>CAVWKF010000001.1:0-1303949 GCA_963755575.1 uncultured Actinomycetota bacterium
TGCTCGCAGTTACCTTGGGACTTGACTTGCCACTCCTCGAGGCGACAGGCGAGGAATGCAGGGACATGCCGATGACAAGCGCCGCGGCCGCGAGCAGAACGGCCCCGACGGCGACCAGCGTCGCAGTGCGATAGCGCCAGCCGCCCCCTCCGCCGAACCTCCGCGGCGGCGGCCACCGCCCGCCGCCGCCACCGCCGCCGCGCGCGTCCGTTTCCTCGGGCCACAGCCAGCCGATCGAGCCCGGCGTGTTCCCGGTTTCAAACGCCGCGGTGACCGACGGCCTCGTCACGCGAGGCGGCTCGGCGACGGGCGGTGGCTGTGCCTCCGCGGCACGCACGGGCTCTTGCTCCGCGACTCGCAGCGGCTCTTGCTCCGCGACTCGCAGCGGCTCTTGCTCCGCGGCTCGCAGCGGCTCTTGCTCCGCGGCCTTCCGCGCCTCCGGCTCTGGCGCACTCGGCAGCTCTGGCTCGGCCGCAGGCACTCGCGCTGCCGCTGCTGCTCGCAATTCGTCCGCGGCACGCAGTGCTTTCGCGACTCGCAAGGGCTCGTCGGCGCGCGGTGGCTTAGCTGCACGGGATGGCCTGGCGATTCCTTCGGGCCTGGCAGTCTGGTCGGGCAGCGCGTCAGACTCCGGCAGCATGCCGGATGGGCTCGGTGCCCGCCTCGCGCCGCGCCGACCCGGTGACCCGGACACGGTCACTCGCGGCAGCGGCTCCGTATTGGGTTCGCCCGGGCGGTGTACTTCTGCCTGCGCGTGCTCGGCGTCGATCGCAGCCTGCATGCGGTTCAGCACCGACTCCGGCAAGATTGGCGGGACGGGCTGACCCGGACCAAGACGTGCCGCACCTGGCACGCGCCTTGACAGCGGCACACCGATTCCGTCGTTTCCCATACGGCCCACCCCTAACCAAGCGCCGCGTAAACGCGGAATTTCGCCATTATGACCGAAGTAGCTACACAAGACACATTGAAAAGCAAAGGAGGTAGCGCATTTTGTTCACATGCAGGTAGGACGTCCCGATAAGCCACGCCGAGAATTCCTCTCCTGCGACGAGTCGCCATCACTGTTCTGGCGCGCATTGTTCCGTCGCGTGTTGTTCTGCCGAGTTTGCGGCGTCTGGCACCCATCTCAGAACACCCCCGGTAGAAGTGCGGCGGTCCGGGCTCGGTAACTGCGGTAAGCCGGCAACGCCTGCAGCAGCACCTGCTCCTCTCGGAGCGCGCGGTACGCCTGGAGACAGCACAGGGCCAGCCATAGTCCGATCGCCGGGTAGCTGTTCGCGGCCAGGGCGATGCCGAGCGACGACACGATCTCGCCAACGTAGAGCGGGTGCCGCACCCACCGGTACGGTCCGCGGTCGACCACGGCTCGGGCCTGGGCTAGCACAGACATGTTGCGGTCAAGGCATCGCAGGGACCACACAGCCCATGCCATGCCGCAGACCAGCAGGGCGTCAGAGAGAGCCTGGCGTCCCTGTCCCGGCGCCGTGCCGGGTTGCAGCGGAAGCACAAACGGCAGCCAGGTAGCAGCTATCGCCGCGGCGTGGGCGGTCACCAAGTCGCTGGTGGCGACTGCCGGGCCCCGCCGAAGGTAGCACCAGATGGCCAGCGCGTAGAAGGCCAGTGCGAGCACGGTGCCGAGGGACCGTAGCACTCCGGCGGCCCCAGGATGGGCGCCGTGGTCCAGACTGAGAAAGTCCGCAACAACGGCCACGGCGAACGCCGGCACCATGATCAGCCTGCCGACGTCGAGCCGTAGACGGCCGACTGGTACGGCCACAATGCCTCCTACTTAATTCCGTGAAATAGCGAAGTCATGATTTGGATGACCCCTGCCCCCAGGACGACCACGAACAGGGCCGGGAGCAGGCAGCCGATCAGGGGGAAGGTGATCTTCACCGGAACCTTCTGGGCTTGCGCCTCGGCTCGCTGCCGGCGCCGCACTCGCATTTCCTTGGCTTGCTCGCGCAGCACACTGGCAACCGGAATACCCAGCTCAGCGGACTGGGTCAGAGCCGCCACGAACGCGCGCAACTCTGGCACGCTGGTGCGCTCGGCCAGCGCTCGCATTGCCTCAGCGCGTGACTTACCGATCTGCATCTCCTGCAGTACGCGAGCGAACTCCGCGGCCAGCGGTCCGTTGAGGTTGCGAGCAACTTGTGCGAGGGCGGCGTCGAAACCGAGACCAGCCTCCACGCAGATGGTGAGCAGGTCCAGCGCCTCCGGCAAAGAGACCGCGAGCCGCTGCTGCCGTTTCTGCCCCGAGTTGTGCAGCAGTATGTCGGGCAGGAAGAAGCCCGCGGCCGCGCCCACGGCGCCAGTCAGGACTAGCAGGTGCGGCAGCCCGAGCGCAGCGCCGACCGCGCCGAGTACGACCAAACCGACTGCCTTGACCGCCAGAATGCGGTCCGGCGTCCACCCCCCTGGGTTGCCCGCGACGTCCAGCCTGCGCTGCAGGGAACTGTGAGCGCTGGCCGGCGATAGCCGCGCCGCCACATGCGGCAGCCAGCCGGGCAGCTTGAAAGGGCCGGCGCCGCCACCGGCCCGGCCTGCGCCGGCGCTGATATCGCGTGTGTACCGCCGGTCGATCGCGGCGAGCGCCTGGGTCACGCCGGGCTTCCCCTGCCGTCTCGGCATCACCGCCGCTGCCAGCGCAAAGACCGCGAGCGCGAGCGCCGCGATCCCGCCGTAGAGGAGCCCAGAAGCGGACATTCTAGTACTCCACTCTGATCATTTGGCGCATCAGTAGTGTGCCGAGCGCCTGCAGCACAAAGGCGCAGGCGAGCATGAACTCGCCCATGTGCGTGGTGTAGAGCGGGCGCATATACGTAGGCTTGGTGAGGAACAGAAAGCCGCCGATCACCACCGGCAATGCGATGAGGATATAAGCGGACAGCCGGCCCTCCGCAGTCAGCGCATGCACCTGCCGGCGCAGGTATCCGCGCTCCCGGATGGTGCTCACGATGGTCGTCAGTACCTCGGCAAGGTTGCCGCCGATCCCCCGCTGAATGCGAATGGCCAGGACAGTCCACCGCAGATCGTCGGAGCCCATCCGGTCCGCGATTGTCACCAGGCAGTCCTCGAGGTCGCCTCCGAGCCGGGCTTCCGCCAGGGCCCGGGCGAACTCCCCGGCAGCGGGCTGGGCCTCCTGTCGCACGACCGCGTCCAGAGCCTGTGGCAGTGAGTAGCCCGACTGAAGTGAGCCGGCAATAACCTGCAACAGGTCCGGCAGTTGCTCGGCGAATGCGGCACGACGTCGCCGGATCAGGAAGTTCAGCAGAGTCCGCATACTGAACCAGCCGACCAGTGCTCCTACCAGGAGACCGATGATGACGTTGCCGGTGATGATGCTGACTGCAGCCGCGATGACAACGGCCACGCATCCCCCGAGAAATGTCCACTCGGTGGGCTTGCGCGCAACTCCCGCCAACTCCAGGCGGCCGGAGAGCCGCTGCTCTGCCGCCGGGCTCATGAGCCGCTTCGTCACGTCCAGCGCGAGGCCGCCAGCCTTTCGGGTGGCGCCTGAATCGTCATTGGCCGGACCGGCCCCATGACGCGGGCCATAACGATCGATCCGGCCGGCGAGATCCCGCTGCTGGCCAGCCCGCGCCAGTGAGCCGAACACTGTCACCGCAAGGATGAACAGCGCCGCGACGATCGGGCCTATGGCTGCGGCCAGTGGCCAGCTCACGCGCTCATCCTCCGTACCCCTGCGGAAGAAAGACTCCCGGCGGTACCTGGACACCGCGGTCGGCCAGGCGGTTCAGGAACATCGGGCGCAGCCCGGTGGGGCGCAGCCCGCCACGGAGGCTGCCGCGCTCATCGGTCCCGGCGTGAAAATCGAACATGAAGACGTCCTGCAGCACGACAACGTCGCCCTCCATGCCCTGCACCTCGGTGATCTGGGTGATTCGGCGGGAGCCGTCCTTCAGCCGGGACTGGTGCACGATCAGGTCGATGGCAGAGGCCATCTGCTCACGGATGGCGCGCTGAGTCAGCTCAACACTGGCCATCATCACCATCGTCTCCATCCGGGACAGTGTGTCGCGGGGCGAGTTGGAGTGAATGGTGGTGATGGAGCCGTCGTGACCAGTGTTCATGGCCTGGAGCATGTCGAGGGTGGCTGCGTCGCGGACCTCGCCGACAATGATCCGGTCTGGCCGCATGCGCAACGCGTTGCGCACGAGCTCACGGATCGTGATCTCACCGCGTTTCTCCAGGTTGGCCGGGCGCGACTCAAGCCTCAGTACATGGTCCTGGCGCAACTGCAGTTCCGCAGCGTCCTCGATTGTGATGATCCGCTCGTCTTCTGGAACGAAGGCCGACAGCACGTTGAGCGTCGTGGTCTTGCCCGAGCCGGCGCCGCCGCCTATCACGATGTTCATACGGCCCTGCACGCAGAGCCGCAGCAGGTCAGCTACCTGCGGGGTCATGGTGCCGAATCGTATGAGATGGCCCATGGTGAGGGGCTCGATGGCAAACTTCCTGATCGTCAGCAGCGACCCGTCGATCGCCACTGGCGGCACGACCGCGTTGACCCGGCTGCCGTCCGGCAGTCGCGCGTCGACCATAGGACTGGATTCGTCCACCCGCCGACCGACCCGCGCCACGATTTTCTCGATAGTGCGGCGCAGATGCGCCTCGTCGGCGAACGAGGCGCCCACCGGGTACAGACGACCGTTCCGCTCCACGTAGATCTGGTCGTGGCCATTGACCATGATCTCGGACACGTCTGGATCGCGCAGGTAGGGCTCCAGCGGTCCGTGGCCGAGGATGTCGTCGGCCACCTCCTGTGCCACGCGCGCCCGGTCGGCCACCGTCATGGGGGTCTCATCGCGCTGCAGCACCACCAGCAGTGCCTGGGTGACCTGCTGCTCCAGTTCACGCTCGTCCAGGTGCGTGTCGTAGAGCTTCGGTCCGAGCACTTCGAGCAGCGCCTCGTGAACACTGCGCTTCAGCGGGCCGAACGGGTCTTCATAGCGGGCGGAGCGCCTGGGCACAGCGCGCCGCTCGACCGTGGGCCCGCTAGCCAGCCCCAGCTGGGAGAGCCTGTCGGACAGGGTCATGCGACTCGCCTCTTACCGCGTGATCGGCCTTCGGCAGGCCGTCCGGTCGGCGGGGCCAGCAGACGCTGCTGTACAAACCTCATCAGGGACTGGCTCACCGGATGGCCGGGGCTGTCCAGCACGATGGGCACGCCCTTGTTCACCGAGATGGGCACGGCACGACTTGACGGGATATGCGCAGCAATCTCACACCGCACCACCTTCTGTACATGCTCCAGACTGAGCCCTACCTTCGAGTCAGCGCGGTTGACCATGACCGAGCGGATCTGTCTCGGGTAAGACAGCATGTCCAGCATGTCCAGCGCGACTCGCAGGTTCTTCAAGGCGGGCACGTCCGGAGTCGTGAGCAGCACAAGCTGCGAGGAGACGTCCATCGCGGTCAGCACGTGCTCGCTGAACTGGGCGGGCGTGTCCACGACGACGAAGTCGTACATGCCACGCAGAACAGCAAGCAGTTCGCCGACCAGCCTTGGCGGGATCTTTTCCGCATCCCCCGGGGTCACCGGCGCCAACAGCATGTCGAGCCCGGGCTGGTAACGACTCAGCAGCGAGGCGGCCCCCGACTCGTCCAGGTGACCTGCCATCGGCAGCGCGTCCAGGATCGTTCTCAGCGGGTCGAGCTGGACGCTAATCGCCACGTCGCCGAACGCGAGATCGAGATCGACGACGCAAATACGGCCGACGCCCTGCCTGGCAAGCGCAACACCCAGATTGACTGCCACCGTGGTCTTGCCACAGCCCCCCTTCGCGGCGAACACGGTGACGATCTGACCCGGCTTGGACTCCTCGTCCGTCGGCGGTGCGAGCATCCGTCGCGATACCTCATACGACCTTCGGCAGGCGGCTGCCATTGCAGCGTCATCCCCTACGGGGACGACGTCGCGGACGCCGGACTGCAGCGCACGCGACAGCAGCGCTACGTCAACTTCCCTGCGGGCCAGGATCACACCCACCGCAGGTCGCGCGAGCCGGAGCGCTGCGGCGAACGCCAGGGCGTCACCGGTCACGGCACGTGGGCCGATGATCACCAGGGTCTCGTGCGGGTCACTGTCCAGCAATTTGGCCGCGGCCGCGAGCGTATCCGCTTTGCGCACTTCTCCGTCGATGCCGGAGAGCAGCTCCCCGGCGCTGGAGGACGGCTCGCAGAGTATTGGCAAGGTTCTCTCCTCGACTTAGGGCTGGAACACAGGGGTGAGGTTCGCAGGATTGTCGAACGACGTCTTCGAGGCCGGCGTCAGCAACGCCATATAAGGCAGGCCCAGTTCGTCGATCGACATGAGCCGCTCGGCGTCGGCCTGGTCCACGGCAAGCGTCACCAGCACCGAGCCCGATACAGACGTGCTTGTCGGATCGGTGACTGTCGAGGCGCTGCCCGCTGAGGTGCCCGTTGCAGCAGGGCTTACCCCAACCGCCAGCACGCTGGCCCTGGTCAGTACGATCCGGGTGGCCATGAGAGCTGGGTTGATCCCCGTGTGCGCCACGTCACAGGTCCGTCCTGGCGGGGATGCTTTTCCGGTGACGTAGGTGTCGAACACCGCGACGTCTGAGCCGGCCGTGATGTAGTCCGCCACCGCCTCCTGAACGCACATCTGCACGGTGACAGCGACCATGCCAGTCGGGATTGGCAGCACGCTTGCGGCGGCGGCTTGCGTCGCGGGCACCAGCATCGGCCGCAGCAGCAGCTGCGCTGGCTGAACAGTTGCACTGAACACGAGTCCGGAGAGGCCAGCGGTAGAACGGAGTGCATCGCCCGGCACAGAGCTTTCTGGCAGCGTCTCGGTGGTCAGCAGTCCCTCGCGCTGCGCCTCACCGAGCGAGGTACGAGGGCTGATGGTGCCCTTGGCCGCTATGACATCGACCGTTTTGAGTCCGGCTATCGCCCGCTCGTTAGCCTGACGAACGTAGGCAAGAACCGCGGCCGCGCCGGCCAGGGCCAACACCGCTGCCAGGACGATTGCCAGCAAGCGACTTCTCAAATTGACTCCACTCTGCGGTGCCGTTTGTGGGCTCAGCCGGTTAGATCGATGACGGAAGCGCCAAGGTCGGTCCCGTCCAGGCTGCCGGTGGCGGGGATGACTCCCTGAACGAAGTAGCCGGTGAGGCAGTAGTCGGTGCCTTGGCAAGAGTTCGTGGAGTCGAGCCAGTCCGCTGCCTCGAAACCTGGCAGGTTGTAGCCGGTGACCACGAAGTCAGCGAAGCCCTGCCAGGCATATTTATTGCCGACGGCGTCGAACGACGCATAGATCGGCACGAGGATCGGGGTCTGGCTTTGCTGCGCGTTCTGCAGGACCTGTTGGCACGCCGGCGACATCGGTTCCGGGCGCGCGGGGAACGATGATCCGCTGACGGGCAAAGTGCAGCCTCCGCCCTCGTCCACCGCCCAGCCGAAGGTCGCACCGACGCACCAGTGAGCTGAGTCGCGCAGCCGCCGTTGCCGGGATCGAGCGTGAGGACCTGGTCGAAGACGGGGGCAGGGGCGGGTACGGCGGGCGCGCGGGCGAATGAGGCGCCTTGCTGCGTCGCCTGATCCCACTCGCAGGCCGAGATCGTGAGAGCATCGGCCGTCGCTGCCGAGGGCGCGCCCCATTCGGCCTGAGCACATGCGTCGTACGGTGGTCCCCCGATAGCTGGAATTGCCCAGCAGCGTCGTCGCGAAAACCGGGGGAAGCAGCGTGGAGCCGCTGGCAGTCTGCGTGGCGGTGTAAACGTCCACGAAGTTGGTGCCAGCCGGCGGCGGCGGCGGGCAATCTGTGATGCTCCCGGTGCTGGCCGGGCAGCTACCAAGGCTGCCGGAGCCGCAGACAAGCGCGACGCCCTCCGTTCTGCCGGTGAGGTTCGAGGCGTTACCGTCGGCCAGCTGGCCGGCGACGCCCGGCGTGCACGCACCAAGTGCACAGCTCTTGGCAACTCCAAGCGCCGCGGCGTCCGCGCCGTTCTGCAGCTCGGCGCGTTCCTGATAAATCTGGCCGACGTCAATGACCAGGGCGCACATCCCCGTCAGCACACCGGCGCCGATCAACAGCGCGACGATGACCCCGACCACGCCACGCTCGTCGTGCCGCAGCCGCACCAGGACCAGGCGAGTGAGCGAGCCCATCACGTCTCGCATGGCATAACCCCTTGAGCGGTCATCGCGATCGGAGCGCCAAGGCCCGAATCGCCGAAGAGACCGGCAATTGCGCCGATCGGGGTGATGAACGAGAACGAATAACCGACATTGACTTCCGCGTCAGCTGTCGGCCCAGCACCTGGCGGGCAACTCGCCACGACCGTTACGGTCACCCCGCTCAGGCTGGGCGCTGCCGCCGCCACGCGGGCCTGGACGGCGGCGTCGGGGTACCCCAACGCCGCCAGCCTGGCTCCCTCGCGAGCCGCCCCGGTGAGGGTTATCTGGGCGTTCAGAGCACGCCCGAAGTCGATGATCCCGAACACGATCAGCAGCAACACCGGCAACACCAATGCGAACTCCACCGCAGCAGTGCCACGATCGCGTGTCTTGCGGCCGCTTGACGGTGGCCGGTTCATCGTCTGCTGCCCTTTCTTCGGACTCAGCGCCCGGCCGCACCATTGGCGCGATCGCCACGCTCGGCCACCACGCCGAGGATGACCAGCGCGACATGGATCGGCCACACCGCCGGCACGTGGCAGCCGATGCGTCTCCTTCGTTTGCGGCACCCGATTTAGGGGAAGCTCTCTACCCCGGTGAAGACGCCGTTGAGAGCTGTGGCTAAAGGCTGTCAGCGTCGCGATGAGGGCCACTGCGACGAAGGCCAGGAGCAGGGCATACTCCGTGGCGGTCATACCGCGGTCGTTCCGGCGCACGGGCTCAGCGAGGAAGTTCTGCATGGACGCAAGGACCTTGAGCATTGAGTGCTCCTTCGGGGTTCGGTGGATGCATGTCACACGTTCGTAGCTGCCGGACGGCACCAGCAGCCCGGTACGAGGAAACCATGGGCGAAGTAGCCCTCGGCGCGCCATCGGTCGTATGGCCAGATAATCCGGCCGAACAGATGACACGTCGGGCGATCGGTTAAGCGCGCGCGCTGACCGGCCGACATCGGGGCGCTGCTCGGCTGGTTTTGACCGAAAGCGCCCTGATCATCACTCAACGCGTCCTACGGTTACGGGACATGAATCCGATGTGGGCAGCCGCCGGCGCCGCCGTGGGCTTGCTTGCCGGAGCCGCGCTCCGGGGCACTGTCTTCAAGTTGTCGGTGGCAAGCGGCGAACCGGAACGGACCGCCTGCCTGCGATGCAGCGCCCCAGCCCGACGCCGATTTGCCCTCCGGTGCGGGCAGTGCGGAAGAAGCCTCGGCACTCCGCTGGCCCTCGAACTCGCTACCGCTGGGGTAGTGGCACTGGTGTTGGGCCGGTTTGGCGGCCAGCCCGACGCGGTGGCGTTCGCGTTTTTCGGCGTGCTCGGCGTCGCGCTGGGGGCGATTGATATTGCGGTTCAGCGGCTCCCCGACCTGCTCACGTTGCCCGCCTACCCGATCTTGATCACGTTGCTCACCGGTGCAGCCATCGCCGAGCCACGATTTCGCTGCGCTGCTGCGGGCGCTGCTGGGCGGTCTGGCGTTGGCCGGCGCGTACTTGCTGCTAGCACTCGTGCGGCCAGGGCAGCTTGGCGGCGGCGACATCAAGCTCGCAGGTGTGGCTGGGCTCGCCATGGGCTGGCTCGGGTGGCCCATCCTGATCGGCGGAGCTGCCCTCGGTTTTGTGCTCTCAGCGTTGGCGAGCCTGGCTTTGCTTGCCGCGCGGCGCATCACTCTCCACAGCGCGATTTGCTTCGGCCCATTCCTCCTCGGCGGTGCGCTGCTCGCGATGCTCACGAGCAGGGCCTGATCGCACGACGGGCTCATTACGTTGCGTATTTGGCCGACTACGGATTATAGGTAACGTTCTAGTAACGATCAGCTCATCCGTGTCATGTTGTCCACTCGCAGGAGTGGACTGTGAGACTCAACACATGTCCGGGTCGGCACCGCTTCAGACTGGCTGAGGCGAAACGGACCACTAGTCACGTTTGGTAAATTTATAAGTATTGTCCTAATACGGGCAGCCAACGTCCCTTGGGGGGGAAGTGGCAATGCCAATTCATCTCGCCATAATTGAAGGGCACACGCTCATCCGTTACGGTCTGCGCGAGCTCGTCGCGCAGCATTCTGACATTGAGATCGTGGCCGAATGTCAGTCAGCGGCCGAGGCACGCAGCATGGTTGCCGCGACTCGGCCGGACGTGGTCACCGTGGCCATCGCCTTGCCCGATGGTGACGGGCTGGGTCTCGCCCGAGAGTTCCGAGACAGGTACGCGAACCTCGGCATCGTCATACTCACCTCGCAGGACGAGGACGATGCGCTGTTCCGTGCCCTGGATAGCGGGGTGTCGGCCTTTGTCGCGAAGACCGCTCCGCTGGCAGAAGTGCTCTGCGGGATCCGCCATGCAGCCGTCGCCGCGTCGTCGTTCACTGCATCCGGACTGGCGACGGCCGTGGCGAGGCGCCGCTCGATGCAGGACCGGCTCGCGCTCAGCCCGCGCGAGACTGAGGTTTTGCGCTTGCTGCACGACGGTCTGTCAGTTCCCGCCATCGCTCTGGAGATGTTCATCAGCGTGTCCACTGCGAAGACCTACGTGGCGAGGCTGTACGAGAAACTGGGCGCGGCGAACCGGGCACAGGCGCTCATGGCCGCCATGCACCACGGCCTGATCCAGTATCACAACGACACCGCATCACCGGTTAGGGCAACTTGCCATGCCGGCCGGGCGAGCGAGGAACGGCGTACCGACGTCGTGCGATCGCTGGCTCTGGTGGAAGGCGCGCCTGAGTAGGACCGTCCTCGGCTCGGATGATCCCCGAACACGAGAACGCCGGTGCGACGACGCCCAGTTGGCCACTAGCGACCGGATCGCTGCGCTCTTGCTTCTCACACTCCTGCTCCCAAGCGCGATCTTCGCGGGCACTGCCATGCCGGCCGGGTGCTGCATGCGAGTGCCTGCGATCCTTGTCGGCGGAAACTTACACTCCTAGTCTCGTTCGGCAGCAAACGCCAACATGCGACTGTTGAGTGGGTAGGTGAGGGGAGTGTGACTGTTCTTGGCGGAGGGGTCGGCCGCGGCGCGAGATGAGTTGGCCGCCCTGCTGAACATGCAGCAGCGGGTGCTCGGCCGTGAGCACCCCGATACCCTCATCACCCGGAGCGAACTCGCCACCTTGACAGGCGAGGCCGGGGACCCGGCCGGGGCACGGGATCAGTTCGCCGCTCTGCTGCCCGTGCTCCAGCGCGTGCTCGGCCGCGAGCACCTGGATACACTGACCGTCCGCGGCGAACTCGCTCGATGGAGTGGCGAGGCGGGGGACGCAGCATCCGCGCGGGATAAGTTCGCCGCCCTCTTGCCGGTTCGCGATCGGCTCCTCGGGCCAACTCATCCGCGAAGCCTGGCCGCACGCAGCAACCTCGCCTACTGGACCGGCCAAGCTGGGGACCCGGCAGGAGCCCGCAATCAGTACGCTCGGCTCCTGCCGGTCTACGAGCACGTCTTCGGTCCAGAGCACCCAAGGACGCTGAACGTGCGCGCCAGCCTGGCAGGCTGGATCGGAGCGGCCGGGGATCCGGCGGCTGCGCGCGATCACTACGCCGCGCTCCTGCCCGTCCACAAGCGGGTGCTTGGCGCCGAGCACCCGGAGACGCTAGCAGTCCGCCAGGACCTAGCGTTCTGGACCAGACAATCTGGTGGGCGTCGCCGCAGGTGGGGCGGCGAGAAGTAGGCGCGGATCGGCCGTTAACCCGAAATTCCGGCCGTCCCGCCATCTCCAGCGGGTGCAGCAGCGGTTTCGATGTTGGGCATCCACGTGGGACGGCTAGCCTCGAACAATTCGATCGACGTGTCGTGACGCAGGGTCAGCGCGACATCGTCCAGGCCCTCCAGCAGACGCCATTGCGCGAAATCGTTCAGCGCGAAGGACTCGGTCAGGCCGGCTTCTGAGACCGACACAGTCCGCGCCGCGACGTCGACGACCACGTCGGCCTGCGGGTCAGCCGCCAGAGCCGCGAATAGCATTGCCGCCGACTCCTCGCTCACCTGCGCCGGCACCAGTCCAGAGCTGATGCTGTTATTGCGGAAGATATCGGCAAAACTAGGCGCGACGACCGCCTGGAAGCCGTAGTCCTGGAGCGCCCAGACTGCGTGCTCGCGGGACGAGCCGCAGCCGAAGTTGGCCCCGGCGACGAGCACCTTGGCCCCATCTGCGCCCGGCTGATTCAGGACGAAGGCTGGGTCCTTGCGCCACGCGCCGAAAAGGCCGTCAGCGAACCCGGTCCGGCTGACTAGCTTAAGCCAGGCGGCAGGGATGATCTGGTCGGTGTCGACGTCGCGACGGTCCAGGGCGACCGCGCGGCCCGATATCTGCTGAACGCCTGCCATCACAGGTCTCCTGGTGCGCTGAAGTGTCCGGCTACTGCTGTCGCGGCCGCGACCGCGGGCGACACGAGATGCGTGCGTCCGCCTGGTCCCTGCCTGCCTTCGAAGTTCCTGTTACTTGTGGAGGCCGAGCGCTCCCCCGGCGTCAGGATGTCACCGTTCATGCCGAGGCACATCGAGCAACCGGCCGAGCGCCACTCAAAGCCCGCGTCGATGAAGTGGCGGTCCAGGCCCTCGGCCTCGGCGGCGGCCTTCACGCGGGCGGAGCCTGGCACCACGAGCGCGCGGACGCCTGGGTGGACCTTGCGGCCACGCACGACCTCGGCGGCTTCGCGCAGGTCCTCGAGCCGACCGTTCGTGCACGACCCGATGAAGACGGTGTCGACGCCGATGTCCCTGATCGCCGTGCCAGGCTTGAGGTCCATGTACGTCAGGGCCCGCTCGGCCAGCTGGCGCTGAGAGACGCTCGTCAAGATGGCGGGATCGGGCACGACGTCGTCGATCGATACCGACTGAGCCGGGTTGGTGCCCCAGGTCACCGCAGGCAGCAGTGCCGAGGCGTCGACGGTGATCTCGTGATCGAAGACAGCGCCCGGCTCGGTCGCCAGGCTCCGCCAGTCATCGAGGGCGCGCTCCCACTCGGCGCCGACCGGACTGTACCTACGCCCCTCAAGGAACGCGAACGTGGTGTCGTCGGGAGCAATCATGCCGGCTCTGGCGCCGCCCTCGATCGACATGTTGCAGACGGTCATCCGGCCCTCCATCGATAGACCCCGGATAGCCGCGCCGCGGTACTCGATCACCGAGCCCACGCCGCCGCCGGTGCCAAGCTGCCGGATGATTCCCAGCACGAGATCCTTGGCGGTGCACCCCGGCGCCAGGTCGCCATCGACGTTGACCGCCATGGCGGACGGCTTGGCCTGTCGCAGTGTCTGGGTCGCGAGCACGTGCTCGACCTCACTGGTGCCGATGCCGAAGGCCAGCGCCCCGAATGCGCCGTGCGTCGAGGTATGGCTGTCGCCGCAGACCACGGTCATGCCGGGCTGAGTGAGGCCGAGCTGCGGGCCGATGACGTGAACGATGCCCTGCTCGATGCTGCCAAGGGCATGCAGCGTCACGTTGTGCTTAGCGCAGTTCTCGCGCAGCCGGGAGATCTGCTCGGCCGCCATCGGATCGGTGAGCGGCTTGTCGATGCCGATAGTCGGGACGTCATGGTCCATGGTCGCGAGCGTGAGGTCCGGCCGCCGCACGGGCCGCCGGGCGAGGTCCAGTCCCTCGAACGCCTGGGGGGAGGTGACTTCATGCACCAAGTGCAGGTCAATATAGAGGAGCACGGGCTCGCCCTCGGGGCTAGCCACGACGTGGTGGTCCCAGACCTTGTCAAACAGGCGTGCTGTCATGTCCGCCTCGATCCTCGTGCGATATCGCTGACTCCGGACCAACGGTAGCGCTGTCTCATATAGTGAGATAACATGTTCAGAGTATGGACAGCATACCGGAAACTCAGATCAGTGCCAGCCGAACCACTGCGGTCGGCGTGCTCGATCGGTGCGTCGCGTTGCTGGATCTGCTGACGGACGGCCCCCGGTCGCTGCGCTCGCTTGCCGACGCCAGCGGGCTGCCCCGGCCAACGGCGCACCGGCTGCTGGTCGCGCTCGAGGCCCACCGGCTTGTCGCCAGAGATCCGGCCGGTTCCTTCCGCCTCGGCCCTCGGCTGACCGAACTAGCCGCCGTCGCCGGACCGGAGCTCGACCTTGCCAGCGTGGCCGGCCCGGTGCTCGACCGCCTACATCAGGCGACCGGTGAGAGTGTGCAACTCTATGTTCGATCTGGCGAGCACCGGCTCTGCATCGCGGCGCGTGATGCGGGCACAGGCTTGCGCGACAGCGTTCCCGTGGGCGCGCTGCTGCCCCTGGACGTCGGGTCTGGCGGCAAGGTTCTGCTGGCGTGGTCAGCGGACGGCGGCCGCCGCGTGCCGGCTGCGGAGCTGGCCACGATTCGCGGCCGCGGCTGGGCGGCGAGCGTGGCCGAGCGGGAGGCTGGCGTGGCCAGCGTCAGCGCGCCGGTCCTGCGCGATGAGGTGCTGCTCGCAGCGGTGTGTGTCTCTGGCCCCGTCAGCCGGCTCGGCCAGGCGCCCGGGCGCAAGCTGAGCTCACTCGTCGTGGCCGCAGCCGCCGAATTGCGCGGCTTGTTACGCGACTCTCTCAGCTAGCAAGGACCGTCGGACTGGATGGGTCTGCGCTGCGCGTAGACGAGCCAAGCCGCTCGGCGGCGCTGCGAGCTGGCCTGCTGCGATTGTTCCGCGTCATGAGAGTTGGTGCGCGCATGTGTGCGACGACGGTGGCGTAGTGGTGGTCGGCGTCGCCCTCGCGGTGCTCGACGACATAGCTGCCGTCGTCGCGGCGCAGGGCCTGCGCGTAGGTCTCGCCGCTCGGGTCGGTGGTCCGCTCGACTATCAGGAAGCTGCCTTCCCCCGCTTCGATGTTTCCCAGCAGGATGAACAGCAGGTCCTCGGAGGGGTCGTCCCATTGCCGTCCTGCCTCTGGTATCGCTCGCAGAATCGGGGGCGCGGCCGTGTGGCTATCTTGGCACCGCCGGGTGCAGTCAGCCGGACTAGTCGGGGAGTCATCGGTATGTTCCGGGGGCGACCACCCCGGCGTAATACAGGAAGTGCGCGCGGGTGTAGCTGCGGTTCCCTGTGATGTTTGTGTCCGGGCTTGAGCCTATGACCAGGTCAGTTCCGAGGAACGGCGTGAACTGCGGATATACAGATAGGTAGCTGGTCGGGTCGGTGCGGAGGAGGCCGATAAGGGTCTCGGTTACGATCCGGCCGCCGACAGGTCAGAGGTTCAGGCCGTCCGCGGCGATCTTGGCTTCAGCAGGATGTAGTACCAGAGCGGGGTGCTGGTGGCGAACGGCGCGTAGACGCCGCCGATATCGTCAAGGTCGGTGGCGGACAGGGCCGCGATGCGCATGGCCTTGGCGATGGACTGCCCGGACGGCAGTCCCCAGGTGAGCTGACGCAGCAGGTTGCGCTGCGGCAGCACGGTCGGCGACTGCTGGGTGTGCGGCGCGATCGCGGGAACGGGCAGGGTGAACAAGACCGACGAGATCGTCGTGTCGATCTTCTTGTTGTTCTTGACCTGGGCGTCGCCGAGGTCGAAGAAGGTCTGCCAGCCGACATACCGCCGGGGCGCCGGATAGCCGCCGAGCAGGTCGTCGCGGTCGTAGGTGACCGGGCCGTTAAAGGACGGCTCGTTGGCGTCGAATACCAGGCCGAAGAACCGATCGGCGGCCGGGTTGGTCGAGTCGCCAGTGCCCGAGGTGAAGTTCGCCCGGTACGAAGGCCGGACCATGGAATGGCCGAATCGGTAGGCGGCGGCGCCGAACTCGATCGGCATGAACGCGTCACCCGGCGGCGGGTTGTAGAACCTGTTGCCGTGCGCCAGCACGTCGCTGACCACCGACTGGCCGGCGATCTGCGGCAGGTGCTCGTTGACAAGCAGCCACTGGTAATGCCAGAGAGTGACCTGGCGGGCGATCAGGAACTGCGCGTAACCCTGCGAGACGTCGGCGCCGCGGGGCGGCCGGGAACGCGCGCAGGCTGCAGGTGCCGAGGTCGGACAGGACGCGGTTGTAGAACAGGATGTGCGCGCTGTGCAACCCGGCGATCATGACGTTCTCGTCGTTGCGCGGGTCGCCGAGCAGCGCCGAGTAGCTGCCATCTCCGTTCGGCACTCGGGGGACGTCCTCGTGCACGCCGCCGCTGCCGATCTTCAGCGCGGGCCCGACGGACCCATCAGGGTTCGGCACGTACAGGTCCGGCCGCGTCGCGGGTCCGCCGCCGAACACCGAGTCCAGGTCCAGCGCCGGGGTCCGGGTGTTGGGCGAGGTCAGCGGATTGGCCGGCTGGCCAAGCTGCGATGTCTGACCCTGGTTGGTCCTGGCGGTGTTGGCAAGACGCGACTGGCGGTGGAGGTGGCGCGGGGCGCGGCCTCGTTGTTTCCTTCCGGTCGCGCCTTCGCTGACTTAGTGCCGGTGCGGGAGGGGTCCGTCGCCCAGGCGGTGGCGTCGGTACTGGGTGTTGCTGAGCGGCCTCAGCAGCCGTTGCTGGCGGCCGTGCTGGAGCACTTGGCGCCCTGCCAGGCGCTGCTCGTACTGGATAATTGCGAGCACTTGCTTGCCGAGGCAGCCGTGTTTACGGACCGGCTGCTGGCTGCCTGTCCTAACGTGCGGGTGTTGGCGACCAGCCGCGAGCGGCTTGCGGTCGCGGGTGAGCACGCGGTATTGGTGCCGCCCTCGGCTTCGAGGCTGCAGGCACCGTCGACGCAGTCGGGCCCGGCGTAACCGGCACGTCGAGCGGCGATGCCGTCACGGCCCTGTTGTTCGGCCTGGCGGTTACGCCGAGTACGCGCTGGCGTCGATCTGGACCCGCAAGCCAGACACCGTTTCGTGGATCGATGCCGCCGCGCTGCCCACGTCGGGCGAGGTGGCCGTCCGCGCTCTCCGCCAGCTGAACGTCAAAGGCGGTGAGACGCTTCTTATTGTCGGCGGCGGCGGATCTATCGGCATGATCGCGACGCAGCTCGCGGTCGCCCAGGGGGTCAAGGTGATCAGCGCGGTTGGCGAGCACGACGACACGCTCGCCCGCGAGCTGGGGGCGACGCCAGTGCGGTACGGCGCGGGCCTGGCCGACCGGGTCCGCGCGCTGGGCCCGGTGGACGCCGTCCTCGACGCCGCCGGCAAGGGCGTCCTAGCCGACGCGATCGCCCTGACTGGCGGACCCGAGCGGGTCATCACCTTGTCCGACCCGGCCGCCGCTGACTTCGGCGTCACGCTCTCCGAGCCCGACAACGACCGTGCTCCCAGCGCCCTGAATGAGACGATCGCCTTGCTGGCCGACGGCCGGCTCCGGCTGCGCGCGCACACATCCATGCCGATCCAGCAGGCCGCCGAGGCGCACCGCGAGCTGGAAAGCGGCGACGTCCACGAGCGCATCATCCTCACCGTCGACTAGCGCGAGCGCATCCGCCAGGGCATGCGGCCGACTTGAATGGAACGTGTTCTAGTAGCGGCTCAGGAGGGCGGCAGGGTCGCCGCGGCCTAGAAGTCGATCGCGACGGATCTCATGTGGTCGCCTGCGCCGCGGACTTGGCCTGCGCGCCCACCGTGGCCGACAGAGCGGATCATCGCGGCATGCCCCGACGTTCACGTCCAGAGCACGGATGCAGACACATGCCGTCGCCCGCCGCGCCCCGCGCAAAAATCAGCCGCTTGACCATTAGCTCTTCGTCGCTATGACGAGTTCGGTGTCACCGGGCCAGTCCCAGAAGAGACCGTCTGGCGAATACTCGTGCAGCAGGTGACGTAGATCGGACTCGAAGTCGGCTCGGCGGTTCCCGAACCATCGGGGCGCGGCGTACGACAGCGAGAAGTAGCCGGCCACAACTGTGTCGATGTCTTTGATCAGGTCTGGGCGTCCGGGCGCGTAGATGGTGCGCGAGCCGCCGAACCGGGTCTGCGACAGGGTGTCCTCAAAGCGTGCCCGCTGGCCTTCGTCCCAGGTTGCGAGGTAATGGCGCGTGCGGTCACCGAGGTAGTCGAGGATGAGCTTCCGCACGGCGCCATGAGGAATCTCCGGGTACCCCGGATCGGCAGGCCGTAGACGGCCGTCGACGTGGTGCGAGATCAGGACCAGCGAGCCACCCGGCACGAGCAGGTCATAGACCGCCTCGGCAACCTCCAGCCGCCGGACCCGGTGAAACGACTGCCCGAAGGTCACCGCTCGGCACGCGCCGAGGTTCAGCGCCGCGACATCCTCCGCGACCCCCTGCACCCAGCGCACGTTGGCGACTCCCGCCTGCTGGCAACGCCGCCGGCCCGCCCGCAACATGCCGGGCTCGGGATCAAGCGCCGTCACCCGGCCGAACAACCGGGCCAGGGGCAGCACCAGGACGCCGGGCCCGCAGCCCACATCGAGCAGCTGGCCGGTGCCATCAAGCGACAGCTCCCGGGCCATCGTGTCCGCCAGTTGCGCGGAATACGGAGGACGCCCGGCCGCGTAGTACTCGGCCGTCCCCTCAAACGCCTGAGGATCGAACGCCGACGGCGCAGGCGTTGTCATGCGCACCATCCTGACGCACGCATCACGGTGCCGTGCGCGTCTATGCACTCATCCGCATCCTTCAGCCTGTCGCATAAACGGCGTGCCTTCGACGGGTTAGGAATGGTTTGCGGGATAATGGCTTATGCCGCAGAACTTCGTTTATCCGCACCGTGATCAGCCGTTGCTGCTGCCGGTGGACATGCGCGAATGGCTGCCCGAGGACGATCTGGCGTTCGTCGTACTGGACGCGGTCGCCACCCTGGATCTGGGCGAGTTCCGCCGCCGGTACCGGGCCGACGGGCACGGGCGGGCGGCGTTCGACCCCGAGATGATGGTCGCGCTGGTGCTGTATGGCTACTGCCAGGGAGAGCGGTCCAGCCGGGTCATCGAGAAGCGGTGCGTGCGCGACGTGGGCTACCGGGTGATCGCCGGCGGGCTGCAGCCCGATCACGCGACCATCGCCCGGTTCCGGGCGAAGCATGAGATGGCGCTGGGCGGGCTGTTCAGCCAGGTGCTGCGGCTGCTGGCCGCCGAGGGCATGGTGTCGCTGGGCACCCTCAGCCTGGATGGCACCAAGCTGGCCGGCAACGCCGCGCAGAAGGCGAACCGGGCGCTGCCGCAGATCGAGAAGCTGCTCGCGGAGGCGGCCGCGGCTGATGCCGCCGACGACGCCCGGCACGGCGATAACCCGCCGCCGGCGACGCCGCGGGCGCTGGCCCGCCGGGCCGAACGGCGGCAGCGGCTCGCTCAGGCGCGGGACCGGCTGGCGGCCGAGGACCGGGCCCGCCGCGACGCGCAGCGGGCCAAGCAGGAAGCCTGGGACGCGGACGCGGCAGCCGGGAAACGCCGCGGCGGGCACCGCCCCGGCGACGAGCCGCGCACCAACCGCAACAACACCGAGCCGCGGGCGAACATCACCGACCCCGACGTGCGAGTGATGCGCAACCAGAAGGGCTACCTCGCCGGGTACAACGGCCAGCTCGTAGTCACCATGCAGCAGGTCATCGTCGGCGCGCTGCTGTCCCAGCACCCGGTCGACCGCACCCTGCTGCACCCGCTGCTGGACACCTGCCGCCAGCAGCTGGCCGAGGCCGGGATCACGCCGCGGCTGCGGACCGTGCTCGCCGACGCCGGCTACGCCAGCGAGGAGACCTTCGCCCGCGGCGACGCCGGCGGGCTGCGGCTGCTGGCACCGCTGGCCAAAGACCCCGGCCGGCCCCGCGCCCGCACGCCCCAGCGGGCCCTGCACCTGGACAAGCTCCCCGCCACCGCCGCGGCCAGGCGGCGGCTGCAGCATCCGCGCGGCCGCGACGACTACAAGATGCGGGCCCGCACCGTCGAACCCGTATTCGGGCAACTGAAAACCTGCCAGAACTTCACCATGATGTCCCGGCGCGGCATCACCGCATGCGAAAGCGAATGGCTACTCGCCAGCACCGCGCACAATCTCCGCAAGCTGCACCGCCACCGCCTGCAGGGCTAGCTGCCATAGCCCGTCCGCGCCCGCCAAGACTTAAAGATCGGCTAAGGCCGCAGCTTCGCAATCCGTAACCGCCTTCGGCCAAGATCCACAAGCTGCCTCCACGCAGCTTTGCGCGACAGGCTCCCTTATACATCCCGGCAGACGCACTACTTTCGGCATCTGCCGCGAAGATGCCGATGTCGCCGTGCTCACGCGGCGTGGGGGGCGATCTCGACGATGAGGTCGGCGTCCAGGGCGGTGGAGATCCGGTCGAGCAGTGGGATGGTGGGCATGACGCCGCCCGCCTCGAGGCGGGACAGCGCGGGCTGGGACATGCCGGCGCGGGCGGCGAGCTCGACCTGGGACAGGCCAAGGGACAGGCGCCGCTCGCGAACCGCCTGGCCGATCAGGTAGGCACGCTGGGCTTCGGCGTAGCCGTCGCGGTAGTCCGCGCTGTCACGCCGCTGGGCGGCCAGCTCCTCGTAGGAGGTATGGGCGGCGGCCATGTCAGGGTCCCTCTCGGTCGAAGGTGTCGTGGGCGGGTCCGTGCTCGGTCTCGCAGATCTTCTGGACTTGTAAGGCACGGGCCACCTCGGCTGTCTCGGCGCTGCGCGTCTTGCGGAATACCGTCAGCAAGATGATCCGGCGGCCGGGCGCGAGCCAGTAAGTGACGCGCGTCTGCTGGGCCAGCGGGTGGACTTCTGGCTCGGTCTCCGCCGCGTACAACCCGGCCATGCATCACATGCTATATGCATCGGATGGTATAGGCAAGCCGGGGACTGTCGGGTCCCGGGGGCCATCTAGGCGGCGAGGATGTAGTTCGGGTGCCGGTCGAGGTTCTTGCGTGCCCGGTCGTAGCGCATCGTGGTGCGCGGATCGGCGTGCCTGGCCGCGATCTGCACGTCACGCAGATCGACACCGGCATCCAGCATCGTCGTCACGAAAGTTTGGCGGAGCATGTGCGGATGCGTGCGGCCGATCCGCACGCCCGCCGCATCGGCTAGGTGCCGCAGCCGCCGGGTCGCGGCGTGCCGGTCCATCCGAGCGCCGCGCATGTTCAGCAGGATCGGGCCACTGGCCCGGCTATGAACGGCGCGGTCGATAGCGCGGCCCACGGCGGGCGGCAGCGGCCACCAGGACGACTTTGGAGCCTTTGCCGCGCACCCGCAGCACCCGGCGGCCGTGTTCCTCGCCCAGATCCGCGATGTCAGCACCGGTCGCCTCGAAGATCCGAAGCCCGAGCAGTCCGAGCATCGCCACCAGCGCGAAGTCGTGTTCGTTCGGCGACTCGCGCGAAGCGGTCAGCATCGCCTCGAACTGCAAGTGGGTGAACCCGAGCGTCGGCGACTCAGGTGGCACAGCAGGCCGGCGGACATGTTCCGCGGCGAGTGCTCCAGCACGCCGTCGATCACCGCCGTCTGGTAGAACCCGGCCGTGACCGAGAAGCGCCGGGACACAGTCGAGGGCTTGAACCGGCGGACCTCCTGCATCCACCGGATATACAACTCTAAATGCACCCGCCGCGCGGCCAGGGGATCGAGCTCACGCTCGGCGCACCACGCCAGGAAACAGCGCAGATCAGAGTGCGCGTGATCACGGGAGGAGCCCGTGAAGCGGGCCACGTAGGCAGCCACCGCCAGCCGAAGTGGGTCTGCGGCAGCCCTTGGGTCAGCGAGTCTGACAGGGCGAACATCGGTAAAGCGCTCCATGGCCCGACACTGCGCCCATCTGACAGCACTGCATACCCGACCGAGCGCCGTGCGGCATGAGCGCGCATGTCTCGTCGTCCGTCGGCCGCCCCCGAGCCGTCGGATATGACGGTCACGAACACGAGCGGCTTGTTGTCGCCGAATTCGATGTAGCCCACACTTGGGGTGTGGCTGTTACCTGGGGTGAGTTCCAGCAGAGCCGGCCTGATCTCGCACAAGTAGGCCTGGACCTGCTGTACCAGTTCGGAGTGGGACTAGCGTTCCTGGCAACGGTCGGGCGCGACGGCGGGCCGCGGGTGCACCCGATGTGCCCGCTGATCCACCAGGGCGGCCTGTACGGCTTCATCGTGCCCGGGCCCAAACAGGCTGATCTGCACCGGGACGGCAGGTACTCATTGCATTCGTTTCCCTGCCAGGACAACGAGGACGCCTTCTACTGCACCGGCCGCGCTCAGGCCGTTGATGATCCGGCCATCCGGCAAGCACTGGCCGAACTCTTCGTCACCGAGCGGTCTGCTTTCAAGGCGCCCGAGCCCGGCACCCGCGAACATTTGTTCAGCTTCGGCCTGCAGCGCTGTCTGCTCACCCGGACAACCGGTCACGGCGACCCGAGCCCGCAGCACACTATCTGGCGCGACTCCAGCAGATAGCGGACACGCACACCCCGAACGCGGCATGTGCGGACCTGGGACCGAACCTGTGGTGCGGTCGTTCTTACGCCCTTGCATCACTCACGGCCCGGCACCTGCGAATAGTCGTCCGGGTAGCCGCCAGCCAGGTGCCGTTGGCGGCAGGGATCAGCCAGCCGTGGTCCTGCGCTGTCAGGTCATGGATGGCGCCGTCCCTGCTGATAGCTATGAGACGTTCCTGCTCGCCGATCGCCTTGCTGACGATGAGGTCACCGGCAAAGCACGCGGTGAAGTCCCAGTAGGTCTCCTCTGGTGGATCGACCGACCGCGTGATCTCCAGGCCGGGAAACGATCGCACCAGCAGCGGCCCGATCCCGTGCGGCGTCGTGATGATCTTGGCGCCGGAGGGATCAACGTCGCAGAGCACCCAGTCATCCCAGCCTGCATCGAGGACCTCAAGATGCCGGTCCGCGCCGAGCCCGGCCGCGGGCCGGACCCACCACGCCCGGACCGCGTCCTGGCCCTCACCTTCGGACAGGCCAACCCAGCCATCAGGATGGTGCACCGGGCTGATTCCAGCGGGCGCGGCTTCGACCCGCGCCGAGGCAAGTAGCCGGCCAGAGTCCAGGTCGAGCCGTAGTACCACGCAGTGCTGGTAGGAGTCATCGGGGATCACCGCGCACGGCTGGCCGGTGACATCGAACCAGGTGCAGGCTGACTCGAACGCTCCTGACCAGGGAGCGTGCGGATAGCGCCAGCGGACCTGGCCGGCGTGGTCGAGCAGCCGGACCTCCTCGAGCCCAGAGATCAGCGCCACCCCCGGCCGGGCCAGGTGGCATGACATCCCCGGCCCGGCGGCGACACCCACCGGACCACCACGTTCAGGTCCTGGTCCAACGCGAGCAGCGAATCTCCCGCGGCGACAGTGAAGGAAGACCTGGCGCCGTCGTTGGCCACCACCACGCCGATCTTGTCGAGCACAGTCTCGGCGAGCCGTTCCCAGATGATCGTCACCCGGTCATTCTGACGGCACGCCCAAGACGACGTCGGTCCAGCCCGCGCAGGTGCGGGCCCGACAATAGAACGCCGCTGCCGCGGCTAGCCGCTGCGCTAGGTGCACCGGCAACACTCAGCGCGGCAGAAGCGGGCATGTTCGCCGCGCCGCCGCCGCGCATATTCATGCCATATGCCCGCCGGGGAGCTGGCGGATTGTCGCAACGCGAGGACGCTCCAGCACCGGATCCGCCATGGGGCCGCGGGCAACGAAGGCGCGGGGGTAGCGTGAAGCGGGCGCCAGCAGATTGGAGACGCGGATGACCCGCCGAGCTCCTGTACCCGATTACCGGCCCCTGCTCGGCCGGAGCCTGCTTACCCTCGCCAACGTGATCACTGTCGCGGCGCCGATCGCCGCGGACTGGAACGACTCGCACATCTTTAATGATCACTGGCCCGCGCATGCACGGTTCCACGGCGTGACGGCGCTGGCGATGGCCACTTCGCTATCCGCCGCCAATGTCTGGTCGGTGTGGTCTGGCGCAGCCGACCGGGACGCCGCCCGGTTCTTCGCCGCAGCGGTCCCGGTGGCGTACTGGGCACCGTTCTTCCTGGCCCCGCTGGTGCCGGGCACCGGCGTGGACGACCCGCCGCACCCGGTCGGGCGACTGGCAGGCGTGCCAGCCAACCTGCTCGGCGCTGCGGCGACTACCGCCACCGCCGCTGTCGGCTGGTGGATAGACCGCCAGTCCGCAACCGCCGCCGGCCGGTGATTGGCGCAGTCTGAAGTCGGAGCACGCGCGACGCACGAACCGTCGATGGCTGACCGCCGTGCTGTGTTCCGACTGGACCGGAAAGCGGCAGATCCGGATATTGCGCTGTCCGGCCGTCGTGGATAGTCATGCAAGAATCCGGCCGATAGCTAGAGGGCGTCCCTACACGATGCGCGACTCCGATCCGCGGTCAAAGCCCGCCATGGGATGCAGTAAATACGCCATAACCGTCGAGCGCGAGCGTCTCCGTTTATGCGCTGCTGCTTAGCCAAGCTCACATGCGAGCACGGCAGGCGTGAACATGCCGGAGCTAGTTCTCGCGCATATTGAGGGAGAGGCGACGCGGAATACCGCCACCATGCGCGCCCAGCATCTACGCTCCTCGCGCCCCACGAGGATGGTGCTTGACTGTGCGACATTGCTGCGAGTCGTCGATGCCATTGACTGGCGATCTTGGCGGCCCTACCTTTAGGCCACCACGGCGTGCGACCTCGGGGCCGGGTCACGGCCCGAACACCTCTCGAAGGAGTCCCCGTGTGGGCCAACGCCGCCGCCAGTTCCGTCGTTTACTCCCCCTCGTCCTAGCGGCTGGAAATCGAGCGGGCCGGTGATCACGTACACGGCGGCAGGGTCGAGTTACACCGTCGCCGAGCAGACGTCCCTTGTCGTCGCTGCCAAACGCTAGGCGCGACTGCGCCGCGCACTCCGTGAGATCACGCACTCTGCTCCTGGGAGTGCTGGCGGCAACTGCGGCGCTCCTGGCAGCGTGCTCGACCGGACCTAGCCCGCTCGGCAACGGCGGCTGGTCCGGATCGGAGTGCATTCCCAGCCGGGTCTATCCCGAGCCGACAGTAGGTTT
The DNA here is from genome assembly GCA_963755575.1 of uncultured Actinomycetota bacterium. Taxonomy (GTDB): domain Bacteria; phylum Actinomycetota; class Actinomycetes; order Streptosporangiales; family Streptosporangiaceae; genus JAJYUU01. Next base: position 25,018 of record CAVWKF010000001.1, read on the forward strand.
CTGGCTGCTCGACAACGCCAGCACGTCGCCGGTCACGGTCACCAGCGTCAAGCTGCCATCGCACGGCCTAGCGATGACAAAGGCATGGCTCGTGCCGCAATACAAGTCGCACAACACTACGGACTATCTCGGCACCCAGGCTAGCTACCCGCCGACTCGCTATCGCACATGGCCGGACCGCCAACCCATACCCGGCGCCGTCATCAAGCCCGGCCAGGAGCTCAACCTCGTCTTCGGTGTCACGCGCACGGGATCCAAGGACGGCACCACAGACGGCCCCGTCATCACCTACACCGCCGGCAGGAACACCTACACCCTGCAAGCGGACTTCGGAATCATCCTCATAGCCCCTCACGGCCACTGCCCACGCTGACCGGCTAGCGGCGATGGGCACCTGGCGGGCCAGCATCCGGGTCGGCGGCTTGAGGCCCGTCGAGGGGTGCTCCGAATCCCTTGGCTGGTCTTCTTCCACGTCCGATGCTTCACGTTTGGCGAACCGCACGCGCAGCATGCTATAGCCGCCACGCTCAGGCCATTCGTCTCTGCCAGTCAGCTATCGGCCGGTAATGCGGTGGCTCGGTGCCGAGCAAATATACGGTAGCTAGTTTGACCGCGAACTAGCTACCCTTGGCCGCTCCGTCGGACAGCCGACCGTGCACGCGATACAAAGACCTACTCGCGGCATAGAAACACCGGACGTTGGCTCAGCATGGCTAATACATCAACTTGGTGTCCTGAGTGAGAGGCTGGAGACTCATGCTGACACCAGCTGAATACGAGGACGTCATCGTTACGGTCGCGCACCCGTACGCCGATGTTGAGACCACCTTGCGGCGCTGGATCGAGACCGGTCCGGGTCCGCAGCCGTTCGTCACGATCACCGCCGCACGCCGCGGCAATGGCGATCCAGTACCGCTGGAAGCCATTCCGCTGCAGTACCGCACCAGTCCCGAAAGTCGGCGGCTGCAGCGACTCGGCCTGCTTGCCGCGCCGTGGCGTCCCCCTCCAGATAATGAACCGTGATCGCTGCGCGCCCCGCGGCAAATGAGGATGTTCATGGCGGGACGCAAATCCGCCCGCGAGACCCGGCACAGGCGGGTCAGCGGGTGTACCGCCCGGTTAGCGCGATGCGTTTGCCGGTAAGGATTTTCCGAGGAACTCCAGAACCGCTGCGGTGAACTCCGGGGCGGCGAGGGCCGTGACATGGTCGCCGGGCACCACGACAAGCTGCCCGTGAGGCAGCAGGGCAGCGAGCGAGCCCGCCGACGTGCCGCGGCTATCCCGGTCACCGATGACGACCAGCGTGCGCGCGGCAACCCGTCGCAAAGCGCCGGCGGGCGTCGCCACGAAGGCGCCCAGGACAAGCCCGACGGCCCGCGCGTCAACCCCGCTCTGCCTGATCCACTCGGCGGTGGCCTCCTCGGGCGACCCGGCTGGCAACGCGGCTCCGTCGGCGACGGCGGCCAGTATCCGGCGGTGCCCGTTAGTCCGGTCGCTCTCGGCATCGAGCGCATCGAGGCCCTGCCCACCCACGACCGCGTGAGCCGGGCGGGCGCCGCGGGCGAGCAACCGCAGCACGAGCTTGCCGCCCATGGAATAGCCGCCCAGGTCGTAGTCGCCGAGCCCCAGGTGCCCGATGAGCGCGAGCATGTCATCGGCGAGAATGTCGGGCGGGTAGCAGGCGGAATAGTGCGGTCGTCCGCTGTCCCCGTGCCCGCGCAGGTCCGGCAGGATGACCCGGTAGCCGCTCTCGGCAAGCGCAGGGACCAGGCCCTGACCGGCCAGCAGCGCCCCGCTGCCCATTAGCCCGTGCAGCAAGACCAAGGGCCTCCCCGACCCGACCTCCCGCCACGCCAGTTCTACGCCATCCGGACGAGAGAATAGATGCACCGGCAGGTCCGTCATGAGCACTGGTCTACCACCCCCTTGGAACTGGAGCGGCGCCTCCACCACGGGCGCTGTCGGCGCTGAAGCGATCCGCCTGCGCCCATCGTCTGGCAGTTGCAAAGTTGGTGCTACGCACAACTTGCGGTATAGAAAGACGTTCTGCGCGTCGGTTCGTGACGTAGGAACGTCCCCCTGATGCGCTTTGGGCTTGGTGTCCCACGCGGCAGGATGACGTTCATGGGTAACGGTAGTGGCGTGTCCCCGGGGTGACCGTAACCGCAACGCTCGGCTGGAGCGGCTGCGGGCGTTTGTGCCGGTCACGAACGCGATCGTGGGGATCGATCTGGCTGATGCGAAGCAGATGATCGTCGTCACTAACCATGACTCGAAAGTGCTGGCCCGCAAGACATTCCGGTGCCGGGCCTGGGATCTCGGCGAAGCGCTGGACTGGGCTGCGGTGCAGGCGCGGGCTCGCGGGTTCGCCGGTGTCACGGTGGCGTGCGAGCCGACCGGCCACCGGTGGCGGGTGCTGGGGCAGCTGGCCGCGGACCGGTCGATGCCGTTCGTGTGCGTTCAGCCGATGCTGACTTCGTGGGCGCGCCGGAGCGAGGACCTGACCTTCGACAAGACCGATGAGAAGGACGCGGTGCTGATCGCCCGGCTGGCCGCGCAGCTGCGCTGTTATGTCCCCGAGCCCGTTGATGAGATCTGGGGCCGGCTGCGGCACCTGGGCGCGCGCCGGGCGCAGCTGCTCGATGAGGAGGGCAGTCAGGTCCAGCAGATGCGCGCGCTGCTGGAGTGCGCGTGGCCGGCATCGCTGGACACGGCGCGGCAGCCGTTCCGGTGGGCGACCTGGCCGGCGGCGATGTCGGTGATCCTGGACCGCGATGGCGGTGACGTGGCCCGGACCCGCCGGCTCGGGCTGACCCGTTTGGAGGCGGCAGTGCGCAGGGAAGTCATCCGCCGTGGCCGGCAGAAACCGTGCATGCGGATCGTGCGTCAGTTGTTCGCGGCGCTGGCCGACCCGGCCGGGGTGATCGCCCACCGCCCGGGCGCGCTGGAACGAGTCGGGTTCTTGATGGACGACTGGCGCCAGACCCACCGCCGGCTGGCCGACACCGAGACCCGGATGACCAGGATCCTCGACGACCTCCGAGCTGGTCACCTCCATCACCGGGCTGTCGCCGGTCGCGGCGGCGGCGATCCTGGCCGAGACCGGCGACCCGCGGCGCTTCGCCACCGGCCGCGCGCTGGCCAGGCACGCCGGCCTGGCGCCGCGGGAGAAACTGTCCGGGACGTTCACCGGCCGCACGAAACTCACTGGCCAGGGCCGCCCGGCCTGCGGCTGGCCGCCTGGCGGGCCGTCTGGGGGCGCAGCTCGCCAACCCGGTTTACGCCGCCCGGTTCGCCCACCTGACCGGCCGCGAGCAGAACAGGCTCACCGCCACCCAGGCCCAGGCCGTGATCGCCGCGGCAATCTTGCGGCAGCTGCACGCCGTCATCACCACCGGCCAGCGCTGGGATCCGGCGATCGCCACCCGCGGAACCAGACCCCTGACGCCCATCGCCGCCTGACACCCCCGGCGGCCCGTCGAGCAGGGTCGGGGCGAGCTCCACGCGGCATGGAGGAACTCCGGTGATCTCGGCGGTCATCATGGGCAGCCCCGCCCGTCGTCCCATCAACCCGATTACACGCTGCCGGGACCAACCCCATTACGGCTATGCAGGGACCAGACGACGGACGGGGCACCGACCCCAAAAGGCTTGACGCAAACCGCCTTACGCTGATGACCGGACGTTCATCCCGAGGTGGGTGCTGCATAGACATGCAGTCGAGCCGATGGTGCACTGGCTATGACGGGGCCGCCAACGACGCGAGGCCCCGCTGGATAAACGCGCGCCGGCCCGCCGTTCGGCGCTCATCCTCTGGCCTTCATGATGCCCTCGCGGAGTGTTCGAGATCGGACATTATGGGCGGGTGCTGCGCCGCGTACTGTTGCGCGACGCCCTTCGGAACCTCAGTCTTGAGCCCTCGGAAGGATGTCGTGCGGTGAATCATCTGGGCCTCACGGGATCGGATCCGCTGCAAGGATGACAGCGTGCGCCGCTACGAGGCGAGTATGTACGACAGCAACCGCTGGGACGGCTTCGAGCTCCGCCCCGGCGACATCATCATCAGCACCCCGCCAAAGTGCGGGACGACGTGGACGCAGATGATCTGCGCCCTGCTCATACTGCAGGAACCGGAGCTCCCGCTCCCGCTGGACATGCTCTCGCCGTGGATCGACATGGTGACTCGCGCCCGCACAGACGTGTTCGCGAACCTGGAAGCCCAGACGCACCGCCGGTTCATCAAGACCCACACGCCGCTCGACGGGATACCCAACGATCCGACGGTCACGTATATCTGCGTCGGGCGGGACCCGCGCGACGTGGGGCTGTCGATGGACCACCATATCGACAACACCGACATCGGCGCGTTCCTCAACCAACGCGAACGGGCGGCCGCGATCGACGGTATCGAGCTCGGACCACTGCGGCCACCGCGGCCGCGCCCCGACGGCGAGCGGGACCGCTTCTGGCAGTGGGCCGACGACGAGACACCGTCGACGCAGGTCGGGTCGTCGCTGCGGCGCACTGTCGAGCACCTGCAGACGTTCCGGGACGCCGCCGACGATCTCGACGTCGTGTACTTGCACTACGACGACCTAAAGGCCGACCTGGAGCGGCAGATGCGGCAGATGGCCGCGCGCCTCGGCATCGACGTCGACGAGCACCGCTGGCCCCGCCTGGTCCAGGCCGCGACGTTCAAGTCGATGCGCAGCAGGGCCGACACGACCGTCCCCGGCGGCGGTCCGGAGCACTGGATCGATCCCGCCGCGTTCTTCACCCGCGGCACGAGCGGCCAGTGGCGCGACCTCCTCGACGACGCCGACCTCGCCCGGTACGCCGCGCGCGTGCGGGAACTCGCGTCCGACAACCTCGTCGAGTGGGTGCATCGCGAGCCGATCGACTGAGATCCCCGTCCGGCGGCACAGCCGCACTACCCAAAGCTGATCCTCAGCGCCGACCGCCGCCCATATCGCCTTCGTGCTCCGAAGCTCGTTAGCTGAATCCCATGCCGGACGCGCGCTGCTGCAGCAGTTGGGCCGCTTCACGTGCGGTTATCAGCTTGGCGCCGAGCGACACGGCCCGATCACGCTCACTTATCGTGATGGGATAACGCGCCGCCTCCGGCTTCTGTCTCGGTAGCGCCGCCTTGCCTGGCTTGAACATGATGCGGGTGAGGCCGAGACCCGCCGCGAACGCATGCAACTCGTCGTCATTGTCGGCAGTGAGGACAAACCACGGAGCGCTCGGGAGGTTCCTTCTAGCCCGTTCGCCGCCGGTGAGCGCAAATCCCCTTCCCTGGCCCTCCATCTTGTGTACAAAGACAGTCACTGCTTGCTGCCCCCTGCTCACCTCTCGCTTGGCTCATTCTCAAGCCAGCCGGACTCCGTGCCTGCGTCGGCTAATCGTCCCCGGTGCCGGGTCCGCTGTCCACCCGTTGCGCCACGGCGCCGTTCACCACCGCTGCCCTCCCGAGAAAGGCTGGCAACACATGCAGCCGGCGGACTCGCCGCGCATGAAGGCGACGACAACGCACCCGAGCCGGTTTCTCTACAAGTGGCGGCGATACTGCGCGCTCGTGTCGAGCGGGCGAGCTGGCGCCGTGGCGGCCGACCCTCAGCGAGTCGACTCTCATGCGGGAGTACGGGATAGCGCGCGAGAGGGCGCGTAAGGCGGTCCGGTTGCTCGCCGCCGACGGGCATCGTGTCCACTCTGAAGGGCCAGGGAACCTAGGTTGAGCGAACAAGGTCCGTGATACTTGACATCCAGTTCGCGGGGCTTCAAGGTCTAACGCCGACGCCATCGTGCTCCTGCGACGGATCGCCCGGCCGCGGGAAATGCGCGACGCAGCGAGCATCCGGCAGCAGCAAGAGCGGATATGCGCCGTGCCGCCTTCATGGATAGTTGTGCGATCCGACTGGCGCTGCTGATCTTCCTCGCGTGCGGCATCGGCTGTCACTGAGGATCGCCTGTTGTGTCTCAGAAGACGCCGGCAATCAGGGAACGTCCGATGAGACACCCGGAGCGATCGCGCGGACCCGTGGCCTGGGGCCAGTGTCCGGATCCCCGCTAACAATCGTCAAGTGATATATCGCCGTCGGAGCGTCGGGGCATGGACCCGGTTTTACCCGTGACCTAGGCATGACGGCTCGCCCTGCGGGAACGCACTGATCACGTCCAACCTCCAATCGACCGAAGTCGTATGTCATGGTTAGCGATGTATCTGGGGGGATCATGAAAGCGAAATGGACGAGCGATGATGTGCCCGGCGAGCAGGGACGGCTGGCCATAGTCACCGGCGCGAACACCGGCCTGGGGTTCGAGACCGCCCGGGTCCTCGCCGCGCGGGGTGCCTCGGTGGTGCTGGCAGTGCGGGACGTCGAGAAGGGTAAGCGCGCCGCCGCCCGCATCGCCGGCACCGCCCCTGGCGCGAACATCATGGTCCAGGCCCTCGACCTGACCTCGCTGGATTCCATCCGCGCCGCCGCAGGCGAGCTGCGGGCCACGCACCCGGCGATCGACTTGCTGGTCAACAACGCCGGGGTGATGCTCACTCCCAGGCAGACCACCGGTGACGGGTTCGAGCTGCAGCTCGGCACCAACCACCTGGGGCCCTTCGCCCTCACCGGACTGCTGCTCGAGCAGATGCTGCCGGTGCCGGGCTCCCGGGTGGTGACGGTCAGCAGCCTCGCGCACCGCATCCAGGCCCGGATCAACTTCGACGACCTGCAGGGGAACCGGTCCTACAGCCGCGTGGCCGCCTACAGCCAGTCCAAGCTGGCGAACCTGATGTTCACCTACGAGCTGCAACGCCGGCTGTCCGGCGCGGGCACCACCATCGCCGTCGCCGCCCACCCGGGCCTCGCCAGCACCGAGCTGGCCCGCTACACGCCCGCGATTGTCTCATTCTTCTACGACCGGGTGATGAGCCAGAACGCGGCGATGGGCGCACTGCCCGTGCTCCGCGCCGCGACCGACCCCCGCGTGGCCGGCGGGCAGTACTACGGCCCGCGCGGACTCTTCGGGGCCAGGGGCTACCCGAAACTGGCCCAGTCCAGCCGGCAATCCCACGACACCGGCATCCAGCGCCGCCTGTGGACAGTCTCGGAAGAGCTGACCGGCGTCACGTTCCCCGTCTGACCCCGCCCCGGCCGAAGGCAGGTGGCATCGCGATGGCGCAACTGCCGATGCCGGGGCCGAACCGTCCGGAGAATGAGCCCTACGCCAGCCGAACAGATTGGCGGGCGACGAGCTCCGAGGCAATCCACTCGTGAGGAGGACAGCCATGATCCTGGCAACAACAACGGTCGAGAACGTCGACCGATTCCTGGGCGTGTTCGGCATGAAGGTCGCCGACAAGCGGGCCCTGTACGGTTCCAAGGGTGCGACGGTGTTCCGCGATCCCACCGAGGAGAACCGCGTCTGGGGGCTGTTCGACATGGACGAGGCGGGGTTCGCGAAGTTCGTCTCCGACCCCGAGGTCCCGGAGTTTCTCAGGGAAACCGGAGCCCTCAGCAAGCCCGAGGCCGCCCAGCAGCTCGGCTCCTACCGGGCGTGAGGCGATGCGCCCATGAGCACCACAGCGGTTCAGCTCGAGTGGAGCTTGCCCTCCACCCCGAGCGGCCCGTCCCTGTTTTGTCCGCAACCCAGCAGCCCACGCCAGAACCCAAAAGAACCAGGAAGAGTCAGCCGAACCCTTGTCGCCGCATAGGAGCATCGATCGGTGCGGCCAGGAACTCGGCGCCGGTCGGCGCACTTATCGCCAGCAAATTGGCAATTGGCGTTCCGTCGCCGGGTACCGTCCGACTCGTGGAGCGGTTAGTTCACTTACTGGCCCCAACGCACCGTCTCCGGGCGAGAGCTGCATCTGTTCATCTGCCGGTCGTCACATGAGACAGGTGCATGCTGTGGTGAGGCAGCGCATCGCGCTGCTGCCGTCAGCTGTGTCAAAGATGATGACCACGCCCAGGGTTTCGGATCCATCTGTCCAGAGGCCGCGCTAACGGCCGCGCGGGACCTGGTGCCGCGGGCCAAGCTGGGCAGTCGCCTTGAGCGGCAGACGCCGAGTCCGCGAGAACGAATATGTGACACCGCGCATAAGTACGCGCCAAAACCCAACTCGCTCACATCGGCATTATGTGCGCACGCTACGACAGCGCAGACCGACGGGATTGGCGACCGCCGCGCGTCGCTGGGCAGCACACGTTCTGCCGCACCTAGCGGTGGGTCAAGTGCGTGCAGCCGGGTTGCAACTAGCGTCTGGTTCGGAGTACCGAGTTCGCCCCGCTAGGGCGTGGCCAGCACGTTGGCCCGCTGGCAGTCCCCCAGTTGGGCCGATGCTAGCTGGGACTGGCCGGGATGAATGGCGCTCCCTAAGTCAGGCGCCCCGGAGGGCCCAAGAGACTCTGCCGGGGCGCCAAGGTCTTCGACCGGCGCATCCATAGGCATCGTCCTCCTGGTTAGTATGGTCCGCTTTCCCAGAGCCGCAAGCAAGAGGTAGCCAGTGAAGGCCGTGAAGAACCGAGTGCGCCTCGACCGGCATGCTGGCGGCGGTGGCTGTGGAACCGTAGGAGGTCTGCTGGCCCAGGCTGACTGAAGCGGTCAAGCGCCTCATGGCGGCTGGAGCTAGCGCAATCCATGAAGACGTTTGGGATGGCGTCCGAGCCCACGTGGTTATACCTGATCCACAACGAGTTGGACGTGCCTTACCGCGCACGTCGCGGCAGATGACTGCGATCGAACGTGGGAGGGGTGGTCACTCACCAAGCTTGTCGAGGGTTGAGCCTGACCCGCTTTGACGGACATCCATCATCAGGGGTTCGCCCCCGGAAGGATGTCCGATCATGGAAAGCATGGGGAGTAAGAAGAGGCCCCGGCAGCGCCGCACGTTCACCCCGGAGTTCAAGGCCGAGATCGTCGAGCTGTGCCAGCGCGGCGACCGGTCGGTCGGCCAGGTCGCCAGCGATTTCGACCTGACCGAGACCGCGGTCCGGGAATGGGTGAGGCAGGCCGACCGGGACGCGGGGACGGTCAGCGACGGCGGACTGACCACCGGGGAGCGTCAGGAGCTGTCGCAGCTGCGGCGGGAGAACCGCCGGCTCCGCGAGGACGTGGAGATCCTCAAGCGGGCCACGGCTTTCTTCGCCAAGGAGACCCGGTGAACATTTACCCGTTCATCGAGGCGGAGAAGGCGTGCGGGCGCAACGTCAAGCGGGCGTGCGAGCTGCTGAAGGTCTCCCGTGCCGCCTTCTACCAGTACCTGGCCGGGCCGCCGCCGCGCGAGCGCGCCGACGCCGAGCTCGCGGACCAGATCCGGGTGGTGCACGCCGAGTCGAAGGGCCGGTACGGCGCCCCGCGGGTGCACGCGCAGCTGGCCCGCGATGGCCACCACCACGGCCGCAAGCGCGTGGCCCGGCTGATGCGCGGCGCCGGGCTGCGGGGCCGGGCGGCGAAGCGGTGGAAGCGGACCACGATCGCCGACCCGGCCGCCGCCGCGCGCGCCGATAAGGTCCGCCGCGACTTCACCGCGAACGCGGCCGCGGTCAACAGCCGCTGGTGCGGCGACATCACCTACATCTCCACGTGGGAGGGGTGGCTGTACCTGGCCACCGTCATCGACATCGCCTCCCGCCGCGTCGTCGGCTACGCGATGGCCGATCACCTGCGCGCCGAGCTCGTTTCCGGCGCGCTCGCTAATGCGGTCGCTGCCCGCGACCGGTCACCGGGTGTGGTCTTCCACTCCGACAGGGGCTGCCAGTACACATCTGCTGCATTCGCGGAGCTGGCTGGCGACTTCAACGTCGAGCTCTCGCACGGGCGCACCGGCCAGTGCTGGGACAACGCCCTCGCCGAGAGCTTCTTCGGCTCCATCAAGGGCGAGCTGATCGACCTGAAGCCCTGGCCAACCAGGACCGCCGCCCGGCACGCCGTCACCGAGTACATCGGCTGGTACAACGGCACGGCCGCCGCGGCGTTTCCCGGCTGCCGCGTCCGCGTCCCAGGCTTCCTGCTTGGCCCGCTGCGCGTCGCGGCGGGCCCGGTCCTCGGCCGCCAGCCGGTCCCGCGCCTGAGCGAGCCGCTGCCGCCGTTCGGCCCGGCGGGCCAGCGCCCGCGGCGTCGCCGGCGGCGGGTTACCGCCGTGCCGGGCGTCGTCGGCAGCATCAGCCGCGGCCGCCTCCGCGAGCAGCTTGTCGATCTGCGGCAGCGCCCGGTTCGCCTTCTGCGCGGCGTTGCCGGCCAGCTTGGTGCCATCCAGGCTGAGGGGGCCCAGCGACACCATGCCCTCGGCGGCCAGCAGCCGCAGCACCTGGCTGAACAGCCCGCCCAGCGCCATCTCATGCTTCGCCCGGAACCGGGCGATGGTCGCGTGATCGGGCTGCAGCCCGCCGGCGATCACCCGGTAGCCCACGTCGCGCACGCACCGCTTCTCGATGACCCGGCTGGACCGCTCTCCCTGGCAGTAGCCATACAGCAGCAGCGCGACCATCATCTCGGGGTCGAACGCCGCCCGCCCGTGCCCGTCGGCCCGGTACCGGCGGCGGAACTCGCCCAGATCCAGGGTGGCGACCGCGTCCAGTACGACGAACGCCAGATCGTCCTCGGGCAGCCATTCGCGCATGTCCACCGGCAGCAGCAACGGCTGATCACGCTGCGGATAAACGAAGTTCTGCGGCATAAGCCATTATCCCGCAAACCATTCCTAACCCGTCGAAGGCACGCCGTTTATGCGACAGGCTGAAACATACGGCCTGGCTGCTGGGCTCTGGCCGGAGCCGTCAACGGTGCGGGGGGCATCTTGATAAGTGCGCGCCGAGCCGCCGATCTGCGTGGTGATCGCTGTCTGGCGGTGTCGTTGGATGTCGCGTCCGAAGGATTGATCTGGCGCGACGCTGCTTCGGTAAACGCGGAGATGTGGGGTGAGGTTGGGCAGGTCAGCCGTGTCGGTTGACTGACTGGATCGGTTTGCGGCCTGGCGGATGGCGCTAGCTGCCCGGGTTCCACGGCAGCCGGTAGGCGCGGTAGGTGCTCACGCCGTCGGGGAGCTTGGCGTTGAAGAGCAGTTTTCCTGACGGGCTGAACTCGGAGAAGTAGGACAGCGGGCCCCAGCTGACGAACACGTCGCCGTTCCTGGTCGTCTGCGCGCTCCCGAAAAGGCCCGCCGTCTGGCCCTCCGGCTGGTTCACGGACTTGATCAGCGTCGCCGTGCGGGCGGCTAGGTCGAGCCGGATGGTGACCGCGCGGCTGGGCGAGTACAGGGTCGACGGTCCGTCGGACTCGTCGTCGAAGACCGAGTACACATTGCCGCCGAGCGCCTCGGGATCGTGCTGGAACGCGAAGATCTCGCCGGCGCTGTCCAGCTTCTGGCCGGGCGCGGCCTTGATGGCGAAGGTGCTGTGCTTGCCGCCGAGCTGCCACATCATCGCCCCGGTGCGGAGGTTCACCTTGTAGATGGTCCAGGTGAAGCGCGAGCTGATCAGCAGGTTGCCGTCGGTGTCGAGGTGGACGGCGTTGATGTGGAACCAGTCCCACGGCTGGCCCGGCTGCCCCATCGGCGCGTGGCTGTCGCTGTAGGGCAAGTGGCCGGCGCTGTCCCACTGAAACAGCAGCTTGCCGGTCTTGATGTCGATCTCCTGCGCGACGCCGTCTAGGACCGGCTGGTGCGCGGACAGGCCGAGCGAGGTCAGGTTCGCGGTGCCGATCGTGTCGGCGAGGATCAGCGCCGTGTTCCACGGCGTGATCAGGAACTCGTGGAAGTCGGGCATGTACCCGTTCGCTGGCTTGACGGTGGCGATCTGCTGGTAGCGGGCGTTGTCGATGACGTCCTCGCCGTCGATGCCGCTGCCCTGGAACCAGGTCAGTACCGGCTTGCCCAGGTAGGTCTGGGTGCGGAAGTCGCTGGCGAAGGTGCCCGCCGGCAGCGGATGGAACCAGAGCACCTTGCCGGTGATGCTGACGATCTCCGGGCCGCTGGCGTACTGGCCCCCGTCCTGCGGTGCCAGGAAGATGTCGCCGTTGCCGTTGTCCGCGCCCTTGGTCAGCACCGTAACCGGAGGTGCCTGCGTGCCCGCTGATGCTCCCGCCGTCGCTGGTGCTCGCGCCGTCGCGGCCGGCCCAGACGAGCACGAGAGGACCGCGGCGCACAGCGCGCCAGTCACGAGTGCCGCGGCTACCCTGAACTTCACGGGAACCTCCCAGACAACTTCTGAACTTCAATCAGGCCAGTCACTCCTCTCTCTCAACCAGAGATTGGCCGCGGGTCGCCAGATCCCGGGCCAGACAGGTACCCCGCAATTCCAGGCCGGCAGATCTAGGAGCGACAGGTCCACGTTCTCGAGCACTCGCGCGACCGATGGCACCGGCGAGCCGAAATACCACTCGACCATGCGCAGCGCGTGGCTAACGGTCCATGCGGTAACTCCGACGCCAAAGCCAAGCGCCGTGTCCGGTAGCAGGTCCGCAGCCTGCTTGAACTCGATCCAGTAGCGCTGCACTGTCACTGCTTAGCATGGGCGGATGATAGCCAGCACTATCTTTCATCTCGACCGATGCAGATGACGCGGCCTGATCCAACGCTCCGGAAGCGGCAGAACCGGACGTTGTTACGTTCCTGGTGGACAATCAGGTCTCATGCGTATCGACGGCGATTTGCCCTTGCGGGGAGAGGTCGTCTGGCTGACTCACGACCAGGGCGGCCGCTCCACTGGACCTCCGCTGACTCCTCCGGACCAGGACTACGCCGCGACTGCATATGTTCCTCCGGCTACGGCCTCTGATGGGCTGGCCTCGTTCGTGATCCGAGCCGCCGACCGTAGGGCGTGGCGGTCGGTTGCAACCGCCTCCTGGCTTGTGGTCGACAACGAAGGCATACAGCGCGTCGAACCAGGCACCGTTGTGATCGTGACCGAAGGATCACACCGCGTCGCGTATTTCCACGTCGCTGAAGTCGCTCCTGCCTAGCGCACCAAGAGCGGCAGAAGAGGATGGGTCTCAGGATCGCTCAACGACTGCCACTGCGGGTTTCGGATGAGGGAGCTGGCTCTCCGGTGCACCGGCGCTGAGTTATCCAGGATGGTGAGAGACTTCGGCCATGGCACCGCAGGACATCGACCGTTACCTCGCCACCGTCGACGAACCCAAGCGCACTACGTTGGGGGAGCTGCGGCGGTCTATCCTGGCAGTCATTCCTGACGCAGAGCAGTGCATCTCGTACGGGATGCCGGCGTTCAAGGTGCGAGGCCAGACGGTAGCCGGATTCGCTGCATTCAAGAATCACCTGAGCTACTTGCCGCACAGCGGATCCGTACTCGAGAAGCTAGGTGGTGACCTTGCCGGCTATCAGAGCACGAAAGGGTCTTTGCATTTTGCGATCGACGAGCCACTCCTGCCCGGCCTAGTTAACAAGCTCGTCAAGACGCGAATGCAGGAACTTGGACTTGCTTAGCCCCGTCGGCATGGCCTGCGCGCTGACCAGCCCTCAACAAGCAACAGCGTGGCCACCCGGGGAGCGGGGTACGCCTCGCCTTCTCCCATCGCGGCAAGACCGGATATGCCCTGAGCCGTCTTCATGGATAGTTACGCGATCCGACTGGCGCTGCTGGTCTCCCTCGCGTACCGCATCGGTTGTCACTGAGGAACGTTCGTGGTTGTCTCAAAAGACGCCAGCAATCACGGAGCGTCAGATGAGACGCGCGGCGCGACTGTGCGAGCCCGTCGCGAGGGGCAGTGTCCGGATCCCAGCTAACGTTCGTCGAATGAGACAGCGGGCGCCGTCGCCGACTCTGCATTCGGTCCGCTAGACGGGATGCCTGGATCGCCGGGCGTGGCTGCCTCGGTACGCGCGTTATCCAGCTGGTGCTGGCCGAGTACAAGCTCTACCAGTACCCGCAGGGACCGAAGATCAGCGCGAACAACTTCGGCCGCGGCCGAACCATTGCCAGCCGCTGGCGCGAGCCGCGCTTCGGCTAGTCGCCGACCGCTGGTGCTTCAGCCGACGATACTCACCCCGGCCTGCTTCAGCGCATCAAGAAGCGGCTGAATTCGCTCGAACGCCAGCGCATCGAGCGGCAGGAACAATACTTCCCCCGCCTGCCTCAGGGTGACGTTGCGGCTTCCATGCTTGTCTGGACCCGCCACTGCAATTGTCAGAAGGTGCACATGAAAGCGCCCAGGACCTCCGAAGACTTCTAGAACGCGGCCGTCGAAGGACACGACGCGGTTCTTGTCGACGTCGACTTCGAGCGGCTCCATGCCGAGAACGTATCAAGGCTCAGTGCGTCATGAGGAAAGTTGCCGTTCGATCAATTGAGACAACAGGCCCTAAGCCCGACGGTCGACGGTCGACGGTCCTGGCGCGGAATCATGGTCCGTAGCCTTGCAATGCCCGGCCCCGAGGGAGTGGCAGCCGGCGGCATGACTTGACGTTCGGGCAACCGCCAGAGCGGCCGATCTGCTCGCCTATCTTGGCCTGTCGGCCGACCGCGACAGGCGTACCCGACGGCTCGAACGGGACTCCGATTGCTGGGCGTCAGTACAGGCGGATGCGAGGCAGCCTGTCCCGCTGAGGCATGGCCGAAGCATGATGTCCGAGACGCGAGGGTAGACGAAGAGACGCCGTAGCTGGCCCGCGTCAGAGCGGAGTTAGTCAGCCACGATGAGCGGGTCGCCGATGACGGGCCGGATTGCTGCCCGGCCGGGCACAACGTCAAGGCATGCAGGCGTGCGCCGGGTGTTCAGGGGAAAGGTGACCATCGACACACCGGACGGGAAGGAGACAGGCAATGCAGGTACGCCAGGTCGTCACCGGCCACGACGCCAAGGGCCGTGCTGTTTTCATGCGAGACGAGCAAGTCGGTGGGATGCCCGTCCCTGGCCTGGGAGAGCTCGCCTTCCTCTGGAGTGCCGATGAGCCCGCAACCTACCCGAATGCGGGGGACAATCCTGCGGCGCCCGGTACATTCCCACCCGTCGCTGGTATCCGTTTCATCATGCAGACGTACTCGCCGGAGTTCGACGTGGTTGCGCCAGAACCCACCCCCGAGATGCACATAGAGGAGGGCGACGCACCGGGCTTCCACAGGACCGACACAACGGACTTCGGCGTCCTTATCTCGGGCAACCTGGCCGTCGAGGTTGACGATGGCGCGGAGGTGCTGCTTTCTCCCGGCGATGTCCTGGTGGAGAACGGAACTCGCCACCGTTTCCGCGTGGTTGGAGACGAGCCCGCCACCATGGCCTCGATGCTCATCGGAGCCCACCACCTTTAGGACTGCGAGATACCTCTCGCGAGCCTTAAGGTTCCGGCTCCCGGCGGACCTTCTTCGCTTGTGCTGAACGACCGGCGCCAGCACGGCAGAACTGGACGCTCTGCGCGGCGAGGACCTCGGCTCCAGTTGCGCACTCACCGCGAGAGGTTGGCAGTTGGCCTTCGCGTGCCTCGTGCCAGGAACCCACCGCCACCGGGCGAGAGCTGCGTCGCCCCATCTGCCGGTCGTCATATGAGACAGATGGTTGAGCGATCGGGCAGCGCATCGCGCTGCTGCCGTTAGCGGGGTTAAAGATGAATACCGGGCCCCTGGACTTCGGACAGATCTGTCCCAGTAGCTGCGCTCACAGCCGCGGGGGACCAGGCAGCCGCGGACCGAGCTCGGCAGGGGCCTTGAGCGATAGACGCCGATTCCGCGAGAACGAATATGCGACTCAGCGCACAAGTATGCGCCATCCAACTCGCTCACATCGGCATGTGAGCATCGGATCGGTCTGTGAAGGGCCGGTTTCTCTCGCATCGCCGGCCACCTCCTCGTAGCGATCCGCGGTCAATTGAGGCCGCTGCGGTGCGCGTTAACCGTGGGACGGGTGTTGCGGCATTGAAAGGCGAACCAAGCCGCTCTTAGATCTGACCAGGCCACGCGGACATGTTGTGCACGTCTTCCTGGACGTCATCGCCTTCCGTTGCAGCCAGTCCACCACCAGATCCGGATCGGCGGCCTGCCGTCCCGCGAATTGTGGTAGCGCCCCATGGATGTCCCCGGCTTCACTGCGTTGGCCAAGCCCACCACTCCGGCAAAAGGCTCGAACACTCATTGGAGAATCCCTAGCTCCGAGAAAGGATCTCGGGCCAGCAATCGCGTTCTATCCACCGTCGGCGTTACTGTCACCGACCATGTACTGCGTGTACCAGTCCGGCCAGTTTGGGTCGGACTGCCCGGTTTCGGCCTCGTGCCTGCCGTGCGCCGCCTCCGCGCGGCGCAGCGCGTCGGCCAGGGCGGCCACCGAGCCGTAGGCCGCCAACACTGATATCCCCCGGCCGGGCAGGCGGGTGGTGACCTCCTGGACCACCCAGGCGTTGCCGTCCGGGTCATTGAACGCGACGTACGAGCAGTAGCTCTCGTGGCCCGGTGCCGGGCCGGGGACCCGCTTGACTCCATGGCTCTGGAATACCTCGCTCACGTCGGCGCCGTGCCCGGTCAGCTCGGCCCGGGCCGCGTCGATGTCGTCGACCACCAGGTCCTGGCCGGGCGGGATCCCGGTACTGAAGTAGATCGAGCACGCCGACCCGGGCGGGGTCACCTGCACTGACCGCGTGCCATCCTCGGCGCGGACGTCGAAGTCCAGTCGCCACCCTAGCCCGTGGTAGAAATCGTTGGCCCGGTCCACATCAGACCGGTATCCTCACGACCTCAAGCCTGTAGTCCACGGCATAGCTCCTCTCCGGCTGGCACCGGTGACCTGCGGGCCACCCGTGTCTGTTGCATCGGGTTTCTGCTGGCTCCGCTCACCGCCAGTTGTGCACGTGCCGGCCCGTTCCGGCACCCGGCGATAATCACCGTTCCGGTTCGGTCACCACGGTCGGCCGATCGCGGCGGCGTCGAGCAGGCCAGGCCTCGCCACGTGACTGGCGCTGATCCACGAGGAGGGCAGGATCGGTCGCTGTCCCCGAGTTCTTATGGGCGAACGCTGATGATTGTCTTCCCCTTGCGTCGATCGGTCGAGCTGAGCGCCGCAACGGCGTCGTCGAGGGACGCGACGTTGCCGATGTTGGTCCGCAGCCGTCCGTCCCGCACCCGCTGCACGATCTCACCCAGCTGGCCACGATCGGACTCGACAACAAAGTCGACCGCCCGGCCGTCGGCGGGACGCGCCCCGGCCGGGCCGACGACGGACACCAGCGTTCCCCCGGCCCGGATCACGCCTGCGGACCGCTTCTGGATGTCGCCGCCGAGGACATCGAACACCAGGTCGACTTCGCCGACGTCTTCGAGCGCGTCGTTGTCAAGGTCGACGAACTCCTGCGCGCCGAAGTCGAGCGCCTTCTGATGGTCGGCGGCGCGCCCGGTGCCGATAACGTACGCGCCGAACTCACGTGCGAGCTGCGTCACCATTGTCCCGACTGCGCCCGGCCGCGCCGTGCACGAGCACACTGTGCCCCGCCCGAAGGCGGCCGTGCTCGAACAGCCCCTGCCACGCGGTCAGGCCCGAGATCGGCAGGCTCGCGCCCACCGTGAAGTCGACGTCGCCCGGCAGCGGCGCGAGGTTGCGTGCCTCGACGGCCACGTACTCCGCCAGGGTGCCGTCGCGATGCCAGTCGGTGAGGCCGAAGACCCGCTGTCCCGCCGACAGCCCGGTCGTGCCGTAGCCGAGGGCGGTGACCACTCCGGCCAGCTCGTGCCCGGGGATCGACGGTGTCCGGTCACGGCCGGCGCGATCGGTCCAGGTCGAGGGCCACGTCAGCTCGGTTGGGACGAATCCCGACGCATGAACCTGAACGATGACGTCGTTGATCGCCGCCGGCGGCTCGGGCCGCTCCGCCAGCGTCATCCCAGCCGTTCCCGCAGCCTGGTCCGTCACCACGATCGCCTTCATCAGGCATCTCCTCTATCCAGTCCTGGCCGCCAGGGCAGGTAGGGATCGCGGAGCATGCCGACGACCCGCAGGAGCGCTTCCTCGCACTCGTTGCTGGCCCGCCTGACGTTGCTGGCCTCGTCTGGCTCCTTCAGTCCACGCTACGCGCCCTGCTTTAGCGGGCCATCTGGAGCCATTCCCGGTAGTGCGTGGGCGCTAGCTGCGCCTCCAGTCCCGCGGTCAGCACGTCGCCGGGGACGCCCGCGAACACGCCGGCTTGGTCGTCGGTGATCACGGTCCGGTTGTCATGGTGCGCGGCCAGTGTGATCCTTGCGAGCTCGTCCAGGTGGTAGACGTCTGGGCCAGCGATGTTGAAGGTCCCGTTCAGCGGCGGGCCGGTGGCGATCTGGAACACCGCGTCGGCGACGTCCGCGCTGGCGATCGGCTGGATGGGGGTGTCGGGCAGCCGGACGGTGTTTGGGTCGGATGCCTCGGAGGTGGTGGGCTCCATGAACTCGAAGAACTGGGTAGCCCGCACGATGGAGTACGGCGTCGGCCCGTGGCGGAGCAGGTTCTCCTGCAGCGTCTTGGCCCGGTAGTAGACCAGTTCGGGCACCTGATCCACGTGAACGATGGAAAGGATCACCTGGTGCCGGACACCGGCGCGCTCTCCCGCGGCGAGCAGGTTGGTCGTCGAGGTGCGGAAGAAGTCCAGGGACTTCTCATCGAATGTGGGCGAGTTGGCGACGTTGATCACTACGTCGGCGCCCTCCAGCGCCTGGTCCAAGCCCTTACCGGTGAGCAGGTCGACGCCGGTTTCCGGTGCCGCGGCGATGGCTTCGTGTCCGGCTGCCTTGAGCTTCTGGACCACCTGTGAGCCGATTCGGCCGGTACCGCCGATGACTACCAGCTTCATTGCTCTCTCCTTTCCTGCACAGCGCGGTGTGCCGGTCATGGCTAGTTCCGGAGGAAGGTGAGCAGGTCGGCGTTGAACTGGTCCTGATGGGTGGTGGTCAGGCCGTGCGGCGCACCTGGGTAGTAGATCTCCTGCGCGCCCTTGATGAGCCGGGCCGACTTCCTGGCCGAGTCATGGACGGGAACGACCTGGTCGTCCTCGCCATGCAGGACCAGTGTCGGGACGTCGAACTTCCCGAGATCCTCGGTGAAATCGGTCTCGGAGAACGCCTTGATGCTGTCGTAAGAATTCTTGAGGCCGGCCTGCATGCTCCACAGCCAGAACTGATCCAGCGCGCCCTGCGACACCTTGGCACCCGGCCTGTTCGCGCCGTAGAACGGGATCGCAAAGTCCTTGTAGAACTGCGACCGGTCCTTGAACACGCCCGCGCGCAGGCCGTCGAGCACCTCCAGCGGAGTGCCCTCCGGGTTCGCCGGGGTCTTCAGCACCAGCGGCGGCACCGCGGAGACCAGGACCGCCTTGGCGACCCGGAGCGTGCCGTGGCGGCCGATGTAACGGGCGACCTCCCCGCCGCCGGTGGAATGGCCTACCAGCGTGGCATCCGTCAGATCGAGCGCGTCGATCACGGCGGCCAGGTCGTCGGCGTAGCCGTCCATGTCGTTCCCCGATGAAGCCTGGCTGGACCGGCCGTGGCCACGCCGGTCGTGCGCGACGACGCGAAAGCCGTTCTGTGCCAGAAACAGCATCTGGCCGTCCCAAGCGTCGGCGGACAGCGGCCAGCCGTGCGAGAACGTCACGACCGGGCCAGTTCCCCAGTCCTTTAGTAGATCTCGGTGCCGTCGCGAGTAGTGATCGTGCTCATCGCTGCCTCCTTCGCTCGGGTTGAAACAGAGGGTTTGCGCGCTCGGCACAGACGGCCAGGCCGGAGAAGCCGCCCAGTCTGCAAGACGGCTGTCCGGCCTGGCGACATTCCTCCGTGGGCTGCCTTACCTCATAGCGGCGGTGCTGGCGTGAAGGCGGCTGGAAGCGGGGTTCCGGTATCTGGTGAATCTACTTCGACGATGTCCTCACGCATCGGTGCCAGGTCACTCAGGAGCTCGTCCTGCTCGGCTTTGCCGACGTTGAAGTCAGTGAGGGTTGCGACGAAGTCCTCTACGAAGGCGTCGAACTCGCCGCTGGTGACACCCATGTTCGTGTGCGACTGCTTCATGCTGAGGCCCGTGTAGCTGCATGGTCCGCCGCTGTCCTGACATAGCTGGTCGACGAACTCTTTTGTCAGCCGCTCGAAGTTGGTCCGGGCGAACTTCTGGCTGATGCGGTCGTCTTTGCCGGCTCGCTGCTCGAAGGCCTGCGCTACCGCCTTGATCCCGCCGGTTCCGCCGAGTCGTTCATATAGAGAGCTTTTCAACGTTTTCACCCCCGCGCTGCCGTTGTGAGCTGTCTGAGCGTGGCTCGCGTGGTTTGCCTCCGGCCAGCTCGCCGGGACACACGTTTGAGTATCACCGCGGCCCGCTCTGCCAACACGCCGGAGTACCCGGCGAAACTGTTCGCTGGGTGATCGCACCGCACATCGATAGGCGCGCTAAGCCGTCTTTAGATCGATGAGCTGCGAGAGCTCTTCGGGCAGCCGACCGAGGTTCGGTCCTGGATGCAGGCCGCCCGGCAATCGGCGATGACGCCGACTCGCGCGAAACGGTTGATTGGTGGTCTTGGGGCACCGCGTCACGCCCGGTAGTAGCCGAGCTGCTACGCGGCCTCGGGCTTGCTGAGGGCTCCGGCTTCTTTGAGAAACTCCGGGACCTCGGGGTCGGAGACGAACTTCGCGAACCCCGCCTCGTCCATGTCGAACAGCCCCCAGACGCGGTTCTCCTCGGTGGGATCGCGGAACACCGTCGCACCCTTGGAACCGTACAGGGCCCGCTTGTCGGCGACCTTCATGCCGAACACGCCCAGGAATCGGTCGACGTTCTCGACGGTCGTTGTTGCAAGGATCATGGCTGTCCTCCTCACGAGTGGATTGCCTCGGAGCTCGTCGCCCGCCAATCGGTTCGGCTGGCGTAGGGCTCATTCCCGGACGAAGAACGGCCCAGGCATTGGTAGTTGTGCCACCACGATGCCGCCTGTCGTCGGCCGGGCCGGGTCAGACGGGGAACGTGACCCCGGTCAGCTCTTCCGAGACTGTCCACAGGCGGCGCTGGACGGCGGTCTCGTGGGATTGCCCGCTGGAGTGGGCCAGCTTCGGGTAGCCCCTGGTCCCGAAGAGTCTGCGCGGGCCGTAGTACTGGCCACCGGCCACGCCGGGGTCGGTCGCGGCGCGCAGGACGGGCAGTGCGCCCATCGCCGCGTTCTGGCTTACCAGCGCGTTGAAGGACGCGGCGATCGCGGGCGTGTAGCGGGCCAGCTCGGTGGCGGCGCCGCCCGGGTGGGCGGCGACCGCGATGGTGGTGCCCGCGCCGGACAGCCGGCGTTGCAGCTCGTAGGTGAACATCAGGTTCGCCAGCTTGGACTGGCTGTAGGCGGCCACCCGGCTGTAGGACCGCTCCGACTGCAGGTCGTCGAAGTTGATCCGGGCCCGGATGCGGTGCGCGAGGCTGCTGACCGTCACCACGCGGGAGCCTGGCACCGGCAGCATCTGCTCGAGCAGGAGCCCGGTGAGGGCGAAGTGCCCGAGGTGGTTGGTTCCGAGCTGCAGCTCGAACCCGTCACGGGTGGTCCGCTTGGGCGGGAACATCACCCCGGCGTTGTTGACGAGCAAGTCGATCCGCGGGTGCTGGGCCCGCAGCTCGCCTGCGGCGGCGCGGACGGAATCCAGCGACGTCAGGTCGAGGCGCTGGACCATGACGTCCGCGCCGGGGGCGGTGCCGGCGATGCGGGCGGCGGCGCGCTTGCCCTTCTCGATGTCCCGCACTGCCAGCACCACCGACGCACCGCGCGCGGCGAGGACCTGGGCGGTCTCGAACCCCAGGCCGGTGTTCGCGCCGGTGACGACCGCCAGCCGTCCCCGCTGGCCGGGCACGTCATCGCTCGTCCAATTCGCATTCATGATCCCTCCTCAGACCCGCGGTTAACTATGACGTACGGCTTATTTGGGTGGCAGTTGCGCCAGGGACGGCAGTCCCAGCGTTATCCATGGTCGGGGCGGCGCGGCTGTGCCGTCGCGCGCCCGCCCTCGTCGATGCGGGAGTTGTCATCGGTGTCTCTCCTAATCGTTTGAGTTCTTTTGCGGTCACCGTGGTTATGCCAGCTCGGCGGGCTCGGCCGACTCGCCCGACTCGGCGGGTGCTGGTTGCTGGGCGCCGGCGAGGTCGGCGCGGCGGACCCGGATCACGGCGATGTTGATGATGAGGGTGAGCAGGGCGATCCCGGCGGCGACGAGGAATCCGCGGGCGAATCCGGTGGCGAGGGCGTGGTTGTAGATCGCGGCGGCTAGCGGCCCGCCGGGGTGCACCGGGTGCCCGGCCTTCGCGGCGGCGGCCGCCTGGGTGTGGATGCTGTGGGCGACGACGGTCCAGGCGACGGTGCCGAGCAGTGCCAGGCCGATGGAGCCGCCGAGTTGCTGGCCGGTGTTGAGCAGGCTGGAGGCGACCCCGGAGTCGGCTTCGGCGACGCGGTTCAGCGCGACCAGGGACAGGGTGACGAATAGCAGGGCGGCGCCGGAGCCGATGAGCATGGTCGGGCCGAGGACCCCGCTGGTGTAGGTGTCGTGCTCGCTGATCCGCGACAGCCAGTACAGGCCGCCGGCGGCGGCCGCGGAGCCGGTGATCAGCAGCGGGCGGGCGCCGATGCGGGGCACGAGCTGGGTGACCGCGCCGGCGGCGACCAGGAGGGCGGCGGTGAACGGGAGGTAGGCGACGCCGGTCTTGAGGGCGGAGTATCCCCAGACGGCCTGCATGAACACGGTGAGGAAGAAGAACATGCCGAAGATGAAGATGCCCACCCCGCCGTAGCTCAGGTAGGCGCCGGTGCGGGTGCGGTCGCGCAGCAGCCGCAGGGGCAGCAGGGCCTCCGGGCTGCGGGTCTCGATCACCGCGAACGCGGCGAGCAGCACCGCGGCGGCGGCGAGCGACGCGATGACCTTGCCGTCACCCCAGTGGGAGATGCCGTCCGGGCTGGTGGCGGCGGTGACCAGGCCGTAGACCAGGGCGGCGATCCCGCCGGTGCCGGTGATCGCGCCGGGCAGGTCGAACCGGCCGTGGCGGCGCGGTGACTCGGCCAGCACCCGCGGCGCGATCAGCGCGGCCGCGGCGCCGATCGGCACGTTGACGAACAGCACCCACCGCCACGAGGCGTAGGTGGTTAGCAGCCCGCCGCCGATCAGGCCGATCGCGCCGCCGGCGATGCTCATCGCGGCGTACACGCCCAGCGCCCGGGTCCGCGGCTTGCCCTCGGGGAAGGTGGTAGTGATCAGCGACAGCGCGGCCGGGGCGACCAGCGCCCCGCCGACGCCCTGCACCGCCCGGGCGATGAGCAGGAAAGCCTGGGAGTTGGCGAACCCGCCGGCCAGCGAGGCGGCGGAGAACAGCAGCAGCCCGGCGATGAACATCTTGCGACGGCCGAGCAGGTCCCCGGTCCGGCCGCCGAGCAGCAGCAGCCCGCCGAAGGTCAGCGCGTAAGCGTTGACCACCCACTCCAGGCCCGACCCGGAAAACCCCAGCGCCCGCTGGATATGCGGCAGCGCCACGTTGACGATCGTCGCGTCCAGCACCACCATCAGCTGCGCGGTCGCCAGCACCAGCAGCGCCAGCCCCGAGCGCCGGCCGGCGGCCACACCACCCGGCGCGGCCACCTGAGTGATTTTAGATCGTGTTTCAGACATGACGGTCTCTCCTCAATGCGTGTTGGTTCGATGTAGATGAGAGTCAGCTCGCACTGACCAGCGGCTCCCAGCGTCGCGGCCGGCGCAGCGGGCCCGCCAGATCGGGCGCCAGGCCACCCGGACTAGCGCTGGGAGCTAGGCGAGGACCGCCCGGGCTAGGTCGGGTGGGGCCTCATCGGGCAGCCACCGGGGCAGTTGCGCTGCGCCGCGGATGCCGCTCGTGCGCCGCTGGCCCGCGTCTTGACCCCGGCTTCTGGCAGCCGGGTTCAAGACGGCGAGGTTTTTCATGCCAGTGCATTCGCCGCGCAGGCCGTGACTGCCTCGCGGATGACCCCCGCGACGATGCCCGGCTGCGACATCAGGACGAAGTGGGACGCGCCTTTGACCTCGGTCACCGTGGAGCCGGCGCGGTCGTAGGAGAAGCGGTGCTGTTCGGGAGCGACGGGCAGGTCGGCACTGCCGAACACTGCCCAGGATGGCTTCGCGCGCCAAGCGGC
Source organism: uncultured Actinomycetota bacterium (assembly GCA_963755575.1). Classification (GTDB taxonomy): domain Bacteria; phylum Actinomycetota; class Actinomycetes; order Streptosporangiales; family Streptosporangiaceae; genus JAJYUU01. Next base: position 49,082 of record CAVWKF010000001.1, read on the forward strand.
GCTTTTGGCGGGATGGTCGAAGGCCGTGGCCGAGACCGGGCGCTGCGAGATGGCCATATATGCCGCGTCGCCGGCCGGAACGTCGGCGCAGAAGACGTCGTGGAAGCGCGCGGGATCGATCGAGATCTCCGTGCTGCCGTCGGGCAGCGACGCCGGGCGCAACACCGTGCCCATCGCGAGCGGCGGGAAGCGTCCTTGGAGGTCGGTGACGGTCTCGCCCTTGTCGGGCGCCACGCCGGCGACGTATACGAGCCCGGCGACCTTGTCCGAGCTGCCGGCGACGGTGATCACGACACCGCCGTAGGAATGGCCCGCGAGCACCACGGGGCCATCGAGCTGGTCGACAAGCGACGCCAGGTAGGAACTGTCGTACTCGACCCCGCGCAGGGGGTTGGGCGGCGCGAGAACGGTGTGGCCGTCGTTGCGGAGCTGGTCAAACACGAGCCGCCAGCTTGACGCGTCCGAAAACGCGCCGTGAACGAGGACAATCGTCGGGCTAGTCATGCCGAGTTCCTCTCTCGGTGGGCAACGGGAACGGTCGTTCCTGGGATTCAGCCTCCGGTACACGCGCCGGGATCGCGCCCGTGTCTCCCCCTGGCCTGGTGAGCGCTGCTGCGGCCAGCGGCTCCAGGGCGCGGCGGGCGATCTCGGTGTCGCCGCCGATGGTGCTGTGCCCGACGGCGTCGGTCACGGTTATCTGGCCCGAGATGAGGCGGTAGAGGGTGTCGGCGGACATGGTGATCACCGCGTCGCCGTCGGGTGCCGGGCCGCGGCGGACGGTGAGCTTGCCGGCGTCGGAGCTGAGGTAGAAGAACTCTGGTCCGGCCCGCAGCTCGCAGGTCTGCCCGGCGCGCAGCGCAGTCGGCAGGCCGGCCGCGTTGAGCAGTGCCCAGCCGGGCTGGATTTCGTCGTCTTCGGTGGGTTGGGGTGCGTAGCGCTGGCCCCAGTCCAGCAGCTCGCTGAGCGCGGGCTGCAGCGCCTGGCCGGCGCTGGTGAGCTCGTAGACGGTCACATCGGTGGGTGCGGGGAGGGTGCGGCGCGTGATGACGCCGGCGGCTTGCAGGTCTTTCAGGCGCGCGGCCAGGACGTTGGTGGGGATGCCGGGCAGGCCGGTGGCGAGGTCGCGGTAACGGCGCGGGCCCAGCGTCAGCTCCCGGACGAGCAGGAGGCTCCATCGTTCGCCGATGATGTCCAGGGCTCTGGCGATGGCGCACACTTGGCCGTAGCGCTTCATAAAAGCAACCGTAGGCTTTAATTTTGCCAGTGTCAACTTCGCTGAAGTGTAGTGGCGCCGGGCTAGACGCCGTTGACGCTGAGGAGTGCTCTTGTGAGTGGGCTTGTGCTGGTGACCACGGATCCGGGCGGGTGAACCGGGCCGCGGTGCCCCCTGGCCGGTCGCCAGGCTGGACAGGTTCAGCAGCCGGGGTGTATTGGGTTAGGGGCCAGGCTGGACAGGTTCAGTCAGGGGTGGCCGGCTTGGGGGAGCGGGATGCAGGCCTTGAGCACTGTCCCGCCCGCGGCCGGGCTCGTGATATCCACTGTCCCGTTGAGTGCGCCGATGCGGTCGCGCAGGCCGTTCAGCCCGCCGGTCTCCGACCGCGGCTGGGCTCCGCCGACCCCGTCGTCGCCCACCTCGATGACGCACCGGTCATCGTTGAGTTCCACTCGCACCCACGCGGACGTCGCGCGGGCGTGCTTGACCACGTTGGTGAGCGCTTCGCAGCAGAAGAAGTACACGCTCTCCTCGATCGCGTCGGGCAGCCTCCCGTCAGGCACGTCGAGCCGGACGGGGATCGGGAGCCGGGCGGCGAGGGCGTGGATGGCGGCGGCGACGCCCCGCCGGGTGAGGATGGCGGGGTGGATGCCCGCGACGATCTCGCGCAGATCTTCGATCCCGAGCCTGGCGTCGCGTAGGGCGACGCCGAGCAGCTCCTTGGCGCGCTGCGGCGCGGATTCCCATTTCTGCTCGGCAAGCTGAAGATTGATGATGGAGGTGACTAGCCGCTGCTGGGCGCCGTCGTGCAGGTCGCGGGTGATGCGCTGGCGCGCGCTGTCGGAGGCGGTGACCAGGCGTGCACGCGATGCCATCAGCTGTTGCTCGGCCCGCTGGCGTTCGGTGATGTCGCGGACGTAGCCGGTAAACGCCGGCGTTCCCGGCAGCCCGGTGTGGGTGACCGTTAGCTCGGCCGGGAACTCGCTCCCGTCAGCGCGCATCGCCGTTATCTCGATCCGCTGGTCGAGGATGCGCGGCTGGCCAGTTGCCAGGTAGCGGGCGAAACCTTGCCGGTGTGCCTCGCGCAGCGAGGGTGGCACAACCAGCTCCGCGAGTTCCCGGCCGGTGACCTCGCCGGCCCGGTACCCGAAGATGTGCTGGAACGCGCTGTTGACGTAGCTCACGCGTCCACGCCGGTCGATGCTGATGACGGCGTCGTGAGCGGCTTGGAGGATCGCGCGCTGGCGTGCCTCGCTCGCGGCGAGTTCCGCCGCCCGTGCCCGTGCGATATCACGCTCGCGGGTCGCCTGGCTGCGCAACTCCGCCTCGGCGACGCTCTGCAGACGGGCAAGTTCCAAGCTCAGCACGGTCGCGGCGTACTCAAGCGCAGTGCGATCAATGCCGCTGGCGGTCCGCGGAGGGTCAACGAGCGCGATGATGCCAAGGACGTCGGCGCGCGGGTTGGCCAGGACCAGCCAGGCATTGCGGTGGTAGACCGCGCGATGCGCAATCCGCAGCCGGCGGATGATTTCTTGCCGCTGCTCGGGCTGCTCCTTGGCGACATGGTCACCCGGCACATCACCGGCGGTGGCGCGGGTATTGCCATGCGCATCCTGGATGACAACCGGGAACGTCGTGAGCCGGTGCAGGGTCTCGGCGATGCCCATCTCCCCAGCGTTAGCAACGATCTCGTTCAGCCGGCCGTGGATCTCCATGATCCTCGTAAGTGTCGAGACCGTTGACTCAAGCTCGGCGTTCAGAGCGGCAACCCGCTGGGTATTCGCTTGCTCGGCCGCGATCAGCTCTAGCTTGGCGATCACGGTGCCGCACAGTTGCGCGAGCACCGAGAGCAAGAAGGTCTCCTCGTCCGACGGAGGCTCGCTGCCAGCGATCACCAGGAAGATCGGCTCGTGCCCTAGGGGGGACGTAAGCGGGAACGCCCACCACGAGGAAAGGCCGCCAATCTCAAGCCGACCGGGCAGTGTGAGCCGGGCCAGCGCATCGCTAACGTTGTCCGGGGCGCGCTCGTAGTAGTCTCCCGACCTGCTCGGATGCCAGGCCAGCGCCTGCTGGCAGTGCGCGATCGACGGGACCGCGGTGGTGACGAGGCGCATGACCTGGCTGGCCGAAGACGCCTGGGTCAAGATCAGCGACAAGGTGAAGACCGCATTGACCGCCGGCAACCTCGCGTCGACGGCCAGTTCCGCGTCACTCGTGCCCGCGACGCGGCGCGCCGCTGGCGTCATAGGCTGCCGGGGAACTGGCGTAGCGGGATGTAGTAAGGATTCGCGATAATCATCCCGTTGACGAAGATCCGTGGATGAGTCTTGAGCACGTACATGACCGTTTCACCACCGAACAGGTCAAGGTCATACAGGCACATAAGGTACTGCGGGTACCGCGGCGCGAGCTCATTCACTTCCGATTCGGCGGCGAACCACGACTTCATGTCGACCGCATTCCGCGCGATGACACTCCCATCGCCGATCAGCCAGAAGCGCTCGTACCCGTCAGAGAGCACTCCTTGGACCATCGCCTCCAGACTGCGGATGAACGTATCCTTAGAGAAGCGTCCATCAGGCAGGTATCCCTCGTCCTCCGTGAGGAATTGCAGAATGCCGTCTCGCGACACGAGCTCGCCAGGAATCCGCTCTCGCACCGACGACGCCGAGTCGATCATGCATACGCATTTGTTCCCCGCCTGCAAACCCTTGCAGACGTAGTCGACGATGATGTCGTCCGGGGAATTGCCGCCGCCGTTATAGAAGGCGCAAATGTGGTCGCCGAGCTGGAACCCAAGCTCAGCGAAGTCCGGTGCTCGCGGGCTCATTGTGCACCTCCCCCAGGCGCTTTCACCCAGCATACCGCCGCGGGCTAGACGAGCCGGAGCGTCGCCCGCCACAGGCCGTGCATGTCCGACTTGGTGATCACCACCTTGACCACCGCCTAGCGGGCGTTCTTCAGGAACCGCCGCCGGTCCGCCGCGTTATCCGCGTTCCGATTGATCAGGATACGTACGGACTTCTTACCTGCGCAACCCTCGTCCCTAGCCATCAGCCCAGCCGCGGGCGGCACCATGCTGCACGTATGGATCCCGCTACCGGCTCGGCCCGGCGGACGAGGCTACCTTGGTGACGTGAGTCCGCAACGGCAGATTCGCGTCATCGTCGGCGAGGACCAGCCCTTCGTCCGGGAAGGGATCGTGCACGTCCTCCATGACGCCGGGTTCGACGTGGTCGCCACCGCGGCAAACGCGCGCGACCTCGTCGGGATGGCCAGCGCATACGGGCCAGACGTTGTCGTTGCCGACATCCAGATGCCGCCGGATAACGCCGACGACGGGCTTCAGGCGGCACTCGAGATCCGCGCGGCCAGTCCAGGCGTTGGCGTGCTGGTCCTGTCCCAGTACCTCGAGGACAGTTACGTTTTCGACCTCGTTGCTGAGGGCGCTCAGGGCGTCGGCTACATGCTGAAGGAGAAAGTCGGCGACCTCGCTGCTTTCACCGATGCCGTGCGCCGGGTCGCCGGCGGCGGGTCAGCGCTCGATCCTGATGTGGTCGCGCGTCTGGTGGGCCGCAAGCGGGAAGCCAGCCCCATCGACGAACTTACCCCGCGCGAGCGCCAGGTACTGGCACTGATCGCCGAAGGCCGTTCGAATGCCGGCATTGCCCGCGAGCTGGCGGTCACCGTGGCCGCCGTGGAGCGGCACGTGACGGGCATCTTCGACAAGCTCGGCCTGCATCAGTTGCCCGATCAGCATCGCCGGGTCCTCGCTGTGCTCACTTACCTGCGGGCCTGAGCACTTGCCGGCCAGCAGGCCCGGCCAGCCGGTTGCCAGCTAGCCCGAGAAGAACATGCTGAGATCTGCGACGGCCAGGTCCTGCTTGGGGACGAAGGCGATCGCGGCGCAGGCCCTCAGCACCGGGGCAGGCACCTGGTCGACCTCGGCAGACGTCAGCACGATCCTGGCCCCGGAGCAGGCAGCCGCCAGCCGCGCCGCTACCGCAAAACCGTCCGATCCCGGCAGGTTGATGTCCAGGAGTATCCCGTCCGGGCACTTGCCGGTCACAGCAGCCAGCGCCTGCACCCCGTCCGCAGCCGACTCGAGCACGTCGAAGCCGCGCGCGGCGAGCAATACGGCCGCCGCAGCCCGGAAGTGCGGGCTGTCATCGACAATCAGGATCCGGCTCGTCACATACCGCATCCTGGCGGCCGCCCGATCCATCCGCAATCGGGCGGACCCCACGGTCTCGTAAGCGACCGGTCGGGTTAGCCCGATGCCGCATCCGGGAGAGCCTGAGCCCGGAACTGAGGGCTTCCTCATTGGCTGGTGACCAGGTCCCAGACAGGCTCGTGTTCAGGGAGAGCGACATCAACGCGACCCCCGGCCGGCACCTTCGGCAACTGACAACGGACACACGCGCAGCATCAAGAGGGGACACTCCCATGAACCCATCCACGTCGCCGCCCGTGCTGGCGTGCGGAGAAGGACGGCGGCCCGCCCTCACTCACTGGGCTGCCGCGGTTCTAAGCAATGGCCTCGGCCGCTACGGCGAGGCGCTCGCCGCAGCCGAACAGGGCAGCGAATACCCAGATGAGCTGGGACTGGCCACCTGGTCGATGGTCGAGCTGATCGAAGCAGCCGCCCGGAGCGGCTGCCCCGAGCGCGCGGCCGGCGCCCTCCGGCGCCTCTCGAAGGCCACTGGCGCCAGCGGCACCGACTGGGCGCTAGGGATCGAGGCACGATCGCGTGCGCTGCTGAGTGACGGCGAGTCCGCCGAGCGCCTGTACCGCGAGGCGCTCGAGCGACTCGGCCGCACCCGGGTCCGTGCGGAGCTGGCCCGCGCGCATCTGCTCTACGGGGAATGGCTGCGGCGCGAGCACCGCCGCGTGGACGCACGCGAGCAGCTCCGGGCCGCCTACCAGATGCTGGCCGCGACCGGCACTGTCGGGTTCGCCGAGCGCGCCAAGCGCGAGCTGCTGGCCACCGGGGAAACCGTGCGCAAGCGGACCGTTGACACGGCGCGCGAGCTCACGCCGCAGGAGGCCCAGATCGCGCGGCTTGCTCGCGACGGCCATACGAACTCCGAGATCGGCGTCCAGATGTACCTCAGCCTGCGCACGGTCGAGTGGCATCTGCACAAGGTGTTCGCGAAGCTCAGCATCAGCTCCCGCAGGCAGCTCCGCGGGATGCTGCCTGACATGCGGCATGCGGCCATGCCCGCCTAGTCAGACCTCAAGCCCGGCCCCTTGCGATGACAGGCCGAGCCAGTAAACAAGAGACGAGATGATCCGCGATGTCTGCTATGACGCAACGCAATATCACACAGCTGAACCTCAGCGATGCGCAGTGCGAGGCGCTGTTCGCCTCCGCGCTGCAGCCATCGGACACCCCAACGGCCGACATGGTGGCCGAGGCAATCACTCGTGCCGTGCAGCAGTTCGGCATCGGTGGCTGCGTAGGCCGGATGGCTCAAGAGTTCGGCAACCACCCCGACGTGGCCGCCGAGCGGATGCGCTGGGCGCGCCAGGTCGCCGCCTAGCCGCAGGAAGGCACCGACGGCAAATCGCGGCGGGTCCTCGGAATGCGCCGCGCCACCGCGCGGGTAACGATGACCGCCCGGGCCTGGCAGGCGACTAAAAGCCATCACGCAAACACGCGACGGGACACAGGGAAATGAAAAACACATGTGATCGGTGCGGACCTTCGGTCCGGGCGGCTTACCGTGCGCATGGAGACGGCGCGCTTTACTTCTGCAGACACTGCGCGAGCAAGCTATCGGCGGCGCTCTCCGCGAGGCTGGACCATATGGCCGACCGACAAACACGCGCTCGCGCTTCAAGCCACCTAGCGGACCGCGCCTGGCTCAGCATACTTTACGGAGGAGAAGTCGATCCGGACCCTCAGTACGGACGACACCAGGGCTCTCATAGGCCAACGCAAGTCGGCTGGCGCTTGACAATAAGCGGCGACACGAGTCGGAAGGCGAGTCCAGCACAAGCTGGCGAAGCTCGAAGATCAATTCATGAGAACGGTGATCCGTCGGGGCGAACCAACGGATTCTATCCTTCTGCGAAGGCCTGACCATTGACTTGCATTTGCGTGATCAGAGGCATCCGCTCTTCAACATGCCTGTGAGCAAGCATCAGCTGCTGGAAGCCATGCCTGCCACCCGCGTCTTCGTTGCTCACTCGCCAGCACACAGCGAGAAGCTGATGTGACTCACGTTAAGAACGGGACCGCTGTTGTTGCATCGATGCATAGGTTAAGCCTCTTTTAGATTCTCGGCTCGCTGGGGTCGTGCTCGCCTTGCTGGGCTCACCTTCGGGGGCTAACGGGGATCGTATCTGTGAGCGCTCGCCGGGTCGCGGCGAGCCTGCAGGTAGCGGCGGTGGCGAGGTGGCGGTGAGGACGGCGCCGCCGTCAGCGGCTGGTTCTTCGGCGGCGAGCAGCCGTCGGACTCGCCGTGCATGAGGGCGACGACAACGGCACCCGAGCCGGTTTCTCTACAAGTGGCGGCGATACTGCGCGCTCGTGTCGAGTGGGGCGAGCTGGCGCCGTGGCGGCCGATCCTGAGCGAGTCGACTCTCATGCAGGAGTACGGGATAGCGCGCGAGGCGCGTCGACCGGATCAAGCTGGAACTCACCGGCCGCGGCCGGGATGGCTGCTGGCGCCGCGTCACCGAGTACGGCGCTCCTACAAAGGTAAGGCGCGGCCGCTGGGTTTCTCGACTGGATCCCGACCAGACCGCCGCCGTCATCAGTAAGGCGATCAGCAACCCACAGATAGTAGGGCCAGGCACACTTAAACGCCTATTTCGTATGCTCTTCCCGGCAGAAAGGGTCTATGGCATAATTAGAAAGAGCTGCGCTGTGCGGACTGGCCTTATGGCCCAGCTATGAGGCATGTGACAGAGATGAGTATGTATGGCTACAAGCTTCGTCCCTGTTACGATCACAGCCCGACTGCGACGCCGTGACGGCCGCGAGCTAATAATCACTGCGGGAGACGTCCCATCCAAGGTGCGTCGGCAATTTCTTCAGTTCGTTGCGCCCAAAGAACGGCGCCGCTGTCGGATCACGTGGCCTGCGGGGTCCCTCGAAAACGCGACAGATGCGGATTCGGCGATCACCGCCGTCCTTCGCATAGATAACCGTGATCCTTTGCCGGTGCTAGCCCATTCAGGTCGCCTGTTCGCATATGACGAGAGCAGAAGTGCCTCACGGCTATTTGCTCACAAGGAACTCAGATGGCTCGGCGAATATTTGCTCGATTTGAAGTTTAACCCAGCGGGAATCTTCCCTGTGCTGGGGATTAATCCAGGCACAAGATCCGCCTATGACGTTGAGGGCGGGGCGGGATGCATCGGTGCTTTCGCCGGTGCGGGCGCTGGAATAGGAGCAGGTGCCGGTCTAGTAGTCGGAGCAGGGGCTGGCGGTGTCGCTGGCGGTGTTGCTGGAGCGGGGGCTGGCGCAGTGCCTGGAGCGTGGGCTGGCGCAGCGGCTGGAGCGGGGGCTGGCGCAGCTATTGGCACTGCCCTCGGAGGTGCTTTCGGACTGGGTTATTGCGTGGTATTCCCAGGACTTTCCGGTGCGTGGGATTGGCTAGTCGAGGACGACGGCGGGGACGACGGGAGCGATGACGGCAGCGACGAGGGCTATCCCGGCGACGGCGGCGACGGCGACACCGGCGGCGACCCCGGCATCGGCGACCCCGGCGACGACGCGGCGGCGGCGGCGACGGCGACGACCACGGTCACGAACAGGACTAACGTCGATTCTCTACACAGGCCAGCCAGGGGCCTACGGTCTTGCTGCCCGGACTGGAACGCCCAGGCCTCCGGTCCGTCGTTCGGTGGCGCCGACCGTCACAGGGCGAACGGCATTCACCGATCGTCGGCGCAGTCCTGGCGGGCGCTCAGCGCAGCGCGCAGCGCGTTTTCGGCGGCATCGGCCTCGGCGCGGGCAATGATCGCGTTGGTGTGCGCCCAGTCGAGGTCGCCGAGGCTGATGGAGTCGTAGGCGACCTGGGCGTCGTGCGCCGCTTGCGCTAAGTGCCGCGCGGCTTCGTCCAGTTCAATGTTGATGTGGCCATTTTCCGGGATCGACATGGCTTCTCATCCTCCAGCCGTGGCTCTACCCGGTCAGGCCAGTGCTATGCGCGGGCGTGGGTCGCCCGGCGGCCTAGCCTCCGCGCGCGGAGTAAGGGCCCCGGCGATGCCTCGGGATGTCGAGGGTGGTGACGCGGCCGGGCTTCGCCCGCCTGTAGCGCCCAGCCGAACAACCGACAGCGGTCCACAGGTTCCGGCTTTTGCCGCGCCGAACGCCAACGCCGACTCCAGCGGCCGTGCCACGCCGCTGTCTCTAACGCATGCTCGGAGTTGGGTAATTGCGTGGCGTACAGTTCGATTTTATCGATAGAACGGCCATCGCTTTGGTGTTCGGAACCTAGCCAGCTACCTCGACACGGCGATGTCGGGCGCGGTGCACGCCAGCGCTTTTTCCACCGCTCTGAAATGGTTGAGCGGGGCTGCCAGGGGAAGTTGGTCCGGCGGAACCGCTCCCCGGAGGTCTCAATGTCCCGCATGAACAGAAACCACGAGGCCAGCAGCGCAGTGGACCGCGCGCGCCAGGCGGCGGCTCAGTTGAAGCCGGCCGCGGCTCATGTCAAGCCGGTTGCCGCCAGCGCCGCAGAAGCCGCGCGCCGGCGTGTGCGCAGTACCCGCTCCTGGGCCGCGCCGCAGGTCGACCGTACGGGGCAGATCCTGCAAGACAGCGTCGCGCCCAAGATCTCGGCCTTCCTGTCCTCGGCAGCCCGGCAGCTCGATCCCGCAAAGCCAAAGCGCCGGCACGGGCGCAAGCTGGCCGTCAGCTCAGCGCTTACCGCGGCCGCGACGGCGGTAGCCGCAATCGTGCTCAACCGCAGGAAGCCGGAGGTCACCCCTTCGACGGACGAGGCGGACGCGGACCAGGTCACACCTGCCGGGCCGGAGCGTGACGGGCGCCAGGACCAGCACCGAAGCTGACGCCGACGGGCGCGGCCCCACTCCCTGACCGCGTGTCCGCAGCAGAGACTGCGCCGGGCGCGCACCCGGCTATCCGCAACTTCAGCACGAGCGATCGAGGTCGGTACAAAGGCTTCAGTTGCGTGCTAGATGCTTGCTGCCCGAACGTTCCATGCCCGCAGTCACTGTTCTCTGCGGCGCTGCCGGTAGAGGCGCGCCGGCACTTCCGCGAGCTGGTGCAGGAGGTGATCGCCCTCGGAGGCGTAGTCGAGAACGTCGCTGCCTGGGTCGCCGATCAGTCTGCCGATGCTGGCGCAGGCGAGTTGCGCACGTCGTTCCAGCAGCGTCAGGTATGCCAGGCGATGCCAGAGGCGGGCGGGCGCGGGAAGGTCGAGCGCCTGGTATACAGCGGACAAGAACCGCCCGATCGCAGTGTCGTCCGGCGGTGCAGGTCGCTCGGGGGCGTCGGACACCGGTCACCTCCAGACCGCCGCAGGTAGTCGGGGCGCAGCGGCTTGCTCGCGGTTATGCCTCGCGCTCCACGGATTTTCTCACGCTGAGCAGTCAGGTGATAGCTGCATGTGAGCGTGTCGCGGAACTCGGGACAGTGCTGACGCGAGCAGGCCCCGTTAGGACCAGTGGGACTCACGATTTGTACACCTACCACGCCACGGCTCGGCCCTGACTCCTCTGCAGGCCGGGTCGTTGTAGTCAACAGGGACGTCTTCGCGTGGCATCAGAGGCACAATGAATGCTGGATTGCCGGCGGGGTAGCGGCGCCCGCGCCGCGCGGCCCAGGGCCGTGACCGGTGCGTCCAGGGGGAGATGCCCCGGATGTAGGCGGGGAGCCCTGGGCCGCGCGGGCCTAACGACGGATGCTTCACGGACCACTGGCGCGGTCGCTTCCCGAGGCCACACGTCGGCGCACATACGCTGGAATGACGCCCGGTCCGTCGCCCTCGCGGCGCCTCGCTCGCCCACCAGGCGTGAGGTGCGGGCGGTACTCAGGGTCTGGTCCAAGCGCCACCGTGACCTAGGCCGGACCCGGACCCAGGTCGCCTGCAAGCTGCACGCCGTGCTCTGCGAGCTGGTTCCCGGGGCATCTCCAAGAACATCACCGCAGGTCAGACTGCTCGCCTCGCGTCGGTCAGCCGTCCTGAGCAGGTGAGGCGGCCCGCTGCGAGCTCCCCGTCGAGTTCCTGGACGACCGGCGCGGGACGATGCGGAAGCACGCTCTGGGCCTCGGTCAGCAGATCGTCCGCGGTCATCCTCACCTTGCCTGCCCCGCCTTCCCCTGCCTAATCGGCACGATCGCGGCGATGATGGGCGCCGAGGACGACCTCAGGGTCAGGCCCTGGCCACCAGGTACCGGAACACGTTCTCCTGCCGGTAGCTGCCATCTGGCTTGCGGCTGCCAGCGAATGCCCTGGTCAGCGCACCGCGGACGGCCGGAAGCCCGGAATGCTGGATGGCAGCGCGGGCCGGGCCCGAGCTGAGCTGCGTGCGGACCGCCGTGGCGAGGTCTGGGTAGATCAGCGGGTTGGACACGTCTTTGACGGCCAGTGGCGTGAGGCCAGCCGTCGCGGCGAGCCGCTCGAGCTGGCCATCTTCACTCCAGGCGATCGCACCTGGCGCGCTGGGCGGCGCAGGCGGCAGCAGCGGGCCCAGCTCGGTGAACAACGCACCGCTCTCGCATCGTGCGGGCGGGCCCCAGACCACCACGCTGAGGAGCCCGCCGGGCTTGGTCACGTGGCTCATGTTCTTGAGGGCAGCGACCGGGTCGGCCGCGTACTGCACCGAGTTGAACGCCGTGACCACATCGAACTCGCCCGCGTCGAAAGGCAGCGGGTCTTCGAGGTCTGCTATGGCGAGGGAGGCACCGGGGACGCGCTCGCGGACGATATCGAGCAGCGCTGGGGTCGTGTCGATTCCCGATACCGCGGCACCCCGTCTGGCGGCGAGCAGCATCGCGAATCCGCCCCCGCAGCCGACGTCGAGCAGCCTGGTGCCGGGACCCACTTCGGTCGCGTCCAGGACCGCCTCATAGAACGGCGTGCACATCGGCTCGTTGTAGTCGGACCAATCACGCGCTCCCGGGCCCCAGAGCTCGGCTTGTTCTTTGCCTGTTCCCATGACGATTCCCTTTCATGTCTGTGGCAGAACCGGCTCCGGCGGCTGTGGCTTCCTGTCCGGTCCTGTGGCCTTGACCTATCGTCGGCTGGCCTGCTGACAGGGCGCATCGGTAGCAACGCGTATCCGGCTACCCATTCGGCGGGGCGGGGATGTATTGCGGACGGCCGCGGGCAGGCCGACGTATGCGTGGAAACACGTAGCCGTGCACGCATCCCGGTGGCACGGCCTCCATTGCTGAGGCACGGGAATGTTGCTGTCGCGGTTCGGCCGCTGCGGCCGCACTTGCCGCGAAGCATAATGATCTAGTGACGGACCTGCTGTGTCCCGTGCTCATCGGCCGCGATGCCGAGGCCACGCGGCTGTCGTCCGCGCTCACGGCAGCCCAGGGCGGCGCGGGCGCGGTGATGTTCCTCACCGGCGAGGCGGGGATCGGCAAGTCCCGGCTGGCTAGCGAACTGGCCGCCGAAGCGCGGGCGAGCGGGGCGACAGTGCTTGCCGGCCGGGCCGTACCCACCAGCGCCAGCCTCCCGTACCGGCCGCTGACCGAGGCGCTGCTGCAAGCGCTGCGCGAGCGCGCGCTTCCCGACGACCCCGGCCTCACGCCGTGGCTGCCCGCGCTACGGGCGGTGATTCCCACGATCGGCGGCTCTGATGGTGGTGATGGTCGCGCTGATCACGCGGCGCCGGTGCGCGGCGAGGCGGTGCTGCAACTGCTGCGGCGTTTCGCCGGAACGGCCGGCCTGCTCTTGGTGCTCGAAGACCTGCACTGGGCCGACCCGGACACGCTCGCGGTCGTGGAGTACCTGAGCGACAATCTGTCCGCCGAGGCCGCGCTCTGCGTAGCTACCTGCCGACCTGAAACCTCGGCGGGAGCCGAGCTGGTGGCCCGGGTGACCGGTCGTCGCGCCGCCCAGCACCTGGCTCTCGACCGGCTGACCGCCGCGCAAGTCGCCGCCATGGTGCGCGCGTGCCTGCCGTCGGCCACAGAAGAGGTCATCGCCCGGGTCCAGCGTGCTGCCGACGGGATTCCGTTCCTAGTCGAGGAGTCGCTCGCTGCCCCCGGCGTACCACGGTCATTCGCCGATGGAGTCCGCTCACGGCTGGCCGCGCTCGGTAATGACGACCGTCTAGTACTGCGTACCGCCGCGCTGCTCGGGCGGCAGTTCGACTGGCGGCTGTTGCCCGCCGCGACCGGGCTGGATGCCGGCCTCGTCGCTGGCGCGCTCGAACACGGTGTCGGAATGCAACTGCTCGCCGTCGACGCCGATGCCTTCCGGTTCCGGCACATGCTGACCAGGGAGGCCGTGGCCGCCGAGCTACTCCCGCCCCGCCGTGTCATCCTGGCCGCCCGGGCGCTCGCGGCCCTCAAGGCGGCTCACCCTGGGCTAACCGGGGAAGCGGGTGATCTGGCCGCGAATCTAGCCGAGCTGGCCGACGACCAGGACCAGGCCGGCGGCTTGCTGCTCGCGTCTGGCCGTTCTGCGCTGGACCGGGGCGCGCTCGCCACCTCCATCGATACGCTGCGCCGCGCCGTGGAGCTGCTCAGTGACCATGAGAAGCGCGCCGAAGCCGAAATGCTCCTTGTCGATGGCCTGGCGCTAGCTGGCCGGGTAGACGAGGCGATGCTCGTCGGCGACCGCGTCATCGCCCAGATGCCGCCAGGTGCCGGCTCAGCCACCGCCCGCGCGGTAGTGCACCTGAAGCTGTCCCACGCGGCGGTGGATGCAACCCGGTGGGCCGCCGCGAGACAGCAACTCGGAATCGTCAGCGACCTGCTCGCGGCCGTCCCGCAAGACGGCATCGCCGCCGAGACAGCCGTGCTCAACGCCGAGGTCGCATTCGCCGACAACGACATCGACCGGGCTCGCGCCCTCGCCGAGAGCGCCTTGGCCTCGCCACAGGCCAGTCCACAGGTTCGCTGCCAAGCACTCGAACTGCTCGGCCGGGTCCTGCGGGGAAAGGATCTGGACGCTGCCAGGGACGCCTTCGAGCAGGCCCTCGCGACCGCGGATGCGGCCGGGCTGGCCGTGTCGCGGTTGCGTGCACTGCATCAACTCGGCACCATCGACATGTTTGACAATGCCAGCGCCGACCGCCTCTCCAAGGCTCGGCGTATCGCCGATGAGCTGGGCGCTACCAGCACCGGCGCGGTCATTGACTTGCAACTCACCGCAGTTGCTATGTTCCGGTACGAGCTCGGCGAGGCCGAACATCACGCCCAGTCTGCGGTGGCCATCAGCACCCGGCTTGGGCTGGCCAAGACCAATGGGATCGGGCTGCTGTTCCTGGCCGAGGTCCAAGCGTTGCGCCGTGACCGCGTGGGCATGGATCACTTTCTCGCGCTTGCCCATGCCGCCGAACCCGGCGATCCGGAAATCGAAGGCAGCGCACTGGCCGGCGCCCGCGGGATGCTGGCGCTGCTCGACGACGACAGGGCGGGCGCTCTCGAGGGCTTTCGCCGCGGCGTCGCCATTCTCGACACACTGCCCCAGCAGGGCCCGGCCCCCTACCGTGCGATGTGGCCGCTGCTGCTGGCCGCGAACGGCGATGCCGACGCGGCGGACGCTATCGGCGATTCGCGGCGGACTGGCCTGACTGTCAACCGGGTCAACCGGGGAATCCTCGGCTACGCTGACGCGATCCTCGCCGGCCGCACCGGGGACCCGCATCAGGCCACCGAACTAGCTGTCGCCGCCGATCGTGAACTGCGGAGCTATCCGGTCTGGGCGGACCTGGCCAGGCTCTGCGCCGCCGAGCCCGCGCTGGCAGACGGCTGGGGCCGCCCGCGGCAATGGCTGGAGACAGCGGCCGGCGCGTTCGGCCAGCACGGGATCGAGCCGCTGGCGCTGCGGTGCCGCCGGCTGCTGGAACAGCCCCAACCGAGCCGCTGGTCCAGACTAGGCATCACCGACCGGGAGGCGGACGTGCTCCGGCTCGTGGCCGAGGGCATCTCCAACAAAGAGACCGCCGCCCGGCTGCATATTTCCCCCCGCACCGTGGAGAAACACATCGAAAGCCTCCTCCGCAAGACCGCTGCCCGGTCCCGAACCCAGCTAGTGGCAATCGCCGGCCCGGAATCACCCGTAGACGCGGGGCAGCGGGAGGACCCTGCGTGGCCATAACAGCCACTGAACCCGGCATTTACTCAGCACGCGTGGCACCGGACTCGCCACCAAGCCAGACACACAGAAGCGGCAAATCTGCTCGGTCACCTCATGATCAAAAACCGAACGGGCGACCATACAAAGTCGGCGATCTCGCGCTCCGCTGCCGGGGTGAGTGGCTCACGCTCAGTGATCACGCCTCAGTATTCGCGAGGCGCGCATCGCCGCCGAGCTGCGCGCACGCCGTCTCGACCGCGATCGAGACAATAGCCGTCCAGATTGGGCGTTAGGTTTTCAGGTGAGCTGGCGGGTTCCGGGTTCACCGGCTAGCTGACGGGTCACGTTCCGCTGTGGGCGGGTTTCCGGGTGGGAGGGGGAAGCTCACCCGGATGTCGAGGCCGCCTTCAGCCCGGGCGTGCGCTATCAGGGTCGCGCCGTGCGCGTCGGCGATGGCGCCGACGATGGCCAGTCCTAGGCCGTTCCCGCCGGTGTGGCCGACTCGGTCGGTGCCGAGGCGCTGGAACGGCTGGAAAGGCGGTTCGCCTCACCGGGTGGGATGACCGCTCCGGCGTTGCCGATCGCCAGCGTCGCTCGTCCTTTGGTCATCGCCGTGGAGACCTGCACACTGCCGCCGTCGACGTTGTGCCGGATGGCGTTGTCTGTCAGGTTCGCGACCGGGCTGGCTGCCAGCTGCGAGTCGCCGGTGGCCGGGGCCGCGTCAGCGCGGTGTCGATGCGGATGCTCCGCCGGTCGGCCGCTCAATGGCAGTCCATGATTGCCCTGTCAGCGATCTCGGCGAGGTCGGACGGCTGCCACTGTTCGATCCCGCGCTCGCTGCTGGCCAGCGTGAGCAGAGCGTCGATGAGGCGTTCCTGCTGATCGCCCAGCGCCCGAACCTGCTGGCACGTGGATCGCAGCGTCACCACGGTGACGTCGGGATCGGCGAGCGCGAGCTGCAGCAGGGTCCGTTCCGCGGTGAGCGGGGTGCGCAGCTCATGCGAGGCGTTGGCGACGAAATGCCGCTGCGCCTTGAACGACGCCTCCAGCCGCCGAACAGGTCGTCGAGTGTCTCGCCGAGCGCGGTGAACTCGTCGTCACGGCCGGTGATGCTCAGTCGTCGGCTCAGGTTGCTGGCCGAGATGTCCCGCGCGGCTGAGGTGATTGTGCGCAGCGGCCGCAGGGACCGCCCGGCGATCAGCCAGCCCAGCGTGACCGCGACGAGCACCGCGGAAAGGAAAACGAGGGCGGGACCGATGTTGACCTGGCGGCCGCTGAAGAAGTTCTGCGACGTGCTGCCACCCGTCACGCTCTGAGAAGCACTGCGGACGAGCAAGCCCGAGACGGCGAGCAGAGCGGCGCCCAGTGCCACGAATGCGCCGCCGTATAGCAGGGCGAGCTGCAGCCGCAGCGAGCGCCAGTGCGCGCGGATCGCCGCGAGCGCTTTGCGGATCAGGTTCATCACAGTTCTCCGATCCGGTAGCCGCCCTCGCGGACGGTGGCGATGACGGGCGGGTCGCCGAGCTTGATCCGGAGGCGGCGGATCGTGGTCTTGACCGCGGTGGGTGAACGGGTCAGCTGCTTCGTCCCACACCCGCTCCAGCAGTTCCTCGGCGGAGACCACCTGGTCCCCGGCCGCCAGCGGGCACTCCAGCAGTGCGAACTCCTTCGGGCTGAGATCAAGGCGCTGCCGCGCCCGGAATGCCACCCGGCGGCTCGGGTCAAGCGCCACGTCGCCGGCTTCCAGCGTCGGCGGCAGTGGCGCGGCGGTGCGGCGGCCGAGGGCGCGCACGCGCGCGGTCAACTCGGCGAGGTCGAATGGCTTGGGCAGGTAGTCGTCGGCGCCCAGTCCGAGCCCTCCACCCTGTCCTTGACCGTGCTGGCCGCGGTCAGTATCAGGATCCGGGCAGGCGACCGGTCGGCCGCCAGCCGCCGGCAGACCTCGTCGCCGTGCACTCCGGGCAGGTCGCGGTCCAGCACCACCACGTCATAGCGGGTGACCGCCAGAAGCTCGAGCACGTCGTTGCCGTCGAGAACGACGTCGACCACAGCCCCTTAGCCTCGCCGGTCAGGAAGGCGCCGTTCAGGATGGCAGGCTCCACCCGCACGAACGGTGGCCGGACCCGGCCATCCAGCCATCCTGCAGCTTGCTGCGCAGCGAGCCCAGGCCGCTGCCTGATGATTCTGACGCTTAAGGATTTGCTCCGGCTTGCTGCTCCCGTTTACGTGCTGGCCGATCTACATTGAGCGGGACAACGCGAGAGACGGAGTTACCATGCCTGACTTCGAACGGGACGTCGATGAAGGGTTCACGAGAGGGGTCGCGCGCTGGGATTCGGAGAGCGGCACCACAGTCGAAGATTCGCTGCTTCCTCAGTTGCAGGAAGCTCGAAGCCTGGCTCTGACCGCGCTGTACGACTACGAAGAGCGTAACCGACAGCTGGGGCAACCTGGGGTTAGTATGTTTGCCGAATGGATTGCTTTGGCAGCTATTATCCGGGCTGCTCACCACGAACCTCCGCTGCAGGAGAATGATGTGGAAATGTTCTTGCCCGCCGCGGTCGGGATCCTCAATACGCTGTTCTGTCCCCCGCCCAGCTAGTAAGCTATATGCAATCCCTTGGGAAGGGCGGGTCATCACCGTCAGAAGTTGATCGGCGGTCAGGCAAGCTCGGGTGGTGGTCTGTTAACTGATGTCAAACAATGCCGAGCAGCAGCTCCGTCAAAATGACTTTCGGCTGTCCCTCGTAAGGCTCGTGGGTCCGGCCCTGACTGTGCTCGTGACACTCGGGCAACTTGGAGTAGGTAACCGCTTCAATGCCAAAGGCCCAGGCTGGCTCGACCCCGCATCCCTAAGTGCACTTGTAGCCTCCGGCTTCTTCTTCGCCCTCTATTATGGCAATATATCCTACGTTTCTGCACAGCTTAATAGCCGCATGGTCTCAAGAGCATTAACGCCAGCAGATTCGGTGCCCAGTGATGTGGACGCACGAATCGGGTGGGCTCTTTTCGAATATATTGCCGGTTTCATCTTCCTGCTGGGTGCCGTCGGATTCTTCCTAGGTTTCCTTTGGACGTAGCAGGATAGCTCGAATAGTTGAGGCATCCGCCAGCCAATCCCTTGTAGTCCTGGATGGGCACCGATCATTTCGGAGCTCGGCTTTCGCTACCTTCCGTCGATGCTAAGCACATAGCGGGACGCCGTATTGTCCGCGACATCGATCAATAGTCCATATGTCGGGATAGTCATCTGGCATGACAACGGTCGCATGACGCCTTGCCGCGGCCCGCCACCAGTGAGGACGATCCACTAGGCCCAAAGTCATCGCCAGCGCCTGGCCGCTGAGCATCATACCTGTGGATCACCGGGTGTTTCTGCTCACGGCGCGTAACCGACGCCGGACTCAGATAAGGCGCGCATCGCCGCCGTTCGGCGCGGCCGAGTGCCCTTTCGGTACCGCTTAGCGGGCCGTGCAGAACGCGGTGTTCGGTGCTGTCGCTGTCGCTGCCAGCACCCGCCGCATCGGCGGGCTGCTGCGATCCGCGGGCGTGACGATGCTGATTGACGTCCCGCCGCACGGCGCAGCCGCAGCCCGCATGTGGTCTGGGCGGAACTGGAGCGCTGCTTGCCCGCCGCGGCGTTGGCTACCGGTGGGAGGAACGCTAGGTCACCGAGCCCTCCCAACTCACCGGGGTGATTCAACGGCGCAACCGCGGCCACGCGGCGATCAGTAGCGCGACGCGGGCCAGCGCGAGCAGGGGCGGGGTGGGCAGTGCGAAGCCGTACCAGAACAGTGCCTCCACGGGAATCGTGGCGGGGGCGAGCACCGCTCCGGCTCTGCGACCCGCGCCACAGCAGCCAGCCGCCCCACGACACGACCAGCATCAGCACGAGGAAGGCGTCGAGTTGCGCGGCGAACCGCTCCGGCTGCCCGCTGTGGTACCAGGGCCCGCCGTACATCGGGAAGGCGTCGAACAACCACGGCAGCCGGCCATTCCGGAGTAGGTAGACGGCGACCGGGATGGCCGGAAGCCCGAAGCAGGCGGCGTAGACCCACGTAACGATGGTCGCCGCCTTCGCGGCCGACGGGGCGGCCTGACGCGCGGCCCGCAGTGCCTGTTCGGCTGCGGTGCCGGTGGCTGCGATGGATGGGTGGAACTTCATGATGGTCTCCGTTTGCGTGGTGTCCTGGCGCGCCGGATGGCGAACCAGCGTGATGACCTGCCCGGTGCCGCGATCTGCATGCTCGGCGGGCCGGCCATCTGCGGGCTCGCTCAGCGCGCTGTGGATGCACCCGCCTGCTTGAAGGCCGGGTCTACGCCCCAACTGCTTCCGGCCCCGGGATGCCCGGCGCGCCGGGGCGGCGGCTCAAGCAACGGTTCCTCACCTGTCCTATGAGACGGATCACAGCACCCACCCAGTCCTCGCTGGTGAACGCGCCTTCGCGATCGCGCGGCCGGGGCATCCCCTGCATGGGCAGCAACGCCATCAGTGCCGCCGCCCAGTCCGCCGGCGACCTCCGTTTGGTGAAGCTCTGGCCCCCCGGGCGGCGGGCACAGGTGTCATGGGGCGGCACGGTGAACCGGCGCGGCGACCTCCTCGATGCCGGGGTCCGCGTGGCAGGTGAGGAATTCGATCGGCCCGTTGAACCAGTGCCCGGACGGGCAGCGGATCCGCACGTTTTCGATGGGCCCGCCGGTTGAGCGAACGGTGAACCGGTCGCAAACCTCGGCGGGAAGGCCGCACCGTTCAGCGCCGTCCTCGTCCAGATAAGCCGGGCAGTCGAGGAACATCATCTGGCCCTCCTGGGGTCAGGACCCGTGGGTGCGGAGGAAGTCGCTGGCGTGGGCGGCGACGGCGGGCTGGTGTTCGGGGCTGAAGGGCCCGAAGTGGTCCATGGGGTACCGCCGGACCTCGGCCCGGCGGGTGCGCGGGATGGCCTTGTCGATGGCGCCCCCGGGGAGCATGCCGTCGTGCTGGCCGATCTGGTACAGCACTGGCGCGGTGATCCTGGGGACGGCTGTCACGGGACGGAAGGCCGCCAGGGGGAACAGCCAGGAGGTAGAGATCTCGTTGCGCCAGGGCCTGCCCGCGGTGACGTGCTCGAAGCCGGGCAGCGCCTCGGGGGCGGTGGTCCCGGCGCAGTCTCCGGGCTTGCCCGCGATCGGCATGGTCACCGGCCGCCGGGTGATCGTCTCCCGCACGGCGCGGGCGAGCATGCGCAGCACCGTCCCGGGCGGGGCTGGCTCAAGCCACATCGCCAGCCCGTCGGTCAGCGGGCAGACCGCGATCACCGCCGTGATCCGCGGGTCGGCGGCGGCGGTCGTCAGCGCCATCGCCCCGCCCATCGAAAATCCCCACAATGCCACCCGGTCCGGGTCGGTGCCGTCGAGCTGGCGGGCGAACGCCACCGCGGCCCGCCAGTCGGACTGCTGCCGGCTGAGGGAGAGCCAGCCGCGGGGGTGCCCGTCGCTGTCGCCCCAGTGCCGGTAGTCGAACGCCACGACGCTGCAGCCAGCGGCAGCGAAGTGCCGGGCGAAGGCCGGGATGCCGTCTCGGCGGGTCAGGGTCACCCCGTGCGCCATGACGACCACCGGCATGGGCCCGGTGGCCCCGCCGGGACGGTATATGGTGGCCGCGCACCGTACTCCCTGCGAGGTGAATGATTCCTCGGTTTGCGTGACCGCAAGGCCGGTCGTGCTGGCCTCGGACATGGCAGCTCCTCCGCCGGATGACTAGTTACCTGGAACGGTGCCGGGTCCGCTCCCGGGAAACATCGGCCAAGTGGATGAGAAAGCGGCCGTGTCCCATCCCGGCGCGCATCGGCCAGGTGGCTGGTTCCGGGGCTGTTGCCGGTCACGTCGTGCTCGCCAGGACCGGCCGTGATCGGTCACACTGCGAGGGTGGGGCAGCGTGCTGCCGGGCCATGGGGCTCGGATGGTCGGCTGGGGGTTCGCGGCAACCTCCCGGCCGAGATCAGCTCGTTCGTGGGGCGGGCCGGGGATCTGGCGCGGGGTGCGGATCTGCTGCGGGAGGGGCGGCTGCTCACGCTGACCGGGGCCGGGGGGGCCGGCAAGACCCGGCTGGCGCTGCGGCTGGCGGCCACGCTCGCGGCGGGTTTTCCCGGCGGGGTCTGGTGGGTCGACCTGGCGCCGCTGACCGGGCCGGAGGCGGTCACCCGGGCGGTGGCGCGCGCGGTCCCGGCCGTCCCGGCCGGCGCCGGGCTGGACATCATGACCGAGGTACTGGCTGAGGCCGGGGCGTTGCTGGTGCTGGATAACTGCGAGCACCTCGGCGCTGGTGTTTCGGAGCTGGTGGATCATTTGCTGCGCGGGACCCGGGCGTTGCGGGTACTGGCGACCAGCCGGGGAGTGCTTGAGGTGGAGGGCGAGATCGTGTGGCGGGTGCATCCGCTGGCGGTACCGCCCGCCCGGGCGCGCGAGGCCGACCTGCGCCGGTACGACGCGGCCCGGCTGTTCCTGGAGCGGGCCGGGCAGGCCCGCCCCGACGTGACGCCGCAGGCAGCCGACGTCGTGGCGGTGTGCCGGCAGCTGGACGGCCTGCCGCTGGCGCTCGAGCTGGCCGCAGCCCGGTTCCGGGCCGCCACCATGACCCAGATCCTCGCCGGGCTGGACGACCGGTTCGCGCTCCTGACCCGAACGGGCGGGGCGGCGCCGTCCCGGCAGCGCACTCTGCTTGCGTCGGTGCAGTGGTCGCATGACCTGCTCGCCCGGCCCGCGCAGGTGCTGCTGCGACGACTGTCCGTGTTCGCCGGCGGGTGGACGCTGGAGGCCGCCCGGGAGGTCATCGGGTTCTCCCCGCTGGAGCCGGGCCAGGTCCCCGGCTTGCTGGCCGGGCTGGTTGACGCGTCGATGGTGCAGCTGCAGGAGGCCGCGGGCGCGGGCCGGTACCGGCTGCTGGAGACGATCCGGGCCTATGCGGCCGGCCGGCTGGCCGACGCCGGCGAGACCGCCGAGCTGGCCGGGCGGCACCTGGAGTGGGCGGCCGGGCTGGCCGAGGGTCTGGAGGCGGGCACCGCCGCGGCGGACCCGGCCGCGCTCGCCCGGCTGGACGCCGAAGTCGCCAACCTGCGCGCCGCCCTGGATCACGCGGCGGGCGCGGCCCCGGCCGGCCACGCTGGGTTGCGGCTGGTGGCCGCGCTCGGGTTCTTCTGGGTGCACCGCGGGTACGCGCTGGCCAGGGACGACCGGGCCACGCGCGTCATCGAGGCAGACCCAGGTGCCCCGACATGGTTGCGCGGCCGGGCGGTGCAGGCCCACGCCTACACCTGCTTCTACGGTGCCGACTACGAAGCGGCTATCGCCACTGCCCGGACCGCGCTGGAGCTGGCCGCGGAGCCGCCGCAGGACGGCATCGGCCCTGGAGATCCCAGGACGGCCGGCCGGGCGCACCAGCTGCTCGCAGCGATAAACCTCGTCGGCGACCCGGCCGCCAGCCGGGAACACCTGACCGCTGCGCTTCCCGCGGCTCGCCAGGCAGGGGACACCTGGGCCGAGATCGAGATCTTGCAGACCTTCGCCCTCAGCCACCTCGCCCAGCATCGCCCGGCGGCCGCCCGCCCCTACCTGAACCAGTCCCGGCCCCTGGCCCAGGCAGCTGATCACCGGGTGCAACTAGTGTGGGAACTGGTCCTCGCCGGACTGTGCGACGTCGGCCAGGGAGACTTTCAGTCAGCGGCGCAGCTGCTGGAACAGGCGACCGGGGACGCCAGGGCTATCGGCGACACCATAGTCGAGCTGTTCGCCTGGGCCAGCCTGGCCACCGCCGAACTCGCCACCGGCGACCTGCGGCGGACCGCGGCGATCGAAGCATCATTCGCCCGCACGGACGCGTTCACCGGCCCGGTCGAGCACGCCATCACCGCCCTGAGCCGCGTCGCCGGCGCCATGACCGACCCGGGCAACGCCGCCCGCGCCCTGCTGGACCTAGCCGGCCGTCTCATGTTCCGCGCTACCGGCGACCACATCCGCTACCAGCTCGCGGCCGCAACCCTGCTATTCCGGGCGGGAGACCTGCGCGAGGCGGACAGCACGCTGCACGACGCGCTGAGCCGCTGCGACGCCATCGACTCACCGCTGGCCGGAGCCTGCCGGGTCTTCCTGGCCCGGCTCCGCCGCGCCGACGGCAGCCAGGCCGAGGCCGAACGACTGGCCCACCAGGGGCTAGCCGAGATCGACGACGCCGGTCTGCAGCCCGAGATGCCCGACGCCCTCGAGGTACTGGGCGGGCTAGCCATAGATGCCGGACACCCGGCCGAAGGGCTGCGCCTGCTGATCGCCGCCGAAACGCTGCACCGGGACATGGGACAGCACTGCCACCACCAGGCAGCGGTAACGGCTGACCGCGACCGCGCCGCCGAGGCCCTTGGAAGCCAGGCCGCAGATGTCATCACGCAGGCCAGGCAGCTGACCGCCCCAGCCGCTGTCAGCTACGCCCGGCGCAGCCGGGGCCCGCGGCAGCGTCCCGACCACGGCTGGGACAGCCTCACCCCCACCGAACGGGAGGTGGCACAACTCGTCGCCGAAGGCCTGTCCAACCCCGGCATCGCCGACCGCCTGTTCATCTCCCGCGCCACCGTGAAGACCCACCTCACCCACGTGTTCACCAAGCTCGACATCACCAACCGCGCCCAGCTGACCGCTCTCGCCACCCGGGCAACTACCGAAAGCACCCGCGGTCGCGGCTAAGCAAGAGTCTCGCCCAGGCGGCCGCGCCCTCGCCGGCGCTGTCATGATCGAATCATGATTTCGCGGAGCTAACTTAATGACGGATATCCGGGCACGGCTTTAATAGCTGCGAGCATACATAACAGGCTAATATGCGCACACGAATGCACTCCAGCTAAGCCAAGAGAATTCACGCCTATTCGGCGTTCTGGCGGTCATCCGAGTCAAGCCAGGACGCGAAGCGCGCGCGCTTCGAAACCTGCAAATCTATGCACTGTTCGGCATTCCTTTGCGCAACTGGAGACGCACTACTTTCTGCATTAGAGCATTGGATCAGTCGGTGAACGGCGGGTTTCTCTCGGATCGCCGACCACATCCTCGTAGCAAGCCGCGTCACCGAAGGCCCGAAGCGCTACGCGTTAACCGTGGGACGGGTGTTGCGGCCGCGATCGCGCTAACGCCCCTAGGTGAGCAGGTCGGCCTGAGCGACCGGCTCGTCGGCGAGATAGGGCGGCGCAGGCTCGTACTGGATGTACCTCCGCACCGCGCGTGCGTGCTCGCGGCCATGCAAGCGGCCGATCAGCCAGAGTGCCATGTCGATGCCGGCGGAAACACCCTGGCTCGTGACGAGGCTGCCGTCGACGACGTAGCGCGCATCGCGAATCACCGTTATGTCACCGCGGGCTTGCAGGGCGTCTTCGAAGGCGTAGTGCGTAGCTACTCGACGGCCACGAGCCTGCCCGGCCTCGTGCAGGAGCAGGGCCCCGGTGCAGACGCTGGTGGTCCAGGTGGCTGTTGCCGAGACTGCGCGAATCCAGTCGGTGATCACAGGATTGCCAACTTCACGCCGGGTGCCAAGACCACCGGGCACGAGCAGTACATCCAGCGGCGGATGGTCATCCAGCGTGTGGTCCGGCACGACCCGCATTCCCTTGGCGCAGCGGACCGGGCCTGGCCGCTCGGCGATCAGCATCGCCGCGTCGCCCTTGTCTCGCTGCATGGCGGACGTCGTGAACACCTCCCACGGACCGGCGAAGTCGAGTTCCTCGGCGTCGTCGAAGATCAGCAGCCCGTATGTCGTCACCGGCGTGCCGAGTCGAGTGGGTGCATCCAGCCGTAGCGGTCGGGCCTGCGGCCGTACTGAATGCCGACAAGCTCCTCCCGGAGCATGGTGGTAACCGGGCCGGGCGTGCCGTCACCGATCGTCCACTCCCCCCCGACACTGCGGACCGCGCCAATCGGCGTGATCACCGCGGCCGTCCCGCAGGCAAAGACCTCCGTGATCTCTCCAGCAGCACAGCCGTCCCGCCAGTCCGCCACAGAGATCTTGCTCTCGAATGTCGGAACGCCCAGGTCCGGCCCCAGCTTGAGCAGCGAGTCCCTCGTCATGCCATGCAGCAGCGATCCGGTCGTGGCGGGCGTCATTATGCGTGCATCGGCGCCGGAGCCGTAGACGAAGCAGATGTTCATCCCGCCCATCTCCTCGACCCACGTGCGCTCGGTTGCATCGAGCCAGACGACCTGGTCGCAGCCGTGATCGAGTGCCTGCTGCTGACCCGCGAACGCCGCCGCGTAATTGCCGCCGCACTTCGCCTCGCCCGTGCCCCCCGGCGCGGCCCGCGTGTAGTCCTCCGATAGCCACACCGTGACCGGATTGACCTCGCCGCCGAAGTAGCCCGACACCGGGGAGGCGATGAGCGTGAACAGATACGACGACGCGGGCTTGTTCACGCCGAGGCCGATCTGCGTCGCGATGATGAACGGGCGCAGGTAAAGGCTGTGTCCCTCGGCGGTCGGCACCCACGCGCGGTCCTGGGCGACGAGCAACTCGATAGCGCGCACGAAAAGCGATTCCGGCAGGTCGGGCATGGCGAGCCGGGCCGCCGACCGGTTGAGGCGCGCGGCGTTGGATTGCGGCCGGAACGCGGCCACGGATCCGTCCGCCTGGGTGTAGGCCTTGAGGCCTTCGAAGATCTCCTGGCCGTAGTGAAACACCTGGGCAGCCGGATCAAGCGTGATCGGGCCATAGGCCTCGATGCGCGCATCATGCCAGCCGTCCTCCTCCGACCACCGAATGGTGGCCATGTGGTCGGTGAATACGCTGCCGAATCCCGGAGCTGACAGCATCTGCGCCCGGCGGTCCGCTGGGACCGGGGCGGTGCTGGCGCGTATCTCGAACTCGAGCTCCCGACTCGGGCTTGCATTCATGGCTGGCGTTCCTCCGGATTCTCAGGCGACTGGCATCAGTTGATGGAGCGACATCAGTTTTCGGTGATGGTGACGCTGTCGCCGCCGTTGTCCCGGCGGTCCATGGCTTCTTGCACCGCCTCCTGCGCGCGTCGCCTGGCGCGGGCTGCGGACTCGGTCTCTGCTGGGGTCGGGGCTTGGCTGGTCCTGGACATCTGCGGCTCTCCTCGCGGGCTCCTGTGGCTGTACAGGCAGGCCAGCTGAGACGAACCGCGAGCTTCCGGCGAGTCAAGGCGCGACGGGCGCCGCGCGCCTTCGCAAGGTGACGTGCCATGGCGCCAGGATGCTTGGTAGCAGCTAGGCGGGCGACACGAAGCGAAGTGGACCCGGAATGCAATGCGGCCAGCGCCTCACCTCCGTAGCGGGTCGCCGGCCTGCCGTGATCAGGTCCCGCTACGGCTGCTAAGGATGAGTACGAAGCGCCGCATGATGAACGCATCGTAGCCGACGCTAGCGGCCCGTGTCAGGGCGCAGGGCGAATTTCGTATGACGACCTAGCATTTTTAAGTGGCGCTGGCGGGCTCGAGCGGTGGTTGCTGGCCCTCAGGTTGGAGGCGCGCGCGGCGCATCTGGCGCGGCAGGCGGCTGCGGGGTAACCTTTTGCCAGCGGCAGCGCACTTCCTGCCCGCTTCCGAGCTACTAGTCGGCCCGCGCCGACGGTGGCGACGAGGACAAGGGTCCACGACTCGGGTGCACTTCCTTCGTCATGACATTGAGCTTGGCGGGCAGACGCGGGCAGACTCGCCGGGAAAAGATGATCATGACTCGCGACAAGGCAGTAAAAGTCGTTATCCGCCAGCGCATGGCCGAGACAGGCGAGCCGTACAGCGTCGCCCGCCGCGCAGTGGCCGAAGATCCTCACGATGGGATCGCTGCAATGACCCCGCCGGATCTGCCGGAAATCGAGCTGGCAGCCGACGAGCAACTAGAGCCACGGCACGTCGAACCGGAGCCAGCTGAGGCTGACCCCTGGCTGGCAGACGCCGAGCGAGTGCCCGTCGGCGCCGCAGGGGCCGCCAGACCAGCGCGGCCCGCAAGACCGGCGCGGCCAGCCAGGCCTGCACGGCCGGCGCGACCAGCCAGGCCGATGCCTCCAATGCCGCCCGGTCCACCAATGCCGTCCGGTCCACCGATGCCAGGCCACCGCAACGAGCGACACCACCACGACGAGACCCAGTTCGCCGGCGCGTCGGAAGCGGCGGAGATCTCAGCCGACGAGCTGAGGGCTAGGGAGGACGTCGACCGGGCCCGTGACCGCGCGGAACGCGCCCAGCTCCGGGCCGACCGGATGCGCCAGGCTGCAGATCACGCTCAGGAGCAGGCCGACCGAGCGCAGGAGCAGGCCGACCGAGTTCAGCGGGAAGCCGACAAGGCAGAGCGCGAGGCCGACCGGGCCGAGCGCGCGGCCGACCGTGCCGAGGACTCGCCCGACCGCGCCGAACGAGACCGCGCACGGGATAGCGCGGAGCAGGCGAGAGAACGAGCAGACCTGGCTCAGGAGCGCGCCGACCTGGCGCAAGACGCAGCCGAGACGGGCGGAGTCGCAGGCCGAGAGGGCCGAGGAACGCGCCGGTGAGGCACAGGACCAGGCCGACGAGGCCAGGGACATGGTCGACGAGGCTCAGAGCATGGTCATTGAGGCTGCCGAGGCCGCGGCCGAAGAGCGCGAGGTGGCCATGGCGGACCTGGAAGACGACGAGGGCGAGGACGAAGCCGAGGAAGCCGACGAAGGCGAGGAAGTCGGCTGGCACCGATCAGGAGCGCATCACCCGGTCGAGAGAGACGCCGACAGCCTTGTCGACGAGTTCCGCGAGCGCATCGACGAGGTCCGGGACCGGTTCGATCAGGCCTGGAACCGGGCCGAGCAGCTCCGCGACCGCGCTGCTCGCATGCTGCAGATGCTCAGCAAAGAGTAACTTCGCAGAGAGGCGGTGCAACGGCGACGGGCCAGCCGACAGCTGGCCCGTCGCCGAGTCGCGGTAACTAGTCAAGCGGTTGACGATTCGCTACCTCAGCGCGGGAAGCGCTCGAACACGTGGCTGAAGTACCAGTCAGGCTGCACGATCCCCGAGCAGGTGCCCGCGCCCTTGGTACCCGGGCAGCCCCCGTTGTCGCGCTGGAGCGCCCAGAACGACAGCGTTCCGATCCCCTGCTGATTCGCCCAGTGCAGCAGCGTGACGGCATCGGCCTTCGAGAACGTCTCGTCCGGTCCGAAATCATCGATGCCGGGCATCTCGGTGACGCCGACCATGTGCCATAGCTGGCCCGCGTCAGCGCCCGGATACAGAACCTGCAACTGCGTGACCAGACCGGCTGCTGCCGTCTCGGTGTCGGCGACCATGTCCTGCTGCGTGCCGAAGTAGTAGTCGAACGTCAGCAGGTTGACAGTAGAGATCCGGGCGCCGTCGGCGACCGCGTTCTGCAGGACCGCCAGCTCAGCGGCCGGCAGCCCGGTCGGGAACGTCGGCAGCGTGTAGGAGAACTGGATCGGGTCATGATGCGCAGCCGCCCAGTGCTCGGTCTCGGCAATCGCCTCGTTCCGGCGGTTGATCCCCGCAGTGTTCGAAAGCGAGGTCGCCTCCACGTCCAGGTCTATCCTCGGCACGTGATACGTCGTGATCAGGCTCTCGTAGACCTGGGCTATCGCCTGCACGCTTGTGCAGCTGTCGGCGATGTCGGTGTTGGTGGTATCGGCCGTGTAGCCGCCGAACGACGGGATCACGTTCCCGCCCACGGCCTGGATCGCCGCGATGTCGGCGCCGAAACTGGCTGGCGCGATCGGCTGGCTCGTGTCGCCGTCCCAGTACGCGGTGCAGGAACCGGCCACGGCCGTCTGCAGGAACGCCAGCGACAGGAACTTCGCGCCGGACGCCTGCGATAGGGCCGCCATGTCACCGGAGGTGTCGTACGTCTCGTAATACGGCGCGAAGACCTGGTGCGGCAGCGGGCGTGGAGCCGAGCCGGGCGAGGTCGCCGCACTTGCGCCGGCGGCGGCGAAGTTCATGGTCAGGGCCGCCGCCGAGGCAGCGGCCAGCAAGGCCAGCGAGGAGGAGAGTCGTCTCATGCACGGATCCTTTGCTAGTGCGGATACGGCCAGCGGGGCATGGCCGATCGCGCGCGGGGGTGGCCGCGCGGACGACCAAGGGACGAGCCTCGAATCAAATAGGAAACTTTCCTATTTGATTCGTCCGAGAGGCTAGTCCGGTCACAAGTCGCAGTCAAGAGCCTGAAACGCGCGCGTTCACGGCGAAGGCGAACCTGCCGGGCAGGTCGGTTACCGTTGGCTGGACGGCGCGCGCAGGACGACGGGGTTCTCCGCCGCCCAGTTCAGCCGGGAGCCGCAGCATGAACGACCTGACCACGTCGCCGTCCGCGATCAGCTACGACGCTGCGGTCCTGGACGAGATCCAGCGTCGTGTGCTGTGGCTCGCGACGCGGATCGTCGACGCCGCGAACCACGACCGCGACACCGGCGACGGTGTCAAGGTCGGCGGTCATCAGGCCTCCAGCGCGAGCCTGGTGACTGTGATGACGGCGCTGTACTTCGCGCATCTGGACGCTGCTGACCGGGTCAGCGTGAAGCCGCATGCATCGCCGGTCTACCACGCGATCCAGTACCTGCTGGGCAACCTGGACCGGTCGTACCTGCCGGCATTGCGGGCCTTCGGCGGCCTGCAGTCCTACCCGAGCCGCACCAAGGACCCTGACGGCGTTGACTTCTCCACCGGCTCGGTCGGCCTCGGCGCGGCTGCGCCGCTGTTCGCCGCCGCGACGCGCCGGTACGTCGACGCGCATTTCGGCGCGCGGCCGCGCAGCCGGTTCATCGCGCTCATCGGCGACGCCGAACTCGACGAGGGCAACATCTGGGAGGCCGTCGCCGACCCGGCGACTGACGGCCTCGGCGACGTGCTGTGGATCGTGGATGTGAACCGGCAGTCGCTGGACCGGGTTGTGCCCGGCGTCCGGATCGCGCAGTGGGAGCAGCAGTTCAGCGCGGCCGGCTGGCAGGTAGTGGAGGCGAAGTACGGTCAGGCGTTGCAGGCCGCTTTCGCCCGGCCCGGCGGCGAGTGCCTGCGCGACTGGATCGACGCGATGCCGAACGAGCACTATCAGTCACTGTTCGGCCTGGAGCCCGCCGCCGTGCGCGGCCGGTTCCTCGACGGCGCTCCCGGAGCCGTGCAGGAGTTCTGCGCCGGCATCGGTGACCACGAGCTCGCCCCGCTGGTGACCGATCTGGCCGGGCACGATCTCGGCTCGCTGCTGGCCGCGTTCGCCGAGTGCGACGCGGACAAGGACCGGCCGAGCGTGCTGTTCGCCTACACGATCAAGGGCTGGGGCCTGCCCATCGCCGGCAACCCGCGCAACCACTCGGCGCTGCTGACCACCGGCCAGATCGACCAGCTGCGCTCCAGCCTCGGGCTGACGGAGGCGACCGAGTGGGACCGGCTGGACCCGATGACCCCGGCCGGGCAGTGGGCTGGTGCCCGGCGCGAGCAGCTGGCGAGGGCACCCCGTTCACATGCCGGGAACGTGGTCGCCGTCCCCGATGCCACCGGCCTGCGCGCGGCCAGGCCCGTCTCCACCCAGGAGGCGTTCGGCCGGATCCTGGTCGACCTGTCCAGGGTCGAGTCCGTCGCGCCCTACCTGGTCACGACCGCGCCCGACGTCGCCACCTCGACGAACCTGGCCGGCTTCATCAACCGGACCGGCGTCTTCAGCCCCGTCCCACGGCGCGCCTGGAGCGAGGACCCGGTCCTGAAGTGGGCCGAGGGTCCCGACGGGCAGCACATCGAGCTCGGCATCAGCGAGATGAACCTGTTCTTGCTGCTCGGCCAGCTCGGCCTGGCCTTCGACCTGTCCGATCAGCCGCTGCTGCCCGTCGGCACCGTGTACGACCCGTTCGTGCTGCGCGGCCTCGACGCGTTCATCTACTCCGTCTACTCCGGCGCCCGGTTCATCGTGGCCGGCACGCCATCGGGCGTCACGCTCGCACCCGAAGGCGGTGCGCATCAGTCGACCATCACCGCATCGGTCGGGATGGAACTCCCCAACGTCACATTCATCGAGCCCGCCTACGCCGTCGCCCTGGACTGGCTGCTCTGCGGCGCGCTCCAGTCCGTCGCCGCCGCCGCTCCCGCGGCGACCGGGCACCAGCCAACCGGTACCGAGCAGGCCGAGACCGGGTCGTACTACTTCCGGCTGACCACGCGCGCCATCGACCAGCAGCCGTTCCAGGCCGCCCGCGACCGGCTGGGCGACGCGATCCTGCGGCGCCAGGTCCTCGCCGGCGCCTACCAGATCGTCGCTGCCGCCGACGACGCAGCAGCCGGCGCGCCGCCGGTATACCTGGTCGGCTGCGGCGCGGTGCTGCCCGAAGTCCTCACCGCAGCCGCCGAGCTCGCCGACGAAGGCATCGCCGCCACCGTCGTCGACGTCACCTCACCCGACCGGCTCTACCGGGCCTGGCAGCGCACCTTGCGCCAGGGCGTCCGCACCGCGACCGCGCCGTCGATCCCCGGCGCCATCCGCAGCGCGTTCGGCCACCGTGCTCCGGTGGTCACCGTCCACGACGCCGCCTCGCACGCGTTGAGCTGGCTCGGCTCCGCGCTCGGCGTCCCCGCCGTCAGCCTCGGCGTGGACACCTTCGGCCAGTCAGGCACAGTCGCCGACCTCTACCGCGCCCACGACCTCGACTCCGGCTCCATCGTCAACGCCGCCCTCGCAGCCCTATCCCTCCGGTAGCCACTGTCCTCCGGTAGCCACTTCTGGTAATTTTATATCCAGTAGCCACTGTCCCTACTGGCGCCGGTGCGGCGGTTCAGCGCGGGGGGCGCCCGGTCAGGCGTCGCGAGTGCTCATTCGCCATGCTCCGATCACCGACCAGCCGACGATCCAGCCGACGATCACCGAGATCATCGCCCAGGTCGGCATCGGAGGGATGCCGAGGGCGCCCTGCGCGCCGAACAGCACATGCCCGGGGCCGCCGCCCCCGCCCCCGCCCGTCCCAGATCCCAGCGCCGCCGGGCGGAGCTGGTCCATCGCGATGCCGACGACGAGCCGCTCGCCGTTGATGAAGTACGGGAGCTGCACGCGGGCCAGGAGCGGGGTCACGATGATCTCAAGCGCGATCGAGCACGATGGTCGTGGTCGTGCGCTGCCCGGTGAGCGATCCGAAGCCGAGGCCGACCAGGAACCCGATCCCGGCCTCGAGCTCGAGCCACGAGCCCGATCTTGGCCATCTCGTTGTCCGCCGGGTTCGAGGCGCTGAGCTCGGAGCTGACGTAGTCGCCGTAGAAGCTGACGATGTTCTTGTCGATCGCCGATCGGATCTGCGCCGGGGTGGCGGCCGGGCCGACGGGCAATCCGCTGGCGTCCTGCTGCGGGTGCTGCAGCAGCCAGGTCTGCAGCTCGCCCCGGTCGAGATGCTCCGGGACGTTCAGGCCGTACAAGGGAACCGACGTCGGATTCGGGGTGCCCTCGTAGCTGGTGACCAGGCAGTTCATCGTGAATGCCAGGGCGACGAGCGGGAGGAGGATGGCCAGGCCGGCCGGAATGCGGGCCAGGTAGAGGGCGAGCCGGGACCGGCCGGTGATGACGAGGTGGCGGAACATGCCGTCGGACAGATCCGTGGTCCCGGCCGACGCGCCGAGCGCCGCGGCGGCGATGAAGCCGAACTCGGCTAGCAAGTTGCTCAGCCCGGAGAAGACCCCAGGGTTCCCGGCCGGGGCGTAGGTGTTCGGATCGACCGCGTGGAACAGCAGGCGCAGGCCGAGGATGAGGATGGCCGGCAGCACGATCATCACGACCATGGTGATCATGAGCCCGCGGCGCTTGCGGATCTCCAGGTTCTTGGTGGTGATGAGATCCCAGGTGGGCAGCCAGGCGAGCG
This sequence comes from uncultured Actinomycetota bacterium, assembly GCA_963755575.1. GTDB lineage: Bacteria > Actinomycetota > Actinomycetes > Streptosporangiales > Streptosporangiaceae > JAJYUU01. Next base: position 82,359 of record CAVWKF010000001.1, read on the forward strand.
TCCTTGGCAGCCCCCGCCGACCAGGCTCGGCGGCTTCGGATGGTCCCTGGGATAGCGAGGTTTCGGCGGTGGTCACGATGGGTCTCCCAGTCGGCTCGTCACGGACAAGAACCAGTCCTCCAGCGACGCCCGGCTCTCGTCCAGGCCGTAGACGTCGATATCCGCCTGGACGAGCCGCCGGTTGATGTCGGCGACGAGCTCGCGCGACGCTCCGGCCGGCAGGGTGACGGTCAGCCCGGTATCGGTGAGGGCGGTGCCCGCGCCGATGCCGGCCTGCTCGATGAGCCGGGCCGCCTGGGCGGGTTCGGCGCAGTCGATTTGCACGACCATGGCGCCCGCGCCGCGGATCAGCTCGTCGATGGGACCCTGGCGGATCACCCGGCCATGGTCGACGATCGCCACAGCATCGCAGGTGCGTTCCACCTCATCCAGCAGGTGCGAGGACAGCACCACGGTGCGGCCCTCGTCGGCCAGGCGGGTAATCATCGTCCGCATCTGGTGCATGCCCGCCGGGTCGAGCCCGTTCATCGGCTCGTCAAGCATCAGGAGCTCGGGGTCGCCAAGCAGGCAAGAGGCCACGCCGAGGCGCTGGCGCATGCCCATGGAGTACGAGGCGACCTTGTCGTCGGCGCGCTGCGTCAGGCCGACTCGCTCCAGCGACGGGCCGATCCGCCGACTGGCGTCGCCGCCTCTGGCGGCGGCTAGCAGGCGGAGGTTGTCCCGCCCGGTCAAGTGCTGGTGGAACCGGGGCTCGTCGACGATCGCGCCGACCCCGGCCAGCGCCCGCTCTCGCTCGGCCGGGACAGGAAACCCGAGCAGCGACATCGTGCCGCCGTCGGCCCGGGTCAGCCCGAGCAGGGTGCGGATCAGCGTGGTCTTGCCGGCCCCATTCGGCCCCAGGTAGCCGAACGTGGACCCGCGCGGAACGCGCAGTTCCACGCCGTCGACTGCCACGTTGGCTCCGAACCGCTTGGTCAGGCCGCGGGTCTCCACCGCCCACCCGCCGGGTGGGCGCCCGGACGGGACGGCGGCGCGGGCCATACGAGCCGGCGCGACAGTCGTGCCGCCGGGCAGCTCGGGCGGCACCGACGGCGAGGGCAGCTCGGCCGGCGCCGGTTCCGGCGACGAGGACGGCGCCGGCGACGGTTCCGGCGAGATCCAGTTATCGTCGTGTGCGGTGTGCCGGCCGCGGCGACGGCGCGTCACGCCGAAGCCCAGCCCGCCGAGCACGAGGAGCGCGAGAAGGATCACCCCGACGCCGTGAAAGCGCCCTCCACCCGGCGGCGCGGCAATGACACCCGCCCAACTGGACGCGTGATGCGACATGCCTTGCGCGTGGATAACGTTCATGTCAGATAATCGTGGACGGCCCGCGACCGGCCGTCATCGTGCGCAGGCATCACCAGCCGCGTCATCCCTCAGACTGACGAGAGCCGGCTCAGTGGATGAGGATTCCCGATTCATAGGCGAGGATCGCCAGCTGGGTCCGGTCGCGTGCACCCAGCTTGGTCAGGATCCGGCTCACGTGCGTTTTCGCCGTGGGCAGCGTCACGTGCAGTGCCGCGGCCAGTTCGGCGTTGGACATGCCCTGGGCGACCAGTACCAGCACTTCCCGCTCGCGGCCGGTGAGGTCGTCCAGGCCCCAGGGCGTCCGGGCCGCCGCCCGGGTGCGGTCGGTGAAGTGCGCGATGAGCCGGCGCGTCACGCTCGGCGCGAGCAGCGCCTCGCCGGCGGCGACCGTGCGGATGCCGCTCAACAGTTCTTCAGGCGGACGGCTCTTGAGCGCAAAGCCGCTCGCACCGGCCCGCAGCGCCTCGAAGACGTACTCGTCCAGGTCGAACGTGGTGAGGATCAGCACACGGGGCCCGGCGTCCCGGTCACGGGTGATCCGCCTGGTCGCCTCGATCCCATCCATCACCGGCATCCGGACGTCCATCACGATGACATCCGGTGCCAGGCGCGCGGCGAGCTCGACCGCCTGCTGCCCGTCGGCCGCCGCACCGGCGACCTCCAGGTCGTCCTGCGCCTCGATCAGCGAGCTGAACGCGGTACGCAGCAGCGCCTCGTCGTCGGCGACGAGCACCCTGATCAACTAGCCGCACCCTCGATCGGGACCTCGGCAGTCACCTGGAAGCCACCGCCGTCCGCCGGCCCGGCCACCAGCCACCCGCCGAACGCGGCGATACGTTCCCGCATCCCGACGATCCCATGGCCGGTGCCCAGCCCGGGCCATCGCGCCCCGCCCGTCGGCCCGCCGTCATCGCGGACATCGAGGCGCACTTTCCCGGCCGAGACGGTGAGCTCAGCCACCGCCTGGGCACCGGGCGCATGCTTCACCACATTGGTCAGCGCCTCCTGGACGACCCGGTAGACCGAAAGCTCAAGGGACGGCGAGAGCCGGCGATCGGTCCCCGACATCCGCAACTCCACGGGCACGCCGGAGGCCCGCACTGTGTCGGCCAGGTCCTCGACGTCGATGAGCCGTGGCGCCGGCGCCAGCGGCGCGGTCCCGGCCTCCCCGTCTCGGAGCAGCCCGAGCACGACGCGCAGCTCGTCCTGGGCCGTCCGGCCGATCGTCTCGATCGACCCGAACGTGGCACCCGCCTCTTCCGGGCGCTTGCCCGCCAGGCACCTGCCGACCCCCGCCTGGACCGTGATCACCGCGAGGGCGTGCGCGACGACATCGTGCATCTCGCGGGCGATACGCATCCGCTCTTCCCGGACCTCGGCGGCACGTTCCCGCTCAGCCTGCGCAGCCAGGTAGCGCCGCCGCGCCGCGACGCTGTCCGCGATAAACCACGCTCCCGCCAGCGGCACGAAAATCTCGGTGGCCTCAGCCGCAGGCTGTGCAGTCGTGACCGCGAACGCCGAGTACGCCACCGCGATGCCCAGCGCCGCCGCGACGGCCAGGGCCAGCGCGATCGACTTGGGCCGCGGCAAACCCAGGGCCGAAAAATACAACCCCAGCCCTAGCAAGATGCCGAACGGCAACAAGGCGAAGCCCCAGGCCGTGACCATCCCGGCCGCGACGGTCACCGCGCCCAGCCCCGGCAACGGCCAGCGCCGCAGCACAACGACCGGAACGCAGGCCAGCAGCGGGATAAGCAGGTGTCCGCCCTCGTGACGGACCCCCCGCCCGGCCACCACCATGAGCACGACGGCCGCGGCCGCGGCGGCGAACACCGCGGTGGCCAGCCACTGGCTCTCCGCGAACCCAGCGGGAAACCAGCGCCTGGCCGGCACCTCAGCGCCGCCAGCCGCACGATCCATAGTCACGAAACGACGGTAACCAGCGCATCCGCCCGGCGCATCGTTCCCGAGTATGACCTCACCGACATCGCTGGCTACCAGCCCGGCACGAGTCACCCGATCCGGAGGGGAAGCGCCCGCGGACCGCGGATCTGGCCGGTGGACCACTGCACCGCGGCTGGATCGGCGAGGCTGAATTCCGGGATCCGCTCAAGCCAGACCTCCAGCGCGACCCGGAGTCTCCATGCGCGCCAAATGCGAGCCAACACACCGGTGGATGCCTAGGCCGAACGCGGCGTGCCGGTTGACCTCCCGGTCAATCACCACCTCACCCGCCCTGTCGAACTGAGCCGCGTCGCGGTTGGCAGCCGGGAACGACAGCAGGATCCAGTCCTCGGCCTTCATGTCCGCGCCGCGCCACTGCATGTCGTCCTTCACCAGCCTCGCCATGGTCACCGGCGCGTAGGCCCGCAGGAACTCCTCCAGCGCTGTGGGCAGGAGCGCGCGATCCGCAACCAGGCGGGCACGGTCTTCGGGCGTCTTCGCCAGGTGCCACAAAGAGGCGCCGATGGCACTCCAGGTCGTGTCGATGCCGGCGATCAGCAGCAGGGTCATCGTGCCGACGACGTGCGAGGGCTCGAGCTTGCGCCCGTAGAGTTCCACGTTGAGCAGGTAGCTCGTCAGGTCCTCGCGGGGGTTGTCGAGGTGGTCGTGAACCTGCGCGATGAGGTAGTCGAACAGGGCGCTCATTCGCGCGATCCGCTCCTCTGGCGGCAGGTTGATGCCCTCAAGCGTGTTCTCGACGAACTGGCGGAACTGAGGGCCGTCCTCGGGCGGAAAGCCGAGCATGTCGGCGATGACCCGCATCGGGATGTGCTGCGCGTAGTCGCGGGCCGCGTCGACGACGTCCGCGTCACCGAATGCGTCCACGAGCGAGTGACAGAACGCCCTCGTCGCCGCCTCCTGTTTCCCGACCGCTGTCTTGGTGAACGCGGGCAGCAGTAGCTTGCGTGCATCGTGGTGGAACGGCGGATCCGAGGAGATCGGCGGCGCGCCGCCGATCGGCGCTATCTCGCGAGGCGGCCTGAAGTTGCTCATGATGATCGCTCGCGACGAGAAATGCTCGGTGTCGTACGCGATCGCCGCGACATCCTCGTAGCGAGTCGGCAGCCATCCGCCGCCGAATCGGTCGGTCCGGGCGATCGGGCAGCGCTGCCGTAGGTCGTCCTGGATGGGATACGGATCGGCCGCCCACTCGGGCTCGAGGTGTGAGAAGTCGGTCGCCCAGTCAGTGACCGGCCCGGTGGTGATCTCGTTGCGCGTGCCCAGCGGCTGGCCTTCGCGCGCTTCCCGGAAATCCCGGGTGAAGCGGTCGTCTACGGTCACGTCAGGACTCCTTGCTCAGCTGACTCAGTTCACGCAGCTCATTCGATTCACGCCGCTCGTTCACTTCGAGCAAGGCGATCGCGCGCTCCGGGCAGTTGGCGACCGCGAGGCGCGCCTGCTGCTCGTTGCCGGACGACACGGTGCCGTCCTCGAGGACTTTCCCGAAGCCCTCCTCGTCGTCGCCGAACAGCTCAGGGGCTAGGTCGTAGCAGCGGCCGTGTCCCTGGCACAGCGCCGAATCGATCTGTATTTTCATTGCACTGCCTCCGTCTCTGCGGGAACGCCGGCCTGTGCGGTGATGCCGGTCTGGGCAAACGCTGACACCACCCGGCTCAGCAGCGTCGCCCACTCGTCATCGTCGACCGCATGCAGGTCCGGCGTCACGAGCGCGCTGCCCATCGCGAGCAGCAGGCAGAAGTGAGCCAGCGCGTTTGGTGAGAGCGCCGGGTCGATCTCGCCGCCCGCCTGGGCGGCGCGCATCAGGTCGCCGAGCCAGTCGGCGCGTTCGCCCATGTAGTTGCGCATCGGCACGGCGACGCCCGCATCGCGGCGGGCCGCCACCAGAGCCTCGACGATGAGGTAGCCGCGAGCGTCGCGGCGCCGCGGCAGCCACCTGCCGATGACGAGCAGCAGGTCAGTGATCGACCGGCTGGGATCGGAGACGAACAGGTCCGCGAGCAGACGACGCCCGTGCGTTCGCAGCGCATCGACGAGCAGGTCCCCTTTCGAGGAGAAGTGCACGTATAGCGCGCCGTTGCTGACGCCTGCGGCTGCCGCAATGTCGGCCACGCGCGTGCCGTCGTAGCCGCGCGCCGCGAAGACCTCGGCGGCGGCGCGCAGCAGCCGTTCACGTGTCTCGGCTGCGGTGACTCCCGCGACGCGGCCCATAGACAGAATTAAACGAGCGTTCATCTAATTCGTCAAGGATCCGCAAGTTGTGCTGGGTTGCGCGCACTGGTGGCCACGATATATTAGTACTGTTATACCTCTGTTGGATCTATCGAGGCGGTCAGCAATGCGGCAGCGCTATCCGGAGATCGAGCCGTACGCGCACGGCATGCTCGACGTCGGCGATGGCAATCTCCTCTACTGGGAGACCTGCGGGGATCCCGAGGGCAAGCCGGCGCTGGTGCTCCACGGCGGCCCTGGCTCGGGCTGCACGCCTGGCATGCGCCGGTATTTCGATCCGCATGCGTATCGAATCGTACTGTTCGACCAGCGCAACTGCGGTCGCAGCAGACCGCACGCCAGCGACCCGGCTGTCAGCCTGACGGCCAACACCACCCCCCACCTGGTGGCGGACATCGAGCGACTGCGCTGCTACCTGGCCATCGACCGGTGGCTGGTTTTCGGCAGCTCCTGGGGCTGCGCGCTCGCTCTTGCTTATACGGAGCGCAACACCGCGCGGGTAACCGAGCTGATCGTTAGCGGCACCGCCACCGCGCGCAGCGCCGAGGTCGACCTGCTGACCAGGGGCCTTGGCGGCCTGTTCCCCGCAGCCTGGGCCCGCTTCCGGGCCGGGGCGGCACCGGCCGGGCGAGACGGCAACCTGGCCGCCGCATACGGCCGCCTCTTGAACGACCCGGCGCCGGCAGTTCGAGCCAAGGCGGCCGCCGACTGGTGCGACTGGGAGGAGGCCATGCTGCCGACCTCCCCGCATAACCCGCGTTACGACGACCCGGCGTTCCGGCTGTGCTTCGCGCGACTCGTGACGCATTACTGGAGCAACGATCATTTCCTCGACGACGGCGTGCTGCTGGCCGAGGCCGGCCGACTCGGCCCCGTTCCCGGTCTGATCATTCAGGGCAGCCTCGACCTCATCAACCTGCTCGGCACTCCCTGGCTGCTGGCAGCGGCATGGCCCGGCAGCGAGCTCGCGCTCGTTGACGACGCCGGCCACGGCGGCAGCGACGCTCTCACGTCGGCGATCGTCACCGCGACGGACGAGTTCGCGAGCCAGGCGAGCGGCAGCCGTGGCTAGCCGGGGCCCGGAGTCGCTTGTCGGGCTCGGCACGCTGCTGCGGCACGTGCTGGAGGAGATGGACGGCGACGTCGCGAGCGTGCTGGCCGACCTCGGCACGCCGGGGTACCGACCGCGGTTCAGCCCGATCGTGCGCGCGCTCGTTGCGCTCGGTCCGGTACCGATCAGGGATCTTGCGCTTGCGATCGGGGTGACGCACTCGGCGGCGAGTCAGACGGTCGCGCAGATGCGGAGCCGGGGATTCGTCAGCATCGAGCCCGGAGAGGATGCACGGCACCGGGTCGTGCATTTGAACGCCAAGGCTCGTGCCATGCTCCCGAAGATTGAGGCCGAGTGGGCCGCCACCGCGTCCGCGACGGCGGAGCTGGACGCCGAGCTGCCGTTCCCGCTCGGCGACATGGTGCCCGCTCTGGCCGCTGCGCTGGAGCGCAAGCCGTTCCGCCAGCGCATCATCGAGTCGTCGTGGGCCGCTGCCCATCCGGACTTTGCGGTGGCACTTGAGGCCGCCCGTCGGCCAGCGGACGCTCGCTGATGAAGCCCTGGGCCGCTCTCCTGACCGACGTCACTCCGCTACGTGAGTCCCCGCCGTTTCGGCGCCTGTTCACTGGCACGACCCTGTCCGCGATCGGCAGCGCCCTGACTGGCTTCGCCGTCCCGCTCCAGGTGTACGACATGACGCACTCGCCGTTCGCGGTCGGCGCGATCGGCCTTGCCAGCCTCGTGCCGGCCCTTGCGCTCGGCCTGCTGGGCGGCTCTGTCCTGGACGCGGTCGACCGGCGCGTGCTCGTGCTCGCGTGTACCGGTGCGCTCGCGGTCACATCCGCCGTGCTGGCAGCGCAGGCGTTCGCGGGCCTGTCGGCGCTCTGGCTGCTGTACGTCCTGGTGGCAGTGGAGTCGGCGATCAGCGCAGTCAACGTCCCGGCGCGGCGCACGTTCGTGCCGACCCTGCTGCCAGCCAGCAGCTTGTCCGCCGGAATGGCGCTGAACAGGCTCAGCTTCCAGGTCACCATCATCGTCGGGCCGGCGCTTGCCGGACTGATCACGGCGGCGGCCGGCGGTCACCTGCAGGCCTGTTACCTGGTCGACACGGTGAGTTTCGGCGCCGCGCTGTATGGCGTGGCCGGCCTGCCCGCCATGCCGCCGCGGCCCGGCGCGAACCGGCCGGGGCTTCGCGCCGTCGCCGCCGGCCTGCAGTTCATTCGGCGCAGCCAGGTGCTAGCGGGCGCGTTCCTGGCTGACCTGAGCGCCACGGTGCTGGGGCTGCCCGTCGCGCTGTTCCCGGCGATCAACGCTGAGCGGTTCGGCGGCAGCCCGCTGACACTCGGCCTGTTCACGACCGCGATCGGCGTCGGCGGCCTGGTGAGCTCTGCGCTGACCGGGCCGGTCCGGCACGTGGCCCGACAGGGCCTTGTCATGCTCTGGACGACCGCCATCTGGGGGGCGGCCTTCGCCGGGTTCGCGCTGGCCGGCAGCCTGTGGCTGACGTTGAGCATGCTCGCGATCGCCGGCGCCGCGGATACGTTTACGGTGGTGTTCCGGTCGACGATCGTTCAGGCCGTGACGACAGATGAACTGCGGGGACGGCTCACTGCGACCGAATACGTCGTCGGCATCGGCGGCGAGTCGCTCGGCCGGCTGGAGTCGGGCGCGCTCGGATCGCTGACCTCACCGGTGATCAGCGCGCTGTCCGGCGGCCTCGCGACGGTCGTCCTGGCCGGCGTGATCGGGCTCGCGCTGCCACGGTTCGCCAGGTACCGGGCCGCAGCCGAGCCGCCGGACGCAGCCGCGCCGCCGGACGCAGCCGCGCCGCCGGACGCAGCGCCTGCGAGAGCGTCGGCGACCGCAGCGAGCCAGGAGCGGGACGAACCGGCCGAGCAGGCGAAGTAAACGCGGAGGCGCGGGCAGCGGTTTCGCGACCTCACCGCCCCGACGGCCGGGCGCGGCTGGATCCTCCGGCGCGGATCAGGTAGGCATGGCCTTATGGCAGCGGAAGTTGCACGCTACTGGCGGCACCGGGCGGTCGACGGCGTCGATCTGCTGCGTGCCCGGTACGTGACGCACCGCTACGGGCGGCATGCGCACGAGACCTACACGTTCGGGGTCATCGAGGCCGGGGTCGAGGAGTTCGAGTACGGCGGCAGTCTCCTGCGCGCCGGTGTCGGGGATGTCGCGCTGCTGGACCCGGACATCGTGCACACGGGCCAGGCCGGAACGCCCGGAGGCTGGAGCTACCGGGTGCTGTACCCGCAGGTCAGCGTTGTCACCGAGGTGGCCGCCGAGCTCGGCTGGCCGCCCGGCACGCCGCGGTTCCCGCAGACGGTTCTGCACGACCCGGAGGCGGCTGTCCTGGTCCGCAACGCGCACCGGGCAGCCGAGCACGGCGACGACCTCGCGTCCTCGACGCTGTTGCGGACGGCGCTTGGTGCCCTGCTGCGCGCGCACGCGGCCGGCGGCCTTGCGGCCGGTCCGGGTACGCGCCCGGGTCCGGCCCCGCGAGCGCCTGCCGCCGTCGCCGCGGTGAGCGATCTGCTACACGAGCGGCTTGCCGATCCGCCGACGCTGGCGGAGCTGGCAGCGATGACGGAGCTCAGCCAGTTCGCGCTGCTGCGAGCCTTCCGTGCTGAGATGGGCCTTCCGCCGCACGCGTACCTGAATCAGCTACGTGTGCGCCGGGCACGGCTCTTGCTCGACGACGGCGTGCCTGCCGCGGACGTAGCCGCGCAGGTCGGATTCGCCGACCAGGCGCACTTGACCAGGCATTTCAAGCGCGTCGTCGGCGTTCCGCCCGCGGCCTACCAGCGCGAGCGCCTGCTAGTAGCCAGCTGAGCGAGCCGCGAACGGCAAGAACGTACAAGACCCGGCCACGGCGGTCCGCCTAGATTGCCAGCGTGTCCGCTCCGACCCGCACGCCCGCATCCGGCACTCGAGCGCGGCCGGTCCGCGACGGCGTCGGCCTGGGGCTCGCCGTCGGTGTGTCCGGCGTCGCGTTCGGCGCGGCCGCCGTGAGCTCGGGCCTGACCGTCTGGCAAGCCTGCGCGCTCAGCCTGCTGGCATTCACGGGAGCATCTCAGTTCGCGCTGGCCGGCGTCATCGCATCCGGCGGCAGCCTGCTGGCCGGGACGGCGGGCGCGATCTTGCTCGGCAGCCGGAACACGCTGTACGGCCTCCGGCTGGCCGACGTGCTGCGCCCGCACGGACCTCGCCGGCTGCTGACAGCGCTCGGCGTGATCGACGAGACCACGGCCGTATCGCTCGCCCAGCCCGACACTGACGCGGCGCGGACAGCCTTCACTGCCACGTTCTGCTGCCTGTACCTGACCTGGAATCTCGCCACGCTGGCCGGCGCCGTAGGTGCGGGGCGGATCGGGTCACCGCAATCGTTCGGGCTGGATGTGGTAGGGCCGGCCGCGTTCCTGGCCTTGATCTGGCCACGGCTGCGAAGCGGGCGCGCGGAGAGGTTTGTCGCGCTGGGCGCCGTCGCCGTCGCGCTCGGGCTGACATCGTTGCTGCCCGTCGGCGTTCCGGTCATTCTCGCCGCGACTGCAGCGCTCGGCGGCGCGCTGGCTAGTCCGGCGGCCCAGCCGCGGCCGTCCGCGGAAGGCAGCCAGGCGCCGCCATTTCCGCAGTCGGCGCAGTTCCCGCAGCCGCCGGAGGGGGCACCGTGACGGGAGCGTGGATCGCGGTGCTGGCCACCGCGGCCGGCTGCTATGCACTCAAGCTGGCGGGCCTCACGGTGCCGCAGCGCGTGCTCGCCAGCCCGCGGGTGCGCAGATTCGCCGAGCTGGTGCCGGTAGCGCTGCTCGCAGCCCTGTCTGCCGTGCAGGCTGCCACCAGCGGGCATGCGTTTGACCTCGATCCGGCCAGGCTCGCTGGCCTCGGCGCCGCAGTGGTCGCGCTCCTGCTCCGCGCCCCGTTCCTGCTGGTGATCGTTGTCGCGGCCGGCACCGCGGCAGGGCTGCGTGCAATCGGGATCGCCTGACGCAAGCGGCGCGAGCCGGGCCGGCACGACGCCGCCGACCTCGCCGGCAACGCCACCTACGGCGCGAGTCCATACCGCCACGCCGGGTAAAGTGCCGCGAGTGACAATCGCCGTTGAAGTACTCGACGAGGTAACCGACGAGGCAGTCGAGGCGTTTCGCCGACTGCTCCCCCAGCTGTCCAGGTCAGCCGCGCCGCCGGATGCCGCGGCGCTGGCCGCCATCATCGCCTCGCCTTCGGTCACCGTCCTCATTGCTCGCAGCGATGACAACATCGTCGGGTCGCTGACGGTGGCGATGTTCCCGATCCCGACCGGGCTCCGCGCCTGGATCGAAGACGTGGTGGTCGACGAGTCGGCTCGCGGCCAGGGTGTCGGCGCGATCCTGACGCAGGAAGCGGTCCGGCTGGCGCGGGAAGCAGGCGCGCGCAGCCTCGACCTGACAACGCGGCCGTCACGGGAGGCCGCGGGCCGGCTGTACGAGCGGGCGGGGTTCCAGCAGCGCGAGACGCGCTTGTACCGATACGCGTTCGACTAACCGGAGCCGGCTCAGCCGAGGTCCGCCACCGCAGTCAGCAGCCGGTTCACATCGGCGTCGTCGTTGTAGTGGACCAGGCCCGCCCGCACCGCGCTGCCAGCGTCCCGGATGCCGAGGGCGCCCGTCAGCTCCCAGGCGTAGTTATGGCCGTCCCAGACGTTAATCCTGCGGTTGGCCAGGTGCTCGGCAAGCTGCTGCGGAGAGTGGCCGGCGACAGTAAAGAAGGCAGTCGCCGTACGTCGCGCCGCTCGGCCGTAGGTCCGGACATGGGGCATGCTGTCCAGCCCGGCCAGCAGGACCGCAAACAGCTCCTGCTCGTGCAGCTCGACGGCGGTCATCGACGCCACCAGCCGGTCGCGCAGGCTCGCGCCCGGGTTGCCGTCCGCCGGTTCCGCGAGCGCGGCTAGGTGCTCCACTGCTGCTGTCACCCCCGCCAGGCTCGCGAACGGCAGCGTGCCGAGCTCAAATCGGTCCGGCACCTCATCGGGGGACGGGACGAGCTTGTCGGGGTGCAGCCGGTCCAGGAGCGCCGGATCGGCCACGACCGCGCCGATGTGCGGCCCCGACCACTTGTATGCGCTCGTCGCGTAGAAGTCGGCACCAAGCGCGTCGACATCGACGGGCATATGCGGGGTCGCATGCACGCCGTCGACGTAGCTGAGCGCCCCGGCGGCGCGCGCCATCGCGGTGATGGCCGGCACGTCGGGCCGGGTCCCGATTATGTTGCTGGCCGCGCTCACAGCCACGAGCCGGGTGCGATCGGAGATGAGCGCCTCGTACTGCCCAGCGGGCAGCTCGCCCGTCTGGCGGTCAACGGCGGCCCACCGGACCGTGGCGCCGGCCCGCTCAGCTGCCTGCACCCAGGGCCGCACGTTGGCGTCGTGGTCGAGCTCCGAGACGATGACCTCGTCGCCGGACCGCCAGTCCTTAGACAGCGCTCCGGCGAGTCGGTACGTCAGCGCCGTCATGCTCGAGCCGAAGATGACGCCCTCCGGCTCGCCGCCTGTCAGCGCCGCCACGGCCGAACGGCTCGAGGCCGTGATCGCATCGGCGCGCTTGCTCGCGGGGAACGCGCCCCCGGAGTTGCCGAGCCCCCGCGCCTGCGCCTGGCTCATCGCGTCGATGACCGCGGCTGGCACCTGGGTGCCGGCGGCACCGTCCAGGTAGGCGTAGCCGTCAGCCAGCGCCGGATAGCAGGCCCGGACGGCCCCCACGTCGAGCTTCAATGCCGGTCATCCCTTCCGCCGCAGGCGCAAGCGCGCTGGCCACACGGCCCGCAGCAGCCACGACGGGACCACTGCGTCATCCTGCGCAGCGCGTGCGAGCCGCCCAGAAGCCGCGAGCACAGCATGCCAGGGATCGAGATGACGAACGGCCTTGGCTCCGGGCAGCGCGGCGGCGAGCGGCAAGTGCGGCATGCCAGCATGCCAGCCGGAGAGGATGGCACCGGGATCATCAGGCCGGTAGTCCAGGCCGAGCGCCATGGCCAGGTCCCACGCGTGCAGGTGCCACTCGGCGGTCGCGGCCCCGGCCATGCCGCCGACTGTGACAACTGTGTCGCGGTACTGGTGATGGGGCAGGTCCCAGACCGCGGCGAGCCTGGAGGCATAGCGGCGCGCCGAGGCAGCGAACGCGACGATGTGCTCGGCCGGAGACGCGTCAGCGAGGGCAGCGAGCTCGGCCGCGTTCTGGCGAGCGAGCTTGCGGCGCAGCGTATCCGGGTGGGCGCCTGTCGCCATCAGTCGCGCGAACCGGCTGACGGGCGCCTCGTCGAGGTATTCGTGCAGGTCGTCGGCGACGCAGCGCAGATGCCCGGCGAGCTCGAACGCGCGCCACTCGGGCAGCGGCGTCGGCTCTCCCCAGCTCGCGTCGTCGAATCGCGCGGCGAACTGGCAGACCGCGACGACCCCCGCGTCGTACGCGGCTAATACGGGAACAGGTTCTCGTAGAGGCGCAAACAGTTCCCGCGAATGGGTGCGCTCCACGGGCCCCTCCAAGCCGACTCCGGCGGCAGCACACGCCGTCGTCTGGCCAGAGTGCCAGAGTTACCCGCTCTTCGCCACCCTGGGCTGTATGCCTGCAATGGCGGCGAGCGTCCTGCGGCGCGGCAGACTCACTGCGGCTGCCAGGTATCCATAGCCTGAACTGCCAGCGACAGGCGGCCGGCGGGGAGGCACGCGTGGCAGATGCGAGAAGAAACACACTTGTCGTGCCCGATAGCGATCAGCTGCCTGCGAACATGCGTCCGCAACGAGAAAACTCTGGTGACAGCACTCCGGCTTGCCAGTTAACCTGCGAATAATGCCCCCCACGTCAGCTAGTTCGCCGCCGCATGCCCAGACACCGCCGTCCGGGCATGGTGAGGAGCCTTCACCGGACGTGACTGCCGCCCGCGATCAGACGACTGATCGAGCCCAGACCCCCGCGCAAGCCCAGACCCCCGCGCAGGCCCAGACCCCCGCGCAAGCACTATGGCGAATGCGCGAGTACATGCGCCCGTACTACCTGGTCTTGTTCCTGATGATCCTCGCGGCGATCCTCGCCGTGTCTGCCGAGATCGCCATCCCGCTCCTCACCAAGTCGGTCATCGACAGCGTCGTGGTGCGGGGCGTCAGGTCGGAGCTGCTGCCACTGAGTCTCGCGGCGATCGCACTCGGGTCGATCCAGGCCGGACTGAACTTTTTCCGCCGGTGGTCGCTGTCCAGCGCCGTGTCCGGCATGGAGAAGGTCGTCCGCGACGACCTCTACCACCATCTCCAGCGTCTCGAGCCCGCGTTCCACGACGCGTGGCAGTCCGGCCAGCTCCTGTCGCGAGCGACGAATGACCTGGCCACCATTCGCCGGTTCGCTGGCTTTGGTGTGGTGTTCTTCATCACCAACACCTGGAGCTTCCTGCTCATCCTCGTGCTGCTGATCCGGATGAACTGGTGGCTGGGCCTGCTGACCGGCTGCCTGTTCTTGCCCGTGTCCGTGCTGTGCCTGCGCTTCGAGAAGCGCTACCGGGTGCTATCCCGGCTATCCCAGGACCAGCAGGGCGACCTGGCCACCTACGTCGAGGAGGCAGCGACCGGCATCCGGGTGCTCAAGTCGCTCGGCCGGCGGGATGAGGCAGCAGCGCGGCACTATGCCCAGGCGAGGCTCGTCTACCGAACGCAGGTCGACAAGGCACGGCTGCGCGGCAAGTTCTGGGCCGGCCTCGACATGGCGCCGAACGCCGCAATAGGCATGCTGCTCCTGCTCGGTGCCCTGGCCGTGAGCCGGCACGAGCTGAGCCTGGGCGGGCTAGTCGCGTTTGTCACGCTCACGCTGCTCCTCGTCTGGCCAATCGAGGCCATGGGCTTCATCATCGCCGGGGGCCAGGAGGCTGCCACGGCGGCCCAGCGGGTCTACGAGATCTTCGACACCCGCCCCACCATCAGCGACCCGGCCGAGCCCAACACCGACGTCCTGCTGGACCGGCCCGGGCTCGCGGCCGGCCGGTGGCTGAATGGACGCAAGGCCGCGCGAGCGGAGGCAGTACGGGCCGAGGCAGTGCGGGCCGACGAAGCACGGGCCGAGGCAGCGCAAGCCCACGAGGAAGCGCAAGCCGAGGAGGCAGCGCAAGCCCACGAGGAAGCGCAAGCCGACGAGGCACCCGGCAGGCGCCAGCGGGCCGACAAAGCGCGAGCACTGGAAGGAGCGGGCGCCGGAGCGGCAGCCGACCGGTCGCCGGCGCAACAAGCCGCTGGCTCCCGCAAGCGCGGCGCCGGCCGGCTCGTCTTCGACCGGGTGGCGTTCAGTTATCCGGGCGCGCCCAAACCCGTTCTGCGCGGCGTGACCCTTGAGCTGACGCCCGGCGAGACGGTCGCGCTGGTGGGTGCCACCGGGTCCGGCAAGACGACCCTGCTGCACCTGGTGCCGCGGCTAGCCGACGTGACCGGCGGGCGGATCACCCTCGACGGCGTCGACGTCCGGGAGCTCCCGCTGCCCGAGCTGCGCACCCGGATCGGCTGCGCCTTCGAGGACCCGACGCTGTTCTCGGCGAGCGTCCGCGAGAACGTGGGCTTCGGCGTCCGGCACGCGAGCGAAGCGGCAATCCTGGCAGCGCTGGACGCGGCGCAGGCTGAGTTCGTCGCAGACCTGCCCTGGGGCCTGGATACGCGGATCGGCGAGCAGGGCATGGCGTTGTCAGGCGGCCAGCGACAGCGGGTCGCACTGGCCCGCGCGATCCTGGCGCGGCCGCAGGTCCTCCTGCTTGACGACCCGCTCTCCGCGCTCGACGTGCACACCGAGGCCAAGGTGACGGCCGCGCTCGCGCAGGTGATGACCACCTCGACGGCACTGATCGTGGCGCACCGCCCGTCCACGGTGCTGCTGGCCGACCGGGTGGCCCTGCTGGCCGACGGCGTCATCGCCGCTGTGGGCACCCACTCCGAGCTGCTGGCCACGGAGCCCAGGTACCGCGACCTCATGAGTTCAGATCAGCTGGCTGGCAGTGACCGAGGGGCCGGCGACGACGGGCGCGCCGCGCCTGGACTGACGGCGGGAGCAAGTCGATGAGCACGGCCCCGGCCGAAGCGTGGCGCGGCATCGCATCCGAGCAGGAAGACGAGATCAGCGGCAAGCTCGGCACGCTGCTACGGCGGCGGTCCCGACGGCTGCTGGGCGACCTGCTCGGTCCGTACCGGCGCCTGGTCGTCACGATCTTCCTCCTCATCGTCGCGTCCCAGCTCGCGGCGCTCGCGGGTCCGTGGCTTGTCGGCGTCGGAATCGACGAGATTCCCGCGCTCGAGAAAACGCACGACGCAGGCCCGCTCGCGCTGATCATCATTGCCTTCGCCGTGACCGTCGTCGTCCAGGCCGCCGCAACCCGCTCGTATATCGCGGGCATCGGACGGCTTGGCGGTCGCGTCGTGCTCGAACTGCGGCGCCGCCTGTTCGCGCACTTCCAGCGCCTGTCGATCTCGTTCCACGAGCAGTACACCTCTGGCCGCGTCATCTCGCGTCAGGTGTCGGACATGGACTCGATCTCCGACCTCTTCGACGAGAGCCTTGCCTCGCTGGTGTCGTCGGTGCTGTCACTCCTCCTCATCGGCGGCGGGATGCTCTTGCTCGACTGGCGGCTGGCGCTGGTCGTCATGGCCGGATTCCCGCCGCTCATCTGGCTGTCTGCCTGGTTCCGGCGCGAGTCAGCCACCGCGTACCGCCGGACCAGGACGACGATCGCCTCGGTGATCGTGCAGTTCGTAGAGACGTTCGGCGGCATCAGGGCCGTGCAGGCATTCCGCCGCGAGCAGCGGAACGAGGAAATCTTCTCCGCGTTGAACCAGGCCAACGCCGAGGCCAACCTGCGCTCCTCGCGGCTGCTGGCGATCTACTTTCCTGGCGTGACCCTGGTCGGCAACCTCGCGATCGGGTCCGTGCTGCTCTACGGCGGGCTGCAGGTCCTCGACCACCGCATGCAGGTTGGTGTCCTGGTCACCTTCTTGCTCTACCTGCAGCGCTTCTTCGATCCGCTGATCGATCTCTCGCAGTTCTACAGCTCCTTCCAGTCGGCGGGTGCGGCCCTGGAAAAGATCTCCGGTGTCCTGGACGAGGCGCCGAAGGTCGCCGAGCCCGAGCACCCGGCCATGCTGCCGGTCGCCGACGCTCCGGCCACCCGCGGCCGGAGCGTCACGTTCGACTCGGTCCGCTTCGGCTACCGGAAGTCGACCGTGCTGCCGGACCTCAACCTGACCATCCCGGCGGGCCAGACGCTGGCACTCGTCGGCGCCACCGGCGCAGGCAAGACCACCATCGCGCGCTTGCTGGCGCGGATCTATGACCCCCTTGACGGCACTGTGCTGCTGGACGGGGTCGATCTCAGGCTGCTTGATGACAGGTCCCTGCGCCACGAGGTAGTCCTCATCACCCAGGAGAACTTCCTGTTCACCGGATCCATCGCCGACAACATCGAGCTCGGCAAGCCGGGTGCCAGCCGGGCCGAGATCGTGGCGGCAGCTACGGCGATCGGCGCGCACACCTTCATCTCGGCACTGCCAGATGGCTATGACGAGCAGGTCGGCAAGAGCGGCGGGCGGCTCTCGGCTGGCCAGCGCCAGCTGATCTCGTTCGCCCGAGCATTCCTCGCGGCACCGGCGGTGCTGGTGCTGGACGAGGCCACGTCGCTGCTCGACATCCCGAGCGAGCGGCTCGTCCAGGACGCGCTGCTGCGGATCCTCGCCGGCCGCACCGCCGTGATCATTGCGCACCGCCTCTCGACAGTCGCGATTGCTGACCGGGTTCTGGTCCTCGATCACGGCCAGATCATCGAGGACGGCGCGCCTGATGAGCTGGTGACGACAGCAGGCGAGTACTCGGCCCTGCACACCAGCTGGCAGGAAAGCCTGGCCTGATCGGTGGCGGGCTCTCCGGCCGGGCGGCTGCTCACGTCAGCTGGCTCTTGCCCGGGACATGACCTATCGCCCGCTATCGCTAAGCTATGCGGCGTGAAGAAGGGTCGCATCAAGATCAGTGCCGCCGCCGAAGGCAGTTACCTCGCCGACGTAGCACTGGCCGCTAACTTCAGTCAGCTGCTGGACAAGGCGCAGGAGGCTGAGCGGGAGTTCCGACATGCCCAGGGGACCGCAGCGCCAGTCAGCGTGCAGTACCCGCTGGCGAGCAACCTGGACGAGGCCCTCACCGAAGTCACCAGGGCGGCCTATGCGGCCCAGCGCGCGGAGGTCGGCCCGCTCGGCTACGAGGACCGGATCTACTTCCGCAAGGCGAAGGCGACGGCCGCCGTGCACGCCTGGACCGACGAGGCCGAGCGCCTGCTGACCCTCCGCGAGACCCATCGCCTGACTGGCTTCCCGGCCCGGCCCGAGGTCCAGGCGCTCGGCGCCGAGGTAGCCCAGATGGAATCCGCCCGCCACCCGTGACGCGATCCGAGGACATGCTCCCGCGGTACCTGGGCGACCGCCCGTTGCCGTAATCCGGGAACGGGATGCCGCGTGCGCAAGGCCCGAGCCATTCGGCCAAGTAGCTTACTTACGGTCCGCATTTGGTTACTGCTTGCTGTCACATGGATTTGGCACAACGTAAAGCGGACTACATGAAACCTACAAAGCACGACACGGAAAACCGTCACAACGGGCCATGCCGTACGGGGCACTGACCTGGCACAGTAGGGTGTGATCAAGAACACAACTAGGAAGCAACAGGAGGCACGCGAATGTGCCCGCATACGCCACGGTGTCCGGACCCTACGGGGCCGGATCGCGAGGCGGCCCGAACCGTCGTCAGTCACCCGGAGCAGGGCTGGAGCCTGCTTTGTAATGGCATTGTTATTTTCGAAGACACCGGGGAATTGCTCCCCGGCGGCGCAGCCATAGCCCCGCACCGACCCACGGATCTCACCGCCTGTGTTACCAGCACTCCAGTAGTACCCCCAGCGGGCTCCCGGAGCTCGGCAGCCTGAGTAGTCAGGGCGCGCCGGCCAGGCCGGCATCCCCGCCGCCCTGCTATCTCATGCCAGCGCTACTTCCCGGCAACGCCCAGCAACTCAGCTAGCCACGACCCGACTGCCGCGCCGACTGCGGCCGGATTCCTGGTCAGGGCGTGCGTTTCCCCCGGAAGCACGACGACCCGCTCAGCATCCTCGTGCGCGGGTATCCCGAACGGGTCGCGCTCTCCGTTAACCACCAGCACCCTGACGCCAGCCCCCCGGAGCTCGTCGGCGCGGCTCTGCTCAGGGCGACCAGGCGGATGGAGCGGGAACGCCAGCGCCACGACGGCTCGCGCGCCGGCCGCGACGGCGGTCCGACAGGCGACCCGCGCGCCATTACTACGCCCACCCTGCACCAGGGGAAGGTCCGGATAGTCCGCGCTCACCGCGGCGACAATCTCCAGCCACGCGGCATCCTGCGGCCCCGGCGCGCCCGGAGCGCGCGCACCGCGCACGCGGTAGGGCTGCAGGATGCGGGCCACGACGCCGCCCAGGCCGACCGCCGCGTCCCGGACGGCCAGCAGGTCCCTGGTATCGACACCGCCGCCGGCCCCATGGGTCATCAGGAGCAGGAACGCGGCCGTCGTCGGCCGGTCGATCTCTGCCCGCGCAGGGCCGGCCCCGGTACTGATCTGCATCCTGGCAGGGTAACTGCCCCGGAGCTCGGTCGGCGCGGCGCGCTCTGCACGACTACGGCAGCCCATCAACGTCGACGGTCTCGAGCTGATTCGAGGTGAAGTTGGTCACCAGCAGCGACCGGCCGCCCGCGGCGAGCGCCATCTCCCGCGGGAACGCCCCAGCCGGCGCATATCCGAGCAGCGCCGGGCGGCCCGCGAGCGCAGCAGGCACATCGACGACGGCCAGGCTCGGGGACGCGCCACGCACCTCGAACCGGTTCGAGTCGGCCACGACAAGCCTGGTGCCGTTCCGGACCAGCGCGAGGCCCGCTGGTGCTTCGCCGACGCGCACAACGGCCAGCAGCGAGTGCGCTGGCGTTGCTTCCAGCCCGGCGGCCGAGAACGCCAGGACGGCGTCGCTGGCGCGGTCGGATACCCACACGACGTCACCGGTAGCGGCGGTGATCGCCCGGACCGGATTGCAGCCGGCCGGAACGCTGGCAACGATGGATACGGCCGGATCGGTCTCGGCTCTCCGGACGCTGATGACGTCGAGCGTGCCCGCGACATTCAGCGCGAGACCCTCGTTGGTGGCGTAGGCCCACTCACCGTTGGGCGAGAATGCGACACTCGTCGGCGTCGGCCCTGCCGGGATCGAGCCGACGTAGCCCGCGGTGCCCAGCCCGCCAGCTAGCGCTCGCTGGAGGTTGAATACGGCGACCTTACCGGTAGCCTCCAGGCTCACGAAGGCGTAGTTCCCGTCCGGCGTTACCTGTACGTCGATGGCGCCCATGCCGCCGCTATCGGTCATGTCGCCGAGCACCGCGTGCGCGCGGCCCCGCTCGGCCGCGGCCACGCTGATGACCTCGGCGCCGGCGCCGTCATCCGCCGCTAGCAGGTAGCGCCCGTTAGGCGTGAGTGCCTCGCCCAGGACGGGAGATATCGCCCTGACCTGGCGAACCAGCGCAGGAGCCGACGTCGCGCCGGTGCGGTAGACGCCAATCGTGTTCGTCCCGCCCAGCGAGACGAACGCAACGCGTCCGTTCTGCGTCGCGACGACGCTGAACGGGTTCAGGGGCACAGGCACCCTGCGGGTGACGCCGGCGATCTCCCGCGCAGGCTGTACGGCGGAGGTGCAGCCCGGCAGCACGTGCGTCACGACGCCTACTGCTCGGCCCGGCGGGGAGCTTACGCGAGAGGCCCGGGGCGCTGGTGGCCGCGCCGTGGATCCGCCCGAGCAGCCGGCCCCTAGGACAGCCAGTGCGCCGAGGGTCGCAGCGCCCGCAGCCAGCCTCAGCCGGCCTTCGACACCGTGGATCATCGCGTCACACTACATCGGCGCGCTCAGGTCCGGCCCGTCGGGAACGTGACGATCGCCGCGCGGTCCTTCGAGAGCGCCTTATTGCCGCCGACAGCGCTTCCCCAGCTGACCACCACCCGTGGCCAGCCCGTGTGCGGGCCGGAACTCTGGGCTGGCTCGGTCGAGAGCCCGAATGTGTCGCCCGGCCAGATCGACGAGTTCCCGAAGGTGCGGGAAACCCGGACCGGGGCGGACAGCCAGCCAGTCCGGATCGAGAACGCCCGCAGGTACAGCGAATAGCCGGAGGGCAAATCGTCGGCCAGCCACCCGACATAGGCAACGCCGGCTCGACCCCCGGTCACCTGCACGATGTGCGTGGCGCTGTCAGTGTCGGGCGTTACCCGCTGCAGTCGTGACCAGTTCCGGCCATGATCGGTCGAGTAGGCAAGCCATCCGATATCGTCACCGCCGGACTGCGTGTCCCAGGTGACGTAGAGGTTGCCCGCGGAGTCGGCCGAGATGTCGCCGTCGATCCACCATTCAGAATGGTTCATGGTGAGGCCGGCCGGGCCGAGGCGTACTGGCGCCGACCAGGTGGCTCCGTCGTCGGCCGACGATGTGACGAAGCTGTGCGCCGTCGTGGTGGTGAGCTTCGTCAGGCTTGTAACGCGGTAACCCTGGTACTCGGCATAGATCACGCCATCCGGCGCCACGAGCAGCGGGGCGCTGTCCCCGCCGCCGGCCGGGAAGCCCGGACTCACGTGCACCATCGGGCTCCAGCTGCGCCCGCCGTCGGTGGACTTCTGCATGACGATGTTGAGGTCGCCAGCGCCGAACGAGCAGCTTCCGTTCTTGCTGCAGATGAAGGTGACCTCCTTGGCGCTCGGCCCGTAATCCCACGTCAAGTAGGCGCTGCCGGCCGGCCCGACGGCGATGAAGTCACGGTCACCCCAGTTGCCGGTCACGGCGGCCACGACCTCGGTCACGCGCGGAAAGGTCTGCCCGTGGTCGACGGACGCCTCCACGACGGGGAAGATATGGTGCGCGGTCGCACGCATGAACGCGGCGTACACGGTGCCGTCGGGCGCCACTGCAAGCGAGGGATCCCAGGCTCCGAGTGAGTCAGCCAGGACCAGAGGCTTGCCGAAACGGAGCCCGCCGTCGGCAGAGACCGCGAACCCGATCTGGTTCTCGCAGCCCATCCACTCCTCGTAGACGTAGCCCCGGACCGGGTCGACGGCTTGCTCGATCTCGGCGTTCTGGCCAGCGCAGCCCGTGCTCACCTCGATGATCGGGCTGATCAGCGGTCGGCCGATGGCCGTGGGAGAAGCGGCGCAGCCGGAGATCGCAGTGACGCAGGCCAGCCCCGCCGCAGCGGCGCTCACGGCCAGCTTTCTCGTCTTGGTCCACCGCGCCAGCACGCGGCCAGCGTAACCCGCCTCCGATCATCGCTACTGCAGCCGCGGCACGCGAGACCGGGAAGATCCTGCATGCCGATCGGGTTGGCGTGATGACCTGAGCTTCAGGGAGGATCCCGATGAGCAGCCCGCGCCGCCCCTCAGGGCGGGAACTTGCGAAGCCATGAGCGTGAACGCCCCCATCCTCTGGTTCCAGCCCGGCACCGAGACGGACGAGGCGATCAGCCTTGCGGCCGATGCTGGCCTGACGGTAGTGAGCGGCTGGTGCATGGGCGCCATGCACGCGAAGCTGGGACTCGGGCCCGGGCCGGCCGCCTAGGCGGTCGCCACGCCGGCTGGCTAAGGCAGGGCGCCGATGTTCACTGACTCGACTTGATGCGAGAGATAGTTCGCCACGAGCGCTGTGCCGCCACCGGGATCCGCTGCCACGTCCCGCGGGAAGCTGCCAGCCGCCAGGTAGCCGAGCAGCGCACGCTTGCCTGCGAGCGCGTCGGCGACGTCGACCACTGCCAGGCTGGCCGACTGGCCGGTGCTGCTGAAGCGGTTCGAGTCGGCCACCACGATCAGGCTGCCATGCCGCACCAGGGCAAGCCCCACGGGCGCCTCGCCGACCTGGATGTCGGCCAGCAGCGCGCGCGCCGTGTACGTGCGAAGGGCTGCCGCCGAGAACGCCAGCAGCGCGTCGCTGGCCCGTGCGGCCACCCAGACGACGCTGCCGTCGGCCGAGGTGATGACGCGCACGGGATTACAGCCCGCCGTCACCCTGGCCACGACCGAGCGGGCCGGATCAGACTCGGCCGTCGCGACGTTTATGACCGCGAGCGTGCCGACCGCACTCTTCTGGCTCTGGTCCTCGCTGGTGGAATACAGCCAGCGGCCGTCCGGCGAGACCGCAAGCCCGACGGGCGCAACCTGCGTCGGGATCAGTCCGACGTACGAGCCCGGACCGAACCCGCTGGCCAGCGCGTGCTCCAGGTCGAATACGGCGATCTGGTCGGACTCCTCCAGGCTGACGAACGCGTAGCGGCCGTCGGGAGAGACTGCTACCTCGATGGCGCCGCTCGCGGGGGCTGGCGCCGAGAGAGTGCCAAGCACGACGTGCTTGCTGCCCTGCTCGGCAGCCGGGACGCTTATCACAATGGCACTCGACTTGCCGCCAGCAACCAGCAGGAGGCGACCGTCCCGGCTGAGCACCGCACCCGCCGTGGCCACATGAGGCAGCGCGATCGTCCGGACCAGCTGGGGCGCGTGCCCGGCGGACAGCCTCAGCACGGCGATTTCGCCGGTCGATCCAACGGGATCGGTCAGCGCGGCGAACGCCCAGCTGCCGTCGGCGGTGATGGCCACACCGAACGGATCGGCCGACGGGCGCAGCGTCGTCATCGCCGTGGCCGAGGCCGGCAAAGAAGGCGCCGACTGCGCCGCGGTGGTGCAGCCTGGCGCTCCGCGACTGACATAGTCGACCGGGCCTGCCCGGCGCGTCACCGGCGAGCTGCCAGCACACCCTGCACAGACTGCGCTGAGCGCGACAGCCGAGATCAGTACCGCCATGCCCCGTCGACCCATGAAGGTAGACGGTAGACCGACCTGCGCAGGCCGGGCTAGACAAACCCTGCTAGACGTCCAGCATCTTTTTCAGGAATTGGCCGGTATAGCTCTCCTCGACCTTCGTGATGTCCTCCGGCGTACCGGTAGCGATGACGCTCCCGCCACGCGAACCGCCGTCCGGACCGAGATCGATGACCCAGTCGGCCGTCTTGATCACGTCCAGGTTGTGCTCGATCACGATCACGGTATTGCCGCCATCGACCAGCCGGCCGAGGACGCCGAGCAGCTTGCGGATGTCGTCGAAGTGCAGGCCAGTCGTCGGCTCGTCGAGCACGTAGATCGTCCGCCCGGTCGACCGGCGCTGGAGCTCGGAAGCCAGCTTGACCCGCTGTGCCTCGCCCCCGGACAGCGTGGGCGCCGGCTGACCCAGCCGCACGTACCCAAGACCCACGTCAACCAGCGTCTTCAGGTGCCGATGAATGGAGGGCACGGGCTCGAAGAACTCGGAAGCTTCCTCGATCGGCATCTGGAGTACGTCGGCGATCGTCTTGCCCTTGTAGTGGACCTGAAGCGTGTCGGTGTTGTACCGGGCGCCGTGGCAGACCTCGCATGGCACGTACACATCCGGCAGGAACTGCATCTCGATCTTGATCGTGCCGTCACCAGCGCAAGCCTCGCACCGGCCGCCCTTGACGTTGAACGAGAACCTGCCCGGCTGATAGCCGCGCACCTTAGCCTCGGTCGTCTGCGCGAACAGCTTCCGCACGCTGTCGAACACGCCGGTATAGGTAGCCGGGTTGGACCGCGGCGTCCGGCCGATCGGGCCCTGGTCAACGTGCACAACCTTATCGAGCGACTGAATGCCGGTGATCTTGCTGTGCTTGCCCGGCACGATCCTGGTGCCGTGCAGCTCCCTCGCCAGCGCGCTGTACAGGATGTCGTTGACCAGAGTCGACTTGCCCGAGCCCGAGACGCCGGTCACGGCGATGAACAAGCCGAGCGGGAACGCAACGTCGACGCCCTTCAGGTTGTGCTCTGCCGCGCCCTTGACGACGACCTCGCGGCCCTTCGTCCGCTTCCGCCGCTTGGCGGGCACCTGGATAGCTTCGCGGCCGGTCAGGTACGCCCCGGTGATCGATTCCTTGGTGGCTAGCAGCTGCTCGAGCGGACCAGAACTGACGACGTGCCCGCCGTGCTCCCCGGCCCGCGGTCCGATGTCCACGATCCAGTCGGCAGCGCGGATGGTGTCCTCGTCGTGCTCGACGACGATGAGCGTGTTGCCCAGGTCGCGGAGCCGGAGCAGAGTCTCGAGCAACCGGTGATTGTCACGCTGGTGCAAGCCGATCGACGGCTCGTCCAGCACGTACAGCACGCCGACCAGGCCGGAGCCGATCTGGGTGGCGAGCCTGATGCGCTGGGCCTCGCCGCCGGCGAGCGTCGCCGATGCCCGGTCCAGGGTGAGATAGTCCAGGCCGACATCGAGCAGGAAGCCGAGCCGGGCGTTGACCTCCTTGAGGATCCGCCCGGCGATCTGCATATCGCGGTCCGACAGCTGGAGCGAAAGCAGCAGCTTGGCCAGCTCACCGATGGGCAGGCCGCAGTAGTCAGCGATCGACCGCTCGTCGACCTTCACCGCCAGCGACACCGGCTTGAGCCGCGCACCGTGACACGTCGGACACGGCACCTCGCGCATGAAATCGGCGAACCGTTCCCGGCTGTACTCGCTGTCGGCGTCGGAGTGCCGACGCTCGATGTATGGGATCGCGCCCTCGAAGTTCGTGTAGTACGACCGCTCGCGGCCGTACCGGTTCTTGTACCGGACGTGTACCTGCTTGTCGTACCCGTACAGCAGCGCCTGCTTGGCCTTGGCCGGCAGCCGCTCCCAGGACGTGCCCACCGTGAACCCGAGCGCATCGCCGAGTGCCTCGATCAAGCGGAGGAAGTAGTCGCTGACATGTCCGCCGGTCCAGACAGCGACCGCACCGTCGGCTAGCGTGCGCGACGGCTCGGAGACGACGAGCTCCGGGTCGACCTCCATCTTGGTGCCAAGGCCGGTACAGTCCGGGCACGCGCCCCACGGAGAGTTGAACGAGAACGACCGCGGCTCAAGCTCGTCGAACGACAGGTCGTCGTAGAGGCACGCCAGATGCTCGGAGAACATCCGCTCGCGGTTCGGATCGTCTTCGGGCAGGTCGACGAAGTCGAGCACGACGACGCCGCTGGCCAGCGCGAGCGCCGTCTCTACCGAGTCGGTCAGCCGGCGCCGCGCCGACTCCTTCACGTCGAGCCGGTCGACGACGACCGCGATGTCGTGCTTCTCGTACTTCTTCAGTGCGGGCAGCTCGCCGGACACCGCGGTGTCGAGCCGGATGATCGTGCCGTCCACCAGCGCGCGCGAGAATCCCTTGATCTGAAGGTCGCGCAGCATCTCGGTGTACTCGCCCTTACGGCCGCGGACGATCGGCGCCAGTACCTGGAACCGGCTCCCTTCGGGAAGCTCGAGCACGCGATCCACGATCTGCTGCGGCGTCTGGCGCGCGATCGGCCGCCCGCATACCGGACAGTGCGGCTTGCCCACCCTGGCGAACAGGAGCCGGAGGTAGTCGTAGACCTCGGTGATCGTGCCCACGGTCGACCGCGGATTGCGGCCCGCGGCCTTCTGATCGATGGAGACCGCCGGCGACAGCCCGTCGATGAAATCGACGTCGGGCTTGTCCATCTGGCCAAGGAACTGCCGCGCGTAGGCCGACAGCGACTCCACATAACGGCGCTGGCCCTCGGCAAAGATCGTGTCGAATGCGAGGCTCGACTTACCCGAGCCAGAGAGCCCGGTGAACACGATCATGGCGTCGCGCGGCAGATCCAGCGAGACATCCTTGAGGTTGTGCTCGCGGGCACCGCGGACGACAAGACGATCTGCCACTTTGCGCTCAGTTCTCCCGGTATGTGCGGCAGGTGTCGGGAAGGGAACGCCGCCACGTCATGGTATCCGTGGGGTGTGACAAAACAGGGGGCTAAGCCCGCACCCCTCCCCGGAACGCCGGTACAACACCGCGCCGGCCCGGCTGATTCCCGGAGCCGGCGTAGATTCGCCTGGTGATCCCGTTCGAATTCGACCCAGCTGACCCAGCCCGAACTGCCGCGGAGCTTGGCTCGATCGTAGACGCGTCGACCCAGCGGCTCCGGCGGACCGCAGCGGACATCTCCGATCAGCAGGCGCGCGAGCCGTCACTGCTACCAGGCTGGAGCCGCGGCCACGTCCTCACGCACATTGCCAGAAACGCCGACAGCCTGCGGAACCTGCTGATCTGGGCGCGCACCGGAGTCGTGACGCCGCAATATGCCAGTCCTGGCGCACGCGAGCACGGCATTAGCGCCGGGGCCGGACGCTCCGCTGCCGAGCTCCTGGCTGACCTGGACGGCTCGGCTGCGGCCCTGGCCGCCGTCGCGGGCAGCCTGCAGGAGGCTGACTGGTCCGCAGAGGTTCAGGGCTTGCATGGCGCCGGGCATCCCGCCTGGTTCACGCTCTGGCGCCGGCTCACCGAGGTGGAGATCCATCACGTCGACCTGGACGCCGGTTATGGTCCGGAGGACTGGCCGGATGCGTTCGCACTTGCGTGCCTGGAGCGGGTCGCCGGCAATTTTGCCGAGCCTGAGGTCCCGGCTGTGCTGCTCCGCAGCTCCGACTCCGGCGTCGTGCTGGCGATCGGTCCAGCCGCGGCCAAGCCCGCCGCTGAGGTCACCGGCCCGGCCCGGTCACTGCTGGCCTGGATGACCGGCCGTAGCGCCGGAGCCGACCTGACGGCTAAGCCGGCCGGCCCCTGCCCACGCTGCCGCCGTGGTAGTTATCAGGTGATACGGCGGGCATCGGAGATGAGGAGAGCATGACCTATACCGGGAACGTGACCGTGGGCGGCGCCGCTGACACCAGGGAGCTGCCAGGACTCACCATCACCAAGGTGGCCGTCGGCCCGATGGACAACAACGCCTACCTGCTGCGCTGCACGCACACGGGTGAGCTCGCCCTCATCGACGCAGCCAACGAGGCCGGCACGCTGCTGCAGCTCATCGGCGACGTACCGCTCGACACCATCATCACCACGCATCAGCACTGGGATCACCACGCTGCGCTGCGCGAGGTGCAGCAGGCAACCGGCGCCGCGACGGTTGCGCACCCGGATGACGCGCCGGGGATACCAATCCCGGTCACCAGGCCCGTGCATAACGGGGACACCGTCGCCGTCGGGAACTGCTCACTGTCCGTCATCCACCTGCGCGGCCACACGCCGGGCAGTATCGCCCTGCTCTATGACGCGGACGGCGAGCTCGCCGGTGAGCCGCACTTGTTCACCGGCGACTCGCTCTTCCCCGGCGGACCTGGTAACACCGATCACGACCCGCAGCGGTTCGGCAGCCTTATGACCGATCTCGAAGAGCGGATCTTCGCCCAGCTGCCCGATGGCACCTGGGTCTACCCTGGCCACGGCGGCGACACCACCATTGGCGCGGAGCGACCCCACGTCCCGGAATGGCGCGCTCGTGGTTGGTAGCAGCGGGAAGGCGGGGATCCTCGGCTAGATGCCGTCGTAGCAGGCGTCCATCAGGGCCTTGTTGCGCGGGTTGCGCCAGCGAGGCCCCATCTGGCTGGTCACGTATCCGAACGCCAGGCCGGCGTCGGGGTCGCAGAAGCCGACCGATCCCCCGGCGCCGAAGTGGCCGAAGCAGCGCTGCCCGGCGCCGAGCTGACGTTCGGAATGGGTGAGCTGGAATCCGAGCCCAAACCGGGAAGGCCGCGCGAGTACCAGGTCATCGCCGTACACCTGCTCCTGTATCGCGGCGGCAAGCGCCGCGCCGGACACCACTCGCACGCCGGACTGCGGCGCCGCTTGCTGCCAGCGCCGCGTACACGCGGGCGATGCCAGCCGCGGTGGCGTGCGCGTTAGCGGACGGGACCTGCGCGCTGCGCCAGGCAGCCGTGTTCACCACACCGGTGCCGGAGAAGTCGGGCGGATTGAAGTACGCGTTCGCGACCATGCTCTGGCCGAGACTGGGATCGCCCCGGTCTGCCTCCGTCGCGGGGTCGCGCTGCGGCCATTGGAACTCGGCGACCCGGCCGTGCTCGGCCGCCGGCAGGCCGATGTGTACGTCAGCTCCGAGCGGGCCAGCCACCTCGCGCCGGAGGAACTCGCCCACGCTCGTCCCGGTAATCCGCCTGACCAGCTCGCCAGCAAGGTAACCGAAGGTATTGACGTGGTAGCCGTGCCCGGACCCCGGCTGCCACCAGGGCTCCTCCGCCGCTAGCAGTGCGGTCATCAGCTGCCAGTCGAGCCCGCTGCCCGCCGGCAGAGCTTCGCGCAGCGCCGGCAGCCCGGCCTGATGGCTGAGCACCTGGCGGACTGTGACGGCTTCCTTGCCGGCCGCGCCAAATTCCGGCCAGTACCGCGTCATCAGGGCATCGGGGTCGAGCAGGCCGACGCCGGCGAGCCTCGCGAGGCACACGGCAAGCAAGCCCTTGCCGACCGAGAACACGTTCACCAGCGTGTCCGGCGCCCACGGGCTGCGCTGCCGCGCGTCGGTCCAGCCACCCCAAAGGTCGGCAACGACGATCCCGTCGAGGATGACGCAGACGGCGGCCCCGGTCTCACCCCGTTCCCAGAAGTTGCGGTCGAATTCAGCCCGCAGAACGCCGAACGCCGGGTCGCACCAGCCGCCGGTGACCGCCTGTCGCATACGCTTTTGCCGCCTTCCTGCCGCGCCGCCGTGGCGGGCATGATCTTTAGTAGTCTGCCCGGAGATGGGACAGGTGCGCGACGTCGCGATCATCGGGGCCGGCCTGCTCGGGCTGGCAGCCGGCCGCGCCCTGGCGGCCCGCGGCCACGACGTCGTCGTGCTGGAGCAGGCGGAGATCGGTCATGCCGCGTCGGGATCCAAGGGGAGCTGTCGGATCTTCCGGCTCGGATATCCCGACCCCGAGTACGTGATCGCGGCGCGGCGCGCCGGCGAGCTGTGGCGCGCCCTGGAGACCGAGTCAGGGCGCCGCATCCTGGGGCCCACGCCGCAGCTGACGTTCGGGGCCGGACTGCGCCCGGTCCACGAGGCGATGGCGGCAGCCGGCGCGCCGTGTGAGCTTCTGACCGCCGCCGCGGCGGCCGAGCGATTCCCGGCGGTGAACGTCGGCGGCCCGGCTCTGCTCGAGCCGCAGTCGTGCGTGATCGCCGCCGACGCGGCGCTCGACGCATTGGCCGCCGGCGTCCCGGAGATCCGGACTGGCGTGCGCGTGCTGCGCCTAGCCGACGACGGCCGCCGCGTGTCCATACGCACGAGCGCTGGCGACCTGACCGCGCGCACCGCCGTGGTCACCGCGGGGCCGTGGTCCGGCGCATTGCTGGCCCAGCTCGGCGCGGCTCTGCCAGGCCGGCCGACACTGGAGCAGGTCGCCTACCTGCGTCCCGCCGGACCGGTTGCCGAAGTGCCGCCCATCTTCATCGCCCACGCCGACCGAGCGCCATACGGCCTTCCGGTACCTGAGTCGCCGCTCTACAAGATCGGGATTCATCCGAGCGGCCCGGCGACCGATCCCGACGCGCAGGACCACTCGGCCGATGAGCACCTGCTCGGCAAGCTGTCTGAAGTGGCAGCACGCTATCTGCCTGGCTACGACGCCGAGCCGGTTGCCACCGAGCGCTGCATCTATGACACCTCACCAGACGAGGACTTCGTGGTTGACCGAATCGGCAACGTCGTCGTGGGCAGCGGCACGTCCGGGCATGGCTTCAAGTTCGGGCCGCTGTTCGGCGAGTGGCTTGCCGACCTGGCGACGGAGAATGTTGCGACCGAGAATCTTTCGACCGAGCAATTTGGGGCGGAGCCTGCTGGGCTTGGGCCCCAGCTCCGGCAGCGGTTCGCCCTGAGCCGGTTCCATCGCGACAGCTAGGACCGCACGGGTTAGAGGGGGCTCGGCGCCTTGAACCTGATCGTGAGGCCGTACTTACCGCCGGGCAGGCGCGCGACCGCGAGCGCCGGACGGGACTGGTCTGGGAGCGCCTTGAGTAGCTTCTCGGCTCCGACGACCTCGCGCCTGGTCAGACCGACAATCTCGGCCAGCCGGAACGGCAGGGTGCTGCCAGCGACCGGGCCTCCCTCGGCGAAGCTGTAAATGTCGATCTGATAGCGCGCCCCAAGTCTTTGCAGCACCGTCAGCAGCCGCGGATCCACAAGGCCGGCGGTCAGGTCCAGGCGCGCGGCCGGATGGACGCGCACCAAGCTCTCGCGGATCAGCTTGAGCCCGGCAGTACGGCCGGCCTGGACCGCGCTGCCGGCCGCCGCGCTGTACGCGGCCTGGCCACCCGGCACGATGACGCGGACCTGCACGGCCTGCGGGCCCGTCCCGAACGCCGCGATCACTTCCGGGGCGGTCGTCACTAGGCCGGCCCCGTACTGCGAGCGGACTGCGGGCGTCGCGACCACCAGGGCACCGGCCGACGGAAGGGGCACGCCAGCCCGGAGCACCACCTGGCCGCCGCTGCCGTATCCGGCCGAGAGGATCGCCGCGCAGGTCGCCGGGTCACAGCCAATGACCGCCTGCTCGCTGACCTGCGCCGCGATCCAGACTGCGGCCGCTGTGCTGTTAGCTGCCACCGCGCGTGCCGCTGCCGCCTCAGCTTGCTTCTGCGCCGCAGTCAGCGGGGGCTTGGTCAGCGCATGCTGCCTAGCAGGATGCGACGCCGGCGCCCTAGTGAGCGCGACGGCGGCGGCGGCTATTGCCGCGACAACGGCGACGACGATGACGGCCGCCGCAACTGCGACCCCGGCCGCGCGGGCCCGGCCGATCTTGCCGGTATCGGGCACGTGCAGGACATGGCGGCGCACCCACAGGCGCAGCGTCGTGCCGATGACCTTTGTCCACGACGGTTGGGCAGCGATCGGCGACCTCGGGGCCGGCGCACCGGCAGCCGCGCCACCTGTCCGAGCTGGGCTGTCCAGCCGGTACTGCGATGGCGGCGAGGTGTCACTGGACACTGAACACCCCCCGGGCCGCGAACAAGGTGAGGCCACACGGCCCTATCCGGGCTATCTCAGCACATTCAGCATGGACTAATCAGGCGGATCAAGCCGATTGTTACTCAACCTTTGTGGCTATCTTCTGCTCGTGGCGTCGTGCCCGGCGGGCTGGCTCGCAGCAAGCCGTGCGTAGATGGCCTGTACGGCCCGCACTGCGTCCTGTTGCGAACCGAACGCGGCGCTTCGCTGCCTCGCCGCCTCGCCCAGCCTCGCGGCCAGCGAACCGTCGTCGAGCACGGCAGTCACGGCGTCGGCCAGGGCAGGCGCATCCTCAGTCGGGACCAACAGGGCTCCGTCAGTGCCGGTCAGCTCGGGGGTTCCGCCGACGCTCGTCGCGACGATGGGCCGGCCCAGCCTCATCGCTTCCTGGATGATGAGCGCGCGCGCCTCCCATCGGCTCGGCACCACGACCACATCGGCAACCTCGAGCAGGGCGGGTACGTCGTTGCGCACGCCTAGGAACACGACGTCCGCGCCAATTCGGCTCGCCTGTCCCTGCAAGTCGACCGCGAGCGGGCCATCACCAGCGATCACCGTGCGCGGCTGCGGATCGCGATCGCGCCAGCGAGACGCAGCGTCGATCAGCACGTCCAGCCCCTTCTGCGGCGCCAGCCTGGCGACGGCCAGGACAACAGGGCGCCCGTCTGCGCGGATGTCGGTTCTGGCTGCTACTAGGTCCGCCGCCGCCGGCGCTAGCGCCTGCCGCGCTGGCACGTCGAACTGCTCCGCGGCCGAAGCGCCACTGGCGCGCATCCGAGCTAGCAGGTCGGCCGACGCGCACAGCACGATGCCGGCCCGCCGGGCGCAGATCCGCTCGAGCAAGCTGTAGACGATCCGAGCCGCCCGGCCAGCGGGTGGTGCGTTGTGCACCGTCACGACCAGCGCGGGCCTGCCGCGCCCTGGACGCCTCGAAGCGGACGACCTCGAAGCGGATGGCCTCGAAGGGCGTAGCGCCGCGATGGCCAGCGCCGCGATGGCGCCGGCCCGGACTCCGTGAGCGTGGACGACATCGGGTCGGCGAGCGGCGAGTCCGGCGCGCAGCCGGAGCAGAGCCCCGGCGTCCCGGCCCGGTCGCGGGCGATCGCCGATGAGCACAGCCAGCCCGTCAGTACCCGCAGGCAGCAGTTCGAGCGTCTCGGCCGGGCCGAAGACGCTTACTTCGACTCCCGCTTCGCGGCACCCCTCGGCGAGCGCCATTACGTGGCTCACCGTGCCGCCGGACGCGGTGCCGAGCACGAACGCGACCCGACAGTCCGCGTCAGCTGGCCGGGTCATCGGGCCAGCGCCTGGCGGACCCGGCTCACGACCGCCCGCAGTTCGCCGCCGTCCAGGACATAGGCGACGAGCGCGAACACCGCGAGCGCGCAGCCTGCGGCCAGCACAGCCGCCACGGCTGCCGCGACCGGTGCGGCCATCGGCAGGGCGGCTGCCGCTGCGGCGCCGATGCCGCCGCCCGCTGCCGCTGCCGCTAGCCCGGACGCCGCCGCCCGGCCGGTGCCCGCCAGCGCTCCGGCGCCGAGCGCCCGCCGAACGGCTATCACGAGGGCGATGCCAGCGACGGTCAACCCGATGGTGTTGCCAAGCGCCAGCATCGCCACGACCCAGCGGCCGGGCGCGAGCGAGACCAGCAGGACATCGGCCGCAATCACGACCAGCCAGCCGGCTGCCACCGCAATCGCGGCCGCCCTCGTGCGCCTGGCCGCCAGGAGTACCCGGGACAGGCAAGCGACCAGGCCGTAGCCCGCCAGGCCCGGCGCGAACAGTGCCAGGCCGGTCGCGAGTTGCGGAACCTGGCCATGCCGGGCGGCCAGGAAGTGCGCGGCGGGTGCCGCGACAGCGAGCACCAGCGCCGTGCCCAGGAAGGACATGAGCAAGACCGCCCGAGCCGAGCCGGCTGCTGTCTGGTCGAAGTCCTCGCCGTCACGCGCGGACAGCACCGGAAACGCGCTGACTGCGATCGAGATCGCCAATACCGCATACGCGGCCTCGAATACCTGCCAGCCGTACTGGTACAGCACGAGCGCCGCGCTTGGCCCGCGCCCGTTCGCCAGCAGGATCACCACGAGCTGCGAGAGGTCCTGTGTCACCAGCGCGACGATCCCGAAGACGGCAAGCCCGCCGACGCGACGGCCGATCCCGGCCGGGAACCGCAATGCGGGACGAAGCCTGATCCTCAGCCGCCAGACCGGGACCAGCGCGGTGACCACCAGCGCGGCGACCCCGACGGTGGTGCCGACCGCAAGCGTGAGCTCGGCGGACGTCGACAAGACTGACAGCCTGTTGACGTGCGCGGCCCCGAGCGGCACGAAGGCCAGGTACGCGCCGATAACCACGACGCTCGAGATCACGGGCGCCAGGGCCGGCGCGGCGAACCTGCGGTGCGCCTGGAGTATGCCGTACAGCACCACAGCGAGCCCATAGAGCAGGATCTGAGGCCCGAACACCGCCAGCATGTGACCGGTCACGGTGACAAGCGGCCCCTGCGCGCAGTGATCCCGGCCGTTGGCCGGGTCCAGCAGGCTGGCGATCGGTCCGGCCGCAAACGTGACCGCCAGACTTACCGGCACGAGGATAAGCACAGTCCAGGTCAGCATGGCCGACGATGTCTGCCGGACCTCATCGGCGGCAGCACCGTCAGCTGGTGATCGCTGCGCGGGCCTGGCCAGGACCGGCACCATGATGCTCGTCAGCGCCCCGCCCAGGACGATGTCGTAGACGATGTTCGGCAGTGCGTTGGCCGTCAGGTAGGCCGTGCCGAGGCAGGTGGCGCCCACGGTCTTGGCGAACACGACGGTCCGGACTAGGCCGAGCAACCGGGCGAGGATCGTCAATCCCGCGATCAGCGCGGCAGCGCGGCCGATGCCCGTGCCGGCAAGACCGCCGACGTCCGGATCCTGACCGTCGCGCGTGACCCGGACGGCCGGGCCGGTCACCGCGCCTCGGCCGAGCGCCGGTCTCGCGTCGCG
This sequence comes from uncultured Actinomycetota bacterium, assembly GCA_963755575.1. Taxonomy (GTDB): domain Bacteria; phylum Actinomycetota; class Actinomycetes; order Streptosporangiales; family Streptosporangiaceae; genus JAJYUU01. Next base: position 116,864 of record CAVWKF010000001.1, read on the forward strand.
AGCGTCCCGCCGGCCGCGTCAGGTCGAGCCGACTCGGCGGCCTCGGATGCCGGCGCAGTCGGTGCTGGCGCAGTCGGTGCTGGCGCAGTCGAGGAAGCGGGCCGGCGGCCGATCATGTCCAGGCGGTGCAGCGGCGCGGTGCGCTCGATGACCTTAGTGAAGCTCACCTTCTCGCTGGCTGCGGTGAGGCCGACAACGACCGCCAGGACGCCGACGCGCGCGGCGCGCGGCAGCGTGGTCGCCGCGGCGGCCCCGAGCATGGCACCGAGGGCATTCGCGCCAGCGTCGCCGAGCATCGAGCGCTCACCGAGGTCCTCGGGCAGGAGCGCGGCCGCAGCCGCCAGCGGTCCGGCGGCGGCCGCCTGGCCGCGGGCCCCGGCGGCGAGCAGCCCGCCTGCAAGCAGTGCAACCTTGATCGCGCGGCCGGGACGCAGATCGAACAGATTGAGCAGGTTGGCCCCGCCAGCCACAAGCCCGGCGTTGATCAGCGTGTCGGCCACAGCGAACGGCGCCGGCACGTCGCGCTCGGCGCCCCGCGCACCGGCCGACGGCGCCGCGATCAGCGCGGCGGCGATCCCAGTCGCGCCGATGCCCGCGATCTTTACGGCTCCGGTTGTCAGCTCGCCTGCCCGCAGCGCGCCTAGATGCCCACGGAAGCCTTTGCTGACCCCGTTCCCAGCAAGATCGTCATAGGCGCCAAAGACGGCGGCGCCCGCGCCGGCGACGGCCAGCGCGACTCGGTCGCGAGTGCTACTGTCCGCCGCCAGCACGCCGGCAATGCCGCCGATCGCGACTGCCGGGCCCTCGAGCAGCGTGATCGGCTCGCCGCGATGATTAACTCGGTTCCATGTGGGAGCGCCGCCGGGCGGCCTTGTCTTCAGGCCTGTGTAAGACAGCCGGGAGACGGCAGCGCCGATGAGGGCCGCCCGCGCCGAGCGAGTCCTCACGAGTGCCCTCCTGCGGCTCCGGTGGAACCGGCCGTCGGCGTCCCGCTCGGGGTGGGCGCCGGGCTCGGCACGGTGCCCGAGCCGACCCCGTAGGCCGCCGGAGGCTGGCGGTCGAGCGCGTACCTCAGCGCCTGCGCCACTATGATCTGACCGGTCTCAGTATCGGCATTGTCCACAGTCGAAACTGTTTCGGCGCTGCTGTTCTCGTTGCTGATGACGCTCTGCGTGCCGATTGACTCGACGGCACCCGCCATCACAATGCCGCTGCTGGCCTGCTTCAGCTGGGCCGCTAGGGCGACCAGCACCGCGCTGCCCGTCTGAGGCGGCGATCCGCCTGGCGCGACAAGCACCACAAGGCTGGCCGCCTCGGTAATGGTCACGGGCTGCACCAACCCGTTCTGCTGCAGGCCCAGCAGTATGTCGTTACTGGCCTTCGCCGACAGCGCATTCCCCGATGTGCTGTCCAGCACGCTGGCCGCAAGGACTTGCGCCACGGCCTGCTGGCCACCGACTTGGCTCTGAGACACCACCGGTGCCGGGAGGCCCCATCTGGACGCCAGGCTCTGCGCGAGCTGAGTTAGCGTGCCCTCGTTACCGGCGGTGGTCGCCATGAACGACTGCTGGAGGTCGACCTGACCGGTCACGGTGGCGCCTGCCTGGTGCAGAACGGTGGTCACGCCGTTTATCACCGCGCTGTTCGCGCCAGGGGCGACAACGACGACGACCTTCTGCTGCGCGAGCAGACCGCCGACAAGGCGCTGGGCCGCCGCCTGAGCAAAGGCCTGATCGGCGTTGACCTGATTGGTCAGCGCCTCCTTTTCCTTGATCAGCGTGCCGTTTTCCGCAACCGCGGCGCGCTGCCGTGCGGTCAGGAACTCTACGGCCTTGCCACTCAGCGCCGTGGAACCCACGACCAGGCCGACGGCCAGCGCGAGGAACACGGCGATGATGGAAACCAGGTGATACCTGAAATCGATCACTACAGCAGTCCAGTTAGCCAGTACCACAACTGGCGTAGCGCCAGTCCGAGGTATCCCACGTAGAGCCTGCCGACCGGGGTCCACGCCAGCGCGATGATCGGCACTAGTGCGGCAATAGCCAGGAAGCCGAGCGCCTTGCCCGAGATCCGGCTCTGATAAAGCCGGCTAACGCCCTTGGCGTCGACAATCTTGTCGCCCACCCGGATCCGGGTCAGCACGGCACTGGCCATGCCTGACCGCCCCTTGTCCAGGAACTCTACCAGCCCGTATCGCATGCCAACGGTGACAATGAGATTGGCGCCCGCCTCGTCCGCGAGCAGAACGGCGACGTCCTCGCTGGTGCCCGGGGCGGGGCAGGTGACCGACTCCAGGCCCAGGTCCTGGACCCTCGGCAGGCCGGGAGCGTGGCCGTTCATGTAAGCCACGACGACGAGTTCGGCGCCTGATCGGAGGGCCCTGTCCGACACCGAGTCCATATCGCCAATGATCATATGCGGCCAGTACCCGGCGTCTATCAGGGCGTTGGCGCCGCCGTCGACGCCGATGATCACGGGTTTGAACTCCCGGATATACGAGCGCAGCGCCTTGAGGTCCTCGTGATACCGGTAACCGCGCGCTACCACCAGGGCGTGCCGGCCTGCGAGCTTCGTGCGCAGCGCGGGCATCCGGATGCCCTCGGCCAGCAGTTCGGAGTCTCGGTTGATGTACTCGAAAGTGTTGCTGACGAACGCCTTGAGCTGCGCCGCCAGCCCTTCCTTCGCCGTCGTCATGTCCCGCGCTACCGACTCAGGGGTCTGTCGGGTGCCCTTGGCGACAACGGTCTCGGCTTGATACAGGGTCTCGCCATCGAGCCTGACCAGCTGGCCCTCTTTCACCAGGTCGAAGACGTCGGGCCCGACGTCGTCGACTAGCGGGATGCCAGCGTCCATCAGCACCTGCGGGCCCTGGTTCGGATATCGGCCGCTGATGCTGGGCGCAACATTGATGACGGCCCTGACCTGGCTGCGGAGCAGCGCGTCAGCGGCGACCCGGTCCAGGTCGATGTGGTCGATGATCGCGATGTCGCCGGGCTTGAGGCGCTTGGTCAGGTTCTTCGTGCGCCGGTCCAGGCGAGCTGTCGCCAGCACGCCGGTCAGGTCCTTTGACCTGGCCCGGCGGATAGCGGTGAAGCCTCGGATCGGCGCCTTCATTGGATAGCCATTTTGCCAGATCAGCGTAGTACTAGCGCCGGTGGCAGCTGCCGGGACGCTGAGTGGGCGGACGCGGCGGCACCGATGTCAGGCGCCAGGCCCGGCCAACCTAGCCGTGACCGCCGAGCTCGGCCCGTTCGGCCGCGGCCGCCGCAAGCAGCTCCTCGGCGTGGGCCCGGCCAAACTCAGAGTCCTCGAGTCCCGCCAGCATGCGCGATAGCTCGCGGATCCGGGCGTTCTGGTCCAGTCGGCTAATGCCGCTGCGCACGACCGAGCCGTCGCCAGTCTTTTCCACCATCAGGTGGGTATCGGCGAACGCCGCCACCTGCGGCAGGTGCGTGACGACGATCACCTGCGCGAGCCGGGCCAGTCTGGCCAGCCGACGGCCGATCTCGACGGCGGCCTTGCCGCCGACTCCGGCGTCAACCTCGTCGAAGACAAATGTCGGCACCGGATCCGCGCCAGCGAACACCACCTCGATGGCCAGCATGACTCGCGACAGCTCGCCGCCCGAAGCGCCCTTGTGCAGCGGCAGCGCAGGCGCGCCAGGATGGGCCGAGAGACGGATTTCGACGTCGTCGCCGCCGTGCGGACCGAAACCCTGGGCGGGCGTGACGGCGACCATGATCTTCGCGTGCGGCATGGCAAGCGCTGTCAGCTCGGCGGTCACCGCTCCCGCGAACCGCCCCGCGGTAGCAGTACGTGCCTCGGTAAGCTGTCCCGCCAGGTCCGCAACCGACGCCGCGAGTTCAGCCTCCTGAGCGCCCAGCGAACCGATCCTGTCCTCGTCATTGTCAAGTTCGGACAGGCGCGCGGACGCCGATTTCGCCCAGGCCAGCACGGCGGCCAGGTCACCGCCGGGCGGTCCGTCGGCCATGCCTGCGCCGTAGGAGCGGATCAGCCTGGTCAGCTCAGCTCGGCGCTCCTGCACTGCGGCAAGGCGCACGGGATCGGCCTCGACGGACTGGACGTAGGAAGCTAGCTCGGCCGCGACGTCGGCAAGCAGGTAGGCTGCCTCGCCGACCCGGCCCGCCAGGTCTGCCAGGCGCCGGTCGTGCGACGCGGCCGATTCCAGCGCCGACCTCACGCCGGCAAGGAGGCTCGTGACGTCCACCGCGTCGTAGCTTCCACTGGCTGGATCGCCCGCGAGGGCCTCATGCGCCGTCGTCGCGGCGGCGTGCAGCGCGTCGGCGTTCGCCAGCCGTTCTTCCTCTGCGATGAGCTCGATGTCCTCGCCCTCGGCGGGCTCGGCGCGCTCGATCTCGGTAATGCCGTGGCGCAGGTCGTCAGCCTCGCGAGCGCGCTCGCGCGCCATCGTCGTGAGCTCGTCAAGCTCGGCCCGGATCTGGGCGTGCCGGTTGTAGACACGCTGATAGGCGGACAGGAGTTCCGCGAACTCCGGCCCGGCGAACTGATCGAGCGCCAGCCGCTGCCGGCCGGGCCGCAGCAGCTGCTGCTGATCGGCCTGGCCGTGCACCGCCACCAGGTCGTCGGCCAGGTAGGTCAGCAAGGACACCGGCACCGAGCGGCCGCCTGCGGTGGCACGCGACCGGCCTTCCGCGCTGACCGAACGCACCAATATGAGAGTGCTGCCGTCATCGTCGAGGTCACCGCCCGATTCGTTGACCTGGCGCGCGACTGGACTGCCCGGCTCGACCCGAAGCCGGCCTTCGACGACGGCGCGGTCGGTACCCGGCCGGACCCGCGCCGGGTCAGCCCGGCCGCCGAACAGCAGTCCAAGCCCGGACACGACCATGGTCTTGCCGGCGCCGGTCTCGCCGGTGACGACGTTGAACCCGGGCGACAGCTCAAGCACCGCCTCGTCGATCACCCCGAGACCGGTGATCCGCACTTCCTCAAGCATGGCCGCCTGGCTCCTCGTCTGCCGTGTGTGCCATAGCCTCGGCCGTCGCTGCTTCGGCGGTCGTGTCCGTCGCCGCCTCCGTCCGCCGGGCGGGCGGGGCTGGGAGAGTGCCCCCTGCGGTGAGCGCCGCGCCGTCGGCCGCCGCGCTGGCCGCCGTCCGGCCAGCCTGGCCACGCCAGCCTGAGACCGGCAGCCCGAACTTCGCGACGAGCCGATCTGTGAAGATCGCGCCAATGCCCGCCTCCGCGCCCGGCGCAGCGGCCAGCCGGGCTAGCCGGACCGGCCGAGCACCGCGCCGCACCTCGACGCGTGATCCCGGCGGAAGCTCGACCATACGACGCCCATCGCACCACAGAACGGCACCTGCCGTCTCAGATTGACTCCCGTCCGCGCCCATGACCTCAGCGCCGATGACCTCAGCGGCCAGCACCGAGTTCGGTGACACCGCCATGGGCCCGGCGAACAGCGCGTGCGCCGAGATCGGCACCATGAGCAAGGCCTCGACGTCTGGCCAGACGACCGGGCCACCTGCGGAGAATGCGTACGCCGTGGAACCTGTCGGCGTCGCGAACACCACGCCGTCACAGCCAAAGCGCGACAATGGCCTCCCGTCGACTTCGATGACGAGATCAAGCATGCGCTCGCGGGCGGCCTTTTCGACGGTGGCCTCGTTCAGGGCCCAGGTCCCGCTTGTCTGAGAGCCATTGATCCGAATGTCGACGTCGACGGTCATCCGCTGCTCGACCGTGTACTGGCGAGCCACCACGCTGGCGACAGCAGCCGACAAATCATCCGGCTCAGCCTCCGCCAGGAAGCCGACGTGTCCGAGGTTGACGCCAAGCAGCGGAGCGCCAGCAGGCCGGGCGAGGTCGGCCGCTCGCAGCAAGGTGCCGTCGCCGCCCACTGCAAGGACCATCTCAGCTCCGGCCGCAGCCGCGGGGGAAACCGCAGCGACGGTTGCTGCCGCGAAGTCGAGGTCAGCAGCCTCCGGCTCCAGGACCCGCACAGCGATGCCAGCCGTGATCAACTTGTCGAGCAGGACGCGCGCGACGCGGATAGCGGCCGGCTTGCCCGTGTGCGCGACCAGCAGCATGACTCGGTCTGCGTCGTGACCGCTCACTGCGGCCCCGCCTCAATGGCCTGGCACATCATCGCGGCATCCAAGGGTTCAGTGCCGCGCCGCAGCCATAGGAAGTACTCCACGTTGCCCGCCGGACCCGGCAGCGGGCTCGCCAAGATGCCGGCGACACCGAGCCCGAGCCCCGCAGCAGCCTCGGCCACGGACGTGATGGCGGACGCGCGCAGCGCGGGATCGCGGACGACGCCGCCGCCGACCTGCTCCTTGCCGACCTCGAACTGGGGCTTCACCATGAGCACGAAATCAGCATCCCGGGCCGCGCAGCCAACTAGGGCCGGCAGCACCAGCGTCAGCGAGATAAACGACAAGTCGGCTACTACCAGGTCAGGCGCGGGAGCAACCTGCTCCGGCCTGAGGCTGCGGATGTTGACCCGGTCCAGCACCGTGACGCGCTTATCGGTCTGCAGTGACCAGGCCAGCTGGCCGTAACCCACATCGACCGCGATGACATGAGCAGCGCCCGCGCGCAGCAGGACGTCAGTGAAGCCGCCGGTAGAAGCGCCGGCATCCAGGCAGCGCCTGCCTGCTACCACCAGCCCACCGAATGCTGCCAGCGCCCCGGCCAGCTTGTACCCGCCGCGCGACACGTACTCAGGCTCGTCGCTGACCTGCCGGACAGTGATCGCGGCATCGACCGCAACCTGAGACGCCGCCTTGAGCGCCGTCTGGCCGCCCACCGCCACCCTTCCCGCCGCGATCAAGTCGCCCGCCTGGTCGCGTGATCGGGCCAAGCCCCGCCGGACGAGCTCTGCATCAAGCCGCAGCCTCCTGCCCATAATGATGCGTCCGGCCGGTTAGGCACCGGCCGGAGCCGCTGGCCCGGAGTCCAGCTCGCCCAGTACGTCGCTGAGTTGAGCGTGCACCTGCTCGAAGAGCTCGGAATGCTCACTGACGGGGAGCCCGGGCAGGCGGTCAAGCAGCTTGAGCGCGGCGTCGACCCGCGGCTCGCCAGTGGCTGGCACCGGTTCCGGTTCCGGCTCCGCCGCTGGCTCGGGCTGACGGTGGCGTACCTCCTCATCGTTAGCCTCAGGCATGGACTCCGGCTCACCAGAATGCGCCGCGCTGACGCTGTCGACTTCATCGGTCCCATCCGGGCCGTCCAGCCCGGTCTGGTGCTCCATTTGCTCCACCACTCTCCAGCGCGGCTAGCCTGGCCGCGCGATACCTGCATCCGCTCCCTGAACGCTACCGCCAGCAGCCGTCAGCCCGGCGGACATGACTCGGACAGAGCGCCCCCGCTAAGCGCAGGTCGCGAGCCGGGCAGAGAATGACCATGAAAGCGAGGGAACGGATGGCGACAGTCGAGGAATGCCGCAAGGCGCTGGAGGGCCTCACCGGCCGCATTGCGCAGATGGACGCGAAGGACCGGGCCGCGCATCTGGCGGACCGGAGCCTCAGCTGCCGTGTCCCCGACCTGGGCGTGACGTTCCTGACCAGGCTCGGGCCTGAGGGTGCCGAGCCGATCAGCGAGGCGAATGCCGACACACCGCAGGCCCAGGTGAGATTCACCGCAGATAGCGACGTTGTCGTCGCCATTGCTAGCGATCCCGGCAGCTTCATGCGGGCTTGGATCTCAGGCAAGCTCAAGGTCCAGGGCAGCGTGTTCGACCTGCTGAGCTTGCGCAGACTGATGTAACAACGCTGGGCTCGCAGCCCGGCGATGCTCAAGCTCCCACGCCCTAGTCCGAATTGCCCGTATAGCTCCATACGTCAGAGCCAAAAGCGCCATCTGCCCACCGGCGTCGTGGTGGCATGCTGGCGTCATGCCAGAAGGCGACGTGGTCTGGCGAACAGCCCGCAGCCTTGACGAGGCACTTACTGGTCGCGTGCTCTCGCGCAGCGACTTCCGGGTGCCGAGGTACGCCACCACCGATCTGAGAGGGCGCATCGTCACCGAGACGGTCTCGCGCGGCAAGCACCTGCTGACCAGGGTCGAAGGCGACATCACAGTGCACACGCACCTGAAGATGGAGGGCAACTGGCGAGTGAGCCCGACGGCCGGGTACGCGCTTCGTGATTACCGGATCCGGCTGATCTTGGCTAACGACGAGTGGGAGGCCGTCGGATACATGCTCGGCACCGTGGAGGTCATCCGCACCAGCCGCGAGGATCGGGCGGTCGGCCACCTCGGTCCCGACCTGCTCGGACCCGCCTTCGATGTCGATGAAGCCGTACGGAGGCTCGGCAGCGATCCCAACCGAACCATCGGCGAGGCGCTGCTCGACCAGCGCAACGTCGCGGGCATCGGCACGATCTACCGGGCGGAGACGCTGTTCCTCCGTGGCGTCAATCCGTGGCGGAAGGTCGGCGACGTCAGTGACCTGCCCGCGCTGGTGGAGATGGCCAGGCGCCTGCTCGACGCCAACAAGGCCCGATCCGGGACGGTGACGACCGGGCTCGAAGCCCGCGGGGCTGACATGTGGGTTTACGGCCGGGCGGGCCGACCCTGCCGCCGGTGCGGCACGCCCATCAGGAAGGACAACCTCGGGCCCGCGATCGAGGAACGGCTCGCCGTGTGGTGTCCGCACTGCCAGCCGCTGTGAGCCGCTGGACCTGCGATCAGCCAGCATGCTTGGCGACGCGGCGGGCGATACGCGGGCGGCATAACGACGCTGAGGAGTCGGCCTGGGCCACCCGGCCGACTCCCCAGCGTTTCCCCGACAGTGGCCATTGCCCCACGCGTGGCCACTGCGTCTGGCTGACTAGGCGTCCCGCTTGCGGAACAGCGCTAGCCCCGCGATCACGGCGATCGCCGCGTAGCCGCAGAAAACGGCGAACCCTGTCCACGGCGAGAACATAGGCGTCGAACCCGGACTTGCTGCGATGGTCGTCCAGATCTGCGTCCCGGCAAACGCCGGTATCCACTTCTCGACGTCGTTCTGCCAGGACTGCGGCAGGAAGCCGGTCAGGACCGTGATGACGAAGAGGAGCACGACCACGGCGCTGATCGCCCCGGCAGAGTGGCGCAGCAGCAATCCGAGGCCGAAGCCAAGCAGTCCGCACGCCGTCAGGAACAGCGCGCCGCCGATGACCGCCCGCAGCACGTTCGGCTGGCCAAGCGTCGCGTTGAGGTGGTGGGACGTGAGGAACGCCTGACCGATGAAGAACGAGGCGAAGCACGTAATGAGCCCGGTCACGAACGCCACCGCAGTGAACACGACAGCCTTGGCCGCGACGATGGTGCCGCGGTACGGCATCGTGGAAAGCGTGGTCCGGATCATGCCCGTGGAGTACTCGGCACTGATGACGAGCACACCGAGCACGCCGATGATGAGCTGGCTGATGTAGAGCCCGCCGAGACTGCGCTGTGTCGCGTCGAAGAACGGTCCATGCTCGTGGTTCGCTGCGCCCCAGGAGGCCAGCGCCCCAAATCCGATAGTGACCACCACAAGTGCAAAAAGGGTCCAGTACGTGGACCGCACCGAGCGGATCTTGGTGAATTCCGAACGCAGCGCGCCAGCGAACGTGGCACGCCCAGCCGAGGCGGGCAGGATCCGCGGGGCGCTGGCGGCGTGCGCCGGTGTTGCCGTCGTTGCCATGTCAGGCCACCTCTCCAGCCATCTCGGGCTGGCCTGGCACGCCAGCGTGGAACTCCACGCTCGACGCGGTCAGCTCCATGAACGCTTCTTCCAGGGACGCGTGCACCGGCGACAGCTCATGCAGCCGCACCGAGTTTTCGTACGCCAGATCGCCTACCTGGCCGACGTCTATACCGGAGACGACCATCACGCCATCGCCGTTCTCGCGTACCGTGCCGCCCGCTGTCGCGACGAGCTTTGCGAGCTGGTCGTGCTGCGGAGTGCGCACGCGCACGTTCGTCTGCGAGTTCGCGGCGATGAACTCATCGACTGTGCAGTCAGCGATCAGCTTGCCACGGCCGATTACCAGCAGGTGGTCGGCCGTGTTCTCCATCTCGGACATCAGGTGACTCGAGACGAAGATTGTGCGGCCTTCAGCAGCAAGTGCCTTCATCAGGTTGCGGATCCACAGGATCCCCTCGGGGTCGAGCCCGTTCACCGGCTCATCGAACATCAGGACCTTAGGGTCGCCGAGCAGCGCCGCGGCGATGCCGAGCCGCTGGCCCATTCCGAGAGAGAATCCCTTGGCCCGCTTCTTGGAAACCTCGGCCAGGCCCACAAGACCCAGGACCTCGTCGACTCGCTTTGTGGGCAGGTTGTTGGACTGAGCAAGGCACAGCAGGTGGTTGTAAGCGCTCCGGCCCCCGTGCAGAGCCTTAGCGTCCAGCAGTGCGCCGACCTCGCGCATCGGGTGCGTCAGCCGCGGGAACGGCCGCCCGGCCACCGTGACCTGGCCAGCCGTCGGCTGATCCAGGCCCAGGATCATGCGCATGGTCGTGGTCTTGCCAGCCCCGTTGGGGCCGAGGAATCCGGTGATTTTCCCAGGCGCGACGCTGAACGACAGGTTGTCGACCGCCAGCGTGTCCCCGTATCGCTTGGTGAGGCCTCGTGCCTCGATCATGTCTGGTGTCCCCTTCCGGACGGCAGATCCGGCAGCGACATCAGTCCCGCCGGACAGCAGGTCCGGGAGGCGATCTCCCGGACCAGCCTGACCAGTCTCGGCTACAAACGCGATAGCTCGCGTCGGCCGCGGGTCTGATGCTAGTCAGCCTGAGGGGTGATCTTGGCGATCGTCAGGGGCACTCCAGGGTCAACTCAGGGTCTTCTCCAGGGCGCCCAGCGAGGAAATCAGGGTCTCGTCAGTGGTCATCCGGCTTGCCGCGGTCATCCGGCTTGCCGCGGTCATCCGGCTTGCCGCGGTCATCAGCTTGCCCGGCGAGCTGACTCAGGGCGTGGTGGGCGTGATGGCCGTGATCGCGGCAGCCGCAGCCTTGCGCTGCTCTTCCGGACTACCGGGTGGCGGCCCGGCCGTCCAGGCGGCCGCGCACAGTGCCCGGAGTCCGTCGACGAAATCGCCCGAGCCGGAGGCGCTCAGCCACGCCGAGTCGGCTGGACTGCCCGAAGCCTCGCGACTGGCAGAAAGAGCTGAGACCGTCCAGCCGCCACAGACGAAAGCGCCGTCCCGCACCCCAACCTCGGGATGAGCCGTATTCAGGCCGGCTAGGTCCGCTGCGATGTAGGCGGGACGCCGCCGCGCGGGAGCCAGTAGCACCTCGGCTGGTTCGGTCACCCCGGTCAGCACGAGCAAGCTGTCGGCCCCGCCGCGGACCGCGCCTTCGATGTCGGTATCGAGCCGGTCGCCCACCACGAGCGGGCGCACGGCGCGGACACGCTCGACCGACTCGGCGTGCAGCGGCGGCTCAGGCTTGCCCGCCACGACCGGGATGATCCCGGTCGCGTGGATCAGGACCTGCGCCAGAGAGCCGTTGCCGGGCTGCGGTCCGCGCCTAGTCGGCAGCGTCGCATCGGCGTTCGAGGCGACGTAGAAGGCGCCGGCCTCGATCGCCAGCGCGGCCTCGGCCAGCAGCCCGTAGCTGATGTCATGCGAATAGCCCTGCACAACCGCCGCCGGCCGCTCGGCCGCCGAGGTGACCGGGCGCAGGCCGCGATCACGGATCGCAAGCCGCAGGCCCATGCCGCCGACGACGAGTACAGCCGAGGCCGCGGGCAGCTTGTCGGCGAGCACGCGGGCTGCGGCCTGGGCAGAGGTCACGACGTCGGTCGCGGTCGCGTGCACGCCCATCTCGCGCAGCTGCGCCGCGATCGCATGCGGAGTGCGGGAGGCGTTGTTGGTGACGTAGGCGCGTTTCATGCCGCGCCTGGCCGCGTCCGCCAGCGCATCGGCCGCGCCGGGGATCGGCGAGCCGCCGAGGTACACCACGCCGTCTAGGTCGAGCAAGGCGGCATCGTAGTGCTGGCTTAGCGGATCAGGGCATCCAGCTGGCCTGGTCCGGTCGCCTGGCCCGCCGCGGCCGGGCAGGCCGGCACCTGCGGGAACGGCCCCGTTCCTGGTCAATCTTGAAAGCCATTTCTCAGCTCGTTTCGAGCCCGCAGCGTGGCCCGGACGCTGCGCAATGCGTCGGTGTAGTGGCGGAGATCGGGGCGCATGGCCGCTGCCAGCGCGAGGTGCTCGGCGGCGGCGCCGGGGTCGCCCGTGCGCGCCAGAGCAAGGCCGAGCCCGAACTGCGCATAATCATCGGTGGGGCTCGCGTCGACGATGCTGCGGAAGTTTCCGGCCGCTGCCGCGTACTGGCCAGCGTCAAACTGGGCGCGGGCGAGTGCCTCGAGCACGCTCCTGGACCGCGGCTCGGCGGCGGCGGCGCGCTCGAGGAGCTGGGCGGCGGCAGCGGGACTTCCCCGGCCGAGCAGATCCAGGCCGCGCCTGTAGAGCTGGTGAGTGTCAGCACCGTTAGCTGACACCGAATCTCGGGCATCTCTTGACAAAGTCGGATCCTCTGGGCGGGAATCATGACCGCCCGCCGGTCCTTCAGACATATGTGCCAACCCTTTCCTCCAGTGCGGCTCCGGACTCGGCAAGCACGACTGGCCTCGTGCTCGCGCCGTTCCGCGGTGTCCGCTATGCCGAAAACCGGGTGACCGGGCTCGCAGAGGTCACCTCACCACCGTACGACGTGATCGCGGCCGATAACGAGAGCCAGCTGATGGCGGCGGACCCGCACAACGTCGTCAGACTGATCCTCCCCCGCCATCAGGCAGGCCAGCCCGGCAGCCCCTACGAGGACGCGGCCGACGACCTGACCAGCTGGCTCGCCGATGGCATCCTGGCGCCCGACCCCGAACCTGCCCTCTATGTCTACGAGCAGGCCGCGCCCGGCGTCGGCGTTCTCCAGCGCGGTCTGATCGGTGCCCTCAGGCTGGCGCCGTATTCGGCGCGAATCGTGCGGCCGCACGAGGACGTCGCTCCAGGGCCAGTCTCAGGCCGGCGACAGCTGATGGAGGCGACACAGGCCAACCTCGAGCCCATCTTTCTGCTCTATCAGGGCGGGAACGGGGCCGCCACCCTGCTTGTCGACGACATCGCTGACGGCCGCCAGCCACTCGCCGAGGCCAGCACGCCGGACACGCTGCGACACCGCCTCTGGGCCATCACCGATCCGGCCGAGCTGTCGGCGATCAGCGCTGACCTCGCGCCGCGGACGGCGCTGATCGCCGACGGCCACCACCGATACGCCGCCTACCTCCAGCTCCAGGACCGGCTGCGGCAGGCGGGTGCCGCCGTCGGACCGTGGGACTGCGGGCTCGCACTGCTCGTGGACTCGACCGCCTACCCGCCCCAGCTCGGCGCCATCCACCGGGTGATCACCGGCCTCGTACCTGAGGTCGCGGCCCGGCTGGCGTCCGCTGCGTTCACGGTGCGGGAGCTGCGCGGCGGTACCGCCGACGTGCCAGCGGCCCTCGACGCACTGGCGGATGCCTGCCGCCGCGATCCCGTCGCATTCCTGCTGGCGGGTAACGGCCGCATCTACCTGCTGACCGACCCTGATCCACGGCAGCTCAGTGCTGCGGTGCCTGACCACCCGGCCGAGCTCTGGCAACGCGTGCCCGCCGCGGTGCTGGAGGGACTGCTGTTCGCCCGGATCTGGGCGATCGAGGACGATGCGCGCAGTGTGCGCGCCATCCACGACGCCGCCGAGGCCATCCGGGCCGCCGATGCGGAGCCGCCGGGCACCGCCGTCATCTGCGGCGCGATGTCGGCGACGCAGGTATACGAAGTGGCCTCGCTTGGCAGGCGCGTACCGCGCAAGTCGACCTCATTCGGCCCGAAGCCCCGCACAGGCCTGGTCATGCGCCTGTTCGCTGAGAGCTGAATCGGAAGCTGGTGCCGCCTGTTTTCCGCGCGGCCCTAGTTCACGTGCCGGACGCGGCGCCACGTCTTCGCGGCCCTGGCCGTCAACCCGGACACTGCTCGCGAACCGGTGAGTTTGACACGTTCTAGGACAGCGAAGTTCAGCCGGCCATATATTTTGCACTGGCAGGACGGCCCCGGCGGTGATTCGCTGACCGTGACGCTCAAAGGCACGGACCTGTAGCCAGGTCCCGCTGACGATGGCCGGCAGCCCAGCACCTGCGATGGTGCCGGATCGGCTCGGCCGACGAAACCGCCCGCGAACTAGGTGAGGGAATGGTCGCTCAGGCTAACGAGCCTGACTCTGGCCCGCAGACCGCTCAGCGAGAGGCTGAGGGGACGGTCGCCGCGGCCGACGAGCGTGGCCCGGACCTGGCGGCCAGCCACGGGTCGCCCGCCCGGAGACTGGGGTCGGCCAGCCCCAGCACGGCCACTCTTCTCTACTGGATGTCGTGCGTCGGTGTGCTGCTGTGGGGGCTGATCCTCAACTTCGTCCGCCTCGGGCCGTCCTTGATCATGCCCGACGAGGGTACGTACGCGGAGGCAGCCTGGCGCTATGTCGACGGCACCGTGTCCCCGGCGATTCGGCTCAGCCCTGGCAGTAACAGCGGACCACTCCGGATCGGCGTGAGCAGCGCGCAGATTAACGCCGACAACTTTGAGCACCCGCCGCTGGGGAAATGGCTGTTCGGGCTCAGCCAGCTCGTGGCCGGCCACCAGAGCGTCACGGCCGACCGAACCGTGGCCGCCATCGCCACGTTGCTGACCGGCGTCATCGTCGTGGTCTGGGTCGGCCGGGCGGCCGGCCGCTGGACCGGGCTGCTGGCAGGCGCGTTCGTCGTGCTGCTGCCGGAAGCGGTCCAGGGCAGCGCTGGCCTGCGGCTCGGTCGATTTGGCCTCCTCGATCCGATCGCCGAGCTGTTCGTCGTCGTCTACCTGCTACTGATGTGGGAATGGTTCAGATCCGGCCGACGCCGCGCGTGGCTGTTCGCCGCCGCCACCGGTCTCGCCATCGGGGCCGCGACGGCCTCCAAGGAGAACGGCTTCCTGGCCGCCGTCATCCCGATCTTCATCTGGCTGGTTGTCGCCTGGCGGGAGCCGCGACTGCTTGGCCGCCGCTTCGCGCAGACGGTCGTGGCCGTGTTGGCCGGCCTCGTGGTTTTCGTCGCGACGTATCTCCCGTTCAGCACCCCGTGGCTGCGGATTCGCTACCTGATCGACTTCCAGCTGATCCACTCCGACGACGGGCACCTGATCGGCCTGGCCGGCCGGGTCACGTGGCATCCGCCGTGGTGGGCCAACCTCTGGTTCGCTGGCCACGGCATGGGCGCGGCCGTGACGATCGTCGTGCTCGCATTCGCGGCAGTGGCCTGCGTGCTGCGTCGGGACCGGCTTGTCGCGTTCTGCCTTGCGGCGCTCGTCGGTCCCGTCATCTTCCATTGCTTCATCGCTGGCGTGACGCTGTCGTTCTACTGGACGCTCTGGATGCCCCCGCTGCTGATGCTGACCGCGCTCGGAGTGACGGATAGCGTGCGCCGCCTCCAGGCGACCTCCTTGCCAAGGGCTGTCC
Organism: uncultured Actinomycetota bacterium; assembly: GCA_963755575.1. GTDB lineage: Bacteria > Actinomycetota > Actinomycetes > Streptosporangiales > Streptosporangiaceae > JAJYUU01. The sequence continues at coordinate 132,338 of CAVWKF010000001.1, forward strand.
AGGCCGCCCCCGTGGCCGTGCTGCTCATCCCGGCGGTCGCCTGCTTGTCGCTGACGTTGCGAACCGCTGACGTGAAGCCGCTAGGACCCGAGGTGCTTCGTCCGGTTCTGGCCCACCACGGACTACACGGGCCGGTGCTCAGCAGCGGCATCTATCCATACGAGTACGCGTACTACGACCTGGGCATGGGGGCATACCTCACGCCGCCGCCGTCGCTGGCGTCGGTTTACGCGGTGGTCATCGGTACTCCACAGTGCCGGCTGGAGCCCGACAACCGGACGACGCGCGCGATCGCAGCCGTGAATCTCGCGGCTAGGCATCTGAAGAAGATCTACGCCGACAGCGCCATGACCGTCTATCAGGTCACGCGCCCGCTCATCACGCCGAGCGCGGCGCAGATCGCTGCGCAGCCGCCAACGAACCTGGCAGCTGGCTGCTAATCCCGGCTCGCGAGGTAGCCGGCGATGATGGCACGGGCTCGATCGTAGCCAAATACTGGCCCATGACCCCCGTAGACCGCCCGCATCGGGAGGTCGGCCAGGCGGCGCAAGCTCGCCGCGAAATCGGCCGGGCTTGACCTCGGCAGCTCATCGAGCAGCGGCTCGCCGTCCACGAGGACGTCACCAGAGACCAGCGTGCCGGACCGGGCCTCCCACAGGCAGATGCTGCCGGGCGAATGGCCCGGCGCATGCAGGACCTCGAACGAACGGTCGCCGATGTCGAGCACGTCGCTGTCCGCCAGCCACCGGGTTATCGGCACGGCCGGCGTCCGGAACCCGGTCACATCGAACCCCTCGCTGGGCAACGCGCTGATCAGCATCTGCGGGACGGCCTCGCCGGCCGCCACGAACTCGTCTAGCAGCGCGCTGGGATACGTGTCAGAAGTCAGCGTCACGTAGTCCGACGCCTGCTCGATCACGTCGCCGTCATCGCGGTGCGCGGCCCGGTCCGCGAACTCGCCCAGGCCGCCAAAGTGATCGAAGTGCGAGTGCGTGGCGATCGCGAGGACGGGCCGGTCGAGGCGCTCACCGAGTTCGGCACGCAGCTGACCGATCCCGAGTCCCGCGTCCACCAGCAGGTTGGCCGCACTGCCGCAGATCAGCCAGGCGTTGGAACGAACATAGGAGTGCACGTAGGGCTCGGTGATGCGGAGGACGCCGTCGCCTACCTCGCTGACGTCGAACCACGGCGACGCCACCGTGAGGCCGTGCTGTGACTCGGGCAGCATTGGTGACCACTTCCGATCGTGACCCGGAGGGCTACGGCACCTCGATAGACCGGCCGTGGTCGTAGGCGCGGTAGCCCATGCTCTCGTACAAGCCGATCGCGACGGCGTTGTGACCGAACACGTTGAGGCCGAGGTGCGTGTCCCCGGCCGCCAGTGTCGCCTCCTCACCGACGATCATGGCAGCGCGGCCGTAACCCTGGCCGCGGTGAGCCGCGTGCGTCCGCACTCCGTAGACCCAGCTCACACCGGGACCGTACCGGTGGCCGATCCAATTCGTGGCAACCACCTCGCCGCCCGCGCACAGGCAGAGGAAGCTGTGATTCTCGGTCAGCAGTCCGGCCGGCAAGAGCTGATTGAACTGCATCTCAGCCGCGATCGCTGCCTCAGCGGGAGGCAGGGTGCCGGAGTCGGCGATGTTGGCCGCATATCCGCGCTCGGACTCCGTCCGCCAGTCGGCGAACTCGGCTTCTGTCATCGCGCGGCCCACGAGCCCGGGGGCTAGCGTGAACGGACCGGTGACCTTCTTGATCATTTGGTGCGCGCGCACGGGATAACCGCGGAACAAGGCTGCGTGCACGCGGTCGCCCGGATCGGTCAGCACCCAGATCGAGCGAGCATGACGCTCGGCCGCCCACGTCTCCGCATGGCGCAAGGCGGCAGTGCCGTGACCCTTGCGCCGATGGTCCGGCGCGATCCAGATGTCGCTGATGATCGCGCCCGGGCTGCCGTCCTGCTGGGTCAGCGCGACTGTCAGCATGCCCACGTGATCGCCGTCGGACTCAAGCGCGAGGACGGCTGAAGTCTCTGCCGCGGACGGCAGTGACAGCTGGCGGTCTACTTGGTCGGTCGCCCAGTCCGGAGCCACGTCGAGCTTGCCGTACCAGGCGCGAAGGCGGGTCTGCCAGTCGTCTTTCCACGCCGCCGTTTCGGCTTCGGTCGCCAATCGGGTGCTGATCACCTAGCCGACCCTAGGGCAGCAGGGGCGACCGGTCTAGCGGCCGAGCCCGGGTGCTGGGAGCACTTGTCCGTGACTGGGCCCTTCAGGGCAAGGCTGACATTATGTGCGCATGGACGATGCGGTGCGCATGGACGATGCGGTGCGCGCAGACGATGCGGTGCGCGCAGACGACGCTGTGCGCGTGGACGATGCCGGCCCGAGTACCGGCGGTGCCGAGGTCATCACGGATCTGGGTCACGGCGTCTTCCAGATCGACACGCGCATGGCCGGGTACGACGGCATCACGGCCGGTTACCTGATCCGTAGTGACCGGCCGTGTCTCGTCGAGACCGGCACCGCCCCGTCGGCGCCGATCGTCAGGGACGCCCTGGCCGCGCTTGGCGTCGGGCCACGCGACCTGGCCACTGTCGTAGTCACACATATCCACCTCGACCACGCTGGCGGCACCGGGGACATCGCGGCGATGTTCCCGGCGGCCGAGGTCGTCGTGCACGAGCTCGGCGCGCGGCACCTAGCTGATCCGTCCCGACTGATGGCAAGCGCGCGGATGGTGTACGGCGACGAGCTGGACGACCTGTTCGGCATCCTGGCGCCTACTCCTGCGGACCGGATCCGTGCGGTCGGGCGCACCGGGGTCGTCGATCTCGGCAACGGCCGGCGGCTGGAAAGCCACTACTCCCCCGGCCATGCCAAGCATCATGTCGGACTCATCGACTCCGTCAGCGGTGACCTGTACGTCGGGGACGCTGCAGGCATCTACGTGCAGGAGACCGGCGATATGCGGCCGGCCACGCCGCCGCCGGACTTCGACCTGGAAGTCGCGCTCGCCTCGCTGCGAACCTTTGCTGCGCTTCAGCCCGCACGGCTGCTGTTCAGTCACTTCGGCCCGGTCACCACGGTGCAGGATGCCCTCGCCCGATCAGCTGAGGAGATCCGGCTGTGGGTCGACGAGACGCGGCGCGTGCGGAAAGCGGGGATGGACCTGGACCACGCGGCCGCGATGGTGGCACAACGGACCCGAGCGCGTTACCGCGTGCTAGCCGAGGACGCCGATCCTGAGCTCGCCGCCAAGTATGACCGGATCGCCGGAGCGCAAGCGAACGTGGCGGGCATCATGCGTTGGCTCGACCGTACCGAGACTGCGTAATCCGGCCTCACCGAGCCTGCTTACGTTTCAACCTTGCCCACCGGTTGGCGCTGCCAGGAGCGGCACCGGTTTTCGTCCTCCATTGGCGCTAATATCGACGGCTGTGGCCAGGATAGATACCGACTATCTGATAGTTGGCGCGGGCGCTGCGGGGCTGGCGTTCGTCGATGCGCTGATCGCGGCTTCTGACGCTGACGTGGTGATGGTGGATCGGCGGCATGGCCCGGGTGGTCACTGGAATGACGCGTACCCTTTCGTGCGGCTGCACCAGCCGTCGGCTTTCTATGGCGTCAACTCGCGAATCCTGGGTAGCGACTCGATCGACAGCGCAGGTCCGAACGCAGGTTTCTACCAGCGGGCGACCGGGGCGGAGATATGCGATTACTACCAGCGGGTGCTCGAGGAGCATCTGCTGGCGTCGGGCCAGGTCCGCTTCTTCGGCATGTCCGACTGCCTGACCGAGGAACCGGACGGGCCGCGGCTGGTATCGCGGCTAACTGGCGAGCCGACCACGGTGCGGGTGCGGCGCCGCGTCGTCGATGCCCGGTACCTGGAGACGTCTATCCCCGCGACCCACACTCCGTCATTCGGCGCCGAACCGGGGGTGCGCCTGATTCCGGTCAACGATCTGGTCAGGCTGACCGGGCCAGCGACCGGATACACGGTCATCGGCGGTGGCAAGACGGCAATGGACGCGTGCATCTGGCTGCTCGAAACCGGCGTGCCGCCGGACGCGATCCGGTGGATCAGGCCGCGGGACGCCTGGATGCTTGACCGGGCGTTTCAGCAGCCGCTCGATCTGGTTGCCGGACTCATCGAGGGAGTGTCGCTCTGCCTCGAGGCCGCGGCGGAAGCCGAGGACGTCGACGATCTGTTCGGCCGGCTTGAGGCCTGCGGGCAGCTCGTCCGGCTCGACCCAACGATCGAGCCCACCATGTACCGCTGCGCGACAGTAAGCCAGGCCGAGCTCGCGAGCCTGCGGCGCATCCATAACGTTGTCCGGCTCGGGCGAGTAGTCCATATCGAGTCCGACCAGATCGTGCTGCAACACGGATCGATCCCGACGAGCAGCGGCCATGTTCACGTGGACTGCTCGGCCGGTGGCCTGCGTCTGGCCCCAGGACGCCCGATGTTTGAGTCCGGGCGGATCACGTTGCAGCAGATCCGGACATGTCAGCCAACCTTCAACGCCGCGCTCGTTGGTTACCTAGAAGCCTCACGCCACGACGATGCTCAAAAGAACCTGCTGTGCCCGCCGAACCCCTATCCCGACGCCGCCGTGGACTGGATCTCGGCTACCTGCACTGCTCAGCAAGCTCAAGCAAGGTGGCTGGCTGACGCTGATCTATCAGCGTGGATGGAAGGGGCCAGGCTCAACGCCGCGCGCGGGATCGGCGATCACCTGACTGATCCGCGGATGACGTCTGCGCTCACCCGCATGTTCGCAAACGCCGAGCCAGCCGTTACCAAGCTCGAGACCTTGCACGCTCACGTCCAGCGGGCGGGCAGCCCACTCGGGAGCCATCCTGATCCTGATCGGACCAGCGGGGCACCGCAACGGCCTTAGGCAGGCTTACGGGCCAGCTCGTAGGCAAAGCTCACGGTCTCGGTGAAAACACCATCGCCGCTGTGGGGGCCGAGGCTGGCCGCGAGGTCGGCATCGAATGCGGCGGCCTGGTCAGCGAATACCACGGCCGGGAGGAAGGACGTCGACCTGATGAGCCCCGCCAGTTCTGGCAAGGTCCAGCGGTGGTCGATGGCGAGCTCATGACTTCCGGCCAGCTCGAATCCGGCGTCTGATAGCACCCCGGAGTCGGGCCTGCGCGACCGCGCTTCTTCCCAGCCCGCGGGGATCCGCTGCTCTGCGCCGAGCGCCGCTTTCCACCTGTCCAAGGCGGCAGCCAGAGCCCGCTGCCAGCTTTGCTCACCCATCCAGGGCTGGGAAGACCAGCACAGCGCCACGTGGCCACCTGGCTGGAGCCAGCCGAAGATCCGGCCAGCGGCCAGATCCCGGTCGAGCCGGTGGAACGCGTTGCCGATGACGGCCAGCTCGAAGTACTCCGGCTGGGCGCCAAGCGTCTCCGCGCTCGACACCACCGGCCGGAGATTCCAGGCCTCCGCAGTGGCGGCCTTAGCCCGGACCGCCTCGACCATGTCCGGCTCCTGGTCGACAGCCCAGACCTCGGCGAACCAGCCGCGCAGCGGAAAGGCGAGCTGGCCAGTTCCGCAGGCCCGATCCAGCAGACGGCCTCGCCCGGAGACCTGGGCGGTTCGGACCAGATCTTCGATCATCGCTTCGGGGTACGGCAGCCGATACTTGTCGTAGTAAGCGGCGGTCCGCCGTTACAGCTCCGCCCGGTACCGCACCTCGTCAACCACCAGGCTCCGCCCTTCCTGTGACGAGCAAGTTCAGAGATCCTCGTCGAGGTCCTGATCCGCTACCAGGTCGTCAGACTCATCGTCATCGGACTCATCGTCATCGGGCTCATCTTCACCGGGCTCATCGTCGCCGGCAAGGTCGCCGGGATCATCGTCGTCGGCAAGGTCGCCGGGCTCATTCAGATCGTCGAAGCTAAGGTCGTCGAGCTCCTCGTAGCGATCCGCCGCATCGGTCTCGCCGTCGACGTCCGCCCTCGCCGCGCGGCCGAACCACTCGCGCGCCTCGTCCTCCCGGCCAGCCTCAAGCAGCGCATCGGCATAGGCGTAATACAGCCGCGCGTACTCGGGCCGGATTCGCCCGTCGGTCAGTTCCGGGCCTTGCAGGGCCACCACGGCGGCGTCTAGGAGGCCCTGATCACGGCGGATACCGGACTGCACGATGCGCAGCTCGATCTGCGTGGCGTGGTCGGCCACTCGCGCGTCCGAGCCAGTGACCAGGTCGAGCGCCCGGTCCAAGCGACCCAGCGCCCGCTCGCAGTCGGCCATGAGCGGCAGGTAGCTGGCTCTTCCGGTCAGCCGCCGCGCGGCCCTGAACTCCGCCAGCGCAGTCGACCAGTCGCCTGCCTGATAAGCGGCGATGGCGCACGTCTCGCGCACGACTCCAACGCGCGCGGCCAGGTCGCGTGCCTTCTTGGCGTACGTGTACGCCCGATCCTGATCCTCCGTAACGCTGGTCGCCACGAGCAGCCGGGCGACCGCGCTGGCGAGGTCGGCTGGCAGCGTCCTGAGCTCAGCCAGCACCTCCGGGTCTAGCTGGTCAGCGGTGATGCTCTCGGGCAGGTCCAGACGGACCTGGTGGTCCGCAGTCGTGCCCGAATCGGATCGCGCTCCGCCGCGGCGATCGGCGCTCGCCGACGGCCGATCGGCACGGTCACGGCCATCGGCTTGCCGGGGCCGGCTGTCGTATCCGGACCGCGGAGCGGGACGCGAGCCAGTCCGGTCGTCGCGTCCCGGACGATCGCTGCGCTGCCAGCTGCTCCGCTGCGGCTGATCGCCGCCTGGCCGGGCGGCTCGGCGGTCCCGGTCGCCGACGCGCGGGGGCCGATCCGTTGGCTCCCCGTGTCCGCGTCGATCCCGGTCGGCGCCGCGCTGCGGGCGGTCACTACTGCCGGGCCTATTCCGATCGTCGGCCCGCTGCGGCCGGTCGACACCTCGGGGCCGATCCCGGAAGCCGCCGTCCTGCGCGGGGTAAGCACCCGCGGGCCGATCCCGATCGCTTGGGCGCTGCGGGCGGTCACCAGCTGCGGGGCGATCCCGATCGCTTGCGCGCTGCGGGCGGTCACTACCTGCGGGCCGATCCCGATCGCTTCCGCGCTGCGGGCGATCTGCTGACTCCCAGCGTCCGCGCCGATCCCCGTCGCCAGCGCCAGGCCGGCGGTCACTACCTGCGGGTCGGTTCCGGTCGCCCGCGCGCTGCGGGCGGTCACTACCTGCGGGCCGATCCCGATCGCTTCCGCGCTGCGGGCGATCTGTTGACTCCCAGCGTCCGCGCCGATCCCCGTCGCCAGCGCCAGGCCGGCGGTCACTACCTGCGGGTCGGTTCCGGTCCCCGGCGCGCTGCGGGCGATCACGCTCCTGCCAGCCGCCACGCCGCTCGCGGTCACCCGTACGCTGCGGACCAGCGCCAGCGGACCGTCCGGCACCCTGGTCTCGGCCGGTGGACCACCTCGGACCGTCAGTGGCCGTCGGCCGGCTCGCGCGATGCTCCCCATCGCCACTGCGTTGCGGACGATCGGCGCCCTGCCAGCCGTTTCGCTGCGGCCCGTCGCCGGAGCGGCGCGGGCGGTCCCCGCCCTGCCAGCCGCCTCGCTGCGGCCCGTCGCCGGAGCGGCGCGGGCGGTCCCCGCCCTGCCAGGGGCTGACGGCGGCGCGCGGCCGACTGGGCCTATCACCCTCGGGACGCTGCCATGGACCGCGCCGGTCGCCCGAACTCGCCGGCGTCCGCTGACTGCGACTCTCACTCACTTGCGAGCCGCCCCCGCCTCGACGGTCATCGCCGCCTCGCACGGGTCTGTCGCTGAACCGCCGAGGTTCCCGGCCGGCCGTAGAGCTGCGACCACCACCATCGTCATAACGCGCAGCGCCATTATCTCGGGACGCGCTCCGATAGCCGCCGCGGCCATTCTCGCGACTGCCGCCATATCGGCTGGGGCCGCCTTGGCGATCGCCATTGCTGGCGAACTCGCTGTCATAATCAGGCCGCCGCCGACGACGGCCATCGTAACTGCTGCTTTCCCCGGTGCGACTCGGACCGCCGCGGCCGCCAGCGGCCGAATAGCCACGAGCGGGGCTGCTAACGCGAGGGCTGCTAACGCGAGGACCGCTGCCGCGGGCCGTGCTGGCACCACCTTCAGTGGCTCCGGCTCGTCCAGCGCCGCCGCCGCGCGGGCTACTGCCACCTCGGGGATTCCCGCTGGCGGATCCGCGGTCGGTCCCGCGACCGGCGGCACCACCGCGGCCGGCTGCGCCGCCTCTCGCAGCTGAACCGCTCCGACCGCCTGCACCGCCACTGCGAGCTGCACCGCCACTGCGAGCTGCACCGCCGCCGCTGCGAGCTGCACCGCCGCCGCTGCGAGCTGCACCGCCACTGCGAGCTGCACCGCCACTGCGAGCTGCACCGCCACTGCTACGAGCCGCACCACCACTGCGTGCTGCACTGGTGCGGCCATCGCCGCGGCCTGAGTTTCGCCCGGACCCGCCGGTCGGCCGACCGCCTCCGGACCCGCGCGAGTTGCCCGCCATCAGTCCATCCTCCAATATCGGCCGCACCACGACGCCTTGGGGGCGCCTGGCTGGCCGCGACAAGTTTTCTTTAGACAGCACAAAAATGCGCTGAGGGCCACTACCAGAACGGTAACGGCCCTCAGCGGGAAGATGTCCGGCGGCGTCCTACTCTCCCACCCAGTCCCCCGGGCAGTACCATCGGCGCTGAAGGGCTTAACTTCCGGGTTCGGAATGGAGCCGGGTGTTTCCCCTTCGCCATGGCCACCGAAACACTATGGAGATGTCAGGATCACGCTCAGCTCCGGATAACTCCCGGAGCCAGGCGCCCGACCGCATCTCGGGAACCGCACAGTGGACGCGAAACAAGATCTATAAGTAGAAGCCAAGCCACTCGGCCTATTAGTACCGGTCAGCTCCACGCGTCGCCGCGCTTCCACCTCCGGCCTATCAACCCAGTCGTCTAGCTGGGGGCCTTACCAGGTTAACCCTGAGGGAGTCCTAATCTTGAGGCGAGCTTCCCGCTTAGATGCTTTCAGCGGTTATCCCTTCCAAACGTAGCCAACCAGCCGTGCTCCTGGCGGAACAACTGGCACACCAGAGGTTTGTCCGTCCCGGTCCTCTCGTACTAGGGACAGCCCCTCTCAAGACTCCTACGCGCGCAGCGGATAGGGACCGAACTGTCTCACGACGTTCTAAACCCAGCTCGCGTACCGCTTTAATGGGCGAACAGCCCAACCCTTGGGACCTGCTCCGGCCCCAGGATGCGACGAGCCGACATCGAGGTGCCAAACCATCCCGTCGATATGGACTCTTGGGGAAGATCAGCCTGTTATCCCCGGGGTACCTTTTAGCCGTTTAGCGACGGCGCTTCCACATGCCACCGCCGGATCACTAGTCCCAGCTTTCGCTCCTGTTCGACATGTCTGTCTCACAGTCAAGCACCCTTGTGCACTTACACTCGACACCTGATTGCCAACCAGGCTGAGGGTACCTTTGGGCGCCTCCGTTACCTTTTAGGAGGCAACCGCCCCAGTTAAACTACCCACCAGACACTGTCCCTGATCCGGATCACGGACCGAGGTTAGACATTCAGAACGACCAGAGTGGTATTTCACCGTTGACTCCACAGGAACTGGCGTCCCTGCTTCAAAGTCTCCCACCTATCCTACACAAGACGTCCCAAACACCAATGTCAAGCTGCAGTAAAGGTCCCGGGGTCTTTCCGTCCTGCTGCGCGTAACGAGCATCTTTACTCGTAGTGCAATTTCGCCGGGTCCGTGGTTGAGACAGTGGGAAAGTCGTTACGCCATTCGTGCAGGTCGGAACTTACCCGACAAGGAATTTCGCTACCTTAGGATGGTTATAGTTACCACCGCCGTTTACTGGCGCTTAAGTTCAGAGCTTCGCAGCCGAAGCCACTAACCCCTCCCCTTAACGTTCCAGCACCGGGCAGGCGTCAGTCCGTATACGTCGTCTTGCGACTTTGCACGGACCTGTGTTTTTAGTAAACAGTCGCTTTCCCCTGGTATCTGCGACCACGCCCAGCTCAGAGAGCAAGTCTCCTCACCAGACGCGGCTCCCCTTTTCCCGAAGTTACGGGGATAATTTGCCTAGTTCCTTAACCACGGTTCACCCGATCGCCTTGGTATTCTCTACCTGACCACCTGAGTCGGTTTAGGGTACGGGCGGCTTAGAAGCTCGCCGCGAGGCTTTTCTTGGCAGCATGGGATTACTCACTTCGCCTAACTCGGCTCGGCGTCAGGTCTCAGGCTATGTGACGTGCGGATTTGCCTACACGTCGCCCTACACCCTTACTCCGGGACGTCCAACACCCGGTAGAGCTACCCTCCTGCGTCACCCCTACGGCTTGCCTACTACCGGTCTGGGTCGCCGTCGCAGCCGACATCTCCCGAAGGATCCGTCAGCGTTGAGGGCTTAGCATCGCCAGATTCAGCATGGGCGCTTCAAAGCCGGTACGGGAATATCAACCCGTTGTCCATCGACTACGCCTGTCGGCCTCGCCTTAGGTCCCGACTTACCCTGGGCGGATTAGCCTGCCCCAGGAACCCTTGGTCATTCGGCGGAGGGGTTTCTCACCCCTCTTTCGCTACTCATGCCTGCATTCTCACTCGAGTGGCGTCCACAGCTGGATCACTCCGCTGCTTCTCTCGCCACCCGACGCTCCCCTACCCATCCGCGCACCTGGACCCTAAAGGCGCCAGCGGCCGCCGTCAGGACAGAAGTGGCCGAAACCACAACGGTCAAGACAGCCATCCACCTTAACCACAAAGGGCCGGGCTATCACGCGAATGTCACAGCTTCGGCGGTGTGCTTGAGCCCCGCTAAATTGTCGGCGCAGAATCACTTGACCAGTGAGCTATTACGCACTCTTTTAAGGGTGGCTGCTTCTAAGCCAACCTCCTGGTTGTCTCTGCAACTCCACATCCTTTCCCACTTAGCACACGCTTAGGGGCCTTAGCTGGTGATCTGGGCTGTTTCCCTCTCGACTACGGAGCTTATCCCTCGCAGTCTCACTGCCGCGCTCTGGCTTACCGGCATTCGGAGTTTGGCTGATTTCAGTAAGCTTGTAGGCCCCCTAGACCATCCAGTAGCTCTACCTCCGGTAAGAAACACGCGACGCTGCACCTAGATGCATTTCGGGGAGAACCAGCTATCACGGAGTTTGATTGGCCTTTCACCCCTACCCACAGGTCATCCCCCAGGTTTTCAACCCTGGTGGGTTCGGTCCTCCACGCGGTCTTACCCGCGCTTCAACCTGCCCATGGGTAGATCACTCCGCTTCGGGTCTATAGCATGCGACTCAGACGCCCTATTCAGACTCGCTTTCGCTACGGCTACCCCACACGGGTTAACCTTGCCACATACCATAACTCGCAGGCTCATTCTTCAAAAGGCACGCGGTCACTTCACGTCAGTCCGAAGACCGACTCGCTCCCACGGCTTGTAGGCACACGGTTTCAGGTACTATTTCACGACCCCTCACCGGGGCACTTTTCACCTTTCCCTCACGGTACTTGTTCGCTATCGGTCACCAGGGAGTATTTAGGCTTAGGGGGTGGTCCCCCCAGATTCACACGGGATTTCTCGGGCCCCGTGCTACTTGGGATACTGTCCGGAAGTCGCGAAGATTTCGCCTACGGGGGTGTCACCCTCTATGCCGACGGTTTCCACCGTCTTCGGCTATCAACGCGATTTCTTACTTCCTGCCGGGTCAGCAGCTCCGGCTGGACAGTCCCGCTACCCCGATCACGCAACGCCTGCTGGCTTTAACACGTAACCGGTTTGGCCTGTTCCCCTTTCGCTCACCACTACTCAGGGAATCGCGGTTGCTTTCTCTTCCTGTGGGTACTGAGATGTTTCACTTCCCCACGTTTCCTCCACCTGCCCTATGTGTTCAGGCAGGGGCGATGGGCCATTACGCCCAATCAGGTTGCCCCATTCGGAAATCCCCGGGTCGATGTCTGGTTGCCGACTAACCGGGGCTTATCGCAGGCTCCTACGTCCTTCTTCGGCTCCTGGTGCCAAGGCATTCACCGTGTGCCCTTATCAACTTGGCAACTACAGATGATGCTCGCGTCCACTGTGCAGTTCTCAAAATACGGGCGGTCCCGGCCCCGCGACGCACGTGGCGGCGAAGGCACCGGTCCTGGCCGAAGGTATGGCCATCTGGTGTCAGAGACACCAAGCGGCCGTTCCCTCAGGACCCAACAGCGTGCTCGGCCCGTCCGCCCCCCGGACCCACGTTCCGTGCCGCCATAGGCGGCCGTACTAGCAGGCCCGGCAGTGACGCTCGGACCGAATAACCAGTGCTCCACTAATGAGCTGGCCACCTCAGGACAGTCGCCTGAGATATGGCTCTGGACGCGACTGCATTGCAGGCGCGCCACGTGCTCCTTAGAAAGGAGGTGATCCAGCCGCACCTTCCGGTACGGCTACCTTGTTACGACTTCGTCCCAATCGCTGGCCCCACCTTCGACGGCTCCCTCCCTTACGGGTTGGGCCACCGGCTTCGGGTGTTGCCGACTTTCGTGACGTGACGGGCGGTGTGTACAAGGCCCGGGAACGTATTCACCGCGACGTTGCTGATTCGCGATTACTAGCGACTCCGACTTCATGGGGTCGAGTTGCAGACCCCAATCCGAACTGAGACCAGCTTTTTGAGATTCGCTCCACCTTGCGGTCTCGCAGCCCTCTGTACTGGCCATTGTAGCATGTTTGCAGCCCAAGATATAAGGGGCATGAGGACTTGACGTCATCCCCACCTTCCTCCGAGTTGACCCCGGCAGTCTCCTATGAGTCCCCGGCATTACCCGCTGGCAACATAGGACGAGGGTTGCGCTCGTTGCGGGACTTAACCCAACATCTCACGACACGAGCTGACGACAGCCATGCACCACCTGTGCAGGGCCCTTGCGGACACCGTATCTCTACGGCTTTTCCCTGCATGTCAAACCTTGGTAAGGTTCTTCGCGTTGCTTCGAATTAAGCAACATGCTCCGCCGCTTGTGCGGGCCCCCGTCAATTCCTTTGAGTTTTAGCCTTGCGGCCGTACTCCCCAGGCGGGGCGCTTAATGCGTTAGCTGCGGCACGGAATCCGTGGAAGGACCCCACACCTAGCGCCCAACGTTTACGGCGTGGACTACCAGGGTATCTAATCCTGTTCGCTCCCCACGCTTTCGCTCCTCAGTGTCAGGTAAGGCCCAGAGAACCGCCTTCGCCACCGGTGTTCCTCCCGATATCTGCGCATTTCACCGCTACACCGGGAATTCCATTCTCCCCTACCTACCTCTAGTTCGCCCGTATCCACTGCAAGTCCAGGGTTAAGCCCTGGATTTTCACAGCGGACGCAGCGGACCACCTACGAGCTCTTTACGCCCAATAATTCCGGACAACGCTTGCGCCCTACGTGTTACCGCGGCTGCTGGCACGTAGTTAGCCGGCGCTTCTTCTGCAGGTACCGTCACTTTCGCTTCGTCCCTGCTGAAAGCGGTTTACAACCCGAAGGCCTTCATCCCGCACGCGGCGTCGCTGCGTCAGGCTTTCGCCCATTGCGCAATATTCCCCACTGCTGCCTCCCGTAGGAGTCTGGGCCGTGTCTCAGTCCCAGTGTGGCCGGTCGCCCTCTCAGGCCGGCTACCCGTCGTCGCCTTGGTAGGCCATTACCCCACCAACAAGCTGATAGGCCGCGAGCTCATCCCTAGCCGTAAAAGCTTTCCACCACAGCCGATGTCAGCCGTGGTCGTATTCGGTATTAATTCCGGTTTCCCGGAGCTATCCCGAAGCTAAGGGCAGATTGCTCACGTGTTACTCACCCGTTCGCCGCTCGAGTACCCCGAAGGGCCTTTCCGCTCGACTTGCATGTGTTAAGCACGCCGCCAGCGTTCGTCCTGAGCCAGGATCAAACTCTCCGTTGAATGTCTATATGCAGAACCGCTCGAACCCGGAGGCTCTAGCGGAGTGCAGACTTGAAGAGATGCCTCGGAGACGTTAGCCGCCGAGGCGATCTGGCAATAAATCCTCAGGAAGACGCAGCCGACAAGTCGGCCTTGTCCTCCCATTGACGAGGATGTGCATGTGCACTGGCTTTTAGCACGCTGTTGAGTTCTCAAGGAGCGGACGCACACCGTCCGAGGTCTTGGCAACCTCATCCGGGGCAACCCTGCTAACTTACCGATCCAACCACGAGGTTGTCAAGTCAGTTAGCCGGACTGGTCATGCTTGGTAACTTTCCGTACCCACAGCATACCCTCACCTGGGTTACTCGATGCCGGGTGCCCGGCATCAAGCCACCGCTGTTTGGGGGGAGGTAGCTGGCCCCTGAAGCATGTCGGCCCTGCCGGGCTTCCCGCTCTCTCGGGGCAGGACGAAACATTAGGCAGCAAAGGCTTGCAAGTCAAATCGGCGCGAGATGCCTGCCGCGAGGCAGTCGCTCAGCGCGTGTGTGCCCTGGCCACGTCCGCTCTGCCTGTGACCTGCGACGATGGCCCAGCCGAGGCCGTGGCCAGGCCACGGACGCTCGGCCGCCGAAAAGGAGGTCCGCCAGGAGCTGCCGATACGGCCCCGGATCTGTTCCGGGTTAAAAGAGTGATGAATGCCACTATTGGCCGCTACGTGTCCAACGCGCCGTGACGCACAGGACGGTACTGACTGCGTCGCCGCTGCCGCGTCGCCTGCCCGTGATCCGGCCATGATCGGGCCTCGCGCGCCGCGGTCCAGCGCGCGAAGTCGTGATCAGGTACGAAACAGGTCTGTCGGCGACACTCTTCCTGGTCTGCGATCACGGTCGAAGTGCCGGCGCTGATGCGTCAGGCCTCGCGTAGCGCGCACGGCGCCCGACGGTCCGCTTGCCGCGGCGCAGCACCAGGTACTCGCCGTGCAGCAGGTCGGCATCGTCGGGCGCGGCATCCTCGGCGGTGACCTTCTCGTTGTTCAGGTACGCGCCGCCCTCGGCGATGGCTCGGCGCGCCGCCGACTTGCTCGCCACGATCCCGGCGGCGGCCATCAGGTCGGCCACCGGCGGCAAGCCGCCGCCTGGCAGCCGGTCGACCTCCGCGTGCGGCACCTCGGCCACGGCGGCGGCCAGCGTGCGGCGTCCAGCGCCCGCAGGTCGCCCTGACCGAACAGCGCCTCGCTCGCCGCCTGCACGCGCGCCAGCTCGGCTGCGCCGTGCACCAGGGTCGTCAGCTTCCTCGGCCAGCAGCCGCTGCGCCCGCCTGGCCGTCGGCCGCTCGGCGATCTCCCGCTCAAGCTCCTCGATCTCGGCCCTGGAGCGGAACGAGAACACCCGCAGCAGACCCGGCACCTCGGCATCGGCCCGGTTCAGCCAGAACTGGTAGAACGCGTACGAGCTCATCAGGTCCTGGCTCAGCCAGACGGCCTCGCCCTCGGTCTTGCCGTACTTGGTGCCGTCTGGCTTGGTGATCAGCGGCGTGGCCAGCGCATGCACGGCGTCGCCGGTGACCCGGCGGATCAGGTCGACGCCAGAGACCAGGTTGCCCCACTGGTCGCTGCCGCCGATCTGGAGCGTGCAGCCGTACCGGTTGTGCAGCTCCAGGTAGTCGTTGGCCTGCAGGATCTGGTAGCTGAACTCGGTGTAGCTGATCCCGCCCGATCTCGAGCCGGGCGCGGACCACCTCGCGGGACAGCATCTGGTTCACCGGGAAGTGCTTGCCGATGTCGCGCAGGAAATCGATCGCCGACAGCTGGCCGGTCCAGTCCAGGTTGCTGACCACGGTGGCGCCGCGTTCGGGCCGGGCGTGAAGTCCAGGAACTGGCTCACCTCGGCCCGGATCCGCTCGACCCACTCGGCGACGAGCTCGCGCGGGTTGAGCACGCGCTCGGCTGACTTGCCGCCCGGGTCGCCGATAAGCCCGGTTGCGCCGCCGACAATGGCGATGGGGCGGTGCCCCGCCTGCTGCAGCCGGCGCATGGTGAGCAGCTGGACCAGGTTGCCGATGTGCAGGCCAGGCGCCGTCGGGTCGAATCCGCAGTAAAAGGTGACAGTCCCGGTGTCCAGCGCCTTGCGCAGGTGGTCCAGGTCGGTGGACACGGCGATGAGGCCGCGCCAGCTCAGGTCGTCAATGATGTCGCTCACCGGTGCATCGTCCCATCTTTGGCCGCCGGAGCCTGAAACTGGTTTTGGCCGCGGCACTCTCGGTTTCGACGGGCGAAAGACGGAAACGTAGCCGTCGTCCGCCAGCCAGTATCGCCACGGCCGGTCGGTTGCCTGGCTGATGCCCACCCGCGGGCCCGTGCAGATCTGGTCGTGGCGAATCGCCGTCCGCAGCGCGGCCGATGCCCAGCGGAGAGTCCGGCCCGCAGACGTCGGCGCCATCCAGGGCCTTGTCGATGCCCAGCGCCTGGCACAGGCGCCCCGGTCCGCGCGCCAGGTCGAATTCGCGGATCCGGCGACTGCCGTCGGCGCCAGCGACTGCCAGGTCGGCGGCGGGGTCAGCGACGCGGCCGCGCCGGCGCAGGCCCGCTAGCTCCGCGCCCTCGATGACCTCGCCAGCCCGGATGAGGACCGCCTCGGGCTGCCCGGCAGGCTGACAGACGAGATTGACGCAGAAGTGCATGCCATAGGTGAAGTAGACGTAGGCGTGGCCAGGCGGGCCGAACATCACCCCGTTGCGGGGCGTCTGGCCGCGGAAGGCGTGCGAAGCGGGATCGGCGGGACCCTGGTAGGCCTCGACCTCGACCAGCCGCACGGCGACCAGGCCAGCCGGGCTGTCATGCCAGAGCACGCAGCCGAGCAGGTCTGGCGCGACGTCGGTCGACGGACGGTCGAAGAACTCGCGCGGCAGTCGCTGGAGTTGAGCCGTGTGCTTCATCAGATCGTGAGCGTAGCGGGCAGCTTCGAACGGCGCGGGCCCTGGCTAGCCCGGCCCGGCTAGCGAGCGTCTCCTCCGCACACCTGCTCCGTCCGCCGATCCGGTTAGCTCGCGGCCGCCCAGGCGGCCTGGTCGTGCACGTCCTGGCGGAGCCTGGCGAGCTGCTCGGCGACGCGCACCGGCGCGGTGCCGCCGCGGCTGGCCCTCGCGGCTATCGCGCCCTCCACGGTCAGCACGTCGCGGACGTCCGGCGTCAGCAGCGGCGAGATCTTGTCCAGATCCGCGTCGCTGACATCGCCAAGCTCGCAGTCATGCACCTGGCACCACACAACGAGGTGCCCGACGACCTCGTGCGCTTCCCGGAACGGGGTGCCGCGCCGGACGAGGAGCTCAGCCAGATCTGTCGCGAGCGCGTGGCCGGCGGCCGCCGTGACGGCGAGCCGCTCGGTGTGGAAGCGCAGGGTGCCGATCAGGCCCGCCATGGCCGGCAGCACCGTCAGCAGCGTGTCGACGGCGTCGAAGACGGGTTCCTTGTCTTCCTGCAAGTCGCGGTTGTAGGTGAGCGGCAGGCCTTTCAGCGTGGTGAGCAAGCCGGTGAGGCCGCCGATGAGCCGGCCCGACTTGCCGCGGGCTAGCTCGGCTACGTCCGGGTTCTTCTTCTGCGGCATGATCGACGAGCCCGTGGCGTACGCGTCGTCGATCTCGACCCAGCCGAATTCGTGCGTCGACCAGAGCACGACCTCCTCCCCCAGCCTCGACAGGTGCACGCCCAGCAGCGCCGCGACGAAGCAGAACTCGGCCGCGAAATCCCGGTCGCTGACTGCGTCCATCGAGTTGTCGGCGGCGCTGGCGAAGCCGAGCTCAGCCGCCACGGCCTCAGGATCCAGCGGCAGCGACGAGCCGGCCAGCGCGCCCGACCCGAGCGGGCTGACCGAGGCCCGCACATCCCAGTCACGCAGCCGGCTGGCGTCCCTGGCGAACGCCTGGACGTGCGCCAGCAGCTGATGGGCGAGCAAGACGGGCTGCGCATGCTGCATATGCGTCATGCCCGGTGCGGGCGTGTCGTGGTGTCGCTCAGCCTGGCCGATCAGGGCAAGCTCCAGCTCGGTCAGCCTGGCAGCAATGACGCGGGCATGATCACGCAGATACAGCCGGAGATCCGTGGCGACCTGATCGTTGCGGCTGCGGCCCGCGCGCAGCTTGCCCCCGAGCTGGCCGACGCGCTCGAGCAAGCCGCGCTCCAGTGCCGTGTGCACATCCTCGTCATGCGCGGACGGCCGGAAGGTGCCTGCGCGGCAGGCCCGGCCGAGGTCATCAAGCGCAGCCAGCATGCGGGCCAGCTCGGTGTCGGTAAGCAAACCGGCCTTCTGGAGCACCCGCGCGTGCGCGGCAGAGGCCCGCAGGTCGTAAGGCGCCAGCCGCCAGTCGAACTGGACGCTCACCGAGAGCCTGGCCAGCGCCTCTGCCGGGCCGGACTCGAACCGGCCACCCCACAGCCGCAGCGGCCCGCCGCCGGCTGCCTCCGTCGCGTCTGTCAGGTCATCCGGCGAGTCAGATGTCACGGTCAGTCCCCCTTTCGGTGCTCCGCTGGCAACAGAGTCTCCTGGAGCGACGGCGACATTCCAAACCAGAAGCGGAAATCTCCGGTGCGCTAGCCTGCGGGAGCCAGCAGTGCTCAGGCCGACAGCGGAGGGAGCTGACATGCCCGCGAGTTCCGACCGCGTACCGGTGATCGCGGTCGCGAGCGGCAAGGGCGGTGTCGGCAAGACCACCGTGGCGGTCAACCTGGCGCTCGCTCTGGCCGCAGCCGGCCTGCGCACCGGGCTGGTCGACGCTGACCTGTACGGGCCGGACGTGCCGCGCATGCTCGGCCTGCAGCGCCGCGAGGACAGTGCTCAGCTCACGATCTTCAGTGCGCCAGGAACGGCAGGGTCGCGGCTCCAGGCCGTCGACAGGCACGGCATCCAGGTCGCCTCGGCCGCGTTCCTGATCGGGGAGAACCAGGCTCTCGGCGTGCACGCGAACCTCGCCGAGCTGATCGTGCGGCGGCTCATCGCCGACACCGAGTGGGACCGGCCGGAATGCCTGGTGATAGACCTGCCGCCGGGCACTGCCGATATCCAGCAGTTCATTTTCACCCTGCGCGGCCGGCCCGTTCACGTGCTCGTCGTCGTCACGCCGCAGGTCATCGCGCACCAGGACGCCCGCCGGCTGATCGCCGATCTGCACCGCCACTCCGCTGCGCCGATCGGCGGCGTCGAGAACTTCAGCGGCCTGATCTGCGCGCGCTGCGGCGAGGTCACGCCCATGTTCCCGGCCGCCCAGCCCCCGGACAGCATCTGGGGCCAGATCGACCGGCTGGCGAGCATTCCGTTCAGCCCGCTCGCTGCCGCCGACGCGGACCAGGGCAGACCGGTCATGCTGACCGGCTCGGTGCCGGCCCAGGTCGCCGCGTATGAGGTGCTCGCCAGCCGGGTGCGGACTCACCTGAGCTAGCTGGCGACCTTGCGGTCGCGATCGGCGGCGATCTTCGCCGGCAAGCCGAACAGCTCGATGAAGCCCTTCGCGAGCTGCTGGTCGAACATGTCGCCGGTGTCATACGTCGCCAGCGAGTAGTCATACAGCGCGGCCGGGCTGCGCCGCCCGGTGACCACAGCGCGGCCTCCCTGGAGCGTCAGCCGGACGTCGCCGGTGACGTGCTTCGACGCCTCCGCCATGAACGCGTCCAGCGCCTGCTTGAGGGGCGAGAACCAGAGGCCGTCGTAGACAAGCTCAGTCCACCGCTGCTCTGCCTGCCGCTTGAACCTGGCCAGGTCCCGCTCGACGCACACGCTCTCCAGCTCGGAGTGCGCGGCGATCAGCACCATGGCACCCGGTGCCTCGTAGATCTCACGGCTCTTGATGCCGACGAGCCGGTCCTCGACCATGTCGATCCGCCCGATCCCGTGCGCGCCAGCGATCCTGTTCAGCTCCGTGATGATCGCTAGCGGCGACAGGGGCCGACCGTTCAGCGCGACCGGCAGCCCGCCGGAGAATGTGAGGATGACCTCGTCGGCGGCGAGCCCACCCGCCGGATCGCTGGTGTAGCCGTACACGTCGGGCTGCGGCGCGTTCCAGATGTCCTCCAGGTGCCCCGTCTCGCAGCTACGGCCCCACACGTTCTGGTCGATCGAGTACGGCGATCGTGACGTGACGTTGATGGGCAGGCCTTTCTCGGCCGCGAACGCTATGGCCTTGTCCCGCGTCATTCCCGAATCCCGCACCGGGGCGAAGACGCGCACGTCCGGCGCCAGCGCGGCCAGGCCGGCCTCGAACCGTACCTGGTCGTTGCCTTTGCCCGTGCAGCCGTGCGCGACCAGCGTGGCCCCGGTCTCATGAGCGACCCTGGCGAGATGCTTGACGATCAGCGGCCGCGACAGCGCCGACACCAGCGGGTAGCGATCCATGTAGAGCGCATTGGCGAGCAGGGCTGGCATGCAGTAGTCGGCAGCGAACTCGTCGCGGGCGTCGACCACTTCCGCGGCCACGGCGCCGCACGCCAGGGCCCGCTCCCTGATCGTGTCCAGATCCTCGCCGCCCTGGCCGACGTCGACCGCGAGCGCGACAACTTCCGCCCCGGTCTGCTCAGCGATCCAGCCGATCGCCACCGACGTGTCCAGCCCGCCGGAGTACGCGAGTACGACTTTCTCTGTCACCGGGGCACCTCCTTGTTGCTTGTATCTGTTATCTCGGCCGCTGGGCTGCAGGGTTACTTCCGCCCCGCGGTCTGGCTGCTGCGCTCGGCCAGCCGCAATAGCGCGTCGGCGAGGTCGGCGCCGCCCGTCGGGTCGCGTGCGATGACGAGCACCGTGTCGTCGCCGCCGACGGTGCCGAGTACGGCCGGCCAGCCCGCGTGGTCGATGGCTGAGGCCAGCAGCTGCGCCGCCCCGGCGGGCGTGCGCAGCACGACAAGGTTGGCGCTGGCCTCCGCGCTGACGAGAAGCTCGGCCGCGATCCGCGTCAGCCGGGCTGCCGGATCGGCGGCCGACGGCGCAAACGGCCCGCCAGACAGCGCAGCGCCAAGGGTCAGGCCGCCGGGGCCCGGCTCGCCCGGCAGGGCGTAGACGAGCACGCCGTCGGGACCGCGCAGCCGGACCGCGCCCAGCTCTTCCAGGTCTCGCGACAGCGTGGCCTGCGTGACGCGGACGCCGCGCTGACCGAGCAGCTCGGCGAGCTCCTCCTGGGACCGGACTGGCACCGAATTATGGCTGAGGATCGACGCGATCTGCGCGTGCCTGGCGGCCTTCGTGAGCGGGTTAATGTTCATCTTGACCGGCCAAACCGAGCAGGAAGCACAGCAGGGCCTTCTGCGCATGCAGCCGGTTCTCCGCCTGCTCGAAGACCAGGCTCGCCGGGCCGTCCATGACCTCGGCCGCGATCTCCTCGCCCCGGTGTGCCGGCAAGCAGTGCAGTACCTTGCACGCCGGGCTCGCAACCGCGAGCTTCGCCGAGTCCAGGCTGTAGGCGGCCATGGCCACCGTCCTGGCGTCCTCCTGCCCTTCCTGGCCCATCGAGGTCCACACATCGGTGGCGAGCACATCAGCACCCTTGCAGGCGTCTAGCGGATCGGCGATGACAGCGACCGAGCCGCCGGTGCGATCGGCAATGGCCGTCGCTGCCGCCATCACTTCCGCGTCCGGCCAGTACGGCTCAGGCGCTGCGATCCGCACGTGCAGGCCCGCCGTCGCGCCGCCGAGCAACATACGAGTGCGCCATGTTGGACGAGCCGTCGCCAAGGAAGGTCAGCGCGCGCCCGGTCAGCGGCCCGAACGCGCCCTGAACCGTCAGCAGGTCCGCGAGGACCTGGCACGGGTGGAATCGGTCGGTCAGCGCGTTGATCACCGGCACGGCGCTCACGGCCGCCATCTCCTCAAGCCGGTCCTGGCCGAACGTCCGCCAGACGATCGCGGCGACCTGGCTGGCCAGAACCCTGGTCATGTCCTGGATCGACTCACCCCGGCCCGCGTGCGTGCCCTGCGCGTCGATGACCAGCGGGTAGCCGCCCAGCTCAGCGATGCCGACGGCGAAGGACACCCGGGTCCGCAGCGAGGGCTTGTCGAACAGCACGGCCACCGCGCGCGGCCCGGCGAGCGCTTGCTTCCGGAATCTGTTCCCCTTGAGCTCGGCGGCCAGGGCCAGCACCTGCGCCTGCTCGGCGGGTGCGAGGTCATCGTCGCGCAGGAAATGCCGGACCGTGCCGGCGGCGCTGGTCACGTGACCTCCTGCCCGCCTAGGACGACGCTGGCCGCGTCGAGAATGCCGGGGAGCGCGGCGATGAACGAGTCCGCCTCGGCCACGGAGAGGATCAACGGCGGC
Source organism: uncultured Actinomycetota bacterium (assembly GCA_963755575.1). Lineage (GTDB taxonomy): Bacteria > Actinomycetota > Actinomycetes > Streptosporangiales > Streptosporangiaceae > JAJYUU01. Next base: position 154,540 of record CAVWKF010000001.1, read on the forward strand.
GCCAGCCGTACTGCGTCCGGCTGGACGGCGTTGACCAGGAATCCCTGGCGCTGGGCCGTGGCCGCGACCGCCGTCGCCGCCGGGCCGGTCAGCGCGATCGCCAGCCACAGGCCGCTGCCGCGCACGGCGGTCACGAGCGGATGCTTGATGCCCTCGATCCCGGCGGCTAGGTGCGCGCCAACGGAAGTGACGCGGCTGAGCAGCCCGTCTCGCTCGATCGTGTCGATCACCGCCAGCGCGGCAGCGCACGCGATCGGGTTGCCGCCGAAGGTGCTGCCGTGATCGCCCTTGCCCAGTACCGAGCCGAACCGGCCGATCCCGATGCACGCGCCGATCGGCAGGCCACCGCCGAGACCCTTCGCCAGGGTGATCACGTCGGGCAGCACGCCATCGCGCTGATGCGCGAACCACGTACCGGTCCGTCCCACGCCGCTCTGGATCTCGTCGAGCACGAGCATCGCACCGGCCGCATTGCAAGCGTCGCGCGCAGCGTGCAGGTAACCGTCCGGGGCGGGAACGACGCCGCCTTCACCCAGTGTCGGCTCCAGGAACACGGCCGCACAGTCCGGCCGGACCGCGTCGGCGAGCGCGGCGAAGTCGCCATACGGCACGAACCTGACGTCCACCCCGAAGGGCTGGAACGGCTCGCGGATCGAGCTCTTGCCGGTGATGCTGAGCGCTCCCATGGTCCGGCCGTGGAAGCTGTTCTCGGCGGCCACGATGACGGGTCGCTCCGGACCCTGGGCCTTACGCACGAGCTTGAGCGCGGCCTCGTTCGCCTCGGCACCGGAGTTCGCCAGGAACACCCGGCCCTCGGTGCCGAGCAGCCCGACCAGCCGCTCGGCCAGCTCGACCTGCCGCTCATGCAGGAAGAGGTTGCTGGTGTGCGCCAGTGTCGACACTTGCTTGGTGACCGCGTCTATGAGCGCCGGATGCGCGTGGCCAAGCGAGCTGACTGCGATGCCGGCGATCAGGTCAAGGTAGGAGTTGCCGTCCACGTCGTAGACCATGCAGCCGGTACCGCTGGCCAGGGCCACCGGCGGCATGCCGTACGTGAGCATCATCACGGCGCCGTACCGGTCTTGCAGCAGCTCAGTGGCGGACATCGGATGCTCCCTTGGTCGCCTGCGGGGTGGTCGGCCTGGTTTTCGGGTGTTCGTCGACTGTCGGAACGACCATGGTGCCGATCCCGGAGTCGGTGAAGATCTCGAGCAGGATCGAGTGCGGCTGCCGCCCGTCGAGTATGTGCGCCTGCGGCACGCCGCCGCGCACGGCGTCGAGGCAGGCGCCCATCTTGGGGATCATCCCGTCAGACAGCCCGGGCATGAGGTCGGCGAGCTCGGCCTCGGTGAGCTGGCTGATGGGCCTTGCCGTTAGCGCGCTCGCCGCATCCTTGCCGGACCAGCGCGGATACAAGCCGGCTACGTCCGTGAGGAAGACCAGCTTGGCCGCGCCCAGCTCGACTGCCATCGCGGCGGCCGCGGTGTCGGCGTTGACGTTGAGCACCTCGCCGGACTCACTGCGCGCGACGCTGGAGATGACCGGGATCCGGCCGTCGGCGATCAGCGCGAGCACGGCACCGGGGTTCACGGCTACGACTTCGCCCACCTGGCCAAGGTCGACCTGCTCGCCATCGACTTCCGCATGCATCCGGCGGGCGGTCAGCAACTGCGCGTCCTCGCCGGACATCCCGACCGCGAACGGGCCGTGCGCGTTGATGAGGCCGACGATTTCGCGGTTGACCTGGCCGGTCAGCACCATGCGGACGACGTCCATCGTCTCCTTCGTGGTGACGCGCAGCCCGGCCGCGAACGTGGACTGCATGCCCAGCCGATCGAGGTGTGCGCTGATCTGCGGGCCCCCGCCGTGCACCACGACGGGCCGCAGGCCCGCATAGCGCAGGAAAACGACGTCCTGAGCGAACGCGACCCGCAAGTCGTCGTCGATCATCGCGTTCCCGCCGTACTTCAGCACGACGATCTTCCCGTAGAAGCGCTCCAGCCACGGCAGCGCCTCGATGAGGGTGGCGGCCTTTTCAGCGGCCCCGTTCCCTATTCCTATGCTTGTCATGTCGAGTATGCCGAATTCTCGTGCACGTACTGGGCGGTGAGATCGGTCGTCTTGATCGTCGCCGCATGCTGGCCCGCCGCGAGCTCGACGGTGATGGTGACCTCGCGCGGCCGCAGGTCGACAGCCGACCTGTCCTCGCCCGGCGCGGCTGCCTTACATACCCAGATCCCGTTGATGGCGACGCTGACCTGGTCCGGCTCGAAGGCGGCCCTGGTGGTGCCGACGGCGGCAAGTACCCGGCCCCAGTTCGGGTCCTCGCCGTGGATCGCGCACTTGAGCAGGTTGGAGCGGGCAATCGCGCGGCCGACCTCGACCGCGTCCGCTTCGCTCGCGGCGCCGGCTACCTCGATCGTGATCGCTTTGCTGGCGCCTTCCGCGTCCGCCTGCATCTGCGTGGCCAGATCGGCGCACGCGGCGGTGAGGCTGGCGGTGAATTCGGCCGGGTCCGGCGTGGTGCCGCTCGCCCCGCTGGCCAGCAGCAGCACGGTGTCGTTCGTGGACATGCAGCCGTCGGTGTCCAGGCGGTCGAACGTCGTCCGTACGGCTTCGCGCAGCGCGGCGTCCAGGGCCGCGGCTGGCAGGTCGGCGTCGGTAGCCAGCACCACCAGCATGGTGGCCAGCGCCGGCGCCAGCATCGCCGCGCCCTTGCCCATGCCGCCGATCTGGTAACCGCTCCCGGCGATGGCGCAGGTCTTCGGCACCGTGTCGGTGGTCCGGATCGCATCCGCGGCGGCCAGCCCGCCCGCGGCTGCCGCTTCCTCGGTAGCGGCGGACACCCCGGCTAGCAGCTTGTCCAGTGGCAGCCGCTCGCCGATGAGCCCGGTCGAGCACACGGCGACTTCGCCGGCGCCGATGCCGAGCAAGCCTGCCGTGTGCTCGGCTGTCTGGTGCGTGTCCTGGAAGCCGGCCGGCCCGGTGCAGGCGTTCGCGCCGCCAGAGTTCAGCACCACCGCTCGGACTGACCCGCCGGCCAGCACCTGTCGGCTCCACAAGACGGGGGCGGCCTTGATGCGGTTGGCGGTGAAGACGCCGGCTGCCGCCGCGGATGGCCCGTCGTTGATGACGACCGCGACATCGGCGTTACCCGATGCCTTGATCCCGGCGGCGACGCCGGCAGCCCGGAAGCCCAGCGGGCTGGTCACAGTCATGGGGCGACTCCCATCGCGGTGAGCGCCGGCCGTCTCGGGCAGGCCGAGCATCAGGTTCGCGTCCTGGATGGCCTGCCCGGCCGCGCCCTTGCCGAGGTTGTCGATGGCGGCGACGACCACGGCCCGGCCGGCCCTGAGGTCGATGGCCGTTTGCAGGTGCACCCCGTTCGACCCGGCGACTGAGGCAGTCGCGGGCCAGCAGTCGGCCGGCAGCAGGGTCACGAACGGGTCGCCCGCGTAGGCCGCGGCGATGGCGTCGCGCAGATCGGCTGTCGTGATCTCCGGCGCGGTGAGCCTGGCAGTGCAGGTCGCCAGGATGCCGCGCGGCATCGGCGCCAGTACCGGGGTAAAGCTGACGCGGATCGGTCCGGCCGCACCGCGTGTCTCGGCCAGCGCCTGTTCGATCTCGGCAGTGTGCCGGTGCGCGCCCGCCACCGCGTACGCCGAGACCGATCCCATGACTTCACTGGCGAGCAGGTCGGTGCGCAGCGACCTTCCTGCGCCCGATGTGCCGGACGCCGCGACGATGACGACGTCGCCGGGGTCGGCGAGCCCGGCTGCGACGAGAGGGGTCAGCGCGAGGATGGCCGCCGTCGCGTAGCAGCCCGGGGCCGCGACACGGCTGGCCGCCGCGATCTGCTCGCGCGCGCCGGGAAGCTCAGGCAAGCCCGTAATCCAGCGGCCGGGATGCGGGCCGCTGTAATGCCGGGCCCAGGCGGCGCCGTCGGTCAGCCGGAAGTCCGGGCCGAGGTCGACGACCTTGACGCCATCGGGGATCTGTGCCGCGGCGATCGCCGATTGCCCGGCCGGAAGCGCCAGGAACGCCAGGTCACAATCGGCCAGGGCATCGGCACCGTGCGGCTCGAGTACGCGGCCAGCCAGGCCAGGCAGGCCGGCCAGGTGCGGATGCAGCTGCGCCACGGTCTTGCCTGCGCTGCTGCCCGCCGTCGTCACGGCGAGATCCAAGTCAGGGTGCCCGGCCAGGAGCCGCAGCAGCTCGCCGCCCGCATATCCGCTCGCGCCGGCCACCGCCACCCGCGCGCCCATATACCTGACCCCTTCAGCGTTGAGCTGTCCGTGCTTCAGTTCTTCAGTAGTGAATGATTATGCATTGATCTGACTGATTATGCAAACGCGGATTCCGTCCGTAACCGACAACTCGCAGATGTGCTATCCGTACCGTGCCAAGACCTGGCAAGACGGCATGATGGGAGCGTCGGCCGGCGTGACCGCCCATCCGCGCTCGTATGTCGGCCTGGAAGGGAGACGGCGCTCATGCACGTCCGGTGGACTCCTGGCACTCGCCCACTAAGGCCGGGCACGCGGGCGTCGGCCACACGGGCGCCGGCCACACGGACGCCGCGGAGGGGGGCACCGGCCATGCGGACGCCGGGCAAAGGGGCGCCGGGGAAACGAACGCTGCGCCCGCTGCGCCCGCTGCGCCTCGTCGTCGTTGTCATGGCCGGGGCGCTCGCGCTGGCACTCGCCGGGTGTGGCGGCGCGCCGAAGGCCCCGAGCCCGCAGGCCTGTGGCGCGGGACGGACTGCCGCAAACGTCCCGATCGAGATCGAGGTCAACCACGGCCAGGTGTCCTGCGCCCTCGCGGTAACGGTGGAGAAGAGCTATGCCGCCGCGATCGTGGCCGGGCAGGCGCCCGGCAACGGCGGCGGCGGCCCTATCACCGTCAACGGATGGAAGTGCCAGGGCTATTCGACGCCCGAGGAGCTCAAGACCGGCGACGTGTCTCAGTGCGCCAAGGCGGGCATCCAGATCGTCGCGATCCTCAAGTCCTAGCCGGCGCCCCGCAGGACCGCCCCGGTCCGCCTAGCCGCCTCGGCGACCGCCGCGTCCCTGGCAGCACTGGCCTCGTCCGCGGTGAGCGTCCGGTCGGGAGCCCGGAAGCGCAGCGTGTAAGCCAGCGACTTGTGACCCGCGCCGATCTGCGCACCGGTGTAGACGTCGAACAGTCGCAGTGATTCCAGCATGACGTCACCGGCCTCGGCGACTCCAGCTACCAGGGCTCGCTCGACGTCTGTCTCGGGCACAGCCTCCGGCACGACGAGCGCCACGTCCTGCACGGCGAGCGGATAGTTAGAGAGCTCCGGCGCCTGCGCCGGCGGCAGTGCGTCGGCCGCTGCCTCGATCACCGACATGTCCAGCTCCATCGCGGCGGTCCTTGGCGGCAAGCCAAACGCGGCGATGACGCGCGGATGCAGCTCGCCCGCGTGCCCGGCTAGCCATTCATGACCCTGCTCCGTCTGGACGAAGAGCGCAGCGCACCGGCCGGGATGCCAAGGCTCGTACTGGTCGGCGCGGACGTCGAAGCGCAGGCGGCTCGTCGTGAGCACATCCCGCGCCGCCTCGATCGCGTCCTGCCAGCCCGCCGACCTGCCCTCGCCCCAGTAGCCGGGCAGCTCGGCATGGCCGGTCAGGACGGCGCCGACTCGCAGCGGCTGGTCCGGCAGCGCCGCCTCCAGCTCTGCCAGCTCGTGCACGGCCGGAGCACGGTCGACGCGGAGGATGGGCGCCGTCGGCGCCGCGGCCGGTCGCGGCCGGAACACCAGGCCGAATTCATAGAGCGACACATCGCTGAAGCCGCGGCCGAGATTCCGCGCCAGCGTCCTGAACATGCCGGGCAGCAGCGTGGTCCGCATCAGGGGCTCGTCGTCGCTGAGCGGGTTGGCTAGCCGCAGCGCGCGGCGGCGCGGGTCATCGGCGGGCAGCTGCAGCCTGTCGAAGTCCGCGGTCGACGTGAACGGCGTGCTCAGCACCTCGACCAAGCCGTGATATCCGAGCGTTCGGCTGATCGTCCGGCGCAGCCGCTGCCGTCCGGTCAGCCCGCGACCTCCGACGGCGCGGACGGCCCGGACGGGGATGTTCTGATAGCCCTCCAGCCTGATGACTTCCTCGGCCAGATCGGCCGGATCGGTCAGATCGGGTCGCCAGGACGGCGGGTTCACCAGGAGGGTAGCGCCTGACCTGTCGTGCCGACCGTGGTCAATCCGGGCGTGCCTGGTCGTGTGCTGGCCACCGGCCAGGCTGGCCGGCGGGTCGATGGCGACGGGCGACGCGTGGTCGGCCGGCCCTGCCGAGTCCGCCCCGACAGTGTCAGGCGCGTGCTCTGGTGCCTGCACGATCGTGCAGCCGACTTCGCGCAGCCTGGCCAGGACGGTGTCCAGGCCGTAGACAACGCCTGCTACCTCATCGGGATAGTCGGCGGCCATGGGGATGGTGACCGGCTCGATGTCGACGCCGGCCTTCGAGCAGCCGGGAACCACGGTGCCGCCGCTCAGCGCCGCCAGCATGGTGGCCGCGCGAGCGGAGGCACGGACCGGCAGCTCAGGGTCGACACCGCGCTCGAACCGCGCTGACGCCTCGGACGCGAGCTTGTGCCGACGGCTCATCCTGGCTATCCCGCGCGGCGAGAAGTGCGCAGCCTCGATCACGAGGTCACGCGATGTCTCTGACACCTCGGTCGGGGCGCCGCCCATAGTTCCGGCCAGCGAGATCGCGCCGGAGGAGTCGGTGATCAGAATGTCCTCGGCGTCGAGCGCGCGGACGACGTGATCCAGCGTCTCCAGCCGCTCGCCCGGCCGCGCCCGCCGCACCACGATGGGCCCGGTGAGCCGGGCCCGGTCGAAGGCGTGCAGTGGCTGGCCGAGCTCCAGCATGAGGTAGTTGGTGACATCGACCGCGAGCGACACTGATCGCTGGCCAGCCCTGGCCAGCCTGACCTTCATGGCCAGCGGAGTCGGACTCGCTGGGTCGGCGCCGCGGACTTCGCGGACCACGAACCGGTCGCAGGCCGTGACGTCCTCGATCGCGACCGGGTAGACGTCCGGCGAGACCGCGCCATAGCCCAGCGGAAGCCCGACGTCCGCGGGGTCGGTGAACGGGACCTGGTAGGAGATCGCCAGTTCCCTGGCCACGCCGCGCACCGCCAGCGCATAGCCCTTGTCCGGCGTCACGTTGATGTCGAACACCACGTCACGCAAGCCCGCGTAGCTGACGAAGTCGGTGCCGAGCGGCGCATCGGCGGGCAGCACCATGATGCCGGAGTGGTCAGCGCCGATCGCCAGCTCGTCCTCCGAGCAGATCATGCCCTCGGAGACCCGGCCGTACGTCTTGCGGGCGCCGATCTCGAAGCCCCCTGGCAAGACCGCACCCGGCGCCGCTAGAGCGACCCGGTCGCCGACGACGAAGTTGCTCGCACCGCAGATGACGTGCCGTTCCTGTCCGTCGCCAGTGGACACCCGGCAGTACCTGATCGGCTTGTTGAAGCCGGTCAGCTCCTCGATGTCCAGCACCTCGGCCACGACCACTCCGGTGATGTCCTGGCCAACCGGCTCGACGGACTCGACCTCCAGGCCGCAGGCCGTCAGCCGGACCGACATTTCCTTGACGCCGGCCTCGTCGTCGGGCGACAGGCCGATGGCTGCGTATTCCAGCAGCCAGGACAGCGGCAGCCGCATCACGCCTCCATTCCGAACGCGCGGCTGAACCGTACGTCGCCCTCGAGCGTGTCCCTGATATCAGACACGCCATTGCGGATCATGACTGACCTGTCGATGCCGAGCCCGAAGGCGAATCCGCTATAGCGATCGGGGTCAATGCCGCATGCGACCAGCACACGCGGGTTGACCATGCCGCAGCCGGCGATCTCGATCCAGCCCTGCGATCGGCACACCCGGCACGGCTCGCCACCCGGCCTGGCCGACGCGCCGCGGCAGACGTGGCACTCCATCGAGACGTCGGCCGACGGCTCGGTGAAAGGGAAGTAGTCAGGCCGGAGCCTCGTCTTTAGCCCCTCGCCGAACATCGCATCGACGAATGCCGTAATCGCGCCGCGCAGGTCTGCCATCGTCAGGCCCTCGTCAACCGCGAGGCACTCGATCTGGTGGAACACGGGGCTATGCGTGGCGTCCAGGGCGTCGCTGCGGTAGCACTTGCCGGGGCTGACCACGTAGAGCGGCGCCGGCCGGGTGAGCATCGCTCGGATCTGCACTGGCGACGTATGCGTCCGCAGCACGACACCAGACCGCTGCGACGGATCAGGTCCCGCGACGAAGATCGTGTCCTGCATCTCCCTGGCGGGGTGATCGGGCGGGAAGTTCAGCGCGTCGAAGTTGTACCACTCAGCCTCGACCTCGGGGCCCTCGGCGACCTCGTAGCCCATGTTGACGAACACATCGACGAGGCGCTCACCCACGGTCGTGATGGGGTGCCGCGCGCCCGCCACGTGACGGTCCCATGGCAGCGTCACATCGACGGCCTCATCGACGAGTACCCGCTGGTCGCGGTCAGTCTCAAGCTCGGCCTGGCGCTCGCTGAGCGCCTGCTTGATGGCCGCACGAGCGGCGCCGACGCGCTTGCCCGCGTCCGCCCTCGCGGCGGGCGGCAGCGCGCCGATCTCGGCGTTGGCCAGGGTCAGCGGGGCCCGGTCGCCGAAGTGGGCGATCCGGGCTGTCTTGAGCTCAGCTAGGTCATGAGCGGCCGCGATGGCGTCCAGCGCGTCGACCTGCATGCGGTGAAGTTCGTCGGGAGACAGCACAGCCACCTCCACGGGGTCATACGTGTTATTCGGTGCGGGCATCGTTCCTGATCTCCTGCGGTCTACGGCATCGAACCGGGACAACCGGGCAGGCGACCCAGGCCAGGCGACCCGGAGTGCGCTGCCCGCTCAGCGCTGCGGGGCGCGAGCGGAAGAAGACGGACGCCCACCGCCCGTATCCTTCAGGCACCAGCAGCTAGATCCTGGCACCGGGCGTCCGGGCCAGCATGCAGGCAATCCCGAAGGGCCCGCCGGCTAGCCGAATTCAGGCGTCCCGGCGGGCATGGTAAATCGGAACTCAGCTCCGCCCCCAGGCGCCTGCTGCACGATGATCTCCCCGCCGTGCGCCTCTACCAAGCCTTTGACGATGAACAGGCCGAGGCCCGCTCCACCACGGCGCTTCGCGCGCCAGAACCGGGCGAAGACGCGAGGCGCAACCTCGGGCGCGATGCCAGGACCCTGGTCGCGGACCGCAACGGCCACGCCAGGAGTCCCTGCTACCACCGCTGGCTCCACCACAGTCGTAACGGTACCAGCCCCGTGCCTGACGGCGTTCTCGATAAGGTTCGCGAGGATCTGGTCGACCTTGTCGACATCAAGCCAGGTCTCGGGGACGCCCGGCGCCACCTCGACCTTGTACCTGTCCGCTGAGTCGCCTGCCGCAATGCGCCCGCCGATGATCTTCAGAGCCCGGCTTGGGATGTCGACGAGCTCGCGGTGCACCTCGATCCGGCCTGCCTCGATCCTCGATACGTCCAGCAGTTCGGTGATCAGACGTGTGACCCGGTCGGCGTCGGCATTGACGGTCTCGAGCATGACCTTCTTCTGGTCATCGGTGAACCGCGGCCACTTGGCCAGCAGCGTCGCCGTGAAGCCCTTGACGCTGGTCAGCGGCGACCGGAGCTCATGGGCGACGGTGGAGACCAGGTCGGCCCGGCTGCGCTCGAGCCGCATGCGCTGCTCGGCGCTGCGCAGTGTGATGGCGATCCGCTGCACGCCGCCTGGCTCTCTCGACCAGCCTTCGCGCGGGCCGCGGCCCCGCGGCGTCCGCACGTAGCCGACGCTGACCAGCAACTCGGTACCGTCTGCCAGGTAGAGCGGCCGCTCGGGGTGGCGCGTCCGCGTCGACAGGCCCGTGTACGGCTGGCACATCGTCCACCAGCAGCGATCCTCGTTGTCACGGAGCGGGAGCACCAAGCGGACGTCCTGCCCGAGGGCCGCGGCCGGGCTGATCCCGGTGAGCCGGGCGGCAGCGAGGTTGAAAACGGCCACCTTGCCGGCCCGGTCGGCGATAACGAGGCCGTCGGGCAAGTCGTCGGCGAGCACGAGCCCGCACCCGAGATCTTGGGAATCGGCGTTGGCGTGCGGGTCAGCAACAGGCGGCCGGGTGTCAGGTGTGGCGGACACGAGAGCTGGCGCGCCCACGACCCTGGCCGTCGCCTGACCTCTCACGGTCCCGTCCACTTGCGCGCCGCCTCCGGGAGGCTGGGGAGCTGCCTGCCCCCCGACGACCCGTGCGCTCAAGCCGCGCCAGCGACAGGCGGTCGACGAGCCACCCTGCATCAGGCGCGGCCACGGCCAGCAGAGTCGGGGGGATCTCCGCTGTCGCAGCATGACGCAACGTGATCAGACTCTAGCGGATTCGGGTCAACGCCCGATACTCGCAGCTACCCCGAGACTCCCGGTTGTGCTACTCCGGTGCCGCTAGCAGTCGACGGTACTGGTCGATGAGCGGGGTGACATCCCGGACGCTGAACTCGATCATGTCGACATGGCCGGCCACGTCCCTGATGGGCTGTGCCACCGAGGACCAGTAGTGCTCGACGAACACGCCGGGCTGACCAGGATCCTCCACATCCATCCTGAACAGCAGATTCTGCTCTCGCCTCCCCGAGCTTTCCGCGGCTTCCAGCGCCGTCCACGCTGAGCGACCGCCGGAGTCCTCAGGCATCTTGGGGAATCTCTCGAAGAACTGGTGGCCGATGACGTCCTCGAGCGCTTGGCCCACCTCGGTCAGGAACTGCTCATTCGCGTCGACAATTTCCAGGTCTGCCGTCAGCAGCACCATGCTTGTCGGATGGATCTTGAAAACCCGATGGAAGTCGATATCTTCTGCCAGCATGTGTCCCCCATTCCGAGCGTGACCTGGCGGATCACGCTCACACAGCTATCCGCGCTTCCTCACCGTTGCAAGGCGCAGGAAACCACCCGCGGCGGGACCGGAGGTGCGGATCTGTCCCACGTGGGCGGACGAGCTGGGCATTTCAGGCAAGGACGGCTAGCTGGCGGGCTGAGGCGTAGAGGCAGACCGCAGCGGCAGCTGCCAGGTTGAGGCTCTCGGCCTGCCCGTAGATCGGCACCGCCACTGCGGTGTCGGCGAGTGCGCGCAGGTCGGCTGGCAAGCCCCACGCTTCGTTGCCGAAGAGCCAGGCAGTCGGCCGGGTCAGGTCGGGACCACCAGCGGAGTACAGAACGTGCTCCGCACTGCCGTCCGCGGCGAGGATCTGCAGGCCGGCTGCCCGGAGGCCGGCAATGGCCTCGGGGAGCGGCGCGCCAACGACGACGGGCAGGTGGAACAGGCTGCCAGCCGACGAGCGGACGCACTTGCTGTTGTAAGGGTCGACGGAGGCGGTGGCGAAGATGACCCCGTCGGCGCCTGCGGCGTCGGCGGTCCGCAGCACGGTGCCAGCATTGCCGGGGTCACGGACGTTGGCCAGCACGGCGACCAGCCGCAACGGGCCTGCCAGCAGCGATTCCAGCGGCCGGTCGACAAACCGGCAGACGGCGAGCACGCCTTGCGGCGTAATGGTCTGGGCCAGCTCGGCCATGACCTCGCCGTTCACCTCGTGCACCGGAACGCCCTGGCTGATGGCCTGGGCGATGAGCTCGGGATGACGTCCGCTGCCCTGGCTCGTGACAAACAGCTCGGTGAGAACGCCTGGCTGGCGGAGCGCTTCACGGACCGCCTGCGGGCCTTCAGCGAGAAAGGAGCGGCCCCGTTCCCTGAAAGCCTTCTTGCCAAGCTGGCGAGCAGCCTTCACCCGCGGCGAGCGGATGCCCAGAGCACCGCCCGCCTGCGAGGCGGGTGGCCGCGCCGGCCTAGTCATCGGCGCCAGAGCGCCGTCGTGATCTCAGCTCAGGCCGCGGGAGCGTTGACGTCGGCCGGAAGCGCGGTCTTGGCGACAGTCACTAGCGTCGCGAAGGCCTGCGGGTCGGCGACGGCCATCTCGGCCAGCATGCGGCGGTCGACCTCCACCTCAGCCAGCTTCAGGCCCTGGATGAACCTGTTGTAGGTCAGGCCCTCGGCCCTGACGGCGGCGTTGATCCGCTGGATCCACAGCCGCCGGAACGCGCCCTTCCGGTCCTTGCGGTCCCGGTAGGCGTACGTCATGGAGTGGAGCTGCTGCTCCTTCGCCTTGCGGTAGAGCCGGGACCGCTGGCCCCGGTAACCGCTGGCGCGCTCGAGGACAACCCGGCGCTTCTTGTGGGCATTGACCGCCCGCTTCACGCGTGCCATGAAGGAACTCTCTTTCTAGCTTCTAGCGGCGGGCCGGGTCACTTTCCCAGCAACTTCTTGATCTTCTTCGCGTCGCCGGGCGACAGCTGGACGTAACCAGCCAGGCGACGCGTCATCGTGCTCGGCTTGTGCTCCAGGTAGTGAGCACGGTTGGCGCGGCGACGCACGACCTTGCCGGTGCCTGTCAGCCGGAACCTCTTCTTCGAAGAGCTGTGCGTCTTCATCTTCGGCATGTCGCCGTGTCTCCCATCCTGCGTGCCAGCGGCACGGCTCCCGGTACCCTCGGCTTGGCCGTGGGCACGTCGATCTGGCGTGCCGTCTGGCACGGTTCTGTGTGCCTGGCAGCTTGCGCTGCCGGGCTGTGGTCAGGCCCCAGCACTGGCGGCCTTAGTGATGTCAGGCGGGCTGGCACGCCAGCCCGCCTGACTATGGCTTGTGGTTACCTCTCGGCCTCGCCCGACTCTTTCGCTGAGCCGCGCTCGGCCGCCACCGCGCGGGGCGCCGGCACGGGGCCGTCGCTGCTCCGGCGGACGGGTCCGGGCTTCGGCGCCGCGCTGGTTCCGCGCGGCGCTGTTGGCTTCGGCGCGCCATTGCTGGACGGGCCCGGCCGCGGGGCGGAGGCCGGAGTGGCGCGCGGCGCCGTCGGCTTCGGCGCGGCACTCGACTTAGCGGGTGCGGTCGGCCGTGCGGGCGCTGGCCTCGCGGCGGACCTTGGCGCGCTTGTCGGCTGGGCCTGCGTGGCAGGAGCCGCAGGCTGTGCCTCTGCAGCCGCAGGCTGTGCCTCCGCAGCCGCAGGCTCTGCCTCCGCAGCCGCAGGCTGTGCCTCCGGAGCGGCAGGCGTAGTCGACCTGGCAGGCGTCGCCGCCGGAGCTGACGTCTCCGCCGGAGCGGCCGACTCAGCGGCCGGGGCGCGTGTCGCGGCCCGGGCAGCAACGCGCGGCGCGTCTGTCGGAGCAGCTGTCGGCGCGGCCTCGGTGGCGGCCTCGGTGCTTCCCTCTGTGGCGGCCGCGTGCTCGGCGCTACGGGCGCTTGACCTGCTGGCCCGGTCGGCCTTCGCGGCGGCCAGGGCCTCGGTCTTGCGCTTGTGCGGGCCCAAGACCATGATCATGTTCCGGCCGTCCTGCTTGGGTGACGACTCGACGAAGCCAAGCTCCTCGATGTCGCCAGCCAGGCGCTGCAGCAGCTTGAACCCGAGCTCGGGCCTCGACTGCTCACGTCCCCTGAACATGATCGTTACCTTGACCTTGTCGCCTTGCTTGAGGAACCGCTCGACGTGGCCCTTCTTGGTGCCGTAGTCGTGCGGGTCGATCTTCGGCCGCAGCTTGATCTCCTTGATGACCGTCTGCGCCTGGTTCTTGCGCGACTCCCTGGCCTTCAAGGCTGACTCGTACTTGAACTTTCCGTAGTCCATCAGCTTGCAGACAGGGGGCCGGGCCATGGGCGCAACCTCGACAAGGTCGAGATCTGCCTCCTGGGCCAGCCGGAGCGCATCGTTAATGGCGACTATCCCGACCTGCTCGCCGGCGGGGCCGACGAGCCGCACTTCGGGAACCCGGATGCGCTCGTTGATACGAGGTTCGGTGCTGATGTGACCTCCTTGTGTCACGGTGCTCATGCAAGGGACCATCCCTGTGCAGAACAGCGGAGTTCTTGGCCTTGGCGGCTGCTCATTGCAGCCAACCGCAGATGCCAGAAAGGCCCCGCATATCGTGCTCGCGGGGCCACCAGTGCGGACCTGCCGCTGCGCTCAGGACGCGCCTGAGTGCGGGCATACCCGCGACGCCGCTGCCATCCCACATGCTCCGGCAGTGTGGCGTCCGGCCAGATCAGCCGGCCCCAAGGGCGGCTGACTGCCAGGCAACCCCAACCGAGGTGCCCGGCGCTGATACCCGCCAGCAGTTAGCTGGCCAGGTGGGAGGCGGCCGAGGTGGTCCTCCGCTTGCACGCCCGGCAAATGCGCGCCGGGCGCGCGGTTGCCGAGCATTGTCTTGCTTGTAAGCCTAGCCCATGCCGGCACCCGCTGGAATTCCTGCAGCTATGAAGCGTACTTTCGCTAGCGGATATTCCGCCGCCGCTTGAGTTCGGCCAGGCCAGCTGCGCGCATCGCCGCAGCAGGCGCCTCCCGCCCGGTCATCAGCTCGAACTGGCCGACGGCCTGGTTCACAAGCAGCTCATAGCCGGATATAACGGCCAGACCGGCCGATTCGGCGGCCTCGGCCAGTTCCGTGGGCCACGGGTCGTAGCCGACGTCGAACACTGCATCGGCCTGCACCGCCCCGGCCACGATCTGGCTGGCTACGGCCGCTGCGCCAACGGCCGGGATTGTGGAGATCAGCAACTGCCAGCGGGCTTGCCCGAGGCCGCCGCCACTACCGGCACCCATGTCTGCCTCGAGGTCGACCAGTCGCACATCCAGGCCGAGGCGACCTGCGACCTCACGCAGCGGCTCCGCACGCGGACGTGACCGCACCGCCACGGCGACATCGGTCGCGCCCAGGTCCCGCAGCGCGGCGAGGGCCGAGCACGCCGTGGCACCGCTGCCGAGGATCACCGCGTTCCGTCCCGAAGTAATACCTGCCTGGCGCAGCGCCGTCACCATGCCGGGGACGTCGGTGTTGTAGCCGAGTCGCTTGCCGTCGCGCAGCACCACGGTATTGGCGGCGCCGACGTCGGTGGCCAGCCGCTCAGCGTCATCGAGCATCGGCAAGACGGCTTGCTTCAGCGGCATGGTCAGCGATAGGCCAGCCCACTCCGCACTCAGGGAGCCAACGAAGGAAGCCAGGCCCTGCTCATCGCACTCGATCGCCTCGTAGGTCCAGCCGCTCAGGCCCAGCGCCTGGTAGCCGGCCATGTGCAGCACAGGCGAGAGCGAATGCGCGATCGGCGAGCCGAGCACAGCGGCCCGCGTGCCTGCCGGCTCCGCCCGATTCCCGGCCCCCGCCCAGCAGCTATCGGCCCCGGCCCGGCCGCGCGGGCCGCCACATGCTCAGACTCCGTTTTTCTTCGCTTCGTTCGACCAGATCGTGAACTGGTTGGGATCTGACGTGAACAGCGTCAGGCCCTTCTTGTTCACGGTCACGAAGTACAGCCACGAGCCCTGGGCCGGGTGCAGGACAGCCTCGATCGCGGCCAGGTCCGGCGAGTTGATCGGGCCGGGTGGCAGTCCGGCGTGCTTCGTCGTGTTGTACGGCGAAACCACGTTCAGGTCGCTCTGGCTGAGGTCATAAATGTACTTGTTGACGGCGTAGGCGACGGTGCTGTCCAGCCCCAGGTCCCACGGCGGGCTCTGGTTCAGCCGGTTGTCGATCACCCTGGCGACCTTCGTGTAGTACGCGGGCGGCACCTCGCCTTCCAGCAGGCTGGCGGAGATGATCACCTCGTACTCGGTGAACTGCGCCGCCCTGGCCTTCGCCGCCAGGTTGAGGCTGGCGAACTCGGTGGTCGCCTGCTTCACCATCGTCTGCAGCATCGACAGCGCGGACGTGTCGGGCTCGAAGCTGTACGTGGCCGGCCACAGGAAGCCTTCCGGATTACCCTTCGCCCAGGACGGCAGGCCCAGCGCCGGGTTCTTCAGCGCCGACTCGAACTGGCTCAGCGGCTTGCCGGTCTGCTTGGCCAGCAGAGCGATGATCTTGCTCCAACGCATCCCGTCGATGACGGCAACCTTGATCTGTACCCGCGACTTGGGGTTGATGATCAGAGCCCACGCCAGCGCGGCGCCCATGTGCTTGTGCAGCCTAAAGTAGCCGGGCTCTAGTGCGGCTCCGTTGCCGTTAGCCTTGGCAGCGCTACAGAACGCCGATCCGGAGGCGACAATCCCGTCGCTAACGAGCAGGTTTTCCATCGGCCCGCTGCAGGCGACCTCGCCCGGCGCGACCCGCACGACGACCGAGCCGTAGCCCTGTGATCCGGCCCAGTCAGCGTGCCGCTTGGTATACCAGTGATAGGCGTAAGCACCTCCGCCGACGACGCCGCCAGCAAAGATGATCAGGATCAACAGCGCAGCTATGCCGGCCTTACTGCGCTTACGGCGCGGCGGGCGATGCCCCACCTCGTCATCCGAGGCGCCGAAACCGCGGAAGAACCCGTTGTGCCTGGCACTGTCGGCATCCAGCTCGTCCTCGGGATCGCGCTGGCGACGCCGCGTCACGCCTGAGTCATCCACCGGGTCCTGCCAGCCATAACGCCCGTCCCGGTCAGCGCCGCCATAATCTGGCCCCTGCGCCGGGTATTGCGCATGCGGATCAGGTCCCGCGACAGCGCCGTAGTCGCGCTCGTCATATCCCCCGCCGAACTGTGCCCCAGCTGGCTGCTCGTATCCGGCCTGACCTGGCCGACCGCGGGAGTCACGGCCCGCATACGGGTCACCTGTGTCATATCCAGCAGGGCCGCCGTACGAATCCGGCCCACCGTAACTGGCTCGGTCGCCGTAGCCGTCCGGACCCCTGTAGGGGCCGCTCGACCGGCTACCGCTGCCGAGGGTGTCAGCGTCGGAACCGTCCGGCCCAGGGTTGTATGGGTCCGGCGCACCGTAGCGATCCGGTGCCACATACGGATCCACAGAAGGGAACGGGGTCCTGGGCGCGAACAAGTCCGGCTGCGCGGGGTGAGCCCCGCTGTTGCGTCCCGAGCTGCCATCCGGGTAGCCGTCGGCCGGATAGACGCCATCGCGATAGCGGTCCTGCCGGTCTGCACCGCCAGGACCGGCCGTGCCGTATTCGCCCGAGTTCGCGTAACCGGCCCCAGGGTAGCCGCCATCCGGATAACCAGCCGCTCGCCCGTAGTCGGCCGGCTGGCCGTAGCCATCAGACTGGCCGTAGCCGTCAGACTGGCGATAGCCGTCAGCCTGGCCGGGACCCGCCTGGTGCGGGCCCGAATAGCCGGGATCGGAATAACCGGCATCGGAATAGCCAGGGTCCCTATAGCCAGCCTCGCCGTACCCGGGCTCTGAATAGCCCGAACCCGCGTACCCGGCATCGGGGTAGGCCGGTGCGGGGTAGCCAGGTTGGGGGCGAGCAGCTTCGCCGTAACCAGGGCCCGCATAGCCTTGGTCGTCGTAGCCAGGTTCGCTGTAGCCAGAGCTAGGCCCATCGGCCTCGGGGTGCTGGCCCGAACGGCGATGCGAGCCGTGTCCCCGGCGGGGATCTGGCGGCTGCGCGTCCGGCACCCATTGCTCGTCGGCGCGGGCGGCCCGGCGCGACCGGCGACCTGCTCGGGGGCCGTGTCCATCGGGGTCAGCGGGATCCTGCCGCTCGTCCCAGCGCTCGTAGCCGTCGCGGCTCATGCTGTCGCGCCTCCTGCCACCAGCTGACCCGCGGGTTCGCCGGTCGAACGCTCCGCGTCGAGTGCACTTTGCAGCAGGAGCGCCGCCGCGGCTTTGTCCACTGCCTGTCGCCTGTCCCTGGAACCGACGCCGCCCTGCTGCAGCGCTGCGTGCGCCAGGACCGTCGTGAAGCGTTCGTCGACCAGGCGGACCGGAACCGGCCTGAGTCGCGCTGCGAGCGCGGCCGCAAATGCTCGTCCGTCCGCGGCTGACCTGCCCTCGCGCCCGGCGAGGCCGACGGCGAGGCCCACGACGACCTCCATGACCTGGTTCTCGGTCGCGAGCCTGGCGAGCTCGGCGAGGTCGCCAGTGCCGCGTCGCACGGTATCCAGCGGCGAGGCGAGCAGGCCGCCGGGGTCGGATCTGGCGACCCCTATCCGGACCGTGCCGACGTCGACGCCAAGCCGGACGCCGTGCCTCACATTCGTATCCAGCCAGTCATCGCCGCTGTCCACCTGACGATCACCACCTGGGACACGATCGCCCAGACCGGCTGGCGGAACCCAGCAGGTCTCAGCCCGGACACGAACTGGTAGAGGCACGGATTCACCCTACGGCACCTGCGCCCATTATGTCGTTAATAAGTACACGAACTGCGCTAAACGCCCCTGTTACCGCTTCGTCCGCCCGATCGCCGAGTGGAGCCCCGCCGCCCTGGGCGACGTCGTCCCGGCCGCCGCCGCGGCCGCCAAGGGCTCCCGCGGCCGCGAGCACCAGAGCGCCGGCCCGCATGCCCTGCGCACGACCCGCATCGTTGACTGCGACGACGACCGTCGGCCGCCCGTCGGAGACTCCGATCGCGGCGACCGCGCTCGGCCTATCGGCTGGGAGCCGACCCCGGATGTCGAGGGCCACCTTCCGAATCCCGTCGGCCGGGACCCCGTCTGGCACGCGGTGCGCGACGAACGCGGCTCCGTTCACGTTCTCGGCGGTGCCGGCCAGTTCCGCTGCACCGCCCAGCAGCTGAGCTGACCGGAGGCGCTCGAGGTCCCGCTCGGCGTCACGCAGCCGCGTGACTATCCCCGAGATCCGCTCAGGCAGTTCCTCCCGACGCGTCTTGAGCTGCTCGGTCAGCTGGCTAACGAGCACGCTCTCGCGGGCCAGGAAGTTGAAAGCGTCGATTCCTACGAGCGCCTCGACCCGGCGCACGCCTGACCCGATCGACGATTCGCCGAGGATCTTGACGAGACCGAGGTTGCCAGACCTGGCGACGTGAGTCCCGCCGCATAGCTCCCGCGAATAGTCGCCGACCTCGACGACCCGCACCTGGTCGCCGTACTTCTCGCCGAAGAGCGCGAGTGCACCCATCGCCCTAGCATCGTCGATCGACGTGTGGAACGCCCGAACTTCCAGGTCATTGATGAGGACCTGGTTGACCTCCTCTTCGGCATCGGTCAGCACCGAGGCCGCCACTGCGCCGAGGGCGGTGAAATCAAAGCGGAATCGGCCCGGCGCGTTCTCCGAGCCAGCCTGCGCGGCCGACTCGCCGAGCAATCCGCGGAAAGCGCGGTGCACCAGGTGAGTCGCCGTGTGCGAGCGGGAAATGGCCCGCCGCCGTTCCACCTCGATCTCAGCGTGCACCGGAGCGCCGACGACGATCTCGCCGCCCGTCACTGTGCCGCGATGCACGATCAGGCCTGGCACCGGCGCTTGCACATCGGTGACCGCGATCCGTGCCTCGTCGCCGGCGCCACTGCCGATTGTCATGATGACGCCGTTGTCGGCGAGCTGTCCGCCGCCCTCGGCGTAGAACGGCGTGCGGTCCAGGACGACCTCGACCGCCGTGCCCGCCCCGGCAGACGGCACGGCCGCGCCGCCGACGAGCAGGCCGATGATCGTGGCGTCTGTTGCTACCTCGTCATAGCCGGTGAATGTGACGCTGCCCGCCTGCTCCAGCACGCGCGCGAACACCGAGATGTCCGCGTTACCGGTCTTCTTGACCGCCGCGTCGGCCTTCGCGCGCTGCCGCTGCTCGGCCATCAGGCGGCGGAACTCGCCCTCATCGACCGCCAGCCCTTGCTCGCTCGCCATCTCCAGCGTGAGGTCGATCGGGAAGCCGTACGTGTCATGCAGCTGGAACGCCTGCTCACCGCGGATGGTCTCGGCGCCGCGCCGCCGTATCTCCTCCACCGCGGCGTCGAAGATCGCGCTGCCTGTCCGCAGCGTCGCCATGAACGCGGCTTCCTCGGCATCGATGACCGTGTGGATGTGCGGCGCGTCCCTGATCAGCTCCGGGTACTGCTGGCCGAGCGCCTCGATCGCCACCGAGCTCAGCTCGTGCATGAACCGCTCGTCCTCGCCGCCCCGGCTGCGGCCGGAGCCGCCGCGCTGCGCGCCGGACAGCAGCCGCAGCTTCTGCATGCTGCGGCGCAGGATCCGGCGCAGGACGTAGCCGCGGCCTTCGTTGGACGGGATCACGCCGTCTGCGACCAGCATGGCCGCCGTCCGGACGTGGTCGGTCACTACGCGCAGCGCGACGTCCGTCCGGACGTCGACGCCGTAACGGGTCTCGGTGAGCTCGGCCGCGCGCTCGAGCACCTTCCACATCGTGTCGATCTCGTAGATGTTGTCGACGCCCTGCAAGAGCGTGGCCATCCGCTCCATGCCCATGCCGGTGTCGATGTTGCGCGATGGGAGGTCTCCGACGACGTCGAAGTCCACCTTGGACCGGACGGCACCGAGCTGGTACTGCATGAAGACGAGGTTCCAGAACTCCAGGTACCGGTCCTCGTCGACCTCGGGGCCGCCCTCGCGCCCGTATTCGGGACCGCGGTCGTAGTAAATCTCCGAGCACGGGCCGCCAGGCCCGGCCACGCCCATGTGCCAGTAGTTGTCGGCCAGCCCGCGGCGCTGGATCCGGCTCTCCGGCACGCCGACGACGTCGTGCCATATCTTGGCCGCCTCGTCGTCCTCGTGCAGCACCGTGACCCAGAGCCGGCTCTCGGCGAAGCCGAACCCGCCGTCGGACTCGGGCCTGGTAATGAGGTCCCACGCGAACGGGATGGCCTGGTCCTTGAAGTAATCCCCGAACGAGAAGTTGCCGAGCATCTGGAAGAACGTGCCGTGCCTGGTGGTCTTGCCGACTTCCTCGATGTCCGGCGTGCGCACGCACTTCTGGCAACTGGTCGCGCGCCGGAACGGCGGCGTCTGCTGGCCGAGGAAATACGGCTTGAACGGCTGCATGCCGGCGTTCACCAAGAGCAGCGTCGGGTCATCGGCGACCAGGCTGGCCGAGGGAACGACCGTGTGCCCGCGCTGCTGGAAGTAACTGAGGAAACGGCGGACGATCTCTGCCGACTCCATGACGGCCATCCTTCACATTGACGAGCCCGGCCGACGGTGACGGGGGCTAGCTGACAAATTTCAGGGCTCGCGCGGGCCCCGCCGGCTCTCGCCGGGCTCTGCTGGCTCTCCTGAAAGCGTCCGGTAGCCCTGAGTCTCGAGAGTACGGGTTCTGAGAGTACGGCTTTCGAGAGTACGGGTTTCAAGGGTAGGGGCTTCGAGCGTACGGCCTCGCGGGGTCGGGTTCGATTCGCCTCGATGCAGTTCCCGGTACTCCGCCATGCCCTCGCGGATATCGCGGACGAACTTGGCGGTCGCCGCGGCGCGCGCCACGTACGACCTTCTGCGCGGGGACGGAGCCAGCATCTGCGGTCCTGCCGTCGGCCCCGTTCCCGGAAGTGATCGTGTCCCCGTCGCCCGCGGGACGGTCAGCGCCCTGGCCAGCCGCGTGACCCGGCGGTAGCCGGTCACGCCCAGCACCGCGCCCGCCCCGAGCCAGAATCCGCGCCTGATCATCGCCCACGCACCGCCCGTGCGTTCGCCCTGGCGCCGGTCAGGGCCTGGCGCTGCGGCGCGGTGTCGGGCACGGTAGTTGCCACCACGGGCCTAGCAACGACAGGCTCGGCAACGGCCGCGACCTGGAGCGTGCGGCGGACAAGCAGGGCCCGCCGCAGCCCGAACATGAATGCCGACATCCCCGTCAGCGGCGCAGTCGCCGCCGACGAGATGCCTCTGGCGACACCCGCGAGCGCGGACACGTGCCCGGACAGCTCGGCCATGTTCGCCGTGACCTGATCCATGCTGGCTGTGATCGCGTCGGTCCGGGCAAGCTGCGCGTTGGTGCGGTCGACAGCCTCCTGTGCCTGCTCGATCAGCAGGTCGGCCCGATCCCGGTACTCGGTCACCATGCGCGTCACTCCCGACACGAGGCGCCCGAACCGTAGCAGCACCACCATCGCCACGCAGGCGAGCGCAGCGAAGAATCCCGCGGCGATCAGCGCCGCCAGCTGCCCGGCGTTCATCTGCGCTCGCCCGTCATGTGCGACTGCTCCTTTATCGCCCGTGCGAGATCCCGCGTGCGAGATCGGCTGTGAGTCCGCAAGTGCGCGTGCGGCCCGGCCGTGAGCTTATCGCGGAAGCCGTTGTCGCACCGGACCGGCGGCCGAACCCTGCCCGGCATGGCCCCTCTTATGCGGGGATTGGGACCTCTGCCGTCGCGCGGGCTCAGCCGTTCCCGGCCGAATCCGCGCGGCCTGCGCTGCAGCTCCCGTTCGCGACAGCTCAGCCGTTCTCGGCCGAATCCGCGCGGCCTGGGCCGGCAGCGCATGTCTCGCGTCGGTTCAGCCGTTCTCGGCCGAATCCGCGCGGCCTGGGCCGGCAGCGCCCGTGTCGGTGACCGCCGCTTTGGTGGTCCCTGCATCGGTGACGTTTGCGCCGGTGACGCTCGTGCCAGACGCACCGTCCGCGCCGGTGTCCGGCTCCGTACCGCCGCGCAGGATCGCCCGGATGCGCTCCGATCGCTCGGCGACGCGCGCCTCGGCGCCGTGCGTCGTCGGTTCGTAGTAACGCTTGCCGACCAGCGTGTCTGGCGGGTACTGCTGTTCGAGGACGCCGGCCGGATCGTCGTGCGGGTACTCGTAGCCCTTGCCGTGGCCGAGCCTGGCCGCTCCCGCGTAGCTGGCATCGCGCAGGTGCTTCGGCACTGGCCCGGCTAGCCCCTGCTGCACATCGGCCCTGGCCGCCCAGATGGCGCGCGCGACGGCATTGGACTTCGGCGCGAGCGAGATGTGGATGACCGCCTGGGCTAGGTTCAGCTGCGCCTCGGGCAAGCCGACGAACTCGACGGCCTGTGCCGCAGCGATAGCTGTCTGGAGCGCCGTGGGGTCTGCCATGCCGACGTCCTCGCTGGCGTGCACGATGAGCCGCCGCGCGATGTAGCGGGGGTCCTCCCCGGCCTCGATCATGCGGGCCAGGTAGTGCAGCGCCGCGTCGGCGTCGCTGCCGCGCATGCTCTTGATGAACGCGCTGATCACGTCGTAATGCTGGTCGCCGGCCCGGTCGTAGCGGACCATCGCTCGGTCGACGGCGCGCTCGAGCATCTCCACCGTGACCTCGCCGCCCGCAGGCACTCCAAGCGCGGCGGCTTCGAGGTAAGTCAGGGCTCGCCTGGCATCGCCTCCTGCGAGCCGCACGAGGTGGTCGTCGACACCTGCCGCCAGGGTGATCGTGCCCCCGAGCCCTCGCTCGTCGGTCAGTGCCCGGTCGATGACCGTGCGGATGTCCTCGTCGGTCAGCGGGCGGAGAGTGAGCAGCAGCGACCTGGACAGCAGCGGCCCGACCACTGAGAACGACGGGTTCTCCGTCGTGGCGCCGATGAACGACACCCAGCGGTTCTCGACCGCAGGCAGCAGCGCGTCCTGCTGTGCCTTGTTGAACCGGTGCACTTCGTCGATGAACAGGACCGTCTGCTCGCTGGTCAGGCCCAGCTGCCCGCGCGCGGTCTCGATGGCGGCGCGGACGTCCTTCACGCCAGCCGACACGGCGGACAGCTCGACGAACCGGCGCCTGGTCACGTTGGCGACCACATAGGCGAGGGTCGTCTTGCCGGTACCCGGCGGCCCCCACAGCAGGACGGACATCGGGGCGTCGGTATCGGCCAGCTTGCGCAGCGGCGAGCCATCCCTGGTCAGGTGCCCCTGGCCGACGACCTCGGCGAGCGTGCGCGGCCGCATGCGGACAGCGAGCGGCGCGGTCGCCTGCTCGGCAGCCTCGGCCGAGGCGTCGAACAGGCTCCTAGTCGAGCCGTTATCTGCACGGGGCACGATGTGACAGTACCCGCTGACACTGCCAGTCCGGCGTCGTCCGTAGCGGCACCGGCGACCGAGTCAGCGATGGCCAGGCCGGACATTTCGGGTAGCGTCCGCCTTCGAATCTAATCGTGTGTGCATTTGGGGCGGCGATCGCGGCCAGTTTGCGCCCTAATCGTGCAAACGTCGCCGAGTTGATCTTTACTGGGCGCCTCCGGGCTGCGGTACGCGCCCGAAGCCAAGACCGTGGGCATGGGAGCAAGCTAGGTAGTCTCCAGTCAGCTTGCCCAGACCACTCAGCTTGCTCAGACCGCGATATGCGAGACCCCTGAGACCCAGGAAGGCCTGTGACATCTTCTTCGGCCGGCGTTGCGGAGTATCGCCGGTGACGGGCCTAGACTCCTGGCGGTCAGCGATCTGCACGTGGGGTTCTCGGCGAACCGGGCCATTGCCGAGCGCATCCAGCCCGTCTCGCCGTCAGACTGGCTCATCGTCGCCGGAGACGTCGGTGAGCGGGCCGCTGACGTCGAATCGGTGCTCGGGCAGCTAAGCGAGCGCTTCACCAAGGTCGTGTGGGTGCCAGGCAATCACGAACTCTGGACACACAGCCGAGACCGAGTACGCCTCCGCGGCGAGGAGCGCTACCTGCATCTAGTCGAAGTCTGTCGGCGCCTCGGCGTCGTCACGCCGGAGGACCCCTACCCGATCTGGGCCGGCGACGACGGCCCCGTCGTAGTGGCGCCGCTGTTCGTGTTGTACGACTACTCGTTCCGCCCGGCTGGTGCCAACTCGCCGTCGGAGGGACTGGCGCAGGCCAACGGCGCCGGCGTCGTGAGCGCGGACGAGCGCTGGCTGCACCCCGACCCGTTCCCGAGCCGGGCAGCATGGTGCGAAGACCGCGTCGCCAAGACGGAGCGCCGGCTAGCCGACCTGCCGCCGGGCCTGCCGACGGTGCTGGTCAATCACTTCCCGCTGGTGCGCGAGCCCACAGCGGTCATGCGGTATCCGGTGTTCGCGCAGTGGTGCGGCACGGTGCGGACGGCCGACTGGCCAGCCCGGTACCGAGCGGAAGTCGTGGTCTACGGACACCTGCACATTCCGCGGACGACGTGGCATGACGGGATCCGGCACGAGGAAGTGTCGCTGGGCTATCCGCGCGAGTGGAAGCGCCGCGCCTCCGCGCCAGTGATTCCGCGCCAGATCCTGCCCGCTCCGGCTCCGGCTCCCGCTCCGGCTCCCGCTCCCGCTCCCGCTCCCGCTCCAAGATCATCCTGAGAACGCGTGTACCGCAGGTACGAATTCCTTGGACCTACGGCCCACGCGTTCGGCGTTCTAACTAGGGACGAGGATCTCGAGCCTGTCGCCAAGCGCTGGCTCGAGCGCGGCGCGCACCCGGCCAGCTGACAGCTCGCCGAGGTAGACCGAGGCGGCCGGGCCTGGCCTGGGCTCGGCTGTGTGCTCGTAGATCGCCAGCTCACTCACCTGCCGCGGGCGCGTGAGCACGATCTTGTCGACTATCGCGAACGAAATCGGCCGTGCCTTCGGCCACGTCGGCGCGAACGTCAGGCAGGAGCCGGCCGCCTGGGCGCTGACCCGGATGTGGTCCTCGCCCTGACCGCTGCCAGGTCCGGCGGGCCGACTCCGGCGCAGGCTGCCAAAGATGCCGAACGCCGGCCGCCTCGCCTCCCCGTAGACACCGACGGCGCACACCACGAGGCCGTCGTCGAACACGACGACGGTGCGCGTGCTCTTGATCGGCCGGCCACGCTCGGCTGCCCGGATCAGGCGATCGAACTGATCGACGTAAGCCACGGACGGAGAGTAGCCCGCTCGAGCACCGCGTATTCGTCCGCGGCCGGATCGCGGAGCTGGCCCCGCCAGCGCGTCCGGCCGCGTCATGCTAGGCAGATGAGCGACGCAATCACCCCGTTCCGGATCGAAATTCCCGAAGCAGACGTGCACGACTTGCACCGCCGTCTCGCTCAGACACGGTGGCCTGAGCCGGAGACGGTCGACGACTGGTCGCAGGGCACCCCGCTCGGCTACGCGCGCGACCTGTGCCAGTACTGGCAGGACAGCTACGACTGGCGCGCGTGCGAGGCCAGCCTCAATGCGTTCCCACAGTTCCGCACCGAGATCGACGGCCTCGATATCCATTTCCTGCATGTCAGGTCGCCGCGCGAGGAGGCGCTGCCGCTCGTGCTGACGCATGGCTGGCCCGGCTCGATCGTCGAATTCCGGAAGGTCATCGGGCCGCTGACGGACCCGGCTAGCTACGGCGGTGACCCGGCGGACGCGTTCCATGTGGTGTGCCCGTCCCTGCCTGGCTTCGGATTCAGCGGCAAGCCTGTACGGGCCGGCTGGGGCGTCGAGCGCGTCGCCGACGCCTGGGATCAGCTGATGACGCGGCTCGGCTACGTGCGGTATGGCGCGCAAGGTGGCGACTGGGGCGCGGGTGTGACAGCTGGCCTCGGCATCCGCCATCCCGATCATGTGGCTGGCATCCACCTCAACATGGTCACGGCGCCGCCGGATCCCGCCACGATGAGCGAGCTGACCGCCCAAGAGCAGCAGGCTCTGGACTCTTTGGAGTATTACCGGCGCTGGGATTCCGGCTACTCCAAGCAGCAGTCGACGCGGCCGCAGACCATCGGCTACGGCCTGGTCGACTCGCCCGCGGCACTGTGTGCGTGGATCGTGGAGAAGTTCTGGTCCTGGACCGACTGCGATGGCGACCCGGCCACGGTGTTGTCGCGGGACGAGATGCTCGACAACATCATGATGTACTGGCTGCCCGCCACCGGCGCGTCGTCAGCGCGCCTGTACTGGGAAAGCTTCGGCAAGCCGCTGGCCGGCTCGGTGCAGGTGCCAGTGGGCTGCTCGATCTTCCCGAAGGAAATCTTCCGCGCGTCACGACGGTGGGCCGAACGGCACTTCCCGGACGTGCGGTACTGGAACGAGCTCGACAAGGGCGGTCACTTCGCCGCCTTCGAGCAGCCGGAGACGTTCGTGAGCGAGGTGCGGGCCGCATTCCGCGCATTTGGCTAAGTACTGCCGCCCGTTCCAGCACCGGCGGCTCCGGGAGTGACGTCGATGCCGGCTTCCTTGCGCTGCTCCGGCGTGATCGGCGTCGGCGCGCCGGTCAGCGGATCGTGCCCGGAGGCCGCCTTCGGGAACGCGATCACGTCGCGGATCGAATCGCGACCGGTCAGCAGCATCAGCAGCCGATCCCAGCCGAATGCGATCCCGCCGTGCGGGGGCGGCCCGTATCGCAGCGCGTCCAGCAGGAATCCGAACTGCGACGTTGCCTCCTCCCGCGACAGGCCGATCACGTCGAACACCTGCTGCTGCACGTCTGGCCGGTGGATTCGGATGGAGCCGCCACCGATCTCCGTGCCGTTGCAGACGATGTCGTACGCATCGGCCAGCGCGCCGCCGGGCTCCGCTGCGAACTTCCCCGTCCACTCCGGCAGCGGCGCGGTGAACGGGTGATGGACCGCGGTCCAGCCGCCGTCGCCGTCCTCCTCGAACATGGGCGCGTCGACCACCCAGGTGAACGCCCACGCTGCCGGATCGATGAGCTTGCAGCGGTGGCCGATCTCCAGCCGGGAGGCGCCGAGCAACGTCCGCGCCTCGGCCCGGGTCCCGGCGGCGAAGAAAACCGCGTCCCCCTCTGACGCCCTGACAGCGGCAGGCAGCCCCGACCGCTCGATCTCTGACAGGTGCTTGGCTACCGGCCCCGCCTCCGTCACCTGGCCATCCGCGCCGATGAGCACGTACGCCAGACCGCGCGCGCCGCGCGACTTGGCCCAGTCCTGCCAGCCGTCTAGCTCCTTGCGCGTCTGGGCGGCGCCGCCGGGCATGACCACCGCGCCGACGTACGGTGCCTGGAACACCCGGAACTCGGACTGGCTGAAGAAGTCGGTCAGGTCGACGAGTTCCTGCCCGAACCGCAGGTCCGGCTTGTCCGAGCCGTACTGAGCCATGGCGTCGGCGTACGTCATCTGCGGGATCGGTCGCTGGATCTGGTATCCGGCGATGTCAGTCCAGAGACGCTCGACGAGATCCTCGGCGACCTCGATGACGTCTTCCCTCGTCACGAACGACATCTCGAGGTCGACCTGGGTGAACTCAGGCTGCCGGTCAGCCCGGAAGTCCTCGTCCCGGAAACACCGGACAAGCTGAAAGTACCGCTCCATGCCGCCCACCATCAGCAGCTGCTTGAACAGCTGCGGCGACTGCGGCAGGGCATACCAGTTGCCAGGCCGCAGCCGCACCGGGACCAGGAAGTCACGCGCGCCTTCTGGCGTCGACCGGGTCAGGAACGGAGTCTCCACGGTCACGAACCGGTGCGCGTCCATGACCTCGTTGAGCAGATACACCGCCCGCGACCTGGCCTTGAGCGCGGCCGCGACGTCGGCTCGGCGGATGTCCAGGTACCGGTACTTGAGCCGGATCTCTTCGTTCAGCTCGCCTCCGCCAGTACTGCCCTCGATCGGGAACGGCAGCGCATCGGCCTGCGACAGCACCTCGATCGAGTTCGCCGCGACCTCGACTTCCCCGGTCGCCAGCTCGGGGTTCTCGTTGCCAGCCGGGCGGCGCCTGACCGTGCCGTCGACCAGCACGCAGTACTCGGCCCGCAGGTCATGCGCCACGTCCTCCTCGCGCACAACCACTTGCACAATCCCGCTGCCGTCGCGCAGATCGATGAAGACGACGCCGCCGTGATCGCGCCGCCGCGCGACCCAGCCCGCCAGCCGTACTTCCTCGCCCGCCGCGGCAGCACGCAGGCTGCCTGCTTCGTGGCTGCGGATCATTGCCAGCCCAGCCTCTCTCTTGTGCATCTCACAACATCAAACCCATCAGGACAGGGAACGCGGCCGTCTCGGCCCGGTCCCGCCCAAAGGCAGGTGGGGGCACGAGCGGTCAGCCCTGGTTCACAGCCCGGTAGCCGGGCCAGTCGCCGGCGTCAGCCCGGCCAGGAACGGGTTGTGCGATCGCTCTGCGCCTATTGTCGTGCCTGGCCCGTGCCCGGCAAGGACGACGGTGTCGTCCGGCAGCGGCAGGCACACTCGGGCAAGACTAGCCAGGATCGTCTCGTAACTGCCGCCGGGCAGGTCGCTGCGCCCGATCGATCCGGCGAAGAGCAGGTCGCCGGTGAACAGGGTGTCAGGGTCGGCCGCGTCCGGTAGCCGGAACGTCACCGAGCCCGGAGTGTGGCCAGGGGCATGGTCGACGATCAGGGTGACCCCGGCGAGGTCCAGAGTCATCCCATCGGCAAGCTCCAGCACGTCGTCCGGCTCGCTGAATGTCAGCCCGCCGAATAGCTGCTGACCTGCGCCAAGCGAAAACCCGCGGGCCGGATCGGACAGCAGCGGCCGGTCATCAGGATGGATATAGGCGGGGATCCCCCGCGCGCCGCAGACAGGTGCCACCGACCAGATGTGATCGAGATGGCCGTGGGTGGCAAGGACGGCTGCCGGCCGCAGGCGGTACCGGTCGACAATTTCGTCGATGCCCTGCTCAGCGTCCTGTCCGGGGTCGATAATCAGGCATTCCTGGCCAGGTCCGGCTGCCAGTACGTAGCAGTTGGCTGCGAACGAGCCCGCCGGGAAGCCGGCTATCAGCATGCGTGCCTCCTCCTGGGCCCGGCGCGACCCGGACACCGGGGCAGATCCCGGTCGGGGCGCTCACGGTCGGCGTGCTCCCAGGCTAGCGAGAACGGTGCCTCAGCCTGCCGCTGGCCAGGGGTTCTAGGTCAACAGGACACGAGTTGGGCGCGGTTGGGTGTCGAAAGGTAACGGCGGCGTTACCAGTGGCGCCACAACGGTACGATTCGCGAAGTTTCGCGGCGCACTGCCCTGGAGTCTGCTGCCTCCCGGCGGCAGGGCGTTGCCAGACCAGGCAAAACAGCAGGACACTGCGGATGAGCAGGAGGAACGTACGGGTGGCCACCAAAAAGGAACGCCAGCGCAAGCTCGCCAGGGACGCGCATCAGCGCCGCCTCGAGCGCAATGCGCAGCGAGCCCAGCGCGCGAGGCAGCTGTCGGTTAGCGCAATCGCGGTCGTGCTCGTAGCAGCCGTCGGTGTCGGCATCGCGGCCGCCCTTGGCGCATTCTCGAGCACGAAGAGCAATCAGGCCAAGGCGGCCAGCGTGACGCCGTCAGTTACCGCCACCCCGTCTGCGACGCCATCTCCGAGCAGCACCCCGGCCATGGTGGACGGCAAGTGCATCTACACGGCTGGCGGTACGGCTTCCCGCAAGGTATCGCTGCCGCCTGCCACGCCGGACACGGCAGCCAAGTACACGGCGACGATCAAGACCAACCGCGGCGCCATAGTCGTCGACCTGCTGGGCAGCAAGGCCCCCTGCACGGTGAACTCGTTCGTCTCGCTGGCTGACCAGAAGTTCTACGACAAGACTCCGTGTCCGAGGCTCAGCAACTCGCAAGGGCTCTACATCCTGCAGTGCGGCGACCCAACGGGAACGGGTTCAGGCGGCCCGGGGTATGAGTTCAACAGCGAGAATCTGGCCGGGGCGACCTATCCCGCTGGCACCCTGGCGATGGCGAACGGTGGCCCAGGCACCAACGGCAGCCAGTTCTTCTTTGTCTTCCGTAGCACGAACTTGCCGCCCAGCTACACGCCGTTCGGCCAGGTCGTGAGCGGGCTGAACGTACTCCAGAGTGTGGGCAACCGCGGTTTCGGTGCGCCGATCAGCCCTTACGGCGGAGGCGCGCCAAAGGAAAGCGTCGAGTTCGAGAGCGTGACAATCAGTAAGACCTGAGTGGCGTGACTGCTAATCAGGTACCGAGCAGGAGGTATGCGGTGGGCACCGCAAGCGATCCGTGGGGCCGGGTAGCCGACGACGGGACGGTGTATGTCCGGACCGCCGACGGTGAGCGAGAGATCGGCTCGTGGCAGGCTGGCAGCCCGGATGAGGCGATGGCCTTCTTCAAGCGCAAGTTCGACGCGCTGGAGACCGAGATCAGCCTGCTCGAGCAGCGCATGTCCAGCACTGACCTGGCGCCCGGCCAGGCCAAGGCTACGATCACCAGGCTCACGGCCGCGTGCACCGACGCGAATGTCATCGGCGACCTGGCCAGCCTGATGGGCCGCCTCACGGCCTTGCTCGGCACGATCGAGCAGCGCAGGGAAGAGCACAAGGCGGCGCGCGAGCAGGCGAGGACCGAGGCGCACGAGGCCAAGGAGCGGATTGTCGCCGAGGCCGAGCGCCTGGCCGTCGAGGCCACTCACTGGAAGGCAAGCGGTGAGCGGATGCGCCAGTTGCTTGAGGAGTGGAAGGCCGCCCCGCGCGGTGACCGCGCCGCCGAGGCGGCATTGTGGAAGCGACTGTCCGCGGCCAGGAACGCTTTCGCGAAGCGGCGCAAGGCCTACTTCGCGACCTTGGAAGAGGAGCGCGAGGGCATCCGGACGCGCAAAGAGGAACTGGCAGCCAAAGCCGAGGAGCTGTCGACCTCGACCGACTGGGCGGCCACCGCCACCGCCTATCGCGAGCTCATGCGGGAATGGAAGCAGGCAGGCCGGGCTGATCGGGCGGCCGAGGACGAGCTGTGGAACCGGTTCAAGGGGGCGCAGGACGCGTTCTTCAAGGCCCGCTCAGAGGTCCTGGACGCCAAGGACAAAGAGCTGCGCGAGCACGTCGTGGTCAAAGAACAGTTGCTCGCCGAGGCGGAGAAGCTCGTGCCGGCCACGGACGCTCGCGCTGCCAGGGCGCAGCTGCGCGGAATCCTGGAGCGCTGGGAGCGCGCCGGCGCCGTGCCACGGGACGCCCAGGAGCGCCTGGAAGGCGGCCTCCGCAAGATCGAGGAGACCCTGCGCAGGGCCGAGGATTCGCACTGGCGCCGTACGAACCCCGAAGCACTGACCCGTGCCCGCGGCACCGTCGAGCAGATCCGCGCGGCCATCAGCCAGCTCGAGCGCCAGCTCGCTAAGGCCCAGGCCAGCGGCGATCAGAAGGCGCAGCAGCAAGCGGAGGAAGCAATCGAAGCACGCAAGAGCTGGCTAGCCGAGGCCGAGCGCACGCTAGCCGAGCTCTCCAGCTGATACCTCGCCCTGCGTTACGCCCACGTCCGCTTGGCCTCAGCGCTAGGCGGGCGGCTGATCCGGCACCGCAAGAGCCGCGCACATCGGCTCGTCTTCGCCGGGCCGCGCCTTGACAGCGGACCCAAAATCGCGCCAGCTGCGCTGGCTCAGGCTGACCGCGATCGCGACCGCCAGCAGCGCGCCAGCCAGCGGGAAGAACGGGGCTGGGCCGAGGTGGTCGACGAGAAGGCCAGCGACGAACACCGACACCGGGAACACGCCGATCGCAGCCAGCAGCAGCACAGCCATGAGCTGGCCAAGCATCGCTGGCGGCGCCCAGCGCTGGAATGCCGTGAACAGAATGATGCTGCCGAAACCGTTGAGCGCGCCGAAGGCGAGGAGCGCGGCCGCGGCCGGGATCGTGCCGCCCAGGTAGGGGACGAGCGCGAGGCAGGCAGCCTCGATCAGAAAGCCCACCGAGGCCACAACGGCTGGCCGACGTGCCCGGCGGGCCTGCCCGGCCGCGAGGGTACCGAGCAGCGCTCCCCCGCCGTAAGCGGCGAGCAGCGCGCCGTAACCTCCCGCCCCGGCCCCGAACGGTCCGTGCGCCAGGGCTGGCAACGCAACCTCACCCATGCCGCCGGCGCCCAGGTTGGCTGCTGCCAGGACGACGATGATCACCTGGAGCACCCGTTCATTGGCGAGAAGGTGGCGCAGCGTCGGAGCGGCAGCCGGCGGTTTCCCTGCGGCGGGCTGGTCCGCGCCATCGATTTCCTGGATCCCAGCTAGCTGGGGATCGATCTGGTGGACGGTGACCCCGCGCAAACGTATCCCCCACAGGGTCAGCGTCGAGATGGCGAATGAGGCGGCGTCGACGGCGAAGGCCGGCGTCGCGCCGGCCAGGGCCACGACCGCTCCGCCGATGCCCGGTCCGATCAGGGTGGCAAGCTGCGTCCCGCCGGTGGTCATGGCGTTTCCCGCTTCGAGCTCCGCATCCGGCAGCAGCGAGGGAACGATGGCGTAAGAGCCAGGCAGGAACAGCCCTTCGCCGGCGCCTATGACCACGCTGATCGGCACGAGGATGTACGCGTTCGGCGGTCCGGTGAAGGCTGCGACAGCGAGGGCGCCGACGGCCACAGCCCGCACTGCATCGGCGCCCATCATCGCTGTCCACGGCCGCAACCTGTCGCTAGCCTGCCCGCCGACGGCCAGCAGCAGCGTCCGGGAGATCCCGTAGGCGGCGAGGACGCTGCCGAGCAGCAGCGGTCCGCCGTGGGCTGACAGCACGTACCACGGGAGCGCGACCGCGTAGAAGGCGTCACCGAGGTTCGAGGTCAACTGCCCGCTGACGAGGAGGCGGAATGACCCGTGGCGCAGCGGGGCGAGGGCTCGGGGCAGGGTGGGCATTGACTTAGCTCTTTGCTGGTGGCGGGGCCACCGGGTAGGTGAACAGCAGCAGCTCGACGGGCGCTGCTCCGGGTGGCCGCGCTCCCGGCTCGGTCAGCCGCTCACGCGCCAGGGGGATGAGTTTTTCGGCCAGTTCCCGGTTCAGCTCTGCCAGCTCCTCGGGCGTCAGCCAGAACAGGTAATCGCCCGCGTTGGCAGCCTCCCGCCACTCCCTGGGGTAGCTGGCCCTGGTGTCCAGCCACGTCCGGTAGCGCTCGAGCTGCCGTTCGCGCATCAGCCCCGCGAAAGCAGTTGCAGCTATCTCAGTCTCGGGATCGTCGTGGACGTTGGCACTCTGCATCCCGATGGTGCTGAGCCGCCAGGGTCGCGCACGGCCCTTGCCGCCGCCCGCCTCCTCCACAAAGCCATAGCGGGCGAGCTGGCGGAGGTGGAATGAGCAAGTGGTCGGGGACTCACCAATCCGCTCCGCCGCTTCGGTGGCAGTCAGGGGTCCTTGGATCGCCAGGGTCTCGAGCAGGGCGAGCCGGACCGGATGGCCGAGGGCTCTGAAGGTTCGCGCGTCGGACACCTCACGCAAGCCTTGCGAGGCACCGGGCCCGTCAGAAGGGGTCTCTTCGAGAGGCATCTCTCGAGAATAAACTCTCGAGAGAACTCTTGCAAGCGTGTCAGCCCCGGCGAGGGTTGGCGTGCGGCGCTCCCGGCGTCAGCACTGCCGGAGGGCGGTGGGTTTCGTGCGCTGCGGCAGCGCGCGTCGCGTGGCCCACGGAACGCTGTGACCAGCGCGCCTCGGGCATGATCACGCCGCCCGGCATCATCGTGCGCCAGCGCGCAAAGCAGCGTGCGGAAGCCGTCGCCCGGCTGGGGAGCTCGGCAGGCTAGTTCGTTACGCGGTAGACGTCGTAGACGCCGTCGATGGAGCGAACGGCGCGCAGCACGGCGCCGAGGTGCTTGGGGTCGCCCATCTCGAACGTGAACCGGCTGAATGCGACCCGGTCGCGTGTAGTGGTGACGGTGGCCGACAGGATATTCACGTGCTGGTCGGAGATCGAGCGCGTCACGTCGGACAGCAGGCCGGTGCGGTCTAGGGCTTCGACCTGGATTGCCACAAGGAACTGCGACCCTTCCTTCGGTGACCAGCGGACGTTGACCACCCGCTCGGGCTGGGACTGGAGCAGGTGCTCGAGGTTGACGCAGTCGGCGCGGTGCACCGTGACGCCGTTCCCTCGGGTCACGAACCCGGTGATCGGATCACCAGGGACCGGCGTGCAGCACTTGGACAGACGTGCCCAGACGTCGTTGGCGCCCTCGACTACGACGCCCGAGTCGCCCGCAGGCGCGGGTGGCCGGGGCGCCCTCGTAACCAGGGTGGCCTCGGCCAGGTCCTCCTGGGCGCCGTCGACTCCCCCGGCCGACTTGACCAGCTTCTGGACCACGGACTGGGCGCTCACGTGACCTTCGCCGACGGCCGCATAGAGCGCGGACAGGTCGGTGTAATGCAACTCCGTGGCGATGGAGTTGAGCGCGTCGGCGGTCGCGAGCCGCTGCAGCGGCAGGTTCTGCTTGCGCATCATTCGCGCGATCGCGGTCTTGCCTGTCTCGGAGGCGGCCTCCCGGCGCTCCTTCGAGAACCAGTGCCGGATCTTGTTCCGGGCGCGGGCGCTCTGCACGAAGCCCAGCCAGTCCTGGCTCGGCCCAGCGTCGGGCGCCTTGGAGGTGAAGATCTCGACGGTGTCGCCGTTGCTCAGGGCGCTCTCCAGCGCCACCAGGCGCCCGTTGACGCGCGCTCCGATCGTCCGGTGACCGACCTCGGTGTGGATCGCGTAGGCGAAGTCGACCGGCGTCGAGCCCTGGGGCAGGGCGATGACCTCGCCGCGCGGCGTGAACACGTAGACCTCGGCGCCACCGAGGTCGAAGCGCAGCGAGTCAAGGAACTCCGCCGGGTCCTCGGTCTCCCGCTGCCAGTCGACCAGCTGCCGCAGCCAGGTCATGTCGGTGGTGCCGCCGCCGCCGACCATCTCTTCCTTGTACTTCCAGTGCGCCGCGACGCCGTATTCGGCCCGCTTGTGCATCCCCCAGGTGCGGATCTGCAGCTCCACCGGCTTGCCCTCCGGGCCGATCACGGTGGTGTGCAGCGACTGGTACATGTTGAACTTCGGCATCGCGATGTAGTCCTTGAACCGGCCGGGCACCGGATTCCAGCGCGCATGCACCGTGCCGAGTACGGCGTAGCAGTCGCGGAGCGAGTCGACAAGGATGCGGATGCCTACCAGGTCGTAGATGTCATCGAAGCTGACATTGCGGGCGATCATCTTCTGATAGACCGAGTAGTAGTGCTTGGGTCGCCCGGTGACCTGCGCCTTGATCTTGGCTTCCTTGAGGTCTTCCTGGACGTCCTCGACCACTTCTTGCAGGAACATCTCCCGCCGGGGCGCGCGCTCAGAGACCAGCCGCGCGATCTCGTCATACCTCTTCGGGAAGAGGGTCGCGAACGCGAGGTCCTCGAGCTCCCACTTCACCGTGTTCATCCCCAGCCGGTGAGCCAGCGGGGCGAAGATCTCGAGCGTCTCGCGCGACTTCTGCTCCTGCTTGGCCCGCGCGATGTACCGCAGGGTGCGCATGTTGTGCAGCCTGTCGGCCAGCTTGATAACCAGCACCCGGATGTCGCGCGACATGGCGACGACCATCTTGCGCACGGTCTCGGCCTGAGCCGCATCGCCGTACTTGACCTTGTCCAGCTTCGTCACGCCGTCGACGAGAGCGGCGATGTCCTCACCGAAGTCCTCGCGCAGCTGACCAATGGTGTACTGGGTGTCCTCAACCGTGTCGTGCAGCAGCGCGGCGCAGATCGTGTCGTGCGGCATGCCCAGCTCGGCCAGGATCGTCGCCACGGCGAGCGGATGAGTGATGTACGGGTCCCCGCTGCGCCTGGACTGACCGGCATGCAGCCGGGCTGCCACCTCGTAAGCTCGCTCGATCAGGCGGATATCAGCCTTAGGGTGCGTGGTTCGTACGGTCTTGACCAGCGGCTCCAGCACCGGGTTGACGCCGCCGCTCCGGGCCGCGCCGAGCCGGGCTAGCCGGCGGCGGACGGCTGCCGCCCCGGACGCACCATCGGCTGGTACCTGACCGGCGACGGGAGCCTCGGCGGGCGGCGAGGAGCGGCGAGTCACCCGGCTGGCCGCGGACCGGGCGGCGGACTTCTTGCTGCCGGCACCCTTGCCCGCACCCTTCCCGGTAGGCGGCGCGGCGGTATCTGCATCCGCGGCCAGGGGCTCGGGCTGGTCAGCGGCGGAGGCCAGCGGCTCGTCCGGGATCTGATCGTGGCTGGCAACGTGCGGGGGCATGGGTGCGGCCGGTGTCACCCCAACATCCGCCGCGGGCAGGTCCTGGGTGACATCGGGTCCGGCCGTCCCGGCCGTCACAACGTCACCGGCCACATGCGCTCCTCACGTCCGCCGTAGCATCAAGTCTATCGGTGGACGATTCAGGAAGTGCCGGGCTCCGTACGTTGCGTCACACGGCGAGGAGGGACCGGACGTCCAGACCGGGTAGTTTTGCTCGCCCGGCCAGGAATCCGAGCTCCAGCAAGACGACGATTCCCACCACGGTGGCCCCGGTCCTCCTGACCAGCTCTGCCGTCGCGGCCGCTGTGCCGCCGGTAGCGAGGACATCATCGACGATCAGGACCCGGTCGCCGGGAGCAAATCCGTCGGAATGCACCTCAAGGGTGGCCTGGCCGTACTCAAGCTCGTACGACTGCGCGTAGGTCTCCGCCGGCAGCTTGCCCTGCTTACGGACAGGCACGAACCCGGCCCCGAGCACGTAGGCGACCGGAGCGGCCAGGATGAAACCCCGAGCCTCGATGCCGGCCACCTTGGTGACGTCCTCGTTGCCGTCCGCGAGGGCATCGACAACGGCCGCGAACGCAGGCCCATCGGCCAGTAGCGGCGTGATGTCCTTGAAGACAATCCCAGGCTGCGGATAGTCCGGAACGTCCCGAATTATAGCTACCAGTCGCCCGGCGATGCCGTCTGACCCGGCGACGCTGTCCGGTCCAGAGACGCTGTCCGGCGCGGCAGCATCGCCTGGCATGAAAGCGTCGGACGCTACCTCGTGATCGCCCGCCACGGGATGGCTACCTGCGCTTCTTCTTGCCACTCGGCCGCCGCTTCGCGGCCGGCCTGCGTACCGGCTGCTGCCGTGGCCCCGGCGGCCTGGCGCTGGCCCCGCGCGGCTGACCGGCCGCAGCGGGCTGCGACGCCGGTACGGACTCGTCCTCGAAGACATCATCCTGGATGACATCGTCCTGGATGGCCTCGTCTGTAGCGTCGGATGGGCTGTCGCTGGACACCTCGACGGCAGTCGCGCTCCCGTTGCCCGGCTGCCTGACGGCGCCGGCCGCAGCGCTACCTGCCGGAGCGCTACCCGCACCAGCGGACGCCGCGGCGGGCTTGGCCTTCCGGAGGGCCGCGCGGCCGCCCGAGGCGCGGAGGGCGACCTGTCTAGCCAGCTGCTTGTACTGCGGCTCGCGCTCCTTCAAGTCGGCGAGCACAGGCGTGGCGATGAAGATCGAGGAGTACGTGCCCGACAGCATGCCGACGAACAGCACGAGTGACAGGTCCTTCAGCTCGCCGTTGCCGAGCAGCAGTGTGCCAACCACCAGGATGGCCGCGACGGGCAGCAGTGCGGTCAGGGACGTATTGATGGACCGCACCAGGGTCTGGTTCAGCGCGAGGTTGGCGGCCTCGCTATAGGTGCTCTTACGGGTGCCGAGGATCGGCGCCGTATTCTCCCTGACCTTGTCGAAGACGACGACGGTGTCGTACAGCGAGTAGCCGAGGATCGTCAGCAAGCCGATGATGGTCGCCGGGCTGACCTGGAACCCGGTCAGCGCATAGACGCCAATGGTGATCACGATGTCGTGCGCCAATGCCACCAAGGCCGCCGCCGCCATCCGCCACTCGAACGCGATCGACAGGTAGATCACGATCACGATCAGGAAGGCGATCAGCGCCTCGATCGCCTTGTGGGAGACCTGGGACCCCCAGCTCGACCCGACAGTATTGATCGAGATGTTGCCGACGTTGATGTTGAACTTCTGCGCGATTGCGCGCTCGATCTCCAGCGACTTGGTGGTCGACAGCGAGGTCGTCTGCACCTGCCAGTACGGGAGCTTGCCGTTGAATGGCTTGACCTCGGTCGCGGTCGGGTTCGACCCGCCGTTCGCGGCCACGACCTGGTTCAGGCCCGCCTGCGTCACTTGCGAGCTGGCCGGGACCGTGAACACCGACCCGCCCTTGAAGTCGACGCTGTAGTTCAAGCCACGGAAGATCAGCGCAAACAGGCTGATGACCAGGATGACGCCGGAGATCGAGTACCAGAGCTTCTGCCGGCTGACGAAGTCGAACGAGATCTCGCCGCGGTACAGCCTGCCGGCGAGGTTGCGCCGCGACATCACGCCTCCCTAGTGCTGGTCGAGGTGCGTGATGTGGCGCCTGCACCGCCGGCACTAGCCGTGCCGGCACTGCCACTGCTAGCGCTGGCACTGCCGGCGCTAGGTGCTGGCCGCCGTCCGCCGCCGCGCCACGGTGCGCGAGCGCCCAGCCGCGCCGGGTCAAGCCCGGACATCGGGTGGCCTTGGCCGTAGAACTTCGTCCGCGCCAGCAGCGTGACCATCGGCTTGGTGAACAGGAACACCACGATCACATCGATGAGCGTGGTCATGCCGAGGGTGAACGCGAAGCCGCGGACGTCGCCGATCGACAGGATGTACAGCAGGAGGGCGGCCAGGAACGACACGGTGTCGGACACCAGGATCGTCCGCCTGGCTCTCGTCCAGCCGCGCTCGACCGCGGCTCGTAGCGATCTGCCCTCGCGTACCTCGTCACGCAGCCGTTCGAAATACACGATGAACGAGTCGGCCGTGATGCCGATGGCGACGATCAGACCGGCGATGCCGGCGAGCGTCAGCGTAAAGCCCTCGTACCTCGACAGCAGAACCACAGAGAGGTAGCTCAGCATCGCAGCGATCGCGAGGCTCGACACCGAGACGATGCCCAGGCCGCGGTAGTAGATGAAGGAGTAGATGACGACGAGCAGCAACCCGATGAGAGCAGCGAACAAGCCGGCCGACAGCTGATCCGACCCGAGCGACGCGGATACCCCCGAGGTGTTGAGGTTCTTGAACGACAGGGGCAGGCTGCCGTACTTCAGCACGTTGGCAAGCTGCGTGGCCTGAGCCTGGCTGAAGGCGTTGCCGGTACCCCCGCTGATCTGCACAGAGGTGGAGATCGGGCTCGTGACCTGCGGCGGCGAGCCCTGCAGGTCGCCGTCGAGCACATTCGCCAGCAGGTCAAGCACCTGGCTATTCGGGTTGCTGGACTTGTAGTCCTGGCTGTACATCGTCGTCGACAGGCGACCGAGGTTGTCGGCCGCCGGGTTCTTGACGTCGAAGACGACCACCCAGCCGGTGGTCTGGTCCTGGGCCTGAACCCCGCTCAGGTCCTTGCCCTGCACGACCGCCGTGTTGAGCGCATACTTCTGACCACCGAAGCAGCTGACCGTCTGTACGTTCGGATTGTCCCAAGCGCTGGGAACGGGGCCGTAGAGCTGCGTCTTCCAGTTCTTGTTCGCGCAGTTGAGCTTGTCGAAGAGCCGGACCGTAGCCGGAGTCAGGGCAGCGGCGTCGCCGCTTCCGTCCTTCGTCGTGGACGTGGCCGGAGCGGCGGACGTGCTCGGGCTCGCCGACGGGGACGCGCTGGGAGATGCCGACGCCGCCGGCGTGTTCGGCGCGACGTACAGCACCTGCCGCAGGCGCAGCAGCGCCGTCTCGCCGACCAGCGTGGCGACCTTCTGCGCGCCAGCACCCGGCACCGAGACGACGATCTCGTCGTTGCCCTGCTGGACCACCGACGCGCCGGTCAGGCCGGTGGCCTCGACGCGGTTCGTGATGATCTCGACGGCCTTGGTCATCGCAGCCTGGCTCGGGCGTTGCCCCGGCTTGTTGGTCTGCGCCTGGAGCGTCACCGAGGTCCCGCTCGACAGGTCAAGCCCGAGATGGACGACGAAGCTCTTGTGCCAGTTTGCTGGGCTGAGGATGCGCCCGCCGAGAACACCCGCCAGCAGCACGACGATCAGCACGAGGAGGGCTGCGAGGTACCGCCCTGGCCGGGAGTTGGGTGTGCTAGGTGGAGCCACGAATGCCCTGTCTTTCGCTCGGTCAGCAGCGGCGCCGCTAGTACTTCAGGTCGCTGTGATCTTCGGCGTTGGCCGACGACGAGCTGTCCCCATCCGCGGTTGGATCCTCGAAGGCCTGCATCGTCGGATTGAGACCGTCCGGCTCGTCATCCGGAACGATAGTCCCGATAGCCTGACGAAGCATCTTGATCCGCACACCGGGCGAGACCTCGAGCAGAACATTGCGGTCATCGCCGTCGACGACGGTGCCGTAGATGCCGTGCACCGTCCGGACACGCGTCCCGTTCATCACCTGGCTCTGGGTGTTCTGTGCCGCCCGCTTGCGCTTGCTCTGCGACCGGAACATGAAGACCATGAGTACGCCGAAGACGAGGACGATCAGCAGCAGCGAACTCGACGAGCTGGAGGACTTGGCTGCCGCGGCGGCGGCGAGAATCTGATTCCCCATGGGAGGGGCATCCTTCCAATAGTTCTGCCCCGGCAGCCAGCAAGCTGGCTGGCACCTGGCAGGTGCGGACCCCGTGGCAGTGCCGAAGTGGCGTGTCTTGGACCAACTGCCGCAGTGTAGCGGCGCGCACGCGGCGCACCAACAGGCTACGGCGTCTGGGGAGTAATCGTGACCAGGGCGCGACCCGGCGTGACAATTCAGCCCAGGCCGACGCTCAGTAATCAGTCGAAAAGGGTCACCTCGTCGCCCTGATCACCGAGACGTCCGTCACTATCGGTTTCCGTACCGTCGGCAGGGCCGAAGCCGCCCATTCGCGCCCAGGCCGCCTGGGCGGGCAGCGGCAGGCCGAGGTGCTGCCACGCGGCGGGGGTAGCAACACGGCCCCGGGGAGTTCGCGCGATCAGGCCCTCCCGGACCAGGAAAGGCTCGGCGACGACCTCGACGGTCTCGGCCTCCTCCCCCACCGCCACGGCCAGCGTCGAGAGACCGACAGGGCCGCCGCCGAATCGGCGCACCAGCGCGCTCAGCACGGCCCGGTCGAGCCTGTCAAGGCCGCTCTCATCCACTTCGTACAGCTCAAGGGCGGCGCGGGCACAGTCCCTGGTGACGACGCCGTTCCCGCGTACCTCGGCGAAGTCACGCACCCGGCGCAGCAGCCGGTTGGCAATGCGCGGGGTACCCCTCGACCGGCCTGCGATCTCGTCGGCGCCATCGTCACGCAGTGCCACCCCGAGCAGGCCGGCCGACCTGCGGACGATGACGCCGAGTTCGGCCGGCTCGTAGAAGTCGAGGTGAGCGGTGAACCCGAACCTGTCCCGGAGCGCCGCGGGCAGCAGCCCTGCCCTGGTCGTGGCGCCAACAAGCGTGAACGGGGCGATGTCGAGCGGAATCGCGGTGGCACCGGGTCCCTTGCCGATCACCACGTCTACGCGAAAGTCCTCCATGGCCAGGTACAGCAGCTCCTCGGCGGGTCTCGCCACCCGGTGGATCTCGTCGATGAAGACGACTTCGCCCTCGGTGAGCGTAGACAAGATCGCCGCGAGGTCGCCGGCCCGCTCGATCGCAGGCCCGCTCGTGATCCGCAGCGGCGCGCCGAGCTCGGCCGCGATGATCATGGCCAGGGTGGTCTTGCCCAAGCCGGGCGGCCCCGATAGCAGGACGTGATCGGAGGCCCGGCCTCGGCGCACCGCGCCTTCCAGCACGAGCGACAACTGCTCGCGGACGCGGGTCTGGCCAACGAGCTCGCTGAGGCGCTTCGGCCGGAGCGCGCCTTCGACGACGCGGTCGTCGGCGTCGGCCAGAGCGGACACGACCCGGTCAGCATCGTGGTCGCGACCGGAAGTGCCGGCCAGCTGAGGCCCGGCCTCCTGAGGCCCGGTTTCCTGAGGCCCGGTTTCCTGAGGCCCGGTCACGGCCGGCCCAGCGCCCGCAGCGCGGCCCGCAGCGCGACGGCAACGTCGACGTCGCCCGGCTCAGCTGCGGCCGTCAGGTCAGGCTCAACCGCCAGGATCGCCTGGTCAGCTTCCCTGGATTGCCAGCCGAGGCTCACAAGGCCGGCCTTGACCTGGTCCTGCCATTGCGGCGCGGCTGGCGCCCCCCGGCCTGGGGCAGCCGGCACCCCAATGTCCACCGGGGCGCCGAGTCGGCCGGCCAGCTCCAGCACGATCCGCTGCGCGCCCTTGCGCCCGATACCGGGAACGGACGTCAGCGTCGCCAGGTCCTCGCCGGCAACCGCCCGGCGCAGGGCATCGGGGGTTAGTACGGCCAGCATCGCCTGGGCGAGCCGCGGGCCGACGCCGCTCGCCGTCTGAAGGAGCTCGAAAGTGTTGCGCTCGTCGTCGCTGGCGAACCCGTAAAGCGTGAGCGCGTCCTCGCGGACCACGAGCGATGTTGCCAGCCGGGCATGCTCCCCGAGCCGGAGACCCGCCAGCGTGCCGGGCGTGCACTGAACCAGCAGGCCGACGCCGCCCACCTCGATGACCGCGCCTTCCGGCGCCACGGCGACGACGCAGCCGCCCAGATGCGCGATCATCCGAGACCTCCGGCAGCGAGCTTCGCGGCGGCCCGTCTGGTAGCGGCAAGCTGCGCCGCGCCGGGCTCGACAGCGGAGAGCCTGGCGGCGGCCCGTTGCGCGGCGCCGGGCGGCAGCGAGAGCCTGGCGCCGTCGCGAGCTGGCGGCGCCGGGCTCGACGGCGGAGAGCCTGGCGGCAGCCAGCCGCTGCTGCGCCGTACCGCGCCAGAGATGACAGATGGCCAGCGCCAGCGCGTCAGCGCTGTCGGCTGGGCGCGGCGGGTCAGTTAGCCGCAGGAGCCTGGTGACCATCTGGGTCACCTGCTGCTTGTCGGCCCGGCCGCTGCCGGTGACAGCGGCCTTGACCTCGCTTGGGGTGTGCAGCGCGACCGGAACGCCGCGCCGCGCAGCGCACACGATTGCCACAGCGCCGGCCTGCGCTGTCCCCATGACCGTGCGGACGTTGTGCTGGCTGAATACCCGCTCTACCGCAACGGCGTCCGGCTGATACCGGACCAGCCACCGATCGAGCTCTTCCTCCAGGGCGAGCAGGCGGGCGCCGATCTCGTCACCGCTCGGCGTCCTGATCAC
Organism: uncultured Actinomycetota bacterium; assembly: GCA_963755575.1. Lineage (GTDB taxonomy): Bacteria > Actinomycetota > Actinomycetes > Streptosporangiales > Streptosporangiaceae > JAJYUU01. Next base: position 197,938 of record CAVWKF010000001.1, read on the forward strand.
GTCGGTACCGATCAGCGTCAGGGCGCGGCCAGGCTCGCCTTCGATGACACCGAGCCCGCAGCGGGTCAGACCCGGATCCACGCCGAGCACGCGCATCCGTCACCGTCCCGCTCGCTGCGAACACCTGTTCTGCCAGGCCGAGCTTAGTGCCCGCTTAGACAGCTATTCGGGATGCCGAGGCAGGACGGCGCGTCACGCAGTCTCGATGACACGGCACGCCTTGGTAGTCGCCAGGGGTCCGGGCCTCTCGAGGGAGACGCATCGCTCGCGGCCCGACGACGCCGACTCAGAGCCTTTCGTTCCGCAGCTGAGTTATTTGGATACTGCTTGCCTCGTCCAGCGCGTGTCCCGACGAATGCCCTTGGTCCATAAAGATGCGACGGTCAGCAGCCTTGACCTTGTGGCGACGCCATAGCTTGCGGATAAATCCCACTGTCATCACTTCTTAGCGCAGAGCCGACGGTTGCCAGCTGAATGTCATGGTAGCTGGCGGCGACGATCGTGTCGCGATCGCGACCGCGGGCGTGGAGCGGCGGGGAAGGGGGACGGCCCCGTTCCGGTCCTAAAAATTATCGATCATGAACGCTGGACCGCGGAAGGCCGTGCCGAGCGCGTCATCAGCGGCTGGATCGCCTCCTGCCGCGAGGCCTGCTAGCCGCAGGGTGGCGACCGGAACTCCCGCAAAAACGGCGGCGAAGCCACGGGCGCCGAGGCTGAGTGCATCCGGGCCTGGCACCCCCCGCGCATCGCCCAGCCGAGTCAGGCTGGCCGCGCCGCCGGACACCTCCAGCAGCCAGCGGCCGGCGTTCGCGGGCCGGGCGGCGTCAGCGAGGTCGAGCTGTACGGACGCCGTGGCGGCATCGGGATAGCCACGGGCGGCTATGGCCGCCGGAGCGTCGACGACCCGCAGCATCCAGATTTCTACCTGACGGGTCTCTGCGAGCGGCTCCCTCGTGAGCCACGTCACCGGGTCGTCCGGGGCCAGGCAGGCGCGTACCCGGCTGGCCGTGGCGGAGTGCGATGCCAGGATCTGCCAGAGGGCGCTGGCTGTCGCGGCGGACGCGGCGACGAGCTCCTCGACTTCGAGCTCATGCCCGTCCCCGCGCTCGGCCCACCGGTAGCTGAGGAACCCGTCGTCAGCCAGGTAGGCGAAGTGATCCTCGTCGTCGAGCCAGTCGCGCAGGATCCAGGGCTCTCGGGTGTTCGGCCCGCAGTGCAGCAGCCGTTCGTGGACCAGGCCCTTAACCTCCACGATCGCCGCGCCATCGGCCGGCGTCGCCCGGCGGATCTTGGGCGATGCGTGCGCCGCCGCGCCGGCACCTTGGTCCCGGTCTGCGAGTGCGGTCAGCGCTCGGGTCGGCAGCACTGTCTCATGCACCCCGCCCGCGATTTCCCAGCCGCCCGCCCGGTACAGCGGCGCGGTCGCCGGGAACAGCACCGATACGAGCGAATCCGCGCCGGGCGATGTCCTCCAGCACCACGGCCATCATGGCCTTGCCTACACCGCGGCCGCGTTCCTCGGGCGCGACTTTGACGCCGGCTACGCCGGCCATCGCCATCGACCGGCCGTGCCACCACTGCCGCATCAGGTGATAGCGGGCGCTACCGACCAGGCGCCCGCCATCGAACGCCCCGATCATCGCGCCGGCCTCGATGCTCCCCTGCGCGCTCGTCATCCACGCGGACCGCCGCGCCGGGTTGATCGGCCCGAACGCGCGCCTGCTCAGGTCGAGTTCGGCCTCGAGGTCATCGTGCGGGCCGAGCGGACGGATCTCCAGGCCGCTCAGATGCTCACCCGAGCTTCTCCATGATGTCGTCGGAGACGGAGTAGTTGGCGAAGACGTCCTGCACGTCGTCGGAGTCCTCGAGGGTCTCGACCAGGCGGAACACCTTGCGGGCGTTGTCCTCGTCGAGATCAACCTCTACCGATGGCAGGAACGGGCGCTCGGCCGACTCGTAATCGAGGCCTGCATTCTGGAGCGCCGAGCGCACCGCCACCAGGTCGCCGGGATCGCTGATGACCTCGAACGACTCGCCGAGGTCATTGACTTCCTCGGCCCCGGCGTCGAGGACTGCGGCGAGCACGTCGTCCTCACTCACGCCGCCGGCCTTCGGGACGATGACGACGCCGCGGCGGCTGAACAAGTACGAAACCGAGCCGGGGTCAGCCATCGAGCCGCCGTTGCGGGTGAAGGCCACGCGGACGTCGGAGGCGGCTCGGTTGCGGTTGTCGGTGAGGCATTCCACGAGAACGGCCACCCCGCCGGGAGCATAGCCCTCGTAGGTAATCGACTCGTAGGCCGCGCCACCGGCTTCCAGGCCACCGCCACGGCGGATCGCGCGGTCGATGTTGTCGTTCGGGACCGAGTTCTTCTTGGCCTTCTGGACCGCGTCGTACAGGGTGGGGTTCCCGGCCGGATCGGGGCCGCCGCTGCGGGCGGCGACCTCGACGTTCTTGATCAGCTTGGCGAACAGCTTGCCGCGCCGCGCGTCCACCAGCGCCTTCTTGTGCTTGGTGGTCGCCCACTTAGAGTGGCCGCTCATGCCCGTTCCCTCACCATGTCGACGAACATCTCGTGGATGCGCCAGTCGCCGGTCAGCTCGGGATGAAACGACGTGGCGAGCGCCCGACCCTGGCGAACGGCGACGATCCTACTCGCGCCGGGGTCAGTGGCGAGAATCTCGACGCCGGGCCCGACTTCCTCCACCCAGGGGGCGCGGATGAACACCGCGCGGTAGGGCGGCCCGGTCAGCCCCCGCACGTCCAGATCCCGCTCGAAGGAGTCCACCTGCCGCCCGAAGGCATTGCGCCGAACCGTCATGTCGATGCCGCCCAGCGTCTGCTGTCCCGAGGCCGGGTCGGGCAGCCGGTCGGCGAGCATGATCATGCCAGCGCACGAACCAAAAACGGGCATGCCGTCAGCGATGCGCTTCCGCAGCTGCTCGGCAAGCCCGAAGATGTCGATCAGCTTCCAGATTGTCGTCGACTCACCGCCGGGGATGATCAGTCCATCGACCCGGTCCAGCTCTTCCGGCCGACGCACGGCCAGCGGGTCGGCTCCCGACTCCGTCAGCGCGCGGATGTGCTCGGCGACGTCGCCCTGGAGCGCCAGGACGCCGACAACTGGCACGGTGTGCCGGGCTGGCGTCGCGCGGTCGGCGGGCGTCGCGTGCCAGCCTTGGGCCGTCACCAGCCTCGGCCGGCGTAACGCTGCTCCGGCGCCAGGGTGTCCAGGTTGATACCGACCATGGGCTCGCCGAGCCCGCGAGAGACCTTGGCGATGACGTCCGGGTCATCGTGGAACGTGGTGGCCTTCACGATCGCCGCCGCCCTGGCCGCCGGGTCGCCCGACTTGAAGATTCCCGAGCCGACGAAGACACCATCGGCGCCGAGCTGCATCATCATGGCCGCGTCGGCGGGAGTCGCCAGGCCGCCGGCGGTGAACAGGACGACCGGCAGCTTGCCCGCAGCTGCGACCTCGGCGACGAGCTCATACGGCGCCTGCAGGTCCTTGGCGGCCGTATACAGCTCCTCCGGCGATAGCGTGGACAGCCTGCGGATCTCGGCCCTGATCGCCCGCATGTGCCGCGTCGCCTCGACGACGTTCCCGGTGCCGGCCTCGCCCTTGGACCTGATCATCGCGGCACCCTCGGCGATGCGCCGGAGCGCCTCGCCCAGGTTGGTGGCGCCGCAGACGAACGGGACGGTGAACTCCCACTTGTCAACGTGGTGCGCCTCGTCGGCCGGGGTGAGGACCTCGGACTCGTCGATGTAGTCGACGCCGATCGCCTGGAGCACCTGGGCCTCGACAAAATGGCCGATCCGGCACTTGGCCATGACCGGGATGGAGACGGCGGCGATGATCCCGTCGATCATGTCCGGGTCGCTCATCCTGGCCACGCCGCCCTGGACGCGGATGTCAGCAGGCACGCGCTCCAGCGCCATGACGGCGACGGCGCCGGCGTCCTCAGCGATCTTCGCCTGCTCTGGCGTGACGACATCCATGATGACGCCGCCCTTGAGCATGTCAGCCATGCCTCGCTTCACCCGGCTGGTCCCCTTCTGGGACGTGGTCTGGGCGTTAGCGCTGGCCGCCTGAGGCGCATTCTGGACGGACACGACAAAACCTCACTCGATAGCTGGGGACGATGTTTCCATGGTAGGTGGCAGCCAGCGGCGGGCAGCCGCCGCACAGGACCCTGGCAGCCGCGGCACAGTGCCCCGTGCAGGTAGCGCTTCTCGCAGACCAGGAGAAGTGCTTCTCTTCTCACCCACAAAACACGATAGCAGTTGACCCTGCGCGATCACCAGGGACGCGCCCGCCGGCCACTAGCGGGCCCAGGCCCCCCTTGGGCGCTATGTGGTCAGATGCGGGATATCGGCCGTCGGCGCGGCGCCTGTGTCCCCGGCAGGTACCAGCGAGTCGTCGATCTCGAAGAACTCAGGGTTCGGCGCCCGGCCGGCCAGCCGGAGCATCCGCGCTAGCCACCGCTGCCGGGCGGCCTGGGTAGCGGCCACTGCGTCGTTGTAAAACTTGCGGGCCAGGAACACCTGATGGGATGCGCTCTCCAGCTCGGTGAGAAGTTCCTCAGCGCCCTCCCGCCCGGCCAGCAGCGTACGGAAGTCGGGCTGGCTGAAGACAGCCCGCAGCGCCCTGGTCAGATCGCTCTCGGGCATTTCCCTGGCTAGCTCAGCCGACCTGGCGTCGTGGGCCGCGCCCGCAAGCAGCACGCTTGTCGCCGGGTCCAGCAAGCCCGAGGAGGCCAGCTCGAGCGCGATCGAGCTGCGCCGGACCAGCGCCGCATCCAGCGCGAACTTCGCCCCCTCCAAACGCGCGTGCAGCCGGTCGAGGCGGCCAGCGCGCCAGGAGATATAGACCCCGATTATGGCCAGGACGGCGATGACGATGATGCTGGTCATCGGCGTCATAGCGCGACGGCGACCCGTCCGGCGGCCGGCGCGACAGCCTCGTAGACCCGGACCACGTCACGAGCGATCACCGACCAGTCGAACTCGCGGACCGCAGCCGACGCAGCCGCCGCGAGGCTCGCGCTGTGCGCAGGGTCGTCAAGCAGCCGCCCGGCCGCTTCGGCAAGCCCCGCCGGGCTGCCGACGCTGAACAACTCGCCCGCCTCGCCCCCCTGCAGCACCTGCCGGAACGCATCGATATCACTGGCCACGATCGGCGCTCCGGACGCCATCGCTTCGACCAGCACGTAGCCGAAGCTCTCACCGCCCGTGTTGGGCGCACAGAACACGTCGACCGAGTGCAGCATCCGGACGCGGTCGGCGTCGCTGACCTGCCCGAGCAGCACGACTCGATCTCGATAGGCGGCGGGCACCTGCTCCAGCGCCTCGTCCGGGTCACCCCGGCCGGCGATCAGGAGCCGCAGTCGCGGCCGCTCGGCGGCCATGAGTGAGAACCCCGCCAGCAGGATGTCCAGGCCCTTGCGCGGCTCGTCCATCCGGCCAAGGAATCCGAGCGTCCCGCCGGTGCCGGGAAAGCCCGGCAACGGCTCTGCCTTCTCATACCGGGTCACGTTGACGCCGTTGGGGATCAGGACAGCGTCGCCGCCGAGGTGCTCGACCAGCGTGTTCCTGGCCGCCTCGGCCACCGCGATCCGGCCGCTGATCTTTTCTAGCGCCGACGCCAGGATCGGCTGGGCCGCGTGCAGCGCGCGCGAGCGCGGCATCGCCGCGTGCATGGTCGCGACGATCGGCCCGTCCGCGACCCAGCAGGCCAGCAACGACAGGCTTGGAGCGGCGGGCTCGTGCACATGCAGGACGTCGAAGTCGCCATCCTTCAGCCAGCGCCGCACCCGGCTGGCGGACAGGAAGCCAAACGCGAGGCGGGCTACCGATCCGTTATAGGGAACGGGGACCGCTCGCCCAGCCGGCACAACGTACGGCGGCAAGATTGCGTCTTCATCCGCCGGGGCGATCACCGACACTTCATGACCGAGGTCCATGAGCGCCTCCGCCAGACCACTCACGTGCTCGCGGACCCCGCCGGGTACCTCCCACGTGTACGGGCAGACGAGGCCGACTCTCATGGCAGGTCCTGACCTGCGAGGTCGGGCTCGGACAACTGGCCATTGGCGGCCGCGCGCGCTGCCGCCGCCGCCTGCCGGTCTTGATCCAGGTCAGCCACGAACACCTTCTGAAGCATCAGCCAGTCGTAGGGATGAGCGCGGATGCCGTCCTCGAAAAACCGCGCCATTTGCTGCGTCATCTCGGCAACTCTCTGCGCCCTCGTACCCTCGGCTGGCTTCGCAATCTCCGGGCCGATGTTGACGCCCCAGCCGTCCTCAGTGAACCAGAGCACAGCCGGAATCAGCACGGCACCGGTCTGCACGGCAAGCGCCGCGGGGCCAGCCATCATCTTGGCCTTCTCGCCAAAGAACTCCACCTCGATACCGCTGCCCGTGACATCCCGGTCGCAAGGCAGGATCACGATCTTTCCGGCCCGCAGTCTTTGAGCCAGTATCCCGAATGGCCGGGCTCCCCCGCTCGCGGGGAGCACCTCCATGCCCAGCCCTTCACGAAATGTAACGAAGCGTTCATAGACGCTCTCAGGCTGAAGGTGCTCCATAACGGTAGTGAAGGAGCCTGCCCCCATGGTGTTGATCCAGGCTCCGGCCTGATCCCAGTTGCCCATATGCGGTATGCCGATGACGACCCCGCGGCCCGACGCGAGCGAATCGAAAATCAGCTGGCGGTGGCCGACGTCGTGCATGCCGCCCACCAGTCGCTCGACCGGCATGACCGGCAGCCGGAAGATCTCCAGCCAGTACCGGGCATACCTGCGCATGACCTCGCGCGACGCTGCGCGCACCGCTGCGCCGTCGGCTTCCGGCCCCAGCACGCGCACGAGATTGGCTTCCAGCACCTGGACTCGCGGGCCCTGGCGGCGCCAGGCAATGTCGGCAAAGAACAGGAAGGCACGCAGCATCCAGCGCTCGGGCAGCCGACATACAAGGCTCCAACCGGCGGCGTAGCCGGCGTCGGCGAGCTTGTCCTTCAGTCCCGGCATGTCCCTATCCTCCCGGCCCTGGCTCGGACTGGTCGGCACCGGGTGCGGTCGCGGCAGCGGCGTCGATAGCCGCCGCTGACTGGCGAGCCGCCCACACGCGCTGACCGAATGTGAACAGGCTGACCGCAGCCAGGATCCATAGCCCTATAGGAAGGACATACGGTACGCCAAGGCCAGCCAGGCCGATGGCAACTAGACCGATGAGCAGTCGCTCGGTGCGCTCGGCGAAACCGACGTCGCACTTCAGCCCCAGGCTCTCGGCCCTAGCTTTCGCGTACGACACCAGCGCGCCAGTCACCAGGCAGAAGATGGACACGCCGGCCAGCACCTTGTCGTGGCCGCCGAGCACGAACCAGGCCGCGAGCCCGGCGAACACCGCTGAGTCCGCCACCCGGTCCATCGTGGAGTCCAGGAAGGCGCCGAACTTGCCGGTCGTTCCCTTGATCCTGGCTAGCGTGCCGTCCAGCATGTCGGTGAGCACGAAGCCGGTGCAGACCAAGACCCCGGCGAATAGGTGGCCTGTCGGGAACAGCCACAGCGCGCCGGCGGACATTCCGACTGTGCCGATGATCGTAAGCGCGTTCGGAGTCACCGGCGTGCGGGCAAGGACCTCGCCAACCGGTGTCAGCACGCGGGCGATCACAGGCCGCAGGACTTTGAGCATGGCGGCTTGATCCTACTGGCGAGGGAAGTCATGTGGTGTCCGTGTGCTGTTGCGGGGCTCCCGTGGACCACGGCGCGTCTGCCGTGGCGTTTCCGGGGGGGTCGCGGATTGTCCCCCGTGGGTAGTCGCAATGATTCCGGTCAGGGGCTTGTGATCGTCGACATGCAGGTAAAGGCTGGGCGTGCGGCAGTGGACCGTACGGCGACGATCTCGTGCGGCTACCGACTACAGGCAAGGACGGATCAGAGTAGGAACCTAACTCTGCGCTTCAGGAGGCGATGCGGATGGCGGATAAGTCTCACGCAGCAGGGGCCGCCGGCCGGACATCAGCGGCCGGCCAGCCCGAAAGCGTGCGCAACGTGGTGCTGGTCGGCCACTCGGGAGCAGGTAAGACAACGCTGGCCGAGGCCCTCCTGGTCACGACCGGCACGATCCAGCGTGAGGGCAGGGTCGAGGACGGCAGTACCGTCAGCGACTTCGACGAGGTCGAGGTCCGGCAGCAGCGCTCGGTGAACCTGACGCTCGTGCCGTTCGTCTACGACGACGTCAAGGTGAACCTGCTCGACACACCCGGCTACGCCGACTTCACCGGCGACCTGCGGGCCGGCCTGCGGGCTGCGGACGCGGCATTGTTCACCGTCTCGGCAGCCGACGGCGTCGATGGACTGACTCAGATGCTCTGGGACGAGTGCGCTTCCGTCGGCACTCCGCGAGCCGTCGTCATCACCAAGATCGACCATCAGCGCGGCGATTTCGAGGAGGCGCTGGCCGCCTGCCGCGCCGCATTCGGCGATTCGGTGGCGCCGCTGTACCTGCCGCTGACCGACGGCCAGGGCGGAGTCCGGGGCCTGATCGGCCTGCTCTCGCAGCGCTTCTACAGCTATGCGGACGGGAAGCGGACCGAGACCGACATTCCTAGCGACGAGGCTGACCGCGTCGAGGAAGCACGCGGCTCGCTGATCGAGGCGATCATCCAGGAAAGCGAAGACGAGACCTTGATGGACTCCTACCTCGCGGGGGAAGACATCGAGGTCAAGGGCCTCATCGAGGACCTGGAGAAGGCGGTAGCACGGGGCAGCTTCTACCCGGTACTGGCGTCGTCCGCACCGCACCACATCGGGATGGAGGAACTGCTCGAGGTCATCACGCAGGCGTTCCCGTCGCCAGCCGAGCACCCGCTGCCGCCGGTCACCACAGCGGACGGGAAGCCGGTCAACGCGCTGGCATCGGACGCCGGCGGGCCGCTGCTGGCCGAGGTCGTGAAGACGACGTCGGACCCCTATGTGGGCCGCGTGAGCCTGGTCCGCGTCTTCTCTGGCACCTTGCGGCCGGACGCCGTAGTGCACGTATCCGGTCATGGCCGAGCGGCCCGCGGGCACGCCGACCACGACGAGGACGAGCGGGTAGGCGCGATCACGTCGCCGCTCGGCAAGCAGCAGCGTCCGATGGCCAGTTGCCTGGCCGGGGACATCTGTGCGGTAGCCAAGCTTGGGACCGCCGAGACGGGCGACACGCTGTCCGATAAGGACAATCCGCTGCTCATGGAGTCCTGGGCGATGCCCGAGCCGCTGCTGCCGATAGCGATTCAGGCCAAGTCCAAGGCCGACGAGGACAAGATGTCGCAGGCCCTTTCCCGGCTCGTGGCCGAGGACCCGACGCTGCGGCTAGAGAACAATGCCGAGACGCACCAGCTCGTGCTGTGGTGCATGGGCGAGGCCCACGCCGACTTGCTGCTCGACCGCCTTGCGAGCCGGTACGGCGTGGCGGTCGAGACGACCGAGCTCCGCGTGCCGTTGCGTGAGACGGTCGCTAGCAAGGCCCAGGGCCTCGGCCGCAACGTCAAGCAATCCGGCGGCCACGGCGAATACGGGATCTGCAGCGTCGAGGTCGAGCCGCTGCCCTCGGGCGGCGGCTTCGAGTTCGTGGACAAGATCGTCGGTGGCGTCGTGCCGCGACAGTTCATCCCTTCGGTGGAGAAGGGTGTCCGGGCGCAGCTGGAACAGGGCGTCATGGCCGGCTACCCGATGGTCGACGTCAGGGTCACGCTGTTCGACGGCAAGGCACACTCGGTGGACTCCTCGGACATGGCGTTCCAGAAGGCCGGTCGGGCGGCGCTCCGAGACGCAGCGTCGAAGGCCCAGGTCCTCCTGCTGGAGCCGGTGGACGAGGTGTCGGTCCTGGTCGCCGACGACTATGTCGGTGCGGTCATGTCCGATCTGTCGTCACGGCGCGGCCGCGTACTCGGGACTGAGCCGGTGGCCGGCGGCCGCACACTGGTCAAGGCGGAGATACCCGAGCTCGAGGTCACTCGCTACGCGATCGATCTCCGCTCGATGTCACACGGGACAGGCTCCTTTAGCCGTTCCTACCTCCGGTACGAGCCGCTGCCTTCGCATCTGGCCGAGAAAGTAGCCGCCGCCGAGAAGTCCTGATCGTGTCCTTTCTCTAGCCTTCGACGCGCCGTGCAGGCCGGGGGCGGGGTGACATGGAGCAGCCAGGGCAGAGAAATGGCTGCCCCACATCACCCCGCCTCCGGCTGCTACGTCTACTACCGGGACGAACAACACAATCAGGGCTCCCCCAGGCTCTCGGCTCGCGAAAAACCAGGGCCAGCCAGCCTCCGGTTCGAGCACATTTCACGGCGCAGGTGCACCCGGCAGGGTGATATCGACCCTTTTGTGCGCACGTCGGCCGTGAAATGTCGAACGAGGAGTTCTCAAAGGCGGCATTCCGGGCGAGGGTCTGCACGAACGCCGGCCGGACGCCTGTATCTGGTCCCGCCGACGGCGGCGGGGGCTGGGGCCGGGGGATGTCGAGCAGCCATTTCTCTGCCCTGGCTGCTCGATGTCGCCCCGACCCCGGCCCCTACGACGGCCAGGCTGAGGCCACCAGTACGCGGGTGTCGGCGAGAAGCTGCGGCAGGACCTTCGTATGGCCGACGATCGGCATGAAGTTAGCGTCTCCGCCCCAGCGCGGAACGACGTGCTGATGCAGGTGCGCCGCGATGCCAGCGCCAGCGACGCCGCCCATGTTCATGCCGATGTTGAACCCCTGGGCCTGCAGGGCATCCCGGAGGGCCGTCATGGAGCGCTTGGTGAACTCGGCCAGTTCGGCAGTCTCAGCCTCGGTGAGCTCGGTGTAGTCCGCGATGTGCCGGTACGGCACGACCATCAGGTGACCGCTGTTGTACGGGTACAGGTTCAGCACCGCATAGACCTGCTCACCGCGCGCGACGATGAGGCCGTCGGCGTCAGTCATCTTCGGGATCTCGTCGAACGGGCAGTTGGTGAGGCCGCCGTCTGGCGGCTTGTTCTCGCCCTTGATGTAGGCGAGCCGATGCGGCATCCACAGCCGCATCAGCCCGTCCGGCGCTATCTCGGCCAGATCGTCCGGGCCGTCGTCGAGATCATCGGGTGCCTGGCGCTCCGGCACAGTTTCAGACCTGCACCCTGCTGGCGACGGCGCCGGTGATCTCCGCGATGGCATCGACGACAGGCACGCCGTTCTTCTGCTCGCCGCTGCGGTAGCGGAACGAGACCGCACCCGCGGCCACGTCGTCGTCGCCGGCCAGCAGCATGTACGGCACCTTCTGGCGCTGTGCGTTGCGGATCTTCTTCTGCATCCGGTCATCGCTGGTGTCGACCTCGACCCGGATGCCGTGCTCGCGCAGCCGGGTCGCGACGTTCTCCAGGTAGTCCGCATGAGCATCGGAGATCGGGATCCCGACCACCTGCACCGGGGCCAGCCAAGGCGGGAAGGCGCCGGCGTAATGCTCGGTCAAGATGCCGAAGAACCGCTCGATCGAGCCGAACAGCGCCCGGTGGATCATGTACGGCCGCTGCCTGCTGCCGTCGGCCGCCTGGTACTCGATCCCGAACCGGCCCGGCTCCTGAAAGTCAACCTGAAGCGTGGAGAGCTGCCAGCGCCGCCCGATGGCGTCCTTCACGTGCACGTCGATCTTGGGAGCGTAGAACGCCCCCTCGCCCTCCGCGACCACGTACGGGAGGCCGGACTTGTCCAGCGCGAACTTCAGCGCCGCCTCGGCCTTGTCCCACTCGGCGATCTCACCGACGAACTTCTCTGGCCGGGTGGACAGCTCAGCCTCGAACTCGGTCAGGCCGTAGTCGCGCAGCAGGCCGACCACGAAGTCGAGCAGGCTCGCCAGCTCGCCCTGCAGCTGATCGGGCGTGCAGAAGATGTGCGAGTCGTCCTGAGTGAAGCCGCGGGCACGGGTCAGGCCGTGGACCACGCCGGACTTCTCATACCGGTACACCGTGCCGAACTCGAACAGCCGAACCGGCAGCTCGCGGTAGGAGCGGCCGCGCGATGCGTAGATCAGGATGTGCATCGGGCAGTTCATCGGCTTCAGGTAGTACTTCGCGCCCTCCATCTCCATGGGCGGGTACATGCCATCGGCGTACCACTCCAGGTGGCCAGAGGTCTCGAACAGGTTCGACTTGGTGATGTGCGGGCTGTACACGAACTCGTAGCCAGCCTGCTCGTGCCGCGAGCGCGAGTAGTCCTCGAGCGCCTTGCGGACGATGCCGCCCTTGGGATGAAAGACGGGCAGGCCGCTGCCGATCTCGGTCGGGAAGGAGAACAGGTCCAGCTCCGCGCCAAGCTTGCGGTGGTCACGCTTCTCGGCTTCCTCGAGGAGCCGCAGGTAAGCGTCCTGCTCATCGCGCGACGGCCAGGCGGTGCCGTAGATGCGCTGAAGCTGCGGGTTCTTCTCGTTGCCACGCCAGTACGCACCACCACTGCGCATCAGCCTGAACGCCGGGATGTTCCTCGTCGTGGGCAGGTGCGGGCCGCGGCACAGGTCCTTCCAGCGCAGCTCGGCGGTGGCCGCGTCAAGGTTGTCGTAGATCGTCAGCTCAGCGCCGCCGACCTCGACGGATTCACCGGAATCGCCCGGCACTCCGTCGACCGCCGGTCCGGCGCTGCCCTTCAGCCCGATCAGCTCCAGCTTGTACGGCTCGGCGGCCAGCTCGATGCGCGCGTCGTCGTCGCTCACTACCCGGCGGCTGAACAGCTGGCCCTGCTTGACGATCTGCCGCATCTGCTGCTCGATCTTCTTCAGGTCCTCCGGCGTGAAAGCCGCCGGCACGTCGAAGTCGTAGTAGAACCCGTTCTCGATCGGCGGCCCGATGCCGAGCTTGGCCTGCGGGAACAGCTCCTGCACCGCTTGGGCAAGAACGTGCGCGGTCGAATGGCGCAGGATGTTGAGGCCGTCGGCGGAGCCGATGAAGACCGGCTCGACCCGGTCCCCGTCAGCCAGCGGGCAGGCCAGGTCGCGGAGCTCCCCGTTAACCCTGGCGGCGATCGGCTTGCTGTCAGGCTCCCGGTCGGCCAGCGCCCGGCCGGCCGTCGTGCCCTCTTCCACCACGTGCTCGCTTCCGGCGAGTGTGATGTGAAGCTTGTCGGCAGACACGGCTGGCTCCTCTGGTCAGGGATGCGGTTCGGTCTCAGCCTGAAGTCAGGCTCACGGGACGTGACTGCCCCGGTGCCTTGATGCTATCGACGCCAAGGCTCGAGGCGTTGGCCTGCCTGCGCCGTCGCTAGTTCGCGACGGGGCTGCCCGCCGGCGTCTGACTCCCGGCCGCGACCGTGACCAGGCTGCCGTACGTGAGGTACGGGTAGGCCGCCTTGGCGTCGGAGTAGGGCAGCTCGACGCAGCCGAGGCTCTGCGGGGAGCCGTAGGAGCCACGTGAGAAATAGTGCACGGCCTCGCCGGACCGGAAGTACGACACGTACCAGACGGGGTCGGCGTACTTGCTGCCATCCGGGTTCTTGCCCTTCATGACCTGGTAGTAGTACCGCAGGTACACCGGCGCGGTGCCGAGCGTGGTCGGCGCCGCCTGGATCCCGGTGTTGGCCAGCGTGTGCAGCACAATGTGACCGTTGTGCCAGATCGTCAGCGTCTCGGGATTGCTTTCGCTGGCGATGGCGTAGGTGTAGCCGTGGGTGTCGTTCTGGCCGGCCGACACTGCCTTGAGTACGGCTGCCCACACCTGCGGGCCAGCGACCCCGTCGAGCCCAAGTCCGTGATCGGCCTCGAACGCCATGACGGCGCCTTGCATGATCAGGCCGTTCGTCGCACCGCCATCCCAGAACCGCTGAAGCTCACTCGGGTAGCCCGACTGCCACGCGAACGAACCCTGCGGCGGGTTGTAAGCGGCCGCGATCTGGCCGGTGGCATCCGTCGCGGCCGGCACTGTGGCACCGGCCGACGGAGTCCAGGTCAGTGGCAGGTAGCCGAGCTGGGCCAGCAGCTGACCGAGGCGGGCGCTCTGGTAACTGCCGATCCTGAACCGGACAGTGACCGAGCTGCCGAGCAGGCTGCCGTGGAGGGACTTGACGCCCATCGGGCCGCCAGGGATCGTGACCGTCACATGCGTGTACTGCTGAAAGGCGGCGGTCGGCACATACTCCAGCGTGCTGGTGCCGGCGCCCTGCCAGCTGCCCGCGAGCCTCGGGCTGATCGTGGGCAGTGGCGAATTCGGGGCGAGCGGAGCCGAGAACTGGATCTTGATGGTGCCGGCGCCGTTCACGCCCCTGGTGCCGGAGGCGGGCGTCTCGGACACAAGCTGAAGCGGCACGGCCGGGACCGACGATGACGGGCTGGCGGTCGCAGGCGGCTTGGTCTTCGCGTCGGCGTCTGACGACTGCGCTGATGAATGGGTGAAAATGATCCAGACACCGGCGATCAGCAGGAGGACGATGGCGCCGCCGATGGCGACGACCCGTCCGCGCAGATTCGTCAGAAAGGACAACGAAGACTCCCTCGCTCGCCGTCATTGCCCGGCTGATCGCAACGGGCGCGCATGCCAGATCGCCTGATGTACGTCAGGACATCCTTGGCAGCGACTCTAGATGCCATCACCGGCATCTCGCCTGAGTACCGGGTAAAGAATCGGAAACAGGTTCTGACCCGTCCGGATCGGATGAATGGGGGCGCCCCGACATCCCCGAGCGGCCGCGGCGGAGCCGCGTCTGGGGGGATTAAGGGCACCCTAGGGAGGTTACCGCCGCGCGCAGACCGCGCGATCCGTTCGGGCGAACGCCAGCGCCAGCCTCCGGAGGGCGCCCAAGCGCACCGCTGTGACAGCTTTCAAGCTGGGAACGGGGTAGCTGGCCGTGCACCAGCATGGCAACCGCCCGGCACTGCACCGTTGCAGTGCCGGGCGGTGGCTTAAGGCCGCGCGGTCGATCGCCGCTGCGGCGGGGGTGGCGGGCGGGATTGCCGTCGGCCACGCCGGTGGATTGGCTATCCCGTGACGGTCACCAGGCTGCCGTAGGTCAGGTACGGGTAGGCCTGCTCCGCAGAGTTGTACGGGAGCTCGACGCAGCCGAGGCTCTGCTGGTAGCCGTAGCCGCCGCGGGGGAAGTAGTGCACCGCGTCGCCGCCGTTGAAGTACGAGACGAACGACACCGGGTCGGAGTAGTGGCTGCCGTCCGGGTTGGTGCCGCTCATGATTGTGTTGCGGAACCGCTCGTAGACCGGGAACGTCCCGTCAACGGTCGGCGCCGAGGGGATGCCGGTGTTGGCCAAGGCTGCGCTCGACCATGCGGCCGTCGTGCCAGATCCTCAGTGTCTCGGGCGATCCCTTGGTGGCGATCGCGTAGGTATAGCCGTCCTGGTTTTGCTCGCCAGTTGCCACGGCCTGGAACAGTGCCCTCCAGAGGTGCGGCGTGAGGCTGCCGTCGATCGTCATGTTGTGCTGTGCCTCGAACGCCATGACCGCCCCGCGGAGCAGGACGTTGGCCTGGCCGGGTGACCACAACTGCTCCAGGGTGGACGGATATCCGGCGTCCCACCTGAACGTGCCCGCAGGCGGGTCGAAGGCCTGACCCTGCGGGCTCGGGCTGGCCGCGTCGCCAGCCCCCATCATCGCGGCGGCCCTGGTCGCGCCGTTCTGCTCCGGCGACCATGTCATCGGGAGGTAGCCGAGCTGGGCCAGCAGTTCAGCAAGTCCTGCCTGTGTGTAGGTGCCGGTTGTGAACTGCTCGGTGACACCGGCCGCAAGCAGGCGCCCGGTCGCGGACCGCACGCCCGCCGGGACCTGCACGGTCACATGCTCAGACGGCTGATACGCCTGCGTCGGCGTGAACACCATCGAGTTGCCCTCGGTGCTCCAGGTGCCCGCCTCAGCGGGAGTCAGCTGCGGCTCCGGCGAGTTCGCTGCGACGGGTTCGTTAAACGTCACGACGATCGGAGCCGCGCCATCCACTCCGGTTTCCCGGCTCGCTGGCGTGATCGAGTGCACTTGCAGCGGGCCCGTGGCCACAGGTTGCACGGCGGCTGCAGATGGCGCGGTGCCCGCGGAGTGGTGGCTGACCGCGTAGGTCACGCCAGCGGCGGCTACTGCGGCCGCTACTACTGCGATGAGGATGACACGTCTGGTGGGCTTGATTGTGGTGACGGACTTGGTCCTCGTCGTGATCTTGGTCTTCGCCGTGCTGCGCTGGCCGGAACTGCTCGCTGAGCTGTCGCCGTTCTCGGGGCCCTCGTCGTCCGACTGATCACCTGGCTGTCCCGCTCCGAGCACGCCAATCCCCCGTCCCGTGCCACGCCGGACCCGTCCACCTGCCGGCCCGGCGTGCCATTCTAGTTACTCAGCGTGACGTGACTACCCGAGCTGGAAGCTAGAAAAGCCATGAGGCGTGTAAACGATGAGTAACGAGATGCTTGTGCGGCAGCGGTTTCCAGCAGTCTGCCCGGCCGCGCACCTTTCAGCCGAGGCGCGGCTGGCCTCGGGTGGCTCCGGCCCGATCGCTCTCTTCCTAGCCTGGCGTGCACGCCAGGCTAGGAAGAGAGCGAGCTCAGTAGCGCGTTCTGCTGCTGAAGAACTGCGGCCGCACCCGCGTTGTCTGTCCTGGCGGGCACGAAGACATGGACGATGATCGATGTGTTACCGGCGTCGCCGGCCGACCTGGCACCCAGCCATCGTTACCGTCGACAGCCTGTCCGTGCAGCTGTCACGATGCGGCTCGCCGGTCACGACGCGGTCAGTTGACCGCGCCCGCGGCAGGAATCTGCGTGTCTTCGGCGGGTAAGTGGTGGGCGATACTGGGATCGAACCAGTGACCTCCTCGGTGTGAACGAGGCGCTCTCCCGCTGAGCCAATCGCCCATGCAGCTGCGGCCGCTTAGCGGGCCGCAGGGCGATCTTAGAGTAGCGCATGCCCGCCTTGGCTCGGGCTGTTGCCAACTGCCCGTGCCGGGGCCTGGCCATGCTGTCGCGACGACTGACCTCCCGGCTCAGGCAGGTCTTTGTCCCACGCTCATGCCCCGCCGCTCGGTGACTGCTGCGCGCTAAACGTGGCCGCCCGGCACATACGTGTAAAAGGGATAAAATCCAGAAATAGCTATTATGGAATTCACGCGTGCTTTGTGAGTCGCTGTTCATGGCCGCGCACTTCCGTTTTTCCGGTAAAATTCGGAAAATACCGACGCCTGCGTCCGGGCAGGCAGATCCTGGGTGCTGTAACGGGCTTTCCCGGGGCCTCGTGAGACGAAGGTCACAAGAACTCCTTGTTACTCACGGGGAAGCTCCGGCGTCTAAAACAGTGTTTTACATCGAGAAGCGTTTGACCAGGTCGTAGCCGGTTTGTTGATCGGTGACCGAGGTTACGAGCGACTTCTTTCGCGGAATCAAGCTTCCGCGATAACAATTCCACGGAACCAGCGATGTCATAAGTGATAGGCAACCGCGCAGCGATATGTGAAGCCCGGCAATCCGGGACACGACAAGGCAAAGGTCTGACCCGATGATGAACAGCAGTGTGACCGTGTCCGCCGAACTCGGCTTGAGTCTGGTGGTCCCCGACCACGGATCCGTCCCCCTGGTGGCCAGCCTCTACTACAGCGCCGACGACCCGTATGCGATTCGTATGGCGTTTCATGTCGGCACCGACGAGCCTGTCGAGTGGATTTTTGCCCGTGACCTGCTGGCGGTCGGTCTTGAAGGCCCTGCTGGTGAGGGTGATGTCCAGGTCTGGCCCGCCGACGAGCAGGGCCGCGAGTTGCTGAACATCGCGCTGTCGTCCCCGTTTGGCGAGGCTCACTTCGAGGCGCCCCGGTCCTCGACTGCTGCGTTCCTGACCCGCACCTACGAGGTCATCGCCCCCGGCCACGAGAGCGACTACGTCGATGTCGACAGCGAACTTGACGAGCTGCTCTGGCGCGCATAAGTGCAAATAGCTCGTGAACTATGGCCATGCCAAACGCGGCGTGGCCATTTCACGGATCGGGCGATTCACCCGCCCGCATTGCGAATACTTCAGCGGCTTTGCGGGTGATAGGTCCAGGACTCAACGGCAGTTTCAAGCCATTTACATTCCGGATCGACTGCACGTCCCTGGTTGTCCCGGTTAGGAATGCTTCTTCAGCATTTGACAGGTCGGCCAGCGGTATGGTTTCCTCCGCCGCGCCAAACCACTCGAGGACCAAGGCGCGCGTTACTCCGGCCAGGCAGCCCGCCGACAGCGGCGGCGTGATGAGCCGCCCTCCCAGCACCACAAAGATATTGGTGCCGGTCCCCTCGCACAGGTCGCCAGCGGTGTTCCCGAAGATCGCCTCGCTGCCGCCGTGCTCGGCCGCGTAGGCCAGGGCCCGCACGTTCTCGCCGTATGAGGTCGTCTTGAGGCCGGACAGGGCCCCGCGCTCGTTCCGCGGCCACGGCACGGCCGCGACATCGACGAAGGCCGCTGGCGACTGCTGCTCAGCTAGCGCGACGATGGCGGTGATGGCCGAATTACCCCGTTCCGAGCCAAGAGGGCCGATGCCGGCCGTGACAGTGATGCGCATCCGTGCCAGTGGCACGGAGGGAGACGCGCCGATCACGGCGAGCGCGCCGGCTCGGATCTGATCCAGGTCGGGTGCGGGGATCCCGAGCCCGGCGGCTGATCGCGCGAGCCTGGCCAGGTGGCGGGTGAGCGCGAACGGCCGGCCGTCAGCGACCTTGATCGTTTCGAAGACCCCGTCCCCCACCACGAGCCCGTGATCGAAGATCGAGATCCGGGCCTCATCATCGGGGAGGAGATCCCCATTCATCCAGACAGCCACGTCACTGACGGTAGCGCACGGATGCGGCCTGACAAGGGCTTCTGGGCGCCGTGTCGGCAACGTGTCGAGGCGCTTCGAGCGCGTCCTATCCGGGTATGCGAGTTTGCCCGGCGGGCAGGATCGGCTACAGTTCTGAACGCACCTGGTGTCGGTCGCCCTGGCGGCGCGGACCCGGTAGCAAGCGGACGTAGCGCAGCTGGTAGCGCATCACCTTGCCAAGGTGAGGGTCGCGGGTTCGAATCCCGTCGTCCGCTCGGAGGTGCCGGAAGCCGTCTCGCGTGCCGACGGTACGCTCGGCTCTTCGGTACCGGCCCGGTTCCCCGGGGGTCGGCCTGTGGCGGAATGGCCGAGTGGCTTAGGCAAGGGCCTGCAAAGCCCTGTACGCGGGTTCGATTCCCGCTTCCGCCTCGGGGGCGGTTAGCTCAGCGGGAGAGCGCTTCCCTGACACGGAAGAGGTCACTGGTTCAATCCCAGTACCGCCCACCAGTTCTACCAGGCAAAACTCCCAACTGCGGAGCCTCGGGCCGGAAAGCCCGGGGGACTATCGGCCACCGGAGCGGCGCATCGGGCAGCGTCTGCGGGTCGCGCGGATAACGCGCGACCGCGCGAACTAGACGCGCGCGAACCGACGCGCCCCCGCACGCGTGCAGACGCCGCGCCTTCGCGTACACGCGCGTGCTACTGACGCGTCAGTTCAAGGTGTCACTCCCGGCCTAGGCACTCGGCACCCGACGGCCGCCCTGGTCGCGGGTCAGAGCCGGGCCCAGCGACTGACTGAGGATTCGAGAACTCGGCGGGCGCATTCGCGAGGGATGAAAGCGCCGCGTGCTGCGTCCGCTCGTCGCACCGGGCACGCTCCCGGCGGGCCGCTTAACGCCGCCTGGCTCCGCGGCCTGACAGCAACCCCGGCTGCTGACCCGTGCCGAGATCACCACAGGCAACACCTACTAAGCGCAGGGCGTCCTGGCGGCCCGACGCCAGCCAGGGGGCTGCCGACCACCCAGGCGGCGCAGCGAGCCACGCAAGAGCCGCACGACGGCGGGTCAGCTCGCGGTCGTACCGTGGTGGTATAGTTTGGTGCATGCCGCGCGGTAACCCCTCCCCCAAGCTCGCCATCACCGTCGATCCTGACGTGCACGCCGAGGTCGTCGAGGCAGCAGCCGCCGAAGGCGTCAGCGTCTCGGCCTGGATGACCGCCGCCGCCCGGCGGGCCCTGCGGGTCCGGTCCGGCCTTGCCGCCGTCGCCGAATGGGAAGCCGACAACGGCCCCCTGACCGCAGAGGAACTCGACGCCGCGCGACACCGCGCGGGCCTGGTTACGCAGCGCCGGACCGCATGACCCCGGTCGTCTATGACGCCGGTGTCCTGGTGGCCGCCGACCGCAACAACCGCGCGGTCTGGGCCGATCACCGGGTCCGCCTAGAAGCCGGGATCATCCCCGTCGTCCCCGCGCCGGTCATCGCTCAGGTCAGCCGGTCCCCCAACCAGGTCCAGCTCCGCCGCCTGCTGCGCGGATGCGACATCATCCCCCTGACCGAACAGCAAGCCCACGCCGCCGGCGAACTCATGGGCCGAGCAGCCACCCGCGACATCACCGACGCCGTCGTCGCCCGGACCGCCGCCGACCTCCACGCCGACGTCATCACCGGCGACCACACCGACATCCACCACCTACTCCAAACCGCCAACGCCACCAGCCACATCATCGACATCTGAGATCACCCGCCCAGATGCCAGGCAAAGCCGCTCGCCGAGCACGGCGAGTGCGGAGCGCCGTTTGTGCAGAGCGTCCGCGAGTACCTCGCCTGAAGCCGGCGTATCGGCGCGACCATCCGGCAGTTGCACCTGCATGTGAGCTCGCTGCGCTACCGGCCGAAGAAGTACGAGAACATTGTCGGAGTCAGCATTGACGAACCGGACGTACCGTTCGAGCTGTATTGGGCCTTAAAGAACGCGGAGCTCGAACGTGCTCTTCCGCCAGCGATCGCCGAACGAGCAGGACACGAGCTAGCTAGATCTCCCGTTCATTGCCGAGGACAATGCATTTGCCGCGTGCCCGTTGTGCTGGCCCACTATTCTGCGGTGCTGCATCTCCGACGCCGTGAGCGCAATGTCGCCAATGCTGGCTCTAAGCGATGACTCCTGGCTACAACCCGATTGATCACATTCAACGAGGCAGCCATGCGTAGCCGGCGATGAGTTTGAGCGCCGAATGGCGCCGCCCAGTCCGAGGAAGATCGACGATGTTCCTGTGGCGTAACCCGGCATGCAGATCGCGAGGTTGGTGCGCTACCCCTGGCCAGAACGTTCTGGCCGCCAATTCTGAAACGTTCGCTTCAGATCTTGACTCAACTTCTGAAACGCGTGTACCGTCGCCACAACATCCCGCCCGGCCCTCCGGGCTGATCCGTCGGGCGAGCACGGACCATGAGCACGGAATAGGAAGCTCTTAATGAGCCGGAGCATCGCGTCGGTGATAGCAGGGAACAAGGTGCCAGGTGCGCCGGGCGGGCGGCTATGTTCGGTGAACCCCGCGCGGACCAGCGAAGTCGTCGCAGAGGCCGACCTTGGCGATGCTGAAACTTTTATAGCTGCGGCACGCGCCGCACGTATCGCGCAGCGTTCCTGGTCGGATGTCCCTGCGCCAGTCCGCGGCCGGGCGGTCGCGCACATTGGCAGGCTGGTCGAGGCAAACTCGGAGAACCTCGCCAGGCTGGTGACCAAGGAGATAGGAAAGCCTTACGTCGAGGCCCTCGGCGAAGTGCGGGAGATCGTCGACACCTGCGACTTCTTCCTGGGCGAGGGCCGGAGGCTCTATGGCCAGACGGTTCCCAGCGAGATGCCTGGCAAGCAGCTCTTCACGTTCCGCAACCCCGTTGGCGTGGTCGGCGTCGTCACCGCCGGGAATTTCCCCGTGGCGGTTCCGTCCTGGTACATCATCCCCGCCCTCCTTTGCGGTAACAGCGTGGTCTGGAAGCCGGCCGAGTACGCCGCGGCGAGCGCTCATGCGCTCTTCGACTTGATCGTGCATGGCGGCGGCCTGCCCGACGGCGTGCTGAACCTGGTGCTCGCCGACGGCGAGCAGACATTCGCCGGACTCGAACGCGCGCTCAGCGAGCTCTGCCTGGACAAAATCGGATTTACCGGCTCGAGCAGCGTAGGAGCGCGGATCGGAGAATTGGCCGGACGGCATCTGCAGTCTCCATGCCTGGAGCTAGGCGGCAAGAACCCGATGATCGTCACGCCGAGCGCCGATATAGACCTCGCTGTAGAAGCCGCCCTGTTCTCCGGCTTCGGGACAGCAGGCCAGCGCTGCACCTCCCTCGGCACGGTGATCGTGCACGAGGATCTCAGAGCCGAGTTCACGGATAAGTTCGACCAGCAGACCCGGCACGCGGCAGTTGGCGACCCGTTCGGCGACGTCGTCTACGGACCGATGCTCAGCGCCCGGTTCGCTCGCCGGTTCGAGGAGTATCTCAGCTGGATCCAGCCGCACCACAAGGCGCTCGGCTCTGCAAGCGTCGGCCAGATCACCTCACAGAATCCCCGCGAAGGCTTCGTCGGAGATCCAGACGCCGGGATCTTCTACCATCCCACGATCGTGACCGGCATCCAGGTCGACGATGCCCTGTTCCGAGAGGAGACCTTCGGCCCGTTGGTCGGCGTCATGAGCTACCAGGACCTCGACGAAGCGATCAACCTCGCCAACGCGCCCGGCTACGGTCTGTCGTCCTCGATCTATACACAAAACCCGGCGGAAGTGTTCCGGTTCCGCCGTGGGATTTCCGCCGGCATGGTCAGCGTCAACAATTCCACCTCCGGAGCCGAGGCACACTTGCCATTCGGGGGTAACGGCAAGTCCGGCAACGGGTCGCGCCAGTCTGGCTTGTGGGTGCTCGACCAGTTCACCCGTTGGCAGTCGATGAACTGGGATTACTCCGGCGTGCTCCAGAAGGCGCAGATGGATGTGACCGAACTAACGGCCGACCCATCCTTCCGCCTGCCCGACTGACCCCCTAAAGCGACCAGTCCTCATGCCGGACACCACCGCCGAGCAGGCGCTAGACCGTAGGTTCATCGACGCCGTACGCAGGCTCCCGAGCCGTGAATGCCAGCGTGCGAGAGAACTCGCCGAGCCGGTCAGCACGGCCACTAAGCTGACCGGCCAGCTGGCCATCGACCTGTTCGTCGCCCAGGCCGGCAGCCGTCACCTGGACCTGGCCGCGCGTTACCTGCGCGCCGAAGGTAACGGCTTCTATACGATCGGCTCGGCTGGCCACGAAGCCAACGCGATGGTCGGCGCGGCAGTGCGGCCGACCGACCCGGCCCTGTTGCATTACCGCTCAGGCGCGTTCTACCTTGCCCGCGCCGCTCAGCTGCCAGGATCGGAGCCGCTGCGCGATGTGCTGCTCGGGCTTGTCGGCGCCAGGGACGAGCCGATCGCTGGCGGGAGGCACAAGGTATTCGGGAACCACGACCTGGCGGTGATCCCGCAAACATCGACCATCGCATCGCACCTGCCGCGAGCCGTCGGCGTTGCCTTCTCGATCGACAGAGCCGCCAAGCTCGGCGTGCGGTCCCAGTGGCCAGTCGACGCGATTGCCATCGCGAGCTTCGGCGACGCCTCGGCTAGCCACTCAACGGCCACCGGCGCGATCAACGCCGCCTGCCGGACGGCCTACCAGAGCTTGCCGATGCCGCTGCTGCTGGTCTGCGAGGACAACGGCCTCGGGATCAGCGTGCGGACGCCAGCGAGATGAGTTCGCGCCGTGTACTCCGGGCGCCCGGCACTTCGCTTCTTCGCCGCAGATGGAAGTGACCCAGCGACTTGCTATGACGTCGTCTTGGAGGCAGCCGACTACGTGCGTGCCACCCGCTCGCCAGCGTTCGTGCATCTCAAAGTCGTGCGCTTCCTCGGCCACGCGGGCAGCGACGCTGAGATCAGCTATCGCAGCCAGGCTGAGATGTTGGCGGACTGCGCTGAAGACCCGCTTCTTGCCACAGCGCGCCTTCTCGTGCTGGCCGGCCTGCTCACACCCGAGCAGGTTATCGGCCGCTACGAGGCGCTGCGCGCCCGGATCCGGATGCTCGCGGACGACGCGATTACGCACCGGCGTCTTTCGAGCCTCGTCGAGGTTGTCGCCCCGCTCGCTCCGCGCCATCCGGGCAAGGTCGGGATTCGCGCGGCCACCGCCGGCCAGCAGCCGGCGCGTGAGGCCGCCTTCGGCGGGCACCTGCCAGAGGCGTCAGCGCCGCTCACTCTCGCCGACACCATTAACCGAGGCCTAGGCGATGCCCTTGCTGCCTACCCGGAAATGATGGTGTTCGGTGAGGATGTGGGTCGCAAAGGCGGTGTTTACGGGGTGACCCGGGGCCTGATCCGGCGGTTCGGCGCGGGGCGAGTCTTTGACACCGTGCTGGATGAGCAGGCGATCCTTGGGCTCGCGCTCGGCGCAGGTGTCTCCGGCCTGCTTCCGGTGCCGGAGATCCAGTACCTCGCCTACCTGCACAACGCCGAAGATCAGTTGCGCGGCGAGGCAGCCAGCCTGCAGTTTTTCTCCACCGGGCAATACCGCAATCCCATGGTCGTTCGTGTCGCTGGGCTGGGCTACCAGAAGGGGTTCGGTGGGCACTTCCACAATGACAACTCCGTCGCCGTGCTGCGTGACATTCCGGGTCTGGTCATAGCCGTGCCAGCGCACGCCGGCGATGCAGCTCCGATGCTGCGGACCTGCCTGGCAGCCGCGAGCGTCGACGGCACAGTCAGTGTCTTCCTGGAGCCGATAGCGCTGTACCACACCCGCGATCTTTACCAGCGCGGGGATCGCGGCTGGCTTGCGCCCTATTACGGCCCGGAGTCCTGGGCAGACGTGCACGTGCCAGTTGGCCAGGGCCGTAGGTACGGCAGCGGATCCGATCTCACCTTCGTAACATTCGGGAACGGGCTTCGTATGTCGCTGCGGGTCGCACGCAGGCTGGCCGACGTGGGCGCCGGGGTCCGGGTCTTTGACCTTCGGTGGCTCGCACCGCTCCCGACAACCCAACTCCTGGCCGAAGCCGCCGCGACCGGCCGTGTCCTGGTCGTGGACGAGACGCGCGAGTCCGGCGGCGTATCCGAGGGTGTGATCGCGGCGCTCGTCGACGGCGGATTCCGGGGAACTGTAGCCAGGGTCACCTCGGCGGACAGCTTTATCCCGCTCGGCGACGCTGCCGCTCACGTCCTGCTGTCCGAGACCGATATCGAGAATGCTGCCCGTCGGTTGCTCGGATGATCCGCCATCGAGCACTTCGCATCACCACCACCAATGACCTACTGGTGCCACGTCGACAGATTGGCGTTGAGGGTCTCGAGCCGGTCGGCCCGCGTCCGCACCGCTTTCGGTGAGTGATGGACGATCGCGGCCAGAATCGCGTCACACAGCGCGAACATCCCGGCGTACGAGTCGAAGACGCTGATCGCGTCAACCTTGGTCCGGAACAAGAAGTCAGACTCGGCGATAATCCGCGGCGGATACTCATCGGTGAATGCCACTACCCCCGCGCCGGCAGATCGTGCTTCGGTGAGCAGCCGGATAAGTGCCGCCGTCGCCCGGCGGGGTTCGAAGAGGACAAGCATGTCGTCAGCTGTTATGTCGAGGATCTGGTCGGCTAGTTGCTCGCTGAGCTCCAGAATTCTGACGCCGCGCCGGAGCTGGGCCAGCTGCATCGCGAAGTAGCGGGCCACGATCCCGCCCTTCTTCGAGCCAGTGACATAGATGACGGACTTGCCGTCGTGAGCCAGCCGGCGCGCGACCGTATCAAGCTGGCTCTCGTCCACCATGCTGACTGTCGCGTCAAGGTTCTCTCGGTCTCGTGCTATCACGTCACGCAGCAAGGTCCCGGCAGTCCTGCGCCGACCCTGAACGTCGACGCTGAGCCTCTTGGGCGGCGAATTGAGGCGCGAGCGCAGTTCCACGGCCAGTTCCGCCTGCAGCTCAGCGAAGTCGACGTAGCCGAGCTTCCGGGCAAAGCGAGTGACGCTGGCGGGACTCGTACCAGCTGCGGCCGCCATGCTGCGCGCGGTCAGCAGGCCGGCCTCTGGATACCCCCGGGTTAGCACCGCCGCGAGCTTTGCTTCGACGCTGGTGAGCTTAGCGGCGCTGAGGCGTACGAGAGGCGGCAGACTCGGCGACCCGTTTACGGCAGCCGCTGCTCGAGGCACGCTCTGCATGGGGACGTCGAGCGCGGGTGAGTGGACATTCGCGTCTGCGCGACTGCGGGTTCCCACGGAGGCTCCCTTCGGGGTCGAGGCGTTCTAGGATGCGGGCACCCGCGTTACCTCAGCGGAGGGTGATCATGACCGCCCGGCCAGCTGAGCGTAGCCTCGTGCCGGAGCTGGGCTCTGAGAGTCCCGCTCGACGTGATCAGTGATCCAGCGCACCAGCCGGTTGCCGTAATCCGCGGCCAGCGACGGCGGTCCGTCCGTGAGGAAGCCGTGACTCGCCGCGGGGTAACGCACGAGTTGCGCGTCGCATCCGGCGGCGAGTAGCAGTCCGAGCCATTCCTCCGCCTGGGAGATCGGGCACCGCAGATCTGCCTCACCGTGGAGTAGCAGGGTAGGCGTCCGTACCGGACGGCCCAGCCCTGCAGGTGAACGCCTGAGGGCACCCAGCGGGTCCAGGCGCGGCTCCACTCCGATGTCGTACTCCGCCATTGCCCACCCCATATCGGAAGTCCCGAAGAGACTGACGAAGTCGCAGATGGAGCCGCCCGACACAGCGGCGGAGAAGCGGTCGCTCGTGGCCGTGAGCCAGTTGCTCATGAAGCCGCCGTAGCTGTAGCCGGTCACCGCCAGCTGGGCTGGATCTACGAGCTTGCGCCGGATCAGCTCGTCGATGGCGTCGTGGATGTCGGGAGCATCAGCCTCGCCCCATGCCCCGATGGCTGCCCGGGCGAACTCCGACCCGTAGCCGTCGCTGCCACGGGCATTGAGGAGAAGCACTGTCCAACCGTTTCCGGCTAGTTCCTGCTGGTACAGCCGGGAGGGCCGGACGATCGGTGACCAGGCGCCGCTGAAGGATCCGCCATGGACGTCGACCAGCAGCGGAGTGCTGCCGGAAGCGTTGCGGCGGATCAGCCAGCCCTCCAGCGTGAGGCCGTCGCGCGCAGTGAATTCCTCGCGGGTGATCGGCAGGACCTCCGCTGGCGGAGTGGTGTCAGCAAGCACGCTCCGCTGCCCCGAGCGCAGATCATGAACGATGAGCCGTTCACAGCCGTCTGCTGTGGACGACACGTAAGCGACACGATCTCCTCGGCGGCTTGCGCTAGGCGCGCTAATGGACTCGACTGCCGTGCCGGCGACGGTCTGGATGTCCGCCGGTTCATGCAGCCGAATCCGGTACAGCTGCACGCAGCCGCCGTCGCGAGCGCAGAAGAGCAGGTGTCCGACTGCTTGGTCGGTGCCCGACAAGCGCGCGCTGCCGGTGACAAGCCCGCGGTCTAGCCGGCCCGCCAGACGTCGCACCGGCCCGCCGGCGACTGGCACGGCATACAGCCCTTGCAGGTCGGCACGTTGCTGTGGCCCGCCGATGAGGACCACGTGATTGTCCCCGGCGAATAGCAGCGAGCGAGCGCTGACGTCCCCGATTTCGAGCGGGCGCATGGGTCCTCCGCCGTAGGCCATGAGCCACACCCGTGATGGGCGGACTGCCCCCGGCTGGCGAGGAATCGATCCGGACCACGGCTCGCTGCCGCACAGCGCGATCAGCCCAGACGACGGCGAGTAGCAGAAGTCTTCAATCCAGAAGTCACCATCTGTCAGCTGCCGGACGTTACCGGTATCGCGGTTAACCGTGAAGAGGTGCCGGCGCCACCATCCGGCGATGCCCAGCCCGTCAATCCCGGCCGAGAAATCCCGGACGACGGTAGCGCCGCTGGCGGCGTTCAGTTCCCCGGACCGGTCGGCGACGGTGAGGTCAGCGCCTGAGGAAACAGCCAGGAATCCCACCTCGGCGCCATCAGGAGACCATGCCATGCTGGCGAGCCCGACCACCCCGGATACGAGCCGGCGGCTCGTGCCCTCGACGGCTGACACGATGACCAGGGAGTCGGTGACTTCGCCGGGTCGGCGTTCCACGGCGGCGACGCTGGCCTCATCAGGCGCCCAGGCTGGGCTGTGCAAGCCTTTGCCGGCGGATCGGCAGCCCTCGGATCCGGACACGCCGGGGACCTGGGCGATGCGCAGCTCGCAGTCATAGCTGTCTAGCCCGCGGTCGGCGATTCGTCGCACGAATGCCACCGCATCTCCCCTCGGGGAGATAGCCGCCTCGGCGATCTGGCTGAACCCGTAGATGTCACTGCACTGCATACGAAACACATTCCCAGGTCTTCATGCACGCGCGGATAGCGCTGTCATCGTTGCTGGAGCCGGACTTCAAGGGAATCCCGGAGTGCGTCACCAATGAAGTTGAAGGCAACGACGGTCAGCACGATCGCCAGGCCGGCGGGGTAAACCAGCCACCAGTATCCGTCATAGACGAAATTGAGCCCGTCGCTGAGCATCCCGCCCCAGTTGGCAGCGGGCGGGGGCGGCCCCAGTCCGAGATAGCTGAGGGCTGCCAGAAGCAGGATCGAGTCGGCAACCGAGAACGTCGTGGCGACCACGATCGTGCCGATGCCGTTCGGTATAACGTGCCGGAAGATAATCCAGCGGTTCCGGACACCAGCTACCTTTGCCGCGAGCACGTAGTCTCGCACCTTCAGCGACAGCGTTTCGCCGCGAACCAGCCTCGCGGTAGCCAGCCAGGACACCAGCGCGATAACGACGATAAGGACCGGCACCGTGGGCGTAAATATGGTAGCCAGGATAAGGACCACAAGAAGGTAAGGAATCGCGAGTATCGAGTCGACGACTCGCATCATGACGGCATCCAGCCAGCCGCCAGCGTATCCGGCAACTGCGCCCCAGGCCGTGCCAAAGACGCTTGCCAGGACTGCCGCAGCGAGGCCGACCTCGAGCGAGGACTGGCCGCCCAGCATCAGCCGGCCGAGAACGTCGTACCCCACGTTATCCGTACCGAGCAAGTGCTTGCCGCTCGGCGGCTGGGTCGCCTGCAGGACGTTTATCTGCACCTGGTTGCTGTGGTAGATCAGCGGGCCGGCGAAGCAGAAAAGGATCATGAACCCGATGATGCCGAGGCCGACCACGGCCAGGCGGTGCTGGAGGAAGACGCGCCAGATCAGCCCCCACACGCTGTGCGCGCGGATGTCGCCAGAAATCTGGGCGTCCGCCACTGGCTGCCGCGCATCTGACTCCCTGGCTAGCGCCATCGGACCTGACCTCTCGACTCTCGTGTCTCTGATCGTTCACGCATAGCGCACGCGCGGATCCGCGACTGCGTAGAGCACGTCCGCCAGCAGCGAGCCCGCCACCGTCGCGATCCCGATGACCACCGTGAAGCCGAGCATCACCGGATAGTCCCGGACGGTTGCGGACGTCCAGAACAGCAGTCCCATCCCCGGGTAGTTGAACACCGACTCCGTGATCACGGCGCCCGACAATGTGGCCGGCAGGCTCAGGCCGATCAGGGTGATGATCGGCAGCAGCGAGTTGCGCAGCAGGTGGCGGAACAGCACGGCTCTGGCCGACAGGCCGTTGCTGCGAGCAGTCCGGATGTAGTCCTGCACGAGATTCTCTATAGCCGAGGACCTCATGAACCGGCTGAACTGCGCAATGGTGACAATCGACAGCGTGGCGACGGGGAGCACCAGGCCCGCGGGCTGGCTGAGCACTGCCGCGAGGGTGGCTCCCTGCGGGCCTTCAGGTGGCAGCAGGTGCAGGCGGACCGCGAAGAGCAGGACCAGCAGGATGCCGAGCCAGAAGACCGGCATCGAATAGCCGACAAACGATGCCCCTGTCAGCGCGTAGTCCACGGGCTTGTTGCGCCGGACAGCCTGCAGAATCCCGAGAGGGATGGCTACGGTCACCGAAACCAGGTAACTCAATCCGACGAGCAGAGCGCTTTTCGGCAGGTCCTGGGACAGCAGGGAATTGACGGTCTGGTTGTAATGGAATGAAAATCCGAGATTGCCCCTGAGCAGATGGCCGATGTACGTTGCGTACTGGACCCAGACAGACCTGTCGTACCCGTTCTGGATGTTGAACTCCTGGACCTGCTGGTCGGTGGCGCGGGGGCCGAGCAGCGCCCGCGCCGGGCCTCCCGGCAGCAGGTGCAGGATTATGAACACGATGATCGTCACGCCCAGTACCACGAAAACTGCCTGGACGATGCGGCGGGCGATATAGGGAATCATTACCGGTCCTCGTATCAGTCCTGGAACTGCCTAGGCCGTCGTTCCGTGAGTTGCGTTCGGCAGCAGATTTTCCGTGCGGCCCGCGGGCGCGGGGGAGATCGTGATGCCGCTAGTGATTTCCAGCGGGCTTTCCAGCGGGAAGTGACAGGCGGCGGTGTGTCCGGGCACGCCGAAGGGTCTCATCACCGGCTCGACCTCAGCGCATATGTCGTCGCCCCTGGGGCACCGCGTGCGGAAGCGGCAACCTGACGGCGGATCGGCCGCGGACGGCAGCTCGCCTTCCACGGCCGGGCGCTTGCCGCGTGTGCTGGCCGGATCAGGGATAGGGATCGCGTCCAGCAGGCCCGCCGTGTAGGGATGCGCCGGATGCTCGTACACCTGTCCGACGGGACCGACCTCCACCAGCTTGCCGAGGTACATGACGCCGACGCGATCGGCCAGATACCGAACTACCGACAGGTCGTGCGAGATGACGACGTAGGTGAGATCTCGCTCAGCCTGGAGTCGCTGCATCAGGTTGAGCACCTGAGACCGGATGGACACGTCCAGCGCTGAGACCGGCTCGTCCGCGACGACGAGCCTCGGCTCCACCGTGAGCGCCCTGGCCAGGCCGATCCGCTGGCGCTGGCCGCCGGAAAACTCGTGCGGATACTGGGCCAGCGCACGGACGGGTAGGCCTACCTCAGCCAGAATTTGCCGGATGCGGCTGTGCTGGTCCGCTCGAGTCCCGATCCGGCTCGCCGCCAGTGGCTCGCGGAGAATGGACGTCACCCGCATGCGCGGATCGAGGGAGGCGTACGGGTCCTGGAATATGAGCTGGAATTCCCGGCGCCGCCGCCGCAGTGCCGCACCGCGCAGCGTGGTGATCTCTGTGCCGTCGAAGACGATCGAGCCCGAGTCCGGTGTTTCGAGCGCGGTAATCAGGCGGGCGAGCGTCGTCTTGCCGCAGCCGGACTCTCCGACGAGCCCGAACGTCTCGCCGCGGCGGATCTGGAGTGACACGTCCGTCAGCGCCTTCACTGACCCGACGCGGCGCTGCAGGATGCCTCTGGTGATCGGGTATTCCTTGATGATGTGATCAATGACCAGCAAGGGTTCCGTGACGGTGTCCTGTGCGGCGCGGGGATCGGCGACATTCAGCGTTCTCGCGGCCAGGCGGACCGCCGGGCCGGAGACCGCCTCGGTTGTCTCGGGCGCACTCGCCGTCGCGCGCGGGCTGTCGTCGGCGGCCACGTTGTGGGGTGTCTCGGGCCTGGGCTGGCGGCGGACCGGGAAAAAGCAGGCGTAGGCGTGATCGGCGCTCTCGCGCTCCAGCTGCGGGTCGTCCTGGTGGCAGCGGTCCTGTGCGTAGCGGCATCGCGGGGAGAACCTGCAGCCTGCCGGAGCGTTCGAAAGGTCCGGCGGAAGCCCCGGGATGCTGTAGAGCACGCCGCCGCGATTCGCTCTGATGTCGGGTATGGACTCCAGCAGGGCTTCGGTATAGGGGTGTCGCATGTCCCGGAACAGTGTCGGGGCGTCCGATGACTCGACGATGCGGCCGGCGTACATGACCATTACGCGGCTTGCCCGGCCGGCGATGACTCCCAGGTCGTGCGTGATCAACAGCATGCCCATGCCGAGGCGCTCTTTCAGGTCGTCAAGGAGCGCCAGGATCTGGGCCTGGATCGTCACATCGAGGGCAGTCGTGGGCTCGTCGGCAATGATCAGCTTCGGCTCGCAGGCTAGCGCCATGGCGATCATTACCCGTTGCCGCAAGCCGCCCGACAACTGGTGCGGGTAGGCCTGCAGCCGCTCACGGGGCTTGGGCATTCCAACCATGCTGAGGACTTCCGCCGCGCGGTCGAGTGCCTCCTTTCTGGATGCTTTCCTGTGTGTCCGCACCGGCTCCGCGATCTGGTCACCGATCGTCATAGTGGGGTCCAGGGAGGTCATGGGGTCCTGGAAGATCATCCCCACCTCGTTGCCCCTGACCCGGCGCATTTCGGATTCGGGCAGGGTCGTGAGTTCCCGGCCGGCGAGTTTGATGCTTCCGCCCACGATGCTGCCGCCGGGAGGCAGCAGTCGCATCACCGACAGAGCGGTCAGAGACTTGCCACAGCCCGACTCGCCGACGAGGCCGACGGTCTCGCCCTGACCGATTGTCAGCGAGATCCCGTCGACTGCCTCGACCGTGGAGTGCCGCATGCGGATATGCGTGCGCAGCCCTTCGATGTCGAGCAACTTCGTCAATTCGGCTCCTCCAACCGTCCCCGGCAAACGCGCGTGTCACGGTGCGACGCGCGCCCGGCGGCCATGGTCACCCGCTCCCCGCGACGGGAGCGGGTGACCACAGCGGGTCACTTAGTCAGGTACCACTGCTCTGGGCTGATGGCCAGGGTCGGATCCTGCGGAATCGCGCCGTGCAGCTTGGTGCTGACCGCTGAGACCTGATAGTCGGGATCCGGCTGCCAGAGTACGGGCACCTGCCTCGCCAGGTAGTCCTCGTACTTGGTGACGATGTCCGCGCCGCCGCCGCCGTAGATCGCCGCGTTGATGTTGGCGTTGTCTGTTGGGTCGTTGTAGCTTGCGGCATCTAGGACGCCGGGCTCGAACAGGGCGCTGACCACGGGGTCAGTAAACGGCGTCCAGCCGCCGTAGGTCGCCATCTGCCACCCGCACACGGACTGGCTTGGCTTGCACGGCACGGTCGCGGACAGCACGTTGCCCGACGTTGTCGAGGAGAGTCCGATGTTGATGCCGGCGGCGCTGGCATTCGACTTCAGCGCCTGCTCGGTTTCCGCGATCGACAGGTCGCCCGAGTAGTAGCTCAGCTTGAGCGACAGTGTCGCGCCTGCCGGTATGCCGGCGCCGCACTGGTTAGCACCAGTTCCCGGCGCTGTGCACGTGGATGATCCGCGGGGAACGACCTTCCAGCCGTGCTGCTTCAGCAAGGTCACCGCGCCGC
The DNA here is from genome assembly GCA_963755575.1 of uncultured Actinomycetota bacterium. Classification (GTDB taxonomy): domain Bacteria; phylum Actinomycetota; class Actinomycetes; order Streptosporangiales; family Streptosporangiaceae; genus JAJYUU01. The sequence goes on from CAVWKF010000001.1 coordinate 230,939, forward strand.
TGATGCTGAACGGGTATGCACCGGTCTTGTCGAGGGGCGATGCATACGAGCTGAGATATGGAACCGGGCCGTATGTCGGGGTGCCGTAGCCGTGGAAGAACACCTTGATGTCGGCCTGCTCGTCGACGAGTTCCTGCAATGCCTGCCGCACATACAGCTGTCCGAATTCCGACCGCGTCGCAAGATCAGAGGTGTTGAGGTTCAGCAGAATGTAGGCGAACTGGTATTGGGGCCAGCCTGCGATCGTGTAGCCCTGCGACTCTATGGTGGCCGCTGATGGCACCTCCGATTGGGCGATGTAGCCGTAGTTAATGCTGTTGCCTGCGCGCAGCACATCGGTCTCGGCCGCGTCGGTGGTGAAGGGAAGTTCGACGAACTTCGTGATGCTCGGGTTCGACGGCCCGGAGTACAGCGGGTTCCGGCTGAAGGTCACGGGTCCGCTCGGACTGAACGTCTGCATCTTCCACGGGCCGTCGACAACCTGCCACAAGGGGTTCGTGGCGTAGGTTGCCTCGTTCTTAGACTGCGCCGTGAGGAAGTTGTAGACGGCGACCGCACCCGCTGGCGTCTCGTCGTAGTTGCCGACCTTGCCGCTCACTGATGTCTTGTCCCAGACGTGCTGCGGCATCGGTTGAATGAGGAACATGTCGTTGCCGGCGATCCACTCGGGGTTATACGAGCGGTTGAGATGGAATACCACCGTGTGCGCGTCCGGCGTTGTCACGCTGGTCACGTCGTCAGGAAACTCGCCCGGCGTATATGAGCCATATTGCTGCTTGTTGTACTTGACGAGGTTGAAGAAGAACGCGACGTCACGGCTTGTGACGGGCGTCCCGTCGGACCACTTGTAGTTCTTGAGCCGGACCGTCGCCACTGTGTTGTTGTTCGAGAATGCAACCGGGTCGCCAAGGCTGAGATTGTAGTTCGTCGCCGATGTCCCGTTGATCCCCGGCCAGTAGAGCGGCCGGTACAGCAGGAACTGGAACTGGTTGAAGTTCTGAACATTGTTATAGGCCCCCGGCTCGACGGGCATGATGTAGTTCGGGTGGAAACCTGGCGCCAGGGCGAATGTAGCCGTGCCCTTCGTGACGGCTCCCTTCGCGGTGCTAGACGGGCCGGTACCAGAGCTGCAGGCCGCAGCGAGCAGGCCCAGGCCCGCCACCAGCGTCGCCGTCTGCCACGCCCTGCGGCGGCGACGTTGCCGGTGTGCGGACGGCACCCGAGACCGGGAATCTGTTAGCCGGGCCTTGCTCTCGTGACGGTCGTGCCTGGCCGTCGATGTGCTTCGTAGCATTTCCATGCCCTTCTGTGGCGTTCCTGGTGCCACGGTTGTGCCGAGGGCTGATGCGCTTGAGTGCTGTCGTGGAGCTCTCATGCGCTGGTGCTTACCGCGCCTGAGCAGCGAACGCCCTGCTCGGCGCTGACGGGAACTGGCGTCTCGAATTCGGCGAGTTGTTGCAGCATGCGCTCGAGGATCTCGATGCTGGCGTTGCCGCCCGAGATGATGACCGCGGCCCCCGCGGGCGGGACGCTGCCATTCCGGATCGCCGCGAGCGCGACGGCTCCTGCCGGTTCGGCGATGATGTGGCGGGCACGGACGAGCGCTACGGCGGCATCAAGAATGTCGTCATCGCTGACCGTCACGATTTCGTCGACGAGGCTAACGACGTGCGCGAAGTTCAGCGTCCCGAGGGCCTGAGTCCGCACCCCGTCAGCGATGGTCTGACCCACCTCCTCGGCGGCCCACTGCACCGGGCTGCGCGTCGCCAGCGCCTCGCGAGCATCACCGGCGAGCTCCGGCTCGACGCCTATGACCCGGACCGATGGCCTGATCGCCTTGACGGCGACAGCGATACCGCTGATCAGCCCTCCGCCGCCGACCGGGACGACAACCGAGGACACGTGGGGGAGCTGCTCGAGTAGTTCCAGGCCGATGGTGCCCTGACCGGCGATTACGTCCTGGTCGTTGTACGGCGGGACCAGAACCTGCCCTGTCTCTTGGGCGATCTCCTCGGCCAGCAGCCGGCGATCCTCGCTTCCCCCGGCGCACGGGATTATCGTCGCTCCCTGCAGAATGATGGCGCCTGTCTTGGGCCCTGGCGCGTCGGCCGGGACGACGATCGTCGCCTCGATCCCGCACAGGCGGGCCGCATGCGCGACAGCGATGCCGTGGTTGCCGCTGGAGTAAGCGATGACGCCGCTCCCCCTGGCCTCTTCCGGGATGCGGCTGAGCTTGGTCCACGCGCCCCGGATCTTGAACGATCCAGTGGGCTGGATGCTCTCCAGCTTGAGCCAGGCATCGTCGGTCCAGCGGATTATCGCCGTGTTCCGGAATTCATCCGGCAGTCCCGCCGCTGCAGCCTCGATCGAGGCAAGGGTCACCAGTGGCGGCAGTCCCGGCTCGCCGCCGCCGGCCAGCGCCGACACGTCGTCAGCCATACACCGCCCCCTGGGCCGAGCGAGCCAGAGTCCATATGGCGCCAAGGCAGCGGTACCACTGCGGCACGTTGCTTGAGGTGTAGGAGACCGATCGCAGGCCAACTGCCTGCACACCGGGGATTGCAGTGGCAGCCAGCGCGCAGTTCTCCGTGCTGAACTCGATCTCAGCGCACAGCTCCTGGTCATGAGCTTGGACGGCAAGCGAGCCATCGGCCAGTCGCGCCATCGCCGTCTCGACGGCCACGGCAAGTTCCTCGCGAACCGCGGCTGCTGGCCGCAGCCGTGCAGTGAAACGGGCCTGGGCTTGCTTCGTCCGCACTAGTGCCGCATGCGGCGCGTAGCGGCTAGCCTCCTCGCATGCCATCTCGTCGCCCGAGACGAGCAGCACGGGTACGCCGAAGAATCGAGCGAGATGCGCATTTGTCGTGCCCTCACCAGCGATCTGGCCGTTGACACGGAGCATGTGGATCCCAGATGCCATGAAGGCGTGGCTTAGCACGCCACCTGAGCCAGCCGCGCCGTGGTAGCCCAGGAACACGACAGCGTCGATGCCCCCGTCGATGCCCTCGAGCATGCCGAACCGTCGCGGCGCGCCCCGGATGATGGCGGCGCGAGGATCGACCTGCGCGGGATCCAAGCTCGCGCCGCTGCCGTGCGCGTCGGTGACGACGACCTCGTCTGCTCCGCTGTCGAGCAGCGCGGTGACGACCCCGTTGACATCATCGATCCAGCATTTGCTCAGTCCGGCCCACGACGCGCTGCCGGGCGCCATGTCGTCGGGCATGGCTGCGCCGACGGCGCCCTCCATGTCAGCGGAGATCAGTACCCTGGGAGCCAATTAGGAGTCACCGTCCCTGCGCTCGAACCGCTCGGGCCCGAACGCACTCTCCATTGCCGGCCAGTCAATGAGCGGCCCGCCGCGATCGTGTAGAGCACGTTCTTCAGGGCTGCGAGGTCGCGGGTAGGGTCACCCTCGGCCAGGACGACGAGGTCGGCGAAATTGCCGGGAACGATCTCCCCGATCCGATCGATGCCAAGAAGCGACGCGTTGCCCTTCGTAGCCGCACGGATAGCTTCACTGGGCTCGATCTCAAGGGCATCGCGGATTGCTGCCAGCTCCTCGCCGTAGTCCTCGATCGGCAGGAACATGCTGGTGTCCGAGCCAACTGCCCAGGCCACGCCCCGTTCGGCGGCCCGCCGGAATGTCCTGGTCTTGTGCTCCAGCAGCGAAGCCGCGCGCTCGCGCAGATGCGGCCATTGATCGCTGAGGGCGATCGTCTTGTACACGTTGAGCGTTGGGACCAGGAATGCGCCCCGCTCAGCCATGAGGTCGCAGCACTCGTCGTCGAGGAATGTCCCGTGCTCGATGGAGTATGCGCCCGCCTGAAGCGCCCACTTGATCGACCTGGTCGGGTGAGCATGGGCAGCTACCCGGCGCCCGGCCAGCGCGGCCTCGTCGACAATCGCGCTGATCTCTTCCTGGGTGAACTGGCTCGCGTCCGCTGACTCATCGGAGCGCGCAGCTCCCCCGCTGCACATCACCTTGATCAGATCTGCGCCCGCCAGGAATTGCTCGCGGACAGCACGGCGCACCTCCGCTGGGCCGTCGGCCGCCCTGCCCTTAGGGTGCCCGTGCCCGCCGGTGATCGTCAGGTAACTGCCAGCGCATAGCATCCGCGGGCCGAGAACACGTCCAGCCCGGATCGCATCTCGCAGCGCTATGTCGACCTGTCGGTAGCTACCTAGCTCGCGGACTGTTGTGATTCCGGTTCGCAGAGCGCGGAGTGCCTGAAATGGTGCCCGAACGCCCTGCGCTGCTTCCCGGTCCTCTACTGAGGTTGGATAGCCGTGAGTCAGGTGCGTGTGGGCATCGATGAGGCCGGGCAAGACCGGACGTCCTGCCAGGTCGACTACTCGGGCAGCCTGCGGGGCTTCGAGATGCGGGCCTACGGAAAGGATCGTGTCGTCCTGGATCAGGACGTCCATCGGACGCAGGACGCCATCGCGACCAAAGACCCTGCCGCCGCGGAGCAGCAGGTCGCTTGCTGACATGAGCGCCACCGCCTATTCCATCGCATGCGCGACCTGTGCTGCTTTAGTGGTTCAAGGTTGTCGTGACGGTACTCTTGTTTCAGAAAGCGGGTCAAGGTCTGATGCGAACGTTTCATGCTTGTTACCAGCAGGCATCGCGCCGACCACCTTGCCTAACGAGGGCGTCGAGTCGCGCCGACCGTCGCCTGTGATGATCAGGTCGGCCGCGGCGCGCGCTGGCGCAGGCCGACGATATTGGCGGCCTGCAGTGCGCCCTCCCCGAAACTGCGCCATGAGAGCAGCGTGCAGCTAGGCCCGATCGGCTGGCCCTCCCTGACCTTTCGCGAGCATCTGCGCACGGTGGGCGGGGCCATTGAGGAATAACTCTTCTTCAGGCCGGCGCCGTGGACCTGCTCGGCGCAGGCGACGGCGGCAGCCGTTCATGGAACTCCCGGCTGCGGCACCAGTGGGTCGCCGCACTCCGCGCCGAAGCCGCTCCCGAGCCTGGTTCGTACTAGCTGGAGCTCGAGCCGTTTACGCCTTCCGCGAGGAGGGCGACCGGATAGATTAGCGATGGCAGTGTCGATCCGAGCGTGAGTACGACGGTCTTGCGCCTCGCCCGGGTCAGAACGACGTATAGCAGCTTCGAGCCGTTCGCCATGGGCTCGGCTTCGTGCCCGAAGTAGTCGTTGCCGCGGAGTATGACTATGGTGGCGTCAGCCTCGCGGCCCTTTCATGAGTAGAGGCCCATTAGCTGGACATCCGCGGGATGGCCCTCCTGACGGAGGTCATCTACCCGTACCCCACGTTCACGCGCGGCGTTGTCGGCGGTCCGCCGGCTGGGCTCACAGCGGTTCCGCCGCGGGAGGGTCGCCGCGCCCTGCCGGGGAACCGCCGAGCTATCGGCCGGTTACGGCTGCTGGCAGTGCGGGCAGAAGTTCGTCCCGCGGCCCGCGACCTTCGTGCGGATGATGATGGTGCCGCACACGGGGCAGGGCTGGCCCTGCCGCCGGAATACCTCCGCGTGATCGAGGTAGCCTGCCCGGCCGCGGAAGTCGTTGATGTAGCCGGCGAAGCTCGTGCCGCCAGTCGCGATCGCCCCGCGCAGGACGCACTGGATCGCGGCGTGCAGGCGGTGAGGCTCGCGCTGGCTCACGTCGCCTCCCCGCCGGCCGGGATAGATGCGCGCGTGATGCAGGCACTCGTCGGCGTAGACGTTGCCGATGCCGCGACAACAGCCTGTTTGAGCAGCACGGCCTTAACCGGCGCCAGCGCATGTCGGGTCAGACCCTGCCGCAGGACAGCTACCGTGAAGGCGCCAGTCAGCGGCTCTGGCCCGAGGCTGCGCAGAAACTGGTCGTCCGCGTCAGGCCGGCCACTGGCCAGGCGGATCCAGCCGAACCGTCGCGAGTCGTTGTAATAGAGGATGGCCGCGTCGTCGAGCGCAGAATGACGCGGGCCGTCGGCCCGGGCATCGGCTGCAGCAGGCTCGGAGTGGGATGCCCGCCGGCCAGCACGGTCACCCCCGCGACGGTTACCACCAGCTGCCCGGTCATCCTCGGGTGTATCAGCAGGCAGCCGGAGTCCTGCAGGAACAGGATGAGGACCTTGCCCCGGCGGGCAACCCGGTCGATCCGGTGACCCGCGAGTTCGTCGTCGATCACCGCTCCTGGCGCGGCGAAGATCCGGCCGTCCAGGACATCGACCGAGACGACGGAGCGGCCGGTGACGGCCGTGCTCAGGTACCGGCGGAGCGTCTCGACCTCGGGTAGCTCCGTCAGAGCCGGACCGTCTGGCGGGCTGTCACGGCCCTGTCGACCGCCATGCGCAGCCCGCCCCAGCGGCGGACATCATCGCGAGACACGGACCTCTATCTGGCCGTCCCGGATCTGCGCCTCGTAACGAGGCTGAGGCGTGCTAGCCGGACCGCGCACGATGCCGCCATCGGCAAACCGGAAGACGCTGCCGTGCCACGGGCAGGTAACGCGGCCGTCGCCGAGCGTGCCCTCCTCCAGCGGGCCGCCCATGTGGCTGCAGGTGCTCGCCAGAGCGCACAGCCGTCCCGCCATGCGGTACACCAGCACCGGGACGCCGGCGGCATCGACCTTGCGGTGGTCCCCGTCGGCCAGGTCGGCGTCGGTGAGCACCGCTGTCCAATCCTGCGGGCCGTCCTGCCATGCGGTGCGGTTGACGTTCACGCCATGGACGAAGCTCAGGTGACCGCCGAGATAACCGCCAGCCAGCAGCACTCCGAGCCCGGCCAGTCCGAGTGCCCTGCCGGTGCGGCGGCGGCCCCGGGCCCGCGCCGCGGCGGACGCCGCGTACAGGCTCAGCGCCGTGGTCATCGCCATGGCATGGACCAGCCCGGCCCGGGTTTCCCGGCCTTCGGTGTCAGACCAGTCGTTCAGCCCCGACGCGCCGTGGGAACCGCGGCCGCCACGCCGACCTTCACCAGCAGGTCGGCGGCGGGCTCGGCGGCGGGCCCGCCGGCGGCGTCCAGCACCGCGGACATGCTCCACGCGCCGATCGGCAGGTCAGTCAGCATCGGGTGCAGCGGATGCCCCACGCAGGTGCCGCTGAGCAGGTTGCGGATGGCCCGCGGTCGCACCGCGGGGCTGATCACCCTGATCAGGGGCCTGGCCAGCCGGTCAAGCGCCTCGATCCGCTCGACCCGCCTGACCAGGTCATGCAGCATGCTCACCGCAGCCTCCTTGCTACCGGCTGGCGGACAGGCTTCGCAGGGTCGAGGCCAGCCGCTCGCCGAGCTGGTCCCAGCTGGCGTCGAACTTGGCCACGCCGTCGTCTTCGAGGGCCTGGACGACGTCGTCGTAGTCGATGCCGAGCTCGCGCAGCTGGCCGAGCACCGCATTTGACTGGTCGTAGTGGCCGTGTACCGAGTCGGCGGGCACCTGGCCGTGGTCGGCGACCAGCCGCAGGGTGGCCTCGGGCATGGTGTTGACCACGCCGGGGGCGACAAGGCTCGGTCACGTAGCGGGTGTCGGGGTAGGCCGGGTCCTTGACCGACGTGGAGGCCCACAGCGGCCGCTGCGGCCGGGCTCCCGCCGCCTGCAGGGCCTTCCACCGCGGCGAGGAGAACCTCTGCTCGTACTGCTGGTAGGCCAGCCGCGCGTTCGCGATGGCGGCCCGGCCGCGCAGCGCCGCTGCTGCCGGTGTCCCGATCTTGTCGAGCCGCGCGTCGACCTCGGTGTCCACCCGGGATACGAAGAACGAGGCCACCGACCCGATCGGGGCCAGGTCATGGCCGGCGTTCCTGGCCTGTTCCATCCCGTCGAGGAACGCATCCATGACTCCGTCGTAGCGAGCCAGCGAGAAGATCAGCGTGACGTTGATGCTGATCGCCTCGGCCAGGCAGGCGGCGATCGCCGGCAGGCCCTGCCGGGCCGCCGGAATCTTGATGAACAGGTTCGGCCGGTCCACAGCCCACCACAGTGCCCGCGCCTCGGCGATGGTGGCCCCGGTGTCGTGGGCGAGCCGCGGGTCGACCTCGATCGACACCCGCCCGTCCACGCCTCCCGTCGCGTCGTAGACCGGGCGGAGGACATCGCACGCCCAGCGCACGTCAAACGTGGTCAGCGCCCGCAGCCCCTCGCCCGCCGCGACGCCGCGGGCCGCCAGGTCACGCAGCTGCGCCTCATACGCGCCGCTCTCAGCGATCGCCCTGGCGAAGATTGTCGGGTTCGTCGTCACCCCGGCGACGTGATCGCGCGCCAGCCAGGTCAGCCAGGCTGCCCGAGGTCAGCCGGTCGCGGCTCAGGTCGTCCAGCCAGATCGACACGCCCGCCTGGGTCAGCGCCGCCAGTGGGTCGGTCATGCCAGACTCCTTCCTCGCCTGCCGCCGGCAGCTCGCAGGCCGTGTCCCGCCAGCACTGGCGGCACCGTCCCGATGGTGTCATCCGGACCTTGCACTTTCCCTTCAGGTCCGCTCGACGGGCGCCTCCCGGCCTCTCCACGAACCTTTACCCCCGGTGAGCGCCCGGCGAACTGGCTCGGCGAACGGGCTCGGCGTCAAGGAAACAGCTCCTCACGGTCGGCGTGACGAACCTCGCACGGGCGCGGGCGAGCTGGCTGAGGCTGTTCCCGTGCTCCGCGGCCGACTAGTCCCCGCATCGCTCCTGCGCCCACGCTGCGTCGGTCTGGAGGCGGGCACCGGCCCATGGCCTGGAGGCAGGCAGCTATATCGCGGTCCTCGGCACCGTTCCGGGGCACTGAGCTGGCCGGCGAGCATCACTCTGCGGGGGCGTTCGCGTTCTCGTCGGTCAACGAACGGTGAGGCGTCCCGGGACTGCTCGAGCCATGGCCAGCGGCCTGCAGGCTATCCGGGGGGTTCTCGCCCGCGGCGACGCTGTCCTGGTACCGCCAGCTGACGCCGCTGCCCTCCCTGAGCCGGCCATGCTCGCCGTCGGGGCCGATCCTGCCCGGCGCCGGAGGTGGCGCGGGCCGGGCCGAAGGCGGGCCGCCCGCGTACAAGCTGACCGCAGCTAGAAACCGTGATGACGGCCCGGCCGGCGGGCGCCCGCGGAGGCCAGGGTTACGCTGGCCAGGATGGGAACCTTCGGAATGGGGGGGCAGGCGATGGCGGGACGGAAGGTCCGCGTACGGCGGGTATATGAGGAGCCGGAGCGGGGTGACGGCACCCGGGTGCTGGTTGACCATATCTGGCCGCGGGGACTGACCAAGGCCAAGGCGGCCCTCGACGAATGGTGCAAGGACGTCGCGCCGTCCGGCGAGCTGCGCAAGTGGTACAGCCACGACCCGGACCGGTTCGCGGACTTCGGCCGCCGCTACCAGGCGGAGCTGCAAGACCCCCAGCGGGCCGAAGCACTGGCGCACCTGCGCGAGCTTGCGAAAGGCCGCCAGCTGACGCTGCTGACCGCGACCAGGCAACCCGATATCAGCGAAGCCGCCGTGCTCGCCGAACTGCTGCGCAGCTGAAAATGGACGGCGGTTTCCCGGCGCCGCCAGTACTCGGCCGGGCCAGCATGCCCGGCCGCTGCGCTCACCGCAGGTGACGCTGGTGCCCGCTTTCCATGCCGCCGGGCCCGCCCAGCCAGGTCCGGCACGGCTGCCGCTGGTACTCCCCCACCCCGTCCGGCTCGCGAGTGCCGGCCTCAGCATGGTGCCGTCCGTTCATGCTGCCGTGAATCAGAGCAGGCACATGGAGCAGAAATTGAGGCCAGGATGCCAGGACGGGAGCGCTGACCGCCGTGAGCCAGGCCCGGGTCCCGGCCTGGCTGGACAACGCTGTCCGTGCGCCGCGGTGAGGTCCCGCCTAGCGGTCCGGACACTCGCGGCTTTCGACGTCAGCTGGACCTGCAACGGGCTGGTCTGCAACGGGACCGCGCGGCGTGGAGGGGCCGTGTCGGTCGAGGTCAACCGCGGCTCGGCCGCCGGACCCGATCTCCGGAGCCCGGGTACTGTGGTGGCTCACCGGCCGACCCGGCCTGTTCATCAACATCCCGGCGATGCCACGACCCACCAGCGCTACGAGCCCGTCTTCGCAAATCCGCGAGGGGCAGGGTTGCGCGACGCCCGGGACACCCGCATCGCCACACCGCCGGCCAATGCCAGGTGCCGGCCGAGGTTAGCTACGGCACGACTGTCACCGGCCAGCGGGCGGCCTTCACCAGCCGGCCTGCGAGCGAGCCCACAAAGCGGTGACCGGCCCGCTCCGAAGCGCCGACCACGAGGGCGTCGGCCCGAACTCCCTGCGCCACTCTCCGCAGCTCGGTGAAGGGATCTCCGCGGACAATCAGGAACTCGGTGTCGACGCCTCGCTCAGCCGCCAGGCGCTCCACCTGCGCGCGCAGGCCTGCGCCTATCTCCTCGCTCATGTCCTCCGCCGCCATCGCCGCGACGGCATCCGCGCTCATCGTGACCAGGGCACCGGGCGACACGACATAGACAACCGTCACCCGGGAGTGCTGGCGGCGTGCCAGGCCGTTGGCGTACGACGCGGCACGCCACGATGTACGGGAGCCATCCAGTCCGACGACGATCATCTTCGGGCCGTCCGTACCGAGCTCAAAATCCTCATGACCGCTCACCCGCTCAGTATCCGCGCCCCGCCAGGCGACCGCACGTAGCGGCCGCCGCGCCGCGGCCACCGGGCGATCCGGGCAGCACCGCGACCTGTTCCAGTCTTGCGATGCCGAGCCCGGACGTGACCGCCCCCAGTGTTACCGTGGTGCCGGTCAGGCAGCCGCGCGGGGGACGCCAGCTGACAGCCGCCCTTTGGCAACTCACGGGTCGCGGGGAATGCGCAAGCCGGTTCCCGGCCCAGGCGTGAGCCATCCGTGGGCCGGAGGGATGCCATGCGGGCAGGCGACACAGCGCAGTGGGGAGTGGGGAGCATCAGGTGACCACTTATGAACGGCCGGCACAGCCGGGCCAGATGGCAGCACCGCACGGCTACCGGAAGGGCTCGATCCTGGCGGACTGGCTGTCGACCACTGACCATAAGGTGATCGGGCACCTGTACCTGATCACGTCGTTCTTCTTCTTCCTGTGCGGCGGGATCATGGCGATGATCATGCGCGCGCAGCTGATGGGGCCCGGACAACCACATCGTGTCGGATCAGCAGTACAACGAGCTGTTCACGATGCACGGCGCAATCATGCTGCTGCTGTTCGCGACGCCGCTGTTCGTCGGATTCGCGAACGAGATCATGCCGCTGCAGATCGGCGCTCCGGACGTGGCGTTCCCGCGGCTGAACCTGCTCAGCTATTACATGTTCGTCTTCGGCGGGCTGATCCTGCTGTCCAGCTTCCTCACCCCCGGAGGGGCGCCGGGGTTCGGGTGGTATGCGTACGCGCCGCTGACCAGCGCGCAGTACTCGCCCGGCGTCGGCGGCGACATGTGGATCATGGGCCTGACCCTGTCCGGCCTGGGCACCATCCTCAGCGGCGTGAACTTCGTCACCACTATCCTGTGCATGCGGGCGCCCGGCATGACGATGTTCCGGATGCCGATCTTCACCTGGAACATCCTGCTCACCAGCATCATGGTGCTGATCGCGTTCCCCGTCCTGGCCGCCGCACTGCTGGTCCTGGAGATCGACAGGAAGCTCGGCGCGCAGGTTTTTGCCGCGAATAGCGGCGGCGCCATTTTGTGGCAGCACCTGTTCTGGTTCTTCGGCCATCCGGAGGTCTACATCGTCGCCATCCCCTTCTTCGGCATCGCCACTGAGATCCTCCCCGTGTTCTCCCGCAAGCCGCTGTTCGGCTACAAGGGCATGGTCGCCGCGACCATCGCGATCGCCGGCCTGTCGATGACGGTGTGGGCGCACCACATGTTCACCACCGGCGCCGTGCTGCTGCCGTTCTTCTCCTTCATGACCTTTATGATCGCGGTGCCCACCGGGGTGAAGTTCTTCAACTGGGTCGGCACGATGTGGCGCGGGCAGCTGACGTTCGAGGCGCCGATGCTGTTCATCCTCGGGTTCCTGGTGGTATTCCTGTTCGGCGGACTGACCGGCATCATCCTGGCCTCGCCGCCGCTGGACTTCGCGGTCAGCGACTCCTACTTCCTGGTCGCGCACTTCCACTACGTGCTCTTCGGCACGGTGGTGTTCACCATGTTCGGCGGGTTCTACTTCTGGTGGCCGAAGTGGACCGGCAAGATGCTCGACAACCGGCTCGGTGTCTGGCATTTCTGGAGCGTGTTCCTCGGCTTCAACGGCACGTTCCTGGTACAGCACTGGCTGGGCCTGATGGGGATGCCGCGGCGGATCGCGAACTACCCGTTCCTGCCGCACCTCGCCACCACGCTGAACGACATCTCCTCGATCAGCTCGTTCATCCTCGGGGCTGGCACGTTCATCTTCCTCTACAACGTTTACAAGACCTGGAAGACAGGCGAGACAGTCACGGCCGACGACCCGTGGGGGTTCGCGAACTCGCTGGAATGGGCCACCTCCTGCCCGCCGCCGCGGCACAACTTCACCTCCATCCCGCGGATCCGCTCCGAGCGGCCCGCGTTCGACCTGCACTACCCGCACATCCAGTCCGGCCGGACCCGTGTCCCCGTCGCCACCGGGTCAGCTTCCCGACCCGATGACTAACGCACCGCCGCCGGCGGCTGCTGATCCCGGCCGGACGACCTGGCCCGTCAGCGGCCCCGGCGATGAGCCGGGCGGTCGCCGCCTGGCCGTCCTGGCCAGGCTTGTCGTGCTTCTCGGCCGGAGCGGCCGACGATCGCACCGGCCCCGAGCAGGTCGCGCAGCGCAGCCGCCTCCGAGGCGGACGTGCAGCGCGAAGCCCGGGCCCCAGGGGAACCCGACGCGGCATCGCCTGTTCCGCTGCATCGCGGACGCACCGTGGCCGGTCGGCGTGGCCTAGCTCACCGGATACGCGCAGCTCCACCACAACGCGGTACGCCGGCACCTGGCGGTGCTCAGGGACGCCGGGCTGGTGACCGAGGAAGCCAAGACCGGTCCCGTTCCGGCCGGCCCCGCCTGCTGTACCGCCTGCATCCCGAGGCGGCGCGCAGCTGGGGCACCCCGGGGCTATGCCTGGCTCGCCGGCGTGCTCGCCCGGGCCGTCCGGGCCAAGCAGGAGGCACGCCAGGCAGGCAGCACGGCCACCGGCGCGCCGCCGAGCTGACGGCCCGGCTGACCCGGACGACGATCTGGAGCAGGAGATGGCGCGTCGCGGCTTCCGCCCGGCCCGCGCCGAGCGCGGGGGGCGGATCACCTTCGTCCTAGGCCGCTGCCAGTTCGCGAAGGTCGCCGCCACCGATCCGGGCACGGTCTGCGACTGCACCTCGGCTGGCCAGAGGGCTGGGCGGCCTGGCCGTAGAGCGGCTCGCGGCCAGGGACGCCCACCGGGCGAGTTGCCGCCTGACCTTGTGGCGGGTGCCCGCGCCGACCGGGGTCACGGCTTAAACAGACCGCGTCCACCGCACCCCGCCGCGGTGGGGCACCCCGGCGTCAGCTCCGCACGGGCGGCCCCCGGGCAGGAGAGGATCGCGCACAGGAGCGAGCAGCTTCCGCAGTGCCAGGGCAGCCCTGTGACGGGCACCGAGCCAGTGACGGGCGCGGCCGCCGGCGCCAGAGCGCGATGAGGCGGCGCATCTTGTGCGCCCGCGTACGGGGCCATGGTCAGCGAGGGCCATCGCCGGGGCTGCGGATCACGCCCCGCAGAACCGTGACAAAGACCGCCCTGCCGGTGCGCCTGCGGTCAGCCGCCGGGTGGAATATCGCGGGCCGGCGGCGATCCGGGAGAGCCTGCCCTGATGGGCGCGGCGGCGACACGGCTCGTCCCGAGGGAAAGGCTGATCGCCAGCCAGGCGAGGCAGTCACGCGAGCGAGCCGGACGCGCAGCGGGCGGGCCAGGCTGGCAGCACCGGCCTGCGGCACCCTCGCGGCGACGACCGGGAGCCGCTGGCGGTGACCAGCACGGCGCCCACGCCCGGCAGGGGACGGGCCGCGATCACCGACGGCGCAGCGTGCGCTGGCTCGCAGCCCGGCTGCGGCGAGGGTGGCGCGGCCGGCCAGCAGCGCTCTCAGGTCCGCCGGGAACGCGGCCAGCCGCCGCGGCGCCACCGTGCGGGGGGCCCACGGAGCTGTGGCTGACGCTTCGCCGGAACATCCTGCCTCCGCGACGATCCGGCCGCGCTCTTCCTTCAGTTTACACCATAGAGCTAGTACTTAAATATGGACGTCGTGCTCGCCGGCCGGGCACGCACGGGCGGCCGATCGAGCGAGGGCCGGCTTGGGACGGTGACTACCGCGCGGGACCGCGGGGTCACCTCTGCAAAACGCCTTTCCGGGCACTGCAAGCCGACTGCAGTCATACGCCGAGCCCAGCCTCTGTGTCCCTCCGCAGCCCAGGCTTAGCCGCGACACCGGGGGCGGTCAGCGCTCCGGCACACAACCAGGTGCGCAGGCAGCCCAGGCCATTCGGGCCCGCCCGACCAGCGACCAGCGTCGCGGCCCGGCCTGCGAAACGGCGCGGCGGCCATCGGCTGCCTGGTGCCTAGCTAAACGGCGAGGTCAGCGCGGGCCAGGGACTCCGGCTACGCCACGCCCTGAGTTTACACAGCTTTACTTGCGTAAATGCTGGAGACGAGGACGTGCCCCCGCCAGGAACCCGACGCACGAACGCTGGCCAAGCCGCCGCCAGCCTCTGAGTGTGCGATGCCTTCGCCTGCGAGTCGTTCGCAGTCGTCAGCAACCGTGCCGGACGGCCACCCTGGGCGACGAGTCCGGCGACGGCACTCCGGCGGCCACGGCCGGGATTGCTGCCTCCGCCAGAGAGGCCGCGATCGCAGCCAGCACCGATCCGGAAGGTGGCCACCACCGGGAACACAGCTGGCCTGCCCGGGTCTTAAGACCGCGGGCCGCCGGATCGGCACGCGCGATGTCCGCGGTTCTTCATGCCAGCATCCCCCTGTCGGTGACGATTACGGCTGACTTGAGTCCTCAGGCCTAGGCCCTGGCTTTTCCGGACGCGGAACTCGGAGGGCCTTATCCCGTGAACATCGTCACGACCATGCCCGCGCAGGCCTCGGTCAGGTCGCGAATCACGGGCCGCCGAGGTGACTGATCTGCTCCGCCGCCAGGCGCCAGCCGAGCGGCGGGTGGCTAGTCCTGTCGCGGGTAGCTGAGCCGGTCGCGCATGCCGACGACGCCTTCCAGGTGCCGGACCGCGCCGAGCAGGCTGAGCGCGGTGGTCGGCCAGATACTGGCCGGCGCGCTGACGTTCCTGCTGCCGGTGACCGCCGGCGGCGGGCCAGCCGGGAGCCGGCGGCTTAGCGGGATCCTGGAACGCGGCTGGCGCACCCGCGCAATCCTCGGCAATGCCGGGGTGCTTTGCCCTGATTACGCTGACCGGCGGCGGCTGGGGCCGGACCGCGGCATGGCCGGCCGTGCCCACCGGGTTCGGCACGTTTCCCGTGCTCGCAGCGTTCGCGCTGGCAAGGCGCGAGCCGGCGCCCGCAGCTAGGGCGGGAGCGCGAAGCGCCCTCCGCCGGCTACTGACCGCCCGGGGACCGGCGAGCCGGGAGCCTGACCGGCAGCCCAAGCAACGCCGCGGTCATTGCCACGGCGACTACGGCCCAGACGGCAAGCGCCAGCCACGCCTCATAGCGTCCCAGCGTCACCAGCCAGGACACGTTCAGGGCGGCGCCGAGTCCCGGCTGGCGCCCCCGTACATGCCGACCGGGAACACGATGCTCCACATCCCCGGCTCATAGGCCAGCGAGACGTGGCGCAGCAGGTGCCGCCAAGCCCCCAGGACCAGCAGCAGCGGGATCAGCCACGTCCCGAACGCCCACAGCACCACCGACAGGCCGGCGACCACGCCATGCACGGCGCCGCCCAGCGGCGCTCGCGGCAGCCGCAGGATGAGCGCGCCGGCCAGCACGCTGATGGCGGTCGCGCCCATGAACACCCAGTACGGCGGGGTCAGCTCGGCCGGCTGCACCGGGTACTGCATGAGCGCGATGGCCACCATCACGGCGATGAGCAGGTAGAGCACCACGCCTACCGCCCAGCAGCAGGTGGCGAGCGCGGCCAGGCCTTCCGGCAGCAGCTTGTGCAGCGAGGCGGCGGCGACCGCGATCGACTGGGTGCCGACCACCAGATGAACCAGGTGCCGTTCGCCCCGGCCAGGGCGGGCGCCTTGCTGGGCCTGCCCGCCAGCTGCAGCGGCACGCTGTAGCTGAGCAGCACCCAGCCCGCCCCGCCGGCCGCCAGCAGCACGACCGCGGCCGCGGTGTGGCCGTCACCGGCCAGCCGGGCGGCCAGCATGTCGGAGGCGGCGGTGAAGGTGAAAAACGCGAACGCCCGCCGCGGGTCGGCCGCGTCGCCGAGGAACTCGCGGCGGTAGCCTGCCAGCCGCCACCCGTAGGCGATCACCAGCAGCACGTACGCCACGATCCCGGCGGCCAGCAAGAACCCGGACAGGCTGGCCGCCCCCTCCAGTCGCATCGCCTGCGAGACGATGCCGGTGGCCATCACCAGCGCGAAGTACCCCGGGTTGAGATCCCGGATCCCGCTCCTCAGCCGCGGCCACCAAGGCCCCATCCGTATCGCGCCGCCGATCCGTCGCGGCACGCCGCGCTCCGGGCGGGCGCCCGGCGGCACTCCTGACGGTAACCAGCCCGGCTGCGGCCCGGACGGCAGACGCCCGAGGTGTCCGGTAGGCTGATTGCACCGCCGGAAGTTAGTTTCAACTATCATTCCTGGCGTAAAATGGGGTCATGGACACGCAGGCGCTGCTCGCTCCCGATAGCGGCTCGCCGCTGGGCCAGAGCCGGGCCCTGGTGCTGCAACTGCTGCGCGCTGCGGGCTCGCCGCTATTGGTGAAGGAGATTTCCGACCGCACGGGGCTGCACCCCAACACCGCCCGGTTCCACCTGGACGGGCTGGTGGAGCTGGGCCTGGCCACCCGGGAGCCGGAGCCGAGGCCGACGCCGGGCCGGCCCAGCATGACCTACCAGGCGGCAGAAGGCGGCGGGCCGGCGGGAGGGCGGCGTTACCGATTGCTCGCCGAGATGCTCACCAGCCTCATCGCCGGCACCATGCCCGAGCCGGGTAAGGCCGCCGTGGCGGCCGGCCGCGAATGGGGCGCCTACCTCGCCGAGCAGCCACTCCCCTACCAGCGGCCGGGCGCCGGCGAGGCCATCGAGAAACTCGCCGCCATCATGGAGGAGCTGGGTTTCGCCCCGCAGGCCGTGGCCGACGGCAAACAGCACCGGCTGTGCCTGCACCAGTGCCCATTCCGGGAGGTGGCACAACGTCACCAGGACGTCGTGTGCTCGCTGCATCTGGGCCTGATGGAGGGCGCGCTGGCCCAGATGCGGGCACCGGTCACCGCAGACCAGCTGGAGCCGTTCGCCGAGCCCAGCCTGTGCATCGCACACCTGACAGCCCGCGACGAGCCGGGCCCCGCCAGCCCCTCCGCAGACTCAGCCGGTTAGCAGACCGGACACGTGATCGCACGCTAGCGCCGGCGGAAGTCCTCCAATTTGGCCGGTTCGTGCGGCGAACCCCGCTCGCCCCCTGATTTTCCCCAGGTATCTTCGTAACAACAATCCGAGAAGAATCGCGACCGGCGTGGCCGGAAGCCGCCGTGCCAGACCGCAAGGAATCTGCAAGGACCGCGCGCGGGATAAGGCGGGAGCCGGGCGGGAACGAAAGGCCTGCGGGCTGGCCGGGAATGACAGCCTGAGCGGGAATGATGCTTGCGGCAGGAGGCAGCGAGGTCTGCCGCCTGCCGCTACTCACCGGAGGAGGACGCCGGGGCGATGGCGACGCGGCAGGCTCCCGCACCCAGGCTGGGCGGGGTGCGGTCACCGGGCCGGGCGGCGGTCGGGGCGCGGACGCTGCGGCCCAGGACCTTTGCTTCGCGCTCGGTGCCGATGTTAGGCGACGGTGTTGACATTCTGCGGATTGTCGCCGGATCCTGTCCTGGCTGACGCTGGCGTGGATGGCCGTCGAGGGCGGGGTCGCGATCGGCGCCGCGGTGGCAGCAGGTTCAGTCGCGCTGCTCGGGTTCGGCCTGGACAGCGGGATCGAGGCCATGGCCAGCGTCATCGTGATCTGGCGGTTCACCGGGATCCGACTCGCCAGCGCTACGTCGGAGCGGCGCGCGCAGCAGCTCGTCGCGGTCAGCTTCTACCTGCTCGCCCCCTACATCGCCGTCGAGGCGATCCGGTCTCTGGTGTCGGGCGATCGAGCCGGGAAGAATAAGGGCTGTGCGGATGGCTTGGAGGCGGCATGTTGATCAGCCGAACGACGGGGTCGGCCAGCGTCGTCCCGGAACTTGTCTATGGCGATGTGGATGAAGCGGTCGACTGGCTGTGTGAGGCCTTCGGCTTTACCGAGCTGTGGCGGGCAAGCGGGCACCGCGCCCGCGTCGCGGCCGGAAACGGCGCAGTGATCGTCGCCGACGCCGATGCGCAGCACGGGCGGGCGATACCAGACCGGCCCGGCATGCACAGCCACGCCGTCATGGTCAAGGTGGACAACGTCGACGCGCATTGCGACCGCGCCGGGCAGCATGGCGCTCGGATTGTCAAGCCTCCCGCCGACTACCCCTACGGTGAGCGCCAGTACACCGCCGAGGACCTGGCCGGCCACCGTTGGACGTTCACGCAAGCCATCGCCGACCTCGCCCCTGAGGACTGGGGCGGAAACGTCGAAGACCTACGCAGCGATCAGCCGACGAGGTAGGGGACAACGCCACTCCACGGGAACGGCGGGAACTTAGGCAGGGCCTGGCGCAGCAAGCAGACCCGAGTCCAGGACCAGGCCGGCACTACCGGTGAGCTGTTGCGAGGGCCAGCGGCCAGAACGGTGTAGTGGACCGCTGGTCACGAGGGGGGTGCGTCCCGTCGAGGGGCGGGATGTTGGCTTCGAACTCGACGGGTGTCTCGTAACCCAGCGCGCCAGCACGGGGCTGTGCCCGGTTCATCACAGCCTCCTGGCATTGCCGTCCGCCGAGTCTTCACGCGACTGGGCCTGCCCGGTGCCGCGTGCGGCGCGGCTCGCGGGGAGCCGCTCACCCGGCCGCACGATGCCGGTCTGGCAGGGCCCCTGAGATGTCAGCGACTCGCAACGAGCGCCAGGTGGATCAGGGTCGAGTGCTCGTAATCCACCACCCACAGGCCCGTCGGGCCCGCCGCGATTGCGTAGGGCGCGAGAGCCACCAGAACCCTCGCACTCACACGGTTGCCGGCGGGGTCGATGCGAACGATATAGCCGGAACGTCCTGGTTTGGCATCATATACGTAGCCCGAGGTTGACGGCGGGACGGTGAGCACCCAGGCAGCACCGTGCCAGAACACGATGTCGCTTGCATGCGGCACGGTGATCGTGGCGATTACCTGGCCGGTTCTGGGATCGACGCGCTGGACGGCGGGGTAGCCGTCCAGCGGCAGTGAGGATCCTCCGACGGTGCCCGCGACCCACAATGAGCCTGCACCCACCGCGTCGACGTCAGGGACGCCAGGCCAGGAGGCGGTCACGGTCCCGGTGGCCGGGTTGATGCGGCTGACGCCCGAGTTGTTGCTGGTGTTGGTGACCCATAGTGCGGCTGCACCAGCAACGATCTTGTCGGGTCCCGCCCCGACCGGGATTCTGGGGCCGCTCACGTGGTCCGTGTCCGGGTTGACGCGGAGCACATAGCAGGACAGGCCAGGTGTTTGCTGGGTGACCCAGACCTGTCCGGCAGCTACCGTGATGCCCTGGGCGACGTACGGCAGCCGGATGAAAGCGGTTACCCGATTCCGGGACGGATCAATGCGATAAAGGCCAGCGCGATCTGAGGCCGTCACCCAGACCGCGCCTGCTCCGGTGGCGATACCGGTGTAGGCGCCGGTTCCGGGTGTAGTGATCACGGCGATGACATGGCCCGTGCCGGGGTCCACCCGGTAGGTGACGCCCAACCCGCCGACCCAGACCGCGCCGGCGCCAGTCGCAACATCTGCGATGCCCGCCCGAACGTGCACCCGGCTAACAACTGCCAGGCGGCCGGCCGGGACCGCCGAGGGCTGCGATCGCCCCGCACCCGGGCGCGTCAGCAAATGCCAGATCAGCGGTGTCATCACGACCGTCGCCGCGACAACTACGGCGGCGAGCGTGGCGACAGCCGCGCGCCGCCAGGTCTCTCGGCGCAGCCGGCGCTCGATCTGCGTCCATCCTTCGCCGTGCGGGTCACTCTGGGCTGAGGCCCGGTCCAGGGCGAGCCGCAGGTCTTCGATCAGGTTTTCGTCGCGCATTAGGCACCACCTCGGTAGCGCTCGGGTCGGGGCACGATCGCCGGGCGGTCGGCGAGCATTTCCTGCAGCATGCGCAGGCCTTTAGCGGTCTGGCTCTTCACCGTGCCCACGTCAACGCCGAGTGCCAGCGCGGTGTCCTGTTCGGACAGATCGACGTAGTAGCGCAGGATGATGCAGGCGCGCTTGCGAGGAGGCAGCCTGGCGAGTGCGCGCAACAGGTCGATGCCCGCTTCCACGTCCCGATCGCGCGATTCATCGGGGTCGCGCAGAGCGTGCCGCTCACGAAGCCGGCGCCGCACGCTGGTACGGGCGAGGTTCACCACGGTTGCCCGCAGGTACGCCGGCGCGGACCTCTCATCGCGGATACTCCACCAGCTCCGCCAGACACGGACGAACGCCTCCTGAGCGAGCTCCTCGGCCAGTCCCCTATCGGTCGTCAGGCCGAATCCCAGGCGCACCAGTTCCCCGTAATGCCGCTCATACAACCTCGCGAGCGCGTCTCGCCGCGACGCCGGGTCCATGCCTAAAAGACCACCCGGCATCGGAAAAGGTTGCCGTCAAGTCGCGTCGAGAACTAGGCGAACAGTCCGATCCTCCGAGCGGCTGAGCCCGCACCGAAGTAGTTGATCTGTGCTCGCAGTGGGTGCTGGCACCCAGGTGCAGAGAACCACAAATATTCGGCGTTCGGCGCGCTCCAGCGGCCCAGCTCCGATCAGCGATTGCCTACGCTCTGTGATAGCGAACGACCGCTCGCCAAGTTTCCGGCGCCGCCCGATCGAAGGTGAGCGCTGTTTGGGATTCTGCAGCCTAGGCGCCGCCGAAGTTCATAGACGATCGACGCCGGCGCTCAGCAGTTGCCGGAGCGCGCACGACTGCGATGACATCGCGATTCCCGCGCCAGCCGTCCACCGTCCGTCACACTGCCCCTGGCACGGCCCGAAACCGACGGGCACCATGCACCGAACCCGCCGATATGGACGACGAGCTAGCCCACGGCTTGGCGGCCTTTGATCGCGGACGAACAGCCGTTCGGTGCGGCACCTGCGCCGGCTGATCCGCGCCGGTGGCCGCACGGTCCGAAGACTGGGCACGGCGGATGCCTGGCGCCAGGCATCAAGAATGACGAGATCTGCTGGGCGCTCCGGTGCGCATGTGGTTGTAGACGGCCGGCCGGGCCCGCTGCGCCCGCTGCGGACAGCCGGGTTATCCTCCGCCGCTACTAAGGTCGTGTGAGCGAAGGACCTTGACTTAGCCAAGACCCCCGGGATTACCTGCATCTCACGGCGCCGCCCGGGTGCCGGCGAAAATGGTCGAGGGCTTCTCGATCATCAATAGCCTTGTGCATTTGTGCTGCAATTGTTGTACTGGACCTGGCCCAGATCAGGAAACCCAGCGAATTCGGCTGTCACCAATCGGCCAGCTTGCACAAAGCTGACGTTGAACTGCACTGGCAGCGGCTGCGGGCAGGTGACCATGACATCGAAGGTGACTGTCAGCCATCCGGTCGCGCCAGCGCCAAGTGCCGTGGCCGGGCCAGGGCCTGGGCCCAGCTCAGGTAGCGCGCCGCAGGTTCCCCACTGGCTGGCTACCGCCCTCAGCCCGCCCATCGGCAGCACGGGTTCGATCTGGCGCAATGCCACCGCGCGGTCCGATTGGTTCACGATCTCGACGCCCAGCTGGAGAGCGTGACCTAGCTGAACGGCGCACCGGTTCCCGGTGTCGATGAGCGGGTCGCCGGCCGCAAACACGGTCGCAGCCGAGGTGGCGGCTCGGGTCGGCCGGCCGTTCGCGGTGCCCTGGCGGTACCCGCCAATAAATCCCAGAAGCAGTCCGGCCACCAGCGCCGTCAGGGCGAGGCTGATTGCCGGTGCCCGCGCACCTGACCATGGCCAGCGCGTTCGATGACCGCCCATTTCAATCTCGGCGTCACCGGCATCGTCGGGCGATTCCCCCAGTCCGGCCGGACGTTTAGGGTGCACAGGCGGTTCCACGTCCTGACAATAGGCCGCGGTGGAGTCCACTGGCCAGCCTGTCATCCAGCGGGTGGAACGAGCTCCGCCGCTGATTGCCTGGACGATCAAGACATCCGACGAGCTGCTCCCGCGCTGTCGGCCCGGTAACAGAACTTCGTTCACGCGGCACTAGGAGCAATTGCCCCACTGACAGTTGTGGCCCGAGGGCTTCCTGCCCATCTTCTCGGCCTCTTTGCACCACGCGCACTTCGGTTTGCCTGCACTGGTGCACGCACACGCCATTGTTGGCTCCCACAAGTCCGTCTTGGAACGACCGTGCGGGCCATTCATCCACCCGGAAAGTAGCATGCAAGAGTGCGCGCTCTTGGGTTTTCGTGGTCTACGCGCCACCGAGCTTCATAGACGATCGACCCCGGCGCTCACCCGTTGCCGGCGCTAAGACTGCGATCGCATCTCGATTCCCGCGCCATCTGTTTACCGCCCGCGGTAGGAACAGGTACAGGCGTGATCGGTTCCAAGGACTGCACTCCCGACTGCGCCAGCGGCCACACTACCTACGCCGCTGTCCGAGTGACGGTGAGCGACCTGCGGCCCTATCGGAGCGGGCAGGCGTATGCGGACATGACGCTCAGCCCGGCTGGGCCGATCCAGCTGAGTACGTACTCGTACAGCAACCTTGTCCCCTGACCAAGGCCAGCTACGACCTCGGCCCGCCGTCTGCTGGCTGGGCATCGCAACGGATGAATATGCGGAAGCTCATTCAGACGACCTAGCTCCGCGAGTGGGTGCGCTGCAGTACGCCATTTTTAGGGTCGCGGCTCCATCCGTTGGGGACTGGATCGCTCTTAGGCCATACCGCGTCGGTGAGGTTTGCGTCGGTGAGGTTCGCACCGCCGAGGGCGCCGTGTTGGTGAGGTTCGCGCCCCTGAGATCCGCTTGTGTAAGGTTCGCAGACTCGAAGAGCGTGTCAAGAAGGTCAGCTTCCTCAAGGGACGCGTCTGTGAGGTTCGCGTGGTAAAGGGCTGCGCCGGTGAGGTTCGCACCGCTGAGGTCCGCGCCGGTGAGGTCCGCGTTGGAGAGGTCCGCCATCCTGAGGTCCGCGATCTCGAGGTTCGCGCCGGCGAGGGTCGCGTGCTCGAGAGACGTGGCATCGAGATTTGTATCCTCGAGGAACGCGCCGGCGAGGGTAGCGTCATTGAAAATCGCGGAACCAAACTGCGTGCCGGGGAGGTTCGTGCCGGCGATGTTTGCGCCAGTGAGGTCGATGACCGTTGAGTGACCGTCGTCCGCCCTGTTGCGTGTGCCGACCACCGTGAGTGCGGCTTGGACGTCAGTCGTCGGCATGTGCGAGTCCGAGGACTTCCGTGCCTGCGAAGTTCCCGCGGTCTGATCTCGGACGAAGGCGCATAGCACAGCGACGACTGTGGGCTGGTCGCGAGCGGAGTCCTGCATCAGGCGCTGCAGCGCGTATATGCCGCCGAGTCGGACTTCAATGGACGGAGAGCCGAGGTTGGTGATGGCGGCGTTGTATCGGTCGGTGATCTGGTCTTGCTCCGCGATCTGAATCTGAGCGTTCGTAGCTCTCAGTGACGAGCCGGCGAAGAACAGGGCTCCCACGCCGGGAATCGCAGCGACGAATAGGGCTCCAATGGTCGCGATCGCAATCCAGTCAGGCCTTCGCCTCTGCCGTGACTTGCCGGTCGTGTTTGTTGAAGGCTCCAGAAGACCAAGCCAGTCGGCCGTTTGAGCCTCGTCGACAGGACCGGCTTGCGGCTCACCGTGCGGGCTTTCGGATGGCGGCATATGCACATGGAAGCGGAACGCAGTACGGATTGCACGTATCAGGGCGATGAAGAAGCAGTGGCTTGTTTGCCTGAACTTAGGCTGGGCGGCCGACCGCGTTGGTGGGATGCTGTGTTGTTGTAGATCCTCCAGTTCTCGAGATCGTGCCGATAGCGATCTATCTCTGAAGTCTGACGATCGCCCTCGCTGCAGCCCGATGACCTGGTTCCGGCTGTCGCCGAAGACGGTCGTCAAATGAGACAGGCAACAGCCTCGCGGCGACCATGCATGGCGTCATGGTCAATACCAGCGGCAGCGCCGACAGCGGGCGCTTTGACGCCGCGCGGAATCGCCGCGCCATTCCACCGGCAATCCTGCCCGGCGCGTCGCCGACTTCGTTCCGTCGCACGATGATGCACATCACGTTCGGGGCAACCCGCGCGTTGGTCGCGGCCTCGGCTCGGATGGCTCGCCAGTCTGCACCTGCACCCGGCGCCCGCCGCATAGCCAGCTATCGAGGAGAGCAAGTGATCACCGTCATCGTCATCGCGCACGCCGGGCTCCGCGTCCGCGCAGGGCACACCCCCAGACGGTCACTAACGTCCGGGGTGCAGGTCGAGTATTAGCCACCAGTGGAGCAGCAGCCAAGCTGCCGCTGCGACGGCGATTAGGACGGCGGCGGTGGCCGCGTAACGCCACTTGGGCATGCTCACTATCTCCATCCCTCACGCTATCGATCCGTTGAAACGCTGCCGCTTGATGACGCACGCGGAGCACCACCGCGACTGCCGCGCGCTCTCGACCTGCAGCCCCCGGCTGTGCTGGTCCGGCCGCCGCGGCCCGTACGTTTCGGTCAGGCTGCCGGGCGGATTCCGGGTCGGCCGCCGCCGATGAGGATGTGCCGGTCACCTCTAGGCATTCCGTGAGTTACTTCCTTCGTGTCGGTGCTGGAGGCTCGGTGAAAGGACACCGTCATGACCGTGTCAGGCAGCACGTCACCTATCCCGCCCGACCAAGTGCCTTGCTTTTGCTGCGGCCAGCTTTTCCTGGCCCGCGAGATAATCCGGTTCGAGCAGCATCCGCGAGAAGGCGTATGCGCTCCGTGCGCAGCCTGGCTGAATAACCATGGCCAGCCCGTCACTCGAACGCGCGCCCGGCGCCGGGGACCACCGGGGTCGCTGGCGCCGCCTGTAAGGACTCGCGGCACCTGATCGCAAGTCCAGTGGAGCAGCCGATCGCCGTAGCTGGCCTGCACTGCTCCGCTCAGGCGTCGCGGCGTATCACGCGAAAGCGCCTGGCTACGGCTGGCCGGGCGCGGTCAGGCCAGGGCTGAGGACTCCCCGCACGTTCTAGGGCGGCTGCCCGCTCGCCGGCCCCCAAGCGCTGGGTGACATCGGAACGGTCTTACAGGTCCTTCAGCACCGAGGTCAGGAGTGCAGCTGAGTCTTCGAACGACAGTGCGGCGGCCTGCAGGTGACGGAACAGCGCGTTGTACTGGTCGACCTCGGCCGAGTCCTCCACCCACAACAGGCCAGTGGGATAGCCGATGCAGACCACATCGGGATCCAGCTGGTCCGGGAACTCCAAGATGGTGAACGACGCGTCCATGGCCAGCCGACCCGGGCTGCTGAAGGGCATCACCTGCAGGAAGACGTCAGCAGCATCGCCCAGCTCAAGCAGGTGCTCGAGCTGGCCCCGCTGCACCTCCCGGCCGGCCACCTGATGCCGCAGCGACGCTTCGTCCAGCACCACCCACAACCGGGGCTGGCTCGCTCGCGCCTGGCGCTGCCGCTCCATCAACAGCGCGACGGACCGCTCGGTGTCTGGATGCTCCTTGCCGACCCTGGCCGCGCTGAAGACGGCGCGAGCGTAGTCCTCGGTCTGGAGGAGCCCGTGCACCCGGCTGATCTTGTAAATGCGGATGTCCGACGCGGCGTGCTCAAGCTCTAAGTAGGTCGCCAGGTGGGGTTGCACGGGATTGGCGTAGGCCTGCCACCACCCCTTCTGCCGGGACTCACGCGCCAGTTGGATCAGGCCGTCACGCTCGCCGTCCGCAACGCCGTACACCCTGAGCAGGTCGCGCACGTCCCGCGGCGACACCGACACCCGGCCCGTCTCGATCCGGCTGATCTTCGACGCCGAGCACTCCAGAACCGAGGCGACCTGATCGCATGTCAGGTGCGCGGCTTCGCGCAGCCGCCGCAACTCGGCAGCCAGACGCCGACGCCGAACCATGGACCCAGAACCCTTCTCTTAGCCGCCGAACGTTGCTGCGGATAATGCACTGATTTTTATGCCATCCCTGCAGCCCAGGTTACCGGGCCTATTACCACGCCCTGGTGATGGCCTAACCGACTTCAATACTACTGACCGCATCAACGACCGCTCCAATATGGAAATTAGCTTGGGCATGCTTTAGGCCCCGAGCTAGGCCGATCGACCACAGCTGGCTAGACCTGCCATAGGGGCGACAAGGAGCTTTGGCGACGAGAGGCGGGATGCAGGATGGACTGCGAAACTTCGCATTTACAGATGATGTCAACCGCGAACGCCTGAAGCGCGTCGACCTTTCAAGCTCCGTCGGCTTGCCCCCGACGCCGACGGAGCCGATCCAGCCCCGCAGTCAGGACCGTGCTGACGATGTTCCGCCTGATCTGCCCGATACGCGACGCTGCTTCCGGCACCGGCCGTCGCAGGTCAGTGATGCTTGGAATTTCGCAGCCTAGGCGCCACCGAATCCAAGGGCGACACCCCATACGGCGCCCGTAGTAGCGTCGGGCGCGCGAACGGCAACCTGCCGCGCAGATTGCACTGACAAGTAGCCGATGAGCGTGCACTGTCATCGGGGTTATGGCGGTGATCCGATGCCGGGTCAGGCGGTCCGGCCGGCCCAGTGGCGACCTGGCGGAGGGCGCTGCCGGGCCGCGGCTGCCGCCTTGGACACTTCCAGCTTCTGCAGCAGCGAGGTCAGCGTCCGAATCTCCTCGGGCTCCCAGTCCGCCACGAATGAGGCGAACCGGTCCAGGCCTTCTTCGGTGAGGGAGTACAGCTCATCGGACCCGGCGGTAGTGAGCGTGACCCGGCAGGAGCGTTTGTCGACGGTGTCGGCCGTGACGCGCACGAGGCCCAGGCTGTCAAGCTCCCGGACCTGCCGGGTGACCTGGGAGGGATGGACGGCTTGCACGGTGGCGATCTCCGAGGGGCGGATGCCTGGGGCCGCCGCCACGAGTTGGAGGAGGCTCAGGGTGCTCGCGCCCTTCTTCTGGCGTCTGGCCCGGTCGAGCGCCGCGTTCGTCACGAACAGCGCGGTCACCATTGCGCGGACGTCGTCACGGCTCGCTTTCATGCCCGCCATGCTACATTAATTGATAGACGCAATCATCATTGCGCGGAACCGGATGGAGTACGTCGTGAATCCGATCGAGAAAGTCATGGCCAGCAGAAGCTCGCACGTCAAGCTTGCGGCGGCGGTGGTATTGCTGGTGATGGTCCTGTGGGCAACCGGATCGGCTGTTCAGTCGCTGTGGGTAACCCCGGTCATCATCGTCGTGCTGTGGACCGCTATCCAGGTCGGGCTCGGGTACCGCCGCCGGCACCACGGCGCATGACGAGACTGGCAGGAAGCGGCGCAGAGCTAACGCAGTGAGGACCGCAGGCTAGTCAGGCGACGGCCGCTTGCCCGGCCGGGCGCGGCGCGGAGCCCAAGGGCACCCGCTATGCCGCTGCCAGTGCCCTGCCCCAGACCAGGGATCTTGCCGATTTGAGTGCGTTGCTCAGTGGTCTGGTCGTCGAACGCCGTCACCGTGGCATCGACCTGCGACCACGCCCTGCCCCTGTAGTGCTTGCGCCCCAACCACCACCACGAACGGAGCCATGCCTGCACGCAGCATCGCCGGCCTGGCCGGCGCCAGAGCCGCATGGGCCGAGCACCGTGCCCGGACCGCGTTGCGGATCACGAAGGTTGGCGCTCACCACCGCGAGCATCCGTTCGACGCTCGCTAGCGCCGGTTGGAGTGGTACATCCGCTTGTTGCTAGGCGGCCGTCCGTCAGCGAGGTTCTTGCTGCCGCCGTGGTGCCGCGCACCGGGGGTGCTCTTGACCGCACGGTATCGCCAGTCTCTAATTGCTACGTGAATCGCAGCAGGTCGACGTGACCTCCGCTGACCGGCGAACCATCTCCTCCGGGGTTGCCTGGACGATAGCGGTTGTTGCATTGCTGGCAGCGGCGCTGGCCGGCGCGATCACGGTCGCCGTCCACTATCGGGGGGAGGTGGCATCGCTGCGTCGGCAACTGCACTCCGTCCCCGCCTCTCATCCGCCCAGCACTCTCCCGCTGACGCTATCCAGCAAGACGGTCGCGCTGCCTTCGTACGGGGCGCTAAACGGTGTGGTGACTGTCGTCTCCGCCAAGAAGTCTTCCGGAGGGCTGGCGCAGATCGCGCTGTCCGCTCACATAAGCGGCGGCAGGCCGCGCACCATCTACGCTCTGACCGGGTTTGACTGTGTGGGCAGCCCCGGCTACGAAACCTGGGCCGCCGGTGTCACCGACGCTCACGGAGTGGGCAATCTAAGCGGTAACGCCTTGACGGTATCGCTGAGAGATGAGTATTGGCTCTATCTCAGCCCGTCGTCGCGTCCGAGCGATGCCGGCCCAGGCCTGGACGGCATCTTCACGGCCGCCGGGAAGTTCTCAGCCTCTCCTGCAGGGAATCCAGCGTGCTGAGCCGATAAAGCGGCCAGCGAACGCGCCGAAAAGCCAAGCAAGATCCTCCGCGCATCCGCGCATCCGCGCTGCCGCTGCTCCCGGACTCGCGGTAGCCGTCGGCGAGGGCGACCAACTCTTTGCGCCCGTCGGCGCGCACTCCGATCATCACCAGAAGGCGAGCTCGTTGACGAGCTGGGCGGTAGTGGCGTACCGGACCCGGCGGCCTTGCTCGCAGGCGGCCAGGCCGAGGCCGATGAGCAGGTGGGTCTTGCCGGTGCCGGAGTCGCCGAGGGCGACGACCGGCTCGCCGGCGTCGATCCACGCGCCGGCGGCCAGGACGGCGAGGGTGGCCGCGATGCCGGGGATGGCGTCAGTGCTGAAGTCGGCCAGCCGCTTGAGGCGCGGGAACCTGGCTTCGGCGATGCGGCGGGCGCGGCGGCGGCCGGTGCGGTCGTCGACTTCCGCGGCCAGCACCTCGGCCAGGTAGCCCAGGTGGGTGTGGTGTTCGCGGACGGCGATGCCAGCCAGCCGGGCAGCGTCCGCGCGGACGGTGGGCAGTTTCAGCTCGCGGGCGGCGGCGCCGATCGCGGCCAGCGCCGCGGTGTCGGACACGCCGGTCACCGGGTCCTCCCTGACAGCAGCTGGTCGTAGCTGGCCAGGGTGGGGGCGGGCCGGTCGTAGCGGGACAGCGCGCCGATCGGAATGCCGGGGCGACCGGGCCGGCCGCGAGGCGGCGGGCGTCGATGAGGACGGCGTGGGGGTCGAGGGCGCCGGAGGCGACGGCCTTGTCCATCGCCTCGGTCAGGGCGGCGGCGGGCAGGGTGCGCTGGCCGAGCAGGACCTCGGTCAGCGCCCGGGTGCCGCCGGCGTCACCGCGGGCGCGGCGGAGTAGACCGCCCGTACATGCTGAGCGAGTCTGTTCTCGATCTTGTCTGGAGCTTCGCCGCCGGTCACGGGTAGCTGCGCATGGCCTTGTTGTACCCGCGTCGAAGCGACCATCGGTGGATGGTCATCAGCCCGTGCCCGGTGTCCCATTCGATGAACACTGCCTGCGCGATGCGCAGCGAGAACACGATGGCGGTGTCCATAGGCCATGCAGACCACCACGCGCTGGCCGTTGCGCCGCGAACGTTCGGGTCAGCCTCGACGGCCGATCCGTAGAGCTTGAGTTCCCCTTCGCCGGTGTCCGGCCCGCTGACGGTGCTGTGCAGTGTGTACCGCGGGTCGCGCAGCAGGTCGGCTGCCTTCCCGGACCAGGCCATGGCGCCCACGACCAGCTGACTCGCCACGAAGTGCGGCTCGACCGGGCTGATCCGCGGAGAGCCATCGCGGCGTACGGTGCCGAGCATCGCGACGCCCGCCGCGTTCAGGCGGGTCGTGCCAAGGCGCGCAATCTCGGGTGAGCCGAGCTCCAAGTCCTGCCAGCTGGCCGGCATACCAGCCAAGATAGCCGCGCACCGCGGGCTTGGCTGCGGGCGCGTCGCGGTGCTGATCGTGGAGCAAGACGCGGGCCACCCTGGCGATCTCCGACCATCCGTATGTGCTCGGCGGGGTTCCTCAGCGGCGGTCAGGCCGGCCTGTCCCATCCTCCGAGACGGGACTACGGGCCATCCGGGTATCGCACACGCAGGACCAGGACAATCACGAAAACCGCATCGGGAATCAGCGCGGCGAGCCAGAAATCGCGCTTCCTCGGCAGGCCGCGCGACCCTGGCTGCATGGGCCTTCGCGTTGCCTGTCCGCCCATCTGGCGCACACCACGCATCGTGATATGGCTGCGATAGGTCTGTACCGGAACCTGTCCTAGGGCTGCCAGAGCCACCGCCGCGAAGATTCCGACGAACGCGGCGCCGATGAGATCACCGACATGACCAGGACGGACCAGCGCTAAGACGCCGCCGAGCGGGAACAAATATGCTGATGGAAGCGGAAACCTCACGCCTGGGCTGGCAGGCGACAGGGTCGCCGCAGCCGTACCGGTAGCGCTCCCGAGTGAGCTGCCAGCCCACCTCGATCGTGCCGGCATCCAGGTCGACTCTCTGCTAGCGCAGGCCGATCTCCTCGGCCTGGCGGATGACGATGGCCAGCGCGACCGATCAGCGCGCGCCGTTGCGGCGGGGCACTCTGGGCGCTCCAGGCGCGGGAACAGCCCTTGCGTACGCCAGAAACGGGGCCCGGTCTGCGCCGGCGCATGAGGCCGGAGGTCCGGATGCGAATCACGGCGCGGCGCACGGACGGCGCGGTAGAGGCCCCGGCAACGCCAGCCGGCTGAGCGACGCAGCCATCGGCCGAGACCGGCGCGAAGGCGCGCCGCTGCAATGGGCCATGGGCCGCCGCAGGCTTGCCAAGGGCGGCGCGGCCATCATTGCGTGCGCCGAGACGAAACTTCCGGGCGTGCGTGAACCTGCGGCTCCCCCGGCGCAATAGAGATGCGACGGATGACGACGAGCTGCTAGCGGCGGCCTCGGGCCAGTTCGCTGCCGCCGTCACCAGCTTCGCTCTTGTCTTTTCCGTACCTGAAACTCAACTGGAGGTGTGCGATGTCGGTCGCGGTGGAAGCTCGGGGGCTTGGCAAGCGGTACGGGCGGCGCTGGGCCCTGTCAGACTGCACGCTCAGCATCCCGTCGGGGCGTGTTGCCGGGCTGGTCGGCCCGAACGGCGCCGGAAAAACAACGCTGCTCAACCTGGCGACAGGCATGCTGGAACCGAGCACCGGCAGCATCACGGTGCTGGGCGGTCTCCCTGGCTCTGGCCACGTGCAGCAGCGCAAGGTCGGGTTCGTGTCCCAGGACACCCCTACCTACAGCAGCCTGTCGGTGGCTGATCATCTGAAGTTTGGTGCGGCGACCAACCCCGGCTGGGACCAGGCGCTGGCCGCAGCCCGGATCAAGGCCCTCCGGCTGGACCCGGCCCGGAAGGCCGGAAAGCTATCTGGCGGGCAGCGGGCGCAGCTGGCCCTGACCCTCGCGGTTGCCAAGCGGCCTGAGCTGCTGATCCTGGACGAGCCCGTGGCCAGCCTCGATCCGCTGGCCCGCCGCGAGTTCTTGCAGGCGCTGATCCAGACCACCGCCGAGACTCAGCTCAGCGTGGTCCTTTCCTCCCACCTGGTCTCTGACCTGGAACTGACCTGCGACTACCTGGTCGTGCTTGTCGACTCCAGGGTCCGGGTAGCAGGCGACGTCACCGAGCTGCTGGCCACCCATCTCCGGCTGACCGGCCCGCGCACCGATCCCGCCAGCTGGCCGGCCGGCTGGGACGTCATCACCGCACAGTACGCGAGCGCCCAGACCACCCGGCACATCCGCGGCGAAGGCCCGGTCACCGACCCGGCATGGACCGTGCAGCCTCTCAGCATGGAAGACCTGGTCCTGGCCTACATGAGCCAGGCCGCCGCCGGCCCGCACGAGCCCGTTCTGGAGGTATCGCGATGATCTGGATGACCTGGCGCCAGTTCCGCACCCAGGCCATCGTGGCCGCCGCCGGGCTGGCGGCATTCGCGGTGCTGCTGGCCATCACCGGCGTGAACCTGGCCCGCCTCTACAACACCAGCGGGCTCCCCGGCTGCCACGCGCACGGCGACTGCGCAGTCCTGGCCAGCAACTTCAGCAACCAGGTCGCCGCCGACAATATCTACCACCTGGTGTTCTTCGGCGGCATCGCGCTGCTGCTCGCCCTGCCAGCCCTGACCGGCGTGTTCTGGGGCGCGCCGCTCATCACCAGGGAGATCGAATCAGGCACCTTCCGGCTGGCCTGGAACCAGGGCGCCACCCGCACCCGCTGGCTGGCCGCCAAGCTCGCTGTCATCGGGCTGACCGCCATGGCCATCGCCGGCCTGCTCAGCCTGATGGAAAGCTGGTGGGCCACTCCCATCGACCGCGGAATGGCGCTGGGTACCGAGAGCGGCGGCCCCGTAGCCAACCTCCGGATCGACCCGCGGATATTCGGCGCCCGCGGGATCGCCCCGATCGGCTACGCCGCGCTCGCCTTCGCCCTCGGCGTCACCGCCGGCGTGCTGCTGCGCCGCACCCTCCCCGCCATGGCGAGCACGCTGGCCGGCTTCGCCGCCATCCAGCTCGCCTGGCCGGCCTGGGTGCGGCCGCACCTCATCACCCCCGCCCGCAGCATCACCGCGCTGACGGCCAGCAACGTCCAGGGCCTGGCCGGCTTCAATACACTGCAAACGGGAATCAGCAACGCAGGACCCTGGTGGATTCTGTCCAATCAGACCATCGGCAAGGCCGGGCACGTGTTCACCGGCGCACCCCAGGCGTGCCTGAGCCTGACCGCCCCCTTCCAGGCGTGCCAGAACGCAGTCGCCAGACTGCACCTCCGGCAGCTGGTCACCTACCAGCCGGCCAGCCGGTTCTGGACCCTCCAGTGGTACGAGACGGGCATCTACCTGGCGCTCGCTGCCGCACTGGCCGGGTTCTGCTTCTGGTGGATCAACCGCCGCCACATCGCCTGACCGCACCGACGCGGCCGACGGCGTTAGGTCCCGGCCTGACGCCGTCGCCCGCACCTGGCCAGTAACCTGCGGATACTCCGCAGCCGGCGGCGTGAAGGACCACTCTGCGTCTGCCCGCGTCCGTGCCAGGCAAAGTCAGTGCTCAGCGCACCGCGCGTCCTGGATCATGTACCGCGAGTCCAGCTGATTCCCGCCACATCCGAATCTCCCCTGCTCCGTCGCTATCGCCGACTTCGGGTGCGCACGCCACTGGAGCACCGCCCTGCCGCACCCGCGTTCCGGCGCTTCCCGGTCAGATCACAATAATGAGTCAGGACGGCGGCTGGCGGCTGCTCCAGCTTCGCTAAGGTGATGGATGATCTGGCGGAATGACTCGACGAAGCTTTCTTCGCCGTAGCCGAGATCGGTCTCTGCGCAGAAGTCCCTGACGAGGCCCTCGACCCGTCGCAGATTGGGCCGAGGCATCGACGGGAATAGGTGATGCTCGATCTGGTAGTTAAGGCCGCCGAGCAAGAAGGTGGTGAACCGGCCGCCCTTGATATTTCGGGCAGTGACTACCTGGCGGCGGGCGAAGCCTGTCGCCGTTGCGGATTCGATGATCGGCATCCCCTTGTGATTGGGCGCGAAACTGATGCCCAGGTACAGCGAGAAGACCGCCTGCTGTACGGCGATGAAAGCGAGTGCCCTGAGCGGGGAGAGCACCCACAGCACCACCGTCAGGTACAGCGCGGCGTGCAGCATGATGAGACAGGCTTCTACCGCCGAGGCATGGTCTCGTCGCCGCAGAAGCCGCTTGAACCCGAGTACGTGCATACCGCTGCTTCGCAGCACCATGAGAGGGAAGAAGAGCGGCGCCTGCCAGCGTGCCAGCCGCGATGAGAGAGGGCCGCGCCCGTCTCCCGGCGCGTCAGACGAGGCTAGGGCAAGCCCTTCGCCCATATCGGGGTCGCGGCCCATCTCGTTGGGATGCGCATGGTGAGCGTTGTGCTTGGGAACCCACCAGCCAAAGCTCAGCCCGATGAGCGCGTTCCCCACGGCGAGGCCGAGCATGCGATTGCGCCGGCGCGTACCGAAAACCTGGTTGTGCCCCGCATCATGGCCGATGAAGCCCAGCTGGGTGAACATCATCCCCACCAATGGGGCGACGGCGAGGGCCGCCCACGAGTTGCCGACAATGACGAACAGGGCCCAGCCAGCGAAAAAAGCGAAGATCGTCAGGCTGATCTTCACCCGGTAGTAGCCGGGCCTGCGGTCGAGCAGACCCATCGCTCGCACTTGCAGCGCCAGTGCACGAAAGCTAGCCGTCGAGGGATCGACGGCAACGGGCGGCCCGTGTACAGCTGAGGCGCGATCAGATGGCAGGGCGAGTAAGCCGGGTGCTGTTCTCTTCGTCGCTCTTTCCTTCTGGGCGTCGTCCGAGCACACCGCTCGGGAGCTTACGTCGCCAGGGACTGGAGCAACGGCGCCGCGGTCAGGGCCTGCCTGGCACCAACCGCACCTGCTTTACAGTACCGCCACCAGACGGCCCTGCAAGGCCGACACAAGGCGAGGTCTCGTCCGGCGCGTCATGCAAGTTGGCGTTCAACTGAGGACGCGCCGGCGAACCGAGTGAGCAGCGCAGCGTGGGCGGCGAGGAGAGCGGTGGCCCGGCGTACAGCCCGTCGAGGGCGCGCGCGCCGTGCGAGCGGAGTTCCATCTGGACCGGCGACCTGCGGTGCACACGGCCCGGAAGAATCGGCATACGTTGGCCGCGTCCAGCGGTTGCCCCGTGGCGGTGCAGAACACCAGATCCTCCAGCTCGGGTGCCGATTGCGCGTGCAGTGCCTGCAGCGCGGTCACCGCAAGTTGCGGAAGGGCCAGCGTGCGCCGGGAAGTCTTGGTCTTGGTATCTCCCCTGGCCGGCACCGACCGGAACAACCGCGACGCTGGCCGGCCTTGGAGGGACGCTGGCGGGATCGCCGAAGTCGACGTGTTCCCACCACAGCGCCCGGGTCTCCTCGGTCCGCACCAACTCCGGCTCGGCTACCGCCGCCGGCACCACGGCGCATAAGAGCTGGGGGCAGCAGGCGGCGCAGCGCTAACCCAGTGACGACCGCAGGCAGTCAGTCGACGGCCCTACGATTCTCCCGTGCTTCGTTCCAGCAGCACGAGGGGGATCAGGCGTGTGGTGTGGCGCTGGTACACGTCGTATCGGCCCCGCGCGCCGGGGTGCATGATCGGAGCGAGGCCCATGTTGTGGCGGTTGACGCGCGGCCACAGCCGTTCGCGCTCCTCAGCTGAGGCCACCGACGCTCGCGCCGGGAATTTGTTCAGGCCTATCTGGACGTCTACGGCGGGATGGGCTTGGAGATTCAGCAGCCAGGACGGCGGATGGTCACTCCCTCCGTTGGAGGCCACCACGACCAGCCGTTCGCCGTCTTTGATGTAGATAAGGGCGCAGGTGCGCGGTTCACCGCTTCTTCGCCCTGTGGTCGTCAGGAGCAGGGCCCGGCCGGCGATGATCCGCGAGCCGATGAGTCCTCCGGAGTGACGGTAGACGAACTGATGGAGCTTGAGGTAGGGGAATTGCAGCGTGGCCGCGGGGGTGTAGCGCACGTGTCTCACTCTCTCTGTCAATGTCCGGCGGTCATCACGACGATCGTGTCGCGAATGCCGTTGTCCGCGATTGCCTTTCGCCGACCGCGGCGAATCCGTAATCGACGCGCCCTGCTCGGGCCGGAGTCTCGGCAGAGGAGCGAGCCAGCGTCCCGCCGGGTGGCCCGATAGACGAGCTCGCCATTCACGCCGTCGGACGGCATCGCTTACCGCGGTGCCTTCTGGTCCAGACCGTGACGGTGCCTCCTATCCGGTTCCAGTCGGTAGCTCTCCAGGGCAGGCCGGTCAAGGGTGAGAGCTCGCTGAGTGACGTTGACGCAATACGTACAGGCCGGGGACGAGCTGGGGCACCTGGCGACGGTACCGGGAGTACTCCTCGGGGAAGGTCGCCACCATCAGGCGCTCCTCCATGCGGATCTTGACCTCAAACAGGATCAGGCCGACGGGGAAGAGCACGATCCACTGACCGATCCCGCTGATCAGCGTGGCACCGAGCAGCATCCCGAGCAGCCCGGTGTAGATCGGATGACGTGTCACCGCATACGGTCCGTGAGTGCGCAGCCGCTGGTCACCCTTGACCTTGGGCGCCACGCTCCACATGGTGCCGAGCGAGAACCGGGCCCGCAGCGTCAGCACGGTCGAAGCGACCAGCACGGCAAGCCCGAGGACCCGGACCCACAAGGCCCCGATGGCCAGGCCGTCAAAGTGGCCGCGGCTGACAACCGCGAGGCCGACGCACACCACCGCTACGCCGATCAGGCCACCATCACGCGCCGTCAGGCCGGGCAGGCTCCCGGGCTGCTCACGCGGACCGTGAGGGGCGCTATGCAGAGTATGGACAGCGTTGTACAGCGCACCGGCTACCCACACGAGCACGACTACGCCGACGCATACGGCGATACCAGCCACTGCGAGCACGTGGCCCACGTCAGGGTCGGTCGGCGGTGGGGAACGGCGTCACCACGACGACTGCACAGCAATCATCATTGCTCCAGTATGAGCGCACCTGCGCGACTGCTGCCAGAACCTGCTACTGAGCTTCCCCCCGCTTCTCCGGACCCGTCCGGGAACTCGGGGAAGCTCACTGCCAGGGCCTTAGCCCGCTACCGACGCAAGACCCACGGGCACGGAACTTCAACCCAATATTCGCCTGCCCGTTGTCACATGCCCGATCATCCTGCGGCACTTTGGCCGTTTCCCCGATAGCTCCCAAAGCGTCAGCCACGAGAAGGCGATCCTCGTTGGCAACTGGCACACTTCGGCGCCACTGCCCGTCTCCCGCCGCCCCAGCCCCGGCCAATCTGGCCGGTTTCGCTGGTGCGGCGGCCGCCAAGCTCCTCTACCCGCCGGGACCGCTGCCAGCCATAGTCGGATTGTGAAGTCCCGGTGAGGAGAATCGGGTGGAGTTTAGGATCCTGGGGCCCCTTGAGGTCGCGGTGGGCGCGGAGCGGCTTGAGCTGGGCGGCCCCCGCCAGCAGGTCGTCCTGGCGACGCTGCTGCTAAATGCAGGCAGTGTGGTCACGGTGGGCCGGCTGCTGGAGGCGACCTACGGCGAAGACCTGCCGCCGACCGCTCGCGCCTAGGCGCAGATCAGCATTTCCTCGCTCCGGCGCCGGTTCGCCTCGGACGGCCCCGCCGCGGCCATCTCCACGCGGGCACATGGCTACGTCCTCCAGGTCGGCGACGGGCGGCTTGACTCCAAGCGGTTCGGGGAGATGGTTGCCGCCGCTCGCGCGGCACGTGACGCCAATCGCCTGGACCGGGCTGTCGCAAGCTACCACGATCCGCTGCGGCTGTGGTGTGGTCCCGCCCTTTACGGCATCGACAGCCAGTTCGTCCAGGCGGCAGCGAGCCGGCTGGATGAGCAGCGCATCACCGCCAACGAGGACCCGCTGACACTTGAACTTGACCTGGGCCGACATCACGAACTGGTCGGCGAGCGGGCCGAAATGGTCGAGGCGTTTCCGCTGAGGGAGCGGCGGCCTGGTCCGCATTCACCCACGCCCGGACATCCGGCTCATCACCCATCCACGCCACCATCCCCGGACTCTCGCCCCTGCCTATACGAGTCATACTCCTTCGGACGCCCTGGAGTGGATCCGCGGAAAGGAGAACGCCTGCCTGATCGGCCCGGCCGGCACCGGCAAGAGCCACGTGCTGGTGGCCCTGGGCGCCGCCGCCGTCGAAGCCGGGCACAAGGTCCGGTACTTCACCGCCGCCGAGCTGGTAGAGGCGCTTTACCGGGCCCTGGCCGAT
The DNA here is from genome assembly GCA_963755575.1 of uncultured Actinomycetota bacterium. Classification (GTDB taxonomy): domain Bacteria; phylum Actinomycetota; class Actinomycetes; order Streptosporangiales; family Streptosporangiaceae; genus JAJYUU01. The sequence continues at coordinate 268,930 of CAVWKF010000001.1, forward strand.
AACAGCGTCGGCCGGGTGATCGAGAACCTGCTCCGCAACGACCTGATCATCTGCGACGAACTCGGCTTCGCGCCGCTCGATGACACCGGAGCCCAGCTGCTGTTCCGGTTCGTCGCCGCCGGCTACGAACGACGCTCGCTCGGAATCGGATCACACTGGCCGTTCGAATCCTGGGGCCGGTTCCTGCCCGAGCACACCACCGCCGTCAGCATGCTCGACCGGCTCCTCCACCACTGCCACGTCGTCATCACCAACGGCGACAGCTACCGGATGAAACAAGCCCGAGCCCGCGGAGGTGACGCCAGCAAAGCCAGCTGAACAACCCCGAGGAGCGGGGACTTTTAACTGGCCACCAGCGGGGACATCAACTTGGCCGTTGACAGAAGCGTCGCTGTTCTTCGACTGAGACACGCATACCACGGTGATCTGCGCCTGAACTCGGGCTCCCCACAGCACTGGCAGCACGCGCCCATGCTGGCATGCCACGGCTCCCCGCTCGGATGTCCAGCGCAATCTACAGCGGAGTTGCCAGCTTCACCCCGCAAGGGAGATCGTCATGTCGGACAACGCCAGCGCCACGGCAGAGCCGGCCGAGCTCACGGTACGAGTCAGGGTCGCCTTGAATGCGGCGATCTGGACGCCATCAGGGATCTGCTCGACCCGGACGCCCGCTGGGGCGCCGGAGGGTCCGCATGACGCCGACTGCCAGAACCGCGAGCAGGTCGTCGCCTGGTGGGCCGGCGCGCGAGCCGCCGGAGCACGTGCGGTGGTCACGGAGGTGACCGTCGGCGCTGGGACACTCCTGGTGGAGCTCGAAGTCACCGGCACACCGGCGGCCAGCGAGGGGGCGGAGCGGCGGAACGCTGGCAGGTCTTGACCCTGCGGGGCGATCGGATCGTCGACATCCGCGGCTTTGACGACCGGGCGGCAGCCGCGGCCCGTGCTGGCGTGTCCGCCTGAGCGCATCGGTCGGCTCGGGCACTTACTGGTGGCGGAGTTCCGCCCATCGTCGTCGACTGCGTCGCTGCGCCGTATTACTGGTGTCACCGGACGCATCCGCATGGCCACTCGCGAACCGCCGTTATGGCGCGGGTCGACGCGGTCCGACGAGGCCCGGCGGCGATGGACAGATCAGGCTGTTCTGTTCGCCTAGTCGGACTGCGCCAACGCTCGGTCGCCCACGAACGGTGCACGCAACGCTAGCGGCGGCCTCGTTGACCTGTGACGAATTACCCGGCATGTGCGAGCCGTGCGGGCCTGGAGCCTGGGACGGGCGGCCGCGCTAGCCTTTGCCTGGATCGCTCCAGCGGGAGGCATTGTGATCGGCGGGGCAGGCGACGACAGAGCAGCACGCACGGGGCGCCGCGGAGAAGTGCGGGCTTCGCACGCCGACCGCGAGCGGGTGATCGACAGGCTCAAGGCCGCGTACGTGTACGGCCTGGTGACCAAGGACGAGTTCGGCGAGCGGGTCGGCCGGACGCTCGCGTCACACACCCAGGGCGAGCTGGCCCTGGTGACCGCCGACATTCCTGCTGAGCTGCCGGCAGCGCCGTCGACGCTCAGTCCCGCAGGAGCGAAGTCCGGTACTCCGGCACGCGCGAGACAAAGGCCGATCGACCGTGCGGTTGCCGCGAGCGCCGCACTGTCCGCGCTGGCATTCCTGGCGGCTGTCCTCGTCGGCAGCCGGCCCGGCGTTGACGCCGCCCAGGTGGGCGGACTGCTGGCAGTTGGGGCGGTCGGCAGCGGCCTGGTGTCGTTGTTCCTGGTCGCAGCCCATGCGGGCCGCTCACGGCGGGACAAGCGCTCGGCCGGCCAGCTTCGGCCGCAGCGAGCGATCGACACCGGGCGAAGCACCGCTGAACTCCCGCCAGCCAGACGGTCTCGGCGGCAGAGTCCCGCCGGCGCCGCGCGAAGCCGCTCCCTCCGGCCCGGCTTGTCCACCTAGTCGTTTGCGTCGCTGACGGCAGCAGCGACGGGCATGCGGTGCACGGCGCTCCCCGCACCTGGGCAGTACTTAAGTGCCTGCCGCGGCGCCCGGCTACCCAGCAGAGCGGCCAAGCTACGGCCGCGAGCAGCCCGCCCGCCGAGCCGGCCAGCACCGCGGTGATCACGGCGATCGTCCCAGCGACGGTCACGAACTCTCGGGGACACTGCGCCTGGCCTGTCACTCACGGTGAACATCGACCGCGACCGATGTCCGCCGCGGCATTGGATCTCTCGCGGCAGTAGCCGTCGCGAACCCGTCCCAGTGTTAAGCAATCGCGCGCGGTTAGCGGTGAGCCAGCACTGCCCGCCTGCGACACGCTGGCTCCCGATTCGTGGTCAGGAGGCGGCGTGGGTTTTCCTCTCGGCTTCCTTCTCGAGCTTGTACGTGTGGTGCTGGGTGAGGATTAGCTCGTGGGTAGCACCGTGGTTGGGCACGCCCGGGTGGTGGTGCCTGCAGAGGATGTAGGGCGTCCCCTCCAGCGGATGGTGGCCGATGCGCCAGCAGCCCTTGGTGTGGCAGTTGACCTTGCGCACGCCGGTGTAGACGCCGACGCATACGGCGCTGATCAGTGTGGCCTCACCAAGGTCGGAGCCGAAACCGGACCAGAAGTTGTAGTAGACGTCTGGTCCGCCATGGAGCGTCCCCGTGTGGACCGCGAACCAATGACGGACGACGCCAACGAAACCGATCATCAGCCCGATGACGACGATTATGACGACGACGCCGATCACCCAGCCAACTTTGTTCCCAGTGCTGGTCGGGGCGAACTCCGGCGTCGGCACCGTGGAGGCATTGGCGGACATCGCCCCGTCGCCGCCACGGCCCTGTGTCGCAGTGGCGGAGGGTTCGGTTCGCGCGGCAGAACTCGATGGCTCAGTCATGGCTCTCCGATCCCCGTGGAACGGCCCGGAATGAGGGTCCTGAAGCAGGGTATCTCCGGGTTCCCTCCGAAAGGCCGATCTTCTTGCGCTGCAGGCCGATCGGGTCACGGTCGGTCAGGTCATGAGTTGCGCCCACGGCTTGGGCGGTTCCGGCCACCCGCTCACCTCAGGCCCGAGGACGCCGAACCTACGTTTCCCGACGGCAGGCGTGGCCGGCCATTCTCACCCTCGTGATGTTGACCGGCGGTTGTTGTTTGCGGTGTCACCGGAGGCCGTGACTCAGTCAAGTGGGCGATACCCGCTGGGTTGTTGGTGATCGCCGTCGCCGCGGAGGTTCCGATCGGGGTCGTCATGCCGTGACTTGCCGAATTGGCGCCAGGGCAAACCGATCCGGGCTGATTACGCCCGGCGGACGGCTAAGCCATCGCCCCTTCTCGGGGAGCGCATGACTACGTAAGCTAGTCCTCGCAGCGCAAAAGAGGCCCTCCCGCGCAAGCGGGAGGGCCTTCTCTCTGTGGCGTGCCTAGGCGACTCAGCTCCTCCGGCACGGCGAGCAGCTCGCCGTCCGCGTTGTACGTGTAGACGGTTCCGGAACCGCCATTGCAAATGCCTGGTGAGAGTTAACCGCTCATAAAGTGTGTCTTGCCGATTCCTGGAGGGCCGAGTGGCCAGAGCAGCACGGCGAGGCATCCGCTCAGTCGCCGGTGGTCCAGGTGGCGCCGCCGACTGTCACGGATCCTCCATCGCAAGGTGCGCTAGCCGGCGGCGCCGAGGAGGGCGTCCATTTTCTCGGCGCCGGTGGTGAGGACGGGGCGGAGTTGGTGGCGGTAGACGGTTTCGGTGACTTTGCTGCTGGCGTGGCCGACGAGCCGGGCGATCTCCTCGACCGCGACGTCGCTGTCGGACATGAGGCTGACGAAGGTGTGCCGCAGCTCCCGCGGTGTCCAGCCAGGCCCGATCCCGGCTGCGGTGCAGACGGCACGGAAGAACCGCCGGACGTTGCCGGCATCCAGGGCCCGTCCGGTGGCGGTGCAGAACACCAGGTCCCCCGGTCCTGGTGCGGCGTGGTGGTGCAGTGCCTGCAGCGCGGTGACCGCGAGTTCGGGGAGGGCGAGGGTGCGGCGCGATGTCCTGGTCTTGGTGTCTCCCCTGGCCCGTACCGACCGCCACACCGCCACCGACGCCGGCCGCGGCGGGACAGTGCCGGGGTCGCCGAAGCCGACGTGCTCCCACCGCAATGCGCGTGCTTCCTCGGTCCGCACGCCCGTGCAGAGGGAGAGCATCACGTAGGCACAGGTCCGCGGCCCGGCTGCTCGAGCGGCGGCGGTTAGCGCGGTGGCCTGGGCCAGGGTCATGCTGCGGCTCGGCCTGCCTTGCTGTCCCGCCGGGGTGCCGGTCAGCGCGGAGACGTTCCGCAGGACCAGGTTCTTGGCCTGCGCTCTGGTGATCGCGCGGGTCAGGGCCAGGTGCGCCATCGCCACCGTCGAGGTGCTCCGCGACGCGGCTAACGCGGTCAGCGCCTTGTCGACGTCGGTGACGGCCAGGTCCCGCAACCGGACCGTGCCGATCATGGCCAGCAGCGGCTCGAGAACATACCGGTTCTTCTCAATCGTCTTGGGGTCCCGGCCGGGCAGGCCGCTGGTCAGCCAGTCCTCGCAGCACACGCCGGACGGTGTAGTTCAGCGGCGCCGGGGTGATCCCGCCGTCGATCTCTTTCCGCAGCTCTTTGAGGGCATCCTGGACGGCGGCCTTGCTCGGCCCGGACACCCGCCGGCGCATCCGGCGGCCTTGCGGGCTGCGGCCCACCGTGATCTCGCCGCGCCATCTTCCCGGGCACCGGCGGTGCCGGTTACTGTCTTTGCATGGGCCGTCGTGCTCGAAGTAAATGGCGTCGTCGCCTTTGCTGCGCCGTTCCGGCATGCCTGCAGAATAATCCCCGCGGGGGACTGACTAGGGCCTGTGGGGGACTATCCGGGGGACAACTGCCAGCGACTGGCAGCGACACCCGGCGACGGGCAGCTTGCATAGCTGCAGCTAGAGCGGCCATTGGAGGTGTTGCGTAGCTGGTCATCAACTCGCCTGACTTCGCTGACACGGAAGAGGCCACTGGTTCAATCCCAGTACCGCCCACGAAGTTTTACCAGGTCAGCGGCATGTTCCTGGCGGCCAGTGATCATCGGTCGTCAGGGCCGCTGGCCATCGTCGTTACTCATTGCTTAGCCATCCTGCGGCGCATCAGGCCTGGTCAGGAGGCATAGGGCGGCATTTCAAGGCCGCCGAGCGACGTCTGGCACTTCTCCCCTATGGAAGAGGTCACTGGCTTAATCCCTGTACCGCGCACGGTCCTACCGGGCAGAATGCCGGACTGCCGGACCTCCGGGGGATTCGGCGGGGGACTATCGGCCGCTATCGTGGCGCGACGGGCGTGCTGTGCGCCGACGCCGGTCGTCGACAACCCAGACATGCTGGTCGCAGCCGACCGCAACGTCCACGCGGTCTGGGCCAACCACCGGATCTGCCCGAAGCCGGCCTCATCCCCCATCGTTCCCGCGCCCGTCATCGCCCGGCTCAGCCACTCCCCCGCCCCAGGTCCGGCTCCGGCGGCTCCTGCACAGATGGGAGATCATCCCCTGTCCAAGCCGAAAGCGCACGCGGCCGGCGAGCTCATCTGGGCTGCAACCCGCCGCGTCGTTGCCCAGACAGCGGCCGAGCTGCACGCCGACGTCGTCACCGCCTGCCGCGCCGACATCCGCCGCCTGCACAACCCTCGACGCTCGCGGCTCGGCAGGATCATGCCAGTGGCATGCGGGCCGTCCATCACTCAAGGACCCGGGAAGTGCGAAGCGAGGACTAGCCGCGATGCTGACGAGCCCGGACCGCGTGGCCAGCACGCGCGACGCGACGCCCGATGGCGCGACGGATTCCCGCGCGGCGGCGCGGGAACGGGGCGCGCCAGCTCGGCACTCCCCTGGCAAACTCGCGCCGCGCATCGCAGACCTGCGCCACGCCACGCGCGGACGCACGCGGACCTGACCTGCCAGGTCAAGGGCCTCGCTGCCAGGCCGACGAACCTGGCACCCGCCCAGCCATGGATGCGCGGCGGGTGAGTGTGCCGACCGGGCACCAGCCGGGGAGTTCGAGCCGGTCCAGTGCCTGGACGCGCCGAAAGTCGTGGCCCTGCCGGATGAGCTGCGCCTGCGGCTCCAGGAACGCCTCGTCACCAACGGGCAGGCCAAAACTGTGGCGCGGCCGAGCAGTGAGCAGGCCGCCGCCCAACTGAGCGCCGATGCGGCCGCCCGGACGACCATCTCTCCGTGATCGCAACACAGGCCCGCGGCGAGATCACCGGCACAGAGATGCGCGGAGACCGGGCCGCCGCAGCTCTCCAGGCGCTCACCTCGACGCGCGTTCGCCGAAGTCCTCATCAGCCCGCCGGCTCGGGCAAAGACGCGCCCCCAGCCCGAAGCGTTCGCTAGAAGGCGGCGACGGGCCGCCACTGATCGCGCTCACTGCATCAAGACAGCCTGAAGATCAGCCGTCCGACGCTCGCCATGCATGATGGCAGCGCATTCGAAAGCGAGTCGGGCTCCTCGACTCGAGCCGAAGCGTCGATCCCCCAGGCGCCCTCGGACGCCGTAGGCAACTGACGCTCACGCACACTACGGCCTGGCGCTCCCCTTGCCTGCGTCGCACCCGGTCATGCATGAATTGAGGATGTTCGATCTAGGCATGTTCATGCGCCTGTCAGCATGATCATGCGTCATTGGGTAACTCGCCGAAAATCGACCCGTCGAACGGCCAGTCACCGGTTGTGTAGGTGACGCCTAGTCACGAGTGTCGGCTAGCGCAGCGGTCGGAAGGCGGCGCGCAGCTCTTCCGAGAAGAGCCCCGGTTCCTCCCAAGCGGCGAAGTGACCGCCCTTGTTCACCTCGTTGAAGTAGATGACGTTGGGGTACGCCTTCTCGACCCAGCTGCGCGGGGTCCGCCAGATCTCTCCGGGGAACGTCGTGAAGCCGACCGGAATCGAGACCGGCATGGGAGCCTGGCCCGCCGCACGAGCATTTTCTTGTCCTTCTTCCCAGTACGAGCGCGCAGCCGACGCCCCGGTGCTTGTGAGCCAGTACAGGGTGATGTTGTCGACGATGTGTTCCCGGGTGAGATTGCCCGAAGGTTGTCCGTCGACAAAACCGCGGGCGATCTTCTGGTAGCTGTCCGTATCGTGATCGATCATCCACGCTGCCAACGCGACGGGTGAATCCAGGAGGGCGTAGCCAATCGTCTCCGGGCGCGTCGCCTGCTCCACGAAGTACCCAGCGCCGGTCGCCTGGAATTCGGCGAGCGCGTCGAGGGCGGCACGTTCTTCTGTCGAGGGCGGCGACTCGCTCAGGGCCTCGGCATCGCCCAGGGCCGGCGTGAGAAGGTTGGTGTGGATGCCGATCAGCCCGTCGAGTGCCAGGCGGCCCATCGCGTCGGTGACCTGGGAGCCCACGTCGCCCCCCTGCGCGACGTACCGGGTATAACCCAGGCGCCGCATCAGCTCCGCCCACGCCTGTCCGATACGGATGGGGCCCCAGCCGAGCTCGGTCGGCTCATCGGAGAACCCGTAGCCGGGGATCGACGGCAGCACGAGGTGGAACGCGTCCTCAGCGCGGCCGCCGTGCGCGGTCGGGTCGGTGAGTGGACCGATAGTCTCGAGCAGTTCGACGACCGAGCCCGGCCAGCCGTGCGTCATGATTAACGGCAACGCGTTCTTGTGTGCCGACTCGACGTGGATGAAGTGGACGTCCAGCCCATCGATCTCGGTCTTGAACTGCGCCAGCGCGTTCAATCGCGCCTCGCACCGGCGCCAGTCGTACTCGGTCGTCCAGTAGCGCGCGAGGTTCTGTATCGCCGCCAATTGCACACCCTGCGACCGATCGGTGACGAGTTCCCTGGTCGGCCAGCGCGTCGCATTGATGCGGCGGCGCAGCTCGTCGATCTCGCCCTGAGGTACTTCGATTCGGAACGGCCGGACCGCGCTCTCCGCGCTCGCAGTCGTGGTGTCGCTCATGATCGTGTCCTCCCGTTCGCGTCCGCTGGGCGTCTTTGTCGATCATCAAGTGTCGCGACGTCGGAAGCGAAGATCCCTCGACGAGCATAGAGGCGAAGGCTCGCCATATCCTCGGCACACCGCATCCTCATGCTGTGCAGCTGGTGTGTTCGGCAAAATCGTAACCCCTCCCGTGAATCGCGCGTTGTCCACGTCCGCTGCATTCGACTCTAGTGTCGCGTGTTGTAAGTTATTTGACAGTGTGATTCGCGGGTCAATGGGAGCTCGGGCATGCCTGCTGCCTGCCCGTTCGGGCCCGGATTGCCCGCGGTGGGCGGCGGCGAGCCCGGCGGTCTGGGTGGTCTGGTATGGGATATTCGCGGGATCGCCTCCTGAGAGTCGAGGCGGCTCTCACGTCTGAGCAAGTCGGCATAGAGCCGGAGCCCATGGCCGGGATCGCCTGTAATGTCGTCGGCTAGCTGGACGGCGCGGAGCATGAGGGAGCTTTCCGCGACCGGATGCGGCCGGGGTTTGCCGCCAGGCTGGGGTGAGTGGGCGTGAGGTGGCGAGAGCGCTGGGGCAGGCTGCCTATGTGGGCCAGGTGCGTGCTCATCGCCTACGCGGCCGGCTTCACCGATGGCACCGGCGCGCACGTCAGGGATCTTGCCCGTGGCGGCCTCCACGCGTATCGGTTCGCTCCTGCCGCGGTGCGGGTGTTCTTCGTCGGCCTGGTTCTGCTTGATCCGCTGGTGGTGGTCCTGATCGTGCGGGTGTGCCGGGCTGGGGTGCGGCTGGCGGGCTCGGTGATGGCGGCGGACATGGCCGCGAACTGGTTCGTCAACCGTGAGAGCCCTTCGCTCCTCCTTCGCCCGGCGGCGGGACTGTTGCCCATAAGCGTGTTCGGGCTGTTCGTGCTGGCCTCGGTGATTCCCCTGCAGCGCTGCCTTTCCGCAGCCGCATCAGCTGATCGTGGCGCGGCCCGCGAGTGACCTTTCTGCCGTGCCCTGTCCGGCCGGTCATGCCCAGTGCTTCGCGGGCACTCAGGAAGCATCGTCAAGAGTGCTGAAGTGGCCGCGGCAGTTTCTGATGACCAGGAGCGCGTGATAGTCGACCGCATCGGCGAGAAGATCAGGGACAAGCTCGGCCGCGACGCATGGGCAGTGCTGTCGAAGCTTGGCACCGTCCGGGAGTGTTCCGTGCATGGCGACCTCGACGTGAACGTCGGGCTGTTCCGCGGCAGCGGCGGCATCTCCATCACTTTCGGCCGGGCAGGGAACCAGCGGGCAGCCTTGGCGGGACAGGCTCAGTTCTGATCGCCCCGCCGGACTGGCGTGCCAGCCGCGATGACGCCGCTGTCGTAACGCTCCGTAACGCGCCGCGATTTACGAGTCAGCGGATCGAGGGAGGCTGGCCGTGCCGCGCAGGGCCGAGATAGCGGAGCGGGTTGTGCAGGCACTGGAGGCAGCGGATGCGACGGTGGCCAGGCTGCCGCTGCGGGTCGCGGGAAGCGTGCTGATCACACTGGGGTCGAGCTCTGCCGAGCACGAGGACCTGGCGCGGACGCTGGCTGGGCTGTACCGGTCCAGCATGCTAAGCGCGGTGGAGGCGACTGTGACCAGGGCGCTGCTCAGCCTCGGCCGGGAATCTGACGACGAGTGATCGCCGGGCCTGTGTCATGGGCGGAATCGGCGTGCGGCGCGGCGGACGTTCTCCAGGGTGGACTGCCCCGAGTGCTAGGAGTGCAGCAAGGGCGTCGCCGAGCTCTATGTCGACGGGCAGGTTATCCGCCCCGGAGGTGCACGAGATCTCAAGCTCGGCGGCTCCCTGCAGGGGACCGCGACTTGCCCGGGCGGAGCCCCATCGATATCGGCTTCCCAGCTGGATGCGCCCCGGCCCGGCGTTGAAGAACGTCACGACCCCGGTGGTGGCCGATCCGCGGGCGCGGGCGGGGATGCGTATCTCTGTTGTCATGATCCGGTACCGGGAGACCAGCAAGAAAGGGATTCCGCAGAACGGCCGGACTTGGCCGCCGGCCTCAGGGACGTCTGGGTCAACGTCACCATCGACGACGTCATCACCTAGCAGCCCCCTCGCGCTTAAGCCGCATTTGCCGCACCGGGAGCAGGCGCGCCTGGCGGCTGCAGCGACGCCGCCGGGTCCAGGGTGGTGGGGGGTAGAACTGGAAGCGCATCAGCCAGGGCAGACATCCGGCAGATCAGGCCGAACGTAGGCGAGCTGGCGGGCCCTTCGATGCATAACCCGCGCGTCAGGTGGCAGAGAGTGAGGGTACATCCACAGTCGAGCGCGGAGGGGTCATGGCAGGGGCAGGCACCGCGACAGGCACTAGGCGATCCGGGCACGACTTGCTCGGCATTTACCTGAATGACCATCTGGCGGGTGCGACCGGCGGGCTTGAGCTGGCACGCCGGGTGGCGGCATCACACCGAGGCCCTGCGGCCGACGGCGTCTTGCAGCGCCTGGCTGCTGAAGTCGCGCAGGATCGTGCGGCGCTGGAGGACATCATGGCCGCACTTGGCATCCCGGTCCGGGCCTACAAGGTCTACGCCGCGTGGATCGGCGAGAAGGCCGCGCGGCTGAAGCTCAACGGCTGCCTCCTTGCCCGGTCGCCGCTCAGCAGTCTTGAAGAGCTGGAAATGCTGCGGCTGGGCGTGGAAGGCAAGGCCGCGGGCTGGCGCACGCTGCGGGTTCTGGCGGAGACGGACAAGCGGCTCGACTCCGGTCGGCTCGATTCGCTCATCGCCAGGGCCCGGCGTCAGGCGGATCTTCTCGAGGACCTCCGCGTACGCGCCGCGGACCAGGTCACCGGCCTTAGGGCCACAGCCGGTGGCTCATGAGCGACATCGCCGCGCCGTTATCTTCGCCGTCTACGGCGGCCTGGCCGATGGTGCCCGGCTAGCGCGCGGCCACATCGGCGGTACGGCCGGTGAGGTAGACGGCGGGGCCCCCGCCCGGCGGCGCCGGTGGCAGCAGCGCGGCACCTGCGCGAAGGCCAGCAGATAACAAGCGGGTGGCAGGACGCCAATCTGCCGCGTGGCGTGCGGCGACCTGAGGAAGGTCGCGACGAAGTGCGTCTGGGGCGGCACACCTGAAGAGGTGGCGGCGGAGGCAGAAGTCCTGACCGCCATCCTGCCCGGCAGCCAGGAACTGCACGATGTCATGCTCATCCCCCGCAGCGCCATGACGAGCCTCTCCGGCGTAATGATTGGCGCGCCGCGCAGCGGGTAGCGCCGCGAAGACAAGGGGGCATGCGCGGCTGTGCGCCAACCTGGCTGTCGGCAGCGGCGCTGACGCATAGCGTCGGCAGCGCCGCTGATGTAGAGCTCAGTGCGGTAACAAGTCCCGCACGTCAGCGGCGGGTGCCAGCGGCGCGGCCTCCCGGCGGAAGAGGAAGGGACGCTGAGCATGTGGGTTTTTCTGTCTGCCCGGCTGCGGACGTGGCTGCTGCTGGCCATCGCGCTGCCGCTGGCCAGGCTGCTTGTCCATCGCCTCGCTGTCGCCGCTGAACGCCATGACCCGTCGGCCCGCGGGGCGAGATTGCTCCGCCGGGCCGACTCGGCAGTGACCGCGGTGTCCGGGCGCTCCGCGCGCAGGGCCAGACGCTGAGACCGGCGAGGAACCGCCAGATGGGCCAATTGTCTCCCTCGGCGCCGCGCCGGCCCGGGCCATCACCGTTGCGTTGCCTTGTCACCGGGGCGTCAGGCTACATCGGCGGACGGCTAGTGCCGGAGTTGCTCGCCGCGGGGTGCCCAGTCCGGTGCATGGCCCGTGACCCGGGGAAGCTCAGCGACCGGCCCTGGTCCGGCGACATTGAGATCGCGGCAGCCGACGCGCTCGAGGGGAACGGAGTGCGGCGCGCTCTGCAGAGTGTGAACGTGGCCTATTACCTGATCCACTCCCTCGGCACAGGCGCGTCCTTTGAACAGCGGGACCGCGACGCGGCGGCCATCTTCGCCGATGCCGCCTTGTCCGCCGGGGTCAGGCGCATCGTGTATCTGGGTGGCATCATTTCCGGTGATGGCAGCGGACTGTCACCGCACCTGCGCTCGCGCGCGGAGGTCGGGGACATCCTGCTGGGCAGTGGCGTGCCAGCGGCCGCGTTGCAGGCTGCCGTGATCATCGGCAGCGGGTCAGCGTCGTTCGAGATGCTGCGGTATCTCACCGAACGGCTGCCGGTGATGGTCACCCCGGAATGGGTGGAAACCCGCATCCAGCCAATCGCCGTCCGTGATGTGCTGCGTTATCTCGTCGGCTGCGCGGCGCTGCCTCCCGGCGTCAGCCGCCGCTTCGACATCGGCGGCCCGGACGTCTTGACGTATGCGGAGATGATGCGGCGCTACTCCGAGGTCGGCCTGCGGCCGCGCGTGCTCCTTCCGGTGCCGCTGCTCACGCCGCGGCTGTCGTCGCTGTGGGTCGGGCTGGTGACGCCCGTGCCGGCCGGACTGGCCAGGCCGCTGGTCGAATCGCTCAGGAACGAGGTCGTGTGTTCCGAGCACGACATCGCCTCTTACGTCCCGGACCCGGCCGAGGGCCTGCTGCCCGTTGACCGTGCCATCGCTCTGGCCCTGCGGCACACCCGCGAGGGCGCAGTCTCCACTCGCTGGTCATCTGCCGCTACGCCCGGCGCTCCCAGCGACCCGCTGCCCAGCGACCCGTCCTGGGCCGGCGGCTCGCTCTACGTAGACGCACGGATCAGCGCCGTCCGCGCTTCGCCCGCGGCACTGTGGCGGATCATCGAGGGCATCGGCGGTAAGACCGGGTGGTACTCGTTCCCCGCCGCGTGGGCCGTCCGCGGGCTGCTCGACCGGCTCGCCGGCGGCGCCGGGCTGCGCCGCGGACGACGTGATCCGCGGCACCTGCTCGCCGGCGACGCGCTCGATTTCTGGCGGGTCGAGGCCATCACGCCAGGATCGCTGCTGCGGCTGCGCGCAGAGATGAAGCTACCCGGCCTGGCCTGGCTCGAAATGGCGGTCAGCCTAGACCATGATGGCATGACCACCTACAGCCAGCGGGCTATCTTCCAGCCGCGAGGGCTCGCGGGACACGCGTACTGGCGGTCCATATCGCCCTTCCACGGCGTCATATTCGGCGGGATGCTCCGCAACATCACCGCAGCCGCCGAGCGAGCCAGCCGCGCGGCGGACAAGCCTCCGCCAACCGGGCACTGAGCAGCGCGGCAAGCCCATGCCATGTGTCACGGCGCGGCACCGGGGCCGGGCGTCACGACATCGTGGCGGCTGTCCGCCCAGAGGTCATCGATGGCCCTCATGTACCTCGGTCAGCCGGTCTAGCTGACCCGGGCGGTCCGGGACGCACGTGGCAGGGCATCACAGGCCCGCGCACCCCGCGATGAGAATGCAAGCGATCAGCCCCGGGGAGGCAGCGACCGCCGAGGAGCGGCCGTTCCCCGCGGCCGACGGGAACGCGATCGTCCAGTGGACGCTACGGCGACGCGGCCGCCAATGCAGTCTTGCCGGCATCGCCGCGGAACGAGGGATCCACATCGTATCCGCGACCGATCGGCACCGCGCCGGTCATTATCCTGCGGACAGCGGTGAGGATGTCGAGAAACTGCCAGCCGGTTCGTGGTCGACCTGGCGCCGGCCAGCCGGCGGGTCGCAGGCCATCTGGTGATCTCCTTCAGAACCATGTGACCTATGGCACCTGTGAGATCTCCTCCGGCAGCACACGGCAGCGGCTGGGGCGTCGTGCGCGGGCCGTCCCTGCGGTACTGGTCAGGACGGGCCCAGCTCGGGGTCGGCTGGCTGGCTGGCCGGGACTGGCTGCGGGCTCGCGATGCCGTTCGCGTCGGTTTTGCGGTGCCGCCGGGCTAGCATCCGGAGCTGGATGATGCGTCCGGTTCCCGGGATGACGACCAGCAGCACGCCCAGGATCGCGGCCAGCAGCAGCGCGATCCCCAGCGGCAGGTGACCGTGAGCGCCGAAGAAGCCGATGTCGGCTCGCTGGCCGTTCTCCAGGATGAATATGAGCAGCAGGAGCAGTACCAGGGCGAATAGCGCCGAGGCGACCCACCAACCGCCCATACGCGTACGCCGCACCACGTGCTGGGCAGGCTGCTGTGAGGGTGCCGGGAGCCCCGATGGGCTTTGGGGGCTGCCGTGGTTCCCGCTTGCCGGCGGCGAGGTCATAAGACATCACGCCCTTCCCGCACGGGCCAATCCCGCGCCTGACTGCTGCCTAGGTCCCGTGTTTGGCGCAGGTTAACCATCAGCCCGCAGGGAGCCCTTACCGGCTGCCCCCGTAAAAATCGTCTCGTCTCCCGGCCGAAGCGGTAGCCGAACAACCGGCTGCCCCCGCTTCACGGCCCGATCGCCTTCGCGTAGGGGTCGAGCGGGGGCCCAGCCGTTATTGCAGCGCTGCCCGGCGGGCGGATCGTCGTCAGCATGAACGCGAAAGCCGTTGCGCTGGCCAGGCCCCGACACCGTGCAGGTAGGCGTACCAGATGTAACGGTCGACCTCCGTCCGCGGGACCCGTTCCTCGTATACCGGGCTCAGCTCTACCGGCGGCGCCCCCAGGCACAGCTCGGCGGCTTTGAGTAGAGGGCGAAGTTCGTGCCCACGCCGTCGCAGGCCGCGCCCAGCGGGTGGCTGAGCCCTGGCTATGCCGACTGCTGTGTCGTGGGCTCCCTCAGCTGCCCGTCGCGTGTGACCGGCGGTGCTGTGAGCTGGCTGGCGGCGCTACCTGTTCCGGGGTCTGCGGCGTCCCGCACGGTGTCACCGTCCCGACTGCCCTGTCGTTGAGGGTGACCTGGATCTGCTGTTCGGGCCGCCGCTGATTCTGCAGCGCCTGCAGCGCCATGGATGCCCGGTCGGCTTCGGTGAGCGGTACCTGGACGATGGCCCGTGGCCAAAGGCGGCGCGCCAGCCGACGATACCTCGGTGGCCTGGAGGCTCCCGGCCGCCAGCGGCAGTCCCTGGGTTCCGAATGATGCTGATGCTGGGGCCGCGCCGCTGAGCGGGAGGGCCGTTGAGAGTGCCCAGTGGCGGCCGTTGTCGGCGGACCAGGCGGCGAGCGGACTGGTGGTGTAGCGGCTGCCTGCGGCCAGGCGGCCCATATCAAGCCGCTGTTCCGCCAGCGCGACTGGCAATCCATTAGCTTCGCCTTCGACCTGTGGTCCTATCAAGATGTCCAGGTCCACGCCGCCGACATCGAACAGCGGCTGACGGAAGGCACGATGCCCTGCGATGGAGCCTGGCCCACGGCCAGGACCGAGGTCTTCCAGCGCTGGATCGACACCGGCCTGCAGCCATGAACCGCGTCGCGGGTCGGCCGGCCTCGGCGGCGCGCTCAGCCAGGAAGTTCCATGGACAGCGGAAGGCTAGAGGCGTTCAGCGACGGCGTCTTCGCCGCAGCGATCACGATCCTGGCCCTGAACCCGGCGGTGGCCGGACCGCTCAGCTGCGGCCCTTGCGCGCGGCTTGTCGCGGAGGAGACGACGTAGCCGCGAGCACTGACCTCTGTAGCTATCTACCCGGTGCTTTTGTCAGAGCCGCCTTCCAGAAGGCCGTGAGCGGCGTCAGCTGCCGGACGTGGGCCGCGGCCCAGGATGCCCCACCTGCATCCGGGGCAACTCCCCCCTTTGGCACACCGGAGCCGAGCCTGGGCCGCGACCACGCACGGTTACCCAGCCAGCAGGCCCGTAACCATCTTGCCTCGCCGACGTCCGTGCGGATCGAGCTGTCCGGGACGAGGGCCAGCGAGTCGCTGCGTTCCATCGGCAGGCAGCGCTGATTTCGCCGGAGCCTAGCAGCCGATCGGCAATACGTGCCGTCAGTTCGACCTGGCCGTCGGGCCGGATGGGCACTGGCTGGGCAGGCCCGGCCGACGTCCGGCGGAGCTGACCGTCCGGCTGGACCAGCAGCCGCACGACCGGGGCGCTGGAAATGCGCCGCGCCGGCCGCTGTCGCCGTAACCAGGCCGTCGAAGGTCGCCGCCGCATTGATGTCAAGGGTCACTCTGGTCAGCGCGGTCCGTAGCGTCGCGGTCCGTTCCGCGCGCTGGCGGGGCCGGTAATGGCGGAGCGAGGCGGTCACGGTCGCCAGCAGTTCCTCTGGCTCCGTCGGGTCGATCAGGTACGGGTCCGCGCCGTGGGTGAGGCCGTGTGCGCTATTGGCCGCCTCGACGGCCGGGGCGGAGACCTGGACCACCGGGATGTCTTGATGATCCGGCATATCTCGAACCCGGTCATGTCCGGCAGGTGGACGTCGAGCAGCACTATCTAAACCGGCAGAGTGCCGAACTGCCTGAAGCTTCCGTTGGAGGCGCGGCGGACTATCGGCCGGTCAACGGGAACGACTGGCATGCTGTGCGCGCGGCCCGAGTCGTCGTCAAGTCGTGCGATGTCCTCGCGCCCCCTTACAGATCGCAGAATGACGCCACGCGCCAGGCCTGCCAACGGCGGCCCAGGCGTTCTGGCCCCTCCTCGAATCCGGGTAGCTGCTCGAAGCCTGCGCCGCGGACGACTGTCTGGCCAGGTGGCGCGCGGGAGCACGCGAGCAAGGGCCAGGGCGCACGGGCTCGCAGGCCGATTAGCCCGGCCAGGCCGCGCGCGATCGGGCGACGCTCGCCATACATCTGCGCTATCGCCTGGGCAATGCCCGCTCACGCCGGTCATCACTGCGGTCTGGGTCATCGGGAATCGTCCTTCGCCATCGCAGGCGAGTTTGCGGGCCAGTGACGACCACGGCATGTAGTCAGCTGCCCGTCTTCCGGCAGTGAACCCGCCGTCGTGGCGCTATCGAGGAACACGTGGCGGGTGACCTGCAGGATGCCGGCCGGGCTGGCTGTGAGTGAGTCAAGGACGAGGTGCGCCTGAGCGCGATGCTCCGGCGGTATCGGATGCAGCGGGGTCCTAGCGCATGGATGAGGGCTTGGTGCCGGAATCCGCGTGCGACTCGGGTGCGTCGCCGGTTGCGGTCAGCAGGGCGAGGAAGGGACCAATCCGGTGTCCTTCCTGGGCGGCGTGCCGGAACAGGCTGTCGGATCTCACGGTGTACTGGGTGCGCCGCCCGGTCCTGGTGCGGGTGAGGTAGCCCGCGGCTTCCAGGTCGGCGACGATGGCCTGGACCGTGCGTTCGGTGAGGCCGGCAACGGGGCTGATGTCGCGGATCCTCGCTTCGGGGTTGCGGGCAATCTCCACGAGAACCCGCCCGTGGCCGGTCAGCAGTGTCCAGCTGCCATCTCGGTCGGCTTGAGAGCTCATCTGCCGAGTATATCTTCACGAGAGAAGTAGCGCGCGTGAAATCGCGCGTGATTTTTCTCCTGAATCTTATTGACACGCCGACTGCAAGTGCAGATTGTAGGTAGTGCCGCTGGCCGGCCTCGATGTGAGGAGGGGATGGCGATGACCGCAGCACCGGACACGAGGCTCCTTGCCCTGGCCCACAAGACGCAGCCAGTCCCGCCTCAGCCCGAGGCGGCCGGTGCCCCGACCTCACAGCTCCGGCCGGGTCACACGCTGGTCACCCTGCCCGAGGAGATCGATGTCGGCAACGACGTTCAGGTCCAGGAAGCACTCGTCTGCGCAGCCCTGCAGGACGGGACGGCGCTGCTGGTCGCCGACGCGGGCCGGACAACTTTCTGCGGGTGCGGGGGGGTGGCCGCGCTCATGCATGCTCATGATCAGGCGGCGCTCGCCGGGGTGCACCTACTGGTAGTAGCCAGCAGTCACGCGGTGCGGCGGATACTCGAGCTCACAGGAGCCGATCAGGTACTCGATATCTATCCGACGCTGCCCGCAGCACTCGCTGGACGGCCTGGGCGTGCGCCCCAGCCACAAAGCGCAGAACCGCCCTGCCTCAATCCGCGGGCTCCGTTACAGATCTTCCAACGGGCGTTAACCCGGATACATGCGCTGCCCGAGGCTTGCCTGGCCCATGTTAGGTCCGCGGGCGGGTGGGCAAGGCGGGCATTCATCCCGGACGAAGGGCGGACCCCATGGACGACATCGCTGACGACACGCAGCTGTCCTCCGGCAGCGAGCGCTCGACTGGGGACCTGGTCAAGCTGCTGTCTGAGCAGGTCTCCGTGCTGATACGTGACGAGCTGAAGCTCGCGCAGCTGGAGATGACCCGCAAGGGCAAACAGGCCGGAGCGGGCGTCGGGATGCTGGGCGGCGGCGGGCTGGTCGCCTTGTATGGCGTCGGCTGTCTGCTCGCGGCCGCGATCATCGCGCTCGCCGAGGAGGTGGCGGCATGGCTGGCACTGGTCGTGGGCGCAGCTCTGCTGGCGATGGCGGCCGCAGCTGCGCTGCTGGGCAAGTTCCGGCTGCAGCATGCCACCCCGCCGGTCCCGCAGGAGGCCGTCGGCAGCATCAAGACCGACATGGAAGAGATCAAGGAAAGGACGCAGCGATGACCACCAGCGACCATGGGAGCAGATCTGCGCCACGGCACGCCGCTAATGCGGATCTGGCACCAAATGCGGCGCCGCCACCTGACGCCGCTGCCGATGATGACCCGTCCGCAGCAGCCTCCGGCTCGGTGACGGGGCCGCCGGATGACATCCAGGAGCTGCGGCAGGAGATCGAGCAAACCCGCAACGAACTGGGCGACACTGTGCAGCAGCTGGCTGCCAAGACGGACGTGGGGGCACGCGCGCGAGGCAAGGCAGTCGAGATGACCCAGAAGGTCAGAGGTAAGGCTAGCGGGACCCAGGCGCAGGCTGCCGCTTCCGCCGGGAACGCACGCAGCCAGATTGCTGACAAGACCGCCGCGGCACGGCAGCAGGTCCTGCCTGTCGTCAGTGCCGGCCAAGACCAGCTGCAGGCGCGGGCAGCCGCAGTAGCCAAGCCGGTGTGGGAGGCGACGCCGGAACCGGTGAGGCGGGCGGTCATCAAGGGAGCCGGCACTGCCTGGGAGCGCCGCGGGCCCCTGGCGGCAGCTGCGAGCGCACTGGTCGCGGTCTATCTGGTAGTCAGGAGGTGGCGACGGCGATGATCAAGCTGCTGTACAAGCCGGTCAGCATGCTGGTCAGCGTCCCGGGCGGGGTGCTGGCCGGCGTGATCTTCAAGCGAGTCTGGAAGATCACCGCAGGAGAGCAGGAGGCGCCCAGGGCCACCGATGCCCGGCGGAGCTGGCGCGACGCCCCGGCGGCTCCGGCCACCCTGCAGGCCGCGGTCTTCGCCCTGGTCAAGGCCGCTGCCGACCGCGGCGCTGCCGCAGGCACCCGCAAGCTCACCGCCGTCTGGCCCGGCGACGAAGGCCAGCGTTCGGGCAGGGAGGCATGACCAATGGCAGAGCCAGACGACGTCCACCGCGGGACGGGACGGGGGGAGACGATCCCCCCGCAGGGTGAGGTAACTGGCGGCCCGGACACCCCACTGGAACGGGGCGGTGCCGGCTGGCGCGACACTCTCAAGCGGACCGGCACCAAGTTCGTCCGCGACCGGTGCAGCATGACCGCAGGCAGCCTGGCCTACCACTGGTTCCTGGCCCTGTTCCCGGCCCTGGTCGCCCTGCTCGGGCTGGCCAGCCTCGTGCACATCGGATCCAGTACGGTCACCCGGCTGGTGACCGGGCTGACCAAGGCGCTGCCGCCGGGCGCGTCGAACGTCTTCACCCAGGCGGTCCAGTCCGCGACCCACCGGTCAGCGTCAGCGTCGCTGACCGCACTGGTCATCGGCATCCTGGTCGCGCTGTGGAGCGCCTCCGGCGGCATGGCCGCGCTGGAGACGGGGCTTGACATCGCCTACGAAGTGCCCGTCGACCGCAAGTTCCTGCCGAGGCGGCTCCGCGCTTTTCCGCTCATGCTCGCCACGCTGGTACTCGGCGGAATCGCCGCCACGCTCATCGTCTTCGGCCAGTCGATCGGCTCGGGGATCGACGGCCACGTGGGAGTCAGCGGAACCGCGTTCGTGGCAGTCTGGACGGTGGCGCGCTGGCTCCTCACGATCATCGCCATCACGCTGCTGTTCTCGGTCTACTACTTCCACGGGCCTAACCGGGAAACACCGCGCTGGCAGTGGGTGAGTCCCGGAGGTGTGGTCGGCACAGCGATCTTCCTGCTGGCTTCGCTGGGCTTCTCGTTCTACGTGGCCAAGTTCGGCTCCTACGGCAAAACCTACGGCGCCTTCGCTGGCGTGGTCATCCTCATCTTCTGGCTCTACCTCACCGGGCTGGCCGTCCTGCTCGGCGCCGAGATCAACGCCGAATCCGAACGAGAAGCCGCCGCACAGGCCGGTCACCCTCAAGCGCGAGCCAGCGCCGCGAAACTGAACAAAGCCGCATGACGCCATCTGATCGGGCGGGCGAGGGAGGCGCTACCGGACCTACTCGGTTCGGCTTGCGCTTCCGAGGGGAACGCCCGCAGCAAGGAACTCCAGGGTGATGAGCGACAGGGCGCCCACCAGGTCACCGCATGCCAGAACATGATGTTTGTTCTTGCCACCGGCGCGCGCGTGGGACCTCGCGCGGGACTGCTCGCTACCCTCGGTGTGGTCTCCAGCGAGATCGGTAAGCCGCCCTATCAGCTGTAGTCGCCGTCACTGAGCGCGACCGAGCTACCGTCGCACGTGGGTTCAAGAACCGCCCGAGACCGCCTGACAGCCTGACTCCGATTGATCGTTATGGCAGGCTCGCGACAGCCCTGCACCGTTGGAGCCGGTGCACTGTCACCGCGGCACTGCAGGACGCCAATGATGCGTGCCAGGCGAGCAGCCGCCGGCATCTTGCCGCACCGGCCGCGATAGGTAGCCGTGGGTTTGCTTTCTTGTGCGCGACGCCGTGGCGCGGGTTAGTCGAAAGCGAAGTCGGCCTGCCGAGGCTGCGGGAACAGTGGCGGGAGATACCACAAAATGAGGAGCGACCACGTGAGGTGAGTGAGCGCCGGAGCAAGAATGCCGCCCGAGGTACGGCGCTGGAGGCCGAAGAGCACGCTCGTCGCGGTACCGGCGAGCACGAGCGCGGGGTTACGGGTCGCGGCCGTCGTGGGCCACGGCGGCGGCGCACGCGGTGAGCAGCACAAAGCGCGTTGAGCCGTCATCCACGTACTGCAGGACCCCGCCAATTGCCTGGTTGAGCGGGGTGATGTGGCGGGCTAGTCGTGCGGCGCCGTAGAAGATGCCGAACGCGCCGGCGCCGGTGAAAACAGACATGACCACGGCGCGGCACCGCGCGCCGTCCCAGCCCAGGGTCTTGTCCAGCGGGAAGGGTCCAGAGGCCGGGGCGCCGACGGCCCAGGTGCCGGCGACGCCGATCGTCAGGATGTAGAACTCCGGAGAGCCGGCCTTGGTGGAGAGCGAAGTCCCCAGCAGAGCCGCGCCTCCGATTCCGGTAGCGGTCACGATCCGCGCGTTCCGAGCGCGGGCTGCCGCCGGGTATGCACGGTCCGGGGAGAATAGCCCGGCAATCGCGGGCGGCCTCCCTGCCGCGCGGATGCGGTGCGTTCCCGCCGCGGGTTCCGACGTCTTGCAGTCATCGGCCATCGCGCTGTGCCTGGACGCGGTCGCCCAGCGCCTTCCGCACGGCGTCGCGTAGGTCATTAGGTCGAAAGGGATAAGTCGGATCGACTGTTCCCGGCGAGGTCGTCGGCAGGAACAGCAAACAGGCGCACGCCGTCCGGCGCCGCCGCGGTGACGAGCACGTGCGTGCAGGCGCGCGCGCCTGAGCAGTACTGCTTCGTTCCCCGCACCTGCCAGCCTGCGCCCACGCGGCGCTTCCAGGTCACGGCCTGGCGGATGCGCGGCCCATACGCCCCACCGGCTGAACGGCGCAAGCTGCGGGCCGTCGAGCTCAGCAAGGATCGCGACGGCGTCGGCGTGTCCCTCGCTCAGCCGGGCGCGGGACAGGTCCTCCTCGGCGAGCAGAGCCAAGGCTGCCCAGCGCTCCCTCGTCTGGCCGGATCCGGGCAAAGGCACATCCAGGCGTCCCGAATCGACGGCAGCACGGAACGCCTCTGCGGCCTCGTACCAGGGCTCGCTAAGCATGGCCATGAGCGTTCTGCCTCCTCTGGCAAACCGCCGATCACAGCAGTCGCCTTCCGCTGAGTCGCCATTGATCCTCCCGGTGGAGTGACGCACCTGCCCACTTGAGACCGGCCCCACCTTCGCTTAGTGCGAGGCCCGCCGCGGCCCGCCCGGCACGTCAGCGCCGCCCGGCCGCGTTCCCGGTCTGGGAATTGGCTCTTTTATGACTGTTCGCGAGGGCTCGAGCCTGCACCTGGCAGCCGCCTGGAGCGGCGCCAGCTACTACCCGGGTGTCGAATACCGGCTGAGGTGCAGTAGCAGGCCCGCGCACGACGGCGCCGTCGCAGACGCGGAAGACGCTGCCATGCCGGGGCGCGACAGGCTTGGCGCCGCCGGGTCGTCGGGGGAGATCGCGAGGTCCTTTTCGGCCAGGAAACCGGATATGTGACTGCATCGATCGCCGACGGCACGCACGTCCCGGCCGGTCCGGATGAGCACGACGGGGAGTCCCCAGCATCCCGCGGACCGGCGGGCCTTCAGGCAGGTCCGCTGCCTGCATCAGGCGCCGTGCGGCGCACGATTCGCCCTGGATCCGCTGGGAAAACCATCCAGTGGCGCAGCCCACCCGGGAGGCGTGCAGACCCGAGCCTATCCGCGCGCTGGCGCCGGTCCCTGTGCTGGCCGGACCGCACTGACTTCGCGCATGGTCAGACGCGGCACCGACACGGACGCTGAGCTCAAGGGGAACCGTGTGACCCGACTGTGAGCCGACGCTGCCAGCCAGGACAGCCCGTCGACGGTGCAGCCTGATCGGGACCGGCATCACAGGCTAGACAGGCGGCTCGCGACCGTGCGGGCGCTGCCGCTGCAAGGGCGCACGCGCAGCGTTATGAGGGGCGTGCGGCCGTGCCGTCTGCCGGTGGCGGTTGGCTCTGGTTGTCGCCGTGCAGACTGAGCACCAGGGCCAGCAGGACAAAGGCGGCGGCTGCGTAGCCGAGGTTGCCCGGGCTGGTGAGGTGCAGCAGCAGTGCTCGGGTCAGGCCGGACAGGCTCAGGCCGAGGTAGAGGCCGGATTGGTTGAGCGCCGCGAACGCGGATCCTCACCGGCCGTCCGCCGGTCACCATGGCGTCGTCAGGGTTCTGCTCTGAACGGCAACTCGAGCCGGTGACAGGGGCTGATGCGCATGACAGGGCTCACGCGCGCATGCGCCCGGGAGTCACCTGGGACCGCGATGTCGTGACATAACCGGTCGGATTCCACGTGCTGGACGCGAACAATGGTCCGGACCCCCAGCCCATCGGCAGCTGGCCTGGGCGCCGCTCCCCTGAACGCCGACGGGTTTATCAGCCGATGGCTGGGCACTATCGATGCTCATTCAGACACACCCAGGTGAGCCGAGGCTGCCGGCCGCGGTCGCGGTCATCGTCGCGATCGTGCTCTACGCGGCGTTGCCCAGCCGACTTCTGATCGGCCCGCGCTTCGTCGTGCCCGGATTGGAGCTGATCCTGTTCGTACCACTGCTGCTAGCCAACCCCCGGCGGATGAGCAGGCAGAACCGGCACCTGCGCCGGCTCTCGATCGCATTGCTGTTGCTGATCGCCGTGTCGAACTTGGTCGCGCTCATCCTGCTGATCCGATCCCTGGTCATAGGCCAGGCGACGGCCGGGGGGCAGCTGCTCGGGGCCGCCGGACAGGTGTGGCTCACGAACGTGCTGGTGTTCGCCCTCGCGTTCTGGGAGCTCGACCGCGGCGGCCCGATCAGCCGAGTCCGCCTGGAGCGCCCCCGGCTGCACGCGGCTGACTTCCGGTTCCCGCAAGACGAAGACCACGACGCGATCGCTGAAGTCGCCCGACGCTCCTCGGCGAGGTCAGGATGGGTGCCCGGTTTTCTCGACTATCTCTACGTCTCGGTCACCAACTCCTCAGCGTTCAGCCCTACCGACACCATGCCCTTGTCGGCCCGCGCGAAGCTGCTCATGGCAGTGCAATCGGTGTCAGCCCTGACAGTGTCCGTGCTCGTCGTCTCCTTCGGCGTGGGCCTCCTCAAACACTGACACCGGCTCCGGGGCACGGCAGCTGTCACCGCGGCAGTGTCGGCCGCTGCTCCGTTCGCGCCCATGTCAGGTATGCGAAGTTGTGCCGCCATGTGCGGAGCCGTTCTGGGTTGCGCAGCCCTGCCAGGAGTACCAGTGGCGGCGGCGCCCCCACGGCCTCCCGCCAACTACCCTCAGGTCCGGCTCCGAGCCGTCGCCGCTGGCCACCAAGCGCACGTTGTGGTCGTCGGCTTCGAACGAACGGCACATCCTGAGCCTCAGCCAGCGAGCTGAACGGGACCCGCGCCGGGTGGGCGACCACGCGGCCGGCGAGCGGCAGGTGACGGCGGCCCCACCGGGTTCGGCGCTGACCTGATGTTAGACCCACTCGCTACGAGGTAGGGAGGCGTTGGTTGACCCTGGCCGCTGCGGGCTGCATCGGTCACCACGAGGAAGGAACGTCCATGAGCTTGGCAAATAAGGCAAAGAACAAGGGCGAGGAACTAAAGGGGCAGGCCAAGGAGCAGGCCGGCAAGGCCACTGGAGACGAAGATCTGGAGGCCGAAGGCGAGGTTGACCAGGCCAAGGGCAACGTCAAGCAGGCCGGCGAGAAAGTCAAGGACGCATTCAAGTCCTAGCGCCTCGGCCCGGCGCCTGCCCGAGCGCTGCCCCTCCCAGTCACGCGGAGCTCCTGGATCGGCTGGGAGCCTGCCTTGCTGCCTTGCTGCCGATGCGCCGGAGTGATTGAGGCGGAGTCAAGAGGGTAGCGCCAGTAGCAGAGCGGGGATGGAGCGTCAATCTGAGTACAGTTCGGGGAGTTTCGATGGCCAGATCCAGAAAACGTAAGCAGCTCTGGCAAGTCGCAAGAGCCGGGCTGGTCGACATGCCGGGCAACGCGGCCTGGGTGCTGGCCCGTGCCCTGAAACCTGCGGCCTCGACGGCCGAGGACTCGTCGGCTGCGTCTGCCGGGGTCCTGCAGAACGTGTCCGATACGGCCTCCGCCGCCGCTGAGTCCGCGCGTGACGCGAGGTCGAGCATGAGCCGTCGGACCGTTGGCGCAAGCCGTAGGGCCAAGGGCGCTATGCGGACCATGGCCGAAGGGATCCCTGGCATTGGCGACGACTCGGTCGCTTCGCTAATGCGGCGCGCGGACGATGCGGTTGAGCACGCCCAGCAGCAGGAGGCCAGGGCAGTGTCGCTGGCCCAGGAAGCCAAGCAAGCTGCCGAGCAGGCCGCGGCGGCGGCCCGCGACTCAGATCGGGCTGTGGAACAGGCCAAACGTGACGCCGAACGGAAGATCGAAACTCGGGTCAAGCGGGCGCGCGCAGCCGGGGATCAGCGCGTTGCAACGTCGATAAGGGATCAAGAGCAACGGGTGAGGGAGGCCCGCCAGGACGCCGACGAGTTCGTCGAGGCGGAACGGCGCGCAGAAGTCACCGACTCGATCAAGGCCACCGAGCAAGCGGAAGCTGAGGCTAGCCGCCGCGTGCGCGCCAAGGAGCACGAGGCCGAGCGCGCCCAAGCGCGCGCGGCTGAGGCCATCGCAGAAGCCGACAGAGCGATGAGCCTCGCCAGAGGCCTGGCGGAACGTGCTTCCGAAGCAGCGGAACAGGCCGCTGGACAGGCCAATGTGGAAGCCGATCGGCTGGCGGCCCAGGCTAGCGACCGCGCCAGGGAGGCCAGACGGCGGACCGCCGAGGCAGATCAGCTGCGGCAGAAAGCCGATGATGCATCAGGTAACGGCCGACTAACGCCTCGCGCTGGCGCCGCGTCGTCCCGCCGAGCCGCTGAGGACGCCGGACACTACCTCGACGTTCTCCACAAGAACGAGTTGCAACGGCTGGCTGGTGATCTCAAGATAGACGGTCACGCCACCATGACTAAGCCCGATCTCATTCAGGCGATCGGCCGCAAGCGCGGCCTTGACCTGAATGCACTTACCAAAGGCGAACTGCTCCGCATCGGTCGCGAGAAGGGTTCGGGGGTCCGGGCGTCTATGACGAAGGACCAGATCATCGGGGTCGTTAGGACATCCGAGACGCCCGCTCGCAGGACGCATGCAAATGCAAGGGAGGACCAACGATGAAGCTTTTCCGGCGCAAGAGCAGGTGGGACCGTATCATGGACGCGGTCACGTCAGCGGCTGCCCGTGGCGGCATCCGCGAGGCAGGAAAGGTGACTGTGGGCGTCGTCGGGGGCGCGGTGGCCGCCACGGTCGCGAGCGCCGCGGTATCCGCTGCGCGGGACCGGGATGGGCAGGCATGAAGCTACTTCCGCTGGCGGCCATAGCCGTCGGCTACGTCCTTGGAGCAAAGGCGGGCCGCGAGCGCTACGACCAGCTCTATGCGGCGGCTCGCGGTGCGCGGGAGGCTTTCGCGGCCTCCGGTACGCGAGAGCGGCTCGAGGCCTACGGAGCGCGCCTGGAGGCATTTGCTGACTCTCGGGCGTATCGGCCGCCTGGGGCGTAGCTAATGGAGCGGTCGAGTGGCGCGGTATCTGCTGAGGCGAGGCCGCGTGCGATCAGATTGCGCTCCACCCGCCTGCGCCAAGCCGGCAGGCAGCATCCCCGCCAGGGTGAAATCGTGCTGCGGGCCCGCGTGATAGCGAAGCTGTTGGGATTGCGATTGCTTACCCTCGATGCCGAGGTATTGATCGATTCTTACAGCGACTTGCCGGTCGCTGCCACAGAGGCCGAATCGCTCGCGTCACAAGAGCTGCGCGAGATCCCGTACCAGGCGCGGCGCATTGGCCGTTCCGCTGGCGGAATTGGCAAAGCAATGGAACTTCTCGAGCAGAGCGACGCAGTGCTAGATTCGTGCGTGCGACATAGGGGCGCGGCGACTGGCTGGTGAGTGCGTCGCCGTTGGATCAACTCCGACTCCCTCAGGACGAGCAGGCAGTCCCCGGAGTCCCGCTGCTGACCAGGCCGTAGGTGGTGACCGTTGGCGCAGATCCCTTCGCCTCGACACTGGCCCCAGAACACAAGGCTGAGTGGCTGGGCCCCGGCAGCCGCGCTATGGCACTTGCCGCGAGCACCCGCCAGCCACTCGCTGCGGTGCTCGGCCGCATATAACGGATCGACGCCGCATATCAGCTGCTAAATTTGGAGGCGGTCGAGTCGCGCCGATCGTCCTGATCTGCGACGAGCCGACGGCCAGACAGGCAGCTAACCCGAGGCGCCAGATCGCCGACTTCTGGCAGGGCCCGTGGCAGGTCATCGGGCCGAGCGCTTCCTGGCTCGCCGTCGGCGCATTCGCAGGGCGGCCAGGAGCAGGGCGCCGAGAAAAACGACAATGCCGATGATCAGCAGGTAGAACAGGCCCTTCGCGACGACGCCCACGATGCCGAGCGCGACCGCCGCGATCACCAGCAGCAGGAACAGTGCAATCATCGGATCCTCCGCTCCTTCCGGCTACTCACCGGCGAGCTAGGCACCGCTCCCCGGCGGCGCCTGCCTGGTAGGTCATTCCGTAGTGCCGGAACACTGCCTCCTCGTCACCGGCCGGCAGCTCGCCGTCGGTGCCGATCGAAGGCGCATCCTTCACCTGTTTCTTGTCGAAGCAGACCTTGACGTAACCCGGTCCGACAGTCGCCCGGTCCAGGGGAACGAAGACAAGCCGATGCTTGGTCGGCATGCCGACCTTGACCGTGCCAAACCATGGCAAGTCGGTGCTGGTATCGACATATACGGCCTCTAGCTCGCCGATCTTGTGACCGTCTGCGTCAACCACGTCATGACCGCGCCACTCCCGGATATCACTGGCCTCAAACACGCTTGCCCCCCTGAAGCACTCGAAGGTCCCGCCCTACCCCGACATGAGGGCTCCATGCACACCGGCGGCGCCGCGGAGTCCGATGCGTCACATCGGCTGAGCCCCAGCAGGGCGAACTACGCGCCGGCTCGTACAGAACCGGTTGATCGGTACGCAACCGTGCTCCAACCGGAGCCCGACTGGTCGATGCGGATTCGGCGATCCGGGCATTCACGTGGCCGCTCCAGGCGGGTCCTTCCCTGTGACCTGGAGCAATGACTTTCGGCGTTCTGCCCAGGCGGTGTAACCGTCGCTGGAGTCTGGCTGGCCGAGCCTTGCGGTCACAGCCGGACCTGGGCGTGCCCGATGACCGCGACCACCACAACCCACGTCTCGACCCCCCGCGACCACTGCACCGGTGTCCACGCGGCCGGAACGCTGCCGCTAGCCGGGTTCCCAGGTGGCTACACGGGCCTGGCCCGCGAGGCGTATGCGCCGGACGTGCGCCAGTTCGCGGCCTGGCGCCGCCGGCACGATATCCGCTTACTCGGCACCCCGCCGCGCTGACATCGAGTACTTCGGCCGCGACCTGGAAGCCAGAGGCCGGGCACCGGCCGACTGTCACGCGCCGGCCTGCACCATCGCAGGGATCCGCACCGATGCCCAAGGTCGCCATCGCGGCCAGCGCCCTGCCCACGTCAGGGACGTCGAGGTCCCTCAGCCGGACATTGCCGATCACCGCCAGGAGCGGGTCGAGGACGAACCCGTTCTTCGCCACCGTCTTCGCGTCCCGCAGCGCCTCGCCGCGGCGACGTCGGATGAATGCCCGTCCCGTGGCACTGCCACCGCTTAGACCCGCTGACCCATCACCGGGTCAGGAGGCGCGACTACGGCGACCTCCGCGGTTCCGGGATGCTCGCAGAGCAGATCCTCGATCTCCTTCGAGTGGATGTTCTCGACGCCTTCGCTAATGTCCTTGTGCCGAGCCGGGCGGAGTCATTCCGGCGGCAAGTACGGGCAGGCGCCGAGCCGGCAGGATTACTGAGCATTCACCGGACCGCGTGGGCTGCCACGCGTAACGCGAAGCCCGCTGCCCTGATCGATGTCGACGCGCCCCGCGCGAATGGGGCGCGGAGCGGGCGCGCAAGTTCGGCACTCCCCTGGCCTCCCTCGGGTCACGCGTCGCCGAATGCCGCGGCCCGACGCATGAGGTGAAGGCTCCGCGCGATCACCCGCGCGAGCCGGACACGCGCATTCGCGGTCGCGGCACGTGTCGCGCTGGCGCGCGTGCAGCCGGTCGCGACCCCCGGCGGGCCCGACGAGCCTGCGCGGGCGGAGAGTGCCCGAGAGCGCCGACATCCGCCAGTCCGCTCGCGGCGGTGACGTCAGCGGTAGTGGCGACGACCTGCTCGCGGGCACGGGCACGGTCTCCGCCGCCCGCGACAGGACCGCCTGAGCGGCGACCGCTCACGATCGTGCAGCGGTTCTCGTTCCTTCATCCCAGCTCCGAACGCAGCACTTCACGCAGGCCAGCTGGCAGGGAGCTCCGCTTCCGCAGCTATGCCCAACCCTGGCGTTCGACGCCTTCGCCACACGACGGTGCCGCGCATGTCTAGCCTGGGTTCTGATGCCCCGGTCCGTCCGCTGTCGCGCTGCGATCCAGGTCGCTGTGATCGCCGGCACCGGCGCGTGCCGCCACGTCAGCAGCCGCTCTCCGGCGCCGGCGCCGTGCCCGAACGACGACGATGATCGCGACGGCCACGAGCACGACGGCCACGCCGCCGACGACATATCCCGCTTCCTGCACCAGACCTGTCACGCGATGCCAGTTTGCGCCAGCCGCCCAGCCCGCCCACGCTAGGCCAGCGATCCACGGTACGCAGCCGGCCACCGTGTACAGACCAAAGCGCACCGGCGACATCCTGGCGAATCCGGCTGGCAGCGAGATGAACGTCCTGATCACGGGCAGGAGCCGGCCGATGAAGACGGAGCGCGCGCCGTTTCTGTCGAACCAGCGCTTGGCCCTCGCCGTCGCATCGTCGCTCCCGGCGGCGAACCTAGTCAGGCGGCGCCAGGCGGTCTGACCGCCGTACCGGCCGATAGCCCAGGCGATGTAGCTGCCGGCCACGTTGCCGGCCACGCCCACGGCGATGACCAGCGCAAGGATCAGGTGGACGCCGGGCACCGCGCCCGCCGCGAGCGCCCCGGCCAGCGGCATCGTCAGTTCCGAGGGAACGGGGATGCAGGCGGACTCCGCCACCATCAGGACGAAGATCGCGAGGTAGCCGTAAACACCGATGAAATGCTGCACCCCAGCTCCTCCGCTTGCCTCGCCACTTGCCAGCCGGCCGAAAAGGCCGAGCCGCTAACTGCCGGGAGGCAGAAGCCGCAGGGCGCCCGCTACTAGCTGTCTCCCGATGCCGCCGCTGGGGCAGGATTACACCTTGCGCCACCGGGCCTCGCACAGGCCGTACACGCCGAACGTGACCAGGCCGAGCGCCGCTAGGATCAGTAGGAACTTGCCGAATGGCTGGTCGCGCAGCGTTAGCAGCGCCTTGTCGATGCCGCCGGCTTTGGCCGGCTTGAAGGTGACCGCCGCGTCGGTGACCAGGACGCCGGCGAGCGCGAACACCACGCCGCGAGCGACGGTCCCGATCACGCCGAGCAGTTCGACGATGCGACGGGTCTGCGGCCTCATCTGCGCCGTCTGCAGCTGCTTCAGGAACTCGCGGCGGACGCCCTGCATCACCAGGCCGACGCCCACGATCACGATGATGAGCCCGGCGATGCCGACGAGCCACCTCCCGCCGGCGCCATCATGCATGAGCCTGGCCGACAGATCCTGCTGCTGACGAGTCTGGCTGCCCTGGCTGCCGGAGATTACCTGGAACGTCAGGTAGGCAAAGCTAGCGTAGACCAACGCCCTGGCCAGCGACTTCAGCCGCGGACCAGCGCTGCTGCCTTCGCCGGTGACGCCGAAGGCTGCTTCGCTCAGGCGCCAGAGGGAGTATCCGGCGAACCCGATGCCGAGCAGCCAGAGCGAGACGGCGCCGTAGGGCTTTCCGGCGAGCAACTGCAGGGCGCCTTGCTGGTCAGCCTGCTGCGAGCTCTGACCGAGTGCGACCAGGATGGCGACCCAGCCGATAAGCATGTAGATGACGCCGCGCGCTGCCAGGCCGAGTCTGGCCAGGATCTGCATGGCCCGGCTATCGGACGCACGCCTGGCTCGAGCTGAAACCTGTACTGCCGATGTCGAACGCATGCCCGCACTTGCCCGTCAGCCGCCCGCGCAAACTTCACTATCGACACCGGTAGCTGATCATCGGCCCGGACGCAGCGGCGAGATCCCCCATTGCGAACTGAAGGTCTCTTGCGGCTGCAGCGTCCGCACGCGTTCACGGGTCTGGTGCGCGTTCGGCGCGCATGTCGTCGGCTCTACTCCGAGACCAGCTGGACGTACTCGCTGGCAACGTCCTTATAAGAGGCTCAGGAGATCCGGCCTCGGTCGCCCGGCCGGTGTGGCCGCTGAGGTATTTGTCGGTGAGCCGTCCTTCGACAAGCGGGCTCCAGGCAAACACCGGCAGGTCAAGCGCGCTGGCCATGGGCGGCAGTCCCGCTCTGTGCCGTCCTCGTCGGATCTTCCGCGCCGCTGTCGGAAAGGTAGCCTTCGGTCACGATGCGGCAGCCGCCCCCTGTGCGAGTGGGCAGGCCGCGGCAGGCCTGACGATACGACACCGGGTTGAAGGTGTCCTGGTGCCCCGCGCCGACCACATATGCCCACGAGTTCACCGCCTGCGGGGCTAACCGCCAAAGGCCTAGCGCCCTAGCGGCCAGCGCTCATTGACCGAAGTCCCGCCACCCGCATCTGCGCTCCAGGATCCCGAATCTAGCCTCCACAAAGCTTTGCGTGACAGGCTGATTCATGCACGCGGTTCGGCCACTCCGGGCGTTGACGAGTCCTACCGGATTGTTGATCATGCCCGCACGGAGCCGCCTGATCTGCGCGGATGCCGTTGCCTCACCGCGCCATTTCTGAGCAAGCGCAGTGCTGGCTGGTCTGCGCGATGACGGCAGCTGCGCGGCGCTGGAGCGTGTCACCGGCGGCGCGCCGGCCGAGGCTGCGCAGGCCGGGCCAATCAGGGGAACGGCGCCGAGCGGTCGCCGCGGGATGCTCAGCTGCGCTTCCCCCAAGCGGTCAGCAGGATGGGGTGGGCGAAGACCGCGCCGCTGCCAGTCATCTCGGCGGCGAGCCTGTCGCGGAGCGTGTCGACTGCGACCTGTCGGGCTGTCGCCACGCCGGTCTGCTCGATCAACGGCAGCATGGTTCGGACGATGCCGGCCAGCAGCCCCGGTCCGGCCGGGTCGTCCGGGCCGAAATGTGGCTGCACTCCGAGCATGCCCAGCGGCCGGACGTCGGCGTCGCGCAGCACCGCCCACAGCCGGGACCCGAGGGATGGCTGGATGCCGGCTCGCTTGAACGTCTCGGCCAGCCAGGCCAGGCACTGGCTCATGAGCGCAGTCGGCGGCAGGGACCGGGCGGTGCCGAGGTCGAACTCAATCGGCGCGATCAGCCCGTGCGGGCGCAGCAGGGTGGCCTGTGTTCTGAGCACGGCGGCGGGATCGGGCAGGTACATCAGCACCAGGCGTCCCACGATCGCATCGAAGGGCCCGTCCGCGGTGGCCTCCCGGATGTCACCCACCGCAAATTGAGTATTTCCGAGCCCGAGATGGCGCGCCCGTGCCTGCGCGGTGGCGACCGCCTGCGGTGAGCGGTCTATGCCGACCACCGCTCCGGCTGGCCCGACGATGTCGGTCACGACGAACGCCAGGTCGCCCGATCCTGAGCCGAGGTCCAGCACGCGCATGCCCAGCTCGAGGCCAGCCGCCTGCAAGAGCACCCGAGTCGCCGGCGCCAGCAGGCGGCCCTGCTTGTTCAAGCGGTCAAGTTCAGCAGCGTCGTGGCCGAGGTGATAGCGGGGCTGGCCTGTCTCCACGGGACTCTCCCTCTGCCGAGCCAGTATGCCGACTTGCATGCCAGCCCACTGCCGTTACTGGTCGACGCAGAACAGGACGATCGGTGTGCGCATTCGCGGCGACTCGTACAGCGGCCCGCGCCGAGTCGGCGATTTGGACGCTTTGGAAGCAGCAACGTAGCGCGTTGGGCATGCCGAGCGATCTGGATAAGCATGCGGCCGTTCGTGGTGAGTAAGGAGAGTCGAACTCCGCCAGGTGGGGGCCTAAACCGCGCCGCGAGCCCGAGTCAACCGGCTTTGCTTGCGGTCCCTGGGGTGTGCTCAGCATCTCATGAGCCGTGCAGGTCGGGGACGCGAGAGGTATAACAGCTAGGAAGCAGGCGCATAGTCCTTGGCCGCTGCTGAGCGAGCTTAACGGCGACTTCAATAGCCTCGTGCCCCTGCTACTGCGCCGCCGCGTTCGGCAGCAGATACGACGCAGCCCATTCATGACTCCCGCAGCAGCAGAGCGCGTGTTCTTGGCGCGCTCCGAGGCGGCCGGGCGCCAGGCGCAGTAGGCCGCCGATCATTCTTCCCTCCTCTCCGCGGCGCGCGGATGAACCTGCGAGAGATCGCGGCAGCCGACGCCGTTGTGGGTGTCGACACCCACCGAGACACGCGCGAAGCAGAGATTGCCGATCCGACCGGCGCTCCGATCGCAGTCGTATCCATTGCTAACGACGAGGCCGGCTTCGCTGCGCTGCTGGACTGGATCCTCCGGCACGCCCCCGGTCCCCGGGTGCTGTCGCGGTGGAGGGCACCCGCAGCTACGGAATCGGGCTGGCACGCGCGCTCGCGGCAGCGGGCGTCCTGGTGCTCGAGTGCGAGCAGCCCAGCCGCAGTCAGCGGCGCGGCCGCGGCAAGTCTGATCCGATCGACGCGCACCTGGCCGTACTGTCAGCTCTGCGGCTCGATGCTGACCGGCTGCCCGAAGTACGCGCCGACGGCGACCGCGAAGCGCTGCGCATTCTCCTCGGCGCCCGGGAGGAGATGGTCCTGGCCAGCACTTCGCAAGCCAACCGGCTCCGCGCGCTGCTGCTGGCAGGCGGCGACCACGACCGGCGCACCGCCCGCAGCGCACTAACGGCTGCCGTGCTTGCGTCACTCGCGCGCCGCAGGCCGCACGCCGACGCCACCCGGGCCGATGCGATCCGTCACGCTGAGATCCGCCGCCTGGCGATCGCACTGCGGGACGCCGACCGTCAGCTGGCAGCCAACCGCAAGCAGCTGCAGGCGATAGTCGACGAGCTGGCGCCCGGCCTCACCAATCAGTACGGCATCGGGCCTGTCACCGCCGCCCAGACCGTCGTCAGCTTCTCCCATCCGGGCCGTTGCCGCAACGAGGCCGCGTTCGCGGCCCTGGCCGGCACCAGCTCGCCGGTTTGGGAGCACCCGGGTCATGCCTTGCGCCAACCCTAGCGAAGTACCAAACGGCGGCTACGCGCCCTGTGACGGCGCTCGACGGAAGCGATCGAAGTCGCGCGGCCGAATATTCATGCGCCCTGGGCATGTTGGACAATGATGCGCTCGTGCTGTTCTCCGAGCGCCCGGATCGCCGAATCCGTACGCCCTGCCGTGTGGTGGCTCGGCCGAATGTCGCGCGTTCTGTCGCGACCTCGAGCTGACGATCCTGGGGGAGCATTTGCGCACTACCGCTTCAGGCTGGTGGACCGCTGGTGGATAGGTCGGCGGCGATGAGTCGAGCCTCGATGTGAGGTCGGGCAGCTGGACAACCCCACGAGATGAGCCATCGCTCAAGTCCTACCCCTGTGCCCGCCGGGATGGCGTCCCGTTCCTCGCAAGTAGCCGGATTCAATCCGCTGAAGGTCACATGTCCTGACGGGTCGTTACACTCCGCTTCCATCGTCATGGCCCAGTCGCACCCACTCAGGGCGGGACGTCACTTTCGGCTTCTTGCCAGCAAACAGCCAACCTGGCCTTGTGAGCCTCCGGAACGAGACAGTCAGCTGCCGCCGGCAACGGCCCCCAACACTCAGGCCGTGCTCGAACAGTTACTGGCGCGCGTCAGCAAGCTCAAGTTCTGCCAGCACGACCCCGACGGCTTCGCCATGTGGATCTCGACCCCGCCCCGATCAGCTGCTCTGCAAGTTCTGCTGCTAGGCAACTCAGGTACTGGCCCAAGACGTCAGCTGTTCCGCCCACGGCGAGCAGGCCGGCGACCCAGACCACGAACGCGATCGTCCTCGCCAAGGTCACCCACTGGCTTGGCGCGCACCTCTACCTGCGCGGCTCCCGCGCAGACCTGGACGTGGCCTACACCGGGAACCCGGCTGACACGCCCACCAGTTAGCGCAGGCAAGCCGCCACCGGGGATCATGGCAAGCCACGGCCATCACTGGTTGTGACCGAGCTCCTGTCAGCCATGCGTCAAAGAGGCATCTATCTGCGCGGTGCGTCCGGTGGGTCGGCAGCCCGAGGATCCGCCGTGACTTCCTGGTCTTGGTGTCTCCCCTGGCCCGCACTGATCGCCACACCGACGCTGGCCGGCCGCGGCGGGACGTTGTTCGGGTCGCCGAAGTCGACATGCTCCCACCGTAGCGCCCGCGCTTCCTCGGCCCTGATGCCGATACACAGCGACAGCATGATGTAGGCGTACATCCGCGGCCCGGCGGCCCGGGCGGCGGCGATCAGCGCGGTCGCCTGCGCGAGCGTCATGCTGCGGCTCGGCCGGCGCTGCTGTCCCGGCGGCGTGCCGGTCAGCGCGGAGACGTTGCGCAGCACAAGGTTCTTGGCCTGCGCCCTGGTGATCGTCCGGGTCAGGGCCAGATGCGCCATCGCCAAGGTCGCGCTGCTGCGCGTTGCCGCCATTGCTGCCAGGGCCCGGTCGACGTCGGTGTCGTCCAGGTCCCGCAGCCGGACCGAGCCGAGCACCGCCAGCACGGTCTGGAGCACGTACCTGTTGTTTGCCACCGTCTTGGGGTCCCAGCCGGGCAGCCCGTCAGTGAGCGCTGGCTGCGGGTGGCTGCGGCGATCTCGCGGACGTGGTTGTTGCCCTGGTCGTTGATGAGCAAGTCGCCGGGCGAGCGGAGCGGGGAACGCCGAGGTGGGTTCCCCGCGTAGTGATGCCGTCGACGGAGGTCAGCAGCTGCTCGCGCTTCCGTCCGCCGGCCAATAAACGATTAAGAGTTCGACCGTTCACGGCTAAGCCGGTCCGGGCTGTTCGGCGCTGGCGGTGGCGGGGCGTGCCTGGCCTTTCCTAGCGAAGTACCGGCCGAGCGCGATCGATCCGAGGATCCCCAATCCGGTCGCGACCAGAGGCAGGATCTGATCGTAGTTATAGGCGGTCGAGAATCTAGTCTGGCGGATGATGAGCGCTGTCACGGCGGCCTGGATCAGGAACAAGGCGGCCCACCAGTAGCTGATGACGTACATTCCGGTGCGGAAGTCGTGGTAGGCGCTCCACATCTTGTCGAAGGTCGCCATGCCGTCATGGGTGCCGTCCGTGGCATACCGCTGAGCCATGTAGAAGACCAGCGGTTTGCGGGCCAGGACGCACGAGCCCAGGAAGATCAGGCCGATAAGGGCGGTGGCCGCGCAATCCTTGTAGAGCAGCACCTTGGGATTCGTGCTGCCGATGAGGGCGATGATCGCGGATACGGCGGTAAATGCGAAGATCGACGCCGAAGCGCCGCTGAACTTGCGCGCTTTGATCCAGATGGCCAGCCCGCCCACGACCGGGCCGATACTGCCGACTAGGTAGCTGACAACGTCGCTCGCGCCTTGCCCTTTGGCAAGGTGGAACAGCCCGATACTGCCGCCGATCTCTATCAAGGTGACCAGAGCGTTGAAGAACATCCCCTTCCTGGCGGGATGATCCTTGAGCCCTTGAGCAATCTCGTCATGCACAGTCGGCACGCTGGGGGTCATATCCCAACGGTACGTGAGTGGCACTCTGCCCAGTTGTCAAGGAGCTGGCACCGCTCACGCAGCTAACTCACCGTCCATGGGCCAAGAGTGCCGTGTCGAGCAACCGACCGCTCGCAGCCGACTGACTAACTGGGTGACAATCTCAAGCTCCTGCCGATCGCGGTGTCGGCAAGCTTGTCCCCGTTAGGCAGCTTCTCGCGCACGGCAGTCCAGAAGTACCTTTCGTCGACCGGTCAGTCCGCCTCCCCGTCAGCGACACCGCCGACACCACCACCGCCGCCTCAAGATCAGCCACGCGACGCTCGCACTTGCCAAATTGAGCGCAGGTCGCCTAATGCCCGCGAAACGAAGTACCCGGGAGAAGCGGCGCGGCACCCTACGTGGCGTTATGGGCGCTGCGACCTTGCGGCATAGTTCGGCCATGAGCCGACCGGTGTGACAGCGAAGATCGACCTGCATGCCGACCTTTGAAGCCGAACCGCGAAGCCGCGCGCGGTTTGGGTTTTCATCCTCTAAACGCCGCCCAAGACCATGGACAATCGACGCTGCCGCTCACAGGGAGGCCGATTGTGCACGCCAGCCTTCCCGGTAGCCGACGAGGATCGGCTCTCATCATCGGGTGCACGGCGGCCTTGGTCGGCCCGGACACCCGGCTGCACAGCCGCCGGCCCTCCGGACTGCGGCCGAGGGTGATCTCGCCGCGCCATCTTCCCGGCACCGGCGGGGCCGCGTACTGTCCTTGCATGGGCCGTCGTGCTCGAAGTAAATGGCGTCTTCGCCATTGCTGCGCCGTTTCGGGATGCCATTATGCGAACACCCGTGGGGGACAATCCGGGGGACAACTGCCAGCGCCTCCGGGCGACGCGCAGCGACTGGCAGCTTGCGTATCCGCAGTTAGAACGCCTGATGGAGGTGCTCAGCAGCTGGTCTGACATGCCCACGACTTCGCTGACACGGAAGAGGTCACTGGTTCAATCCCAGTACCGCCCACCAGTTCAGCCCCAGATTTTCGAGTATCTGATCGACAGCCCTCGCAACGACTGGGTGACTATCGGCCACCCGACCGGCGCCGGTGTAGTGGGTGCTTGCGTCGGCTTCGAGCCGTCGTTGGTCCGGGCGATCTCCGCGCCACGCTGGGTTCGGTGGGCGTGCGCGGAGGCTGGGCGGCAGCGGCACCGGGGTGGCGTTGCGGGCAGTGAAGCGTGCCGTCACGAGCCGCACAAGGGAATGGGGCCGATCCGGACCCGTGGCGGTCGGTGTGCAGCCTGGGCGGCGGGCGGGACGCTGGCCGGGGAGCCGTTGGACCTTGACATCGGGAAGCTGATCAGGGCTCAGATTGGCCTTCTTCGGCGGTCAGCACGGCGAGTACCGCGCAGGTCGCTAATGAACGGCGGCAACTGCTCGGTCGCGGTCGTGTGCAGAGATCTCGACGTCGATCGACCAGTAGCCGTGTACGACCCGGTTGCGCAGCCGCGCAGGCTGCCCCCACTGAACGTCCGGGAACCCGGCCCGGGTGTCGGCGGAGAGCTGGCGGCGGCTTCGCCGAGCACTGTGAAGTTCCACAGCAGGGCGTCCCGGCGCTGCCGGTCCCGTTCCAGGTCGGCAGCGCTCACCCCAGCGGCCAGCTGGCGTGCTGCTCGGCGGCGTCGATCATCTCGCTGATGAGCAGGATGTCAGGCCGCATACACCGACCGGGCCTCCGCGAGGACAGCCGGGCGCAGCAGCGGGTGCAGTGCCCGCCGGGATACCAGGTCGACCCGGCGGCCGAGCAGGGCGGACAACTCGTCGGCGAGGTCCTCGATCTCCCAGCCGAGCCGCCTCCCGGGCATCATCGTGTAGAGGATGTCGATGTCGCTGTCCGGACGGGCCGTGCCGCGAGCCGACGAGCCGAAGACCTCTAGCGCCGCGATCCCGTACCGCTCGCAGACAGCGGCGAGCCGGCGCTCGTCGATCTCGATGCCCGCGATTGTAGTCACAGCACCTCAGGGTAACGGTGCAGCCGTCATCGTGGCCACCGCAGCCGCCGACACGCAGCGGCCTCACTGTGGCTCATCGGCCCCGCTTGGCAGGCACGGGACCCAGCGCGGCCGGGGCAGGCCGCGCCGCAGAGGTGGTGTCGCTGCCAAATAGCGTCTGAGCCGGAGGATGACCGCACACTCTGGCGGCTCGCATGCGGACCAGCCGTGACGCTTCCGGGCTCGCCCGCCACTCCGACCGGAGCTGCTAACTGGCACGTTCCGGGTTGGCGTTCACCGGAGGCGCGACCGCGCAGCGGGGGCTGGTCATCGGTTCGGCGTAGCTCGCCAGGTAAGGGGCTGAAACCTGCGGAGAGCCGTGCCGGCACCGGCGGCGGGGCCTCTGGCCCGCCGCCGGATTCGCGCGACGTCCGCCTGCGCCGGCCTGCGATGAGTGGTGGAAAAAGTCCGTCCGGTCAGCCGGTGACTACCAGGTCATCGCGGACGTTCCGAACTCCGGTGCCCCTCCATGCGGCGTCGAGCACCGCGTCATGCTCGCCCCAGGTTTCGGTGTGGCCGGTGACGGTGATCGTGCCATCGCTGGCGCCTACCTGGATGTCGGTGTCACCCGGCAGCAGCCCGTAACGGATCAGGGCTTCTTGTACTAGGTCGGTCACATCGGATGCCTCGATGTCGCTGTAGATCTCGATGTCGTCGGCGATGCCGCGCACGCCGGCCAGACCGGCGACGGCCTGCTCGGCCGCATCCCGCTGGAACCTGTTCCCCACCATGCCGGTCAGCCAGACATTACCTTCGCTGGCGCTGGCCTCTACGCTGCCCGGCGGCACGCTGACATTCATTCCCAGCGCATTGTTGGCGTCCGTGGTCAGCAGGACGTCGTCCCGGTAGCTGGCGAACGGCAAGTCCACCATAAGGTGGTTATGTACCCTGGTGACCCCTTGCACCCGCCTGGCGGCTGCGGCCGCCTGCAGGTACTGCGGGTAGGCGGGTACGGTGCCGTTCAGCGCCACATCCCCGTTCATGTTCTTGACGGTGATGCCCGACGTATCGACCAGCGGGTCGAACTCCAGCTCTTTCTGCACCGCCTCGCGGATGTCCTTGTTCATCTGAGCCGCTTGGCGTGGGCTTTTCGGTGCCACGGGAATTCCCCTCCCTGCCATGACTCTGCTGCCGTCGTTTCTGTCCTGCCGGGATCTACCCAGGGGCACCAGCCGTTAGTCGTGACACCGCGTCGGTCTGCACTGGACGCGGTGCTACCAGAGGCTGGTTCCTCGGAACGACGGTGCGGCCAGGCGATTGACGCAGGCGCTGCGATCCCGAGCATCCCCAAGGCCGCAACGGGCAGCTCGCCGGCCACGTTTTCTCTGGTCCGCTCGGGATGGCGCCGTTGGCGCCGGATCAGCCCGAGCAGGCCGGCACCCGCGTAGCCCAAAGGAGCAGCAGCCGGCCACCCGCTGCTCAGGCCAGAAATAGGCTACGGCGACAGCGCGCCGCGCCGCACGACAGCGGCGGCTGTGGTAGCCGCCGCTGTCGCGCGCCAGACGGCATGGACGGCTACGCCGCCGCGCTGTGCTGCTGGTCGCCGGACGTGGTGTGGGCCGCCATGCGCTCGGGCACGGCCGAATGCACCGCGTTCCGGATGCGCCCCAGCTCGATGCCCTGCATGAGCGCGCGAGCCCCGTAGACCAGGTTGACCAGACTGACCAGCAGCGCCAGGGTGATCGCGCCGACTCCCGGCTGCGCGAAAAGCACCATTCCGAACGCGACCGAGATCAGGCCGCCGAGGATGAACAGTGCCCGGGTACCGGCCGGGGCGCTGGCCCCGGACGCGGCTGACGCCTCGACCAGCCCGGCGATGACTGCCCAGCTGGCCACGATCAGCACCAGAACGAGGGCGGTGGGTCCAGGCCAGGCCAGAGCGACCACTCCGGCAGCCAGGTCAATCAGCCCGACCAGGACGTGCCCGAATACCGGCCCCGCGGTGCGGCTGCTGAATGCCCGCAGGGCCTCGAGGCCGGAGGCCATGAAGGCGTACACGGCAAACAGGACGACCAGCGCCATGACCGTGATCCCGGGCCAGGCCAGTGCCATAGTGCCGACGGTCAGGGCGAGGATGCCTCGCAGGATCAGGCTCGTGCTTAACGACTTCAACATGACTGCGCTCCTTCGGATGCGGGGCTGGCGTCAACGCGGAATGCCTTGCCGCGGCAAGTGGTTGACACAAGCCTAATCATAACTGATGATTGATAACAAGACTGATTGTATACTTCACTTTCTGGAATCTCAAGGCCGTGGCCAGCCGAGCCCGGCCGCGAGCAAGGAGGTTGTCATGTTTGCTGCTCTATCAGTGCTGCTGGTCATGGGTTGCCTGCTGCCGAGCGCCGCCAAGCTGGCGGGCCACCCCAGAATGCGGGAGTCAGCCCGCCATTTCCGGATCCCCTGGCAGCGCTACCGGCTCATAGGCGTGGCGGAGCTGGCCGCCGCCGCCGGAGTCCTCGCCGGCGTCTGGTGGCATCCGCTCGGCCTGGCGGCCGCCGCCGGGATGGCGTTCCTGCTTGCCGGTGCCCTGATCATGCACAGGCGAGCGGGTGACCACGGCAAGGAAGTCGCGCCCGCCCTGATCATCCTGCTTATTGCGGTCGGGTACCTGATCACGGCTCTGGTCTAAAACGCCCGGGTTGTATCGTTGGCCAGCGCCCGCCTCGCGAAGGCGCGCAGGCGCGCGGGGGCGCCCCGGCCGGTAAGGCCGACATCGATCCATCGCCGTGAGGACTGATCGCGGCCGAAGCCGACCCGGTAACCGCGCTCGGCCGGCGGCGCTGACAAGCGCGGGAATTACCCGGCTGTGCTGCACGGTCGAGGGCTCGGACTAGTCCCGTTGTCCCATCCGGGGGACGCCGCCCAGGCGTGAAATCTGGTGAGGCGCCTGCTGGTCCTGGCCGGCGGGCCGACCTACCTGCAGTTCCGACATCGCCACGGGCAGCCTGGCGTGTCGCCAGCTATCAAGGCGACGAGCAGCTGCCGCCGCAAAAAACGATCAGCCCATCACCACCACGTAATCACGGACATTTTTCACGCCGACCCCCCGCCAGGCGGCGTCGATGACTGCGGCATGCTCGGACCAGGTGCGGACGTGGCCGGTGAGCGCGACGGTACCGTCGCTGGCGTCTACCTGCACGTCGGTGTCGACGGACATCAGCCCGTACCTGTCGAGGGCGTCCTGCACCAGGTCGGTCACATCGGCCGCCTCGATGTCGGTGAAGATCTCGATGTCGTCGGCGATGCCGCGCACGCCGGCCAGCCTGGCGACGGCCTGCTCAGCCGCGTCCCGCTGGAACCGGTTATCCACCGTCCCGGTCAGCCAGACATTACCTTCGCTGGCGCTGGCCTCGACGCTTCCGGGCACAGTGACAGTCATCGAGAGCGTGTTGTTGGCGGCCGTGGTCAGCATCGCGTCGTCCCGGTAATCGGCGAGTGGCAGGTCCACCATCAGGTGGTTATGTACCCCGGTGACGCCCTGGACCCGCCTGGCCGCCGCGGCTGCCTGCACGTGCTGCGGGTAACTGGTCACCGTACCGTTCAGCGCCACATCCCCGTTCATGTTCTTGACCGTGATGCCCGACCCGTCAACCAGCGGATCGAAGTCCAGTTCCTTCTCGACTGCCGCGCGGATGTCCTTGGTGCTTTTGACCGGATCACGGGTACCTTTGCTCTTTGCCACGGCCTCTTCCCCCTGCCAGCGTCAGCCGCTCTGGTTTCCGGGCACTTACCCAGTGGCCCTAGCCGGTAGTCCCCGCGCCGCCCGGGTGGCGCCAGCTGGTGCGGGTTAGCACGTTATCTGGAACGGCACGCTCGTGACGGTGACGCCTGGCAGGGTCCGGAGGGTTCGCTGAAGCCTCGATGCGATCTCCTCGTACAAGATCCGGTGCCACCAGTGCACATCGACAACCTCCGGGACCGCGACGGCCAGCGTCAGGTCTGG
This sequence comes from uncultured Actinomycetota bacterium, assembly GCA_963755575.1. Lineage (GTDB taxonomy): Bacteria > Actinomycetota > Actinomycetes > Streptosporangiales > Streptosporangiaceae > JAJYUU01. Next base: position 311,414 of record CAVWKF010000001.1, read on the forward strand.
CCGCTGCCGGTGCAGGGACAGGATGTAGTTGACTAGCGGGGCCACCACGGCACGGTGCGGGGAGACGATGACCTCGAGAGGCAGGTGGTCTCCCCAGGCGTGCCAGTAGCTGACGAACCGGTCTGCCTCCTCCGTCGTGGGGCTGACATGGACCGCGAGCGCGGGCTGGCCGAGTGTGGCAGCGTATGCCAGGGTCCGCATGGCGGCCCGGTCCATGGCGGCGACGGGGACGATGATGAGCTCGTCGAGTTGCTCCGGGTTCTCTGCGGTGTCGGCCCCGCTGATCGCCTCGGCGGCCTTGGTTCTATCCCGTTGACGTTCGTCGGGACGTTTTCGTGGCGCGATCCGGCCGGTCGCGGTGGCCGGCGCTGCGGCATCCTCCGGGCGCAGGGCTAGCTGCTGGCCGGCCAGCTCGTAGTACCGGTGGGTGCGCAGGGCGATCGCGACGATCCCGCTGATGAGAAATACCGCTACCCACGCGCCTTCGGTGAACTTGGTGACGCCCTCGATGACGAACACGATGCCCGACAGCACCGCCCCGGTGGCGCTGTAGACCAGGCTGCGGCGCCAGTGCGGCTGGTCGCGGTGCCGCCGCCAGTGCATGATCATGCCCGTCTGCGACAGGGTGAATGCGAGGAACACCCCGACCGCGTACAGCGGCAGCAGCGTCAGCGTGTTGCCGCCGAACCCGATGTAGATGACAGCCGCGGAGACCGACAGCAGCAGGATGCCGTTGCGGAAGGTGACCCGGTCGTCGACGTGCAGAAACGAGCGCGGTGCCTGCCGCTCGCCGGCCATCAGGAACAGCACCCGCCGGAACTCGTTGTAGGAGGTATTCGCGGCCAGCAGCAGCACGGCCGCGGTGGCTGCCTGGATGTAGACATACATCGGCCCGTTGCCGAAGCTGAGGTGGGCGAGCTGGGACAGCATCGTCTGGCTTGCCACCGGCACTACTCCGGCGAGCCTGCTGATCGCCAGCACGCCGGCGAACATCCCGATGAGCAGCGCGACCATCCAGGTCAGCGTGATCCGGGCGTTGCGCCACTCGACCGGCCGGAAGGACGGCACAGCGCTGGAAATGGCCTCGATGCCGGTCATGGCGGTAGAGCCGGAGGCGAACGCGCGGAGCACCAGCAGCACGCTCAGGCTCTCCGCGATGGCCAGGTGATGGCTTGGAACGGGACTGAACCCGCGCGCGGCCGAGTGCACCAGCCCGGCGATCACCAGCGAGCCGATCGCGACGATGAATGCGTAGGTGGGTATGGCGAACCCGCTGCCAGCCCGGCCCACGCCGCGCAGGTTACCGGCCAGCAGCACGACGATGACGGCGACGCCGACCCACACGGCCGCCGGCTGCAGGGACTGGAATGCCGAGGTCATGGCCGCCACGCCTGACGCGATCGAAACCGCGACCGTCATGACGTAGTCGATCAGGAGGCCGGCGGCGGCCATCAGGCCGGGGATGCTTCCAAGCTCCTCGGTGGCAACGATGTACGACCCGCCGCCTTGCGGGTATGCGCGGATCGTTTGACGGTGGGAAACGCCGACCGCCAGCATCAGCAGCACGATCGCTCCGCCGACCGGCAGGGAGTACGACAAGCCAGGCAGGCCAGCTAGAACCAGGACCGCGAGCATCGCCTGCGGCCCGTACGCCACGGAGGACAGGGCGTCAGCTGACAGGACCGGCAGCGCGACGAGCTTGCGCATACGTTCGGCCGCGAGCGCGCTTTCGTCCAGCGGCGGTCCCCCGACCACGCGCCGCAGTGCATGGTCGGCTCGTCCCAGCCGCGTCCTGGGAGTCTCGGAGACGCTCGTCGTCTCGATCGGGCGAGCCTGCCCGTCCCGGCCCGCCACCGACACGACCCGGGTGAACCGGGCCGTGCGGAACTCGTCTTCGTCGGCATAAGCGCCGGCTGCCGGATCGACCGGCAGGGCCTCCCGCCACGCTTGCGGGCTAGCGCTGACCTTGTCCCACTCACGTCCGACGGTGCGCAGGGCGACGAGTTGACCTTCATCGAGGGCGGGAGTCATGGCGTCGGGCCGCGGGCCGGCCCCGTCGTCGTCGCCACTGCTACCGGTCTGGCTTCCGTCGTGGTCCTGGCCACTGTCGGACTCGGGCCTGTGCTGGTCATCGCCGGACATAACCTGACATCCTGCCTATCTAGGGCGCCGCTCCGGACGCCTAGGCTGACGAGCGCTCCAACTCTTCCGCGCTCATATACCCAGCCCAAGTCCCCGCGCCGAAGCCGGCCACGCTGGCTGACCTAAGCGGACCTGGCGACCCGAGCGTCATCCCGAAGGCATGCTGCACGCCTACGCGTAAGGGTCTGACGACGAGCCGGAGATCATCGCCGTGTGGTCGGGGATTTCCTGGAGTCCGTCTAAGCCTGGCGGGCATCGCGGGAGAAAACGCCTCGGCGTGCGGGGATGGCTCCCCACGTCCTGAGCGAGCACGAGGAGTTCTACCGCTGCCGCGAGCTGGTCGTCCCGGCAGTGCCGTGATTGAGGACTCAGCACTTTGATCTCCCGGACGTCTCGCGGCGGCATGGTTGCCGCCGACCTCTTTCTGGCCCGTTCCGTCGGCGTGGCCACTCAGCGGGTCAACATGACGATCAAGGTAGACGGCCATGATCATCGCTCCGCCAGGGCAGGCGCGGTCGTCATGACGTCATCCCGCGCTGTACGGTGCGCGACCATGGCGGCGATCAGCAACGCCGCCATCCCGGACGCGGCGGCCACGCCGAGCGGATGCAGCCAGAGTCCGGCCAGCACCCCGGCTGCGGCGGCCAGTTCAGGCACGCTGACCTGGCCATACCGGTTCATGGGATGCCGGAATGGGCAGCTGACTCCCGGACGGCCGGGCGCCAGCGAGCTTCGCGCTGGCAGGGATGACGCAGCCGAGGACGAGCAACGGCGAGATGGCGACGAGCATGGTGATCTCCTGGATCACTGGCCCGTCTGCCCGGCAGGGTCAGGACGGGTGGCATGTGCGCCAGCCGAGGGCCGCGCCTTCAGGTGCGGCCAGATCGGCCATGGCACCACGGGCAGTCGGCATCCGGCCGCCGCCGCGGCGATCACGCGGTCCGGGCGCACGAGGACGGCCAGCGCCGGATCGGCGAGCAGCGCCTGCATAGGGCCGGACGGCTCGCCGCCAGCCAGCCGGACCTCGATCCACCGGTCCGGCGCACAGTCGGTCTGGCCGGCGGCCGGGCCAGGACGGGCCGGCTCGTCCGGCGGCGTCCCCGGGCGAATACGGAGCAACTGGATGCCGTACCGCTCGCACAGGTCCGCCAGCGCCGCCTCGGGCTGGCGGGTGGTGAGCATGGTGATCCGCCCGGCCAGGATCGCGTGCAGCCGGACTGGCCCGGTCCCGGGCGCGCAAACCAGTGGGTTCGTGATCAGGCCGCCCGGAAGGATCTGTGAACGCCGCCGGGCCAGCACCCGCCCGGTGCCGAGCCGCACCGCCCCGGCCTTCAGCCGTGGCGTCGCGGTCGAGGCCAGGGCGTCGCGGACGGGTGCGATGCGCACGGCGGCTGCCAGCGCGACCCGGCGGACGGCGGCGGCCCGGTCCTGGCCGCCGGTCATCGCCCAGCCGATCATGACGGCTTTTTTCACCATCGCGCGCGCATGGGGTCGGCGCTCGGTGTCGTAGCTGTCCAGCAGGTCCTCCCCGGACCGGCCGGTCAGCACGTGCGCGATCTTCCACGTGAGGTTGTCGGCGTCGCGCAGCCCGGCGGCCAGGCCCTGGCCGATGAACGGCGGGGTTAGGTGGGCGGCGTCACCGAGCAGGAACACCCGCCCGGCCCGGAAGCTGGAGGCAAGTCTCGCCCGGAAGATGTAGGTGGCGCTGCGGGTAATCTCCAGGCCGTCCAGGTTCGCCCGCCCGGTCCATGGGGCCAGCAGGCCGCCGAGCGCGGCCGGAGTGAGCAGGGCGGATTCGTCCTCCCCGTCGTGCAGCTGGAACTCCCAGCGGTACCGGTCGCCGGTGACCTGCATGAAGGTCGCCGCCCTGGCCGGGTCGCACACTTGCTCTACGCCGTCCCAGGTCTGCAGGCCGCCGGCCACCCGGATGTCGATCACCAGCCAGCGCTCGGTGAAGCCGAGGTCCTCCATGGTGACGCCGACAAGGCCCCGGATCGTGCTGGCGGCACCGTCGCAGCCGAGCACGAAGCTGCCCGTGAACTCGCGTTCCTGTCCGCTGGCCCCGGTTCGCGCCGTGACGGCGACGGGCCAGGAGCCGGGCGCGCCCACCGGGTCGGCGAGCCGGATGACATCGGCTGCCCGGTGCAGCGTGATGAGCGGGTGCGTGGCTGCGCGGCCTAGCAGCAGGTCCTCCAGGTCGGGCTGGTGGAACATGTTGGCCTGTGGGACGCCGTGCACGCCGGACGCAGCCCGGCCAAGTTCGGCCATGACCTGACGCCGGGCGTCGAGCAGGCGCAGGCCGCTGCATGACCGGGAGCTGGCGAGGAATTCCGCGCCGACTCCGGCGCGGGACAGCGTGCCCACCACCTCGTCGTCGAGGTGCACGGCCCGCGGCAGCGGGTGCGGCTCGGCGTGCCGTTCGAGCATGATCACGCCGATCCCGGCGTCGGCCAGCAGCAGCGCTGCGGTGGTGCCGACGGGGCCGGCGCCCACGACGATGATCGGTCCGGGCGGCTGCCCGCCCGCGGCGACGCCGCTCACTGCTTGCTCCCGGTCGCGATTGTCAGCGGCAGGCCGGCCAGGGCGGAGCGCACCAGCCCGGAATCGGCACCAGGCACAGTGACGACCAGGGCACCGTCCTCGGCCGTGACTGTTGCCTGGCCGGAACCCTGGACGCCCGCGCGGTCCAGTGCCTCGGCGACGGCGTGCCGGGCGGCATCGGCGGCCAGCGCCGGCTTGAAGTGCTTGCCGACGGAGGTAACCGGGATAGCCGGGATGGCGTAAATGCGCTTAGGCCTGGCCGCTGGTTCGCCGATAGTCTTCGCCGCCCATTCGAGCAGGTCGGCCTCGTCGAAGGCGGCGGGATCGGCCGGGACGACGTAGGCGACGGGCACCTCGCCCGCATGGGCGTCTGGTGAGCCGACGGCCGCCGCAGCCGTGATATCAGGGTGGTCGAGGAGCGCTTCCTCGATCACCCTGGGGTCGATGTTGTGCCCGCCCCGGATGATCAAGTCCTTGGCCCGGCCGGTGAGATAGACGTAGCCGTCGGCGTCGACATGGCCGAGGTCGCCGGTGTCCAGCCAGCCGTCGCGGACCGTGTCGCCCTGGCTCACCCGCGGGCTGCCGTCGCGCGGTTCGCTGACATAGCCGGCGAACACGGCAGGCCCGCCGATCACGAGCAGGCCTGGCTCGCCGGCGGCGCAATCCTGCCAGGACTCGTCGGCGGCGACCCGGACCGCCTTGACCTGCTGGCCGGGGAGCACCTGGCCGACCGAACCGGGCCTGTCCGCGCCGGGCCGGTTCCAGATGCTGGCGCATGTCGCCTCGGTGAGCCCGTAACCCTCGAGCAGGCGCCGCCCAGTGTGCCGGACGAACCGTTCGCGGACCGCTTCCGGCAGCGGGGATGCACCGACGATCGGGATGCGCAAGGAGCTGATGTCCGCGTCCACTGGCACCTGCGTCAGCGCGCTGTAGACCGTGGGCACGGCCGACATGGCGGTGATGTGGTAATGCTCGACGAGCTTCCAGAAGCGCTGGTAGAGCGCCGGGTCGCGGTAGCCGGCCGGCCCCGGCCAGACGACCCGGGTGCCGGTGAGCAGCGGCGCGATGCCGGTCACGATGAGGGCGTTGACGTGGAACAGCGGCAGGCCGGCCAGCACGCCGTCGCCCGGCGCTAGACCGGACCAGTCGGCGATCCCGCGGGCGCAGGCAAGCTGGTTCGCATGAGTATGCGCGGCGATTTTCGGCGCACCGGTGGTCCCGCCGGTATGCACGAACGCGGCCAGATCGGCTGCGCGGGGCGGGCGGATCCCGGCCAGGGACCCAGCCGGCTGGCCGTCGACCAGTTCGTCCAGGTAGATGGTCGTTATGCCTGGCTCGCCGATCAGTGTTGGCGGGACGCCGGTGGCGCCGTCGGGCCGCAGCGCGATGATCGCGCGCATCCGGGCCTGGACGGCGACCTCGGTCAGCTGCTGCCAGAGCCTTGGGTCTGCCTCCGGCCCGGCTGCGACCAGGATCGGTGAACGGGTGCGCCCGATCAGCCCGGCGATCCGGTCTGCGCCGAGCGCTGGGCTGACCGGGGCGGCGATCCCGGCGGCCTGCGCGGCGAGGGTCGCGGCGAGCAGCGCGGAGCAGTTCGGCCCGCACAGCGTGACAGCGTCGTCGCGCTGGATGCCCAGGCGCGTCAAGCCGTTGGCGATCCGGGTCACCGTGCTGGCCAGTTCGGCGTAGGTCCAGGACTGGCAGCGGGCATAGTCCGCTGGGTCCGGGATCCACTGGGTGGCGACGGCGTCAGGCCAGGTGCTGGCGGCGCTGGCCAGCAGCTCGTACGTCGACTGCGGCACGGCAGCATCGGGCGTGGTCATGGCGTCTTGCCGGCGACGGTGCAGGACTGCGTGCCGAGGTCGAGCTCGCCGTCGGGGCTGGCGATGCTGGCCGTGACCAGGTCGCCGTCGTGCAGGTAGCGGGGGTTGCCCGCTTGCCGGCGGAAGAACATCTGCCACTTGACCGGCGCCGGCAGCAGGCCGGCCAGCAGTTCGACGGCCTTCGGCGGCGCTTTCAGGGCGGTCCCGCCGGGGGTCCCTGTGAGCAGCAGGTCGCCGGGCCCCAGCGGCTGGAATCTCGACAGGGCGTTAAGCGCCCGGGCCGGGGTGACGATCATCTCCGAGGCCAGGGCGTCCTGGCGGACCTCGCCGTTGACGCTAAGCGTCAGCCGCAGCGAGCCGAGCCTGGCCAGGTCCGCGGCGTCGACCAGGGCCAGCCACGGCCCGGCCGGGGTGAAGGTGGGATAGGACTTGGCCTCGTAGAACTGCGTCTTGGTGAGCTGGATCTGCCGCGCACTGACGTCGTTGGTCACCACGAGCGCGGCGACGTAATGATGCAGCGTCTCCTGCGTCACGGTCGTGCCGACCGGCAGGTCTGCGCCGATGACCAGGCCGAGCTCGACCTCGTAGTCGAGGAACCCGACGCCATCCGGTCGGGTGACCTCCCCGGCCGGGCCGGTCAGCGAGTGTGAGGACTTCCGGAAGAACACCGGCGGGATCTTGTCCGGGTCGAATCCCGACTCGACCGCGTGGGACCGGTAGTTCACCGCCTGCGCGACCACCCGGGCTGGCGCAGTCACCGGGCTCAGCAGGTCCAGCGACCCGGGCGGCACGGCCAGCCGCGGATCCGCGGCGGCCGCGGTCCCTGCTGCCTCGACAGCAGCAGCGAGGTGATCCCCGTCCGCGAGCAGCGCGCCAGTTGTTGCCGCGTCCAGGCCGAGGCGGACCAGGCCCGCCGGGGTGAGCAGCCACCAGCCGTCCGCGGTCCGGGCCAGCCGGGCCCTCATGAGCTCATCGCCTTGACCAGGCCCCGCAGGGACGCGAGATCGATGTCGTTGCCCTTTTCTCGCAGCGCCCGGATTGCGGCGAGGACAGTGCCGGGGTCGCGGGCGCCGGTGAACTCGGCTGTGGCACGCGGCCCCCACAGCGCCAAGCCGCTGACCGACAGCGGCGCCCACCCGGCCGCCTCGGCGCAGTCGAAGACGTCGCCGTCGGCGTAGTGCTCGAACATCAGCTTGTCGGGGTCGCGCCAGTAATCGAAGATCTGGCTGCCCTGGATGTGACGGCCGATTCCCCACGAGTGCCGGTAGCCGCGATCGCGCAGGTACTGCCCGCTCGCGGCGACCTCGTCGAGATCGGTCACCTGGTAAGCGGAGTGCACGTAGCCCGTCTGCGGTGCCAGCACCATCGCCAGGGTGTGATGGTCGGTCGGGACGCTTCCCTGGTCGCAGCGGATGAACGCCATGACCGGGCCGCGCTCACGCTGGCCGTCCAGGTGCAGGAAGTCGCTCACGATCAGGCCGAGGGTGTCCAGGTACCAGTCCAGCGCTGCCCGGAACCGGCTGGTGCCAAGGACGACATGGCCGAGCCGCTCGATCTCCGCCGGCCGGCGCTCCGGCCGCTGGGTGGCATTCACCCGGGCGGCCGAGGCCCCGAAGTTCAGCGGCAGCGGGGCGCGCTCGGGCAGGGCCGGCAGCTCCGGGACGCCGTAGCTCACGGTGACCGGGATGCCACTTGGATCCGTGAGCTGCACCGCGTGCCCGCCGCGGCACGCGGTAACCGTGCCGCCGGTCCTTGCCGCCAGCCGGTCGAGGTCCGCGCGCGCCGCGGCCTGGAAAGCCGGGCCGACGAAACGCGGCGTGCGTCCGCAGCGCACGACTAGGCACGGCGCTGCGGCCCGGCGGCCGCGGAGAACCAGCTCTTCTGGCGTCCGGTCGGCGACGGTGAACCCGAAGTCGGTTGCGAAGCGCTCAGCCTCGTTCAGATCCGGCTTCTCGAACTCCAGCCAGGCCAGCCCGGCGACCTTCACCAGCGGGTCGCCCGAGCGACCCGGGTGCTCACCGCGCAGCGCGCCGGTCCGGCTGTGCAGCGCCCGATGCGGATCCTGGCCCTGGCCGGCCGGCGAGCCGGCCTTGCTGCCCTGCGTGACCATGGGTCGCTCCCTCCGCTTACGTTCGTGTATTGAAGCATCACTATTGATGATTAGTATCAGTTATGAGCTTCGAATCGTCAAGGGTCGGTTCTGCCTGCGGCGTCACACTCCGCCCGCCGGTCGCCGGCGGCCTCGGCGAGACTTCTGTCCCGCAAACGGGATCAGGCAGAGTTGCCTGGTACTATCAGTTCTGTCACTAGGCGTCAGTAATGATGCCGCGGACCGGCGCGCCAGTTCGGGCAGCGGCCGGCACCATGAGGACGCCCGGGAGTCAAGGAGGCACTGATGTCGAATGCCGCACCGGCCGATGCGCCGCAGCCCACCCGGCTCGATCGGCGGAAGGCGCGCACGAGGCAAGCCCTCATCGACGCCGCAGTGGAGCTCATCGCCACCGGACGCGGAGACCGGGCCAGCATTCAGGAGATCACCGACGCCGCCGACATCGGCTTCGGTTCCTTCTATAACCATTTCGACAGCAAAGACGAACTGTTCGCCACCGCCTCTGCCGAGGTCCTGGAACGCTGGGGCCAGATGATCGACCGCGCTTGCGAGGGAATCTCTGACCCTGCCGAGATCTTCGCCGTCTCGTTCCGGATTTCGGGCAGGCTGGGCTGGACACATCCCGAGATGGCGCGCTTCATCACCGGTTCGGGACTCAGCCTGCTGGATGCGCGCACCGGCCTTGCGCCGCGGGCGCTCCGGGACATCCGGGCCGGCCAGAGCGCCGGGCGCTTCGCAGCGCTCGACGCCGACGTTGCGCTCAGTACCGTGGCCGGGGGCCTGATCGGCTTGCTGCGGCTCGGTCAGGATCACCCGGAACGGATGAACGAGCAGGCCGTAGACCAGGTCGCCGAAGCTGTCCTCCGGCTGGTCGGAGTCCCGCCCGATGAGGCAGCCCGGCTCGCCGCGCTCCCGATGCCGGAGCAAGGCGGCTGGTAGCAGGCAGGTGGGTTCGGACCCGGGCACCGCTGCCGTGGGGCGCGGGGCGGCGCCCTGTCAGCGATAGCGGCACGGCAAGCCTCCGGGCGCGGGGAGCGGTCACTCGGCCACGACCACGACATCAGGGGAGCCTCATAAGTAGGCACCCTCGGTGGGTCGGCATTGAGGTCAGCCCTGCCGCTCGGCGCACCGATGGTCCGCGTGTCCGTCGGAAGCCCGGACCCACAACTGCGAGCAGTTTCCGGCAGCTTGCCGGGACTTGAACGGGGCGGCCGACGGTCATCCCACCCTGCTCGTTCTGGTCGGCCTAGGGCCTCCGCGAGCGGAGCCGCCAGACCGACGTCGTCGATCACGACGACCGGGGTGATGCCCAGGCCGCTAATCCCTCCGAGCAGTCCGGACTCGGCCGGGTCGCCGCTGCACTGGTCAAGGCCGATGGGACCGCCACGAGTGGTAGTTGCGTCGGCTAATCCGTCATCGGGTGAACCGTGCCGCGTCCGCGCCGCTCCTCCGGTGCCCGAGCTCACGGCACGTCCTCGCCGAACACGCGACGCTGGATCTCGCGGCGGTAATCCTTGAGCGTGTTGTCCAGATGCAGGTAAGTGGCCTCGACGGCAGCATCAGGCTTCCCGGTCTGGATGGCACGGTAAATGGCCTCGTGCTCCTCGACCGCCTCGTCCGCGTGACCGCCGACGCCCCGGATTCCGATGACGCTCGACTGGCGCTGCAGCCGACGCGCCTCCCGCACTGCCGCGACAAGGAAGAAGTTGTGCGAGGCCGCAGCCACACCGAGGTGGAAGTCGTCGTCGCCCGCCTCGAATTCCGAGTTGTCGCGGCTAAGGTAGCCGTGCCGGCAGGTCTGCACGGCGGTCTCGATGGCCCGCAGGTCGGACGGACTGGCGCGGGTCGCGGCGAGCCTGCTGGCCTCTGCCTCCTGGACCCGCCGGAACTCGAACAGCATGAAGATGTGGTCCAGGTTCGTGGGCCGGAAAAAGCCGCCGAACCGGGTCGCTCCGAGCAAGTTCTCGCCGTCGGCAACATACAGGCCGCGGCCCTTCTGAGCGCTGACCCTGCCGGTCGCCGAGAGGATCTTGACTGCCTCGCGCACGACGGTGCGACTGGAGCCTAGCTGAGCTGCGAGTTCGTTCTCGGTGAAGAGGCGATCGCCGGGTGCGAGCCCGAGGTCGGCGATGAGCTGCAGGATCTGCTCCGCCACGACCTCATAACCCGGGCGGTAACCGGCCGGGCTGCCGTGCCTTGCCTCGGCGTCGCGCGACGTCGGGGACATCGCGGGAGCCGCGCTTACATCAACACTCGACAGCTCCGCATCCACCGGTCTGACTCCCATCTGTCGGCTATGGGCCGCCATTATGACTTCAATGTAGCAGCGGTGTTGATCGTATCTATTACCCCAATGGTCGTCAATATAAGTATGAAATAATTGTTGCACTTGGATCACGAGGGGTTAATCCATAGTCGGATAAATAGGTCGATATACTCACACTGAGGCAGTAGGGGTCGAACACCCAGGAAAAATTAGGTCTGTGAAGGTCTTGACGACTTGGTAAGTCCGGTCTGCTAATTATGGGCAAGCACGTGCCAAGGTTAAACCGCTGACCCGGGAACGCTCGGGCAAACCTCAGTTGGCCCGATAAAGCGCCGAAAGCGAGCCGAATAAGTAGTACACATTTAGACGGTCCATCGGCTCCCACCCGAATGGCAGCCGTCTTGACGACACGAGCAATGGAGCTGCCAATGTCTCCGATGAACGGCACCATCCGGGTGCTCAGTCTGACAGGCCCATCCCGCCGGCGCGCATTCGCGGCCGCGGGCCTGGCCGCCATGGTCACTGTCGCGGTTGCGGCGTGCGGCGGCGGATCCTCATCCTCATCAAGCAGCCCGATGAAGGACGGCTTCATTCAGGCGCCGCAGTCCTCCTCGGGCGCCCTGACTGTCTGGGTGGACTCCACCCGGGTCCCGGCCGCGCAGGCCTACCAGAAGGCGCATCCGAATGTGAAGCTCAACGTCGTCAGCTACGACGGCGATGCTAATGGCTCGAACTTCCTGCAGACGAAGGTCGGCCTGTACAACCGGACCGGCAGCGGCTGGCCCGACGTCGTGTTCAGCACGCAGCAGAACGAGACGACCTGGGCCGTCACCGCCGGGTTTGCCGCTCCTCTGAACGCGGGCCTCATCCCGCAGTCCACACTGAGCAACTTCGCCACCGGATCTCTGAACGTGTGCATGGTGAACGGCAAGGTCTTCTGCGTCCGCAACGACCTGGCTCAGGTGGTGCTGTGGTACAACGCCGCGCTCATGAAGAAGTGGGGCTACCAGGTGCCGACTACCTGGCCCCAGTACGAGGCACTCGGCCTTGAGGTGGCCAGGCAGCATCCCGGTTACCTGGTCGGCAACGCCGGAGACACCTTCACCCCCGAGATCTACATGTGGGCCAGCCAGTGCCAGGGCAGTGACATCACCGGTCCGCGCTCGGTAATAGTCAACGTGACCAGCCCGGACTGCACGCGCATGGCTTCCCTGCTGGACACGCTGATCAAGGTCGCCTCGATGTCAAAGCTGAGCGTGTTCAGCACGGCCTTCGACAAGAACGAGCAGGGCAAAGTGCTGATGCTCCCCGGCCCAGCCTGGTTCTCCGGCGCGGTCTTTGACAGCACGTCGGGCCTGAACGTGCCGAAGGGTCAGATCGCGGCCGCGCCTATCCCCCAGTGGCCGGGGACCTCCGCGCCAAGCACAGGCAACGTCGGCGGCGGCACCTGGCTCCTGTCGGCGCACTCCAAGCACCTGGCTGAAGCGGTCAACTTCATCACGTGGGTGACCACTAACAACGCCTACCAGGGGGACCTGGCTCCGGGATTCCCCGCCTTTGTGCCGGCGGCCAAGGTGTGGCTGGCACACCAGGCCGGCTCCGGTTACTTCGCTGACGACATCACTCCCGTACTCGAGCAGGCAGCCGGCCAGGTCTGGTCTGGCTGGAACTACGGCAAATGGAGCAACGAGGCGATCTGGGCCGCCACGATCGATCCAGGCCTGACGGCCGGCAAGACCATCGTGTCGATGCTGCCCGCCTGGCAGACCGCGATCGCCAACTACGCCACATCCGACGGCTACACGGTCAGTCATTGAGCCCCACCGGTATTGACCAGGCCGGGGCGCGCCTGCGCGGCGCGCCCCGGCTGGTCTCGGCAGGCCACCTTTTCGTCGCCGGCTACGTGCTGCTGCTCGCCGCGTTCGGCATCCTGCCGACTGCCTACGGCATCTACTTCGCGTTCACCAACGCGAGGAACACGTTCGCCGGGCTGTCCAACTTCACCGGCGCCTACCGGGACTTCCGCTTCCTGCCGGCCGCCGGGCACGTCGGAATGTACCTCCTGATCTGGCTGGCCTTCCTGGTCGTCCTGGTGACAGGCCTGGCGATCGTGCTGCAGCAGCTGCCCGCCCGGCGGCTGAGCAGGATGATCCGCTTCCTCTACTACATCCCGGGCGCTCTGGCGGGCGCCGCCAGCGTCATGGTGTGGCTGTTCATGCTCGACCCGACCGTCAGCCCGGCCGCCCCGTTGCTGCGGCTGCTCGGTTACGACACCTTCGGGCAGGTCATCGAGCCCGGGCACCTGACGATCCTGTTCGCGATGATCGCGTTCTGGACCGGCGCGGGCGGCTGGATCGTGGTGATGTCCGGGGCCCTGAACAACATCCCGCACGAGATCATCGAGGCAGCGCGCATCGACGGCGCCGGCGGCTGGAGCATCGGCCGCCGGATCCAGATCCCGATGCTGCGCAAGTGGATCGTCTACATGGTGATCCTGGCGTTCGCCGGCGGCACCCAGCTCTTCGTGGAGCCCCAGCTCATTTCCGAGGCGAGCCTGGGCGTGGCCGGCCGCGACTACTCGCTCACGCAGCTGTCCTACGACTTCGCGTTCCAGAACAACAACGTCAACTACGCCGCGGCAATCTCGGTCGAGCTGCTCCTGGTCTGCCTGGTCGTCGCGGCGTTGTTCGTGACCCGGTCGAGGTTCTTCGATGCGAGCTGACACAGTCGCACCTGCTGCACCGAGGGCATCCGCCGGCAGGCAGGCACGCCCGGTGGTTCGCAGGCTGCCGCGCCCCGCCGCGGTGCCCGGCTATCTCGCAGCGGCGGTGCTGCTCGCCGCCTTCTTGTTCTTCTTCATCCTGCCGGTGCTGTGGCTGCTGCTCGCCGCCACCAAGACAGACCCGCAGTTGGTCTACCGCAGCACGTTCTCCTTCGGGTCCTGGAATGCGCTGCGGGAGAACTGGGACGCGCTCACCAGGTTCCAGGGCGACACGATCCTGCTCTGGCTGCGGAACTCAGCGATCCAGGCGTCGCTTGCACTGGTTATCACCCTGCTAGTTGGCATCCCGGCCGGCTACGCGCTGGCGATGATCGAGTTCCGCGGCCGGCGCGCCCTGCTGATCCTCACCCTCGTGGTGATGCTGATGCCGGCCACGACCCTGGTCATCCCGTTGTTCCTGGAGATCAACGCGGTGCACCTGATCGGAACGGTCTGGTCAGTAGTGCTGCCGTACTCGTTCTATCCGTTCGGTGTCTACCTGACCTATATCTACTTCAGCACTGCCCTGCCCCCTGATCTGCTCGACGCCGCCCGGATCGACGGCTGCACGGAGTTCGGGGCGTTCCGGCGTGTCGCGCTGCCGCTCGCGGCGCCGGTCATCGCGCTTGTCGGGTTCTTCAGCTTTGTGGCGAACTGGACGAACTACTTCCTGCCCTACGTGATGCTGCCGTCGAGCAACCAGTACCCGATCCAGGTAGGCCTCGGATTGCTGATCACCGACGTCCCGCAGTTCAACCCGACCGCGGGCACCGCGGCCGTGCTCCGGCCCGAGATCGCGCTGGCCACCCTGCTGGCGATCAGCCCGGTGCTCCTGGTCTTCCTGTTCGCCCAGCGGTTCCTCATCACCGGGCTGCTCGCCGGGGCCACGAAAGGCTGAGATGACAATTCCGGCCGTGACCGCCTCGGTGCCGCTGCTGGAGCCGCCCGGCTGGGCGGTGGCCGAGCGCGATCTATTCGACCTACTGGACTACGCGTGGCGGCGGTTCGCCGCCGACTTCACCGCGCCAGACGGACGGCTGAACTTCCGGCATCAGCTCACCTCCCGTGACGGGGCCGACGACTTTTACGAGACGTTCTTCAACTGGCCGCAGCTGTATCTGCTCGGCGGGGCCGACGACCTGCTGCCGCAGGCTGAACGGCACTGGGAAGGCGTCACGGCGCAGCTCACCGAGCTCGGCGTGCTGTCCGGCGAGTACGAGCGCGGTTATGACTGGTTCCACCAAGGCGAGAGCTTGCTGCTGCTGTACTTCCTGTGCATGGCTGCGCCTGGGCGGTGGCGCGACCGCGCGGTCGGGTTCGCCGAGCTGTACGTCGACCCGGCACACGGCAACTATGACCCCGCGCACCGGATCATCCGCCGGCCGCACAACGGATCAGACCCGGACCGCACCGGCTTGTTTGACGGATCCCACTATCCGTGGCTCGCGCACGAGGAGCGGCTCTACGGCTTCCCGCTGGACTGGCTCGTGTCCGACGCTGTCCGGCCGCCGCGTGCGGCAGACCCGCGGCTGGCCGGCGAGATGACCGCCCGGCTCGGCGCCGGGGACACCGCGGCGAATCTGGCGTCAGCGGGGCTCGTGCTCAACGCCTGGATTCTCACAGGAGCGCAGCGCTACCGGGACTGGATCATCGAGTATGTCAGCGGCTGGCGCGAGCGAGCAGCCGAGAACGGCGGAGTGATTCCGGACAATGTCGGACCGGACGGCGTGGTCGGCAGCCAGCTCGACGGCCGCTGGTATGGCGGGCACTACGGCTGGAGCTGGCCGCACGGCTGGTACAGCGTCGGCCAGGCAGTCACTGTCGGTGCGCTGGCCGCTGCAGCCGCCAGCGGTGAGCAGTCATTCCTCGACCTAGTCCGGCCAGCGCTCGACACGCTCATCGCCGAGGGGCTCGTGAAGCCCTTCGCCGAGTCAGACTCCTCACTCCGGTCGAAGTGGTATCCGCAGCTGCGCGAAGACGTCGCGGTGGCGACCTTCCTTGTGCCGTTCCGCCGCTCCGACCGCGGCTGGTTCGACTACAACCCGCTGATGCCTGCGATCCCGGTGGCACTGTGGCATCACAGTGGCGACCCCGCGGACCTGAGCCGGCTGACCGACCTGCGGAAGCGTTCCGGATACGACTGGCGCACGGTCCGCCCCTTCCGCAGCAAGGAAGAGGCAGGGCACGAGGAGCCGTGGCTCACCTTCCTGGCCGGCGAGCATCCCGAGTATCCAGAGCAGATCCTCGCCGCCGCCCAGGCGCAGGTCCGGCACCGGCTCGCCCGCGGCCGGGCGTACCGGGACATCGACTTCGCCGAGGCCGACATCCACGTCTGGCAGCAGTGCAATCCCATCGTCACCGAGGCCCTGGTGCAGCTGACCTGGGGCGGGCCCCAAGTCATCTATAACGGCGGCATGCAGCAGGCCCGGGTCCGCTATTACGACGCCGAACGACAGCGACCCGGGCTCCCGGACTCTGTCGCCGCCCTGGTGTCGGCCATCGACCCGGAAGCCACCGTCGTCGACCTCGTCAACCTCGACCCCGAGCAGGACCGCACAGCGATCATTCAGTCCGGCGCCTTCGCCGAGCACACCATCGCGGACGTCCGCTACACCGCGTGCCCGGACCCCTCCTGGGTGGGCGGGCTCTACGATTACGGCCACGCCGAGCCGGTCATCGCCCACAAGCAGGCCGAGGTAGGCGGGCCATGGCTGACTGTCCGGCTGCCTGCCTCGACCCAGATCCGGGTGACCATGCGGCTCGGCCTGCGGACACAGACGCCGTCCTACGCGACGCCATTCGACGGAGCGCCGCCCAGTCCAGCCGCGCCCGCGGCTAGCGCAGCCGGTCACGACGCACCAGCGGCGCAAGCGCTCAACCCGGCCGCGCAGGCTGCTGACGGCCTGGGGGTGCCGTGAGATACCGGATCCTCGGCAGATGCGGGCCGCTGATCTCCGAGCTCGGTTTCGGCGCGTCGCCCGTCGGCAGCATCTACGGAACCTTTGCCTAGCAGGACGGCATCGGTGCCGTCCACTGAGTACTGGACGCGGGAGTCAACTTCCTCGACGTCTCGCCCTACTACGGGCTTACGGTGGCGGAGACCATCCTCGCGAAGGCCCTGCGAGGCATCGACGGCGACCGTTACGTGCTGGCCACCAAGGTCGGCCGGTACGGCGACAAGGTTTTCGACTTCTCCGCCCCACGGGTCGCGCGCAGCGTGCGCGAGAGCGCAGGCCGGCTCGGAGTTCGGCACATCGACCTGATCCAGTGCCACGACGTCGAGTTCGGATCGCTGGACCAGGTCGTCGAGGAGACATCCCGGCGTTGCGTGCGCACCCAGGTCGACCCCGTCCTCGATCTCCGCAGCGGGGGCCAAACCAACTGACGAGACGCAGATCAGTGCTGGTTCGCCGCTCGAACAACAGCAAACGTTAGGCAGCGAAGTGCTGACAGCTTTGCTGACAGCAGCGTCCTCTACCAGTGGCCACTCGCAGCAGTCGCGGAGCAAACCGCTAGCGGGCTCATCACTCGGTAGGCAGGTAGTGGCCAGAACTGACACGGAAGAGGCCACTGGTTCAATCCCAGTACCGCCCACCAGTTCAGCCCAGATTTTCGAACATATACTCATTGTCTAGGCTAACTAAAAGAGCCAAACTAGGGCCAGGAAGAGCCGAGCTCATGCCGTTCATGGCCTGACAGGCCGCAGGGCGCTGCCGTGCATTACGTGAACGAGCACGACGGCGTGAATGGACTTTGGCATCTGGTCGTTCTATGCCCAGCTTTTTCACCACCGAAGCGGCTGACCGTCTGTACGTTCGGATTGTCCCAAGCGCCGGGCGGCAAGCCATCAAGTGCGAGGTCTTCGCCGTAGCAACGCGCTACGGCGTGGTCGTCCGGTCATGCGCTCGTCGGCGCTGCGTGGAATCCCGACCGCGCCCAGCACCGGCAGCAGCGCCGCCGCAAGGGCGACGCCCGGCGGGTGCGCGCCGTGGTGCAGCTCGGCATGCCCGTGCCGCCACACCAGGACCCACAGGCACCCTATGACGATCCACTCCGTTCCGGCGGCGCCCCACAACCCGGTGACTGTCCGGCCCCACTTGTCGTCCCAGAACAGGCGCCGGAGCTGGTCGTGCCAGAACATCCGCCGGAGCCGGCTGCGGCGGGGCAGGTGGACGTGCATAGGAGCCGCCGTACCCGATGAACGCAGGCAAAACACGCCGCCGGAGCCGCCGTCGGCCGGTCACCTAGTGCGTGCCGTCGTAGAGCCCGGCGCGGGAGCCCGCTGGTAGCCAGTCCTCGCAGCACCTGCTGATGCTCTTCATCCGCCTCGACGAATGGGGCTGGGACGAAGCCCGGCCGGGGTGCCGATGTTCCCCGGCGACCTGCCCCGCGGCGACCACCCCCTGCCCAAAGGCCTCGACGACGCCAGCGCCGCCAGGCTCCTGCGGGCTGCCCAGGCCGACAAGCGGCTGCTGGTCCGCGTGACTGTGGAGATGCTGCTGCGCACCGGGCTGCGGGTCAGCGAGTACACCTCGCTGCGCGCCGACGCCGTCGTCCACATGGCGCCGGACCGTGGCTGCACGTCCCGGTCGGCAAGCTCCGCCAGCACCGGTACCTGCGCCTGCACCCCCAGCTGGTCACCCTCATCGACGACTACCGCACCCGTCACGTCGATCCGTCCAGCCCGCTGCTGCTGCCGCGAGAGAACGGCAAGCCCGCCGACCGGCACGCCGTCACCCGCTGGATCAACAAGGCCGGCGCCGCCGCCGGGTTCCCGCACGTCCACCCGCACCAGCTCCGCCACCTCGTCTACATCCCGCTTAACAAACTCCACAGCCTGGTGGCCTCGAGCCCGAACTCCCCCATCCGCTGCTTCTGCTTCGCCGTCGCCGAGCCCTATGCCGGAGACATCAACTACACGGAGCGCTAGGCGCCACCTCCCCCGCGTTCTGGTGGCGCAGCTACCCACCGGATCGCTCGAGCCGCTGCAGACGGCCGGACTGGACGTCCCCCGACACCTGAGCTAGCCGCGGACCACGCTGCGCTGTGCGCCGCGGCAGCCGATGCCGATGCCCACGCGATTGTTTAGCCTGCCGAACGCCCTCCTCGACCCCGAGATTCTCTCGGCGGCGGCGGCGGCGGCGGTCGGCCGCCTGCGCGTCGTTGCCAATATCGCCGTCGGCTACGGTGACGCTGCGGGTGGAAGGCCGCCCGTTACCTGACCATCAGCGAGATCTTCCCGATCGAGATCAGGGCGGAGGCGCTGACTGTCTTCCTCGTGATCGCCCAGATGTTCGGCGCCATCGGGCCGGCCTTTCTGCGGGTTCTTCATGTGCAATGGGTCGAGCCGGACCGGCTTGCGACTAGATACGCGGTCGGGTGTAGCCCCCATGATCGTGGTCGGCATCGTCGAAATCATCTTCGGCGTCAACGCCGAGGGCATGCGACTGGAGCAGATCGCCACCCCGCTGACCGAGGTCGACTGAGCCAGCTGAGAAACATCGGCGGGCTGGCCCTGACGGTGCCCCGCCGGGTTATGAGTTACAACTAAGCAGTCGGCACTGCGGATCTCAGTCTTGGCAAGCCACGGCTCCTGCCAGCGTGGATGGCCGCGAATCAGGGAATCCGCCGCCGCCGGTCCCCAGGACAGGCGCTGGTACGAGCGGACTTCCGGCGGATCGTCGAGCAGGGGTTGCACTATGCGCCAGGTCTCTTCGACGCTGTCCTGCCGGGCGAAAAGCTGGTGATCGCCGGTGATCGCCGCGTGCAGCAACCGCTCGTAGGGCTCCATCGGCTCGCCCAGGTCGCGGACGAATGACGAGTCCAGGCGAACCGCACGCCATGACTCGCGGGCAAGGGCCGCGAGGTGCAGCCGCATGCCCGGCGAAGGATCGATGCGCAAGACGATCTGATTGGAATCCGCCCGACCCGACGTCGGCAGGAACGCCAGCCGCGGGGTGCGACGAAGCAGCAGTCGTACTTCGGTAGCGCGAAGCGGCATGGCCTTGCCGGCCCGCAGGAATACGGGCACCTCCGCCCATCGCCAGTTATCGATCGCCAGCCGCAGCGCGACGAACGTCTCGGTAGCAGAATCCGGTGCAACGCCCAGGGTCTCGGCATAGCCCTCGTACTGGCCCCGCACGTAATGCTGCGGGTCCGCGGCCGGTATCGCGCGGAACACCTCCGCCTTCTTGTCCTGCAGGTCATCCGCGCCGCCGCCGGCTGGCGGGTCCATGGCAATGAGCGCAAGCACCTGCAGCAGGTGATTCTGCACGACGTCCCGGAGCGCGCCGACGGCGTCGTAGAACCCACCGCGGCCCTCCACGCCGAAGTCCTCGGCCATCGTGATCTGCATGCACGAGACGCTCTTGCGATCCCACAGCTCGGCAAGCGCGAAATTGGCAAAGCGCAGGTACTCCATGCCGATGACCGGCTCCTTGCCGAGGAAATGGTCGACGCGCAGGATCTGATCTTCTCGCAGCGCCCGGTGCAGCCGCCTGTTCAGCTCTCGTGCCGAGTGTAGGTCTGAGCCGAATGGCTTCTCGACGGCGACTCGGCCGTCGCGCAGCAGCATCGCCGCCGCCAGTTGCTCGACGATAGGCCCGAACAACGATGGCGGCACCTCGAGGTAGTACACCGGCGTCCGGCGCGGGCCGATTGCCGCGGCGAGCTTCCGGTACAGCGCTGCGTCGGTGACGTCCCCGCTGATGTACGACATCCGGCTGGCTAGACGGCCGAATACCGCGTCGTCGAATCCTTCCCCGGCACTCAGGATTGCCGCGCGCGCCCGGTCTGCGAGCTGCTCGGCTTTAATCTCGTCGCTAGCCGCCCCGATGACCGGGCAGTGGAGCAGCTTGCGCTCCTCGAGCCGGTAGAGCGCGCGGAGAGTCATCTTCCTGGCGAGATCCCCGGTAATGCCGAAGATCACCAGCGCATCGGCGCCATCGCTGCCGTTATTCGCCATGCCGACCAGGCTTGTCTGGCTGACCTTCCGGCACATCCCCCGCATGACCAGCAGATACAGCCCGGCCTGTCGCACTCTCGGGCTCAAGCGGCACGCGGCGGCATGGCCAGAGCATCAGCGCCGGCTGCCGTCGTGGTAGGCCTCGGAGTGCGGGGTCTCGGCCGCCCACACGGCGTGGCTGCACGCAGACAGTCAGGAGTCGGCCACCGTCAGCCACTCGCAGTATGCGAATTCTGGCTTTCTGCTCGCTGGTGAATGCGTCTGGCCGAGCTGCACCGCCAACACCAGGTCCGCCTGGTTGACAACCTGCTTCCAGTACCGGTCAAAGTAGGGGAAGTGCAGCCCCAGCGGATACTGGTCTGCGCTGGTTCCCTTGAAGTCCCACATATGGTGCCGGGTGAACCCCTGGGCTGCGGGTGCACTCCGAGCTGCTCGTCAAAGGAACGAGCATCGACCGGGCCGCGGCCTGTCAGCTCGTGATTCACGTCAGCCTGTCACCTCGACGTGGCTCGGCTTGGCCGCCTCCGACTTCGGTGCCGTCACCGTGAGGACTCCGTCAGTTAGCTCGGCCTTGACCTGGTCGGTCTTAATGTCACCAGGCAAGGTGGCGCGGTACTCGAATTGCCCGGTCCGGCGTGAGCTGCGGTGCCTCTTGCCGCCAGACTGCTCGGGGATCTCCCCGGTAATGACCAGCTCGCGATCGCTGACCTCCACGTTCAGCTGGTCCTTGCGCCTGCACTGGAGTTATCTGGGCCAGGTCGAACGGCATCCCGGACGGGCCGGATTAGCCCCGTTGTCCGCTGAACCCCGGGCGGGTACCCGGGAGCTTCCTGACACAAGCTCACGCTCGGGGACTTCGGATAGTCCCTTGCCGACTGACGACGCAAACCCAGCCTTCCCTGCCCGGTGGCCTGCCAGATAGCCCCGGCTCGACCACGGTTGCGGGATGCCGAGCTGGCCGCGCCTCCGCTCTGGGTCCGTGAGTCTGAGACGCGGGCCTCGGCCGGGTTGCCTGCCTGTCTTACGGGTGAACAGCAGATGAACTAAGCAAAAACAGCGCATGATGGTCGCCAGCAGACCCAGAGCAGGGAGGTGCCGGACGTGACCGTGGGCGAACATTTCGACCGGGTAGCCGCCGTCTACGAGTCGCTGCGCACCACCGACGAGGCGCCTGTGCGCAGGATCGGCCAGTTCCTGCCTGACCGCCCCGTCGCCGGCCTCGATATCGGCTGCGGGACCGGACGGTATTCGCGGCTGCTGCGCGGGCTGCTGCCGGACGGCTCGCTGCTGATCGGCAGCGACGTGTCGGCGGCTATGCTGGCACAGCTCCAGGCCGGCAACCACGGCCGCGCGGTAGTGGTGCCGCTGGTATCAGCCGCCGAAGAACTGCCGTTGCGGACCGCCAGCCTCGACCTGGTCACCGCGTTCAACTGCGTCCATCACTTCGACCTCGCCCGGTTCCTGAGCGCCGTCGCGCGGGTGCTGCAGCCCGACGGCCAGCTGTTCATCTACACCCGGACCCCGCAGCAGAACGAGCGGACGATCTGGGGCCGCTACTTCCCGGGTTTCACCGAGCATGAGCAGCGCCTGCACAGCCAGGCCGCATTCCGGGACGCCATCCGGCACACCGACGGGCTCACGGTGCTTGCAACGCAGACCTTCAGGCACCCGCGCTCGAGCACGGCCCAGCGGCTCAGGGCCCAGGCCGAAGGCCACCACTACTCGACGTTCTCCCTCTACCCGCCCGACGAGCTGCGCGCGTCCATCGCGACGTTCCTGGCCCGCCTGCCCGGCCCCGAGGCCTCCTGGACTGACGAGCACCTCCTGATCGTCGCCGGGAACCGCCGCAACCAGGCGGAGCCTGATCGTTCGGGCAGCCCGGCGAGCCAGGCGATCACTAATCGGCCCTCCAGATCAGCGCCGGGCACCCTGGTGACGGCTCCGAGCAGCGTCTGATCGTTGTGAACTCAGAGGAACACCGGGCCGTTCGGCCCGGCGGGCTCCACGGTGCCGGGAGTGTGGTGAGGCTTGCGGGGCTTTCCTGCGTCGGCTGACGTAGCCGGGCGCGGCGGCAGGCATTCAGTCCTGCCCAGGTGCGGGGAACGCCTTGGTCGAGTTGTAGTCAGCCAGAGGCCCGCGCGACGCGACGAGGACTGCCAGATCCTGCACCTGCAGCGCCACCATCGACCCGGAATCCGGCCCAGTGGCGCGTTCGGAGTTCATCCGGCACGATGAGGTCCCGGCTCTGCCCGAGCGCGGCCGCCGCACTATGGCCGAACAGCGCCTCGGCACCCGGGACTCCACCACGCAATAGTGCCGTTCGCATCGGTTAAAACGATTGCGTGATCTGTCATGGCAGTTGTCCTGCACCGCTCTCGGTCGGGCTCAATGCCGGATGATGAGCTGTGGTGACCTCAGCCAAGCCGGCGCATGCCCGTTAGAGTCATCGGAGGACGTTCATGGGTAACGGTAGTCGCGTGTCCCGAGGTGACCGCAACCGCAACGGCCGGCTGGAGCGGCTACGTGCCCTGGTTCCGGTGACGAACGCGATCGTCGGGATCGACCTGGCGGGCAGCAAGCGGACGCGAGAGCCCAGGACGGAGGCCAGGTCGTGGGCTCCGGCGAGCGAGCGCTCGCTGAGCGCTCGCTGGACGATGGCGGTGATGTCGTGTCCTCCTGCCTCGGCGGCGCGAAGGGTTCGCCAGCATCTCAAGGAGCCGTGGTCGCTGCCCGAGCGCGAGCAGCCTCCCGTTGCCGGAGTTGCCTTCCCCGGCCCGGGCAAGGCAGGCATGCGGCGCACCCGGGAAGTCCGACCGCGGCGGCTTGAACGTATTCCTCCGTGACGGCGAGTCGGTCCTCCACACCTACTCTGCCTATGACAGCGAGATCGATCTGCAAATGCTCGACAGCAGTTATGTCGACCTGGCCTCGCTCGGCCTGAGCGGCTACGAGGAGCCTCAGTCTTGGCCCATGCACCACGACAACTACGACAGCTGACGGCGAAGCGGACGCGTATGACACAGAGAGCACCGACATGAATCAGGTCAGCTGCCGTGCCCAGGGTGCCTGTCGCCGTTGTCTGCCGACGGGCGCAGCGACCCGTCGGGCAACAGTCCACCGGCTGACCGACCCATTGGCCCGGGCAGGAGGCGCAGCAGTCCGCCGTCGGACAGCGACTCGGTGACGTAACGGGGTTGCCAGCCTGTATGCCTTCGCCTACGACCCAGGTAGCGGCGGCCAGCCAGGCCGACGACGCTGGATCGAGCCCGGTTCCGATGGTGATGCTGCCAGCTGCCGGGGAACTCAGGACCCGGCCATTGACCAGGTGCTGAATCAGGTCGTCCGAGCTGCCATTCGCAGTAACCGCAAAAAGGCCGTCGCGAGCGTGGCGAGGTCGCGAATCAGAATAAGAACATCTCTGATTTTCACGGCAACGACAGCTCGGCGCCGCTCCTTGCTGCGATCGGTTCTAGCGCTGACCTGCTGCGCCTGGCGGCCTGCGAATGGCTGCGCCAGGCCGTATGGCGCGGCAGCCACAACTGGCACGGGTCCGGTCCTCCGGTCGGTTGGCTGGAGTACCGGCTGGTTGGCCTTACGGGCAGTTTTCTACGTCACCGGACTATCGGGTACCGGAAAGTCGGCGGTCCTGGCCGACCTGCGTGTCCCGGCTGTCAGACCCGAGGCGTCGGCGAAGATGGCTATGCTGACTGGATAAACTGGGTGACTGGCATTGCTGACGGATACCTGCACGACGACCCGAATCTCGACTTCCATGGGCACAAGCGCGCGAACGCTCAGCGCTCAGCGGACAGGCGTGCTGAGCCACTAAGCAGCTCGGTGCGGCGCCCGGCTGTTTCTCTGCCTCGGCGCAACTGGTGACGCCGCAGTCTGGCGCTTGCGCGACATGGTCCTGGCACTGGTCGCCGACGTGCCAACGTGCAAGCAGAGAATCTCTGCCCGGCCCGGCAGGTAGCGGCCGTGCCGCCAGTTAACTACGGGACCTGGCCGAGTCCGGGCTGACCGTCACCGCGGAAGGGCGGCGGTGCGACCCGCGTGAATCCGGCAGGCGGAGAGACGGAGAGCTTGGCCAGGTTGGCCCGGGTAGGCCGCAGCCAGGTCAGGCTGTCAGTGTCCACCGCGCCGCCAGGGTAGGTAATCTTCGTGCGCAGCGGGAGGTAACTGCTCGCGTCGTACCAGATCTGCTCCGTCGGCCACTGCACGGCCGCGCTGGGCTTGAAGTCGCGCGGCGGCGCGTAAAGGACCAGGATCGTGTCATGACTGTCCAGGCTGCGATGCCCCAGGATGGTCACCCGGCCACGGGCTGTGTCGCTGGGTGCCGGGATGCCGGGCTGGCTGGCCTTCCGCGGCGTGACGGCGACCTTGGACGTCAGCCGCCACCACGTCCGCGTGGCGTAGTCGATGTAGGTACGCCGCAGCGTGCTGCCGCTCAAAGTCCACGTTTCCTCCGCGGTAGCCGTCCCGCCCGGCCCGAAGATCTCCTGCCTGGTGACCCCAGTCGCGGTGTCCGACCACTGGATGAGGCCACGACTCCTGCTGACCAGGATGTAGCCCTTCGCCTGGCTCAGCGCCGACCTTGCCCGTTTGGTCACGTAGGCAACGGTCATCGCGACAGGCGCATGGGTGCCGACGCTGGCCTGCGCGTGCCGACCCGACTGCACGGCGGGCGTCTGCTGGCCTGTTGCCGCGATCACCAACCCTGCGCCCAGCGCGAAGGCAGATGCGGTCGCGACTAGGCCACGGGTCAGCCGCCGGCCGCGGGCCCGCTTCCGGGCGACTGCCGCGACCGCGGCCGGAGCCCAGATCGCCGCGGCCTCCTCGTCCAAGGCATCCCTTATCTGATCAATGAGCTGGGATTCGTTCACCGGTACTCCCTCGGGTGAGTGGGCATGAGATCGGTTTGAAGGTCGGCGCGCAACCTTGCGAGCGCGCGGCTGGCCTGGCTCTTGACGGTGCCGACGGAGTTGCCGAGTATCCGGGCGATCTCCGGTTCAGCCAGCTGATGCCAGTACCGCAGGACGATCACCGCGCGCTGCCCGTGTGGCAGGCGGCGCAGAGCCCGGATCAGCCGGTCCCGATCGACGACCTGGTCGTCGATCAGCACGGGCAGGTCCGGCGGCAGCAACTGCGCGGCCAGTTGCTCCCGGCGCTCGCGGCGGCCGGACCGGCGCCAATGATCGTTGGTCGCGTTCACGACACACCGCCGTGCATAAGGCAGCGGGTCCTCGATCCGCTCCCAGCGCAGGTAAAGCCGCGTCAGCGCCTCCTGCGTCGCGTCCTCAGCCAGCCCGCGCTCACCGCAGAGTACGTACGCCAGCCTGATCAGCGAATCACCGTGCACGCGGACGAACTCCTCAAAGGCCGCCCAGGATTTTCGGCGCACCGCTGCCTCCGTGATGTGGTTCCGTTTCCACCCTTAGGACGGCGGCCAGACGGGCAACGGTTGTCAGCGAGTTTCACAGGCGGGTTCAGCGCTGGGATCGGCAGGCAGTGGCCGCGAATGCCAGGGTCGCTTACCTGGGGTAAAAGAGGTCCGGCAGGCGCGCGACGATGCGGGCAGCGCACTACGGCGGCGAGCGATGGGTCGCCTGTTAGGAGCATCCTTGTCGGCTGGGCCGTGCGGCCGACAGTGACCAGCTGCAGCCCTGTCACGCCGCGGCGAATACATGTGAGAGCGCCACCGATTGAGGAGATTGCGGTGACCCTGCCGACGCGTCCATCCTTACGAGACGCACGAGCAGTGCGTGACCGGCATGCTACTGCTGGCCCTGGCCGGCCTCCCGATGTGCAAGGGTTACTACGTCGCCGGAATGTAGAAGGCAGTAGCTCCCACTCGACCGGCCCAGCGCCGTATTCCCGATGCCTGGAGGGCCGAGTTGCCAGCGCAGCTCGACGAGGCATCCGCTCAGTGGCTGGTGGTCCAGGTGCCGCTGCCGACTGTCTCGGGTCCTGCAACGCGAAGTTCGCTAGCCAGCGGCGCCGAGGAGGACGTCCATTTTGTCGGCGCCGGTGGTCATGACTGGTCGGAGCTGGTGCCGGTAGACCGTTTCGGTCACTTTGCTGCTGGCGTGGCCGACCAAGCGGGCGATCTCCTCGACGGCGACGTCGCTGTCTGACATGAGGCTGACGAAGGTGTGCGCAGTTCTCGGGGTGTCCAGTCCGGGCCGATCCCCGCGGCCGTGCACACGGCCCGGAACGACCGGCGGACGTTCGCGGCGTCCAGGGCCTGGCCTGCGGCGGTGCAGAACACCAGATCGCCCGGTGTTCTCGCGCAGTGCCTGCAGCGCGGTCACCGCCAGCTGCGGCAGGCCGTAGGGTGCGCCGGGACTTTCTGGTCTTGGTGTCTCCTCTGGCCCGCACGGACCGCCACACCGCAACGCTCGCCGAACGCTGCGGATGGCTGCCTGCATCGGCGAAGTCGAGGTGGTCCCACCTCAGCGCCCGTGCCTCCTCGGTCCGCACACGCGTGCACAGCGACAGCATCACGTACGCGTGGGTCCGCGGTCCGGCCGCTTTCGCGGCGGCGGTCACCCCGGTCGCCTGCGCCAGCGTCATGCTGCGGCTCGGTCTCCCCCGCTGTCCCAGGCGGCGTGCCGGTCAGCGCCGACACGTTCCGCAAAACCAGGTTCTTGGCCTGCCCTCTGGTGATCGCCCGGGTCAGCGCCAAATGCGCCAACGCCACCGTCGCGCTGCTGTGCGTGGCAGCGACCGCGGCCATGGCCTGGTCGACGTCGGTGACATCCAGGTCCCGCAGCCGGACATTGCCGATGACCGCCAGCAGCGGCTCGAGGACGAACTTGTTCTTCGCGACGGTCTTGGGGTCCCGGCCGGGCAGCCCGCCGTCGAGCCAGTCCTCGCAGCACCGCCGCACCGTGTAGTTCACCGGCGCGGCCTTCGTGATCCCGCCGTCGAATCTCTTTCCGCAGTTCCTTGAGGGCGTCCTGGACGGCGGCCCTCGACTGGCCGGACACGCGGCGGCGCAGCCGCCGGCCTTGCGGGCTGCGCCCGGGGTGATCTCGCCGCGCAATCTTCCCCGGCAGCGTTCCCGCACTTCCGGCCTGCTTGATAAGGCCTGAAACGTGGGCACGTCGGAGCGCGCGGGCCGCCGACCGGCAGGTGGCTGGTGCGACCTGCAAGGTGCGCGCTAGAGTTAAGAGGAGCCTTAAATCGGGAGGGTAAGTTGGCCTGGGCGGTGAAGGTCACCGAAGAGTACGCCGCGTGGTTCACGGCGCTGATCAAGGAGGATCTCGCCTCAGCGACGCAGGTAGCGCAGCCGTCGCCGCGCTCCGCGAGGAAGGGCCAGCGCTGGGCCGTCCGTTAGTCGACCGGCTTAAGAGCTCAACGATTCACCATCTCAAGGAACTACGCCCCGGATCACGGGGCCGCTCGGAGATCAGGATCATCTTCGCGTTTGACCCCGACCGGTCGGCGATGCTGCTGCTCGGCGGCGATAAGGCCGGGAACTGGCAGCGCTGGTACCGCGACAACATCCCGATCGCCGAACGGCTCTACCTCGAATACACAGCACAGGACGAGGAGTAACTAACGATGGCGCAGCGCATCCCGCAGGACTGGGAGACCCTGGAGCGGGAATTGCACGCGGCCGGCGTCTCCCCCGAAGAGATTGAGGCCGGAGCGCGGGCGCTGCTCGCCCAGGCCCGCGGGTACCAGCTCGCCCAGGCCCGCAAGCAACTCGGCCTCGCCCAGCGCGAGATCGCGGCAACCATGGGCGTGAGCATCGCCCGGATCTCCCAGATCGAACACGGCGAAGTGACCTCCTTCGAGGTCATCGCCCGCTACGTCGAAGCACTCGGCGGCCGTCTCGACCTCGTCGCCGACTTCGGCGACCGGACAGTCCGCCTCCCCGTCAGCGACGCCGCCGACACCACCGCCGCCTGAAGATAGGCCCCCCACGCGCGCACTGCCGATGTGAGAGCCTGTCGAACCGCCTAGGAAACGACGGTCCCCTGGCCTTGGGCGGCTAGATTGGCTGCATGGCTCACAGGCAACTGCCGCCTGTCGCCGCCGTGATCAGTTTCATCGATTGCATCAATCGCGGCGACCTAGATGGTCTGGGCCTGCTCATGACGGACGACCACGAGCTGGTCGTGTTTGACGAACAGGCGCTGCGTGGCAAGACGGCGAACGCGGAGGCATGGAGAGGCTATGCGGCTGCATTCCCTCGCTACATGATCTATCCGCGCGTGATCACCGAGCCGCGCGCCGAATGGGTTGCCGTACTCGGGTACACGACTGGTTCGCACCTCGGCCTGACAGATCTGGAAGAGCGCGCGCTGCCGGTCATCTGGCTGGCGGAGGTGCGCAACGGGCAGCTGCGCTGCTGGCGGGTGCTGAAGGACACAGCCGACCGCCGATCCGAGCTTGGGCTCGGACAGTCCCTGGCACCGGGGGGACCATAGGTCGGCTGAATTACCGCACATGCCGGAGTTGACGCTGCTAGTGGTATTCCGCGACGAGCTCGATCCGGCCGACGATGCTGGCGTTGAGTGCCGGTAGATCCTCAGCCGGAATCCAGTACTCAAGGATCGTCTCGCCGCCGACTTGGCGAACCTCGTAAGTGTCGAGGAAGGATTTGCGGACCTCGAAGCGAGTCACATAACCCGAGCCTGACGCGGGCACGTTCCAGTCGCAGGCAATCCTGGTCGCGTACTCCTCGTTCAAGACCGGGTAGAAGATGGGCTGGGACGCCAGCCTCGGCGGCCACTCGCTCCAGCCCGAGGCCTCTACCAATGCCAGTTCCTCGGGGCCCGTCGGACGCCACAGCACGACGGTCTCGGTGTCCTCACTCACCAGATCATGATGTCCACCAATGGCGTCGAGAACCAGCGAGATTAAACGCGAGAAGGCACTCTCCTGCCGCGCACCGCGCGGCGGTCTCCCAGCTTGTCTCGGCACTGCCAGCCACTTCGACGACGGTTCCGCGGAAGCGGCTTGTGCAGGGTTGCACGAGCCGCTTCCGCGGGAACGCGCCTTGCTGATCGGACACGGCGACAGATCACGGGCTGACAGTGGATCAGCTGGTGGTGGTGCCTGGCCGGATCGTTAACGTCGTGCCTCGCTGAGCGCCGGCCGCCGGCCCTGTCAGCCGCGCAGCCGCATGTGGATGTGCCCGTCGGTGAGCCAGTGCGGCGGATTCGCCGGGCTGAGCTCCCGGAACGGGTACCCGGCCTTCTCCGCTACGCGGCAGGACGCCGGGTTGCCGACGTCATGCACGAGCATGATCTGCCGCAGGGCTTCCCCGGCGAACGCATCGAAGACCCAGCCGGTCACCGCCGTGACCGCCGCCGGAGCTACGCCGCGGCCGCGCGCTGCCACCGCCGTCCAGTAGCCGATCTCGGCGGTCTCGCATTCGCCGATCCGGCCGGTCTCCTCGCGATTCTTCAGCCCGACATTCCCCGCCAGGACACAGCCGCCGACATAATCCGCCGCGAGTACGGCGAAGCTCAGCCGGTCACCGTCGCGCCAGCCGCGGTCCTGGCTCGCGAGCCACCGGGCCGCGTCGCGCTCGGCGGTCGGCCCGGTCCAGCACTCCGCTCCGCCGGGCAGCGCGGTCCTGATCGGGCGTTCGTCCCGTCCTGGCCACATGCCAGCGGGGGGGTAATGGCGGCTCATCTCGGCGGCCAGTGCGGGGATGTCCGCCGCTCGCCAGGGCCGCAGGATCAGCGCTGGCTGGCGGCTCACGGCCGGCACGCACAGCTCAGGCAACCTCCGCCCGTCTGTCATGCTGCGAATGATGCTGGACCACCCGCACCGCGCTCAACCGGCTTTCGCCTGGGCGATCGGCTAAGGTCGCACAACGCACTACGGCGACGGAAGAAACCGCCTAGGGCCCGCGACTGGGCCAGCCAGCCAGATCCTCGGCCATCGAAGATATCCACGGTGGCTGGTCTCTATTGGCTAGCGGCAACGAGTTCAGCGAATTCGGTGGCAAGGGGACTGAGCAAGTTCCACTGGCGGGCGGCCCAGCCGACGGTAAGCGGGTTTAGAGCGGGAATGGGGACAGTGCGTACCAGGCCCGAGGAGGGATCGCTGAGGCCGGGCACTGCAGGCAGGATGGCGTGACCGACACCGAGTTCGGCGAGCAAGATGGCGGTGTCCCAGTCAGCTATGCCGATGGGTGCGGGCAGACTGATCCCTAGGCGGACGAAGTTCTCCTCCAGTCGCTGCCGGGACGTGGAGCTTTCCGGGTAGGCGAGGTAGCGGATCGCGGCCAGATCGCCGGGGCCGATGGAGTCTCGCGCGGCCAGCGGGTCATCGGCATGCACGGCCAGCACCCAGGGGAGGTCGAGAACGGGCCGCTGCTGGATGCCGGGCACGGGCGGGCCGAGGGTGATCCAGGCCAGGTCCATCTGGCCCTCGTGCAGCAGTTCGATGCACCGGCGGGTCGAGGAGGCCGACCGGAACTCCAAATTGACATCGGGGTGCCGACGGCGGAAGGCGGCGATGGCGCTGGCCATGAAATGCCGCACCGTGACGCCACCGGTAGTGACGCTGACGGTACCGCCGTGGCCGTTGCGCAACTGATCGAGATGGCGGAGCGCGGCATCTAGAGAGCCGATGCCTGCGAGCGCCGCCTGGTAGAGCACTCGCCCGGCCTGGGTCGGAGCGACCCCCCGGGCCGGCGCTCGACCAGGGCAAGGCCGGTCTGCTTCTCGAGGCGCTTGATGTGCTGGCTGACAGCCGACTGAGTACACGACAGGGTCCGGGCAGCCGCGCTGAGGTTCCCGGTCTTGTACACGGTCACGAAAACGCGCAGGTCTTCAAGAGTCACTTGTCCCAAGCTACACCTTGGGCTTAATGGAGAAAATCCTGGAATTGACTTGGGGATCGCTAGCTCTCAGGCTGGTGCAAGCGGCAACCCGCCCGCAGGCCAGGACGGCGCCATCCGGCGGCCCCGGGACGTACGGCGCTAGCGCTGTGGAGCATCGCGGGCGGGTGCCGACCAAGCCCAAGAAGAGAGGCCTACCATGATCCCCAGCGCCCACGAACCGCGCCAACAGGGCCTGGAACCCGCGATCGTGGCCGTAACCGCCGCACTGGCATCACGCGGCGCGGCCGGGATCGCGCATCCGGGCGGTACTTTGCTGGCTCACCTCGAGCGTGTCGGCGCGTTGCTCGGCCTGTGGAGCGCCCGGCCGGTGTTGCGGTCGGCCGGCCTGTGCCACGCCTGGTATGGCACCGATGGCTTCGATGCCGTGCTGGGCGACCAGGCCTTCCGGGATGAGCTGGTCGCCCTCATCGGCGAAGATGCCGAACAGCTTGTGTACTTCTACGCCAGCTGCGACCGACGATTTTCCTATCATCACCTCGCGCAGCGCGCGGGGTTGTTCAGGGACCGCTTCACCGGCGCCGTGCTCTGCCCGCCGCTTACGCTGCGGCGGGACTTCGCCGAACTCACCGCCGCCAACGAACTCGACATCGCGGCCGCCAATCCTCGTTCCCGTGCCAAGTACGGGGCGCAGCTCCGTGAACTGTTGACCTCGTGGCAGGACCTGCTCAGCATTCCCGCCTGGCAGGATGTGCAGACATCCCTGCTATGACCCAGAAAGGTGCGCCCCATCGGCACCAGCGAAACGGTCACGGCGCGCGCGCCGCATCGGCGATTTCCCTTGATGAGAACTCGGCCCGGGGGTCGCGCAGTTCATCGCTACCGTCACAGGGCGAGAGTTGGGTCGCTTCATCTGCCAGACATCAATTGAGACAACAAGCCTTTAGCACAACGGCCGACGGTCCTGGCGCGGAATCATGCTCGGCGACCCTTGCAATGCCGGCTCAGAGCGAGCGGCAGTCGGCCGCATGACTGCGCGTCAAACATGCGCCAGAGCCGTTAGGTGCGGCCGAACATTTGCGGCCTCACGGCCGCGGCGTTCGCCGATCGGGCCGATCTGCGCTCTTGGCTCGCGCGCTCATGCCGATGACGGAGTGCTTAGCGTCTGGCCGTCCGAGGCAGCACAGCGGCACCTACCGATCGCTGCGCCGTTGCCGTCGAGCTCGCCGCAGCGCCCAGCTCTTCGGCGGCCAGTACTGACAGGCGTGCGGCATCATTGGGTGTCCTTGATTCCCTCGGAGAGGCCGACCTTTGATCATCTGGCTGAACGGCGCCTTCGGCAGCGGCAAGACGACCCTGACCGGGGAGCTGCACCGCAGGCTTCCCGATGCAGTCGTCTTCGATCCCGAAGACGTCAGCTACGTCCTGATGCAGGCGGTCCCGGCACCAACCCGAACAATGGGATAACACCAGGGTCAGACTTCGCTTGCCGTTGACAACCAGCAGGGCAGCTTCATCGGGCCTCCATGGCCGTGAGGGCAACCCACTCCGTCAGGCCGAGTATCCAGAGGGCAGTGATGGACCATTCAGCGCTGCGCATCATCTCGGTGATGAACCACCAGGCCTCGCGACGGCGGCGCTCCCAGCGGACGAGCCCGACGTAGGCGAATGTCACGCCGGCCAGGGCGAAGATGCCCAGGACAGTCCAGCTTGTCACTGCAGCGATGAACAGCAGGACGGCGACCAGGTAAATCCAGCGTTGCCATCGCCTCATCGTCTCCCCCGGAAATGATCAGCCCTGTGAGTGTCACCGGCTGACCCCTGCCCAGAATTCGCGCTTACTTGTTAAAGCAGAAGCAATAATCCGGGTGTGCTCGACTAAGGATGGACCGAGAAGACGCTGCGTGGTCGTCGCCGGGTACGGGACCGTGATCGGGATCCTGCGAGCTGGGCGACCTCCCGCTCAGCCGGACGGCAGCAAGAGGTCATCCGGCTGCTGACCGCTGGCCTGACCAACAAGGAGATCGGCCGTCGGCTCGCCGTCAGCTCCAAGGCGGTCAAGCACCACACAGCGGCCATTGACCAGGGGCTCGGTCTCCGGGGTCGGCGCGTGCGGCGGCCGATATCTCGGCGGGGAAATCCCGGAGCTCAAGTTCGGCGGGCATAAGTGTGATCATGTTCTCTGCTCCTTGGAGTAAAGGTGACCACGCCGATGAGAGCGAACGGATTGCTCATGCGCGGACTGTGCAACGTGAATGAGTTGCGAGAAGGCGGCTCTCGCTGCAGCGAAGTCAGCGCGACGTGTGTCCTCAGGTCATCAGGGACCGGCGCGGATGTCGAGATGAGCGGGATCTGGGCGCTCGAGCGCCGACCGGCCGAAACGCACGCCCGGTCTCACTAGCCAGCGTTTTTGAGGAGGGTGTCCATTTTCTCGGCGCCGGTGGTGAGGACGGGGCGAAGCTGGTGGCGGTAGACGGTTTCGGTGACTTTGCTGCTGGCGTGGCCGACGAGCCGGGCGATCTCCTCGACCGCGACGTCGCTGTCGGACATGAGGCCAGTGTTCGTCACCCATCTCCGGGCGGTTGTCGATGGCTTCAGGCCTCCGATGCACGTTCTGGGCTTCCACCTCGGCGAGCCTGGGAACGATCAGTCACAGAGGCGCGAGCCGTAGTCGGCGCATACTCGGACGCTGCCGGTTGTATGTCTGACCCGCAGGCCCGGCCGGCTCAGGCCCAGCGACATCCGCTACATCGCAGGACGGAGTGCCGAGGACCTGCAAAGCTGGCGATCGTCACGAGGGGGCGAGTGATGTGGCCAAGGTGAGCGACGACGCCATGGACCCGGACCGGATCACCCAGTACAACCAGCTCTTGGCCGTGGAGGCCAGTCGCCTCGACGGTGCCCTGGCCGACATCCGAGCCCAGCGGGCCGCGGGCAAGCTGACCACCCGCGAGGCCGCAGACAAGCGGATCGCCGTGCTGGAGGCGCACCTCACCAGGCTGCGTCTCCTGCGCGCCGAGTACCTGTAGCCGTCCCTTCACGCCTGAACGCCGCTCGGACCTGGCAGCCGCCAGGTCTCTGCCGGCAACCGGCGTGATCATCGAACCTCTAGGTCGCCACCACGCCGGCGGTGGCGGATTGGTCAGTGGACGTGCCGCCTCCAGAGGGACGGATACGTGACCCCGAGTCGGGCCGGCTTCCACCGGGGGTCTTACCGCCCTGTAGCGAACTAGGCCACCCAAAACTAGCTTCGGCATGTTCACTCGTGCCTTCTTTGCAGGTGAACTCAGCTGACCAGCAACGCATAGACCGGGGCGCTCGTGCCGCCGGGCGTCCGGCCCGCGGAGATGCGGACCGCATCTGGGGCAACTCCGCTGAGCTAGCCGCGACGGCTTGCGGTCAGCCCGAGTGAGCGGAGCGCCCGCGCGCCAACCCGACGGGACAGCAATGTTCTGTTCTTGTCTCGCGTTGGCGCCCTGCAGTACGGTGAAAGCAGACTTTAGTGCTGTCCAAGTGCGTGGTCCCCTGGGGTTGCAGTCATGACTGAACAATCAGACGGCTCAGCGCTATGCGCAACGGTGCTCGTCGAGAACGGCTACCACGAGCTTGGCCTTTGGTACCCGGTGCTGCGTCTCCGCGAGATGGGCGCCAACGTGCGAGTGGCCGGGCCCGCCGACGACCAGACCTACTTCAGCACGCTCGGCTATCCAGTGATCCCTGACGTCGATCTGACCGCGGCACGCCGACTGCCGACAGATGTGCTCATCGTGCCGGGCGGTGAGGCCGGCGAACGTATCGCATGCCATGGCGCTGCTGACTCGCTAATTGCCGCCTGTCGCGCCCGGGGCGCACCAGTCGTAATCGCAGGTGACCCCGACGAGCTGCCAGCTGATCTCAACACGGCAGCAGTGGTGCCCGATGAGCCACATCTGCGTCGTCGTCGGGTCTTAGTGCTGGCCGAGTCGCAGTATCAAGAGCTTGAGCTTTGGTACCCGACTCTGCGGTTTCGCGCGGGAGGAGCGGACGTCGTTGTCGCTTCACCCAGCGGGGGCGCTATCTACGCGAGCAAGATCGGCTACCCGGTACGGTCCGACTGCTCGGTCGAGGAGATTGAGCCCGACGATGTCGATGCGCTGATCATTCCGGGCGGGTTCGCGCCAGAAGGGATGCGGCGCTCGCAGCCGCTGCTCGATCTGGTCCGCAAGACCTACGACAACGGCGCCATCGTTGCCGCGATATGTCATGCGGGTTGGGTACTCGTTTCAGCGGGGCTGGCGCGGGGGCGCCGGCTGACGTGTGTCCCGATCATCCGGGACGACGTTATCGCCGCCGGAGCCGAGTACACCGATGCGCCAGTTGTTCGGGACGGGAACCTGATTACGTCGCGGCTCCCGAACGACCTGCCGGTTTTCTGCGCTGAGATCTCAGCCGCGCTGCGTGAATCGCCCGGCAAGGGTGGCAACGGGCACTCGTGGCCCGCACATGCGGACCGCTTGTCCCGAGCTGCGTACACGGTTCCGGCTGAGCTGAGGATGGCGCCAGCCGGGCGAGCCAACGCCAACTACCGGGCCGTCTCCGTCTTGGCGCGCTAGGCGGGACGCCAAGTCGAACTCATCGGCAGAAGCTGACGAAGGGGAAATCACGTGGCAGTCATCCGCACAGTGCTGGGCGACATTCCCTCGGAGCAGGCCGGCGTGACGCTCGCGCACGAGCACATCCTGTACGCGTATCCGGGCGCCGACCTCGATCACCGTACGCAATTCGACTTCGAGGCGATCGCCGACACCGTCGCGGAGGTGGCACGCGCGGGCCTGGAGGAGAACGGCATCGCTACTGTCGTGGAGATGACGCCGGTCGAGGTATGCCGGCATCCGCCGCTGATGCGAGCGGTGTCGGAGCGTAGCGGCGTAAATGTCGTTGCGATAACGGGATTCTTCCCCGAGAGCATGGGCATCCCGTATTACTGGCGCCGCCAGACCGTCGGCGAACTCGCGGAATTCTTCGTAACGGACCTGACCGAAGGGATGATCTTCCACGGCGGTCAGACCGGGATCAGAGCCGGTGCGATCAAGATCGCGACCGGCGGCGAGGGCGTGTCGACGCAGCCCAGCCCGATCGGCCCGGGCGGGCGACGGATCACGAAGGTCGAGGATCGGATCATTCGCGCAGCAGCGCACGCTCAGCAGAGGGTGGGCTGCGCTATCAACACCCACACCGACCCCAATGACTACGCGGTCACTAACCCTGGCATCGAGCAGCTCGACATCCTCACCGAGGAAGGCGCAGACCCGGCCAAAGTGATCGTCGGGCATGCGTTCATCATGCCGCGAGACATGGAGCAGGTCATCGAGATCTGCGCGCGTGGCGCCACCGTCAACGTCGACCACGTCGGCATCCCGTGGAAACACGACAGCATCGACCGACTGGACAGCCTGCTCGCGGAGCGCGTTACCGAGGTTGTCGAGCGCGGCTATGCCGACCAGATCTCGATGTCCTACGACCGGTGGTTCTTCAACCCGAGGGCGAATGTCACCGACCTCGACCCCGAGTTCCTGAACGCGAAGGTCCCCTACAGCCACATGTTCGACTCGTTCTTGCCTCGGCTGGCCAAGATGGGCGTGCCGCAGGACGTCAGCATGCGGTTCCTGGTCGACAATCCGCGCCGCATTTTCGAGCTCACGCCGGCCTGACAGCTTCCCGCCCGC
Source organism: uncultured Actinomycetota bacterium (assembly GCA_963755575.1). GTDB lineage: Bacteria > Actinomycetota > Actinomycetes > Streptosporangiales > Streptosporangiaceae > JAJYUU01. The sequence goes on from CAVWKF010000001.1 coordinate 348,533, forward strand.
CGCAGGTTGCCGCTACCGTTCGAGCGCCCGCATCGCCTGTTCCGTCCGGACGAACTGCTGCAGGACCGCCGCGTACCGATCAACGAGCAGCGGCGCAGGCTCGTGCACGCTCCCCGTACCTACCCAGTCGCTGGCCGAGGCTGCACCCGGCCCCAGGACACCGAGGCTGCGCGCGGCGAGCATGGCGACCCCGAGCGCGCCCGCCTCAACGACGTCCGGGACTATCACCGGCACCTGATAGAGCGCAGCAGCGATGTCGGCGCTGAGCAATGCCCGCGCGCCTCCTCCAGATATGACCAGGGACCTGATGCCCTGGCTGGCGACCTCTTTATCAGAGACGGCCCGCAGCCACAACGCGGTCCCCTCGAGCACGGCCCGCGCCAGATCACCGCGATTATGGCTCAGGCGCAGGCCCGCGAGCGTGCCCGTGGCGTCCGGCCTCATCGAGTCCCCGCGCTCGCCCATCAGGTGCGGCAGGAAGATCAGCCCGCGAGCTCCAGGCTCGCTGCGCATCGCGAGCTGCGCCAGCGCCGCGACGTCCTGACCGGAACCGTCCAAGGCGGCCTCCCCCAGTAGGCGCGCGAGCCAGTCGAGCGCGGACCCGGTCGATGTGACCGCGGCAAGGCACACCGCTTCGCCGAGTCTGCTCAGGTCTTCCTGCGACCGGAAGCCTCCCAGCACCCCCGCCGTCCCCAGATACAGGGACACCCTATCCGGGAGGAATGCACCAGACCCGATCAGCGCCGCGTGCCAGTCACTTGTGCCGACGATGACCGGGGTTCCCTCCGGCAGGCCGGTCGCCGCGGCTGCTCTCGCCGTTACGCCGCCAGCCTGGCTATCCGGCGCAACGATCGGAGGAAGGCATCGGGCCGGAACGCAGAGACGTTCAGCCAGCTTTTCCGACCACGCCGATCCATCAGCGCATGACAGGCCGGTGCCGCCGGCCTCGTAACGGTCCGTCGCAGCTTCTTGCGTCAGCCTGAACCGCAGGAAGTCCTTGACCGGCAGCAGGAAGCGAAGACGGGAGCGCACCGCGGGGTCGCGATCGAGCAGCCACGCAAGCCGCCCGACGCACGAGTTTGCGCTCGGCTCGGCGATGCGGTCGCTGACTGTTTCGAAAGCTGGACTCGGCTCAGCTCGGTACCGCTGATCTGCCCACAGCGGGATGGCCTCCGCCAGCGCGCGGCCAGACTGATCTACCGGCACGAGCGTGTGCATGAGCCCGCATAGAGAGACGGCCCGGACCGTACGGGTTTCCATAGCTGGGTCGGCCAGCAGCGCCTGCAGCGAAGCCGCGCAGCGCGACCACCAGTCTTCAGGCAGGCCTTCCATCGTGTCGTGGCCGGCAAGCCGGACTTCGGTGGGCACTGCGATGGACCTGACGGCGTGGCCGGAAAGGTCGAAGGCAAGGATTTTGAGGCTGCTCGTGCCCTGATCGATGGCAATGATCAGTTCGCTGCTCTTCGACGAGCTATCCATCTGTCGCCGGGCAGGGGTCCGGATGGCGGGTGGCTCGGATCACGAGTTCACCAGCACTTTGATCGCCTGGCTTCGTGCTTTGTCATCGCAGGTGGCGAAGGCCTCGGCAATCTGCTCGAGGGAAAAGCGATGGGTGATGAGCCCGTCGCCGTCAAGCCGGCCGGATGCCATGAGCTCCAGGGCCTCGTCGAACTCCGAGGAGGCCTGGTGCCGGCCGTAGCTATTCGACCACAGCAGCGAAACCTCTTTGGCGTAGGCAAGACCCGGTGAGAAAGCAGGGCTGACGGTATAGGTGCCGAGGACGCAGACCTTCCCGCCACGCGCGACTAGCTGCAGCGCCTGCTCCATTGTCGGCTCCGACCGGCCGACCGCCTCGAAGACGCACGCTGGGCCGGCGCCGTCAGTCAGGGCACTCACAGTCGCGAGTAGGTCGTGTTCGGAGGTGTGGATGACGTGATCGGCGGCGCGGGCGCGCAGAGCGACTTTCAGGGCATTCCAGTTGTGGCCGACCATGAGCACCTGGGCTGCTCCGAGCGCGCGCGCGGCCTGGCCGACGCACAGCCCGATGGTTCCGCTGCCGACGACGGCCACCGTCTGTCCTTCGACCCCGCCGACTCGATGAATGGCGTGAATCGCGACACCGAAGCAGTCGGAGATCGCCGCAGCGTCGAGGGACAACGACTCAGGAATCGGGTGGACGTGGCTGGCAAGCACGGCATCGTACTCCGAGAACCCGTGACTTCCATGGGACGCACCGCGAAGCACGCCGAGCTGGCGGCACAGGTGCGCCATCCCGAGGCTGCACTCTCGGCACGAGCCACATGCGATCAAATGCTCGGGCCGGACAGCAACGCGCTGACCCACCTTGAGCCCGCGTGCGTCCGAGCCCATGTCTGCGATCTCGCCGGACAGCTCGTGGCCCTCCTCGATGCCGACGCCCGGCGGAGGCTGCCACGGCCCGACGCTGTTGTAGCCGAGCAGGTCACTGCCGCAAATGCCGGCCGCGCGCACCCGGATCAACACCTCGTCTGGGTACAGCTCCGGGACTGGCCGGTCCTCGACGCGGATGTCTTTACCACCGTAGAAGATCGCAGCTCGCATCGTCCGCGCGATCGTTCCCGTCATCCGAAGACTCCAGCTAACCGGTCAGTAGGGACGCAGCGCTCTGCACGCTTGCCCCGTCGTGCACCACTCGGCAAAGCGCGACGACAATCCGCGTCGGCTCATCGGCCTGAAACACGTTGCGACCGAACACGACACCGTGCGCACCGGCGTCCATCGCGTCCGCCGCCAGCCGCAGCGCGTCAACCGGATTCTCGCGCGGCGCACCGCCAAGCACCAACACCGGAACGAGTGCGGCCTCGATGACCGCGCGATATTCCTGGACGGTGCCCGCGAAGGGAACCTTGATGAAGTCGGCGCCCGCTTCGGCGCAGATCCTGGCTGCGTTGGCGATGTTCTTCACGGTGTGAGCCTCCACGTCCGTGAACGACACCGGAATCGCCTCAGCCATCAATGGCAGCCCGTGCGCGTCTGCTATTGCAGCGAGCTCGCGCAGTTCGCCGAGCTTGTCGTCGACCGGACTGCCCGGGAAGACCTTGAGCTCCACGGCGTCTGCTCCGAAGCGGAGCGCGGCATTTACGCCGTAGCTGACCACCGAGCGCTCGCTGTCGAGGACGACGATCGAGCCCGCGCCGCCGACCTCGTCGCGAACCGCCCGGCCCATGCCGATGGTTGTCATCACCGCATCGGCTCCGCCGGCAATCACCTTCCTGACTGCGGCCTTCGCGTCGATCAGGCCGGGCACGGCGCCCCAGGTAATGCAGTGGTCCATGGCGACCACGACAGCGCGCCCGTCGCCGGCGAAGACGTGATGCATGCGCCGCTTCTCCCAGCGCGGCTGATCGCGCGCCTCGCCGGATGTCTCGCTGAGTACGGAGAGCCTAGGGTCCAGCACGCTCATCCGAACCTGCCTCTGTCTGGCCTGGATGAATGATGGACTTGAGCCCGCGCTGGTCGCGGGCGGTTGCGAAGGCTGCCGCAATAGCGGCGAGCGGGTAGTGGTGCGTCGCGAGCGGCCCGACCTGGACTATGCCGTGCTCGAGCATGCGCAGTGCGGCGGCGAACTCTGCAGGTCCGTAGTCATGGCTGCCGGTCAGCGCGATCTCGCCGTAATGGATGAGATTCGGGTTGATGTGGAGTTCGCCGGGCGGATAGATGCCTGCGAAGAAGTTCACCGCACCGCCTTTACGTGCCATTGCGATCGCTTGCTCGGCTGCGGAGAGCGATCCGACGGCAACGATGACCGCGCTCGCGCCGTGGCCGCCCGTCAGGTCGCGGACCTGGGCGACAGGATCTTCGAGCGCCGGGTCGACTGCGTCATGCGCGCCGAATTCGAGCGCGGCCATCCGTCGCTGCGGGAGCGGATCAATTGCGATGATCCGTGCGCCACGATGCGCGGCAACCTGCACGTGCAGCAGGCCGATCGGCCCGGCACCCACCACGACCACGTCAGAGGCCGGTAGCACCGTGAGCAGCCGATGCGCGTTGAGGATGCAGGCGAGCGGCTCGCAGAACGAAGCCTCCGTGAACGTCAGGGTCGGAGACAGCCGATGCAGCGCGGCTTGCGGCACAACCGTGAACTCAGCGAACCCGGCGATCGGGAAGTCCTCGCGGCGCGAGCAGAAGTTGGGATTCCTATTCAGGCAGTAAAAGCAGCTCCCGCAGACCACACGCCAGTCCGCAACGACGCGGTCCCCGACCGTTAGTTCGCTCACGCGACCGCCCGCGATGTCGGCTACTACACCGCCGACCTCGTGGCCTGGGGTCCAGGGCTCGAAGCTGTCGGTGCCGTAGAAGCGCCGGATGTCGCTTGGGCAGACCCCGCACGCATGCACGCTCACAAGCGCGTACCCGGCGGGAACCTTCGGCTCATCCACCTCCTCGACACGTAGGTCCCCAGGGCCATAAAGAACAGCTGCCTGCATCCTGTGTCCGTTCGGCTAGGTTCACGCGCGACTGCACCCACGGTCATGCCGCGGCCGGAACCGGTTCTGCCGGGATGGACTCCTGCCGCCGCACTGTCTGTACGCCGTAGACGAAGTAGCCGACGAAGCCGAGAACTAGCGCGATCACGACGCCAAGGTCAGAGTAGGCCCACTCGCCGGTCTTTCCACCCAGCCCGAACGGGCCAAGGAAGTAACCCTGCCAGTCCAGCCAGCCGACCGTGTTGTTCGTGATCAGGCCCCAGCCGACGACCGTGCCAACGACCAGCAATGCGATCGACGGCCAGCTGATACTGCCGTACCGGCCCTTGGCTGTGTAGAGATCGCTAACGGCGTACCCCTTCTTTCGCAGCAGCATGTCCGCGAGGAACATCCCGCACCACACCGAGATCAGCACGCCGGTGGTGGTCAGGAAGGCCTGGAACGGGCCGAGGAAGCTCTGCGCGAAGAAAATGATGTAGATCGAGCCGGCGATCATCACCAGCCCGTCAAGAGTCGCGGCCACGTATCGGGGCACAGGCAAGCCAACCGCCAGCAGGGACAGCCCGGAGGAGTAAATCTCCAGGACTGCCGTCGCGATCATCCCGGTCACCGCGACGAAGAGGAACGGAACCATGAACCAGGTCGGCAGTATCGACGCGAGGGCGCCGATGGGATTGTTCGCGATCCCGCTGCTGAGGCTGTGGGACGAGCCTGCGAGCAGTACTCCGAAGATGAGCATGACGGTGCAGGGAATCGCGGCACCGGCGGTCACCCAGAAAGCGACCTTCGAGCCACTGGACCTGCGCGGGAGGTAACGCGAGTAGTCACCTGCGGTGTTCGTCCAGCCGAGGCCGAAGCCGACCATGATGAAGCAGAACGCGCCGATAACGAGTGGCGCACTTCCGGTCTTCGTCGCGGTGAGCACATGGAAATGTATGTGCGAGACCGTCAGCGCGATGAAGACAATCGACAGCGCGCCAGTCACGATGCTGATCCAGTACTCCATCCGCATGACGATCCGGTAGCCGTAAATGCCAGCCAGCACAACGACCGACGCGATGACCGCCAGCGAGACTGCCTCAGTGACCTTCACATTGTGCAGTCCGAGCTTCGCGAGAACCGTGTAGGCAGCTAGTACGGCGAGCGTCGTCAGGACGGTTTCCCAGCCGACGGCGAGCATCCAGGAGAACAGCGAGACCACGCGGTTTCCGTCGACACCGAAGACGGCCCGGCTCGTTACCATCGTCGGCGCGGAACTTCGCTTGCTGCCGATCGCTACCAGGCCGACGAAGACGAACGACAGGATGCCGCCGATGATGCCGACGATCAGCCCCTGCCAGTAGGCGATGCCAAACGACAAGAGGAAGGACCCGAAGCTCATCCCGAGCACGTTGACATTGGCGCCGAACCACGGCCAGAACAAGTCGAATGGCTTCCGCACGCGCTCGTCGGTTGGGATCGTGTCTAGCCCGTGGACCTCAATGTCAACACCGGCGAGGGCCGGGTGCGTGGCCGTTCCTAACGCGTGCAGGTGCTCACCTGACGTGGCTACCCCCGGCGGATGCTCCGGCGACGAAGTCATGGCCGCCACCTCTCATTTCGCAAGTTCAGCTTTCGGGGCGAGCCCGAGCAGGAAGAGCAGCTGTGGCAGGTCGCGCAGACGCGTGCAGAAGCCGCCCGTCGCGCCTGGCATGGATCCACATGTTGCGATTCCTTCTGCGAGCCGGGCAATGCCGACACGGTCACTGGCCGACTCGCGACTCAGGGTTGGACGCGCTGCTACTTCTGCTGGCTTAAGTGAGACCACATGTGGTTGAAGTGAGCGTACAGTTCGCCTTTCATGCGGTCAAGGTCCGCCCGACTCAGCGGATCTAGAACAACGGCGGAGTCTGCACCCAGAGCATCGTCGCCACCTCGGGCCCCTGGTTGTAAAAGCTGTGCGGGCTCTTAGGATCAAGAAGCAACGCATCGCCAGCATTGAGGGTGTAGTTGTCAGTAGCGATACTGACCTCAAGAGAGCCGCTAAGTAGCACTAGGCATTCTTCGTCCGCCGCGTGCGTGTAGCGCTCCTGGCCGGCTCCCTCACCCGGTCCGACTACGCAGTAGATGATCTGAAGTCGCCGAGCGGTCTGGGGCGTCAGGAGATAGTCCTCCAGCATTCCCGCTGGGTGCACAAGGCGACGACGGTCCTTGACCCGGACCAGCATTCCCGGCGGAGTCTCGCCAACGAAAAAAGAGGCAACTGGCTCACTCATGGCGTCAGCAATGCGCCGCAAGGATGCCACCGACGGGTTCGCCAGCCCCCGCTCGACCTGAGAGAGGAAGCTCTCCGAAACGTCGGCCGCGGCGGCGGCCTCGCGGAGCGTCATCCCCTTCCGCTGGCGCACATCACGCATCCGTTGACCGAGTTCCAGCGCGGCCGAAGCATCGCCGTCCCGGTCCGCGCTGAAGCCGGACTCCGTAGCGGCTGACCCGCTGACGCCATCCTGGTTGAGCATCTCGGTCACAGGCGAGGTCTCCTTAGCTGCGGACGGTTCCTACTTGCTGGATTCGTTGGTAGTTGGCTTCACTGACGTGAAAGTAATCTTAACTAGCGCTTAGATTCTCAGCTGTTGACTGCAGTCAAGGCATCAACGTGGCTGGCGGTGCGAACCCCAAGACGGGAGATGGCTGTGACAGGCTGCGCTGCGGCTTTGGTAATAGGCGGCGCCAGCGGTATCGGGCGAGCTACGGTCGAGTTGCTTCGCGGTCGGGGCACTGATGTCTACGTGGGCGACGTGAACGAGAGTGGTGCGGCCCAGGTAGTGTCCGCCGATGCCGTCGGCCGCGGTTTCTCTAGCTATTGCGACCTCGGCACCGTCGACGGGCCCCGTCAAATCGTCCTCGAAGCTGTGTCGGTGCTCGGACGGCTCGATGCAGTCATCGTGTGCGCAGGGATCCTGATCGAAGCCGAGCTACAGAACATCGACCTGGCCGACTGGGAGCGGAGCATCGCTGTCAACCTGCGGGGACCATTTCTCTTGGTGCAGGCGGCGGCTGCGCAGCTGACTCAGTCACCGCATGGCCGGGTTGTGCTGACCGCATCGACGGCTGCTTTCCGCGGCGGTGCAGGAACCGCAGCGTATGCAGCGTCCAAGGGTGGCCTGGTAGCGATGACGAGATCGCTCGCCCTGGGGCTCGCTCCTGCAGGAATCTGCGTGAACTGCGTCGCGCCGGGCTGGATCGAAACCGCCTTCAATGAGCCGTATTGGATCCGAGTAGGCGACACGAAGGAAACCCGGGCTGCGCTGGCAGCACGAATCCCCGTGGGTGCTCAGGGAACCCCGGGCGAAGTTGCCGCCGCGATCGCCTTCCTGGCCTCGCAAGAGGCCAGCTACATCAACGGCCAGACACTCATCGTCGACGGAGGCTTGCTCGCATCGTGACGCGCGAATGTGAATGCTGAACCGATCGTGAAGTGTCGAGATACTTACACCTTTGTCTGATATCTAGAACGAGCGTCACGGGCGCGCAAGCCAGATCTGCTGCTAACCGGGCAGCGGCGGAAGGACCTCGCGGCCAAGGCGGATGACTGCCGCTATCGACGCCGCGACCGCTCATCTCCTCGACGGCAGCGCGAGCCATTCGGATACGAGGGTCGTGACCTCGTGGCCCGCTACTGCGCCCGCCAGTTCGGAGCGGGCCGCAGGCTCGACCTCGTGCCGACCCGAGCCAACGGCCAGCCCGCGTTCGGGTCCCACCTGCGCGGCCCGGCCGGAATCCGCCACGCGACCGGCTTCTACGTGCTCACCCTTGCCGGGGACCGGATCTGCGCCATGACCCGCTTCGAGGCCAGCGTGCTGCCGTGGTTCGGGCTACCGCGATCGCTCCCGAGCCAGTAGCCAGCACCGGGCCATGGAGAGGCTGCACGCGCCGAACGAGTTCGTCCGATCCGCACCCTGTGCGAGGGGAAGCGGGCCTGGGAGGAGCTGTGGCGGCTGCTGGCCGAGGCCCGCACCGGCTCGCGAGCCGGGCGGGCACCCCGCCGCGGATATCAGCAGTTACAACCCGGCAAGGGCATGCGCAACCGCGGCAAAGCGACCGTCAGCTCAGATCAAGGACGAATACGAGGCCTGGGCGAAACGGCGGCTAGACGGCATCGTGCTGGACTACCTGCTTGTGGACGCATCGTTCTTCCCGCATCCACCCTGACCCTCGAATGTGAGTCGGCTGAAGTCCGGGTCAGTGGTTTACGCTGTCCGTTGTGGAGTGCTGGCGCAGGTACCCGATCAGACCGACCACGTCATCGGGAACCAGGCGGCCGATCGCGCCGCTGGAGTAGACGGCGACCACGATTCGGCCGGCCGGGTCCAGGACAAACCCGGTGGACTGTAGGAACAGCGGGTCTTCGTTGACGAAGGCGCCCGTGGCCGCCGCGATCGCGCGGGCGTCGGCGCTGTGCGCGACCGGGAAGGTCAGTCCGTGCCTGGCGATCAGCTCCAGAGTGACGGCTTCGTTGTCCACCGACAGTGAGACGACTTTCGCGCCGACCCCGGCGAGCCGGTCCCCGGCCCGCTGGAAGGCGCGGAGCTGGGCGTTGCAGTACGGGCACCACGACCCGCGGTTGAACAAGACCACGCCGAACCCGCCCGCCACCGCATCGGGCAGGCCGACGGTCTCGCCGCCGGGCAGCGTCAGCGCCAATGCTGGGAACTGGTCGCCGGTGTTGAGCAGGGTCATCGTGATCTCCAGACATGGGGAAGTGTCTTGTCGCTGGCTAAGCGGGATCGGAGAAACTCCAGATGCGGCCGTTGTCGTCACCGTCCAGGCGGGCTAGCAGCGACTGAGCGGATTGTTGCGGGCTGGTCAGGGTCCCGTCGTAGTACGACGCGGTGAACCGGCGGTGCAGCTCGGCACCAATCCAGTCCGGGTCCTGTCCGCGTATCCAGGCCTGCATGGCGGTGTCGACCGAGCCTGGCCGGTATGCGTTGACGGTGACGCCGGTACCGTCCAGCTCGGCGGCCAGGTTGACCGTGTGTGCCTCCAGCGCGGCCTTGCTAGTGGCATAGGCATTGGCGCGCAGCATGCCCGCCGGGCTCGCTGCGATGCCGCTGGAGACGTTGACGATCCGGCCCCACCGGTTGGCGATCATCTCGGGCAGCAGCAGGAAGCTCAGCCGCGCGACGGCGACCACGTTGATGCTGATCGCGGCCGCCCACTGCGACGGGTCGATGCTGGTGCTGGCCCCGAGTGGCCAGACCACAGCGGCGTTGTTGATCAGCACGGCCACGTCGCCGAGTTCATTCCGGATCCGCTTGACGGCCCCGGAGAGCTGGCCGGGGTCGCTGACATCCGCCGGGATCGCCAGCGCGGTGCCCCCGAGCCGCTGCACCTGTTCGGCAGCCCGATCCAGCTCGTCGCCGGAGCGGGCCAGCAGCGCGACCGCGGCACCGGCTTGTGTCAGGCTCAGCGCGATGCAACGGCCGAGGCCCCGGCCGGCTCCGGTCACGAGTGCGGCTTTGCCAGCCAGGCTTCCCGAGTTCGGCATATCTGGTTAGTGCCTGATCGCGGCTGAGTCTTACCCGCCGGCAGCCGCGCGTTTCTGCACTCGGGCGCCGCGCACCTGCGCGCGTGCGGCCCGTGCGGTGAGGACTTCGAAGGGCTGCTGGCCGCATTGGGTGAGGACACGCTGTGACCGTCGAGCGCGGTCAGCGAACCCCGTGGCATGACCCTTTGGCCTTTCGTTCGCGGTAACCGGCGCTGATGGCCACGCGTCCCGCAGCGGCATCTGCTGGCCTGGCCGTTGGCCAGGGCACCCCAGCGACAGCGCCGCGACAAGCTGAGTCATGCAAGCCTGCGGATATTCGGCAGCGCCGCCCAGGTCAAGAGCGTAGCGTGGTGCCTCGCCGGCCGACCTGAACGGCGCCAGGCGTCAGCCAAGCACCGTGCGCTGTAGCGAACCTCGTGCGGCAGCAATGGCAAGCGCGGCTTGGGTCCGCCGCCGTTGGCCGAACGAGGGACTCGTCGTGCTCGTGGCTTTCGATATGTTCGGGACGCTGGCCGATACCGCCAGCGTCGCTCGCGAGCTGGCGCCTGCCTGCGGAGCCAAGGCCGAGGCCGTCGCAAGGACGTGGCGGGAGATTCAGCTCGCGTACATGTTCCGTGTGACCGCCATGGGTGAATTCCCAAGCTTTGCCGACCTCACCCGGTGGAGTCTGGAACGCGCCGTGGCCGAAGCGGGGGCCGCGCTCACCCCGGCGCAGGAAGATGTCGTCGTTGCTGCTTACCGGCGGCTGCGGCCATTCGAGGATGTCCGGCCGTCGCTCGAGACCCTTCGGCAGCGTGGGCACGTGATCGTCGTGTTCAGCGTGGGCCCTCGGGACTGGCTCGAAGACCTGACCCGCACCTACCGCGAGTTCGTTGACGACTTCGTCAGCGCCGAGGAAGCGGGCGTGTACAAGCCGCACCCGGGCATCTACCGGTACCTGCTGGCCAAGACGCACACGGAGCCATCGGCGGCGCTGCTGGTGTCTTCCAACTCATTCGACATCATCGGAGCTGGTGCCGTCGGGATCCGCACCGCTTGGTGCAAGCGTCAGCCAACGTCGTTCTTTGATCCTTGGGGAGCACGGCCCGACCATGTGATCAGGGATCTATCCGAACTGGCCGACGTGCTGCAAGCGAACGGGTGAGGCGGTGCGCGGCATCATGGGCCCAGACGTGCTGAGGGGTAGGATCCCCCGTCGCCACCTCGGCGCGGGCTGCGCGAGGACGCCTCTGAGCGGCGCTACCGCTCAAGGCTATGGCGCCCCGCCTCGCAGGGGTGGCGGTCGCTGCTCCCCTGGTCTTCAGTGCGGGCCGATGTAGCAGCGGCCCCCTGCCTGGGTGGCGGGATTCGGCTCAGGCATGGGTCATGCGAAGCAGGACGCCACCGAAGCCGTTCTCGGTCCGAGCTCGGTGCCGTGGGCAAGCCCGGCTAAGGCCCGTTACCGTCATCCGGTGAAGTCGCCCCGGCTGGTCGCTGTCTTACCGAGCCCTGCGTTCATCACCGCAGCCCTGGATGCCTGGTCTCGCTTCGGGATGTGCAGAAGCCGCCTCGCGGGCAGAACCCAGACCACGATGCGTTATTCCGGGCGAGGGCTTCTCTGGACCGGCACGCCACCTATAGCGTGGCCGGTTCATCGCCGGGGCGGGCCGGTAAGCACGCTAGCTCTTGCGCTAGCCGCCCGGGGAGCCAACGTCCAGACGGTGCCGGCAACTGTCCTACTGCTGTGCTACCATGTGGTCATGGCAGTTCGCAAGAAGCGGTCAATCTCTATGCCCCCCGAACTCGATGCCGAGATCGCTGCCGCAGCCGCGCAGCAAGGCCTCAGTTACAGCGCCTGGCTAGCCAACACCGCGCGCAAAGAATTCACTATTCGCGCGGGCCTAGCCGCGGTCAGCCAGTTCGAGCACGACCACGGCGCGTTCAGCGCGGCCGAAATCGCCGACGCTGACGCGTGGGCTGCACGCGCGGTCAGCCCGGCCAGTGCCGACAGCGGGCGCCGGAGCGCATGATGGGCGTGACCTACGACACCGGCGCGCTCATCGCGGCCGACCGCGGCGAGCGGCGAATGTGGGCCCGACACCGCGCCCTCCTGCTACACCGCGAGGTACCGACCGTGCCGGCACCCGTCGTCGCCCAGTCCTGGCGCGGATCAAACCGCCAGGTCCTGCTGGCTCGGATGCTGTCCGGATGCGATGTCGAGGCGCTCGACGATACCCAGGCCCGATCGGTCGGAGCCTTAGCAGGACGCGCCGCGACCAGCGACATAGTCGACGCATGCGTGGTTGAGGGCGCACTGCGCCGCCGCGACTTCGTTGTCAGCGCCGACGAGGGCGACCTGCAGTCAATCGCCGCCGCCACCGGCGGCCGGCTTGAAATCGACCATCCTTAACCCGCTTGCACTACCTAATACGACGTCATCGCCGCCCGGTAACCGCACGCACGCTGGCCGACGGCAGCCACCGACCACGTCCCCTCACTTCTCGGCCGACCGGGCCGCACGTTCGAGCAGTAACTGTCCCGACTAACAGCGCGCGAGCGGCAACCTGCCGCGCAGAAGCCACTGACATGCATGCGTAGCTCCGGACTCAAGGGCCACGAGGATCTTATAAGGGCAGGGACGGGGCGTCAGTCTCGGCTGGCCTCAGCCCGGTGCGCGTCAGGCGGAGTACGGACCAGCCGTCCACGACGGGGAGCTCGATCTGGAGGGAGGTTCCTTGGCGATGGCTGCCCCGCTGGGCAGTGACTGGCGCGAACCGGTCACCGCCCTGCCCGAGCACGGCCGCCTCGGCCTGCCACCGGCCGGGCTCGTCGAGCAGGACCGAGACCGTGACCTGGCGGCAGGTGCCAGGACCGGTTGGCGACTGCCACGAGCCATCCGGGCTGCCGGTTAGGTCGAGCACGCTGCCGGCGATGCAGTCCTCATGCCTCACCACCGGCGCGTACACGCCGCCGCCCGCAGGCTCTGGCGCCACCCGGCGGCCGGGGCAGCATGCTGTCAGTGGTCTTCCCAAGACGGACAAGCACCGGATGCAATGTCGCCTCGACGGCACCGAGCACGTGGTTGGCGGAACAGCCGGGCAATCTGCCGTGCCAGCTCATCCGGCTCCGCGGCGCTCGACGCCAGCGCGACCATGACAACGCCAGCGACTTTGGCCGGCAGCCCGGCCACCGACGCTTCGGCGGCCGCCAACGCCTGAAGCACACGCTCTGCGATCTGGCTGCGCCCGGTCTCCACCAGAACTCCATCCAGTCTGCGGCCGGGTAATCCGCGGGACGCTGCGCACCGTTACCGCTCCGCGAAACACCCGGGCGCCCAAAATGGCAAGAGTCGAGCCGTGAAAGTGGCTCGGCCCGCCGGCCGTTCAAGCCAGCGGGGCCGTTGGAAGAAGGACGCGTGTGCGCGGCTTCCGGTTTACGTCATCTGCAGAAGTTGCCGCAGCTTTCCCCAGAAACCCGAGCAAAGCGTTCTGGTGGCTTGCCGCCGGGGCGGCCTTTCTGATCATCATGCCGCCCCTCTGGATCAGCATTGCCGCTGCCGCCGGCCAGCGGCACCGACGAGGGCGTCATCATCTCGGCGCCGGTGGCGAGGACGGGCGGAGTTGGTGCCGGTAGACGGTTTCAGTGACTTTGCTGCTGGCGTGGCCGACGAGCCGGGCGATCTCTTCGACGGCGACGTCGCTGTCGGACATGAGGTGACGAAGGTGTGCCAGAGCTCGCGTGGTGTCCAGCCTGGTCCGATCCCGCCAGTAGTGCAGACCGCCCGGAAGAACCGGCGCACGTTGGCCGTAGTGGCTGTCCAGTGGAGGTGCAGAACACCAGGACCCGGATCGGGTGCCGACTGCGCGTACAGTGCCCGGAGCGCGGCCAGCTGCGAGCTGCGGCAGGCCGAGGGTGCGGCCGGACTTCGTGGTCTTGGTGTCTCGCTCGCGCGCACCGACCGCCACACCGCGACGCTGGCCGGCTGCGGCGGGGTTCGAGCCGACGTTCCGCGATCTCGCCGGGACTCCCCTGCCGGAACGCATCGACGCGCCTGAGATCGGATCTCTGTCGAACATCAACGTCGGGCGACGCGGCCCGGCCCGGACGCCAGGCGCCGACGCGCCGGGTCCAGATATCAGCCAGCTATGCGCCGAGCGAGGGGCGCCGATGACGCAAGTTCAGACAGATGCATTGGCATGGTTGACCACCAGCGTCACGATCTCGTCCGCCTGACGCTCGCCGATGCCGGAGATGCGCTCCTGCTCGCGTAGATGACGGTGGTACTGCGCCAGTTATAGGTCAGATCGTGGCGGCCGAGCCGCCCGGGCAGGCCTGTCAAGGCACGGGCGGCGGCGCTCGCGGAAACCGTAGATGGCCTGATCAGGGTCCGCGATGACGACCAGCTGCAAGCCGACGTCGTTGAGCTTGTTGAGGATATACAGGTCGGCCGTGGAGCAGTCCTGCGGCTCGTCGACCACCAGTTCGGCGCGTGAATCACCAGGATCTGGTGACGACCGCTCACCTGCCCGGCGGCGAGGCTCGGGTCGTCGCGAAAGGCTCGCACGGCCACGAGGGTGCGCCTGGCAATACTCGCAGATCCGAGCCCCCGGTGAACCCGGCTAGGTCCACCGATATGAGTAAGGAGAAATCAGGTGGTATCCCAAATGGAATCACAACATGCAGACGCGAATGAGGAGCTTTTCCTGGAGTTGAAGTCGAAGAACACGACCAGAAGCATCAAAGACTTCTCGCCCGAAGGCATCAGGCTCGAGTCCAATCTCGAGGGAGAGGCCCAAGGCGTGTACAACGCCACGTTCTACGCGACGATCACCATGCTGGTAAAGCCAGATCGAACCATTGACTACGAAGTACGACAGATCCATACGACCAGCGACGGCGACACTGTCCTCGTGTACTACAAGGGAACGAGCATCATCGAGAGTCCCACCCACAATAAGTTCGTGGGCGAAACCACGTTCCAGACCTCATCAAAGAAGCTCGCATGGCTGAACGGAATGAAAGCTCGGCACGAAGGAGAGTACAACCCCGTCGCGGGTGAGAATGACTTTCGAGTGTACGGGAAAAGGTAGCTTATCTGTCAGGGCGATGCGGACACGCATTCCGGGTGTCTACCGGATGTACCGGCGCCCGACACTCTAAAACTGATTGGCACAGGTCAACGATCTCGGCCTTGAACTCCAGGGTAAACGAGCGGCGCTGCCGGGGCTGCTTCTTACTCCTCATGCTCTCCTTAGTGGGACAGCCTTCCGGGGACAAACCCCTGATGATGGATGTCCGTCAGAGCGGGTCAGGCTCATTCCGGCTGCCGCTCGGCCTCCATCGAACGCGGCTGATGTCCACTTCTAAAGGTCGTTTGGCACCGGCGTATTCAATGCCAAGATCACCGCTATCGCACAGCCGGGCGTATGCCCGCGTCCACGAGGCGGCGCCGGGCCGGAACACTCAGGGCAGCATCCGTCGGACTTGAAGGGAGTGAGGCCCGCCCACTGATGCTTATCCAGCAGTCGGCGCAGCTCGGCGTTATCCGCTCGCAGGGAAGCCTGTGTGTCATCCATACGGCCATGATCGTGGATCGCGAAGACGTTCGACAAGCGATGCCGCCGGGCTGCGCGTACGCAACGGCTCGCCATGGTTACAGCGTTCCTACGGGACGGCGAGCTAGCTGACCTGATCGTGCCCGCGCCGCAGTGCCATGTCCCACTTGGCCAGCCGGTCAAGGCTGCCGTTCGGAAAGGCCGGCGGGGGCCACTCGACATCGCCCGGCGCACAGCCCGTGCGGCCAGATGCGCTGGCAGCCGTGGTGAGATCGCGGCATGGTCGCGCGCGGGGCAGCCGTGGGTGCCGGTGCTTAGGGCAGTGGCCCAGCGTGATTACTGTTCGTACCTGTCGTGATGGCGGAGCCAGCCCAGCGCTGTACTGTCGCTGCGCCCAGGCGGCTGCTCCCAGTCTTCCTGCCGGCCGCGTGCGGTGAGGTCGAGCCAGTTATATGTGCCGTCGAGCAAGTCGCAGCTCCGCGCATAGCTCGAGTACGTGTGGCAGACACGGTCGCCGTGGCGCAGGAAAGCGCTGACTCCGAACATCTCACCCGACCACCCCCGCCACTGCGGGCCGAGTTCGGCGAGGCCCCGGTAGTTGTACTCGACCGGGGCGACGGCCTCGTCGAGGGTGACGTGAAAGTCGTAGTTGAAGTCGCTGCCGAAGGCGGAATACCAGGGGATCGTCCAGCCCATCCGCTGCCGGAACGGCTCGATCTTGGCCAGCGGTGCCCGGCTGACCAGAGCCAGGGTGGTATCCCGTGCACGCAGGTGGGCGAGGTGGCCGATGTTGTCGGTCAGGAACGAGCAGGTCGGGCAGCCCTCATCCCAGTCGGGGTCGAACATGAAGTGGTAGATCAGCAGCTGCCCCCGGCCCTCGAACAGCTCTGGCAGGCCGAACCTGCCGTGCCTACCCTCGAACACGTAATGCTTTCCGATCTCGACCATCGGCAGCCTGCGCCGCTCGGCATTGAGCAGGTCGCGCTGCCGGGAAAGCTCCTTCTCCTTCGCCAGCAGCTGCTTCCGGGCGACAAGCCACTCCTCTTTGGGCACGACCAGCGGATCATTCATCTGTCATCCTCCTGCGGCTGAGCCAGAACAGGCGCTCTGGCAGCGGCTGCCGGGCTGACCGGATGCCGCAAACCTCGCTGCGGGATAAGGCTTCCGGCGGTGCGGGCGCAGCGCGGTGACGAACCGGACGACATCGCCCCTCAACCGTGACAGGTCTGCCGCCATCATGCCGATCTGCGCGTCGGCCTGGCGGCGCTCCGCATCGCTCTTAACCCGCTCCGCCTGGTGCAGCAGGTTCACCGAGTACGGCATCATCGTGTCCACATCCTTCGTGTTCTCGTTCCTCCGCGGACGAGCGGCGCTCGTCGCGCTAACAACCGTTTGCGGGCTGTCACCACAACGACGAACCAGAACACCTTTGCTGGACACCGCGGCCGGCCCGAGCCCGGAGGGATTCGCACGGCTGCCGTGCTGGTCAGTGGTCCCAGGGAGCATCCCACAACGGCCTCACTTCGACCGTCGCGGTCCGGGCGAGCGGGTGGCCGGCTGCCAGCTCGACTGCCGCGGCCAGATCCGCGCAATCCACCAGGTCGTAACCGCCGATTTGCTCCTTAGTCTCGGCGAACGGCCCATCGGAGACGAGCAGTCGCCGTCGCGGACCCGAACGATCCTGGCCTCGCTGACCGAGCCCAGCGGGCTGCCGGACAGCCGGACCCCGCGCTCGGTCATGTCTTCCACCCACGATTTAACGGCGATCATCATGCCCGAGTCCTCCTCCGCGGTCACCTCAGCGGACTCATCAACCCAGAACATGAGCATGTACCGCATCATGTGTCCCTCCATCTCGGTCAGGATGCCAAGGCCAGGGCAGTGCCGGTGGTAGCAGCCGCCACGTCAGCTTCGTCTGTCTAGCCCCGGCTCAACCCAAGCAATCCACGCCACGGACTCTTTCGCGGATAACACCATCCGGGCCGACCTCGCCGCGCGGCGCCGCGCCGACATCGCCGCGGAGGGCCGGACGGC
The DNA here is from genome assembly GCA_963755575.1 of uncultured Actinomycetota bacterium. Taxonomy (GTDB): domain Bacteria; phylum Actinomycetota; class Actinomycetes; order Streptosporangiales; family Streptosporangiaceae; genus JAJYUU01. Next base: position 366,094 of record CAVWKF010000001.1, read on the forward strand.
ATGACGCCGGTCGTCTACGACGCGGGCGTCCCGGTGGCTGCCAACATCAAAGTCCGCGCCGTGTGGGCAGACCACCGCGTCCGGCTGGAAGCCGGCATCCCCGCCGTTCCCGCGTCCGTCATCGCCCAGGTCAGCCGCTCCGCAGATCAGGTCCAGCTCCGGCGGCCGCTGCGCGGATGCGAGGTCATTCCCCGGGCAAGCAGAGAGCACACGCGGTCGGCAAGCTCATGGGCCGCGCTCCAACCCGGAATGTCGTCGACGCTGTCGTCGCCCGGACAGCCGCCGACTTGCGGGCGCACGTGGTTACCGGTGACCGCGCCGACATCCGCGGCCGCCTCCGGACCGCGGGCGCCTCCGGTCAGATCATCGACCTCTGGCGTCCCTGGCCGTCACGAACAGCAAGGCTCGCTGTTTGCCTCCAGCAGGATCATTTGCTGCTGGCGCGCCGATCGCCCGCCACGCTACGGGCCCGTGGAAGTCCAACTTCGCGGCTAGTTCCGCCGGGCGCCGAACCGGCGGAGTCAGTGATCATTCACCGGACAGCCTGGACGGTCACGCGTGACGCGAAGCCGGACAGCCTGATCGATTGCGCCGCGGCCGCGCCTAAATGGGGCGCAGAGTGGGCGAGATGTTCAGCACTCCCCTGGCTTCACTCGCCTCACGCGTCGCAGACATGCGCGGCCTGAGGCGCGCGCCGAAGTTTCGACGCTTGGACGCGCGAACGGATGCGCGTCCGCGCGGTAGCGTCGCGTGTCGCGCTGGCGCGCGCAAGCGGCGCATCCCGCGTGGACGGGTGCGGAGTTCTCGGCGTGGTCGACGCGGACCAGCGACCGGCGCTTCTCCTCGATAGAAGAAGTCACCGCTGCAATCGCAAGACCGCCCGCAGTCCTACCGGGCAGAATGCCGGGCTGCCGGACGTCCTTGGGGCTGCCGGGGGACGATGGGCTGTTTTAGCGGCGCGGCCGGCGTCGTGCGTGCGCCGACCACGACTCGTGCCCATCCGCGCGAGCGCTAGGTGGTGGCCCGCGCCGCCGGATGCGCGGTGTCGGGCCGATACAGCGCCCCAGCCAGCGCGCCGGGCGGGCCGTGTGGCAGTCGCGAAGTCGGCACCCTGCCCGTTAATGGCGCGCAGATCTGCTCGGACACGTTCCTAGGAGCCTAGGTGCTGCCGGGCCGATGTAGCAGCCGCCTGCCTGGGTGGCGGGATTCGGCTCAGGCTCGGCTGCCGGTGGTGAGGGCGAGGAGGGTGTCGACCGCAGTCTGGAGAGGACGGGTGTCCTGCTGGACCTGGGCGAGCAGGAGGCCGCCCTGCAGCGTTGCGAGCAGGGGTTGTTGCGTAGTCGTCAGCGTCGATGCTGGCGGGGAGGCGCCCGGCGGCTTGGAGTCGTCGCAGGCCATCGCTGATGGCGGCTGACCAGTGCTCGAATCCGGCGGCGATCAGGGCGCGGGCACGCGGGTCGGTCTCGGCGAGTTGTCCGGCGAGCGAGCCGAGCGGGCAGCCGCCCTTGCCGTTGCTGCTTGCCGCCTGGGCGATTACTGTGTCGCGCCAGGCCCGGAGCCCGTCGGGGCTGCCGAGGTCGGCCTGCCGCTGAATGCCGGTGATGGTGTCGGCCTGGCGGTCGATGACCGCCTGCACGAGGTCGTCCTTGTCCGGGAAGTAGTGGTACAGCTGCGAGCCGCTGACGTGCGCCGCTGCCTTGACGTCTTCCAGCGTGGCGCCGGCGACGCTCCGCTCGTGCATCAGCCGGGCGGCCACCTCGATAATCCGGGCCCGGGTGCGCTCCCCTTTAGGGGTCAGCCTCGGCTGCTCGCGTGCGTCGCTGGTCATGACTCACTCTAGCATTTTCTGGGTTCGACAACCCAGTCCGTGATCGCAGAGTGAGTCCTGTAACCCAGACTGGCGTGCAGAAGGAGGCTCATGGTGATCCTGGTGACCACGGCCGGGAAGGTCGGTTCCGAGACGGCCCGCCTGCTCAGGCAGCGAGACCTGCCCGTGCGGGTGCTGGTGCGCGACCCCGCGAAGGCGAAGGCCCTGGCTGAGGCGGGCGCGGAGGTGGCCGTCGGCGACCTGGACGTGCCCGCGAGCCTCGACGAGACGATGACAGGGGTCGAGACCGTGGTGCTGGTCAGCCCGGCCGTGCCCGCCCAGGAGCTGAACGTCATCCGCAGCGCCGCCCGCGCTGGCGCCGGGCACGTCATCAAGGCGACCAGCAAGGCCTCGGCTGACTCGCCCATCGCCCGGCGGCGCTGGCAGGCCGAGATCGAGGCAGGCCTGGCCGCCTCCGGTATTCCGCACACGCTGCTGCGGTCCAACGCCTACATGCAGAACGTCCTGATGCTGGCCCCGGCGATCACGGCAACCAGCAGCTTCGGTTCCGCCGCGGGCAACGGCCGCTCCGGTATGGTCGACGCCCGCGACGTCGCCGCGGTCGCCGCCGCGGTCGCCGCCTCCCCGGCCGCGCATGCCGGCCAGACTTACTGGCTCACCGGCCCCGGGCTGATCTCCAACTACGACGTGGCCGCCGTGCTGTCCGGACTGCTCGGCCGGGCCATCACCTACCGTGAGCTCACCTTCGAGGAGAACAGGGACGCCATGATCCGCGCCGGCGTCCCAGCGCCGATCGCGGAGATGAACGCCCAGGCATTCAGCCTGACCGCCGAAGGCGACGCCGAGTGGGTCACCGACGACGTCCCCTCACTCCTCGGCCGGACCGCCCGCTCCTTCGACCAGTTCGCCGCCGACCACACCACCGCATTTTCCTGACGACCGTCAGCGAGCAGTTGCTGCGGGTACCAGGCCTGCGAACTGGTGCCAAAGCAGTCCAGCTGCCTGCCGGGTCAGGCGTCTGGATCCGGCCAGAGATCCGTCCCGCGCCAGCGCTCGGTGCAAGCTGGCCGGGCTCGCCGGGCTAGGGCGTCAGGACAGGCCGGGCCGGACCAGGCCGGTCTCGTAGGCGATCACGACCAGCTGGGCGCGGTCTCGCGCGCGGAGCTTGGCCATCGTCCGGTTGACGTGGGTCTTGGCAGTCAGCGGGCTCATGAACAGGGCCGCGGCGATCTGATCGTTGCTCATGCCGGCAGCGACCCGGCCGAGCACTTCCCGTTCCCGGTCGGTGAGTACGGACAGGACGGAGGCGTTGACTGGCTGGGCTGGACCGCGCCCGGCGATGCTGGAGATGAGGGTGCGGGTGACGCTCGGCGACAGCAGGGCATCGCCGCGGGCGACTATTCGGATGGCGCTGATGAGGTCCTCGGGCTCGGTGTCCTTGACCAGGAAGCCGCTGGCACCAGCCCGGATCGCCTCGAAGACATACTCGTCCTCCTCGAAGGTCGTCAGGATGATGACGCGCACGCCGCTCAGGCCGGGGTCGGCGGCGATCTGCCGGGTTGCCTCCAGCCCGTCGGTGCCGGGCATGCGGATGTCCATCAGTACTATGTCGGCGCGGAGCGAGCGGGCCAGCTCGACTGCGGCCGCCCCGTCCGCTGCCTCTCCGACGACCTCGATGTCGGGTGCCGAGCCGGCCAGGACCCGGAAGCCGGCCCGGACGAGGGCCTGGTCGTCGGCGAGCAGGACCCTGATCACGGCCGGCTCGATACCGGCCGGGCGCCCAGCCCGTCAGCAGGCTCGCCGGATGAGTCGCGGTTGGCAGCGGCCGCCTCGCGACCAGCGGTCTCGCCGTCCGGGACCGCGGTAGTGCCTCCCGTTACTCCGGCAGTGACTCCCGTTCCTGCGGCATTGCCTCCCGCGCCCACGATTGGGGCCCCTGGTCCCCGGCCTGCGGCGGATGCTGGCACCGGCAGCCGGGCGCGGACGGCGAACCCGCCGCCGGGACGCGGCCCGGCATCCAGGGTGCCGCCCAGAGCGGCCGCCCGCTCCCGCATTCCCGCCAGCCCTGCCCCGGTCCCGTCGCGGAAGGCTGCGAGCGCCCCGGCGTCGTTGATCACGTCCACATGCAGGTATCCGCCTTCGTGCCCCAGGCTTACAGTCGCGGCTACCCGGCCGGCGTGACGCACCACGTTAGTGAGCGACTCTTGCACGATGCGGTAGGCGGCCAGCGCGACCGGCGGCGGCAGGGCAAGGGGCGGGTCGGCCGCCTCCAGCGTGGTGGGCGTGCCGGCGGCGCTGGTCGCCTCGACGAGCGCGGCAATAGCGCGGAGGTCCGGCGCCGGTCCCGCCGGGCTGCCGCGGTCGACTGGCCGCAGTACCTGCAGGATGGCCCGCAGCTCGCGCAGTCCGGACTTGCTGGCGCGGCGGATCGCCTGGATCGCGTCGGCCGCGCTCGCCGGATCGGCGGTCAGCTGCATGCTCGCCGCCGTGGCCTGGATGTTGATCATCGCCATCGTGTGCGCGACTACGTCGTGCAGCTCGCGGGCGATCCGCATCCGCTCGGCGTCGACGCGCGTGCGGGTTTCCTCTTCCCGGGCCTGCTCGGCCCGCGCTGCCCGGTCAGTCTCGGCGGCCAGCCACTGGCGTCGCGCTGCCACGTACGCGCCGACCGCGCCGGCTGCGAGCAGCTCCGGCCACATCGTGGCGTTCGGGCCTCCGAGCCAGCCGAACGGCCCGAGCAGCCCCTCCGTCACGAAGATGGCCACCGCGCCGGCGAGGCCGGCGGCAACCGCGGTGCGCCGCGGGCGGGTCAGCGCGACCCAGTACACGCCCACGAGCACCGGAACGAGGGCGGCCCCGTCGATCTCGCCCAGGGCCGCCCATCCGACGGCGCCGGCCACGGCGAGCCCGAGCACCTCCACCGGGCGGCTGTCGCGCCAGATCAGGGCGAGCGCAGGCACCGCGAGCAGCAGGTAGGCGGCCAGCGGCGGATGGCTGGTCAGATGCAGCCCGCCGTACCGGTGCGCCGGGTTGGCCTCCACGTAGGCGCCGACCACGGCCAGCGCGGTTACCAGCGCTACGCCAGCGACGCCGCGCCAGCGCCGCGACACCCTAACGCTGTTGATGCCCACCTCCCGGAGCGTATTCCCGGCAGCGGCCCGGCGCCATCGTCGCTGCGCAGGCGGGAGAGCTACAGCGCTGGGAGTAGCCGCTGCTGCCAACGCAGTACTGCGGCGGACGCCAGCACGACGATGCCCGATTACCTCAGCCCGGGACAGCCTCGTGATCAGCGGCGCCACCGGGCACCGCGAGCCACATAAAGGAGTCACACATGCCTACCACCACCGCCACTTCCGCCGCCCGCGCCGTGCCGGAGATCGAGCGCCGTACCCGTACCCGGGCGCTGTGCGCCGCGGGCAGCGTCCTGGCGGCTGCCCTCGCCTGGATCGTGGAAGTTCCCGTGCTAGGCATCCACCTGAACATCCGCTTCGGCCCCCACGGTCACGTCGAGACCATCGCGGCCGGCCAGGTCATCGGCGTCACCGCGGCTGCCGCGCTGCTCGGCTGGCTGGTGCTCGCCGTCCTAGAGCGGCGTACCGAGCGTGCGCGGCGAATCTGGACCACCATCGCACTAGTTGCACTGGCCGCGTCGCTGGCGCTGCCGCTGACCGCCACGACGACCACCGCAGCCGCTGCTGGCCTCATCGTCATGCACCTGACAGTCGGAGCCGCCGTGATCCCAGCCATGGCGCGCACCGCACCGGCCCGCTGACCGCACACCAGCAAGCCGGGCGCGACCCGTCCCGGCTCCGCCACGCCACCTCTCCAGACGCTGACGCTCGGCAGCGGCGCGCTGGGCTTTCGCCGGCGCAACTGCGCCCGCCTCCGCCGCTGCTATCACCCGACCGCTCGCGAGCATGATCGCCACCGCTCTTCGCCTCAAGCGCACTCCGCGCGCATTGGCCCCGCGCTCATGCTCGTGTGGCGTAGCTGCGTTCCGGCGGCGTTACTGCCGGGCCATCGCCATGCGCATCTCGCTGTCGGTGTCGATGATGAGATCACCGGACAAGTCGACGGTCACCGCACGAATGGTGCCCGTGAACGGGAACGGGGCCTCGTAATCCGCGGTGACGGCCGAGCCGGGGTTGTGCCCGCAGCTGAGGCCACCAGGATTGAACACGACCGGGGTTGTCACGGGGAATTGCTGCTGCGCGGCGAGATCGCCGTCGACATACAACTGTGCCCGGCCCGGCGAACCCTTGCCGTGGGCGAGGTCGGGTTCGCCGGTGGGCTCGAACTCGAAGCGCAGCTGATGCGGTCCCGCTGACAGCGGATCTGGCACAGACACGTGATAGGTCGCGCGGCCGACGTAATTGTGGGCGTAATGCAGCCGGCTGTCTTTCACGTAGAACGACCAGCCGCCGTAACTGCTGCCCTGGCACAACAGCACGCCCTCGGCACCGCCGGGCGGGATGTCCGCGTCGGCCGTTATGGCATGCGGTCGGTTCAGCACCCGCGGACCGACCCAGAACGGCAGCGTCTGCGTACCGGGCCGGTAGGTGTACCGCGTCCGCTGCTCGGCTACCTGCGGCCGCTCTGCCATCAGCCGAGGCGCCCCGGTGCCATCGAGAGGGAACACGTCGTACTTGCCGGCCTCGGTGTACCACATCGCGATCAGCTCGATGAGCTTGTCCCGGCGCTCGGCGGCCAGGTTGTGGTTCTCGGCCGGGTCGCTGGCCACTCGGTACAGCTCCCAGCCGCTGGCGTCCAGCTCGGTCAGCGTCTCGGCGGTGATCGCGGCGCCGAACGGCTTGCCGGCCTCGGCGAATGACGGGCCGGGCCACGGGCACACCGCCCGCCAGCCGTCATGGTCGATGGCCCGGTGACCGAACATCTCGAAGTACTGGGTGCGGTGCCGGGACGGCGCGGCCGGCTCGTCGAAGGTGTGGGCGAAGCTGACGCCGTGCAGCGGCGACTGGGTAACCCCCCTGATCGCGTTGGGCGGCTCGAGGCCGAGCGCGTCCAGCACGGTCGGCACCATGTCGATGATGTGCGCGTACTGCGAGCGCACTTGGCCGCGTGCCTTGATGCCGGCCGGCCAGTGGACCAGGAACGGGTCGGCGGTGCCGCCGCGGTAGGTTTCCCGCTTCCACCGGCGGAACGGGGCGTTGCCAGCCCACGTCCAGCCCCACGGGTAATGGCCGAACGTGGCCGGCCCGCCGAGCTCGTCGATCCTGGCCAGGCTCTCCTCCAGGCTCTCCGGCGCGTTGTTGAAGAACTGCAGCTCGTTGGTCGTCCCGCCGGGGCCGCCCTCGGCGCTGGCGCCATTGTCGGACACGACCATGATCAGCGTGTTGTCGAACTCGCCGGTCTCCTTCAAGAAGTCAACCAGGCGGCCGATGTGGTGGTCGGTGTGCGAGAGGAACCCGGCATACACCTCCATCATCCGGGCCGCCAGCCGCCGCGCGTCCGCAGGCAGGGAGTCCCAGTCCGGGACGTCGGGGTCGTGCCGCGACAGCTCAGTGTCGCGCGGCATCACCCCCAGCTCCTTCTGCCGGTCAAGTACCCGCTCCCGGTAAACGTCCCAGCCGTCGTCGAACTGGCCGGCGTACCGGTCGGCCCACTCTGTCGGCACGTGGTGCGGAGCGTGCATCGCGCCAGTGCAGAAGTCCAGGAAAAATGGCTTGTGCGGGGCGACCTGCTTGGCGTCGGCGATGAACTCGATCGCCTTGTCAGCCAGGTCGGCGGTCAGGTGGTAGCCCCGCTCCGGCGTCGCGGGCGGCTCGACCTGGTGGTTGTCATAGACAAGGTCCGGATGCCACTGGCTGGTGTCCCCGCCCAGGAACCCGTAGAACCGTTCAAAGCCGCGGCCCAGCGGCCACCGGTCGAACGGCCCCGCGGGCGACTCGAACTCCGACGGCAGCAGATGGTACTTGCCGATCATGTAGGTGCTGTAACCACGGGCCAGCAGCATCTCCGACAGGAACCCGTTCTCGAACGGAATGCTGCCGTTATAGCCCGGGTAGCCGGTCGCCAGCTCGTTGATCGCCGCGGTGGCGTTCGCGTGATGATTGCGCCCGGTGATAATGCACGAACGGGACGGCGAGCACAACGCCGTCGTGTGCATGCCGCTATACAGCAGCCCGCCCGCGGCCAGCGCATCCAGATTCGGCGTCGCGATCGGGCTGCCGTAACAGCCCAGCTGCCCGTACCCGGTGTCATCCAGCACGATGAACATGACATTCGGCGCGCCGGCGGGTGCCCGCAGCGGCTCGGGCCACGCCGGGCTCGACTCATCCGTCGTCCGGCCGATAACGCCCGGAAACGCCTTACCGGGCCCGTATTCCCTCAGCGCCATGTCCGCCCGCTCCCCCCCCGATGCGCTGTACACCCCGCCGGCCAGGCCGCCGACCCAGCCCAAAGTGCTACCGCTTCACTGATGCCCAGCGCGCTCCCGGGTCATGCTTCTAGCCAGGCAGCCCGCGGTCACCAGCCAGGCATGGTCACGCGGGACGCGGAACCGGATGATCGGAAACCCCCACACACTGGCCGGGATGCCTATCCGTGCCCGCGCAGAGAGCCGGCAGGGCGGTCTGATACGCGGCAACGCCACCGGATGCTGGCTCGCGAGCCGACTGTGGACTTCTGGACCGGTTGGTCCGAACCTGAGATGCGCTAGTCGACGCCGCCTAACAGGGCGTCCATTTTCTGGGCGCCGGTGGTCATGACGGGCCGAAGCTGGTGCCGGCAGACCGTTTCGGTGACCTTGCTGCTGGCGTGGCCGACCAGCCGGGCGATCGCTTCGACGGCGACGTCGCTGTCGGACAAGAGGCTAACGAAGGAATGCCACAGCTCCCGCGGCGTCCAGTCCCGGCCGATCCCCGCCGCCGTGCATACGCGCGGGACGACCGGCGGACGTTCCCAGCCTCCAAGGAACCCCCGGCGGCGGTGCTAAACACCAGGTCCCCCGGCTCCGGCCCGGCCTCCTCACGCAGAGACTCGAGCGGGGTCACCGCCAGCTGCGGCAGCCCGAGGGTCCGCCGGGACTTCCTGGTCTTGGTGTCGCTCTTGGTCCGCACCGACCGCCACACCGCGACGCTCGCCGGCCGCGGCGGGATGCTAGTAGGGTCGCCGAAGTCGACGCGCTACCACCGCAGCGCCCGCGCTTCCTCGGTCCGTACCCCGGTGCACAGCGACAGCAGGATGTAGGCGTGGGTGCGCGGCCCGGCCGCCCTCGCTGCGGCGGCCACCGCGGTGGCCTGCGCCATCGTCATGCTGCGGCTCGGCCTCCCCTGCTGTCCCGGTGGCGCGCCTGTCAGCGCCGAGACGTTCCGCAGTTCCAGGTTCTTGGCCTGCGCCCTGGTGGTGGCCTGGGTCAGGGCCAGATGCGCCATCGCCACGTTGGCCGTGGCGTAAATGAATTCGTGTTCGTAATCGTTCGGACGGGCCGCGCAAAGCACGTCCCCGTGCTCGCCCGCGGCCCGGCCGACGACAGGCCCGCTGCGGCCTGAATGAATGATTAGGACGGAAGGCGTCGCGGGTACTTCCGGTCCGGTCGTCGCGCTGGCGTCGCACCAGCGCGACGACCGGGGCCGAGCCTGCCATTGCTGCTGCCGCGCCGCCGTCAGCAGGTCAGCAGGTCTTGTTGCTGCACGTCCAGAACTCCGGGTAGAACATGTTCAGCGGGTTCTGCGTGACGTTGTGCAGGTTGGTGCTGACGGCCTGCGTTCCGGTGCTCCATGGCATCCAGAGAACGGGCACCTGGGTCGCGGTGTAGTTGGCGTACTGGTGGAAGGCGGCCAGGCTGTTGCTGGTGTGGGTGGCGTTGATGAGCGAGTCCATCGTCGGGTCAGAGTAGCTCCCGGAGTTGCTTGGCACGCCCGTCTGGTACAGCGGCTCACCGGTCGGCTCGAAGCCTGGCCCGTTGAACCCCCAGCCGCCAAGGTACAGGAACGTCCACTTGCAGCTGGCCTGCGTCGGCTTGCACGGTACGGTGTCGGTCAGCAGCGTGTTGAACGTCTCGGGGGCGAGCGTGAGCTGAATGCCCGCCAGCCCGAAGCCGGACTTCAGGACGTCCGCCATGTCCGCCTGGATCGAGATCCCCGAGCTATACAGCATGGCGAACTTGGCCTGCGTGCCCTTGGCGATGCCAGCACCGCAGTCGGAAGCAGCAGTGCCTGCGGACTCACACGTGAGCACTCCGCCGACAACCTGCCAGCCGTGTGCCTTCAGCAGTGCCTCGGCCTTGGCCGGGTCGTACGGGTACGGGCCCTGGCCGCCATTCTCGGTCATGTCCGAGGACACCCACTGGCTGACTGGCTCGGGCGGCACGCCCGCCGGAGTCGGGTACCAGTAGCCGCGGCCCACGGAGGTGGACATGCCCTCCTGGTTGTTCAGTTCCATCAGCGCCTGCCGGAAGTACAGCTGCCTGAACACCGGGCCGTACGTCGGGTTGTTGAAGTTGATGTAGGCGAAGCCGGTGCTGAACTCGTAGGCGGGCTGCAGTACGTAGCCAGCCGAGGCCAGCGGGTTGGACGGCGGTAGGAAGCCCTTCCCGGCCGGGGGCAGGTCCGTCGATGGCACATCGGTCCCGTTTGTCTGCGCGCCGCCGGTGCTCAGCGCGCCAGTCTTCAGCGCCGTGTAGACGGCGGTGTCGCTGGTGTAGCTCACGAACTTCAGCGTGGCGATCGACGACTTCGGGGTGCCGGAGTACGACGCGTTGGGCACGAACGTGTAGTTGCCCGAGACGTTGTACGAGGTCAGCTTGTACGGACCGTCGACGACCTGCCACAGCGGGTTGGTCGCATAGGTCGCGGTCAGCTTGTTCTGGGCGGTCATGTACGTGTAGACCGCCTTGCACTTGGCCCAGCCATCAGCCGCGCTGTCGGTGAGGCAGCCGCCGCTGCCCGCCTTCGCCCCGGTCGCCGCGACGTCCCACGCCGCCGGCATCGGGGTCAGGATGGCCAGCTGGTTGTAGGTGAACCAGATGCTGGAGTAAGCCTGCTTGAGCTGCAGGGTGACCTGCTCGGGGCCGGTCGCCTTGTAGGACGCCATGTTGTCCGGCAGCAGCCCGGGGGTGTAGCCCGCGTAGTTGGCCTTCTCCGCCTCAAGCAAGTTCAGCTGGAGCATCAGGGAGTTGGCGTTGACGGTCGTGCCGTCCGACCACTTCCAGCCCTTGAGGTTGATCACCACGGTCTTGCCGCCGTTGCTGTACACGGGCGCGTCGGCCGGAGACAGCGGGTAGTTGACCGAGATGGAGGTGCTGCTGTTGCCGCCGAACATGTAAAGCGGCCGGACCATGAGGTACTCGAAGTCCTCGTAGTTGGTCACGCTGTAGCACTGGGTCCCCTGGAAGGGGTAGATGCAGTTGGCCCCGGCGCCGTTGAGGTTGGCCAGCGTGGCCACGGCGCCACCGACAGTGGCGTGGCTGCCGCTGTTGCTAGGGGTTCCGCCGGAACCGCACCCCGCGGCCAGCAGTGCGGTCGCGGCAGCCGCCGCGACCGCCGCCGCCACGCCTGTTTTGCATCTGCGTTCAAACATTGTGTGCTCCTTCGTTGCCAGACGAATGCCACGCCCGAGGCGGTCCGCTGTCCGCGGTGACGCTCCATACGCGAGCCGCAGGCAAGCAGTTCCTGTGGCGTCGACGTAGTTGCCGATCCCGGTCACGGCTGTCGGGGCGTTGGTTAAGGCGGGCGCAGGACGCTGTGTCGCCCTTGATCAGGTCAGGAAGCCTCGCGCGCCGCCGGGCGGCCCTACCAGGTTTGACGGTTCTCGTCAGTCCCAGGACCACGTCCGTGTTCACGGAGGCGAAACGAGTGGTGTTCCCACTGCGCGCCGGGGGCCTCGTCACGGTGTACTTCACCCCGCCAGCAGACACCGCGGGCATGGCCGTGGGCAGGTCACTCACCGGGACGGTGGTCACGTCGGGCCTACAGCCGCCAGAAAGCCCCCCTGTGTGCCCGCGCCGCCATTCTGCTGGCAGAAGGTACGACACTTCGGCGCAACATCGCAGCCCTTTGCGAGCCGTCGCATGAGAGTTGGGCTTAGGTCTCGACCCACTGCGCTACCTTCCTTCAGCACGGAAAATCCGGGGTGCCTGACGCACTTGTGGATGCTGCGCACGAACATTTCTCGCGACCGTGATCTGAAGCGGCCCGAACTTGGTCGCGGCGGCCTCAGTTTGCGCGCGCTGGCTTGGCGCCGGCTTGGTGCCGACTTGGTTGGCCGAACCAGCCTCAGAGTTATTACGGGGATCGCGACATCGTCCCGACCAGCGCGACCGATGACGAGGACGGGTGCGGCGACTCAGAACCCGCGCTGGCCTGATCGAAGGAGCCGCCGGGCAGCGCCTATCGGCGGGTCGTCTCCGGCGTCAGCTCACACCGGGCGGCGGTGATCAGATTCCGACAGACCGGCGGATGGCCCTCGCGCTCCCGAACAAACTCGCTCCGCCCGTAGTTCGTCGCGAGTCAGGTCCTGCCGGCGGGTCCCGGAAAGTTCAGGCCGGCCGGAGGCTGCGGCCGGCTGGCGGCAAGGGGAAGCGCGCTGCGTCAGGAGACGGCTCGCCTAGAGGAGCAATGCAAATGACGCCTGGATCGCTGGCCTTTCCACGGAACCGCATGGCGTCAGGGTGATGCAGGTCGTCGAGGATGGCCAGGGCATGCTGCCAGGACTCACGGGCGCCCTGGGTATCGCCTGCGGCTTCGCGCGTATCGCCGAGGTGGCCGAGAATGATTGCCTGGTTGAGGCGGCTGCCGAGGTCACCAGACAGCTGCAGCGCCTGCTCGTAGCAGCGAGCGGCCTTGCCATATTCGCCCAAGTGGTGGTGGACGTAGCCAAGGCTGTCCCAGGTAGCGGCCTCGCCGTTCCGGTCACCGAGGTCGCGGCACGCGTCCAGTCCCGGGCGGCAGTGCGCGAGGGCACGCGGGAAGTCCCCGAGCTGGGCGTACAGCCACCCGATTGTGCTAAGGGCGTTTGCCTCCTCTGCCGCGTGACCTGAGGCCCGCGCTAGCGTGAGAACCTGCCGAGCATGACCCAGCGCCTTGTCGGGGCGGCGCTGATAATCGAACGCCATCGCGAAACTCAGGTGGACAGAGGACTGGCCGAGCTGGTCCCCTAGCTCCCGGTACAGGCTGAGTGCCTGCGCCAGGTGCGCGTGCCCTGCCCTGCCGGCGCTGGACACGCACTGCGCGCAGCCCAGGCCGTGGTGGGCTCGAGCCTGCCCAGCCAGATCGCCCAGCCGCCGTGCCGCGGCCAGCGCAGTGCGCTGAGTGCTGGCCTGGTCCCGCCAGTGCCCCCGTCTGGAGAAGTAATCCGCCAGAGCCCACGGCAGCTGCCACGCGTGCGCATCGAAGCCGACTGCTGCGGCCTGGGTGATGACCGCCAGCAGCACCTGGTGCTCGGCCTCGCACCAGGTCAGGGCATGACGGCCGTCGATGATGCTCTCCGGCTCGGTTCCCGGCCGGGCAGCGGCGAGGATGAACGCAGGGTCTCGGCCCGGACACAACAGCATGGCGGCGGACCAGGCGGTGTGCAGATAATGATCGAGCATCCTTTGGGTGGCCGCGAGTTGCTCCGCCTGGTGTTCCTGGCCCTGAGCCACTTCCATGGCGTAGGCGCGCAGCAGGTCGTGGAAGGCGAACCGGCCCCGGGCGTCCTGACTGAGCAGGTGCGTGCCAGTCAGCTCGGCAAGTATTCTGCGTGCCCGGGTGCAAGGAACACCGGCAAGGCTCGCCGCTGCTGGCAGTGAGATGTCCGGCCCAGGGTGCGTGCCCAGCAGCCGGAACATCCGTGCTGCCGGGCCGCTAAGGTTCTGGTAGGACCAGGAGAACACCGCCCGCACGCTGCTCGCCGGATCCTCGGCATCAAGTACGTCCAGCCGGCCGCGCATGTCCCGCAGCTGCTCGGTCAGCGACGTGAGGGCGAGGCCCGGACTGGAAGCAGCTCGCACCGCGGCGACGGCCAGCGCCAGCGGAAGCCGGGCACACAGCACCGCAAGCTCGCTGACCGCCATAGGCTCGGCGGCGACCCGACCTGCGCCGAGCCGGGCGGCCAGCAGCTCACCGGCCTCCGCCTCGGACATCAGGTCCAAGGAGACTCGGAGCGCGCCCTCCGCCGCAGCGAGGCCGGGCAGCGGGCGCCGGCTGGTGACCACCGCAAGGCACCCCGCCGACCCAGGCAGCAGCGGCCGCACCTGCGCCTCGTCGACAGCGTTATCTAGAACCACCAGCATCCGCCTGCCCGCCAGCATGCTGCGATACAGCCCAGCCTGCGCATCCGTGCCCCCAGGGATCCGATCCCCGGGAACGCCCAGGGACTCGAGGAACCCGCATACAGCCTCTCTGGTCGTCATCGGCGGTCCGGACGGGCCGAACCCCCGCAAGTTCACATATAGCTGCCCGTCCGGGAACCGCTCCGCTACCTGGTGAGCCCAGTGCACCGCCAGCGCGGTCTTGCCGACACCCGGCGTGCCGCCGATCGCCGAGATCACCACCGTGCCGTCCGCGGTTCCTAGCCGCTTAAGTGAGCCCGACAGCGTCCTGAGTTCTTCCCCCCTCCCGGTGAAATGCGCAACCGCCGGCGGCAGCTGCCGAGGCACCACCGGGAGGCCGTCGCCCCCAGCAACCGAGTCCTCCATGCCGGCCAGCGGCCAGCTAATTCGGGCCACGCCGCCGACAGGAGCCTCCAGCGCCGGATCACCGGCCAGGATCCGCTGGTGCAGACGCTGCAGCTCCGGTCCGGGCTCGACCGCTATCTCACTGGACAGCCGCTCACGCATGTCGCGGAAAACCTGCAGCGCGTCAGCCTTCCGCCCGCTCCGGCACGAGGCAACCATCAGCATGCTGGCAAGCCGCTCCGACAGCGGATTCGCGGTCAGCAGCCCAGCAAGCTCCTCGGCCGCTTCCCGGTCCCGCCCGAGATCCAACATGGCGCTGACACGGTCCTGCATCGCCGACAGCCGTTCCGCGGTCAAACTTGCCCGGATTGCCTCGATCTTCGCTGTGCCAGGCACATCGGCCAGCGCGGGTCCCCGCCACAGCGCTAGCGCCTGATCGAACGCCGCCAACGCCGCCCGGCTGTCACCTGCCTTACGCGCGGTCCGCACGAGCGACCGGAACCGCTGCGCATCGACCTCACCTGGCGCGATCCGCAGTCGGTAGCCATCACCGCACCGCTCGACTCCGGCTCCCGGCAAAGCTCTCAGCACGCCGCGCAATCCGGTGATCAGAACTTGAATACTTGCCTGCGCAGAGCGCGGCGGCTGCTCTTCCCAGAGCGCATCGATGAGCGCGCCTACCGGAACCACCTGAGCGGCCTCAAGCGCCAGCACCGCCAGTATCAGGCGCTGCTGAGGCGGACCGGCGAGCCAGCCGTCAGCCGCCAGCACTTCGACAGGTCCCAGCACCCTAACGACGACGTCGTCTCTCACCCTGCCCTCCGGAGACCAGATCTAAGTTCCACGGAACCAGCATCCGGCGCATGCCGGAAGGTCGCGCCCTAGATCGTGACCCGCCTGGCACGGGATCGTTGCGAAAGCCGTAGCCGCAGCGGCACGTGGCGGCGGACGGTCGGCTTGTCTTGTGGCGACCGGACCCTGGCAGTGTCGACCAGGAACGCGCGGTCCTAGGCGTACTCGGCGAACACCCCGTCTCATCCGCGGCTCCAGGAAATGCGCCCGGTCCAAGACCGCGGACACACCGCGGTCCGCGAGGCAGCCAGACAGCGTAACCAGCGCCATCGCGTCGGTGAGCTAGGTCGTCAGGGCGTCAGACCGGCTGGCAGCCGTCTGTCGAATACTCTTCCGAGGTGCTGCCTTTCGAGCCTGACTCCTCGGTCGCCGACTGGTTCGCGCAGCGCGATGAGCCCTGGGGCGAGCTGGTGACAATGGGCCCAACCGGCTTCGAGTCGTACGCGCGGGTCCGTTACCTTGAACAGGATCGCATCTCCCAGCGGGTCCTTTTCGCGCGCCTGCGTGTGCACCTGGCTGGCGGGACGAAGACCCTGGACGACTGTTTCCATGGACTGTGGGCCGGCGCCGTCTCCGGTATGCACGGCGACCCTGTGCGAGGCATTTCGCCCTGGTTTCCCGCGAGTATTCTCAACGGCGCGAGGGTCCGCATCCCCAATCGGGAGTACATGCTGTTTCGCGGCCATCTTGATTACGTGGGCCACTGGGGCGCCACGGACGCTGCGACGGGCTCATCCAAAGACGAGGAATTTCCCGCGCCGCACCTTCTGTGGCCAGCGGACCGCCGGTGGTTCGTCGCGACGGACGTAGACTCTGACTTCACCTGGGTCGGCAGGTCCCAGCGGCTCATCGACGCGGTCATCACAGATCCGGAACTCGACGCCGAGCGGGTCCAACGCACATGAACGCGCGTACCGGATTCAGGCACAGGCGGACCCAGCACGGCAAGTTGCCATCAGCTGCATTACCTCTCTTCATTGGGCGCGCGATGAGCGGAAACCGAGTGACCCCTTCTACAGTTCGACTTCTTCGGCGCCCGGTTAGAAGCACCCTCAGGATTGGCTGAGGCCAGATTCCTGAGGGTGCCTGTCGTGGGTCTCCAGGATTGCTAGAGAGCAACCCTTGGAGGCGTCTGACGATGAGCGAACATCGCGGGCACCTCCTTCCTGATGCAGAGGACATTTGTTGCCGCGCGGCGCGGCCACTGTAGGACTGCACACCTGCAGGTAGCAACGCATTTACCGCCGGCCAAGACCGTCACGTGCTCGCCAGTCACGTCAGGTTGCCGCCAGGCGCACTCACGGCGAAGCGCGGCGGCCTCAACCCGTGCCGCTTAACCAGGGTCGCCGCCCTAGCCGAACTCGCGCACCTTGCCTAGCCGCTGGGCGGCATGAACGATCGGTCGGGTTCGGCACCGCTCGACTAGTCTCCGTCGGCCTTCGAGAGTGAGCAGGGCGTTGCGATACTCAAGGCCGGAGATCTGCCGGACGAGGGAGCGGATCGCCAGCACACGCTGTGGCTATTACTCAGCCTCCGGCGCGCGAAGGTCCCGCATCGCCTGCACGATGGTCGTGTAGACGCGGCTGGGTTCGTTGTCATGCCAATCGATTCCACTTGACTGGGAGTTGCGGTCGCCCGTGTCCGCAAGCTCGGGTGCGTAGAGCCACCACAGGTTGTTCCACCGATCGCGGAAACGAGCGAGGCTGTATCCGCCGTAAAAGGTCGAGACGGGAGTGACGATGGTGGCACCCCGCGCAACTGCTCGGTCGAGCACTGCCTGGCTGTCGGAGACATACACCTGGAGGAATGCAGGAGTGAACGGCCAGTCCGGCTTGCGGTCACAGATCAGGATCGATGAGTCGCCGATGACCACCTCCGCATGGATCAGCAAGCCGTCCAGGTCAGGAATACGGAATGCCGTCGACTCCCGTCCGTCGAAGACCTCGGTTACGAAGTCGATGAACTCGGCCGCTTTCGGGACGATGACGAAGGGATTGACGGTGTTGTGGTCTGCGGGTGGGACCATGGTCTGGCAGCCATCTGACATACACATATAATATGTCTATGTCAGATGGCGTCAAGTTCCGAAGCAACGCGAGCTTCCTGCTCGCCACCATCGGCCGACGGGCAGAGCACGAATGGAATCAATACCTTCGGAACGAAGGGATCACCACAGCGCAGTTCACCGCCATGGCCGTCCTGGTGGAGTCCGAAACGAGCCAGCGCGGCCTTGCGAACTTGATGGGGATCGACCCACGCAACGCGGGAGCCGTCGTCCGCCAGCTTCACGATCGAGGGTGGATACAGGCGCGCCCGGACACAACTGATGCTCGAGTTCGCTTGCTTACCGCGACGGACGCCGGCCGAAAGTGGTGGCAGACAATCCAGGACGATCTCGCACGTGAGCGCAACCACTTCTTTGCCCCGTTGACCGAACGAGAACTCGCGACGCTTCAGAAGCTCCTCAACCGCCTCAATGACCACCTGACCGCGGAATGACCTTCCCAGGGCGCGTCAACAACCTTGTGGCCAGCAACAGCTAGCTGCCGCACCATCGAGCCTGAGTCCATCGGCCCGTCGACTGCGATCAGACGGGCTGTCATCGGCAGTGTCGTGCGCTCCGGACGGTCGTCGATGCGCCGTCAGTTCCGGAGGCCATGTAGGCGACGAGGATGTAGTTGGGGGTGCCGGTCGAGGTTGTTCGGTGCCCTGTCGTAGCGCATGGTGGTTCGCGGGTCGGCGTGGCGAGCGGCGATCTGCACCTCGCGCAGGTCCACGCCGGTGTCGAGCATCGTGGTGACGAAGGTCTGCCGGAGCATGCCCGCGGGGCGTTCAGCAGCCTGGCGCGAGACTGTCCCGGGCGGCGGGTAGGGTCGAGCGCTGCGACCTTAGAGGGGATAACGATGAAGGTCACATCTGACCTGCCGGAAGCGGACCGGGAGCGGGCCGAGACCCGGCTGCGCAGCAACCTCATCGCGTGGCTGACCACCGTGCGGCCGGACGGGCAGCCCGTCACCGTGCCGGTCTGGTTCCTGCTCAGCGATGACGAGACGATCCTGGTCTACACCCGGCCGGAGAAGCAGAAGCTGCGCAACCTCGCAGCCAACCCGAAGGTGAGCTTCGTGCTCGACGTCACCGATATCGGCCGCAACGTTGTGCGCGTGGAGGGCACCGCCAGAACGGCTCATGACCAGCCGCCAGCCAACGAACACCTTGCCTACCTGGCCAAGTACACCGAGCGCATCGGGGCCTTGTTCGGCACTCCCGAACAGTTCGCCATGCTGTTTTCGACCGCGCTCATTATCACCCCGGCCAAACTGCATGCCTGACGCAGGGCGCGGGCACGCCTGACAATCGTGCCTGACGCAGGGCGCGGGCACGCTTGACAATAAGGCAATGCGTATCGCTATGGGCAACACCGCCAGCGCGAAGTCCTGGGCCGGCCCGACCTCAGCTCTGTGTCTGTGCGCGGCAAGACAGGATGTTCGTGGTTCAGCACCAGATCAGCTGATATCCGCTATACCGGCAGGGTGGCGAACGCGTTTGTGCAGAGCATGGCCTATAACTTCGAACAGGCGCTGCGGTTGATGGAGGCGGCCCTGACCGACTGCCCCGACGCGCTGTGGCAGGCGGACTTGTGGCCAGACGAGGCGCCTACGGGTGCCGGACCGCACGGGGGTCTGCACGGCTCGGCTCCCTGGTTCCTCGCCTACCACGGGCTCAGTTGCCTGGACTACGACCTGAGTGGAGAGTTCGAGCCGTGGGCACCGCCGCAACCGTTTGACGACAATACCTACTCCTTCCCCAACCGCGTGTTCACCAAGCCAGAGCTTGTCGGGTACGTCGGCTGGTGCCGCGGCCGCGTCAGCTTGACCCTTGAGGCCCTCACCGAGGAGCTGGCCGCCCGGCCACTGCCGAGCGCCCATCGATACCGCGGCATGCCTTTCGGGGTGCTTGTCGGCAGCGTGCCGCTGCATGTCGTCGAGCATGCCTCCCAGATCCGTCAGTTCCTCACGGCAGCGGGCATCAGAGTGCAACCTATGCCCGGTGACCGCGAGTACGGAGGGTGACCCGTGGTGGTGAATCCGGCGCGCTTGTAGCTGGACAGCGCGCTGATGCTCGGCGACCCAAGTTCCCACCGGAAGCGACCCGCGCAAAGACTTGTCGGCGGCAAGTCAGGAAGAAGCCTGCTGATCGGCGGCCGAGTCGCCACCCGCGGCTGAGCCGCTCCGAAGGCTTGTGACCGCGGAAACAGCTGACAACGCAACCAGTATCCCGAGCAGGGCTGAAATCACTGTGATCCCAATTCCTGTTCCGGCGTTCGGGTGGACGTAGCAGTTGAAGTTCGTGGCGCCTGGGGGAAAGTACGTGCCATTAGGACACGTAACGACGTGCCTGTTGAGCGCCATCGTCAGTCCGTCGACTAGCCCCACGAACGCCAGGGTGAAACCGACCCACATTGCCGACCAGACGATGCGTTCGTCACGACCAGCACGCTGTCCCTGAGGCTGGGGGCCGGAAGCCGGCGTCGTTTGTCCGACCATGGAGCGACACATTATTGGACTCAAGGGCGCAACACGTCCGCTTCTCGGCATAGAAACACGTTCTGCGTGTCGGTTCGTGACGTAGGAACGTCCCCCAGATGCGCTTTGGCCTTGGTGTCCCGCGCAGCAGGAGGACGTTCATGGGTAACGGTAGTGGCGCGCCCCGAGATGACCGCAACCGCAATGCTCGGCTGGACCGGCTCCGGGCCCTGGTGCCGGTGTCGAACGCGATCGTCGGGATCGATCTTGCGGGCAGCAAGCAGATGGTCGTGGTGACCAATCACGACTCGAAGGTCATCGCGCGGAAGACGTTGTGCCGGCGACACGGCCGACGCCCCCGCCCGCGCTGCGTCTATGGCCTCGACTGAGTCTGAGCGAGCGCCGATTCTGCCCGATTATGTCGTCCGCACAGCTCCCTCGAACGTGCGTCGCGTCTTGGTGGTTGCTCGGCCTGCAACGTGATTGCAACGTGGTCCGGCATAGTCGCAGTGGGTGTTCGCGAGCCGACCAGGACAGCCAGTCCGTGCCGAGGCTGGAATTCCAGAACAAGAGTGATACCGGAGAAGCCGATGGCTGATCGATGGACGATCTGGGGCAGGGAGTACGGGAACTGCAATTGTTCCTGGGGCTGCCCATGTCAGTTCGGGGCGAGGACGACTCACGGGCACTGCGAAGCCGTTGTGTGCGGGCGCATCGACGAAGGACACTTCAACGAAACCAGGCTCGATGGCCTGAACTGGGCGCTGTTGCTGTACTGGCCCGGCGAGATCGCCGACGGCAACGGCACGCAGCAGGTCATCATCGATGAGCGGGCGGACCCGATGCAGCGGGAAGGCTTGCGGAAGATCCTGCATGGCGAGTCGACGACGCCGGGGGCGACGCACTTCTTCGTCTACAACAGCACCATGTCGACGGTGCTGGATACCCTCTACGCGCCGATCGAGCTGTCCATCGACGTAGACGAGCGGATGGCCAGCCTCACAATTGATGGGCTGGTCGAGTCCCGCGGTACGCCGATTATCAGCCGCCATTCTGGCGAGCCGGTGCGGTCGCGGATCGACCTGCCGAATGGATTTGAGTACACCATCGCCGAGATGGGCAACGGGAACTCGACCGTCCGCGCTGGTGTCGAGCTTGACCTGAAAGACAGCTACGGCCAGTTCAACATTCTGCACCTGAACCAGGACGGAGTAATCCGCTGACCACGCCCCCGGCCGCAAGCGCTGCGAGCTCGAGGCTGTCATTGTGGGCCTGGCGCCACCGGGACAGCCTCGCGGTCTTGACCGGCCTGGGCGGCATCACCGCCGCAGCGTGGGTCTACGTCATCGTGGCGGCGAGCCGCATGGCGAGCGGGTCAGCCGTCATGCGTGGTCATTCGATGGTGCCGATGATGCGCGCCGTGGCCGGGGTTCAGCCGTGGACGGCGACCGAGTTCGGTCTCCGGTTGGCGATGTGGGCGGTGATGATGGTGGCCATGATGGTCCCCACCGCGGTGCCGATGACTCTGCTGTACGCAGCGGTCGCGCGCAAGGCTGCCGCTCAGCACAGCCCGGTGGCGCCGGCGTTCATCTTGGTCGCGGGGTACGCCGGGATGTGGGTGGTCTTCAGCGTGGTGGCCACCGTCGCCCAGTCGGGCCTTGACCGGGCCGCGCTGCTGTCCCCGATGATGGTCTCGCGCAGCGCGGGGCTCGGCGCCGTGCTGCTGATCGCGGCTGGGGTCTATCAGCTCACCCCGCTCAAGGACGCCTGCCTGCAGAACTGCCGCGCGCCAGCGCATTTCCTGTCCCGGCACTGGCGGGGCGGCCGTCTTGGGGCCTTCCGCATGGGCGCACGGCTGGGCGGGTACTGCCTGGGCTGCTGCTGGATCCTGATGGGATTGCTGTTCGTCGGCGGCGTGATGAACCTGCTGTGGATCGCGGCCATCGCCGTCTTCGTCCTGCTGGAAAAGACCATCCCGTTCGGAGTGAGCGGCGGCCGTGTCGCGGGCGCGGCGATGATCCTAACCGGCGCCCTGAGTCTCGCCGCGTGAGGCGATCTCACGCCCTCGCATATCGGCCGAGTGCGGGTTCCAGGCAGCTGACTGCCAAGCCTGTCGTCCAGGCGCTGCACGGAGCGTGCGACATCGCGCGCGATCCCAGCGGGTGAGCTTCCCTTGCGACCTCATGCCGCGGCCGTCCGAGTCCGACGCCGGGTGCATCGTCCGTGGCGCTGCACTTCGAGGCGCTACTTCGCAGCTGATAACGCTGCCTTCGGCCGATCGGATCCTGACGTGGTTGCTGCGTTATCGATGATTCTGAAGTGGTAGATCCCGATAAGATCAGCCCATGGCTGCGTGCCGGATGGGTCCAGATCGGCTTGCTGCCAAGCTCGATGAGCTCAGCCGCGGCCGGCTGGATGAGCACCTGGACATGCTTGCGGACGACCGCCTTGCGGCTGACGGGCAACCACCGGCAGGGCGCACCGCCGCGTATCGGGGACGGCAGGCGCGGTGAGGGTTGTCCGCATCCTGGGCGCGCTGGAACCCGGCGGCGCTCAGCTGTCGGCGCTGCAGCTATCGGTGGCACTGCGCCGCCATGGCATCACGACGACGCTGCTCGCGGGTGATGCGACTCCGGCGGGGCTGGAGCTGGCTGCCCGCCACGGCCTGCCCGCCGATGCCTGCCGGGTCAGCGACGTGATGCCCGCCGAGAGCCTGCAGTGGACGCCATCGCCGGAGTTCGCTGGCTGGCTCGGCCCCAGGCTCGCCGATGCCAGCCTGGTGCACGGCCACATGATCGGCGCCTGGTGGGCCGCCGCACAGGTCCTTCCGAAGGACGTGCCGCTGGTAGCCAGCGAGCACAACCAGATGACCTGGCCGGCCGCCGACCACACCCCGCAGGCCCGGCAGGCCGCACGGCGGATCGGCCTGTTCTACGCCCACGGCCCGTCGGCCCGGGCCTGGGCGGCCGGGATCGGCCTGGACGACGGCCGGCTCCGCGACGGGCGCTCCTCGGTGCACGGCATGTCCGCCCGGCCGCTGCCCGGACTTGCCGACGCCGCGGCTGACCTTCGCCGGGCGGCTCCGCGGCGACAAAGCACCCGATCTGCTCATCGAGGCCCTGGCCCTGATGGACGCGCCGCCGCCGGCGTACCTGATCGGCGACGGCCCGCTCCGCGGCCCGCTGACCCGGCTGGCCGCCGCCCGCGGGCTGGGCGCTGTCGTGCACCTGCCGGGATGGTCATTCGACCCGGGCCGCTACATCGCCGGGGCCACGGTGCACGTCGTGCCGTCACGAGAGGAGTCATGGTCGCAAAGCGCCGTGCTGGCCCTGGGGCTCGGCGTCCCGGTCGTCGGAACGGCGGTCGACGGCCTCGCGCATACCCTGGCCGAGGGCCGCGGCATCCTGGTCCCGCCCCAGGACCCTCCCGCCCTCGCCGCGGCGCTAGACCAGGTCCTGGCCGGCGGCCGCCCCGACCCCGGCCCCGGGCGGGCCTACGCCCGCCAGTTCACCCCCGCCGCAGCAGCCGCCCTGTACGCCCGCGCCTACCGCGAACTGCTCGCCAGCTACCACACCGGATCCGGCAAAGCGGCCACCCCGCCGCCCAGAAAGCCAGCGGCGCCGGCCACCGCCTGAAGGAAGCTCCGCAACCGAGATGCGACGATTCGCCGCCGCTATCTCAAACCCGTTTTCGGAGCCCGCGAAGAAGCCTGGCACGGCAGGTTCGGCCGTTCCGGGAGTGGGTACAGCCAGCCCCGTTGCCTGAACCCTGTAGGGAGGAGCTGGCCATGCTCACGATCACCGACAACGCCGTCTCGGCGATCCGCAGTCTGACGTCGCAGCCGGACCTGCCCGTTGACACCGGCCTGCGCATCATGAAGCAGGGTGCCGGAGCGCCCGCCTTCGAGCTCGCCTTGACCGAAGGCCCGGCGGCCGGCGACCAGGTCGTCGAGGAGGGCGGCGCGCGCGTTTTCGTCGAACCCGGCGCTGCGGCCGTACTTGAGGACAAGGCGCTCGACGCACAGGTCAACGAGCAAGGCGATCTGGCTTTCCGCATCTTCGACCAGGCGCGGCCCGCCTGACCACCGGTAACGGCGCATCGGTCATGTAAGCAGGACGCGACCGAAGCCGTTCTCGGTCCGAGCTCAGTGCCGTGACTTAGAACTCCGCAGCCAAGCCTGGCTCATGGCCGAGGCAGCGAGACTGCATGATCTTGGTCGGTAGCGTCGACGCCTCGCCGTGCCGGCGCTGCCAGGTCTCCGATCGTGTTTCCCTCGCCGGTCAGCTCCCGGCGGCTGCGCCAGTGAGGCCAAGGAACGCGCGACGGAAGCCTTCCAGGGCGAGCCCGAACACCACATGTGAGGTGGCCTCCCAGAGCACGGCCGATGTCGGCAGCTTCCACGGCGGCTCCTGGATCCGCAAAATGGGCAACGCGCTGGCGTGCGTGGATCCGTAGATCGTCAGGCCGGCGGGCACGCCCAGATCGCGTGTCGCGGCGGGCCAGCGCCGCGCGGCCATGACATAGGCCACACCGAGCGCCGCGCCGAAGGTGTAATGCACCGGGTTGAGAACCGAAACACGCTGCTGCCGGGATAGCCCATGCCCTTTGACGCGCCTGGCAATGCGGTCGGCCACCTCCGCTGGCGGCATCCGCTCAGGATGCCCGGACACGTCGGCGCCCACGAGCTCCTTCTCAGCGGCGGTCGGTCTAACTAGGCGCTCGAACAGCTGCTGTAGCCGCGGCTCGCTGACCGCCTTGACCCCCGACGCGGCTATGCCGACTGCGGCCCCAATGGTCAGCGTCCTGCCGATCGCTATCGTTTCGCTTCTGCGTGCTCGCTTCTCCACCATTGCCCCCGGTGAGTACTTGTTCCCCGCCGCTACCTGTGTCCAGCGTAGGCAGCAGGAAACCGGGAGCCCCACGCCGAGTAAGGCCGCGGATGCGCCGGGGATGAACGGGCGGTTGTCGAGTGCGGCCTACCGTGCGGCCAGGACCTTGGCGGCGATCTGGCCGACGGGGATCCGCAGGGGCAGCTGTGATGCCTCTGCCGCGTCGGCGATCCCGGCCGCGACTTCTTCCGGCGTGATCATCTGACTGGCGGGCGTACCGCCGCTGCCGGGCAGGTGGGCGTAGGGATCGTCGGGCAGGGTGTAGGTGGTGACGTGGTCGAGCACTCCGGAGCTGACCGGTCCCGGTTCGAGCAGCGCGGCCTCGATCCCCAGCGGGGCCGCCTCGATGGCCAGGGCCTCGACCAGCGCCTCGAGGGCCCATTTGGTCGCAGCGTAGGCTGCGCCGGGCGGCCGTGCGATGCGCCCTGAGACGCTGGACATGAACAGGAGCCGCCCGCGGCCGCGGGCGCGCATCCCTGGCAGGACCGCCTGCGCCACCCGCAGGGCACCGATCGTGTTGATGTCGAGCAGCCGCGCGAGTGCCTCCGGTGGTGTCGCCTCGACGGCGGCGTAGAAGATCTCCCCGGCGTTGGAGACCAGGACGTCGATCTCCCCGGCCTCCCCGACCGCCGAGGCGATGCTGCCGGGGTCGGTGACGTCGAGCGCGAGCCGCTGGTCCGCGGGCAGGCCGGCCAGTGTGCGCGGGTCCCGCGCCGTGGCGATCACCCGGTGGCCACGGCGGGCGAACTCCGCCACCGCCGCGCGGCCGATGCCCTTCGACGCTCCTGTGATCAGTACCGACGCCATGACGACCTCCTGAGTTCAGAAGTTTTCAGCTATGCGCCCAGACGATCAATGCCACTCTAGAGGTCAAAGAGACGAGGCATGTAAAGCCCAGCTGATCATCGACGAGACCAGATCTGGACACGATCCTGACGAGGCCGTCGTCAGGTAGCCGTGCGACATCGTCGCGAGGTTTCTCAGCTCACAGAGCCGGTGCCGCCGCGAACGCCACCGGCAGCGGGGTTCCGACCTGCCTCGAATCTACTTCGACGATTTCTCCGCGCATGGTCATTAGATGGCTTAGGAGCTCGTCCTGTTCGGCTTTACCGACCTTGAAGTCGTCGAGAGTCGCGACGAGGTCTTCCATGAACGCATCGAACTCGCCGCTCGTCACCCCCATGTTGGCGTGCGTCTCTGTCATGTTGCGCCCTGTATAGGTGCATGGCCCGCCGGTATCCTGACACAGCTGATCGACGAACTCTTTTGTCAATCGGTCCAGGTTCGTCCTGGCGAACTTCTGATTGATGCGGTCGTCCTTCGCCGCGCGATCTTCGAAGGCGCGGGCTACTGCCGTAATGGCATTGATTCGCCCAAGTCGGTCATACAGGGAACTCTCCACCGTTCTCACCCCCTGAGGTCGTCGCCGGTAGTCGTGGGTTGACTCCCTGGCGCCTAGGTCATCTATACGAATCTAGTCACGCGCCCGTTACAGACGGTGCCTGCCCCCTTGCTGGACGTGACCCGGGCCCGGCGGGATTCTTCGCCGCGCATGGGTACGCTCCGAGTGCTCGGAAAGGTTGGGGTAGTACCGGCCACACCTAGCGGAAACACTCTGCGTCCTTCTAGCGGGAAGGAATCCCTGAGATGGCGATGACCGCAGGCAGCGCCCTCGAAGTCGGCACGCGCACCGCCTTGGTGATTGGCGGGACCGGAGGCATGGGCAGCGCCATCGCCGGGAAGCTCGCGGCCGACGGGTTTGACGTCGCGGTGGCTTATGCGGGCAACAAGGAGCCGGCCGACGCGACGGTGGGCGAGATCGAAGGGCACGGCCGTCGCGGTGCGGCATTTGAGGTCGACGTAACGGACGAAGAGGCGGTATCTGACCTTTTCGACACCGTCGAGGCCAGCTTCGGGCATGCCGACGTGGTGGTCAATACGGCCGGGATCAATCATCCCGCTACCCTCGTCGATCTTGACCTGAGCGACTTCGATGCGATTCACAGGGTGAACGTGCGCGGCACGTTCGTCGTTGACCAGCAAGCCGCCCGGCGGGTTCGCGACGGCGGCTCGATCGTCAACGTGTCCTCGAGCATGGTGCGGGCGGCGCCACCCGAGCTGAGCGCATACGCGGCGTCCAAGTCTGCCGTCGAGACGCTTACCCGCATCCTTGCGAAGGAGCTGCGCGGCCGCGACATAACGGTCAACGCTGTGGCGCCAGGCCCCACCGCAACTCCGACGTTTCTTGCCAGCACCCCGGCGCAGGAGCAGAAAGAGCTGGCGGCGTTGCCGCCACTGGAACGTCTTGGCAGTTCCGACGATATCGCCGGCGTGGTGTCCTTCCTGGTCGGGCCGAGTGGCCGGTGGGTCAACGGCCAGGTGATCTATGCCAACGGCGGATTCGTCTGACCATGGGCAGTGACCACTACGACGTCCTTGTCGTCGGCAGCGGGCCGGGGGGCGCGACAACGGCGGCGCGCGTAGCCGAGACAGGCAAGCGCGTGCTGCTGCTCGAACGTGGCGACTTCCTGCCGAGAGAGCGAGACAACTGGAACTCTCGCGCTGTCTTCGGTGCCGGGAAATACACCGCCGACGAGACGTTCTACGACCTCCATGACCGGCCGTTTCGGCCCGAGCTGCACTACTGCGTGGGCGGCAACTCGAAGGTCTACGGCGCCGCCCTGGTCCGGTTGCAGCCTGCAGACTTTGGTGAAGTCCAGCATCCGAATGGTTTGGCTCCGGCGTGGCCGCTGACCTACCAAGACATGGAGCCCTACTACGTCAGAGCAGAGCGCCTGTTCTGGGTACACGGCCAGCACGGCGAGGACCCGTTCGCCGGCATCTCCAGCCAGGACTACGAATATCCGCCCGTGCAGCACGAGCCTCATATCCAGCAGGTATCAGACGGACTGGAGGGGCTTGGCCTGCATCCGTTCCACCTGCCGCTCGGCGTGCAACTTGCGCAGGATGCTGATGGTCTACCCACCAGGGATTCGCTCTGCATCCGGTGCGACCGCATCGACGGGTTCCCCTGCCCCCTCGGCGCCAAGGCCGACGCCGAATCGGCGGTGCTGCGACCCGCGCTGGCCGCGCATCCCAATCTGGTGCTGATGACCAGAACGACTGTCGAGCGGCTGCTGACAGACGCAGGCGGCAGTTCCGTTACTGGGGCATCGGTTACGCTCCCGGATGGTTCCCCGCATACTTTCACTGCCGACATCGTGGTGGTCTCTGCGGGAGCCATCCTTTCGGCTGCCCTTCTGCTGAAGTCAGCCAATGACAAGCACCCCAATGGCCTGGCGAACTCCTCCGATCTGGTCGGCCGGAACTACATGCGACACAACAACCTTGCCCTCATCGCGTTCTCACGCGAACCCAACCTGACTGTCTTCCAGAAGACACTGGCTCTCAATGACTTCTATGGCCCGAGCGAGTACTGGCAATACCCGATGGGTCACATCCAGATGCTTGGCAAGTCCGATGACTGGCAGATTAAGGGAGCGGCGCCACGCGGGCTCGGGTGGGCTCCGTCGACCCCATTCGGCGAGGTGGCGAAGCACTCCGTCGACTTCTGGCTGTCGAGCGAGGACATCCCCCTCGCCGATAGCAGAGTGTCACTCCGACCGGACGGCGCGATCAGGCTGGCGCTGCAACCAGACAACAACACCGAAGCCCTGAAGCGGCTCCGGCAGACCTTCCAGATGATGCTGAGCAAGCTGGGCATGGTTCACATGAGGTCTGTTCGGAGCCTGTACCTCCATAAAGGGTTCGATGCCGCGGCGACGGCACACCAGGCAGGTACCGCCTGCTTCGGGACTGATCCGTCCGTGTCGGTCCTCGACGTGAACTCCAGAGCCCACGACCTGGACAACCTCTATGTCGTGGATGGCAGCTTCATGCCTTCGATCGGCGCGGTGAACCCCACCCTGACGATCATTGCGAACGCGCTGCGCGTGGGCGATCACATCGCTGAGCGCACCGGAACCACCGGCAAGCCGCAGCCGCCTACCGTCACCGCGGAATCTTCGCAACGCCCGCACAGCTCGTGAGAGAGATCTGTCCGAATGCCGAAGATCGAGGATTACGCGCTGCTGGGAGACCTGCACACCGCAGCTCTCGTGAGCACCGCTGGGTCAGTCGACTGGCTCTGCCTGCCCCGCTTCGACTCACCCGCCACGTTCGCCGCTCTCTTGCACGATGAGCAAGCGGGACATTGGACGCTCGCCCCGGCGGCCGCGAATGATTGCGCCACCCGCCGCTACGTTCGTAACACCCTGGTGCTCGAGACGGACTGGGAAACCGAGGACGGCACCGCACGTGTCATCGATTTCATGCCACCTCGGGCGCGCACCCCGCACGTCATCCGCATCGCGGTGGGCCTAAGCGGCGAGGTAGCGATGCGATCAACGCTGCGGCTGCGATTCGACTACGGTCGCGTCGTTCCATGGGTCAAGGCGGAGGCCACCCAAATCCACGCTATCGCCGGCCCCGACCTTGTCCGGCTGCTGTCGGCAGTTCCGCTGCGTACAGATCATTGGGAGACTCTCGCTGATTTCACCTTGCGCGAGGGCGATCGGATTGCGTTCGTCATGTCATGGGCGCCCAGCCATGACCCTGACATGGAGTATGTGGAGGCCGAGCAGGCCCTTTCGGCTACGACAGACTTCTGGACCGAGTGGTCTGCCGGCGCTGCCTACGAGACGGGTCCGTACAACGCCGCCGTGGACCGATCCCTTATTACCCTCAAGGCTTTGACATACGAGCCGACCGGCGGCATTGTCGCAGCTGCGACCACCTCGTTGCCGGAGGAGCTTGGCGGGGTTCGTAACTGGGACTACCGCTACTGCTGGCTTCGCGACGCTACCTACACTCTGCAGGCACTGCTGGCGGCCGGATTCAGATCCGAAGCCGGCGCGTGGCGAGACTGGCTGCTGCGGTCTATCGCAGGCCAGCCCGAGGACCTGCAGATCCTGTACAGCATTGACGGAACGCGCAGGCTTCCGGAAGCCGAGCTGGGCTGGCTGGCCGGCTACGAAGGCAGCAGCCCTGTTCGTACCGGCAACGCCGCCTCCGAACAGCTCCAGCTTGACGTCTGGGGTGAGACGCTGGACGCCTTGTTCCTCGCCCGGCAGGCAGGTCTTCCCGCCGACCGCGACGCGTGGGCCCTTCAGGTCGCGCTGATGAACCACCTCGAGTCAGTCTGGCGCGAGCCCGACAACGGGCTGTGGGAGGTCCGCGGCGACCGGCAGCACTTCACCCACTCCAAGATCATGGCCTGGGCCGCCGCTGATCGGATGGCAAGATCGGTGCGGACTCACGGCCTGCCCGGACCGGTACAACGCTGGGAACAGCTCCGTGATCAGATCCACGACGACGTGGTCACGCACGCGTTCGACGCCGAGCGCAACACTTTCACCCAGGCCTACGGCTCCCCCGCCCTCGACGCCAGCCTGCTCCTTATTCCGCGGATCGGCTTCCTGCCCGCCACCGACCCTCGCGTCCTGGGCACGATCAAGGCGATCCGGCGCGAGCTGACCGAAGACGGTCTCGTCAAGCGCTACCAGACCAGCCAGACCAACGACGGGGTCAAGGGCAGCGAGGGTCTATTCATCGCCTGCTCTTTCTGGCTCGTCGACGCGCTGCACGCCTCCGGGCAGCAGCAGGACGCGATCGACTTGTTCGAGCGGCTGCTCTCGCTGCGCAACGACGTCGGGCTGCTAAGCGAGGAATGGGACCCAGCAGCACAGCGCCAGCTCGGCAACACTCCCCAGGCGTTCAGTCACTTCGCCCTGATCGTCAGCGCCGTCCAGCTACACATGGCAGGCCCGGCCCGGAGCGACAACCCGATGGCGCGGTGACCGGCATGCGAGAAGTGAAGATCGACCGGGTCACCCTGATCGTGTCGGACCTTAACCGGGCAGAGGATGACTACGTCACGACCTTCGGGTGCGACGTCGAACGACGCAACGCCATCGAGCATTCGCTGGCCAGCGTGCTGGGCGTTCCAGAGGCCAGCGGACGGCGGTCATTGCTGCGCCTGGGCCGCGAGCGGATCGAGCTACTGGAGTTCACCGACTTGATGGGACGCCCGTATCCATGTGACAGCACGAGCACCGATATCTGGTTTCAGCACATGGCGATAGTCGTGACCGACATCACCGCGGCGCACCAGCGCGTTATGGCAAATCCGCGATTCCGGCCAATCAGCCGCGCGGGTCCGGTCCGGCTGCCAGACGAGTCGGGTGGCGTGATGGCCTTCAAGTTTCGCGATCACGACGGCCACCCGCTGGAACTGATCGCGTTCCCAGATGGGCGCGGCCCAAGCGAATGGGTCAATGCCAAGAGCACAAAGTCCTTTCTGGGTGTCGATCACACCGCGATCGGCATCAGCGACTCCCGCATCAGCACGACATTTTTCAGATCAGTCCTCGGGTTCAGCGTCGGACCGAGCACTGAGAACAGCGGACCGGAGCAGGCCGAACTCGACGACATCGACGACGTGCAGGTTAGCGTCACTCAACTCGCCACAGACCTGCCGGCGCCACGGATGGAACTGCTGCAATACCACGTGGGCAAACGCCGGCCGATCCCCCACGAAACGGCCAGCAACGACATCGCTGCCACGCACTCCGTCGTGCAAGTCGCATCACTCGACGCAGCCGCCGACGCGCTCGCGCGCTGCGGCTCGCCCTTGTCTAACGATGACCTCATGACCCTGGACGGAGACGTCCCCGCCGCCCTGGTATCGGGACCTGACGGGCATCGTTTCCTGGTCGAAGAGCGGCCTACCAGCCTCGCGGCGTCGGTACCTGGGCTGCGATGCGGTTGTCATTTATGTAATCCCACTCGATGTCGTAGCCCATCCCCGCGCCAGTCGGCAGCGACACGTAGCCGTCAGAACCCACAACATCACAGGTCGACCGGAGGTACGGAAGCGGCGCGTCGTGGTCGAGACCGGGCGCAAGGAGCCCCTTCTCGTAGAACTCCGAGGTGTCCTCAGACGTCGCCCCGAGAACTTGCAGGTTGCCGAACCCAGCCATGTGGAGTTCACACTTCAGTCCGTAGGCCTCACACACAATGGCTGTTTTTCGCGCTCCCGTCACGCCGCCGCGGTTGACGTCGATGCGACTCATGTCGCCTGCGCCCCGCAGAATCCATTCGGCACGGGTGAACACGCCCCCGGCGGCGATCTCCGGGGAAAGGATCGGGATCGTCAGTTCGCGGCACAATCGCACGTAGCTCTCGACCCGATACTCGGGCATGGGGTGTTCATACCAGTAGTAATCGGCTTTCTCGAGCTCTCGGCCAACTTTGATGGCTTCCTCCAGGGACATGTACGTGCCCCACGGGTCGTACATGAGCACATAGTCAGAGCCGACTGCCTCGCGCACCAAATGGATCGTCTCAATATCCGCTTTGATGTTTGATGGCCGACCCGGTGTGGGCTGGCCAGTGTCGGGATCCCAGAAGTAGTGCGGGTGGATCTTGTATGCGAGATAGCCCTCTTTCTTACACTGCAGCGCGTGCTCTGCGTACACCTGGGGCTTGCCGAGATTGGGATAGGTCGATGCGTACGCCTTGACGCGGTCGCGCGCTCCGCCGAGGAGTTTATATACCGGCTGACCACACGCCCGGCCGGCCAGGTCCCATAGGGCATTGTCGATAGCACTCGCCGGGCCTTCGGGGACGTTGGCCACCCATAGCCACTTCCAAATCATCTCGCGGTCTAGCGGATCGCAGCCAAGGAGAAGGTTTCTGATCTGCCCCAGAATCACGCTCTGATCGAAGACGTTCAGACCGTCTGCGTCCCCATGCGCGCCACCACCAAAGTAATGGCCCGTGACGCCTTCGTCTGTGTCGATCGACAGCACGGTCTGCTGTAGCTCGACCTTCGGCAGGAGTTGCGCATGCCCGTGATCCCACCGGTCGGCATGCGAGCGGAATGTCGTGATTGTTATGTCGGAGATCTTCATGGTGCTCCTCGGATTCCTGGTGAGCGTTTTGGGCTTAGCTCCGCGAGCAACGGCCTTCGGTTTCCGGTTGTGTAGCAAGCCGGCGATGCTGGCTCCGCCGACGTTCTGACGAGGCTGCCGAGTGCGTTACAGGCGTTTCCGTGGTTTCGACTCTCACAGCCCGAGCGACTCCCCGCCGTCCACATACAGGTCGTGCAGCGCGATGTGGGACGACTGTTCTGATAGCAAGAAGGCCACAGCGGCAGCGACGTCTTCAGGAGATCCGACCCGGCGATCGGGGATCGGGGGTCGCAGCGCGTCCGGACTCCCCTTCCACAGGTCGTCCTGGTCATGGTCGCCGGACAGTACCGCCATCATCTCCGTCGCCGTCGGGCCCGGGGCAACAAGGTTGATCCGGACACCCCGATCGAGCATTTCCATGCCAAGCACCCTCAGGGCCTGGCGCATCCCGGCTTTCGAAGCGCAGTAAGCGGCCTGCCGCATGCGTGGCATGCGGGCCGCTATTGAGCCAACTGCGCAGATGGCGCCTCCACCCCTGGCACTCATGGACTTCGCGTATGCCTGAGCGACCAGGAACGTGCCCACCAGGTTCACTCCGATGATCTTGTCGAGGTCCTCTCGCGTGACCTCCCCGGACGGCTTGGCTTGGAAGACACCGGCTACCAATGCCACTCTGGTGGCCTCTTCGGACATAGCGACCAGGGCATCCACCGATGCCGACACAGTGATATCCGTGTACACGGCACTAACGTCGGCGCCAGACGCCGCGAGCTCGGCCGCGAGCTGCTCGGCCGCGTTGAGCCGCACATCAGCAAGAATCAGCCTTCCGGTATCGGGTTGAGCCGCCAGAAGCCGGGCCACGGCAGCACCGATGCCCTGCGCGGAGCCGACGACGACCGTTGTGTGGTCGGGCACGTTCTGTCCTCTCGATCGCTGCAGCGAGACGGGTGCGCAAAAGGCATCGCGGGAGTCCGACAGGGTTCTGTCGTGTTGGCATGGGTGGTGCCGGGACGGCACCGCTGGCCCGGCGCGGGCGCGCTCACCGTCCGAGGTCCCGGCACTCGTCAAACAGCCTGAGCAAAGAGAGGACGTCGAGCAACTCGTCGATCTCCGCTGCAAGTCGCGGGTCGAGCCGCCCGTGCGGGCGGCCGAGGCCGGTGGTGCTGAGGACTCCGCGGCAGCGCAGGACATGCTTCTGCACGAATAGGAACGTGGCCATGTCCCGCTGACCCAGCTCCAAAAGCGGCAGAACTCTCGCCAGAACGCCGATAGCTTCGGCTCGCCTTCCGCCTTGATGCAACCGGCCCAATGCTGCGAACACCTCCGGGTGGGCGGGGCCAGGCATGGTGCCGCAGGCACCGCGATCGAGCTCGTGGAAGTAGTCGACGCCACCGGAGCCGCCGATAATGACGCCGGAGGCGCCGTTGAGCGCCTCGACGATGGCCGAGATCTTGGCGGCCGCGGCCATCGGCTCGACCTTGACGGCGGCCACCCCTGGGACCTCCAGGAGCAGGCGGGCGAGCGTGGCCGCGGACAGATCGACGCCCGTGGCCTGCGGGGCGTCTTGCACGATGATCGGGACACCGCCTCCCTCGGCGACAGCGGCGAACGTTTCGAACAGCTCCTCTTGCGGGATGCCGGCCAGGGCGCTCGGTCGGACCAAGGCCAGTTGGGCGCCGGTGTCACGGACCCGGCCGACCTGCTCGATGCCGGAGCTGATGCTCGTCATTTCGGCGTTGCCGAAGATCCTGAGCCGACCTGCCGCAGTTCGGACGACGTGGCCAACTATGGTCGACATTTCCGCCTGTGCTAGGCGGGTGACCTCGCTGCCGAAGCCGAAGCCGGCCCAGCTGACCTCTGCGCCGACTAGGAACTCGATCTGCCGGTCCATCTGGTTCAGGTCGACCAAGCCCTCGTCGGTAAAGGCGGTGACGAGGATGGGAATGACCCCATTCAGCACACCAGGGCCAGACCGGCCGGGATGTCGGCGATTGTCCCGGCCAGCACGGACGGCAGGAGTCAGATCCTGCACTCGGCGGCCTGCCAGGAAGCCGGGTTGCCCCGGGGCCGGTACCGCCGCAGCGGCTGAGTGGCCCGCACCAATGCCCGCGCGCTGCCAAGATCATCGGCCACTACACCATGTGCCCTGGCCTGCGCCAGGACGTTGCCGATCGCCGTGGCCTCGGCCGGGCCTGCGACGACCGGCAGGCCGCAGGCGTCTGCCGTGAGCTGGCAGAGCAACGGATTGCGGGCCCCACCGCCAACGACGTGGATCACGTCAGCGGCCCGGCCTGACAGCCGCTGCGCATCGGCCACCGCGCGCCGGTGGGCGAGCGCCAGGCTGTCGAAGATGCAGCGGACGACCTCGGCCTGGCTGGAAGGGGGCTCCTGCCCGGAGGCGCGGCAAGCCGCCGCGATCCTGGCCGGCATGTCGCCGGGCGCCAGGAACTGCGGATCGTCGACGTCCACGACGAATCGCAGCACCGGCTCCCGCCCGGCACTGGCCACGAGGGCGCGCACCGGCACGCCGTGGCCGGCCAGTTCCCACGTGCGTGCCGACTCCTGGAACAGCCAGAGGCCCATGACGTTGCGTAGGTACCGGACTGTGTCGTCCAGGCCGACCTCATTGGTGAAGTTGGCTTGCTGGCTCTCGTTAGTGAGGACAGGCTGGGCGAGCTCCATGCCGACGAGCGACCACGTTCCCAGCGATATATACGCAAAGCTGGTCCCGGAGGCGGGGACGCCGGCCACCGCTGACGCGGTGTCGTGGGACCCGACGGCGCGGACGGGCAGGCCCGCCGGCAGGCCGGCCTCGGCTGCCGGGCCCGGCAGCAGTCCGCCGACGAGGTCGCCTGGCTGCCGCAACGGCGGGAACAGGCCGGGTCTGATCCCAGCCTTCTTCATCAGCCTGGTGGCCCAGGTCCTGGTGCGAACGTCAAGCAGCTGGGTCGTGGATGCGTTGGTGATCTCGGCGCCGATCGACCCAGTCAGCCAGTAGCCAAGCAGGTCGGGAACGAGCAGCAGGGTCTTGGCTGCCTCCAGCTGCGGAGTGCCGGCTGCGGCGACGAGCTGGCAAAGGGTGTTGATGGGCAGCTGCTGAATGCCGGTCGTCGCGTACAGCTCTTCGGGGCTGACACGGGCCAGGAGCAGCGGCAGCACGCCGTCGGTTCTGGCGTCGCGGTAATGCACGGGGTTGCCGATCAGTTCGCCCTCGGCGTCGAGCAGGCCGAAGTCCACTCCCCACGAGTCGACGCCGATGCTGGCCAGCTCAAAGACACGGCCGGCCTTGCGCAGCCCGGCCAGCATCTCCGCGTGCAGCCTCAGGATGTCCGTATGCAGGTGCCCGAGCACGCTGACCGGCGCATTGGCGAACCTGTGCAGCTCGAGAACCGCGAGCGAGTCCGCGCCGACGTGTCCAACCACGACCCGGCCGCCGGACGCGCCCAGGTCGACCGCCGCGACGGCAATCGGGTCAGCGCAGGAAAGCAGCTGGCACACCCCCGTCTACCGGGATGAGCAGCCCCGTCGTCAGCGGCAGCTCGCCCGCGGTGAGAGCGATTACCGCGGCGGCGATGTGCTCAGGCAGCACCTCGAGTTTCAGCAGCGTCCGCTGGGCGTAATACGCGCCCAGGTCCTCCTCAGCCACGCCGTAGACTGCGGCCCTGCTTGCTCCCCAGCCGCCGGCGAAGATGCCCGAGCCGCGCACTACGCCATCCGGGTTGATGCCGTTCACCCGGATGCCGAGGCTGCCGAGCTCGGCCGCCAGCAGCCTGACCTGGTGCGCCTGGTCGGCCTTGGCCGCGCCGTAGGCGATGTTGTCCGGGCCCGCGACGATCGCGTTCTTGCTGCAGATGTAGATGATGTCACCGCCCAGTTGCTGGGCGGCCATCACTGCTGCCGCCGCACGCGAGACGAGGAACGAGCCACGGGCCATCACCGCATGCTGGCGGTCCCAGTCCGCCACGGTGGTCTCCAGCAGCGGCTTGGACACTGAGAGTCCCGCGTTGTTGACGACGAGATCGGCGCCACCGAAGGCCAGTGCTGCGCTCTCGAAAGCGGCGGTGACGGCGACCTCGTCAGTGACGTCAGCGGTGACGGCGACCGCGGTATCTGGCGAGCCGATGCTCGCGGCAGCCGCAGCGGCCGCCGGGCCATCTCGATCGGCGACGACCACGCAGGCACCCTCGGCCGCAAGGCGCGTGGCGGTGGCGAGTCCGATTCCAGAGCCGCCGCCGGTGACCAGCGCGATCCGGCCGGCCAGCGGCCGCGGCGCCGGACGGCGCGCCAGCTTGGCTTCTTCCAGCGCCCAGTACTCGATGCGGAACTTCTCCGCCTCGCTCATGGGCGAGTAGCTGGAGATCGCCTCGGCGCCGCGCATGACGTTGATGGCGTTCAGGTAAAACTCGCCGGCCACCCTGGCGGTCTGCTTATCCGTTCCGAAGCTGAACATGCCGACACCTGGCACCAGCACGATAGCCGGGTCTGCGCCGCGAATGGCAGGTGTGTCTGCGGTGGCGTACCGGTTGTAGTACGCCTGGTAGTCCTGCCGATAGTTGGCGTGCAGCTCGCTGAGCCGTGCGGTGACCTCGGCCAGCGCGGCCGCCGGTGGCAGGTCGAGCAGCATCGGGCGGATCTTCGTGCGCAGGAAGTGGTCCGGGCACGAGGTGCCGAGTCTGGTGAGCCGAGGGTGCTCGCGCCTGGCCAAGAAGTCCAGCACTGCGGGACTGTCGGTGAAGTGGCCGACCTGGCGGCGGTCGACGGAGGCGAGCCCGCGCAGGATCGGCGCGAGGGCGGCGGCCCTGCGACGCCGCTCCGGCTCGGCCAGCGGGCCGAAGCCTGGCAGTACCGGCCCGAAGGGTTCCGCGCGGCCAGTCTCGTCGATGAACCGCTGCGCCCCGGCGATGATCTCCAGCGACCGCGCCTCGCACTCGGCGCTGGTCTCAGCCCAGGCGGTAATGCCGTGACCGCCCAGAATGACCCCGATGGCGGCGGGGCGGCTGCGCTGGATCTCCGCTACCTCCAGGCCGAGCTGGAAACCGGGCCGGCGCCATGGCAGCCAGGCGACGCGATCGCCGAAGCATTCGGCCGTGAGCTTCTCCCCGTCGGCTGCCGCAGCCAGCGCGATTCCCGCATCCGGGTGCAGGTGGTCCACGTGGGCCGCCGCGACGAGGCCATGCATCGCGGTGTCGATGGAGGGCGCGGCGCCACCGGGGCCGTGCAGGCAGTAGTCGAAGGCGGCAACCATCTCGTCTTCGCGCTCGGGCCCGTGGTAGACGGCTGGCAGCGCCCGGAGACGGTCTAGCCGGAGCACTGAAAGCCCGGCCGCCGTCAGGGAACCGAGGTCGCCGCCTGATCCCTTGACCCAGAGCAGCTCCGCGGACTCCCCCGTTACCGGATCGCTGGCCTCGCCCTTGGCGGAGGTGTTGCCCCCGGCGTAGTTCGTGTTGCGCGGATCGGCGCCGAGCCGATTGCTGCGGGCTAGCAGCTCAGCGACAGTAGCTGAGCTGGCTGAGTTAGGTGCGTTGCTCATCCGGTCAACGCACCAGGCCGAGACTGCGGCCGGGGATGGTGATTTCGCTGCCGGCCGGCTGCCACGGTGTCTCGACGGTGCGGCTCGCGCTGGCGGGCGCACCGATCCGGACCGTGACCGGACCGGTGTCGTAGTTGGCGATCAGGTGCATGGCTGCGCCGGTGCCGGACACCCATGTCGCGGAGGCGAGCTGGGATGCGAGCGCCGGCTCGGCTTCCACGGGCGCGTCGCCGAGATAGGTGCCGTCCCAGAGGACATCGGCGAGCTCGCGTCGCAGCCAGTCGGCCTGGCGGCCATAGGCAACGGTGAGCGGCATGTCAGTGAGCTGCCCTTTGAAGTGGAAGGGTTCGTAGCAGAGCAGGTATCCGAGCACCAGGGCCTGGTTGATCTGATTGCGATCATCGAAGCCGCTGACCGTCGTCAGCATCCGGAGTCCCGGACTCACGTAACGGCTCAGCGGGACGTGATCCTGATAATGACTTCGGATGTACGACAGGTGATACCACCTCTGCTGCTGCTCGTATAGCGTCTCCCCGGCGAACAGGAAATCCTCGCGGCCGGCCGGAAGCCGCGCGGCAAGCCGCCGCGCAAGCACCGAGTCGCCGGGGTAGATTGGCGCGCCAGCCCGATGACCATGGGTGGTGTCGTAGCACAGCAGTGCGGGCCCGTGGTGGAACGCTTCGTCGAAGAGCATGCCATCCGCACCGGTGGCCACTATCTTGTCGAACTCCTGCTCGCAGGTCTGCAGGTAGCTCTCGTGCAGGAAGCACATCGGGATGAGCCGGCGCGGGTTAACGTCCAGCAGCTGGTGCGGGCTGAGGTACTGGTAGGCAGGGCCGGAGTAATAGTCTCCGAACGGATTGCGGACCGCTGAGGCGTGCAGGTCCGTTCTGAAGCGCTCGGTCGACTGGTCAGCCCAGTTGAACTTGCTGAATAGCACGACCCGCACGCCCATGGCCTGGCACGCCGCAATGGCGGACTGCAGTTCCGCCGTGCCGCCGAGAGCGGGGTCGGCGTCGTGACTGGGGTTGTTGCGATCCTGGCCACCGTCGTTCCAGCCGATCACGTGCAGCACCGCGACCTCGGCGTCCGCGCACTGCCTGGCGAGCCCTGGCAGGTCGCTGAAGCGGTAGCGCCTCTCGCCGGCTGACGAGTTGAGCTGAGCCTGATACCAGCTGTGCGGCACGCTGGCCCAGTCCGGCTCTGGGTGCGCGGTGGCACCCTGGGCCAGGCTGGCCTGCAGCCGCTGCCGATAGGGCGCGAGCGCCGCCTGCCACCCGCCGCTGGCGTGATCGAACCGGATCTCGGCGAGCTCTCTACTCTGGTGCGGCTCCAGATCAAGGAGGTGCACGGCGGAGAATGTTACGGCCGCGTCGGAAGGCACGCGATCGCCGACCGTGTCGCCATAGCCAGGGTCAAGCTCCCACGACCAGCCGACGACGTCGGTTGTGTCGGTCGGGACG
Source organism: uncultured Actinomycetota bacterium (assembly GCA_963755575.1). Lineage (GTDB taxonomy): Bacteria > Actinomycetota > Actinomycetes > Streptosporangiales > Streptosporangiaceae > JAJYUU01. The sequence continues at coordinate 405,768 of CAVWKF010000001.1, forward strand.
CTGACGGCCAGGGCTTCGTGGCTGTCGTGCATGACGGCGAACGGCGCCGTCGGGTTGCCTACAGTCATCCAGGTGGGCCTGACCGTGCCGTAGTAGCCCTTGTTCCATTCGAATGCGGGCCAAAGGCCGTGTTCGCGCGCACCGAAATAGTCTCTGGTCTGTGCGCGCAACGTCCGGCCGGGCGGCACCGTAATCCCCGCGATCACCGGGTACTGCGCGCTGGCGATGATGAGCTCAGTGTTATTGACCACGGTCATGCTGTAGCTGCGGCTCGATCCGCTCGTCCTGACCGTCGCGGAGACCGTGATGTCGTGATGCCTGCCGCGGTCGTCGATGACTCCCGCCCACGAACAGCGGATGTCGTCGCCGCCGAGACTGTCAACCGATGTCGCCGACTGGTCGCCGCGCACACACGCCAGCTCGTTGCCGTCCTGCGGCACGTAGAGCAGCCAGCTGATGGAGCGCGAGCCGATGCGCCAGCCCGAGCCGGGGGGGCACCAGGGCGGCAGCGCTGCTTGCATGGCTCTCCTTCTTGCGCGGCGAACGGGCTCGCACGGGCTCGCACGGGCTCGCGGGCGGTCAGACGACCACGAGGTCGAGGCCGCACAGATCGGCGACGGCGCGCACCTGCGCGACCTGATGGCCGACGCCCAGCGCCCAGTGGTGACCTGCGCCGGACGCCGACCAGTCATCCGTCCAGTCGCCAGGGTTCCGGCCGAAGTCGACGCGGCTCGTGGTGTTTCCGATCTTCAGCAGCGGGCCGGCCACAACGTGTCCCTCGCTGGCCACCAGCCCTAGGCGGCCGGCTTGGTCCTGGCTCAGCCCGAGCAGGGTCACCGGGCCGTGCCTGACGTCGAACTCCACCGACACGCCCCAGCCGCGCTTGCCGTGGTAGGTGCCTAGCCCGCGCAATAGCGGCCGCCCATCGCTGATGCTCAGGTGCGCAGGCCCGTCGTGACCCATCTCGACGTGACCGCGGTCGAAATCCAAGGACTGCAACTCGGTGAACGAGCCGCCTGCGCCGATCCGGTCCAGGATGAGCATCGCGACGCTGGTGCGAAGCTCGTACTCGCCGACGGCGGGAACACCACGGGCCGTCTGCAGCGACGCACCGAGTATCATCCCGGCTCCGAGACGCTCGTGGAGCTCACCCGCCAGTCCCCGGTGGTAGTAGGCGAGGCTGGTGAGGCCGAAGTCATCGACAAGCTGGCGCAAGCCCGCCGCGACTGTCGCGCCCCAGCGCAAGTCATCGGGCTGCACGGACGGATCCAAGGTAAATATCTGGTCGACTGCGGCCAGGACGGTGTCGACGTCCGCGTCGTCGGCGTGCTGTACGCGCTCGCGCAGGTCGTCGAACTCCAGAACCTCTACGTGACCGCCGAGCTGGGCCGACAGCATCGTCAGGTCGGTGGACACGTCGAGCATGCCCGGATACAGGTGGCCCATGAGCCCGAAACGCGCCGTCCGCAGCGCGGCGGCTACCCGCGCCGCCGCCACCCAGGTTGCTACTTTGTCCCAGGCGCGTGGCTCCTCGAGATAGCCGGACACTGAGCGGAACCCGATGCCTGCCCGCAGGAAAGTATTGCCGATTTCCGGCAGCGGGCACGGCCCGCAGTAGGCGAGCCAGTCACCGGTACCGAACCTGTCATGGTCCATGCTGGCGCTCGGCTGCAGGTTGAGCACAAGAACCGGGGTCGCGGCGCGCTGAGCCACCGGCAGCACCATCGAGGATGTCAGGTAGGTCGGCACATAGAACACCACCAGGTCGCACCCAGCCGCGCGCAGCCGTTCGCCGGCGGCACGTGCCTGACTTGCCTCATCAATGAACCCGGCGTCGACGACCTCGGCGCCGAGCTCGCGCAGTCGCGCGGCCACTCGCTGGGTCGACGCCAGGACCGCGTCGTGCAGGCCAGCGAATTGCGGCCAGTAGGCTGCTAGCCCCCCCGCCACGAGCCCGACCCTGGCACCCGATGTTGCTGTCATGAGGCCTCTTCGACGGTCAGCGTGAGTTCGACGGCATAAAGCGCATAGTGGGCCTTGGTAACGAAATCTCCGCAGGTCAGCAACCAGAGCCGGGAACCGTCGTCGCTGATGAACCGGCTCGGGATGGACGGGTTGTAGAACCCTTCCGGGGCGAAATCATGCTGGAAGAACAGCGTCCATGGTCCCCACGGTGCGGGCGCTGAGTAAAGCTCCCAGCGACTGTGCTGCCAGCGCGCCGGGTGCGGCCGGTCGAGGTACGGGAAATGCCACTGAGGCAGCAGGTACACCCCGAGCGCAGGAGCCCAAGTCGCACCCGCCATGCCGGTGCGGCCTGGCGCCTGGAACACCGGCAGCGCGGTGTCGTGCCGCGACCGCCATACCGGCTCGCCCACCGGGTAGTCAGTCAGGTCCGGGCCGGCGTCCGCGAAGAAGCCGTGCGCGAACTGCCAGTCCGCAGGGTCGAGCCTGCCAATGCGGTCGCGCGAGACCCGGCCCAGCGTCATCGCGTTGCCGTTGTTCCAGTGCCCGGTGCTGGAGTGCGCGTATACGTATTCGTCGCCAGCGTGCGGCGCGTTGGTGACGTCAGCCCCGTAATCGACGAAGAAAGGCGTGGCAAAGGACTGTCCGGGGAACATTGCATCCCCTAGCGGGGCCGCCGGTGTCCAGGTTTGCCCCGCGTCGTCGGAGCGGACAACGCTGGAGTCCCACGCTTCCTGCTGCCAGAACGGCGGCCGCATATAGTGATGCCGGCTCGCCGCCAGGTACAGCGAGTCGCCGACGCTCGTGATCCCGGTTCCCTTCCAGTTACCGAGGTCGGGGCCCGTCTCGCACATGGCGCCGAACTCTGTCATCGGGTTGACCGTGGTTCCGCTGAGCGCAGGCGGGAGCCCGCGCAGCGTGCTGATGCAGAGGTTGCTAAAGCAGACGTCGCCGAACCCCTTGCTGTCGTCAGCGAGGGCGAATAGCTTTCGGCCAGGCCCTTCGCATGTCGTCCAGGTGTCTCCGAAGACGTCGCCTGGCACCCGCACGACGCTGCCGAGTTGGGCTGCTGCGATGCGCTTGGCCATGGCTAGCTCCATCCCATCTGGGTTCCGCCGACCCTGGCCTCGGCAATGCGCTCGGCGTATCCGCTGCGGCTGTAGGCGGCGACCGGATCGGGATCCAGGCCCATGTCCGTGCGCATCTCGGCGAGCAGCGGCCGGACGTCGGTGCTGAAGGCGTCCATCAGGCTGGCGTGCGCGCGCAGCACGTCACCGTCTTGCTGCGCGGCTTCCAGTTCATCCCTGTCGACCAGGAGCGCCTTCGCCGTCGCCTCCTGCACGTTCATCACGCTGCGGATCTCGGCTGGGATCTTGGCCTCGATGTTGTGACACTGATCGAGCATGAACGCCACCCCGGCCCCGCCATTGGCGCCCCGGTCAAGCCCGCCTCCGACGACAACCTCAAACATGATCCGGAATAGCTGGAAGGGGTCAGCGGCGCCCACCATCAGATCGTCGTCGGCATAGAACCGACTGTTGAAGTGAAAGCCGCCCAGTCGGCCGGCCCGCAGCAAGTTCATGACCAGGAACTCGATATTCGTGCCGGGTGCATGATGGCCGGTGTCCACCAGTACCTGCGCGCGCGGACCCAGCCGAAGGCAGTGCAGGAGCGAGGTCCCCCAGTCCGGAACGTCAGTGGCGTAGAAGGCAGGCTCGAAGAACTTGTACTCAAGCAGCATCCTGGTGCCGTCCGGAAGCGCCGAGTAGACCTCGCTGAGGGCCTCTTCGACCCGCTCCTGGCGGCGGCGGAGATCATCCTGCCCGGCATAGTTCGTCCCGTCGGCGAACCACAGCGACAAGACCGCGGATCCGGTCGCGCGCATGATGGCGATGCACTCCATCAGATGGTCGAGCGCCTTACGGCGTACCTTCGGATCCGGGTTCGCGATGCTGCCCAGCCGGTAATCCTCGTCCTGAAACGTGTTCGGGTTGATGGCGCCAATCCGCAAGCCCAGGTCACTGGCATCGCGGGACAGGGCCGCGTAGTCGTCCGCGCGATCCCACGGGATGTGCAATGCGATGCTCGGCGTCGCCCCGGTGAAGCGGTGCACCTGCGCGGCGTCCTCGAGCTTCTCCCGCACCGTGCGAGGGACGCCAGGCTGCGGGAAGACCTTGAACCGGGTGCCGGAGTTTCCGTACGCCCAGGACGGCGTCTCGACCTGGAGGGCAGCTACCGCTGCCTTGACGTCACGCGGGTTCATCTTGTCCTCTCGCCCGCAGCAGCGGAGCGTGTCGCCATTTCGATGGCGGTCTTGATTTCCTGCAGGTAGCTAAGGCCGTGATGCTCATCGGGTTCCAGGTAGCTGCCTTCCGTCCACTCGTTCCAGGCGTTGATCGTGATAGCGCGGTGCTGGGTTCGTTCGCTCACCAGGACGATGGCGTCGTGCACCGCGGCGCCGACGCGTTCCGGTGTGTTGTCGACGAGGACCGACGTGAACGGGTAGCCCTCTTCGGCTTCCATCGCCCACTCGACAGTGCGCGGCGTCGGATCCCAGCCCACGGTGACGTTCGGCAAGTAGGGCACTGGCAAGGTCGCGTCATGCACTTCCCAGGCGCTGCGGGCTCGGGCCGCGACTGTGACGTAGCTCGAGGTGGGGAAGGTATCGAAGCCGCTCTGATCGTGATGCCACCAGGTGTAATGAGTCGCGCTATCCAGGCCGAGGGCGACGATGAGCGCGCCAGGGTCATGGATCTGGGTGGTGATCACGCCGCCCAGGTGCAGGCCGGGCAGGCCTTTGCCTACCGCTGCCCGGCGCATCTCGTCCAGCGCGGCCGCGGCTTCTGCGACCCCGCCGAGGCCGCGGATGAAGGCCGGCAGGTCGTAGATGGAGAAATACGGCGCTCCGCCGATGCGCCAGTACGAGGGATGCAGCAGGTAGCGCTCAAGGACGTGGGCGAACGCCTGCCGCACGTGATAGGCCGAGGCGGGCGCCGGCAGCAGCACCGCCGGGTTGGGGTGCGGGGCCGGGTAGAGGTAAGTCCAGTCATGATTGGCCCACATCAGCGCGAACTTGAACTCGTCGATGCGATCTGCCTGCAGCAGGCCGCGATCGAGCGCGCCGTTCAGGAACGGGTGATTGTCGTACCAGTACCAGTCGACGAGGAAGCCGGTGATGCCGTGGTCCGTCGCGGTATCCACAACCTTCGTGGCATGCGCAGGGTCGGACTCATCGGTCTCCCCCCAGGCCGGGCGCTTGGGCTGCAGGTGGCCAGGGAAGCGCGGCCGCGCCCGGCGCAGCACGTCCCACTCCGTCCAGCCGGGCGCGATGATCGCCGCGTTGGTCGGGTCGGCGTGCCACTGCGGGAAGTAGTAAGCCATGACGTCGACGGGCTGAGCAGCAGGCAGCGTCACTGGGTAACCCCGCCCGCAGCGGGCTCGGCAGGATCATCAGGAGACCCGTAGACGATCAGCTTGACGATCTCATCGACGGTGGTCTCATCCCGGCGGACGACGCCCGCGACCCGGCCCAGGTGCATGACCAGGATCCGATCAGCTGTCTGCCAGACCTGCTGCAGATTGTGGCTGATGAGGATGACAGCCTTGCCGGCCGCCCGCAGATCCCGGACCAGGCCGAGTACTCGCTCCGACTCCTGGACGCCGAGAGACGCCGTCGGCTCGTCCATGATGACGATGTCGGCTCCCCCGACGAGCACGCGGCCGATCGCGACGGCCTGCCGCTGGCCGCCCGACAGCATGTAGACCGGCGCCCGGACGCTCGGCAGCTTGAGCGTGAGCCTGTCGATAACCTTCTGCGCCTCGAGGTAGGTGCGGCGCCGGTCGATGAACGGACCCCGGTGGAATTCGCGGCCGAGGAACAGGTTGGCGGCGACGTCGCGCGTGTCCACCAGGGCCAGATCCTGGTAGACGGTTGCGATGCCAGCGGCGGCCGCCTCTCCCGGCTTGCCGAACGACACTTTCTGACCGCGGACCAGCATCTCGCCTTCGGTGGCATCGAGAGCACCGGAGAAAATCTTGATGAGCGTCGACTTGCCCGCGCCGTTGTCGCCAACTACCGCGAGGACCTCGGCCGGATAAAGGCTGAAGGTGACGTCGCGCAGCGCCCGGACATGGCCGAACACTTTGCCGAGTCCTTCGGCCTGCAGCAGCGGCGAAGTCGGCGCCTCTTGATCAATGAGAAGCTCATCGGGCCCTCCGGCGTTGAGCAATGGCTGCGAGCACGACAGCCAGGACGAAGACGCCGCCCTGTGCCAGCTGCTGGTAGTACGAACTGACGGACAGCAGGATCAGGCCGTTGTTCAGGATGCCGATCACCAGCACGCCCGCCAGTGTGCGCTGGACCTTGCCGCTGCCGCCGCCAAGGCCGATGCCGCCGAGCAGCACAGCGGTGAGGACGTTGAATTCCACGCCGACCGCATAGTTCGGGCCGCCGCCTGCGGATGTGCCGGCGGTGATGATGCCGCCGAGCGCGGCCAGCAGCCCGGTGACCATGAACACGCCGACGTAGAGTCGCTTGGTGCGAATGCCGGCCCGCAGCGCGGCGCTGGCGTTGCCGCCGACGCCGTAGATATGCCAGCCAGCTCGGGTGAACGTCATCACGAGCCAGGAGATCACAAAGACCACGATCAGGATCCACACCGATGATGGCACCTGGATGAACCGGTCATTCGCGAAGTTGGTCAGGCCCAGGTTAGTCACCGGCACGACCTGGCCGTTGGTCAGAATGAGGGCGATCCCGCGGATCACGATCGACATCGCCAGCGTCGCGATAATCGAGTTGATGCCGATTCCGACGATCAGGACGCTGTTCGCCGCGCCGATGCCGACGCCGACCAGCAGCCCGAGAACCGCCGCCGGAAGCGTGGAGAGGCCGAAGTTCTGCATGGTGAGCGCGACGATGACGCTGGTCAGCGCGACATTCGCGCCGACCGTCAGGTCAAGCTGCCCGGCGATCAGCGCGATCGTCATGCCCGCGGCGAGCACGCCGATGACTGCGACGGCCGCGCCGATGTTGAGCAGGTTCTGCTGGGTGAGGAAATACGGCGACGCGATCCAGAAATACAGGCACAGGCCTATCAGCGCGACGTAGATGCCCAGATCCAGGAACCTGTCGAACATCGTCCGGCGTCCCCGCCGGTCATCGGCAAGGACAGCGCCCGCGTCTGGCCGCCGCAGCCAGCCAGCCGGGTTCAGCACGCCAAGGCTGGCAAGGCCGCCGCCCGGGGCGGGAGCGCCGGCTTGCGCCGGCGCCCCTCCCTGGCCTGCCGATGCCGTGGCATCAGGTCGTGAGCCGGGCATCTGACTGCCCATTTACTTCGGGTCGTTGGGGTAGTAGGTGTCGACATTGGCCGCCGTAAGCACGCGGTCGACCTTGTATGTCTGGAACGGCTGGCCGAGCTCGACGGCGATGGCTGCCTCGATGAAGTTCCAGCCTTCTGCGTAGGGCTGGTAGTCGATGGAACCGACGAGGATGCCCGCGTTGCTCGGGTCGCGGATGGCGGCCCTCGCGGCAGCGTCCCCGCCGTTGGTAACCCCGAGAATGTCTGCGGTGCGGTGGGCTGCCTTGGCGGCATTCACGGCGCCGATGACCGGCTCATCTCCGTAGGACATCACCAGCACCATGTCGTTCGGGTGTGCCGTGAGGAAGGCTGCGAAGGTCGACTGTGACGCCGTCGTCGGGTCCTGTCCCTGCGGCGTCAGCATGAACGTGTTCGCCTTCGGGATGCCGAGCGTCGATTCGGCAAGTGCGAACCCAGCCTGCACCCGCGCGTCGCAGGGGCTGCAGGTCGGCGCGGTCATGCCGACGACGTCAACCTTCTTGCCCTTCCAGGCGCCCGCCATCTTCTGCCGGTAATACGGGGTGAGAACCTGGATGGCTAGTTGGCCGACCTGAGCGTCAGGCACTCCGTAGTTGGGCGCGTTGCCGAAGCTGCCGTCGATCATGACCAGTTTGGCGTGGTACAGCTTGATCTGGTTGTCGACGGCGGTGTTCATGACCTCCGCGCCAACCACATCGGGTGTCTGAGTCGCGGCCAGCTGCCGCAGATCGGACAGCTCATTCTCGTAGAGGAAGTTCAGGTCGATGTCCTGGAAAGATACGCCGTAGAATTTGGCCGCGGCGTACATCGACTTCGACCAGGTGGCAAAGAACGCGTTGCTCTTGCCGTTGTTCAGGAACACGATCCGGTACTTCTTCGGTAGCTTCTTCGGGACCGCGAACAGCGGCTTCACGGCATAGGAGCCTGATGCCGCAGCAACCTCGGCCGCGGTGTACCGCTGGCCGGCGAGACTGGCGGCTACGGTGATGGAATTGGAGCCAGAACCGGAACCTGACGTTGTTACCGGACCGGACGAACAGGCAGCGACGCTCGCTGCGGCAGCCAGTGCGCACAACAGTGCGGCCCGGCGGCGGACTCTGAGCATGTGGACGCTCCTCGACGCGATCGGGGCGCAGCTGGGGTCGGTTAACCAGCCACCGGGTGCGCCGGATATTTTCTTGAAACCGGTTGTACTGTTTCAATGCTCGGGATGCTAATCTCGTCTCTCGACGCGAGTCAATGGTTACCAGGAGATTTAAATGGCGCGATCCGGTAACGGCCAGACGGGCCGTGGCCGCTGGCCTAGCGGCCAGGCGGTGACGATCCGCGAGGTCGCGGTAGCTGCTGACGTCAGCGTGGGCACAGTGAGCAATGTATTGAACCGTCCCAACTCAGTGGCCCCCGAAACGCGTCAGCGGGTGCACGAGGCCATCGAGGCGCTCGGGTTCGTACGGCACGCGGGGGCGGCCCTCATGCGGGGCGGCCGGGCCCGCACCATCGGCCTGGTGGTGCTGGATGTGCGTAATCCGTATTTCACTGAGCTGGCGCGGGGGGTGGAGGACGCGGCGCGGGAGAGCGGGCACCTGCTGATCTTGTGTAACTCCGATGAGGATGCGGCGCAGGAGCGGGGCTACCTGGAGGTGCTGGAGGAGCAGCGGGTCGCGGGGGTGCTGATCAGCCCGGTCGATGAGAACGCTGAGGTGCTGGACACGCTGCGGGAGCGGGGCACCAGCGTGGTGCTGCTGGAGCGGCGCCGCCGCGGTTACTGCTCGGTGCGGGTCGACGACGCCGGCGGCGGGTCGCTGGCCGCCGAGCACCTGCTCGCGCTCGGGCACCGCAGCCTGCTGTTCGTCAGCGCGTCGCTGGCGATCCAGCAGTACGCCGACCGGCTGGCCGGGGTCCGCCAGGCGCTGGCCCGCGGCGGGCTGGCGGAGGCGGACTGCCCGGTGCTGGAACTGGGCGCGTTCGGCACCGCCGCCGAGGGCCGCGACGCCAGCCGGGTCCTGACCGCCAACTACCCGGCGGTGACCGGGGTGATCTGCGGCAACGACCTGGTCGCCCTGGGCCTGGTCGCCGGGCTGGTCAGCCAGGGCATCAAGGTCCCCGAGGAGATCTCCGTGGTCGGCTACGACGACATCGAGCTTGCCCGGCAAAGCGCGCTGCCGCTGACCACCGTCAGCCAGCCCAAGATCGAGCTCGGCCGCACCGCCGCCCAGCTGCTCCTGGACGAGGCCCGCCACGACACCGGCCACGCCCACCAGGAAGTCGTCTTCCAGCCCGAGCTCATCACCCGCGACACCACCACCCGCGCCCGCAAACGCGACCTGCACCGCAGCCAGGCCCCGCCAGCCACCGCACCCCTCCCCCGGCAACCAGCTTCGGTGCGTCCCAGTGAGCGGCCGAGTACGCAGGAGACGTGACGATGGCTAGGCTCCGCCTGGGCGTGATCGGTGCGGGCTCGTGGGCGGTTGCCGCGCACCTTCCGGCGCTCACCGCGCTGTCCGAAGACCTCGAGTTCGTCGGCGTCTGCCGGCGCGGAGGCGATGCGCTCGCGCGCATCAAGGAGCGGTTCGGCTTCCGCGTCGCGAGCGAGGACTACCGTGATGTGCTCGACGCGGGCGTCGACATCGTGGTGGTAGCGAGTCCGACAGCCTTGCACTACGAGCACGCATCGGCGGCGCTGAGCGCGGGCGCGCACGTCCTTTGCGAGAAGCCGTTCACGCTGGCCAGCAGCGAGGCATGGAAGGTGGTCGACACGGCGGCGCGGCTGGACCGGCACTTGCTGCTGTCGTTCGGATGGAATTGCGCGCCGATGGTCGAGCGGGCCTGCGCGTTGCTCGCGACGGGCGGCATCGGCGCGGTGGAGCACATGTCCGTGACGATGTCCTCGCAGGCCCGCGAGGTACTTTCCGGCACCGGGGCTTACCCTGATGCCAGCGCTGACACCATCCCGGAGACGGCGACATGGACAGATGCGGCCGTGTCCGGAGGCGGCTACGGTCAGGCTCAGCTGTCACACGCTCTCGCGCTGGCATTCGGGCTGACCGGCGCCCGGGCGCGCGGCGCCTTTGCACTGATGTCCGCGCCGCTCAGCGCGCCGGTGGAGTTGCACGATGCCATCTGCCTGTCGCTGGAGGGCGGCGGGATCTGCAGTGTGGGCGGCGCTTCGTCGTACGTCGGCGCGGACGGCAACAAGCACCACCTCGCGGTCGAAGCGATCGGCACCGAGGGCCAGCTCCTCGTCGACGTCTTCCGCGAGCGCGTCTCGGTGTTCCGGCCAGATACCGGCCAGCAGGACCTGGACATCCGGCCCGGCGAGGGGGCATACGACGGCAGGCGCCCAGCGAAGTGCCTCGTCGATCTCGCCCTGGGCCGCAGGTCGGGCAACCCGGCTCCGGGCGAGCTCGGCGCACGCACTGTCGAGGCGCTGGAACTCGCGTACCGCAGTTTCGCCAGCGGCGCCTTTGAGACCTTGTCATGAAGATCGCCGGTATCGACGCTGTGCCCGTCGCCTACCCTGAGCCCAACGACGACGGTGCAACCCGTCATCTCCTGCTCGTCCGGATGGTGACCGACGACGGTCAGGTGGGCTGGGGTGAGGCGGTCACCATGTGGCCCGAGGCGACCCTGGCGACCGCCACGCTTGTCGACGGGCTGGCACCACTCGTGCTCGGCCAGGATCCGATGGAGCACGCCCTGGTGAATCAGGCGCTGAAGACTCATACCTGGTGGTACGGGAACGGTGGAATCGCGGCGTTCGCCATCTCGGCGCTGGACATCGCGATGTGGGATCTCGCAGGCCAGGCGGCAGGCCTGAGCGTCCTCGACCTTATCGGCGGCCGGATCCACGATCGGCTGCCTGCGCTGGTCAGTTGTCACGCCGCGCTCCGTGACCTCGACGCCATGGCCGAGACGATGGCGGGCTGGGTCGAGGACTACGGCGCCATCGGCATCAAGGTCGGATTCGGCAAGCGCGGCGATGCCGGCCTCGGATTCGACGCCGACCGCGATGTGGCCTTCGTGGCGGCCCTGCGACGGGAGCTCGGACCGGACAAGGCGATCATGATCGACCTGGGTGCAGCAGTCAGCTGGGACGTGCGCACCGCGATCCGGCGAACGCTGGCATTCGAAGAGTTCGGCATCGCCTGGATCGAAGAGCCACTCGGCGCCGACGATCCGGACGGGTATGCCGAGCTGCGCAGCAAGGTCGGCACGAAGATCGCGTACGGCGAGCGGGAGTGGACGCCGCGCGGCGTGGAGCGCATCCTCGCGACCGGCACGGTCGACGTCGTCGGGGTCGACCCGGGCCGCTGCGAAGGCATCACCGGCTGGCTCGCTGCGGCCGCGCACGTCCGCACGGCCGGACGAGAAATCAACGCACACGCGTGGTCGAGCGCAGTTGTCTCGGCCGCCAGCCTGGCACTCTCATTTGCCTCGCCGCATTGCCATCAGGTGGAGATCAAGCCGATTCGCAACCCGATGCAGCACGAGCTGGCGCGCGCGCCGGTGCTGCCAGCCGGCGGTTACTTCACTCCTCCCAGCGGACCCGGTCTCGGCATCGCTGTCGCGCCGGACGTTCTGGATCGCTACCGGGTTGATCATCGCAGCTAGCTGCGGGGTCTAGTACCGGACGAGCCGCTCGACCGCGGCGATGATCTGCAACGAATCAGGCAGCCACGCATCCTCCAGCGCAGCCGAGTAGGGCACCGGAGTCGCGTCGCTGGCGATCAGGGCAGGAGGAGCGTCCAGAATCTCGAAGTACCGCGTGCAGATCGCGGCCAGCAGCGTGGCAGCCCAGCCTCCGTCGGGCGGCCCCTCCTGCACCACGACGAGTCGCGACGTCTTCTCCAGTGACCTGATCACCGTCTCCAGGTCAAACGGCACCAGCGTGCGCGGGTCGATGACCTCGACGGACATGCCTCGGGCCGCCAGATCGTCGGCCGCCTCCACCGCGCGGTGCCGCATCTGCTGGGTGGCGACGACGGTGACGTCGGATCCGGTCCGGACGACATCGGCGACACCGATCGGCACGACGTAGCGGTCGTCCGGCTCGGCGGGCACCTGGCCCTTGAGCGAGAAGAGATTCTTGTGCTCGAAAACGAGGACGGGGTCGTCGTCCCTGATGGCGGCGCGGAGCAGGCCGTACAAGTCCTCGACCGTTCCCGGGACCACGATCTTGAGGCCAGGCACGTTGAGGAACCAGTTCTCAGCTGCCTGCGAGTGTTGCGGTCCGAATCCGGCACCCGCGCCGTTGGCCATCCGGATCGTCACCGGGACACGGGCCTGCCCGCCACTGGTATAGCGATACTTGGCCAGCGTATTGACGATCTGATCGAAGCACACGCCGGCGAAGTCGGCGAACATGATCTCCGCGACGGGTCGCAGTCCCATCAGCGCCGCGCCGACGGCAGCGCCTACGATCGCCTGCTCGGAGATGGGGGTGTCACGGACCCGGTCGCCGAATCGTGCCTTCAGGCCTTCCGTCGTCTTGAACGCGCCGCCCGCCGTCCCGACATCCTCGCCGAGGAAGACGACCGTCGGGTCGGCGTCGAGTTCGTCTGCCAGTGCACGGGCTATCACCTTCCGGTAGCTGATATCCATGAGCTGCGGGGCCGCGGTCGCTGACGTCATGGGCTGCTCCATACGTCGTCGAAGCGCGCATCCGGTGCCGGATCGGGCCAGGACAGCGCACGGTCGGCCGCCGCCCGTACGGTGGCCGCCGCGCCGGACCGGATGGCCTGGAGCTCGGTGTCCCGCACGCCGAGATCGCGCAGCCTCTGGTCGGCAACCAGCAGCGGATCACGGGCCAGCCACGCCTGGAGTTCTCCCGCGGGCCGGTACGTCGCCGGATCTGACCGTGAGTGACCCGACTGCCGGTAGGTCATGGCCTCCAGCAGCGTCGGCCCGTCGCCGGCCCGCGCCCGGCCGACAGCTGCGCGAGCCACCTCGGCGACCACCACGGCGTCGTTCCCGTCGAAGCGGATACCGGGCATCGCGTAACCGGATGCACGCTCCGTCAGGTTGGTGTTCGCGGTCGTCAGCGCGATCGGCGAGTACTCGCCGTACAGGTTGTTCTCGATGACAAACACGACCGGGAGCTTCCACACGCCGGCCAGATTCAGCGTTTCGTGGAAGGCGCCGATGTTTGTGGCGCCGTCGCCGAGAAACGCGGCACTTACGGCACCGGTTCCCAGAAGCTGAGCCGCCCAGCCGGCCCCGGCGCTGACGGGCAGGTGAGCGCCGACGATGGCGAATGAGCCGAGCGCGCCGACGGCCAGGTCGGTCAGGTGCATCGAGCCGCCCTTGCCGCCGCACAGGCCGTTCGCCTTGCCGAGGATCTCGGCGAACGCCCGGTCGAGCGGGGCGCCCTGTGCCAGCACGGCGCCGTGCCCTCGGTAGGTGCAGGTGGTGGTGTCGCCGGGCTGGAGCGCTGAGGTGACGCCGACTGCGACTGCCTCCTGTCCCTGGCAGAGATGCGTGCTGCCGCGCACGAGCGCGCGGGTGAACCAGTCCTGCACGATGTCCTCGAAGACCCGGATCTCGTGCATGCGGCGCTGCATGTCCAGCAATTCCGCTTGAAGGCACGGGTTGGCTGCCGCGATGGTCATGCTGGTCTCCTGTTCGTCGTGCACTGGTCAGCCGCGAGGCGGAGCGCAGCTCCCGGCCGCGACGAAGCTGGTCGGCAGCGTGACCGTCCGGGCCGGGTCGCCGCCGAGGCGATCGAGCAGCAGCCGGGCAGCGACCGAGCCCATCTCGTATGGATCGCGGCTGATCATTGCCAGCGTCGGAGTGAAGAACTTGGCGAGCGGCACGTCGTCGCAGGTGACGAGCGAAATGTCGGCAGGGATGCCGAGCTTGCGCGCGGCGAGCTCGGCTATCACACCGACCAGAATCTGATTGCCGCCCGCGATGATCGCGGTCGGCGGGCGCCGGCCGGTCAGGAGCTCGCGCGTCGCGGCCGTGCCGTGGGCCTCGGTGAACGCCCCCGGGCGCACCTGAGCAATCACGCCCGGATGGCACTCGACCGCCTCTTCCAGCGCGTTGATGCGCTCCCGGGTCGGGCGTACGTGCGGAGAGCCGGCGACCAGCGCGATCCGCTGATGTCCCAGGCCGGCAAGCCGAGCGACCGCGCGCGTGATGCCTGAGCGGTGATCGGACAGCACCGCGCTCGGCGCCTCGCCCGTTGACAGGTCCCGGTCGATCAGGACGTACGGGGTCGTGCTGCGGCCGAGTGCCTCGATCGTCTCCTCGCACGTCTCGTCGGCGACGGACAACAGCAGGCCGTCGACGCGGCGCTGCTGCAGCAGCCGGATGTGCGTTGCGTCGAGCTTCGCGTCGTTCACCGAGTTCGTCAGCAGCATGGCGTAGCCCGCGGCCCGCAAGCCTACTTCGGCGCCGAGCGCGATCTGCGCGAGCAGCGGGTTCGAGATGTCGCCCACGACGAACCCGATCGTCTGCGTCGCGCCGCGCCGCAGCATTTGCGCGAGCATGTTGGGCTCGTAGCCGAGTTCATTGACCGCGGCCATGACCTTGTCGCGCATGCCAGGGCTGACATCGGGGTGGCCGGAGAGCACCCGGGAGACCGACGACATCGCGACGCCAGCGCGGTCGGCGACGTGCCGCATCCCGGCGCTGTCCGTCGGGGTGGTCGTGGCCGTCACCCGCCTTCCGGCAGCGGCCGCGCTCATTGCGGCGCTGCCTTCGCGCGGCTGGCATCATCGGCTGCCCGGAGCAGGTCGCGCAGAAGCGCCGATTCGCCGACAGTGTCGACGCGGTTGCAGCCCAGCCATTCCTGCCACGTGTATTCAAGCGCGAGATAGCCGTCGTACCCCTGCTCGTTGAGGGCGGCCGCCACGAGCCCCCAGTCGATGACGTCCTCGGCCACCGTCACCTGGAGTTCGCCTGGTCGCGCCGGACGGCACTGGAGATGGCGCGCCCGCGGCAGCAGGGGATCGATCTCGTGCTGCGCGATGCCGCCATAAATGTAATGCCCGTAGTCCAGCGTGATCTGCAAGCCGGGCACCGCCTCCAGCAGCTGCAGCGTCTTGTCCGGAGTGTCGATCAGCGAGCCGGTGTGCGGCTCGACGGAGGTGGCAAGCCCGCGCGCCGCAGCGAGCTCGACCCGGCGCCGCAGCCCTTCCGTAGAGCGTGCGAGCGCGCCGGCGAACGAGTCGCCCTCGAAGAGCACGCCGGGAAGCGTCGTGATACCGGGCGAGCCCGCCGCGCCGGCAAACTCGACAGCGTCGGCGAAGAA
This sequence comes from uncultured Actinomycetota bacterium, assembly GCA_963755575.1. Lineage (GTDB taxonomy): Bacteria > Actinomycetota > Actinomycetes > Streptosporangiales > Streptosporangiaceae > JAJYUU01. Next base: position 421,323 of record CAVWKF010000001.1, read on the forward strand.
CTCCAGGGACCGCGCCTGGTCCTCGGCATCGGGGTTGTTCGCCGCCATCGTCTCGAAGTCGGTGTACGGGATGGCGAACACATCGGCAACTGCCAGCCCGCGGGACTCGACCCGCTCGCGGACAGCCCCCGCCGTGGCGGCGAGACAGTCATGGGCAAGCTCCGGACGCACATGCGAGCGCAGTGACATGAAACCGATATCGACGGCCTCGCAGCCCAGCGCACGGACCAGATCGAGCGCGGCCGAGTGCGGCAGCAACGGCCAGGTGTAGTCGGCGCAGGACAAACGCATTAGGACCTCCACGTTGCAGCAGCGTCTCGTGTCGATCCGGCTGGAGTCCCCATGTCAGTACGTCAGCCATCCGCCGCTGACGTTCAGCGTTGCGGCCGTGATGAAAGAGGCGCGCGATGAGGCGAGGAACAGCACCGCAGCGGCGACCTCGTCAGGGGTGCCGAGCCGCCCCAGCGGCGTCGCCGCGACGATCGCCTCGAGGGCCTCGCCCGTGAGGCCAGGCGCGAGCATCGGGGTATCGATGGCGCCGGGCGCGACCGTGTTCACCGTGATCCCCGCGGGCCCGTAGCTACGGGCCAGGCCGCGGCATAGCGAGACGAGCCCGCCCTTGCTCGCTGCGTACACAGCCGAGCCGGCGGAGCCGCCGGTCCACCAGCCCTGCGATGTCGCGGCGACGAGCCGGCCGCCAGTTCCCTGGCGCGTCATCACCTCGGCTGCGCCCCGGAGCAGGAAGAACGATGCCTTCAGGTTAACGTCATGCTGCAGGTCCCAGTCGGCTTCGGTTACGTCGCCCATGCTGGCGCGGCGCCGCAGCACTCCGGCCATGTGTGCGACAACGTCGAGACCACCCAGAGCATCGGCGCAGTCGCGGATCAGGGATTCGCAACCGGACGGGTCCCGCAGGTCGACAGCGAACCCCGCGTGCACGCCGTAGGTGTCTGGCAGCGGGCTGAGGTCGGAGACGGCGACCAGCGCGCCGGCCTCGACGAAGGCAGCCACGGCAGCCGCGCCAATGCCGCCGGCTGCGCCCGTGACGAGAACGCGGGCGCCTTTGAGGCCGTCGTCACGCATTGTCACGCGTCAAGCCTATGGCGCTCGATGTAGTCCCAGTCCAGGTCCCATCCGAAGCCAGGGCGGTCCGACAGCGCCAGCTCGCCGTTCTCAAGTTCCGGCCGATTCGTGATGAGGGCCCACCAGAACGGGTCGCGGTCCGGGTGAAAGCACTCAGCGTAGGTGCCGTGCGGAATGCTGGCGAGTAGATGCGTGCTCACCTGCGGCTCCTCGTGATGGCCCATCTGCACGCCATAGCTGGCGGCGATGGCCGCCGTTCGTCGCCACGCTGTTGGCCCGCCGGACCAGGAGGCGTCGAAGTTGCAGACGTCTATCGCGCCAGCCTCCATTAGGTCGCGGCACCCACTCGAGGACAGCTCGCTCTGTCCCGCGCAGACGGGGATGCCCCCGACGTAGCGGACATCGCGGAGCGCGCGGCGGTCGTTGTGCCACTGGACTGGTTCCTCAAACCAGCGGATTCTCGCGCCTTCGAGCCTGCGCGCTAGGTCGATCGCGTCCGGAAGCGTGTACCCCTGGTTGGCGTCGATGCATAGGACGAAGTCAGGGCCAGCGGCAGCGCGCGCCCGGTGAACCCGCTCGGCGTCTACGATCGGGGACCGCCCGCCCACCTTGAACTTCATGCCTGCCAGGCCGAGTGTGTCGCGATAGTAGGCGACCTCGTCCTCGATCGGTCCGAGCGGCTCGCCGTAGTAGCCGCCGATCGCGGTCATCGGTATGCGGCTGCGCGCGCCACCCCAAAGCCGCCACAGCGGCTGGCCGAGGACCTTGCCGACGGCATCCCAGACGGCGCTGTCCAGCGCTGCGAGGGCGACGAGCCCGATGCGGCGATCTCGCAGAATGTCGAAGGTCGCTGGATACGCGGCCTGCCAGCACAGCTCAGTCGCCAGTACATCCATGCCCGTCACGCTGGGAGCGATTTCATCGTGCAGGACCCGGTCAATCTGCCTGGCAGCGGCATCCTCGTCGCCGACGTAGGCCTCGCCGACGACGCCGGCGTCCGTCAGCACCCGGACGACGAGCGTCGCGCGGTGGGTCATCCGGTAGTAACTGCCGCGAAACTCGCGCGCGAGCGGAGCGCGGACAGGGACTGTCTCGATCGCCTGGATGTGGACGCCGGAGGTCGGCGCCGGCCTGCGCGGCAGGGATTCGCGGGCCGAGCCACGCGACGTCCGCCGCGTCCGACGCCATCCGAGCCTCCTCGCCTTGGTACTCGATGCCGCTGGAATCGGTGCCAGCGTGACATGACAACTGCGCGGGGTCAAACAGCCCGCGATTATGTCGGGCTTAAGTCGCTGAAATACGCACGAGCACGGCCTTTCCGTAGGCCAAATTGGCGCAGCCCTTGACTTTGGACGACTGGAAGGGCTAAAACGGGCCTGGAATCCATTCCGGTGGCTAAGACGCCGGCCGGTGAAGCTTGGGCGGAGGGCGACACTCAAGTGCGACATGCAGGGGCTAGGAGGGCGCGGACCCTTGTTCTGCTGGTGCTGGATGTGCGTAATCCGTATTTCACTGAGCTGGCGCGGGGGGTGGAGGACGCGGCGCGGGAGAGCGGGCACCTGCTGATCTTGTGTAACTCCGATGAGGATGCGGCGCAGGAGCGGGGCTACCTGGAGGTGCTGGAGGAGCAGCGGGTCGCGGGGGTGCTGATCAGCCCCGTCGATGAGAACGCTGAGGTGCTGGACACGCTGCGGGAGCGGGGCACCAGCGTGGTGCTGCTGGAGCGGCGCCGCCGCGGTTACTGCTCGGTGCGGGTCGACGACGCCGGCGGCGGGTCGCTGGCCGCCGAGCACCTGCTCGCGCTCGGGCACCGCAGCCTGCTGTTCGTCAGCGCGTCGCTGGCGATCCAGCAGTACGCCGACCGGCTGGCCGGGGTCCGCCAGGCGCTGGCCCGCGGCGGGCTGGCGGAGGCGGACTGCCCGGTGCTGGAACTGGGCGCGTTCGGCACCGCCGCCGAGGGCCGCGACGCCAGCCGGGTCCTGACCGCCAACTACCCGGCGGTGACCGGGGTGATCTGCGGCAACGACCTGGTCGCCCTGGGCCTGGTCGCCGGGCTGGTCAGCCAGGGCATCAAGGTCCCCGAGGAGATCTCCGTGGTCGGCTACGACGACATCGAGCTTGCCCGGCAAAGCGCGCTGCCGCTGACCACCGTCAGCCAGCCCAAGATCGAGCTCGGCCGCACCGCCGCCCAGCTGCTCCTGGACGAGGCCCGCCACGACACCGGCCACGCCCACCAGGAAGTCGTCTTCCAGCCCGAGCTCATCACCCGCGACACCACCACCCGCGCCCGCAAACGCGACCTGCACCGCAGCCAGGCCCCGCCAGCCACCGCACCCCTACCCCGGCAGCCCGCACGCGGCGCGGCGGCGCCCGGCCCGCCAGCATCCTGTCCGCCAGCACCAGGTCCCGGTGAGCTGACGGTTCTCGCCGCCGTCGCTCCTTTAGCGCCGAGAACGTCCCCTGGGACAGAGGCCGACGTGCATGTGAGGACGGTGAACTCCGAGTCGACGATCTCCCTGCGGCCATAAGCGGCTGCGCATCCCATCAACCTGCTGTCGCAGAACGCCGCATTGCCCAAGCAGCGAACCGGCGCCGCCCCTCCCCTCGTCCGGACGGGCGCCGCGCCGTTGCCGCAACATCCGCGCCTGCGTGCGCAGCCGAGCCCTTTCTCCACCTCACCCGACAAGGTGACGAACTGGCGCCGGGGCACTAGTCCTGGTGGAAGACCTCCGCGAGATCGTGCGCGATCGGGCTGAGGTCCGCGTTCGTGGGCATCAGGTCGCTCATGTAGCGCCACCAGCGCCGGGTGATCTCCGACCCGGCACCGGCCGCCCAGCGATCCTCGTCCTCCACTTCCAGGTAGCAGAACACTCGCTGGGTCTGATCGTCGTAGAAGATCGAGAAGTTCGAGCCGCCCTGGTCGCGTATCGCTGCCCTGAGTTCCGGCCACAACTCGTCGTGGCGGCGGGAGTACTCAGCGAGGTTCTCTGGCTCCAGCAGCAGGGTGAACGCAATCCTCGGCATCGGTCGCAACCTCCTAGACATCGGACCCGGCTCGCGGACGGCTGCCGGGCGCTCGCCTGACGTCAGTCAACGGCAGTGGACCCCCTGACCACCAGTTCGGGCGACAGGACCAGCCGCCGCGGGGCCAGGTCGGGTATGCGCCGACGGATGAGCAGCATTCTTACCACCTCGTCGCCGAGCTGGCCGACAGGCTGCCGTACCGAGGTCAGCGCAGGCTCGGTGACCTGCGCGAGTGGCGTGTCATCGACGCCCGCTACCGCCACGTCGTGCGGGACGCGCACTCCGGCGGCCCGCAATGCCCGCATGACGCCGATGGCTATCAGGTCGTTCGCACAGACGACGCCGTCCGGAAGAGGTGCCCGCCCGGCGAGCATCGCGGCAGCGGCCTTAATCCCCCAGTCAACGGACAGCTCGCCGGCGTAGATGCGGTCCCCGCCATACTCCCGGCCGACGGACCGCCGATAGGACGCCAGCCGCTCCGTCATCGGCGAGATCGGCTCTCCGGACGTAACGAAGGCTAGCTGGGCCCGGCCAGTCGATCGCATGTGCTCGACCATCATCGCGATGATCTTCGCCTGGTCGACGGCTACGACGTCAGTCGGGGCGTCGAGCACGCGATCTACCTGGATCACCGGCACTTGCCCGCAGGCGGCCAGGATGGCGGGCCTGCTCAGCTCCGCGTGAACCGGGCTGATGATCAGGCCGTCGATCTGCCGCCGCAGCAGCGCCTCGACGCGCGCTGCCTCAACGCGGGCCGAGTCGTCCGCGTCGCACAGGAACAGCCCGAGATCCTCCGTAGCGAGGGCGGCCTCGATGGCCCGCACCATCGCGGGGAAAAAAGGGTTCTCGATGTCCGGCACGACCATGCCGACGGTGCCGGTGGCGCGCTGCTTCAGCGCCCTGCCGATCGGGTTGACCGAGTAGTTGAGCGACTCCGCGGCCTGCTGAACCGCTCGCGCAAACTCGGGATTCACCCGGCGTGCCCCGCTCAGGGCCCGGGACGCGGTCGCCGGATGCACGCCAGCCAGCTTCGCCACGTCGCGCAGCGTGGGCCGCGCGGGATGCCGGTCGGTCATGTCTCCCCCGACAGTCGAGGCCGCGTCTTGATGGTCGGCCGTGAGCCCGTCTACCTCAGTACTATGCCACAATCCGGCACTCGGTTGCCGTGCAGCTGCCACCGTCCGGCCTGGCCCGTTTCCAGCCTGAACTGGGATTCGGGAGCCAGCTCTTGACCGACCCTAAAGCCCTCGCATAGATTTTGGGCAAACGATTGCCGTTAGATTCCGTCAGGACGTGCGGTCTGGGATGGTGAAGGTGAACGCGCCGACTACCGGTGTGGATTACTGGGCGCCGTTCGGCGGGGACAAGGACTCCAGCTTCGGGCCAAGGGAGCGGGGCAGCGCCGCCATGCAGTTTTACTCCACCACCCAGACCACGACCATAGGGCCGGCATGAGCACGGCACTGTGGCGCGTGCGCGCCGCCGGGGCGGTGCGGCTCGCCCGCGGGCCAGTCGATGACGGCCCGAGCGAGTTGCTGGATCCGTCGCTAACGGTGGCGTCATTGCTGGCCGATCCGGATCGGCCGCTGGAGCGGCTGGACCGGCTGACGGGCACAGGAGTGGTGCCGGCCGACGCTGTGGTGCTGGTCCCACTGGACGCCCAGCCAGTGTGGGCGGCCGGGGTGACATTCCCGCGCAGCCGTGAGGCGCGCCGAGAGGAAGCCGCAGACGGCGGGGATGTCTACGACCGCGTGTACACGGCGGACCGGCCGGAGCTGTTTGCGAAGGCGGCGGCAGGCGCCGCGGTCGGCACCGGCGGCCGGCTCGGGATCCGCGCCGACTCGGACTGGAACGTCCCGGAGCCCGAGCTAGGCGTCGTTGCCGGCCGGGACGGCAAGGTGCACGCCCTGGTACTGGGCAACGACATGTCCTCGCGCAGTATCGAGGGCGCGAACCCGCTGTACCTGCCACAGGCCAAGGTGTATGACCGCAGCTGCGGCGTCGGCCCGTGCCTGGTGCCGGTCGGCGCCGCGCCAGCTTGGCGCGAGCTGCAGATCGAGCTGTCGATCACGCGGGGCAGCCAGCTCCTCTACCGGGACACGATGGGCCTGGCAGAGATGCGGCGGACGCCAGCGGAACTCCTCAGCTGGCTGTTTGCCGCCCACTCGTTCCCGCAGGGCGTGGTTTTGCTGACCGGCACCAGTCTGGTCCCGCCTGCCAGCATCTCGCTGCGTGAAGGCGACGGTGTCACCGTGAGCGCCTGGGGACTCGGCCGACTGCACAACACGGTGATCACGGTCGGTACCGCGATCGATGCTCAGATGCGGGGCAGCAATGACACAGATTGACGATGTGCGGACGTACGTGCTGCGGATACCGCTGCGGCGGCCCGTCGCGGACGCGATCTACCACCGCACCCACTGGCACGTGCCAGTGGTCGAGGTCCGTGACAGCGACGGGGTGACCGGGACCGGAATCTCCGGCGTATGGGCGGGCGAGGGCCTGCTGCTGGATGCGATCGACACCTACATCGCCCCGTTGATCCTCGGCCGTGACCCAGGCGAGATCGGCCGCCTGTGGTCGGAGGTGTACTGGTCGCAGCTGCACTGGGTCGGCCGCGCCGGCGTCGCGCACATGGCGCTGGGCATGGTCGACATCGCATTGTGGGACCTGGCCGCGCGCCGTGCCGAGCTGCCGCTGTGGAAGCTGCTGGGCGGCCGGCATCCGGAGCTGTGCACGTACAACACCGACGGCGGCTGGCTGAACTTCAGCACCGAGGAACTTGTTAATGACATGACCGCCATGACCGGCGCGGGATGGACCAAGGTGAAGATGAAAGTCGGTGCCCGTGACCCCGTCGCGGATCTCGACCGGGTGCGGAAGGTCAGGGCCGCGCTGCCGGCCGGCACGCAGCTGATGGTCGATGTCAACCAGCGGTGGGACCTGGTGACCGCGCGGCGGATGAGCGCGGCGCTGGCTGACCTGGACGTTGTGTGGATCGAGGAACCGCTGCACCCCGACGACATTGCCGGGCACGCGGCGCTCGCCCGGTACAGCAAGGTGCCGGTCGCTCTGGGTGAGAACGTCTACAACCTGGAGCAGTTCGACGCGTTCCTGCGCGCCGACGCGGTCGACATCGTGCAGGTCGACGTCACCCGGGTCGGCGGGATCACCGAATGGCTGCGGATTGCCCACCATGCGCAGGCGTCCGGCCGGTGGGTCGTTCCGCACGCAGGCGACATGATGCAAGTACACCAGCACCTGGTCGCCGGCATCGGCGCGGATCAGCCGGCCATGATCGAGTACCTGCCGTGGGCGCTGGAGGCGTACAGCGAGCCGGTTGCCGTCACCGGCGGGCAGGTAACCCTCCCGGAAACGGTCGGCGCCAGCACCGCCATCGACCCGCAGGCCCGCGCCAGATGGGGGAAGCCCCGATGACCATCAGTAGCCATACACCGCACCTGCTCGTCCTGCACCCGACCGATGACGTCGCCGTCGCGGTCGCCGCCCTGCCGGCCGGTCACGACGCTGACACTCCTGTGGGCCGTCTGCGCACCACCAGCCCGATCCCAGCCGGGCACAAAGTCGCCCTGCGTGCACTCGACGCTGGACAGCCGGTGCGCAAGTATGGCCAGGTAATCGGGTTCGCGTCCACGCCGATCGAGGTGGGCGATCACGTGCACGTCCAGAACCTGGTCTTCGGTGAATTCGCCCGCCCCGCCGGTCACGCGGAGCCCGTCAGCGGACCCGCCGCCGGAACTGCGGCACCCGCGCGGACGCTCACCTTCGCTGGCTACCGACGGGCAGACGGTCGGGCCGGGACCAGGAACTACGTGGCGGTCGTGTCGACCGTGAACTGCTCGGCGACGGTGTCGAAGAGGATCGCCCGGCAGCTCACCGGCTCGGGAGAGCTTGATGACTACCCGGACGTAGACGGGGTCATCGCGCTCACGCATTCGACGGGGTGCGGGATGCAGCCCGACGGCGCGGGCATGGCGGTGCTGCGCCGGACCCTGACCGGGTATTTGGACCATCCGAACATCGGCGGGGTTCTCGTTCTGGGCCTGGGCTGTGAGGACAACCAGGTCCGGGCACTCACGAGCCAGCTGACGGAGCGTGCCGACATGCCTGTTGTCACCGGAACGATCCAGGAACTCGGCGGCAGCGCCGCCGCGGTCCGCGACGGCGTATCCCAGATCCGTGCCATGCTGCCGGATGTCGGCAGCGCCCGGCGGACAGAGTGCCCAGTGTCGGAGCTGGTACTCGGCACCCAGTGCGGCGGATCGGATGGCTACTCGGGGCTGACCGCCAACCCCGCCCTCGGCGCGGCGGTGGATCTGCTCGTCGCGCACGGCGGCACCGGCATTCTTGCCGAGACTCCCGAGATCTACGGAGCCGAGCACCTGCTAGCGAGCCGGGCCGCGACCCCTGCGGTGGCCGCCGCGCTGGCGGACACGATCACTTGGTGGCAGGCCTACACCGCGATGCACGGTGGCAGCATGGACAACAACCCCTCGCCGGGCAACAAGGACGGCGGGCTGACCACCATCCTGGAGAAGTCCCTGGGCGCCGTCGCGAAAGGCGGCACCACCGCGCTGCGGCAGGTGGTCGGCTACGCCGAGCGGCCTGTCGAGCGGGGTCTGATCTTCATGGACACCCCCGGCTACGACCCGGTGAGCGTGACCGGAATCGTCGCTGGCGGCGCGAACCTGGTGTGCTTCACCACCGGCCGCGGGTCGGTGTTCGGCTGCAAGCCGGTGCCCAGCCTTAAGCTCGCGACGAGCAGCGGCCTGTACCAGCGGATGCCCGACGACATGGACATCGACTGCGGCGTGATCCTGGCCGGCACCCCGGTCGCTGAGCTGGGCGCCCGCATCTTCACCGAGCTGATCGACGTGGCGTCCGGCAGGCCTACTAAGAGCGAGGCGCAGGACTTCGGTGACGAGGAGTTCGTGCCGTGGCAGCTCGGCGCCGTTATGTGACACCACGTGCCACAGCCGTATCGGGCAATCACCGCTGGAGAAGAAGTGACGAGAGTAACTGAGGCACCGGTGGGCGTGGCGTTCATCGGCGCCGGCATGGTCGCCGAACTGCACTACCGCGCCTGCCGGGCCGGCGGGCACCTCAACCTGATCGGAATCGTCGAGCCACGTGATGACCTGGCCGACCGCCGCACCAACATGTGGGAGTGCGCCCGGTTCCCCAGCATCGACGCCGCACTCGCCGACTCCAGAGTGGACGCGCTTCTCGTCCTGTCGCCAGTAGAGACACACGCCAGTGCGGCGCTGGCGTCGATCGCCGCCGACAAGCCTGTGCTGGTCGAGAAACCAGTCGCCACCATCGGCGAGCTTGACGAGCTGAACAAGGCTGCCGAGGCCACCGGGACCCTGTGCATGCCCGGCCATAATTACGCCTACCAGCCCGAGTTCACCCAGCTACGGCGCCTGGTCGCCGGCGGTGACCTCGGCCGGATCCGTGCCGCATGGATCACCTACCTCATCCGACACCCCGAGGACGTCGCCCGCCACTACGGGGGCGTGCTCGGCGACGTGATGATCCACCACACCTACCTGGGCCTGGCCATGCTCGGCGCGCCTGTCAGGGTGCACGCCGGCCGCGCCGAGCCCGGCTGGGCCGTCCACACCGCCGAGGACCAGGCATGGATGACCTGGGAATACCCCTCCGGCCTCACCCTCACATGCTTCGCGTCGTTCGCCGTCGATGACGACACAAGCCAGCCATGGACGTTCGTCGTCAAAGCCCTCGGCGACGAGGGCGGCGCGGCTTACAACTGGAGGGACGCGATCTTCCGCCTGCCGCTCGGCAGCCTCCCATTCGGTATCGCCGGCTACGAGGACTCCTACATTCACGAACAGGCCGCGTTCGCCCGCGCCTGCCGCGGCGACCAATCCGCGATCGTCTCGCCGCTGAGCGACGCGCTCACCGCGGCGCGAATCGTCGCCGCCGCCCAGCAAGCAGCCGACCAGCACGCCGCTGTCGAGATCGAGGCCGCCGCCAGCCCGGCCGTGCGCGGCGCCGCATGACCTACTCGATCAAGCCGCTCCTGTACGCGCGGCAGCAAGTCCCCGGCCCCCAGGTGTTCTTCCAGGCCGACTGGCAGCATCAGTACGAGTTCGCGTTCTACGTCTTCCTCATCCGCGGCAACGGGATCACCGCGCTGGTCGACTGCGGCGTTGACGACCCGTCGCTGGTCAACGAGGTCGTGCTGCGCACCGCTCTCGGCGACAGCGGCGTTGTCCGCACCGCAGGCCACGGCCGCACTGTCACCAACCTGCTCGCGGCAGAGGGACTGCGGCCCGAGGACATCGACGTGGTCGCCGTGACCCACTTCCACTGGGATCACATCACCAACATTTCGCTGTTTCCCCGCGCCCGGCTGGTGATCAGCAAGCCAGGCTGGGAGGAATACGCCCGCCTGCGTCACGACGTGCCCGACCTGGTCGCCGACCCGATCTTCCCAGGGTCGGTGCTGGACTGGCTCGCCGCCCAACACGACCGCCTCGAGCCCACCAGCGACGGATCCACCCTGCTCCCCGGCGTCGACATCCGCCACATCGGTGGCCACACCCCCGACAGCGCCGCATTCGTCGTCCCCACCGACGATGGCACCGTCATCCTTCCGGGCGACACCATCTGGACCTACGCCAACCTCGACCGCAACCATCCCGTCGGCGCCGCCACCAGCATCGAGCAGTGCTACCACGCCATGGCGTGGGCCCGCGACACCGGCGACCTGATCTTGCCCAGCCACGACCCGCTGATCGTCACCCGCCATCCACACGGGATAGGACGGCCATGACGGCCAGCCCAGCCGTGCCTCGAACCAGCGAGCTGCTCACCAGGATTGGCCTGCCCGCGGAAGACCCAGGAGCCCCGCCGCTCTCCGAGCACCGGTTTGCCGACGGGACCTCCTACCCGCTTCGAGATCCCCAGCACTGAAGGGCCAGCCTGCCTGCGCGCCGCGCTCGACACCGCAGCCGAGCTCGACGTACCCATCCGCCGGTTCTCCCAGGGCAGCGGCGTCTTCATGCTCACCGACGCCGAACTCGACGACATGGCAGCCACCGGGGCCGCGCGCAACGTCGAGATCAGTCTCTTCGCCCGACCGGTTGCTGGCTTGCACACCTCGGCCGGTGCCGCCGCCCCCGCCGGCGGGGCGCTGTTTCACACTGTCCGCGGCGCCGACCAGCTGCGCGACGCCCTCGACGACATCCGCCGCGCCCCCAGCCACGGCATCCGCAGCGTCCTGATTTCTGACATCGGACTGCTCGCGGCATTCGCCCAGCTCCGCCGCCTTGGCGACTTGCCGCCCGACATGAAAGCGAAAGTGTCCGTGATGCTGCCCGCCGCCAACCCTGCGACAGCAAGGGTCCTGGCCGACCTCGGCGCCGACACCCTCAACTTGCCCGCTGACCTCACCCTCAGCCAGATCGCCGCGATCCGATCCGTCGTCACCATTCCGATCGACATCTACGTCGAAGCACCCGACTCGCTCGGGGGCTTCATCCGCCACCACGAAGTCCCCAAGCTCATCGCGATCGCCGCCCCCATCTACGTCAAACTCGGCCTCCGCAATGCCCCCGACCTCTACCCCAGCGGAACCCACCTCGAAGCCACCGCTATCGCTCTCACCCGGGAACGTGTGCGCCGGGCCCGGCTCGTCCTTGAGATGCTCAGTCGCTCAGGACTGCCAGCCCCGGAGTCGACAGTCCGTCCGGCCGACCTCGCTCTACGCGTGCGGGAGACCAGCGAATATTGACCACGAGTGCGGTAGACCGATTCGGTGACTTTGCTGCTGGCGTGGCCGACGAGCCGGGCGATCTCCTCGATGGCGACGTCGCTATCGGACATCAGGCTGATGAAGGTGTCCCAAGCCATCGGTTTGGGGCTAGGAGGGGCCTACCCGCCTCATCCCTGTCAGGGGTGTCCTCCACCTTGCGGTAATTCTCCAAGCGGTCTGGTCTTGCCTTGATGTGCCCCCCCGCGTTCGGCTTGATGAGCAACGAAACGGCCGAGATCCACAATGCCGCGAAACAGATGCTGGCCAGCACATCCGTCGGGTGATGCTCGCCGCGGTACATCCGGGATACAGCCACAAGCAGCGGAAGCGCGATCGCGGGGATCAGGAATAGCCACCGCCACCAGCCCCTGGCGTGCCCGATGACGAGAACAGCCAGGCCGACGTAGACGCAGCACGTCGCCGCTACATGACCGGATGGGTAGGACGACGTCGGCAGGTGGTGGTCCAGGTGGCTGACCGTTGGCCTGGGCCGTCTGACCACCGCGGCGCCAGCGAGGAAAAGGGCGAGCTCGCCGATGATGAGGGTGACGATGTAGGCAGCCGGCCGCCAGCTCCTTGTCACGCCTACGAAGACAAGGCAGATCACGGCAACAGCGGTCGCGATCGCGACGGTCCCTCCGATCGTGGTGAAGATCAGGCTCCAGCGAGTCAGACCGGCGGTGCGGTGCCCGGCGAGCCAGTGCGGGATCGTTGTGTCGCCGAGCTCGTTGCCGTTGCCGGCGTTCCGGATCAGCTCGCCGATCCCGACGACGATGCCGAGTATCAGGACCCAGACCACTGTTACGCCGGCTGCCGTTCGCGTGCGCCGTGCCAGCGCGCCCGGCGCGGCGGGCTCGGGCTGAGCTGGCTTGAGGTCGTTCTGCGCCTCCGGCTCAAGCCCCTCGGTGACTGGGTCGCTGACAGGATGGCCGGCCGCGCGTCTGGTCAGCTCGAACGCGAACGAGGTGAGACCGAGCCAGGCGATACCGATCGCCCAGCCACCGATGACGTCGGAAATGAAATGTACGCCTAGGAGAATTCGGCTGATCCCGATCAGGGCGATGATGACGGCGATACCAATGCCGAACCAGGTTCTCTGCCGTCCGCGAGCGGCAGCCGCGAAAACCAGGAACACTGCGCCGTAGCAGACCATCGAGCCGAGCGCATGGCCGCTAGGGAAACTGTTCCCCGGGGCGTGCGCGACTGGATGTGCCACCACGGGGCGTAGCCGGCCGACGAGGTCCTTGAGCACCGGATCGAGTATCAGGGCGCCCGCTCCGGCGACGATCAGGTAGATCGCCAGCCGCCAGCGGCGCCGCAGCGCAACAAGGACTGCAGCAGCGGCGATGACCACCGACAGCGCGATGGTGCTGCCGAGCAGAGTGATGTCCCTGACCACTGTCACGACGGCGCCTTGACCGGCGATCAAGCTGTTGAGGCGGGTGGCTGCGTCATGATCGACCGACTCCAGCGGCTGCCACCGCAGGCGGACGAGGACGAGCAGGATCGTGAAGACCACACCTGCCGTTGTAACGATGGCCAGCGGCGCCAAGGTATTGCGCCGGCGCTGGAGCGGGCTCGATGACATTCGCGCAAGCTTCCCGCGATGCCTTGATTCACACCTGGAAGCCGTTGCGCGGCGACGGGATGGTGCAGCGCTGTGTGGACGCAGTCACCGGGACGGAGGCGGCGCTGGCCATCCTCCCGGCCGGAACGGCGAATCTGCTGGCGACCAACCTGACCATTCCCGCAGATCTCGCCAAGGCGGTATGCATCGGCCTCCACGGCGAACGGCGCATGATCGATACCGGCACGGTGAACGGCGAGCACTTCGCGGTCATGGCAGGCGCCGGATTCGACGCGCTGATGATCTCGGACGCGAGCGGCCGGATGAAGAACCGGGTGGGGCGGCTTGCCTATCTATATACGGGAGCGCGAAACCTCGGTGCCGGGGGCAGGAAGGCGGCCATCGAGGTGGATGGCAGGCCATTCTTTTCCGGACGGCTCTCGTGCGTGCTGGTGGGTAACGTCAGCAAGGTCTTCGGCGGAATCGAGGTCCTCGGCGATGCCCGGCCGGATGACGGGATACTCGAGGTCGGCCTGGTGACCGCGAAGAATCCGGCGGAATGGGTACGCACGCTCGGTCGGATCGCCACCGCGAGACCGCGCAAGTCCTCCTTCATCCGAGTCACCAGCGGCTGCCGGATCACGGTGCGGTTCGATCACGCGTGTCCCTACGAACTCGATGGCGGTGCGCGCAAGGCCGTAAGGAAGTTGCGGATCAAGGTGCGCCCGAGGTCGGTCAGGATCTGTGTTCCGGCCCAGCCCTAAACATGAGTCAACATCGCGTTTATCTTCTCTGCATACATTCAGCTCAACGCAAAGCGCGGCCAATCTCAGCCAGCGCATCGGCGAGCGCCTCGATATCGTCGCCGTCGTTGTAACCGTGCAGAGAGATCCGGATTCCGCCGCCGCGTGAGCTGACGCTCACGCGATGGTCGTCGGCGAGCGCGGACTGTACTGCGGACGCAGACAGCGAGCCGTGGCGCAGCGAGATGATGTGGCTGCTTGCTCCAGCGGTACCGGGCAGGCGAAACGGTATCCAGCCCAGAGGGCGCACCCGCTCGATGAGCTCGGTCGCCAGGCCGAGTGCATGCTGCGCAAGAGCTGGCAATCCCGCGTCGGTGAGCAGCGCGATCGAGGCGCTGAGTCCGACCGCCGAGCTGTAGGCCATGGTGGATAGCTCGAAGCGGCGCGCGTCGTCGGCCAGGGCCAGCGTTGTCGCGTCGAAGTCGAACGGGTCGCCGGCGCCCTTCCATCCGATGATGCTCGGCGTCGCGGCGATGAGCTCGTCGCTGACCGCGAGGATCGCGACGCCGCCGTGAGCGGAGAGCCACTTGTACCCGCTGCAGACCAGCGCGTCCGCCGACCACTCCCCCATGCTGACCGGGCCCGCGCCGGCAAGTTGGGTGGCGTCGACTACGATCTTCGCTCCGACCTCGTGCGCGCGTTCGGCAACGGCCCTGACGTCGACGGCGGTCCCAGTCGCATACTGCACCGCGCTGATGCACACCACCGAGGTGGAGCTGCTGATGGCCTCGATCAGCGCGGCACTAAGGTCCGTTTGCGGCTTGTCCTCGACCCAGCGGATGGCGGTGCCGAGCCGAGCGCGGGCGCCGAGCCACGGGTAGGTGACGCTAGGGAAATCGGTAGGCACCAGGAGCACCTCGGCGGATCCCGTGGCGAGCGCCGCTGCAACCTGGCCCAGACCTTCGCTGGCTCCCGAGATGATGGCGATGGAACGCTGCGGCGCGCCCAGCAGTTCCGAAGCGGCATCGCGCAGGTCGTCCAGGACCCGGGCCTCGGCGGCGTCTGACATCCGCACGTTGCCATACTGTGCGACATCCTGCACAAAACGAGCCATGGCGTCGACCGACTCGCGCGGGATCAGGCCCAGGGAAGCCTGGTTGAGATAGACGCAGTCGCTCAGCGCCGCGTAACGACTGCGTGCAACGAGTGCAGACGTGATCCTCTCCCGTCGACCTGCTGGTTCAGCCTGGTTACTCCGGCGGTAGCTCGCGGTACACGAGATCGACATTCACACCCTGCGACCGGCGCACGAACTTGGCGATGTAGTAGACCAGCAGGCCGAACGCGGCAGTTGCGGCCATGAACGCCGGGACGTACCACCAGTGCGAGGTCGTGCCGATCGCCAGGGCCGGGTACTTGAGTGTGTCGTAGACCAGGAAGGCCATGACCAGGAACGAGATCGGCGCCACGATCTTGAGTACGGGAATGCCGCCCCAGGTGACATTGGCGGGCGACGCCTGGTACAGGTCGGGCCGACGGTCCGGGAAGGTAAACGCTGCCACGCAGACAATCCAGACGCAGACGACCCCGGCCAGCACGCCGAGGGCCAGCCATGTCTGGAACGTTGTCGCGAGCACGCTCCACACCAACATCACGGTCACCAGGATCATCACAGTCAGGATGGCCGGGATCGGGGTGTGCGTCCGCTCATTCACATCTGCGAGCTTGGACGGCAGGAGCCGGTCAAACGCCCACGCAAACACCGTGCGCACCGGCATGAAGCTGTTGCCGACCATCGCCGGAAGGCTCCAGAACAGGAATGACCCGACGATCAGCACCGTCAGGACGGGCACGTTCACGGTCAGCGCCGCGAGGAAGTGGTACCACGGCCCGGACGGGATCTTGTAGGCGGCGTTCGGGCTGGTGTTCACGGCGGACATGAATGCATACCCGGCGACCTTGTAGATCAGTAGCACGCCGATGACGATGAACACCACATCCCAGGCCAGCGCGGTGAACATGATCTTTAGATGCCGGTTCCGGTTCGAGGCGCTCTTCAGCTCACCCGACAGGTAGACGCTCCACCAGTTCCACATCATGAACGTCATGATCACGAAGACCGCGGGCAGCGTGCTTGACCACGTGCTGGCGCTCGGATGCGCCGAGATGCTTGTCCGCACCGTATTGATCACCTGGTGGTATGCATCACCGTGGCTGCCGAACCGCCCCGACAGTTTGTCGAACTCATTCCGGAACGAGGTGGACGAGCCGACAGCAAGAACTATGAAGGCGAGGAACGTGCCCGCAGATGCGATGATCCAGAACGTGTTCTGCCAGCGGAAAGTGATCTTCGTTCCCGCGATTAGCAGTGCGGTCATCAAAAGGATCATGAACAGGCCGCCGAGGAATATCCACGTGTGGTCCGTCTGGAATCGGTCGCCCCAGGTGATCAGGTCGTTGTTGTGGAAGAAGATGCCGAACGTCACCAGCGTCGGGCCTAGCGCGAACACCGGGAAGTACCGCGCCCAGAATGTTGCCCCGATCATCGCCGAGAACGCCGCGCCGAAGTTGGACACTGTGGCGAGCGGCGGCGACAGGATTCTGCTGACCCAGACGTAGTCGCCACCGGTGCGCGGCATGCTCGACGCCATCAGGGCCATCATGATCACGATCGGCACGTTGATCACGAGCGAGATCAGCGTGGCCGTCACTAGGTCCGCGCCGGGGAAGGCCGACAGCGCGAAGAACACCCCCCAGGCGAGAGTCGCGCCGACGGGCGCGGAGAACACGGCATTGAAGACCATCGCGTCGAAGGCCGAGGCCTCGCGCACCAGGCCGGTGCTCTTGCGGACGAAGAGCTGCTGCTCGCCGCGCGCTTCCGTGCTCATGGGATCTCCTCCCGCCCGAGCACGCGCACCCTGGCAAAAGCTCGGGCAATGGCGACACTAACAGGATCGAACACTCACGACAACAGATCTATCAATGGTTTAGCGACGTGAAGTGTTAAAGTCTGTGAGATTGGCACAGCAAGGAGGAGTTGCGCTCAATGTTCGCCGTTGATCGCCGCCGCCGGATCTTGCAGCGGGTCGCGGAGCAACAGACGATCAAGATCGGCGAGCTGGCACGCGACCTGAGCGTCTCCGAGATGACCATCAGGCGCGACATTGGCAGGCTCGAGCAGGACGGCTTCCTCCGGCATACCTACGGCGGCGCCACGGCGCACATCACGAAGTCGATCGAGCTCGCCTTCAACGCGCGCGCCCTAGAGCACGCGGCTGAGAAGAGGCTCATCGGAATGCGGGCCGTCGACGACCTGGCCGCGACGCCCGTTCTTTACGTCGGTCCGGGCACGACGACGGAGCAGTTCTCGCTCTTCCTCAGCAGAACACCGGGACAGCTCGTCATCACGGGCTCGCTCCCGGTCGCGAGCCTGCTCGGATCACGCCCTGCCCACGTGGTCGCCCTGGGTGGAACGGTCCGCGAGGAAGAACTCGCGTGCGTCGGCCCGATCGCCGTTGCCGCACTGGCCCGGTACCGGGCGGACGTGGCAGTGATCGGCGCTGCTGGCGTCTCCGCGCGGTTCGGGATTACTGAGCTTGAGGACGACCTGGCGGAGGTGAACCGCGCGGCAATATCACACAGCTCCCGGCTAGTGCTGTTGGCCGACGGCTCGAAGATCGGCAGCGACGCGCACGCGATGGTCGCGCCGGCGACTGCAATTTCGACGCTCGTGACCAGCACCGGGGCTCCGGCTGACGAGCTCGGGCGGCTCCGCGACGCCGGCGTCGAGGTAATAGTCGTGACCTCGACGACCGGGCGAACCCGGTCGGCCCGCCGCAGCAGCGCGGCGGCGGCAAGCTTGCGGGTTAGCCCGCGGCCGGCGGCCGGCCTAGGGCGGCGCAGTGACGGTCTTCCGGTCACCCGAACAGCGACAGGTCAGGAGTAATGCCGGTGACCGTGCTGGAACAGATCTTCGGGACCGCCAAGCCGCTCATCGCGATGTGCCATCTCCGCGGGCTGCCGGGACGGCCGCGACATGACGCACAGGCGGGTATGGATGCCATCTATGCTGCGCTGCGCCAAGACGTCGTCGCGCTGCAGCAAGCCGGCGTCGACGGCCTGCTGTTCTGCAACGAGCATGACCTGCCTTATTCGGTTGGGGTCGGCGTCGAGATCGCCGCAGCGCAGGCAGCTGTGGTCGGCAGGCTGCACGACGAGATGACCGTGCCGTTCGGGGTAGATCTGCTGTGGGATGCAAAGGCGGCCCTCGCCGTGGCACGGGCGACTGGCGCCTCCTTTGTCCGCGAGGTGTTCACCGGCGTATTCGACAGCGACATGGGCCTGCTGGCTCCTGACTTCGGCGAGCTGGCCGGCTACCGGCATGCCATCGGCGGTGATGACATCGCGATCTTCACCAACATCACTCCGGAATTCAGCCGTTCCTTGAGTGGTCGGACGGTGGCGGAACGCGCCCGCGGCGCGGCGTTCCTCGGCGCGGACGTGCTGCTGGTCAGCGGACCGCAAGCCGGCATGGCTGTCGATCTCGGTGAGCTGCAGGCGGCTAAGGAGAGCGCCGGCGACGTCCCGGTGCTGGCTAACACCGGCGTCACGCAGGATAACGCCGAGACGATTCTCGCTATCGCGGACGGGGCGATCGTCGGCACCGGGCTCAAGGTAGGCGGCTCGACCTGGAATGCCGTCGAGCCGCTGCGGGCAAGCCGGATGGTGGCGATCGTGCGCGGCGCGCGCGGCGAGCCGACGCCAGCTGACGACGGGTCAGCCGGGCTCGACGGGCATTAAGGCGGCGAGATGGCCCAGCGGACCAGGCTCTACTTCGTGAGCGACCTGCACGGCTCCGGCAAATGCTTCCGCAAGTTCCTCAATGGCGGCCCGATCTATGACGCCGACGTGATGGTACTCGGCGGCGACGTGGCCGGAAAGGCAATCCAGGCGATCACCCGGACCGCGGGCGGCCGGTACCAGTTCAGCTTCCGGGGCGCAGCTTACGACCTGCCGGACGGGGAGGAACTGCGCGGCGTAGAGCAGCTGATTTCCGACCACGGTTACTACCCCTACCGCGCGGACCCTGGTGAGCTAGCCGAGCGGGAAGCCGCCGGAACCCTGGACGACCTGTTCCTCACCCTGATCACGGAGCGGCTTCAGCAGTGGCTGGAGCTGGCCGACGAGCGGCTCAGGCCCAGGGGCATGCCGATCTACTGGATGCTTGGCAACGACGACCCGCCCGAGCTCGCGGCCTTGCTCGACGACGCACCATGGGGGACGCACTGCGAGGGCCGCGACGTGCTGGTCGGCGGCCACGAGATGATCTCGTGGGGCTACGCCAACACTACGCCGTGGCATACCTACCGGGAGATGACCGACGACGAGCTGCGGCCGGTATTCGAGCGCATGGCTGGTGAGCTGAGCAACCCGGAGCGCGCCATCTTCAATCTGCATCCGCCGCCTTTTGAGACCGGCCTCGACGAGGCCCCGGTGCTCGACGAGAATCTCACCGTCCAGACGTCGGCCGGGCAGGCGAGAATGAGTCCCGTGGGCAGCCATGCGGTGCGCGAGATTCTCGAGCAGGCACAACCCCTGCTCGGCCTGCATGGTCACATTCACGAGAGCGCCGGGTTCAAAAAGCTAGGCCGCACGGTCGCGATTAACCCAGGGAGCGATTACGGGACCGGCGTGCTGAACGGCGTCCTGGTGACGCTGGAGCCGCAGAAGGTCAAGGCCTACCAGTTCGTCCGCGGATGACCGGGGCCCGGTTGCGGCAGCCACTCGCTGTGGCGATCGACGTTGGTACCACCGGCGCCCGCGCCGCCGCGTTCAGCCTGGACGGCGACCTCGTCACAGAGGTGCGGCAGCGGTACCCCACCCTCGTGCGCCGCCCTGGCTGGGCGGAGCAGGACGCACGCGACTGGGCCGACGGTGCCGTCGACGCGCTCGGCCGGCTGACTGCGCGGGTTGCGGCGCGCGGATTCATCTGCGCCATCGGGCTGACCGGCCAGTGCCCGACTGTGGCGCCGGTCGACAAGCGCGGCCAGCCGGTGGGACCAGGCATGCTGTACCGGGACAACCGGGCCGTCGCCGAGGCGGCAGAGATGCGCGCCGCATTCGGCGCGGCGGATTACCACCGCCGGACCGGGCATGTTCCCGAGGCGTTCCACGTCGGCGCGAAGGTCCTCTGGCTCAGGCGGCACGAGCCGCAGCTGTACAGGAGGACTGGGTATTTCCTGCAGCCGCGGGATGTGGTCCTGCACCGGCTGACGGGCATGATCGCGACGGATGAGACGCACGCGAACGCCACGCTCTTCTACGATCTGCAGAACAGGCGGTGGGACCTCGAACTGCTGACCGCGTTCGGTGTCGAGCCGGGCCTGTTCCCCGAAGTGATGCCGTCGTGGCAGATCGCCGCAGGCCTGCCCGCGAATGTCGCGGACGAGCTGTCGCTGCAGCCGGGCATTCCCGTAGTGATCGGCGCGGCCGATAGCCAGTGCGCCGCGTACGGTGCCGGGATAACCGGGCCGGGCGCGACCAGCGAGATGGCGGGGGCATCATCCTGCCTGAACTCGGTCGTCACCGCGCCGCTGGCCGACCAGCGGATCACGCATTACAGCTATGTCATACCGGACCGGTACTGCACCGAGCTCGGCGTCAATACGACCGGCGCCGCGCTCGACTGGGCCGTACGCCGCCTGGGCTATGCAGGTCACACAGCCCTGGCCGCCGACGCGCAGCGGCATTCACGGAGGCTGGCCCGGCTGGACCCCGTCGATGCCGCGCCGCTCTTCCTCCCGTACCTGGGCGACGGCGAGCGCGATGATCCGTCGCTGCGCGGCGGGTTCGTCGGTCTGGCTGACCGGCACGACCGCGCGGCCCTGGCGTTCGCGGTGATTGAGGGAGTCGCGCTGTCCGTCGCAGCCGTGCTGCGGGCGCTGGACGAGGCGGGATCCCCGATCGGGGAGCTGCGAGTCGGCGGCGGCGGAACGCACACGCAACTGGCGGGCCAGCTCAAGGCCGAGCTGCTCGGGCTGCCGGTAATGCACCTGGATCTCGACTCAGCTGGCTTCGGTGTGGCGATGCTCGCAGCAAGCGCCGCCGGGATGGCCGACGAGGCCGACAGCGCCATCAAGGCAGCGGTGGCCCGAGCATTTGTAATGCGGCCGACGTCGGACGGCCAGTCGCGAGAATCGGTGAGGTTCGGCTGGTTCCTTGACACCTTGGCCGCCGCAGCGGTGCGCCGTCCCGGCCAGCCTGTCTCGCCGTTTGCGATTGGGTGATCACGATGACCACGTTCCGGCTCGGCATTAACACCTGCTTCGCGGTGAAGCGCTGGCCGGCTCCGCGTGAGTGGACGGCCGTCGTCCGCGACGAGCTGGGCCTGGACCTGGTGCAGCACTGCCTGGACCTAGTGGACATTGAGACAGACGACTGGGATCTGCGGCGTCAGGCCAGCGACCTGCGGCACGCGTGCGAGCAGAGTGGGCTAGACCTGCATTCGACCTTCACCGGGCTAGCCGCGTACTCGGCGAACCTGCTCCTGCACCCGCATCCCCTTCGACGAGACCGTGCGCTGGGCTGGTTCCGGCGCGTTATTGATTTCACGGCAACGGCGGGCGCGCAATCTACCGGCGGTCACGTCGGCGCCTATAGCGTAACGGACTGGCGGGATCGGGGCCGGCGCGACGAGCTCTGGCGCGGGCTCCTGGCGTCGCTCGGCACTCTCGCCGCACATGCGCACGCCGAAGGGCTGAGCTCGCTGATGGTCGAGAACCTGGCGTCGGCACGGGAACCTTCCACGATCGCCGACCTGCGCTCGCTGCTGACACCCGGCGATGACGTGCACGTGCCGGTCGTCGCCTGCCTGGATGTCGGCCATCAGTGCGTGGCTGGATCGACCGGCGACGAGGCCGATCCTTATGCCTGGCTGGAGCAGCTCGGCAAGTTTGCCCCGGTGGTACAGCTGCAGCAGACAGACGCGCTCGCCGATCATCACTGGCCGTTCACACTAGAGGCCAACCGGAACGGCCGGATCGAGGCTGGCCGCGTACTTCGTGCGATCGAAGCGTCGGGTGCGAGCGAGGTGGCGCTGATCCTAGAAGTCATCCCACCGTTCGAGGCCGATGATGACCAGGTGATTGGTGACCTGCGTACCTCCGTTAAATACTGGCGGGAGGCGCTGTCGAGGCAGAACGGGAGTTGACCGGCATGGGTCACGCACCGGATCAACTGGCGCCGCTGTCCGACGTCCGCGAGGAGGGCCTCCGACTCGTCCAGGCCGCCGCCATGCGCGGCCTGGCGGTCCGGCTGATTGGCGGGGTAGCCGTCTGGGCTCGCTGCCCCAGCGCAAACGTGCCGCCATTGCGCCGCGACTACGGCGACGTCGACGTCATCGGCCTGCGCAGGGAATCCAGGGACCTGCGCCAGCTTCTCGAGGTGATGGGATATCAGCCGGACAAGCTGTTCAACGCGATACATGGCGCGCAACGGCTGAACTTCGCCGACGCGATATCCGGGCGACCCCTTGACGTACTGCTGGACAAGTTCGCCATGTGTCATTCGCTCGACCTGCGAGACAGGCTGGCTGTCGATCCCGTCACGATCCCGCTTGCCGATCTGCTGCTAACAAAGCTGCAGATCGTGCGGATCAACGACAAGGACCTGCTCGACCTCACGGCGCTGCTGGCAGATCACCGGCTGGAAGGTCGATTGGACGGTCAGCTGCGCGATGGGCTGTACGGTGACGATCACGACGCGATTGATCTCGCCCGCCTTACCTCAGTGCTCGGCAAGGACTGGGGATTCGAGCACACCGCGCGCATCAACCTCGGCAAGCTTCGCGAGTCCGTAGCCGGGCGTCAACTGCCGACAGACATGGCCGCGACGGTCGACGAGCGGATCGCGGGCCTCCTCAGCGGGCTGGACAAGGGCCGCAAGACCGTCGCCTGGCAGGTGCGAGCCCAGGTCGGAGAACGGGTCCGCTGGTACGAAGAACCAGAGGAAGCGCGCCATTAGAGGCCCTGAGGCAACTTATGTCGAGCCGACGCTTGCCGCCGTTAAGGCAGCATTCCAGCCGGGCGACCGATAATCTCTTGCCGGAGCGGTGGGTTCCTGGGGCGCAGTGCAGGTCGCACCATGCCCCGGTTTCGGAAGGAGATACCCAGTGACCCCGCCTGCCCTGACTCCGGCCAAGATTCCGGCGGCAGCCGCCGGAAGCGAGCCGCTGCACGTGGCAATGATCGCGCCGCCATATTTCGACATTCCGCCGGCAGGCTACGGCGGAGTCGAGGCCGTTGTCGCCGACCTCGTTGATGCCCTAGTCGAGCGGGGCCATCGCGTGACTCTAATAGGCGCCGGACGGCACCATACGATGGCGCAGCGGTTCTTTGCTACCTATCAGCGCCAGCCCGCCGACCAGTTAGGCGAGGCGCTGCCCGAAGTCGTGCATACCGCCAAGGTCGCGCGGCTGCTTGAGGATCTCGACGTCGACGTCGTGCACGACCACACCCTGGCCGGCCCGTTATTGGCTCGCGGCCGGCTTACCCCGACAGTGGTGACCGGTCACGGCCCCGCTACCGGTGGACTGGGCACCTATTACCGCTCGCTAGGCAGCACAATCAGCCTGGTCGCAATCTCTGACGCGCAACGTGCCAAGGCGCCCGAACTTACCTGGACTGCGACTGTGCACAACGCGATCCGCGCCGACACCTTCCCGTTTCGTGAGGGCAAGGACGAGTTCGCGTTATTCCTTGGCAGATTCCACCCAGACAAGGCTCCTCACCTGGCCATAGAGGCAGCCCGCGCGGTCAGGCTGCCGATCGTGCTGGCCGGGAAATGCGCGGAGCCTGCCGAATGGGCGTACTTCGCCCGCGAGATAGAGCCCAGGCTCGGGTCGGACACCACCATATTCGGCGTCGCCGATGCCACCGCCAAGCGCGATCTGCTGGCGCGCGCTGCCTGCCTGCTGTTCCCGATCTGCTGGGACGAGCCGTTCGGCCTGGTCATGATCGAGGCGATGGCCTGCGGTACACCCGTGGTGGCGCTGCGCCGCGGCGCCGTTCCGGAGATCGTCGTGGCCGGTCAGACCGGGGTAATCGTCGATCACCCGGACGAGCTTGCCGCCGCGATCGGTGAAGCCCGGCGCCTTGACCCTTGGGTATGTCGGAAGCACGTGGAGCAGAACTTCACTGTCGAGGTAATGGCTGCCCGCTACGAGGCGGTCTATCGGCGAGCGGTCGCCGGAGTCATGAACTCAGCTGAGCGCGCAGGCAGTCCAGCCTCAGGTCTGTGGCCTCCAGCCGTGGGCTGGCCGGTCAGTGCTTCAGAGCCACGATTATGAGGAGAACGAACACGATCAGCACGACTGTGCCTCGCAACGCGAACATCCGGATCTCGCTCCACATGGTCCGGATTTGCCCGCGGCGCGACCGGATGCCCAGCCGGGCCTGATTGGCGCGGGTGGCATGCCAGACCAAAAGCCCGGCGGCGATCGCGATGAGAATGGTCAAGAAAGGAAACCGATCTGGGGGGATTGGACCGGATACGGTCTAGCACACCGCGCCAGGCCACGGCGTGTCAACTGATGCCGCGGCGTGTCAACCAACCGGAATGACCGGAGTACGCTGCTGGGTCGTCTGGCCAGGCGACTGCCCGGCGAACTGAAATCCGCGCTGCACGCTCGCCACGAGGAACTCGCCTGCCTGATCTATGGCAAGAGGGGCGGCAGCGTCATCGTCGCCGCAGCTGCCGCCGCACAGTCGCCACGCGTGCGCCTGCTGCTGGAGCGAGCAATCGCCGCACACATGGTCCGCGTGACTTCCGACGGGTCTCCCCGCTGCGCACGTTCCCGCCTGCCCAGACCCGCACCAGCGGACTGGCCTGGTAGCGCGTTGTAGGCTGGTTAGAGACCTGAGCGCCTGAGGAACGGACCGTACTGGCGGGTTTCCAGAGCGATTACGACGGCGCCGAGGGCCGTTGCCGGGATTCCTGGCCTTCCACCCGGCCCAGAAGCAGGCAGCTGTCGCCGAGGCGGCGGGCAAGCGCAGGATTCTACAAACCGCGGATGGGGCGGCGAAGCACCTGCGATCCACGCATGTCGCACACGCCGTCCGGTCGGACGATCTCAAGCAGCAGAGCGACAGAGAGGGGACGTGTGCAAATCCGCGACGACCCGGTATCGACGCGGATGCAGCAGGGAGCGGGCCGCATTCTGCTCACCGGGGCGACCGGCTATATCGGCGGCCGCCTGCTGCGGAGGCTCGAGGAGTCGGGGCGACCGGTGCGCTGCATGGTGCGGAGACCCGAGGCGCTGTTGGGACGGACGGCTGAGCAAACGGAGATCGTTCGCGGAGACGTCCTTGAGCCCGACTCTCTGCACGAGCCCCTGGCTGGCGTCACGACCGCCTACTACCTTGTTCATTCGATGGCCGCGTCTGGGCCGTTCGCGGACGCCGACCGTCGCGGCGCGCAAGACTTCGCAGCCGCCGCAGGCAAGAGCGGCGTGGGCAGGATCATCTACCTGGGCGGCCTCGGCGCGGAGGACGATGTATCCACTCACCTCGAGAGCCGTCACGAGGTCGGGCGGATCCTGCGCGAGTCGGGCGTTCCGACGATCGAGTTTCGCGCATCTGTCGTCATCGGCTCGGGAAGCGCCTCGTTCGAGATCGTGCGCTCGCTCACCGACCGCTCACCTGTCCTGCTGATGCCGCGCTGGGTTGTCTCACGCACACAGCCGATCGCAATCGAGGACGTCCTCGCGTACCTGCTTGCCGCTCTCGACCTCGAGCTTGAGGAGTGCCGACTCTTCGAGATCGGCGGCCCCGACCGCGTCGCCTACGCCGACCTCATGCGGGAGTACGCGCGGCAGGCTGGGCTCCGGCGCGCCGTGATTCGCGTCCCTCTCGCGACACCACGCGTCTCAGGGCTCTGGTTGAGCATGGTGACGCCGGTGTATGCGAGCATCGGCCGGGAACTCATCGAGAGCCTGCGTAACGACACAATCGTTCGCGACGAATCGGCCCGTGAGGTGTTTCCGGTCCGCCCGCGAGGGTTCCGCCAGGCCATCCAGCGCGCGCTCGCAAACGAGGACCGAGAGTTCGCGGAGACCCGGTGGTCGGATGCGCTGTCGGCGCACCAGGGGCGAAACTGGGGCGGCGTGACGCTCGGCCAGCGGGCCGTCGCATCACGCAGGATCAGAGTCGCCGCGTCGCCGGAGCAGACGTTCACGCCGATCCAGCGGATCGGCGGCAATACGGGCTGGTACTACGCAAACGGCTTCTGGCGGTGGCGCGGCCTCATGGACAAGGTCGTCGGCGGCGTAGGTCTTCGCCGCGGCCGCCGGGATCCGGTTCGGCTGGCGGTGGGAGACACGCTCGACTTCTGGCGGGTCGAGGCCTTCGAGCAGAATCGGCTCCTGCGGCTCGGAGCGGAGATGAAGGCCCCAGGGCGCATCTGGCTGCAGTTCGAGGTCGAAGGCGACCAAGCCGGAGCGACACTATGCCAGACTGCGATCTTCGATCCCCACGGCCTCGCCGGATTCGCGTACTGGTACGCGCTGTACCCGGTTCACCACTTGATCTTCGAAGGGATGCTGCGGAGAATCGGCCAGGCTGCGATCGCAGGGGAGAAGCTCAGTCGCCCGGCGCGCCGACCCAGGCCAGATAGCTCGCCCAAGTACGAGTGACCTTCCAGACCATGAATGGCCCGAGCGTGGCCAAGAGGCTGAGGTGGGCGATCGAAATGCGCGCTGCTTGGCGAAGCTGACCGGAGTGATGGCGCTCCGGCTACGATCATTCGGTGCATACAGGGCTCGCGCCACTGGCCTGCTGGAAAGAAGAGCGCAAGTGAAACCGGGGGCTATCCCAGCACTGCTGGGACACGGTGCCATGGCAGTGGCGGCCGCGCGCGTGGTGCTCGGCCTGACCGCCCTGGCCTGGCCTTCGGTACCGGCCCGTCCGTGGGTTGGCGCAGCAGCGGATGACCTGGCCGCACGAGTGTTCGGGCGGGCTCTCGGAGCGCGTGACATCGCTCTGGGGCTTGGCGCGCTGACGGCGATGCAGCGCCCAGCCGCCCAGCGCGGATCAGCCCGCGCCTGGGTCGCTGCCGGCGCGATGTCCGACGCCCTCGACGTGGTCGCCAGCCTGTCATCGTGGCGAGAGCTACCGCAGAGGGGCCGGTGGCTGGTCATTGCGTCTGCCAGCGGCGCGGCCGTGACCGGCGCCGCCGGAGCCCTGACTTTGCGGCCGGGCCGGAACGGCGCGTCGTCCTGAGGTGCTCTTTCGCCGGTTATCCTCGCCGTGGCGGGAAGATCTGGGTCAAGCGGACTGCCATGCAGGATCGCGCACGGGAATAAGCGTGAGGCCGCCCAGTGCCACCAGCAAACACGCCCGACTCGCGCCAAACGGCGGATATCCCCGCGCCCAAGCTGACGTCGCCATCACTTATCTAAGCTCCCGCCGACGAGATCGCGGCGGAGAGTGGCGCGCAAGGGGTGTGGGCGCGCTCGATGCCAGCAGACCAGGCCGGACCAGACCGATTCGGCCGCGGCCCCGTCCTACGCCGATTGGCCGACGAGTTCGGCCGGAGCCGCGGGCTTCGTGCCCGCGGCTCCGGCCCTGTCTGGTGAGGGTTAGTTCACCACGATGCCGGCGGGTGTAGCGCCTGCGGGCAGCGAGGTCGGGGAGGTCGCCAGCTCGGTCAGGCTGCCGCCGCTGACGGCGAACACGCCGACCGCGCCGATCCTGCTCTCATCGACATACAGGAAGCGGCCGTCGGGGCTCAGCCGGGCGTCGACGGCGCCGACCCCGCCGGTGTGGCCGACCGGGGTGCTGCCCAGCAGGGTCAGCGTGCCGTCCGTGGCGACCTGGTAACGGGAGATCTCGCCGGATCCGGTGTTCACGGTGAATAGGAACTGGCCGTCATGCGAGATCTCCACCCAGCACGGCGCGGACTGGTCATCGGCGAACGGGGAGCCCGCGACCGATGTCAGCGTGCCGTTGAATGAGTCGCTGAACGAGGAGATGGTCCCCGTGCCGGCGCCGACGTTGTGCGCGTTGGACACGAACAGCTGGCTGGGGTTGGTCGGGCGGAACTCGCTGCCGAACGGGCCCAGGCCCTGAGCCAGGAATGGCGAGCCCGGGGCGGCGGTCAGCTGGCCGTCGATGCCGACGGTGAAGCTGTCGATCTGGGAGGTCCCGACCTCGGTGCCGACCAGCTTGGTGCCGGTGCCGTTGAACAGCACATCAGCGGGCGCGGCACCGCCGGCCAACGTGACCGTCGACCCTTGGATCGGACGCAGCTGGCCGAAGAAGCCGAGCCGGAAGCCGGTGTAGTTGCTTCCCCCGGCGCCAGAGTTGGCCACGTATACCAGGTTGCCGTGGACCGCGATGCTGTCCGGCAGGAGACCGCCGGAGGACACTACGCCACCGGGCACGAGGCTGAGCGAGCCATCGCCATGGATCCGAAGTACGGAGATCTGATTGCTGCGCGCGTCAACGGCAACCAGGAACCGGCCGCCCGGCGTGATCTGAATCGCTCCTTGCGAGGCCAGCCCGGTGCCGGTCCCGGCCCCGCCAGCCGCGAACGGTGAGCCGGCCTCGGGAGTCAGCGTGCCGTCGGCGTGCCGGTCGAATGCGCCGATCGTGTTGGCGCCGGCCGTGTTGTCGTTGACATAAACGTGCCCGACCACCGGCGATGAGGAGTTGGTGGATGCCGACGCGGCCGCAGGCACCGCCACGGCTGCGGCTGCGGCCAGGCCGAGAATCAGCGCACCCAATCCGCCGCGCGTCAGTACGTGCCTTGTTTCTGATTGGACATCGTGGGCCCGGACGGCTGCCCGCTCCCGCCGACGTGGCTCGATTTTCATCTGCTGCCCTTTCCTCAGGCGTACCCGGAATGGCCGGCGCCACAGTGGCGCCGCTGTTGGTTACCTTTGGTTGGCGTTCGGGGGCAGCGATGTCTTACCTATGGCGGCAGAAATAACTGCCGTCAGGCGCCGCGGGTGCCGAATCGTGCGGGTGCCGGCCGGCATGCCGGCGTCGAAGGATGCCGCGGCGTCAAAGGGCGCGGCGCCAGAACGCGGACGCCGCCTGCAATCTCGTTTCGCTAGCGGGAGCCGCAGCGGGGTGTCGGGTTATTGGGCTTCGTCGGACACCGTGGCCAGCAGGCCCTCGAAATCCTCGCCGCACGGGCCGCACGCCCGCAAGTGCGCCGCCACGCCAGGGTACTGCTGCTCCGCCGGGGCGCCGGAGGCGACCAACTCGGCATAGACATGGAGCATCTGCATCGCCTCGGCGCAGCCCACGTCGCGTGGATCAGTCCACAAGAACCGGTCCAGCGCCGACCAGCCGTTCATGAGCGCCTCGAAAAGTCATCGGGTAGATATCCGTTAGCGGCAAGAGCGGCCCACAGCTTACGCCGGGCGTCGAACAACATCTTGTAGATCGCGTTGCGGCTGGAAGCCAACGAAAGAACCAGCGTATCAAGCGGGACATCGTTCAGCACGATCGCGACGAATACCTCACGCTGCCGCGGGGTGAGCTCAGTGTCCACGGCCCGACGCAGCGCGGCAAACAGGTCCCGCCACTCGGCCTGCTGCGCGGGGTCGAATCCGAATCGGGCCGGCAGTCGGTCCCAGTCTTCGGCGTCTAACGGCACGACCGGGTGACGCCAGAAGTGCCGCCCAATCTTGGCTGACACCTCGAAGATGACGAATTTGTACGCCCAGGTGGTGAACCGGCTCTCGCCCCGGAACTGCCCGATCTTGGCAGTGATGGCCAGCAGCGCATCGGCGGCGGCCTGGTGGGCCACGTCATCGAGTTCGGGGCCGCTGATCCTCAGCCGCGGCCCACGCCTGGCGGCCTCCTTGCGCGCGATCTGCAGCAGCCGCTCATGCAGCCGCGCCAGCGCGGCTTCCCGCCGTGGGCCCGTATCGGCCAGCACCTGGAGCCACTCCGCTGACTCAGCATCCAGCCGAGCAGGGTCGACAAGGGCCTTCGGAACCGTAAGATCACCCGCTCGCCGCCGCAGTATTTCGTCACCGCTTATTCGTGGCCGCTGGGCGGTCGGCTTGGTCCTGAAGTGTTCAGCGCACCGCGATGGCACGGTGAGTCCGCTCGAACAGGGCGGCCCAAAAAGACGACCACACAACCGCGCGGGGCCTGGTAAGACCGGCGCAGCACGCAGGCACTAACGGAATATGACAGAGACAACACTCCTGCACCCAGGCGACCAGTTCCCCCCGCTCACCGTGGCCCAGACCGGCGGTGGCACTCTTCGCCTGCCGGACGATCTGATCGGCCACTTCGGCGTCATCTTGTTCTACCGCGGGTCCTGGTGCCCGTACTGCAACGCCCAGCTCAGCGCCTTCCAGCGCTCCCTGGACCGCCTCGCCGACATCGGCGCCCAGGTGGCCGCGCTGTCGGTCGATGACGAAGCGACGACCGTGGACCTGATCGCCAGGCACAGGCTGCGGTTCCCCGTCGGGCACAGTGCCGATGCTCACGCCATCGCAGCCGCCACGGGTGCCTTCATCAACGACGACCCGGTGTACCTCCAGTCGACCGGCTTCGTCGTTGATCCAGGCGGCGCCGTGGTGGTCAGCGTCTATTCCAGCGGCGCCATCGGACGGCTCGTCCCCGAAGACGTCATCGGCCTGGTCCGCTACCTGCGCGCACATACTGAGGCCAGCCCTCAGGTGTAGTAGACGGCCCGAGCCGGAGCCTCCCTCAGAGAAACAGCGCCTTTACCTGATCGGCTGGAGCTGTCAGATCACCTGGAGCGCCTCGGACTTGGTCACGACCCGGCCCAGGGCGCCGTATTCGTGCAGGTCGCCGAACATCTCGATCCGGATGGACTGGTCCAGCCCGCCCACGCGGACCGGCTCGAAACCTCCGGCGCGGATGAGCTCGGCGACTATGTCGCCTGCGGCCTCGTCGTCAGCAGCGTAGAACTGCACTGCCCGCTCGGGTTCTCGCCGTGTAGCCGCCGATAGTGTGCCTGCCGACAGCGTGCCGAACGCCTTGACCAGCCGCGCCCCGGCTGGCAGCAGAGCGGCGAGGATCTGGCCCGAGGACTCCTTCTCGCCGATGACCTTGCGGTAGCCGCCGGCGCCATCCGGCCCGACCGCATTCGTCGGGTCGACGATCACCTTGCCCGCGAGCCGCTCGCCATATTCGGCGATGAGTTGCCTGAAGGCGTCCAACCACACGGCAAACACGAGCACGTTTGCCCGCTCGACCGCGTCGTCGACGCTCACCGCCTCGGCGTGGCCGTCGAGATCTGAGGCAAGCTTGCGGGCGGCCTGCTCGTCGCGGCCAGCCAGGAGAAAGTCCTGACCTCCTGCTGCGAAGTTCGCTGCGAGCGTGCTGCCGATGGTGCCAGTGCCAATGATGGCAACCGTGCCGTCCGGGATAGTCACTTCGAACCCGCCTTCCGTGAGATGCTGCGGTATTGACTTGAACATTCAAGTTGAACTGTAGAGAACAGCAACTTGATCTGTCAAGACAAAGCCGACGATGAGCAGCTGGGATCTGGACGCTCGCAGAGATGATCACTTTTTGCCTCAAGTCAATATGTATCTCTGCGGCTTTGGCCAATCGGCCAAGGATCGCAATCGTGCCGGACAAACGCGGCACGGCCCTTTGCCGCACCGCATCGGCGAGGCGGATGAAGGCGTCGCGGGAGGGAGATGGCCGGCGCACCATCGATAGTCTCGGCATCGAGCGGGCTCGCTGCGGCTTTGAGCGTCACGGGCACGTCCGGCGCGGCAACGACCGCGCAGGAGCACGGTACGTCACTTGAATCATCGAGTGATCGGTATCCTGGAGCCGTGACCGATGGAGCCGACCGCGCTGCCGGGAAGCCGCCGGCGAACTGGCTGACCGCCGCGGAAGTGGATTCCTGGCTGTCGGTGGTGCGGTTGACGTCCTGGCTTCCCTGGTCGATAGATCAGCAGCTGCGGCGCGACTCGGACCTAGCGATGGTGGAGTACCAGGTGCTGGCCATGCTGTCCGAAAGCCCGGCGCGAACCATGCGGATGAGCTCGCTGGCCGAGGTCACCAACGCGTCGCTGTCCCGGCTGTCGCACCTGGTCAAACGGCTCGAGGAGCGGGGCCTGGTGCGCCGCGAGCCTGATCCTGCCGACGGGCGGTTTACCAACGCCATCCTGACCGGCAAGGGCTTCAAGACACTCGCCGAGGCGGCGCCCGGGCATGTGGCTCATGTGCGTTCGCTCGTCATCGACATCCTGTCGCCTGAGCAACTGCGGCGCCTCGGCCTGGTCGCGGACCGTATCGTGTCGCGCATTGACACCTCAGAAATCAACTAGCGCACCAGTCGCTCGAGAGGCCAGGCGGCCAATCCGGGCCCGGCGCCGGTCCATGGCGCTGCATTCGTTCCCATGCTGGCGGTACTGCACGTGGTTGGCTACGTGCTGTTGCCTCGGTCACGCGCCGACGTCTGCCAGCTCGCGCAAAGCCTGGTCGTCTAGAATCACGTGCTCGGCGGCGAGGTTTTCGAGTAGGTGAGCAGTGGAGCCGGTGCCGGGGATGAGCAGCGTGTTGGGTGCCAGCTGCAGCAGCCACTGCAGTGCGACCTGCGGCGGGGTGACATCAAGGCGGGCGGCGGTCTGGATGACCGCAGGGCTCGTGAGCACCGGGTTGGCCGCGCCGCGCGGCAAGCCGAGCGGGCAGAACGGCACGAAGGCGATTCCACGGCGGATGCACTCCTCGAGGACAGGTGTCGAGCCGCGGTCGGCGAGGTGGAACAGGTTCTGCACGCACGCGATCTCAGTGTGGTCCGCCGCGTGCCGAAGCTGTTCGATGCTGACGTTGCTCAGGCCGACACCGCCGATGAGGCCCTCGGCGCGGGCCTGGACCATGGTGGCCAGCTGATCATCGAAGCGCGCGTCGACCCGGCCGGGGCTGGGCTGGCGGAGGTTGACCGCCGCCAGCTGGCCTACCCGGAGGCTGCGGAGGTTGTCTTCGATGCCCTTGCGCAACTGGCGGGCATCTTGGCGGGAAGTGACTGCGCCGGCGTGCTGGAGGACCCCGACCTTGCTGACGATCGCCAGCTCACGCGGGTAGGGGTAGAGCGCTTCGCGAATCAACTCGTTGACCAAATCCGGGCCGTAGTACTGAGCCGTGTCGATGTGATCGATTCCAGCGCTGACCGCTGCCCGGAGCACGCCGAGGGCCGATGCCCGGTCAGGCGGCGCGCTGACAGCCCACGGACCGGCCAGTTGCATCGCGCCGTACCCGGATCGCCTGACCCGCCTCGCGCCGAGAGGGAATGCTGACATCGGGGGCAGCAGGCTGCGGCCGACGGGACGAGGCGGACGAGGCGGACGAGGCAGTGACATGGAGTTCTCCCGAGGCTAGATGGTTGCTGCCGGGCTCAGTGAGGCGTGCATCTCCCAGATCAGGACCTCGCTGGGCTCGGCTGCACCGAGGCGACGCTCGCCGGCGGCGGCAAGGCGTGCAGCATCGCCCTCGTCGAGCAGGCCTTCCGCCTCAAGGTCCAGCTGACCGCGGGCGACGTAGACGTGAACGAACGGCGCATCGGGAACCGTGACGCTCTCGCCCGGTTCGAGCCGCGCGATGTGGAGGGCGGCGTAACGGTTCCGGATCCGGATCGCGGTCTGGTCGCGGTGCCGCGTCATCCCCGACGCCACCACTGCCAGCTGGCCCTGGAAGTCACGCGGGTCCAGCTCCAGCTGCTCGTATCCCGGCGCAACCTCGGGCTCGTCCGGCACGACCCACATCTGGATCAGGTCCAGCGGCTGTTCGGCGCCTACACGGTCGTTCTTCTCCGAGTGCCGTATGCCGGTTCCGGCGGTCATGCGCTGGGCCAGATTGGGATGGATAACTCCGGTGTGGCCCTCGGAGTCCTGATGAATCAGGGAACCGTTCAGCACCCACGTCACAATCTCCATGTTGCGGTGCGGATGGGTATTGAACCCTGAGCGGGGCGCGATGGTGTCGTGGTTGCTGACGACAAGCACGCCATGATGGGTGTCGGCGCCGAGCGGGTCGATTCCCGTGTCGAAGGAGTGGCGTCCGTGCAGCCACCCGATCCGCGTCTGATGGCGATCCGCGCCACGGCGAATGCTGATACTCGGGCGCCGGCTCCGCGTCGTGCTCATATTCACCTGCCCATCACATCACTTGATGTCTCAAGTCAGTACTCTAACACGTTCAACGTAAGCTCTAGGCGAGCACTGCTGCTGGAGCACCACAACTGTCCCGGTGCTCCAATGTCAGGCGAGCAAAGCGCGCGCGCAGAGTCTTGACCGATCAAGTCATGGCGCTGGACGCCAGCATCCGCGTCGAGGGTTCGCACAGCCGCGCCATCGCCGACACCGTCGAGCAGGAGCCGAGGAGCGATTCGGAGCCACCGGCGCCGCTGCGGTTAACTGGGCCCGTCATCCCCGATGGACGCCGGGCCGGCGTTGGCGGCTTGGTCGCCTTCGTCGAGATGCGTGCTCTGGTTTCCTTGCCGCTGCGTCATCTCGGCGATGGTCAAGAGGAGGTTGGTGTCTCGCGCACCGACGAGCTGCCAGGCTCGCGCGATGGCGAACAGGAAAAAGACGATGGCAAGCACGCCCTGATTGTCGACGGCGCTCAGATCGCGGGGCGACGCTTCCAGCTGTATGCCGTTGGCGAGCTGCAGGCCATACAGGCCGATGAGGGCCACCAGCAGCACTATCTGGCCGAGTCGGATCTTCTCCTTATGCTCCCGCCACAGGAAAATGATCAGTCCGGCTGTCGAGGCCAGCCCGGTCGAGGCCAGGGCGATGCTCGCGGCACCGATGCCGCCGCCCGGCAGCAGCGCCACCAATGCGATCACCAGGGTGTTGACGAGGGCCGAGAAGGCCGCGCCCGCTTTCACCTGGTGGTCGGCATTGGCGTGGTCGCCTGCCAGTTTCTCCGGGGAAACCGAGATCGCGACGAACAGCAGCCCGATCAGCGCGCCGGCGACTGTCGCGCAGCCGCCGAAGAAGTCGTGATAGCTGACGGGAACCACTGGAAGCGCCGCGGGCTTACTCGGCGGGCGAATCGAGCAGCACGCGGCAGATATCGCCGATGTCGACCATCCCGAGCAGGCCAGCGTCGCCGACGACCGGCAGGTGCCTGAAATGGCCGGTCACCATCGATCTGGCTGCCTCACGAACGGTCGCCGTCTCGGGGATGACGGTCGGATTGGTGGTCATGAAGTCGCGGACCCGGACCTCGTTCACGTCCCTGCCATCGGCCACCGCCTGGGTAATGTCGGCGTCAGTGATCAGGCCTATCGGTCGCCTGGCCTTCTCGTCATCGACGACCACCAGCGCCGTCTCGCTCGCGTGTTTCATCAGATAGGCGGCCGCGGCCAGGTGACCGTTCGCTTCCACTGCTGTCAGAGCCGGCCGCATAACGTCGGCGGCAGTGACTGGAACGTACGACGGCCGCGAGGACCGCGGCTCCGACGCTCCCGCCATGGTCCGCTCCGTTTCCGGGACCGGCCGTGATCCCTCGACGTCCATTCGCGCCTGCGGCCCTATGGCCACTGCCGATGTACAGGCTGCGAGCCACGTTACCTACGACGGATCAAGCTGACCCAGCCGACTCCCGCCCACGACGAGATTGGCACCGGTAGTTCATGATCGAGGAGCCGAGCGCAACTCACCTGCCGACCGCAGTCGTCATCAGCCTTGGAGCGCTCGGTCATCATGAGATCGAACAACTCGACTCGCACGCGGGTTTCGCCAACGTCCACTCCGATCACGTATCCGTAGTCGGCGTTGATCTGAAGCAAGACTCGCGGGCGTCCACCGTCTGAGTTGGCGAAGCCGACTTCCGCCACGATTCCTTCGTGGATCAATTCCCGGACCACGTTGCTAACCGATGCGGGGCTGAGCCCGGTGGTTGCACAGAGATCGCGGCGGCTGCACGGCTGATCGAAGTAAAGCGACGACAGCAGCGCTGCCCGGTTGTCGCGACGCAGGTCCCGGACAGTTGATCGCGTTCGCTTGAGCATGGGCCCCTGAGACTCAGATGTTATTCCAAGCATCGGACGAAGCCGTGTCGGCGGTCTTGACCGGCAGTTTCACCGGAGTTACGTTACGGCGTGAAATAAGTGTTGGCATCATGCCTGAGTGGGTCTTTTAAGGCATACCGCATCTCACAGACAGGGGCTGGTCATGGGTTCAGGTGCTGTGCTTGTGCGGCGACTGCTGACATGTCGGCGGGTCTCGGTTCTTGCGACAGTGGTCGCGTTATCGGCCGCCTTGGCATTAGTTGCGGGTCCGGCCAGTCCGGCGAGCGCTGCGCCGACTTTGCTGTCCCAAGGCATGCCGGCAACCGCGTCATCAGTGGAGAACGCCTCGTTCCCGCCGTCGAATGCCGTCGACGGCAACCCGAACACCCGCTGGTCGAGCGCGTTCTCGGACCCGCAATGGCTGGAGGTGGATCTCGGCGCGAGCGCCTCGATCACCCAGGTCGTCCTGCAATGGGAGGCCGCGTATGCGACGGCGTTCCAGATCCAGACCTCGCCGGACGGCACCAACTGGACCAGTATCTACTCGACCACCACGGGAACGGGCGGCACGCAGACCCTGAGCCTGACCGGCACTGGCCGCTACGTACGGATGTATGGCACGACCCGCGCCACCCCGTACGGCTACTCGCTGTGGGAGTTCCAGGTCTACGGAACTATCGGCAGCGGCAGCGGGTGCGGCACGACCGATGCCGCGCTCAATCACCCGGCTACCGCGTCATCTATCCAGAACGCGGGCACGCCAGCCTCGGCTGCGTTCGACGGCAACACCGGAACCCGCTGGTCCAGCGCGTTTTCAGATCCGCAGTGGCTCGAGGTCGACCTCGGGTCCAGCCAGACGATCTGCCAGGTCACGCTGGACTGGGAAACGGCGTACGGCAAGTCCTTCCAGATCCAGACGTCACCTGACGGCACAACCTGGACCTCGATCTTCTCCACGACATCCGGCACCGGCGGCATCCAGACCCTCAATGTCTCGGGTACCGGCCGCTACGTGCGGATGTACGGCACGGTGCGCGGTACCCAGTATGGCTACAGCCTGTGGGAATTTGACGTCTACACCACTGCTGGTGGCGGGGGCGGCAATACCGTCACCGTTACCAACCCCGGCAGCCAGAGTTCCACCGTCGGGGCCGCGGTCAGTCTGCAGGTCAACGCCACGGACTCAGCGTCCGGCCAAACGCTGAGCTACAGCGCCGCGGGCCTGCCTGCGGGTCTGTCCATCAACTCCTCCGGCCTGATCACCGGCACGCCCACCACGGCAGGCTCATCCAGCGTCACCGTTACCGCCAAAGACACCACGGGTGCCGCCGGGACCGCCTCGTTCAACTGGACCGTGAGTACAACAGCGGGCTGCCCGGCACAGTCGAATACCCCGAACCTCGGCTCGAACGTTTACATCTTCGACCCGAGCATGTCCAGCGCGACTATCCAGTCCACGCTGGATTCCGTCTTCAACACCCAGAAACTTAACCAGTTCGGGACGCAGCGCTACGCCTTGCTCTTCAAGCCGGGCACCTACAGCGTCGAGGCCAACATCGGGTACTACACCTCGATCCAGGGCCTCGGCCAGAACCCGGACGACGTGACCATCAACGGAGACGTCACCGTCGACTCGTTCGACGGCACCGGTAACGCCACGCAGAACTTCTGGCGGTCGGCGGAGAACATGGCGATCAACCCGTCCGCCGGCAGCGACCGCTGGGCCGTGGCGCAGGCAGGCCCCTTCCGCCGGATGGACGTGCACGGCGGCCTCGAGCTGTATCCGGCCAGCTACGGCTACGCCAGCGGCGGCTACATCGCTGACACCAAGGTCTCCGGCCAGGTGTCCTCTGTCTCCCAGCAGCAGTGGTACTCGCGGGACAGCAACTTTGGTAGCTGGTCCGGCTCGGTGTGGAACATGGTCTTCTCCGGAGTATCCGGCGCTCCGGCGCAGAGCTTCCCCAGTCCGCCGATGACCACGCTCGCCACGACCCCGGTCTCCCGCGACGTGCCGTACCTCTACATCGACTCGAGCGGCAATTACCACGTGTTCGAGCCGTCGCTGCGGACGAACGCCTCCGGCGCCAGTTGGGCGAGCAGCCCGACTCCAGGCACCTCCGTCCCGATGAGCCAGTTCTTCGTCGCCGACCCGTCAATGAGCGCGGCTACCATCAACACCGCGCTGTCGGAGGGCTGTAACCTGCTCTTCACGCCGGGCGTCTACAACCTGAACCAGACGCTCAATGTCACCCACGCCAACACTACGATTCTCGGCCTCGGATTCCCGACCCTGATCCCGCAGAACGGCGTGAACACGATGCAGGTAGCGGACGTCGATGGCGTCCGGCTCCAGGGCCTGCTGTTCGACGCCGGCACGGTCAATTCCGCCGCCCTCCTGACGATCGGCACGGCGGGCTCGACCGTGAGCCACGCGAGCAACCCGATCTCTGCACAGGACGTGTTCTTCCGGATCGGCGGCGATATTGCTGGCAGCGCCACGGCCAGCCTGGTCGTGAACGCTAATGACACCATCGTCGACGACATCTGGGCGTGGCGTGCCGACCACGGCAACTCAGGGACGGTCGGCTGGACAACCAACACCGCCAACAACGGCGTCACCGTCAACGGCAACAACGTCGAGGCGACCGGTCTGTTCGTGGAGCACTACCAGAAGACCGAGGTCGCCTGGAATGGCCAGAACGGAAAGATAATCTTCTTCCAGAACGAGATGCCCTACGACCCGCCGAACCAGGCGGCTTGGATGAACGGTAGTTCTAACGGCTACCCCGCGATCGCGGTAGCCAGCAATGTTACCTCGTTCGGTGCGTGGGGCCTGGGCAGCTACTGCTACTTCAACGTCAATCCGGCCGTCAGTTCGGCCAACGCGTTCCAGTCGCCCTCTACCGCCGGCGTTGCCTGGCACGACCTGCTCACGGTTTCGCTTGGCAACGTAGGCACTATCACCCACGTCATCAACACGACAGGAGCAGCGACCCCGACCAACACCACGCCGAGCAATGTCGTGAGTTACCCGTAACGAGCCTTGCCCGCCCGCGGCCTTCGG
Source organism: uncultured Actinomycetota bacterium (assembly GCA_963755575.1). GTDB lineage: Bacteria > Actinomycetota > Actinomycetes > Streptosporangiales > Streptosporangiaceae > JAJYUU01. The sequence continues at coordinate 460,625 of CAVWKF010000001.1, forward strand.
CACTCCCCGTCTGCGCGAGTCTGCCGACGGCCGCGAGCTCAATGTACAAAGTGATCTAGGTCTCCGCTTGCGCACCTCTGAGTAGGTCAACGACGTCCCCGAGTGTTTCGTCATCGCCGACGTTGCCGGCGAAAACGACGTACGGCATGCCGATCGCCTCTGGTGCCGCGTCGATGGGGCGAAATACCGAGATCATGCCGGGAAACAGCTGGCCGGTCACCTCGGCTCGGCGGATGCCGAGCCCGTGCACGGCAACATCGTGCGAGGTAATGCCGCCTTTGGCGACGACCCAGGCCGGCCTCGCGGCCAGAGCCTCGCGGACAATGCGGGACAAGGCCCCGGAGATGCTCCGTGCGATGGCGAGACCGTCAGCGCCGTCGTGTCCGCGAGTGATAGTACGGCTGGTGTAGAGCAGGACGTCTGACTTGACCAGAGCGCGCGCGACCTGCTGTGCCGTGGCAGTGACTGCATCGTCGGCCCCGCTGACGACAGCGGAAACGTCGAGCTCGATGTCAGTGGTGCCACCACGCTTGCGGAGGGCGGCAAGCTGGCGGCTCGTCTGGCCGACGTGGGACCCGACGGCGATAAGGCCATGCCTGCCTGGCGCCAAGGCCGACCTGATCTGCCGGCCGCGGAGTGGCGCTTGCGGCTCCAGACCGGTCAGGGCGCGTACGAACGACGGCCCGGTGCGGAAGAGAAGCGACTTGCCTGCGCGCTCGGCAAGCAACGCGCCGTACCCCACGATCTCCAGGTCGGAGTACTCAATGGCGTTCACGACGATCCACTTGCCGTCGTGAGCGTCGGCCAGCATCTCGCTGACGCGGGCTGGGCCGCCGATCCTGACATCGGTCAGGCTGATGCTGCGGATGTCATCGCGCTCGATCCTGCCGCCGCTCTTCTCCGCGAGGAAGTCGCGCAGGTTCGATGACGCGTAGCCGAACGCCGAGTCTCGCGCGAACTCGGTCTGGCCGACCGGGACCAGCTTGCGCCCGACTCGAGCCCACTGGATATCGGCAGCGGTCAGGCGCCCGGCCTCAAGGAAAGCCGGAATCAGCAAGACGGCGTCGAATCCGATGCCGAGCGCGTCACGGCGAACATCGTGAAGCGCTTCCACCTCCGCCAGGACGTGGCCGCGCAGCGTCGAGTCGCTGCGGCTGATCAGCTGGATCCGAACGGCGCGTCTCCGGGCGACGGCAAGCAGCCCGCGAGCAGCCTGGGTAGTTAGCCCGGCTGCGGCCCGTGCGTCGAGGCTGCGCGTGTTGGTCAGGACAAAGCACACATGAGGCGGCCTGTCGAGGGCCGCCTGGTAAACCTCGTGCTCGAGCACAGTCACGACCTGGACGCCGTGCACCGACTGCGACCCGGTCGGGTCGTCGTCGAGCACACCGAGCAGGAGTCCGTCCGCGGCTCGGATGGCGCGAATCGACGCCCGGAGGGCAGGATCATCCGGCCGGGCCTGGGGTAGGTCGGCGAATACGTCAGGCGCCGACGGCATCTCGTCGCGCAGCTACTAGACCTTTTCCTCAGCCAGCTGAGGGCTGGCGACACATACGATCACCTTATTCGAGCTCCGGTGCTGGCTGCAGATGGGAGACGTAGTGGCGAACGTGGTCATCACCGGCGGCGCTGGTTTCCTGGGCTCTCGCATCGCGCGCGAGCTCCTCGCGGCGGGCTGGCTCGACGTGGCGGGCGGCGGCCCGCGTCAGCTCACTCATCTGACACTGATCGACTCGGCGCCAGTCCCCCCGGATCTGGCCGCCGACGAGCGAGTCACGGCGATCCGCGGCGACCTCGGCTGGCTGCTGGATCCTGCCAGCGCCGTCCCGGCCGAGCTCACCCGGGCCGAGGTGGTCTTTCATCTCGCCGCCGCGGTCAGCGCGGCATGCGAAGCGGATTTCGACCTCGGGGTGCGGGCTAACCTGCGCGCCACCGAGTCGCTGCTCGAATTCTGCCGTCGGCTCGGCACGAACCCGGTCGTCGTCTTCGCCAGCTCGGTCGCCGTCTTCGGCGCATCAGATGAACATCCGCTCCCGGAGATCGTCGACGATCACACAATGCCGAATCCCCAGTCCAGCTATGGCGTACAGAAGGTCATAGGCGAGCTGCTGCTGGCCGACTACACCCGGAAGGGATTCCTGCGGGGGCGGGCGGTCCGCTTGATGACGGTGGCCGTGCGCCCGGGCCGGCCCAACGCAGCGGCTTCGAGCTTCGTCTCCAGCATCGTGCGAGAGCCTCTGGCCGGCGAGCGCGCGATCTGCCCGATCGACGCGCGGACCGAAGTGGCCCTCGCCTCGCCGGCCCGGGCCGTGGAAGGGCTGCTGCGAGCTGCGAGCGCGTCCGAGTCCGCCTGGTGCGGCCGCACCGCGGTCAACCTGCCGGCCCTCACCGTAACCGTGGCGGACATGGTCGCCGCGCTTGAGCGGGTAGCAGGACCCGCCGTCAGCGCTCGGATCGACTGGGTCCCGGACCCGGCAGTAGCGGCCATAGTGACGAGCTGGCCCGCCAGATTCCAGGCCGACCGGGCCGCCTCGCTCGGCCTTAGCCCGGACGCGGATTTCGACTCCATCATCACGATGCACATCACCGAGACGACCGCCGCCGGGCGCGGGCCTGGCGCACGGTCAGCTGCGAACCTCTGAGTCAGCCAGTGTCTACGTCTAATGCTATGGGACGGAACGTGGTGATATCTGACCTCAGCAGCTGCTCCTGGACGCGGTGGCGAAACCGGCCCGTGGCGCCTGGTGCCCGCCCGGATCTGGCAGCTAGCATTCAGCTTGAGCACATCTCATCGAGGAAATCGCCGAGGATCCCCAGGTAGACGTCGATGTCGGAGCTTTCGTGGCTGAAGCCGGGGTGCGGACCTGAGCTGGAGATGGCGTCCCACACCCCGCGGTTGGCGAAGAACACCCGGCGGGTGTCGGTGAATAGCGGGTCGAGGCTGGCATGCGCGTCGCGTGCTGTGCGAGGCAACTCCGGAAGGAGGCAGTAGCCCGTGCGCGCGCCGAACCTATGCGCACGCCAGTTGAGTCCCCGTTCCGACGCGGCTGTCTCGATGCCGTCGGCCAGGCGCCCGCCCAGCCCCGCCATCCGGTCGTGCTCGCCGGGGCTCATCAGCTCCGTTAGGACGACGTCGGCACACGCCAGCGAGAGCGCGTTGGCAAACAGCGTGCCGCCTAGGGCGATACCCGGCACGTTCCAGGTCTCGTCGCCGAGATTCATGCTCACAACAGAGGCCAGGTCGTCGGTCATGCCATAGGTGCCGATGGGAATGCCGCCGCCGATGCCCTTGCCGCCAGTCACGATGTCAGGCGTCACTCCGTAGTGGCGGACGGCGCCGCCGTAGAAGTCGAACTGGGTGTGCGTCTCATCCATGACCAGCAACGTGCCGTATCTGGTGCAGGCGTCGCGCAGTCCAGGCAGGAAGCCCGCGTCGGGCAGCACCGTGCCGCAGTTGGTCAGCACTCCCTCGATCAGCACCGCTGCTGTCCGGCCCAGTCCCAACACCCGCTCGGCCGCATCAAGGTCGTTGAACTCGACAACCGCGAGGTCAGCAGGCGCGATCGCCGCTACGCCCAGCGACTCGGGCACCAGCCCGGCGCCCTCGTCAGACCACAACGTCTCGTCAAGCATTCCGTGGTACTTGCCCCCGAACATCAAGACACCCGTCCGGCCAGTAGCCACCCGCGCGATCCGCAGTGCCTCGAGATTGGCGGTCGATGCCGAGGTGGTGAACTGCCACATTGGCAATCCGAACCGCAGTCTCAGCTGCTCGCACACCGCCAGCGCAGACTCGACCGGCAGGAACATCTGCACGCCGCGAGTGGCCTGCCCGGCGATCACCTCGGCCAGTCGAGGATGCGCATAGCCGAGCACTGACGACATGTCGCCGATATTAAAGTCGATGTAGCTGTTGCCATCGACATCGGTGAACGTCGCCCCCAAGCCGTGAGAGACCCACAGCGGCGGGGTCCGGTAGAAACCCGCCATCCAGGCCATCGGCACGCCGCTCGGCATGACCTTGAGGGCCTTCGACCCCAGGGCCAGCGACTTCGGAACGCGCGCCCGAAAAGCAGCCTCCTCGCGCTGCCAGATCCTCTTCAGATTATTTCGCTGTTGCCCAGTCAGCACTGTCGAGGCGTCCACTCGCCACCACCCTCCCTCGAACCGCGGACATGATCCTCCAGACGCCATCTTCCCGCAGGTCAAGGCAGAATCTCGACGTACCCGTCGGTGCCGTGCACGCGGATCCGCTGCCCATCGGGGATCAGCCGGGTGGCATCCACCACACCGACGACGGCCGGCAAACCGTACTCCCGTGCGATCACTGCGCCGTGCGTCATCAGGCCTCCCACCTCCGTGACCAGGCCCGTAATCGCCACGAACAGCGGCGTCCAGCTGGGGTCCGTGTAGGCCGTGACCAGGATGTCGCCCGCTTCGATATCAGCCTGCGCCATATCCATGATGACGCGGGCCCGCCCTTCGATGACCCCAGCGGAGACCGGTAGGCCGACCAGGGCACCGGTCGGCAGATCGTCCCGTCGGTACGCCCCGGTGATGACCTCGCCGTCCGACGTGAGCACCCGAGGCGGCGTGAGCGCTTGATACGACATGAACGCCTCTTTGCGCCGCCAGATGAGCTGGTCATCCACGCGGTTCGTGCGCGCGACGTCGTGGAGCTCTGAGAACCTCAGGTAGAAGATGTCTTTCTTCTCACGAAGCACGCCGGCCTGCACGAGGCGCTCAGCCTCTTTCAACAAGGCCTGCTTGTATACGAAGTAGCGGCTGACCATGCCGTACTTCGGGTACTCCCGGTACCCGATGAAGGTCCGCACCCGGTCGATCATCCGCTTGGTCTCCTCGGACTTCCGCTCCCCGTCCGGCAGGGCCCGCAAGCGCTCCAGCACGTCCTGTTCCTTCGCCCATGCCTCCCGCCGCCCTTGCTCGAAGCGCTGCGCGCCGGCGCCCGGCTCGAAGTTCTTGATGTTGCCGAGGATCACGGGCACGAGCGCGGAGGGGCGCTCGCTCCACCGCGGCCGCGTGATGTCGATCTCGCCGACGCAGCGCATGCCGTACTTTTCGAGCCACGCCTCGATGGCGTCTCGCGCTTCCCGCCCACCCGAGAGCTTGGCCAGCTCGTCGAGGAAGCCCTCGTCCTCGACGTGGTGCAGAAACGCCACCACGTCCGGATGCGGGCGGATCGCGTCGGCGACGTCCAAGAGCGCCAGCCCCATCTCCGATGTGACGTTATGGCGAACGGACTGCGTGAGCGTGTCAGCCGCGTTCTTCTCACCCAGCCAGGTCTGCAGCTGATCGGTGAGCCACCACGCCGCCTCCATCGCCGACATGAACACCTGATGGCTCTGCGGATCGAACAAGATCCGCCTCAGCTCCTGGATGTCCGCCTGAATGAAGTCGAGTAGCGCCTCTCCGGACTTCGTCCGGATATCGCGTTCCGAGGCGGCGATTGATGCTTGGCTGCGCGCGATCAGCTCGGTGACGATGGCTGGATCGGTCTCGATCGGAGCTGGCGTGCCGCCAAACAGTGGCCTAGGGGGACCCTCGCCAGGCAGCGGCCGAACGAAGCGTTCGCGCTGGATGATGGTCCGCAGCGCGTCCCCGATCAGCGGATCGGATCTCCCCAGGGCCTCGAGGAGGCCGGCGCGGCTCGCCGGCGAGGCCAGCCTCTGGGTGACATCGACGAACAGGCGCCCGCCGGCCTCGGCCATGGGCGCAGGGGTCGTCATCTGCCAGAAGGACAGCCCGAGGGGCTTCATGGCGTCGGTCATCATCTGCTGATGACCGACGGAGACATAGACGTGGTTCTCCCGGTCGCCGGACTCGGGGATCGGGAACAGCGTGGTGATCGGCCGGCTCTGGACGATTTGGAAGCCGTCGCCGACCAGGCACCATTCGATGTCCTGCGGACCGCCGAAGTGCGCTTCGATTCGCCGACCGAGTCGCGCCAGTCGCACAACCTGCGCATCCGTCAACGCCGGCTGTTCCTGCAGCTGCGGGTCGATCGCCTGTTCCCGGGTCCCGCCAGTCGGCGAGGCGTGAACCGCACGCTGCTTGGCGGCGATCGCCTTGGCTACGACCTCGCCGTCGCGCACCTTGAAGACATCCGGGTTCACCAGGCCGGAAACTAGGGCCTCACCGAGGCCGAAGCTGGCCTCCACGGAAGCGACCTTCCGGTTGCCGGTGACGGGGTCGGCCGTGAACAGGATGCCGGCCGCGTCCGGGAAGACCATCTGCTGCACGACCACGGCCATGTGGACCTTCCGATGGTCGAGACCCTTCCGCAACCGATAGGTCACGGCCCGCTCGCTGAATAGCGACGCCCAGCAACGGCTGACGTGCTGGAGGATCGCCGCCGGCCCCGCGACGTTCAGGTAGGTGTCCTGCTGGCCGGCGAAGGAGGCTGTCGGCAGGTCCTCTGCCGTCGCGCTGGATCGGACGGCGTAGGCGGCTTGCTCGCCAAGCCGGGCGAGAGCGCGGGTGATCGCCGCCGCGAGATCGCCTGGGATGGCGACCCCTTCGATGGTCCGGCGGATCTCCGCGCTGAGCGTGCGGATCGCTCCCCGGTCGCCGGTGTTCAGGAGCGACAGCTGATCGAGCCGATCGTCGATCGAGGGCGCTTCCGCCATGATCCGCCGAAAGGCGTCCGTCGTGATGCAAAAGCCAGCCGGCACGCGGATGCCGTCGATCCGCGACAGCGCCCCCAGGTGTGCGCCTTTGCCGCCGACGAGCGCGACCTGCATCTCGTCACATTCTTCAAGACCCAACACGTACTGCTCGCTCACCGCGACACCTCCGAGGCCGCCGATTCTGCAGCACTACCCGGGTCTTGCCGCAAGCCCCCCTGTCTGCTATAGGTTAAAAGTGGCAGGGAGTGGGATCTCCTTGCCTTTGCCTTTGTCGTCCGCTCGGAGCGGACAACCTTCTTGCGAAGCGGCGGAGCGCCACGCGAGCGCGCCGCCGCCTGCAGCCAGTAGCCGCCACGGAGCGTGCTCGTTTCGCGCGTAGCTGTGCGCGCATCGGTCACATAAAGTATTGATGACGCCGCTGTCGCGTGATACGCCAGAAAAGAGCCTGCTACTCCGGATTGGCGTAGGCCGACATTGGGAGGCGTGAGTGTTCTTCCGTCAGCCTGCGGACCGCGACCCGTCTGGCCGGCAGCCATGGAACCGCCAGGCCCCCTGGAACCGGCCCCGGTATCCGTACGGAGGATACCGCGGCGACGGCAGCCAGACTGGGCCGCTGCCGCGACAGCCGACCCGGCCGCGCAGCTACTCCCGCTGGGACGAGGACCGGGAGACCACGCGCTACCTGTCAGCCCGGACGCAGTTGTCCATCCCGTACGCCGACTATGTGGTGCGCGAGATCGTCAACGAGCAGTTCCAGGCGCTCGGTCCGGCCTACGGCGTCGACCTGGCTGCGGTCGCCAAGTGGGCCATCGGTTCGCTGCACCGCCGCCGGCGGCGGGATCTAGCGCTCAGCGTGATCCTGGTCGCGGGCCTCGCGACGCTGCTGCTCGTCGGGATGATCGCCCGCTCCTGGCCCAGCGTGGTGGTGGCGGCGGGTGTCACGCTGCTCCTGGGCTGGACCGTGATGCTGACCGAGTACTTGGACCGGTACCGGTGCGTCCACAAGCACATGCTCCGCGGCCAGTTCAACCCAGACGACGCGCCCGAGCCGGCCGATCCGCAACAGCGCGAGCGGCTCCGGGCCGTGAGCCGGCGCCGGTCGGGGAACTTGGTAGTGTTCCGCGGCCGGCGCGCCTTCGTCGGCAGCGGATTCCGGGTTCCTAAGGTCGGCGGACCGCTCGTCATCGATGTCAGCAAGGGCAAGAGCGACGACGACGACGCTTCGGAGGACAGCGGCAAGGACCAGCAGAAGGAGCACAAGAAGAAACAGCAGCAGGACGTCACGCCCGACCCGTTCACCAACGAGGACGTGCACGCCGCCATCGTCGAGGCGATGGATGATCTCGGCCTGCGCGACGTGTGGGTCGAGGAACGGCTGTTCGTCAACGGCCGCCATATCCAGGGCGACCCCGACTACCTGCCGTCACCGCACGAGCCGCCGACGGCCTCGGTCAACCCGGCCTTGCTGCATCAGGCGATCCAGCACCCGACGCCAGACGCGCGTGTGTACATCTGCGTCGAGATGCGCGGCTGGCAGGGCCAGCTCATCGTGACCCTGTTCGCCCGGGCCGTGCACCTGGGGGGCTCGCTGTACATCGAGTGGTCGTTCTATGTGCTGCCGCCGGTCAGCCCGCGCTTCCAGTCGATCGATTACCTCTATGACGCCATCGACGTCCGGCGATTCTGGCGGGCGTCGCTGCGTTGGGCACGGCGTACGCCGAAGACGCTGATGCTCGCGCCGTTCGCGGTCGGCCGTTCCTACTGGAGAGAACGGTCGGCCAAGCGGTACATCGCGCGGCAGCGGCGCGCCATCGAGCGAGGCCAGGTGTTCGACTACGGAGCCAGCCGCAGCGTCCGTGAGTTCGCCTCCGGCTGGCAGCGACAGCACTATTTCCTGGAACGCGACGAGGTCATGTTCATCCTGGTCGCGCAGGAGAAGCTGACCAGGGTGGTGCTGAATTTCCTCAAGAGCAAAAACGTCGACCTTGAGCAGCTTGAAACGCAAATAAAGGTGATTAACGACAACGCTAGCAACTTCTACAATGTCCGGATCGGGGAGGTCAGCAATTCAAGCTTCGCGATGGGCACGCTGGCGAAGTCGAAGACTGACAACGCCAGCGACGACAAGGACAAGAAAGATGACGGTTAACGACCGGGGGACGGCACTGATGCATCAGAACAGTTCCGGGGACTACAACGCGAACTTCGAGAAGGTCGACAGGTCGGCTTTCGCCTTCGGCCCGGAGTCAAGTGCCACGGTGGTCAACCAGGCCGGCAGTCCGCCGGCTCCTGACCCGACCGTGCAGATCCTCGGCAAGCTGGATGAGCTCATCCGCGGCGTCGAACAGCACTGGGCTGAGCTGGCTGACCCTGGCGGCATCCACCATGACCTCAAGGCGGTCCGGACCGAGCTGAGGGACCGGGAGCCGGACACCACCACGATCGGCAGGAAACTGAGCCGCGCCATGACCAGGCTCGCTCCGGTGACCGCGCTGGCTGAGCTGGCCGCCAGCATCGCCGACCTGGTGGGTCGCCTGCACTGAGCGGGCTCGATCGCCGCACCGGAGCTTCAGCACACCCGGACGCTGACCTCGTGCGCGAAGTTTCCGCCGTACCCGCGGCTGTTCCACTCCGGTACGGCGAGCTGGTCGTTGCCGGCCGCATCCGCGGCGCGCGCCCGGACCGTCGCCCGGCCGGCCGGGACGCCGGGGACGATGATTCGCCAGCTGCGCCAGCCGAAACGGGTGTCCGGGCCGGTGAGCTCCGCCTGCCGCCAGCCTGCGCTGAGGTCCGCGCGGCCGCCGGCGCGCACGCTGACCTCGACCCGGTCCACCGAGGCCTGGCCGGACCAGGCGACCCCGCTGATCAGCAGGTCGCCCGGCGGGACCCGCTGGCCGTCCGCGGGGTCGGCAATGATGGCTCGCACCCGCTGCAGCCGCACTGGCTCACGTTCGGTGTGCGACCGTCCCTTCCACTCATAGACGTAGTGGTCGTCCTGGAAGTAGCCGCGGAACGGGTCGGCCGACAGCGTGATCCCGGTCAGCCATTTCACCGCGGTGACCGCGTACCAGCCGGGCACGATCAGCCGAACGGGGAAGCCGTGCCGGACCGGCAGCGGCTCGCCGTTCATCTCGTACGCCAGCAACACGTCGGGATCCGCGGCCGCCGCGGCCGACAGGCTCCGCTCGAAGCAAATAGGCTCGGCTCGGCCATCGACATGACCGATGTCGGCGCCGTGAAAGACCGCCTCGCGTGCCTCCGGCAGGACGCCCGCCTGCGCCAGCACATCGCACAGGCGCGCTCCCGTCCAGCGGGCGGTGCTGACCGCACCAAGGCCCCAGCGCTCACCAGGTACATCGGGGCTGAACAGGCCCCGGCCGTTGCCCGCGCACTCCAGCGTCACGGTCGCCGATGCCGACGGCAGCCGGCGCAGGTCCGCGAGGCCGACCGTCAGTCGCTTCCGGACCAGCCCGGACACCTCGAGCCGGTAGGTCGCCGGATTGAGCCGCGGCATCGGGAAGTGGTTGCGGCGGAAGAAGCGCCTTGTGTCGGTGACCTCGCCGGTCAGGCCGTCGGGTGGCAGCTCGCAGTTCAGCGGATCCTGGCTGAGTCCGATCAGCCCCGCGTCGATCGCCTCCTGCCACGACTGGACGGGATCGGCGAACCGCGGGTCGCCTGCTGGCATGGCCATGGTCACCTCCGGTTCCGCGACACCAGGCCGGCTCCGGCATGGGGGCTTCATACCCCGCTTGCCCACCGCCCCTCACATACGGCCAAACCACCTGAACCGCAATGGTGAGGTTTCTGCGGCTATGTCCTACCGAGTCAGCCGGCCGGAGCGCGGCGCAGGAACTGTCGGGGGCTGTGCAGGCGTCCCCGTGTGGCCGACGGTGGCCAGTATCGCTACGGCCAGCACGACTCCAATGGCGGCGGTTGCCGCGTCGGGGATCAAATACGGGTTGCAGCGGGTGAGGTCCAGGGGTTCCTCGACATCGCGAATCACTACATCCTGGCCGGCGCGCAGTACAACCCCCAGATCCTCGCCGGCCTCTCGGCAGCTCAGATCGCCGGTCAGCTCCGCAACCCATCGAGTCCTGTCGCGCAAGCAATTGACGGGTCCGCCAGCATCATCGTTACCGCCATCGACCAAGTCCTGCACGGCGCTGGCACCGGCGGTGCGAGTCACAGGTGATGGCCGCTGCCTCCCGCGCTGCCGGCCCGTCGGATCAAGCCGTGCGGACGCTCAGGGCCATGCCGCGTAGCTTGGCGTGGGTGTCGTCCATCACCGGGCTACCAGGGAGATATCGCTTGGGCATTTTGGCGATGGATGTGTAATTGACGTCGACAACATTCGCCAAGGGTGCCTCGACGCCCTGGCTGACGAGTTGATAGGCGTCCATGACGTCCATGCGGTATTGACTAGCGACCCACCGGATTAGCTCCGTTTGCGCGATCCGGAACGCATCCTCAAGCGGCCTTGCCGAGCCTGCGGTCATGATGTATTCGTCGTTCTCCAGGCGGGGCCACGGGCATTGCGCACCCTTGATCAGATCGACGATCACCACCGTGTTCATTGCGGTCTCGACCGCGACGCCGCAGGTCTCGCCCTCCCCCTGCCTGGCGTGCCCGTCGCCAAGAGAGAGCAACGCGCCCTCGACGTTCACGCCCAGATAGCAGGTCGTTCCCGCCCGCATCTCCGGTGTATCCATGTTGCCGCCGAACGCGTCGGGCACCAGGGCGCTGCGAACCTCCAGGCTGGCTGGTGCCACGCCGACGGTGCCGTGCATCGGATTCAACGGCATGTCCACAGTCAGATCGCCGTGCCGAGGGGTGAACCTGCAGGTCTGCGCCGCCTGGTCGAAATGCCAAAGCCACACCAGCTCAGGCAGTGGCTCGTTGAGCAATGCAGTCAAGTGCGTCCCAGTCAGCGCGCCGAACAGCGGGATCGTCGTGGATGCGCCCCAGTCCCTGGCGGGCGTGATCGACACGAAGTGAACCGCGATCGTGTCGCCGACCTCGGCTCCCTCGATGTAGAACGGGCCGGTCTGCGGATTCACGAACGGGAACTCGCAGACCTCGGAAACCAGGTCGTTCTCGCTGCGCACCCGGCCGAAAAATGCGTCCTCGGTGAACACCTCAAGCACCGTCGGGGTCCGTACCCTGCGGACCGGCGCCACCCCCCCGAAGGTCCAGGCGTACTGGTCGCGTTCGGGTCGGAAGCTGACTACTTGAAGGTCGCTCATGAGTCGCTCATGAGACCTTGGCGGCCATCTCAGCTGGCGCCGCGTCGATGTGAATGAGGCCCACGTCAATGACCCGCTGCGGCTCCCGCACATACAGGTAGACGAGGTACACCACGCCGATGGCCATCCACACAGCCACGGCGGGGCCCATGTAAGAAAGCGGCGCCGGCAACGGGGTGATCCACTTGATCCCTGCGATCTTGATCCCGGCGCCTGCGCACCATGCGGGCACGAATGCCGCGATGCCGAGCAGCGGAATCACCAGGTGCGACACAACTTTGAAGCGATGGTGCCGACTGCGGGAGAAGAAACCGATGCAGGCCGCGTTCATGACGATGTAAATGGCGACGAGCAGGATCACCAGCGCCGTCCCCACCATGGCGAACGCCTCAGTCGGGCCGTAGTGAAGGCCAAGGCCGAGCATCGCCGCTAGCGAGATCACAGTGCCGAGCACGATGGCGTTGACGGGTGCCCGGTGCTTCTCGCTGACCAGGCCGAACAATGACGGAAAAGCCTTGATCCGGCCCATGGCGAACGCGGTGCGGCTAGATACGTTCACTCCAGCGTTCGAGTTTGCCAGCGTGGAGTTGACGATCGCGAGGAAGACGAGGATCCAGAATAGGCCGTAGAACGACCGGGCCAAGCCCACCCACGAAGCGCTTCCGGCGCTGGTGAAGCTGGCGAATCCGCGCGGCCCGAACGCGACGTCAGCTGCGTATGTGGTGAAAACGTAGAGCGCGCCGATCAGCAGCGTGGCGAGCAGCACCGCGAGCTGGACCGTGCGGCCTGGGTTGCGAGCCTCCTCCGCCAGCGGCGCCGCGCCCTCGAATCCGCCGAATGCCAGGATGCTGAAAACCGAGCCGGCGACGACGCCGGACAGGCCGTGGAACGTAGACGGCGTGTACTTAGTGGTAAAGACCGAGAGCGTGTTGTGGTTGCCAGCGTGGATCACCAGCAGGATGCCCATGATGAGGAAGATGGCGATCTCGAAGACACCAAGGATCGTGCCGAACCTCGCCGACGTCCTGACGCCGAAGTACCCAGCCGCGAAGATGATCAGCAGGCCGAGTATCGCCCACGGCCACCACAGGCTCACCGGATAGCCCGAGATCTCTGAGTGCAGCGTGCCAGCGACGGTGAAGCCGAGTTGCAACAGGACCAGGGGCGGAATCAGCCAGCCCACCATGGCATAGCCCCAGGCGGTGAGGAACCCGACCGCGGGATGCAGCCCTCGCGCGGCGTAGGTCGCCATGGAGCCGGAGGATGGCAGCTCGCGCGCAAGCTGGCCGATAGTCCAGGCCGTGAAAAGGCACGCGACGAGCGCGAAGACAACGGCGAGCGGGAGAGCGCCGCCGGCGAACAAGACGCCGGCCGGGATTGACGCCGCGATCGCGGCGCCTGGGGCCATGTCAGTAATGCTCTGGAACAGAACCTCGCGCAGTCCAATTGCGTCACGCCTGAGCCCGGCGTCAGCCATCATCACTCCTGGGGGCGAGGAGGAAGGACTATTTGCGCCGATCATGCCAGCTGCGCTTGGTTCGGCAACAGAACGCTCCAGCCAACCAAGCTAACGATTGCGTTACTATCACCGACCTGGATTCGCGCGGTGCCGAGATCAGCGGCTGCGCAGCGGACGGCGCCGCGTGGCACTTAGCCCGCATACGGTCCAGGGTCGGCGGAGGCTCCGTCGTCGTACTGCGGCTCGCCGATGCTCTGGCCCGCCCGATCGATGGCGACTAGCAGCATCCGCACCGTGTCCGGCATGTTAACCATCGCGGCACGTAGATCGGCGAGTTCCTGCTCCCCCTCATACCTCTCCGCTGCCTCGTTGGCCGTCTCGTAGTCTTCCAGCCGATCCCGCGCTGTCTGGACCTCTGAGGACACCAGCAGCTCCTCGAGCACCTTGTCAGCCATGGTCACTCCTCATCCGAATGGGCGAACACCCAGGCCAGCTACCCAGCCTAGGACTCGCCCAATCTCGGGCCGTGACAAGCCGACGCGGACTCACCGGTAGCAGTCCGCACTGACCCGGTCAGCTTCGCCAGCTGACCTGTCGGCCCACACATCCATCTGCAGCGTCGTCTCCCGCACGACGGCGCGCAGGTCAACGACGGAGCGATGGTTGTGCACCGGCCCAGTGGCATCGATCAGGAGCCAGCTAGCCGTCGCGGCGCCGCGGGCCGCGATGGGAAGGCCGCCAGTAAGGACAGCGATCATCTCCCGCACCTCGCGCTCGGCGGCGACGAGTGCGCCGCGACACAGCGGGGCGCGCGGAGTGAGCGGGACGGGCGGTTGGCATGCGAGGTCCATGACTGCCATCCAGCGCCGGGCGAGTTCTTGGCGCCCCGCGGGCGAGACGAGCTGCTGGGAGCGGAGGGCCAGGGCCCGGCTAGTGCCAGGCGAGCTCCCCGCCGCGAGCTGATGATCCAAGGACGGGGCCAACATCCGGGTCAGGAGTCGATCTCGCAGGCTGTCAGGCCTGGGTGCGTGCGGTAGGAGTTCTTGCTTCATCTCCCCATCCTGTGCCTCGACACCGGCAGCAGTAAGTGGCAGCATTGACAACATGCGCAACTATCCTGCCAGCTCTGCTAGTGCCCGGTCTGTTGCTGGTCTCCGGTCAGTTGCCGCTCTCCGATCAGTTGCTGCTCTTCGCGCAGTTGCTGGTCCTCGCGCAGTTGACGCCGCTCCGCGCTGCGCTCTGGAACCTGGAGCTGCCGGCTCTGTAGCCATCGTCGTCTGCGACGGAGTCACCGCGTTCGAGCTCGGCATCGCCTGCGAGGTCTTCGGCAACAGCTGGTCGGCGGTATTCGGCGTTCCCTGGTATCGCTCGTTCATATGCGGTGCCACCGCCGGACCGGTGACGGTCGACGCCGGATTCCAGATGCTGGCCGAGCACGGAGCGGAACGCATCGCAAGCGCGGACACCGTCATCGTGCTACCGACCGTGTCGGCTGAGGGCACCCATCCTACGATTACCGATGCCCTGCGGCAGGCACACGCACATGGCAGCCGCATCGTCTCGCTCTGCACCGGCGCGTTCGCCGTTGCCGCCGCGGGGTTGCTCGACGGCCGGCGTGCCACGACGCACTGGACGGAGTGCAGCGACCTGGCACGCAGGTACCCGAAAGTGACCGTCGACCCCGGCGTCCTGTTCGTCGACGGAGGCGACATCCTGACCTCCGCCGGCAGCGCTGCGGGCATCGACTTGTGCCTGCACGTAGTCCGTAAGGACTACGGCACGGAGATCGCTACCCAGCTGGCGCGCCAGCTTGTCGTGGCGCCCCAGCGCGACGGGGGCCAGGCCCAGTACATCGACGCGCCGATGCCCGAACTCGACACCTCCAGTCTCTTCGCCGACACCGTCAGTTGGCTGCAAGAGCATATGAACGAGGCGGTAACAGTTGAAGACCTGGCAGCTCGCTCCGCCATGAGCCCGCGCACGTTTGCCCGCCGGTTCCTGGCCACCACGGGCACCACGCCCTATCAATGGCTTCTACGGCAGCGCGTCCAGCTCGCCCAGCGGCTCCTAGAGATGAGCGACCTGCCGATCGATGCAGTCGCCGACCAGAGCGGGTTCTCGACCGCGGCCAACCTGCGCAAGCACTTCAGCCGAGCCGTGCACACCAGCCCGCAGGCATACCGGCGCGCCTTCCAGGAGCGCCCAGCCAGCTGAAACGCAGGTACCAAAGTGCGTGGCTGGTGCCGCCGGACGGCCCCAGCCACGCACCAGTCACGCTAGGTCGGACGCGCTGCCGCCACTAGTGGCCTAGCGACATGGTCTCCAGTGACAGGTAGGTGTGCGCAGCCCAGGACACGGGGTCGCGCGCGAAGTCGCGCTGGATGGCGCGGTTGTTGAGCGCGTTGTCCAGCGCGGCCATGATCATCGACTGATCGAGCACCAGGTAACGATGGCCGACCGCGCCGGTGGTGGGATTCACCGCGTCAAAGAACCCGTCCACGCCGTAGACGTCTGGGTAGAGCGTGCGCAGCGCCTGGATGTTCGCATAAGCCTGCTGCGGGGCGACGTCAAGCGCCAGGAACGAAGCGTGCGGCGTGACGACGTCCTCAGTCGAGCAGCCATGGCACTGCGACAATCCCTCGTTCGGGTTGCTCGCGGTGGCGCCGGTCCCGAAGTACGGGAACGCCAGACCCTCGACGCCGTAACCGGAATAGTTGCCGGTGTCGTCGGCGGTGCTGGACGGCGACATTCCCCAGACCTGGTAATGCAACTGCTGGGTCGCGTACTTGATCTGCACCTCCGCGGTGCGGACATCGGCGAGCCCGAAGCTGCGCGTTCCCCAGCTGGTCTCCGGCACGACCTCGTTCGGCATCAGTCCCTCAAACATTCCGCCGGAGTAGGTCGGGATGAAAGTGAGGTTGGAGCCCGGATAGGTGTAGTGACCCTCCCACACTTCGAACTTCTGGCCGGACTGGGGATCGGTGTAGGTCTGCCAGGACCCGCCCATGGGCCACTGTCCCTGCCAGGAAAAGTCGGGATCGGTGGTCTGGCAGTCAGCGAAGGGCGCCGGCGGCGGCAGCTCCCGCCAGCTGCGCCACCACACGTTGCCCGGCATCTGGTGCAGGCCCATGCCGATGTACGCAGAGATCCGCGGATCGCTGTAGAAGGCACCGTTGTGGTAGTAGTAACTCGTCGCGTTGTTGCCCTGGTCAGGCGGCAGCCCGACGTAGTATCCGCCGTACATCTGGCCAGTCGGCTGGTTCCCCGGGATGGCCGGGTTGGTATTGCAGTGCGTCTCGGCCCGGTTGTCGTAGAAGATGCCGAAGTTCATCGGTGCCATCAGGCTGTCCGCCAGCGCCGTCAGCTGGGGCACGGCCTGCCGCACCACGATGAGACCCGAGGCGTACCAACCGTTATCGACGTTGGAGACGAAGAAGCAGTTGTTGTTAGTCGGGGTCGCGCCGGCCGGGCAGTCCCCCTGTCCAGGGTTGCTGAGCACGGCGCCGTTCGTCGTGTCATACCACTGGTACAGGAAGCCGTCGAAGCGCTGCAGGTGCTGCACCTCGGTCAGCGTGGCGCGGATCCGTGCGGCCGCCTGGGGCGTGCTGATCAGCCCGAGATCCCTGGCCGATACCACGGCCCACAGGTAGACCCCGATGTTGGCCGCCGAGGTGTACCTGCCGTACGCCGTGGGCGTGGCGGAGCCGCTAGCGAACGTGACGTTATCCATCGGCAGGTTCGTCGCAGGGTCGACATCGGCGCTGTAGAACTTCCAGCTGTCGCGAGCGATGGACAGCAGGTTCGCCTGCTGTGCCTGGCTCAGCCCGGAGTAGTTCGCCACCGGATAGCCGACCGTGCTGCCCGCGCTGGCCTGCTGCAGCGGAACCAGCGCGGCAACGATGGCCGCAGCCGCGATGACCAGCCAATACCTCGGCCGCGTGCGCTTTAATGACCTGATCATGATCTGCTCCTGTCTATCGACGAGATGCCTGCTGGCCTGACGCCAGCGGCGGCAGCGAACGGGTTCGCCACCGCATCGAGCAGCTGGGCTGTATAGCTGTGCTGCGGGTTTTGGAGCACTTGCTTGGTTGGCCCCCGCTCGACGATTCGCCCCTGATAGAGCACGAGCAGCTCGTCGGTGATCACCCGCGCGCTGAGCAGGTCGTGCGTGATGTACAGCAGGCTGAGGCCGCGCTCGCGGCGCAGCGCGGCCAACAGCTCCAGGATGCCGGCCCGGAGCGAGACGTCGAGCATCGAGACGGGCTCATCTGCGACGATCAACCCCGGGTCGCAGGCGAGCGCGCGGGCGATGAGCACCCGCTGCCGCTGCCCGCCGGAAAGCTGGTGCGGCAGCTTGGCCGCGAACTGGCGCGCCGGGGTGAGGCCGACAGTTTCGAGCAGCTCGCCCACGCGCTGCCGAGCCTCGCTGGCCGACATGGCCAGGAAGTTCTGGCACGGGCGCATCACCGTGTACTCAACCGTGTGCAGTGGGTTAAGCGCGCCGTACGGATCCTGGAACACCATCTGTACTTGCTGATGTAGCTTGCGCAGGCCGCGCGCGTGCAACCTGGATATGGGAACGTCGCCGACCGTGATGGTGCCCGCCGTCGGCCGTTCAGAGCCGGTGATCATACGGGCCAGCGTCGTCTTGCCGCTGCCGCTCGCCCCCACCAGGCCGACGGCAGCGCCGGGCTCGATCGTGAACGAGACGTCATTGACGGCCTTGACAGTCTTCCGGTCCCGGCCGCGGACGCGGTAGACCTTCGAGACGGCGCCAACGGTGACGGCTGGCACGGTGCGGCCCGGCCCGGCGTTGGCCGGGCCAGCGCCGGCGGGTCCGGCCCGGTCTGGTTCGGCGGAAGCTGACTGCGGCTCAGCCGCGGGACTGACATCAGCCGACACTGCCGGCCTCCACTTCCAGTTGCCCCGCGCGGGCCCGCACGTGGCACGCCGTCCGGCCGCGGCCAAGCGGGGACAGCGGCGGGTCCTGGTCGATGCAGATCTGCTCGGCTAGCGGGCAGCGCGGGGCGAACGAGCAGCCTGCCTGCGGGAGCGACAGGTCAGGTGGCGCGCCAGGAATGCCTGCTAGCTGAACGACATCCGCTCGCGGATCGGCGTAGCAATCCAGCAGCGCCTCTGTGTACGGGTGGTGCAGCCCGGCTGCGAGCGCGAGGGCCGGCTGATCCTCGACGATCCTGCCCGCGTACATGACTATGACCCGGTCGGTCGCCTCGAGCACCACGCCAAGGTCGTGGCTGATCAGCACGGCAGTAAACCCCCGGTCGCGCTGCAGGTCCTTGATCGTCTGCATCACGGCCTGCTGCACAATCACGTCGAGCGCGGTGGTCGGCTCGTCGAAGACGATCAGTCGGGGCTCGAGGGCAAGCGCCAGCGCAATCGAGACGCGCTGCCGCATGCCGCCGGACAGCTCGTGCGGGAACTGGCCAAGCACCCCGGATTGGAGCCGGACAGCCTCGAGCAACTCGGCGCCACGGCGGGTGATGCCCTTCGCCGACAGGTCGTCGCTGGGCCGGGCATGGGCCCTGAGCACGTCCCCGAACTGGCGCTCGACGGTGCGCACCGGGTTGAGCGCGTTCATCCCGCTCTGGAGGACCAGGGCGAACCCATTCCGCCGCTGGCGGCGAAGCTGCTCGCCGCGCAGGGTGGCGAGGTCGGTGCCATCAAACCTGATGACGCCGCTCTCCAGCCGTGCTGGTGGCCGCAGCATCCGGGTAAGCGCGTAGCCGAGGGTCGTCTTACCGCATCCGGATTCGCCGACGATTCCGACGAACTCACCCGGCTCGAATGCCAGATCCACGTCGCGGACAGCCCAGATCCGCTGGCCCCGGCTCGGCTCGTAGGCGACGTTGACGCCCCGGCATTCCAGCAGCGCCATTACTTCTCCCGAAGCCGCGGGTTTGACAGCGCATCGACGCCGAAGTTGATCAGCGTGAGCGACACCATCAGCAGCACGATGGCCAGGCCAGGCGCCAGCACCACCAGCCATTGTCCTGTCAGCAGCGCGTTCTGCTGCTGTGCGTAGTACAGGATGGTGCCCCAGCTGACGGTGCTCGGGTTGCCGAGGCCGAGGAACTCCAGGCTGGCCTCCGCCAGCACGGCCGCCGTGGCCGCGGCGAAGAAGCTGGCCGCGACCAGCGACGTCATGTTCGGCAGGATTTCCCTGAACGCGACCCGGAACAGCCGCTCGCCCGAGAAGACAGCGGACGTGACGAACTCACGGGTACGCAGCGTCGAAGTCTGGCTGCGTATCACCCGCGCGCCAGTTGCCCAGCTGGTAAACGCGACAACCAGGACAATCGTCCAGACCGAGCGGCCTTGCAGGTACGCAGCCAGAATGATCATCAGCGGCAGAGCGGGAACGACCAGCGCGAGGTTCGTCACGAACCCCAGCAGTTCGTCGACGATGCCTGGGCGATACCCGGCGATCAGCCCCAGCGTGACCGCCACCATCGTCGCGAGCGCCCCGGCGCCGAGGCCGACGACCAGGGAGACCCGCGCACCGTAGATCATTTGCGAGAACACGTCCTGCCCGTTGCCCGTGGTGCCGAACCAGTTGACCGAGTTAGGACCCAGATACGGAGGGAACGTGGTGGCTGTCGGCGAGTGCGGCGCAATGACCGGGGCGAATACCGCGATTGCGATGATCAGGCCGAGGATGATCAGACCAGCGCGGGCCTTGCCGTTGCTCCAGAGGGTGCGCAAGGCTCGGCCGAGGAATCGCAGCGGACCCGGAATGGCAGGGTGTCCGGTGCCGGTCGGCACGCTCACGGCCCTGCCCGGCGCTGCCGGCGGTGGCACCGATGTGATGATCGTCATCCGGACCCTCCGGGCGTGCTGCGGCAGGCGGTGCTCATCGGCGCACTCGCGGATCGAGACGGACGTAGAGCAGGTCGACGATGAAGATCGCGACCAGCATGCTGAGCGTGAAGACCAGCAGCAGCGCCTGCATCAGCGGGAAATCGTGATTCGTGACGGCGATGAACAGCAGGCCGCCCACGCCCGGGTAGCTGAACACGCCCTCCACCAGAACCGCGCCGCCGACGACCGCGCCTAGCGACAGCCCGAACGCGGTGACATTGGGCAGCAGCGCGTTGCGGGCTGCGTACAGCAGCGCGACGGTCCGGCTGCGCAGGCCGTTCGCCTCCGCGAACGTGACAAAGTCCTCGCCCAGCGTGTTGATCATGTTGTTGCGCATGCCGAAGACCCAGCCCGACATGGTGGTGATGACGAGCGTCAGGGCAGGCAGCACGCTATGCCGCAGCGCGTCGGAGAGGAACGACAGGCTGAGGTTGGGTGACGTGCCGGGGCTGTAGCCCCCCTTGATGGGGAACCAGCCGTACTTGAACGCCAGCAGGTAGAGCAGCAGCAGCCCGAGCCAGAACGGCGGGAACGCGCCGAAGAAGGTCGCACCGACGGTGATCGACGAGTCGGCGAACCGGCCGCGGTGCCAGCCTGCGTAGACGCCGAGCAGGGTCCCGATGATGAACGCGACGATCGTCGTCGCGCCCACCAGCACCACCGTCCACGGCAGCGCGTTCCCGATGGTCTGGGCAACCGTCTGACTGGGGAACGAGTAGGAGGTACCGAACCGCAAGGTGGCGATGTTCCGCAAGTAGTCGACGTATTGGCTCAGCAGGCTCGCGTGCGGCACCCCGAGTTGGATCTCGATCGCCTGCCGCTCGGAGTTGGTGATCGGAACGCCGGCCGACGCGAGCTTGCCAAGAGCCGCGTCGACCGGCGAGCCAGGCATCAGCCTGGGCAGGAGGAAGTTCAGGGTGATCGCGGCCCACAAGGTGACGATGAACAGCACCACCTTGCGGAGCACGTACCTCATCCCTCGCTCCCTTCGCCCGAGATCAGCTGACGGGCCAGATCAGGCCTTCTTCAGGTGCGTGACCACCGTCAGGAGCGCATTGTTGTAGTTGGTTGGCAGGGTGTAGGGATCACTGGCCGATGGCCAGCCGGTGAAGTGCTTGGTCGAGAACAGGCCCCAGCTGCCGCCGTAGTACAGCAGCACGATCGGGACGGTGTTGTACATCGTCGTCTCGAGCGTGTCTGTCGCCTGCTGTTGCGCGGCCGGGCTGGTAGCAGACGCGAGCGTCGCCAGTGCCTGGTTGACTGCGGGGTTCTTGAACCGCTCGAAGTTGTTCGCCGTCGGTGTGTTGATAGGAGTGGCGTAGGTACTGTTCAGCGCGTTGTTGAAGTCGGTGTACGGGCTGCCGGTCCCGCCGAAGCCGCCGATCGCTGCGCTGAAGGTGCCGGCCTGGATCTCGGATGAGTACTGCGCGTACTGCGGCAGGTCCAGGCTCGCGTTGATGCCGACCGCGCTCAGCTCGTTCTTGACCTCGGTGGCGGCCGCCACCCAGTCGCTGAAGCTGTTCGGCAGAACGATGGTCAGGCTGGCCTGAGTTCCGCTCGCATTGGTGAGCTTCCCGGCCCGCAGCGTATATCCGGCCTTCTTAAAGGCTGCGATGGCGGCCGTCTTGTTCTGGCTGACCAGTCCCTGGTTGGGCAGGCTCGGGTCGAGCCACTTCTGCAGGTTCGGCAGGATGAGCCCGGACAGACTCGCCTGCTGCATGTAGCCGTTGACCGCCTTCTGCGCGATCGTGGTGCGGTCGAGTGCCTGCGAGACGCCTTGCCGGAAGTCGACGTTGCTGTTCGGCGACTTGGTCAGGTTGAGGTACAGGCCGATCGTGCCGCCTGGCGGGAACCAGTAGGTGTTGTGCGCCGGATCGTGATCCACATAGGTCTTCTGCACATCGGGCAGGAAGGTGTAGGCCCAGTCAAACTCGCCGCTGCTCACGGCGAGCTGGTTGGTGGTCTGGTTGCTTGCCTGCGCCGGGAAGACAACCTTGGCCGGCGCGATCTGCGCGGCTGCCCAGTAGTCCGGGTTCTTCGTCAGCGTGTACTGGGTGGGCGCGAACGAGCTGAGCATGAAGGGGCCGGTGCCGACCGGATGAGTGTCGGTGAACTTCGCCGGGTTCGTGATCGACGACCAGAGGTGCTCGGGCACGATCGGCGTCTGGGCGATCGTGTTGGCGAAGGGCACGTTGGGCGCCTTGAACGTGAACGTGACCTGATTTCCAGCCGCTGAGACGGCGGTGATCTGCGACCAGACGCCATTACCGTCCAGCGCGGGGTACTTCTTCAGCAAGTTGAAGGTGAAGACCACGTCGGCCGCCGAGAAGGGCTTGCCGTCGCTCCACTTGACCCCGGTCCGGATCGTGTAGACGAGCGTCGTCGGGTTCGTGAAGCTGTACCCGGTCGCGAGGTACGGGGTGTAGCTGCCGTCGACCGGGCTGGGGATCTCCAGCGGCGTGTAGATCAGGTAGGCGCCGTGCAGTTCGGTCGCAGGCTGGAACGGGTTGAAGTTCTCGACCAGCGCCGGGCTGCCGCTGTCACCCTGGATGGTCAGCGTCGGGCCAGCCGCGGCAGCGCCGCCGCTGTTCGCCGGGGTGGACGAGCAGGCGCTGGCGCCGACCGCGAGTGCCGCGGCGACGCTCACCCATGCCAAGGCTGATCTGGAATGCGGGGGGTGTCTCATCGTGGTTCTCCTCATTCATGCCCGGGCAGTGGCGTGCCCGGCACGCAACGGATCCGGGCGACGCCCGGCATAGGCAGGTCAAAGTCGAAGTGCGCCGCACCGCCTGCGACGACGTCGGGCAGCCGCTCGGAGTGCAGGCCGTCGTTCTCGCGAAGGCTTGTCCACAGCGCTTCGTCTGGCCAGATGACATCGGGGGGACAGTGGGCCACGACGTTCGAGTGCTGCTCGTCGATCCGCGCAATCCAGGCCTGATAGACCGTCGGGCCTAGCCCCGTGATGCTGAGCTGGACCGACCGATCCAGCCGCGAGTCGCCGGCCATCAGGCCGGCGTTGATGCTGCCGTTCCACACCAGGACGTCAACAGTGCCGTCATCGTGCCTGGTCGCCCAGGCCTGCACGAGCGTTCCGGCGCCGTCGCCGGTGAGCCGCGCGGCGAGCACCTCCTCGCCTTGATGCGCCGCTAGGTGCACGGCCCAGTACCGTGGCTTGCGCAGATTGCCGACGCTCAGCAGGCCGAAGCCGTTGTGGAACAACCTCGGCGGCCGCCCGAGCTCCTCGAAGTGATCGCTGATCACCCAGTACGCGACCGCGTCCAGCCGACCCTGAGCGCTGTGAAAGCCGCTGAGCACGAACGGCGCGCCCAGCACGCTGTCATGAACTGGGCCGAAGTGGGTGGAGCCGACGCCCCATTCGGTCCACCAGATCGGAATGCCGCCGAGTCCGTGCCGCCGTAGTGCCGGCCGCACGTCCAGTGGCAGATTGCCGTAGGTGTGGGTGGAGACGAAGTCCAGCGGCAATCCGGAATCGGCCGCGCGCGCGGCGAGCAGCTCGATCCACTCGCCGGCTGCGGTGGCGGGCCCGCCGACCCGCAGCCGCGAGTCGACCGCCTTGACCGCCCGTGCCGACTCCGCGTAGAGCCGCAGGTAGTCTTCCTGGCTGCCCGGCCAGAAGACGGCCAGATTCGGCTCGTTCCACACCTCGAAGGCCCACCTCGCGACCTCTTCGGCGCCGTACCGACGCACCAGGTGGGCTGCGAGCTCGGTGACCAGCTGCCGCCACTCAGCCCAGTCCGCGGGAGGCGAGATGATGCCGCGATAGGTGAAGACGGTCTGGTTCGGATCACGGGCCAGCGCTGCTGGCATGAAGGACAGCTCCACAATGGGGCGAAGGCCAAGGCCGAGTAGCTGGTCATAGATCGCGTCGACCCTGGTGAAGTCGAAATGCAGGGCGCCGACCGCGTCTCTGTGCACGACGGCGTTGTCGTCGTGCAGGATCGCGTGCGCCCGCACCATGGTGGCGCCGAGGTCCGCGCGTGCCAACCGCAGGGCTTCGGCGAATTCGGTGGCGATCTCGCCGCCCTGTTCGGTCCCATCGGAATGCAGCTGGGACAACCGCTCGGCGCCGACCATCCGCCATACTCGGTCGAGCTTCCCGGATACGGCCTGTGCGTCCACGCTGATCAGAACAGGGTCCGGGGTGCCGCTTGCGGTACGGCCCGCGACCGGCTCGGACCAGGATCCAACCGGATGCTCGGCCTCGGCTACCGCCCCGATGCGGTACCAGTACTCGGTGTCGTCGGCGAGCCCGGTATCCGCGAATGGTGCCGCGACCACTGCTGCCACGTCGCTGCCGCCGTGCCGGATTATCTGCGGCGGCTCCCCGTCTCCGGTTCGCTCGATCACGTACCCGGCCGCCCCCGGCACCTGATCCCAGCTGAGCCTGATGTGACCGACCGCCGGCTCGGCGGTGACTCTGGCCGGGGGCGGCAGCGCGAGCTGGCCATCCATGCCGTCCAGTCCGGCGTGCGGCTGGTAGATGCGCTCTTCCCAGTCGGCCCGGACGTCGATGTCACGGGTCCGAGCGTCACGGCCGGCGCCGGGCGGAGCGCCACCGGCGCTCATTCCGAGCTCCCCTGGCGGCCAGGCGCGAGACGGCTGCGGCACCCACAGCTACCACGGACGACGACCTGCGTGGGCAGGGTCACCGACCGCGGCGGCGCGCCGGGATTGGAGATCCGCTCGAGCAAGACCTGAACTGATCGCTCGCCCAGTTCACGCATCGGCTGATGCACAGTGCTGAGCGCAGGCCGGACGTGCCGGGTCGCGGCGATGTCGTCGAAGCCCGTTACGGCGACGTCCGCGGGCACGCGCAGCTTGGCGGCCCGCAGCGCGATGAGCGCGCCAATGGCCATCTCATCGTTGCCGCACACGATCGCTCTGGGCGGACGCCCCTCGGAGAGCATCGCCTGCACGGCCTGCTGGCCGCCCGCCTCGGTGAAGCCGCCAGTCCAGGTCGGCGCATTCGGCGCGCGCAGGCTAGCCTGCCGCATGGCCTCGCGGAATCCGGCGAACCGCTCCTGCGAGTCTGGCGAGTCGACGGGCCCGCCAAGGAACGCCAGGTCTGTGTAGCCGTGCACCGTGATGAGGTGCGCCGTGATCTCCCTGGACCCGCCGCGGTTGTCGGTGCCGACGAAGTCAAGTCCGCCGCGGACGCCGCTGTTAGCCAGCATGACGATCGGCACGCTTCGGGAGATCGCCTCGATGTCGTCGTCGGAGAGGCTGCGTGCCATGACCACCAGGCCGTCGACCTTCCCGGCTACCGAGAAGGCAAGCTCGCGGCCCGATTCGCTCTGGGTCGCGGCGATCAGCACCGCGTCGCCGACCGCTGTCGACGCGCGTTCGGCGCCCCGGATGACCTGGTCGACGTAGAGCGGCGATTCCTCTTCCGCTTCTCCGGAACGGCCTAGATCGGGAAACATGAGGCCGACGATCCCGGCCCGTCGCAAGGACAGGCCGCGAGCAGGCCCGCTTGGCACCCAGCCCAGTTCAGCCGCTATGGCGAGGACCCGGTCGCGGGTAGCGGACGAGAAGCCCTTGCCATCGGACATGACCCGCGACACTGTTGCCGTCGACACGCCACTGCGCTGTGCGACTTCGTAAATCGTCGACCTGTCCGGCACGCTGCGATCCCTGCATCCGGCTACGTAAGCGGTTGCGGTGATTAACCGCTTACTCTGATTAACCGCTTACGTAATCATCAGACCGCGAGTGTGTCAAGACCCAAAACCTCCGGGCTTCCCGAGCCATGTCGCCGCGCGAGCAGCGGGTTTGATGCATTCCGCGCTTCACTGATAGATCTGTCGCGGCTGCCGCACAGTGACTCAGGTCCCACATGGCGACACAGGTTGCCTGCCAACTGTGGCGTCCACCTCGCGACGGTGGAACCGTGGGATAGCGACAGTGACTCCGCGACAGAACTTGGCGCCCTGCCGGCCATCACGGCGAACCCTGCAGCCCAGGAGGATCCAATGACCACCACTAGCGACGCGATCACCGGGCCAGTGCGCCAGCCGCGCAACCTGGCTGCTCATATCGTCGGCAGCATCCACGACGACGAGACGGCTGCAGCGCTCGGATTCCGCGGCGGCACGGTAGCGGGCAGCGTGCACCTGGATCAGTTCCCGCCACTGCTGATGCAGGCTTTCGGCCAGCAGTGGTTCGAGACCGGGAGCCTGTCCCTGTATTTCCGGCACGCGACTACCGACGGCGAGGCAGTCCAGGCGTTCGTCGAGCGGCCGCCAGCGGGAGCTCAGGATCCGCAGGTCCGCGCCTGGATGACTACGCCGGGCGACGAAGGCCGCCAGCTCGTCGCCGAAGGCACCGCCGCCGTCGGGAATCCCGTGGCCGCGTCGGCATTGCACGAGCGAGATCTGCGCCCTGCCGATCCGGCCGAGCTCAGGATCTTGACGGGGCTGAAGGCCGGCGACGTGCTCGGCGACTTCCGCGCCGCCGTCAACAGCGAGCGGCAGCGATCCGTTATCGGCCAGAGCGCAATGACCGAGCCTCTCGACTGGTACAGCGGCCCCTCGCCCTGGGGCAGCCCCATAGCCTCGCCGTCCGGGGTCGTCGGGCTGCTGTACACGGATTTGCTGGCCGAGACGAAGGAAGCCATGGGCGAGCACGTCGGTCTCTTTGGCGCCATCGAGATCCGGTTCCGCGGCGGTCCCGTCTTCCTCGACCGCGACTATCGGGTGACCGGCGAGGTCGTGGCCGTCAGCCAGACGCCCAAGACTGAGGTCCTGTGGTTCGACAGCAGGGCCCTCGACGAACGCGGTCAACCTGTGGCCGAGATGCGCATGATGCTCCGCCAGATGAAACAGTCCTCGCCGCTGTATCGAAACGAGACGGCCGCCGGATGAGCAGTGCGTGCGTCACTGGGTACGCCGCTCGCCACATGCGGCAGGACGGCCGATCGCCAGGCCGAGCTCCCAGCTGAGGTCCCCGCCGGAGAGTCCTCGGATTGCGGTAGCGCCCGCGCGGGAAGGGTGCATCGAGATCGCCCGCTTCGAGTGACGACAGCTCGCCTTCGCATGCGCGAACGTTGAATGCAAGATCACGAAGCGAGGAGACGCAACGCGGGGCCGTTTCCGACCGTCTTGAGGTGATTTCGGAATGCCAACTGCGAGGACGATCTTCAACGAGATCTTCGCTAATGACGAGGCTTTCCAGTTGTTTTGCTCGATCGCTGCCAGTGGCGAGGCGCAGGGTGGCTGGGAGAACGGCCGGATCGCGGCGCTTGTACCCAAGCCGCAGGAGGACCTTGCGCCGAAGATTGCCCGCCATGGAGCCGACGAGGACAAACACGGCCGCATCTTCAATGCCCTGCTGCGCAAGCGTGGCCTGGATCCGGTCGCCGTGCCCCCGGAGACGGATTACACGATGCGGCTGGAGTCAGCCGGTATCGGGCTGGCCCACAGCAAGCTGCGCGCCGACCAGGAGCTGACCGAACAGGACATCGTCGCCTACCTGGCCCACAGCCGGGTCACGGAGCAGCGCGCCTCCGAGCAGATGCAAGCCCTGTGCAAGTACGCAGGCGACCGGCCCGACATCGGTCGCGCTGTCCGGCAGATCTCTAGCGACGAGGACAACCACCTGGCCTACTGCCACGAAGAACTGCTGCGGCTTGCCCAAGCCGGTCATTCGGAGTTCATTCAGCAGACGCTGCGCACGACCGCGCTGGCCGAGATCGCCATCTATCGGGACGTCAGCACAGCAGTGATGTCTCACTTGAGCCGTATCCTGCGCTGGTCCAGAGCAAAGTCAACCCTGCTGACCGTCGGCATCCAGGCCGTCTATCTGTACGACCGGCTGGGCGGCTGGCGCCGGATGGTGTCGCTGCGCATGCCTACCCGGCAGAACGCGCTCGGCGGCTCGGCACCATCACACAGCACGCTCGCCAACGGCCCGGCCAGCGAACCGGGCCGCCCGGCGCGCACGCGGGCAGGCCAGCCGCTGCGGTTACCGCCGGGGGCGCTCTTTGATGCCGGCCGCAAGCAGCTCCACGACCTCAGCGATGCGCGCCGCCCTCAACTCGGGCCTGCGGGTTGTCGCATCAATCCAGCGCAGATAGGCCTTGCGGTAGAACTGGGCCAGGGTGTCGAAGAACGCCGCAGCAGCCGGGTTGGCCTCAAGAGCCAACGCGATGTCGTCGGCTAGGTCCCCGCGCTGCGGGCCTTCTGGCTCCAGTTCAACGATCACCTCATCGCCGACTGCGACGCCGGTGTCACGCATCCACATCGGGTTTATCGTGAACATCCACTGCTTGCCGTCTGGCGTGACCCGCCCCCGCAGGCGCCTGCCGCAGTCAGTCCCGGCCACGGACTGGATCGTCCCGCCGACGGGATGGTAGGCCTTGGCGCCCCACGTCTGATCAGGGTCAAAGGGAACTGCGATCACCGCCCGGCCTTGGGAGTCAGAGGTCACGTGAGTACCGAACCGCTGAACGCGCATGAGTCTCATCGTGGCACCGCGAGGGCCACGCCGGAATAACTCGGCGCACGAACGCGGGTGCGTGGAACGCAATGTCCCGAGCATCACTCGCGCGTATACACTCAGCGTCTACTTGTGGTGTATCCTCATCGCCGTGAGCGTTCCTCTGACTATTCTTGGCCTGCTCGAGCGCGAGCCGAGCCATGGCTACGACCTCAAGCGCGATTACGATACCTACTTCGGCCGCGGCAAGCCGCTGCCATTCGGTCAGGTCTACGCCACGCTTGGACGCCTGGCCAGGGACGGCAAGGTGGCGGGCGGAGACGCCGAGCCAGGCGACGGGCCGGACCGCAAGCGCTACGCGATCACCGAGCTTGGCGCCGTAGAGTTCGACGCCTGGCTGGCCGAGCCGATCGAGCCCGAGCCTCATCTGCAGACCGTGCTGTTCTCGAAGGTGGTGCTCGCGCTGATGCTCGGGCGTCCCGCCGAGGCCTACCTCGATACCCAACGCGCCGCCCACGTGCAGCGCATGCGGGAACTGACCGAGATCAAGCGGACTGGCGGCCTGATGGACGCGCTGCTGGCCGATCACGGGCTGTTCCACCTGGAAGCTGACCTTCGATGGATGGATGTGACCTCAGCCAGGCTCGGTGCGCTGGCGGAAATGGTGCGTACCTCATGACTTCCCTGACCCAGCCTCAGGTCAGCCGATCCGGTGGCTACCTGATCGAAGCGAAGAACGTGTACCGGTCGTTCGGCCAGACTCAGGCTCTCGCAGGGGCGAGCCTGGCGGTGCCGCGTGGCCAGATCCTGGCGGTCATGGGCCCAAGCGGATCGGGTAAGTCCACACTGCTGCACTGCCTGGCCGGGATCTTCCCGCCCGACAAGGGCAAGATCTGGTTCGACGGCGAGCGGCTGGACACGCTGAGCGACACCAGGCGCACCGAACTGCGGCGCACCGCGTTCGGGTTCGTTTTCCAGTTCGGCCAGCTAGTACCGGAACTGACCGTGGCCGACAACGTCGCGCTGCCGCTGCTGCTCAACAAGGTGAGTCGCAGGTCCGCCTTTGCCGCCGCTGACGCGTGGCTCCCCCGGCTCGGGCTGGACGGCCTGGGCGGGCGCCGCACTGGCGAGCTATCCGGCGGACAGGCACAGCGAGTAGCTCTCGCTCGTGCCCTGGTGGCCAAGCCCAAGCTGCTGTTCGCCGACGAGCCGACAGGCTCGCTGGACACCCTCACCGGAGAGCTGGTGATGGACCTGCTGGTCGGCAGTGCCCGCGAGGAGGGCGCGACCGTCCTGCTGGTAACCCACGACGCCCGTGTGGCGGCTTACGCCGACCGGGAAGTCATGGTCCGCGACGGCAAGGTCATCGACCGCACCGACGCCCCGATCGAGGTCGGCCGCTGATGTACCGCCTTGGCCTGCACCTCACCCTGCGCAGCGGTCGCGAGCCGTTTGTGCGACTGGTCGTCACGGCCGTCGCGGTCGCCATCGGCGTCGCGATCATGCTGGCCGTGCTTGCGGACTTCAACGCGTTCAAGACCACCAACAACAGGCCGTCCTGGGAGTCCACCCAGGGTCAGGCGCTGACCGCGGACTACGCGTCCGCCACGCACGCAGAGCTGTGGAACTACAGCAACGACATCTACCAGGGCCAGACCATCGAGCGGCTGGATGTCGCGGCGCTCGGGACCGGCGCGCCGGTCCCACCAGGGATTTCCAAACTGCCGGCCAGCGGGCAGTATTACGCGTCCCCGGCGCTTGCGCAGCTGATCCGGTCGGTGCCGGCGGACGAGCTGAGTGTCCGGTTCCCTGGCCGGCTGGCTGGCACCATCGGCCAGCGGGCCCTGACCGGCCCGCAGGAACTGGTCATCTACGTGGGCTATGCACCAGCCAAGCTCGCCACGCTCCCGGCGACCACGCTGGTCAGCAGAATCGGCACCGGGCCAGGCCACCTGATCTGGACCCACTACTTCAGGGACGCGTTCATCGTCGGCGCGATCGCTTTCCTGCTGCCGATCCTCATACTCGTCGGCACCGCGACGCGCCTCGCCGCCGCACGGCGCGAGGAGCGGTACGCAGCACTCCGCCTAGTCGGGGCGACAACTCAGCAGGTCGCGATCATTTCCTCGGTCGACGCCGCGGTCAGCGCGCTGATCGGGACGCTGCTAGGCATCGGGATATTCGCGGCGCTGCAGCGACCACTGGCGGACTCGGCGATAACGAGCGCCCGTTACTTCGCCAACGATGTGACGCCGACCGTTACCGGCTACGTGCTTGTGCTGATAGGGGTGCCAATTGCGTCGGCGCTCGCGGCGCTGCTCGCGCTCGGCCGGGTGGCGATCTCACCACTGGGCGTGAGCCGCAGGGTCACACCACCGGCGCCGTCGGCCGCTCGCATGGTGACGCTGGTCGTGGGAGTCGTCCTCTTCGCCGCCGGGGTGGCGATGACGAACTCGCAGCGTATTGGGGCGGCCACGTTCCCTGGTCTGATTATTATCCTGATCGGCCTTGTCGTCAGCGGCCCGTATCTCACCGCGCAGGCAGCCCGGCTCCTACACAAGTACAGCAGCGGCGCATCGCCGTTGCTGGCGGCGCGGCGGCTAGGCGACAACCCGAAGCTGGCCTTTCGGTCGGTGAGCGGGCTTGTGCTCGCGGTATTCCTCGGCACGATTGTCGGGGGAATTCTCCCGGCGGTGGAGGCCACTTCCGCGAGTCCGCGGGCGTCCGCGCTCACTAACGTGCTGCTCGACGGCTTCACGTCTTCGCCGGTCTGTGGCAACAACGTCAACTGCACCGGCGGGTCCACTGGCCCCGTCAACCGGCTCGCCGGATCATCGGCGCAGCAGCAGCGGATCGGGCTCGAGGGCCTGCCGCCGCGGGCGGCAGCTTCGCTCCTGAGCGGACTGGCCTCGATCAAGGGCAGCACGGTTATCCCGATCTACTCGGAGGCGCAGAAGCGGAACACCGGCTCGCCGGGTCCTGGATCTGGCGGCGCGCCGGGCGGATCCGGGCCGGGCAGTGGCGTCATCGGGAACGGCGGCGGACCTGGCAACGGGGTCATCAGCTGCGCGGGGCTGCAGGAACTGGCCGTGCTGGGCCAGTGCGCGCCCGGCCGCGCGGCCGTCGTCGTGCCGGCCGGGAACCTGTTCGACGATAACCCGAGGTACAGCACCCAGCCGATAGCCAGCGCGTCGAGCCCGGCCGCGTCGGGCAACGTTAGCGGCCTGTACCTGCAGGCCGTGCTGGTGAAGGTCAACAGCCCAGCGACGCTGGAGAAGGCCAGGACCTACCTCGTCACGCACGCGACCGACTCTGCGTCCGGAGGCGCGCCGCGTACATTCGGCGAGTCGGTCCAGGCACGCGCGAGCGTGGCCGACACCGTGCAGCGGCTCATCTACACAGCAGTACTCCTGACGCTGATCGTCGCCGGGTGCAGCCTCGCGGTGACAGTGGGCGGCAGCTTGGTCGAGCGCAAGCGGCCGTTCACCCTGCTGCGGCTCACCGGGACCCAGCTGTCGACTCTGTACCGAGTCGTCCTGCTGGAGGCAGTTCTGCCGCTACTCGCCGCCACGATCCTCGCCGCCGGGGTCGCCTATGGCGTCGCCGCGCTCACGGTGATCAGGATCGCGCCCCCAGGGACGCCAGTCCCGGTGCCCGACCAGACCTATTTCCTCATGATGGCCGGTGGTCTGGTCGCAGCGCTGCTGATAATCGCCGCGTCGCTGCCGCTGCTCGGCCGCATGACCGCGCCTAGCAGCGTGCGGTTCGAGTAACTGGCGCCGCCCACGATCGCAGCCTTGGTCGCCGTGTGATGGGCGTGCTCGAGCATTATCGTCTGGCTTTTTCAGCGCTATCTGCTGAAAAAGCCAGACGATAGCGCGGAACGCTGAGAACGCCAGACGCTAGAGCGCAAAACGGCGAACTGCTCCGAGAACTCGCCCTGGGCGATCCGCTGCAACGTGCTTATACGCTAGCCGTCTGCAACGCATCAGCCTCCAGCAAGCTGTAGTCGGCCGGCTCACCCGCGGGGGGCTCACGCTCTGGGACGGCCGTGGTGGACGTCGCCTCGAAGAGGAGCAGCGCGACGTCGTCGTCGAGCTTGCGGCCGGCATGCGCCAGGAGCCGGTTGAGCAGCTCGTCCGCGGCTGTCTCCAGGTCAGGCCGACGGAGAGTATCGACGCAGTTGTCGAGCCGGAAGTACCGCCCAGCTCGATCGCGTGCCTCGAGCAGCCCGTCGGTGTAGAAAACTAGCCTGTCCCCCGCGCCCACCGTGAAGGTCGAGGGCCGGATGTCGGGATGCAGGCCCAGCGGTGTCGCGTAGGTGGCGGGCGTCAGGGCCTGCAGGTCGCCGTCGGCCGTCAGCCGAAGCGGCGTCGGGTGTCCGCAGATGACGAGCTCGAGCCAGCCGCGCGGGTCGAATTCGGCAAACAATGCCGTGACGAAGTCCTCGTCTGCCGCTGCCCGTGTCACCGATCTGTCCACGACCCTGGCGATCTCCGGGAGCGAGAGGCCTGGCTGGGTGCAGGCGTCCCGGAAGCTCGTCATCGCGATGCCGGCCAAGCGCACGGCCGCCAGTCCCTTTCCGCGCGTATCTCCGATCAGCCACCGCGAGCGAGGTCCGTCGGAGACGACTTCAAGCACGTCCCCGCCGACCCGTGCCTCCGCTGCCGCGGAAACATAGCGCGAGGCCAGCCGTCCCGCCGTGACAGTCCTTGGTACCTCGCGCAGCAGCGCGCCCTGCGCCACTCGGGCCACAGCGCGGACCTGGCTGAGCCGCCGCTGCGCCGCAGTGCGGAGCACCGAGTTCCCGACAGCGAACGCGGCCAGCAGCACGAGCACGCCCAAGTGTGACGCCAGTCTGCCCGGACGTTCAGGCTGGTCCACGATGAGCCCAAGGCCAAGCAGCATCGCCCAGCCCGCCAGCAACGCGGTAGTCCGCGGACGCAGTACCAAGGAGGCCAGCAGCGGACCCACGCCGAGCCACGGGACCGGGATCAGGCCGCCGTGCGTGCGATACACGCCAATCGCCAGGGCCGTGATGGCCAACCCTGACAACAGCACGAACACCCGCCTGGCTAGGCCGCCTGCTGACGGCGAAGGTCCCGTCGCCGCCAGCGGGATGCCGCGGCCGGAACGAACAAAAGAAGGCCGCAGATGCCGTGCGCACCAGTGACGCGCGCCCGTCCTTGCTTTCCATGTGGAGTCAGTCGGCTGATCCACGAGGCCGCCTCCCTCTGAGCTTGGATTGCGGGCTTCCCCGCGCCCTAGCGGCCACAATGCTGGCGGGGCCCTAGCGACCGCTGAGCACAAGCTCTAGGCAAGCTGACAGCAAGTCCAAGGGCACCTCAGGCCGTCGGTCGGCTTACCGGAGAAGGAGAGCTTGCGCCCGGTTTGCGGGCCCTTGAGCTCAGCGGAACCTCAGCTCGTGCAGCACAACCACTCGGCAACCGTGCGGGTTGCCTGCATCGAAGTTCCAGCGCTGGCGGCCACTCTCAGATTCATGACATCGACGAGGTGGCTCGGCCAATGACGTCCCGCAAATTCATCAGCTCCATCACTGTGGGTGCCGCCGCCATCGCGGCCGCCGGTTCCTATGGGATCGTGAGTGCGACATCCAGCGGCTCAGGCCCTGCCAGCACAACCACCCCGCCGGCGGCCAGCGCCGGGTCCCCCGCCGGGCACCGGCCCGGCAGCGGAGGATCCAACGCTCGGTCCGGACCAGCCGCCGGCGGAGCAGCCGGCACAGTCGCTACCGTGTCAGCGCCGAGCTTCACGCTGTCGACTTCCGCTGGCCAAAAGGTGACCGTTGACGAAGCGTCCTCAACGACCTACCAGAAGGGAACGAGCTCGGCGTCGGCCGGTGCCGTCACGACGGGCGAAGCCGTCCTCGTACTCGGGACCACCAACGGCACGACCATCACGGCCGCCCTGGTCGTCGTGCAGCCGGCCAGCGGCAGCGGATCCGCGACCTCCTCGGCGGCAAAGGTGATTCCCTTCAAGCGCGGCGCACCAGCGACGTCCAGCCAGGTCGGTCAGATCCCGGCGAACTGGAGCCAGGGGTCGGGAACGATCGTGAGCGGAACGGCCGCCGACAAGGCGACCGAAGCTGTGCTAGCCAGCTACCCTGGCGGCATCGTCGACCGCGTTGTGAAGCTCAGCGACGGCGAGTACAACGTCCACTACATCGGCGTCAACTGGCCGCACCACGTCTTCGTCAGCCAGGACTTCAAGGTCGTTGGCGCCGAATAGGCACGATGACATGGCGGCACCTTCGGCTGTCGAGTGCCTTAAAATCCGGAAGTTAAGCTATGCACCGGTTTAGCTGACTGGATCGCCGAGCGGAGCGTGTACCAGTGACCCCTGCGTCTGCCCCACCGCTCGACATTCTCGATCCTCTGCTCTACGCCGGGAATCCGTATCCCGCGTACAAGTGGCTCCGCGACGAGGCACCCGTCCACTTCGATCCGGTCAACCAGATCTGGGGCGTCTCCCGCCACGCAGACGTACTGTCCATCGAACGCGATACCGCGCGGTACAGCTCGGCCAGGGGTAGTCGCCCGCTCATCGATATGAACGCCTCGATGATCAACAGGGACGACCCCCGGCACCAGCACCAACGGAAACTCGTGTCCAGGCGGTTTTCGCCGCGGGCAGTACGTAGGCACGACGAACGAATACGGGCCATCACCAGCGAGCTGATCGACGCCATGGCTGCAAAGGGCGCGGCAGAGATCGTCGAGGAGCTGGCCGCCCCGCTGCCGGCCATGGTCATCGGAGAACTCCTGGGATTCGACCGGGCGCTGTGGCCGAAATGCAGGGAATGGTCGGAGCGCACCATGGGCGCGGCCGGCTACCGCAACGATGACCCGCGCCAGCCCGCCGGATCACCCGAGGCCGTCGCTGAATTCGCTGCCGCGTTCTACGAGGTCCTCGAGGCGAGGCGGAACGATCCGCGCGACGACCTGGCGTCAGCGTGGGTGCACGGATCCGTCGACGGCCAGCCGCTGGACGTTTCCGAGATGATCCAGGAGGGCCTGCTCCTGCTCGACGGCGGCGCGGAGACGACGCGGTCGGTCATAGGCCAGACCGTGTGGAATCTCATCCGCTTCCCTGACCAGCACCAGATCCTGGCGGCGGACCCCTCGGTTATCGGCGCGGCCGCCGTCGAGGAGTTCATCAGGTACGCGAGCCCGATACTCAACATGCGCCGCACCGTCGTTATGGACCACGAGCTGCACGGCCAGGTCCTGCGGGAGGGCGACCAGGTGCTGCTGATGTATGCGGCGGCCAACTTCGACGACAGGGCGTTCGACGAACCGGACCGTTTCGACGTGACCCGCCGCCACAATCATCACGTGGCATTTGGCCTCGGCACCCATTTCTGTCTTGGGGCAAACCTGGCCAGGCTCGAGCTTCGCATCGTGTTCGACGAACTCGTGCGCCGACTTGCCGACATCCGGCTGGCCGTCGGCTTTCAGCCTGAGTTCGTGCCCGGTTACTTCACTCGCACGCTCAAGGAGCTACAGGTGGAGTTCAGCCCGAGATGAGGCCAGCGGACAACAGCGCCGTACCTGGGCCGCCGTGGCCGAACGGGGCGGCCTGGATCGGCGGCCGTTACTGTCCCATCGAGGATGCCACCGTCTCGGTGCTGGACCTGGGTGTGACGCGATCGGACTGCACCTACGACGTCGTCCACGTCTGGCGCGGGCGTTTCTACTGGCTGGACGCGCATCTGGACCGCTTCCATGCCAGCTTGGCCCGGCTCCGGCTGGACCCGGGGCATGACCGGGCCGAGATCGAGTCCATCCTGCATGGCTGCGTCCGCCTTGCGGGGCTGCGGGACGCTTATGTGTCGATGACCTGCACCCGGGGCCGCCTGCCATCCGGCAGTCGTGACCTGCGGACGGCCCGGAACACGTTCTGGTGCTACGCCGTGCCCTTCGTCTGGATCAGTAGCCCGGACCAGCAAACGACGGGCGCGAGGATGCGGATCAGCCAGGTGACGCGCATTCCTCCGGAAAGCGTCGATCCGGCGGTGAAGAACTATCACTGGCTGGATATGGACCTGGCGCTGCTGGACGCCTACGACCACGATGCCGAGGTCGTCGTGCTGCGGGACCTTTCCGGCGCGATCACCGAGGGGCCGGGCTTCAACGTGTTTGCTTATGTCGACGGGCGCTGGCTGACGCCGGGCAGCGGCACGCTGGAGGGCATCACGCGGCGCTCCGTGATCGAGCTGGCTGCTCAAGACGGCCAAGCCGTGGACCAGGGCCGACTCACCGCCAGCGACCTGAGCGGCGCGCGAGAAGTCTTCATCACCTCTACGGCCGGCGGCATCATGCCCGTAACCGTCATCGACGCGAAGCCCGTCGGAACGGGCTCGCCTGGACCGCGGACGGCACGCTTGCGGGACCTCTACTGGGCGCGCCACGACGACCCGCACTATTCCACCCCAGTCCGCGGCGACGAGCACAGCTGAAAGTCAGCAGATAAGTCGTTCTCTAACTTCTCACCACCAGTACTTCCAGAGTTTGCGCTCGACGCCGTAGCGTCTACACCCATGCCGGTAACTAACGACCTTCTGGGTTCTCTGCGCGGCGCGAACGCCAGATGGAGAACTGTCACGGGAATCCGACGCGCGGTCTTGCTCATCGGAGCGCTCGGAATGATCGCCGGTGCGGGGCTGCTAACGGCCGGGTTTGCCCTAGCCGCCGGTGTCGGATCGGAGCCAGGCAGCCTGGCCCTGAATCCGTCTAGTGGCGCCCTCACTCTGTCGCCTGCGCCGACCTGGTCGACCACCGACGGATGTCCGAGCGGCTTCCAGGGGTCTGCCCAGCTGGCCGAGTTCACGAGCGGCGGAACGCTGGTCAGCCGGATCTCGCCGACGGTCGTCGGCATCACCGCTGCGTTCAGCGGGACGCTCGACGGTAGCGTCGGCGCGTTGCTGAAGACGGCCGGCAGCGGGCTGAGTGCGTCTAATCCGGGGACGGATGAGTGGGCGGTCGGCTGCTGGAGCGGCATCGGCGGTACCGGCACGGTCAAGTACGTCCAGTCCATCTTCGTCTCGGTGGCCGCTGGCGCCACTACGTATTCGACGGGCCCCACCTCGACCTCCTCGCCTACCAGCACGCCAACAGCAACACCAACCGCCACGCCGACATCAACGCCCACCAGCACGCCGACATCAACGCCCACCAGCACGCCGACATCAACGCCCACCAGCACGCCGACATCAACGCCCACCAGCACGCCGACCGCCACTCCAACGCCGACGGCCACCATTCCGTCGGGTGCTCCGGCAACCGGCGTCGGCGGGGGGTCGCTTCCCGGTGGCGGCCGTAACGCGCTGATCGCCCTCGGCGCAGTCGCGCTTTGCGGCTCAACTGCGGCGATAGGAGCGGCCGTCCGACGCCCCCGTGCGCTCGCTGACGAGAACGGGCATGGTGACGGCACACCCGGAGCAAGCCAGTGAGCTGGGCGGCCCCGCCGGAGGACTACGGACCAGTTTCTGGGCCCGGTAAGCGGCGGTCAGGCGGCTGGTGGCTGACCGCGGTCGTGTTGTTCGTAGCCGCCGGGGCAGCCTTCGCATTCGGCCTCGCCGGCGGACAGCGTTGGCTCCCCGGCCCTCTGTTCGCCGGACCTGCCCCTCGGAGCTCGCCTCCAGTGGTCAGCCCGGCGGCCCGCTCGGTACCCGTCAGCCTGAGCATCCCGGCCATCGGCCTCAACACGCCGCTCTCGGAACTCGGGCTGAATGCCAACCACACGATCGAGGTCCCATCCAGCTTCCAGGTACCTGGGTGGTACAAGTTCGGACCATCACCCGGCCAGCGTGGCTCGGCCGTCATTCTCGGCCATGTCGACTCCTACCTGGGTCCCGCCGTGTTCTTCAAGCTGCGGGACCTGCGACCAGGAGACCGAGTCAACGTCACGCTCGCGGACCGTGTCATCGCGCATTTCGAGGTTCGTCAAATAGCGACGTACCAGAAGTCCAGCTTTCCCGCTCTTCAGGTCTATGGATCGCATGGTTATAGCGGGCTGCAGCTAGTCACCTGCGGCGGAATATTCGACAGCCAGACCGGCCACTATCTCTCCAACGTGGTCGTTTACACCAGCCTGGTGGCATCCAGCTGAGCTTGGGCCACCAAAGAGACTCGATCCAGTGCGGCGCTCCGGTCTTCCCCAGCTGTCGCGGCCTCGACCAAACTCCGAGGGTTACAGGAGCTGACTTCGATTGCGGCGACGATACAAAAAGATTCCAGCGCTAGCGACGACGAGGCCGCACGCGCCTGCTATCAAAGCTGCCTTCAGCTGCGTCCCCGTGCCGTTGGAACTGGACGAAGCAGTCGCATTCCCGGAGGTGCTCGACGCCAACTGTCCGTAGAGATTAGTGGACGCGGGCTGTCCTTTACCGGAAGTGGACGCCGCCTGTCCGCTGCCGGAGCTGGACGCTGACTGTCCGCTACCAGGGCTGATGGAGTACGACTTGCCGTCGGCGGCGAGCTTGACGACGGTGTACTGGACCCACCTGACGTTGCCCGTGCCGCCCGGTCCGCTATAGCACCCGACCGCCCACTGGGACGTCCCGCCCGACTTGACACCGGCGTATTTGAGGATGGCGCCGATCTTGCCGTCGAGGGTGCCGTGGAACGCCGCCGTGGGGAGGGGCACCGCGACCGAGATGCGGCTGATAAGGGCGCCGCTGGCCGCGAACATGGAAACCTGTGCTGAGCCCTGGTAGCCAGCCGGGCATCCATCGGTGGTGGCGAAGGTCGGCGTCAGGGAGACGGCGCCACTAGCCGGCTCGAGGATCAGGTTGCCCGGCTGCAAGCCGTTGGAGGCCAGCGCGGAGCCCGCCGTGAGCACACCCGCCGCGGCGGTCAGCCCGATCGCGCCCGCGACCACCGCAGTGCGGCGCACCCCCCCGATCGCTCGCAATCTAACTTTCGCGTCGCGCCTAGCGCCCAGAACCCCATGAATCATCGGCATGGCCCGAAAGATACGGTGCTGAACGGAAACGGTGGACGTACTGGCGATGAGAAGTTGACGAACGACGCGAAGCGCCAGGTCGGCGGCCCTGCCACGGTGCGGGCGTTCCCAGCCGGCTCATGTCGGCGCAAGGGTCAGCTCGGGACCCGAGGCGGTGATCGCGGCCCAGGCATACCGCATCGGGATGAGTTCACATCGGGACCAGGCCTGGTGCTGATCGATGTAGTGCGGGCTGGCGGGATCGCCTGACGCGCCGCCGACCACGATCCAGGTGCTGTCGTCCCAGTTGCCAACGTCGAACACGTAACGGGCCACGGCTCCGTAGACGGCCGCACTGGCGGACTCAGATCTGCATCCGGTTGCCCAGACGGTCTCATTATCGCCGCCGAGCCCGGCGCCAGCGGGGCTCAGGGCCTGGGGCATGTCCGGAAGCACCAGCGTCAGGGGATGGCCGAGGGCGGCGGTGTGCACGCGCTGCCACGAGGTGTCGGCCGGCTCAGGCTCGCGGGCGACCGCTTCGAGTGCCTCGGTCAGCAGCTCGGGCCAGCTGCTACCCCCGGTCAGCGACAGATCGCGCGATCGCAACAAGGCTGGCAGCACCCACCAGAGCTGGCTGACGGCCGACACGCCGCCCGGCAGTTGCAGCGCCTCGCCAGGCCTGACGCTTGCGACCGCATCAAGGCCAGACCGGCTGCCCACGATCCTGGCGAGGGCCCAGCGCAGCCGCGAGTAACAAGCGGCCCCAGCCGACTCAGGTGCCATACGTGCATCCCAGTCCAGCACGAGGTCCCGGACCACGCGGGCAGCTTCACCTAGTGGTTCGACGTCCGCCAGCGCCGACCTGAATAGCTGGGCCGGGACGCTGAGGTCATCCCGATGGATCATCGCCATGTCCGCCGGCGACGCGGGCCCGAGCCCGGCTATGAGCTGCTCGATTCTCCTAGCCCGGTGCGGCGGATGCGCGTCGGTGCAGAAGTAGTCGCCGGTGTCGGGGATGCTGGTGACCACCCGGTTATTGGCCGTCACGAGGTAACCGCGGTCCGGATCGTCCACGCGTGGCATTTGCTCGGCGGGGATCACGCCGTCCCACTCGTACTCCCCCGTCCAACCCGGCACGGGCAGCCACCCGTTGACGGCGGGCCGGCGCGGGATAACAGCCCGGACGAGGTGGCCGATGTGACCATCCGTGTCGGCGGCTACCAGGTTGTGGTCGATCAGCCCCCAGCCGCGGACGGCTTGGAACAGCGCATCCACCGAGCCTGCCCGCAGCATCGGAAGGAGGCAGTCAAACGACCGGTCGACATCGCAGAACTGCATCGACTTAAGGGTCAGCGCAGCGCCACGCGCCGGATCTCCCGCGACGACCGGGCCGTGGATCGTCTCCACGATCTGGACGGACGCCGGGGCTCCGCCGCGGACCTTGATGTCCTCGGTGGTCGTCGCGGCGTGCAACCACTCGCCTTGGTGCAGGTAGCGAGACGGATCGTCGCGGTCGAAGTGCTCAACGTAGAGGTCGTGAATGTCGGCGAACGCATGTGTGACGCACCAGGCCACCTGTGCGTTGTGCGCGAAATGCGGGAAGGCCGGCACCCCCGGAATGGTGAGGCCGATGACATCGAACTCATCGCAGCCAAGGTGCATCTGCGCATACATGCCCGGCAACTCGAGGGTGCGGTGCGGGTCGCCGGCGAGTATGGGCCTGCCGGTGGCGGTCCTGCTCGGCGCCAGCGCCCAGTTGTTGCTCCCGCCGTCGATGTCGGCAGCCGCAGCTAGCAGGCCCAGCGCACGGATGGGATCGCGAAGGTCCGCGAGGCTCGCTGTCCACCTGCTGGCATCGGCACCGGGCGGAATGCACAGCCGGTCGGACCCCCCGTCGTCATAGCGCAGCTTGACGACATCTTCAGGGCCGAGGACGCCGAGCGCTCCGGCTCGCCAGAGCTTGAACCAGAGCGAGCCCATCAGGTAGCCGCGCTGCCGCATCGCGGCTATGCAGTGCCAGCCCTCCCAAGGCTCCGGCTCGCTTGCCAGCAGTCCGTACTCGAGCGGCGGCGCTCGATGCGTCTGCAGATACGCGTTCACTCCGGCCGTGTAGGCATCGACCATGGCCTTGGCATCCGCGCCAAGCGCCTGATAGTCGCGGATAGATGCGGCTCCGGCGCGCAGCCGCCGGGCGAGCCGGTCAGCTTCAAGGCCGGCCGGGCCAACCCACTCAGCCCATCGGCCCTGCATCTGCTTTCGGCTCGCGTCCATCTGCCAGAGGCGGTCCATGGCGTGCGCGTAGCCCTGCCCGACAAACGCGTCGTGCACCGAGTGTGCGCGAACATGCGGGATCCCCCACTCGTCGCGGTAGAGGTGCACCGGGCGCTCG
This sequence comes from uncultured Actinomycetota bacterium, assembly GCA_963755575.1. GTDB lineage: Bacteria > Actinomycetota > Actinomycetes > Streptosporangiales > Streptosporangiaceae > JAJYUU01. Next base: position 502,661 of record CAVWKF010000001.1, read on the forward strand.
ACCAAGCCTCCGCTGCGCAGCACGCTCCCCGCCTGATCACCTGGCTGCTCCATTGGTACATCTTCTCTGCCTGGAGCTTCTGAGCACACACCGATCCAGAGTTCGCAACGCCGCTATGGAACGGTGTTCTACCGAAGTAAGGCCTCGGACCTGTGAGCGAGCACGCAATTACGGCACCGTCGGCCGTCAACGACGTGGGCGGCTACCGCTGGCGCATGACATTGCAGAAACATGGTTCAGCATGAAGTGGGCCATGTTGCAGCGGCCCTGTTGCAGCGGCACCGTTGAGGCGGCCTTGTAGCGAAACAGGATCGGACTGGTGAGGTTTTCGTGTTCACAGGCTCAGCTTTTCTGCTGGGCGCCGATCAGTCGGCGGCGTGCTCCAGAACCAGCCTCGTGACGGATTCGACCTGGGTCGTCAGCTCGGTGAGCGTCTCCCGGCCCGTCACCCAGTACGTGAGACTGTTCATCAGGACCGAGCCCAGCGCGTACTTGATCGTCTGCGCGCGCTCCGCCGGCACCCCGGCCAGCAACTTCGCCATGACCTCGTCGTTGATCGCGGATATCCGGGCGAGAGCATCGCGCGCATACGGATCCGAGCTGACGTGGACCTGCACCATCAGCTCCGCAATCTTCGGATTACGCGCGAACCCGCGAATTTCCTTGCGGACGTACGACAAGACGCGCTCGGTCAGATCGCCGGTGGCCTCGGTCTCCTCACCAGCGCGGGGCGTCAGCACGCGTCTGGCCAGCCGCTCCTGCCACTCGCACAGTGCCGCGGCGAGCAGATGCTCCTTAGAACTGAAATACCGATACACCGTGCCAAGGGCGATACCGGCACGGTCAGCCACGTCTCGCATCTGGAGGGCGGCGGGCCCGACCTCCCGCACCAGGTCGATGACGGCCTCAAGTAGCTGGGCGCGGCGCACGAGCTGGCGGCTGGTCATCGCCTGTATCGGCAGCGGCGCGCTCTCAATCGACTCGGTCAAGGGCGACATAGTACTTAGAGATTACGCCTGCTCTCGAACACGCGGCTGCCTCGAACCGGCCTGGGCCGCGGTGCCCAAAGTGGCTTGGAGCCGAAATCGCGTTCATGCGAGCCGCGTCGCCAGACGGTAGCCGTTGGCGTGCATCACGGTCTCGCACTCCAGCGGCGTGAACTGGAAGTTCTCCAGATCCTTGAGGTTAGGTCGCCGGCTCAGCGAGCCCCTCCACTTGCGGGAAGTCCGAGCCCATCTGGTTCCGCTCGGCGCCGATCAGGTCACGAAGATGCGCTCCCACAGCCGACAGTGCTTGAGAATCGCGAGCAGCGAGAGCGAGCTCGCAGTCGGTGTCTTGCGCGCGTCCTCGTCGTTGACACCCTCGATCTTGTGAACCACCGGAGGATGCTACCCGACCGGCCGGGAGCTGGCCGAGATCATCTGCGCGGATCCGCCTGCATCATGCCGCAATGCAGCACTGGGCCTAGGCAGCGGCGGGTGGCGAGTTGCTGTGGAGGGTGCGCCAGCCGCGGGGGTGGACGGCGGTTTTGGTGCCGTCGGGGTTGAGGGTGAGCTGCCAGCCCCAGCGGTGGACCACGACGAGGTGATGGAAGGCGCAGCCGAGGATGCAGTTGTTGAGGCTGGTCGGGCCGCCGTCGGCGCGGGGGATGATGTGGTGGACGTGGCAGTACTGGGGCGGGACCTGGCAGCCGGGGAAGCCGCAGTGCTGGTCGCGGAGGATGACGGCCTTGCGGAGCCAGGCCGGGACGGTGTCGGTGGGATTGCCGAGGTCCAGGGGGAGGCTGGGGGAGGCGGCGGGGCCGGTGAGCCGGGAGGTGCGCAGCCACGCGGCCAGGCCCTTCGGGCCGGAGAGCAGGGCGGCGGCGTCGGCGACCAGCAGCTGCCGGGCCGCCCGCCCGGCCATCGCGGCGGTGGCGCTCGCGGCATCCCGGTCGCTGGCACTGCGCTCGCCCGCACTGGGGTCGGTGGCACTGCGGTCGGTGGCACTGCAGCCGCATGCACTGTGGCGACCCGGGGCTGGGGAGCTGGCGGGGTCGGCGGTGGTGGTGGTGAGGCGGTGGAGCAGGTCGTGGTCGAGGGTGCCGGTGACGATGGGGGTGATGGCGGCGTCGCAGCCGGCGCCGGGCGGGGCGGGGGCGCCGTTCGCGGTGATCCACGCGGCGCCGGCGGGGTCGGCTTCGGGCAGGCCGAGGAGCTGGCTGAGGGTCATGTGCAGCTGGATGGCGGTGGGCTGCCCGGCCCGGGACGGCAGCCCGCCGGCGACGGCGCGGCGGCAGCCTTCCTGCAGGGCGTCGTGGTCGCGCTGGGGCTGGGTCCGGTCGTCTTCGGGGCCGGTCCTGGCGGCCAGGCTGTCCAGCACCGCCTTGACCGCCGCGGCGGCGGCCGGGGTGAGGTCGGCGTCCAGGTGGGCGTGGCCCTGGAAATGGCGGGTGAGGCGGAGGCGGCGGCGGGCGAAGGAATCGTCGCCGTCGCCGTCGTCGGGGGCGGCGCACCGCCGGTAGATCTCCTCCGCCAGCCCGGCCAGGTCAGTGAGCTCGGCGCCGGCGGCGGCCGCGCCGGTCAGGACCTGGTCGGCGCCGGCCTGATGCCCTTCGGGCAGCCTGTCGGTCCAGTCCAGGATCTCCCGCGCCACCGACGGCGCGATCTCGCCGGCGGCCAGCCCGGCCGCGACGCCGGGGTGGGCCTGCAGCCGCCGCGTCCACTTCGCCGCCGCGGCGGCGGCGGCGGGGGTGGCGCGGGTCTGCCACCGCAGCCACGACGTCACGCTGGCCTGCCCGTCGGCGGCGTACCCGCCCGCGTGGCTGAACGCGGCCAGGATCCGGGCCGTCGCCGCCAGCTGCACCGATTCGCAGGCGGCCAGGCCGCGGACGCAGTCGGCCTGCTCGGCTAACGTCAGCACCGCCGCGTCGGCGGCGGCGAGGAACTCCAGCCCGGACCGGACCGCCGCCAGCGCGTCGGCCGCGGTCGCGGGCGCCTGCCCTCCGCACATCGGCAGCCACCTCCACAGCCCGGCCGAACCCGATCGAATATATGCTCGATTATAGCAACCTGGACTGACAGTTTGCGTGTGCAAAACCGATCCTCAGACGGCACCGCGGAGCAAAATCAGAGCGGCCCCAAGGACCGCCGGCCGCTCCGCCGGGTCCGGCACGTCAGGACCCTCGACTCGCACCTCGTGATCGCACCACTCCCGCACGACGCTAGGCAAGGCGAAGCTGACGGCGGGCCGGCGCAGCGCAGCAGCAGGGTCCGAGACGTAGCTCCCTCGCTCGCACCAAGAACCGCGATCCCGGTGCGCCGCGAACATCGAGTCAGGGCATACCTAAGCGCGCCGCGAACCGACATGAGCGCGGGACTCCTAAGTCCGCGGCATGCCCAGGACCAGTTCGCCGATGACGTTGAGCTGGATCTCCAGCGTGCCGCCGCCGATGAGCGATGGCGGGATCGACAAGTACTGCTGGCTGGCCTCGCCGGCATCACCGTCGAGAGTCGCCGCCTCGGCGCCGTGCCATTCCATAACGGTGCGGCGCAGGTTAGTCAGGTTCCAGGCGGCCCCGACCTTCAGCACGCTTGCTTCGGCTCCGGGTTGCAGCCCGGAGATCTGACGCAGCAACGATCGCTGGCCCAGCGCCGTGAAGGCGTTGACGTCGGCAGTCAGCACCCCAACCTGCTGAAGCACCTCCGCCGGCGGGTCCCCAGCGAACATGCCGAGGAAGTCCGCGGGCAGGTCGCGGCGGCGGCCCATCCCGACGGCGATATTGATGCGCTCGTTGCCGAGTGTGGTGCGCGCAAGCCGCCACCCGTCGCCCGGTTCGCCGACGAGGCGCGAGTCCGGTACGAATACGTCGTTGAAGAAGACCTCGTTGAACAAGTAGCCGCCGTTGGCCTCGCGCAGCGGCCGGACCTCGAGACCGGGACTGCGGATGTCAATGAGGAAGTAGCTCAGCCCTTTGTGCTTGGGTGCGTCGGCGTCAGTGCGAGCGAGGCAGATGCCCCAATCGGCCTCCTTTGCCTGCGAGGTCCAGACCTTCTGGCCGTTGAGCAGCCAGCCGCCGTTCACCTGCCTGGCGCGGGTGCGCAACGAGGCAAGATCCGAACCGGCGCCTGGCTCGCTGAAAAGCTGGCACCAGAAGATGTCGCCCCGGAGGGTCGGCTGGACGAACGCCTCGCGCTGCTCGTCCGTGCCGTGCGCGAGGATCGTCGGCAAGGCCCACTCGCCAATGTTGGTCGACGGCTGCATCATTCCGGCGCGCTCGAATTCCTGCGAGATCACGACTTGCGCGACTGGGCCCGCCGCGATCCCGAATGGGCGCGGGTAGTGCGGCGTTACCAGCCCCTGGTCCGACAGGAAGGCGCGCTGATCGGCTGCCGGCCAGCCCGCAGCCTCGGCGAGCTGGTCGGCGACCCAGCTGCGCAGGCCCTCGGGCTCGTCGTCGAGCTGCAGGTCGTGGTGACGCTCGAACTTGCGGGCCAGCTGACCCAGACGCAACTCCCAGCCACTGCGCGGGCCGAGCAGACTCTGCAGGCTCATGGCACGGCGCCAGTACAGATGCGTGTCGTGCTCCCATGTGTAGCCGACTCCGCCGAATAGCGTGACTGTCTCCAGCCCGATGTCGACAGCTCCCGGCAGACACACAACTGCCGCCGAGGCAGCGGCGAGTGCGAACTGGTCCGCGCCCTGGTCATATGCTGCGGCGGCATCCCACGCCGCAGCCGCGATCAGCTCGCTGCGGACGAACAGCCGAGCACACTTGTGTTTGATCGCCTGGAAGGCAGCGATAGGCCGTCCGAACTGTTCACGTACTTTCGTGTAGGCCAGCCCGTTCGTCTGGCACCAGCGGGCTACGCCTGCCGACTCTGCGCAGAACAGCGCGGCGGCCGTTGAACGCAGCTGCTCGGAGTCGATATCAAGCACATGACCGGCAGGGACATGCAGGCCGGACAGCGCGATCTGGCCAATGTCCCGCGTGATGTCCACGCTGCGCGACCTGGCCACCTCGAGCTCAGCGCGCCGGGACTCCTCGACGACAAACCAGACAGTGCCGCCTCCACCGCCGGCCTCGCCTCCGCCGCCCGCCCCGCCTCCACCTCCGACCTCACCTGCACCGGCGACCCCGCCTGCTCCATCGGCGATCTGGGCACCCAGAACATAGGTCTGCGCGCTCAGCGCACCAAGGACCGGCACGGTCGTGCCGCTGACGACCCAGCCGTCCCCGGACCTCGTCGCGGTCAGGCCGCGGGCGTCCGTGGCGCAGGCCCCGGTCCCGCCGGCGACGAAGCCTGGCAGCACGCTCGCGCGCAACTCGCCACCGCCGTGACGGCTGATGACCAGACTGGTGAGCACGGTCGGGAGCAGCGGGCCCGGCAGCAATCCGAACGTGGTCTCTTCCAGCACGATCGCGAGTTCGACGACTCCAGCGCCGTCGCCGCCGAACTCCGTCGGCAGGTGCAGCCCAAGAAGGTTCTGCTCGACCAGGGCGTGCCAGGAAGCCGGCCAGATGCCGGCAGCCAGGTCCTCGAATTCCGCTCGGGTCGACGCCGAAGTGGCGTGGTGGGCGGTAAAGGCAGCCACCGACTCCGCCAGCGCCTTCTGATCCTCGCTTAGTGCAATCGACATCGCTTCTCCTCGTCGCCGGACCTGACGCTGGCCTGACCGCTGCTACCGGCCTGACTACTGCTACTGGCTTGCGCGCTCCTACTCACCGAGCTTGAGCACGCGGCGAGCGTTCTCGTGCAGGAACTTAGGCCAGACCGTCCTTGAACGGCACGTGCGGCATGTCAATGAAGATCCGCTCCAGGCTTAGTCCCCTCGGGAAATATCCAGCGTAGATGATCTTGTCCGCGTCCGCGGGTGTTGGCGTTGTTGATGATCTCCTGCGGAGCAAACTTCAGCCGCGGACCGGGAACCCCGGCCGTACAGAAGATCGGAATGTCCAGGTCAACGCATGTCTGATAGATCGGATACATCTTCGGGTCGTCGATGGCGACCTGCGGGAAGGTGCGGTCGGGCGGTGTTGGGCGGGGTCAGCCACTCAGCAGATAGCGCGCGAGTCTGGCTGGTTGGGAGAGGGCGATGAGATGGCCGCCGGGTAGGACGTCCGCCTCGACGCCCACGCGGTCGCGAGCTAGAGCTCGCTGGAAGCCGACGGGGAAGAACCGGTCCTGGGCCCCGGCTGCTATCCGGATCGGGACGGGTGGCCAGCTGCTGAAGTCGCAGATCGAGTCGAAGACGGCGTCGGCTTCGGGCCGTTGATGTGCCTCACCAGCCGCGGCGATCTCTGGTGGAACATCGTGGAGGAAATAAGCAGCCAGGTCGAACTCCGTGCCGTAGCCGCCCTTCTCGGCGGCGGCGATCCGGGCTCGGGCCCATCCCGTGTTGTCCCACCACTGGCCGGGTGTCTCACCAGGTGCGGGGATCATGGCGTTGACGAAGACTAGCGAATCTAGCTGGATCTTCGCTGCGACCAGCGGGGCGGTGAACCCGCCAAGCGACTGGGCCACCAGCACCACGGGGCTGCGGCCCCTGATCGCGCTGGCGACCAGGTCGGTGTACTCGGGCAGGCCAGCGGCCGGGTCGTCACCGGGCAGGTCGACCGCGATCGCCTCGTGGCCTGCCTCTTGCAGTAGCGGGACCACGCGGTGCCAGTACCAGGCGGCGCCACCAGCGCCCGGGATCAGGACGAAGGCTCGCCTCCGCCCGGCCCCGTCGTCCATCAGCCGGCCAGGCTCCTCGCAGCAGCCGCGATGTGGTCGGCGCTGATACCGGCAGCGTCGAGTAGCTCCTCGCTCGTTCCCGAGCCCGGCAGTTCGAATACAGCCAGATGCCGGATGGTCAAGTCAACGCGTCCGGCATCAGTCAGCGCGTCAACAACGGCGGACCCGAGACCGCCTTCCGGGTGGTGGTCTTCGGCGATGACCAGTCTGCCGCCGGTGGCTGCGGCGGCATCCGTCAGCGTGTCGGTGTCGATCGGCTTCACCGAGTACAAGTCGATGACACGCGCGCTAATGCCGTCGGACTTGAGCTGGTCTGCTGCCGCCAGGCAGGCGTGCAGGGTGACGCCGGCGCCGATGAGGGTCACCTGGTCATCGTCACTAGCGCGCAGGACCTTGGCGCCGCCAACCGGGAACGACTCGCTGGTCTCGTACAGCACCGGATAAGCGCCGCGGGTCGTGCGCATGTAGACGACGCCGTCGGTATCAGCCATTTCCGCCACGAGTGCGACGGCGCTGGTGCCATCGCTCGGGTACAGGACAGTGGAACCCTGGACGGCGCGCAGCATAGCCAGGTCCTCCAGCGCCATTTGCGAAGGACCGTCAGCGCCAATCTCGACGCCTGCGTGGGATCCGGACAACCGGATGTTGGCCTGCGAGATGGCAGCCATCCGGATGAAGTCGTACGCGCGCGTCAGGAACGCGGCGAACGTCGACGCGAACGGCCGGTAGCCGCGCACGCTGAACCCGACGGCCGCAGCGATCAATTGCTGCTCGGCGATGTACATCTCGAAATACCGCTCGGGATGTTCGTGCGCGAACTGATCAGCGAAGGTCGAATTGCTGACTTCGCCGTCCATCGCGACCACATCAGGCCGCACACCGATGGCGGCCAGCGCCTGGCCGTAGGCCTTGCGGGTGGCGACCTTGTCCCCGAGAGCGTAGGTCGGCAGCTTCACGACCGGGGTGTCCTTTGTGTCGCGCGCGGAGACGGCGGCTGGATCGGGCATCGGGCCGCGCACGATCAGGTTGCGCTCGCCGCCGAGCTCAATGATGGCGCGCTCGGCCATCGCGGGCGGGAAGGGCTTGCCATGCCAGTCCTCGCGGTCCTCGACCTCGGAGAATCCGCGACCCTTCCGGGTGCGGGCGAGGATGACCGTCGGCTGGTCGCCGGAGATGTCGCCAGCTTCCCTCATCGCCCGGTCAACCTCGCCGAGGTCGTGGCCGTCGATGACGATCGCGCGGGCGCCGAACGCCGTGACGCGGCGGCGATAGGTTTCCACGTCCCACGACAGGTCGGTCGGACCGCGTTGGCCGAGCCGGTTGATGTCGACCATGGCGATGAGGTTAGACAGCTTGTAGTGCGAGGCCTTGTCGAACGCCTCCCAGATCGAGCCCTCCGCCATCTCGCTGTCGCCGCACAAGACCCAGACCCGGAACGGCAGCTCGTCCACGTACTTCCCGGCGAGCGCGACGCCGACGGCGTCGGGCAGCCCCTGCCCGAGCGAGCCGGTCGCTACGTCGACCCACGGGAGTATCGGCGTGGGATGTCCCTCCAGCCGCGACCCGAAGCGCCGGTAGCCCGTCATCAGCTCGTCGTCGGAGACGACCCCAACCGCCTTGTAAACCGAGTAGAGGAGTGGTGATGCGTGGCCTTTGGAGAAAATCAGATGATCGTTGGCAGGGTTGCCGGGCTCATCCCAGTCGTAGCGCAAGTGCCGGCTGACGAGGACCGCCAGTAGGTCGGCGGCTGACATGCTCGACGTCGGGTGGCCAGAGCCCGCCGACGTGCTCGACCGCACCGAGTCGACTCGCAGCTGCTGGGCGAGCTCACCCGCTAGCTTGAGATCAATGTCCGTCTTGATGGCGGTTGGGGCGGCCACGAGCACCTCCTGGGCTGACGGTTGAGCGTTGGTCGCAGCACACGCTACCCAGGCTAAGCCGTCGGCACGCGCGCGGGCTGACAGACCCGCATCCGGAGTCGCGACTAGAGCCAGCCTGCGACCGTCTCGATGTCGGCAGTGCCGTTCGGTCCTATCGGGTTCACGTTGAGGATCGTCACGCCCGAGTCCTGGTAAGCGGCGATCCGGTCGCGTACGAAACCCTCATCGCCGACCAGCGAGATCCCGGCAACTAGCTCCGCCGGCACCATCGCGGCCGCGGCCTTCTTGTCACCCGACAGGTAGGCGTCCTGGATCTGCTCGGCCACCTTCTCGTAGCCGTACCTCTTGAGCACGTCGTTGTAAAAGTTCTGGCCGCGTGCGCCCATGCCGCCGAAATACAGCGCGAGCATCGGCCGCGCTAGCTCGCGCAGATGATCGACATCGTCGCCGATGGCCAGCGGGCCGCCGGCCACGACCTCCAACGGCGGCAGGTCATCCTCGCGCCTGGCCAGGCCAGCAGCCAGCGACGAGCCCCACACGCGGTTGGCCCGATCCGGCCAGTAGTGCAGGGGCAGCCAGCCCTCGGCGATTGCCGCGGTCATCTCGACATTCTTCGGGCCGAGCGAGGCGACATAGACCGGGACCCGGTCGCGCAGCGGATGGTCGATGAGCTTAAGCGGCTTGCCCAGGCCGGTCCCCTGACCCTCGCCCAACGGGATCTGGTAGTGCGCGCCCGAATGCTCAAGCCTCTCCCGCCGCCACACGGACCGGCAGATCTCGATGATCTCCTTCGTGCGGCCGACTGGCGCGTCGTACGGCACGCCGTGGAAACCCTCGATGACCTGTGGTCCTGACGCGCCGACGCCGAGGATGAACCGCCCGCCCGACAGCTTGTCGAGCCCGACCGCGGTCATCGCGAGCAGCGACGGCGTCCGGGTATACAGCGGCAAGATCGAGGACCCGATCTGCGCCGTGCTCGAGACCGCGGCCACGAATCCCATAGTCGACACGGCATCGGCCGTGTACGCCTCACCTGCCCACAGGTAGCCGACCCCGGCTTCCTCCAGCCGCCGGATGTGCCGGGCGAACGACTCGGGGTCATCCCGCATGCCGACCACTGCGCCCAGCTTCATCGCGACACTTCCCGTCTTACCGAGTCCTGACCGGCGCGTGCCGGCTCAGGTCCAGCTTTCCAGGCCAGGAACGGGGTCGCCAGCGCTGCCGGACCAGCCGCAGCAAGCGGCCAGTTGCGTTGAGTTACCAGGCAGCGGTTGACTGGCCGCTTATGCCGCTGCTCGCCGGGCTGGGAAAGCCCGGCAGCGCCGTGAACCGGCTGCCGTCGAGTCGGCCGAAGCCCAGGCCGAAGCACTGCACGAGCACGTGGACGCCCGAGCTCCCCAGGGACACGACGTTGCACTCCTGATCAAGGAGCCCGGCGCCGTTGATGCCTGTCGACACGAACTTCTGGGTTGACGTGGACAGCACCCCGAGCACCTTGCCGGTGCGTGCTGACAGCTCCTCGATCTGCGCGACGACGGTGTCGCGTCCATACCACTGGTGGTGGTTCTGAACCGTCGAAGTAATGACCACCGCGCCGTCCAGGGTGACCAGCGCTTCCGGTACATAGTAGGTCGGCTCGGCCGCCGGTGATGCTATCGCCATGGCGGCGAGCAGGTTGCGGCCCTCGCCCGCGATGTTCAACAGCCGGTACCCCGTTTGCTCACCTGCGGGCGGCGTTCTGGCATCGTTCTGCCAGAGGAAGGCAATCTGCGTGTCATCGGCCCAGGACACGTTGAACGGAGCCCCGTATGCCCGCGTAGTCCAGGTGCTCGTGGCGCCGCTGGCCAGCGTAATGACCCGTACCCCTGAGTACTGGCAGGTGCTGCCGCTGCAGGACTGCAGGCTTACGGCCAGCTTGCTGGCGTCCGGTGACAGCGCCACACCGTCCACGGAGAGAGCGGGTGGAACCGTGATCGGCAGGCGGGTGAGGCTCGCCGACCGGCCATGGGCGGCGACCCGCAGCAGGAAGAACCACGTGATGTTGTGCCTGCCGTTCCGGCCAAGCTCGGTGATGAGGAACGTCCGGTCGTCGGCCGCGGCACTGATGCTGGGACCCTGAGTCCCGTCCCCGCTCACCAACGTAGGCACAGGCACGCTGGTCAGCAGCGCGCCCGTTGCTGAGGCGTGCACGGCCGCGGTCGTCATGATTCGCCCTTGTGGTCCGACATAGCGCTGGAAGGCGGTGACGTAGTACGGCGGCATCGGCCCGGTCAGCCCGGCAATGGCGGCCGGGGCGCCCGCATGCACGCCGTTCTGCGGGACGACCAATGAGACGCCCGCGGCCACGCAGAGCACGGCGGCCGCAGCCGCGGCCGGGGCCAGCCAGCGCGCCGTCCGGGATCGCTTCCGGGCCGCCGGCACTTTGAGCGGGCGGATCGACCCGGGCTGAGCACGCACCGCCCGTTCCTTCAGGTCGCGGCGTAGCCGGTCTTCGAGGTCAGTCATCGGTCAGACCTCCCGGAGAGCGCGAGCGAGCGCGACAAGCCCGCGGCTGCTGGAAGCGCGAACGGCGCTCGGCGTGATGTGGAGCGTTTCGGCGATCTCGGCTATGTCGAGGTCGGCGTAGTAGCGGAGCACGAGCACTTCGCGCTGGCGGCGCGGCAGCAGGCGCAGTGCGGCCGCCATCTCGCTGCGGTCGTCCGAGGCCAACGCCGAATCTGGGCGGCCCGCTTCCTGCCGACCTGCCAGCCGCGGGCCATGCTTACGCGCGACGGCGGCGCGCCGGTGCACCGACCGGCATCCGTTCAGTACGCTCGCGCGAACATAAGCCAGGCTGGACGACTGCTTGCGGAGGCCGTCCCAGCCGCGGTGCAGCCGTTCAAATGCATCCTGGACGACATCCTCAGCGGTAGCCAGGTCGTCGACCATGAGCATGGCCAGGCGCACAAGCTCGAGGTGGTGGTCGCGGAACAGTTCCGTGACGGCCGGCGCAGTGTCACCGGCGTCGGGCTCAGCGAGTCCCATCACGCCACTGCGCTCGGCTCCGTCGGGCATCCCCGTCATCGTGACTTCCACGGTAGAGAGACGCTGAACTACCCGCTAGCGCTGCAGCCGAAGTTGGTCGCGGTTCTAGTAGCCAGTTGCTCCGTCGACTAGCTCACGGATCAAGTCAGCATGACCGTTGTGGCGGGCATATTCGCCGATCATGTGCGCGTACAGCCAGCGCAAGTCGACGGTCACCGTCTCGTCCCCGAAGGTGTCATCAAGCGACCTGCCCTGCACTGCGCGCCGAGCCAGCGCCACCTCGGCCAAGTAGGTGGAGAAGTCAGCGTCCGCGTCAGCCGGATCTGCCAACTCGAACTCCGCGCCGTCCGGCCAGTCGGCTGACTCATATAGATCGCTGACGTCGGCGCGCGCGAATCGAATCCGGAACCAGATCCGCTCGTTCGCGGCCATGTGCCGGACCAGGCCGAGCAGCGACAGCGCCGAGGTGGCCAGCGGGCGCTGCGCGAGCTGCTCAGCGGTCAGACCGGAGCATTTCCAGATCAGAGTGGCGCGGTGAAAATCCAGGCAGGTGTCGAGCCGGCGGCGTTCGTCGGCAACGTACGGAGGATCGACGCGCTCGACATCCGGGGCTATCCAGGTCATGGCCGGGCATTTTGTCCGCACCCTGACGGCATGTCAAGCAAGCACAAGTCACGCAGGCACCTCTGCCCTCCAGCTCGCGTCAGGCTCTAGGACGTAGCGGCGCGTGAATGTACAGTTCCGTGCGGTCTGGCTTGGTGGCTGGCGTGTCGGCTGGCGCAGGGAGCTCGTAGCGGGTGGGGCGCTGGTGCTCGGCGTATTGCCGGTCGGCGTTGTAGACCTTGTCGAACTTCCACAGCATCCGGGCGAAGTTGGTCTGGCCGCGCAGGAGCTGGCGGGCCACGATGCCGGCGGTCTGGGCGAGGGCGGCGACGCCGAGGTGCTTGCGGGCCAGCACGGCCTGGGTCTTGACCAGCTCGGCGTAGAACTCCCGCAGCGGCAGCCGGGTCGGCAGGACCGCGTGCTGGACGTCGAACAGTCGGTAGTCCAGCGTGGTCAGGCGCCGTGCTTCGGTCAGCCAGGTCTCGGTTCCGGGGTACGGCGTCTGGACGGTGATATTGACGATCTCCGGGACGCTCATCGCCCAGTCCCGGACGAACGCGAACCGCGCGTGGTCCCAGTCGGGGTCGGCGATGATGTTGATGGCCACCATCAGGCCCATCGACCGGGCGACTTCTAGGGCCTTGTTGTTGACCTGCGGGGTGGTGCGCTTACGGAACGCGGCCAGCCCTTCCTCGTCGAGGGCCTCCAGGCCCAGGAACATGTAGTTCAGGCCGAGGCGCTTCCACCGGCGGAACACTTCCTCGTTGCGCAACAGCACGTCGCAGCGAGTTTCGAGGTAGTAGTCCTTGCGGATCCCACGGCGCTCAAGCTGCCGCGCGATCTCATCCCCCTGCTCGGCCTTGATGAATGCCACGTCGTCGACGATGAACACACCCCGTTCCCGGATGCGGCTCATGTCCTCGACCGCAGCCTCGGGCGACAACTTGCGATAGCTCCGCCCGTAGAACGTCCAGGCACTGCAGAAGGAGCAGTCCCATGGGCAGCCGCGCGTGAACTCGATCGACGCCGCCGGATCCATCACCCCGATGAAGTACTTCCGGCGGCGACCGCCCAGGTGCCGGGCCGGCAGATGGTCGTCCAGGTTGTGCATCATCGCCGGCGGGCGGCCAGCTCCATCGGCGGTGACGGCACCCGGCACGTCAGCCCAGGCGCGATCGGGAAGGGCGGCCAGCAGCGTAGGGGTGCCAGTCTCGCCCTCGCCCTTCAGCACGACATCGATCGCGCCCTCGGCATGCTCCAGTACCTGTTCCGCCACGAACGACACGCTGTGCCCGCCGGCGAATACGACACAGCCCGGCACAACCCGCTTGATCCACTTGGCCAGGTCCACGACCTCCGGCACATTGGCCAGGTAGTTCAGGCTGAACCCCACCGCATCAGGCCGGAAGCTCATCAGCTCCCGCTCCAGGTCATCGTGCGTGTACACCTGCAGGTCCATCAACCGCACGTCATGCCCGTCCGCCAGCGCCGCCGCCGCGACCCGCTCCAGCCCTAGCGGCTCCAGCCGCAAGAAGATCTCCGAATACATGAGCGCGCTTGGATGAACCAGCAGAACACGCATAACTCAGCACTCCCCCACAGGCAGTTCCTGCTAATCGGGCCGCGCAAGATGCCTGAATTCCCCACCATGCGCCCGAATTCCCGCAGCATCACGCCACTGCCCGCCGGCTCGTGGTCGCGCAGAGCAACCTTCCCGCCAGTGGGCCCGTCTATCCGGCGGCCGTAGCTTTATTACGTGCCTGAGCTACCCGAAGTCGAGTCGGCCCGCGGCGTCATCGAACGCGCGGCCCTTGAACGCGAGATTGTCGATGTCGACGACAGCGATACCTACGTAAGCCGCCCGCACCGGCCCGGCGAGATCCGCTCGGCGCTGGTCGGGCGGCGCCTGACGGCGGCGCACCGGCGGGGCAAGAGCATGTGGTTCGACACATCGGGAACAGGCGCGTCCGCCGCGGCGGGACCTGCCCTGGGCATCCATCTGGGCATGTCCGGCAAGATCGTGATCGCTGACGGACGCGGCAGCGAGATCGAGGGCGGCGATTACTGGGAACGGGGCCGTGCCACTGGCGACCACCGTTTCTCCCGCTTCTCGATCACGTTCGCCGACGGCGGGTCGCTGCTGCTCGTCGATCCACGGCGGCTCGGGCGAGTCCGCCTCGACCCGCCCGTCGACGCGCTCGGTCCCGACGCACGCGAGATCACCAGGGCGCAGTTCCGGGCCGCATTCGCTCGCGGTACCGCGCCGGTAAAGGCACGGCTGCTCGATCAGGAGGCGATCGCCGGCATCGGCAACCTGCTCGCCGATCAGGTCCTCTGGCAAGCGAAGATCCACCCGGCCCGGCCGGTGGGCGACCTCGACCAGGCCGAGGTCGACCGGCTGTACCGAGCCGTGCGGCGGTCCGTCGAGTCGGCGGTGGCGGACGGCGGGGTGCACAGTCTGCCGATCCTGAAGTTCCGTAAGGATGGCGCGCACTGCCCGCGATGCGGGGCTCCGATGGCGCACGGCAAGGTCGCCGGCCGGACCACTTGGTGGTGCCCGCGAGAGCAGGTCGCGGATATCAGCGTCCATCCTCGTCGTCGAAGTCAATCCGCATGACGGGCCGCCGGCGAGTGGGCCGCCGGCGAGTGGGCGGGCGAGCGTTGGCAGGAACGATGCTCAGGTCCCTGTCGTCGGTAACGACACGGATGCTAGCGTCCATTCCGGACGGCTTACTTCCGGATCGTGGGGTTGACGGGGTTGACGGACGACGCGAGTCCCACTGCGCGGGCGCTGCTGGCGCTCGAACTGCTCCAGGGCAGCCCGGGCATCACCGCGGACCGGCTCGCCGATAAGCTCGGCGTCTCGGAACGGGCCGCCCGCCGGTATGTCGGCATCCTCCGCGAGGCCGGCATCCCGGTCGAGTCCGTGCGCGGCCCATACGGCGGCTACCACCTCGGCCGGGGCCTGCGCCTTCCGCCCCTGATGTTCAGCGCCGCCGAAGCCCTTGGCGTGGTCATGGCCGTCCTGGACGGCCACCATAATGCGAGTGACCCGGCCGATCCGGTCGGCAGCGCGCTCGGCAAGATCATGCGGGCACTTCCGGAGCCAGTCGCCGCGCAGGCCGAGGCCGTGCGGCGGACCACTGCGCCCGCGCCGGACCGGGCCGCAGCGCGGCCTGACCCCGCGACCACGACTGCCCTGGTGCAAGCGTGCTCGAACCGGCAGCAGATACGGCTCGGCTACCGGTCCGAAGCAGGATCGGAGCTAGTCATCGACGTCGAGCCGTGGGCTGTCGTCGTCCGTCACGGCCGGTGGTACCTGCTGTGCCGATCGCGTACCTCGGACGCGCGGCGGGCCTACCGGATCGACCGCGTCCGCGCAGTGGAGCTGCTTGACGATACGTTCAGCCCGCCTGCCGACCTCGACCCGGTGGCCATGCTCGAGGAGCATCTGGCAGTTGGCTGGGAGTACGACGTCGACATCATCATCGACGCGCCCTTCGACGAGGTGGCACGCTGCGTTCCTCGTGCACTCGGACGGCTGACGCCGCTCGATGCCGAGACGAGCCGCCTGGTCGGCAGCACCGGCAACCCGCGGTGGTACGCGGAGAAGCTCGCGGGAATCCCGGTGCCGTATCGCATCGCGGCTTGCCCGGAGCTCCAGGACGCCGCGCGAGTCCTCGGCGAGCGGCTGCTAGCAGCGGCCGGGCAACGATCATCGGCCACGGAAGACCCTGAGCTCCACTAATCGGAATCCTCATTCCGCTTGCTAGGGTCTTAGCGGAAGACGTATTCCGGTTCGAGGAGGCCTGATGGTCGAGGTCGGCGGACGCGCGCGTCCAGGCACGACGTTCGCGGTACTGGCGCTGGGAGTCGCGGCCTTCGCGCTGCTGCAGTCACTGGTCATTCCGGTGCTGACAACGGTGCAGCATGAGCTGCATACCACGCAGAGCACAGTCACGTGGGTGCTGACCGCCTACCTGTTGTCGGCATCGATCATGACCCCGATCCTCGGACGAGTCGGCGACATGATGGGCAAGAAGCGGGTCTTCGTGGCCACGCTAGCCGCGCTGGCGGTCGGCTCGCTGCTGGCCGCCGTCGCTTCATCCATCGGCGTCTTGATTGCGGCGCGGGTGATCCAGGGCATCGCCGGCGGCATGGTGCCCGTCGCGTTCGGCATCATCCGCGATGAGTTCCCAGCCGCGAAGGTAGCGGGCGCCGTGGGTGCGCTCGCGTCGCTGACGGCCGTCGGCGCTGGCCTCGGCATCGTCCTGGCCGGCCCGATCGTGGACTTGCTTGACTATCACTGGCTTTTCTGGCTTCCGCTCATCCTCACGATCGCCGCTGCCGTATGCGCGATCGCGTTCGTGCCTGAATCCCCGGTGCGCACGCCCGGGCGCATCAGCTGGCTGCCCGCGCTGCTGCTCTCAGCGTGGCTCGTGGCCCTGCTGGTCGCCCTCAGCGAGGCACCGGAATGGGGCTGGCGGTCCAGCCGTGTCGTTGGCCTGCTCGCTGCGGCGGTGGTGCTGGCGGCCGCCTGGGTTGCGGCCGAGCTGCAGGCGGCGACGCCGCTCATCGACATGAAGATGATGCGGCAGCGCGCCGTGTGGACCAACAATCTCGTCGCGCTTCTCATCGGCCTGGGAATGTATGCGACGTTCGCCTTCCTGCCAGAGTTCGTGCAGACACCAACCATCGCCGGCTACGGCTTCGGTGCGAGCATCACCCGGTCCGGGCTGATGCTGCTGCCTTCATCACTCACGATGTTCGCGGTTGGAGTCCTCGCGGGCAGGCTCACTCGCCTGCTGGGGGGCAAGGTTCTCGTTATCACGGGCTGCCTCATCGGGTGCGTGGCCATGTCCATGCTCGCCTTCGCTCACCAGCACCAGTGGGAGATCTTCGTCGCGGGCGCGATTATGGGCGTCGGGTTCGGCCTTGTCTTCTCGGCGATGTCGGCGCTGATCGTGGCGGCGGTTCCGGCCTCGCAGACGGGCGTCGCGAGTGGCATGAACGCCAATATCCGAACTATCGGTGGCAGCATCGGCTCGGCGGTGATGGCCAGCATCGTGACCTCTCAGCTGGCGCCGTCTGGCCTGCCGAAGGAGTCCGGTTACACGACCGGCTTCGCCGCCATGGCCGGTGGCCTCGTCCTGGCGGCGCTGGCTGC
This sequence comes from uncultured Actinomycetota bacterium, assembly GCA_963755575.1. GTDB lineage: Bacteria > Actinomycetota > Actinomycetes > Streptosporangiales > Streptosporangiaceae > JAJYUU01. The sequence continues at coordinate 520,051 of CAVWKF010000001.1, forward strand.
CTTGCTCCTCCCGTCTGCGCGGCGCCTGCGGCGCCCAGCCGACGAGCTTGATCACGCCGAGATGGCAGTCGTCGCCGGCGGCACGCTCGCCGAGCAGGCCGAGTGACCGGACCGACGGCCCTCCGCCGCGACGCGGTACGCAACTACCAGCGCATCCTCGACGCCGCCCGCGATGTGCTGGGCGAGTCGGGAGCCGACGCCAGCATGGAGGAGATCGCCGCGCGAGCTGGCGTCGGCGTCGGCACCGTCTACCGCCGGTTCGCCAGCAAAGATGCGCTGATCGATGAATTGCTCCGGCTCGCGCTAGCGCAGCTAGTGAACGCCGCCGACCAAGCACTGACGCGCACCGACGGGCGCGGACTCCACGAGCTGCTACGCGCTCTTGGCCAGTCGTTCGCTGACCACGCGCGGTACGCCGGCCTGCTGCTGGAGCGCCCGGCCGACGCCATCTCCAGCCGCCGGATCGCAGCCGCGATCGAGGAGCTCACTAGGCGCGCCGGCGCGGCCGGCACGGTGCACCGGAACGTCACGGCGGTCGATGTCGTCGCGCTGATCTTGGCGATGCGAGGCCTCGTCCAAGCCGCGGGAGACGCGGCTCCAGCCGACTGGCAGCGGTTCCTCGACATCCATCTGGCTGGCATGCGAGCAGCCGTGGCGTAATCAGTCCCGTGAGCGTGTCGCATGGATCGGACTGGGTACCTCTCCGGTGATTGCCACCTGGGCAAATTGAGCTAGTTAGCGGGATTCCGCCTGGCTGTAGACCGAGGGAAACGATCATGAACTGTCCGCACCAGCCGCCATGCCCCACGGCGGACGCGCCAGACTGCGAGGCAGCTTGCGTCGTGGCCGCACATCCGGAGCAGGGCTGGAGCCTGCTCTGCAACGGCGTCGTGGTGTTCGAGGACACCGGCGACCTGCTGCCTGACGGACGGGTCATCGCGCCCCATCGGCCTGCACTCGACCTCGAACTCGAGCTCGTGCCGCTGGCTGGCTCCGACTCGCGTCGTGCGGGAGAGCCCGATGACCGCCACCGGAGTGGCGCCCTGTCGTAGCGCCGCTAGCGGGGCAGGCGCCTGCCGCTCGGATCCCCGCTGTTCCGCTCCCCTGGTGACCGGCCCGCGGGCGGCGGGAGCTGGCTGCCCCGGGCTGGCGACTGCGGGAGGTCACTGCTGTAGGTCGCACGCATCCAACGCGCACCGGCGATGACCACAGCCAGCACGGTAGCGGCAACCATGGCGAGGAATCCGCTGGCGACCCAGCGCGCTGCGTTGATGGCCAGCAGGGCGCGCGACGTGTCGGCGGCCCGGTCGTGGATGAGGCCGGCCAGGATCGCGGCGACCAGGTAGGAGAGCGCTGGCGCGGGAATGATAAGGAAGGCGCGGCGCGGGCTGACGGCCAGGCAGCCGGCCAGCGTGCCGATCACCACCAAGAGCCCCAGAAGGAAGCCAGGATCGCTCCGTGTGACGACTGTCACCAGCGCGCCGAGCCCCGCCGCACCGCCTACGAGCACGATGCCCCGTGCCCAGGGGAGGTTCCCCCAGCGTGGCGCTGTGCCCTGGGTCGGCGGCCGCCCTGGCGGCTGCCGGCGCGGACCGACTTCGTATTCGGGCGATGTTTGCCGAGCGCCAGGCGTCCGCCGCGGAGGCTGGCGCGACGGCTCGCGGGTCCCCGCATCATTCCACCGTGGCTCGCTCATTTGATCCCCGATGGTAGCTGTCGCATGAGGTAACTTCGCGGGTAGTCCACGCCGCAGATGTCGAGTCGGCCGCGCGAGAGCGGAGATGAGGATGGCAGGCCCGAGAATGTCCCGGCGTTCCATGGCCGGGACACTCGCATACTCCCTGAGCTGCATAGCAGCTGCCTTCGCGCTGGTGGTCAGCGGCTTCTCATACTTCGTCGTCAAGGACGTCGCCAGCATCGGCTCCTCGCACGCGATCGTCAGCGGTCCCTCGATCGGGCCACAGAACATCCTGCTCATGGGCCTTGAGAGCCGCACGGACTGGAACGGCAACATCCTGCCCAATGACATCCTGCGCGCCCTGCACGCGGGCAGCAGGCAGCAAGTCCAGAACGGCACCGGCGGTAACGCCACAAATACCCTGATCCTGATACACGTATTCGCCGGCGGTAAGCATGCCGTCGGTTTCTCTATTCCCCGTGATGACTGGGTTAACTTCGCCGGTATGGTCGGCCCGCAGCAGGCCGGCAAGATCGACCAGGCCTACGGCGTGAGCATGTACTACGAGCAGCAGAAGCTCCGCGCGCAAGATCCGTCCATGAGTCAGGACCAGCTTGCTTTTCAGGGGAACGAGGCCGGCCGCGCGGCGGCCGTCGCTACTGTCGAGAAGCTGACCGGGGTGCACATCGACCACTTCGGTGAGGTCAACCTGGACGGGTTCTACGAGCTGGCCAAGGTACTCGGCGGCGTCGAAGTCTGCCTGAACCATGCGACCAGCGACAGCTATTCCGGTGCGCATTTCCGAGCCGGCTTCCAGCACTTGAACCCCCGGCAGGCGCTGGCATTTGTCCGCCAGCGCCACGGCCTGACCAACGGCGACCTAGATCGGACGCACCGCCAGCAGGCGTTCCTGGACTCCGTCATGCACCAGCTGCGGACCGAGGGTGTCCTATCCGACCTGACGAAGATGCAGGCTCTGCTCATGGTCGCCAAGCAGTACGTCATTACCGACGCCGGGTGGAATCTGCTCGACTTTGCATCGCAGTTGCGCAGCCTGACCAGCCGCAACCTCGTCTTCCGCACGCTGCCGATCCAGGGCTACGCCACCATTGACGGTCAGGATTCCAATGTGGTCGATCCGGCCTACATCAAGACGATCGTGCACGCGACGTTCTACCCGGCGCGTGTACGGCACGCCGCGCGGCCGACGGCTAGCGCCCCCGCCGCGGCAAAGTACACGACGGTGGATGTTCTCAATGGCGGCAGTACCGCGGGCCTGGCCGGACACGTTTCGGCCGGGCTGGTCAAGGTTGGGTACCGTCCGGGCCAGGTCGGCGACACGAGCCACCGCGGCACGACGGCCGTGCTCTACGGCGCAGGGGCGCGCGCGAGCGCGCTGGCGATCGCGGCGCTGTTCGGCGTCACGACGCAGCGAAGCACGTCTGTGCGGGCCCGCCACGTCGAGATCCTGCTTGGCACCTCGGCCACGGTTCCGGCCAGCATCGCGGCTGGGCTGACCTCGCCTACGCCGTCGCCAGTGGCCGTGATCCCCACCACCGGCCCGCAGGGCGGCGCGGTGAGCTCAGCGACCGGCATTCCCTGCGTGAACTGAGCTCCCGCCTGACAGCGGGGGCACGCCGGGTAGCGCCGATTGACGGGCGGCTGCGGCGGGAAGATCACGGTGATGACCGGGTCGCGTCCGGCGGGCGAGGACCCGGTCGCTGAGCCAGGCCGACTGCGGAGCATCGGTCCCGAGCTGGTCGCCGCGGCGTCCGACAACGACCCGACCAATATCGGCACCGCAGCCGCCGTCGGCGCCCAGACGGGTTACCAGCTGTCCTGGGTCACGCTGCTTGTCGCACCGCTGCTGGGTGTCGTCCTGACGATTGCGGCCCAGGTCGGCGTGGTGACGCGCGACGACCTCCAGTCCCTGACTCGCAGGCGGTACGGCCGTGGCCCGGCGGCCGTCTTGCTGGTGTCGCTGGTAGCGGTCAACCTGGTAACCATCGCCGCGGACCTGCAGGCCGGGGCCGCCGGCGTCGGCCTGCTGGCCGACGTCGACCCCCGCTGGCTAGTAGCGCCGCTCGGGGCGGTCCTGGCCGGTCTCCTGCTCGCTGGCAGATACGCCCACGTCGTCGCGGTGCTTCGGTATCTGATGCTCGGATTCCTCGCATTCGGAGTTGCCGCTGTCCTGGCACGCCCCGACTGGCCACGCCTGCTTGAAAGCAGCCTGGTTCCCAGGCTGTCGCTTCGGTCCTACGAGGTCACGGGCAGCCTTGCCCTGCTCGGCACAACGCTGACCAGTTACGTCTATGTCTGGGAGACGATCGGACGAGGCGTAGAAGGACGCCGTGCCCCGACAGATCGAGGCAGCGAGCTGGCCCGGGCCAGGAACGGCGCCACGGTGGGCGCGGTTTCCACGGCCGTGATCTTGTGGTTCATGCTCGTCGCCGCAGCGGCGACGCTGGGGCAGCATCACCAGCAGGTCGCCACAGCGCAGGACGCTGCCCGCGCGCTGCGCCCGCTGGCAGGCTCGCTGGCCGCAGACCTGTTCGCCGCGGGAATCATCGTCTCCGCCGTGGTCGCCGTGCCGGTCCTGCTCGCCACTACCGCCTACGTGGTCGGGGCTCAGTTCGGCTGGCGCCGGGGGCTATCCGAGCCGATCAGCCGCGGTCCCGGCTTCTACGCGGTGCTCGTTGCCTCCGTCGGGCTGGGGCTCGCCGTGTCGCTCGCTGGCGTACCGTCATCGGCATGCTCGTTGCGGCCAGCGTGGTCGGCGGCCTGGGCGCCCCCATCGGCCTGGTCCTGCTAGTCCGCCTGGCGCGTGATCCGGGGATCATGGGACAGGACGTCATCACCTTCCGGCTCGCCCTGGCGGGCTGGGCTGTCGCCGTCATCGTTGGCGGCTTCGGCCTGTTGTACGTGGTCGGCGCGGCGACCGGGGAGTTCTGATTGGGTACTGGAGCGGACTTCGTCGCGCCGCAGGCCGTCCTCGGCGTACTCGGCCAGCAGATCGCTGACGGACAGGCGCCGCATCTCGGCTCGGGCAGCAAGCCGTGTGGCCAGGGCAGTTGGCAGGACCACAGTGCGGCGGACACAGTCGTCGCTCTCCCACGCCTCGCCAGGCATCTCAGACATGTTCGCTCTCCTGCGCGGCCGCCTGTGTGACAGTCGGCGCGGACTCAGTCAGGGGGACGTAGCGGCGCAAGATGCGGTCGCTCAGCAGGCCCAGGCAGCTCAGATTGGGAAAGCCTGGCCCCTGTGCGAACCCGGCCAGCAGCGGAAGGTGCAACGCCGGGCTCAGGCCGCCGGGTGAAAGGTCAATCCCAATCTGGCGCTCGAGCGTAGCCCCGGCGAGCGCGCCCTCCAACCGTCGGCGCGCTTCGTCTCCGAGCAGCCGCTCGAACCAGCGAGCGTCGAAGCCCATCGCGACCACCACAAGGTCGTATGCGACACGCTCTTGCTCGGCGCCGTACTCGATCGTGACGACGACCTGACGCTCGCCGGGGTCGATCGCCACCGCGCGGCCGGCGAGCGCGCGATAGCCGCGGGCCTGGTTGAGTACTGCCTCTGCTTGTTGCGAGAAGACGCCGCGGTCGGTGCGCTCGATGAACTCGCGCCGGTGCGACTCGGCCAGGCACGGCCAGGCGCTGGGGTCAGAGAAGTAGCGGTTCTCGTCGTAGCTCTCGCCCCGGGAGTAGAGAACTCCCCGAACGGCCACGACATCAACCGTCGACCGCTTGTGCGACCTGCTGAGCACGCTGATGATCACCGACGCCGCGGTCTCGCCGCTGCCGATCACGCAGACGCTCTGCGCGATGTCGGTGGGGAGGGTGCGCTCAGCCAGCCAGTAGCTGCGGCCATCGAGCACGCGCGGGTGCTGCTGAGGCTGCCCCGGCACGCCGACCGACGGGCCCGGGCCAGTGACGACGACGCCGTCGGCCTGGACGGTCTCGCCGGAGCCAAGTGCGAGCCGCCAGCGCTGGCCGTCGGCCTCGATTGCTGCGACCTCGCCAGCGACGACCTCCGCTTCGGCGCGCCGAGCGACGTCGCGCAGGTACGACGCCCACTGCCGGTGGGTCGGCCGCAGCCGACCCCGGTCAACCCAGTCGGCGTATGCGTCGTGCGCGATCAGATGCCGCTGCCAGCTGAAGGGCGCCATCGCCGCGGTGACGGCCGCTGAGGCCGCCCCCCAGCTGTCGGGGTAGGGGTAACCGATGTCTTTCTCCGGCGGCGTGCCCAGGGGCAGTAGTCCGCTGGTGTAACCCTGGTCGCCCTTCCAGTTCCCCGCCACCGGGCCTCGGTCGATCAGCAGTACCCGAGGGGCGGGCAGGCCCACGGCAGCAAGAGCACGGGCCTTGGCCGCGATCGCGATCCCCTTCGGCCCGGCGCCCAGAACTGCGAGTGTCGGCATGACGGCGAGGATAACCGGCGAGGTTTGCCTCAGCGCGGGCCGGGGACTGCAGCGAGCTGGCGCATCAGCGCCGCGAACTCCGCAAAGGACAGGCTTTGCTCAGCGTCCGACAGCGCTTCGTCGGGCTTGGGATGGACTTCGATGAGCAGGCCGTGTGCGCCAGCGGCGCGCGCGGCCCAGGCCATGGGAGCGACGTAGTCGCGCAGTCCGGTGCCGTGACTGGGATCGACGATGATCGGCAGGTGCGAGCGCTCGCGGACCACCACGACAGCGGACAGGTCGAGCGTGTTGCGCGTAGCGCTTTCGAACGTCCGGATACCTCGCTCGCAGAGGATGACCTGCTGGTTGCCCTGGGCGACGATGTACTCGGCAGCCGCGAGCCATTCCTCGATGGTGCTGGACAGGCCCCGCTTGAGCAGGACTGGCCGGTCCAGCTTCCCGACTTCGCGGAGCAGATCGAAATTCTGCATGTTCCGGGCGCCGATCTGCAGGATGTCGGCCTCCTTGGCCATCCGCTGCACCTGCTCGACCGCCATCACCTCGGTGACGACGGGCAGGCCGGTCTCGCGTCCGGCGGCCACCAAGAGGTCCAGGCCTTGCCAGCCCAGACCCTGGAACGCGTACGGCGACGTGCGGGGCTTGAATACGCCCCCGCGCAAGACATGCGCCCCATGATCACGGACGAATCTGGCCGTCTGGGTGATCTGCTCGCTGCTCTCCACCGAGCACGGCCCGGCCATCACCGCGAACCCGTCGCCGCCGACCAGAAGGTCACCGACGCGGACGACGGTGTCGGCTGACCGGGCGGCCCGGTCGACCAGCCGGTACTGCCGGGAGCGGCGGACCGTCGCTGGCTGGTCGGCGGCGACAGCCTCCAGCGCTTCCGCGGGCGACTCGGGCGGCGAGTCCGGCAAGCTGCCGGGGTGCGCGGAATGACGCAGGGCCTTCGCCGGATAGCTGCCGAGGACCTTGATGTACTGGGCCGCTGACCGGAGCTCGTCCAGCGCGGCGGCCGTCCGGGGGTCGGCCGAGTTCCCTTCAAAATCCAGGAAGAACAAGTACTCCCACGGCCTACCAGGGCGCGGCCGCGATTCGAGCTTGGTCATCGAGTGGCCGCTGCCCGAGAGGATCTCCAGGCAGCGCAGCAGTGCCCCCTCTTCGTGGCGGGTGACCAGGATCAGGCTTGTCTTGCAGGCGATCCGCACGTCCACCGGAGCCGCGGCCGTCGATAGCACCACAAAACGGGTGTAATTGTCCTCATTGTCAGCGATCCCGTGGCGAAGCACCACCAGTCCGTGCGCCGCGGCGGCCTCCGCCGATCCGATTGCGGCGATGGTGGGATCGCCCGCCGCTGCCACAGCCGCCATCGCGCCCGCAGTATCGAAGTGCGTTGTCGGTATCGCGTCGGGCATCGTCAGCAGGAACTGGGCGCACTGCTCCAGGCCCTGCGGATGCGAGAGGATCCGCCCGAGCGAGCCGAGCGGCACGTCCTGGACCGCAGCCAGGCAGTGGTCGACCTTCCAGGTCTCCTCTCCGACAATGAACAGCTGGTGCTCGCGCAGCAGCGCGTACACCTCGTTGATGCTGCCGGCGGTGGTGTTCTCGATAGGCAGCACGGCCAGCTCGACGTCGCCGGCCAGCAGTGCGCCGACGGCTTGCCGGAACGTGCCGTAGCCCACGAGGTCACCCTCTGCGCCGCGGCCTGCCAGGTACTTCCGCGTGGCCGCGTCGCTGTAGGCGTGCGCGGCGCCCTGAAACGCCACCCGGACTCGGCCGCCCGCCGCTCCGTTCAGGTGCCGGGCCTGCTGGGCGACCGAGTCGCCGAGGAGCTCACGGAAAACCCGGCGCACGAGGCTGGCTGACACGCCCAGCTCGGTCGCCACCGCCTCGACACCCGCCAGCACCTGCCGTTCGCGGTCAGCGTCCTGGATCGCCGAGCTGCCGTCCTGCTTGAGGCGGGCAATGTCCGTGATCAGACGTCCGCGCTGCGCTATGAGCCCGACGATCCCGCTGTCAACCTCGTCCAGGCTTCGGCGCAGGTCGCCGAGGTCCGGCAGCTGATCACTCACGGTTCTCCGCCTCCATCGTGACGTTGACTCGCTGGCGGCCGCCCCAGCACTGTCCCGCCCATCACTGTAATGTCGCCCGTCCCAGGCAGTGACCTGCGTACCAGCTGATCGCTGACAAGGCTTCCGACAAAAGCTGTCAGCAGCTCGGCGCGATGGCTGCGGGGCCCCACGCGATTTGAGCGGCATCCAGGTTCGGGTACAGAAGACGCAAATCGCTGCCGTCAGGGTTGACGATATAAGCGCTGGTCGGCGCATTAGTGGTCGACGTGCCTATCTGCCGGAGGAACACGATCTTGCCACCGGGCGTCCAGGTCGGGCTGTAACTCGTCCAGGAACTCGGGCTAACTCGATGCGCTCCTGTCCCCTCGGCGGTGGCCACGTCGACCGCCGACTTGGCGGCGTAGGGATTGGCGACGAACGCGATCGCGGTACCGTTCGGCGACCACGACGGCTGGCCGAATCCGGGAGTGCCGCGCGTGAGCGGCGTGATGCCGGACCCGTCGGCGTTTGCAGTCTCGATCTCGCCGACGCGGAGGGCCGGAACGTACTGGACGAAAGCGAGCCGATTGAGCACCGACCAGGCAGGGGCGTCAACGCCATAGGAGTACTTGGTGGTATTCACTATGAGACGACGAAGACCTGAGCCGTCGGCGTTGACCACGAAGATACCGAAGGGAACTGAGAAGGCGATCTGGCGGCCGGCCGGCGACCACGATGAGCTCGTGCCGTTCAGCCCGTGCGTCAACCTGGTGACACGGCATCCGGCGACGTCGAGATTGACGGCGTACAGGTCATACTGGCCGTCGCCCTGACCGTAGTAGCCGCGGAACGACAGCTCACGGCCGTTGCGCGACCACGCCGGGTCCGACTGCGGCAGCTGGAGCGGCCCGCTGCGCGCCACGGATCGCGGCGCGGTCCCGTTCGGGTGCATAAGGCAGATGACGTCTCCGCACTGATAGGCGACCTCTCCGCCGAGCTGCGCCGCCCAGGCTGGGTACAGCGGGGCAGCCGCCGGGGACGGCCTGTGACCGGCAGCCTGCTTCCCGCTGGATGGGTGAGCGCCCGCCCCCGGCAGGAGAGCGAGCGGCAGCACGACGCCGGCGATCAGGAGCGCCATCACCGTGATCAGGACCGCGGTCTGCCGACGGGCGGCCCGTCGCACGCGACCCATCGGATCCGGCCAGCCGGGCAGCTCGCGTCGCGGGTCATGCAGCGCCTGGCGGATTCGCTCTTCTAGATCAGTCATATCGAGCTCCGGTGATCGGCTGCCCGTCCGGCTCAGAATCAGCGAGTATGCCGGCGAGGCGGCGCAGCGCGCGAGCAGCCTGACTCTTGACCGTGCCCGGCGACGTGCCCATCACAGCCGCAATCTCCAGCTCCGACAGGTCCTCGTAGTAGCGCAGCACGATCACTGCTCGCTGCCGCGGTGGCAGTATCAGGAGGGCACGCCACACCGCGTCCCGGTCGTCGACGAGGGCGGCTGCGTCAGTGGCGACCGCCGTACTGCCCGGGCTGGCGGTCACGATCTCTCGCATCCCCTGGCGGCGGTACCAGGACGCGTAGCTGTTCACCATGACCTTGCGCACGAAGGCATGCGGGTCGTCGATCCGGTGCAGGCGCCAGGCTCGCAGAGAGCGACCGAGCGCGGTCTGCACCAGATCCTCAGCCAGGGCCGAGTTGCCGGTCAGGACATGACCGAAACGCAGTAGGCGCGGCAGCGCAGCCGCCACGAACTCCGCGAACTCGTCTTCTCCCGCCAGCGGCGACACACCCCTAAGACCCAGCACGAGCCGCCCAGGTTGTCAAGGCGGCGGGACATTCCGCATGGGCGGCGGACCGGTTGGGAAGGCTGGCTCATGTCACCGCGTTACGTGTCTAATGCATGTTGAATCTCTGCTGCGTCATCATCAGGCGGCGGAGAGCGACCGGAGGTGAGGTAGAGCGTGGCACTTCCATATGATTCTGCGGCAAAGTTCCAGGACTACGCGCGCCCGGAGATGCTCGTTACGACCGACTGGCTGGCCGAGCACCTGCATGACGAGGGCCTGGTTGTCGCCGAGTCCGACGAGGACGTGCTGCTGTACGAGACCGGACATATCCCCGGCGCGGTGAAACTCGACTGGCACACCGAGCTGAACGACCCTGTCACGCGCGACTACGTGGACGGGGCGGGGTTCGCGCGGCTGATGTCCGAGAAGGGCATCGGCCGGGACACCACGCTCGTGCTGTACGGCGACCGGAACAACTGGTGGGCGGCCTACGCGCTGTGGGTGTGCACCCTGTTCGGCCATCCGGACCTGCGCCTGCTAGACGGAGGCCGGGCAAAGTGGATCGCCGAAGGCAGGGAACTGACGACGGACGCGTCGCAGCGGGCCAAGACCGACTACCCGGTCATCGAGCGTGACGACAGCACCGTGCGTGCCTTCCGCGACCAGGTCGAGGCGCACCTCGGCCAGCCGCTCATCGACGTGCGCTCGCCTGGCGAGTACACAGGCGAGCTGCTCCACATGCCGGATTACCCGCAGGAGGGCGCGCTCCGCGGCGGCCACATCCCGGGTGCGAAGAGCGTTCCCTGGTCCCGTGCCGCCGCCGACGATGCGACGTTCCGGACCCGCAAGGAGCTAGAGGCGATCTACCAGGATGACGCCGGGCTCCGGCCAGCGGACGACGTGGTGGTCTACTGCCGGATCGGCGAGCGGTCAAGCCACACCTGGTTCGTGCTGCACCACCTGCTCGGCTATCCGCATGTGCGCAATTACGACGGGTCGTGGACAGAGTGGGGTAACTCGGTCCGTGTCCCGATCCGCCGCGGGCAGACACCATGACGGCCGGCGCGAGCACCCTCCATCCACGGCTTCAGGAGATTGCCGACGACTTCGTGGCGGTAGAGGACCGTGACCGGCTCCAGCTGCTGCTGGAGTTCGCTCAGGACCTGCCGCCGTTGCCGGCCCGGTACGCCGAGCACCCGGACCTCCTCGAGCCAGTACCCGAATGCCAGACGCCCCTATTCCTGGCTGTCGAGCTAGACGACAACGACAAGGTTCACCTGTTTTTCGACGCGCCGCTGGAGGCGCCCACCACGCGCGGCTTCGCCGGAATTCTGTACGCGGGGCTAGACGGCCTGGAGGCTGCGGACATCCTGGCGACCCCCGGCGAGTTCTCCGCCCAGCTCGGGCTGCAGGACCTGGTCAGCCCGCTGCGGTTGCGCGGCATGGCAGCCATGCTGGCGCGGATCAAGCGGCAGGTACGCGAGAAGCGGGCCTGACAGCGCGGGGTCGGGCGAGGGGTCGGCGCGGGGTCAGCGGGGTCAGCGAGAGGTCAGCGCCAGGTCACCGCGACGCGCGCGCCCGGGAGGCCGCGTCGAGCAGGGCCCGCGCCCTGGCCTCCCGGACTTCGGCCGAGAGAGTGGCGATGTCGTAGGCCCCGTAGTGCCGCTTCCCGTTGATGAAGAAGGTCGGTGTGCCGGAGACGCTGCTCAAGTCGGCTGAATCCGTGTCAGCGGCGATCTTGGCGTCGCCTATGCCAGCGCGGAGGTCGGCCAGGAACCGGTCGGTGTTCAGGCCGGCGTCAGCGGCATAGCCGAGCAGGTCCTTGGCCGTCAGGGCACCCTGATGGTCAAGTAGCTGGTCGTGCATCTCCCAGAACTTGTCCTGCTGTGCCGCAGCCTCCGAGCCCTCCGCGGCGAGAACGGCGTGCGGGTGCACGTCGGTGAGCGGCAAGTGTCGCCAGACGTAGCGGAGATCACCGTAGTCAGCGAGCAGTTCCCGGATTACGGGCTCGGCCTGGCCGCAATATGGGCACTCGAAGTCGCCGTACTCCACCAGCGTCACAGGCGCCTTGGCCGGTCCGCGAATGTGATCGCGCTCCGGGTCGACGGGCACTGCCAGGTCGATGAGGGTGTCGGCAATGCCGAGGAGCGCCCGCACCCGCAGCCGCTTGGGGAGCATCGCCGTGACCCGGAAGACCAGCCAGCCCAGGCCCGATGCGGCGACAGCCGCTGATAGCACGCCGACCTTGGCCTCGTCGAGCTCCGTGCCGTGAAAGGCGAGCGAGGCGATCAGCAGCGACACGGTAAAGCCCACGCCGGCGACGACGCCGGCGCCGGTGACCGCCGCCCAGCCGACCGGAGGGCGGATCCCGCCGCGGCTGAGCCTGGTCAGCAGCCAGGCTCCGGCCAGCGTGCCCACCGGCTTGCCCGCGACGTAACCAATCAGGATGCCGAGCGTGATCGGCGAGGTGAAGGCGTGGGCCAGGAAACTTCCGCTGATCGTGATCCCGGCGTTCGCCAGGGCAAACAACGGCACGATGACATAGCTGGTCCAGGGGTGATAAATCTGCTGGAGCCGGTCGTTGGGCGAGATGGCCGTCCTGACGCTCTCGCGTGCGACCTGGGCCAGCTCGGGCGTGGGCTGCTCCCGGAACAGGCGGAAGGTTTCCGATGCCTGCTGCAGGTCCGTCCGGCTAGCCGGGTATGCGAGGGTGAGCAAGCCGATGGCCAGGCCGACCACCACGGGGTCGATGCCTGACTTGAAGAAAGCGACCCACGCGGCCAGGCCGAGCACGGCGTAGAACGGGCCCCTGCGTACGTCACGCCAGCGCGCGACGACCAGCAGGCCGAGGATGGCCAGGCCGACGACCAGTGCCGTCAGGTTCAGTCTGGCGCTGTACACCAGCGCGATGACGATAATCCCGGCCAGGTCATCAACGATGGAGAAGGTCAGTAGGTAAGTACGCACCCGGTCGGGAACCCCGCGGCCGACAAGCGCCAGCAGGCCGAGCGCGAAGGCAGTGTCAGTGGACATAGCCACGCCCCAGGCCGACGCGGACGGGCTGCCGGCATTAATGGCCAGGTACAGAATGACGGGCACGGCTATCCCGCTGAGTCCTACCACCACCGGCAGCGCGAGGCGGCGCCTCGCCCGCAGTTCGCCCATGTCGAACTCGCGCCGCGCCTCCAGGCCGGCCACGAGGAAGAAGAACGCCATCAGGCCCGAGTTCACCCAGCCGTGCAGGCTGTCGGCCAGTCCGGCGGTGCCCACCTTGACCGATACCTCGGTCTGCCATACCGAGGCATATCCCGACGAGTCGATGTTCGCCCAGGCGAGCGCGACGACTGTGGCGGCGAGCAGGATCGCCGAGCTGCCGGTCTCGGTGCGCAGGAACCGCCGCAGCGGTGTCTCGAAGCTCCGGCCCCACGCCGTGCGCACGGAGAACGGCGAAGCAGGCGACGCGGACTCGGTCACTGCATGATTCTCTCGCGGCGCGACCAAGCTCCCGCCGCGACCGCGGCAGGTGATCGCCCGTCGGCGTGCGCGTTCAGGTCAGCCAGGCGCCCCGGCCCGGCTGACCGCAGCGGTGATGGCCCGCGCGTCCGCAGTGACGGGCACGCCCGCGACCAGGACAGTCGGCGTGCCATTGACTCCGGCAGCCGTAGCGCGGGCAGTCACGTACGGCGGCCAGTCCAGGTAAGTGCCCGCTGACACGCAGGCCGTGAACGCGTCGTCAAGCCCTACCTCGCGGCCCACCTCGATCAGGTCAGTGTCACTCAGTCCGGGACCGCCTTCGGCCGGCTGAGCGGTGAACAGCGCGTGCGCGTACTCGAAGAACCGACCCTGGTCAGCGGCGCACCCGGAGGCCGCTGCCGCGCGCGTCGAGTAGTTCGTCGTCGACGCCTCGTCCAGGAAGTCCATGGGATGGTAGGCCAGGCTAGCCGTCCTGTCTTTCACCAGCTCGGCCAGGACCGAGTCGGCCGACAGCTCGAATCTCTTGCAGAACGGGCACAGGAAATCGATGAAGGCATCGATCCGCACTGGCCCGTCGCCGACAAGGACGGCGTCACCTTCGGGAGTCGCGCTTGCGGGCACGCGGTCTGGAGTAGTCCGATATGTCATAGGGCCTCCCTGGTCTTCCTTGGCCAGCACAATCGTCGGCCGTCAACGTCACGGTGCCAGCCTTTCTCGTACCCGGCGGCGCCCAGTTAACCGGCGGGGTCAAGCTAATAAGAAGCCACCGACGCGGCGAAGGTATCGACCGAGCCCACGCGGGAATCAGGACGGCATCCAGGAGAAGACCGCCAACAGAAGGAACTGAGATGTCCGGCAACTTCACCGATGCGCTCAAAAACACCGACGAGATCACGATCACCGTCACTGGCCGCTCCAGCCGGAGGCAGATCTCCATGCCTGTCTGGTTTGTCGCCGAACAGGACACGATCTACCTGCTGCCGGTACACGGCTCCGATAGCGACTGGTACAAGAACCTCCTCGCCACGCCAGCAATGCAGCTAGCCGCCGACGGGGCGAGCGTCACTGCGACTGAGGCCCCGATCACTGAGCCGGCCCGCGTGCGGGAGGTCGTCGAGAAGTTCCGGGCTAAGTACGGTGCGCAGCAGATCTCTTCGTACTACCCCAAGACGGACGTGGCCGTCGAGGTCAGCGCGCCGGAGTAGCCGGCCTTTCGTCGCGGCCCACTAGCGGTCAGGCCGGATCGTCACCCCGGATGCCGCCTTTCCACTGGGCTGAGCCCGCATCCCACTCGGTGTAGGTGTACGGGTTGTCGAGCACTGTCGTCGCCGGGATCTCCGGATGCATGCCTTCGGTCCAGGCGTCCGGTCCGAGCTGGCCCTGGAGGTAGTCGACTGTCTCGCCGACGACCTGGCGCGCCTTGGCGAGGTCCACGCCGGTAAGGCGGTGGTCGTGCTTGACGACGCGGCCATTGATCACGACCGTGTGCACGTCACCGCGCTGGGCCTGGAACGCAATGTGACCATACGGGTTCAGCACCGGGAACATCACTGGAGACGCGTCGTTCTTGATGAGGATGACGTCGGCCTTCTTGCCCGCTTCGAGTGCTCCGACGACCGAATCGAGGCCGAGGGCCTTGGCGCCGCCACGGGTGGCCCAGTCGACCACGTCCTCCGCGCGCAGGTGGCAGTTGGTGACGGTCTGCTGCCTGGCGTGCGCCTCCAGGTGCTCGCGCGACCTGTCGGCGCCGAGCGTTGTCCGCATCGCCGAGAACAAGTCCCCGCTCCACCAGACGCTCGTATCCATCGACAGGGACACCGGGATGCCGTGCTCGCGCAGCTGCCAGGTCGGCGGGTACCCCTGACCGGCACTTTGCTCGCTTTCAGTGGAGACCGACGCCGATCCACCGGTCGCGGCGATCCGGTGGTAGGAATCCCTGGTCAGGGTCGCGGCGTGAACATAGATCGTCGCTGGCGTCATGAACCCATGCTCGTGCATGAGCCGGATGCCGTCATCGTTGGTTGCGCCCCACACCCCAGCGTGGGTGGTGACAGGGACGTCGAGGTCGCGCGCCACCTCGAACGCTGCCCGCTCGGGGAACGCCGGATCGCCGGTCACGTCGAAGGCCATCTGGAATCCGAGCATGTCGTTCGCCGTGCCGAATCGCCTGCTGACGAAGTCGCGGAACTCGGGGGCAGCGGACCACTCCCACGGACCTGCCTGGATGTTGCCGTAGGCCAAGACGAACCGGCCGGGCACTTCGGTCAGCGCGTCCACTGCCGCGTCGGCGTGATCGACGGTCTGAAGTCCGTGCGACCAGTCCACGGTCGTGGTCACGCCCGCCTCGATGGACTCGATAGCCGCCAGCAGGTTACCCGCGTAGATGTCCTGCGGCCGGAAGACCTTGCCCCAGTTGAGGTAGTACCAGACGAAGTACTGGGTGAGCGTCCAGTCGGCACCATATCCGCGCATCGCCGTCTGCCACATATGCCGGTGCGTGTCGATCATGCCGGGCATGAGAAGACCACCGGTTGCGTCGATCTCGACTGCCCCGTCCGGCGCAGCCAGCTGCCTGCCCACCGCGGCGATCCGCTCGCCGACGACCAGCAGATCAGCGTCGTGCTCGATGGTATGAGCATCGTCCATCGTGAGAATCGTCGCGTTCCTGAACACCAGCGGCCGACCCGATGCCATCTCGGAATCCGCCGGGCCAGATGTCGCCGGGACAGGTTCTGCGGTCATTCGCAGATCCTCGCACTAGCCGTCACGTTTCGCTCGCCATCGTGCCCAAAAGAAACGGCAGCAACTCCGGACTAATATCCGTTGAGCGGACAAGAAACTGTCAGCTCGTGCATCCAGGCGCGGGTAGTCCCTGAGGAGCACCATGGCTACTGTCGCTGCGGTGATCGCATCGACGCATCACCCGTTCTACTACAAGGCGAGCACTTCGACCGGAGCCGACCGGCCGCCGTTCGCCGACGAATGGGCAGCCAAGATAGCGGCGTTCCGCGCGACGCTCACCCGAGCTCGGCCGGACGTGCTCGTGATGGTCGGCAGCGATCACTTCCACCAGCTGTGGCTCGACAACATGCCGCAGTTCCTGGTCGGCAAAGCCCCGTACTACGACGGCAACTGGTACAACGAGGAACGCGAGTTCGGCCTGCCGCGGATGTTCCTGCGCGGCGACGAGGACCTGTCCGCATACCTGCTGCGGCAGGGGATGGACGCGGGTTTCGATCTGGCCTTCAGCAATGAGCTGCGGATCGATCACAGCATCACGTGCCCGCTCATCACGCTGCGGCCCGAGGCAGACCTTCCGATCGTGCCGGTGTACACCAACATCTTCGCGCCGCCGCTGCCCCAGCCCAGCCGGTTCGTCGAGCTCGGCCGGACCATCCGGCGGCTCGTCGAATCCTGGCCCGCCGACAAGCGAGTGGCCATCATCGGCACCGGCCACTTGTCGCTTGAGCTCGGCGGGCCTCGCCAGTTCGGCCCGCACGGCCCAGATCCGGAGTTCGACCGCAAGGCCGTCGGCTGGATCGCATCCGCCGACCTCGAATCCGCGCTGGCCGAGGTCAGCCTGGACAGCCTGTGGCTGCCGGGCAACGCGACGCACGGATTCATGGACTTCATGCTGATGATGGGCGTCGCTGGGGACAAAGTAGCCGCCGACTACGTGGATTCGCTCGATCTGTTCCACACCATGGAGGCGTACTTCACCTGGTACCCGGAGGGGGCCCAATGAGGCGGGCCCAAATGAGGCGGACACAGTGAGGCGGGCACAGTGAGCAAGTACCTGCTCAACAAGTTCCTCTACACCATCGACCGCGACCCGAACCTGGTAGAGCGCTACCGGCAGGACCCCCGCGGCACAGTGCGGTGGTGGGAAGCCGACCAGGCAGGCGCGATCCTCAATTGCACCGCGCCCGAGCGCACCACCTGGCTCGAGTTCGCCCCGGCCGAGCGCGAGGCACTGGCGACGCACGACTACGTCACGCTCTTCGAGCTAGGCGCCCACAACTTCCTGCTGCTGACACTGTTCATCGCCCTGTTCGAGCGTGACTACGCCGAGCCGCTGGCATTCCAGCGTGAATTCGCGGCCCGGCTCAGCCACTGGACTCTGCCCTACCCCGACATCGCGACCTGACCGCGGCGCTGCTGGGTACCCGTGTCGCCGTCGGCCTCGGTCCGAGCGGTGTGGCGTGACTACCGCTGGTGCGGGATGATCACGATCGGGCAGGCCGAGTGCTGCACGATCTCGCTGCTGATCGATCCCATGACCAGCCGGGTCAGGCCTGTGGTAGAGCGCGAGCCGAGGACGAGCTCGTCGGCGTCACGTGAGGCGTTAACCAGCTCCTGGACCACAAAACCGTTCACGGCGCGTACCTGCACCGAGGAAGGCTTGGCCTCGGTGAGCCGGTCCAGCCCGCGCTGCATCATCTGCTCGGCTGACCGCTGCAACTGGTCCATCACCGTGACGTCCGCGGCACCGACGACGGGCTCATGACCCCAGTAGCTCTTCGCGACCTGGTGCACAGCGATGGCGGTTAGCGAAGTATTCAGCGCGGCCGCGTGGCTAAGCGCCCAGTCGAGCGCCCGCTCCGAGTTAGGCGAGCCATCCAGGCCCACCACGATTCCGGGCACAGCTTCCTCCCTTTCGTCAGGCCACCCTTGTCGGGGTCACCGTCGTCAGGCCACTCCTCCGCGGCACCTCGTCGGCCCGCGGCCCAAAGCCTGCCTCGGCCTCCTTGTCATCATTATCTGGCCGTTGATAGGCAGGACACCCGGGGTTCGCGGCGGCTGCGAGCCGAGCGCCCCTGCAGCCGCCAGCGGATCATGACCCAGGCAATATGCCGGCGACCCAGGCCAGGACTTAGTGGAGACTGTAGGACTGTGTTGCTCACGATCTCTACTACCCATGATCCGGCTACCGACCTGGGCTACCTGCTGCACAAGCATCCCGGCCGGGTTCAGTCGTTTCCCCAGTCCGTGGGCACGGCGCACGTCTTCTATCCCGAGGCAACGCAGGGCCGGTGCACCGCCGCTCTCCTCCTCGAAGTGGATCCGATCGCGCTGGTCCGTGGGCGGCAGGGCCCGTCGGGGGACGGCTTCGCCCTGGGCCAGTACGTCAACGACCGGCCCTACGCAGCGTCCAGCATGCTCGCGATGGCGCTCAAGGACGTATTCAGGACCGCGCTGACCGGCCGGTGCAACGCCCGTCCGGAGCTAGCGGCCTCGCCCATCCCGCTCGACCTCCACCTGCCGGCTGTTCCCTGTCGAGGGGGCGTCGACCTGCTGCGCCGGCTGTTCGAGCCGCTTGGCTGGGCGGTGGCGGCGACCGCGGGCCCGCTGGATCCGGCCATCCCTGAGTGGGGCGAATCTCGCTACCTCGACGCGAGGTTGACCGGCCGGGTCCGCCTGGCAGATGCCCTGAATCAGCTCTATGTCCTGCTGCCGGTCCTCGACGACGCCAAGCACTACTGGGTCAGTGACGACGAGGTCGACAAGCTGATCCGCGCTGGCGGCGGGTGGCTGGGCTCGCATCCAGACAAGGTGCTCATCACCAGTCGCTACCTGTCGCATCGCCGGCGGCTGACGCAAGCAGCCATGGCCCGGCTCGCCGACATCGACGACACCGACGCCGACGATCTCGACAACGCGACCGAAGGCGCAGTTATCGTCGGGACACCAGACCGAGCTGTGCCGCTGGCCGAGGAGCGGCGCGGTGCGGTTCTCGCTGCGGTGCGCGCGGCCGGTGCAAAGACCATCGGCGACTTCGGCTGCGGCGAGGGTGCGCTGATACGGGACTTGCTCGCGGAGCGTGCCGTCGAGCGGATCGTGGCAGCCGACGTTTCCGCCGGCGCTCTTCAGGCCGCAGGACGCAGGCTCCGGCTCGACACAATGCCCGAGCACCAGCGTGCCCGGCTGCAGATCTTCCAGTCGTCCCTTACCTACCGTGATGACCGGCTGGCCGGCCTGGACGCCGCCGTGCTGATGGAGGTCATCGAGCACGTCGACCCGTCCCGGCTGGATGCGCTCGGGCGGACGGTGTTCGGGCACGCAGCCGCGCAGACGGTGATCGTGACGACGCCGAACGCGGAGTACAACGTGAGGTTCGCTACGTTGGCCGCGGGCGCCCTGCGCCACCGCGATCACCGTTTTGAATGGACACGCTCGCAGTTCGAGGCCTGGACTGGTGCGATCGCCGCCCGTTACGGCTACGACGTTCGGCACCTTCCGATCGGAGCAGAAGACCCGGAGGTCGGGTCGCCCACGCAGATGGCGATCTTCAGCAAGGCGTCAGCGGCATGACACGCGACATCGCTGTGCCCGAGCTGAGCCTGATTGTGCTGATCGGCGTCAGCGGCTCCGGCAAGTCGACGTTCGCACGTGCGCGTTTCCGCCCGACCGAGGTGATCTCCTCCGACTTTTGCCGCGCGCTGGTGGCCGACGACGAGAACGACCAGGCTGCGACTCCGGACGCGTTCGAGCTGCTGCATTACATCGTCGGTAAGCGGCTCAAGGCGGGCCGGCTGACCGTGGTGGACGCGACCAACGTGCAGCCAGAGGGACGCAAGCAGCTCGTAGCGGTCGCGCGTGAGCACGATGTGCTTCCGGTGGCGATCGTGCTCGACGTGCCGGAGAGCGTTTGCGCCGCGCGGAACGCCACGCGCCCGGATCGCGACTTCGGCCCGCACGTCGTCCACCGTCAGCACGATCAGCTCCGCCGGGGCCTGAAAGGGCTCCAGCGCGAAGGCTTCCGCGCCGTCCACACGCTGCGCGGCGAAGCCGAGATCGGCGACGCCACGATCACTCGTACGAAGCTCTACAACGACCTGCGGCATGAGACGGGCCCGTTCGACGTCGTTGGCGATATCCACGGCTGCCGCGCGGAGCTCGAACTGCTCCTGACCAGCCTCGGTTATGAGATCAGCCGGGACAGTGGCGGTCGCGCCGTCGGCGCGCGCCAGAACGGCCGGCGGGCGATCTTCGTCGGCGATCTCGTCGACCGCGGGCCCGACACGCCTGGAGTCCTCCGCCTGGTCATGGGCATGGTCTCCACCGGACACGCGCTCTGCGTACCGGGGAATCATGAGGCCAAGCTCCTGCGCGCGCTACGTGGCCGCGACGTCCAGGTCACGCACGGTCTTGCGGAGTCGCTCGCCCAGCTTGCCGCGGAGCCCGCCGAGTTCCGCGCTGAAGTCGAGCGCTTCCTGGACGGGCTGATCTCGCACTATGTACTGGACGGCGGCCGGCTCGTGGTCTCGCACGCAGGGCTCACCGAGCGCTTCCAGGGCCGCGCGTCCGGTCGGGTCCGCGAGTTCTGCCTCTACGGCCAGACGACGGGCGAGACGGACGAGTTCGGGCTGCCGGTGCGCTATCCGTGGGCGCAGGAGTACCGGGGTGCGGCCACGGTGCTCTATGGTCACACCCCTGTACCCGTGCCGGAATGGATCAACAACACGCTGTGTCTCGATACCGGATGCGTCTTCGGCGGGAAGCTGACCGCGCTGCGCTACCCCGAGCGGGAACTCACCAGTGTCCGGGCGGCCGAGGTCTACTATCAGCCGGCGCGCCCGTTCCCGGTCAACCCAGACGCAGCAGCCAGCGGGGGCGGCGGCACAACAGTGGCCGGCCTGCGCGAGCCCGATGTCCTCGACATCACCGACGTGACCGGCCGCCGTGTCATCGAGACCGCCTACCAGAAGCGCATCGGCGTTCGCGCGGAGAATGCCGCCGCCGCGCTCGAGGTGATGAGCCGGTTCGCGATCGACCCGCGGTGGCTGGCGTACCTGCCGCCGACGATGTGCCCGGTGGCCACGGCCGCCCTTCCCGATCTGCTCGAGCACCCGGCGCAGGCGTTCGCCGGGTACCGGGCCGAGGGTATCGACCAGGTGGTGTGCGAGGAGAAGCACATGGGCTCGCGCGGCGTCGTGCTCGTGTGCCGGACACCAGAAGCCGCGAAGGAACGGTTCGGCGTGCCCGGCGAACACGCGGGCGCCGCGTGGACCCGCACCGGCCGCTCCTTCTTCTCAGACCAGCTGACCGATGCCCTCGTCGACCGCCTCCGGGCCGCCGTCGAGGCAGCCGGCCTGTTCGATGCGCTTGGCAGCCCCTGGGTGCTGTTCGACACCGAGATTCTGCCCTGGAGCGCAAAGGCCGGGCAGTTGCTACGCGATCAGTATGCGGCCGTCGGCGCAGCTGCCCGGGCGGCGCTGCCAGCAGCGGTCAGCGTTCTGGCGCAGGCGGCCGCCGCCGGACTCGACGTCGGTGACCTGCACGAGCGTACGCAAAAGCGAGCAGCGAACGCGACCGCATTCACCGAGGCCTACCGCCGATACTGCTGGCCCACCGATGGCCTCGTCGGCGTGCGGATCGCGCCGTTCCAGGTGCTCGCGTCCGAGGGCGCCACCTACCACGAGCGCCCGCACGCCTGGCATCTGGAGATCGCGGACATCCTGACGGCCGCCGATGCCGAATTCGTAACGCCGACGCGCCGCGTCTACGTGGACACCACCGATCCGGACTCGGCGGCTCTGGCGACGCAGTGGTGGTCTGACCTGACCGCGGAGGGCGGCGAGGGCATGGTCGTCAAGCCGGCCGCTAACCTGACTCGGGGACGGAAGGGACTCGTGCAGCCGGGTCTGAAGGTGCGGGGCAGGGAGTACCTCCGCATCATCTACGGACCCGACTACACCGAGCCAGCAAATCTCGAACGGCTGCGGCCGCGCGGCCTTGGCCACAAGCGCTCGCTGGCCCTGCGGGAGTACGCGCTCGGTCTGGAGGCGCTGGACCGGCTGGCCCGCGGCGAGCCGCTCTGGCGTGTGCACGAGTGCGTATTCGGTGTGCTCGCGCTGGAGTCCGAGCCTGTCGACCCGCGCCTCTGACCATCGGCCCAAAAAGAAAGTACTTGCCAATCTGGAAAGTAGTCGTGTACTTTCCTGGTAGGCAAGTAATAGCCCTATCGGCATGGAGCGGATCATGGCAGACGAGCAGGCAGCGAATGCAGACGAGGCGCTGGCCGAGATACAGAACCGCCAGCGGCAAGTCATCGACGTGGCGACGGTGCCCGCCTGGTATTGGTGGGCGGTTAGCGCGCTGATGGTCGTCCTCGCTGTCGGCGTCGATACCCGCACGCCGGCGGCCATCGGCGTAACGGTGCCGGTGTTTGTCATCGGCCTGCTCGCGGCGACCGGCGCGGTCGTGCGTGGGCAGTTCCGCGACGCTCAGCTTCGTAAGGGCCTGCTAGACGGCCGTGGGGTGCTGGCGATCCTCGGCTTCGTCGCGTTGATCGTGGGCCTGACTCTCGGCACGGCGTTCGCCCTGCGCGCCGCCCGCGTGTCCTATCCGGCGACCCTGGCGTGCCTTATCGGCGGACTCGTGCTTGGGCTCGGTGGTCCGATCCTGATGCGAGCTCTGCGCCACATCATGCTCGCCAACCGCGTTGGCTCGCCCCGATGAGCGAAGCGCGCTTCGACGAGCTGATTCACGCACCCACGAGACTGGCGATCGTGTCGCTGCTGGCCGCCTCCGAGTGGGCGGACTTCAAGTTCATCCGCGACACCATTGGCTTGTCTGACTCGGCCCTGTCCAAGCAGCTGGCTACCCTGGAGGAAGCCGGTTATATCGAGATTCGCAGAGGCTTCGTGGGCAAGCGACCGCGAACGTCGGCGCGGCTGACGCCAGCCGGACGCGTAGCCTTCAAGCAGCACGTGCAGGCGCTCCAGCAAATGGTTGCCCGCTCTGGCGTCTCTATAGCGCCGGGGTGACCTGTGAGCCTCGCTGGCCGGTCCTTTCGGCTCGGCCGTGATGGCGAGGTCTGCCCCGCGGAGTACGATTTGCGACAAGCCAGCCAGCTGGTGACGTGGGAACCGCGATGCGGGAGCGGAGATGCCAGAGCCAGCCGTGACGCTAAAGGACGTGGCCCGACAGTCCGGCGTGCACCCGGCCACGGCGTCCAGGGCGCTTAATCCCGAGACCAGACTGCTGGTCAGCGAGGAAACCGCCAGCCGCGTACTCGCCGCTGCGGCCGACCTCGGTTATCGGCCGAATGCCGTGGCTCGTAGCCTGCGCACGCGGCGCTCGCATACCGTGGGCGTGCTGATTCCCGACCTGAACAACCCGCTGTTCCCCCCGATGATCCGCGGGCTGGCCGACCGGCTCGAGGGTGACGGCTACGTCGCCCTGATCGGCAACACCGACAGCGACGAGGCCCGTGAGCACCGGGTATTCGAGCAAATGCGGGCCCGGCACGTGGACGGTTACGTGCTCGCTACCGCGCACCTACGCAACCCACTGCTCGACGACGCGGTCCGCGCAGGCGTCCCGGTCGTGCTGATGAACCGGATCGCTGAGGATTACAGCTTCCCGTCGGTCACCGTCGACAACGAGCGCGGCGTCAGGATGGCGGTCGGGCACCTGACCGCGCTTGGCCACCGCGCCATTGCCTGCATTGCCGGGCCGCAGGACGTATCGACGGGGCTCGCCCGCTATCGCGGCTTCCAGGGCGCGATGGCGGGCGCGCGTCTGGAGGTGCCGCCCGGCCGAGTGGCGTTCGCACGCGCGTTCTCGATCGAGGAAGGCCTCCGCTGCGCGAAGGAGATCCTGGCCGTGGGCGGCTGCACAGCGGTCGCGGCCGGCAACGACATGCTGGCCGTCGGCTGTTACCTCGCGCTCGACGAAGCTGGCCTCAGTTGCCCCGCTGACATGTCGGTGGTCGGGTTCAATGACATGCCGTTCATCAGCATGCTTCGGCCGCCGCTGACGACAGTCGCGTTCTCCCACTACCAAGTCGGCGCCGAGGCAGCTCAGCTGCTGATCGAGCGGCTCAACGGCGTCGACACGGTCAAGGTCCTCTACCTGGCGCCCGAACTGATCATCAGGGGCTCAACGGCGCGTCCGCCGTGATTGTGCCACCGTCACCGACCCGTCTTCGGCTCGGTGTCACCGCGCGACACCGTCCATGAGCCCAGGGGCTAGCGAACGGCCGTCTCCAACGGAGATTCGCGCCAAATGTCCACTCGGCTGCGCGCTCACTTAGGCGCGCGGATCGAGGGCCCAGCACATTTCACGGCTGACGTGCACTCGGCAGGGTGATATCGACCCTTTTGTGCGCACGTCGGCCGTGAAACGTCACGCGAGGAGCCCTCAAGGGGGGAAATGTCGCTCGAACAGGCTCATCTGCACGTGAGCGGCCCATCGGCAAACCGTTCGTTAGCGCTGTGTCCTGGGCATGCGCTGGCCGGGTGACGTCGGCCCGCTGCGCGGCGTCGCTGTAGCACGCGAGGCTCTCCCCCAGGCCCACAATCCGAAACCCAGGATTAGCTGATATTTACCATTGACAACCCATTGGCCGTACGCCACTCTCTCTGTAGTGCAAACGATTGTCGCAAACGATTGTGGCAACCCGGACTGTGCCAATCCGGACTGGGCCAACCCGGACTGGGCCAACCCGGACTGTCGCGATCAACCGGGATAGCCGCAACCGGGCGCGCGGACCGGCTCGTCGATCGGGCGAACCGGACGCAGCGCATGAATGCAAGCTGAGATTACCGAGCACCGTGGGGCGATGATGACCGATCAGCCGCAGAGCCAGGTCGGCTGGCTGGGCACCGGGCGCATGGGCTCGATGCTCGTGCGCCGACTGCTCGCGGCCGGCCTGGACGTGTCGGTGTACAACCGCACGAAGGCCAGGGCAGAACCACTCGCAGCCGACGGGGCCAAGGTCGTCGAGCGGGCGGCCGACCTCGCCCGCTCACGCATCGTCTTCGTCATGGTTGGCACATCGCAGAACCTGATTGACGCCCTACTGGGCCCGGACGGCCTGCTGGCAGACGGCAGCGCCAGCGATAACGCGCCAGCGATAACAGCGATAACGCCAGCGCCAGCGATAACGGCAGCGCGCCGGCGATCGTGATTGACCTGTCGACGGTCTCAGTTGAGGCGTCGGCTGAGGTCCGAGCCGGGCTGGCGGCACGAGGCACCCAGTTCCTGGCCGCACCGGTTATGGGCAACCCGCGCGTCGCCGCCGCTGGCAGGCTCACCTTCGCCGTGTCGGGCGAGCCGGACGCAGCCGCCGAGGCGCGGCCCTACCTGGACATTCTTGGTGCGGGCGCCAGCTACGTCGGGCCGGGCGAGATTGCCCGGACTGTCAAGCTGTGCCACAACCTGCTGCTCGGGACTGTGATGCAGTCGCTGGCAGAAGTGACGATTCTGGCTCAGAAGGCCGGGGTCAGCCGCCAGGCGTTCCTCGCCTGCATCAACGACAGCGTGATGGGGTCGACGTTCACTCGCTACAAGTCCCCGGCGCTCGTGAATCTCGACTTCCACGCGACCTTTACGTCCGAGCTGCTGCGCAAGGATTTTGACCTGGGCCTCGCGGCGGCACGCGAGCACGAGGTGCCCATGCCCGTCGCCGGGCTGGTCCACCAGATCGTCCAAAGCCTTGTCGGCAACGGCTACGGGCAGCAAGACTTCGCCAAGATGATCGAGCTCCAGGCCAGGGCGTCCGGGCTGGAGCTCGTGAGCGAGGACGTCGACGTACCGGACGGGCTCGAGACCCCCGACGGGCTCGAGGCCGTCAGCGGAGGCGAGTGACACCACAGCAGCACCAACGAGCACCCGACTGACACCGCACGGTGAGCCTCTGGCCTCACCACCACGGCCAGCCGCTACGGCTGGCTACCTGATAACGATCGGGGGGCCTTTCCCGACCTGGAAGGAGCACCGGGATGAGAACGCACACCCATCGCGCCCGGTATCTCGCTGCTGGCGCAACCGCAATACTGGCATCGTCACTGATAGCTGCCTGTGGCAGCTCCGGAGGAAAATCGTCCTCGTCGTCCGGACCGATTCTGATCGGCACCTCGCTGTCGTTGACCGGGGACTTCTCCACAGACGGTCAGGCGTTCGAGAAGGGCTACGAGATCTGGGCGAACGACGTCAACGCCCATGGCGGCCTCCTCGGCCGCAAGGTCAAGCTGGTCATCCTCAATGACAGCAGCAGTCCGACTCAGGTGGACACGAACTACACCGACCTCATCACGGTCAAGCACGTGGACCTGACGTTCGGGCCGTTCTCGTCGCTGCTGACGGCGCCGGCCGCCGAGGTCGCGCACCGCTACGGCTTCGCATTCGTCGAGGGCGCCGGCGGCTCACCGCTGGTCTTCAGCGAGAAGCTGCCGAACGTCTTCGACGTGGCGCTGCCGGTGGCAAACTCGCTTGACCCCCTGGTGAACTGGCTGAAGTCGCTGCCGGCCGCGCAGCGGCCGACCAGTGCCGCCTACCCGGTCGCGAACGACCCGTTCACAATCCTTCAGGTCCAGCGCGCGCAGGGCTTCTTGCAGCAGGCCGGCATCAGCACCTCGTATTCGAAGATCTTCCCCGAAGAGGTGCCCGACTTCCTCCCCAACGCCAATCTGGTGGCCGGGAAGAAGCCGCAGATCGTGATACTCGGCTCGACGGCGGTGCCGACGGTGGCCTCGTTCGTCAAGGCCTTCGTGCAGCAGCACTTCAGCCCGAAGCTGATGCTCGCGACGTCAGGGCCTGACCAGGGCGCGGCGTTCCTGTCCGCCGTTGGCGGTGCGGCGGTAGCCAACGGGATCATGGTGCCGAACCTGTGGTACCCCGGCTACACGGACCCGACGAGCCAGGCCATGGTTAGCGAGTACATCGCCAAGTACGGCGGAACGGCCTCGGGCGTCAACGCCGACGTGGCCGAGGCATACTCGGTCGGCCAGATAACGGCCGACGCGGTCAAGGCCACCGGCGGCACGACGGGCTCGAAGATAATCGCCTACCTGCACGGTGCCAGGACGTTCCCGAGCGTCGAGGGTCCGGTCCAGTTCAACAGCCTCGGCGAGAACGTGAAGGCCATCGCGTTCGTCTTCCAGTGGCAGAACGGCAACTTCGTGCAGGTGCTCCCCGTAGGTGCGCCTGGCTCGGTGCCGATCATTTACCCGAAGCCGAACTGGTAGGCCTGACCACCAATGCAGACGGCACGGAGCTGAGATGGGATCCGAGATCGCTCGCGCCATCGCCGCCGGGATACTCGGCGGCGGGGTGTACGCGCTGATGGCGGCCGGCCTCACGCTGATCTTCGGCGTGCTGGACATCATCAACGTCGCCCAGGGAATCCTGGTCGTCCTCGGCGCCTATCTCAGCTACGTGCTGTCTGTCCACCTGCACATAGACCTGCTCGTGGGCCTGCTCATTACCGTGCCCGCGATGTTCGTCATCGGGGTCGCGATCTACTGGCTGTTCATCAGGCCGCTGCGTGGCGCGGAGCGTACGTCGATGACGCTCCTCGCCTGCTTCGCTGTCGCCCTGATCATCGAAGGTGTGCTGTACCGCGCGTTCGGCTCGAACTACGTCTCGCTGTCCGCCTGGTACACCTCGTCGAGCGTGCACTTTTTCGGCTTCTACCTGTCTGACATCTACCTCATCGGGTTCGGGCTAGCGGTCGTCGCCATCGCAGCGCTGTACCTGATGCTGTACCGGACCAAGTTCGGCCGGGCGGTCCGCGCGACCATGCAGAACCAGGCGGCCGCCCGGCTCATCGGCATCGACGTCAACCGGGTCGCGGCCATCACCTTCGGTATCGGCACGGCGATGACCGCGGTCGGCGGCATGGTGTTCGGAGCGACCAGCGGCGGCTTCAACCCCAACAGCGGCTACGACCTCATCTCCCGGTTGCTCGCCATCGTCATCCTCGCGGGCATGGGCAGTATCGGCGGCGCGCTCGTGGCTGCCGTCTTCATGACGACGGCCGAGGCACTCGTGGACATCTGGCAGCCGAACTGGTCGGTTGCCGTGTTCTACCTGGCGCTGGTGATCATCCTGACTGTGCGGCCGACCGGGCTGTTCGGCCGGCGGGCGGTGCGGGCTCAATGACGGACCAGCTGGGGGCTGAGGCACCCGCCACTACAGACATCATTCAAACGGGAACGGGCTCGCTCCCACGGACTCGCCGCCGCACGCTCGCGCTCGTCGGCGTAGCAGCGGTTGCCGCCATCGTCGTCGTCTACCCGCTCGTCATCACGAACCCGACAGCGACGAACTTCGGAGTCGTCACGCTCATCTTCGTGGCGGTCACGTCGGCCTGGAACCTGTTCTCTGGGTACTCGGGCTACCTCTCGCTCGGGCACGCGGTCTTCTACGGCACGGGCGCCTACTTTCTGTGCGTCGCCGCGAAGGACTGGAACCTATCCGGGTCAGCGGTCTTCTGGCTGGTACCGCTCGGCGGTCTCGCCGCGGCGGTGATCGCGGTGCCGCTCGGCCTTGTCGCACTGCGGGTGCGCAGGCACACATTCGTCGTGATCACGATCGCCTTCTTCTTCATCGCACAGCTGTCCGCGTCGAACCTCGGGGTCACGGGCGGGTCGAGCGGGATCCTGGTGCCAGCTCCTGGTAACTGGGACCCGGCCACGTTCAACAACCCGTTCTACTACCTGGCCCTGATCATCGCCGCGGGGACAGTGGCGCTCGCATGGCAGGTGCGGCGATCGCGCTTCGGGCTACAACTGCGCGCGATCCGGGACGACGAGGATCGCGCGGCTGGCCTCGGCGTCCGGGCCATGCCAGTCAAGCTGACCGCGCTGGTGGTGTCTGCCTTCATCACCGGAATGGCCGGCGCGCTGTGGGTCTTCTTCATTGGCGAAGCATTCCCCCAATTCGTGTTCGACCCGTTGTTCGATCTTGCTGTGGTGCTGATGGCGTTCTTCGGCGGCCTTGGCACGGTGGCCGGGCCCGTGCTCGGCGCACTGATCCTGGAGCCGACGCAGCTCTGGCTAAACCTCCAGCAATCCAACAGCTACGAGTCGGAGATCATTTTCGGCGCCTTGTTCCTGGCGGTGATCCTGTTCCTGCCGCGCGGCGTTGTGCCGACGGCTTCGGAGTACGCCACCAAGTGGCGCGCACGGTTGCGCCGCAGTCGCGAGGAAGCGCCATGACCGCGGATCTGCGGGCCGAGGGCGTGACCAAATCGTTCGGCGGCGTGCAGGCACTGGCCGACTGCTCGCTGACCGCGTCGGCCGGTCAGATCACCGGCCTCATCGGCCCGAACGGGTCCGGCAAGACGACGCTCTTCAACGTCATGACCGGCTACGAGCGAATCGACGCCGGCCACGTGTACCTCGGCGAGCAGCAGATCACCGGAGCGCGGCCGGCCCGCGTCTTCGGGTTCGGCGTCGGCCGGACGTTCCAGCTCACTCGCGTGTTCCCGCGACTCACCGTGCTCGAAAACATGCTGGTGCCGGCCCAGCGTGGCCGGTCCGGGCGCCAGCACCGACAGCGCGCGCTCGAACTGCTGGCCTTTACCGGCATCGCCGATCACGCCGGCGACCTCGCCGGCACGTTGTCTTATGGCCAGCGCAAGCTCCTCGAGCTCGCCTATGTCCTCGTGGCCGACCCGGCAGTCGTGCTACTCGACGAGCCTGGCGGGGTCAACCCGTCGCTGATACTGCACATCGCGGACCGCATCCGCGAGATGAACAAGCAAGGCTGCACGTTCCTGATCGTCGAGCACAACATGGACTTCGTGATGGGCCTGTGCCATCAGGTCACCGTCCTGGACTCAGGCACGGTCGTGGCGTCCGGGCCGCCGGACGAGATCCGGGCGGATCCGCGCGTGCTCGACGCGTACCTGGGCAGCGATACGAGCGATGACGAGCTCGCCGATGACTGAGAGCGCGCTGACGGTCGAGGGCATCACGGCCGGCGTACGGCGGCGGCGATGTCTTGCACGACGTCTCGTTCGAGGTTCCGGCCGGCGCCATCACGTGCATCGTCGGGCCGAACGGCGCCGGGAAGTCGACCCTGCTCTCGGTGATCAGTGGCATGCTCCGGCCCCGGCACGGCCGCGTGCTCCATCGCGGCGAGCCGCTCACCGGCAAGAGTCCGCGCGACGTCCTGCGCGCCGGAGTCGTTCAGGTGCCGCAGAATCACAGCCTGTTCCCGGCTATGACCGTCGAGGAAAACATCGAGCTCGGCGGCTACATGCTGGGCAGCCGCTCGCTGGTCGCCAGCCGGCGCGCCAGCGTCGAGGCGCTGTTCCCCGACATCAGCGCGTGGTCGAAGAAGAAGGCAGGCAGCCTGTCTGGTGGGCAGCAGCGGCTGGTGGAATTTGCGCGCTGCCTGATGCTTGATCCTGCCGTCGTGATACTCGACGAACCCTCCATGGGCCTGGCGCCCAAGATCTTGCGCGTCGTCTTCGGCGCCGTGCAGGAAATGAACTCGCAGGGCAAGACGGTGCTGCTCGTGGAGCAGAACGCCAGAGCCGGACTCCGCATGGCCGGTTACGGAGTTGTGCTGGAGAACGGCCGCGTCCGGCTGACGGGGACCGGCACCGAGGTGCTCGAGCACCCCGAGATCGGCCAGCTGTACCTCGGCGGCCAATCGGGATCAGCACAGTCGGGATCAGCACAATCGGGATCAGCACAATCGGGATCAGCACAATCGGGATCGGCCCAGCCGGGAGCTGCGCAGTCCGCATCGCCGCAACCCGCATCGCCGCAACCAAGGCCGGCGACGCCGGGGCCGGCGTGATCCTCGACTGCCACTGTCACGTGATCCCGGCCGGGATGCTCACCGGCGCGGTGCCCGAGGACTGGCGGCCGAACCTCAGCCATGAGGACGGCCACCGGGTCGTGTCCTTTCAGGGGCGCCGCCTCACGTCGATCACGGGCGAGTTCTGCGATGTCGACGTCATGCTGGAGCAGGCGGTCGCTGCTGGCGTCACCCATCTGCTGTTGTCACCGTGGATCTTGCTGATCCCGGTCGGCGCGGAGCCGACCTTGGCAGCACGGATCTGCCGGGCGCAGAACGAGAGCCTGGCCGAGGCCGCAAGCCGTGCCGACGGCCGCGTCCTCGCGCTCGGCGCGGTGCCGCTGCAGGACCCGGCTCGCGCCGTGACTGAGCTTGAATACCTGATGGGTCTGCCAGGCATGCGCGGGGTTGAGGTGCCCGCCAGCGTCACCGGCAGTTATCTCGGCGCGGACTCCTTCGCCCCGTTCTGGGCCGCCGCAGCTGACTGCGGCGCCGTGGTTTTCGTGCACCCGACAACGACCGGCCTGGGGCTGCCAGCGCTTGATGCCCACTACCTGTGGAACTCGATCGGCAATCCGGTCGAGACAGCCATCGCGGCAGCCCAGCTCGTGACGAACGGCATCCTGGCGCGCCACCCTGGCCTGCGAGTGCTGCTCGCGCATGGCGGCGGCGCGCTGCTCGGGCTGCGGGGCCGACTGCGGCGGGCCTACGCGGTCCGGCCCGAGGCGCGGGCAGACAGCGCAGCCGAGCCCGATGAGCTGCTGCGCGGACTGTATTACGACAGCCTGACGCACGACCCGGCAGTCCTGTCCGACCTAGTCGCGTTCGCCGGCGCCGGGCACGTGCTACTCGGCTCGGACCGCCCGTTCGACATGGGCGCGGACCGCCCGGCCGATGACATTGCCGCGCTCGGCCTGAGTGAGGCCGAGGAGCAGCTGGTGCTGTCTGGCACCGCCCGCAGCCTGCTCGACCTCCGAGACGATGAGTGAGGTGGACTGCCGATGACGATTCACACCTACGGCGCCAACGCCGTCGACTGGGAGCAGCGAGTCGACCTCGACAGGCTGCGGACCGAGCGCCTCGCCAGGCTCAAGGCCCAGCTCGAGGCCTCCTCGCTGGGTGCACTGCTGAGCTTTGATTTCGCGAACATCCGGTACATGACGGCGACGCACATCGGCACGTGGGGGATGGACAAGCTGGTCCGGTTCGCGCTGCTGCCGCGCGGCGGCGAGCCGGTGGTGTGGGATTTCGGCTCAGCGGCCCGCCATCATCAGCTGTACAACCCGTGGCTGGATCACACCGACGGGCCGCCGACGCCGGAGGGCGCGCGGGCGACGGGCGCGCGGGCTGGCATCTCGACGCTCCGCGGGGCGCTGCATCCGGACGCAGGCATTGCGGCCGATGTGGCGGCCAAGGTCGCTGGCGTGCTGGCCGAGCACGGCCTGGCCGGGACCCCGGTAGGGGTGGATGTCGCGGAGATGCCGGTGCTGGCTGCCCTGGCCGCCGCGGGAGTAGAGACGGTCGACGGGCAGCAGGTGTTTCTGGAAGCGCGGCGCACCAAGACCAGGGACGAGATCTCGCTGCTTGCCCAGGCGTGCTCGATGGTCGACGCGGCGTACCAGCAGCTGTATGAATTCCTGCGGCCGGGAGTGCGCGAGAACGAGTGCGTCGGACTGGTCGCCAAGATGCTGTATGACCTGGGCAGCGAGTTCGTCGAAGGCGTGAACGCCATCTCGGGCGAGCGCTGCTCGCCGCATCCGCACGTGTACTCCGACCGGCTGATCCGGCCAGGCGACCCGGCGTTTTTCGACATCCTGCATAGCTACCTGGGCTATCGCACGTGCTACTACCGGACGTTCGCGGTCGGCAGCGCATCGGTCGCCCAGCGCGATGCGTACGTGCGCTGCCGGGAGTACATGGACCAGGCGATCGCGATGGTGAGGCCGGGCGTTACGACTGGCGACATCGTCTCGCTGTGGCCGCGCGCGCAGGAGTTCGGCTTCCCCGACGAGACCGCCGCGTTCGCGTTGCAGTACGGGCACGGCGTCGGCCTGTCGATCTGGGAGAAGCCGATCTTCAGCCGGCTGGTGTCGCTCGATCATCCCGAGCCGCTGGAGGAAGGCATGGTGTTCGCGCTGGAAACGTACTGGCCCGCCGCCGATGGCTGGTCAGCGGCCCGGATCGAGGAGGAGGTCGTTGTCACGGCCGATGGCTGCGAAGTGATCACCAAGTTCCCGGCCGAAGAGCTGCTGGTCGCCGGCCGCAAGTACTGGACGGCCGGCGGCGCGCTCAACACGCTGCGCGAAAGCCAGTCGAACCTCAACACGGCCGCAGGCCGGGGCGAGAAGGGCGGCGACACCGCATGACGGCCGTCATGGACGCTCCCGAGCTGCTGACCCGGTACGAGCAGATGGCAGTCATCCGCGGCACGGAGAAGGCCGCGCACGACCTGTTTCTGGCCGGCCTGGTCAAAGGCACCACCCACCTGGCGGCTGGGCACGAGGCTGTGGCTGTCGGCGCCAGCGCGGCGCTGCGGCCCGACGACTACGTCTTCGCCACCTATCGGGGGCATCACCACGCGATGGCCCGTGGCGCGAGCCCGGCGGAGTGCCTGGCGGAGCTGATGAGCAAGGCCACCGGCGTCTGCAAGGCCAAGGGCGGCTCGATGCACCTGACCAAGGCGTCGGCAGGCATGCTGGGCTCGTACGCCATCGTCGGCGCGCACCTGCCGATGGCGGCCGGTGCGGCGTGGTCGGCCCAGCTTCGCGGCTCCGGGCAGGTCGCCGTCGCGTTCTTCGGCGACGGCGCGACCAACATCGGCGCGTTCCACGAGGCGCTCAACCTCGCCTCCGTCTGGTCTCTGCCGGTGCTGTTCATCTGCGAGAACAACCTCTACATGGAGTACACGCCGATCGCCTCGGTGACGGCCGCGGAGCACCCGGCGGCCGACCGTGCGGCGGGGTACCGGCTGCCGTCTGAGGTCATCGACGGGAACGACGTCGTCGTCGTGGCGGACGCTGTGGGCCGGGCCGCCGCGCGTGCCCGGGCTGGCGACGGCCCGACCGTGCTCGAAGCGCTGACCTACCGGCACTTCGGCCACAGCCGCACCGACCCGGCTACCTACCGGCCGGCCGCCGAAGTTGCGCAATGGTTGAGCCGCGACCCGCTGGATGTGGCTCGCGGCAGGCTCGCTGAACTGGGCGTGGCCACGGCCGACATCGACGCCGCGGCCGAGCGGGCCGCAGCCGAGGTGGCCGCCGCAGTCGAAACAGCCAAGGCGGCCGACCCAGCCGACCCGGCTGAGGCATTCACCGACGTATGGGCGGACGGAGGACACCAGTGGCGGACCTGATCACCTATCGCGACGCTGTTGCCGAGGGCCTGGCCAGGGAGATGCGGCGCGACCCGGCAGTGGTCTGCCTGGGCGAGGACATCGGCGCGGCCGGCGGCGTCTTCAAGACCACCGTCGGACTGCTGGCCGAGTTCGGGCCCGAGCGGGTGCGGGACACGCCCATCTCCGAGCAGGCCATCGTCGGGATGGCGATGGGCGCCGCCATGACCGGCATGCGCCCGGTCGCGGAGATCATGTTCTCCGACTTCCTCGCGTGCTGCTGGGACTACCTGGCGAACGAGATCCCGAAGATGCGGTACATGACCGGCGGACAGGTCACCATTCCACTTGTCGTCAGGACGGCGAACGGCGGCGGGCTCGGCTTCGGTGCCCAGCACTCACAAGCGGTGGAGAACTGGGCGCTTGCCGTTCCCGGTCTGAAGGTCGTTGCCCCGTCAACCCCGGCAGACGTGGTCGGTTTGCTCGCCGCCGCGGTGCGCAGCGACGATCCGGTTGTGTTCTTCGAGCACAAGGGACTCATGGCCGGCCGGGGCCTGGCGGCGCCACCCGAGCACGTCGTGCCACTCGGCCAGGCCTCGGTCGTGCGTCCCGGCACGGACGTCACTGTGGTTGCGCTCGCGGCTACCGTGCCGCTCGCGCTCGCCGCCGCCGAAGAGCTGGCCGCCGACGGGACGTCGGCCGAGGTTATCGACCTGCGCTGTCTCGTACCACTCGACATGGCCACGGTGCTGGCGTCGGTCGGCCGGACCTCGCGGCTGCTGATCGTGGAAGAGAATCCTTACCAGGGCGGCTGGGGCGGCACGGTCGCCTCGATCGTCGCCGACGAAGGCTTTGAGTCGCTGGATGCACCGATCCGACGAGTCGCCGCGGAATGCGTGCCGCTCCCGTTCGCGGACGCGCTGGAAGACGAAGTGATCCCGACGACCGCCAAGGTGACAGCGGCGCTGCGACGCCTGCTCGACTACTGAGCCACGCTGGGCAGCCGCAGGCGGACCGCGCTACCGGCCCGCCGGCACGATGTTCGCGTTGACGTGGAACACGTTGTCCGGGTCGTACACGGCCTTGATCCGGGCCAGCCGCTCGTACTTCTGCGGGCCGTAGCTGCCGCGCACCCGGTCTACTTGGTAGTCGCTCGTGCCGTTGACATAGCCGTCGCCGCTGCCCACGGCGCGTGCTCGCAACGCCTCCCAGAAGCTTGCGACCCAGAGCTGCTCGGCCGCGAGGCCGGCTGCATCCGGCGCGACGCCGATGATAAACACGTCGAAGCGCGGCGAGCGCCCACCGCTGAACGCTGTCGCGTCGTCCCCCACCTCGCTGTACGCACCGTCCAGCCGGTAGAGCAGCACCATCGACATTGGCGAAGTCTTGCGCGGGATGTTCGCGGTGAGGATCTCGATCACGTCGTCGGACAGGTCCTCGACGTAGGTGCCCTTTTCATAGGCATACGCGCCCCACGCGCTGGCTTCGTCGAGCATCTGCTGCAAGCTGACGTAAGGAATAGGCGTGACCAGGTCGAACAGCGGCGGCAGGCGGCGCCGGACGTCGGCAACGATGTCCGCGTGGCGGGCCGAGCCGAACCCCGTCAGAAGCAGAACGTAGCCCGGCGCGAAGTGATGCTGCTCCGGCACGAACGGGGCCGGGGGCGCATTGATTGCACCCACAACGGCGTTGATGTCAGCTGGCATGCCAGCGACGACGTCGCGTGCCACTCGCAGGGCTTCGGCGCCCTGCTCCAGCGGCCAGAAGAACAGGCCTAGGTCCACCATCGGATCGACGTCGTGCAACCGGAACTCGAAGCTGGTGACGACGCCGAAGTTGCCCCCGCCGCCACGGAAAGCCCAGAACAGGTCCGGGTGCTCGTCGTCCGACGTCCGCAGTACGTCACCCGCGGCCGTCACCACCTCGGCCGCAGCCAGGTTGTCGATGCTCAGGCCGAACCGGCGCGTCAGCCAGCCCATCCCGCCACCGAGCGTCAGTCCCCCGACGCCGGTGTGGCTGATAAGGCCGGCCGGGACGGCGAGACCATGAGCCTGCGTGGCCGCATCAAGGTCGGCTAGTAGCGCTCCGCCCGCTACCGTCGCAAGACGCTCCTCTGGGTCGACCGTCACGGCGTTCATCGCACTGAGGTCGATCATCAGCCCGTCGTCGCACACAGCGGTACCGGCGGTGTTATGGGCGCCGCCGCGTATGGACACCTCAAGCCCCTCGGCGCGGGCGAAGGCAACGGCCGCGGCAACGTCAGCCGTGGACTCGCAGCGGGCGATAGCGGCCGGGTAGCGGTTGACCCCGGCATTCCATACTCGGCGCGCCTCGTCGAATTCACCGTCACCAGCGACGATGACAGGCCCGTCCATGTCGGCACGAAGTTCCCCGATCCGGTCCCCGGCAACCTGTGTCATCCTTGTCCTCTCCCCATGGCCCGCGCCGAAGACGCGCGCGCTCTTGAGTCAATCGATCACGGCGGCGTGCCAGCGGCTGGCCGGAGCCGTGGAGATCATGTGGAGTCGCTGCCCAAGCCGGGGCCACGCGCGGAGCTCAAGATCGCGGCTGTAATACTCGAATTGCTGGCGCTGGCAGGTGGCGGAATGCCAGCAACGACATCGGGTCCGAGGGTCTCTGGGGTGGCCGTCCCATGGCTGCCTTGACGGCGAACCCGCTGGCCACGCGCCCGTCGTAGCTGTGATCAGCACCGGAATGATCTCGAAACCAGCCGAGGAGGGCATTCCATGCCGTCTATGACCGTCGGTAACGAGAACAGTGGTTCGATCAACCTTTATTACGAGGACTACGGAAGCGGAGCGCCCGTCGTCCTGATCCATGGCTACCCGCTCAGTGGCCGCGCCTGGGATAAGCAGGTACCGATGCTCCTAGACGCCGGCCGGCGCGTGATCACCTACGACCGCCGTGGTTTCGGCAAGTCCAGCCAGCCATCCTTCGGCTACAACTTCGACACACTCGCGTCGGACCTCAACACCCTCATGGAAGCGCTTGACCTGCGCGACGCGATCCTCATCGGGCACTCGATGGGTACCGGCGAGGTCACCAGGTACCTCGGGGCTTACGGGTCAGCCCGCGTGAGCAAAGCGGTCCTCATTTCGCCGATCCCGCCGTTCCTGCTCCAGACCGACGACAACCCGGAGGGACTGCCCGCCAGCCTCTTCGACGGCTTCATCCATACGGCCGCCGGCGATCCTCCGGCCTGGATGAAGGGCTTCCTGGACAACTTCTACAACATGGACGTACTGGGCGGCACGCTGGTGAGCGACGACGCGTACCGAGCCAGCTGGAACATCGCGACGGCGGCGTCCGCCATCGCGGCTGTCGCGAGCATCCCGACGTGGGAGACCGACTTC
This sequence comes from uncultured Actinomycetota bacterium, assembly GCA_963755575.1. Taxonomy (GTDB): domain Bacteria; phylum Actinomycetota; class Actinomycetes; order Streptosporangiales; family Streptosporangiaceae; genus JAJYUU01. The sequence continues at coordinate 557,704 of CAVWKF010000001.1, forward strand.
CGCGCCGACCTGGCCAGGATCAACGTGCCGGTGCTGGTCATCCAGGGGGACGCTGATCGGGTGCTGCCGCTCCCCAATACTGGTCGGCGCCTGCCTGGGCTGATCAAGGACATGGAGCTGTTCACCATCGAAGGCGGCCCGCACGCGATCGCGTGGACGCACGCCGATCAGGTCAACCACGCCTTGCAGGACTTCCTCAAGTAGGGGCCTGGCTGGCTGCCCGGCTCGACGGGTCGCCGCCACCGCTGGGCGTAAAATTATGCTGAGACATACCTCCAGATAGGCACTGACCGGTCGGCCCGACCTGCGGAACTGGCCTAAGGAAAAGTGCTGAGCGAGACGCAGCCTCAAGCTGGCGATTCGCGAGGAACGTCTGGCTCGATCGTGAGCCGTGGGGTGATGCGCATGCAGACGCAGACCCGGCCTAATTTTCGCTGGCACCTTGCCGCCGCCTACTGGCGGCCGGTCCTAGCCTGGCGGGCCCTCGTCGCCCGGCACCCGATGTTGCGATTTGCGCAGATTCTGCCCGTCGGGCTGCTCCTGTGGGGCCTCGACGACGTGGCCCGCTTCCGCGCCGGCGCTGCGTTCGTCGGGCGCCAGCACGCGGTCGTAGTCAACTCGGTGAGTACGACGCTCGGCGGTGCGTCCGTCCACATCATGAACGACTGGACGGTCACGCACGCGGCGGCGGCGCTGGCGTCAGCGTGGTACTACATCTTGTTCCAGGGCGCCATTACGGGCGTGGCGGGGGCGGTGCTGCTGTGGCGGCGCGTGCCCACCTTCGGGCTGCACCGCAATGCGCTGCTTGCTATAACCCTGCTCGGGCTCATAGCGTTCTGGCTCTATCCGGTCGCTCCGCCCCGGATGCTGCATGGTTACCACGACGTGATCGCGATCGCCGTCCCGGCGTTTACCGGCCAGGTGGAGACCAACGGCGCCGCGCAGTTCGCGTCGCTGCCATCGCTGCACGTCGCCTGGGCGCTCTGGGCAGCGATCGCTCTGTGCGCCGTCGTGCGGCGCCCGCTGCTGCGAGCAGCAGTATGGCTGTATCCGGTCGCCACGGTGGCCGACGTGCTCGCGACAGGCAACCACTACCTGCTGGACGTCATCACCGCGCCTGGTCTCGTGCTGCTTGGCTATGCGCTCGCGCTGACGCCAGCCCTCGCACGCCAGCTGCGGCACAGCCAGTTGCAGCACAGCCAGTTGCAGCACAGCCAGTTGCGGCACAGCCAGTTGCAGCACAGGCAGTTGCAGCACGGCCAGTTGCCGCGTCACGCCATGCCGTTGCGCCAGCTGCTGCCCTGGCGGGACCGCGCGGCGCCCGAGCCTGAACCGCAGCGCCTCGCGTATACGGGCAGCGATCAATCCGATCATGGCCACCCACCCGGCCAGCGCTAGCCGGGCCGCGCCAGCCCCCGCCATCTCGGCTCACCGCGGCGGTTGTGAGAATGCGCCGCCAGGCACCTACGAGGCATACCGGAGCGCGCTGGCGAACGGCGCCGACTACCTGGAGTTCGACGTGCGCGGCACCGTGGACGGCGAACTTGTCGTGTTTCACGCGGCGAGCCTCGGCCGTCGCCATCCCGTCGGCTCGCTGACCTATCCTGACCTTTGCCGACTGGCCGGCTACGAGGTTCCTACTGCCAGCGGCGTCCTGCGGTTCCTGGCTGGCCGCGCGGCCGCGCATATCGACCTCAAGGACCGTGCCTGTCTCGCCGCCGTCGTGTCGGAGGCTCTCCGCATCCTCGAGCCGGAGCGCATCCTCGTCACCACCGGTGACGGGGCCGCCATCAGCGACCTCCGCCGCCGCTTCCCGGCCGTGCCTGCTGGGCTCACGATCGGGGGGTATCTGGCGGCGACTGGGCGTTATCTGGCCGAGCGGGCACGCCGACGAGTCCGCAGCCGCATCGACCCGGTCACCAGAGTGGGCGCGAACTGGGCCGTCGTGCACGAGCGGCTGGCCCGTGCTGGCGTGCTGGCCGAGTGCCGTCGCCGCGGGCTGGCCACGATGGTGTGGACGGTCAATGACGACGCGGCGCTCACTCGCTGGCTGAGTTGTCCGGACGTCGATGTCCTCGTCACCGATCGTCCGCACCGAGCGGCCGACCTGCGCCGGCTGGCTACTCAGTAGGCAACCCATTCGGTAACCGACCGGTTCAGTAACCGAACTGGTCGCAATAGACGACAGTGGCGTCATCGGTGGCCTTGCTGCGGTGCCATCTGCGGCCGTCAGGATCGGCCATCTCGGCGGCCCGCACCCGGCTGATCAGCTCCGCCGGGCCGTCGAGGCGGACGATCGCGGTCAGGTCAGGCCAGGAGACCAGGCCGAACAGGTCCGTGAGGCGGCTCGCCCCGTCGCTGACGAGCAGCGCGGATTCCAGGCCAGCCAATGGACACGCCCCGGTCAGGGCGTGCTCGGCGACAGCTGGATCGGTCGCTGCGACCCAGAAGCCACCGGGGCGGTTCCGTAGGCTCTGGACGACCAGCATGTGGTCGCGGAACGCCGCCGCGTGGGCCGGATGCCCGAGCGGAACCCTGGCTAGCGCCGACCTGGTGTCCGCGAGAGCCGAATCCAGGCGTCGGTCTGTGATGACCTGAGTTGCATTGCCGGCGTGCGTTAGCACGAGCGAGGAGTCAGTCAGGACCAGATGCTCAAGCTCGGCGTCGTGTACCCGGATCGCGACCACGGTCGCCGTCGGCGTCGCCGGATGGTCCAGATCACAGGTGCCGTCGTGCAGCAATCGGACATCAGCGATGGCGGCCGCCAGGCACGCTGGCAGCGAGCCGCCAGCCGGATCGCACATTCGCGCGAGGAGTGCCGTGCCTAGCATCCGGGCGAACCAGGCCACGCCGTGCGCGCAGCCAGACTCGACACCGGCTGGGAGGCTCGCGCCATCGAGCAGCACCGCGGCTGACGGCGCGACCGCCGCGAAATCTTCGTTGTCGACAGCCGGCCGGGCTGCGGCGGTGGCCATCCGAGCTCTCATGGTCGGCCCACGCTTCCGCGCACCGCGACAGACTATCGAGCCGCTCCGGCCGGCCAGCGGCCGCGCTGCCTATCGGGCTGGTTGCGGAACTGATAGCGCGCGTTGTCCAGATGCGCGGGGACTCTTGGCGCGGACGACCGCGCCGAACGGCACGATGCGGACCGCAGGTGTCTCAGCTACCGCCTCGGCCAGAGTCGGGAAAAGCCGGATGATGCGCTCAAGGCCGCTGCCAGCGAGGACTTCCGAGAGCACCCGGCGGCAGGCGATCAGGCGCAGGTCACCACCTTCGGCGGCGGCATGCTTGTAGGCGCGGGCGAGTTCGGCGAAGCCGGCAGCGTCGCATGTCGCGGTGGCAGACATATCGATGACCACGGTGACGTGCCCGGTCTCAGCCAGATGGAGCAGCGTCTTGCGCAACTGGCCAGCGCTCACGGCATCCAGACCTGCTGGCGCGGCGACGACGGGCACGCCTCTCACGACCTGGATCGGGTAGATGGACTGCGACATCGGCGCGCACCTCCGTTGAGCGCTACTGCCCAGAAACTAGCCGGTGCGCACGGAACATGGCGGCAAGTCCAGCAAACCCGGCTCGGCTACATCTGGCACCGTTGCACCCAACTACCCGCGGCATCGCGGCGTACTCGTCTTGGCGCATGCGACCACTGCAGGGCGAGCACTTTCACGAGGAGCACTTCACGAGGAGCACTGCCTTCCCTACTCGGGCGGAGCCGCTCTGATCGCCTGAAGACCTGCCTCGGGCGCAGGCCCAGCGCGCGGCGCTCGCTCTCCGCGGAACCTGTGCGCGATCACGCCCACGCTGGCCCAGCCAATGGCGATCGGGAGCCAGAAATTCACGATGCGGAACGCCAGCGCCGCCGAGACGGCGGTGACCTGGCCGACCCCGTAGGCGACGAGCACGACCGCGAGGCTGCCCTCGACGATGCCGAGACCACCGGGCACGAGGGGAATCGACCCGACGACCTGCGCGACCCCGTACGCCAGCAGCACGGCGTGCCACGGGATCGCCGAATGCACGGCCCGGAAGCTGCATACCAGGCAGAGGAAATCGCACCCCCAGACAGCAGCCGCGAGCGCGACGACGGTAACGGTAGACCGCGGGCTGAGCGGGATCTCGCGCATCCTGTTCAGCGTGCGCTCGATTCGGACGGCGATCGTGATCCGGTCCGCACCCGGCGGTGCGTTCCGGCGCCTGGTCAGCCGATCTACGCCGCGTACCACCCGGCTCGCCAGCCGCAATACAAGGTCGCGGCGGATCAGGACGGCGCCAGCGCCGAGCACGACGACCAGCCCGATGACGGTGATGCCAGCTCCGAGCGTGCTGGTGCTGGCGGCCAGCGCGACGACGACGCCGAGCAGCAGGAGCAGCGACATGCCGATCGCCTGCGCGATCAGGATCGTGAAGATGGTCCATCCGGCACTCGCCCCAGTCGCGCCGCGGCGCCGGTAGTACCGGTACCGGTAGGCGCTGGATACAGCAGGCTCGCCCGGCACCGAGTTCGCGATGGCGTCATTGGCGAGCGTGAGCAGGAACAGGCCCGGCAGCGGGATCATCGTCCCGCTGAGGCGCAGCACGTGGCGCTGAAGCCAGGCAAACGTCAGCAGCGACACTGACTCGGCGCCGACCGCCGCGGCAACCCAGCCGCCGCTGGCGCCGGCGAGATGATGCCAGGCGGCGGCCAGTTCCCCCCGCTTGCCGAACAGGATCAGCAGGACGACGCAACCGAGCGCGACGCCGACGACGTAGCGGACCGCTGCCCTCAGGTCGCGGCCCGCGCCCGAGTCAGCCAGCTCGTTCGCCACGCCACCACGGTACCGAGTCGCCACGCGGTGGCTAGTCTCCTGGGAGCATGGGGCTCCAGATCAGAGCCGCAAGACCCGGCTGTCGCAAGGCCGTGCTGGCGCTGACCGTGGCCGCAGCGGTACCGCGGAGAAAGGAGCGCGTTCAGTGGCGCAGTATTTCGGCGGGCGGATCGGGACGGACTGGCGAGACTCGCAGCCGTGGTGGCCCAGAGAGCCGACACCACCGGCCGGCTCCCCGAACGTGCTCCTGATCGTGCTCGATGATGTCGGCTACGCCCAGCTCGGCTGCTACGGCTCGGACATCGAGACGCCGGTGATCGACGGTCTGGCCGCGAGCGGGGTCCGGTTCGCGAACTTCCACACCACGTCGCTGTGCTCCCCCACGAGGGCCTGCCTGCTGACCGGCCGCAACCATCACCGCAGCGGGATGGGCCGGGTGGCCGACCTGGCCATTGGCTATCCGGGTTACTGGGGCAAGCCTCCACGCGAGAACGGCTACCTGTCGGAGATCCTGCGGACCGCTGGCTACGCCACCTACGCCGTCGGCAAGTGGCACCTGTCTCCCGAGGACGAGACGAACATGGCCGCGTCGCGAGCGACCTGGCCACTGGCGCGCGGGTTCGACCGCTGGTACGGCTTTCATGGGGGCGAGACGAGCCAGTTCGTGCCCGCGCTCTATCACGACAACCACAGCGTCCGGCCGCCCCGATCGATCGAGGACGGCTATCACCTGACCACGGATCTCGCGGATCGCGCGATCGAGTTCCTGGCCGACCTGCGGGCGGTCGACGCAACCAAGCCGTTCTTCCTGTACTTCGCCACCGGCGCCTGCCACTCCCCGCACCAGCCACCGCGCCGCTGGCTCGAGCGATATCGCGGCAGGTTCGACCTCGGCTGGGACGCCTGGCGCGACCGGGTCTTTGCCCGCCAGCTCGCGCTCGGCCTGCTCCCGGCGTCCACCGTCCTGTCGCCGCGGCCGGCCTGGGTGCCGTCCTGGGATTCCCTGAGCAGCCGGGACAGGACGGTCGCCGCCCGCTTCATGGAATGTTTTGCTGGCTTCCTGTCGCATGCGGACGAGCAGGTAGGCCGCATCCTGGCTTTCTTGCGGGAACGGGCTGAGCTCGACAACACCATCGTCTGCGTGGTCTCGGACAACGGCGCCAGTGCGGAAGGCGGAGCCGAGGGCTCGATCAACGACATCCGGATGCTGAACATCGATCCGGCTCAGCCAGCCGAGATGTTCGCTCGGCTCGACGAGATCGGCGGGCCGCTCACGCACAACAACTACCCGTGGGGCTGGACAATGGCCGGCAACACGCCGTTCCGCCGCTGGAAGCGCGAGGTCCATGAAGGTGGCGTCGCAGATCCGTGCATCATCGTCTGGCCGCGGGCCGGCGACGGTGGAGGCGGGCGCCACCCGGCACCAGTTCGCGCACGCGATCGATGTGCTGCCGACGCTGGTCGAGCTGGCCGGCGTGGCGGCGCCGGCCGAGATCGACGGCATAGCGCAGACGAAGCTCGACGGCGTGAGCCTGGCCTATCTGCTGTCGCCCGAAGGCGCCGATGCGGCCGAGCGGCACGATACCCAGTACTTCGAGATGTTCGGCTCGCGGGCGATCTATCACCGGGGCTGGAAGGCGGTGGCGTTCCACCCGATCGGGCCGCTGTACGACGACCAGGACCCCAACGCGCCATTCGACGCCGACATCTGGGAGCTCTACCACGTAGCTGACGACCTGTCGGAGTCACGTGACCTGGCTGCCGAGGAGCCGCAACTGCTCGCTGAACTCATCGAGCTGTGGTGGGCCGAGGCCAGGCGCAACCAGGTGCTCCCGCTCGACAACCGGGTGCTGTGGACGCTAGTGCATCCCAAGCCGGACCAGCGCCGCCCGCGGGATGAGTACGAGTACTTCCAGGGTGGCGCTCAGGTGCCCGAGTCCGTGGCCGTGAACGTGCGTAACCGGTCGCATGAGCTGGTCGTCGACGTCACGATCATCGGCTCGGACGAGACGGACGGAGTCCTGCTCGCGCTGGGCTGCGCCCTTGGCGGCTGGTCGTTGCACATCCTCGGCGGCCGGATACGGTACGTCCACAACCTGTACGGCGCGCAGCGGCACGTCATCGAGTCGGCCGAGCTGGTGCCATCAGGCGACCACCGGATCGAGTACGCGTTCAGCAAGGACGACGGGCTCGGCGGCACTGGCGTGCTGCGTTGCGACGGGCGAGAGATCGCGCAGGGCTCGATTCCCCGCTTCACACCCTCCGGTTTCAACGGCGTGGGCGCAGGCCTGACGTGCGGGTATGAGTGGGGGCCCGCCGTAGGCGGGGGGTACACGGCCCCGTTCCCGTTCCGTGGAATTATTCGCCGTGCCGTCGTCCGCACCACCGGTCCGATCGTCCGTGACCCGCTTGCTGAGCTGGAGGCGATCCTCGCCGAGCAGTGAGCAGTCCGCCCTACGCAGCAGGGCCTCGCGCCTTACTGGCGCCGGCCCGGAACGCTGCCCTGATGGACACCGCTACCTCAGCTGGTTTGGCCGTGATCTCGTACCAGGTGAAGTGAACGACTTCGTAACCCGCCTCGCGCAGTCGCTTGTCGCGTCGCAACTGCGCCCTGGCTCGTCCGGGATCGTTCTCGTACTTCAGAGCGCCGTCCACTTCGACGATCGTCTTGTACTTCTCCCAGTAGAAGTCAACCCGCCCGATCGCCTCGCCTGTCGCCGCCGGGATCCAGATCTGCAGCTGCGGGGCAGGCAGGCCCTGGTCGTCGAAGACGACTCGAGCGATGGACTCCAGCACCGACTCCGAGAGCCCGCTGGCGAACTCCACGACGCGGCGCGCCTGTACGACACCTCGCCGTCCGCTGGTCGTGGCCAGCGCGATCTGAAGCTGCGGCTTGGACGTGAAGCCTTTGCGGATCGCCGAGTCAGCAGCCACCACCCCGTCGGCGAAGGTCAGCGACCTGGCTAAGTCGATCACCGTCCGCGCGGCTGTCGTGACAGGCACGCCGAGCCTGTGCGTCATGTGCTCAGCTGGCAGCGGAGTCGTATAGAGGTGCAGGTGAGCGGTGCCCTTGCGGCCACTACCCGGGCGCCCCGTAATAGTGACGTCATTGCCCGGGCCGGTGATGAGGTCAATCCCATGCAACACCGCAGCCGACTGATGGCTCAAGAACGCGCCCCGCCCGGCTCGGACCACCGCCGCCGCCGCGCGCAGCACATGCTCGCCGTCGGACGTCGCGGAGAAGGCGTTCGCTATCGCAGCACGGACATAGACGCCCCGGCCGATCCGGACAATTCTCCCGCGGCGGACCAGCGTTTGGATGTGCTCCGGTGAGTTGCCAGCGGCGAGGAGGCGAGACGTAGTCAACAAAGGTAACTTTTCGGGCCAATCTGCTGCGGTCATGGCACCTAGAGTCCCGCTGGCCGCCGACATTTCGGGCGCTGTTTAGTGCGTCCGCCGCGGGTTGTAGGGATTGGGAGGGGTTTCTTGGGCGATATGAGAAGTTAATCCCGGCCGAAGTCCTACAACCGTCCGATTTGGCCGCCTAACAGCTACAACCTCGGCCCCGCCGCGCGGCGGAATGATGGTTCCAGTGGCGTCAGACAGGGGTCTAGCCTGGCGGTAAGGCAGGGAGGTACCGGTGGAAGCGCAAGGATGGTACCGCGACCCGTACAGCGTGCATGAGGACCGCTACTTCTCCGATGGTCAGCCGACAAAACTCGTACGCGACGGCGGATTGGAAGCCTACGACCCGCCGCCGCCCGGTCCGCCACCGGCGGAGCTTGTCGACATACCGGAGAGCGAGCAGAGCGACGGCAGTGACATGCGCCGCGCCGACGACTCCAAAGCGGGAGGAACGTACGACGGCAGTGCGGCGGCCTGGTCCACCATTGACAGCCTGGGCGTCTATGGACCCGGGAACTGACGGCCGGAGACCACTGGACGCCATGCTTGTCGTCTGAGCTAGTCCGCTACAACGTGGAATTCGATCCGGTACACCAGCGTGCCGGCGTCGATCGGACCGGCGTGTGCGGCCCGCCGCCGCAGCGATTCCAGATCGTGCTCGCCGCTGCTGCGCACGTCATCGTCGCCGATCGAGCCGAACGGCACTAGCTCGATGGAGTCGACCTCGATGAGTGCAGGGCCGACGGGGTAGCGTCCGCCAAGCTTGACCTTCGGGCGTCGCCACAGCCGGATGGACACCGTGATGTCGCCGGCGATCACGGCATCGCGGAGGTCGTGGCTGAATTCCACATCCGCCACCGTAGGGCCTGCACCTCGAGGCCGGCTGACTCCCCCACCTCAGTCAGCCGGCCCACGACGTGCAGCTAGACGCTGCCCGAATCGGTGCTACAGCGCCGAGATCAGGGGATGCTGTTCAGGTCAAGCCAGACTGCCGTCGGGTTGGACGGGTCGACGGCGCCCTGGAGCGACATTCCCGGCCGGAGCCGACCGATCTGCATCTGGCTGACGGCCTGCTGGGTGGTCGCCGGGTACGGCGGCATGCCGTCAGCCATGACCGTCAGCTCGAACTCGACCAGCAGGTCGAAGTTGATCATCCCGACCTGGCGCATGCCCGAGATCATCACGGTCCTGCGCACCGCTGTCCCGTCGGCGAGGCCCGCGACAGCCGCGGCGGCTGCGTTCGCGGCCTGGGTCTGCGCCGCCATCATCTGGTTGGCGTTGGCCATCCGCTCTTGCGCCATCCGCATCCGGTCTCCGACCGGCGGCATGGTCTTCTCGATCTCCTTGGCCTGCTTCTGCAGGTCACGCATGTTCTTGAAGACACCCATCGGTCAGCTCTCCCGGTACAGCTGGTTGAAGCGCTGGGAGACGGCCGGGTTGGCTTGCATCCGGGCATTCCAGCCCTTGCTCGCCTCGTCCCAGTTAGCGGCCGGAATGCCGCGCGACGCCGCGATCTCCGGGAGTTTTGACCCGTCATAGTTATACGCGGCGACGCCCTTAGAAACGGCGGCGAAATCCTCAAGCGAGACGCTGGCAATGGGATCGAAGTCCGGGCCCGCGGGAGCCACGCCGGGCTGGGTGCCCGGCAGCCCGCCGAACTGGCCCATACCCTGTGCCTGCGCCATCTGGGCCTGCGCCGCCGCCTGCTGGGCCTGGGCCATCTGCTGCGCCTGGGCGCCGAGCTGCTGCGCCTGCTGGACCATGCCCGGCGCGGCATTGACCATGTCCTTCATATCCTTCATGCGCTTGAGCATTCCCATGGGCTTACTCCCTTGTGTTTTCCCGCCCCGGTCGGTGATTTCCGCCCAGGCACACCGCGCTCCAGACTCCGATACCTGCTGATGCACCGCAATATCAGCCGAGTCTCTTTTTGGTACGCTGGCCGTGTCGCAAGTCCGCGATGCCGGCCCCTTCGCGCGGACGTGGTCTGCCGTCGTGAGCAGGGATGGGGATCGATGGGGGACGAGCCGCCGCGCCGGACACTCGCTGCCCGGCTTGAGGATCGTGACCGTTCCCGCTTCACCGGACGCGCGACCGAGATCGCGTTCCTCGACCGGTGTCTGGACTCCGATGATCCGCCCGCCAGCGTGGTTCATATCTGCGGCCCCGGCGGCGTGGGCAAGAGCACCCTGATGCGCGAGGCCGCGAGACACGCACGTGATCGCGGCATCTGCGTGGTCGCCATCGACGGCCGAGAGCTTGGTCCCGCGCCCGGCGCGCTCGAGGCGGCCCTCCGCAAGGCCGAGCAGGAGGAGCGGCTCCTGGTGCTGCTCGACTCCTACGAGCGGATGGCCGCACTCGATTCCTATCTTCGACAGGAGCTGCTGCCCGAGCTACCAGACCGAACCATCGTGCTGATCGCTGGCCGTAGCGCGCCGGACCCCGGCTGGTTCACCGGCGGCTGGGAGGCGCTCACGGCCAGGATCGACCTGGTCGGCCTGCGGCCCCGGGAAGCTCGCTACCTCCTCGCCGCACGCGGGCTCACCGACGGTCGCGTCACCGCCATCGTCGACTGGGCGGCCGGCTCTCCGCTGGCCCTGGCTCTGGCCGCCGACGCAGCGATTGCCGACGCCAGCTGGAACGCGGCCAGCGCCCCCGACCGCCCCGAGATCCTGCGGGCACTGCTGCACCGCCTGGTGGAGACCGAACTGCACGACGTTCGCCCGTCGGCCCTGGGAATCGCCGTCGTGGCCAGGAACGTCACTCCCGACCTGCTGCGTGCTGTCCTGCCTGGCGAGGACGCTGAGGAGGCCTATCGGCAGCTGTCCGAGCTGACGATTACCGAGCGCCTTGGCTCCGGCCTGACCATGCACGAGCTCGCCCGCAAGGCGCTGCTGGCTGACCTGCGCCAGCGCAATCCGGTGCTCGAGCGCGACCTGCGGCGGCGGGTGGTGGATTACCTGTACTCGCGCGGTATTGCGGGCGACCAGATGATGATGATCGACCTGGCGCATCTGGTGGAGAACCCGCTGCTGCGCTGGGGTTTTGGCTGGGACGGCAACGTCAGCTTCCGGATCGACTCGGTCCGGCCCGGCGACGCGGACCGGATCGAGGCGCTGACCAGCGAACATGACCGGCTGTGGTGGCAGCTGACCCGCCGGTACTTCGCCGAGGCGCCGGACCGCGTCGCTGTCGCGAGAGACTTGACCGACCGGATCTGCGGCTTCCTGGTCAGCATGAGCCTGGCGACGGCGCCGGCGTTCGCTGATGCCGACCCGCTCGCCGGGCCCTGGCTTGCGCACGCTCGTCGCAACGCTGCGCTGGGCGACTCCGTGATGTGGCACGCTGCCGTCGACTTCACCGGTCAGGGCAAGGTTCAGGCCATGCTCGGCATCGCGGGCGTCCTGCGCTGCGGATCGCCGAGCCCGCGGTTCGCCTACCTGCCGATCGACCCGCGGCTGCCCGGCGCTGTCGACTTCGCCGGTGCACTCGGAGCCGCGCACCTGGCCGAGCTGGATGCCCGTCTCGGTCCCGACGTCGTCCAGTGCCACCGGCTCGACTACGGGCCGGGCGGCCTGTTCACGTTCATGCGCGACGAGATCTACAGCGAGCTCGGGCTGTCGGCGCCCGTCCCGCCGCGATTGCCGGTCGCCGATCTGGAGACCGTCCGCGACATTCTGAAGAACTTCCGCGTACCGCGTGAGCTTGCTCGCAGCCCGCTTGCGCACGGCTCCTCTGTGCACGAACGGGCTGAGTACGTGCAGCAGCTCGTATGGCAGGCCGCCGACGAGGCGTTCGGCGACAGCGAGACCGAGAAGCTGCTGCGCAGCGTGCTGATCGCTGGCTACCTCGAGCCGCTGCGCAGCCATGAGGAAGCGGCGAACAAGCTGCTGCTGAGCCGCGCCGCGTACTTCCGCAGGCTGCGGACCGCCGTCGAGCGGCTGGCCGAGCACATGGCGGCCGCGGGCGCGCCCGCCGACGTCGCTTGACCTAGTTCCATGGCCGAGCAGTACCTGGACTTCATTACCGTAGCCGGTAAGCCCGCGGTCACCTGGGAAGCCTAGGGCGCCAGGATCGCCACCACGTGCTCAGCAATCGCCAGGCTCGCGGTAGCGGCAGGCGACGGCGCATTGCGGACGAGCAGCACGTGCCCGTCGGCCCGCAGGACGAAGTCGTCCTCCAGGCTGCCATCGCGCCGCACCGCCTGAGCGCGGACCCCGGATGTGGATCTGAGCAGATCCGAGAGCTCGAGGTCGGGCAGGTAGGCCCGGACGCTGGCCAGGTAGCGGCGCTTGGACAGCGACCCCGCCACCTCGTCGATCCCGCTGCGCCAGTGCCGCCGGGCCAGCTGCCAGGCGCCTGGCCAGCGCGCCATCCGGGCGATGTCACGGAAGCTGACGTCAGACCAGCGGTAGCCCTCGAGCGCAAGGGCGAGCACGGCGTTGGGGCCGACGTGCACCGTGTCGTCGACGTGCCGGGTCAGGTGCACTCCGAGGAACGGATAGCGGGGATCGGGGACCGGGTAGACCATGCCACGGACGCGATCGGTCGCACGCGGCGCGAGCTTGTAGTACTCGCCGCGGAACGGGATGATCCGCAGATCGCCGAGGCCGCCAAGGCTCTCGGCAAAGCGGTCGCCGTTGAGGCCGGCGCACACGATCAGGTAGTCGACCTCGAAGACGTCGCTGGCCGACCGGACCTGCACGCCTGACGCCGTCTCGCGCGCCCCGGTGACCGGTGTGCCGAGCAGAACCTTTCCGCCGGCGCCGCCGATGTCGTTGGCCAGCGCCTCGCACATCCCGACGTAGTCGACAGCCGCGGTGTGCGGCGAATGCAGAGCGGCCGCACCGATGATGTGCGGCTCGATCTGCGCCATCTGCTCGCGCGTAACGCGCCGGAGGCCTGGCACCTGGTTGCGCGTGCCGCGGTCCTCGATCCGGGCGAGAGCGGGGAACTCCTCCGCCGAGGTGGCCACGATCAGCTTGCCGAATTCGCGGTACTGGACGTCGTGCTCCCGGCAGAACTCCCGCGTCATCGCGGCGCCGCGGCGGCACAGCGTCGCTTTGAGGCTACCGGGCTGGTAGTACACGCCCGCGTGCACCACACCGCTGTTGTGACCGCTCTGGTGGGCCGCGACCCGGTCTTCCTTCTCGAACACGGTCACGGCCACGCCGGGCAATCGGATCGTCAGTTCTCGTGCGACCGCCAGGCCGACGATGCCGGCGCCGACGACGCCGACGGACTTCAGGGACGCCACCTCGTGAGCTTGCTTGATGTGCGCACCCGCCCGCAACTCCACGCGTCCGTAACTCACGTGACAGCCAGCGCTCGCGGCCATGACAATAACGGGTGCTCATCGACCACTGGCCCCTGCTCGGCCTCCGGCTCACGACCCCTCGTCTCGAACTCCACCTGCCCAGCGACGACGAACTGGGCGAACTGGCTGACCTCGTCGCGGCGGGCATACACCGGCCAGGTACGACCCCGTTCCTGGTCTCGTGGCCTTATTCACCGCCTGCCGAGCGGGCCCGGGCCTTTCTCCAGCAGCAGTGGCTCGACCGCGGTTCCTGGTCGGCGGCCGCCTGGTCGCTGGGCCTCGCCGTGTTCTGTGACGGCAGGGCAGTCGGTATGCAAGGGCTGTCCGCGACGGATTTCGCGCCGCTCCGGCAGGTGAGCACGTTTTCGTGGCTCGGAGTTCGGCATCACGGGCACGGAATGGGCACCGAGATGCGCGCCGCCGTCCTGCACCTTGCCTTCGCTGGTCTGGGCGCGGCGGAGGCGACGTCGGGCGCGTTCGAGGACAATCAGCCCTCGCTGCGAGTGTCGGCCAGGCTCGGCTACGAGTCGGATGGCATTGAGCGGCTCGCCGCCGGTGGCCGAGCGACCACGACCAATCGGCTCCGGCTGAGCCGGAGCCGGTGGCAGGCCTTCCACCAGGTACCGGTCACCGTCGCCGGGCTTGAACCGTGCCTGCCGATGTTCGGCCTGCCGATCCCGGCCGCTCTGGAGCGCGCCGACGACGGCACCTGACGCTGGTGCCTGTTGCTTGCCGATGCCGAGACCCTGGCACTTCGAGTCATGATCACGGGTGGTATGCCGTATTTGCCCCAACCAAAGTGACAGGGTCTCTGGCGCTGGCGCTGGCGCTAAGACAAGCCTGTCCGGCCGCGGCGGTCGCGGCGGCCGCGGCGGCCGCGGCGGTCGCGGCGGTCGCGGCGCGAGCGCAACCGCGAGGCCCGGCGCGCCGGATGCGCCCGGTGTGCCGGGTGCCCGGACGGACGGAATCTCGGCAGGCGCAGGCGCGCAGTTCCAGCGGACCTCGGCTGCGGGAACTTCGTTCGCTTGACCACACTCGGCGCCTCCCCTGGCGCCGGCCGCGATGCAGCTGCGGACGCGGCGGCGGCTTCGGCGGCAGCCGCGCCCGGGCTTGCCGTTACGAGGCTGCCGGCACCCGCCTGCTCGCCTGCGGCCGCCTGGCCATCCGCAGAAGCTCGGCTGCCTGCAGCCACATGACTGCCCGTGGAAGCAGCCGAAGCCTGGCCGCCCGCAAAAACCCGAGCGGCCGCGGCCGCCTTACTGCCCGCAGAGGCCTGGGCGCCCGCAGCCACCTGGCCGCCGACGGCCGCGTTTGCGCGAATGGTCGCGTAGCCGTCGACGCTCGCCCCGGAGCGCCGCTCGCCGCGGATCACCTGGAAGCTGCTCAACCCAATGCCGAGGGTGATCACGGTGCCGCCTGCCAGCTGAATCGGGCCGGCAGGCTCTGCGAAGAGCGCCATCCCCATGATGGCGCCGACCAGCGGCTCGAGGTTCAGGAAGGCCCCCGCGACGTCAGCGGACACGCGGCTCTGGCCGAATGCGAACAGCGAGGTTGGCAGCACAGTCCCTGCCAGCACGAGCCCGATTGTCGCCAGCACCGCCGTGAGACTTCCCGCTCCGACCGCCTGGTGCTCCGTGATCAGCGCGACCGGCAGCACAACAACAGCTGCGCTCAGAAGCTGCAGACCGGTGACCGCGATCGGGTCCCGGCCGCGCAGCAGCTTGGCCTGGGAGACCGTGAATCCGGCCGAGATCAGCTGCGACGCCAGCACCAACCCGTCGCCGGCCAGGCTCGATCCCGAGCCCTGACCGCCGGCGATGAAGCCGACGCCGGCCAGCGACATCGCGAATCCGGCCCAAGCGAGCGGTCGGGCCACGCTGTGCCGGAGGACTGCGGCCGTGATCGCGACCAGGACCGGCGTGGCGCCGATGAGGAGCGCCGCGTGGGTGACGCTGGTCCGCTCGATGCCGAAGTTCTGCAGCAGGACTGACCCGCCATAGCCGATCGCACCGGTCATCATGATCGCCGGGCTGAACGCTGCCCGAAGTCGCGACCGGCTTGCTACTAGCAGCACTGCGGCGGCTAGGGCAAACCTGACGAACGCCAACCACCCCGGCGGCAGCCAGCCCAGGGCGACCTTGGACAGGGGCACCGTGGTACCCCACAGCACTCCTGCGGCCAGGAGCGCCGGGAAGACGAGACGACGGTTGTTGGTCATGCCCTCAGGTCTACCTGGAGCCGGGCTGAATTCCGCCAGTCGCCTTCACAACAAGATAATGTTTGGCGCTATGGCCGTTGAACTTGATGAAATTGATCTCTTGCTGCTAACCGAGCTCCAGGCAGACGCAGACCGCACGAACGTCGAGCTAGCCCGGCTTGTCGGCCTGTCGCCGGCCGCGACGCTGAACCGGGTTCGCCGCCTCAAGCAATCCGGCGTCATCAAGGTCATCAGCGCCCGGCTTGATCCGGTTACCGTCGGATTCCCGCTCCAGATGTACGTCGCGGCCACATTGGGCCGGCACGACCCGCGCTCGACGAGGCTGTTCGAGGATCAGGTCCGCGCGCTCCCGCAGATCATCACCGCCGACAACGTCACAGGCGAGATGGACTACCTCCTCACGGTGGTGGCGCGCAACGTCACCGAGTTGCAGCAGGTCCTAGCCACGCTCGCGGCGCGAGGGGGTCAGCGGCTCGTGACATACCTGCGGTTGGAGGAGATCAAGCCGCCGTCCCGCCTACCCCTGCTCCCCGACGTCACTCAGTAACGGGCGTCGCTGGCGCTGCCGGCGTCGCCTGTGTCACCGGGGCCGTCGTCACCGGACTGTCGCGGCCGGGGCCGTCGGGCAACGGCTCTGTGGACCGCCAAACCGACTTCACGATCACCTGAATCGCTCCGGCGGCCGGAATCGCCAGCAAAGCGGCCACGAACCCGCCGAAGAACCCGCCGATCCAGCTACCGAGGGACGCGCCGACCAGGATGGCAACCAGGACGAGCAACGGGTTGATGCGCACTGTACGGCTCATGATGACCGGGTTCAGGACGTGATTCTCGACCTGCGTGTATACGAGGAACACGACAACGGTCACGATCCCGGCCAACACCGAGTGCGTCAGCGCGAAGAGCACGACAGGAATGCCAGCCAGCGCACCGCCGATCATCGGCAGGAAGTCGACGAGCGCGACCCAGAGCGCCCACAGGAACGGGAACGGAACCCCGAGCAGGAGCAGCGTGGCCAGGACGACGACGCCGGCGATGACCGACGTGGCGAAGTTGCCCAGCATGTAACCGACGACTGACTGGTTGACCTCCCTGGCCACCTGCGTGTAGCGCTTCGCGCGGTCCGGTGACATGACGCCCAGCAGTCCCGTTCGCAGTTTTGGCCCCTCGAGCAGCAGCAGCACGACAAGCACGAAGATCGTGAACAGCGAGAAGACCAGCGACAGCGCTCCCTTGCCGAGGCTTAGCGCCGGGTGGGCCAGGTCACGCCCATAACTGGCGAGCTTGGGCGCGTTCTTCACCACCCAGGCCTGCAAGTGGTACTTCGTAACGAGAGGCCCGATCCAGCCTTTGCCATGCTGCGCCTGGCTAACGTAGACGGGCAGATCGCTGGCGAAGTGGCTGATGCCGTTGACCAGCGGGTATCCGAACGCGAATGCCAGCCCGGCGAACACGCTGAGGGCCAGCAGGGTGACTACCGCTACCGCGATCCCGCGACGCCCGAGCCACCGAGTCAAGGCCACCACAAGCGGGTTGAGCAGCAGCGCAATGAAGCCAGCGACCACCAGCAGCAGGATCACGCCGCGCAACCGGTCGATGATCTTCCCGGCTAGGAACGCGAGCACGACCACGCCAACTGTCGCGAGGATCGCGCGCAGCGGGACATTTCTGGCCTCGGCCGCTAGCCACAACCGGGCTCGGCGTGTCGGCGAGGGCGGCATTGCGGAGCTCATGCGGCAAGCATGACAGTCTTCGGCACGGCCGTGGCTGCGGTTCGCCGGCCCGCGCCGCTAGCAAGTCTGCATCCGCCGCGACAGCGCGAGCCTCAGTGCACAGGCGGCGGCGTGCCTTGTGCGCTGGCGGCGAGCTGCGGATCCCAGTGGCACGCCGCGCAGGAGTGCATGAACGCCGACCGCGCGAACTCCAGCGCGTCGCGGTGGGGATCCGGACTGGTCCGGATGTCGTCCCAGTTCAGGACGTACTCTCCGAGCCCGGCGTCCCAATGCGCGGCCGCGGGGGCTAGCTTTCCGTCGCCGTAACCGGGCGGGGCCGGGTGCGCGTAGGCGTAGAACGCCGCTGCAGGGTGACGCGGATCCCCGGGCCACCAGCCGACCGCCACCTCTTGCGCATCCATGGCGTTCCGCATGATGAAGTCATCGGACGGGGGATCCGCCGGCTGGCCGGAGAACAGGCTCACCGCCAAATCGAAGGATCCCCACCAGGCGTTGACGCGCGTGGACCGGCCGCGGTAGGGAGCGCGGAACTCGGTGAGGACCATAGCTGCCCGGCCGGCAGCCTCGAAGTAGGCCGAGACCTGCTCTTGCTTGTAGGTCGCATGCTCCTCGTCTACGTCGAGCGGAGTGGTCCACGAGACCTCTTGCGGCGTCGGATCGACCTCGATGTCGCCGGCGAGCCGGCGCACCGCTGCGAGCAATTCCCGCGTCACAGCCCCGACAGAGCGATCCGGAGTCAGCGGAACCCGCTCGGTACGGCCGTCGCTGTGTTCAGCCACCGACTCATGGGCGTGCAAGTCCAGCAGAACGACCAACCGCCCGGATCCGTCGGGCGCGGGCAACGGTTCGGTCTCCCAGCCGCGAGCCGTCAGCCGCAGCGCAGCGTGCTGCAGTTGAGGCTCAGGCGGCGCGAGCGCCACCGCCAGCTTGCCGAGTACCTGGGTGTGACCATGCAACGTGTCGCAGGTGTCGCTCCATTGCTCGTACGACACCGCTGGCCAGACGACAGACATGTGCTGCACGCTAGTCGGCCTCAGCAGGGCCGGTCCACGCGCCCCGCCCGATGCCGCGTCTGGCCCGATTGCACTGTTCCGCGAGTTCACCAGCCGGCTGGCGGTCCCGGCTGGCAGTCCCAACTGGCGGTCCCGGCTGGCGGTCCCCGGCGGGGGCACCGGCTGGCGCCGGTCGCTAGCCCCGGTCCCCCTTCGGCCGGGGACTCGACCGGCTTGACATGTGACTAATTGGTCACCTATTCTCGTGGCGTGGATGAGGTATTTAAGGCCCTGGCCGATCCGACGAGACGCGAGCTGCTCGACGAGCTGTACCGCGCCGACGGCCAGACACTCAGTGCACTCGAGGAGCGCTTCGCGATGACGCGGTTCGGCGTCATGAAGCACCTTCGGCAGCTCGAGGAGGCGGGCCTCATCGTGACCAGGAAGCGCGGGCGGGAGAAGCTGCACTACCTGAATCCGGTGCCGATCCGGCTCATCCACGACCGATGGGTCAGCAAGTACGCAGAGCCCTGGGCGGCCGCGCTCAGTGAAATCAAGCAGAAGCTGGAGAGACCGATGGAGAAGATCTTCGAGATCTACATACGCACGACTCCGGAGCGCCTCTGGGACGCGATCACCGACCCGGAGATCAGGAGCAAGTACAACTTCGGCGCCGGCGTGAGTTCGGACTGGACGCCGGGCGCCCGACTCGAGATGGGTTCCCCGTCGGAGCCGAGCCTGCTCGGCGAGGGAGAAGTGCTGGAGGTCGATCCTCCGCGCAAGCTCGTGCACACCATGACCGCACTATGGAGCGACGAGGTCAAGAGTGAAGGTTCCAGTCGGGTCACCTGGGAAATAGATCAGGTCGCCGACTCGTGCCACCTCGTCGTAACGCACGACCAGCTCCGCGACGGCGCCAACGACCAGCTCTACGGCGGCTGGCCAATGATCCTTTCCGGGCTCAAGACCTGGCTGGAGTGCGGTGAGCTGCTGACTACCCCTGGCTCCCTGATGTACGGCCAGGCATAGCGAGCCGTTAGAAAAGGAGGCAGGCAGATGAGCACGAACACGGCGGCCAGTCGGATTACCGGCATGCGCACTGTCGGTGTCCCCGTCCAGGACCAGGACCGGGCGCAGGAGTTTTACACCAGCGTCCTCGGCCTGGCGACGACGTTGGATGTCGGCCTTGGCGGTGGCCGGCGCTGGATCGAGGTCATGCCCGCCGGGGGCGGCACGACAATCGCGCTTGTCAGCGCGAAGCCCGACGCGCCCGCAGGCGTGGAGACCGGAATCCGGCTCGGCACGCCGGATGCCGACGCCCTGCACGCCTACTTGCTCCAGCTCGGCGTCAGTGCTGACGAGGTCCTGCGCTGGCCGGGCGTGCCACCGATGTTCGCGTTCCGCGACCCGGACGGCAACGGCCTGGAGATTGTCCAGGACACCTAGCGGGTCGGCGGAGGCACTGACAGCCGGTATCGGTCGTGGCTGTCGCACCGCGCTACGTGGATGAGCACGTTTTCGGTCCGCTTCGGCTGGTAAGGCTCCGTCCTAGATGCGGGAGCCGGCGCGCCGCAGGTCCCGTCGCCGTCACAGTCCCACGGCTGCTTGCGCAAAATATGATAATTCGTCGCGTCATCGCCACCCCGGACCAGACGTTCTACCTGAGCCAGGTCCGCGGCGCCACGCTAGATTCCGTGCGAATCCCTCGGTGTCTGGGTCTTTTCCGCTGTCCAACTGCGTTCCCGCTGTCCAACAGCGTCTGTCCGCGCCGCCGCTTGACATATTGCGCGCCATGCTTGATATAGTTTGCATGTAGACGCTAATGAGGAGGAGTCCATGATCGACACCCGCGCCCTCGCACAAGAGGTTCAGGACCAGTTGCTCGCTGCCATGCAGCGTGGCCAGGACCAGATGCGCAAGAGCCAGGAGCAGATGCGCAAGAGCCGCGAGGCTGTCCACGACGTCATCCGGACCGGCAACCAGCTGGCGAAGGCGGTGCGTCCGAGCATGCCGACGCTGCCGAAGCCGGCGGTCCACGTTCCGTCGCTGAGCACACTTGCCAACCCGGCCAAGCTACGGGCCAGCGCCCAGGAGCTGTCCGAGCACGTTATTGCCACCCAGCGAAACCTGACTGACAAGGCGGTGCAGGCCGCCACTCCGGTGGCCGAGCAGTTCGTAGCAGTCGGCAGCGGGAGCTGGCTGCCAAGGCTTTCCAGGCCGCCAACCCGATGGCCGAGCAGTTCGTCGCCCGGCAGCGGGAGCTGGCTGCCAAGGCTTTCCAGGCCGCCGGCCCGCTGGTCGCCGACAGTGTTGCCAAGCTGACCCAGGTTGTTGGCACGCTCCAGGACGTACGCAAGCCAAAGCACGCCCGCACCGCGACGCTCAGGGCGGTCCCGTCCGACGAGGCTGTCGTCCCGGCCGAGGCTGCTCGCACCGAGACCGCGCCTATGGAGACGACTCCGGCCAGCGCGCCCGCCGACACCGAGACCGCCGCCGCCGAGACCGCCGCCGCCATGAGGCCGCCGCCACTGAGGCCGCCAAGGCACCGGCCAAGCCGCGTGCCACGAAGCCGCGGCCCGCTAAGGCGAGCACAGCCAAGGCAAGCACGGCCAAAACGAGCACGGTGAAGGCAAGCGCAGCCAAGGCAGACACGGCCACGGCGAGCCCGACGAAGGCAGGTTCGCGCGGGACCACGAGCGCGAGCAAGGCCGCCGCTGCTCGCAAGGCCACCAGCACCAGCCGGACTCGCACGCCCAAGAAGTGACAACCGAGTCTGCAGCCAGCCGACGACCACAACAATCAGTCGCCGAGGCGGGCAGCCTGCATGGCAGCCCGCCTCAGCGGCGCGTTCCGGCACGGAGGAGATCCCAATGACCGAGCCGTGGGACTCCCAGATGCAGGCGCTCGGCGCCTTCATCCGCAGCAAGCGCAAGCTGGCCAATCTCTCCCTGCGGCAGCTGGCCGAGCGCACGAAGTTGTCGAATCCTTACCTGAGCCAGATCGAGCGCGGCCTACATCAGCCGTCGGTTCGGGTCATTCGGCTGATCTCCGACGCTCTGAATGTCTCCGCCGAGACGCTGCTGGCGCAGGCCGGCTTGCTGCACAGAGACACGTCAGCCGCTGGCCACCACGGAGCCGTCCAGCCCGACATCGAGGCGGCCATTAAGGCTGAGCAGCGGCTCTCCGACGACCAGAAGAACGCTCTCATAGCCGTACTCCGAAGCATGCTGCCAGCGGAGTAGGAAGAGTCGGTGACGGCAGCAGGTTTGGTGTGATCATCCCAGAACGCGCGCCATCCGCTCCGTGAGCCGATTACGATACGACAGCGTGACGGACCTGAGCCCCCCAGAGGCGCCGCAGCCCGGGGAACCGCAGCCGGAGGACCGCGAGTCCCTGTCGCAGCGCGGCGACTTGCCCCAGCGTCAGCCGCTGGGCGAGTCACTGCCGCAGCGCGGCGGAACACTGTTCGAGCGTCCAGAGTCGTCTTACCGCGACGAGCCGCCCCCGCCGCGCACATCGTTCGAGTCGCCCAGCCGGCGCGGCGGCGCGGCGGCCCCACCAAGCGATGTGCTGGCTCGCCTGCGCGACGCGCTGCTGGACAACGACGACACGCTTCCGCGCCAAAGCAAGACGCTTCCCGAGCTCGGCGCCGACCAGCCCCAAGACGACCAGCACATCACCAGCCGCGGCGACAGCCTGCCGCGGCGCGGGGATGCGCTGGCTCAGGGCAACGTCCCCGAGGGCAACGGCTCCCTCCCCCAGCGGCGAGAGCTGCGTTCGGCGATGGCAGAGACTCCCAGCCCAGGGCCAACGGATCCCTGCCCGAGCGGGGCGGCCTCCCCGAGCGGGGCGACTCCCTCCCCCAGCGTGGCGAGCTCCCGCAGCGCGGCGATTCCCTCCCGCAGCGCGGCGACTCCCTCCCCCAGCGGGGCGACTCCCTCCCGCAGCGGGGCGATTCCCTCCCGCAGCGCGGCGACTCCCTCCCCCAGCGGGGCGACTCCCTCCCGCAGCGGGGCGGCCTCCCCCAGCGCGGTGGTCAGTCGGATGGTCCCGACGCCCTGCCCAGACGCACGACCAGGACGAGGCCATCTGGCCGGCATCGCAGCCCGCACCGGCTGTCCGTCGCCTCGGATGCGCCGGCGCTGGTGATAGCGGTACCGGGCGCTGCCGAGTCCGACACCGCCGAAATCGGGCCGAGAGTTGCCTCGATCGCGGGCGTGTCCTGTCCTGGCGTCGACATCCGGGTCGGCTACCTCCAGGGCGCGGACCTGTTGCTGGCCGACTGCCTGAGCTTGGACGAGGATCCAGCAGGACATGACCAATTCCCGAGCGTGATCGTTCCACTGCTGCTCGGCCCAAGCCCCGCGATTGACGCGGCGCTGAGCCAGCTGGCCGCACAGCTCCCGATTCCAGCGGTCGTCGCCGGCCACCTCGGCCCGCATCCGCTCGTGGCCGAAGCGCTGCATGCACGGTTGGCTGAAGCCGGGCTCGCCCGGCACGCGCGTTCAAGCGGGCTCAGCATCTCCGCCGACGGTCGCGGCGTCATCGTCCTGGCCGACAAGGACGAACAGGCCGCCAGCGGGGCTGCCGTCGTCGCCGTGCTGCTCGCGTCACGACTGTCTGTGCCGGTAGTGCCCGCCTCGCTCGGCGATCCGGCCAGCATCGCGGATGCCGTCACCAGGCTGACCGAGTCTGGCTCGCCGCGCCCGGCCCTTGCGCCCTGCCTCATCGGCCCGGAAACCTCCCTGCCGGTGCTTGATGACCTCAGCGCCGCCCTCGGCGCGCCGGCCTCGGCCACCCTGGGCGCACATGCAGCCGTCGGGCAACTCGTCGCGATCCGGTACGGTGCCGCCCTGGCGAGCCTCAGCCTCGCCGGTTAGCCACGCCCGACCCGGCCCGGCGCGACCCGGCCCGGGCAAGGCCAGGAAGTCATATCCAGCCTCGCCAGTCCCATGAGCCTCAGCTGTTCCGCGGCCACGCCCGCAGGTCAAAAGCAGGCGGACGGAGGCGACCCCGTTCCCTCCGAAAGTGTCCGTTGACACCACCCGGTCGCGTGCGCTGGGCTTACGAACTGTAGACGCACATCTGTTATCCGCACAGCGGTTCACATTCCGAACCTGTAAACCGAAAGAGGTGAGGACATGAGCGAGTGGAACGCCATGACCTATGAAGGTAAGGACACGATCTTGCGGGTGGTCCGCCGCGAGGCGGAGGAAATGTTCGCGCTAGCGGACCAGCCAGGGGCGTGGGACGCGCCGACGGCGTGCGAGAGCTGGCGGGTGAAAGACATCATCGGCCATGTGGTCGACACGACCGAGGGGTACTTCGCCGCGTTCGACACGGCACGGGCTGGGAGCGAGGCACCAGTGCCTCGCGGCCTCCTCGTCATGCACGAGATGGCCGGGACGTCTGCCCGCGCGTTCGGCGAACTGAGCCAGCAGGAGATGATGGCGCGAGCCCGCGCCGACCTCGACAAGATGATGGGAATCCTCGAGCCTCTTAGCGAGGAAGAGTGGGGCGGCCTGCTGGTCTCGCACGCCTACATGGGCCCGGTCCCGGCGTTCGTCTATGCCGGGGGGCAGCTGATGGACTACGGCGTGCACACCTGGGACATCCGCCAGGGCAGCGGCCGGGCGCACGCGCTGCCGGCTGACACGGCTGACCTGCTGGTTCCGTTCATGTTCATCATCTGGCAGTCGACGGTGCGGCCCGACGCGGATCTGAGCCCCTTCACCATCGGCATCCGGGTCAGCGGCCGGAACGCCGGAGATACCCGCGTCTCGATCAGCGACCAAGGCATGAGTTACGAGCCTGGCGCGATCGACGATCTGCCGGCCATCCTCGAATTCGATCCGGGCAGCATGGTCCTGACCGCGTTCGGGCGAGTGAACGGCGGCACCGCCATCGGCGACGCTGCGCTCGCCGACCGGTTCCTGAACCTGTTCTATCGGATATGAAATAGGCGCAGGTCATCACTGGTTTTTCGGCTCCCGGTCACCTCCGGGGCCGTCAGCCCGCAGAATGCGAATGATCGTGGTTTTGGCGGGGCCAGTTAGTTTGCTCGATGCGGCACCGGGACACCCCGGCCTTGGCTGCGGCCCGGACCCGGTTGTCCCGGTCCCGCGTCACGAGCGCCCACTCGGTAAGCAACTGCTCTGCCTCATCATGCTCACGTATCCACCGCTGCAGGCATCACGCGCTACCGTCAAGGCTGCGGGGCCGTCCTGGTGCCCCATCTATTCCGGCGACCCGCCGCACGTTCATCCCAGCGGTCACTGCAGGTACGGGAATGCCGGTGTCCGCGCCTTGTCATCGGTTCGTTAATTGCGACATCCGATACGAAAACTTCGGCATGTTAGCGTCTAATGTCATCAGCGGCACTGAGCCTCCGTACGGCTTGGGTGCCGTCTGGCCGGCAAGTCGCCACCAGCTCACCTCTTCGCGACGGGCCTGACTCGCCGCCCCTGACGAAGGACGCTGCGATGGCCCTGGACGCCTCTGGATTGCTCGGCTCGTCTCAGCTCGCGGGCACGAAAATCAACCCTCGCGGGCTCTCGAAGAAGACCACGATCCAGCAGGCCACGGGGCTCATCGGAGCTCTCCCGCCAATGCAGGCCCAGACGCCAGATATCGGTCGCCTCGCCTATCTGGCGGTGACGACCGACGAGGTCGCCCTGATCACCATTACCGGCTTCCTTACCGCCAAGCTCGGCCAGGTGATCTCCCGTGTCCCGCGCCACAACATCACCTCGGCGACGCTCGGCCACGGCTATGTCGAGGCGCTGGTGATCACCTTGGCCGACGGCGGCACCTGGCAGCTGGAGGTTCCGACGGTCAGCAGGAAGGCCGCGCAAGAGGTCGTCGCCGTGCTTGCGCCCAGCCGATAAGGCAGGCCACCGGCAAGACCGGCACTGGACTCACTCGCCTCGTGCCGTACGAATCCGGCGGATTTAGTGCCCTGACAAGGCCGAACGCCGCTCACCAGGCAAGATCTGTTCGCTGCATCTGCCGGTGGTGAGATGAGACATGCCCGCGGCCGTCATCGCTAACTGTCACCCGACGGCATCTTGAATGCCGGCAGCGGTGACGGCAGCAACACGAGGAAGCCCAAGACACCACCCGCGGTCGCCACCCACAGCGCTGGCCGCAGCCCGATCAGTGTGCCGAGGATGCCGCCGAGCAGCGCGCCCACCGGCCTCGTGCCGTAGTTCACCGCCTGGAACGCGCCGGACACCCTGGACCTGAGAGCGTCCGGGATTACCGCAGCGAAGATCGAGCCCACGCTGATGTCCAGCACCATCACGCCGAATCCGGAGAGGAACTCGGCCGCGAACAGCGTGCCGAGAATCAGCGGCTTCGGGCCGCCCGCAAGCGGGACAAGCAGGGTCGGCACGGCGAACATGGCGCAGCCAGCTACGTAGGCCCAGCCGACGCCGATCCGGTCCGCGATGCGCTTGGTGACAGCAGCGCCGATCACGCCGCCAACCGCGGCTGCGCCGAGCACGAGCCCGATGAGCCCGGCGCTGATGTGCAGCACGCGTACCGCGTACAGCAGGTAAAGCGCACTGAACATGAGATTGAAGAAGTTGATGATCGCGACTGCCAGGAGCGACGCCCGGACGATCGGCGAGTGGGCGATGAACCTCGCGCCTGCGGTCACGGCGCCGCTGCCGCCGCCGTCAGGTGGCGGCTCGGCCACAGTGACCCGGTGCAGGAAGAAGGCGGAGCCGAGGAACGACACCGCGTCGGCGGCGATCGCGGCCGGTGCCGACAGCGCCTGGACGAGCAGCCCGCCGACGCTCGGACCGCCCACGAACGACAGCGCCCGGCTGGAGTAAAGGAGTGAGTTGCCATCCAGGTAGCTGTCGGCTGGGACGACCGCGACGAACAGCGCCGAGTCAGAGACGGTGAAGAGCACACTGAGCACGCCGACACCGAACGCGACCGCGAACAGCTGCCCGAGCGTCAGGATGTGCAGCGCGTAGCAGAGCGGCAGGCTGGCGAGCAGCATGAACCGACCGAGGTCGGCGCCAATCATGGTCGCCCGGCGGCGGCCGCGGCGGTCGACCCAGGCCCCGGCATGCAGGCCGAACAGGAGACTTGGCAGCCAGACCAGCGCCGTGAGGTAGCCCATGTCAGCGGCGCTGGCATGCAGGACCAGCACAGCGGTCAGCGGGATGGCGATCCCGGAGATCTGATCACCGAACATGGAGATGGTCTGCGCGGTCCAGTACCGCCGGAACTGCGTCTCCCGCAACAGCGCCGGGATCCTGGCCGCGGCGCGCTGCGCCAGCCCGTGCCTGTCTTCGTCTGTGCCGGCGACCATGTCAGCCGCGTTCGCCCTCGGCGGGCTGGCGCTGCGGTCGGTCCACGACCGGGTGCGCGATGTGCAGGACGCTGACCAGCCGAGCGCCCGGCGGCCGGAGCTCTGGGTCAACCTGACGATCGAGGTAGGTGTACGCCAGCTCGCGGGTGCGCTCGCCTAGCTCGGCTAGTTCAGCAGGGGTGACGTAAATCGCGGTGTCACCAAACTGGGCGGCCTCCTGCCACTCCTCGGGCTCGTCCGGCTTGACCTCGAGCCAGCGCATCAGGCTTTCGAGGTAATGCTCGGCGATCACGCCGCGGAGCACGTCCGCCGCCGCATCGACCTTCGGATCGTCGGCAACGTCGGGCCAGCTGGTGAACATGGTAGTCGCGCGCCAGGGGCGTTTCCGGCCTTGGCCGCTACCTGCCTCCTCGACGAGGCCGTACTTGGCCAGCTGACGAAGGTGGAACGAGCAGCTCGCTGAGCTCTCGCCGAGCAGGTATCCGGCCTGCGTCGCGGTTAGTTGACCGTGGATCCGCAGCTGGGCGAGAAGCTCAAGCCTGATCGGGTGCGCGAGTGCGCGGAGCGCCTTCGGATCCGTGAGCCGCTTGACCGTCCGCCTGGATTGCGAGTCTCCCGCCATGCGTCCAAAGATAGCTTTCCAAAGCTACCTTTGCAAAGAGTTCTTGGGATACTATCGCGCACAGCAGCGCAAGAGTCCGCGTCTGCCTACTCCCCCGGCGGCACGTAGCGCACGTTCTCGTCGACCTCGCGGTAGATGGCCTGCCCAGCCGGGTTGCGCATCTCCTCAGCCAGGTGTCCGAGCAGTCCTGCGGTCCGTGCCAGCAGCGCGAAGCCGCGCAGCAAGTCGGGCGGGAAACCGAGGTCGGCAAGCGCCGCCCCGCACACGCCGGCCCCGTTCAGCGGCAGGGTCCGGCCGATGATGGCGGGGTGCACACGGCCGACGGCCGCGAACAGCTTCAGGTGCGGGCCGAGCACTCCTGATTCCTCGGCGATCCGGAACATCGCCGGCGTGCGCGGATCCCCGTCCTTGTGCACGGGATGGCCAAGGCCCGGAACCAGACGGCCCGACGCGCGCTGCGCCGTGACGGCCGACACGGCCAGTTCGTCCCAGCCCGCATCGGTGTCAGGCAGCTCGCCCACATGAGCCGTCAGGGCGTCGGCAAGGAACCGGCCGCAATCCTCGGTCACGCCAAGGTACCGGGAGCCGCCGCCGAGCAGCCCGGCGGCCATCGCTCCTTGCACGGACTCCGGAGCGCCGAGCAGCGTCAGCCGAGCCGCGATCGCCGACGGCGTGAATCCGTGATCGGCCAGCGCGACCAGGACCGATTCGAAGACCCTGAGCTCACCTGAAGTCGGCCGCCGCAGCGCCGCCAGCCAGAACGCCAGCTCGCCGAAACTGACCTTGCCCATCAGGTCCTCGGCCAGGTTGTGCCCGAGCAGCGTGATGGTCGTCGCGTCCGAGGTTCCGATCGAAGTTGGGTACTCAGTCACTGCTCTCCCTGGGTAATGGCCTGCGTACTGGATTCAAGTGCTGGCCGCGTCAGCAGCCTCCGCGTCGTACTCGCCAGGCGGGTGGCCGCCCGGCAGCCGGTGCTTGGCGACTCGGGCCGTCGGCGTCCGCGGTAGCTCGTCGACTCGCTGCCAGTAGCGCGGCACCTTGAACGCCGCGAGCCGACCCGCGGCGAACTCCCGCACGGCCGCGAAGTCCAGCTCGGCTCCGTCCACCACCACGACGAACGCCTTGACGTCTTCCTCGGACAGTTCCGACGGAACACCGACGACTGCCGACTCCAGAACCATCGGATGGCTGTCGAGTACCTCCTCGACCTCCAGCGGTGACAGGTTCTCGCCGCGGCGCCGGATGACCTCCTTAACCCGGGAGATGAAGGTGTACGTGCCGTCCTCGTGCGCCGTGACGAGATCGCCGGTCCGCAGCCAGTCGCCGTCCATCACCGCCGCTGTCTGGTCGGGCATCCCCCAGTACCCCGGCGTGATCACGGGATTGCGCAGCTCGAGCTCACCGGCGGCGCCCGGCCGAAGAACCTCGCCTGAATCGTCGACGACCCGAGCCTCGTTGACAACGCCCAGGTCAGGGTGCTGCCGAACGGTCCCGAGCGTTCCGTACGGCCGCGCGCCGTGGGGCCAGATCAGTCCGTACGGCGACTCCGACATCGCGTAGCCGACGACGATGCGCAGGCCGAACCGTCGCTCGATCTCCAGTTGCCGCTCGCGCTCAGGCGCGGGCCCCGTGTAGCACAGCCGCAACGACGTCTCCGCATCGTCTGGCCGTTCGGGCTGGCGCATCAAGATCTCCAGCATGGCGCCGATCGCGTTGAATTCGGTCGCCCCGTGCCGCCGCGCCGTGTCCAGGAAGGTGCTCGCCGAGAACCGCTCCGCCAGTACGAGCCCGGCGCCGCACGCAAGCGAGCCCATGACCGAGTACGCCGGCGCGTTGACGTGGAAGAGCGGCAGCGTCGTCAGCATCCGGTCGGCCGCGGTCAGCTCCATCCAGAACGGGAAGCCCTCGCCCGCCATCGCGTACGCCCGGTGCGTCTGCATCACCAGCTTCGACCGGCCCGTGGTGCCCGAAGTCGGGATCAGCGCAGCGACATCGTCCGGCCCGACCGTCGGGGTCGGCAGCGCCATCCCCCGCCGAGCCACGCTGGCCATCGCGGCCGTATCGCTCCACTCCGCCGGCACGAGCGCGTCCACATCAACTTCCGATGGGAACGGGGTCGCCTGGTGCTCACCTGGCTCCGCCCGGCCGCGGTCGTCACGCACGGCGGCCACGAGGTCGCTGAGGCCCGGATCGGTCACCAGCAGCTTCGGCTGGACCTGGGCGATGAGCCCGGCTAGCTCGGCGGCCGATGACCGCGGGTTGACGGCTACGGCGATGGCGCCCAGCGTCGTCAGCGCGAGCCAGCAGAGCAGGTATTGCGGCGTCGTCCTGGCCGTGAGCATCACCAGGTCGCCCTTGCGCACCCCGGCGGCGTGCAGTGCCTCGGCCGTCAGGCCGACCGCCGCGACCGCACCCCCGAACGTGAGCGTCCCCGCATCGCTGCGTATCCATTCGCCGTCGCTGTCCCGCTCGGCCGCGGCTGCCAGGAGCCGCGGAATGGTGCCCGCATACGGCTCGCCGGTCACTGCCGGCTACCTGTCCCGGCAGCGTCGGAGTTCGCCGCTCTTGTGTACGTCGAGATGAGCTCGTAGTCCTTCGACGGCCCGGCGACCCGCCATGTCTCGGCATAGCTGTCCGCACTCAGCCGCGTCACCGTCACCTGGTACTGGTCAGCGCGGCACGGATGTGCGGCCTCGCAGGTCCCGGTTCGCAGGTCAAGCCGGTAGAACTCGCGCCCGTCGGCGAAGCGGACGTCAGCGGTTCCGTCGTCAAGGTCACGGACGAGCAGGCTGCGGGTGGCCGGCCCCCGATGGTTGCCCAGCCGAAGCTGGCCGGTCTCGGAGTACGCCAGCAGCCGCCCATTCTCTGGCGCCTCGCACGGCGAGAAGCTGGCCGTCCCGCAGAACGAGCCGACCTGACCAGTGCGGTGATCTGAGATGCGTCGTACCACGTTCCAGTCACCGGAAAGGTAGTCCACGGTGCTGCCCGCGAGCGCCTCGGCCGCGGATTTCTCCGCGGACTGCGCAGGCTGAGGCCGGTCCGGCCCGTCCGAGCTCACGCCCGCACGATACCTGGCGGTGGCCCGGAGGCGCGCGGCCGACGTCGTCTCGAGCGACCGTCGTGGCGCGCCCGCAGTGCGGCCGCAGTAGAGCCGCGCGGCGCCGAGGTACCGCGAAACCGCAGTGGAACCGCGTAGCGCCGAGGTACCGCGTGGCCGCCGTGGACCCGCGCGGCGCCGTGGTAGGGTCCCTGCTCTCCGGCCGCACCCCCCGCGGCCCGCCCCAGGAGGCCTACCTTCATGTCGTCTGTTGCCATTGGACGCCCGCGCCCGCTGGTGCTCGCCGACCTGATCGCGCTGAACCGTGGCCGGCTGGCCCATGTCGTCCGGGACGTCCTGCTCGTGGTCGGCGCGGCCGGGTTCGTCGGCGCGCTGGCGCAGATCTCGATCCACCTGTCCTACACGGATGTGCCGATCACTGGCCAGACGCTCGGCGTGCTGCTAGCGGGAACCGCGCTCGGCTGGCGGCGCGCAGCCGCGTCAATGGCGTTGTACGCGGTCGCCGGGGTGGCCGGGGTTCCCTGGTTCGCGGCCGGGACGTCCGGCTATGCCAGCGCGTCTTTCGGGTACATCGTCGGCTTCTTTTTCGCCGCCGCCGCGTGCGGATACCTGGCCCAGCGTGGTGCCGACCGCTCGGTGCTGGGGTCCATACCGGCGATGATCGTCGGCGAGATCATCATCTACGCGTTCGGCCTGACTTGGCTGGCGCTTGACCTGCACCTGAGCGCGACGCAGACCTTGAATGACGGATTCACACCGTTCGTTGTCGGCGACGCGTTCAAGGCCACCCTCGCCGCGAGCCTGCTGCCCGTCGCGTGGCAGCTGACCGGGCGGCGCCAGCAGGACGACCAGGAATGCTAATTCAGGCAGTATCCGAGTCAGGCGGGTCGTCAGACTCGGCTGCATTGCCCGCCTTCGCTGCATCGCGCGCCGTCGACGCAACGGCAGTCCAGGCCTCGTCGGCAGACGATTGGCCGTCGGCCTCGTGGGCCAGTTCGCTCGCCGCAGACTCGCCGTCGCTGTGCTGCTTGTCTCGGGCCCGGCGGGCCACTACGGTGTGCTGCCGGACGAGGGCCGCGAGCAGGTCGAGCTCGGCCACGAGCGCCGTCCGGCCCGCGCGGGTGATGCGAACCCACGTCCGCGGCCGACGCCCTTCGTAACCCTTCTCGACGTTGACGAGGCCAGCGTCCTCCAGCACCGTCAAGTGCCGGGACAGATTGCCTGGCGTCAGGTCGAGCGCATCGCGAAGGTAGCCGAACTCGGCTCGATCGGCCTCGGCGGTGATCGTCAGGATGCCGAGCCTGTGCCGCTGGTGCACGGTCTCGTCGATCCCGCTGGTCGGGTGGTCAGTCATGACACTTCGCTGACGGACCCCGCGGTCACCAGTCCGCCTGGCCGTGGCCGCGAACGGCGCTGCACCACCCAGGCGCCCGCCCCCGAGAGCAAGAGCACCAGGGCGGGCAGCACCACGTTCGGGAGGCCAGTCGCTGCCGGACTGAGGTTCCAGCCCAGCCGGTAGACGATGTTCTCGATGTCGTAGAGGCTGGCGACCAACGCGAGTGCGAGGTAGACAGCCGCGATCACAGTCAGCGCGATACTGCGCTCGGCCCAGGCCAGGACGCACAGGCCGATGCCGATCAGCACGAGGGGGAAGGTGCCCCGAATTAGCAGATCGCCTGGCATCAGGAAGCCCAGCGGGCCGACGCCCCCGCGTGCGGCCAGGACAGGGATGAGTAGCGCGAGGACGATTAGCACCAGGCCTGTGACGACGAAGCCGCGCGACGGAGTCCGCAGCCCGACGCGGTCGCCTCGCAGCCGGTACCACACGGCCGTCGCAGCTAGCCCGACTAGCATCGCCGCCAGCCAGTAGTAGCCGAGATAGCGGCCGGTCAGAAACCCGAAGCCGCCAAGGTAATAGCTGTCGAAGTACCGCGCGGGTCCGTTAGACGCCGTAGAACCCGGAACCGGTAGGGAACCGTTGGATATAGAACGGGATGGAGGCGCAGGTCAGCAGCCCGAAGAGCACGAGGGGGAACCAGTAGGCGTGCCGTGCACGCCTCGCCTGCCGTCGCGCCTTCCGGGCCTCGCCGAGTAGTTGTTCCGGCGTCTCCACCGCGTACGCGCCGTGCGCGCCCTCCTGCGCGCCTGAGTCCGCCGGCAACCTCTCGTCGTGCTCCGCGCCGCTCGCGGCGCTCTCATGCGGCTCGCAGTCCCCATCTCGCGGATCGCGTGCGCCACCCGGTCCTGATCCCGCAGTCCCGTCTGTCACGATCTCCGCCTCCTACTTTGGGCTGCCGTTAGCTTTGCATGGCCAACTACTTTGCCGCAAGTGGCTGCGGCCTTCAGAGTGCCGGCTCGGGCGCTAACCTGATTGGCGCGCCCGATTCGCGAGGTTAGCGTCGAGCCTGGCCGACATTTCACGGCTGAGGCGCGCCTAAAAACGGCAAACCGGGCGCATAACTGCACCTCAGCCGTGAAATGTCGGTGCGGCCGCGATCCCGGGCGCCATGAGGCCGCGAATCGGTGCCGAGAATGCGGCCTTTAGCCCGAATTATGAGACCCCTGGCCAGCTACAGTCAGGACACGAGCCTTCACCATCCTTGGGAGGTCTTGGTAGGTGACCGAAGCGGGAACTCCGGGCAGCGCCGCGGACTGGATATCAGGCCTCGCGCGCTGGACAGACGGCGTGCGCAGCGTGGCCGTACTGACCGGCGCCGGGATCTCGACCGACTCCGGCATCCCCGACTTCCGCGGCCCGGCAGGCCTGTGGACCCGGGACCCAGCGGCCGAGAAGATGTCCTCCTACCAGGTGTACGTCACCGACCCCGCTGTCAGGCGGCGATCCTGGCAGGCCAGGCTCGCCCACCCCGTCTGGTCGGCCGAGCCCAATCGCGCCCACGAGGCCCTGGCGAGGCTGGCCGCGAGCGGCATCGATACCCAGGTGATCACGCAGAACATCGACGGACTGCACCAGCTGGCCGGCCTTCCGGACGACCGCGTACTCGAGTTGCACGGGACCCTGTACTCCGTCGTCTGCGTCGGCTGTGGCGCCCGCACTCCCATGGCGGACACGCTGACCCGCGTCCGGGCCGGCGAGGCGGATCCGGCGTGTGCCGAATGCGGCGGCATCCTCAAGTCGGCGACCGTGATGTTCGGTCAGGCGCTGGACACCAATGTCTTGTCCAGCGCGGCCGCTGCTGCGCAGGCGGCCGACCTGTTCCTCGCGATCGGCAGCACGCTGACGGTCGAGCCCGCCGCGTCGCTGTGCGCTGTGGCGGTCCGGGCGGGAGCGCCCCTGGTCATCGTGAACCGCGACCCGACCCCGTACGACGGACTCGCGACGACAATCATCCGAGAGCCGATCAGTGCGGCGGTCCCGGCGATCGTCGATCTCCTGATCGCCCAGCGCGCATGAGATGCCCACAGGCCTGCGCGGCACGGCGTGGCCCGAAGCGCCACGACCGGCCGGACCGGCCGGACCGTCAGCGAGCCGACGGCCGAGCCGGTCCTCCGGGACCCGCTAATCAGGACGCTCCTGCGCCGCTCACCAGAGTGGTCGAGGTCTTCGAGTTGACCACCCCGGATTTCAGGTAGTCCGCCCAGGCCACCAGCGCCGTCTTGCCGGTCTTGGTATGGATCACGAGCGTCTCCTCGGCGATCATCTTGCTGGTCTTCGGATCGAAGACCAGGACAGACTTCACGATCTGGCCATGCGCCGGGTAGGCATGCACGTAGGCGAGGCCGATTCCAGATCTGCCGACCTGATCGGTCACGGTTCCCAGCAGGCGTACTCCAGGAATCCCCTCGGCCACGGCGAAGATAGCTGCGCGCAGGGCCGGACGTACATAGGTCTCCCGTAGCATGTCGCCGATCTGGACGAAGTCCTCGGCTGGGCCTTGAGGCCCGCCTTCGATCTTGCGAGCGGCCAGCAGCGCTGCGAGTTTGGCTGGGTCATCGGGCAGCTGGTTCAGGTTGGGCGGCCCGTTGCTCAGCTGACCAGGCCCGAAGGTGGAATCCGATGGCGCGACCACCAAGCTCGGTCGGCCGGCGGCGATCCAGCCCGCGCGATCCTTCGCCGTTCCGAGCTGCGGATTGCTATAGGTCTCCACGATTCGCCCGGAGCCATTAGGCGCGATCCAGATCTGCCGCAGCTCGCTATAGCTGACGTTGTATGACGTGGTCGGCGTGTTGTAGGTGTCGATCCAGTTCAGCCCCTTCGAGTCGGTGTACTCGAACTGGCCAGGTCCGGGCGGCGGCTCGGCCGGTTGCGCGTCCGCAGTCAGTGACAAGGAGTCAAGTGCGGCAGCGACCGTGCCTGGCCTGGGGCCCGCGGATGCGCGCGGAACGGCTACACCCTTGCGGCCTTCGTGACCACTCGCCACGAGCTGCGTTATTACCAGCGCCGCCGCTGCGGCCGACACGGCCAGGCCGACCGCAACGCGAGGCAGCCTCCGCGCTGCGGGGCGGCCAGGCCTACCCCCGCGGGAGGCGCCCGGAGGCTCACCAGCACCAGCTGCCGCCTCGCCGTGCTCAGGGGCCATTATCTGGGCCAGCGTGCGCTGTGCGTGCGGCGAGTATCCGTCAGCAACGCTTGCCAGCGGGACCGGATTGGCCTCCGCGATCAGCTTCTCAATGTTCATGACGCATGCCTTCCCACTGCCCCGGAGTTTTGGATGCTGGAAACCGAGCCTGACCCGGCGATCGAGCCTGGCGCTGCCGTTGCGCTGCCGACAGCCGCGCGCACGGCGCGGCGCGCCCGCCGGTACCTGGACTCGAAGGCGTTGACCGTGCAGCCGAGGACGGCTGCTGCCTCCGCGTGACTGAGGTCCTCCCAGTGCACGAGCTGAAGGGCCTCGCGCTCAGCTGGGCGCAGTGCGTCCACGGCTGCCAGGACTGCCTCGTACTCGCAACCGGATCCCGGCGGCGCGACCGGCCGGGCTGTGATCGCGGCGTCTGCTGTGAGCCGGGCGCCGAGACGAAACCACCGTCGCTGCGCGCGGTAGTGATCGGAGATGCTGTTCCGGGCCACGGCAAATAGCCACGGTCGATCCTGCGGCGGACCTGGCATGTCGCCGAACCTGCGCCAGGCGACTGTGAAGACGTTGGCAATCACGTCGTCGGCGGCGTCATCGGCGACCCTCCGCCGGACGTAGGCGGCAATCTCCTGGTACCTGGCTCGGTAGAAGGCCTCAAACCCGGCCGTGGCCGGGGCGATGGCCTGCGGACCGATCACGTACAGCTCCTGCTATGAAGGTTCACGCCTGGTATATGGCCGGCCAGCAACCAGATCCGTCCGGAAGCGGCGAGATCTCCATCCGGACTTCACCCAGTCAGGGACCGCCGACGTCCTGAGCGCCTCGCAGGCCTGGGCGCGGGCTTACGGGACGACCGTGACCGGCCATTTTCCCGCCCGGACCAGCCGCACCGCGAGCGATCCGACGAGCCGATGTCCAGCGTGCTTCGACGCGCCGACCACGATCGCATCCGCGCGAACCTCGTCGGCAATACGCTTGATCTCGGTGTACGGGTCGCCTCGTGCAGCTCGGAACGTGATCGAGATGCCGAGTTCCGCCGCCATCGCCTCAGCCCGGCGCCCCATGTCCTCGACACTGTTGCGGAACGCCTCATCCCGGGCAACAGCCAGCGAGGCACCCGCGGGTCCTGCCGCGCCGAGCGACGCCATCGGCGACACGAACACGGCGACGATCCGCGCCCGCTGACGGCGCGCCAGGCCGGCCGCGTACCAGCCGGCCCGGATGGAGGTGGTGGAGTCGTCCACACCCACGAGGATGACCGACGGTCCGTCGGTGCCGAGCTCGAAGCCGCCATCCTCGGGATTCACGACGTCTCACTGGTGCCCATAGTCACGCAGTCTAGGACGACCGGGCCCCGATCGCCCTGGCATGATCGGCAGGTGAGCTCGTCAGCGCGGCCCGACCGGGCCGCACTAAAGCGCCTGCTCCGCGCGGTCGACCCGGACCTGACGCTCGTGCAAGCCCAAGCCCTTCCCGGCGGCGTATCGGCGCACGTCACACGCATCGACGCAACGCGTCAGGACGGAAGCGCAGACAGGCTCGTGCTCCGCCAGTACGGCGCCGCCAACCTCCGCAGCGATCCGCGATCCGCCTCCCACGAGTACGAGCTGCTCGCGCTCCTGCACGGGGCCGGGCTGCCGGTTCCCCGCCCGCGCTATGCGGACGAGTCACGCACGATCCTCCCCGTTCCGTGCCTTGTCATCGATTTCGTCGACGCAGCGGTGGTGACCGAGCCCGCGGACGTCACCGGCGATGGAGCCGCCTTTACTGGCGAACTCGCGGCCGCCCTCGCGAGCATCCACCAGGCTGACGTCTCGCGATCCGACCTACCGCACCTACGCGACGTCGCCGATCTTGCCACCACAAAGATAGGAACGCGGCCCGCGTCACTGGATCAGGCTCTCGACGAGGCGGCCGTTCGCGCGGCGCTGACGCGCGCCTGGCCCCCGCCGCATGTCAACGAGCCCGTCGTGCTCCACGGGGACTACTGGCCCGGCAACACACTGTGGCGCGGTGGCACGCTCGTCTGCGTGATCGACTGGGAAGACGCGGCCTTCGGCGACCCGCTCGCCGACGTCGCGAACGCGCGGATGGAGCTTGCCATGGCCTTCAGCACCGCAGCTGCGAGCGGCTTCACCCGGCAGTACGCCGAGCTGATGCCATCAGTGAATCTGACGGCGCTACCGCACTGGGATCTCTATGCCGCGCTACGGCACCAGGGCCGAATGACCGGGTGGGGACTGTCCGCCGCCGACCTGGCCCGCCTGCGGGCAGGACATCGCGAGTTCACGTCGGCGGCCCTGGCCCGGTTTCCGTCTCCCAGCCTCAGCATCCAGAATGACATCTAAGTGACGCGAGTGGCCGGTCCGCACTAGACCGCCGGGAGGACGGATCGGCCCGTGAGCTCAGTCTTGCCCGAGCCCCAGCCGCTGCATGCGACGGAGGCTGCTCCCCCGCTTCCGGCCTGGCGCGTGCTCGACATGTCCCAGGCGATCTCCGGTCCCTATGCGGGCCGGATCCTGAGCGACCTGGGCGCCGATGTAGTCCGCCTCGAAGGTCCGCGCACCGACATCACCGACCTGTTCGGCGTCGTCACCGACGGACGCGCCGGGATGTACGCGCAGATGAATGCCGGCAAGCGGAGCGTCGGCATCGACCTGGCGGGGCCCGGCGGACCCGACCTTGTCCGCGACCTAGCGGCTCGGGCCGACGTGCTCATCGAGAATTTCCGGCCGGGCGTCGTGGAACGCCTTGGCCTCGGGTACGACCAGCTGGCGGCAGCCAACCCGCGGCTGATCATGCTGTCGGTCTCCGGTTTCGGTGCGAGCGGTCCCGACGCAGGCCGGCGCGCGCTCGCGCCAGTCATTCACGCCGAGTCGGGGCTGCTCGCGCGGCAGGCCGACCTGGATGGGCGCGATCCCACCGATCTTCCGCTGGCACTCGCCGACACCGTGACAGGTCTGCACGCCGCGATCGCCATCCTGGCCGCCCTGCAACAGCGGGTCGCTACCGGGCGCGGCCAGCACATCGGGCTCAGCATGCTCGGGGCGGTCGCGGCCAGCGACGACCATGCGCACGCGGCGATCGATGGCAGCCCCGAGCCCTATTCCTCGCGAGGCACGATCTGGCATGCGCCCGGTGGCCCGCTGCTCATCGCGGCACCGCCTAAGCACGCCTGGGTGATGCTGTCGCGGCGCGGGCTGATCGCCGATCCGGCTCCGCCGGGTTGTGACCTGGAGACCAAGGTGGCGCTGCGGCAGCGCGCAATCCAGGAGTGGATGAGCGGGTTTGCCGATCGCGAGAGCCTCATCGGCGAGCTGGAGGGAGCCGGGATCGCCTGGGCCGAGATTGCCGACAGTGCTGACGTGTTCGCCGGCGGCGCGCACTCGGTCAGCGTGCCGGGCAGTCAGCGGCGCGTCGTCGCGATGCCGTACGACTTCTCGGCTGCGTCGGCCACCGTGCCGCGAGGCATTGCCAGGCGCGGCGAGCACAATGCCGAAGCGCTGGCCGACTGGCTGGGCCTCGATGCCGACGCCGTCGCGGATTTGGCCGCGCGCAGCATCCTGATCACCGGCTGATGCGGCCAGAAGTTGAGATGGGCCGCGATCGGCCCCGCGCGAGTCCGTACGCTGCAACTGAACCGGGCGGGCAGAAGTGAGGACGAGCATGCGATCTGTCGTGGGTGACTGGGCCACCGAGTTCGAGGTGACCGGCGCGGGCAGGCCGGTCGTGCTCCTGCACGGCTTCCCCGACAGCGGCAACCTCTGGCGGCATCAGGTGCCTGCGCTTTCTGTCGCTGGCTACCAGCTGATCGTGCCGGACCTGCGCGGTTACGGGCACTCATCGAAGCCGGCGGACGTCGACGCATACGGGCTACTTCACCTCGCCGGGGACGTCATCGGGATACTCGACCTGCTGGGGATCGAGCGGGCGCACATCGTGGGCCACGACTGGGGGGCGGCACTGAGCTGGGTGCTGGCTACCGTTCAGCCAGACCGGGTCGATCACCTGGTGGCGCTGTCGGTGGGTCACCCGGCCGCGTTCGCTGACGCCGGCCTGCCGCAGCGGGAAAAGTCGTGGTACATGCTGCTGTTCCAGTTCGAGGGCGTTGCGGAGGCGTGGCTCAGTAACGACGACTGGGCTAACTTCCGAGCCTGGTCACAGCATCCCGATGCGGACGCTGCCATCGCCGAGCTGGCGGCAGGCGATTCGCTGACGCCCGCGCTGAACTGGTACCGGGCGAATGTCCCGCCTGCGTCCCTGATCGGACCGCGGCTGGTACTGCCGCCGGTGCAAGCGCCGACGATGGGCATCTGGAGTGACGGCGACCGGTTCCTGACTGAAGCGCAGATGACCGGCTCGCAGGAGCACGTCCAGGGCTCGTGGCGATATGAGCGGCTTACTGGGCCGGGGCACTGGATGCAGCTCGAGGCACCGGACGTGGTGTCTCGGCTGCTGGTCGACTTCCTGCCGGCCTGACCTGCTTGATGGACTCGGTCCCGGCGGACTCGATCATGGTGCCTGCTCGGCGAATCCGGCCCAGGGCATGCCGCCGTCGTCCGCGCCTGCATTCGCGGCGAGCCGACCGAGCACCTCGCTGAGGTTCGCGGCATCCGCATCGGAGATGCCGCGGCGCAGCTGGCGGTCGAAAGTCAGCGCCGCGTCGCGCAGCCGCAGGAACGCGTGCTCGCCGGCCTCGGTGAGGGCGACGACGTGGACCCGCCGGTTGGCCGGGTCACGATGGCGCGTCACGAGCCCGCTCGCCTCCATGGAGTTCAGGTGGTGAGTCAAGGTGGCCTCCCTGATGCCCATCGCCTCCGCAAGCTCCCGTTGGTTAGCCAGGCTTCGGGTCTTCAGGTTCAGCAGTACGAGCCAGATCGGCAGCGACCCGCCCGCACCCGCCAGCGCTTCATCAAACGCACGGCTGACGGCACGAGAGACCTGAGTGAGCCGCAGACCGATCGGCAACAGGGCTGGTCGCATACGCCGAGGATAGCACAACCAGTCGATGTCTAAGTCTTTGACTTCTAACCCTTAGCTATCTAAGCTTAGCACTCATGACCGCGCAGACTCAGCCTGGAAGCACCAGCACACCGTTGCCAGCCACAGGCCAGCCACCGAACCGCTGGCTAGCCCTGACCTGCATCGCAATCGCGCAGCTGATGGTTGCACTCGACGCCACCGTCATTAACATCGCGCTGCCGTCGGCGCAGCACGCGCTGCACATCTCTGATCCGCAGCGCCAGTGGGTGGTCACCGCGTACACCCTGGCCTTCGGCGGCCTCGTCATACTCGGCGGCCGGGTCGCCGACATGATCGGGCGCCGCCGCGCGTTCCTCATCGGCCTCGCCGGATTCGCCATCGCCTCGGCGGCTGGCGGCGCCGCGCCGACTTTCGGTGCGCTGCTCGCCGCCCGCGGCGCGCAGGGCGCCTGCGCCGCGCTGCTCACGCCGACCGCGTTGTCTCTGCTAGCCGTGACCTTCACCGAAGCAAAGGAGCGCGCTAAGGCGTTCGCGGTGTTCGGGGCGGTTGCCGGCACTGGCGGCGCGCTTGGCCTGCTGCTGGGCGGCGTACTCACGCAGTACGTGGGCTGGCGCTGGTGCCTGTTCGTCAACGTCCCGGTCGCGGCGCTCGCCCTGCTCGCGGGCCGTCGCGTGCTGCCGATAGCGCCAGGGCATCGCGGCCAGCGAATCGATATACCGGGTGCCATCCTGATCACGACCGGGCTCGTCCTGATCGTCTTCGGCTTGTCCAGCGCCGCCTCGCGGGGCTGGGCGGCGCCCCTGACGGTGAGCACGCTTGTCGCGGGCGTGGCCGTGATCGGCGCGTTCGTGCTCGCGGAGTCTAAAATCACGGCGCCGCTATTG
Organism: uncultured Actinomycetota bacterium; assembly: GCA_963755575.1. Lineage (GTDB taxonomy): Bacteria > Actinomycetota > Actinomycetes > Streptosporangiales > Streptosporangiaceae > JAJYUU01. The sequence continues at coordinate 598,585 of CAVWKF010000001.1, forward strand.
CCGCTGCGGATCGTGACCGACCGCAACCGCGGCGGCTCGTATCTCGCGATCGGGCTGGCAGTTGTCGCCATGTATGGCCTCTTCCTGCTGCTCACCTATGACTTGCAGGTCGTGCTGCGGTACTCGCCGGTGCGGGCAGGTCTGGCCTTCCTGCCGCTGTCAGCCGCCGTCCTGGCGAGCTCGACGTTGATCTCGCGTGCGCTGCTGCCTCGGCTCGCGCCGCGCTGGCTGATGGCGCCCGGCCTGGCGATCGGGGCCGTCGGCATGGCGACGCTCGCAGGCCTGCATCCCGGCGCCGGATACGCCGCGCACATACTCCCGGCTGAGATACTCCTCGGCCTCGGCATGGGCGCAGTGTTCGTGCCAGCCTTCTCGACGGCGACACTCGGCATCGACCCGCGCGAGGCGGGCGTGGCCTCGGCTGTGGCAGGCACTGCCCAGCAGGTCGGTGCGTCCGTCGGCACCGCGCTACTGAACACCATCGCAGCGGCAGCGACGGCGAGTCACCTCGCCGCAGATCCACGTGCCGGGCTGGCCGCCGCACTCGTGAGTGGCTATGCGCGGGCGGCGGGCTGGGCGGCGGCCGTGCTGCTGCTAGCGGCCGCGGCCGTCGGACTACTGGTCAACGCCGGGTCACCGGAGCGCCATCAGTGAAGACAAGATCGCGAGCGTCGGCTCGGCGCGCCCACGCGGCGAGCAGGTGGCTGATGTCAGCCAGCCGACGCCGGCTCTGACGGTGGGTGTCGGCCGCGGCGCGGCCGTTTCCAGCTGCAGATTATGGCGCGGCGGCCGCTTGACGCAGCACCGCGCACAGCCGGGCGACCGCGGCGCTGAATGCGTGGCCCGGCGGGGTTGCGTAGCCGACGATCAGGGCCGGGCCGACCGCTGGCTCCCCGGCCCGGCAGCTGGCGAGTCCCTGGAGAGCTAGCCCGCGGCTGGCGGCGAGAGCCACGACTTCGTCCTCGCCCACACCCGGCGGGAGGCGGACCAGCACGTGCAGGCCGGCGGCGATCCCGCCGACTTGGACACTGGGCACCTCGCGCGCGAGCGCGGTGACCAGCCGGTCGCGGCGCTGGCGGTAGACGAGCCTGGCTCTCCGCACCTGCCGGTCGTAGCCGCCAGAGCGGATGAACTCTGCCAGTGCGAGCTGGTCAAGGCTGCTGCTTAGCCTGGTTGCTGCTCGCTTGCGCGCGGCGATCTCGTCGGCCAGGTCAGCGGGCAACGCGAGCCAGCCAAGCCGTAGCCCTGGTACGAGGCTCTTGCTTGCCGTTCCGCCGTAGACAACGTGCTCAGGTGCGAGCGACTGGAGCGCGCCCACGGCCTGCCTGTCATATCGGAACTCGCCGTCATAGTCGTCCTCGATCACCACCGCGCCGGTCTGCGCAGCCCAATCGGCGACCTGGCGGCGTCGCGCGGGAGCCAGCGCTACGCCGAGGGGGAACTGATGTGCTGGCGTCAGGAGGACAGCACCCGCCAGGCCACGAGCTGCCCTGCGGCTGCCGGAATCAGAAGCCGCCGAGGCCAGCAGGGTCACGTCGGCGCCAAGGTCGTCGACGGGCAGCGGGATCAGCCGCAGGCCTGCCGTGGCCGCCATCTGCAAGTGGCCTTCGTGGCCGTAGGCCTCGACCGCGAGAGACCTGACGCCCCTGCCGAGAAGTGTCTGGCATAGCAGCTCCAGCCCCTCGGCGAAGCCGGCGCACACGACGATCCGGTCCGGCGTTGTGACAACGCCCCGAGCACGCGCCACGTACTCGGCGATCGCCACGCGCAGGACCTCCAGGCCGCGGGCATCGGCGTAGCCGAGTTCACGAGCGGGCGCCGACGCGAGCGCGCGCCGCTCCGCCGCCAGCCAGGCCGGGCGCGGGAACAACGTGAGATCGGGCGCACCGGGGCGCAGGTCGTAGCGAGCGCGGCGAACTGCCGGATGGGCCTGCCGCTGGCCGGACCGGACGGGCGCACCTGCGCGCTCGGCGACCCACGTGCCCGACCCGTGCCGAGCTGCCAGCCACCCTTCGGCGACAAGCTGGCCGTAGGCCTCGGCAACGGTATTCCGGGCGATGCCCAGATCCCGCGCGAGCGCACGCGACGAAGGCAACGTTGTGCCGGGCGGCAGCCGGCCGCTGCGGACGCCCCCTCGCAGCGCGGCCTCAAGCGCGGCCCGTGGCCGGGTGCCAGCCAGCTCGAGGTGAAGGTCGAGACCAGCGGAAGTGGACCGCGTTCCTTGCATGGAATTGGATCTTAAACCTGAGCCTCTCGACCCGTAGGTTGGAACCACAGACCGAGAGGAAGAGGAGATCGCAATGACCACCGAGACCGTCCAGGCCAGGCTGGACTTCGACGCGCACGCGGCGGGATTCTCGCGCGCGATGTCGCATCTGGACCAGGCAGCGACCAAGGAGCTCGACAAGGTCGACTTCGACGTGCGGCTGCGGGAGCTCGTCCGGGTCCGCGCGTCGCAGCTGAACGGGTGCGCGTACTGCATTGACATGCACACCAAGGACGCACGGGCGGCGGGCGAGACCGAGCAGAGGATCTACGCGCTCGCCGCCTGGCGGGAGACACCTTTCTTCACAAGCCGGGAACGGGCTGCGCTTGCCCTCACCGAATCCGTCACGCTGATGCCGCAGACGCATGTGCCGGATGCTGTGTTCGCGGCGGCGGCGGAGCAGTTCAGCGCCGACGAACTCGGCGCGCTCATCGGTCTCATCGTGATGATCAATGCCTGGAACGCCATCGGCGTCAGCACCAGGGCCTGGGTTCCGGGCTCCTACCAGCCATGACGACCGCCGCGGTGCGGGGTTGCTAGGGCGGCGAAGAGGCAGCCAAAGGGCGTCGTTGTGGATCTGCCGCCCATAGTGGGGCGGCAGTTGCAACCTCACGCCCTTTGCTGCGGACGGGAGCCGATAGAGGCGCGCGGGAGCCGGGCTAGTTCCAGCGCAGCGGCAGCGACTCGACGCCGTAGATCCCCTCGACGCCCCCGAGCACGGCCGGCCCGTCGGCAGCCAGGCCCGGCATCCGCGGCGCGAGGAAACCGAGGGCCTCCTCGAGCTCGGCCCTGGCCAGATTCGCGCCCAGGCAGAAGTGCGGGCCGGCACCGAAGGTCAGCAATCGGCCGTCCCGCGGCGCGGTGATGTCGAAGTCCTCACCGCCAGGCTGCTCTCGGTTGCCGCGCTCGGCACAGACGGCGACGATCGTGCCCGCCGGGAACAGCACGCCGCGATGCTCGATCGGCTCCAGACAGATCCGCGCCGTGAACGGCGTGATCGGTTCGGCGCGCAGGACCTCCTCGACCGCCCGGCCGATCAGCGCTGGCTCGGCGCGCAATGCGTCCCACTGCTGCGGGTGGGCGGCGAACAGTCGTAGTGCATGGGACAGTTGCGCCTGCGTCGTGTCGATACCTCCGGCGATCACGTTCAGGACGAGATTGACGCACTCGGCGTGAGAGAGCCGGTCACCCGCCTCCTCGGCGGTCAGCAGGGCTGTCAGCAAGTCGTCGCCGGGATGCGCCGCGCGGCTGGTCAGCAGGTCCTCGACGTAGTCATAGACCTCGGCCGCGGCCTGCTCCATCTGCGGTACCTGGGTGGAGAGGGCCTGAATGTCGAACTGGCGCTGAATCAGGCTTGACCAGTCCTGAAGCCGCGGGGCGTCCGCCTCAGGCGCGCCGAGGACCGCCGCGATCGTGAGCGCCGGGTAAGGCTTGGCGACCGCGATGACGAACTCGCAGCTATGAGCGCCGCCGAGCCCGGACCATAGTCGCCCGAGGAACGCCCGCATGGCGGGACGCCACCGATCCGCGGCGCGCGGGGTGAACGCGCCACCGACCAGCGCACGCAGCCGACGGTGCAGGTCGCCCTGCTGGTTCAGTATGTTCGCGTCGATCTGCTCACGCAGGCGGCCGCTCGGCACGCTGAAGAGGTCGGCGATCTCCCGGCCGGGGAACGCCGTCGACCGCGAGCGCAGGAAGAATTCGGCCGATTCCCGGTCCAGCACGACCAGCGCCAGTGGGGAGGCCGCTAGCCAGCTGAACTCGCCCTCGCGGAGGATGCTCGCGAGCTGCCGGTGATAGGAGTCGCCGGACAAGCTGCCGCTGGTGAGGTCGATCTGCGGCAGATCAAGATCGGTCACGACGGTCATGCTGACACGGTCTCGTGCTCTGGCGGCCGCGCGCAAGCGGGGAGGCGCGGGGCTGCTCATGTCCGAGGCCCTGGCTAAGGTCGGACTGTGACGCAGACAGACAGCGACGTGCTGGTCATCGGCGCGGGCGTGATTGGCCTGACGACTGCGATCTGCCTGGCCGAAGCTGGAGTAAACGTCGCGATCGCGGCCGCCGAGCGCCCGCAGGAAACTACCTCGGCCGCGGCCGGCGCGCTCTGGGGACCGCACCTGGTCGGCATGGACGACCGAGTAGCGCGCTGGGCGGACGTCACGCTGGCGCGGTTCGCGGAGTACGGTGCGCCCGGTATCGGCGCGAACGCCCTCGATGGCATCGTCCGCACCGCTAGCGGCATCGCGGCGAAGCGCGAGGAAGGGGCCGCTCTGCCCGAGTTCGCGGCCGGGATGGACCTGGCGCCGTGCCAGCCGGCCGAGGTGCCGCCCGGCTACGGATCAGCCTGGCGAATGAGCGCGCCCATTGTGGCGATGCCGGGATACCTGAATTACCTCGCGGAGCGATACGGCCGGGCGGGCGGTACGACCCCGTTCCCAGCCAAAATAGATTCGCTCGGCGACGCGAGGTTGCTGGCGCCGTCGGCACGCGTCATCGTCAACTGCACTGGCTGCGGCGCCCGCGACCTGGTACCCGACCCGGATGTGACGCCGGTGCGCGGCCAGGTCGTCGTGACGAGCAATCCGGGCCTCACGGAGTTCTTCGTCGGCACCGGAGCCGATCCCGGCGACCTGACCTACCTGTTCCCGCACGGCGACGTGGTCGTGCTCGGCGGGACCGAGGAGCCTGGCAATTGGAGCCGCGAGCCGGACCCGGCAACAGCGGAGCAGATCATCGCGGCGTGCGTCGCGGTCCGGCCAGAGCTGGGCGACGCCACCGTGCTCGAGCACCGGGTCGGGCTTCGGCCTGCCAGACCGTGGGTACGGCTGGCGGCCGAGCCCGGCGACGGCGTCACGATCGTGCACAACTATGGCCACGGCGGCGCTGGGGTCACGCTGTCGTGGGGCTGCGCCGACGACGCAGCGGCCCTGGCGCTCGAGGCGCTCGGGGCGCTTGCCTAGTCCGGCTTAGAAGCCTGGGAAGATGGCTCGGAGCTTGTTCAGCGCGTCGGCGTCGCCAGATACGGACGACGGCGTGTGCTCGGGGTCAAGCCGGCCGTAGGCAAGCCGCAGCAGCGCCTCGGCCGGCATCCGCAGGTGCGCCACGTCGCTGCCCTCGGCGTCGCCGGCCGCGCCGCCCTCGCCTGGCCAGTCCGTCATTGTCACCGACTCGCCGTCGGAGGTCAGCAGGTAATCGCGATCCGGATTGGTGGTCGTGATCCGCGCGCTAAACGGCTCGTCTAGCGGCTTCGCGCGCCGGGCCAGGAACCGCGGCACGCTGTTGATCAGCATCTCGACCGCATCTGCCTGCACAGTAGCGGCCGGGTCCGCCATGACGGCAATGTCCCAGGTGTGCATGACGTGCTCGCCCAGCCGCATCCTGACCATGCCGGCCGCGTCCAGCCGCATGATGCCGAAGAAGTCCATGTCGATCGCGGCAAGCTGCTCGTCGGTCAGCGCCTCCAGCGTCTGCACGTGCTTCTCGTCGGACGCCAGCCCGTCGGCGGCTTGCTCGTCCGGGCTCTTGGCGTTCCACACGTCCCACACCGCCGGGAACGCCTCGCGGCCCACCGGCTCGGCCTCGCCAAGGGCGCCGGGCAGCATGAGCAGCGCGATGTCCGCGCCACTGCCGAGATGCGACAGAACCTGCGCGACGCTCCAGTCGGTGCAGTAGGACTGGCCGCGGACCTGGTCGGGTGTCAGCGGTTGAACCAAGCTGTTCAGGTCGTCGTACGATTCGCGCAGGGTAGCGATCCAGGTGCGGGCGTCAGGCGCCACGGTACCTCCTAGTTACGGAACGGGGTCGTTCACTATCTCCGCCGCTGCCGGTCCGCCGTTAGGCTGAGCAGAATGGAGATCGGATTCGGCGCCCCAGTGTCGGGCGCGTGGGCCACACCGCAGAATCTAGCCGCCTTCGCTGTAGCCGCTGAGACCGCGGGGTACTCCTCGCTATGGAGCTTCCAGCGGCTGCTAGTCCCGGTGGGATCGAGCATGGAGCCGGTGTATCACAGCGTGCTCGACCCGATGGCGGCGCTGTCGTTCGCCGCGGCCGTCACTCGCCGCATCAGGCTGGGCGTAGCGGTAGTGAATCTGCCGTTCGTATCGCCCGGCTACCTGGCCAAGCAAGCCGCCTCCGTGGATGTACTGTCGGCCGGCCGGCACGACCTCGGGCTCGGCATCGGCTGGATGCCCGAGGAATTCGCCCTGACCGGCGCTGAGATGGCGCGGCGCGGCGCGCGCTCTGCCGAGTACGTGCAGGTACTGCGCACACTGTGGTCCGGGCGCACGGCAGGTTACGACGGCGAGTTCTACCACGTGCCAGCCGGCACGCAGGCGCCAGCGCCCGTACAACCGGGCGGTCCGCCCATCCTTCTGGGCGGGATGGCCAAGCCTGCGCTGGAGCGGATCGGCCGCATCGGCGATGGCTGGGTCACCTCGAGCCGCACAAACCTGGCGAAGATCGACGAGTTGATTGGGATCGTCAAAGCGTCAGCCGCCGCCGCCGGGCGCGACGCGGATTCCATGCGGTTCGTCTGCCGCGGCGTGGTGCGCGCGGGCGCCCCGGTGACCGGCGAGAACGGCGAGCGGCTGCTGCTATCGGGTGACTTCGACCAGATCCGGGCCGACACCGAGTGGCTTGGCGCCCACGGCGTCACCGAGGTGTTCTACGACCTCAACTGGGATCCGCAGATCGGGTCACCGGACGCCTCCGCCGCCGCGGCCACTGCCCGGGCCGAGGAGATCCTGCTCGCGCTCGCGCCGACCGCCGGGTAGCGGCGCAGCGGGGCCCTGCCCGCGTGGCGGAACGGGAGTAACGCCGGGTCAGGATCTGCGACGGAGAGCCGGGTCGGCCAGCGCAGGCGGCTCGTAACCACGGTCTGATCGGTTCAAGTTCATGCCGGGCGGCACGATCTCGTCGATCCGGTCGAGCAGATCCGCTGGCAGGCCGTCGGCCGGCGCGCCGAGCTGGCTCTCAAGGTGCTCGATGGTCCGCGGGCCGATGATGGCGGCGGTCACGGCCGGATGGCTCACCACAAAGCCAAGCGCCAGGTGGATTAGCGACATCCCCGCCTCGGCTGAGAGCGCGGCCAGCTTATCCGCCGCGGCCAGCTTCTCCCTGTTGCCTGGCAGGCTCATGTCGAAGCGTTGCGGCAGCCGCTGTGACCGGCGGCTGACGGGCAGGTCCGCGTCGAGCCGGTAGCGGCCGGACAGCCAGCCGCTCCCCAGCGGGCCCCAGCTGATGACGCCCATCCGGTAGCGCTCGCAGGCCGGCAGAACGTCGGCTTCGATGCCGCGGACCAGGATGGAATACGGAGGCTGCTCGCAGATGAACCGCTCCCGGCCCCGCCGCTGCGCGGCCCACTGCGCCTCCACGATCTGGTCGGCCGGGAACGTGGAGCTTCCGGCGTAGCAGATCTTGCCCGCGCTGATCAGGTCGGACAGCGCGCCAAGGGTCTCGTCGATTGCGGTGTCCGCATCGGGGCGGTGAATCTGGTACAGGTCGATGTAGTCGGTGCCCAGCCTGCGCAGGCTCGCCTCGCATTCGCGGATCAGCCAGCGTCGCGAATTTCCGCGCTGGTTGACATCGCCGCCCATAGCGCCGTGAGCCTTCGTGGCAAGCACGACATTGGCCCGGCGGCCGCCAGCCAGCGCCTTGCCGACGATTAGCTCGGACTCGCCGGCGGAGTAAACGTCGGCGGTGTCGATGAAGTTGATGCCCGAGTCCAGCGCTCGGTGAATGATCCGGATCGACTCCTCGTGGTCGGGATTGCCCCAGGAGCCGAACATCATCGCGCCCAGGCACAGAGAACTGACCTGGACGCCGGTGGAGCCGAGTGTGCGCATGCCCATGGCGCATACCTTACGACCGCGGGCCGACAAAACGCGGCCCTGCCGATCATGAGCGGCTCACGCCTGGGCCACCGACGAGCCGGGCCGGATACGCGCGTGCGGCGCCCGCGACAGGGCGCTATCCTGTGCGCCATGAGCACCGATTCGCAGCGCATCCCGGCCAAGCCGACGCTGGATGGCCTCGAGGACAAGTGGACGCAGCGGTGGGCTAAGGAGCGTGTAGTACAAGTTTGACCGCTCCAAGAGCCGCGATGACGTCTATGCCATCGACTCTCCGCCGCTGACGGCCAGCGGATCCCTGCACCTCGGGCACGCCTTCTCCTACAGCCAGACCGACGTCATCGCGCGCTTCCAGCGCATGCGCGGCAAAGAGGTCTTCTACCCAATCGGATGGGACGACAACGGCCTGGCCACCGAACGCCGTGTCCAGAACTACTACGGCGTCCGCTGCGACCCGTCCCTGGCGTACCAGCCTGGCTTCGCGCCCCCGGCGCTGGGCAACGGGCGCGCGCTCAGTCCGGCCGATCAGTTGCCGGTCTCCCGCCGAAACTTCGTGGAGCTCTGCAGGCAGCTCACTGAACTGGACGAAACCGCGTACGCGCTAGCGTGGCGGCGGCTCGGCCTGTCCGTGGACTGGGACGTCAGCTACCGGACCATCGACGACCGCGTCCAGGCTGTTTCCCAGCTCGCCTTCCTGCGTAATCTCGCCCGCGGCGAGGCTTACCAGGCAGAGGCGCCGGCCCTGTGGGACGTGACGTTCCGTACCGCCGTGGCGCAAGCCGAAATCGAGGATCGCGAAACTCCCGGAACGTTCATAAGGCTCGCGTTCGCGCTCAGCAACGATCGGGACCCGGAACGGGGTAGCTTGCCTGTCTCCGCCGCCGAACCAGGCGAGGTCGTCGTGGCGACGACCAGGCCAGAGCTGCTCCCTGCCTGCGTGGCACTGGTCGCTCATCCCGACGACGAGCGCTATAACGCGCTGTTCGGCTCGACGGCCACGACGCCGCTGTTTGGCGTGCAGGTGCCGATCCTCGCGCACCGGCTGGCCGAGCCGGCCAAGGGCACCGGTCTGGTGATGGTCTGCACGTTCGGCGACATGACCGACGTCACGTGGTGGCGCGATCTCCAGCTGGAGACGCGACCGGTGATCGGCAAGGATGGCCGGCTCCTCCCGGCGCCGCCAGCGGGCATCACTAGCCGGGCTGGCATCGCCGCGTACGAGCGCATCGCTGGCCAGTCCGCGAAAGCCGCGAGGCAGCTGGTCACCGACATGCTGCACGCGGAGGGCCGTGTGCGCGGCGAGCCCGAGCCCATCCGGCACGCCGTGAAGTTCTACGAGTACGGGCAGGCGCCGCTGGAAATCATCACGACCCGCCAGTGGTACATCCGCAACGGCAGCCGGTCCAAGGACCTGGCGAACGCGCTGCTCTCCGCCGGCCGCGACCTTCAGTGGCATCCGGAGTACATGCGGACCAGATACGAGCACTGGCTGGAAGGCCTGACTGGTGACTGGCTGATTAGCCGCCAGCGCTACCGCGGCGTGCCGATTCCGGTCTGGTACCCGCTGGACGCGTCGGGCCGGATCGAAGAAGGCAGTCCACTTCTGCCGGCGGAGTCCGACCTGCCTGTCGACCCGGCTGTCGACACGCCCGCCGGATTCCGGTCCGAGCAGCGCGGCCAGCCCGGCGGCTTCGCCGCCGACCCGGACGTGATGGACACGTGGGCGACGTCGTCCTTGACGCCGCAGATCGCTGGCGGCTGGCCGGCCGACGAGGATCTGATGAGCCGCGTATTCCCCATGGATCTGCGGCCGCAAGCGCACGAGATCATCAGGACCTGGCTCTTCTACACCCTGCTGCGCTCGCATGATGAAGCAGGCGTGCTGCCGTGGCGGCACGCGGCGATCTCCGGATGGATCCTGGATCCAGACCGCAAGAAGATGTCGAAGTCCAAGGGCAACGCAGTGACACCGATGGACCTGCTGCGCGAGCACGGCACGGACGCGGTGCGGTACTGGGCGACGAGTGCGCGGCTCGGCGTGGACACCGCGTTCGACCTCGCCCAGATCAAGATCGGCCGCCGGCTAGCCATCAAGATCCTCAATGCTGGCCGGTTCGTACTCGGCTTCGAGCCCGCTGGTGAGGAGGCCGCGAGCACGTTCGCCGCCGACGCGTTCGCCGAAGATACGTTGGCAGCCCACACGTCCCGCCACAACGCGGCGATCACCGAACCCATCGACCTGGCGCTCCTGCGCAGGCTCGCGGACGTGGTCGAGCGATGCACGGTCGCGCTCGAGGCCTACGAGCACGCGACAGCGCTGGAGCAAGCCGAGCGGTTCTTCTGGTTCTTCTGCGACGACTACCTGGAGCTCGTGAAGGCGCGCGCCTATGGGGAGCACGGGCAGGCGGCGGCCGCCTCCGCGGCGGCGACACTCCGGATCGGACTGTCGGTCGTGCTGAGGCTGCTGGCGCCGTTCCTGCCATTCGTGACAGAAGAGGTCTGGTCCTGGTGGCAGGACGGCTCGCTGCACCGGGCCAGCTGGCCGGATGCGGCCGCTCTGCACGCAGCGGCCGGTATCGGTGATGACATGGTGCTCGAGGCCGCAGCGGCCGCCATTGCCGCGATCAGGAGAGCGAAGTCGCAGGCTCGGGTGCCGATGAAAGACCCCATCCCGCTGCTGCTCTTCACTGCGGAACAGCAGCGCCTGGACGCGTTGGCGGCGGCCGGACCGGACGTGCAGGCGGCCGGTCACGTCGACAACATCGAACTGCGCCCGGTCGCTGGAAGCGAGCCAGCGTACGACGTCGTGCTGTAGTTCCACCGTGCTGCCGTAAGCCGTTGTCGCCAACGCTGGCGTCCCCCAGAATGGGCGGGTGGCCAGGATCCGCGACGTCGTCTTCGATTCTCCGCGGCCGGCGCTGATCGCTCGATTCTGGGCGGCGGCGCTGGACGGCTATGCAGTCGCTCCGTACGACGACGCTGAGCTGACCCGGCTTCGGGCGGCGGGCATAACCGACATCATGGACGATCCGACGGTTCTGGTCGAGCCATCCGGGTCGGGTCACCTCGCGTCTGGCCCCCTGCCGCGGCTGTTCTTCCAGCTTGTCCCCGAGCCCAAGGTGGTCAAGAACCGCGTGCACCTGGACCTGTCCGCCGACGACCCAGCGGCCGAGATCGCCAGGCTCACAGAGCTAGGCGCAACGGTCGCGGCCGAGCATGAGCACTTGACCGTCCTTCTGGACCCGGACGGCAACGAATTCTGCGTATCGCGCCGCTGAGGTGCTCGTCGCAGCCGGGTAGTCTCACCAGCATGGAGAAGGTACAGCTGTCAGAGGAAGAATGGCGCGCCCGGCTGTCCCCCGAGGAGTATCACGTTCTTCGCGAAGCGGGCACCGAAGCGCCGTTCATCGGCGAGTACACCGACACCGAGACCAACGGCGTATACAAATGCCGGGCCTGCGGGGCGGAGCTATTCCGCTCGAACGCGAAGTTCCATTCTGGCTGCGGCTGGCCGAGCTTCTACCAGCCAAGCGAGGGTGACGCCGTGATCTTGCTGGAGGACCGGACCCTTGGCAGGGCCCGCGTTGAGGTCAGGTGCGCGTCCTGCAACAGCCACCTCGGTCACGTGTTCGAGGGCGAAGGCTACGACGTGCCGACCGACCAGCGGTGGTGCATCAACTCGGTATCCCTCACGCTCGACGAGGAGTGAGCGCCCAGGCGGCGGACGGCCGATCGACGCTCAGGCTTATCCGCTCGGCCGAACTGTCTGCCGCGACCGCACAGACGGCCGGCATGATCAGATCGGCCGCGATCTCCGGCGACCTGACCGGCGCCCAGGCGCTGTGGATGGGTCGAACCGAGCTGCCACCGAGCGTGAACTCGGGTGATCATCATCACGGTCAGTCCGAGACCGGCATCTACGTCGTGAGCGGCGCCCCGGTGTTCGTATACCGGGACCTGGCCACGGGTGACCTGGTCAGGCTGGACACGCGGCCGGGCGATTACGTCTGGGTGCCGCCGCACGTGGCGCACCGCGAGGAGAATCCCTCACCCGACGAGGCCGCGATCCTTGTCATCGCCCGGTCGACGCAAGAGGCCATCGTCGTCAATGTGGATCATCTGTAGGATCCCCGGCGGCGTTCTCACCAGTTGTTCTTGCGCGCGCGTGCTTCGTACAACAGCACTGACGCCGACACCGACACGTTGAGCGAGTCGGCCGAGCCGAGCATGGGAATGCCGATCCGGCCGAAGCCGTGCTCATACCAGGGCCGGGAGATGCCGTACCGCTCGCTGCCGACGACCAGCGCCGTCCGGCCGGAGTAGTCGGCCTGGCGGTAGCTCGTACTGTCCTGCGTGTCGGCCAGGTAGACAGTGACGTCACTCCGCCGGAGCCAGTCGATCGCGGCACCGATCTCGGCGAACTCCACCGACGGCACTTTCATGCTCATGCCCTGGCTGCTGCGCAGCACCTTTGGGTGGGTGAGCCTCGTCCGCTTGCTGGTGAGGACTAGGCAGTCGGCCCCGCAGGCATCGAGCGTCCTGATGAGCGTGCCAAGGTTGCCAGGGATCTCCATTGCGTCAGCAACCAGGATCAGGCCATCGTCGGCCAGCACGATGTCCTCCGGCTGCCAGTCCGGTAGCTGGGCAACGCACAGCAGGCCGTCGGGATTGGGCCGCTCGGCCAGGCGCTCGAGCGTCTTGGCCGAGACTTGGTACGCGCGCCTGGCCCGCTGCACGAGCTCGGCGGCGCGCACGCGCGCCTCGTCGGAGTACGCCGCCTCCGGGCTCCACAAGAACGCGTCGACAAGCACTCTTGTCTCGATCACCATGTTGATCTCGTACAGGCCCTCGGCCACGAACGTGCGCCGCGGTATGCCGGTCTTATTGCTCTGGATGTCCCTGATGAGGTCGGCGACCGGATGCCGCAACCCGATCTGCTGGAGGTCCATCACCGTGCTCGCCAGCCCCTCCGGGGTCGCAGTGTTATGGCCGTCGCTGCAGGCACTCCGGCCCGACCTCGCTGAGCCGGGCCAGGCCAGCGAGCCGCATGGTGAGCTCGAAGTCCGTTCGCAGCGACCGGAGCACATGCCGGACCCCGGCCTCGCCGCCTAGCGCCAGACCGTAGACGTAGGTGCGGCCGATGAGGACGGCCTGCGCGCCGAGGGCGAGGGCCTTGAGCATGTCGGCACCGCCGCGAATACCGCTGTCGAACAGGACGGTCAGCCGGGCTCCGACCGCCTCTGCCACGGCGGGCAGGGCGTCGAGAGCCGCGATCGCTCCATCAAGCTGGCGGCCGCCGTGATTGGACACGATGATGCCGTCCACGCCGGCCTCGGCCGCGCGCACGGCGTCGGCCGCGGACAGGATGCCCTTGAGGACGATGGGGCCGTTCCAGTGTTGTCGCAGGAACGGTATGTCGTCCCAGGTCAGTGACAGGTCACCGAACATCTGCGTGTACCGCAGCACGGCCGAGTCCGGGTCGTCGTCGACCGAGCTAGTGAGCCCGGCCTGGAACGCCGGGTCAGTGAGGTAGTTCTGAATGCCGACGCCCTGGATGAACGGCAGGTAGGCGTTGTCCAGGTCGCGCGGGCGCCAGGCCAGGATGCGAGTGTCGAGCGTCACCACCAGGACGCTGTACCCGGCCGCCTGCGCCCGGCCGAGGAAGCTCGCGGCCACCGCCCTGTCCTTGGGCCAGTACAACTGATACCACCGCTGCCCGTCGCCGTTCGCGATGGCGACGTCCTCCATCGCGGTCGTCGCCGCAGTACTGAGAACCATTGGCACTCCGGCGGCCGCGGCCGCCCTCGCCACGGCCGACTCGGCGTCCGGATGGGCGATGCCGAGGACTCCGACCGGCGCCAGCAGGAAGGGGACCGCGAGGTCAGCGCCGAGCACCGTCGTGCTGTACGACGGCGTGCTCACGTCGGTCAGCATCCGCGGCACGATCCGCCATCGTCCGAACGCGGCCAGGTTCTCTCTGGCTGAGTCACCAGAGCCTGCGGCTCCCGCCACGTAGTCGAACGCCCGCGGTGTCATGACGGAGCGAGCCGCCTCCTCGAGCTGACCGAGGTCGGTCGGAAGATCGGGCGCCGCTCCGGTCAGGCCAGTCAGGTAGATCTCGTCCTGATAGCTCTCCAGCGGGCGGGTCACGGCCGGCTGACGCGCGACAGGTGCACATCAGGCAGGCTCACATCGGGAAACTTACACGGCAGCCGCGCCGCGGGCCCGCTCGGACGGGTTGCTGCGAGATACTCGCTTATGGCGTCGTTCCGTGCCGAGCGCGCGCGTGGCTGGCAAGTCCTGGGCGAGAAGCCGCTCGTCGAGACACCGCGGCTCCGGCTCAAGCAGGTTCGTGGCCCTAACAGCCCAGCCGGATCGCCGAGCCCATGAGCGGACCAGCAACCAGCCGCCGAACCGCGAGCGCGGACCAATCAGAGGTACGGCTTGCCGAACTTGTCGCCGCTCTGTCGCTCGGCATCGACCTGGGCTTCGGCCAGCCGATGGAGCACGTGCTACGGCAGTGCCTCATCGCGCTGCGGCTCGCGGACCGGATGGGCCTGGATGATGACGCGCGGGCAACCGTGTACTACACGTCCCTGCTCGTCAACATCGGCTGCCACACCGACGCTCATGAACAGGCGAAATGGTTCGGCGACGACATTGACCTCAAGGCCGGCAAGTATGACCACGAACAGCGCAGCTTCGCCGCGATCGCGGCGTCCCTTCGTCGCATCGGCCACGGCCATGCCCCGCTGCACAGGTTCCAGGTCGGGCTGGGATTCGCCCTGTCAGGCTTCCGCGAGCTGGACGGGATGATCGCCCGGCATGCGGAGCTCGCTGGGTCGCTGGCTGGCGAGATCGGGCTGCCTGCGGAGGTCCAGGCAGGGATCGCAGCCTCCTATGAGCGCTGGGACGGTCGCGGCTGGCCCGGCAGATTGCGCGCCGACGCGATTCCGCTCGCGGCGCGCCTCGCCCAGATCGCCGAGTACATCGAAGTGGCACACCGGATCGGCGGCGAGGACGCGGCCGTCGCGCTGGCCCGCAAGCGCCACGGCTCGCAGTTCGACCCGGATCTCGCTGACCTGATCGCCGTTGACCCGGCCGGGATCCTGGGCAAGCTCAGTGGTTCCGACACGTGGGACGCGGTCATCAGCGCCGAGCCAGCGCTGAGCCGGACGCTATCGGACCAGCAGCTCGACGCCGTGCTCCTCGGCGTAGCCAATTTCGTCGACCTGAAGTCGCCGTACATGCTCGGTCATGCCCACGCCGTGGCTGAGCTGGTTGCCACCGCGGGCCACCGCCTAGGCATGCCCGCAGCAGGCGTGGCGCAGGTGCGCCGCGCCGGCCTCGTAAGCGGTCTTGGCAGGCTCGGCATCTCGAACTCGATCTGGGATAAGCCAGGGCCGCTTGGCGCAGGCGAACGCGAACGGGTGCGAATGCACCCGTACCTGACCGAGCGGATGCTTCAGCAGTCCAGCTGGCTGGCGCCTCTCGGCGCCATTGCCGTGCAGCTTCGTGAGCGGATGGACGGCTCGGGCTATCCCCATGGCCTGTCGGGCAACGCCATCTCGGTCGCCGGCCGCGTGCTGGGTGCGGCCGACGCCTACCAGTCCATGCGTGAGCCACGGCCATACCGCGATGCCCTGTCAGCCGACCACGCCGCCGCCGAGCTCAGGGCCGACGTAGTGGCGGGCAGGCTCGCCGCCGACGTGGTGGAATCCGTGCTGTCCGCCGCGGGCCACAGGTCACCGCGCCGGGCCGAGCATCCCGCAGGTCTGACTGGCCGCGAGGTAGATGTGCTGCGGCTGGTGGCGAGGGGACTGTCGAGCCGGCAGATTGCGGACCGGCTCGTCATCTCGCCGAAGACAGCGCGTAATCACATCGAGCACATTTACACGAAGATCGGCGCCTCGAGCCGGGTGGGTGCCAGCCTGTTCGCGGTGCGCTACGGCCTGCTGCCCGATCCGGACTAGCCGACCGCCCAAAGATGGGGCAACCGCCCCATGCTCCTGACCCAGGCCGCTGGCTACCGTCGAAGAACGGCAGGTCAGCTGCGAAGGAGCACACAAAATGCCCGCATTCTCCAAGGACACCGCGCCTAAGGTCGAGGACTTCGGACCCGCGGTCGATCACCAAGGCGAGCTAGACGGCTACACCGCCGAGTTCGTCACGATCCGCGAGGGGCACTCGCTCGCGGCCGCGCTTAAGGGCCTTCCCGGCGACAGCTGCCAGTGCCCGCACTGGGGCTACCTGTTCGCCGGCACCCTGACGGTTACTTATGCCGATCGTGAGGAGGTCTACCGCGCCGGTGACGCCTACTACATGTCGCCGGGCCATGTGCCGGCGGCCGCGACTGGCAGCGAGTTCGTACAGTTCAGTCCGACCGACGAACTCGCGGTGACGCTGAGCGCGATGCAGGCCAACATGCAGGCGATGCAGCAAGGCGGCTGAGCCTGTCCCTGGCCCAGGCCGACAGCGGGCAGAATTGCTCTCATGCCTCAGGCAAACGATCAAGCCGCCGCGGTGCTCGAGGAGTACGCCGAGCTGCTGGTCATGACGGGCGGCGACCCTTTCCGAGCTAGGGTCTACACCAAGGCCGCCAGGGCAATTGCGGCCTATCCGGAGGACGTCGCCGATCTGTCGCTAGCGGGGCTGCTGCGGATACCTGGCGTCGGCAAGTCGATCGCGGCCAAGATCGCCGGGATCCTCAGTACTGGCGCGTTCGCCGAGCTTAAAGACCTCCGTGCCGACATACCCGACGGCGTCAGGCAGCTCACGAGGATCCCGGCGCTCGGGCCGCGTCGCGCCCTGCAGCTGTACCGGGAGCTGTCGATCAGCTCTCCCGACGATCTTCGCGAGGCGATCGCGGTCGGCCGGCTGAACGACCTCAAGGGATTCGGGCCGAAGAGCGGAGAGAAACTACTGCGCGGGCTGGACCTGCTGACGACCGCCGGCGGCAGGGTCCTCCTGAACGTCGCGGCCGAGACCGCTGCGGCGGTGATCGACGCGGTCGGCCCCGTTCCCGGCTGTGAGCGTATCGCTGCGGCAGGATCGCTGCGCCGCGCCGCCGAGTCGATTGGCGACGTCGACATCCTGGCCACAGCGCACGACACCGCCCCGCTGATGGCGGCGCTGACGGCGATGCCGGAAGCGGCCGAGGTCATCGCGTCAGGGCCGACTAAGACATCCATCAGGACGACTGCGGGCCTACAGGTCGACCTGCGTGTCGTGCCGCTGGATTGCTGGGGCGCGGCACTGCAGTACTTCACCGGCTCGCAGCAGCACAACGTGGCGCTCCGCGAATTGGCCGTGCGCCGGAAGCTCAAGCTGTCGGAGTACGGCCTGTTTGAGCTCGAGTCGGGCGAGTGCATCGTCTCCCGTACGGAGGAGGAGGTGTACGAGCGCCTCGGCCTCGCCTGGATCCCGCCGGTGCTGCGGGAGGACACCGGGGAGATAGCCGCGGCCCGGCGCGGGGAGCTGCCCGTGCTGGTCGAGGAGTCAGACGTGCGGGGCGACCTGCACACCCACACCAACCTCACCGACGGCGCTGCAACGCTGGTCGACATGGTGACCGCGGCGGCCGCGCGCGGCTACGAGTACTACGCGATCACCGATCACGCGCCAAACCTCGTGATGCAGCGGATGACCGACGAGAAGATGCTCGCCCAGCGCGAGCAAGTCCACGACCTCGGCCGTGGGCTGGCCGCCCAGCCCGGCGGCGATAAGCCGATGACGCTGCTGCACGGCACCGAGCTGAACATCGCTCCCGACGGCAGCGTCGACTGGCCCGCGGACTTCCTGGCTGGATTCGACATCTGCGTGGCGTCAGTGCACTCGCATTTCGACCTGCCGCGCCGGGAGATGACGAGGCGGTTCATCGCCGCCTGCGAGAATCCGTACGTCAACGTCATCGGGCACCCGCTGACCCGCAAGATCGGAAGGCGGCCGCCGGTCGATGTAGACCTGCAGGAGCTGTTCCGGGCGTGCGCGCGGACCGGCACCGCGCTGGAGGTCAACGCGCACCCCGCCCGCCTGGACCTGCCGTCGGCGCACATCAGAGCGGCCCGCGATGCCGGCGTGAAGTTCGCAATCGACAGCGACGCCCACTCGCTGCGTGACCTTGGTTACCTGCAGTACGGCGTCGCGACCGCGCAGCGCGGCTGGCTGACCGTCGATGACGTCATTAACGCGTGGTCGCTGGGACGCGTGACCGAGTTCCTGCGCAAGAGCCGTTAGCTGTTACGACACGGACTATTGTCACAAACCCAAGTGTTCCGCTAGTTGACGCGTATGATCTCCCGCGGCACCGTTCTTGATGACATGGAGAGACAACGTGGCAATCCGCGACAACATGCGAAGCTCAGCCGCTCAGTACCTTCAGCCTGACGAGCCGCTTCAGGCAGTTATCGGGGCCCAGACCGCGAGCCAGTGGGTGGCCGCGCTGACCGGCTGGCTGGTCTTCCTCGGCCTCAACAAGTACCGGATCCTGGCTGTTACCCCGACTCGGATCCTTGTGCTCGATGCTGGCAAGGTCACCATGAGCAAAGCTCGCGGCGTGGTCATGGAGCTGCCGCGGTCGACCCGGCTCGGTCCGGGCACGGGACTCTGGCACCAGATTCCTGCCGGTGCGGAAACCCTCCGCGTCCACCGTCGCTTCTTCAAGGACATCGAGACCGCTGACAACAGCGTTGCCGTGGCCTGAACGGTCTCGCGCCGCGAACGTCACCCAGGCTGACGCGGCGGCTGCTTCCGGCGGAAGGCGGGCTCGTTCACCGTCCACAGCGGCTGCTCGCCGCGGCCGTATCTGAGCAGGTTCGCAGCGAAGACCTCGCTCGTCTGCCGGAACATGTATCCGGTGTGCCAGCCAACATGCGGCGTGGCAATGACGTGCGGGTGGCGCACGAGCGGCGCCTCCGGGTCAGCTGGCTCGCGGGCGAGCACGTCCAGGCCTGCGCCGCCGACCTGGCCTGAGTCCAGCGCCGCCAGCAGCGCGGCCTCGTCGACCAGACCGCCGCGGGCTACGTTCACGAACAGCGCGCCCGGCTTCATCGCCGCGAACTCGGGCGCACCGAACATCTCCCCGTTCCCGTCATGCAAGAGAGCGCAGCATATGACGGCGTCGGCCTGTGCCAGCAGCCCCGGCAGCTGGTCCGGCGCCACCGACCAGCTCGACCTCCGGCGGCCCGCCAAGCCCGGGCCGCGCCCGAACGCCGAGCAGGCGCGGCCCGAACGGCCCGAGGCGGCGGGCGAGCGCGACGCCGATAGCGCCAAGGCCGACGATGAGCACGGTCGCGTCCAGCAGCGATTGCCCGACCGGGCGATCTGGCCAGCGCCGCTCCATCAGCACCGTGCGCGACTCGTCTCAGCCGGCGCGCCAGTGCCAGGAGATGCAGCACCGCAAGCTCAGCGCAGCTGTCGGCGTTGCCGCCCGCGTCGCCTGGCACCCGCGCGACGAGAACGCCGAGCTCGGTAGCCGTCGCCACGTCCACGCCGTCCAGGCCCACGCCGAACTGATGCACGAGCCCGAACGACCCGGCCGCGATAATCGGCGCGCCGATCCGGGCGCCGAACGGGCAGATGACGTCAACGCCGTCGAGATTGTCAGCGAGCTTGTTCGGTGGGCAGCAGGCAAGCTCCCAACCGGGCAGGTGCTCGGCGAGCTGGCTCCACGCTAGGTCGGCGCTAATCTGCTCGCGGCCGAACAAGACCTTCACGGAAGCCGGCTCACGATCGGACCGTCACGGCAGCGACGCGACCAGCTCGTCGATGGGCTTGCGGCGGCCGGTGAAGAACGGGATCTCTACTCTGGTATGCCGCCGGGCCCGTGCACCGCGCAGATGCCGCATGAGGTCGACGATCCGGTGCAGCTCATCCGCCTCGAAAGCCAGCATCCACTCGTAGTCGTTCAGCGAGAAGCAGGCCACGGTGTTGGCCCGAACGTCCGGGTATTCCCGCGCCATGATGCCGTGCTCGGCCAGCAGTTCCCGCCGCTCGGCATCCTCGAGGAGATACCACTCGTAAGACCGCACGAAGGGGTAGACGCTGACGTAGTTTTTCGGCTCCTCGCCCGCCAGGAAAGCCGGGATATGGCCCTTGTTGAACTCGGCCGGGCGGTGCAGGGCCATGGCCGACCACACGGGCTCGCTGGCCCGGCCAAGCGCGGTGCGGCGGAACCGGGCGTACATCTCCTGGAGGTCATCGGCTGTCGGCGCAACCCACCAGAACATGTAGTCGGCGTCGGCGCGCATGCCCTGGATGTCATAGCAGCCACGGGTCACGATCCCTTTGCCCGCGGCCTGCTGGCACAGCTCGGATACCTCGTCGGCTAGGCCGGCTCGTCCCCGGCCAGCCGCCGCGGCGTCGATCGCGTCGGGCCCGTCGACGCGGAACACCGACCACATGACATACCTGATCAGCTCGTTCAGATCGCGCGCCTTGGGGCGGGCGGAAGCCTCTGACTCTTCGTTCCCTGCCATGTCCCTATGTCTACCAGAGCGCCCCATCGCCAGCGGCCGCCTGACCGCAGTCTCAAGTCCGGTCGACTTCCATGCCCGCCGGACCTTCAGCCTCGCCCTCTTGCTATTTAATCTGATATCAGTATGATAGAAGCGTGGTATCGACCACATCAAGTGGAGGTGGGTCACATGGCGGCAGAGGTTCTCGTCGCGGAAGCTAATCAGTCCCCGGGTCTGCCGGTCAACGAGCACCCGGCCCGGTCTACTTCCGGCCTGCGGATGCTGGTGGTGGGCATCGTCATTCTGCTGGGCGGGGTGGCGCTGGCCCTGCTCGCCGGACATCTCAGTCATCCGCTCGCCATCACGGTGGCGATCATCGACGTCGTCGTGTTCCTCGCCGGGGTGCTGGCGCTGCGCGGCCTGACGGCCGTCGTGCCTGGCCAGGCCCGCGTCGTCCAGCTGTTCGGCCGGTACCGGGGCACCATCCGCGAGTCAGGACTCCAGTGGGTCAACCCGTTCACCGAGCGCATCAAGGTCTCCACCCGGATCCGCAATCAGGAGTCGGCCCAGGCCAAGGTCAACGACGCGGACGGCAACCCGATCGAGATCGCTGCCGTGGTCGTCTGGCAGGTCCGTGACACCGCCAACGCCGTCTACTCGGTTGACGACTACGTGCAGTTCGTGGCCATCCAGACCGAGACCGCTGTCCGGCACATTGCATCCAGTTATCCGTACGACAGCCGCGGTAGCGGCGCGCTTTCGCTGCGCGACAACGCCGAGGAGATCACGCAACGGCTCTCGGCGGAGCTGACGGACCGAGTCAAGTCGGCTGGCGTCCACATCATCGAGTCCCGCCTTACCCGGCTGTCGTATGCGGCCGAGATCGCCCAGGCGATGCTGCGCACGCAGCAGGCGAGCGCGGTAGTGGGAGCCCGGAAGGTCATCGTCGAGGGCGCCGTCGGCATGGTCCGCATGGCACTGGAGCGGCTTGAGGAAGAAGGCGTCGTCGAGCTAGACGAGGAGCGCAAGGCCGCGATGGTCTCCAACTTGCTTGTGGTCCTATGCAGCGAGCAGGCTACCCAGCAAGTCGTCAACACCGGCTCCCTGTATCAGTGACGGCAAGCACGGTATCGCCGTGACCGAGCGGAAGGGCATCCTGCTGCGGCTGGATCCCGCTGTCCATGACGCGCTGGCCAAATGGGCAAACGACGAGCTGCGGAGCACGAACGCCCAGATCGAGTTCCTGTTGCGCCGCGCGCTCGCCGAGGCCGGGCGGCAGCCGCGCAATGTCGGCCAGATGCGGGGGCCTGGCCGGCCACCGGCCGGTGGCGCCAAGCCGAGCGCCACTTCGGCGAGCGCTACTAGGTCCAGTGCCGCGAAGCCCAGCGCCGGTAAGTCGAGCGACAGCAAGTCGAGTGGCAGTAGATCAGGCGGCTAGCCGATCCTCGCTGCCAGCGCGACGGCGATCAGGCCCAGGTGCCAGCGGCGGAAGATCGCCGAAGACGCAGGCGCCGCGGCGGCACGGAGGCATGTATGCGGCCGCGTGGGCCGGGCTGGCGGAATGGCGGCCGGCGGTTCGCGCTTAAGCCGGCTCGTGGGCTCGGCTCGGCCTCCGAGCCTGGACGGAGAGGATCTTGATGGATACAGCGAGCACTGTTGCCGCGGCCCGGCGAGCCTTGGGGTCGGTGGGCGCGTACCTGCCGGCTTCGTCTACCGCTGCGCTCGACATCGGCCGACAGCGTGATGCGGCCCGGCGGCTGGAGCAGGCTGGCTTTGGTGCCGCCTGGGCCAACGAGGGCATCGGCGGCAAGGACGTGCTCGCCCAGCTCGGGATCCTGATGGCGGCGACGGACCGGCTGGCATTTGGTACTGGGATCGCCAACATCTGGGCGCGCGCGCCTCAGACTCTGCACGGCGGCGCGGCGCTGCTGGCCGCGGCTTATCCGGAGCGACTAGTGGTGGGGCTCGGCGTCGGCTATCCGCACCAGGCTGCCGCGGTAGGCCAGGAGTTCGGCCGGCCGCGCGCCGCGATGCGCAACTACTTCGAGCGGCTGGATGCGCGCGGGATGACACCGGCCCCGGACGCCGGTTACCCGAGGATCATCGCGGCGAACGGCCTGCGGATGCTGGATCTCGCCGCCGAGATCGCTGACGGGGCGATCCCGGCCGGGTTGCCGCCCGAGTACACCGCACGCGCCCGGCAGGTACTCGGGCCGGACAAGCTCCTGGTCATCGGCGTCGCGCTCGTCGCCGGCGCTAGCCGCTCGGAGACGCAGGCGGCAGCGCGAGCCCGCCTGGCGGGCGCACCGGGTCAGCCCGCATCACGGGCAGCACTGCTCGCGAAGCTCGGGTACGCCGCCAACGACATCGAGTCGGTTAGCGACAGGCTGGTGGACGCGATGGTGGCGCATGGCGATCCGGACGCGGTCGCGGAGACCGTGCGCGCGCACCTGGCCGCCGGTGCCGATCACGTGACGTTCCTGGTGGACGGCAGCGACTTCGAGGCGGCTATGAACCAGCTGGAGACGGTCGCCCCGGCCTTGGCGGTGCTCAGCTAAGTTGGCGGCACGCGTTGCCGTGACCAGCCTGTCAAGCATCGCTGTCCAGAATCCGCCCGGTACTTCGTCGTTGTAGTGGTGCTCTCGCTAATCTCGCGGGAGTCGGCACTGACGGCGTGGTGAAGGAGGCAACGGTGAACGAGCGACCGGAGAAGCTAAGGATGACGGGGGAGGCAACCGCGGACGCGCTACTGCCAGCGGTGACGGACCGCGCGACCTGGCAGGCCCAGCTCGATCTTCTTCTGGTCAGGGAGAAGGCGCACACCCGCGAGGGTGACGCGATCGCGGCAGCCCGGCGCAGGCTGCCGATGGTGGAAGTGGATCCGTCGATTCCGCTGATCGGCGAGAGGGGCCGGGTCCCGCTGGCGGACGTTTTCGAGGGCCGCCGCCAGCTAATCGTTTACTTCCACATGTGGCACACCGGCCAGCCCGCCAAGGATCAATGCGAAGGCTGCACGTTCTTCAACGGGCAGGTCAGCGAGCTGTCCTACCTCCACGCGCGCGACGTCACCTACGCGACCTTTTCCCAGGGGCCCTACGAGGAGGCCGCCGCTTATCGGCGCTTCATGGGCTGGGACATGCCGTGGTACTCGGCGCAGGAATCCGCCGACGCATTGCTGGCCGGGCGCTGGTTCGGCATGATCGTGTGCTACCTGCGTGACGGTGACCGGGTGTTCGAGACCTACTGGGCCTCCGGCCGCGGTCCCGAGGTCATGGCACCGGCATACGGGCTGCTCGACATGACGATCTATGGCCGCCAGGAGACCTTCGAGGACTCGCCGGCGAACTGGCCGCAGCACTGGGCGAACAACGGTGATCAGTTCCGCACCGAAGGACGCCCGAGTGCGCAGTGGCAGCGGCTGGCCGCGGGCAGGAACGACGACCTGACGGCTACTGCGCCGAGCTGACGGAGCCAGCCCGGCGGCATCGCTCAGCTTGTGTCAACGTGGGCCGTGCACGCCTGGCCGCAGGTCTGCGCGGGCGGCTAATTCAGCAGGGCGGACCTGGACTACCGCGCAGCAGCACAGCCGAGTTACGTCGTGGACTCCGACAACCACCTGCCGGTCAGCGGGAAATGGTTTGTCACCCCGGCGCCGCCACGTCCTGCGTTCCTGGCCGACGCAATCAGGTCTGGCCCGTAATGCGGCCGGGTCAGCACAGCGCCAGAAGCGAAAACGAGCCTGAAGTACACGCAAGATGCCCCGAGCGACGGCGGTGGCGCGATCGTGGCGCTCATCTCGTACCGGCCGCCGGGCACGAACTCGAGCGTTTGCGAGGAGAACAGTCTCTGACCGGCGGGGCGCCCGGTCGACGAATAGGAGGCCAGCGACAGCTCGACCTGCGAACAGCCCGCCGGCAACGTGGGGACGTTGAAGAGTGCGTTGACCGTGTCGCCGAGACGTACATTTCGCTGGAGCTTGCTCACGTCGTTGCTGCTGCCGTCGGCATGGAAAACGACATACGTGACATCAATGACTGCGGCCCGGCCGCGTGGACATGATCCCGTCCCGGCGATCGCAGAGCCTGGCAGAGCGCCCACTGCCACGAAAGCAGATATCAACAGGAGTGACGTGACCGTCGTGCGAAAGACCGGACTTCTTGCATATCTGGCCATGCTGAACTCCATTTCGGCGAGGCTATGCGGGCTGTGGCCGTCCATCGCGGGCTCCGAGCGCCCGCATGATGGCGGGCCCCTAGCGCGGACCGCAAGCCGTTTAGAAGTGTTTCAGAAGTTCGGTACGGCGCCATGCTGCACCGCGATCTACGACCGTGACTGGCCGTGCTGAATCGAAGATCCACGACGGGGCCACGGCGACAAGGTCCAGCGCTGGATTGATCCTGGCGCGGGCTCGCCGGATCGGACCGAAGGACCCGTCCGCTCATGCATCGCAGGGAGTAGCGGCCCTGAGGGGGTCAGCTGAGTTTGAGGCGTTCGAGGGGCTGGCCGGTGATATCGGCGATGACCTCGAAATCTTTGTCCACGTGCAGGATAGTCAGTCCCGCGAGTTCGGCGGTCGCGGCGATGATGAGGTCGGGGATCGACGGAGCCCGGTGTTGGCCGCGGTCGGCGAGCAGGGTAAGCACCTCGAACGCGCGGTCCTCGATCGCCGGAGTCAGGTATTCCACAGGCATCGCCGCGAGCGGTGCTTGCCGCAGGCCCGCGCGCAGGTCCGGGCCAGACCGCGCGGAATACCCGACTTCCAACCGGGTCACTGTTGTGATCCGGATCATGCTGCGGTCGATCCTCTCGGCCCATTCCGCTGCGTCCGCGCTTGCGGCCAGCCTGACCAGAGCCGACTTGTCGATGAGCCAGGTCGTCACCGCCAGGCCCCGGACATGACATCGGGATCGGCAAGGTCGCCGAACATCTCAGCGAACCGATCTAGGTCCCGGGCGCTCACCGATGATCCGGGAGCAGATGCGTCCTGTGCGAGGCGGCGACGCACGTATTCGCTGCGGGACAGGCCTAGGCGCGCGGCGCGGGCATCGACGGCCGCGATTACGTCGTCGGGCACGTCACGGATCAGCACGTCAGTCATGCAGACCTCCAAGTGATATCCCATGATAGCATTCAGCCGGCTGGCAGATCCCCGCCGGCCGAGACAGCAGGCTGTACTGCATCCGGCGGATGGCCGGGTCCCCCGGTTACCCGATGAGTCCCTAGCACGGAAACCGACAAGCATAGCCAGGAGCGATTCTGGTGATTCATATTCGCCGTACGGCCAGGCCGCCCAATGCGGGAGCAGAGAATGTCGTTCGGTAATGACCCCGGTGTGAGCGGGGAGGCTAGGCGGAAGGCGGAGATCTTCACCGCAAAGGCCGAAGCAGCCGCGGCGGCGCGGCTGGCTGGGCGTACGTCGCTCCTCCGGCGCGTGCTCGATCGCCTGCGGCGTCGCCGCCCGCGGTAGGACGCTCACGCGGCGGGCTGAGCTCCCCGGCGCGCGGCGCGACGTTCACCGCTGAGTCCAGCTCGCGACGGGCTGGCCGCGAACACTTGCACGTCGGTGACCTCTGCAGTGCAGATTCCGGAACGCTAGGGGCGGCGAGGGCTAGCGGCGCTGCCAGCGGGAGAGAACTGAGTCGAT
The DNA here is from genome assembly GCA_963755575.1 of uncultured Actinomycetota bacterium. Taxonomy (GTDB): domain Bacteria; phylum Actinomycetota; class Actinomycetes; order Streptosporangiales; family Streptosporangiaceae; genus JAJYUU01. The sequence continues at coordinate 624,799 of CAVWKF010000001.1, forward strand.
GCTCGCCAGGACGCGGTCTCGCGCCTGCTGCCGGGGAACTCCGGCCATGAGCAGCTCGTCGTAGCGGGTGTCCTCGTGCCGGACCGATGCGACAACGGCAAGCCTGACCGCGTCAGGCTGCAGGGCACGCCCGGCGGCCGACCGGCCTATGCGTCCGCTGCCCCTGGTCGCAGCGTGCCTGGCGATCGCCTCTGCTCTGCCGGCCGGGCAGCCGGGGTACATCTGCCTGATCTGGTTGGCCAGCCTGCCCTGGAGGTCAAGATCCTGGATGGACCGGCGCTCGGCATCGCGCTGACGACGGCGTAGCCGTGCATCGGCGTCGGCGAGGCACTGTTCCTCGGCGAGCTGCAGAGCCGCCTCCTCGACCAGGATGCCCTGCCGCTCGTACCGGCCGCGAGACCGGCTGTAGCGCACCACCACGGCAGCTAGTGCGCTGTGAGTCCGCGCGCGTCTGGACAGTGCCGCGTTGCCCGCGGGCACGAATATCAGATGGTCGAGGTCTGCACACGTCAGGCACAGAGCGCCCAGGTCATCCATGACGAGGAAGCTGCCGCTGCCACTGCAGATCGCGCATCTAAAGTCTTTCAGCGGCATGATCACGAGCAAGTCTGGCGCAATGGTCGGCGCCTGTTTCTTGTCTGGTGCGCTCGCCTTTTCATCGGCAGCCGGCGGTGCAGTCCTCGGCCTGCGGCTCTGGCGTGCGGCCACGGTGTGCCCTTCCTCCTAGCGGCTAGCTATGCGCGCAACCGCCGGCTGAGCTTGATCTGTCCGGACCTGCCCGACCGACTCGGATTGCGCGATTTATTCATGATGGCATCACCACTTCGATGCGCGCTCAGGCCGCTGACCGACCGTTGCCGAGTGGGTTCCGCAGAGGGGCATGGCCAAGTCGGGCACTCGCACGACGACGGCATGAGTTCTTGAGAGGCACTTAGCATCTGAACCAATACCCGAACGCCGCAACGTCCAAGATGGGTGGCAAGGGATAGTGTGACGAGTGCTACGTGACGAACGCATTTCCGCTCCTAGGAGCCTCGATTGAAGCTGCCGAACGGTCCGGCTAATTTCGAAGCCGCCGACGGAACGCCGCTAGAACCCAATGCTCCTCGATCGGGTGCTCGAACTGAGGCGATCGACGGCTCACCGGTGCTCGGGGTCACGACGGACCAGACCGCCTTAGTCGTCAACGGGCTGACCAAGCGCTTCGGAGAGCGGACCGCCTTCTCCGACGTCTCTTTCCAAGTGGCCTACGGCGAGGTGTTCGGGTTCCTAGGCCCCAACGGCGCAGGCAAAACCACGACTGTGCGCACGCTCGGCACGTTGATCGCCGCGACCTCGGGCGCAGCCATCGTGGCCGGGATCCCACTCAACGCGGAGAACGGGTCGGACATCCGCAAACGCATCTCGATCATGCCCGAATCGCCCGGTCTCTACTGGCGCCTGACCGTGACCGAGAACCTGGAGTACTTCGCCGGTCTCTATGGTCTGCGTCGGGCCGGCCCGCGGATCAGGGACGCGTTGGAGGCCGTTAACCTCGTGCAGCGCGCAGACGACCTCTGTGGCGGCCTGTCCAAGGGGCTGCGCCAGCGGGTGGCACTGGCGCGGGCGCTGCTGAGCGACCCGGCCATCCTGTTCCTCGACGAGCCCACGTCAGGCCTCGATCCGGTGGCCGCCCTCGAGGTCCACCATCTGATCGACGAGCTCCGGCGCAAGGGCGTGACGATCTTCCTCACTACCCACCGGCTCCAGGAAGCCGAGAAGCTCTGCGACCGAGTCGCCATCTTGAACACGACACTGCGGACCGTCGGCCGACCGCAGGACCTGCGAGCGCAGATGTTCACCAGTGCGCTGGTGGTCAAGACGGTGTTGCCGCTGCGCGACCCCGACCAGGTCTTCTCCGACATCCCGGCGGTGGAGGGCTGGCGCGCTGATGCTCCGGGGTCCTATGTGCTGTCGGTGTCCGATCCGAGGGTTGCCGCTCCCGAGGTGACACGGGGGCTCGTCGGCGCGGGCGCCGACGTCCTGTCCATCGGCGAAGCGCAGCATTCGCTCGAAGACGTGTACCTCGAGCTTATCGACGAGGACGTGGAGGCTAGCAGACGATGATGGGGCTCGACGCCGTCCGTATCCGGGCCGTGATCCGCAAGGAGCTGCGGGACTACCGCCGCAAACGGTCAATCGTCGTGACCATGTCAATCCTGCCATGCATCTTTCTTCTCAATCCGGTCCTCACCATTTTCCTTACCTCAGCATCCGCAGCGAGTTCAGCTTTGGATAAGACGGTCAGCATTTCCCTCATATTCTTTCTGATCATTCCGGTCATCATGCCGTCCACGCTCGCCGCGTACTCCGTCGTCGGCGAACGGGAACAGGGGACGCTCGAGCCCTTGCTCACCACACCCATTCGCAGACAAGAGTTCATTTTGGGCAAGGCAGCAGCCATCATGGTCCCCACCGTTGTGTTGTCCTACGCGGTGTTCGGGCTCTTTCTCGCCGCCGTCCGGCTGTTCGCGAATTCTGTCGTCGCCTCGGCGCTGTTTCATCAGGGCCCGATCCTGCTGGCACTTTTTCTTTTCACGCCCCTGTTGGCGGGCTGGTCCATCGTGGTCGGAATGGCGATCTCCGTCAGGGCGAGCGAAATCCGGGTGGCTCAGCAACTGGGGATGCTGGCGAGCGTCCCGCTCATTGGCGTCTTCGTGCTGCTGGCGGTCGGGGTGATCCGTCCGACATTCCTTATAGCAATCATTTTCGCTGTCGGGTTGCTGCTGATCGATGTTCGTGCATCGCGGATCGTCGCTCGGATGTTCGACCGGGAGCGCTTGGTGACCGGAGCCAAGGCCGCGAGACAATGAAAGCCTTCCTGCTGAATGCCCCGCCGCGGTAGGCCGTGGAGTCCGCAGGTCAAGATAGACGCTCCCCCGTCGGGCGCCCGAAGCTCAGCTCAAATCCGGCGCCGGATTGGATGTTCGGCCGCACCGCCAAGCTCGTTGCGCGTCAGTGCAGGTTGACGACCGAATCAGAGAGCCGGCTGAGACCCAGCCGCCGACTGGCCGGTGCCTACATTGTGGCTTCCAGCACCGCGAGGCCGAGGAGGGCTTGCGAGATGTATTTGCCCGTAGCGGCTCGTGACCGCGCGGGACCGTGACACTCTACGTCGGCTAAGTCTCAAGGGCCGACTCGGAGGCTGCGGGGGCCTGCTGGCTAGCGAGCGCGACTGCCTCGATCTCGACAAGCTGGTTCGAATAGCCGAGCACGCTCACGCCATTCAGCGTTTGCAACGGGGTCGTTCTTTCTCGCGGGCCTGGGTTCTAGCGTCGCGCGACGTGACCGCTCTACCCCGTCTCGGTCGCCGAGATGCCGCGCAGGAGCCGCGCGCAAGTAACCGCCGATCGGCGCTTACCGGCGGGCGTTCAGCCCAGGCCTGTTGGAGAGCGCTGATCGATCCTTATGAGTGCGGAGGCTGATTGTTCATGAGGGCGTTAGCATCGAGGCCGCGGTAGGCATGCTGACGCATTGGCCGGTTACTACGGCTGATCCTGGCGAGGCGGTCCTGCGGGTCGTACGGGAATGCACACTCGCAGCACGGTCTCTCCTGGTTGGGAGTCGATGGTGATGGTGCCTCCGTGGCGCTCGACGACGATGCGCTGGGCGATGTCGAGGCCGAGCCCCGTGCCCTTGCCCGCCTCCTTGGTCGTGTAGAAAGCCTCGAACGCGCGGGCCGCCACTTCTGGCGGCATGCCCGGGCCGGTGTCGCCGACCTCGATGACGATGGCGTCGTGCTCAGCTCGTGTCGTAAGCCGCAGCGTGCCCGCGCCGCCCATTGCGTCGACGGCGTTGTCGATGAGGTTGGTCCAGACCTGGTTGAGCTCGCCGGCGTGCGCGTCGATCCTGGGAACGTCCGCGCCGTACTCACGCACCACTGCCACGCCCTCGCGGAGCTTGTATCCGAGCATGACCAGGGTGCTTTCGAGGCCTTCGGTCACGTCGATGTGCTGCATCGACGCGCGGTCCATCTGCGAGTACGACTTAATGGCGGAAACAAGCTCGGAGATGCGCCGGGTCGATTCCTTGATTTCTGACAGCAGTGTTGCGGCAGACAGGGTGCTCGCCACCCACTCCAGCCCCGGCTCCAGGGCTGCCCCTTCGAGCAGGCTTGCCGCGCGCTCGCACCAGGCGACATCGACGCCCGCGACGGCGAGAGGCGGGGCGATCATCCACTCGCGAACGATGCCGTGGCGGCTTAGCCACGACGAGAGGACTTCCTCGTGATCGGCCAGGCCGAGTGGATCGTGGACCAAGGCCTGGGGCTCGATCTCGCGGCGTAGCGCGTCAAGCGCAGCGAACTGCCGGGCTGAGATTTCGCCATGAGCGAGCCGGGTCAGCGATGACAGCAGCGTCTGGCAAGCCTCCTCGAGGGCGTCGACCGCCCTGGTCGCGGCGGCTGCCGGGTTGTTGATCTCATGCGCGAGGCCGGCTGCAAGCGTGCCGAGTGTGACCAGGGACTCGCGCTGGCGTGCGGTCGACTCGATTGAGCGGGCCGTGCGGTACAAACCCTCGATCAGATGCCGGCCGAACGGAAACCAGTCGCTGACCCGCTGCCGCAACACTTCGGCCGGTAGACGCAGCACCCGACCCTGGACCGCGCCGCGGCCCGTCGCAAGATATACGCCGTGCTCGTCCCAGGCCCGGAAGCCGCCCGCCCACCGGCCTGGGACATCCATCCTTCCGACCACGGTGTCCTCACCGCCGATGTGGCGCAGCAGATCGATGGCCCCGTCGAGGAGGACCCACCAGAAGTCTGCGTGTTCACCTTCGCCGAACAGGACGACACCTGGCTCGATGCGGATCTCGATACTGCCCGCAGCCAAGTCGGCGAGCTGGCCATCGGTCAGGCCATCGAACAAACTCAGAGCCCGGAGCTCGCCGGCCTGCATCAGACCGTCGCCAAGTAACGGTGCACGAGGTATACCGACATCGAGCCCTCGCCGACGGCCGACGCGACCCGCTTCATCGAGTCGAGCCGGACATCGCCAGCGGCGAACACGCCGGGCACGCTGGTCTCGAGGGCGAAGGGCGCACGTGCGAGCGGCCACCGGCCAGCGTGGGGAGTTCCAAGGAGGTCTTGCCCGGTGATGACGAACCCCTTGTCGTCCCGGACGACATCGGGGCCGAGCCATTCGGTGCGCGGCGAGGCGCCGATGAAGACAAAGAGCCAGCTTGAGGGCAGCTCCTCCGTCGCGCCGGAATCCCTGTCGGCGAGCGTGAGCGTCTCGAGGTGGCCGTCGCCGTGAACGGCCGCCACCTCGCTGCGAAACCGCACCTCGATGTTGGGCCTCGAGGTGATCCGCTCGATCAGGTAGCTGGACATCGTGACTGCGAGCGTCGCAGCCCGGACCACCAGCACGACTCGCTTGGCAAAGCGGGACAGGTTAAGCGCTGCCTGACCCGCCGAGTTGGCGGCGCCGACGATGTAGACATCGTCGCCCTGGCAATCGCTGGCCTCGCTGGCAGTCGCGCCGTAGTACACACCCCGGCCTGCGAGTTCGTCGAGCCCGGCAGCGTCGATCTTCCGGTAGGAGACGCCCGTCGCCACGATCAGCGCCCGCGCCTCGATCTCGCCGGACCCTTCGAGGACTACGGCACGCACTGGGCCTCGGGATTCAAAGCTGACGACATCGCGCGCCAGGACCATCTCAGCACCGAAACGCGACGCCTGGGCGATCGCCCGACGGGCGAGATCGGCGCCCGTCAGCCCTTTCGGGAAACCGAGGTAGTTCTCAATCGACGCGCTCTGACCCGCCTGACCGCCTGGTGCCTCACGCTCCACGATGACGGTGCTCAGGCCCTCCGACGCGGCATACACCGCGGCGGCCAGACCGGCGGGGCCGCCGCCGACAATACACACGTCGTATAGCGGCTGGCCGGCGGTGGTGCGCAACCCGAGCGCGCCGGCGACATCAAGCACCGTCGGCGCGCGGAGCGAGTCGCCGTCCGGAATGAGAACAAGGGGCAAGTCGGTCTCGGCCGCATGGGCGAGATCACGCAGGCGGCGGGCCTCCGCGTCGCGCTCGACGTCGTACCATCGATAGGGCACGTAGTTGCGGGCCAGGAACAGCTTGATGTCGTTACTGCGGTCAGACCAGCGATGTCCGACGACCCGGACATCGGATGTGTGCTCCGGGTTCGCTTGACGCCAATCGTCCAGCAGGTCGTCGAGGACTGGAAACAAACGATCCTCGGGCGGATCCCATGGCTTCAGCAGGTAATAGTCGAGGCCGATGTCATTGATCGCCTTGATGGCGACGTCCGTATCGGCATACGCCGTGAGTAGTACGTATTTCGCGCCCGGCGCATGGGTACGCGCCTGCTCCAGCATCTCGATGCCGGTCATCTGCGGCATCCGCTGGTCAGCGACGATCAGCGCCACGTCCTGGCTCCTCAAGGCCAGCTTGGCGAGCACCTCCAGCGCCTCGGCCCCCGATGTCGCACGCACCACTCGGTAGTCGGCGCTGTAGCGGCGGCGCAAGTCACGGCTGATCGCCGCAGAGACCATGGGGTCATCGTCGACCGCCAGGATGGTCGCTTTACTCATGAAATCAGCCTCCGGGCGGTCGCTCCGCTTGCCAAGACGAGAGGCTGCTTGGACGGAAATGTCGAACCACTAACTATATCCGCACCCCTATCGTCGGCACCTGAGGCCTGCCGAGTCCCCGAAATTGGGTGATCTGAATATGCGGCATCACCGGGCTGCCGTCACCTGGACCGCAGAGAGTAGGCGCGATCTGGATGAGACCGTGGCCGTCGTCAGACCTCTGCTGCGGGGGCCTGCTGGCCAGCGAGCGCAACAGCCTCGATTTCGACAAGCTGACCTGAGTAGCCAAGCACAGTGACGCCGAGTAGCGTGCTGGGCGCGTCATGCTCGCCGAGTGCCGCGGCGACGATCTGCCAGACGGCGTACAGATCGGCCTTGTCAGCGGAGGCCACATACACCGTCGTCTTGAGCACGTCGGCCAGGGCGGCGCCCGCCGCGGAGAGCGCCGAGACCAGGTTGGCCATCGCGTGCTCGGCCTGCCGGACGTAGTCGCCGGGCGCCGTAACGTTGCCGTCGGCGTCGATCGGGCACGCACCCGCTGTGAAGATCAGGCTTCCCGGCGCTGCGATCGAGGCGTAGGCATAGGGCGCACCTTGGTACAGGTCGTCAGCTCGGATCAGGTGAGCAGGCATGCGGCGGATCCTTGCAGCTGGCGTGCAGGCGCGGCAAGCGCGTTCCGGTGCGCCAGGGCGTCGCCGTGGGCGAGCTGCGGGCGTCGCGGCAGCCGGGCCAGGACGTCGCGACGCGCGGCGGTCAGGTCCAGATCGCGCACGCGATGCCGTCGCTGAACCGTTCCGGCGGGTCGGGTACCTGCCGAGCCGTGCCACGCGCGACGCGGCTCGCGGTCCAGGCCACCGCGCCCGCGTCGAGCACGTCGTCAACCCCGGCCTGCCTGCCGGACAGCCCAAGGTCGCCCGACAGCTCGATGCGAGCGCTTGCCAGCAGCTGCCTTCGGCGGACAGCTCCAGCCCAGGTCGACTTGCTGTCGCGCAGCGGCGCGCCTGCTAGCTCGGCGAACGTGAGCTCGGGGTGCACCTCGACGACCGGGCACGGCGCACGGGACAGCCACGCATCCACCTGAAGGATCTTGTCCCGGAGGTTGAATGCCTGGCGCGATATGCCGCTGCCGGTCAGCCGCCGGTTCAACGCCGAAGCCTGTTCGTACGTTTGGAGCGCAAGCGCCGGTCGAACTGGCGTGACGAACACCGACGCCCAGCGCGGCCCCGCGGCCTTCCTGGCCAGCAGGTCCGCCTGTCGCAGGGTGATGTCCGCCAGCCCGATCGGGATATCGATGCCGATAACTGCCACAGGCCCGTCTGCCGCCGCAAGTTCGGCTACCGCGCAGATGTCTTCGTGCACGTAGGCCTGGACGTCTCGGCCAGTCCACGCGACCGCGATCCAGCCCGCCCGGCAGGCATCCACACCGAGGACTCGGCTCAACGTCACGTGGTCATGTTCTCAGGCCCGGACCTATGTACTCGTCCTGTCGCTACTGGTCCTGTCAGTACTCCTCGCGGACGGGAGCGATGATCTCGTCGGCAAGCCATCGCGCAATGTTGTCAGGCGCTGGCGGCCGCACGGCCATCACGATGTGGCTGAACCCGGCCGCGATTACCGCGGCGACGATCGCTCGGGCTCCGGCGGAATCATCGCCGGTGACTATGACCTGGGTCGAGCGGACCACGGCGGCCGGATCGCGGCCGACGATCTCACATTGATGGTCGAGTTCGCGGCTGCGCTCGGCGAGGAACTCGGTGCCCGCATGTGGCGGCCCGGGTACGTTCCAGATGTCGGCGTGCTCCGCAACGAGTCGCAGCATCCTGGTGCCCGACCCCCCGATCAGGATGGGCGGGCCGCCGGGCTGGACGGGCTTCGGCTCGTTCCGGGTACCGGTCAGCACGTAATGGTGACCGTCGAAGTCGAACACGTCCTCGGTGAACATGCGGCGGACGATCTTGATCGTCTCGGCCAGCTTCGCCAGGCCCTCGCCCGGCGTCGTCACCGGCAGCCCGTAAGCGAGGTACTCGGCAAGTCCCGGATGCTTATCCACCGTCCGGGGTGTGCCGGGTGGTAGCGTGCCGCCGGCTCCGATGCCGAGGACCAGCCTGCCGTCCGAGATCACGTCAAGCGTGGTGGCGATTTTCCCCAACACGGCCGGCTGGCGGATCTGGTTATTCGTCACGAGCAGGCCAAGGCGCAACCGCTGTGTCTGCGCGGCCAGCGCCGTCAGTAGTGTCCAGCCCTCATAGATGGGACCGTCCTTCGGACCGCTCAGCGGCAGCATGTGGTCCCACAACCAGGCGTGCTCGATCGCCGGCACCTCGTCCGCCTGCCGCCATGTGCGCAGGACCTGCTGATACGTAGTGTGCATCGGGGAAGTCTTGACCCCGAAGCTCAGCTGTCGGGTAGTTGTCACCGCACCCGTCTCCCCGTCCGCCTACACGGATCATCATATCTACTGATCGTCAGCTTACCTGAGTATCAGCAGCCCTGTACAGTGACAGACATGAGCCAAGGGGTTCCGGACGCGCTCGCGTCCCGTCTCGGATACCTGCTGAAGCATGCGCAGCAGCGGCTTGTCGAGGCCGCAATGCCGGTCATGGCGCCCTTTGGTATCGACGGCCGTGAGCTAGCCGTGCTGACCGTGTTGGCGGCGCACGCGCCGCTGTCGCAGCAGGCAGCGGGCGAGCGGCTTGGCGTCGATCGCACGACGATGGTCGCGCTCGTCGACGCGCTCGAAGCCAAGGGCCTAGTCGAGCGGCACCGCAGTCCGCAGGACCGTCGGAAAAACAGTGTTGTGGTCACTGCTGCCGGCCAGGAGTGCCTGGCCGGAGCGGGCAAGGCACGCGACGAGGTTGAACGGGACTTCCTAGCCCCGCTCGGCGACACCCTGAGCCTTCAGTTCGTCCGCGCGCTCCAGATCCTCGCCAACGCGCGCCCAAAATAGGTACATTCTGGGCGCCAGCCGAAACCTGAGAGAGGGTCGTGCGGAGACCCTGCCACTTCCAGTCATTCTCACGGGCACTATGCCGCTTTTGTACCCACGGAACTGTCAGGGTCTCGCAAGACGGGCCGATGTGAGGGAGCGAACCTGCCGGAGGAGGCCCTCGCAAGACCGGCCGGCGTCAGGGAGGCAAACTACCCGAGGAGGCCCTTGCAAGACCGGCCCGACGTCAGGGAGGCAACCTACCCGAGGAGGGCCTGGATCGCGTCGCCGTACAACAGCCGCTTGTGCTCGGCGAGCGTCCGCCGGTCCTTACCGGCCAGGTCCGCGGCAAGCTTGACCGCCTGCGCCACCACCTGGTCCTCGCTGGCAACCTGGTGCACGATCCCCGCAGCGAGCGCATCCGGACCGCCATACCGTCGCCCTGTCATCAGCGCCTCCTGCACCGCCCGAGGAGGCAGCTTGGCCCGCAGCAGGCCGATGTACTCAGCCGTCAGGGCCAGCCCGAGGTCGGCCTCTGGCATGCACCAGAACCCGCGGTCCGTCCGCATGACCGCAAAGTCGTGTGCCGCCGCCAGCAGCGCACCGCCGCCGAATGCGTGCCCGTTGACCGCGGCGACGGTGATTGCCGGGAAACTCAGCACGCGGCCAAGCACCCGGTAGATCGCCGTCAGGTACTCCCCCGCCCGGTCGGGCACAGTCGCCAGCCAGTCCAGGTCCATGCCGTTGCTATAGAACTTGCCCTCGCCCGTCGTGACCAAGGCAACCGGCCCCACGGTCACCTGCACTTGGTCGAGGGCCACGTTGATTTCGTCGAGGAATCCCGGACCGAACCGGTTCTCGCCGCTCTGCATCCGTAGCACGAAGACGATGCCATCGCGGTGCAGCTCGATCAACGTCGTCTCCCGCCAGTCAGACCGACATGTCCTGGCTGCCAAGGTAGGCCAGCACCTGGTCGACCGCCAGCCTGGCGGTGGAGATGCAGGCTGGGATGCCGACGCCGTCGTACGCGGCCCCGCAGACGGCGAGCCCTGGCTGCGCGCCAATGTCGGCCCTAATCCGCGCGACCCGGTCTAGGTGGCCCACGCTGTACTGCGGCAGGCCGCCGCCCCACCGGCTGACCCGCCAGTCCGCGGGTTCGCCGCGCACTCCAATCGCGTCGCGCAGGTCAGCAGCGGCAAGCGCTGAAAGCTCGGCGTCGTCACGCTGGAGCACCACGTCCTCCCCCAGCCGGCCGACACTGCACCGGACGACGTGCAGGGCCCGCTTGCGCTCGCGCAGGTGCGGCCACTTCACCGTACTGAATGTCACTGCCTTCACTGACCGTCCGTCCACCGCCGGGACCAGGAACCCGCTCCCGGTCATCGGTGCATCGAACGCCGCATCCGGGTAGGCCAGCGTGACGATCGCCATGCTGGCATAGCGGATCTCGCCGAGTGCGGCCGAAGCAGTGCCCGCGACACCGGTCAGCAGTCGGCTCGCCGGCCGACCGGGCACGGCGACGATCACCGCGTCCGCGTCGAGCCATTCAGGCGAATGGGCTGAGCCGACGGTCAGCCGCCAGCCCGTGCCGGTCCTGGCTAGCTCGCGCACCATCGCGTCCGTCCGAATGACAGCCCCCGAGGCCTGCGCCAGCGCGGTCGGCAGCCTGCCGAGGCCGCCAGTCAGCGTGGTGAAGACAGGCGGTGGCGCAGGCAGGTCGGGTGAGCGCGAGCCGGGCGAGACCTGATCCGGTGGCGGCGCGGGAGGCAGCAAGGACGCCGCCGCCTGAGTCAGCGAGCGACGGCCGCGAGCAGCCTGCGCTAGCCCGGGCAGCGTCGCCTCGAACGACAGGTCCTCGCAACGCCCGGCGTAGACGCCGCCCAGCAGCGGCTCGACCAGCCGGTCCACCACCTCTGCGCCGAACCGTCCACCGACGCGACTGGCCACCGATTCATCGCCGTCGCGCGCTGAGTCCGGCAGGCTGAGATCCTGGCGCGCGCGGGTGAGACCGTCGCCGGACAGGATGCCGGTCGCAGCCAGATTATCGAAATCGGCTGGCACGCCCATGAAGTGCCGCCGCGGCAGCGCCCTGATGCGGCCGCGTGTCCAGATCCCGGCCGCGGTAGTCCCCGGCGTCTGCAGCTCACCGGAGAGGCCCAGGTCGGCGATCAGGCCGACGCCTTCCGGGCGGCGCGCGAGCAGCGCCTCGGCACCGGCATCGACGGCGACGCCGCCGACTTCGGACACCGACAGCTTGCCGCCAAGCCGGGGTGATCCCTCCAGTACCGTCACCGCCAGGCCGGCATCCTTGAGCAGGAACGCGGCCGCCAGGCCTGCTACCCCGCCGCCAATCACGGCCACTGTTCGCCGGTCAGTTCGGCTGTCCAGCCTCACGGCCGATCCGCCTGTCCGCCACCAACGGCGTCGGCGGTGGACCAGTCGAACTCGGCTCCAATCCGTGCCAGCCATTCGCGGGTGCTGTCATCGCATAGCGCGCCGCGCACGCCGGCCGCGAAGCATTCGGCCGGGGAGACGCCGAGCTGGAGCGCGGCCGCATAGTCGGCGCTCAGGTCCGTGCCGAACATCGCCGGGTCGTCCGTCGAGACCGAGCAGGCCACGCCGGCGGCGACCAGCGCGGGCAGCGGATGCTCGGCGAGCGACGCAACAGCCCTGGTGCGGACATTCGAGATCGGGCAGACATCGAGCACCGTCCGCCGGGCGGCTAGCTCGCGGACGAGGCCGGGATCCTCGACGGCCCGGATCCCGTGCCGCAGCCGGTCGGCATGCAGCACGTCGAGCGCACCGCGTATGGACTCCGGCCCTGCCACTTCGCCCGCGTGCGGCACCGAGCCAAGACCACCGGACCTCGCGACGTCGAACGCGCGGGCGTACGGCTCGGGGGCGTACTCCGCTTCACTGCCGCCGAGGCCGAGACCGACGATGCCACGGTCGGCGTACCTGACCGAGTACGACGCCGTCTGCTCGGCTACGCCGAGTGGCATGCCCCTGGTGACGTCGGGCGTCAGCTGTACGTGCACACCATGGACTTCCCTGGCCTCGGCCGCACCGTCGCAGTAACCGGTGAATACGTCGTCCCACGCAGCTCCCCTGGCCACGGGCTCCGAGGGCGAGAAGATCCCCTCGATGTAGACGGCACCGTGACGGGCAGCCTCCGCCGCGTAGTCGACCACCACCTGGCGGAAGTCCGCCGCAGTCCGCAGGGCACTGGTGGTCAGCATCCACACCTTGATGAAGTGGGCGAAGTCGGTGAACTCATACAGCCCGGCGAGCCCGGCGACAGTGTCGGCGGGGAGCGCGACGTCGTTGCGCCGGGCTATCTCCAGCAGCGTCGGCGCCCGCACCGTCCCTTCCAGGTGCACATGAAGTTCGATTTTCGGAAACGTCACGCCACCGATTATCGCGGCTGCCGGAACCGCGCTGCGGGCCGGCGCGTCCGAGGGGCATGACACACGCAGTCCTCGCTAGGCGAGGGGCGCTTAGCGGCGCCATTCTGATCGCAGGCTGCCTGCTGCTCGCGGCATGCAGCAACGGCAGCAACTCCGCGTCGACATCGGCGTCTGGCGTTTCTGCGCCGGCCGCCCGTGGCCTACCTGCCGACGCCGCCAACGGGACGGCCGCCGGACAGAGTCTGAGCGCTAACGGGTCGCGCGCGGGCGCCGGAGCGTCCGTGACCTCCGGACTCGCTCCCTCCGGTCAGAGCATTATCTACATCGCGAGCATGACCGTGCGCTCGGCCAACGTGGGGGCCGCTGCCCGCCGGATCGCCAGCATCGTTGCTGCGGCCGGCGGCTACACCTCCGATGAGCAGCTGGTTTCAGCAGCCCCGGGCAAGACCGGCGAGACGATCAACATCACGCTGAAGATCCCCGTTCCCGCCTATGAAAGCGTGCTGGCCCAGCTTTCCTCGCCAGCCCTCGGCAAGCAGATCGCCATGCGCCAGCAGGCAACGGACGTCACCCAGGAGGTCGCCAACGTCAACAGCCTGGTCACCTCGGAACAGGCTGCGATTTCGGCGCTGCAGGGGCTGCTGAAGCGGGCGGCGTCGGTGTCCGGGCTGCTGCAGGTGCAGCAGCAGATCAGCTCGGACGAGTCAACGCTGAACTCGCTGCTCGCTCAACAGCGCGCCCTGGACCATGAGACCAGCTTCGCGACGATCGCCATGACGCTGGTGAGCCCGGCAGTTCATACGGTCGTGCACAAGAAGGCGACGCACCACGGGTTCGTCGCCGGGCTGGCGGCCGGCTGGCGCGCGCTGAAGCGAGCGACCTCGGCGGTGCTGACCGCGCTCGGGGCGGCGCTGCCGTTCCTGGTGGTGGTCCTCGTCCTGGCCGGCCTCGCGTACTTGGGCTGGCGGCGCTTCCTGCGCCGCAAGGGCGGCCCCGCGCCGGCCGGTCCCGCCGAGCCAGGGCCTAGCGCCGCTGGGTAGCCGGCTAGTGGTCAGGCTGACTGGGCGGATGCGGTGTGCACGAACTCGGTCAGCCTGGCCAGCACGTCAGGGTTGGTCTCGGGCAGGACGCCGTGACCGAGGTTGAAAATGTGGCCCTCAGCCGTGCGACCGCGTTCGAGTACCTGGCGCGCCCGCTGCTCGATCACGTGCCAAGGCGCCATGAGGATGGCCGGGTCCAGGTTGCCCTGGAGCGCCTTGCCCGGCTCAACCCGGCTGACCGCGTCGTCGAGCGGCACGCGCCAGTCCACGCCGACGACGTCAGCGCCTGCTGCGCCCATCGCGCCTAGAATTTCGCCAGTATTGACGCCGAAATGAATCCGCGGCACCCCGGCGGGCGCGAGTGCGTCGAAGATCCGCTTGCTGTAGGGCAGCACGTTGGCCCGGTAGTCGTCCAGGCTGAGCGACCCGGCCCAGGAATCGAACAACTGGACCGCGCTCGCTCCGGCCGCGACCTGCACATCGAGGAACTCGGCCGTGATGTCGGCGAGCCTGCTCATCAAGTCAGCCCAGAGCTCGGGCTGGCCATACATCATGGCCTTCGTGTGCTCGAAGTTCTTGGACGGCCCGCCCTCGATCAGATAGCTGGCCAGGGTGAACGGCCCTCCGGCGAAGCCGATCAGCGGTTTGTCGCCCAGCTCCTTAACCAGGTACTGGATGGCCTTAGTGACATACGGGACATCTCCCGGCGACAGCGGCCTGAGCTTGGCCACCGCCGCGGCCGACCTGATCGGGTGATCTACGACGGGACCGACGCCTGGCTTGATGTCGATGCCGACGCCGATCGCTCGCAGCGGGACCACGATGTCGCTGAACAGGATCGCAGCGTCCACGTTGTACCGGCGGACAGGCTGGAGCGTGATCTCCGCTATCAGATCGGGCGCGGAGCACGCGTCCAGCATCTTCCGATCGGTCCGCAAGGCTCGGTACTCAGGCAGCGCCCTGCCCGCCTGGCGCATGTACCAGACGGGGGTGTACGGAACCTTCTGGCGGCGGCAGGCCAGCAGGAACGGGGATTCTTGGACTGTCGGTGTCACTCCTGGATGATCCCACAACGCCGATTCGTCCTCAGCCGGGCCGGTGGACGCGCTCGCCGTTCCGTGCAAAAGCCCATGACACGCCGCCGCAGGTCCGGGGCTTGCGGCCGGTCTCGTGTCAGCATCGTTGCTGGGCTGCATGGCAAGGAGATACCGATGAGCGAGATCATCCGGCGCTGTCCCGACTGCGGCCAGGACCGCGGGTTCGCGCAGCACCATGGCGAGTCCGCGTGGTGTCCGGACACTGCTGGCGGCGACTGCCCTGAGTGGTACTGCCTCGTGTGCGGAGCGACGGTGCTGACTGGTGAGGTCCCGGTCCTGCTCTGGCCGCGTGCGGCGGCCACCCGCAGCGACCGCGTGGCCTGACGGTTCCCTGGCCCGTGCCGCACGCGCAAACTCTGAGACCCGCGGGGCAGTCCGTGACCAGTCACCCCGGCGAAGGCGAGTTCCGGCGTTCGGTCGCCGAGGTGGAAGCCGGGATGGCCATCCAGGGGCAGCTGCGGCCGGCGTTGACCTTCGAGGAAGAGCCCCCGCCCCGACGGCTCGCTCCGCTCACCTACGCGGTCGCCGCCACGGTCGTGGCCGAGCTCCGACATGGACACGGAGGTCGGCTGGGGCAAGTTCGTGCTCCTATTTGACCCAGCTGGCCAACCCGGCTGGGATGGGAAGCATCGGATCATTGGATATGTGCGCGCCGAGCTCGAGCCGGAGATGACAGCTGACCCGCTCATCAACGAGGTCGGCTGGAGCTGGCTCACCGAGGCCCTGGACGCGCGCACCACTGGATACAGGATGATCAGCGGCACCGTGACGACCGTCGTGACTCAGGGATTCGGCAGCAAGGAGGACGAGCCGACGTCGACCGGCTTCGAGCTGCGCGCGTCCTGGTCGCCGGTGATCTCCGACGATAGCTCGGCTGCGCTGGATGGGCACGTCGCCGCCTGGTGCGATGTCGTCTGCGCGGCAGCCGGGCTGCCGCCGGTTGCGCCGGGCGTTGCCGCCTTGCGACCGCCGCGCCGCCGGTCACGGCCATGACCATCGCCGAGGCCGGCGGCCAGGACGAGGGCGACCAGGACGACGCTGCGGAGACCAGCGAGCGCCAGGTCGAGCCCTTGCTGGAGCCGCGCGACGGCATGCCGCCACTCGTGGCCACCGCCTCAGACCTGGCAGCCGCCACGATGGCGCTGGGCGCGGGCACCGGGCCGGTCGCCGTCGACGCTGAGCGGGCGTCAGGCTTCCGGTACGGGCACCGCGCCTTCCTCGTGCAGTTCCGGCGGCAGGATGCCGGGACCGTCCTCATCGACCCCGTCGCATGCCCCGACTTGTCCGGCCTGGACGCTGCACTCGCCGGCACCGAGGCCGTGCTGCACGCCGCGTCGCAGGACTTGCCCTGCCTAGCCGAACTCGGCTACCGGCCCGGCCAGCTGTTCGACACCGAGGTGGCCGGCCTGCTCCTCGGCTGCCCCAGGGTCGGCCTTGCCACGATGGTCGAGTCGATGCTAGGCCTCGGGCTCGAAAAGACGCACTCCGCAGCGGACTGGTCGACGCGGCCGCTACCGGTGGACTGGCTACGCTATGCGGCCCTCGATGTCGAGGTCCTCGTCGAGCTTCGCGACGTGCTCGCCCAGCAGCTGATCGAGCAGGGAAAGCTCGAGTGGGCACGACAGGAGTTCGCAGCTGTTCTGGTCGCGGCGGCGGAGCCGCAGCCTGCGCGCACCGATCCCTGGCGCCGGACGTCTGGAATCCATCGGGTCCACACCCGCCGCGGACTAGCCGTCGTCAGGGAGCTGTGGCTCGAGCGGGACAAGATCGCGCGGCGCCGAGATCTGTCGCCGACCAAGGTGCTCCTCGACGCTGCCATGGTCGAGGCCGCTAGGGTCATTCCCGCCGGGCCGGAAGAACTCACTGCAATCAGCGGATTTACCGCCCGCAGTGCTCGGCGCCACATGCCCGAGTGGCTGCGCGCCATTAGCCGGGCCAAAGCCCTCCCCGACCGTTCGCTGCCGCCCGCTTCAGCTCCGCCGGGCGACGGACCTCCCCCTGCGCATCGGTGGCAAGACCGCGACCCGGAGGCGGCGCAGCGGCTGACGGCAGCGCGCGCGGTCGTCGCCGCGCTCGCCGACTCCCACAACCTGCCGGCCGAGAACCTGCTACCGCCAGACGCGGTACGTCGGTTGTCGTGGCAGCCGCCAGCGACTCTGAGCGCCGAATCCGTCAGCGCAGACCTGGCTAGCTACGGTGCCCGGGCGTGGCAGGTCGAGCTGACCTCGATCCCCCTCGCTCGCGCGCTGTTGCGGATCCTGGAGAAAGGCTCGGAGTAATGGTCGCCTCACGCTGTCCGGCGGAGCACGCGCAGATCACAGGGCACCGCTGAGCCCGGCTGCGGCTGGCCTGCGCAAGGCAGGAGGCGACCTGACTGCGGATACTGCGGGAACACATTCAGCAGGACCTCGCAGTCACAGCAGCCGCCCAGCTCCCCGAGCTTGTCCAGCAAACTGGTGGCCAGCGGCGCCCGCAGACTGCGCCACCTGATCGTCCACCGGTGCGTGCCGTCGCAGCCGAACTCGTTGATCATTCTGAGCAGGAAGCACCGCAGGCACTCGCGGTCGCCGGGCTCCGTTAACACGCTCGACAACGCCACAAGCTCGGCCTCGACGGCCTCGGCAATGTCATCCGTCATCGCTATCCCTCCCTCTCCGTTCCCCTGTGTATCGGGCCTTGTGTGTCGGGCTCCGTGTGTCGCGCCCTGTGTGTCGGGCCCTGTGTGCCGGACCATTTGCGTCGGGCGCCTCCGTGGGACGCCTCCGGCCGGGGCTGTGTCTCGCGGCCCGACGCCACCGTTGTATCGCCAGCCACCGACACTTCTGGTGCGGTCGCCACTACCCCGGGATGTCAGTGGCACGCGGCAGAATGCAGGTATGGCTGAGCTGTTCTGGGCGTCGCTAACCACACCGGTCGGGCCGGTTAGCGTGGGCGCCAGCGCTGCGGGAGTGGCGCAGGTCCGGTATGGGGCTCCGCTGCCATCGGCCGGGGACGACAGGACCGGGGACGACAGGACCGGGGACGACAGGGCCGGGGACGACAGGGCCGGGCGCGAGCTAGCCGAGGCGGCACGACGGCAGCTGACCGAGTACTTCAGCGGGCGACGCCGGGATTTTGACCTACCGCTCGACTGGTCGTGCACGGGCGGCGCACAGCGTGACGTCCTGCGGATCCTGGCCGAGTCCGTCGCCTACGGCGAGACAATCAGGTACGGCCAGCTGGCCACCCGAGCGGGCCTGACCGCGACTGCTGAGATCGTCCCCGCGCGGGCTGTCGGGCAGATCATGGGCTCGAACCCAATCCCGGTGATCGTGCCCTGCCATCGCGTCCTTGCCAGCGACGGGCTCGGCGGGTACAGCGGCGGCGCGGGCGTCGAGGTGAAGCGGTGGCTGCTCATCCTGGAGGGCTCGATGCCGCCAACGCTGGACTGGCAGCCCATGCATTCGCCGACCTAAATGCCAGCAGCCGCGGCAAGCCACAGCCGCTGCCAGACGTCGGCGCTGCCAGACGTCGGCGCGGCCAGCCATCGGCGCGGCCAGACGTCGGCGCTGCCGGCCAGCAACCCCGACCGCCAGCGGCTCAGGTTACAACGAGGTCCCAGGCTGCCAGGCAGTCGGATCGAGCGTGCCGGCGACCGCCGCCTCGGCTACCTCGGTGAGCCGGCTGTTGTGATTCCGGGCGTAGCGCCGCATCCGGTCGAATGCCTCCGTCAGGTCGACCCCGGCCCGCTCTGCGAGCACGCCCTTGGCCTGCTCGATCACGACGCGGCTGGTGAGCGCGGAGGATAGCTGCTCATTGAGCCGAATGGCCTCGACGTTGGAGCGATGATGGACGATGCTGACGGCGGCCAGGTCGGTGAAGGCCCTCGCCACGATGCGGTCAGCGTCGGCCATCGCGTCCGGCGTCGTGCTGAGTAGATTCAGTGAGCCGAGGATCACGTCGTGGTAGCGCAGCGGCAGTGCCGTCGCGGACCGGAAGCCGGCCTCGAGAGCTGCGGCTGTAAACGACGGCCAGCGGTCGGAGCCCGGCGAAAGGATCTCAGGCCCCACCGCTTCGCCCGTGCGGATAGCGTCGAGGCACGGACCCTCCTGAGACTGCAGCTCGAAAAGCTCAAGCAAGCGCATAGCTTCGCTGGACGAGGCTACTAGCCCCGGACGGCCCGACGGATGCGTCAGCATCACGCCAGCGGCGGACACGCCGAGCAAATTGACGCACTTCCCGGCGAGCCCAGTCAGCAAGTCGACCACGTCGTAGTCGTCAACGAGCGTGTCGGCCATCTCGACAAGAGACCTGACGACCTCAGCTTCTCGGGTCATCCCTACTCATTCCCCGAGCGCCTGCGCCTCGCATGGGCCAGGCGCTCGTCCCATCGTAATGTCTGAAATGCGTTACGCCTCGGCTGAGCATGCTGTGCTCACTCCAGCCGCAGCCCGCGGGCGATGATGTCCTGCGCCACGTCGGCGAGCAGTCGGTCATGCAGGAAGGTGTACGCCCGCAGCCGGATGAGTGCTTCGGTGACGCTGATCCCGAGCTGGACCGAGACCATGCCCGCCGCGTTATGTACCGCGAAGTGAAAGTCGGCCCCGATCTCCAGTTCCGCTGCCAGCGCCCCCGAGGGCGCCCCGGCCTGCGCCTCCAGCACCCAGCGAGCGGCCACGTCGGCCATGACCAGTGCGTCTGCGTGCTGATCAGCAGTCAGCGGACTCGGCCGGTCGCGGTACAGGTTGAGAGCTCCGAGGCGGACCGTGCCGACGCGCAGCGGGAACCCGAAGATCGCCCGCACCCCTGCCTCGAGGGCCGGCGGGGTGAATGCGTGCCACCGGAGGGTCTCCGGTTTCGCTAGGTCCGGCTCTGTCACCACCTGATCCTTGTGGTAGGCATCGACACACGGCCCCTCGCCGAGCGTGTACTGCAATTCCTCGATCAAGTGACTGACGGCGTCCGTGCTGCACAGCGAACCGCGCGGTACATCACCCGACATCAGCATCACGCCGGCGCCGTTGACGCCCACAATATCCGGGCATACCGCACACAACCGTCCGGGCGACCACTCCCGTACGTCGTCGGCGGCGAGCGCTCCGAGTATCCGACGCAGCCTATCGGCAGCCACTCAGCACCTCGATCCGAGGCACCGTGTCGGCGCGCTCCGCAGGTCTTCCCGGCAAACGCCGGGATCCTGCTGTGCCACCTGAGATCCAGGCATCAGGCACCTCACCATAGCGGCCGACGAGTTGTCCCCCTTCCGCACCACGCTACGGCACTCCCCAATAACTCTGTACTACTCATTTGCAGCTTCGCGATCTTCGTTAGCTGCCCGGGGCCGGAACCTCTCGGGCGGCAAGGGCCAGCGGGCCTGGTCGCGTGGCGATCGGTCGAACGTGCGGCGCGGTGCGTCTGCCTGTCCCACCAGCGATCGCCAGAATAAGCCGGGCGGCGCAGCATGACGCGGCTGATAGATACGGTCCATTGGAAATCGGTCAGTCCGAAAGCTGAATCCCATTGCCACCCTTCGCCCGACGCCGCGCGCCAGCCGGGGCTCTCTGCCAGTAAGTCCCGGCCAAGGCACAGCACGCTGTCACTCGCTAGATCAGCAAGTCCGCCGGGGTCCAGAGCGGAAAGAGTCACATAGGACCGAACGGGCCTTGCCGGCACCCGGTCCATGCAACCGCCGGAGCGTACCACGAGCCGCCAGGAGGAATCGACAGCTATGGCCCTGCTCGCCGTCCCACTCCGACAACGGGCCGGGACACCGCCTCGAGCTCGTGCTGGCGCTACGACCGGCGGGCCTGAGCCACGGTGGCCGAACCCGCATCTGCCGATAGGCTCGGCGCCGGCCCGGTGATCGTGCCGTCTTTGTGCCGGACAACGGAGCGGACCGACGGCAGGATGGCCGGAATGCCATTCGCAACGACGATCACCGCCGCGGCCGCCAGGAGCACGCCGTCGGCGGTGAACGCATGGGCCAACGGCCCGGCGATGGCATAACCGATAGGCATCGCCACGAACGCCAGCAGGTAGTCGTAGCTGCGGAAGCGCGACAGCATGTCGTTCGGTATGAGCTGCTGGATCGCGGTATCCCAGTTGTTGTTCAGGACCATACCGCCCGTGATGCCAACCACGGCACAGCCGACGAGGACGTACAGCGGCAGCCGGGCACCGAGGGCGAGCACCGGCAGCGCCAGGAGCATCGACGCCGCCATTCCGGACGCGATCGGCCGGCGGAACCGGCCCGACATCGTGACAACGCCGGCGAGCAGAGCGCCGACCGCCATGCCGCTCGACACCAGCCCCCAGCCTGAGGCGCCGCCGAGACGCTCGCGCGCGAGCACAGGGCCGAGCACCTCGAACGTCGCGAAAGACATGTTCGAGATCGCGTTGCCCATCAGCGTCGCCCATGCCCAGCTGCGCGACGCCACCTCACGCCAGCCAGCCGCCAGCTCGGTAAAGAATCGCTGCCGGTCAGACCGGACGCGACCGAGGGACGGCATCACGATCAGGAACGCGGCGCTTCCGGCGAACGAGGCCGCGTCCGCTGCGAACGCCCAGCCGGCGCCGGCGGTAGCGACAAGCAGCCCGGCAAGGGCAGGCCCGACAACGGCGGAGGCGCTGGTACTGATCGATAGCAGCGAGTTAGCCTTCTGCAGCCGGTCCGGGGCAACGATCTCGGCGACGAGGCCGGTCGAAGCCGGTCCTTCGAACGCAGTCGCGCTAGCGACGAGGACGCTGGCCAGCGCTAGCTGCCAGATCTGTCCGTGCCGGGTCAGCAGCGAGGCGGCCACAGCCACTTCGACCAGCAGCCTGATCACGTCGGCCCCGAGCATCAGCGTGCGGCGCGACACCCGGTCCGCCCACACACCTGCGACGAGGTAGGAAGACAAGCCAGCGAGCGTTCCCGCGAGGAGCACCAGACCGAGCGAGGTCGCATTACCGCCGATGCCCAGCACGGCAAATGCCAGTGCCACAGGGACGAAGGCTGACCCGACGGCCGATGTGGTCGCGGCCAGCCAGAGCAGCCGGAACGGCCGGTCAGCCAGTGGCCCTAGAACATCCGCACGCCGCAGCACCCCCGGAGCTTAGCCTGGCAGCTAGTGGTCGCCGCTATCCGATTTCTGCCGCCGCCGTCACCAGCTCGGCTGACCGTGAGCTGGCCGCCCTGACTAAAGAGCCGCCGTCCGGGTGATACCGCTCGAGCGCGACCAGCTTCCCCGCGGCCCGGTGCATCACGGCGAACTCGGCCTTGCGGAGCGCCTTGCCCGACGGGCTGCGCGCGCCGAGGGCGGCACACGCCGCGTTCAGCAATGCAGGCAAGGTCTCCCGATGCCCGCAGATGACGACCGGGCTGCTGTCGACGGCCAGCCGAGCCATCGCGTCCGCTGCGGCCGGGCTGCCTGCGCGGCTGGCGCCGACTTCGAACGCCCCTTCGATCTCCACCGCAGCGCCGATACTGGCCGCGTAGGGCCTGACGGTGGCGACGCAGCGCTCAGCGGGCGCGCTGACCACGCGACAGGCTCCGAAACAGCGCAGCAAGTCTGCCAGCGCCAGCGCCTCACTGCTGCCGCGACCATCCAGCGGCCGCGACACGTCGCTGTTCGGCCAGTCCGACTTGCTGCCCGCCGAGGCATGCCGGACGAGGATCAGTGGCGTAGTCTCGCGCGCTCCGGACCGGAAATCGGCGATCGTCTCGGTGTCGCGCTGGTAGCTGAGCCGGGTGGCTGCCGTGCTCGCGGCGACCCAGGCCACCTCGTCGACCTCGCTGTTGGGCTCGAATTCGGACAGCACGGCCGCCACGGTTGCGACCCAGTAGTCGACGCGCTTCGTCACATCAGTGTCGGCATACCGGACTGCCGGCAGACGCCGGCCTAGCGTCACCCGGAGGGCTGTCTCCTCGGCGACCTCCCGCACGGCGGCTAGCAGGACGTGTTCGCTCGGGTAGAGCTTGCCCTTCGGAAGACTCCAGTCGTCATATTTGGGCCGGTGCACGAGCGCCACCCGTGCCCCCATTCCTGCTGGCCGCCACACGACTGCACCGGCGGCCCTTATCTCCTCGGCCGCGCCGCGATCACCCATCGCCGCCCCGGCCACGGCGGGCCTTAACGAGCAGGTCCTGAACGTCGGTGAGGGGCTTACCGCGAGCATCCAGGTGATGCCGGGTCCACGTCCCGTCCGAGCCGAGCCACCAGGATGAGATCTGCGGATCCATGGCGGTGTCGATGAGCTGACGGAGTTCCGCCCGCTGCGCCGGATCGCTGACGCGGATCAGCAGCTCGACGCGGCGATCCAGGTTGCGGTGCATCATGTCGGCGCTGCCGATCCAGACCTCGCCCGGTGATTCGCGCGAGCCGGCGCCGAAGGCGTAGATGCGCGAGTGCTCAAGGAAGCGCCCCACGATGCTGCGCACGCGAACCGTCTCGGAGAGACCTGGCACGCCGGGCCGGATCGCGCAGATCCCCCGGATCCACAAATCAATCGGCACACCCGCCATCGAGGCCCGGTAGAGCGCGTCGATGGTTGCCTCGTCGATCATGGCGTTGCACTTCATCTGGATCCGCGCGGGCTCGCCCGCCCTGGCCAGCGCCGCCTGCGCGTCGATGCGCTCGATCAACCCGGCGCGCACGCCAGCCGGCGCGACCAGCAGCCGCCGGTACTCGCTGTGGCGGCTGAATCCGGTCAGGTAGTTGAACAGGTCGGTGATGTCTTCGCCGACAGTCCGGTCTGCGGTAAGCAGGCCAAAGTCCTCGTACAGGCGGGCGGTCTTCGGGTGGTAGTTGCCTGTACCGATATGGCAGAACCGGCGCAGCGAGCCGTCCGATTCCTCACGAACGACCAGGGCCATCTTGCAGTGGGTCTTGAGCCCCACGAAGCCATAGACGACATGGCAGCCGGCTTCTTCCAGCTTGCGCGCCCAGCCGATGTTGGCGCGCTCGTCACCGCGGGCCTTGATCTCGACCACGACCACGACCTGCTTGCCTGCCTCCGCGGCGTCGATCAGGGCGTCGACGATCTCGGAGTCGCCGCTCGTGCGGTACAGGGTCTGCTTGATCGCCAGCACCCGCGAGTCAGCCGCGGCCGACACGATCAGGCGCTGCACGCTCGCGGTGAATGAGTCGTAGGGGTGATGGACCAGCACATCATGATCATCGAGCGTCCTGAAGACGCTCACGTCGCCCGGCAGCGCAGTCTCGGCTGGCACGAACGTCGGATACTTCAGCTGGCGCAGGTCCAGGTCGGCTATCGCCGACAGGCCGGACAGGTCGAGCAGCCCGGGCACTCGGTACACGGCCCGGCTGTCCACATCCAGCTCGGTTATCAGCCGATCGAGCACGTCCTCCGAGATCGACTCCTCGACTTCGAGTCGGACCGCGGGCTCGAACCTGCGCCGCATCAGCTCGCGCTCCAGCGACTGAAGCAGATTCTCAGTGACGTCCTCGTCGATCTCCAGGTCGCTGATTCTGGTCACCCGGAAGACGTGATGCTCGAGAATGTCCAGGCCGACGAACAGCTGGTCCAGGTGCGCGGCGATCACATCTTCCAGCGGGACAAACCTGTTAGGACCGACGGACAAGAATCGCGGCAGCAGCGGCGGCACCTTGACCCGGGCGAAAATGGTCTGACCCGATTCGGGGTCGGCGATCGTGACGGCGAGGCTGAGGGTCAGTCCGGATATAAACGGGAACGGGTGCGCCGGATCTACAGCCAGCGGCGTCAGCACCGGGTAGATGCGCTCCTTGAACAGCCGCTCCAGCCTTGACTGCTCCTCCGGGATTAGCTCCTTCCAGCGCAGAATGTCGATCCCTTCGGCCGACAGGTCGGGCAGGATCTGCTCGCTGAAACAGCGCGCATGCCGGGCCGACAGCTCGCGCGCCAGCTCGAGGGCGTTCTCCAGGATCTGGCCCGGGGAGAGCCCGGACGCCGCTTCTACCGGGAGGCCGGTCACCATGCGCCGGATCCGCCCCGCAATCCGCACGCCGAAAAACTCGTCTAGCGCGCTGGCGAAGATCGCGGCGAAGCGGCACCGCTCCAGCAGCGGCACGTTCGGGTCTTCGGCCAACTCGAGGACTCGCTGGCCAAACCGCAGCCAGCTGTCCTCCCGGTCGAGGTACCGGCCCGGGGGCAGGTCCTCGGCTAGCGTCACTCGCGCGGCTTCCTCGACCTCTTGGCGCTCGCGCAGCGCGGCCCGCGACCGGGCGCGGGCGGCGGCCTGCTGGTGCTTTCTTGCTCGCTCTTCCGCCGCCAGCCGATCTCGCTCGGCCACCGCCGCGCGGCTTGCTGGCGTGGGGCGGTGAGGGCGCGCGGTTTCCATGTCCCTATTGTCCCCACGCGAGCCGCAAGCAAAAGAGGGCAGGTCCCTGATTCGGCGGCGTGTTAAGGCAGATATGCCCGGCGATGGTGATTTCTGTCAGCTTGCGCTGGCCCCACGGCACGGCCAAGATCGGATCTGCCCAGGACAAAAACAATAAGACCCAGGCCAGGAACGGGGTCTTTTCAGCGGATGGAGTTCGGATGCGTATCGGCACATCACTCGCGGAACCAGCCGGCCCGGACGCGCTCAGCGCGCTTAGCGATCAAATCCAGGCCGCAGTCGACGATGGCTTCGCGTCCGCGTGGATATCCAACATCTTCGGCCTGGAAGCCCTGACAGCGCTGGCCGTCGCCGGATCGCGCGTGCCTGGCATCGAGCTCGGTACCGCCGTCGTGCCGACCTATCCCCGCCACCCGGCCGTCCTGGCGCAACAGGCGCTGACAACCGACCTGGCGCTCGGCGGCCGCCTCGTGCTCGGCATCGGACTGTCGCACCAGATCGTGATCCAGGACATGTACGGCTACAGCTTCGACAAGCCTGCCCGGCATATGCGTGAGTACCTCGCGGTGCTCGTGCCGTTGCTGGCGGCCGAGTCCGTCAGTTTCGACGGCGAGACCGTGCATGCCCACATCGGACTGTCGGTACCGCGTTCCCGTCCGAATGTGCCCTTGCTTCTTGCTGCGCTCGCTCCGCAGATGCTCAGGCTGGCCGGCACCAAGGCCGACGGCACCGTGCTGTGGATGACGGGGCCGGCCACCGTCCGCGACTACATCGTGCCCACGATCGCGGCCGCCGCCAGCGAAGCGGGCCGTCCGAGCCCTCGTGTCGTGTGCACGCTCCCGGTATGCGTGACCGATGACCCCGAGCAGGCCCGGGTGAACGCGGGCAAAGCGTTCGCCATCTACGGCCAGCTACCGTCGTACCGGGCGATGCTGGACAGGGAAGGCGCAGCCGGACCCGGCGATGTCGCCATCGTCGGCGACGAGGACAGCGTCGCCCAGCAGATCCGGGCGCTCGCCGACGCTGGCGTCACCGACTTCGTAGCCGGCGAGTACGCGCGCGGTGAGGACGGCCCGCGGACCCGTGCGTTCCTCCGCCGACTGATCAGCGAGCTCGCCTAGCGCCGGTCAGCGTCCCCGCCGCAGATACAGGTCGCGGAGTAGCGCAATCTCGGCGCCGTGGTGGATTGCCTCACGGTGGATGTGCAGGACCAGGGTCGCCATCGGGTACTCCGCGAACGGGCCCTCGGCCGGCCCGCACGGCTGCGCGAGACCGTCGGAACCGAGTCCGCGCACGCCCTTGATCCAGGCGTCATGCGCATCGTCGAGCTGGCGCAGCGCAGTCACTCGCGGTGCCTGCGTAGCTGAACGTCTCGTAGCTGACGGCCGGGCCGCCGAAGTGCGACGCGTTCCGCATGCCGAACACGGCGACGATGATGTGAGCCAGCCGCCAGGCGATCGTCGTGACCGGCGCCGGTTCCGGCTCCGGAATCGCGTAGTCCACTGTGAACTCCCCAGCGCCGACCGAGATCGGCGCGGTGCTCTCCCCGCGGCGGCTGATCGTCCAGGAATCGGCGGCCGGCGCCCAGAAATATTCGTCGTCGGTCAGCCCGTCCAGGCGCGGCCGGAGCTGACTGTCCCAGTGCCATTCGAGCTGGCTGACCAGTTCTTCGTTCCAGTTGATGTCCATGACGCGACGCTAGCTCTTATTGCGGACAAGAACGGTCCTCAATTACTGGCAGACTGAGAATCATGGTGGAAACCTCGGCGCGGCTGCTGCGGCTGCTGACGCTGCTGGGGCTGAGGCCTGACTGGTCGGGCGCCGACCTGGCGGCTCGCCTGCAGGTGACGCCACGGACGCTGCGCCGGGACATCGCCAAGCTGCGTGGCCTCGGCTACCCCGTCCACGCCGAGCCTGGCGTCGCCGGCGGCTACCGGCTGGGCGCGGGCGCCGCCCTGCCGCCGCTGCTGCTCGACGATGACGAAGCCGTGGCCGTGGCGCTCAGTCTGCGCACAGCGGCGGCCCACGCTGTCACCGGCATCGGCGAGGCGTCTGTGCGCGCGCTGACCAAGCTCGAGCAGGTACTGCCCGCGCGGCTCCGCGAGCGGACGGCTGCCATCGGCCAGGCCACGGTCCCCCTCACGGGCCCGGCTCCGGCCGTGAACGCCGACACGCTGATCTCGATCGCGCGCGGCTGCCGGAATCACGAGCGGCTGGAGTTCGGCTACCGCGACTACGACGGCGACACCAGCACGCGCGCAGTCGAGCCGCACCGGCTAGTTCAGGCCGGATACCGGTGGTACCTGGTTGCTCGTGACCTCAGCCGGGACGACTGGCGCACCTTCCGCGCAGACCGCATCGATCAGCCTCGGCTGACGGGGGTGCGGTTCATGCCCCGCGATCCGCCCGACGCGGCGGCATTCGTGGCGCGCGCGGTCACGACCGCGCCCTACCGGTACCAGGCCCGCGTGCTCGTGCATGCGCCCGCGAGCGTGGTAGCGGAGCACGTGCCGCCGAGTGTCGGCCTGCTCGAGCAAGCCGGCTCCGGCGGCTGCCTCCTGACCAGCGGCGCCGACTCGCTCGACATGCTGGCATTCCACATCGCAGCCATGGACATCGACTTCACTGTGCTTGGCCCCCCGGAGCTAATCGAGCGGGTGACGGAGCTAGCCGCCCGGCTCGCCGGGGCCGCGAACGCTAGCCGTCAATCGGCCAGCAGCACGTAGTACGGCTGGCCGCTGTAGCTCAGGGTGATCTTCTTGGCCTGCGGGTACCGGTTCAGGAAGGACCGTGCCTCGGGCGCTGTGAGGTTCGCTGTGATGAGCGCCTGAATGTGCCGCAGTACGCTGCGGCGGAACGTCGCCATGTAGATGCGGCGCTGCTGAGCCGTAAACACCATCGTGTACGGGTCCATCGGGATCGGGGCCGGCCTCAGGTCTGCCACGAAGTAGATCGCGCCGGGATATCCGCCAGGGAAATCGGCGACGTAGGTAACGCGGTTGCCGACGATCGCCTGGATTCTGTTGACCATCAGTAGGAATGCCGGCATGGGCTCACGATCAAGCTGACAGCACACCAGGCTGTCTACTGCCCCGGCGCCAACACGCTGCGCCGCCAGCGTCGTGGGCGCCGCCAGGCCTGCGGCAGCTGCCAGCCGCTGGCGGTCCTGATACGGGGCCACGGCCTCGGCGCGCACGGCCGACGGCTTGTAGATGTGCGACGGCACCAGCGCAAACGATGCCGCCACGATCGCGGCGCCCGCGACGACGAGCGTCACGCGCCGACGGCCGCCCAGCAGGCGAGGCAGCAGGCTGGCGACCGTGACGACCAACGCGGGCACGATGAGCAGCGTCCCGGTGAGATGGAAAGTGTCCGACCGGAGCAATGCACCCTGGTAGAGCAGGATCGTTGTGAGCACCGCGGCCACGAGCGTGATCCGCTGCACCGACCACTGCGTCGCGATCCGGAATGGGCGGACATCGACGACCGCGAGCAGTGCCGCGACCGCGAGCAGCCACGGCAGAACGTAGAAGATCGTCCGCCAGGGGGCGTCGTTGATGATCTGAGTCTTAGTAGTGCCGCCGTAGGGCGTGTTGCTGTACCCGTCGGCGACCGCCCGCGTGATGAGGAAGTACAGGTAGACGAACCGGGTTAGGAGACCCTTCGCGGCGTAGTACGCGAGAACGGGCAGCCAGCTGACGACGAATCCGGCGAGCGCCGCGATCAGGGCAGTCCACACCGAGCGCCACGGCGATGTGCCGCTGAACAGCATCACGGCACCCACGACGAGAGCTCCGACCGCGCCAGCGATCAGGTTTTCCTGAGCGACGTACGACAAAGCGCCCCACAGCAGGCCGAGGACCGCGGCGCCGGTGAGCCCGCGCCAGGACGGCGCGCGTCTGATGACGGCCGGCAAAAGCAGGATGAGCGCGATTGCCCCGGCGTACCGCAGCGGATCAGCCCAGCCCCAGAACCCGTTATAGCCCCGGCCGGGCAGGAAACCCATGAGCTGGAGCGCGGGATAGATCAGCGCAGACATCAGCGAGGCCGCGAGCCCGCGACCGTATCCGAGCGCGAGGAACAGCACGACGAAGAAGATCGTTGCGCCAACCCACTGGAGCATCGCCCAGGACTCGCGGAAGCCGAGCACCGAGAACCCGCCGATATGCCGCATGTACAGATACGACAGCAGCTGAGCTCCGGGCCCGTACTGGACCGACGCCGGCCCGATGTACGGAACGGTGCCCTTGGAAATGGCCTGCAAGCCGGCGAGGAACACGTCTTGCTGGCCGCCGATCGGACCCGAGCCAGCCGACCGGCTCAGGTACCACGGCGGCCCGTAGAAGTAGTAAGCGATCCCTACGGCGGTCAGGACGCCGATCGCAGCGCGAATAGACGGGGCACTCCACCAGGACGATGACGGCGCCGCGGTCGCAGCAGTACCCGCAGACCCGTGACCCGGGTCATCCTGAGCAGGTGCCCTCGGGGCTGGCGCGAGGCCGCGCAGCCAGGCGCGCCAGCTCTGCGGGTGGGCCCGCCCGGCCGCCAGCACGCGTGTAGCAATCACGAGCAGCAACATGGGCGCGAGCGCTCCGACCAAATACGTCGCTGTTATCCAGCGCTTGTCCATGAAGCCGAACGCGATCCACTTCACCGGCGTCGGCAGAGTGGATTTGGCCCGGTAATACGCCGGCACCAGCAACAGCGGGAACCAGACTGCTAGCGCGAGCCAGATCGCGGCCCGCTGCTCGGGTGCTGCCATGCGGTCCAGCAGGCCAGTGTGTCCTACTGCCCGCCCGGCCAGTGCGGTGAAAGTCAGCGCGGCGGCCAGGATCACGCCGACCAATCCGAGCTCGATCAGTTCCCGCTGCGGGACGGGCAGCTTGCCCACGGGCCGGATATCCCACGCGAGCGCGATGGCGAGCGCGCTAGTCCCGGCCAGCGAGACGACCGCGGCCCGGTAGAGATAGCGCGGCCCAGCATCGACTATGCGAAGTGCCTGAGCAACGGAGGGGGAGGTCCGTCGCGGTGGCGGGGCCGGCGTGACCACCGTGCGCTCGCCGGGCTGGCTCATGCTCCGTCTGCCTGCTCGGGTTCCTCCGGGACGCGCGCGACGGCGACAACCGACTGACCGAACGGTGGCCGGCCCACGAGGCGCTCGAGGAACCGCACAACCGGCACCAGCAGCCGATCGTAGAAGCTGATCGTGCCGCCGATCTTCGGCTGCCGCTTGAGCAGGCTCGTAAAAGCGTAGTAACAGATCAGCCCGAGCGAGTTCGCGTACCGGACGTCGACGACCTCCAGGCCCGCGTCCGTCAGGGCTTTGCTCATCGAGCGCTTGGTGTACCGGCGCACGTGACCGGTTGCGATGTCGACCGGGCTCATCGCGAACGGGAACGCCGGGCACACCAGGACGATGTAGCCTTCCGGTCGCACCAGTCTGGCCATGCTCTGCAGTGCGCCCACGTGATCGTCAATGTGCTCCAGCACGTTGTAGGAGATCAGGCACGAGTGATCGGCGCGATCTTCCGTCGGCAGGAGCAGCAGGCGGACCTCGACACTCGAGTAGGCCGCCATCTCGGCCTGGAGGCCGGGCAGCAGAGCCGGGTCGGCCTCGGTGGCGGTGAACTTGTCGGCCAGGGGAATCCACTGCTTGGCGTAGTCGCCAAACCCGCTGCCGATCTCGATGGGATGCTCGCCGAGATATGGCCGGGCAAACGCGGCGAACCAGCGACGGTGGTTTGCGCACCCCGCCAGGGCCTCCAGGACGTCGTGCTGCGTCTGCCTGTCACCGCGGAGCTGGTCAGCGTCGACAGCCGGCACGCCAAAGTCACGCACCGTATCCACTCAGTTTCACTCGGCTACCTCTCGATACGCCGGAAAGGGCACCTCTGGCTATTGCGGGTTAGGTCGACCGACCTGGCAAATAGACGCTGCTTCAGAAGCAAGCGCGGGGCATGACGATACATGTGCCCAGGCAGCCGCGATGGCACGCTGAACAAGACTTAGCCAGAGCAAATATCCTGGTTGGTGAAGAATTTACCTGAAGCCGCAGGCGCGGTCGATTTCTTCCCTGCTGGCCAGTTTGACCCGCGCCCCGCGGCCAAGCCTGGCTGCGAGCTCCTTCTCTGCTGACTCGATGCGGAGCCAGTCGGCGTAGCTCACGTGCCGCCGGCCCCGCTCCGCCAGGACCTGCGCCAGCGGCGAGGCCTGAGCTTCGGCCGCCGAAGCCGGCATCCGCAGCAGGCCCGCTCTCGGCACCTGCACATCTCCCGGCCCTGGGCCGCCGGCCACGTCTGCCAGCAGGGAGCGGACTGTCTCGGCCGCATCCGACTTGTTCGTGCCGATCACGCCCGTCGGGCCTCGCTTTAGCCAGCCTGCTACGTACTCACGTGGCAGCGGTTCGCCGTCCGGCCCGAGTACCCGGCCGGCCGCGTTCGGCACGACGGCGGCCTGCTCGTCGAATGGCACCCCGGCCAGCGGCACGCTCTGGTACCCCACGGACCGGAGCACCATCTGCACGTCTAGGAGTTCGCGCTCGCCCGTGCCGACCAGCCGTCCGGTCTCGTCGAGCCTCGTCCGCTCCAGAATCAGCCCCTCGACGCCAGTCTGGCCGACGATCTCGACCGGCTTGAGCCAGAACCTCAGGGTCAGCCGACGGCCGCCGTCGGCTGGCGTCCGCCCGGCCCAGTCCCTGATCACCGTGTAGTTGCCCCGTACGTGCCGATCGGTCTCGGCCAGCCGCGCGCTGTCCCCGGTGGCGTCGAACGCGTCCAGGTCCACCTCGTCGTCGGCGACCACGATGTCGACGCCCGGCAGCTCGCCAAGTTCACGCAGTTCCTTGGTCGTGAATTTGGCCTGGGCCGGCCCCCGGCGGCCGATCATGTGCACCTCGCGCACCTTGCTGGCCATCAAGGCGTCGAGCACCGGCTGGGAAACGTCGGTCTCGCGCAGTTCCTCAGGATTCCGGGCCAGGATGCGGGCCACGTCAACGGCGACGTTCCCGACGCCGATGACGGCAACCGACTCGGCGTCCAGCGTGAAGGCCGACGGATCCACGTCCGGGTGGCCGCAGTACCAGTTCACGAAGTCGGTAGCCGCGATGCTGCCAGGCAGGTTCTCGCCGGGAATGCCGAGGTGCCGGTCCCGCATCGCGCCCGTGGCGTAGACCACGGCGTCATAGACAGCCAGCAGGTCCTCGCGGGTCACATCGTCGCCCAGGTGCACTCCGCCGATGAAGCTGACCCCGTCGTGCTCCAGGACATTCCGCAGGTACTCGGCGATCGACTTGATCGACTTGTGGTCGGGTGCAACGCCGTACCGAACCAGGCCGTACGGGGTCGGCAGCCGGTCGAGCACGTCGACCCGGATCGCGCGCGGCGGGTCGAGCGCGGCCGACTGCTTGATCAGGGCCTCAGCCGTGTACAGGCCGGCAGGCCCGGACCCGATCACTGCTACCTGGATAGTCTGCATACTTTTAGATTCTGCCCTGTCCGGACTACCGCTCGCCGCATGCCTGCTGTACGGGTCGATCTGGGGCCCGCAGAGCTGGACCGGTCCATCTGACTCAGCATCGCCATCAGCTAGCGTGTGGCGCATGCACGACGAGCAGCAGGTGCAGCCTATGACACTCGACGGCCGGGTTGCGCTGATCACCGGCGGCAGCGGCGGCATCGGGCGAGCCATCGCGCTGGCGCTCTCGGCGGCCGGGGCGAGCGTCGCGATCGGCTACGGCGCGAATGACGCGGCGGCCCACCAGCTGGCCGGGCAGATCACGGCGGCGGGCCGGCGTGCGGCCGCGCTGAGCGCGGACCTGGCCTACGCCGCCGAGGTCGTCCGCCTGGCGGAGGAAACTGAGGAGACCTTCGGGCCTGTGGACGTGCTGGTGAGCAACGCCGGGATGGCCCGCCGGCAGTCGCTGGAGAGCATCGCCATCGAGGACTTCGACGAGACCATCAGCGTCAACCTGCGCGCGCCATTCCTGCTGGCTCAGCGGCTGGCGCCCGCAATGGCTAAACGCGGGTTCGGGCGGCTCTTGTTCATGTCGTCAGTCGCCGCCTTCACCGGCGGAATCGTCGGTCCGCACTACGCTGCGTCCAAGGCCGGCCTGCACGGGCTGACACACTCACTCGCCGCCCGGTTCGCCCGGTCAGGGGTCACGGTCAACGCCATAGCGCCCGCCCTGATCACTGACACCGGGATGGTCCCGGACGAAACCGACGAATTGCGCCGGCGCGTTCCGGTCGGCCGGCTCGGGCGCCCGGCCGAAGTCGCGGACCTCGCGCTCGCCGTCCTGCGCAACCCCTATCTGACCAGCCAGGTCATCTCTGTTGACGGCGGCATGTACCCGCACTGACCCAGCCGCCTCGCCATGCAATCTCGCACGTGTACGACACGGATTAGTCACATCTGAATCGTTCGTAGTCGGCAAGCTTTCCTAAAGACTTCCAATGGCCGCCATTTTTTTGGCGTCCCTCGGGAAGACCCACCCGGACGCAGGCGGGGGCGAAACGGCCATGGCCGTATCCGGGGGAATCACATGTCGGCAGGCAGATCGGTTCGGCTGGCATCCGCTGCGTCGGCCTGGTGGGCTGTCGCCTTGTGCCTAGGAAAGGTCGCGCACGGCGGAGGCCGACACGAGATCCGGCCACGCTCGGTGCTGGTGACCGGGTCTAGCGGCAAGGGCACGACGTGCCGGATGCTGGCCCAGCTGATGAGCGCTGCGGGCCTGCACCCGCTGCTGGCCACGGACGACGCCCCCAACCGATCGGGCGTCGCAGCCACGATGGTCGCGCACGCCGCGGCGACCCGGCGCATGCGCAGCGACCCTCAGGCGATCGGGTTGTTCGAGGTCGACGTTCGCTCGCTCCCTGATGCCGTCCGTCATGTGCCCGAGCCGACCATCCTCGTGATCACGAACATCTTCCGCGGCCGGCCTGATAGCGCTGTCGAGGCCGCCAAGGTCACAGCGCTGCTCAAGCACGCGATGCGCGCCCTGCCTGCCACCACCACCCTGATCCTGAACGCGGATGACCCGAGGGTCGCCGACGTGGCTGCAGGACTGCCGAATCCGCGCCTGTACTTCGGCATGTCCGACCCACTGCGAGGCCGGGTACGGCCAGATCCGACCGCAGACATCCCGCGCTGCCCGCGCTGTCGCGGCGAGCTGTCCTATGCGTGTGTGTACTACGCCCACCTGGGCGGCTGGACGTGCGGCAGCTGCGGCTGGAGCCGCCCGGAGCCGGATGTCAGCGCGACGAGGCTCGACCTCGCCGGAGCGTCCTCGAGCCGCCTTGAGGTGGCGGCGACCTCGACCAAGATGGTGCTCGAGGTCCCGCTACCTGGCATATATAACGCCTACAACGCGCTGGCAGCCGCAGCCACGGCGATACACCTCCGCCTGCCAGCCGAGTCGCTGGCCGCCACCCAGAGTGTCTCAGCGGGCCCGGTGCGGATGGAGCGAATCCAGGTAGCCGGGCGTGAGGTCTGCCTGGCCGTGGCCACGAATGCGACCGGATACACAGAAGTCCTGCGCGCGGTTCTCGGCGACGGGGAGCCAAGGCGGATGCTGCTGGGGCTCAATGCCCGGCGGGGGCAGCATCAGGATGTCTCCTGGATCTGGGATGTGGACTTCGAGTCTCTGGCCGGCTTGGTGCCGGCCCCAGTCGTGTCCGGTAACCGCGCAGCCGATCTCGCCGTGCGGCTCAAGTACGCCGGCTGGCTTGGTGACGGCCAGGATCGAGGCCAGTCTGCGGGCGCGACCATCGAGCCCGACCCCGTGCGCGCGGTGCGTGTGGCTATCGCTGCCACTCCGCCGGGCCAGCCGCTGTGGATCGTGTCGACGGCGACCGCGCTGGCGCGGATCCGCCGCTGGCTGTTGCATCACGACGATGGCCTGGGCCAGGCGACCGACCACGACGCAGGGCCTTCGGCTAACGCGCGAAGGAACCGAGAGACGATGGCCGCGGGCGTGCGTAAGCCGGGGTCATGGCCTCCGGGACGGGCGTCTTCGGGACCGCAGCCTTCGGGACCGCAGCCTTCTGGCCCGCAGCCTTCTGGCCCGCAGCCTTCTGGACCGCCGCGTCGGACGCCGCAGCCGAAAGCTCTGCCGATCTCCGCCCGCCGCCGGGATCGCCGCAGCCGTCGCCGACGCAGCAGCCGTCAGCCTGGGCGGGCCGGAGCAGTGCAGTGACGAACAGGACGATAAGCGTCGCCTATCTGTACCCCGACGTGATGTCGACACTCGGGGACCGCGGGAACATCGCAGCGATCGTTCGCCGCTGCCGCTGGCGGGACATCGGCGTCACGGTGACCGAGTTGCGAGCTGGAGACAAGGTCGTGCCACGAGAGGTCGACCTGATCATGATCGGCGGCGGCGGCGAGTCGCGCCAGCAGCAGGTCGCGGCCGACCTGTACAAGGTCAAGGGCGGCGGCATCCGCGAGGCGGTCGCGGCAGGGACGGCCGTTCTCGCGGTCGGCGGCGGCTACGAGCTGTTCGGCCGATTCTGCGAGCCGGCGAAGGGCCCCGAGCTGCGGGGAATCGAGCTGTTCGACTCGTGGACGATCCGCCGGTGCGAAGACCCGCATGATCACGACGAATCGACCCCCTGGTCATGCGCGGACAGGATCGCCGGTGATCTGATTGCGCGCTGGAACGGCCGCCTGCTAGTCGGCTTCGAGAGCCACTGCGGCCGTACCTACCTCGGCCCAGGCGCGCTCCCACTCGCCCGAGTGGTGTCGGGGCGCGGCAACAACGGCGATGGCAGCGAGGGCGTCCTGCTGGGCGCCGCCATCGGCACCAACCTGCGCGGCCCGTGCTTGCCAGCGAACCCGGCGCTCGCCGACTTCCTCATCGGCGCCGCGCTGTGCCACCGCTATGACGCCGCCGAGCGAACGACGACACCGACGACACCGACGACACCGACGACACCGCTGACGCCGCTGGTCGATGACCTAGAGCTTGCCGCGCGCGGCGCCGCGATCCGGCGGACAGTCTTGACTGGCCGCGGTCGCGGCCTGGCATGGGGGCTGCGGCGGCAAGCCAGCCAGCCGGAACGACGTGGAGCGGCGCGGTCGCCCCTGCGCCTGGGCGGCCGGAGTGGCGTGCGTCGATGACCTCGCCGGACGGAATCGAGGCCGGTCCGGATAGCCCAAAACAGAGAGCGAAATCCAGGCGCCGCGGTCCAACCGTCAGCATCATCGCCGCGCTGGCCGCGACGTCGCTCGCCGCGGGCCTCATTGTCGCCGGCCTGGTCCTGCCCGTCGCCGGGATGGTCGGGATCGCGACCCGTGATGCAGCCGAGACGTTCAATGGCCTCCCGGTACCCGCCTTGTCGAACCTGCCCACGAGATCGGAGATCCTGGACGGGAACGGCGGGTTGATCGCGTATTACTACCCGAACCACATCTACCGCGTACCTGTGACCTATAGCCAGATCGCACCCGTCATGCGTGATGCGATCGTGGCGATCGAGGACTCGCGCTACTACCAGCACGGCGCGGTTGACATCCGGGCCACGCTGCGCGCGATCGCCACCGACCTGACGGGCGGGCAAGTCCAGGGCGGATCGACGATAGCCCAGCAGTACGTCAAGAACGCCCTGCTGCTGACGGCCGCCGACAGCGCCGCACAGCGGGCGGCGGTCGCCGACAGCGCCGCACGCAAGATTCGCGAGCTGCGGATCGCCGTCACCGTGGAGCGTCAGCTCACCAAGAACCAGCTGCTGGCCGCCTACCTGAACGTCGCGTACTTCGACAACGAGGCCTACGGCATTGAGGTGGCGGCTCGGCGCTACTTCGGCACGACAGCGGGACACCTAACCCTGCCCGAGGCCGCTCTGCTGGCTGGCATGGTGCAGAATCCGTCGGCGTTCGACCCGCTGATTTACTCAGCCGCGGCTACCGCGCGCCGGAACGTGGTGCTCGCGCGCATGGCGCAGCTGCACTACATCAACGCGGCCACCGCCGCGAAGGCGGCCAAGGCCCCACTAGGGATTCATTACTCGGCGCAGTCACTTGTGCAAGGCTGCTCGAGCGCTTCGGCGACGACCGCGGCGTGGTTCTGTGACTACGTGCTGGCCGAGCTGCGCACCAACACTGCCTACGGCTCGGCCTGGCGGCAGATGAACAGCATGGGCGGCGTGCAGATCCACACGACGATGAATCCGCGGGACCAGCGCGCCGCCCAGGACGCCGTCACCTTCATGCTGCCGCCACCACCGTCGGGCTACAACCCGGGCAAGAACGCAGCCGCCGAGGTACTCGTCCAGCCAGGGACTGGCTACATCCAGGCCATCGCCGTCGACCGGCGGTACGGGACCGGGCCCGGCGAGGACAGCATCGACTACGCCGCTAACACCGCGCAAGACGGCGGCTTCGGGGTGCAGACCGGATCGTCGTCGAAGCTATTCGCCCTGATAACGGCGCTCAAGCAGAATTACCCATTCGGCTTTAAGCTGCCAGTGACGTCGCCAAACAATATCGGCCCGTACCATAACTGCAGGGGCAGCTATACGGGCTCGTTCCCGGTCTATAATGCGGAAGGCGCCGGCAAGGGCACTTATTCGCTCTACACCGGCACAACGCAATCTATTAATGTGTTTTTCGCAGAACTCGAAAAGCGCGTCGGACTTTGCAATGTCGTGCACACCGCGGTGAGCATGGGGGTGCACCGTGCCGACGGCGGATCCCTGCTGGCGGCCGTCGGCAAGCCCGGTCAGGCCGGCTATCAGCTGCCGGCCGACGACCTGCCGTCGTTCACGCTCGGGTCGGTCAATGTCTCGCCGATGACCATGGCCGGCGCGTACGCCGCGGTCGCTGCCGACGGCGTGTACTGCCGGCCCGTCGCGATCGCGAAGATTACCGCCGGGAGCGCGCAGTTGCCGGTCGAGCCCACTGCGTGCAGCCGTGCGTTCTCGACGGCAGTGGCGGCCGCTGCCACCTACATCCTGCGAGGCGTGCTCACCAGTGGCACAGCGCGGGGGGATGGCGTCACCCAGCGCGGCATCTACGTGCCGCAGGCCGGCAAGACCGGCACCGCCAACAGCTTCGATTTCGCTGCGTTCGGCGGCTACACGCCGCACCTCGCCGGCTACGTGTCGATGTTCAATCCGACCGGCCCCGTCACCCATCCGATGACCGGAGATGCCTCGTGCTATCGCGCTGCGGGTGGCGGCGAGGACTGCCCGGGCTCGGTGTTCGGTGCCAATGCCGGCCAGATCTGGCAGCTCACCTTCGAGTCGGCCTACCTCGGCGGCTCGTTCGGGTCGTTCCCATCCGTGCCAGGTGACAGCAGCTACTTCAGGCAGGGAACGGGGCAGCACACGCCAGTCAGCCACAAGCATCGCTGACGGGCCCGTCTCAACAGTCAGCCATGCCTTTAACGGGAAAGTGTGCGAGGAGCAACTAAGTAGTTCCGCTGCGTAGCAGGATCTGTTGCCAAGGAGATCATTGACGCGACCAAGAAGACGATCAGTTTTCAGTGCCGTTGTTGGTCACTTTTTGATTGCCTTTGCCGCATATCGCTTGACGAAACTGATGGGCCACGCGACCTTGTCTCCAGCCGACGCCGTTGATCATGGCCCGACAGCCCTGACGTCCGGCGGGGAACGACGCGCGGCGCGATGAAGGGACACGGATGAAAAGAACGTTCACGAGGCGCGGACTGCGCGCGACCCTGACCCTCGCAGCACTGGGAACAGCGGGCATAACGCTGCTAGGTACATCGGCGGTCGCTACCGCTAGTATCTCGACGCACGCGGGCAGTGCCTGCGTCTCGAAGCCCGGTAGCCACACTCGTGTGGGACACATCTCCGGCATCGTGGCTGCGGTGCCCGCTGCGGGCTGCGCGGGAACCAGCAACGGGTACGCCATCCGGAACAGCGGTGACAACGCCAACGGCGCTCCGCCATTGATCTGGCACGGCGGCGCAGTCATGGGGACTAAGTTGACTGGCCCCATGGTCGTCACGCCCATCTTCTGGAACCGAGCGGGTCACCCGATGGCCGCCTCCTACAAGAGTCTTATCACGAGGTTCCTGACTGACGTGGCCAAGGCAAGCGGCAGCGACAACAACGTGTTCTCACTCGCGACCGAGTACTACGGGACCGACGGGCATATCCGCTACCAGATCAAGCTGGGTACGCCGATCAACGACACCAATCCGTTGCCTGCGGACGGCTGCACAGTTGCCAGCACGGACACTGCGAACATCTACGCAGACAACTCCGGCTATAACAGGTGCCTCGACGATGCTCAGGTCATCGCTCAAACCAGCAACGTCGTCACGGCGAATAAGCTGCCGCGGGATGGCACGCACATCTACGTGACGTACCTGCCTAAGCACGTCGAGTCCTGCTTCAATCCTGGCTCGACGACCTCAACCGCCGGCGGCCAGGCCTGCACGATCAACTACCAGCCGACCGCGGCCTATTGCGCTTACCACAGCTTCGTTCCGACGCCGGCAGGGAAGAACTTGGTCTACGCGAACATGCCCTTCCCGATCTACCTGTCAAAGACGGGCTTCACCTGCAGTACCGACGTCAACTTCCCTGGTGTTGTCGAAACGCCGAACCACAACCCCGACGCCGACACAGAGATCAGCCCGAGCAGTCATGAGATCATTGAGGCGTGGACTGACCCGGACACCTCGAGCGGCTGGTACGACATCGTTGGCTACGAGATCGGTGACGAGTGCGCCTATGTCTACGGTCACACGCACGGCTTGGCTGGGCACTTCTACAACCAGGTGATCAACGGTCATAGCTACCTGACACAGGAGGAGTTCAGCAATCACTCCTTCTTCGCGTCCGGCGGTGGATGCCTGCCGGGCGAGTAAGAGTAAGTAAGGCGAGACGTGACCGCGTCTCTGCTATAGCGGTATAGCGGCGGCCCCGGACTCCTGTCCGGGGCCGCCGTTCTTCTCGTCAGCGCGTGGCCGCCGCGCGGCGTCAGGTGCGACATTGCTGACCTAAGAAGGGCGGCACATCCACCTTGACGCCCTTTGCCGAGGAGGACGGCTGGAACGGCCACGACTCGGCCGACTTGACCGCCAGACGACGAAGCTGGCCTTTACCAGCATCATCTCGAGGTCGTCACGAGGATCGTTAGCGTGAAGCGCGTCGCGCGCCCCGCGCACCGCAGCGCCTCTCCGCAGCTCGTCCGACTCGCAGTGATGACCGCCTCGCCGCGACTGAGCGCTGCGAAGGAGGTTCGCACCGGAGTGCAGCCGAGGCCGGGTATGGCTGGACAGGTGCTCGGCCTTGGCAGTAGCACCGTCGAGCCGTCCTGGCGCACGACCCGCGGTGCGGAGCTGCCGGTCACCTTCCAGTAGCTGCTCGCGAGGATCAGTTCGATTGAATCGCCTGCCGGCACAGACACCGTGCGCCCGTTGGCGTTGTCGCGTATCACGATCACCCTGGGAACGATCACCCTGTGGACGGGGCGGTCTGCGGATACCGGCGTCGCGCAGCCGGCCGCCAAGAACGTGCACGCGGCGGCCGCGGCGGCCGCGGCGACTGTCGCCGTCGACCGGCTGGACTGAACCAAACCTGCGAACATCGGTCCTCCATGCCGCCCACCCGCGACGCCCATTGGACGTGATCTGCGCTTACCGGGTTCCAACAGAGCTCACTTATCCGGCGGGCGATCTCGCCGACACTGCGGTGGTGATTACGCCCGACGAAGCGGCACGGGCTGAGCCGGACGTCAGCCGCGGTCGCGGTCAGGGGATGGGGCACGTCCAGCTCAGGGAAGTTGAGCCCGCCGCCAGGACGATCTCTTCACGCTTCCCGGTGCTACCGCATGTCGGTGCCAATGCCGGCCAGATCTGGCAGCTCACCTTCGAGTCGGCCTACCTCGGCGGCTCGTTCGGGTCGTTCCCATCCGTGCCAGGTGACAGCAGCTACTTCAGGCAGGGAACGGGGCAGCACACGCCAGTCGGCCACAAGCATCGCTGACCGCCCACTTCGCCATGATCTCGAAGGATAAGTGTCGCCGGCAGACCTCTTTCTTACCTCCTAACGAGTTCCGCGGCCTCTGCGGGAGAATCGGCTTCCATGACCTCGCTGATCGTCGTGAGCGGCCCGCCGGGCGCAGGCAAGTCGACCGTCGCTCGCGCACTGGCTGAGCAATTCGACTTCAGCGCGCTGGTCGAGGGTGACGCCTTCTTCGCTTTCGTCGCCCGCGGCTCGATCGAGCCGTGGTTGCCTGCGGCCCATCGCCAGAACGAGGCCGTCACCGAGGCGGCCGCTGCCGCGGCCGGCCGGTACGCGGCTGCTGGATATGCCACCGTGTACGACGGCGTCATAGGGCCGTGGTTCCTCGGCCACTTCGCCGCTGCTGCTGGCGTCGCCAGCCTGCACTACGTCGTGCTGCTGCCCACGGAGCAGCAATGCGTGGAGCGCGTCGCTGGGCGAGTCGGTCACGGCTTCACCGATGAACCAGCGACTCGGCATATGCACGCCCAGTTCGCCCAGGCAGACATCGCGCAGCGCCATCTGCTCGCCGACTGGCCCGGCACTGCCCACGACGCGGCGCAGGAGATAGTCCGGCGGATGCGCGCCGGGACGTTGCGGTACCCGTAGGCGATGGCGCGCGGTCGCTCAGGAGGCCGCGATCAGGCCACAGTGCGGTTTGCCCCGGTATCCGATTGCCGGTTTTTGCGATCGTGAGTGAAACCAACTACGATGTAGTCATGGTTAAGCGCCCAGCGACCCCGGTGCGGTTCGACGGGCAGGTGGCCGAGCGGCTCGCCTCGTTCGCCTCCGCCAACCCCGGCATGTCCCTGTCATCGGCCGCGAACCGGCTGGTCGATGAGGCGCTCCGCATGAGCGAGCATCCAGGGATCATGTTCCGGCCCGGTCCGACCGGGCGCCGTGCTGCGCTAGCCGGCGGCCCCGATGTGTGGGAGGTGGTCCGCGCGGTCAAGTCCGCACGGGACGCCGAGCCCGACATCGCCGACGACGGACTTCTCGGCCTGGTCGCCGACAACACGGGTACCCCGCTGCGGCTCGTCCGCGCCGCCGTCCGGTACTGGGCGTCCTATCCGGAGGAAGTCGACGCCGAGATCTCCGCTGCTGACACCGCCGAGCAAGCCGCCGAGCAAGCCTGGCACCGCGAGCAGCAGCTGCTCGGCAGGTAGCCGGTGAGCCGTCAGCTGCTGCTTGATGAGATGCTCTCCGGCGCCATCGCGCAGCAGCTGCGCGCGAAAGGCCATGACGTCGTTGCAGTCGTCGCGGATCCGGCGTTGGTCTCACTGCCTGACGACCAGATCCTCGCTCACGCTGCGTCCGCTGGGCGCGCGCTGGTCACCGCGAACATTAAGGACTTCGTGCCTCTGGACGGCCAGTTCCGCGCAGCCGGACAATCACACGCCGGGCCGATTCTCGTCTCCACCAAGACGTTCCCGCAGGACCGCAGCTTCGTCGGCGCAGTCGCCGACGCCCTGGCTGCCCTCCTGGACAACGACGGCCAGATTCAGGCTAACCAGGTCATCTTCCTCGCCCGAACTGATACAGGCACGGACGGAGACTGACGGCATGATGCCTTGGAGTTAGCCGTCAGGCTCTGGTACATAGTGCCGGCTCAAGTCACCGGGATCGACCCACACGCGCGTGATCGCGCGCGTCGACGGGTCGCGGAACATCTCCGACGTCGGAACCCATCCCGCAGCTGGCTCCAGTCGCTGCGCATGGCGGCGCCGCTGCCCGAACCTCGGAGCGCCGGCGCGGCCCGGCACCGGCTCCCCGGAAGCTTTGCCGGCGAGCAGCGGGAGGTCGCTCACTGCCCGGGCGGCCTCGTCAACGTAGGTCGACGCAAGCACAACCTCGACGCGCCGGCTCATGTCGTCCAGGTCAAGGTGCCCCAGCGCGAAGTGTTCCCGCAGCAGGTACAGCAGTCTCTCCCGGTCGGCCTCGCTGGCGATTGACCTCGGCCCGCTC
This sequence comes from uncultured Actinomycetota bacterium, assembly GCA_963755575.1. Classification (GTDB taxonomy): domain Bacteria; phylum Actinomycetota; class Actinomycetes; order Streptosporangiales; family Streptosporangiaceae; genus JAJYUU01. The sequence continues at coordinate 668,100 of CAVWKF010000001.1, forward strand.
GGTGGCGTCGGCGCAGGGATCTCAGGCACAACTAGCCAGCAGGACGGACCACGACCACCGTGCCATAGGCCACGATCTCGGTTAGCTGCTGGCCAATCTCCGAGGAGTCGAACCGCATGGCCACGACGGCGTTCCCACCAAGGAGTCGAGCGTTCTCGATCATCCGATCGATCGCATGGCGGCGGCTGTCCTCCAGCAGCTCGGTGTACTGCGTTACCTCGCCCTGGCGCATCGCCTTGAACCCAGCGCCAATCGACTTGATCGCGCCCATGCTGCGCACGACAAGTCCGAAGGCAACGCCCAGGTCCCGTTCGATCGCCATCCCTTGCAGGCCCAGCCCAGTGGTCACCGGGAACCCGGCCTGTCCGATCGGTCCTTGTGTCATACGGGCAATGCTAGAGCGCGCGGCGGGCGGCGGCGCTCAGGCCCGCTGGTCCTCGTCGGCGAGCTGCGGGGCGCGCTGGGCCACAATCTCGGTGATCTGCCTGGCGACATGCTGTGGCGTCAGTCCGTGCGCCTCGAGCACCTGTGCCCGCTCGCCATGCTCAAGGAATTGCTGCTCGAGTCCGAACGTCCGCACCGGCGTATCGATGTCGCTGTCGCGCAAGAGCCTGGCCACCGCGTCGCCGAACCCGCCGACTCGGCCGTTGTCCTCGACGGTAACGACCAGCCCGTGCTGGCGGGCAGCCGCCGGCAGCGCGGTGTCCAGGGGCTTGACCCAGCGCGGATCGACCACCGTAACGCCAATGCCGTGATCAGCCAGGCGGTCCGCCACCTCAGCGCAGACTCCCGCCATCGGGCCTGCGCCGAGCAAAAGCACATCGAGCCGGGTCGGGTCGGCCGGCGTCCGGAGCACGTCCATGGCCCCGAGCTTGCCGATGGCGGGGACATCGGCGGTGGCGAGCCGGCCAGGAAAGCGCAGCGCGGTGGGTCCGTCGTCGATTGCCAGCGCTTCGCGAAGGAGCTCGGCCACCCTGGTGCCGTCCCTCGGTACCGCGATCCGCAACCCAGGCACGAGCTGCAGGATCGAGCCATCCCACATGCCGTGGTGACTCGCACCGTCCGGCCCGGTGACGCCGGCCCGGTCGAGCACGAAGGTGACGGGCAGGCGGAGTAGCGCCACGTCCATCAGTACCTGGTCGAAGGCTCGATTCAGGAACGTCGCGTAGATCGCGGCCACCGGGTGCATTCCGCCGAGAGCCAGGCCGGCCGCGCTCGTGACGGCATGCTGCTCGGCAATCCCCACATCGAACACGCGGTCGGGGAACGCGGCCGCGAATTTGGCCAAGCCGGTCGGATGCAGCATCGCTGCTGTGATGGCCACGACATCGGGCCGGGAGGCCCCGATGGTGGCCAGCTCGTCGCCGAAGACCTGGGTCCACGGCCGGCCGGAAGCGGGCACTGCCACCGGGCTGGGCGTCGGCAGCGCTGGCGCCTTCGCCGGTGAGACCTGGTGGAGGCAGTCTTCGTCGTTCTCCTCGGCGAGCGGGTAGCCAAAACCTTTGCGGGTGATGACATGCACGAGCACCGGGCCGCCGAAGTCGCGCGCGCGGCGCAGTGCGTGCTCAACGAGGTGCTCGTCGTGCCCGTCGACCGGCCCGAGGTACTTCAGGCCCAGGTCCTCGAAGAGCACCTGCGGCTGCAGGACGTCCTTCAGACCCTTCTTGATACCGTGCAGCGTCTCGAAGAGCGGCGCGCCGACAAGCGGGGTGTGCGACAGCGAGGTCTTGATGTAGTCGAGCACCTGCTCGTAACGCTGCGACACCCGGACGGACGCCAGGTGATCGGCCAGGCCACCGATGGTCGGCTGGTAGGAACGGCCGTTGTCGTTGACGACGATGACAAGCCGGCGGTCCTTGCCCGCCGCGATGTTGTTCAGCGCCTCCCAGGCCATGCCGCCCGTCAGGGCGCCGTCCCCGATCACCGCCACCACGCTGCGGTGCGACTCCCCGCGGAGCTGGTAGGCCTTCGCGAGCCCGTCAGCGTAGGACAGGCTGGTGGACGCGTGCGAATTCTCGATCACGTCGTGCTCGGATTCGGACTGACTCGGGTAGCCGGTGATGCCGCCGCGCTGCCGCAGCGTGCCGAACTTCGGGTACCGCCCGGTCAGCAGCTTGTGCACATACGACTGGTGACCGGTATCGAAGAGGATCCGGTCCACCGGCGAGTCGAAGACACGGTGCAGGGCGATCGTCAGTTCGACAACACCGAGGTTCGGCCCGAGGTGGCCGCCGTTCCTGGTCACGATCTTGATGAGGGTGTCGCGGATCTCCGCGGCGAGCTGGGGCAGTTCTTCAGCGCTCAGGTCTTTGACATCGCGCGGACTGCGGATGTTCGCCAGCAAGCTCACTTGACCTGCTCCTTGTGTCATCGCCGCGGCCCGCGCCGTCGTGCGCTGCACGCACTGCCAGGACCCGGGCTCTGCGTCTGCCGGACGTACTGCGGGACGATACACCCCGAGTCTAAGTCGCTGGGTCCGGCCACCGAACGGGACCTCTCCAGGGAGGGGCGCGATGACCGCGCTCGGTGCGCACGGTACCGAAGGCGTGTAGTCGTTCCGCCCGGCCACGGCCGGCACCTACAGTATGTCCCATGACTGGTGAAGTATCCCCCGTCAGCCGCCCCAGCGAGCCGGAGACTCAGGGCGAGCTCCGGGCGTCGCACATGGACAGGGACAGGGTTGTCGAGGTGCTGCGCGTCGCGGCGGGCGACGGTCGGCTGACACCAGAGGAGCTGGACGAGCGCCTGGAGGCGGCGCTGACGGCTAGGACCTATAGCGAGCTGGCAGTCCTGACGACAGACCTGCCCGCAGCCAGCGGCCATCCGGCCAGCGTGATCGTGCCCGAGGCCAAAGAGCTTGTCCGGATCGACTGCGGCTCCGGCTCTGCCGTCCGCGACGGCCAGTGGGTCGTGCCGCAGCGGATGGAAGTCCGTGTGACGTCCGGAAGCGTCAAGCTGGACCTGACGAACGCCATCATCACCAGCCCCGTCCTCGCCCTCGACGCCGAGGTGAACAGCGGCCAACTCCTGCTGATCACGAGGCCGGGCATCCAGGTGGATACCGACGACGTGGCGGTCCAGAGCGCTATCGTCCGCGTCCGGCCGCAGAGTGCAACTGACACGCCTGTCGTCCTGCGGATCCAGGTGTCGGGCAACGTGACAAGTGGCACACTGCGCGCGCGGCCGGCGCGGCGCGGTTTCTGGCAGTGGCTGCTCCGCCGCCGGGTGAGCTACCAGTAGCGCCTAGCTAGTTACGCTAAGTAGTCGCCGGGACTGTCCTGGCCCGGCCGGCCAGCCAGCCGGTGATCAGCTGAAGCACTGCTACAGCTAGCAGTACCAGCCCGGGGACGGTCCAGCCGCCCGTGGCGTCGTGCAGGAACCCGATGGCCAGCGGCCCTGCGCTGGCGATCAGGTAGCCGATTCCCTGGGCAAACGCGGACAGCGAGGCTGCCGTCACCGGATCCGGCGCGCGCGCCATCGTATAGAAGATGCCGAGACCGAGCGTCGCACCCTGGCCAAGGCCGAGCAGCATGATGAAGGGCGCGGCGAGCGACGGCGGCCCGAAAACAGCGCCAGCGAGGCCACCAGCGGTCGCCAGCATCGACCAGGCGGCCAGGCGCCGCTGATCCGTAGCCCGCTGGGCCAGCACGGGGATCAGCAGCGCCGTCACGGCGTTGCCGAGGTTCATCAGCGCGAGCAGGTCCCCGGCATGCGCCGCGCTCACCCCTCGGTCCCTGAACATCGTCGGAAACCACGACAGCGTCGCGTAGTACGACAAGCTCTGCAGGCCCATGAAAAGCGTGACCTGCCAGGCGAGCGCGCTGCGGCCCATGGCGGCCACACCGCCGCGGCGGCCACATCGCGCCCCGGCCCTCCCGGACCCCGCAGCTTCTGGCAGCGTCCGGAACCGCAGCTGCGGCACCCAGATCAGCGCTGCGACGAGGGCCGGGCCAGCCCAGAGGGCCAGCGTGATCCGAATCGCGGCGCTTCCGGCGGTCGTCGCTCCGCCGTGCAGCGATCCCCCGGCCGCCGTGAATACGGGGATCGCCGCGACTGAGGCGACGATCGCCCCGGCGGCGAGCATCAGCAGGTACAGCCCGATGAGCAGCCCGGCTCGGTCGGGCATCCGGCGCTTGACGAGGCTGGGCAGAAGCACGTTCATCAGCGCGATGGCGCCACCTGCGACCACCGTGCCGGGGAAAAGCAGCGTCGTCGGGCTGAGCCCGCGCAGCAAGAGCCCGGCTGCCAGCAGCAGCAGTGCACCCCCGAGCACGCGTTCCTCTCCGAACCTGCGGCTCAGCGGTGCTGCGGTGCCAGAGAAGACGCCGAAGCAGAGCACCGGGATCGCCGCCAGGAGCGCCAGGCCCGAGGCCGTGAGATGCAGGGCGGACTGCAGCTCGGGGAAGACCGGAGGCAGGCTTGTGATCGCGGCCCGGAGGTTGAGGGCGAGTATCAGGATCCCGATCAGGAGCAGCGCTCCGCCGCGCGCCGGGGTGATGAGCCGATCCGGGGCTGACACGTCCCTGATCTCCACCCGCAGTCCTCTCGTGATATCGGCGCCCACGCCTGTATAGCCGGCCTCCAGGCTGCGATCCGAGCGGCGGGTCCTGGCTCCGCCTGTCGGCATAGCCTGGTACGAAGGAGCCATGGCAGCCGACGAATCTCAGGACGAGCCGCTCCGGGCGGAAGCCGAGGGCTACCTGCGCGCCCTTGCCGGGCCTTCGGCGCACTTGCGCGACGACCAGTGGACTGCGATCCGCGCACTCGTCATTGACCACGTTCGTGCGCTGGTCATTCAGCGGACCGGGTGGGGCAAGTCGGCTGTGTATTTCACCGCGACCGCCCTGCTGCGGGCACGCGGTGCGGGGCCCTCGGTGATCGTCTCGCCGCTGCTCGCCCTGATGCGCAACCAGATCGAGGCAGCCAGCCGAGCCGGCATCCAGGCTCGGACCGTCAATTCGGCCAATATCGCCGAGTGGGACGAGGTGTACGGCGAGATCGAGGCCGGGCACGTCGACGTGCTGCTCGTCAGCCCGGAGCGGCTCAACAACCCGGGGTTCCGCGATCAGGTGCTACCTAAGCTCATGACCACGGCCGGCCTGCTCGTCGTGGACGAGGCACACTGCATCTCCGACTGGGGCCACGACTTCCGGCCTGATTACCGGAGGCTGCGGACTCTGCTGACCGAGCTACCGCCCGGCGTACCGGTACTCGCGACGACCGCCACCGCCAACGCGCGCGTCAGCCGGGATGTCGCCGAGCAGCTCGGCGCCGGCGCTGACGGCGAGACGCTGGTCTTGCGCGGTCCGCTCGACCGGGACAGCTTGCATCTCGCCGTCGTCACGCTGGCCGTTGCTGAGCAGCGGCTTGGCTGGCTTGCCGCCCACCTCGGCGAGCTACCTGGCGCGGGGATCATTTACACGCTGACGGTCGCCGCGGCGCAGGAGACCGCAGCCTTCTTGCGCGAGCGCGGCCATCAGGTGCTGTCCTACACCGGCAAGGATGAGCCGGCCGACCGGCAGGAAGCTGAGGATGCGCTGCTGGCCAACAAGCTGAAGGCGCTGGTGGCCACCAGCGCGCTCGGTATGGGATTCGACAAGCCGGATCTTGGTTTTGTGGTGCATCTCGGCGCGCCGCAGTCGCCGATCGCTTACTACCAGCAGATTGGGCGCGCAGGGCGCAGCCTCGACCACGCTGACGTAATCCTCCTCCCTGGGCGGGAGGACGCCGATATCTGGGCATACTTCGGCTCGCTGGCATTCCCGGCCGAGGCGATCGTTCGGCGCACGCTGTCGGCCCTGGCCGACGCCGGCCGCCCGCTGTCGACGGCGGCGCTGGAGACCAGGGTCGACCTGTCCCGCAGCAGGCTGGAGATGATGCTGAAGGTCCTGGACGTCGATGGCGCGGTCCAGCGAGTCGCCGGCGGCTGGGCGGCGACCGGCGAGCCCTGGAGCTACGACGCCGACCGCTACGCCCGTGTGGCCGCCGAGCGTGCTCGCGAGCAGCAGGCCATGCTCGGCTACATCTCGACGGACCGCTGCCGGATGGACTACCTGCGCCGCGAGCTGGACGACCCCGCCGCGGCGCCGTGCGGGCGATGTGACAACTGCACGGGCCGCCACCAGCCAGCTGACGTACCCGTCGCGGCTGTGACTGCGGCGCGGGATCGGCTGCTCGTGCCAGGTACGCAGATCGAGCCCCGCAAGATGTGGCCGACGGGCATGCGCGAGCTCGGGGTCGACGTGAGCGGCAAGATCGGGTCGGATCTGTCAGCCCTTCCGGGCCGTGCCCTGGGCAGGCTGGCCGACCTCGGCTGGGGACCGCGCCTGCGAGCCGTGCTCGGCGAAGAGGCCGCTGACGGCCCAGTGCCGGCGGATCTTGTCGCGGCTATGGTCAAGGTTCTGGCGGCCTGGCAGTGGGACGACCGGCCGGCCGCCGTCGTCAGCGTTCCGTCTCGGACGCGGCCACAGCTCGTTGAGAGCCTGGCCGCCCGCATCGCCGAGATCGGCAGGATGCCCTACCTCGGCCCGCTGGCCCGTACCGGCACCAGCGAGGCTGCAGCCGGTCGGCAGTCCAACAGCGCCCAGCGGCTCCATGCGGTGTGGGACAGCTTCGTCGTCCCCGATGCTGTCGCGTCCGCGGTGGCCGCACTGCCGGGACCCGTGCTGCTGGTCGATGACCTGATCGACACGGGCTGGACACAGACTGTCGCTGCGATGCGCCTGCGGGCGGCCGGCGCCGTGGGCGTGCTACCGCTGGCGCTGGCGGCCGTCGCCGGCTGAGGCCGTCGCCAGGCCGAAGTAAACCGCTAGGGCGGCCTTGGTGGGCTCTTAACCTGAGCTCTGATGAAGTTACGCCCATGCGACACCGGAACCTGAGCGCAAGCCGCGATACTGGGCTGCGACGCCTCTCCCGTCTCACGTGGCGTGCGACGCTACTGAGCGTGGTCACGGCGTTCGGGATGACGACCCTGTTCGCCAGGACGGCTGCGCATAGTGTGGCCGGCACGACATCCGGCACGCCGTCGTCCGCCGGCCAGAGTGCGAGCGGCCCGCCGTCATCCTCAGGCACGCCTACCAGCAGCGGATCGCCGTCGCCGTCGGCGCATATCTCGGGTCATCCGGCGGCGTCCGCGTCCGCAAGTTCTGGCTCAGCTGCGCCCGGCAGCGGCGCTCACAGCTCGCAGCCGGCCAGCCATCCCACGTCATCGGCGCCGAAGCCGTCGCCGACGCTGGCACCGCCCTCGACGCCGCCGGCACCGGCCCCGAGCCCTACGCCAGCGCCGACGAAGTCGAGCGGGTCTACCCCGTCGGGCGGGTAGCCAGTGACAGCAGTCGCTGCGACCATGCCGACCAGATCACCCATCACGTCCATCCGACCGGTGCCCGATCTCATCCGCACGAGCTTCAGCGCGTTCGGCACCTTCGGCACGTTGCTGGTAACGAAGCAGTCGGCTGTGACGCCGGCCCGGCGCATCCTGGACAGTGAGCTGCGCGCCATCGACCTGGGATGCTCGCGCTTCCGGCCAGACTCCGAGCTGACGCTCCTGAACCAGGCAAGCGGGCGCCGCCAGCGGGTGAGCCCATTGCTGGCCGAAGCACTCTCAGTCGCGCTGCGGGCGGCGGCCGCCACTGACGGAGACGTAGATCCCACGTGCGGTGAGTCTCTGATCCAGCTTGGTTATGACCGTGACTTCGCCGAACTGGCGAGCCGCTGGCGCGCGCCGGCCGGGCCGGCTCGGCCAGTGCCTGCGGGCGGCTGGCAGTGCGTCGACTTCGACCCGGACGCCCTGACTGTCCAGCTCCAGGCCGGGGTCCAGATTGACCTCGGCGCGACCGCCAAGGCGCTGGCAGCCGACCGAGCGGCTAGCGCGATCGCCGCGGCGACCGGCGCCGGCGCACTGGTGAACCTCGGCGGCGACATCGCCGTGGCAGGTCAGCCGCCGGCGGGCGGCTGGAGAGTCGAGATCGTCGCCGACGACGACGGCTTCGGGCGACGCCCGGTGGTCGCGATCTGGGACGGCGGGCTGGCTACCTCGAGCACAGGGTCACGGACATGGCGTCGCGGCGGCCAGTCGCTGCATCACATCGTCAACCCGCGTACTGGCCGGCCTGCCGATAGCTGCTGGGCCGCCGTGAGCGTCGCGGCAGCGACCTGCGTCGAGGCCAACACCGCCAGCACCGCCGCCGTCATCAGATCAGGGGCGGCACCTGCCTGGCTCGCTGGCCTAGGGCTGCCCGCACGGCTCGTCGGCGCTAACGGCGTCATTACCACCACCGGTGAGTGGCCCGATGAGCTTTAGCGGTCCCGGCCTGTGGTACGCGACCAGGGCAGCAGGTCTCGTCACACTCCTGCTGCTGACGGCGACGACCGCACTCGGATTGCTCACCGCCGGCCGTGTCTCCACGTACCGCTGGCCGCGGTTCCTGGTCATCGGGCTGCACCGGAACCTCTCGCTGCTCGCGCTCGTCTTCCTGGGCCTGCATATCGGCACCACGGTCGTGGACACGTATACCTCGATCGACATCCAGGATGCCGTCATCCCGTTCCTCTCCGGCTATCACCGGCTGTGGCTCGGGCTTGGTGCGATCGCCTCGGACGTGCTGATCGCGCTGTCCGTGACGAGCGCACTGCGGCAGCGAATCGGGCACCGGCTCTGGCGGGTGGTGCATTGGTGCGGGTACCTGTGCTGGCCGATCGCGATGGCCCACGGGCTCGGGATCGGCACGGACCGCTCGCAGACCTGGGTCTTCTTCCTGGCGCTAGCGTGCGGCGGCGCCGTCCTCGCGGCCGGCATAGTCCGAGGTCTCGACCTGCTCCCGCCCCGGCGGCTCGCGCCATGACGGTCGCGCTCATGACGCAGCACATCGAGCACCCGACCGGGGCCAGGCTGCCTCGCGTGCTGGCCGGGGCGCGTGGGCACCAGGCCATCGGCCTGCTGGAGCACGAGGAAATCCATGGCCCGCTGCCTCTGCCGGGACTGCGCGGCCGCGCGCAGCGCGACAGCGGCCGCCGACTCATGGATGTGATCGAGCGGTCCGGCCTGACCGGCCGCGGGGGCGCCGGCTTCCCGACCGGCCGCAAGCTTCGCTCAGTGGCGGCGCAGCGCGGCCGTCCCGTCGTCCTCGCCAACGGCTCCGAGGGCGAGCCCGCGAGCGCCAAGGACAGGTTGCTGCTGATGCGGTCGCCGCACCTGGTACTCGATGGCATCAGCCTGGCCGCCTACGCCGTCGGCGCCGATCGCGCCTTCCTGGCCGTGCACCGGCACGAGGGGAGGCTGGCTGCCAGCCTCGAGGCCACTGCGGCCGCGCGCGCTGCCGCCGGGATTGACGTGGTCCCGATTGAAATCGTGGGAATCCCTGGCCGCTACGTGTCCAGCGAGCAGTCGGCCATCGTGCACTACCTCAACGGCGGCCCGGCCGTGCCGACATTCACGCCGCCACGCACGCACGAGCGCGGCTTTGACGGCCGGCCGACACTCGTCAACAACGCTGAGACGCTGGCACACCTCGCGCTCATCGCCCGCCGTGGCGACCAGTGGTTCCGGTCGGCAGGCGTGCCGGGCGCCGCCGGGACGATGCTGGTTACCGTCGGCGGGGCGGTCGCCAGGCCCGGCGTGTATGAGGTCGAGATGGGCACGCCGATCGGCGCCGTGCTGATGACCGCCGGCGGGCTGACCGAGCGTCCCCAGGCGGTCCTAACTGGCGGGTACTTCGGTACCTGGCTGCCGATCGAGTTGGCCTGGCAGCTTCCGCTGACGCACCGGGATCTCAAGGCCGTCGGCGGCGCACTGGGCGCGGGCATCATCGTGGCGCTGCCGGATACCTCGTGCGGCCTGGCCGAAACAGCTCGCGTGGCGCGCTACCTGGCCGGCGAGACGGCCGGCCAGTGCGGGCCATGCGTCTTCGGCCTGCCGACTCTGGCGGATGCTGTAGCCGACCTGGCATACCAGGGCGAGCAGCGAGCTGTCTGGCAGATCGAGGCACTGACCGGGCTTCTGGCAGGCCGCGGCGCCTGCAAGCACCCTGACGGCGCCACCCAGCTAGTCCTCAGCGCGCTTGCGACGTTCGCCGCCGATGTGGCGTGGCATCAGGAGCGCGGGCCCTGTTACGGCGTCCGGCGCGCGCCCATCCTGCCCGTTCCTGGCGATATGGCGGACTGGTGAGCGAGATCCTGCGGGTCAACCCAATCGCGTGCACCGGCCACGGCGTGTGCGCGGAACTGCTGCCCGAGCTCATCGAGCTAGATCCGTGGGGCTACCCGATCGTGCCGCGGGCCGAGCTCAGCCGCGAGATGCTCTCGCTCGCCCGCCGCGCGGTCGCGTCCTGCCCAGCCCTCGCCCTGACGGTACAGAAGGCATCAATCTGACGGCCTGTGCGACCTGCTGCGCCCCTGTGCGCTCGGCTATTCCCCGCTGCCCCCGCCGTCGCCAGATGCCTGGTACAGCTGAGCGACCGGCGTGCCCGCAGCACAGGACACGCGCATTACGACGCTGGCGGCCGGGCTGCGGAACGTCACGCTTGCGATGGCGGCCGGGCCGCGGTGCACATCATCGGCCTGGAATCCCTGGTTGGGGCTCCAGTAGAGCAAGTAGGCGCCGGCGGACTGGCAGGTGGCCGTGACACTGCCGACAGTGGACTCCAGGAAGGTACCCGCCGGGCTCTGCGCTGCGGTCCCGCTCGCTGTCGTTTTCGGGCTGGGTCTGGGCGAGTGCTTGAGCCTGACGGCCGGCTTGCTGGCCGACGCCGTACCGGAGGCACTTGCGGCTGGGGACGGGCTGAGACTGCTCGCGCCTCCATCCAGATCTGCACTCACAGTCGTCTCGCCGAGCTGCTGAGTCTGTGACCCCAGGAGACCGTGCGCCAGCTCGTTGACGGCGATCATGCTGCCCGTCGTCGCGGTCACCGCGCCAAGCAGCCAGGCACTGACGCCGACGAGGAATCTCGAACTCACGGACCGTCATACTGGCGGCCGGGAGATTAAGGGCAGGTAAAGACGGCAACAAGCTGCCGCGGGGGACCGCGAAGCACCGCAAACCATTGAATTGATCGAGGAATTCGGCGTCACGCTGGCGCCAGGCCGACTACCGTCTGCGATGTGGCGCAGCTCCTGCTGGTAGAAGACGATGCGCCGATCCGCCATGCCCTCGTCCGCGCGCTGACCGAGCGTGGTCACGCCGTCACCAGCACCACGACCGCCATGGACGCGCTACAGCAAGTCGTGACCGCGCCCCCTGACCTGGTCATACTCGATCTTGGGTTGCCCGGCCTCGACGGATACGAGGCGCTGCGGATGCTCCGAGCCGTCAGCCAGGTGCCGGTCGTCGTCGCGACGGCGCGTGATGACGAGGCCGACATCGTCAGGGCGCTCAACGCCGGCGCCGATGACTATCTCGTCAAGCCGTTCGGACCCGGCCAGATTGACGCCCGCGTCCGGGCCGTGCTGCGGCGCACCGCCGACGCGGGCCCGACCCGGCCGGCCCCGATCCAGGTCGGCGGCCTCTGGCTCGACGGCGAGGCGTATGAGGCGGTCCTGGACGGAATCCCGCTGGAGCTCAGCAAGCGCGAGTTCGACCTGCTCCACTATCTGGCATTGCACGCTGGCCAGGTTGTGCCCAAACGGGATCTGCTGACGCACGTCTGGCGTACGCCATACGGCGGAGCCGACAAGACAATCGACGTACACGTGTCCTGGCTCCGCCGCAAGATGGGTGAGACAGCGCAGGATCCGAGATACCTCTACACCGTCCGCGGGGTTGGAATTAAGCTCGCCGCGCCCTCATGAGACTGAGAATCATCCTGCTCGTGCTGGCGATCAGTTCGCTGATCCTGGTGGCGTTCCTGCTCCCGCTGGCGTTGCTGCTGCGGACTTTCGCGGCGGACCGCGCGACCAGCTCCGCGACCGCACAGGCACAGTGGATGGCGCCGCTCGTGGCCACGCTGAGCCCGGCGGACCTGCGGCTGACGATCGTGCGAGTCAACGCGCAGGACCCCCGCGAGCCAACGACCGTCTTCCTGCCCGGCGGCGAGATGCTCGGTCCGCCCGGGGCTCGGTCGCTGGCCGTCCAGCTCGCGCTGCGCGGCAGCAGTTTTACGCAGCGGGTGGCCGGCGGCGAGGAGATCCTGGTCGCTGTGCAGGGCCTGCCCCAGGGCACGGCGGTGATCGAGACGTTCGTGCCGGACGCCGAGCTCAGCCAGGGCGTGTCGCAGGCCTGGCTGCTGCTCGCGCTGATCGGAATCGGCCTCCTCGCCCTGAGTGTCGCCGTCTCCGCGCAGCTTGCTCGCTCCCTGCTGATGCCACTGGCCGCGGTGGCCAGGGCGTCAGAGCTGCTGGCCGACGGCGACCTGTCGGCGCGCGCCCCGGCAGACGGGCCGCCCGAGGTACGCCAGGTGAGCACTGGCCTGAACCGGCTTGCGGCCCGGATTGGTGAGCTGCTCGCGCACGAACGGGAAACGCTCGCCGACCTCTCTCACCGCCTGCGCACGCCGCTGACGGCGTTGCGTATCGACGCCGAATCCCTGCGCGATGAAGCCGAGATGACCCAGATGATCGCCGATGCCGACGAGCTCACCCGGACGGTCAACGAGATCATCAGGGAAGCCAGGCGGCCGTCGGCTGCAGGCGGCCGGATTGCGTGTGACGCCGCCGAGGTCGTCCGCGAGCGGACGGCATTCTGGGAGGCGTTGGCCGAGGATCAGGACCGGTATATGGCCGTCGAGATCGATGTGGACTGGCTGCCGGTCCGGGTTCCCAGCCAGGATCTGGCCGCCTGCGTGGACATCCTGCTGGAGAACGTCTTCGCGCACACCGCTGAGGGCGAGGCGTTCGGCGTGCGCCTGACGGCACGGGCCAGCGGCGGCGCGTGGCTGACGGTCGCCGACGACGGACCCGGCTTCGCCAGTGATTACGCAGCTCGCGGGATCTCTAGCGGCGGTTCTACCGGCTTGGGGCTCGACATCGCCCGCCGTATCGCCGAGGCGTCCGGCGGGTCGCTCACCATCGGGAGGTCGCCGCGCGGCGGCGCCGCCATCACGCTTGGACTCGGGCCGACGGCGCCCCCGAGAGATATGGACCGTCGGCGCGGCCGGAGCAAATTGCGCACTCGCCGACGGCGCCCTGTCGACGGCCGGCTCAGCGCCGAGCTGTCGGAGTGGTCCGCCATCGTCGGCCACGACGTCAACACAACTTAGGCGCATAAGCAGGCGCGGTAATCGCCCAGAGCTACTCCGTGCCGGACTAGCCCTACTGTGTAGCGGGCCAGGTGTCGTTGCGACACGGCCCTGCCAGCTACTCCGGTACGGGCCATCCGGATCGCGTCCGCGCTCGCAGCACGGTAGGGTATTGCTGTGATCGTGTCCCGCAATCTCCTTCTCCGCAGGCCGCATTGACGCGTTAAGTCACTGCGGCCGCCCCTCATGCGTGAGGGGCTTTTTTATTTCTCCCGAGAGGCAGCGACGCCATGAGCGAGAAAGCAACCGACGAGCAGCCGACAGCGGCAGCAACAGCAACAGCTCGCCCGGCTACGGCAGGCCCGGCTACGGCAACCGCGCTGCCGCGATTCCGCTACGACGCACGGCTGGCCGAAGAGATCGAGCTGCGCTGGCAGGACCACTGGGCCGTCGCCGGGACGTTTGAGTCCCCCAACCCGGTCGGCCCGCTTGCGGGCGGCTTCGGGCCGGCCAGCCGAAGTTCTACGTGCTGGATATGTTTCCCTACGCAAGCGGTACGGGCATTCATGTCGGCCACCCCGAGGGCTACATCGCCACCGACGTCTATGCCCGCTACTTGCGGATGACCGGGCATCACGTCCTGCATGCCATGGGCTTTGACTCCTTCGGCCTGCCGGCCGAGCAGTTCGCGCTCGGCACTGGCCAGCATCCGCGGGTAACGACGCGACAGAACACCGACAACATGCGCCAGCAGCTGCGACGGCTTGGCCTCGGCCACGACGCTCGGCGCAGCGTCGACACCACCGATCCCGGCTTCTACCGCTGGACGCAGTGGATCTTCCTGAAGATCTTCAACAGCTGGGTCGACGAGCGAACCGGGCGGGCTCGCCCGATTGCGGACCTAGTCGCCGAGTACGAGTCAGGACAGCGCGCCGTCAGCGTTGACATCGACGGAGGCGACCGCGACTGGTCCTCGCTGACCAGCGCGCAGCAGCATCAGCTGATCGACGCGCGCCGGCTCGCCTACATTGCCGAGGAGCCGGTCAACTGGTGCCCTGGCCTAGGTACGGTCCTGGCCAACGAGGAGGTCACCGCCGATGGCCGGAGCGACATTGGGAATTTCCCGGTCTACCGGCGGCCGATGCGCCAGTGGATGCTGCGCATCACCGCGATGGCGCAGCGCCTGATCGACGACCTGGCCGAGCTGTCCTGGCCCGAGAGCGTCAAGCAACTGCAGCGCAACTGGATCGGCGCCAGCGACGGTGCCATCATCTCGCTGCTCGGCGAAGGCCGACCCGACATCGCGATCGAGGTGTACACCACCCGGCCCGACACGCTGTACGGCGCCACGTTCGTCGTGCTGGCGCCTGAGCATCCGCTGGTCGACGGTCTCGTGACGGACGCCTGGCCGGAGGGCACGCCGCCCGCGTGGCAGCTCGCCGGAAGCGACCCGCGCGCGGCGATCACCGCGTACCGTGCGGCGACGGCCGGTATCAGTGATCGGCAGCGCGCGGCCAGCGGCGGCAAGTCGGGCGTGTTTACCGGCGCTTATGCCGTCAACCCGGTGACGAGCGACCCCGTTCCCATATTCGTAGCGGATTACGTGCTGATGGGCTACGGGACCGGAGCCATCATGGCGGTGCCCGCCCACGATGAGCGGGACCTGGAGTTCGCGCGTGCCCATGGCCTGCCGGTCCGGCAGGTCATCGATACCGACGGCAGATATGTGGACGTGCCAGGCGTGCCGCTGGCTGGCCTGGACACTTCCGCCGCGGTGGACGCTTCCATTCATTGGCTGGAACGGGGTGGTCATGGGCTGGCAGCCCGTCGATACCGGCTGCGGGACTGGCTGTTCTCCCGCCAGCGGTACTGGGGCGAGCCGTTCCCGATCGTGTATGACGCCGACGGCCAGGCCGTGGCGCTGCCGGAGAGCGCGCTGCCAGTGCTGCTGCCCGAGCTGACCGACTTCCGGCCCGAACCCGGCGCCGACGAGCCCGCGCCGCCACTTGCGCGCGCGGTCGACTGGGCCACGGTCGAACTGGACCTCGGCGATGGCCTGGCGAGGTACCGGCGCGAGCTGAACACGATGCCGCAGTGGGCGGGCTCGTGCTGGTACTACCTGCGCTATCTGGATCCGGGCAACGACGCAGCGTTCGTGGATCCGGACGTCGAGCGGTACTGGATGGAGCCTGACGGCGTCGACCTGTACGTCGGCGGCGTCGAGCACGCGGTGCTGCATCTGCTGTACGCGCGGTTCTGGCACAAAGTGCTCTATGACCTGGGGCTGGTGTCGACCTCTGAGCCATTCGCCCGGCTGGTCAACCAGGGGATGATCCAGGCGGATGCGTTCATGGACGAGCGTGGCATCTATGTGCCGGCCGCGGACGTTGCCGTAGCCGCCGACGGCTCGGCGAGCTATCAGGGCCGGCCCGTGACGCGGCGGTCCGGAAAGATGGGCAAGAGCCTCAAGAACGGGGTGAGCCCCGAGGAGATGTACCGCCGGTACGGCGCGGACACACTGCGGCTGTATGAGATGGCCATGGGGCCACTGGAAGTCGAGAAACCATGGCGCACAGATGACATCATCGGCGTGCACCGATTCCTGCAGCGGCTTTGGCGATCCCTGGTCGACGAGCAGACCGGCGAGCCGACCGTCAGCGACGCGCCGCTGGACACCGCCACTGAGCATGCGCTGCACGCGACGATTGCGGCAGTCCGGCGTGATCTCGGGCTGCTGCGCTTCAACACCGCGATCGCCCGCCTGATGGAACTGGTGGCCGTCGCTGCCCGGGTCAGCGCGGCCGAGCGAGCGCTGCCGCGGGCGCTGGCCGAGCCGCTGGTGCTGCTGGTCGCGCCGCTGGCGCCGCACATCGCCGAGGAGCTGTGGGCGAAACTCGGTCACACCGGATCGCTCGCCTACGAACCGTTCCCGGAAGCTGATCCCGCGATCGCCCAGGCCGACGTTGTCACGGTGCCGGTCCAGGTGAACGGGCGGACGCGGTTCCGGATCGAGGTGCCGGCCGGCTCGGACGCGGCCGCCGTCGAAGACGCCGTCCGGGCGCACGCCGAGTATGCGCGGTGGACAGCCGCCCTCGGCAGCGGAGGCGGCAGCAGCGTGGATCGCATGGTCGTGGTCCCGGACCGCATCGTGAATATCATCGTGCGGTAGCGTCGGGCAGCTAATGCCGAGGGCAGGAGACGAGAGCGTGTCGATAGTCGCGCTACGGACGGTCGAAGACTCGGATCTGGACGCGCTGTTCGACCAGATGCGGGAGCCGGAGTCGGTCTGGATGGCGGCTTTTACCGCCGACGATCCCGGCGATAGGAGTGCTTTCGATGCGCACATGGCCATGGTCAGGAGCTCGCCCGAGAACGTCCTGCGAGCTGTGACCTGCGACGGCCAGTTCGTCGGCACCATCTCCAGTTTTGTCGCTGACGGCCAGACGGAGATCACCTACTGGATCGACCGGGCGGCCTGGGGCAGGGGAATCGCGACTCAGGCGCTGGCGCTACTCCTCGAGCTGGTGCCTGTCCGGCCCATCTACGCACGCGTGGCCAGCGACAACGCCGGCTCCATGCGGGTCCTGCGGAAGTCAGGCTTCACGATCATTGGCACCGAGATCTCATTTGCTCCTGCGCGGCAGCGCGAGATCGAAGAAACAATCCTCAGGCTCGACAACTGACGGCAACTTGACCGGGATCCAGCCCCGTAGGTTCTAGCGGAGACCGCCGATGGCTATGCCCAGGCCACGGGTTCCGTCTTGGCCGGGGCCCACCTGAGCGCGACTGCGGCGCAGAATCACAGCCGTCACGACCACAGCCAGCACCGTGACAGCGAGCATGATCGTGGCAAGGGCGTTGACCGCAGGCGTCAAGCCAAAGCGCACCGCCGAATACAGCACGATCGGCCAGGTGTTGGTCGTTCCGTTGGTGAACGCGGGCAGAACGTAGTCGTCGAAGGAGAAGGTGAACGACAGTAGTGCCGCGGCCACGATGCCTGGCAGCAGCCTGGGCAGGGTGACCTGCCGGAACGTGGCGAGCGGCCCCGACCCGAGGTCGTAGGCAGCCTCCTCGAGCACATCGCCCATTCCGACGAATCTGGCCCTGATGATGAGCATGGCCAGCGAAGCGTTGAACACGACCTGGCCGAGCAGGATGGTGGCCTTTCCCAGACCGGGGAACGCGGTGACGTGGTTATGCACCTGCACGAAGAAGATCAGCGAGGCCACCGCGATGACGATCTCAGGTACGACGAGGGTCAAGTACACCAGCGCGTCGAATGGTGCCCGCAGGCGCGTCTTCATCCTCGCCAGCGCCAGCGCTGCGGCCAGCCCAAGGATGGTGGAAATGATCGAGGCTACGGCGGCGATCTGGAGGCTCGTGATGATGGCCGGGATGTAAGTCGGGTCGTGCAGTCCGGCGCTGAACCAGCAGGTAGTGAAGCCATTCCAGACCGTGATGTTGCCGACCTGGACGGGCGGGATGTTGCAGATGTTGGAACCGTGGAAGGAGGCGAGAGAGGTGGCGGCCGGCTTGTTAAAGGCGAAGATGACCATGACCAGGATCGGCAAGTACAAGAACGCGTATACCGCCACCGCCCAGACGGTGAATCCCTGCTTGGCCTTCGGGAGCCTACGCACCGAACTGCTCCTCTTTGGTGGCGAAGAAGATGTAGACGGCGACGAACACAGACAGCACAATCATCAGCCCGATCGAAAGGGCCGAGCCGAATGGCTGGTTCTGGGCCTGGTTGAACTGATCACCGATGACGTTCCCGACGAACTCGTAGTTCCCGCCGCTGAGGATGTTGGGGATGATGTACTCGCCGGTCATGGGGATGAACACCAGGAGAGCGCCGGTCACCACGCCCGGCAGGGTTAGCCGCAGCGTGATCTCGCGGAAGGCGGCAAAGGGACGCGCCCCAAGGTCGGTAGCCGCCTCGATCAACGTCCAGTCCATGCGCTCGAGCGAGGCGAACACCGGCAGGATGAACAGCGGCAGGTAGTTGTACACCAAACCGACGACGACCGCGTACTTGGTGTACAGGATGTTGACGCCTAGGTCTTTGGCTAGGTACCCGTTTGGATCGAGGATGATCTTCAGGGCGTACGTGCGGATCAGGAATGACGTCCAGAACGGCACGACGATGATGAGCAGCGCCAGCATCTTGTATGTCGTCAGGTAGCGCGCCATCCAGTAGGCAAGCGGGTAACCGACCGCGATGGTGAGCAGGGATCCGACCGAGGCCATCACCAGTGTGCGTTCGAAGATCGTGACGTAGAGGGAGCTGGTGATCTGGCCGTACTGAGACGTATTGAATCCGTAGGACAAGCTGCCGAAGCCCTGCTCCGTCGCCAGCGAGAACGCGACGAGGATGGCCATCGGCCCGAGGAAGAAGATGGCGTAATACAGCAGCGAGGGCGCCGTCAGCCACGCGGGATAGCGCGGTCGGAACGACCGTTTCCGGCTCGCGACGGCGGCGGCCGGGGCAGCCGCCGTCTGCTGTTCAACGACCGTCATCAGGCCGCCTTGAACTCCGAGTAGATCTGGGTACGGGACTCAACGACGGCGGGGCTGACGTTGAGGATGTAGTGGTAGTTGTCCGTGTACGAATGGGGAACGTTGAACAACGGGTCGTTCTGCAGCGCCGAAGGCAGCTGGGCGAGCGCACTCGGCATCGGGATCTTGTAGTTGTGGTAGTTCATCTCGGTGACAGCTGTGCTCGGGGTGAGCAGCCAGTTGATCCAGGCGTGCGCTGCGACCGGATGCGGCGCGTTCACGGGAATGCACCAGTTGTCTGCCCAGATTTCTGACGCCGCGTGCGGGATTACCGCGGTGATGTCACCCTGCTTCGCGCGCCCCTGCACGATCCGGCGCACGTCGCCGTTCCACCCCTGACTGAGGATGATCTTGCCGGCTATGGCGTCGTTGATGTAGGCGGAGGAGTCGATCGTGGTGACTCCCTTGCGAATGCCGATCAGGAAATTCTTCACCGTGGTGAAGTCGGCCTGGCTGTCGGTGTTGGGATCGAGTTGCAATGCCATCAGCGCAAGGGGGACGACCTCTTCGGCACCGTCCAGCAGGTTGGTCCGACCCTTGCTGACGTATTTGGGCAGTGCTTCATAGAACTCGTGCATCGTGTTGAGCGGCTCTTTGACGATCTTGTTGTTGTAGAAGAACATCGTGATGCCGAAGTCCTTGATCACGTGATAGTCGCCCGTCGGATCGTACGAGGGCGTCAGGAACGACGGATCCAGGTACTTCAGGTTAGGCAGCAGCGCCTTGTCGAGCGCCATCAGTCCGTGCTCGGTGATCAGTTCGGCGACGGCGTTCTGGCTAGGCACGATGATGTCGTAGCCGGTGCCGCCTGCATGCAGCTTGGCCAGCAGTTCGTCGTTGCTCGAGTAGAAGGTCTCGTGGACAGTCATCCCGGCCTTCGCCTCGGCCGGCAGCTTCGTGAACTTCGTGAAGGTCGAGGGGTCGTCGTACTGAGACCAGTTGTAGATCTCGAGGTGGTGCTCCAACGACTTGCCGGTCAGGGAACCGCCCGCCGCGCTCGCCGACGACCCGCCGGTCGTGGTCGAGGCTTTGCCGCACGCAGCGACCGCTGCCGCGAAGATCGCCATCCCGCCGAGGCCCAGTGCCTGGCGCCTGCCGAGCGGCCGTCCGGCGGCGTACTGAACTTCCCGATGCAGGTAATCAAACTTGGGCTTCATCTCGCGCGGAGCGAGAATGTTGAGGCTTTCGTCTTCGTTCATGATTCCTCCTGGCCGCCCGCGAGAGTCGGCGATGCCTCACCCAAAAGCAGAGGGGCGGCTTCGTCCCAGCCGAGGACGACTGAGTCTCCGGGGTTGATGGTGTCAAGCGATTCCTGGGCCCACGAGCGCTGCTCGCGCACGACGATGGTGGCTCCGGTAGCGAGCCTGGCCAGGAGCTGGACTTGGTCGCCGAGGTAAACCTTGGTGACAACGTCAGCGGCGGCCGAGTTGGGGCTTCCGGTTAGGGGACCGACCGCGGCAGTCATCCGCTCGGGTCGGATGCCGACGCGGATGCGCGTGCCCTTAGTGGCGAAGCCGCGCCCGCGCACAATGATCCCCGAGCCGGCGTCAACCGCGAAGCCGCCGTCGGCTGCCTCGACTACGTCGCCGACGAGGAAGTTCATATCTCCGATGAAGTCCGCCACGAACGGAGTCAGCGGCCGGTCATAGATCGCGCGGGGCTCATCGATCTGCTCGATTATGCCGTTTGACATGACTGCCACCCGGTCGGACATGGACAGCGCTTCGCCCTGGTCGTGCGTGACGTAGATGAACGTGATGCCGACCTCGCGCTGAATCCGCTTCAGCTCGATCTGCATCTCCTTGCGCAGCTTCAGGTCGAGCGCGCCCAGGGGCTCATCTAGAAGCAGAACCCGGGGATTCATCACCAGTGCACGGGCCAGGGCGACGCGTTGTTGCTGACCGCCGGACAGCATGGTGGGCCGGTGCGTCTCCCGACCGGTCATGCGCACTAGTTCTAGTGCCTCATTTGCCTTGGCATAGCGATCTGCCTTGGAGACACCCCGTTGCTTCAGACCGTAGGCGACGTTGTCGAGGACGGACATGTGCGGGAACAGGGCGTATTGCTGGAAGACGGTGTTGACATCACGCTTATACGGGGGCAAGCCCACCGCGGCCTGACCGCCGATCAGAATCTCGCCCTCGTCGGGCTGCTCGAAGCCCGCGATCATCCGCAGCGACGTTGTCTTGCCGCATCCCGACGGCCCCAGCAGCGACAGAAACTCGCCCGTATGCACCTTCAGGCTGACGGCATTGACAGCCGTAAGCGAGCCAAATCGCTTGGTCACAGCACGGAACTCGACGTCGTACCCGCTGTTGCCATTTAGAGAGATCTCGGCCAATGTCACCCCCTCGTGACGGCTTCAGCCGGAGGGCGGCTCAACTGCCGTTCTCCGCGGGTGCGTGGGCTAGGGCTGTACTTTGATTTCGACCAAGCTACACTTCGGTTGAAGTAAGGTCAATGTCTCGATGAAATAGGACTTAAGCGTGACTGATGCGATGGACACCGATGTCGGCGTCGGCAGTCTTGGCCCGCGGATTCGCGCCTATCGCCAGATGCGCAAGATCACGCTGCGCCAGGTAGCTGAGCAGGCCGAGGTGAGCGTCAGCTTCCTCAGTCAGCTAGAGCGCGGCGCGTCCGGCGCTAGCATCCCGACGCTGCGCCTGATAGCCGAGGCGCTGGGATTGACTCTTGCGGACCTGTTCTCCGTCGATCCGGCCCCAGCTCATCGAGTGATGCGGGCCGCCGAACGTCCGGTTATCCACGCAGCCGGGGTGGACAAGTTCATGCTGACCCGACGGCCGCTGCAGCACTTGGAGGTGTTCGAAGGCGTCTTGCGTGACGGCGCGAGGGTCGGTAGCAGTAGTCACAGTCATGGCGACTCGCAGGAGCTCCTGCTGGTACTCGAAGGCTCGGTTCGCTTGCTGCTCGATGAGGAGGAGCACGCGCTGGACAGCGGTGACAGCATCGAGTACCGGAGTTCTTCGACGCACTGCGTGGTCAATGACAGCGGGGCGGAAGCCTCCGTGCTGTGGATCATCAGCCCGCCGAGCCTATGATGGCGCCCGCGCTCGCGGGCCAGTTCCCCGTCTCGTTCTGGTGGGAGTCGCTGGACGGCGGCCCGGCGGCCCGGCCGCCGCTGCCGGGGGACCTGGCCTGCGACGTCGCCATTGTCGGGGGCGGATACACGGGGCTGTGGACGGCCTACTACCTGGCTCGCCAGGACCCGTCCCTGCGAATCGCCGTACTGGAAGCGCGACACGTCGGCTACGGCGCGTCCGGGCGGAACGGTGGGTGGCTCTCGGGGCAAAGCGCGACGCCCGCGGCGCGGCTCTCCCGGCCTGGCGACCGCGATGGCATTGTCCGGCTGCGGCAGGCGATGACTGACAGCGTGGACGAGGTGCTAGAAGTGCTGGCCGCGGAAGGCATCGACGCCCAAGCGGTGAAGTCCGGCTGCCTGCGGGTGGCCCTGACCCCGGCGCAGGGGGCGCGCCTGCGGGACTTCGTGGCGGCCGAGCAGGCCTTGGGCGGGAACGCGCCGGGCTGGCAACTCCTCGACGCTGCGGCGCTCAGCGCGCGGGTCAACGTTGCCGGAGCGCTCGCCGCCGCGTACACGCCGCACTGCGCGAGGATGCACCCTGCCAGGCTCGTCGCGGGCTTGGCAGCCGCATGCGAAAAGCGCGGAGTAACGATCTACGAGGACACCCCCGTCACCGCCATCGGTTCGGAGCTGGCGCGCACCACACGGGGAGCGGTCCGCGCGCCCACCGTGGTGCGCGCGACCGAAGGGTTCACTGCGCGATTCGCCGGGCAGGCACGGCGCTGGCTGCCCATGAACAGTTCCATGATCGTGACGGAGCCGATACCCGCCAGCATCTGGAAGAGGATCGGGTGGGGAGACGCCGAGACGCTTTCCGACATGGCGCACGCGTATGTCTACCTGCAGCGGACAGCGGACGACCGCGTCGCGATCGGCGGCCGGGGTAAGCCCTACGTCCTCGGCAACGCGTTTGATCCCGCGGGCCGAACGCCAGTCAGAACCATCGAAACGCTGGCAGGCATCCTGCGCCGCCTGTTCCCGGCGCTGGCCGACGTCCGGGTCGAGCGATCCTGGTCTGGCGTTCTGGCGGTACCGCGCGACTGGTGCGCGAGCGTCGGTTATGACCCGGCGACAGGGTTGGGGTGGGCCGGCGGCTATGTGGGCCAGGGTGCCACCGCAGCTAACTTGGCAGGGCGAACGCTCGCGTACCTGATCACCGGGACTGATTCACCGCTGACAAGCCTGCCGTGGGTGGGCCACGTCAGTCGCCGCTGGGAACCCGAGCCGTTGCGCTGGCTCGGCGTGCAGGCCATGTACGCCGCGTACCGGCTGGCCGACAGGATTGAGGAGACAAATGGCATGCCGCGCTCGGCGATGGCAGGCAGGCTCGCCGACCGACTATCCGGGCGCTACTAGGGCAGCGTTGCTCCAGGTTCCCGCTAGCTCAGCCCTCCGGCGGCGGCCTTGCCGCCGGTTTCCGATTCGCTGGGATTCCTCTACCATCAACGGATTCCCGGTCACCCGATCCCGAGGCGCGGAGGTGCCGCATGGCTGAGGAAGTCGGCGACGCAAGGTTCTACATCAACGGTGAGTACCGGGACGGGGCGGCTGGACGCCGCGACGTGGTGTCGCCGGTGACAGGCGAGTTGATCGGCTCGGTCCCTGTTCCCGGGCAAGACGACGTCGATGCGGCGGTCGATGCTGCCAGGGCCGCTGGCGCAAAGTGGGCGCGTGTCAATGTCTGGGAACGCGCGGCCGTCTGCCATGCGATCGGCACGGGGCTTACTGCGCGACGCGAGGAGCTTGCCCGCTTGCAGACTCTTGAGCAGGGCAAACCGTTGCATGAGTCACTCGCCGACGTCGATGAGGCAGCGACGCTCTTTCACCTGCATGCCGAGGACGCGGTTCGGATGACGGGCGAGACCATTTCGTCGACCGACTCAAACAAGCGGATGTTCACGTTTTACCGCCCCGTTGGCACCTGGGCGATCATCACACCGTGGAACTTCCCGCTGCTCATGTTCGCCGAGTTCGTCGCTCCCGGCCTTGCCACCGGGAACTCGCATGTCGTCAAGCCGCCCGCCCACACCGCGTTCACGGTACTCGCGGCCATGGAAACCCTGCGCGCGGCAGGAGTGCCGGACGGCTTGGTCAACGTGCTGCCCGGCGAGGGACCGACCGGTCAGGCCCTTGTCCAGCACCCGGGCGTCGACGCCATCGGCTTCATCGGCTCGTCCGCCACTGGTGCGAAGATCCAGTCCGCTGCGGGCTTGAAGCGCTCCATCATGGAATGCTCCGGCAACGGGCCGCTGATCGTCCTTAGTGACGCTGACGTCGAGGCGGCAGCTAAAGCAGCGGTCTACGGCGCTTATGTCTGTTCAGGCCAGGTGTGCTGCGCGACGGAGCGGGTGCTGGTGGATCGCGCAGTGCATGGCAAGTTCCTCGAAGCCGTCCTCAGCGAGGCCGACGCGGTTCGCCTTGGCGACCCCTTTGACGCGCAGACGACGCTAGGTCCGCTCAACAACGAATCGGTGGCCGCCAAGATGGACCGGCACGTAGCCGATGGCGAGACTCGCGGCGCGAAGATTCTGCGGGGCGGGGGCCGGCAGTCCGGCCATCCGACCGATCTCTACTACGAGTTCACCGTCGCTGACCAGGTCCCAGTCGACAGTTTGCTCGCGACTGAGGAGTCGTTCGGTCCCGTAGTGCCGATCATCACCGGCGACGGCGATGACGAACTGCTGCATATCGCCAACCTCGACCGGCTTGGCTTGCAAGCAGCGGTGTTCACGAGGGACATTGGCAGGGCCTACCGCTTTGTCGAGGAACTCGCCGTTGGCCAGGTGGTCGTCAATGACAGCACGTGCTGGTGGGACGTGAATATGCCGTTCGGCGGCGCGGGCGGACGCAGCACCGGTTGGGGTCGGATCGGTGGTAAGCACACCTTGCTCGGTATGACTGACCTGCGGACCGCCGCGATCAGCCTCTGAGATTTGACTGCGCGGCCCGCGATTGGTGAGCGGCGGCGAACACCTGGCCTGGATCAGGCAGGCTAGCCACGCGACTCCTCGAGCAGGCTGGCGATCTCGTCTGGTGCCCGCATCCGCCACGCGTCGGTGATGAGCTCGGCGAGCCGCCCCACGTCAGCGTGAGCCAGCCGCAACATCACCAGAGGCCAGCCGTCGTAATCCGGCGGGGCGAAGAACAAATCCGGCTCGCCAAGCAGGAGGGCCTGCTTCTCCGCCTCATCGCCGACGAACAGCACCGCGATATCGGTCCGAAGTACCCGCGGCTTGCCGGCCGCGCGCTCGGGATAGGACCAGATGAATCCCTTGCCGCCTACCCGGAAGTCGAAGCCATCACAGTCGATCTCTTCCACCTCGGGCAATGCCAGCGCCAGAAGGCGCACGTCGTCAGCATCGACCATCGAGGCTCCTCACGGGTGTCGCTCTAGCCGGACACCAACATGCTAGACACCGCCGCCGACACCCGGGCTGCCGTGTTGCGCTCAGGCCCGCTAGGGATGCGCCCGCACGCACCAGGCTGAGGCATTGATGCCGAACGGGGCCGCTGGCAGCAGCTGCTCGCACCGAGCTCGCAGCAGGTGGCGCCGGTCGTCATCCAGCTGTGTAACGTATTCTCCAGCAGGCCCGACGCCCAGCGTGAACGGCTCCCACCAGTCGGCGAACGTCTCGAACCGGACTGAGACCGTCAGTGACGATGACTCGATGCGCTGCAGCCCGGCCTCTTCGCACAGCTGAGCCAGGTGACCTTCTCGGGCCCCAGGCAGATTCGCCTCGTCGCGCGCAGCCGGATCGAGGTCGTGCACAGCCTGCCAGAACGTGGCCAGCGGACTCGTGCCGCCGGCGTGATCCCAGACACAAGCGGCGACCACGCCGGCCGGACGGGTGACCCGCGCCATCTCAGCTAGGCCCGCCACCGGGTCGGTCATGAAGTGCACCACTAGCTGGGCGAGCGTCGCATCGAATCTGCCGGCACCGAACGGGAGCTGCTCAGCAACGCCCGATCGCACGTCGACCGCCGGGAAGCGAGCACGGAGCGTAGTGACGAAGGAGGCCGACGGGTCGATCGCAGACACCGCCCCCGCCCCGAGGCCCTCGACCAGGTGCGCGGTCAGTGCGCCGGGCCCGCTTCCGACATCCAGCGCGCGCTGACCAGCTCGCACTCCGGCGAAGTCGGCAAATCGTGGCGCCAGCAGCTCGGCGAAGCGGCCCATAAACCGGGCGTAGGAAGCCGCGGCCACGTTGAAGGTCACCACGTCAATCTATGCCCGCGCCGATCTTGCGTCTGGGTCGTCTGGCCGGGTCGCTCCTTGTCCGGCGTCCCCCAGGCGCGGATACTGCTGGGATGGTTGATCGCAATGTGCTCGGCGGTGAGCTGGAGCCGTGCGGCAACGACCCGGTGACCGGTTTCTACCGAGATGGCTGCTGCCGGACCGGGCCGCAGGATATCGGCAGCCACACCATCTGCGCGGTGGTGACTGCTCAGTTCCTGGAGCACCAGCGCGGCATCGGCAACGATCTGAGCACCCCGGTCCCTCAGTTTGAGTTCCCCGGTCTCGTGCCGGGCGATCGCTGGTGCGTCACCGCGGCCAACTGGCTGCGGGCCCACCGCGATGGCGCGGCCGCCCACGTGGTGCTGGCGTCGACCCACGAGGGAGCGCTGGATATCGTTCCGCTAGCCGTACTCAAGGAACACGCGGTCGACGTTCCGTCCCATCCAGGCGGTCTCGAGAACTGAGCGGGAGCCGACGGGTGACCGGTCGGTGGAGATCAGGGCACCGACCGTGTGATGGCATCCAGCCGCTTCTTCAGGAACGGGGCCGACACGACCGGCGCGTAGTCGTTGGGCTTGCCGATCGGCGGCTGTAGCGATTCGATCACGGCGTCGTGGTCGGCCTCGTAGAAGTAGACGAGCGAGATCAGGTCCTCGTCCGGCGCCTCGGCCTGCGGCGGAAGCACGCGGTGCCGGTTGGACTTCCAGCGGCCCCCGCTCCACCGGGCGAGCAGGTCGCCGGTGTTGATCGTGAACGCGCCTGGCACGTAGCGCGCGTCCTGCCAGCCGTCCTGCTCGGCCCAGACCTGCAGACCGCCACGGCCCGGCTCGCGGTCCAGCACGGTGACGGTGCCGAAGTCGGTGTGCGGCCCGATCCGAAACTGGCCCGGCGCCGGCTCGCCCGCCAGCGTTATCGGCGGATACCAGTTGATGTTCATCGTGTGCGTGGCATGACCGGTCTGCCGGGTGAAGAAGTCCCGTTGCAGGCCTAGCGCCGCAGCGCAGACGACCAGGAGCTCATCCGCGAGCGCCCGCATGCGCCCCAGGTACGCAACCACCGTCGGCTCCAGTGCCGGCACCTCGTCGGGGTAGACGTTGCGCTGGAACCAGAACCCGTCGACGTCGGGGTCGCCGGTCGGCTGGTCGGCGCCAACGGCGTACGACTCCTTCAGGTCCGGCGGAGTCCGCGTGCCCTCGGCGTAGCCGTTTGCCTCGACCCCAGGCGGCAGCCAGCCGCGGCCGCCGACGGCAACGGCGTAGCGCTGCTTGATCTCAGCGGGCAGCGCGAAGAACGCGCGTGCCTGCGCGCGTACCTCGGCACGCAGGTCACTCGGCACGCCGTGACCCGTGAGCAGGAAGAAGCCGACAGTCTGCAGAGCTCGGTCGACGTCGGCGGCGACCGCGGCCCGCGCTGAGCGGTCGCCGCTATGCCACGGCGCAAGGTCGATCACGGGAACTGACGATTGCATCATCTGCCTCCTGCTGCTCAGCGCTCAGCTGGCGAGCGCCGCCGTGATCTGCATGGCAGCAGTATCGCAGCGCGGCAGCGTGCGCAGCCGGAGCCAACGCGGCCGACGCTGCCTTGGCGGGCGGTGTCAGGACCGTCAGGATGCCGGTGATCGCGATCACCACGGCGAGCGCGAGAATCTCGAGCTTGGTCGCGAGCGCGGGACCCGCTGCGGTGTCGGGATGCCGCCGCAGCCACATCCGCCCCGCTACCGCCAGCCCGGCCGCGAGGCACACGAGGGCCGCTTTGGCAACCAGGAACAGCCCATATGTCGTTGTGAACAGCGAGCCGAGCGGCACCAGCACGAGCGCTGAGATGACGCCGGTGACGAGAACGAGCGCGAACAGCCACGCCGCCGCCGTTGCATACAGCTTGATGATGCCGTTGGCCGCCGCCGGGTGGGCACGCCAGGCGAAAGCTGCCCGCATCGCGTAGAACAGCATCCCGGCCCATAGCAAGGCCGGGAAGACGTGGCAGTACGTGACAAACGCTCCGGCAGCCGGGAGTACGCCCTCGGGATGTGACCTAATCCCTTCGGCGATGACGACGCTGGACAACACCAGGGCCGCCGATCCCGAGCGACGCAGCCGCAACAGGACGGCCGCCACCGCGAAAAGGAGAAGCTCGACGGCAGCGATCTGAGCTGTCCCGCCGGATGAGAGGCCAGGCGGATTCGGGCGCGCAAGCTGCGCGGCCAGGCCGGGCCCGGCAAGCGCGGTGATGAGCAGGACCGCACTCGCCGCCGCGCCCAGAAGTGAGCCGCGCAGTGCCCACGGTGCGGGCGGCGGGCCGGGCCGGTGACCCTTGTAATGGCGCGACAGACCGCGTCCCGCCAGGCCGCCGAGTGCCAGCGCCAGACCCGCCAGCATCAGGCCGCGCTCGACGCCCGTGAGCCAGAGGCCAGGCGTAGCGAGCGATACCGATGCGCCGGCGTCAAGCATGTGCGCGCGAGCCTGGGTAGTTGCTATCGGGCAACAAACATCTCACCGGCATGAGAGTACTGGCGCGGGAACGCCGCAGCGGCGGTTACGACTGATATGCCGGTATCTTTGCCGTTCCGATAGCCAGCCGCCAGTGACCGGCGCCCCTTTCCGCGTCCGGACGGGCTATCCGGCCGACGCGGATGATCTTGTTCGCACGACGTTTCACGGCTGACGTGCAGTTACGCGTCCGGCTTGAGGCTTTTGTGCGCACGGCAGCCGTGAAACGTCAGCCTCGCGCTTGCGTCGGCCTGCTTCAGCCGGCGGCTGGCAGTCTCTGCGTCTGCGCGGCTGGACCGTGCGGATGACGCGAGCCCGCGAAGATCACCGTCATCCGGCTGAAGTAGTCATGCCCGGCGTGACCTGGCCAGGGCTCGGCTCGCCACAGCACCGTCAAGATCGGGTAGCTCACGTAAGTGCCTTGCGCACATGAC
This sequence comes from uncultured Actinomycetota bacterium, assembly GCA_963755575.1. Taxonomy (GTDB): domain Bacteria; phylum Actinomycetota; class Actinomycetes; order Streptosporangiales; family Streptosporangiaceae; genus JAJYUU01. The sequence continues at coordinate 697,085 of CAVWKF010000001.1, forward strand.
GGCGTGCAATTGTTGACGCGGAACAAACCGCTTCCGTATGCGACCGACCGCCAGCTTGTCCATTTCAGGGCGGACAGGTACTCGTTAGACGGCATGCAACCTGGTAGGTCTTCCGTCGCAGGCCGTACGTTGCCATGGCCGCCGCAGTAGTTGATGAGCACCACCTGGGTCGTCACCGGTACGGCCGATGCAGGCGCAGCCGCGAGCAAGGCCCCCGCCACACTTCCAGAAGCGACCAGCCCAGCGACAGCCAGCAGACAGCGCATTCGTGTAAGCCGCATTGAAATCAATCCTCTCTAGTGCCGAACTTCGTCACCAGAAAGGACGCCGCTGCCCCGGCTGCGGTTAGCCGCCGCGATAACGAACGAGCATCACCTGGTCTCGCTACGGCTTATCGATCAGCGACCGCAGGACGTACTGCATGATCCCGCCGTGCCGGAAGTACTCGGCTTCACCTGGCGTGTCGATCCGGACGATCGCCCGGAACTCCTTGTCGTCCGCGCGCACCGTGACCTCGCGCGGCGTCTCGCCGGAGTTCATCGCCTCGATGCCGGTGACGTCGAATATCTCGTCGCCGGTCAGGAGCAGCGACTCGGCGCTCTCGCCCTGCTTGAACTGCAGCGGTAGCACTCCCATGCCGATCAGGTTGGACCGGTGGATCCGCTCGAAGGACTCCACCAGCACGGCTCGGACGCCAAGCAGTGCAGTGCCCTTCGCCGCCCAGTCGCGGGACGAGCCGGAGCCGTATTCCTTGCCGCCAAGGACGATGAGTGGCACGCCCTCGGCGATGTACTCGCGGGACGCGTCGTAGATCCACATCTCCTGGCCCTCGGGCAGCTTCAGCGTCACGCCGCCCTCGGTGCCCGGGGCCAGCTGGTTGCGCAGCCGGATATTGGCGAACGTGCCGCGGATCATCACCTCGTGGTTACCGCGCCGGGAGCCGTAGCTGTTGAAGTCCGCCCGCTGGACGCCGTGCTCGGTGAGGTACTTCCCAGCCGGACTGTCGGTCTTGATCGCGCCCGCCGGGGAAATGTGATCGGTCGTGACCGAGTCGCCGAGGACGGCGAGCACCCGCGCGCCGTGAATGTCGGTAACAGCGCTGGGCTCGGACTGCATCCCTTCGAAGTACGGCGGGTGCCGGACGTAGGTCGACTCCGGATCCCAGGAGAAGGTCTCGCCCGGCGGTACATCGAGGTCCTGCCAGCGCTCGTCACCACTGAAGACGTCCGCGTAGTCACGAGTGAACATCTCCGCGGCGACCGCGGTATCCACGATCGACTGGATCTCGCTCGGCGAGGGCCACAGATCGCGCAGGTACACGGCCTGCCCGGACGAGCCCGTTCCTATGGGCTCAGTGGTCAGGTCAATGTCCATGGTCCCGGCCAGCGCGTAAGCGACGACCAGCGGCGGCGACGCCAGATAATTCATCTTGACGTCCGGATTGATGCGGCCCTCGAAGTTCCGGTTGCCGGACAGCACCGAGACGACGGCGAGGTCGTTCTCGGCCACCGCCGCGCTGATCGCCTCCGGCAGCGGGCCGGAGTTGCCGATGCACGTGGTGCAGCCGTAGCCAACCAGGCTGAAGCCGAGCTTCTCGAGGTACGGCGTCAGGCCGGCCCGCTCGTAGTAGTCCATGACGACCTTGGAGCCGGGTGCGAGCGTGGTCTTCACCCACGGCTTGCGCTCCAGGCCCGCCTCGACGGCCTTCTTGGCCACGAGCGCGGCGCCGATCATCACCGATGGATTGGAGGTGTTGGTGCACGAGGTGATGGCGGCGATCACGACCGACCCGTGATCGACCGACGTCAGCGTGCCGTCGTCCAGCGTCACGTCGGCCGCAGCCGTTGGCCGGCGGCCGTCGCGGTGCACGGCCGGGTCGGCAGTCGGATAGGTGCCGCCGCCGTTCTCACTGTTGGCCTCGAACGGGTCGGACGCCGGGAAGGTACCGGCGATGTCGTCGTCCAGCCTGTCCAGCTGCACATAGCTGCCGAGCGCCGTCCGGAACGACTGCTTCGCGTTGGACAGGGCTACCCGGTCCTGGGGCCGCTTCGGCCCAGCCAGCGACGGCACGACGGTCGAGAGGTCAAGCTCGACGTTCTCGGAGTACCGGACGTCCGCGCTCGGGTCGTGCCACAGTCCCTGCTCCTTGGCGTAGGCCTCCACGAGCGCGACGAGCTCCGCCGAGCGACCGGTGAGCCGCAGGTAGGTCAGCGTCTCTGCGTCGATCGGGAAGATCGCGCACGTGGAGCCGAACTCGGGGCTCATATTGCCGATCGTGGCTCGGTTGGCCACCGGTACGGCGGCGACGCCCTCGCCGTGGAACTCGACGAACTTGCCGACCACGCCGTGCTTGCGCAGCAGCTCGGTGATGGTCAGCACCAGGTCGGTGGCAGTAGTGCCGGCCGTCAGCTCGCCGGTGAGCTTGAAGCCGACGACGCGCGGGATGAGCATCGACACCGGCTGCCCGAGCATCGCGGCCTCGGCTTCGATGCCGCCAACGCCCCACCCGAGGACGCCGAGGCCATTCTGCATCGTGGTGTGGGAGTCGGTGCCGACGCACGTGTCCGGGTAGGCCGCCAGGCCGTCGCCCGTCGTCGCCGTCATCACGACCCTAGCCAGGTACTCGATGTTGACCTGGTGCACGATCCCGGTGCCAGGCGGCACGACCTTGAACTGCCGTAGCTCCTCCTGGCCCCAGCGCAGGAATGCGAACCGCTCGTGGTTGCGCTGGAACTCGAACTCCACGTTGCGATCGAAGGCGTCCGGGCGGCCGAAGATGTCCGCGACGACCGAGTGGTCGATGACCAGCTCCGCGGGCACCAGGGGGTTGATCTTGCCTGCGTCACCGCCCAGTGCGCGCATCGCCTCGCGCATCGCGGCCAGGTCGACGACAGCGGGGACGCCGGTCAGGTCCTGCATGAGTACGCGTGCGGGGCTGAACTGGATCTCGGTGTCCGGCTCGGCTTGCGGGTCCCACCGTGCAAGCGCGGTCACATGCTCGCCGGTGACGTTCAGGCCGTCCTCGGTTCGCAGCAGGTTCTCCAGCAGGACCTTGAGGCTGTAGGGCAGGTCCCCCGCGCCGTCGACGGCGTCCAGCCGATGTACCTGATAGGTCACCCCGCCGACGGAAAGATCAGCGCGGCTCCCGAAGCTGTTCCCGGTCATGATGTCCTGGCCTCCTGGGTCTTGCAGGTCGTGGCGACCTGCCCTGCGTCATCCCCTGCATGCATCTTGCCGCTTTGCGCCCGCGTTTCGCCCGTCGGGCCGGCGACGGTGCCGAGAAAGTATCTCGACATCAAGCTATCTACACCGAGCCTAATGACCAACTATCTCGACGTCAAGCTATCGAGCTTGCCTTCGGGTCTAGCCACACTCCCGGCGATGCTCTACTATTCTGATATCACATTGATAGCTGCCCGGCCGGACGCTCCCCGGCAGGACACGTCCCGGCAGGACACGCAGCGAGAGGCATCGCGATGAACGAGCCCGACGGCACTGTCGCCCCCGCAGCGCTCCCCACCCCCGCCGCATCGGCCGCACGAGCGACGCATCCCCCCGCCTCCGGTGCAGATCGGGTACCAGCGCTCGCGTGGTTGATCGGCGCCGTGTTCGTCGCCGTCGAGCTGGCCGTCAGCGGCCGGTACGGCTTCCAGCAAGATGAGCTCTACTTCCTGGTGGCCGGGCATCACCTGGCGTTCGGCTACGTAGACCAGCCGCCTCTTGCCCCGCTACTCACCCGGATCACGGACGTGCTCGGGGTGACCCCAACGGCCATCAGGATCATCCCGGCGCTGGCCGGCGGAGCGATCGTCATCATGGCAGCGAGGCTGGCAGCGCTGTTCGGCGCGGGCCGCCTGGGCCGTCTGCTCGCCGCACTGGTCACGGCGTGCGCTCCTGTTTTCCTCGGTGCCGTCCATGTGGGCAACACCACGCCGCTGGACCTGCTCGCCTGGACGACTGTCCTGTTGTGCGTCAGCACGGCAACGCTGCGGCACAGGCCGCGGTGGTGGCTAGCAGCGGGCGGCGCAGCCGGCCTCGGGCTCGAGGCGGACAACCTGGTCGTCCTGCTGCTGATCGGCCTCGCTATCGGCCTCCTCTGCTCGGCGCAGCGCCCCGTCCTGCGCACGCGCTGGCCATGGCTCGGCGCCGGCATCGCCGCCATCATCTGGGCGCCCAACGTGATCTGGCAGGCGACGCACGGGTGGCCGCAACTGGCGATGTCTGCCGCGCTGCATCGGGAAAACACCTCGCCGGGCGACTACGCCGCCGCGGTGCCAGGTGAGATCGTCTACCTGGGCCTGGTCATGGCACCGCTAGTCGTAGCTGGCTTTGTCGTTCTATGGCGGACCGCTGAGCTGCGATTCCTCGCCATTGCCGCCACGCTCGTCCTCGTGTACGTGGTGGCCTTCGTACCGGGCAAGGTGTACTACGCGGACGGAGTAGCGCCAGTGGTGCTGGCAGCAGGCGCCGCCGCAACCGAGCGCTGGATCGCCCGCGGCCGCGCCGATCGCGCACAGCGAGGGCGGCAGCGGCTCGTGGTAATCGCGTCCCTGGTGGGCGTGGCCGTGACCCTTCCGCAGGTCTTGCCCATGCTGCCAGCCAGCGTCGTGCACTCCCTGCCGTCCTCGGCTCAGCGCAGCGCGGTCGGGGACTCCATCGGCTGGCCACAGCTGACGCATGCGATCGCGGCGCAGGACGCCGCCCTCGTGCGGGCTGGTCAGCCGCCGACGTCGATCTTCACCGGCTATTACGCGGAAGCCGCGACGCTCACGGTCTATGGCGGTGCCGACCACCTGCCGCCGGTGCTCTCGGGTAACAACGCCTACTGGATGTGGGGACCCGGGCGGGCATCCGACCGCAGGGTGCTCGTGGTCGACGCACTCGGCCAGCTGCGGCCGTACTTCGCCAGCTGCCGCCTGCTCACGACGTACAACCCGCCGTATCGCGTGCAGAATGACTGGACCGACATTCAGATCGGCGTCTGCACCGGGTCGAAAGCGGGCTGGCCCGCGCTGTGGCCACACCTGAAGCTCTACGGCTGACCAGGCGCTCCGCTCACGTCAGGATGCGCAGCCGCTGCGGATCGTAGAACGGCGAGATCTGCACCCGCGCGGGCACCTCGCCGACCGGACTCTGTACGGTGAAGCCGCCCTCCGCCAGCCAGTTCCCTGTCACGCCGTCGCGGCAGCTGACCTGCGCCAGGCCAACCGCGGCCCCGACGGTGTGGCCATACGCGCCAGCCCGGACGTAGCCGACCCAGCGACCGTCGCGGCGGACGGGCTCGTTCCCGAAAAGATCGATGCCCGGATCCTGCGCGAGCAGGCCGACCACACGGGTGCGGGGCGGGCCTTCTGCCCGAACCTTCGCCAGCGCGTCGCGCCCCACGAATCCGCCCAGCTTGTCCCACGCCACTGCGAAACCCAGCCCGGCGGCGAGCGGGGTGTCGGTGTTGTCGATGTCGACGCCGAAGTCGCGGTAGCCCTTTTCGAGGCGCAGGCTGGTCATCGCGGCCAGCCCGACCGGCCGCACGCCGAGGTCGGCGCCGGTCGCCATCAGGTCGTCGTAGACGCCCGCGCCGTACTCCGCGGGCACGTGCAGCTCGAACCCAAGCTCACCCACGTAGGTGACGCGCACCGCAAGCGCGGGCGCATAGCCAACGTGCAGCTGCCGGGCAGACAGATAAGGGAACGCGGTATTGGACAGGTCGCAGTCCGTCAGCCTGCTCAGCAGCTCGCGCGACGCGGGGCCTTGCACGGACAGCAGGGTCGTACCCGACGTCACGTCGGCCACGGTGACGAACTCGCCGGGCCTGGTCTCCCGGCGGATCATCGGCTCGAGCCGCCGGTGGATGACATCGCTGGCGATGACCAGGAATTTCTCCGGCTCGAGCCAGGTCACGGTGACGTCCGCGACGATGCCGCCCGCCTCGTTAAGCCACTGGGTATACACGATGCGGCCGATGCCGACCGTGACATCGTTGGCGGACAGCCTGCTGAGCACTGCCCCGGCGTCCGGCCCTTGCACGATCAGCTTGGCCATCAGCGTCATGTCCAGCACGCCTACCGCCTCGCGAACCGCGGTGTGCTCGCGGGCGACGATGTCGTGCGACGGCTGCCTGCTGAAGTCCAGCCTTGTCGTCGTGTGCTCCCCTGGTTCGGCGAACCACTCCGGGAACTCCCAGCCTGCCGACTGGCCGAAGTGCGCACCCTGCGCCGCAAGCCGGTCGTGGAGCACGGAGCGGCGGATGTTGCGCGCCGTGGATGGTTTCCACGTCGGCCAGACCGCGTCGCCGAACAGGACGCCAAGCTGCTCCGCGGTGCGTTCCCGGCGGAACCGTCGCGACGTCTCGTACGTGGCGGTTCGGTCGAGCGCAATGTGCGCGGTGTCCACCGGCGGGACGCCATCGACGATCCACTGTGCTACTACGCTCCCGACCCCACCGCCGGACAGGATGCCGAGGGAGTTCAGGCCAGCCGCGACGAAGTAGCCATCAAGCTCAGGGGCGGGCCCGATCAGCGGCCTAACGTCGGCGGTGAACGACTCTGGCCCGCAGAAGAACGTCCGCACGCCGGTGTCCGCCAGGCACGGGATCCGCGCGAGGGCCGGTCCGAGGAACGGCTCCATCCGTTCCCAGTCCGGCGGGAGCTTGCCGAACGAGAAGTCGCGCGCGATCCCGTCCAGCGACCACGGCGCCCCCACCGGCTCGAACAGGCCGACGAGCATGCCGTCGCCCTCAGGCCGGTAGTAGCCGTAGTTATCCGGGTCCTCGATCACCGGCAGGTCGGGGTCCATGCCGGGCACGGTGTCGGTCAGCAGGTAGTAGTGCTCGGCGGCCTGGAGCGGCACAGACACCCCGGCGAGCGCGCCGAACTGCCGCGCCCACATCCCGGCCGAGTTGACAACGATGGCCGTCTCGATACTGCCGGCCTCGGTGAGCACGGCCGTGACTCGGCGGCCACTGGTCTGCACGCCGGTCGCGGCCACGCCCTCCACGATCTGGACACCACGCTGCCTGGCGCCCTTGGCGAGCGAGGTTGCCACGCCGACCGGGTCGGCACGTCCCTCGTCGGCCACGTAGAAGCCGGACAGCACGTCGTCCGTGCGCGCGAGCGGCCATAGCGCCGCGACCTCGGCGGCGGAGATCTCCGTATCCTCGACGCCGAATCCGTGCATCCACGCCGCTTCCCGCCGCAGCGCCTCCTGCCGTTCTGGCGTGGTCGCCAGCGAGATGTGACCGACGGCGCGGAATCCGGTGGAGTGCCCCGTCTCGGCTTCGAGGCGGGAGTACAGGTCGCGCGAGTACCGGCTGAAGAACAGCGATGTCTCGTCGGTCATGCCCGCCGATGTGATCAGTCCGGCCGCGTGCCACGTCGTTCCGGCCGTGAGCGCGTGCTGCTCTAGCAGGACAACATCAGTCCAGCCCAGGTGAGCCAGGTGATAAGCGATGCTGCAGCCGATCACGCCGCCGCCCACGATGACGACCTGGGCCCGGTCTGGCAGTTGGCTCCGGCCGGCCCGGTCCGAGCCGACGCCCCGGTCCGAGCCCGCGCCCCGGTCCGAGCCCGCGCCCCGGTCCGAGCCCGCGCCCTGGCCCGAGCCCGCGCCCTGGCTCGAACCCGCGCCCTGCGCCCTGTCTGATCGTTCAGTCATTACCTGATACTAGGCAAAACGCCGGTCATTGCGCACTAGGTCCGCCGAAGCGGAGGCCCGTCGTCCGACTCGCCGCCGCTGTCTGGCTCGCCGCGTTTTTCCGGGAGGATTCGCCACTGCCCGCTGTGTCGAATCCTCCCGGATCATGGAAGGCTCCGCGATCTGGGCCAACTACGCGTCGGCTACCCGATCCGGTCCGGTTACAGGGCCGGGCGCCGGCTGGGCTGATCGAGCCAGGGGAAGCGCTCCTCGTGCGCGGCCGCCACCCGGAACGCGGTGACGTCGTCGTACGTCTTGGCCACGATCGACAGCCCCGTGGGTACGCCGTCACGCGACAGGCCGGAGGGCACGCTGAGCACCGGGCACCGGCTGGCGATGTTGAACGGCAGCGTCATCATGACGTCCATCCAGTTCGCGCTCGGCCTGCCGTTGACTGCGATCTCGTCGGTGACGTCATATTCAGCCGACAGCGCCGGGACCGCGAAAGTCGGGCAGATCAGCGCATCGAACTCTTCGAGCAGCGCGCCGAGCGGCGCATAGATCCGCGACTCAAGCTCCAGGCCGACCAGGAAGTCGTCCTTGACCACGTCGGCAGCCTCGGCAGCGAAGTGACGCGCATAGGACGTGAGCTCGGCCGCGTTCCGCTCATACAGCTCACGAATCGACGGCCCGAAGATCATGCCGAAATGGATGCGCGCCGCCTGCTCGATCATGTCCAGCTGCCAGGGCAGGCTCACTTCGGTCACAGTCGCGCCAGCGTCGCGCAGCCGACCCGCAGCGGCCTGCGTGTTCGCCGCCACGTCCGCGTCGACCTCATAGCACCCGAGATCCGGGCACAGGGCAATTCGCATTCCTCGGACCGAGTCGAGCTCGCCTGGGATCTCCAGCTTCGGCCGCAACGAAGCGACATCGCTCGGATCAGGACCGGCAATAACATTCTCGAGCAGCGCGCAGTCGGCAACGGTGCGCGCCATCGGGCCTTCGTGGCAGAAGTGGTCGAGGTTGAAGATCTCGACTTCGGGCACGCGGCCGTACGGCGGTTTGAAGCCCACCACGCCACAGAAGGACGCCGGGATCCGGATGGAGCCGCCGATGTCTGAACCGGTCGCCAGCGTCGCGGTGCCCGCAGCGAGCGCAGCCGCAGATCCGCCGCTTGAGCCGCCCGGCGAGTACGCGGTGTGCCACGGATTGCGCGTCACCCCCCAGAGCTTGGTCCAGGTGACCGGTGCGCAGCTGAACTCGGGCGTGGTCGTACGGGCGTGCACGATGCCGCCCGCGTCGATGATGCGCTGCACAAATACCGCGGTCTGGTCAGCCACGACGTCACGCAGCGGCAGCGACCCCAGCGTGTTGCGCTGCCCGGCGATCGGTGCTTCCTCCTTGACGGCGACCAGAAGGCCATCCAGTGGACCTGGCGCATCGCCGCTCCCCGCATACCTTGCCTCCGCTGCCCTGGCCTGTGCCAGCGCCTGCTCGTAGAACGTCTCGGCGAAGGCGTTAACCGTCGGCTCAACTGCCTCAGCCCTGGCGATCACAGCCTCAGCCAGTTGCACGGGCGACAGTTCGCGGGCCCGGAAGAGCCGGAGTGCATCCGCCGCAGACAAGTAGCACAGGTCAGTCACGAGAGCTCGCTTCCTGCTCGGGTCGCTCCAGCCGGGTCGGCTTCCAGCCCGGCCGCGGCACGCTGGCGCGCAGCCGCCTGGTGTACGGGTCTTGCGGATCATCGAGGATCTGGCCTGTCGGCCCCTCCTCGACGATGCGCCCGCGATACATGACGATCGCGTGGTCGGCGAGCTGGCGCACGACGGCCAGGTCGTGGCTGATGAGTACGTAGGAGACGGCCGTCTCGTCGCGGATGTCGGCAAGCAGATTGAGCACCTGCGCCTGGATGGACACGTCAAGCGCCGCAACAGACTCGTCCAGTATCAGGACGCGGGGCTCGGCTGCCAGTGCTCTGGCGATCGCGACGCGCTGTCGCTGCCCGCCAGATAGCGCCCGCGGCAGCGACCGTGCCTGCCGGTTGTCCAGGCCGACCAGATCAATCAGCTCGACGACGCGGCTGGAGCGCCGGTCTGCCGGCCACCGGTGATGCAGCCTGAGCACTTCGTCGATGGCGTCCTCCGCAGTCTGGCGCGGATCAAGGCTCGTGTACGGATCCTGAAAGACGATCTGTACCTCACCGCCGCGCCGACGACGGTTACTCCCAGAGCGAGTCGGACGCGACCGGTCGGAACCACAAGCGATGATCGTTCCGCTGGTCGGCCGCTCCAGGCCCACGATCATCCGGGCGATGGTGGTCTTACCTGAGCCGGACTCGCCGACGATCGCCATCGACCGGCCGGCCGGAACGGCAAAGCTCACGTCGTCCACGGCAACGAGGCGGCCGAACTCCTTGCGCAGGCCCGCGACGGTCAGCACCGGCTCAGTGGCGTCAGGCACGGGGGCGTCAGGCTCGGTTGCGTCAGGCACGGGGGCGTCAGGCACGGTTGCGTCAGGCATGTGTCACCGCGAGCTGGCCACGCAACTCTGCGGCCCGGATACACCGGGACAAGCCGCCGTCGAGAGCAATCAGGTCCGGCACGCCAGCCCGGCAGTCGTCGCTTGCATGGGAGCAGCGTGGCGCGAAGGCGCACTCCTCGGCCGGTGCCTCGAACGCCGACAAAGGCCGGCCGGGGATGGCCCGCAGGCGGGTGGCCGTCCGCTCAATATCAGGGCGTGCTGCCGCTAGGGCCGCGGTGTAAGGATGGAGCGGATCATCGTGCAGCAACGCCGAGCTGCGCACCTCGACGATCTGCCCGGCGTACATCACGACGGTTCGGTCACAGATGGCCGCGGCCAGCTCCAGATCATGGGTGATAAACAGCATCGCGAGGTCGTACTCGCGGCGCAGGTTGTCCAGGATGGCCATGACCTCGGCCTGCGTAGTGACGTCGAGCGCCGTCGTGGGCTCGTCCGCCAGGAGCAGCTGCGGATCAGTGAGCAGTGCTGCTGCGATCATGACCCGCTGGAGCATGCCGCCGGACAGCTCGTGCGGATACTGCCGAAGCCGTCGCTCGCCGTCCTCGATGCCGACCTGGGCGAGCATGTCGACGGCACGGCCGCGGGCGTAACCGGCTGGCATCCGCAGGTTCGTGCGCAGCGCCTCGGTCAGGAAGTCCCCGATACGGCGGACCGGATTCACGTGGGCGCGCGGATCCTGGAAGATCATCGCCACCTTGGTGCGGAACGCGCGCAGTTCCGCAGCGGCAAGCTCGCTGACGTCCCGGCCGCGATAACGGATCTGGCCTTCGACCAGCGCGCCTGGCGGTAGCAGCCGGTCGATCGCTCGCGCCGTCATCGACTTGCCCGACCCGGACTCGCCAACAAGCCCGACCGCCTCGCCCGCCCGCACGGTGAGCGAGACGTCCCTGAGCACCGCCTGGTGGACGCCGTCGACGGGCAATCGAACGGTCAGGCCGCTGACGTCAAGCAGCGGCGTCCCGTCCGCCCCGGTCATGGTCTGCCCACTCTTGGGCGCGGCCAGGTCCGGGCCTCTGTCCGTCATCGACGTACCGCCTGTGCTTGCTGGAAAAGCCGTTCCCCGAGGACGTTGAAGGCGATGACGACACCGACGATGCAGAGGCCCGCCACCAGCGCCGGGAGCGGGTAGCCCTGCAGGATCCCTGGCTGATTCTCCGAGATCATGACGCCCCAGTTCGGCGCCGGCGGCTGGACGCCGAGCCCTAGGAACGAGATCGCCGCGAGGTCTACCATCGCCCATCCGAACATGATGGTGGCCTGCGCCACGATCAACGGCAGCATGTTCGGCACGATGTGCCGCAGGCAGATGGACGCAGCCGAGGAGCCTTGCACCTCAAGTGCCGCAACATACGGCTGGCCGCGCTCTTTCAGCGCGGCGCCACGCAAGACACGCGCGACGTACGGCATGTAGGCGATCGCCAGTGCAACGGAGGCCGCGGTCAGGCCTGCGCCGAATACCGCGGCCGCGAGCACCGCGAGCAGGATGCCGGGGAAGGCGAACAAGATGTCCAGTCCCGAGGAAATCACCGTGTCGGCCCATCCCTGCCGCCAGGCCGCGACGACGGCGAGGATGGTTCCGAGCGCCATCGCGCCGGCGACGACCGCCAGCGGCCCGAGCATCGACGACTGGGCGCCCGCGATGAGCCGGGACAGCACGTCGCGGCCCTCGAAGTCGAAGCCGAGCAGGTGCCCGCCAACTGGCCCAACCCAGGCCAGGCCGACGTTCGGCAGCACCGGGCTGTAGGGCGCGACGAGCGGCCCGATAACCGCCAGGATGGTCGCGACGGCGATCACGCCCGCGGAGGTCATCCCGGCCGCGCCGGTCGAGCGCAGTAGCCCCAGTGCGTCAGCGCGGGAGTTGCGGCGAGCGCCGCTCGCGGCTACACCGACTGCCGCGCTCATTGGGCCCTGCTTCCCAGCGCGACCCGCGGATCCAGGACCGCGTAGAGCACATCGACAATTGCGTTAATCAGCACGAACGCGGCCACCAGAACCAGGGAGATCCCCTGCACAACGGCCAGGTCCTTCGACGCGGCCGCTTGCACCAGATACGCGCCGAGGCCGTTGAGGCTGAAAGCCGTCTCGACCACGGCAGCCACCGCGATGAGCGAGGCAATGGTGATGCCGGAGACCGTTGTGATCGGAATCGCTGCGTTGCGCATGATGTGCCGCCAGACGACCTGGCGGTAGGGAATGCCGCGGCTGACCGCTGTCTGCACGTGCTCCCGACCGGCCTCCTCCCGCACGGCCGCGCGCGTCACGCGCGCGACGATCGCGATCGAGGACACCGCAAGGGCAACGGCCGGCAGCGTGAAGTGCCCTACGTTCGACCACAAGCCGTTGCCATTTCCGAGGGCGGGGAACCAGCCGAGCTTGACCGAGAAGACGAGCACGAGCGCGATCGCGGCCACGAAGGACGGGACGGCAGCCGATACCGCGGTGGACACCAGCACGCTGGTGTCGGCCAGCCCTGGCCGGAGCGCGGCGACCACGCCGCTGCCGATGCCGATGACCAGGATGATCAGCGCGGCATACAGGACGAGCCCGCCGGTGGTCCACATGCGCGCGGCGATGACCGATGACACGTTCTCCTGCAGCGTGATGGACAGGCCCAGGTTGCCGTGCAGGGCGTTCTCCAGCCAGTACCAGTACTGGGCTAGGAAGGGCTGGTTGAGGTGATAGCGCTGTTCGAGCACATGCATGCTGCTGGCAGGCAGGGCACGACCGCCGGACAACGCCGAGATCGGATTGCCCGGTGCCAGGTACAGCGCCCCGAAAATCACGAAGCTGGCGATGAGCAGGCTGGCCAGCAGCATGGCCAGCCTGCGCGCGACGAACCGCCATCGCATCGGGCTAGCCCTTCCCGCCCAGGCTGTCGGCCCACGGCGCGAACATGTACGAGAACGATGCGACCGCTCCGGTTAGGTTCTTGCTCAGCATCAGGATGCTGGTTGGCTGCACGTTGGGGATCCACGGCAGGAGCGATGCCGCCATCTGCTCGGCTCTGGCAACCAGCGCGGCGCGCTTGTCCGGGTCCGCCGTGCCGCGCGCCTGCTCCAGCAATGCCGTGAGCTGCGCGTTGTTGAAGTTGTCGTAATTCTGCGAGCCGCCGGGAAGCACGATGGTGGCCAGCAACGCGGCCGGGTCGGCGTAGTCCCCGTAGTTCACGGTGAGGAACCCGTCGACGCCCTGTCGTGCCTGTGAGCTGGTGAAGAAGTTGATGAAGTTCTGAGCCGACACCGACTTCAGCACCACCTTCAGGCCGACGGCCTCGGCTGCCTGCTGATACGCGCCCGTCTCGGTGGCGATGTTCGCGATCTGGCTCGAGGTGCCGATCGTGATGGTCTGACCGGTTGCCCCGGCGGTCTGGACGAGCTTGCGCGCCTTCGCGATGTCGTGTCCTAGCAGTGGAGACTTGGTGTAGGCCGCGTCGAAGACGCCGCTGCCGTATCCGAAGGTGCCGGGGTTGGCCAGCCAGCGCGGCATCAGGGCGGCGCCCTGGTAGACGTTGCTGACGATCGCCTGTCGGTCGAGCGCGAGGGATAGCGCCTGCCGCACCTTCGGGTTGGCCAGCGGTCCGCTGGTCGCGGACACAATGAACGCGTCGGTAGCCTGGCCAGGGCCCTGGTAGACCTTGACCGATGTGCTGTGCTCGAGCTGGCTCAGTGCCGGGTCGCCGAAGTAGTACGAGCCCTGGATCGCGCCCGTGAGCATGCCGGAGTTGAACGAGGCGGCGTCTGGCACACCCTTGATGACGATCTGCTGCACGAGCGGCTTCACAGCAGCGTTCCAGTAGTGCGGATTCGCGACCGCCGTCACGCCGGCGCCCGCGGTCCAGGACTTCAGCTCGTAATCGCCGGTGCACATAATGCCGCCGGCCGGCGTCCCGTAGTTCTTGCCTTCCTTCACGGCATAGCTCTTCTGGATGACGATGCCAGCCATCGAGGCCAACTCGCCCTCGAGCCAGTAGTCGGGCTGCTTCAGCGCGATCGTCACCTGGCCCGGCCCGGTGGCCCGAATCGACTGGACCCGGGTGAAGGACTCGCCATAAAAGCCGCCGTAAGAAGGCTCCATCTGTCGCTGAAGGCTGTACACCACGTCAGCAGCGGTCACTGGGTTGCCGTCCCAGAAGGTCGCGCCGGGCCGCAGCGTGAAAACGAGCTTCGTCGGTGACGGGTTGGCGACCGTCGCTAGGCCTGGCCCGATCGAGCCGTCTGGCGCCTGGCGCAGCAGCGACTCGCACATGAGCGAGATGGCGGTGTTCTCCGGGTAATCGAAAGCGAAGATCGGGTCGAGCGAATTCACGTCCCGGTAGACCGCCCACGTCGCCGACGGCACCTGCCTGGTTCCGGCCGCCGTCGTTGTGACAAGCCCCTTTGTCGGCGACACGCTGCCCGGAGCCGTGCTCGCGGTGATCGAGCGCCCGCAGGCCGAGGCCAGGAGCGCGATTGCTGCCACGACGGCCACAGCCGCCGGTATCCGCCGTCTCCGGTTCATCTGTCCTCCAGGTGCGTGCTGTGGATTGTCGTTGCTGGGTCGTGCTGGTTACGCGGCCTAGCCGCGCTGATGGACGAGTTCGCCGCGGATCCAGGTCTGGCTGACCACCGCGGCAGCGATCTCGTGCTCGCCGATCGCGCTGAGGTCGGCGTCAACGACGGCGAAGTCGGCATCGAGACCAGCCCGGACCGCGCCCGTGACGGACTCAAGCCCGTTGATCCATGCGCTGCCCGATGTGTAGGCGGCGAGGATGGCGGCCAGATCTATGCGCTGCTCGGGCAGGAACGGGCCTGGCCCGCCGGTTTCGGGTGTGCCAGGAGCCGTCCTCGTCACGGCGACGTGCGCGCCGAGCAGCGGATCTGGACTGCTCACTGGCCAGTCGCTGCCCGCGCACATGCTGGCGCCCGCAGCCTGCAGCGATCGGAACGGGTACTGCCAGCTCGCGCGCCGCTCACCAAGGAAGGGGATGGTCAGGTCATCCATCTGCGGCTCGTGCGCAGCCCACAGCGGCTGAATGTTGGCGGTCGCCGACAGCTCTGCGAAGCGCCCGATGTCATCGGGGTGCACAACTTGCAGGTGCGCTAGATGGTGGCGATTGCCGCTCTCGCCGTTCGCCCGGCGGGCCGCCGCTACGGCGTCGAGGGCCAGGCGCACCGCCCGATCGCCGAGCGCGTGGAAATGCACCTGGAACCCTTCGCGGTCCAGCGCGGTGACATACTCAGCCAGCCGGCTCGGGTCGATGAAGTCGATGCCGTCGACATCGGTCTGGCAGCCGGAGGAATCGAGGTAGGGCTCGAGCATGGCAGCGGTGTGGTTCTCCGCCACGCCATCGAGCATCATCTTCACGCTGGTGGGCCGGAACCGTCCCTCTCGGCCCGTACTGCGACGGTCCAGCAGGTCGGGAAGCTGCTCCAGACCACGGTCTCGGTCCCACCAGAGTGCGCCAACCACATTCGCCAGGAGCGAGCCATCCTGTGCTGCGCGCAGGTAGGCAGGAAGGGGATCTCCCGACCCGTGCGTCTCGCCGACGATTGCGTCCTGCCACCCGGTGATGCCGAACGACAGCAGACGCGACTGGCCGGCCAGCAGCGCCGCATACCAGTCCTCGTCGCTCGACACTGGCAACAGGCGGGAGACGAGGCCTGTCGCGCCCTCCTGCAGCATGCCGATCGGCTCGCCCGCTGCATCTCTCTCGATCCGCCCGTCGGCCGGGTCGAGCGTCGCGGCGTCGATGCCGGCGCGCCGCAGCGCCACGCTGTTGACCCAGGCACCGTGGCCGTCCCGGTTGGTCAAGTACACCGGCCGGTCGGGGGCGACCGCGTCAAGCTGCGCGGCCGCCGGGATACCGCCGGGAAAGGCCTCCATCGACCAGCCGCCGCCGGTTATCCAGCCGTCGCCCGGATGCGCTCGGACGTATGCCGCGACGAGGTCGAGGTAATCGGACGCCGCTTCTGCGCCGGTCAGGTCGCAGCGCCGCAACTGGTCACCCGCGAACACCGGATGCACGTGCGCGTCGATGAACCCAGGCAGCAAGGTTCCGCCCGCGAGGTCCACGACGTCCGCGCGCCCGGCTGTCAAGTTCGGGCCGGCCTCGACAATCCGGCCGCCGCGAACTCGCACCCTGCTGCCCGCCTGCATGAAGCCGTGGCCATCGAAGACAGCGCCGCCGCAGAACAGCAACTCCGATGCGTCAGTTGGCAACCAAGTCTCCCTTTATTTGGCAACTTGCCGGTACTCAAGCAGTTGACAAATACGTTGTCAATGCCTTGGACTAAATCCATGACGGTCGGCCTGATACCGTCCCGACTGGGAACTATCGGGGCCAGGTCGGAGCTGCAGCGGCTGCGAATGCCGAGGCCAGAGGCGTCCGACTGGGACTACGGACGCGCGGATCAGGAAGGATGCGCATGGCAGCAGAGGCGGCGACGGACCATGGGTCCACTCCGTCCCGGCGGGGTCTCCGGCGCGGAACGCTGACGAGCGACATGATCCTGGCCGAGAGTCTGCGGCTACTGGACGAGGACGGGATCGAGGGCTTCAGCCTGCCCAAGCTCGGCCGCGCGCTCGGTGCAGATCAGACCGCCGTCTATCGTCACTTCGCCAGCAAGGACGACATCGTCCTGGCGCTTGCTGACCGGCTCATCGAGGAGGCGATGATCGGGTTCGAGCCGCAGGAGTGCTGGGTCGATACCCTCACCGAAATGGCTAGGCGCCAGTACCGCACCTACCTAGCCCATCCGGCTGCGGCGTCCATCTCCTCCTACCGGACAACCCAGGGCCCGGCGGAGATCCGAACCGTCGACATCATCATCGGCGCCATGCTCAGCGCTGGCTTCGAGGGTGCCGAAGCGGCACTCATGTACCGCGTCGTGGGGGACTTCGCGCTGGCCTGGGCGGGCTTCGAAGCCTCGTTCCTGGCGCTTGATGAGCGGCTGCAGCAGAAGGACCGCGCCGCGTGGACCAGCGCGTACCTCGCCGTCAGCCGGGCCGAGTACCCGAACATCTGGCAGATCAGAACGGAACTGCCAGAGGTCGACGACGACGACATCTCGGCGACGATTCTCGCCCTCGTCATCGACGGGCTGATCCGTCGAGCGCCGCGCCCGTGCGGCTGCGGTAAGCACGGGTAAGCCGATAGCCGCCAGGCCCACCGGCCACCTGGCTACAAGCCACGGCAGGCTCGGCGGCGACTCCCGGTGCACGCGCACCCGAAGGCCGCCTCGTTACGCTTAGCCTGATCCGCTAGCGACGCAGGCCGAGCACCCGGGACGAGCTGAAGGAGCACTATGGCCCAGGCAGCAGAATGGCTGGGAATCGCGCCGGACCACCCGTTCGGGCTCGCGACGCTCCCCTACGGCTCCTACACTGCGGCGCATCACGCGGAGGAGTTCCGGGTCGGGGTCGCGGTCGGCGATCGCGTGCTCGACCTGACAACCGCCACCGACCGGCTGCTGCCAGGGCGGGCGCACCTGTTCAGCTCGGGCAGTCTGGATGAGTTCCTCGCCGCTGGTGACGGCGCTTGGACCCAGGTACGTGCCGAAATCATGCTGTGGCTGTCAGAAGAGCGTTTCCGCCCGGCCATCGAGGACCTCATCGTGCCCGCCAGCGCCGTAGGGCTCCGGCTGCCGTTCGCCGTGGCCGACTACGTCGACTTCTACGCCTCCGAGCACCACGCCGCTAACGTCGGTCGCATCTTCCGTCCGGACGGCGAGCCCATCTCGCCAAACTGGAAGCACCTGCCTGTCGGATACCACGGCCGGGCCGGCAGCGTGGTCGTGTCCGGGACCGAAGTCCGGCGACCCTGCGGCCAGTCCCGGCCGCCTGGTGCCGACCTGCCTGTCTACGGTGCTTGCGAAGAGCTGGATTTCGAGGCCGAACTCGGCTTCGTAGTGGGAGCGCACAGTCACCTGGGCGAGCCCGTTCCGGTCGAAAGGTTCGCAGAGCACGTCTTCGGCGTTTGCCTCGTCAACGACTGGTCGGCGCGCGACATCCAGCGCTGGGAGATGGTGCCGCTGGGCCCGTTCCTCGGAAAGTCCTTCGCCACGACGATCTCGCCCTGGATCGTGCCGCTGGCCGCGCTCGAGCACGCGCGCATTCGGACGCCGTCACGCGACGAGAAGCACGTCGGCTACCTGGTCGAGACGGCCGACTGGGGTCTCGACATCGACTTCGAGGTCCGGCTGAACGGGCACCTGATCGCCCGGCCCCCGTACTCCACCATGTACTGGAGCCCCGCCCAGATGCTGGCTCATATGACTGGGAACGGGGCCGCGTTGCGCACGGGTGATCTGTACGCATCGGGTACGGTCAGCGGTCCTGACCCGGGCGAGCGGGGCTCACTGATCGAGCTCGCCTGGAACGGCAAACGGCCTGTCACGCTCCCGGACGGCTCGACGCGGTCCTGGCTGGAGGACGGTGACGAGATCCAGATCTCCGCGACCGCACCTGGCCGGGGTGGCGCGCGGATCGGACTTGGCGCCGTGAGCGGCTGCGTCCTGCCGGCCGTGCCCACTCCGCCCGAGGCTCGCTACTAAGACGCGTTACGGCACCTCGTGACTGAGCCGGAGCCGACGACCGCGGCAGCGCAGTCGGGCGCGACGTCGAGTACCGACACAGTCCAGCTCACCCGTTGCCCGCTCGCCCGGATCACCGGACGGGGCCCGCAGGTGAGCTCGGTACCGCGCAGGCCCGCCAGGCCGCGGCCGGTCGCCTTCAGGAACGCCTCCTTCGCGGTCCAGTGCCGGTAAAAGCCGCCAAGCGGTGAGCCGCCGCAGCCGCGGGCGATGCAGCACGCCTCGGCCTGGCCAAATCTGCACGCGATCAGTTCCGCTAGCCCTACTCGGGGGCTGACGAGCTCAATGTCAGCGCCGAGCGGTGAGCGCGACACCGCCACGAGGGCGCGATCAGCGCTCCGGCTCAGGCTGAAATGGATCAGGCCGGCGTGCTCGCCCGCCAGGGCTGGCTGGCCGTCTGAGCTGGTCGCGAAGTGCAGGCCAGCTGGCTCAGCACCTAGATAACGGCTGAGTACCACGCGCAGCCATGAGCGGCTCGCGGCAAACCTCGCACCATCCAGTGGCGAGAGGTAGCTGCTCGATCGAGCAAGCTCAGCCGGACTGAGCGCGTCGCGGAAGACGTCGGGAGGCTTATCGAGGTCCATCAGCCAGGCGTGAATCTGGGCGTCTGCGAGCCCGTCTCCCCCGGACCGGTCGGGCCGGTGCTGGCTGGCACCTTGCTGGCTGGCACGGTGCTGGCCGCCATCGTGTGCGGTGCGACCGGCGTGCATAGGGAGCGACTGTACTACCGGCACCTATCCGGATGAGGCGGTCCTCGGCGGGTGCAAAGTGACACTACGATGTGCCAATCGCCAGAAGGCGGGAGAATGCAGTTATGCCGGGGCCGACTCAGCCGTGGGATCAGTCAGAGGATCCACGCGAGAGCACAGTCGACCTGCCGCGCCTGGACCTGAGCGGACTGGCCGAGTACTTTCGCGGCTCGTCGCCGCTGCCGGAGCACGAGCCAGCCGGCCTACTCGAGCCGCTGCCGGAGCAAGAGCCAGCGCCAGATTCACGCAGTCCCTCGATGCCGCGCCGGGTGCCTCGACCGAGCCGCCTCCGTCATCCGTACGCCGAGCCGGATTCGCCTCGTCAGCCCCCGGCCGTGGGTGCCGTGGAGCCGCCAGTCTCCGGCGCAGGGCTGAAGTCGGCGTCGAGCTTGGATCGGGGATGGTCGGCCCAGGAGGCTGAGGCCGTCGCGCCGAACGCCATCTCTTCCGACCCGATCGCCCCGGACCCGGTCGTGACGGACCCGGTCGTAACGGACCCGATCACCCCGAACCCGGTCGCCCCGGACCCGGTCGCCTCGGACCCGGTCGTAACGGCACGTAGGCAGCCAGCGGCCGAGCCGCACGCGGTACCCGCGCCACCTTCGGTAGCCGCGCCGCCAGCAGAGAACATGACGGCCCTTCCAGCGCCGGACAGGCTCGTGGCCGGGGCGGGTACGCGGGGCCGGTCAACTACGGTCGGGGCCGAGCGCGCTCCGGCAGGGTCGCTCGCCGATCTCAGGTCCCGGCTGGCCCGACTTCCCGACGGCCACCCGTCCTCGCTCTACGACGACGGCGGCCGGAGCAGGCCAGTGCCGATCCGTCTCAGGCAGCTTGAGCTGGGGCTTCCTGCGCCGGACCGCGAGCTGGGTACGGGCATCGTGCCCGAAATCGAGACTGAGGACGTCCAGCTTGAGCCTCGGCGGAATCGCGCCGAGCATGCAGCCCTCGAGCAGGCACTCCGCAAACCAGCACAGGCCGAATCAGCACAGGCCGAACCAGCACAGGCCGAACCAACACAGGCCGAACAGGCACGCGCCGAACCAGCACGGCCCGAGTTCGACACCGGCCAACCTGACTCCAGCGAGCCTGCGCGCCTGTCCGGTGACCTAGTGGCCGACGACCCAGCCTCCGACCACTCTGCGGCCGATGACCCAGCGCCACACGACCTCGCGCCCCGCGGCCCCGCGCCCGACGACCCCGCGCCCCACGGCGCCGCGCCCGACGCAGCTGACGCCAGCCGTCCCGGACGTCGCGAGTGGGATAACCCTTACGCCGGCGCCGACAACGGGCGCGTGCTGCCAGGGACGCCCGCCGATCTCAGTCTCGGGCCGTGGCAGGCCGGACCGCCGCCTCGCGTCACGGGTCTGGAAGGCCTCAGCGCCCGCGGCGGTAACGGACACGGGCACGGGCACGGCAACGGTCACGGGAATGGCTCGCAGCAGCGCACCAGTCAGGTCGAATCTGCCCGGCCAGATCGCGGGCGAGGCGAGGCCGCTCGGCGGGACACGGAGCAGCACCGGATTGTCGAACCCGGACCCGCGGATCTGCGCGCGCTCGTCGAGCGCACGCTGACGAACTCCCGCGTAGCCGAAGGACGCAACGTCTTCGGCAGTTACGGAAGCAGTGGCCTGACCCCCGCCATGCAGCGCCTGGCGGCGCATCTGCCCTTCGGTGGCCTGGCCCCCGGCAGCGAGGCTAACAGCCTGAAGTCGCCCGAGCGGTTCGCCGCCAAGCTGGCTCGCCTGATTGCGCGCAACCCTGGCCGGACGGCCGAGGATCTCGCCGCAACCATCAGCGACGTGGTTCGGTTCGCGTTCGCGTTCGACGCCGCCGACTACATCGAAGGCACGTGGCTGGTGCATCGCAGGCTCAAGTCGCACGGGTTTGAACTCGAGATCAGGCGTAACCGCTGGGAGAGCCCTGAGTACAAGGGCATTTTCACGCAATGGCGTGACCCGGCTCATCACCTGCCGTTTGAGGTGCAGTTCCACACAACGGCGAGCTGGGCGGTCGTCCATCGCACTCACGACGCATACACCCAGATCACGGATCCGGCCACGTCCCCTCCCGAGCGTGCCAGGCTCAGAGCGCGGCAGGTAGCAGCGGCGACCGCCGCGAATCCGCCGCCGAGGTGGGCGGAGATAGGCGACTTCCGGCTGGAACCGCGATGAGCGAAGTTCAGTACTACGTCATCGTGGCAACCCAGGGCAGCCGTGCCGCGTCCGGTCTCGCGCGTCGGACCTACGCTGAGGCCGGTCCGATCGACGAGTCGCTCAGCCCGGATCAGTCGTGGCGGCTGGATTCGGCGATCGTCGAATGGGAATACGGTGACCTCGGCGCCGAGCTGATCAAGATCAGCGAGCACGAGGCGGAGAACCTTACCCAGGCCTTCCGGGCGAGGCGGACGCGAGGGTCGCTGAGCTGAGCGCTATTGTGCGGCGGCTGGTCGCGGCCGACCTCCGGCAGGTCGCCGACATTTTCGGCTGGTACTCGGTCAACTCGGTTGCCACGTTCGAGGAGGCGCCGCGCAGCGATGCCGGCTGGACGGCGCTCGCGACCGAACTCGATGAGCTCGGCCTGCCGTTCCTGGTGGCCGAGGCCGGGCCCGACAGCGCCATCGCCGGATACGCCTACGCGGGCCCGTGGCGACGCAAGCCCGCCTACCGCGCTACCGTCGAGGACTCGATCTTCATCTCGCCCGTGCACACCGGCCGCGGCATCGGCCGCATGCTGCTCGCCAGCCTGCTCACTTCCTGCGAGGCCGCAGGAGCGCGTCAGGTGATCGCCGTCATCGCCGATTCGGCGGCGGACGCGTCAGTTGGGCTGCATGAGTCCTGCGGGTTCACGCATGCAGGCCGGCTGGCTGACGTCGGCTACAAACACGGCAACTGGATCAGCACGCTGCTGATGCAGCGCGCGATCGGCTGAAACCGCCCGGCCGCGTCGCGTCGCGTCAGTCCCAAGCCGATCAGCTCTTGGGGTTCTCGTTTTGCTTAGAACGGTCGAAGAACTCGTTGATTAGCTCCCGCTGGCGCTGGCTGACCTGGTCAAAGTGTTTGTCGAGCGCCTCCTCGCCGATGGCCTCGGCGGTCAGGTAGAGGTCCTTGATCTGATCGAGCTTGGCAGCTGCGGCCTCTGGCATCAGCCGAGCATCGGGCGGCGAATCGATGGAGGTCGACGACGTGGTCGGCGTCGACGCTGGAAGACGCGCTGCGAATGTCGCTGGCGGCGGCTCGACCGATCCCGTGACGCTGGCAGGCCGGGGCGATGCGTGGCTAGCCGAGGCCGGCTCGAACGGGCCGCGCGGTGTCTCGACTGGTCCCGGCCGTGGCAGCGAGGTCGCGCCGGGCAAGATGACGGGCAGCGGACGCGTGGTCGTGTCGTCCTCATTGTTGCCTGACGTTTCATCGCCACGGCTCTTATTGCCGGGACGCAGGCCGAGTCCGTTCGGCCGGCCCTGGTCGGCTCTAGCCGGGCCATCAAGGTCGCCAGCCGGCTCAGCCGGCATGCCGGAACGCCGCGGCCAGCCGTCGCGTTGCGGCGAGCGCAGGCGATCGAGCGAGTCCAGGCGATCGTCGCGAGGGCCTTGATCGCGGCCCCCTCCCCCCGGCTCCAAACCACCGCGCTCGGGTCGGAGCCCGTGCCGGTCCAAGGCTGCGCCCCGCCCGTCGTCTCTGTAGGCGTCCGGTCCCAGGTCAAAGTCAGCCCGGTCACGCACGGAGCGATCAGGCACGGAGCGATCAGGCACAGCGCGATCAGGCACAGCGCGATCAGGCACAGCGCGATCAGGCACACGGCGACCGCCGTTCCGGTAGCCACCCGTGCCAGCCTCAACGTCGGAGCGGTGCGGCAGCGGGCGGTCGCCGTTCCGGTAGGCGTCCGGTCCGCTCGCGAAATCCGGTCGCTCCCGCGCCGGCTCACGCCCATCGTCCCGATAGCCGCGTGGTTCGAGTCCCGAACCGGCTCGCTCTGGCACTCGCCCAGTCCGGTCCTCACGGTCGCCGCGCGGTTCCAGCCCGAAGCGCGCCTGCTCGGGCGGCGCCACAAGACCGTCATCCCGATGGCCGCGTGGTTCGAGCCCGGAGCGCGTTCCATCCGGCGGCCGCCGGGAAACTTCGTCCCGAGAACCGCGGGAGTCCCAGCCCAGCTCATCCCGCGCCGGCAAACCACGGCCCAGGTCGCGGTCTGCCGGTCGCCTCGGTTCGGAGTTGCTCCCCCGGTCAGCGTCGCTCTGACGACGCGGTTCGGGGTCGGGCGACAGGCCGGTGGAGCTAGTCCGTCTCAAGTGATCCGGCCGATCGTCCCTGGCGGTACGCCTCGAATCAGCGATCGGCAGCTGGCTAGTGGCATCCACTTGCGTGCTGGGCCACGTTCGGTCGAGGGGGGACGAGCCTGGCGGCCGCGACGGAGGGTTGTCCCGGTCGGCCGGCAACTCGGCATGGCCGCGCCTTGGATACTCGCGTGCCGAATCGCGAACCTGGGCCTCGCGGCTGTCAGGGAGGATCGAGCGCGGCGAGCGACTCGGGCGCGGCGAATCGCGGTCTTGACCGGCGGCCGCGGACCGTGCGGTCGGCTCGGCCCAGCCGTCGTCGGCTCGCTGGCGCCCCATGCGACGGCCGTCATCCCAGACGCCATCAGGCCGACCGCCATCGGCCCAGGGACCCTCAGACCGACCGCCGTGAGACCGACCGTCGG
Source organism: uncultured Actinomycetota bacterium (assembly GCA_963755575.1). Taxonomy (GTDB): domain Bacteria; phylum Actinomycetota; class Actinomycetes; order Streptosporangiales; family Streptosporangiaceae; genus JAJYUU01. Next base: position 721,269 of record CAVWKF010000001.1, read on the forward strand.
CAGCCCGGCCGACCTGAGGCCGCCCACCGGCAGCCCGATCCCCGCCCGACCAGCCGCCGTCAGCACGATCGGCGTCAGCCCAACCGTCGTCAGCACCGCCGACGTTAGGCCGACCGACGCCAGCCCGAGCACCGTCAGCCCGCGCGCGGCGCTGGCCTTGGCCCACACGCCCGGTTTCGGGAAGTCCGGATGCCCAGTCAGGGCCACGCGCCCCCGGCGCGGGCTGCACTGGCGGCCGGACGACCGCGTCAGGATCGGCAGATGTCAGAGAGTCGGGCCGCACCGGCCGGAACTGGCTCAGCCACTCCTCTGCCGGAAGATCGGGGGGGTCGTCAGGCTGCTGGCGATCATCCCGCCTCCAGCGCACCGCTACCTCCACACCGCATACCGCGAAGATCGCTTGCACGGCGAACTCTCATCCGGCGCGCGCCCAAGCTCCGGCCTACCGCCCAACGATGACATGCACGGAAGGGTGCCGCAACCCGCCGACGGAAGGCAGCACATCTGCTGTCGGGGCTTTGGCCTGCGCTTTCGTCCGGCCTAGGAGCTGGCAGGCCTGTCAGATCCAATTCAGGATTCCTTGCGCCGAGCCGAACCACGGCCGGAACGCGCGTCAGCGAGCACTTCCAGGCCAACGGCGTAGTCGACTAGCGTTGCGCCTGTCGCACATTTCCCAATTACCAGTCCTGTTGCACGCGGAGGGTTTCATGGATCGCCAGGTTAAGTACCTCTTGCCCGAATCTGAGATGCCGCAGCACTGGTACAACGTCGTCGCTGACCTGCCATCACCGCCGCCACCACCGCTGCACCCCGGCACTGGTCAGCCAGTCGGCCCGGACGATCTGGCCCCATTGTTCCCGGGCGCTCTTATTGCACAGGAAGTCTCAGCAGAGCGGCATATCGCCATTCCCGATGACGTGCTCGATGTTTACCGGCTGTGGCGGCCGACGCCGCTATTCCGCGCGCGGAGGCTGGAGCGCGACCTCGGCACGCCAGCGCGCATCTATTACAAGTACGAAGGCGGCAGCCCGGCTGGTTCACACAAGCCGAACACTGCTGTGCCGCAGGCGTACTACAACGCCGCGGAAGGTGTGACGAAGCTAACGACCGAGACCGGCGCGGGGCAGTGGGGCAGCGCGCTGGCGTTCGCGTCAGCACTCTTCGGCCTCCAGCTCGAGGTCTGGATGGTCCGGGCGTCCTATGACCAGAAGCCGTACCGCAAAATGCTCATGGAGACGTACGGCGCGACAGTGCACCCGAGCCCCTCCGATCTGACCAACTCTGGCCGCGCAGTGCTCGCCGACCATCCCGATTCGACCGGCAGTCTCGGGATCGCCATCAGCGAGGCGGTCGAAGTGGCCGGCAGCGATCCCGACACACGGTACGCCCTCGGCAGCGTGCTCAACCACGTACTGATGCATCAGACGATCATTGGCGAAGAGGCGCTCAAGCAGCTCGCGATGGCCGGCGACACCCCGGACGTGATCGTTGGCTGCACGGGCGGCGGGTCGAACTTCGGCGGACTCGCGTTTCCTTTCCTGCGGGAGAAGCTAGCCGGGCGGATGAACCCGGTGATCCGCGCGGTCGAGCCCGCCGCGTGCCCATCCTTCACGCGTGGCGTCTACGCCTACGACTTCGGCGACACGGCCGGATTCACGCCGTTGCTGAAGATGCACACGCTCGGGCACGAGTTCATCCCTGACCCAATCCACGCCGGCGGCTTGCGTTATCACGGCATGTCGCCGCTGCTGTCGCACATCTACGAACTCGGCTTGATCGAGGCCGTCGCCAAGCCGCAGTCGGAGTGTTTCGCCGCCGGGCTGAGGTTCGCCAGGACTGAGGGCATCGTGCCCGCGCCCGAGCCGACCCATGCCGTCGCCGCCTGCATCGAAGAAGCTCTGCGGTGCAAGGAGACCGGCGAGGAGAAGGTCATCCTGACCGCCCTGTGCGGACACGGACTGCTCGACCTTGCCGCCTACGCCGACTATCTCTCAGGCGAGCTGCGCGACCTTCAGCTGAGCGACAAGGCGCTCGAGGAAGCCCTGGCCGGCCTGCCCATGCCCGTCTGAGCCTGATACCGGAGAGTCCGGGAACATGCCTGACCCGGGCCGGGAGGAGGGGAGTCGGCCCGGGCCTTCTGGCACGCATCCGCGGCCGTCACAGCGGACGCGCGTGGCGCTGTCATGACATGAACGCACGTTCACACAGCTTTATAGTCGTACGCTGACACGCCATCCTTTGTCAAGCGCCTCATGACAACCATACGACCCGAATACGCGTCCAAGACAGACATACCTGACTCCGATCGTTGACAGTGATGGCGCAGATGACCGCTGACTGTGAGGCGTTGCCTGGGGGTCGGCTGCCAATCGGCGGCTCAGCCCTCCAGCGCAGGCTCGCCGAGGCAGCCATCGAGCTGTTCTACGCGCAAGGAGCGCCGGCCACCACAGTCCGGGAGATCACCGGCGCATGCGGCCTCACACCTGGAGCGCTCTACAACCACTTCTCGTCCAAGGAGCATCTGCTGTACGTGCTGGTCCGGGACATCCACCTGCAAGTGGACGCGGCGATGGCACAGACACTCTCCGACGCTGGTCCGGATCCGGCCGTCCAACTCGCCTCGACCATTCGCTTCCTCGTCGCGCACACCGCCGGGTTCAAGAAGCAATCGCGGGTCGCGAACCGCGAGTTCACCGTTCTAACCGGCGTCAGGCGACAAGAGATCAGGGCAATCCGCCGACAGCTGCGCGACCGGCTGACCGGCATCCTGATAGAAGGCGCACGGCAAGGCGTCTTCAGCCTGGCGGGCGGCAACGACCAGGCCGCCGCCACGTTGTGCTCGGGCACCATCATCAACATGTGCGTGCACATCAGCGAGTGGACGCTGGAGCACTACCCGCTGGGGATCCCCGACCTACAGGATCGGTACGCCCAGATGGCGCTGCGGTTGGCTGGCGCAGCCACCTGAGCGGGCTGACCGCGCCGATGGCGGGAGTGCTGCCAGCACTCGCTCAGCGGGAAGACCGCCACCAGGGGCTTAGCCTGGGACTTCGCCGTTGGGCATCCTCACGCGGCCTGCCGAGCGCCCATCAGCGCGCTGAAATCGGCAGGGTCGATGTTGCCACCCGACAGCACGACGACCGTGCACCCGGTCGCCCTGACCGCGCCGGACAGCAGCGCCGCGAGAGGGACCGCCCCGCTGGGCTCGACCACAATCTTGAGCCGGGTGAAGCAGAATCGCATGGCGTCGATGATGGCGTCCTCGGACACGGTGGCGACGTCGGCGAGCAGGAGCGAGTTCACGGCGAACGTCAGCTCCCCCGGTTCGCTAGCACGCAGTCCGTCGGCGATCGTCGCGGGCTCGTCGATGTGAACGCGCCTGCCAGCGCGCAGGGACTGACTCGTGTCACTGGCGATCACCGGCTCGACGCCAACCACCGACGCCCGCTGCAGCAGCCCCGTCACAGCGGTGGACACGCCGGCTGCCAGTCCGCCACCCCCGACAGGCAGGAGCACCAGGTTCAGGTCCGGTGCCTGTTCGGCCAGCTCGAGGCCGATAGTTCCCTGGCCTGCCATGATGTCGTGGTCGTCGAATGGCCGCACCATCGTCATCGACCGGTCAGCCGCGATCTTCGCGGCGACCTCTTCGCGGCTCTCCGTGAGCGGGTCGTAGCGTCGCAGGTGCGCGCCGTAGCCCTCGATCGCGGCGAGCTTTGCGGCCGAGCCGTTTGCCGGCACGACGATGACCGCCGGGATGCTGAGCAGCCTGGCCGCCAGCGCCACTGCGGCGCCGTGGTTGCCGGAGGAGTACGCGACCACGCCAGCCGCCCTCATGGCCGGGTCAAGCAGGCTGAGCCGGTTATAAGCGCCGCGGAATTTGAACGATCCGCTGCGCTGGAAAGGCTCGGCCTTCAGCAACACCCTTGCGCCGCAACGCTCATCCAGCATCGTTGAGCTAAGCAGCGGCGTCCGGTGCGCGACGCCGTCGAGCCGCGTCGCCGCGGCGCGGACTCGTTCCAGTGTGAGTGCGTCATCCGACATGCATGCCTCTCCGTCGGGTCAGGGGGGTACGGCCAGCCGGGGGGTCCTGGCCCGATCCGTGTCTAGCACGACAGCCCAAGCCTCACAGTGACGGGCTAGGCAGTGGCAGGCTGAACAATGAGGCAGCCGGTGAGTCGCAGCGGGTGACAGGCTGGCAACTAGCCCAGCCAGCCCGGAGCTCCTGCGAGAGGAGAACACCACCGATGGAGATCCCCAAGCCCACCGAGGCCGACAAGGAGTACTTCAGGTCGGTGCTGCCCGACAGCCCCGACGTCGAAGTTAAGCCGATGTTCGGCAACCTCGGCGCATTCGTGCACGGGAATATGTTCGCGGGCCTGTTCGGCTCCGCGGTCGGCGTCCGCCTGGCCGACGCTGACCGCGACGAGCTGACGGCATTCGGCGAGACAACGCCCTTCGGGCCGGCAGAGCGACCCATGGGCGGCTACCTGAGCCTGCCCGCATCGTGGCGCGAGGATCCTGGGCGTGCCGCTGACTGGGTTGGCCGGGCGCTGAACCACACCGCCGCGATGCCACCGAAGAAGGCCAAGCCCAAGTCGAAGTGAGCACGACACGTTGGTAGTGGCAACGCCCGCCGGACCGGCTTCCGAGCCTGATGCGTGTGCCGTGATCTTCGCGGCGGCGGCCGGCGAGCTGCTCGCCTGACCTGCGGGTGCTGACCCGCAGCTGATGCGCCCGCAGCCAATGGGCCGGTAACCGCTGTGGCAGGCTTGGTGGGTAGCTGTCGGCCGCACGCCCGCCGGACCAGCCGGCTGGGCTGAACGGGAGGAGGCGACGCCGAGTGGACCTGGGCTTCTTGCGGCGGCTTTACGACGAGATCGGCGACTACGTGTCTGTCTACCTGGACACGGATCGCATCCACGAGGGGAACAACTCGGAGGCCACGCAGATCCGTTGGCAGGACGCCAGGCGGGCCCTGACGGAATCGGAGGCGCAATCCACCTCTCTCGACGCTGTCGCGGAGATCGTCGGCGACCCGGATGAGGTGGCGCCCGGCCGAGCGATCTTCGCCCGGCATGGCGCCGTCGTCTTCACCGGTGCCCTGGACGCGGCGCCACGGCGGGAGATCGCCAGGTTGGCGCCACTACCGCATCTGATGCCGCTGCTGGCACAGCATCGCCCGCCGATCCCGCACGTGCGGGTGAGCGCCACCCGGACCGGCGGCGAGGTCGTCGCCATCGGCGGTAGCGGCGAGGCGTGGATCGACTGGATGGCAGGCAGGCAGTGGCCCGTGCATAAGGTCAAGGTGGGCGGCTGGTCGCAGGACAGACTCCAGCGGCGTGCCGAGGAGACCTGGGAGGAAAACGCCAAGGAGCTAGCCGCCGTGGTCATCTCCGCGGCCGACCAGGTCGGCGCCCAGCACGTCATCATCAGCGGCGACATCAGGGCCCGGTCCATGCTGCTCGAGCACCTGAGCAGTCCGCTCCGGGAGTCCGCCGTGATGGTCGACAAGGAGATCCCGGCCGACAGCTCAGCCATGGCCGAGGCCGCGGATCATGCGCTGTCGGACTGGGCCGATCGCGACCGCCGGACGCGCTTTGATGCCTGGGGCACCCACCTGGCGCATGACCAGGCCGTCCAGGGCCTAGCCCAGACGCTGACCGCGCTGCGCAACGGTCAGGTCTCCGACGTATTCGTGGCGGATAATCCGCACTCGACGGCAACTGCCTGGATCGGTCCGGGCGGCGCCGACGTGGCTGCCACGCGCGAGGAGCTGGAAGTTCGCGGAGTGAGCGATCCAATCGGCGACCGCGCCGACGCCGCCATCGTCCGTGCCATCGCCAGCACCGATGCCGAGCTCCACTTCCTGCCTGACGACCTGGTGGTCACCGGCGATTCGGCGGCCTGCGGTGGCATCGCGCGGCCGCTCGACGGCATCGGCGCCACGTTGCGGTTCCCGCATCTGATCAGCGCGTAACCGGCCGGGCTCGTGCCTGGCGATCCTTGCGTGCTGGCGCTTTATGCCCCGCGTTCCTCCACCGGCAGCCCGACAGCACGAATCAGCTCGCCGACGTCGTCGACGGTGGTCCGAGGCGGCAGCGCCGTTACGAGGTCCAGTACGGGCTGCTCGGCCTGACGCTCCATCAGTGTGCGCATAAGCTGCTCGCGCGTCGCGGGGAACGTCGTCCGATCCAGGTGCCTCGCCAGCTCGCTACGCAGCTCGATCGCCTGGAAGTCCGGCCCATCTGGAGCGCCAGCGAACCGGGCTTCCGGAGCCCAGCTGCCCTGATCGGGAAACTCGTCCGATTCCTCCAGATCAGGCCACTCCTCGCCGTGCTCCTGGAGCTCGGTGCGATCCTGCCGCTTGATCTGGTCGTCTTCGGCTGGTCCGTGCGTCGCGCTGACCTGCTCGCTCATGGGCATGCCTCGCTTCGGCTGACGACTCGTGGGTCCTACCCTGGCCGCTCCCGGCTTGCCCATTTTGGGGCGCCCGAAACCTCACCGGCATCAGCATGCGACTGGCCGCTCGCATGCGCCGCTGTCATCACCTCGGCGAGCACCGCGACGGCCCGCCTGAGCGCGGCCCCGTCTTCGCCGGCGTAGCTCAGCCGCAAGTATGGCGCTGGCGGCTCGCTGGGGAAGCTCGCGCGTCCTGGCGTCACAGCGAGGCCGTGGGCCGTGGCCGCCTCGCTCACGTCGGCGTCGGAGACGCTATCGGGCAGCCGCAGCCACAGGTGCATCCCGCCGGACGGGATCAGGTCGAGGCGGCAGGATGGCAGCATCTCCAGGACCGCAGCAACCAGGGCATCGCGCCGATCCCGCAGCAGCCGCCTGACGGTGGCCAGGTGGCGCGGCCAGCCAGGCGCGGTGAGCACGTCGAGCGCGATCTGCTGGAGTATCGGCGCGACGAAAAGATCGTCGCTGATCCGGCCGCGGCGCAGCCGCGCCAGTATTGGTCCGCGCGCGACCAGCCCGGACACGCGCAGCCCGGCCGCGATCGGCTTCGACACTGAGCGCAGGTAAATGACGTGCCCGTCGTCGTCGTGACTGACCAGCGGCGGCGGCGAGGGCGCACCGAGATCGAAGTCCCGCATCCAGTCGTCTTCGAGCAGGAACGCGCCTGCCCGTGCTGCCGCCGCCAGTACCGGCTCGCGCCGCTCCGTGGACAGGACGGAGCCGACGGGATTGGCGTAGCGGGGCTGTAGGTACGCGAGCCGAGCCCCGGTCCTGGCAAATGCGTCGGCCAGCGCGTCCGGAAAGACGCCGTGGGCGTCGCCCGGCACCGGGACCAGCGCCAGTCCGGCCGCACGTGCGGCGGCGAGCGCTCCGACGTACGTCGGCGACTCGACGATCAGCGGGTCGCCCGGCGCGCATAGGTGACGGCAGACGGCCGAGAGAGACGCCTGACCACCGGACGCAATGAGGACGTTGGCGGCGGTGAGCCCCTCGCCTGCCTCGGCAGCGAGGTAACTGCGGAGCTCTGGCAGCCCCTGCGGCGGCATCCTGGTCCAGGCCTGTGGCCGTCGCGCCGCCCGTGATGCGGCTGAGGCGAGCAGGCCGAGCGGTTGGAGGCGCTGGTCAGGAAAGCCGCTGGCGAGCCCGATGGCATCCGGCGGCAGCGGGTCGACCAGTCGCTCCAGGTCTGGTCCGAGCCCGGCCCGGCTGCCGAGCGCGAGCGTCTGCCAGGACACATCGGCCGTCGGCCGGGCGGGGCGCCAGGGCGCCGTGAACGTACCGCTGCCAGGCTTAGTGATCAGCAGTCCGCGGCGCGCCAGGTCAGCCAGCATGCGCTGCACTGTCGCCGGGCTCAGCCGGTAGCGCTCCTGTAGGTCGCGATAGGACGGAAGCTTGCTGTCCGGTGGCAGGGAGGAGATCAGGGCCTCAATGCTGGCCGCCGGAGAGTGCGTGCCGCTACCGTCGCTCATGACATTCAATAGAAGCACTACCCACACCCACGGGGGGCACGCCCCCCGTGCACCCCCCGAAAACCGCCCCACCGGGCGCGCCCCCGTGCACCCCCCGAAAACCGCCCCACCGGGCACGCCCCCCGTGCACCCCCCGAAAACCGCCCCACCGGGCACGCCCCCCGTGCACCCCCCGAAAGCCGAAAGCCCAGCCCGCCCGTGGCGCCGAGCTCGGGCGCGGCACGCGTGGCTGGCAGCCTGTCTTACAGCAGCAACCGCGACAGCCTGGCCGAGATCGGAGCAGATAGTGAAGGCACTCCGTTTCAACCAGTTCGGGGGTCCGGAGGTCATCGAGATCGTGGATCTCCCCGATCCGCATCCGGGTCCCGGCCAGGTCCGGATTGCAGTGCGCGCGGCCGGCGTCAACCCGAGCGACTGGAAGAAGCGCAAGGGCCTGATGGGTGGGGAGCTCCCGCAGACCATGGGCCACGAGGCCGCCGGCGTTATCGACGAGCTCGGCGAGGGCGTTGCGGACGTGGCCGTCGGCGATCGCGTGTTCGGCTTCTCCGCGGAGGGGGCAGCCCAAGCCGAGCTGGCGGTGCTGTCCTACTATGCGCCGATCCCGCCGTCGCTTGACTTCCCCGCCGCTGCCGCGCTGCCCGCCGCCATCGAGACGGCCACGCGCGTGCTCGACCAGCTCGACGTCGGGAACGCTAGCACGCTGCTCATCAACGGCGCCTCCGGAAGCGTCGGTAGCGCTGCGGTTCAGCTCGCCGTGGTGCGCGGTGCGCGTGTGATCGGCACCGGCAGTCCGGCGAGCCACGAGTACCTTCGCTCGCTGGGGGCAGAGCCCATCGCTTACGGCCAGGGTGTCGTCATGCGGGTTCGCGCGCTGGCGCCTGACGGCGTCGACGCCGCGCTCGACGTTGCCGGGAGCGGCGTCCTGCCCGAGCTCATCGAGCTCGCGGGCGCCCCGGAGCACGTCGTGACGATCGCCGACTTCGGTGGCGCGCAGGAGCACGGGGTGAGGTTCAGCAGCGGGGACGCAGGCCGCGCGGTCCATGCGCTCGCCGAGATCGGCGAGTTGATCGAGTCCGGGCATTTCTCGCTCCCGGTGGCGCGGACGTTCCCGCTCGCCGGCATCGCGGAGGCGCATCGCGTGAGCGAGGACGGTCAGGTGCGTGGGAAGCTCGTACTGGTGGTCGGCTCGCCTACATGCGGCGCCAGGTGATGCTCGCGTGCTCGGGCTGCCTTATCTGGCGCCCGAGGTTATGGTGGCACCATGCCCGACCGCAAGGAGATCATCGAGGTCGCGGGCCGCACGGTAACCATCTCGAACCCGGACAAGGTCTACTTCCCGCGCACCGGTCACACAAAGCTGGATCTAGTCCGCTACTACCTCAGCGTGGCCGACGGCGCGCTGGTCGGCGTTCGCCGCCGGCCTATGGTCCTCAAGCGGTTCGTGCACGGAGCCGAGGGCGAGGCGTTCTTCCAAAAGCGGGCCCCTGCCAGCCGGCCTGCCTGGCTGGACACCGTCGTGCTGAGCTTCCCGTCCGGGCGAACGGCGGAGGAGATCGTCGTCGACGATGCCGCCGGCCTGGCCTGGGTCGCCAACCTCGGCTGCATCGACCTGAATCCGCATCCCATCCGCGCTGACGACCTCGACCATCCGGACGAACTGCGGGTGGATCTCGACCCCGTTCCCGGAATCGAATGGGCGCAGATCGTCGACGTCGCCCTGGTCGCCCGGGAGGCGCTCAGCGACCTCGGATTGACCGGCTGGCCGAAGACCTCAGGCTCGCGCGGAATGCACGTCTACGCCAGGATCGAACCGCGTTGGGCATTCACGGAGGTGCGCACCGCCGCAGTCGCACTGGCTCGTGAGATCGAGCGGCGAGCGCCGATGCTGGCGACCTCGCGCTGGTGGAAGGAAGAGCGGCACGGCGTCTTCGTTGACTACAACCAGAACGCCAAGGACCGGACCGTCGCCTCGGCATATTCGGTCCGGCCGACCCCCGATGCAAGAGTGTCGGCCCCGCTGCGCTGGGACGAAGTGCCTGGCTGTGATCCGGCCGCGTTCACGATTGAGACGATGCCGCGCCGATACGCCGAGATCGGCGACCCGGGGGCCGGCATCGATGAGTCGGTGGGGTCACTGGAGAAGCTGCTAGAGCTGGCGAAGGCAGATGAGGCCGCTGGCCTGCCGGACGCCCCCTGGCCACCGCACTTCGAGAAACAGCCTGGCGAGGCACCACGTGTCCGGCCGTCCCAGCGTCGGGCGACTCGTCCGGCCGCGGCCCCACCAGTCGACGGCGGAGCTGAGGACGCCGGGGTTAGCGACACCGAAGATAGCGACACCGGGTCGGCGCCCGCGCCCGGCAAAGCCAGCGGCCCGACGGGACGGCGGCAGTCGTTGATGCCGCTGATCGAGATCGCGCGCGCGGCGAGCAAAGCTGAGGCGATGGCTGGGCTCGAGCGCTGGAAGCAGCGGCATCCGGCAGCGGCGGCGCTGCTGGAACCAGCCGACATCCTTGTCGACTCGATGCGCGGGCGGTCATCGACGTGGACCAGGATCCGCCTCAACCTTCGGCACATCCCGACGGCCGAGCGGCCGCCTCAAGAGCCACTCGAGGTGGACTACGACCCGTGGCGCGCGGCCGGGAGTAGCTGACGGGCCGTCGTAACGACTGACGGTTTTTCGTCCGATGCTCGTCCCTTCGCAGACCGCAGGTTGACTTCCGTCCCGGCCGTCAAGATTTACTGAACTTGATCAGGAACTCGAGCAGCCCGTGGTTCTGCGTCGTGACGAAGCCCGAGAAGCTCGGATTCGGGATGTCCCAGTCGGCGAACACGATCGGAATCGCGCCGGACACCTCGATACCCGCGCTGGTCCGCTCCGCCTGCAGCGTGAACGTCACCGGCCTGGTCCGGCCGCGCAGCATGAGGTTGCCGCTGGCGTGGTACGTCCTGATCACGCCGTCAGCGGGCAAGCTGCCGAGCGCGATCCGCGAGGTCAGCGTCAGCGTGCCCGTCGGGTACACGGCCGTGTCCATGATCCGGCCATCGAATTGCCCGTCACGCTGGCTCTGGTCGCTATGGATCGTGGCCATCTGCGCGGCGAACGATGCCGCCGTCACGGCCGTGCCGCTGATGCTCATGCTGCCGGTGATGCTGCTGGTCCGCCCGACGGCGACGTTGTTCTGGCCAGCCAGCACCTCGTTGACCCGGTAGCCGACGATCGAGCCGGACGCCACTTGCCACGTGCCGGGGACATCGCTGGTCGACGCGGTGCCGGCGGATGCGCTCGCCGCTGAGCCAGCAGGCGGCGCGCTGGCAGCCGGCGAACTAGCGCGCGAGCTTGCCGCCGACTTCAGGCTCAGCGGAGCCGGCGCGGGACCCTCGATCACGTGGATATAGAGCCAGGTACCGCCGATAACCAAGATCGCGAGCACGGCGAGACCGCCGATCACCCACAGGCCGAGGCGGCGCGGACGGAGTCGGGCCACGGTAGGTCCCCTTAGCCAGGCCGGACCGGCGATCCGGACCGACGTCGGGCTAACTCTCGCAGTGCCGCCTCAGCAACCGCTCGTGCTTTGCTCTGAGCACGATATGACGACGCGCAGCGCGCCGTGCGCGGCGAGACCCAGCAGACCGGACCGAGGGCTCAGGCAACTGCCGGGATCAGCTCCGACAGCAGTTCCAGGTGGTCGGTGTCCGCCAGGTCGAGCACCTGGAGGTACATGCGCGTCGCGCCGACGCCGGCGAACTCGGCGATCTTAGGCGCGATGTCGTCTGGAGTGCCGGCGAGCCCGTGCTCGCGGAGCTCGTCGAGGTCCCGGCCGATGGCGGCCGCCCGCCTGGCCAGCTCCTCGCCGGTGCGGCCGCAGCACACTACCTGCGCGGCGGAGAACCGCATCGTGGTCTCGTCCCGGCCGACGGCCTCGCACGCATGCCGTACCCGGTCGAACGCCGCCGCGGTGTCCTCAATGCTGCTGAACGGCAGGTTGAACTCGTCGGCGTACTGCGCGGCCAGTTTCGGCGTCCGCGTCGGACCGCCGCCGCCAATGATCACAGGCGGCCGCGGCTGCTGGGCCGACTTCGGCAGCGCCGGTGAGTCGGCGACCGAGTAATACGTGCCGGTGTAGTTGAACAGGTCACCGACGGGCGTCTCCCACATGCCGGTGATGATGGCGAGCTGCTCGGCGAGGCGGTCGAAGCGCTCTCGCGTGCCCGGGAACGGGATCGCGTAGGCGGCGTGCTCCGCGCCGAACCAGCCAGCGCCGAATCCGAGCTCGACCCGGCCGCCGCTCATGTCGTCAACCTGAGCGACAGAGACCGCGAGCGGCCCAGGGAACCGAAAGGTAGCGGGACTCACCAGCGTGCCGAGCCGGATCCGCGAAGTGTCGCGCGCCAGTCCGGCCAGCGTGATCCAAGCGTCAGTCGGGCCGGGCAGTCCGCTGACGCTGCCCATCTTGAGATAGTGATCGGAGCGGAAGAACGCGTCGAAGCCCAGGTCCTCGGTCGCCTTGGCGACCCGCAGGAGTGTCTCGTAGCTGGCGCCCTGCTGGGGCTCGGTGAAGATTCGCAGTTGCATGCGTCTATCTTCGCGGGCGGCGTTGCGACATGCGACCCGCCCCGCCGCGCTAGGCCCTGGTCAGAGTCGCCAGGCACTCGACGTGATGCGTCATCGGGAACGCGTCGTATCCGCGCAGGCTCGCGAGCTGCCAGCCGCCGTCGAGCAACAGCCGCAGGTCCCTCGCCAACGTCGCCGGGTCGCACGATACATACGCGATCCCGCGCAGGCCAGCTCCGGCCGAGGCGTCGGCTGCGAACTGGCCGCGACCGCACAAGGCGTCGATGACGGTACTGGCCACGCCAGCGCGAGGCGGGTCAAGCACTGCGATAGACGCGCCACGCAGCCCCGTCCGGCGCAGGACCTCCGCCACGTCGCCGTGATGTGCCCGTGCCCAGGGCCAGTCGCGCAGGTTGTGCCGGGCGTCGCGCACGGCGACCAGATCCTGCTCCACGGCGATCACGGCGCCGTCTGGCCCGACCGCCCCGGCCAGGACGCCGGCGAACAGCCCGGCGCCGCAGTACAAGTCCAGCGCGACCTCTCCGCGCGCGGGCGCCAGCGCTGCCAGAACCTCAGCGGCGAGCAAGTCCGCGGCGCCCGGATGCACCTGCCAGAAGCCGCCGAGACTCACGCGCCAGTCCCGACCGGCCGCGTGCTGCGTCAGGTAACCGCGCCCGCGTACCGGGATCCGGCTGCCCGACCTGCCCGTCACCTGCACGGCGTCGGCTGCCACGTCGGGCAGCTGGCTTGCTGCCGTCGTGCCTGCCCCTGACCTGGCCGCCCCTGACCTGGCCGCCCCTGACCTGGCCGACCCGCCCCTGACCGCCACCAGAACGCCTCGCTCGCTCGTGGCCGGCGCGACATCGACTTCGACGGACTCAGCAGCCGGTGGCCATCCAACGTTGGTCACGCCTACATCCGTGACGAGCGGATGGGCGATGAGGCACTGGTCGATCTCGACGACCTCGTGCGAGCGATGGCGGCGCAGGCCAGCGTGCCCGTTCCCGGCTATTGCGAAGGAGACAACGGTACGCCAGCGGAGGCCGCCATCGTCACCGTCGATCGCCTGGACCTCGACCTCCCGGTCGAGGCCCGCAATGCGGCTGAGCTGCTGGCCGATCACGGCTGCCTTAAACTGCCGCTGAGCCGGCAGGCTCGCATGCTGCCAGTCACAGCCGCCGCAGCCGCCCGGCCTTGCGTACGGGCACGGAGCAGCTACCCGCTCAGGAGCAGGGCGCACGATCTCAATCGCGTCGGCCCTGGCAAAACGGGCCGTGGCCTGCGTGACGGTCGCTCTGACCCGCTCCCCGGGCAGTGCGTGTCGAACGAAAACCACCCAGCTCGTATCATCCTTCCTGGCAACACACCAGCCGCCATGCACGACCTCGCCGACGGTGAGTTCCAGCACGTCCCCAGCCCTCGGAGCGGAGGCAGCCTCGGTGGTCACAGGCCCCATCGTGCCCTGGCGGTGCGCGCGGCCCCGAGCTGGGTACCTGTCAGGCTAGCCGCGTCAGTCGTCCGCACCGGGCGGCTGGCTGGCAGCATCGCGCCGGAGAGAATACGGTGACTGCACCGCTCCGGCTGGAAGGATGCACGTGCATATCGTGATCATGGGATGTGGGCGGGTCGGGTCCAGCATCGCCCATACCCTCGAGGACCGGGGTCATTCGGTTGCCATCATCGACCAGGACCCCGAGGCCTTCCGCAAGCTGCGATCCGGCTTCAAGGGCACCAAGGTCACGGGCGTGGGCTTCGATCGTGACGTGCTGACGGAAGCGGGAATCGAGCGGGCGGGCGCATTCGCAGCTGTCAGCAGCGGTGACAACTCCAACGTGATCGCAGCCCGGGTGGCCAGGGAGTCATTCGGTGTGCAGCGGGTCGTGGCACGCATCTACGACCCGCGGCGGGCCTCTGTCTATCAGCGACTCGGCATTCCCACGGTGGCCACCGTCGCCTGGACGGCCGACCAGATGCTGCGCAGGCTGATCCCGGAGGGCGCCGAGTCCCTCTGGCGTGACCCGACCGGAGCGGTCGTGCTGGCCGAGGTGGCCTACTCCGACGCGTGGCTTGGCCAGAAGGTCGGCGAGCTCGAGCAGGCGGCGCGTGCGCGCATCGCGTTCATCTCCCGGCTGGGCGAGGCTGTGGTGCCCGGACCGAGCATCGTCCTGCAGGAAGGCGACGTGGTGCACGTGATCGCCGAGGAAAGCAGTCTCGCTGAGATCACTCGGGCCTTCGCCAGCCCAGAGCCAGGAAAGGCGGGCCACTGATGCGCGTCGCTATCGCGGGCGCGGGCGCGGTCGGCCGCTCGATCGCCAAGGAACTACTCGACAACGGACACGAGATCTTGCTCATCGACAAGGACCCGGCCTCCATCAAGGTGCACAGTGTGCCGCGTGCCGAATGGCTCCTTGCCGACGCGTGCGAGATCACCGCGCTGGATGACGCCGGCCTCGAGCGCTGCAACGTCGTGATCGCAGCGACTGGCGACGATAAGGCAAACCTCGTGGTGTCGCTGCTGGCCAAGACCGAGTACGGCGTGCCGCGCGTCGTGGCGCGGATCAACCACCCGAACAACGAGTGGCTGTTCAACGAGTCATGGGGTATCGACGTCGCCGTGTCCACCCCGCGACTGCTATCGGCCCTGGTCGAGGAGGCCGTCAGCGTCGGCGATCTGGTCCGGCTCATGACCTTCCGGCAGAGCGAGGCGAGCCTGGTCGAGATCACCATGCCGGCCGACGCGCCCCTGGCCGGCCAGCGCGTCGGCAACATCGAGTGGCCGTCTGACACTGCCCTGGTCGCCATACTGCGCGACGGACGTGTGATCGTTCCGAGCCCCGACGATCCGCTTGAAGGCGGCGACGAGCTGCTGTTCGTCACGAGCCAGAACGTCGAGCACGACCTGGCCAGGCTGCTCGGCTGCGGCGGCTAGCGCGCCTCGGCTGCGGCGGCTAGCGCGTCTCGGTAATCTCCGGGCCGCGCTCGAACGGGTCGAACGGGCCTGGGCCCGGGCCCTGGTCGCCCGGCTGGCCCTCCAGCTGGCCTTCGAGCACCTCGCGCGCCTCGTCCGGGAGCTGGATCTCCAGTGCACTCCGCTGCGGCTGGGGTTGATCACCGCGAACGACGACCACGTCGGCGAAGATGTCTTCGAATGGCCGCGCTAGGTCCGCGTCGGTCGCGGCAGGCCCGCTGATCAGCCCGCGCAGGAACCAGCGGGGGCCATCAGCACCAAGGAAACGAAGCGGCTGCGGCTGAATCGGGTAGTCGCCCGCACCCTGCGGCACGACTCTGGCGAACAGCTCTGGGCCGAATGGGCCCTCCTGCTCACGGCTCTGGCCACCTGCCTTCCCGACCTCCTCCGCGATCTCCGGCAATACCTCGTGCCACAGGCCGGAGCTACGCGGCGCGGCGAAGGGCTGGAGCTGTAGCCCGCTGTCGCCGCTGACGACCGCGATCGAGATCCCGTCCTGCTCGGACAGGAAGACCTGGACGTCATAGCCCTCGCGCACCGGTACGAGCAGGCTGCCGAAGTCGATGCGCTCGGCCTCTGGATAGTCGCTCGCGCTGTCCCAGGGTCCGGCCGAGCGCAGCATGGCCGGTGTCACCGGCGCGGAGTCGCGCAGCCGGGTCCAGGTTTCCGGATCGCCGAGGTCAGCGCGCGTCGGGCGGGCCGGCCCTTTGTCCTCCTGATCCGTGTCCGCTTCGGCTACCGCCCCATCGAGGTCGGCGTAACGTTCCGCATCGTCATACTCATCGGCGGCGTCATACTCATCCTCATCGACGTCGTCATACTCGTCCTCATCGGCCAGGTCTGGGTCCGCATCGTCGTATTCCTGGTCGGTCAGCTCGTCATCGGCCGCCGGGTAGCCCGGATCGCCGGCCTGTTGCCCTGTGCCGTTACCGCCATCGCGGCGGCGCCGTCGGAACACCCCGCACGCTCCTCACTTCCGGTCCGGACTAGCGCCCGGCCGGAATATCGTTGTCGCAAGGCGGATCGCCGCTCATCGCGTGACCCCCGGTTGAGCCGTGCCCGCCCTCGCCACGCTGCGATCCCGGCAGAGTCGTCACCTCCCGGAAGACCGGGCGTTCCACCTTTTGAATCACAAGCTGGGCAATCCGGTCACCCCGTCGAAACTGGACCGGATGCTCGGCGTCGGTGTTCAGCAGAATCACCTTGATCTCGCCACGGTACCCCGCGTCGACTGTGCCGGGTGCATTGACAATGGTCACGCCGTACCGGGCCGCCAGTCCTGACCGAGGATGCACGAACGCGGCGTACCCATCTGGCAGCGCAATGCACACGCCGGTGCCCACTACAGTCCGCTGACCTGGGCCCAGGTCGACGTCGGCGGCAGCAAAGAGGTCACTGCCGGCGTCTCCGGGGTGAGCGCGCTGCGGCAGCGGCAGATCCGGATCGAGCCGCGTTATCAGGACCTCAACGGCCCCCGGCTCTGTGCAGGCGCAGGTCATGTGCCCATCCTTTGCGCAGTCAGGCCTGGCGGCCGCGGTCATTCCACACGGCGGGTTAGCCGTCCAGCCGCCCGGCGTCGTCCCCCCGCAAGGCGGGCCATGCGTAGATAATCACGGCCGCCGTCGGCACCGCGATGATAGCGCCGGGGATCCCGGCGATGACTCCGCCAACGGCCAGTACGAGGATGATCCCGAGCGGATGGAGCTTGACGATTCGGCCCACTATCTGCGGCTGGAGCAGGTGCCCCTCGATCTGATTCTCCACGATGAGCACGGCGAGCAGGATCACCGCGGCGACCCAGCCCTTGGTGGCCAGCGCGATCAGGACGGCGAGCCCACCGACCACCAGGATGCCGATGAGCGGGATAAAGGCCGCTATAAAAACGAGGACAATCAGCGGGACGAGAAGCGGCACGCCAAGCAGCCACAAGGCCAGGCCAAGCAGCACGGCGTGGATGGCCGCGACCACGGTGGTACCCCTCATGTAGTTGACCAAGGCCCGCCAGGCCGAGTCACCCGCATTGGTCAGGCGCCGGTTCGCCTCCGGCCTCATCCGGTGTATGAGCCACTTCCAGATGCCCGCGCCGTCCTTGAGCAGGAAAAACGAGATAAAGAGCGTCAGGACGATGCCGGCCAGGAACTCGGCCGCATACTTGCCGCCTGTCAGCACAGTGCCCGCGACTACAGACTTGTGCTGGGAGATGTAATTCAGCAGGTCGGAGCTCAGCTTGGACAAGCGGGTTTTACTGACATGGAACGGGGCGCCGGAGAGCTGATGCTGCACCTGGTTCGCGGTTTTCTGCAACTCGTGGAACAGCACCGGATACTCGCTGCTGATCTGGTTAGCGAGCAGCGTGATGGCGCCGGCAATCACCACGAGCGCAAGGAAGAAGACGCACCAGGTCGACAGCATCGGCGAAAACCCGCGGCGGCGCAGCCAGGAACTAAGCGGCTGAAGCAGCGCGGTCAGCAGCATCGCGGCGATGAATGGCAAGGTCACGAGCCGCAGCGCTACGGCGAGCCGGAAGGCCAGGTAGATCACAAGGCCCGTCAGCAGCAGGCGCCAGGACCAGGCCGCAGTCGTCTGGAGCAGCCTGGGCACGTGCGCGTCCGAGTCCGGCCGTGGCGCGGGACCATCGTGCCGGCGGTGCCGTCGGCCGCGGTGCCGGAAGTGGGCCGTGGCGCCGGGGGCTGTGGCGGCGCCCGCATCGCCGACGGTGGCGCTGGCCGTCGCGCCGCCAGGTGCTGCCGGAATGGCTTGTGGCGCCGCAGCCGGGCCTGACCGCCAGAGGCTGCGCAGCCTGGCGCGAAGACCGGGGGACTGGTCAGCCTGGGGCTCGCTACCGGTAGCAGCCTGCTCGCTGCCGGTGCCTTCCCGCCATCGCCCCGTCATGCACTACATGTAACCAACTACCGTGGTGCCATGCACTCCTACCGCGAGCGCCTCTTTTCACCGCCGTCGTGGTGGCTGGTCGGAATGCTCAGCGCCCTGACGTTCGGGGGTGTCGTCTGGACGGGCTTCGACCTGGCGATTACGGTCGCGATCTTCGCGGTTCTGATCCTCATCACGGGCGCGTTCCTGGTGAACTGGGGCCGGGCGACCATCGAGGTGACCGATGGCGAGCTGCGCGTGGGAGACGACGCACTGCCACTTGCGGAGGTCGGCGAGGTACGCGCGCTGGATGAGGGACAGGCACGTGCGCTTCGCGGGCCGCGAGCAGATCCGCGGGCCTACAGCCTGATCAGGCCGTACCTCCGCTACGCGGTCTACGTCGAGGTCACCGAGCCTTCGGCCGCTTGGCCATACTGGCTGCTCGCAACCCGCAGGCCCGCCGAGCTGGCGGCCGCAATCGAGAGTTCACGCCCCGTGATCAGCACGGGCGGCGTGGCCGTGACATGATCAGGCGTCATCGGGGCAGAACGGAGGCCGCCGGATCACGCTCAG
Source organism: uncultured Actinomycetota bacterium (assembly GCA_963755575.1). GTDB lineage: Bacteria > Actinomycetota > Actinomycetes > Streptosporangiales > Streptosporangiaceae > JAJYUU01. The sequence continues at coordinate 740,158 of CAVWKF010000001.1, forward strand.
GTGGGATGCACGGAGCAAGGAGGACTGGCTGATGTCGGACAAGAAGGCTAGCGCGAGCAGCCGGATAATAACCGGGCTCGTCGGTGCAGGCGCCGCCTTCGTCGCGCGCAAGCTGCTCTCCTTCGGCTGGACGAAGATCACCGGCAAAGAGCCGCCGGAGCACCCCGAGGACCCGCAAGTTGCTCTCAGCGAGGCACTGATCTGGGGCATCGTGCTTGGCGCAGGGGTTCATACGGCGCGCATGCTCGCCACCAGGGCCACGACGCGCCGCCAGACGGGCTCAGACGGATCGTCAGTCTGAGCGCTGCGGGTGACCTGCGCCGCGGCCACTTGTTGCATGGACGACGACGTCTTATCCCACTCGTCGCTCACCTCATCTCATCTCGTACACCCGGCTTAGCAGTCGGGGATACTTTTCTCCGCGTTCGCGGACCACACTGGGAGCAGCGAGGCTGCCGGGAACGCTGGTCCTGGAGGTGGGAGAATGGCTGCAGAGTCCAGGGTGCTCGGGATGGTCCTCGCCGGCGGTGCGGGGAAGCGCCTGGCGCCACTGACGGCAGACCGGGCCAAGCCCGCAGTCCCGTTCGGCGGGCTGTACCGGCTCGTCGACTTCGCGCTGTCCAATCTGGTCAACGCCGGCCTGCGCCGCATCTGCGTGCTGACCCAGTACAAGAGCCACAGCCTGGACCGGCACATCACCACCACGTGGCGCCTGTCGAGCCTGCTCGGCAACTACGTGACGCCGGTGCCCGCGCAACAGCGGCTCGGGCCGCACTGGTACACAGGCTCGGCCGACGCCATCTACCAGTCGCTCAACCTCATCTTCGATGACCAGCCGGACATCGTCGCCGTGTTCGGCGCCGATCACGTGTTCCGCATGGACCCGCAGCAGATGATCGACCAGCACATCGCCAGCGGCGCGGGTGTCACCGTGGCGGCGATCCCGGTGCCGCGCGCGGAAGCGACCGACTTCGGCGTTATCAGGGTCGCGGCGAACGGTCACACGATCGAGGCCTTCCTGGAGAAGCCTGCCGATCCGCCGGCGATGCCCGGACAGCCGGAGATGGCGTTCGCCTCCATGGGCATCTACGTTTTCAGCACCGACGTCCTCGTGCACGCCCTGCGCGAGGATGCGGCCGACGACGGCAGCCGGCATGACATGGGCGGGGACATCGTGCCCATGCTCGTGCGGGACAGGGCCGCGCACGTATACGACTTCCTAGACAACACGGTTCCGGGTGCGGACCCTCGCGACGCCGGCTACTGGCGTGACGTCGGGACGCTGGACTCGTATTTCGACGCCCAGATGGACTTGTGCGCTGTGCATCCCATCTTCAGCCTGTACAACGACAAGTGGCCGATCCTCACCCACGTGCCGTCACAGCCGCCGGCCAAGTTCGTCCACGACAGCGGTGACCGCGTCGGCCGCGCGATCAACAGTGTCGTCAGTAACGGCGTCATCGTGTCTGGCGGCCTGGTGCGCAACGCTGTGCTGTCGCCCGGTGTCCGGGTCAACAGCTGGGCCCGTGTCGAGCGGGCGGTCGTGCTGCACAACACCAGGATCGGGCGGCACGCCGTAATCGAGAACGCGATCATCGACAAGAACGTGGACGTCCCCGAGGGCGCCGTTATCGGTGTGGACAAAGAACACGATCGAGCCCGCGGATTCGTCGTGTCCGAGGACGGCATCACGGTCGTCGGCAAAGGCCAGCCGGTGCCGTTGTGACCGGTGCCCGCTGACCGGACCCGCTGCGGGCCAGCCGCCGCTGCGTGTCGCGATGCTCACCAGGGAGTACCCGCCTGAGGTCTACGGCGGCGCCGGAGTGCACGTAGAGTACCTGGCCCGCTCGCTGGCTGGCCTGGTCGACTTGACCGTCCACTGCCAGGGCGCTGACCGGCCAGACGCGATCGCACACCGGCCGTGGGATCGCCTGGCCGCCGCCAGCTCCGCACTTCAGGTGATCTCGACCGACCTGTCTATGACTGAGGCCGTCGGCGGCGCTGACCTCGTCCACTCCCACACCTGGTACGCCAACCTGGCCGGTCACCTGAGCTCGCTGCTGTACGGCGTCCCGCATGTGCTGACCGCGCATTCGCTCGAGCCGCTCCGGCCGTGGAAAGCCGAGCAGCTCGGCGGCGGCTACGAGCTGTCGAGCTGGTGTGAGCGAACGGCGATGCTGTCAGCATCAGCCGTCATCGCGGTTTCCCGCGGCATGGCCGCAGACATCCGCGTTTCGTACCCGGAGGTACCAGCTGAACGCGTGCACGTGATCCACAACGGGATCGATGCGCGGCAGTACAGTCCGGACCTTGGTCGCGACGTGCTCGATCGGTACGGCATTGACCCTGGCCGGCCATCCGTTGTGTTCGTCGGGCGCGTCACACGGCAGAAGGGCCTACCGGTGCTGCTGCGCGCAGCCGAGTGGATTGAGCCGGCTGCGCAGCTGGTTCTGTGCGCCGGCCAGGCGGACACGGCCGAGCTCCAGGCGGAGGTCACGGGCTTGGTCGATCGACTGCGGGCCACCCGGTCCGGCGTGATCTGGCTGCCAGGCATGCTGGCCAAGCCCGAGGTGATCCAGATCCTGAGTCACGCCACAGTGTTCGTGTGCCCGTCGGAGTACGAGCCGCTCGGCATCGTCAACCTCGAGGCGATGGCCTGCGGCAGCGCCGTCGTGGCGTCGGATGTGGGCGGCATCCCCGAAGTCGTAGCGGACGGCGAGACCGGCCTGCTCGTTCCGGCCGGTGACGAGGCCGCCTTCGCGCGCGCGATCAATGCGCTCATCCGCGATCCGGCTAGCGCGGCCTTGTTTGGCACGCGCGGCCGGCAGCGGGCGGTCGTTGAGTTCAGCTGGGATCGGATCGCGGCCCAGACGGCCGAGCTATACGCGGATGTGGCACGTCGATAGCTCATCCGTTTCTGCCGGCCTGGCGCGGCAGCAGCGCGAGCGTTGCGAGCGCCGGCGCAGGAAGACGGGTCGGCCCGAGTCAGCCGACTGCGGGTCTGCCGTCACGCATTGCTCCGCGTGGTCGCGCTAGGTTATGGCGACAATGCACTGAAGGCCGGATGATCTTGTGTTCGGTGACGTTTCACGTCCGAGGTGCAGTTTGGCGGTCGATATAGACCGGTTTGAGCGTGCCGTTGACGTGAAAAGTGGCGCGACCATGATCATCGGCCGTATACAGGCCGCCGCCAATCTTCGCATTTGGTACAGCATGCTGCCTGGCGCCGGTTCGCTGCCCCGGCCAGTCGGCCCTTTACTGATCGGAAGCTCTGGCTGCCCGGCCTGTGCTCCGTTATGCTCAATTGAGATACATCTTGACTTAGGAGGAAGGCACTATGCAGCCAGCGGGACAGCCGGAATCCGTGCCTGGCCAGCCCGTGCCTGCTCCATCGGTACCTGGCCAGCCCGTGTCTGCTCCATCGGTACCCGAGCCCGCGACGCGCGCCGGCGACCGGGATCGGGATGCGGTCGTGCAGCGGCTGCAGGAGGCATTCGCCGACGGGCGACTCGACGATGACGAGTTCGACCAGCGGACCCGGGCCGCACTAACGGCGCGGCTGAACTCCGAACTCGACCCCCTGATCCAAGACCTGCCGCTCGGGGCCGGGCAATCCCGTCCCATCAGCCAAGCGAGAAGCAGGGCCGGCAGGTTCGCGATGGCGTACAAGGGCTCGATCCGCCGGGGCGGACGCTGGCAAGTGCCAGAGCAGTTCAGGACCCTGGTCTACAAGGGCACGGGCCACATCGATTTGCGGGCAGCGGAGCTGACCGCCCCGGTGACCACGTTGGTCGCCATCGCCTATAAGTCGCGCATCGACGTGCTAGTGCCGCTCGGCGTCCGGGTGGAGCTGGCGGGCTTTGGCGTCAGCAAGGGCTGGTCTGCCGAAGAGGACTTCGAGAGCAGGCTGCCCGCCGACGCTCCGGTCGTGCATGTCCGGGGCATCGGCTACAAGGGCACCGTCGAGGTCAGCACCAAGCCGCGCCATCACGACCAGATCCAGGCGGCCCAGCCAGAGCTCGGCCAGCCGGGTCAGCGCTCGCTCCCTAGCTGACGCACCTGGCGGCCCGCTCTGCCGGTTCAGTTTGCCCTTTAGCGCGGTCTGGCGGCAGCGGACTCCGTCAACGGTGTCGAGTTAGTCCGGCAAATTACCGGACCGATCCCGCACCCATGGATGATCAAGCGGATCAGGTAACCGAGCCGGCTGCCGCTCCAGTGACGCGATCACCCCAGCGGGCGATCTCGCCCTCCAGGTCCAGCGGCAGGATCATGGCGCCCGAGGCCGTTTCCTCGGCCCAGGCCTCGGCCGGTACCCGCCACATCACCTCGAACTCAATACCGCTCGGGTCCTTGGCGTACAGCGACTTCGACACCCGATGGTCGCTGGCGCCGACGAGGGCGTTCCGCGCGACAAGCCGTTCCCGCACCTCCGCTAGCTCGGCCAGGGAGCCAACCTCCCATGCAAGGTGATACAAGCCGAGGTAGGCGCCTTCGGGCAGCTGACCTTCCGGCACGGCGAACAGGCCCAGATCGTGATCGTTGGCGGTGTCCTTGGCGCGCAGGAATGCGGCCCGGCCCGGTATCTCCATCCTGACTTCGAAGCCGAGCGTATCGGTGTAGAACTCCACGCTCGACGCGACGTCCCGGACGTAGAGGACTGCGTGGTTCAGGCGGCGTACTGCCATCGAGGTTCTCCCATTCGACTCTGGTCGGCATAATGCCCGCGCCGTCCGGCTAATTCCCGCGCCTGGGCGCTGCGGTCAGCGACGCACTGCGGCTAGCGACGCATTGCGGCTTGCGACGCGCTGCAGCTAACGACAGTGCCGCGGCTAGCGACGGTGCTGCGCGGAGCCTCAGCCGATTACAACAGGCAGGCCGGACTCCGCCGCCGAGCTGAACTGATCGTTGATCACCACGACGTGCCGGCCGCGCGCAGCGAGGAACGAGGCCGCCACAGCCGCGCGGTAGCCGGCCTCGCAGTGGACCCAGATCTCGCCGTCGGGAAGGTCGGCCATTCTCCCGGCCAATTCGTGCAGCGGGATGTGCACGGATCCCTCGATGTGCGAAGCCTGCCGTTCGGCGATGCGCCGCACATCGAGCACGACCATTGAGCCGCGATCAGGGCGGCCGGCCAGGGTCGCGAAGTCAGCTGTCGGGAACTGCTCAAGCCGCAGATCGGCGGCCCACGCTGACGTCGGCCCGGAGGCTGCCGACTCAATCTTGTCGATGCCGATACGACACAGGTCCCGCTGCGCCGTCACGACCGAAGCTGGCGTATCGCCGATCAGCGTGAGTGGCATCGACCACGGAATGAGCCAGCCTAGGTATGTCGCCAGGCTGGTGCCGAGCTCGAAGTTGAGCGAGCCGACGAGGTGTCCTGCCGCGAACGCGGTCCGCGATCGCAGGTCCACTACCCATTCGCCGGCCGCAATCCGCCGGCTGAGCTCGGACGCGTCGGCTAGCCGAGGCGGCGTCAGGTCGGGCGCCGCCGGGCCGGCCATGTTGGCCGGCCCCATGTGCGCGTAGTACGTGGGGTAGGCGTCTAGGCCTGCGAGCAGCTGCGCGACGTAATCGGCTTCGCCGCTTGTCAGGGCAGGGTTGACGCGCCTCTCGTCAGCGATCGTCGATGGCCCAGCGATGGTCGGGGTAGCCGAGCAGAAGCTCCCGAACCCGTGGGTGGGACAGACCGATGCGGTGCCGGGCAGCTCGCTGGCCAGCCGCCGCGCCGACGCGAACTGGGCCTTGGTCAGCGACAGTTTGTGCTCAGCGCCGAGCAAGTCGGTTCGTCCCGTCGAGCCGTTCAGTAGCGAGCCGCCCGTGAACGCAGCCAGTACCTGGTCCCCGTCACCGAGCGCATAGGACAGGTGCGTGAAGGTGTGCCCAGGCGTGCCGATTACCTGAATCTGCATGTCGCCCACTGTGACCAGATCGCCGTCAGCGACCGGCGTGCGCTCAAACCGGACCAGGTCGGCGACGTTTACGTGATAGAGGGCCCCTACCGACCTCGCCAGGGCCAGCCCGCCGGTGACGTAGTCGTTATGGATGTGCGTCTCGAAGACGTGCGTGATGAGAACGCCGCGCTCGGCCGCAACACGCTCGACGCGGTCGAAGTCCCGCTGGGGATCAACTACGAGCGCGACATCGCCGTCGGTCGCGAGGTAGCCGCGGTCACCTAGCTCCGGTGTGTCGATGGCGACTATCTCAATCATCTCTGCTGAATTCTTGCCCGCCCTGCGCGGCCCGCACACCCGCGTGCACACTCGCCCGGACTGACGGCACGCTGGCGTGCCATCAGCTCACCGCCGGGCGGCCCGTATAGACGCCGCGGGGCCGGATCGGGGTATTGCGCTCATATTCCTCGAGCGCATGCGCGAGCCAGCCGGCTGTCCGCCCGGTGGCAAAGATGGCCTCGCCAGCGCCGCGAATCATGCCGGCAACCCCGGCGAGCACCGCCAGTGCAAACTCGATGTTCGGTTCCGGAAGAGCTCTGCGGCGAGCCTCGTGGGTTACCGCCGAGGCAACCGCAAGCTGCGGCGACGCCGGTGCGTACGCCGCGACGAGCTCGAGCAGCAGGTTGGCCCGCGGGTCACCGTCTTTGTAGACGAAATGGCCGAATCCCGGCAGTCTCTCCCCACGGCGGAGCAGGTCACCTACGACCCGGGGCGCGTCCGCGGGAGACCTGGCCGAACTGAGCATGAGCTCCGCGCCGAGCGCTGCGCCGCCATGCAAGGCGCCACCCATCGCTCCGAGACCCGTCGCGACGACAGCGTAGGGATCGGCTCGCATCGAGGCCGCCACCCTCGCCGCCAGCGTCGACGCCGCCATCTCGTGATCAGCGAGCAGCACGAGCGCAGCATTCAGCACGCGAATCAGGCCGGGCGGGGCTGGCGCGGTGCACAGGCTCGTCGCGAGCCGGGCCGCCACGGGTCCCGAGAGTCCCGCTGCGGGTCCCGACAGACCCGCCAGGTCCCGGCTCGCGCCCTCCCCGCGACAGCCCGCCGTCCTCCGAGAGCCCAGCCTCTCCGGCCTCCCTAGGCGCGAGCGCGCCGATCATGCCAGCGATGAGAGACTGGCCAGCGGCCACGACGGCTGGCCGGTCCAGGTGCAGCCGGAACTGGTCCGTCGCCGCCAGCGCCGGCACGATCACCTGAAGCCGTTCCAGCGGCAGAGTCCCGGCTGGCAGGGCCGCCTGAGCAGCGCGTCCAGCGGCAAGCGCCTCCCCCGTCGCGTGCCAGCCGCGCAGCCCCGGGCCGGCACCGGCATCCGCCGCTCCGCCGGCGTCGGCCGCTCCGGCAACTCCGCCCGCTCCTGCAGCTCCAGCCACGCCGACGACTCCGGCCGCTCCGGGGGCTACCGCCCCAGCGGCCGCGCCGGGCGGCTCCGGCAGGCTGCCGGTCCAGAGCAGCATCGCCACGTCCTCGAAACTGCATCGCATCGCGAGGTCCGTCGCGTCGTAACCGCGGTAGCGCTGTGTCTTGGCGGTGAGCTCGGTTAGCTCCGACTCGATGACAAGCTCGGCTGGGCCACCAGCCCGGCGCGGCCGGCCCTTGCGGGCCAGCTCCTCGACCTCGTCCGCGTCGAACATGCTCGCCCGCCCGTCCGCCTCACGCCGCCTGCTGAGCACTCCCCGGCTGACGTAGGCGTAGAGGGTCGCCTGCTTGATCCCGAGCCGCTGAGCGGCTTCGGCCGCACCGATCCAGTCGGTCATGGCGGGCCTCCGGCCATAAGCAAGACATTGATTATAATCAACGTTGACAGCCTAGCGCGTCCACGCTTGATAATGGAAGGGAACCCCGATCGCTGGTAAAGGAGACCCGACATGAGCGCCTCGCCAGATGTCGTCACCGAGCCGTACGAGGCACCGCCGGGTCTAGCGGGCGTGTCTGTTGCCCGGACGCACGTCTCCGACGTGCTGGGGCGCCAGGGCTTCTATCACTACCGGGGCTATAACGCCGTCGACATCGCCAGGCGCGGGCGGGTGGAGGACGCCTGGCACCTGCTGCTCCGCGGCGAGCTCCCCACACCGAAGGAACGGACCGCATTCGCCAGCCAGACGGCTGCCTGGCGCCAGCTGCCGGCCGGTGTTGCTGATCTGCTGCCAGCAATCGCCCGGCAGAGCCCACCCGGCTCGCTGGCATCCTTGCGAACGGCGATCTCCTTCTGCGCCCAGGCCCTCGGCTGCAAGCCGTGGACGGACCAGAGCGCCGAGGAGACCGCGGAGCAGGCAGCCCGCCTGTCCGCGCAGATGCCGGTACTGGCAGCGGCGCTGTTCCGGCTGGGCAGCGGCCTCGGCATGGTGGCGCCGCGGGCCGATCTCGGCTACAGCGACAACTACCTGTACATGATCACGGGCGAGGTGCCAGACGACCGGAGCCGGTATGCGGTCGAGCGTTACCTGATGCTCACGATCGATCATGGTTTCAACAACTCGACATTCACCTCGCGTGTCATCGCCTCATCTGGCGCTGACCTAGGCGCCGTCGTATCCGGCGCGCTCGGCGCACTGTCGGGACCGTTCCACGGTGGGGCGCCGGCCAGGGTGTTCGACATGCTCGATGCGATCGGCTCGCCGGACAACGCCGAGCCCTGGCTCCGGCACGCCATTGAGCACGGCGACAAGCTGATGGGCTTTGGCCACCGCATCTACAAGACAGTCGACCCGCGCTCGCAGCTCCTGCACGAGGTAGCCAGGGAGCTGCACAGCGAGCGGGTTGAGTTCTCCGAGATCGTTGAGAAGACTGCCGTCGAGCTGCTGGCCGAGCTCAAGCCAGGCCGTGAGCTCTACGCCAACGTCGAGTTCTATGCCGGCGTGGTGCTAGAGGCGGCGGGCCTGCCACGGGAGATGTTCAGCGCCACGTTCGCCTGCAGCCGGATCATCGGGTGGATGGCCAACGTCCTGGAGCAGATCGGTGACAACCGCATATTCCGGCCGCTAGCGCATTACGACGGGCCCGCCGCACCGCGCGAGTTCCCGGCATCCTGGCGGCCCGGCCAGCCCTAGGCCAGCAAACCAAACCCATCAGGCCGGGAACGGGGCCACTTATCCCGGTCGCCGCTCCGACCCGGCGGCACGACCAAGCGCCAGCGCCAGGAGCGCCGATCGCGACTTCAGCTGGTTCCCTCGGCTCAAGGTGACAAAGCCCCGCTGGTTAAGGGGCGCTAGCCGCCGAGCTGCTTCCGGTCGCGCGCCCGGCGCAGCCGACGGCGCTGCTCTGGCGACAGCATCCGGTAAGCGATGACCGGGATGCCGATCGCGACGGCGATCACGGCGATGGCCAGCCACGGATTGATGATGAACAGGATCAGCCCGATCGCGACCCCGATGAGGCCGTACCTGAGATGAGGTGTCATGCCGGGCTCCCTTCGAGGAACTGCGTTCCCCTTCTGTATCAACTATCCCGGTCGCGCGCTAGTTCCCGGACGCCGCACGCCCGCTGTCCAGCTTTCTCGGTATCGCCCTGATGGTAGATGATGACACCTATGACTCTTTCCTTGCCGGTTGAGGCCGCCGCGAACGAGCTGCTGTCTCGCAACCCCCTGGCGCTGCTCATCGGCATGCTGCTGGATCAGCAGGTGCCGCTCGAAAAGGCGTTCAGCTCGCCTCTGGAGCTGGTCAAGCGCCTCGGCCACGAGCCGACCGCGGCCGAGCTGGCCGACTACGATCCGGAGGCGCTGGCGGTGGTGTTCGCCGAACGGCCGGCCCTGCACAGGTTCCCGAAGGCGATGTCAGCTAGGACCCAGGACCTGGCCCGGCTGCTCGTGGACCGCTACGACGGTGACCCGGCCGCGGTCTGGACCGGCGCGGCGACGGGCAAGGAACTCGTCTCCCGGCTGGCCGAGCTGCCCGGCTTCGGCGGCTACAAAGCGCAGATCTTCGCGGCCATGCTGGGCAAGCAGCTTGGCGTGCAGCCAGACGGATGGCGCGAAGCCGCTGGTCACTTCGGCGAGGACGGCTCACACTATTCGGTGGCCGACATCGTCGACGACGACTCACTGGCTGCGGTCCGGGCCTACAAAAAGGACATCAAGGCCGCCGCGAAGGCCAGCAGCTCCCGCTGAGCAGTTCCCGCTGAGCGGCGCCGGGATGCGGTGGCGGGATAGAGTCGACGCTCATGCAGGAAGCTGAGCTCCCCCTGGCCGGGTCCGCGACCGTGCACGTCCTGGCCGCGGGCTACGCCCGCGAAGAATCCGACGGCGAGCACGTTGGCAGCACGGTGACCCTCATCCAGGATGGGAACGGGGTCATCATCGTCGATCCTGGGCTCGTCGCCTCGCGGCAGGGTCTGCTCGCCGAGCTGGCCGCGCACGGGCTGTCGCCCGATGCTGTTACTGACGTTGTTTTCAGCCACCATCATCCCGACCACACAGTGAACGCGGCGCTGTTCCCGGCGGCCCGGATCCATGATCACTGGGCCATCTACGACGGTGACCTATGGATCAGCAGGGAAGCTGACGGCTATGCCCTCAGCCCGTCGGTTCGGCTGCTCGCGACTCCAGGCCACAGCCCGCAGGACATCACGACGCTGGCCGCGACGCCCGACGGCGTCTATGCGTGCACGCATGCGTGGTGGGCGGCCGATGGGCCGGCGAGCGACCCGTTCGCGCCCGACCCGGCCGTGCTGGCCGCGAGCCGAGCCCGCATTCTCGCCGTGGCGAGCGTGATCGTTCCCGGCCACGGGCCCGCCTTCGAGCCGGACGCCCGCACGCCGCGCTAGCGGTCGGCGGCGGGACGCGTCAGGCCACATCCCCCTTGATCGAGAAGGCCGACATCCGGCTCACAGCCAGGACCAGGGTCACGATGCTGACAACCACCGCCATAACGATGCCGGTGCCAAGCGTCAGGTGTGCGTCCAACGCGCTGTTGTGCGCGATGGAGTTGGCGATCGCCAGCGAGTAGTGCTCAACGGACAGCAGCCCGACGCCGGGGACAAGGCTGGCCAGCAGGCCCTCCCAGAGCAGGATGTACAGCAGGCCGAACGCGAGCGCGCGTGTCGGACTGAACACCGCCGTGAGCATGATGAACAGCGCGTTGTAGACCAGAGCGCCAACCAGGGCGCCGATGAGCAGGCCGACCGTCAGCTTGCTGCCCGCCCCGGTGGCCACCGCGCCTGCCAGGTACTCAGGTATCGCCGCGAACGCGATCGTCAGGCCTACCGCCACCACGTACTTGCTGAGCACGACGGACCGGCGGCTCACGGGCGTGGCCAGCAGGTGCACGATGCTGCCGTCCTCGACCTCAGCGCCGATCACGCTGCCGCCGATGATCAGGGCGGTCAGCGCCAGGATCAGGAAGCCGACCACGCCAAGGACCTCCGGCGGCCAGACGTTACTTTGCGCCGTGGCCTTGAGCAGGGCCGAGATGCCGATCAGGATGATGGCCGGGGCAGCGAACAGCAGCGCCCGCTTCCGGCTCAATGTGGCACGCAGCGTGAGCCGCATGATGACGGGGTTCAACACGCCGGACATCGGGTGCACCGTTCTTTCGTTCGCCACAGTTCTCTCGGTTGCGACAGTCATCAGGACGCCAGCAGGTAGGTGAACACGCTCTCGAGCGACTCATCAGCCGGCCGAATCTGCGTCAGGCGGATGCCGTGATCGCGGCTGATGCCGGCGATCTCCCTGGTGAAAGTCCCGTAGTCGGATGCGCGGACTTGCAGGCCGTGCTGGGTCAGCTCGACGGCGCTGACAGCCCGGCCGATCAAGGCCGAGCCGAGAGCCCGGTTGTCCGACGAGCTCAGGAGGAAGACGTGCGGCCTGTTCGTCATCAGCCGCCTGATAGCGCGGAAGTCGCCGGAGGCCGCGAGCCGACCGCCGACGATCACCTGGATGATGCCGGAGAGCCGCTCGACTTCTTCCAGGATGTGCGAGCTGAACACGATGACCCTGCCCTGCTCGCCCTGCGCGTGCAGCAGGTCCATCATGTGCAGTCGCTGGCGCGGGTCCATGCCGTTGAAGGGCTCGTCCAGCAGGACATACTCGGGGTCGTGCACGAGCGCAGCGGCAACCTTGATGCGCTGCCGCATGCCCTTGGAGTACGTAGAGATGCGCCGGTCTTGCGCCTCGGTCATCTCCAGCAGTTCGATCGCGCGGCGCGCGGCGCCGTCCGGATCGGCGAGGCCATGCAGCCGCGCGGTCGCGACGACGAACTCGGTACCGGTCAGGAACGCGTACACGGAGTCGCGCTCGGGTACGAGCGCGACCTTGCGGAACATGTCCGGGTGGCGCCAGCTGCTGGTTCCCGCCACCGTGACCTCACCACGCGACGGCGGAAGGAAGCCGGCGATCATGTGCATGATCGTCGTCTTGCCAGCACCGTTCGGCCCGAGGAGCCCGGTCACGCCCGGCCCGATGGTCATGGTGATGTCGTTGACGGCCACAACATTGCCGTACCAGCGCGAGACACCGCGCAGCTCGATGCCAGTCACATCGACGCCAGTCATGCCACACCGACCTTCCGGTACCGGGCGATCAAGCCCGCAATCGCTGCGACGGTCAGTATCAGGAACACGGCACCGTACAGCGGCCCGTAACTCCCGACAGTCGTCTGCATGAACTCGCGGACCGGCGCGCCACCGGGCGCCGGCGTTGCCTCTAGCCACCGCAGCACGCCCCCGAGCAGCGTGAACGGGTTGATCAGGCCGGCGAGGCTGGTGAGCGCCGACGGCTGGCCGAAGGAACCCGGCCCAAATGCCTGCTGGCCGACGTGCGCGAGCACGTTGGCCAGGATGAAGGTGAAGAAGAGCGGGATGCCGATAGCGCAGATCGCGAAGACGCGCTTGCCCGTCGTGGAAGCGAGCAGCAGGCCGATGCTGGCCAGGAGCACCGCCCACGCCGCGCCGTACAGGAGGCCGGGTCCAAGACGCAGCGTCTGCTCCCAGACCTGGCTCGGGCTGTGCTGCTGGGTCGCGTTGCCCAGGTAGAGCAGCAGCAACGGGATCTCGATCATGGTCAGGCAGGCGAGCACGAACGCGGCGAGCTTGGCCAGCGGGTAGTCGAGCCGGCTGATGGGCCGGGCGAAGTACAGCGGCAGTGTGTGGTTGCGCAGGTCGTTGGAGACCAGATTGGGGGCTTCCAGCGCCACGAAGATGAGCATCGCGACCGTGCGAAGCTGGGGCGTGTAACCGTCGTAGGTGACGGCTGGCTGGCTGCCGGGGTTGAGGGCCAGCCCGATAGCGTTCACCGCGGCGGGCAGGCACATCAGCGTGAACAGCAGGATCGGAAAGACCTTGGCCTTGGCGCCGCGGCCGATGCCGAACGCGGCGCGGAAGCTATGCCAGATCAGCGCCCGGACGATGGCGGCACGTCCGAGCCGCACGGCGTCGTAACGGCGGTAGCCGATGTTGTGGATCACGCCGCCGCTCTCAGCGGCTGGCGGGGCTAGCTGCCCTCCGGCGGCGATCGCGTCAGCTGACACGTGCAGCTCCCGTCGTCTGGCCGACCTGCTCGGCAGGGTCGGTGCGGAATAGTTCCTCGATGCGGTGCCTGCGCTGTTCCATCCGGCTCAGCGGCAGACCAAGGTCGGCGATGCTGTCACGCACGACGTCATAGGTCTGGTCGCCGGCCAGCTGGACGGCTAGCCCCCGCTGATATGGCAAGGGGTTCAGGCCCCGCTTGGTCAAGTCCGTCTGGAGCAGCTCGAGGCCCTCATCCACCTCGATGACCAGAACCGAGCTGACCTGGGTCATCGACCTGACCGAGTCAGCCCGCAGCAGTCGTCCTCCCTCGACCGCGACCAGATGGTCGCAGATCTGCTCGATCTCGCCCAGCAGGTGCGAGGCGACGAGGATGGAGATACCGAACTCGGCGCCGATCCGCGCGATGAGCTCGAGCATGGCCGTCCGCCCGGCAGGGTCGAGGCCGTTAGTCGGCTCGTCGAGCAGCAGCAAGCGAGGATCGCCGACCAGCGCCTGGGCGAGCTTGACGCGCTGTTTCATGCCCGTGGAGTACGTGCCGATCTGCCGGTACCGCTCCTCGTACAAGCCAACATGCCGGAGCGAGTCGGCAGCGCGTTCCCTTGCGGCCGTCGCGGGCAGGCCTGACATCCGGCCGAGGTGCGTGACCAGTTCGGTCGCCGTCACGTCCGGCGGCAGGCAGTCGTGCTCGGGCATGTACCCGGTGAGGGTCCGGATCGCGAACCCGTCGGTCACGCAGTCGTGACCCAGCACCGCGGCCTTACCGGTCGTGGGCTCGAGCAGCCCGAGCAGAATCTTGATCAGCGTCGACTTGCCTGCGCCGTTGGCTCCGATCAGGCCCGTGATGCCGGGCGCCACGCTGACGGTCAGGTCATCGAGCGCCGTAATCGTGCCGTATCGCTTCGTCAGGCCGCGGGCCTCGATAACGGCACCGGCCTCGGGCGGCACGTGCCCCCCGGCTTGCCGCACTGGTTGTGTAATCACAGTCCCTCCGCAACGTGCCTCGGCCAGCGCTAGGCAGCGCACCGTTGTGCGAGGAACACGATCCCAGCTTTCGGGCCGCCGCGTCATCAACCGCCAGGCTGATTCGGGGTGCCACTTAAGGTGAGGGGCGCCGGCACTGCGCTGGGTAACTTCGCATGCCTCGCGCCACCCGTATGCAGACTGTCGGTCTGCATGCGGACGCGACGGTATGGTTTGCGTACGTTGCCGGGCTCCGGGCGAGGCCGGCCTGCCTTGAGAGACGAGATCGGTGGCCAACGGGGAATCGGACGCGCCGCAGCCGGCTGACGCTCCCGTGTCGCTTGCCCTGCGCTACGCGCGCCCGATCGCGGTCGGGCTCCTGCTGCTCATCATCATCGCCGGGATCGACGCGGCTGGCCCGGCCGTGACTGGTGTCGGCCCCTGGCGTCACGATGCGCTCGGGGTCGGGATCGGCCTGGAGCTCGCGCTGGCCTGCCTGGAGGTCGCGCTCCTCGTCATGGCTCGTCGAAGGTCGGCATCGGGCCCTCTGGCGGCGGCGCTGCGGCAAATGCTGAGCCGGATCATCGCTGTGTTGATGGTCGTGATTGTCGTCATCGCGGTCGTGAACTTGGAAGCCAACAAGCGCGGCGACCTGATCCAGCGTGTGATCTTCGGTAACAGGGCGCAGCACCGTAAGCCGCCCGCGCTGCCCAGGGGCCTTCGCCCCGGCACGGCCGGCTCGACGGGTCACCTGAGTTATCTCCTGTATGGCCTCATCGGCCTGATCGTTCTCGGCGCCGTCGTCGCCTCGATTGTCCTTGTCTGGCGCTCTCGGACTCGGTTGCGCCGTCCAGGCGGGGACGCCGACGAAGCATCACAGGAGGCGGGCGAGGACCTGCGGCAAGCTGTTGATTCCGGTCGCGAGGCTCTGCGCGCCGTGGACGACGCGCGGGCAGCGATCATCGCTTGCTATCTGGCTATGGAAACCACCCTGGCGTCCGCCGGCGCGACGCGAGCGATTGCTGAGACCCCTGATGAGCTGCTGACCAGAGCGGTGAAAGCTGGCCTGATTCGTGGCCCGGCGGCCGCCGCGCTGACGGGCTTGTTCTACGAGGCGCGGTTCTCCAGTCACTCCATGCCTCCGGTGGCGAAGGACACCGCACGCCAAGCGCTCGATGCCATATCGGGCGAGCTGGCCGGCCTGGCCCGCCCCATGCCGACAGGCCCAGCGCCGACGAGCCCAGCGCCAGCGAGCCCCACGCCAGCGAGCGCAGCACCGACGAACCCAGCGCCGACGGGAGCGGGCAGGTGACGGCGCGCCCGCCCGAGGCCGCATCGGACCGGCGCCAGGTCGGTGCCGGCGGCTGGCTCGCCTGCCTCCCCGAAGTGACCATCTGGGCGATCCTCGTGCTCGCCACCAGCCTCGCCGCCTATGCGTACGCCGGCGTCGGCACGGCGGTGCTGGCCATCGCGGGCTGGGCGGTGGCGTCGATCGCGTTCCTGCGCTCGCTCGTGCCGGCTGCGGCCGAGCCGCTGACCGAGCCATCGTCGTGGCACGCCCAGGGTCACACCAGCTTTCTGGGATTCTGGCGCAAGCGCTCGATCGTGCGGGACGCAACTGCCTCGATGGTCAGCTACGACGCCGAGCTGCGGTCGTCCCTGCAGCATCTGCTGGCCGCCCGGCTGGCCGAGCGCCATGGCGTCAGCCTGTACGCGGATCCGGCGGCGGCGCGCCGCCTCGTACTGCCCGGACCGCGCGACGACGCGCTGTGGTTGTGGCTGGACCCACTGCGGCCCGCCGAGACAGACCAGCAGCGGACGGGGATCCCGCCGCGGACCCTGGCCGCCATTCTCGATCGACTGGAGCGACTATGACCGAAGAGACGTGGACCACTAGCGCTGCAGCGGAGCGGAGCAGGGCCGTCCTGGACGAGATCGAGCGGGCCGTGGTAGGCCATCGCCGTAGCCTGGAGCTAGTGCTCATCGGCATCCTGGCGGGCGGTCACGTTCTCCTGGAGGATCTGCCAGGGCTGGGCAAGACGCTCATCGCCCGGTCGTTCGCCACGGCGCTCGGCCTGGACTTCGCCCGGATTCAGTTCACGCCGGATCTGCTCCCCTCCGACGTCGTCGGCGCGCCGCTCTATGATCAGCGGACCCGGGAGATGATCTTCCGGCCAGGTCCGGTCTTCACCCAGCTGCTGCTCGCCGACGAGATCAACAGGACACCGCCGAAAACGCAGGCGGCCTTGCTCGAAGCCATGGGCGAGGGCCAGGTCAGCATGGATGGCGTGACCCGGCCGCTGCCCCAGCCCTTCGTGGTGCTCGCCACCGATAATCCGATCGAGTACGAGGGCACGTATGAGCTTCCGGAGGCGCAGCTTGACAGGTTCCTGATGCGCTTGCGCCTGGGCTACCTCGCCACCGCGACGAGGTCGCGATGCTGCAGCGCCGGCTCGATCGCCGCCAGGAGGCTACGACGCTCCGGCCGGTGACGACCGCCGCCGAACTGCTGTCCATGCGCGGGTCGCTGGAGCGGGTCGAGGTATCGCCCGACATCCTGGAGTACGTCGTGGCCATCATTTCGGCCACGAGGACTCATCCGCAGATCCAGGTCGGAGCCAGCCCGCGCGGTGGTCTCGCCCTGGTCCAGCTGGCGCGTGCGCAAGCCGTACTCGAGCAGCGAGACTTCGTCATCCCGGACGACGTCAAGCGCGTCGCCATCCCGGCCCTGGCTCACCGGATCACGCTGCGCCCTGAGCTTTGGGCGCGGCAAGTCCGGTCCGACGACGTCATGAACAGCCTTCTCGACGCAGTGCCCGTCCCGCGCACTGATCCGGCGGCGGTCGTTGGCTGACGCACCGGGGCGTAGTGGTCTGCGCCAGCGTCCGGTGCGCTGGGGCCTATCAACGCACGCCCGCAGACTCGTCACACTTGCCTTGGCCGCCCTGATCATCGCCATCGTGACCCAGCGCGCCGAGTTCGCCGGCCTCGCGGCTCCGGCGTTGCTCATGCTGGCCACCTGGCGATCCGAGCGGTCGGACGAGCTCACCGTACGAGTGAGCCTCGACGCATCGACGTTGGTCGAGGGCACCGAAGCAGTGGTCACAGTCGAACTGCACGGGCATGACCGGTTGGACGCCCTGCTGGCGATCGAGCCAGGGGACCACATCCTCGCCGGCGCTGCGGTCCTGGTGCCAGCAGGCCAGCCGATCCGGGTCGCACGCCTGCGCCTCGAGCCGACCCGGTGGGGCTCCCGCTCACTCGGCATGATGATCGTGACTTTGACCGACCGTTATCGGCTGACTGAGGGCAAGGCGCTGGTCGTGCTGCCGGATATCAAGTGCCGTCCGCTCCCGGCCCGGCTGGATAGCAGCATCGTGCTGAGCCGCCTGCCGAGCCGGCTAGGCGAGCACCCGGCAAGGGCGACGGGCGAAGGCGGCGAGTTCGCGGGCGTCCGGGAGTTCGTGCCTGGCGACCGGCAGCGGCGCATCAACTGGGCGGCCACGACCCGGCAGGGGACACTTCACCTCACGACCTTCGCCGCAGAACGCACTCAGAACCTGGTGGTCATCGCCGACGAGACCACGGACGTCGGCGTGGCCGGTGCGACATCGCTCGACCTGGTCCTGCGCGGCGCGGCCGGCACCGTCACTCGCTACATCGCCGCGCGTGACCGGGTCGGCCTCGTCATCTTCGCAGGACGCCTCAGCTGGCTCGCTCCCGGCCAGGGCGAGCGGCACTACCAGCGTCTGCTTGACCTCATGATGGCCACACAAGGCGGCTGGGAAAGAGCGAGCGGCCTGACCAGGCTGCCGCGCGCCGCGTTGCCGCCTGGTGCGCTGATCGTCGTGTTCAGCCCGCTGCTCGACCCCCGCCTCGTCGAGGCCGTGCGCGACCTGCGCGAACGAGGCTTCAGCGTGCTGGTGGTCGACGTGCTGAATACCGGACCCTCGCCCGACCGCAGCAGACTGTCGAGCCTGACGAGCAGGATCTGGCGGCTTGAGCAGGACGCCATCAGGTACTCACTGACGCAGATCGGTGTGCCGGTCGTGCACTGGGACGGTATCCGCAGCCTGGACGAGCCGCTCGCCCCTTATACAAGGCGAGTCATGGTGGCGCACCGATGACCCGCGACGCCTCTCGTCCGGCCCGCGACCGCACCCCCGACTTGCCGCCGCGAGCCCTCAGGATTGCCGCTGCGGCCGCGCTGGCAGCCGGCTTGATCGCGTGGGCCGCCTTTCCCGTGTCCGGCGGTGCTGGCGGGACTCGGCTCGCGCTGGTGGCCGCCATCGCCACCGGCGCGCTGAGTATCGCCCAGCTGGTCCTGTCCACCACCATGGCGCGCGAGCCGGACAGCTTCGCCTGGGCGGCGAGGCTGGCACAGCAGCTTGTAACCGTCGTCAGGACGCTGCCATGGGCCGAGCTGCTGACAGTGGCGGCCCTAGTACTCGAGGCCCTGCACAAGTCCC
Organism: uncultured Actinomycetota bacterium; assembly: GCA_963755575.1. Classification (GTDB taxonomy): domain Bacteria; phylum Actinomycetota; class Actinomycetes; order Streptosporangiales; family Streptosporangiaceae; genus JAJYUU01. Next base: position 759,002 of record CAVWKF010000001.1, read on the forward strand.
GACCGTGGCATACGGCGGTACTGGCCGTGGCGCTGATCAGCTACCTACTCTCGGTGCACCTGGCCGAGACGGAGACGGGCGCCAGCGCGCTGCGCGCGCAGCTTCCCCTGGTCTGCGCGGGCGCCGGGCTCGCGGCGCTCGCCGTCGGCGTCACCGCCCTCCCTGGCCTGCCCGTTGGCCCTGCCGCGACCGCGCTCAGGATTGGCGCAGTCGTCCTGGCCGTCGTGGCGGCGGGTCTCGCGGTTCCGGCCTGGATTGGCCGCGGCCGGTAGCGCCCGTTACCGGCCGACCGCGTAGCCCTGCATGCCACGGGGATTGGCCGCCGCGTACAGAAAGCCGCCAGACCTGGCGACGGCACTCATGCGGCCAAGGGACCATGGCGGCCGGATGCTGACCTGGTGGCCACGGGCCCGGAGCGCGGTGACGACCTCGTTCCCGGCCCTTGATTCGATTGCCAGTGACCCCGGCAGCGACGCACGCGGATAGAACGAGGACGGGAAGTGATCGGTGTGGAATACAGGCGCGTCGATGGATTCCTGGAGGTTCATGCCGTACACGACGTGGTTCAGGAAGAACGCCAGTGACCACTGATCCTGCTGGTCCCCACCCGGCGTGCCGAACGCCAGGTACGGCTCGCCGTCGCGCAGTGCCAGACCTGGCGACAGCGTGGTGCGCGGCCTGCGGCCGGGGGCCAGGGTGCTGGCCAGGCCCGGCGTAAGCGTAAACATCTGGGCCCGTGTGCCGAGGCAGAAACCGAGACCGGGGATAACTGGCGAACTCTGCAGCCAGCCCCCGCTGGGCGTGGCCGAGACCAGGTTGCCGTACCTGTCGGTGACATCTAGATGGCACGTATCGCCTGGCCCTAGTTCCGGGGCCGACACAGCCGAAGCCGCCGGCTCGCCAAGGCCGGCGCGGCCAGGCCACGCAGACTCGAACGCAGCACTGGCGAAGTCCGGTAGCCGCGGCGCCGTGCCTGCTGGCGCGCCCGGGCGCAGCTCCGCCGATGCTGTCTCCCCGATGAGCTTGCGGCGTGCCGTCGCGTAGTCCGCGGACAGCAGCGCATCGAGCGGTACCTCCGACTGTCGGGGGTCGCCGTACCAGGCTTCACGGTCGGCGAACGCCAGTTTCGCGGCCTCAGTCACGGTGTGGATCACCGTGGCGCTGCCGGGCTCGGCGTCTTCAAGGCCCATACCGTCCAGCAAGCCGAGCTGCTGGAGGAACACAGGACCCTGCCCCCACGGGCCCGTCTTGCAGACGGTGAGACCGCGGAAGTCGGCGGTGACAGGATCCTCGACGCTCGCCCGCCAGCCGGCGAGGTCGTCGCCGGTCAGCAGGCTGCGGTTGCGGCGGCCTGTGACGTCCAGGACCTCAGCATTGGCGCAGTAGGCGGCGATGGCCTCGCCGACGAAGCCCTGATAGAAGGCACGGCGGGCAGCCTCGATTTGACGCTCGCGGTCGCCGCCTGCGTCCTCGGCCTCCGCCAGGATGCGCTGGTATACGGCGGCCAGCGGACGGTTGGTGAACCGACTGCCTGGCGCCGGCACTCCGCTGGCCAGGTAGATCTCGGCCGACCCCGGCCAGGCCTCGCGGAACGTCCCGGCCACTGCTGCGATAGCCGCACTCGCGGTAGGCAGCATCGGGTAACCGTGCTCGGCATAGCCGATCGCGTACTCCATCACCGCCCGGAGCGGCAGGGTGCCGTACCGCTCGAGCAGCAACATCCACGTACCGAAGGCCGCAGGCACGCAGGCAGCAAGCAGGCCTGTTCCCGGCACGAGGCCGAGACCGAGAGCGCCAAATGCACCGAGCGTCGCCGCGGCGGGCGCTGGTCCCTGTCCATCCAGCACGAATGACTCGCCCGCCGCGGCGTCGAACCCAATGACGGGCACCTCTCCGGCGGGCCCGTTGAGGTGCGGCTCGACGACCTGCAGTACGAGGCCCGCAGCCACTGCCGCGTCGAACGCATTGCCGCCACGCTCCAGTACCGCCATGCCGGCGGCCGAGGCAAGCCAGTGTGTCGACGCCACCATGCCGAACGTGCCGGCCAGCTCGGGCCGGGTGGTGAACTGCGGGCTTGCTGTCACGCCGCCTCCAGTGCGTGGCTGGGCTGTGCCTAACGCTACCGGCGGAAGAAACAGGACAGCCGCGCGGCGAGACGCCCGCGCGGCTGTCCTTGACGCCGAGTTACGGCTACGGCTGCCCGGTCTGCGCAGCTGCGCTCACCGGGGCGCCGATCGGGATTTCCATCGGGAAGTGGCACGCGGCGAGGTGGCCCTCGCCCGCGAACGGCGTCATCGGCGGCTCGACGTCAGCGCAGATAGCCTGCGCCCGCGGGCAGCGGGTACGGAACCGGCAGCCGGAGGGCGGGTGGATGGCGCTCGGCAGTTCGCCGGTGACACCCTCACTGACCTTGGCCCTCTCGGCGGCCGGGTCGGCGACGGGCGCGGAGTCCAGCAGACCCCTGGTGTAGGGGTGCGCGGGGCGCTGGTACACCTCCTCGGCTGGGCCGATCTCTACGAGCTTGCCCAGGTACATCACGCCGATCTTCTCGGACAGGTACCGCACGACGCCAAGGTCGTGGGAGATGAACATGTACGTCAGCCCGAGGTCGCGCTGAAGCTCCTTCATCATGTTCAGTACCTGCGCCTGGATCGAGACGTCCAGTGCGGACACGGGCTCGTCGGCGACGATGAGCTTCGGGTTCAGCATGAGCGAGCGAGCGAAGCCCAGCCGCTGACGCTGTCCGCCGGAGAACTCGTGCGGGTAGCGGTCCGCCGCCGACCGCGGCAGCCCGACCTTGTCGAGCATCTGGCCGACCATTTCCATCTGCTCTTGCTTGGAGCCGCCCATGCCCTGAATCACTAGCGGCTCGCGCAGGAGCGTGCCAGCCCGCATCCTGGGGTCGAGTGAGGCGTAGGAATCCTGGAACATGAGCTGGATGTTCCGGCGCTCGTGGCGGTACTCCCGCCCGCTGCTCTTCGCCAGGTCCCTGCCCTCGAAATTGATCTGGCCGCTGGTCGGCTTCTCCAGGCCGACGACGAGCTTGCCCATGGTCGTCTTGCCGCAGCCAGACTCCCCGACCAGCCCGAACGTCTCGCCACTGCGGATCGACAGGTTCACGTCGGCGACCGCGCTGAGCCAGCCAACCCGCCGCTGCAGTACGGCGCCCCTGGTGACCGGGTAGTCCTTGACCAGGTGATCGATCCGCAGCAGCTCCTCGCCGATGCCGGGGCCTTCCAGCGGGGCTTCAGCAGGTGTCTCGCTGTAGTCGACTACCTTCCCGGCCTGCCTGCGCTCGGACGGCCCGACGGGGTAGAAGCACCTGAACTCGTGGCCGGCGACCTCACCGGTGAGCAACGGCTCCTCTTCCCGGCACCTGTCCGTCACATACCGGCAGCGGGCCGCGAACCGGCAGCCCTTGGGCGGATTGACAAGGTCCGGCGGGAGGCCCGGAATGGAGTACAGCCGCTCGCCGGCGTCGGCGGCCTTGTCCGGCAGCGCCTGGAACAGCGCCTCGGTGTAGGGGTGCCGCGGCCGCGCGAACAGCGTCTCGGTGTCGGTGACCTCCGCGATCTTGCCGGCGTACATGACGGCGACCCGGTCCGCCCGGCCTGCGATGACGCCCAGGTCGTGGGTGACCAGGATGACCGACATGCCGAGGCGCAGCCGCAGGTCGTCGATGAGCTCCAGGATCTGCTTCTGGATCGTCACGTCCAGCGCCGTGGTCGGCTCGTCGGCGATCAGCAGTTTCGGCTCGCAAGCCAGCGCCATCGCGATCATGACGCGCTGGCGCATGCCGCCGGAGAACTGGTGCGGGTACTCCTTGATCCGCTCCCGGACACGCGGGATGCCGACCAGGTCCAGGACCTCGGCCGCACGGTCCATCGCCTGCTCTTTCGACACCTCCCGGTGCAGGGTGACGACCTCGGAGATCTGCTTGCCGATCGTCATCGTCGGGTTCAGCGAGGTGAGCGGATCCTGGAAGATCATGCCGATCTCGTTGCCGCGGATGGCGCGCATGCTCTCGTCGGACAGCGTGCTGAGCTCCTGGCCGTTGAGCTTGATGCTGCCGGCGGCGATATGGCCGCCGGTCGGCAGCAGGTTCATGATCGACAGGGCGGTCATGGTCTTGCCACAGCCAGACTCGCCGACGATGCCGACCGTCTCGCCTGGCTCGACTTGGAGCGACACGCCGTCGACGGCGTGCACGACACCCTCGCGCAGCCGGATCTCGGTACGCAGGTCGCGGATATCAAGTAGCGGCGCCACTAGGTCACCTTTCTCCTACCGGCGCTGCAGCCGGGTCTCGAAGGCGTCGCGGAGTGCGTCGCCAATGAAGTTGAATGCCACCACGGTCAAGATGATGATGATTCCGGCCGGGTAGATGAGCCACCAGTAGCCGAGCGTCAGGTAGTTCAGCCCGCCCGCCAGCTCCGAGCCCCAGTCGGTCTGCGGCACCTGGATGCCGAATCCGAGGAATCCGAGCCCGGACAGGATGATGATCGAGTCCGCCACGGCGAAGGTGGCCTGGACGATGATCGTGCCAATCGCGTTCGGCATGATGTGCCGCACGACAGCCCTCGAGCTCCGACCGCCTGCCACCTTGACCGCGGCAACGTACTCGCGAGTGCGCAGCGACAGCGTCTCGCCGCGGACGAGCCGGGCCGGGCCTGGCCAGTACGTGGCGGCGATGAACCCGATCAATGTCAGCGCGTTCGGGTGCACGAGAACGGCCAGGATGATCAGCACGAAGATGAACGGGATAGAGAGCATCGCGTCGACGAAGCGCATCATGAGCGAGTCGACGATCCCGCCGGCGAACCCGGAGACGGCGCCGTAGATGGACCCGAACAGGCACGACACGAAGGCGGCGGCGAGGCCCACCTCCAGCGAGTTCTGCCCGCCTGCCATCAGACGACCCAGCACGTCGTAGCCCAGGTTGTCGCAGCCCAGCAGGTGCGCCCCGCCTGGGGTGCAATAGGCGTTGGTCAGCGTGACGCTGGTCTGCTGGGTCTTATAGATCAGCGGGCCGACGAAGCAGAACAGCAGGATGAAGATCACAAAGCCCAGGCCGACGAGCGCCAGCCTGTTCTCGGCGAAGACCTCCCAGCCGCGGCGGAACAGGCTGCGTGGCTTGATCTGGGCCTGCTGGCCGGGAAAGGCGCCCGGGGCCGGCTCGGCGATCAGCGCGCCGGATGAGGCGAGCGGATCAACCGTCTCGGGATGCGGCATCATGGCCATCAGCTGTACCTCACCCTCGGGTCGAGCATGGCGTACCCAATATCAGCGAGCAGGTTGCCCAGGATCGTCACCAACGTGGTGATGACGGTGATGGCGAGCATCAGCTGGATGTCCGTCTGCAGCGCCGCGTTGAAGAACAACAGGCCCATGCCCGGGTAGCTGTACACCACCTCGATGAAGATGGCGCCGCCGATGATGACCGGGAGCTGGAGGCCAAGCAGGGTCACGATGGTGATCAGCGAGTTGCGGAAGATGTGCCCCCACAGGACGCGCCTCTCGCTGGCGCCCTTGGCCCTCGCGGTCCGCACGTAATCCTGAACGATGTTGTCCAGCACCGACGACCGCATGAACCTGCTCCACAGCGCGAACGCGACAAACGCATACGTCGCCACCGGCAGTACCAGCGCCAGCGGATCAGCCAGCTGGCCGAGGATCGAAGTCGACTGCGGCGCGAACGGCGGGAAAATATGCAAGTCGACGGCGAACCAGTTCACGAGCATCAGTCCGACGAAGAACGTCGGCGAGCCATAGCCGACGAAGCCGACGCCGGTCACCACGTGATCGATGACCGTGTACCGGCGCACCGCCTGGAAGATGCCGAGCGGGACGCCGATCAGCAGGCCGACACCGGTTCCGATGACGGCCAGCACCAGCGACCGCGACAAGGCCGGAAACAGCAGCGTCGAGACGGGCGCGCTGTACTTAATGTCAAAGCCGAAGTTGCCGTGCAGGAGCTGCCACAGCCACTTGTAGTACTGCACGTACAGTGGCTGGTCGAAGCCCCAGGCCCTGGAATCAGCGGCGATCTCAGCCGGGCTCGCCCGGATGCCGAGTATCGCGCGCACCTCGCCGCCGGGCACGAGGTGCAGGAGCACGAACGTGATGATCGTGACGATCAAGGCGACGACGATGGTCTGGCCCACACGCCTGATCAGGAACCCGATCACTGCATGCCTCCCCATCCGGCCGGCTCAGCTGCGAGCCACGCCTGGGCTGCGGCCACTCTCCACAACGACGGCATGCCGTCCGCCCGCGCGTGACCGTTACCGGCAGCTCTGGCGACAGATTGCATCGGGCTCCTTCCCATAGTGCCCCGGCCGATTCCTAGCGACAACACCCTGCGGATTCCTAGCGACAACACCCGCGTTCCGGACCGGCCGCCGCGCTGGCACTGTGCCAGCGCGACGGCCGGATACCGGACTCAGTCGATTCCTGCGTCAGCAGGACTTCGTGCTGCAGGTCCAGAACTCGGGGAAGAACATCCCGAGCGGGTTCTGCGTCACGTTGTGCAGGCCGTTGTTGACGGCCACGGTGTTGACCGGCCACGGCATCCACAGGGCGGGAAGCTGGGTAGCCGTGTAGTTGGCGTACGTGTGGAACACATCGATGCTGCTGCTGGTGTGCGTCTGGTTGATGAGCGAGTCCATCGTCGGGTCGGAGTAGCTGCCCGAGTTGTTCGGAGAGCCCGTCTGGTACAGCGGCTCACCGGTGGGCTCGAAGCCCGGTCCGTTGAAGCCCCAGCCGCCCAGGTACAGGAACGTCCACTTGCAGCTGGCCTGCGTCGGCTTGCACGGCACGGTGTCGGTCAGCAGTGTGTTGAACGTCTCGCCCTGCAGGGTCAGCTGGATCCCGGCCAGGCCGAAGCCTGACTTCAGGATGTCAGCCTCGTCCGCCTGGGTCGTGATGCCCGAGGTGTAGGCCATGCTGAACTTGGCCTGGGTGCCCTTGGCGACGCCTGCACCACAGTCGCTGGCAGCGGTGCCCGCGGACTCACAGGTGAGCACTCCGCCGACAACCTGCCAGCCGTGTGACTTCAGCAGTGCCTCGGCCTTGGTGGGGTCGTACGGGTACGGGCCCTGACCGCCGTTCTCGCTCATATCCGAGGACACCCACTGGCTCGGCGGCTCCACCGGGACGCCAGCATCGGTCGCGGTGGAATAACCGCGGCCGACAGCCGTGTCCATGCCCTTCTGGTTGTCCAGCATCTGCAGCGCCTGCCGGAAGTAGAGCTGCCTGAATGCCGGGCCGTACGTCGGGTTGTTGAAGTTGGTGTACGCGTAGCCGATGACGAAGGCCAACTGCGGCTGCAGGTAGTACCCGCCATTGGGGGTGGAAGCCAGCGGGTTGGTCGCCGGAAGGAACGTGTTGCCCACCGCCGGACTCAGGTCTGTCGACGGGATCGGCCCCAGGCTTAGCGCGCCAGTCTTCAGCGCCGTGTAGACGGCGGTGTCGCTGGTGTAGCTCACGAACTTCAGCGTGGCGATCGACGACTTCGGGGTGCCGGAGTACGACGCGTTGGGCACGAACGTGTAGTTACCCGCGACGTTGTACGACGTCAGCTTGTACGGACCGTCGACGACCTGCCACAGCGGGTTGGTCGCATAGGTCGCGGTCAGCTTGTTCTGGGCGGTCATGTACGTGTAGACCGCCTTGCACTTGGCCCAGCCATCAGCCGCGCTGTCAGTGAGACAGCCGCCGCTGCCCGCCTTCGCCCCAGTCGCCGCGACGTCCCACGCCGCCGGCATCGGGGTCAGGATGGCCAGCTGGTTGTAGGTGAACCAGATGCTGGAGTAAGCCTGCTTGAGCTGCAGGGTGACCTGCTCGGGGCCGGTCGCCTTGTAGGACGCCATGTTGTCCGGCAGCAGCCCGGGGGTGTAGCCCGCGTAGTTGGCCTTCTCCGCCTCAAGCAAGTTCAGCTGGAGCATCAGGGAGTTGGCGTTGACGGTCGTGCCGTCCGACCACTTCCAGCCCTTGAGGTTGATCACCACGGTCTTGCCGCCGTTGGTGTACACGGGCGCGTCGGCCGGAGACAGCGGGTAGTCGACCGAGATGGAGGTGCTGCTGTTGCCGCCGAACATGTAAAGCGGCCGGACCATGAGGTACTCGAAGTCCTCGTAGTTGGTCACGCTGTAGCACTGGGTCCCCTGGAAGGGGTAGATGCAGTTGGCCCCGGCGCCGTTGATGTTGAACGTCGTCGCGGTTGCGCCCGTAACGGAGGCGCCGGCCGAGTTGCTGCTAGTGGGACTGTTTCCGCTGGAACCGCACCCTGCGGCCAGCAGTGCGGTCGCGGCAGCCGCCGCGACCCCCGCGACGCCTATTTTGCGTCTGCGTTCAAACATGTGAACTCCTTCGTTGCGGCGCGATAGCACGCCCGAGCCGGTTCGTTGTCAGGCGCCGTGACGCTCCGTGCCCGCCTAGTACCCACCTGCACTCAGCCAAGATACCTAAAGACCCGGACTAGGTGGTCTTTAACCCTACTTAGCGTAGTTCGGGCCGGTTCTACGCCCGCCGGTTCGTCGTGCGGCGTCCGAAACCGGTCCAGGTCTGGGTTCGTTGGCCAGGTCGCCCCGCGCCAGCAAAACCCGTTGCCTTTCCGGCTACGGTCCGATGCAGCGTATGTCCGGCCTGATGTCGAAGCGGTGCACGATATGTCACAAGTTCCTATCGATGTCGGGGGCGATTCACCAGATCGAGGCCGGGGAGTCCCATAGCGGTCGCCTGGAAAGTGTGACCCAGCTGTGACATGACGGGCCAACCGGCATCCCAAACGCGGCGTCTTATGTGGCAATCGACTGCCGCCTGGTGCTGGACCCGGCACCGTACTAAGGAAATAGCCTTCATGAACCCCTCATTGACTGCCACCGCCCGGCTGTTGGCCGGCGCGACGCTAGCCGGTGCCTGCGGATTGCTCACCGCGTGCGGCAGCACAGCTGCACCCGGCACAACTCCGACCAAAACCGTGACAGTCCCGGCAAGCGCCGGTGCCACCAGCAAGACAGCTACGCCGACGGCAGCCTCCTCCTCAGCCAGTGCGCCCGGGCCGTCCGGCTGCCTGGCCTCTGGCCTGCAAGCGCAGCTAGGCGTCTCGCAGGGCACGGCGGGCACGATTTACCAGGTGATCGTCTTGACCAACACCTCGAACGCCACTTGCACGTTGTACGGGTATCCGGGTGTGTCATTTGTCACAGGAGTAGGTGGCAGCCAGGTAGGCAAGCCGGCCAGCAAGGATCTCGTCGTTGCCAAGACGCTTGTCACGCTGTCGCCTGGCGCCAAGGCCGACGTCCTGTTGGCCGTTCACGATGCTGGCGCGATCGCCAATTGCACAATCACGACCGTTAACTGGCTGCGGATCTACCCGCCGGGCGATTACGGCAGTATCTACGTGCAGTACAAAACCCAGGCCTGCGCGAATCCGGCTCAGTCGATCATGAGCGTCACGCCGGTTCGAATCGGGGCGGGCAGCGCGTCGTACTGACCGCGGGCGCCGCTCATGCTATTCAGCCAAGATCGGCCGGGCTCCGCGTCCTGACTCTCAGCCTGGTACCCGGTCGGCTCGCTCGCATCGAAACCGCCTCGCTCGCCCGGCTGCCCCGCCAGCCGCGGCAACTACCAGTGCGCTGCATGCTGCGGGATTCGGTGGGCGTGCGCTGAGGCGCGGGCCGGGGCGGCATCTCACGGGGACGGGTGATACCGCCGTGCCCGATTCCAGCGCCCAGCGCGCCCAAGTGCCCATCGCCCAGCGCCAGCGCGCAGTGTTTATCACCCAGCGCCTAGTCCCTATCACCCAGCGCCCAGTGCCCAGCAGCCAGTGCCCACAGCCAGTGCCCGCAGCCAGTGCCCACAGCCAGCGCCCGCAGCCAGCGCCCGCAGCCAGTGCCCGCAGCCAGTGCCCGGTGCCCAGCGGCCAGTGCCCGGCGCCCAGCGGCCAGTGCCCGGCGCCCAGCGGCCAGTGCCCGGCGCCCAGCGGCCAGTGCCCGGCGCCCAGCGGCCAGTGCCCGGTGCCCAGCGTGAGATTATGGTCGGGCTCTGCCGGAGGTAAGGTCGGTCATCATGCTCAGCTCGCCCACATTCGCCGGGCCGCAGCTTGCCGGGGACTGGCGCCGTCGCGCGCGCCAGCGGGCGGCGTGCGCGATCGCCGTGCTCGGCACCTGCCTCGCCGCGGGCTGCGCCATGCCAGGCCAGCAAGGTCCTGCGATCACGCTCAGCTCCGCGCAAGTCACTGAGCCCAGTGCCAGCGGTATCACCGACGTCTACGTCGACGTCCAGAACAACGGCGCCGCCGACCAGATCGTCGGCGCGCGAATCAGCGTCGGCGGAAAGGTCACGTTGCGCTCCCCCGTCCGTGGCGGAGTCGTGCAGATGCGCTCGGTCCGGGCGATCACCGTTCCGGCTAAGAGCTTCGTGGGACTCGATCCCAATGGCTCGCATTTCCTCGTCACCGGCTCGGGCCAGATGAAGGCTGGGACGCTCATCACGCTCACGCTACTGTTCGCGCACGCGGGCGCGATTTCGGTGCCGGCGCTTGTGACGAACCCGGAGACTGGCGGCGGCAGCTACTTCTTGAACTAGCGGGTCCTGAACTACCGGTGGCGGCAGCTACTTCTTGAACTAGCGGGTCCTGAACTAGCCGGTCCTGAACTACCGGCTCCCGAACTACCGGCCCCTGAACTACCGGCCCCTGAACCGGCGGCTTTCATGAGCTCCGGCGGGGCCCGCCCCCACTCTGGCTGCGCCCACACTTGTTGCGCCATGCTGGAGGCAGCAGCGGTTGGCGCCGTGCCGGTCCCGTTTCCGCTAGTTGCGCGCGCCAGTTGCGGCCGGGGTAGTCGCGATATATCGTTTTGGAATCAGCTTGCGCACGGCACGGAGGGGCAGATGGCAACGCAACCGAGTTTGCGCATCGGGGACGCCGAACGCGACGCCGTCGCCGCCGAACTGCGAGAGCATTTCGCGCACGGACGGCTCACGCTCGAGGAGTTCAACGAGCGGATCGAGGCTGCCTTCGCGGCCAAAACCGAAAGCGACCTCAGCCGCCTGACCCGCGATTTGCCGCACGTCAGGTCAGGCGGGGCGCCGCTGCCGAGCGCGCGGACGCGCTCAGGGCCGCTGCTGACGAGCGGACTGGCGTCTAGTCCTGGCGCCGTCGCCGCAGGCTGGACGGGCAGCGACTGGTCCGGCCGGGAGTGGTCAGGGCAACGGCATCGCCACGGCTTGGGAGCGTTTGCCACACTGCTGGTCGCTCTCGCGAGCTGGCTGCTGGTCTATGACGTGATCTTGGTCGGCGTGCGGTTCCCGCTGCCTGGCCGGCTCGGCTTGCTGGTGGCCGTCTTCACGCTGATGCGCGGAGTGCTCCGCCGGATCTTCCGCGGCTCGCGCCGCTGATAACGGTCAGTTAGCCACCGGCACGCGCAGCGGAACCACCAAGTACCGGAACTCGGCCGCGTCCATCGGCCGCAGCTCACCGTCTTCGTCTTGTCCGCGCGCGTCGGGGCCGACCGCGTGGGTGGCGGCCCCGTTCCCAGACGGTTGTCCCGAATCAGGGGACGACGGGTAGTCGGCGCCTGCGCCAGCCGTCGCATCGCCGTCGATCCAGCTGATCAACGCCGGCTTCGCTGGACTTGAGAACTCCAGCCTCACCCGGCCCGCGCCGGAGGCCAGCACGGCATCCGGATCACCCGTTGCCGACGGCCGGAGGTGGCCGCTCAGCGCGGCCGCCATGATGCCATCCAGCAGGAACTGCGGGTTGAACGAGATCATGTGCTCGGTGCCCTCGAACACGACCGGAAGCGATTCGACCGCGCGCGCGCGGCCATCGGACTGGGCCTCGATCACCACGACGCCGCGGCGGAACGCAAGCTGAACCGGCGTGAGCCGATCAGCGACGAGCGACACCCGCCGCACGGCCTCGATGAACGGCCCAGCAGCAAGCTCGGCGGTGGCCTCAAAGCTCTGCGGGAATCGCGACTTGTAGCGGATGAACTCGGTGCCGATCAGGCGCGCGGTCAACCGACGGCCGCCGCCCTCGAAGCTGATGATGCCGTCAGTCGGCCGGGTCCCGTCCTGCTCGGGCTGGCCGAACGCGATGGTGACTGGCCCGCCCGCTCCCAAGGACCTGGCCACGTCGGCCAGCGTCCTGGCTGGCACCAGTGCCGAGGCTTGCATGGCCGGATTGGCGGGCGCCCAGGCCAGCGTGCGGACAGCTAGCCGGTACCTGTCGGTGGCGGCAAGCGTGAGAGCGCGTCCGTCGAAATCCAGGCAGATGCCCGTCAGCATCGGCAGCGTGTCGTCGCGGCTGGCAGACGGTACGACCTGGGCGGCCGCCGTCGCCAGCGCACCGCCGTCCACCGTCCCGGCGGCGACCGGCAGTTCAGGCAGAGATGGATAGTCCTCGAGCGGCAACGCGACTACCGCGAACTCGGCGCTGGCACACGTCAGCATCACCATGCCCGCGACGGTCGCGACCTCGACCTCGGCAGGCGGCAGGCTCTTGCTGATCTCGGCGAGCAGCCGACCCGGCACTAGCGCGATGCCGGGCTCGCCGACGTCGGCGGCGACTGTAACCCTGGCCGAGACCTCGTAGTCGAAGCACGACAATGTCAGCTGACCATCGTCGGCCTCTATCAGCAAGCCAGCCAGAACCGGCACGACCGGTCTCGTCGGCAGTGCACGCGCCACAAACGATACGGCCTCACCTAGCGCGTCGCGCTCGACCCTGAACTTCACGACATTCCTTCCGCCCGACCCGCGGTACACCTCGATCGTGACATGCCCTGCCGACATCGGCATCCGGTCGGCTCGGCGGGAACGACTACGAAGTCGGTTGCGAACGACTCGATCGCGGCGAGATGGCCAGCACGTCGGCCTTGTAAGAAAGACGTTGGGTCAGCAAGACCCGCGGGCACGACGCCATCGGGTCACGACGCCAGCGGACCAAGACGCCCGGGTTCAGGACGCCAGCGCCGCGGGCACCGCAGCGAGTGCCGCCTCGATCGCCGCCGCGAGCGCCCTGGCGGACTCGGCCGTCAGCTCGACCGCCACTCGCGCGGCTGGGCCCTGAGCCGGGTTACGGAAGTCGATGTTCAGCGTGTGCTCGGCCATCGCGTGCACCGGGTGGTCGAAATAGACGGTCGCGTCGGTCAGCGAGAACCAGCCCTGCGCGCCCTTGCCGCTGCCGGTGATCGCGATCTTCTCGGTGTTGTACGTGCACATGTCAGGCTCCTCAGCTGGCCAGGTAGCGGCCGTAGAAAGTCCAGATCTTCTGCCAGCCGTCGTTCGCTGCCTCCGGCCGGTACGCGGGCCGGTTCACCGAGAAGAAGGCGTGCCCCGCGCCCTCATAGGTGTGGAACTCGTGCGGCTTGCCGAGGTCATCGAGCACCTTGGACAGCTCGGCCGTCTCCTCAGGGGTGGGATACTTGTCGTCAGCTCCGAATAGCCCGAGCAGCGGACACGACAGGTCCGCCGCCAGGCCGACAATCGGGCTGACTTTGAGCGGCATGCCCTCTGGCGGCGGGTTCACGATGCAGGCCCCGTAACAGTCGACGGCCGCGTCGAGATCAAGGGAGCACGCGGCGAGGAACGACTGCCGGCCGCCGGAACAGTAACCGATGACACCCACTTTGCCGTTCGAGCCTCCGAGAGCGCGCAGGTATTCGGCAGCAGCGCTCACGTCGCCTACGAGCTGATCATCGGGTATGCCGCCATTGGCGCGCGCGACCGCCGCCGCGTCGTCCGGACTCGCGCCCGGCGCCTCGCGGTGGTAGAGGTTCGGCATCAGCGCGGCGTATCCGTGAGCGGCGAACTTCCTGACGATCTCCTTGCTCGAAGAGTCATAGCCCGGCATGTGGTGAATGACGACGACGCTGCCGCGCGAAGTTGCGCCATCCCCGGGCACGGCCAGGTACGCCTCGATCTCATCACCGCCAGTTCCGGGGATGGTGATCGTCGAGGCCGTCAGTTCTTCGCTCATCGCGGCTGCTCACTCCTTCGAGATAGCGCGTGGGGGTTTATTCGAGCGATGTCTATCCTGCCAGCGGCGGCCGCCCGGCGTTTCCACTGGAGTCGGCTTGGGCAATGAGGGATCATCAATGCAGGCAGGAGCCGCAGGAGAAAGACGGGGGTATGACTACTGCAGCGATCGGCGTGGTCGCTGTCTTCCTCATCGTCGGGACAGCATTGGGCTGGCATAGCCAGAAGTCTTATGCCGCGCACGGCGACGTGAAGGTAGCGAAGACGAGGCTGCGCGGGGGCAGGAAGACCAGGCTGCGCAGCGGCTTTTTCGCCGTCCTCATCGGCATTGGCCTGCTGCTCGCATTCGCAGACATCTTGCGTGTGCACTAGGAGGCAACAGTTGGCCGGTGCAGACGTACTGATCGATGGCTTCGGCCGCGTCCGCGAGATCGTGCAAGACGTTGTGGACGGGCTCGGCGAAGCGGAACTCGAATACCGCGCAGACCTGGACGCGAACTCGATCTGCTGGCTGATCTGGCACTTGACGCGGGTCCAGGACGACCATGTCGCCGGGGCTGGCGGTCTCGAGCAGGTATGGGTGTCTGGCGGCTGGGACAAGCGTTTCGGGTTGCCGCTTGAGACTGGCGACATCGGCTACGGCCACACCGCCGACGAGGTCGCACTAGTCCAAGCGTCCGCCGAGCTGCTCGCTGGATACCACGATGCGACCCACGAGCAGACCACCGAGTTCCTGCAGCAGCTGACTGAGGCGGACATGGGCAAGATCATCGACCGGCGCTGGGATCCGCCCGTGACCATGAGCGCGCGCCTGGTCAGCGTGCTCGCCGATGATCTGCAGCACGTTGGGCAGGCCGCCTTCATCCGCGGCATCCTTGAGCGTCAGAGGTAAGTCCGGCAAAGGCACGAACGCCGGCGCGCGTGCAGCGCTTGGGCGGTCTTCGCGGGCCTCGTGACCATGCTGTGCGGGCGCCGGCGCAGTAAGTGGCGGGTACGAACCTGGGCAAACTACGCAGGCGAACTGGGCCGAGTCGAGTCGGCGCGGAGACCCTGTCAGTTTCGTGGCCACAAATGCCGCATAATGACCATGATCTTGACTCGAACTGTCAGGGTCTCGCCGAGGAGCGCGCCGCCGCCTAATGCGCAGCGTCCAGGTGCCCGTTTGACCTGACCTGGCTCCCCGCGCAGCCTCGCCAGGCGCACGATTGACCTGACCTGGCTTGGTGCCAGCCTTGCCAGGCGCACGATTGACCTGGGCCGGTGCCCAGCCTCGCCAGGCGCACGATTGACCTGGGCCGGTGCCCAGCCTCGCCAGCGCACGATTGGCCTCGCCTGGCCTGGTGCGCAGCCTCCCCGGCCCGTGCCCACCGCGCGCCTCGGCCATGAGATAGTTGAGTTCTGCAAAGATTGACAGCCTCAAGTGAGCCGAGTAACGTTTGACTTGCTCAACGATTGAGATACTCAACTAGGCGATCAGACCAGGGAGTGCCCGCAGTGCCCGACCAGACCACAGCAGAGCAGCAGACCGCGGAGATCGCCGACTGCTTCTTCGAGCTGATCGGGCGGATCGTCGGGCAGGCCGAGCAGCTCGCACAGGGGCTCGGCATCCCGGCGCCGTTCATTAAGGCGCTGCACACCCTGGACTGCCCGATGGCCATGAAGGACCTGGGGAAGCGGATGCACTGCGACCCGTCCTTCGTCACCCTCGTCACCGACATGCTCGAGAAGCGCGGCCTCGCGCGCCGCGAGCCCCACGTGGCCGACCGGCGCGTCAAGAACATTGTCCTGACCGAGGACGGCCTTGCGCTCAAGCACAAGGTCGAGTCCGAGATCACGGAGCGGATGCCGTGGAATTCCGCCTTGTCTGAAGACGAACGCATCCAACTTCTTGCCCTGATCCGCAAGATGCTCGCCGCCGGTGGCACTGACGCGGCGGCGACCGAAGACGTCATGCAAGGCGAGCTGGCCAGCCTCCTCGTGGGCGCCCTGCATGACCACGCACCCCACGCCAATCCGAGTAGCCCCCCGGCATCGGCGGGGGAGGTGAGTAGCGACGTGAGCGAGCCTTCGGTCGCCGGCTAACGGCCACCTAGGTCTGCCGGTCGGCAGCTCACCTTTATATCCGCCTTGGCCACGGAACTCCGGACCTCGACATCGCGGCCGTCCATTTGAGCGGCGCCCGTTCGTTGTGGTTAAGAGAGAGAGACATGCGGTCTGGCACAGGACCGTAGGCCTGACAACCTCGCTGTAGCACCGTCGTAGGAATCATCGCGCCCGTTTTGACCACGGACCGTAACGAAGGAGTCACTTTCACAATGTCTGCCAAGTCAGCGGACCTGGCGCAACCAGGCAGCGAGACGGTCGCCACCGGCTCAGCTGCTGGCTACGCGCCGGCCCAACGTCACCTCGGCCTGGCCCTCGTGGTCATCGCCGCTGCCCAGCTGATGGTGGTGCTGGACGCCACCATTGTGAACGTCGCGCTCCCCCACATCCAGTCAGCGCTCGGCTTCTCCGGCTCCGGGCTGGAGTGGGTGGTGAACGCCTATGCACTGACGTTCGGCGGCCTGCTGCTGCTCGGCGGCCGGGCCGGCGACATCCTCGGCCGCCGGAGGGTGTTCATTGCCGGTATCGCCCTGTTCGCCGTCGCCTCGCTGTTGGGTGGCTTCGCGACCAGCCAGGTCTGGTTGCTGGGGGCTCGCGCGATCCAGGGCGTCGGTGCAGCGATTGTCGCGCCCACTGCGCTGTCGCTGATCACCACGACCTTCCCGGAAGGCCCGCGGCGGAACCGGGCCATGGGCGTCTATGCCGCCATGAGCATCGGCGGCGCCGCTATCGGCCTCCTGCTCGGCGGCGTGCTCACGTCTTACGTCTCGTGGCGCTGGGTCTTCTTCGTGAACGTGCCTATCGCCATCGTGGTCCTTCTCATGGCTCCGCGAGTGCTTAGCGAGTCGGAGCGTCACACCGGCCGGTTCGACTTGCCCGGCGCGATTACCGGCACACTCGGCCTGGCATCGCTCGTCTATGGCCTGTCCAGCGCGGCCACCACAGCGAACGGCGTGTCCCACTGGGGCGACACCAAGGTCCTCGTCTCGCTCGCCGCTGCGGTTGTCCTGCTGATCTCGTTCGTGTTCATCGAGTCGCGCAGCAAGCACGCGCTGCTGCCGTTGCGAATCTTCAGAGACCGTAACCGGACCGGCGCCAACCT
Source organism: uncultured Actinomycetota bacterium (assembly GCA_963755575.1). Taxonomy (GTDB): domain Bacteria; phylum Actinomycetota; class Actinomycetes; order Streptosporangiales; family Streptosporangiaceae; genus JAJYUU01. Next base: position 776,193 of record CAVWKF010000001.1, read on the forward strand.
GATCCTGCTGTGCGTCGGCACCGCGTTGTTCGGCATGTTCTTCTTCCTGACGATCTTCGTGCAGACCGTGTGGGGTTATAGCCCCGTGAAGACCGGGGTTGCCTATCTGCCGATGGTCGGGACGATCATGCTCATGGCGGGCGTCAGCTCCCAGCTCGTTGGCCGGATCGGTGCCAGGCCGCTCCTGATCGCCGGCTCGTCGTTCGCTGCGGGCGGCATGTTCTGGCTGTCGCGGATCACTGAGCACAGCACCTACACGGGCGGCCTGCTGGGCCCCATGATCCTCACGGCGGCGGGCCTGGGAATGCTGTTCATGCCGCTCACCCTGGTCGCCCTGAACAAGGTCCAGGAGCGCGACGCTGGCGTGGCCTCCAGCCTGGTCAACACGGGTCAGCAGGTCGGCGGTTCCATCGGCCTTGCCATCCTGGGTACGGTCGCGTGGACGGTGGTTGCCAACACCGCGCGGAACTCGGCGGCAGCGGCGCACGCAGCCGGGGCGAAGGCAGCAGCGGCTGGTCACGCGATCAAGCTGACCCCGACGCAGCTGGCGGCGGCGCAGAAGGCCATCACCGACCACTCGCTGGCTGTCGGGTTCTCCCGCGGCTTCGAGGTGTCCGCTACCGTCGCGGTGATCGCGCTGATCATCACCCTGGCGATGATCCGGGTAACGCGCAAGGATCTGGAAGGCGTCACGCCTCCGATGATGGGCTAATAACGGGAACGGGGCCGCCTCCGCTGGCCGCCGTTGAATACTCGGGCTGTCGGTGATCCACGACAGTCAGTGGCCTGGCCGGGAGGAGGACTCCCGGCCAGGCCGCCCCTGTTACTGATCTCCCAGTGATCGACGTCATCGGGACTGAGCAAATCGTCTGCGCCCGTGTGATAGATGAGCCTCCGTCACTGGTAGGGACAGTCGGCCCCTGCCTAGCCAACTGCTGAACTTGACGGATCGGCCGGGCCGGACTAATCGGCCGCGCCAGAAATCTCTCGTGACCGTGCCGCCTATGCGCCGATTGCTAGCTGTGCGCGTTGTGGCGGCGCCGCGCTACGGTTAGGCGGGTGAGCGTCATCCGGGACGCGCCTTCAGATGAGCTGGCGCTGGTACATGCCGCGGCCGCAGGCGACGAGGCTGCCTTTAGTGAACTGGTCGAGGCGCACCGCGCCGAGCTGCGCGCGCACTGCTACCGCATGCTGGGCTCGCTGCATGACGCCGAGGACGCCCTCCAGGACGCACTGCTGCGCGTGTGGCGCGGCCTAGCCGGATTCGAAGGCCGCAGCTCGGTGCGCTCCTGGTTGTACTCGATCGCCACGAACGCCGCTCTCGATGTCACCAGGCGCAAGTCCCGGCGCGAGCTGCCCGTCGGTATCGGTCCCGCCGCCGGACAGGGGGCCGACCTCGGCGAGCCGGTGTTCGACCCGATCTGGCTGGAGCCGTTCCCAGACCGGTGGCTGCTAGGCCGCGAACGCTACTCGCCAGAGGCGCGGTACGAAGAGCGCGAGAGTGTGGAGCTGGCGTTCATCGTCGCGCTCCAGGGGCTGGCCCCGCTGCAGCGCGCTGTGTTTCTCCTGCGCGAGGTGATGGGCTTCTCGGCCGTCGAGATCGCGGGCCAACTCGGCATCTCAGTTTCATCCGCGAATAGCGCCCTGCAGCGCGCTCGCGCCCGTGTTCGGCGGGTCAGGCCGGCACAGAGTCAGCAAGTAACCTTGCGCGCCCTGGGCGATCAGGGCATCCAGGCCACAGTCCGGCGGTACGCCGACGCGCTAGAGCGAGGCGACGCAGACGCGCTCATCAGCATGCTCACCGCCGATGCGACCTGGTGCATGCCTCCGCTCCCCACCTGGTTCGCCGGTCATCAGGGCATCAGAGAGTTCCTGGTTCGATGGCCGCTCACTGACAGATGGGTACACATGCCTGTCGGGTGCAACGGACAGGCGGCCGTGGCCTGTTACCTGTATGACGCTGACCGGGATAGCTACATCCCTGCAGTGATCGACGTGCTGACCATGCGCGGCGACAAGATCGCCTCGGTGACCGCGTTCTTGACGCCCGACGTTTTCGGGGGTCCCCACAGCGAGACCGAGCCGTCCGGCACCGAGCTGTTTGCCCGGTTCGGCCTGCCGAGCGCGCCGACGGCTTAACCCAGGCGGCATATCTCCACCGTGAGCTAGCGCGGATCGGTTTGCGTAGCTAATATGCTAGCATCCTAGCCATGGCAGAGCGAGACAGTAAAGCGGGCAAGGTGCAGTTCAACGTGTACCTGCCGCCGGAGCTTGTCCGACTGGTCAAGCACAAGGCCATCGACGAGGAAACCAGCCTCTCGGTCCTCGTCGAGCACGCGCTGACTGAATACCTGACACGACACAGAAAGGCGGGGGCATGACCGGAATCGTGGTGCGGCCGATACGGTTCACCGACAACGTCGAGCCAATGCGGGCGTTCCTCGAGCTGATCGGGCTGCGCCCACGCATCGAGTCGGTCCGCGGCAGCTGGATCGAGCTTGTAGCCGATGGCGGCGGCGTCGCGCTGCATTCTGCGTCGAACTCCGATAGCGGCGCGATGCAGGGCAAGACCTCGCTGGCATTCGAGGCCGACGACCTGGATGCTCTTGCGCAGGCGCTCATCGACGCCGCCGTCCCCGACGTCACCGTCTATGACGAAGCCTATGGGCGAGTGCTGACGTTCACCGACCCGCTCGGGGACCGGCTCGCCGTCGACGAGCGGGTCAAGGACCTGTATGGCCTCCGGGCGCTGCCAGGCGACAAGCCTATCGGGCCCAAGGTGATGCCAGTCCGGTTCAGCGATCCAGCCGGCCCCTACGGGCGCCTGCTGCAAGTGCTAGGGCTGCAACCGGTCGGGGAGATCAACGAGTACTACGTCAACTTTGCCGCAGCCGACGGCAAGCACGGCATCGTCGGACTGCACCACGCGTACGCCGGAGAGTTGCCGATCGTTCCAGGCGCTGGCTCGGTACAGCTCACGTTCCAGTCGGCCGAGCCGCTCGATCAGATCGCGCTGCGGCTCGAGGGCGCCAGCTTCGCGCCGCAATTGCACAACAAGGACTTCGGCTCGCTGCTCTCGGTCACTGATCCGGACGGCCAGCCGGTCCAGGTTCACGAGCCGGGCGCCAAGACCGAATGACGGATCGAGCCCGAACGACGAGTCGAGCCCAGCTGACGGAGCTCAGTGACCAGCCACTCCGGTCGGACCGCAATTTCCGGCCTTACTGTTTCGTCGCGAACGTTTCTCCTTACACTTCCCAGAACCGTAGCCAGCTGAGGATGAAGCGCCTGTGTTCCAACAGGTAAGGCTCTAGGTCCTCAACTATGTCGAACTCCGGTCGTTCCAGAAAGCCAGCCCTGGCCACCGCCGTAACGACCGTCGTGTCGTGATCAAACCGCAGCGCTTCATAGCTGCCGCGGGATATCGCCAATACGCGGTGTTCCTGCCCGGCAACGATGACGATGCGCTCGTGGCGCTCGAAGCCGTCTGCCGGGACCTGCACTTCAGGAACGGAGGAGAATAGCCCAGGATCGCCCTCCCAGTCTTCGCGGGCCCAGGCATGATCACGTAGCTCAGCACGCGTGATTGTTTCCTGCAGCGTAGACAAGTCGCGATCACGATCGGAGAAACAGGTCTGCACCTCAGTCAAGGGTCCGGCGACGCGTAAGGGCAGGCCGTAGCAGAGAGCCACGCTCGTGAAGCTATTCAGTCCGCTCTGGCCCGCAGAACTCAGCATCGCAGGCATCGCAGCTGGGGTGCTCAGGCCGAACGGGCGCGGACGAGCCCGGCGGAGCATGGCGGACAGCGCCTGGTCGGCTGCCATCGCCAAGGGCACGCCCAGGGCAAGCTTGGCTCGTGACATCCACGCCTCCCGCCCTTGTCGCTCTGTCACATTATGTCCTGGGACGCGATGTGCAGAAGGACAGCCAGGCGCGTGAGGCTCTGGTCGACGAGGACCGCCCAGCCGGCGACGCGGTGGCCGGTGAGCCTGCCCCGCGATGCGACGCAGCGGGCATTGCCAGGAGGACTAACGCGTTTGGCATTCGCTGCGCCATGACGTCCGCCAGATGGCGCGCGATCTGGCTCGTATCTGGCCCGTGCGACCCGGTCTTGGTGTTTCCGCAGGTAAACCGAGCTCCCGCGATAGGACTCGAACCTATAACCTGCCGGTTAACAGCCGGACGCTCTGCCGATTGAGCTACGCGGGACTGCCTGGCGCCGAGCCCGCCCGTCCCGGCTCGGGAGATCAGCGCCGCGGGCATAAGGGTAGCGCACGGTCGCGGTGCCCGGTGCAGCGCCAAGCAGCCAGTGCATAACTGGCCCGATGGCCGGGCATATCCATCCACTGCCTGGGCATGACCGGGAGATCAGCGCTGCATGCATGACGCGGAACGCGCGGGGCAGCTAGTGCAGCAACGCTCAGAGCGGCACGAGAGAGGTCCAGATGGGTTTGCATCGAATGACATTCGCCGCCGGGTTCGCAGCCGGGCTTCGTAGTCGGCACGCGAGCGGGCCGGGAGAAGTACGACCAGATGGTCAAGTTCGCCCGCGCGGCAGCAGAGAACCCGGCTGTCCAGCAGGCCGCCGGCGTGGTACAGGCGCAGGCCACCGGGCTGGCCCAGAAAGTGGGCGGCCAGCTGCAGGAGAAGGTTCCGCACTTGGCGCACAGCGCGGCTCACTCGGTCGGCGGACACATTCCCGGCATGAAGAACAAGAATGGCCACGGAAGTTCCGCCTCGAACGGCGGGAAGGGGGCCAGCAACGGAAGCCCTTTCGCAGCGACGGGTGACGCCGGTCTGGGCCCGAGGAGCAGCGACAGCTAACCGCGGGCCGGCAGGCCTTCCGCCGCACGCTGCCTGCCATCGCCGCGGCCGGGGTTAGGGCACGACCGGGCGACCGCACAACTCTGCCACCTGCGCGAAGAACTGCCGGTAGAGCGGCTCTTCCTCCGTCTTGATGACCGTCTCCAGCACCCCTCCCCGCGCGTTCCTGGCCTTCTGCTGCATCTCGTACAAAGGCACGTCGTCGTACGCCGACGTGATCCGCATGACCAGACGGCCTTTGATCGACGGCTGGATCTGCACCGCCAGCCAGGCCAGCGGGACCCGCTCGCTGAACGTCCCCCTCGTGAAGATCTCCAGGATGTCACCGTCGACCCGCATGATGAACAATCCGTGCCTGAATTCCAGTGGCATGAAAAACCCCTCCTCGCCAGCACGTGCACGACGCCGCCAGCGCCAGCACCGGTCTGGTCGGCTGCGCGGCGCGTCCCCTACGGGCTCAGGCGAGATACTCCCGGAGCATCTGGGCGCGGCTCGGATGCCGGAGCTTGGCCAGCGTCTTCGATTCGATCTGGCGGATCCGCTCCCTGGTGACGCCGAATTCCCGGCCGACTTCTTCCAGAGTGCGCGGGTGCCCATCGGTGAGGCCGAAGCGCAGCTGGATGATGCGCTGCTCCCGGATGCTCAGGTTGTCGAGCACCCGGTCAAGCTGGTCCTGGAGCATGATGAACGCGGCCGCTTCGATCGGGACCACCGCGTCCGCGTCCTCGATGAAGTCGCCTAGATCGGAGTCCTCTTCGCCGATCGGCGACTGGAGCGACACTGGCTCCTGAGCGATTCGCTGGATCTCGGCCACGCGGTCGGGGTGCATGCCCATCTCGGCGGCGATCTCTTCGGGAGTGGCTTCTCGGCCCAGGTCCTGATGCAGCTGGCGCTGAATGCGCGCCATCTTGTTAATCGTCTCGACCATGTGCACGGGGATCCGGATGGTCCTGGCCTGATCGGCAATCGCCCGGGTGATCGCTTGGCGGATCCACCAGGTCGCATACGTCGAGAACTTGTAGCCCTTGGTGTAGTCGAACTTCTCCACGGCGCGGATCAGGCCGAGGTTTCCCTCCTGAATCAGATCCAGGAAGACCAGACCGCGGCCGATGTAACGCTTGGCGATGGACACCACCAGGCGCAGGTTCGCCTCGATCAGCCGTTGCTTGGCCGCGATGCCATCCGCGGCGATGAGCATCAGCTCGGCCATCTGCGCACCCGCACAGCCGGCCTGAATGCCGCCTTGCAGCTTCTCCTCAGCGAACAAGCCGGCCTCGATGGCCTTGGCCAGTTCGACTTCATCGTGCGCCGTCAGCAGCGGCACCCGGCCGATCTCTCGCAGGTAGATCCGGACCAGGTCACCGGTGGCGGCCCGCCGCGTATCGCTCTGCGCCTGCCGCGGTGCTAGCTCGTCGCCCTCGGGCGGCGCCTCGATCACGTCGACGCCCTCGTCAGCGAGCAGCTTCAGTACGCTGTCCACGGCATCGGCGGACATGTCACAACGCTCGAACGCGGTAGTGAGCTCGGTCATCGAGACTGATCCGCGCTCTCTCGCCGCGGCGATGAGATCGGCTACCTGATCGACCGGGGGTGCAGCCGTAAGACTCATGCAGCCCAGTCTGCGTCACGATTCAGCCAACGAGCGGACTCAATATTGTCACCAAAGCGGAAGTAGCGCAGAGACGCGATCTTGTGCCTAGAGGGCGCCGGCGGCTCGCTCGGAGAGAATCTTGCGGCGCTGCTCAAACGCCACGAGGTCGCCGAACATGCGGTTGTAATCGGCCTGTTCTGTGACCGGGCTAAGGCGCTGCAGCCGTGATTTGATGCTGGCAATCTGCCTGCTCACAGACAGCTCTTCGACTCTCGCTAGCACGGCTTCCGCGAACCTCGAGTCCGGCTCCCCGGTCGCGCCAGGAACTTCGAGCGGCTCGACGGCCAGCCGGGTGACGAAGCCGCGGGCATTGTCATTGGGAGCGGCTGCGCGCAGCCGTGCAGACCAGTCCCGCGCGGAGCGCGCGCTGGCGACGCCCCCGCTGGCGGCGATCAGCTCACATACTGCAGCGTGCGCCGCAACCGTGAACACGGTAGACGGCAGTTCGTCGAAGGCAGGACCACACAGCGCCGGGCGCTGGATCGCAAGCTTCAGTGCCTGCCGTTCCACGTTGACGACCGGGTCGTACTGGTCGTACGCGCTCCGCGCCTGCTGCAACTGGTTCGTCTGCCCGGCCCGTGCTGAGCCAGGCTCGCCGGGCCGGTCGAAGCCCGCCGCTCCACCGTCCCCCGCACCCATGCCGCGCTGATCATGTCCGGCTGCCTGAGTAGCGGCGAACTGACGTCCGCCGGACGCATTCCTGCCGCTCCACCCGACTCCCCCGGCCGGCTGCGATCCATTGAGATTGCGCGTGGCCGACCGGTCCGGCTGTCCACTGTGTGCCTGGACGCGGTCCAGCACGAAAGCCTCGTCCATCAGGCCAAGCCAGCGATCGACATTCACTGCGTACCGATGCCGCAGCCCCTTGTCCTTGATTCGGGCCACGATCGGCGCCGCCGCGTCGAGCGCGGCGAGTCTGCCCTCGGTCGTCTCGAGATTGTGATCGTGCAGCGCGCTGCGGATCGCGAACTCGAAGAGCGGGACGCGCTGCGCGATCAGGTCACGTACGGCTGCGTCTCCGCGCGCCACTCGCAGGTCGCACGGGTCAAGGCCGTCGGCCTGCACAGCGACGAACGTCTGCGTGACGAACCGTTCCTCCATGCTGAACGCGCGCAACGCGGCCCGCTGTCCTGCAGCGTCGCCGTCGAAGGTGAAAATGACCTCGCCTCGGAACTGACTGTCGTCCATCAGCAGCCGCCGCAGGATCGTGATGTGCCCGTCCCCGAACGAGGTTCCGCTGGTGGCGACCGCTGTTGTGATGCCCGCCAGGTGACAGGCCATCACATCGGTGTAGCCCTCGACTAGCACGGCCTGCCGGCGCTGCGCGATATCGCGCTTCGCGATGTCCGCGCCGTACAAGACTGCGCTCTTCTTGAACAGCGGCGTCTCCGGCGTGTTCAGGTACTTCGGCCCATCGTCGTCGGCGGCAAGCTTGCGCGCGCCGAATGCGATCACGTCCCCGGTCAGGTCGGCGATCGGCCAGATCAGCCGGCCGCGGAACTTGTCGATCAGCCCGCGACGTCCCTGGCTCGCCAAGCCGCCGGCGAGCAGTTCCGTCTCCGTAAAGCCGCGGCCGCGCAGGTGCCTGGTAAGGGTTTCCCACTCGGCGGGCGCGAAGCCGACGCCGAAACGCCGCGCGTCGGCTAGTTCGAACCCGCGCGAGGCGAGGAACTCACGTCCGGCCTGCGCGGCTGGACTGTCAAGCTGCTCGGCATAAAACTCGGCAGCCGCCTTGTGCGCCTCGATCAGCCGACGCCGCTGAGACTGCTCCTGGCCGGGGATGTGGCCGCCTTGCTCATAGCGCAGCTCGATGCCGGCCCGGTTGGCCAGGCGCTCGACAGCCTCAGTGAACCCCAGGTTGTCGATTCTCTGCACGAACTTGATGACGTCGCCGCCCTCGGAGCAGGAGAAGCAGTACCAGAGACCGCGTGCCGGGGTGACGTGGAACGACGGCGTCTTCTCCTCGTGGAACGGGCACAGGGCCTTCAGCGATCCGCCGCCGACGCTGCGAAACTGGAGGTACTCCCCCACAACCTCGTCGATAGCGGATCGCTCTCGAACAAGCGCGATGTCCTCGTCGCGGATTCGGCCTGCCATCTACGCCCTTCCGCTGGTCTACCCGCCCTACTGCTGGCCGAGTCTAGTCCTGGCGTGCCTCACCGCGGGCCCGACGAGACCGCCGGCGCTGGGGTTAGCGCGCATGACCGCAATCGGGACAGTGCTGGTACCGTCGCGGGCGTGCAGCCGCTACTCGTGCTCTGGGACGTCGACTACACCCTCGCCGACACGGACGGCGTCGGCAGGCGCCTCTATCAGATCGCACTCGCCGAGCTGTATGGCCTCGAGATGCCGCGGCTGCTGAAGTCGATGGCCGGGCGAACCGACAGCTCAATCGCGCTGGAGGTGCTGACGGCGGCCGGGATCGCCGACCCCGCGTCGGAGATCGCCCGGTTTCAGCGTGTTCTAGGCGCCCGGGCACCAGATCTGGAGGGCCTGGTTCGTGAGCGCGGCAAGGCTCTGCCCGGCGCAGCTGCGGCGCTCGCGGCTCTGGCCAACCCTGCGTACGCCCGGCGCCTTGTCCAGTCCGTGCTGACAGGCAATATCCCGGCACTTGCCAAGGCCAAGCTCGGCGGTCTTGGGCTCACCGAGTACCTGGACCTCAGCATCGGGGCGTACGGCGACGTCAGCGAGGTCCGCGCCGACCTAGTCCCGGTCGCCAGACGGAACGCGGCCGAGCGCTACGCCCACGACTTCGCCGGCCGCGCTACGGTGCTGATCGGTGACACCCCAAGCGATGTGGAGGCCGCCACTGTCAGCGGGGCCAGGTCCGTGGCGGTCGCCACCGGGAGCTTCTCGGCGGGACAACTCAGGGAGGCGGGCGCGGACGTCGTGCTCACCAATCTGGCCGACACAGCCGACGTCGTCAGGGCCGTCCTGACCGACGAAGGTTAGACGGCTACTGGCGTTCTGGCCAGGTCGTCGTAGCCCAGCTCGGGCCGGGCTCGGCCAGAGTTCCCAGTGCATAGCGCCAACGTCGAGCGGATCCTGACTGACCCCATATCCCGGCATGTCTGCGCCAGCGGACTTGAGCCGCAGGCGGTCGATGTCAATGCCGCACGCATGCACGATCACATAGGCCTCGGGGTAGGCGAGGCTGAACCCCGACTGCCAGCTGGCCAGCCTCGTCGTGCGCGCCGCTTCGGTTCCCCACGAGATGCTCGGCCAGTCGGCGTGCCGGTCCGCCTGCTGACTGGCGTACCGAACCAGCGAGCTGATCAGGCCGTCCGGTCGATCTCGTGGCGTCCTGATCTGATGCAGAGCGAGATTGATCTGCGTATACGTCGTCTCGAAGGCGACCTCGCGGACCGGGTCGAAGTGAGCGGGATCCACCTCATCGTCGAAGCGAGTCCGCGGGTAGGTGCAGCTCAAGACCATGGCCGTGTCACTGGCATGACCGAGCCGGACACCCCGCACTAAGCCGTCCCGGCGGCCGTAGACGGGCTCGGTCCAGCGTCGTGACGGCCAGTCCGCGTCCAGTCCCCAGAGGTCGAAATCGAAGGCGCTGAGTTCCATGCGTGACACCTTCTCACGCTCTGTAGCAGCAAGGCGTCCACCGCGCGAGAGTGTCGCCGCCTTGATGCTCCGTGCGCCGTAGTTGGTCGCCCATGCCGGAAGCGGCTTTCTCGCTCAATGACGCAGCGTCAGCGGCGCGCGGTCACCAGCAGGGATTGCCTGCCGTGAATGACGTCTGCGGCCGCGACCGGCGACCACTCCGTCTCGGTGACCTGCCAGCCCGCGTTCGCTACCAGTGCGAGGTGCTCGTTGGCCGGCAAGATTGTCAGCCACGGCTCGGCCGCAGCGGCTCGCCGGCGGCCGTTGGCCGCAGCGACGACTTCACTGGAGTCATGGCCGTCGGCATGCGTGGCGAGACTTGCTGCCAGGACGCTGCCGGGCGCCGCCCGCCCGGCAAGAGCCGCCAGCAGCCGCTCGCAGGTCGGGTAGTCCAGGTAGACCAGCAAGCCCTCGCAGATGAACACGCTCGGCTCGCTCGCGCGATGACCTGCCCGCTCAAGCGCTGCGCCCGCGTCATCGGTGCGGAAGTCGACCGGCGCGAGCGTCAGAGCGGGCTCGCATGCCGCAAGGCCATCTAGCAACCGGGCCTTGTCCTCCTGCGTCGCCGAATGGTCGAGCTCGAAGAACCTGACGCCTGTCGTGCGAAACCGCAGCGCTCGGTCGTCGTAGCCCGCGCCGCCGATCACCACCTGCCGCAATCCCGCGGCGATTGCCCGCGTGACGTGCTGGTCGACGAACCTCGTCCGCGCAGCGATACTCGGCCGCATCCACGTCGGCGGATCGACCCGCATCTCCGCGCACAGCACCGCCTGCGCCCCCGGGTCGCCTTCGGGCGTATGCGGCCGATCAAGCCGCGCTCTGGTGAGCGCCACGGCCTGACTAGTGATCGACGGTCGATTCATATGCCCACTTCACCATGATCTCGAAGGAAAAGTGTCGCCCGCAGACCCATTTCTTACCTCATGACGACTTCCGCGCCATTTTGTCGGTGCCCACCGCCACGCTGGCGTCCGTGGCCACCGACTTACCCATGGAAATCACCGAGCTCGCCCGGTTTCAGTCCGGCATCCTTTCGCGGCGACAAGTCCTTGCCGCCGGACTGAGTCGCGGAGTCTTCAGATCACGATTGCGCCGCGGAAGCTGGCAGCGGCTCCACCCAGGGGTTTACGCCGTGTTCTCGGGCGAGCCGAACCGTGAGGCGATGCTCTGGGCCGCGGTCGCTTATGCAGGTCCAGGCGCAGTACTCAGCCACCAGACCGCTGCCGAGTTAGCCGGGCTCTCCGACACCGCCAGCTCGCTGATTCATGTGACAGTTCCAGCAGTTCGGCGGGTCACCAAGCGAGCTGGGCTGGCACTCCACGTCTCCTCCCGGGCAGCTGCGGCTGTTCATCCGGCCCGTATGCCGCCGCAGACTCGGGTCGAGGAAACGATCCTTGACTTGTGGCAAGCCGCTGCGAGTCTCGATGATGCGGTTGGCTGGGTCACCCGCGGGGTGGGCCGTCGCCTCACGACCCAGGAGAGACTGCGGCGGGCCGCGAGTGCGCGCAGCCGGATCCGCTGGCGGGCCCAGCTCAACGAGTTACTTAGTCCGGACGCCGCGGGTATCCACTCAGTACTTGAGTATCGATATGTGCGCCATGTCGAGCGACCGCATCGTCTTCCCGCGAGCCGACGGCAAGCACATGCGCGGCGCGACGGCAAAAGCCAGTACCGCGACCTCCTTTACGAGGCTTACGCGACAGCGATCGAGCTCGACGGGCAGGTCGCGCATCCCCTGGAGTCCCGCTGGCGCGACATCCACCGCGACAACGCGGCATCAGCAACAGGCATCACGACGATGCGTTACGGGTGGCGCGACGTGACATCGACGCCCTGCCACGTCGCCGCGGAGATCGCGGGCGTGCTCGCCGCGCACGGATACACCGGAGCGCGGCCGTGCTCGGCCGACTGTCCAGTCGGCAAGTCGAACGAGGATGCCAGGCGAACGCCAGGCATTCGGACTAAGCAATCGAGGTCGCGCCCGCGAGCCAACCTCGGCCCGACCAAAGGCGGGCCGACCAAAGGCCGGCCGACCAAACGCGGGCCGACCAAAGGCGGGCTGACCAAAGGCGGGCTGACCAAAGGCGGGCTGACCAAGGGCGGGCCGACTAAGGGCGGCCTGGCTAACGCCGGTCCGGGCCGGGACGGGCCAGCTAGCAGCGGCCCAGGCGCCGGACAGCTCGCAGACCGCCAGCGCGCCGCAGCGCCTCGTCGGCCGACGCAGACAAAGTCATCTGGACGTGGAGGTCAGGCGCCCAGCGCACGCAGGCGCTGATGCCACGCGATCGCCGAGGTGTCCGTCAGAGAGGCGATCTGGTCGATGACGACACGCAGCCGCGCGGCATCGTCGGAAGCCCCTTGGAACTCAGCCCGGAAGAAAGGATCAAGCGTGCCAGGCACCCCGGCCTGGATGGCCTCTCCTAGCTCGAAGATCAGCTCGCGCTCGCGCGCCTGAGCGGCGACGACACCCGCCCGGCTCATAACGTAGTGAGCGGTGACGCCTTTCAGCAGCGCGCACTCAAGCCGCTGCTGTCGCGGGACAGCGAGGTCTGCCTCGTATCGGCACAGCGGCGGATGCCCGGCAGGCCGGGTCGCGTGCTCCGCGGCACCACAGAGCCGCCCGATCAGCTCGCTGGTGAGGTACTTGACCGCCGCGGACGATGCGAGGCTGCCGTCGAAGTCCGCCGGCCAGCAATCAAGCGCGAGCAGCTCAGCGAACACGTCGATAAGCTCGTCGAGATCCGCCGATCCCGGCTTGCAGTAGGACGTCAGCGTCAGGCCAGCGACAGCCAGCTGCTCGGCCGGGTCCCGCAGCCGGTCGAGGGTAACCAGGCCGGCGTGCAGCCCATCCTCCAGGTCGTGCACGGAGTACGCGACGTCGTCGGCCCAGTCCATTACCTGAGCTTCGAGGCACGGCCGGCCAGGCGGAGCACCGGTCCGGATCCACTCGAAGATCACTGCGTCCGCGGCGTACGCGCCGTACTTGCCGGGCGGCCTGCCCGCAGCACCCTCGTCGGGCTGTTCCGACCCACCGGGCTCAACCGACGTAGCGACCCATGGGTACTTCAGCGTGGCATCGAGAGTCGCCCTAGTCAGGTTCAGGCCAGCACCAGGCACCTTCGCCTCGAGACGGGTGATGAGCCGAAGGCTTTGCGCGTTCCCTTCAAAGCCTCCACAGCCCGCTGCGAGCTGATCCAGCGCCATCTCGCCGTTGTGGCCGAACGGTGGATGACCAAGATCGTGCGCGAGGCAAGCAGCGTCGACCAGGTCCGGGTCGCAGCCGATCGCGGCGCCGAGTTCGCGGCCGATCTGCGCGCACTCCAGCGAATGAGTCAGCCGGGTGCGCGGGAAGTCACCCGAGCCAACGGCGACGACCTGTGTCTTTGCCGCCAGGCGGCGCAGGGCCGCACTGTGCAGCACCCGGGCGCGGTCCCGCACGAAGGGCCCGCGCCCGCTCCCGCCTGTACCAGCGGCACGCTTGGGTGGCTCGTCCGCCCACCGGGCCGTGGCCTGGCGGTCGTAACCTGCGCTCACCTGCTGTCGCTGCCCCCGGTGCTCTCCATGACGGCGGCGCGGCCGGCTTCCAGGCGCGCCACCGGAACCCGGAACGGCGAGCACGATACGTAGTCAAGCCCGGCCGAGTGGAAGAAGTGCACCGAGTCCGGGTCGCCGCCGTGCTCCCCGCAGACACCGATCTTGAGATCGGGCCTGAGTCGCGCGGCCTTCGGCGACAGCGATCTGCACCAGGCGCCCGATGCCGTCAACGTCGATCGTCTCGAACGGAGAGACTCCGAACACGCCGAGATCGATGTAACGGCCGAAGAACGAGCCCTCCACGTCGTCGCGAGAGAACCCCCAGCCCATCTGGGTGAGGTCGTTGGTGCCGAACGAGAAGAACTCGGCCGCCTGAGCGATCTGCCCAGCCGTGAGCGCAGCCCGCGGGACCTCGATCATGGTGCCGATCAGGGTGTGCACTGAGGTCCCGGTCTCTTCAGCGACCTCAGCGAGCACCTTTTCGGTCTCCTCGCGGGCCGCCTCGAGCTCCTGGACCGCGCCGACCAGCGGGATCATGATCTCCGGCAGCGGGTTGCCACCGGCCTTCACCCGGTCCACCGCGGCGTGCGCGATCGCGCGGACCTGCATCTGGTACAGGCCAGTGATGACCAGGCCGAGGCGGACGCCGCGCAGGCCGAGCATCGGGTTCTGCTCGTGCAACCGCCGCACCGCCTCCAGCAGCTTGTGATCCTGATCAGTAGCGTCGTCGCCGGCCAGCGCGATCTTGACCGAGAGCTCAGTCAGGTCGGGGAGGAACTCGTGCAGCGGCGGGTCGAGCAGCCGGATAGTGGTGGGCAGCCCGTCCATGGCCTCGAAGATCTCCACGAAGTCGCCGCGCTGAAGCGGCTCGAGCGCATCCAGCGCCGACTGGCGCGTGGCGTCGTCGTCGGCCAGGATCAGCCGCTCGACCAGCTGGCGGCGCTCGCCGAGGAACATGTGCTCGGTTCGGCAGAGCCCGATGCCCTGCGCGCCGAACCGGACCGCCCTGGCCGAGTCCTCGCCGTTATCGGCGTTGGTCCGGACACCGAGGCGGCGCCGCTCATCCGCGTGCGTTATCAGCCGGTGCACCGCCGCGACCAGCTCGTCGGACTGCGGGTCCAGCGAGCCCTCGAAGTACTCCACGACCGGTGACGGGACCACGGCGACCTCGCCCAGGTAGACCTGTCCGGAGGTGCCGTCGAGCGAGATGACGTCGCCCTCAGAGACGATGATGCCGTTGGCCGATGCGAACCGCCTGCCGTTGACATCGACCTCGAGCTCGTCCGCGCCGCAGACGCAAGTCTTGCCCATGCCGCGCGCAACGACGGCCGCATGGCTCGTCTTGCCGCCGCGGCTGGTCAGAATGCCCTGAGCGGCGATCATGCCGTGGAGGTCGTCTGGGTTGGTCTCGCGGCGGACGAGGATGACGTGCTCCCCCCGCTCCGCCCACTCGACGGCCGTGGCCGAGTCGAAGACCGCCTTGCCAACGGCCGCGCCCGGTGAGGCGCTGACCGCCTTGGTGATCTTCTTGACGTCCGAGCCCGCCTCGAACCGGGGGAACATCAGCTGGGCGAGCTGGCTGCCAGTCACCCGGGTCAGTGCCTCGTCCATGTCGATGAGGCCCTGGTCGACCAGCTGCGTAGCGATCCGGAACGCGGCCGCGGCCGTACGCTTGCCAACCCGGGTCTGGAGCATCCACAGCTTGCCGCGCTCGATAGTGAACTCGATGTCGCACAGGTCCTTGTAGTGATTCTCCAGCGTCGACATGATGCCCATGAGCTCGGCGTAGCACTTGGGGTCGATCCGCTCCAGGTCCTGGAGGGGAACAGTGTTGCGGATGCCAGCCACGACGTCCTCGCCCTGGGCGTTCTGGAGGTAGTCGCCGTACACGCCCTGCTGGCCGCTGCCGGGGTCGCGCGTGAAGGCGACGCCCGTACCCGAATCCATGCCGAGGTTGCCGAAGACCATGGCCACGATGTTGACGGCGGTGCCGAGGTCGGCCGGGATCCGCTCCTGGCGCCGGTACAGGATGGCCCGGTCGGCATTCCAGGAGTTGAACACCGCCTGGACGGCCAGGTCCATCTGCTCGCGTGGCTCCTGCGGGAAGTCGCGGCCCGTCTTGTTCTTGACGATGGCCTTGAAGCTCTCCACCAGGCCCTGCAGGTCCTCGGCGTCTAGGTCCAGGTCGTTCTTGGTGCCCTTGGCCTGCTTCGCTGCGTCGATGGCCTGCTCGAACTCGTGTCCCTCGATGTCCAGCACGGTCTTGCCGAACATCTGGATCAGCCGCCGGTAGGAGTCCCAGGCGAACCGCTCGCTGCCCGCCTGCTTGGCGAGGCCGTGTACGGACTCGTCCGACAGGCCGATGTTCAGGACGGTCTCCATCATCCCCGGCATGGAGAACTTGGCCCCGGACCTGACGCTGACCAGCAGCGGGTCAGCGTGGTCGCCGAGCTTGCGGCCCATCTTCTGCTCGAGCTCGGTCAGGTGCCCGGTGACCTCGGCGGCGAGGCTCTCGGGCACTGTGCCCTGCTCCAGGTAATAACGGCAGGCGTCGGTTGTGATGATGAAACCAGGGGGAACGGGCAGGCCCAGGTTGGTCATCTCCGCCAGGTTGGCGCCCTTGCCGCCCAGCAGGTCCTTCAGGTCCTTGTTGCCCTCGGTGAAGTCGTAGACGAGCTTGTGCACTGCTTTGCACTCCTCGAGATTGCCGCCCGCCCGGCGCAATCGCCTTGGCAGCACGCGGCTCTGTGTTCCTGCGGCCTGGCGGCCCTCGATTCCGAGCCTATCGACCCCTGGCTGCTGCTGGTACGACGGTCACCCGACGTGGAGCGAACATGTTTGCCGTCAGCGACAATGGCAGCCATGACGGACCAAGCGATCATTGGCCTTCTCAACCCCGGCGAGATGGGTGCGGCGGTCGGCCAGCGCCTCACCAGGCGCGGCCACACGGTGCTGTGGGCCTCCGAAGGCCGGAGCGCCCAGACGGCAAAACGGGCCGCCGCAGCGGGCCTAACGGACGCCGGCACCCCCCGGCAGGTCGCTGATCAGGCACGCATCATCTTGTCGATCTGCCCGCCGCACGCGGCTCTCGATGTGGCCTGGGCCGTGCACGGTTTCACTGGCCTGTACCTCGACGCCAACGCGATCGCGCCCGGGACCGCGAGGGAAGTTGCCCAGCTGATCACGGGCAACGGCGGCAGATACGTCGATGGCGGCATCATCGGGCCGCCCCCAGTTTCGGCAGGCACGACCCGGCTGTACCTCTCAGGTGGGCAGGCAGCAGAGATTCAAGACCTTTTTAAGGGAACGGGGCTCGATCCGCTGATCGTTCCCGGACCGGCCACGGCCGCTTCCGCAGTCAAGATGGCCTACGCGGCCTGGACCAAGGGGACCGCCGCCCTGCTTCTAGGCGCCAGGGCCCTAGCCAGGGCCGAAGGCGTCGAGGAGTCGCTCCTGGCGGAGTGGGCGCTATCGCAGCCCCAGCTCGCGGCCCGGTCCGAGCGGGCGGCGGAGGCCGGCACCGCGAAAGGCTGGCGCTGGATCGGGGAGATGGAGGAGATCGCTCAGTCCATGGCCGCCGCCGGCCTGCCGGACGGATTCCACCAGGCCGCCGCCGAGATCTACCGCCGCTGTCCGCGCCTGCCCGACGGAGCCGCAGGCGACGACGTGCTCGCCAAAGTCCTCGCTGCGATCACCCCGTAGCGCCGTCGAGCCGGCCACATTACGCTCGCCTCGTGCTCACCGCCCACAAACTCCGCCGACGAGTGATCGTCGCATCGGT
This sequence comes from uncultured Actinomycetota bacterium, assembly GCA_963755575.1. Taxonomy (GTDB): domain Bacteria; phylum Actinomycetota; class Actinomycetes; order Streptosporangiales; family Streptosporangiaceae; genus JAJYUU01. Next base: position 793,595 of record CAVWKF010000001.1, read on the forward strand.
CGCGGTCTCGCTGCTGGTCGTGGTCTTCCTGCTCCTTGGTCCGGTCGGCTTGGGGAACGGCCCGCTCGGCGTCCCGTCGGTTGACGGGCGATTCGGCTTGTCGACCACGCAGCCGACGACCTACGTAGCGACGCTCGTCAACGCCGGCGGATCCACCGCGGTGATCGACGGCATCACCGTTAGCTCGGCGGAGGGCTACACGCCAGCGCGGGTCCTGAGCGTCCGCGTCGCGCGCCATAGCAATTACGGTTGCGTCTACACCGTGATGAGCGGCCTCGCCGCGTGTGCTCGGCCACCATTCGCGGCCGTGCCGGGCTTCGCTGTCGCGGCCCACGCGAACACGACGCCGGGGAACCGCGGCGGCCCGGCGGTGGTCATCGAACTGGCCGGACCACCTGCCGCAAGCTGTGCCGTGCTGACCGCGATCGTGCTTCGCTACCACGTCGGCATCAGGCACTACACGGCCACAGTGCCGCAGGGCTACGTGTGGACGTGTGGGAAGCACGCGCGCCAGCCGCAGAGCTGAGCGAAACTGCGCCTCAGCAGCCGGACAGGCGGTCCGACAGATACGGGACCAGGCTGGTGATGCCGATGCGCTCCTGCCTCATCGAGTCACGCTCCCGGACTGTCACGGCCTCGTCCTGCAGCGATTCGAAGTCGATCGTTACGCAGAACGGCGTGCCGATCTCGTCCTGCCGACGGTAGCGGCGGCCGATGGCGCTCGCGTCGTCGAAATCGCAGTTCCAGTGCTGCCGCAGCGCAGCGGCGACGTCCCTGGCCTTCGGCGAGAGGTCAGCGTTGCGTGACAGAGGCAGGACCGCGACCTTGACAGGCGCGAGCCGGTAGTCAAGCCGAAGCACAGTGCGCTTCTCCATGTTGCCCTTGGCGTCTGGCGCCTCGTCCTCGGTGTAGGCCTCCAGCAGGAACGCGAGCATGGACCTGTCGACGCCCACCGCCGGCTCGATCACGTACGGGACGTAACGCTCGCTGGTCTCCGGGTCCAGGTACGACATGTCCTGCCCGGAAGCCTTCGCGTGGGTGCTCAGGTCGTAATCGAAGCGGTTGGCGATGCCTTCAAGCTCTCCCCACTCGCTGCCGGGGAAGTCGAATCGGTACTCAAGATCGACGGTCCGCTTCGAGTAGTGCGACAGCTTGTCCTGCGGGTGCTCGTACCGGCGCAAGTTATCCGTGCTGACGCCGAGGTCGCGGAACCAGGCCTCCCTGGCGTCGATCCAGTACTCGTGCCACTCCTCGTCCGTCCCCGGCTTGACGAAGAACTCCATCTCCATCTGCTCGAACTCGCGGGTCCGGAAGATGAAGTTGCCCGGTGTGATCTCGTTGCGGAAGGACTTGCCGATCTGGCCGATGCCGAACGGCAGCTTCTTGCGCGAGGTCTGGAACACGTTCTTGTAGTTGATGAAGATGCCCTGAGCAGTCTCGGGGCGCAGGTAGGCCAGGCCCGACTCGTCCTCGGTTGCGCCCAGATAGGTCCGCAGCATCCCGTTGAAGTTGCGCGGCTCAGTGAACGCGCCTTTCGTGCCGCAGTGCGGGCACGCTAGGTCGGCGAGGCCATTCTCGGGTGCGTGGCCATGCTTATCCTCGTAGGCCTCGATCAGCTGGTCAGCCCGGTATCTGTAGTGACAGGACTGGCACTCGGTCAGCGGGTCGGTGAACTTGGTCACATGGCCGCTCGCCTGCCAGACTTCCGGCGCCAGAATGACGCTGGAGTCCAGGCCGACGATGTCGTCGCGGACCTGCACCATCGAGCGCCACCAGTGCCGCTTGATGTTGTTCTTGATCTCGACGCCCAGTGGCCCGTAGTCCCAGGCGGCTCGCAGGCCACCATAGATCTCGCTCGACGGGAACACGATGCCCCGTCGCTTGGACAAGCTCACGATGGTTTCCATGCGATCGCTGCGTCGTGCCATCTTCTTCTCCATCCGGCTGGCGGTCGGCGGCCTGCGGTTGACGTGCGCGAAGCCCGGCGAAAGGGGGCGGCGGTGCTGCCAGCTTAGCGGTAGCCCGACCGGCCCGTCGCGTGACTTTCCGTGACCGCGCCGGGGACAACCGCACGGTAACCGGCGGTAACCTGGGCGGGAGCCACTGCTCAGCTTGGAGTGGCGGCCCCGTAGAAACGGCTGAAGGGACCACTGGCGTGAGCAACCGGCCGGCGAGGCAGCGGATACGGCCCCTGCCGAAGGGTGACAGCCTGTACACGCCGGGGGCAACTCCGGCCCGGCAGGCGGCCGAGCGCCGCAGCGCCAGGCCCCTGCTGTTCCTCCACCAGTTGCCGACGTGGGTGGCGCCCCTGGTGCTGGTCGCCCTCTTGATCGCCGGGCTGGCCGTCCGCGGCCCGGGCGGCGCCGTCGCGCTCTGCGGTGTCGCGGCCGTGCTTGGCTGGCTGGCCACCCTCTCCTGGCCCCGACTGTCCGCCAACGGCCGACTAGGCCGGATAATCGCGATCGCCGTCGTGCTCGCGGTAGCTGGATACCAGGCTTCCCGCTAGCCCGCCAGGTGGGCACACCAACCGCTAGCTCAGTCCTGACCACTCTTCTCGAAGTGGTTCACCGCGATGAGGCTGGCGACGAACACGGCCACCATCCCGATCAGGATCGCCAGCTCCGACGGGCTTGCGTTGATCCCGCTACCCGGCGTGAACACGAAAAGTATCCGCCTGATAACCGCGATCAGCCCGACCACAATGAACGGCTGCGCGACCAGCCGGTGCGCGCGTAGCGACAGCACCACCGTGTAGACGATCTCGACAACGATCAGGACCAGCAGCACGTTGTCGAGCAGCTTAGGAGCCGCTGCCGAAACCGAGCCGTAGTTTCCGTCCAGAGAGTCGACGATGCCGGAGACAAGCACCACGCCGGCCAGCGCGATCAGAATGATCCCAACCGCGACAGTGGCCACGTCCTGCATGTGCTCCAGGAACCAGATCGACCCCCGGACCGTCGCTGATGCCTCCGACCTGGACCGGTGCTCCAAGGCAGAGCCCTCCGGAGCACTGGTAGCCCCGTGTCCGGAGTGATGGTCGCCTTCACCTGCCGACATGCTGGCCATTGTGTCATCCGGCCTCTTCGCGCTTGCGGCCGAGCGCGCTAGCCGAGCAGCGGGTCGCCCGAAGCTGGTCCCGGACCGACCGGATTAGGCTCGGCGCCACCGTAGCGGCGGTCGCGGCTGGCGTAAATCTCGCACGCGTGCCACAGGTGCCGTCGGTCGAAGTCAGGGAAGAGAGTGTCCAGGAACACCATCTCGGCGTAAGCCGATTGCCACAGCAGGAAGTTAGACGTCCGCTGCTCCCCCGACGATCGCACGAACAGGTCCACATCGGGGATCTCCGGCTCGTCCAGGTACTGCCTGATGGTGCGCTCGTCCACCTTGTCTGGCTTCAGCCGGCCGGCGGCGACGTCGATCGCGATGGACTTGGCCGCGTCGGCGATCTCGGCCCGGCCGCCGTAGTTCACGCAGAACTGGAGCGTCAGCACCGAGTTCCCGACTGTCATCCGCTCGGCGTCCTCGAGCTCGGAGATGACGCTGCGCCACAGCCGCTGGCGTCGGCCCGCCCACCGGATCCGAACGCCCATCTCGTTGAGCTGGTCGCGGCGGCGACGGATGACGTCGCGGTTGAAGCCCATCAGGAACCGGACCTCGTCAGGGGAGCGGCGCCAGTTCTCCGTCGAGAAGGCGTAAGCCGACAAGTACGGGATGCCAAGCTCGATTGCGCCCATGATCACATCGAAAAGCGCGTACTCCCCCGCCTTGTGGCCCTCGGTCCTTGGCAGGCCGCGTTTCTTGGCCCACCTGCCGTTGCCGTCCATCACGAGCGCGACGTGCCTCGGCACCAGCTCGCCAGGGATCTTCGGCGGCTGGGCGCCGTCCGGATGCGGGTACGGCGGCGCGGGCTGGCGGTTCATCGGCTGGTGGTCCTCGGTGTCGGCAGGATCCTCAAGCGTGCTCCACGTGCTTCAGCGACCGGATCGAGTGCTCCAGGTGCCACTGCAGGTAGGCGGCGGTCAGGCCGCTGCACTCTACCTGGTGCCTGCGCTCGCTGGCGTCGGCCACCGCCCAGTCACCGCGCAGGAGCGCGTCCATCAGCGCCACCGTCGCTACCGACGGGGTGGCTGAGCCGGGCACCCGGCAGTTCCGGCAGGTCAGTCCCCCTGAGGCTAGCCCGAACGCGCGCAGGCCGCCGGAAGCCTGCGCCTCCCGCGCCGTCGTTCCGCAGACGGCGCATTCCGTCAGGGCCGGGGCGTAGCCGGCCACGGCCAGCGACCGCAGCAGGAACGCGTCGAGCACCAGCCGGGGGTCATGCTCGCTCTCGCTCAGCGCCCGCAGTCCGCCCACCAGCAGCAGGAACTGCCGCATCGACGGCTCTTTCTCCACCGGCGTGAGCTTTTCGGCGGTCTCCAGCATGGCCGTTCCTGTGGTGTACCGGGGATAGTCACCAACCAGGTGCTCCCCGTACGGGCGCAACGTCTCGGCCTGAGTGATGACGTCCAGCGACCGGCCCGTATACAGCAGCAGGTCGACATGAGTGAACGGCTCAAGCCGGGCGCCGAACCGCGATTTCGTGCGCCGCACACCCTTGGCGACCGCGCGGATACGGCCCGATTTGCGCGCGAGCACCGTGACGATTCGGTCGGCCTCGCCCAGCTTGTGGGTGCGCAGCACGATGCCGTCGTCGCGGTAGATGGGCACCAGCCCATTCTCGCCTACGTCAGCGGCTCAGGCAGCCGACGCGACCGGTGGCGCTAGCTGGCGTTGGCCGGCGCAACGGGCCGCGGCGGCTGGCCTCAGCTGGCCTGCGGCTGGCGTCAGCCGGCCGAGGCGCCTTCCTCGGTCAGCCAGATCACGCCGTGCGCCTGGGCCGACGTCATGCCGAGGTGGGAGGCGATGAGCCTGACCGCGCCGCGTTCGTCGTCTGACAGGAGCCCGTCGGCCAGTCCCACCCGGACCGCGTCGGCCAGGAACCACTCTGGGGCAGGCATGGTCAGCTGCCGGGCCAGCGTGCGCAGCGGCGCCGCGACGTCCGCAGCCGGATCCTCCGCTGCCGCTAGGTCCGCCGTCAGCGCGGCTTCGTCATAACCGGACAGGCCGGCCTGGCGCATGATGTCGATAGCCCGGCTGCGCGCTGGAACGCTCGTCGGATCGCCCGCCCGCAGCATGGTCGTGATTGCCGCCAGCGAACCGGCGGGCAGGGCGGCCTGCATGGCGGTGAGTGTCGGCAAGCCGAGCACTTCGATCCGGTAACGCGTCCGGCAGATCCGGCACTGCACGTGCTCGGCGACCCGATCCAGCGGAATCAGCGGGACCTGCAGGACGTGGAACCAGCGCCGTCCGGTGCACTGCTGGTACGGCCGGTCGCCGCCGCAGCGCTGGCAGTGCAGGGTGCCGTGCCCAGTTGTCTTGAAGCAGAAGCGAATACCGATCAGACTCAACGACAGCTCCCCCCGCCGCCATGGCGTCGTGCTTGCTGCTAGGACATCGTCCCGGGTGAGCAGATCATCACATGCGCCAGCCACGGAGGCGCATCAATCGGGCAAAGCCGGACTGCCGGCGGTTAATTCGGTTGCAGCTCGAGCAGCGCCGGTATTAGCTGTCGGCCGTGCGAATCGAGCGGTTCGATCCGGCCGCGGACGAGTCCCGGCTATGGGCCTGCTACCAGATGGTGGTGGCGGCTCAGCCCGAGGACGACCCGAACGCGCCGGTGCAGTCATTCGGCGGATTCCGCGGCTGGTGGATCCATGGGATGGCGGGTGTTCCGCAGCAGACCTGGCTCGCGACTACGGATTCCGGTGAGCTGGTTGGCTGTTACGTTCTCGAGCTGCCGGAGATGGAGAACCGGACCAGCGCGTTCTGCTCCCCCATCGTGGCCCTGTCCGCACGACGCCAGGGCATCGGGACCGCGCTCGTGGGGCACGCCGCTGAGCAGGCCGAGCTGGCAAGCCGGGTGCTGCTGATGTCGAACGCGCGGGTGGATGGGCCAGGGGCAGCCTTCGCTATCGCGATCGGCGCCCGGCCCGGAATGCGCGACGCCCGGCGGGTGCTGGACGTCGGGGCTGGTCTGCGCGAGCGGCTGCCCGGCCTGCGCGCGGACGCGAAAGCGCACGCCGTCGGGTACACGCTGCGCCGGTGGTCCGGGCCCGTTCCCGACGAGCTGGCCGACCAGGTGTGCTCGCTCCAGGCGGCCATGGAGGACGCCCCGCGCGAGGAATCGATGGAGGCGGAACGCTGGGATCCCGCCAGGCTGCGGGCCGCGGAGGCACGCGGGATCGCCGAGGGCGACCGCTGGTACGAGGTAGCCGCCATGCACGACGAGTCGGGCGAGATGGCGGCGCTCACGCAGGTCAACATCGATCCGGACATCGACGGCTGGGCCCGCCAGGACATCACCGCGGTGACCCGGCCGCACCGAGGCCACCGCCTGGGCCTGCATGTCAAGGTCGCGATGCTCGAGTGGCTCGCTGAAGTTGAGCCGCAGGTGCGCCACATCATGACGTTCAACGCTGTTGCGAATGAGCACATGGTCGCGGTCAACGCTGACCTCGGCCACCGGGTCAGCGACTACTTTCAGTCGTTCGAGCTGGACGTTGCCGCCGCTCGCAAGCTCGCGCCAGCACGGTAACAATGCGGATCGACCGGTTCGACGCGGCTACCGATGCCGAGCGGCTGGGCAACTGCTACGAGATCGTGGCGGCGGCGCAGCGGCTGGACGATCCTGGCCTCCCCGTGCGATCGCTGACGTCCTTTCGTAACCGCTGGACCAGCGGGTTTAACGGGCATCCCCGGAAGGACTGGCTCGGCGTCGACGCTGCCGGCGAACCAGTCGGCTGCTACTTGCTGACCCTGCCGGAGCTGGAGAACCCGACCGTCGCCTGGTGCGCGGTGGCGGTCGCCCCCGGCCGCAGGCGGTCGGGCGCCGGCCGTGCGCTCCTTAGGCACTGCGCGGATCAGGCGCGGCAGGCTGGCCGCTTGCGGCTGGCCAGTGAAGCCAAGGACAATTCGCCTGGCAGTGCGTTCGCGGCGGCGGCAGGCGCCACGATCGGCATCGCGGAGGTGATCAGGCGGCTCGACGTGGACGCTGGTCTGCCCGAACGGCTGGCTGGCCTCCGCGTGGCGGCCGGCCAGCACGCGACTGGATATTCGCTGGTGTCGTGGATCGGGGCGAGCGCGGCGGACACTCTGGATGACCAGGCACTGCTCAGCGCTGCCATGGCTGATGCGCCCAGGGACGAGGGCGTCGAGCCGGAAGCATCGGATCCCGGGCGGATCACGGATCTGGAGGGAATCTGCCTCGGCAGCGGCCAGCAGTTCTATTCCGTTGCGGCCCGGCATGACGCGACGGGTCGGCTAGTGGCCATCACGCAGATCCTCGTCGAGCCAGATACGCCGGATTGGGGCTTCCAGATGGATACAGCGGTCCTGCCGGCGCACCGCGGGCACCGACTCGGCCTGCTCGTGAAGGCCGAGATGCTGGACCTGCTGGCCGAGCACGAGCCCACAGTGCGCCACATTCTGACCGGGAATGCTGAGTCCAACCGCCATATGGTCGCGATCAACGAGCAGCTCGGCTTCACGGCGAGCTCGATGTACCGGAACTGGGAACTCGACCTGGCCAGCCGGTAACTCAACCCGGCCGGCCGGTAAATCAATTGCTGCACCTTCGGCGTGCGAGGTTAGATGCCCGAATGCTTATCGACCGATTCGATGGCGTCAGCGACTCCGAGCAGCTGCACAGCTGCTTCGACATCGCGGCGGAGAGCTGGCAGGTCGATACGCCGCACCTGCCGGCCTGGTCGTTCGGCTCGTTCAGCGGCAAGTGGGGGAAAGGTTACGATTCCCACCCGCGACAGTGCTGGCTTGCCACCGACGACGCGGGCGCGGCTGTCGGCTGCTATCTGCTGACGCTGCCGCAGCCCGATAACCCCACCTTGGCCAGGGTGATCCTGACCGTACGGCCGAGTCGCCGGCGCGCCGGGTCGGGCAGCGCGCTCCTTGCTCACTGTGCCCGGCAGGCGCACGCAGCCGGCCGGACCAGGCTCACAGGCTACGCGTGGGACGGCTCGCCAGGTGCGGCCTTCGCCACGTCGGCCGGGGCACGAGGCGGCATCTCCGAACTAACCCGAATTCTCGAACTCGACGAAGATCTGCCTGCCAGGCTCAGGACGCTGCGCGAGGCTGCGGTGTCGCACGCCACCGGCTACTCCTTGCTGACCTGGCAAGGGTCGACCCCCGACGAGTATCTCGCCGACGTCGCGCGCGTCCACGCCGCCATGGCGGACGCGCCTCGCGATGAGGGCGTCGAGCCATCAGTGTGGGACGTCGAGCGCATCAGGCGGCTCGACGCGACGGCTGCCGATCACGGGGTCGTGTTCTACTCGGCCGCCGCTCACGACTCCAGGAGCGGCGAATTCGTCGCCCTGACGCAGATCTGTACCGACCCTGGCGCACCGGGCTGGGGAATGCAGCAGATCACCGCGGTCCTGCCGGAGCATAGAGGCCACCGGCTCGGGGTGCTCGTCAAGGTAGCAATGCTGGAATGGCTCGCGAGAGAAGCGCCGGACATCCGCCGGTTCATCGCCGATAACGCCGGATCGAACGCGCACATGATCTCGATCAACGAGCAGCTTGGCTTCGCCGTAGTCGGCGTCTACCGATCCTGGGAGCTCGACCTTACGGCGGCTTCGTTTGCTCAGTCGTAGAAGCCGAGGCGGCGCAGCTGACGCGGGTCGCGCTGCCAATCCTTGGCGATCTTGATGCGCAGGTCGAGGTAGACCCGGCTGCCCAGCAGAGCCTCGATCTGCCGCCGGGCCGTGGTGCCGACTTCCTTAAGCCTGGCGCCCTTGGCGCCGAGCACTATGGCCTTCTGGCTCGGTCGCTCGACGTACATCACGGCATGCACGTCGATGAGGTCGTCACGGCCCTCCCGCGGAGCCATCTCCTCGACCACGACCGCGATCGAGTGCGGCAGCTCGTCGCGAACACCCTCCAGGATCGCCTCGCGGATCAGCTCGGCGACGAGCTGCTGCTCGGGTTCGTCGGTAAGGTCGCCATCCGGATAAAGGGGCCGACCCAGCGGCAGATAGGACACCAGTACGTCCGCCAGGACGTCAAGCTGGAACCCGGCAACAGCCGAGACCGGGACGATATCGCCCCAGTCCCCAAGTTCGCCGACGGCGGCGAGCTGCGCTGCGACCTGCTCGCGCGAGGTCTCGTCAGTCTTGGTGACGATCGCCACGACCGGGGTCTTGCCCAGCCCGGCGAGCTCGGCGGCTAGGTACTTGTCGCCGGGCCCGATCCGCTCATTCGCGGGGATGCAGAAGCCGATCACATCGACCTCGGTCAGGGTGGAGCGCGCCAGGCTGTCGAGCCGTTCGCCGAGCAGCGTCCGCGGCCGGTGCAGTCCGGGCGTATCGATAATGACAAGCTGCGCGTCCGTTCGGTGAACAATGCCGCGGATGGCGCGCCGCGTCGTCTGCGGCCGGCTGCTCGTGATGGCGATCTTCGCGCCGACCAGCGCGTTCATGAGCGTGGACTTGCCGACGTTTGGCCGCCCGGCGAAGCAGGCGAATCCCGACCTGAACTGGGTCGTGATCCCGGTGACCGACTGAGCCGCCGCCTCAGCGCCGCCCTGCCCAGCTGGTCGTCTGACCCGCTCTGCTGGCGCCGGCGGTCGGCGTGACGGGGTTCCCACGCGGCAATTCTCCCCTACCTGGCCCTGGTGCCCTAACTGGCGGCGTGCGCCATGCCGATCCCTGCCGCCCATCAGATGGATGCCGAGTTACCGGTGCTAGTGGCCCGGAACCTCGGCATCCATAAGCGAGCTAGGCGTCGCGGCCGGTGCACGGGCGCCCACGAGGGTCGCTAGGGCCAGTCCGACGAGCGCCAGCCCGACAATGTCCGTGATCGTCAGCCGCTCACCGAGCACCACGAGCCCCAGGATGGCGGCGACGACCGGCTCAGCCAGGCCCAGGGTGACCGCTACCGGCGCGGATACCGTCCGCAGCCCGCGCCCGTACAACAAGTAGGCCAGCGCCGTGGTGACGATACCGAGATACACAGCGACGGCTATCCCTCGGCCGCTCAGCAGCCAGCCCGACGAGCCTGCCGCGAGGACCGGCGAAAGCAGCACGGCCGCGCCGCCGAACAGCAGGCCCATCACGGCCCCTTCCGGGTTGCCGGCACTGATCAGCCGCGATGCCGTGACCGCGTAGATCGCGTAGCAGAACCCGGCCGCGAGCGCCAGGCCCACACCGCCTGCACTGACGCCCGCTGCATGGCCGCCAGTCACCAGCACCGCGCACCCAGCGACCGCGGCCGCTGTGGCCGCCATCCACCGCCGGTCGAGCCGCGGACCGCCAGCCAGCCGGCTCAGCGCGCCAGTGAACACGGGCGCGCTCCCGATCGCCACCACCGTGCCGATAGCGACGCCCGTCATCCGGACCGCGGTGAAGAAGCAGACCTGGTACCCGGCCACGGCGGCCACCGCCAGGACGATGCTCGCGCGCGTGGCGGCGCCGCCTGCTAGCAGCCTGACCGACCGAGCGCCGCCGCGAGGCGGTGCTCACCGCGAAGGCGAACAGCAGGAGGCCACCCACCGCGATCCTCGCCGCGCCGATCGACGGCGAGCTAGCGCCGGGTGGCGCAAAATGCGCGGCCGTGCCGGTACTCCCCCACGCGGCCGCGCCGAGCAGCACCGCAGCGGCTCCGCCGCTCGCGGCCGCTGGCCCTGGTCCCGCAGGCTGCGGTGGGTGATCGCGCACTGGCCAAGTCTGGCACCCGGCGCCGCGAGCGGCCCGCGGCCGACGCCAGCTAGGGGCGCAGGATAGCCAGCACTGTGCCATCCGGGGCGGCGTGGAACACCAGGGCGTCGGGCCCCAGCTCCCGCACCGCGGCGATGTCCGCGGGGTCTGGCTGGCCTCCATCACTGACCAGCGCCGCCGCCTCGAGGCTCGTCGCGCCGCTCGAGACGGCCATCGCGACGGCTAGATGCAAAGCCGACAGGCGCAGAGATGGCAGGGCGACGGCCGCGGCGGCGTACGTCCGGCCGGTCTCGTCGCGAACGGCAGCGCCCTCGGCCGCGGCTACCCGCGCGCGGGCCGAGCGGGCCAACGTGATGATCTTGATGTCTTCCGGGTCAGGATCGTCTGGCCCTAGCTCGCTCACACGGCTGATACTAAACCGGCGGCTGCTTGGCGGGAGCGACCCCGTTCCCTTCCGAAGTCGCGCCGGTGACTGCGTGCGCGCTCTCGCCGACCGTAACCCGCTGCCCATCAGAGCTGATGCGCTGGACAGTCACGGTGCCGATCCGGTTGCGCCGCCCGGCCAGGCTCTCGGCCGTAAGCCGCAGGCCGGACACGGTTGCTACCGAGCCGGCGATCGGCACCTTGCCAAGACGATGCGCGAGCAGGCCGCCGACGGTCTCGACGTCCTCGGCGTCGATGGTGACGCCGAAGAGTTCTTCAAGCTCCTCCACTGACAGCCGCGCGCTGACGCGAGCCTCGTCCTTGCTGAGCCACTCGACTGCGGGCCGTTCGCGGTCGTACTCGTCGGCGATCTCGCCGACAATCTCCTCGAGGATGTCCTCGATCGTGACCAGGCCGGCCGTCCCGCCGTACTCGTCGATCACGATCGCCATATGGACGTGCCTGGCCTGCATCTCCCGCAGCAGGTCGTCGACCGGCTTGCTTTCCGGCGCGAAGGTGGCCTGCCGCATGATCGACTCCACGGTCTCGACCTCCTCGCCCTCGGGATGCTCGTGTATGCGGGTCATGATGTCCTTGAGATAGGCGATGCCCACGACGTCGTCGAGGTTCTCGCCAATGACCGGAATCCGGGAGAAGCCGCTGCGCAGCGCCAGTGAGAGTCCTTGCCGGAGGGTCTTGAGGCGTTCCACGAACACCATGTCCGTGCGCGGGACCATGACCTCGCGGACAATCGTGTCGCCGAGCTCGAAGACCGAGTGGATCATGGCCCGCTCGCCCGGTTCGATGATCTGCCGCTGCTCCAGCAGGTCAACCAGGCCGCGCAGGTCTTCTTCGGAACCCGAGTGGCCATCTCGCTCACGGCGGTCCTGGCCGGGAGTCAGCGCCGCGCCCGCCGCCGCCAGGAGCCGCGGCAGCGGCCCGAGCAGCCGGATCACAGGCGTCAGCACGGTCGCAGCCGCCGCCGCCACCTTGACCGGGTAGCGCCGCCCGATACTGCGCGGGACCAGCCCGGCCAGCACGTAACTGGCCGCCGTCATCGCCACGGCCGTGATAAGGAACGCCTTCCACGTCACGCCCAACCAGGTCACCAGGACGGCGGTGACCAGGACGGCCGCGCTGATCTCGGCTGCGGTTCTAATAAGAAGAACTACGGAAAGGTAACGCGGTGCATCCGTCAGCACCGCCTGCAACGGCTCGGCGCTTTCGCCGGCTGAGCGGCCAAGCTCCTTCGCGCCCGCCCTGGACACGCGCACCAGTGCGGTCTCAGCGCTGGTACACCAGCCCGCCACCAGCATGAGCGCGAACGCCGCGACAAGCAGCCAGCCCACCGACTGTCACCCAGGCCCTTCGGGGATGCCGCGCCCGGCGCCGGCCCGCCAGGACGCGAGCAGGCGCTCCTGCAGGCCGAACATCTTCGCGTGCTCCTCGGGCTCGGCATGGTCGTAGCCCAGCAGGTGCAAGATCCCGTGGGCGCACAGCAAGTCGATCTCGTCCTGAACCGCGTGATCGGCCTCGGCGGCCTGTGCAGCGGCTACCTGGGGACAGATCACCACATCGCCGAGCAGCACTTCGGCCGCGTCGGGGTCGGGCGTGGCGTGATCGGAGTGAGTGCCACCCGGCTGGGGCAGCCTGAGCTCGTCCATCGGGAAGGCCAGCACGTCCGTGGGGCCTTCCTCGCCCATCCAGCGCACGTGAAGCTCGGTCATCGCCGGCTCGTCGACGAGCAGCACGGAAAGCTCGGCGAGTGGGTGCACGCGCATATCGTCCAGGACGTGCAGGGCCAGGCCAGCTAGGTGCGACTCGTCGACTTCGACGCCCGACTCGTTGGCGATCTCGATGCTCATCTGGTCCCCGTCAGCTGCCTATTGCCGGCTGCACTGTTGCCGGCTGCACTCTTACCGGCTGCACTGTTGCCGGCCGCACCGTCGCCGGCCGCACTGTCACCGGCCGCGGTAGCCGTCGCGCCGCTGCCGGCCAGCGGGCAGGCGGCCGGGCTCGGCCGCGGCCTGCCTGGCGTCATATCTCTCATACGCATCAACGATGTCGGCCACCAGCTTGTGCCGCACCACGTCGTGACTGGTCAGGCGCGAGAAGTAGACGTCATTGACGCCGTCCAGGATGTCCTGGACCATCCGCAGGCCGCTGATCTGGCCGGCGGGCAGGTCCACCTGCGTGACGTCGCCGGTCACGACGATTCTGGAGCCGAATCCCAGCCTGGTCAGGAACATCTTCATCTGCTCGGCCGAGGTGTTCTGCGCCTCGTCCAGAATAATGAAGGAGTCATTCAGGGTCCTGCCCCGCATATACGCCAAAGGGGCGATTTCGATCGTGCCCGCGGCCGTCAAGCGCGGGATCGAGTCCGGGTCGACCATGTCGTGCAGGGCGTCGTAGAGCGGCCGCAAGTACGGGTCGATCTTCTCGTACAGGGTGCCGGGCAGGAAACCGAGCCGTTCGCCTGCCTCCACGGCTGGCCGGGTCAGGATGATCCGGTTGACTTCCTTGGCCTGGAGGGCCTTGACCGCCTTGGCCATAGCCAGGTACGTCTTGCCAGTACCGGCCGGGCCGATCGAGAAGACGATCGTGTGCGAGTCGATCGCGTCCACGTAGCGCTTCTGGTTGAGCGTCTTGGGCCTGATGGTCCGGCCGCGACTGGACAAGATATCGAGATTAAGAACTTCGGCCGGGCGAGCGCCGGGCTTCCGGCGCAGCATGGAAATGCTGTGCTCGACGGCGTCCGCGGTTAGCTGGGTACCACTGCTGGCTAGCTGGATGAGCTCGTCAAAAAGCCGGGATGCTACCGCGGTCTCGGCCGCAGGCCCGGTAATCGTGATCTCGTTCCCGCGGACGTGAAAGTCGGCGCTGACAGCATTCTCGATAACGCGCAGCAGTTCGTCCCGAGAGCCAAGCAGGCTGACCATCGATTGCTCGTCCGGGATTACGATCCGGACTTGCGCGCCGCTGTCCTTCCGGCCGTTGGAGCGAGCGTCGTCCGGTCGGGTCGTCGCGTTCTCGGTCCCGTTGCCGGTGGGCTGCCCGCCCCTGCGCGAATCAGTCGAATTGTCGGTCAATGGCCCTTCCCTGCCGCGGCCCACTCCTCTGGCCGGCCCATTCGCCATGATATCTGGCTGCTCTGGCTGCTCAGGCTCGGTGGCCATCTAAGCCCGCTGGCCGTCTGAGCGCGCTGGCCGTCTGAGCGCGCTGGCCATCTCAGCCCGCTGGCCGTCTGAGCGCGCTCGCCATCTCAGCCCGGTCGCCACGTCAGCCCGGTGGCCACGTCATTGGGCGGCCGCCCAGGACGTGGGCGTGCACGTGGGCCACCGTCTGGCCAGCCTGCGGGCCGGTATTGAAGACAACCCGGTAGCCGGTGTCCGCGATGCCCTCGGCGACAGCTACCTCGTGGGCATGCGCGACGAGATCGCCCAGCAGTCCGTCGCCGGCGGCCGCTAGCTCGGCCAGATTCGCGCGGTGGTCCCGCGGGATTACAAGGACGTGAGTCGGCGCCTGCGGATTAATGTCACGGAACGCGATCGTGCGCGGATTGCTCGACACTATGGTCGCTGGTATCTCGGCGGCGGCAATGCCGCAGAACAGGCACTCAGGCACGCAGGAGATCTTAACGTGTTCGGTACTGGCAGCGCCGCTGACATATATGGTTGCTCTACTGCGAACCCACGGTGCACCGCCCCTCTGGTGCAGCGGCCTCGCCAGTTTCTGGCTTTCCGTCGCTCAGGGATGAGTCATGCGCGGGCGCTGATGCTAAGGCACAGATGGGCGTGGGGGAAGTGGACGTAGCTGAGCAGGCTGGGCTGCTAGCTGAACATCGCGAAGTTCGTGATGACAGCGGGTGAACCTTCGGACGTCGCTGAGCGTCCAATTCACGTGACCGAAACCCTGGTGGCCGATGTTGCCCTGGGTTCTATTCCGGTCGACCTTGAGGCCGACCGAGCAGTTACGGAGCTGTACAGCACTCACTACCGCTCGCTGGTGCGGCTCGCGGCGCTGCTGGTGCGTGATGTCGGAACCGCGGAGGAAGTTGTGCAGGACTCGTTTGTCGCGATGCATGGCGGGTGGCGCCGCCTGCGGGATAGCGACAAAGCCCTGTCCTATCTGCGGCAGTCGGTAGTGAATCGCTCACGTTCTGTGCTCCGGCACCGCGTTGTCGTCGACCGGAACGCTCCCAAGCCAGCGCCAGACATGCCGAGCGCCGAGCACGGAGCCATCGCCTTGTTTGAGCGATCGGCCGTGATTTCGGCCCTGCGCACCCTCCCGGCACGGCAGCGTGAAGCCCTGGTGCTACGGTTCTACGCCGATATGTCCGAAGCGCAGATCGCCGACGCCATGCAGATCAGCCGTGGCGCGGTCAAGAGCCACACCGCTCGGGCGATGCAAGCGCTCCGCACCGTGCTGGAGCGTGACGCATGAGCACGCTGAACGAGCGCGAGGCGATGCTGCGCCGGGCGCTGCATGCCGCCGCTGACGCCATCGAGCCGCGTGCCGACGGCTTGGAACACATCCGGGCCAGGCTGCGACGACCGCGGCCGCTCGCGCTCGCGTGGGCCGAGGCGGCGTGGACTGACGTGCGACTGCGCGCTCCGGCGGGACTGGATTCATGGCGCGAGCGGCTACTTAATGTCGTCAGCCTGGTGTGGGACCGCTTCGGCCCGAGGCGGGGAATGTCAGGCCACCGGGCGGCGCGATCACTCGGCTGGCTTCGGCCGCTTGCCGCGTTGAGCGTGACAGTCTTCATCGTCGCCGCAGGCGTTTACGTCGCGATCGATGCTCAGCAGGCGATCTTCCCGAGCAGCTCGAAGGTGCCGCCCAACAACGGCGGCGGCGGCGGTAGCGGCGGCGCTCTGGGTTCCTCGGGCAGTACTAACGCTCAGAGCCCATCCGCTCTCGGCGTGGGCCCGTCGCGGGGTAGGACTAAGTCGGCGATCTGCAAGCGAGCTAGGCCCGCGAGCTCAGCGTCGTCGTCGACCATCGACGCCGCCGATCGGCCAAATCGTGAGCCCGAGTCCGACCCCGACGCCGAGCGATTCCTCGAGCGAAACCGTTTCTCCGTCGCCGACGGTCACTGATAGCTCCTCGCCACCGACCACGGGGGACACACAGCCAGCGGGCCAGGCGACAAGTGGAGCGATTACCGCGACGAGCCAGTCGGCAGCGGCAGTGGTCGGGCACGCAGCTGGCCACCATTCGGTGACCGCCAAGTCAACCCCGTCGCCCTGCCCGACCAAGAAGCCGGTCGCGCGCAACCCGTCGGGTCCGTCAGCTCATCCCAACGGGAGCACGTCCGCGGCGGCCATCACCTTTGGTCGGCTCAACGAAGGTGACGATCGCGCGTAGCTAGCCTGACGGTCAGGCCCAGCGGCCCGTGCGGCTGAGCAGGATGCCCGCCGCGACGACGCCGGCCGACGAGGCGCGCAGCACGGTCGGTCCGAGCCTGGTGGCGACGGCTCCGGCGCCGAGCAGAGCGTCGGTCTCCGTCGGCGTGATACCGCCCTCCGGGCCGACGACGAGCACGATCTCGCCACTGTCGGGCACGCCGACTGTAGCGATCGACTCGCTGCCTTCGGGATCCAGCACGATCGCGAGTGCGGCGGCCTGGACACGCCGCACCACGCCACCGAGGTCCGCTTGCGCCGTCACCTCAGGAAACCACGCTCGCCTGGATTGCTTGGCTGCCTGCTCGGCCGCTGAACACCACCGCGCGTGCGATCTGGCCGCCCTGTCCCCTCGCCAGACCGCGACGCACCTGTCAGCCGCCCACGGAAGGATGACGTCCGTCCCGATCTCGGTCAGCAACTCCACCGCGAGCTCGCCGCGGTCACCTTTCGGTATCGCCTGAATGACCGCGACCTGTGGCTCCGGCCGCGGCTCGGTGCGCCGATCGACGACCGCCAGCTCGAGCTCGCCTGGCCTGGCACCGGTCACGACGCACTCCGCCACCACGCCCGAACCGTCGGTGACATCGGCCCGCTCGCCGGGAGTGAGGCGCCGAACCGTGCTGGCATGCCGACCTTCCTGGCCGCGCAGCACGACGCGCTGTCCGGTCAGATCAGCCGTCGCGGCGACGAAAACGGGCGGCGTCAGGACCGACCAGCCCTCGGCTCAGCGACCGTTGAAGGCATCGCGCAGGCGGGAGAAGAGGCCTTGCTGACCTGGCGCGAACTTGCCGGGCGGCGCTTCCTCTCCGCGCAGCTTGGCCAGCTGGCGCAGCAGCTCTTCCTGCTCGGGCTCGAGCTTGCTCGGGGTCTCGACGGTGACGTGAATGATCAGGTCGCCTCGGCCCGCGCTGTTGAGTCGCTCGGTCCCCTGTCCCACCATCGGGATCGCCTGTCCGGACTGCGTGCCCGGCCGGATGTCCAGCTCCGCTGGCCCGTCCAGGGTGTCGACCGACAGCGACGCCCCGAGCGCCGCAGCCACCATCGGGATCGTCACCGTGCAGTGCAGGTCGTCCCCCTGGCGCTCGAATATCGGATGCGGGAGCTGCACGATCTCCAGGAACAAGTCCCCGGGCGGACCGCCGCCGGGACCCGTCTCGCCCTCGCCGGCCAGCTGGATGTGGGTACCGTCCTCGACCCCGGCCGGGATCCGCACCTTGATAGTGCGCCTGGTCCGGACTCGGCCGTCAGCGTCGCACTCGGGACATGGCTTGCGGATGACGGTGCCGAAGCCGCCACAGCCGGGGCACTGCCGCGAAGTCATCATCTGGCCGATGAACGACCTGGTGACCTGGCTGACCTCACCACGCCCGTTACAGACGTCACAGGTGACCGGGTGCGTGCCAGGCGCCGAGCCTTCACCCGAGCACGTGGGGCACACGACGGCCGTGTCCACGACAAGCTCCCTCGTCGTGCCGAACGCGCACTCGGCCAGGTCGAGGTCGACGCGGATCGTCGCGTTGCGTCCCCGTCGGGCTCGGCTACGCGGACCCCGCTGGGCGGTTCCGCCGCCGCCGAAGAAGGCATCCATCAGGTCGCTGAACGGGAACCCGGCCGCGCCGAAGCCGCCGGCGTTCGCCGCGCCGCGGGCGAACGGATCGGCGCCCAGGTCGTACATCTGGCGCTTCTCCGGATCCGAGAGGACCTCATACGCCTGAGTGACTTCCTTGAAGCGCTCCTGGAGATGCGGATCCGGATTCACGTCAGGGTGCAGCTCACGGGCAAGCCGGCGATAGGCCTTCTTGATCTCGTCAGCGCCCGCATCGCGCCGGACCCCAAGGATCCCGTAATAGTCGTTAGCCACAGGCATCCCTAGGACTCCGCCAGGATCATGCCCACATAACGTGCCACTGCGCGTACTGCTCCCATCGCCGTCGGGTAATCCATCCTGGTCGGTCCGAGTACTCCGAGCCTGGCCAGTGACTGGTCGCCGGTGCCGTACCCGGTCGCGACCAGCGAGGTATTCCGCAGTCCTTGCACCTCATTCTCCGACCCGATGCGGACCGTCACCGTCGCATGGTCACCCGACTCGCCGAGCAGGCGCATGAGGACTACCTGTTCTTCCAACGCTTCGAGGACCTCGCGCAATCCCCTAGAGAAGTCTGCAGCAGTGAGATTTGCCGCACCACCGACAACGACGCGCTCCTCGTGCCGGTCCACCAGAGTCTCCACGATGACAGAGAACACCGCAGCGGCATTGGGCCGTTCCACCGGGGTTACGCGCTCCGGCAGCTCCGCGACGACCGTGGCCACCTCGGCGAGCTTGCGGCCGTCGAGGCATGCATTGAGCACGGCCCGCAGCTGGGTGATCGATTCCTCGCCGATCGGACCCGGCAGCTCCACTGTGCGCTGCTCAACGCGGCCGGTGTCGGTGATCAGTACCAGCAGCAGCCGACGGTCGGTCAGCGGGACAAGCTCGATGTGGCGGACCGAGGACTTCGTCAGCGACGGGTATTGGACTACGGCTACCTGCCGGGTCAGCTGCGCCAGGAGACGGACAGTCCTCATCACCACGTCGTCCAGGTCGTAAGCGCCCGCCAGGAACGTCTCGATCGCACGCCGCTCCGCCAACGACAGCGGCTTGACCCCAGACAGCCGGTCAACGAACAGGCGATACCCCTGGTCGGTCGGGATGCGCCCGGCACTCGTGTGCGGCTGGACGATGAAGCCTTGCTCCTCCAGGACGGCCATGTCGTTGCGGATCGTGGCCGGCGAGACGTCGAGGTTGTGCCGGTCCACTAGGGATTTCGAGCCGACCGGCTCATTCGTGGAGACGAAGTCCTCCACGATGGCGCGCAAGACTGCCAGTTTCCTGTCGTCGAGCACGCGCTCACCTCCCCTGGCACTCCTAGGTCCTGAGTGCCAAGTCTATGGCCGAAATCAGAGCCCGGCACAGACCAGCCAGTCTGCCAGGTGGCTGTGAATGCGCACGTTTCCTGGCAGATAGCGTTTGATACGGATTTTTAGCTCCTGAGGTATCTCAGCCGGTGATTCCCCTGATGACTGCGTCCGCCAGTAGCCGCCCTTGCCGCGTGAGCCGGACGAATCCGGCGTCAAGCGCACGCCGACTGGCCAACCCGTCGGTTACTGCGTCCGCCAGAGCCCGGCGCCCGGCCAGGCTGAGTGCCGAAACCGGGCAGCCAGCGGCCAGCCGCGTCAGCAGCATGATCCGCTCGGTTGCCCGCTCCGTGTCGGTCAGGATCTCCCTGGCCTGCCCAGGGCTCAAGCCCGCGCTGAGCCGCTGAGCGTAGGCCGCCGGGTGGCGGACATTCCACCAGCGCGTGCCCGCGGCATGGCTGTGCGCGCCAGGGCCCACGCCCCACCAGTCCCCGCCAGTCCAGTAAAGCTGGTTATGCCGGCACTCCGCCTGCTGATCAGCCGCCCAGTTGGAGACCTCGTACCAGCGCAGGCCGGCCGCAGCGAGCCGGTCGTCTGCCATCAGGTACCGGTCGGCCAGCACGTCGTCATCCGGCATGGGCAATTCGCCGCGACGGATCCTGGCCGCCAGCCTGGTGCCCTCTTCCACGATGAGCGAGTAGGCCGAGATGTGGTCGGGCCCCGCCGCCAAGGCGCTGTCTAGCGAGAGTGCCCAGTCGGCATCGCTCTCGCCGGGCGTGCCGTAGATCAGGTCCAGGCTCACGTGGTCGAAGCCCGCGGCTCGTGCCCATGCCACGCACTGCTCAGGCCGACCCGGGCTGTGCACGCGATCCAGCACGGCGAGGACATGGGGCGCCGCGCTTTGCATGCCCAGCGAGATCCGGGTGAACCCGCCCGCCCGCAGGTCCGCCAGCATGGGCTCGTCGACAGTCTCGGGGTTGGCCTCGGTCGTCACCTCGGCGTGCGGAGCTAGCCCCAGCTCGGCGTCGATCGCGCGCAGGATGGCGAGCAAGTCGCCAGGCGGCAGCAGGGTCGGCGTCCCGCCACCGAAGAACACCGTCTCTACTGGGCCGGAGCGGCCCGCCAGGACGCGTCCCGCCTGCCGAATCTCCGCGATGGCCAGGTCCGCATAGGACTCGCGGGACGCGCCGGTGCCCAGCTCAGTGGCCGTGTAAGTGTTGAAGTCGCAGTAACCGCACCTGGTCTGGCAGAACGGTACATGTACGTATATACCGAACGGTGCCTGGCCGAGCCGGTCGGCCGACGCCGGCGGCAGACTGCCGTCGGCGGGCACCGGCTCGCCATCAGGCGGCTGCCCAGCCATGATCAGTACGCCCCGCCAGTCAAACGCTGCTGAGGGTTTCCGCGGCGATCTCGTCCCACTTCGCCCCGCGCCCCTGGACCGTGAGCAGTCTGGCCATGATGTCGCGATCGCCGTAGAACGCGCGCATCGACTCGGCGACGGTGACGGCCTGGCTCGGAGTGCCGACAACACTCAGCTCATCGCCAGCCTGGGCCAGGCCTGGCGTCAGTACCCGGAGATAGGCGCCTGGCCGCCCGGCAGCGGCGAAGCGCTTCACCCAGTGCGGCTCGCCAAGCCAGGACTTGAACGTCACGCACGGGATGCGCGGTGCTGTCACCTGCACGACGACGGCGCCCAGTTGCCAGGTCTCGCCGATCAGCGCCGCGCTGATGTCGATCCCGGCGGTCGTGACGTTCTCCCCGAAGGTTCCGTTTGGCAGCTCACGGCCGAGCTGCTCGGTCCACCAGTCCAGGTCCTCCCTGGCGTAGGCGTACAGGGCCTGGTCGACGCCGCCGTGGTGCTGCTTATCGGCTATTTCGTCGCCGTCGAGGCCGAGCGGGCGCACACGGACGGAACCAGTGACGGGCCGCTTGTCGATGGCGGTGCGGCTCGGCCTGCCGCCGATCATCAGGTCGGATGTCCGGCCGCGGTTCAGCGAGATGACGCGGGCGCCTGCCATGCTCATGACGCTAGCTGACCGCGACAGCGCCGTCGAACTGATAAGAGCACCGCGGCGGCGGCCGTCGTGTGCGCCTTCTTTGGCGACATATCGGGCTAACTACTCGCTGTTTTTGCGCGGTAGGTCGATACTGGCTGCCAACGAACACGTGGGGGAGCAATGAGCGCAGGCTTCGGCGACCAGCCCGGCCAGGGCCAGTTTGGTCAGGATCAGTTCGCTCAGGGCCAGTTTGGCCAGGATCAGTTCGGTCAGGGCCAGTCCAGCCAAGATCAGTTCGGCCAGCAGCCGGGCTGGCAGTCGCCCCCGCCTCCCTTCGGCCAGCCCGGCCCCTATGCCCAGGCAGGCCCCTACGGCCAGGCCGGCCCGTATGGCCGGCCCGGTCCTTACATGCACGTAGGCGCAGGCTGGCCGCAGGCACTGGGTCGGCGGACCAACTCGCTGGCGATCGCCGCGCTCTGCTGCGCCATCGGGCAGCTGATCGCAGGTCCATTCGCTGGCATCGCCGCCATCGTCCTGGGTGCGTTGTCGCTGAAGCAGATTCGGGTGTCCGGCGAGGAAGGCCGCGGTATGGCAATAACGGGCCTGGCGCTGGGCATCGTCGGCACCGTCCTCGTGGTCTTGTTCCTGATCTTCGCGGTCGTGCTCTTTCACGGCATCGCGGGGCACGTGAACAACCTCGAAAACCTGAACAACTAGGAATCTGACCCAACTGGTTGCATCGCGACGGCTGTCCTGCACTTGTCGGTGATACTGGGCAGGCGCCGTGGGACGGTGCACCGACCGCCGAGGGATTGAGCAGATGACGCCAGATACACCGGGTGGCGCGAGTACATCAGGTGACGCAAGCTCCGGGCAGCCCAGCGATCACGGTTCGCCGGCGCCTGATTCCTGGTCGCAGCCAGCACCCGATTCGTGGGTTCACGAGCCTGCCGCGCCAGTGTCAGCCTGGGCCGTATCAGCGGGCGCCGAGTCAGCCGGGGCCGGGTCAGCGGGGGCACAGCCAGCCGGGGCCGAGCACGTGGCGGACACCTGGCCTGTGCAGGCGGTGCAGCAGCCGACGTCGTTCGGGCCGCCACCCGGCGCACCGTGGCCCGGCCAGATCACTCAGCAGTCGTCGTGGTCCGGCACCAGCCCCGGGCCAGAGCCTGGCCAGGCAACTCAGCAAGTACCGCCGCCCGGCGGGTTTGCCCCAGCCGCTGCCGACCCATGGACTCTGGCGTCGGGACAGGTCGGCGCGTTCAGCCAGCCAGGGTCGACCTATCAGGCACCCGGCCAGTACCAGCCAGCCCCGGAAGCAGCCGGCCAGTACCCGGTTGGAGCGGCCGGCCAGTACGCGCCAGGGCAGTACCCATCGGGCCAGTACCCGCCCGGCCAGTACCCGCCCGGCCAGTACCCGCCCGGCCAGTTTCCCCCAGGGCAGTACGGCTATCCGCCGCAGTACTTCAACCCGGCCCCAGTGCGCAACAACCCGTTCGCTATCACGGCTCTGGTCCTCGGCATCGTTCAGTTCGTGCTTGGCCTGGCCCTGGTCGGGAACATCGTGGCAGCCATCCCCGCGATCATTTTCGGTGCGATCGCCCTGAAGCAAATCAGGCTGCGCGGCGAGCGCGGGCGCGGCATGGCAATCGCCGGGCTAGTGCTCGGCATCCTCGGTGTTATCTACTTCGCGCTGATCATCATCGTCATCGTGATCGGCGTGAGCGTCGGCAGCGGCAGCGGCAGCGGCAGCGGCTAGGAGCGCTTCTTGTCCGAAGCCTGCTCGGTCGATAGCGCGGCAACGAACGCCTCCTGGGGCACTTCGACCCGCCCGATGACCTTCATCCTTCGCTTGCCTTCCTTCTGCTTCTCCAGCAGCTTGCGCTTGCGGGTGATGTCACCGCCGTAGCACTTGGCCAGGACGTCCTTGCGGATGGCGCGGATGTTTTCGCGCGCGATGATCCGGGCACCGATCGCGGCCTGGATCGGTACCTCGAACTGCTGACGCGGGATCAGTTCCTTGAGCTTGGCCGTCATGCTCAGGCCGTAATCGCGCGCCTTGTCGGTGTGCACGATCTGGCTGAATGCGTCGACGGGTACGCCCTGGAGCAGGATGTCGACCTTCACCAAGTCAGATTCCTGCTCGCCAGCGCGCTCGTAGTCGAGCGAGGCGTAACCGCGAGTGCGGGACTTGAGCTGGTCGAAGAAGTCGAAGATGATCTCGCCTAGCGGCATCGTGTACCGGATCTCGACCCGGTCAGCAGACAGGTAGTCCATGCCGAGCAGGACGCCGCGGCGGTTCTGGCACAGTTCCATGATCGCGCCGACGTAGTCCGACGGCGCCAGGATCGTCGCCCGGACCACCGGCTCGAAGATCTGACCCACCTTCCCGTCGGGGAACTCACTCGGGTTGGTGACGGTCATCTCCTTGCCGGACTCCAGAACGACGCGATAGACGACGTTCGGCGCCGTCGAGATCAGCACGAGGTCGAACTCGCGCTCCAGCCGTTCCCTGATGATCTCCATGTGCAGCAGTCCGAGGAAGCCACAGCGGAAGCCGAAGCCCAGCGCCGTCGAGGTTTCTGGCTCGTAGACCAGGGACGCGTCGTTCAGCCGGAGCTTGTCCAGCGCATCTCGCAGCTCCGGGTAATCGTCGCCGTCAACGGGATACAAGCCGGAGAACACCATCGGCTTGGGGTCGGCGTAGCCCGGCAGCGCCTCCGTCGCCGGGCTGGCCAGAGTAGTCAGCGTGTCGCCGACCCTGGCCTGCCGGACGTCCTTGACCCCTGTGATGAGGTAGCCAACCTCGCCGGCGGCCAAGCCGTCGGACGGCACCGGCTCCGGCGAGATCACTCCGATCTCCAGGGTCTCGTGCACGGACTTGGTGACCAGCATGAGCGTGCGCTCGCGCCTGGACAGCCTGCCGTCGATGACGCGGACGTAAGTGATCACACCGCGGTAGGTGTCGTAGACGGAGTCGAAGATGAGCGCCCTGGCCGGGGCATCCAGCTCGCCCGCGGGAGGTGGCACCTGGTCAACGACGGCGTTCAGCAGCTCAGCGACGCCCTCGCCGGTCTTGGCCGAGACCCGCAGGACGTCGGCGGGGTCGCAGCCGATGATGTTCGCCAGCTCGGCTGCGTACTTATCGGGCTGGGCCGCGGGCAGGTCGATCTTGTTCAGCACGGGGATCAGGTGGAGGTCGGCCCCCAGAGCCAGGTAGAGGTTCGCCAGCGTCTGCGCCTCGATGCCCTGAGCGGCGTCGACAAGCAGGATTGCGCCCTCGCAGGCCGCCAGCGACCTGGACACCTCGTAGGTGAAGTCCACGTGGCCCGGGGTGTCGATCAGGTTGAGCACATACTGAGTGCCGTCCTCGCCGCGCCACGGCAGCCTGACGGCCTGGCTCTTGATCGTGATGCCACGCTCGCGCTCGATATCCATCCGGTCCAGGTATTGCGCCCGCATCGATCGATCGTCGACCACGCCCGTGAGCTGGAGCATCCGGTCGGCGAGGGTGGACTTGCCGTGGTCAATGTGGGCGATAATGCAGAAATTGCGGATGACCGGCTGGGGCGTCCGGCCAGGCTCAGGCGCGGACAGCTGCTTCATCTGCTGTTCGGGCGTTGTCGACACAGGGCATCCGCAAGGTAGTTGGAGTCGCTTAAGCAAGCGGGTCTATCGTTGCACGCCGGGCCAGGTGCCCTGGCCACCAGCGTGCGGCGGGGCTACCGTCGAGGTCCCGCGCCGGAACTGGTTTGAGCAGCCGGGCGGATCTCGGCTATCCTTACCTACTGGCTGCCAGCATGCCCGCGTTTGCCGCTGTGTATCTGTGGTACGGGGCGCGACGCCGTGGACCGCTGAGATTGCGGCTCGTGCCGGCACCAGACCACCTAGACCAACCGTAGCGAGGCATTCGCGTGGCAAACATCAAGTCCCAGATCAAGCGCAACAAGCAAAACGAGAAGGCTCGGCTCCGCAACAAGGCGGTCAAGTCCGAGCTGAAGACGTCCGTGCGCAAGTTCCGCGAGGCTGCCGACGCCGGCGATGCAGAGGCCGTGCAGACCGCGATGCGAGCCGCGTCCATCAAGCTGGACAAGGCTGCGAGCAAGGGCGTCATCCACAAGAACCAGGCTGCCAATCGCAAGTCCGCGATCGCCAAGCGGGCTGAGCAGCTCAAGAGCGCCTAGGCTCTCGCAAGACTCGGCGGCGAGCTCGCCGGCAAGGCTTGAGCTCGCCCCTCGCGGGTGACCCTGGGCATAGCGCACGGCCGGACCAGCGGCTGGCCGTGATCTTGGGAGTTTCGATGTCCAGGCTCACTGCCTCGAACGTCAGCGTTTCCTTCGGCAGCCTCATCGTGCTGGACGGCGTCAGCCTTAGCATCGGCGCCGGGGATCGCACCGGAATCATCGCGCCGAACGGGGTCGGCAAGTCGACCCTGCTCAAGGTCCTCGCGGGCGACCTTGAGCCGGATGCCGGCGCCGTGACCAGGTCACCAGCGGGCACCACGGTGCTGAGGCTCGCCCAGGAACCCGATATCCGGCCCGGCGAGTCACTGGCCGAGCACCTGGCCAGGCGAACGCAAGTAGCCGCCGCGCAGGCTGACCTGGATTGCTCGCTGTCGGCCCTTGAGCGCGGCGATGCCGGCGCCGATGATGCGTACGACGCCGCGCTCCAGCGCTGGCTCGCGCTCGGCGGTGCCGACCTGCCTGAACGCATGGCGCAGGTCACCGCCCAGCTGCGGCTTGGCAACACCCTTCTGGACCGGAACGTGGCCGAGCTCTCCGGCGGCCAGAAAGCGCGGCTCGGGCTCGCAGCCGTGCTCCTAGCCCAGCCGGACATCCTGCTGCTCGACGAGCCGACCAACGATCTCGACGACGCCGGGCTGGCCTTGCTGGAGATGCGCCTGAAAACCAGCAAAGCGGGGCTCGCGCTCGTCAGTCATGACCGGGCGCTGCTGGCCGCGGTCGCCAGCCAGATCCTGGAACTCGATGAGTTCACCCGGCACGGAACGATGTTCTCCGGCGGCTGGGACGCCTACGTCGCCGAACGCGACCTGGCCCGGCGGCGCGCAGTCGACGCGTACGCCGTCTATGAGTCCGAGCGCCATCAGCTCACCGAGACAGCGCGGCAGCAGCGGCAGTGGGCAAGGTCCGGGGCGCAGCGCGCGGCCAACCCGCGCTATCAGTCCGATCCGGACAAGCACATCAAGGCGTTCAGGATCGCGAGGGCGCAGCAGACGGGCAGCGGCGCGGCCAAGGCCGACAAGGCGATCGCGAGGCTCGACAAGGACGCGCCCGACGAGGTGCGCGAGGCCTGGCAATTGCGGCTCGAGATCGCCGAGGCGAGACGGGCTGGCGACGTCGCGGTTGCCCTGACCGGGGCTGTCATCAGCCGCGGCGACGTGACGCTCGGACCGGTCAGCCTCACCGTCGGGCCGACCGACAAGATCCGGATCACTGGCCCCAACGGGTCAGGCAAGACCACGTTGGTCGACGCACTGCTGGGGAGGGCGCCGCTGTCCGCAGGCCAGCGATACGCGGGGCCAAGCGTGGTGATCGGCGAACTCGACCAGACTCGGCGCGAATTCGCCACGGACACGCCCGTGGTCGAGGTCGTTAGGTCAGCGGCCGGGCTCAGCCGGGAGGAGGCGCGCACACTGCTGGCCAAGTTCCGGTTGCGCGGCGACGCGGCGCTACGGTCCGCGAATGCGCTGTCGCCTGGTGAGCGCACGAGGGCGGGCCTGGCGCTCCTCCAGGCGCGCGGCGTCAACTTCCTGGTCCTGGATGAGCCGACCAACCATCTCGATATCGAAGCCATCGAGCAGCTAGAGCAGGCGCTCGCCGGCTATTCCTGCACGCTGATCCTGGTGACGCATGACCGCCGCCTAGCGAGCGCCGTCGAGATCACTACGACGATCGACGTCACTACGATGCACTCTGGCCGGTAACTGGCAGCTCCCGGCTATCGAGCCGGCGCTCGGTCGTCGCGAAACGGACCGACCACCGACTCGACATCCGCGAGCGCAGTTGGTCACCGCGATGATGCGGGTGATTTAGGTGATTCGTCAGCTCAAGGCGGGCCGGATGGCGGTGATCCTCGTGCATACACGGCGAGGGCGGGACGGCAGTACTGCCGTCGGACCGTTTCGTGTGGTCAGACGGCGGCGCTGTCGGCACGCCCCAATCCTCGGAACTGGGCTGTTCGTGACATTTCGGGCTCTCAAGTTGTCGGCTTCCATGATCAACTTGCACATTTCACGGCGGACGTGCAGTTCTGCGCCCGACTTGCCCGTTTCGGGCGCACCGCACCGCAGCCGTGAAACGTGCTGACACAGCCACCGTGGCAGGGCTCGCCGCGTGTCCGGCGGGGCATCGCGGCCTGTCCGGGATGGCGCAAAGCGCTGCAAATCCGAGCCGCCGAGACTAACTGGAGCTCCGGCACTCCACGATCGTCGTGATTGCTCTCTCGAGCGCGTAGCCGGCGCTCGCTGCTTCGCCCTTGACCTGTGCGTCCGCCTCGGCGACGGCGGCGTGCGCCCTGGCGAGGCCGGCGGACGTCCAGCCGCGCACTTGCTGTCGCGCCTTGTCGATCTTCCATGGCGGCATGCCGAGGTCGGCGGCGAGTGCGTTCGGGCTGAGACCGCGGCCGACTGAGCCGACGAGGCCAAGCGTCCGCAGGCCGGATGCCAGCGCGCTCGTGATGAGGACCGGCGACGTCCCGGTGTCCAGCGCCCAGCGAAGCTGCTCGAGCGCATCGGCGAGACTTCCTTCGCAGGCCTTGTCGGCCACCGAGAATCCGGTCGCCTCGGCCCGGCCGTGGTAATAGCGCGCGACCGCGGCCTGGTTGATGACGCCGGTGGTGTCCGCCGCCAGCTGGCTGCATGCAGCTGCCAGATCACGCAAGTCGTTGCCGACGGCGTCAAGCAGTGCGCGGAGGCCCGCATCGTCTGCCTTTCGGCCAGCCTGGCGGAACTCGGCCCGCAAGAAGTCCATCCGATCGGCGAAGCGCTTGATGCTGGGGCAGTCCACCCGGCGCGCTCCGGCACTCAGCAGGTCGCTGAGTAGCGCCTTGTTCTTGGCACCGCCGGCGTGGGTGATGACGAGGAACACATCGGGCGCCGAGGACTTGGCCAGTCTCGTCAGCTCGACGCTGACGTCCTTGCCAGCGTCCTGCGCGGATCTGACGATGACGATGCAGCCGCCGCCGAAGAGGGACGGCGCGGTCAGGTTCGACAGCTCGCCGGCGGCAAGGCCGAGGGCCGCGACCTCATGCACGTCAATGCCGCCGCCGTAGCTGGCGGCGACTGTCTCGGCCCGGTTGGGTGCGTCGGCCGGAGTGCCTGTGTCGGCCCGAGTGAGCGGGTCGCCCGGAGTGGCTGTGTCGGCCGGAGTGGCTGTGTCGCCCGGAGTGGGTGAGGCGTCCGCGTTCCGGCCGGATGCGAGCGCTACGGCTGCGGTCACAGCCCGGTCCACGAGCAATTCTTCGTCGCCGACGATGACGGTCACTGGCGCTGCGACGTTGCCGGCGCGGCCAGGAGCAGAAGCCATGAAGGCAGCATGCCACGAACCGCGCAGTGAACGGGACGCCCGGCGCCGCGAGGGGAGGGCTAGCCGAGCAGGGATTCGCCGCCGCGCCAGACCCGGACCGGCTTCATGCCGTATGACCAGGCAAAGGCCCCCTCGTGGTCCGCGTCCCAGGCGACGAGGTCGACAAGCTTGCCGCGCGCCATCATTCCGCGGTCGGCTGCGCGTAGCGCCTGCGCCCCGCCGACTGTCGCGGCGCGCAGCGCCTCAGTCACGCTCATCCCGAACATCGAGACGGCGAGGCTGATAACGAGCGTCATCGAGGTGATGCCGTTCCCGCCGGGCGAGTGGCCGGATCCGAGTGCCACGGAGACGCCCTTGTCGAGCAGTGCCCGGACTGGCGGCAAGCTCCGCGAGTCTGACGATGTCGCCGGGCAGAGCACCGCCGCGACGCCAGCTCGCGCCAGCGCGGTCACGTCCTCGTCGCTGGCCCCGCCCAGCAGATCAGCGGACGCGCAGCCGAGCTCGGCTGCCAGTTGCGCGCCGTTGCGTCCGTCGCCGCAGGCGTGCAGGCGGGGCAGCAACCCGGCCTGGCGACCGGCGTTGAGGATCCACCTTGCTTCGCGAGCAGTGAACCTGCCTTCGTCGCAGCAGACGTCGACGCTGTCCGCGCCCGCCGCGGCAGCGTCGGCGCACCAACTGCCGACCGCGTCGACGTAGTCGTTGCGGCGGCCGAAGAACTCAGGCGGCACGGCGTTCGCAGCCAGGAACGTGGCATGCACGCGTGGCATGCCCGGCTCCTTCTCCAATGACCGCAGCAGGCGGACATCGGCAAGCTCGCCGTCCCTGGTCAGGTGGTAGCCCGTCTTAGCCTCAACGGTCGTGGTGCCGCTGAGCACCCAGCTGCGCAGCCGCTCACGGACGCCGCTGCACAAGGTCCAGGGGTCGGTGCCCCTGGTGATCGTCACGGTAGAGGCGTCGCCGCCGCCAGCCGCCATGATCTCGCTGGCCGACGAGCCGCCCGATCGCATGGCTAGCTCAGCCCATCGGTTCCCGGCGTAAACGGGGTGGCTGTGGGCGTCGATCAGGCCAGGAGTTACGAGCGCCCCGCCAAGGTTCTCCACGTGATCAACATCGACAATGTTGTGGACGACGCCGGGGATGCTGGTCGGCAACTCTGAGGCTGGCCCGACCCAAGCGATGCGGTCGTCCTGGGACAAGATCGCGGCGTTGCTCCAGACCTCAGAACCGGTCCAGAGCCTGCCGATGTTGGTCAGCAGTCGGACCGTCACGTCGCACCGCCCAGCCGAGGACAACGGGGGTGCACGGACAACCGGGCAACCATGCGGCCTCTCTTACCGAACGTCGGATTCAGGGTGGACAGCGAGCCTCGACAGTGAGCCTGGACGGTGCAGCGTCGACAGGATCAGCGACGACACTGGCAAGAGCCAGGCGAACAGATCACGCCCGGCACTAGCCAAAAGGCTGGCCTAGTCGCGACACACTAACATATCGGTTTAGTCACGGTATTGCACAAGTGGAAGGCTGTAAAGGGCTGATTCGGCAGCGGCACACGCAGACTGATTTTGCCGCGAGACCGTCATCTTAATGGCAGCCACGCCTCACGCATTGCGGCGACGCGCCCAGTACTGCGTGCTAACTGGTCGGTCAAAGCCCGGCCGCAGCAGTTGCGGCGCAGGCCGCTCTCCGCGATGTGCCAGCCGGGCTCGAGGCGGGGTCGCGATTAGACGGGTCGGCGTTGTCGCAGGTAAGACGCTAGAGACAGCGCCTCCGAGCCAGTAGACGCGTGGCGATCGTCCAGTACGTGCGCGCAGGAGAGGCGGCCGCAGCACAACTGCCCGGTTATCTTGGCGCTCACCGATAACGCTGGCAGATCCACTTTGGTTAGCTGCGGACAAAACTTAGCGAGCCGGATTGCAGTGCGTCACGCAATTGCAGAGTAAATTGCGCGATATAGAGCAGGCCGTGGACGGCATCCGGCTGTCGGCCGCGTTCTGGCAACGCGGCCGCGATCTATCGCGCCGTATTCACCTGGACGAACCTGTCGAGTTCAGCCGCCAGGCCGAGGGGCACCTTGGCCGTGAGCTCGGTCCCGTTGCCGCCGTGCTCGATCGTGAGCACCTCGCCCTCGTCGTGCGCCCGTGACAGCAGATCACCGCGGTCATACGGGATGACGACGCTGACCTCGCGGCACTGGCGCGGGAGCAGGCGCTCGATCTCCGCCTCCAGCTTGTCGATGCCATCGCCTGTCCACGCCGACACCACGACCGACTGGCGCTCGGCAAGTTGCAAGCCCTCGACCTCGATCGGATCGCTGCTGTCGGCCTTGTTGATCACGACCAGCTCCGGCACCTCGCCTGCCCCGATCTCGGCGAGCACCTCGCGCACTGCGGCGAGCTGGGACCGGGGATCGGGATCAGAGCCATCGACCACGTGCAGGATGAGATCGGCGTCGGCCACCTCTTCGAGCGTGGAACGGAAGGCGTCAACCAGCTGATGCGGCAGGTGCCGGACGAACCCGACGGTGTCGGTCAGCGTGTACGGCCAGCCGGCCGGTGTCTTGGCTTTGCGCACTGCCGGGTCCAGCGTGGCGAACAGTGAGTCATCGACGAGGACCTGCGCCCCGGTCAGGCGATTCAGCAGGCTTGACTTGCCCGCGTTTGTGTATCCGGCGATCGCCACCGATGGCACCGAGTGGCGCCGGCGCTGACCGCGCTGCACCTCGCGGCCGACAGACATCTCGGCGATCTCGCGGCGCAACCTGGAAATCCGCGATCGGATCCGGCGCCGGTCCGTCTCGATCTTCGTCTCGCCAGGTCCGCGCGTACCGATGCCGCCACCGCCCCCTGCGCGGCCGCCAGTCTGCCGGGACAGCGACTCGCCCCAGCCGCGCAGGCGCGGCAGCAAGTACTGGAGCTGGGCAAGCTCAACCTGCGCCTTGCCTTCCTTGCTGCGGGCATGCTGCGCGAAGATGTCGAGGATCAGCGCAGTCCGGTCGACCACCTTGACCTTGACCGTGCCCTCTAGGCTCCGCAGCTGGCCAGGCGTGAGCTCGCCATCGCAGATGACGGTGTCGGCGCCGTGAGCCACCACGATCTCGGCGAGCTCTCTGGCTTTGCCGGCCCCGACATACGTCGCCGCGTCCGGGCGGCCGCGGCGCTGGACAAGCGCGTCCAGCACCTCCGATCCGGCGGTCTCGGCGAGACGGGAGAGCTCCCGAAGCGAGTTCTCCGCCATGGCCAGGGTGCCCTCGGTCCAGACGCCCATGAGGACAACCCGCTCGAGCCGAAGGGCCCGGTACTCAACCTCGCTGATGTCCTCGAGCTCGGTTGACAGCCCGGCTACCCGACGGAGCGCGTGGCGTTCCTCAAGATCCAGCTGTCCGTCATCGGTTTCGGCGCGGGCATCCCAAAGCCGATCGTTGTGATTGTCGTGCGATTGCGCGGTCATGCCACCTCTATTGGGCCGTGAAAAGCCCGTAATCCCGGTAAATACTGGTAAGTGCGCCAGGCTTCGCGAGCGTTCGCTTGCAGCGAGCGCTGACCCCGATAGTGCCATGGCGCGTATACATCCTCATCTCATTAACACCCGCGGGCCGCGAGATGTGCCCGCTGGGCCGGCGCGGGATCAGGGACGTCGCGTGCCACGGCCGCCGCAAGAGACCAATCCCCCGCCGGCCAGGACACGCTGGTGGCTGGTTCAGCCCGGCCGCCAGCCCCCGCCGCTCGGGGCTGTGCCAGGTAGTGTGCCGTCCGACTGCATGGGTTACCTTCTGGTAATCGGCCGACGGCCGGGGCGGCCCCGGCAGTGAGGAGCGCGCGATGTCGAGTGGCGTGGAGATTGCCGGCCCTTCGGGCAGCCGGTACGACGAGATCCTGACTCCCGAAGCGATGGACCTGGTGGGCGTGCTGCACCGCGAACTGGGCCAGCGCCGCCGCGAACTACTCGAAGCGCGTGTTCGGCGCCAGGACGAGCTCTCGGCCGGTGGCACGCTCAACTTCCTGACCAGCACGGAGGCCATCCGTAGCGATACATCCTGGCGTGTGGCGCCCCCGGCGCCCGGCCTGATCGACCGGCGCGTCGAGATCACCGGCCCCACTGAAAAGAAAATGACAATCAACGCGCTGAACTCCGGCGCCAAGGTGTGGCTGGCCGATTTCGAGGACGCCAACACACCGCTCTGGGACAACATGATCACCGGGCAGCTGAACCTCAAGGACGCGCTGGACCGCAAGATCGATTTCGCTAGCGAGGAGGGCAAGTCCTACCAGCTCCGACCCGATGATGAACTAGCCACTATCGTGGTGCGCCCGCGTGCCTGGCACCTTCCGGAGAAGCATCTGCTGATCGACGGGGAGCGCGCATCAGGCAGTCTTGTCGACTTCGCGTTGTATTTCACTCACTGCGCGCGGCGCCAGCTCGAGAAGGGCAAGGGACCGTACTTCTACCTGGCCAAGATGGAGAGTCATCTGGAGGCCAGGCTCTGGAATGACGCCTTCGTGCTCGCCCAGGACGCGCTTGGTATCCCACAGGGCACCATCCGCGCGACCGTGCTGATCGAGACGATCCCGGCCGCGTTCGAGATGGACGAGATCCTCTATGAGCTGCGGGATCACAGCGCCGGCCTGAACGCCGGTCGGTGGGATTACCAGTTCAGCATCATCAAGAAGTTCCGGACCAGGGGCCGCGAGTTCGTCCTGCCCGACCGGAACGCGGTGACCATGACGGCGCCGTTCATGCGCGCCTACACAGAGCTGCTGGTGAAGACATGCCACGCCAGGGGCGCGCACGCCATGGGCGGAATGGCGGCGTTCATTCCGAACCGCCGCGATCCCGAGGTGACGGCCACAGCACTGGCTAAGGTCCGTGACGACAAGACACGTGAGTCGCAGGACGGCTTCGACGGCTCGTGGGTCGCCCACCCTGATCTCGTGTCGCTGTGCCGCGAGGTCTTCGACGGCGTACTTGGCGACAAGCCAAATCAGCTCGGCAAGCAGCGCGATGACGTGCACGTCACTGCAGCCGAACTGCTCGCCATCGACAAGACGCCCGGCGCCATCACCGAAGCAGGGCTGCGCAATGACGTCAGCGTCGGCCTGCAATACCTGGCCAATTGGCTGGGCGGCAACGGCGCCGTTGCCATTTTCAATCTGATGGAGGATGCGGCGACGGCAGAAATCTCGAGGTCGCAGATCTGGCAGTGGCTCCACAACGACATCGCGCTCGCCGAGGGCCCGACGGTGACGAGAGAACTCGTCGAGCAGATCGTTGTCGAGGAGCTCGCCAAGATTCAGATCCAGCTTGGCCCCGCGTTTGACGAGAGCCAGTATGAACAGGCGACGTCGCTGTTCACGGGGGTAGCGCTGGCCGACGACTACGTCGATTTCCTGACGTTGCCGGCCTACGAGCGCATGCCATAGGCCCGCCTCATCACGACGCAATAAGAGGCACTCCGGAGCGGGGCCGCCTGCCCGGCAACGCCAGGTCGTCGCCCTGCGAACCGGAACGAGGCGTGCCACTGCGGGATGCCAGCTGGTACACAGCTCGGTCTTGCTATCCCTGCGCCTTGAGGTGCGATAATTGCTATATGCGAACAACTCCCCTTATCGGAGGCAAGGCGTGGTTCGGCCCTCGGCGTTTCGGATGGGGACTAGCGCCTGTCTCGCCTGAGGGGTGGGCGGTCACGGGCGTGGCCGTCGCAGCGGTGGTCGTCACGGCGGCCCTCAGTCGTTCTCATGCCTGGATCATCCTCGCAATCGTCGCTGCGTTGCTGATCGTGGCCATCCTCAAGGGAACCTCCCCCGGTGGCCCAACTGCCTTCGAGGAGTACCAGAACCGGAAGGACTCCGGTGACTAGGCCGCAGCAGCGTTTGCCGGTACGGCGAGGGATGCGCATGCCACAGGCCGACCTCGTCTCGAAGTAAAAAAGGGGTCCGCCGGCGACACCTTTCCTTCGGGATCAGCACGGGCGCGACGAACGCGCGGGTTACGGCGCCGGTGCTACCGCGCTCGCCTCCCGTCGCGGAGCAGTCCTGGCTTCCGCGGATACGGGCACAAAGGCAGCCGCGATCAGCGGGAACGCAGCGACGACCGCGAACGACGTGCCGAACCCAACGGCACCGATGGCCAGCGCCAGAACTGGCGGAGTCGCCGCTGCCAGAGCATTCTGGCCTGTGTTCTGGATGCCGAGAGCCCGCCCAGCCCAGGCCGAGCCGGCATACTCGGCCACGGCGGTAAACGCCAGGCCGTTGGTGCTCACGGCCACCACCCCGCAGGCCAGCAAGATGGGAACGGCAGCCGAAGACCCGACCGCCGTGGCGGCGGCCAGGGCGACCATGCCAACGCCGGTCGTGATGGCGAGAATCCGCATCGGGCGCATCCGGCTGCCGACCCGATCCGACCAGTAGCCGGCCCCGAGCCGGGAGGCGGCCCCGCAGACCTGCGCCCCAGCCAGGAGGCGGCCCGCCGCGAGGGCCGTCCAGCCGCGGGCATCGATGAGGAACACGAGCGCGAACGTTGCGACCGTGAACTGAGGCACGACGAGCAGCGCACTCGCGGCGTGGATCCGCCACAGCACCGGCTGCCGGTACGGTGAGCCGGCGCCCCCCGCAGCCGCGCCCGCTGCACCCACGCCCTGCGCCTGCGGCGGCTCCGCTCTTGTCCGGTCCGGATCCCGCACTAGAGCCATGACGAGAAGGGCCGCGAACAGGCAGAATCCGCCCAGGAACAGCAGCGGTGCCCTAGTGCCGCTGGTGCCGAGCGCCGGGAGTGTGGCCGCCGCCAGCGCGACTCCGAGCGGCTGCGCACTCTGCCGGATGCCCATCGCAAGGCCGCGCTCGTGCCGGGCGAACCAGCCGAGAATCAGCCTGCCGCTTGCTGCGAAAACTGAGCCACCGGCCGCGCCCGCCAGCGCCAGGCACAGCCCGAGCCCGGCAGCGCCGTGCACCTGTGAGGCAACGGCCAGAACGAGGCCGGCCAGAATGAGGCCGCTGGCGAGAACGACGCGTTCGCCAAAGCGGTCCGCCGCCGCGCCCCAGCCGATCAGCGTGAGCAGGAGCCCAGCTGTCGGGCACGCCACCAGGATGCTCGCGAGCTCGAGCGAAAATCCGCCGTGGCGCAGCGCAGGGATCAGGTAGGCGAGACCGTATTGGAACGTGCATCCGGCTGTCATCGCGATCAGCCCGATGAACAGGATGAGCCAGCGTCGGCTGGAGTTCCGTTCCCGCGTCGCCGGCCCGCTGATGGAACCTTGGCTGGCCGCATCCGGGTGACAGGCGTCTGAGTCGGCGTCGTCGGGGCTGATCATATAGTGATATTACGCGTCCGAATAGTGAGACAGTCGGTTCCTGCTCAGCCGGCGAGGCCGGCGAGGCCGCGGTAGCGGTTACGGGAACGGCGAGGGATGCTGGAGAGCATGGACAGTGCAGTCATGGGCGGGGCAGTCATGGGCGGGGCACTTATGGACGGGGCATTCGCGGCCAGCCTGACGCAGATCTGCGGTGCCGACAGCGTCATCACGGATCCGCAGCAGCTCCGCACCTACGAGTGCGACGGTCTGACGGCGCACCGGTGCAGCCCCGGCATCGTCGTGCTGCCTCGGACGGCCGACCAGGTCGCCGCCACCGTGCGCGAATGCGCGGCCCGGCGCATCCCGTTCGTCGCCCGCGGCAGCGGCACCGGCTTGTCCGGCGGGGCTCTCCCCCGTGCCGACGGCGTCCTGATCGTCATGTCCAAGATGCGCAGCATCATCGCCATCGACGCCGCCAGCCGCCGCGCGATCGTCGAACCCGGGGTCACGAACCTGGCCGTCAGCAAGGCCGCCGAACCCTACGGCCTGTTCTACGCACCGGACCCGTCGAGTCAGGTCGTGTGCTCGGTCGGCGGGAACGTTGCGGAGAACTCCGGGGGCGCGCACTGCCTGAAGAACGGTTTCACCGTGCATCACGTGACCGGCCTTGAAATCGTAACGCCCGACGGCGAACTCACCTGGCTCGGCGACGGGACCGGCGCGGCCCCTGGGTACGACCTCGTCGGTGCGTTCACCGGTTCGGAGGGCACGCTCGGCATTGTCACGAAGGTCGTCGTGAAGCTGACACCTATCCCCGAGGCCGTCACGACGCTCCTGGCCGCATTCACCACCATGGGCGCGGGAGGCGCCGCGGTTTCTTCGATCATCGGCTCGGGCATCCTGCCCGCAGCGATCGAGATGATGGATGCACTGGCGATCGAGGCCGCCGAGGCCGCCGTGAACTGCCACTATCCCGACGGCGCGGGTGCGGTCCTGATCGTGGAACTTGACGGACCGGAGGCCGATGTCGCAGCTCAGACCGAGGCCGTCCGCCAGATCTGCACGGCCACAGGCGCCTACGAGATCAGGGCCGCCGAGAACGCCGCCGAGCGGGCCGCGATCTGGACCGGCCGGAAGTCGGCGTTCGCCGCCGTCGGCCGGATCAGCCCGGCCTACATCGTGCAGGACGGCGTCGTGCCGCGCACGGCGCTGCCGGCAGTGCTGGACCGGATTAGCGAACTGTCGGCGGAGACGGGCATCAGGGTCGCGAACGTCTTCCACGCCGGCGACGGCAACCTGCATCCGCTGGTGCTGTTCGACGACACGGTCCCAGGCGAGCAGGAGGCCGCCGAGAAAGTCTCCGGCATGATTCTGGACCTCTGCATCGAGCACGGCGGGTCGATCACTGGCGAGCACGGCGTCGGCGTCGACAAGTCCCGCTACATGCCGCGGATGTTCGGCGCGGACGACCTCGACACGATGCAGCTTCTGCGCTGCGCCTTCGATCCCGCGGGCTTGTGCAATCCCGGCAAGGTGTTCCCGACGCCGCGGCTATGCGGAGAAGTGCCGGGGGTACGGCACGCGCCGCACCCGCTCGTTGCCTCCGGCCAGATCGATCAGTTCTGATGGGAACGGGGAAATCTGGGTCCGCCGCCGCCGAAACCATCCCGGCCGTGCTCGCGAAATCGTGCGCCGACCTCACCACCGCTCGCGACCTCGACGCCGTCGGTGGCCGTCAGGCCCGCTTCGTCGCTGCGCCCGCTTCCACCAGCGAAGCCGCCGCCGTGCTCCGGGCAGCAGCCGAACTCGGACTGACCGTCGTCCCGCGCGGTTCGGGCAGCCGCATGCACTGGGGCCCTCCGCCGAGCACGTGCGACCTGATCGTCGACACCCGTCACCTCGATCAAGTAGTGGAACACGCCGCAGGCGACCTAGTCGTCACCGCGCAGGCCGGCGTCCGCCTGGATGACCTGGCCAAGACACTCGCCACAGCCGGCCAGCGACTCGCGCTAGATCCGCGGAGCACGGGAACGGTCGGCGGCGGCACGGTCGGCGGCCTCATCGCCACCGGCGCGGCCGGCCCGCTCCGCTACCGCTACGGAACACCTCGCGACCTCCTGATCGGAATCACAGTCATCCGGGCCGACGGCGTGATCACCAAATCAGGCGGCAAAGTAGTGAAGAACGTGGCCGGCTATGACCTCGGCAAACTCTTCGCCGGGTCCCACGGCACTCTCGGCCTGATCACACAAGCAACGTTCCGCCTGCATCCCAAACCCGACACGTCAACCTGGATCACCGTTGAGTGCGGCAGCCCGGCAGAAGCTGCCGAGACGGTCGCTGTGATGAGCGGTTCACCCCTGGTCCCAGCGGCGATCGAGCTCGACTGGCCGTCCGCGGCCGAATCGATCTCGGTCTCGGTCCTGCTCGAGGGCGACTCGGCGAGCGTGAATGTTCGTGCCGAGCGGATGCTTGGCCTGCTCGGTGCGCGCGGGACGGTCGGATTGCCGTCTGGCCACACGAAACGGCCCGACGTCAGCTCCGCCCATCCCACGCTCGCTGCCGACGGACCCGGACAGACGAACTCAGGCC
The DNA here is from genome assembly GCA_963755575.1 of uncultured Actinomycetota bacterium. Lineage (GTDB taxonomy): Bacteria > Actinomycetota > Actinomycetes > Streptosporangiales > Streptosporangiaceae > JAJYUU01. Next base: position 832,508 of record CAVWKF010000001.1, read on the forward strand.
AGCGGCGCCACGCCGCGCACGCGGGTGTCGAGCCGGCAGTCGATCCGTTTCGTTTGGATCGAGCGCCGGTCGACAACCGGGGGCGCACCGCTACCGAGGCAACGGTGATCAGAGTCGCGTTCTGGGCTGGTCAGCTCAAGACAGTGCTCCGTGTGATCCGTGAAGCTGCGGCCGAGGTGGGCATCGATCCTGGCATTAGTGGGTCGGCGGGTGCCGCGGTACTTGATCTCCATATATCTGGAGAGGCTCTGCCTGGCGCGGTCGTGCCTTTTGTTGAGCTGCTTCGGGCTGGTCTCGGTGGCATGGTCGCGGTCGTTGGAGGGCCGCCGAGTGCTGGCAGTGCAGTGGTGGTGTGCGCGCCGGCGGCTGTGCTGGAGGCTGTTGATCTGTGGGGGCCGGTGCCGTCGCTCGGGCTGATGAGAGCGGTGAAGGACCAGTTTGATCCCGAGCATCGGATGGCGCCGGGCCGGTTCGCGGGAGGGATATGAGCATGGCGGACGATACGGGAGCCGTCGATCCGATCGCTCATGGCGCGCCTGCTCACAGCGCGCTGGATCCTGATGGATTGCTCCGGGATCTGGCTGGTGACTGCGTTCACTGCGGCTTCTGCCTGCCGGCCTGTCCGACGTACCAACTGTGGGGCGAGGAGATGGACTCGCCGCGGGGCCGGATTCACTTGTTCACGCAGATTCTTGAGAGCGGTGCGGGATCGCCGGCGGCGGCCGAGCACTTCGACCGGTGCCTGGGGTGCATGGCGTGCATGACCGCGTGTCCTTCTGGTGTGCAGTACAACCAGCTGATCGAGGCCGCCAGGACGTGGGCGGACGAGGGCGCGGCACCGCGCGCTGGTGATGGCGGCGGACCGGGAGCGGCCCCGTTCCCTCCTAGGTCATGGCGGGACCGGGCGGTGCGAGCGGCAATCTTCGCGACGTTCCCGTATCCGGCCCGGTTGCGGGCCGCCCTCGCGCCGCTCCGGGTCGCCCAGCTCGCGGGACTGGACAGGCTGGCAGCCCGCAGCAGGCTGCTGAAGCGGGTGGCGCCGGAGGCTGCCGCTGCGATCGCCGTGGCGCCCGACCGGCCGACGGGACGCAAGCGCCTACGCCGCCGCGAGCCAGCACTGCCAGCCAGGATCCCCGCGAGGGGAGAGCGCCGGGCCGTCGTGGGCATGCTGACCGGGTGCGTTCAGCAGGTGCTGTTCCCGCAGGTCAACGTCGCAACAGCCAGGGTGCTCGCGGCCGAGGGGTGCGACGTGATCGTGCCGCCGGCTCAGGGCTGCTGCGGGGCGCTGTCGCTGCACGGCGGAAGGCACGCCGAGGCGGCGGCGTTCGCCGCGGCGACTATCGGCGTGTTCGAGCGAGCGGGCGTGGACGCCGTTGTCGTAAACGCGGCCGGTTGCGGCTCAGCGATGAAGGAGTACGGCCAGGTACTGGCCGGCTCGGAGTGGGCCGGGCGGGCAGCCGCGTTCAGTGCCAAGGTGCGTGACTTCAGCGAGTTCATCGCCGAGCTTGGCCCGGTCGCGCCACGGTCGGAGCTACGCCTGACCGTTGCCTACCACGACGCCTGCCATCTGGGCCACGCGCAGCGGATCACCGCGCAGCCGCGCAGGCTGCTGGCCGACATCCCCGGTCTGGTGTTGGCCGAGATCCCAGATGGGGCCACGTGCTGCGGCTCCGCTGGCATCTACAACCTGGTCCAGCCCGTGGCCGCGGCCGAACTTGGCGCCCGCAAGGCGAGCAACGTGGCCACCACCGGCGCCGACCTGCTGGTCTCGGCTAACCCTGGCTGCTCGCTCCAGATCGCCAAGGCACTGGCTGCGACGGGGCGCCCGATGCCGGTCGCGCACATCGCTCAGGTCCTCGACGCCGCTATTCGCGGCCGCCCCGCTCCGGAACTGCTGCAGGGCGCATAACGGGCCCTCGTCTCGACGGCGATCCGCTGTCTGCTCGTGGATGTCCCGTTGCCGGGGCCCCAGGCCCGGCGCGGGCACATCCATGGATGATCCAGCGCGCTACGCAATGATCGGGCACTGGACGACGTCAGATTCCGGGTATCTGGACTGTGTTGCGGCGTTCGCGTATGTAGTTCGCCACCAATTTATTGCTGGCCCAGTACAGGCCGAGAATCGACACCAGCAGTGCGATCAGCAACTCGACCCAGAGATCCGACCCGGCCGCCGGGAACACTAGGCCCGAGCCCCCGGTGAAGAGCGCTGGCACGGTGGTGCCCGCCTGGGTCCCCTTAGGCAGTTGTCCTGCGTAGTGGGTGCTCGCCATCATGACGTGGCCGCCAGGTATGACGAACTTGCCGTTCCAGATACACGCGGACCGGTGGCATGTCTGCGTCGTTGCGACCCAGGTGCCGCGCGTGCCGTCGTGCATCCCCGCGCGCATGGCCGGCACGATATGGAGCGCCGTCGACACCAGCAGGCCGATGGACACGACGCCCACGATCAGCTTGAGGGGGAGGCGTGCGCGCGGACGCTGGGGCTTGTCAGGGTCTTGGCCCGTGGTGAGGCCAGAGAGCCGGCGGCCGCCGAACGACTGGCCGAATGCCTCCCGAGCCGATTTCGGCTGAGACGAGGGCAAGCTCATGGCGGGGGCTCCCAGGGCCTTCGATGCCGATTATGCGAACCTCCTCACTCTAAGTGACAGAGCCGCCCAGGTCAGCCGCCCAGGTCAGCCGCCCAGGTCAGCTTCCCGCGGCGGCCAGATGCGGCCCGATGATGGCGGGTGACGTCGCGCGATGTCAGCATTGCGTCATCGCGACGTCTGCTCTGACCTAGAAGGACGTCATGATGAGCTTGACAGGACGTCATCGTGACGCCATGATGACGTCATGGACCTTAGCGAGTACGCCGAATCACTGCGCCGAGAGCTCACCTCGATCACGAGGTTCGCCGGCGAGGACATCGCCAGGGCAGCCGAGATGCTTTCGGAGACGCTGGACTCGTCCGTACGACTCGCGTTGCTCGACGTCCTGTCGGCCGCGGCCGACGAGATCACCGCCAGCTTGGATGGCGCCACCATCGACGTGCGGCTCAGTGGTACCGAGCCGGAGTTCGTCGTCAACATGACCCGCCCCGCTGAGGACTCGTTCGCCGATGCGCCCGACGTCTCCGACGAGGCCGGGACCACCAGGATCACGCTGCGCCTGTCAGAAGGCCTCAAGACCAGGGTCGAGGCGGCAGCCGTCGGCGCCAGCACGTCCGTCAACGCGTGGCTGGTCCGCGCCGTCAGCCGCGCCCTCGACGGCTCGACTGGCGGCCCCATGCCACGGCCGCCGTTCCCGCCGCCGCCTGGCAGGCCTGGCAGGCAAGGCAAGAGGTTCACCGGATTCGCGCGCAGCTAGCCCCCAGCCGGCTCGCTTAACTACCCGCACTGCTTCACAGAAGGGCACTGCCATGACCAAGTGGGATTTCACGTGCTCGGACCCGGTCGACATCAGCGTCGACAACTGGGGCTCCGGCAGCATCGTCGTCTCCGGCGAGGCGACGAATTCAATCATCGTCGAGGTGGTGCCGAGCTACCGACATGCCGACGATGGCTTGCTCGACCAGGTCCGGGTCGCATTCGAGGACGGCCAACTGTATGTCTACGGCCCTAGGGTCACGACGTTCCGCCGCAAGCAAGGCCTCGACCTCGTCATCAAGGCGCCGGCAGGCTCGACCTGCGCCGCCAAGACCGTCTCCGCTGACGTTGCGTGTGTCGGCGAGATCGGTGCGGTCTCGCTGCAGACTGTCAGCGGCGACCTCACCGCAGCGTCGGTCGGCGACGTGGCGTTGCGGTCCGCGAGCGGCGACCTGCTGCTCAACCGGGCTAGCGGGAACATGTCCGTGCACACGGCCTCCGGCGATGTCCAGGCGACCCAGGTCGACGGGGACGTCCGGATCACTACCGCCAGCGGCGACGTCGCCATCGGTCACTGCGTAGGCGAGGTCGCCGTGCACACCGCTAGCGGCGACGTCAAGCTCATGGCCGTCGGCGCCGGGCGCATCCAGATGACTAGCGCATCCGGCGATCTTGCGGTCGCCGTCATGCCGGGCCTGGGCGTCTACCTCGACCTGGCCAGCAACTCGGGAGATATCCGCAGCGAACTCGACGCCAGCGACGGCTTGGACACCGGCGACGAGGCAGCGGCTGCGCTGCATGTCAGCTGCCGCACCACCAGCGGGGACATCAAGATCACCAAGGCACCAGGCGTCCCGAGCGAGCTAGCGCCTCAGCAATAGAGCGCGTACCCCTCACATCCGCCACTGATCATGAAGGGCCAGTCAGATGAATCCACGCGTGTTCGAAGAACTAGCAGCTCAGCACATCGCCGACGCTCGCCAGCAGGCCGCCGATGGCCGGGAGCACGTCGGGCGCAGTCGCGCCTGGCAGCAGGCACTGCGGGTGCGGACGGGGTGGACACTTGTCGACCTCGGGCTCAAGCTCGTCGCCCAGCCGCACCGTCACGGCGTGCCCAGGCCGCGGACGGCGGGCTTCTGAGCTGTGCTCAGACCGTGCTGTGCTCAGACCGTGCTGTGCTCAGACCGTGCTGTGCTCAGACCAAACCGTCCTGCGATCAGACCATGCTGAGCCCGACCTGCGACAGGCCAGCGAGCCAGCTGGCCGACAGCTCGCCCGCAGCGACGATATCGGCAGGACCGGTGAGCAGACTGGCCGTGACACTCGGGGTCACGGCCAGTTTGCCGCCGGGGACGTGCACGATCCAGGGCAGACCTGGCCCAGCCGGCCACTCCCCCATAGCAGCCGCGGCAGCAACGGCCGCAGCCACTGCACCCGTGCCGCACGAGAGCGTCAGACCCGAGCCGCGCTCGTGGACACGCATCTCAATCTCGCGATCGCCAATCGCCCTGATCACCTCGACATTGGCGCCACCGGCAAGCTCAGCGGGCGCCAGCACCCGCGGGTCGCTCAGGTCCACATCGGCCACCGGCTGATCGATTATGCAGGTTACGTGGGGATTGCCCACCGTGATCGCCAGGCCCTCGAGTCGCTGATAGCCCGCTTGCACGGCACCGTCGGCCAGCACAACGGCGGCCCCCATGTCCACGGTGAACTGTCCGTCAGCCTCCGCGCGCAGCGAACGAGTCCCGGCCCGCGTCGCGACGGCGATCTCTGGCCCGCCCGCCAGGCCCTCCTCGAGCAGGTACTTCGCGAAGACCCGGACGCCGTTGCCGCACATTTCGGCGATGCTGCCGTCGGAGTTCCAGTAGTCCATGAACCACTCGGCCGACTGGCCGACTGCATCGTCGCCCGCTGCCGTCGTCCGCACGACCCGCAGCACGCCATCGGCTCCGATCCCGAAATGCCTGTCACATAGGGCGGCGACCAGCTCGGCGGATATATCAAGCTTGCCATCCGGATCAGGCAAGATCACAAAGTCATTACCCGTCCCGTGGCCCTTGGCGAACCGCATGAGATCGATGCTATCTACGGATCCGCAAGGTGCGGCGAGCGGCCGACGGTGGGGTTGATCGCGTGCCGTTTCGTGTGGCACGAGATCGATCCCACCGCCGACCGCTACACACCGTGGGTTGGCGGCGGTCGACGGCGGAGTAGACCCCGTGCCACACGAAAACGGCACGGGATCCACTCCGCCATCTACCGCTGCTCGGTGACGGCTGCCAAGGCCCGATTGGACAAGTCGGGTCCAGCGGGCAACCAACTTATGCGGGGATCGCGGCGGAACCAGCTTTCCTGGCGGCGGACGAAGCGGCGGGTGGCCTGGATTGTGTGCTCGGCGGCTTCTTCCTCTGACCAGTAGCCATCCAGGAACTTGAGTACTTGGGCGTAGCCGAGTGCGCGGCTGGCAGTCCGGCCTTCGCGGAGTCCGGCGAGCTCAAGCTGGCGGACCTCGTCAACCAAGCCGAGCCGCCACATCTTGTGGACGCGGTCGGCTATTCGCTGGTCGAGTTCGGGGCGCTGTATCTCGATGCCGATCTGAGCGATCGGGTAGACGGACTGGTAGTCGGGGAGCGTCGCGCTGAATGGGCGGCCGGATAGCTCGATGACCTCAAGGGCGCGGATTACGCGGCGCCCGTTACTGGGCAGGATCGCGGCGGCGGCGACCGGATCGAGCGTCGCCAGCCGGGCGTGCAGGGATGCGGAGCCGACCTCGTCGAGCTCGGCCTCCAGTCGTGCCCGCGCGGCTGCATCGGTACCTGGGAACTCGAGGTTGTCGATCGCTGCTCTCACGTACAGGCCAGACCCGCCGACCAGGATCGGCGTCTTGCCGCGCCCGCGGATGTCGTCGATCGCGCGCCGCGCCAGATGCTGATACTCCGACACACTGGCCGCCTGGGTGACGGGCCAGATGTCGAGCAGATGGTGCTTTATCCCAGCGCGCTCGGAGACGGCCAGCTTCGCCGTGCCGATGTCCATGCCTTGGTAAAGCTGCATGGAATCGGCATTTACTATCTCGCCGCCGAGCGTGTCCGCGAGGGCCAGCGAGAGTTCAGACTTACCTGCCGCTGTCGGCCCCACGACCGTTATTACTGGCCGTAGCATTGCATCAGTGTGGCAGCGGAGGGTATGGCCCTGCACACGTGACGTGGCCAGATAAGCAGATAAACCGCCCGGGTCTTGGGGGGAGCTATGACGTACGCCGATGACCTCGACACGCCGCGAGAGGAAGACGAATTCGACGAGGACGAGTTCGCCGACGACGACGAGGACGAGGAACTTGACTTCGACGACGAATACGACGACGAGGACGAATACGACTTCGACGACGACGAAGATGCCGAGGACGCCGAAGACGAAGACTACGAGTCCGAAACCGCCCACCGGGACCTGCGTCTGATCTGACGCGGCGGGCGCGCACCCAGCCGTCCGGCCAGCGGCCCGACCCCCATCGGCAACCCGGCCGCCGATTGGTGCAGCCGGCGTTCGGCCAGTAAACACGCCGAAGACCCCGGCCGATTAATCCGTAGCGTGCCGCGACGGCATGCCGAGCAGCACTGGCCCATCGACCAGCACTGGCCCATCGACCAGCAATGGCCCGTCGGCCAGCAATGAAGTACCGCGCCGAGCGGCGGCACCAGATCCCGCGGATGTGTGTGAGTCCGCTGCGCCACCACGCCGTGCTTCCCAGGCGTCGCCCGCTCGGGTGCGCCGGAGGGCGGCGGGCGCGCCGTCGGCAAGCAGGTAATGCGGCGCGGCGCTCGTCACCACGGTGGTGATCACGTCGCCGGGCCGCGGGGCGGGGTCGGCCGGGGCGAAGTGCACGAGCCTGTTGTCGCGAGCCCGGCCCGACATGCGGTGCGTGGCGTTGTCCTTGCGGCCTTCGCCGTCGGCTACCAGCACCTCGACCGTACGGCCGACTAGCCGCTGGTTCTCCTGCCAGGAAATCTCGGCCACGAGCGCCGCGAGCCGCTCATACCGCTCGCCGACAACCTCCGGGGGAACCTGACCCGGCATCTCGGCAGCCGGGGTGCCAGGGCGGATCGAGTACTGGAACGTGAACGCTCCGGCGAACCGTGCCTGCCGGACCAGGTCAAGCGTGTCAGCGAAGTCCTGCTCGGTCTCACCAGGGAAGCCGACGATGATGTCGGTCGTGATGGCGGCCTCCGGCATCGCCGAGCGGACCCGGTCCAGGATCGCCAAGTACTTGTCCCGGCGGTACGCCCGGCGCATTGCGCGCAGGACAGCGTCCGAGCCGGACTGGAGCGGCATGTGCAGCTGAGGCATGACGTTCGATGTGGCGGCCATGGCGTCGATCACGTCATCGGTGAAGTCACGCGGGTGCGGAGAGGTAAACCTGACGCGCTCAAGACCAACCACGTTCCCACAGGAACGAAGTAGCTTCCCGAACGCGAGCCGGTCGCCAAACCCCACGCCATAGGAATTTACGTTCTGTCCAAGCAGCGTGATTTCCAGCACGCCCTCCGAAGCCAGGGCCTCGATCTCGGCCAGCACGTCACCAGGGCGGCGATCCTCCTCGCGGCCACGCAGGCTCGGCACGATGCAGAAGGTGCACGTGTTGTTGCAGCCGACGGAGATGGCCACCCAGGCCGAGTAGGGCGATTCGCGGCTCGCCGGGAGCACCGACGGGAAGCGCTCGAGCGACTCCAGGATCTCGACCTGAGCCTGCTCCTGCACCCTGGCCCGCTCAAGCAAGGCCGGCAGCGAGCCGATGTTGTGCGTTCCGAAGACCACGTCCACCCACGGCGCCCGCTGCGTGATGATCGCCCGGTCCTTCTGGGCCAGGCAGCCGCCGACGGCGATCTGCATGCCGGGACGCGAGTTCTTGACCGGGAGCAGATGGCCTAGGTTTCCGTAGAGGCGGTTGTCCGCATTCTCGCGGACGGCACACGTGTTGAAGACGACCACGTCCGGGTCGGCGCCAGCGACGACTCGCTGGTAACCGGCCGATTCCAGGAGGCCAGCCAGGCGCTCGGAGTCGTGCATGTTCATCTGGCACCCGTAGGTACGGATCTCGAAGCTTCGCTGGTTCCCGGCGCATGCCATGAGGTCAAGATTAGACGGCCGGCGGGGCCGCGACCGCCAGCAGACGGCCGCCAGTCAGGAGGAAGGCCCGGATTGAGCCAGTGTCCTGATTCGCCGCTTCTTGGAGTCTCCGGGTAGGGCACCATATGCCTATGACAGACAGCGGGAGCCACCTCACCGTCGACGCAGCCGGGCAGTCAGGTACAGCAGACGCACAGGTCCTCGCAGCCGCCATCGGCCCCGCTGTCCCGTTCGGCGAATGGCCGTCGCCCGTAGCCGCTACCGACGTAGCCGGCGCGCGGGCCAAGGGGAGCTTTCCGACGGTACTGGGCGCCAACACCTGGTGGCAGGTGGAACTGCCAGGCGAGGACGGCCGCACCACGGTGATGCACAGCTCGGGCGGCAAGCAGACGACGCTGCTGCCCGCGCCGTGGAACGTCAGGACCAGGGTGCATGAGTACGGCGGCCTGTCCTACCTGCCGATTCCGCGGTCGGCGTTGCGCTCCGGTCCGGCCGGTCCGGCCACCCAAGAACCCGGCCGGAGGAAGGGCGGGTCGGAGCGCGGCCACCTGCTCCTGTTCGCGAACTTCGCTGACCAGCGGCTGTACCTGGCCGCGCCGGGCGTGGCCGAGGGCAAGGAGAGCCCCACGCCGATCACGCCAGACCCGACGGCGATCACGGCGCCGTCCGGCTCGGGCACCCTCGTGGTGGCTGGCCTGCGATATGCCGACTTCGCGCTGTCGCCGGACGGCCAGGAGCTCTGGTGCGTGCAGGAACGGCACGAGGACGGCAAGGTCAGCCGCGCCATCGTGGCCGTCCCGCTGGACGGGTCAGCCGCTGATAAACCCGACGCGATCCGGACCCTTGTCGACGGGTCAGACTTCTTCGCTTACCCGACGCCTTCCCCGGACGGGAACTGGCTGGCCTGGATCTGCTGGAATCACCCGCATATGCCATGGGACGGCACCGAGCTGCGCGTCGCTCCCGTCAAAAACGGCATGCCCGGCCGCGGCCGGCTGCTGAAGGGGAGCCAGCGGGAGTCCGTGCTGGCGCCGCTGTGGCGCGATAACGCCAACCTGTACGTTGCGACGGACTGGACGGGCTGGTGGAACATCTACCAGCTAGGACTCGGCGGCGAGCCGCCGATGGCGCTGTTCCCGGCCGACGAGGACTTCGCCGGTCCGATCTGGGAGCTCGGCGCCAGGCCGTTCGCGCTGCTCAGTGACGGCAGACTCGCCGTGACGCACGGGGCCGGCGCCTCCCGCCTGGCGATCTTGGATCCAGAGTCATTCGAGCTGAAGGATGTGGATACGCCGTTCGACGAGTTCGGCTACGCGCTGTCCGCCGATGGCGACTCGATCACCGCCGTCGCCGGCGGCCCGATGAGACGTTCGGCCGTCATCAGGGTCGATGCCGCCACGGGCAAGACCGAGGTGCTGCAGCCGGACGCCGGCCATCCGGCGCCGGAGCCTTACCTGCCAGTGCCCCAGCCCGTCGATTTCGAAGGACCCTGGGGCCAGGTGGTACACGCGTTTCTGTATCCGCCGACGAATCCAGACGTCACCGGGCCGTCCGACCAGCGGCCGCCGTACGTCATCTGGGTGCACGGCGGGCCGACGAGCCGAGTCTCGCCGGTCCTCGACCTGACCAAGGCCTACTTCACCAGCCGGGGCATCGGGATCATGGACGTGAACTATGGCGGCTCTAGCGGGTACGGCCGCCAGTACCGGGAGCGGCTGCGCAGGGAATGGGGCGTGGTCGACGTCCAGGATGCAATCGCGGCCGCAGTGTGGGTCGCTCAGTCCGCGGGCGCCGACCCGGACCGGCTGGCAATCCGCGGCGGTTCGGCTGGCGGCTGGACGACGCTCGCCGCCGTGACCACCGGGACGCGTCGCGCTCGGGTGTTCAGTGCGGCTGCGTCCTTCTTCGGCGTCTCGGACCTACGGAACTTCGCCGCGACTACGCACGACTTCGAGTCTCGTTATCTCGATGGCCTGATCGGGCCGCTACCCGGCTTCCAGACCCTGTACGACGAGCGCGCACCGGTGGGACACGTCACGGCGGCAACCTGTCCGATCCTGCTGCTCCAAGGCCTCGACGATCCGGTGGTGCCGCCTGCACAGTCGGAGAGCATCGCGGCTGACCTGGCCGCGCACGGCATCACCCACGCCTACATCGCCTTCGAAGGCGAGTCACACGGTTTCCGCAAGGCGGAGACCGTCGCGGTAGCGCTCGAGGCCGAGCTGTCGTTCTACGGCCAGATCCTCGGCTTCGATCCGCCGGGCATACCGAAGATCGAGGTCACGACCGGCCAAGCGGTCTAGCGCTAGGGTTGCCCACCGGGCGGGCTGGCGAGCCGTCGCGGGCTAGCGAGCTCTCGCAGGCGAGCGAGCTCTCGCCGGCTAGCGAGCGAACTCGATGGCCCGCGACTCCCGGATCACGGTCACGCGGATCTGGCCCGGGTAGGTCAGCTCGTCCTCGACTCGCTTGGCCACATCACGAGCGATGACCTGAGCCTGAATGTCGTCGACGTCGCCCGGCTTGACCATCACGCGGATCTCCCGGCCAGCCTGCATCGCGAAGACCTTCTCCACGCCCTCCTGGGCCATCGCGATGCTCTCGAGCCGCTCCAGCCGCTTGACGTAGGCCTCCAGCGACTCGCGACGGGCCCCTGGCCTGCCGCCGCTGATGGCGTCCGCCGCCTGCGTCAGAACCGCCTCGACGGTCCTCACTTCGACCTCGTTGTGATGGGCCTCGATCGCGTGCACGACATCCTCCGGCTCGCCGTACTTGCGGGCGATCTCGGCGCCGATCAGGGCGTGGCTGCCCTGAACCTCATGCGTGAGCGCCTTGCCGATGTCGTGCAGCACCGTGCAGCGCTTCATCAGGACCGGATCCATGCCGAGCTCGCTGCCCATGATCCCGGCGATGTGCGCCGACTCGATGAGGTGCTTCAAGACGTTCTGGCCATAGGAGGTGCGGTACTTCAGGCGACCGAGCAGGTTGGTCAGCTCAGGGTGCATATCGGTAAGGCCTACATCGATGAGGGCATCCTCGCCCGCTCGGACGCACAGAGCCTCGATCTCGGTCTTACTACGCTCGTAGGCCTCCTCGATGCGCTGCGGGTGAATCCTGCCGTCCAGCACCAGGCGCTCGAGGGTAAGCCTGCCGACCTCGCGCCGCACCGGATCGAAACACGAGAGCAGCACTGCCTCCGGCGTGTCGTCGATGATCAGATTGACGCCGGTCACCGACTCGAAGGCGCGGATGTTGCGGCCTTCACGGCCGATGATGCGGCCCTTCATCTCGTCGCCAGGCAGGTGCAACACGGATACGACGGACTCGCTGGTCTGCTCGCTCGCGATGCGCTGGATCGCAAGCGTCACGATCTTGCGGGCGCGCTTGTTGCCTTCCTTGTGCGACTCGGCCTCGATGTCCCGGACGAGGCGCACGGCATCCCGCTTTGCCTGGCCTTCGATCGTGGCGACGAGCTCGGCCTTGGCCTGATCGGCCGACAGGCCCGCAACCCTCTCGAGCTCCGCCTGCCGGTCAGCAGCAAGTCGGTCGAGCTCGGCCCGGCGGGAGTCGAGTTCTGCCGATCGTTCCTCTGCTTTGCGGGCGAGCTCGTCAAGACGCTGCTCCCGCTCGCCGAGTCGGTCCTCGCGCCGCTCGAAGTCCGCGCGCAGTCGCCTGGCTTCCTCCTTGGCCGCCTTGGCCTCGGCATCAGCCTCGCGCCGCTGCTCCGTCGCTGTCAGCGCCGCGGCTTCGGCCTTGCTTACGATCTCGGCAGCTTCGCGCTCAGCCTTTGCCCTCAGCTCGGCAGCGAGCTGATCGGCATCAGCCTGGATCCGGGTCGACTCAGCCTCGGTCAGGCGCGCCGGCTCCAGGCCTGTCGGCACTTCCGGGGACGTCGCCAAGTCATGTCGCCTTGCCGGACCCTGGAGCGGCGCCAGCTCCTGGCGAGGTGGCCCCGGTGGTGCGACGCCGCCACCGCGGCGAAGCAGCACGATCAGGACGGCAAGTGCGCCGACCGCGGCCAGGCAGCCCACTATGAGTACTGCAAGCACAGGCCCGCTGATGTTCAAGACCGCCCGCCCCTCTCCCACCGTGGCCCGCGTACAACGCTAGCCGTCAATACGCAAGCATGCCTGCGGCGAGGGGTACTGCCCGAGCAGCGCAAGCTCGGCGGCGCAGTCTGTGTCGTGACCAGCACAAACTGTGATCATCGCTGCTGCGCTCTCGGTGTTCCGCAGCCGCGATCAGAAGCTAGTGACGGCCACCCGATGTGATGGCATCCGGCGTTGGCGCGGCGTCCGCATTGCCGTCGCCGTTCGCCATCAGGGGGCCCGCCCACGTCACCTGCCGTGCAGGCAGGTGAGGTGTACTAGCGCAGTGCCGCACTCCTTCCTTCGGGCTGCCGCCCGGCTAAGCGGCGCCTGCCGCCGCTAGGCCGAGCCGTCGCCGTCACGTCTCGCTCGTCACTGTCAAGGCCTCGGGAAGCTGATCGGATCTCGGTTTATCCGATCGCCGCCGTCGTGCCGTCTGTATCTGTGAACGCCTTCACGCGCCGAACTATGTTGCCTGGAGCAGAAAAACCTCGCTGCCGTGAGGCTAAGCGCTGATAACGAAACGGTCAACACTGTCCGTACGCTGGGGCTACCTGGTAGTGGCCTACCTGACTATCTGTGCCGTTAACTCTGACGGCGCGCCTCCGCCAGTTCACCAAAGGGTGGGCCACTTTGCCAGCCCGGCCGGGCAGTCGCAGGGCATCCAGCCGACGTTGGAGTGATGGCTTGGTTCTGACCGTTGGCCGCTTCTGCGCCCTGCGGACAGACCTCAGGCCGTATGACCTGGTACCTCGTAAACTTCCGCGGCGTCCTTGGCGAGATGCAGGGTCTCGATGAGCTGCTTCTCGGTCAGCAGCTCATGAGTTTCCATGCTCTTGAACGCACCCGTCTTGGTCATCGCTTGTTCCACCGCCTCGGCGGTGACCGAGTCGGGAACCTCGAAGATGGCGTATCCGTCATGGGACCCCACCTGCCAGTACATGCATTCGAGGGAACCGCCGAGCGATTCCAGCGTGCGCTGCACCACTGTGGTCTGGTCGCCGCCCAGGCTGTTGATCATGCGTGCCCAGGAGCCGCTCGAGTAATTGAAAATCTGGATGTATTTCGGCATCGGTTCCCCCTCGCCTGCGCCGGACCCGTCTTCTTCCGCAAGGCTCCAGCGGGTCACCCTCGAGCCTATGCCCGGCCGGAATGTCGATGACGATGGAGGAAGCACGTGCAGATGATCTTCGATACTGGTGGCCGACGGGTTACACCTCAGCAGCCTCGTCCTCGTCATTTGGCTCAGGCAGATCTGTGAATTCACAGCCGGGAACGGGGTCGTCTCCGGCCTCTCCTTCCAAAGCCTCCCGGACGACGCGGTACGCCAGGCCCGAGCTGTATCCCTTGCGGGCCAGCACGCCGACAAGTCGCCGCATCCGGGCCGGAACCGGCATCCCGGCAGTTCCCGGCAGCCGCCGGGCGACCAGGTCGCGGGCTGTCTCAAGCTCCACGTCAGGGCTCAGCTCGCCGAGGGCCGCCTGAATGTCGTCCCGACCAACGCCGCGCTGGCGTAGCTCGGCGCCGAGCGCCCTGCTCGCCAGGCCGCGGCCGTAGTGCCGGGAGTCGACCCAGGCCTTGGCGAACATGGCGTCATCGATCAGCTTGACCTCTGCGAACCGGGCGAGCACGGCGGACGCCGCCTCCTCAGGCACGCCCCGGCGGCGTAGCGCCGTCGCCAGCTGCGCCTGCGTGCGCGGAGCGGTCGTCAGCATCCGCAGGCAGATCTGGCGGGCAACCGCCTCCGGATCGGCATCGGGCCCGGCGGCCGGGTCAGCGCCACTCGGGTCTCGGCGGCCTGACTCGCGCCTGCCAGGCCACCGACGGGTCCGGATGCGCCCGCGAATCGGGACGCTCCGCTGGCCCCGGACGCGCCGAATGCGGCTGAGAGAGAGCCATCGCGTCCATCGCGCCTGCGGCGTCGCCCGGCCATCGAGTGCCCCTATTCGCCGCGCAAGCTGGTCACCGAGGCCAGCCCAGCCGCCCCGGCCGAGCCTGCCTTCAGGCCTCCGGCCGGGCCGGCTTCGGCATCGACCTTGGCGCCCACGCCGAGCTTCTCCTTGATCTTCTTCTCGATTCCTTCGGCGAGGTCGGGGTTGTCGCGCAGGAAGTTCCTGGCATTCTCCTTGCCCTGGCCGAGCTGGTCGCCGTCGTAGGTGTACCAGGCGCCGGACTTACGCACGATGCCCTGCTCGACACCGAGGTCGATAAGGCTACCTTCGCGGCTTATACCGTGTCCGTACAAAATGTCGAATTCCGCGATTTTGAAAGGCGGCGAGCAGTTGTGCGCGACCATGTCCTCTGCCACCAGGTTGTGCAGCTGCTCGACTTCGACATCAAACGTCCGTGCCTTGCGAGCTGGCATAATCTCGGCGATCCGAGAGAACCACAGGTCGTCAGCGAGCAGCTCGCGGAGGAACGGGTCGTCGAGCGCCTCGACCAAGGCCTCCACCCTGTCGCGGCGCACGCGCGAGGCGCCTAGAACAACCTTCATGCCGCCGCGGGGGTTTCCGGCGTGCGGACCTATCAGCTGCGCCGCCAGGACTGCCGTGACGCCACGCTGCTGCAGATGAGCCAGAATCGGCTCGGCCAGCTCTGGGGCCAGGTAGACACGCTGCGAACCACGGTACCGGCCGTCGAGCTGGGCGAGCTCTCGCGTCAGCACCTGCCCGCGCGGTCCCCACATGGGGATCCCCGCGGCGAAAGCAGCGACGTTTTCCACTCCAGATATCCGCACTTCCCACACCGGCCGCTTTGAGATGATGTTGCGGCCCTTGACGAGTCCGCCACGCTGCGCGTGCGGGTCCCGAGCCTGCACCGCGCTGCCGATACCCCACCGCAGCAGCTGCCAGTGGATCTGGTGTGCAAGCTGCTCCGAAGTGGTCGTGAAACCGATCCGAAGGCCGCCAGTCTGCTCCCGCGAGACGTGTCCGTCCGACTCGAAGATGCCGAAGATCAGATTTCCTATGACCTCGGCCGAAACATCTGGCGCGAAGAACGCTGACGAGATCTGCTTCTCCCAGGCCAGATGACCGTAGATGCCCGCCCAGCGGCAGAGCTCAAGAACGCCGTTCTTTTCACCAGGCCGGTGTGAGATCGCGACGGCTATCTCCTGTGCCGTTGGCTTGACCTCGCACCCCAGCGTCGCGACGATCTGCGCCACGTCTTCATGTAGCGGCCGTGCTGTGTTGATGAATTGCACGGGCGTCTTGCCGCCGACATACCCATCCCCGATGAGGTAGCCGAGGAGCCGCGCGTGATCCGGTGGCACGGGAGCTTGCGAGCCGAAGCCCATGAACCTCCTAGGCCGCGCAACCCTGTCGCCCCGAGACAGACTGTCAGCAGTCCGCCAGCCGTGCTCGGTAAGAACTTTGTGGTCGGGCGTCACCCAGATCTCGGTTCCATCGCGGAGCTTAAGCCCCACCACGTCCTGCTGGCCCTGGTCAAACCAGGAAACTACTGGCCGTACATGCAGGGCGCCACTCTTGTCCGCGGACACCACATGAACCGGGAGCCGCTGATCGACGATGTCCTCGATACGGTGCATGCGCCCAGTCGCCGGGTCGAAAACTCGCGTGCCCTCGGCAAGGCACTTGTTCTTCACGACCTTGACGCGAGTCCTGTTGCCGACCGCGTCCGTTCCGTCTTTCAGGGTTTCAATTCGACGAATATCTAGCCGAATTGACGCGTAGAACTTTAGCGCCTTTCCGCCCGAAGTTGTTTCGGGCGAGCCGAACATCACACCGATTTTTTCTCTAAGCTGGTTAATAAATATTGCAGTGGTCTTTGTTTGATTAAGCGCTCCTGCAATTTTGCGGAGAGCCTGGGACATCAGCCGGGCCTGCAGGCCGACGTGGCTGTCGCCCATCTCGCCCTCGATCTCGGCACGCGGCACAAGCGCCGCCACGGAGTCGATGACGATGACATCAATGGCGCCGGAGCGGATCAGCATGTCCGCGATCTCCAGTGCCTGCTCGCCAGTGTCGGGCTGGGACACCAGCAGCGCATCGGTGTCCACGCCCAGCTTCTTGGCGTAGTCCGGATCGAGCGCGTGCTCGGCGTCGATGAAGGCCGCGATACCGCCGGCCTTCTGCGCATTGGCGATGGCGTGCAGCGCCAGGCTGGTCTTGCCGCTGCTCTCCGGCCCGTAGATCTCGACGATCCTTCCCCTGGGGAAGCCGCCGACGCCGAGCGCCACATCGAGGGCGATAGAACCAGTCGGGATGACCTCCATCGGGGCCCGGGTCTCGTCGCCGAGCCGCATGATGGCGCCGCGGCCGAACTGCCGCTCGATCTGCGCGAGCGCGGTCTCCAGGGACTTGTCCCTGTCGCCGCCGCCGCCCCTGCCGCTACCCACCTTGTCGTTCGGTGCCATCTGAAGCTCCTGTTGGGGAAGGACGAGGGCTACGCTGAGCCGCTCGCGTGCGCGTGGCCTGACCTGCCTGCCGGGCTAGCTGACCGGCTGGTCGTTCATCTGCTGGCGGAGACGCTACGCGCACCCACCGACAGTCCGCGCCTGCCAAGGATTCGCGTCTCTCTCCTGGCCACCGCTAGGCGCGGACGACCACCAGTAAGCTCACTCTAACGAACAATTGTTCGATCATGCAGCAGACACGCCGACCCGCTGGAATCGACTCGCGACCACACCACGCGCGGCCGACTTCGACGTCAGGCTGGCTCAGGTGCCGGCGCGGGACGGCGACCCGCTGCCCGGGGCAGCAACGCCCGCACCCGCCCGGCGAGGTCTCCAATATCCACGGGCCCGGTGGTATCCACGCCGATGACCGGGCCAAGCCCAAGCGGCCGTGCCGACCGCTCGAACGCCGCCACCGACGCCCTGCTCGCGTCCTGGTCGACGTGCACAACGTGCCGCGACGCCGCGCGCTCGGCATATCTGCGCAGGCACTCCTCGACTGGGCACACGCAGTGAACCTCGACCGGCACCGTCCCGAGCGCCTGTACGTGCGCCCGATGGCGCGGGTCATCCGGCCAGAAATTGGCTTCCAGCACGACCGCCGGCGTATAAGCCGCCAACGCCCACAGCATCTCTATCGCCGCCCCGCCGAGCCGGCGCGACCAGGCCAGGTCCGCTTCATCGCCCAGGGCGTCGTGCAGGATTTCCTTGAGCCGGTCCTTGGCGAACAGCGCGAATCCGAGTTCGGCCGCCAGCGCCTCGGCGAGCGTGGTCTTACCGGCCCCAGGCGGCCCGGTGACCAGCACCAACTGCCGCTCGGCCGTCCGGCTCAGCACGACGGGCGTGCGCGGCTCACCGCCGCTGCTCCGGGATCCGGAACGCCTCACACACGGCGCGCCATACGACCTTGACGTCCTCGCCGTCGGCCAGCGCCTGGTTCACCGTCCGGCTGCCGAGTTCAGACAGCACATGATCCTTTGCCACGCTGTCGGCGTACACGTCGCCGAACTGCGCCCGCATTCGATCCCAAAACTCCGTCAGCCGCACCCGCGCCAGGCTAATCGGACTGCTTAGTCGGCACAACATGGGACCCGTGACCGGCGGATAACATCGAGGTCGGCCGACACGAATTCCGCTCGTAGCTGACGTTGCCGGTGCCTGAGGCAGGCTGGTTTCTGTTCGCTCGCTCGGAGGCCCGAAGTAACGCAATGGAGGATCTGTGCCGGCAGCACCGAGCTCAGAGCCCAGCCAATCCGCAGCCGGCGACGCGCTTCGCGATGCGGACGAGGTGCTGCGCGCTCCCGATGAGCTAGTGGACAAGATCGACTCGCTTGTCCAGCCCGCCGATGAGCCTGAGAACGCCGTCCTCGTCGACGACTCACGCATCGTCAGGTGGACAGGTCCCCTGTTCGCAATGTTCTCGCTGATCCTGCTGCCCTGGACTATCTATCTCGGCGAATCGCTGCCTTCTCGCCAGCTCTCGCCCCACTACGACGTCGCCTGGGCCGGATTCGACGTGATCTTGCTAATCGGCCTGGCGACGACTGCCTACTTCGCCTTGAGGAGGTCCCGGTACCTCGCCGTCTCCGCTTCAGCAACTGCGGCCTTGCTGGTGGTTGACGCGTGGTTCGACGTCATGACGACCCCGGCGAATCAGGTTGCCGAGTCCATCGTGCTCGCCGCGGTGGTCGAGCTGCCGCTCGCCGCAGTCTGCTTGTGGCTGAGTCTTCACACCGAGCAGCTGGCCGAGCGCCGGATCACGTTGCTGCTGGCTCGCCGGCGATGGGGACGTCGCCGACAGCCGCGGGAAGCCCCTCAGCAGCGGTAGGCGGCAGCCGCAGCATCAGCCTGCCGGGCCGCACGCTGAAGGTCAGCTCACTCGTCTCCCCGACGAACTCGCCGTCGAGCTCCCAGGGCTGGACACGGTCGAGGTTAATCCGGAGCTCGCTGAACCGGATCCGGGTAAGCAGCCTGCTCGCCTGCCGCCGCGTGACCAATTCCGCCCCGAGCGCGAGCCAGCCAGCCCAGCCGCGGGCGGTCAGCACCACTGCATGGAGGAAGCCGTCATCGGGCCTCGCATCCGGCATCAGCGGCAGGCCGCCGCGCAGCCAGCCCACGTTGCCGACGATGACAGCGCTGGCCCGCATCCGCGCGGGCGGCCCGCCATCGGCCACCAGCGTGACCCGCACCGGCCGGTCCCGCAGGTGGCGCAGCACCGACACCGCGTACGCCGCCCAGCCCAACCGCCGCTTGAGCGGCTCGCTCGTGTCGCGCAGCATCCTCGCGTCCAGGCCGAGACCTGCCATGACGACAAAGGATCTGCCATTCACGACGCCCGAGTCGATGGCCTGCTCAACGCCAGTGAGTGCGACGCTCAGCGCCGCGCTCCAGTGGGTCGGCAGTCCGACATTGCGGGCCAGCAGGTTGCCGGTGCCCATCGGCAGGATCCCGAGGGGGACGTCACTACCCGTCATACCTTCAGCGCATGCGGTAACCGTGCCGTCCCCGCCGCAGGCGAGCACCAGGTCTGCGCCCACGTGCACCGCCTGCAGCGCCTGGCCGCGCCCCGGATCCTCGGCTGTCGTCTCAAGCCACAGCGGTTCGCTCCAGCCGTGGTCGCGCATGGCGCGCTCGACCGCCTCGACGAAGCTAGCCTGGTCGTCGATCTTGGTTGGGTTCACGACAACGGCGGCCCATCTCATCGCCGCGCCTCCGGACCCGGCCTCATCGCCGCCCTCGTACCGTGCGGGCCTGCTCTCCGCTGCCATGCCCTCCATCATGCTGTAGCGACGAAAGAGCATTGCCGGTTCGGCGAAGCCGGCCACGCCTTGGCGGAAGCCGCGGCACAGATCGGATCGGCGGAGCTTGCGTAACAGAAATAATTCCGCTTGCCTGGTTGCTGATGCTGGATGTTACGGTCTAGGTAGTTCTCTGCTGCTCGCCACGTGCGGGCGGCGAGCGCATCTGCGCAGCGTGGCGCCGTCAGACCGACCGACAGACCGCGCGGCCAGCTCAGCGCCCGAACACTCCGGAGGCAGTAGTGACCAGCCCGAACGCAAGCCGCGGCACGAGGCTTGTCTGCCGGCGTCACATTGACCTGCTCCGCGTATCCAGCGCTATCTGTCGTACCTCCTGCTGATCAGGATCCACCGCACCGCTTAGCTCGCCCGCTTCGCCGGGCAGCGGCCGTCAGTGCCCGCATCACGCCAGCAGAAGGATCTAGCACATGCCATCCCAGCCGCTTCGCGGTCAGGGCCAGTGGGCCCTCGGCTTCCACGAGCCGCTCAACACCGCTGAGAGGTTCAAGAAGGACGACGACGGGCTGCACGTCCGCGACCGGATTCTGAACCGCTACGCCCACCTGGGCTTCGACTCCATCGACCCGAGCGACCTACGAGGCCGCTTCCGCTGGTGGGGCCTTTACACCCAGCGCAAGCCCGGCATCGGGGGCGGCAAGACCGGCGCCCTCGAGGACGCCGAGATCGAGGACCCGTACTTCATGATGCGGGTCCGCATCCCCGGCGGTCAGCTCACCGCCGATCAGACCTACGCGATCGCCGGGATCGCCAAGGAGTACGGCCGCGACCTGGCCGACGTCACCGACCGCCAGAACGTGCAGTTCCACTGGATCAGGATCGAAGACATCCCGGCCATCTGGACCAGGCTCGAAGAGGTCGGCCTGTCCAGCCAGCAGGCCTGCGGCGACGTCCCGCGCAACATCCTGGGCTGCCCGGTCGCCGGCCTCGACGGGGCTGAGATTATCGACGCTAGCGCCGTGCTGCGAGCGACCGAGGAGGTCGCGACCAACAGCCCGGACCTGACCAACCTGCCGCGCAAGTTCAAGACAGCCATCTCCGGGTGCGCCAACCAGTGCACGGCGCACGAAGTCAACGACGTTTCCTTCGTCGGCGTGGCCGGTCCTGACGGCCGGCCCGGCTACGACCTGTGGGTCGGCGGCGGGCTGTCGACAAACCCGATGCTGGCGCAACGTCTCGGGGCCTTCGTGCCGACCGAACGCGTGCCGGAGGTCTGGGCGGGCGTCGCCCGCCTGTTCCGCGACTATGGTTACCGCCGCCTCCGCAGCCGCGCCAGGCTGAAGTTCCTGGTGGCTGACTGGGGGGCGGAGCGGTTCCGGTCGGTGCTGGAAAACGAGTACCTAAACGGGAACGGGCTCGCCGACGGTCCGCCGCCGCCACCACCCGCGCCTGGATCGCGTGACCACGTCGGCGTGCATCGACAGCGCGACGGGCTCTACTACGTCGGCGTCGCGCCGCACACCGGCCGAACGTCGGGCACGCAGCTCTGGCAGGTCGCCGAGCTCGCTGAGGCCTACGGCTCGGGCCGCGTCCGCACCACCATCGAGCAGAAGCTGCTGGTTCTCGACGTGCCGGAGCGAGCCGTGCCTGAGCTAGTCGCCGAGCTCGCGGCTGCTGACCTCGCGGCCAGACCAAACGTGTTCCGCCGCGGGACGATGGCCTGCACGGGCATCGAGTTCTGCAAGCTCGCCATCGTCGAGACCAAGGGCCGCGCCCGCGAGCTGTACACAGAGCTGGACCGGCGGCTACCGGACTTCGACAGCCCGATCAGCATCAACGTCAATGGCTGCCCCAACTCCTGCGCCCGGTTCCAGCTGGCCGACATCGGCCTGAAGGGCTCGATCGTCGACGGTGCGGAAGGGTTCCAGGTGCACCTGGGCGGTTCACTGGGCACCGACCCCGGATTCGGCCGCAAGCTGCGCGGGCTCAAGGTCACGTCAGCCGGGCTGACTGACTACGTGGAGGGGCTGCTGCGCAACTACCAGGCTGACCGCGCTGAGGGCGAGCAGTTCGCTACCTGGGTCCGCCGCGCGGATCCCGAGCTGCTGACACAAACGGGTGGCTTGCAGGCGACCAACCAGCAGACAGGCAGCCAGCCATGACCGGCGAGCGGCAGGTGCCGTTCTTCTGCCCGTATTGCGGCGAGGAGAATCTCCGGCCGGCCGGCGCCGAGGCCGGCGAGTGGGAGTGCGCCGCCTGCGCACGTAGCTTCAGCCTCAAGTTCGTCGCCGTCGTCCGGCCGCGGCCGCATGACCCGGCGGTCAGGACCGCCCTGTGACTGCCGTCGGCGCACAGCTCGGCGCGAGCCCGGCTGGCGGCGGCGCCCAGCCGGGCCGCGCCGACCCCGTTGCCGTCTATCCGATCATGCTGTCGATGGCCGGCCGCCGCGCGGTCGTGGTGGGCGGCGGGAGCGTCGCGCTGCGCCGGACTCGGGCCTTGCTCGCGTCCGGTGCTCACGTGGTCGTGATCGCGCCGTCGGTCCGTCCCGATCTGGCCGACTTGCCGGTCACGGTCCTGCAGCGCCCCTACCGGGACGGGGATCTGTCCGCGGCCTGGCTCGCGCACGCGGCGACCGACGACCCTGGCGTCAACGCCATGGTCGCGGCCGAGGCGGAGCGGTGTCACATCTGGTGTGTACGCGCCGATGACGCGGCTGCTTCCGCGGCGTGGACCCCGGCGGTCACCCGGCACGGCGAGGTCACAGTGGCGGTGACAGCGAACGGCGATCCAGGCCGGTCGCGGCGGCTGCGCACGGCCATCGCGCTGGCGCTGGCCGAGGGCAGCCTGCCGGTCCGGCCGGTGCGGGCTAGCCCCGACGTTCAGGGGTCGACACTTGCTGCTGGCACATCCGCAGGCAGGCAACTACGCGGTTCTGCTGCCATCGGAAGCGTCGCCCTGGTCGGCGGCGGACCGGGGGATCCTGGCCTGATCACGGTCCTCGGCCGCCGACTGCTGGCCGAAGCCGACGTCGTCGTCACCGACAAGCTGGCGCCACGGTCGCTGCTGGCCGAGCTCGACCCTGCCGTGGAGGTAATCGACGCAGGCAAGCAGCCCCACGCGCACAACCTGACGCAGTCGCAGATCAACGATCTCATCGTGGCTCGCGCGCTGGCTGGGAACCGGGTGGTCCGGCTCAAGGGTGGCGACCCGTTCGTATTCGGCCGCGGCGGGGAGGAAGCACTGGCGTGCGTCCGGGCGGGGGTGCCATTCCAGGTCGTGCCCGGCGTCACCAGCGCTATCGCGGTGCCTGCCTACGCTGGCATCCCGGTCACCCATCGCGGTGTCACGCAGGACTTCTCCGTGGTATCCGCGCATCTGGACCCCTCGCATCCCGGCGCGACCGTCGACTGGGCTGCCCTCGCTGCGACGACAGGCACGCTGGTGCTCATGATGGCTGTCGCGCATCTGGACGCGGTCGCGGCCGAGCTAATCAAGCGTGGCCGCGATGCCGCGACACCAGTAGCCGTCATCAGCGACGGCACGACGCCTGATCAGCAAGTGCTGACTTCGACCCTGGGCCGCGTCGCCGCAGACGCAGCAAGTGCGGCCATCCGGCCCCCGGCAGTCGTGGTCATCGGCGACGTCGTGCGTCTCCGCGAGCTGCTGACAGCCCCCGTGGCCGCTGCCCCCGTGGCCGCAACCGTGCCTACCCCAACCGTGCCTGCCGCAACCGTGCCTGCCGCAACCGTGCCTGCCGCAACCGTGGGTGCAACTGGGCAGGCCGTACTCGAACTGGAGCCGACCGGATGAGCCAGCCTTCGCTAGTCGCGGTCGCGCACGGGAGCCGCAACCCGGCAGCAACCGACGTCATCAAGACGCTCGTCCGGCAGGTCCGCCGGATGGCTCCGGTCCTCGACGTCCACGTAGCCTTCATCGGCCATGCCGAGCCGTCGCTGCCGACCGGGCTCGGCGCGGCCGGGTCGAATTCCGTCATCGTTCCGCTGTTGCTGTCGACCGGCTACCACCTCACCGCCGATATCTCTGGCGCCGCCACCTCGGCAGGAGCACGGGTCGCCGGCCCGCTCGGCCCCGACGAGCTGCTGCTGACCGCCCTGACCGCCCGGCTGTCCGAGGCTGGCGTGCCCGACGGAACGCCCGTCGTGCTGGCGGCGGCCGGATCCAGCGACCCGGCCGGCGCAGCCGATGTGCAGATGCAGGCCGACCTGCTGGCCGACCGGCTGCGCGTACCAGTCGTCGGCGCGTTCGCGACCGCCGCGCGCCCGACGGTCCCTGAGGCCGTGGCCGACCTGCGCGAGCGGACCGGGCAGCCGGTCGCCGTCGCGAGCTACCTCCTGGCGCCGGGTCATTTCCAGGATCAGCTGCACAGCAGCGGCGCGGACTGGGTTACCGAGCCCCTTGGCGGCCACCCTGCCCTGGCTGGCCTCGTCATCGATCGCTACCGTACGGCTGTCAAGTCGAAGTGACGGGCCGCCGTCAGCCACGCTGGCTGGCACCACGGGTGGCCGCGGCGCCAGCCACTAACCGGTCTCGCGTATCAGCCGCCGAAGGCGAGAGTGTTGTCGATCGACGCGGGCGAGCAGTCCTTCACGTGTAGGTGCGCATGCAGCTGAGGGCCCCCTTGCGGGAGCTGCAGGATCGCCACTACTCCTCGGGCCGACAGCGTCCCTTCCGGTCCGGCGTAACCAAGGGCGATGGTCGTGGCACCGGCCGGCAGCTGGCTCAGGTTGGCCTTGGCTAGGCTGACGACCGTCTCGCCCGAGGTGGTCACCGGGACGCGGGTTCCATCGGACGTGACGACGGTAAAACCAGAGGTGCTCGCGTCCGACACCGTCCCTTTGACGACGACCATGCCGGGCGGCGGCTCCGGGTTCTGCGCCCGGTGAGCTAGGACGACCAGGAAGGCAGCGATCGTCCCGTCAGAGCTTGGGCCTGCCACGGTAACGGATGCTCCGTCGGTGATGTCGCCGCGCAGCGCTCCAGACTCGTCTACTTTCGTGGCTGGCGTCGTGGTCACGGTCACCGGCTGGCCGCTGGCCGTCTTCATGACCAGGCTGCTGCCGTTCACCTGCTCCAGCGTCCCGCTGGCCTGCTCGAGGCCGGCGCACCCGCCGACCGCGGTGAGGACCGTATTGCCGGTTCCAGCTGTGCCGAACTTGATGTGGACAAAGTTCGACGCCCCGTATACGGAGCCGCCGATGAGGACGAGTGCAGCCGCCGCGGTGGCGACCAGCATGGTGCGCCGACCGGGGCCCGCCTGGACACGCGGCCGGAGATGCCGCGGCCGGACAGGCTGTGCGGTCTCCGGCGTATCGGCTGCTAGACCGCGGACGCCGTCGGCAACGACGTTCCAGCGGTTCGCTTCGGCGCGGCACTGCTCGCACCTCGCCAGATGTTCCCCGCCCCGGCCTTCTGTCGCCTGGCCGGTGGCCTCGGCGATCAGGGCCTCTAGGTCCAGATGCGGGGAGTGGGTGTCAGCAGGGCCTGTGTTCATCGGTTCGGGCCTTTCTCGGAAAGTATCCGGCTGAGTGCGGTGCGCGCCGCGGTGAGGCGGCTCTTCACGGTTCCTACCGGGATCTCCAGCACGCCGGCGACCTCGGGGAGGCTGAGCCCGGAGCCGAAGACAAGCCCCAGTACCTCGCGGTGGGATAGCGCGAGCTCGCGGATCGCGCTCTTCACGTCGGCCAGCTCGGCCCGGTCAAGGGCGATGACCTCCGGTCCCGGACCGTAACTCGGCTGATCGGCCAGGAAGGCGTCATCCACCACCCGCAGCCGACGGCGTCGCAATCGGTCCCGGGTCTGCCGCCGGGCGATGGCGATCACCCAGGACCGCACCGACGACTCGCCCCGGAAGGAACCCGCGCCGTGCCATACGGCGAGCATCGTGTCCTGCACGATCTCCTCCGCGAGCACGCGCTCACCTACCACCAGCAGAACCTGCGCGAGCACGACCCGGCCGTGCTCGCGGTAGAACGCGGCCATCGCGCTCTCATCGCCCTGACCAATCCTGCGCAACAACTGAACGTCGTCGCAGGCGCCGCCGTGACTGGCCGTGAAGGTCGGTGCGCCAGGGTCCCCGCGCGAGTTATTCATTTGCGACCTTCCTGGAGGCTTCGTTGAAGAGTAAGTAGCAACAGGCGACGACGCGGTTCGCCTCAACCGCCTAGGTTTTCCCGTTGGACGAGCTGAATCGCCGCGTTGGCGTGCCCGAGTCCCACGCCCGACGGGCCGCAGACGCCCGTGCGCTCGACCTCTCGCACGGTCCGGCGTCAGCGGCGAACGCGCGGGGGAATCGCTGATCTAGGCCACGACGATGGGCAGTGACTCATAGCCGCGCAGGACCAGGCCTTCCTTGCGAACCGGCTCGCCCGCAGCGGCCAGTTTCGGGAAGCGCGTCAGGATCTTCCGGAAGGCGACCGTGGCCTCTAGCCGGGCCAGGGCCGAGCCGATGCAAAAGTGCGCGCCGCCGCCGAAGCTGAGCGGGCCGCCGTCGGTGCGGGTCGGGTCGAACCGGTTTGCTTCGGTGAACCGGCGCGGGTCACGGTTGCCGGCGCCAAGCAGGACGACTATCTCCTCGGCCGGTGACACAGCGACGCCGCCAACGCTGGCTGACTGGGTAGCCCGTCGCCCGGTCACCTGCACGGGGGAGTCGTAGCGCAGGACCTCCTCGACGAAGGCGGCTACCGGCAAGCGGCCCTCCCGGATGTCGTCCGCGAAGGAACGGCCGACAAGCACGATGCGCAGCCCGTTCCCTAGCAAGTTTGCGGTTGTCTCAAAGCCGGCGACGAGCAGCAGGACCAGGTTGTCGAGCAGCTCGCTATCGCTGAGGCGCCCGTCACGGGCATCGTTAATCCCGGCCAGGACGCTCACCAGGTCATCGCGGGGGTCGCCGCGGCGGGTGGCGACGAGCCCGCTGAAGTAGTCGTTCAGTTGCACCGCGGCGGCGTCGGCGGCCGTCAGCTGCTCTGCCGAGATCGCCGGCTCCAGCGTCGCCACTAGAGCCCGGGCAAGGGGCCGAAAGGCCTCGCGATCACTCTCGGGAATCCCGATCAGCTCGCAGATCACCGTGACAGGCAGCAGGAACGCGAAGTCGTGCATGAATTCGACCACGCTGCCGCCGTCGCCACGCTCGGCGATGTCATCGAGCAGCCGAGTGGTCATGTCCGCGATGGCGGGCTCGAGCGCGGCAACCCGGCGCTGGGTGAAGGCGCGGGACATCAGGCTCCTGATCCGGCCGTGCTCCGGCGGGTTGAGGGTCAGGATGGACTCTGCGCTCATCGACGGGTGATCGCGCCAGCCCGGCAAGAGCTCGTCATACCTCGCCGCATCCACCACCCGGAACGCCGGATCACGCAGGACGGCGTTCGCCGCTTCGTAGCCCGGTACCAGGACAAACCCATCCTGCCCGACCACGTCGCCAAGCTCGTGCAGCGCCGCGTACAGCGGATACGGGTCGGCAATGCCCTCCGGCGTCAGCAGCGCCGGGAAGATCTCCTTCGCGTCCATATTCCCTCGCCACCTAGGTCGGCTCGAGCTGGAGCGGCTCGGCTGGCGGACCGTCGCGCAGCAACGTCGTGAGCAGCACCGCCAGGTTGCGCGGGCCGAACCGATCGGTGCCCTGATAGCCCACGATCTCTGCGGGCGACCACCAGCGCAAGCCCGTCACGTTCTCGGCGGCCAGCTCCTCGTCGCTCAGCGAACCGCGCGGCGTGAACGCTGGCACCCGGACGAAGAAGTAGTCGTTGACGGCGCCGTCATAGTCCGGTGCCGGATAACCAGGCCGGACCAGCTCCTGGTGCCAGATGTGCGGCGGGTCGGCGTCGATGTGGAGGCCCACCTCCTCCCTGAGCTCGCGGCGCAGCGCCGCCAGCACCGACTCGCCCGGCTCGATGCCGCCGCCGGGCGTCGCCCAGACGACGAACTGGCGGCCGTCGCGCGGGAACTCGAACCGGCACAGCAGGATCCGGTCGTCTTCGTCCAGGATGATGGCACGGGCGGAAGCCCGCAGGCGGACCGGAGGCACCCGGACAACCTAGCCGAAAGCAGGGCTGCGGCGTCGCCACCGGTCTGGAATGTCGGTATCAGCAGGCAAGATGGAGCCATGGCACCGGTCCAGGCACCTGGCCTCGCTGACTTCAGTGAGGCGACTCGCGCGTGGTTTGAGTCGGCGTTCGCCGAGCCCACGCCCGCTCAGGCGCAGGCGTGGCAGGCCATCGGTAAGGACGAGCACACCCTGGTCATCGCCCCGACAGGTTCGGGCAAGACACTCGCAGCATTCCTGTGGGCCATCGACAACCTCGCGCGCGAGTCGCAGCCGCCGGATCCAAAGCGCCGATGCCGGGTCCTCTATATCTCGCCACTCAAGGCCCTGGCGGTGGACGTTGAACGCAACCTGCGCTCCCCCCTAACGGGCGTGACCCACGCCGCGCGCCGCCTCGGACTGCCTGAGCCAGACATCAGGGTCGCGGTCAGGACCGGCGACACCGCCGCCGACGAGCGGCGCAAGCTCGTCACCAAGCCGCCGGACATTCTGATCACGACGCCGGAGTCGCTGTTCCTGATGCTCACGTCGCAGGCCAGGGAGACCCTGCGGAGCGTGCAGACGGTGATCGTCGACGAGGTGCACGCGCTGGCCGGCAGCAAGCGCGGCGCCCACCTGGCGCTGTCACTGGAGCGCCTCGACGCGCTGCGTACGGCGGACGACCCGCGCTCGCCAGTGCGCCCGGCTCAGCGCATAGGCCTGTCAGCGACCGTCCGGCCGCCGCAGGAGGTCGCGGCATTCCTCGGCGGCGCCCTGCCGGTCACTGTCGTGTCGCCGCCGAGCGAGAAGCGGCTGGACCTCCGAATCGTCGTCCCAGTCGAGGATATGAGCGACCTCCAGGGCGGCGAGGAACGAGACCAGGCTGGGGCGCAGCCGCGAGTCAGCGGCCAGGGTCGTCAGGGTCAGGGTCAGGGTCAGGGTCAGGCCGACGGCAATCCGGCGCGCCAGCACTCGATCTGGCCCCACGTCGAGGAACGGGTGCTCGACCTCATTCAGAGCCACCGTTCCACGATCGTCTTCGCCAATTCCCGCCGACTGGCCGAGCGGCTGTGCGCACGACTGAACGATCTGGCCGCCGAGCGCGCAGCCGAGGCGCTGCACGACGCAGGCGATCTGGACGAGATCGGCCAATTCTCCGGCGACATCTCCGGCGACGCCAGGTCGCCGGCCCAGCTGATGGGTCAGGCGGGCGCCGGTGCGGGCGCGGCTCCCATCGTGGCGCGCGCGCATCACGGCTCGGTGTCCAGGCAGGAGCGCAGCCAGATCGAGGAAGCGCTCAAAGCAGGCACGCTACCCGCGGTGGTCGCCACGTCCAGCCTGGAGCTCGGCATCGACATGGGCGCCGTCGATCTGGTCATCCAGGTCGAGTCGCCGCCGTCAGTCGCCAGCGGGCTGCAGCGGACCGGCCGCGCCGGGCACAACGTGGGCGATGTCTCGCGCGGCATCTTCTTCCCGAAGTACCAGGGCGACCTCGTCCAGTCCACCGTGGTCACCCAGCGGATGCGAGGCGGGCAGATCGAGGAGCTGCGGATGCCCCGCAACCCCCTCGACGTGCTCGCCCAGCAGATCGTCGCCATGACGGCGCTCGATGAGTGGCGTGTCAGCGAGCTCGAGCAGACGATTCGCCGGGCGGCGCCGTTCAGCGGGCTGACACGGCCGGTGCTGAACGCCGTACTCGACATGCTCGCCGGGCGGTATCCGAGCGAGGACTTCGCCGGCTTGCGCCCCCGGCTCGTCTGGGACCGTACCGCGGACAAGCTGACCGGGCGGCCCGGCAGCCAGCGGCTGGCGGTGAGTAACGGCGGGACGATACCGGACCGAGGCCTCTTCGGCGTCTTCCTGGCCGGGGGCCAGACCGACCGCTCCGGCCGTCACTCGCGCCGCGTCGGCGAGCTCGATGAGGAGATGGTCTACGAATCCCGCGTCGGCGACGTGTTCGTGCTGGGCGCTACCTCCTGGCGCATCGAGGACATCACCACAGACCAGGTGCTCGTCTCCCCCGCTCCAGGCCAGCCAGGCAGGCTTCCGTTCTGGAAGGGGGACGCGCCGGGTCGGCCAGCGGAGCTCGGCGCTGCGATCGGCGCTTACTGCCGCGAGCTGGGCGCGGTCAGCGAGGAGCGAGCCACAGACCGGCTCCGCGCGGAAGGCCTGGATGAGCTGGCCGCGGCCAACCTGGTCCGCTACTTGCACGACCAGCGAGAGGCGACGGGCTACCTGCCAGACGACCGGACGCTCGTACTGGAGCGCTTCCGCGACGAGCTCGGCGACTGGCGCCTGGTGCTGCACAGCCCGTACGGGGCGCAGCTGCACGCGCCCTGGGCGCTCGCGATCGCGGCTCGGCTTCGTGAGCGCTACGGCGGGATGGACGTGCAGGCGCTGCACACCGACGACGGCATCGTCATCAGGGTGCCGGACGCCGACGATCCCCCTCCCGCCGGCATCGCCATGCTGGACCCCGACGAAGTCGAGCAGATCGTCACGGCCGAGCTTGGCTCGTCCGCGCTGTTCGCGTCCAGGTTCCGTGAGTGCGCGGCGAGGGCGCTCCTGCTGCCACGCCGGCAGCCGGGCAGACGCACGCCGCTGTGGCAGCAGCGCCAGAGGTCCGCGCAGCTGCTGGCGGTGGCGAGCCAGTACAGCCAGTTCCCGATCGCACTGGAGACCATGCGCGAGTGCCTGCAGGACGTCTTCGACGTGCCGGGCCTGACCGCGCTGATGCGGAGCATCGCGGCCCGCGAGGTCCGGCTGGTCGAAGTGGAGACACCAACGGCGTCTCCGTTCAGCAGGTCGCTGCTGTTCCGCTATGTCGGCGCGTTCATGTACGAAGGCGATGCGCCGCTCGCCGAGCGCCGCGCACAGGCGCTGGCACTCGACTCGGCGCTGCTAGCCGAGCTGCTCGGCCAGACCGAGCTCCGTGAGCTGCTCGACCCGGCCGTGGTCGAGGAAACCGGGCGGGAGATGCAGCGGCTTACGCCCGGCCGCGCCTGCCGGGACGCCGAGGCCGTGGCGGACATGCTTCGCACACTCGGCCCGCTGACGACCGACGAGGTCGCGCAGAGGTCGGCCGATCCGGCGCAGGCGCCTGCCTGGCTGGGCGATCTCGCCGCCCAGCGACGCGTACTTCGGTTGCGCATTGCCGGACTCGAGCGGTGGAGTGCGATCGAGGACGCGGGCCGGCTGCGCGATGCCCTCGGCGTCGCGCTGCCGCCGGGCGTGCCCGAAGCCTTCACCGAGCCCGTACCGGACCCGCTGCGCGACCTTGTGCTGAGGTACGCGCGAACGCACGGGCCGTTCGGGTCGCTCGCTGTGGCAGAGCGGTACGGCCTCGGGGTCGCCGTCGTGACCGGGACGCTCCACCGGCTGGCAGCGGAAGGAGTCGTCTCCGAGGGCGACTTCGAGCCGAGCGGCGGGTCGCAATGGTGCGAGGTCGGCGTGCTGCGGATGCTGCGCCGCCGCTGCCTGGCCAAGCTGCGCAAGGAAGTGGAGCCGGCGCCGCCGTCGGTTTACGCGGCGTTCCTGCCCGCCTGGCAGCATGCCGACGCGGCCGCGACCAGGCCCACAGCGGGCGGGCGCAGCAGGCCTGCGCGCGCCGACGCTGTCTACGACGTCGTCGACCAGCTTGGCGGAGCCGCGATTCCGGCGTCAGCGCTGGAGACGCTCGTCCTGCCGGGCCGAGTGCCCGGCTACTCCCCCGTTTTGCTGGACGAGCTGACCGCAGCGGGCGAGGTCGTCTGGGCAGGCGCCGGAGCACTGCCAGGCAGCGACGGCTGGGTCGTCTTGGCCCCGGCCGCCGCGGCGCCGTTGCTGCTGCCCGAGGCAGCCGAGATCACGATGACGCCGGTGCACGAGGCCATCCTGGGCGTCCTCGAAGGAGGCGGCGCGCTGTTCTTCCGCGGCATCGCCGACCGAGTCGCGGCTGGACTGGCGGACCAGACGTCGAAGACTCTGGCCGCGAACGACCGCGACGTCGCCAGTGCCCTCTGGGACCTTGTCTGGGCAGGCCGGCTGACGAACGACACCCTTGCGCCGCTGCGCACCGTCCTCGGCACCGGGCGGCCCGTAGCGCCGGATGCGAGTTCGGGCGCGCACCGACCGTCGGGCCGGCCAGGCGCGGCGATCTCCCGCCGCCCAGGATTCGGCCGGGGCGCAATGCCGTCCCGCAGCGGGCCACCGACGGTGAGCGGCCGGTGGTCGGCCCTCCCGTCAGCGGTGCACGACCCGACCCGCCGACTGCACGCGCAAGCTCTGGCGCTACTCGAGCGGCACGGCATCCTGATCCGAGGCGCGGCCGCGGCCGAGCGCGTGACTGGCGGGTTCAGCGCGCTCTATCCGGTGCTGCGTGCGCTGGAGGACGGCGGTCAATGCCGCCGCGGCTATTTCGTCGAGGGCCTCGGAGCCGCGCAGTTCGCGCTGCCGGGCGCGGTCGACCGGATGCGCGCGCTAGCAGACACGGCCAGGGCGGCGCTCGGCCCGGCCGACCCATGGGACACTGGCGGCCCCGCTATGCGCGACCCCTGGGATACCCGCGCGGACGCGCGCCGGCCGGACGGCCTGCCGGTGGTAGTGCTCGCCGCTGCCGACCCGGCTAACGCCTACGGCGCCGCGCTGCCGTGGCCCGACCGGCCAGGCGAGACTCCCGGCGGGCACCGGCCAGGCCGCAAGGCTGGCGCCCTGGTCGTCCTGGCGGCGGGCGAGCTTGTCCTGTATGTCGAGCGCGGCGGCAAGACGCTCCTTTCGTGGACAAGCGCGCCCTCGCTGCTCGAGCCGGCCGCGGCCGCGCTCGCGGCGGCAGTACGCGCCGGCGCTCTAGGACGGCTCACAGTCGAGCGCGCCGACGGCGGCGGTGTCTATGACTCGCCGCTGGCCAGGGCGCTGGAATCCGCCGGGTTCCGGCCGACTCCGCGCGGGCTCCGGCTGCGGGGCTGACAACTCAGCAACGACGCATGATCCCGTGCGGCCGAGATACGCCCTCGGCCGACTGCCCGGTCACTTGATCGCCATCGCGTTGGCGGGCGAACCGATGCCACTGGGCGCGTTCATCGGCACGCTCACCAGGAAACTCTCGTACACGCCGTCAGCCGCGCACGAGTCGGCGAGGTCTTTGAGCCACCACAGCTCGCCGAGCGCCATTCCGAACTGTCCGATCAGCAGGTGATGCAGGAACCCGAACGGGTGAGCTGAGGGATTCGGATCAACCGGCCACACTTCGACCGCGAATGTGTCTGAGGCGATCGCGGCCGCGTGGGTGTCCCAGATGTACTCGCCGATGGCCTCGGTATGCGCTAG
Organism: uncultured Actinomycetota bacterium; assembly: GCA_963755575.1. Lineage (GTDB taxonomy): Bacteria > Actinomycetota > Actinomycetes > Streptosporangiales > Streptosporangiaceae > JAJYUU01. Next base: position 865,579 of record CAVWKF010000001.1, read on the forward strand.
GCCGGGCGCGATGACCCGGCCGTGGAGTCGTTCCCTGACCGCTGTCGGCTGCTCGGAGTACCACGCCCCGAACCCGGTATGCAGCAGGATGATGTCGCCCGCAGCAAAGTCCAGGCCTGCCTGCTGCCGCGCCAGCTCAAGATCCTCGACGCCGATCGCCGTCGCCGCGCCTGGCGCGTACTCGCGTCCCGCCTCGGCCAGCGCCCGCGGCACGTCCAGCATGATCGCCCTGCCCGCGATCCCGTGCCTGGCCCAGTGGTCGATGGTGTTCCTCGCCCCGGACAGTATGTCCGCCTCGGTGGCGCCGTTGTAGAACTCGTCGGGCGCATACCCGACGTGGCCAAGAGAATCCCACTGGCTTGAGGCTTGCGGGTAGAAGTTGTCGTACAGGTCGTCGAACCCGGCGGTACCGGGCTGATGCACGATCGTGTGCCGGGGGGTGCCACGGGACCTGGCAAGCGCCGGGGCAATGCTGTCAAGCGGCCGATCCAGCGGGAACATCTGGCCAGTCCGGACGAGCCTGGCCGCAGCCGCCACCCGTTCAGGCGTCATCAGGTTAACGAGGCCCAGGTTGTCATCAGAGCCGAATAGCCCCCACGCGCTGCGCCCCCCGCGCGGCGCTGCAGGCAAGTCCTGGTACTGCGGCAGCTCGGTCACGCCCGTCTCACCATCCGCGCAGATCAATCGGCCAGACATCGACGACCGTGTCGCCGGAGAACAAGTACAGCCGCTCGTGGCAAGCCATGGTCGGATCGATATGAGCCGGGATGAGCCAGGCCAGGTCGCCGACGGGCCGGGACAGCGTAAACGTGACGTGCTCGTCGGAGCAGAACACCACGGTTCCCCCGGTGAGCGCTGGATTGCCGTGATCCATACCGAACGCCTTGAGGCCGGCGTTACCTACGGCCCAGGACGGCGAGCTCGAGATGACCGACGCCAGCACGAATGCAGCCTGCTCGAATGGCAGGCCGAGCTGTCCGTAGGCGGTGTCCATCAGGGCGTACGAGCCAGCCTGGATCTCATTCGCCCAGGTGTTGAGCACGTACGTGCCCGTGCCGCCGGCCGAGACCAGTTCGCCACCGACGTCGTCATGCGCCCGGACCAGCAGCTCCATCGCGACCTTGCAGCGCTCCGCGCGCTCCGCCGCGTCAACGAGCCCGACGACGTGACCCTCATAGCCCATGACGCCGCGGACCTCCAGGCCGCGCTGGCGGGCCAGGTCAGCGAGCCGACGCGCATCCTCGGGCGCGCAGCCGCAGCGGGGCAGGCCGACGTTGACGTCGATGACTACCTCGTGGACGCCGCCTGCTACGGCCGCCGCAATGGTCTGCTCTGAGTCGACCGCGAGCGTAATCCGGGCGCCCGCAGCCGCGAGGATGCCAAGGCGCGTGGCGTCCAGGACTTCATTGGCTAGCAGCAGGTCGTCGCCCAGGCCGGCCGCGGCCATGCCTTCGCATTCCCGGATCGTCGCGCACGTAAAGCTGTTGTGACCCGCCTCAGCCTGGCGCCGGGCGAGGCCCGTGCACTTGTGAGCCTTGACGTGCGGGCGCAGTCGCGGGCCCGGCAGCGCCTCGGCCATGGTGGCGAGGTTGCGGTCGAGGACGTCGGCGTCTACGAGCAGCGCAGGCGTGGGGATGTCGGTGACGCGCACCCGGTATCAGCTCCCTGCGGACCGCGCGAGTACTTACCGGGCGGAGCCTACCGGACGAGCTGTCAGCCGGGTCGGCGATGCCGCGGCCAGGCCTGCCGAAACCCTGCCCACAGCTACGTGCTCAGTACCGCCGATATCGCGTCGAGGAGTTGCTCGGCGATCGCAATGTCATGGTCGAAGGGCCGGTCCGCAAGCCCCGTCGGCAGCGCGCCATCAGCACGATCGAATGCCCGCCGGAGCGGTCCGGCCGCCGGCCGAGCGCCGCGCAGCCGCAGCGCGCGGATGGCGCCGACAAGCTCGCACGCCAGTACGACCCGGAATGCGGTCGTGACGCCCGTAGCCGACCACGCGGCCTGGGTACCGAAGCCCGCGTGCTCTTCCACCCCGATGGATAGCACGGCATCACCCAGCACGACGGGCGCGGCCAGTCGGCGGATGTCGGCCAGCGCGGAATGCGCGGCGTACTCGACCACCATCAGTCCCGAGCTTGGCGGCGTGTCATGGGCCAGGAACGAGGTCAGCCCCGTCGCGCGGTCGTCCAGCAGTGCGCCAAGCCGTGCCGCCGACAGCGATGCCGCCTGGAACACGGCGGCTCGGGCAGCATCCAGGGCGAGCGCGACATACGCCGTGTGGAAGTTGCCGTTGTGCCAGAACCGCTGTGCGGCCACGTCGATGAGCGGGTTTTCCGCCGCCGCGTTGAGGTCGCAAGCGACCACCTGTGCAGCGTGCTCGATCGCGTCGACGGCCGCGCCGTGCACATGCGGTAGCGCGCGATAACCGTAGGAGTCCTGGATCCGTGCCGCGCTCGCGGCCTGCCCCGCGAGCAGGAGCCGGAGATCGGCCGCGACCCGCACCTGGCCTGGATATGGCCGTGCACGCTGTACCGCCTCGGCGTAGGACTCGGTTGACGCACCAGCCGCTAGGTGACCGAGCGCGGCGATCACCGTGCCTGCGGCGAGCAGCACCGACATGTCGTGGCAGGCAATCGCCGCCTCGGCCAGCGTCGCCGCGTTGCTGGACAGGAAAGCCAGCATGTCACCGGGGTCCAGGGCAAACCGAGGCTGCATCACGCCGGGGCCCGCAGCCGCAGGCCCGGAGGCTGCCGGCCCGCAGGCTGCCGGCCCGGAAGCTGGCGGCCCGGTCACGGCGGTTGCCTGAGCTGTCGCCAGGTTGTCGCCCTCCCGGGCACCTGCCGGCAGCCAGTCGCGCTCGCCCAGCAGGCACAGCGCCGTCACGGCCAGCGCCGGGAGATCCCCGGTACCAATCGCGCCGTACCGGCGGATTGGTGGCCGCAGGCCGCGATTGACGCACTCGGCAAGCGCGTCGAGCACGCCTGGGTCGACGCCGGCGCCGCCGACGGCGATCTGGTTGGCCCGCACAGCCAGCATGGCCAGGCTGACCTCCGGCGCGATCAGCGGCCCCGCCCCGCTGGCATGACTGCGGGCCAGCCGAAGTCCGCTCGCAGCGTCACCGCCGCGAACTTGGACGCCTCTGTTGGCGCCAACACCTGTCGTGCGGCCGTAGACGGCGTGCGCGGTAGACGCTCGGACGGCGGCGGCGGCCGCGTCAGCTCGGGCCCGCCCGGCCGCGCCGATCTCGACCCGAGCGAGCCGCCTGCCGATCGCCGCTACGTCAGAGCACGTCAGCGACGCACCGTCCAGAACGATCATCCAGACGTTCCCTTCAGCCGCACAACTCTTACCGCACCCGCCTGCCACCCGCCCAGCCCGTCCGTAGCGCCTGACCGTACTGCAGGACGGATCGTCAGGAGAGGAACCGGGTGGACGCTTACATCGCGGCGGCGCCTGCCAGGATGTCTTCTATCAGAATGCCCCGCGCGACTTCCTCCGCGAGGAGTACGGCATGTGCGTCGATGAGTCTCCGCAGCACAATCCGCACCGGATCCTGCACGACGTTGGCCCAGTTGAGGTGCTCAACCTCGAACCGGTCGATGCCGTCATCGTGACCACGCTGATGGACAACGCGCTGGATCTGTTCATGCCCGACCAGGGGCCGGCCTACCGGGTGGTTCCGCAGCTGCGGCCCGCCCGGCAATGTTCGGTGATGACCGATCGTGAGGTCCCCGACGCCTTGATCGCCGAACACGGATTCTCGATGCTCGTCACCATCTCCAAAGCCGGGCGGGAGCATCGGGTGCTGTTCGACGCCGGGACCAGCCCCGACGGGGTCGTGGAGAATATGCGTCGCCTGGACGTTGACCCATCCTCGATCGGGGCGATCGTCTGCAGCCACAGGCACTTTGACCACACCGCTGGCCTGGATGGACTGCTGCGCGTCCTCGGCCCGGCCGGCATGCCGGTCCTCATCCATCCACATTTCTGGCGCCGTCGCCGCGCTGTATTGCCCGGACGTGAGCCCTTTGAGCTACCGACCACCAGCGCGACCGCGCTGCGGCAGGCAGGCTTCGACATCATCGAGAACAAGCAGCCAAGCTTCCTGCTCGACCGATCCGTCCTGATCACCGGCGAGGTGCCACGCGTCAGCGGCTACGAGCCGGGCTTCCCGGTTCAGCAGGCCTGGATCGATGAGGTCTGGCAGCCCGACCCGCTCGTCCTGGACGATCAAGCGCTCATCGTCAACGTCCGCAGCAAGGGACTGATCGTGATCACCGGCTGCGGCCACGCCGGCGTGGTCAACATCAGCCGCTACGCCCCGCGACTGACTGGCGAGCAGCCGCTGCACGCACTGCTCGGCGGGTTCCACCTCAACGGGCCAATGTTCGAACCCCTCATACCGCGAGTGCTCGATGACCTCGCTCTGCTCAATCCCCAGGTGCTCGTCCCCGCGCACTGCACCGGCTGGCGGGCCCAGCACGCCATGGCCGCCCGCTTCGGCGAAGCCTTCGTGCCCAACAGCATCGGCACGCGGTTCACCTTCTGAGCCTATTCGGGCAGCCGCAGCCACCCCTGCGTCAGCGCAGCCGACGGGCGCCGTGCGAGGGCACGACCTGCACGATGGCAGGCGCGGCCCAGCGACGGCGGGCATAGGCCGCGGCCACCGCCGTCGAGACCCCGGTAACCGCATTAACAGGCGCAAGCACGATCACGGCGCCACCGAATCCGCCGCCCGTCATTCGCGCTCCAGCGGCTCCGGCGCCGATGGCTCTCTCAACCGCGACGTCAGCCTGCGGCCAGGACACCTCGAAGTCGTCCCGCAGCGACGCATGAGAGTCGGTCAGCAGCGGGCCGACGGCAGCCAGATCGCCGCGCCTGAGCAGGTCGGCCACGGCGAGGACACGGCGGTTCTCGCTGACGACGTGCCGGACCCGGCGGCGCAACTCGGGGTCGTCGAGGCCATTCACATCACCGGGCCCGTCGGGAAGGTCACGCAGCGATGCGACGCCGAGCGCGAGCGCAGCGGCCTCGCACGACCGTCGCCGTTCCGCGTACCGCCCGTCCGTCAGCTCATGCCGGATCTGCGTGTCGATCACCAGGAGCGCAAGCCCGGCAGCGCCGGGCTCCACGGGGACGTCGTCGGATGCGCCGCTCCGGCAGTCGAGCAAGAGGGCATGACCGGCTTGGCAGAGGAGCGCGGCAGACTGATCCATGATGCCGGTCGGAACGCCGGCGAATTCGTTCTCGGCCTTGCTCGCGAGCCGTGCCAGCTCGGGACGCACCACCGACAGCCCGTGCAAGTCGGCGAGAGCGAGGCCAACCGCGCACTCCAGGGCCGCGGATGACGAGAGTCCCGCACCGGCCGCCAGGTCAGCGCTGATAGCGATCGTCGTGCTGTCCGGCCGATACCCGGCCTGCGCCAGCGACCACGCCATGCCGAGCGGGTAGGCTGCCCATCCATCAACCGCGCCAGGGGTTAGCCCATCAATGGACGTGGTCACCAGGTCGCCGGGCCATTGCCTGGACCAGACGGTGATGCCGTCGCCGCGTCGGCCCGCCGCGACCGCCACGCCGCTCCCCAGGGCGAACGGCAGCACAAAGCCGTCGTTGTAGTCGGTGTGCTCGCCGATCAGATTCACCCGGCCTGGGGCGAACCAGACGCCGGCCTGCTCCTCGCCAAAGGTATCGGCGTAGTCACGAGCGACGCTGTCAGCAAGATCGCGCGGGCTCACTGAGCCACTATCGCAGCCGACTCTGCGTGCTGCATGCGGCAGCCGGTGCTGTCGAGCTCGGCGCCGCCAATCAGGCTGGCTCGGCGACCGAAGCGAGCAACTCAGCCCGCGCTTGGTCCACGGCAGCCAGGATCGCGCCCCGGAGCACGGGCCCGCCATTCACGCCGGTCGGGACCACGGCTGGCCGCGCCGGACAAATGCGGCCGACCTGGGCCGCAACCCGGTTCGCAAGCTCCGTGCCGCCAGCGAGGCCCACGTCGCCGCCGAGGACGACCAGCCCTGGGTCGAGCACGACCGAGACAGCGGCCACGCCGGTCGCCACCCGGCCGGCCAGTTCGCTGAGGAACTCCCCCGCGCGCGCGTCGCCTGCGGCCGCAGCGGCGACCGCCGCAGCGACTGCGCCAGCCGCCGTCGGCCCGGCAAAGCCGTACTGTGCTGCGAGTGGCACCAGAGCCTGGCCGCCGATGAGTCGCTGGAATGCCCCTGTTGCCGGGTGCGTGACGTCCTCCGGCAGCGGCACTCCGGGTACCGGGAGGTACCCGATCTCGCCCGCTGCCCCGCCGACGCCTCTGTGCAGCCGACCGCCCAGCACGGTGGCGAGGCCGAGGCCGACGCCGATCCACACCAGCACGAAGTCCTCCACCCCGACCGCAGCCCCGACGGCTTGCTCGGCCATCGCGGCCAGGTTCACGTCATTCTCCAGCGTGACCGGCCGGCCCAGGTCAGAGCGCAGCGCGGCGACAACGCCTTCGTGCCAGGCCGGCAGGTTCACGGCGAGCCGGGGATCGCCTGTCCGCGGGTCCAGTACGCCAGGGGTGCCGATCACGAACGCTCGCAGCGACTCCGGCGGCACGCCGGCCGATGAGCAGGCAGCGAGGACGGCGCCACGCACAAGGGCCACGGGGTCCTCTGCGTCACTCGGATTGACCGAGATGCGAGTGACCACGTTCCCGGTAATATCTGCGACGCCAGCGCTGATCTCGTCTTGCTCGACATGCAGGCCAGCGACGTATGCGGTCGACGGGACGACGGCGTACAGGGCGGCGTTGGGGCCACGGCCGCCGGCGAGCTCGCCCGCGACCGCGACAATCCCGCGTTCTTCCAGCCGGGCTAGCAGCTGGGACGCCGTGACCTTGGACAGGCCCGTGTGCTCGCCGAGCTGTGCCCTGGTCATGGGGCCGCCGCTGAGGAGCAATTCCAAGGCGGAACGGTCGTTCAGCTCGCGCAACAGGCTCGGCGTTCCAGGCCGTCGCTGCATGCCCCACCCCTATCTGGCGCCGACAGACCCGACTGTACGGCTAGGGGCTGTCGATTCGCGCGCTATGACCTGCACGTACGGAGTCTGTGTCTCAATCTGGCAACGGACTCTATCTTATAGGAAAGTTTCCTGTTAGTTTCTCGGCAAGCAATCATCGGGGCAACGGCCCCTGGCAGGTACGAATCAGCTCGGGACGGACCGAACTACTCAAGTCCGCCACCTAGCGTGGGTGCCGGCCGTCAGGCCAAAGCCCGGCCGGAGACGTCCGCCCGGAGGACGTCAACTTCCGCTGACACAGCCGGGAAGGGAGATCGGTCAGTGACTTTTACCAGATCGGCGGCCGCGTTGGGCGCAGCCGTCGCGCTCGCGGGAGCAGCCGCGGGCATCGCGGGCTGCGGCTCGAGCAGCCCATCAACGGCCTCATCGGCCCCCGCCAAGCTCACCGTGTGGCGCATGGGCGGGTCCGTCCCGTCCCAGGTCACCTGGATGAACGGCGTCGTCACGCAGTTCCACTCGCAGTTCCCGCAGTACAAGACCACCAAGGTCAGCGTGGACTGGATCCCGTGGGGCAACCGGACCACCGACTGGACCAACGCCCTGACCAGCGGCAAGGGCGGCCCTGACATCACGGAGCTGGGAAACACCGACACCCCCGGCGTCGCCACGCAGGGCGCCCTGGCCAACATCAGCACCGACGTCAAGGCCTGGTCGAACGGCTCGAGCATCATCGCGGGCAACCTGGCCAACGATACGGTCAGCGGTCAGAACTACGCGGTGCCGTGGTTCGGCGGCGTGCGCGGCATCTGGTACAACAAGAACCAGTTCGCCAAGGCCGGCATTTCGACACCTCCCACCACCTGGGCTCAGCTGGTCAGCGACGCCACAGCACTGATGAAGGCTTATCCCGGCACCTTTGGCCTGGGTGCACCGAGCAACTACACGAACGCGATCGTCAGCTTCATCTGGGGCGCTGGCGGCCAGGTGGCGGTGCAGCAAGGCGGCAAGTGGGTCGCGGAGCTGAACTCACCGCAGTCCGAGGCGGGCATCCAGTTCTACGCCAACCTCTTGCTCAAGGACAAAGTCTCTCCGGCCAAGTACATCGGCCAGACCGAGCTTGGCGCGCCGGGTGCGACTTCCGGCGGCAGCAACGAAGACTTCGCCAAGGGAACCCTGGACATGTACATCGACGGCCCGTGGGCCGAGTCATCGCTGTCCGCGGTCAGCACGGCGAACAAGGCCCAGTGGGCGTCGTTCCCGATCCCGAGCGAGAACGGGCCGACCCCGGCTCCGGCTTTCGCTGGCGGCTCGGACCTCGGCGTCTGGGCCAAGAGCACGAACAAGGCCGCGGCCTGGGACCTACTGTCCGTCATGGACAGCCCGACCAACGCCACGACGTTCGCTAACTCGCAGGGCTTCTTCCCTGAGTTCACCACGCAGCTGTCGAACCCGACGTACGCAAGCAGCCAGATCCTGTCTGGCTTCGCCAAGGCGGCCGGCTACACCCAGATCTCTCCGCTCAACTCGAAGAACTGGGGAACTGCCGACGCCACCGATCAGATCATTCCGGACATGATGAAGTCACTGATGCAGGGCGCCAACTTCACGGCCACCGTGACCAAGGCGAACACCGAACTGCAGAACGTGCTCAACACCGGCAGCGAGTCCTGACGAATTACTGATCCTCCCGGCCGGCCCGCCAGCGGGCCGGCCGGGACGCCAGCGGGCCGGCCGGGACGCCAGGCGCAGGCACGCCGCGACGCCGGTCTCCTCGCTCCGCGCGGCGAAGCACACTAGTCGGGTCGCCAGTCCATCACGGCCCGCAGGGCCACTCGGCGCAAGCGGCACACTAGGCGCAACCGCGCAAGCGGCGCGAGCAGGCCACTGAAGGGAGCTAGCGAGCAGGATGATCCAGCAACCGCACGTCGCCGTGGTGCCAGCCGGACTGTCCGACGGCGCAGCCGCCGAACGCAGCCAGTCCGGCGGCGGGCCGGTTGCACGGCGAGGGCGCACCAGCGCCTTCATCCGCCGGCACAAGCTAGCGCCCTACCTGCTGCTCGCGCCGGCCCTCATCGGCATCGCGCTGGTCCTGCTGTGGCCATTGGTGCAGGTCGGGATCTTCTCGTTCCAGAACTACAGCCTGATGCAGATCACGGGCGTAGCACCCACGCAGTGGGTGGGCTTCGCGAACTTCACCAACACATTCTCCGATCCGGAGTTCTGGCTGTCGCTGCGCAACACGGTGCTCCTCGCGGTTGTCGTCGTCCCCGCGACCCTCATCGTCGGGACGGTCGTCGGCGTCGTGCTCAACCGGCTCGGCAAGAAGATGGCGGTCTTCGTCAGCACCGCGGCCCTGTTTGCCTGGGCCACGCCGCCGATCTCCGCTGCTGTCTTGTTTTACTGGCTGGTCAACCCTGACGGCGGCATCATCGACTGGGCGCTGTCCAAGATGCCGCACTGGCTGGTCGGCAGCACGAACTGGGCGCAGTACAACTGGACCACGAACGGCGCGTTCCAGGCCTACGTAGTGATCGCCGTGCTGGTCGTCTGGCAGTCGTTCCCGTTCATCGCCGTCTCGGTGCTGGCCGGCCTGAAAACCATCCCAGGCGAGCTGCTCGAAGCCGCCAGGGTCGACGGGGCGAGCTCGTGGCGGGTCTTCAGGAAGATCACCTATCCGCTCATGAAGCCCATCTTCCTTGTCCTGCTGCTGCTGTCGGTGATCTGGGACTTCAATGTCTTCGCGCAGAGCTACATCATCACCGGATTCCCCGGTAACCAGAACGAGTACAACCTTTCGCTCTACCTCTATGACAAGGCGTTCGCGAGCCTGCCGCCGAGCTACGGACTGGGCGGTGCGATCGCGTTGATCTTCGCCCTGATCCTGCTGGTGATCACGATCGGCTACGTGCGGACTTCGGTCCGCCAGGGAGCACTGACATGAGCGCGCAGAGCACGGACGTCACCGCGCTGCGGCCGGCGGTTCGTGCCAGATCCGCCAGGGTGAGCGCGCCCGGCGCCAGCCGGGCCCGGACCAGGCGGCGCGCTCGCCGGGCCGGCCTCAACGGATTCGGCGTGATCATCGCCCTGGTGACCCTGTTCCCGCTCTTCTGGATGGTCTCGACCGCGTTCAAGCCATCCCACGAGATCTTCTCGCTGACCCCCAGCCTGCTGCCGTCGCACCCGACGCTCGGCAACTTCCGCCAGGTGATCAGCGGCCAGGTGTCCGGGATCGGATCGGTATGGCTGTTCTTCCGCAACAGCCTGACGGTGACGCTGGCTACCGTCCTGGTCGCCTCGCTGGTGTCCTTGCTGGCGTCAGTGGCTGTCGCCAGGTTCCGGTTCCGGCTGCGCGCGAGCTTCCTGGTCATGCTGCTGATCGTGCAGATGATCCCGGCTCAGGCGCTGATCATCGCGCTGTTCCTCGATTTCGAGCGGCTGAACCTTCTGCAGAACCTGCTGGGCCTCATCATCGTCTACGCGGCCCAGGCGCTGCCGGTCTCGATCTGGATGCTGCGCAATTTCGTCGCCACGATCCCGCGCGAACTGGAGGAAGCCGCTGCCATCGACGGCGCGACGAGCTTCCGCATCTTCTGGCGGATCCTGTTCCCGCTGGTCGCGCCGGGCCTGGTCGCCACCAGCATCTTTGCCTTCATCACCGCGTATAACGAGTTCATCGTCGCTCTCACCTTCCTCGGCCAGGCGCACAGCGACTACACGCTGCCGATCTACGTGACGTACTTCTTCGGCCGCGGCGGCGCCCAGTGGGGCCCGATCATGGCGGCCTCCACGATGTACACGATCCCGGTGATCATCTTCTTCCTGTTTGTCAGGCGAAGGCTCGTCGGCGGCCTGACCGCAGGAGCGGTGAAGGGATGACCCAGGAGATCGCAGCCGACCCAGCTCTGGGTCGGCTGGCTGACGCAATCCTGATTCCGCCCTTTCCCGGCGGCGAGGAGCCCGACTGGGTGCGCGCTGCCCTTGGCGGCGGGCTCGGCGGCGTCACACTCTACGGCCCGAATGTGCAGGACCGCGAGCAGCTGGCCAGGCTCACGGCCAGCCTGCGCCGCGCGGCGCTCGAGCCAGTCATCGCCATCGATGAGGAAGGCGGCGACGTTACCCGCATCTCGCATCAGACCGGCAGTGACTATCCAGGGAACGCGGCCCTTGGGGCTATTGACGACACCGACCTCACCAGGTCGGTGTACGCGGCCCTTGGCGCCGACTTGGCGGCAGTCGGCGTGAACTTGAATCTCGCACCCGCTGTGGACGTCAACACGGCAGCGGACAACCCGATCATCGGCACCCGCGCGTTCGGGGCGGACCCGGCGCTTGTATCCCGGCACGCCGCGGCCGCCGTAGTTGGTCTTCAGTCGGCCGGGGTCGCCGCCTGCGCCAAGCACTTCCCCGGCCACGGCAGCACGACGCTCGACTCGCACCTCGTGATCGCCACCGTGGACGCACCGCTCAGCGTGCTGTGGAACCGCGACCTGCCCCCGTTCGAGGCGACCATCGCGGCAGGCGTGCGCGCCATCATGCCGAGCCACCTGCGCGTACCCGAACTGACGGGCGATCTGCCGGCCTCGATCTCCCGGCGCGCCCAGACCGATCTGCTGCGCGGCGAGCTGGGCTTCACCGGCGTCATTGTGTCGGACGCGCTGGAAATGCGGGCCGTCAGCGAGCCCTACGGCATCCCTGAAGCGGCGGTCCTGGCGGTCATCGCCGGGACTGACCTGCTGTGCCTCGGGCGCGACCAGGACCATCTGAGCTTTCTCGCCGTCAAGGCCGCGCTCGTTGAGGCCGTGCGATCGGGCCGGCTCCCTGGCGAGCGGCTCGAGGAAGCCGCGGCGCGAGTGGCCGAGCTACGGGAGTGGACCGCCTCGGCGGCTTCCGGGCTCGGCGCGGCCGCGAACGCAGCGCTTGGCGCCGCCGCGAATGCGACTCTCCGCGACGGGTCAGACGCGTCTGGGTCGGCAACACTTGGGCTTGCCGCCGCCCGCCGGGCCGTCACGCTACGCGGTGCTCTCCCGGCGCTGCACCGACCGCTCATCGTGCAGTTCGTGCCGCCGTCCAACCTGGCAGTCGGGCCCGTGCCGTGGGGACTCAGCGCGTTCGCGCCAGCCGACAGCTACCGGCTGGTGAGCACGCAGACGGCTAGCGAGGACCTTCCCTACCTGGTGTCAGGGCTTCTCGCCGCAGCTGATAACCGGTCCCTGATCATCGTGGTCCGCGATGCGCACCGCCATCCCGCTGCCAGGCAGGCAGTCCAGCTCATGCTCGCTGGACGGCCAGACGCCGTTGTCGTGGAGATGGGCCTGCCCGTGTGGGAGCCGACCGATGTCAGCTACGTGGCCAGCTACGGCGCCGGCCGTAACAACGCGCGGGCGACCGCAGAGATCCTGGGGCTGGCGGCCGGGCGCTAGCCCCGCTCTGGGTGCCCCGGCCCGCTAGCGACGCCACTTCCACGGCGTCTTCACCGGAGCGCCATCGGCAGGCCACTCCCGGTTCCCTGCATAATGCTGCATATGCGCCTGTCCGCACGCTCCGATTACGCGCTGCGTGCCGTCATCGAGCTTGCCGCCTCGGGCGGCGGTCATGTGACGGCCGATCAGCTTGCCCGGACGCAGGCCATACCGGGAAAGTTCCTCGAGGCCATCCTGACCCAACTGCGGCGGGCCGGCCTGGTCCGCAGCCAGCGCGGACCCGAAGGAGGGTTCTGGCTGGCGCGACCGGCTGGCGAGATCTCTCTGGCGGACATCATCAGGGCCATCGACGGGCCGCTTGTCGGCGTGCGCGGCGAGCGGCCGGAGAACGTCGGCTACACCGGCGCGGCCGAGCCGCTGCAGGCGGTCTGGATCGCTCTGCGAGCCAACGAGAGGGCCATCCTCGAAGAGGTCACGCTTGAGCACATCGTGTCTGGAAGCCTCCCGACCAGTGTTCGGAAACTGGCCGACGACCCCGCATCCTGGGTGAATCCGTCGACGGCCTGACCATCCTTGGTTACGCCAGCGGCCCGCGCCGATGGCGCGGGCCGCTGCGACGAGATTGGCCGAGTACTTAGACCGGCACCATGTCCGTAACATCGCGAGCCAGCTTGTCGAACTTAGGCTCGCCGCCTGGCAGGGTGACGGGCTCCAGCATGGGCTCGCCCTGCGACAAGCGCTGGCTGCTTCGTACCGTCAGCTTCCGCTGCGGCATGACCAGATGCTGCGATCCAGACTGGGCCTTCGCGGACTGCGGCAGCCGGACCCCGCGGAGCGACGAAGGCGAACCAGCTGGCGCTGGCTCCCCAGTCTCCGCCGAACCGGGCTGCGGCGCGCCAGCGAGGGCGGGCTCGAGCGGAACACCGAACGCAGGCTCGTTCTGGAGCTCTGCGAGGGCGAATCCGTCAGACACTTCGCGCAGGACCTGCGACAGCGGCGCGCCGAGGGCGTCACATATCGAGGCCAGCAGCTCGGAAGACGCTTCCTTCCGGCCACGCTCTACTTCGGACAGGTACCCCAGGGAGACCCTGGCCGTGGCCGAGACCTCACGTAGGGTGCGACCCTGGCGAAGACGCAGTCGCCGTAGCGCGTCACCGAGCAAGTGACGAAGCAGGACCATCGTCGCGCTCCCTCCCTGAGGTCGATCTACTAACTCCCTCTACCGTACCTGTCCGGACGGACGGTGCGGGAGAGGGCACAGGCGCGTGTTCACACGGACGTAACACTGTAATCAACTTTCATCTTCCCCCAAGGCGCTGACCAGCAACGACAGCACCGACGCGAACCGTCTCGATGCGGACTTGCCGACGATCTCCGGCCACCTGCAGGCTCCTACCGACAAGTCCAGAGGGGCCGTCGACGGCGACGAAGACGGTTCCGGCGGGCTTTCCGTCGGCGGGGCCTGGTCCAGCCACCCCAGTAGTCGACATCCCGTAGGAAGCACCGAGCCGTGCGCGGACACCGGCTGCCATGGCTGCCGCGACTTCAGGATCGACCGGCCCGCGCGCAGCGAGCAGGTCACCAGGTACCCCGAGGAGCGCGGCCTTAAGCTCGGTGGCGTAGGCGATGATCCCGCCGCGGACCACGACGGAGGCCCCGGGGACGCTGGTCAGGGCAGCCGCGACCAGACCGCCGGTCAAGGACTCGGCGACGGCGACGCTCTGGCCGCGGGCAGTGAGCATTCCGACGATGCGCCGGGCTAGGTCTCCTGCATCGGCCTCTGCAGCATCGGCCTCGACGGCATCGACCTCTCCAGCATCGGCCTCGGCGTGGCTGCCTGGCCGATCGGCCGGCCGCCCGCTCACTGCACCGCCCGGCGCAGCCGGATGGCTCTGGCCGTGTAGTCGATGCCGGTGACGACGGTGACGATCAGAGCCGCGCCCATGACGATCTCGCGGGCGATGACGATGTGCCACGGCAGGACATACAGGCTGATCGCAATCACCTGGAGGAGGGTTTTGATCTTGCCGCCGCGGCTGGCGGCGATGACTCCGTGCCGGATGACCCAGAAGCGCAGCCCGGTGACAAACACCTCCCGGACCACGATGACGCCGGTCACCCACCACGGGAGCTCGCCGAGGTAGGAAAGGGTAATCAGGGCGGACCCCGTCAGGGCCTTGTCAGCGATTGGGTCGGCGATCTTGCCGAAGTCGGTGATCAGGCTTCGTCGCCTGGCCAGCTCTCCGTCGAGCAAATCGGTCACCGAGGCGAGCGCGAAAGCGACGAATGCTACCGAACGCCCACCAGGGCCGCCGGCTAGCAGGAAGGACACGAATACCGGCACGAGGGCCAGGCGCAGCACGGTAAGGCCGTTAGCCACGTTCAGCACGCTGGGGGCAGGCGGCAGGTCGGGCACCGGGTGCTCATCGGCGGATACGGCCTGAGCTCCGGTCCGCGAATTGCCCGCCGATGCGCCGGCCGCGGCCCCGGCGGAAGCTACCGCAGGCACCTCCGGCCTGCGGTCGCCGTCTTCACTAGTCCCAGGTGAGGCCCGGCTCAACGCACGCCCGCGGCGCTGTCTCCCGCCGCTACGACGGCGAGCGCGTCAGCCAGCAGGTCGACGCCGTCGCTCCCGGTCACCACGGCAGCCACCACGTCCCCCGGCACGAGCTGGCGCTCGCTGCGTACCTCCGTCGCCCCGTCGACCTCGGGTGCCTGGTGCTCGCCTCGGCCGAGATAGCGGCCATCCGGCAGCGCTTCGTCGATGAGCACGTCGATCGTCGTGCCAATGCGCTCGGACGCGCACTCGGCCATCAGCTCGTCGGCGAGACTGGCCAGTTCCTCGACCCGCCTGGCGACCTCGTCCTCCGGCAGCTGACCCGGCAAGCCGGCCGCCTCCGTGCCGTCCTCGTCGGAGTAGCCGAAAACGCCGATGGCGTCGAGCCTGGCTTCGGTCAAGAAGGCCGCGAGCTCGGCGAAGTCGGCCTCGGATTCGCCAGGGAACCCGACGATAAAGTTCGACCGGATACCCGCGTCCGGCGCGAGGACCCGGATCTGGTCGATGAGCTGGCCAAACCGTGCGCGGTCGCCAAACCTGCGCATGGATCGCAGCACGCTGCCGCTGGCATGCTGGAAGGACAGGTCGAAGTACCGCGCCACACCCGGCGTCCCCGCTATCGCCTCGATGAGGCCTGGCCGGACCTCAGCCGGCTGGAGGTAGCTGACGCGCACCCGCCGGACGCCAGCGACGGACGCGAGCTGGGGCAGGAGCGACTCCAGCAGCCGCAGGTCACCCAGGTCCTTGCCATACGACGTCGAGTTCTCGCTCACCAGCAGCAGCTCCCGTGCGCCGTGGGCAGCCAGCCAGTCAGCTTCGAGGAGCAGGTCGTGCGGGCGTCGGGACACGAATGCGCCACGAAATGCGGGGATAGCGCAGAATGTGCAGCGACGGTCGCAGCCTGACGCGATCTTCAGCGGCGCGACCACCCCACCACCCAGCCGGCGGCGGAGGACGCGGGGGCCGGAGGCCGGTGCCACGCCCGGCGGCAGGTCGGCAAACCCGGCGACGCCAGGGTCATGCTGACCGTGCCCTGGCTGGTGAGTATGGCTACCTGGCCTGTCGGTCGGCGACAGCGGCAGCAGCTTGCGCCGGTCCCGCGGCTCATGAGCGGTCCAGCGGTCACCTGCCGAGATCGAGTCGAGCCGCGTCGCAATGTCCTCGTAGTCGTCAAAGCTCAGGATCTGTGCCTCGGGCATGGCCTCGGCCAGACCGGAACCATAGCGCTCGGCCAGGCAGCCTGCGGCGACCACGTGCGCTCCGCTGCCGGCGGCTTCGAGCAGCTCATCAATGGACTCCTGCTTGGCCGCCTGAATGAAGCCGCACGTGTTAACCAGGACGACCTCGGCATCATCGGCGTCGTCGGCAAGCTGCCAGCCGCCGTCCTCGAGCCGGGCTGCGAGCTCTTCAGAGTCGACCTCGTTCCGAGCGCAGCCAAGCGTCACCATCCGGACTATTCGCCTGGTGGCGCGTGGATTTTGCTGGCTAGACGACACACCGGCAGACTACGGTAACCGGGCCGGTGCCAGCGCACCAGCAACGATCTCCGGGGCCCGACCTAGGGTGCGCAGATCGTCGTCGAGCACGTGAGCTTGATGGGATTCGTCGTCTCGTAACTCTGCCGCTTGCCGTTGAGGTACAGCACCGCACCGCCAGGGTTGCCGAATTCGACAGTGACCGGGGCGTTGGCCTCGGTCCACGTCTTCTTCCCGATCCCGGCAGACGCGCCGAAGTCGCCCTCAAAGAACACGTGCCCGGTCGACGCGGTCAGCCGCACCCACGTGAGACCGCCAGTCCGGGCGATGAGCGTGAGCTCAACGTGCTTCGGCGTCGTCTGTACGACAGGAGTGGTCGTCACCGTCGGCGAGTGGCTGACGTGCGTCGTGTTGGCTGCGGCTGGACTGCCATGGTGCCGGTGCCCGAAGTACCGGAATCCGACGATGCCCAGCACGGCGACGAGCCCGGCGAGCAGCACGATCGTCCAGTTCGCTCGCCGCCGCTCTTTCAGCTTCACCGGCGTGAATGGCTGGAACACGTCGGCTGCCGTGATCGGCTGCGGCGGCGCCTGCGTGGCGTCGTACTCCCGGATGAGCTCCTCTGGATCGAGCCCGACTGCGCGGGCGATGCTACGAATGTGACCGCGCGCATAGAAGTCACCACCGCAGGACGAGTAGTCCCCCCGCTCGATGCCGCGGACGATCGTCTCCCTGATGCATGTCCGCTGGCTTACCTGCGTAATGGTGAGACCCGCCTGGCGGCGCCCTGCCGCCAGGGCGTCACCGATGCTCACGCGGTGCCTCCACTTGTCATGCTGCTTCCCGCCCCGGGCCAGGGCCGTGCGGCCCACACCTGCCCGTTGTTGGCTTCCCCCCGCATCCCATGACTGGGACCGGTCACCAAGTGTAGACATGCGGTTACGCTCCGGCGGGAGCAGACCGGATTCTCGGCTGCCCGTTACACCTTTGTTCTGGCTGTTCTGCCGCCAGGGCCGACGAATGGAGCGCCGGGCTTAGTCCTCGCCGCGCAAGGAGGCGATGAGACCAGGAAGATCGTCTGGCCTTATGAGCACGTCGCGCGCCTTGGAGCCCTCACTCGGTCCGACCACGCCGCGGCTCTCGAGCAAGTCCATCAGGCGGCCGGCCTTGGCGAAGCCAACCCGGAGCTTGCGCTGGAGCATCGACGTCGAGCCGAACTGCGTGCTGACTATCAGCTCGGCGGCGTGCAGCAAATCCTCCAGATCATCGCCGATGTCGGCATCGACCTCGCGTTGCCTGCCTTCCGGCGTTACGACGTCCTCCCGATAGTCGGGCTGCGCCTGCTTCTTGCAGTGGGCGACGACCTCGCGGATCTCCTTCTCGGTGACGAAGGCATTCTGGAGCCGGATCGGCTTGCTGGTGCCCATCGGGAGGAACAGCGCATCGCCTTGCCCGACCAGCTTCTCCGCGCCGGGCTGGTCCAAGATCACCCGGCTGTCGGTCAGGCTGGACGTGGCGAACGCCAGCCTGGACGGGACGTTGGCCTTGATGAGGCCGGTCACCACGTCGACGCTCGGCCGCTGCGTCGCGAGCACCAGATGGATTCCGGCCGCCCGGGCGAGCTGCGTAATGCGGACCACCGCGTCCTCGACGTCGCGGGGCGCGATCATCATGAGGTCGGCGAGCTCGTCAACGATCACCAGCAAGTACGGATACGGCTGGTAGACGCGCTCGGAGCCCGGCGGCGCAACTACCCGACCGGCGCGGACTGCCTTGTTGAAGTCGTCCATATGGCGGAAACCGGACGCCGCAAGGTCGTCGTATCGCCGGTCCATCTCCCCCACCACCCACTGCAAGGCGTCCGACGCCTTCTTGGGGTTGGTGATGATCTGCGTGATCAGGTGCGGGATCCCGTTGTAGGCCGCCAGCTCGACCCGCTTCGGGTCGATCAGGACCATGCGCACCTCGTCCGGGGTCGACCGCAGCAAGATGGAGGTAATAAGCCCATTTATACATGTTGATTTGCCGGCGCCGGTCGCGCCTGCTATGAGCATATGAGGCATCTTTGCGAGGTTTGCGACAACGGTCCGGCCTTCGACATCCTTGCCGAGGCCGACCACCATGGGGTGCTGATCAGAGGTGGCGACAGGTGACCGCAGCACGTCGCCCAGGCTGACGATGTCCCGGTCGGTGTTAGGGATCTCGATGCCGATCGCGGACTTGCCGGGGATCGGCGACAGGATCCTGACGTCAGCGCTCTTGACGGCGTACGCGATGTTCTTGGACAGCGCGGTAACCCGCTCCACCTTGACCGCAGGCGCCAGTTCGATCTCGTACCTGGTCACCGTCGGCCCCCGGGTAAACCCGGTGACTTGCGCGTCCACCTCGAACTGCTCGAGCACGGCCGACAGTGCCTCGACCATTGCGTCGTTGGCCTTAGTCCGGGCCCGGTGCACTGTGCCGGGCTTCAGGAGCGCGACTGGCGGCAGCGTGTAACTGCCGGCGGTGATCGCGGCCAACGTGAGCTGCTCCGCCTTCTTCGAGTGCGCACCGACCGCGCCCCCGTCCGCGCCACTGGACGCCGCCGACCAGTCGTGCAGACCGCCCGGGGCCGCCGCGCCCGCGGCCGCGCCGACTCCCTCGGCCGTACCCCCGAAGCTCAGCCCCTCAGCCGACGCGGCGGCGTCGGCCGCGCTGAGGCCAGCCTCACCAGCCGACTCCAGATCCTTGTGCCCGTCCCGCCGTCCCAGCAGGCCACCCAGCAGCGGCGTGTCGTACGCCCGGTCACGGGCACCGACGTCAAGAGCTTCCGTCCGTCGCCGCGACAGCTTGGCGACCGGACGCGTCCGGTCCTGTCCCGTCTGGTCGGCGTCCTCGCCGGCAGGTGCATGCCGGCGCAGGATGAAGCCGTTCAGCTCCGCGATTCGGTCGGGAACGCGGTGCAGTGGCGTCCCGGTCACGACAAGCAGGCCGAAGCCGGAGATGAGAGCCAGCACCGGGATCGCGGCCCACTTCGTAATGACGGCGACAAGCGGGGCTGACACGGCGAACCCGATGAACCCGCCGGCCGACCGGATGGCTGGCAGCCCGGCCGACAGCTCCGGGGTCCCCGAGGCCACGTGCACCAGGCCGAGCGCACCGACCAGCAGGGCAGTCCAGCCAATGACCATGCGGGCAGTGTCCGCGTTGCTGTCGGGATGACGCAGGAAGCGCCAGGCCATCAGTCCCAGCAGGATCGGAATAGTCCACGACCCGGACCCGAACAGCGTCATCAGCCCGGTAGCGACCGGCTTCAGCGGACCGCTGACATGCCACCAGGTGGCTACCGCCAGGGCGATGGCCGCGCAGAGGGCTGTCAGCCCGAGGCCATCTCGGCGATGGAGCGGGTCCAGGTCCCGTGCGCTGCGGCCGAGAGCACGGAACAACGTCCCGATCGTGTGCGCCAGCCCCATCCAGATCGCGGCGATCACGCTGACGATCCACCCAGCAAGGATGACGAACGGGTTGGAAGAAGGCACTGGGCGTGATGTACGCCGACCCGCTGACCTGCCCCGGCGAGCCGGGCGTGACCGGCTCGTGCTGTAGCGCGCGCCGCGGTTGCGCGCGGAAGAAGCTGACCTGCGACGAGCCGGACTAGCCGTCTGCCGCGTCTTGCTGGTCGTGCCGCCGCGAGGGCGCGCTGCGCCGTTGGGCGCACGAGTCGCCATGATCCCCACCGTAACGAGCGCTGAGCCGCCGGCCCCGGAACGGCGGCGGCGTGTCGCGAAGTTCCTCTGCCGCGGCTCAACCCGGGATGCGCCTCGGGGCACCTACTTGCGGCCTGCGCCGCAGGTAGCTATTGTGCTAGTCACCTAGATAAATAGGAGGCTGAGGCTCGGTGATCGAGTTCCACCTGGACACCCGGTCAGGGGTTGCACCGTACCTGCAGCTGATTCAGCAGGTGCGGCAGGCGCTCCGGCTCGGCCTACTCCGCGAGGGTGATCAGCTCCCGACGGTGAAAGACGTCTCGGGATCGCTCGCCATCAATCCGAACACCGTGCTCAAGGCGTACCGGGAGCTGGAGTACGAGGGCCTGGCCTCGGCCCGGCCCGGGGTCGGCACCTTCGTGACCAAAACCCTGACCAGCGACTCGATCGCCGCCTACACCGAGCTCAGCCGCGATCTCGAGGGCTGGCTCAGCAAGGCCCGCGCAGCGGGCCTGGACGACGAGAGCATCGGCGCCATTTTTCAGCGGACCATCCGGACCGCCGTTCAGGAGGAAGCACTATGACCGCTGCCGTGGAAGCCCGCGGGCTCGGCAAGCAGTACGGCCGTCGCTGGGCGCTGTCGGACTGCACTCTCACCATCCCGGCGGGGCACGTAGCTGGCCTCGTCGGACCTAACGGCGCTGGCAAGACGACCCTACTCAACCTGGCCACCGGCATGCTGGCGCCGACAACCGGCACCATCCAGGTGCTGGGCGCTGCTCCGGCAAGCGGGCCGGCGCAGCTGGCCAGGGTGGGCTACGTCGCGCAGGACACGCCGACCTACGCCGGGCTGAGCGTCGAGGACCACCTCAGGCTCGGCGCCCACCTCAACCCAGGCTGGGATGCGGGCCTCGCGCACAAGCGGATCAGCCAGCTGGGACTTGATCCGCGGCAGAAGGCCGGCAAGCTGTCCGGCGGCCAGCGGGCACAACTCGCTCTCACACTGGCGATCGCCAAACGGCCCGAGCTGCTCATCCTGGACGAGCCGATCGCCAGCCTCGATCCGCTCGCTCGCCGGGAGTTCCTGCAAATCCTGATGGAGGCCACCGCCGAGCATCAGCTCAGCGTCCTCATGAGCTCGCATCTGGTCGCAGACCTCGAGCGGGTCACCGACTACCTCATCGTGCTCGTGAATTCGCGCGTGCTGGTCGACGGCGAGATCGACCACCTGCTCGCCACCCACCACCTGCTGACCGGAGCGCGGCGCGATCCCGCCACGCTCCCGGCCAGCCAGCAGGTCCTGAGCGCCAGCCACACCGACCGGCAGACCACACTGCTGGTCCGCAGCGACGAGGCAATCGACGACCCGACCTGGTCGGTGGATCACGTCGGCCTGGAGGACCTCGTGCTCGCCTACATGGGCAATACCACCGCCAGCTTCGAGACTGGCCACAAGATGATGGAGGAGCAGCGATGATGTGGCTGACCTGGCGACAGTTCCGCTGGCAGGGGGTCACGGCCGGCGCAGTGCTTGCTGTACTCGCGATTGCACTTGGCGTCACCGGGCCTGGCCTTGGCACCCGCTTCGACCAAGCTGGTCTCAGCGCCTGCCATTCCGCGTGCAGCTCGGTGGCCGGCAATTTCGTCAAGGACCTCAGGGGCACTCCGTACGCCGCGCTGTTCTTCGGTTCCATCGCCCTTATGTATGTGGCGCCCGCGCTTATGGGGATCTTCTGGGGCGCGCCCCTTATTGCCCGTGAGCTCGAGGCGGGCACGCACCGACTGGCCTGGAACCAGAGCATCACGCGTGCCCGCTGGTGTGCCGTGAAGCTCGGCCTCATCGGGCTGGCAGCTATCGGGACTGCGGGCCTGCTCAGCCTCATGATCACCTGGTGGGCTGGCCCCATCGACCATGCGCTGAACCTCGCTGGCGCCGGCTCGGGTTTTGGTGGCACGCGACTCAGCCCGTTGGTGTTCGCGGCCCGCGGCGTCGCGCCGCTCGGCTACGCAGCGTTCGCGTTCGCACTCGGCGTGACCGCAGGTGTCCTCATCCGCAGGACGCTTCCGGCGATGGCTGTCACCCTGGTGATCTTCGCCGCCGTGCAGTTCCTGGTGCCAAACTTCGTGCGCCCGCACGTCATCCCGCCCGTGCAGGTGACGGCTCCGTTCAACGCCAACACCGCCAACGAGATCATGACCAGCTCAGCTCAGGGCAGCTCCATCAGCACTATGACCGTAGTGGGTGACTACAGCGTGCCCGGTGCCTGGATGCTGTCGAACCAGACCGTCACTCCGGCCGGCAAGGTGTTCACCGGGCCAGCGAGCACGGCGTGTACAGGAAACTCCACGCCGCAGCAGTGCAACAACTGGCTGGACAGCTTGCGCTTGCAGCAGCGGGTCACCTACCAGCCAGCCAGCCGGTTCTGGCCGCTGCAGCTCATCGAGACAGCGATCTACCTCGTCATCGCTGCCGGGCTCGGCTGGCTCTGCGCCTGGCAGGTCCGCCGTCGACGCGCCTAGCCGACGTCGCGTTCTGTTGACGGTCGTCGCACATACGGCATAACCTCGGCCTATCCAAGCGGGCGAGGGGGCAGCGTGCGCATCGCGGTGGCAGGGGGCGGACCAGGGGGGCTCTACTTCGCCGTCCTCGCCCGCCAGCTGCTGCCAGCCGCCGAGGTCACTGTCTGGGAGCGCAACGCGCCCGATGACACGTTTGGCTTCGGCGTGGTGTTCTCCGACGAGACCCTCGGCGGCATCGAGAACGCCGACCCCGGCATCTACGGTCAGATGGAGCGCGAATTCGCCCGCTGGGACGACATTGACGTCCACTACCGTGGCCAGGTCATCACGAGCGGCGGGCACGGCTTTGCGGCCATGAGCCGGCGACGGCTGCTCGAGATCCTCCAGCAGCGCTGCATCGACCTCGGCGTTACGGTCCACTTCCGAACCCCGGCGCCCGATCCGGACGACCTCGCTGCGAGCCACGACCTGGTAGTCGCGGCCGACGGCGTCAGTTCAGGACTGAGGAGCAGCCGGGCGGCCACGTTCCGTCCCGAATTTGATGTTCGAAACTGCAAGTACATGTGGCTGGGGACCGATCTCGTCTTCGACGCATTCAAGTTCTATGTGGTGCCGACGCGGTACGGGGTCATGCAAGTCCACGGCTACCCCTACGACGCCACTGGCAGCACGTTCATCGTCGAGATGAACGAAGCCGTCTGGCGCGCGGCCGGCTTTGGCGACCTGGCCGCGGCCGCAGCCGAGCTGCCGCCGGGCCAGTCGGACGAGGCGTCGATCAAGCGGGTGACAGAACTGCTCGGCGACGTCCTCGGCGGCCACGCCCTGCTGGCCAACAACTCGCGCTGGCTCAGCTTCGCCACGCTGAGCTGCGAGAGCTGGCGCGACCGGAACGTAGTGCTCCTCGGCGATGCCGCCCACACCGCGCACTTCTCGATCGGCTCGGGCACCAAGCTGGCCATGGAAGACGCGCTCGCACTCGCCGCCTGCCTGTACGAGCACGCCGGCCCGGGCGGCGGTTCTGGCCCGCCCGCCGGTTCTGGCCGCAGCCACAACGCCATTGCGGCCGCCCTGGCGGCCTACGAGGCCGAGCGCCGCCCCGTGGTCGCCTCCACGCAGCGGGCAGCGCAGGCCAGCCTGGAGTGGTTCGAGAACCTCGGGCAGTACGCCGGCCAGGAGCCCGGAGCAGTTCGCGTTCAACATCATGACCCGCAGCCGCCGTGTCACCCACGGCAACCTGCGGCTGCGCGATCCTGAGTTCACTGAGCGGATGGACGCCTGGTTCGCCGGCGACTGCAAGCGGCGTGGCCTTGGCGCGGGCGAGGTGGTGCCGCCGATGTTCCAGCCGTTCCGGCTGCGCTCACTCGCCTTGCCGAACCGCGTCGTCGTGTCGGCTATGGACATGTACTCGGCCACCGACGGGACGCCGTCCGACTTCCACCTCGTGCACCTCGGCGGCAAGGCGCTCGGCGGCGCCGGCCTGGTAATGACGGAGATGGTCTGCGTCAGTGCCGACGGCCGGATCACGCCAGGGTGCGCCGGGCTGTACGCGCCCGAGCACGAGGCGGCGTGGCAGCGGATTACGTCCTTCGTGCACGGCTCGACCGGCGCCAAGATCGGGATCCAGCTCGGCCACTCGGGCCGCAAGGGCGCTACAAAGCTCATGTGGGAAGGCATGGACCAACCCCTCACGACAGGAACGTGGTCGGTCTGTGGTCCTTCTCCGCTTGCCTATGCGCCTGGCATGAGCCAGACGCCGCGCGAGCTGACTGTCGCGGAGATGACACAGATCCTCGGGCAGTTCGTGGCCTCTGCGGAGGCCGCCGATCGGGCCGGGTTCGACGTGCTGGAGCTGCACTGCGCGCATGGTTACCTGCTCTCGTCTTTCATCTCGCCAGTGTCGAACCAGCGGACGGACTCGTTCGGAGGCTCGCTGGAGGGGCGGCTGCGGTATCCCCTTGAGGTGTTCGCGGCGGTGCGGTCGGCGTGGCCAGCGCATAAGCCGATGACGGTGCGGATCTCCGCGTGCGACTGGGTGCCCGGCGGCATCACCGGCACGGATGCCGTCTCGATCGCGACCGCCTTCGCCGCCGCGGGAGCCGACGCGGTGGACGTGTCGACGGGGCAAGTGACGCCCGACGAGAGGCCAGCGTTCGGCCGGTCGTATCAGACCCCGTTCGCGGACGCGATCAGGAACCAGGCCGGGATCGCCACGATCGCTGTCGGCGTGATCTCGTCGTACGACGACGTGAACTCGCTGATTCTGGCTGGGCGCGCGGACCTGTGCGCGCTTGGCCGCGCGCACCTGTACGACCCGAACTGGACGCTGCACGCCGCGGCCGATCAGGGTTACTCGGGGCCGGGCGCCCAGTGGCCGGTGCAATGGCAAGCGGGGAGCCGGCCGCCTGCCACAGGGCGGACCGACGGGCCGCGCCCGCGGCTCGAGCTGATCCGGTCCGGCGAGACCGGGACGAAGCACGCTCGCTGGCGGCCGTGACGGACCGGCGGCGCCGGGTCTGCGGCTCCCCGACAGATGATCTTGGATGGGTGCGGAGATAGTACGGCTCTGGCCGTACCTATGCCACACCAATGAGCGACAATCGCCGGATGAGCATCGAGCGAGTCAATCCCCCGTCCCTGGCAGCGCCCGTCCGGGTTCGCGCATGCGGTGATCGCGACCGGCGGGCGGCTGATCTTCCTGGCCGGCGCAGACCGCGTTGGATGCGTCCGGTGCGATCGTCGGGGACACGGTCGCCGCCCAGTTTGAGCAGGCGATGGCGAACCTGCTGACCGCCCTGGACGCGGCCGGCGGCGGGCCCACCGATCTGGCCAGCCTGACCGTGTACGCCGTCGACCTCGCTGACTACCGGTTGCACGGCAAGGAGATCGGCGAAGTCTGGCGCCGGCTGGCCGGGCGTAACTACCCGGCGATGGCTGCGATCGGCGTGTCCAGGCTCTGGGACGAGGCGGCGCTCGTGGAGGTCCAGGGGTTCGCCGTCATCGGCGCAACCCCCTGATCGTCAGTAACGCGGTTTCTAAGGCCGCCGACGACGGCCGACACCGCGCTTGTCTGCTCAGCCCGACCCGATGTACGCCGTCGTCGCCCGCCGCCACAGCAGCACCACGGCGACCAGTCCGAGCAGCCACTCCAGCACTATGAAGACGACGGACACGCTGGGGACGCTCGCCTCACCCGGCGAGATGGCGGCTTCAATGGTGATGAGGACGAAGAGCACGGACGCGCAGATGCGCGCCCAGCCCCTGGCCCGGCTGTTGGCCCAGGCCATCCACAACCACAGCAACACGCTAATGAGACCGGCTACGACCAAGGCCACGAATGTGATGTTGGTGATCGTGTGTTGCTGCGCGATCGTGAACCCAACTCGGCTTCGGTGGTTGTTCCCATGCACCCTGTCGAAGATCTCAGTCTTGATCTTGCTGCTCAACTTGACCGCGGTGATCGTGCCAAGCAGGGCAACGCCGGCGCCGACGTACATCAGGTAGACGGCGTGGCGGAGTGATGTTGGCCGGGGCGGCTCAACCACGGGCAGGCCGCGGTCGGCGCGGCCCATGGACGGGAAGGGCTGATACGTCATGCGGGACTCCCGGCTTACGACCGCTTCGCGCGGCACCGGACAGCCTAATCAGCGACGCGCGAGGCCGCGACGGCTCAGCGCAAAGGAGATCGGCGAAGTCTGGCGCCGGCTGGCCGGGCGTAACTACCCCGCGATGGCTGCGATCGGCGTGTCCAGGCTCTGGGACGAGGCTGCGCTGGTCGAGGTGCAGGGGCTAGCCGTCATCGGCTGACGGCGCACGCGGGTAGCGGCGGCCGCAGCGCATCCGGGCGGCCGGGTGACGACAGCAGGTTAGATCCGCTGGCCCTTGAAATAGGCCGTCGTTTCTTTCCGCCAGAGCATGACGATGGCGCCGAGGCCGACCAGCCACTCCAGCAGTATGAAGACGATGGACACGCTCGCTCGCGATAGCGAGAGGAAGACGTAGATGGTCATGAGGCCAAAAAGGACGGAGGCGACGATCCGGGCCCAGTTGCGGCCTCGGTTGTTAGCCCAAGACATCCACACCCAAAGCCCTGTACTTATGATCATTATCACGGCCAGGACGACGACGGTGGCGTTCTCCAAGGTGTGGATCTGGGCTGCGGTCAATACCGCCTTCCCCTCCCTTGCGAGAGTCGCATTGGCCTTGACCGCGGCCTTACCGACCGCGTCCTTGATCCTGCCGCTGAACGCCAGGGTGATGATCGCGCCGAGCAACGCGAGCCCAGCGCCGGCCCACATCAGCCGAACCGCATTTACCAGCGTCTTGGGCTGCGGCCCCTGCTGGGCCAGGGGCATTTGATTGGTGCCACCCCCGGTGGGATATGACTGGTAACTCACGACGACTCCTTGCCTTCGGCTCGTGCCACCGGCCAGCCTAGTGATGTACGCGCCATGGTCACTACCAGTCGAGTCAGATCGTGTCCGTGCCGGTTACCGCGAGGACATGAGCCCTAGCCGGGCCGCTAAGCCTGGCACTCAGCTGGCCGAAGAGCTCGGCGGCTCGCGCGCCGTGCCAGTCGCCTGGCAGGAATTCAGGCGGCAGCCCCGGATCAAGGAAGGGCAGCCGCCGCCAGGCCGTGAGGACCCTCACGTAGTCCGCAAATGCACGACCCGGATCGCCAGCATCAGGGCGTCCGGCCTCGCGCTGCCAGCGCCGCAAGACCGGCGCAGCCGAGTCGATGAAGGCCTGGTAGAGCTGCTCGAGTCGGTCCAGGTCCCACCACTGCCCGATCTTGTCTCGAACGTCGCCAAAGGCCAGGTAGCCGGCTGTGAACAGGCTCACGTAAGCCGCCAGGCCGTCGGCCGCGAGAACGTCGCGCGTCTCCCCCGCCAGCTGTCCCGGCGCGATCCACACGCCGGCCGAGACCGTGCCGAAGCCGAGCCACGCTAGCCGGGACCGCAGTGCATGGCGTCGGGCGCGCTCGTGCTCGGGCACGCTGAACACTGCCAGCACCCAGCCATCGTCGGTGCTTGCCCGCGGTTGCCGGAAGATTCTCCGGTCGCCATCGGCCAGTATCTGCTGGCCGCCGACCGAGAGGCCATACCCGGCTGCCCCGGCCGCGCGCCGGGACTCCAGCAGGCCGCGAAGCTTGAGCCGGGAGGTTGCTGACCGGACCGCAGGCTCGTCCACGCGAAGCTCAGCCATCAGCTTGATCAGCCCGGCGATGCTGAACCAGCCGTCAGTGTCACGCGCGTACAGTCCGTAGATCGTCACGATGAGCGCCCGCGGCTGGGCCGCGAGCACATCGCTGCCCGGCGGACCGGAGGTAGTCACCGTCAGAAACTAGCGCCGCCGGGTCGGGCGCGCAGCCAGTGCGAGGCAGGAGTCCGCCGCTTCATTGACTATCGTCACAGAGGCGGAATACTGAGACCGTCCTGGTGGCATCGGAGGAGGTCTGGCATGCAACTCTCGCCGTCAGCTCACACCGACACCTTCTGCCGGGACAATCTCCCCGCTGCTGGCCTGTGGCCGGACCTGGAGTTCACGCTGCCCGAGCTGGCCTACTCCGGCCGGCTCAATGCGGCCGACGAGCTGCTGAATCCGACAATCGAGGCGCACGGTGCCGACCGGCGCTGCCTGGTATCGCCGACGGAGACGTGGACCTACGGTGAGGTAGCGCGGCGCGCGGCGCAGATCGCCCAGGTGCTAACGGACGACCTGGGCCTAGTTCCCGGCAATCGGGTCTTGCTGCGCGGACTGAACAGCCCGTGGCTCGCCGTGTGCTGGCTCGGCGTGCTCAAGGCAGGCGGGGTCGCGGTGGCGACGATGCCGATGCTGCGCGCCGGCGAGCTAGCCAGCATTGGCGCCATCGCCCAGATCCGCCTGGCGATCTGCGATCACCGGCTCACGGCAGATCTGCGCGCCGCGGCGATTCCTGACCTGCGGATCGTCGAGTTCGGCGGCACTGGCCCCGCCGATCTGACGCAGCTTAGCTCGCGCAAGCCTGGCGAGTTCGCCTCGGTGCAGACAGCCGCCGACGACGTGGCCATGATCGCGTTCACGTCGGGCACGACCGGCAAGCCGAAGGCAGCCATGCATTTCCACCGCGATCTGCTCGCGGCGGCCGACACATTCTCCCGCCACGTGCTGAAGCCGGAGCCTGATGACTTGTTCGCCGGCACGCCGCCGCTGGCGTTCACGTTCGGTCTCGGCGCACTGCTGCTGTTCCCGCTGCGCGCGGGCGCGGCGAGCCTTCTGCTAGAGAAGGCGAGCCCCGCCGAGCTGGCGGACGCGATCGCCGAATTCGGCGTCACTGTGCTATCGACCGCGCCGACCGCCTACCGGGCGATGCTCGCCGTCGGCAAAGCTGCCCAGCTTCGCGGACTACGCCGGCCGGTGTCGGCCGGCGAGAACCTGCCCCAGTCCACCTGGCAGGCGTTCTACGACGCTACGGGCGTGAAGATCATCGACGGTATCGGAAGCACGGAAATGCTGCACATCTTCATCGCTGCGGCCGACGACGACATCAGGCCCGGTGCGACTGGCAAGGCGGTGCCGGGCTACCGGGCGGCTGTCGTCGGCCGGGACGGAACGCCGGTGCCGGACGGCGAGCCAGGCCGGCTAGCGGTCAAGGGCCCGACCGGCTGCCGGTACCTCAACGACGAGCGCCAACGCAGCTACGTCCAAGATGGCTGGAACCTCACCGGGGACACTTACGTCCGGGACGAGGACGGCTACTTCTGGTACCAGGCCCGGTCTGACGACATGATCATCTCCGGCGGCTACAACATCGCCGGGCCAGAGATCGAAGAGGTGCTGCTCAGCCATCCTGAGGTGGCCGAGTGCGGCGTCGTCGGCGTGCCCGACCAGGCGCGCGGCCAGATCGTGAAGGCGTACGTGGTGCTGGCTGACGGCGCCGTCGGCGACGAGGCCATGGCCCGCGAACTCCAGGACCTGGTGAAGCAGCGGATAGCCCCGTACAAGTACCCGCGCGCGGTCGAGTTCGTCGCGACCCTGCCCCGCACGAATACCGGCAAGCTCCAGCGATTCCTGCTACGCCAGCAAGCTGTCGGCCATTAGCCCGGCCAGGGCGGGCAGCCGAATGTGGTTAACGCGCGGCAGGCTCAGGGCAACCGAGCCGACGGCTACGGCCCTTCGATGTCCCCAGCGGCGGAGATGTGAGCGGCCCCGTTCCCGGCAAAGTCATCATGCGACAGGGTGTTGACGTAACTGATGGCAGTCTTGTTCGGGTCGACCTGCGGTATCCCTGGCGCGGCGAGCTGCAGGGGCGTGATGCTGCCGCGGACGAACTGCCCGGCCCCGTTGAGGGTAACGTGCAGCATCGCGCTGATCGACGTGTACGCATCGAGGCCGAGCGTGTTGTATCCGCAGAAGTTGCCCAGGCTGTAGGCGATCAGGTGGCCGTGGTACCACTGGAAGCCGCGCAGCACGTGCGGGCCAGAGCCCATTACCAGGTCGGCGCCCGCGTCGATCACGCCGTGCGTAAAGGCGATCGAGTTGCCGCGGTCCTGGCCGAGGAAGGACTCCTCGCCCGGCAGGACGTGGCGGGCACTGTCGCCTTCGCCGCCCAGGTGCTCCATCACGATGACGAGCCGAGCGTGCTGCTTAGCGCGGCGGACCAGCGCCTCGGCTGCCGGGATGTCGAGCGCATCGGCGTCGTACGACCAGGGCGCGAAGCCGAGCAGCGCGATCTTGATGCCGTTCCGCATGAGGTAGGTGATCTGGCCGGGTCGCCCGGCCCACTCAAGGCCGGCGGCACGGAGCGCATTGTCGGTGCTGACCTCGCCGGCTGAGCTGGCGTCAAGGGTGTGGTTATTGGCCACGTTCACCGCTGAGAACCCGTCCCGCTTCAGGTCCTTGACCGTGTAAGTCGGCGCCTCGAATTGATAGCAGTCTGCCTCGCCTGGCGAGCACTTCGACATCGGGAGGTCACCAACGACGCTCTCGAGGTTGCCTACCGTCAGATCGCTGTGCAGGTATGGCTTGACTGCGTCAAGTAGTGACCCCGTGCCGGCGGGCGGCCAAGCGTTCAGCGTGCCGAACGTCATGTCGCCGACCCACGTGATGCTGACGGTCGCAGCGCTGCCTCGACTGGCCGGCGAGGATTTGTTGACGGCTGGGACGATGTGGCCGCTGGGCGACGCGGCGGGCTTGGCTGGCGGCTTGGCCTTGGTTGCCAGCAGCGTCCAGCCGCCGATCACCGCCACGAGTAGGACGAGCCCAACCGACAGAAGCGCCTGATTCCGCTGGGTCCAGCGGCCGCCGGCCGACCGACCCGAGCCCCGTGACCCGCCTGACCTTCCCGAACCGCCTGACCTTCCCGAACCGCCTGACCTTCCCGTGACACCGCCTGAGCTTCCTGACCCGCCTGAGCTTCCTGACCGGCCGGAGCGGCGCGAGCCACGCGACCCCCCCGATCCAGCGGAGCCCCCCGATCCAGCGGAGCCCCCCGATCCAGCGGAGCCCCCCGATCCAGCGGAGCCCCCCGACCTACGCGAGCCCGCCGACCTACGCGCACCGCCCGGCCCATGCGAGCTGGGTGGCTGGCGCGAACCTGATGGCTGGCGCGAACCCGCGGGCGAACGCAAGCTCGGTGGCTCACTCGGGCCTCGTGGCTGGCCCGAGCCCGGGAACCGCTGCGCTGCGCCGGGCCAGGAGTCCGCCGCGTCGCGACCGGGCCACGGGGGCCCATCGTCGCGCGGGTACTGGTTACTCGGTGGCACAGCCGTATCCATCCTGGTGGCGCCTGATCGGTGCACGCGCCAGGATAGGCGCCTGAGCAGCGAAAAGGGCCTAGTCGCCGATATCGGCCAGCTCAGGCCTCGACGACGACCGGGATGATCATCGGCCTACGCCGATAGTTGTCGCTGACCCAGCGGCCAACCGTCCGGCGCAGCAGCTGCCGGAGCTGATGCACCTCTGTGATGCCCTCGCGCGCCGCGGCGGCGAGTGCCTCCTCGATGAGCGGCCGGACCTCGGCCAGGCTCGCATCATCGATGCCGGCCCCGCGTGCGTGGATTTCCGGGCCGGCGACCAGCTTGCCGCTGGTGGAATCCACGACCACGACGACCGAGATGAAACCCTCCTCGCCGAGGATCAGCCGGTCCTTGAGCGACGCCTCGGTGATCTCGCCCACCGACAGGCCATCCACGTAGACGTAGCCGCAGGGCACCATGCCGGTCACTGCGATCTGGCCGTCGACCAAGTCCACCACGACCCCGTCCTCGGCGATCACGATGTTTCCGGGCGGCACGCCAGTCAGCGCCGCCAGTTCCGCGTGCGCCTTGAGATGCCGCCACTCGCCGTGGACGGGGATGAAGTTGCTCGGCCGGACGAGGTTCAGCACATACAGCAGTTCCCCTGCGGGGGCGTGGCCGGAGACATGGACCAGCGCGTTGCCCTTGTGCACGACGCGCGCGCCGAGCCTGGTCAGCTCGTTGATTATCCGGGAGACAGCCGACTCATTCCCTGGCACGAGAGACGACGCCAGGATCACGGTGTCGCCTTCGGCGATCCGGATCGGGTGATCGCGGCCGGCCATTCGGGAGAGCGCCGACATCGGCTCTCCTTGCGATCCCGTCGAGATCAGAACGATCTGGTCCGGCGGCATCTCCTCGGCTTCCTTGAGGTCGACGAGCAGCCCGCCATGGACCGACGGAATCTTGAGGTAACCGAGGTCGCGTGCGACCCCCATGTTCCGTACCATCGATCGGCCGACCAAGGCGACTTTGCGACCATGCTCGGCGGCGGCGTCCATGACTTGCTGGACCCGGTGCACGTGGCTGGCGAAGCAGGACACGATGATCCGCTGCGCGGCCGAGGCGAAGACATCAGAGAGCACAGGCCCGATGGCGCGCTCAGAGACAACGATGCCGGGCACCTCGGCGTTGGTCGAGTCGGCGAGGAGCAGATCTACCCCGGCAGCGCCGAGCCGGGCGAACCCGCCAAGATCGGTCAGCCGGCCGTCGAGCGGCAGCTGGTCCATCTTGAAGTCGCCGGTGTGCAGGATCAGCCCTGCCGGGGTTCGGATCGCGACCGCGAGCGCGTCCGGAATCGAGTGATTCACCGCCAGGAACTCGAGCTCCCAGGGACCAAACCGCTGCGTGCCGCCCGCTTCGACCTCGACGTCCACCGGGGTGATCCGGTGCTCCGTGAGCTTGCTGCGCACGAGCGCCAGCGTCAGCCGCGAGCCAACGAGGGGGATATCCGCCCGCTGCCGCAGAAGATAGGGGACACCGCCGATGTGGTCTTCGTGCGCGTGCGTGAGCACGAGCGCTTCGATCTGGTCCAGCCGCCCTTCGAGAGCTGAGAAGTCCGGCAGGATCAGGTCGACTCCGGGCTGGTTGTCTTCGGGGAACAGCACGCCGCAGTCGACGATGAGCAGCCGTCCGGCGTGCTCGAAGACGGTCATGTTCCGGCCGATCTCGCCGAGGCCGCCGAGTGCGACCATGCGCAGGCCATCAGTGGCCAGGGGCGGCGGGGTCCCTAGCTCGGGATGCGGGTGGCTCACCGGATTTTGACACCGCCTGCAGTCAGATCCGTACGCAGCCGATCGATCTCTGCGTCGGTCGCGTTCGCCAACGGCAACCTGACAGAGCCCGCCGGGCAACCCGAGGAGGCCCAGTGCAGCCTTGGTCAAGATGACTCCCTGAGTCCTGAACAAACCTGTGTAGACGGGCAGCAGCTCGCGATGGATCCGCAGCGCCTCGGCCACCTGACCGGCCCGGTAGGCGTCGATCATGTCATGCAGCCTGTCGCCGACAACGTGGCCGACCACGCTCACGAAGCCAGCCGCGCCGAGCGAGAGCCAAGGCAGGTTGACCATGTCATCGCCGCTGTAGAACACCAGCTGCGTGCTCGCCATGACCCGAGACGCGGCGCCAAAGTCGGCCTTGGCGTCCTTCACGGCGATGATGCGCGGATGCTCGGCGACCTGCAGCAGCGTCTCGACCGCTATAGGCGTCCCGGTTCGGCCGGGGATGTCGTACAGCATGTTCGGCAGGCCGGTGGCGTCCGCGACCTGCCTGAAGTGCGCGACCAGACCGCTTTGCGGTGGCTTGTTGTAGTACGGCGTCACGACTAGCAGCCCATGTGCACCCGCCTCCTCGGCGGCGCGGGCGAGCTCGCACGAGTGGGCGGTGTCGTTCGTGCCCACGCCGGCGATAACGGTGGCCCGGTCGCCGACCGCGTCCAGGACGGCGGCCAGCAGCCTGGCCTTCTCGGCGTCGGAGGTCGTAGGGGACTCCCCCGTGGTGCCGCTGATGACCAGGCCGTCGTTGCGCATGTCAGTGACCAGGTAGTCAGCGAGCTGAGCGGCGCCGTCGTAATCCACGGCCCCGTTCCCGTCTATAGGTGTGACCATCGCCGTGAGCATGCGCCCAAAAGGCGCGGAGGCCGGCTTGCCGGCCGGATTCACTGTCTCGCTCATATACCGAACGCTACCGGGCGAGGACGCGGCGGCGCACTGCCGGCACGGCCGCGTATCGCCGGCAAGTTCCGTCAGTGACCAGCACCAGTCGCCGCGGATCACTTCGACATGTCCGGCGGCGCCTGCCGCCGCGAGCGCGATCCCGTCGGCGGCAAGAGCGGCCCAGCGCGGCTCGTATTCGACGCCAATGCCGTCGCGGCCGAGGTGGATGACCTCGATCGGGGCGACCGCCTCACTCATGTGGCAGTCCGTCGCGTGGAAGCTTGACGGCGTCCCAGGTAACAAACAAGAGCGTTGTTCTAAACGTCGCCTTACGAACAGCTTGTGTGTTCGTTCCGGGCAGTGTTCAATCGCGGTGTGAGCAACGCGAACCGGCACCGACTGATCGCCGAGGCTGTGAAGGACTCGGGCAGTGCCACGGTCCCGGAACTAACCGAGCTGACTGGGGCCTCGGAGATGACCATCCGGCGCGATCTGGACACCCTCGCCGCGCAAGGCGTCCTGGAACGATTCCGCGGCGGGGCGCGCACCCTGCTGCTGCGGGGCGAGGAGCCGCCCTTCGCGCTGCGCGCCCACGAGGCTGTCGACGCCAAGCGCCGGATCGCCGCCGAGGTCTCCCGACTCATCGCGGACGGCGAGACCGTCCTGCTCGACAGCGGCACCACCTGCCTGGAGGTCGCCCGGCTGCTGCACGGCCGACAGGTCACCGTGATGCCCCTGTCGTTGCAGGCCATCCACACGCTCAGCGACGCCCCGGCGCCGACCATCCTCATGGTGCCGGGTGGACGACCTCGCAACGGCGAAGGCGCCCTGACCGGCCCCCTCACCCTCGCCGCCCTCGCAGCGCTGCGCTTCGACACCGCGGTCCTCGGCTGCTGCGGCCTGAGCGCCGCCGAGGGCTTGACCGCTTACGACCTCGACGACGCGGCGGTGAAGAAGGCGATCATCGCCTCTACGCGCCGCATCATCGCCGCTGCCGACGGCAGCAAACTCGGCCGCACCGCCCACGCCCACGTCGGCCCGTCCACGCTCGTGCACACACTCGTCACCGACACCACCGCGCCCGCCGACGAAGTAGCAGCGCTCGAACGAACCGGCACCGTCGTCGAAACCGCCTAGATTCGAAGGTCTCGTCCATGCCGTCCGCGCTTGCTGCTGCCGAGGTTGCGACAAGCCCGTCCGCAGCGCGCTCGGTCTGGGCCTCGCCGCTCTACCGCGGAGCGACGGTCGCGCTGTTCGTCTCCGGGCTTGGGACGTCCGCCGCCGCGCCGCAGATCACCCTGTTCCTGGTCAACGACCTGCACGTCTCGCTGACCACGGCCGGGCTGTTCTACCTCACGAACACCACCGCCCCACTCGCCGGATACCTGATCGGCGCACGCTCGGACCGCTCCGGAAAGCGGCTCGGGCTGTTCCGGTGGTGCGCTCTGGCGGGATTCCTCGGGTGGGTCGCGATGGCCTTGGCCGACCAGGTGTGGATGCCCTTCGTGATCAGTGCCGTCGTCCTGGCCTTCTCGGGCGCCGCCGGCTCGCAGCTCTTCGCCGCGGTCCACGACGACCTGCAAACGACCGCGAACCCCGCGGCCGACGGGGTCGTCTCCATCGTGCGGATGGCGTTGACGGCCGGATGGGTCGTCGGCCCCGTCCTGGGCTCGATCCTGGCGACTGCCGCCGGCTCGCGCGTCATGCTCGCGGCTACCGGGTTGTGCGCCCTCGCGCAGATCATCCCCATGGGCTTCGCGAGCACCGGCTCGGCTCGGCCCGGCGCGCACACCGCGTCCGCGTCCGAAGTGCAGGCCGAGCGCCTCGCGCAGCGGCCGAAGCTGCGGGGGATGCTACCGCTGCTCGCGTTCACCGGGCTGTACGTATTCGTCTACGCGGGTGAGCCGATCAAGTATGGCTACCTGCCGATCTATATGCGCGACGATATGCATCTGCCGACGGCGGTCAGCGGCGCGGTCATCGGCATCCAGCCTCTGATAGAGCTGATCCTGATGCCGGTCGCCGTGATCGTCGCGCGCCGTGTCGGCATGATGCACCTGATGATCCTCGGCGCGGCGTTCGGCGTCGGCGCGAATCTCTGCTTCGCTCTCACCGGCGACGCCGCGGGAATGTTCGCCGGGCAGATCCTCATGGGCGGGGTATGGGGCGTGTTCGCGGGCCTGGGCATCATCGTCGCCCAACGACTGCTGCCCCAAGCCGTCGCGACCGCCTCAGCCATCTTCATGAGCTCCACGGCGATCGCCAGCGCCCTCGGAGGGCTGACCGGCAGCCTCGGCGTCAGCGTTCTCGGCCTGCCGCATGTCTTCTTCGCCCCGGCTCTCTACGGACTCGTCGCCACCAGTGGGATCGCCGTCATGAGCCGCTCCCGGTTCGCCGTGCATTAAGCCGAACGTCCAGGCGATCACCGAAACGGCCACACCCACGCCTGGCAGCTGGCCTGCTCGACCCGATCGGCCGAGAACTCACCGGGCACTACTTAGGCCCCTCCATCTCATACCTGGAGGGGCCCGTCACTATTGTCGGGCGGCGCTCGCGACATACACGGCAGCGACACGCCGGCATGACCCCGAGTCATAAAAGGCAGGGGCCGCGAAAAGTCTCCATTGTCTTCACCAATTGCAACTAAGGGGTAACGCGCTGTGCAATCCCGGCCGATAATCAGATTGACGTAGGCGGCGTGGGTACCCCCGAGCTCAGGTCGGCGCGTCCGCGTTAGGCGTCCCGGCCGGAGAACTCCCGCGTGAGCGGGCCGGCCGGGTTCGCCGCCGGTGCGGCCGCTGGCGGCCTGTGCATCGCTTGCCGCCGTTCTGTCGCTCGCCGCCGGGGCCGCCGCTCGCGGCCGGCGCTTCGCTTGCCGCCGTTCTGTCGCTCGCCGCGGGCAGGTCGGTACCGCGCGCTCGCCAGTGGCTGCTCATGACTTTTCGGGCGCACTACCCCGTTGCCGTTGGCTGTCGCACTACTCGCGCCAGGAAAGCGACGCGGCTGCGATAAGATTCGCGCATCTCAGGGCTCTACGTCCCTGAGCGGGTGCTGTGCATAGCGAAGCCGGTGTGATCCCGGCGCTGTCCCGCAACGGTGATGCCCCGGCCGAGCAACTCGGCCGCGGACGAGCCCGGACGCCTGGCCTGCGCCAACGACCTGTCCTCGGAGGAAGGGCGGCTCGTTCCGACGCCCGGTTGGCGTCGCAGCGAACGCACTTCGTCCTCCAGCTATGACGGAGGATGATCATGCGGGCTTTTACCCGTCAGCGGTCGGCCATCGTGGCCGCCGCAGCACTCGCCGTCGCGTGTGCGGCGTGCAGCAGTTCTTCAGCAAGTTCGGCCGCGGGCAGCGGCGGATCGGGCGCCAGCTCGGCCACGTCCGCTGGCTTCCCGATCACGGTCACAACCGTCGGCGGGAAGGTGCACCTGACATCGCGTCCCGACACGATCGTCTCGCTCTCGCCGACGGCGACCGAGATGCTGTATGCGATCGGCGCCGGTGGCCAGGTCAAGGCCGTCGACAGCAACTCCGACTACCCGGCTAACGCGCCCATGACGAAACTCTCGGCCTACCAGCCCAACGCGGAGGCCATCGCCGCCTACAAGCCCGACCTGGTGATCATCTCTAACGACATCGGCGGCATCACGGCCAAGCTGACTTCGCTGTCGATCCCGGTGCTCGACCTACCCGCGGCGACCAACGTCGCCGGCGTGTACAGCGAGTTCGCGCAGCTGGGAGCTGCGACCGGGCACGTGGCTCAGGCCAAGACGGAGGATCAGAAACTGCGGCTCGACGTCAGCCAGATCGTCGCCTCCGAGCCGCATCACACCGCACCGCTGACGTACTACTACGAGCTCGGGGTTGCCCCGTACTACTCGGTGACCGACTCGACGTTCATCGGGAGCCTGCTCTCACTGCTCGGGATGAAGAGCATTGCCGATACGGCGAAGGGCGCTGCCGCGGCCGGTGGCTACCCGAGCTTGTCGGCGGAGTTCATCCTGAAAGCCAATCCGGACTTCATCGTTCTGTCCGACACAGGCAGCACCGGTGGCGGGCAGTCCGCCGCCACGGTCAGCGCTCGACCTGGCTGGTCCGTACTGGCCGCCGTCAAGAGTAAGCACATCATCATGCTGAACGCGGACATTGCGTCGCGCTGGGGTCCGCGGATCGTGCAGCTGCTCCAGACGGTCGCCGCGGGTACCAAGCCCGCCTCCTGATGACGACGACGAGGCAGACGACCGGGTCCGCCAAGACGGCGGGCCCGGTCACGCCGGTTGCCGCACAGCAGGTCGCAGCGCAGCAGGTCGGCGAGCAGCCGGCCGGAGCCGAGCCGGCCGCGCAACAGGTCGGCGAGCAGCCGGCCGGAGCCGAGCCGGCCGCGCAACAGGTCGGCGTGCAGCCGGCCGGAGCTAAGCCGACCGCAGCTGAGCTGACCGGAGCTGAGCCGACGTCCAGGCCCGACGATTCGGCCAGGCGCCAGCGGGCTGGGCGCCCGATCCTGCTGGTGAGCATCGTGCTGCTGGCGGCCGTCGTCATCGGCGTTGCCGTCGGGCCCGCCGGACTGTCGCCGCAGCAGATCATCGACGCGCTCGCGGCCAGGCTGCCGTGGCACCCGCACGTCTCCGTGCCCCCGCTCGACGCCGCCATCGTCTGGCAGATCAGGTTGCCGCGGGTGCTGCTCGGTGTCCTGGTCGGCTCGATGCTGGCCGGAGGCGGAGCTGCCTATCAGGGAGTATTCCGGAATCCGCTGGCCGACCCGTACCTCCTCGGCGTGGCCGCCGGCGCGGGGCTCGGCGCGACGATCGTGGTGGTATCGGGCGGAAGTCTGGCCCTTGCGCCACCGGCCGCGTTCGCCGGCGCGGCGGTCGCCGTCATGCTGACATATCTGCTCGGCGCCCGCGGTGGGCGCGGCGGCGAGTCGCCAGCGACACGCAGCGGTACCGCATCCATCCTGCTGGCGGGCATCGCGGTAGCGGCCATGCTGACCGCGTTCCAGACCTACCTTCAGCAGCAGCACACGCAGACGCTGTCGATCGTGTACTCCTGGATCCTCGGTGGCCTTTCCGGCGCGACGTGGTCGGACGTGTGGATGATCCTGCCGTACGTGGCCGTCGCCGCCATCGGCTTGCTCATCCACCGCCGATTCCTCGATGTGCTGCGCGTCGGCGAGACGGAGGCGACGAGCCTCGGCGTCAACGTCGCCCAGCTCCGGCTGATCGTCATCGTTGCTGCGACGCTCGGCGTTGCCGCGGCCGTCGCCGTCAGCGGCCTGATCGGCTTCGTCGGCATCATCGTTCCGCACGCGGTGCGGCTTACTGCCGGGCCGAGCTACCGCGTGCTGCTGCCCGTATCCATGATCGGCGGCGCAGCCTTCCTGGTGCTCGCGGACGTCGCGGCGCGAACTGTGCAGGCACCGTCGGAGGTGCCGATCGGCGTGATCACGGCATTGACCGGAGCGCCGTTCTTCCTGTTCGTGCTCAGGTCCCGGCGCGCGCGGCAGGATCTCTCGTGATCAGCTTCGCGGCGCTCACCGTCCGCTATGGCGACAGCACGGCCCTTGACGGCGTTAGCGGCCGGGTTGCCGACGGCGAGTGGCTCGGCGTGATTGGCCCGAACGGGGCCGGCAAGACCACGCTTCTCAACGCGATCGCCGCGCTGCTGCCCTACTCGGGCTCGGTGACCGTTTGCGACCGGCCCGCCCACAAGCTGAGCCGACGCGAGGTCGCCAGGCTGATCGCCTATGTGCCGCAGCGGCCGCTGCTGCCACCCGACATGACGGTGCGCGACTACGTCTTGCTGGGCCGGACAGCCCACATCGGCTACCTGCGCAGCGAGACCGCCGCCGACCGACGAATATGCGCGGCTGCCATCGAGCGGCTTGACCTCAGGAGAATGGCGGATCGCATGCTGCGCGCTATGTCCGGTGGTGAGCTGCAGCGGGTTGTCATCGCGCGCGCTCTGGCCCAGGAGGCGCCCGTCCTGCTGCTCGATGAGCCGACCAGCGCACTCGACCTCGGCCGCCGCATGGACGCGCTGGAACTGATCGATGAGGTACGGCGCGAGCGGTCGCTCACCGTGCTTTCGGCTATCCACGACCTGACGCTCGCTGGACAGTTCGCAGATCGGCTGATGCTGCTGGCCGACGGCCGGATCGCGGCGTCGGGATCGGCTCCAGAAGTGCTTCGCGACACGGTGCTCGCCGAGCACTTCGGCGCGGGCATCCAGGTACTCAACACGGAAAGCGGCGATATCGCGGTCATCTCGCGACGAGTGCAGCGCGGCACGCGAGTCGCACAGGTGGCAGCTGCGGGGGACGCTCGCAGCTAGGCAGGCTCGGCCACCACGACACCTGTTCAGGCCACCATTACCAGCGTGCTGCTCGCGACGACGACCGAGATCGCGAGCACGACCAGCCCCGCGGCGGCTGTGACGCCCTGACCTGCCAGCCCTAGTGCCCGCAGGAGCCTCGGGCCACCGCGAAGCCGGCAGGCCATGCTGACCTGGGTGACGCCCAGGCCGGCACCGACGGCGATAGCCACCAGCTCACCACCGCGCCAGAGCATCGCGGCTTCGCTGCTCGCAGGCGTGAACGCGCCGGGCAGGCTCGCTATCCAGAGGCCCAGCCCGGCAGCAGCCAGCATGAGCCACGTCGAACCCTGCCACAGCAGCAGTCCCCCGACATACCGGCGCGGGTCCGAGCGGCGATATTGCGGCATGGACCATGCTTCTTCCGCATACGCAACGTGCCAAACATGGCGAGCAGGCGGAGATGAGGCCGGGCAACCACAAAGGTGCCTGGGCGAGCCCACGGACTGGGCCTGCCCACGGACTGGGCCTGCCCACGAACTGGGTCGGCCCACGAACTGGGTCGGCCCACGAAACGCTGGACCCTACGCCGCGCTCGGCTCAGT
This sequence comes from uncultured Actinomycetota bacterium, assembly GCA_963755575.1. Classification (GTDB taxonomy): domain Bacteria; phylum Actinomycetota; class Actinomycetes; order Streptosporangiales; family Streptosporangiaceae; genus JAJYUU01. Next base: position 906,572 of record CAVWKF010000001.1, read on the forward strand.
AAGGTAAGCGACCCACTGGGGGTCGCCGTCGTTGATGGCACCGATGAGCCGCCAGTGCGGACCACGGGGAGCTGCCGGGTCGCGCGGCAGCGTCCAGCCAAGTTCCTCGATCAGCCTGTCCGCCTTGCGGTGGTTGCACCGCGTGCAGGAAGCTACGCAGTTCTCCCAGGCATGCTGGCCGCCGCGGCTCCGAGGAACGACATGATCGATAGTGTCAGCCTTGATCCCGCAGTACGCGCACAGGTAGTTGTCCCTCCGCATGAGCGCCGCCCTGGTCAGCGGCACCCTGCTGCGATGCGGAATGCGCACGTACCGGCGCAGCCGGATGACTGACGGCGCATCCAGCCACGTCGATGTCGAATGCAGTTGCATTCCGTCTACATCGGAGTGGACGAGGTCGGCCTTCTCGCCAAGCACGAGGCACACAGCACGGTGCAAGCCGACCGTCGTCAGCGGCTCATAAGTGATGTTGAGCAGCAGCACCCGGCGCACTTGCACCTCCCGTTCAGGACGGGGTCTGATCCCTCACTCCGGTGCGCGGCCGACTGCCGCCGGGGCACCCGTGACCAGTGTGACTGTCCGCCGCCCAGTTCGCCAACACCAAATGCTCTCTCAGCCCAAGGAGGTTCAGAGTTGGAACCCCCGCCGACAACGCTTCAGGCCCCAGACATCCGGTGTTAGGACCCGCCGGTGATCCCTCGGCCGCCCCCCCGCGAAGTGCCGTCGCCCGCCAAGTGTCACCCCGGCACCGACAGTTAAAGTCCAGCTATGACGCTTCCGCCCTATCCCGACGCGCCCCGTCAGGGCCTGGTCGAGACCATCCACGGCCACGAGGTCGCCGATCCCTACCGCTGGCTTGAGGATCCAGACAGCGAGCAGACGAAGGCCTGGCTGGCGGCCCAGGCTCAGCTGTATGCGAGCTACCAGGCCAGCCTGCCCCGCCGGGAGCAGCTGACCGAGCGACTCCGCGAGCTGCTCGCGGCAGGCGAGGTAGGACCGCCGGTGTGGCGTGGCGAGCGGCAGTTCTTCACTCGGCGGGAGCCAGGCCAGGAGCACGCCGTGCTGTACACGGTGTCGCCTGCTGGAGCCGAACGACCACTCATCGACCCGACCGTCATTGATCCGACCGGCGTGACCACCCTGGACGCGTGGGAGCCCGATCACGAGGGACGGCTGCTGGCCTACCAGCTCTCTGAAGGCGGCCGGGAGGAGTCCGTGCTGCGCGTACTCGATGTCAGCACCAGCCTGGACGTGGATGGCCCCATCGACAGGTGTCGCTATTCCGACGTCGCGTGGCTGCCCGGCGGGGCAGCGTTCTACTACACCCGCAGGCTCCCGCCGGATGCCGTGCCAGCTGGTGAGCAGCAGTTCCATCACCGCGTCTACCTGCACCAGGTCGGAACGACGGCTGACGAGGACGTCCTCATCTTCGGCGACGGGCGGGAGAAGACGAACTACTACGGCGTGGCGGTCAGCCACGACGGCCGGTGGCTCACAATCACAGCCTCAGCCGGTACCGCGCCACGCAACGACGCCTGGCTCGCGGACCTGTCAGCCAGCGAACCGCACGCCCCGAACCTCCAGGTGGTGCAGGAGGCCGTCGACGCCACCGCCTGGCCGCGCGCCGGGCGCGACGGCCGGCTGTACATACTGACGGACCGGGATGCGGCGCGCGGCCGCGTCGTCGTGGCCGAGCCAGGCGATCCCGCCTTCCCGGAGTACGCCAGCTGGCAGGAGCTGATCCCCGAGGACGCGGCTGCGGTGCTGACGGGCTTCGCGATCCTCGACGGCGGCACCCTCGACGAGCCTGTCCTGCTCCTGGCCAAGGCCCGGCACGCGATCGGCGAGCTGAGCGTGCACGACCTCGCGTTCGGCGACCAGGTCGGCCGCGTCGAGCTGCCCGGCCTCGGGACAGTCGCGGGATTGACCGAGCGGCCCGAAGGCGGCCACGAGGCGTGGTTCGCCTACACCGACTACACGACGCCGGGCATCGTCCTTCGGTACGACGCGGCGGCCGCCGTCGCGGTGGAATGGCGGCGCGCCCCTGGCGCCGTTGACGTGCCCGCGCTCAGAGCAGAGCAGGTCAGCTACTCCTCCGCTGACGGCACGGCGATCAGGATGATCGTTGTCTCGGGTGCTGTAGACAACCGCGAGGAGCAGGGAACGGGGTCGTCGGACTACCCCGTTCCCCGAAAGGCACGGCCCGCCATCCTCTACGGTTACGGCGGCTTCAACGTCAGCCTGACGCCTGCCTACTCCGCCGGGATTCTCGCCTGGGTCGAGGCTGGCGGCGTCTACGCCATCGCCGGCCTGCGCGGGGGCAGCGAGGAAGGCGAGGAGTGGCATCGGGCGGGCATGCGCGAGCACAAGCAGAACGTGTTCGATGATTTCCATGCTGCCGCCGAGAAGCTGATCGCCGATGGGTGGACGACGAGCGACCAGCTCACCGTCTGGGGCGGGTCGAACGGCGGACTGCTCGTCGGCGCCTCGATCACGCAGCGGCCGGACCTGAGCGCCGCCGCGGTGTGCTCGGCGCCGCTCCTCGACATGGTCAGGTACGAGCGCTTCGGCCTCGGCGAGACCTGGAACGACGAGTTCGGCACCGTCGCCGAGCCGGCGGAATTCGAGTGGCTTATCTCATACTCGCCCTACCACCACGTCGAGCCGGACGTGCGGTACCCAGCCGTGTTGTTCACGATCTTCGACGGCGACACCAGAGTCGACACCATGCATGCCAGGAAGATGTGCGCCGCCGTCCAGCACGCCACCGCGTCGCCGCAGGCACAACGCCCCGTTCTCCTGCGTAACGAGCCTCAGGCCGGTCACGGCGCGCGCTCGCTGAGCCGGTCTATCGCCCTGGCGGCCGAGACGCTCGGGTTCGCTGCCGCTCAGACGGGCCTGTTCGAGACGTGATCAACTGTTCGAGGCGTGATCGACTGATCGAGGCGTGATCATGAGGGTCGTCCGGAGCGGCTACCCTGGATCCGATGAGCGAGACGCACGCCCCTACCTCCTACGAGCCGACGTTCTACGAGGCAGTGGGCGGAGAACCCACCTTCCGCCGCCTGGTGCACCGCTTCTACCAGGAAGTCGCCGCCGATCCGGAGCTGCGGCCGGTCTATCCAAGCCGGGACCTTGGGCCGGCTGAGGAGCACTTGCGCCTGTTCCTCATGCAGTACTGGGGTGGTCCAGCGACCTACAACGAGCGCCGTGGCCATCCTCGACTACGGATGCGGCATGCGCATTTCGCCATCGGGCCCGCCGAGCGCGATGCCTGGCTCCGGCACATGCGCACGGCACTCGACGAGCTGGAGCTGGACTCAGCGCACGACGCTGAGCTCTGGGACTACCTAGTCATGGCGGCGAACAGCCTCGTGAACCAGGTCAGCGACCGAAGCGGCGGCCCAGACCTCGGGCTGACGCCTCGCTGATGCACGGGTGACCTGAAACAGTCCCCCGTGCCCGACATTGCGCACCGAGTTCGCGCCGACCCATTTGCGGCAGCCGCCGCATCCCAAGATACTGGGACCACCCAGTTCTCGCCTGGCACGACCGTGGCACTGCCAACGCTTGGTCCAGGGTGCCGAGCAAGCCCCGCCACTGGAGGCTAGCAGTGACGCAGGACCTACACTCTGGGCCCGGTGACCTCGCTCCCGGCGAGCAACTCGCCGGGTACGAGATTCAGGAACGGATCGGCCGCGGCGGCATGGCCGTTGTCTATCGCGCCCTCGATCTCCGCCTCGGCCGCCTGGTCGCGCTGAAGGTCCTGGCGCCGCATCTCGGTGAGGATGAGGCCTTCCGCCAGCGCTTCATGCGGGAGTCACGCGCGGCCGCCGGAGCAGACCACCCGCACATCATCCCGGTTTTCGAGGCGGGCGAAGCCGGCGGCGTCCTGTTCATCGCCATGCGCTACGTCGCGGGTGGCGATGTCCGTTCGCTGATCGAGGCCGAAGGCAGGCTGAGCCCAGCGCGGACCGCCAGGATCACGAGCCAGGTTGCGTCCGCGCTGGATGCCGCGCACGCTCATGGCCTCGTGCACCGCGACGTCAAGCCCGCCAACATCCTGCTCGGACAGGCCAGCGGCAGCGGTACCGACCACGCCTACCTCTCCGACTTCGGCCTGAGCAAGCACTCCCTCACGCCATCGACGCTGACCTCGACCGGGCAGTTCCTCGGCACTCTTGACTATGTCTCGCCCGAGCAGATTCAGGGTCATCCCATCGACGGCCGGGCCGACCAGTACGCCCTAGCCTGCGGCGTTGTCGAGATGCTGACTGGTGCTCCGCCGTTCCAGCGCGACGACACCATGGCGCTGATGTGGGCCCAGCTCGAGGCGCCGCCGCCCAGGCTGACCGAGCGGCGGCCTGATTTGCCGCCCGCGGTCGACGAGGTGATCGCCGCGGCCTTGTCCAAGACCCCCGCCGGCAGGTTCGCGACGTGCCGAGATTTCGCTGCCGCGCTGGCCGCTGCGTGCGAGCCCCAGCTGCAGCAGCGGTCTGGGCCACCGACGGCGCCGGCGGGCCCGGTTCCGGCTGACCCGTTCCCGACGGACCCGTTCCTGCCGAGTGCTCGTCCCGGCGACCGGTTCGCAGGTGACCGCTTCGCGGACGACCGGCTCGCGGGCGACGCGTTCCCCGCAGGCGCCGCATTCCCCGCGGCCGGCGCATTCCCAGCGGGCGGCGCATTCCCCGCGGGCGACGGAATCCAGGCCGGCCCCAACCAGGCTGATCGGTTCCAGGCCGGCCCCAACCAGGCTGATCGGTTCCCGGCCGGCCCCAGCCAGGCTGATCGGTTCCCGGCCGACGGTCTCGCGGCTGACCGAAGCTCCCGCCAGTCGGCGCAGGATGCGTGGTCAGAGGCACCTGGAGACTGGTTCCGCGGCAGCAGCAAGGACCGTGCGCCTGCTGCGGAGCAGACCGTCGGCCCAGGCTGGCGTGCGAACGGCGGGAAGGGAGGCGGCCCCGTTCCGGGACCGATCGAGCCCTTCCGGCAGCCGTCTGTCCACGCTGCCTGGCCGTCGGCACCCGCGCCGACGCCGACCAGGCGCGACGGCGGTGCACCCGCGACGCGGCCGCACCAGCCAAGTCCCGGCCGGACCGGCCACGGCGGGTCCAGCAAGCACCGAGCTCGCAATGTGGTGCTCGGGCTGCTGATCGCTGTCGTCGGCCTGTGCGGGATCGCCGGCATCGCGTACAAGCTGTCGCACCGCACCGACCGGACCCTGCCGCCGGTCAACGTGACCACGACCGTTCCCGCACATGGCGCCGGGAACCCAGCGCTAACGGTGCGCGAATATTTCGCGGCGATCAATCACAGACGGTACCTAGAGGCATGGCGGCTGAGCGGCCAGAGCCAGGCCTACGCGACGTTCAAGGCCGGGTACGCCGGGACCTTGCACGACACGGTGACGATCTTGTCGGTCAACGGCAACGTCGTCACGGCCAAGCTGGTGGCGACGCAGACCACCGGCACGCTCAAGACCTTCCAGGGGACGTACACGGTCACCAACGGCGTCATCAGCGCGACCAACGTCCAGCAGATCAGCTAGCCAGTCCCTGCGGCCGCTGTCGTTAGCGTGCGCCCCGGCCGACCGCGCCAGTCAGACCCATCCTGGCCGCTGTCGTTAGCGTGCGCCCGGCGCTAGCCGCGCAAGCACGCCCAATCTTGGCCGCGTTATCGTGCACCCCGGCCGACCGCGCCAGTAAGGCCCATCCTGGCCGCAAATCCGAGAGCCCGGATTTCGCTGGAACATCCGACACAGCCGGCAATGCCGGATCATCCGTGATCATGGAACCGGCGGCTTACATCCTGATGCGCTTGTTGGCCGGGTCGTAGAACGGCCGCAGCGACGCCCTGGCCGGGACGATCCGCTCGCCGATCTGAACGCTCCACTCACCAGAGTCCAGCCAGGCCTGGTCGAGGGGCACACCGCCGGATTCGACCATGGCGAGGCCGACGGCGCCGACGAGAGTCCAGCCGTAAGAGGCAGCCCGGATGTAGCCGACCTCGTGGCCGTCGCGGCGGACGATCTCCGCGTGAAACATCAGCGGGTCGGGATCGCTGAGCAGCACCTGTACCAAGCGTCGGGTCAGCGGGCCGGCCTGCTTCTGGGCCAGAACGGCGTCGCGGCCGAGGAAGCCACCCGGCTTGTCCAGCGCGACCGCGAAGCCGAGGCCCGCCTCGAGCACCGTGTCGGTGTTGTCGATGTCGTGCCCGTAGTCGCGGTAGCCCTTCTCCATTCGCAGGCTGGACAGCGCCTTCAGGCCGGCGTGACGGAGCCCGAGGTCACGGCCGGCCTCGACTAGCCGGTCATAGACGTGCACGGCTTGCTCGGCCGGGATGTGGAGCTCATAGCCAAGCTCGCCCAGGTAGGTGATGCGGATGCAGAGGACGCGCGCGAACCCGATATCGATGTGCCGCGCCGTCCGGAAGCCGAGGGCCTCGTCACTGACATCGGCTCTGGTGACCGCGGCCAGCAGCTCTCGTGAGCGCGGTCCCTGCACGTTGAGCTGGGCGTACGCCGATGTGACGTCGGAGACGAACGCGTGCGCCCCGCTCTCGCCGAATCGGCGGCGCATCCATGTCAGCGCGTGCCGGTGCGCGGTATCAGACGCGACCACGTAGAAATCGTTGTCGGCAAGCTTGGTAACCGTGAGGTCGGCCTCAAGCTTGCCGCCGTGGTTGAGCCACTGCGTGTAGGTGATCATTCCGGGCTCGCCGTTGACATAGTTCGCCGACAACCGGTCCAGCTCGCGACCCGCGTCCTGGCCCTGCACCGCGAACTTGGCCATGAACGACATGTCCATGAGGATCACGCCCTCGCGACACGCGTGATGCTCGGCCTCCCAGTGGCCGTACCAGTCCTGCCGACCCCATGACAGCTCGCCGGCGTCCGGCACCGCGCCGGCGGGGATGGACCCCTCGGGCGCATACCAGTCCGCGCCTTCCCAGCCGCTCACGTCGCGGAAGAACGCGCGCTGGGCGAGCAGCCGGTGATGGACCGGAGAGAGCTTCGCGCCTCGCGCAGTCCGCATCGAGCGACCGGGGTAGTGCGTGGCGTAGACCATGCCGAGGGACTCGACCGTGCGCGTCGCCCGGTACTCAGGGTTGGCCTGGTAGGCGTGCAGCCGGTCGATGTTCATCCCGGTGATGTCGACGTCGGGTCGGCCGCTCGCGATCCAGTGCGCCATGACGCGGCCGATGCCACCACCGGTCAAGATGCCGATGGAGTTCAGTCCCGCGGCGACGAAGTAGTTCCGCAGCTCTGGCGCCTCGCCGATCACCGGTGCGAGGTCCGGCGTAAAGCTCTCTGGCCCGCAGAAGAACTTGCGGATGCCGACCTCCGATGCGATCGGGATCCGCGACATGGTCTTCGCCAGGAACGGGCTCATCCGGTCCCAGTCTGGCGGGAGCTCGCCGAAGCTGAAGTCCGGCGGGATGCCGTCTACACGCCACGGGGCACAGACAGGCTCGAACATCCCGAGCATGAGGCCGCCGCCTTCCTCGCGGAAGTAGCCATAGTTGGCCGGGTCCTCGAGCACCGGCCAGTCGCGGCACACTTCGGCGATTGGCTCGGTCAGCAGGTAGTAGTGCTCGGCCGCCTGGAGCGGGATGCTGACGCCGGCGAGCTCGCCGAGCTGACGCGCCCACATCCCGGCGCAGTTCACTACGTACTCGGCCTCGATGTCGCCGTACGCAGTCCTGACTCCCGTGACAGTGCCGTTGCGGGTCAGGACACCAGTGACAGGCACGCCCTCAAGGATCCGGGCACCCTGCTGGCGTGCGCCTTTGGCCAGCGACATCGTGACGTCGACCGGATTTACCCGGCCGTCCGCCGGGATGTAGAAGCCAGCCAGCACGTCATCGGTGCGCGCGAGCGGCCACAGGTCGGCGACCTCCGTTGCGGAGATCTCGTGTACCTCGACGCCGCAGTGCCGGTTGAACGCCGCGACCCGCCGGTACTCCTCGAGCCGCCCGGGCTCGATCGCCAGCTCGATCAGACCCACCTGGCGCATTCCGGTCGCCAGCCCGGTCTCCGTCTCCAGCCGCAGGTATAGATCGCGGGTGTACTTGCGGAGCTCGGTTGATGTCTCGGACGTGGAGCCGAACGTCGCCATCAGGCCGGCCGCGTGCCACGTCGTGCCCGAGGTGAGCCGGTCGCGCTCGAGCAGAACGACGTCCCGCACGCCCAGATGCGCGAGGTGGTAGGTGATCGACGTGCCGATGATGCCGCCGCCGATCACCACGACCCTGGCGCGGTCGGGCAGATTCGGGCCGGCGGACGGGCTTGAGCTGGCGGCGGGGGGGTCGCCGATGGACATGCTTGCTCCGATCCGGGCTCGGGGGCCTGGCTCGCTCGGGATTCTCCATGATCGCGAAGGATTCGACAATCACCTGAGCGTCGGCACAGCCGGCTATGTCGAATCCTTCGCCCCAACCGCGTCAGCCCCTGGTGAGCTTGCGGTAGGTGACCCGGTGCGGCCGGGCCGCATCGGCGCCGAGGCGCTCGATCTTATTCTTCTCGTAGGCCTCGAAGTTGCCCTCGAACCAGAACCAGTTCGCCCCGCCCTCCCAGGCCAGGATGTGGGTGGCGATCCGGTCCAGGAACCAACGGTCGTGGCTGGTGATCACGGCGCAGCCCGGGAACTCCAGTAGCGCGTTCTCCAGCGAAGACAGCGTCTCGACGTCCAGGTCGTTGGTCGGCTCGTCGAGCAGCAGCAGGTTGCCGCCTTGCTTCAGGGTGAGGGCCAGGTTGACCCGGTTGCGCTCGCCGCCTGACAGCACCCCGGCAGGCTTCTGCTGGTCGCCGCCCTTGAAGCCGAACGCTGCGACGTAGGCCCGGCTGGGAATCTCGGTCCTGCCCGCCGTGATATAGCTCTCGCCGTCGGAGATGACCTCCCAGACGTTCTTGTCGGGGTCGATCCGGCCTCGGGACTGGTCGACGTAGGCGATCTGGACCGTCTCCCCGATCTTGATCGTCCCGGAGTCCGGCTGCTCTTCGCCCACGATCATCTTGAACAGGGTGGTCTTGCCGACGCCGTTGGGACCGATCACGCCGACGATGCCGCCCTGGGGCAAGCTGAAGCCCAGGTCCTCAATCAGGGTGCGGTCGTCGAAGCCCTTCGTGAGGTCACTCACCTCGACGACCAGCGTGCCAAGGCGCGGACCCGGCGGGATCTGGATCTCCTCGAAGTCGAGCTTCTTGTCACGGTCGGCTTCGGCCGCCATCTCCTCGTAACGCTGCAGCCGCGCCCGGCTCTTGGCCTGCCGGGCGCGAGGGCTGGAACGGACCCACTCGAGTTCGTCTTCGAGGCGCTTGCGCTTCTTGACGTCCTTCTGGCCTTCGACCTTGAGGCGGGTCGCCTTGGTCTCCAGGTACGTCGAGTAGTTGCCCTCGTAGGGGTAGGCGCGGCCGCGGTCCAGTTCGAGGATCCACCCCGCCACGTTGTCCAGGAAGTACCTGTCGTGCGTAACCGCAACGACGGTGCCCGGATACTTCTCGAGGTGCTGTTCGAGCCACTGCACGCTCTCGGCATCCAGGTGGTTAGTCGGCTCGTCCAGCAACAGCAGGTCCGGCTGGGACAGGAGCAGCCTGCACAACGCGACCCGGCGGCGCTCGCCACCGGAGAGCACGCTCACATCAGCGTCGGGCGGCGGGCAGCGCAATGCGTCCATCGCCTGGTCGAGCTGGCTCTCCAGATCCCACGCGTTCTTGTGGTCCAGCTGCTCCTGAAGCTTGCCCATCTCCTCCAGCAGCTCGTCGGAGTAGTCGGTGGCCATCTGCTCGGCGATCTCGTTGTACCGGTCGAGCAGCGCCTTAGTCTCCGCGACGCCTTCCTCGACGTTGCCCAGAACCGTCTTGGAGTCGTTCAGGCTCGGCTCCTGATCCAGGATGCCGACGGTGAAGCCGGGCATCAGCCTGGCGTCGCCGTTGGACGGCTGCTCGACACCCGCCATCATCCGGAGCAGCGTCGACTTGCCCGTGCCATTAGGCCCGAGGACACCGATCTTGGCTCCGGGCAGGAACGCGAGCGTGACGTCGTCGAGAATGACCTTGTCGCCGTGCGCCTTGCGGACACGACTCATCTGATAGATGAACTCCGGCATGTCACCAAGGGTAGGGGCTGCCAGCCACGGCTTCGAACGGGCGGCCTGGCAGCTGGAATGGACCGGTCCAGGACGCCCGGTTTGCGCCATCGGCGCTGGCCTTCGCGAGTGGCGGACCTGCTCGATCCCCGCACCCTGACCGGAGCGCGAGGGTTCCCGGCTGGTCCGGACCCGCTCCCGCCCCGCGGGCCCGCACCAATCCGAGTCACGTGGCCGCGCCTGGTCTGCTCAGGACGAGGAGCCGGCGAACTCGAGCATGTCAGTGCGAGAGTCCATCATGTCTCTGGCCGCGGTCCCGTCGAGCTCGCCGGGTCCCTCAGGAGGCTGCTCCGGCGGACTCGAGCGCGTCAGTGAGCCCGTCCATCATGTCCCTGGCCGCGGACTCGTCGAACCCCTCGCCAATGCTGAGCTCTGGCTCCATCCTGTCCCCTGACTCCATCTCAGCGTCGTCAGTGAGCTCGGAGTCCTCGTCGCCGTCGTGGTCGGTGTCCTGCCCATCGTCAGGCTCGGCCTGATCAAGATCACCCAGCAGTGGCTTGCGGGCGGCTGCCGCCAAGGATTGCTCATACTCTTCCGCCGTCTGCCCGGCCTGCGCTGGCGGCCTGCTGAAGAATGAGATGCCGCGAGACAGGTCATGTCCGATGGAGTCGGCGTGAACTTCAACCGAGCTGCGCCGCTGACCGTTCTGGTCGACGTATTCGCGGACCCGCAGGGTGCCGCGCACCACGATCGGGTCACCCTTGCCGCAGGCAGACGCGCGCATGCTCGGCGATCTTCTTGTAGCACTGCACGGTGACGAACGAACTCGGCTGATCGGACCAATCGCCGGTGTCCCGGTCGAAGGTCCGCGGCGTCCAGCCCATTCGCATCGTCACACTCCGCGACCCGCCCTTCGTGAACCCGGCCTTCGGCTGGGTGGCGACGAAGCCAACCACACTGATTTGCGCTTCATTGGCCATCTCAGGCCTCCTCAACGTCCAGCGCGGCGACCGTAAGCTCCTCAGCGCCCGCCGCGGATGCCGACGACCCGGTGCCGCCGGCCTGCGAGACCAGAATGGGCTTGGCGGCCCTCACTGCGTCGTCACGGCTGCCGCCCTGTGCATAACGGCTGGATGCGGACGCGGCCCTGTGGACGGCGGCCAAGACGCCTGAGACGACCGTGCGACAATCCGCCGACCCGATTGGCCTGCGGCTGTCTGCAAGCTCTCCTAGTACGGTGCTGCCTCGCCGGCAGCGATCCGCAGATCAGTTCGGAACTGCTGCAGTTCTGACAGCTCAAGCTCGGCGGGTGTGACTACTAGGTCGTGCGCCACGACTGCCATGCGCCTGCCAATGTCCTGGCAGACAAGATCCGTCTCGCGGCTAGCTGCCGCGCTGACAGCGCGCGTGCAGATCTTGGCCGTTAGCCATCCCCCGACGAGCATGACGATGACCAGCGCCGCGGCCCAGGCCAGGTACCAGCGGTCGGTGAACAGCGTCGGCATGCCAGCCGAGCCAACGCCCCCGACACCGATGATGAGCAGCGCGACGAGCCAGGCAGCTCCGACGAGGACGCAGCCAAGGAGCAGGCCCTGCAAGACACCGACGAAGCGCCACCACCGGTCAACCGCCGAGTCCGCGGGCAGTGCCGCGCCGATCTCGGCACCGACAGCCGCTGGGACGTATTCGGCACGCGACCTGACCGCAGCGCGCACGGTATGCGACCACGGCCTGGGCAACGGCGGTACCCGCTCGTCTGCCACCTTCGTCAGTGCGTTATCGATCTCGGCCTGCTGGGCGCCGGATGGGCCCGCCGTGACGCCCCGCAGCTCCGCCCATAGCTTCCCGAGCCTGATCTTCCTGATCGGATCAGGGCTGGTGAGCCGTTCGATCAGCCAGCTCACTGGCCAGCCGACATAGTCCATCGCCCGCAGCTCGCGCGCGCTGCGCAGCGCGTCACCGATGGCGCCTACACCGGCCGCGACGGCGAAGGCTTCCGACAGCTCCTGCTCGATGCCTGCTGCCAGCGCCTCAGGCGCGGGCTCGCCCGAGCCATTGGCGGCCGAGCGCGCGCCAGCGTCCACGGAGGCGCCGTATGGCTCGAACCGGGATACGACCTTGTCGACATCGGCTGAGATCCGCGCCGCCGCGGCCTTCCTGGCGGACACGGTGTTGATCAGCAGCTTGCGCAGTTCCTCGATGCCATCGCCGGTCTTCGCGGAAGTAACCAGGATCTGAACGTCCTCAAGGTCCTCGGAGTCCAGGAGCCGGCGCAGGTCATGCACGCAGTCCTCAATCTGGCCAGCGCTCAGCAGGTCAGCCTGGTTGAGCACCACGGCGACTACCTCGGAGTGTCCGGCCAGCGGTACGAGGAAGCGCCGGTGCACTGCGGCGTCGGCATACTTCTGCGGATCGAGCACCCAGATCATGAGGTCGGACCGGCCGACTAGCTTGTCGACGAGATCGGTGGCGTGGCCCATGACGGAGTCGTGGTCGGGGAGATCCAGCAGCACCAGGCCTGCCATGGACTGCTCGCCGCGGCCGAGCGCGCTGGACCGCGCGTACCGGTACCTGCGCGGCACGCTCAGCCACTCGAGGAGCGGACCTGAGCCCCCGACCCCCCAGACGCAGGCGTGCGCATCCCTGGTGACAGGCCTTGTCACGCCTACGGTAGAGAAGTCAGCGCCAGCGAGCTGGTTGAACAGCGACGACTTCCCGCTCCCGGTCCCGCCGGCCAGTGATACCACGGTGTGGTTCGAGGACAGCATGAGCCGCTGGTCAGCCCGCGCGAGCACGTCGCTGGCGTCGGCGAGGAGGTCCGCACTGAAGCTGTCAGCTCCGCCGCGCGCCCAGCCGATCTGCACGAGCCGCGCAAGTGCGCTGAGGCGGCCGGACAGCCCAGCACGTTCAGCCGCGTCGGACAGCTGCGCCGTCATCGTCGCCGTCATCGGGCAGCCTCAAGCGCAGAGCCGGCCTCGAGCAACTCGACCGCCGCTGCCTCCACAGGTATCCCGGCTGAGTCGATGATCGCAAAGTATCGAAGCGCCTCCGCCTCGAACAGCGCGCTCACCCGCTCGCGCAGGTCCTGCCGCACCCGCGCACCCATGTCGCGGAGCAGGCCGGCGCCAAAGAGCTCGGTCAGGAGTTGCTGCGGTACCGCCCGCACGCCGTCCGCCGCATCAGCCTCTGACGACTCGTAGCTGAAGACGCCGATGCTGAGGACGAGCGCAAGCCACTCCTCGTCAAACGAAACGACCCGCGCGATCGAGCGCTTCGTGACGTTCTCTGCCTTCACAAGCTGCAGTACAAGCTCTTGCCAGGCGGCCACGGCCCGCCCGGCCAGCGGTGTCAGGCCGGCGGTTGCCCTGGCGAGCGCCGCCGAATCCTGCCTGCCTACGCCGGCGCCGATCCCGCCAGACACGCCGAGGTCGGCCAGTGCCGTGGCCACGAAGTCCTCGTGGCTTACCCCGCCGCGCTTGCTGGCGGCGTCGATGTCGTCAAGCAACCGTGCTCCCGCCGGTTGCAGCCGCCAGTTAGTCACGACCAGCTCAGCAGCCCGATCAGCGGTCGCCACGATCAGCGACTCCAGACTCGTCGCGAGCGCTTCCTTCAGCGCGCGCGCTTGAGCCGGCATGCGCTGCCTCTTTTGCTTGCCGCCGCCCCGGCCGCGCCGGACCTGAAGGGTCCGCAACAAGTCCCCCGTACCCGCGAAGTCTTGCCACCGCGCCAGCACTTCACCGCGTACCAGCGACCCGTCCTTGCTTGCCTCGTCGAAGTCAACCAGGCTGGTCTCATAGGCGGCGTCGATCGACTCGCGCAGGCTGTCCCTGACTGCCCGCTGCTCCCCCACCTGATCGGCCAGCGCCGGCACCCGGTTGCGGAAAGTGTCTAGGACACCGGACATGGTCTGAGTCAGTACGGCAACGCGACGGTCCTCACGTCGTGCCGTGTCAGCCAGCCAGTCCCGGATCGGCGCGGCGACCTCGGCGGGCAGCCGTGCCTCGGTGACGATCGTCTCCGGGATGATGAAACGGCGAACGTCGCGCAGGCCGTTGGACTCCAGCATCGCGTCAAAGTGGGCCGCAACCTCAGCCGACGAAGACGGCGGGACGCGAGACAGCGCAAGCGCCAGCGCCGCTCCTCGGTCACGGGCGTCCTTCAGCATCTCCCAGACCGCTGCGTCTGCATACCGGCGCGCTGTGGTCACGAAGAACCACAGATCCGAAGCGTCGAGGAACTGGTGGGCAAAGTCGCGGTGCGCCTGAACCACGGAATCGATGTCCGGCGTGTCCAGGAGCGCGACGCCCTTCGGCATGCCCTCGCTGGCCGCGAGCACAAGCAATCCGTCTCTGCCCGGCATGGCCAGGCCCTGCTGTCGTACCCGCGGCATTGTCGGCAGGAAGACGTTCTCAGCGAACCAGCGGACATCGTCGGGATGGCAGGCGAGGACAGGGCTGTTCGTCGTGGGCCGCCGGATGCCTGTGGCGCTCACTTGCTTGCCGACCACGCTGTTCACCAGCGTCGACTTGCCCGCGCCGGTCGACCCGACCAGCGCGACCAGAATCGGGGCGCCCGACTGACGCAGCCTGGGTAGCAGGTAGTCATCGATCTGGCTCAGCAGCTTGACTCGCTCAGCTCTCGCCTCAGAGACGCCAGGGGCATCGAAGAGCAGCGGCACCGTGACGATCGGGTGGCGCAGCCCGAGCAGGGCAGCCTCAAGTTTCCTGGCGTCCACCCGGGCGAACGGCTCGTCTGCCTCTTCGTGATCAGCCGCGCGCGCACCCTTGGACGGGGAGCGCGTCGAGCGGTGGCGTGGAGTGTGGGTTGGCTCAGCACGCGCAGACCAGATGCCGCCCGGCTGAGCCCCGCGTGCGCCAGATTCCGGCGCGTCAGTTCCCGGCGCCTCACGCTGCAGGGCCACACCGTGCACGGGCTCAGCGTCCGACGGCTCGGCTGGCTCCTGAACAGGCCGACTCGCCCGACGTCGGCCGCCGGGCGGTTGCGTCACGCCAGTCTGGCCAGGCTCCGGCCCAGGCCAACCAGTCCCGCCGAGCTTGGATGACGCGGCCCCCCGGTCCGCAGCACTCATCGCCACGCCGTCAGGTACCGGCGCGCCAAAATATCCGGTCATGGGCTGCCCGCCGTCGACAGTGCTGGCTCGAAAGTGCTGGCGCCGACCGTGCTCTCATGGCCTCGACCGTGCTGGCCTCGACGGGGCCGGAGGCAGCGGCACCGGGGTCAGCATCAGCGGCACTAGCGTCAGCCGTGCCGGCAGGACCACCGTCAGCGGCCGGAAGCCAGGGGCTGGCGCTATTCCACGGCGCTGGCGCCGCGGTCGCCTCCTGTCGCTCGGTCATACTTCCGGGTCTCCCGCCCCAACCGAATTGTTCTTCCTCGATCTGTCCCGTTGGCTCGTCCTCCCCGGGCAGACCGGAGCCGCGCACCACGCCAGCTGGCCGCCATCAACCCGGCCAGGAATCGGGATCTGAACGCGCCGTCGGTCGATCTGGCGCTCTAGGCCGAGCAGATCACACCTCACCACCACGACTCTCAAACCTAAGGCCGCGATTGTCCAGCCCTCGGGACAGTATCGGCCTTGAGGTAATTGTGCGCTGCTACGGCAGATTACCGGCAGTAATGCTGCAAGTTGTACCCACCTGAGCACCAGGCGGGGTCAGCGGCCCCCTGGCGATCCCTTTATTCTCCTGCGGCGCCGAGAATATCGGCGCGCTAACCTACCTGTTAGGAGTAACATTACGATTACGTGTTCGGGCGCCCGGCCGACTACTTCTCGGTGACGCCGGCTGAATCAAAGGTGGCAACCTCCCGTAGCGCCCTGACTGCGCTCTGCACAATCGGAAGTGCCAGAAGCGAGCCCGTTCCCTCTCCGAGCCGCAGGTCCAGATCCACCAGCGGGCGGAGCCCGAGGCACGCCATCGCAATGCTGTGTCCTGGTTCGACCGACCTGTGCCCGGCGATGAGGCAGGTTGCCGCAGCCGGCGCCAGGCGGCACGCGGCCAGGGCCGCGCTGCCGGCGATGACGCCGTCGAGGATGACCGGGACGCGCAGTGCAGCAGCGCCGATGATGTAACCGGCCAGCGCCGCGTGCTCGAAGCCGCCGAATGCCGCTAGGACCCCGAGCGGATCGGCGGGATCGGGACGGTGGAGCGCGAGGCCCCGCTGGACCACGGCTACCTTCCTGGCCAGTGTGACGTCGTCGACGCCGGTGCCGCGGCCCGTCACGTCTGCGGCGTCCCGGCCGGTGAAGGCGCAGATCAGGGCCGCCGAGGCTGTCGTGTTGGCGATGCCCATATCGCCCGTTAGCAAGCATCTGTTCCCGGCCGCCACCAGATCGCGCGCAACCTCGATGCCCACGCCGATCGCCGCAACCGCCTGCTCTCGGCTCATCGCAGGGCCGACAGTGAAGTCCGCGGTGCCCTTGCCGATCTTGCGCGGGAGCAGGCCGGGCATCTGGTCCAGGTCCGAGATGACACCAACGTCAACGACGACGACCTCGGCACCGGCCTGGGCTGCGAAGGCATTCACAACCGCACCCCCCGCGAGGAAGTTCGCCACCATCTGGCCGGTGACCTCCTGTGGCCAGGGGGTCACTCCCTGAGCATGGACGCCGTGATCAGCGGCGAAGATGGCCACCGCGGCCGGTTCGGGCATCGGCGGCGGACACGCACCCGCGAGCCCGGATAGCTGCACCGACACGTCCTCGAGGACGCCGAGGGAGCCTGCCGGCTTGGTCATCTGCGCCTGGCGCTGCCGGGCCGCGTCCACGGCATCGGCGTCGAGCGGACGGATCGCCGCGACCACCTCGTCGAGCAGGCTTACGGCCTCGCGGCCGGGCAGTTCGCGGCGTCCGTACTCCTCGGCGTGAACGGCCCAGCTGAGCGGGCGGCGGCGCGCCCAGCCGGACAGCGCCAGCTCGGGCTCCGCGGCAAAGCTCGACACGTACCCGAGGCAGAGATACGCCACCACCTCCAGGTGCGACGGCAGGCCAAGCTCGGCCGCCAGCTCGCGCTCGCTGAAGAAGCTGACCCATCCGACACCCAGGCCTTCCGCGCGAGCGGCCAGCCACAGATTGGCGACCGCGAGGACGCTGGAGTAGGAGGCCGTCTGGGGCTGCGCGTGCCTGCCGAGCGTGTGCCGCCCGCCCCTGGTGGGGTCGCAGGTCACGACGATGTTCACGGGCGTCTGGAGGATCGCCTCGGTCTTCAGCCGGTCGAATGTCCTGGCGCGCGCCGCGGGCAGCGACCCGGCGAAGTCCTGCCTCGACCGCTCGGCCAGGGCCTTGATCCTGGCGCGGCGGTCCGGATCGGCGATGACGATGAAGTCCCAGGGCTGAGAAAATCCAACGGATGGCGCCCGGTGGGCAGCAGCGAGCACGCGTTCGAGCACGTCGGCCGGGATTGGATCGGGAACGAAGTCGCGGCGTACGTCTCGGCGCTCTTCGATCGCCCTGTAGACGGCAGCACGCTGATCTGCGGGAAACGCGTTCTGATCGGGCGACCGGTTGCCCGCCGATCCCTCTCGGTCGTCGGGCATCAATCCCGGCCTCCGTCCTGGCGCCTACCAGCCTGCGCCGTCGTCGTCTGGCATCGCGGCCGGCTGCCCGTCGGGGCTCCAGCCGGCGCGCGTTCCGGTTGCCACCAGGGCGTGCCGGAGCAGCGCGTTGAAAGCGGCCACGGCTACCGCCGGGCCGCCTTTCTCTGACACGTTACTCACTGACGGGAGTCGGCTGGCTCGGAGCGCGTCCTTGGCCTCGGCGGCCCCGGCGAACCCCACAGGCAACCCGACCACGAACGCGGGCTCGACTTGGCGGGTGAGGATCTCGGCTAGCGCGGCCGCGCCACCGCCGACGACCCAGACAGCGCCTGGGCCTGTTTCGCCGAACGCGAGGCGCACCGCCGCCGCGGCTCGACTGATCGATGCGGTCCTCGCCAGCCGCTGCGTCAGCGGCTCGCCGATCTTGCACACCACCGGGCTGGCTGAGATCCCCGCCGCGACCATTGTGGTGTCCGTGATGACAGGTGCTCCGGCGGATAGGGCGGCGACGGCCTCGGCCAGTGTTTCCTCATCGCAGACCAGGTCGGTGAAATAGTCGAAGTCGGCGCTGGCGAGGATAACTCGTTCAGTGACATCCCGGCTGAACTTCGGCAGCCGGGACAGATCGATCCTGGATCGCAAGATCCGGTACGACTCCTCGGTGACCTGACTGGTCACCACTGACGCCTCGTCTGGCCAGGTCACGCCGCCCCCACCTCTTAGATACCCGCAGGCAGAAGTAACCGCTGCTGGCGCGAGCTGGCTAGCCGCTGCCAGGGCGCCATCGGCTTCTCAGCATGGCATACGAGGCACCTGGCCGGCCTAGGCATCCCACCGGCCCCGTCAGTGCACCCGGACCGCCGCGGCCGGGCTCGGCGCGCGGTCAGCCCAACGGCCCCGTTCCCTGCCTTATTGGGGTTTTAATTCGCGTTCGGGGCGACGGCGCGCTCGTTACGAGCGGGGCGGTCCCTGGTCTCCGGACACGAGCGCCATCGGCCCGGTGTCGCTACCGCGGGTTGCGTCGGCGTGGGCAAGATTCTGCGGGGCCTGCTCGGCGGCTGTGCCTGCCTGGCGAGGATCCCCGCCCTGGCCAGGAGCTCTGCTCTGGCCAGGAGCGCCAAGTTGAGCGCTCTCGCTCTCGCGCTGTTTGTTCGCGAAGAGCACATAGTGGAAGAACAGGAACCGCGCAACAAAGGTCACGCAGTTCATCAGGAAATACGCGCCCTGGACCACCAGATGTTTCTTCAGGTGCGTGTAGCCCTCCGCGTGCGCAAACACGCTCGCGTAATGCGAAGTAAGCCCGAGAATGGCCCACACTGCCGCCGATACGATCCAGAACGGCAGGGTCTCCCTCAGCAGGTCAGGCTTGCCCGTCCGCTCCCAGGCCCAGCGGCTGAGCAGATAGCTGACCAGAGCTGCCGTCATTCCCGCAATGACACCGGCAGCGCCCGCAGAGTTCAGGTTGACGGGACCCGTCAGCAGCCCAAGCACGACCTGACTGGTGACCACAGCAACGACGGCCACCAGTACGAATCGGCTGAATCGCTTGCCAGTCTCGGCGCGCAGCTTGCGCTCAATCGGCGCCGGAATCACGCGACAGGCGGCATTGACGATCTTGTCCGGCAGGGATGTCATCAGAGTCCTAGATCGACGGACGGCGGTCGCTGGTCAAGCAACGTATCTGGTCAGACACGTATACAGTACGGGAACCCCACAGGGCTTACCCTGAAACCCTCAGGCCCCCGGGAAACCCTCAGGCAACCCCGGGTCCTTTAGTAAGGCTCCGGTCGCGCTACGGGACCCAGCCCGCCACCGCCGATTAACGGTGCAGCCGGTGACAATGCTGGAGAGGCCAGCCGAGCTAGCCGTCGGTCAACCAGCATAGGTCACCAACGTCAAGGACCAGTGGACGGACCCAGTAGGCGGGACCCCCGATCGAGTCGCTGTTCGAGATCACCAAGCGGTACGCGCACCGGGTCCGCCCTGAGGCGATGCTGCCCACTGTGCAGTGGCGCAAGACTTCCAGCCTCATCAGCGACTAGCGCCTCGCTCAGCTGCGCGATAGCGACCACCGGTCGGCGGCCAGATCGTGACACAGCTCGTACGTCGCTGGCGGTAACGTCCGCTCAGGCGTTGCCTCCACTCGCCAGCACTCACGGCCGGGCGCTGGCAGGTCCGCCCCGTCCGCGGGCGCCGGTTCCGTAGGCACTAGGTCGGTGGGCGCCGGTTCCGTCGGCACCGCGTCGGTGGGCGCCGCATCCGTGGGCGCCAGGTCCGTCGGCACCGCGGCAGGCTCGGGCGCCGGCAACAGTCGCCGGTCCAGCACGAACATGACTGTGTACATGCGTCCGCGCCACACGAACCTGACGGGCCTGCCGTCCCGCAGCCAGACCTCAACTGGCTCGCCGCGGATCACCCGCATTCTGCCGCTCCCTGGCAAAGCGCCGCTTCGGCGCCGGCTCTCCGCCCCGGGGAAGACAGGCAGACTTAGTTCTTTCGAACATACATTCGTTCGCTGGCAGGATCAAGCCCACAATAAGGGAACGCGGCTCGTCCATGTCCCACCGCTGCGACACGCTCGCCGCCGCCTTGGCGCGCCAGGATGGGCGCGTCACACTGGCGCGGCCCAGCCTGGCATCGGGAACTCGGCCATCAGCTCGCGCACTTCGGCGGCCACGCGCTCGATGACCTGCTCGTCCTCCTTGGAAGCGGCGAGTATGGCCTCGTCCATCCACGCGGCGATCTGGGCCATGTGCGGCTCGGTGAGCCCCCGGGTCGTGATCGCTGGCGTCCCGATCCTGATGCCCGACGGATCGAACGGCTTGCGCGGGTCGAAGGGCACGGTGTTGTAGTTCACCTCGATGCCTGCCCGATCGAGCGCCCGGGCAGCGGGCTTGCCGCCGATGCCCTGCGCCGTCAGGTCCATCAGGATCAGGTGATTGTCCGTGCCGCCAGAGACCAGCGTGTAGCCGCGGGCCTGAAGCGCGTCGGCGAGCGCTCGTGCGTTCGCGACGATCTGGCGCGCATACGCGCGGAACGACGGCTGCGCAGCCTCGCGGAGCGCCACCGCGATCGCGGCTGTGGTGTGGTTGTGCGGTCCGCCCTGCAATCCAGGGAACACCGCCTTGTCGAGAGCGGCCGCGTGCTCCGCGGTGGACATGATCATCGCGCCGCGCGGGCCGCGCAGCGTCTTGTGCGTCGTTGTGGTGATCACGTCGGCGTAGCCAACCGGCGACGGGTGCGCGCCGCCGGCGATGAGGCCGGCGATGTGTGCGATGTCCGCGACCAGGATGGCCCCGACCTCCCGCGCGATCTCCGCGAACGCAGGAAAGTCGATCGTGCGCGGAATGGCCGTGCCGCCGCAGAAGATGACCTTGGGCATCTCCTCCAGCGCCTGCTGTCGCACCTGGTCAAGGTCGACGCGACCGGTGTCGGCACGGACGCCGTACTGGGCAGACCGGAACCACTTGCCCGTCACCGAGACCGGCCAGCCGTGCGTGAGGTGGCCGCCCATCGGTAGCGCCATGCCCATGACCGTCTCCCCCGGCGAGAGGAAGGCAAGGTAAACGGCCAGGTTCGCGGGCGAGCCCGAGTATGGCTGGACGTTGGCGTGGTCGACGCCGAAGAGCCGCTCAGCGCGCTCGATGGCGATGCGCTCGATCTGATCGATGAACTGCTGGCCCTCGTAGTAACGCCGGCCGGGATAGCCCTCGGAGTACTTGTTGGTCAGGACGCTCCCCGCCGCCTCGAGCACGGCAACGGACACGTAGTTCTCCGACGGAATGAGCCTGACCTTGTCACGCTGCCGTCGAGCCTCGGCCTGGATGAGCTCGGCGATATCGGGATCGCTGCCGGCGACGTGCGGGATGGGCGGCTGATGCATCGCGCGCTCCTTCGCTTCCGCGCCTCACCGCCGGGCCTCGCGGCAGGTGCTGGCGGGTGGGCTGAGCATCATCTTCATCATGTCGAATGGGCCCGAGCGCCCAGACGCCAGGTCTCCCGGACGCCAGGTCTCCCAGACGCCACGTCTCCCAGACGGCGGGCGCGCCCGGAATCAGCCGCAGGGCACGCCAATAGACCCGATGCCTGGCAGGCATCAGGTCGGGTAGGTGCTGTCCAGGCGTCGGCGACGCGATCTTGGCTGACCGCGGCTTCCGCACCGCCCGCACGTCGGTGGTGCTACTAGCCTGTGAAGCCGGGCCGGACGCCGCGCTGCATGCGGCGCCGGCATCGGCGCTGAACCGGGCAGCGCGGCGCAAGACGGCCGCCCGGCATCAGCTCATCCGGATACGGCGTCCAACAGCTTCTTGCGCTGCTGGTCGCCCAGCCCGCCGACTCGACGGTTGTCGTCGATGCCGGCCTCTTCCATCACTGCGGCAGCCTTCGCCGGGCCGTAGCCAGGCATGGCCTTAATGACCTGAGCAACCTTGGTCTTCTTAGTGATGTCGTCGGTCTTGGCGAGTACCTGCGCGATGCTCGTCTTCCCGGCCTTCACGGAGGCCAGCAATTCGCTGCGCTTCTTGCGAGCAGCCTGAGCCTTGGCCAGCGCGTCGGCGCGCTGCTCCGGCGTAAGTGTTGGGAGAGCCATGTCACTCCTTCGTTTGACTCGATCAACTGTCCCACATACCCCATGTCAACGGCGGTAGGCGCGAACGTGTCGATTCTGAGCGTCATAAGCCGCCATCCTTGCTGGTCAGCGGCCTGCTAGGCGATCACGAACTGCTTTGCCTGATTTATCCGGATGAACCGCCCGAGCTGCCGAGTGTCAGTCAGCCCTTGGGCCCCAGCCTGGTTTACAAGATCTTGAGCCCGACTTTGCCCGATTTGGGGTCGCGCAACCATGAACCGAGGTCCGCGAGAGCGGTCGCAAGGGTGCAGGCAGGTTGAAGTGCCCTGTAGAACCTGTTCTACTTTCGGCCACAAGCTATCAAGGCGGAAGGTGGCCTATGCCCGACGAGCGCGGCACCGCGCGTGACCTCGCGCGGAGATCGCAGGCCGCAGTGAAGGCGAAGGACCGGGACGGCTGGCTCAGCCTGTTCGCGCCGGAAGCCATCGTCCAGGACCCGATTGGGCCCTCTCCATTCGATCCGGAGGGCACCGGGCACCGCGGTCCCGAGGCAATCGCGGCTTTCTACGACAAGGTGATCGCTCCAAACGACCTGATCACGTTCGAGATCGAGAACTCTTATCTGTGCGGCGACGAGGTCGCCGACGTAGGTGTCATCCGGACCGTATTGCCCGGCGGCCAGCATGTCGCTGTCGTGCACGGCGTCTACACCTACCGCAGCAACGGCGCCGGGCAACTGGCCGCACTGCGCGCCTTCTGGGAGTTCGACAAGGCCGAGCTGATCGAGGCGTAGCGGGCTTACGTGCCAGACGTCACCGACGCTTCACGGGCAATCGTTGCCAGCTAGCAAGTAACCTGCGTACGCGGCCGCTCAGTCGGGCGGACGCGCGGCTGCGCTGGGTCAGCAGGCCGCTGACCCCGACCTCGGAGCTGGCATGCGCATCGGGCAGATCGCCATCGACGTCGCCCCGCTGCGCGAGAGCCGGGATTTCCGCCGGCTGTTCACTGGCCGGTTCGTTTCCATGGCCGGGAACGCGGTCGCCACTACCGCGGCCGACTGGCAGGTCTACGGCCTGACACACAATTCCCTGGCCGTCGGATTGCTGACGCTCGCATCCAGCGCGGGCATGCTCATCGGACTGCTGGCCGGCGGCATGCTCGCCGACCGGCACGACCGGCGCATGCTGCTGATGGCTGTGCGCCTCCCCCAGGCAGCTCTCTCGGCGCTGCTGATGGTCAACAGCCTGCTGAGCCACCCGGCTCTGTGGCCGCTGTACGTGATCACGTTCGGGATCGGGCTGCTCGCTGGCCTCAGCTCCCCGGCATCTACGGCGGCGACGCCTGCACTAGTCGGTGAAGACAAAATGCCGGCGGCCGCGGCGCTCAACGCCACAGCCAGCCAGCTGGGCAACCTCGGCGGCCCTGCCATCGCCGGGTTGCTTATCGCAGGTCCGGGACTGGCAACCTGCTACGCGATCGACACCGTGTGCTTCGCCGTGTTCGGGCTGGCCATGATCGGGCTCCGCCCGATGCCGCCTACCATCAAGGCCCAGCGCCCCGGCCTCAAGTCGCTCGCCGAGGGCTTCCGCTACGTGCGGCACAACCGGGTCGTCCGCGGCATGCTGCTCGTCGACACCAATGCGATGATCTTCGGCATGCCATCGGCGCTGTTCCCGGCTATGGCAAGTACTCACTTTCACGGCGGCTCGACGACCTTCGGGTTGCTCGTAGCCGCGCCTGGCCTTGGCGCGCTCGTCGGCGCAGCCACCAGTGGCTGGACCGGCCACGTCAGACGGCCGGGCCTCGTCGTCATCGTCGCGGGGATCATCTGGGGCGGGTCCATCGCTGCGTTCGGGCTCGTCGGCAGCCTGCCGGTCGCGCTGTTCTTCCTCGCGCTAGCCGGGATGGGCGACCTTATTTCCGAGGTACTGCGCAACACTCTGCTCCAGATCTACACCCCGGATCAGCTGCGCGGACGTGTCTCCAGCCTGTACCTGGCGCAGGTAACCACCGCCCCGGCCCTCGGCAACGTCGAGGCTGGCGGTGTAGCCCGGCTGGTGTCACCGGTGTTCTCGGTGGTCAGCGGCGGCCTGGCGTGTGTAGCCGGAGCGGTCCTGCTGGGCACGCTGATCCCTTCGCTGCGCAACGCAACCCTGACAGGTGAGGACGCCGTTATGGCGAAGGATTCGGCGCCGCCGGCGGTGTCGAATTTTTCGTGATCATGGCAAACCCAGGGGTCTTCGTGTCCTGACGCCCTGGATGAGGCGCAGTTCGTGATCTGGATCGGGCACAATGTGCGCGTAGGCGCCTGTAGCTCAGCCGGATAGAGCAGCTGCCTTCTAAGCAGCCGGTCGCAGGTTCGAGTCCTGCCAGGCGCGCCAGCCAAAACACGGGTTTTCAAGATCGAGAACTGCCTGCCTTCGCAAGGGCCGAGAAGGCCTACACTTCATGCTTGAAGGAAGACCACGCCGCCGCCATTGAGCAGTGGAAGCTCGTCTTTAACGAGTAAGCCGCGGAGCCGGTGTTGAGTCGGCGGTGGCTTTGCCGATGCCGCTGTGGCTCCGGTGATCAGGGCCGTGGCACGTGCGAGGTCAGTGGTGCTCATGTGGTCGCTCTTCTGGATTTTTGAAGTGTTTACGCGAGTGTCTTTAGGTGATGAAGCGGTGGATGGCCTCGTTGGCGTGGTCCTGAAACGACGGGTTGGCCAGATCGGGGAAGATGTCCGCTTGGTTGACCAAGGGACCCTTAAGCGTGTTGGCCGCGCTGGCGTAGAACACGCCGCTAGACAGGGTCGGGTCGGTGACGCCGTCGACCAGTCGCCTCGCGCCCACGTCAAGTTTGTGGGCGAGACCCAGGGTGGGCATGACGTATTTGGCCGCTATACGCAGCGGCAATTTGAGGTCATTGGGTGCTTGGGTGCCCGTGGTGTTGCCGGGGCTGACGGTGATGAATCGGCGGTCGGGGTGTTGGCGGGCCAGGTAGGCCATCCATAGGGCTCCGATGTACTTGACCTGCCCGAAGGCCAGGTTGAGGTCAGTTTTGCGGTCGGCGAAATAGCTGCCGTCGATGACAGCGGCGAGTTCAACGGCGGAGGTTGAGACGAACGATGGCCGTTTCATCCGCAACCTCGGGACTCCCCGAGCCGCTTCGCTTCCGGCGAAGACCGCCACCTCGCCAAGCCGGTCCTCGGTCAGGAGCCCTTCGAGGAGAACGACGTGACCAAGAACGTTCGTCGCGAACAAGTTAGTGACCCCGTCAGCAGTCAAGTCCATCGAATTGCCGCCGATTCTGCCAGCGTTCATGACCAGCGCGTCGAGGGATCCGTCGATGGCCGCAAGGCCGGCGCGGACCGAGCCCAGATCGGCGACGTCCATGAGAATGATGTCGAAGATGCGCCGGCCGGTCGCGGCTTCGAGTTCGGCCTTCGCCGTTGTCGCCCGGTCTTTATTCCGGCACGCCAGGTAGATCCGGGCCATGTCGGGACGTAGTGCCAGTTGCCGGGCCACGTCCTTGCCGATCCCGGCGTTGGCGCCCGTGATCAGCACCGTCTTTCCTGAGAGTGTGCTCATCGTGATTCCCTCTCATCTTCTGTGGGCCTAGTCAGGCTGGACAGCTCTTGCGGGGTTGCGTCCGGCGGTTCTCCCGGGTTGCCATAGACCCGTAGCGGGTCGACGAGCGCTCCGAGTCGGCGCTCTCGGACCATGACGGCATCGAATTCGTCCCAGTCGTCGTGCTGACCACCGGCGGCGATAAAGATGGCCGGAAGCAAGGACGGCAGGTCAGCAGGGCTGACTTCACCGCCGGCAGGCGCTACGTCGCCACCCGGCCTCCATCGACCGCGAGAGTGACGCCGTGGACGAAGCTGGCATCATCACTTGCGAGGAAGACGATCGCCGCAGCAAGTTCCTCGGGCTGAGCTACGCGACCTGCTGGTGCTAGTGCTGCGAGCTGATTCACCATCTCGTCGGGGACACCTTCCATCATCGGGGTGCGCGTCGGACCGGGAGCAACGGCGTTGACCCGAACACCACGAGCGCCGTATTCGGCGGCCCAGGCCTTAGTCAATAGTTCGAGAGCCGCTCGGCTGGCGCCATACATAGCCATGCCGGCCTGTCCAAAGCTGGCGACCATCGTGGAGACGTTGACGATCGAACCCCATCCGCGTTCGGCCATGGCTGGCGCTAGTGACGCGACGAGGAAGAACGGAACCTTGACATTCAGTGCAAAGGTCTCGTCGAACTCTGCTTCGGTGGCTGCGTTGCTTGGTCCGAGCAAGGCGACGCCGGCGTTGTTGATGAGGATGTTGACGTGACCGTCGCTTGCCTCAGTGGCCCACTCGACCAGGTCCTGGGCCGATTTCAGATCGCCCAACGTAGTGAGCCTGAACGTCGCGCTGCCGCCGCTGCCTTCGATCTCGGCGACCACGTCTTTGGCTCGTTGCTCATCGCGTCCCACTACCAGTACGTGAGCGCCGCGGGCGGCCAAGGCGATGGCCGTAGCCTTGCCGATCCCGCTCGTCGAGCCCGTTACCAGAGCTGTCTTGCCCTTTAGGTCAGTCATGCGATGTGCCGTCCTCGCGCTGCAAAATGGGTCGTGCAACTCACTCTGACAGTTCGGCACTGGGTTGTCAAACTCAAAATCCTGCTAACATTGGTCCATGGTCAACGAGACGAGTGACCGGCCGAGGCTCACCCCCAAGGGAGCACGCACCCGGGCACGAATAGTGGAGGAGGCCGCCGCCCTGATCCATGAGCGCGGGGTGGCGGGCACCACCTTGGAAGACGTCAAGGTGGCAGCGGAAGTCAGCGGCTCGCAGATGTACCACTACTTCCCCGACAAGAACGAACTCGTGCAGGCGGTCATCGACTACCAAGCCGACACCATCGTCAATCACCAGCGGCAAGCGCTCGGCAGCGCGAACGGAGTCGAAGCCTGGCGGAACATGGTGATCACCGCAGCGAAGCGCACCAAAGCAAAGGGGGGCTGCCCACTTGGCTCGCTCGTTGGTCAACTGGCCGAGAGTGACCCCGAGGCCCGAGCGCTCATTGCAGCAGGGTTCGATCAGTGGGCAGCCGCCATCGGCGATGGACTCAGATCCCTTCATGCCGACGGGAAACTCCCGTCCGACATCGACCCGGACGACCTCGCCACTACTCTGCTCGCCACACTCCAAGGAGGGCTTCTACTCGCCCAGGTGCAACGGAGTACCCGCCCGTTCGAAACTGCGGTCGATACCCTCCTCGCTCTCACCATCGGCAGATGAGCCCAAGCCGGATTCATTCACAGCCATCGCCGAGGTCAGCTCACGGCTTTTGGATAAAGCAGTTGCGTGAGCACGATGCGCTTCCTGATCCGCTGCCATTTAAGGGTTCCGGACACATGAGACGACTTCCATGACTGCGTGATAGCGCTGCTCCATGACGCTCGATTCCACGAGCATGGCCCGGCCACCTTCCGCCGTGAACTACGTCGCGACGGGCATGCCTGGGCGGGCGGTGTCAAGCATCAGGTGAAGCTGCGGTGTCAACGATCAGCCGGAGTCGGACAGAGCCGAACAACAGCCGGACACCAAGCGCGTGAGGACTTCTCTACGTCTTCAAGGGCGCGCGAAGCGCGCCGGGCCACGCTGGGCCGTCGATCTTGGAAAGACACGCGCGAGCTCCGCCGATCGTCCGCGGCCAGTGCCGACCGATCCCGGCTACCTGAAAGCGGGCACCGCCGCGCGCACGGCGCCGGCTGCCTTCCTTAGGCCCTGCCGGGCCACGTCGGCACCAGCGCGCACGCTCTCCCCGTATCCGGTCCGATCTGCTGCGCGCGGCAACGTCAGCGGTGGCGCGCGTGCTGCAAGAGGTGGCCATCCTGCGCCCGCATCCTGAAGCCCTGCAAGATCACGGTCAAGGGCGCGCCTGCGGCGCGTCGCTGCGCGATCCTGCGGACCCTGGACCGTGATTCTTGTCAGGGATTCACGGGGCGCCTATCGGATGGACGGCCAGGTCCGGCACGGGGCCGGGATCTGTAGCCGGCTGCTGTAGCAACCATCTGGAACCCAAGCGAACTTGGCCGGTCGGCAGATAGGCCGAACCCGAGGTCAGGAACCATCCTGGCCACTGGGCCGGTAGCTTCTAAGCAGCCGGTCGCAGGTTCGAGTCCTGCCAGGCGCGCCACCTGGGGAAGCGTGGATTCACCGCGCAACGCAGTTTGAACAGGCCGAGCCCGACAAGCACGACATGGGGCTAAACCCCTGATTGTTCGTCCCGTCCGGCTCTGGCTGCGCCTGCACCAGCCACGTCCGCGTCCTCGCCGCGGCCGCCTTGCCCGCTACGGGAATGGCGCTCGCCCATGGGCCGATTGCCCGGTCGAAGACCGGCGAGCACGATCCCCCATTCCGCGGTCAATGTTGTTCTACGACACGTGCGTTGCCCCACGCTACAGAAATGGCCCAACCGGCCGCTGAAGATTGACCGGAGCCGAAGCATTCGAGTTGGAGGGTATGAACCCCTGTTACATTGACATCGACGGTTTGGGGCCCAAGGGCGCCGACAGTAAAGGTCCGGAGAGTGTGCCCGTCGGCATCTAGTATTACGTACGCTTCGAAATGTGGCGGAAACTTGGCTCCAAGTCCAATAGTAGCTTGGAACCGGCGAGCGTTATGCTCTAGCTTATATGCAGGAAAAGCAGTTGCGTCGCCAACGTTACAATAGAACAAGATGCTCTTAGGGTAAATTGATCCGTCTATCTTGACCGGACCCGGGTTCACCAGCTCGCCGAGATTCCCGGAAGGTGCCAGATCTGAGAGATATGAGAACGAGGACGTGCTGGAAGTCTTCGGAATCACCACTGGGGCAGACTCGCCAGCTGGGGAGCTTGCACTGGCTGAAATGGATGGCGCGGGCAAAGACACTGACTTTGGCGGCGCGCCGGAGTTGACTAGGATCAATGTTATTACTACCGCCGCGACAGCTACTACGCTTCCGATAATCGTCCAGAAGAGTGCCCGCCCTCGCTTCATAGGTCCTCCGAGGCGATCGCGCCTATGTCCAGGCAAACGTAACATCCTTTCTATCTGGTAGCACTGGCCGATCGTGACAGCCGTCGCTTCTGGACCGTCGCGCGGCATCGGATCGCCATCGTCCCTGGTGCAGTTTGCGCACTGGGCGCCGGTTGGCCCAGGCGGCTTCCATCCTCTCGGCTCGGTGACTGCAGGAGCTGAGGAGGGACCTGACCAGGACTCTGGTGCCGAGGTCAAAGCGATCCTAGATTCGATTGCGGACGCACCTCTAAAGCCGCCGATGGGCATGCGGCTCCGCTCCCGGATGGTTGCCAAGTAGCTCTCGGCGGTTGGGGCCGACGCCGGCCAATTATTCGTTATGGCTATGTTCGACAATTGTTATTCTCGCGACACCCACCCTCGCTGCGGATAGTAATAACGCAGTGACTGCGGCGGGGCCTGCGTACTCGGCTGCCACCAGCCTGCATAGTCGATCTTGAAGCGGGTTAGATGGTGGCCATGTCTAGCCGAGCACCACCTGCGGCGTACGACAGCTAGGCTCCAGCGATATGAGCGAAGGCCAGCTGCTGCTCGGGGATGGCGTCACTCAGGGGATCGTCCGGATCGGGGATACGGTGCGGCGGCCGTTGCGGCCGTTCAGCTTGACCGTGCAGGCGTACCTGGCTCGCCTGCGTGACGCCGGCTTCACCGGCGCGCCGCTTCCGTTCGGCGTCGACGAGCAGGGACGCGAGGTCCTGTCGTTCGTCCCCGGTGACGTGCCGCGCAACCCGTTGCCGCCCGATACCGCGGGCGACGACGTGCTCGTCGCCCTGGCGCGGCTGATCCGTGCGCTACACGAGGCCTCGGCCGGATGGGTGCCGCCGCCTGACGCGGTGTGGGGCGGCACGCCGGCCAACGCGGGACGTCCGATCTCCGCACAGACTGAGCTGGTGAGCCACTGCGACTACTACCCAGGCAACGTGGTCTTCCGCGACGGGTTGCCGGCCGCGCTGATCGACTTCGACCTGGCCCATCCCACCACGCGGCTCTACGACATCGCGAACGCGCTGTGGTACTGGGCGCCGCTTCGCGATCCGCGGGACCGGGCGCCCGCGTTCGCAGACGCCGACATCCCGCACCGGATCGCCGTGTTCGCGGACGCCTACGGCATGACGCCACGGCATCGCGCGGAGCTGGCGCCGTTCGCCGTCGACATGGCGCGCCGCTACCACGAGGATTCCCGCGCCTCGGCAGAGCTGGACCCGGTGTTCCGCAAGCTATGGGAGGACGGCGCCAAGGACGAGCTGCCGCGCGCCGAGGCGTGGCTGCGCGAGGCGGCCCCGGCGATCAGCGCGCGCCTCCGCCAGCCGGGCTAGGCCGCGGTCGGGCTAGGCGGCGGTCGGTATCGAATCCGCCTTCCTGGAGGGCCAAGCCCCGCACCTAGCCAGGGCGTTGACGTACCCCAGGGCACGTCCCCGTCGATCTCAGCGCGGCGATGCAGCTGAAACGACAGGCTCCCGGCAGAAGCGCGAAGCGAACCGGCAGGGATTACTGCGGCTCCTGGCAGCTGGCTATATTCTTCGTCATCGGTACCTCAGGCTCGATACCAGCGGAAGTCGAGCGCCGCTGGTGTCATCGGCTTCCGGATGGGGCAAACGACAGCCTGAGTGGAGGGATGGTCCCTTGGTAGCGCGGAACAGTGAGAAGGTCAGCCAGTGTCTAGCGCCAAGCTGGAAGGAGACGAGACAGTTCGGCGTGCCCGGTTGGGCCTCCGCCGCCTGACCGAACCGCGCTGGCTCTGGCTGTCAATCTTCGGTCTTTCACTGGGTCTCTTCCTCGTACGTTTCCTGATTCCCGTGCCGGTCGGGCAGGCGGACAACCGTGACGGCCCCCGCCTGATGTGCGGCGCGCTGGGCCTCAATCCAGTTGTCCCGCACGGTTACCACCGGTTTTTCAGCTACGCCTACTTCGAGTACGTGCCGGGCCGTTGCGGCCGTGCCGCCTACCTGACGTCAGAGCTCGTGCCGTTGGGCCTGGCCAGGGCGCTGACCCCGGTATTCGGCCTGCACGGCACGCTGAACCTGGTCGCGCTCGGGGTGGTGATGTGCGTGATCGCCTCCGTGGCGATAGCGAGCCTCGCAATCGGCCTGCGGATCAGGCCATGGGCTCAACTGCTGGTAGCGGCCGCGATCTGGCTGATCGTCGCGGACGCGGCATTCTTTGACGTCTTCGCCAGTCCGTACAGCGAGCCTGCGGCGATGGTCGGTCTGCTGCTCGTTGCCGCCGGACTGGTCTATCTGGGGCGAGAGGGGCGCGCGAGCTTGCGGGGCCTTGCCCTGGCCGGGACGGGAGGCTTGCTCGTCGTCCTGGCCAAGGAGGAGTACCTGGTCATGGCCGTGCCGATCTGCCTGACCCTCGTCCTGGCCAGCGTGAGCCGGAGCGGCGCGCCCGGATTGCGCCGGTTCCGGACGCGGCAGGTGGGCGCAGCAGTTGCGGTCGCGGCAGTCATCGCGCTCTCAGCCGGGGCTTATCAGATATGGAATGCGCACAGCTCATATGGCAAGCGGACCCAACCTATGCGGGTCGTGGACACCATCTTCGAGCACATCGTCAGCCCTAACGACCCCCACAAGGGCGCCGACCTGCGCGCGCTTGGCCTGCCAGCCAGCTGGGCGAAGTACGCCGGAACCTACTACTGGTCCAGCTACTCGGTTCGCCAGGACCCGTTGTACCACCGGTATGAGCCGAAGCTGACGGACAGCCACATGGAGCGCTATTTCCTCACCCATCCAGGCCGCATCATTAGCGTCGGGGAGCAGGCAGCCAATGAGGGCCTGCGCGTCCGGGTCACTTATCTGGGCGACTATGCGCCATCTGCGGGTCACGGGCCAGGCGCCATTGACACCCGCGAGATCGTGTTCAGCTGGCTGGCGCAACGGCTCCCGCCGCGGCTCGGCCTGCTGTGGCTGGCCTTGCTGTGGCTGGCAATGGCAGCGGTCGGGCTTCTCGCCCTGGCTCGAAGGCGCATGTCATGGCACCGGGACGGCGCCGTCCTCGTGTTGTGCATGACGGGATGTGCCGTCGTCGGGTTCATTCCGCCGGCCTATTTTGACGGGATCGAAACCGCCAGACATATGGCCGTCATGAATCTTGCCCTCGCTCTAGCCTTCGCGATGAGCGTCGCGCTCGCTGTCTCGATGATCTCCCACCGCGTGAGGCGTGGACCCCGCCGCGTCGCGACGAAGGCTGCGCCCGCTCCGCCGGAACTCGCCACCAACAGATAGCGGGCTCGCTGGGGCGTGCAATGCCACGCCCACGGTCGCAGCCCCGGCCGCGACGCTGTTCCTGGTTCCTGGTTCCTGGTAACGATCAGCATGCCGCCTCAGCAGCGGCTAAAGGCTGTCGTGGTCGGCGTTACGTTCGCCAGAGTGATCAAGATGGCCGAGGAGGAAATACACAGGGCACCGAGGGCTGCCTACGCCACTGGCCAAGACCCAGCGCTCGTCTTGGTCACACTGAAGGTCAGGACTTCCGCGCTTTCCTTTTCTGCCGAGCTGGTGGCGAGGACGAATTCTCCTCCCGGCGAGACGGCGCGCCACGCTGGCGCCAGTTCATACGGCGTCGCTTAACGCGGCGCGCGTACCCGTCACCGAGCAGATCAGTGAACAACTCGACTAGAAAGTCCATGATCGCTTCGAGCATGTGTCCAACTCAGCCTCAGTAGTGCGCGACTATACGGCGAGCCGGTCCGTCAACGGTCACGGCACCGCCGTACGGCAGGATCAACTGCGGATCGGTGTGCCCGAAGTCCAGGCCGAACACGGCCATACCGTTCGGATTGTAATAGTCGAGTGCTCGCAGGATCGCTGACCGCTGCCGGCGCCGGTACACCTCTCGCTCCTCCGGAGTTGTTCGTCTCCCCAGGCTGCTGGCCTTCGCCGTGCCAATCAAGACGACGGGGAACTGTGCCAGGAGACCGCGCTCCCCAGCATTCCGGAGCATGCGGAAGACCTCCTCGTCAGACGGCATCTCCTCGGACGTCTCCAAGATCAGCACGCATCCGGCGTAGTCCCCGACCGGCCGGATCCACCGGTTCGCTGCCAGGTTCCAGTGCAAGATCTCCAGGTTCCCGCCCCAGGTCGGAGCCGTGACCACGCGGTCGGCCTGGTGCCAGTGCCAGCCGGGACTCGCTTGCGCGGGGGGTTCGTGCCGCAGCGATGCCGGATCATCCCAGTCGAGTTCGTCCTCACTGAAGGCATCGACGGGATGCAGATCAACATCCCCGCCAGTGATGAGTGCGGCACGAAGTGAACTGGCCGAGACTGGGTGCAGCCGGCCGCCGCGGCCAAGATGCACCATCGTCGACCCGCCGTGATAACCAGCAATCCCTTGGTTCCAGAGCCAGTTGAGCAGGTTCGTGTTGTCGCTGTAGCCAACAAAGGCCTTGGGGTTCTCCTTGACCACCGCCGGATCGAGGAAGGGCAGCACAGTGAGCTGATCGTCGCCGCCGATCGTGGCAAGGACCGCCCTGATACTCGGATCAGCGAATGCAGCCAACAGATCGGCGGCCCGGTCCCGCGGGGAGGAGTCCTGCCTGGTGGTCGGGTACTCGACCGGTACCAGGCCGAAGTCATCGCGTAGCCGCCGCATTGCAAGCTCGTGCACGGCCGGGAATCTGCCAGGCGCGGCAAACGATGGTGATACCACCGCTACCCGGTCTCCTACCGAGAGTTTCGCTGGTGCCACGAACTCTGGACGCATGGTCTTATCCAACATGACCAGGCAAGCGGATTGCGATCACCGCTCCCCGGCGACACACAACGTGCAAACTCCCCGATCTCTGCCTGAGCCAAGTGCCGCCCGCCCAGGGAAAGCACGCTCGGATAAGTGTGCTGCCCCGTGCGGGCCGTGGGCGCGCGCGCCTAGCCTCGCTCGCAAGCCGAGATACGCGACCACGACGATGGCCAGATAGCCCGCGTAGATCACTAGCTGCAGGGGAGTCGGTGCGTCGCTGTACCCGAAGAAGCTGTGCAGCACGTCGCCGAAAGCACTGTTCTCACTGAGCAGCCGGCCTGAGTGCCACATCGGCGCGCTGAGGACCGGCAGCCAGCCAAGCTCTTGCAGGTTCTCGACCGAGTCCGCGAGCAGGCCAGCGGCGAAGACCATCAGCAGTACCCCGATGACGGTGAAGAACCGCGCCATGTTGATCCGGTGACCGAGCCGATAGATCACGAAGGCGATTGCCAGGGAGCCCGCAAGCCCGATGACGGCTCCTGTGAGGGCACCCGCCGCGGACGTGGAGAACATGATCGCCAACGTGAAGACCACCGTCTCAAGGCCCTCACGGCCGACCGCCTGGAAGGCGAGCAAGCCCAGACCCCATCGAGCACGGCCGTCGAGCGCCGCATCGGTACGAGCACGCAGGTCCTTCGACAGCGACCTGGCGTGGTTGCGCATCCAGAACGTCATATACGTGAGCACGGCCGCGGCCACCAGGTAGGTGACGGTCTCGAAGATCGTCTGAACCCGCGACCCCGCGTAGGTGCGGATCGTCTCGTACGCGACGGCGCCACCCACGGCTGCCAGGATCAGGGCCGCGCCGACGCCCATGAACACGTCCCGGAAGTGCTCCCGCCGCCCGATACGATTGAGGTAGGCGAGCAGGATCGCGATGATCATGCTCGCCTCCACGCCCTCTCGCAGGAAGATCACAAGAGTGGCGAGCATAAGAGGTGCCTCCAGGGGACGGACCCGGCGTCAGCGCAGAAACCTAGTTAGGTTAGCCAAACCTTACTCTATGCCCATCCCCGCCGGCCATCCCGGCCGACCGTCCACACCGGCCATCCACACCGGCCATCCCAGCCGCCTCGAAGCCTAGCCCAGGGCCGGCAACGGCCCGGCGTCCGGCCGAACTGGCGGCCACGTCAAGGCTCCGCCGGACCGCCAGCTGGACCGAAGCGCCCGGCCGAACTGCGGCGACGTGGTCTTGAAGAGCGCTAGCCAAGCAGCTGAACGCAACGATCTAGCAATGCCTCCAGCGAGGGCGCCGAGTCAACATCCACCAAGGGCAGTCCGAGTCCGCTGACCGCGCAGTCGAGTCCGCTGACCGCGCGGTCGAGTCCGCTGACCGCGCCGTCGGGTCCGCGACCGCTACGTGTCGACCGACAGCTAGGCGTAAACGGAATCCAGCCACTCCTTCAGTGCCCTCTCGGCGGCCGCTGCATCCACATCATCGCGGAAGACGTGCGCGCTCATTCCGACCACACTGCCGTAGTGGTTACGCCCGAAGAAGCGGTAGAGGCTGTCCTGCGTTCGGACGCCGATGAACTCGGGCGTGGCGTAGTCGATGACGCCGTCGAGGGTGCCCGCAGCACCGAGATGGGCGTGGACGGAGTCGCCGACGGCGGCGCCCGCGTCGATGCCCAGCGCCACGCGCAGGGTATCCATCGCGTCCGCGCTGCCCGCAGCCTTAGGGCCTTCAATCCCGGCCGACGGCTGACCGACGTAGGTAGCCCGGCGGCCGTTGAAGTGCTGCAGGTACTGGCCGAGTGTGTGGAGATAGAAGTCCGTGTGACCGTCGATGGCGTCGTACTGGTCCGCCCAGTCGTCGGCAAGGATCCCGCTGTGCACGTAGCGCAAGTGCGCGGTCCCGTCGTCGCGGGCCTCGATGGCGTAGTCCAGCGCGTTGAAGGTCCCATCGGGCGACTCCATGCGAATCACGAGCCGATGCGGCGGATCCCAGGTCAGGATGGGCGCGCCCGCCGGCGGCGTCGCACCCGCAGGGATCTCCATCCCTGTCGGGAACTGCCAGGCTGCCGTGTCGGCGGTGATCGCGGTCCAGACGTCCGCAGGTCCGGCGGGCAGGTCGATCTCGCGGCTGATCTCGAATGCGCGGCTCATGACTGGTACTCCTTCGTGATCTCGGGATCTTTCGTGATCTTGGGATGAAGTGCGACGACGAACCGGTGCTCACGTCCCCCCGGCGCATGCTCGTCGTGGTAACGCGCGACGAGCCCGTTCACAGCGTCGGCCAGCTCGACGGCGAACGCCGCGCGGTCTTGAGCGGATGCGAAGCGCACCTCGCTGTCGATACCCAGCGTGGCCACCGGCTGGCCAGCGGCGCCGGATCGGGTGATCAGCTCGCCTACCTCGCGGACCAGCCGCCCGGCGAGCGCGAGCAGCCAGCGCGCCGAGCGCCGGTCTGGCATGCGCGACGGATCCGGCGCGACCACCGACAGCGCGGTCGGCGAAATCACGTAGGACGCGGCGGTGGCCTGAAGCACCCGCTCGGTGCAGTTGCCCTTGCGGCGCTCCTCGACGAGCTCTACCAGGCCATGACGCTCAAGCTCGCGCAGGTGGTAGTTCGCCTTCTGGCGGGTGAGCCCCACCCGCGTCGCGAGCGTGCTGGCTGATCCTGGCTGGGCCAGCTCGGCAAGCAGGCGCGCTCGGATGGGATCCAGCGAGGCCTCAGCCGCGGCCGGGTTGTCGATCACTGTGACGTCGTGCATAACTGCATCCTGTAGCCGACAGGTTTTTTTGTCAAGTCACTTTTATCTGTCGGATCTGGGCCACGCAGTCTAGCCAGCTCCTGCACACAAACTCGCGTACGACTATCGCGGACCATTGCGGCACCATTCCCACATGTCCTTATTGTGATAGAAAAATGCTATTTTTAATTGCCATACGCACTTGCGCGCTGCAATGTGCTCGGTGAACAATGTGTAGTCGAGTAGGTACGTGGCGTATGTCCTAGCAGCTTGATGTCGACGAGGGGCCACCAGTCGACTGATGGCGAACAGGAGTGCTGGCTGCCGCGTGCCTGACCGAACAGGTGCGGGCAGCATGGCAGAGCGTGAAAGGGCTGACGTTTCTCACTTGGGGGAAATGTGGCGAGGCGAAGACGATTGCCCAACTTGTACGGCGACAGTGGCGACTGCCTGCCCGGGCCATACCGGCCGCGGCACGCAGCGCCGCCCATGATGATGCGAGCTCTGCGGAGGGTCGGATGGGCCCTGACCAGAGCCGATCGCGCGAACGTCCCGACGCCCGGCGGCAGCATTCCGGCCAGGGACACGCTCCTGACTGCTCATCTTCGGTGGCTTGAGATGGTTGGCCGCGAGACGGCCGCCGTCCCCGGTCGACAGCCCATGTTGAGCCTGATCCCGGCTCCGGTAGCCGCCCACGGAGGTGGCCGACACGCCTGGTGACGCCTTCGGGCACGGTCGACGCCGCCCGCTACGGCGCCGAAAATGCTCGCGCATGCGACCGGCGTTAGCGTGCTGCGGCTAGATTTCGTGCTGCGCGAAACACCTCAGCATCGATAGGAACGGGGCCGGTGGCGCCAGTGCCCTGCACTAGACCGCCACCGACTTCGTTCCGAACGTGAGTTGCGACCAGGTCAGCGCGCTCCGCGGTGAACTTGCCCAAGGGGCGCCGGGTCGAGCCGCAGCGCCCGGATCACGACAACGAGGCGCAGGTTCCCCGCACCGAGGGCTGGCCATCTTGCATCCAGATCCTGATGGTGGCGGCGCGCGCTGCACCGAACACGGCGGCAAGCAGCAGACTGCCCGTCAGGGCAACGATGGCCCCGGCAACGAGTACAGCGTCTGCATGTACTGCATCGCCAGAATCAGGCCGATCACGGCCAGAACCAGCACGAGGCGCTGGTTTCCGCGCACCGGACGAGCTTGCAGCTGACGGTAGATCAGCAGGCCGAGCAGGGCGACACCAACGACGAGGTTGAGAACCGTCTGGCTGGACATTGATTCCTTGTCGGCTGCCCCTGGTCAGCCTGGCGGCTGGTCTCCACGTCGAGGCTCAGCTCTGGTCATCAGACCAGAGGCGCGATCACTGCTGGAGCGCGTGCCGGCCGTCCGGACCTGGGCATGACAGATGTCATTCATCCACCTCAACCCTGTCACGAAAGGGTCACAACCCACCCTTTACTTTGTGCCAGGGGAGATTCGAAGGTCCAGATCGGAGGAATTCGATGGGCCTGCCTGTACGGCAACGCAGGGTGCTTCAGCGCATCGACAGTGCGCTGCGGGGGTCAGATCCGAAGCTTGCCGCCATCTATGCGATCTTTGCCCGGCTGAACCGGGACGAGGATATGCCCAGGGCGGAGCAATTGCGACATAGGGCGCTGCTGGTGCTCGCCCGGTTGCGGCTGATTCCGCTCGCGATCGGGAGGAGACTGCATATCAGGCTCGTGCCCCGGCAGCGTGCGGTGCTGCTCTTCCCGCTGGCCGTCGCTCTGGCGGTTGCGTCGATCGTCTTCGCCGTCCGGTCCAGTTCCGGCACGTGCACTCCCGTCAAGTCCGTGGCCGCCACGAACACCACTGCCAAGGCCAAGACCACCGCCAAGACCAGCCTCTGCCGCCCCCCGGTCATGACGGGGATGTACTTCGGTCGCTGAGACACTCCCCGCACTGGCCGTCCGGCTTATCTGGATCTGATCAGCACAGCAGCGAGCTCTGGCCGCACGCAGGGTTGCGGGGCCGCGGCAGCCGGTGCCGGCCCGGCCAGGGCGCATGCCGCCAGAAGAGCGACGTCACCGGTCCCGCTCGCGCTACCGCCGAGACCGGACAGGTCAGGAAAGAAATGCGGCCAGGGTAGCGCGACGGATGTCCAGGCCACCCGGCGTCCGGTCAGGCTGTATCCCCAGGCCTCCCCGAGGGCGTTCTGGTCGAGCCCGAGCGCGACACCGTCGCTGACCCAGTAGAGGCTGGCAGCAATCGAGATGGCCGCGCTGCTGACGGCTGTCCCCAATAGCGCGTCGATGCCAGTCAGCTTGGAGCCCTCGGCGAGATACACGACGCCTTGCGGGGAGTCGGCCAGCTCCAGAACTCCCCCGTCCTCGTGCCAGAGCGGCTTGCCGTTCAGTCCGTAGGCGGCGACGCCGTTGGCGCCGGAGAACAGCAGAACCGCGGCCGATGGCCCGCCGCTGGGCTGTGAGACGTCGATCACCTCCCCGAGCGTCGCGGTGAAGGGCGCGGCACGCGGCCGCACGATCCGCTCGGCACCCGTCAGCAGGCTGATCTGCCGCACGGGCGGCAGACCTCCAGCGGTGTCCGGCTCTGTGACATAGATGTACCTGCCAGCCGCCCGCCAGGTCGGACCACCGGAGCCGATGCTGCGCTGCCAGAGGACGCGCCCGGTGCTGTTGGCGTATGCGAGGACAGCGGTGCTGCCGACGATGACGGTCCTCGCCGCATCGGCCCAGACAGCCCCCCCGAAGGCCGCAGCCGGATAGACCCGGATCTGCCGCCCGGTCGCGGCCGACAGAATCACCTCGGCCCGTGCAGCACCAGCCTCGGCCGCAGGCGGCTGGACGCCAACCGCGACCACGCGGCTGAACGCACGCACGCTCACGATCGCAGAGCCAACGGGAAGCGCGGCGAGCGCGACGCGCCAGAGCTCTTTGCCGGTGGCCGCCTGGTATCCAGTCACCTCAATACCGGATCCGACTACGGCAACACCGCCGCCGTCGGCGGCGTAGGCGGCATCTGGCTCGGTTACAGTGCCCGACACGCCCGACTGGGCGATCCAGGAGCCCGGCAACGCGCTCGTCCACAGGACTGAGCCAGGTGCGGTGCAGCGCAGGCCCGTACAGCGCGGCGCCTGCTGGCTGGTCGCGCGCCCAGGGATGACGGCGGCGCCCAGGAGGACGGCGGCCAGCAGCGCCAGTCTTGCCCAGCCGCCCGGCCCGCGCGCGACCTTCACGACCCTGCCCTTCCTGCCCGGGGCGGCGAGCTCATGCCGCTGGTAGATCGGAACCTCGTGGCCTGCCAGGCTGCCGACGGCCTGACCTGGACCGACTGCCTGACCCCGGCATGCGTCTGCAGAGGGCCGGCGGCCTGAGCAACGGCCGCGTCCCCATTCGGCTACGTTCCCAGCCCGGGAAGGTTATCCCCAGATTTCAAGTGCGAGCTGAAGTCTCGCCGACGGTTTGCTGGCTGCTCATGCGTAACACCAACGGTAGTGGTTCGCGGACCCGAGCCGGCCCGAATTAGCCCGGTTCCGACCGCCCGCGAATAGCAGGCCACGGTCCGGCCAGCGATTCAGGGCGATGGCGTCCTGGCTCCAGCGCCGTTTCAGTAGCGTTGGCTCCAGCCACCCGGCCGGTTCTGACTGGAGGAACTGATGACAGATCGAGCCCCACTCCCGTATGACTTCCTGCCGCAGGTACCGGCATTCACGGTCGAGAGCGACGACGTCGCCGACGGCGAGCAGATGTCGCAGGCCCAGGTTTATAACAGCTTCGGCATGACCGGCGAGAACATCTCGCCGTCGCTGCGCTGGCATGGCTTCCCGCCGGAGACCAAAGGCTTCGCCGTCACGTGTTACGACCCGGACGCCCCGACGGGCTCGGGCTTCTGGCACTGGCTTGTTCTCGATATCCCCGCGTCGGTAACCGAGCTGCCGACCGGAGCAGGCAGCAGCGCCGGGGCAGGCCTGCCAGCCGGGGCCTTCTCGGTGCGCAACGACTACGGCTCCAAGGATTTCGGTGGCGCGGCGCCTCCCCCCGGCGACCCGCATCGGTACGTGTTCACTGTGCATGCGCTCAACACCGAGCACCTCGGCGTCGATTCGGACGTCTCGCCTGCGGTAGCTGGCTTCAATCTCACGTTCGCGACCATTGCCAGGGCGTCGATCGTTCCTGTCTTCGGGCACGCCGGGTAAGCCGGCGGCCGCGCATCCGCTCGCGCGGGTAGGCCCTGCCGCCGGCCAGGATAGTGCTCATGCGACCTGCTCAACCCGCGACGCACTCGGTGTTCGACTCAGCAGCGAGCGAGTATGACGCTGCGCGGCCGGCCTATCCGGCGGCAGTGTTTGACGAGCTGGCCAAGCATGCCGGGCCGCTGGCCGGCAAGGTCGTGGTCGACTGCGGAGCGGGCACCGGGATCTCGAGCCGCCAGCTGGCGGAGCGCGGCGCAGTCGTGATCTCGCTCGACATCGGTGAGCAGATGCTGCGCCGGGCCCTGGCCCGCAGCCCTGGGTCGGCCTGCCTGCTGGCCGACGGCAACCGGATGCCGATCCGGTCGGCCTCCGCCGACCTCGTCACGTTCGCCCAATCGTGGCACTGGTTCGACCCCCGGATCGCGCCTGCCGAGGTAGCGAGGGTCCTCAAGCCGGGCGGACTGTGGGCCGCCTGGTGGAACAGGGCGAGGCCAGATGGCGAGCTGTGGTTCGAGCAGTACCAAGAGCTGGTGTCGTCCTCCTGCCCCGGCTACATGTGGCAGCGCCTCCGCGACGAGCGGGCGACGCCGGACTGGTCCGGCGAACTCGTGCGCGCGCACGGCGTCGTCGAGCCAGCAGGGACTGTCATCGTGCAGTGGACCCGGTATGTGTCAGTCGCCGACTGGATCACTGACGATCGGAGCAAGTCCTATTTCATCGAACTGGAGCCGGAAGCCCGGCAGTCAGTCCTGGACGAAGTGGCGGTCATCATCGCGAGCCGGTTCCCAGACGGACAGATGACCGTCCCCTACATCACCACGCTGTTGCTGGCCAGCAAGGTTGGCTAGCCTTCGGCGTCGATTGATCCGACGGGGTATATCGACCCGACGGCGTCGGCCGGTCCGAGGAAAGTGTCGCGCAGGAAACTGCGCAGCTCGCGGTGCGCCGCCATCAGATCGGCGCGCTCAGCAGGCCTGACCTCGTCGAGGTCAACCAGGTCCGCGCCGATATCGGCCAGTACCTCATCCATCGTGGCCAGCAGCCGTTCCGGGTCGCGGATCGTCATCAGATCCCGGTCCTGCCGCATCATCACCTGGTTGCGGACGAGTTCGTCCGCCATCTCCTCTGAACAGCCGAGGCCCACCTGGAGCAGATCACTCCACCGGCGGCAGATCGACCTGATCCCGGCCGTCGAGCGGCAGTCGACGAATATCGACTCCCATGCGCCGGAAATGAACCGGTCCCACCCGAGTTCCTCGACGTCCGCGGTATCGGCGTAGTACACAGCCGGCAGCCTATGGCCGCCCTGAGCCACCCGTAAATGCCTGTCGAGGCCAGGCTGTCGAGTTCAGGTCGGTGTCAGCGTCGCGACGCGTTCGCCGCACTGACTCACTGTGTAGCCCGGCAGGCTGGCCAGCTGATCGAGCAGCCAGGGCGACGTCAGGGCCCGGAGCAGCGCCTGGACCTCCCGCGATCCGGCCTGAGCGGTGGGCACGACCAGGTCGAACCGTTCGGCCGTGAGCGGCACGAACGCCAGGCCGTACGCGAGAGCGGCTGGCTCACTGGCGATGCCCGCGTCGGCTAGTCCGGCCGCGATGGCCGCCGCCAATTCCAGGTGACCGGTCGCCTGCGTCTCGTAGCCGGTGACCTGGCCGACGCCGATGCCGTTCCTGGCCAGCTCCCGGTCCAGGACCCGGCGGGCCTCCGCGCCGGGCTCTCGATTCACGAGCCGCAGCCCGGCCGCGGCGACGTCAGCCACACTGCTGACCGGCCCGCCAGCTCCGGCCGCAGTACGAGGCCTTCCCGCCAGGAGCAGAATCCGATCACGTCACCACCGCCGCGCAGCAGGTCACGGGCTGGCCCGGTGTTGTAATCGCCTGACCGACCGCGCAGATGG
This sequence comes from uncultured Actinomycetota bacterium, assembly GCA_963755575.1. Taxonomy (GTDB): domain Bacteria; phylum Actinomycetota; class Actinomycetes; order Streptosporangiales; family Streptosporangiaceae; genus JAJYUU01. Next base: position 949,343 of record CAVWKF010000001.1, read on the forward strand.
GCGCCCGCGACGTGCACCAGACCCTGGTTCGCCAGATTCAGCGCCTCCTGACTGGCGCACGGCCACCAGGCGAAGGACACAGGCGGGTCGAGCAGGCTCAGCGGCAACTCCAGCAGAGGCAAGGCCGGATCGCATCCGGCCACCACGAGAGTGGGTCGGGGCGGTCCAAGCGGGACGACGTCCCCGGTGCCGGTGGCCCGGCCGCCGGCCGGGGCGAATCCGGCCCGTGTCACGGTCGCACCAACCAGCGGCAGCGCCACCAGTGTGTCGCCAACAGGCGCCAGCGACACCCGCGCTCCGGCCGGTCCGAGCGGCGCCAGCGGGCGCACGGCCACGACGGGCTCGGGAATCGAGGGCCCGAACAGCTCCTCGACCGTCAGGCCGAGCGCACGACTCAGCGCGAGCGCGACTCGCAGCGAGGGATCAGACAATCCCGACTCGACCGCCGAGACGGCCTGCCTGGAGACCGCCGCCATGCCCGCCAGCTGCTGCTGGGAGAGCCCGCGGGCATGCCGAGCAAGGCGTAGCCGGGCACCCGCACGCGCTCCACCCTGGTGCAGTTCGGCTCATGAGTAGTCGGCCGCAGCCACGGGGTCAGCCGCAGCTGCCTCAGCCGCAGCCGCCGCATTGGCATGCGCGGCCGGGTGCGGCGTGCTCTCTGATCGTCGCTGCCCCACGGTCATGGGCAGCCCTCCTTGCGAGTTCCAGCGGCCACGGGATCGATAGCTGCGCCATCCGCGCCGAACAGCGGCGGGTCGAGTGCAGTGATCGTCAGCCCGCTGCCGACCGGCCCTGGCCGCTCGGCCATTCGGCAGGTGACGACCGAGCCAGGTAGCTGGAGATCAGTCTCCCAGCCAGCACCCGCTGGCCGAGACGCTGCGACCGTCCCCGTCAGCACCAGACCGTGATCGGCGACTACTCCGCCCACGACGCGATCGGGATGGATTCCGGCCACCGCGCCAGACGCGGCTCCCGCACCGGGCATTGCTCCTGCGCCCGACCCGGCCGCGCCGACGGCCGGGAGCCGGTCAACGGCGCGAATCCTAGGTAGCCCACGAGCTCGGCCACCCTCGTCGAGGCTGGCCGGAGCACGATCTGATCGGGTTCGCCGGTCTGAAGCACCCGGCCACGGTCGATGACTGCCATCCGTGTTGCGAACGCCTGCGCATCAGCTAGCTCGTGCGCGACGAGCACCGCGGGAACACTGCGCTCGGTCACGAGCCGGACGACCAGCGCCGTGAGTGTCCGCCGCGCGGCCGCATCGAGCCCGGCGTAAGGCTCGTCCAGCAGCAGCGCGTCGCAGCGAGCAAGCAGCAGCCGGGCAAGGGCCGCGCGGTGCTGCTGGCCACCGGACAGGCGAGCGGGCATTGCTGACAGCAGCTCGCCGATGCTGAGTGCGTCCGCGAGCGACGTAAGCTCACCCCGGTGCGAGCCCGCCGTCCTGGCGTAGCCGAGGTTGTCGCGGATCGACAGGTGCGGGAAGAGGCCCGGATCCTGGCGCAGCAGGCCAACGCCGCGCTGCCAAGGCGGCACGGCGACGCGCGGCTTGCTCGTCCGCGTGAGGGTCCGGCCCGCGAGCTCGACCGTGCCCGACGTTGGCTGGACTAGGCCGGCGATCGTCTCCAGTACCGTCGTCTTGCCTGCCCCTGACGGCCCGAACAGGGCCAGCCGCTCTCCTGGCTCTACCTCGATGGCGGCGCGCACGGTGAAGTCCCGGCGCTCAACCTCGACGTCGGCCTTGAGCACGCGCGCTCCAGATATAGGCCGCCAGCGGTAGCGGCAGGGCCACCACCAGCAGGACCAGCGCGTATGGAAGAGCGGAGGGCAGGCCGGTCTCCTGGAGCGTGGTGAAGATCTGCAAGGGCAACCCGTACGGATGGTACGCAATGATAATGACAGCGCCGAAGGCTCCCATGGCCCTTGCCCAGGCTACCGAGAGCGCCATGGCCAGGCCGGGCGCTGACAGCGGCAGCGTTACCCGCCGGAAGACCCGCCGTGGCCGGTCCCCGAGCAGTGCCGCCTGCTGCTCTAGCCGCGGGTTGACGGCGCCGAAAGCCGCCTGGGCACCGACAACATAGTAGGGCGCTGATTCATAGATCTCCGCGATGACCAGGGCCAGAAAGGTATTGGTCGCCGACAGGTTCAGGTGCCCGATCAGATTGCCGATGAAGGTGTAGGGGCCGACCATGAAGACCAGCAGCAGGCCGATCACCAGGGGCGGCAGCAGCAGGCTGCACAGGACGCCAGCCTCCCAGATGCGCGGGAACGGCAGCGTGCCCCTGGCCAGCATGTAGGCCAGGGGCGTGCAGATCACGAAGAGCACCGCGAGCGTGACGCCGCCGGCTTCGAGCGAGACGATCAGCGGATCCAGGGCGCCTGGATAGCTCAGTGACTTGACGATCGAGCCCCACGACAGGTGCGCGAGCAGGGTTATGACTGGGCCGAGGAGCGCGATCCAGATCACGGCCGCCCCGACGACCGACGCGGTGCCGGATACGGAGCGCACGCGAGTCGGGAATGCCCGCCCCCGGCTACGCGGACCGGGCTGCCCGGGGGAACTCTCGGCCCCCCGGGCAGCGCCGGCCGCAGCCGGACTAGCCGCCCAGCTCACTGCTGACGGCTGCCGGTATGGCGCTGGTGGTGCCGGTCGCGGTCGGGGCCAGGAGCGTGAACCCGCCGGCCTTGTAGAGCGCGAGCCCCGCTTGTGACAGCGTGTACTTCACGAACGCGATCGCGGCCGGAGTGGGCTTGCCGATGATCGTGATGTCGATGACCTGCGGCGAGCCATGCTTGGTCGTGGCGGTGCCACCTGCCGGGGTGACCGTGACCGAGGCGTTGTGATACTGCGTCGCCATCGAGGCGTCACCCAAGTTGATAGCGGCAGGCAACGGAATGTAGGGCAGGTGCAGTTCAATAGCCTGCGTGATGAAGGCGCTGGAAGCGTCGAGCTGGCCAGACTGCAGCGTCGAGTCCAGCGCAGACTCGGCGTAGATCTGCGACGAGGTCGATGAGCCACTCGGGCCGCCGAGGATCTTCGTTACCGTGTCCGAGGGCAGGTTGTAGTGAGACTGCGCCAGCTCGAGCATGTAGATGAAGTCGCGGCCCTGCGGGTCGATCGCCGGGTCCGTCCGGCCGAGCTTGAATCCCGGCGTCTCCATCAGGGTGAACAAGCCCTGGAGCGGCTTGCTGCCGTCAGCAAATGCCTTGAACTGACTGGCGTACTTGCTGGCCGGGTTGTAAGCCACGACGATCGACGTGCCCGCGTACTGCACGTACCACTTCGTGAACTTGGGGAACAGCGGCGTGACGTTGTCGCCTCCGACGCTCTCGAAGACGTTCGGATGAATCTCACCGCTGGCGATCTCCGACTCCAGCGTGCCGGAGGCAGCGCCCTGGCCGGAGTACTGATAGCCCTCGGCTTTGGTGAACGCCGGGCCGACGACCTTCTCGTTCAGAAACTGAAGCGAGGAGGCGTATGCCACATTGACGGTGCCGGACACCTTGGCGGCGCCGGAGGCGCTGGTGCCGGGGGAGGAGCTGCCGCAGCCAGCTGCGGCGAGCCCCAGACAAGGCAGAGCAAGGAGCGCGGCGATCTTGGCGCCGCGGCGATATCTGAGAGCCACCATTCCAGAGACGATAGCTATCACAGGTTGCGCATCGCAAGAATCATGGACACCAACCTGGACCCCTGAGCGCCGCTGTCGGGCGCCCAGGGTCGCCAGAGCTAGCTTTCAGGTAGTTCTCAGCAGCTTCCGCTTCCATAACAAATGCGGCTGCACTGGCTGGCGCGCCTTAGCATTGTCCTGCGGTACCTCACTCCCAGGCGGGCGGCCAGCAGTGGCAGCGGCAGCCCGATGCCGGATGGGGCCCCGGCAGGGGATGCAGGTACCGGGCGACAACCCCCACAATCAAGGCGAGGCAGCATGGGCAAGGCTGAGCGGAACCGGCGGCTGAACGCCAGGGAGCGAATCGCCGCGCAGCAGGCAGCCGCGCGCCGCGCCGAGGCTCGCAGGCGGATGTTCCTCGCGAGCGGCTCCGTCCTTGGCGTGATCGCCATCGTGATCGGCCTGATCATCTGGAAGAACGTAAGCTCCAACTCGGCTGCGGCGGCCACGGGCGGGAAGGCGACGGCCGCCGAGGTGAGCCTGGTCACCAAGCAGATCACCACGGTGCCGGCATCCACGTTGGACTCGGTGGGCCAGGGCAGCGGCGTCAGCCCGCTGATCCCGACCAACGGGCAGCCCGCCCTGGTCTCCGGTGGTAAGCCGGAGATCCTCTACATCGGCGCGGAATACTGCCCGTATTGCGCCGCCGAGCGCTGGGCGATGACGGTGGCGCTTAGCCGGTTCGGCACCTTCTCAAATCTGCCCCTGATCCACTCGGCGAGCAATGACATTTACCCGAATACGCCGACGCTGTCCTTTTACAAATCGAGCTACACGAGCAAATACATCACATTCACTCCAGTGGAGTGGTTCGGCCTGGTGAACAACGGCGTCACATTGCAGCAGCGGACGCCCGCCGAGGCTGCGCTGATGGCCAAGTACGATGCCGTGCCGTACGTCCCATCGGCAGACGCGGGCAGCTACCCGTTCCTGGACATCGGCAACCAGTACCTGGATGTCGGTTCTCAGTACCTGCCAAGCACCCTGGCCAGACTCACGTGGGCGCAGGTCGCAGCCGACATCCGGGACCCCAACAGCTCGGTGGCCAAGAGCGTCGATGGCACGGCTAACGCCATCACCGCCGCGATCTGCAAGATCACCAAGGACGCGCCAGCCGCCGTGTGCAACTCGGCCAGCGTCAAGGCCGGGGCGGGGTCGCTCTGATGGCCGCCCAGAAGAAGCCAGCCGGCCGTGGCGGTGCCGCCCGGTCCGGCTCGGGCGGGTCTCGCCCGGGCCAGGCCGCCAGCCGGTCAGGCTCGGGCGGCGCACGGCCACGCACTGCCACCGCCACGACAAAGGCGACCGGGAACGGGGCCGCATCAGCCAAGTCCCGGCCGGCCGGAAACGCGGCCGCGAACGCAAGATCGGCAACTGGTGGCAGATCGGCCCGCACCGACTCGGTCGCCAAGGGTGCCAGTCCGGTGGCCTCCGGTCCCGTTGGCCGGATCGTCGCCGCCTTCCGCACGGTCGGCTTCGTGCCGCTCGCGACCTTCGTGCTGTCTCTCTACGCGCTTGGCGCGTCGGTCTACCTGACGATCGCGCACTACGACACCCACGTGACGCTTGCGTGCTCAGACAAGGGCCTGGTGAACTGCGCGGAGGTCACGACGAGTTCGCAGTCGATGGTGTTCGGCGTCCTCCCGGTGGCTGTGCTCGGCCTGGCCTTCTACGTCTTCATGACTGTGCTCAACTCGCCCTGGGTCTGGCGCCTCGAGCAGACGGGCTCAGAGCAAGTCAGCAAGATGCTGCGATACACCCGGATCGGTGCTGTCGTGACCGGCATGGGTTTTGTGTTGTACCTCGTCTACGCCGAGCTCATCCAGATACGTGCCATCTGCCTGTGGTGTACGAGCGTTCATGTGGCCACGTTCCTCATCTTTGCCCTGATTGTCTTTTACACGTCCTTCCCGTCGGGTAAGCAGTTGCCGGCCGGCCGGACCTGAGTCTCCTGGGCACACGCGCCGTGACATGATTGGCTCACGGAGCGTAATACGACGTTTCGCTCTCCGGTGCCGAGCAGCAGACGTTTGCCGGATTGCTCGCCACGCACTGACCGCGGACATCGATCAAGGGGTCGATTCACGTCATGGGCAAGGCGCAACGCACGAAGCAGGAGTCAGCGCGAGCACGGATCGCCGCGCAGCAGGCACAGCAGCGTGCAGCCGAGAAACGACGCCGGATGCTGGCCATCGGCGGCATCACGATCGCACTGCTCGTCGTGCTTGCCATCATCATCGTTGCGGTCGTCGCGAAGCAGCACAAGCCGAGCCAGGCCAGCGGCAGTAATGGCGCACTTCCGGCCAGTGTTCAGTCGAATCTCTCGGTGCCCGCCAGCGTCCTTGCCGAGGTCGGCATCGGTAGTGCCAGCGCCAACGCGCTGACGGCGGGGTCCGGGTCCTCGCTCACCTCAGGTGGCAAGCCGGAGATGCTGTATGTCGGCGCTGAGTGGTGCCCGTACTGTGCGGCCGAGCGCTGGGCAATGGCCGTGGCGCTGAGCCGGTTTGGTACCTTCTCCCCGCTCAGCGGCATCCACTCCTCGTCAACGGACGTCTTCCCCAACACCGCAACCCTCACCTTTTTCCACACCACGTACACGAGCAAGTACCTCGTCTTCACTCCGGTTGAGAACCAGGACGTCAACCACAACCCGCTCCAGGCCCTGACACCGGCCCAGCAGGCGATCTGGAACAACCGCGGCTATCCCTTCATCGACTTCGCCAATAAGTTCACCTCGGGTACTACCTACAATCCGCAGGTGCTGCAGGGCCTGACTTGGAGCCAGATAGCTTCTGACCTGCACAACCCTGCCTCGCCGGTCGCGCAGGGAGCAGACGGCTCGGCCAATCTATTCACCGCGGCAATCTGTCGCATCACGGGTAATCTGCCGGCCAACGTCTGCAACGCGGCACCTATTACGGCATTGAAGGGCCAGATCTAGTACCAGGTGCTTTGCGCGATTCGCGTTGTGGGTAGCCCCCTGATATCGGATCGCGGCGAAGGAGGCACCCGTGACGACGCCAGCCAAGCTCCGGGGAGTCTCTGCGTTGCGCGAGTACTTCCGCACCAATCAGCGGCCGATCTACTTTGTGTCGCCGACAGCATTTAACTTGCTCGGCATCAACCGGTGGGTCCGCAACTTCCGGTACGTCTGCCACTACGACTCGTTCGACGGCGAACATCCGAATGTCTTCGTCCCGGCCGACCGGCGTGCGCCTGAGTTCGAGTCGATCGAGGACATCTGCAACTACCTGCTGCGCCATGGCGAGGTGCGCAGCCTGGTTCGCTCGAACGGACCAGGCGGCCTAGTCACATTCGTGATGTTTGACGAGCAGACTGAGGCGCTCGCGACCGAGCTCGGCATGCGCATCGCTCACCCTCCGGCTGCGCTCCGGCACCGGCTCGATTCCAAGATCATCACGACCCAGCTCGGCAACGCAGCGGGCGTGCCCAGCGTGCCTAATGTCCTCGGCCGGGCGGGCACCTACCCGCAGCTGATCGAGCTGGCGGCCACGGCCGGGCTCGGCACCGACCTGGTCGTCCAGATGCCGTATGGCGACTCGGGCAAGACGACCTTCTTCATCGCCAGCGCCGACGACTGGGCAGCTGCCGCGGCCAAGGAACCGCTGGCCACGGAGGAACTCAAGGTCATGCGTCGCATCGAGCATCGCGCCATCGCGGTCGAGGCCGTGCTGACCCGGCACGGCACCCTGGTCGGGCCGCTGATGAACGACATCACGGGCCATCCGGAATTGACCCCTTACCGCGGCGGCTGGGCTGGCAACGACTACCCGGCGACATTGACCGACGCGCAGAAGCAGCGTGCCAGGCACCTGACACGCCGGCTCGGCGACCAGCTGGCGGGCGAGGGCTACGTCGGCTTCTTCGAAGTCGACTACCTCGTCGACACCCAGTCGGGCGAGCTCTACCTGGGCGAGCTCAACCCGCGGATCAGCGGGATCAGCCCGATGACGAACGTCACGGCGGGCGCGTACGCCGACATGCCGCTGTTCCTGTTCCACCTGCTTGAGTACCTTGACCTCGACTACGAGGTAGACATCGACGAGATCAACGAGCGCTGGTCGCACGAGGCGGCCGTGGACGTCTGGAGCCAGCTCATCCTGAAAGAGACGGCCGACGGCGTCGACCTGCTCACGGCCGCCCCGCGGACAGGCGTGTACACGATCGCCCCGGACGGCAGTGCCGAATTCCGCCGGCACGCCTACGACTGGCACGGCATCATGGACGAATCCGAGGCCTTCTACCTGCGGATCCTCGCTCAGGGCGACTTCCGCTACAAGGGGGCCGACCTCGGTGCCATCGTCACGCGCGGGCGGCTCCAGTCCGACGACAACACGCTCGAGCGGCGCTGCGTCCAGTGGATCGATGGAATCCGCCATCACTTCGCCGGCTCGCCAGTTGTTCCACTGCAAGTCCAGCCCGTGGCGCGCGACTCGTTCAAAATGGCCTGAGCCGAGTAGGCGTGGCTCCCGGCTATCGACACGGCAGCCGGTCCACACGAAACGGACCGACTACCATGTCGACATCCGCGAGCTAGCGGTCAATACAGCCGAGGAAGCCCGCCCCATCCGACGCTCGCGGACGACCAGCCAATGAGCATGGAGCACTCGATATAGCCTGACGTGATCTTGGTCATCGGCGGCTAGCGCGGGACGGGCGGCGCGGCCGTCGGACCGTTTCGTGTGGTCTGACGGCCGCGCCGCCCGGCGCGCGCACAATCATCGCTTCTCTACGGGACTGTCCGTTAGGAACGCGACTATCGCGGCGGTGAGGGCCGCTGCCAGCTTGTGCTGGAAGGCTGGGCTCGTGAGCAGGCCCGCATCGGTCGGGTTAGGCATGTTCCCGCACTCGATAAGGATCTTGGGGACAGTGGTGAGGTTGAGGCCGGCGAGGTCGTCTCGCTTGATGATCCCGGATTCCCCGTAGTAGGTGCTCTCGGGCATCGTCGTGTACACGAGCATTGCGGCGCGAACATCGTTGCCGAACGCGATGGACGCGCTGATCACCTTGTCGTTCGGCCCGTCGGCGACCGGCTCCAGGACGGTGAAGCCGCGGCCGGAGACGGGACCGCCATCGGCGTGTAGGTCGATAGCCACATTGGCGTTCGCTCGGTTGATGATCTGCGCCCTCGTGGTGACGCAAGGCCCGACACCGTTGTTGCCAGAGCGGGTCATGACGACGCGGGCGCCGTCAGCGATCAGGTCGGCGCGCAGGTCAGTAGCCACGTTGAAGTTGAACTGTGCCTCGGTATAACCGCCGACGGTCGCGGTGCCGGTGGTATCGCACATCTCTTCCTCCCGGCCGTTCCAGATCATGTTGCTGATGTAGACGGGGTCGGAGAAGTTACCTCCGTCGTGACCAGGGTCGATGCCGACGGTCTTACCAGCCAGCGGCAACGCGGCCGCGGCCGGAGTTGGCGCCGCGCCGGAGCTGATCCCACCGGACGGCGAAGCCGCGGTCGACTCCGTCGATGTCCGCGCCGCCAGCTTCGCGGTTGCCGTCGCACAGCCCCCACACATCAGAGTCCAAGCGACGACGGCGAGGGCGACGCGTCGCGTGAGGAGCACTATGCGAGCTTAGTCCGGTCAGCCGTAGCTTGGGCCCGGACCGCGAGCCTCAGGCCCCGGTCCACTCCTCGCTCTGATCCCAGAGGCGCGCGCCCAGGTCAGGCGTGGCGACCGGGCTCGGCTCATGCTCCGCGCAATTGTCGTAGTAGCGGCCGCTGACGTGCGCAAGCTCGGGCGCCGTGGCGCAGTAGAGCGACGTGCGCGCGCCGTCTTCGACCGTCAGCATGCGCCGGGTCATCAGGGGACGGACCGGCCAGGGCACCCGGCGCCAGATGTCAGAGGCCACGACGCCCGGATGCAGGGCGTAGGCGTTCACCCCGGTATCGGCCAGCCGGCGGGCAAGTTCCTGCGTGAAAAGGACGTTGCAGAGCTTGGATACCGCGTACTCGCGCATGGCCGCGATGGTGCGCGCGGGACGGCGCAGCCTGTCGAAGTCGATGCCGGGCGCCTGGAAGTGGGCATCGCTGGCGACGTTAATGATCCTGGCCTGGCTCGACCTCAGGCAGTCCAGCAAGGCAGTCGTGAAGGCGAAGTGGCCCAGATGGTTGACGCCGAAGATCAGCTCGAAGCCGTCGCTGGTCAAGCCCCGCCTGCCTGCCACGCCAGCATTGTTGATCAGGACGTGCAGCGGCTCGCCGAGTGCCAGGAACGTCTGGGCAGCTGCTCGCACCGAGCCGAGATCGGCGAGATCGAGCTTCAAGAAGGCGACCTCATCGCTGCCCGTGGCCGCCGTGATCGCGGCGACGGCCGCCCGGCCCTTCTCAGTTGACCGGCTGGCGATGTGAACGCGGCCGCCGCGCGCCGCCAGCGCCCGCGCAGTGGCCAGCCCGATCCCGGTATTGCCGCCAGTGATGAGGAACGTCCGTCCGGATAGCTCAGCCATGGGAGGGATTATCCGGCACGGCTACTTGAATTCGCATGGGGCTCGGCCCGTCGATTCGGGTGCGGCCCGGCACTGGCGGCCGGAACGGCGTCCTGGCATTCTTCGAACACCATGCTGACCACCGGGTCCGAGCTCACCGACGGCACGGCCGCAACTGGCCTGCGGCAACTGCGCTCGCGCGGGCGCTGGCGTGGCATCGCGGCGCTCCTCGGTCCTGCGTTCGTGGCCGCCATTGCCTACGTCGACCCCGGCAACTTCGCGACCAACTTCTCGGCCGGTGCGGCGTTTGGGTACAGCCTCGCCTGGGTGATCGTCGCGGCGAACCTCATGGCGATGCTGGTGCAGTACCTGTCAGCGAAGATCGGCGTAGCCACCGGCCGGGACCTGCCCGAGCTGTGCCGCGACCAGCTGCCCCGCGCAGTCTCGCGCGGTCTCTGGGTACAGGCCGAGCTGGTCGCGATGGCGACCGACGTCGCCGAGTTCGTCGGGGCCGCCATCGGGCTGAACTTGCTGTTCAGGACGCCGCTGCTGATCGCCGGGCTGATCACAGCCGTGGTCGCATTCGGAATTCTTGCCCTCGAGCAGCGCGGCTACCGACGCTTCGAGCTGGCCATTATCGGCCTGCTCGGGATCGTGTTGCTCGGGTTCGCCTACGACCTGGCCGCCGTGCACCCTAGCGGCGCCGCGATCGCCAGCGGCCTTGTGCCGCGCATCGGGAGCTCCGCCAGCCTGCTCCTAGCGGTCGGCATCGTGGGGGCGACCGTGATGCCGCACGTCGTGTACTTGCACTCGGCCCTCACCAAGTCACGGGTGCGGTGCCGCGACGACGCCGAGCGGCGAGAGTTGCTGCGCTTCCAGCGGGTCGACGTGCTGATCGCCCTGGGCGCGGCCGGCCTGGTGAACCTCGCCATGCTGTTCGTGGCGGCGGCCTTGTTCAGCCACGCAGGGCCCGCCGGGCACGCCGGGCACGCCGCCGTGGCGGACTCGATCGAGGCCGCGCACGCCGAGCTCGGGCGGCTCGTCGGCGGCGGTGCCGCGCTAGCCTTCGCGGTGGCCCTCCTGGCGTCGGGCCTGTCCTCCTCCAGCGTGGGCACCTACGCGGGCCAGGTGGTGATGCGCGGTTTCATTGGCAGGTCGATGCCGGTGTTCCTGCGGCGGGGCCTGACGATGCTGCCCGCACTGGTCGTGCTCGCCGCCGGCCTGCCCCCGACCACGAGCCTGGTGATCTCCCAGGTAGTGCTGTCCTTCGGCATTCCCTTCGCGCTCGTGCCGCTGGTCGCACTGACCCGCCGGGCCGACATCATGGGCGCGCTAGTGAACCGCTCGCTGACGACGGCCGCGGCCGCCGCCACCGGCGGGCTGATCATCGCGATGAATGTCTACCTGCTGGCCGTGACCCTGCTGCACTGACACTGCAGCACTAACACTCTGCCGCACTGCCGGCCCGTTGCACGCCGCCTGCTGCACTGACGGCAAGGCCGCGGCCCGGCGGGCTGCCGTCATGGGTACCTATACTGCCGGTGATGCCATTCGCGAGCACGCCGCCGGCGGAGCAAGTCACCGGGCGGGACAGGCGCCGGATCGCCGCCGTCGTGGTGGCGATCCTGCTGGTGCTGGCCGCCGTCGCCGTCTGGGCCGCGTTCCGGCCGGGCAGCTACGGCAGCTCCAAAAACGGCTGCATTACGGTCACGTTGCCGAGCACCACCGGCGGAGCGCTGCTGCATCAGTGCGGCCCAGCGGCGAAGGCCACGTGCCAGCGCGCTTACGCCGGGACGGACAAGATTGACCAGCTGACCAGGCCCCAGTGTCGGCTCGCCGGGATCGGCGCGTCTCAGCAGTCCTCGGCCGCCGCCAGCTAGCCGCCGGGCTAAGAATCCAGCTGTAATATCCGGCCTCGGCCGGCCAACTACCTTGTAACGGGAAATTAGCCCAGGAGAGGTCCAGTTGGCTGACGAGGATTCCGAGCGGTTCGAGGCGCTATATCGCCAGCACTTCAGGGGCGTGCTCGGGTATGCGCTGGCTCGGCTTGAGCCGGAACGGGCCAAGGACGCGTGCGCTGAGACTTTCCTGGTTGCCTGGCGCCGGCTCGGCGATGTCCCGGCCGAGCCGGCAGGCTGGCTCTACGGGGTAGCCAGGAAGGTGGTGGCGGAGCAGGTGCGTGGCGACTCCCGGCGGGATGCGCTGGCCGAGCGGCTCGCGGCACCCGGATACCGCGAGCCAGCGCACCCGGCAGATCCGGCCGATGAGGTGACCCAGCGCGAAGCCGCGCTGGCCGCCCTCGCGCAGCTGGGCGAACGCGACCGCGAACTGCTGACTCTGCTGGCGTGGCATGGCCTCACTGCCGGACAGGCGGCCGAGGTGCTCGGCCTGACCAGCCTGACCCTCGCTGTCCGGCTGCACCGGGCACGCCGCCGCCTGGCGAGCGCTCTCGCCGCCGCCGACGCCGTGCACGGCCTGGCCAGCGCCCGTGCGTCGGAGCGCACGCCACTAGCGCCGCGATCCACTGTCGTCGCGGCACCCTCTTCACCTCAGCGAGCAGGAAGGCATGCAGATGCCCGCGCGAACCGAGCTTGACCGTCTCGCCGCCGCCCGGCCACCGCTCCTCGATCGCACGGAACTCGTCATCGACCCGGCGGCTGAAGACCAGATCCTGCGACACATCCTCGCCACGCCGCCTGGCGGCGGCCGCCGCCGGACAGCGGCTGCCCGCCGGGCTGGACGCGACCGGGGCATCCGCCGCGACCGGCGCCAGGCGCTCCACCGCCCGGCGACTGCGATCGCCGCCGCAGCCGCCGTCGTCGTCGGTAGCTGGCGCGGGCGTCCTAGTCCGATCAGCCGTCGACCATGGGACCAACCCCAGCCGCCGGGTCGTCGAACGTCCAGCGGTGGCCCCGGCGCGGCTGCCCAGCCTTCGGGCCATGGCCGCGCGCGCTGAAGGGGCGGTGGCGGCTGCCAGCCGGACTGGCATCCTCTACGTCCGGACCGCGTATACGCCTGGCACCACGATCGACGGCACCGCTGTCCTGGAGACCTGGACCCGCGGCACCTCCGACCGGGAGAAGCTGTTCAGCGCGAGCGGTGCCCTGCTCAGCGACGTGTCCGCGGTCATTGCGAACGGCCACCGAGTCAGGCGCTTCGTTGATTATCCAACCCGGACTTGGCAGACGGACTCGATCGCGGTAGGTCAGTTCGGCGCCGAACCGTCCGCGAGCTACACCATCGCGGAGATGCTCGGCCCGATGCAGCCGGTCAATCTCCCGAATGCCCCCGGCAGCCAGGGTCCGGACGACCCCCGCCGGACGATCACCGCCGTCACGGTGCAGGGCAAGCCGATGATCCTTGTCACCTTCAGCTACCCGCGGCCGTTCGGCGGCAGCGGCGCGGCCGAACTCCTGCCCATCCTCGGCAGCAAGGAGCAGCTACCGGCCACGGCCGACAGCACAGATGCCGCCAGCACCAAGATGATCTGGATTGACGAGACGAGCTACCTGCCAGTCCGCGCGGAGATTGCGACCGCGACCGGCAGGCTGCTCGGTTCGGAGACTTATACCTGGCTCAGCGACGGTGCGGCGAATCGCGCTGTGCTCTCCTCTGCCCCGGTGCCGGCCGGGTTCCGACTCACGGCAGAACTAGGGCATTAGCTTTCGGCGAGCAAGACGTCGGCATCGAAGCACGTCCGGTCTCCGGTGTGGCACGCGCCGTCGGTCTGATCGACGCGGACCAGGACAGCGTCGCCATCGCAGTCGAGTGCGACCGAGACCACGCGCTGCACGTGCCCGGAAGTCTCGCCCTTGACCCAGTACTCCTGCCGGCTCCGCGACCAGTACGTACACCTGCCGGTCGTCAGCGTCCGGTGCAGCGCCTCGTCGTCCATCCAGCCGAGCATGAGGACCTCGCCAGTGTCGTGCTGCTGGGCGATGGCAGCGACGAGACCGGCGTCGTTCCGCTTCAGCCGGGCGGCAATCTTCGGGTCGAGCCCGGACGGCATGGCGTCACTTCGCATTCCGAACCTCTTTCGCCGTCACCGGCCGGACCAGGTGCCCGGTAGCCGCCAGTTCGCGCTTGACCGCGCCGATCGTCAGTTCGCCAAAGTGGAACAGGCTCGCGGCGAGCACGGCGTCGGCCCCGGCATCGATCGCCGCCCCGAAATGGCTCACCGCCCCGGCCCCTCCGCTTGCAATGACGGGAACGCGGACCGCTTGCCGGACTGCCGCGATCAGCTCGAGGTCAAAACCGGCCTTCGTCCCGTCCGCGTCCACCGAGTTCAGCAGGATTTCCCCGGCCCCGAGCTCAGCGCCTTGCCTCGCCCAGCCGACGGCGTCGATTCCAGTACCTCGCCGGCCGCCGTGCGTCGTCACCTCGAAGCCCGAAGGGGTTCGAGGTGACGACGCACGGCGGGCGTCCACGGACAGCACCACGCACTGTGCGCCGAACCGGTGTGCCGCCTCACGAAGCAAGTCCGGCCTCGCCACGGCAGCCGTGTTGAGCGCGACCTTGTCCGCGCCGGCTCGAAGCAGCCGGTCGACGTCGCCAGTGCTCCGCACTCCCCCGCCAACGGTCAGCGGGATGAACACCTGGTCGGCTGTGCGCCGGACCACGTCGTACATGGTCTCCCGGTCGTCACTGGAGGCGGTGATGTCCAAGAACGTCAGCTCGTCAGCGCCCTCGCGATCGTAGGTCGCGGCCAGCTCGACCGGGTCACCGGCATCCCGCAAGTCGGCGAAGTTGACGCCCTTGACGACCCGGCCGCCGTCGACGTCCAGGCAGGGTATGACACGGACCGCCACTGTCACAGCAGGTCAGCCCTCGGCAGCGCGTCGCCGGCCGCGCCAGTGCCCGGCTTGTAGGCGATGGCCTCGACCTCGACCAGCATGCGCGGGTCGATGAGCGCGCCAATACCGACCATGGAGGTGGCGGGCATGACGTCGGCGAACGCCTCGCCGTGCGCCCGGCCGTACTCTTCCCACCGGCCGATGTCGGTCACGTAGATCCTGGTCCGGACGACGTCCGCGAGCCCGGCGCCGAGGTCGGCCAGTGCCGATGCCACGTTGGCGATCGCCTGCGCGGTCTGGGCGTGTGCGTCGCCAGGGTGCACGAACTCTGCGCCGTCGATCGATGTGCAGCCCGACACGAAGATGTAGTCCCCGGCCGCGACCGCCCGGCTGTAGCCGACAATCGGCTCCCACGCCGCGCCGCTGCCGACCCGGCGGGTCGCGGGGCGCCCCGTCATGGCGCCACCGCCGCGAGCGCTTCCGGCAGGGAGAACGCGCCCGCGTACAGCGCCTTGCCGACGATCGCCCCCTCGACGCCGAGCGGCACCAGGCTCGCGATCGCGTGCAGGTCGGCCAGGCTCGACACGCCGCCGCTCGCGACGACCGGGCGGTCCGTCCGCGCGCAGACGCGCCGGAGCAGATCAAGGTTGGGCCCGCGCAGCATGCCGTCCTTCTCGATGTCGGTGACGACGTAGCGGTGGCAGCCTGCCGCTTCAAGCCGGTCGAGCGCGTCGTCTAGCTCGCCGCCGTCGGTAGTCCAGCCCCGCGCGGCCAGTCGGGTGCCGCGGACGTCGAGCCCGACCGCGACCAGGTCCCCGTATTCGGCGATCATCTTGGCGACCCAGTCCGGATCCTCCAGCGCCGCCGTGCCGATGACAACCCTGGTGCATCCCGTGGCCAGCGCACTGGTCAGCGCCGCGTCGTCGCGGATGCCGCCAGAGAGCTCCACCCTGACGTCGAGCTTGGCGATCAGGTTGGCGATCTGGGGGCCGTTCGAGCCGCGGCCGAAGGCGGCATCAAGATCGACCAGGTGAATCCAGGCCGCACCAGCCTGCTGCCAGGCGAGCGCAGCGTCGACGGGGTCGCCGTAGGCGGTCTCTGTCCCGGCGGCACCCTGCACGAGCCGGACCGCCTGGCCGCCGGCCACATCGACAGCGGGCAGCAGTTCCAGCATGGTCACCGCGGTTTCCGCTTCACTTGAGGGTCTCCAGCCAGTTGGCGAGCAAGGCGGCGCCGGCATCGGCCGACTTCTCCGGGTGGAACTGGGTCGCCATGAGCGGGCCGTCCTCCACGAGCGCGACGAAGTCCTCGCCATGTGTTGTCCAGCCAACGACGGGCACTGGCTCGGCGCGCCGAGACGGAATCTGCGTCGCGGCGTAGGAGTGGACGAAGTAAAACATGGCGTTCGCGTCCATGCCCGCGAGCAGGCGGGACTCGGCGTTGCGAGCGACCACGTTCCATCCCATATGCGGCAGGACGGAAGCGGTCAGCTTGCGGACAACGCCCGGCCAGCAGCCCACCCCCGTAGCCGTCTCGCCGTGCTCCTCGCCGGCCTCGAACAGGATCTGCATGCCAACGCAGATGCCGAGCACCGGCCGTGCGCCGGCGAGCCGCTTTGCGATGACATGGTCGCCGCCGACCGCCCGCAGTCCGGCCATGCAGGCAGCGAACGCGCCGACGCCGGGGACGACCAGCCCGTCAGCGCGGAGCGCCGCGTCGGCGTCCGAACTGATCTCGGCGTCGGCTCCCACCCGCTGGAGTGCGCGCTGTGCCGATCGCAGGTTGCCCGAGCCGTAGTCCAGCACGACCACGCTCGGCCGACGGCTGGTCACGGCAGCTCCTGTCAATGATCGCGAACTAGCCAGCCGGGTGCCCGGCGGCCAGATCCCAGGTTATCGACCGACGCCAACAGACTCTGACCACGCGGGACCGCGCGCGCCTGGAACGCCTGCGGGCAAGACACTCCGGCGTTTTACGGCCGGCGCGACGGGTAGCGAGAAGCGACCCAGGAAGGAAGTGAGCCATGTATATCGGTATAGGCACCATCGTCCTGATCGTCATCATCGTGCTCCTCGTCTTGCTCGTGCGGCGCGCCTAACGGCCGTCCGACAGGGGTACCGTCCGACAGTGAGTAGCTCGCGACGCCAGGAGACACCATGGACATCACGCAGCTGATTCTGGACGACCATCACGAGCAGCGCCGTCGCTTCGCGATCCTGGAGCAGATCGACGCTGCTGACGTCCGATCACTCGGCGAGATCTGGGATCGGCTGTCGGTCTTCCTGGAAGTGCACGCCGCAGCCGAAGAGGCGATCTTCTACCCCGAACTGCTCAAGCTGGCCATCGGGGCGCAGCCCCTCGGCAGCGCTGAGCCGGAGACCGTCGACGCTATCCACGACCACAACGAGATCAGGGACGCCATTGCCGCGGTCACCGGTCATCACGTGGGCAGCCAGGGCTGGCTCGACGCCGTCGCCGAGGTGAACCGCGCGAACAGCGACCATATGGGCGAGGAGGAGCGCGAGGGCCTGACCGACTTCCGCCGACGGGTCAGCCTGGCGGAGCGGGATCGGCTGGCGGTGGCATTCGTCGCCTTCGAGGCGCGGAACTTCGCCGGCGTCCGGCCGGTTGACCAGGATCCTGAGACCTACGTGCACCAGCAGGAGGAAGCGGCCAGAGCGGACGTCGGGCCTGGCTCGCTCGGCATCGGCGACCTCAAGGGCGGCCCAGGTTGACCATGATCTCGAAGGAAAAGTGCTCGCCGGCGACACTTTCCTTACGTGCTAACGACTAAGGGTGCTGTCAGAGCACGCCCTTCGTGCTCGGCACCGAGCCGCCCGAGCGCGGGTCCGGGGCCGCAGCCGCGCGCAGCGCCCTGGCGAACGCCTTGAACTGAGCCTCGACGATGTGGTGCGGATTGCGCCCGCGCAATACATCAAGGTGGATGCAGATGCCCGCCGAGTGGGCGAGCGACTCAAAGAAGTGCCTTGTCAAGGTCGTGTCGTAGGTGCCGATGAGCGGAGACATCCCGGCCGGCTCGACGTGCACAACGTACGGCCGACCGGAGAGGTCCACGGCGGCGCGGACAAGGGTCTCGTCCAGCGGGACCAGGGCATCCCCGAACCGGCAGATGCCGAGCTTCTCCCCCAGAGCCTCGCGCAGCGCCTGGCCGAGCGCGATCGCAGTGTCTTCCACGGTGTGGTGCGCATCGACCTCGATATCGCCGCGCGCCTGCACGGTCAGGTCGACCAGCGCGTGCCGACCGAGCTGCGCCAGCATGTGATCGAAGAACGGCACACCAGTCTCGGCCCGGCCCACTCCGGCGCCGTCCAGGTTGAGCTCGACGAGTACCTGCGTCTCGCCGGTGACTCGCCCGATCCTCGCCGTCCGGGTCACGGCCCGACCATCGCCGCGCCGCCGTCCAGCACGCCTCTCAATTCAGATAGGAACGTGGCCATCTCCGCCGCGGTGCCAATACTGACGCGCAGCCACTCGGGCGGGCCAGTTTCCCGGACCAGCACGCCGCGGTCGAGCAGCGCCTGCCAGACCGCCCGACGGTCGGCGAACCGGCCGAACAGCACGAAGTTCGCGTCGGACTCTGGCGCCGTCAGGCCGAGATCGCGCAGGTTGCCGACCAGCTGATCACGCTCGGCCCGGATGGCGGTCACGGAGGACAGCAGTTCGGCCGAGTGCCGCAGGGCCGTGAGCGCGACGGCCTGGGTGACAGCGGACAGATGGTAAGGCAGCCGGACGAGCAGCAGTGCGTCGACGACGGCCGGGGCGGCGGCCAGGTATCCGATGCGGGCGCCCGCCATCGCGAACGCCTTGGACATCGTGCGGACGACGACAAGTCGCGGAAATGTCGGGAGCAGCCTCAGCGCGGTGGCCGCCGGGTCTCGGGAGAATTCGGCGTAGGCCTCGTCCACGACGACCATGCCGGGAGCGGCCGCGCAGACCGCCTCGATCACGTCCAGCGGTGTCGCCGACCCGGTGGGGTTATTTGGCGAGGTGAGGAACACCACGTCAGGCTCGTGGCGGCGGACGGCAGCCGCCGCCTGCTCCGCGTCGAGGCTGAAGTCGCTCGTCCGCTCCGCCGCGATCCACTGGGTCGCGGTCGTCTGCGTGATCAGCGGGTGCATGGAGTAGGAGGGCTCGAACCCAAGAGCGCTGCGGCCGGGCCCGCCAAAGGCCTGGAGTACCTGCTGGATGATCTCGTTCGAGCCGTTGGCCGCCCAGGCGTTGGCAACAGTCAGCCCATGGCCGAGGTAGCTGGCCAGCGCCGTGCGCAGCGCGACCGCATCCCGGTCGGGATACCGGTTCAGGCCGCCGGCGACGTCGGCGACCGCCGCGGCGATGTCGGCCGCGAGCGCCGCTGACGGCGGGTAGGGATTCTCGTTGGTATTCAGCCGGACCGGTACGTTGAGCTGCGGTGCCCCGTACGGGTGACGGTCAGCCAGATCGGCCCGGATCGGCACGTCGCCGCGGGCGCCCGCGGCAGCTATCGAGTCCGCGGCCGTCACTGCCGATCCCCGTTCTCCGGCACCCGCACGCGCACAGCCTGCACGTGCGCGGTGAGGTCCTCCGCACCCCCGAGCGCGTCGATGTACGGCGCCACCGCCGCCAGCGCCGCCCGGTCGCACTCCACCACATGGACGCCGCGCAAGAATGTGAGCACCGACAGGCCTCCGGTGTATCGAGCCGTCCCCCCGGTCGGCAGGACGTGGTTCGAGCCGGCCAGGTAGTCGCCGAGCGAAACCGGCGCCCACGGCCCGACGAAGATCGCGCCCGCATTGCGTACCCGGCGGGCCAGGATCGCCGCGTCCCTCGCCTGGATTTCCAGGTGCTCGGGGGCCCATGCGTCGGCGACAGCCAGCGCCGCACTCGCGTCGTCGACCAGGACGCACGCCGACTGGCCTGCTAGCGCGGCCTGGACACGCTCGGCGTGCTGTGCCTGCCCTGCCACCGTGGCCAGTTCGGTGTCGACCCGATCGGCCAGCGCCGCGCTAGTGGAGATGAGCAGGCATGCGGCCAGCGGGTCGTGCTCGGCCTGCGCGACTAGATCGGCGGCGACGAATCTGGCGTCCGCGCCGTCGTCGGCCACGATGGCAATCTCGGTCGGACCCGCCTCAGCGTCGACGGCGACGCGCTCGCTGAGCAGCCGCTTGGCAGCAGCGACGTAGACGTTGCCGGGGCCGGAGATGACGTCGACCGGAGCGCACTCATCGGTGCCGTACCCGAGCATGGCGATGGCCTGCGCGCCGCCGACGGCGTGCACCTCGGTGACGCCCAGCAGCGCGCACGCGGCGAGGATGGCCGGATGCGGCAGGCCACCGTGGTCCACCTGCGGCGGCGAGGCAACGACGATCTCGTCGACGCCCGCGACCTGAGCCGGGATGACGTTCATAAGCACGGACGACGGGTAGGCGACGAGCCCGCCGGGGACATAGACCCCGGCCCTGCGTACAGGCAACTGCCGCTCGGTGACCGTCGATCCGGCAGCGACGGCGGTCCAGGTCTCCGCCGGCATCTGCGCCTGATGCACGAGCCGTGCGCGCCGCGCCGCCTCGATGAGCGCCGCCCGGAGGGCCGGGTCCAGGTCGGCAAGCGCTCGCGGACAGCGCCGCAGCGGGCACCCTCGTGTGGTCGACGTCGACGCCATCGAACGTCTTGGTGTACTCCCGGACTGCCGGGCCGCCGCGGCTGCGGACGTCGGCGCAGATCGGCCGCACCGCGTCCAGTGCCGCGCTGACATCAAGCGCCGCGCGTGGCAGCAAACCCGCAAGCTCCGCCGGGCGCATCGCGGCCGGCCGCCGACCGCGCAGGTCGATTCGGGTCAGCACGCCGCTACTCCACGATCTTGCTGATCGGGATCTCCAGGATGTCGCGGCCGCCGGCCGCCTTCAGCGCCGGGATAAGCGTGTTCACGCCGCGCTTGGGCACGACGGCCTCGACCGCATGCATGTCGCCCCAGGCCAGCGCCGTGATCGTCGGCGACGACATGGCGGGCAGGATCCGGGTGACCTCGGCGAGGTCGGCGTCGCTGACGTTCAGCTTCAGCAGCACGCTGCCGCGCGCCTGGATCGCGCCGCGCAGCAGCAGCGCGACGTCCTCCATCGCGTCCCGCTTAACCGGGTCGGCGTAGGCGTTGTGATTGGCAATCAGCTCCGTGTAGCTCGTGAGCAGCGTGTCGAGGATCCGGAGGCCGTTGCGGTGCAGCGAGGCGCCGGTCTCGGTGAGGTCGACGATCGCGTCCACGATGTCTGGCACCTTCGCCTCGGTCGCGCCGTAGGACGGGATCACCACAGCCTTCACGCCGCGCGCTTCCAGATACCGCCGGGTGAGGGCCGGGAACTCGGTTGAGATCCTGACTCCCTCCGGCATGTCCGCGGCCGTTTGCCAGGGCACCCTCTCCGGTACGGCGAGGACAACCCGGACGGGATCGGATGTCGCCTTGGAGTACTGAAGCTCGCCGAGGGATGCGACGTCCGCGCCGGTCTCGGTGATCCAGTCCCGGCCAGTGATCCCGAAGTCGAACAGCCCTTGCTCGACGTAGGAAGGAATCTCCTGCGGCCGCAAGAATCGGACTCGCTCGATGCGCGGGTCGTCGATGATCGCGTGGTAGTCACGCTCCGACGATCGCCGAACCGTCAGGTCGGCGGCATCGAACAAATCCAGTGTGGCCCGCTCAAGCGAACCCTTCGGTATGACCAGCGAAAGCAACGTCTGCAACCCTTCAAGCGCGGCTCCCCGCGGGGGTCCCCCGCCCAGACTACCGTGGCTGCACCGGCCGGTTCTGCGCAGTACCTGCTGGCAGGGGCCATGCCGCGCACAACGGGGTAGACGCTGAGGGGAGCGATTTGTGCAGGGTCCGTTATCCGGTCTGGGGCTTTCGATGGAGCGCAACCTGGCCGAGCATGCCAGCTACCTGCATCGCGAAATGCCGGGAATGACCGTTCGGCAGGAGCCTGATCTGCTGATCGCCGACAGCGGGCTGGACGACGATACGTTTAACTTCATCGGGTCTGCCGCCTTTACGCCGATCACCGCGCCAAGCCGGATCAGCGACACGATGCGCGAGCTGGCGCCCGCCGGCCGCCCGTTCGTCTGGCGCGTTGGCCCAGCGTCGACACCCGCCAATCTCTCCGGCTTACTGACCGCCGCAGGGTTGCCGGCCACGGTCGTCGAGCCTGCCATGTGGGGTCGGCCCGACAGCCTGCGCCGCGTACCGCAGCCAGCTGGCCTCGACATCACCGCGGTTCGCACAACAGCGGAGCTCAGCGACTGGTCGTGGGTGCTGGCCGCCAACTGGGACCCGCCAGCGCAGACCGTGGTGACGTTCTACGCGCTGACGGCCGGCCGGGCCCTGGCCCCTGACTGCCCGGCGCGCTACCTGATTGGCTACAGCGATGGCCGCCCGGTCTGCTCCGCCGAGGTCTTCCTGCACGCCGGCGTCGCCGGGCTCTACAACATCTCGACTGTGGCAAGCCATCAGCGACGCGGATTCGGGACGGCGATCACCGCCGCTGCGGTGGCAACGGCGCGCGACCTCCAGGCGCCGATGGCAGTTCTGCAGGCATCCGAGCAGGGTGAGCCGATCTACCGCCGACTGGGCTTCCGTGTCTTCGGGCACGTCGGCGAGCACGCCGTCATGCCGTAGAGCGGCGGCAGGCTCACGACTGGCCGGGCTAGCCTGGACCGATGGGCGACCTATTGCAGGCCAGGGCATTCGCGCTGTCGCTACCGGGTACCAGCGAAGAACCGCACTTTGACATGACCTCGTTCCGGGTCAATGGAAAGATCTTTGCGACCGCGCCCGCTGACGAGACGCGGCTGCACATCTTCGTCGATGAAAGCGAGGTCGCGGCGACAGTGGCTGAACTGCCGGGCGCCGGGGCGCCGGCCGCGTTCGAGCCGCTGCTGTGGGGCAAGCAAATCCGCGGCCTGCGGGTTCTGCTCTCGGCCGCCCCAGACGACCGAGTCCGCGAGCTGCTGACGGAGGCATGGCGGCGCAAGGCGGGCAAGCGCATTGTGGCCGACTTCGACGCGGCGAGCCGGGGGATGCGATGACGTACGCGACGGATCCGCGCGTCGACGCGTACGTCGGGGCGCTGCCGGACTGGCAGCAGGCGGTGTGCGGGGAACTGCGCGACCTCATCCACGCCGCCGATCCGGAGGTGACGGAGACGATCAAGCGCGGCCGCCAGCCGTACTTCGTGCTGGACGGGAACGTCTGCGCGCTGCTGGCGGCTAAGGACCACGTGAACTTGTTCTTGTACGACGGCGCCATCGTGCCCGACCCGGCGGGGATCATCACCGCTGGTCACGCGAATGAGACCGCACGCACGATGGCGGTGAAGCAGGGCGAGCGCATCAACGGCCCGGCCTTGCTCGTCATGCTCCGGCAGATCATCGCCAATAACAGGGCGGGCGGCTGGCGGAAGATCAAGGCAGCTCGCTGATAGTCCTAGCTGGAGGTAGCAAGATGGCCGAGGCGGCTGACGTCCTGGTGGTCGGGGCTGGCCTCGCCGGCCTTGTGGCCGCGCGTGACCTCGTGGGAGCCGGGCGGTCGGTGCTGCTACTGGAGGCCAGGGACCGCGTGGGCGGCCGGGTCGTCAACGAGGAACTCGGCAACGGCCAGATCGTCGAGATGGGCGGCCAGTGGGCCGGTCCGACTCAGGACAGGCTTCTGGACCTCGCGGCCAGCCTGCACGTTGCGACGTTCCCTACCTACGACACCGGCAAAAACGTGCTGCACTTCAACGGCAAGCGCGGCACCTACGCGGGCGCCATCCCGCGGATCAGTCCGCTCGTACTGGCCGACGTCGGCAGGGCGCAGGCGCGGCTGGAGGCACTCGCGAGGAAGGTGCCGACCGATGCGCCGTGGACGGCAGCGGGTGCCGAGAAGCTTGACGGCCAGACGTTCGAGACCTGGGCGCGTCGCAATACCGCCAGCCGGAGCGCCCGGATGCTACTGACACTGGCCACGGAGGCGGTGTTCGCCGCCGAGCCGGGCGATCTGTCCCTGCTGCACGTGCTGTTCTATAGCCACTCGGGCGGCTCGTTCCAGCGCCTCATCGAGACTGCCGGCGGCGCGCAGCAGGACAGGTTCGTCGGCGGCTCGGCGCTTGATCGCCGAGCGACTGGCCACAGCTCTCGGCAGCGTCGTGCGGCTCGCGGCGCCGGTCAGCCGCATCGAGGTGCGCGGCGACAAGGTCACCGCGACCACGGCGGCCGGGCAGTTCGAAGGACGGCGGATCATCGTGACCGCGCCGCCGCTGCTGGCCGGCCGGATCGACTACGAGCCGGCCATGCCGCCCCGGCGGGAGCAGCTGACCCAGCGCACGCCGATGGGCTCGGTCATCAAGTGCCAGGTGGTCTACGACGAGCCGTTCTGGCGACGGGACGGCCTGTCCGGCCAGGCGACCGGCGACGGCGCCGGGTCGCGAGTTGTCTTTGATAACTCGCCGCCGGACGGCTCACCCGGTGTGCTGCTGGCCTTCCTGGAGGGCGATGAGGCGCGCCGCCTCGGCCGGGAGCCGCTCGATGTCCGGCGCCAGGCCGTCGTGGACTCGCTGGTCCGCTATTTCGGCCCGCGTGCGGGCAAGCCCGAGCTGTACCTAGAGCGCGACTGGCAGCGGGAGAAGTGGAGCGGCGGCTGTTACGGAACTCTGTTCGGGCCGAACGTCTGGACGCGCTACGGGCGCGCGCTCCGCACCGCAGTCGGGCCGATCCACTGGGCCGGCACGGAGACGGCGACTGCGTGGACCGGCTATATGGAGGGCGCGATCCGGTCTGGCAGCGACGCGGCGCAGGCTGTGCTCGCCGAGCTGGCCTGAGCCGGCTACCCGTGCTGGCTACCCGGGGCTCGAGCTCGCGGCGACCGCCGCGACCGCGGTGGGCGCCGCCGTGCGCCTTACCAGGACGGCGGCGATCGCAGCGGCCAGGCCCGCGGCCGCCGTCGCGTACCAGCCGTGGCGAAAGGCCGTCAGCTCGGCTGCCGACCCGTGCGGGCTGCCCAGCACGGCCACGAGCATCGCCACGCCGACTGCGAACCCCACCTGCCGCAGCATGTTGACGACAGCGGAGCCTGTCGCGAACGAGGGCGGGGGCAAGGACGCCGCGGCCGTCGACATCAGCGATGGCAAGGTCAGTCCGACGCCGATGCCCGTCACCAGCATGCCCGGCAAGATCTCGAGGTAGTTCGGGTGCAGCTGGACGACAGCGGCCCACCAGGCAATCCCGGCGGCGAACCCGGTTGCGCCAGCGCCGATCACGGCCGCTGGTCCGTACCTGGCCAGCAGCCGTCCGGTCACGAGGAACGTGAAGATCGGAACCATGATCGGTCCGGGCGCCACCGCCAGGCCTGTCTTCAGCGCCGACCAGCCCCAGACGTCCTGCATCCACAGCACGATCGACAGCAGCATCGCGCCGAACGACACCGAGAAGAGCAGGGTCGCCACGGATGCCCCGGAGAACGAGCGGACACGGAAGAGGTCGGGATCAACGAGCGGATTGTGATGCCGCAAGCAGCGGCGCGCGAAGAGCGCGAGCACGAGGGCGGATGCCGCCAGCACGCCGATGGTCGCGGCCGAGCCCCAGCCCCAGGCGCCGCCGCGCACCAGACCGAGCGTGAGCCCGCCCACGCCAGCCGTGACGAGGACCGCGGACAGCTCGTCGGGCCGTGGTCCCGGATGGCCGGGCACTTCCGGCAGCTTGCGCCAGCCGATGAGGAGTGCTGCCAGGCCGATCGGCACGTTGACGAAGAAGACCCACCGCCAGCTTGCGGCGACCAGGAGACCACCGATCACGGGGCCGAGTGCGGCCGCCATCCCGCCGGCGGCCGTCCAGGCGCGGACCGCACCGCCGCGCCGTTCCGGCGAGTAACTCGCGAGCACCAGGCCGAGAGAGGTGGGCGTCAGCAGAGCCGCGCCGGCAGCTTGCACCAGCCGGAACGCGATCAGCATCGGGACGCTCGCGGCCGCACCGCAGGCAGCCGACCCCACGGTGAAGATCGCCACGCCGAGCAAGAACCCGTTCTTGCGGTTGCGCTGGTCGGCGAGGCGGCCCGCCAGAACCAAAAGGGCCGCGTAGATGATCGCGTAGCCGTTCAGCACCCAGGACAGCGTTCCCAGGCTCGGCTCGTGCAGGTCCACGGAGATCTGCGGCAGCGCGACGTTGACGATGAACAGATCCAGGCTGGCCATGACCACGCCGGCGGACACGATGACGAGGACCTGACCAGGCCGGATCGGGCGGACGCGGCTCGCCGCCCCGGTGGTACCCGACGCTCCGGCGGCGTCCGCACCCGACTGCTGAAGTGGCAAGCGCATAGACAGGACGATACGCAGCTAGCTTAGCTTTGCACAAGTCAGCTAGTCTGTGGTTGTGGAGTCACCAGGAGAGACAGGTCACACAGTCCAGCTGTCCGGTTCGCTGTTTCCGCGAGACCGATGGCAGGCAACCGCGTGCTCGATGGCCCGCGCCCTCGACGTCGTCAGCAGTCGCTCCGCCCTGCTGATCCTGCGGGAAGCGTTCTACGGCACGACCAGATTCGACGACTTCGCCGAGCGTGTCGGCATCAGCGAGCCTGTGGCGGCGGCGAGGCTCCGGGAACTAGTGGATGACGGACTGCTACAGCGCGAGCCGTACCGATTGTCGGGACAGCGCACACGGATGGCCTACCGGCTGACCGATAAGGGCGCCGAGTTGCTCCCGGTACTCGTTGCGCTGATGCAATGGGGTGACAGGTGGCTGCAGCCGACCGGCGCGCCAGTTGTGCTCCGGCATCGCGAATGCGGCGACGCCGTGCAAGTCCAGCTAGCCTGCGAGGCCGGACACCAAGTCAGCCCTGCGGACCTGGAGCTCGCCGTCGGGCCCGGCCGGAGTTAGCCTGCGCTCGGCCAGCAGGCGGGTCGGGCAGGGTGGCGCGGCGGGCGCGGGCCGACGCGGCGGAGCGGGCGGCGCGGCGCGAGTAAGACCGCATTGGCGGGTAGATACTGCGGACGATGAGCGCGCACCACCGTGGTTCCCGGAAACGCCCGGCACGCAAGGACCCGGCAGACAGCGCCAAGCGCCTTGTTCATTCAATCGACCGGGCCCAGCAGACGCGCCCGTGGCTCGCGATCGCGGTGGCCACCTGGAAGAAATTCAGCGACAACCAGGCCGGAAACCTCGCCGCCCTGATCGCTTACTACGCGTTCGCGTCGCTGTTCCCGCTGCTACTGGTTGCCTACACCATTCTCGACATCATCGCCAAGAACAACGCGACGCTGGCCAAACGCCTGACCGCTGCCCTGCGTCAGTACCCAGTGATCGGGACGCACCTCGGCGCCACCACGAGTCAGGGCCTGAGCAAGACCGGATTCGCCCTGGTCGTCGGGATTCTGCTGACTCTCTACGCCGGCCGCGGCGTCGCTACGGCCATGCAGAACGCGATGAACGCGGTCTGGGGCGTGCCTCGGTTCCAGCGGCCCGGATTTCCGAAGAACCTGCTGCGCAGCTTCGGCCTGATCGCGGTCCTCGGGCCAGGTGAGATCGTGACGATCGCGCTGTCGAGCTTGGCCGGTGGTACCGGTCACGTCGGCGGAGCGCTCGCCAAGGTCGCCGCGTTCACGGTCTCCCTGGTACTGAACATCGCCTTGTTCTGGCTCGGCTTCCGCATCGCTACCTCCAAGGAGGTCAGCACCAGGGAATTGCGACTGAGCGCGATCCTGTCCGCGATCGCGTGGCAGATCCTGCAGCTGATCGGCGGAAGGATCATCGGGCACGCGACGAACTCCGCCTACGGCGTTTTCGGCGTCGTGCTTGGCTTGCTCGCCTGGTTCTATCTCCAGGCCCAGATCACCTTGTACGTCGTGGAACTCGACGTGGTGCGGGCACGCGGGTTGTGGCCGCGGTCGATTGCCCCGCCTCCCCTCACCGAGTCCGATCTGCATGCCTACCAGATGTATGCCGACACTGGCCTGCTCCGGCCAGAGCTCGAGATCGTGGTACGGGAGGTACCGCAACCGAGGGAAGACGGCCCGCCTGCCGGGAAGTAGGCGGCGTGCGAGGAGCGGGCGTCAGATGTCCGGACAGGGCGGCTAGCTTCGCGGGCTCGGCTGGAGTTGCGGTGCTTGGATGGTGCAGCTAGTTCTCGCCTCCGGTGCGGGCACTGCCCGGCCAGCCGGCCGCAGCACGTTGTTGTCGACCAGAGTCGCGGCCAGCACGGCGGAGATCAGCAGGATGACAGCGCAGATAGTCGTCGCCTCGTCAAACCCATGATTGAAAAGAGCTGGCACGTGGTAGCTCGCCGCGGTCAAGCCGACCGCCGCCGGCAAGGCGGCAACGGCGATGAGTCCGGCCGCCCTCGCGACCGCGTTGTTCACGCCACTCGCGACGCCGGCGTGCCGCACGTCCGCGCTAGCCAGCACCGTGGCCGTCAGCGGCGCCACTGTCATCGACAAGCCGAAGCCGAATATCACGACGGCGGGTAGCACGTCGCTGACGTAACTGGCGTGCGGCCCGATGCGCATCATCAGCGCCATGCCAATTGACAGCAGAATGAGGCCGCACGTCAGCAGCCAGCGCGGGCCGATGCGCTGCGCCAGGGCACCCGATCGCGCCGAGAGGGTGAGCATCAGCAGGGTCACGGGCAACAGGGCCGCGCCAGCATCGAGCGGCGAGAAGCCGGAGACGACCTGGAGCTGGAGGACGAGCAGGAACAGCAGGCCGCCGAAGGCGCCGTACACCAGGAACGTGAGGATGTTGATGACGGTGAACTGACGGGACGCGAAGACATCTAGCGGCAGCATCGGCGTTATCTTGTCCGGCGCCCGCGTACGCCGCCGTTCGACCAGCACGAAGGCGGCCCCGGCCGCGACCCCGAGCAGGACCGCGACGGCAACGCCGACTTTCGTTGTCTTCTCGGGCGCTTCGATCAGCGCGTACGTAATGCCGGCCAGCGCGAGTGCGGCGAGCACTGCACCTGCCACGTCGAAGCCCCCGCGCACGGAGGTATCCCTTGTCTCGGGAACGTGGCGCATCGTCACGGCGACGACCGCAGCGGCGAGCGGCAGGTTCAGCAGGAACACCCAGCGCCAGCCCACTGTCTGGACGAGCCAGCCGCCGACAATCGGGCCGACCGCCGCTGCCACCCCGCCCAGCCCCGACCAGGCGCCCACTGCACGCGGCCGCTCATCGGACGCGAACGTCGCCTGGATAATCGCGAGCGATCCCGGCGTGAGCAAGGCACCCCCGACACCCTGAAGCACGCGAGCGCCGATGAGCACGCCGATGGTCGGCGCCAGGCCGCATAGCGCCGAAGCCAGCGCGAACCACAGCACGCCCACTAGGAAGACCCGGCGGCGCCCGAGCCGGTCTCCCAGCGAGCCGCCCAGCAGGATAAGCGCGGCCAGCGTCAGCGTGTAGGCGGTCACTGTCCACTGAAGCTGGCCCAGCGAGGCGTTCAGCTGTCTGCCGATCGTCGGCAGGGCGACATTCACGACTGTGGCGTCGAGCATCGCCATGCTCGACCCGAGCACTGTCGCCAGGAGCACCCAGCGGCCGGCCGCGCTGCTCACGCGCAACTGGGGGGCCTGAGCAGAATCGTCGGCGCTCATCATCCTGATCATCACATCCCGGCGCCCGCCGAGGCCAGTCCTGTTCGTGCGCGCCGCCAACTCCTCAGCGCAGCCGCGCGTGCGTCACGCGCCGCGAACCGCCCCGGACAAGCGACCGCCCGCGAGGCGGCTGACCTCACGGGCGGTCCTTCGGAGCGGCCCGGCGCCGTCTCCGGTTGTGCCTACTTCGTGCTTCCGGGCGGATTGACTGGCCCCGTTGGGTCATCCGGCCCCCCGGACGCCGTCCCGCTCGACCCGGACGTGTCACCACCAGTGCCAGCCGGCCCGGTGCTGCCGCCAGCGCGCGTCGCCTGCTCAGCTGCCGACGGCTGCTGGCCGGCTGCTGGCGTGCCGGTGGCAGTCCGCGCCGCGGTCCCGACGGGCGGCGCGGCCTCGTCGGCGGCTGAGACAGTCATCGCGGGCTGCGCGCGCATGCGCGGCCCGAATTCCACTCCCTCGTGCGGGTGGAACAGCATGAACACGCCTGCAGCGAGTACCGCGCCGACCAAGGGCGCGATGAGGAACAGCCAGAGCTGACTCAGCCAGGGGCCGCCAGCGACGATGGCTGGCCCGAAGCTACGCGCGGGGTTCGCCGAGGCGCCGTCGATCGCGATGGCGAAGACGTTGACCAGGGCCAGCGCAACGCCGATGACGGCGCCCTGAATGGCTACGTTCGCTCGCGCTCGCGTGGCGCTCAGGACGACGACGACGAATACCGCCGTGATGATGATCTCGGTGAGGAAGGCGCCGCCGCCCGACGAGTGCAGTAGCGAGAGGCTGCCGTATCCGTTGGCGCCGAGCCCGATCCTGGGCCGGATGTAAAACGGCGAGCTATGCATGACCCACAGGAGCAGAAGCGCGCCCAAGAGAGCACCGACGAGCTGGGCAAGCACATAGCCGACCGCATCGATCGGCGTGATGCGTCTGGCTAGGAACTGGCCGAGGGTGACCGCGGGATTCACGTGGCAGCCTGATATCGGGCCGATTACCGCGACTAGCCCCATCAGAACCAGCCCAAACGTGAGGCCGGTCAGCAGGATGCCGGCGGCGACGCTGCCGCCGAAGGCGTGGAAGCCGAAGGAGATCGTCGACATGCCCGCGCCGAAGAACACCAGCAGCGCCGTGCCGATCAGCTCCGCCGTGTACTTGCGGGCCATGTTGGCATCAATCACCACGAACCCGTCTTGGGGCTCTCTGGATCCGACTTGGGGCTGCGCGCGTCCGTACTCAGGCTGAGATTGCTCGGCGCCGGGCTGTGATTGCCCGGCGGTCGACCTGAGCGCCATCGTCCCACCCCCCAATGAGCGTCTTGCGGGCGTTCGTCAGTCATCTATGCCCACTTACCGGAGTCGCAAAGCTACCGAGAGTGGCCGCACGCGGCAGGTTGCCCTTCTGGGCGACGAGTCAGGTCGACGACAGGAGCCAGGCAGTGAACGTCTGCGTGTTTAGGCTCCTGATTTGGAGCCCAGATACGCAGACGTCTGGCCAACCTCCCCGTTACCGGCCGGGCGGTGCCGGATTAAATATGATTTGCCCTGGACCGAGCACCGGCTTGCAGCGTCGCCTTAGAGGGCCGACCAGCTATGGGCAGGCTGATTTGATGCCATTCGGTCGATATAGCCCTGCGTCATCCGGCGGAGCGCCTCACGCCTGTCTGCCTGACCGCGCTCGAGGGTGCGGACCGTCTCGACCTGCCATGTCGCTCCGGTACGTCCAGTCAGGCAGCGCTGTTCGATGACGCCTAGCATCCGGTCGGCGTCCTTCGCGTCGACGCCCCACTGCCGCAGCCCCTCCCATGCCTGGGGCAGGAGCCGGCGCAGCGTCAGCTCGGTGACCGGCGCCTCACCGGTGCCCGGCCAGTAGACCCGCGCTTCGATGCCGTGCCGGGAGCCTTCGACGAGATTGTCGGCAGCCGCCGCGAAGGACATCTGCGTCCAGACCGGGCGCTCGGTCTCGGCCAGTGCCCGCACCAGGCCGAAGTAGAACGCGGCATTGGCCACGACGTCCGCGACGCTTGGGCCTGCTGGCAGTACCCGGTTCTCGACGCGAAGATGCGGTCGGCCGTCGTCGACTGCGTACACGGGCCGGTTCCAGCGGTAGACCGTCCCGTTGTGCAGCGTCAGCTCCGACAGCTGCGGCGCCTCGCCGTTGTCCAGCGCCGCAGCCGGATCCTCGTCCTCGCGCAGCGGCAGCAAGGCCGGGAAGTAGCGCAAGTTCTCCTCGAACAAGTCGAATACCGAGGTGATCCAGCGCTCCCCGAACCACACCCGCGGGCGGACGCCCTGCTGCTGCAGCTCCTCCGGCCGCGTGTCTGTTACCTGCTCAAACAGCGGGATCCGGGTCTCTCGCCACAGCTCCCGGCCGAACAAGAACGGCGAGTTGGCGGCGAGCGCCACCTGGATGCCCGCTACCGCCTGGGCGGCGTTCCAGTAGTTGCCGAACGCCTCCGGGCTCACCTGAAGGTGGAACTGGACGCTCGTGCAAGCGGCCTCCGGCATGATCGTGTCGACGTGCGTGAGCAGGCGCTCGGGGCCATCAATGCAGATTCGCATGTCCTCGCCGCGGGCCGCGATCATCTGCTCGTTCAGCAGGTGGTACCGGGGGTTAGCCGACATGGCCGCACCCGTGACGTCGGACTGCCGCAGGGTCGGCAGAATCCCGACCATAACCAGGCGGTTGCCAGTCGCCTGAGCGCGAGGCGCCGCCTGAGCCAGCTTGCCCTGCAAGTCGTGCTCGAGGGCGCTCAGCGCGTCGCCGGTCAGCTGCCGGGGCGGAATGTTGATCTCGAGGTTGAAGCGGCCGAGCTCGCTGGCCCAATCCGGGTCGGCGATCGCATCCAGTACGGCTACGTTGCTCATGGACGGCATCCCGTCCGCGTCAACCAGGTTCAGCTCGATCTCTACGCCGACGTGCCGGGGTTCAGTGTCAAATCTCGACTCGCGCAGCATCCGGGCAAATACATCAAGACACTGGCGGACCTTCTCCCGGTAAGCGCGGCGATCGTGCTGACTGACAGTGATGGATGGGACATCCCTGCCCATAATTGACCCCTCCAACTGCTGCCTGGGCGGGGGACTCGATTACACATTCGCACGTAACAAGCCGGCTGAACAGGTTTGAGCTGGAAGCGCCATGATTAGCCCCTCACGAGCACGCAGCGCGTTCGGTCGCGCCCGCGCTCACACGGCGGGGGCGAGCACGCAGCGCGTTCGGTCGCGCCCGCGCTCACACGGCGGGGGCGAGGCCCGCCCCCGCTGTGCTTAGTCGTGGCAGGTGATTTAGCTCCAGGCGGCCGCGATCAGACCGGACGTGACCTGGCGGGGCGTTGCGCCCCCGTGAGAGACATACAGGTCATTGCCGGCCAGGTAGAGCAGCCAGTTGCCGTCGGAGCTGACATCCAGGCTGACGTGATCAAGGTTCGGGAAGCCGATGGCCACCTGGTGCACGAGCGCGCCGGCGGTGGTTACCTCCCACATGAGCCGCGACGTGTTGTGGGGCGGGACGCCGCCGCAGCAGGACCGGCTGACGAACAGGTCGCCGTTCGGCATGTACGCGCCCTCGCGGTAGTAGCTCATCTGCGGCGTCGGATTGCCTGTCACGGGCACGCTTGTGACGCCGGTACCGGACAGGTAGTACTGCGCCTGCGAGGTGTCAACGATGGTCAGGTTCCAGCCCTCGTTGTCTTCCGGAGACGCAATCGACACGGCCAGGTGATCGTTGTCGGCTGCCCAGGACAGGTGAGAGATGGCATAGGGCAGGCCGCTGTCCTGGCCTGGCGCCACCATCGGCAGCTTGACCGTGGCGCCGGAGCTGAGCGTCCGGATGTCCACGTGGTAGAGAGTGACAAGATCGGTAACGTGCGGGACGCACCCGGCGACCAACATCGGCTGGTCGGCGTAGGCCAGTTTGGTCCCATCGGGGCTTACCGCCGGCAGGCTACCGCGGGTCAGGGTCGTGACGGCGCCTCCCGCTACGGGTATCGCCTCGACCTCGCTCGTACAGCCGTGCTTGACGGCGAAGAACACAAGTCCGGTGCTGGACACCGAGATCTCATCGCCAAGCACGTGCGCGGAGACCAGAGTGTGGGTGACCGTTCCGGTGGCCGGGTTCAGCGTGACCAATGCGCCGCCGCGCGTAACGGCCACCATGGCTGGCGGTGTTGCGGCAACGGCGCTAGCCGACGCGACCGCCGACGAGGAGGCGCTACTCGTGATGGTCACGGTCGGGGACGGATTCGGGTTGCTGTTTCCGCAGGCTGACAGTGCGGCGGTGGTCGCGACCGCGCACAGCAGCGCGGCAGCCGCGGACCTATATCTGACGGCAGGCATCTGGATCTCCATAGGGTGATAGCAGCGGTGCAGGGGTTAGAACGCGCAACCACCCCGTTACCAACAAAAATCAGGTGATGATCGTGACAGTGCCGGGCCGATGCGGCAAGAGAGTGTGCGCGATCGTGACAGTCGCATCCTCGCGCGGCACACCGCCGTGCGCGATCGTGACAGTCGCATCCTCGTGCGGCATTCGGCCGGCGCGATCGTGGTCGCCGGTCCCGCGACGGCCGAGTCCCGCGGCAGTCGGCCTATGGATCGCCCTGCAAGCAGCGCAAGCTCAGCCGGATACAGCGGCCGCCATCCGGCGCACCGCCTCCGCCATCAGCTCGGGAGACGTGCCGATGTTGAGCCGGGCAAACCCGAGCCCTTCGCTGCCGAAGTCAGGGCCCGAGCTGAGTGCGACCCGGCCGCGCGCGAGGAACTCTGCCGCCGGATCGTCCCCGAGTTCCATCTCGCGGCAGTCGATCCAGGCGAGGAAGCTCGCCTGCGGCCGCCGATAGCGTGCTCCTGGCAGGTGCTCGGCCAGCAGCGTGGTCAGCAACCGCGTATTCGCGTCGATCTGCGCCACGACGGCATCAAGCCAGGGTAGTGAACTCCGCAGTGCCGCGACAGACGCGTGCACGCCCACGTGCGAAGCGAGCAGCGCGTCCCAGCGCTGCGCCAGGATCGCTGCGCCTGCAGGGTCACCGGCGATGGCAACCCCGCACTTGAGGCCGGGGATGTTCCATCCCTTCGAGGCTGAGGTGAACACGATGGCGCGGCGGGCGGCTGGATGTTCCAGCGTGTGGAATGGCACGTGCTCGCTGCCCGGTAGCACGAGCGGCGCGTGGATCTCATCGACCAGGACTGGCACGCCGCGGCGCTCGCAAACCTCGGCGATCGCCGTCAGCTGGTCGCGCGACCAGACCCGCCCGAGCGGGTTGTGGGGATTGCACAGCAGGTAGGCGCCCACGCCCGGCTCGCCGAGCACACGATCGAGGCCGCCCAGGTCAACGTCGTAGCTTCCGTCGCCGGGGGCCGCGAGCGGCGCCTGGACTATCCGCCGGCCTGCCAGCTCGAGGCGAAAGAAGAACGGCGCGTAGACGGGCGGGTTGATGACCACGCCGCCGCCTGGCGGCGTAATCGCCTGGATCACTTCGCTGATGCCCGTCATCACGTCCGGGATAGCAAAAATCAGGTCTGGATCGGGTGCCCAGCCGCCGAGGCGGTCGGCAGCGAACTCCGCGAACGCCTCGCCAAGGTCTCCCTTGTGCGGGTAGCCGAGGTCGCCGGCCGCGAGTGCAGCCCGGACCGCGTCCTTAATCGGCTCGGCCGGATCGAAGTCCATCTCCGCGACAAAGGCTGGCAGCACGTCGGCGGGGTACGTGCGCCACTTGTGGCTCGTGCGCGTGCGCAGGCGCTCCAGCGAGCAGTCACCGAGAATCGAGTCCACGCTGTGGATGGTAGTGCCCCCGCCGGGGAGTGGCTGTGCTGGCGGTAAGTTTACTGCGACGTGGTATTATCCGATCTCGTGATAACTGAGACTCCACCTGGTGGCATCATCACCGCGTTGCAACGGGCGACACACGTGACCTTGCATGCGCTGGGCGTCGCGCTGGCGCACCTTGACCTCACCGCGTCGGAGCAAAACGCGCTTGCCGTCCTTGCTGACGGCGACCGGCGTTCGGTGGGCGAAATCGCCACCGCGACCGGCACGCGGCCAACCACGCTGACGAGCGTGCTGGATCGGCTGGAGCACCGACGGCTGCTCGAGCGTGAGGTTGACCCTGCCGATCGCCGCTCGTTCCTGATCACGCTGACGCCAGCTGGCCGCCAGACCGCGAGCAGCGTCCGGGCGGCCGTGACCGAGCTTGAGCGGCGTGCGCTGGCGGGACTGACACCGGCACAGGTAGCCGGGTTCCGCGCCGTGACGCGAGCACTAGCGCAGCTGGACTGACGGAGGTGCATTGATGAGTAGCCAACCGGCGGGCCAGCCACGAGCGGGCCAGCCACGGGAGCACCCGCATGACATGCCAGGCCGAGTTGGCCGATCTGCTGGCTCAGGTCGTGCCGACGGGCGGCGAATTCCGACACCGCCAGCACGTCCACCTGGCCTTCCTCACGATTCGCACGCATGGAATGAGCGCAGCGATCACCAAGATCAGCTCGTGGATACGGCACATCTCCGCCTACGAGCGCGCGCCGCAGAAGTACAACGCAACGATGACTAGGGCGTGGACGGAGATCGTCGGTCACCACGTCGAGGCCGATCCGACAGTGGCCGACTTTGGCGAGTTCGCTGACCGCTATCCGGCCCTGTTCGACAAACGCCTGCTGCGCGGCCACTACAGCTCGGCCTTGCTCGCGTCGCCAGCCGCGCGGGGTGGCTGGGTGCGGCCAGATTTGGCCCCGTTCCCATGGCCTTAGGATTTGTTGCTGTCAATGTCTCCGGTGAGATAGCGATCGATCGCTGGGCCTACTGCCGCCGCCACTTCGTCGGCGCTCGCTGCGGCGACCGGCCCGAACCGCAGCACGTACCGGCTCAGCGCGAGACCGAGCATCTGGGCAGCCACAAGAGATGCACGGAACGGGGTGCGCTCGGCGTCGTCGCCGTCCGCGACGCTCGCGACAGGCCTGAGTATTGCAGCGGCGATGAATTCGCGGAGGGTGTCCGCCGCGCGCTCGCTAGTGAGCGCCGACCGGAGCATTGTCTGGAACGAGTCGCGGACCTCCGCGCTCTCCCATACCGATAGGGCGTGCCGCACCATGTGCGTGCCGAGTGACTCGCCGTCGCCCGGATCATGCTGGGTCAAAGCCGCGGTTATGACCTCGCTGGGGCTGAACGGCAGCTGCATCGACGCGGCGAACAAGCTTTCCTTGGTGCCGTAGTAGTGATGGACAAGCGCAGGATCCACAGCTGCGGTGCTCGCGATCGCGCGGATGGTGGCGCCGTCGTAGCCGTGCTCGGCGAATTGCTCGCGGGCGGCGCTCAGGATCGCCTCGCGAGTGCCGCTGTCACCGGCGCGCCGGCCCGTGCGCGCGCCGGTATGCCGTTCGCGCGGGGTCACCCTGGCACCTGCTGCCTGCTCGCAGTCAGCGTGAGGTCGAAGAAGCGCTCCTCCAGCGTTGCCGGTGCCTCGTAAATACGGTCGCCGTCGAGGACGGCAGCACCACTTGCCAATACCTGGCGGACGTCGTGCGGGCTAACGCCCGGCACGCGCAGGGTCCGGCCGGCCAGCGCGACCGCCAGCCCAGCGCGGTCGAGCCTACTGAACGCCGTGGGCCAGTTCTCCGCCTCGACGACCGTTACCTGTGCGCTGCCGATGATCTGCTCGGCCGTCCCGGCCGCTACCACTTCGCCTTCGGCCATGATGATGAGCCTGTCGCACTCGCCGGCCTCTTCCATGTAGTGCGTCGAGACCAGCGCACCTGCACCAGCGTGCACCGCGCCGGCGATGGTCTGCCAGAGGCGCGCTCGCCCAAGTGGATCGACGCCGGAGGTCGGCTCGTCCAGAATCAGCAGCTCGGGCTCATGGGCGAGCGCCTCGGCGAATGCGGCGCGCCGCTGCAGGCCGAGCGGCAGCTGACTGACGGGCAGCTGTGGCCCGCCGAGCTGAGCAGCCGCCTTCGATGCCTGCTGGTAAGCGCCGCGCGGACCTGTACTCCCCGCCGCGCGGGTGCCGAAGACGGCCGCGGCAAACTGCAGGTTCTCGGTGACGGTCAGGTCGTCGTACAGGCCGAGGCCTTGCGGGACGTATCCGATGCGGCGCCTTGTCAGCCGGCTCGGCTGCCCGCCCAGCAGCATGATCTGACCTTTCGTCACCGGGATCAGGCCGAGCAGCATGCGGATCAGGGTGGTCTTCCCGGCACCGTTCGCGCCCAGCAGGCCGACGATCTCGCCGCGGCGCACCTGGACGCTGACATCGCGGACAGCCGTGACCTCACCGAACACGCAGGTGACGGCGATGCTCTCGGCGAGCGTCGGGGCCGTGGGAACGCGTGCGTCACTGGCGGCCGCGAGCTCGACGTGCTTGACCGGGCCGGCGAGCTGAACGTTCTCGGCCGGGCCGGCGAGCCGGACGTGCTCGGCCGGTACGACCGGCTCGACGCCGGCGGCGGGGCTGGCCTTAAGCTCACGGGCCAGCGCGGCGACGGTGACGGCATCTTGCAAATCCGCTGGTACCCGCTCACCTGGATAGAAGGTTCCTGGCGGGCACCATACGCGCCACGACGCCCCCCGTCGCCATGCCCGCATGCTGGCCTGTCCCGGCGGTCGCTCCCCCGCCACGACTACTGAGCCTGGCATCGCCGCCACGATCTGCTCGGGCCGTCCGGCGGCGAGCTGATGCCCGGCATCGAGCACCAGAACGCTGCTGGCACGCTGCGCGTCGTCGACGTAGGTCGTCGCGAGCACAACAGCCGCGCCATCGGCGGCTGCGGACGCGATCAGCGACCACAGGCCGGACCGGCTAACCGGATCGACACCGGTACTCGGCTCGTCGAGTATCAGCAGATCCGGGCGGTGCAGCAGGGCGGCGATAACGCCCAGCTTCTGCCGCATGCCACCTGACAGCCGCCCGGCCAAGCGATTGCGGGCAGCCGAGAGCCCGGCCCGAGTCATCAGCTCGGCGGTGCGCTCGGCCGCGTGGTCGCTGGGCACACGGTAGGCGGCCGCGCGGAAGGCGAGGTTTTCGGCCACGGTGAGATCCGGGTAGACGCCGGAACTGGCCGGCAAGTAGCCGATCCGCTGCGAGCCAGGGCTGCGCACCTCGCCTGCATCCGGCCTCAACGCGCCGGCCAGGCACCGCAGCAGCGATGTCTTGCCCGCGCCGTCGCCACCGACAACCGCGGTGACCTGGCCGCCTGCCACGCTCAGCGACACGTCCACGAGCGCCACGGTGTCGCGGTAGCTCACGCGCACGCCGTTCGCGCCGAAGGTCCGGGTCGGTGGCCGTGTCACGCCGGCTGCCCCTGCCCGTGCGCTGCGACATCATGCGGCGGGACATCGTGGGGTGCGACATCATCCGCTACGACATCGTCCGCCGCGACATGCTGCGCCGCGAGGTCGTGCGTCGTGACGTCCTGACCCGCGCCAACATCGGCGGCGCCCGCCTTCGCGCCCGAGCCGGACCCGCCGTGGTGCCGCCGCCACAGCCCTCCGCCAGACGGCGCCGGCGCGAGATAGCGCCGGAACCGCAGAATCGCCAGTGTCACGACGACAAGACCGAGCAACGCCAGGAATACAAAAGGCTGCCACAGGGGCCCGATCGGTTCTGCTCGCAGCATGACCCCGCGGGAGATCTCGTTGAAGTACGTGAGAGGCAGCAGGTATGAAATCCATCGCACGCCTACCGCGATGGAGGTCAGCGGGAAGATCAGGCCCGACAGCAGCACCTGGGGCAGCATCGTCATGACGGCGAGCTGGATCGCCTGGCCCTGATTCTGCGAAACGGTGCTGATCAGGACGCCGATCCCGAGCGTGACGAACAGGAACAGCAGCGCGCCCAGCGCGAATACAGCGGCCGAGCCCCGGAACGGCACGCCAAAGACCGCGATGCCGACGCCGAGCACGATGGCGAGATCAACGGCGGCGACCGCGAAGTACGGCGCGATCTTCCCGAGGATGACATCCCGAGGCCGCAGCGGCATGACGGCGAGTTGCTCGAGGGTGCCCGACTGCCGCTCCCGTACCACGCCCAGGCTGGTGATGATCGTGCCGATGAAGACCAGCACAACGCCCGCCAGGCCGGGAATCATCACGTAGGAGGTCTTGAGCGCCGGGTTGTACAAGATGCTGACCGGTGGGCGCGGCGCTGACCCTGGCGAGGCGTGGGCGACACTCAGCTTCGCGAGCGTGGTCAATTTCGCCAGTGCTGTCAGCGTCGCCTGCGCGGTGAAGAGCTGACTTCCGTCGATGAGCACCGTAGGCACGCCCGCGCCACCGGTGACGACCGCCGCCGCGGCGTGGCCATCCCGCAGCTCGTCCTCGGCCCAGCTGCGGCCTGCCGCAGTATCCGAGGTCACCACGTGGAAGGGCGCCGGAAGTGCGCGTGCAACGGTGGCCGAATCGGGCCCGGCCACCGCGACAGGAATCGACGTGACGTCGAAACTGGCGGCGTAGCCGAGCACAACCAGCAAGAGGACCGGCAGGGCGATCATCATCGCCAGCGTGCGCCGGTCGCGCCGCAGCTGCCGGAACTCCTTCACGATCATTGCCCACATACGAGCCTCCGGCCGACCGGCGAAAGATATCAACGTGCGTTGAATTCTGCGCTCGTTGAAGCAGCTGGGCAAGTGCCGTGGCTTCTTCGTGATCATGTCCAATGGCAAGATGGCCTCATGGTCGTCACACGGCACTCGGGGCGCTGGACGTTAGAGGACCGGTTCTCCTCGGCTTGGCACTACCTGATGTTCGACGTCCCGCCGGGATCGTGCGCGGTGCGAGCCGAGCTTGAGTACGAGCGCTCGGGCGCCATCATGGATCTCGGCTGCATGGGCGCGGCCGGCTTCCGGGGCTGGTCCGGCGGTGCGCGTAGGTCCTTCGTCATCACCGATAACGCGGCGACGCCCGGCTATATCCCCGGTGAGCTGGAGCCAGGCCCGTGGCAAGTAATGATCGGTCTGCACCGGGTCCCACCGGGGGGCGCCGACTACACGATGACCATCGAGGTATCGAGCACGCCCGGCGAGCTCACCCCGGCTGAGCCACCGGAGCAGATGCCGCCGCTGCGAGACAGGCCACCGCACCGAGATCTGCCGGCTAGCCCCGGCCGCCGCTGGCTGGCCGGGGACCTGCATACCCACACTGTCCACTCCGACGGGGTGATGACGGTGGCGGAGCTGGCGAGGTTCGCGGCAGGACGCGGGATGGAGTTCCTAGCGGTCACCGACCACAACACGATCAGCCACCACGCCGAACTCGCAGCGGCCGCGGCGGTGCACGGCATCACCCTGGTACCTGGCCAGGAAGTCACGACTGAGGCCGGCCACGCGAACGCGTTCGGCGCCATCGGCTGGATCGACTTCCGCCAGACGGCTGACGACTGGCTTGCCGCCTGCGAGGAAGCAGGCGGACTGCTGTCGGTCAACCATCCCTATGGCGGCCAGGTCAGCTGGGTGGCGCCTATGAAACGGCGCCCGCCGCTGCTGGAGGTCTGGCACTGGAGCTGGCTCGACACCCGGTGGACGATGCCCCTCGGCTGGTGGCAGGCATGGGACCCGGCGGCGATTCCGGTCGGCGGGAGCGACTGGCACCGGCCGGGGTCGGATGCGCCGCCCGGCTCGCCCACAACCTGGGTCGAGACCGAGGACGACGACCCAGCGGCCGTGCTGGACGCCCTGGCGGCCGGGCTCACCGCGGTGTCAGGCAGCCGGGACGGCGCAGTCCTGCTACGGGTCGGAGACGAGTTCATCGCCAGCGACGCCGACGGAACGATCCTGGCCGGGCCAGAGGGTCCACTGGCCAGGGTCCGCGGTCAGCTGGCAAAGTTCCCGGCGGCCGAAGGCTGCCACCGTCTGGTTGACCCGACAGGGGCCACGCTCGCCCTGACCGGCTAGGTGCGGCAAACCATGATCTCGAAAGAAAAGTGCTCGCCGGCGACGCTTTTTTTACGCGCTAACTAGTCACCGCCAGCATCAGCGCCGAAAACGGCGAGCGCGCCGCCGGCATTCACCGACGGCGTGCTCACCTCAGCTATGCGGTCGCCAGCTCCGGGCGGGACGGGCGCCAGCCTGGCAGCCCGCGGGCGCCGGCCGCGACGCCCACCGCCACGACAACCTGGACAGCGAGTACCACGATGAACGCCGTGCTGACCCCCGTGCCGTCGCCGGCCAGGGAGAGGAACAGGCCGCCGAGCGTCGCGACACCGAGTGCCAGCGCGCTTTGCTGCGTGGTGGTCAGCACGCCGCTGCCAGCGCCCGCCACGGCGGCTGGCACCTGCGACAGGACGATGCCGAACAGCGGGCTCATGACCAGGCCCTGGCCGAGTCCTGCCACCGCGAGTCCGGGTGCTAGGTCAGCAACCGAGAGACCCGGCCAGCCGAGGTAGACCGTGAGCCCGAGTATCACCAGGCCTGCGGCTTGCAGGAGGCCGCCGGCGCAGAGCACCTTCGCGCCGAAGCTCGCGAGCAGCCGAGACGTCGATAGCGATGCGAGCAGGAACGCGGCCGCCATCGGCACCAGGCCGAGTCCCGCCTTCAGGGCGCTGGCGTGCAGGCCCTCCTGGACCAGCAGCGCATAGCAGAACATGAACGCGCCGAAGCCAGCGAAGAACGGCAGCGCCAGCAGCAGGCCGCGTCGCATGCTCGGGTGCCGCAGGAGCGACGGCGGCACCAGTGGGCTGCGGCCCGACCGCTCGGCGCGGCGCTCGAAGGCAGCGAACGCTGCTGCCGAGATCGGCGCGAAGATCAGGAGCGCGATTGTCCACGCAGGCCAGCCGAGCGAGCGTCCCTCAGTCAGCGGCACGAGCACGGCGAGCAGCGTCACGCCGAGTAGCACAGTGCCGGGCCCGTCGATCGGCGCGGGCGCACCGTGCCGGGTGTCGGGCACGTACCGCTTGGCGAGAACGAGTCCGGCCAGCCCGATCGGCACGTTCACGAGGAAGATCGGCCGCCAGCCGAGGCCGTCGATGTTAGCCGACACGAGCAGGCCACCGAGTACCTGGCCGAGCACGGCGGCAAGGCCGCCGGCCGCACCGTAGCGGGCCAGCGCGCTCGTCCGCCGCTCGCCGGTGGTGGCGGCCTGGATGGTCGCGAGCACCTGAGGCACCATCATGGCGGCCGAGGCGCCCTGCGCAACCCGTCCTATGACCAGGAACGTGGCGGTTGGCGCCAGGCCACATGCAAGTGAGGTCGCGGTGAACGCCGCCATGCCGGCCAGGAACAGGCGCTTGCGGCCGAGGCTGTCGCCGAGCCTGCCACCCAGCACCAGGAGCAGCGCGTATGCGGTGGCGTAGCCGGAGACGACCAGTTCAAGCATGGGCTGGCTGGCCCGCAGGTCGGTGTCGATCGTGGGCAGTGCGACGTTCACGATGAAGAAGTCGATCATGGGCAGCAACACGCCGACGAGGATGACGGTCAGGCCGGCTGTCGTGAGTACACGTGGCTCATGACTGCCGAGTTGGTGACCTGCAACGTCGTGCCGATCGGCCCCGATCGCAGCCGAAGGCCGAATCGCAGCTGAAGGCCGAATCGCAGCTGAAGGCCGAATCGCTGCTGAAGGCCGAATCGCTGCTGAAGGACTGTTGAGGGTGGAAGGCATGTAGCTAGCATGACCGAGAAATCGAGCCAGGTACTAGAGCCTGTTTATACTGGTACCAACAGTAACTGGCAACAGGAGCGAACTGACGGCATACTAGTACCATGACGCCGAGTACCGTGAGCCCAAGCACCGTGAGCCCAAGGACCGGGAGCCTGAGAACCGTGAGCGACCGGACCCTGATCAGCGAGCCAGGCACCAACAAGCCAGTCATCAGTGAGCCAGTCATCAGCGAGCCAGTCATCAGCGAGCCAGTGATCAGTGAGCCGGTGAATGGCCGCCGCCAGGAACTTGCCGGCTTCCTGCGCAGCAGGCGCGAGCGCATCGCCCCCGAGCAGGTCGGATTGCCGCCTGCATCGCGTCGGCGCACGCCCGGCTTGCGCCGGGAAGAGGTCGCTACGCTCGCTGGCGTAGGCGTTACCTGGTACACGTGGCTCGAGCAGGGCCGCGACATCAACGCTTCCCCGCAGGTCCTGGACGCCATCGCCCGTACCTTGCTGCTCGACCCGCATGAGCGCGACCACCTGTTCCGGCTGGCCGACGCGCCTGACAACAACGGGCAAAGTGAGTGCAAGACGCTGCCGCCTACCGCACAGCTACTGCTGGATCAGCTTGAGCCATTCCCCGCTTGCATCCGCAACGCTCGCTTCGACGTGCTCGCCTTCAATCAGGCCTACGAGGACATCATGGGCCCGCTGATTGACCTGCCGTTCGAGGAGCGGAATACGCTGTGGCGCATCTTCACCAACTCCGCGTGCCGGGCCGCCATGCTCGACTGGGAGGAAGGCACGCGCCGATTGGTGGCCGAGTACCGGGCTGCCATGGCCGAGCACCTCGCCGAGCCAGCCTGGAAGTGCCTGGTCTCCCGGCTCACCAAGGCCTCGCCGGAGTTCGCCGAGCTCTGGGAACGGCACGAGGTCGCCAGCCCGGAGAACCTGACCAAGCGATACCTGCATCCTGAGGTCGGCCTCCTCCAGCTGAACTACACCCACCTGTGGCTCGGCCAGCGCCTTGGGACCCGCATGACGACTTATACGCCCGCCAACGAGGAGACCGACGCCAAGCTGCGCGACCTGCATGACCGGCGGCCTCAGCTTGTCGAGCTAACCGCCGCCCTGGCCTAGCCAGCCGGGCAAACGCTGGCATACTCGCAGCCACAACGCCACAACGGGAACGCTGCGAAGGGACGCCGATGACATTGCAAGCTCGCTGGGGCCTGACTCTGCCGCTGCACGGAATGCCGGTTGCCGAGCAGCGGGACCTGGTGGCCAGTCTTCCCGGCCTCGGTTACACCGACGCCTGGTCGGCCGAGCTCAACGGCGTCGACGCGTTCACACCGCTCACACTGGCCTCGCAGTGGGCACCGGAACTTCGCCTCGGTACCGCGATCGTCGGCGTCTACGGCCGGGCGCCCGTCACGCTGGCCGTCCAGGCCGCGACGCTGGCCGATCTCGCTCCCGGCCGGTTCGTCATGGGCATCGGCACGTCATCCAAGGTCGCGGTCGAGCAGTGGAATGGCATCCCGTTCGAGAAGCCGTACCAACGGTCGCGCGACACCCTGCGCTTCCTGCGCGAGGCGCTGGCCGGGGGCAAGGTGACGCACGAGTATGAGACGTTCTCGGTGGACGGCTTCCGGCTCGACCCGGCGCCGAAGATTCCGCCGGCGCTGGCACTCGCCGCGCTGCGGCCGGGAATGGTGAGGCTCGCGGCGACGGAGGCCGGCATCGCCATCACCAACTGGCTCTCCCCGGCGGACGTACCCAAAGTGCGCGAGGTCGCGGGCCCGGACTGCGAACTGGTCGCGCGCATCTTCGTGCTCCCCACGGCGGACGCGGACATGGCCCGTGCCATCGGCAAGCGAGTACTTGCGGCTTACCTGA
This sequence comes from uncultured Actinomycetota bacterium, assembly GCA_963755575.1. GTDB lineage: Bacteria > Actinomycetota > Actinomycetes > Streptosporangiales > Streptosporangiaceae > JAJYUU01. Next base: position 994,294 of record CAVWKF010000001.1, read on the forward strand.
CCGTTCCGGTTTACGCGGCGTTCCACCAGTGGCTCGGCCGCGGTGAGGTCATCGCCCCGATGCTGGCCGCATGGGACGCCGGTGATCGCAAGGGCGCGCTCGAGGCGATCCCGAACTCGCTCGTCGACGAACTCGTCATCCACGGTCCGGCCGAACAGTGCCGTGAACGCGTGGCCGCCTACCACGCGAGCGGCCTGGACACGCCGGCCATCGCGATCCTGCCGACACCCGGCATCAACCTTCCGGACGCAATCGCCAAGCTCGCACCTGCCTAAGGTGCGCGGTCCAGGTGATGGCGGTCTAGAAAAAGCCATCAACCTCATACGGGAACGGGGTTGTCCCGCGCAGATCTGCGTCATCGCGGGCGGGCAGGTTGTGCTCGACCAGGCGTTCAGCTGCGAGCCGGACGCGCTGTTCTTCCTGTTCTCCGCGAGCAAGCCCCTGGTAGCGCTCGCCATCCACATGCTCGGCCGAGCGTGGCGCGCTGTCGCTCGATGATCGGGTCGCGCGCTACTGGCCAGCCTTCGGCCAGCACGGCAAGGACAGCATCACGATCAGGCACGTGCTCCAGCATCGCGGCGGGCTGCCGGTCGCGCGCACCATGGCCCGCGACGCGCTGGCGATGACCGACTGGGATGCCTCGGTCCGCGCTATCGAGCGGGCCACGCCGCGGTATCCGCCTGGTCAGTTCCCTGCCTATCACGTGCTCAGTTACGGTTTCATTCTGGGCGAGGTCGTGCGGCGCGCGACCGGCACCAGCGTCCGCGACTTTGTCCGCACCGAGCTTCTCGAGCCACTGGGTATGCGCGACACCTACCTCGGCCTGCCGACCGAACTCTGGCCGCGGCATGTCCCGGTCCGCGGTCGCGGCGCAGCAGAGCTGGCCACGCAGCTAGTGATCAACCGGCGGGCGACCCGGCAGGCGGTAATCCCGGCGGCGAGCGTGTCCGCCACGGCGCGTGACCTGGCCCGGCTGTACCAGGCGCTGCTCAATGGCGGCGAACTGGACGGCATTCGCGTGCTGCGCGCCGAGACCATTTCCGGGGCCAGGACACCCTCGAGCGACGGCGAGACCGACCGCTACCTGAAGCTGCCGGTGCGCTGGGCGGAGGGCTTCCAGCTCGGCGGCGAGCGCAAGGCCGCCGCGCGGCTCGGCGGCGGTAACGGCCCTATGGGCAGGCTCGCCAGCCGGTCCGCGTTCGGCCATAACGGCAGCTACGTCTGCATCGGCTGGGCCGACCCGGAGCGTGAGGTCGCCGTCGGCTACGTGACCAGTCTGCTCGTGTCACGCTCGGCGGGTGCCGCGCACATGGCTGCCGTCAGCGACGCAATCCTGGCCGCCTGCAGCTAGCGGGCGGCGGCACATCGTCGCGCGGCGTTAATCAGGCCTGATCGCGCGCGCCGACTGTCGCCGCAGCAGCCAGAGCGCGGGCGCTCCAACGGCGGCGATGACGAGCAGGAACGGCAGCACCGCGAGGGCCCCAATCCCCGACGTGATCTCGGCCACCGGGACCTGGAGCACGGTGATAGCGAAGTACGTGAGCACGGCGACGATCAGGCGCGCGTCGATGGCAATCCACACGATGCTGCTCACAATGACGGCGAGCAGCGGCAGCCCGGGCGTGAAGAGCCCCCAGGTGGTAAAGGCGAGCCAGCCGTAACCCACGCCCATCTCCAAGAGCAGCGCCCAGACCCCGATCACGCCCGGCAGCCACAGCCAGTGCCGGGACGGGCGGCCGGCCCGTGGCGTCAGTGCAGCAAGACCGACTAGGGCGAGCACTTGGAAGAGGCGGGGTCCGAGCAAGCCAGCCGGGCCGGCGATCACCAGCGCGACAGAAACCACACCGGCCGACGCGGCTAGCGCGCCAGCCAGCACTTCGATGCGCGGTCCTGTCCAGGCGAGCACCACGGTCGCGCCGACGAGCAGTGCGGTCACGCCGGATGGCCAGTTGCTCCAGCCGGCGGGCTGCACAGAGTGCGGCACGAATCCCTGGATGACGCCGTCCAGGTACGACGCGACCCAGAGCGACAGGTACAGGGCCAGACCCGCCATGACGGCGACGCGCAGGTTTGCGCTGGTGGCGCGTAGCCGGTTCTGCGACGCGCGTGCCTTCAGGCCGCCGACGGCGAGCGCGCGCGCGTCGCGCAGGCGGGGCCAGGCCCGGCCGTCCGAGGTCTCGAGCAGCGTGCCGATGATCTCCTCGCCACGCTCGCGCCGGTACGTGGCCGGGTACGGCCGCAGCAGCCAGCGAGTGTGGCGCTCCAGCGAGGCCATCTGGTCCGCCCCTGCAGGATCGCGGTCCGCCCCGGCTGGATCGCGGTCCGCCCCTGCTGGATCGCGGTCCGCCCCTGCTGGATCGCCGTCTGTCCCTACGGGCGGTCCGCTCGCGCTCCCCAGCTCCCGGTCATCACCCGCGTACGGTGCGCTCTCACTCCGCAACTCGCGGGCATCACCCGCGCGCGGCTCGTCCTCACGTGCCATCACGCGGTCCTCGTCCGTCGGGCGACCCGGCTACGGCGCGGGCTCGTCGCCGCGCCAGTGACGATCCGGGCCGCCTCGGCCATCCGCTGCGCTTCAGTGCGCAGCGCGGCCGCGCCGTCGTCGGTCAGCCCGTATGACCGGCGAATGCGGCCGGCCACCATCTCCTCGCTGACCAGGCGGACGTAACCCTCCTCCGTCAGCCGGTCGAGCGCCGTGTAGAGCGTGCCGGTGGCGAGCCGCACGCGGCCGCCCGAAATGTTCTCGGCGCGCTTGATGATCGCGTAACCGTGCAGCGGGCCCTCGAGCAGCGCCGCGAGCACGAAGTACGTCGGCTCGCGCATCGGCCCAGATGGTCGTCCCATGCCGCCAACGATAAGTAGCTAGCCGATGTATTGTCAATCTACTCATCGCATGCATGAACAAATCGGGTCTATCGGTCCGGCATCCGCGCTTTCTCAACCACATTTCCCGCGCGACGTGCACTTTGACGCCCGAGTTGCGGCCTTTGCGCGCACGTCGGACGGGAAATGTCGAGCCGGGCGCGCCAAAACCGCGTTCCGCGCCGCCGCGTTGTCGCCCCCGTCGGTCCGGCGTCCGCGCTTTCCTGTGCCGCGCGGCCGCTACCAGACGCCCGGCAGATCGCTGCCGTACCAGGACTCGATGATGCGGTGCGCGATCGAGACCGGCGGCGGCAGCAACAGATCACCGTTCTCGACAGCCGCGCGCAAGTCGTCACGGGTGTACCAGTGTGCTTCGGCGATCTCGTCGGCATCCACCTTGATCTCCGTGCTGCCAGTAGCGTCGGCACGGAAGCCGAGCATCAGGCTCTGGGGCATCGGCCAAGGCTGACTGCCCAGGTAGGTGACACTGCCGACCGCGATACTGGTCTCCTCGCGGACCTCGCGCGCCACCGCCTGCTCGGCCGACTCCCCCGCTTCGACGAACCCGGCCAGGATGGACACGCGCCGTTCCGGCCACATCGAGTTGCGGGCCAGCAGGCACCGATCACCGCCGTCCGTGACCAGCACGATCATCGCCGGATCCACGCGCGGGAAGTGCTCGCTCCCGTCGACGGGGCACTTGCGGGCGTGCCCGGAGGCAATCGGGTCGGTCGGCGATCCGCATCGCGGGCAGTGCGTGAAGGTCTCGTGCCAGTTGCCGAGTGCGACTGCGTGCGTCATCAGGCCGGCGTCCCGGTCCGAGAGCAGCGGGCCGGCCTCACGGAGCGGGACAGGCCTGACAGTTTCAACCTGCGGGTCGGGCAGTGGCCCGGCGACGCCGAAGTACGGGACACCCTCATGATCGACGCCGAGCAGGAAGCGGACGCCGTCGGGCGCGTGCTCCGGCGAGACGAACTTGAGCCGGGCAAGTTCACGGCCCATGTCGCACAGCACCCGGCCGCGCTCGACGACGAGCACCCGACTGTGAGCATCAGCCCAGGCCGCGTCCAGCCAGGCCTGGTCGGTGCGCAGGTGCGCCGACCTGTCGACCTCGGCGCGGGCCAGCGCGAGATCGGTCAGTGCTGGCCCGGCCAGATGCGGCCCCGCCAGCGCCGAACCTGCCAGTTCCGAACCGGCCAGCGCGCTCCGAGTATCGTCCGGCAACCTCGCTGCGGCGCTCACCTGCCTGCCGTCAGTTCGCCCGCAACGGCAGCCAGTTCGTCCCACAGGTACGCCGACGCCTCGGCGCCCTTCAGCAGCAGTGCCATATCGACTCGCTCATTAGGTGCGTGAATCCTGTCCGCGTCAAGTCCGACTGCGACGAAGACTAGCGGCGCCGCGAGGATGTCGGCCAGGTCGGCCTCGGGCCCGCTGCCACCTTCCCTGGTGAACAGGATCTCCTTCCCGAACGCGCGCTCCATGGCGCGCAGGCCCGCGCCCACCGCAGGCGAATCCAAAAGCGCAAAACATGGCCGGACGCCTGGGCCGTCCGCGATCACGGTCGCCTCGGTGCCAGGCGGCTCGTGGTCGGCCACGTACCGGCGCAGGCCGGCGATGACGTCGGCCGGCTCCTGACAGGCGACTAGGCGGAAGGAGAGCTTCGCGTGCGCCTGCGCGGGCACGATTGTCTTGCCGCCGGGCCCGGTGTGGCCGCCCCACATTCCGTTGATCTCCGCAGTTGGCCTGGTCCAGACGCGCTCGAGCGTGGCGTACCCGGCCTCGCCCCCGGCCGCATGGCTGTTGCCGGCCTCGGCCAGCCACGCCCCCTCGTCGAAGGGCAGCCGGGCGATGAGATCGCGCTCGGCCTGCGAGATCGGCAGCACGTCGTCGTAGAAACCAGGCAGCATCACCCGGCCGTCGCCGTCGTGCAGCCCCGACAGCAGGTCGGCCATGGCATGCAGCGGGTTGGGGACGGCGCCGCCGAAAGAGCCTGAGTGCAGGTCGCGCTCGGGCCCCCGCAGGATGATCTCGGCGTCGACGACACCGCGCATGCCGACGCACATCGATGGCACGTCAGCGGACCACATCGTGGTGTCGGACACCACGATGACGTCGCACGCGAGGCGGTCCCGCCGCGCGCGCAGCAGAGTGGCAAAATGCCGCGAGCCTGACTCCTCCTCGCCTTCGATCAGCAGTTTCAGCGTGACCGGCGGAGCCGATGCGCCCGACGCGGCCAGGCTTGCACGCAAGCCAAGCGCGTGGAACAGAACTTGTCCCTTGTCGTCGGACGCTCCGCGGCCAAGTAGCAGCCCGTCGCGCTGGACCGGTTCGAAGGGCGGGCTGTCCCACTCCGCCAGCGGTTCGACTGGCTGCACGTCGTGGTGACCGTAGACCAGCACAACTGGTGCCGCCGGATCGGCAGCCGGCCACTCCGCAAAGACCGCCGGGAGCCCCGGCGCTCTGGCCTCGCCGGTCGGCCATACCTCGACGGTGGGGAACCCCGTTCCCTGCAAATAGGCTTGCAGCCAGGTCGCGGACCTGCCGACATCGTCACGCCGTGCCGGATCGGCAGAAATGGACGGGATGGCCAGCCACCGACTGAGCGAGCCGAAGAACTCGGCAGCGTGATCGTCGATGTACTGGCGAACTTCCATAGTGCTGCTCCTTCGCAGGCGGATTCGGCGGAGCGGCCCTGTGCCGTGCGGCCGGGGACGCGCGGTGTCGTGTCGATATTCTCTCCCGGTCCCGATACTGCCGTGCCGCCGCGCTGGCCTGTCGGGTACCCATCTGGCTTGAATCAAGGAGGATCGGATGATCGTCGCGTTCTCGGTCACGCCCCTCGGGGTGGGCGAAAATGTCGCCGACTATGTCGCGGATGCCGTCCGGGTCGTGCGCGAGAGTGGGCTCCCGAACCGCACCGACGCGATGTTCACGTCCATCGAGGGCGACTGGGACGAGGTGATGGCCGTCGTCAAAGCCGCGTGTGACGCGGTGGCGGCGCGGGCACCGCGGCTCAGCATGACGCTCAAAGCCGACATCCGGCCCGGCTTGACGGGCGCCCTCGAGTCGAAGGTCGCGTCGCTTGAGCGGCACCTTGCCGAGGGACAGCAGGATATTTCAGTCGATACCTGACCGCGCACAGCCCAGCCCAGCCCCGCGCATTGTCGGGGGTGGCTGGGCGGACTGCGGGTGCGCTGCCTGCTAGATCGGGTTCTCGGGGTGGTGGAAGTCCCACTCCTGGAGAGCGGCAACAGCTAGCCAGTCCAGGCCCCGGCCGGTCTCGGCCTCGATGCCGTGAGCGAGGGCTGCCATGGCCGCGGCGGCCGCGTAGCCGTCCGACTCGTCGGCGGGCTCGTTCGCGCCCTCGAGCGCATGCACAAGCAACTCCTTGGCTGCGGTCGCCCTGGCCGGCGCGTGCGAATAGGAGTTCGCCAGATGCGAGATGGCGCGCCGCACTACGCGCTCAGCGATGCCATCGCTCAGGGCTACTCGTCGTTCCGTCACAGTGCCTGCCTCCATAGCGTCTGATCCGGGAATGCTACCCGGTGCGCGGGTGCGGGTCGCGACCGTCAGCCACTGGGCGCCGTAGTCCACTCGACCAGGGCGAGCCGGACTAGATCGGCATTGCCCGGTACGTCCTGGCCATTCGGGCCGGTCAGGACGTCCTCAAGCCCGATCCGGGTCGCCAGGCCGAGCCGTCCAGCATGGGCGACCAGCGGCCAGCAGCTCTCGTTCTCGCCGTGCAGCAGGATCGGGGCCGTCATCCTGGCCGCGTACAGGACGTCGAGAATCTCATCAGCTCTCATCGTCGCTGTCTCCGCGGTAGCACGGGCGACCTCGACCATGATCCTCAGCCATCCGGCCGACGGCGCAAAGCCAGCCGCAGCCTCAGCGTCGGCCACGGACCAGACACCGGCCTCGGCGCCGATGCCGGCGTCAGCGAGGATGACAGTCAGCTCTTGCCAGCCATCCTCGCTGAGGTTGACGGAGGCAAAGTCAGGCCGTTGCGCCGGCTCCTGGTCGCTCCAGCTCATGACCTCATCCCGGCGCGTCCAGACGTCCCCGGTGGCCCACAGCCCGGTCGTCACGCCAACAGGAGTGCCGGGGCACGCAGCCCGCACTGCGGCGACCGCCGCCCCGACGTCGGCCGCGCGCAGCGACTCCCGGCCGTCCGCGCCTCGCGGATGCAGGTGCACGGCCTCAGCGCCCGCTGTCACGGCCTCGGCCGCCGCGACGGCCAGCTGATCGGGAGTGACCGGTACAGCGGGATGATCGACGGGAGTCCGACGGCCGTTCAGGCAAGCCTTGATCCGCCGGATGCGATCTGACATCGTCGTCGTCCCGTCCGCTCACCGGTGCGGCTGCGCGAGCCGCGCTGGAACAATGGAGGCGGACGCCTGTCCACACGGCAACCAGAAGAGCAAGATGCCGCGCAGACAGATCCGCCATCCCATCTTCGCCCGTTGTTACCGCTGGCTCAGCACCGGGATGGAAAAGGCCGGCGCCGGCAACCACCGGCGACAACTGCTGACGGGGCTCTCCGGATCCGTTCTGGAGATAGGAGCCGGGAACGGGCTGAATTTTGGCCATTACCCCGGCACGGTGGCCCGGGTCGTGGCGGTCGAGCCGGAACCGCATCTGCGCGCGGCAGCCGAGGTCGCCGCGGCACGGGCTGACGTGCCGATCACGGTGACTGACGGGACCGCCGAGCACCTTCCCGCCGGAGACGGCGAGTACGACGCGGTCGTGGCCACGCTGATGCTCTGCTCAGTCCGCGATCCTGCCGTAGCTCTCGCCGAGATGTACCGCGTGCTCCGGCCCGGCGGCGAGCTGCGCTTCATGGAGCACGTATTGGCCGAGGCACTAGGCGTTCAGCGTATCCAGCGTCTGGCGGACGCTACGTGCTGGCCGATGTGCTTCGGCGGATGCCACACCAGCAGGGACACCGTGGCGGCCATCACCGCGGCCGGATTCAGCGTTCGCGAGCTGGTGCGGTACCAGCTGCCCGACTCGCGCGTCCCGTGGCCGACGGCCTCGCACGCGCGCGGCATCGCCATCCGCAGCTAGCTTTGCCGTGTTCACCAGGAATCCAGCGCCGTCGGGTGGTGCGCGCCCAATCCTTCGTGGTCACGAGCCAGGTGCGGCCAGCGCGACGTCCTCGATCAGGGCCGCGAGGCCGGCCTTGTCAAGCAGATCGGCAGGCCGGATCGTCACATCGTCGCGTACGTAGTAAAACGCCGCCCGCGCGTCGGTCACCGGCACGTCCGTGAGTGCGGCCCAGGCGAGCCGGTAGGCGGCCAGCTGGACGGCGACAGCTCGTTTGTCTACTGCCGTGACCGGCTGCCTGCCGGTCTTCCAGTCAACGACGTCGTATCCGCCTTCCTCGGCGTCGGCGAACACTGCATCGATTCGACCGCGGATCATCCGGTCGCCGATCAGCGTCTCGAACGGCACTTCGACCTCGACCGGCCAGCGGCGTGCCCACTCGCCTGCCTCAAAGAGCGCCTTGAGCCTGTCCAATTCTGGATCGCCCGGCTGGGCGGCGAGGTCGTCGGCAGCGCCTGGCAGGTCGTCGGCATCGATGAGCTGCGCTTGTCCGAATCGCTGCTCCAGCCACAGGTGGAACGTCGTGCCGCGTGTCGCTTGGGGCACCGGCTGGCGCGGCATCGGGCGCCGTACCTGGCGCGCTAGCTCGGCCGGATCTCTGGCGATGGTGACCAGCGACGAGACCGGGAGCTGCCGGGGCAAGCTGACCAGCACTTCCGGTCCCGCGCGGCGCCGGGCGCGCTCAGCCAACAACAGGTCGGTGTCCCGCTTCCAGTCGGCGAGGAGCTCTTGATTCGGGTCTGCAGGCGCTGGCTGGATCGGAATTCCGGCGAGTCGGCCCAGGTCGGCTTGGTCCGCTTGTGCTCCGTCCGCCTGTGCTCCCTGTGCTCCGTCCGCCTGTGCTCCCTGTGCTCCGTCCGCCTGTGGTCCGCCCGCCTGTGGTCCGCCCGCCCGTGCTCCGTCCGCCTGTGGTCCGCCCGCCCGTGCTCCGTCCGGCCCAGCCTGGCTGGGCCGCTCAGCTGTAGCGCGGCCAGTCCGCAGCGCGCGGCCTGCGGCCTCCACCAGCGCGCCCGCCGCACGGATGGTGTCGTACCGCGCGCCAGCCGCTGCGGCCGCTGGCCACAGAGCGGTCGGAGGCTCAGCGAGCGCAGGGTTGACCGCCTCAGGCTCGGGTTCGGGATGCCAGTGCGTCACCTGCCCTGCGCCGTCCTCGCACGCCGCCCGCACCTCGGAAAGGAACTGCGACGGGCCGAGCCGCGAGACGCCGTCGGACCACCAGTAACCGGAGCAGCCGAGCATGTAGGCGGCCCTGGTCGCGGCTACATATGCGAGCCTGCGCTCCTCGGCCACCTCGCGCGCTGTGCACGCCGAACTGAACGCCGTCAGCTCACGCGACGTGAGTCCCTGCAGCGGCGGCAGGTCGGTTGCGTCTCCGCGCAAGCTGAACGGCAGCAGCCTCGCGTTCTCAGTCCACCGGGTCGTGACGCGCGGCTTCGCCGGGAACACGTGCCGCTGCGCACCGCCCGCGAGCCCCGGCACGAAGACCGCGGCCCACTGCAGCCCCTTGGCCGCGTGCACGGTAGCCAGCTTGACCGAGTCGGTCTCGCCGACCTGTCCGGCTTCCAGGCCGAACTCCTCCGACTCGGCCGCCTCGAGATAAGCGAGGAAGGCCCCAAGCGTCGGCTCGTGCGCGTCGCCAGCGAACGCTTCCGCCGCGTCAGCGAATGCATCGAGGTCGGCTCTGGCAGCTGCCGGATCCGCTCCGGGCCGGGAAGCGACCTCAATGTCGAGGCCGAGCGTTCGCTCGACCTCCATGACGAGCTCGGCAAGCGGCCTCGCGACGTGCCCGCGCAGCACTCGCAGTTCAGCGGCGATCGCGGACATCCGCGCATAGCCCGCGAACGAGTACGCGGCCGGGCTGCCGAGGTCATCGAGCGCCTCGACCAGGCTGCCCGGATCCCTGGTGAGGTCGCTGAGCGCGCCCGAGATCAGGTCGCGCGGGCCATTCTCGTGCTCGCGACCTTCGTGGCCCGCGGCCAGCGCCCGGGCGCGCCGCCCGAGCGCGACCAGGTCGGCCGGTCCGATCCGCCAGCGCGGCGACGTGAGGAGCCGCGCGATGGCTCCGGACGCCGCGGGGTCGTGCATGGCCTGAAGTGTGGCCACGATATCGGCGACCTCCGGCACCGTCAGCAGGCCGCCGAGACCGACTACCTCGACAGGGATATCGCGGGCCTCCAGGGCCGCTCGCAGCGCGGCGAACTGCGCGCGCTTGCGGCAGAGCACGGCGATGTCGCTAGGCCTGACCTTCGCATTGCGGCCGTCGGGCCAGGATTTGCCGTCGGGCGCCAGCCCTGGCGCCAGCTCAAGCAGGGTGGCCACCTCGTCGGCCACCCAGGTGGCTTCGTCCTGTCCGGACTCGAGCAGAGCGCACCGGACGACGCCGCGGTCGGCGTGGCCTGGCGGCGCCACCAGGAGCGGCACGTCCGGCGCCTCAGCACGCAGGTCGGCCTGGATCGCGCCCGCTGCGAGCAGCACGTTGCCCGTATTCCGGAAGCTGGTCGACAACGCTCGTGCTGGCGCCGGCTCGCCGTCAGCGCGCGGGAAGTCGCTGCCGAACCTGCGCAGGTTGCCCGCGCTGGCGCCACGCCAGCCATAGATCGACTGGCACGGATCGCCCACCGCCGTAACGGGATGGCCCCCGCCGAACAGCGACCTGAGCAGCACCAGCTGTGCGTGCGAGGTGTCCTGATATTCATCGAGGAGAACAGCCTGGTAACGCGTCCGCTCCCCGAGGCCTACGACCGGATGCCGGGACGCGATCCGCGCCGCCAGCGACATCTGGTCGCCGTAGTCAATGACTTCCCTGGCCGCCTTCGCCGCCGAGTAAGCGGCCACCAGCGGCAGGAGCTGCTCTCTCGTGCGCTGGTGCTTGAGCACATCGGTCACCGCCTTCGGCACCCGACCCGTCAGGCCTGCCACGCAGAGCTCCAGCCATTGGCCGGTCGCGAGAACGTCCTCAGGTCCGCGAAGGTGCTCTGCCATCTCTCCGGCCAGGGTGAGCATCGCCGCCGTCACGTTCGCCGGCGTCCACTCCAGCGCGTCCACCGGGCCGTCATAGGCAGCGACTACCCTGGCCGCGAGCTGCCAGGAAACGGCTGGCGTAATGAGCCGCAGCGTCGGTTCAAGGCCCTCACGCAGCGCGTGGTCGCCGACAAGCCGCCCCGCATACGCGTGGTATGTCGATATCACCGGATCGCCCGCGAGCGCGTCCTCGTCCTCGGGCTGGCCGGCCGTCGGCTGGGCAGCCCCGGGCGGGCCAGCCCCTGGCAGCGCGAGGCCTGCCCGTCGGAGGCCAGCCAGACGCGTACGGACCCGCTCGGCCAGTTCGGCCGCCGCCTTCCTGGTGAAGGTCAGGCCGAGCACTCGTTCGGGTCGCACGAACTGGTTCGCCACGAGCCAGACGAGCCGGGCCGCCATCGTCTCGCTCTTGCCCGAGCCAGCGCCGGCGATCACCGCCATCGGCGTCAGCGGCGCCCCGATCACCGCGGCCTGCTCGGGGGTCGGCTCCTGGGCGCCGGTCATCCTGGCCAGCTGGGCCGGGCTATACGTCACCTGGCTCATAGTCATGGCGTTACCTGCCCGCCGCGCTCGTCGACAGGGCAACTAGATGCGACGGGGCAGACCCGGCAGCCGGGGTTGGCGGTAGCGCGGAAGACCGGACCAGCCATTCCCGCGGCGACGGTCTCGACCAGCTCGCGCGCCCAGCCCGGGTCGGGGTCATCTGCAAGGCTGCGCTGGGCCTGGACCCGCACCGTCGCAGTGAGACCCGCCTTGCCCACCTGCACTAGCTCGGCACCGCCGGGCTCGGTGAGCCCGAACTGCTCGAAGGCACCGAGCAGCACAGCAAGCTGGTAGACGCCCAGTTGCGGATTGCGGTCGAGGTCAGCGTCGGCGGGCTTAGATGCGCCGGTCTTGAGGTCGACAACGATCGCCGCGCCGTTCTCATCGCGCTCCAGCCGGTCCACCTGTCCGGTGATCTGGACGTCGCCCATCGTGACAAGAAGCTTCTGCTCGACGGCCAAGAGTTCGCGCGGGTTGCCGCGATGCCAGGCCAGAAACTTGGCCACCATGCTTTCAGCCTGAGCACGCTGCCGCGCGCTGTACCAGGAGCTGCCGAAGTCGAGGTGCTGCCACAGCTCATCGACGCGCTTGGCGACCTCGCCGTCGTCCGCACCCTCGGCTGCCAGCGCGGCCGCCGCGTGGATGACCACTCCGAGCCCTTGCGCCGCACCTGGCGAGCGCACACCCACTGCCGCCTCCAATAGCCAGCGAAGCCCGCATTTGGTGAAGGTCTCGACCCGCGACGGGGAGATCCGGATGCTGCCAGGCAGACGCTCGCCGGCGGCTGTCAGCTCGGTCAGCGCGTACCAGTGCCCTGGGCTCGCGCCGCGAACACCGCCTGCGGCGAGCCGGGCAAGCTGGACGGCGGCAGCCTCCCGGACGTGCCTCGACAGGCTTGCGTTGGCCGCGGAGCGCCGCAGGTCGGCCGTCAGCGCCGGCAGCGAAAGCCAGCGGCGGCCGGCACCTGCAACGTGCATGACCTCGATGTCGTCACCGGCCAGCTCGGTCAGGAACCGAGACGGCCTCTCTTCGCTGTCATCCGCGCCGATGGCGGTCACCACGAGCTCCCGCCGCGCTCTAGTGACCGCGACGTAGAACAGGCGCCGCTCGTCAGCGAGCAGGCGCGCGGCTGTCGCCATGACCGCGACATCGGTGCCTGGCTTGACCTCACTCGGGTCACGGCCGGCAACGTCGACAAGCTCGTCCATGCCGAGGAGAGAGCCGCGCTGCCGAATATCAGGCCACGTGCCTTCCTGAACGCCCGCGACGACGACCAGGTCCCATTCCAGGCCCTTAGCCCGGTGTGCCGTAAGCACGATAACCGCGTCGCCGCGCGGGGCGCGATCGGCAAGCGTGTCGCCAGCGATCTCCTGGCCGGCCAGGCTGTCAAGGAAGAGCCGCGTCGATCCGTGCGGAAGCCGGTCGGTAAACCGGGCCGCCGCATCGAAGAGTGCCACGACAGCATCGAGGTCGGAGTCGGCGAGTGACCCGCGCGGGCCGCCGGCGGCGCTCGCGTGCTCCCACTCGGTCGCTAGCCCCGAGGCGGCCCAGACGGCCCACAGCACCTCGTGCGGAGTGCCGTCGCGGTTGGCGGCGCGAGCTACCTCCAGGAGTGCAGCAACCTTGCGAGCCGCCGTGACCGCTGGATCCACTGCCCATGCCGAGTCGGCTGCCATCGCGGCGTCCCCCGCCGCCGCGGGGCGCGCTGCGCGGGCCTTCACGCCGCTATCTGGCGCCGTCCCCGAATGTCCGTCCAGCCAGCCCGCGGGTATCAGCTCGCGGGGATCGCGCAAGGCCTCGGCGAGAGGCTCGTCGGCTGGGGGCTGGCCGGCCGCGCGGCCCGCGGTGAGCAGCCCGCGCCGGAGCCTGCGCAACCCGAGTGCATCGGTGCCGCCAAGCGGCCCGGTCAGCAGCTCAGCGGCGGCCTGCTCATCCAGGGCTTCCGGCCGGATGGCGCAGTTGAGCAGCCGCAGCAGCGGCCTGGTGCCAGGCTCGACAGTCAGGGGGAGCTCGTCGCCTGCCACGCTGACAGGGACCCCAGCTGCGGTGAGGGCGCGCTGGAGGGCCGGCGCCTGCCGTGCCGCCGATCTGACCAGGACCGCCATCTGTGACCACGGAATGCCCTCGAGCAAGTGCGCGCGGCGGAGCGTGTCGGCGATCAGGGCGGACTCTTGGCTGGAGCTTGCCGCGGTGATTATCTGGACTCGGCCGGGGTCTGCGCCGTCGAGCGGCGCGAGCTTTCGGTGCTCGCGGCTCGCGGCGGCGTCCTGGTGGCCGACCGCCATAGGCAGCCTGGCGGCGACCCGCCGGGATGCGGCCAGGAGGCCGGCGCCACTGCGGCGGCACGTGCGTAGTGCGATGACGCCGGCCGGCTGGCCGTCTGGCGAACGGAAGCGCTCGGGGAACCGCCGGATCGCATTGATGTCGGCGCCTCGAAACGCGTAGATCGACTGGTCGGGATCACCGACCGCAATCAGCTCGCGGCCATCCCCGGCAAGCTGCACGAGGAGCTCCTCCTGCGCGGGATCGGTGTCCTGGTACTCGTCCACGAGTACCGCGTCATAAGCCTCACGCTCGCGGGCCCTGACGGCGCCTCGGCGCAACAGCGCGCCAGCGATCCTGACGATCTCGGCATAGTCGTAAGCCGGCACCGGTGCGAGATCGAACCTCGCCGCATACGCGTCAAGGAACCGCCCGGCCGCGACCCAGTCGTCCCGGCCATGCTCCCGGCCGAGTGCCGCGAGGCGACTTCCATCCAGCCCGCGCTCAGCTGCGCGTAGCAGGAAGTCGCGCAGTTCGGCGGCGAAACCCTGCGTCCCCACGGCAGGCCGCAAGCGCTCCGGCCAGTACCGGGCGCCATCGCTTGCCTCGCCTCGGAGCAGACGCCGAACCTCAAGTAGCTGCTCGGGTCCTGGCAGCAAGATCGGTGGCACCTCACCCGCGAGCGCATACTCCCGCCGCACCAGGGCGTACGCGTAGCTATGGAATGTCAGCGCCAGCGGCTGCCGTACGGTCCGGTCAAGCCGGAGCGTGATGCGCTCACGCAGTTCGGCCGCAGCCTTGCGGCTGAACGTGAGGACGAGCACGCGGCTGGGGTCGATGCCGCGTCGCGCCACGCGGTCGACGACGGCCTCTACGATGGTCGTCGTCTTGCCAGTGCCCGGACCGGCGAGGACAAGCAGCGGGCCGCCCGCGTGCTCGATCACGCGACGCTGCGCCTCATCGAGACGCGGTTGCACGACCGCCGGCGCTGGCTGGCGGACGAGTCGGTAGACGGGCGAGGTAGTTTCCATCTCGCCTCGCATTCCAGCAGACGGTGCCGACATTGGCCGGCATTACCGGCTTCTCGCGCGCCGGCCGATGTCGTCCCGAGTAGTTACCGCAGGTCATCGCAACGCTGGAGCGCAACCCTGGAGCGTCACGAGTCAGTGACGACGCCGGGCTCGCCTCATGTCGATCCGCGGCACGCCGCGGCCTGCTGGATAGCGCAGTGGCGTGCCCTCGGCCTGATAAGCAGCCAGCGCCGTTCGCTCGTGCCCGGCCAGCAGCGAGCCGTCAGCATGCACGACGCGCCACCACGCGACGCCTCCGCCCCACAGCGCCAGGATGCGGCCCACCTGGCGGGGACCGCCTTCCCCGAGGAACTCCGCGACATCGCCGTATGACATGACAGCGCCCGGGGCGATCGAGTCGACAACATCGAGTACCCGGCTTGCGTAGTCATCGATGCCACGCGGATGCGCCACAGGTTCCTCGGGGGGCTTTCCGTTCATGATGGCCCGGTCGGATTGTGACCGCGACCGCGCGGTGCGGCGTGACGGGCAGGACTAGCTGCGGTGGACGATGGCAGCAGACCGCCAGCCACGTTACGACGTGGTCCGTCGGCCGGAGCGGCGCCCGCCGCCACCGTCGGCTTATCGCTCGTCGCCTGATCGCCTACCGATAGCAACTTGCTCGTGGCCAGTGCAACCAGGCCCAGGCAGGCGGCAGCGAGCAGGCAGTAGAGCATGAGTCCTGTTGAGCCGCGCGGCGCGACGGGAACCGGCGGAATGGCAGCTAGGCCGCCGCCAAAATGCGCTGCCGCGGCCATGCCAGCTGCCGGCGACGGCGCGGCGGCCAGGTGCCCGGCCGCGGTCAGGGCCGCGGCAGCGTCCACTACGCCAAAGCCAATCTGCTCGTCCCAGCCGCTTCGCGGCCGTGTACGGCGCGTCGTCGTGGCCGTGATAGCGGAGATGACCTGTGAGTCCGTGAGAGCCGGGTACTTGGCCTTGATGAGCGCGACGACACCCGCCGTGAGAGCACAGGCGGGGCTAGTACCGCTGACGTACCAATACTGCCCGCCCCGGCCCTGCGCCGGGACCCGCATGCCGGGGGCGGACACCTGGACCGACAGGTTCTCGCTTGAGAAGCTCGACACTTGCCCGTTGCTGTTGACCGCCCCCACCGCGAGCACGCCCGGGTAGTCAGCCGGGAACGAGTAGGGCGCCTGGCCGGTACCGTCAGCGCCCGCCGCGTTACCCGAGTTGCCAGCCGACGCAACGACAACCACGTTGTGGTCGTAGGCGTTCTGGAGGGCGGCTCGGACCGGACGGCTCTGGAGACTGTAGCCAAGCGACATGCTGATGACCTGGGCGCCGTGGTCCACCGCGTACGTTATGGCCTCGGCGAGCTCACGCTGGCCGCGGCTGGCTGACTCGGCAACGTATTTCGCGTTGCCCGGGTCGGCCGCATCTGTGATCACCCTGATCGACAGCACCGTCGACTCCGGTGCGCTGCCGATGATGCCGCTGGCTCCGCCATCATGGCCGTGCCCGGCGATCAGGGACGCCATCCAAGTGCCGTGCACGCCCCAGCCCGGATCCGATGGCGGCGTGCCCACACCGGTGAAGTCCGGACCCGTCCGCACGCTGCCGGCCAGGTCCGAAATGGTCGGATCAACTCCGCTGTCGATAACAGCAATGACGACGCCCTTGCCTTCCGACACCGACCAAGCCGCAGGGAGGTTGAGCTCGGAGAGCACCCAGCTCTCCGTGCTGCGAACGATGTCGGCCCGGGCCGGCACGACGCCCAGCAGCGCCACGGGGACACTAACGATCGCGGCGGCGGTCAGTGTGGCGACGACAAGCCTCGCGCCGCGCCAGCGCTGGCCGCGCAGCTTCCGGCCGCCCAGCTTCCGGCCGGTCAGCATCCAGGTCCCCCAGGGCATACGAGTGGCGGCAACGGTTTGCCGAGGACCCGCTCGGCGGAGCCGACCAGGCCGGACGCCAGGCTGGACATCTCCGTCCCCAGGTAGGGATCGCCCGACAGCCGTACGCGATGGCGCCCGTCGGCGAAACCGGCCGTGGACAAGATCACATACGGCCCGGCGCCGGCGGCTTGGGTCAACTGCCGCTGCGGCCCGCCGAATCCGGCCGCTGGCGTGTCAGCGACCCGCAGCGTTCGCACTAGCACGGGAGAGGTGGAACCGGAGCCAACCAGATCCTCGACAACCGCGTGCTCTGCGGCGCTGTCGGGCAGCACGGCTACGACGAGGGTCGCTACCAGTGCGCCGGACGAGTCGACGTAGGTTGCACGCATCGCGGCGGTGCAGCCGTACTTGCTGAGCAACTGGGCGGCCGTGCCCGTGACAGCTCCGGTGCACCCGGTCGTCGGGCTGACGCTGAGCAAACGTGCCTGAAGTGCCAGGTTGCTGCTCGAGTTCAGATCGACGCCAGGCACCGTATAGGTGACCGAGTTCGGGAAGATCGCGTCAGCAGGCAGCGAGCGCCAGCGCCGTTCGAGCTCCCAGGCCGCGATCTGGCGCCGCTGCGCCACGGTGAACTGGCGCGGCAGCAGGTTATGCGCGATTCCGACCGCCGACACGGCCAGGCCACCGAGGCCTGCCAGCAGCACAGCAATCGCCGCTACCTTCCGTCGGCCGCGCCGCGAGCGCCCCTGGCGCACCTGATGCTGATCATCAGGCAGGCCAGAGCCGTCGTCGCTGGCGGGGCCCTCCGGCCAGTTCTGGTCCGGCTCTGGCTGCCACGTCACACGTGGATTTTACGGCCTGTGTGCGCTTGTGCTGCTCAGTCGCTGGCTAGACCGTCAGTAGGTCGGCAGGCTGGGGTCAACCTGGTTGACCCAGGCGAGCACGCCGCCGCCCACATGCACCGCGTCGGCGAACCCGGCGTTCTTGACCACGGCCAGGGCCTCTGAGCTGCGGACACCGCTCTTGCAGTGCAAGACGATCCGCTTGTCCTGCGGCAGCTTCTCCAGTGCAGCCCCGGTCAGGAACTGGTCCTTCGGGATCAGGACAGAGCCAGGGATCGACACAATCTCGTACTCGTTCGGCTCGCGCACGTCAATCAGGAAGATGTTGTCGCCGCGGTCCTGCATCTCCTTGAGCTCGGTCGCGGTGATCGTCGAGCCGGAGGCCGCTTGCTGAGCGTCCTCCGAGACCGCGCCACAGAATGCCTCATAGTCGATGAGACTCGTGATCGTCGGATTCTTACCGCAGATCGCGCACTCAGGGTCCTTGCGAACCCGGACGGTCCGATAGCTCATCTCGAGCGCGTCATAGATCATCAGTCGGCCGGCCAGGCTCTCGCCGATGCCGGTGAGAAGCTTGATCGCCTCGGTGACCTGGATCGAGCCGATCGACGCGCACAGCACTCCCAGCACGCCACCCTCGGCGCAGGACGGCACCATTCCTGGTGGCGGCGGGTCGGGATACAGGCAGCGGTAGCACGGGCCGTACTCAGCCCAGAACACGCTGGCCTGCCCGTCGAACCGGAAGATCGAGCCCCACACATAGGGCTTGCCAAGCAGAACGCACGCGTCATTGACCATGTACCGGGTCGCGAAGTTGTCCGTGCCATCCACGATGAGGTCGTAGCCGGAAAAGATCTCCATCACGTTCTCAGTAGTCAGCGCTTCGGTGTGGACCTGGACGTTGACGTAGGGGTTCGTCTCGGCGATGCTCTCCCGGGCTGACTCGGCCTTCAGCTTGCCGATGTCCGACTGCCCGTGGATGATCTGGCGCTGGAGATTGGACTCATCCACCACGTCAAAGTCGATAACGCCGAGCGTGCCCACGCCCGCAGCCGCTAGGTAGAGCAGCGCTGGCGAGCCCAGTCCGCCCGCGCCCACGCACAGGACCTTGGCGTTCTTGAGCCGCTTCTGCCCGGTCATCCCGATCTCGGGGATGATCAAATGACGCGAATAGCGCTTGACTTCGTCAATGGTCAGGTCGGCGGCCGGCTCAACAAGCGGTGGCAGTGTCGACACAAGGGTCTCCTGGTGGTTTCTCATTGCTACGTCGTTGAACCCCAGCGGAGGCCCCTGCATTCCGGCGGCGAAAATGTCACCGGTGACTAGTACAACTCATCACATGGAGCAAATTCCGCCCCCGCAGTTACCCTGGCACAGGCCCGACCTTCCGGCCGCGCCGACCGTCATTCCACGACTCCCCACCCGCGTCCAGCAGCCGGGACGGCAGGCGCCACTGCCCGATGCCGTCGCTGTCTGGCCGTGTGTCGTGCCGGCCACGGCACCGCCATTTGACGATGAAGGGCGCGAGGACGTCAACCTCGTCGCCGAAGGTCGGCCATACCGGGACAAGTTCGTGCCCGGCGAGGCCGTCGGAGGTCGGGCTGTCCACGATCTGGCCGTCCCCCATGCGGCCGACCCCGATCCGGGCACCGCAGATCCGGGCACCGCAGATGCCAGCGAGACGGACCGCGGCCGGCCTGGCCCGGCTGGCGGCTGGCCGAGCCAGTTTGCCCAGGTACTGGCAGAGACGCTGGCGGGGGCCCGGCCCGCGCACCAGCTAACCCCATGGACGACCGAGCAGGCGCGCAAGCGGATCAGGCAGCTTGGCCCCATGCTGGCGACGGACCAGCGGCCCAAGGTTCGCCGGGTCATGACGTCGGCACCCGCCACGAACGTGCTCGAGCTGACCGCTGTGGTCGGCTTCGGGCCGCGCGTCCGCATACTCGCAATGCGGCTGGAACGCGAGCAGGCCCGCGCCTACCGCCAAGGCGATAGCCGCTGGCGCTGTACAGCAATCGAGTCCGCCTGAGCGGGGCTACCCAGGCGTGTGCGCCGGGCAACTGGGTCGCGGCCAAGCGAAACGGTCCCGACCACAACCCAGCAGCCCTGCGCTCGCGCCTCGAGGCAGTAGATCAGCCCCAGTCAGGGGCGACCCCGTTCCGAGATTTAGCGGTTGCGGGGATCGCCGTGGCACTGCTTGAATTTGCGCCCGGATCCGCAGGGGCAGGGCGCGTTGCGGCCGACGTTGGCGTACTGCCCGCCCGCAGCGGCCGTACTCGTGTGCTCGGCTCGGCCTGTCGCATCCTCGCTCGGGGCGCTGTAGCTCAGGCTCCCCGACCGCTGCGGCCGCGCAAGCCCGCGGGCAAGGCCAGCCGGGAGGCTCGGCTCGGCGCCGCCGTCCACTGGGGCAGACGGCTGTGCCTGTGCGGCCTGGCGCGCCGGCGCGGCCTGGCGAGGCTGTGCGGCCTGGCGAGGCTGTGCGGGCTGGCGAGGCTGCCCAGGCTTGCGATTCGGCCCGGCCTGGCGCGACTGCCCGGGCTGGCCCAGGTCAGGCTGGCGCTGGTCAGGCTGGCGCTGGTCAGGCTGGCTCGCATCACGTGGCTGGGTCGCATTGCTCGGCTGGATTACCGGGGCCGGGGCCGTCTGCGTCAGGCTGATGACGGGACCGGCCGGCATTCCATCGGCACCGTCCTCGGCCATGATCGGGTTCTGCTGGACTTGCACCTGGAGGTTGAACAGGCTGCCGACTGAGTCTTCCTTGATCCCGTCCATCATGGTCGTGAACATGTCGTAGCCCTCGCGCTGATACTCGATCAGCGGGTCGCGCTGGCCGTAACCGCGCAGGCTCACGCCCTCGCGCAGGTAGTCCATCTCGTAGAGGTGCTCGCGCCACTTCCGGTCGAGCACGGAGAGCACAACGCGGCGCTCCACCTCGCGCATGACCTCGGGCGTCAGATCCTCCTCGCGTCGCTTATACGCAGCTTGAGCGTCCGCCTTGACCGTTTCGACCAAGAGGTCGCTTGTCAGGTGGGACTTCTCGCCGCCCGCTTCCTCGACGACGTCGTCGATCGTGATGCCGATCGGGTACAGCTGCCGCATTGCCCGCCACAGCTTGTCGAGGTCCCATTCCTCCGGGAAGCCCTCCCCGGTCGCACCCTTGACGTACTCCTCGACTACGTCGTTGATCATGCCGTCGATCTGCGGCTCCAGGTCGGCGCCCTCGAGCACGGCGCGCCGCTCGTTGTACACCACCTTGCGCTGGCGATTCATGACGTCGTCGTACTTCAGCACGTCCTTGCGGATCTCGAAGTTCAGCGACTCCACGTTGGACTGCGCGGACCGGATCGCCCGGCTGACGGGCTTGGACTCCAGTGGCATGTCGGGCGGCGTCTTCATGAGCTGCATCAGGTGAGCGATCTTGTCGCCGTTGAACCTGATCATCAGCTCGTCCTCAAGCGAAAGGTAGAACCGGGACTCGCCCGGGTCGCCCTGGCGGCCCGACCGGCCGCGGAGCTGGTTGTCGATCCGGCGGGCCTCGTGGCGCTCGGTGCCGAGCACGTAGAGGCCGCCAGCCGACACGACTTCCTCGTGCTCCTCGGCCACGGCCTTGCGCGCCTTCTCCACGGCTTCCGGCCAGGCAGCCTCATAGTCCTCGGGTGTGTCCGCAGGCGACAGCCCGCGCTGGTGCAGCTGGAGGTCAGCCAGGAACTCCGGGTTGCCGCCGAGCATGATGTCCGTGCCACGGCCGGCCATGTTGGTCGCGACCGTCACGGCGCCCTTATGGCCGGCCTTCGCCACGATGGCGGCTTCCTGCTCGTGGTACTTCGCGTTCAGGACCTCGTGCGGCACGCCTTCGCGCTTCAGCTGGCGCGATACCCGCTCGGACTTCTCCACGCTGGTGGTGCCCACGAGCACCGGCTGGCCGGCCGCGTGGCGCTCGACGATGTCCTCGACCAGGGCGTCGTACTTGGCTTCCTCGGTCTGGTACACCAGGTCAGCCTCGTCGGTCCTGATCATCGGCATGTTCGTCGGGATCGGCACGACGCCCAGGCCGTAGGTCTGGTGGAACTCGTTGGCCTCGGTCAGCGCAGTTCCGGTCATGCCGGACAGCTTCTCGTAGAGGCGGAAGTAGTTCTGGAGCGTGATCGTCGCGAGCGTCTGGTTCTCGTCCTTGATCTGCACGCCTTCCTTGGCCTCCACGGCCTGGTGCATGCCCTCGCTCCAGCGGCGCCCTTGCAGGATGCGGCCGGTGAACTCGTCCACGATCAGGACCTCGCCGTTCATCACGACGTAGTCCTTGTCTTTGGTGTATAGCTCCTTGGCCTTGATCGCGTTGTTGAGGAAGCTGATGAGCGGGGTGTTCACGCTCTCGTACAGGTTGTCGATGCCGAGCCAGTCCTCGACCTTCTCGACGCCGGTCTCCAGGATGCCGACGGTCCGCTTCTTCTCGTCGACCTCGTAGTCGCCCTCGCCGTCCTCGCCGCGGCGCAGCCTCGGGGCGATCTTCGCGAACTCCTGGTACCAGATGCTGTTCTGGTCCACTGGGCCGCTGATGATGAGCGGCGTCCTGGCCTCGTCGATCAGGATCGAGTCCACCTCATCGACGATGGCGAAATAGTGGCCACGCTGGACGCACTCTTCGAGCCCCCAGGCCATGTTGTCGCGCAAGTAGTCGAAGCCGAACTCGTTGTTGGTCCCGTACGTGACGTCGGCGGCGTAGGCCTTGCGGCGCTCCTCGGGATCCATGTTCGACAGGATCACGCCGACATCCAGCCCCAGGAACCGGTGCACCCGGCCCATCCACTCGGCGTGGTATCTGGCGAGGTAGTCGTTGACAGTGACGACGTGGACGCCGCGGCCGGTCAGCGCGTTGAGGTACGAGGGCAGCACCGCGGTGAGGGTCTTGCCTTCACCGGTCTTCATCTCAGCGATGTTGCCCAGGTGCAGCGCGCCGCCGCCCATCAGCTGGACGTCGAAGTGCCGCTGGCCGAGGACCCGCGTCGCTGCCTCGCGAACTGTCGCGAACGCCTCCGGTAGCAGGTCGTCCAGAGACTCGCCATCGGCATGGCGCTGTTTGAGCTCATCGGTCATCGCGCGCAGCTCAGCGTCGCTCATCTGCCGGAAGTCGTCCTCAATCGAGTTGACCTGGCCGACGATGGCCTTGAGCTTGCGCAGCGTCCTACCCTCGCCAGCGCGAAGGATGTTGTCAATGATGGCTGGCACTTGTTGTCGCGCTCCCTGCGGATCCTCTGGCTGGGTATCTGGCTTGCCAATCCCCCGCTAGCCGCCAGCGAGCTGCGTAGCTGCGGTTGAGCAGGCTAGCAGCGGCGGCGGGGCCGTGGGGCCACTCCCGTAGCAGTTCAACGCGATGGCGTTAGCCAGCGTTCCTGCCTCACCGTCATGGTAGGCGAGATAGCTGGCGAAGCCGAGTCCGCTGCGTGCAGACTATTGCGGCACGGTCAGATATGGGGCCGAGTAGGCACCAAGACTGGCCTCTGACCATAAGTTACGCGGGAGGGTGGTCGGGGGGCCGGCGAAGTTTTGCGGGGGGTCGTCGGGGGGGCCCGCCGAAATTTTGCGGGGGGTCGTCGGGGGGTGTCCCCCCGACTGTAATGATAGGTACAACGACAGGCGGTAGGAGAGGAGCAGCGCGCATGACGAACCAGGTTGGGCCGGCCAGTTCTGGCAGGTCCGTGGCAGCCCCTGGGTCAGGCGCGGCCGGCGCGGCGGGTTTCAGCGGCGCCAGTGCGGTGGCTGGCCCGGAGGTTGCTCCTTTTGTCTCCCAGGTGGCGGGCACGCCGGTTTCGTTCCCGTCGTTCCACGGCCGCACTGTGTCCTGGACGGCCGTGGGGATCATCGTGGCTGCGTTCCTGGCTGGTGGCCTGGCTCTGGTGTTCGGGCCGACCTGGTGGCTGTTCTGGGTCGCGCTGGGGGTCGCCGCGGTCGGCGGGCTCCTGGCTATGGGCACCGGGATCTTCGACGACTGGTATTAGGCCGACGCCCTACACCTAGACGTCCCGCTCCGTGGCCGTTCCCGGCCCGGCGGGCGTAGGCGGCTTGCGAAAGCGACATATCGCCTGACTGTCAGCGGTCGCCGGTAGTCTGCTGATCGTGGCCGCTTCCCCCTTGCCAGCGCCTCAGCTCACGCTGAGCCAGGACGAAGCGCGCGTGATCACCCTCAATGCCCAGGGACTCATCGGCGCTGACGCCCGCAGGGGCGGTGTCCCGGCAATGCTCAGGCGGCTTGGCGGCGTCCAGCTAGACACCATCAGCGTTCTGGCGCGTTCGCACGAGCTTGTCGCGTACGCGCGCCTCGGGTCCATCCCACGAGCCCAAGTCGAGCGGGCGTACTGGCATCTCCGCCAGCCTGCCGCGTTCGAGTACTGGTCTCATGCCGCGTGCGTGCTGCCCCTGGAGGAGTGGCCGTTCTACGCCTTCCGGCGGCGTGCGTTCGCCAGGCGAGGGCGGCGGTGGCAGCAGAGCCACCCCGAGGTCTGCGAGCGCGTGCTCGCCAGGATCAGGGCCGAAGGCCCGCTGACCGCGACCGAGCTTGGCGGCGCCAAGAACGGCGGTGCGTGGTGGGATTGGTCCGACACCAAGATCGCCGTTGAGTGGCTGCTGGACACGGGTGAAGTGATCTGCGTGCGGCGCTCCGGCTGGCGCCGCGTCTACGATCTGCCGGATCGGATCCTGCCACCTGAGCTGGCGGCGATGGACCTAACCGATGCCGAGTGCGTCATCCGGCTGGCCGGCGTGGCGGCCAGGGCTCTCGGCGTCGTCACGGCCGCGGACCTGTCGGATTACCAGCGCGTCAGGTACGGCGGAGCCGAGTTGCGCAGGCCCGACGCCATCGGCGCGGCCTTCACTGCGGCTGGCGCAGCCGAGGCGGCCGGCCTGATCCCCGTTCAGATCGCAGCCAGTCGTCGCGGCTCAGCGCTGCGAGCCTGGGCCGACCCGGCCGCTGTTCAGCCAGACGGCACCGTCGGCCGCTCAGCGCCACGCGGCCGGCACAGGACGACGCTGCTCTCGCCCTTCGATTCCCTGGTCTGGGACCGCAAGCGGACGCTCCGCGTATTTGGGTTCGAGCACAGCCTGGAGGCCTACGTCCCCCAGGCCAAGCGAGTTCATGGCTACTTCACCATGCCGCTGCTGACAGGCGGCCGCCTGGTGGGACGAGTAGACCCGGCCCGCAGCGGTACGACACTGATCGCTCGCAAGCTGTCGGTCGACAAGCCAGGGGCGGCCGAGCCGATGGCACAGGCGCTGGTTGAAGCGGCATCGTGGGTGGGCTGCGACAGCGTCAAGCTCCTGCAAGTCGAGCCGACGCGCCTGGAGCCGCGCATAAGGTCCGCACTGAGCGAGCACGGCGCCTGATCGCTGAGGTTGCCTGCGCTCTAGTCTTCGCCGGAGAAGCGCTCCCAGGCCGACTGGCGCGTCATGCCGAGCGCCTCGCCGATCCGCGTCCAGGTAATACCGCGGGCTCGTGCCCGCCGAACCCAGCCGGTGAGCTGCCGCTCCACCTGTGCCCCGGCGGTGGCCACCCGAGGCAGATGCTGAAGCACGTCGTCGTCGGACATGCTCTGCTCCCAGCTTCCGACCTCGTCGCTTGCCGATTTCTGCGGGGGCGTCGCGATCAGCTCTGTGCACAGGGCCACGCACTCGTTACAGATGAACACGCCAGGTCCGGCCACCAGTCTGGCCACCGCATCCGGCGGCTTTCGACAGAACGAACACGCTATATTCGCCTGCAGTTCGTCGACGGCCATCCCTGAGCCTCCCGCGCCCACGTGCCTTGTCAGGCAACGCCTGACCCTGTCAGGCATGACCTTACGGCGTCAGGCTGCACCTGACAAGGTGATGGCGCCGAACCGACTCAGCCAAATTCGATGAGCTTCTCCCGGACGGCCACCATGACGGCTTCCATACGGGAGTGGATCTGGAGCTTCTCCAGGATGTTGCGCACGTGGTTCTTGACCGTGTTCTCGGAGATGAACAGCTCCTTGGCGATGTCCCGGTTGTTCATCCCCCTGGCGACGAGGCGGAGGACCTGAATCTCGCGGTCCGTCAGCCGCGGTGCTGGCAGCTGCTGCGGTGGTTCCTCCTGGTCGCGCCGAGCCAGCGCCGCGAACTCGGTCAGCAGCTTGCCGGCCATGGACGGATTGATGAGGGACTGACCGCCGTGTACCGCACGCACCGCGTCAGCCACTTCATCGAGCGGGATGTCCTTGAGCAGGTAGCCGCTCGCCCCAGCCCTGATCGCCTCGAACAGGTCCTCTTCCTCGTCGCTGATCGTGAGGATGACGATCTTCGTGCTCGGCGCCACGTCCTTCATCGCGCGGCAGGCCTCGATGCCGCTGCTGCGCGGCATGCGGATGTCCATCAGCACCACGTCCGGCAGTGACTCGTCCGCCTTGCTGACCGCTTCCTCGCCGTCACTGGCCTCGCCGACGAGCTCGATGTCGGCCTCGCACTCCAGGACCATCTCGAGGCCGCGCCGGAACAGGGCGTGATCGTCGACGATGAGGGTCCGGATGGGCTCGAGCTTCGCTTGTCCATCAGGCGTGCCGACGTCAGCGCGGTCGCTCGCCGTCACTCCGCCGTCGCCAGCAACATCCGTCCGATTGTCCGGTGCCTCTGGGCTGAACCCGGCAGTGCGGCCCATGATCATTCCTCCCTTGGCAACCGAGCCGGCTATCTCCCCGGCTGGTCCCGCCTGACCGTACCCCCGCCATGCCTCTGCCTGCACTCTTGCCGACGTCGGCTCAGGTTGCAAGCCGCCATGAAGGACCGTGCACCGCGGCCGTCAGCCGCCCTGGCGTCGGCTAGCCGGCCAAGCGGACCCCGCGCGAGCAAACCAGCCAGAGGCGGTGTTGGCGCTCGCACTCGCGCTGACTGCCGCTAGAGCCTAGCGATGCGCGGCGTGTGTACCCTGGTGAGCCTGCCGTCGCTCTGCCGCCTGACCGGGCGACGGTGCCGAGCCCCCGGTTGGCGCCGAGTCCCCGGTTGGCGCCGAGCCCCCGGTTGGCGCCGAGCGCCGGGTTGGCGCCGAGCCGTTAGCCGGGGTTCTGGCGCGGGTCACGACCTGGCCATTCGCCGAAGCGTCGCCACCAGGTGGCACTACCGCGTGCTCGGGCACAAGTCTGATAACCCCGTACTGATAGCCACGCCGTCGGTACACCACGCTCGGCAGGCCGACTGCGGCATCGGTAAACAGGAAGAAGTCGTGGCCGACCATCTCCATCTCGAACAGCGCCTGATCCAGGCTCATCGCGGCGGCAGCGTGGAACTTCTCGCGCACTACGAGCGGGCTATCACCTTCCTCGACCGGCACGAGATCCTCGGGCTCAGCTGCGGCGGAAGCCGAGGAGTCAGTACGGTCGGCGGCATCCGCCATGGTGGCCATCGCATCAGCAGCGCCGTGGCCGGCCAGGAGTCCGCCGCCTGCCCCGAGCCTGATCGCGGGCAGTTCTGCGTCGGACGCCAGGTCGGTCTCGGGCACGTCACCGAGCCGGACTGCGGCATGCGCGCCGTGACGGTCCTTGCGCCGATCGCATGCACGGCGCAGGCGGGATTCCAGCTTCGCGAGGGCCATGTCCAGCGCAGCGAACCTGTCCTCTGCGGCCGCCTCAGCGCGGATCTTGGGCCCGCGTGAGATCAGCGTGAGCTCAACGCGCTCCTTCTGATCTGACAACCGAGGGTTGTGCTCTTCAAGAACCTCAACGTCGACCCTGATGGCCTTGCTGTCGAGCTTTTCGATCCTGACGAGCTTGGCACTCGCGTGCGTCCGGAACCTTTCCAGCACCTCGGTGTGCCGGGCCTTGAAGATGATGTCCACGTAGGAACTCCCTTCGTGTCCGGTCATGAGCGGCACCCGTCCGGCCGACCTGGTCTTCTACCCCACATTCGCCTGCTGAGGGGCTCGCGGCTGCTTGTGCCACTACTACCCTTCTCCCTACCCAGAGGACATCCGATCCCCCGGCGGGGCAGGACTGACTTCTAAGCCGCACCGTGATCGGTCGACAACAAGTCGCCTTACGTGGGCCGCTTTGCCTGCGGCTGGCATCGGCTAGCCAGGCCATCAGCCCTGCTGGCAGGGCGGCTGACCTAGCGCAACCACGGACCCGGACGGGTGCCATGACACGACGTTAGCCGCACCTCGTCCGAATGTCAGGAGCGGATGGCGCGGAGGACTGCGGCCGGCAACCTCGGCCGAACAGGAACGGACCGACCCTAGCCTGGATAAACGGGATCGTAACCGCTCGCGATGCGGGACCACTCTTGCGATGCCAGCGACGAGGCAAAAATGTGGCCATCGGAGGTGCCCACCACGAGCTCAGACCCATCAGTCGTCAGCGTCAGCGTGCGCGCGCCTACCTGCGCGGTCCGGAGCGGCACCGGCAAGCCACCCGGCTGAAGCCCGGCACCGCCGGTGAGCGGGACGTCGAAAATGGGACCATCGCGGCCCAGAACTGCCAAGTGGTAAGCGTCGAACCAGCTGACAGCGATCGGGTCAGCGATCGGGTCAGGGCCCCCGGCGCCGATGCTCACCGGCTGGCCGAAAGCAACGACGCTGCCGTCGAAGTGCACGGCGGCAAGAAGCAGCTCATTCCCCGACTTGGTCTGCACCAGCAGCGCCGCGCGTACATTGTCCGGCGCCATCCGCAGCGCCAGGAACTTACTGCCCGGCTGGCCGACCGCCGCGAGCGCAGTCACGTCGACCGCGACCGGAGTGCGGTTCTGTGCCCGCAGTACCCACACGTGCTGCCCGGCGGCGGCCCAGAGATTTCCATTGTTGTCCCAGCTCAGGGAGGTGCAAGTCCCGCCCGAAGTAGCCAGTACGTAGGAGGCGTACGCCTGCGTGCTGCCAGCCTTGAGGAAGACAGCGCAGCCGGTCCCGTCCTGCACTGCCACAGCCACCTGTGGCGTGTGACCGCGCGTCGGCTCCGCCGCTATCGCCGTAATCGGCCCCCGGCCGATCTGCACCGAGCTGAGTCGCTGGAGCACCTTGGCGCGGAGGTTGGACGGGAGCTGGCCGACGCTGCTCGGACCAGTGACGACCAAGACCGGCCCAGTGCTCACCGACGCCACCCGGCTGGCTTCGAGGGTCCTACCCGCCGAGTACACCAGCGCGTTGTTGATGTAGAGCTGTACCTGATTCGCCAGGGGCTGAGAGTAACTTCGGTCGCCGAGCGTAGCCCGCAACTGCGCTTCCATGAGCTGCTTCTGCGTGGGCGTCGCGTCCACCGCGCCACCGCCAAGATCAACCTGCGCCACCCGGCCCGTAATAGTGACCTGCTTGATCAGGTGGGTGCCCGCTGGGAAAGCCGACCACGTCGCGCCTGCGGACAGCCAGTTACCCTGGTCCTTGAGGAGCCCGTCGACGAGGCGGGTGGCGAGATTCGTGTTGAGCGCGCTATTCGAGCTCTGGAGCGGGGCGTACACGGGGTCGGGCACAAGCACGCCCCCAGGGTCGGGCGTGCCAGGCGCGTAGAAGAACAGGTTCCGCGCCTGATACACCTCCTCGAAGTCGGACTGGGTCAGCAGCAGCCCTGCCGGGAGTCCACGGATTAGCCAGGTTCCGTCAGTTTTGGCCAATATAAACTGGTATTGGATGCTCTGGCCCGGCGTGAACTGGTACTGGCCGGTCTGGCTCAGCGTCGCCAGCCGCTGTCCGCTGACCTCGACACTCTCAAGTAGCTGTCCGGGCGTCGTTTCCCCCTGGATCTGCGGCTTGTACGGAGCCGGGGGGCCGACGTCCGGCAGGCCGACCACGGCGACCGGCCCGCTCGCCGGATGCCACCTCTTGCGCAGCGCCGGCGCGAGGTACCGCTCGGCGGCGGCCGGATCGAATGCGTAACTCGCGCTGGCGTGCAGGAAGCCGAGTACGACGTCGGCGGGCGGCCACGAACTCGTCGGCGGCGGCGGCGGGAGCGGCTGCACGTACGCCTGCGCCTGGTTCCCGCTGCCGGTAGCTCGGCGGGGCAGACCGCCCGACGGCGCGGTCGCGCACCCCGCGGAGGCCGCCGCGACCGCGAGAGCCGCCAGGACTACCGGCAGCCGGACCCGACGAGCGCTAGCCACTCGCCACGACCTCACTCGCGGGCGGCGGATCCGCGTCGGCGTCCGCTCGCCCGGCGGAATCCTGCTGCGGCAGCGCATGGGCGGCTAGGCCGGCGCCAGCCGCCACGAAGACATCCCCGCCTGCCAGCACCGTCTCGGCAACAACGCCAGGCAGGACAGACGCATCGATGCCGGCCGGAGGCGGGCTGAGCGGCAGCGGCGATCCGTGGAAGGCCCCGCCGACGACGCGCGGCAGCGTCAGGCGGAACACCGAGCCTTTCCCCGCCTCCCCCCATGCTTCCAGCCAGCCACCATGCAGCCGCGCGTCTTCCAGCGCAATCGCGAGCCCGAGGCCAGTACCACCCGATGTGCGCGCCCTGGCGGGGTCGGCACGCCAGAACCTGTCGAAGACCAGCTGCTCCTCACCCGGCGCGAGGCCAACGCCGAAGTCGCGCACCGAGATGGCGACGGCCGCGGAGTCGATCGCTGCGGTCACGACCGTGTCCCTGGTCTCCCCGTGCTCGACAGCGTTCAGGAGCAGGTTCCGCAGGATGCGCTCAACCCGGCGTCGGTCCACCTCGGCGATGCACGGCTCGGCCGGCAGCCGGAACTCGATCTTGGTACCACGGCGCTCGGCCAGCTGCTGCGCGACGTCCGCAGACTGCAAGATGATCGTGCAGACGTCGACAGGCTCGGCGTCCAGCGTCGCCGCGTTCGCATCGTACCTGCTGATCTCCAGAAGGTCGGTGAGCAGCGACTCGAAGCGCTCAAGCTGACTCTGGAGCAGCTCCGCCGACCGGCCGGCGGACTGATCCATCTCCTCTTTGGCCCCGTACAGCACGTCCGAGGCGATCCGGATCGTCGTCAGCGGCGTGCGCAGCTCGTGCGAGACGTCCGAGACGAACTGCCGCTGGACCTGCGACAGGTCCTCAAGCTCAGCCAGCTTGTCCTGGAGGCTCGCGGCCATGTCGTTGAACGCGGTGGCCAGCGCGGCCAGCTCGTCGGTGCCGCGGACTTGCATCCGCTCGTTCAGCTGTCCTGTCGAAAGCCGCCGGGCGCCTAGCGCGGCCAGGCGGACCGGAACGACCACCCACCTAGTGACGAGCCAAGCGATGGCCGCGAGCAAGAACACAACGGCAATGCCGACGGCCAGCAGGGTGCGCTGCATGCCGGCGATGCTGTGCTGCTCAGCCTCCAGGGGGAAGAAGTAATAGACCTCGTAGTTGTAGCCGAACGGCGCGCCGACAAGCAGGCCGGATACGGGCTTACTGCTGGACGCCATCGCCAAGCTGGTCCAGACCTGCTGCGGGAACCGGCGATCGGCTTTCTCTGCGCGCACCGCCTTGACGAGGCTTTCGGGGAGCCGCGGCGTTGTGCCGTAGAACCCGACGGCGGCGCCGGCGCTGAAGCCGCCCTGCAATCCCTGATAAGCCGGCGGCAACGTGACCTCGAGCGCGTACGGGGTTTCCCCGGTCGAGGCAAGCTGCTGCGCGAGGGTGTACATGTTGGGGCGTGACTTGGAGCTCGGCTTAGGGGAGAACTCGCCCGAGCTGGCCGCGGTCGCTAGGCCCGCATCCACGATATTGACCGACGACTGGACCTTGTCGTTGTACAGCTCGGTGATCAGATGCTGCATGAGCACGTAGCCAAGGACGCTGACGACGATCGCGGACAGGACCAGTGTGGTAGTGACGACGCGCAGCTGCAGGGAGCGCCGCCAGCGGTCGCTCATCAGCCGCAGCCTCGGGCGCCACGTGGGTAGGAGCTCAAACCGAGGCCGGACCAGCCAGCTTCGGTAGCGAGCCGCGACGCCGGCTGCTCCGTTCATAGCCCTTCCCCGCGAGATGATCGACCCGGAGCCGTCCGCGACGGCCGGCCGGGCGGGCACCAGCGCCCGATCAGCCCGGACCCGCTTTATATCCAACGCCCCTAACTGTCACGACGATTTCCGGTCGTTCGGGATCCTTCTCGATCTTGGCGCGCAGGCGCTGCACGTGGACGTTGACCAGCCGCGTGTCGGCCGCGTGCCGGTAGCCCCAGACCTGCTCGAGCAGGACCTCCCTGGTGAATACCTGGCGAGGCTTACGGGCGAGGGCGACCAGCAGGTCGAACTCCAGCGGCGTCAGGTTGAGCGGCTCGCCGGCCCGCTGCACCGAGTGCCCGGCCACGTCGATGGTGACGTCGCCGATCGTCAGCGTCTCCGGAGCCGGGTCGTCCGTCCGGCGCAGCCGCGCCCGCACCCGGGCGATCAGGACCTTGGACTGGAACGGCTTCACGATGTAGTCGTCGGCACCCGATTCGAGGCCGAGGACGACATCGACGGTGTCGCTCTTCGCCGTCAGCATCACGATCGGCACGCCCGATTCGGCGCGAATCTGACGGCAGACGTCGATGCCGTCCATGCCCGGTAGCATCAGGTCCAGCAGCACCAGGTCGGGCTTGGTGTCCCGGAACGCGTCCATAGCACGGTCCCCGTCGGCGACGAATGTGGGCTCGAAGCCCTCGCCGCGCAAGACGATGCCGAGCATCTCGGCCAGAGCGGCGTCGTCATCGACGACCAGCACGCGACCCTTCATAGTCCTCATCGTTCCACGTAGAAGGTGGCTTGGGGAGCCGCAACGGCGCGGCTAGCCACGCCTAGGTAACGCAGATTACCTGCAGTGACGGGCTGAATCACACCTTCTTCGGTGACGATGGCTGTGAGCAGGGCCGGCGGAGTCACGTCAAAGGCCGGGTTATAGGCCGCCGTCCCAGGGGGCGCGACCGCGTGGCCGGCCACGCTCGTGACCTCGTCGGCAGGCCTGTGCTCGATGGTGATGGCCGCTCCGACCGGCGTATCTAGGTCGATGGTCGACATCGGCGCGACCACGACGAACGGAACTTTGTGGTGCCTCGCCAGCACGGCGAGACCATAGGTGCCGACCTTGTTGGCCACGCTTCCGTCGGCGGCGATCCGGTCCGCTCCAGTCAGGACCAGGTCGACCTCGCCGGCGGCCAGGAGCGACGCCGCGGCTCCGTCGGGCAGCACCGCGTGCGGGATTCCGGCTCGCCTGGCCTCCCACGCCGTCAGCCGCGCGCCCTGAAGCAGCGGCCGCGTCTCGCCTACCCACAACTGAGCGAGCCGCCCGGCCCCGTGCGCGGCGAGTATGACCGCAAAGGCAGTGCCCGCACCCGCGGAAACTAGCTGACCGGTGTTGCAGTGGGTGAGGATCCGGGCCCCGGCGGGCACCAGACTGAGGCCGTGCCGCGCCATCGCAGCGCTCGCCGAAGCGTCGTCGGCTGCGATGGTGCGCGCGACGTGCAGGGCCGCTTCAGCTCCCGAATTTTGACTGGGAACGCGGTCGCCTTCGTCCGCCGCCGCCCGATAGGCCGCCAGCGCTTGCCGAACTCCCCGGCCCAGGTTCACCGCCGTCGGTCTCGCTCCGGCGATGGCGGCCGCCGCTGCCTCGACGTCGTCGCCTCGCGTCGCGGCCAGCGCGACGCCGAACGCGCCAGCCACGCCCAGCAGCGGCGCGCCCCGGACCACGAGACGGCTGATGGCGTCAACGAGCTGACCGACGTCGGTGCACATCACGACCGATTCGGTTGCGGGCAGCCTGGTCTGGTCGAGTAGCTCGATGGCCGGGCCGGCGGGCGGGTCATGCCAGCGCAGCGCCACCATGTCCGGCCCGGTCACGCTCGTCGTCATTCTCTGAGTGTGCCGACTGCGGCACGTGCACGCCAAGTTCGCCACCTGGCGTGGACGCCGAAGCAGTACGAGAATTTCATGGGGATTAGACCTGTTTGGAGATCGGATGGCTGGCAGCGCGGTGATCTGCGTGCAACTATTGGCCCGATCCCCAGGCCAAGCCGCGTCTACCTGGGCCCCTAAGGAGCACTCGTGACCGACCAGATGCCGCCTGGCTGGGAGAATCAGGTCCCTCCTGGGCCCTACGGCCAGCCTGGCTATCCGCCCTTCGGCCAGCAACCCCAGCCTGGTGGCTATCCGCCGTTCGGCCAGCAACCTCAGCCTGGTGGCTATCCGCCATTTGGTCAGCCGGGGCAAGCCGGTCAGCCGGGCCAGCAAGGATTGCCGCCGTACCCGCAGGCCGGGTATGGCCAGGGTTACGGCCCGCCAGGTCCTGGCGGGTGGAACGCCGCGCCCGCCCCTGGCGGCGTGCCGCTGCGGCCGCTGGCCCTCGGTGACGTCCTGAACGGCGCCGTCACGCTCGCCCGCCGCAACCCGGCAGCCACCTTCGGGCTCGCTGCCATCGTCGCGACCGTCTCCGGGGTCATCTCGACTGTCGTCCAGGGCGCGTACCGGACGCGGCTGGCAGCTGACGAGACCACTCTGCGGAACCAGTCGCTGACCTCGCAGCAGCTCAGTCACGCCTTCGGCTCGTTCTTTGGTGTCCTGATCGTCCTTGTGCTGGTCACGGCCCTGCTCAGCCTGGTGCTCAACGCGGCGCTGACTGGCATGCTCAGCGCTGTCATCGGCCGGGGTGTACTCGGCCGCAGGACCGGCCTTGGCGATGCCTGGCGAATAGCACGCGTGGGCCCCGTCCTCGGCGCGACGGTGCTGCTTTTGCTCCTCGGCGTCGCGGTGCTGGTGCCGGTCGCGCTGGCCG
This sequence comes from uncultured Actinomycetota bacterium, assembly GCA_963755575.1. GTDB lineage: Bacteria > Actinomycetota > Actinomycetes > Streptosporangiales > Streptosporangiaceae > JAJYUU01. Next base: position 1,028,520 of record CAVWKF010000001.1, read on the forward strand.
TCGTCGTGCTGGCACTACTACATCTCACGCCAGCGGCCGTCGCGATCGGCATAATCGGCTGGATCGGCTCTGCCGTCTTCGAGGTTCTGCTCGTGATCCGCCTGAGCCTCACGCTTCCGGCCGTCGTCCTGGAAGGCATCTCTCCCGTGTCGGCGATCAAGCGGTCCTGGCAGCTCACCCATGGCAGCTTCTGGCGCTTGTTCGGCATCCTCGGCCTGACGGGGATCATCGTGACCGTCGCGGCTTCCGTGCTGTCGATCCCGTTCACGATCCTGGGGGCGATCATCGGCGGCGGGTCACCTGGAATCTTCGGCGCGGCGGCGACGACTTCGGTGGCGGCCCTGGTCATCGGCGCCATCGGGTCGATCCTGGCCGCGACCATCACAAGACCGATCAGCGCGGGCGTGAACGTGCTCCTGTATCTCGACCTGAGGATGCGGCGCGAGGGCCTGGACCTCATCCTCCGCGAAGCCGCCCAGAATCACGTGCTCACAGGTGACGAGTTCGCAGCCGTCTGGCGGCCACCCGCGGCCGCTCCGGGCAGCCCGAGCGCCTGGTGACCTGGCCGCCGGAGTGGTAGCGGGATGACCGGCGGGCACGGACCAGCGATCACCAGGCTGCGCGGCCAGCAGCTGGCGCGTCAGGAGCTAGCGCGAGCCATCTACCGACCGTCGCTGGTGGCCAGGTGGTGGCACGACTTCACGCACTGGCTTGGATCACTCCTGAACACGAGCCCGTCAGGCAGCCCGAGCTGGTGGGGCCTGATCCTGCTCGGAGTGGCCGTGGCTGCCGCCATCGCCGGTGTCATGTACTGGCTGGGCCCGACCAGGATGAATAGGCGCGCCACCGATCGCGCAGTCCTCGACGCCGCGCCGCGCGGGGCGGGAAACTATCGCGACGCCGCCGAGCGGCTCGCTGCGAGCGGGAACTACGGCGATGCGATCATCGAGCGGATCCGCGCCATCGTCGTTGACCTCGAGGCGCGCGATGTCCTGCTGCGCCGGCCCGCCCGTACCGCGATGGAGCTCGCGCTAGAGGCAAGCGCGGCATTCCCGGCCGAGGCCGGCGAGCTGACCGTCGCTGCCCGGCGCTTTGATGACGTCCGCTATGGCGGCCGGGCGGGTACCGAGGCGGGCTACCGGCGCATCCGTGACCTCGACGTCCGGCTCAGGGCGACGACGGCTGCCCTGCCCGAACCAGCGGAACGCACGCAGTGATCGGCGGCCCACACTTCAGCGCCTGGTGGCGCCGATGGCGCTCGTGGCTGATTGTCGGAGTGATCGTGGTCCTCGGCGGCGTAGGCATCGCGGCTTTGCACCGGCCGCCGACGGACCCGAACCTTAACCCGTACCTGAACCCGGACGAGGTCTCGGCGACCGGTACGCATGCGCTCGCCGACATCCTGACAGGGCTCGGGCATCAGGTGGTCACCGCTAACTCTGTCCCGGCCGCGGAGCGGGCGGCGACCCGCGGCTCGACGCTCGTGATCACCAGCCCGGGCTTGCTGTCGTCCGCAGACCTCGCCGCCCTCGGCCGAGTGCAGGCCAACGTGGTGCTCGTCGAACCGGACCCGGTCGCGCTGGCCGCGGTCGCAAGCCCCGTTGGCATGGTCGGGGTCACCGAGTCCGTCGTGGTCAGAGCGCCGACCTGCCGCCTGCGTGCCGCGACCGTTGCTGGCACCGCGGACATGGGCGGCGAGGACCTGGTCGTGCCCAATCCAAGTACGGTGGCGCAGGAGTGCTATCCGGGCACGTCCGGACCGAGTCTGATACAGGTGCTGGTCCGCGGCCGCACGGTCACTGTGCTCGGCACCGGTGCCCCGCTGACCAACGCCAAGCTCGCCATCGCGGGCAACGCGTCGCTCGCAATCAACTTGCTGCCGAGCCGTCGGATCGTCTGGCTCGCGCCAGATTTCGCGACCGTGACGGCAGGCGCTCGCGCGGGCCCTCGAAGCTTCGCCAGTCTCCTGCCGCTCGCGGCCTACCTAGTGACCATCCAGCTCGTGATCGCGGCCGTGCTCACGGCGGCGTGGCGCGCGCGCAGACTCGGGCAGCTCGTCGCCGAGCCGATTCCCGTCGTTGTCCGCGCGGCCGAGACGACTGAGGGACATGGCCGTCTTTACCAGGCCAGGCACGCCAGGGCACAGGCAGCCGAAGCGCTCCGCGGTGCCGTGCGCAGCCGCATCGAGCTTGCCGTCGGCCTGCCGGCCGACGCCGGACGGGAAGCCGTCGTAGGTGCCCTGGCCCAGCGCACTGCCGCCGGTGCGGCCCGGATATCCGAGCTTCTGTACGGCCCGGCACCACTCACTGACCAGGCGCTGGTGAACCTGGCCCGCGATCTTGACCAACTTGAGCGAGAGGTAGGCATGACGTGAGCAGTCCACACAGTGATGAAGCCTGGCCAGCGGCGCGGGTTGATCAGGCAGTGCCGTCCGATCAGGCAGTGCCGTCCGATCATGCAGTGCCGTCCGATCAAGCAGTGCCGACCAGTCAGCTCGCGCCGACTGACCTGCGAGCGCCGACTGACCTGCTAGTGGCGCAAGCCGCGGGGTCGGCCGAGCGCGCGGCACTCATCGCCGTGCGCGACGAGGTCGGGAAAGCTGTCGTAGGACAGGACCCGGTCGTCAGCGGACTCATCGTGGCGCTGCTCTGCCAGGGTCATGTGCTGCTCGAAGGCGTGCCAGGCGTAGCCAAGACGCTGCTCGTGCGCGCTCTCGCGGCGGCGCTCGCCATCGACAGCAAGCGCGTGCAGTTCACGCCCGACCTGATGCCGGGCGACGTGACCGGCTCGCTCGTCTACGACGCTCGTACGGCCGAGTTCCAGTACCGCGAGGGCCCGGTGTTCACCAACCTGCTCCTCGCAGACGAGATCAACAGGACTCCTCCGAAAACCCAGGCGGCGCTGCTTGAGGCCATGGAGGAGCGTCAGGTCTCCGTGGAGGGTTCGCCGCGGCTGCTACCCGTGCCGTTCCTCGTCGCCGCGACGCAGAATCCGGTGGAGTATGAGGGCACTTACCCGCTGCCGGAAGCTCAACTGGACAGGTTCCTGCTGAAGCTGACCGTCACCGTGCCCGACCGAGCGGCGGAGATAAACGTGCTGACCCGGCACGCGGCTGGCTTCGACCCGCGTGACCTGAGCGCCGCAGGCATCCGGCAGGTAGCGACAGCCGCCGACCTCCGGTCGGCGCGCGCCGCCGTGGCCCAGGTCCGGGTTTCCGCAGAGGTCACTGGCTACATCGTCGACATCTGCCGCGGTACGCGCCAGTCGGCCTCACTCCAGCTTGGCGTCTCCCCACGGGGCGGTACGGCACTGCTCGCGACGAGCCGGGCGTGGGCATGGCTGTCTGGCCGCGACTACGTGACGCCAGACGACGTCAAGACGCTCGCCCGCCCGTCCCTCCGGCACCGGATCCAGCTCCGGCCGGAAGCAGAACTGGCGGGCGCGACGGCCGATGGCGTGCTAGAGAGCGTCCTGTCGTCGGTCCCGGTGCCTCGGTAGCGCGATGGCAGTCACCGGACGCGCGGCGCTGATCGCGCTCATCGGCACGCTGGCCGCCGTGCTGCTACGCACGGCCGCGGGTCTGGTCGTCGTTGACGCCCTCATCGCGGCGGTCATCGTGGTTGACGTCGCGCTGGCGGGCAGTGTCCGGCAGCTGCGGATGTCAAGGACCGGGGATACGCGCATCATGCTCGGCGAGCATGGCGCCACCACGCTCACGATCACGAACCCCGGCCGGCGGAGGGTTCGTGGCCTGCTCCGCGACGCGTGGCAGCCGAGCCTGGGCGCGAGCGGACGGGTCGACATCGAGATCCCGGCCGGCGGCCGGGCCACCGTCACCACGGTGATGGAGCCCACGCGCCGTGGCGACAAGGCTGCCGGGAAGGTAACGGTCCGATCCGTGGGGCCGCTGGGGCTTGCGGCGCGTCAGGCCGGCCGCGCGGTGCCGTGGACAATCCGGGTGTTGCCCCCGTTCCTGAGCCGTAAGCATTTGCCAGAGAAACTCGCCAGACTGCGAACGCTGGACGGCCAGCACCGGAGCCTGATCCGGGGTCAGGGCAGCGAGTTCGACTCGCTCCGCGAGTACGTGATCGGCGACGACGTCCGCTCCATCGACTGGCGGTCGTCGGCCAAGCGCTCCGACGTCCTGGTCCGGACGTGGCGGCCCGAGCGCGACCGGCGCGTCGTGTTGGTACTCGACACCGGGCGCACGTCGGCCGGCCGGGTGGCGGGCGTGCCACGGCTCGACGCGGCGATGGATGCCGCGCTGCTCCTCGCGGCACTCGCGGCGCGCGCCGGTGATCGCGTGGACCTGATTGCAGTCGACCGGATCGTTCGCGCGAGAGTGGTCGGCGCCAGCCGTAACGATGTCCTGCCGATGATGACCGATGCGATGGCCCTGCTCGATCCCGAGCTAAGCGAGTCTGACGGCGGCCTGATGGCAAGCACTCTGCTGGCGACCGCCCGGCAGCGGTGCCTGGTCGTCCTGCTCACCGACCTCAACTCGGCGGCGCTCGAGCTCGGTCTGTTGCCGAGGATCGCTCTCCTGGCCAGCCGTTACCGACTCCTGGTCGCCGCGACCGCGGACCCGCGCATGGCCGAGCTCGCGTCCGCGCGCGGCGACGCGACAGCCGTGTATCAGGCGGCAGCTGCAGAGCGCGCTCAGGCTGATCGGGCCAGGGTCGCGGCGCTACTGACCCGGCGCGGAGTCGACGTCGTCGATGCGCCGCCGGACCAGCTTGCTCCCGCGCTCGCCGACGCATACCTGACGCTGAAGGCGGCGGGCAGGCTCTAGCCAACCACCGGTGCGTGCTGAGGTGCGTCCGCTACGTCGGCCGACAACCCCAGCCGCCGCGCGCGCCGACCAGCCACGATCACATACGCCAGGAAGCCGGCCTCGGCGACGGCGCCGATGCCGATGCGGGCCCAAGGCGGCAGCGAGGACGGCGTGACGAACGCCTCGATTGCGCCGGACGTCGCCAGCACCACGACAAGTCCAAGAACGACTGTCACCGTCGCGCGGCCTTCCTCGGCCAGCGCCTGGATACGCGGGCGCGGGCCGGGATCGATGACGGCCCAGCCCATCCGAAGGCCGGCCGCCGCCGCCAGGAACACCGCCGACAGCTCCAGCATCCCATGCGGCAGTATCAGCGTGAAGAACTCGAAGGCCTTGCCATGGCCGATCATGAGACCCCCGTCGACGCCAAGGTTCAGGGCGTTGAGGAGCAGGACGTAGATCGTGCCGATCCCGAGGAACGCCCCGAGTATCAGCGTCTCAGCGGCGACCCAGACGTTGTTGGTCCAGACCTTCAGCGCGAAGGCCGAGGCAGTGTCCTGCGAGTAGTACGCCCGGAACTGGTGGTTGACCAGGCTCGCCACCTGCGAGTGCGACACGAGGCTGGACTGGACGGCCGGCGACGCGGCGACCCACCGGCCTGAGATGAGCGCGACCAGAATCGAGCCGACCGCGACAGCGAGCCACCACCACCGCGCCCGGTACGCCGTCGCTGGGAAGGCCACGCCAAAGAACTCTCCGACCGAACGCCACGAAGGCGTGTGTGCGCCGGTGACGGCCGCCCGGGCGCGCGCGAGCAGGCCGGACAAGCGCGCGGTCAGGGCCGGATCGTGGCCGGCACTACGCAGCACGGACAGGTGCGTCGCGGTACGCCGGTAGCTCGCCACCAGCTCGTCGACTTCATCTCCGGTCAGTCGCCGCCGGTGCCTGACCAGCGACGCCAGCCGGTCCCACTCGGCTTGGTGCGCCGCGGTGAAGGCATCCACGTCCACGTTCAGGAGACTACTGCCCGACCTGGGTAATGTTGCCCGATATCTGCGCTCCGCGCGAAGAGCCTGGGAGAATGCGCGGGCGCCGGATGAGCCTGCGTGAAGTGAGCTTGCCGCGGGATAATCCGCGGATGCACGAGGAGCGGACATGAGCGACGTCGTCACGGGCGAGGCTGTCGCGCTCGAACTGCCGGTGGCGAACTTCCCGAGTCGCATCGCCGCGCTGCTCCTGGACATGCTCGTGCAGATCACGCTGCTAGTCATCGTTACCGTCGCGATCGTGGCGGCCTCGGCAGCTATCAGCAGCGACTACATCGCGGCCGAGGTGGTGACAGCTGACGTTGTGGTGCTGGTCGCGTACCCGACGACATTCGAGACACTGAGCCGCGGCAAGACGCTCGGCAAGATGGCGCTTGGCATCCGTGTCGTCGGCGACGACGGCAGCCCGGTGCGATTCCGGCAGGCACTGGTGCGAGCGCTGGTCGGCCTGTTCGAGATCTGGAGTGTACTGCTTGCGCCGGTCGGGCTGATCACGGCGATCGTGTCAGGACGCGGCAAACGCGTCGGCGACATCTTTGCTGGCACGTACGTGATACAGGAGCGCGCCCCAGCGAGGCAGGCGCTGCCCTACGTGTTCGCCGTAGTGCCCCCGCCGCTGGCCGGCTGGGCCCAGACGCTTCAGGTCGCCCGACTCTCCGACCAGACGGCGGAGGCTGCCGGCAGTTACCTGCGCCGCTTCGCTGAGCTGAGCCCGCAGGCCAGGGACGCGCTCGGCGTCCATCTGGCCAACGCCGTCGCCGCGCAGGTCAGCCCCCCGCCACCAGTTGGGACACCGCCTGCCGCGTATCTGGCGGCCGTCCTCGCCGTCAGGCGCTCGGGCGAGCAGGCCAGCTTCGGTGCATTGCAGCCTGGGCCGTCACCGTCTGTACCTGCAGCACCTGCCCACACGGCTCCCGCGCAGACGGCGCCAGCGCCTGGATCACCCGCCGCGGCGGCCGCTCAACCGCCAGCGCCAGCGTCTCCGCCGACAGCGCCTCCGACAGCGCCTGGCGAGGCGACGCCGCCCGAGCCGAGCAAGCCCCTGTTCGCACCGCCGGCCTAGGAACCCTGCCGCCAGGACTCCCGGTAACGCTGCTGCGCGCCAGTCAGCTCGTCGATGCGCGTGCCGAGAGACGCCAGCGTGAGCCCGGCGACCTGCGCGTCAATGAGGGCAGGCACGTCGAGGACGAGGCCTGCCCGCCCACTCGGTTGGGCGGAGTCGCTGGCCAGCCACGCCAGCGCGAGCGCCTGTACGGCGAACGACGTGTCCATGACGGCCGCCGGGTTGCCCTCGGCCGCGACGAGGTTGACGACCCGGCCTTCCGCCAGCAGGATGAGCCGCTTACCGTCGGCCAGGACATACTCGTCCGCGTGCGGCCGCACTCCCGGATGTACCTCGATAGCGAGGTCAGTGAGCGCTGCGACGTCGATCTCCACGTCGAAGTGGCCAGCGTTCGCCAGCATGGCGCCGTCCGGCAGGGCAGCGAGCTCAGCGGCGCCGATGACCTCGCGTGAGCCGGTCGCGGTAATGACCATCTCGCCGAGCGGGGCCGCGGCGCTCATCGGCATCACGCGGAAGCCCTGCATGATGGCCTCAAGCGCGCGCACCGGATCTACCTCGGTGACCAGCACCTGGGCGCCGAGTCCGCGGGCGCGCTCGGCGACCCCGGATCCGCAGGGGCCAAAGCCGGCGACGACGACGGTCTTGCCCGCGACGAGCGTGTTGGTCGCACGCAGGATGCCGTCCAGGACTGACTGACCGGTGCCGTACTTGTGATCGATCATCCGCGTGATCGCTGATAGCTCGGCTGCGATCATCGGGAAGCCGAGCGACCCGGCGGCAGCCATCCGGCGTAGCCTGGCCGCCCCCGTGGACGTCGCCTCGCAGCCGCCGCGAACGCCAGCGACAAGCTCAGCGCGAGCCTCATGCAGTGCGTTGACGAGGTCACCGCCGTCATCCATGACTAGATCCGGGCCACTGTCCAGGACCCGGTCGATGTGCTCGTAGTACGCGTCGCGGCCCACGCCTGAGCGTGCCTGCACGGTGACGCCCGGTGCGGCTGCCATCGCGGCCGCGATGTCGTCCTGGGTGGACAGCGGGTTCGACGCGGCTAGGTGTACGCGGGCGCCGCCAGCCGTCAGGGTCCTGACCAGAACGGCGGTCTCGGCCGTAACGTGGAGGCAGCACGCGATTGTGAGGCCGGCGAAGGGCTGCTGGCTGGCGAACGACGCCCGCAACATGCCGAGGACCGGCATCGCGCGCTCAGCCCACGCGATCCCGGGCTGACCAGCAAGCGCCAGCCCGGGATCGGCGATGTCGGACGGTGGTGCAAGCCCGCTGAGACGACCCGCCGAGGCCCCCTGAGAGGCCTCCCGTGGCCGGTCAGTACCGGTAGTGGTCGGACTTATACGGGCCATCGACCGGGACGCCGATGTAGGCGGCCTGCTCCTTGGTCAGGACGGTAAGACGGACACCGAGCGCGTCCAGGTGCAGCCGCGCGACCTTCTCGTCGAGGTCCTTTGGCAGCACATGCACGCCGAGCGGGTAGTCCTCGGCCTTGGTGAACAGCTCAACCTGGGCGATGACCTGGTTGGTGAAGCTGTTGGACATCACGAAGCTCGGGTGACCGGTCGCGTTGCCCAGATTCAGCAGCCGGCCCTCGGACAGGATGATCACAGCGTGCCCGTCCGGGAACGTCCACTCGTCGACCTGGGGCTTGATGGTCGTGCGCTTGACGCCAGGTAGCCGGGACAAGCCCGCCATGTCGATCTCGTTGTCAAAATGGCCGATGTTGCCAACGATCGCCTGGTGCTTCATCTGGCTCATGTGCTCGGCCGTGATGATGTGGAAGTTCCCGGTCGCGCTGACGAAGATGTCGGCGGTACCGACCACGTCCTCCAGCCGCGCGACCTGGTAGCCGTCCATCGCCGCCTGCAGGGCGCAGATGGGGTCGATCTCGGTGACGATCACGCGCGCGCCCTGGCCGCGCAGCGACTCGGCGCAGCCCTTGCCCACATCTCCGTAACCGCAGATGACAGCGACTTTGCCGCCGATCAGCACGTCCGTCGCCCGGTTAATTCCGTCGACCAGCGAATGCCGGCAGCCATACTTGTTGTCGAACTTCGACTTGGTCACCGAGTCGTTGACGTTGATGGCCGGGAACCTCAGGGTGCCGTCCTTGGCCATCTCGTACAGCCGGTGCACGCCCGTTGTGGTCTCCTCGGTGACACCCTTGATCTCGGCCGCCATCGCGGTCCACTTGCCTGGCGACTGCGCAAGCGAGTTCGCCAGGACAGACAGGATCACGCGCCATTCCTCTGCGTCGTCGTCCTTGGCGGCCGGCACTGCGCCAACGGCTTCGAAGTCGGCGCCCTTGTGAACGAGCAGCGTTGCGTCGCCGCCGTCGTCGAGCAGCATGTTCGGTCCGGCCTCACCCGGCCAGGTGAGGGCCTGCTCCGTGCACCACCAGTACTCTTCCAGCGTCTCGCCTTTCCAGGCGAATACCGGAATGCCCTTCGGGTCCGCGGGCGTGCCGTCAGGACCGACCGCGACCGCGGCCGCGGCGTGATCCTGGGTGGAGAAGATGTTGCAGGATGCCCAGCGCACCTGCGCGCCGATGGCGACCAGCGTCTCGATCAGGACGGCGGTCTGCACGGTCATGTGCAGCGAGCCCGTGACGCGGGCGCCCGCGAGCGGCTGGGAGGCAGCCCACTCGGCGCGAACGGCCATCAGGCCAGGCATCTCGTGCTCGGCCAGCCTGATCTCGCGGCGGCCGAAGTCGGCCAGCGACAGATCGGCAACCTTGAACGGGACTGTCTCTGCGGGCATGCAGGCTCCTCGAATTCTTGCTACTTGGTCTCGAGCGACTCGGTCGCGTGCGAGATCACCGGTATCCGGCCCCGATGCGGCGCCACAGCACGACGGTACGGCAGATGGCGTACCCATAGCACGCTCAGTCGATCAATTCTGACAACAACTTGTAAGATTAGCACTATGCGGATCACGGAAGCGGCCCGGCGGCTCGACCTGACGCCCAGGATGCTCAGATACCGGGAGTCGCTCGGCCTGCTCCCGGCGCTGCGCCCGGTTCGTCGCCGAGTCGTCGCGCGACCGCCTGATCGCCAGCTAGAGCGGGCGGGCGCGCACCGGCAGTTCTCCGACGCCGACCTGGCCGCGGTTGCGCTCGGCCTCTCCCTGGAGCGGCGCTATGACATCAGCCCGGTCGCGCTGGCTTTCGGCATCCGGGTGCTGGCCGACCCGCGGGTCCGGGCCGAGGTGGCCGAGCTCGGGCGGCGAATCGGCCGGATCCAGCCGCCGCCTGCCCGCGCGCTCGACTTCGAGCAGGAGCGCGCGCTCCGGCTCCTCAGCCAGCCCATGACCGGCGGACCAGTCAGGCGCCCAGGCGGAAGTACGCGGCAGGCGTGACACCGGTCTCGCGCCGAAACGCCTGAACAAACGCGCTGTCAGAGTCATAGCCGACGTGCCGCGCCACATTGCCGACCGGCTCGCCCTGCGCCAGTGCCGCGAGCGCCGTCTGCACTCGCAGCAACGTGCGCCAGCGGCCGAAGCTGACGCCCGTCTCGGCGAGGAACGCCCTGGCAAGCGTGCGCTCGCTGGCGCCGACGTCGTGGCCCCACTCGGCGAGCGTCCTGCCGTCGGCAGGGTCGGCGGCAATCGCGTCCGCGACCTTGCTGGCCCGGTCGTCGACTGGCATGCGGACTTCGATCGTCGTCATCGCGACCGGGTGCAGCAGGTCGACGAGGACAGCCTCGGCATGGGCCCGGCGGTCGGCCTCCAGATCAGGGTCGGCCAGGTAGTCGATCAGCTCGGCCAGCAGCGGACTTGCCGAGACCGGGGTCGGCTCGGTCCAGTCGATCAAGCACCGCGCAGGCCGGACGTAGGCGGAGCGCATCGTTGCCGTTCCTGCCGAAAGCGTCTCGTGTCGCAAACCCGCAGGTATCCAGAGCGCCCGCGTGGGCGGCAAGACCCAGGCCGATTGCTGCGTCCGGACGGTCAGCACGCCGCTCGCGGCCCACGCCAACTGGTGATCGAGGTGCGTGTGCCAGTCGAAGACGAGTCCGGCTGGCATAGGAAACGTCGCCACGACCACCGAAGCCGTCGGGAACATGTCGTCGGCGGCGCAATAGTTGTCGGCGCAGTTGCTCAGGTCATGTCCGTCCTGCGACACAGCTTGGCAGCCTACGCCCTATACCGGCGCCGCCGGAATTCCTAGCGTCGTAGCCATGAACGAGAATCACGCGAGAGTGTGCACGAGCCCGGAGTGGGCGGAGCACATCCAGACAGCGGTCCTTCCGACGCTGACCAGAGATATCGACCTCGGCGGTCAGATGCTCGAGATCGGGCCGGGGCCGGGCGCGGCGACCGAGTGGCTGCGCACCCGCGTCCGCAAGCTGACGGCAATCGAGGTCGACGAGGCCGCGGCCGCGCTGCTCGCTGCCCGGTACGCCGACGCCAACGTCGAGATAGTCACCGGCAGCGCGACTGAGCTGAGCTATCCGGAGGCCTGCTTCGACTCCGTCGGCTGCTTCACGATGCTGCATCACGTGCCGACGCTCGCCTTGCAGAACAGGATCCTGGCGGAAGCGTGCCGCGTGCTACGGCCTGGCGGCGTCCTGCTCGGATCCGACAGCCTGGGCAGCAGCGACCTGCATCACTTTCACGCCGACGACACCTACAATCCCGTCGACCCGGCCTCGGTGCTCAGCCGCCTCCAGACGGTCGGCTTCGGGAACATCACGGTGATCCTAAAAGACGTCCTCATGTTCATCGCCGCCAAGCCGGGCGAGGCACGGAGCCAGTGCGCGGCCGAGGACCAAGCGTGAGCGGCACGGACGCGTCGCGAGCTGCCGACGTGCGCATCTCCGGCTTGCGCACCGCCGTTACGGGACTGATCGGTGCCGCCGCGGCCGCGGAGCAGGTACTACTCGCCGAGCTAGAACTGTCGGCACCGGCGATCTCCGGGAGCCCGCAGCTTTGGGCCGCGCTGCCGGTAGTGGCACACAACACCGAGTTCCGGCGCCAGCAGGTACAGCGGCTGCGTGCCGTCCGCTGCGGGCAGGCGCCGCGAGAGTTCCCGGAGGTTGATCACCAGTCGGCCGCGGTGTATGCCGAGCTCGCGGCCCAGCCAGCGGACGCCGTCGCACGTGACAGCTGGCGCGTCGCCGGAGAGCTAGCTGAGGAAGTGCGCCTGATCAGCCAGGAGGATCTAGTGGAGCCCGCCAGGAACCCGTGGCTGCGCGGCAGGCAGCTGTGGCTCCAGATCATCGTGCGCGGGTTCTGGCACCCGGCCGGGCACCTCGGAGAGTATTACATGCGCCACGAGCAGCCAGCCGATGCAGTGGCGTTCGCCCAGCATGCTGTCGCGACAGCTGAGTACCTGGGCGTGCCTGCTGCCGCACGCGGCATGGCCGCCTACAACCTGGCATGCGCGCAGGCGGGCGCCGGGTTCGTCGATGCCGCCGCCGCCGCTCTGACAGAAGCGGTGGCGCTGAACCCGGACCTGCGCGCCAATGCGCTGCGAGACACCGACCTGAGCGTTCTCCGGGACAGCGGCATGTTGGCGGCGCCAGGTGATAGTCCTAGGTCCGGAGGTGCGCAGTGAAGGAAGATGAAGCCGACATCGCCGAGCTTCAGCAGTTACTCGACAGTTCGCGGACCGGTGCCAGCGAGCACCTCCAGTCGATCATCAGGCCGGACCGGGCAGTATCGGCGGCCGACCTTGTCCAGCGGCTGACTGGCATGCGCACGCTTGCCCTCGCCACGGTCAGCGCAGGCGCCCGGCCTCGCATCAGCGCCGTCGACGGTCACCTGCTGCGCGGACGCTGGGTATTCACGACTAGTGGGACGTCGGTCAAGGCGGCCGACATGCGCAGCCGACCGCAGGTGAGCGCTGCGTACCTCGAAGGCGACTCGTTCGGCGTATTCACCCACGGGATCGTCGAGCTCCTGGCCATCGAGCACCCGGACAGGCCGTGGGTCGAGCAGCATCTGATCGCGAATTACGGCTCATCGCCATCGAGCTGGGGCCCGGACATCGTCTACGCCAGGATCCAGCCGACCTGGATGGTCGGCTTCGGCGGCTAGGAACGCGGCCGTCGGCGCGCTGTCCAAACAGCTAACCGCAGCCTCCCCCGCCGTGAGCGCCGCCGCGCTGCCCTGACCGCCGGATCGGCTGGATCGGCGCGGCCCGCCTGGTAGATGTCGGGCTCAAGGAAGATGAGCTCGGCGATCGGGACGGCCGTTCGGATCCGACGCTCAGCGGCGTCGATTCCGGCCGCGATGCTGGCCGCGGTGTCGTCGTGCAGCACGCCGATCTTGGCCGCGACGAGGAGCGTGTCCGGTCCGACGTGGAGCGTTCGCAGGTGAATGACTCGTTCGACCTCCGGGCCGGCCTCGATCGCGGCCACGATTGCCGCTTCGACGTCGGCATTGGCCGACTCACCGATCAGCAGGCTCTTCATCTCGGTCGCCAGGACGACGGCGACGATAGCAAGGAGCACGCCGATGCCCACCGAGCCGGCTCCGTCCCAGGCATCGTTGTGGGTGACCGTGGCGAGTGACACGCCGATTAGCGCCAGCACTAGGCCGCTGAGTGCTGCGACGTCCTCTAGCAGGACAGCCGGAAGCTCGGGTGCCTTGGCGCGGCGGATGAAGCTGTGCCACCCGGCCCGCCCGCGGGCGCGGTTCGACTCCTTAATCGCGGTCCGCAGCGAGAAGCTCTCAAGCACGAAGGCGATACCGAGGACGATGAACGCGACCACTGGCGAGGTCAGGTGCCCAGGGTGCCTGATTCGCTCGACGCCCTCGTAGACAGAGAACAGCGCCCCGACGGTGAACAGCACAAGCGCCACGATGAACGCATAGAAGTAGCGCTCCGCACCGAAGCCGAATTGGTGCTCTTCAGTCTCCTCCTGGCGAGCCCGGTTGCGGCCGAGCAAGAGCAGGGCCTGGTTGCCGGAGTCGGCCACCGAATGCACGCTCTCGGCAAGCAGTGAAGCGGATCCGGTGATGACGAAGGCCACGAACTTCGTGACCGCGATGCCGAGGTTGGCCGCTAGCGCGGCAATGACGGCGCGCTTGCCGCCGCCGTGCTGGCCCGCGGAGGCCGGTGCCCCGCTGGTGGCGATGGATCCTCACTCCCGTGAGTCGCCAGCCGCCGGGTCGCGCGCCTCGTCGATCAGCAGCACCGGAATGTCATCGCGCACCGGGTACGCCAGGCCGCAATCGGCGCTCGTGCATACGAGCTCGCTGGCAGCCTCGTCCGCCCTGAGCGGCGAGTGGCACTTCGGGCAGGCCAGGATCTCGAGCAGCCAGCTATCGATCTTCATTGCTATCTCCAGTCGCTGTGGTTGCCGGGTCCTGCTCGCTCCCGAGCATCAGGATCTTACCGGTGCACCCTACGCAAAGCCGCAACCATGATCCCGCCAGGGGCAGGAACGCGGCCGTCGCTGGGCACGGCCGCGAATTTGCTGTCGGCGGGGTCTGGAGCCCGCTGGGCCAGCGCCAAGATCATCCTTGCTGAGCCTACCGCAGCCGCCCGCCGTCGGTTGGCGCCGACCGCAGGACCCGCAAGTGGCCACGGCGGCCGACCTCGACGCCTTGGCCGGTGGGCTCGGCGGGCGTACGCGGCGAGGTAGCCTCGCGCACGGCGTTGGCGAGCGCCTCCAGGTCGTCAGCCACGGCGGCCTCGTCGGGCGGATCTCCGACTGGGAGGCGGACGACATCCCAGCCGCGCGGTGCCGTCATCCGGTCAGCATGTCGGCTGCACAGGTCATAACAATGCGGTTCGACAAACGCAGCCAGGGGGCCGAGAACAGCGGTCGAGTCGCGGTAGACGTAAGTCAGCGTGTACACGGCGACCTGCTTGCAGGCCGGCCGGGAGCACTGGCGAGCGCTCAACTGTCCCCCACCCCGAGCGGACGCTGGCACCCGGCAGCATGCAGCACGTTCGCGCCGGAGCCTCTGGGGTCGTGATGGTCGCTCACAACGGCTGACGGTATCGATCGCCAGACGGTAACGCCACCACCCGGGGCACACTGCGCGATCGTGTCTCCGGCTGCCAGATCGCAGCGGCGAAACTTGAGGTTCAGGGCTGGGATACGCTCAGTTACTGTGCATGACGGAGACGGCATTGGCCGTGTGCGGGCGGGCCGGGTTCGCCGGCGTGACCGGCACGGCCGCGGGCTGCGGGGCTCACTCGTGCCAGCCGGCGTACCGCTGCACCGGACGCGCTCGGAGCGGTTCGACGATCTTGTCCTGCTAGCCGTCTCCCAGCTAGAGCCCCGATGGGAAGCCGAGTTGTCCGGGATCGAGTTCGGCGTCGAGGAGATCCCCCCGGTCATCCCCGACAATGACGATCCAGAGCCGATACCGCTCGCCCGGCTTGAGCCTGGATCTGTGCCGCCAGGCGGCGCGGGAGCCGCCGGGAATCTGTCGAGTGACCTGTCCGGGCTAACGGACCTGACCGAGCTCGCCGAGTTGGCGGAGCTGCCCGACAGACCCGCGCGGATCGTCCTGTACCGCCGACCGCTACTTGCTCGCGCCGACGGCCAGGAGGAACTGGCCGAGCTCATCCTCGACGTGATCGTCGAGCAGTTCGCGCATTGGCTCGGCGTTGACCCACAGACCGTCGATCCTGGCTATCCGGCAGAGGAATAGCCCGGCAGGATCGCGCCTTAGTCGCCCAGGATCGCCGAGAGTGAGTCGGTCACGCCAGGCAGTGGAATCCACGTCGGCGAGCTTGGCACCGCTAGGACGGACTGCACCGTGCCGCCGGTGCTGATGACACGGCCCGCATAGACCGGCCCGCCGCTCAGTGGCGTCACGACGACCGAGAATTCGCTGGCCTTGCTCCCCGTAGGTGCCGCCGGCACGACCACCGACGAACCAGCCGCAATCTGCACCACGCGTCCCGATTGGCCCGCAGCCGCGACGGTCGCCGTCGCCGTCGTGATCCTGACGGTTGCTGCCTGCCGCGGTGCCGACAGCACAAGTTCGGTCTTCCCGGCGGATCCGGCGGGGTTGTCCGCTACCACGCCTTGTTCCACGACAGGCCCCGCGCTGACTGCGAGCGCGCCGGGCGTGGCCGCCGGACCGCCCGCCTCCAGGAGGACGGCAACGACCGGCACGCTCGAGGAGATGCTGATGGCACCAGGGACGCCGCCCAGTGATGACAGTGGGATCGAGAGCGCCGAGCCACCCAGCAAGTCGATGCCAGTACCGCCGGTGGGCTGGTAGGAGCCCTTGGCGGTGACCGCAGTGATCTTTACCTGGGCCGGAGAAGTGCCCGGCACCGCAATGTAGAGGTTCCGTGGCCCGGCGGCTCCCGACATGCCAGGGATCACCAGGTGGCGCCCAGGTGCCTCGGTCGCAGGCAGCCACTCACCATTCGCGGTCGCCGACTTGCTCTCCCTGACGGCCGCAACCACCTGGCCGACGCTCGTGGTGACGTTAAGCGCGATGACCTTGGAGGACTGGAGCAGCTGTCCGAGTGACTGGACGACCATGCTGTGCGGCGGGACTGTGATGCCGTTGTCAGCGTTCCCGAGCAGTGGCGGACCCTTCGTGATGTCCGACACTACCGACACCTGTGCATCGGCCGCCTGGCTGCCTGTATTCGCCAGGTACAGCTCGATGGTTCCGGCCGACGCCTGGCCGGGTCCGACAAACCAGAAGCTCGTGCCCGGAGCGCCGCATTGGGCGGTAACCAGTCCGCCGGGACCTGTCTGCTCGACCTCGAGGCCCTGGGCCATGGCCCCGGTCGCCTCGACCTGCACGCCGCCGCGGGCAGCCTTCGTGCTGACGCTCGGACTCGAGCCGGGCTGCCCGGCCTGCTCGGCCCGACTCAGCTGGGCAGCCGCACCGACTTTCGAGATCTGCAAGACGCCAGGCCGCGTGTCAGTGGCGACGCCCGCGCCAGCTATGGCGCTGCCGCCTGGCGTCAGCCGGGTCAGCACCGCGCTGCCCGCCGACGCCGAGGCTGGCATCGCCGCCACTGCGACAGCTGCCGTAGTCGGAGCGACGGAGCCGGCTGCCGGACAGACCCGCACGGCGCTCGAGACAGCGGCGCGGCTCGGTGCGGCGGCATGTTGGGCGGTCTGCCTGGCAGCCGCAGCCGGGTGAGCACGGCCCGCCACAAGGTAGATCCCGGCCAGCGCGACAAGGACGAGCGCAGCGAAGACCGGTCGGCCATACCGTGACCGGCTCACCACGTCTCCTCCTCGCCGTCCCGCCCAGGCGCGGGCCAGCCGCGGGCCCGCCTATCGTCGCGGGCAGCACCGTCGTCGCGGGCAGGCCAGTCGTGATGCACTTCGCCGGGTGGCAGGGATTCCAGCGCATCGCCTGCATCTGGCCACGGCTCCTGGTCTTGGTCGGGCCAGCTGTGCTGCTCGCCCGGCGACCAACCGCCCGACGACGGCCACGCAGGGGACGGGTCATCTGTGCCCCAGGTAGCGCCGCTCTGGCCGCCCGCACCTGCCGACGAATGGTCATATCCCGGCTGGTAATCTCCCTGCCCCTGGTAGGCGCTCGGATCTGCATACGCCGAGTGCCCGCGGCCGGACTGACCGCGGCCGTACTCGGGCTCGTCACGGTAGCCGGGCGTACCCGAGCGGTGGCCGGGCGCGCCTGCATAGTCAGGCCCGTCCGCAGAGCCAGGGCCGCGGTCATAGCCATGGCCGCGGTCATAGCCAGGTCGCTCGGTGGGACCGGCCCGGTCGGCGTAACCGGGGTCGCTGGCGTACCGAGGCCCGTCCGCATGGCCGGTCCCAGGGTCGTAGCTAGGGCCCGGCCCGCTGTCGTAGCCGCGACCACTGTCGTAACCGGGACCACTGTCGTAACCGGGACCACTGCCGTAACCGGGACCGCCGTCGTAGCGGCGGCCGTAGCCGGGACCACTGTTGTGGCCCGAAGCACTGTCGTAACCGGGAGCACTGTCGTAACCGGGAGCACTGCCGTAGCCGGGAGCACTGTCGTAACCGGCAGCACTGTCGTAGCCGGGACCGCTGCGACGACCAGGCTCGCGATTGTAGGACGGCCCAGGCCCCGGTGGTTCGTCGTAATAAGCCGCGTCCGGGTACCTGGTCCCGGACGGCGATGCGCCCTCAGCAGCGCCCGTGTACGGGTCCCGGCCCGCCGGCTGGCCAGCACCGTCAGGGTCGTCATACGGCGTGCCTGACGGCGACGGCGCCCTGCGGCGCGGCACACCGCCGGCCGAGCCGGCATAGCGCGGATCGCCGTGAGCCGGCGCGTCGCCGTACGGCTGGCCGGTCGCCGAGAGCGGATCTGGCTGGGCGCGCCTGCCACGCCGACCAGCAGACCGCTCCTCGTCGCCCGGCGGCCGCCCAATGCGCATGGCCCCGGCAGTTCCGGCGGTTCCGCCAGTTCCAGCGCCGAAGACTTCGGTAGCAGCGCCGGTCGCACCGACGACGCCGTCGACCCAGGCGCCCCCGACCGCTCCAGGCCGACCAGTGCCAGCATCGGGAGCCTCAAGAGCGTCGTCGCGATCAGGCAGCCCACTGCCAGCGCCGCGGCCAGGCCGACCCAAGCGTCCGCCGCGGCCGAGTTTCTTCCCGCGGGCGAGGCTTTGGCGGCGGGAACCGCCGGCCTTCGCGCTCCGCCCCGACCGGCCAGCCCGCTCCGACCGCTGCGATCGCTGCACCGGATCATGCTCGTCCGTCACGCCCGCCGGGACCTGCCCGCTGGCATACGCCGCGCCGCCAGCCCGGACCGGCACGGAAGCCAGGCCTTGGCCGCTCGGCTGAGCCGCTAGCGCCTCGCTCGCAACGCGGCCGGCACCTGCCAGGACCGGCTCGCGCTCACGATGGCGGTCACCCGCCCGGTCGCCGGCCTTCTCAGCCAGCTGGCTGGCCTCGTCATCGGGGCCGCCAGCCGACCCGGCCGCCGGGGCCGCATCTTGGATCTCGGCCGCAGTCCGGATTCCCGGCAGGGCGAGCGCCGCCACGACCGCGAACGCGAGCAACTCCAGCGCCATCACCAGATCGTGCAGGATGGCACTTCTGCTGATCGTCAGCATGCCGCCGCCGGGAGGCAGCTTGAATGCCTGGGCCCAGCTGCTGCCCGGCGAGGCGACCGGGGTCAGGGCGTGCCCGTTGACCGAGGCCGACCAGCCCCCGGCTGGCTCGGCTAGCAGCACGATTCCGCCCGCTGCTGGCACCGACGCGCCTGCGACGCCTACCGGTCCCGACGCGACGGGGACCACAGCGCCATCGGGCTCCAGCACGCTCACCCGCGATGGCGGCACGGTGAGCCGCCACAAGTCGAACTGCCCCGTCGGGCTGATGCTCACGCCGGTCAGGCCAGGTACGCCGTTGAGCACGCTGGCGAGACCGCTATCGATTGGTGCGCGCATGAGCACGAAGCCGATGTCGAACCTGGCGAGCAGCTGGCTCTGGTTGACCGCCTCGCCGCCGTTCGGCGCCACCAGCGCAGCGACAGCCTTGGCGAGCGCAGCCTGGGCAGCAGGCGGCGGGGTCAGGTCCGGGTCGGCGAACTGCGGGCTACCGCCGCGCAGCAGAAGGAACGACACATGGCCGCCGGTCGATGTCAGCACCAGCGTGCGCAGTTGCCGACCAGGCGCGCCCGTGCTCGACACCAGCGATGGAACGACCTGGCCGGACGCCGGCTCGATCGGACCGCTGACGCCGTTCATGACCCAGTAAGCGGCGGCCAGCACGGGCGCTGTGCAGGCGGCGAGCGCCAGGATAGTCACCACGAGCCCGCGCACGGATGTCAGCCGCCGTAGGCCGGCACGGCCGCCCGCCGCAAGCGTCGGCCCGAGGCCATCCGCAGCGGCCGCTGCGGCGAGCAGCAATCCGGCAGCGGCGATGGCAAGAGCAACGCCCGGCCACGCGGCGACAGGCGCGGCACCAGCCGGGGTGACGGTCACGCGGCTGGCCACCAGCCCCGCGGCGAATCCGAGGACGGCGACTACCCAGCCGGACACGATCAGAACCTGCCGCCGGGACGCCAGAAGCGCGGCCAGCCCAGCCAGCAGCAGCGCCGCGCTCACCCAGTACGGCGGTAGGCCAGGACCGCCTGGGCTCAGAAGCAGCAACGACCGGGCCGGCAGGCTGGCTGACGCCAGCCCTGGCTGCTGGATGCCGCTTTCCAGGAGCAGCCTGGCGGGGTGCTCGAGCAGCGGAAGCAGCCACGGCAGCAGCAGGAGCAGCGGCGTCAGCACGACGATTGCGAGGTTGAGCAGCAGGGCCTGGCCACGCCGCCGCAACCCGAGCCCAGCGATGACCGCGCCGGCAACGGCGATCGGCCACAGCAGCGGCACAAAGGCGGCGCCTACGGTGACCACCAGCCCGGTTGCCCACGCGGCTCGCCGCGCCACCTTCCGCGCCTGGCTGAACATCCGCCCGGCGAGCAATCCAATCAGCGGGATCAGCGCAAACGCGATCGCGCTGCCCAGCCGGCCTGCGGAGATGGCCCCGAACGCGATCGGCAGCAGCGCATAGGACGACGCCGCCCAGATCCGGATGGCGACCGAGTTGGTAACGCGCCGCAGGGCTAGGAACGCAGTGACGCCGGCCAACGGCACGCAGCCAAGCAGCAAGACGTTGATAGCCAGCCAGGCCTTGCCGAGCAGCACCGTAGCGAGCAGCGCCACGAACCCCACATAAGGCGGCCCGACGCTCCCCGAGCCAGTTCCAGTCGGGTGGTAGGCCCGCAGGAACTCCGACCACAGCCCAGACGCGCCTTCCCACGCGGGCAGCAGGGCCCCGCCGCTCAGCGTTCCGCTGGTCACCACTGAGCGTTCAGCGACCGCAGCGATCACGATCAGCGCGAGGAGCAGCAGGACGCCCGGCCTAGTCAGCAGGCGCTGCAGGAACCCGGTGTCGACGAGCAGCGAGTCGTCGTCAGTCGGGTCGTCCGTGGCATGATGCGCCCCGGCCAGATCCCCCGGGGCCGGCCGGGCCACCACGGTGGCGACGAACTCGGCCGCGCGCCGGATGGAGCGGCCCGCTGGCAAGTCGGCGCGTAGCCTGCTGTAGGCGGCGCGTCGGCCGCGAGCACGGCGCCGCCGGGCAGTGCCCAGCTTGAGCGGGTGACCGACGATGGACAAGACGGCCGCGGATTCATCGAGCGCAGCGGCGGGCCGCTTGGCCACAAGGTAAAAGACGGTGCGCGCCAGCGACAGCAGGAAGTTGCCGACCAGTGAGATGATCATGGCGCCGAACGGCAGGTTACCGAGCAGCGTCAGCAGGCCATTGCGCCGTTGAAGCAGGCGGGCGCGGCGCCCGACCGAGATAGAACGCCGCCCGCGTGTGGCGGCCTGAGCGTGGAAGATCACAGCATCGGTGATGACGCGGACCCGATAGCCGGCGGCGTGCACCCGCCAGCAGAAATCCACGTCCTCGCCGAACAGCGTTATGCCGGGGTCGAAGCCGCCCGTTTGCTCCCACACGTCGCGCCGGACCAGCATGCCAGCGCTGGACACGGCAAGGGTGTCCCGGTCGCCGTCATGTTGCCCCTGGTCGACCTCGCGCGGCTCGATGCCCGTGACGCGGCGACCCGCCGTGTCGATGGTCAGGCCTGCCTCGACGATGACGTCCCGGTCGGTCCAGTCCATGAGCTTCGGCCCGAGCACGGCTGCGGTCGGCGTCTCGGCCGCGCCGCGCAGCAGTTGCTCCAGTGCGTCGGCGGCTGGCTCGCAGTCGTCATGCAGCAGCCAGAGCCACTCGACCTGATCGCTGTGCGCGCGCCCCGCCTGACCGCCTGGCACCGGTGCGGTCGCGGCCTTGTGCTGGACGGCACGGCGGACCGCCGCGGCATACCCTGCCGTCCGGTCCATTCCGAAGACAGCGCTCTGGCCGAGCAGTGCCGCCACCACCGAGCCGCTGCGATCCCGACTGCCCGTGTCGACGGCAACGACGCGCTGGACAGGCTTGGTCTGCTCGTTCAGCGACTCCATCAGACGCGGAAGCCACGCGGCGCCATCGTGGGCAACGATCACCGCGGTCACCACGTGCTGGGAATGCGAGTCGGTAGGCGACAAGATATTCGCTTGCTGTCCGGGGGTTGGCTAGCCAGGCCGACGGCATAAGGTGCCGACCGCCCTGGTAGGGGTACCCGTGAACAATACGCGAATCTCGACCGGCCGGATGGCCAGACAGGATGTGCCAGCCGGGCCCGGCGCCTGGCACCCGGCGCCGAACTAGACCGCCTGTCGCTTCAGTCTGCGCCGTTCCCGCTCAGATAGACCGCCCCAGATCCCGAAGCGCTCATCGTGGCCAAGCGCGTACTCCAGGCACTCCGCCCGGACCTCGCAGCTTCGGCACACCCGCTTGGCCTCGCGGGTCGAGCCGCCCTTCTCCGGGAAGAAGGCTTCCGGATCCGTCTGCGCGCACAGCGCGCGATCCTGCCAGCTCTGCTCCGCGGCATCATCCGCGCCGATGCCGAGCCCGTCGTGCACCAGCGAGACGATGACCTCTGCCACTGCACACCTCCCTGCGTCAGTTCCCCGTGCTCCCGCCCCCCTGCTTCGGCGCGAGAATTACATGAGTGAAATTACACGCGCGTGTCTTGCTGCTCGTCAAGGGAGATACGTGATAAAGGCCACCTGGTTGCCCTGGGATGAGGGGAAAGTCCGTAGCGATATTTTCCGGGAACGGGGTCAGCAGGCCCTCGTCCCGGCCGGCCAGTGCGCGGTGGCAGCACCCGAATCGGCGGGGTAATGCGCGCAGTGGCTATCGAAGTTGCGAGACTTTCGTGCATGCGCATCACAGTTCTGGCCGGCGGGGTCGGCGCCGCCAGGTTCCTGCGCGGCTTGCGCGCGGCCGTTCCGGACGCCGACGTCACCGTGATCGGCAACACCGGCGACGACTTCTCACCTTTCGGCTTGCACGTGTCTCCGGATCTGGACACGGTCATGTACACCCTCGGCGGCGGCATCAGCGAAGAGCAAGGGTGGGGCCGGGCAGGAGAGAGCCATGTGGTGCTATCCGAACTCGCCGCCTACGGGGCGGGACCTGGCTGGTTCGGCCTCGGCGACCTCGACATCGCTACCCACATCGTGCGCAGTCAACTGCTTGCTGAAGGGCGCACGCTGTCTGAGGCGACAGTGGCGCTGTGCACGCGGTGGCGGCCGGGCGTCACTCTGCTGCCGATGTCGGATGATGCGGTGCGCACGCACGTAACCGTGGAGGTGGACGGCCGCGTGCAGGAACTTCACTTCCAGGAGTGGTGGGTCAGGCTGCATGCCGCAGTACCGGCGCGCCGGATCGAAGCCGTCGGCGCCGCGGCGGCCAGACCCGCCCCTGGCGTGCTCGAGGCCATCGAGGCCGCCGACTTCGTGCTTTTCCCGCCGTCCAATCCGGTCGTCAGTACTGGCGTCATCCTCGCCGTGCCCGGCATCGCCGACGCGGTGCGGGCCAAGACCGTCGTCGGGGTGTCCCCCATCATCGGCGGCGCGCCGGTGCGCGGTATGGCTGACGCATGCCTGGCCGCGATCGGCGTGCAGACGTCCGCTACCGCGGTCGCGGCTCATTTTGGCGCGGACCTGCTCGACGGGTGGCTGGTCGACGACCAGGACAAGGACGCCGTCGATGCTCCCGAACTGACAGGCATCGTCGTTCGGAGCCGCCCTCTGTACATGACCAGCGTCGCTGCGTCCGCGGAGATAGCAAGGGCGGCCGTCGATCTCGCGCTGGAGGTACGGCGGTGACGAGCCAGCACTACACCTCCGGCCCGGCTGAGCTCACGATCCTCCCAGTGCCTGGGCTGCCCGAGATCACAGCTGGGGCCGATCTGGCAGCACTCATCGCGGACGCGGCGCTCGCCGGTCCGGGCCTGCTCGACGGCGACATCGTGGTGATCACCTCGAAGATTGTCAGCAAGGCCGAGGACCGCGTCGTCAGGGGTGACCGCGAGGCGGCAATCAGGGCCGAGACCGTCCGTGTTGTCGCGCGCCGCGGTCCTACCACGATTAGCCAGACCCGGCACGGCCTAGTGATGGCCGCCGCTGGGGTCGACGAGTCGAATACCGAGCCCGGCACGCTCGTCCTGCTGCCGGTCGACCCGGATGCCTCAGCCGAGGCGCTGCGCAAGGCCATCGGCGAGCGCTGTGGCGCGCGGCTCGGCGTGATCATCACCGACACCATGGGCAGGCCATGGCGCGCCGGGCAGACCGACACCGCGATCGGAGCAGCCGGAATCAAGCCCCTGCTCGACCATCGCGGCCAGGCTGACACCTTCGGGAACCTTCTGGAGGTCACCGTGGCGGCGGTGGCCGACGAGATCGCAGCGGCTGCCGACCTGATCAAGCAGAAGACGACCGGTGTACCGGTCGCGATCGTCCGCGGCGTCCCCGACCTGGTCACGGACTCCGCCGGGCCGGGCGCGGCCGCGATCATACGGCCAGCCGCAGAAGACATGTTCCGGCTCGGCGCGGCAGACGTGCTGACAGCCCGGCGGACTGTGCGGGAATTTACGGCCGCGCCGGTGTCGCCTGATGCGGTCCGGCGCGCCATCGCAGCCGCGATCACCGCGCCAGCCCCGCACCACAGCCAGCCGTGGCGGTTCGCGCTGCTGGAATCACAAGAAGCCAGGACTCGCCTGCTCGACGACATGCTCGCTGCGTGGAAGCGCGACCTGGCCGGAGATGGATTTACGCCCGAGCAGATTGCCGGCCGAGTGCGGCGCGGCGAGCCGCTGCGCAAGGCGCCGCTGATCATCGTGCCGTGCCTCGTGGCCGACGCTGCGCACACGTACCCGGACGCCCGGCGAAACGCATCCGAGCGCGCTATGTTCCTGGTCGCCATGGGCGCTGCCATCGAAAACCTGCTCGTCTCCCTGGCGGTCGACGGCCTCGGCTCCTGCTGGATCTCCAGCACGCTGTTCTGCCGCGAAGTCACCGCGCAGGCACTCGGCCTGCCGTCAACCTTCGAGCCCATGGGAGCCATAGGCGTCGGCCACCCCGCGGCCCCGGCCCCCGACCGCCCCGGCCGCGACCCGGACGACTTCACCCGCCGCCTCTAGCCCGAGGACAAGCATGTTGCCCGAAGATAGCGTCGCCCGAAGATAAGCCTGTCGCCCGAAGATAATCTGTCGTCTGGTCACTCCTCCCGCGGATATGCTCCGCGGCTGGCGGGCTACCGCCAGGTTCAGCTGACCGAGGAGCGCGCCAGTGCCGGACACAGGCATGCCTGGGGTGGCGGACCGGCCGGGCGTGCGGGGCCTGCTGCGCGCGAATCCGGCGTTCCGGCACCTGTGGACAGCGCGGCTGCTGTCTTTCGCTGGTGACAGCGTTGGTCTCATCGCGCTGATGCTGTACACGGCCGAGCACTTCGGCAGCGGCCTGGCGGTCGCGCTGCTGCTGATCGCTGGCGACTTCGTCCCCGGCCTGCTCAGCCCGTTCGCGGGTACCGTGAGCGACCGCTTCGACAAGCGCGCGGTGATGGTCGGCTGCGAGCTAGCCCAGGGCGTGGTCGTTGCCGTGATCGCGCTGGCGCTGCCTGGACTGCCGTTGCTGCTGCTTCTGGTAGCGCTGCAGGCATGTGTCGCTGCCGTCTTCCAGCCGGCATCGCGCTCGGTCGTGCCGGACCTGGTCCCGGATGCGGATCTCGAGCGCGGCAACGCGGCCATCGGATTCGGGACCAACGGGATGGACGGATTCGCTCCGCTGGCAGGCGCCGCGCTCCTGGCCTGGCTGTCGGTGCGCGACTTGCTGCTGCTCGACACGGGCACATTCGCGATATCGGCTTTGATGCTGCTCAGGTTGCCGGCCCTGCCTGCGCGCTCGCCGGGACGCGGCCGGTCAGCAGACAGCCCAGCCGGCTCCGGTCCCGGAACGGTGCTCGCTGACGCACGCGCGGGCCTGGCCTATCTCTGGCGCGACAAGCTGATGCGGATGATCACGCTGATCTTCTGCGCCGTCGTGCTGTTCAACGCCGTAGACGACGTCGCCTTGGTCTTTCTCGCCCGGCATACGCTGCATGGCAGCAACTCGGCAGCCAGCCTCGTCTACGCGGGCGCCGGCCTCGGCATGCTGGCCGGGTTCCTGCTCCTGGCCCGGGTCGGTCCGCGACTAGCGCTGCCGCTTCTCATCGTGGCGGGATACGCGGTGAGCAGCCTCGGCAATCTGCTGACCGGCACGGCCGCCGTCATACTCGCCGCGCTCAGCTTCCAGGTCATCCGCGGGCTCGGCATCGCGGCGATGGACGTGGGACACAACACGCTGATCCAGCGCGTCGTCCCGGTCGGCCTACGGGCCCGCGTCTTCGGCAACTTCTACGGCGCTGTCGGCGTCGCCGCTGGCCTGTCGTACATCCTCGGCGGGCTGCTGCTAGATGCCACGAGTCCGCGGGTGACGCTGATCGTAGCCGGAACCGGCGGGCTGGCCGCGGCCGCGCTCGCGGCTATCCTGCTGCCTCGAGCGCTCCGCCGCTAGCACGGCTAGTCGGTGCCGCGCTTCCAGGGCCGCCTCGTAGTTTGTCGCTTCCTAAGGCTTGCGGGCCACGCCCGCCCACAGCGCGGCCGGACTGGCCGCCTCCTCGTCGGACTCGGGCCGCCAGTCCGGGACATTGGTCATGCCAGGCTCGATGAGCTCAAGTCCCGCGAAGAACGGCGCCACCTCGGACTGGCTGCGGAACGTGACCTTCTCGGCCATCATCTGGTTCAGCCGCTTGGCCATCTCGGCCATCTCCGCCGCGTGGATATCCCTGGCCGGGTGCGACAGTGCGAGATAGCTACCCGACGGGACCGCCGCCATGAGCTGGCCCACGACAGCGTAGGGATCGTGCTCGTCGCTGAGGTGCTGCAAAATCGCCATCAGCATGATCGCGACGGGTTGGGAGAAGTCAAGCGTCTCGCCGGCTTTGGCCAGGATCTGCTCGGCATTCCGGAGGTCGGCGTCGATGTACTCGGTGGCTCCCTCAGGTGTGCTGGTCAGCAGGGCCCGCGCGTGTGCGAGCACCACCGGGTCGTTGTCGACGTACACGATCCGGCAGTCCGCTGCCACAGACTGCGCCACCTCGTGTGTGTTGTTGGCGCTGGGGATGCCGGTGCCGATGTCGAGGAACTGCCGGATGCCGGCCGTGCCGGCCAGGTAGGTCACCGCCCGGCGCAGGAACGCACGGTTGGCGCGCGCTGAGTGCACGATGTCAGGGAACGCGGATATCGCCTGCTCCGCCGCTGCCCGGTCCGCGGCGAAGTTGTCCTTGCCGCCGAGCCAGTAGTTGTACACGCGCGCGACGTGCGCCACGCTGGTGTCGAATGCCGGCGCGTCACCCGGCAGAGGCGCCGTGCCACTCGCTGCCGCTGCGCCTTCACTGGCCATTACGCTGCCCTTTCATCGGTCGGCTGCGACCCGCTATCGCCGTATTTAGACGGCAGATTATCGTTACTGCTCGCGACCTGCCACGGCGGTCCTATTGCTGCGCGGCTAGATCTCGTTTAGCAGTGCCTTCAGCAGCCGTGCGCTTTCGGCAGGAGTCTCAGCTTCGGCGCTGAGGCTGTTCATGACCTCGCGGTAGTGGTCGGCCTCTTCGAGCCTGTCCAGGTACAGAGCACCGGTTAGCTGCTCGATGTAGACGATGTCCGGCAGCTCAGGCTCGGCAAACCGGAGAATGGAGAACGACCCGCCCGCCGCCGAATGGCCGCCGCGGTCGAATGACATCACCTGAAGCGTCACTTGCGGCAATTCCGTGAGCTCGAGCAGGCGGCTCAGCTGAGCGCGCATGACGGTCCGGCCGCCGAGCGGCCGCCGCAGCGCGGACTCGTCGATCACTGCCCAGACCCTCGGCGTGGCATCCGGCCTGGTCAGGATCTGCTGCCGCTGCAGCCGAAGGCCGACGCGCCGGTCGATCTCCTCGGCCAGGGCTGACCGATGGCCGAGCACGGTGACGGCCCGCGCGTACTCCTCCGTCTGAAACAGGCCCGGTACGAACTGAAGCTCGTACGTCCTGATCAGCGACGTCGCCTGCTCGAGGCCGACGTAAGTCTCGAACCAGTCGGGCATCACGTCGTCGTACCTCGACCACCAGCCCTGACTGTTGGCGTGCTGGGCCAGGTTGAGCATGCGCCGTCGCTCGTGCTCGTCAGTGACGCCGTACAAGGTGAGCAGGTCGGCCACATCGCGTTCCTTGAAGCTCACCCGTCCGTGCTCGACGCGGCTGATCTTGGAACGCGATGCCCGGATCTCGTATCCGGCCTTGTCGGGGCTGATACCCGCAGCCTCGCGCAGCCTGCGCAGCTGCCCACCCAGGAGGATCCGCAGCACCGTAGGGCCGCTGATCACCTCCGAGCTCAGCTCGTCCTGAGGCTCCTCCCCAGGCTGCTGAACTGCACTCACCTTCTGCTCCCGCGCAACACGGCGGAGCGCGGCACCGCGCCCCACCTGCTATTCCGTGCTCCCGCTGTGCCGAGCGCGCAGCTCGCGTCAACGCCGAGGCCAGACAATGGCTCGCCCGCACTGCTCGCTCACAGCACGGTATCACCTAGTACGAGGGCTATCCGCACGACCGCGGTCGGCCTTTTTCACATTTTCACACCGGCGCGATTACAGGGCGAGGTCGTCAAACTCGCCATTCCGCACACCAACCATGAAGGCGGCCACCTCACCGCGTGTATAGACAAGCGCCGGACCGTCTGGGTGCCGCGAGTTCCGCACCGCGACTCCCCCGTCGGCCAGCGCGGCGACCTCCACGCAGTTGCCGCTCGGGTTGCTCGCGCTGCTCTTGCGCCATTCCACCGAACCCAGGTCGCACGCCGACATGCCATTCGTGATCTGCATCAAGTCTCCCGGCTGAGATAGGCAGCGGCTCTGCCGGTCACGGTGTGCGGTGCGGTACCGCGGATGCTATGACCAAGCAAGCCGTCCTTGTGATTGCATATGCACGTGCACGTGCACAGAACGGCAGTAGCCTAGCGCGCACGTCGCGTGTTAACAATGCAAATGCACGTGCAGATGAAGGTTGCGGCTGACTTGTGCATGAGGCAGGATATGGCCATTAGCGCCATATTTTTTCGGTTCCGTGTGTCAGCTAGCCACTTGGACCTGCGATGACGACGCGCTCAGCCGCATTAGCGCCGGCCCGCGCTGTTGACTGGCGGTGGCTGGAGTCGGCCGTACGAACGGCGTGGCGTTCGTGTCGCGACTGGCCATGCCCGCAAGGCGGTCTGGACGGGAGCTGGACCTCGATGCCGAGGGTAGCCACCCACACGCCGGTCCCGGCCTCGTACGCGATCGCGGCCGCGCGGAGCTTTACGTTCCTGACGATGCAGAAGTGGGGTGTCCGCGATCGGGCTGACGACGTCGCGGCCGTCGTCACGGAGCTGCT
Organism: uncultured Actinomycetota bacterium; assembly: GCA_963755575.1. Lineage (GTDB taxonomy): Bacteria > Actinomycetota > Actinomycetes > Streptosporangiales > Streptosporangiaceae > JAJYUU01. The sequence continues at coordinate 1,057,665 of CAVWKF010000001.1, forward strand.
GACCAACGCTATACGGCATGCCGTGCCGCAGGCGGAGCTCGCCGCTTCGACAATGTCGCCGTGGCCTATCAAGGTCGGCCTGCTGCATCCTGGCTCTCACATCGTGTGCGCGATCGCGGATCCGAGCAGTGAGATTCCCGAGCTGCGCGAACCTGACTGGCAGGACGAGTCGGGACGTGGGCTGCTGGTGGTCTCGTCGCTCAGCGATCACTGGGGCTGGTGCGCCGCGCCGAACGAGCGGGGCAAGGTCGTCTGGGGCGCGTTCGCGACAGCGGCTCGCCCGTATTAGCGCATAGCGGCGAGCACGAGTCCGTGACGCCGCCTGACGGCACCGGGCGGCGGTCAGGCTGGCAGCAACGGCAGCGGCGCCCGCGGACCGCGGACCGACGCGCACACGCCGTCGCTGGCAGCGGCCGCCGCTATCCGGTCAGCCGTCGGCGCGCCGTAGAGCGTGGTCCGCTGCCGAAGCGGCCGTCCGGTCGGCGTCACGAGATCGGCAAGCTGGCTGATTGTCTTGTAGGAACCGTTCTCAGAGCCGGCCATCCGGCTGATGGTCTCCTCCATCAGGGTGCCGCCCAGGTCGTTCACGCCGCCGCACAGAACGTCCTGGCATACGTCGGCGCCGAGCTTGACCCAGGAGCACTGAATGTTGTCGATTGCCCCATGCAGCATGATCCGTGCCAGGGCGTGCACGGCCCTGTTCTCGCGCCGGGTCGGACCAGGCCGCGCCATCCCGGCCAGATAGATCGGTGAGCTCGCGTGCACGAAAGGCAGCAGCACGAACTCAGTGAACCCACCGGTGCGCTGCTGGATCCCGCGCAGTACCCGCAAGTGCCCGACCCAGTGGGCGGGCGTATCCACGTGCCCGTACATCATCGTCGACGTTGTCCGGATGCCGAGCTCGTGAGCCGTCGTCATGACCTCGATCCAGGCCGACGCCGGCAGCTTGCCCTTGGTCAGCACCCAGCGAACGTCGTCGTCCAGGATCTCCGCCGCCGTTCCCGGCAGCGAGTCCACGCCGGCCTCGCGTGCCCGGATGAGCCACTCACGTACCGGCAGGCCTGTACGCGACGCGCCGTTCATTACTTCCATCGGTGAGAACGCGTGCACATGCATGTCCGGACACCGCCGCTTGACCTCGGCCGCGATATCGAAGTAAGCCGTTCCGGGCAGGTCAGGATGGATGCCCCCCTGCATGCACACTTCGGTCGCGCCCGCGTCCCATGCCTCGACGGCGCGGTCACCGATCTGTTCCATGGAGAGCGTGTACGCGTCGGCGTCCGTGCGCCGCTGCGCGAACGCGCAGAACCGGCAGCCGGTGTAGCAGACGTTCGTGAAGTTGATGTTCCGGGTGACCACGTACGTGACGTCGTCGCCAACTGCCCGCCGCCGCAGGTCGTCGGCCAGTGCCGCCAGCGCCTCAAGCTCGGGGCCGTCGGCGTCCAGCAGCGCGAGCGCCTCCGCGTCGCTGATCCCGGCCGGATTGCGCTCTGCGCTACGCAGCGCGGCGAGCACCTCGGCTGGCGCCTTGCCGCCGGGCCGGGATACTGCGTCCTTCCGGGCCGCCGGGTCGATGCGCGCTCCGACCTCATCCCAGTCGCCGTAGACCTCGGCGAAGTCATCCCGCCTGTCGCTCGTCCTGCCAACGCTGTCGATCGAGGTGAACAGGTCCGTCCGCCCCGTCGCGCTCCACGTCCCATCATTGGCCCATCCGCCGTCCGGCTCTTGCCACGGCAGCCCGCTCGGCCGTGCATCCTCGCGGGCGAGCCCGGTGACGGGGTCCGCCAGGGCAGCCACGTGCGCTGACAGGCGCGGATCGAGCCACGGCTCGCGGATGTAGCCCGGATAGATCGTCAGCCGCTCGGCGAGTTCGAAGCCGCCCGCCGCTGTCCGCGCGGCCAGGTCATCGATCTGCGGCCATGGCCGCTCCGGGTTGACGTGGTCAGGCGTCAGTGGCGAGACCCCGCCCCAGTCGTCGATGCCGGCCGACAGGATGAGCCGATACTCGTCGCCGATGAGGTTCGGCGGCGCCTGGATCCGCGCGGACGGGCCGAGCACCAGCCTGGTGACCGCGATGGTAGCCGCCAGGTCGGCGATCTCAGCATCTGGCACGCCGCGCATCTTGGTGTCGGCTTTGGCCCGGAAATTCTGCACGATCACTTCCTGGATGCCGCCGTACTCCCGCGCGACCTGACGAATAGCGAAGATCGAGTCGGCCCGCTCGGCCAGCGTCTCGCCGATCCCGATCAGGATGCCCGTCGTGAATGGAACGCTGCTGCGACCAGCGTCCTGGAGCACGCGCAGTCGCACGGCCGGGTCCTTGTCAGGACTGCCGAAGTGCGGGCCACCCCGTTCCGTGAAAAGTCTTGTCGACGTTGTCTCGAGCATCATTCCCATCGACGGCGCGACCGGCTTCAGCCGCTGGAAATCCTGCCAGCTCAGCACCCCTGGATTCAGGTGCGGCAGCAGGCCGGTCTCCTCCAGCACACCGATCGCCATCGCCCGCACGTAGGACAGCGTGTCATCGTAGCCGTGCGCATCCAGCCACTCACGGGCCTGCTTCCACCTGTCCTCCGGGCGATCTCCGAGCGTGAAGAGCGCTTCCTTACAGCCGAGGGATGCGCCGGCGCGGGCGATCTCCAGTACTTCATCCGGGGAGAGAAACGGGGCCGGCAGCCTGCCCGGCACCGTCACGAACGTGCAGTAGGCACAGCGATCCCGGCACAACCGGGTTAGCGGGATGAACACCTTGCGCGAGTACGTGATCACGCCGGGCCGTCCGGCCGCCATCAGCCCGGAGTCCCGCACGCGCGCGGCATGCGCCAGCAGGGTGGTCAGGTCGTCGCCGCGCGCCTGTAGGAGGATGGCAGCCTCGATCTGGTCGAGTGACTTGCCGTCTCTAGCCCTGGCCAGCGCGCGCCGCAGGGCACTCGGGCTAGCCACCTGGCCGGCGGCGGCCGAGTCCGCGGTGCCGAGGCTGTACTCGCGGGCGCGTGGCTCGTCGGCGCTGATGGCAGTACCTCTTTCGTATCCGGGCATACGGCCTATCCCAACCCTAGGCTGCGCCTCCGCGATCGGCCCCGCTGAGGCCGACTTGAGCCACAACCAGCGGAGCCGCGATGTGCTTCCCCGACTCAGATCGCCCGGTAGTCACGGACGCTCATCCTGGGGCCGCGGCGCGGCGGCCCGTGGCCGCCGAGTTCGATCAGGCGCGTCACCCGATAGCGCTGGCCCGCGTACGGGGCCAGCAGCTCCAGCATGCCGGCGTCATCGGCGACCTGGCCGGCCAGGTTCCAGCCAACCAGGGCCGGAATGTGGTAATCGCCGACGCTGACGGCATCAGCGTCGCCGCACGCGCGCTGCCGGACTTCCGCGGACGTCCACGGCCCGATGCCGGGCAACGAGCGGAGCATGCGATCGCCATCGGCGGAAGGCAGCGAGCAAATGGCCTCAAGCCGGCTGGCCACCCTGGCCGCGTTCGCGATGGTCCGGGCTCGGACTGCCTCGACGCCTGACCGGTGCCAATCCCACGACGGGATGGCCTGCCACGTGGCCGCGGCCGGGAAGACGCGCATCCCGGCCGGAGCCGGCCCCGGAGCGGGCGATCCGTGCCAGCTGACCAGCCGGCGCCAGGCCCGGTGCGCCTCGACGCCGACGACCTTCTGTTCCAGCACCGCCAGCACGAGAGCCTCGAGCACTCGCGCTGTCCGGCTGATCCGCAAGCCCGGCAGCTGCCGGACGAGGTCGCGGAGCCGCGGCTGGTCAGGCTGGAATGCTGCCGGGTCATCGCCCGCTCCGAGGAGATCCGGCAGCGTATCGAGCAGCCAGGAGGCGCCATGGCCCCAGGCAGCGGCGCGAACCACGGTGCCGCGCTCGACGACGGCGCGGCCCGCGACGGTGCCCTCGTCGACCTCGGGCCGAATCAGCGTCAGCCGAAGCGTGCCGGGGCCATCCGGCGTCAGCGACGTACGCCAGATGGCGCCCCGGTCGTCGATGCGAAAGGTCGGATCTCCCGGGCCGCGCCTGTGCACAAGAAGAGTCAGCCGCAGGCTGAGCGGGAAAGGGGCGTGCCAGTCGCGGCTCAGGCCGTCGGCCACAGTGCCCGGGGCCGACGGCGCTCGCCGCACTGGGACAGACACCCGCTCGCCTCGCGGCTGACTTGCTCGCACCCCGCCTCCGCTCTCGGTCGCCGCTCTCCAGGGTCGATACTGGCGTGCCGCCGGTTCTCGCGCACCGGCCCCGGCTGCTGCACACAGCACGCCGAAAGGTCGGGCATAGTTGGCTAGATGTACTCCACGATTCTGGCAGGTGGCAGCGGCACGCGCCTGTGGCCGCTCTCACGTGCCTGCGAGCCTAAGTTCCTGCACGCACTAACCGGGACGGACCGGTCGTTGCTGCAGGCCACCGTTGACCGGATTAGCTCGCTGTCGGCCCCGAACCAGATTTATGTCGTCACGGGCACCGCCCACGCCGCGGCGATTTCGCGCCAGCTACCCGACGTGCCGGTCGGCAACATCCTGGTCGAGCCCTCGCCGAAGGACTCCTGCGCGGCCGTGTCCCTGGCCTGCGCCGTCCTGGCCAGGCGCGATCCGGGTGCGGTGATGGCCGCTTTCTCGGCCGACCACCTCATCGGCGACCAGGCCCGGTTCGTCGAGATCATCGAGCAGGCGGCGGCGGCGGCCCGCAGCGGCTATCTGACGACGGTCGGCATCCGGCCCGGACACGCCGAGGTCCGTTTCGGCTACCTGAAACTCGGCCCGGCGGCCGCTGGCCAGGCACGGACGGTGGCTGAGTTCAAGGAGAAGCCCTCGCTCCAGCTGGCCGCCAGCTACGTCGAGTCCGGGGAGTACCTGTGGAACGCCGGCATCTTCGTCTTCGGCGTTGACGCCTTCCTCGCTGAGCTAGCTCGCCAGCGGCCGCAGCTAAACGATGGCATCGCCCGCATCGCGGACGCTTGGGATAGTCCGGCGCGCGACGCGACGCTGGCCGAGATATGGCCAGGACTAGAGAAGATCTCAGTCGACTACGGCGTGCTCGAGGGCGCTGCCGCAGCCGGCAAAGTGGCGACCGTGCCCGCCGACATGCCGTGGAGTGACGTCGGCGACTTCGACTCTCTCGGCGAGTCGCTGCCGACCGACGAGTCAGGCAACTTGCTGATCGCTGGTCAGGCAGAAATCATCGCGCGAGACGTGAAGGACGCGGTCATCGTGTCCACGACGGACCGCGTCGTTGCGGTCATCGGGCTCGACGATGTCGTCGTGGTCGATACTGCGGATGCCACCCTCGTGTGCGCCAGATCGCGCGCGCAGGAGGTCAAGCAGATCGTCGAGGAACTGCGACAGCGCGGGCACGGCGGACGCCTCTAGGCCGACCCGCGGGGGCAACCCCCACCCACGGGGGCAAGCCCCCGTGCACCCCCCGAACCCAAAACCCACGGGGCAAGCCCCCCGTGCACCCCCGAAAACCAGGCGGCCGGCCCCGTGCACCCCCGAACCCAAATCCCACTGAGGGCCAGACCCGCGCGCGTCGCCCCTAATCAGTGCCCTGCGCGGCCGCCCGCTCGTAGCTGATCATGTGCGCCTCGGCGGAGGCGGCCCAGCTGAATTCCATCGCTCTGGAGTAGCCGGCGTCACCGAGGGTCGTCCGACGCTCCGGATCCCCCAACAGCGCCTGAAGGGCTGCGTGAATGCTGGCGGCATCGGGCTCGGTGTAGGCGACGGCGTCACCGCCCACCTCCGGGAGCGCCGTCCGATGCGTGGTCAGGACCGGGGCTCCGCAGGCCATGGCCTCCAGCGCCGGCAACCCGAATCCCTCGCCGGTACTCGGGAACGCGACAACCTGGGCGCCGCCGAAAAATCCGGGGAGGTCGTTGAAGTGCAGGTAGCCGGGGCGGACAAGGTGCAGGTGAGCCGGCACCGAAGCAATGGCCTCGTCGACCTCCTCGCTCCAGCCGCTGGCGCCGGCGAGGACGAGGGCGGGAGGGTCCGCCATGTTGGCGACGGCTGCGGCCCAGCCAGTGATGAGCGCGGGCACGTTCTTGCGTGGCTCGAGCGTGCCCAGGTAAGCCACGTAAGGCTTGCCGTGCAGGCCGAGCCGATCGGACACGTGGCGCAACTGTCGCTCATCTGGCCGGTGGAAGAGGTTGTGGTCGACCCCGTGGTAGGCCACATCGATCCTCGTGGGGTCGGCGGCCAGGACCCGGACCAGCTCGTCCCTGGTGGCCTTGGACGGGACGATCAGGCGGGTGGCGCGCCGGGCCGAGGTACGGATTGCGGCCTTGTAGAAAGTCGCGATGACGGGACTATGCGCGTCAGGCTCGGTAAAGAACGTCAGGTCGTGGATCGTCACGACGACGGGCGTATTGGGCCGCAGCGGCATCGAGTAATGCGGGGAGTGGATCACGCCCGCCTCGACCTGCTGTGCCACCAGCGGGAGGCCGCTTTGCTCCCAGGCAAGCCTGGCCGGTCGGTGCGCGATGGCGGGCGGCCCCGCAACAACCCGGGCGCCCGGCACCAGCCGGCCGTATCGCTCCTCGTCTGCCCGCTGGCAGGCGACGGCAAGGTCGGCCCCGGCCGAATCCAGCGCGCTGACCAGGCCATCGACATATCGGCCTAGCGCACCGCGGTCGGCGGGCACCGCAGTGGCGTCAACCAGCACACGAGGGGCCACGACCAGTACCGCTCCTTTCCCCTCAGCTACGCGAGGACGTACCTAACCAGGACCTGTGCACGCAGGACCTGCGTTGGCCAGGTCGTGCTCATGCCAAGACGTGCAGACATAACCGAAGCCCCGCCCTGGATGTCCCGTCAGATCCGAGCGTACGCCCTTGGCGGCGTGCACGTGCCGTGGTGGCGGCGCGTCTACGCGCGGCTTGCGGACATGCGCGCCATGGCCTGCATAGGTCCAGTCCAGACCGGCAGTTTGTTCAGCGCAGATCCGCCGCGCCGTCAACCTGCGGCCCGCCGTCGGTCTCTCTGCCAGCGTCCCGTGGGCCAGAGCTAGCACGTCGGGACGGACCTCCCCTGCTCGACTGCCCTCAACTCAGAGATGGCGCCCGCGAGCGTGCTTACCTTTACCAATCGCAACCCCGAGGGCACCGCGCCTGCCGTGTCCGGGCAGTTGGCTGCCGGGGTCAGGAAGATCGTCGCGCCCGCTGCCCTAGCTCCCGCCATCTTCTGCTGGATGCCGCCGATCGGCTCAACCGCGCCGGTCGGTGCGATTTCGCCGGTCCCGGCGATGAACCGGCCGTCAGTAAGACTGTTCGGCGTCAGCTTGTCGATAATGCCCAGCGCGAACATCAGTCCTGCGCTTGGCCCGCCGATGTCCGGCAAGTCGATCTTGACGGTGAACGGGAACTCGTACCTCGGCGACCCTAGCTCGATCCCGACGACCGCCTGACCGGACACAGCCTTCGTCACCAGCGTGACCGTCTTGGTGATCCCCTTGCGGCTGATGGTGATCGCGACGGCCGCGCCCGGCTTACGGTTCCTGATCATGGTCACGACGTCGTGATGACAGTTGACCTGCTGGCCGTCGACGGCGGTGATCACATCGCCAGGTTGCAGCACTCCATAGGCTGGCGTGCCCTTGACGGTAGTCGCGACGCTGTCCAGGGTCTTGAAGTTGATGTTGAGGTAACAGAGCGCGGCGGCAGTGGCGTCTTCCTGCGATCCCAGCATCTGCTGGGTGTCTTGCTGGACGACCTGCTGCTGCGTCTGGCCGGAGGAGTAGATCTCGCTGGCGGGCACGACAGCATCATCGGGCGTCAGCCACGCCCGCAGAGCGCTGAAGATGTTGAAATTACTGCCTGGGCCGCCGGTGTAGGAGACCGTCACGAGGTTGAGGTTTCCGGTAGTCCGATACGTGCGGTGCCCGACGATCTGGATGATGGCCCTGCCGCCTGGCTTGCCCAGGGTGTTCAGTGTCGGGCCGGGCGTCAGTGCGACGTACGGGACCGACACGACCGCGGCCACCACGAGCGCGGCGAGGACGCACACCCCGGCGATGAGGAGCGTGACGAGACGATGAGACATGGGCGAGAACCGTCGAAGCACAGGCGGAAGCCTACGCACTGTTGACCCATTCGCTGTCACCGCCGGTGAAGATCTGGTGCTTCCAGATCGGCACGGTCGCCTTCAGTTGGTCGATGAGGAAACGGCAAGCTGCGAATGCGACGTCCCGGTGCTCGGCGCCGACCGCCGCCACCACGGCAAGATCGCCTACCGCCAGGTCCCCGACGCGGTGTGCGACCGCCAGCGACACGATCGGGTAGCTGGCGGCGGTCTTCTCGGCAACGCGGCCGAGCTCGACCTGAGCCGACGGATGGGCGCTGTAGGACAGGGCTGTCACGGCGCGGCCGTGGTCGTGATCCCGCACGGCTCCGACGAACACGGCGACAGCGCCGGCCGCTGGATCGGCAGCTGCGGCTTGGATCTCCTCGACTGAGAGCGGCTCGGCTCGCAAGTCGGTCATCTTGATGACGGTCACCATGCCAAGTTACAGGCCCCCGGTGAGCTGCTGGCCAGCCCCTCGCGGGGAGCCAGTGACCGCAGCCCAGCCCCTAGTCCGACGATTCCGACCGTCAGGTGTTGCGGCGGCGGCGGCGGACCTGCCGGACAACTGCCGCGGTCCCAATCACCGCAACGGTCGCGCCCGCTGCAGTGATCGTCGCGTCCTTCTTGCCCAGCCTGCGGCCGGCGACGGCGTGATGCCCGGCCCGCTGGGCCAGCAGCACCTCGAGAGCCGCCGCGTTGCCGTAGCCGGGCTGCCAGCCGGCCACCCGCAGTGCCTGGCAGTCCACGACCCACGGGTACACCACGTAGCGCAGGTCAGCGACCGGCGCCGGGGTTATCCCGGCGCGGTGCAGCCGCTGCGCGGTCGCGAAGGTGAGTCCGGCCGGCAGCTCGATCCTGCGCAGCCCAGCGATCTCCTGCAGCTCATCCTGCTCGAGCCAGCCGTCGCAGCCGACCGCGAAATCGCCGGTCACCTTGCCCGCCACGGCGAGTTCGAGCGCCGACACCAGGTCATCGATGTGGCAGAACTGCCAGCGCGCTGCGCTGCCTTTGACGGCGAGCAGACGCGGCGCCTCGAAGTGCCTGGTCGCCAGCGTGTCGATGCCGTCACCAACCAGCGCGGCGGGTCTGGCCACGCTGATCTGAAGGCCAGGGTGCGCTCGCGGCGAGCGCTCGGCGAGGTGCTCGATCTCCAGCAGGTCGCTCACGACACTGTCGTCCGAATCCACGCTCAGGGGCGAGTCTTCCGGCAGCGGCACGGGGTTGTCCGGCCGCGCCCCGTAGACCATGGCGCTCGTCACGAGCACGACGCGGCCGACGCCGCCCGCCGCGGCGGCGGTGAGCACGGTCTGCGCGCCGCGCACGTTGAACGCCCGCCTGACCCTTGCATCTGAATCTGGTGAGTAATCGATGTCGGTGTGCACGACAACGTCGACATCGGACAGTCGGCCGGCCAGCGTCGGGTCGCGGACGTCAACGATTCGCCACGTCACGCCGCTGACGTCGCCTCGGGTGTCGTCGATCGCGACGACGCGGCCTACGAGCGGCGAGTGTGCCAGCCGGGCCGTGAGGGCCAGTCCAAATCCGTGGGCGGCACCGGTCACGGCGACCACTGGGCGCGCCGCGTCTGCTCCCAGGCCTGCTAGTTCGGTGACCGGGTCAAAGTCGTCCCGATCCGGAACAACTGGGTTTCGACCGGTCAGGTCTTGATCAATCCGGTCCGAGTCGGTCCGATCTTGGCCAACCGGGCCTGGGCCAACCGGATGTGGGCCAACCGGGCCTGGGCCAGCCGGAACGCCCGGTTGCCGTCGGCCGCGCTGCGCCGCCGGAGCCCCGGATCCGGTGTCAGGGCTGCGCTCAGCGCGAACCTGGGCTACTCGGTTGCTCACCGCAGACCGCTCCTGGGATAGCTTGGCGAGTGTGGACCCTTCCATCCTGCCTGAGAGATCGGGCAGATGACCCCGAGAGGCCGGGTACATGACTGAGCCTCCTTTCGGCTTCGGCCCGGGCCGCAACTCCGGTGATGATCCGGACGTGCCCGGCGGATCCGGCGGCTCCGGCTCCGGCGGCAGTGGCCCGCTCGGGCCGTTCGGCGGGATGGGCCCGCTGGGCCCGATGGGCGACCCGCAGCAATTCGCGGATGCCCTGCGCCAGTTCGCCGACCTGATGTCGTGGCAGGGCGGACCAGTGAACTGGGACCTGGCCAAGAACATCGCCCGCCAGACGGTCGCGCAGAAGGGCGACGCCAGCGTTCTGGAGAGCGACCGCAGCAAGGTAGTCGAGGCCTTGCGGCTGGCCGACCTCTGGCTTGAAGACGCCACAGAGTTCCCGAGCGGGATCCGGACGGCCCAGGCCTGGAGCAGGTCGGAGTGGGTCGAAGCAACCCTGCCGGTGTGGTCGAAGCTGTGCGATCCGATCGCTGCCCGCGCTGTCGACGCCATGAGCGGTCTACTGAACGACAACCCGGCCGAGCTCGGCGCGGACCTCCCGCCTGAGATGAGCGCAATGCTCGGGGGTCTCGGCGGCCTGGGCGGTCTCGGCGAGATGATGCGCCGGATCGGCGGGATGATGGTCGGCGGTCAGACCGGTGCCGCGGTCGGAGCGCTGGCTGAGGAGGTCGTCAGCTCGACCGACGTCGGGCTGCCGCTTGGCCCGCAAGGCACTGCCGCGCTGCTGCCTGCTGGCGTGGCGGCGTTCGGAGCCGGGCTGTCAGTCGATCCGGACGAGGTACGGCTCTTTATTGCGCTCCGCGAAGCGGCTCACCATCGGCTGTTCGGGCATGTGCCGTGGCTGCGCGCCCGGCTTCTCGGCGCGGTCGAAGACTACGCACGCGGGATCAAGGTCGATGCCTCTGCGCTGCGTGACGCCATGCCGCAGATCGATCCGTCCAATCCCGAAGCGCTGAACGAGGCGCTGTCTGGCGCCGCGCTCTTCCAGCCGGAGGACACCCCGGAGCAGAAGGCCGCTCTGGCCAGGCTAGAAACGGTGCTCGCACTCGTCGAGGGCTGGGTCTCGACCGTCGTGGCGACGGCGGCGAGCGTCCGCTTGCCGCAAGCGGACGCGCTCGCCGAGGCGATCAGGCGGCGGCGCGCGACCGGCGGGCCTGCAGAGCGGACGTTCGCCACGCTGGTCGGCCTGGAGCTGCGGCCGCGCAGGCTTCGCGAGGCCGCTGACATCTGGCAGGGCCTCACCGCCGCGCGCGGCATCACCGGCCGGGATGCAGTCTGGGCCCACCCTGACCTGCTGCCCACCGCCGACGATTTCGACGACCCGGACGGATATGTCCGAGGGCGACCTGAGCTGGATATCTCCGATCTTGGCGAGCCCACCGCCGATGGCCCGCACGAGGACGGGCCAGACGAGCCGGGCGACACCCCCGAATCACCCAGCGGGCCATAACCGCGCCCCGGACTCGCGGTTAGTCCTGATGGCCCGGCAGGCACCGATGGCGGATGCCGACGGCAAAGGTATGGCGGCAATATCCATCCACAGCAGGTGGAAGCTGTCCTGGCTGATCAGGTGGGCGCAGCGCCCCAGTTGTCCGGGCAATTCACACCGTCGTGCACAGGTATCCACAGGGACGCGCCGCGTGCTCCCCACGATGTCCACAGCCCTGTGCACAGGGAGGGCTTGACCAGGACGCGCGGCAAGCCTAGCTTCGCCAGCCAAGGGGTCCCCCGGGCCCAGGCCGCTCGCCGCTTCCGGGGAAGGGGGGCGAACGGCCTGGCGACCCGGGGACTTGTCGGTACCGGTCTGGAATGTGGACTGTCAGTCCGGCGTGGCACGCTCATGCGCGTGAGGCCGGCATTGAGATCGGGTCTGCAGCCACTGTGGCGTGACCACGACACCGTGCAGATCGGCGTGGATCCGCGCCGGGCGGTCGCCATCTCGGGCACGCCCAGGGCCGCCGACGTGATCCGGCTGCTGGACGGGAGCCGCAGCCGGGACCAGATCGTGGCGGAGGCCAGTCAGCGAGGCGTCCCGGGCGCCATTACCGAGCGCGTCATCAGCCTGCTCGCCGCCGCGGGGGCCATCATCGACTACCCGGCCGACGCGTTGCGTTCGATGCCCCGCGAGCTGCGGCAGTACCTCGCGCCCGTGTTCGCGACAGCATCGCTATCAAACCAGGACGCCGACGGGGGCGCGCAGCTACTGGCACGCAGGTCGGCGGCCACCGTCCACATTTGCGGGAACGGCCAGATTGCAGACCGCATTGGCGACTTGCTGACCCGGTCCGGCGTGGCGGCGGGCGTCAGCGATAGCGGCCGGCCAGCGGAGGACGGGGCACCCGACCTCACTATCCTCGTCGGCTACCGGCAGCCGGAGCAGCTAGCCGAGTTGCGCCGGGAGCGGCTCCCGCATCTCCTCGTCTGCGTCCGCGAGGCAATCGGCGTCGTGGGGCCTCTGGTGCAGCCCGGCCTGACGGCGTGCCTGCGCTGCCTCGACCTCGCTCGCGCGGATCGCGATCCGGCCTGGCCGCTGATCCTGGCCCAGCTCCCCGCCAGCCGGATGGATGCCACCGCTGGCGATCCGGTGCTCGCGGCGGCCGTCGCGGCCCAGGCGGCGGGGCAAGCGCTGGCCTTCGCCGATCGGTCGCAACGGGCCGCGGCGGCGGCAAACGGGACGCTGGAGCTAGCGCTTCCGGCCTGGCAATGGCGACGCCGGACCTGGCAGCCGCATCGCGCATGCACGTGCGGCGCCTGGGAATCAGCCGCGAGCCGCCGCGGAAGACCGGCGCATGCGCAACCCGGACCAGACAGCGGACAACCCGACGACGGCGATCAGCGGACCAAGCGCGGCCCAGAGACTGGTGCCTGACATCGCGCTCCCGCCGAGCACACCGAAGCCCTGGAGCGCGAAGATAACGCCAGCGATCGTGATCAGTGCACCAACAATGATCAGCAGTCGGCTCAGCATGTCGGCGTCTCCTCAGTAAGCCTGGCGGCACGTGATGGGATTCACAAACTCAACGGATCCGTCCTAGGGGCGGTTCAGCGTAGCGACTTCCCGGTGCTTGGGCTCGGGCCTTCGGGTGGGTCCGTCACATGCGCTCGCGCGGTTAGCCGACAATGGAGATCATGAGTGACCTCCCGCACCGCGCCGTGACTAGGACGGCCAAGCTGGCTTCGCTACCGGTGGGGATGGCCGGCCGCGCAGCGATCGGGCTGGGCAAGCGGCTCGGCGGCAGGCCGGCTGAGATCGTGGCCCAGGAACTGCAGCAGCGAACTGCTGAGCAGATCTTCCGTGTGCTCGGCGAGCTCAAGGGGGGAGCACTCAAGCTTGGTCAGGCACTGTCGATCTTCGAGGCAGCGCTGCCGCCCGAGATCGCGGGCCCGTATCGGGCGACGCTGACTATGCTTCAGGAGTCCGCACCTCCGCTGCCGGCAGCGTCGGTGCACAAGGTGCTTGAGGCAGATCTCGGTCCGGACTGGCGGACCGAGTTCGCGGAGTTCGACGACGCCCCGGCCGCGGCCGCGTCGATCGGCCAGGTACACCGCGCGACCTGGCGTGACGGCAGGAAAGTGGCAGTCAAGGTCCAGTATCCGGGCGCAGGCAGGGCTCTCACCAACGACTTCACGCAGCTGAGCCGCGTCGGCAGGCTGTTCGGAGTCCTGATGCCAGGACTGGATGTCAAGCCCATGCTCGACGAGCTGCGGGCCCGGGTCGTCGAGGAGCTTGACTACCGCCTTGAGGCGAGCGCGCAGCAGGCATTCGCGGATGCCTACGCCGGGGACCCGGATATCGCGGTGCCCAACGTAGTCATGGCGACAGATCGCGTCCTTGTCAGCGAGTGGATGGACGGCACCCCGCTGGCGGAGATCATCACCTCCGGTACGCAGGAGCAACGCAGCGACGTCGGCATGAGGCTCGTCCGGTTCCTGTTCTCCGGTCCCGCCCGAGCCGGGATGCTGCACGCCGATCCGCACCCCGGCAACTTCCGGCTGCTCCAGGACGGGCGTCTCGGCGTGTTGGACTTCGGCGCAGTAGACAGATTGCCGGATGGATTGCCGCCCATCTTCGGCAGGCTGCTGTGGCTGATGCACCACGACGGCGACATCCAGATGGTCGAGCGTGAGCTGCGCGAGCACGGATTCCTCCGGCCGGGCATGACAGTAAGCCTCGACGAGCTCCATGCATTCCTGGCTCCGCTGGCCGAGCCGTCACGGGGCGAGACGTTCTCGTTCAGTCGCGAGTGGATGCGCGGCGAGGCGGCCAGGGTCGCGGACCTGCGTCCGGCCAACGTCGCTAGGCGGCTGAACCTGCCGCCGTCCTACGTGCTCATTCACCGGGTATCAACGGCTGGCATCGGCGTACTGTGCCAGCTTGAATGCACAGGACAGTTCCGCGCCGAGGTCCTGCGCTGGATGCCGGCCTACGGCCCGCCCGACGACGCGGCGGCTCCGGTCGACGGGGCCAGCGACGTTGTAGCGAGCCTGGAGGTCACGCTCAGCCAGAACGGCTCCAGCAACAACGCCACAATCAGCAACAACGGCACAACCGGGAAGGTCGGCACAACCGGGAAGGTCGGCGTCGTCGACAGCCGCGGTGGCGCCGGGACGCCTGGCCTCGGGAAGAAGACCGCGCCAGGCAAGAAGGCCAGGACGAACTCCGAGGGCAAGAACGGCTCGGTCGGCAAGGATGCAGCTGCCGCCCGTACTGCCGCCACGGGCAAGAAGCCTCGGGCCAGCCGGAACGGTACCCCGAGCCAAGGCGGCACGGGCGGCCCGACTGGCACCGCCGCCCAAAAGGGAACCGTCGGCCAGCCCAGCGCCACTGGCGAGCCCGGCACCGGCGGCCGCAACGGCACCGCAACTCGTAACGGTCGCGCCACACGGAACGGTGCCGCCAGACGTAACGGTGCCTCGATCTTGGACGGCGCCGCCAGCCTGGACTCAAACCCGGCTCACGGGGTCCTTGCCGCCGAGGACGAGCTTCCGGCGTAGCGCCCAGCCGACAGCCAAAGGCCGCAGACGCGAGCGGGCCCGGAAAGTCTGCTCGCTTTCCGGGCCCGGTCCGCCTGCCAAACCG
The DNA here is from genome assembly GCA_963755575.1 of uncultured Actinomycetota bacterium. GTDB lineage: Bacteria > Actinomycetota > Actinomycetes > Streptosporangiales > Streptosporangiaceae > JAJYUU01. The sequence goes on from CAVWKF010000001.1 coordinate 1,072,706, forward strand.
CTTGACGGCCGGCTAGCCAGCCGACTCGAGGTGCTCGAGAACGGCCCGCAGCCGTGCGGCCTGATCCCCGCGGCGCATCTGGAGCCTCTCGACCCGCTGTGCCCGCCGGGCAATCCTGTCGTGCATCCACGCCCGCTGGCCGTCGCGCCAGGCGGCGGCGTCCGCGAGCATGCTTCGTTGTCGTTCCCTGGCTATGTCTGGTTGTACGTGCGTCATTGCACCGCTCCATCCGTCAATCAGTCGGTTACTTGCGTGCGGCCCGAGGATCAGGCCGCCACCGCGTCCTTGCGTGGACGTCCCCGCGGCCGCTTGCGCGGCACGATCTCGCCGCGCAGGAACAGCTCGCCGCCCCAGACGCCCCATGGCTCCGCTCGCGCGATGGCCCCGGCAAGGCAGACCATCCTGGCAGCGCAGCTCCCGCAGAGCGACTTCGCGAACTCCACATCTTCAGGTGACTCCGCGAAGAACAGCTCCGGGTCGTCCCTGCACGGCAGCTCAGCGGTGCTGAGTGCCTGGCCCTCCAGGCCAGTACCGCTGGGAACTCCGGCGAGTCCCTCCAGCACGTCGGTTGTGCCGGCCCACTGCATCGGTGCCATCCCCTCTCTACTACTCGTCGAGCTTCTCGCACGCCTCTGACAATCTGCGGCCGCGCATAACGAAGGCCGCGGACCCTTTGTCGGGTCCGCGGCCTGGAGGGGATGTGGCCGGTCTGTACTAGACCGGTACCGGTTCCCTCGCCGGATGCGGACCCACTCCACCCGGGGTAACCGGGTACAGGCGGGTCGTCTGGATGGAGTTGTGGATGTCCACCTGGACCGAGTCCACCTGGACGATGTCGATAAGGCTGGTCATGTAGGCAGCGCCGGCGATACCCGCCTGCGCGTGGCCCGTGCTTGTGCCGGTGGTCTTAACCGCGCCGATATTCGGCTTCACGCGTGGCAAGGCCAGCGCAGCGACCATCTCGTTGGCCAGGGGGCTAGCAAACAGAGAGCCAACCCAGGCGCCGTCACAGGTGAAGGCGCCCGCGCCGAAGCCGGCGAGCGGTCGCGTGGCGGCCTGGGCGGCGTCAGCGTCAACGGTCCGTGCCGTGCTGGCTTCTGCCTTGGCCGGGGTGATGTTCAGCATCTCGGGCACCTCCTCTCGGGCGTAGTGAGTCGACCTGCGGACATGCAGAAGCCTACGTAGGCCGCCGCGAGCAAGGCAACCCTTTTTCTACCTGCGACTTCTTTGTTGCCAGGCTGGGGCCTGCCCGTTACTTGCCAGCCTCGCTGCGACGCAGCAGGCCCTCCTGGACCACCGACACGACGAGATCCCCGCCCTCGGTGTAGACCTCACCTCTGGCCAGGCCCCTGGCTCCACTCGCGGTCGGCGAGTCCTGGACGAACAGCAGCCACCTGTCGATCCGGAAGGGCCGGTGAAACCACATGGCATGATCCAGGCTCGCGCCGATAGCGACGCTCTCGCCCCAGGAAGCTCCGTGGGCCAGTAGCACCGTATCGAGCAAAGTCATGTCCGATGCGTAGGTCATCAGGCAAACGTGCAGCAGCGGATCGTCGGGCAGGTCGCCGTCGGCCTTCAGCCACACCACGCTGCGAGAGGAGATAAGAGACGGATCCCTGGCCGCCTCGGCCGTTAGTGGACCCACGTACCGGATATCGATCGGGTTGGCCCGCACGTGGTCCTCGATGCCGGGGCCGTACAGCCGACGGAGCCGATCGGCGGTCGGTTCGATCTCGTCCGGACCCGGCACGGCCGGCATGGCGTCGGAGTGCTCGAATCCGGGCTCGGACAGGTGGAAAGACGCCGACAGCGTGAAGATCGTCTTGCCGTGCTGGACTGCCGTGACCCGCCGCGTCGAAAAGGACCGGCCGTCTCTGACGCGCTCCACGATGTACACGAGCGGCACCGTTGGATCTCCGGGTCGGATGAAGTAGGCGTGCAGCGAGTGCACGGGCCTGTCGGCCGCGACTGTGCGCCCAGCCGCCACCAGCGCCTGTCCTGCCACCTGTCCGCCGAATACGCGCTGGCGCCGCTCCCCCGCGGGACTGCGGCCACGGAAGATGTCTAGCTCGACCTGTTCAAGGTCGAGCAGGCTGACGACCTCGTCAAGTGCCTTGCTCATGGCGTGGGTCGGCCTGACCGCTGGGCTGCTTGGCTGCCCAGGGCCGGGTCCTTGAGGGCCGGAGTGTCAGCGCTGGCAGCCTCCGTGCATAGTTCCAGCACGGCGGCACCGTACCGGTCGAGCTTGACCGCGCCGACACCGGGGACACCGGCCAGCTGCGCCCGGGTCACGGGCCGGGTATCGGCGATCGCCTGGAGCGTGGCGTCTGAGAAGACCACGTAGGCCGGCACTGCCTGCTCCCGGCAGACCACCAGTCGCCAGTCCCGTAGCCGCCGGAACAGCGGATCGTTGACGTTGGCCTGAGCAGCACCGCCGGCATCCCGGCCGCGGCGACCCGCGCTGGTCTTTGCTCGGTCTGCCCGCTCGGAGATGCCACGGCCGACCATGAGCGCAGTCAGGAACCGCGATGGCTTGCGTGTCCGGCGCCCGCCCTCAGATCTCGCTAGCGCCCACGACAGATACAAGCGCTCACGTGCCCTGGTAACGCCGACGTACAGCAGGCGGCGCTCCTCCTCGACTGCGTCGTCCGTCTGCGCGTAGATAATCGGCACCGTCCCGTCGGTCAGGCCGGGCAGGAAGACCGCCTGCCATTCCAGTCCCTTTGCCGCGTGGAGCGACGCGAGCGTGACACCGGCCATCGCCGGGACGTGCCCGATCGCGCCGCGGACCGCGAGCTCGGCGGACAGCCCGTCCAGTCCGGCCCCTGGGTTGGCCGCAAAATAGTCAGCAGCAAGCTGCGCCACCGCTTCGAGCGATTCCCAGCGCTCGCGCGCGGTGCCACGCCCGCCAGGTGGCTGGGGTGTCAGGCCGAGGCTGGCCAGGATCGGCCTGACTTCGGCTGCCGGATCTTCCGACGCCGAGGCCGACCTGGCCGCCGCCCGCAGCAGCCCGACGGCTTGCTTGACCTCGCCGCGATCGAAGAAGCGCTCGGCGCCCCGCAGCTGGAACGGAACGCCGGCCGAAGCTAGCGCCTGCTCCAGGCCCTGGGTTTGCGCGTTCGTCCGGACTAGCACGGCGATCTCAGCGGCCGGTGTGCCTGCCTTGATCAGCGCGCTTGCTTGCCGCGCGACCGCCGCCGCCTCGGCCGGCTCATCTGGGTACTCAGTCAGCTGCGGCACCGGACCAGCCGCGCGCTGCGCGACGAGCGGGCCCTGATCATCCGCTGTGCCCGCGACGAGCTTATTAGCCAGCGTCACGACCTGAGGCGTCGACCGATAGTTGCGCACCAGACGGATGACAGGCGCGGACGGGAATTCGGCCGGGAACCCAGTGAGATAGGAAGGCGTCGCGCCCGTGAATGAGTAGATCGTCTGTCGCGGGTCACCCACGACACAGATCTCGTCTCGGCCGCCAAGCCACATGTCGAGTAGCAGCTTCTGGAGCGGGTTCACGTCCTGATATTCATCCACCACGAACCACGTGTACCGGTCACGGACGGAGCGTGCCGCCGCAGGATATTCAGCGATTATCCCCGCGGTCAGCTCGAGGACGGATTCAAAGTCGACCAGATGCCGCTCGCTCCGCAGACTTTCATAGCTGTCATAGAGCCTCGCTACCGTAGCCGCGTCGAGCGGCGGAGTACGGGCGGCCTTCGCGCTTGCGGCCGGATAGTCATCGGGCCGGACCTGAGTGACTTTGGCCCACTCGATTTCCCCCGCCGCGTCCCGAAGCTCGGGCACCCCGGCTGACACGCGCAGCCTCCGCGCCGCCTCGGCCACAAGAGGAATCTTCGACTCGAGAACTTGCGGGGCTGGCCCGCCCACGGTTGACGGCCAGAAGTGAGTCAGCTGGCGCAGCGCGGCCGAGTGAAAGGTCCTGGCCTGGACCTTGTCCAGGCCAGCGTGCGGTGCGAGCTGGCCAAGCTGGCGCAGCCGACCGCGCAGCTCGCCTGCCGCCCTTGTCGTGAACGTCACAGCGAGAACCCGGGCCGGGTCCGCCTGGGCCGTGGCGGCAAGGTAGGCGATCCGGTGCGCCACCGCGCGCGTCTTGCCGGTGCCGGCCCCTGCCAGCACGCACACGGGGCCACGGGCCGCAACGGCGACCTGGCGCTGCTCGGGATCGAGACTTGCCAGCACTGCCCTCGTGCCGTCCGCCAGCTCGCTGGCTCTTGGCTCACCGGTACCCGGCTCACCGGCAGCCGACGACGTCAGCGCCCTAGCTCGCGGATCCGGCACGTGCACACGCTCTCCAGTCGCTCGTCGCTTGCATCGGGCCAGGTCTCAGCCTCTTGCTGCCGGACGACATCCTTCCGTATGCCACTGACGTCTGCGGGCCTGGCCGGGAAGTGCGCGAGTGCCGCCAGCGTTAGTAAGGTTGTCTAGGACGTTGTGGATAGGGAGAGCCAGAGTGGCGCAGCCGCTGACGATGTACACCACTACCTGGTGCGCCTTCTGCCGGAGACTCAAGCGCCAGCTGGCAGCCGAGGGGATCGAGATCGCCGAGGTGAACATTGAGGAAGATCCAGCCGCTGCGGACTACGTCATGTCGGTGAATGGCGGTTGCCAAACGGTCCCGACTGTTTTGTTCCCGGACGGCAGCGCCCTCACAAACCCGTCGACGGCAGCCGTTAAGCAGCGACTGGGCGAGCTCGCCGCTTCGCTATGACCAGCAAGCGGAGCCGTCGAGGCAAGATCGCGAGGACAGCGAAGGTCTCACCCGCGGACGCGGCCGAGGCTCTGCCCGCCATGGCAGCCGCGGAACCCGGTGATGTAGCGGCCAGCGCGGCTGCAATCAGCCGGGATGGCGGCGCCGTCGTGACCGGGAGCGTGATCAACACCGCGGCGGCGAGCGGCGCCCCGGTGACCACGTTCGTGCCGGATAACGCCGTTGTGAGGCGCACCAAGGATGGCTGGCGTGTTGGGAGCGACGACCTGCCGGACCTGACGTGCGCCATGATCCTGGCCGACCTGCTCGCGGCGGAGAGCGGCCTGTCTGACGCCCAGCCGACGAAGCCGGCGTCCGAGTCGGCCCTCGCCAGCGAGGCAGGTCGGCTGCGCGCCACGGTCGGCCAGCTCGAGCACGCCCTCGCGACCAGGATCCGGGTTGAGCAGGCGATCGGCGTGCTGGCCGAGCGGCATCGCATCAAGCCACGGCAGGCGTTCGAGCAGCTCAGGGAGGCCGCCCGCAGCCGTGGCCGCAAAGTCATCGACATAGCGGGCGACGTCGTGGCGAGCGCGACAAATCCGCTACTCCAGCTTCCCGACGAGCTGTCGCGGCCTCGTTCGGGCCCGCGGCGCGGCGCTCGCCAGCCGTCCGGCGCCCAGTAGGCCCCGTCTCCCCCGAGACTACGGACCCATTGGGCGTCAGAGTGGAAGTGCCGCCCCTCATTGGGCGGCACTGCCAACTTCACGCCCAATGACGGACACGGGGGGCTCGAGGACGGCGCCGAGCCGCCAGCACCGCGACTGCGCGAACCAGTCGATTACATAACTTTCCGCACATCCCGCTGAGCGGCTGCCCTAGCGGTTGACCCGATGTGACCGCGGGTAACTAGCCGTTCGTGGACCGCGTGAGGTCCGGGACGAGGGCGGAGGACGTGGACGACGGGGGATCGCCAGGTCGACTGCTCATCATCGGCGGCGCCGAGGATCGCTGCTGCGGCGCGGGACTGCTGGAGCGGTTCGTCGAGCTGGCCGGCGGGGACGAGGCCAGGATTGTCCTCGTCACCACGGCGACCAACATGCCCGAAGAAGTACTGGCCGACTACGAGCGCGTATTCCGCAAACTGGGTGTCGATCAGACTAGTGAGCTGCGCCTGCGCGGACGCAGTGACGCCGACGGTGACGACGCCGCCACCTTGCTGTCGGAGGCGACCGGTGTCTTCTTCAGCGGCGGCGACCAGTCGAAGCTGCGCACCCTGGTCGGATCGCGCGCCAACGACATCGTCTGCGATCGGCTGGCCGAGGGCCTCGTCGTGGCTGGCACCAGCGCGGGTGCCACGGCCATGGGCCGCACCATGATCCTCGGCGGTGCGGGGCCGGGTGTGTCCGCGGCCGCGGTCCGGACCGGGCCCGGCCTTGACCTCATCCCCACGGCACTGATCGACATGCACTTCGGGGAACGCGGCCGCCTGCCGCGCCTGCTCAGCGGCGTCGCGCTGGCTCCCGAGCACCTCGGCATCGGCCTCGATGAGAACACCGGCGTGCTCGTCGAAGGCAACGGATTCGAGGTCATCGGCACGGGCGTCGCGACCGTCGTCGACGCCGAGGACGCTACCGTCGTGCACCCGGCCGGAGACTGCGATCCGATCACTCTCTTCGGCGTGCGTCTGCATTTGCTACCGGCCGGCTGCCTCTTCGACTTCGGCACGCGGACGCCGACGATCGGCCCCGCGCACGACCGGTTCTGACCGTTCACCGAGACGACAGACCGAGATTCATGCCGCGAGATTCAGGCTTCGAGATTCACTGCTGCGAGATTCACAGCTGCGAGATTCGCGGCTGCCAGATTCACTGCCGGGAAGTTCACGCTTCGGGTCACACTGCCAGCCGAGGGAGCGGACGTGCGCCTCATTGACCTGCGCCACGTTAGCGGGCCGAACGTCTTCACCGCGAGCCCCGTCACCATCGCCAGGCTCGAGCTTGACGAACTGACGTGCAGTGAGACGACCGAAGTCAGCGGGTTCGCCGAGCGCCTCACCGCGCTGCTGCCGGGCCTGGCTGTGCATCACTGCGCGGCGGGCCAGGCCGGCGGGTTCCTGGCCGCGATGGCCCGTGGCACCTACTTCGGTCACGTGACCGAGCACGTCATGCTCGAGCTGTCTGGCCTCGCCGGCCGACCGGTGAATCTGGGCCGGACGATGTGGGCGGGCGCGGACGGCCGCTACGACGTGATGACCGAGTGCCCGGAAGACGAGCCGGCCGACTCCGTAGCGCCCGGCGAGCTGCTGCGCCTCGCGATGCGCATCGTGCACGAACTGCTGAGCGACGCGACGCCCGCCTTCGAGAGTGACCTGAAGCAGATCGCCGCTACCTGCGAACGGGAACGGCTCGGCGTCAGCACCGCCGCCATCGCGGCGGCGGCCCGCCAGCGCGGGATTCCTGCCCGTCGCGTGGCCGGCCTGAGCCTGCTGAGGCTGGGTTACGGCCGTCACCGCCAGCTTGTATGGGCTGGCCTGACCAGCCAGACCTCGGCGGTCGGCGTCGACATCGCGGCGGACAAGCAACTCGCTAAGCAGCTACTGGCCGGGGCGGGCATCCCGGTCGCCAATGGCGTCACGGCCAGGAGTCCGCTGGAAGCCGCGGCGGCGCTAGCCGAGATCGGCGGCCCGGTCGTGATCAAGCCGCTTGGCGGCAGCCAGGGCGCCAATATCACCGTGGGCGTTCGCACCGCCGCTGAGGCAGTCGCAGCCTACGAGAAGGCGGCGTCGGCCGAAGGCACAGCCGCCGCCAAAGGCACAGCCGCCGCGGCCAAGGACACGGCGGCGGCCCACGGCGCGGTGGCCGCCGAAGGCGCGGTGGCCGCCGAAGGCACAGTGGCCGCCGAAGGCACAGTGCCCGTGCTTGTGGAGACGCTGGTGCCGGGCACGGACTACCGCGTGCTCGTGATCGACGGCCAGATCGCGGCGGCGGCCCAGCTCCGGCCCGCCTCGGTAACAGGCGACGGCGTGCACACGATCGGTCAGCTCGTCGCGGCGGCGAATATCGATCCGCGGCGCGGCGTCGGCCACTCGCGTGAGCTCACCACGATCAAGCTCGACGCTGATGCGCTGAGTCACCTGGATGCGCTCGGGCTCGACGATCACTCCGTGGCGGTGGCCGGCCAGGTCGTGACCCTGCGCCGTAACGCCAACCTGTCAACTGGCGGCACGAGCAAAGATGTGACTGACCTCGTTCACCCCGAGGTGGCGGAGGTCTGCCGACGCGCCGCCGCAGTATCCGGCCTGGACATCTGCGGCATCGACCTGCGGCTCACTGACATATCGGCACCCCTGCACGATCCGTCGGGTCACGGCCCGGCGCAGCCGTGCGCGGTGCTCGAGCTCAACGCCTGCCCAGGCCTGCGCATGCACCTGTCCCCCACCGAGGGCAGACCACGCGATGTGGCGGCCGCCATCGTCGACAGCCTGTACCCGCCGGGTGCGCCGTCCCGGATCCCGGTGATCTCAGTCACTGGCACAAATGGCAAGACAACCACGGTGCGCATGATCGGTCAGGTGCTCCAGCAGGCCGGGATGCGAGTGGGCCTCACGTGCACCGACGGCGTCTACGTCGGCGGCCGACTGGCGTACGCCGCCGACGCCTCAGGCCCACGGTCAGCCGAGATGGTGCTCGATGACGCGACCGTCGAGGCCGCCGTGCTGGAAACCGCGCGCGGCGGAATTGTCCGGCGCGGTCTGGGTTACGACCGGGCCGACGTCGCCGTCGTCACGAACATCGGCGCCGATCACCTCGGCGACGACAACATCGACGATCTCGACGAGCTGATTCACGTCAAAGCGCTGGTCGCGGAGGAGATCTGCGACGGGGGGTCGGTGGTGCTCAACGCCGATGACCCGCCGACCGCAACGCTGGCGGACCGCCCGGCCGTGCGCGCGCACGCCCCGGTCATCCGGATGTTCAGCCTCGACCGTGGTAACCCGGTGCTGGCGCAGCACAAGGCGGCTGGCGGCGTGTGCTACGCAGTCCTTGACGGCCAGCTGACCGAGATGAAGGGCGGCGAGCGACGCTCGATTGTCGCCGTGGCGGACCTGCCGGGCGCGTTCGGGGGCCGGGCTGGACACGTCGTGGCCAACGCGCTCGCCGCAGTGGCCGCATGCCGGGCGGCGGGCATCAGCGCGAAGGACATCGCACATGGCCTTTCGTCGTTCGTGCCGGCCACGGACAACCCGGGCCGGGCCAGCGTGTTTCGCGCCGGGACCAGCCCGGTGATCGTCGACTACGGGCACAATGCGGCAGCGCTTGAAGCTACCGGCCGCCTCGTTCACGACGTCTGGCCCGGGCAGGCGGTGGCAGCCGTCACGTTGCCGGGCGACCGCCGGGACGACCTAGTGGTAGCAGCGGCGACGGCGACCGCGCGCTGGTTCCCGGCAGTGGTCCTCTACGAGGACAGCGACAAGCGCGGCCGCGAGACTGGCGAGATGCTGACACTCATCGGCTCGGCCTTGTCGGCCGCCCGGCCTGGCATGATCAGCCGCACGGCCGAGAACCCGGCCGACGCGCTGCGGACGGCCCTGGAGCTCGCCGCCGGCGGCCCGGTGCTGTTCGTCTACGAAAAATTCGCGCTGGCCATGGACGCCCTGGCCGCCGTCGGCGCGGAGCCCTGGCCGGAAGAGCGCCGCCCGGTACGTGCGCGTACAGGCAAACAACCCATCAGCATGGGAACGGGGCCGACTGACTCCGCCGATGCCGCCCAGGCCGCGGTCGCAAGCGCGACTGCCGTCGTGGCCGGGGCTGCTGAAGCTGCCGAGGCCGCCGTCGCCGACGCCGCTGCGGTAGTTGCCGACGCGGCCGCCGATGCGATCACCGATGCTGCCGACGCGGCTCTGGTCCGCCCTCGTAACACCGTCGGCGATGACACGGCCGAAGCCTCAGCCGACTATCGCCGGTAACGCGCGACCTCGCCCAGGTACTCCGCCCTGGACTGAGCGCTCAAGGCTCATTGGCACAAAAGTGTGCACGTTTGGGGCGCAAAATCGGCAGGGTCTCAGCCCCAAATGCACACACGTTCACTCGCGACCGAACTCGTATGCGACAGATGCCTTAAATCGGGCGGCAAGCTCCGCGACTGAACTTGCTAAAACTGCTTGACGCATGTCCATATAGTTATATGATTGAGCAATGGCACGGGCGGCAACCACCACCGACGCGTTCAACGCAGTAGCGGAGCCAAGGCGACGACAGATTCTCGCGGCGCTCGCGGACGGGCAGCGCTCGGTCAGCGAGCTTGTCGCCGTGCTCGACATGTCCCAGCCGTTGGTCTCCAAGCACCTGCGCGTCCTCCGAGAGGTCGGCATCGTGACGGTGCGCGAAGACGGGCGACAGCGGCTATACCAGCTCAACGGCAGTGCGCTCAAGCCGATCTACGACTGGGTGAAGGACTTCGAGCAGCTGTGGTCCGAGCGCTTCGCCCGGATCGACATCGTGCTGGCTGAGCTCAAGGAAACAGAACTCAAGGAATCGGACGTCAAGGAAACCGACGTCAAGGAAACCGACCCCAAGGAAACCGACCCCAAGGAAACGGAGTACGGAGATGGCTCAGATGACGACAACGAACTCGGCCACGGTCACCCTCCCCGCTGACACGCAGATACTGATCGCCCGAGAATTCGACGCGCCCAGGCATCTGGTCTACCGCGCGTTCACGACACCGGAGCTCATCAAGCGCTGGTGGGCCGGCGAACGCGGCGAAGTCACCACCGCCGAAGTCGATCTGCGTCCCGGCGGCACCTGGCGATACGTGATGATCGCCAATGGTGGCTTCGAGGTGGCGTTCCATGGTGAGTACAAGGAGATCGTCCCGGACGAGCGGATCGTCACCACAGACGTCTTCGAGGGCATGCCAGATGCCGCAGCAGTGACAACAACTACCTTCGCCGAGAAGGACGGGCGCACGACATTGTCCATACTCGTCGAGCACTCGAGCCAGCAGAACCGCGACGCGCACATCAATTCGGGCATGGAAGGCGGCATGCAGGAGTCGATGAACAAGCTGGAGCAGGTCGCGCGCTCCCTGGCCTGACGTAAGGAAGGCCGGGGTCCGTCCGCTCGCTCCCCTGGAGCGGGCGGACCCCGAGGTCGAAGTACAAAAGTCCGGGTCCGCCTGCTCGCTCCCCTGGAGCGGGCGGACCCCAGGGTGAAAGTACAAAAGTCCGGGTCCGCCCGCTCGCTCCCCTGGAGCGGGCGGACCTGGAGTCAGATACGGTGCGTCTCGCTCTGGCAGTACGGACACTCGATCCGGCTGACCGCGACGGGGAAGGACAATGGCGCACCGCAGATCTGACACGGCGTCTCGCCTCCGGCGATGTCGAGCTTGCGCCCGCACGACTCGCAGACAACCGCCTGCGCGCCCGGCAGGACCTTGAGCTCGTCACCGCACCCGCCGCATTTCCTCGTCTCCGCGTCGGTGACGTTCACCCGCGCGTACTCGCTTGTCAGCCCGAACATTCCGAGCAGATGATCGGCCTGCTCGGGCAGCAGGTGCGGTATCCAGCCCTGGCAGAAGGTCGAGAACTCCATCCGGATCGGCACGCCGGGCGGCGCCTCGTCCGGGTCCATGGCGAGTACGCCTCTTTCCTCCAGGAGCTTGTACGCAGCATCCATCTCCTGCTTGAACAGAGTGGCCACCTGCCAGATGCCGTCACTAACCAGCCAGGGCTGGCCGTTTGGCATAGGCCGCCGCTGCAAGCCGCGCACCGCCATGTTGAACTGCACGTCGAGCATGGCAAGATCCGGGTCGAAGTCCCGGACGACCATGCATTCGGCGAGGTAACTCGCCATCCGCTCGCGGAAGTCATCGTCGGAAGCGACGCGCGGCGATGCCGCCTGCGGGCACTGGCGGAGCCACTCCAGGAAGACGCCCCTGTTGAGGTCGCGGTAGCGGCCGGAGTCCCGGAACGCCCTGGCCCGGTCGATCTCGGCCTGGACAGGGGCGACGATCTGCCGGTAAACGGTGTTCGTGTAGCCGGCGTTGGTGCCCAGGTTCGCCAGCCGGAAGTCGTAGTCGACAAGCGAGCCGCAGTGGTCGCAGTAGAGATAAGCGGTCTTCGATGGCAGCCGCTTAGCAGCGCCGCAGCGCGAGCACTCGACCTTCTTGACGAACTCGGTGTGTGCGAAGAGCGATGCCTTGCCCGACGTCGTGATGAGCTGCTGCAGGTTCTCGGCCGCGGTCGCCGGCGCCGCCGGCTGGCTCGCCTGCTGGGGCGCGACGTGCTTTCTGAGCAGACTCATGGCCGGATCGTAACCGCCCGCGCGGCTCCCGAGCGGCTCGGCGAGCGTAGTAGACACCGATATGACACGCGGATGAGACTTCCCGCAGCCGCTCGCGCGGGCCGCCCAGCCGCTTCACCTGCCGACCGCGGCCGCCCACAAGCCCGTGGCGTCTTCCATCGGCGACGAGCACGGGCGCCCATCGGCGACGAGCACGGCAGGCACGGCGGCCGGCCCAGCCGCCGGAACGCTGACGATCATTGCGGACCTGGTGCCGAATCCCTCGGCGTGCACGCACGCGGCCGAAACGGACGCCGGCCAGACTCGCCCGGTGTCGTCCGTCCGCGGCTCCGGTACGGCTGGCTGGTGGTCGCCGAGCACTTTCGCTAGCGCGGCTATCGTGGCCGCCGTGTCGTGAGCCTGGGACCCGGCCAGCGCGTCCATGACGAGCCCGCGGACGAACGCAGCCTTGTCCGACCCAGATCGCAGCGGGGCGTTCTCCAGCACATGCAGTCCCGGGCTCAGTTGCTCGACGTCGATCGCCGAACCGCCCGGTATGGCAATGGAGAACAGCGTCTCCTGGTCGCCCACCAGCATCCAGCACGGGTTGTAGGCGTCTGGGTCAAGCTCGGCGGGGACGGCTGCGACGGCCTCTGCCGCGCTGCGGTGCATCGCGAAGGCCAGGGGCAGCTCGCCGCGCGATCGTTTCGTCGGGTCGCGCCCGTCGGGCGACGGCTGATTGGTCAGGCCCGCCACCACGCCGTGCTCGTTCACGGCGAGCCACGTCCCGCCGGCCAGTTCGTCCCGGCCGCCTAGTATTCGCGGCCTCTCATCGTGGAGCACCGTCATCGGTACAGCGGGGCGGTCGAGCCGCTCGTCCCGGTTCGCCGCCATGATCAGCGGCGAACCGGCTACGACCTGGAACATCGCGATAAGCAGACACACGAGTCTGACGCTAGACCAATCGCAGCCGTCATGTCAGCAGGTGGCGCTCGCGTGAGGAAGCACCCCGGCCGTTAACCTCGGCAGCGTCGTGACCAGCACGGTCTCACATTCGCGCTGCCTCTGGTGAACACTTCCCGCCAGCCAGACGGCATGTTTCCGAACACTCCGCGCGCCGCATTGCGCCGCGGGTTGCAGCAGTTCAGGCTGGGTAGAAACCAGGTCCGGCCGGGCCTACGCAGCCTCGGCGTACATAGCGGTCTGGAGTAGATGCCATGGAACGGGGGGGCCAGTCATTGACGCCGCAGCCGCGCACAGACTCGACCCCGCCTGGCTGCGGGACAACTGCCAGTGCAGCTTTTGTCGCGACCCAGCCAGCGGTCAGCGGCTCGCCAGCATCACCGACCAGTCCCCGGACGTGACCGTGGCCGGAGTTGTCGAGTCTGCGGACGGGCTGCACGTCACGTTCGGCCCTGACGGCCACCAGGCTGTCTTCACCAGGACCTGGCTGGCGGGACAGACCCTTGCCGAACCGGATGCACGTAGCGAGGACGCCAAGCGGCTCTGGTCTGGGCGCGACTTCCCGGCCGGTCCGCCGCAGATGTCGTGGCAGTCGTATTGCGGCAGCGACGCCGTTCGCCTCGGCTGCCTCCGTCGGCTGCTGTTCACTGGCTTCATGCTGCTGACCGGAGTGCCCGAGCGGCCGGGTGCGGTACTGGACGTCGCCGCCTCCTTCGGCTACGTGCGCGAGACCAACTACGGCCGGCTGTTCGACGTCAAGGTCGAAGCCAGTCCCGCGAACCTCGCCAACACCGGTCTGCCGATCGGCCCGCACACCGACAACCCATATCGAGACCCAGCCCCGACGATCCAGCTGTTGCACTGCCTGACCAACGCCGCGAGCGGTGGCGAGTCAGGCCTCCTGGACGGCTTCCGGGCCGCCGCGCAGCTCCGAGCCGAGGACCCGGCCGCCTTTGAGTGCCTGACGCGCGCTCCGGTTACGTTTGCCTACGCCGACGCCACGGCCGACCTGCGCGCCACCAGGCCGATGATCGAGGTCAACCCGGCCGGGCTCATCCGCGGGGTCCGGTATAACAGCCGCTCGATGCAGCCAATGCGTCCGCGGGCCGGCACCACGCCCGCACAGGCAGCCGAGGAGATGCGCGAGTTCTACCTTGCCTACCGGGCGTTCGCGGCCATCCTGCTGCGTCCGTACCTCACGCTCAAGTTCGACCTCACGCCCGGCGACTGCCTCGTCTTCGACAACACTCGCGTCCTCCACTCGCGCACCGGCTTCGCGGCGATGGGTGACCGGCATCTCCAGGGCTGCTACGCCGACATCGACGGGGCCGAGTCAACGATCGCCGTGCTGGCCAGGAGCTGCAGCCGACACGCTGCTCGAGATGCCGCCGCTGAGGCAAGCGCAGATGATCGTCGCCTCAGCGCAGCCGGATAGAGCCCGACCCGCTTGTCGGTGGCCAAGGCTCCGCTAATGTGCGAGACGCTGCCGCACCCAGATCATCAGGCGGCCTGTCTCCCCCGGCGTCTCGGGGTGCCGTTCCTCGATCCGGTCCAGCCGGTAGCCGAGCTTGCGCGCGATCGCGGCGCTCGGAGCGTTGGCCGCGTCGCAGTGGATCTCGACCTGGTCCACCCCCGGCAGCGCAAGCGCGACCGCGGTGAGCGCCTTGCCGGCCGACGTCCCGTAGCCGTTTCCAGCGTGGCTGGCCGCGATCCAGTAGCCCATCTCGACGCTGCCGTCGGCGGGACGACGGTGCAACGCGATCTCGCCTACCAGGGTGCCCCGCTCCGTCGTCAGCACCGAGTAGACGTAGCCGAGCCCGGACTCCCAGTTGTGGTCCGCCTCCGCCACGCGCGCCAGCTGGCTGGCCCGGTCCGCTGCCTCGGGACTCGCCCACGGCATCCACGGCCGAAGATGATCCAGGCTGGTGCCCACTGCTGCAGCGATGGCACCCGCGTCGCTGGCGCGGACCCGGCGGATGATCACCGAGCCGGCCTCGACCCGCTCCGCAGGCGCATCGGGAGTCTTGTCAGGCACCGCTCCATCGTAGGGACCGCTCCGGCCTGACCTGGCCGCGGTAAGCGAGCCGAAACCGCCGCACAAGCGCAACGTCCCTGATACGCGCTTCCGATCAGCTATGAGCTGATTCGAGTGTTTCCACCGGAATCGACTGAATCGCCGCGAGCAGCTCCGTCCAGAAGAAGGCAGCGGTGAAGAACAGCAGCGTGTCGCCTTTCTCCAGCATCAGCTTGCGATACATGATCATCTTGCCGACGTCGTAGCCGTCGAGCATCGACAGCCAGTCGGCATAGACCCCGGCGAGCAGGAAGACAGCATCGGCCTCCGCAAGACCCCGTTCCCTGACTGATGCGTCGGTCACCGTGCCGCCCTCGAGATCCAGCACAAGGGTGTCGCCCGCGCCGCCGGGCGGCAGATCGCGGACGGTCAATGCCAGCCGGCCTGTGACGAAGGGGCGGATCATGTCGATCCAGTCCCAGAAGTCCTGCAGCTTGCTGGCCTTGCGCTCCTCGTCCGGCCACCCGTTGAGCACGCGCTGGCAATCTTGAGCCCATTCCTGCGTCATGAACCGGGCCATCTCAGCCTCCTGCCAGGGTGGGCTTCACGTCGGACAGCATCTCCTGCATGTCGGGCGGCAGGGTCACGCCGACCATCGCGAGCTTCCGGTTCAGCTGGTTCATGAAGAGCTCGGTGACTCGGTCGTCCGACCAGCCAAGCGGCTCGTAGTAGATGTAGCTTGACCTGGCCGCGCTCATGGTGAGCAGCGTCCGCAGCGTGTCGAACAGGTCCTTCACGTAGGCGGGATCTTCGTTCAGTAGCTCGCGCACGAACCGCAGGCCCCCCTGGACGTGCCTGGCCTCATCGCGGCACGTGGCAGTGAAGCCGGTGTAGAAGCCCGGCAGCACCTTAAAGTCGCGCGCGTAGTTCAGCGTGATCTTCATGACCGACAGGGCCAGCACGCCTTCGATCCAGATGACGTAGCAGGCCGCGTACTTCATCTGCAGGTGCTTGTTGTACGGATCCCGGCGCAGGTCATCGGTGAGGTAGGCGAGCAGCCCGAACGGCCCGACGAACGTCTCCTGGATGTAGGGCCAGGAGGCGTCCAGGATCTCCATGATGCCGTCGCCCTCGAGCCCGACGACCTCGCGGTAGAACCGGTCGAAGAAGACCGTGTGCCGCGCCTCGTCTTCCAGGTGGCTTGTGAGGAAGATCTTGTAGTCCTCTGGCACGCCGAACAGCAGCGGCGCCAGCTCGACGGCGACCTGGCGCTCGCCGTGGTGGAATCCAGACGCGATCGAGAGGAAGGAGTTCCGCGAGTCGTCTGTCATCCGCTCGGTCCAGTCCCCCTTGTCAGCGGAGAAGTCCAGCTCGTTGACGTTCCAGCGCTGGCGCAAGTACCGGTCATACAGGGCCAGCCACTCCGGCAAGCGCGCAGTCGGGACGTGCACGTACTCGATCACGTCATCGATGTCGACGTGGCCTAGGCCAGCCAGATCAAATGCCTCGATGCGAGCGAGCCGTTCCTCGGCGACGGTCATGTGAAGCTCCCTCCCTAACGCGCCAACCCGGCGGCGCCGGCCAGGCAGATGCCTCAAGCAGGCACATTACTGATTGGTAATGCTAACCCCTGACAGTGCCGACCTTCTATGCCTAATTTTGAAATCTGGTTCTAGAGTCGGCCTCAGGTGGCGCTCAGCGGAACGCGGCAGCGACTTCGCTCATGAAAAGGTCGCAGGTGTCCTTCTTGCGGGCCATCGAGCCGAGAGTGCCATCGGGAACAATGATTTCGTCGGCGCCCGCATCCCGGTACTGGGCGATGATGTCGGACACTTCGCCGGGTGTTCCGACGATCGCTGGCTGGCCTCGGGCCATCTGCCGCTTCTCATCGAGCCACTTCTGATCGGTCGACAAGTACAGCAGCGCCTGGGTGGAGACGTGGATCTCACCAGGATCCCGGCCGACCTGTTCGCAGTGCGTTCTCAGCACCGAGATCTTGTGCGCGAGCAGCTGCGGCGTCGTCCAGGCATTCCAGTGATCGGCGTACCGGGCTGCTAGCGGCAGCGTCCGGCGCTCGCCCCCGCCCCCGATGAGCAGCGGCAGCCGGTCCTGCGCCGGGGCGGGCTGGCACGGCGCGTCGAGCAGCTCGTAAAAGCGGCCCGAGAACGTGGTCCGGGGCTGACTGAGCATGGAGCGCAGGATCTGCACCGCTTCCTCGAAGCGGTCCATCCGCTCGCCCACAGTCCCGAGTGCGATGCCGTACGCAGCGTGCTCGTTCTGCTGCCAGCCGGCTCCCACGCCCAGCGTGAGACGTCCGTGGCTGACCTGATCGACCGCAGCCGCGATGTTGGCCAGCACGGCAGGGTGCCGATACGTCACGCTGGTGACCAGGGGAGCTAGTCGTATCCTCGGCACCACCGCTGCCAGCGCCGCGATCACCGACCAGCACTCCAGCATGTCGCCGTCGAGCGCAGCGGAGCCCGGGCCGTTCGGCATGAAGTGATCGGCGAAATACACGCAGTCCCAGCCGGTCTGCTCACAGTGAGCTGCGATTTCACGGATGTCGTCCCACGGCTGGGCTGGCGACGGCCAGATACTGAAGCGCATGCGGGCATCTTAGGCTGGTCCACATGGACTACTTCCCGGTCATCGCGGCCGAACGCCGGGCCGTCGCCGACATGCTCGATGGACTGAGCCCGAAGCAGTGGGAAACTCAGAGCCTCTGCTCCGGCTGGAGCGTCCGGGACGTGGCCGCGCACCTGAGCGTGGTCCTGACGCACGGCACAGGAACGTTCCTGGTGGCGGCGATCAAGGCTGGCGGCAACCTCGACCGCGCCAACCGCATCGTCGCCGCGCGGGAGGCGACCCGGCCCATCCCCGACATAGTCGGGGACTTGAGGGCCAACGCGGACAGCCATTTCACGCCGCCTACTTTTGGCTCCGAGGCACCGCTCACCGAGGTGCTGCTGCACGGCGAGGACATGCGCGTCCCGCTAGGCATCGCCGACAGTCGGCCCGCCGAGCGGTGGCACGGCGCGCTTGACCTCCTTCTCTCGCCGAAGGGTCGGCGGGGGTTCGCGGCGAAGGGAGTGCCGGAACTCCGTTATGTGGCTACCGACACCGAGTGGGCCCACGGCAGCGGCGACGAGGTACGCGGACCCGCCGTGGCGCTGGCGCTCACGATCTCGGGCCGCCCCGCGCGGCTTGGTGAGCTCAGCGGGCCTGGACTAGCTACGGTTCGCGCCTGGGCAGGCGGGTGATTGCCGTCCGGCACCGGTAAGCAGCCACCGCCCTCGGTCGTCACTCCCCGCAGCCAGCCGAGAACGCCACCCACGACATCGACAGATCTAATGAGCGCCTAGAGTGCCCACGCCCGCATGCGCCCACGGCCGGGTGAATCCGATTGGGTTGCGTGCCCCGTACGGCGCGATCCTGATCGGAAACCCGGTCGCGTACGCCTCGATCATCAGGCCACCGCCGATCACCAGGCCGACATGACCGGGCGACGTCGGCGTCCCGTCAGAACCTACGAAGAACACCAGGTCCCCAGGCTGCACCTGGCTTGCGCTGACCCGTGGCCCCCAGAGCCACTGCTCTTGCGAGGTTCGCGGGATGTCGATGCCGGCGGCGCGGTACGCCATCATCACCAAGCCTGAGCAGTCGAACGCATCCGGTCCGGTGCCGCCCCACAGATACGGCTTGCCCAGTTGCTGCTCGGCGTAGCTGATGGCCGCCACGACGGCGCTATGAGCTGCCGCGCTGGTGGTTCGAGATGCCGAGGCCAGTGTCACGCCGGGCAGGCATTGGGGCGAGCTGACCAGCGTGGCCTGGCTAACGGTGAAACCGCCGCTGGCGTACAGGTGGGCCCAGGACAAGACTGCCTGGACGTAGGACTCCAGGTGGTTGTAGGCGAAGATCGCCTGGTCGACATTGGTGAGAACGCCGTGCTCGAGCAAGTATTTCGCAGCACCGGCGATGGCGTCGGCCGGGTCGTAGACGCTCGCGGTCCCGTCGCCGTTGGCATCGGTGGCGACGCCGTTCACTTTCTCGCTCGACGGGTGTACAGGCGCCCCGCCCCACTGATTGCCAGCCGCGCCGCCTATGCCGATCTGCATCGGGCCGGCGGCACCGAAGGGGTTGGCCCCGCTGTGCACGCCTGGCAGGGTTGTCTGGCCGTCATCGCTCTCAACCTTCGCGATGCCCGCCAGGATCACCCACGGCACTTTGTACTGCGCGCCGATGGACTGGAACAGGGCTAGGTAGTTCGCCGGGATCGAATTGCGCGCCGCCTGACTCGCGACAGGCTGGGCCGTCGCTTTGCTCGTATGCCCGCCGGAGGTGCACGACGTGCCGCTCTCGGCCAGCAAGCCGCTGCTGGCGAACATCATGACCGGCGTCAGCAGTCCCGCCATCAGCAGCAGCGCCGCCGCGCATACGAGCGCGACGACCAGGCCGCGCCCCGGTCCGCCGCGCGCGCCCGCCTGGCCGCTCCGCCCGCGGGGCCGGCCCGGCCAGATGATCACGAGTTGCCCGCCGACGCAAGCTCGACGTCCGAGACCTGCCAGTTGGTGCCGGAACCCGTGACCGTCACCGCGTAGACAGTCATTTGCTGACTGCGGCCGGTCGTGTCAGTGAGCTGCTGGGCGACCTGGACAAGAAACGTCAGGCTGCTCGGGCCGAAGGCCCGGATCGAGCCGATCGTCGCGGTCCCCACGGCGACCTGCTTGCTGCTGAGGCGTGCCGCCGCGACTCCGGGCGCCGAGTACGCGGCCTCGATCTGGCTGACCAGCGGCGCGGACGTGATCGGGAGTATGGGCACTACGTACGCGGCCGCGTTCTGGGTGTAGGAGAAGCTGCCGAACGCGTCGCCGAACTTCACTACGACCGAGGCGGCGGCAGCGAGCCCGGCCTGAGTGAACGGCAACCACTGGTAGATGGCGGGCTGGCCGGGTGCCCGGGGCGTTGCCGGTCCCGTCGCTGTGGCGACCGCCTTCGGGCCGGCCGGGCTGTGGTGGCGGGCGGCGCTTCCGGCGCCGTGCGCCGCCGGCCCGATCAGGTACGCGCCGAGGCCTACCAACACGCAGACGAGCAGGCCGAAGATAAGTCGTCGTGCTGCCGGGCTGAGGTCCATCGGCGCCCTACTTCCGCCGCATGGGCCGTAGCCAGAAGGGCACCTGGCGCGTCGGCTCGGTCGCCGGCCGCGCGAGCGGCCCGGTCATCGGCTGTCCCTGCCAGGGGACCGACTGCTCGGGCCCGGAACCCTGCTGGCCGGAGTCATCCCTGGCCGGACCGGGCGCAGGGCCGCGCGGCGGCTGTCCCTGCCGCTCGTTCGGCTGACGCGTCGGCCCGGCCCCAGCCGACCGCCGGAAGCGCAAGCGGCCGTTGTCCGGCGCACGCCCACGTGCAGGTTCTTGGGCTCCCTGGGACTGCTGCCGAGGCCGTTGTGATCGCTGTGGTTGAGGCGACGCCGGCTGGGCCCGCGCCGGCCGTTGCTGCTGACCTTGCGCTGGCCGCTGACCTTGCGCTGGCTGCTGACCTTGCGCTGGCCGCTGGGCTCTAGCCCGCGACGGCCCCGGCGACGGACTCCCGCCGGGCTGCGAGCGGCTTGGCTGGCCGCCGCCCGACCCGCCAAGGCCGCCCGACCCGCCAAGGCTGCCCGACCCGCCAAGGCCGCCCGACCCGCCAAGGCCGCCCGAGCCGCCGGAGGCCGATCGCTGTGGCGCGGCCGGCGGCCGCAGCGATCCCTGAATCGTCGGGCCGACGCCGCGGCCGACCGGCCATGCTCCCGGCGCCGAGCTCCGGCCAGCCAGAGAGGTTCCGGCGGCCGCCAAGCCGGAGCCGGACGCCGTCGAGCCCCCATTCGCCGCGGCTCCGCTCGCCGCTGCTCCGCCTGTTGCAGCTCTGCTTACGCCGCCCCCGGGTGCCGGAGAGCCAGCACCTGCGCCAGTGTCACGTCTACCAGAGCCATTCCTAGCTGGCAGGTTGAGCGGCGGCGGCTCAGCGCCGGACGCAGCCGACGTGCCCCCCGCGCGTGCTCGGGCGGCCAGCGCCGTGCGCCCCGTTCCGTCCGCTCCGTGCGCCCCGGCGGCAACGGTGCCCGATGCGACGGTCCCCGGCCCGCCGGCTGCTCCGTCGCCGACGTTAGCGTCGGCGGTCGCGCCAGCCGCGGCCTCGCCGGCCTGCAGGCCGGCCGCCACCGCCGTGGCTCCGCCCGACGTAGCCGCCATCGCGAGGCTCGCAGCCTGGCCGGGATTACGACGCGCCCAGCGGCCTGCTCGGTAGGCGGCGAATGGGGGCACAGCGGCCGTCGCCGCCGCCACGGTGTTAGCGCGCGCGGTCGCCGCCGCCCGTGCGAGGTCGGCCTCCGCCCGGTCCTGCGAGCCGATCACGCCGTAGCCCACGGCTGAGAACAGGTGCTGGAACGGCTTCCGGTAGATGAACGCGGCGACTGTGACCAGGGCGATCATCAGGATCTTCAGCGCCCACGGCAGCACCGCATCGCTCGTCCCCATGATCAGCGCGTAGCAATACAGCAACACGCTGAGCACGAGAGCGACGGCTGCCTGCTTCAGCAGTACGCCGATGAGCAACTCGACCCAGCGCAGCGCAACCACCCGCCCAAATCCGGGATGCACTCCGATGAGCAGGAAGAACGGGCCGACGATCAGCAGCAGCAGGAAGCTGAGCTTGAGCAGGATCAGCGTCACGGCAATAAGCAGCACCAGGACGCCGGCGACGACGGCAGCGAACAGCGCGAGGAACGCGACCTCTAGTCGAGTCGTCCACTGTTTCCCTTGGAACAGCGGATAGATGCCCGGATCGTTGGTTTGGATACTGCTGGCGATGCCGGCGTACGCGTCCTGCTTGGCCTGGATCAGAGCGGGCGTCGCTTTCTCGTTCACGGCGATCGCCTGCGACCACAAGAGCGCACGCGCGTACGTGTTCACTGCCGTCGGCTTGCCGCCGCCGGTGGAGTAGGCGGACGAGCCGAACTCGCCGACCAGCCATGGCTTGCACACCAGCACGGCCCAGAGTTCGTCGGCGTTCTGGTCGACGACCGTGCTCCCCGATGTGTAGCTGTAGGTCGACGGCTGCACTTGCGGATCGCTCTTCTGGAGGGGCACGCAGCTGGTCGGGCCGGGACTGGGCAGCTTGGCGAAAGCGACGTTGAGAGTCTGCGAGATGCCGTCGGAGACGCCGCGGCCGAGGCCGGTGACTTCTGCCGGCTTGCCGATCAGGAAGATCGCCGCGGCACAGGCTACGACCATCCACACGGTGCCCTCGATCGTGCGGGTCGCGCGCTTGCGGATCAGGCCCTGCCACGCGAGCCAGATCGCGGCCAGGATGACCACTACGGCGAGGTAGGGGAAGTAGATCGCTTTTCCAAGGCTGGTGATCAGCGTGTCGGTCACGCGCTGGAGCCAGCTGAGGATGCCCTCCCCAGCCGCCGACTGATAGACGGTGATCGTGACCCGGTCGATGGACTTCGCGGCGTCAAACACCATGCCCGCGACGTTGTTACCGATCAGCGACGTCATGTCCGAGCACTGGAGATTGGTCGCCGCCCAGTAGTCGCCGGCGACGCCATACTGCTCGTACAAGGTGGCCGGCTGCTTGCCGGACGACGGCGGTGCCACCATCGCGTCGATCCCGGCGTTGGCCGGCTCGGGGCTAGGCAGCGACGGCTGGCACACGTTGTTCAGGTCGCCCAGCACGCCGGAACTGCCGGCCGCGCAGAAGCCGAGCAGCCCGCCGATGTCCCCGATCCCGGGAACCCCACAGAGCCCGCCCGTCGCCGCCGTCAGGTGGGCGTCCGCGACCGCGCCCGTGCCCGTTCCCGTGCCCGCGTTCCTCGCCTGGGCGGCGACGGTCGTCGAGGCGGTGCTCCCGACAGTCGCCGCGGCGGTGCTCCCGACAGTCGCGGCCGCGTTCGCCTGGAGGGCAGAACCCGACAGGACGACGACCGCCGCGAGCGCGGCCAAGACGACGGCCGCAGCACGCGGAAGGCGGAATCTGCGCATCCGGGAGGACTCCTGTTGGCGGGGTATCGGATTGGGGGGCCCTGGCTGGTGTCGCGTCGCCTGCGGGCGAGCCTGTTGCAGGCGAGCCTTTTGCAGGCGAACCTGTGGCGGGCGTAACTGTCGCGGCACGGCTGACCGCCTTCAGCCGGCCCCGCGCTGGGCAGGCTCGTCGTAGGGCACGTCACCCAGCCGTGAGCGGGTGGGGTTGGTGTCGAGACTCTGGCGCAGTTCGTCGGTGATGAGGTCGACGCCGATCCGGCCAGCACGGCCGTCCAGGTCGCGGAAGATGCATTCGCCATTGCCGAGCGCGCGCAGAGCGGCTTTATGGTCGCTCGACGACTCCAGCCCGAGCAGCGCCAGGACGTTCGCGACCTCCGTCTGCTCGGTGGACCGGAACGCGAACACGCTGGAGATACAGTTCGTGACCTGCTCGTTGAGCAGATCACCTGCGTTCTGGGACACCATGATCAGCGCGGTGTTGCGGGACCTGCCCATCCGGGAGACTTCGGGGATCAGCTTCGCGCCCTGCGGAGTCGACGTGATCGCCCATGCTTCATCCAGGAAAATGGCTTTCGGTAGTCGCCGGTCCATGCCGTTCAGCAGCCGCCGAGCGAACTGTGACACCAGGTAGAGCAGCGCCACCGACAGGCGCTGCTCGTAGGAGTAGTCATCGCGGCCGACCGCCGTGTCCGGCAGCGTGAGCCCGCCGAGCGTGAAGACCGTCGTCCAGCCCGCCGCGTCGATCCGCTCGCCGCCCGACGGCGCGAAGCACAGCCGCGCCAGCCGCATCTCCGACATGGACCGCAGCACCGCACCCAGGTTGACCGAGGCAGGGTCATCCGAGGCTTCCAGGTGGCCGACTACTTTTCCGAGACTCGGTTGTTCGCCGGCCGCGACCGCTGCCACGGCCTGGATCATGGCGCTCTCGCGCTCCTCGCTCATGCGCGGCAGCAGTAGCCGGAGCGTCTCGGTCGCCATCGTCCGCCGTTCGGCCAGATCGTCACCGAACGAGAACGGGTCGAGCAGGCCGGGCGCGGCGCTGCCGAGCGGCACGACCCGCGCCTGCCGGCCGCGCTGCGCCAGCCAGCCCGCCAGGGACTCGGCGTCGCCCTTCGGGTCGATGACGGCGACGGTCACGCCCCGCAGCGCCAGCTGAAGCATCATAAGCAGCGCAAGAGTGGTCTTGCCGCCGCCGGGTTCGCCCGTCACGGCGACGGCGGTCGGCCGGTTCCTGGCCGCCGCTACCAGCGGGTCGAAATGCACGACGGACCGCGCGCGGCCCAGCGTCTCGCCGATGTACGGGCCGATCCAGCCGGCGTCCGGCGTGATCCGGTCGCCGAGGTCGACTGTCGCCGTTGGCATGCCGCCCGCTACCGTATACAGCGGCTGCCGCTGGAGGTAAGACGTCAGCCTGACCCGATCGCCGGGCAGCGACTCGCACAGCAGCGAGAACTGGTCGCCGGTCGAGTTCACGACGTCGATGCCGACGTCGCGGTAGTGCTCGATGACGGCTTCGGACCGCCGGACGCACATGTCGCGGTCCGGCGCGGTCACCATCAGCCGGTGCCAGCCATAGACGAACGGCAGGCGTTCCTTGGTGATGCCGTGCTCGAGCAGCCTGGCCGCCTCGATCTGCTCAGCCAGCGCGATCGGCAGGTCGGCGCCGGCCTCGCGGATATGCGCGTCCATGTCCCTGGCGTGCGCCAGCCGCCGGCTGACGTCCTTGCTCGCCCTGGCCGGGGCGATCAGCTTCATGCGAAGGCTGGCCTCGACGGGGAACGGCAGCGCGTCGGCATAGTGCAGCCAGGGCTCCCCTTCCGGGAAATACATGACGTCAGGGAACCGTGCAAAGGACAGGAACGCGGCCCAGGATTCGCCGGTCGGCTGCGACAAACGCAGGACCGTTCGGCCGTTGTCGACCTGGCCCTCCAGCAGCGCCTCGATCTCCCCCGCACCCCACGTGCGACGGCGGGCAGCCGACGGCAGCGGCTCGGCGACGGTTCCGCCGAGCGCGTGCCGGAACAGCCAGGCCACGTCGTCAGCCGACGCGTGCAATGCGCCGAGCGCGCTGGATCCGAGCGCCCGGCCGAGCCGTTCCGCCTGCTCTGTCCAGCGGGTGACCTCCGTCGCCGGCACGGCCTCATCGCCTAGGCCGAACGCCTGCTCAGCTGCGCGGTAGGAGTTTGTGAGCTGTGCCAGAACGCCGCCGGACAGCTGGGCCCGCATGCCCCGCTGGCCCAGGCGCACGCCGAGATAGACCTCCTTAGTCCAGAAATCCTTGGCCCAGACATGCCTGTACATCTCCTCCAGGTAGCCGACCCAGCCCGGGCCAGCGTCGGAGGTTGCGTCCAGCCTGGTTGCCCACTCGGCGGCCGGGTACGGGCGATGCGCGATCCGCAGGTGCACCTCGGCGTCGGCCATCCGGATGGCCGCGAGCGCCACGGTGATACCGGTGGCTAGGGCCTCCCGCTCGACCGGCGTCGTGAATTCGTACGACACGGTGGGCACCCGGTAGTACGCCCAGGCGTGGGTCTCGGTGAGCACGATCCGGTCGTCGAAGTACCGGACCGAGAGCCGGGCACGCCCCGCTGTCCGCGCGCTCACGGGCGACCGGTCGCTTCCCGGGAGCCGGCGGCGGCTGCTCTAGCCAGACCGGCGACCAGGACGCCCCCCAGCGCCGTAAATGCGTGCACGGTCCCGATCCCGACTGCGCCGCCGTCCGCGAGTCTGTCGTCCCACGGCACTCGAACAATCGCGCGGCACCGGCCGGCCGCTACTCCGGCCGCCTTGTCGACGTACGCTGCCGTCGCCGCGCTGACGCCGTTCAGCACGGTGACGGCACCGCGGGCAACGTCGGCGTGGCCATGCGCTTCCAGCCACTCCAGCGTCATCGCGAGGGACCCGGCCGCGTCGGCGCTAGCGGGAGCGACCAGCACAAGTTGATCAGCTGCCTGGACGGCCCGCGGGACGTGCGGAGCGGCGGGGTCGGCGATGGTGATTCGGTAGCGGGCGACGACAGCGTCGATGAGCTTTCCGGCGTCAGCCGGCTGGTCCGCTGGGGCGTCGGCCGTGACCACCTGCAGGCCGCGATCCTGTCCTGATCCCGTTGCGGCGCCGGAGCGATCGCGGTGGCCTGGCAGCAGGCGCGGGATCATCCGCGCCTGTTCGGTCAGCGAGCCGGAGCCGGATCCGGATCCGATGTCCAGGACGGCGATCGCTTCACCGCGGAGGGCCGCGAGCAATTGGCCGGTCAGGAGAGTGGTCGTCGTCTGGCCGGCGCCCGCGGTGCAGCCGAGCACGACGATGCGCGCAGGTCCGGGCAGCGGCAACCTGGCGCGCGCCTGATCGCGCTGCAGCTGATCAGGCTTGCCGGGCCGGTGCCCGCCTGGGACAACGACAACGCGCTCGTGCCAGCCGTTCGTCCGGGCACCTGAGGCGTTACGCAGTGCGCGCTCGACGGCGGGCAGCGGTCTTGCCGGAGCGCCGTCCCTCCGGACCGTCACGGCCTTCCGCTCGCGTGGGCGCGCCGGACCAGTCGGCGGCGCATCGGCTGCGCTGTGCGCCCCGGCCCCGGTGTTCTGAGCCGCGGTCTTCCGAGCCCCGGCGCTCGGGGCGCCAGTGTCCAGGGCGCCAGTGTCCAGGGCGCCAGTGTCCAGGGCGCCAGTGTCCAGGGCGCCAGTGCCCAGGGCGCCAGTGTCCAGGGCACCGGTGTTCAAGGCGCCGGCGTTCAGGGCCGCGTAACTGTGAGTCCCGGCGTTCTCGACTGGCGGCTGTTCAGCTCGCGGTTCCCCGGCGGCCGGCTCCTGCGATGGCACACGAACCGGCGTGGTCGCCGCAGGGATTCCGACCGTCCGGATCGCGGCGGTTGGCGCAGGGGCCCGGACCTGAGCGGTCGCCGCAGGGGTGGCAACGGCCCGGACCGGCACGCTGGGCGCGCGCGTTGCAGCCGAGCGGACCGACGCCTCGTCCGCCACGGGGCCGGGGGCCGAAACAGAACGGCGCGAGGCAATCGCCGGCTGGGTCGGCCACACCGGACGCGCCGGGTGAGCCGACGGCGCCGCGGCAGCCGACAGTGCCGGGTCAGCTGCCAGAGCTGCATCGAATGGCTGCGACGCATCGGCCTGCACGGGCGCCTTGGTCTGCACGGGCGCCTTGGTCTGCACGGGCGCCTTGGTCTGCACGGGCGCCTTGGTCTGCAAGGCCGCCTTGGCCGGCAGCCCTGTGTCGGCTGCGACCTCAGCGTCGACCGCGGCTGCGCCCGAGTAGGCGGCACGCGCCCCGTCGGCTATGCCGGGGCCGGACCGCGCTGCGACGGCTGACTGGCGCCAGACCTTGGCCGTCACGAACATCTGATCTTTCTCAGCTAGCGGCGCCATCCGGCACCAGGTGCGCGGCTCGGACAGATAACGCAGCTGCGAGACGACGAGCTCGGGGAGCCGCTTGCCTTCCAGCACAGGCCTGGTCGCGAGCCAGGCCAGAACGGCTGGCGGCAGCACGTAGAGCCACACCCATGTGTGGCTGAACGGCATTCCGGCCATCGTCAGGATCAGCATGTACGGGATCGCGATCGCCAGAAAGGCTGCTACCTGGCCGACAGGCAGAGGCATCGGCAGGCGGAAGTCGTACAGCTTGTAGAGCCGCTTCTCGATCTTCCAGATGTTGGTATACGTCGGGAGTTCCACGTGCCGCCTCCTTCCTGTCAGCTAGCGCCTGATCGGCCGCGCGTCGGCTGGCTTAATGCACGCCGAGGGCGCTCGCGATGCCGGACGCGATCGTCTGCACAATGCTGGGCGTGTAGAAGACGACGGCAATGGCGATCGCAAGCACGATGAATTGCACAAAGCGAATGATCTCGCGCGTGAAGAGGAAGAAGATCGCGACGATTCCGACGATCCCCAGGAAGAGCGGACCGAAAAGCCCCTGCAGATAGGAAACAAGGCCGGTGGTGCTAAGCGCCAGGGGTTGCGCAGCAATAAGCAGTTGAGCCGACATCGAATCTCCGGTGGTGAGTGAGCGCGGCCGTCGGGGGCGGGTGCTGGCTTGCTGTGCCGTCGCGTCATGGCGGCCCTTGCTGGAGCGGCGTCGTGGACGCGCCGATCGACGCGACGTCCCAGCCGCCTTGCTGGCGGACGACCGCCATCTGGTACGTCATCTGCACAGATGCCGGACCGCTGCCGACCGAGCCAGCGGCGGGTCGGTTCGCTGGCGGTGGCAACTGCCAGGTCACGGTCACCGAGATCTGGCGGCGCGAACCGCCGACCGGGGCATACACGCTGTCGATCGCGCCGAAAGTGACGGCGCCGCCCAGACCCGTGATCTGCGCGCCCGGCGACGTAAACCGCGCGAGCGTGGTCTGGTCGCCGCTTGCAAAAGCCGCGAAGAACGCTGGTAGCTGGCTCTCGAGTGCCGCCTCCGTCGCCTGGTCAGTGGCCTGGCTCGGGGCAGGCGGCGTGGCTTTGGCCGGGCCCGCCAGCAGAGCAGGATTGCCCGAGACGATCATGGCGCTGTGCGCGGCGTAGACGGGCACGCCCAGCTCGATCAGGCGGCCGTTACCGAGCCGGGCGAGCAACGTCACCACGGCAGAATGGCTGCCCGTGACCGACACGCCCGCCACCTGCTCGTCTACTAGGCGCTGGGTGCCGACCCCGTTCCAGCCAAGCTCGGGGTCCGAACCAGCCGGCAGAAAACGCGCCAGGTTGCGGCTTCGCTGGCCAGCTCCCGCCGGACTGAAGTTGAGGTACACGTCGCCGAACTGCATGGCATAGGCCGCTGCCATCGTCACCGGGAAAGAGCCGCTACTGGCTGCCGCCGGCGGACTGGCCGCGGTGACAGGCGCCCGGCTGTTGATGATCGCGACGATGCCGCGGTAGCCCACGAGAAGGATTACGGCCCAGGCGACGGCGCGCCCAACCCAGACAAGCCATCGACCGCCAGCACCGCGCCAATGCGCCGTGACCCTTCCGGGACGTCCGGGAGGTAGCTGGCTAGTGGGCAGTGCCTCATCGTCGGCGGAGATCGGATCGCCACGATCGAGGAGTGCCCTGCGAACCATCACACCTCCGCCCGTTCTCCCGCGCTCGCGCAGCAAAGAGTTGTCGCGCGACGATGTTCTTGACGGGCACCATTCTGCGGCAAATCGCCCAGCCAACCCCGGCATTGACGCGGCCGGCGCGCCGTCGAGATTTCGAAATAACGGCTTAACGGGTTGCATTGCCTCGCTGTCAATGCCGTCGAGAAGCCAGTCGAAGCGATCTGGGGAGCTAGCGCCGGGTTGCGAGTCCGGACTTACGCTTCGGTTACTGACCCGCCACGAGGACTCGTCCGGCGGCCAGTGCAGTTGGCCGGTCGAACGGGCTCGGCGAACAGCCGGGCCCGCGTCCGCTTGCAGTGCTGCGGTTTGCAGCGCCTCAGCCTGTCGTGCCTCAGCCTGCAGAGCCTCAACTCGCAGCGCCTCAGCCCGCAGCGCCTCAGCCTGCCGGGCTGCACGCCGCACCGGCCTGCCCGGCGCGGGGAAGGCGCGCCGGGCAGGCTCCCGCGCGGGCTCGCCCACGGGCCCCCGCACGGGCCCGTGTCGGGGCAGGGCTTCAGGCTGGGGGACCCAGTCTTGCCAGCGATTGCGCATGGGGCTGTCCTTGTCACGGCTCACCGGGCAGGCCGGTTTCTCTCCGCCAATAGGACAGCGGCCAGGGTGTGACGTTGGCGTGACATCCAGCCATAGCCGGCCGCGAAATCTCCGGATCGCAGGAGACAGTTGTTAACGCCGATAATCCCGGCACGCACTCGAGGGCGCGCAGGTGATCCAGTTAGGCGCTAATGACAACCGGGAGCGGTCGGCTTCTCAGCAGTGCCAGGCAGGCCCGTCTTACTGCCGAAGCCGCGCGCAGGCGCGCCGCCGACCGTCGGTGACGCCCGAGCAGCAAGCTGCGCCAAATGCCGACGTTCTGGTGAGGCTTTGCGGAAGGGTGCCGCCTGTTCGATACTTGCCAGATGCCAGATGCGGCAGTCGGCCCGGCGACTAACAGACTGGACGTGATCCGCCAGCCGCTCGCCGCTCGCGCCTATGTGGTTGTCTTCATGTGCATCTGGTGCGGCGGCGTATTTGCCGGGTTGATCGCGGCGGCGGCTCACGGCTCGCCCGCAGTGGTGATCCTGTTGCTGATGCTGACGTTCGGGCTGACCCTCGGCTATCGGATCTTCCTGTTGTCGGTCACCCTCGGCCCGCAGGACCTCCTGGTTAGAAATTTCTACCGCACGCGGCGTATCGCTCGCGCCGATGTTGAGGGGTTCCGCCAAGGTGCTCTGAGCCAGCAGCCCTTCACTCGAGGCATCTACGTATTGCTGCGCGACGGCACGGTGTTCCCTCTCGACGTCACGGGACGCCCCAACTTCTTCGGCCGGGGAAAAACGCTGCTTGATAACCGGACGCAGTTGCTTCAGCGCTGGCTCGAGCAGCCCTGAACCGAGCGAGCAGCTATCACTGCCCGCGTTCATGTCACCACTGACGACCCGAAGCACTTCACGCCGATGGATCAAAGCCGCGGTCACCTCACAGCTGCAGCGATTCGCCTACCCACTGGCGTGGACGATCCAGTCCAGAATGCCGGGCGCGACGGGACCGGGCGTGTCGGCACCATGCAATGGCAATGCTGAACGGCCTCGCCGGTACGCGGGTCATCTGGGGCGACATTCGAGGGAACAACCAGCGCGGCGCAAGTTGCGCTGCAGCTTTGCGAGGAAGGGTGTCGGCTCGCCCTGACCGGCGCGGCGATAGTCAGTCAGTAAAGCGCGGACCCCGAAAGACTCACGCATACCAGGGGCCTCAACGCGATCCACCATGCTCGTCGAGCAGGCGCATCAGCTCTTCGTCTGACGCCATGATGCGGAGATCGGGTGTCCGGAATTGTTTCGGAGGCTTGGATCACCACCAGCCGCAAGCAACAGTCGGGCGCAGTCGATATGCCCGTCATTGCATGCCCAAATCAAGGCAGTGCCGCCGCGGACTCAGGCCGGAAGCATCGTCAGGCGAGGAGCAGCGTCTTGCCGACTGTGGCCCTGGCCTCGATCGCGGCGTGTGCGTCGGCGGCCGCCTCCAGCGAGAACGTCTGGCCTATGACAGGCCTCAGGGCACCACTGGCAGCGTCGGCGAGCGCCCGGCGCGTCAGCTCACGCATGCGCTCGGGACTCACCTGCACGCCGCGCAGGACGCCGATCCGTCGGCTTTCGGCGTCTTCCGCGGAGATCCGGGCGAACTCACCGCTCGCCATCCCGAACATGCAGCATCGGCCACCGGCACGCAGCAGCTCGAATGCGGCCAGGCCGACTGCGCCGCCGACACCGTCGAAGACGACATCGACCTGACCCACTCGGTCCCGGACACGGTCGGCCCAGTCAGGGGCGGAGTAGTCCGCGAGGATAGGAGCGCCGAGTTCCGCAGCGACGGCCAGCTTGCGCGAGGCACCGGCAGCGGCCACCACCGTGGCGCCTGCGCGACATGCAAGCTGTACGAGCAAGGAGCCGACGCCGCCAGCGGCGGCCTCAATAAGGACGGTCTCGCCGGCGCTGATCGCGGCCGCATCCATCAGTGCGAGCGCGGTCCGGCCATCGGCGAGCAGGGCCGTCGCATCGGGCACGGAGAGCTCAGCTGGCACGTCGATCAAGTCGGCAGCCCACGCTGCGACCCGTTCCGCGTAACCGCCGGACCCGCCGGTCGTCGTCACGACGCGACGGCCGGTCAGGCCTGCATCGGCATCGGGTCCGACAGCCGCGACCACGCCGCCGACGCCGTTCCCCAGAATTACCGGCAGTGTCGGGGACATCGACGAGTGCGGCGGGTGGCCCGCCCGGATCTGCGTGTCGACAAAAGTGATGCCGGCGGCCTCGACAGCGACAACGACCTGGCCGGGCCCAGGCGTCGGATCAGGGAGCACGGCTCCGACGAGCTCGCTCGGCGGTCCGAACCGGTTCAGCACTACAGCTCGCATGGCGGTTCTCCATCTGAGTCGACAGCCGGCCTTATCGGAGCACTACGCTCCGATAGTGTCAGCCTATCGGAACGATTCACTCCGTTTCACTTATACTGGCGCGCATGACGGAGAACGCCCCGCTCAGGCGCGGTCGGCAGGCCGAGGCGGCGCGTAACGACCGGCTTGTTCTTGACGCTGCGCGAGCCGTCGTGGCCAGCAACGGAGCTGGCGCGCCCGTGTCCGCGATCGCCGAGCGAGCTGGCGTCGGCATGGGCACCCTCTACCGCCGCTACGGCAGCAAGGACGACTTGCTGCGGCATTTGTGCACCCTGGCCATGGAGAGCACTATCCGGGCGGCCGAGATCGCGCTCGCTGAGCCCGACCCGTGGACGGGTTTGTCAGCGTACGTCGCGGAGTGCGTGGCACAGGGCACTGGTGCGCTCGGCGCGCTGGCGGGCGCCATCCAGACGACGCAAGAGATGTGGGAGATCAGCAAGCGCAGCCGCGCCCTACTCGACCGCCTCGTGGCGAGGGCTCGGCAGGCCGGCAGCCTGCGGCCCGACGTCACCGTGCTCGACATCGCCTGGCTGATCGAGACGCTGGGCAGGTCTGGTCCGGCAGATCCGGCCAGCGAAGACGCAGTCATCCTGCGGCGGCTGACCGCGATCGCCATCGCCGGCCTCCGCGCCCCCGCCGCAGGCAGGCTGCCGGGCGAGCCGCCTAGCGCGGGCCACTACGAACGGCGCTGGCAGCGATCCGGGAGCTAGCGCGCCGCTGGAGAGGCTGGACCGGCGGGTCCGCGGACCCTTCCGGCCTGCCCTCGCCGCGATCCGATGTTCCCCGTTCGGCGGAAGATCTGGCACAGCCGACTAGGTGCAGCAGATGCTGGAGCAGCGGTACTCGCCCGAGCAGGCCGGCGGCGCGGCTGAGAGTGCTCTACCCCGGCGAGCGCGGCGATGCAGGTCAGCCGCGAGACGATCTACGAGTGCATCGACCTCTACCCGCGGGGCGAGCTGCGCCGGGAGCTGAAGGCCTGCCTGCGGTCCGGGCGGGCCGCGCGGCGCCGCCGCGGCCGCCGCGAGATCCGCGGCCGGATCGTCGGCGCGGTGCCGATCGGGCAGCGGCCGCCCGAGGTTGAGGGCCGGCTCGTGACCGGTCACCGCGAAGGCGACCTGCATCATGCGGATCGACAGGCATCCGGCTCCGCAGTCGGCACCAGCGTCGAGCGTGCCTCCGGCTACCTCACCCTGCTGCTCGCTGCACGCCGGGCCGGTACGCCGCCACCGTCGCTGGCGCGGTCATCGAGCACATGACCGCCCCGCCGCCGTGATTCGCCAGCACCCTCGACCTGGGACCGCGGCATGCGACACGGCCCAGCCACAGCGCGGGGTCGAATCATCCACGATCATGGAAGTGACCCCGGCAGGCCCAACCCAGCAAGCTCGACCCTGCCAGCGTCACCCCGCGGCGGCCGCCGTGGTGACGATCCAGGCAAGCACCAGTGCTTCCTCGCGCCATTTGTCATAACGCCCCGACCGGCCTCCGTGACCTGCCGTCATCTCCGTCCGGAGCAAGAACGGGCCACCCTTCGCCTCGGCCTGGAGCCGGGCGATCCACTTGGCGGGCTCGTGGTAGAGCACGCGCGTGTCGTTGAGGCTCGTCACGGCCAGTATTGGCGGGTACACCTCGTCCGGGCTGACGTTCTCATAGGGCGAGTAAGCCTTCATGTACGTGTAGACCTCGAAGCTGTGCAGTGGGTCGCCCCACTCCTCCCATTCAGGGACCGTCAGCGGCAGCGTTGGGTCCAGGATCGAGGTCAGCGCATCCACGAACGGCACCTGCGCGACGATCCCGCCGAACGCCTCGGGCGCCATGTTGGCTACCGCCCCCATCAGCAGGCCGCCGGCCGAGCCGCCGCGCGCGATGAGCCGCTCTGGCGTCGTCCAGCGCTCCTTGACGACGTGCCGCGCGCACGCGATGAAGTCGGTAAAGGTGTTGACCTTCTTGAGCATCTTGCCTTCGTCATACCAGCGGCGGCCCATCTCGCCGCCGCCCCGGACGTGTGCGATCGCGAACACGAACCCCCGGTCCAGGAGTGAAATACGGGATATCGAGAAGTTCGGGTCGCTCGAGATCTCGTAACTGCCATACCCATAGAGCAGGAACGGGGCCGTGCCATCTTGCGGTGTCTCCCTGTGGCGAACCACCGAAAGCGGGATCTGGGTCCCGTCCTCCGCCGTCGCCCAGACGCGGCGCTGCTCGTAGTCCGCCGGGTCATACTCCGATCCGTCCGGGCCTGGCAGCACCGAGCTCCGCTTGAGCAGGGTCAGCTCGCCAGTCGCTACGGTGCAGTCGTAGACCGAGCTGGGCGTCACCATCGAGACGTAGTGCAGCCGGAATGTGCCCGTCTCATACTCGGGGTTCGCCCCCGGGCTCACGTCGTAGATCGGCTCGGGGAAGCCGATCTCGTGCATCTCTCCAGCCACTGGCAGGATGCGCAGGCCCGTGAGCCCGTCGCGGCGGAAGTACAGGACGAGGTGACTGGCGAACGCATCTACGCCGAGCAGCCGCGTGTCGTCCCGATGCGGGATGAGCGGCGTCCACTCGGCCGGACTATCGAGCCGAGCTTGCGCGAGCTCGAAATTCAGCGCGCCGTCGTTGTGGAGGATGAGCAGGCGCTCGGTCCCGTCCGGCAGGATCTGGTGCTCGACGTCATACTCCACGCCGGTACGGCGCGCGGCGACAAGCGCGAACTCCCCGGCCGGATCGGCGGCGTCCAGCAGCCGGATCTCGCTGGTGAGCTTGCTCGACGAGCCGATCATCACGTACCGCTCGCTGCGCGACAGGCCGACGCCGACGCCGAACTTCTCGTCCGGCTCTTCGTAGACGATCACGTCCGCGCTGGCCGGCGTGCCGATCATGTGCCGCCACACGCGGTAGGGGCGCCAGGCGTCATCGACCGTGATGTAGAACAGCGCCGATCCGCCGACGGACCACGCGCTGCCGTAGAAGGTGTCGGGGATCTCGTCGGGTGTCGTCTCGCCCGTCACCAGGTCCTTGAACCGCATGGTGTAGCGCTCGTCGCCGTCCAGGTCGACCGAGTACGCGAGGAGCCGGCCGTCCGGACTGACATCAAAGGCGCCAATGGAAAAGAATGGATTGTCGCCAGCGAGCTCGTTCCCATCCAAAAGAATTTGCTCTCCGTCGAGCGGTCCGCCGTCCTCGGTCAGTGGCGGCCCGTCGTCGTCGGCGCGCACGGCGCGGCGGCAGTTCACTGGGTACTGCTTGCCCTCGACTGTCCTCGCGTAGTACCACCAGCCGCGATCGCGGACCGGGACGGAAAGGTCTGTCTCCTTGGTCCGCGACTTGATCTCGCCGAATATGGCCTGCCGGAGCCCTTCTTCCGGGGCAGTGATCGCGCCGGTATAGGCGTTCTCGGCCTCCAGGAAGGCGATTGTTTCCGGGTTCTCCTTCTCGGCCAGCCACGCGTACCCGTCGACGAAGGTGTCGCCGTGGTGCGTGCGCTCGGTCGGCACCCGCCTGACGACGGGCTGCTGCGTAAGTGCGGGCTGGTCGCTCATGAACGTCGAGCTTACTGGGGCCTGCGTTGAGGCGGCGGCCGTGCGCTGCCACCCGGGTCGCCGCCGCCCAGGTCGCTGCCGCCCCCCCGCAGGCAGCGACCTGGGCCAATAACGCCCGCGCAGGTGCTGGCTACAGCTCCTTCTCGCGCAGGTAGGCCAGCACGGCCAGCACCCTGCGGTTCTCGTCCGGCCCTGGGCTCAGGCCGAGCTTGGCGAAGATCCGCGCGATGTGAGTCTCGATCGTCCGCTCCATCACGGACAGTCGGGTGGCGATGGCGGTGTTGGACATTCCGGCGGATATCAGCTCGAGGATCTCGAGCTCACGAGGTGTCAGCCGTTCGAGCCCCTGCGTGCCAGACCGCCCGCTGGTGGCCTGATCCCGCACGCCCGCACTCATGTCGATACCTCGCCGGCTAGCGCGGCTGGCGCCGCGTGGTTCTCTTACTCCGGCTCGCTTTCCGACCCGGCGGGAGTCAGCGTCGCAATGTCCGATGTGCTGCCGATGTGCTGGCGATGTGCTGGCAGGCCAGCGCCTGTACGAGGATGTGACCGGTGGCTGCCGTAGGCCCCGGTGAGTACCAGGCCCGCACGGCCGGCGTGCGTTCGGCGTGCGGACCCGGTGTCGCCTATCATCGGCGCGTCCAGCGGCCCGAGTCGTCAGTGCTAGCACTGACCTTGACAGCCGGGCGCGTCCAGCCGACCTCCGGACGATCGCGCTACAGCGTTCTACCTGCGAGGATGCAGGCGTAAAGCGGAATATCCGCCGGGAGGCCCGATGCTCATTGTCATCCTGATCGTGGTGGTCATCATTGTGATCGCCGCTGGCCTCATCACCTGGGTCAGAAGGGCGCGATCGTGTGCCCGGATCATCAATGTGCCGGAAGGCCACGAGGAA
The DNA here is from genome assembly GCA_963755575.1 of uncultured Actinomycetota bacterium. Classification (GTDB taxonomy): domain Bacteria; phylum Actinomycetota; class Actinomycetes; order Streptosporangiales; family Streptosporangiaceae; genus JAJYUU01. The sequence goes on from CAVWKF010000001.1 coordinate 1,109,131, forward strand.
AAGCTGTACTTCGGCGGCATCCTCTGCAAGAACCTGACGACCAGCGGCAGCATGGTCAAGCTGGAGATGTTCGATTGGGGCGTGCGGATCCGCGGGATAGCGCCGGTCCGCTGGGTCGTGCCAACCTGGGAAGCTCGATACGAAGAGCTGGCAATCGCAGAGCTGGTCGCCTCGCCGTACAGCCGGATCGCCGTCTGGCTCCGCCTGCGCGGCGAGGCTGACGGGATGGGGTTTTTGAGCAACTACGGCCAGGAGATCCTGCGCGTACTGGAGAAGCATGAGGTCCCGGTCAACCGTGCGCTCGCCCGCATTAAGCGGGTCGACGATCTCTACAGCGGGCCGCGCTGAGGTGAGGCGGAGATGCCGACAGCTGCCGACCGTCCGGAAGGAAGCGAGGATGAAGCCAGCGGCCAGGTCGGCGAGGCCGTGCTGGCTTACATCGAGGGCATCGCGGCCGAATATCGCCCTCTCTTCAACCGGCGGCACGGGTTGATCCTTGCCCTATCCCGACGCAGCCGCCTGGTCATGCTTTGCCCCAGGCCACGTTGCCGCGCGCATGGGTCTTGGGAACAATCGGCGATTGAGCAAATATCATCGAGCTGGTTTCGGTTACGTTCTTTGCATAGATTGCCGGGCGTGATTGTCGTATCCGAGTACGACGCTGTCTGGCCCCAAAGATTCGAGCAGCTGCGGCGCGAGTACGCCGACGCCATGGCTGCCGCCGGCGTACAGATCCTGGCGATCGAACACGTCGGCAGCACGTCAGTTCCCGGCCTCGCAGCCAAGCCAGTCATTGACATCGACATCGTGGTCGCCAAGCGAGACGTTGCCGCGGCGTCTCAGGCCCTGATCGGGCTTGGGTTCGAGCCGGAGGGCGAGCTCGGCATCCCACTGCGGTGGGCGTTCAAGGCGCCCGAGCGGCTAGCCGGGACGAACACCTACGTCATCGTCGCGGGCTCGCTCTCCCTGCGCAACCACCTGGCCGTCCGGGACATCCTGCGCAGGGACGCTCGACTCAGGGAGCAGTACACGGCGGTCAAGAGACGCGTCGGCGCGAGATCCGCCGACATCGACGAATACGGCCGCGGCAAGAACACCATGGTTCAGCAGATCCTTGCCGCCGCTGGGCTCAGCGAGGCAGAGCGAGCGTCCATCGACGCCAACCAGGTGCCTTCGCACGAAGAACTGCCTCGATAGGCCCCGTCCTATTCCGGCTGCAGAACGTCCGGAATGGCCTCTACGGTGGCGCTATGACTAACACCGACGAGTTCCCGTGGGAGCCACCTCTCGCTGGCACCGAAGTCGAGCAGCTCATCGGCGCGCTCGAACGCCTGCGCACGACGTTCCGCTGGAAGGCCGACGACCTCGACGCAGCCGGGCTGCAGACGCGCATCGGCTCCTCTGCACTGACCCTCGGCGGCCTGCTGAAGCATCTCGCTGCAAACGAGGACTACATGTTCATGACCAAGCTGAGAGGCGAGCCGATCGGCGCTCCGTGGGAGGCGAGCGCGTGGGACGGCGACAACGACTGGGAGTTCACCTCTGCCGCGAACGACAGCCCCGACGAGCTCTACGCGCTCTGGGACGACGCAGTCGAGAGGTCCCGTGCCCGCCTTGCGGTGGCCTTGGCCGACGGCGGGCTTGACCAGCTCGCCGACGTCTCTGGGCCAGACGGTCGCCATGCAAGCCTGCGCCGCCTCGTCTGCGATCTGATCGAGGAGTACGGTCGGCACACCGGACACGCCGATCTGCTCCGCGAGGCGGTGGACGGCCTGGTCGGCGAGGACCCCCCGGGCGGCTGGCGTGCCAAGGCAGGCCGATCACGCCAGAGCAGCTAATAACCGCCCCTGGGTTGCGTCGCCTACCTCAATCCCCCATGCCGAAATGTCGGTCAAGCGCGTCTGGCCCGCCGCGCGCGTGCCGCAGCCAGGCGAAGGCGCGCCGAACAGCGTTCCCGTCCCTGTTTAGAAAGCGGACTCAGGCGGAAAGTGATGCTGCGACAGCGAGATGCTGGGACCGAGCTCATCGCGAAGGTATGAATCGATCAGGGGGCTGCGCCGGTGGCAACGTACAAGATGATCTACGGCGACGACGAAAACGTCGCCGAAGAGACGCTTGAGGAAATTGACTCAATTGAGCATGAGGATGGCTGGGTCGTTCTGTTCCGCGGCGACGACGCCATACTGCGCGTCCAGGAAGATCACGTGCAGTCCCTGGAGCTCCTCAACTCGGTGATCTAAGCCCCGGCGCGGGCGGAAGCGCCGCGCCGGCTCGCTGGCGGAGCCGGATGGTGTCGGGAAGGCTGGCCGTGACGACGTTCGAGATCCGTGACGCCATCGCCGGCGACATAGCGGTACTGCGCCAGGTGTTTCGCCGGTCGTCGCTCTCCAACGACGGAGACAGGGCGAAGCTGCTCGCCCACCCCGAGATCCTGGAACTCTCCGACCTCGCCGTGACGCAGGGACGGATCCGGGCTGCAGTGAGCGAAGGCATCATCGCCGGGTTCGCTGCCTGGCTGCCTCGCGGGGATGCGGTGGAGCTTGAGGACCTCTTCGTCGATCCGGACTGGATGCGGCAGGGAGCAGGCCGCGCACTGGTGCTCGATGTAGCCGGGATCGCCCGCGCCAGCGGAGCTCGGAGGGTCGAGGTGACGGCGAACCAGCACGCGCGTGCCTTTTACACGAGGGTCGGCTTCGTTGTCGCCGGCTACGTCCAGACCACGTTCGGGCCAGCGCTGCGGATGCACCTGGACCTGATGTGACTGGCTACGGCATTTGGCGTCCAGGTACGACGCCGTCGCCTGCCCTGCCCTGCCCCTGCGCCTGCCCCTGCCGTAGGCGGGGGGTGCCGCGCTCAGACCGCCTGGGCTAGGACCAGGCCGTGGCCGCCGTCCCCTTCGGGGACGTAACGGTGCCAGACCGGCGCCAGCCGAGCAGCCTCGAGCCAGCGCAGGTACGTGCCGGTGTCGGCGTGATCCCAGAACATCGGGGCGCCCAGGTACTCCTCGGTCCCGGTCCACTGCTCGGCCCCGACGATGAGAAGCGCATACCCGCGCGACCGCAGCCAGTCGCGGATGCGCGGGATGAGGACCCGCTGATCGGCGAGCGGGACGTGGATCAGGGCGTAGAAGGACACGACCGCGTCGAAGCTGCCGGGCTGCAATGTCAGCTCCGTCATGTCAGCCTGGATGAGGCTGGCAGCCGGGACCAGCCGCCGCGCCCTGCGCACCTGAACGGCCGAGAAGTCGACGCCCAGTACCTGCAGCCCCTGTGCCACGAGTTCGCGTGTAGCGGGAATCCCGGCGCCGCATCCCAGGTCCAGTACTCGCGCGCCCGTGTTGAGGAGGCCGGCAAGTTCGGCAACCCAGCCGGCGTACCGGCTAACATCCTCAGCCGAGGACGATGCCGCGGCACCGTCCTCGTTCCGGTAGGCCTCGGATATCGCGTCATAGCCACGCCGGACCATCTCGCGCTGCCGTGCCGTGCCTGCCGCCTCGTCCCGCGCCATGGCGCCATCCTGCCTGACGCATAATGCTGACTGTGTCCGCAGACCCCGAATGCCTGACTTGCGCCAGCAACAACCGGCCCGATCTGCCGCCTCGAGAGCGGATACACATCGGCCCCCGGTGGCGGGTGGCCCATGCGTTCGGAACCGCGCTACCCGGCTGGCTTGTCGTGGTGCCGCGCCACCACGTGACGGCTCTTGATGAGCTGACGCCCGAGGAAGCCGCCGACCTGGGGCCACTGCTCAGTGGGGTCACCGCGGCAATGCGGAGCGTACTGGGCTGCGAGAAGAGCTACGTGGCCCTATTCGCGGAGGCAGAGGGATTCGCCCACGTGCATTTCCACGTTGTCCCCCGGCAGCCGGACCTTCCAGCTGACCTGCGCGGCCCGCGCATCTTCGGTCTGCTTGGCGGCGATAGCGGGCGCCACGTGGCTGAGCCCGTCATGGACGAGATCGCGACCAGCCTCGCCAGCGCACTGCGTGTGCCGGGTAGCAGTTAGGCAGCAGGCGCCAATACCTCGACGACGGCGTCAGGCCTCGGGTGTGGCGGCGTCACTCCTCGCGAGAGGCGGCGTCAGCGTCGCAGCGCCCTCTTGGCCCTCTTGCCTGGGTGCTCGATAACCGCATCCGGACCGGGGAACATCAAGGAGCTGTGACCATCCTGGAATCTCACGAGGTAAGGCGGCTCCCCGCCGACCCCGCGGACCTCGATGATCTCGCCCATCCGCTCTGGCTGACCCACGATGCTGCCATGTACATGAAGGCGGTCCCCCACGACTGCTTGCATGTGCCTACCTCCTCTGGTCCGCGTCTACTGACTGCGTGTCCGCGTCCGGGCACCGTCGGTACACGTCAGGACACTCTGAACGTATACCCAGAGCTGGACGACAATCGCGGGCCTAGCAGGCGCCACTTCGCCTGAGCGGTCGGGGATATCTGGGATAGACCCGGAGGATTCAGATCTGGCCCAATGCATCGCAAATCTTCCGGTAACGGTCTCATCGGTCGCGCATCAGGGCGTTCAGGGCCGGCAATGCAAAGGTCTAATCGCATTGTCAATATTTAGCGGCAAAGTTAATGGCCAAACTGGTTTGCAATTGGCGCGGCGACCGAATTTACCTCCGCAGGCGCGCATGCAATGTCCGCGCCTTGTCAGGCGCCTGTGCTGTCTCCGGGCGCAACTGCGTCAAGAAGGTCACATTGGATTGGAACAAACGCATCCCTTGCTGCGCGCCCGGCCGTATCTCGACCAGGCTAAGCAGCATTGTGCGGGCCGCGCTTGCGGCCGTTATCGTGCTCCTTACATCCGCAGGACTCGCCGTGCCGACGACAGCGCAGGCCTCGACCGCCAGCGCCTTGCGGCTAGCGGCGCCCGCCTCGACCAGAGCGGCGCTTGCCTCGACCAGAGCGGCGCTTGCCTCGACCAGAGCCGCGGCCGCCGCCGCTGCGACCGCCGAGATGCGGCTACGCGTCTGGCGCTACGCGCTAGCCCAGCGCAATAAGCCCTACATCTGGGGCGGCACCGGCCCATACGGATTCGACTGCTCGGGACTCGTCTACGCGGCCTACCGGTCGGCCGGCGTGACGCTACCTCGGACGACGTACGAGATGCTCGGCAGCTGGCGCCTGGTCCGTATCCCCAAGTCTCAGGCTCGCAGAGGCGACCTGGCATTTTTCGGTACAGGTCACGTCGAGCTCTACGACGGGGGCGCGTTGACGTACGGAGCCGAGCAGACCGGCACCGTCATCGGATTCCATTGGATGAACGCATTCTGGCACCCAACGATGTACTTCAGGGTGCGCCTATAGTCCAGCGCTCAGCCGACCATGAACTAGGAAGCCCGGGGGATGTTCGCGCGTCCCGTCACTAAGGGCGTGGGGTGGATCTGCCGTCCCTAGCCTCGATCTTTCTTGATCTTGGATTGCTGGTCTGAGTTGTCGGCTGGTCCGCTTATTTCAGCGGCTGGTCGCGGCTGGCGGCCTCCAAGGCCAGAGGCACTTTTTGCGCGAACGGCGCCGCGCGGCATCCGCGCAAACGACCGGGTCGGCTGTCGGTGCCGCGTGCCAGGCTGGCCGGATGCCGAAGACGCAGTACTTCACCGCGACCAGCCTCGACGGCTACATCGCTGATACCGCCAACTCGCTGGACTGGCTGTTCCAGGCCGAAGCTGGCGCGAACGCTGAGTCGGCATCCGGCGATCTGTATCACGAGTTCTACGCCCAGGTCGGTGCCCTAGCTATGGGCGCCACCACTTACGAGTGGGTACTCGGGCACGAGAAGCTCCTGGACAAGCCGGAGAGCTGGCCTTACATCGGGCGGCGCTGCTGGGTCTTCAGCCACCGGCGATTGCCGGCCGTTCCCGGCGCGGACATCAGCTTCGCGTCCGGCGACGTGCGCCCCGTGCACGAGGAGATGCTGGCCGCGGCGGCCGGGCGCAACATCTGGCTGGTCGGCGGGGGCGATCTTGTCGGTCAGTTCGCCGATCACGGGCTGCTGGACGAGATGGTCCTCAGCGTCGCGCCGGCCACGCTGGGAGGCGGCGCGCCGCTGCTGCCGCGCAGGCTGACGCCAGGCGAGCTGACCTTGACACGGTGCGCAGATGACGGCACGTTTGTCCACCTCCGCTATGCGGTCAGCCGGTCCGGCGAATAGCCCGCAGTGACGGTCAGATCCGCTGCCAACCGGTATGTCGCGAGGCGTCCAGCACCCTGTGCCACGGCACCAGCGGCTGTGGACAACTTCCCCGGATGCCGGCGCCGCGTGATCGCCCTGGCCGTGCCGGCGCGGGCGACCTGACCGCGCTGACCGCCAGCGAGATCCGCCGCCTGCTCACCGCCGTCACCCAGCCGCCCCACCCAGACGAGCATTACCAGCGATGGTCACGATGGCGACGCGGCCACCAGGCTCGCGCGCGGACATCCCACTACCGGCGCAGGCAGGCCAGGGACCACCTCCCCGGGATAGGAGGGTCGGGGACTGGCGCGGTTTCCGCTGGTAGCGGCCCGTTTCCAGTCCCCGCCCGTCAAACCGTGCATGCGGTTCTCCCGCACACGGCTTACCGACGTTCTTCACCGTCGGCGTTCGGCCTGCCCGCGCCAGTCTCGGAAGGGCCTGGGCGGGATGACGATTCGATGGAGGCTGGTCAGGCCCAGGTGATCCGGTGACAGCAGCACCTGGGTGACGCCCCACCGCCAGGCACGGCGGCGGTTGCCCCTCTTGGACAACCACAGCCCGAGCCGCCAGAGGGCGTAATTCCCGACCTGGCCGAGGACACGAGCCGAGTTTCCGTAGCGGAAGTACCCGGCCCAGCCGTGCAAGAACATGTTGAGTTCCGCGACGACATCCTCGACCGGCACCCAGAGCCGGTCCCGGCCGGTGATGTCCCGGATCCGGTCGCGGGCATGCTGGGTGGCCTTGCGTGAGGGCCAGCGAGCAAGGAAGGTCAGGTGCGCCGACTTGGGGGTCCGCCCGCGCACCAGCCGGTGGTGAAACCCGAGGAAGTCAAACCCCGGTTCGCCCTCGGCCAGGTGCACGATGCGGGTCTTAGCCATCTTCGGCTGCAAGCCGAGCCCGGCCAGCAGATCGGTGAGCCGCGCCAGCGCGGCCTCGGCCTGCTCCCTTGTCTGGCACATCGCCACAGCGTCGTCGGCATAACGCACCAGCACGCCGTGCTCGCCCGCCTGCCATGCCCGATCCAGCCGGTGCAGGTAGACGTTGCAGAGCAACGGCGATAACGGACCACCTTGTGGCGTGCCGGACACGCTGCGCCGCAGCGACCCGTCCTCCATCACCCCGGCCCGCAGCAGCGTGCGGATCAGGGCCAGGACAGCCTGGTCGCAGACGCGTTCCCCGATCGCCTGCATCAGCCGGTCATGCGGAATCGACTCGAAACAGCTCGCGATGTCGGTCTCCACCACCCAGCGGCGGCCACGCCAGGACTCATCGATGAGCACCTGCAGGGCGTCGTGCGCCGACCGCCTCGGGCGGAACCCGAAGCTGACCGGCAGGAAGTCCGCCTCGAAGACCGGCTCAAGCACGATCTTCAGCGCGGCCTGCACGACCCGGTCGCGGACAGCGGGAATCGACAACGGCCTCTTCTCGGCTGTTCCCGGCTTGGGGATGAACACCCGCCGGGCCGGCAGCGGCCGGTACCGTTTCTCCCTCAGCTCCGCGGCCAGCTCACCGAGCAGCCGGGATACCCCGTACTCCTCGGCGTCCGCCAGGCTGACACGGTCAATGCCAGCAGCGCCGCGGTTGCGGCGCACGTCCTCCCACGCCCTGTCCAGCACGTCCCTGCGGTGGACCTTGTCGAACAGCGCATGGAACCGTCGGTCCGGATCGGCCTTGGCCGCCCGGTAAAGCGCATGCTGCAAGGCTCTGACTCTGTCGCTTCCGACAGCCGTCAGGGTGGACCTAGCCGTAACTCCGGCACTCACCAGTCAGCAGCTCCCAGCTCGCGCGCGAACGAAGCAGCGGCCCTTCCCTACCCGCAGGTTGTGTTGTCCTGCGGATCGACCAGTACTACGGCCGCCTCCGACTCCCTCCCGGCCACCGCCCACTTCCCGGCTCCACACCGGTTATAAGACGGCGTCTTCCGCGTAGCCCGCAGCACGCTTCGGCCGGGGAGGGCCTCTCCAGTTCCCGCCGCCACCATCTGAACGTTCCGCGCCCTCTTACGCCGGAGAGTCCCTCGCGGCTGCATTCCAGGATCTTCACCGCTTCCATGGCCTTCGCCGTGAACCGCCCGGCTCGGCTCTCTCCTCGGTGTCTAACGACGCGGCAGGCTTCGCTTCCGCTACGGACCGTTCAGTTGCTCCCCCACAAGGGCTTTCGACGCTGGGCTCCAGCCCGGCCCGTTTCCAGACCGAACCGCCAGCCTGCTACCGGGCTCCCTGGCGACTACCCGGACCGGACTCACACCGGCAGGCGACGACGAGCTTCTGATCAGGTCATGATCGCTGGACAATCACCTCCATGATCTCTGGACGCACCGGCTGTCGTACTAGACCTGCCGCGGCTGCGGGATCACGGTAAGCCAGACGTCAGCGCCGACGGCGCCGCGGACGGCGCGCAAGTCCCAGCAGCCAGGCTGGGTAAATACGTAGCCCGCGCCCCATTCGTCTCCGGGCTTGGCGAAGTTGCTGCCGGCATGGAATTCCGGGCCCCAGAGCAGCCGGTGAGGCGTTCCGTCCGGGCCGATGGCCAGCAGGGTGATGGTTGGTCCAGGGCCGGTCATCCGCCAGACGATCTTTTCCTGATCGCCGACACGCGCGGGCAGCGGATGCGGGAACATCAGCAGACCCCATAGCGTCGCGCCGTGCGCGGTGCCCTGGACCATGGAAAGGTACTTATTCAATCCGGTTACTGGCGACGCCGGATGGCAGCCTGGCGCTCCCAGCGCGTGGCCGGCGGGGGGCGGCACGGCGGCGTGCCCGGTCGCTGGCCCGGCCGGGTGAGGTGCCGCAGCACTGGTCGTGCACGCTGCCGCGACGCTCACAACGGACACAAGAAACAGTAATGGCGCACGACGGCCGCGCATGCAGTAATTGTCCGGCGCTCCAAGGCCGCGCGCCAGTGCCTGACCGTGTCAGCTCACTTTGTGCTCATGTCACGCCGCCACGCTTGTCAAGATCACAGGATGCGGCTGTAGTACCAGTAGGGCGGCACATCCACCGTCACGCCCAATGGGCGCTCACTGGCCAGCGTCATCCTCTGCCCCAGAGCACCCGTCGCCAGAATCTCCGGCTGCCCAGAAGGCGCACGCGAACGCGGAGAGCCAGACGTGGCGTGGGGTTATGAATGCACAACCCCGTGTCACCCGGAAGCAGGCAGTCACCCCGGCAGTCGCCCAGGCAATGATGGCAGTGCCGGCTAGCGGCCATACCTGCCAAATGTAGCGGCTCAGTTCCGCTATCGTTCGCAGTCCGCTAGGAGGGCCGTCAGCTGCCCGCCGTGCGCAGCGAGCCACCTGAGCGTCATGTCCAGTTCGTCGATGCGGTCCACTACGTCGCCTGCCTGAGCCTGGCCGCGCCGCCATCGGCCAGCGCGCCACAGCACCGAGCCGACTGACCTGCAGACCATCAGCTCCGGCACGGCCCGGATCTCTTCGCTACTCAGGCGCTGGACCGCGAAGCTTCCCCGGACAAGCGCGGCGGCGCGGCTCTCCCACTGGCATCCCTCCAGGGCGCCGGACAGCAGCAGCGCGGCGACTAGGTCCTGTACGCGGAAGTCGGCACCTGCGATCTCGAAGTCCAACAGCCCAGTCAGCTCACCCGTTTGCTCATTGACAAGCACGTTCGATGGTCCGAGGTCGCCGTGCACGACCTGGACCGGAAGACTGCCCGCCGTCGGATGCCACGCTGCCAGGCGGCGGGCCGCCGCCCGCAATAGCTCTACCAGCTCGGGGCGGACGCCAATGACGTCTAGTTCCAGGCACAGCTCATCGACGTCAGGCACCCCGGGGTGCACCCGCAGGCGATCACCGCGCCAATCCTGCGGGGCGTCGTGCAGCGGCACGTCCCGCATCGCCTCGCCGAGAACGCCAATCGCCTGGCCGAGCCGCTCCAGCGCGAGTTCGCTAGCCAAGTCGGGCCGCACGCCCGGGATCCACCAGCATAGCGTCGCCGGGCCGGCCGGAGTAACGACAACCGTGTCGCCGGTTAGCGCAGGCAAGGGTGCCGGAACCTCGAACGGAAGGCCCACATTTCCGAGCCGCCACAGCAGCCGATGCTCTGCGCGGACCTGGCCTGCCGACAAGTTCTGGCTGACACGCAGGACCCATCGCTGGCTGCCCTGCTCGACGACGAAAGTCCGGTTGTTAGTCCCGTGGTCCGCGCTGGTCAGCTGCGCGCCCTTCGGGACGTCCCAGTTGGCCAGCAGGCCAGTCAGGGCATCCGGCACTGCAGTCACGCGGCGATCCTCCCCTGACGCTCGCGTGGACACAACAGCTCTGTTAGATCCGCCAGCTCTCCTAGCCGCCAGCTGTCTTAGATCCGCCGTCGCCCGTCCCGACTCTCCGCCGCCATGTCGGCAAGGCGTTGCAATGCCGGCGAATCCTCGGCGAGCTGCGCGGTCAGCAGGCTGGCGGCGACAGAGGCGCCTGCGGTCGGTTCGGATGCTGAGATCTGCCGATCGCCGCGTTCCGCTACCCACTCGGACGCTCGGGCGGCCAGCTGTTCGAGCCTGGGATCGGCGGGATCCCAATCTCGAGCCTGATCGAAGGCGAGGTAGAGCCGCCGGAAACCTGGGTCATCGAGCGCTTCCCGCTTGTCCTCGGCCCATTCGGCGACGAGCTGAGGCGAGAGGACCGAGAGCAAGATCCAGCCGTCGCGCTCGAGCTGCACAGTCTGGTCGCTGACGCCCATCTCCCGCGTCCTGTCGAGGATGTCCACGACGGCGTCGGGCAGGAACAGTCGCTCTCCTTGGACGAGCTGGGCAATTCGGCGTCGGTGCCGCCGTAGCTGCCGGATCTTGGTCTGCAAAGCCCGGTCGATGGCATCGACGGCGTCGCTGAACTCTGCTGGCTCGGCGTCCATCAGCTGCCCGAGGCGGGCGAGCGGGACTCCGGCATCGACGAAGGCCTTGATGCGGATCAAGTCCACGACGGCCTGGGCGTCGTAGCGGCGATATCCCGAAGCGTCCCTCGCCGGCTCTGGGAGCAGGCCGCGAGCGTGGTAGTGACGGACAGCTCGCACGGTCACCCCGACGTGGGCAGCGAGCTGGCCGATGGTGAGCGACGATGGGCTCATCCGCCACCTCGGTGCGGGCTGCCCAGCACTGTTGCCATCTCACTATCACCGGTTCAGGTCGAGCGCGGCGGGAGTCGATCGTACCGAGCGCGGGCGCCCAGATAGCCGGCCAGAGCGAGTACCGCGCACCAGGCGACCGCGATGATGGCATTGTCGCCGATCGCGGTGCCGGTAAGCAGGCCGCGCAGCGTATCAATCATGGGAGTGAACGGCTGGTGGGCTGCAAACCACCGGACCCCGGCGGGCATTGCTCCGGCCGGTACGAAGGCGTTGCTGACAAACGGCAGCACTACCAGAATGAGAGCCAGGCTGTTGGCGCCCGACGGCGTCTTGGCGAGCAGCCCGAAGGCGACTGTCAGCCAGCTCAGGGCGAGGCTGACCATGGCAAAAACGCCAGCGAGCGCGACCCATTCGAGGGCGGAGGCAGTCGGCCGCAATCCGAGCGCGAACGCGACGGCAACCACGACGACGCCGCTGATCAGGCTCCGCAGGAGGCTGTCAGCTACTTGGCCACTCAGGACTGCAGTGCGTGTGATGGCCATGGTGCGGAATCGGGTGATGATGCCTTCAGCCATATCGGTCACGACATTCAGCGCGGTGGCCTCGGCGGCGGAGGCTGCGGTCATCAACAAGATGCCCGGAGCTAGGTAGTTGATGTAGCTACCAGCATGTGGACTGACCGCAGCGAGGCCAGCGTGCAGAGTCCGGCCAAACACCCCGGTGAAGAGCAGCAAGAAGAGGACCGGGACGATGATGCCGCTTATCAGCATCGCCGGATAGCGTAGCGAGCGGCGAAGGTCGCGCCGGAACATGGTGGTGGAATCCTTCATCGCCAAGCTGACCGCGCTCATCGCACTCCCTCCTCGACAGCGAGCTGATCGGCACCGACGCGGCCCGTGAGCGCGAAGAACACGTCATCGAGATCAGCTGTACGGACTGACAGCGACTCGACGGCCACGCAATGATCGTCGAGCCGGTCCAGCAGATTTCGCAGAGCGCCCAGGCCGCCTTCCGTCGGAAGCCGCACGACCAGGGCATCTCCGTCGTGCATCGCGTTTTCGACTCCGACGAGGCGGGCAGCGGTGTCAGCGGCGGCCGGATCGGCAAGACGGAACTCGACATGCGATCCGGGGACAATCCCTTTCAGCTTCGCCGGAGTCCCCTGGCCGACCAGCCGTCCATGATCGAGCACGGCGATATCATCCGCCAGCTGATCGGCTTCCTCGAGGTACTGGGTAGTCAGGAAGATTGTCACCCCGGCAGCGGACAGCTCTCGGATGATCTCCCACATTGTCCGCCGGCTCCGCGGATCCAGCCCGGTGGTCGGCTCGTCCAGGAAGATAACACTTGGCTCGCCGACCAGGGTCATGGCCAGGTCCAGCCGGCGGCGCATGCCCCCTGAGTAGGTAAGGACAGGCTTGCGGGCCGCCTCCACCAGGTCGAAGCGCTCCAACAGCTCGGCGGCCCGACCGCGCCGCCTGCTCCGGGATAGATGCGCAAGGTCCGCCATCAAAAGCAGGTTCTCCTCCCCGGTGAGCATGTTGTCTACCGCCGAGAACTGCCCGGTCACCCCGATGGCTCTGCGCACCGATCCCGGTTCCTTGCTCACGTCATGCCCAGCGACGTGAGCCGTGCCGCCGTCAGCGGGCAGGATCGTGGACAGCACCCACACCGTTGTGGTCTTGCCCGAGCCGTTGGGGCCGATCAGGGCGAAGACAGTTCCCGCAGCGACCGCCAGGTCGATGCCGTCAAGCACTACGTCATCACCGAACGACTTACGCAAGCCTCGGGCTTCGATTGCCAGGTTGGTCATGCGTGCATCTTCCAACCTTGACGCAGGGTCAATGTCAAGCCATCAATCGGCGGCGCGAATTCGCGGCTTGACTCTTCCGTTGCGGAGGCTGGTTGAGTAACTGGCATGTACGGGATAGGCACGGTGGCGCGGCTCGCACAGGTATCTGTCCGTACCTTGCGCCACTACGACGACCTCGGTCTGCTCACGCCGGCCTGGGCAGACCCGCGCACTGGCTATCGGTACTACACGCCCGACCAGGTACTGCGCTTGCATCGCATCCTTGTCCTGCGCGACCTGGGCGTGCCATTGACCGAGATAGGCCGGCTGCTCGATGACGAGATCACGGTCGAGCAGCTACGAGGAATCCTGCGTCTGCGACAAGCCGAAACCCGTTCCCGGCTGGCCGCGCAGACCGAGCAACTCACGCGCGTCGAGGTCAGACTCGCTCAACTTGAGGACGGAAAAGTGACCAGCTATGACGTGATCGTTAAGGGACTGGACGCAATGCGGGTCGTCGCGCTGAGCGAGGATCTCGCGGGCGTTGACGAGATCGGCGAAGCGTGCGGCCGAATATATCCTCGGCTCCACGCCGCGCTCAATCGCCATCTCCTGCCGTTCGACGGGTTGTCGCTCGCGCTGTACGAGGAGACCGGTGACGACGAGCGGCCGCTTCGGCTCACCACGGCGCTTCATGTTCCGGCCGGAATGAGAATCGACGGCGACGGCCTGACGACAATCGAGTTGGCCGCCGTGGACCGCGCGGCGACGACGGTCGTGCGCGGCGCGCCGGAACAGTTCGCTGACGCCTACCGTGCGTTGCACGAGTGGATCGATAAGACCGGCGACCACGCGACCTCGTTCGAGCGGGAGCTCTACATCGATTGTGACGGCCCTCGAGACACATGGGTGACTGAGCTCGAGGTCATCCTTGCCAGCGACGCTCTCCGCGCTGATGCCTAGGTCATCGGTCGGCCGGACACGGGAGGCCTGGCCACAACTGGGCGCCAGCGACACGGCGCCGTTCGACCGGCGTCCACGTGGTCAGCACGACGACGGTATCCGCCGTCGGCGTGGATGACTCGGATACGGTGATGAGAAATCCGCCCCGGCCGAGCCGGACCTTCTTCACGATCAGCTCGCGAGCGGCATCAGGCAGCGCAATGACGTCACCGGGGTTGAGGTCGCCTGGGAAGACCGTGTCGGCCACAGAGCGGACGCTACGCCCTAGAGTGGCAAATGTCACCGTAGATGCACGCTCTCCTGTCCTAGCAGCCCGATGCATCCTCGCGCATGCCCGGTGTCAGAAGGTCACTCCGACCGGCACGCACCCTGCCGTCCCCATGGGCTGGGATTCTATGTAGGTGATCGTCAGCCGTCGGGCTGTTGATCACCAACGAGATGCGGGTAGCGGTGCTGCCGTCGGTGTTGAACTCCTCCACCACCGCCGACCCCTGGAACCCGGTCGGGCACGCCGTCGCCGTCGACCACGTCGGCGTCAGCGTCGCGGCGCCGCTCGCCGGGCTGAGCGTCAGATTACCCGGCTGCGAGCCGTTAGCCGCCAGCGCCGACCCAGCCGACGCCACCGCCGCCCCGGCCGCCAGGCCAACCACCCCGAGGACCACGGCCACGCGGCGAAGCCGCCCCGCCTTTGGCCGTTTGATGTCCGCGCTCCTTCTGATGTCTGCGGTGCGCAGACGGCCGAGAACGACTTGGATCACCGACATAGCTGAGAAGGTACGGCGCGCATCCCAAACTCGGCGGGTACTGCGCGTGACATGTGCGAGAACGACGCACCCCGGCCGGCGCACACCGGCCGACCCGCTCAGACGAACAGCGGCTCGGCTGCTGACCGGCGCACCAGTTCGGTCATCGCGGCGGCGGCCGGCGGCCCGGTGAACCGGCTGGCCGCGTCGAGCACCTTGGGGAGCACGCTGACTCCGACACGACCCGATTCGCCGAGAGCGCGAGCAACCGCGCGGCCCTTACCGCGGTCGGGCCGGCGGCATCGACGGCGGCAGGCCCCGTTCCCATCCTTAATGTCAGGCGTGGACGGCCCGCGGGACATGCGGAGCGGCGGGGTCGGCGATGGTGATTCGGTAGCGGCGGCGCCGACGCGGCCGCGACGCGCTGGGATACCTCCGCCAGGCACGCACCTCCGAAGATCACCCGTGCGCTGTGATGGCGCGGTACGGCCGAACTCCGCCAGCTCGATAGCCATGAAGCCCACGATAAGGCTCTCGCCCCGGCCGAGCCGGCCCCACCGCAGCCGATCAGGTGAAGCCAACGTTCAGGATGAAGTGACCGAGCCTCAGATTCAGCAGGCCGCCACCCGCCCAGTGCACGATAAAGGCGAGCAGGATGATGGCGAGGATGATCAGCACAAGCCATATAAATAAAAGCACGATGCCGGGGATTGCGTACCCGGCCACGCTCCTGGTTCTTGCCATGGGCCCCAAGTACCCGCCGATGACCGACTTAATCGCCATTTGCTTGGCGCGCATCCTGGATGTGCGCATTCCCTTGCGACCCTCCTGGCGAGCATCCTGACGTCCCCGCATGAGGGATGCGCGCGACCGGAGTCCTCCACACCGGCCGCGGCGAAGATTGCTTGCCAGCATGACGACCGGGCGGTTCGAGCGCCGTATGCCAGTGCAGAACGGAGGCGATGTCTGCCTCGCAGAAACTCGGTGCCCGGCGCGGCGATGTTTGGGAACATGCGCAAATGGCAGGCGAAGGCGATCGCGACCAGCGGGCCGATCACGACCAGCGCGCAGACGTCGGCATGCCTCCGGTATGGAGTTCACGCGCGGGTCAGGTCGCGCTTGTCACCGGCGGGTCGGCTGGGCTTGGCCTGTGGATCGCGGCCGCCCTGGCAGCGGCGGGCTCGGACGTGGTGCTGGCCAGTCGGTCGGCCGACCGTTGTCAGCAGGCCGCTGCCGCTTTGTCTGTACAGACCGGCCAGCAGGTTTCCGGCCGCGGGTGTGACGTCACCGACGAAGCCGCCGTCGCGGCCCTAGTCGACGGGGTGCTTGCCGACCACGGCCGCCTCGATGTGCTGGTCACTAGCGCCGGAGTGCAGGCGCGCGGCACGATCGAGCAGCTCGACGTCGGAGCGCTGCGCGCGTGCCTGGACGTCAACGTCGTGGGAACGTGGCTGGCGTGCCGGGAAGCCGTCCGGCCGATGCGGTCAGCGGGATACGGCCGCATAGTGACCCTTGCCAGCGCGCTGGGCCTGGTCGGGGCCGCGGCCCGGTCTGGATATGCCGCGAGCAAGGGCGCTGTCGTTCAGCTCACGCGCTGCCTGGCAGTCGAACTGGCCGGGACCGGGATCACCGTCAACGCGCTCGCACCGGGCCCGTTCCGCACGCCCCTCAACACCGGCATGGACGATGATCCGCAGGTACGACGATTCCTGACCGCCGAGATCCCCCTGGGCCGGTGGGCGTCGCCCGGCGAGATCGCCGGCGCCGCCCTCTTGCTCACCGACCCGCAAGCCAGCTATCTCACCGGCGCCGTCCTGCCCGTTGATGGCGGCTGGACAGCCCACTGAACTCAGACCCACCGACGAACCTGAGGCTGCGCCGGGCGTGCTACTCGGCTTGCAGAACCCGTGCTGGAGCGTGCCGCGCACTTAGGCGGGACGGGATGGCTGTAAGAACGGTGACCGCAAGCAGGGTTGCCGCGAACACCACAACGAGCTGCCATACGGGCGGCACGGTGAGGGGAGTACCTGAAGCGAGGAGGTGGTCTACCTCTGTGCCCAGTGGTATCCCGATGATGGCGCCAGGCAGGGCAGGGAGCAGCGCTGCCATCGAGAGACCGGCGGTCACTTGTCCTGCCGTTGCTCCGAGTGCTCGTTCCAGGGCGGCGGAGAACCTGCCGTCAGCGGCAGTCGCCCAGGCGATAAAGGTGGTGTTCGCAGCGGCAAGGATGACGAGCATCACGGTGATAATGGCCGTCAGCTCGCTGAGGCGCTCGACCTTCAGGTTGCCGACGGGACACGCCAGTGCACGCAGCGGGACGACGGCCGGTTTCGACTGCGAGAGAACGAGAAAAGCGTGCCCGCGCTGGGGCGGCCAGCTCAGACGTTGAAGCGGAACTCGACGACGTCGCCGTCGCGCATCACGTAGTCCTTGCCCTCGATGCGGGCCTTGCCGACGGCGCGGGCCGCAGCGATGGAGCCGACCGCCATGAGATCGTCGAACGACACGATTTCGGCCTTGATGAAGCCCCGCTGAAAGTCGGTGTGGATGACGCCCGCCGCTTCCGGAGCGGTCGCCCCGACCGGGATCGTCCACGCCCGGGACTCCTTAGGCCCTGCCGTCAGGAACGTCGACAGCCGCAGCGCAGCAAATCCAGCCCTGGCCAGCTGCGCCAGCCCAGGCTCGCCGAGGCCGAGTTCGGCCAGCAGTTCGGCCGCCTCGGCCGGCTCGAGCTCGGCCAGCTCAGACTCGCTCTTGGCGTCCAGGAAGATCGACTCCGCCGGGGCGACCATCGCAGCCAGCTTCTTGCGCAGCTCGTCATCGGCGAGCTCAGTGTCGTCCTCGTTAAAGACGTACAGAAACGGCTTGGCCGTCATCAGCTGAAGCTCGCGCAGATCAGCCAGGTCGATACCAGCGGCGGCCGCGCCAGCGGACAGCGTCGTTCCCCCGTCCAGCACCTCTTGCGCCTTCTCGGCCGCGGCCGCGACCCGGGTTCGCTCGGGTTCCCGGCCGGACTTGGCCTCCTTGGCCAGCCGCGGCGCCGCCCTTTCCAGGGTCTGCAGGTCAGCGAGCATCAGCTCGGTGGCTATGGTTTCGATGTCGCGCTCCGGCGAGACGTCCCCATCCACGTGACTTACGTCCGGATCCGTGAACACCCGCACGACCTGACAGATCGCATCTGTCTCGCGGATATGCGAGAGGAACTGGTTGCCTAGCCCCTGGCCAGCCGATGCGCCGCGAACGAGCCCGGCAATGTCCACGAACCGTACCGTTGCGGGCACGATCTTGGCCGAATCGTAGAGCCCGGCGAGCGCATCGAGGCGGGGATCAGGAATACCCACAATGCCGACGTTTGGCTCGATCGTCGCGAACGGGTAGTTCGACGCCACGGCGTTGGCCCGCGTCAGCGCGTTGAAGAGCGTGGACTTACCGACGTTGGGCAGGCCGACGATTCCGATGGACAAGCTCACTCGGGGAATTCTATTAGGGAACAGGAACGTGGCCGCCCACGCATCCGCCGCCCGCCTGTCCCCCGACTGTGCGTGTCGGACCTCAAAACTGTCGTGATCGGCTGCAAGCATGCTGAACATGAACGCGATTTCGCTGCTCATAGGGCTCCTGCTGGGGGCCGGCATCGGCTCCGTCATGGGCTATCTGCTGGCCCGCGGCCGGCTGGCAACCGTCGCCGCCGAGATGACCGGCCACGCTAGGACGGCCGAGGAGCGTGCCAGGGCAGCCGACGAGCGGGCCGATTTGCTCGAGCGCGCTGCGCGGGAGCGGGCGGAGCTGATCGACGGCCAGCTCGCCGAGCGTTTCCAGGCCCTCTCGGCGCAGGCGCTTGATCGCAGCACGAGGACGTTCCTCGAGATGGCGGAGGGCCGGCTGACCGCCGCGAACACCAAGGCAGCAGGCGATCTGGACAACCGGAAGGCAGCTGTCGAGCAGCTCGTGCAGCCGCTGCGCGACACTCTTGACCGGGTGGAGAGCCAGCTGCGCGAGACCGACGCAGCAAGGCGGTCCTCGCACGCCGCGCTGACCGAGCAGGTGGCGATCGCGAGACAGAGCTCGGACCAGCTCCGAGTGCAGACGCAGGCGCTAGTGACAGCGCTGCGCAGGCCCGAAGCTCGGGGCCGGTGGGGCGAGATGCAGCTCCGCCGGGTCGTGGAGCTGGCCGGCATGAGCAGCAAGTGCGACTTCGACGAGCAGGTTGCCGTGGCGACCGACGAGGGGCTCCAGCGGCCGGACATGGTGGTCAGGCTCGCCGGCGGCAAAAACATCGTCGTCGACTCCAAGGTGTCGCTCGCCGCGTACCTGGAGGCGGCTGAAGCAACCGACGACGCCGTCCGCGAGGCCCGGCTCAGCGCGCATGCTCGGCATCTGCGCGAGCACGTCGACAGGCTCGCGGCCAAGGGCTACTGGGCGGCTGTCAGCCCGTCACCTGAGTTCGTCGTGCTGTTCATCCCCGGCGAGGCGTTCCTTGCCCCTGCGCTGGAGCATGACACGGCCCTGCTGGAGTACGCGATGACCCACAAGGTGCACATCGCCACGCCGACGACCCTGGTGACCATGCTCCGAACGGCCCAGTACGCCTGGCAGCAGGCGGCGCTCTCGGACAACGCGCGGGCCGTCTTCGACCTCGGCCGCGAACTGTACGACCGCATCAGCGGACTCGGCAGGCACGTCGACGGCCTCGGCAAGGCACTGACCAACGCGGTCTCCAGCTACAACCGGACGGTCGGCTCTCTTGAGAGCCGCGTGCTGGTCAGCGCCCGAAAGCTGAACGAGCTCGGCGTCGTCGACGCGGAGCTAGAGTCGCCCAAGCCGGTCGAGGACACGGTCCGGGTGCTCTCTGCTCCTGACCTTGTCGTCGAGGTTGGCCCAGAGCTTGTCGTACCGCCGGGAGCGGGCCGTGAGCCGACGACGCAGCCGCAACTGTTCGGCGGCGGGCGAATCATCAGCGCAGCGGGCTGAGGCCCCTGCGCTGAGGTTGAGACGCTTAGACCTGGGTTAAGCCTGGCCGCCCGCAGGCTCGCGGAGCTCACGGGGGAGGCCGAACACCATGCGCTCCTGGACGGCCTCAACTTCCTCAACGTCGGCGAAGCCGCTGTCAGCGAGCCTGCTCAGCACGGCATCGACCAGGTCCTCCGGCACCGAGGCACCGCTCGTCACGCCCACGGTGGTCACGTCGTCAAGCCACGCCTGCTCGATGCTGGCGGCGTCGTCAACCAGGTAGGCGGCCCGTGCGCCCGCGTCCCGTGCGACCTCGACAAGGCGAACCGAGTTCGAGGAGTTCGTCGAGCCGACGACGATTACGACGTCGGAGTCGGCCGCGATCTGCTTGACCGCGGCCTGCCGGTTCTGCGTCGCGTAGCAGATGTCGTCACTCGGCGGGTCGAGCAAAAGCGGGAAACGCTTGCGCAGCGCCGCCACGGTCTCTGTGGTTTCGTCCACCGACAGCGTGGTCTGCGAGAGCCAGGCCACCTTCCCAGGATCACGAACCTCGACCGAGTCGCTGCCTGCGGGTCCGTCTACCAGGTGGATGTGCGCGGGCGCCTCGCCGGTCGTGCCGACGACTTCCTCGTGACCCTCGTGACCGATCAGCAGGATGTCGTAGTCCTGGGCGGCGAACCGCTTCGCCTCGTTGTGCACCTTCGTCACCAGCGGGCAGGTCGCGTCGATGGTCCGCAGGCCCCTGTCCCTGGCTTCTTCCCTAACCTCAGGCGAGACGCCGTGCGCCGAGAACACAACGACCGATCCCTCAGGGACGGCCTCGGTCTCCTCTACGAAGATCGCGCCGCGTTCCTCAAGAGTCCGGACAACATACGTGTTATGGACGATCTGCTTCCGGACGTACACTGGCGCGCCGAAGCGCTCGAGGGCCTTCTCCACGGTCTGAACCGCCCGGTCGACGCCCGCGCAGTAGCCACGGGGCTTGGCGAGGAGCACACGGCGCGTCTGAACTGGCATGCCCCCCAGTCTAGATGATCATCATTGGGGCCGATCCAGGCACCGCAATTGCCGACTCCGGCAGGCACGACCGCTGGCCTGCCTGAGGACAATGGGCTGGAATCTGGCGCAGCCGGCTTAACGTCGCCCACCGGCAGCGAGAATGATCGCAGGACGTTGCTTATCCGCCTCGACTGGCTCCCGCCGGCCAGCGCGGGCGGCGGTCAGTGTGAGGAGAACGACAGGTTATGGGCATCCCGCATGTCCCTGAGCAGGTCCGGCGAGCGCCGATGCTCGCGTTGCGCGCCGTGTTCGCTGGGATCGGCCGGATGCTGATGGCGGCCGACAGACCAGCACCCGCGAATCCGGATGCTCAGCAGCCGAGCTCGCGATTCCGCTCGCTGGACGAGACCGGAAACGTTCGCCTGCTGTCACCCCAGGAAGTGCTGTCCCCCCAGGAAGTGCTGGAACCCGGCGAAGTGCTGTCGCCTCAGGAAGTGCTGGCACCTGGGGACGCGCTCGCCAATGGCAGCGACAACCTGCCTCTGCCTAACTATGACGAACTCTCGCTGGCCTCGATCCGGGCCCGATTGCGGGGCCTCGATGTCAGCCAGCTGAGAATGCTGCTCGACCACGAGGCGGCTAACGCCGAGCGGGCCGAAGTGCTGCGGATGTTCGAGCGTCGCATCGAGAAGCTCGAGGCCGGCGGGTGAACCCTGTGAACTGCCCCGTGGTGCATCCGTGGCCCTAGAGACCTCGGAGCAGGCCCCCGTCCCGGTCCGTACCGTGACACGGCTGGTGGGCGAGTGGATCGGTCGCCTGGGCAAGATCTGGGTCGAAGGTCAGATCGCCGAGCTGACCCGGCGCGGGGGCACGGTTTTCATGACGCTGCGTGATCCGGTCGCCGCTGTATCAGTCCGGGTCATCTGCACCGGAGCGATTCTCGACGCGACAACGCCGGCACCGGGCATCGGGGCGCGGGTTGTCATCTGGGCCAAGCCGGAGTTCAATGCCGCCCGCGGTACGTTCGCGCTTACTGCGCTCCAGCTCAAGGCCGTGGGTATAGGCGAGCTGCTCGCCCGGCTCGAACGCCTGCGCACGACGCTTGCAGCCGAGGGCCTGTTCGCAACCGAGCGGAAGCGCAAGCTGCCGTTCCTGCCGCGGTCAGTGGGCCTGATCTGCGGCCGCGACTCCGCAGCCGAGCGGGATGTCCTGCGGAACGCCGCCAGGCGCTGGCCAGCCGTCAAGTTCCGCGTCGAGCAGGTGGCGGTCCAGGGCTCGCGTGCCAGCGAGGAAATCATCGAGGCACTACAGCGGCTCGACGCCGATAAGGCAGTTGACGTCATCATCATTGCCCGCGGTGGCGGCTCCGTGGAGGACCTGCTGCCGTTCTCCGATGAGGATCTGGTCCGAGCGGTCGCGGGCTGCGTGACACCAGTGATCAGCGCTATCGGGCACGAGCAAGATGTTCCGCTGCTCGACCTGGTTGCAGATGTCCGCGCCTCGACGCCGACCGATGCGGCCCGGCGCGCCGTGCCTGACGTTTCCGAGCAGGTCGAACTGATCCGCCAGCTACGCGGGCGAGCGCGCCGGTCGCTGTTGGGCCGGCTCGACCGGGAAGGATCTTGGCTCAGCTCGATCACATCGCGCCCAGCGCTGTCCAGCCCGCTGCTCGAGATCGACCGGCGGCACGAGCAGGTTCTCGGCCTAGCCGAGCGCGCGCGGCTCTCCATCGCGACCAGCCTGGATCGCGCAGGCGACGATCTGACCCACATCAGTGCACGCCTGGACGCTCTGTCGCCGGCGGGTACCTTGCGCCGTGGCTACGCGATCGTGCAGCAGGCAGACGCCACCGTCGTGCTGTCCGCCGCCCAGGTGACGCACGGCGAGACCTTGAGCGTGCGGTTCGCCGCCGGCCAGCTGACGGTGACGGCCGATCGGCACGTCTCCGATCAGTAGCGCGGCGCAGCTACCGGCGTGGCTAGGGGTGCGGACCGTCCAGGCGCCAGGTCACTGGCGACCATGGGTACCGGCGATACCAGCAGCTGCCGAGGTCAGCCAGGTGAGCAGGCGGCGTACGCAGCCCTACGCAGCGAGCTCGCTCGTGACCGGGGCTGACGGGGATCGCCGAGGTCAGCGACGCCGGTTGAGGCCGGCGCCCGATGGGCCGGGCGTTGCAAGGTGCAGCCAGGCGAGCAGCGCATGGTCGCCTGACACCTGGGTGCTCATGGCTGTTCATGGTCGTCCCTTCGCCGAGTCACCGGCTGAGCGGACTGCGCACCTACGTTGATCGGCGGCTCGACCCGGCGCGTTACGGCCGCACTAGGCTGGTCGTCGTGGCAGTGGCAAGCGGCGGTTCCGCCGACAGCGAGCGTCCGCCCTACGAGCAGGCCCGCGACGAGCTGACTGAGCTCGTCAAGCGCCTGGAGGCGGGCGGACTCACCCTGGAGCAATCACTTCAGCTCTGGGAACGGGGTGAAGCTCTGGCCGCTATCTGCGAGGAATGGCTTGAGGGAGCCAGGGCCCGGCTCGCAACCGCGCTCGCCGACCATGACCAGGACCAGCCCGGCCGAGCGCAGCAGTCTCCTGGTGCGCCCTTCTGAACGCAACGCATGTCAGGCTGAACGCGACCAGTGTCAGGCCCGTATTTCTAGGCTGGCGTGACGCGCAGTCGGGACAGCACTTCAAGCACGCCATCGGCCAGCTGCCGGGCTCTGGTGGCGTCCCGCGCGAGCGAGATCTCGGCGACGGCCAGCATCATTGCGCCGGTCATCACGATCGCCGCCGCCTCGTCCAGCGGCTCGCCGCTGCGAGCGAAGAACTCGGTGTTCCTATGGACCCAGTCCGACAAACGCTTGCGCCATAGCACCTCGAAACCAGGCGGGCCGTCGCCGCGCGCGAACATGCTCGCGAGATCGCGCTGCTCGATGCAGACGTCCAGGTAGCCGCGAGCTCCGGCCAGTAGCAGCCGCATGGGATCAGTGACGCCGCTATCGCGGCATTCCCGTACCGCCTTGCGCGTACGGATGTCGTGCTCGTTGCTCAGTTCCTCGAACAGCGCCAGGTAGAGATCGGCTTTGCCGGAGAAGTGATGGTACAGGCTGCCCACGCTGGCGCCCGCGAGCGCGACGATCTCGGTGACGCCTGCCTCGGCATAACCTTCGAGCATGAACTCCTGGCGCGCCGCCGCCAGCAGCACCGCCCGCGTTGACGAGCCTCGGTCTGCGGTTCGGCCAGAATCCACCTGTTCAGTAGTCATTCGCTCCGGCGTTCTCAGGCAGTCGCCTGCAGGGCGGCAAGCCGACTGGCGTGCCTGTACATAGGATTCCACCACGCCCCGTCGACAGGGAAGGTGCGTTGGCCATGAGCGACGATCAGGCAGCGGCGCTGCCCGGAGGACCGCCCGGCGTTGCCGGCGCCCCAGGCATCGCCGGGCCTCTCAGCGACGCAGCCAGTGACATCGGCGTCGCCGTGCCGGAGCCGGGCAGGCACGCGCCGGACCGCAACCTTGCGATGGAGCTGGCCAGGGTCACCGAGGCCGGGGCCATGGCCTCGGCGCGCTGGGTTGGCCGAGGCGACAAGAACGGTGCCGACGGCGCCGCCGTCAACGCAATGCGGCAGCTGATCAACACCGTCTCGATGAACGGTGTCGTGGTCATCGGCGAAGGCGAGAAGGACGCCGCGCCGATGCTATACAACGGCGAGCAGGTCGGAGACGGCACCGGACCGCTGTGCGACGTGGCGGTCGATCCCATCGACGGCACCCGGCTGACAGCCAACGGGATGCCCAACGCGATCTCTGTCCTCGCGGTCAGCGCGCGCGGCGCCATGTACGACCCGTCCGCGGTCTACTACATGTCCAAGCTGGTCACCGGTCCCGAGGCCGCCGGAGTCGTCGACATCGACGCCCCGCCCGCGGTCAACGTCCACGCGGTTGCCAGGGCCAAGAACTGCTCGTCAGCGGACGTGACGGTGGTCATACTCGACCGCCCGCGGCACACCGAGCTGATCCGCGAGGTCCGCTCGGCCGGCGCCCGGATCAAGCTGCTGACCGACGGGGACGTGGCTGGCGCGATCATGGCGGCACGCGCCGGCACAGGGGTCGACCTGCTACTCGGCATCGGCGGCACGCCCGAAGGCATCATCGCCGCCTGCGCCATTAAGTGCCTTGGCGGAGTGATCCTCGGCAAGCTTGCGCCGCGCGACGACGCCGAGCGGGCCAAGGCCCTGGACGCCGGGCATGACCTGAACCGGGTGCTGAGCACCGATGACCTGGTGACCTCCGACGATGCGTTCTTCGCTGCCACCGGGATCACCGACGGTGAGCTGCTGGCTGGAGTGCGCTACAAGTCGGGCGGCGCGACGACGCACTCGCTGGTGATGCGAGCCCGGTCAGGCACCGTCCGCAACATCTACGCCGAGCATCAGCTCTGGAAGCTCAGCGCCTACAGCTCAGTCGACTTCAACACGGGTTAGGCCTGCGCTGGCTTGCATGCCCGTCCTCATCGTGAGGCCGGCGGCGGCCCATCGTGAGGCAGCCAGGGCGGAGAAATGGCTGCCTCACAACGGGCCGTCCCCGGCTTCGCGGTGGACCGGCGGAAAAGAGCTAGAGATTGTGGCGCACATCGGGCGGTCGACGGTGCTGCCGGAAAAACACTGAGTTCGATCTCTTCGCCGGCTAATACGCGGTCTTGAGTGCCCGAATTGCCGCGTTTACGTCGCGGCGATTCGACGTTTCACGGCTCAGGTGCAGTCTGGCGCCCGAGTTGTGGCCTTTGCGTGCACCGGAGACGTGAAATGTGAGAGTGATCAGCTGCCGTCCGGTTCCAACGCGCGCTCTGGCACTGAACCGAGACCCGGTTACGTGGGTTTTGTCGCGATTCACTGAAACGGGCGCAGCGGGCGGGACCGGATGGGCTCGAGGCAGCCGTTTCTGTGTGGCTGCATCGACGTCCGTCCGGGCGCGCCCGCCCTGCCTCGGGGTGGCTCGACGTCCGGGCGCGGCCGGGCGATATTGCCGTACGGCTGGCTTCTTTTGGTTAGCCGCGGGGCAGGGTGCCACGTCGCAGGCCGCCTAGCCGCCGGGACCGCTTAGGCGACGTCACCTTGATGGTGCCGCCGAATCCGACGGTCCGCACCTCGACGACCGGTTGACCCGGGCCAGGCTGTGCGGTCCCAGGCCGACCCTCTCCCCCGGACAAGCGTTGCGCCGGTTGCCGCACTGTCCGGTTGACCTTCCTCGTGAGCACCGCTGTGCCGGAAGTCTCGACCGACACGCCGTCGGGGACGATCAGGTGAATGGTGCCGGCGATGAGCGTGGCGTAGACGACGATCCGGCCGCTTTGCAGCAGCGCCTCGCGTAGGTCCAACTCGACCTCGCCGAAGATCGCCACGACAGGCAAGCTGTCCGGCACCACCCAGCGGCCGTCGCGGCTGTCCCGGCCGAAGATGCCGGTGACCGCGCGCCTGCCATTCAGCTTGATCGGCTGCGCGTCCTCGCCGACCAGGTCGGTGGTCAGGATGGCGAGCTGCCCAAGAGTCCGGGCCTGGTATGCCCGCTCGACGCGCTCGGCGTGTTCGTCCGCCGTCAGCCTGCCATCGGCTGCCGCTTCAGCCAGCAGGGTGATGACCCGGTCGCGGTCGAAGTCGGAGGCACGAAGATCGCGCGGCGCCGGGCGGTATGTCACCCTCCGAACATACTCCTGCCGCAGGTCACCAGCAGGTCTGCCGACGGCAGGCAGCGCGGCCGGGCGGCATCCGGGTATTTTGGTAGGCACAACTATTTCCGACGCGGGGAGCAGGCGAGTGAGCCAGAGCGCTGACACTCTGAGCGCGGACAACCGTGGCCTGAGCGACGGGCGCTACAAGTGGGTCGCGCTGTCGAACACGACACTCGGCATGCTCGCAGCCACAGTCAACGCCTCGATCGTCATCATCGCGCTGCCCGCCATCTTTCGCGGCATTCACCTGAACCCGCTCCAGCCAGGCAACGTCAGTTACCTGCTCTGGATGCTCATGGGCTACCTCGTGGTCTCTGCCGTGCTCGTGGTGACGCTCGGGCGCCTTGGTGACATCTACGGCCGCGTCCGGATGTACAACGCCGGATTCGCAATCTTCGGCCTCGGTGCGCTCGCCCTGCCTTTCGACCCCTTCATCGGCTCCAAGGGCGCGCTCTGGCTGATCGGCTTCCGCGTGATCCAGGCGGTTGGCGGCGCCATGCTGATGGCAAACTCGCCAGCGATCCTCACTGACGCGTTCCCCGCTAACCAGCGCGGCACCGCCATGGGCATCAACCAGGTCGCTGGCATCTCCGGCCAGTTCATCGGCCTCATCCTCGGCGGCCTCCTGGCGGCGGTCGACTGGCGCCTTGTCTTCATCGTGTCGGTGCCGATCGGGCTAGGCGGGACTATCTGGTCCTACATGAGCCTGAAGGAAGTCGGCATGCGGACGCCGGCCAAGATCGACTGGCTTGGCAACGTCACCTTCGCCGTCGGGCTGATCATGCTGCTGACCGGCATCACCTATGGCATCCAGCCGTATGGCGGCCACTCGATGGGCTGGACGAGTCCGCTTGTCCTGACCGGCCTCATCGGCGGCCCGCTCTTGCTGGCCCTCTTCTGTTACATCGAGACCAGGGTCAAATCGCCGATGTTCGACCTGCACTTGATGAAGATCCGCGCTTTCGCGGCCGGGATCAGCGCGACGCTACTTGCCTCGATCGCCCGCGGCGGGCTTCAGTTCATGCTGATCATCTGGCTCCAGGGCATCTGGCTGCCGCTGCACGGCTATGCCTATAAGGACACGCCCTTGTGGTCGGGCATCTACCTGCTGGCGCTGACCTTCGGCTTCGTGGTATCCGGGCCGGTCTCGGGCTGGCTGTCGGACAAGCACGGCGCCCGCGCCTTCGCCTCGGGCGGGCTGATTGTGTCGGCAATCGCCTTCGGCGGCCTGCTGCTGATCCCGGTTGATTTCAGCTACCCCGAGTTCGCCGCCCTGATCTTTGTGGCCGGAGCCGGGATGGGCCTTTTCTCCGCGCCCAACGCGGCTGCGATCATGAACAGCGTGCCGGCGAAGCAGCGTGGCGCGGCGTCCGGGATGCTGGCTACGTTCCAGAACTCCGGCTTCGTGCTGTCGATCGGGGTCTTCTTCTCGCTCATGATCGCCGGTCTCGCCGCGACGCTGCCGACGACACTCACGCGCGGCCTGGCCGCGGAAGGCGTGCCGCACTCGATCGCCCATCAGATCGCATCACTGCCGCCAGTCGGGAGCCTGTTCGCCGCATTCCTCGGGTACAACCCGGTGCACCAGCTACTGGGACCGACGGGCGTGCTCAGCCACCTGCCGGCTGCGAATACGGCGGTTCTGACCGGCAAGACCTTCTTCCCGCAGCTGATCTCCCAGCCGTTCCACCACGGTCTCGTAATCGTGTTCAGCATGGCGATTGGCGTCCTGTTGATAGCGGCGGCGGCCTCCGCGCTGCGTGGCGGCAGGTTCGTCCATGAGGATGGCGCCGAGGCTGCCACGATCGCGGCTGGTGCGGCCACTTCGGGCGCCGGTACCGACATCGTGTCCGACGAGTACGCCGCAGCGGACGCGCCTGCCGACGGGACTGCAGAGGTCGCGCCCCGGCGGCGGGGTCAGTAACCGCGCGGCCCTTACCGCGGTCGGGCCGGCGGCATCGACGGCGGCAGGCCCCGTTCCCATCCTTAATGTCAGGCGTGGCAACCGGCTTCGTCTGTCTATATAGTTAGCTCTGTGAACGATTCATCTGCCTCGGCTGCGGCCGATCTGCTCGGCGCCATCGGCCTGCTGCGCCGCGCGGCGCGCAGGGCAGTCCATCGGGCCTGGCGGCAGGAACCCCTCGCGCCAGCCCAGTCGGAGCTACTTAGGCTGGCTGCGAGCAGGCCCGGCATCACGGTCGCTGACGCCGCGCAGGAGCTGCGCCTGGCTCCGAACACAGTGAGCACGCTGGTCGGCAAGCTCACCACGGCGGCGCTACTCGAGCGGAGGCGCAGCGCGACGGACGGCCGGACCGCGCTACTCACCGTCACGGACCAGGCGCACAAGCGGCTGGCCGAGTACCGGGACCTGAGAGCCGAGCTGGCCAGTCAGGCGCTGGCCGAGCTGTCGACGGCCGATCAGCGCGTGCTTGCCGCTGCGGTGCCCGCGCTGCGGCGGCTGGCAGAGGGAGTTGAGGCTCGTGCGCAAGCTGCATGAGGCGGCGGCAGCGGCCGTGTCGGGCGGCGCAGTCGCCCGGTCCGCCGGCGCGGTGGTGTGCTCGGGGATCACGTACCGGTTCGGCACGCACACTGCTGTCGACCACGTGGATCTCCAGATCGAGCGCGGCGAGACCTTCGGCCTGCTCGGGCCGAACGGCGCGGGCAAGACGACGACCATCAGGATGCTGACTACCCTGCTGCGGCCGATGGAGGGATATATCAGCGTGTTCGGTGTCAACGGCGCCGAGCGACCTATGTTGGTGCGACGAATGATCGGCTACGTGCCGCAGCTACTGTCGGCCGACGCGACGCTCAGCGGCCGGGAGAATGTTGAGCTCTTCGCACGACTCTTTGATGTGCCGCGCTCGCTGCGCCGGGACCGGGTAGACAGCGCGCTCGCCGCGATGGGCCTGACCGAGGCGGCGGGCAAGCTAGTGAAGACCTACTCCGGCGGCATGATCAGGAGACTGGAGCTGGCGCAGGCGCTGGTTAACTCCCCGACCCTGCTCGTGCTCGATGAGCCGACGGTAGGCCTGGACCCGATTGCGCGCACAGATGTCTGGGAGTACATCGCGGGCCTCCGCGAGCAAGCCGACATGACGGTGCTGATGACAACGCACTACATGGACGAGGCCGATACCTACTGCGACCGGATCGCGCTCATGCACGCGGGCTCGATCCGGGCCACCGGCACCCCCGGATTGCTGAAGGCCATGCTCGGGGATGGCGCGACGCTGGACGACGTGTTCCGCCACTACACCGGCGGCACGCTGGATGGAGACACCGAAAAGGGAGGCATCCGTGACGTCCGCCGCGCCAGGCGTACCGCCCGCCGCCTCGGCTGACGGCTTCGTGACCGCCAATCCCGGCCACTTCGGGACGGCGTTGTTGCCGCCTGCGGACACGCCGGTCGCTGTAGTCCGCCGGCTCGCCAGCCGGATCGTGACGCTGTGCTGGGTCGAGCTGCGCAAGATCCGCCACGATCGCACCGAGCTGTACACCAGAGCGATCCAGCCTGCGCTGTGGCTGCTTATCTACGGCGAGGTGTTTACCAAGATCCACGCGATCCCGACACCGGGCGGTATCCCCTATCTTGCCTACCTGGCACCAGGGATCCTCGCGCAATCGGCGCTGTTCATCGCGATCTTCTACGGCATCCAGATCATCTGGGAGCGCGACGCAGGCGTGCTGACCAAGCTCATGGTGACCCCGACGCCCCGAGCAGCCCTGATTAGCGGCAAGGCGTTCGCCGCTGGGGTCCGGTCGATCGTCCAGGCCACAGTTGTGGTGATCCTGTCTGCGCTCCTGGGGGTGACGCTGACCGATGATCCGCTGAAGTTTGTCGGAGCGGCCCTTGTGGTTGTGCTGGGTTCGGCGTTTTTTTCCTGCCTGTCGATGACAATCGCTGGGCTGGCGCTGTCCAGGGACAGGCTCATGGGGATCGGCCAGGCCATCACGATGCCGCTGTTCTTCAGCTCGAGCGCGCTCTACCCGGAGAAGATCATGCCGGGCTGGCTGCAGGCGATCAGCAAGTGCAATCCGCTCTCGTACGAGGTCGACGCGCTGCGGGGATTGCTCATCGGCACCCCGGCGCATCTCGGGCTTGACTTCGCGGTCCTGGCCGTGGCGACAATCGTCGGAGTCGCCACATCGGCCGCGCTATTGCCACGGTTGGCGCGCTAAACGATTGGCTCCCGCCCGCCGATCGGCGCTGATAATCCGAAGCGGGCGCCAGGTCAGGGTGGGGCGCGCGCACGCGTCCGGCGTCAGCCGGCGTGATAACGCTCGCGGGCGGCGTTGCCGACAGGGCACCCGCCCGGCGCACCGCGGCAGACGCCAGTGTCACACAGGCGGCAGATCCAGCGCACGGCACCGGGCCCGCGCATCATGCCGATGACCATTTTGCCCACGAGCCTGTCCAAGTCGGAACGCTCTGCTGGTGACAAGACCGCCGTAGCCCGGTCAAGCACATCCGCTCGCGCACGACAGACTTCCTCCGCCGCCGTCCGGCCAGCCCCGGTCAGCACGACCGCGGTCGACCGGCGATCGGTGCCTTCCTGACGCTCGATGTAGCCGGCCTCGGCCAGCCGGTCGAGCAGGCGCACTGTGCCCGAGGAGGTAAGTCCGAGCACCTGCCGCAGCATGTCAACCGATGGTCGGTCCAGGAAGTGCAGCAGCGCGGCGAGCGCGGCTGGCGCTGAGTCTGCCCGGCCCGCTGCTTCTGCAGTCGCATCCGCGATCTGGTCGGCGACGACCAGCGCGAGCGCCCCGAGAACATTGGCTGAGCGATCCAGGTCGGCATGCTTAGCCAAGGTCGTAGTCGAAGGTGAAGCTGCCGGGCGGACTGGCTGTTGCGACGGCCTGTCCGCTGCCCGTCAAGCCGGCCAGGCCGCCAGTACCCGAGCCCGCGATGACCTCCCAGCGGGAGCGCGCCTCGCCCTCGGCGAACTCGCCGTCGGCGCGGACGATAAAGCTGCCGTCAACGCCCGCAAGCTGCCCCTCAACTACCTGATAGCCGGTGTAGACAGCCGTGCCGTCCGTCAGGTAGCACATGACCGCGTCCCATCTCGCTTCGCCGGAGATCTCACCAGTCATGGCGAAGGTGACCGCCGCCTTCGTGAGCTTGCCGCCTCCGTCCAGCTCCCGGTACGTGCTCTCATCCCAGCCAGCGACCGTGAACGTCCCTGCTGCGCGCCCCATGGCGTCCTCCAATCGTGTTACGTCGCGTCCTGCCGCCGACTCAGGCGACAAATGATGTATGAGTCATACACTAATCGCGGCTGCGTCCCGATCGTCAGCGGGGCCCGGTGAATCGCCTCGGCCGATCCGCTGCACGATCGCTCGTGCACTAGCGGACTCCTCGCTACGCTTCTCGCATGAAGACTGAGCCTGGTGGCCTGCAGGTCAGGCTGCTAGGCCCGGTCGAGGTGCTGGCGGCCGGCCAGCCCATCGCCATCACTCAGCCAGGGTTGCGAGCGCTGCTGGCGCTGCTCGCGCTCGCGGCGAATCGGGTCGTGTCGGAGTCAGCGCTCATCGACGGACTATGGCGCGACGAGGCAGTCCGGCCACGCGAGGGCAACCTGCACGCGCAGGTGTACCAGCTTCGCCGCCGTCTGACCGCGATGGAGCCGGGCCGCGCCGCCCGGCTGCTGACCCGCCCACCGGGCTACCAGCTCATGCTTGGCCCGGAGGAGTCAGACCTGACCCAGTTCACGGCGCTGGTGGCGCGCGGCCGTACTGCGGCGCGAGGCGGGGAAGCCGAGGCCGCTGTCAGCTTGCTGGGCGAGGCCCTCGCGCTTTGGCGCGGCCCGGCCCTCACCGACGTCGCCGACATCACCGACCGCCTCACCGCCGAGGCTGCCGCTCTGGATGAGCAGCGGCTAGCTGTCCAGGCCGACTTCGGTGACGCCGCGCTCGCTCTAGGCAGGCACGCTGAGCTCGCCCCGGATTTGGTGCTCTTGGTCGCTCAGCATCCGCTGCGCGAGCGGCTCCGCGGCCAGCTGATGCTCGCGTTGTATCGGTCTGGCAGGCAAGCCGAGGCACTCGCTTGCTATCAGGCTGGCTGGAGAATCCTGACGGCCGAACTGGGCGTTCAGCCCGGGACGGAGCTCAAAGACCTTCAGGACAAGATCCTGCACGCTGACCCGTCCCTGGCCGCGCCGTCGCCGAGTGCTCGGGCCAACGTCGGGCCAGTCGTTCCCCGGCAGATGCCCGCCGGCGCGCGGCACTTCGTGGGCCGCGCGCCCGAGCTGAAGCAGCTCGACGCGCTGCTGAGCCAGGAGGTGCCTGGCGGCACGGTCGTGATCACGGCGATCAGCGGCATAGGCGGCATCGGCAAGACGGCTCTCGCCTTGCGCTGGGGCCATCAGGTTGCGGGTCGGTTCCCCGACGGACAGCTGTACGTGAACCTCCGGGGCTACGACCCAGGCGGCGTCCCGCTCACACCGGCCGAGGCGATCCGCGGTTTCCTGGATGCGCTCGGCGTCCCGCCAGCCGAGATTCCCGAGTCGCCCGATGTCCAGGTAGCGCTGTACCGGACGATCCTCGCGGATCGGCGACTGCTGATCGTCCTCGACAATGCCAGGACTCCCGATCATGTCCGCCCATTGCTGCCCGCGTCGCCAGGCTGCCTGGTCATCGTGACGGGCCGGTCCGCCATGACGGGTCTGAGCACTACCGACGGTGCCGTGACGATCCCGCTCGGACTAGTGAGCCACGTGGAGGCCGAAGAGCTGATGGGCGCGCGGCTTGGCCCAGACCGGCTGGCGGCCGAGCCGGTGGCGACCGCTCAGCTGATCGCGCTGTGCGGCCGTCTGCCGTTGGCCCTGGCGATCACGGCCGCTCGCGCCGCGGCACACCCGGCAGTGCCGCTAGCGTCCTTTGCTGCCCAGATGAGCAGCGAGCACGACCGCCTGGATGCCTTCGAGGTCGGTGACGCGACAACCAGCATCCGGGCCGTCTTCTCGTGGTCAGTCAGTCAGCTCAGCGACGGGGCCGCGCGCCTATTCCGTCTCCTTGGGCTGCATCCCGGCCCGGACTTCACGGCGGCGGCCGCGAGCAGCCTGGGCGGCCTGCCCGCGCCCGAGGCACGGCGGCTGCTCGCCGAGCTTGCCCGCGCGAGCCTGATCTCGGAGCAAGTCCCCGGCCGGTACGCGTTTCACGACTTGCTCCGCGCTTACGCGGGCGAGCAGGCCGCAAGCACCGAGACGGCGCACGATCGCCAGGAGGCCGTCAGGCGCCTGCTTGATCACTACCTGTACACGGCCAGGGCAGCCGGGGCCCTTATCTTCGTCGAGGACCTGCCGCTGCCGGAACTGCCCGCGCTCCGAGATCCGGCCGTTGTCCCGGAGCCAACCGACACCACCCTCGGCGCGATCAACTGGTTCCGGGCCGAGCATCACGTTCTGGTCGCCGCCACAGCACACGCCGAGGCATCCGGCGCCGTTGACTATGCATGGCAGATTCCATGCACGATGACGCAGTATTTCCGGGCCGTAGGCCGGACCCGTGACTGGGCCAGCCTGGACTCGGTAGCGCTCAGGGCCGCGACAAGTCTGGGCGATGACGGCGCGCTCGGCCGGGTCTACTTCAGCCTCGGGACCCGATCGAGGATCACGGGCGCCTGCGATGAGGCGATCGACTGTCTGGAGCAGTCCATGTCGCATTTCCGCGCCATCCACGATCTTGCCTCGCAGGCCTCGGTGCACCTGGCGTTGTCGGGCGTCTACCGCTCCAGGCGGGAACTGCTGCCGGGACGCGTACCCGAAGATGTGCCGATCGCCCTGTCGCATGCCGGCGATGCGCTCGGCTGGTTTTGCTCGGCAGGCGACCGAACCGGCGAGGCGCGCGCGCTCACCGATCTGGGCAATCACTACCTGGCGCTCGGGGATTTGCAGACCGCCAGGGACTACTGCGCCAAGGCGCTGCAGCTCAACGTCGAGGTAGGTCACATGACCGGGCAGGTCGACTCGCTCGACACGCTCGGCCGGATCCACGTCGGCATCGGCGATCACGAGCAGGCGATCAGGTACTTCCTGGGCGCCCTGACAACGTGCAGCCAGGCGGGCTACCCGGTCCGGCCGCCGCACATCCTGGAGAACCTGGGGGATGCATATCTCGCGAGCGGAGACGCCGCGGCTGCTCGGGCGACGTGGGAGGAGCTGATCGAGTATTCCCGGCGCCAGCAGCGCAGTGAGGACCCATGGCTGCGCCAGTCTCGCGTGCTGTCGAAGCTCGAGGGCCTCACGCTGGATCAGCCGACGGGTCCGACCTCTCCTCCGGGGGCCGCTCCGTCGCGCCGGTCACCAGCGCCCGCCAGCTAGCCAGGAGCGTCAGGACCCTCAGCAGCACGCCCCGGTCTCGCGCGGTGGTCGCCAGGTCAAGCGCCTCTGACACCCGGATCGGCTGCCCGGAGTTCAGCCGGTCGATCAGCGGGACCAGGCCCAGCACCGGCCGCGCGTAGCCGACGCGGCCGTCGGCCGCTACCCATGCTGAGGCCTCGTCCCGGGGCGCGACGACGATCGGATGCACGCCATCGCGAGTCAGCACCTGGTCTGGGTGCAGGACGACCTTGCGGACCGGCGGCACAGTCGGGAAGCCCAGGGCTGTCCGGCGCCGTAGCCAGCCAGCCACGAGCCGGTCGCGGACCGCGACCTGGTCGCCGTACGCGGAGACAACCGACTCGACGGCCGCATCGAGCTCTGCGGGCAAGGCCAGGTGGTGGGGTGGGCCGTCCGCCCAGCCAGGGCTGATGCGAGTGGCGACCGCGATATCCAGCTCGCTGGTGCCGCTCATCAGGTCACGCGCGGTCAGCGGATCCTCGAGCACCGCTATATGCAGCCCGGCCGTGCCCTCCGTGGGGCTCTCGCCCACATGCCAGTGCATGCCCGGCCAGTAGACGAGGCGCCCCGGCGCGCAGCGCAGCCGGCGACTCGTAGCGGTCGCCTGGTGGTAGCGCGCCGACCCGAGCGGCAGCCTGGTCGCATCCGGCGGCCAGACCAGGATGTCCTTAGCTCCCTGCACCATGGACACGAACACGCCAGACCGCTCGCGATGAATCCCCGGAATCGTGTGGGGGTAGCGACCGACGAACACCTCGAGGTCCACGCTGCCCGGGAGGGCACCGCTGGCGGCATACAAGCCGCCCAGAAACGAGGCCGCACGCTTCCAAATCTTCCGGCTGCAAACGTGGCCGTGCTCCACTGCCAGCAGATAAGGCTCGCCGCCTAGTTGGTGCTCCATGCGCGCCAGGTAGCCATCGACCGAGCCGTCCGCTGCGACAGGCAGGTAGTCCGCGAGGTCCGCGATCACCTGCCGCTGTCCGGCGTGGAAGCGAACCTGCGGAGCCTGCGGCTCGGCGCCCCGGTCCGCGGCCGCCCGCAGCAGGAGCCGGAAGAGTTCGGCGCTGCTGACCTCGAGACCGGACGGCGGCTCGTCGGTCTCGAAGGGTTCGCGTCCGTAGTAACGGGCAGCGAAGTCCGACCAGAATTCGCTACCGGGCACGGCGACACCGGGTCGCGCCTTGACACCGGCCGACCTGGCGGCGACAGCCGACTCTGCGGCGCTACTGGCCCTTCGGTGCTTGGCAGCCATCAGGCGAGGAACTGCGCGGTATGCGAACGAACTACCACATGGTCGGGCGCGCCGCCGGCTCGGCCGCGGGCTCGGCCGGCTCGGCTGGTGCCGCCGGCTCCTCCGCGGGCTCCGTGGGCTCCTCCGCGGGCTCCTCTGGCTCCTCCTCGGGCTCCGCGGGCTCCTCCGGCTCCAGGCTCACCACATCGTCCGACTCGGTGCTGCCGTCGTCCGGCCCTGGTCCCCCGGTCGTGTCTGCCATCGTTGCCCCTTCGATATGAGTGTGAGCGTCACGATAGCCAATTGCTCTGACGCTTCGGCGTCATATTTCGCTAGAAATGAGTCGTGATTATCCCAGGGAGACGCGTTTGGCCCCCTCCCCCGCCCCGGCGGCAAACTCACCTGGCCAGCGGCGAGTAGCAGGAGCGGTTCCCGGTTACATTCCGAAGCGGACCTCGAACTGTGGCTGTGCCCAGCATTTGGCAGGCGCGGATGACCAGCGATGATGATCTGTCAGCGGCGGACGCGGCGGAGCGTGCCCTTACGCCGCCGCCGCGCTCGAGACCGGTCCCGCCGGCATCGGGCAGGCCTGGAGTACTCCTCGCCCGACGCACCAGGATCGCCGCATCGCGGCGCCGGCCATGGTGGAAATGGCTGCTGATTGGCCTGCTACTGGCGTTCAGCCTTGCCACTACCGGGCTCTATGCCCTGGCACTGATCAGGGATCTGGCGCAGCATCATTGGGGCGCCGCTCTGGACGCGTCGCGGGACGCCGTGCCCGCAGCAGTGGGCTGGGCGGCACTGATCTTGCTCATTTTTCCGCGGGGCACAATAGCGGCGGAACGACTGCTGTCCGCCGATGACCGTCTACTGACCGACGGGCTCCGACAGGCGGCTCGAGACCAGGCTTGCAAGGAGAACGCCGAGCGCAAGGTCCAGCGCCTTACCGCGAAGCTTGCGAGGCTCACGACCGCCCGCGAACACGCTCGCGTGGCGCCTGGACCGGCGCCAGCGGTAGCGGACGCGCCCGCGGATGCGGGGGTGACCTACCTGGATCCTGGCGCCGTCTACCTAGACCCTGACCAGGCCGATTTGGAGCGGGAGATAGCCGAGACGACAGCGCGCCTCGACCAGGCGACGCAGTGGCTCGCGAGCGCTCGCGCTGCGGTATCCGTCAGTCAGCGGGCCGTCGCGGCCGCCGAGGAAAGACTCCTGAGTGACTTCCCGGAACTCGCGCGGCGCCCGGATCCTGCGGCGGGCAGGCCCGCCTGACGGCTGGCCCAGGGACATGGCCGACTCTGCTACCGTGATGGCCGCGTGACGAGCACCTGAGATGAGCTCGAAATGCGCCGCAGACGCGATCGGAGATTGCCACCAATGGTTGCCACCGGTCCAGCCGTGCCCAGGCGAGAGTTGGCTCCGGCACCATGAGGATCGCCATTGTCGGCCCGGCTCATCCGTATAAGGGAGGCTCGGCCCAGCACACGACCACGCTCGCCCACCGATTGTCAGCTGCCGGGCATGAGACCATGCTGCTGACGTGGCGCGCCCAGTACCCGAGACTGCTGTATCCCGGTCAACTGACGGTTGACGAGCCCGAGGTTGAGCTGTTTCCCGACACCGAGTGGCCGCTCGCCTGGTATCGCCCAGACGGCTGGTGGCGGACCGGAAAGCGCCTTGCCGCTCGCCGGTGCGACGCCGTCTTGCTCTCGGTCTTCACACCGATTCAGGTACCGGCGTACCTGACGTTGGCAAAGGCGGCCAGGGCAGGCGGCTGCAAGATAGTCGCGATATGTCACAACGTGCTCCCGCACGAGCACCGGAGGTTCGACGAGCCCGCAATGAAGGCGTTGCTCCGACGCGTAGACGCGGTTGTCGTCCATTCCAAAGAAGAAGCAGCCGTGGCAGCCAGCCTCACGAGCACGCCGGTGGAGATTGCCGCTCTGCCGCTGCATCTCCCGCACGCCGAGCCTCAGCCAGCGACGCCGGGCGATGCATCTCCCCCGCAGAACAGGCTGCTGTTCTTCGGTATGGTGCGCCGTTATAAGGGTCTCGACGTGCTGATTCAGGCGCTCGCCGATACGAAGCCCGATGTGTGCCTGACAGTCGCGGGCGAGATCTGGGAAGGCCGCGAAGATCTGCTCAAGCTAATCTCGGACCTGCGGCTGAAAGACCGGGTGATGTTGGCCGATGGGTACGTCCCCGCGGACGAGGTTCCGGCGGTCTTCGCGACAGCCGATGCGCTGGTGCTCCCTTATCGATCGGGAACGGCCTCGCAGAATGCCCTGATCGCGTTTCAGTTCGGTGTACCTGTTATCGCGACTAGGGCGGGCGCGATCGCAGACGCGGTCGTTGATGGCGTTAACGGGCTGCTCTGCACCCCTGCGGACGTCGCGGACCTAACCCGGGCGATCAATGCCCTCTATGAGCCTGGAGTGCTGGACAGGCTCCGGAGCGGAGTACAGCCCCCGCAGACGGCACAGGCCTGGGACGCCTACGTGGCCGCGGTCGAGAAGGCGATCTCGTAGCTAATCGGCTGTCTGGTTCACAGCGGAATGTGGCCTCCGGCCGAGCCGCGTCGCCGCTGCAGCGGTTAGCAGATCAGCGGCGGTCAGCAGCACCCGCGAAACGAGCACCACAGCCGTGGCGTCGGCAGTACTGAGGACGGGACGCAGCATCAGCAGGAGCAAGACGTCACGCACTCCAGCGCCGGCCGGGGCGAAGACGATCACGAATCCGACGCTCCACGCGAAGGCGAAGCCGCCGAGCGCTATGAGCGCCGTCTTACCAGCGGGTGCTCCCAGCCGCGTCGCAAGGATCCAGATCTGCAGGCCGTAGCAGAGCCAGACGCCCACTGCCCAGGCCAGCGCCCCCGTAAGAGCGCGCGCGGTGAGTGGAGCTTCCAGCGGCGCCTGCCGGGCGAGCCGGAGGAGCCGATCGATGATGCTGTTGAGCACCTTGGGATACAGCATCACCACCAGGACGGGCGTGATCAGCAGCGCCCACCGGTACGGCAGCGGACCCGCGGCGAACGGTAGCGTCACCACGGCGATCAGCAGCCCGGTAATCAGCGTCAGCAGCATGACCAGCACAGACGCACTGGCCGAACGTGACCGTGGCACCTGGTGGGCCTTGCCCAGCTCCATCTGAGCGAGTACCGGCCAGAGGGAACCGGGCAGGTACTTGCCCAGCTGGCCGATGAACAGGATTCTCGCGGCCACGCCGATCCGCAGGGGCGAGCCGAGAGAGGCGAGCAGGTGCCGCCACATCAGGGCCGTCAGGACCTGAGCAACCACAACGCTGACGAGCGCAGCGGCCACAGAAAGGAACCCCAGATGGCCGAGGGCAGCGGTTATCTGAGTCCAGTGCCTGGCGATCGCGTAGCCAGCCAAGGCCACCGTGCCCACGACGAACGCCCACCGAACCGGTCGGCTGCCGACAAGCCGGCCGATGGCGGCGCGCCTGGGGCTCCCGGCAGACGGTGACTCGACATGACCGCGTGCGTCAACGACGGGGAAGGCAACCTTCGGGTCTTGCATGTGCACAGCCTGTCATCTTGGCGGACCGTTCCGACCGGAAGCTGTCTCTTGGAGCGTTCATAGAGACGTGACCGTGCTCGCAGCCGGGTTCTGAGTCCGAGTCATGAGGCTGACCGATAGAGTGCAGCAGGTGACGGCCACTCCTAAAGGTCGCCGCAGCCCTCATTCACCGACGAAGACTATACCTGGTGTTTAACCCGAAAAAAGCCAAATCTGGCCTCAGCATGGCGCAGCCACCAGTACCGTTGGCCGCGATGAGTATCCAGTCTGCGGTCAAGAGACCACTGTCGGTCGGTCGGCAACGTGCCGTACTCCGCCGGTTCAGTCGTGCCCACCTTCTCGGTGTGAGCATCCTAACAGCGTTCATTGCTGCGCTCTACTCTGTCTTTTCCTTGATTTACTACGTCAGGTTCCGCGAGAGCTCTTACGACCTTGTCATCTTCGACCAGGCGATCCGGTCTTACTCGCATTTCCACGTTGGCATCTCGGTCATCAAGGGCGTCCACAACGGGTTCGGCCCGCATTTCTCCGTCCTAGGCGACCACTTTTCGCCGATCCTTGCCGCGCTCGCGCCGCTGTACTGGATATACGGCGGCCCGCAGACGCTCCTCATTGCGCAGGCCGTGCTCTTCGCGCTAGCCATCCCCCCGCTGTGGATGTTCACGAGGCGGGCATTCGGCGGCGGCCGGAAGGCGACGATAGCCGCCTATTCCATCGCCGCTGCGTATGGCCTTAGCTGGCCAATCGCGGCGGCCGCGGCCTTTGACTTCCACGAGGCGGCGTTCGCTCCGGTCCTGACGGCGATCGCGCTTGAGCGGATCCAGGCAGGCCGGCTGCGTCCCGCCATCATCGCGCTAGGCGCCCTGCTGCTGGTCAAAGAAGACATGGGCCTGCTGGTAGCTGGGATCGGTCTGTACCTGCTTGTTTCCATGACGCCTACGTTGCGCAGGCAACGCCTCGTGGCGATCGCCGTGATTGTCGGCGGGGTCTTCTACACGATGATCGCCGTCTACGTTCTGATACCGGCCTTCGGCGGGCAGGCAGGTTATTACTGGGCCTATTCCACGCTCGGCAACAATGTGCCGCAGGTTGTCTTCCACATCATCAGGCACCCGCTGAGTACGTTCCAGATGCTCTTCAAGCCCTGGGTTAAGGGCAGGACTATGAAGTGGCTGCTGGCCGCCTTTGCCTTCCTGCCCCTGCTATCACCGATTACGCTGGCTGTAATCCCGCTGATCCTCGAGCGGATGCTGAATTCCAAGTTCCCGAGCTGGTGGTTGCTCAAATTCCAGTACAACTCTTTCATCCTCGTTGTCCTCGTCTGCGCGGCCGTCGACACCGCGGTCCGCGTTGACCGCTGGGCGACTAGGGGCTTTGCAGTGATGGCGGCGCAGCCACAGTCAGGCGCCAGGCCTGTGGCTGGCGAGGCGGCGGAGGCCCCGGCGGACGCGACGCCGGAGACCATGGCAGCCGGATCTGCCCCGGATGTGGCGAGCCCGCCCGCGGCTCCCGTGGCCGCGACGCCGAGAGGCAGCGCACTTGGCACGCGCGGGCCGGGTGTTGGAGTTGTAGGCCTCGCCCTTTGCGTCATGGTCTTGGCGCTGAACATTTACGCGATCTTTGCCATTCCGAAGTCGCCGCTCAAACAGATGTTCCATGGCGCCTTCTATGAACAGACCGCCCGGACTCGGGCGGCTACCGCCGCCGACAACACTGTGCCGAATGGGGTCGTTGTAGAGGCCGCAAACGATCTTGGCCCGCAGCTGTCATCGCGGGATACCGTTCTGCTCTGGGATGGCGAGAGCAAGCCCCTCGGTGCCCCGTGGGTTGTCGCTGATGTTCAGCTTCACGTCATGACGTTCGCCAATGTGCATGCTCAAACTCGGCGGGTAGAGCTGCTCCTGCATAGTGGTTACAAGATCGTGTTCCAGCGGGACGGATACATTGTTC
The DNA here is from genome assembly GCA_963755575.1 of uncultured Actinomycetota bacterium. Lineage (GTDB taxonomy): Bacteria > Actinomycetota > Actinomycetes > Streptosporangiales > Streptosporangiaceae > JAJYUU01. Next base: position 1,150,607 of record CAVWKF010000001.1, read on the forward strand.
TGCACCGCGTGAGCGGCCACTTCGCGGGCGTGAATTCTTTGAAGGCTTGGAGGCTCGCGAATGAGCGCTAGCACCGGGACGGCGGAGACTGGGTCGTCGTCGCCTCCGGCAGCCGTTAGCAGCGAGCGGCAGTCGTCGGACCTCGCCGGCCGCATCTTCCGGCAGGTTACCGTGCTGCCGACCCTGCTGGTGATGGCGTGGCTGCTGGCCGGACTGCCGCTTCTGCTTCTGGGCCTATTCACGCCGCTGCTGATGCTTGTGGTCTCCATTCCGGTGGCGATTGTGCTGGTCACCGCAGGCATGCGGTGGATCTCCGGCCGCCCACAGGGCCTGCTCGCCGCCCGCGGCGCAGAGCCTGCGCGGACGCCCTGGTGGGCGATTGCTGCCTTGATCGCCGTGGCCGTCATCTTCGGCGTAGACCAGCTGGTCTACCACTCGCAGGAGATCATCGTCTTCCGGGACCCAGCGTCCTACATCCAGTTCGGCAACTGGATCGCGAAGCACGGCTCCCTGCCGATCCCGCAGGACGCGGCCGCCTTCGGCGGGTACCACCATAACCTGGGGTTCGACAGCGCAGCGTTCTACCAGCGCGGCCACAGCATCGTGCCGCAATTCATGGCGGGGCTGCCGATCGTGCTCGCCCCGGCCTTTTGGCTCGGCGGCATTAACGCAGCATCGGCAACAGGTGCACTGCTGGGAGCTTGCGGGGTACTGGCGTTCGGCGGCCTGGTCGGGCGCCTCGTAGGGCCGCGGTGGGCGCCGCTCGGCGCACTGGTCCTAGCGCTCACCTTGCCGGAGATGTTCACCAGCAGGTCGACCTACAGTGAGCCGCTGACGCAGATACTGTTCCTGGGCGGACTGTGCCTCGTCATCGACTCGTTCACGCCAGATGGCGCGGCCAAGAGAAAGATAGCCGCGCTTGGCGGCCTCGCCCTGGGTCTTACGCTCCTCGTGCGCATCGACGGCGCCAGCGACATGCTGCCCCTCATCCCGTACTGCGGCCTCCTCCTCCTCGGCCGCCAGCGGCAGGCCTGGCCGCTGATCGCCGGAACGGTGTTCGGGTCTCTGTACGGCATCGTCGACGGCGTCGTACTCAGCAGGCCGTATCTAGGGACCGTCAAGGCTTCCCTCATACCACTGCTGGGCCTCGGCGCAGCCCTCTTCATCGTCACGTTGATTTTCGTGCTAGTGCGCTGGGACCGCGGAGTGCCTCAGCTACGGACCAATTGGCTGCCCAACGCCGCCGCCGTGCTGACGTTCGTGATCACGCTCGGATTCGTCATCCGGCCCTATGTGCAGACCGTGTACGCCAAAATACCCAAGAATCAGGCGGTCACCATGGCCGGCTGGCAGCGGGCGCAGCATCTGCCGATCCAGCCGGACCGCATGTACTACGAAATCAGCCTGCACTGGGTGTACTGGTATGTCGGTGTCCCCGCAGTGATACTTGCCACGGTCGGCGCTGCTGTACTGGCCCGCAGGTGCCTGCGTGGCGGTGCGCCTGCGTGGACGCTGCCGCTTATGTCCTTCGCGTGGATCATCGTAGCGACGCTGCTGCGGCCTGGGATTATCCCGGATCAGCCCTGGGCAAGCCGTCGCCTCGTTCCCGCCGTGCTTCCAGGTTTCATCCTGCTGGCGATCTGGGCTACGAGCCGGCTTGCCGTCTGGCTTCGCGAGAGCGGCGCTGGCCCGGTGCTCCGCGCCGTGCTGGTCGCGATAGTCGGGGCAGCGCTTATTCTTCCTGCTGTGAAAACGACCTTCGGTATCGCCCATCGGTCGGGCGGCCCCATCGGAATCCGCCTGGAAGCCGTCGGCCTTGCCGGCAAGGTGACTTCCCAGGGCGAGATCGCGGCGGTGGACGGCCTGTGTGCGGCTATTCCCCGCAACTCGTCGGTGCTGTTCGTCAGCTATCAGCTCTACCGCAATATGGGCCAGGTAGTCCGCGGCATGTGCGGCGTACCAACGGCGGTCGCCATTCACAATGATCCCAGGCAGGTGCAGGCGCTCATCGCTGACATTCAGCGCGCCGGCCGACGTCCTGTGCTGCTGTCGTCCAAGGCAACACTCCTCGCTGAGTACGGCTCGCCATCCAAGCGGGTAATGAACCTGCATACCCGAGTGAATCCGCACGCCCTGCTAAGGCCTCCGTTCAACACGGACCCGATCAAGATGGAAATCTGGATGTCGGAGTTTTCACGTTGACTATGTTCTCGGGCGTGAATTCCGCCCCTCCCACTGAACTGGCGCCTGCCACTGAATTGGCGCCCACGCCTGTCCTGGACATCCCGGCCACCCCGGAGTTCATCGAGGCCGCCGAGCCTGATCGTGCTCCGTACGTGACGATCGTCCTGCCCTGCCATAACGAGCAAGGCCATGTCACCACCGAGGTCGAGCGGATCTGCGCGGCGATGGACGCGAGTGGCTACACCTACGAGCTCGTGGCCTACGACGACGCATCGACGGACGACACGCTGGCCAGCCTGGAGGAAGCTGCGACGCGCTTCCCGCACATGAAGGTTGTCCACTTCCGCCGTAATGGCGGCTCCGGCACCGTTCGGCGCATCGGCACGCATCAGGCGCGGGGCGAGATTGTCGTGTGGACCGACGCGGACATGACCTACCCCAACGAGCGCATCCCCGAGTTCGTCGAGATGCTCGAGAAGGATCCGTACCTGGACCAGGTCGTCGGCGCCAGGACCACCGAGGAGGGCACGCACAAGCTCCTGCGGGTGCCGGCCAAGTGGTTCATCCGCAAGGTGGCCGAGGTGCTGACCAACTCCGAGATCCCGGACCTCAACTCAGGGCTGCGGGCGTTCAGGCGCCAGGTCTCGCTCCCGTATCTGAGGCTGCTGCCGCCAGGATTCTCGTGCGTGACGACGATTACGATCGCGTTCCTGTCGAATCAGCACGATGTCCGCTACGTGCCGATCGATTACGCCAAGCGGGCAGGCAAATCAAAGTTCAAGTTCGTCCGCGACGCGTACCGCTACATCCTTCAGGTGCTGCGGATGGTGATGTACTTCAACCCGCTCAAGGTCCTCATGCCGCTTGCGCTCTCGCTGCTAGCACTCGGGATCGTGAAGGGTATCTACGACCAGATCGTGCACCCGCTGTACTTCGCGATCAATACGATCCTGATCATCGTCAGCGGGCTCATCATCGCCACGCTCGCATTGCTAGCGGACCTGATCGTGCGATCCAGAGGCGACTACTGACCTACCGCCCAGCGGGCGTGCGCTGAACCCGGCGGAAAAACCACGCATCGCGCGCTCTATCGGGCAGTAGGGGGTTGCGCGGCGGTCGTCTATCGACGCTTGCGGGCCCGGACGAGCACTACGCTGCCGCCGTCGTTCGGCAGCCGCCTGTCGCTCACCGAGACCAGCGGCGCCGCGATAACTGCGGCGTTGGGCGCGGCCTTCCCCTTGACCGATGACATGGCCAGGTAGAACCGCTCGGACTGGCGGCCGCGGAACTGATAGGTGTGCTCCTCGACATCAAGGCCACGCTCGGCCAGCAGTCGCCCCAACCGCTCGTGGCTGTAGGTCTGCTTCACCGAATAGCGCCGGCAGTGAGCGTCGAAGAGGCGCGGCCACTCACTCGCCCTGGTGAGAGCATCGGCCGACATGACGAGCTCGCCGCCAGGGACCAGGACCCGTGCCATTTCATCGAGCGACGCAGGCCCGTCATCAAAGTGCTCGATCGCGCAGATGGACATGACCCGATCAAAGCTGCCATCAGCGAAGGGCAGCCGAAGAGCATCCGCTTCCAACAGCGACGGCGCGTGGGACAGGCGCGCACCGCGGACCATCTTTGACCTGGCAAGATCAACTGATACCGCGGAGCCCCCGCGCTTGCGTGCCTGTGCGGCCCAGTACCCATCGCCGCCAGCCACGTCGAGCACCCGCAGGCCGGTCAGATCGTCACCCAGCCACCTGAGCAAAGTGCCAGCCTCGCGGTAACGGCAAAAGTGCACCTGGTGGCCTACGTATGCAATCGCGTCTTCCATCAGCACGTGAGCATTATACGTGGTGCCAGGCAAAACGATGCACGAGCCGGGATAGTTAGCCTGGCGTGATCAGGAGATGCTCGGGGCAGGCCTTTGAAAGCGCTCGGCCGAATTACGCAAGCCCGAAATTGAAATGCCGGATAACTATCCTGGGCGCACCATGGAATTGACGCATGCGTATTCCAGCGACAGCTACCGGCGCACTGCCGTAATCACAGCCGGCTGAGCTGATCCGGAGTTGTCAGGTCCGGGATGCCGGAGGCGCGGTACTGCCAGCCAGCCGCCCGCCATGTGGCCGGGTCGAGCACATAGCGCCCGTCGATAATGCGCTTCGCCGCGGTCACCGAACCCAGATCGTGCGGGTCGAGGGCGGCGAACTCGGGCCAGTCCGTGAGCAGGAGGACTACTTCGGCCCCCCGAGCGGCAGCGGCTGCCGAATCCGCGTAATGCAACTCCGGGCAGACCGCCCGGGCATTGTCGTTCGCGGCCGGGTCGTACACGGTGACCTCGGCACCCATGCCGTGCAGGATCTGCGCGACATCCAGGGCCGGCGAGTCTCGCACGTCGTCCGAGCCAGGCTTGAACGCCGCGCCTAGTACGCATACCGACCGCCCGGCGACCGAGCCACCGACAGACGAGCACGCCAGGTTCACCATCCCAGTCCGACGACCGAGATTGATCGCGTCCACGTCACGCAGGAATGCCAGCGCATCCTCGGCGCCCAGCTCCTCTGCCCGGGCGAGGAATGCGCGTACGTCCTTGGGCAAGCACCCGCCGCCGAAGCCGAGGCCCGGTCGCAGGAACGCCGTGCCTATCCGAGGATCGGCCCCCAGCACGGCCGCCAGCTTGGTCACGTCCGCGCCGGCCGCATCGCATACCTCGGCTACCGCGTTGATGAACGAGATCTTGGTAGCGAGGAAGGCGTTGGCGGCGACCTTCGCCAGCTCTGCGGTCGCCAGATCCGTCACAAACAACGGCACTCCGGCCTCGGTCTGCGGCGCGTATACGGCCCGCAGGACCGCCTCTGCCCAGGCAGAGGTCACGCCGATAACGATCCGGTCCGGGTGCAGCGTGTCCGCGACGCCGCAGCCTTCGCGCAAGAACTCCGGATTCCAGCACAGCTCCACGGCGCTGCCGGCCGGAGCAAGCTTCGCTGCGCGCTCCGAGAGCGCGGCCGCCGTGCCTACCGGCACGGTCGACTTGCCGGCGATCACGCAAGGCCGGGTCAGACCCGGTGCGAGCGCATCGATGCACGCCTCCACCTGCGAGAGGTCGGCACTAAAGCCGTCCCGCTGCTGCGGAGTGCCGACGCACACAAAGTGGACGTCACCGAACTCAGCAGCCTCTTCGTAGGACGACGTAAACCTCAGGCGCCCTGACCTGAGGCCCTCCTGCAGGAGCTCTTCCAGCCCCGGCTCGTAGATCGGGACCTCCCCGCTGGTCAGCCGTGCCACCTTGGCGGCGTCGATGTCGACGCCCAGAACCTCGAAGCCCTCGGACGCCATGCACGCCGCGTGCGTCAGGCCGAGGTAACCGGTGCCCAGTACGGTCAAGCGCGGGCGTTCCGTCATCAGCGCATCTCCTGATCCTGAGCTGGAAGCTGTGTTCGCGTGCTGCGGTCCAGAGCTACCTGCCGCGCGGCAATCTCTGGCCGGGTCAGACTAGTCTGCACCTCGCTCAGCCACAGAGGTGGCCGCCCGCACGGAAACCGCATGTCAGGCACCAAAAGCAGCACAACTCAAGGCTGAGATGTCGAGCGTAGTCCAAAATACCGATACTTTTTGTCATCTTTGGGACAGACGCCTGGTGACCAAGGCCACCTCGGGCTTGGCGCCGTGCCACCGCGGCGAAGTACGCCGGGCCCGGCCGTGAACAGCTCCAGCTGCTGCGGAGTGACCGCAACACAGGCCACGACACGTCGCCTGCGCGGGCCTTCGCGGCGCGTGCAGCCCTCCGACGTGGGTCTTTCAGCCAGGCTGCGCCCGCCAGCTGCCCTCAGTCCGCCGAGCGCTGGCCAGGGGCTGCCGAGCCCTTGGGTTAGCGCCACGCGCAAGATCTCCTCGGCTGAGTCAGCCGCGGCGCGCGCAGTGATCACGTTAGTGTGCGCCTCGTCAAAGTCGCCCAGGCCGATGCAGCTCGCGGCGACGGCGATGTCGTGGGCGGCGAGCTCCAGCTGCCGCGACGCTTCCTCGAGGTCCACGCCCCGATGGATGCGCTCCGTCCCCTGCTCGCCCAGGCCATGGTCGCCCAGGCCCTGCTCGGGGAGTCCCTGCTCGGCGAAACTGCTCACCATCCACCATCCTCACCGTCGCGACTGCCTCCGGGATGGCCGACCTGCAACCAGCCGAGAGCAGGGGCGGCCGACCGTCCGGCCCGTGCTTGCTACCCGCGCTACCCGCGAATGGGCGGCTCATGCCATCCCGCCGGTCGCCGCACCCCATCGCCGCGGACCCTGTCGGCCTGAAAGTGCCAGCTTGCCCGGCGCTCAGCGCGCAGGGCCCGCCAGCACACTGTCGATGACTAGAGAAAGAAGCCGCTCCGGCTGCTCTGGGTCAGAAGGCTCTGTCTCAGTCGCCATGATGAGCCCGTGGGTGAGGCGGAACATGTCGACGGTCCGCACCTCTCGCCGCGCCTCGCCCGCCTCCTGCGCCCGGCCGAGCAGTTCATCGGCACGGCTGCGCAGGATCATGCTGCACGCCGACATCAGCTCGGAGTTCTTTCCGATGGTCTCCACCAGCGCCGAGCTGAGGCTGCGCTTCGTGCGACCGAAGGCGACGAACGCGCGCATCCACTCCCCCAGCGCCTCGCCTGGCGATTCCGCCGTGAGCAGCTTCCCGCCGAGCGTGTCCAGCGCGTCGACCTGGTCCTTGTAGACGGCCTCAAGCAGCGACTGCCGGGCCGGGAAATGCCGGTAGAGCGTCCCGATGCCCACACCAGCACGACGCGCGATCTCCTCTAGCGATACGTCATCGGCGCCATGCTCGGCGAAGGCCGCGGCGGCCGCGGCCAGCAGCCGGTCGTAATTGCGGCGCGCGTCAGCCCGCTTCGACGGTCCGGCCTGGCTGGCCGCCTCGGCTGAGCTCATCACTAACTCCAGCGAATATCGAGTTGCAAAGCGGAGGCAACCTCCGTATAGTTACCGGAGGGATCCTCCGCATACAGCTTAGCTCACTTCAGCCGCCGGGCCAAGGCAAGCACCAGCCCTGGTGGTCATCGTTAGCCGCCGCGGTCAAGACAGTCCACAAGCCGTGTCGGTCCACTTCAGCACTGTTCCGGGAAGGAACCATGTCTTCTTCGCCTACCTCTTCCGCGCCCGCCGGCCGTCCGCTGGCCGCAGCGCGGCAGGTCGGTTCCGTACCGCCTGTTTCCGGCGCGCAGCAGCGCGACCGGCGCAACATTACCCTCGCCGTAGTGCTGTGCGCCCAGCTGATGATTGTCCTGGACATGACAGTGGTCAACGTCGCGCTGCCGTCGATGGCGACTGGCCTGCACCTGTCGGCGACGAGCCTGTCCTGGGTCCTCAACGCGTACGCCCTGACTTTCGGCGGCCTGCTGCTCCTGGGCGGCCGGGCCGGCGACATACTCGGCCGGCGCCAGGCCTTCATGGCCGGCCTCGTCATCTTCACGCTCGCGTCGCTCGCCGGCGGTCTCGCGACCTCGTCCGCGGCGCTGCTGGCGGCCCGCGCCGTCCAAGGTGCTGGCGGCGCGATCGCCTCGCCCGCCGTGCTGGCCGCGATCGTCGCGGGCTTCCCTGAAGGCCGGGAGCGTGTCCGGGCGCTCAGCATCTTTACCGCCGTCACGATGGGCGGTTCATCGCTCGGCCTGGTCCTGGGCGGCGTGATCACGCAGGTGGCCTCGTGGCGCTGGGTCTTCTTCATTAACGTGCCGATCGGCATCGCGGTCGTTGCGCTCGCGCCGCGCCTGCTGGCGGCCTCGCAGCGGCAAGGCGGCCGATTTGACGCTGCGGGCGCCGCGACGTCGACTGCCGGCATGTCGGCTCTGGTCTACGCGTTCATCAACGTCGCCTCGCACGGCTGGACTAACCGGGTGTCGGTCGGTTCGTTCGCCGCGGCCGCTATCCTGCTCGCCGCCTTCGTGAGGATCGAGACGAGGAGCAGCCAGCCGATCACGCCCCTGTGGCTGCTGCGCGACCGCAGCCGGGCGGCGTCCTACGTCGCCCGACTGCTCCTGGTCGCCGGCATGTTCGGCTCGTTCTTCTTCCTGACCCAGTTCGTCCAGGAGGTTCTTGGCTTCAGCCCTTTGAAGGCGGGATTGGCCTTCGTCCCCATGACGGCGGCGCTGTTCGGGACGTCGCGCCTGGCGCCGAGGCTCGTGGCCAGGTACGGCCCGAAGCCGCTGATGATCGCCGGACTCCTGCCGGTGGTAGCGGGCATGACGTGGCTCGGCCAGCTCACGACCGGCACAGGCTACTTCCCCGGCGTCCTGATCCCGATGCTCCTCCTCGGCGTCGGCATGGGCGTGGTCTTCGTGCCGCTCACCATGGCGTCGCTGACGGCTGTGCCACCGAGGGAGTCGGGTGCTGCGGCCAGCATGGTCAACGTGATGCAGCAGGTCGGCGGCGCGCTCGGCCTGGCGATCCTTGTGACGATCTACGGCACTGCCAGCCGGGCGGCGGCCAGGCACCCGCTCCTCGGCGCGACGGCAGCCGCGCAGGTACAGCACGTCCGGGTACACGGTATGGCGGCGTCCTTCACCGCCGCCGCCATCTTCGACGCGATCGCGCTGATCGTGATCGCTGTCGCGATACGGATCCGCCCCACAGGCGCCCCAGCCACCCAGCCGGAGCCTGATCGTCGGACGTGGTCACCACGGAAGTTCTGGAAGCCGAGCTGCTGGAGTCCGAGGTCATCTAGTCGGCCGGTACCCCATCATCGCGGCGGATCTGGCACAGCGGTTCCAAGAAAGGCGGCCGCGTGCCAGATCCTTCGCGATCACGAAGTAATGTGCGTTGTATGCCCGAGTTCTCTTACATCGACATGCTGCCGACGGGCGCAGACGACACCGAGTACCGGCTGCTCACGACCGACGGCATCAGCGTGCAGCGGGCATTCGGCCGGGAGTTCCTCCAGGTCGAGCCCGAGGTACTGACCCAGCTCACGGCTGCGGCTATGCGTGACATCGCGCACTTGCTCAGGCCCGCGCACCTGAAGCAGCTGCGTTCGATCCTCGACGACCCAGAGGCGTCACCGAACGACAAGTTCGTCGCCGGCGACTTGCTCAAGAACGCATGCATCGCCGCCGGCGGCATCCTGCCCATGTGCCAGGACACAGGCACGGCGATCGTGATGGGCAAGCGCGGCCAGCAGGTACTGACCGACGGCCGTGACGACGAGCACATCGCCCGTGGCGTCTACGACGCCTACACGAAGCTGAACCTCCGCTACTCCCAGCTCGCACCGCTCACGATGTGGGAGGAACGCAACACGGGAAGCAACCTGCCGGCCCAGATCGAGCTGTACGCCACGGCGGGCGCCGAGTACAAGTTCCTTTTCATGGCCAAGGGCGGCGGCTCGGCCAACAAGTCTTACCTCTACCAGGAGACGAAGGCAGTGCTGAGCCCGGCGCGCATGGCCTCGTTCCTGGAAGAGAAGATACGGTCGCTCGGCACGGCCGCGTGTCCGCCGTATCACCTCGCTATCGTCGTCGGCGGCACCAGCGCGGAGTACGCGCTCAAAACGGCCAAGTTCGCATCCGCTAAGTACCTGGACGCGATGCCCACTTCCGGTTCGATGGACGCCCACGGCTTCCGCGACCTCGAGCTGGAGCAGCAGGTGCTCGAGATCACGCGCCAGGCCGGGATTGGCGCGCAGTTCGGCGGCAAGTACTTCTGCCACGACGTCCGGGTCATCCGGCTACCCCGGCATGGTGCCTCCTGTCCCGTGGCGATCGCGGTGTCCTGTTCCGCGGACCGACAGGCAAAAGCAAAGATTTCCGGGAACGGGGTCTTCCTCGAGCGCCTTGAGCCCGACCCTGCGCAGTACCTGCCCGATACCAGGGATGACGAGCTCAACGACGACGTCGTGCATATCGACCTGTCCCGGCCAATGAGCGAGATCCGGGCCGAGCTCTCCCGCTACCCCATCAGGACGAGGCTCGCGCTCACCGGGCCGATGGTGGTGGCCCGTGACATAGCCCACGCCAAGATCAACGATCTGCTCGATGCCGGCCAGCCGATGCCCGCGTACCTGCGCGACCACGCGGTGTATTACGCCGGCCCCGCCAAGACGCCGGAGGGATATGCGTCCGGCTCGTTCGGCCCGACCACGGCCGGGCGGATGGACTCCTACGTGGACAAGTTCCAGGCGGCCGGCGGATCCCTGGTCATGCTCGCCAAGGGCAACAGATCGGCTGCCGTCACCACCGCGTGCCAAGCGCACGGCGGTTTCTATCTCGGCTCCATCGGCGGCGCCGCGGCCAAGCTGGCTCAGGACTGCATCACCAAGGTCGAGGTCCTGGAGTACCCCGAGCTCGGCATGGAAGCAGTCTGGCGGATCGAAGTGCGCGATTTCCCGGCCTTCATCGTGGTAGATGACAAGGGCAATGACTTCTTTGAAGACGTCACCGCGCCGAAGTCACCGCTGCTGACGATTGGCTCGGGACCAAGCTGAACCGGGGGCTGTGATGGCCGATGCCGCGAAAGGCTACAGAGTCGAGCATGACTCGATGGGCGAGGTGGCGGTGCCGGGCGATGCCCTGTGGGGCGCGCAGACCCAGCGGGCACTGGAGAACTTCCAGATCTCCGGCGAGCCGCTGTCCCGCGACATGATCGGAGCGCTCGCGTCGATCAAGGGCGCGGCGGCCACCGTCAACGCCAGCCTTGGTGTACTGCCGTCCGACATGGCGCGGGCAATTCACGACGCGGCTGCTGAGGTGGCGCGCGGCCAGTACGACGACCAGTTCCCCATCGATGTGTTCCAGACCGGCTCGGGGACCTCGTCGAACATGAATGCCAACGAGGTCATCGCGACACTGGCCAGCCGCGCGCTCGGGCGGCCGGTCCACCCGAACGACCACGTGAACGCCTCGCAGTCGTCTAACGACGTGTTCCCGTCCGCGATCCACCTGGCCGCAACGCGGCTGATCGTGACGGCACTACTGCCGGCGCTCAGCCACCTCGGCGATGCGCTAGACGCGAAGGCAGCCGAGTTCGCCGACGTCGTCAAGAGCGGCCGGACGCACCTGATGGACGCGACGCCGGTGACGCTCGGCCAGGAGTTTGGCGGATATGCAGCGGCAGTCAGGCACGGCGTCGAGCGAGCGCGCGGGGTCCTGCCCGATGTCGGCGAACTTCCACTCGGCGGGACCGCCGTCGGCACCGGCCTGAATGCACCACGCGAATTCGCCCAGCACGTGATCGACCATCTGGCCTCCGACATGCGCTTGCCGCTCACCGAGGCGCCGAACCACTTCGAGGCGGCCGGCGGCCGGGACGGCCTGGTCGCGGCCAGCGGCGTCGCGAAGACGATCGCGGTCAGTCTCTACAAGATCTGCAACGACCTGCGGCTCATGGGGTCGGGGCCGAGAACCGGGCTGGCCGAGATCCGGATCCCCGACCTCCAGCCGGGCAGTTCGATCATGCCGGGCAAGGTCAATCCGGTCATCTGCGAGGCGGTCTGTCAGGTCTGCACGCAGGTCATTGGCAATGACGCGACGGTGGCCTTCGGGGGCGCGGCAGGCAACTTCGAGCTGAACGTGATGATGCCGGTCATGGGCCGCGCCCTGCTGTCCTCGCTCCGGCTGCTGGCGTCGGCAGCGATTGAGCTTGCGGACAAGTGCGTGTCGGGCATTACGGCGAACGTCGCCCGGCTGCGCCGCAATGCCGAATCCTCCCCTGCCATCGTCACGGCCCTGAACCCGTACATCGGTTACGAGGCAGCCGCTGCGGTCGCGCATGAAGCGCTGGAGACAGGCGCCACGATCAGGGACGTTGTTATCGCGCGCGGACACGTGGCCAGCGGCGAGATCAGCCAGGACCAGCTCGATCACGCCCTCGACGTCGTGGCCATGGCGAGACCTCAGCGGCGGCCTGAGCAGTAACGAATCTGGCCCTGCCGGGCGCTATTGGTACGTCACCAAATTCTCATCTCGCTCACAGGACGCGAAGTCTTTCCTGTAGATAGGGTCCCGGCATGCACGCAGTTATGGGCGGTGGCCGACTGGTTGCTGGCCGTTATCGCCTGGAAGGTCCTATCGGCCGGGGCGCCATGGGCATCGTCTGGCGTGGCCGTGACGAACTGCTGGCAAGGGATGTCGCGGTTAAGGAAGTGCAGATCTCCGGCCAGGCCTCGCCCGCCGAGGCGGAGACCATCTACCAGCGCACGTTGCGCGAGGCGCGCGCTGCGGCCAGGCTCAGTCATCCCGGCGCCGTGACCGTGTTCGACGTCGTGGAAGAGAACGGCAGCCCCTGGATCGTCATGGAGCTCATCAAAGGACGCCCGTTGGACCGGGTGATCACCGAGGACGGCCCGCTGCCACCGCTTCAGGCGGCCGAACTCGGATGCAGCCTCGTCGGGGCACTTGCAACCGCGCACTCGGCGGGAGTGCTGCACCGCGACGTCAAACCCGGCAACGTCCTGGTCACCGACGACGGGCGGGCAGTGCTCACCGACTTCGGCATCGCAACGTTCGCCGGGGATCCGGGTCAGACTCAGGCCGGCATGGTGGTCGGTACCCCCGGCTTCACTGCTCCCGAGCGCGTCCGCGGCGAGACCGCGACGCCGGCATCGGACCTGTGGGCGCTCGGCGCGACGCTCTTTACCGCGGTCGAAGGCCGCGGCCCGTTCGACCGGGCCGGCGGCCCTACCGCGATCACAGCTGGGATCGCGCAGGAGGACGCACCGCGGGCGCCGTCGGCGGGTCCGCTCGGGCCCGTGATCGAGGCGCTGCTCCGCCGTGAACCCAGCACCCGGCCCGACGCGGTAACCGCAACGCGGCTGCTGGCTGAGGCGGCTGCCGCTGTCTCGGCTGTCGCGGCCGCCTCGGCCGGGCCGCACGCAGCCATCCTGGATCCGCCCGTCTTCGCTGAGCTGTCCATGCCGGATCTGGCCGATCCGGCGGACGACGTTGAGGTCTCGCTCGCGTCACTCGCGCCATACGGCTTCGGCGAGATGCCGCCCGGCACATCTGACGAGTTCGTGACCTCCGGCCTGGACGGCATCGCGCCTGGGGTGGGGGCCGCCGTCGGCCTGGACGCCACGGGCCTGAGCGCCACCGGCCTGGACACCATCAGCCTGGACGGGAACGCCGACCGCAGCACCACAGCGAGCGCGGGCGTCAGGGGCGGCGCCGGTTCGCAGGCGGCCCCAGCAGGCCAGCAGACGGATCACGGCGACGGCGGCCCGGTGCTGTGGAAGCCGTTGCGGCGAGCTCCCGGCAGCAGCGGCGTCCCTGGCGGCGCTGGCGCGGCAACCGGCGATGTCGGCGGCGGCCCAGGCGGCCTTGGCGGACCCGGTGCCGGGACAGGCGGCTCAGGATCTGGGGGGGACGACGACGGTCCTTTCTTGGGCGGCGGACGAGCCAGGCCGAAGTCCGTTCGCTGGCAGCTGCTGCTAGCCGGAACGGGCGTCGCGGTCGCAGCCGCTGCCGCTGTCGGCTGGTATCTCTTCACCGCACCGACGACGCAGGCGCTGCAGAACCCGGCCGCGCCTTCGATCACAGCGCACGGCGGCGGCCCTGGTGCCGCGAACCACGGTTCGGACGGATCGGACCCGAGCGGCACTCATTCGGCCGGCGCGGCGGCACCGGGCGCGTCCGGACCGACGTCGAACAGCCAGGCGCAAGGCAATGGCAAACCCGCCTCCGCAACGTCGTCCAGCCCCGGCGGCAGCTCGGCCTCGTCATCGCCCAGTTCGAGTCCGTCGCCCTCGCCTAGTCCCAGCTTGACGGGGCCCGTCCTGCCGCCGGGCTATGCCTGGCATCGCTTCAGCGCTGCCATTCTCCGCTCGACGGCCGGCTTCGAGATCGGCCTGCCTAGCCTGTGGAAGCAATCGGTTAGCGGTCAGTCCGCCTACTTGGCTGAGCCCCTCACGAACTTCCACCTCACGGTCGATCTGGCGCCCTGGACGTACGTCGCACCCCTCACCGAGGCGCAATACCTCGAGCGGCAGTACGCCAAGACCGACACGGGCTTCAAGCTGCTGACCCTCGGCGCGATCGGATTCAAGGCCGTCGGCGGATTCAAGGTGGCACCGGCGGCTGAGCTGAAGTTCACATGGACCAAGCCGTCAGCAGGCACCGTCACCGAACTGGTCGTCCTCGTCTCGCTGACGACCAAGTCCGGGGTCCAGCCCTACTCCCTCACGCTGTGGGCACCATCGGCCACCTTCAGCGTGGCCGATGGCGTCTTCCACATCGCGATGACAACGTTCCGGCCGTTGCCCGCCTGAGAAGGGTGCCCGCAGGACGAAGGGTGCTCCCCGGAACTGGCCGAGCCGAAGTCAGCTGGCTAGTACCAGCCGTCGGCTTCCTCGTGCCCCCAGGCCCCGCAGGGGGTGCCGTACAGGTTCTTGATGTAGCCCAGACCCCACTTGATCTGTGTCGTCGGATTCGTCTGCCAGTCAGGTCCGGCGCTGGCCATCTTGGAGCCCGGCAGGGCCTGAGGTATCCCGTACGCGCCGCTGGCATTCTCGGCGGTGTAATTCCAGTTACTCTCCTGGGTCCACAGGTTGTCCAGGCAGCCGAACTGATTTGTGCTGAAGCCGAACGAACCCAGCAAGTTGTAGGCGATGCCGCGGGCGGATGACGGGTTTGGCGGCGGACCGCTCGGCACGAGCCCGCCACCGCCGCCACCAGTCCCGGAGGATGACGCCGGGGGCGGGACGGTGCTGATCTTGGGGGCGCTCGTCACGCTGAACGATTGTGTGGCGGCGTCCTGGAGAATGACCTTCTGGCGTTCCTGCTCAAGGACAAGGCCCTGGCGGCCGCTCGATACCTGGGCCACGGCCGCACCCAGCGGATCGGTTGCCGATCCGGGACGGCCAGCGACCACCAGAAGCCCGATCGCTACCACGACGACGGTCGCCGCTGCGGCGGTGACCATGAAGACTCCCACTCGCCTGCGCTTCGGGCGCCGGGCTTTGGGCCGCCTCCGTTGCTGTGACAATGCGGTCCTTCCGTCGGCCAAGCGCGCCAGGCGGAATGCCCAGCGCACGGACCGCTGCGGTACAGGGCAGCGAGTCGCATGACGGCCGGGTCATCAGCACGCGCTTCCGGCGACCGGAGTGCCGGGCTGCATACAGTGCTGCACCGCATACAGTGTTCGCCGCATACAGTGCTCGCCGCATGAGAGGCTGCACTGCATACGGGCCACGCGCGTCAGTCCCAGGACCGTCGCGGGTTAACGTTGCCAGAACTGGACACGTTCACAAAGCGTTTCCGCCGAAAAAGCTGTGTTGGTTACCCGTGATTGGTGTCGAGCAGATCACAATTTGGCAATACGTAGTGTTACAATTACTCGGCGTAATGGCCGGGAAGCTGTGATCACAGCCCGCGAGCGCGGGTATCGGTGACACGCCGGCGAGTCGGCGTGTCACGGAGCGGACCCGCCGGATTCCCGGGATATTTCGGTCGCGACGGACCGACGGGCGGCGGGACGCTTACCACGGAGGGCTTGAGAGCCGCTAGCTTGTGAGCAGCGTCAGCTAGGCCATCGGCCGACGACATGAACGGGCGGGATGTGAGACATGAGCAGTCCCCGGCACCGAGCCTGGGATCTGGGCACTTCAGACGCGGAGTCCGTGCTTGCCGAAGCGCGCAAGGCGTTGTTTGTCATGGTCGCGTTCCTGGCCATTCTCTGGATAGTCCAGGTAGCCAACGTGGCCGATCACTATGACCTGACGAACAACTACGGCATACGGCCCCGCGACGTGACCAGCCTGCCTGACATCCTGTCGGCCCCGTTCCTGCATGTCAGCTGGACACATATCGAGAGCAACTCCGGTCCGCTCTTCATCTTCGGGTTCCTGGCCGCTTACCGCGGTGTAGTCCGTTTCCTCGGCCTGACCGCCCTGGTCATCGTCGCCAGCGGACTAGCTGCGTGGTTCTTCGGCTCGCCCAACTCAATCGGCGTCGGCGCGAGCGGTGTGGTTTTCGGCTACCTGGGCTACATCCTGGTGCGCGGGTTCTTCGACCGGCACGGCATCGACATCATGATCGGCGCCGTGATGGCCTTGTGCTTCGCGTACCAGTTCACGGTGCTTCTCCCGCATGCGGGCATCGGCTGGCAGGCGCATATCGGCGGACTGGCTGCCGGCGTCGTCGGTGGCTGGGTGTTCCGTGATCGCAAGGCGAGCGCCGCCCGCAAGCAAGCCAAGGCTGCCTCCGCACGATCCGGGAAAGTGGCTGCGACGCCGGGAGCTGCGGCTGGCGTCTCCGCAGCTCCCTCAGTGAACATGCCCAGCACCGACAACGCCGGCAGCGACAAGCCCGCTGTCATCATGTCGGCGAGAAGCGTGAGCCTGCCAAGCGGCGATGGCAGCCAGAGCGAGCGGTACATGGGTCCGCGCGGCGACCTCCATCGGCAGCTCGACGACATGGGCCTCTGAGCTGCCGCCCATGCGGCCGAGCGATCCCGCGCGCATGCCGATTATCGACGCGCACCAGCATGTCTGGGATCCGGTCGCGCACTCTCAGCCGTGGCTCGACAGCGACGAGGCGCTAGCGCCGCTGCGACGCGTCTTCTCGATCGCCGACCTCGCGCCGCACGCCGCCGCGGCCGGCGTCGTCGGCACGGTCGTCGTCCAGACAATCGTGGAGCCCAGTGAGACGCCAGAACTGCTGACTCTGGCCCGCACTCATCCGCTGGTCGCGGCCGTCGTCGGCTGGACCGACTTGGCGGCCACCGGGGTTCAAGACAGGCTCGACGACCTTCGGCTGCTGCCCGGCGGCGAGTGCCTGGCTGGCGTTCGTCATCCGCTGCTGACCGAGCCGGATGCTGACTGGCTGGGCAGACCTGAGGTCCGCCGCGGCCTGCGAGCGCTGGTGACCGCCGGCCTGACCTTTGACCTGGTCCTGCATCCGGGTCAGCTGCCGGGCGCAGTCCGTGCGGCGGCGGCCGTTCCCGAGCTAACCTTCGTACTGGACCACCTCGGCAACGTCGACGTCGAGACGGGACGGATCGACGACTCGTGGGCCGTGCCGTTCCGGGATCTCGCCGCGCTGCCGAACACGGTCTGCAAGCTCTCCGGCATCCTGAGCGTGCCTGGCCGCCGACGCCTTCGTGCCGGCCCGGACGAGCCCGAGCCGTCTGTCGCGCACCTGCGGCCCTACGTGGACCTCGCGCTGGAGTGCTTCGGGCCAGCTCGGCTGATGTTCGGGTCGGACTGGCCAGTCTGTACGCTCACCGCTGGCTACGCCGATGTCATCGACGCTGCCGCCGCGCTCACTGGCCAGCTCAGCGCGCCAGAGCAGGCCGCGATCTGGGCGGGAACTGCCCGGTCGGTCTACCGCATCGAGCCGGCCTGATCGGGGCTGTTACGGGACGGAGCAGACGACTGACACGCGCACCGTGCGACCTGCGACTGCGGTGACGGGGGTCGGCTGGGCGCATGGCTCTTCGACCCGAGCGCCAGAAGCCAAGACTTCCATGACTGATGGCGACCCGCCGGTGACGACGTAGTTACCGGCTGGCAGCCCGACGGAGAAGCGCCCGCTCTTGCCGACCCGGACCGCGACACTCCGATGGTGACCGGCGGAGAAGATCAGCGTTCCCGTCAAAGGAATCGGACGCTGCGGCGCGCCATCTGGTGGAATCGGTCCGCCCTCCAGCACGAACGTCCCGGTAACGGTACCCATATCGCCCTGCGGCGGCCTCGTCGTAAGCGGGGACCCCGGATGCATGACCGGCGCGGTTGTCGCTGTCGCCGGGCTCGTATGCGCGATGGGCGCGCCTGTCTCGCATCCGGCCAGCATCAGGCCCAGCCCCGCTATCGCTGCCCAGGCGGCCAGCTTCATGACGGCCTCCTCCTGCACATCGTCCCGCAGTTGGACGTCCCGGTCAGCGCGCAGGTTCCAGTCGGTCAAGCCTCGCCAGCGACCCGCCCAGGTTCTCCTCCGACGTAGGCCGCGCCGCCTGCGCAAGGACATCCAGTGATGCGCCAGGGTCTCAGCTCAGGAGATGGGCGCCGCTGGGCCCGGTGACCTGCTGGAGCATGGTGCGGGCGAGTTGCTGGATCCTGGGCGGGAGCGGGACGTAGAGGTTGGCGGCGGCGTAGGCCTGGCCCTGGTGCGTGAGCCAGTTGAGGAGAGTGACGAGTTCCTCCCCGGTGGCTTGGCTGGGCTGGTGTGTGTAGACCAGGGCCCAGCTGTAGCCGCTGATGGGGTAGCTGTCCACGCCCGGTTCGTTGACGATGGAGAAGTCGGTCGGGGTGATGGCTGGCTTCTGGGCTGCGTCGGCGCTGATCGACGCGGTGGTGGGGACGGTGTAGTTCCCGGCCTGGTTGCGGATGGCCGCGAAGGGCAGGAGCAGGCCTTGGGAGTACGCCTGCTCGATGTACCCGATGGAGAATGGGGTGCGGTACACCGCCGACGCGACGCCGCCGTTGCCTTCCGCGCCCTCGCCGACCGGCCACCTGAGCGTCTTGCCGGTGCCGACCTTGGCGGCCCAGGCCGGGTCGACGCTGGACAGGTAGTTGCTAAAGATGTAGGTGGTGCCGGAGCCGTCGGACCGGTGGATAACGGAGATCGGCGCGTTCGGGAGCGTGAGGCCCGGGTTGAGGGCCGTGACGGCCGGGTCGTGCCAGCTGGTGATCTGGCCGAGGAAGATGCGGGCGATGACCGGGCCGGTCAGTTGCAGCCGCGCGCCGGCCGGGAGGGACAGGTTGTATGCCACTCCTTCGGCACCCAGGTCGACGGGCACCTGCACGACGGGGCCTCCTCGAGCGGCGGCCTGCTCGCTGCCGGTCATGGGCACGTCGGAGGCGCCGAAATCGACCTGCTTGCCGGAGATGGCGGAGATGCCAGCGCTGCTCCCCACGGCGGCGTAACTCACGGTCACGGCCGGATGCTGCTGGTGGTAGTTGGCGAACGCCAGGTCGAAGAACGGCGCGTCGAAGGTGGACCCCGCCCCGGTGAGGGTTCCAGGCGGCCCGCCGACGGCAGCGGTGGTCGCGGCAGGTGCAGGTGGCGAGCTGCTGGTGGCGCAGGCAGCCGCGGCGAGCGCGACGATCCCGGCGGCTCCGGCGCTCAGAGTGGCGTTCCAGGTGCGGTGAGTGGTGAGGTGATGCCGTCCGTCAGTGGCTGGCATGGTTGTCCCCTGCTGGATGTGCGGCGGGTTAGTGCTGGCTGGCTTGCCTCGTCCAGGCCTGGGCGCCGATCTGGATGGCGTCCCAGGGGCTGCCGAGCGGCGGGGTGTAGGACAGGTCGAGGTCGCTTATGGAGTCGATAGTCATGCTGTGGAAGATGGCGGTGGCGGCGATGTCGATGCGCTTGGCGACTTCGGCGTGCCGGTGCCCGAAAAGCTGGACGCCGAGCAACAGGCCTGTGGCCCGGTCGCCGGTGAACCGCATGGCGATGCGGTGGCTGCCGGGGTAGTAGGCCTTGTGGTCGTCGGCCGCCGATCCGACGGTAACGGGGTCGAACCCGGCCGCTGCGGCTTCGCTGTGGCGCAGGCCGGTGCGGGCGGCGGCCTGATCGAAGATCTTCACGACCTGGGTGCCGAGGCTGCCGGCGAACTCCCGGTGCCCGCCGAGCGCGTTCTCGCCGGCGACGCGGCCCTGCTTGTGCGCAGTGGTTCCGAGCGGCAGGTAAGTCTCGCCGAGCAGGCGGTGGTGGGTGACGACGCAGTCCCCAGCGGCGAGTACGTCGGGCAGGCTGGTCTGCATCTGCCGGTCGACGGCGATCGCGCCCCGGACGCCTCGGGCGGCCCCGGCGTCGGCGGCAAGGCTGGTGTCGGGGCGGACGCCGACGACGACCAGGACCATGTCGGCGGGGCGGGTCACGGTCGTGCCGTCCGTGGCTGTGGCCTCCACCTGGAGCCGTCCGGCCTCGCCCGGCGCGGCGCGGGCGATGCGCCGGACGGTGGTGCCGGGGAGGACCTCGACGCCGCGGGCGGCGAGCTCGGCGTGGACCAGGGCGCCGAGTTCGGGGTCGACGGTGGGCAGCACCTCTGGCAGCTGCTCCATCTGAGTGACGGCGAGCCCGCGGGTGGTGAGGGCATCGGCCATCTCCAGGCCGATGTAGCCGGCTCCGACGATGACGGCGGTGGCCGGCGCGGCCTCCTCGAGGGTGCGCATCACGGCGAAGGTGTCGCCCATGGAGTGCAGCAGGTGCACGCCGTCGCTCGCGCCGAGGGCGTCGGGCCCGGACAGGCCGGTGATCTTCGGCACGACCGGGACGGCGCCGGTGCCGATCATTAGCTTGTCGTAGCTGAGCAGCTCATCGGCGCCGTCAGCGGTCGTGACCAGCAGCTTGCGGGCACCAACGTCGATCCTCCGCGCCGTCGTGTCCAGCCGGAGCCGCATCCCGGTGGCTTCCAGGTCGGCGATCGTGCGGTGAGCGAGATTGCGCCAGTGGGTCACCTCCCCGGAGAGGTAATAGGGGATGCCGCAGATCGAGAAGTTCGGGTAGGCGTCTGCGACGACCACGGTAACTTCCGCGCCTGGGTCTAGCTCGCGGGCCCGCAGCGCGGCGCTGATCCCGGCGTCGCTGCCCCCGATCGCGATGAGGTGCATGCGGTTATCCCTTCAGCTCGCGTCTTTGTGCGGCCGGCGCCCAGCAGCCGGGTGCCGCCCGTCCGCGGACTCGTGGTAGTCCGGGCTGTCAGGAGTCTCGCCGCCCTGCCGGTCCCGGTGGTGCGGCACGATGATGTCGGCCGCCTCCGCGCCGGTGACACCGGGATACAAGGCACGGATCACGACGACAGCGACCGCGCCGCCGATGATCTGCGCGGCGATGAACGCCGGGACGGACGATGGTGCGATGCCGGCGAAGGTGTTCGAGAACATCCGGCCGACGGTGATCGCCGGATTAGCGAAACTGGTCGAGGAGGTGAAGAAGTACGCCGCCCCGATATATGCGCCGACCGCCGCCGGGGCCGTCCGGCTGCGGCCGCTGCGCGCCAACGCGAAGATCACCAGCATCAGGCCAAGGGTGGCGATGATCTCGGACAGGAAGTGCGCGGGCGTAGCCCGGTGCTTGACCGAGATGCTCACCGCGGGCAGGGCGAACATCAGGTTCGCCGCTACCGCGCCGCCGATGCAGCCCGCTACCTGGGCGGGCAAATAAGCAGCGGCGTCACGCCAGCTCAGCCCGCCGAACGCGGCGTCCACGAACGACACGACCGGGTTGAAGTGACCGCCGGACACTGGCCCGAACATCAAGATGATCGCGAACAGCCCGGCCGCGGTCGCCGCCGCGTTCTCCAGCAGCTCCAATCCGGTCGCCCCCGGCGAGAGTCGCTGGGCAGCGATGCCCGAGCCGATCACTACTGCGGCTAGGAACGCGCTGCCGAGCAACTCAGCCAGCAGCCGCCGCCACAGCGCCGCCTCAGTCATCAGACGGCACCGGCCTTCTCGCTGCGGTGCGGTGAGCCGCCGCAGCCGCCTGCTGTGTTCGCGCCAGCGATCATGTCCTGCCTTCATCGATAGACGTCTATCCAGATGGTGCTAGCTTGCCAGCCTGGATAGATAACCGTCAAGATAGAGGCATGTCGATGCAGGCGGGACGTACCACGCTCGAGCTAGTGTCCGCGGCCGACTCCGGACCCGGCATGGAGGCCTGCTCGATCCCGCTCGTCGGCGAGCCGGTCACCGAGGCCACCGCCGCGAGTCTGGCACAGGTGTTCAAGGCCCTCGGCGACCCGGTCCGCATCCGGCTGGTGTCCCTGATCGGCGCCCACCAGGGCGGCGAGGTCTGCGTCTGCGACCTGACTACCGCGTTCGACCTCACCCAGCCCACGATCAGCCATCACCTGAAGGTCTTGCGCTCAGCCGGGATCATCGACTCCGAGCGCCGCGGCACCTGGGTCTACTACCGCCTCGTGCCCGCCGCGCTCGACCGCGTCGCCGCGATCCTGTCCAGCCCTGGGCGCTAGCGAGTCCGGCGCCTGCGCGAAATCCAGTACGTGATGGGCGCGCCTTGCGCGGACGATGGCCCTGGCGATGATCGGCGTTCCGATCGCGGATGGAAGCAGCCAGAAGGCAAAGGTCGGCAGGTGGTCCCAGAGCGGCAGGCGGGGGCCATTGTCGACGTAGAACGCGGTGAGCATTGCCACGTACGCGATGCCCATCCCGGCGATGTGGCCAGCATCGCCAGGGCGGTGCCATCGGCGGTGCAGGTAGCCGATGGTCGCAGCGGTGAACGCGATGGAGCCGATGATGAACAGGTAATAGTCCTGCCGCCACCGCATAACGGCCAGGGCTGTCGCGGTGGCGAAGACGACGCTGATGGCCGAGTAGTAGCAGCGGCCGGCTCGGATGTGACGACGGCTGCCTTTGCGCGTCAGCGCGGCGGCGGCTCCGGTGACGACGGCGGTGAGCCCGGCGATGACGTGGACGGCCAGGAACGCCAGGAATATCGGGGCGGTCGAGCCTACGTGGTCGCCCAGAATACGGGCCGCTGTCGGCATCAGGCGTCGTCCTTCCTGACCGTGGGGCGAACCGCTGACAATAAGTAGTAACGCTACCTATGAGTGCCATGTTACGCGACGGATTGCCTGGTGGGAAGGCCTAGCGTAGTGTTGCTACTTATGCGGGCGGAGGAGCTGAAAGGTCATCTCGATGGCTTGCTGCTGGCCGCACTGGAAGGCGGCCCCCGGCACGGTTACGCCCTGATCGAGGCATTGCGCCAGGCGACCGGGGGGCAGCTCGACATGGCAACGGGGACGGTCTATCCGGCGCTCCGCCGCCTAGAGATTGCCGGGCTGATCAAAGGGTCCTGGTCGGTGGTGGCCGGGCGGCGCCGGCGTGAGTACCGGCTGACCCCGGCGGGGGCTGACGCGCTGGCGGGCAGGCGGTCGGAGTGGCGTGACTTCGCCGCCTTGATCAGCGGCGCTCTGGAAGGCCGGCCATGGCCAAGCCCAGCGTGATCGAGGCTTACCTGACCGCGCTATCTGCCGAACTCCCCGCGCCCATCGTCGAGGAACTGTCTGACGGGCTGGATCAGACATGCCAACGGTATCTGGACCAGGGCCTCGAGCCGGATGCCGCTGCCGACGCCGCGCTCACCGAGTTCGGCGAGCCGCACGTCATCTTGGCGGAGTTCACCCGGCTAAGCCCGGCGCGGAGTGCCGCCCGCGGGTTGCTGGCCAGCGGACCGATCGTCGGCGGTTGCTGGGCCATAGCACTAGTCAGCGGCCGTGCCTGGTCTTGGCCGGTCCCGGTCGTCGTCCGGATATTGCTTGCCGTCGCGCTGCTGACGATCATCGGAACCTTGGTGGCCGCTGCGCTGGGACGGCGGTATCGCCCAGTCGGCAAGGCAGGCGTCACGGGCTGCGCAGGCATCGCCGCGATTGACGCCGTCGCGCTTGTCACCGTCCCGCTCGTGACTCCAGATGTGAAGTTGCCGATTGTGCTGGCCATGGCAGCAAGCCTGGCCCGAATGACCATGGCTGCTCGCGGTCTTCGTCTCGCCCGCGCTCGATGAAGTCAGTCGCCGCGACGAACGCGTGGCCGGTGTCCTGATAGCGAAGAGGCCAGGGCCCTTTAGCAGCTAGCCCTCTGTCCCGTGACTTCGTTGCGAAGGCGAGTCAGCGACAACAGGACGTGGCGGCACCGAGCCGACCGGACAGCGTGCGAGGGTGGCCCGAAGCGCTCATCGACTCCCGGGGGGACCAGAGATTTGCGGTAGCGCCGGGCCAGCGCGACGCGATCATGCGCGTCAGCCGCAGCGCGCCGGTCCAGCTGAATGTTCGGCGGCCACAGCGGCGGCGACATGCGGCTCGGTCATCTGTGCTCCTTAGCAGCATCTCGCGCTGGAGGCGGTCGGCTCGTCTTCAGCGCTGACGTCGCCGGCGCAGCAGGTCTCCTCGCCGCTGGTGGAGCGCCACCGTTCCGCTGCCGCGGTGTCGCCGCCCCAGAAGGTGGGGCTGTCGTCGAGCACCGTGTAGATCTCCCACTGTTCGCCGTTGGGGGTGCCCTCGACCCAGAATTTGTTCTGCCTGGCATAACAGCATGTGGTGTCACGCTCGTCGGTTGATGCCAAGCCGACTTGCGCGAGCCTTGTCTGCTCGGCGTCGACGGCGTCAGTGTCGGCGACCTCGACGCCGAGGTGGTTGAGGCTGCCGCCCTGGCCGGGGTTCTCCATCAGGATGAGCTTGAGCGGCGGCTCGGTGATGGCGAAGTTGGCGTAGCCCGGGCGGACCTTAGCGGGCTCTGTACCGAAGAGCTTGCTGTAGAAGGCGACGGACTCGTTCAGGTCGTTGACGTTGAGTGCGAGCTGCACGCGGCCGGGCATCGGAACCTCCGGAGATGAGATTGACGACTGTCTATGTCTGTGCCTGCCGCTGAGCTTGCCACAGACATCGACGTCTGTCAATATTGATGCATGCCGAAGTCTTTGATCGTGCTGAGCCTCGCGGACCCGGCAGCGTGCTGCGCCCCGCTGTCGCGGGAGCCCTTGTCACGTGAGCAGGCTGAGCAGGTCGCGCCGCTGATGAAAGCCCTGGCCGATCCGGTGCGCTTGCGGCTGATGTCGCTGGTCGCCTCGCACCCAGGCGGCGAGGCGTGCGTGTGCGACCTGAATGACGCCTTCGACCTGTCGCAGCCGACGATCAGCCATCACCTGAAGGTTCTGTACGAGTGCGGCCTGGTCGACCGCGAAAAGCGCGGCGTGTGGGTGTACTACCGGGCTCGGACCGGCGCCCTCGCGAGCCTGGGCACGCTCATCGGCGACCCGTCCTCCTGACCGGTCCGGCGCGCCGAGACACATCACGTCCACAGTCCAGGTTCTTCCGCTCGCGAGATTAATCGATTATCGTCGATCATCGATGAAAGAATCAGCCGAGCCTCTTGATCGGGTCACCGCCGCCGAGTACGCCATCTGGTTCAGGGCGCTCGCCGACGCCACCAGGATCCAGATCGTGTCGCTGCTGGCCCGCCGCGGCGGTCCGATGAACGTGGGCGACATCGTCGACGCCGTATCGGTGGGCCAGTCAACCGTGTCCGCTCACCTGAAGGTCCTGGCTGAGGTCGGGTTCGTCCTGGCCGAGCATCGCGGCACATCCACCTACTACCGGGTCAATGAGGCGTGCGTGGACTGCTTTCCCACCGCCGCCGACATCGTGATGGGCCGCCCAGTCCCCGCCCAGCCGGCCGGAGTCCGGACGGCCCGGACGGCCCGGACGGCCCGGACGTAAAGGAGCACAGCATGGCTCACGAAAACGCCGGGAGCAGACAGGACCCAGTTATTGACCGGTACTCGGGCCTTGCCCGGATCGCCGCGGCCGGCGGCACGCCCATCGACGGCGACCCGGATGCCTTCGCTGCCGGGTGCTTTGGCGCCGCTGCATACCCCGTTGGCACGGAAGGCGCTCCGGAGGCGGCGTTGCGTGCCAGCCTCGGCTGCGGCAACCCACTCGCGGTTGCTGACCTACAGTCAGGTGAGATCGTGCTGGACCTGGGATCCGGCGGCGGCCTCGACGTCCTGCTGTCAGCGCGCCGGGTCGCGCCCGGCGGCCTCGCCTACGGCCTGGACGCCAGCGCTGACATGCTAGCTCTGGCCGAGGCTAACGCCGCGCAGGCTGCAGCCACAACGCCCGGTTCCTGCACGGCCGCATCGAGGCCATCCCGCTGCCTGACCAGCACGTCGACGTCATCATCTCCAATTGCGTCATCAACCTGTCGGCGAGCAAGGAGTGCGTCCTAGCCGAGGCATATCGGGTCCTGCGGCCGGGCGGCCGACTTGGGATCAGCGACATGGTCGCTGACGAAGGCATCGACCCACAGCAGGTCGCCGACGGCGGGCAGCCCGCCGGCTGCAGTGACGGCGCTGTCACCGTGCGGCGATACCGGGACATGCTTCAGGCAGCCGGGTTCGACGGAATCAGCATCACCAAGACCCATGCGGCCGGAGGTGGCGTCCACTCCGCGATTATCCGCGCGGCCAAGCCAACCGCGTCGCCGTCGTGACTCCGCCAGCGATGCCGTCAGGCACGAACGCCGCGCACATGTGGACCGAGCCGATGACCGACCGGCATGAGGCGGCCGTGCTGGCCATCTACCAGGCCGGCCTGGACGAAGGCAACGCCACGTTTGAGACCCACGCGCCGAGCTGGGCCGACTTCCGCGCGGCCCGTCTCCCCGGCCAAAGTTACATCGCAACCGACACCGAGGGCAACGTGCTCGGCTGGGTCGCCGCCTCCGCGGTCTCAGACCGCTGCGTCTACGCCGGCGTAGTCGAGCACTCCGTCTACGTCCGGCCAGATGCCCGCGGCCGCGGCGTCGGACATCTGCTCCTCGAGGCGCTCATCTGGTCGACCGAGCGCGCGGGAATCTGGACCATCCAGTCCGGCATCTTCCCCGAGAACACCGCCAGCCTGGCCCTGCACGCCGGGGTCGGCTTCCGGACCGTCGGTACACGCGAGCGCATCGGCTGCCATCACGGCCGGTGGCGGGATGTCCTGTTTATCGAGCGGCGCAGCCTGGCTATCTGACTACCCTGGGGACGCAACCAGCGGCGCCGGGAGCTCTGGCTAACTTACAGGGCGCCGCCCGCCAGCACACGTTCAACCGCGCCCTCTGCGAGCGCCGCTCGTCCGAGCCGGGTGGCGGCATAATCCAGGTCGCCGATGTCCCGATGCCACCGGACCCGCACCAGGCATGCGTGCTCCAGAACCTGAAGACCTTCCGCGATCAGGTAGTCCAGGCTGAGCCTTAGCTCCGACGGAACGCTCCGGGAGCGGAACGCCGGGCTGAACTCGGCGGCGATCCGGTACGCGGTTACGCGCGTAAAACCCAGATCCGAGGGCGCCTCGATAGTGGCCTGCTGCCCCGGGCCACCCGGTCCGTCCGGCCCGAAACCCCTCGCCATCACCTCGGCTGCCAGCTGAGCCAACGGCAGCGAGTTCACCCTGGCGATCTCAGCTGTGAACGCTGCGACGTCGGCGTGGTTGTCCTGTTCGCCGCCGAGCCTTTTTGCCAAAATACTCTCCGATCACCAACCAGGCCACCAGCCGAACACCGCCGAAGTGCCGCGCGGCATCCATCCGGTACAACTGTCGAGCCTAACTGGGCGATTGTCGAGCCTACCTGGGCGACGTGCCCACCGGAATCGCCATCGGCGGCCGACAAGCCGCCAATACGGATTCGGCGAATTGGCCGTTCTGCTGATATGCAGGACGCTGAACAGCGCAAACCCTCATTTCAGGATCTGCCGCGCCATCACCATTCGCTGGATCTGATTCGTCCCCTCGTAAATCTGAGTGTTCTCCGAGGCACCCTGGCGCCACCTTGCGCCGCGGTCCGGCGAGCCGGATCTACCTTGCGTTTCTCTGTTGGCCACCGTTGACGCCGATTGAAGGCATTCGACGGTTCGACGGAACTGCCACGGAACTAGCTCCGTGCCAACTGATCCCCACCACTCCGTTATGAAGCGGGCCGGCCGCGCGTGTCAGCGCGCGACCAGCCCTAGGCCCAAGCCCCTATCCAGGAGGGACCAGACCGTGACCAGCACCGTAACAAACCTCACCCGGCCAGGCTCGCAACCCGAGCTGCCGCACCTTCCCCCGGTTGCCCGCGATCCGCTCGACGATGCCCGCGAGGTCCTGGCGGCCTTCACGGCCTGGCAGGCCGGCGATAGTGAAATGACTCGGGCCGAACTGGCCGAGGCGCTGAGTGACGCACTGCGCGGGCTGGTCGCCATTGTCGCCCGTCCCCGGCGCCGTGAGCTCCCGGCATGGAAGCGCCTGCCCGTTGAGCAGGCGCGCCAGTACATCGACCAGCTGGCCGAGCTCCCGCGCGACAGCGAGGCCGGCTGCGCCCGCCAGCTCGGCCGCCTCGAGGTGCACGCGGCCCGCTTGCTGGACGTCATCGATAGCGAGGTCGCGCCATGGTGAGCGCAGACCGCAGCGTCGCTGCCGCACGTGACTACCTCGACGCGATCTCCTCGCACTCAGTGTCAGCCCTTCCCTTGTCGGTCCTGGCGCGCGAGGACGCCGAACTCCGCCGCCAGCTGCGCATCGTGCTGCAGGTCGTGGAGGACTGGGAGGCCACCGACCTCGACCATGACGTCACGCAGGTCACCGTGCACGGAGCGCTGCTGGTCGGCCTGTCCGACGTCGCCACGGTGATGGACGCGCTCACCGATGCCGCGTGGCAGCAGGCGCAGCACGGAACGGGCGCCGCATCCGACCGCTTCCAGGAACTGCTCGCGCGGATTGGAGACCAGCCGTGAGCGCCGACATGGCCGAGCTCGTCACGCTGCGCGAGCGGGTCGACAGCCACGACGCGAGGCTCGAGGCCTTATTCATGCTGATGCGCGAAACCGTGCGCGCCGTGGGCCTCGACCCCGACGACGCGTCCCGGACAGACGGCCGGCGTGGGCGGCACCTTCAACTCGTGAAAGGCGGCCAACCATGACCGGGCTGCGTAAGGCCGCGCTCGTCGCGATCACGCTGCTGGTGGCAGCAGCGTCGGCAGCGAGCTTCGCCGAGTCCTACCGTGCGCTGCTGGACTGGGCTACCCGTCACGGCCTGCATGGCGTCTGGGCGTACGCCTGGCCGCTGCAGGTCGACACGTTTATCGCCGTCGGCGAGCTGGCATTGCTGGTCGCGCTGGCCGACTCGTGGCCGGTCCGGTCCAGGGCGGCCGCGTGGGGAGTTACCCTCCTCGGCCTGGCCGTCAGCGTGGCAGGGAACGTCGGCCATGTCGCGGCGCATGACTGGGCCAGCCGGGCCACGGCCGCGGTGCCTCCCATCGCTGCCGCTGCCGCTCTCGCGGTGGGCCTGGGGGTGCTCAAGCGGGTGGTCGCGAACCGCACTCGGACCGCACCCCTGGTGCACCCCGCACCTGCACCCGGACTGCACTCCGGGAGCGCACCTGGACTGAACCGGAAGGCGCACCCGAGGGCCCCCCGCGCCCGTACCCGGAATGGTGCTCCGAAGCGCACCCGTGCCGCACCCGTGACCGCCACCGATGCCGAGTCCGAGTTCATGTCCGAGCTCGCATCGGGTGCGGTTCCGTCGCTGCGCTCGATCCGCTCCCGGCTACATGTCGGGCAGGACCGCGCGAAGCAGATTCGCGACCACCTGGAGACCGTCGGCATCCGTACCTAGAACACACGAGCCCCCGGCCCGGGGGCATCCACGAAGACGACTCCCCGGGCCGGGTTCCACTCCCGAAGGAGATCTGATCAGCATGACGAACGAAACCGGCGGGCGCGAGCCGAACGCCGAGGTCGCCATTCCCGGCGAGGTACTGCCGGGCCTGCCGCAGGTGCAGAGCGACACCCATTACGAGATCGCGATCGACGACGAGCCGGACAGCACGCCGGTCCTGGTCGACCCCGTCCCGGTGCCCGGTCAGCGGCTGCCGGTCATCCCGGAGCACCTGCGCACGGTAGCGGGCGTACGGGCCGCCGCGGCGCGTCACGCCGGGCGCCAGGCCCACCGTGCCGCCTTCCACTGAGTCCGCTCGCCCAAGTACCTGCTGCTGGCCGTGCTGTGGGGCGTGCGGGGTGTTCCGGCTGCTCGGCCGCCAGGTGAAGTGGTGGTGGCATCTGCGAGCAGGAAGGGCTGCGGACCCAGGCCGCCGCCGAGGGTGACAGCCGTGAGTGGTCGCGGCTGACAAGCAGGCGCGGGAGATCGGCGGGTCCGCGGCGGGGTCCTGGCCGCCGAGGTCGGTCGCGGTCGCCATCGCGGTCGTGCTGCTGGCAGGTTCGGCCGCTGGTGGGTCTGGCGCCGCTGCCGCCGTGCCGCGCTGCCGCTGCTGGCCCGGCACGGGCGCCCGGCGGACAAGCCGATCATCGCGCCCGGCGACGGTGACGCCGCGGTTCCGGGTCCTGAACGCCGACATCGTGCTGCGGGCCTACTACGCGGCGGGGCTCGGCCACCCGGAGAAGCCGGACCAGCAGATCACGTTCGGCTCGCCGATGGCCCGCGACGGCGACGGCTCGCCGGGTGCTGGTCGACCTGCCGTACGGCAAGGGCCTGAAGGACGCGGTGAAGGCGAAGGACGCGATCGCGTCCGGGCCTGGACGTGCACCGAGTCCAGGTGTTCATCCACCGCGACCCGACCGCACCGGCGGCACACGCTGTGGGTCGCTGACCGTGACCCGCTCGCCGTGCCGGTCGGCCGGACGCCGCTGCTGGCGTGCAGGCGACGGACATCTGGAAGCCCGCGCCGATCGGCCTGGACGAGCGCGGCCAGCTGGTCACGGTGCCGCTGATGTGGAACTCGCGTCCTGGTCGGCGCGCTGCCCCGGGCGGGAAGACGTTCTCCGCCCGGCTGCTGGCGCTGTACGCGGCGCTGGACCCGTACGTGAAGCTGTACGTGTTCGACTTCAAGGGCTCCCCGGACTGGCGGAAGTTCGCGCTGGTCGCCGACTCGTGCGCGTTCGGGCTCACGCCGACCCGGGACGGCCTGCCGCCGGAGATCCTGCTGCGACACGCTGGAGAGCATCAAGGCCGACGTGCAGGACCGTTACCAGCGGCTGTCGGAGCTGCCGACGGACCCGGCTGTGCCCGGAGGGCAAGCTGACCCGGGAGATCGCCCGTGACCCGCGGTACAAGATGCCGGTCCGGGTGCTGGTCCTGGAGAGTTCCAGGAGGCTACGACCTCGGCGAAGATCAGCAAGGACATCGCGGCGCTGCTGGCGTTCCTGGTCAAGGTCGCGCCCGGCGCCGGGGTGATCCTGATCGGCGCGACGCAGCGGCCGTCCGGGATCGGCGGCGGCGGCAGGTCGGCGCAGCAGTTCACCGCTTCCGCGACAACTTCGCAGTCCGGTTCGGGCTGCGCACCTCGAGCTGGCAGGTGTCGCGAGATGTGCCTCGGCGCCGGGCGCCTACTGCGAGGGCCTGGACACTCGACGCTGCTGCCGCAGTACAAGGGCGTCGGGATCCTGCGCGGCGCCTCCGACGCCTCGCCGACCGTGCGGACCTACCTGGCGGACGGGCAGGACGCCGAGCGGATCCTGACCGCCGCCCGGGCGCTGCGCGAGCGGGCCGGGACGCTGAGCCGGGATGGCGGCCGGGCGAGTCCGACCGGAGGCGCCGCGACGTCCTGGCCGACGTGCTGGCCGTCATTCGGGCGAGCGCGGGACTGCACTGGCAGACCCTCGCCGGGCGGCTGGCGAAGCGGTTCCCGGAACGGCACGCATCTGCACGCCCGAGTCGGTGAGCGCCCAGGTCCGGGCGGCCGGGGTGCCCAGCGTCGATGTCAAGCACCTGGGCCGCAGCGCGATGGGCTGCCGGCGCGAGCACATAGAGGCCGCGCTCCGGGGCGGTGCCCGGTGATGCTCCGACCTCCGACCGTGCAGGTCACCGCGTTGCGATCGTCCGACCCGGGTCGGAGCCATGAATGTTCCCGCAGGTCAGGACGGGTCGGGCTGCTCCGACCCGAGGTCGGAGGTAGCCGGTGAGGATTAATGTCCGCAGGCACAAGCGAGTGACGGTGACCGGGAGGACCGTGACGGTCCGCGCCCATCAGCGCGACGGCGACGACGGGATGAGGCCGGTGCCTGAGTGGTCCCGGCGGCGCACGCCGGTGACCTGCCGGCGCAGCCGCCGCCGCACGCCGCCGACTTCTGGGACGACGACGCGGCACCGGATACCGAGGGCATCTGGGCTGACGACGGCGAGGACATGTCGCCGGCGTTCGCAGCGATGGTCGCGCAGAACCCGGACCTCGACAACGAGCGCTACCGGAAGCTGAAGGCGCTCCGCGACTCGGGCTACACCGGGCCAGTCGACCAGGACGGCAACGCCGTTCCGGAGACACCACCGGACGCGATGGCCGAGTACCGCGCGGCCAGGGCCGAGCTCCAGGCGATCGCGGAACGCGATGAGGCGGCCGGCGTCGACTGGGAGACAGACGAGTTCCTTGAGGCCAACGCCCGCGTCCACAAGGCCGAGCAGGACATCCCGCGGTGGCGGCGATGAGCACCGCCCAGCACCGGTACGAGACGTGCGGCGACTGGGGCTGCGAGCGACCGTACTGCCGGATCTGGAGGGAAGCCAAGCGCGAGGGCTACCGCGACGGCCACGACGACGGCTACAAGGACGCGAAACGCGACTTCTATCAGCCGCGGTACGACGAGGGTCACCGGGACGGCTATGGCGAGGCGCGACGTCGAGTTCTACCAGCCGCGCTACGACGAGGGATTCGCCGACGGCGTCAGGTCGGCGAGGAAGTCATGACCGGCCACGAAGAGCAGGCGCTCATCATCCTGGCCGCGGGCGGGTGGTGGCTGTGGCACGCCTGGTTCCACCCGTTCAGGCCGTGCCCGCGATGCCAGGGCAGGGCACCAACCGGGGCAGCACCAGGAAGCGGCACGGCACCTGCCGGCGCTGCAACGGCACCCGCCACGTCCAGCGCCTCGGCTCCAGGACGGTGCACCGCGCCATCGGCACGGCCGTCAAGTACCGCAACGACCGCAAGGACAGCAAGTCATGAAGCCATCAGGAGCCCACACCCACCCCGACAGCGGCCCGGGTCTCGGGCTGGCCGTCATCATCGTGCTCGTGCTGCTCGTTGCCGGGCTCGGCGGGCGCCGCAGTGCACACCGCCGAGCACGCCCTCAACGTCCTCGTGCACATCGTGCTGGTCGTGCTGGCGGTAGCGGCCGGGATGAGCCTGGCCGGGCTCGGTATCTGCCTGCTGCTGAGGCGGCGCTACGAGACGCGGCCTGCGCCGTGGACCGTCCAGGTGGAATCACCCGCCCGCGCCCCGCAGCGCGCCGTAGAGGCTCCTGCAGCGGCACAGCACGCCCTGCCGCCACCGCAGATCCATCTCCACCTCCACGGACCCGTCTCGGCGGCCGACGTCGCCGAGCTCATCGCACGCCAGGGCAGCCAGCATGCAGCAATCGAGGAGGACAAGTGATCACCGTTGTCGTCATCGCCGTCGTCGTCTATCTCGCGTTCCACCTCGGCGCCGGCCACACTCACCACCGCTACCGGAAGGCACACGGCCTCGCGCCCAGGTTCTACTGGAGCTCCATCCGCGGCCCATATGCCAGCGTCCGGCTGCCCGGCGGGTTCCGGGTCGGGCACCGGGTATAGGAGGCCGCGCAGCTCGGCAGGGTCAGCGGCTGCCCACATCGTTGCCATGACCGGGACCGTAAGGCAGGCGCTGTTTCCTGTCCGTTGCCTAGGTGTTGCCGGCCTCGTTTCAGGGCCCGGATCACCGGGAGGATCGACGCGGCGGTTACCCGCCCGGCCGACTGCCGATCTCTGCGCCCTCGCGGTGCCGGGGCCGGTACCAAGCCGGAGACAGGCAGCCGTCCATCCGGCACGACACCCTGAGACCCGACTTGGCTCACGATCATGGACTTTCGAGTCGCTTAATACGCTGACCTGCAGGTTTACTTCTCAAGTTGACGAAATCTGCGCACTAACCAGGAGGTGACAGGGGCCCGCCGGGCGGCAACGTCCGGGTAGCGGCAGCCCGGCAGATTGGCACACTCGTGCCGCCTGGGCGACAATGACGGGATGGCTGGTGATGACGGCGGGGACCGGTTACTGCGGCGGGTGTTCTTGATGTCCCGTCTAGACGAGGTCAGGCCCTCGGGGATACCCCAATGGGTGTCCCCTGTCATCCCCGTTGTCACCCAGGCCGCCGTCGGGGCCGGGCACTGGGCCGCCGGGCGCCGGCAGCGGGCCCTGGCCGCGTGGGCAAGCGCTGCCGGCTTCGGGCTGATGGCGTGGGGCCTTGGCACCGAAGCGCCGACCCGGGCCGAGGCGGACCAGAACATCGAGCAGCAAAAGGACCTCCTGCGCGAGCGTGGCATACAGGTGCCGGCTACCGCCGGGACGACACCCATGGCCCGGCAGCTATCGCGGTACTTCCCTGCTCTCCAGGTCGCGGGGATAGTCCTCGGCGTGCGGTCGGGCCTGCGCCACCCGCGGCGGCTGACGGTGCTCGCGATCGCCGGCGAAGCCCCGACGGCCGTGTTCTGTGTCCTGCGGGTGCCCCGGGCCGTGCAGCGGCGCAGGCCGAGGATCGCCGCCGGCTCAGCCCTGGTCGTGGCCGGAGCGGTAGCCCGGCTGCGGGCAGCATCAGCTGAACCCCTCCGGTAACAGCACGCCCGCAGCGGCCACCCCGACAAGAGAACATCGGGAAACCGCGGGCACCTGCCTACGAACCCCCATGAGCCCCGGCCATGTAGTCCGGCGTACGTTGCGCACTAAATGAGCCAACTCAGGTCGTTTCAGGGCCCGGATCACCGGGAGGATCGACGCGGCGGCTACCCGCCCGGCCGACTGCCGATCTCTGCGCCCTCGCGGTGCCGGGGCCGGTACCAAGCCGGAGACAGGCAGCCGTCCATCCGGCACGACACCCTGAGATGGTCGGTACTCCCGTTGCCGATGCAGAGGCACGGCAGCCAGGAGACCGTGACCGTTCCCGGCTTCCAGACGTGGCCCTCACGGCAGGCCGGAGGACCGGAGGATAAGTCCACCGGTCCGGACGCGTGATCGACTCCACGACACGATTGCACCACAGACCCAAACAGACGTTCTATTGCGTAGCAGTGACGACCGTCATCTACCGGCCTGCATAAACCTGCCGCTTCGCCGTACCTTCACCTGCTACCTCTTAGCAGTTCACGATGGACCAGGTCTGGTCCCAGGTACCGACAAAGGTCGTAATGTACTCCTGGGGGGCGATGCCGACGAAGCAGCCCGAATAATGACCAACAGAGGGGAAATACAATTTCTCACTGACCTTGAAATTGCACTTGTTGCGCCATGTGTAGGCCCAGTAGAGGTGACCGGGAATGTCGGCGGGCCCTGACACGCGCACCCCGCAGAATCCGCTGTCTGCTGAGGCGGGCGTAGATGGGACGAGCACCGCTACGACCGGAAGCGAGGCTGCCACGAATGTGGCAGCTATAACTCCCTTGGCGATCCGTGACAAACGTCGTGACCGATCGCGAAAAAACGATGAACGCATTCGACACTACCTCCAAAGTGAATGCAGCGACACTACATTCCCGTACGACTATGGCGTGGACAGCTTGTCCCGAGGTATAAATGGTCACTCGGTACGTTCGTGACGATCACTCCTATTTCACGGCGGCGAGCACCGTCAAGGGAGTGAAGGGACATTAGAGAATGTGATTAAGGAACCCCTCAGGGACTAATGATCAGCTGCATTAGCTCACCGAGAGAACAACGTGCTCAGGATCTGCGATCTACACCTAGGCCAAGCGGAGCGCCAGCGCGTTCGTCCGCGCTTCCGGGCTCGCGACGTCGCGACGGGTGCGCCGTTCGGCCGCGGCCATCTTGCCGGCATGGTCCGCCGAGGCGCGGGCCCGGTCGGCAGCCCGGCGCTCGGCAGCCAGTGCCGACTTCGCGGCAGCCTCCAGCTGGCCGGTGCCATCTTCCGCACGCGAATACTCAGCCCTGGCGGACTGCGCCCTGGCCAGCAGTTCCGCGGCGTGCTCGGCAGCATCGATGTCCCGCAGAGCCTCCAGCTGCCCGCGGTAGGACGAGATGACGGCCCGCCGCCGGGCGTCAACCTGAGGGCATGCCGGGCAGAGGGCACCGGGCTCCGGCAGCTCCTTGCCGCAGCCAGTGCAGAACCGCTCCGGAGCGCCGGTCACCAGGCTGAGGTTCGCCGCGGCCATCAGGCGACCTGCTCGTCCGCCGTGCCGCGCATCGGTAGGCCGCAGGCTCCGCAGTAGGCCTGGCCACCCGGCTGGAGGTGACCGGCAGGGCAGGCAAGCGAGCCTGGCACCGCGCCAGACAGCCCGAGCCGCTCCGTGGTCCCGGCCAGCGAGGGCGGCAGGTCAAGGCCAGCGAGCTTCGCCAGGGCAAGGGTCAGGATGTCGTCGCGATCGCGGCTGCCGCGGATCGCGAGGCTTTCCCGCTCCTTTTTGGCGTCGTAGGTCTCCGCGACGTCCGCGATCGTCCGGACATAGCGGCTGTCCGTTGCCAGCATGTGCGGCTCGCAGATCTCGCAGGACAGCACGAACGGCCCGGTGCCGCCTGTGCGGACATGAGGCTGGCCGCAGCCGTGCCCGTCATAGCCGGCACGGTGACCGAGTGAATATCGGCCGGTGCGTAGATCGTCATTTCCCTGGTTCTCCTTCTTGTCAGCGCTCGCTCGGCGAGCCCAGCGTGAACGCGCCGATGATGTCCGGGTGCAGCCGGGCAACTGCCGGCTCGGACGGCGGCACGTAGCTCGGGATGCCGGCAAGCGGATTCGTGCGCGGCGGCTCGGCGACCGGGCTGTCGCTGGCGTGCCCCTCCGCGATGTAACCGCGACCATAGGCGCTCGCCCTCGGCCGCATGGCCGGCGGCGGCGAAGGTGCCCGGACCTGCGGTTATGCCGCGATCCTGGTACGCCTTGCGGGCTGCCTCGGCTTCCATGGCGGCTCGCGCGCCCTCGGCTACTGCCGCCGTGCCCGTCGCGTCGTCCGCGGCCACGTCGCGGCCCTTGCCGTCCGCCCGGTGCTTGCCCTTCCGGCGCTTGGCGAGGTCAGGCTCCGCAGACTTGAAAGCGGGCGCGGGTGCGTACCCGCCCGCGGGCAGCGCTGCCACTGCTACCCCCGCAGATGGGGCGCTCTGCTGCGATGCAATCTGCTGCCTCCGCCGCTCAAGCTCGGCCAGCTGGTCTCTCTGCTCGGAAACTGAGAACACGGTTACCGTCCTCCGCTCAGCACGCTGCGCAGGATCTCCTGGGCGCGCGGGTCGGTCTCCATCCGGTACGCCTCGGCGAGGCTCCGGGCACCGCGGGACTTCACGATCATCGCGGCGGTGTGCGCGTCTTCCTGGCCGCGCGCCTGCCTGGCCTTCTGCGCCTCCGCGAGCAGAGCCTCGCGGTTGGCGGGGCTGTACATCTGCGAGTCGCTCAGGTCGCGGGTTTTCGCCTCCAGGCGCTCCGGCGTGCCCGGGATGCCGGCCTGCCACGTCTCAGCGGACTTCTGCGCCGCGGCGGCGTGCCCGGCGGAGTAAGCCCACCCGCACCGCCAGCAGCACTTGTCGCTGGCACTACTGGCCTGGCTCCTGCATGCCGCATTCGGGCACAACGGCTTTGCGGCCTTCGTGACCGGCGCCGAGCGGACCACCGGCACCTGACCCCCGTAAGCCTTGTTCAGGTGGACCGTCTGTGCCTTCACCGCGGCCGGGCGATTCCGCTCGCACGTCTTGCAGAACTTCCTCGACTTCGTGGCCTTGCCGCACGACCAGCACAGGTTGCGCCGCGCGCCCCTCTTCTTCGACTTCCCGGCCACCCTGGGCCTGCCTTTCCGTGCTCGTTTCGCCGTCCGCTCGGTCGCGGCTGCCTTGCGCTCCGGGGTGCCCGCCACAGGCCACTGAAGGTCCTGCTCCGCGCGACGGCCTGCTCTGCGCTGGCCCGCCTGCGCTTTCCGAGCGTCGCGGGCCTCCCACGACTTCATCCGGCGCCGCTTCCCGGCGAGCCGCCGCGGGCTGCTGTGACGGGCCCTCATGGCTACTGCACTCCGATCGCATCATGGCCGAGGCCCGGCACCAGGGCGGTATGCCACTGCTCCGGGTCGAATGCGACCGTCTGGCCGATGCGGCGGGGACCAACAGGGGAGTCCGGCTCGGCGCGGAGCATCTCGCGGACCTCGCGCTGCAGCTTCCGGTACTTCCTCGCGTGCCTGGCGTTGCGGGCTGCCTTCGCCTCGGCACGCACCAGGGCGCACGCGAACGGCAGCGTAATGGCCACCACGGACTCGGGCGGCTCGCCGAACAGCGACGGCATGGACGTCCACATGAGGTCCGCCAGGGCGAATGCCAGCGCCTCGGCGCAGTCCTGCTCGAGCGCGGTCATCGCCTTCATGCCGGCCGCCCCTCGCGAACAGGGCGAGTGCCGTCGCGAATGATCTGCTCAATCTCCGAGACTCGGTACCTGACGGTGCCGAGGACGTAGACCTTCTCCAGGAAGCCCTTCCTGGCAAGACGGTCGACAGAGCGTGGCGAGAGCCCGAGTGCCGTAGCGGCATCCGGGGCGGCGACTGACGGTCACTAACCGCAGGGGGGTGTACACGACCTCGCTTCGATCACGCTTAGTGAGATGGTGTCACAGTCCGTGGCGGTCCGCAGCGGGACACGCCAGTCTGCCCGCGACTTCCCCGCTTCATTCACCCTCACGCATCATGCTGGCTGCCATGACGATCGCAACCTGGATACTCGCCATCGCCACCGCGGCGATCGCGGCCGAGGGAGGCACTGCCGTGTGGAAGTTCGTCCGCGTGCGCCCCGGCCGTACCCGCCGCGACCTCGACGCGATGCAGCGCCAGATCACGCTGCTGCAGCACGCCGTGTGGATCGACGTGGCTACCGCTGGCCAGGGCCAGCGGACCGACATTGACGAGAGAGTCCGAGAGATGCTCATGCTCGATGGCTGGCGACCCGATATGCAGCTCGCCGAGCAGGCCGGCTACTTCAACCTGGACCGGCTGCACGAGACCGGGATCCCCGGAGCGGACCTTTGAAGGGCACGTGGGCCGAGCGAGACCTGCCGGTGCTCGACGCGATCGTGACTGCCCTGGAGGACGACTTCAGGGTCAATGCAGCGCAGGTCGCCGCAGCAACCGGGATTCCGGGCGAGGACGTCGTCAAAGCCTTCTACGCCCTCCAGTGGACGTACACCGGGCAGGTCACCGCGCATATGGGTGGCGGCCCGGCGGCGTTCTTCCTCGGCGAGGTAACAGCCGAAGCCCGCCGCGCGGTCGGGCAGTGGCCGACTGGTGAGAGCCTCATCGAGCAGCTCGCCGCCGGCATAACGCAGGCCGCCGAACGCGAGAGCGACCCAGAGCAGAAAAGCAGGCTGCAGGCCATCGCCGGCGGGCTGCGGGGCGTCGCCATGGACATCGTCGTCGGCGTCGCGTCACAGGTACTCGGCCAGCACATCCCGCACTAGCCGTCATCCCTGCGCACAATGGGATCGGCGAAGGGAAACGCCATGACCCGCGAGCCGCTGACCGACATGCACCCGTTCTGGCGCGGGTTCTGGTTCGGCGACGCCCGTCAGGGCTGGAAGTGGGGGCCCATTACCTGCGTCATCCGCCAGCGACCGGGTGCGGCTGGACTGGTGCTGCAGCCGGGGCCATGCGACCGTCGCCCAGGCGAAGGCGCACGCAGCGGCAGTGCAGAGGCGGATCGAGGAGACCGGGCGCTAGGTTCGTGCGGCCGGGCGGTTACTTAACAGGCGTGCCCCTGCCGCGCGCGAGCCAAGGCCAATACCGATCGCCGAAGTAACGGCGGACAGATCCAGGATCTTCTGCCACGCCGAGCGGTCCAGCAGACTGGGCGCGCTGGTTTCGGTGAGGGCGTTATAAGCGTGGCGGCCCAGCAGGCCCGTTATGAGGTAGCCGCCGCCCTCCAGCTTCGGGCGCTCCCTGTAGACGACCACGGGTGCGTCAGCGTCATCTTCTGGGATGACGACCTTGTAGCTCGCGCCGAGGCTCGCCGGAACCTCGAAGGGGACCGCCGTGTCCGTGCCGACACGGCGGATCGCGCGCGCGACCGCAGCCTTACGCGGCGGATCCAGCGCCTCAAAGGCGCCGATGGCAGGCTGCGCCATGCGCACGTCGTATCGCTCACCAGGCATACTCACCTCCTTAGCGTACGCCAGCAAACCGGACGCGCCAGATCCTAGCCAGCGCCGGAATCCCCCTCGGCGCCGATGACGTCTGCCGCGGCCGGCGCCCGCGCTGCCTCCTCCGGGCGACGGTGGCTGCGCTAGCCGCCACTGTCGCGGCAATCTGCCTAGCCGCCTGGATGAGCCCCTCGGCGGGCGTAACGGCCGCCAGGACCTCAGTGACCGGCGCACTGTCTAGCAGTCCGGCTAGCTCATCGAGCCTGGCGAGCTGGGCGGCGGTCAGCGGATCGTCAGGCAGCACACCGCGTACCAGCGCGAGCCTTGCCATCAGCTCCCGGAAGCCTTCGACCAGGTCGGGCGCCAGGGCTCGGTTGTCCCGATGCTGATGGTCTGTGAGACGTTCTGACTCAGCGGCTCATCTCGCGCGTCTGCTGTTCCACAGTCTGATTCAGCCGGTGGAACTTAGGCCGCCGATCTTCAGGCTCTTCGCGTCCGGCAGCGGTAGCACGGCCACTACCGCCGGCGTCAAAGGTAATCCAACGCGGCGGGTCGCTGCAGGTCGCGAGAGAACTGCAACGGCCGTGCCGAGCAGTGGTGTGACCGTGCACGCCAGGACCTTGCCGGTCCTCGACCAGCCAGACTCGGTGACAGACCAGAGCGCGCCCGCGGTGACCAGGAGGGCCAGGAGCCGGTCTCGTCTTCTGCAACGGCGGCGGGAAAGACGGCTCCGGCACCGCAGGCTCGGGCAACCCCGGTGCCTTCTCTTGCATGTCGGCACACTAGCCCGCCCGGATCCGCGAGCGCGCGCAAATTCGCCCCTGACAACACCTCAGTATCAGCAACGGCGAAACCGGTGCCGAGTATGGCGCGACCAGGACTGAAGCCACCCCAGGCGAAAACACGCGAATACAGGTACTCGCCAGTCCGCCAATGCGGACCGCGGACCTTCCGTTCAGGCGATGAGATGCTGGGCTCGCGGTCAGGCGCAGAATATGCGAGAGCCCCGCATGCAACTGACGGCCGGGCTCTCGTGCTCAGCACCAGCCGTGCCTCGCCGTGCGTCAACGCGAACAAAGGACGATCACCGGAAAGGATAAAACGCCAGCGGCTAAGCCCGGCCCCTTCGCGGAATGCTTAGGACATGCCTCTCGCATAGCCATGGCCACCCGGCTCCGGCGTTCAACGGCCTGTTCTTCGCCACCGTCGCCGCGATCATCCCGGTCCTGTTTCTCGCCATGGCGATCCAGGGCCCGGCGCCAGAGAACTGCTCGGCGCATCGAGAAGCCGCCGAGCAAGCCCTGACAGCCGGCTTGCCTACGTCAAGGGCAGCTGTGCGAGCGCAATTTCGCCCATCGCGTGATCGCCGGCATCGCCGCATCGCCCGCGGTCGTGCCCCAGCTGATCGTTCTCGGGGACCTCGGCTACGGAGTACTCGAGGAGATCCAGGTCGTCTCCGCCCTGTCGTCGCAGCACCCCGATCACCCCGGCGAGGCCATCTTCTCCGTCTGCCTTCCTCGCGGTGGTCGTCGCGATAAGCCCGTACATCGCCGCGTGCAGGTCACTGCTCGCCGTCGGCAAGCACTCGCAACCCGGGTCATCGCGTATCACCCGCCCGACGGTACCCGGAGGTCGAGATCCGGGACTGTCGAACCGGACGGACGGAGGGCCTCGTACGTGGAGACCTCTCCCGCATACCCGAGAGCTAGCGAGCGCGGCCCGCCAGCACGCCGTCCGGGCGATCGGCCCGGTTTGGCACCATGATCTGGACGATTCAAAATGCGGAAAAGGGACTTCCCGGACGCCACTATAGGCGAAAAAGTCGCAGGTAAACCTGAGGGGAGCCAGGCAACCGTGAACGGTCCACGCGGTCGAGGCAATCACGCATGCGGTGAAGCACGTTAGGCGGAAAGGCGCGCAGCCTGGAAAACGTTACTCGACCTAGGTAAGATAAGCGCATGACGAGACCGACCAGGATCACCGGCCCTCTGCTCGACATTCTCGAGGTATTCCTGGCCGCGTCCATCGCCGGCGACCGATAACTTGCACGGATGGGCCATCATGCAGGCGACTAAGCGCTCCGGGCCCACTGTGTACGGCGTGCTGGACAGGCTTGAGGACATGGGCTGGATTGCGGGTCGCTGGGAGGGTCAGTCGTCCGAGCCAGGTAAGCCGCGCAGGCGGGTTTACCGCCTTACCGCGGAGGGAATCGCTGGGGCCCGCGAGACTCTGCTCGAGCGTCGGCCAGAGGCACTCCGGCCTGCAATGCCCGCGCCAGGTCCGATACCAGTCGCCTGGAGAGGCTTGCCGCGGCAGGCAGGTGCCAGCTGATGGGGCGCACTCTGATGGTCATAATCGGCGCCGTCATCATTCACGTCATTGGTAGCGACGCCAGGGATACCTGCGGCTGGTGCGCGCGCAAAATCGTCCGCTGGTCAGCTGGCGTCCGCTACGCCGACCCGGTCCGCGCGAGAATCCGCGCCGAAGAGCTGACCGCCCTGATCAGCGAACGGCCGGGCAGCCTGCTCAAGCTGCTGACCGCGCTCGCCTTCGCCGCCAGGGCGGTCACGTCGCACGTCGCCGGGGCTGTCGGCAGGCGATGGAGCACGACGCGGCCGACTGCGGGGAAACCCGCGCAGCGAGGTCCATGGTGCTCCTTGCGCTGCTTGCCTACGGGCTGTCGCGAGTCAAGCACGACCCCGAGTTGCAGATGTGGTCGGTGATGCTCATCGCGATGGCCGTCTTGATGCTGCACCCGCAGAGGGCCAGCCTGCTATCCGGTGGCGAACCGGCACTCCGCGACAAGTACAAGGCCTGAGGCTCACGACATGCGGGCCGCCGGCACGTCTCTCGTGCTAGCCCACGGCCACCACGCCGCTCCGGCGTTCAACGCGCTCTTCTACGCCACCATCGCAACGATCATCCCCGTGCTCTTCCTGGCGGCCGCCGTCCAGGGCCGCGCCTACCAGGACCTGCTCGCCGCAGCCTTCCCGGCCCGGGAAAGGCGCTTCACCGGAACCAGGCGCCAGCAGCAACGCGCTCGCAACCGCGTAGGCATCCTGCGCACAGCAGCCATCGCGATCGTCGCCTTCTCCGTCGCGGGCGAACTCGAAGCGCTCATCAGCCTTCAGGTCCAGAGCGCGCCGCCGCCAGTTACGACTTCACCCTCGACGCAGCCATCATCCTCACGCTCGCCGTCGCCGCAACGCCAGCCATAGCGCTCTGGAAGGCCGCCGCGACGGCTCCGCAGGCCGACAGCCCCGGAGGGACCGAAGCGCCTGCCGTGCCTGAAGCCAGCCAGCCGGACGCCCTGCCGCCAGCGGGCAACCTCGGGAAACGGCCGGCATCCAAGCCAGACAAAACGGGCGGCATATAAGGCCGAAAACCCTGAAATAAACGTGACGGGTAGTCGCGCCGGGCAACTAGAACACTGTCCCGGCGATCATTCCCCGTCAGGGCCCCCGGCCGAGGCTGAGCAGTGCCCTGGTCACAGTCGACTCCACCGCGCTGACCGGAACAGCCCGGCCTCGAGCGCTGCACAACCCGCTCTGCTACCTCAGCCCTGCGCGGCACGGCCAGCCTCCCTCGATCCGCTGACTCGTAATCGCGGCGAGTTACGCAGCATTACGACGGAGGCTCACTCTCCATTGACAACACAGATCCGCAGGCGGAATGTCGAGATAGTAAACGCTTGGCAAAGCCAAGGGAAAGGCGAGCAATCGCGGGGGAAGAGGCGAGCGCCATGCCAAAGATCGCGACCGTCGCGGAGTTGGTTGACCAGCTTGGTTCGGTGATCGCCTTCCCTGATCCGCTCGAGGAACTCCGCGCGCGCGGTTTCACCATCGCGCCCGACGTGCAGGCTAGGCTCGACGCGGCGGCACCTCCGGCTCGGCTCGACCAGGCGAGCCGTCAGCAACTAGCCACCTTGGCCAGCCGCTTGGGCCCGGTCCGTGCCACGATTTCCGACGCGGCGCGGCCGAGACTCCAACCTCTTGCCGCCTCGCTGGGCTACGACGTCACGATCGGCGTTCGGCTCTGCGTGCTGAACGAGACGCTCGCCGCGCTCTCAGAGGGAATGCGGTACCCGCGCGAAGTCCCCGTCGACGGCCTCGACAGGCGGTGGCTGGACGATTTAAGCGCTGATATCCCTCCCGATGTCGCTATAGGGCCGGTGCGCCTCACCGACCCGGCAACCGTATCCGCCGTGGACGGCACTGATCATCTCTTGTTCGCGCAGCGGTTCTCCCTAGAGTTTCGCCGCACGTTCTCGGTCGGACCCGGCGCGCCCCGGCAAGTTACCGTCAGCTCTCTAGATGGGACCGCCCGGCTCGGTGTTGTCGTTAACCCCGTCGTTGTCACCGACATAATTTCGCTGGGTATCGACTTCGAGACCAGCTACCCGCCCCCCAAGGTCGACCAACTCGTCTTGACCATCGCGCCCGAGTCCCCGGTTCAGCCCAAGAACCCAACCGCGCTCAGCGATTTCGCCGGAAAGCTCGATTTCTGGCTGCGAAGTGCCCTAAGGCACAACATCGGTTCAGTCATTTACTCCATGTCACCCGTCATCAGTCTTCCGCTGGGGAGACCCACCGATTTCACGATCCGCGGTATCGGCGTGCGAACTTTCACCTCACCGGATGGCGATGTCATCGTGGCCGCGGTGCGCTTTGACACGCCCGGCCAGCCCGACCCCGAACCTGGCGATCCCGCGACACTGGCCAATCCGTTCCCGGCCGGCGAGCCGAGCCAGCTGAACACGTACGTGCGCTTCACCGAGACCGCGTTGCGCAAAGTGGTCAAGGCCGCGCAGCGATCCGGAGCGCTGGAGGCCATCGCCGCCGGGAATCGGACGATAACCTGCGTGTTGATGGCGCCGACGTGCAGCTGGCACCCAACGACATCAAGATCATTCTCGACGTCCGTAAGGTGGATGCCTGCCCGGTCCTGGTCGGCAGCATCGACGTCAGCGCACGCGCGACAGTTACTCTCAGCCTCTCCGTCTTTGATGGCAAGGCATACGTCACCGGTTCGACCAACATCGACGTCGACAATACTGATGTTGCCGTCTGC
Source organism: uncultured Actinomycetota bacterium (assembly GCA_963755575.1). Taxonomy (GTDB): domain Bacteria; phylum Actinomycetota; class Actinomycetes; order Streptosporangiales; family Streptosporangiaceae; genus JAJYUU01. Next base: position 1,195,361 of record CAVWKF010000001.1, read on the forward strand.
GTGATCACCAACCTGCTCCTGTTTGCATTCTTCGTCGCGACCGACAACCTCGTGGGCGTCATCTTCGAGCTGATCCGCATCGTCCCGCCGCTCTTCGCGAGCGGTGACGGCGGCGGGAGCTTCTTCGAGATCTTCCCGGCCATTTTTGATGTTCTCAATCCGGTACCAGGCACCGAAGTCGTAGCGGAAGCAGAAACCGTCCAGGCTCTTGTGAGCGAGGACCGCGTGGAGGCACTAGGGACGCTGAGCCTGCGCCCGGACAACATCAATACTTACGTCTACGCCCAGTTCATGCGGTCGGCTTCCCAGCTGCTACCCATACCCGGCGCCGGACAGCTGGGCCAGCCGCCGACCCCCATCAAAGATGCCGTCGTCCAGCTTATGGACCAGGATGTCCCACCACCTGCCGGGGACGACGCTCAGCCGCCCGTCTACAGCCACACGACGACAAGTTCCACGCCTCCCGGAGACCCCACCACTACCACCACCACTACCACCACCGTCAGTTTCGTTGCGCCGACGGCTGACCAGGAATTGGCGCGCCACAGGACCGACGACCAAGGCCGGGTGCAGTTCGTGCTCACGCCCTCCCGCCTTCAGAACAGCGCAGGGGATGTGGTCACCACCGTCGATACACAGATCACCAGGGGAAACGCGGTGGGAGAGACGACAACGAGGGTCACGCGCCGGGCGCTGACTGAGAACCTGCCAGATGTCTACTTCCGGGTTACCCCACCCGACGGGTCGGCGTTCGACACCCGCCTGTTCGACAACGGCCTCGTGATCAATCTACGCAGCCGGCGGATCGGAACCGCGGCCGCACCGCTGGTCTTCCTTACCAGGAAGCAGGGACCAGTCGTGTTTGGTCGGCGCATGATCGCACGGCTCCTCGCATGGGTCGGCCGGCCACGAACCAAACAGCAGCAGAAGGCCGATGAGAGCGAACATGCCCCGTAGCTATCTCCGCGGGAATCTCAGGATCCCTGCCCGTACAGTCCCGCCAACGACATTTTGCAGCGCCACCGGCCTGTCTGCGCTGCCCCGGTGCGAGATTTCAGCCGGTCAGATGATGTACCAGCTGTTGCAGGGTGCCGGAGGTTCGCTTCACCCCACGCCTGATCCCGCACACGGTCACCCGTCCCAGCCGCCGTCCGACCGGAGACCAGCGCCTGCTGATTTCACTGGCCTCGAGCGGAGAGCGGAGCAGTCGAAGCCCACGGCGTGAACCGCGCACTCGTTAGCAGCGAGGCCCGGCACCGTGGCCGGATTTAGCGCGGCGTACGGCCGCGCCGCCGTTCGGAAAGCCGCAGCCGCCGGCAGTCAGCCAGTCCTGCTCTTCCCGGCTCTCATCAGGCACTGCCGGCGAACGGCGTCGTGGACACCTGCTCGACGGTGGTGCCCGCTGAGAAGCAGGTGGTCGCGGCGTTGTCGATTGTGTAGGTGCCCTCCAGGCCCTGCGCCCGCCACACGCCGCTGACAACCTGCCCGGAAATGACCTTCAGCGCAAGAGCGACGCCGCTTCCCGGGACCGGCGCGTGATTGCACTCAGCCGCCCACTTCTCGGTGCCGCCGGCCCGCCACGTGCCGCCGCTGGCGAAGGCGAGCGGGATCGGGTGATCCCAGGGCGGGAACCCGGCCGCGCCGTTCGTCCGGATGAGGGTGCAGCCGGATCCGGTGCAGGCAATCGTGACTTTCATCGGGTTGAGGATGCAGCCCTTGCTGACGACGATGGATGGGGCGCAGGTCTGCAGTTTGCGGTACAGCACCCAGCTGCCGGTGATCGCTGAGCCCCGGCTCGCCAGCAGCTGCTGGCCGGCTGAGGTGGTGAGGAACTTCTTCTGGAGAGCAGCGCCGACCTGGCCGCCGACGGTCCCGTCCAGCCAGAAGGCGGCCTCGGCGCAGTAGATGGCGGCCGGCCCGATCAGGCCGAACAGTTTCCACTGGATCTCATCCGGGGTGCCCTTAGTCACCTGCTCACCGGCCGCTCCGACTATCGCGTAGATGATCTGCCCGAGGCTGAATGTGCCGGTGAAGGGCTCGCCGCTCGCGAACTGCTTCTGCATGGTGACCTGATCGCCCTGGAGGCTGACGAACGTCCACGCGGTGGCTTGCCCCCCGGCCGGGTCGATGTTGTCCAGGGCCCCGCTGATCGCCGCATCCTTCGATGCCTTCACGATCCCGGCCATGCAGAACTGGCCCGCCGTCTGCAGCGGCGGCATCTGCTTCTGCGCCTGAAGGTCTTTTTCCGCGAGCTGCTGGACAGATGGCCTCGACGGGCTCGCCTTGCTGGGAGTACACGCCGAGGCAGTGACAGCAACGGCCAGAATGGCCATAGCTAATCTGGGCACGCCTTTCACAGATATCCCCCCCTTTGGGATTAAGTCTTGCGAGGTATGTACACCCGCGGGCGCTACCGGATGAGGGGCCTGCCCGGCCCGGGCAAGCCTTTCCGTCAATCTCACCGGCAGAACCCTGGCCGCCGGAACCCAGCGAAGGCGCAAAACCGGCGTCGTCTTAAGCGGCACCCGAACAGGGCAAAACGGGCGCTCGTCAAGGCGAAAAAGTCTCAGGTAAACGTGGCGGGTAGTCGCTATGCAAAACCGCCAAATACCGTGTGAGCGATCATCCTGAGCTGCCCGCCGCGGCGGCGCGGCTAGCAGCGAGCGAGCAAGCAGGCAGTAACTACCTGCTCAGTCATCCCCCTGACGTCTCTGCCCGGGCGCGGCCATTGGCGCAGCGATAGCGGTGCACGGTGGCAGGCCCCGGAGGATGCCCGCCGAGCTGGCCGAGCTGGTGCCCATAAACAGACCATTCCGCAGAATCGCCGTCCCTCCGGTTAGCGAGTGCAGGTCAGAGAGCCGGGGTGGCTTGACACTGCCTCATTAATAAGGGAAGCTATGTCCATGGGAGTTCGCGCCCTGACAACGTAGGCCCCGGCGGGTGCTGGTAACACCCCCGGGGCGTGGCACCGAGTGATGGAGACACTCAGATGCAGTCACAGCCTAAGCAGCAGAAGCTAACCACGGCCAGCCCGGTCAAGTGCTACGTGCCCAGGCCGCCCGCGCGCCGGGAGTATGTGCCCAAGCTTGCCGACCCGGGTCAGCGAGTCACGTGGTCGCGCGAGATCAGCGGGCACTGGACGGGCGCCATCTGGGGCGAGGGAACGTGGGTACCCGGGCACACCGTCACCCGGTCCGGCGAGATCTGGTCTGACGGGCCCTATCCGCGGTCCAGCTGGGTCAGGCCAGACGATGCCCCAGACATGGTGCTCATCCGTTACGCGACGCCGCGTGAGGCGCGCTGGCAGGCGAGCATCACCGAGTCACCGAGTCACCCGGCCGGATGGGCCAGCGAGGCCGTGCGGCGCGCTGAGAGCGTCCGCAAGCACGGCACGGTGTTCGCCACGGTCGACGAGATCCGCGAAGTCTGGGGACGCGGCTACGGGCCGTCACGGACCGAGGAAGTGCTCACCTGGCATGCCGACCCGGACTGCAGCGAGGCCGCCGGCAAGCGAGTGCAGCCGGGCTGGACGCGCGAGCGTGGCGGCTGGACGGTCAACGCGGTCGTGGACATCCTGACCGGCCGCACAGATCAGCGCTCGAGCGTGCCGCTCTGCCGCGAGTGCATCTACCTCAGCCAGCCAGCCTCGATCGCTGAGAGCTCAGCCGCATGAGCTGTCCGCCGCGGTGCCGTGCGAGCTCCGACAGTCGCGCGGTGCCGCGGCGGCCAGACGGGCCGGCCGAGGAAGGACTACCGACCATGACTACCACCATCGAGACAGCGCAGCAGCTCCTCGATCGAGCCGAGTCCTACGCTCGCGACGCGCGGAAGTTCCGTGACGCCGCCGAGCTCGGGCAGCCGATCATCAGCGCCGAGCAGGACGCGCACTGGGCCGCGGTGTACCAGGCGATCGCCGACGAGCTGCGCAAGTGCTCGGGCGATGACGACGACAACGCCGGCGCTTTCCCGGTCATGGATGAGCCGTGGCCGCGCGGCGCGGACACCTTCCGCGAGTGTGACGCGCGCGAGCTCGCCCGCCAGATCGGCGCACGGAACATCCGCGCCATCTCTGGCGGCCGCATCACCATCCGCGAGACCGGCATCACTCTGCCGGTCTCCAGCGGCTACAGGGTCACCATCGACCTGGCCGCCAATGACACCTACACCGTGCGCCGGGTCTTCACCCGCGCAGGCAAGACCTGGGTCAAGGGCGAGCGGGCCGGCGTGTACTGCGACGCCGTCGGCGAGATCGCCTATCAGGCCAGCTGCTACCGGAATGTCAAGTTCGGAGGGACCACGTGAGCATCACAAGGGCAGTACTCCGCGAGGGGGTGCGCATGGCGGAGGAGTCGGCCGCCGCGCGGCTGCACCGCAGGGCGGCAGAGATCAGCGCGCAGCAGCAGCCACGGCAGCCTCTGGCGGACGGCGCCGACACGGGAGCGGTGGCTGCAGCCGGACGCATTATGAGCGAGCCACGGACTGCTGTAGCGGTCCGGGAGTCCGGCACGGTAGCGCGGCAGCTGCCGGACATCGACGGCGCCGCGCTCTTCGACCAGGTCCGCGCTTACCTCGGCCGGTTCGCGCGGTTCCCGACGCAGGGAGCCCTGGACGCCGCGGTGCTCTGGGCAGCGCATGCCCATGCTCGCGACAGCGAGGGCACGCTGATCTGGCCGGCAACGCCGCGGCTGATGCTGCTCTCACGCGAGCGCGGATCCGGCAAGACCACGGTGCTCGAACTGCTGGCTCGCCTCGTGCCGGTCTGCCACGGGATCGACGTTGAGCCGAGCATGGCCGGAGTGACCTACTCGCTTGGCCGCGAGAAGGCGGTCGTGGCGATCGACGAGAGTGACCTGCTGTTCGGCGCCGGGAAGCGCAAGTCAGACCTGCGCGCGATCCTGAACGCCGGTTACTCCCGGCACGGCACCGTCCTGCGGATGCGAGGCAGCAAGGGCGAGCGAGTGCCCGTCTTCGGCGCGGTCATGCTCGCCGGCCTGGACCACGTCGAGCAGGCGACGGGCGGCCAGCTGGACACGCTGCTGAGCCGGTCAGTCATCATCCGGATGACGGCGCCGCCCGAGGGCGACGAGATCCCGGACGTGAACGACCCCATCCAGAATGCCGAGGCGACGGCCGAGCGCGGCCGCAAGCTGCTCGCCGTCTGGTCGCTGGTGAACCGCGACAGGCTCGCCGCGGCACAGCCTGAGATGCCCGAGGGCGTGCGCCTGCGCGCCGCGCAGATATGGCGGGCACTGCTGAGCGTGGCCGAGGTCGCAGGAGGGGACTGGCCCGCGCGTGCTGCTGCGGCGTGCGCCGAGCTGACTATGGCACGCGAGGCCACGCCCGCCGACCAGGCAGACCAGCTGCTGGATGAGCTCGCTGCGCTGACCGAGGGCTGGGAGGAGTGAGCATGGCCATGCAGGAAGGGACCCGCGCCGCGATCTGGGCGCGGGTCTCCACCGCCGACCAGGACAACCGCAACCAGGTTGACGAGCTCCGGGAGTGGGCCGCCGCCCGTGGGCTGACCGTGGTCGCGCAGTTCATCACGGAGGACAGCGCCTGGACCCGCAACGGCAACGGCACCAAGGGCAAGGACTTCGACCGCGCCCGCGATGCCATGCTCGAGGGCGCCCGGCTCGGCAAGTACGGCGTCGTTCTGTGCTGGGGCATCGACCGGCTCAGCCGCCGAGGCGCGGAGGACATGCTCTCGTTCGTCAGGCGGCTCACTGACACCGGCTGCCGGCTGTGGTCGCTGAAGGACCCGTGGGCCGAGTCAACCGCGGACCCGATGACTCGCGAGCTGCTGTTCGGCGTGTTCGCCACCATCGCCAGGTTCGAGTCCGAGCGGCGGTCGGAGCGCACTAAGGCGGGGATCAGGCGGCGGAGGGAAGTCGACGGACTGCCCGTTGGCCGGCAGCCAGGGACCAAGGACAAGAAGCCGAGGCGCAAGAGCGGCTACCACGCGGCCTGGGAGGGCGCGGAGGGCGAGGCCAGGCGTGCGGCACTAGCCGAGCGCAACCGGCTACGTGCACAGGCGAAGCCGAGGCAGAACGGCAGCGCCGCAGACGAGTTCACTTGCTCGAGGTGCTTGCTTGTGCACCACCGAAGTCATCTGGCCGAGATTCGGGGCGGGAAGCTCGTCTGCCAGGACTGCGCGAAGTAATCGGCCCTGACCCGGCGCAGCCTGGCCAGGCGCTCTATATGGCCCCGTACTCAGCGTCGGCGCCGGAGTCAGGGGGTGGAAGCCAACACCTTCGGCCCATACCAACCGGTAATGGAGCTACATGGTGACCGGCGGCTCCGTTCGGAGTTCGAAGTGGGACCGCCGGCCATGCATGTCCCGCGTCCTATGCCTAGGGACGCTTCCAGTACGTAGACCAACTACTCCAACTACTGCCGTTGTAGAAGCGTTGCTGAGCGGTAGTAATAACCTGAGTTATCCCGCAATCGGCCTGGTCCCAGACGTTTGTTCTCGTTACCTTGCCGCTGTAGCTCCAGTTCGCGCTTCCGGACTGTATTGCCGACTCGCAATAGCTTCTGTCCTGGATCGTAAATCCACAGGCATTGGAGGTCCACTCGACCTTCGAATAGCCTCCCGTCGGTGGCCAGGAGACGTACCAGTTCCAATGCGAGGTGCAGAGGGCTGCAGTCGCTGCCGTGCCGCTGCCTGACACTGATGCACTCGGAGTGGGCGATGTAGCGGCGCGTGCGTGTGCCGGGGTAAAAGCCATCACGGCGGCGAACAAGGCGGCTGCGGCCGCTACCGTGCCGACGTACCTGTAAAGACGGCGGCGTAAAGGCAGGCTGAGTGTTGCCGTTGTCGGATGAGTAGTCGAGACCATCGCCAGAGCTCCTTCGCATTGTGGTATTATCCCAGATTTAAGTTACTATTTTGAGACTTGTGCGTCAAGGACTGCTGCTAGTACTACAGCAGTAGGCCCAGATCTTGGTCGGCGTGGTGTCGTGACATAAGGGGCCGCCGAGCCATTGTCCTGGCATTTCTGCGGATCGGCATAGTCAGCCTGGCAGACGCCGCCGCTACCCTTGACCCAGTTCCCCGTGGTTGTGGCTGGAGGCGTGTGTCCGCTGAGCGTGACGAGGGTCCGGACGTTGCATGCAACGTGGCAGTGGCAACGTTGCCCCGCTGTCGAGTACGGAGCGGTCACGGCGGCGGCGGGACCGGCTGAAGGCTGAGGGGCGGGCCGGGGACCGGGGAAGCCGTTTGAGCCGGGGCATCAGCTGAGTGTCAGGCATGGTGCCTACTCGGAGCAGATGCGGGGGCCGGTTGCGGAGCAGCTGCGGAGTGACTTGCTAGCGGATCCTGATGCGCCGGAGTACCTGCGTCTGCCGACATGGCGGTATGCGGTGCGGGCGTGGTCGTACGCGGAAGCGGACTTGGTGCTGCTGCAGGACCACCGGGACCGGCTGATCCAGGCCGAGGGCCCGGATGAGCCGCTGACCGAGCAGACTGACCTGTCCGAGACCGAGGTGCGGCCTGCTATGGGTGCCGTGGACGCGGGTGTCCCGGTCGAGGCAGCGTGAGTCGTTGCAGAGGGCTCTGGACCGGGCTGATTCCAAGGCGCGGGGATTGCGGGCGGATCTCGGGTTGTCGCCGGCGGCAGCAGGCAGGCTCGGCCGGGACCTCATGAACACCGGCAGGCTGGACCTCGCGCTGCACTGGGCTGAGGAAGCCGCGCGGGAAGCTGAAGGCGGCTGACGCATCATGTCGCTGGGTCGCGCGGCGGCCATGCCAGGCTCAGCGCTGGCCGGCTGGTGCCGTCAGGCTCCGCCGCGGCAGGCATCTCGTTGCCGCGTTCGGCGGCCTGGTCCGCGCAGGCCAGCAGCCAGCCCGCCATCATCCGCGCCTCGGCGGGTGTCAGCGGAGTGCGCACCGTCCGCCTGCCGTGCTCGATCATCAGCCCGATGTCGCCGCGGCCCGGCCCGGCAGGGGAAACAGGGATGCGGTCGAGAACGTACGCGTAGGTGCCGGGTGCGGGATTGACTCCGCATGCCGCGCTCAGCGGACCGTCGCCGCCGACGTGACCCCATAGGGGGCCAGGTGGCCGCTGCTCCCGCCTGCGCATCTTCAAAGTCAGCCTCTCAGAGTGCTGGTAGCAACCTATTTTAGCAGGTCAGAGCCTGTTTGCCGGGGAAGTGGCCGACGCGCCAGCCAGGCGCCGGTGCCGCACGGCGGCGCTGTCCGGGCCGGAAACCACAGGTTCAGTGACCATCCCCAAGTGCAACCACGGTAACGGGCGGCAGCCGCCTGCCCCTGCTGGGCCCGTTGGCCGGCGGGCCTGGGCACCAGCCTCCGCAATGCCAGGACCAATGCGGATCAGTGGTTCAGGCCGCTGCCCGGCAGCTCCAGGCGCAGCCGGGACCCGGCGCCGCTGCCCCGCTCCCGCTAGCCTTCAGCGGCAGACCAGCGCCGCCATCAGATCTGTCCCCTGGCTCGCATGACCGCCGTTATCGCGATGACCGGCGCTCCTGGCGGCGCGGCCGGATCGGCCTCCCCTAGCTGCCCGTCAGCCATTAGGGTCCAGCGCAGGCCTGCGGCATCACGGAAGTAGGCGACGGCAACGAGGTGAAGCTCCGCGGTGCCGTCAGGGAGATCCCGCTTCGCGGTGCCATCCTGACCGGGAGGGATCGTCCCGAGCTGGTCCTCCGATCCGCCCTGCGAGACTGTTCTGGCGTCGACCCAGTGCACCCTGACGTCGTAGATCGGCTGGCTGCCGGTGTTGTGCACCGTCGCTTCGACGGAAGGTCCGCGCGGGACCATGATCATGCCTGGAACATCGCGAAGGCCCCTGTCGAAATCCACTGTCATGTAGATCAGGGCGGCGCGGCTTCGACGTTGGTCGTCGGCGTCGCGCTTCCGCTCATCGATTGACTCGCTGAGCTCGCGGGCCTGGAGCTCGAGCACCTTTATCTGCTGGGCATTGATCTTCTGCTGTTCGGCAAGCTGCTGGCGCTGCGCGTCGAGCTGGTCGGACTGGATCTTCAGCAGCGCGGCCTGGTCGGCGACCTCCTGCGACTGCTTCCCGAACGCCTTGAACGCGAATACAGCTGTGACGATCGCGCCGACCGCGAGAACTCCAGTAAGGACCGCGGTCAGCCAGGTCGGCACTGTGAGCGGGTCGGAAACCGCGACGACCGGGACAAGACGCATACGCGGAGCCTAAGGCCACGGCGGACGACATCGGGTTGTTATGCGTTCGATGGCGGGCTGCCTGCACAGCTCCTCGGCAGGGCTAGCCGATCACGAGTACCCGAGCGCTGCAGGGTCGATACCCAATTCCCTGGGGTCGACGTTAGGACGATCCGCGTGTTCCCTCGGCTGCCGTGACAGCTGTGGGGCATCCGGCCGGGAGCCCGCCATGCGACGCAGACATGGAGATGAGCACCGGCTGCATCACGGTCGCGAGATCGCGCGGTACATAGCCGACGAGACCACCCGCCATGTATACGGCGATCGCGTTCGGGTCATGCGCGTTATTGGGCTCGGGCAGCAGCAGCGCGTCCGCTTCCGTGCCCGCAGCGATCGCGGCCAGCGTCTCGCGCACGCCCTCCTGGTGATACCGAAGACCGACCACCGGGATCTCGTGGGAGCCAGGCAGATATGCCACATCTACCCGGTGAACGTCGGTTGCGGGTGACGACGGCAGGGCTGGCGGCACCCTGGATCGCGGCATTCGCGCCGCCGGAGCGCGCCGCCGCTTACTGCCGCGCACCGCATTGACGACGGCGCTCTCGGCCGCGAACTCGGCCGCCGCGAGCGGATGAGAAACCTTGAACGCGCCGCGACGGAGTTGCTTCACCGGCTTCGGCGATAAGGCCCAGCTGGCCGTCCGCACCGGATGCGCGGCCCGCCGGACCGTGCGCCGGGCCTGCTTCAGTGGCTTCGGAGCGAGCAGCCTCCACAAAATGCCCATGCGCTATGAGGCCGGGGGAGGTGACCACGGCGGGCGTTGCGGCGCGACTCCGGGTCCGACGCGTGGCGGAGGCGCTGGAGGCATGTCCTGCATCGGTGGCCAGGTCGGATACGGCGGGGGCCGGTGGCCTCCGGCGATGTGGGTGATGAACGCGGCCGCGCATCCGACTCCTGCGACGACCAGGACCACGATCGAGATGATGTGCACGAGATTAGCGGTCGTGCAATCGTGGAAGGCCCGCGTGCTGAAGCCCTGCGCGAGCTGCCCTATGCCGGAGTTGCACTGGTCAGCGGCGTGGCCGCTGAAAAGAACCACCACCAGCGCCACAAGGGTCAGTGGTGCCAGGAGGATTGCGGTGGTCTGGCTTGTAGTGACTGGCCGAACCGGGGGCGGCGGCCAGCCGGGCGGCGGCCCCTGCTGCGGCGGGTACCGGTAGCCGCCAGGCGGATTCTGCATCGTCTTCTCCCAAGCGAGACCCTCAGACTAGGGACGGTTGTCGTGCCGTGCAGGATTACGGCCGTTGCGCTGGCAATCTCGTCCAGCAGAGCATGCGCGTCGTCGGCCGCAATTGTAAAGATGTCCGGTTTCGCGGCCGAGTGCTTGGCGTTCATGTCCCGCTTCGATCGGCCGCGTCCCCGGCGGCCAGCTCATCGAGAAGCGCGAGCGCCGCACGCCTGACATCCGGCATGGCGAGCTCCTCGAGCGCCGACCTGGCCACGTCGAGACTCGGGCTGAAGGCGCAAGCGACGGACACGCATCGCGCTGCGGTCTTCCTCAGGCCGTCGCTCCCCTTAACGATCTGCTGGGCCCGGTCGGCGAGCTCCCGGTTCGTAGCGGTCACGATGCCTCGCCAGTGGCTGCAGACGATGACGTGCTGATGAGCTCGAGGACGAGCTGCCAGCACTCTGACCCGATGCCCCGGGCAATCGACTCGGGGTCACCGAGCCCGCGACCGCAGTCGATGCAGGCATTCCTGGGGCCGAAGGCCTCACCGGCGACGAAGCGCTCGGCGATGCCGTAGGCATGCTACTCCTGGCGGATACGTCGCGTCTCAGCCGCCTTCTTCGCGGCTGTGCTGCGACGCTGCTTGCGCCGCTCTTCTGTAGCGGCGACTGCGGCGCGGACAGTGTCGGCTGGGTAGTCGTTTGGATTGTGCAGAGATCCATCGGAGTTCACCCCGATGTTGTCGAGGCGGACGCCCTCGTGGCGGATCCACTTCCAGTGAGTCACGTGCTGATCCTTTTCGTGGTGGTGTCGTCGTCCTGGTGGTCGTCAGCCCGGCGCCGGGCCATCTGGTGCAGCGACGGCGTGGCCGGCAACGGCCGCAGGTAGCTCTTCTCGCGCACGAGCCGCTCGAGCTCGCGGAGCGACAGGGTCCGGCGATCTGCCAGTGCACGGCGGGCGGTCATGCCGCCGGCCGCGAGGTGGCGGGGAACTGGTGCAGCCATAGGGCGTCGGGTATGCGCCCCTGCAAGCCGGAGCGCGACCCCGAGTCCTGTTTGATCCACACCGGGACACTGGCAGCGCGGCACTGGCCAACGATGGAAGAGAGCCAGCCGACGTTCATCTCGCGACGCTTGGCACCGCCGGACTCACCGCCGCAGATCACCCACGCGATCCGGGGCTCGCCGCCCGGCAGTTCGAGGTCGATGGGCCCGAGAAGCGGCTCGCAGGACAGGAACCTGGTGCGGGCCGGGATGCTCAGCAATACCGGGATGCGCAGGTCGGCGAACTTCTGGTTCTCCACGCTGGTGCCTAGCCAGACGTGCGGCGGCCATGAGTCGCCCCACGGCGCCATCGAGGCCACGTTCTCGATGCGCTTGGTCAGCAACTGCCAGGTCAGCCACGGCGTCTGGTCGATGACGTCCCAGAGCCGGGCGCGGGCTTCGGTTACCTGCGGGTGATCCTCGAAGACGTCAGCCATGGACGCGCAGAACACCTTGGCTGGCACGGCAGCGCGCTCGGCGTCGCGGTTCCACTTCAGCGGCTTCGCCCAGTTCGCATCGGATAGCATGCGGCGCTCGCCGTGCCGCCGCCAGAGCTCGAACCCGTAACGAGAAGCATCCCTGTCGGCGTAGCAGAACCTGCACGCCGGCGAGACGCGGGAGCAGCCCCACCAAGGGTTGAATGAATGATCCGTCCAGCTGATGCCGGTGACATCGCTCATCGGGGCACCCGCCTTACTAGCGCGCCGCACTGCTCGCAATGCCGGGGCGCGTGAGCCGGTACCACAACCTCGGCGCCGGGTACCACGACCGGCTTAGTGAGCGTCGAGCAGACACCTCGGCGTACGAGCTTTGCGAGTGGCAGCCCGGTCTTGTCGACGGCAGCGGCCAGGTCGTCGCTCAAGTACAGCGACGTTCGCCTACCCACGTGCCACACTCCCGCCGGGAGTTACCACAATGCCGAGTGCGGCAGCCTTCCGGCGGACCTGCTCGCGCAGCTGGTCGATGCAGCGGTAGTGCGCGTGCCGGCGCTTGGTCTCGGGCCGCCAGCTCGAGGGCATCCGGCCGACGTACTGACCAGGCGCGACCTGCTTGCCGCGCAGGCAGCTCTTGCCCGCCCGGTCGGCCGAGACGTAGCTCCCCGCGGCCATCCGACGGCGCTTCTCCTCCTTGGTCTCGACCACGTTGGTTGTCATGGCTGGGCGTCCGCCACAATCGGATCTGCCGAGTGCAGCTGCGCGTGAAGAGTGATAACTGTCATTGCCTTTGTGCTCCTTTCGGACCCTCTGGCACTGAAAATCGGTGACAGAACAGCGAATCTGGCCGCTGACCTGCGGAAACGCCGTCACCAGGGATGGTGACGATTGGAGACACAATGCCGTGACCTGCGCTTTCATCTGTCACCGTCGTGGTGACAGATGAAAGCGCGCTTGCCGTTTCGTCACCGCCGATAGCCTTCTGTCGCCGCTTTGTCTCCGGCCCCGGTGACATGTATTCGCGCGGGTAGACCCTGGTGCGACAGGGTTTTGTCACCGTGTCACCGCCTCAGGGTGTACGTCATAAGCGATCGGCTTGCGGCCAGTGCGATTCGGGGCAGCCGCCTGGCGGATGTAGCCGTGGTCCTCAAGAACGGACAGGGCGGTCGCCGCGTTGGCGGCAGTCTCGAACCTTCGGTGCAATGCCCGGTGGACATCACGCTGGGTGAACTTCTCCCGGTCGTTTGCGCGGATCCAGTCCAGGACTGCTCGCGCGTCATCGAGGGCGGGATGGGCGCGCATGGCGCCGAAGGCAGCCATGGCGTGCTCGGCCCAGTACCGGGCCTGCATGATGGCTCGCTCCATCGTTTCCTGGCCGACCGGCGTGCGCGTGCCGGCCTGCGGGTTCTCGGCAAGGTGCAAGAGGCCGGCTAGCCGCGCGGTAGCACCCGGCAATTTGGACGCCCAGTCGCGCAATGCTTCCAGGTCACCCGTGCCCGCTGCGAGGCGCGGCTCGAGTTCTGCGCGCCATTCGGTGTGAAGCTTGAGCGCGTGTGGGGTCAGCATCAGCACCGCCGGGTCCGTCCATCCGGCCATTCCCGTGATCAGTTCGGTAACAGTCGCGCCGTAGTCACGCAGCACGTCGTCCGGGACGAGTTCCGGCGTGATCTCCCGGCTGCCGACCAGGTCGCGCGGCAGGGACAGCAGGAAGCGAGCGAGGATGCCCCGTTCGCGCATCGCTGGTTTTGCCGCCATCTCGCGCAGCACGGTGGGCTGGACAGTGGTTGCGATGGTCAGCGCGGGGCGCTCGATTAGCTCGGCGCGGCCCCTGCGGTCGACCTGCACCCTGTCGCCAGCGTGGGCTTTGAGGACTAGTTCGAGGTTCGGCAGGCCGCTCGTGTACCGGCCCATGAGGATGGAGAAGAAGGTTCCTTCCGCGGAGAGGATGGCCAGCCGCCCACCCTGGTCCGCCATGATCGTGGCGGCTTGCTCCGGCACAACGTCGTCGGCCGTCAGGCGAGGCATCACCGGGACCGTGGCAGCCTCGGCAAGGCTGGCCTGCAGCACGGCGGCGCCGATCTCGTCCTCAGTTTTCGCCTTGCGCCGTGCGTTTTCCGCGACGGCGAGAGCTGCTTCCCGGAGGATGAGCGCTTCCGCTATCTGCTCGCTGACTTCGTCGCGCATCGTTCGCTCTGAGGCGAAGATCGGGGCGCACATGAGACGGAACGCCGGGGACTTCCCGGATCCCGGCGGCATGGCAACCACCTCGTAAGTGTTGAGCGGCTCGCGCCACTGCCCGCGAACCTCCACCTCGGCCTTCCCCCCTGCTGCGGTTGACAGCACACCCATTGCGAGCGCTCCCGGCAAGTCCGCGGGCACCTGGATCTCCTCGGCCACGGCGAGCACCATGGCAGCCATGTAGTCCGGAAGCGTTTCGACGGGGTAGTCAGGAAGTGGAGCCCGGGCGCCGAGCGGTACCAGGTCCTCCCAGTCGTCGGAGGCAGTCGCTCGCGCGGGGACGGACTCGCAGCTGTAGTAACTGGGCTTGCTGCGGCACTCGGCGCAAGTGGCATCAAGATCGCCAGGCCTGGTGATCAGGCGGCGACCGCACCGGCAGAGGTCCTTGTCGCTCACGCTGCCTCACCGGCCCGGCCTGGCAAGGTCGCAAGGATGGCCTCAGCGGCGGCCACGTTGTAGCGACCGGGACGGTAGGCGTAGCAGGCACTTGTGCACTCGCGTCCCCAGTGCACGGGAGGGCCGCCAAGCCATAGGTAGTCAGCCGTTGTGGCGGGGCGGGGAACGTAGTCGCCGTCGCGGCGCTTGCCGAAGTCCTGGCGCGGCCCGTCCCAGCGGGCCATCTCCAGCTGGACCATGCCGTGCGCATCGTGCTGCGCGCGCTTGAGAGCCAGGCAGCCGTCGCCGTAGCCGCGCTCGTATTCGTCGGCCTGGCTCGCAACGCCGCGGGCGAAGCCGCGCCTTTCAGCGTCGAGCAACTGCAGCAGCCAGCGCTCGCGCTCGTCCGACAGTTCGATGAGCGCGGCAACCTCGGCGTCCGGGGGCGCGGTCACGCCGCACGCTCGCTAGCTACGGGAGTCACCGGAGCCAAGACCCAACCGTCGGCCGCATCGACCAGGCGACGGCGGTAGGCGATGCCGATACCTACGCCCAGATTGGGATCGCCAGGCCGGAGCCCGACCAGCTCGGCCAGATGGCTGCGGCGCACGCCGCCGCCCCACTTCGGGTCGCTGACCTTGGCAGCAAGCCTGGTCGACAGCCAGACGGGATTCATGCGGCCGCCTGCTTAGACGCATTACCGCGGTAGACCCGGCGGACGATCACGACAACCATCCGGCCGCATCCTGCGCGGCGCGACCCGGCGGCCTCACCCTCGCTACGCACTCGGCCTAGGTGCACGGATCCGCAGTGCGGACAACGGAGGGAGATCCACCACCAGGTGCGCGCACCGCTTGGCTCGTACAAGGACGCGCTAGCCAACGGAAGGCGACGGTGACGCGGCCGGGACGTCGTAACGCACGCATCTTTGACGCCGGCGCGTATATTTAGCACGTCAGCGGCCTCCTTCTCGGCGGCTATGCGGGCGGGCTTGGCGAGGGCCCTGGTCTTATCGGGTGGCCCCGGATCTTGTGTCCGGGGCTTCCTGCTGTTCGGGGTTCCGTTGCTCTGGGGTGTTCCGGCTGAGTTCGGCCTCACACGCCCCCTCTCGTTCTATGGACTTGTGGATGGTCTCCGGTCAGGAGATGTCGCCCTCCGTAAAGTGCTCGATCTCGTCCTTTACAGCCTTCTCACCGAGCGCGATGAGCTCCCCGAGTGTCTGCACGTCTGCGTGGGGATGTCCTGCGCGTGCGATCTCCGCCATACCGGTGATCTCGTCCAGTCGGCGCAAGTGGTGATCGGCAGGGCTGTTCGCCTTCCCGAAGAGGGCAGCCCCCATCCCGACCTCGCGGAGGCCGTGGTACAGCGACGTAGCTACATCCAGATCGGTATCGCAGAGCCGCTCCCAGTTCCTCTCGAAGCGGCGTATGGCCTTGCAGCCGAGATGGCCGTCGGGGTCGATCACCTCGCACTCCCGGAAGCCTGCGTACTCTTCGATAGCCGCAGCGAGGTCCCGCCGGACTGCCCGCCAAAGCCTGTCCACCGCGACGCAGTGCTCTTCGTCCTTCGCCATCGAATGCTCCAGGCTCGATGTAGTCGGGTCAGGCGGCCGGGGTCGGCGATGCTGCCTGTTGCGCGAGCTCACGGTCGTAGCGCTCGATCTCAGAGCGATGGAACAAGACGCGGGTACCGACTTTCACGCCCTGCGGACCAGTCCCGATATGCCGCCAGTAGCGCAGGGTCCCGACCACGGTCCGGTAGTGCTCGGCGGCCTCGGCCATGGTCAGCCAGTCACGATTTTGTTCTGTCATGATCAATCCTTCGCTCGATGTCGATCACGGCAGAACTAAGAGTGCTTGACGGTGTGCGTCTTGTCAAGTACCGTCGTGGACGGATAGTGTTCTACGGTGGAACACGATCCCGACTGGCCTATCCGCATGACCACCGAGATCGGGACACGCGTCGCCTACTACCGCAAGAGGGCGACGCGGCCTGACGGAAAGAAGCTCACAGTGCAGGCACTTGCCGACCGGTGCAGCGCACTCGGGCTGCCGCTCGGTCGCGTCACGATCGCCAAGCTGGAGAGCGGCCTGCGGCAGGGCATCACGCCGGCAGAGGTATTGGTCCTGGCCGCGGCTCTCGATGTTGCGCCGACTGATTTGTTGCTCCCGATCGCGGGCAGCGCCACCACCGAGGCGCTACCCGGTCTTCGCGTTGGCACATGGGAAGCGCTGCAATGGTTCGACGGCACCCTCAGGCTGTCACGGCAGAGCGCCGCGCAGGGCGAGTTCACGCTGACCTTCGCTCGCGGAACCGACGAGACCGACGCCAGCCTCCTGCGCAAGCACCAGGGTTACGTTCGCGCATGGGACGACCCCGTACGCCATCCTTCGTTTCCCCCTGGGGGAGAACTGGACGCCGAGACCATGGATCGCCAGCGGGCATCCCTCCGGCTTATTCGTGAGCCCATCGAGGAGGTTCTCGGTCTTATTCGAGCCGAGATGAGCCGACGCGACATGCTGCTTCCGGACCTGCCCGAAGACCTGCACCTGGCGCTCCAGGCAAGGGACGGCGACTGATGGGCTTCAGCAGGGACCTGTGGAAGAACCCGGACCGGCGCGGTCACGGGAAGCGCTGGCTGTCGGTCTGGCACGACGAGGCTGGCGCGGAGCGCTCGCAGGCCTTCTCCACGAAGGATGCCGCGGACAAGCGCTGGAAGGCGATGGAGACCGACCGGGAGCGAGGCCAGTACGTCGACCCGAAGGCGGGAAGGGAACTGGTGGGGCAGATCGCGAAGCGCTGGCTCGCCTCGCGCATGGTCGATCCCGCTACCGCAATCCGCTACGAAGCGCTGTGGCGGCTCCACGTCGAGCCCGCCTTCGGCCGACGGCAGGTCAGGGCGGTCAAGTCCAGCCAGATCCAGGCGTGGCTAGCCGGGCTGAGCGACAAGTACGGGACCTCAACGGCGGCAGGCGCGTTCCTGGTGCTGCAGGGCTGCCTCAGCCTGGCGGTCGCTGACGAGATGATCAGGCAAAGCCCGGCCGACTCGCCCGTAGTCAGCAAGCCCCGAGCTGGCCTGGGCGGCAAGGTCCAGCCATGGACCGATGGCCAGGTCGCTGCCGTCACCGACGCCCACCCTGGCCACCTGCGCCTTCTGCCCGTGCTGATGACCGGCTGCGTTCTGAGAGTCGCCGAGGCGCTCGCCGTCGCGATCGAGGACTTCGACTTTGACGAGAAGATGCTGCACGTGCGCCGGCAGCTCAAGAAGCTCGGCAAGGATCACATCTACTCGCTGCCCAAGAACGACAGGGAGCGCGACGTCCCGCTGCCGGACTGGGCTGCCGCGGCGATAAGGCTGCACATAGCCAGCCACGCGCCGTGGCCATGCACCATGCCGTGGGAGAAGCTCGCCGGCAGGCAGCAGACCCATAACCTGCTGTTCCGGTGGGCCGATGGCAGCTACGTCCGGTATCGCTCTTACAGCGAGCAGGTGTGGAAGCCCGCGCTGGTGTCGGCCGCGATCATTCGCGGGCCCGTGGCCGACGAACGCGGACGGCCCCGCTACGAGACCACCAGGAAAGAAGGGCCGCACCAGCTGCGTCACTATTACGCGAGCGTGATGCTGCACGGGGGCGTCTCGGTCAAGGAGCTGGCTGAGTATCTCGGTCACCACGACCCGGCTTTCACGCTACGGGTCTACAGCCACCTCGTCTCCGGCTCGCACGAGCGTGCCCGGCAGGTCTTCGACAGCCGCCTCTTCCGGCCGCGCGCCGTGGCTGACGGAACATAGACGGAATGAGCCCTAGATGATCATCATTTCAGAAGCTGTCTCGCCATCACAATTCGCTGGATCTGGTTCGTTCCCTCGTATATCTGGGTGATCTTGGCGTCGCGCATCATCCGCTCAACCGGGTAATCGCTGACATAGCCGTAGCCGCCGAGCAACTGGACCGCGTCGGTCGTAACCTCCATCGCGACGTCCGAGGCGAAGCACTTGCACGCAGAGGAGATGAACGTAAGGTCGGGGGCGCGCTCGCCGTGCATGGCCCGCTCGGACCTAGCCGCTGCCGCGTACGTGAGCTGGCGGGCCGCCTCGATCTTCATCGCCATGTCCGCCAGCATGAACTGGAGACCCTGGAACTCGGCGATGACCTTGCCGAACTGCTTGCGCTCCTGCACGTACCCGGCGGCATAGTCGAGCGCGCCTTGCGCGATGCCGAGCGCCTGGGCGGCGATTGTGATGCGGGTGTGGTCGAGCGTGGCGAGCGCGGTCTTGAACCCGGAGCCCTCGGCGCCAATGATCCGGTCGGCCGGAATCCGGCAGTTGTCGAAGTACAGCTCTCTAGTCGGCGAGCCCTTGATGCCGAGCTTGTGCTCGAGCGCGCCGAAACTAAGGCCGTCATCGTCCTTGTCGACTACGAAGGCGGAGATCCCGCTGGCACCGGCTGACGGGTCGGTGACCGCCATGACCGTGTAGTACTGCGAGACCCCGGCGTTCGTAATCCAGCGCTTGGTGCCGTTGAGCACGTAGCTGTCGCCGTCCCGGACCGCCCGCGTCCTCATCGCCGCGGCGTCCGAGCCAGCCTCCGGCTCCGACAGGGCGTACGAGAACATCGCGGCGCCGCTCGCTACTGGCGGTAGGAACTGCTGTTTGAGCTCCGCAGAGGCAGACAGCAGCAGCGGCATGGTGCCGAGCTTGTTCACGGCCGGGATGAGTGACGACGAAGCGCAGACCCTGGCCACTTCCTCGATCACGATCACCGCTGCGATGGCGTCCGCCCCGGCCCCGCCATACTCCTCGGGGATATGGATGGCGTGCAGGTCAGCCTTGACCAGCGCGTCATGGGCCTCCTGCGGGAACTGAGCCGCCTCGTCGACCTTGGCAGCGTACGGCGCGATCTTCTCCTCGGCCAGGGCGCGCACCGACTCGCGGAGCGAGTCGTGCTCCTCCGACAGGGCAAAAGCAGGAAAGTCATGGCTCATGCCCTTGATATTAGAGCCGTCCGCTTACTACGAGGCGGCGCGCGTCACGCTCGCGACTGGCGCAATGATGGTGCGATGAGCCAGGCCGATGCCCTGCTGACGCCCGAAGGCGAGGAACTGCTTGGCCGGCTCCGCGGCGAAACCATCACGCCCGAGCGGGCCATGCGGCTGACGGAAGAACTGCGTCATCGTTATCCAGCTGAGCTGATAGCGGCCGCGCTCACCGAGCAGTCCTTGCGACTGGCCGCGCGGGAAAAATTCAGCCGGGCCGAGGAGATGTTCTTTACCCGCGCCGGGCTCGAGCAGGCTTCGGCTGAGGTTGTGGCCGACCACACCGCACGCCGGTTCACGGGGCTGGCGGCCGTCGCCGACCTCTGCTGTGGCATTGGGGGGGACCTGGTTTCACTGGCCAGTAGCGCGGAGCGAGTGCTGGCCGTCGACGCCGACCTAGACACGCTGCGGCTTGCGCGACGGAATGTGGCTGGCCTTGCTCCCGGCGCGGTCTCCTTCGTGTGCGCGGACGTCCAGAACCTGGCGCCCGCCGTCCTGCGCGGGGTTGCGGGGGCCTTCGTCGATCCGGCGCGCCGGACTCGTGGGCGTCGGATGCGGACCGGCGACTCTCAGCCACCACTGGACTGGTGTCTCGGGCTGACGAGCCTGGTCGTGCGCGTCGGCATCAAGTCGGCACCGGGGCTGCCGCACGACGTGGTCCCGGCCGGCTGGGAGGCGGAGTTTGTTGCTGTCGGGCGCGGGCTCAAGGAAGCCATGCTGTGGTCTCCGGCAGTGGCCTCGGTGCAGCGGCGGGCGACCATCTTGCCGGCCGGAGACACGCTGGTCGCAGAGCCAGGTGGGCCGGTCGCTATCGCTGATCCGGGTGAGTACCTGCTCGATCCGAACCCGGCCGTGACGAGGGCTGGACTCGTTCAGGAGCTCGCCCGCGACGTGGGCGGCTGGCAGATCGATCCGATGATCGCCTTCCTGTCGGTCGATAAGCCGGTCAGCACCCCGTTCGCCCGGACGCTGCGGATCCTGGAATCTATGCCGTGGCACGAGAAGCAGGCGGGTCGGAAGCTGCGCGAACTAGGCGTCGGGTCCGCCGACATCCGCCGCCGCGGCCTAGCGGGGGATGTCCAGCTGATCCACCGCCGACTCGGCCTGCGGGGAGACCGGAGCGCGACCGTCGTGCTCACCCGCCGCGACGGCACGCCGTGGGGCCTGATCTGCGAGGACGTCCCTGCCCTTGAGCGTCAGGCAGCCGATCCAGGCGGCGTGCGCTGACCACCGCGGCGAAATGCGGCCCGGATCGAGGCCGCCACGGCATCCGGATCGGACATGATCTCACGCCAGCCGAAATGGACGACTTCGTACCCGGCCTCGCGCAGCTTCTTGTCCCGGCGCAGTTGCGCCCTGGCCCGATACGGGTCGGCGTACTTCATCGCGCCGTCGACTTCCGCGATTGTCCGGTATCGCTCCCAGAAGAAGTCGACCCGGCCAATGAACTCATCATGGCCAATCGTTACCTGCAAAGCGGGCTTCGGTAGCCCGCAGTCACGAAACACCACGCGCGCGATCGACTCGAGCGGCGACTCCGCGAGACCGTCAGCGAACTCGACCACATCCCAGGCCGTACGGCAGCCGCGGGCCCGCGGTGTCTCCGCCAGGAGGGTCCGCATCTCCTCTTTCGAGGTGCGGTGCTGATGTAGCGCGGAATCCGCAGTGACAAGGCCCTCACGGAAGGGGGTTGCTCTGGCCACGTCGAGCACCGTCCTCGCCGCCGTGGTGATCGGCAAGCCGAAGACCTGGCAGACATGGCCTGCCGGCAGCCTGGCGACGTACAGGTGCACTCCCGGCTTTGCTGACCGGCTGCCGCGTCCCGGCGCGCGCGTCACCGTTACTTCGGCGCCTGGTCGGGTCAGCAGATCGAGGCCGTGGATTTGGGCGGCCGTCTGGTGACTCGCCGCCGTGCCTGGGCCCAGAGCCGCGACGGCAGCGTAGGCGGCGAGGAACATCTCGCCGAACTCGTGCCTCCTGAGGCCCTCGGCCATGTCGCGTTTGGCATACAGGCCCATGCCGATCCGCACGAGTTCGCCGCTCAGCACCTGAGCTCGGATCTGCCGTCCCGAAGTCCCGGCCGCCCGCAATTCCGCTGCAGTCATAATTCCGGCTAATCGGTATAATTGGGGTGCGGTGTCATCACTCATGGGCCCAAGGATTGCTGTCGACTCTGACATTCCACGCGCAAGGTGCACTTACCTGCCCGATTTGCGAGTCTTGCGTGCACCTCAGCCGTGAAATGTCGCCAGGGCGTGGAGCATATGCGGCAAAACCGGCACGCCTCCCGGGGTCCGATCCGGTCGCCGGCCGTCGGTCCGGGGTGCAAAGCCGCTGAACGTCGCTAGGCGCGGCTAGGTCGCTACAGCTCGTGGCCGAGGTCGCGCAAGGGCGGCGGTCCAAGCTCGTGGCCGGCGCGGGAGACGCGGACCTGCGCGCGGAGCGCCTCTCCCTTGGCCTGCGCGGTCGACCGCAGGGCGGCCTGAAACTCGGTCATTCGCTCGCTGAGCTGCGGATCTGCGACCGCCAGGATCCGCACGGCCAGCAGGCCTGCGTTCCTGGCCCCGCCGACGGCCACGGTTGCCACCGGGATTCCGGCCGGCATCTGCACGATCGACAGCAGCGAGTCGAGCCCGTCGAGGTGCTTGAGCGGAACCGGCACGCCGATCACCGGCAGCGTCGTCACCGACGCGAGCATGCCGGGCAGATGAGCGGCGCCACCGGCACCCGCGATGATCACCTTCAGCCCGCGGCCAGCAGCCGCCTGGCCATAGCTGATCATGTCGGTCGGCATCCGGTGCGCGGAGACGACGTCGGCCTCGCTCGGCACGCCGAATTCCTCGAGTATCTCAACGGCGGCCGCCATCACCGGCCAGTCGGAGTCACTTCCCATGACCACGCCCACCACCGGCCGTGCGCTCCCCACGCGCTCTCCCTCGCTGGTCACGGCTCCTCAGTCCCCGCGGCGATGTACCTGGCTGCGCGCCTGGCGCGATCGCGAACCGTGGCCACGTCCCGGCCGAGGGCGGTCACGTGGCCGACCTTGCGGCCAGGCCGGACCGGCTTACCGTAGAGCTGCACCTTAAGAGCCGGATCGGCCGCCATGACGTGGTTCAGCTTGCCGTG
This sequence comes from uncultured Actinomycetota bacterium, assembly GCA_963755575.1. Taxonomy (GTDB): domain Bacteria; phylum Actinomycetota; class Actinomycetes; order Streptosporangiales; family Streptosporangiaceae; genus JAJYUU01. Next base: position 1,217,984 of record CAVWKF010000001.1, read on the forward strand.
GAGGTCCGGGTCCTGGCCGCCGAGCACATTCGCCATGACGGCGCACGGCGCGGTTGCGGTTGGCGAGCCGAGCGGCCAGTTCAGCACCGCCCGCAAGTGCTGGTCGAACTGCGAGGTCCGCGCTCCTTCGATAGTCCAGTGGCCGCTGTTGTGCGGGCGCATCGCCAGCTCGTTGACAAGGAAGCCACCGCGCGTCTGGAATAGCTCGACCGCGAGCAGCCCGATCACGTCCAGGTCCCTGGCCAGCTTGAGGCCCAGCCTGATCACGTCCTCGGCTACGTAGTCGGCGAGTCCGGGCGCAGGTGCCAGCACCTCGTGGCAGATGCCGTCCTGCTGGATAGTCTCCACGACCGGGTAGACGGCGCCGTGCCCGCTGGGCGAGCGAGCAATCAGGACGGCGAGTTCGCGGTCGAACGGCACGAACTCTTCAACAAAGATCGGCACGCCGTGCGACAGCACGGCAGTCACGTCAGCGTAGCTGCGGCAAACCCAGACGCCGCGCCCGTCGTAACCGCCGGATACCGCCTTGAGCACAACCGGCCAGTCCGTCCGGTCAGCGAACGCCATCACGTCTGACGGTTTGGCAACCGGCTCGAAGTGCGGGACGGGAACGCCGAGCTCGCTGAGGCGCGCCCGCATGGCCAGCTTGTCCTGGGTGAGCCGAAGGGCCGCGGCGCTCGGCCGTACGACGAACCCGGCCTGCTCCAGGGCGGCCAGCTGCGGTTGCGGCACGTGCTCGTGGTCGAAGGTGATGACGTCGCACCCGGCCGCGAACGCCAGCAGGTCATCGGTGGAGCGGTAGTCCCCGAGGACTGTATCGGCGCACACCTGGGCGGCGCTCTCCTCGCGCTCGGCGGCTAGCACGCGGAACCTGATGCCGAGCCCGATCGCCGCCGCCGCCGTCATCCGGGCTAGCTGCCCGGCGCCGACCATGCCGACGACGGGCGGCCGCGTAGCAGGCCGATCAGCCCCGGCAGGCGAGATCCCGACCGCGGTGTGCACGTGCCCCTCGCGCAGTTCCTGATGATCCATTACCCGCCGTAGCTTACGGCCAGTGTGGCGCGCGGCGGTAAAGCAAGCCGGCCACCTCCGAGGCGCGGCACCCCGCGCAGGCCGAGGGCCGGCACCCGCGCAGGCCGAGCACGCGCCGAGGCTAAGCCGGCCCGAGTACCGCCGGCTGCTCCTCGGCATCGGCCGTCGCATGCGGCAGGAAAAGAGCGAACACGGCCGGCCGGGGCCGCACGAGCACGACCTGGCCGCCGTCTGCGGCCGCGATGGTTCGAGCCAGTGCGAGCCCGAGACCGGTGCCATTCGGCGACCCGCTGACGCTGCGCTCGAAAATCCTCGGCGCAAGCTCCGACGGCACGCCGCCGCCCTCGTCGCGCACCTCGACCACCACGGACCGCCGCGTGCGTGAAGTCCGGATCGTGACGGTGCCCGCTCCGTGCACCAGGGCGTTGTCCAGCAGCGTGGCGACGACCTGGGCAGCTCCTCCCGGGGTCGCGAACGCAAATAGGCCCTTCTCCCCGGCCACCGCCAGCCGGCGACCGAGCCGCCGGAAACGCCGGCTCCCACTCGAGAACCTGCTGGCCCACGATGTCATCGACGCTTGCCACGGTTGGTACCCCGGCGGATGTCCGACGAGCCCGGCCAAGGAGCTGGCTGACCACCTCGGCGAGCCGTTCGGTCTGGGCGAGCGCGGCTGCGCCCTCCTCGCGCACGACCTCCGGGTAGTCAGCTGCCGCCATCATCTCTTCCAGCCGCATGGACAGCGCTGTGAGCGGCGTCCGGAGCTGATGGGAAGCGTCTACCGCGAAGTCACGCTCGGCCGATAGCAAGTCGTTGATTCGCTGCGCCGAGCCGTCGAGCCCCTCGGCGACGCGGTCGAGCTCCTGGATCCCGTACCGCCGGCCGAGCGGGCCCGTGTCGCCGGAACCGAGGCGATCTGCCGCGCCCGCGAGCTCCTGCAGCGGCCGGGTGATCCGCCGGGAGTACAGGAGCCCGAGCACCACCGCGACTCCGACGGCAGCCAGCGCGACGCCGCCGACCAGCAGCAGCTCCTTGGTGAGGTTGCCGGACAGGTAGCTATCGTCGGCCTCGACCGTCACCTCGTATTGCTTGCCTTGCGGACCCGCGGCGACGGTGGCGGAGCGGAAGTCGTGCTTCGCCGGTGGCGGGCCGGTCTTGGCCAGCATCTGCCCGTTGTTCCGGATGACGACATAGCGCCCGGCGAGCGCGCGGCCCAGTTCCGCCGCAAAAGAGGCGTTGACCGGCAGCTGGCCCTCATTGCGCTGGAACAGATCCTCGGCGACCCGCTGCGCGTCCGCGTGCAGGGCGCGGTTGGCCTGCTGGACCTGGAGCCGCGCGAGCACGAAGGCCAGCGGGATACCCAGCGCGAGCACCGCAGCGACTGCCACCGCGAGCATCGAGATCAGCAGCTGCCGCCGCATTACCGCTGCTCCCGGTTGTCAGAGCCTGCCACCATACGACCTCAGCAGGTGCTTAGTCGCCGCGCTCGAATCTAAAGCCGACGCCGCGAACCGTGGTGATGTACTGGGGGTTGTGCGCGTCGTCGCCCAGCTTGCGGCGTAGCCAGGATACGTGCATGTCGAGCGTCTTGGTTGAGCCCCACCATTTGGAATCCCAGACCTGCCGCATGATCTGCTCGCGGGTGACCACCTTGCCGGCCTCGGCCACCATCAGGGCCAGCAGGTCGAACTCCTTGGAGGTCAGTTCGATCTCGGTCTCGCCGAGCCAGGCCCGCCTGGCGTCGGTGTCGACCCGCACGCCCTGAACCGTCTTGGTCTCGGTCGCCCCGCGCCGCAGCAGCGCCCGCACCCGGGCCAGGAGCTCCGCGAGCCGGAACGGCTTGGTGACGTAGTCGTCAGCCCCGGCGTCCAGGCCGATGACCGTGTCGACCTCGTCAGCCCTGGCCGTCAGGATCAGCACGGGCACGGACTGCCCGGCGGACCTGATCCGCCGGCATACCTCGAGTCCGTCGATCCTGGGGAGGCCGATATCGAGCACGATGAGGTCGATGCCGCCGTTCTTGGCGGCTTCCAGGGTGCCGGGGCCATCGGCGGCGACGTCCACCTCGTAGCCTTCACGCCGCAACGCGCGGGCGAGAGGTTCGGAGATGGCGGGGTCGTCCTCGGCGAGCAAAACGCTGGTCATGCCTTTGATGGTAGGGCCCATCTGCTAATTCGCAGCCCGCTACACGCTCCCCGCGTCTATGTCTTGCCGCTGGCTTGACCGTGTGTTGCGTAAATGCTGTGCTTCGTGCCACGCCAACACCAGCGCGGCGCCAACACTGGCGTCGGGCTTGACCACCGGCAGGCTAGACCGGTGTGACCCCATGACGCCGACGCGAGAACGACCGGTCCTTCCCGCGCGCGCTGGCGAACCGGCGGACCAGCTGCGCGCGCAGATCCTCAGGCTCGACGACATCGTCGACCACTAGCTCGCCGGCCAGCCTGAGCACGTCGATGTCGGCCTCATATTCATCGCGCAGCCGCTGGGTCTCCGCCTCCCGCGCCTCGGGCGACTCCAGCGCCGCTAGCCGGTTGTAGTAGACAGCGTTGACCGCCGCCTCGGCGCCCATCACCGCGATCTTGGCTGTGGGCAGCGCCAGCGTCGCGTCCGGCTCGAAGCCAGGACCGGCCATTGCGTACAGCCCGGCACCGTAGGCCTTCCGCACGATCACGCAGATCTTCGGAACTGTTGCCTCCGACACCGCGCTGATCATCTTGGCTCCGTGCCGGATGATGCCTTGCCTTTCGACCGCGGTGCCGACCATGAAGCCGGGCACGTCGGCCAGGAAGAGCAGCGGCACGTTGAAGGCGTCGCACAGCTGAATGAAGCGGGTCGCCTTGTCGGCGGAGTCGACGAACAAGACACCGCCCTTGAACAGCGGGTTGTTGGCCACCACGCCGATCGGCTGGCCGTCCAGCCGGGCGAATCCGACGACGAGCTCGCGCGCCCAGAGTGCGTGCACCTCGAACAGCGAGCCCTCGTCGACGAGGCCGCGGACGTACCGGCGCATGTCGAAGGCCTGTCGCTCGCTCACCGGCACCATCGCCCGAAGGTCGGTCGGCTTAGGGTCGCCGGGCGCGCCTGCAGGGGGCGTGAGCTGCCAGTTCGACGGAAGGTACGACAGGTAGGACTGGAGGGCGCTGATCGCCTCGGCCTCGGTCGATGCCAGGAAGTGCCCCACGCCGGACACCGAGCAGTGCATCCGCGCGCCGCCCATCTCCTCCAGCGTGGTCTGCTCGCCCACCACCATCTCGACCATCCGCGGGCTACCGAGGTACATCGAGGCGTTGCCGTCCACCATGGCGACGAAGTCGCAGAACGCTGGGATGTAGGCGCCGCCCGCCGCCGATGGCCCGAAGAGAGCGCACACCTGCGGGATCGACCCGGACGCGCGCACCTGGGTGTGGAAGATCTTGCCGGCGCCGCGTCGGCCGGGGAACATCTGCACCTGGTCGGTGATCCGGGCTCCGGCGGAGTCGACCAGGTAGATCATCGGAACGCCGTCGGCGTAGGCCCGCTCGATCACGCGGATGATCTTCTCGACCGTGCGGGCGCCCCAGGAGCCCGCCTTGACCGTCGAGTCATTGGCCATCAGCGCGACAGGCCGGCCGTCGACAGTCGCGGTGCCGGTGATCACACCGTCGGCGGGCAGGCCGCTGGCGAGGACGTTCGCGAACGCGCCGTCTTCGGTGAAGCTGCCGGCGTCGACAAGCAGTTCGATCCGGTCTCTCGCGAACAGCTTGCCCCGCGCTGCCGCCTGCTCGTGATAACGCGGCGCGCCGCCGCGCGAGATCCGCGCCCTGATGTCGCCCAGGTCGGGATGGCCCGTCGGCACCGCTGGGTCTGGAATGCCGGTGTCTCCGGTTGCTGCTGCTTCGTCAGTACTCACGCTCGCGAGCGTACGACAGGCCGTGCCAGGGCGGCCGGAGTGGAGGGTTGGCCGCCCCGGCACGAGCGCGGGGGTTGCGGTCGAGGGGCTAGTGGATATGCAGGCTGATGCCGAGCAGCACGAGCGGCCACAGGAAGATCGCTAGCAGCGCGGACAGCACGAGCTTGAGCAAGTAGACAGTGATGTAGCTATGCGTCCAGGCAATGACGAGCCCGACAATTACCCAGATGACGAAGAGCCAGCTGTACCTGCGACCGCTCAAGATAGCCATTGTTTTGACTCCGATTCGGCCAACCAGTTTGTTTGCAGCCACCAACTGTCCGGATTCGCGCCAGTCAAACATGCCAGTGCGAGTGGCTGGCAACGCGGTTCTTAAAAGCCCAAAGCCTTTAAACCCAACCGCTTTAAACCCCAACCGTCCGGGAACGGGGTCCTGCCCGCAGCACTTGCGAGGGCAGCTGGCGGCCGATGATCCGCTCGGCGTCCGCCGCCGCCTCGATCATCGCTTCAAGGTCAATCCCGGTACCGACGCCCATGTCCTCGACCATGTGCACCAGTTCCTCGGTGGCGATGTTGCCGGTAGCGCCAGGGGCGTACGGGCAGCCGCCAAGCCCGCCGACCGACGCGTCGAAGTCCGCGACACCAAGCTCGAGCGCCGCCAGCACGTTGGCTAGGCCGGTGCCCCTGGTGTTGTGGAAGTGCAGGTTCAAGCCCACGCCAGGGTAAGCCGACCGGAACTCGCCGACCAGCGCGTATACCCGGCCTGGGGTCGCCATCCCGGTCGTATCCCCGAACGAGATCGTGTCGGCGCCGTCGGCCACCGCTCGGCCGGCGGTGGCCACGACGCGCTCGACTGGTACGTCGCCTTCGTACGGGCAGCCCCAGGCGGTCGAGACGATCACCTGGCAGCTCGCGCCGCGGTCGTGGGCCAGCGCGATGATCTCGGCGATGTCGTCGAGAGACTCCGCCGTGCTCCGGTTGACGTTCTTGCGGTTATGGGTGTCGGACGCCGATACGACGGCCTCGATCTCGGTCAGCCCGCTGTCCAGCGCGCGGGTGGCACCGCGCAGATTCGGCACGAGGGCCGAGTACCGGACACCGCTGGCGCGCTCGATGCCGCTCCAGACGGCGTCCGCGTCGGCCATCTGCGGAATCGCGTCCGGCCGCACGAACGAGACGGCCTCGATCCGCTGTACGCCGGTCGTCGACAGCCGGTCGATCAGTTCGATCTTGGCCTGCGTCGGTACGGGCTCCTCGTTCTGGAGCCCGTCGCGCGGACCGACCTCGCGGACCGAGATCTGGCGGGGCAAGTCGGACACGGGCAGCCTCGTTCCCGGAAAGGAATTTCCTGGCAGTCAGGCTAACCAGCCTGTCGCCGCCCGTGTTCCTGCGTTACTGCTGGTCCCTGGCCAGCCGGCCCTGCTCATCTTCCACGAGCTGGAACAGCGTCGCTTGCACGTCCTGGACATGCGGAATCTCAGTCAGCACCAGCTGACCGTGCTCGCCGGGCGACTCCACCACGAGGCGGCCGCAGCCAAGCACGCGGTCGAGCAGGCCCTGGGCGAACGACACGTCACTGATCCGCGTCAGCGGAAAGTCGCGGCCCCTCCTCGTGAGGATCCCGGCCCGGAGCCGGAGCCGCCGGGTGGTCAGCTCGTAGCTCGTCGTTCGCCACCGCAGCAGCGGGACGGCGACGAAGAGGATGACGATCGCCAGCGCGACGGCACCGAGGGCGAGCCGGGCTGCCGCGGCATCGCGAACCGCGGGCACCAGCAGCAGCAGGAACAGGAGCGCGAGCACCGTGGCGGTGAGGATCAGCAGCGGCCGGAGGATGGTTTTCCAGTGCGGGTGCAGCCTCAGGACGAGGTGCTCTCCCTCGGAGAGGCCCGCCGTGCTCGCCATACGCCCCATGCTGACATGAATCGCGTCATGGTGCGCGCAGCCGCGCTCAGGCCGCGCACACAAACGGACGCCTCCGGTGGACCCCTGAAAGCCGGCGGCGAGTGCCGTCAGATCAAGCTCAACTGCAACCGCGGCTAGCGCTGGGCGCGCACGTGCACAACGTCGCCGGCGCTGACGGCCTGCATGCCGTCAGCCGTGCTGACGAGCAGGCGGCCGACATCGTCGACGTCGCGGGCACGGCCGGTGAGCACGGCACCGCCGGGTAGCTCGACGCGGACGTCCAGGCCGACTGTCGAGCATGCACCCAGGTATGCTGCCCGCAGCCCGGACGCCTCCGCGTCCCCTGGCTTCGGGCCGGTCGCCCAGCGCAGGTACCACTGCTCGAGCTCACGCAGGATGGCGACGAGGATTGCCTCCCGGCCAGTGTCGGCCGTGCCGGCAAGCCAGAGCGAGGTAGCCTCGCGCGACGGTAGCTCGTCCTGCGCGGCGCTGACGTTCAGGCCGATGCCGACGACGATCGCGCCGCTTGCCTGCTCCGCCAGGATGCCGGCCAGTTTGCCGCCGCTCTCCCGCGCCGCCGGGCCAGCGAGTACGTCGTTGGGCCATTTCAGGCTGACGTCCACGCCAGTCGCCGCTGTAAGCGCCGATGCCACCGCAACGCCCGTCAGCAGCGGCACCCAGCCCCGGCTGGCGGCCGGGACGTCCGCCGGGCGCAGCAGCACCGAGAACGTCAGCGCCGCGCCCGGCTGACTCTGCCAGCTGCGGTTGAGCCGTCCGCGGCCCGCCGTCTGCTCTTCGGCGACCAGGACGGTACCAGCCGGAGCGCCTGCTCGGGCGGCAGCAAGGAGGTCGGCGTTGGTCGAGCCGGTCTGCGGCACCACGTCTATGGCGGTATACAGGCGCGATCCAGCCAGGACAGCCGCCCGGACCGAGGTCGCCGACAAAGGACTGCGCTGCGGGCCCCGCGTCGTACTTGCCATGTCCCTAGCCTCTCGCGCCGTGTACCTAGCCTCTCGCGCCAGGCCTGCCGCCCGGGCAGTATGGCTGGGCTTCGCCACCCCTCGCAGCGAGCCCGGTAGTTCTGCCCTACCCTGTCCCGCATGGCCAAGGATGCATCCGCGCCGCTTGGCGCCCCTCAGCAGGCCACCACCGAGTCGGCCAGCACCGTCGCGGCCGGCACTGTCCCGGCCGGCACTGACCCGGCCAGCCCGGATCTGCACACCACGGCCGGAAAGCTAGCCGACCTGGAGAAGCGCAGGTACGAGGCCGTGCACGCGGGCGCCGCCCGGCAGGTCGAGCGCCAGCACGCCAAGGGCAAGATGACCGCGCGCGAGCGAATCGATGCACTGCTCGATCCCGGCTCGTTCACTGAGTTTGACGAGCTGGCCAGGCACCGGGCTACGGACTTCGGGATGGCCGCCAGCCGACCATACGGGGATGGCGTCGTCACCGGATACGGAACGATCGACGGCCGTCCCGTGGCTGTATTCAGCCAGGACTTCACCGTCAACGGCGGCTCACTCGGCGAGGTCTTCGGCGAGAAGATCGTCAAGGTCATGGATTACGCACTGAGAACCGGCTGCCCGATGATCGGAATCAACGACAGCGGCGGCGCGCGGATCCAGGAAGGCGTGGTCGCGCTCGGCCTGTACGGCGAGATCTTCTACCGGAACGTCATCTCCTCGGGCGTCATCCCGCAGATCTCGCTCATCATGGGGCCGTGTGCCGGCGGCGCGGTGTACTCGCCCGCGATCACCGACTTCACGCTCATGGTCGACAAGACCTCGTACATGTTCATCACCGGGCCGGACGTGATCAAGACCGTGACGGGCGAGGAGGTCAGCCAGGAAGAGCTTGGCGGCGCCCACGCCCATAACGTCAAGTCCGGCGTCGCTCATTACCAGGCGGCCGACGAGCAGGACTGCCTGGAGTTCGCCCGCGAGCTGCTGTCCTACTTGCCGTCCAACAACCTCGACGAGCCGCCCACCGGACCGGCGGCGGCCGACCCGGCCGCCGCGCTCGAGATCACCGAGTCCGACGCCGAGCTGGACGCGCTGATCCCGGACTCGCCGCGCCAGCCTTATGACATGCACCAGGTCATCCAGCACGTCCTGGACGACGGCGACTTCCTGGAGATCCACGCCGGGTTCGCGCAGAACATCCTGGTGGGCTTCGGTCGCGTCGATGGCGCGTCCGTCGGAGTTGTCGCCAACCAGCCGATGCACTCGGCCGGGACCCTGGACATCGACGCGTCCGAGAAGGCCGCCAGGTTCGTCCGCACCTGCGACGCGTTCGGGATCCCGGTCCTGACCTTCGTCGACGTGCCAGGCTTCCTGCCTGGCACGGGGCAGGAGTGGGGCGGGATCATCCGCCGCGGCGCCAAGCTGATCTACGCCTACGCCGAGGCCACCGTGCCGAAGATCACAGTGATCACCCGCAAGGCCTATGGCGGCGCCTATGACGTCATGGGCTCCAAGCACCTCGGCGGCGACATCAACCTGGCCTGGCCGACGGCGCAGATCGCCGTGATGGGGGCCGACGGCGCTGTCGACATCCTGTACCGGCGCGATTTCGCGGCGATCGCCGAAGCCCCCGAGCGGGCGGACGTCCGCAGGCAGCGGATTACCGAGTACGAGGACACGCTCTTCAACCCGTACATCGCGGCCGAGCGCGGATATGTGGACGCGGTCATCAGGCCGGCCGAGACCCGGTCTCAGGTGACACGGGCGCTGCGTGCGCTGGCGACCAAGCGCCAGACCCTGCCGCCCAAGAAGCACGGCAATATCCCCTTGTAACGCGGCTGACCAGGGCGGGAACACCACACAGTAACGAGCCGATCGCGCAACGGTAGCGGCTTCTGGCGGCTCGGGGCCCGGAAGAGCGATTAGAGTCGTCAGTACTATGACCGAGACCGGCCCGCCGCTGCCAATGCTGTCCCGCTACGCGATCATGGTCGACGTCGGTTATATCTATGCGTCCGCTGGCGAGCTGCTGTTCAGCGCGGCCTCCAGGCGGGAGTACCGCGTCGACGCCGACAAGCTGATCCAGGCGCTGTCCAGGCACGCCGAGGACCGCCTCCGGGGCGAGCTGCTGCGCGTCTACTGGTACGACGCGGCCAGGGACCGGGTGCCGACGATCGATCAGCGCGTCATCGCCCAGATGCCCTGGGTCAAGCTCCGCCTGGGCAACCTGAACGCCCGCGGCCAGCAGAAGGGCGTGGACGCCCAGATCCGGGCCGATATGGAGGCACTGGCCCGCCACCGAGCGATCACCGATGCCATCCTGGTCGCCGGAGACGAGGACATGGTCCCGGCAGTCGAGGCAGCCCAGGCTTTCGGCGTCCGGGTCCATTTGTGGGGCATCGAGCCGCCCTACGGAACCAACCAGGCCGAGCGACTGGTCTGGGAGTCCGACACCGTTGACGTGCTCGAACGGTCCTTCGTCGAACCGTTCTTCACGCGCCAGCTGGCACCTGAGCCGGCGCAGGCAACAGCCGCCGAGCCAGGATCGGCCAGGCCCGGCCAGTCCGTCGCCCCGCCAGCCACGCAGGGTGCCCCGTCGCCTGCTCAGGTCTTCGGCGAGCGGCACTCAAGCCGGCAGTTCTCCAGGCCGTTCCCGGTTCCGCACCTGCCCTCGGCGCGGCTAGGCCCAGACCGCGAGCGAGTCGAGGAAGCCGGGGAGCACGTAGCGCAGAAGTGGATACTGACGCGCGGCGAAGACAACATCCGCGACCTGCTGCCCGGGCCGATCCTCCCCCCGGTCATCGACAAGGAGCTTCTTGTCGACGCGGAGAAGGAGCTCGGCCTGTCGCTGCGCGCTTACCAGGAAGCCAGGGAGTGGCTGCGCGATGCCTTCTGGGCTCGAGTCCATCGCCAGTTTGGCATCGGCGTCGGCAAGTCGAAGGGCTGAGCAGGTGTCGCAGGACTCTGCCGGGACTACGTCCGCGCCGCAGGCACGCCCTCTGCTGACGGTCGTACGCGGCGAGCCGACCGTGGCCGAGCTGGCCGCCCTCACCGTCGTAGTCGGCGCGTTGGCGCGCCGCGGCAGCCAGCTTCCGGCGGCAACGCCGGCCCGCTCGCAGTGGGCCGCCAGGGACCGGATGCTCCGGCAGCCCCTGGCAGCCGGGCGCGGCGCCTGGCGGGCAAGCGCGCTGCCGTAACGCTGACGCCAGCGGGCCGGGCAGGGCCAGTAACCGAGTGGCGCTCGGCCCGATCATGCCTCGACGGACCAGTCCGGACATGTCCGATGCGGGCCGTTATGCAGGCCGGCCGACCGGCTTGCTGAAGCAAATCTCATCTAGACTCCTCCCGAGTCGAACGAGGAGACACAGCACGTGCGCAAGGTCCTGATCGCCAACCGGGGCGAGATCGCGGTACGGATCGTGCGGGCCTGCCGCGATGCGGGCCTCGCGAGCGTAGCCGTGTACGGCGAGGCTGACCTGAATGCACTGCACGTCACGATGGCCGACGAGGCCCACGCGCTCGGCGGCCAGAGCGCCGCTGAGAGCTACCTGGACATCGCCAAGATCCTCAAGGCGGCCGCCAGCAGCGGCGCTGATGCCGTGCACCCTGGCTACGGCTTCCTGGCCGAGAACGCTGACTTCGCGCGCGCCGTGATTGAGGCCGGACTGACGTGGATCGGGCCGCCGCCCGCCGCAATCGAAGCGCTCGGGGACAAGGTGCAGGCGCGGCATATCGCCAAGCAGGTCGGCGCGCCGCTCGCACCTGGTACCGACGGCCCGGTCAGCGGAGCCGAGGAGGCAGAAGCGTTCGCGGCCGAGTACGGACTCCCGATCGCGATCAAGGCGGCGTTTGGTGGCGGCGGCCGCGGGCTGAAGGTCGCCAGGACGACCGGGGAGATTGCCAGCCAGTTCGAGTCTGCCGTGCGGGAAGCCGTCGCTGCGTTCGGCCGAGGCGAGTGCTTCGTGGAGCGTTACCTTGACAGGCCGCGCCACGTCGAGACGCAGTGCCTGGCAGATACGCACGGCAACGTCGTGATCGTCTCGACCAGGGACTGCTCGCTTCAGCGTCGCCATCAGAAGCTGGTGGAGGAGGCACCGGCCCCCTTCCTGACTGCTGAGCAGGACAAGCAGCTACGGGAAGCTTCGGTCGACATCCTGCGCGCCGCCGGCTACGCCGGCGCCGGGACCTGCGAGTTCCTCATCGGACAAGACGGCACTGTGTCGTTCCTTGAAGTGAATACACGGCTCCAGGTCGAGCACCCGGTGACCGAGGAAGTCAGTGGCATCGACCTGGTGCGAGAGATGTTCCGCATCGCCGACGGCGAGGCGCTGACCTACTCCGATCCTGAGGTCCGCGGCCACTCGATCGAGTTCCGGATCAATGCCGAGGATGCCGGCCGCGGGTTCATGCCGGCGCCGGGCACGATCACCGGCTGGCGGCAGCCGTCGGGTCCTGGCGTGCGCCTGGACGCCGGCTACGCGGTCGGCATGACCGTGCCGCAGGCCTTCGACTCGCTCATCGCCAAGCTGATCGTGACCGGCGCGAGCCGGACGGAGGCGCTCGAGCGGGCCCGGCGGGCACTGGCCGAGTTCGAGATCGACGGAATGCCGACTGTGCTCCCGTTCCACCGCGCCGTCGCGGCGGATCCGGCGTTCACGAGCGAGCCGTTCAGCGTGCACACCCGGTGGATCGAGACCGAATTTGCGGCCGACATTCCGCCGTATGCCGGCGCCGCCGCGATTGGCGACGACGTTGAGCCACGGGACCGGATCACGGTGGAGGTCGGCGGTAAGCGCCTGGAGGTCACGGTCCCGGCAGGCCTCGGCGGCGCCGGTGGCGCGGCCCGGGGTGGAGGCAGCAGGACGTCGTCAGCCGCCCAGGCGAAAGGCGCCCGCCGACGCAGCGGCACCGCGGGCGGCGGGCACACGGGGGACGAACTCGTGAGCCCGATGCAAGGCACTATCGTCAAGATCGTCGCCGCTGACGGCGAACAGGTGGCCGTCGGCGACACCATCGTGGTGCTGGAGGCGATGAAGATGGAGCAGCCGCTCACCGCGCATAAGGCCGGCATGGTCGCCGGCCTGTCCATCAGCGTCGGCCAGACTGTGCCGGCCGGAGCCGTGATCTGCCAGATCCGCTGATGGCCAGGCTGCCCGGCGATCCCGGTGTGCTGGCGTGGCTGAAGTTCTCGGCCGGCTTCCGGCTGCCAGCCGAGAACCTGGACTGGGTGCGTCACGAGCTGACGGACGCAGGCTGGCGCGGCCGTACTGTGCTGCGGCACCTGGCGGTCATTATCCCGATCTGCGCTCTGGTGGCCGTGCTCCTGCTGGTGCTCTCGCCCGCTCCGGCTTGGTTCGCGGTCATGATGGTGGGGCTCATCCTGTGCGGCAGCGTCTTCACTGTTGCCGCCTACGCCGACGACATCCGGGGGACGCGGCTTCGCCAGCACAGGCTTGAGGTCCCCGATGACCCCGACCTCGGCCGCCCGAGCCACTAGGGAGTGTCTCCCAAGCCTTGGAGTGAGGCGCGTTTGCCTGTCGGATTAGGCAGGCGCTGTTCGTTGCGGTGCTGGAGGGTTGCCGCAGGAGGCGCCCGGTACAAAGGAGGAGCCATGACCGAGTACCTCATCGCCTTCAACGGCGAGTGGGTTCCCGACCTTACGCTCGGGGACCTGCGCGAGAAGTCCAAGACCACCAGAGCGCTGGTCGCGGAGATGAAGGCCGCCGGGGTCTTCGTCTACACCAACGGCGGCCTGGTCTCGGAGACGCCCGTGTTCAGCGTGGACGCCTCCAGCGGTGAGCCGCTGTTCACGGACGGTCCCTACGTCGAGAGCAAGGAGCACCTCGGCGGCTTCCTCATCGTCGACGTGCCCGACGAGGCGTCGGCCCGGCACTGGGCGGGCAGGGTCGCGGTGGCGTGCGGCTGGCCGCAGGAGGTGCGGCCGTTCCCGGATCGTGACCGGTTCGTCGAGACCGAGGCGTAGTAGCGACGGCCCCCGGAGCACGGGTGCGAGGTCCTGGACGTCAGGGCGCGTAACCGGCGCGATGATTGCCGGGTTCGCGCCTTACGAGCCGTTCTCGGCCGGCTGCATCAGCTTGCGCGCGGCCTCTGTCAGGCTGCCAGACAAGGACGGGTACACGGCGAACGTGTGCGCGACGTGATCGACGGTCAGCTGTCGCTCAACGGCGAGCGAAACGGCCAGGATCAGCTCGCTGGCGCGCGGCGCCACGATGACGCCGCCAATGACCGTGCCCGTGCTCCGGCGCGCGATGAGCTTGACGAATCCGTCACGGAAGCCCTGCATCTTCGCCCTGGCGTTCGTCGCCAGCGGGAGCTTGACCACGACGGCATCCGGAACCTCGCCCGAGGCGACTGCCTGCTCCGGCACTCCGACCGTCGCGATCTCCGGCTCGGTGAAGATAGTCGCCGCCACGTTCCTGAGCCGGAGCGGCTTCACCGCCTCCCCGAGCGCGTGCCACATCGCTATGCGGCCCTGCATGGCCGCCACCGAGGCCAGCATCAGCACGCCGGTGCAGTCTCCGGCGGCGTATACGCCGGGAGCCGACGTCCTGGAAACCTTGTCGACATGGACAAACCCGTGGTCATCGACATCGACACCCGCCTCGGCCAGGCCGAGCCCGCCTGTGTTCGGGACCATGCCAACCGTCAGGAGGCAGTGCGTGCCGCGCACCGTCCGCCCGTCGCTCAGCGTGACAGCGACGCCGTCTCCGACGCGGATTACGCGCTCGGCCCTGGACTTGCCGAGGACCGTCATGCCGCGGCGCCGGAAGACGTCTTCCACGACGACCGCCGCATCCGCGTCCTCGTGCGGCAGCACCCGCTCGCGCGACGATACGAGGGTCACCTGGGATCCGAGCGCCTGATAGGCACTGGCGAACTCGGCGCCAGTCACGCCCGACCCCACCACGATCAGCTCGGGCGGAAGCTCGGCGAGGTCATATAGCTGGCGCCAGTTCAGGATGCGCTCGCCATCGGGCTCGGATCCTGGCAGCACTCGCGGCTGGGCGCCCGTTGCTATGAGCACTGCATCCGCATCGATCTCGGCATCACCGACGACGACCTTATGCGGGCCGGCCAGGCGCGCCGTCCCCGAGATGACCTTGACCCCGTCAGCGGACAACCGGGAAGCGACGTCCGCGGACTGAGCTCTGGCCAAAGACTGAACCCTGGCGTACAGGCGTGGTGCATCGAGGAGAGCGGCCCCGTTCCCAGCCGCATTAACGCGGATGCCCAGCCCCGCGGAACCTTCCAGGGCCGCCATCATGCCGGACGTGGCAATGAGGGTCTTCGACGGCACGCAGTCGGTGAGTACGCAAGCCCCGCCCAGGCCGTCCCGTTCGACGACGGTGACTTCGGCGCCGAGCTGGGCAGCGACCAGCGCGGCCTCGTAACCGCCCGGCCCGCCGCCGATGATCGCGATCCTGTCGCGCGGCTGGCTCACGTTGTCCAATTCTGTCGCATCCAGCCCAGGCCCGCGACATCGGCGTCGGCGGGACCCGCGTGCGCGTTAGCCAGCAACGGGCCCCGACTGCCTCGTACGCTTGTCAACCGTGGCGATATACGCGGCTTACGGCAGCAATATGGATCCCGCGCAGATGGCGCGTCGCTGCCCGCATTCACCGCAAGAGGGCACCGGCTGGCTTGAAGGCTGGCGGCTGACGTTCGGTGGCGAGGATCTTGGCTGGGATGGCGCGCTCGCCACCGTTGTCGAGGACGAGGGTAATCGAGTGTTCGTCGTCCTGTACGAGGTCTCTGAGGCCGACGAAGCTGCGCTCGACCAGTGGGATGCCGCCACGCTCGACTACTACCGCAAGTCGAAGGTGCGCGTCAGCACGTTAGAGGGCGACGTCGTCGCCTGGCTGTACGTGCTGAACGACTACGAAGGCGGCCTGCCGTCGGCCCGTTATCTCGGCATCATGGCTGAGGCGGCCGAGGCGGCCGGCGCACCGCGGGACTATCTCGCCTGGCTGCGTGGCCGCCCCTGCGCGTCGGTGGAAAGGTAGCTATCGGCCTCGTCGGGGAGGTTACCTGGCCAGGATGAGCGCCAGCAGAGCCAGGGCGGGCACCAGTGCGCACGCCACGGACGGCCAGGCCCAGCGGCTTTGGAGCGAGGCCTGCGGCGAGGCTTCCTGCCTGGCGGCGGCCGATCTGCGACCGAGCTCGGCCGCCATCAGGTTCACCGGATCCGGCCTGATGCCACCGAAATCGGATGTGGGCCGCCCGGGGAGTCTGGCCTGCTGGCGCTCGGTGCGCAGCTCCGCCCGGCGCCGACTGCGCCGTGCGGAATAGAGCGCCCAGCAGTAGATGATCTTGTCTTTCTTCGGGGTCGGGCGGACGCAGGTGAGCTCGACCGAATCACGGAGGTGCACGCCGTTCACCGCGCCCCAGCGGGCCACGTGATCCCGATAGGGGTTATAGACGTAGACCGCGTCGTCGTCCGCGACGACCCGCGGCCGCAGAGCGCAGGCGTACACAATCCCGGTCACGGCCAGGAGGCCAGCCGTCAGCTCGAACGAGAAGTAGTCATGATCGGGGACCGCGACGTCGATGATGTTGAAGACCGCGAAGGCGACCCAGAGCCACCACAGGACGAGCGGTGTCCCTCGGCGGAAGACGGCCTTGCCGTCAGCGGAAGCTCGCCACGGCTGCTTGGTGGCGGCGCTACCTGGCGGCAGCAACTGGCTAGCCATGGCGTCCGCAAAAGCAGGCTCGGCAGGGGCGCCGGGGCGGTCCCGCGCGGCGTCGCGCTCAGGCACACCATCGGGCTGCGAGATCGGTGCCACCCGATAGTGCGCCGCTTCGCTCGCCGGGTCCGGGCTCATCCGAACCGCCCGTGGACGTAGTCGGCAGTGCGCGGGTCCTGCGGGGCGCCGAACATGGCCTCGGTGGAGCCGTGCTCGACGATGTAGCCGGGGCTGCCCTGCTCGGCCAGGAAGAACGCGCAGTGGTCAGATACCCGCTGGGCCTGCTGCATGTTGTGGGTCACGATCACGATCGTGACCTCACGGGCAAGATCGGCCATGGTTTCCTCGATCACGCGGGTAGACGTCGGATCCAGGGCGGAGCAGGGCTCGTCCATGAGCAGCACCCTAGGCCTGACCGCCAGAGACCGCGCGATGCACAGCCGCTGCTGCTGGCCACCGGAAAGAGCGCCGCCAGGCTGGCGGAGCCGGTCGGACACCTCCCGCCACAGGCCCGCCTTGACCAGGCACTCCTGCACCAGATCGTCACGTGCGGAACGACTAGCCTTGACGCCGGTGAGTTTTAGCCCGGCGAGGACGTTGTCATAGATGCTCATCGCCGGGAACGGATTGGGCTTCTGGAACACCATGCCGATCTGGCGACGGGCCTCGGTCAGGCGCTGAGACGGATCGTAGATATCCACCCCGTCGAGCAGCACCTCACCCGCCATCGCCGCGCCAGGGATCAGCTGGTGCATGCGGTTGAGGATCCGCAGGAACGTCGACTTGCCGCAGCCAGATGGGCCGATGAGCGAGGTCACGTGCCCCGCCTCCATCGTGAGCGAGACCTGATCGAGCACCATGTGATCGCCGAACCACGCGGTGATGTCGCGGGCCGCCAGTTCGGCGAGCGGAGCATCGGATGCCGTGGTGCCATACGCAGCCCAAGCGTCGCGGCCAGGCGCGGCGCCTTCCGGCGATGGATGAGCACCCGCCCAGGAACGCCATGGCAGGACTGACGTCCTCGGGTCATCCGACCGGATGGCGGTTGCGTCGTGCTCTGGCTGGTCGGTCACAGCGTGTAGGTCCTTGTCCGGTCGCGGCGAGCGCGACGGCGGTTGTGACGTCGGGTCATCTACGGGCGATCACATCAAGTTCGGCAGCAGCCGGGCAATTTGGTCGGCGACTCCCAGACCAAAGTAACCGAGGACGGGGACCGCGACGGTCCAGGTCTGCCAGCGGCCCCATCGTGAGCCGAGCCAGCTGACGCCGGCGGCAGCAAGCACGAGGCCCTGACCCCACAGCACCAGTGGCACCCACGCGATCGACTCGGTGCCGAACAACAGCTCACCAGACCCGATGTCGGCGGAGGTGACCACCATCGCTGGAGCTGGCTTAGGCGCGGTGATGGTGTTCGCATCGACTCGGATGACACCTGTCGGCGCGAATGGCGGCCCATCGGCGGTCGCCAGGACCAGCCGGCCTGTCCCGGGCGTCAGCGGTGGCACCGTGTCACCGGCCCGGCGTATGTCAAGGACTCGGTACTTGGTTACGCCCTGCCCGGTGGTCACTGTGAAGATTTGGCCTGGGTTGAGGCTGGACAGCCTCGCGAATGGCCCCCCGTAGGCGGCCCGGCGGCCGTAGATCTCGCTATATCCGGCCTGTCCCGGCATCTGCGTGTCACGTAGGTGTCCAGGGCCGCCTTCCATCACCTCGCTGCTCGTACCTTCGAGCACAACAGCATTGAGGCCGATCTCCGGGATGGATAGGACGGCCACGGGAGAGCCGGACGCGAGCAGCTTCTTGGCGTTTGCCGGGTCAGTAGGTCCGGTGGGCGCCGTTGCCTGGGCCAGCTCGGCCCGGAAGTTCGCGTAGTCGTTGTGCTGGACCCGGTCGTAGTACAGCCGCGAACCGACGGCCACCCACACGCAGAACCCGAGCAGGGAAGCTCCCAGGATGAGGATCGCGGTCGAGACGACAAGCCGCGTCGGCGAGCCGCTGCGTCGCGAGAGCTGCTGCAGCGACGGCGGCGTGCTCGCGTATGCGGCACCGCCGCCCGGCGCGCTCGCCGGGCCCGGCGGCGGTGATTGCACGACCGTCATCCTTGCTCCTGCGGCCCGGCCGCAGTGCTCTTGTTGCCGAGCAGGCGCTTCTCGGTCTCCCGCCGCGCGCCCTCGGCAACGGCATCCAGCTTGGACCGGAGCCGGCGCTGCCGCCACCCGCGCCCGCGCCAGCCTCCGTAGCCGGCACCGATCAGCACGATTACGAGCACGAACAGCGACCATGGCACGGCGAAGAGCGACGCAGTTCCGGTCACGTTGCCGGCGGGCAAAGCCAGCTGCGGCGCGCCCGTCGGGATGCTCGGCGTCAGGCTGACGTGCGCGGTCATGGGCCCGAGCGGGTACAGGCCACGTGGCTGCGCCGTGAGCCTTATCGAGTCGCCCGGCAGCACCGTCGGCAGGTTCGTCAGCTTGAGCTTGCTGGAGATGCCGAACGGTCCGGTCACGGACACGGCCTGGCTGCCGGTCAGTCGCACGTTGCCGGTGTTGTGGACTGTGTACGAGACGGTGGCCGAGCCGCTGGCGAACGGGCTAAGCGGGCTGTGGAACCCCGTAGAGATCGACTCGACGGCCAGCCCGGCGTGCAGCGGGCCCGTCACCCGCAGCTCGATCGGCACCGCGATCCGCTGGTCCTCCCTGACAATCTGCCCTTTGGAGTTCACCCGGTTGAAGCTGACCGATGCAATCAGTCCGCCGGTGTGGTCGCCAGGAGTGGCGTGCCGAGGCACGGCAAGCTTGAACGTTTCGATGATCCCTTTGCCACCGGGAATGACGATCGACAGTCGGCTGACGCCCTTGGGGAATGTCACCCATGACCCGATATCGCGCGGCGTCTGTGCCGCAGGCATCAGGATCAGCGCGTTGGCCGCCGTCGTACCGGTGGCGTCGGTGGCGTAGATGGAGAACGCCACGCCTTGGCTGCTCCGGTTCAGAACCGCTACGTGGTCCGTGATCGTCGACCCGGGCTTGATGTTCGTGTAAGAGAACTTCGAGCGGGTGTCCGGCTGGGTAGCGCTAGCCGGAATCACCGACCAGGTAACCGTCCCGCCGCCGCTCAGGGTCCGCGCCGACCCAACTACCGCAGCCGACTGGCCCCCAACAGACGACTGGGACGCGAGAGCCGCGGGCCCGGCAGCAACCGCACTCGCGAGGGAGGTAGCGAGCAAGAACCCGCCGGCGACGAGCCGGCCGAGTATGCGGTGGGAGGCAGAGACATTCATGAGAGGAGACCCGTTCATTCGAGGGCCCTCGGAGAGCCCGGTTCGATAGTCCGAATTGTGCCGACACGCGCGGGTCGGGCGTAAAAGTTTGGTAGCCGGCCTACACGGCTGCCCACGGCGGAGGGAGGAGCGAGGGCAGCAAACTCCGCTGCTCGCGCTCCTCCCCGGCCTGTGCCTGGGCCGGCTGACTCAGCCGACCCGTGGCCCGAAGCCAACGGCGCTAGTGCGTGCCGTTCGTCACGGGCCGGCCGTCACATAGGTGACCGTCAGGTTGCCGGCGTAGGCGCCGGGCGGGGTCGCCGATGGGATGTCCAGCAGCAGCGCGGCAGTCAGGACGTTCGTGCCGAACCCGTTGCCAGGGGTCGCCTGGGCGAGGGTCGCCGCGGTGCCCAGACCCGGGCCGGTGCTGCCGGTGTTGGCGCCGACCGGAGCCACGACGCCGCCGATCGTCGCTCCGCCGACTGCGGGGTTGACGAACGCCGGGGTCCACCCGAGCGAACTGGCCGGGATGGTGCTGGTGCCGGGGCCGGTGAAGATGGATTCCTGACCCGAGACTGACCAGCCCGGGTAGGTGTTCCGCGAGTCGGCGACCGTGACCTGGTTCAGCGTCCCGGTAGCGGTCTCATCGGGGGTCGTCGCCGGCGACGCCGGGGTCAGCGTGACCGACCCTGTCGCCACCGTGACGCTGAGGGTACCAGTCGACGGCACGGTGACGCTGATCGCCACCGGGTTGGTGCCGCCGGCCAGCAGCGAGCCGACCGCCAGCGAGACCGTGTTGCTGGTCGAGCCGGCGTAGGTGGTGGTGGACGTCGGGACGAACACCGCCGTCAGGTTCTCGTTGCCCGCGGCCGTGAACGACGTGGTCGTGGTGGCCACACCGCTAGCGTTGACGGCGATCGGGGTGCCGATGTTGGTGCCGCCGGCCTCGAACTGGATCGTTCCGGCCGGGTGGGTGCTGTCCGCGGCCGTCTCGGTCGCGGTCAGCGTGACCGTGGCACTGACCGCCACCGGGTTCGGTGACGCGGTCAGCACGGTGCTGGTAGCCGTCACGACCGGCCCGGTGGCGCTGGTCGTGTACGTCCCGGCCGCGGTCGCGGTGACGAAGATGGACTGGGTGTACTGGACCGAGCCGGTGCCGCCGGCTGCGCTCCAGCAGCCGACCGCCCACTCATCCGTGCCCGGGTTGCTGGCATTCAGCCCGCTGCCAGCGGTGTTCAGCAGCGCGCCGATGTTACCGTCCAGCGTCCCGCTGAACGCCGCGACCGGCCCGGCGACCGTGGGCGAGATCCGGCTGACCAGCGTCCCGCCGATCGTGAACTCGGCCAGCTGCGCCGACCCCTGGAAACCCGCCGGGCACCCGTCCGAGGTCGCCCACGTCGGCGTCGACGTCAGAGCACCGGTCGTCGGGCTCAGCGCCAGACTGCCCGGCTGCGAGCCCACGCCAGCCAGCGCAGAGCCCGCAGACAGCAGACCCGCCCCGGCCGCCAGGCCAACAGCCCCCAGGATCACGGCACCACGGCGAAGCCGCCCGGCCGTTCCCCATTTCAGTTTTATGTTCATTGCAGGAGGTTCCTCTCCCTTTCCGTTGGCAGGCGCGCCCAGCGCGCACCCGCTGGTGGGTCGCCCCTGGTGTGGGACGATGACCGGGTGCCTGCCCGGACATTCCGGGTCCGGGCAGGCACCCAGTCGGCTCAGCTCGGTCCGGTGTTGGTCTCCTGGACCCGCAGGCCGTTAGTGGTCGCGCCGCAGGCGTCAGGAGTCGACGGAGACGGCAGCGCTGCGAAGCCGTAATTAGAGATCGTGAACCCCGACTGGCACAGCTCGGAGTTTGTCGTCGCCAGCAGGCCGTTGAGCAGCGGGCTGAATGAAGTGTCGCCGCTGCTGTTCACGACCTCGGGGTAGGACGCGACGTTGTAGATCTCGCGGACGATGGGGAAGCTACCGTTCAGCGCGCCGCTCACGATCGGCTGAACGCCGTTGATGGCCTGCTCAATGGCGCCGTGGCGGCGGTCCAACTGGACGCCGTTGCTCTGCGCGATCCACTGAGCGATGGAGATCACCGTGATACCGTTCGCGTCGCTGGCGACGGCTGTGCCGTCATGCTCCTCGTCGATGATGCCAGCGGCCGGGCCGGTGAGGATCGTCTGGTGATCGCAGGCGGGCAGCGTTGAAGGTATGCCGAGGGTGGCTACCCAGAACTTGAATGTGCCGGATCCCCCCTGCGGCAGGTACAGGTCGATCTGCTGCTGGCCTGTCGTAGCGGTGCCCGGGTTGTAGGTCACTCCGCCCTCGCTGACGGTGCCGCAACTGTCGTACAGCGTCTTCAGGTCGGCGAGCGTGAACAAGTTGGCGTGCGTGATGTTGGTCACCGGGACAGTGAAGGTGATCGTGCCGAACCCGTTGACCACATTGGTGCAGCCGGTGGTGGTGCTCACGCACTGGGTCGTCGTCATCTGTCCAGCCGTCGACGGCCCGGTGGCGTCGGTCACCGCGTCCAGCGCGAACGGGATGTAGACCAAGTTGCCGCTCGAGTCGAGAGCGCCCGGGCCGCTCGTCCCGACGCTACCGGGACCGCTCGACGAGCGGGAGAACGCGATGCAGCCCGGCTGCGGAGGCACCGCAAGCTGCGTCAGGGTCGTGGTCGGGTTGTAGGAAGCGTCCAGCGCGTTGAAGCCCTGGCCCGAGCCATTCGGTCGGGTGAAGCTGCAGTTCTGCTGGGACCCGCCGGCTCCTGCCACGCCCGGCGTGATGATCTCGTCGGCGGTCTGGGTGACCGGGTTGACGGAGTCGTACGACCCAATGATGCCCTCGCTGACAGTGCCAGCGAAGCCGTCCATGATGTTCTGGGTCGTGTCCGAGCCGACCACTACGAAGTTGAAGGCGGGGTCAGCCGACGCCGGGCCCGCGGCTGCGAACGCGGCCCCGGCGACGCCCAGCGTGAGAGCTCCGACCGCCGTCAGGCTCTTGAGCCTGGTCGACCGGCGGCCGAGCCACCCGGACTTGCCAGTCCGGGGGTTGGGGGGTTTGGGATGCATGGAGTCCCTTCCTCTTTTCGAGGACGTACCGTGGGTGGTACGCCCGACCGTTGCCCGCTCCCCATGTCCTGGACGGGCTGGTACTGCCCCTGACCGGCGATGCGCTGCCGGCCAAGCTGTTGGGTGTGTGGGGTGCCGCGGGCCTCCGGCCCTCGGCACCCCACTCCGCGACGCTCACGTCCGCATCCGGCGCAACCAGCGCGCCACGCCAGCGGAGCGCAGAGCCGTCCCGCCTGCGGCGCACACGGCGCCGGCCATGACCACGACCAGCAGCGCCCAGCGGATGGCGCCAACCGGTTGCCGCCCAGTCCTCGTAGCCGCCAGCTCCGCCGACGGCGGGGTGATGCTGAGACCCACGGTCGGGCTTGAGCTGACCGTCGGGAGGAGCTGGCCCGACGCGCTGGCCGAACTGCTCCCGCCGGAAGCAGGCGGAGAAATTGTGCCGGCGGTGGAGCCCGACGTTGTGGCTGACGACGGGGCGGTAGTGGATGGGGATGGCGATGCCGATCCCTTGGCGTCGGCACGCAGCTTGGCGACCACGGCCATGGTCTGGGCCTTGAGGCTGGCCGTCAGGGGCAAGTAGCCGGGCGGCAGATCGCCAGGGGCCACACCGGGCGTCTGTCCGGTACCGGCGGCGTAGGCGATCAGGTTGGCGTACGCGGTCAGGTCAGCCGACGGCCGGGTGGTGTCCACGGCCGCGTACGTCACCTGCGTCAGCGGATATCCGCCGGCGCCGGGGCTGGCCGGGTTGACCTCAAGCAGGCCGGCGCTATCGGGTTTGGCCGATGCGAGCGCCGCGGTGAGGCTGGCGGTGCTCGGTGCGACGCAGCTAGTGCCCGCGTCGCTGCAGAGCTGTGCGTCGATCAGGCCGTAGCCGGCCAGGTCCGCCGTGTCCGAGATCCCCCAGATGAAGATCTGGCCGAGCGGCTCCGTGCCCGTCTTGTCCCACCAGCCCACCGAGCCGTTGGGTGCCAACGTCTGGGTGTCCCATTGGCCTGTCGTCGGGTTGTCGGCGGTCAAGACCGACGACGCGGCGGCGTCGTAGCTGGCGACGTACGGCAGCAGGTCCAGCGAGTGCCGGAGCTCCTCCTCGCCGGAGGGGGACGGGCCGAGGTCGAGGACTCCCGCATAGGCGCGTGGGAACGAGTCAATTCCCGGCGGCGTGCCGAGGTTGGGGTTGAGCGACGCGTAGTCGGGGTCGGCCGTCACCGTGTTCGCAGCGTCGGTCGTGCCATTGTCGAGCCAGGCAGTGGCAGCCGGATCCGTCTGGATCCACTGCCAGATCTGCTGGTTGAGGGCCGAACGATCCTCGGTCAGCAGCGGCGCGAGCGAGGCACCGGTAGCGTTCGGCGTTACCTCAGGATTGAGGTTCACGAACTGCGGGTCTTCGGAGATATTCACCGGGTTTGACACCGACCATGCCGGTCCCGGGTGGCCAATGGTCGACGGGTAGAAGTCAGGCAGATCATTCCGGTACACCTGGGTGAGACCCTTGGCCAGCAACTCCGCCGAAAGCTTGACCGGCGTAGTGATGTAGCCCTTCGCCTCGTTGATGTTGAAGCCGAGACCGACGGCCGAGACAGCGACCGGTGCATACAGGATCGGCGGCAGGCTGGTCGCGCCGGTGCCATCGCGCACTGCCTCACTGCCGATCGGGATGGTGGTGAACGCCAGGCCGGCGGGACTGCCCGATTGGGATAGCTGCTGCGTACTCGTGGATTCCGGGACAGCCGAGTAGCCGTAGACCGTCGAGCAATTCGCGGCCTTGTTGAGCGCGAGCTGCCAGGACTGCACTGCCCTGGCAACAATCTGCGTACCGACCGTCTGGACTTCCTGCGTGCCGATCGGGCAGAACGTCCCGATCGGGGCGTAGCTGAGGTGTATCTGGATACGCATCGCCCAGTTCGAGGCGCTCAATGGCGACGACCAGAGGAAGGCATTAGCAGCCGCGCTATCCGCGCTGATCTTGTAGCCGTTGGGCTCGTACTGGCCACGCGGGACGAGAACCAGCCAGCAGTTCCTGATCTGGCCGTTGCTTTCCAATTCGCCGCAGCCAAGGCCTGGCGCTTCGGTGTTGGTCAGGGTCTCGAACTGCAACTGACCGTTACCACTGGAGTCTGTGACCGCCTCCTGCACCTCGTTGCTGTTGAACTGGTCGAAGTACTGGCTGATGTCGCCCTGGCTATAAGCGGGGCTGGTCGGGTCGCTGACCGGCACGAACGGCACGGTGTACTGCTGGGTGTTGCCTGGCTGGACGTCGGGCGGGCTGGCGCTTCCCGGCTCTTCCGTGTCACAGCCATTGAGAGCACTGGATCCGTCCGCGCTGGCTGGCGGGTCGCTAACGCTGGGAACCGCGCCTGCCACGCACAGATCGCCGCTTCGGGTGCCGACTGTCTTGTTCGGGTCCTGCCCGAGCATGCCCTGGCTCCCGAACTCGCAGCCCTGAGGCGATGGGCCGGTGCTGGCGTCGCCGTAGCACTCCATCAGCTGCAGGAAGTTCCCCTGCACGGCACCGGCGTTGTCGATCGTTTGCTCGCCGCCCGTCCAGGTGACGGTTACGCCCTGGTGCGTGATGTCCTGCGTCTGGCTGACGGTGACCTGAAGGTTCTTGAAGTCCGGGTACATGAACGACAGTGGACTGGTCGGGTTGGCGCTGCTCCGGTCTGCATTCGCGGTGGCGATGGGCTTGTCGGTGTTGTCCAGCAAACCTTGCGTCCACGGCACCGTGATTGCTGAGTTGGTTGTCCCGGCGCCGGTGATCTGGTCGTAGCCGGTGCCGCTGCCGGTCGCGGCCCGGGCGTTGCCAGGCGGCCCGATGGCGATCAGGGCGGCCAGCGCCGTAACACAGGCCAGCGCGCCGGACCATCGGATGCGCGACAAGAAGGTGTCGCTCTTTGATCGCATCGTCATCAGAACGCCCCCGGACTTCCGGGCGGACGCATGCCATCACGTAGCCGACGCCGTCGGCTCGCCTGTGCGATGAGCGGTGGCGCGACTACGAGCCCGACCAGCAGGGCGGCGGCAAGTCCCATGAGGGCGACCTGAAGCGCGTCGCCGAGGCTCGGCGGCGCTGCTGTGGGGAAACCGGCCACCGTCGCCGCGGCCTGGCCGCTGTTGGCGGTCGAACCGCAGTTGCCGGAGTCCGGGCTGCAGCCTGCCGCGATCGCGCTCGCGGCCGAGCCTGACCCGGTGCCCGTTCCTGTTCCCGTCCCTGTCCCTGTGCTGGTGCTGCCGCTCGCGCCGGGGCTGGCACTCCCTGAGGTGGTGCTGCTGGCCGGAGCACTCGCGCTCGGGTTGACCGGTGTTGGCGTCTTGGCGCCGCCAGTGGCGGTGCTGCACTGCGTAGGGCCCTGCTTGTCGCAGGCGGCCGGCTGTGGGTCGTTCGCGGCCAGCGTGTTCGTGCCGTTGCTCGAGAAGGTTGGGTTATGACAGCCCTGGATCTGCGCCGTCGTCTGCGTAGGCACTTGGTTGCCGGGAATCTTCTGCAACTGCTGGAAGCCCGCCTCGACCAGGTTGATGGGAAGTGACGAATAACCGAGCGCGTCCAGCGGCACCTGACCCTCGCACAGTAGGTACGCGCCGAACGCGCCGAGCGTGAGGCCCTTGGCGTTCGTCATAGGCGCCGTTAGGTCGGTCGGCAGGATCATGTAGGAGTAGCTGGACAGCTCGTACGTCCGCGGGTCGGTGTCGGTGTAGACCTGCGACAGGTCCTGCGTCAGGTAGAGCGGGCTGCTCTTGTCCATGTTGATCTGGGCCTTGAGCAGCGACACCGCGACATGACCGGCCGTCGGCTCGGTGTAGTAGCCCGCGGCGTTGAGCACCTTGGCGACCGGGAAGCCGGTCTCGAGCGCGTAGGAGTACTCCACATAACCGATCGCCCCGTCGGCCTGCTGCTGGCTGACGTAGCCCGACACGCCGAGGTCGCCGGACTGGCCCACCATCGCCGAGCCTGGCAGCACCGGGTAAGTGGAGGTCTGCGTGCACGGGTTGCGGTTGATGCCGGACTTCGCGCAGTACGCGTTCCAGTACGACGGTTCGGTCGCGAGCATCCACTCGGTGAACTCCGCCGTCGCACCGGAACCATCGGAGCGGACAACTGGCACGATCTGGAGGCTGGGCAGAGTCAGGCCAGGATTGTCCGCGGCGATGATCGGGTCGTCCCAGTTCGTGATCACCCCGGTGAAGATGCCGGCAATCGCCTTGCCCGAGAGCCGCAGGTTAGTTACCCGCGTATTGCCGATCTTCAGGTTGTACATGAACGTCGTGCCGCCCGCGGTGTCGGGCATGTAGGCGTAGCCGCGCGTCGGCGGCGGATCGAAGTTGGTGCCGTCATGCACGCCGTAGGGGATCTCAGAAGCGCCCCAGTCCGTGGTGCCGTTAGCGAACTCCTGGCGGCCAGACGTGGAGCCGACTGGCTGGTAGTTGATCTTCATGCCGAACTGCGCGACGTTAGTAATCCAGTCGTCGATTGCGTTGGCCGACCAGGTGGAGCCCGCGCCGTTGATCGGCACATACGTCGTCGCGAAAGCCGACTGCAGCGGCGGGACCAACGAACTGGTCAGCGCGGCCAGCGCCACCACCGCTGCCGCTGCCAGCCCGCGCATTCTGCTCCCCGATTTCATCTGTTCGCTCCGCGCGTACTCGACTGAATGACTTGCGTGCTACGGCGTCTGAGAATCACGGGCCCGCCCCTGCGTCAGTAACGGGGCCGGCGTCGGCCGCCATGAGCGCTGGGCCGACCATGGCGCGCTGGGTGTATCGGCTGAAGTCGCGACGGGAGGCGGCCATCCGGCGCCGCAACTGCCGACTCGTCAGCTGTCCGGCCCCGCGGCCGCCGATCAACCGCGCGATCGCGAACAGCACGATGACGAGGGCCAGCAAGACAACGGCGGATCCGAAGCCGCGGGCGATGTAGTTCGGCTCGGGATTCGACACGAGCTCGAAGGCCGCTAGCGGCAGCGACATCATGGGCCCGCTTGCCGGATTGAAGTTGAGGTAGTTAGTGGCACCAGCGGTCAGCAGCACCGGGGCGGTCTCGCCGATCGCCCGAGCAGCGCCGAGGATCACCGCGGTTGCCAGCCCGGATCGCGCGGTCGGCAGCGTGACGTGCCACACCGTCCGCCAGTGCCCAGAACCGAGCGCGTAGGAAGCCTCGGTCAGACCGCCCGGCACGAGCCGGAGCACGACGTAGGCTGCTCGGCAGACGATGGACAACACCGTGACCGCGAGCGCGCACGCCGCGGCGAGCCCGGACAAGCCGAGACCAAAGATCAGGATCAGCGTGGCGTAGATGAACAAGCCGGCGAGGATGTCGGGCAGAGCCGTCATCGCATCGACCAGCGTGCGCACGAGCCGGTTCAGGCGGCCTGGCACCTCGTTCAGGAACACCGCGGTCAGGAGACCGAGCGGGACTGCGATCGCCATGGCAATGGCGACCTCGATGAGCGTGCCGACGATGGCGTGCAGCACGCCGCCCTTGGTCAGCGGGTCGAGTGGGGTCGTCGAGTGCAAGTCCTGCGTGTAGAAGTTGAGGTGCACCAGAGCCTTGGCGCCCCGGAAGATCGTGTAAAGCACGATGAACACCAGCGCCACCACCACCACGACCGCGAGCGAGTGCATCACGACCGCCGAGATCCGGTCGCGCACTGTCGGCCGGTTGTTGTCGAACGCGACCAGCAGCGCGTAGATGAGCACGAACAGGCACCAGCTCACGACGACGTAGCCGAGTATCCCGGTGAAGGGCGCGAGCTGCGTCCACAGCAGCCCAGTGGCGGCCAGTGCCGACGCCAGCGCGCCACCCAGCGCAAGCACGTCCTCGCGCGCGCACCCCGGCGATCCGGCGCGGCGCCTGCCGCGGTCGCGATGCGGACCGGGACGAGATCATCGTCTGCGTCGTCGGCGTCTGGCCGGACGGCGGACCGACCTCGGGACCACTCGGCCTGGATGCGGACCGGAACGGTTCGTCTAGCACGGACATCGGCTCACGCCTCGCTGACCGCGCCGGACCGGGATCGGGACACGATCACGGCGGCGACCACATTGACGACGAGGGTTAGTGCGAACAGAGCCAGTCCGGCCGCCATCAGCGCACTGACCGCGAACGGCGTTGCCTCGGAGTATCCCGACGCGATCAGAGCGGAGATCGAGCTTGTGCCGTGCTCCAAGATGTGCGGCTGGATCACGAAGACCTGAGAGATGATCATGACTACCGCGATGGTCTCGCCCAGTGCGCGGCCCAGACCGAGCATCGTGCCGCCGATCATCGCCCCTTTGCCAAATGGCAGCACGACTGCCCGGATCATGCCCCAGCGGGTCGCTCCGAGCGCATACGCTCCTTCGCGTTCGCCCGGCGGGGCCTGGCTGAAGGCCTCGCGCATGATCGAGCAGGCAATCGGCGTGATCATGAGCCCGACGACGATTCCGGCGATGAACGTCGACGACGTGTAGGCCGTAGCGGTCGGCTGCGTGGCGTTCCGCGGCACGCCGCTGACCTTGAACAGCGGGATCCAGCCGAACCAGTCGTTGATCCAGCGGGAGAGCGAGACGATGTGCCACTGCACAAGGAAGGCACCCCAGAGACCGAAGACGACGCTTGGCACGGCCGCCATCAGGTCGACGATCGATATCAGGAAGCGACGAATGCTCCGCGGCGCATACTCCGAGATGTAGAGGGCGGTGCCCAGTGAGAGCGGTACGGCAACGACGACAGCCACGAGCGCGATGAGGATTGTGCCGATGATGACGGCCGCGATGCCGAACCCGCCGCCGTTCGGGTTCCACGTCTGCGTCGTCAGGAACGAAAAGCCGGCTTTATGCAGCGCCTGGAATGCGCGGTAGAAGAGGAACGTGCCCACCAAACCCAGCAGCACGAGCACGACCACGCCGCCACCCCGCGCGACGCCGCGGAACGCGCGGTCGGACGCGCTCAACCGTGCCTTGAGATCGCGTGGGACCGCGCCAATGCGGCCCTCAAGCACGGACGGCTCACCGATTCGCACGAACAGTCGCCCTCTTTGTTAGTCGGCCCTGGGACCGCACGCCCGCATAGCCAGATTGCTGGTACCTCGCCACCTGACTATGGGAGTACTGAACCACGCAGCAGACGGTCTTGGACGACTCGCTAGGAAAGCGTGGGTGAACACTGGAATGCGCCGCCTACCAGGTCAGACTGCCCGCGCCTGACCACTAACCGGTGCGCTCCCGCGCGCGCAGCCTTCCAGATCACGCAGCCGGGGATCGCGCAAGGGCGCGAGGCCCAGCGCTACGACGCTCATCACAATTCGGATCGGCGATGGCCGGAGTAGTCAGCGCGAGGATCGTCGCCACCGCTGCAATGTCGGAAGGATCGCTCTGCCATGCGACCGCGCGCAGCGTCAACAGGTCCCGGCGTCGGCCTGCAGAGTGGCGCCGACACCCCTAGGGTGACGGGCACGCGTGAGAGTCGGTAGGCCTATGGACCCACTCGCATTCCTGCGTCGTGATCGAGCCGCATCGGCGGATAGCTCCAGAATCCCCGGCGGGCGCCCGCCGGAGTGCTCGGTTCAGCTCCGGTGGCGTGGCGCGGTCGGCAACTGCCCAAGCGCCACCGGCCGGTCAGGGTCAGCGGTGAGCTTGGACAGCCTCGCCGCGATTATCACCCTCGTATGGCACTTCTCCTGTCGGCTTGACAGACGGGGTAATCCCATCGTGCATGGCGGTCAGCGCGGTGGCGGCCATCAGCCGGACCCCGTAGCCGATCGCCCGCTCGTCAACGTCGAACACCGCTTGATGGATGTCGAAATCCGCAGGCGATCCTGGGGTCCTGGTGCCGAGCCTGGCCAGCGCGCCGGGGATCGAGTCGAGGTACCAGGCGAAGTCCTCGCCGCCCAGGCTTTGCGGGGCCTCGGTGATGGAATCCGGGCCGAGCACGCGATCGGCGGCTGCCTCGAACATGGCGGTGCTGATGGCTTCGTTCACCGTGGGGGGTACGTTCCGCTGGTAAGTGATCTCCGGGACCACGCCATACGCGCTCGCAACGGACTCCAGCAGCGCCTTCACGAGATCAGGTGCCTCGTGCCACGCCGCGTCGTCGAGGCACCGGACCGTGCCCTCGACGAATCCATCGTCGGGGATGGCGTTGGCCGCGCTGCCAGCGCTCACCCGACCCCAGACCAGGCTCAGACTGGAACGAGGATCGACACGGCGAGACAACGCAGCCGGCAGCTCAGTAATGATCTTGCCGAGCGCGTAGACGAGGTCCGCGGTCAGGTGCGGCCGGGCCGTATGCCCGCCGGGGCCGGTGACCTTGACCGTCAGCTTGTCGCACGCTGCGGTGATCGGACCCGTCCTGGTACCGATCTTGCCGACATCAAGGCGCGGGTCGCAATGCAGCGCGAAGATGCGGTCCACCGAGGCGATTCCTCCGGCTGCCATCACATCGATCGCACCGCCAGGGACTTCCTCGGCCGGCTGAAAGATCAGCCTGACCCTGCCGCGCAGTACCCGCGCCGCGGCGGCACGGGCGAGGAACAGCCCGGTGCCCAGCAAGATGGCGGTGTGCACGTCGTGCCCGCACGCGTGGCAGGCACCCCGGTTGACCGACCGGTACGGCACGTCCTTTTCGTCATTGATGGGCAGCGCGTCGATGTCAGCTCGCAGCGCCACGACGGGCCCGTGCAGTGGGCCCTGGCCTATGTCGACAGTGAGCCCGGTGCCCTTAGGCAGAATGGCCGGGCGCAGACCTGCCGCCTCGAGCCGAAGCGCGATCCGCCGGGTGGTCCGGTACTCGTGGTAGCCGGTTTCGGGGTGCGCATGCAAATCTCGCCGGAAATCGATGAGTTCCGGCTCGTGCCCTGAGAGGAACGCGTCGAGTTCCCCCTCGAGATCATGCTCAGCCATGCGCGGCCTCCCCGTGGGCAACGAGAAGTCCTGACTCGGCTTGCCGGGCGATTCTTCTGCGCCAGTCCATGCCGGCGCTCAGCGGCGTATCCATCAGAACCTCGTATTCACTCCAGCCCGCTAGCAAGCGTCGCCGAGTCGGGAGAATGATGCCGACAGCTTTGACATCAGCCCCCGGGCCCCGGCCGGAAACATGCCCGCTCCAGAACTGTCCCGGCGCCACGCGCCGGTCATGCGCGACAAGGCAGGGTGCCAATGCACCCGCCGCTAGGTACCAGCCTTTAGTGCCGCCAAACCTATCCGCATGTGCCTGCGAATCCGCGTCCTTGCTCGCAGGCAACTATCGACGTGACCGGCGGAACCATCGAGGTGCCCGCTCGCGCCTCAACGCATCCCGACAATCGCTACGAGATTCCTCTATCTGGGCAGCATCGTACCGCTCCGATTGCCGGTTCGCTGCGGATGCCCGATTGTCGCGAGGCGCCGACGCGGAGTCTTCTGCGCTGCTCAGGGCGCTGACACGGCGGGCGACGCGTCGGCCTAGTAGACCTCAGGCGGCTTGTAGACGCCCCATACATCCCGGAGCGCGTCGCTGACTTCGCCGATCGTGGCCAGCGCTTGCAACGCCGACCGCAGCGGATACAGGAGATTCTCATCAGTACCGGCGGCTCGTTTGACGTCATCGAGGCGCCGTCTGACATCGGCCGAATCGCGCCGGTTGCGCAGCTCGGCCAGGCGCGCTGCCTGCTCCTGCTCGATGGCTGGATCCACGCGCAGCGGCTCGTATGGCTCCTCCTGCTCGCTGGTGAACGCGTTGACGCCGACTACCTTGCGGTCGCCGGAGTCGACCTCGCGCGCGATCCGGTAAGCAGACCGTTCGATCTCTGCCTTCTGGAAACCTTGCTCAATGGCGGCCACGGCTCCGCCGAGATCAGCCACCTTGTTCATCAGCTCGCGCGACCGGGCCTCGATGTCATCCGTCATGGACTCGATCGCATAGGACCCCGCCAGCGGGTCGACCGTGGCAGTCAGGTCGGTCTCGTAGGCCAGCACCTGCTGGGTGCGCAGCGCGAGCGTAGCGGCCTTCTGGCTGGGCAGCGCAATCGCCTCGTCGTAGGAGTTCGTGTGCAGCGACTGCGTGCCGCCGAGCACTGCGGCCAGCGCCTGGAGTGTGACCCTGGCCAGGTTGACCTCAGGCTGCTGGGCAGTGAGCTGGACGCCAGCGGTTTGCGTGTGGAAACGAAGCATCTGCGACCGTGGGTCCGCCGCGCCGAATTCGTCCCGCATGATGTGCGCCCACAGGCGCCGGGCCGCGCGGAACTTGGCGACCTCTTCGAGCAGCGTCGTCCTGGCAACGAAGAAGAACGACAGGCGCGGCGCGAATTCGTCGACCGCCAGTCCGGACGCGATGGCAGCGCGCACGTATTCGCGGGCATTGGCCAGCGTGAACGCGATCTCCTGAACCGGCGTCGCCCCGGCCTCGGCCATGTGGTACCCGGAAATCGAGATCGTGTTCCAGCGTGGTATCTCGGCCCGGCAGTAGGCAAACGTATCGGCCACCAAGCGCAGGGAAGGCTGTGGCGGATAGATATAGGTGCCGCGCGCTATGTACTCCTTCAGGATGTCGTTCTGGATTGTGCCGGAAATCGCAGCCGGGCTCACAGCCTGCTCCTCGGCGACCAGTTGGTACAGCAGCAGCAACAGCGCAGCCGGCGCGTTAATCGTCATCGAGGTCGACACCTGATCGAGCCGGATGCCGGCGAAGAGCAGCCGCATGTCCTCCAGCGAGTCGATCGCGACGCCGACCTTGCCCACCTCGCCGCGCGCCTGCTCCGCGTCGGAGTCGAAGCCCATCTGCGTCGGCAGGTCGAATGCGACCGACAGCCCGGTCGTTCCCGCCGCGATCAGCTGGTGATACCGGCGGTTGGAGTCGGCGGCGGTGGAGAACCCGGCGTACTGACGCATCGTCCACGGCCGCGTCAGGTACATGGTCGGGTACACGCCCCGAGTGAACGGGAACGAGCCCGGCTCCCCTAGATCTGTGGACGGGTCCAGACCGACGACATCTTTGGGCCCGTAAACACCCTCGATCGGGGCGCCAGACTCCGATATGCGACTCATGCGACCAGCCTACGGCGACATCGAGCGGGCCACTCTTGTGAAGTACGCCACCCGCGTTCCGGCGCTGGTGACTCGCTGGCCCGCCCACTCGGCGGCCAGGCGGCTCGGCGGCTCGGCGGCTCGCCATCAAAGCTTTCGCAAAGTCGCGCCGGGTCGTCACGGCTGCGCCTGATACGGCCGGAATATCGCCAGTGCTGACTGCGTGTCGTGTGGGGAACGTCACAGGGCGTGACACAGGTATCCCGGCAGGCACATAGGCTGCACTTCGGCCGTCAGCAAGATCAGCATCGGTCTCGGCACGATCCGAGCAGCGGGGAAGTACGGGGTACTGGATGAGGCCAGGCCGGGCGGCCACGGCAATAGCCGTCGGCGCGGCCCTGGCAACGCTGGTGATCCCGACCGTGGCATCGGCCGGGCCGACTCCCGCGCCGCACGCGAGCAGCACAGGCGCAACTCCCGCGCCCCGAGCGGCCAGCCACGGCGAAACTCCAACGGCGCACGCCAGCCCGGCTGCCGGAAGCCCGGCCGTGCCCGCGGCTGGCAGCCTGGCTGCCCGCGTGATCGGCGGCCCGCTGATGGCCAGCCAGGGTGTCGTGGTGTCGGAGCCGACCCAGCATGCGATGCCCCTGCCCGATGTCCCGGCGTCCGCCTGGGTGATAGCGAACGCGAACACCGGCCAGGTGCTCGCCGCCAAGGATCCGCATGCGGAGTTCGGCCCGGCCAGCACGCTGAAGGTGCTGACTGCGATCACCCTCATTCCGTTGCTGAATCCGAACGCCATGGTGATCGTCAGCAAGCTGGCCGCATCGCAGGAGCCGGCTAGCGCCGGGCTCCTGGTGGGACACGCTTATAAGGTCTCCGACCTTTTTGATGCTCTCCTGCTCATCTCAGCCAACGATGCTGCTGTCGCGCTCGCGGAGGCCACGGGCTCGCTGGCGAAGGGCATGGCTCTGATCAACGGCGAGGCCAGGCATCTTCAGGCCTATGACGTCGATGCCAAGCTGCCAAACGGCCTGCCTGCCGCCGGCCAGGTCACCTCGGCGTATGACGAGGCGCTGATCGCCAGGCGGGCGCTGGCCATGCCCGCGTTCATGCACTACGACGCGACGCTGACCAGCAGGCTGGAGCTCAAGCCCGGTCACTGGGAGCCGATGGTTAACCAGAACTATCTCCTGACCAAGTACGCGGGCGGAATCGGCGGCAAGATCGGCTGGACTGTCAGTTCTGAAGCGACCTACGTCGGACTCGCCAGGCGCAATGGCGTGACGCTCATCGTGACCGTGCTGCATTGCACGTCGCTTGAGGAGATCACTTCAGCGGAGCGGCTGCTCAACTGGGGATTCGCGATGAACGGCAAGGTCAGTCCGGTCGGCGTGCTCGTGCCACCACTGCCGGCAGCCACCGCCGCGCGTCGCGCCCGCGCCAGCGGCCGACCGCGGCTGGTCGCCTCGAGCGCGACCCGGCCAGGCCGCAGGGGCAACACCACCGGCTACACGCTGGCAGGCACCGGCGTCGTAGTCGCCAGTCTTGGCCTCGGCAGCCTGGTCAGGACGCGCCGTCGGCGCTCGTTAAGCCTGAGCCGCTGGCCTACGCGTCGGCTGTCTTGGCCCCGCCGATATCCGCTTCGGCGGCCGCCCTGCCTGCCGCTGCGTTCGCCACCACGCTGCGCTGCCTGCCGCGGAACACCGGAACTGGTCGCACCTTCGCAGTTGTGCGAGTCGCAGCGGCGGAAACGGTCTCCCGCGCAGCGGTATCGGCGACGACTTTGTCGCCAGTCGCGTCGGCAGCAACCGCTGCGGCCTTGTCCCTGGCCGCTACGATCGTGAACCTGCCGAGCGCGAGCGCCGCGACGAACACAATCACGACGCCGAGGCCGGTGAAAAACCCGATCTGTTCCAGCGCGGCGCGGGTGACGCCGCCAACCGGCGCGCCAGCGCGGGGGATGCGGGTCCACGCCGCGGCGATCAAATTGCCCACCGCGAACCAGGCGCCCGCCAGCGCTGCCAGCCATGCGCCGAAGACAGCAGCCGGCCTGAACCGGCTGATGAGCACTACGACGCCGGCGACCAGCGCGACGACACCGGGAAGGACCTCAAGCCACCAGCGGCCTGCCGTGGCGTCGAAAGCGCGGTCGGGCGTGTAGGCGAAGTGGAAGTACGGTCCCACGAACGGGATCAGCGCGCCCCAGATGCCGAGCAGAACCAGAACCACGCCACTGAGCGCGCCCCGGCTCCGGCGGACGCGAAGCGTCCCAGCCATCATGATCACTCCCTGGGCAGGCGTGAGGGGTTGTTGTGCCTGCCGCGGCGCAGCTACCCGCAGGCGCAACGAATACACATGATGGGAACGGGGCAGACCACCTCGGTGTCGTCCACGCAGCGCAGCCCAGCGACCGAGCGGATCCAGCTAGTTAATCGCCGTCGGCAGGAAACCGACCCTGTCCCGCACGCGCGCCATCGTCGCGGCGGCGATCACGTGCGCCTTCGCGGCCCCGGCTGCGAGCAGCCGGTCAAGCTCGGCCTCGTCAGCGAGCAGCTTCTCGGTCCGCTCACGGATTGGCGCCAGCGCGCTAACCACCACCTCGGCCAGGTCCTTCTTGAATGTCCCGTAGCCAGCGCCCGCGTATTGCTTCTCGAGATCCGCGATCGGCTCGCCGGTCAGCGCTGAGTAAATGCGCAACAGGTTCGTGACGCCAGGCTTGGCCGCGTCGTCGGCACGGATCTCGCCATCGGCGTCAGTGACCGCTCGCATGATCTTGCGGCGGATCGATGCCGGATCCTCCAGCACATCGATGATGCCCTGCGGCGCCGAGGCTGACTTGCTCATCTTGATCGACGGATCCTGGAGATCAGCGATCTTCGCGACCTCCGCCAAGATGTACGGGCCCGGCACGACGAGCGTCGGCCCGAACCGGTTGTTAAACCGGTTCGCCAGGTCCCTGGTCAGTTCCAGGTGCTGGCGCTGGTCCTCACCGACGGGGACCTGATCCGCGTCGTACAGCAGGATGTCGGCGGCCTGCAGGATCGGATACGTAAACAGGCCCACGCTGGCGGCGTCCGCGCCGCCTTTGGCTGCCTTGTCCTTGAACTGGACCATCCGGCTGGCCTCGCCGAATCCGGTGATGCATGACAGCACCCAGGCCAGCTCGGGATGCTCGGGCACCTGACTCTGCACGAACACGATCGATCGGGCCGGGTCGATCCCGGCTGCGAGCAGCTGCGCGGCGGCCACCCTGGTCCGCCGGCGCAGGTCAGCAGGGTCCTGTGGCACCGTGATCGCGTGCAGGTCGACTACGCAGTACACCGTGTCGTGGGTCTCCTGGAGCGCCACCCACTGGCGTACAGCACCCAGGTAGTTTCCGATGTGGAACGAGTCGGCGGTCGGCTGAATGCCGGAGAGCACGCGTGGCCTGGACATGCGCCGAAGTCTAGTCCGGCGCTCAGGCGACCCGGTCCGGTGCAGCAGGCGGGACGCTGGCGGGCGTGAGGTCCGTACGCTTGGCCCAGGCTTGTCACGATTTACATAGCGTCGGCCCGTTACGGCTAGATGAGCAACGACTACGCGGTGATTGTGTCGCCGTGGAGTACCGGGACGATCTCGGGGGCGCCGAGGCGGATGGCGTCGGCGTCCTGGTCGGTGTCGGCTTCCTGGGAGGCGCGCTCGGCGGCGACGCGGACCCGGTAGTTCTCGAGTTCGCGGGCGACCTGGCGGGATTTCCAGCGCATCGGGCCGGCCATGAGGGTCGCGGCTTCCTCGGCTGCGCTGAGGCCGCGGTCCCAGGTCTCGATGGACGCGTGGGTGCGGCGCGCGAGCACGTCGTCGAGGTGACGGGCGCCCTCATGTGAGGCGGCGTAGACGACCTCCGCGCGCAGGTAGTCGTCGGCGCCAGCCAGCGGCTTACCCAGGCTCGGGTCGGCCGCGATGAGCCCGAGTACTTCGCCGATGAGCGAGCCATACCGGTGCAGCAGGTGCTCGATTCGGGCGACGTGCAGGCCGGAGGACCGGGCGAGCGCGTGCCTGGAGTTCCACAGCGCGATGAAGCCGTCAGCGCCCGCCAGCGGCACGCTGTCCGTGCAGGACGGCGCCACCTTGCCGTCCAGGCCATGCGCGACGGCGTCCACCGCGTCGCGCGCCATCACCCGGTAGGTGGTGTACTTGCCGCCTGCGATCAGGACAAGTCCCGGAACGGGGTGGGCGACCGTATGCTCGCGCGACAGCTTCGACGTCGATTCTGATTCCCCGGCCAGCAGCGGGCGCAGGCCGGCATACACGCCTTCCACGTCATCCCGCGTCAGCGGTACTGCCAGGATCTTGTTGAGCTGGCCAAGCACGTAGTCGATGTCGGCGCGGCTCGCGGCCGGGTGGGCCTTGTCCAGCGACCAGTCCGTGTCGGTCGTGCCGATGATCCAGTGCCGGCCCCAGGGGATGACGAACAGGACGCTTACCGGCGTCCGCAGGATGATCCCGGTCGTGGAGTGGATGCGGTCGCGCGGCACGACCAGGTGCACGCCCTTGGAGGCCCGGACGTTGATGGACCCGCGGCCGCCGACCATCTCCTGGATCTCATCGGTCCAGACACCCGTCGCGTTAACGATCTGCTGCGCACGGATCTCAACCCCGTTCCCGGTCTCGAGATCGGTGGCACGGACGCCGGTGACACGCTCGCCTTCCCGCAGGAACCCGGTGACC
Organism: uncultured Actinomycetota bacterium; assembly: GCA_963755575.1. Taxonomy (GTDB): domain Bacteria; phylum Actinomycetota; class Actinomycetes; order Streptosporangiales; family Streptosporangiaceae; genus JAJYUU01. The sequence goes on from CAVWKF010000001.1 coordinate 1,256,473, forward strand.
TGGGTGCGGGAGGCGACATGCGCGCCATAGCCGGCCGCCGTCCGGACCAGTGTCGTGACGTAACGGGCATCGTCAACCTGGGCGTCCCAGTACACCAGCGCCCCGGTCAGGGAAGATCGCTTGAGCGCGGGTGCGAGCCGGAGTGCACCGCGGCGGGTGAGCTGCCGGTGGCCGGGCAGGCCGCGGGTCTGGCCCATGGAAAGTGCGAGCGCGTCGTAAGCGGTCACGCCCGCGCCGACGTACTCGCGCTCCCAGTGATGGGTGAAAGGAAACAGAAACGAGACCGGGTGTACCAGGTGCGGCGCGAGCCGCTGCAGCAGCAGCGACCGCTCGCTCAGCGCCTCACGCACCAGCCCGACGTTGAGCTGCTCGAGGTAGCGCAGGCCGCCGTGGATGAGCTTGCTGGAGCGGGAGGACGTGCCCGATCCGAAGTCCCTGGCCTCCACCAGCCCGACTGTCAGGCCCCTGGTGACGGCGTCGAGCGCGACCCCCGCGCCGACCACGCCGCCCCCGACGACCAGGACCTGAAGCTCCCTGCCCGCCAGCGCCTCCAGCGCCGCCGTGCGCTCGGCCGGGCCCAGCCGCGTCGTCGCGCGTGCCGGATCGCTGCTGGCAGGCTGGCCGTTTCCGGCCTGCTGGCCGCCGCTACGGGCGCCAGGCCAGACCCGGATGTCAGCGCGGCGTCGCACTGGGTGTCACCACGACCTCCACCCGCTGGAACTCCTTCAGGTCGGAGTAGCCCGAGGTTGCCATCGTCCGGCGGAGGGCGCCCATGAGGTTCATGGAGCCATCGGCGACGGTGGAGGGACCGTGCAGGATCTGTTCCAGGGTGCCGACCGTGCCCACTTTGACCCTGGCGCCGCGCGGCAGGTCAGCATGGTGTGCCTCGCTCCCCCAGTGGTAGCCGTGGCCGGGCGCCTGGGTGGCCCGCGCGAACGGCGATCCGACCATCACCGCGTCCGCACCGAGCGCGAGCGCCTTGGCGATGTCGCCGCTGCGCGTCATTCCCCCATCGGCGATGACGTGCACGTAGCGCCCGCCGGATTCGTCGAGGTAATCCCGACGCGCGGCGGCGACGTCGGCGATCGCCGTCGCCATCGGGACCGCCACGCCGAGTACAGCAGCCGTCGTGTGACCAGAACCACCGCCAAAGCCGGCCAGCACGCCTGCTGCGCCGGTTCGCATCAAATGCAGCGCCGCCGTGTGCGTCGCGCAGCCCCCGACGATCACGGGTACGTCGAGCTCGTAGATGAACTGCTTGAGGTTGAGCGGCTCAGCCGTACCCGAGACGTGCTCGGCGGACACGGTCGTGCCGCGTATCACGAAGATGTCGACGCCAGCGTCGATGACCGCCTTGTAGTAGCGGACCGTCCGCTGCGGCGACAGCCTGGCGGCGCTGATCACGCCTGCCGCGCGGACCTCCTCGATCCGCCGGCCGATCAGGTCTTCCTTGATCGGCTCGGCGTAGATCTGCTGGAGCCGGCGGGTCGCCGCCTCATCGTCAAGCTCCGCGGCTTCGGCCAGGAGCGACTCGGGATCGGTGAACCTGGTCCACAGCCCTTCGAGATCCAGCGTCGCCAGGCCGCCGAGCTGGCCGATGGCGATCGCAGTGGCCGGCGATACAACGCTGTCCATGGGAGCCACGACCAGCGGCATCTCGAACCGGTAGGCATCAATCTGCCACGCAATGGACACCTCTTCGGGATGCCGGGTCCGGCGGGAGGGGACGATCCCGATCTCATCGAGCGCGTACGCCCGTCGCCCGCTCTTGCCACGCCCGATTTCTACAACGGTCACGTTGCTCTCTCCCGCCCCTGCGTAGGCGCCCCTGCTTAGGCCTTGAAGCCTGGCAGCCAGGATTAGGCGCCAGCTCTAGCTTCGCCGGCCGCCGTAGTTGGGCGCCTCGGCGACCATCTGAATGTCGTGCGGATGGCTCTCGACCAGCCCCGCGCCCGTGATCTGGGTGAACCGCGCCTGCTGAAGCTCGGCGATCGTCCGCGCGCCGCAGAACCCCATGGCGGCGCGCAGGCCGCCGATAAGCTGATCGGCGACGGAGGACAGCGGACCGCGGTACGGCACCTGGCCCTCCACGCCTTGCGGCACCAGCTTGTCCTCGCGGAGGACGTCGTCCTGGAAGTACCGGTCCTTGGAGTAGGACTTGCCGCGCTCGGCGTTGCGCATCGCGCCCAGCGAGCCCATTCCCCGGTACAGCTTGTACTGCTTGCCGGAGACGAACACCAGCTCGCCGGGCCCTTCCTCGCATCCCGCGAGCAGGCTGCCGAGCATGACCGTATCCGCGCCCGCGGCGATCGCCTTGGCGATGTCGCCGGAGTACTGGACGCCACCGTCGCCGATGACGGGCACGTTCTTCTCCCGGCAAGCGAGCCATGCTTCGTAGATAGCCGACACCTGTGGCACACCGACCCCGGCCACAATCCGCGTCGTGCAGATGGAGCCGGGCCCGACACCCACCTTCACCGCGTCCGAACCCGCGTCAATAAGGGCCTGGGCGCCAGCCTTCGTCGCCACGTTGCCGCCAATGACCTCGACCCTCGAGTTGCCCTTAACCTGGGCGACCATGTCCAGGACGGCCTGGGCGTGGCCGTGGGAGGTGTCCACGACCAGGAAATCCACGCCAGCCTCGACCAGCGCCTGTGCCCGACGCTTGGCGTCCTCACCCACGCCGACAGCCGCGCCGACGACCAGCCGGCCCTCCGCGTCCTTCGTCGCGTTCGGGAATTGCTCGCTCTTGGTGAAGTCCTTGACCGTGATAAGCCCGCGTCAGCCGGCCAGCCTCGTCCACGAGCGGGAGCTTCTCAATTTTGTTGCTGCTGAGGAGGCTGAGCGCCGCTGGCCTGCCGACCCCGACGGGCGCGGTGACGAGCGGCATCCGCGTCATGACCTCGGCAACACGGCGACGATGGTCGGACTCGAACCGGATGTCACGGTTGGTGACGATGCCGAGGAGGACTCCGTCCTCGTCGGTGACGGGGACGCCGGAGATCCGGTAGCGCGCGCACAGTTCCTCGACGTCGGCGACCGTGGCGTCCGGACCGCACGTGACCGGATTGGTGATCATGCCGGCCTCGGAGCGCTTGACCATGTCGACTTGCTGAGCCTGCTCCTCGACGGACATGTTCCGGTGCAGGACCCCGGCGCCTCCCTGGCGGGCCATAGCGACGGCCATCCGCGCCTCGGTCACCGTGTCCATGGCCGACGAGAGCAGCGGGATCCGCAGCGACAGCCGCGGCGTCAGGCGGGCAGTCGTGTCGGCTTCACTCGGCATTAGCGCCGAATGAGCTGGCAGCAGCAGAACGTCGTCGAAGGTCAGGGCGGGCGGGCCGAACTTCTCGTCGTTCATCTCACGTTCCGTTTCCGGGATCTGGGATGCCTTCATCCTAATGACCGGTCCCGCCGGATCAGCCGGGACAGGCCGACAGCCGTGGACGCGGGAAGCTACGGCCCCGCCGAGCACTCGCCGGCCGCCTAGTGCGCCCGAAATGCCCGGCTCATTCATATTGCGCCTAGCTGATGATCATGGACCACTGACATTTCACGGCTCGCGTGCACCCAAAAGCCGCAAGCCGGGCGCCAAACTGCACCTCCGACGGGAAATGTGGCGACGGTTCCTGCCAGGGCCGGGATCCCTACCACGGGGGAGCAGGGATCCCGATGTCCCTGGCAGGCCGCGATCCGTCTGACGGGGGGACGGACCGCTGGACCGCGCCGATGGGCGCGGAGAACTAGGCGATGGATTCCATGGACTCCTCGATCACCATGGCGCGGAGCCGGGCCAGCGCGCGGTGCTGCGCCACGCGCACCGCGCCTGCGGACATACCGAGGGCGTGGCCGGTCTCCTCGGCCGATAGCCCGGTCAGCAGGCGTAGCACCAGCAGCTCGCGCTGGTTCACCGGCAGCCTGGCCAGCAGTGCTCGCGCCCGCTCCGCTTCGAAGTAAGCCACGGCGGTCTCTTCGGGCCCTGGCCGATCGTCCGGCCCGTCTGGCAGATCTTCGGTGGGGATCGCCAAGCGGGCAGCCGAGCGCATCGCGTCAGCCACCTTGTGCGAGGCGATCCCGAAGACGAATGACGCGAATGGGCGTCCCATGTCCTGGTATCGCGGCAGGGCTGAAAGAACGGCAATGCAAACTTCCTGAGCGACGTCATCGGCCGCGTGGTAATGCCCGGAAATGCGACTCAGGCGAGCTCGGCAATAGCGGACTACCATTGGCCTGATCTGTCGCAGCAAGGTATCGATTGCGGCGGGCTGGCCCCCTACGGCTAGCTCGGCCAGCATGCCCATGTTGGTGTTGCTGGTCCCATCTAGCTGCGACTCCACCAGGGCCCCCTGACTCAGCGGCGGTTTCACGTGCCGGTCTGTACAGAGCCGTGATTCCCCATGCAAGGAGTAAAGGCAACATCAAAATAGGCAACGGAATGGTCACAGTGATGTGTCACGCCGATACGCAGGTAAAGTAATTACCACGCGTTATTAACCGACTACTCGCCGTATTGGCGGCCGCCCTTTAAATAAACCAGTAGGCATAGATTTAATGCGCTGCCTAATAATCAAGTACTGATTAACCAAAAGAACGGTCATATCAGGATGTGATCCAAGCGCTCGGCTACAGCGTTGGAGGCCGACGTCCGCGGGGCGCGCAGCGGGCGTAACCGTGGCCCAAGTGGATGTGATCCAGACGTGCTGGGCCAAAGAGTTGGACGGCCGGCGTCCGCGGGGTGCGCAGCGGGCGTAACCGTGGCCCAGGTCAGCCTGCAGCTACCCGCCCTCGGGCCAGAGTGCCTCGAGCCGGGCGGAGGCTGCCAAGCCCGCGCAGCACCCCGCGGACGCCTGCCGTCCCGGCTGCAGAGGCGGCTGCCAAGCCCGCGTAGCACCCCGCGGACGCCGGCCGTCCCGGAGCACAGCGGGGTAGCACACAAACGAGCCCCGCCACCGAGCGCCCGAAGGCGCGGGTGACGAGGCTCGTCCCGTACTACTGGCCCAGATGGCGCCAGGATCAGTGCTGGTGACCGTGCCCGTGTCCATTGGACCCGGCCGTCTCCGGCTCTGGCTTCTCGCTGACGAGCACCTCGGTGGTCAGCAGCATGCCGGCAATCGACGCGGCGTTCTGCACTGCCGAGCGAGTCACCTTGACCGGGTCGATGACGCCCTGCGCCATCAGGTCGCCGTACTCGCCCGTCGCGGCGTTGTAGCCGTGACCAAACGGCAGCTCCGCAATGCGGCCGACAACCACGCCACCCTCGACCCCGGCATTCTCAGCGATCCACCGGGCCGGAGCGGACAGTGCCCGCTGGACGATCCGCACGCCGGTCGCCTCGTCGCCCTTCTTGCCTAGATCGCCAAGCTGGACAGCCAGCTGGACGAGCGCGGCGCCGCCGCCGGGGATGATGCCTTCCTCGATGGCGGCCCTGGTCGCCGAGATAGCGTCCTCGAGGCGGTGCTTCTTTTCCTTGAGCTCGACCTCAGTCGCGGCGCCGGCCCGGAGCACGGCAACACCGCCCGCGAGCTTCGCGACCCGCTCCTGGAGCTTCTCCTTGTCCCAGTCCGAGTCGGTGTTCTCGATCTCGGCCCGGAGCTGCCGGATCCGGTCCTCGACCGCGGACTGCTCGCCAGCCCCGTCGATGATCGTCGTGTCGTCCTTCGTGACCACGACGCGACGGGCCTGCCCGAGAACGTCAAGGCCGACCTGGTCGAGCTTGAGCCCAACTTCTTCGCTGACGACCTGCGCTCCGGTCAGCACGGCCATGTCTTCGAGCATCGCCTTGCGCCGGTCACCGAAGCCCGGAGCCTTCACGCCGACGACGTTGAGCAGCCCGCGGATCTTGTTGACCACCAGCGTGGAGAGGGCCTCGCCGTCGACGTCCTCGGCGATCACCAGCAGCGGCTTCTTGATCTGCGCGATCTTCTCCAGCAGCGGCAGGAAGTCCGCCATCGAGGAGATCTTGCCGGCGCTCAGCAGGATGTAGGCGTCCTCGATGACGGCCTCCATCCGCTCGGGGTCGGTGACGAAGTACGCCGAGATGTAGCCCTTGTCGAACTGCATGCCCTCGGTGAACTCCAGCTCGATGCCCATGGTCGGGGCTTCCTCGACCGTGATGACACCGTCCTTGCCAACCTTGTCGAAGGCCTCGGCGATGACCTCGCCGATCTTGGCATCCTGCGCGGAAATGGTCGCCACGTTGGCGACCTCGCTCCGCTCCTCCACGTCACGGGCCGACTTGAGCAGCTGCTCGGCGACCGCGGCTGAGGCGGCGTCGATACCGCGCTTGAGCGCGATCGGGTTGGCGCCAGCCGCCACGCTGCGCAGGCCCTCGGCGACCATCGCCTGGGCCAGCACCGTCGCCGTCGTGGTGCCGTCACCGGCCACGTCGTTGGTCTTGGTGGCGACCTCCTTGGCGAGCTGCGCGCCAAGGTTCTCGGTCGGATCTTCCAGCTCGATCTCGCGCGCGACGGTCACGCCGTCGTTGGTAATAGTGGGCGCGCCCCACTTCTTGTCGATTACGACGTTGCGGCCTCGCGGGCCGAGCGTCACCTTGACGGCGTCCGCAAGGTGGTTCACGCCGCGCTCGAGAGCGCGCCGTGCGTCCTCGTCGAATACTAGGCTCTTGGCCATCTGGTACCCCAGTGTCTCGTGCGCAGGATCGGTCCTGCGGATGTAGGTAAATCGTGGCTTTCACGCCACCGCCCCGGACCGAGCCGCGGACCGCTGGAGTCTCCTCCGCGTGCCGCAGCCGAGCCGGGGCGGTGCCGGGCAGGCAGCCGCCAGCCCGGCGCGGGCCAGGCCCGCGCGTAAAACTCCGCTCGCTACTTCTCGATGATCGCGAGCACGTCACGGGCAGAGAGCACTAGGTACTCCTCGCCGTGATACTTCACTTCGGTGCCGCCATACTTGCTGTACAGCACGACGTCGCCAACGCTGACGTCCAGTGGGACGCGCTTGACGCCGGCGTCGTCGTAACGGCCAGGACCGACAGCCAGGACTTTGCCCTCCTGGGGCTTCTCCTTGGCGGTGTCGGGGATCACCAGGCCGGACGCAGTGGTCTGCTCGGCCTCGAGCGGGCTCACTACGATCCTGTCTTCGAGCGGCTTTAGAACAACCTTGGTGGCGGTCGTCACGATCTGACCTCCCCCTCCGGAAAGGGCTAGCTGAATTAGAGAGTCGACCATGTCGGCCTGCCGTCGCGGGTGTCAGACCAACCTTGTCGTGTTAGCACTCTACCTTACCGAGTGCCAGTTCCGCAGAGTAGCCCGCCCATTGGCGGCACGTCAACACGGGGTCAATGCCCTGGGCTAGGCCGCGGTAATCTCGGTCACCGGCAGTGAGGAGTCGGCCGGGAATTCCAGCGGCGAGGGCGGCACTCCCCGGGCCACGAGCTCAGCACCGAGCGCGGCCACCATCGCGCCGTTGTCCGTGCACAGGCCGGGCCGCGGCACCCGCAGCCGCACTCCGGCCGCGTCGCACCGTTCCTGCGCCAGCGCGCGCAGCCGGGAGTTCGCCGCGACGCCACCGCCGATGACGAGGTGCTGCACGCCGTTCGCCCGGCAGGCGTCAATCGCCTTCCTGGTCAGCACATCCGCGACCGCCTCCGAGAACGATGCAGCCACGTCCGCGACCGGCACTGGCTCGCCGGCCGCCTCGCGCGCCTCAACCCACCGCGCGACCGCCGTCTTCAGGCCAGAGAAAGAGAAATCGCTGGTGCCGTCCGAGTACTTGCTGCGCGGGAAGGCGATCGCGGCCCGGTTCCCGGCCGTAGCGGCTCGGTCGATGTGCGGCCCGCCGGGGAACGGCAGGCCCAGCACTCTGGCCACCTTGTCGAAGGCCTCGCCCGCAGCGTCGTCGATGGTCGAACCCAGCGGCACCACCTTGGTGGCCACGTCTGGCACCAGCAGCAGCGACGAATGGCCGCCTGACACCAGCAGCGCAATGGCTGGCGCCGGCAGCGGGCCGTGCTCGAGCTGGTCAACGGCCACGTGCGCGGCCAGGTGATTGACGCCATAGAGGGGCTTGCCCGTAGCGAGCGCGTAGGCCTTGGCCGCGCAGACGCCAACGAGCAGCGCACCGGCCAGACCCGGCCCGGCCGTCACTGCGAAGGCGTCGACGTCAGACAGGCGGACGCCCGCCTTGCCCAGCGCTCGGTCGACTGTCGGCACCATGGCCTCCAGGTGCGCACGGCTGGCGACCTCGGGCACGACGCCGCCGAAGCGCGCGTGCTCGTCAACACTCGAGGCAACTGCATCGGCGAGTAGCTCGTGACCGCGTACAAGGCCGACGCCGGTCTCGTCGCACGACGTCTCGATGCCGAGGATGAGGGGGGCGATCACGACGCCTCACTTCCGCTGCTCGCAGTCTGCCGGAGATCCAGCCGCATCACGATCGCATCGGTGCCTGACGGCTGATAGTAAGCCCGGCGGATGCCGACGTCCGTGAAGCCCCGCCAGCGATACAGCCGTTGCGCTCTCTCGTTATCGGCCCGCACCTCGAGGAATACCTCAGTGCAACCCCGCCGCCTGGCCTCGGCCAGCAGCCGTTCCAGCAGCGCTGAGCCGATGCCCTGGCCCCATCGGGCGGTCGCCACGGCAATGGTCAGCACGTCGCCCTGATTGCCCGCCGCCAGCAGCCCGGCGTATGCGACGATCCCACCGTCTTGCTCGGCCACCAGGTAGTAGCGGCTGGCCGGCTGCTGGCCTAGCTCGCCGACGAGCATCTGCCGCGACCAGGCCTCCTCGCCGAAGAGGTCCAGCTCCAGCGCCAGCACGCTATCCAGGTCCGCCGTGGTCATCGAGCGGAACTGCACCTGGCTCACGGTGTGACCCGCTTGGGCTTGCCTGGCTCACGGGCGTCGGGTCTGCGCAGGTAGAGGGGCACGAGCAGACCCGGTCTCTCGCCTGCCGCATGACGCGCCGCGGCCAGGGCGGCGAGGCGAGCCGCAGACGGGTAACGCGGCGCGAGGGGCTGACTAGCCAGCTCCTGGTAGAGCGCTGCGCCCTCGCCAGCCACCGGCAGCCCGGCGGGCAGCTCGGCGGGAGGGCTGACATGCGGACCGTAGGCGCGCTCGCCTGCGGCGGTGTAGTGGGCCCAGTAGACCTCGCGGCGGCGCGCATCGGTCGCCACGAGGTATTCGGACCCGGCCGCCGCGGCCTGGGCGTCGGCAGCGATCACGTCAAGCGAGCAGATGCCATCGGCCGGAATCTGCAGCGCGCTGGCGAGCACGCGAGCGGTGACAAGGCCCGCGCGCAGCCCGGTGTACGGGCCTGGCCCGGTGCCCACGGCGACGCCGGTCAGGTCACAGCGGCCGGCCCCGGCGTTGCGCAGGACCTTGTCAATAAAGACGGCGAGCAGCTCGCCGTGCCGGCGTGCGTCGAGGGCAGACTCCTGCGCCACGACGGCGACGCCGTCGTGCAGAGCGACGGTCACCGCCGAGGTGGCGGTGTCAAACGCGAGCAGCAGCACGATTGACCAGCCTAGTGACGGCGGCCGGGTGGTCGTGACCGGACGATGCCGGGCCGGACTCCTGGCGGACGAAAGGCTCCGCCCTCGCTGGCCGGAGCGCCGGCGGCCGCCGCTGGCCGTCAGGCCGTCGGCTGAGTCATCACCTTGGCCAGCATCGCCTTGGCGGCGGCCTTGGCTCCATCCTCCAGCGTCGACAGCGCAACGGGGCCGAACCCGTGCCCCGACTCCTGCCCCGACATGCTCGCCGAGATGACCACGTTCCGCTCCCGCACGACTACGGTCACGACGTCGGTGACGATGGCGGTGACGTGCTCGTGCTGGAAGGCTATGAACGCCTGCTGGCCGAGGCCAGTCACGGTGCTGATCTGGGCCGGCGGAAGCGGCGATTTACGCGCCGGGTGGGCGAGGTTCTGCTGGACGACCGCGAAGTTGTCTTGGGCGTTCGCGGAGGCGCTGCCGTCGCCTGTCGCGGCCGCGAACGGCTGATACGACTGCGCCTGCACCTCCAGCACGAGGAAGTTCGGCTTGGAGTCGACGGTGAAGCTGCACTGGCTGTCGGTGCTACTGGCTAGCTCGCTCGTCGAGGTCCGGCCTGTCCCCGGCAGGAACTGGTTGAGCACCTGTGTACTGACGCTGCCACACGCGCTGGGCACCGACGTGAACTCGCCATTTTGAAGGGAGGTCACGTACGGGACGGGCTTGGGCGAGTGGTGCGTGACGAACAGCGTGATCCCGGCCGCGACGACGCAGGCCACGATCGCAACGCCACACCAGCGGTAAACCCGGCGACGTGACTTGCGCAACCTCGTCGCGGCGGCGCGACCACGGCGACGGCCAGAGCGCGTCGCCTGCTCGGCCGTGACCGGCGCCTCTTCCGCGTCTTCGGCAGCGCCGCCAGCGGGTCCGCTGTCCTCGTCGCCGTGGCGACGCGAGGTGGCTGGCCGCCTTACCGTGACTGCTGGCCGCGCGGGATAGCCGACCGGACCTGCCCAGGGCGGTAGGTCGGTATCGGTGTCGGGTCCTGGCCCGAAGGGGTCGAGCTGCTGCCATCCCCCTCGGCCGGGGCGCTGGCGGTCCGGGCGGCGCGACTGATCCGGACGCAAGCCCCGGTGCGGGCGCAAGGTCCCGTCGGGGCGTGAGCCCCGGTCGGGGCGCAAGCTAGGCTCGGCCGCCGGCTCTCGCTCGTCCAGAGGTGCATCGCCGGTGTAGGGCATACCGCCGCTGTAGGGAGTCTCGTCGGCCTGGCGAATCTCGTCGCTGTAAGGCGCGTCGCCTGGGTAGGGACCCCGCGAATGGCGACCGGGCGGAGAGCCCTGCTGAGCCACGGCGCGCCTCCTGGCTAGGCGGATCAGGACCGCGGGGTTACCACGGCATGACAAGCTGGATGACCCGAAGTGTAGTAGCGCGAAGAGTGCTGGGTGGACAATTCGGCACGGCGGTCAGTACCGCCTCATCACGACCGCCCCATCAAGACCGCCAGTCACGACCGCCCAGTCAGGACCGCTCGGCCAGCGCCACCGTGATCGCGGTCGCAGCCGCGGGCCCGCGCCAGCGGTCGCCCCATGCCCGGATGTGTACGGTCCGCGGCACGTCGATGTCGGCGGCGACCTCGCCCGCTGGCACCGCCTCCGCGTCCATAGCCGTCGCCTCACCGTCAGCGCGGATTTCCACTGCCAGGAAGCTCGGCGCCAGGTCCTCGACGAGGCCCTCGCCCCACTCGACGACCGTGACGGACGTCGCCAGGTCCGCGTCCAGGTCCAGATCATCCACTTCGGCCCGGCTGCCGAGCCGGTAGGCATCGGCATGTACGAGGTCAGGGCCGCCGACCAGGTTCGGGTGGAGCCGGGCAATGACAAACGTCGGCGATGTGACCTGGCCGCGCACGCCGAGGCCGGCACCGATGCCCTGGGCCAGCGTGGTCTTCCCGGCCCCGAGCGGCCCCGACAGGAGGACAAGGTCGCCGGCCCGCAGCAGTCCGGCGAGCCGCGTGCCGAGCGTGCGCATCTGGTCTCGGGTCGCGACGACGACCTGCTTGTCGATGCCCGGCACGGGGCCGTCCGAGTCGACGTCGGCCCTCATGCCGGCCTCCGCTTGGTCCGCGCCTCGTCCAACGCTGCTTCTGTGAAGTCGGCTATGGCCTCGGTGACGACCTCAGGTCGCTCCAGGATGACCATGTGCCCTGAGTCGGGCACGCGCATGAGAGTCGCACCAGGAATAGCGTCGGCGAGCCGGGTCGCGTGGTCGACCGGGATCAGCCGGTCTTCCTCACCAGCGATGACGAGGGCCGGAACCCTGCCCACGGTAGTGAGCGACAGTCGCTCGTCATGCTCGAGCAGCGCCGAATAGAAGTCCGCCACGACCTCAATCGGGGTGGCCCTGATCACGCGCTCGAGGAAGTCGACGACGGTCGGACTGACATCCGGATCACCGAACGCGAAGAACTTCGTCGACAGGAACGCCAGATCTCCCGCCGTCGCCCGGACCCATTCGGTCAGGGCCGCCCGGCGGCCGTGGGCCGATCCGCGCACCAGCGAGGGTCCGGCCCAGCGCACGACTGGGCGCAGCGGCGCTGGCAACCAGCCCGTCGCGTCCACCAGGTGCGCCGCGGTCGAGATCAGCACCACGCCGATGACCTTCGGGCCGAAGAGCCGCGGCTGCTGCGCGGCGAGCGCCATGATCGTCATGCCGCCCATCGAGTGCCCGACGAGCACGACCGGCATCTCGGGCGGCACCGTCGCGGCCAGTACGTCGGCCAGGTCGGCACCGAGCTGGTCCATGCTCACGTGAGCCGGGTCGCTGCGGCCGGACCTGCCGTGACTGCGCTGGTCCCAGAGCACGAGCCGGTAGTCGGACTCCAGGTCCCGCCACTGGTAGTGCCAGATCGCCTGGCTGAGCGTGTAGCCATGACAGAACACGATCGTGACCGGCGCATCGTCCCGCCCGCAGACCTCAGCGTGCAGCGCGACGCCATCGTCTGCCACGACCTCGACCGGACGGCCGCGCAGCTCGCCGAACGGCTCGTCCCTGGCCGGATCCGGCCGCAGCCGGATGCGGCCCACGGCCACCTTTTCTGCGGCGATGACCGCGCCGGCGGAAGCCGCCGCGATCCCCGTAGCCAGCCCAGCGACGCTAGAAAGCCGCCGCCACCTGGCCATCGGTTCTCCCGTCCGGGCCGAGCATCGGCCTGTTCCCGGCCGCAGCGTCATCCTCGGCCGCTGTTACTCCAGAGTAAGTTCTCGGCACCTTACCCGTAAACCGGGTCACAATCTCATAGGACAGCGTGCCGAGCAGGTCCGCCCATTCCTGCGCCGTCGGCTCTCCGCGGTCGCCGGGCCCGAACAGCACCACTTCGTCGCCAGCATCGGCGGGCTCGTCGCCAAGCTCGAGGATGATCTGGTTCATGTTGACAGTGCCCGCGATCTTGAATCGTCTGCCCCGCAGGAAGACCCAGCCCTTGTTCGTGGCGTGCCGCGGTATGCCTTCGTTGTAGCCGAGCGGTACCAGCCCCAGCGTCATCTCGCGGTCGGTGATGTACCGGTGCGCGTACGACACGCCAGTCTCCGCGGGCACGCGCTTGACCTGGATCAGCCGGACGCGCAGCGTCATGGCGGGCCGCAGCCAGGAGGGCGCGCCGCCGGGCAGCGTGGACAGGCCGACGACGGCGCCGCCGGGCCGGACCAGATCGAAGTAGGCCTGCGGCAGCGTGAGCGTGGCCGGCGTGTTGGCCATGTGGCGCACCTCGGGGCGGGCGCCTGCCCGCTCCGCGAAGTCAACGGCCTCCCGGAACGCTGCTAGCTGCGTGCTGATCGACGGGTGCCCCGGGATATCGGCGCAGGCGAAGTGCGACCACAAGCCAACGACCTGGACCAGGCCAGCCGCCTCGGCCGCAAGCGCCGCGTGAACCAGGCCAGCCCAGTCGTCCGCGGTCGCGCCGCCGCGGCTCATCCCGGTGTCGGCTTCCAGATGGAGCCGGGCTGGCTTGCCGGCGCCCTCGGCGGCCAGCGCAATCTGATCGACCAGCGCGGCCGTGCCGACGGTCAAATCCACGTCGTGCCGGATCGCGTCCTTGTGCGGCGCGTCCGGGCTGCCGAGCAGGCTCAGCACCGGTACCGCAAAGCCGGCCCGGCGCAGCGCGACCGCGTCGGCGACGTGCACGACGCCCAGCCAGGTCGCGCCTCCGGCCAGCGAAGCGGCCGCCGTCTCCACCATGCCGTGGCCATAGCCTTCGGACTTGACGACGGCCATGACCTGAGCGGCCCCGACATGCTTGCAGAGCGCAGCCACGTTGGCCTGGATCGCGTCCAGGTCGATGACCGCTTCCGGATGACCGTCCATGCCATCCAGTCTGCCAGGTTGAGCGCCCCAGTCTGCGCAGCTATAGGCCGCTCTCCAGGTCAGGGCGCCGCCCTGGTCCAGGCCCTGGCCACTGATCCCCAGGTCGCCCGGAGGCGACGCCCGCGTCGCCAACGTCAGCGGAGGCGTGATAGGCATTCCGACATGTCGCAACTGATCCCGCTGACAATCCTGTTCGGCAACCCGGAGCGGGTCAGCCCGCGCCTGTCTCCGGACGGCACGCAGCTTGCCTGGATTGCTCCGCACGACGGCGTCCTGAACGTGTGGCTCGCCCCTATCGGCTCAGCGGAGGGCGTCGACTGGGGCGCGGCGCAGGTAGTGACCGACGACACTGACCGGGGCATCCGGCAGTTCGCGTGGGCCCACGACGGCCGCCACTTGCTCTACCTCCAGGACGCCGGCGGCGACGAGAACTGGCGCCTGCACGACGTTGATCTCGCGACCATGCAGCGCCGTGATCTCACGCCGTTCGACGGCGTGCAGACTCAGCTGATCGCGACCGAGAAAGACTTCCCGGACGAGATCCTCATCGGGCTCAACAAGGACAACGAGCAGCTGCATGACGTCTATCGACTCGACTTGGCCACTGGCGAGCTGAGCAAGGAGCTCACCAACCCAGGGTTCATCGGCATGCTCGCCGACGCGCAGCTGGCCGTCCGCGCCGCGCTCCAGCCGCAGCCAGACGGTTCCATGGTGCTGCTGGTCCGCGACAGCGCCGACAGCGAAGAGTGGCGCACGGTCCTGACCATCCCGGCGGATGACTCTCTGACGACCGGCCCGGTCTGCTTCAGCGCCGACGGCGACTCGCTCCTGCTGGTCTCCTCGGTGGACGCGGAGGCCGGCGCGCTGGTCAGGATCGACCTGCGGACCGGCAGCAGCGAGGTGCTAGCCGCTGATCCGGAAGCGGACGTCAGCGACGTCCGGGTGAATCCAGGTACCCGTGAGCCGCAGATCGTGACAGTACTGAAGGCCAGGTCGGAGTATCGCGTGCTCGACCCGTCGGTCGCCGGTCACCTGGAGGCGATCCGTGCTCTGCACCCTGGCGACCCGGTATTCGCCGACGCCGACGACGCCGACCGGGTATGGCTGATTTCCTTCACCAACGACGCAGGTCCCGTCTCGTTCTATGCCTACGACACCGCGACCGGCGCCGGCAGCTTCCTCTTCGAGCACCAGCCCGAGCTCTCGAGGTATGAGCTCGCCCCGATGGAGCCGTTCTCCTATCAGGCCCGTGACGGGCTCACGATCAACGGCTACCTGACGTTCCCGCCAGGCATCGACAGGCTCGACCTCCCGACCGTGCTCCTTGTTCACGGCGGGCCGTGGGCACGCGACACCTGGGGCTTCGGCCCTGAAGCTCAGTGGCTCGCTAACCGCGGCTACCTGTGCATCCAGGTGAACTTCCGCGGTTCGGCCGGCTACGGCAAGGCGTTCATCAACGCCGGCGACCGCGAGTGGGGCAACAAGATGCAGGACGACATCAGCGATGCCGTCGCCCACGCAATCAGCCGTGGCTGGTCGGATCCCGCCCGGGTGGCGATCGTCGGCGGCTCGTACGGCGGGTACGCCGCGCTGGCGGGCGCGGCATTCACGCCGGACCTGTACTGCTGTGCCGTCGACATAGTCGGGCCGTCGAACCTCATCACGCTGATCGAGACCATCCCGCCGTACTGGGCACCCCTCATCGCCCAATTCCACAACCGGGTCGGCGATCCGGCCAAGGACCAGGACTTCCTGTGGTCGCGGTCACCGCTCTCCCGTGCCGACCAGATCCGGATCCCGCTGCTGATCGCGCAGGGCGCGAATGACCCGCGCGTCAAGCAGGCGGAGTCGGAGCAGATCGTCGCGGCGCTGGAGAAGGCTGGCATTGACCACGAGTACATGCTGTTCCCGGACGAGGGTCACGGCTTCGCCAAGCCCGAGAACCGGCTGCGGTTCTACGCCGCCGCCGACACGTTCCTCAGCCGCTACCTGGGTGGTCGGTCAGAACGGCAATAGGCAGCGGACTGCTGGCGGCACGGGGGCACGCGGGCCCGTTCCCGGTCTATTCGATGCCTGTCGCCGCCCGGATGGCGGCGGGGATCGCGGTCAGCAGGTCGCTCGCGCCGATCGGGGCGTCACGGGCGGCCAGCCGCGCCGCCATTCCATGCAAGTAGGCGGCGACGGCGGCGGCATCGGGCGGGTCCAGGCCCTGAGCGAGCAGCGAGCCGGCCAGGCCCGAGAGTACGTCGCCGGACCCGGCCGTCGCCAGCCAGCTGGACCCAGTCGAGTTCACCCGCACCGAGCGGCCCGCGTCGGCCTCGGCGATGACCGTCGTGGAGCCCTTCAGCAGGACGGTGATGCCGAGCTGGGCCGCCGCAGCCTTCGCATAATGCAGCCGCCGGGCCTCGATGTCGGACCGGTCGGCCGTCAGGAGCCGGGCAAGCTCGCCCGCGTGCGGTGTGATGAGGGTCGGACCCCGCCGCGGCAGCAGTTCCCGGTGTGCGGCCAGCACCGTGAGGCCGTCCGCGTCGATCAGCACGGGCACGTCGGTGGCCAGGACGGCGGCCAGCAGGGCATGAGCCGTGTCCCCGGTGCCGATCCCAGGGCCGATCGCCCAGGCCTGGACGCGACCTGCCTGCTTGATTGCCTCGTCGGCTCGGTCTGGGTCGTAGGTCGTGAGAACTGCTTCGGGCCAGTGCTGCCGTGCCACGCCGATGGCGGGCGCAGCCGACACTAGGCGGACCATGCCCGCGCCACCCTTGATCGCACCGCCAGCGGACAGCACGGCCGCGCCGGTGTACTGCTCGCTGCCCGCCACGAGGCCGAGCACGCCGCGGCGATACTTGTCCGACTCGGCTGACGGATGCGGGAACATCGCGGCAACGTCCGCTGCCTGGAGGGAGATAACTGCGGGCTCGGGCAGATACGGGCCGAGACCGATGTCGATCAGCTCAGCCGGGCCAGCGCATTCCGCGCCGGGATCGATCAGGAGCCCTGGCTTGATGGTCCCGAAGGTGACGGTGACGTCGGCCTGGATCGCGATGCCAGTAACTTCGCCGGTGTCGGCGTCGATGCCGCTCGGCAGGTCCACGGCGATGACCAGGGCGCCGTCCCGACGGGCATTCGCGGTCAAGTGCGCCAGCGCTCCCGCAGGCTCGCGCAGCCCGCCATGGCCGCCGATGCCAGTCAGCCCGTCGATGACCATGTCGGCTGCGGCGATCGCCCACCGAGCCTCCGCCGCGATGCCGTCGTCTGCACTGCTGCTCTGCTTCGCGCCCGCACCGCGGCCTTCGCGGGCGGCGGCGCCGCGGCCGTGCTCGAGGCTGGCGTGGAAGTCGGCGCTAGGGTTGCTGGCGGCTAGTCCGCTCGTCGCGGCGACGACCCGGCCGCCCTGGGCAAGCAACTCTGCGGTAGCACCCTCGTGCAGCCGGGGTCCGGCAGCGATCGCGATGACTTGGGCGCCCCGGCCAGCCAGCCGCGCACCGGCGTAGAGGGCATCGCCGCCGTTGTCGCCACTGCCCGCCAGCACGACAACGCGCGCACCATAGACCCGGTCCAGAACGCTCGCGCAGATGCCCGCGAGACCAACCGCGGCGCGCTGCATCAGCGCACCCGCTGGCACCTTCGCCATCAGTGCCTGCTCGGCCGCGCGCACGTCCGCGACGGTGTGCGCGTTTCTCACCGCTCTGCCACCACCATGGCGACGCAGATGCCCGCATCGTGACTGATCGACACATGCCAGTCGGTCACCCCGAGCCTGGCGGCGGCGGCAGCGACCGTGCCAGTGATCTTCAGCTCGGGCCTGCCGGCCTCGTTGTTGCTCACGACGACGTCGGTCCAGCGCAGGCCCGGCGGGGCGCCGAGCGCCTTGGCGACCGCTTCCTTCGCAGCGAAGCAGCCCGTCAGCGACTGAATCGGCCGGTCCTGTTCGCTCTCAGCGAACAGGCGGTCGGCAAGCGCGGGCGTTCGGTCCAGTGCCGCCGCCAGGCGCGCGATCTCGGCCACGTCGACGCCGATGCCCACGATCATGCATCAAGCCTGCCATGGCTAGCCGGGCCTCGGTCGGCCGGACGCGTTGCGATGGATTAGCCGACGTCCTTGATGACGTCGGCGAGGTGACCGGCGAGGCGCTCAGCCTGAGCCGCGTCGGCGGCTTCGACCATCACCCGCACGGCCGGCTCGGTGCCACTGGGCCGGACTAGTACCCGGCCGGACTCGCCCAGCTCAGCCTCGGCGGCCGCGACCGCCGCCGGGACAGCCGCCGAGCCCGCGACGCGTGCCTTGTCGACGCTTGGCACATTGATCAAGACTTGCGGATACCGAGTCATGACGCTGACCAGGTCGGCCAGCGGCAGGCCCTGTCGTGCCACCTCGGCCAGCAGGTGCAAGCCGGTCAGCATTCCGTCGCCGGTCGTGGCATGGTCGAGCATGATGATGTGACCAGACTGCTCGCCGCCGAGCACGAACTTCCCGTCCAGCATTGCGGCGATCAGGTACCGGTCGCCGACCAGCGTCTCGACCACATCGATGCCTGCCGCGCGCATCGCGTGCCGGAACCCGAGGTTCGACATGACGGTGGCGACCACGGTTCCGCCGGCCAGGCGGCCTTCAGCCTTGAGAGCGATCGCGAGCACCGCCAGGATCTGGTCCCCGTCGATCACCCGACCGGATGCGTCAACAGCCAGGCAGCGATCGGCGTCGCCGTCGTGCGCGATGCCGGCGTCCGCGCCAGTCGCGACGACCGCAGCCGAAAGCGCCGCCAGGTTCGTCGAGCCGACCTCGTCATTGATGTTGAGTCCGTCGGGTTCGGCTCCGATGGCGATGACGTCGGCGCCGGCCCGCCGGAGTAGGTCGGGCGCGAAGGCCGCCGCGGCGCCATGAGCGCAGTCCACCACGACACGCAGCCCGGCCAGCGGAGCCCCCGGATGGCCTGGAGCGACCGGGAGGGTGCTGAGCAAGTGCGTGATGTAGCGCTCGCCTTGATCCGCGGCGTCGGTAACCCGGCCGAATCCCTTGTCGGGCACACCAGCCGGCCCGTGCGCGAGCGCAGCGGCGCCGCTCAGACCTGCGAGCCGAGTCTCGATCTTGTCCTCGACGGCGTCGGGCAGTTTCATACCGCCTCGTGCGAAAAACTTGATCCCGTTGTCAGGGGCCGGGTTGTGGCTCGCCGACAGCACCACGCCGAAGTCCGCGTCCAGGGCCGCGGTCAGGTGCGCGACGGCGGGCGTGGGCATCACCCCGAGCCGAATGACATCGACGCCGCTCGCGGCCAGGCCGGCGACGACGGCTGCCTCGAGGAACTCGCCAGATGCACGTGGATCACGGCCGACCACCGCGACCGGCCTAGGCCGAGGCGGACCAAGCTCGGCGAGCCCGAATTCCATCGACGTGGCGGTGCCGGCGTCGGCGAATCCCGGATCTCCGGATCTCGCATCCACAGATCCCGCATCGACGCGGCCAGATCTGGCATCTCCCAGCACGGTGGCGGCAGCCGCAGCCAGAGCTAGTGCGAGCCCTGCGGTCAGCTCACGCCCTGCGGCGCCTCTGACCCCGTCCGTGCCGAAAAGCTCTCCCATACCCGCCAGAATCCTCCGTGCCGTGGTGGCGGGCGCGATTAGCGCTTGGAGTACTGCGGCGCCTTGCGGGCCTTCTTCAGGCCGGCCTTCTTGCGCTCGGTGACCCTGGCGTCCCTGGTCAGGAATCCGGCACGCTTGAGAGTGGGGCGACTGTCGGGGTCGACCAGTATCAGGGCCCTGGCGATGCCAAGCCGGAGCGCCCCGGCCTGGCCGCTCACGCCGCCGCCGTCGATGCGCGCGACCACGTCGAACTGGTCTTCGGCGCCCAGCGTCACAAACGGCTCGCTGATCAGCTGCTGGTGCACCTTGTTCGGGAAGTACTCCTTGAGCGACCGGTCGTTGATCTTCCACTGGCCGGTGCCCGGCTGAATGCGCACTCGCGCGATGGCCTCCTTGCGGCGGCCCGTGCCCAGCGCCTTGCCGGTCACGACCGGCTTGCGCGCGGCAGGCTTCGGCTGCTGGTTATCACCCGTCTGGGTGGTGTACTCCGACAGGTTCTCCTCGGCCGCGTCGGCCTCAGGTCCTGTCTCCAGCGTCTCGGTGGACTCGGCCACGTTGTCTTCCTCGTACTTCCGCTTGACTCTTGCCTGGCTGTGAAATGGGCAGCTGGAAACGGCCAGCTGGAAACGGCCAGTCGCGCTACCTGGCGGCGCCGGCCTGCTCGACCTGCGTGATCTCGAAGGGCACCGGCTGCTGCGCCTCGTGCGGGTGTTCCGGGCCCGCGTACACCTTGAGCTTGCGCAGCATCTGACGGCCGAGGGCGTTCTTTGGCAGCATGCCCTTGACGGCCTTCTCGATCGCGCGCTCCGGGCTCTTGGCCATCAGCTCGGCGTAGGACATGGCGCGCAGCCCGCCCGGGTAGCCGCTGTGCCGGTAGGCCATCTTGTCGTGAAGCTTGGTCCCGGTCAGGGCCACCTTGGCCGCGTTGACGACGACGACGAAGTCGCCCGTGTCCACGTGCGGCGCGAAGATCGGCTTGTGCTTGCCGCGCAGCAGCACAGCCACCTGGCTAGCTCAGCCGGCCAAGGACGACGTCAGATGCGTCGATGACGTGCCATTGGCGCTGGATGTCAGCGGCCTTCGGGCTGAAAGTGCGCACAGTCATAAGCCTTCGCGTGTGAGTCCTGAATCCTGGCCCGCGCCGGGGACATATCCTGCCTTGGCACGGGAATCCGCAGGTACCAGCTGCAGCTCACCTGCCACTGTTTCATCGAACACCGTGGCTCGGCGGGCATGCCAGTACGCATGGACGCCTCAGCAGGATACCGGCCGTTACCTGTAGCGGTCAAAGCGAGACGGCTTCCTGACCTGTTGCGACAGACTTCATCGGATGCCGTCGTGCGCTCCCGGCCGGGCGGAAACGCCCAGACCAGCCGAACGCTACGCCGCAGGGCGCTACGCTCGACGGCATGCGTAACCCGCCCGGCGACGGTGCAGACCAGCGAGGCACCCGTCGGCGCGACCAGGTGCTAGGCCGAGATCGCGGAGCTGGACGGCCGCCAGCAGCCGGATCGGTGTTCGCCCCTGGCTACGACGCGAGCCGGCCTGAGTCGTCCGACAGCGCTCCGGCCGGACCCCGGCCGAGCAGCCCTGGGACCAGCTGGTACGGATCGGCAGCAGACGGCGCCGCAGGGAAAGGGCCGGTCCGCGGCTACCCGCCAGTCCCTGGTCAGCCGCCGCCGATGTACCCGCCGGGCCAATTCGCGGCGTGGAATCGTCCGAGAGCCGACGAGCGCCCGGCCGCCGAGGCAGGCCCGGCAGCAGGCCTGCCGCCCCGCGCCCAGCCGGGCAGGACGTCGGGACCGCACGCCACGCCTGGTGCCCCGGCCGCAGTCCGGCCAGGCCTGGGCCGGACCGGCCCGGACCGGGCCCATGTCGGAGATCCGGGTTCGCCCGGGCAGGCCTATCCAGGTAACCCGGACGGCCGCGCTCCCGGTGCTGGTCCCGGTAGCCAGCCGTACCCGCAGCTATCCAGGCAGGGGGCTACGCCCGACGCGCCGCCCACGTCTCGCTATTACGCCCAGGGCCCCGGGTCTGCCGCCGAACCCGGTTACCCGATGCTGGCCGTCAGTGACCCTGCCGCGGACGTGACCTCGACCCAGACCTGGCAGGCCGCCGGCGACGGCCGTGCGACGGGTGTCTGGACGGCGCCGCCGCGGCCGGACCGCGATCCCGCAGCGCCCGCTGGCCGCGCGGGTGCGGACGCCAGCGACACTGCGGCTCTCCCCCACCGCACCATGGCCCTCGGCACGGCAGGGCGCGGCCCCGCATTCCCTGGCACGGCAGCCCCCGGCACGGCGGCCCCCGGCACGGCGGGGCGCGACTCGGGCAGCCATTTCCGTAACGTGGCCGACCTCGCTGGCGACGCGGACCGCGGTGGGCCGGATAAGGCCGCCGAACCGGACCGCCGCAGTGCCCGCGGCCATAGCGGCGCGCACACAGGCCCGAACCAGATTCCGCGGTCGCAACGACGTGCTGGACGGTCGGCGGGCCGCGACGATTCGACACGACCAGCAGGGCAGAAGCCGCGCCGAAAGCGTCCAGCCAGCGTCAGACTGGCCGTGGTCACCGCGGTCGTGCTCGTGATCGCCGCTGGCGTCGCGCTTTCTTACGCCGTGCTGCATAAGTCGGGCAGTCCTCAGGGCGCCAACTCAGCGGCGCGCAAGCCCGCCAGGAGCGCGAGCGTGAGCGCGTCGCCCAGCCCGAGCCTCGGCCCCTACGGGCACATTGCGTCTCGCAAGGCCGATCCGACGCCGCTCAGCATGAGTGAGCTGTATCCAGCCACGTTCACCGCGGGCAGCGCGAGTGTCGTGCGGACGGCGGAAAAGAAAGGCACCGGCTGCGCTGCCGAGCTCGTCGGGTCTCGCATCCAGTCGGCTATCGCCTCAGCCGGCTGCAACCAGGTCGTGCGAGCGACGTACCTCGCGTCATCGCAGGGCGTCATGGGCACGATCGGCGTGCTCAACCTCAGCACAGCCAAGGCGGCGACGACCCTAGCGCGGGCCGCCGACGCGAACGACTTCATCAGCCAGCTCGCCGGTCCGCACGGCGCCACCACCAAAATCGGGCAGGGAACGGGCATCGAGGAAGCTGCGGCCAAGGGCCATTACCTCATCCTGATCTGGGCCGAGTTCACTAATCTGCGGAAGCCGCGGACGGGCGCGCAGCTCAGGACAGTCGAGCAGTTCATGACCGAGTTGCTGCAGCACACCGCGAATGTCAGCCTCACCAATCGGATGCTGACCGGGACGCCTTGAGCGCAGATCGTCAGTCGGCCCCGTTCCCTGTCTGAAGTGTTCTTGTCCGCCTCGCGGCGGCAGCGCGGCTTGCCATCGCGTCCGGCTCGGGATAGCCGACTTCCTCCAGGCACAGCGCATGCGGCGGCGCCACCTGGACAGCCGGATCGCGCTGGCCCGCCGCCAGGACCTGCCCGAGCCACTCCGGTGGCCTGGCGCCGTCGCCGACCGACAGGAGCGCGCCTGTCAGCGCCCTGACCATGTTGTGACAGAAGGCGTCGGCGACCACGGTCGCGACAGCCACGCTGCGATCGGTCCGGGCCCAGTCCAGCCGGAACACTTCGCGGATGGTGGTCGCGCCCTCTCGCCTGCGGCAGAACGCGGCGAAATCATGCTCGCCTAGGCAAGCCAACGCCGCGCCGTTCATCCGGCCGAGGTCGAGCCCATGGCGGTACCAGAGGGTGTCGTGCCGTCGCAGCGGATCGGCCAGTGCGGGGTCGTCGCAGACCCGGTAGGAGTACCGCCGCCATACCGCCGAGAACCTGGCATCGAACCCGTCCGGTGCGGGTCTGATGGCCGCAACCCGTATCTCGGGCGGCAGGATCCGGCCGAGCCGGCGGGCCGCGGACCCGGCCGCCGCCGTCCAGTTGGCCGCCGGGACGTCAGCGTGCGCTACCTGGCCGCGCGCGTGCACGCCAGTGTCCGTTCGGCCGGCCACCGTCAGGGCGGGTGGCTCCGGCAGCCCCAGCACGCGCCAGAGGGCCTCCTCGAGCGTCTGCTGGACAGTGGCCAGGCCCGGCTGAGTGGCCCAGCCGTGGAAGGCCGAGCCGTCGTAGGACAAGTCGATCCGGAGCCGAAGCGAGGCGAGCCCGGCCGGTGGTAGCCGGCCGGGCTCGCCCTCAACTGCCTCGTTATTCGTCGGTCGGGTGCTCATCACTGGCCGCAGCCTCGGTGTCCGCAGCCTCGGTGTCCGCAGTGTCTGCGACATCAGACTCGGCGTCGTCCGCTACCTCGGCGTCGTCCGCTACCTCGGCGTCGTCCACGACCTCGACGTCGTCGGGAGCCTCAGTGTCGGTGTCAGCGACTTCGGCCGGCGCTGGCGCCTCGGTCTCGGTGGCGACCGCGGCCTGGCCGCGGCCCGACCTGCCCGCTGCGGCCGTGGCGGGAGTGCGGCGAGCGCGGCGGCGGCGCGTCTTCGGCTCCGCCTCCTCGCGCACCAGCTCTATCACCGCGAGCGCAGCGTTGTCGCCCTTGCGAGGCCCGACCTTAGTGATCCGGGTGTATCCGCCCTCGCGACTGGCGAAGCTCGGCCCGATCTCGGCGAACAGGTTGTGCACGACCGTCTTGTCCGTGACGACGGTGAGCACCTGGCGCCGTGCGTGCAGGTCTCCGCGCTTGGCGAACGTGATCAGCCGCTCGGCCAGCGGCCGCAGCCTGCGCGCCCTGGCCTCGGTCGTCGTGATCTTGCCATGCTCGAACAGTGCGGTGGCCAGGTTCGCCATCATGTGCCGCTGATGGGCAGGGCTGCCGCCAAGTCGGTGGCCCTTAGTGGGCGTGGGCATCGAAGGATTCTCCCGGTTCAGTACTGTCGCATATCACGACTGTCACACATCACTGCTGTCACACATCACTGCTGGCTAGCGCACAGTACCGGCAGGCGGTTTGGCCTGTCAGTACTGCTCGGTCTCGACGTAATCGTCTTCGTCGTCGGCCCCGTAGCTGTCGGCCGCCGAGCCCGGGTCGAATCCGGGCGGCGAGTCCTTCAGGGTGAGGCCCATGTCGACGAGCTTCTGCTTGACTTCCTCGATCGACTTGGCGCCGAAGTTGCGGATGTCCAGCAGGTCCTGCTCGCTGCGGGCGACGAGCTCGCCAACCGTGTGGATGCCCTCGCGCTTGAGGCAGTTGTAGGACCGAACGGTGAGGTTCAGCTCCTCAATCAGCAGCGCGAGATCGGCAGCGAGTGCGGCGTCCGTCGGCGACGGGCCGATGTCGATGCCCTCGGCATCGACGTTCAGCTCCCTGGCCAGGCCGAACAGCTCGACCAGCGTCTTACCGGCGCTGGCCACCGCGTCACGCGGTCGCAGGCTGGCCTTGGTCTCGACATCGAGAATGAGCTTGTCGAAGTCGGTCCGCTGCTCGACACGGGTGGCCTCGACCTTGTAGGTGACGCGCAGCACCGGTGAGTAGATGGAGTCGATCGGGATCCGGCCAATCTCCTGGCCCGGCTGCTTGTTCTGCGCAGCGGACACATAGCCGCGCCCGCGCTCGACTGTGAGCTCCATCTCCAGCTTGCCCTTGCTGTTCAGCGTGGCGATGTGCAGTTCGGGGTTGTGCACCTCGAGGCCAGCCGGCGGGGCGATGTCCGCTGCCGTGACCGGCCCTGGGCCCTGCTTGCGCAGGTACATGTGCATCGGCTCGTCGTGCTCGGAGGAAACGACCAGGCTCTTGAGGTTCAGGATGATGTCGGTGACATCTTCCGTGACGCCCGGCACCGTGGAGAACTCGTGGAGGACGCCCTCGATGCGGATGCTGGTCACAGCCGCACCGGGAATGGACGACAGCAGAGTACGCCGAAGCGAGTTGCCGATGGTGTACCCGAAACCGGGCTCGAGCGGCTCGATGACGAACCGGGACCGGAACTCGTCTACCTGCTCCTCGGCGAGGCCGGGACGCTGTGCGATAAGCATGACTCTCCCTTTCCGCGCTGCCCGCTATATGACAGTCGCGCCTTCCGCCGACGGGTGGCCGCCGACGGTTCGGGCCCGGCCGCGTCCCGGCCGGCCCCTGTGTTGTGCTGCCCGGCCGCGTCGCGCCCGGATCTTCGCCGTAGGCCGTCGCCTACGTTGTTGGCCGTCAGGCCTGTCTTTACTTCGAGTAGTACTCGACGATGAGTTGCTCTTGGACCAGAGTGTCGATCTGGGCACGCACCGGCAGGGTGTGCACCAGGATCCGCATCTTGTCCGGGATGACCTCGATCCAGGCCGGCGGCGTGCGCTCGCCCGCCTCAGCCCTGGCCACGACGAATGGGGTCAGGCCGTGGAATTTCGGCGCAACTTCGACGATGTCGTTCTCGCCGACCCGGTAAGAGGGGATGTCCACCTTCTTGCCATTGACGAGGATGTGTCCGTGGTTGACCAGCTGGCGGGCCATGTCCCGGCTCTTGGCGAAGCCGGCCCGGTAGACAATGTTGTCCAGCCGGGTCTCCAGGATCTGGAGCAGCTCATCGCCGGTCTTGCCGCGCTTACGGGCCGCTTCCTCGTAGTAGTTGCCGAACTGCTTCTCCAGCACGCCGTAGATCCGCTTGGCCTTCTGCTTCTCGCGGACCTGGAGCAGGTACTCGCTCTCCTTGGGACGGTTCCGGCCGTGCTCGCCCGGCGGGTACGGCCGGATCTCGATCGGGCACTTGGGGCCGTCACACTTGGAGCCCTTCAAGAACAGCTTTGTCTTCTCGCGGCGGCAGCGCTTGCAGTCCGCACCGGTGTATCGAGCCATATATGTTGCTAACTCCTCAAACCCGGCGCCGCTTAGGCGGGCGGCAGCCATTGTGCGGGACCGGTGTGACGTCCTGGATTGAGCCGACTTCGAGCCCGGTCGCCTGAAGCGACCTGATCGCGGTCTCGCGGCCCGAGCCAGGACCCTTCACGAAGACGTCGACCTTGCGCATGCCGTGCTCCATCGCCCGGCGCGCAGCGGCCTCGGCGGCCATCTGTGCGGCGAACGGAGTCGACTTGCGTGATCCCTTGAAGCCAACCTGCCCGGACGAAGCCCAGGAGATCACGCTGCCACCGGGATCGGTGATCGAGACGATCGTGTTGTTGAACGTGCTCTTGATGTGCGCATGCCCGTGGGCGATGTTCTTGCGTTCCTTCCGGCGAACCTTCTTGACGCCGGTGCGGCCCTTCGGAGGCATTCTGCTCCTTGCTTGCTGAGGTGGTCGGACCAGCTGCGCGGTGCCGGCGCGATATGCGCGGGCCGCTGCAGCGGACTACTTCTTGCCGGCCTTCTTCTTGCCGGCCACTGTCTTCTTCTTGCCCTTGCGGGTACGCGCGTTGGTCTGCGTCCGCTGACCATGCACAGGAAGGCCGCGACGATGCCGGATGCCCTGGTAGCAGCCGATCTCGATCTTGCGGCGGATGTCGGCCTGCACCTCCCGGCGCAGGTCACCCTCGACCTTGTAGTTGGCCTCGATCCAGTCCCTCAGCCGGAGGACGTCGTCATCTGAGAGCTGATGCACTCGGGTGTCGCCGCTGATGCCAGTCGCGTCAATCGTCGCGAAAGCCCGGGTACGGCCGATGCCATAGATATATGTAAGTGCGACCTCAAGCCGCTTGTCGCGCGGGAGGTCGACGCCGACGAGGCGTGCCATCGTGGGCAGTGCTCCTTCTCATTCTGCGGAGGTCCTGCGCGCCGCCCGCGTCCCTGCCCGGACGCGCCCCGGCCTCCGTCCGGGGGTGCTCCGCTGCCGGCTTACCGGCAGCGGATTGCGGTGCGTGAGTTATTTAGTTGTCGCCCGGAGCAGTGCCTCAGCCCTGACGCTGCTTGTGCCGCGGGTCAGAGCAGATGACCATGACCCGGCCGTGCCTGCGGATGATCCTGCACTTGCTGCAGATCTTCTTCACACTCGGCTTGACCTTCATTGCCTGGTCTCTTCCTGTGGCGCCGACGGTGTTCAGGCCGACCGCGCCTTGCTCGTTCTTACTTGTACCGGTAGACGATC
Source organism: uncultured Actinomycetota bacterium (assembly GCA_963755575.1). Lineage (GTDB taxonomy): Bacteria > Actinomycetota > Actinomycetes > Streptosporangiales > Streptosporangiaceae > JAJYUU01. The sequence continues at coordinate 1,283,805 of CAVWKF010000001.1, forward strand.
CGCCCACGACTGAGGTCGTAGGGGCTTAGCTCCACGACGACCCGGTCATCGGGCAGGATTCGGATGTAGTGCATCCGCATCTTGCCGCTGATGTGGGCCAGGACCTTGTGCCCATTGTCCAGCTCCACCCTGAAAAAGGCGTTCGGGAGCGACTCCACGACCGTTCCCTCGATCTCGATGGCGCCGTCTTTCTTGGCCATGCCCTCCGCGCTTCGCTACTTGGTCTGGCCAGCCTGCTGTCGTCAGCAAGCTTGCCGCTTGTGGTTGGCTGATCTGCGTCCGCGTGCTCAGGCCTGATTGCCCTGGGACCCGGCCGCCCGATCCCAGTAGGAGCGGATGGCATGGGCTCCTGCGCAGGTGCAGCAACGTTGGAACTGCAGTTGCACTCGGACAGGAACACGGACGGCCCGGCTGACTGAGGTCGCATTGCGCGGCAGTAAACCCCGCACCCTGACAACAGCTCATGGGCCGTGTGAAGTCTACTTCAGGTCCGCTGACAACGCGAACCCAGCCCGGCAGCCGGATGATCATGGAGTGTAACCAGGACCGAGCGCAGTATATTCCGGGAGTGCAGCGCCCGGCTGGACCGCCGCCTAGAGGCTCAGGTGCCTCGCCTGCCCGGCAGATCCTCATCACCGCGCGGCAGCTGTGATCGGCCCGAATCGCCGCCAATGCCACTGTGGCCACCTGCACCCCGGACTGCGCGGGCTGTCACCCAGCTTCCAGCCAGAACCGCGCCCCAGGGTGCAGCCACCCACAGGGGCCAGACATAGCCGGGCGCGCTGGTCAGCCCCCAGATCACAAAGCAGACCAGGCTGACGGTGAACCAGCAGCCCCAGGCCGCTAGCCACGCCTGCGAACCTCGGCCGGAACTAGGCCGGGGACGCTGGCGCTGGCGTGGCTGCCGAGTCAGCGCGGCGTCGGGCAGCCTGTACAAGTCGATGCCCGGCAGGTCCTTGAGCAAGTTGTCGATTTCGCCGACTGTCCTGGCCGCAAATGCGTGGTCCAGCCTCTCGCTGAACTCCTCAGCCGTCAGCCGGCCGGCCGCGTGGTGTTCCCGCAGCAGCGAGGCCGCCCGGTCCCGGTCAGAGTCAGAAGCCCGGATATTAGGGTCATATGCCATCGTGCGCCCCCTCGGCTCCCACTGTTGGCCCGGTGGCCCCGACCTGCTCAGGCGGCCGGGTCTGCCCAGCTCGCAGAGCGGCGAAGCCTGCGGCACCGCCGTCCTCGGCTGTGAGGACGACCGGCCCGTCCTCGGTGATAGCGACCGTGTGCTCGAAATGAGCAGCCCAGCTGCCATCAGCGGTCACGACTGTCCACTCGTCGTCCAGCACCGCAGTTTGAGGGCTGCCAAGAACGAGCATCGGCTCAATCGCGAGGGCCATGCCGGCCAGCAGCACAGGGCCGCGGCCTGCGCGCCCGTAGTTCGGGACAGGCGGATCCATGTGCATCCGCGTCCCGATGCCGTGGCCGGTGTATTCCCTGATGATCCCGTACTGCCCGACGCCGCGGGCGGCTTGCTCGACCGCATGCGAGATGTCGGTTAGGCGGCGGCCCGGCACTGCCTGCGCGAGCCCGTGCCACAGCGCGAGCTCACAGGCATGCAGCAGGCCTGCCAGATCTTCGCGACTGTACGGTCCGCCATCGCCTGCCGTGCCCACGCGTATGGTCAGCGCCGAGTCGCCATGCCAGCCGCGCACGATGGCCCCGCAGTCGACGGACAGCACATCGCCGTCTCGCACTATTTGCTCGGAGCTTGGGATCCCGTGCACGATCTGCTGGTTGACGGAGGTACAGATGGTGGCAGGGAATCCGAAGTAACCCTTAAAGGACGGCACAGCGCCGGCAGCCCGGATCTCCCGCTCGGCGATGGCGTCGAGCTCTCCCGTCGTGATACCGGGCTCGACGGCATCGGTGACGGCACGGAGCGCCGCCGCGGTCACCAGTCCTGCCTCGCGCATGATCGCGAGCTGGTCTGGTGTCTTCACCTCGATCGGGTCGTCCCGTCTCAGCCGCATTAAGCCTCCGGTGCAATGACTTTCACGGTACCTCGCCAGCACAGCGCGCGTTTCAGGTGATGAACCGGCGCAAGGCAGCCATAGCTCTGCCGGTGATCTCTTCGACCGGCCCGGTCGCGTCAACTCCGAGGAGGATGCCGTCGTCGGCGTAGAAGCTGATTAGCGGCCGCGTCTGCTCGGCATAGACGTCGAGCCGGTGTCTGATGGTCTGCTCCCGGTCGTCGTCGCGCTGGAATAGCTCGCCGCCGCAGTCGTCACACAGGCCCGGCCTGGCGGGTGGCTCAAAGAGCACGTGCCAGATCCGCCCGCAGACTCGGCAGGTCCGGCGCCCCGACAGACGCCGGACGACCTCGTCGTCGTCGACGACAAGCTCAAGCACGATGTCGAGCTTGGTGTCCCAGTCGGCCAGCAGCTTCCGGAGCGTTTCGGCCTGCGGGACGTTGCGGGGGAAGCCGTCGAGTAGGAAGCCGCTCTGTGCGTCGTCCTCCTGAAGCCTCGCGATTACCATCGCGATGGTCACCTCGTCTGGTACCAGGTCACCCCGATCCATGAAGGCCTTCGCCTGGCGGCCGAGCTCGGTGCCGGTGCTCACGTTGTGCCGGAAGATGTCCCCTGTCGAGATCTTCGGTATCGACAGGTGCGAGGCTATGAACTGGGCCTGTGTCCCCTTGCCCGCACCGGGGGGCCCGACGAGGACGACTCGCACTACCGCAGGAAGCCCTCGTAGTTGCGCTGCTGGAGCTGGCTCTCGATCTGCTTCACGGTGTCGAGGCCGACGCCCACCATGATCAGGATGCTGGTGCCGCCGAGCGGGAACTGGGCGGTCGCACCGAGCTCGCCGATCGCGATCACTGGTATCAGCGCCACCAGTCCCAGGTACAACGAGCCAGAGGCAGTCAGCCTGCTCAGCACATGGCTGAGATAGCCGGCGGTCGGTCCGCCGGGTCTGATGCCGGGAATGAAGCCTCCGCTCTTCTTCATGCCGTCGGCCACCTCAGTCGGGTTGAAGGTGATCGACACGTAGAAGTACGTGAAGAAGACGATGAGCACGAAGAAGGAGATCGCGTATGCAGGCTTGTCGCTGATCACCAGGTTTGTGTTGACCCACTGCGCCCAGCCGCTGGTCGCGTTGTGCCCGAATAGCTGAGACGCGAGCTGGGGGATGTACAACAGCGATGAGGCGAAGATGACCGGGATGACACCAGCCTGGTTGACCTTGAGCGGGATATACGTCGACGTGCCGCCGTACATCCGCCGTCCGACCATCCGTTTGGCGTACTGGATCGGGATCCGGCGCTGCGCCTGTTCCATCAGTGCCACGAAGGCGATGATCGCCACCCCCATGACCAGTACCAGGCTGAAGACGAAGACGCCCTTGGTCGACAGGATCAGGCCGAGCTGGCCGGGCACGACGGCGATGATCTGGGTGAAGATCATCACGGACATGCCGTTGCCGACGCCACGGTCGGTAACGAGCTCGCCGAGCCACATGATCACAGCGGTCCCGGCCGTCATGATGATGACCATGGTCGCGATCGTGAAGACCGACGGGTTCGGGATCAGAGTCGCGGTACAGCCGGGGATCAGCTGGTTGGACCTGGCGAGGGCGATGATGCCAGTGGACTGGAGGATCGCCAGCGCAATAGTGAGATATCGGGTGTACTGCGTGATCTTCGCCTGCCCGGTCTGGCCCTCCTGGCGCAGAGCCTCCAGCCGGGGGATCACGACGGCCAGCAACTGCAAGATGATGCTCGCCGTGATATAAGGCATGATGCCAAGCGCGAAGACGCTGAGCTTGGTGAGCGAGCCGCCACTGAACAGGTTCACCAGCTGCAGCGGGCCGACCTTGGATGCCGCGCCTTCACAGATCCGCACCGCGGCCTCGGATACCCCGGGCGTTGGGAGCGAGCATCCAAGCCGGAAGACGGCAAGGATGAAAACCGTGAAGAGCAGCTTCTTGCGCAGGTCGGGCGTGCGGAATGCCCGGATGAACGCGGTCAGCATGCGCCGTCCCCTACTCGATAGCTCAACATCATCTGCCGCTCCTGTCGCGGGACAAGCGCCGCTAGTCGCCAGCTTGCGCCCCTGCTTAGGCGGCGGAGTGCTCGCCGAAGTCTAACGTGCCGATGAGGGTCCGATAGCCATGCAGCGTGCATGGTGCCGACCGCACGCAAGTCCGGGCCAGCGGAGTCTAAGCTGGCCCGGACATGACTTAGGGCGGCAGTCATCTCACAGTTCAGTAACAGTTCCGCCTGCTGCGGTGATCTTCGCGCGGGCCGAGGCCGAGAAACCGTGGGCGCTGACCTGCAGTGCCGCCGTTATCTCGCCCTGGCCGAGGATCTTGACTAGCTCGCCCGCACGAACCGCGCCATTGGCGGCGAGGTTCTCCGGGGTCACGGCCCCGCCGTCTGGGTAGAGCGCAGCCAGCCGGTCCAGGTTGACGACCTGATAAGTCGTCTTGAACTGCGCGTTGGAGAAACCCTTCAGCTTGGGCAGCCGCCGGTGCAGCGGCATCTGGCCGCCCTCGAACGACTCGGGAACGGTCGTCCGGGCCTTGCTGCCCTTGGTGCCGCGCCCGGCCGTCTTGCCCTTGGACGCTTCGCCGCGGCCGACCCTGGTGCGCTCAGTGCGCGCGCCCGGCGCCGGGCGCAGGTGGTGAATCTTCAGCCCAGACCGCCCGCCCGGATCGGCAGCCTTGCGGTTGTCGGTGTCTGCCATCGTTAGTCAACCTCCTCCACGGTGACCAGATGGCGCACCGCCTTGATCATGCCGCGGATCTCTGGGCGGTCTTGCTTGACGACGATGTCGCCAATGCGGTGCAGCCCGAGGGAGCGTAGCGAGTCGCGATGCTCCTTCTTGGCGCCGATCTTGGACTTGATCTGCGTGACCTTCAGCTCTGCCATCGTCTCGCTCCGCCTCAGCTGGTGGTCTCTGCCGTGGCCGAGGCACCTGCGCCGTTGCTGGCCGAGCCTGCGGTCGCAGCGGCCGCGCGGGCCCTCAGCATGGCGGCGGGCGCGACGTGCTCGATCGGCAGGCCACGCCGGGCCGCGATCTCCTCGGGCCGGTTCAGGCTCTTGAGCGCCCGCACGGTGGCATGCACGACATTGATCGGATTGGACGAGCCGAGCGACCTCGACAGCACGTCGTGAATGCCAGCGCACTCCAGTACCGCGCGCACTGGCCCCCCGGCGATGACGCCGGTGCCAGGGCTGGCGGGCTTCAGCAGGACGACGCCCGCCGATTCCTCGCCCTGCACGGTGTGCGGGATTGTGCCGGCGATCCGCGGCACCCGGAAGAAGGACTTCTTGGCCGCCTCGACGCCCTTGGCGATCGCCGCGGGCACCTCCTTGGCCTTGCCGTAGCCAACGCCGACCATCCCGTTGCCGTCGCCGACCACGACCAGCGCCGTGAAGCTAAATCTCCGGCCACCCTGCACGACCTTGGCCACGCGGTTGATGGTGACCACGCGCTCGAGGTAGGCGGTGCCCTTCTCCGGCCCTGCACCGCGGCGGTCGTCGCGGCGCTCGCGCCGTTCGCCGCCGCCACTGGCGCCGCGCCGCGGTGTTGCTGCCATCAGTTCTTCCTCTTCTTCTGTCGTTGGGCGCGAGGTGTCGCGCCGCCCGCTGCTGTGCTAGTCGTTGGGAGGCTCGTCATGACAGGACTCGTCATCAGAGGGCCAGCCCGCCTTCGCGCGCGCCGTCGGCGAGCGCGGCCACGCGGCCGTGATAGGCGTAGCCGCTGCGGTCAAATACCGCCGTGCTGATGCCGACCTGCACGGCACGCTGCGCGAGCAGTGCTCCGACCTGCTTGGCCTTGGCACTCTTGTCGCCGTCAGCGCCCCGGATGGATTCCTCCAGCGTAGACGCGGACGCAAGCGTAATCCCCAGGGTGTCGTCGATCAGCTGGGCGAACGTGTTCCTGGCCGAACGCGTGACGACCAGCCGGGGCCGGGCCGCGCTTCCCTCAACCTTCTTGCGAACACGCAGGTGCCGCCGCTGCCGCGAGGAGATACGCGGCGCGGTCCGGCCGGTAATCCGGCCGTGCGCCCTGGTCTTGGTGCCAGACATGTCTTACTTACCAGCCTTCCCGACCTTGCGGCGGACTTGCTCGCCCTGGTACCGCACGCCCTTGCCTTTATAGGGGTCCGGCTTGCGCAGCTTTCGGATGTTCGCGGCGACTTCGCCCACCTGCTGCTTGTCGATGCCTTCCACCACGAACCTGGTGGGGGCCTCGACCCTGAAGGTGATCCCGTCCGGCGCCGTCACCGGCACGGGGTGACTGAACCCGAGTGCGAACTCCAGGTCCTGGCCCTTGGCCTGGACACGGTATCCAACGCCGACGATCTCCATGGTCTTGCGATAGCCCTCGGTGACGCCAGTCACCATGTTGGCGATCAGCGACCGGGATAGGCCGTGCAGCGCCCGGATCTCGCCCTCGTCGCTCGGCCTCGTCACGGTGATGACGCCGTCGGTTTGATGGACGTCGATCGGCGCGGTCACCTCCACGCTGAGCTCGCCCTTCGGCCCCTTGACGTGTACCTGGCGGCCATTGATGCTGACGTCGACACCGCTCGGGATGACGATCGGCAGCCGTCCAATTCGCGACATAGCTGATTCCCCTACCAGACGTAGGCGAGGACTTCCCCGCCCACGCCCTTCTTCTTCGCCTGCTTGTCAGTCATCAGGCCTGAGGACGTAGAGATGATCGCCACTCCGAGACCGCCGAGCACGCGGGGCAAGTTGTCCTTGCGCGCATACACCCGCAGGCCTGGCTTGGACACGCGCTTGAGGCCCGCGATGGAGCGCTCCCTGGTCGGCCCGAACTTGAGCGCGACTACCAGGTGCTTGCCCACCTCGGCGTCTTCCACCTTCCAGCTGGCGATGTAGCCCTCCTGCTGGAGAATCTCCGCGATGTGGACCTTGATCTTCGAGTGCGGCATCGTGACGGAGTCATGGTAGGCCGAGTTGGCGTTGCGCAGACGGGTCAGCATGTCTGCGACCGGGTCGGTCATGGTCATGGCCTGATGGCCCTCCTCGCCGCGGTTTCCCTGTGGTTCCTAACACCGGGGACCTTCGGCGTGGTCAGTGGGCGCTTGTCGCGCCCAGGTTGGTCGTTCCTGCCGGACGCTCGCGCGTCCGGGTGCGCCGCTTGCGCGGCTGTTACCAGCTGGACTTGGTGATGCCAGGCAGCTCGCCGCGATGCGCCATCGACCGGAAGCAGATCCGGCATAGGCCGAACCGCTGGTAGACGGCCCGCGGACGGCCACACCGGGAGCACCGGGTGTAGGCACGCACCGCGAACTTTGGCTTGCGCTTGGCCTTGGCGATGAGGCTCTTCTTCGCCACTGCTTAGTTCTCCTTGAATGGGAAGCCGAGTCGCCGCAGCAATGAGCGGCCCTCAGCGTCGGTGGTCGCGGACGTGACGACGGTTACGTCCATGCCGCGCTGCCTGTCCACCTGATCGGGGTTGATCTCGTGGAACATCAGCTGCTCTGTCAGGCCGAACGTGTAGTTACCGCGGCCGTCGAACTGGCGGTCGCTGAGACCGCGGAAGTCACGGATACGAGGGAGCGCGATCGACAGCAGCCGGTCGAGGAACTCCCACATCCGGTCGCCGCGGAGAGTGACGTGGGCGCCGATCGGCATGCCCTCGCGCAGCTTGAACTGAGCGATGGACTTACGCGCCCTGGCTACCGCCGGTTTCTGTCCGGTGATAATCGTCAGGTCCCGGACTGCGCCGTCGATGAGCTTGGCGTCCCTGGCCGCCTCGCCGACGCCCATATTCACCACAATTTTGGTGACAGTCGGCACCTTCATGACGTTGGGGTAGGCGAACTCCTCCAACATCGCGTCATGGATCTCGCTGCGGTAGCGCTCCTTCAGGCGGGGCGGCACGCGCTGCGCGCCATCAGCCGTAGCAGCGTCTTGAGTCGTGGTGGCAGCCATCAGATGTCCTTACCGCTAGCCCGGGAGACCCGGACCTTCTTGTCCTCATCGATCCGGAACCCTGCCCTGGTCGGGGCCTTGGTGTCTGGATCGATCAGCTGCACGTTGCTGACATGGATCAGGGCCTCCTGCGTCACGATGCCGCCTTCCTTGGCGCCACGCTGACCCTGGTAGTTGACCTTGGTGTTCTTCCGGATCAGATTCACGCCCTGTACCAGCACCTGCTGGCGGTCCGGGCGGACGGAGATCACCGTGCCCTCACGACCACGGTCTTTGCCCGCGATCACGAGGACCTTGTCGCCCTTCCTGATCTTCATCCTGCGCGCCTTACCCGGCGCGGTCTTCTTGGTCCCGGCCATCACAGCACCTCCGGCGCAAGCGAGATGATCCGCATGAACCGCTTCTCGCGGAGTTCGCGGCCGACCGGGCCGAAGATGCGGGTACCACGGGGGTCCCCGCCATCCCTGATCAGCACGGCAGCGTTCTCGTCGAAGCGGATGTAGGAACCGTCGCCGCGGCGCCGCTCCTTGCGGGTCCGCACCACGACGGCCTTCACGACGTCGCCCTTCTTCACCCCGGCACCGGGGAGGGCATCCTTGACGGTGGCAACGATGATGTCGCCGATGCCCGCGTATCGCCTGCCCGAGCCGCCGAGCACGCGGATGCACAAGATCTCCTTGGCTCCGGTGTTGTCGGCGACCTTGAGCCGCGACTCCTGCTGGATCACGTCAACTCCTGCTTCTTCACGCGCCTGCCCATCCGGTTGTCCCGGCTGGCTCTTGCTACTTCGCCTTTTCCAAGATCTCCGCCACACGCCAGCGCTTGGTCGCTGACAGCGGGCGGGTCTCCATCAGCAGCACCCGGTCGCCGACGCCACATGCGTTCTCGCCATCGTGTGCCTTGTACCGCTTCGTGCGCCGGATGATCTTGGCATACTTGGGGTGCCTGACCCGGTCCTCGACTTCGACGACGACGGTCTTGTCCATCTTGTCGCTGACCACGAGGCCCTCCCGGACCTTGCGGTAACCACGCGCCTGCGCGGTGGTCGTGGCCTCACTCATCGGCCGACTCCTCACTTTCGACAACCACGATGCCGAGCTCGCGCTCGCGCTTCACCGTGTAGATGCGCGCGATCTCCTTGCGGACGGCCCGCAGTCGCCCGTGGCTCTCTAGCTGGCCCGTCGCCGCCTGGAAGCGAAGGTTGAATAGCTCGATCTTCGCCTCGGTCAGCTTCACATCCAGCTCTTCTTCGGTCGAAGTCCGCAGGTCAGTGGCTGCCATTGCCTTGGCCATCACGCTTCACCGACCTCTCGCTTCACGAACTTTGCCCCTTCATGAGCGGAGCATTGGCAGCTTGTGCGGTTTGACATCACGCTTCGCCAACCTCCCGCTTCACGAACTTTGCCCCTTCATGAGCGGAGCATTGGCAGCTTGTGCGGTTTGACATCACGCTTCGCCAACCTCCCGCTTCACGAACTTGCATTTCATCGGCAGCTTGTGCATGGCTCGCCGGAGGGCCTCCCTGGCCACCGGCTCCGGCACGCCGGAGAGCTCGAACATCACCCGGCCTGGCTTCACGTTGGCGACCCACCACTCGGGCGCGCCCTTGCCTGAACCCATCCGGGTCTCGGCCGGCTTCTTGGTCAGCGGCCGGTCCGGGTAGATCGTGATCCAGACCTTGCCGCCACGCCGGATGTGACGCGTCATGGCGATACGAGCGGCCTCAATCTGCCGGTTAGTGACGTACGAGTGCTCGACCGCCTGGATGCCAAACTCGCCGAACGTCACCCTGGTTCCGCCCTTGGCCACGCCAGAGCGGTCTGGCCGGTGCTGCTTGCGGTGTTTGGTCCGCCGCGGGATCAGCATGACTTAGCCCTCCTCACCCGACGTAGCCGCAGAGCCCGGGGCGGCGTCTGGTGTGCCCGGCGGCGGCCTCGGCGGTCGGCGCCGCGGCTGGCCTGTCGGTCCCGTCCGGCGAGCCGGGCCTGCGGCGCTGCTGGCGCTGCGGACGGTCGCGGCCGGAGTCCCGGCCCGAGTCCCGGCCGCCACCGGGGCCGCCGCCCGGCCGCTGGCCAGCCCGTAGGGCCGCGGCCGCTGCCTCACGCTCGGCCCTGGTGGCAGGAGCCTCGCCACGGTAAATCCAGACCTTCACGCCGATCCGGCCGAACGTCGTCCGTGCCTCGTAGAAGCCGTAGTCAATGTCGGCGCGCAGCGTGTGCAGCGGCACCCGGCCCTCGCGGTAGAACTCCGATCGGGACATTTCAGCGCCGCCGAGGCGGCCCGAGCACTGAACCCGGATGCCCTTGGCGCCGCTCTTCATCGCGGTCTGCATTGCCTTGCGCATGGCCCGTCGGAACGAGACCCGGCTAGACAGCTGCTCGGCGACGCCCTGCGCTACCAGCTGAGCATCGATCTCAGGGTTCTTGACCTCAAGAATGTTGAGCTGAACCTGCTTGCCGGTCAGCTTCTCCAGGTCACCCCGGATACGGTCAGCCTCGGCGCCGCGGCGGCCGATCACGATGCCCGGCCGGGCGGTGTGGATGTCCACGCGCACCCGGTCCATGGTCCGCTCGATCTCCACCTTGGAGATGCCGGCCCGCTCCATGCCGCGCTGAAGCAGCCGCCGGATGGCAACGTCCTCGGCGACGTAGTCCTTGTACAGCTTGTTGGCGTACCACCGGCTCTTGAAGTCGGTGGTGATGCCCAGCCGGAACCCGTGCGGGTTCACTTTCTGGCCCACTAGCGGGTCCTCTCCCTGCTCCTTGACGCACCGCTGCTCGACGCACCGCTGCTCGACGCACCCCTGCTCGACGCACCCCTGCTGGACGCGTCCCTAGTCGACGCGCGCCTGGTCGACGCGCGCCTGGTCGCACCGCTGCCCGAAGCAGCGCTGGTCGACGCACCGCCGTCGGAAACGATGACCGTGATGTGGCTGGTGCGCTTGTTGATCCGGTAGCCGCGGCCCTGGGCCCGCGGGCGGAAGCGCTTCAGCGTCGGTCCCTCATCCACCCAGGCACGGCTCACGACGAGCGATCTGGCGTCGAGGTGGCTGTTGTGCCCGGCGTTGGCGATGGCGCTGGCCAGCACCTTGCCGATGGGGTCGCTCGCCGACTGCGGCGCGAAGGCAAGCGTCGCCTGCGCCTGGTCGGCAGGCATGCCGCGGATGAGGTCCACCACGCGGCGGGCCTTCCGCGGCGTGACGCGTACGTACCGCGCCTTAGCCCTTGCTTCCATCTCAGTCTCGCTCTTCTCGTATCGTTCGCTAGTCGGTTGTCAGCTGGCCTGTCGTCAGCGCCGGCTTCGCCGGTCGTCACGCACGTGGCTGCGGAATGTACGGGTGGGCGCGAACTCGCCGAGCTTGTGCCCGACCATCGCCTCAGTGATGAATACCGGCACGTGCTTGCGGCCATCGTGCACGGCGATCGTGTGGCCGAGCATCGCCGGGACGATCATCGAGCGGCGCGACCACGTCTTGATGACGTTCTTAGTGCCCCTGTCGTTCTGGACGTCCACCTTCTTGATCAGGTGATCGTCCACGAAGGGACCCTTCTTAAGGCTACGAGGCATAGCTGGGTGCTCCTACCGCTTCTTCTTGCTGCGCCGGCGGGTGATCATCTGATCGCTAGGCTTGTGGGCCTGGCGCGTCCGGCCCTCCGGCTGCCCCCATGGGCTGACCGGGTGGCGGCCGCCCGAGGTCTTGCCTTCGCCGCCGCCCATCGGGTGGTCAACCGGGTTCATGGCGACGCCACGAACGGTGGGCCTGCGGCCCTTCCAGCGGCTGCGGCCGGCCTTGCCGAGCTTGATGTTGCCCTGCTCGGCGTTGCCCACTTCGCCGATCGTGGCGCGGCAGGCCGCATCGACCAGCCGGATCTCGCCAGAGGGCATCCGCAGAGTTGCGCGGTTGCCTTCCCTGGCCAGGAGCTGCACGCCGGACCCTGCCGAACGGGCGATCTTGGCGCCGCCACCGGGACGCAGCTCGATGGCGTGCACGACCGTGCCGGTGGGGATGTTGCGCAGCGGCAGGCAATTGCCCGCCTTGATGTCGGCGCCAACGCCGTTCTCGACCCGGTCGCCCTGCTTCAAACCGACCGGCGCGATGATGTAGCGCTTCTCGCCGTCGGCGTAGTGCAGCAGCGCGATCCGCGCAGTCCGGTTCGGGTCGTACTCGATGTGCGCGACCTTCGCGGGCACGCCGTCCTTGTCGGCCCGGCGGAAGTCGATCAGGCGGTAGGCGCGCTTGTGCCCGCCACCCTGATGCCGCGTCGTAATGCGCCCGTAGACGTTCCGGCCGCCATGACCGTGCAGCGGGCGCACCAGGCTCTTCTCCGGCTCATCCCTGGTGACCTCGGAAAAGTCGGAGCCGCTCGCTCCCCGCCTGGCGGGGGTGGTCGGCTTGTACTTTCTGATAGCCATCTGCTGAAAACTCCTCGTAATCGCCGGTTAGCTGACCGGTCCGCCGAAATGCTCAATCCGGTCGCCAGCGGCGAGGCTGACGATGGCGCGCTTGGTGTCGGGGCGCTTGCCCCAGCCAAAGCGGGTCCGGCGGCGCTTGCCGGACCTGTTGATCGTGTTCACGCCCGTGACCTTGACGTTAAAGGTGGCCTCCACGGCCTGGCGAATCTGGATCTTGTGGGTGTCGGGCGCGACGATGAACGTGTACTTGCCCTCGTCGGCGAGCCGGAGGCTTTTCTCCGAGATAACCGGGCGCAGCAGGATGTCGCGCGGATTGACCGTCTTGTTCACTGCTGCTCGTCCTCCTGCTTTGCCTTCGCACGGGACGCCGTCCGCGTAGCAGCGCTACGGTCGGTCGGCTGCGCGTCCCCGATCGTCCTGGCTACGAAGCCGTTAAGTGCTTCCTGGGTGAAGACCACGTGGTCGCTCACCAGAACGTCCCTGGTGTTCAGCTGGCCCTCCGAGAGCACGTGCACGCCGGACGCGTTACGCAGGCTGAGCCTGGTGAGGCTGTCGCTAGACTGATGACCACGAGCACGTGCGCCGTGGGCCCGGTGATCTCGGCGAGGGCCGCGAGCGCGGTCTTGGTCCTGGGCGCATCGCCGTCGATGAGCGCCGGCGACCACGTGCACCCGGTCGTGCCTGGCCCGGTCGGACAGCGCGCCGCGAAGTGCGGCGGCCTTCATCTTCTTCGGCGTCCGCTGGTCGTACGAGCGCGGGTGCGGGCCAAACACAACGCCACCGCCGGCAAACTGCGGCGCACGCGTGGAGCCCTGCCGGGCCCGGCCGGTGCCCTTCTGCCGGTACGGCTTCCTGCCGCCTCCGCGAACGTCGCCTCGGGTCTTGGTCGAGTGCGTGCCCTGCCGAGCCGCGGCCTCCTGCGCCACGACCACCTGGTGCATCAGCGGCAGGTTGACCTTGGCGTCGAAGATTTCCGCTGGCAGCTGCGGCAGCGCCCGCGGCCGCCGTCTTGGCGGCCGCCGTTTTGGCGGCCTTCGGCTTGGCATCGGTTGGCTTGACGGGCGCTCCCGAATCAGCGGAGCTCGTCTGGGCCGGGCTCATTTCGCCTCACTTTTGACTGGGGACTTGACGGCGTTGCGGACGAGTACAAGCGAGCCGGCTGCTCCGGGAACAGCGCCCTTGATCAGCAGCAGGCCGCGGTCCGCGTCGACGCCGTGCAGGGTCAGGTTTGCGGTAGTCGTGCGCTCGCCACCCATACGGCCAGCCATCCGCACGCCCTTGAAGACGCGGCCAGGGTAGGCGCAGCCGCCGATCGAGCCCGGTGCCCGGTGCTTCCGCTTGGTGCCATGCGACGAGCTCATGCCCTTGAAGCCGTGACGCTTCATTACGCCAGCAAAGCCCTTGCCCTTGCTGGTCGCTGTCACATCGATCAGCTCGCCGGCCGCGAACGTTTCGGCCGTGACCTCCTGGCCGAGCGTGTAGTCGGTGGCGTTATCGGTTCGCAGCTCCACCAGGTACCGGCGCGGGGTGACGCCCGCCTTGGCGAAGTGTCCCGCCACCGGCTTGGTCACCTTACGAGGGTCTATCTCGCCGAATCCGAGCTGGACGGCCGCATAGCCATCTGCGGCCGGGGTCCGCACCGCGGTGACGACGCAAGGGCCGGCCGCGACCACCGTGACGGGAACGATCCTGCCGTCATCGGCGAAGACCTGGGTCATGCCGAGCTTGGTGCCCAGGACCCCTTTGATCTGCTTGGTCATCACAGTGCTTTCTTCTTCTCCGGCATTTTTCCGCGAGCTCTCTTGCTCCGCTGTCCTGCTACAGCTTGATCTCGATGTCGACGCCAGCTGGCACGTCGAGCCGCATCAGCGAGTCGACTGTCCTCGGCGTCGGGTCGATGATGTCGATCAGCCGCTTGTGCGTGCGCATCTCGAAGTGCTCGCGCGAGTCCTTGTACTTGTGCGGCGAGCGGATGACGCAGTAGACGTTCTTCTCGGTCGGCAGCGGCACCGGGCCGGCGACCTTGGCGCCGGTACGAATCACCGTATCGACGATCTTCCGCGCCCAGCTGTCAATGACCTCGTGGTCATAGGCCTTGAGCCGGATGCGGATCTTCTGTCCCGCCATGTGGCTTCGTTGTCCTTCGCTCGTGTCGTGCCGCTGTCTTGCCTGCCGTCGCCCTGCCTGCCAGCCGGAGGTGGCCAGCAGACGGGGACGACCGTGGAACGGGCCCGGGGTTGCCCCCGGGCCCGTTCCCACTACTTGTTGATCTTTGTAACCCGGCCGGCGCCAACGGTACGGCCGCCCTCGCGGATAGCGAAGCGCAGGCCCTCCTCCATGGCGATCGGCTGGATCAGGTCAACCTTCATCTCGGTGTTGTCGCCGGGCAGCACCATCTCGGTGCCTTCCGGCAGGTGCACCACGCCCGTGACATCGGTGGTGCGGAAGTAGAACTGCGGCCGGTAGTTGTTGAAGAACGGCGTGTGCCGGCCGCCCTCATCCTTAGACAGGATGTAGACCTGCGCATCGAACTCGGTGTGCGGGGTGTTGGTGCCGGGCTTGATGATGACCTGGCCGCGCTCCACGTCCTCGCGCTTGGTGCCGCGAAGCAGCAGGCCGGCATTGTCGCCCGCCTGGCCCTCGTCGAGGATCTTGTGGAACATCTCGACGCCGGTGACCGTGGTCTTGGTCGACTTCTCCTTGATGCCGATGATCTCGACTTCCTCACCGGTGTGGATCACGCCGCGCTCGATCCGGCCGGTCACCACGGTGCCGCGGCCGGTGATCGAGAACACGTCCTCGACCGGCATCAGGAACGGCCTGTCGATCTCGCGGACCGGCTCGGGGATGCTGTCGTCGCACGCCGACATCAGCTCGACGACCTTCGCGCCCCACTCAGCGTCGCCCTCGAGTGCCTTCAGCGCGGATACCCGAATCACGGGTACGTCGTCGCCGGGGAACTCATACGTGCTGAGCAGCTCGCGGACCTCAAGCTCGACGAGCTCGAGGATCTCCTCGTCGTCGACCATGTCGGCCTTGTTCAGCGCGACCACGATGTAGGGCACGCCAACCTGGCGGGCCAGCAGCACGTGCTCGCGAGTCTGCGGCATCGGGCCGTCGGTGGCGGCCACGACGAGGATCGCGCCGTCCATCTGGGCCGCACCGGTGATCATGTTCTTGATGTAGTCAGCGTGACCGGGGCAGTCCACGTGCGCATAGTGGCGCTTGTCGGTCTGGTACTCGACATGCGAGATCGAGATGGTGATCCCGCGCTCCTTCTCCTCCTTCGCGTTGTCGATCTGGTCGAACGCGTAGAAGGGGTTGATGTCGGGGTACTTGTCGTGCAGCACCTTGGTGATCGCCGCGGTCAGCGTCGTCTTGCCGTGGTCAATATGACCGATGGTGCCGATGTTGACGTGCGGCTTGGTCCGCTGGAACTTGGCCTTCGCCACTTGTGTCTCCTCGTTGCGATCGTTTCCCCGCCGCAGCGGGGCCAGGCGCTCACGCGCGCTGCTTGATTCGTTTCGTCGTTACTTCTGACTACTCGCCGCGTGCCTTGGCGATGATCTCCTTGGCAATGCTGGGCGGTACCTCGGCATACGAGTCAAACTGCATGCTGTAGTCGGCGCGCCCCTGAGTCCGGCTCCGCAGGTCCCCCACGTAGCCGAACATCTCGGACAGCGGGACAAGGGACTTCACGACCCGCACCCCTGACCTCTCCTCCATGGCCTGGATCTGGCCACGGCGGCTATTGAGATCGCCGATGACCTCGCCCATGTAGTCGTCGGGCGTCCTGACCTCGACGGCCATCACGGGCTCCAGCAGGACTGGATCGGCATGGCCGGCGGCCTTCTTGAAGGCCATCGAGCCAGCGATCTTGAAGGCGAGCTCGGACGAGTCGACCTCGTGGTAGGCGCCGTCGGTCAGCGTGACCTTGACGTCCACCATCGGGTAGCCGGCGAGCACGCCGAACTCCGCGGCCTCCTGGCAGCCTGCATCGACCGAGGGGATGTACTCCCGCGGCACGCGGCCACCAGTGACCTTGTTCTCGAACTCGTACCCACCACCGTCGCCACCGGTCGGCTCCAGGTTGATGATCACCCGGGCGAACTGGCCGGAGCCACCGGTCTGCTTCTTGTGGGTGTACTCGACCTTCTCGACCTTCCGGCGGATGGTCTCGCGGTAGGCGACCTGCGGCCGGCCGATGTTGGCCTCGACCCTGAACTCCCGGCGCATCCGCTCGACCAGCACCTCCAGGTGCAGCTCGCCCATGCCGGAAATGATGGTCTGCCCAGTCTCCTCATCGGTCCTGACCTGGAAGGTCGGGTCCTCCTCCGCCAGCCTCTGGATAGCGGTGCCGAGCCTGTCCTGGTCGCCCTTCGTCCTGGGCTCAATCGCCACGTTGATGACTGGCGCCGGGAAGGTCATCGACTCCAGGATGACCTGCTTGCTCGGATCGGACAGCGTGTCGCCCGTGGTGGTGTCCTTCAGACCCATCACGGCGACGATCTGGCCAGCAATCGCGGTCGGGCGCTCCTCGCGCTTGTTCGCGTGCATCTGGTAGATCTTGCCGATCCGCTCCTTGCGGCCCTTGGTCGAGTTCAGCACCTGCGTGCCCGCCTCGAGTGTGCCGGAGTAGATGCGGATATAGGTCAGCTTGCCGAGATGCTGGTCGGACATGATCTTGAAGGCCAGCGCGGCGAACGGCTCGTCCACGTCGGGGTGCCGCTCGATGAGGGTCTCCTCGTCGCCGACCGCGTGGCCCTTGATCGCCGGGATGTCGAGCGGGCTGGGCAGGAAGTCGACGATCGCGTCCAGCATCGGCTGCACGCCCTTGTTCTTGAACGCGCTTCCGCACATCACCGGCGTGATGCTGCTGGCGATGGTGGCGCGCCGGATGGCGGCGATCAGCTGGTCGGCATCAGGCTCGGTGCCCTCCAGGTAGAGCTCCATCATCTCTTCGTCGTTCTCGGCGATGTTCTCGACGAGCTTGTCCCGCCACTCACGCGCTGCTTCGGCGTGGTCGTCCGGGATCGCGACGTCGTCGTACGTGTCGCCCTTGCCCTCGGTCTGCCAGAGCAGGCCGCGCATGCGGACCAGGTCGATGACGCCACGGAAGTCTGACTCGACGCCCCACGGCAGCTGAATCACGAGCGGGGTGGCGCCCAGCCGGTCGGTGATCATTTCCACGCAGCGGTGGAACTCGGCGCCGACCCTGTCCATCTTGTTGACGAAGCAGATGCGCGGCACGCCGTAGCGGTCCGCCTGACGCCAGACAGTCTCGGACTGGGGCTCGACACCGGCGACGCCATCAAAGACAGCGACCGCCCCATCGAGAACGCGCAGCGACCGCTCCACCTCGACGGTGAAGTCGACGTGCCCCGGCGTGTCGATCAAGTTGATGGTGTGGTCACGCCACATGCAGGTGGTCGCCGCTGACGTGATGGTGATGCCGCGCTCTTGCTCCTGCTCCATCCAGTCCATCGTGGCTGCGCCCTCGTGGACCTCACCGATCTTGTAGTTGATGCCGGTGTAGAACAGGATCCGCTCGGTGGTCGTGGTTTTGCCCGCGTCGATATGCGCCATGACGCCGATGTTTCGGACGTTGGCGAGTTCGGTAGCGGTCTGTGTCGCGGCCACTGTTGGTGATCCTCGATCCTTGGGTCTATATGGGATGCTCGCTACCAGCGGTAGTGAGCGAATGCCTTGTTGGACTCGGCCATCTTGTGCATGTCCTCGCGGCGCTTGACGCTCGCTCCGAGTCCGTTGCTGGCGTCAAGCAGCTCGTTCATCAGCCGGTCGGTCATGGTCTTCTCCCGGCGCTGCCGCGAGTAGGCGATCAACCAGCGCAGCGCGAGCGTGGTGCTGCGAGAAGCCTTGACTTCCACCGGCACCTGATACGTCGCGCCGCCGACCCGGCGGCTCTTGACCTCAAGCGTCGGCTTGACGTTGTCCAGCGCGCGCTTAAGCGTGACAACCGGGTCGTTGCCGGTCTTGTCCCGGCAGCCTTCGAGCGCACCGTAGACGATCCGCTCGGCGAGCGACCGCTTGCCGTGCTTGAGAACCTTGTTCACCAGCGAGGTGACGAGCGGCGAGCCGTAGACCGGATCGGTCACTAGCTGCCGCTTGGTCGCGGGGCCCTTGCGCGGCATGTCAGCTCTTCTCCTTCTTAGCGCCGTAACGGCTGCGTGCCTGCTTGCGGTTGCGGACACCCTGGGTGTCCAGCGCGCCGCGGATGATCTTGTAGCGGACACCAGGCAGGTCCCGGACGCGACCGCCACGCACGAGCACGATCGAGTGCTCTTGAAGGTTGTGCCCGACGCCTGGAATGTAGGCGGTGACCTCGATCTTGCTGGTGAGCCGCACTCGAGCCACCTTCCGCAGCGCCGAGTTCGGCTTCTTCGGAGTCGTGGTGTAGACACGCGTGCATACCCCGCGCCGCTGCGGGCTGCCCTGCAGCGCCGGAGTTGTGTTCTTGGCTACCTTGTCCTGCCGGCCCTTCCGGACCAGCTGCTGGATCGTGGGCAACGCGTCTCCGTCTTTCTCTACCGCGCCTTGCGGCGCTGCCATCGCCTGCTGACAACTCCGGGCCGGCCGTTGGCTAGCCCGGTGCCGCGCCGGCTGGCGCGGCCTAACTTGTGCTGTATCTCGCGACACAGCGATCGCTCGCGACCGCACTCTGGGCGCGGCCTAGGACGTACTTGACCTGCTGGTTCCTGCCTCGGTAGCTGCTCGGCCGCCCCCCGCGGTCGGGCGTGTCGCCCGGCTCAAGTTGCACCGTCACGACGCACCCAGGCCCGAAACGGACCCCGGAATCCGGAAGGGAAGTCTTGCTGCCCGCCTGGCCACGCGGCCCGTCAACGCTCAGGTAGTCAACGCTGAGCTCGCGAGTCCGCGGTCACACAAACGTGCACGCACCCATGAGGCATGGGCACGGAGAACCAGAATACCCAACCCCTGGCTCGCTGGTCAAAACGGGCTGTCAAACGGAGTGGCTTCTCGCTCTTCGCTGAACGCTAGCTTAGCAAAGCCTCACAAGCACCACGGTCTGATTACCGCACCGTGCTGACGACACGGGCAAATGGCTGATTACACCGGCAGATGCAAGTGTTAATGAACCTTTCACCAGATTTATTCCGAGGTCGGAGTGCAATCTAAAACATAAGGGGAACGCGGCTCGGACGTGCCCGTGCAGACGAACAGGCTCGGGCCGAACGTGCCGGTGATGCGCCAGGAACCGGGCACCATAAGTCCAGAAAGCCGCGAGCGGCTCCAACGGCAGCCAATAGCTGTTGGCCTGCCTGAATAGCTGCTGGCCTGCCTGCGAGGAGGGGTGCTGTTGCCGTTGCTTGTCGGCACATCTGGCTGGCAGTACCGAGACTGGCGCGGGTCCTTCTATCCGGAACGGCTGCCCGTTTCTCAGTGGCTCGAGCACTATGTGACCCGGTTCCCGACCGTCGAGAACAACGGAACGTTCTACCGCCTGGCTGCCCCCGAAACCTTCGCTGCCTGGCAGGCGCGAACGCCGGCTGCATTCCTCATGGCGGTCAAGGCGAGCCGCTACCTGACGCACATACGCCGGCTGCGCCAGCCGGCCGAGCCGATCGGGCGCCTGCTGCGGGCGGCTACAGCGCTCGGCGACCGGCTGGGACCAGTGCTGCTCCAGTTGCCGCCGACGATGCAGGCTGACGCGGGCGCTCTGGACGAGTCCCTGAAGCAGTTCTCGACGCAGTTCACCAGCCTGACTGCGAACCCGTCTCGGTCCCTTC
>CAVWKF010000002.1:0-4799201 GCA_963755575.1 uncultured Actinomycetota bacterium
TGCTGGGTCTCACCACTAGCGAGAAGGTCCCCGATGAGAAGGGCGGCTTCGTGGTGTCGTCGAGGCTCATGCAGTTCGAAGGACGGGCTGGAGGGTGGAGTCCGGGGATTGGACGCGGTCAACGCCAGCCCGTCAGACGTCGATCACATGCGGCGAAGACGATGTGCGCCCGTGAGTCGGTCTCGTGCCAGCCATCTGCGGCCGGAGAGACCGGGAGACCGGAGAGACCGGAGAGACCGGAGAGACCGGAGAGACCGGAGAGACCGGAGAGAGAGGATACGGTGACGCCCATCGCTGTGACCTTCGCAGATGGTGAGGCCACCGCTGCCCGAGACCGCCGCCCGACCTGCCCGCCTGTGGCGAGGTAGCCCGCGAAGATTCGAGAGGACGAGCATGACGGAAACCGATGTCGCCAACGGGGAGCTCGTACGGGAGTTCTGGGAGAGGCTGGCGCGTCCGCGACTCCGACGGGTGCGGGGCACTGATGGCGCCAAAAGGTCACTACGTCGACGTGCCGGTGGCGGACCTCGAGACCGGCGGCGTTCGGCCCGGCGGAGAGGCGGCCCGGCTGCGTCTCGGACTCGAACGGCTCGCCGGCTACGAGCTGCACGAGGGACCGGTGATCGCGGCTGACGGCTTCGTGGTGACCGAGCACCGTGAAACCTGGACGTGGGAGGAGGGCAGGTCAGTGACCCTCCCCTTCACGTCTGTCATGGAGATCGACGACGGTCTGATCACGCGATGGTGGGACTACTTCAACCTCGCCACCCTGCTCGACGCGGCACCAGCCTGGTGGCTCGAGCACATCGCGAACTCGTAAAGTAGCGAGGACCGCCGCCACACGCGTCAGTTCACGACGAAGTTGCTTCCCGTATTCGTGATCGTCGTCGACGGATATGGCCCCCATCCCGGTGCGCAAGCGTTGGGCATTGCCGTGTTGAACACGTCGGTCATGGGTGCGACCGGGGCAAACGATCCCGACGAAGAGGTGATGGTGCCTCCTGAGGGAAATTGAACTGCCAGATGGTGCCGCTGGGGACCCACGGGGTCCCGCCGCTGGTCACAACAGTCGTCGGCGCGATCGCGGGTGTGGAGATCCACTTGTACTTCCACGTCACCGTGCCGAGGGTGTCGGTGGGCAGGCTGGCGCACTTGTTGGCCGGGCTCCAGAACCCCGTCACCGTCAATTTCACGCCGGTCACGGTGACAACAGCGCCGCCGCCGGTCACCTGTCCGCCGCAACTCGTCCCCTTGATCTTCATCTGGAACTTGTCACCACCGGGACTCCCGTGCCGCGTGAGTGCAGGGGAGAATGTGGCGGTTCCCGCCACCTTGCATCCGACCATCCCCGATCCGGGAGGGGCCGTGCTCGACGCGGAGCTCACGCCCGGAGCGACGACCACGCCCACGAGCGTCGACGCCAAGATTGAAGCAGCCAGTAGTCCAATCGGCTTTCGCACGATCGTCACCTCCCCAGGTTCTACCAAGATCCTCGGACGAGGACCGGCGCGGCGTTGAACGGTCCGCATTTGCGATGTCCGCCTGCCGCCGTCAGAGATGCTAGGCGACGAGCGCTTCATTGTCTACGCCGTTTGCCTGATTCGGTCGGGGCCGTTGCGTGACACATCGGCAGTCTTGGCTTTGGCTGTGATCGAAGGCGCATCACCGCGGGGACGGTGACCGCGCTCCGTCAGCTGCGGACGGGACAACGCGGGACGAAGACGAAGGCCGACCCGGTGCTGAACTTGGCGAGCACCACTTCATCGGCGTCGGTCGCAGGCTCGGCGTCGGGGTCGATCACGACTTCGTACACGAAGCGCTCGCCCGAACGGACGCCGGTGGGTACGCATCGGGCGCGCCGATCGACCGCTTGCACCATCGCGTCGAGCGCCCGGTCGGCGGGGCCGCCCAACCCGGCGAACCAAGTCAGCCCGTCCCCCTCCTCCAGGGCCGGGCACGGGCCGAGTGCGAATCGCACCCGGTCGTCCTCCGTCAGCTCGACGCTCAGGTCGACATAGGTGCGCGGCCAGAACACGGGATGGAGCTGGATCAGCTTCGCGATGCCGGCCGCCCGTCACCGACGGCCAAGGCCACCCGCAGGCGTTGTGCCGTGATGCCGCTCAATCCGGTGAACACCCGCGGACCGAGGATGGCCGCCTCGGCCGACCCGAACGCCTGGGAAACGGCCAGCAGGTACGACCTGATCAACAGATGGCTCTGGACGGCCACCTCCTGGCAGGTGACGGCCAGCGCCCGCTGGGAGAGATCCTCGAGCTGGAACTCCGGATCGAACGCACCGCGGTAGTCATCCCAGCCTCCCGGCTCGCCCACGGCGTCGGGCGCATCGACGTCCACCGACGCGACCCTCGACGACTCGATCAGCGGGACGTTCGGATGAGGAGCGACCGGGTCGCCCGCCGCATCGATCGTCACCGTCCAGTGGCAGTGGGGATTGCGGTCCGCGGGGGTGCGCGGAGGACGGTGGATCGGCCTCACCCGCCGCGTGGGTTGGTGGCCACCGCGGTCGCGTCGAAGGTCGGATCCTCGATGGTGTGGCACATGCCGTGGACGAACTGGGATCCCATTGGCTCGACGTCCATGAGGGCGCCGCAGTGGGCCAACCAGAACTCACCATGGTCGACATCACGAAGCCGGAACCGGAAGTCCATGAACTGGTGCGGTGATCCGATGTCCAGCTGGAGCCCCTTGAAGATCGTGTCGACCCCGGTGCCCGCGGAGCCGAACGCCCGCTGCATCCGCCGCGCGTACACGGGGCTCGCGCCCATCCACTCCGCGATGGCGATCTGTTCCATCTCCTCCCGCGACCGGCCGGCGAGGATCAGCGGCATTCCGATCCGGTCCTGAAGATGGCCGTGGAGCAGCCATTCACGGCCGAGGACGGCGAGCGCCTGCCGGGACAGTCTCGTCAGATCGAACTCCGGCTCGAAGTCACCTGAGTAGTCGGCGAGCAGCACGACTTCCATTCTGTCCCACGGACTCTCAGTCCCGGGGAAGCGACCTCCGACGCGATGGCCTGCCTTGGCGAGGCCGTGTCGCAGGCGACCACGTGACGATACGGTCGGTCCCGTGTCCTTCAGCGGCCAATGGCGGCCGGGGATGCTGATAGAGCGCCCATGGCTCCGGCCGGAAGCAAAACCGGCGTACCAAGGGACCATCTCGCCGTTGATATTCGAAATCATCTCGGGAGCGGGCAGTGCTGTCGAGGCCCGGCCCCGTCACCTTTCCGAGGTAGGTCGCCGTGTCCGACCCTTCGTCCCCGTTGTTCACCACCGTGAACGTGATCTTCTTGTCGTCCTTGGATCACGTCTTGTCTGCGCGTCTGCCAATTCGTTCGTCCGCCAACCCTGCACTCTGGCTCAGGTACGACCCGGCAGCGTTCTTGCAATCCCCGTGGTGTGCTCCTGCCATATCACCGGTCCAGCCACGTATGTCGCGATCCGGTATCGAGCGGCGTTCGGGCGTCGAGATCCTGTTGAAGCGGCTGCATCGGAGACCGGAACCGTTGGACTCCATCGGCCGTGCCCGTCTCGATTCGGGACTTTGTCACTGGGCCGACACCGTGTTCACCATCGGGACACCGTCCTCGTTCACGCAATCCCCACGGCTTCCGCGCCGTAAATCGCTGTGGCTAGGCGGGTCGGTCCCGCCTGTTTGCCGGATCACTCGACCGTCGAGGAGAAAAGGGGAGCAATGACCGCGATGAGGTTCAAGAACGTCAGTACACCTGTACAGAAACGCAGGCCGGTCACGAGAGGAAGCGGTTGGCTTGGACGAGCTGGCATCGTGGCCACGGGTGCGGCGTTCGCCGCCGCGCTCGTGCCGGCTGCGACGGCTTCAGCCGGAACCCAGAACTCGTTCGCGCAGACGAACCTGGTGGCCAACAAGGCTTCGTCCGGAGCGAAGCTGGTCGATCACAACTTGAAGAACGCGTGGGGTCTGGCTGCCGCACCAGGCGGACCGATCTGGGTCTCCGACAACAACTCCGGGAAAGCCACCGTCTACAGCGGTGGCGTGAACGGAGGCCCCGTCACTCTCCAGCTGAAGGTCTCGGTCCCCGGGGGCAACCCGACCGGTCAGGTGTACAACGCGACCGGCGCTTTCCCCGTCAGTGGCACGAGTGGCAATCCCTCTATATTCATCGTCGACAGCGACTCAATCGGCTCGACGCAGTCACCTGGTGAGATCGCCGCATGGAAGGGCGGGCCCAGCTTCGTGGTCAAGGACAGCCCCACCGGAGGCCCTGGCGGCACGACGCCAACCGGGGCCGTGTTCAAGGGGCTGGCGATCTGGGGCGCTCCCACGGCCGGGCCAGAGCTGTTCGCGGCCGACGTGGCCAATGCGACGGTAGACGTGTTCGACAAGGACTTCACTCCGTTGAGTACTCCCACCGAATTCGTGGATCCGGCCATCCCAGCGGGGTACGCACCGTTCAACGTGCAGGCATTGGGAAACCACATCTACGTGACCTACGGCAAACAGAACGCCTCGAAGACTGACGTCGTGCGGGGTCCTGGACTCGGCTACGTCGACGTCTACAGCCCTGACGGCGTGCTCATCAAGCACCTCATCAACGGAGGCACCGGCAGCCCGCTCAACGAGCCGTGGGGCCTCGCCATCGCGCCCACGGGCTTTGGGCCCTTCGCCGGAGACCTGCTTGTCGGTAACCTGGGCAATGGGTGGATCAACACGTTCGACCGCAAAACTGGGAACTTCCTCGGCAATCTCGACGCCACGAACGGGATGCCCGTCCACATTCCGGGACTCTGGGGGCTCCAGGTCGGCAACTCGTCCTTCGGCGGGAAGAACGCACTCATCTTCAGCTCCGGGCCCAAGCAGTACGCCCACGGTGTGCTCGGCATCCTGACTCCGGCCGCCTGAACCCGAGACCGTCGTCGTTGGCCCAGCCGGCCTCGCCCCCGGGCGTAACCGGCTGAGCACGGCGGCCGCATCCGACGCCCGACGCCCGGACCGCGGTCAGCCCGACGCAGGTGAGCCGATCATCAGGCGAAGGTGAAGGAAGTCCTCGCCTTGGCCAGGATCCGCCCCAACGAGCCGACCTGATCGTGCACGTTGTAGGTGCCGCAGCACGAATAGGGGATGCGCTGCTCCTTCAGGACGCTCTGATCGGCGCGAGCGTGATCGTCCACGTCTTTACGCTCAGAGGTTCGACCACGCGAGGGGCAAACGGACCGATGATGTGCTGTGTCAGCGTGACCGTCTCGGTCGACTTGGCGCAGCTCGTAACCGTGTTCTTGATCTTCTCGAACGGCGAGTTCTGGGCGTTGACGGGAGGATTGGCGTGTACCCGCAGCGTTGCGCACGCGGCGGACCCACTTCCAACTGTCCCCGACCGGCCGGACAAGCTGGCCGAAGGAAAGGCGACCATGGAAGCCACGGTTGCGGTCGCCGCAACGCCGATCGACATGGCAACCCGGCGGGTTCTCGACGTCCGGATCATGTCTCCCACCCCCGTTTCGGTCGGTGAACAATACGACACTGTCAACACCCAGCCGCCAACACATAATTGTAGGACTCGGGTCTCCAGATGTCGACCGGCAACGGATGAATCACCGTGGCGCGCTCATCTGGCAGGACTCGCCGGTCATACCGCCATGACGCCGCGCAGGACGCCGGTACCGTTGGCGGAGATGTCAGACGAAGCCAGGACTGTGGCGTGGCCGGCGAAGAGCGCGGCGGACTCCGAGAGGTCGGCCTGCACCTCGCCCTGGCTCTCGAGCAGCTCGTCCGCCCACAGCATCTGCAGCAACAGCCTCAGTCGGTCGGAGCGGCGTCGAGTCCGGGCGTCCACGAAGGCGCGCCCCAACACGTCGTGGAGGACGCGGCCGTGCGCCGCAGGCGGATCGAGCGATGCGCGCCTTCCCGCAAGCACCTCGGCGAACTCCTCGTACCATCGATGGCTGGACGCATACGAGTCGCGCAGGACGGCGCCGGCCACCTCCACCGACTCGAGCTCGGGCTTGCCCCGGGCCGGCGGCTCCGGCTGGAGTGACGTGAGCGTGAAGGCGGCCAGTCTGATGCGGTTGGCGCCGGTGTAGAGCCGCGCCGTCGTCTCGAGCGACACCACCTTGGCGCCCCGCTCGGCGAAGTACTGGCGGAAGGCGTCGTCGAGGCGGAGATAGGCGCTGTGCGACGCGCTGGCTCGGGCGCGTGTCAACCGTCCTCGTCGTCGTCGTCAGACGGTCGACGGCATCGGCCAGGTAGCCCGAAATTCGCGACGAACGCGGCGCTGAGCGCGCGACCCAGTGCAGCCGTCGCACCCCGGGGCCAGAACAGGAGTCCCACCACGATGCTCACCGCGCAGCCGATCGCCACGTCCTCGATCCGGGTCAGGCCCACCTTCCAGCCGGTCGGATCGATGATGTTGAACAGGATTATCACGACCAACGTGAAGCCCGCCTGCCCGGCGGCGAACGAGATGACCGCGGGGGCCGCCCCCGCGATGAGCACCGCAGGGCAAAAAAACCCACAGCAACACCGTGTGATCCGAGACGCCGATCATGATGGCCGAGCCGACCACGAATCCGACGGCCGTGCCGGCGACGGCCCGCAGGGCCGTGGCGCCCGTGCCGAGCACGCTGGTGCGCAGTACCGAGAGCGTGCCGAGCACGACCCAGAACCCGTGTGAGACGCCCGTCACCTCGACGACCGCCACCGCCAGCGCGAGTCCGGCGGCTCCCCGTATCGCGTTGCGGAACCACACGGAGTGCAAGGACAGCTGCGACGAGAACCGCGGCCAGAACGTCCGCGGACATCTTTCCCCAATACGATTCGCTGCAGCCGCATCCGCGGTTAGAGCTGAAGGGGAGGCAGTGATCCTACGGAGGATGTACTCGGTCCCCGAGCACATCACGATGTTCGGACTGGGCGCAGGCCTGGTCGGCTCGGCCTACCCGATGATCATGGCGCACACCGGTGGCCGGGGGATCCCATGTCCCTTGCGCTCGCTCACGGGTGTGCCATGCCCGTTCTGCGGACTGACAACCGCGACGGTCGCGCTCACACATGGTCATTGGGCGGCCGCGGCCGCCACCAGCCCGCTCGCGTATCTGGTCGCCGGCCTCGTGGTCGGTACGACTCCAGTCCTGGCGTTCCGGGTCGCGGGGGTAGCGAAACCGCCCCGTCCGTGGTCGGATCCGGCGCGCAAGCGCACCCGGTACGCGGCCTACGTCGTCGTGGCGATCAGCTGGTTCTTCCAGCTGCATCGGTACAGGTTCTTGTAGTCACTGGCACCGAACACATCAGCAGCCCTCACCAGAAAGGTCAGCCGTGTCTGATCAGTTTCAGTCCGAACCGTATCCGTCCGCCCCGTATGCCACCGGCGGCACCATGACGGCTGCTAGCCCGTATGCCAGCTGGATTCAGCGGGTTGGCGCCTACCTGATCGATATTGCCCCGATCATCATTGTTGATCTCGTCCTGGGCCGGATCAGCGTCTTGGTGTCGTTGCTGATCTCACTCGCGAGTATCGCCTGGACCGCCTACAACCGCTGGTACCAGGCCAGGCACAACCGGCCAGTCGCTGGGCAAGAAGGTGCTCAACCTGCGCCTGGTCAGCGAGGAGACTGGCCAGCCCATCGGGACATTGATGGCATTCGTCCGCGACATCTGCCACATCATCGACAGCGTCATCTGCCTTGTCGGCTACTTGTTCCCGCTATGGGACGCCAAGCGCCAGACGATCGCCGACAAGATCGTCAAGACTGTCGTCATCACCGCCTAAGACTGCCGAGCAATCCCGGCTGATTCAGGCTCGCGAGCTCGCGACCGTACGCGGTCGCGAGCCCGCTGCCCTACGGCCGGAATATCCGGGCAGCCTAGTTAGTTCGCATTAAGCAACTAATCTGGAGGCCGCCCATGTCGAATGTCCACTACAAGTGGATAGCGCTGTCGAACACCACGCTCGGCATGCTGATGGCGACGATCAACGCCTCGATCTTGCTCATCGCGCTGCCTGACATCTTCCGCGGCATTGGCGTCAACCCGCTCCAGCCGGGCAACACCAGCCTGCTGCTGTGGCTGATCATGGGCTATCTGGTCGTCACCGCGGTCCTGGTAGTGAGCTTCGGACGACTCGGCGACATGTTTGGCCGCGTCCGCATGTTCAATCTCGGGTTCGCCCTGTTCGCCTTCTTTTCGATCATGCTGTCGGTGACGTGGCTGCACGGGACCGCCGCCGCCTGGTGGCTCATCGGGATGCGGGTACTCCAGGGTGTCGGCGGCGCGATGCTCATGGCCAACTCCAGCGCGATCCTCACCGACGCGTTCCCGGCCAACGAGCGCGGCCTAGCCCTGGGCCTGAACCAGGTGGCCGCCATCGCGGGCTCGTTCATCGGACTGGTCCTGGGCGGGGTACTCGGGCCGGTCGGCTGGCGGTATGTCTTCCTGGTCTCGGTCCCCTGCGGGGTACTCGGCAGCATCTGGTCCTACCTGAAGCTGCAGGAGCGTGGTGTCCGGCGCCCGGCTCGCCTGGACTTGGCTGGCAACATCACATTCGGTGCCGGCCTGATCGCCGTTCTCATCGGCATCACCTACGGCATCCAGCCCTACGGCGGGCACACGATGGGCTGGTCGAGTCCGGTCGTGCTGAGCCTGATCGGCGGGGGCATCGCCGTCCTGACTGCGTTCTGCGTGATCGAGTCGCGGGTCGCGGAGCCAATGTTCCACCTCGCGCTGTTCAGGATCCGCCCGTTCACCGCGGGCAACATGGCCAGTCTGCTGGCTGGCCTTGGCCGCGGTGGTCTGATGTTCACGCTGATCATCTGGCTTCAGGGCATCTACCTGCCCATCCACGGCTACGGGTTCAGCCAGACGCCGCTCTGGGCCGGCATCGCCATGATCCCGCTGGCGGTCGGCTTCCTGATCGCCGGTCCCGTCTCGGGCTGGCTGTCCGACCGCTTCGGCGCGCGGCCGTTCGCGACCGGTGGCATGGTCCTGGCTGCAGCCTCGTTCGCGCTGCTCGAGGTCTTGCCCATTGATTTTGCCTACTGGGAATTCGCGGTCATCCTGCTGCTCAACGGCATCGGCATGGGTTTGTTTGCCTCACCGAACCGGGCCGGCATCATGAACAGCCTGCCGCCCGAGCGTCGCGGCGTCGGTGCCGGCATGAGCGCGACGTTCCAGAACTCCGCCATGGTGCTGTCCATCGGCGTCTTCTTCACGCTGATCATCCTCGGTCTCGCTGGTGCGCTGCCATCCGCGCTTAGTCACGGTCTGATCGCGCAGGGTTTGCCGCGTGCCGATGCTGCGCGCGTCGCCGCCCTGCCGCCGGTGTCGATCATGTTCGCGGCGCTGCTCGGTTATAACCCAGTCCAGACGTTGCTCGGGCCGGCCATCAGCAAGCTGCCGGCAAGCCACGCGGCGTACCTCACCGGCCACACGTTCTTCCCGTCGCTGATCTCGGAACCGTTCCACCACGGCCTGGCCATCGCGTTCGACTTCTCTATCGCGGCCTGCCTCATCGCCGCAGTGGCGTCCCTGATGCGCGGGAAGAAGTATGTGCACGAGCTTGACGTGGTGCCGACGTCGTCCGCTGCAGTGGCACGCCAAACTGGCGAGCGGCAGCCAGCCGTGCAGTGAAGGCACTTGGACGTTCGGCCAGCAAAGCGCCGCGTCCAGGTCGCTACCCCACCCACACCGTCTTGATGTTGCAGAACTCGCGGATACCGTGGCTCGCCAGTTCCCGGCCGTATCCGGAGTTCCGGACACCGCCGAACGGCAGCTGAGGATACGACGTCACGTTCCCGTTGATGAAGACCATTCCGGCGGTCAGATCGCGGATCAGCAGGCTCCGCTCCGCCTCGTCGTTGGTCCACGCGTTCGCACCGAGGCCGAACTCCGTGGCGTTGGCCAGGTTGATCGCCTCGTCGATATCGCGGACCCGGAAGACGGTGGCTACCGGCCCGAAGACTTCCTCAGCGAACACGCGCATCTCGGGAGTGATCTCCGTCAGCACCGTGGGCTGATAGTAGAAGCCAGGCCGATCCGGCGCGGCGCCACCGCACAGTACCCGTGCTCCATTGGCGGCCGCGTCGGCAACAAGTTCCTCGACGTCATCGCGCTGCTGCTCGGTAGCAAGCGGGCCGACTTCGGTGTCCTCCCGCATCGGGTCGCCGACGACCTTGCCCGACATCTCCTTCACGAACAGGCGCTCGAACTCGCCGTAGATGCTGTCATGGACGATGAAGCGCTTCGCAGCGATGCATGACTGGCCGTTATTCAGGCAACGCGCATACGCGGCCACCCGGGCGGCCGCCCCGAGGTCGGCTGAGGGCATCACGATGAACGGGTCGCTGCCGCCAAGCTCGAGGACGACCTTTTTGATCTCGCTGCCCGCGATGGACGCCACCGACTGCCCGGCAGGGCCGGACCCGGTCAGTGTCGCCGCCATCACCCGCTCGTCGCGCAGAATGGCCTCGATCCGGGCGGAGCCGACGAGCAGCGTCTGGAACGTGCTCTCGGGAAACCCTGCCCTGGCGAACAGGTCACCCAGGAACATGGCAGATTGCGGCACGTTCGACGCGTGCTTGAGCAGGCCACAGTTCCCGGCCATCAGCGCGGGTGCGGCGAAACGCACCACCTGCCACAGCGGGAAGTTCCACGGCATGATCGCGAGGACCGGGCCAAGGGGCTGATAGGTGGCGTAGGCGCGGCTGGCGCCGACCGCGGCCGCGTCGGCCGGCTCGTCGGCGAGGAAGTCGGCAGCATGCGCCGCGTAATACCGGCAGCCGACCGCGCACTTGGCGACCTCCTGCCGCGCCGACACCAGCGTCTTGCCCATCTCGGTCGTCATCATCGCCGCGACCTGGTCCCGCTCAGCATCGAGAATGTCGGCCGCCGTGCGCATCCACCGTGCACGCTCATCGAAGCTAGTCAGCCGATAACTCGCGAATGCCTCGGTGGCTGCGGCCAGCCGCCGGTCGATCTCTGGCTCGCTCATCTCATCGAACGTCCGCACGGTCTCCCCGGTGGCGGGGTTGACGGTTGCGATCGGCACAATGTCCTCCTTTGCCGCATGGCGCTCGGTTGCCGCAAGGCTGCATCAGCGTCGCCTCACGTGGCCCTTGCCCCCATCATGTCTGCCCACACGGACGCGCGCTGGTTCGACATCGATGGCACCTCGCGTGCACGGCTTACCTGCACAGGTGGCGTAGTGGGAGGCCTGAGCGCGCCCGACGGAAAGGCCACGGCCGGACCCGGTTGGCCGACAAACGAGCGGCTAGCGGGTCGCCGCCTCATATTGCTCGACGACGCTCGCCGGAATGCGCCCGCGATCGCTAATCGCGATGCCCGCAGCCTTCGCCCACGCCCGGATGTCGCCGCTGCGCTCGCGCGCCGAGGAAGGGCGAGCGGGCCCGCGACGCGAGGCTCGACCGGCCCTACGCGCGTGCTCGACGAACGGCGCGACACCGGCCCGGAAGGTCTTAGCGTTCTTCTTACTGAGGTCGATCTCGTACTCAGCACCGCTTATCCGGAACCGGACCGTCTCGTCCGCCGGACCCCCGTCAAGATCGTCTTCTAGTGCGACCGCGATCTTTGTCGCCATTCCGACCTCCCTCACTGCGATGAGCTCCTGCCGCTCCGCGCTGGGATCCTGCATCCGTTCACCGTAGCGATCACCCGCCGGGCGGCAGCAACTGCATTCCCCGTTGACACTGCGTTCCCCTTGACACTGCCTATTACGACAATTGCCGCTGCGGACGCCGACCGCGGGACAGGCCACCGGGCTGGCGTCGGCAGGACGCTGGCCTCTTGCCGAGTCACTCGTCAGCTGAATCGTGAAGCCCGCGCGATTTCGCTCTGCAGACCATCTTAAACCCCGCCAAGTTCCGCCCAGAATACGGGAACTTCCATGCCGCAGCGCCCAGGGACCCAGCATCAGGAAACGAATCCGTGCTGGCAGATAAAGCGGTGGAGAGACGACCCGATAATGGCGCGCTGCGGCTCAGGATCAGGGTGGTTGTTGCTCAGTGCCTTCGGTCCCCGGCTGGCCCGAATCTTCGTGGCGGGACGTTCCACCCGCGCTGCCCCCCAGGTCCGTGCCCGCGGGCTGCGGAGCGGACGCCGCATGCCGTCGGATCGTCTCAAGGCTGTCGTATAGCGCCTGCCAGACGGGGCTCAGGCTGTGACTGACCGGAAGGTCACCGCGGATCGTGCCAGGCGGTTGCGCCCTATCGCCAAGCGCGAGGAGCGCGGCGCGGCCTCGAGCGACGAGCACCGGATCGGTAACTTCGACGGTGAGCTGCTGGTCCGTTACTCGGATCAGCAGCTGGCGCCGGCCGGCCTCCTCCGGCTGCTCGTCGCTGGTGCCGGTGATGTCGGCGTTCTGGAGCGCGGCCCTGACCTGTTCCAGGTCGATCCCGTGAGCGGCGAGTGCCCTGGCCGCCGCAGCCTTGGGGTCGCCTAGCGCCGCAAGCAGCAGATGATGCGAGCCCACGGGCTGTGATCCCGCCAGGCGCGCGGCTTCGTTCAGGCTCTTGTCTGCGGCAGGCGAAGTACTGAGCTCAGCCCGCGCGCCCGGGACCCGCGACTCGGCCCACTCGGTGATGTCGCCCGCAGGCGCGGCGGAGCGCCGGCGCAGCCACCGTCGGCCTTCGGCGGCCTGGACCGGCGTCGAGCCGAGTAGATCGAGCACGGCCATGCGGATCTCGGTCAGGTCGGATACGTGCTGCCGCAGGATCTGCGCGCCGACGCCTTCGCCTTCGCGTATCACCCCTAGCAGGATGTGCTCGGTGCCAATGAAGTTGTGGTGCAGCTGGAGCGCTTCACGCAGCGCGAGCTCAAGTGTCTTCTTGGCACGCGGCGTGAACGGGATGTGCCCGCTGAGCCTGCCCTTCCCCAGGCCAATCATGCCGACGACTTCCTCGCGGGTCCCCTCAAGCGTGATCCCAAAGCGGTCAAGCGCGCTGGACGCGATCCCTTCCTCGCCGAGAAGCCCGAGCAGCACGTGCTCGGTGCCGATGTAGTTGTGATGCAGTCGGCGGGCTTCCTCCTGGGCAAGCACGACGGCGTGCCGGGCGCGGTTCGTGAATCGCTCAAACATGGGAACAGGTTGTTGCATAGTCAGAACCTAGTCAATACCATGCTATTAATAGGGTGACGATGACGACGGGAGTCGGCGAGCCAGGCAACGAGACGGGGAGCCATGGACTGGGAGGACCGCCTCGACGACTGGGAACTTGAGCTCGACCTCGCGGCCCAGCTTGAGGGCTCCGACTGGGTGACGCTCGAACGGGCAGCCGCGGATACCGGCGCCTCGCGCGCAGCGATGCGCAGCTGGTACCGGACCGGGCAGATCCCGTCGCGGCTCGTCGACGGGCCGCACGGGCCGCAGCGCCTGGTGCCACTTGCGGTCGTCGCCGCACGCGCCGAGGCCTCGCCGCGATTGCGGCGCACAGCGCAGCGGCGGCTCGCCGAGGAAGCTCAGCTAGAGATTCTCCGTCACCGCGTCGACCAGCTCGAGCTCCGACTCGACGAACTCGAGCGGGGCCAGCCACAACGGGGCCAGCCAGCACGGGGCCAGCCAGAACGCCGCCAGCCAGAACGGCGCCAGCCAGAACAGGGCCAGCCACCGCCGCAATCCGCATGAGACGTGACGGGGCGCCAGTTAGCGTCGCCCAGGAGCGTACGGGCGTCGCCTAATGCACGAGCTGCGCGGTCGCGGGCGCGGCGAACTCGTCCACCGGCTCACGGCCCCGCCACCGGGACGGCACGAACAGGGGCACGATCATCACGACGCCCAGCAGCGCCAGCATGCCGCCGGTCAGCATCGTCCGGAAGCCGACCGACGTGTCCAGCCCGGACAGCGGGATGAGGCGAAGTGCCAGATGCGCGTTGACCACTTCGACGACGGACCACCCGAGCAGGATCAGGCCCGGCAGGCCGGCGCCGAGCGGCGACAACGCTGGCGCGGCGACCAGGATGCCGAGGAACAGGCCCGTGCCGAGAAGAGCCGCCAGTACGAGCCCGCCCGACACGCTGATCAGGCTGGTGCCAGCCGCGTGTGCGGCCAGAATCCTGGCAGCGCTCCAGCCCGCGCCGAAGAAGACCGCCGCCGACATCGCGAGCGCAAGGATCAGTCCGACTAGGTGTCGCATACGCCACTACCTCCAGTTGGCTCGCGCGGACACGGCCGCGCGCCCTCCAAGGACATGGCTCCCAGCGCCGGCCCGGTCATCCTGGCTGGCGTTTGCTCCCACCACCTGGCACCCTACATGGCGCCGGCTAGGCCGGTCAGCCGGGCACGGGAAGCTGAAATCGATTGACGGCTCCCGCCGTGTGAACCTGACGGGCCCGATCCGCCGCGTTCCCATATCTTTAAATGTTTGTCGCGAGCCTGCGCCCTGTGGCCTGCTACCAGGCGTAATGCTCTGGCGCTGGCCGGTAACCGGGGAAGATGCTGTCGAGGCGCTCCAGCACTTTGTCATCGAGCTTGAGAGTTACAGCGCGCTGTGCGTCTTCGAGCTGCCCGATAGTGCGGGGACCGATGATGGGCCCGGTTACGCCGTCCTGGTGGAGCAGCCAAGCAAGCGCCACGCTGCCCGGCTCCTCGCCGATCTCGTCGCAGAGGTTTTCGTACACCTCGATCTGCTCGCGATTGCGCTCGACCGTCTGCTGCGCGCGGCCTGCCAGTCGGCGCCGACCTTCGCGCTCGCGCTTGAGAACTCCGCCGAGCATGCCGCCATTGAGCGGCGACCACGGGATGACACCAACTCCGTAGGAGATCGCCGCGGGCAGGACCTCGAGCTCGATCTGGCGGGTCATCAGGTTGTAAATCGACTGCTCGCTGATCAGGCCAAAGAAGTCACGCGCCGCGGCGGCGCTGTTGGCCTGCGCGATGTGCCAGCCAGCGAAGTTGGACGAGCCGGCGTAGAGGATCTTGCCCTGCGCGACCAGAACCTCCATCGCCTGCCAGATCTCCTCCCACGGCGTGTCCCTGTCGACGTGGTGCATCTGGTACAGGTCGATGTAGTCGGTCCGCATGCGGCGAAGGGATGCGTCGCATGCGCGGCGGATGTTCAGCGCGGACAGCTTGTCCTCATTGGGCCAGTCCCCCATCGCGCCGTACAGCTTGGTGGCGAGCACTGTGCGCTCGCGCCGCCCGCCGCCCGACATGAACCAATCGCCGATGATCTCTTCGGTCCAGCCCGGGTGCGACTGGTCGGTGTTCGCGATCTGGCCGGGCGGGCTCGCTGACCCGCCGTACCGGTTAGCGGTATCGAAGAAGTTGATGCCGAGCTCGTGAGCTCGGTCCATGATGGCGTGGGCATCCGCGGGCGGGGTTAGGGGGCCGAAGTTCATCGTGCCAAGGCACAGGCAGCTGACTCTGAGGCCGGAACGGCCGAGGTGGGCGTAGTCCATATTTCTAGCTTTTCATGTTTGCGCCTGGCCGAGGCGTGGACTTGGCTGTGCCCGGCCGTGATCGCGCCCTTCATGAGGTCGGCGACGGGCCGGGTCTACCTGAACGGGGGACCCAAGCCGGAATCCGGCGGAGCGTAACGTGCTGTTATGGCCAGCTTGGCTCGGCCTAGACCGCACACCTAAGGAGGCGCGATGTCTCAGCAGGACTCAGACCAGCCAGCCGAGGAGTTCCACCGGGCTCGCCGTGACCACGGTGGCATGCCGAAGCACATCGATGACGATCGGCTCGCCCGCCTGACCGAGGAGGAGCGGGTCGAGGCCGGAATCGACGATTTCGATCCAGATGAGGTCCCGCCGGCGACCGACGCGCCGCCGGAGTGGGATGTCACAGAGACCGACGTGTACCAGGAGGAGCGCGCGGAGATCCGCCGCGAGCTCGACAAGGACGAGCTGCAAGTCAAGGGCGAGCGCGACCCGTACCCGCCGACCCACTACGACCGCTAACGCCAGATCCGAGCCCGGCTTCGCCGTCCTTGCCCGGTCATTGCCTCGTTGGCGTACTATATAGCCGTTTAGGCATTAGTAGCCCTGTATGTCCAGGTAGTCGAGGCACGGAGGACTAGATGTCGGCTGGCGCAGGCAGGCGGCCGCTGCCAGCACGGTCAGTTGCTGGGCCATCCGCAGACTCACCGGACCCCACCTCTGAACGACGCGGCCGAAGCGGCTCCCAGTATCGCAGCCGCCACTGCAGAGCCCTGATCGTTCTCGCCACCCTGTCGGCCGGGGCAGGGGCAGCGGCGGCGATCGCATGCTCCTCCGGCGCCGGATTCGGATCGTCAGCGGCGTCATCGGCGGCTTCGTCCGCGGCCTTGTCGGCAAGCGCAGCTGCGCCCGCCCGGCCCGGC
This sequence comes from uncultured Actinomycetota bacterium, assembly GCA_963755575.1. Taxonomy (GTDB): domain Bacteria; phylum Actinomycetota; class Actinomycetes; order Streptosporangiales; family Streptosporangiaceae; genus JAJYUU01. Next base: position 16,305 of record CAVWKF010000002.1, read on the forward strand.
CCGGTCATCACAGCCTCCACGGTGGCGCTGGTAGTCCCAGCTATCGTCTCGCCAGTCTCCAACCCATCCCCGTCCGCCTCGCCGGACGCTGCCTCGCCGACTGCTGCCGCCACGGCGACGCCAACCGACACGTCGTCACCGGCTCCGGATCCCTCCGTAACGCCGACAGCCACCTCCTCACCGGATCCCTCCGCTTCGCCGACAGCTACCCCGGCTCCCTCGGCAACCCCAACCGCTCCGTCGGCTACGCCGACTCCGTCCGCTACAGCGACCGCTCCGTCGGCTACGCCGACTCCCAGCCGCCCTCCAGCCAGGCACGTCGGGCCGACGCGGCGCAGCTCAAGCCGGCCCGCCTCGGCCGCTGCGCACTTGCTTCCGGCGACGCTGCCGGTTCAAGCGGGCGCGCCCGTACCGATCCTGGACGCGCTCTCGCCCACGCCGGCGCCGGCCCGCCCGAGCAGCCAGCCAGCGATCGCAGTCCCCGCAGCGACCGCCTCGGCTGCTAGCGCGTCTCAGCTGGCTGATCCGCCCTCGCGCGAGGTTGCCAGCGCGCTGCCCGGCGGCGCGGGTCAAGGCCCCTCGCCCGCCATCGTCGCCGTCGCCGTGGCGGTGTTGGGCGCACTGGCTGGGTGCTCGTTTGCGCTGGTCCGGCGCCAGCGGACTTATCCGCGGCGGGTACCGAAGCATTCGCATCGCGCTACCAGGCGAAGGTCGAGCTGACAGCTCCCGTGGTCCGGGCGATTGATTAGGCCGGGAACGGGGTCATCTCACGTGCGCCTCCGTCGGCCGGCTCGGTCTCGTCGGCGGCGGTGAACCGCACCGGCATGTGCTTGATGCCGTTGACGAAATTGGACCGGAGCCTGCTGACTTCGCCGTCCAGCGCGATGGCGGGCATTCGCTCGGCCAGGGCCCTGAGCAGCACGCGCAGCTCGAGCGCGGCCAGGTGCCTGCCGAGGCAGAAATGCGGGCCGCCGCCGCTGAAGCCGACGTGCGGATTCGGGTCGCGCCCGATGTCGAACTCCTGGCCCGCGGCGAACACGTCCTCGTCCCGGTTGGCGGAGGCGAGGAACGCCACCACCTTGTCTCCCTCGGCGATTCGCTGGCCACTCAGCTCCGTGTCGCGGATCGCCGTGCGGCGGACGAGGTTCGCCGGGCTGACCCAGCGGACTATCTCCTCCGCCGCAGATGCTGCTAGCGCCGGGTCGGCGACCAGACGCTGCCATTGCCTTGGATGGTCGAAGAACGCGAGCATGCCACCCGAGGCCGCGTTGCGCGTGGTTTCGTTGCCGGCGACCGTCAGTAGCAGGAAGAAGTAGTTGAACTCCAGCGTGGTCAGCTCCTGGCCCGCATCATCTGGCCTGAGCAGCTGGGTGGCGATGTCGTCCCGCGGGTGTTTCCGGCGGCTGTCGGCCAGCTCGCCCGCGTAGGCATACATCTCCGCCGCCGCTTGCATCTGGTCGGCGGGTGAAGCAACCATCTCCGGGTCATCGAAGCCGACCAGGCGGTTAGACAAACTGAAGATCCGGGCTCTGTCCTCGGCTGGCGCGCCGATCAGCTCACAGATCACCTGGGTCGGCAGCGGCGCGGCGATCTCAGTGACGAAGTCCGCCTCGCTGCGACCCGCGATCTCGTCCAGCAGCCGGCCGCATATCTCGGTGATGTGTTCCTCGAGCTGTCCGATGATTCGCGGCGTGAATCCCCTGTTGACGAAGGCACGCTGCCGGGTGTGCTGCGGCGGATCCATGTTGATCATCATCAGCTGCAGTCGCTCTACCGCGACGTCTGACCACTCCTTGAACACGGCGGTCCGGCGAGCGGAGGAGAAGGTCTCGGGGTGCCGGGTGATCTGCGAGACGTCTTCGTGCTTGGTAACCGCCCAGAATCCGGGCCAGTCGACACCGCCACCGTCGGCGTGCCAGAACACCGGCGCGTGCTCGCGCAGCCAGGCGTACTGGTCGTGCGGCGCGCCGCTGCGCTGGTAGATGTCGAGGTCAACAAGGTTGATCGCTGGGTTCATGGCTTTCGTCGTCGCCATCGCCTTCACCATCGCCGTCGCCGTCATCGCCATCGCGCCGCCTTCCGCAATATGACGATGAGAATGACAATACGGCTATCTGTGGCTATGGCGGCAGTCGTACAACTCCTGGGCTAATCGGATGCCCATGGGCGTGACCGGCGGGATCGGTGCCATAACCTGACGCGCGACGGCGACCACATGCCTGCCTGATCCCGCCATCGAGTGGCATCGCGGCGGTAGCAGTGCGCAGCCCGAATCGTCGGTCGCCCGAATCGTCGGTCGCCAGATCGTCGGTCGCCAGATCGTCGGTCGCCAGGAAGACGACTGTTCCGGCGCTTCCAGTTGGGCGCCGAACCCCCCTCAAATCGGCCTATCGATTGTGCCCGACAGCCGGAGCCGACTTTGCTGGCAGGTTTCCTGCCGGGTCAGCCATGCCTGGCTGCAGCGGCAAGCGCCGGAGCCTGGCCTCCTCAAGCTCGGTGACCTGGCGCTCGCGGTTGACGCCGAGCTTCATGTTCTGGATCTTGTCGTGCAGCTTGACGATCGCGTCGATCAGCATCTCCGGCCGCGGCGGGCAGCCTGGCAGGTAGATGTCGACGGGCACGATGTGGTCAACGCCCTGGACGATGGCGTAGTTGTTGAACATGCCGCCGCTGGAGGCGCAGACGCCCATCGAGATGACCCACTTGGGCTCGGACATCTGGTCGTAGATCTGCCGCAGCACCGGACCCATCTTCTGGCTGACCCGGCCAGCCACGATCATCAGATCCGCCTGCCGGGGCGTGGCGGACGCACGCTCCATGCCGAACCTGGCCAGGTCATGCCGGGGCCCGCCGGCGGAGAACAGCTCAATTGCGCAGCAGGCAAGCCCGAACGTGGCCGGCCAGACCGAGGACTTGCGCGCATACCCCGCCAGATGCTCGACGCTGGTCAGCAGCACGCCAGCCGGCAGCTTCTCTTCCAGTCCCATGCCTAATCTTCCCACTGGGTGCAGCCGATGCCGAGGTCACGCCGGCGTCTTCGGGCCGGCGGGCCGGCGGGCCGACGGGAATCTACGTGCGCGCTTCGGTCTTGCAACGATGTGACGGAAGCGGCTCGGGAGGATCGGCACATGTCCGACGGCGGATCACTACGCACATACCTCGGAACTGCGCCAGGAGTTGGCAAGACGGTCGCGATGCTCACCGAGGGGAAGCGCCGGGCTGAGAATGGTGAGCGGGTAGTGCTCGGCTGGCTGGAAACACACGGCCGCAATGAGACCAGCCGCATGGCTGACGGCCTGGAGGTTGTTCCGCCTCGTACCATCACGTACCGCGGGATCGACTTCGCCGATTTTGATGCCCCGGCGGCCATTGCCACCGGCGCGAACGTCGTACTAGTGGACGAGCTCGCGCATGCGACCGCTGACCGGAGCCGGCAGCGCTGGGAGGATGTCGCTGACGTCCTGGGCGCTGGAATGAACGTCGTGACCACCATCAACGTCGCGCATCTGCGGTCGGTGCGCGATTACGCGGCGCAAATCAGCGGGGTGGGATCAGTCGCGTCGGTTCCGGATGACTTCGTGCGCTCGGGCGAAGTCGAACTGGTGGACCTGCCGGCCGACACGCTGCGCGCGCGCATTGCCTCGGGCGCGATCTTCTCCGCCGAGCAGGTCGGCGGGGCCCTGGCAGATTATTTCCGGCCTGCCAACCTCGAGGCACTCGGCGAACTGGCCCGCGCCTGGATAGCCGGCAGAGCCGAGGAGGTCGGCGCGGACCTGCTCGCTCGCCGCGCAATCGCCCAGCCGCCGGTCGACAGCCGTCAACGTCGGCGATTCGGGCTTCACCTAGGCCGCGACGGGTAGTCAGCCTCGCGAGTGACGGCGTCCGCCGCGTGATCGTCGGGCATGCTGGGCAAGGGCGCTCAGAATCAGCACGCCACCGAGCGGAAGAAGGACTCAAGCATGGACGCTCAGAAATGTTTCGACGTTGCACTGGATCACTACCGCAAGGGGAATGAGCTACTCAACTTCCCAGTAGCTGTGCTCATGGAGGAGCAGGCTCTGCATGCCGCCAGGGCGACCGCTCATTTCAGTGCCGGAACCCTGGCGCTGGCGCTAGCCAACGCTCAGGAAGGCACGAGCGCGAACCCAGCACAGTGATTCGCCAGGTGAAGGCCCATTATCGTCAATTGTGACGCCGGCGCTCCGGTCGCGATAGGCGGCTGACCGGCGGCCCTCCAGCGTCATGCTTCGCCCCATCGGACTGGCAGCTCGCGCAGGCTGTGGATCGCCATTCCTGGTTTGAACTCGAGTTCGCTGGCAGGCACCGCGAGTCGTAGACCTGGCAGTCGGCTGACCAGGCCGCGGAAGGCCTCTTGGAGTTCTACTCGGGCGAGTTGAGCGCCGATGCAGTGATGCACGCCGGCGCCGAAGGCTAGGTGACTGGCTGCGTCACGGGTGACGTCGAGCCGGTCCGGATCGCTAAACACCGAGGAGTCTCGGTTGGCTGTAGCGATCAGCGGTATGACCTGCTCACCTGCTGGGATCGTGACTCCGCCGATCTCTACGTCCTCCTTAGTTACGCGCGCGGGTGCCAGGCCGCCCAGCCGGACGTAGCGCAGGAGTTCCTCCACCGCCCCAGGAATCAATGCCCCATCAGCGCGCAACTTCGCTGCCTCGTCGGGATGGTCAAACAACAGGAGCAGCGACAGATTGATTTGGTTGGCCGTGGTCTCGTGCCCGCCGATGAGTAGCGTGCAGCCGAGCACCGTGAGTTCTTCCTCGGACAGCCGGTCGGCATCGTCGCGAGCGGCGATCAGCGCGCTCATCAGATCATCGGAAGGCCGGTCCCGCTTAACCTCGATCAGCCGGCCAAAGTAGCCGTACAACTCGACGACGGCCGCCATGATCTCGTCGGAATCGCGCTGCCAGTCCCCCATGACGGCGTCCGACCAGGCATGAAACTGCTCGATGTCGTCAGCGGGCACGCCGAGCATCTCGCAGATCACCTGCGCCGGCAGTGGGAGCGAGAAGGCTGCGACCAGGTCCGCGGGCTGGGGCCGATCGAGCATCGCGTCGATGAGCTCGCTGACGATGCTCGCCACCCGCGGCCGGAGGGCCTCGACGCGACGAGCGGTGAACGCGCTGGCTACGAGTTTGCGGAGCCTTGTGTGCTCGGGCGGGTCCATCCCATTGATCGAGCTGGCGGCGAACATTTCGAAGCCCTGCTGAGCCTGGCCGGGCGCAACCGCCAGTGCCCTCGAGAAGCGCTGATCGATGATCATCTCCCGGACGTTTTCATAGCCGCTGACCAGCCAGACGATGCGGCCCTCGGGCAGCTCCGCCCGGAAGACCGGCCTGTCACGGCTGATCGCTCGGATCTCCGGCACCGGCTGGCCGGGGAGAGCGGGGGTGAACTTGACCGGGCTGCCGTCAATGGTCATCCGATACTCCTCAGGTACGAGGCCCAGCACCCGGTGGCCGCGTGGTCTGGGCATCACAGGGTGCCGGAAACCCGGGCGTCAGATCGCCCGGCCGCTACTGCGACGCTACGTCGGACTCACAGACTCCGCCAGGATCTAGCAAAGCCGACCAAGCCTCATGCTCCTGTACCGGGACCGAGTCACTAGCCAGTTATTCAACGCACGGCGCACGACGTGCGGCTGGCACGGCCGGGTACCTTTTGGCTGCGGCCGCCTCATGCTGGGTGGTGCGCCTACGCAGCCATGCTGGCATCCGGACGAACTGGCATCCGGACGAAGGGGTGCTCCTACGATGACCGTGAACAACATCGAGGATTTCCAGGCTCTGGAGCCTTTCTTCCGGGTGATCGAGGAGGGGCTCTCCGGACTGGTCGACGGCGGCCATTTTTTTAATCTGCTGGCCGACGACGTCGTTTTCGAATTCGTCATTACCGTTCCCGACTATCCTCGCCGGGTCGTCGGGCGCGAGAACTTGATCGAGCTCTACCGCGGCTACCACTCCACCTTCTTCCTGGATCGCTGCTTCGACCTCAGGTCGCACCGCGCCGATGACTCGACGGTGACGCTCGAGTACGCGTCGGAAGGCCGGGTCGTGGCGACCGGGCGGCCGTACGGGAACCAGTACGTCTCCGTGGTCACGATCCGGGACCGCAAGATTGCTCACTGGCGCGACTATCTCGATCCGCTCCGCGTCTTGGCAGCCCTCGACGCTCCTTAGCGGCGGCAGTGTACAGTTACAGCCAGACGGTCGCAAGCCAGATCTCGACACCGGCAAGGACAAGCAGGGCGACATTCAGCCCGATCAGTTTTGCCTCGCCTCGGCGGAGATGAAGAGAGATCCCGCCGACCTGAATCAGGACAAGCCCGACAGCGGCCGCAAGCGCGACAGGCGTTGCGATGCCGGTCAGCGGAGGCAGGATCAGCCCGAGCGCTCCGAGTACCTCCAGCACTCCGATGGTTCGCAGGAGCCTCAAAGGCACGGCGTCGACCCAGCCCATCATCGACCGCAGCTGATCTGGGGACCGCAGCACCTTGAGCCCGCCCGAGTACAGGTAGAGCAAGGCCAGCAATGCGGCGACGATCCAGTAGGCCACGGTCATGGAGCACGCCCCTTCAGTCACTCCTGGTCAGTAGCGCCCTATCAGTAGTTGTTGAGGAAGGCCCTGACCTCGGGTCCAGCGAATTGAGCGCCATAACCGGCGTTGACTACCAGGCAGGCGACTGCGACGTCCCTCGACGGCTCGAATGCGATAAGCCAACTGTTGGGCTTCCCTTGGCTGCTGATGTCCGCGGTGCCAGTTTTGGCGTACACATCCGCGCCGAACCCGATCGGTGCGGCCGTGCCGCTGGTGACCACGGCCCGCATCATCTCCTTGAGCCAGGTGTCGGTCGTGACTGGCAGCGGCTTCGCGGTGACCAACGGGCCGCCCGTGGCCAGGAAAGGCTGCCGGAACCTCCCGCTCGCGATAGTGGCAGCAATCGAGGCCATGGCCAGAGGTGAAGCGGTCAGCGAGCCTTGGCCGAAGGCTTCCTGGGCCAGCTCGGAGCCGGACGCTGACGCCGGGGCATTGAAGTAGCTCGCGGAAAGGCTGCCAATGCCGATGTCCCATTGCTGGTCCAGACCGTAATACTTCTTGGCTGTCTCGGCTAGGCGGCCGTTGGTCAGATACTTCCACTGCGTACTAAAAGCGTTGTTACAGGACTGGGCAAAGTCAGTGATGAACGGTGTTGATGCCGACTCGGATTCGCCCTTGTCGTTGTGGTAAGTGATCCCTTGAATCCGGAAAGCGGGCGGGCAGGCAACGAGGCTGGACGGATTGAGAACCCCCTCGGTGAACAGCGCAGTCGAGGTAATGGTCTTCATCGTCGAGCCGGGTGCCACAGCCGCAGTGAGTGCGAAATCGTTGAAGCCTGCGTTATTGGCGATGGCGAGGATCTTGCCCGTCGAAGGCTGGATGACCACCATCGAGCTGTCGTTGTGCCGGTTGACTGCAGAGCGGGCAGCCTGCTCGGCCGCCGGGTCGATCGTCGTGGCGAGTCCGGAGACGTTCCTCGGCGCGACGACGACCGCCTGGGTATTGACGAGGGGCTTTCCCGCCTTGGTCTGAATCTCGACGTCCAGGCCCGGGGATCCGTGCCCCGGCGGCGCGCCTGTTTCCAGGCCCGTGGTGACGTGGTCGAGCCCCGCGTCGCCGTAACTGGTCAGATCGTTGCCGCTGGCGTCCTTGACAGAGGTGACGCGCGGGGCGATGGAGACAGCATCAAGGTGCGTGGACGTGGTGAGGTTAGGGGCGAGGTCGGCCGGTGCCCAGGCGACGTACCAGTACTGGGAATGCTTTGCCTGATAGGCGACCAGCGATGCGTGGTAGCGCCAGATTCCGGTGACAGCCGTGGTGCCGTCCGATGCGGCCACGGTAGCGCTGGCCGCGTAACCGACCGTCTCCCGAGGGGTCACCGAGTGCGCCGAGATCGGTGTTGCCGACCCAGCCGTGCTAGCGAGTTTCGAGAGGTGGAGGTAAGAGCGGAACGCCGTGAGCGCAGCCGTAGCGGCAGCCGGATGATCGGTGTAGTTCGCCGCTTGCCGAATGTCACCGGCGTCCCAGGCGCGCAGGAAGGCGCGGGCCGTCTGCTGAGCATCCTGGCCAGCCGATGAGCCCGTCGGCAGATAGCCAGTAGCCTGGGTGTGCTTGCCTCCCGGCAGCACGAACACCGCACTGATACCTGCTGCCGCTACTAGCGCCACAGCGAGCAGCACATACGGAAGCTTTCTCCGCTTCCTGACCCGCCTGCCGTGCCTCCCGCCTGGTGCTCGCTGCTCGACGACCGGCGGGAGCTGCGCGGCCGATGGCTCCGGGCGGTAATAGGAGTCCCACCAGGTGCTGTCGTCCGAGGGGCCGCTCACCTCAGCGACAGTACCTACTGTCCCGATTGCTGACCAAATTATCCGGAAAACTGCCGTGAGCTGGTTGATCGGGCGGGCTCGACCGGCCAGCATTCTCCAGCCGCGCGGGATCTAAGCCGTGATCTTGCCGTCGACCAGGTGCAGGACGGAGTCGGCCAGGTCGATGAGCGCCGGATCGTGGGTGGCGACGAGCGCGGTCACGCCCTCCGACTCCACCACGGTCCGGAGCAGCCGCATGATCTGCCGGCCGGTCTCGCGGTCAAGCTGGCCGGTGGGCTCGTCGGCGAGCAGCAGTGACGGCCGCGTAGCGAGCGCCCGTGCGATCCCTACACGCTGCTGCTGACCGCCGGACAGTTCTGCCGGGCGTTGCTTCGCGTGATCGGCGAGTCCGACCTTCGACAGCAGCAACTCGACGCGGGATTCGCGCTCTTTCGGCGCGACCCCGGTGATCCGCAGCGGGACGCCAACGTTCTCGGCGGCGGACAGCACAGGCAGCAGCCCGAACGACTGGAAGATGAACGCCACTGTCTGCCGCCGTAGCCGCATCCGCTCCCGCTCGCCCATCGCGGTCATGTCGTGCCCGGCGACGGAAAGAGAGCCGCCGTCCGCGGTGTCGAGGCCGCCGACGATGTTAAGCAGCGTCGTCTTCCCGGATCCGGATCGCCCGACGAGCGCGACCAGCTTCCCCTCACCGACAGTGAAGGTGACGCCACGCAGCGCCGCCGTCGCGGTCGACCCGCTCCCGTAGGTCCGCGTCATATCCCGGACGTCAATCATGTTCTTCACCAATCGGCCTCGTCTGGGACTGGTGCGGATGCGCCATCGGCTCCTTCTGTCTGGCTCGGCTGCGCATCCGAACCAGTCGGGTGCGCATGCCGAGCCGACTAGAGGAGCAGAGGAGGTGTTGGGCAGCGCAGCAGAGGGGTCGGGCCAGACACCGATATGGTCGGGCTCGGCTTCCAGCCGGACACGATCGCGCATGCCGAGCGCGTCGGTCATCTCGGGCGGCAGTTGCAGCCGCCCGAACCGGTCGAGCACCGCGTACTCCATCGCGTGCCCCAGCCCGGAGCCGTCCGCCGAATCGGAACGCAGTGTCTCCGCGCTCGTCCGCCCGTCCCTGATCGCGATCACCCGCCGGACCATCCCCGAGACTTCGGGGTCGTGCGTCACGACCAGCACAGTGACCCCAAGCTCAGAGTTAGCCGTCTGCAGAGCACCGAAAACAGAGGCGGCCGTCTCGGTGTCCAGTTCACCCGTGGGCTCGTCGGCCAGCAGCAGCGACGGCGAGTTCGCGAGCGCCACGCCGATCGCTACCCGCTGCTGCTCGCCGCCGGACATCTGGTCGGGGCGTCGCTTCGCGCAGTGCGCGACCCCAAGCACTTCAAGCAGTTCGAGAGCACGTGACCGGCGCACCGAGCGCGACGCGCCCGCCAGCTGCAGGGGCAACTGGACGTTTTGCAGCCCGGTCAGGTACGGCAGCAGGTTCCGGGATGTCTGCTGCCAGATGAACCCCACCACCGCACGCCGGTACAGCTTCCGCTGCCGCGCTGACATCGACCCGAGGTCGTGCCCGACGACCCGGACCACGCCGGCCGTCGGCGCGTCGAGCCCGGCCAGGATGTTCATCAGAGTGGACTTGCCGGATCCCGATGCGCCCACCATCGCGGTCAGTTCGCCGGGCGAGATGACCAGGTCAAGGCCTTGCAGGGCCTGCACCTCGATGCCTTCGGCGCTGTAGATGCGCACCAGCCGGTCGCAGAAGATCAGCGCTCCGTCGCCGTAGCTGGCGCCGGAACCTCGCGCCGTGTCTACCCGGAGCGCCTCAGGCTGAGCCAACTCTCATTCACCTCCGCGCAGGGTCGACACGACGCCGCGCCGTGCCCGTATCTCGATGGTCAGCGACATAGCGGCCACCACGATCAGCCCGGCGATCGGCAGCGCGACCGAGGCCACGTCGGGCACGAGTGTCACGCCAGCGGCGGAGCCGGTGAAGACCGACAGGTTGATCGCCGGCGCGACGATCCGCGGCAGCACCAACGCGGCCGCGACGGCCGCGGCGGCTGCGGCGATGACCGCCGGGAAAACTTCGAGCAGCACCAGCCGGCTCCGCTGCCCACCGCCGAGCCCCATCGTTGCTAGCCGCGCTAGGTTGGCCTCCCGGTCCGCCGCCCCGAGCGCCAGCTGCAGCAGCATCACCGCCAGCCCCAGCCCGGCAGCGGCTGCCAGTGCCAGCGCGAACAGCAGGAATGCGCCGCGCTGCACCGGCGCGCCGGTCAGCTGGCGCAGTAGGGCCGGACGGACAGTGGTGGTTGCCATGGGCACCATCCTGTTAGCCAGCGCGGTGAGCCTGGCGGTGTCGATCCCCGGCCCGTTCAGCAGCATGACGTTGGGCACGACGAACGGCTGGCGCGCGACCCGGGACTCGGGTATCAGCACGAACGCCCCGCCTTCGGTCGGCGCGGGCGTCCCGGACAGCGTCCCGGCGACCCGGACCCGGATCGGCGCGCCGCCGTCGCCGCTGGTCAGCGTCACGGTCTTGTGCCCGCCGAAGTCCGCGAGGGCCCGCGGGGAGGCGAGGACCCCGTCGCCGGTCAGCAGGCCGGGGCTGACGGCAGGCCAGGTCTGCGACGACGCGACGAGCGCCGAATAGCTGGCGGGGTCGACGGCGATGGCGGTCACCTGGGCGCCGCCCGGCGCGGTCACCAGCCACTCTGACACCACCGCGGCGTGCTGCACCCCCGGCATCGCGGCGAACGCGCGCTGGGCCGCGGCGGGGATCGCGCCGGCCCCGCTTGGAGTCGCGGTAGCGAACCCGGAAAGGCCGAGGTTGCGGATCGTTACGTCCGCGCCCGCGGCCTGCCAGGAGGCGCTGATCTCTCCGCGTGTCACCGCGTCGCGGACCATCCCGGCGAAGGCGGCCACGGTGACCGCCAGCACCAGCGCGAACGCCGGCAGGATGAGGGTGAGCGCGGCCCGCGCGGCCAGGGCCAGGCCGAGGAACCCGGTCGCGCTCCGCCTGCGGGCGGCCCCGCGCAGCAGCCCGCGCAGGAGCAGCGGGTAGATCCGGAGCACGACGATGACGGCGGGAATGGCCACCAGCGCGGGCGCGGCGCTGGTGTAGAGGTTCACGGCCGTGCCAGGCTGGGTGCCCTGCTGCCGGAAGACCACGATTCCCGCGATCGCGGCGAGCACCGCGGTCGCCTCGACTACCAGCCGGACCCCGCCGCGGAATCGGCGACGGCCGCGTCTGCCGTAGCCCAGCGCGCCGTAACCCAGGCTGGGCTGGTTCAGTCCCCTCTGCCCGGGCCGGGAGTAGCCGCCCGCGGCCCTGCCACGACCGGAACGGGGCAGCCGCTGCTGCCAGGCGACTAGGACGGCGGGGCCGCCGACCGCGACCACGAGCACGGCGAGCCCGGGCCACCAGCCGCCCGGCGGCGCCGGGCCGGGGACCAGCAGCACCGCCACGGCGCCCGCGATGACGGTGGCCGGGACGCAGCCGATCGCCGCCCCGCGCGCAGCGGCGAGGGCGGTCTGGAACACCGACGCGCCGCGGGCGCGGCGCAGCGCCAGTTCGGTCGCGCGGCGCAGCACGATCATCCGCGCGGCCAGCAGCAGCACGATGGCGGCGATCAGCGCCAGGCTCACATACAGCGGCCACAGCATTGCGTCGACCGCGGCGGCGGCGCTGATGAACGCGACCAGCGGCTGCTGCAGGCCCGTGCTGACCGTTACCGAGGCCGCGACGGGCGCCAGCGGGCCGGTCAGCCGCGGGACCACGCTGACGATTCTCTGCAGCGCCGCGCCCAGCGGCTGCGCCTGGTCTCCCAGCACCGCGTCGAGGTTCACCGGCAGTACCCACTGCACGTTCAGGACGCTGGGGCCGTAGTCCTGCTGGACCGCGGCGGACTCGCCGGGCAGGGCGAACACGCCGGATGTCCAGTACGGGGGTGACGTGCCCGGCACGTTCAGCTGGGGCGCTGCCAGCGACGGGTCGGCTTCCCAGAACGACGAAGCGGGCTGGTTTTCCGCCACGATCGCCGCCACCTTGAGGGTGATAGGGGGCGCCGTGCCCGACGACGGAAGCTGCGGCCCGGCGGTCTGCACCGCCGAGCCGACCTTGAGGCCGAACTTGTGGGCGGTCTGCTGTGTCACCGCCACGTTGATCGCCGGGAAGTAACCGGCGGCATGACTGAACGCTGCGGGGGCCGGGGCGGAAAGGCTGCCCGCGAGCACCCGCAGGTAGCGGCTGTGCGGGAGGCGGTAGCTGACCTCCATGTCCACGGCGTGGCCGCCGGTCCCCGACAGTGCGCTGTCCACGCTGTGCTCGCCGGTCGTCATGCTCACCCAGCCGGCGGAGACCGGGGCGAGGTGCAGGACAGGGCTGCTGAAGGCTCTGGCGAACTGGCCGTCGAGTTCGCTCAGGTCGCGATCGGTCAGCGTGTCTAGCTCCTTCGTGATGACCACGTACCCGGGCCCGCCGCTCGAGGTCTGTACGGTCCCGCCGTACAGCGCGGCGAGAGCGTTGGCAGCAACGATGCTCTGCGCTGCGAAGATCACATAGGGCTGTGGCCCGTAGACGCTGCCGATGAGCTGGCCCCAGGTGGTGCTCACCGTGATCGTCTGTCCCAGCGGCGGGATGCGGGCGACTGTCTGGTACAGCGCCTGCGTCCTGACGTTCAGCGCCTCGCGCGGCCCGGCCGTGGCGCCCAGCACGCAGCCGAAGACGAGCACCGCCAGCGCCAGCGTGGCGACCGCCCCCATGCCGGTCAGCCGCCTGGTGCTCATATCCGTCGTGTGCGCGTTCATGGTCACACCGCTTCCGCCGCGCGTAGCCCGGCTGCGGGATCGGGGCGCCTGATCATGATCAGCGCCGTGGCGAGCGCGGGAAGGATGGCGACGGCCGCCGCGAGCGGCAGTGTCTGGGGAAGGTCGAACAGCGTCACCGGCGGCGGGACGGGCAGTGTCGCGGCGGCGTTCAGCGTGACCACCGGCACGAGCAGCCTGGCAACCACCGTGCCGAGGATGATGCCGAGCACGGCCGAGGGAACGCTGAGCATCAGCTTCTCCAGGCACAGTTGCAGCGCCGCCGAACGCTGGCTGACGCCGAGCGCAGCGAGCAGCGCGTTCTCGGCGCGGCGCTGCCGCACGTTCGCGGCGATCGACACCCAGAATCCGGTGATCGCGAGCAGCGCGGCCGCGGCGGCCAGGGCGAGCAGTGCCTGCTGCGGCACGGCAGCCAGCGGGTCGCCGCTCAGCGCCGCCGTCGCCTCGGCGGCGCCGGTGATCGCGCTCCCTGGCGGCAGCGCGCCGGACAGGCCGGGCGGGATCTGCTGGTCAGCGGTGGCCAGCCACCACTCGGTGACGCCGAGCGGCGCCGTGCCCTGGCTGACGAGCCGTTGCTGGACGGCCGGCAGGTCGACAATGAGCGCGCCCGTGCTGGCAGTGACCGTGGGGAAGCTCTTGACCACGGCGACAATCGCCAGGGGGACCTGCAGGCCGTTGAATGTGGCGTGCACGACCGATCCGGTGCCGATGTTGTCCGCGTCCGCGAACGCGCTGGTGGCGATTGCCGGCAGCGGTGCCAGGGTGCTCCCTGCGGGAGCGTTCAGGGACACCTGCGCGGCGACCGGCTGCGGAGGCCCGGCGTAATTGACCGCCTGGCCGAAGCCGGAGCTGAAGGTAACGGTCGCGGCGTCCCCCCTGGCCTCCAATGTGCCGTTGGCCGGCACGGCCGAGGGGCCGTTCGAGGTGCTGTTCGCCGCGGCCATCGACTGGACGTCCTGCAGGTCAGGTGACGCCGCGCTCGCCTGCCAGCCGTTGAGCGCCGGGCCGGTAACGGTCAGCGCGAGCGCCGCGGGCTGAGCCCGGGGCATCTGGTAGGTGAGCGCGATCTGGACCAGGCGCAGCGGGTAGCTGACATCGGCGCCGCCCAGCGATGCCGCCAGGACGTGCTCCCGGCCGTCGACGGGCAGCGTGCCCGCGTCGAGCTGGTACATGTCGCCAGTGCTGTCGGCCACGGTGACAGTGGCGGTGACCGGCCCGAGTTCCCGCGCGATGGCGCTCACCGTGCCGGCACCGACCGGAAGGATGCCACCTGTCTTGGCGGGCAGGCCCGCCGGGCTCAGCGCGGCGGTGAACGTAATGGTGCCCGGACGACCGGCGATAGCGGCGCCGGGCGACGACTTCGGCGTGATCTTGCCGAACAGGCTGGCCGCCGGGACGCTGACCTGGTCTGGGCGGATCCGCACGATACCGGGGGCCTGCGCAGCGCCGATCGCGAGGACTTCGGTGGGCAGCGCTGCGAGCTGGACGTAAACCGCCATGGCGTGCCGGACGCCGGCCGCGCTCGTGATGGCGCCGGTCGCACCCGGAGTCAGCGGGGAGGGCGTGTCGACCCGTGCGTCCGCGCCCGCGTCGAACGAGCCCTGGTCGCTGGCGGACCGGGTCCAGCTGGCGTGCTGGGCCAGAGCCAGGGTCCCGGTGGCGACTGCCATCACGAGCAGCAGCGCGGCCCCGCCCTGGCGGAGCGGCTGGCGGCTCACCTGCCAGCCGGCGAGCGACCCGGTCAGCCGCCGCCCACGGCCGGCGAGGCGGTCCCCGGCTCTCGCCGCGGCGGGCAGCAGGCGCAGCGTGACGACGGTCCCGCCAGCCAGCGCGAGGGCCGGGGCGAGGGCGAGCACCGGGTCGATCGTGGCGCCCGCACCGCTGCCCGCGGAGTAGCGGCGCAACTGCCAGCCGGCCAGAACCGCGAGCACGACGAGCGCGAGGTCAGCGCCGGCCCGGGTAGCGCCCGCGATCGCGGCCTGCCGGCCGCGCCGGACCCGTGCTTCGGTCATCGCCGGCCCAGTTCCGAGCACGGGTCCGAGCATCGCGGCGCAGGCGATCACCGTGACCGCGATCGCCGCGGCGATCGCGTCCAGCCAGGTCCCCGCCGGGCTGCCCGTCCCGCTGCCGCCGAGCAGGAACGCCGGGCCTGGCAGCTTCACGCCCGCCGCGTTCAGTGGTCCCGCCGTAGTCAGCCAGCCAGCCAGCCGGATGCCGACCAGGGCACCCACAGCGGCGGCGACGGCGCAGAGCGGGATCACCTCGGCAGCGGTCAGCCGCACGAGCTGCCAGCGGGTGCCGCCGCGGGCGCTGATCAGCGCCGTCTCCCCTTCGCGCTGGCTAGCCAGGAGCCGCGCGACGGCGAGCAGCGCAGCAAGGGCGAGCACCAACAGCTGGAGGGCGCCGATCACCAGCAGCGACCTGGCGACGGACAGGGTGCTGGCAGTGGCGCTTAGCACCGACGGCAGGTTCGTGGACAGTTGCATGCCGGCGAGCACGCTGGAACTCAGCAGCGCTTGCTGGAGCGTCAACACCCTGCCCGAAATCGCGGACAGGTCCGGGTCGGTGATCGTCGCCATGTCCGGCTGCGCGAGCCAGGTCCCGGTCCGTGCCGTGAGCGTTCCCGCAGTCCCCGAGCCGGTGCCGCTCGCGGTCGGCGCAAAGGCGGCAGGGGTGACCAGCAGCGGGCCGTACGCGGTGTACCCGCTCTGGGTGCCGGAACCGCTGGCGGGGATCGAGTCGAGCGCCCAGTATGAGGCGGCGCTGCCGGACAGCCTGCGCGGCGCGAACAGGCCCGTGATCCGGAAGCTGATCGTGGTGTTGCCGATCTCGTCTTTGAGAGTGAGCACGTCGCCGAGCGATAGGTGCAGCAGCGCTGCTGCGGACGCCGGGAGGGCCGCAGGAATTTCGTAGGAGACCGGCGGGGCGCGCGCTGTTTGTGAACGGGGTGCCTGGCTGGCGGCGGGCGCCGCTGGCCACTGGCCGGAAACAAGGACGGCGTGGCTCGTGATGTCATCCAGCGCGGCGGCCTCGAGCAGCGGCGTGTTCCGCCTGCCCGCGCCGGCCGGCCGAGCCGGCAGCGAGCCGGGCACCAGGTCCAGCGGATCGGACCACGTTCCTGACCAGAACCCGAACGGCACGCCGCCTAGCGACCGTCCGACCGCCGTCCGTAGCGTGCTCGCCGTCGCCGCCGCCTGGTCATTACTCACAGGGCCGGCGATCGACAGCTCGGTGCCGGGCGCGACCGACAGGTCGTGGCGTAGCGCGAGCGGGAGCCCCTGGCCGACGAACACGGCCAGGGCCGCGCCGACCGCGGCCGCGGCCAGCGTGGTCAGCCCCGCGGCCGCGAGCACAACCCGGTGCGCCGTCATGCGGCGCGTCGACAGATTCCCCCGCGGTTGGATCATTGGTGCAAGGATTTCGTGCCGGAACCGGCAACGGCAACCTTATGGGCATAACACTTTGATTTGGTCGCTATCCGGTCACGCTCCGGGGTTTGGTCTTGCCTGCGCGCAGCGAGTCCGCCCGGTCTCGCACTTACGCGTTCAGCGCCTGGGGGAAGGGCGCCGACGCTGACCAGTGCGCTGCGTCAACTCGCGAAACCGGGCGACCCTGTCGTGGTCCCGTGCTGCCCGGCGTGGTTAGTAGGTTCTCCGGCACCTGGACGCAGCTTTCCGCGACCTGTGGTTGACGGTGCACGTGCCATGGTGATAAACGGCCACGAGCTTCTCCCCGCTGATGGTGCGGTTATTTCGGGTCAGCGAGCGTGACAGGCGATGTAGTACTGTGCGCAGACGGCGCTCGCCTCGGCGGACCCGCTTCGTGCTCTTGGAAGTGCCGAGCCGCTTGCCGGCCGGGTTGGCTGCAGGACGAGCACGACGGTGCTCGCGCGGACCCAGAACGCGTGACAGGAATCCCATGGTGGCCTCGGTCGGCTAGATGCCAGACCCAGATGCTAGATCCCTGCTCTGCGTGCGACAACTGCGCCGGAACATGCCTAACCGGCTTCGGACGCGGCTGGCAGGGCTGGCACCGAGAAATCTAGTCGTGGCTAAATACCCGCGGGTGCCAGTATGTCCTGGTGAAGCATCTGAGCACCGCCGAGCTGGAGGCCGGCCTCAGCTACATCCGAGACTCCCCGTCGGACGGCGGTGCGGTCGTGTTGATCGCTCGCCGTCCGGCTGTTGACGAGCGGGAGGTACTCGCTGAGGCCACTCTGGATGTAGAAGCCGGCCTGGCGGGTGACACCTGGCCGACGCGGGCAAGCTCGCGCACCGCCGACGGGTCGCCGCATCCGGGGATGCAGGTGACGATGATGAACTCCCGTGCGGCCCTGCTGATCGCACAGGACGTCGGCCGGCGCGTGCTAGCCGGTGATCAGCTCTACGCCGATCTCGACCTGAGTCCTGCCAACCTGCCGCCAGGCGCGCGGCTGGCGGTGGGCTCGGCAGTTCTCGAGGTCACCGATCAGCCGCACCTGGGCTGCGCCAAGTTCGCCGCCCGATTCGGGCAGGACGCCTTGCGGTTCGTGAACTCCGGAGTCGGCCGCGAGTTGCGGTTGCGCGGCCTGAATGCCCGCGTCGTAGTCTCCGGAACCGTCCGTACCGGAGACGCAATCGTCAAGTGCGCGGGCCTGCCAGGCAGGCTCGGAGACCGCGGCGTAGAGCCGGCTTGGACGGCCGATCTGTAGCGGCTGTCTCAACGTTTGAGTTCATCCTCTCGGCTGGGCGCGGTCCGGGTAAAGGCTGTGTCATGCGCCGCATGCCGGCGGCCTATTCGGGGAACTACCGGCGCGGCGGGATTAAATCGGGGATGGGGGCGTCCGCGTGCAGCGGGAATCAAGATCTGGCGGCCGGCGCGGCTGTTCGCGGTGGCGATCGGCCTCTCACTGGTCGTGCTCGGCGCTGCGAGCTGCACCGCCGTTGCTGCCTCTCCGGCCCCGGCGCTGACTATCACCCCGGCCGACGGGTCGCGGGGCGTCCTGCCGGGAGCGGCCATCATTGTCGCTGCAAAGCACGGAAAGGTCCGTGACGTCATAGTGGCGACGGCCGCCGGCCCTATTCGCGGCACTCTCGCTGCCGACGGCACCTGGCGAAGTGCGGAGCCGCTCGCGGTAGGCACGAACTACACGGTGACGGCCACTGCGATCGGCGTGAACCGGAAGAAAGTAACCGCTTCAAGCGCGTTCCAGACGCTTACGCCACATCAGACCCTCCAGGCTTCGGTCACCGCGCTTGGTACTGATCCGAATGTGAGCTCCGAGATAGTCGACGGTCGGCAATATGGCGTCGGCATCCCTATCACCATTATGTTCAGTCGTCCGATCATCAACAGGGCGGCTGTGGAGCGGGCCATCCAGCTCCGCACCTCCAAGCCTGTCGTCGGTGCGTGGTATTGGCAGGATGACAAAACTCTGATTTTCCGGCCGCGGCAGTACTGGCCGCAGTACACCACCGTGGCCGTCGACGGCATTTTCGACGGCGTTGAGGCGGCGCCGGGTGTCTACGGCATCCGCAATGTGAACCTGACCTTTTCCATCGGACCTTCGCTGATCGTCGTCGCCAGCGCGCGCAACCACTACATGGACGTGTATTACAAGGACCGGTTGTTCGGCCGGTGGCCGATCAGCACCGGAAGGCCGGGCGATGACACCCCGGACGGCACCTACCTGACGACCTTCAAGAACAACCCGCAGCTCATGGTCGGTCCCGGGTATCACTTGGAAGTGCCCTGGTCGGTCGACCTCACCTACAGCGGAGACTTCATTCACGACGCCTACTGGTCGGTGGGCGTGCAGGGCGCTGCCAACGTCAGCCACGGCTGCATCAACACGTCACCCGCGCACGCCGAGACGTATTACAACATGGAAGAGCCCGGCGATCCTGCCACGGTCACCGGCAGCCCGTCGGCCGGTACGCCAGGCAATGGCTGGACTGAGTGGTTCATTCCCTGGTCGCAGTGGCTCCGCGGCAGCGCAACCGGTGATGCAGTCGTTGCCGGACCGAGCGGAAGCTCACTCGTCAGCCCTGCATCGCTGCCGCCCACCACCGGTGGCGCACCGCTGGACCAGCCGCTTTCAGGCAACGCGAACGCAAACACTTAGCGCCCGCGTTTGGTGCGCAGTTCTGCCGGCTTCCCGTGCGGTTCAGCTGATCTGCCGGCGTGCGCCCGCAGGGTTGGTAACGCGCGGCGAGTCACCTTCGAGATGTATGGAGCATTTCACTCGCGCGCGGGATGTGCTCGCGCCGTCTCAGCTGCCTACGGTGCCACTATGACCTGGCGAACGCATGTCGTCGTCGGGACCGCGGCTCTCTCCGTGGTCGCGACCATGGCGCTAACGGCGGCCTGCTCATCAAGTGTCAGCACGCCTCAGACGCGACCTACGAGCAGGGCCGCCGGGTCCGCGGCCGGGTCCGCGGGCGGGACTGCCGGCTGTGGCTCTGCGGCGATGTGCTACACGCCCCAGCAGCTGGAGGTTGCCTACGGCGTCAAGCCGCTCCTGCAGCGCGGGATCGACGGCCGTGGCGAGACCGTGGTGCTGCCCGAGCTGGCCGAGTCGCAGCTGGACCCGCCCCGGGTCACTGACCTGCGCCAGGACATGGCGGGCTTCGACGACCTGTTCCATCTTCCGGCAGCGCGGATGCGGGTGGTGACCACCCTCGGCGGCGCCAGCTCTCCCTGGCTTGCCTTCGGGGAGGAAGTACTGGATGTGGAGCTAGTGCACGCACTCGCGCCGGACGCCACCCTCGTCATCCTCCTGCTCCCGTCAACATCGCTGCATGACACTCCTGACGCGGTCGCCGCCGCCGTCGCCGAGCTCCGGCTGGGGCCTGCCCTCGGTAGCGTCATGTCGATCAGCGCCGCGGGACAGATCGGCGGCGAACACTGCGTAAGCCGCGCGCAGGCCGGCAGCGTCAATGCGGCGCTCCAGGGGGCCGCCGACCGCGGCATGACGGTAGTCGCCGCCTCAGGCGACATAGGAGCCGCGACCTATCAGTGCGACCTCTATTCGGCTCTGACCGGCACGCCGCCTGCTGCCCCAACCAAGGGGGTCCCCCTGCTGGCCTCCGATCCGCTCGTCCTCGCCGCCGGGGGCACCAGCCTGACGGCCAGCCATGCCACCGGCACCTGGATCAGCGAAACAGCGTGGGGCCTGGCGTCCGGAAACCCCGGGAACCAGGGCGGATCTTTCCAGGCTTCCGGCGGCGGGTTCAGCCAGCTGTTCCCCCGGCCCGCCTACCAGGCCGGCGTCCCTGGCATTGGCGCCACCCGAGGGGTCCCCGATGTGTCCGCCGATGCCAGCGACCGCACCGGCGTGGCGGTCGTGTTCAGCAACGGAACCGAGAACACGATCCAAAGCCACGGCGGAACCAGCGCCAGCGCCCCGATCTGGGCAGCGCTGATCGCGCTGGCCGACCAGTACGCGGGACGCCGCCTGGGCTTCATCAACCCGGCCATCTACCAGATCGCCCGCAGTACCCGCTACCTCCAGGCCTTCCACGACATCACCACCGGAAACAACACCGTCCAGTTCGCGCCCACCACCATCACCGGCTACCAGGCCGCTCCGGGCTGGGATCCGGTGACCGGTTGGGGCAGCCCCAACGCCCAGGTCCTCATCCCCCTGCTCGCCCGCTACGCCAGCCCCTGAGCGTCCGGACCCCGGTAACCGGCGACGGCGGCGTCTAGCTCGACACGACCACGTCGAGCACGACGCTGGGCAGGGCTGTACCGTCCGCCGTGGTGAGGCGGAAGGTCACCGGGTAAGTGCCCAGGGTGCTCCCGGCCACGATCTGCACCTGCTGGTGGCCGTCGCCAGACGCGGGAACCTGGAAGCTGCCTGACCGCGAGGAGAGGCTTACGCCGGAGGCGGGCGACGCCGTCCAGTGAACCACCTGAGCCGAGCCGGTGATGTTCCGCGCCGCCACGTTGACGTTGGCGGTGCCGCCCGGCGGAATGGTCGCCCGGCTCGTCGGCGTGGTGTAGCCGATCGCAGGAGTCTCGTCGCTGGTGAAGGACGGCGGGGCGGCGTGCGGCCCGCTGGCCCAGCTGTTGTCAGGGGCAGAGCTCAGCGAGTAGGCGATCGTGCCGCCGCGGTTGATCGCCGACAGTGGCAGATAGGTCCGGTTCCACGACACGCCGTTGACCGTCATGCTGTGGATGTAGGGCGTGCTATCCGTGTTTCCGCTGGCGTTCAGCGTGAGAACCTTCCCGTTGCCGAGGGTGATCTGGGTGTACGGGAACAGCGGGCTGCCCAGTGCGAGGGTCCCGACGCCTGGAGTCTCCGGGTACATGCCGATGGCTGCCCAGACGTACCAGGATGACAGCGCCCCGCCGTCGTCGTTACCGGGCAGGCCGCCCGAGGTGGGCGCGTAGTCGTTGGTGATCACGCTCCTGATGACGCCCTGAGCCTGCTCGGGCGCGCCGGTGTAGTCGAGCTCCCAGGGGATCCCCTCGCTCGGCTCGTTGCCGACGTACGCGCCGGTGC
Source organism: uncultured Actinomycetota bacterium (assembly GCA_963755575.1). Lineage (GTDB taxonomy): Bacteria > Actinomycetota > Actinomycetes > Streptosporangiales > Streptosporangiaceae > JAJYUU01. The sequence continues at coordinate 37,998 of CAVWKF010000002.1, forward strand.
CGTGGGGCCCGGAGTTGGCCACGTTGGGATTGGCGTAGAGCTGTACCAGGTACCTCGTGTAGGCGGCGCGCCCGCCGAACGCCGCAGTCAGCCCGGCCACGTTGAACGGAACCATAGGCGTGTACTGGTAGGAGTCGCCCTCGGTCAGGCCGGTATCGCTAGTCGGGCTGAAATTCGCCGGGAACGCGCCGGTTGAGTCCTTCGGCTCGGCGAAATTAGTGGCCGGGTTGAAGGTGTACTCCCAGTTCTGCGCCCGTGGCATGTACTTCTTGTAAATGGCGGTGTTGCCAAGCGCCTTGGCGAAGGCGGCGATGGAGAAGTCGTCGACGCCGTACTCAAGGCTGAGCGAGGCCCTGCCCGGGTCGTAATGATCGGACATCCACTGCTGGTCGTTCGCCCGGACGAGCTGGCCGCCGGAGGTGGTAGTCGGCACAGAGCCGCCGAGATCCATCGCGCGCAGTGCGGCGCTAGTGTCGAAGTCGTGCGCGCCGAAGGCGTAGGCCGTGGCGATGTAGGGGTCAGGATCGTCGGCGACCATGCCGCCGGAGTTTCTGTTTGCCTGCTCCCAGCGGGGCAGCCCCGGCCCGCCCTGTGCGGCGTCATTGAGCATCGAGGTGACGAGGTCGTCCGCTGCGACAGGTTCCAGGAGTGCCAGCAGGCCGATGAACGACCGGTACCCGTCCCAGGTGGTGATGTTGTCGTACTGGGTGTGGCCGGCCGGGACGGTGTGGATCTTGTTGTCGAAGCCGATGTACTGGCCGTTGACGTCGTTGAAGACTGCGGGCTCGATCAGGAAGTGGTACAGCTCGGTGTAGAACATGGTCTCGTCGGCGATGTCACCACCGGAGGCCAGGATCACCGACAGCGCCTTGTTCCAGGCCGCGCGCGTATGTTCCACCACCGAGCTCAGGCTCCAGCCCGGGTCCTCGGTGCTCAGGTTCAGCTCCGCGTTGGCGACGCTGACATACGACAGCGCCGTCCGCGCAGTGACCGGCTTGCCGTTGGAGGTGCTGAACGACAGGAAGGCACCAGACTGCGGACCGGAGGCCGAGGTGGAACCATCCGTCAGCGTCCCGCCCTTCCAGGTGCCGTACTTGGTGAAGGAATGGTCGAAGTGGGCGGTGAAGTAAACCGTGTACGTTTCGTTTTCGCAGCCGACGCTGGCGGTGGCTGACCCGGTGACGGTCGAGGTGGCCGGGTCAATCGAGACGGTCGCGTTCTGGTCGCCGCGGGCGCTGCCGCCGGCTTTGATGATCATGCTGGAGGCCGATGCGGTTGAGGGGTAGGTGAACTGGCCGATTCCAGTGCGGGTGGTGGCGCTGAGCGCGACCTTCACCCCGGAATTCAGACGCAACCTGGTAGTAGCCGGGCGACGCGGACTCGTTGGAGTGGGAGAAGGTGGACTGGAACGCCGACGGGTTGGTGACCGGGGAAGAGGTGACCGGCTCGGAAACGGGCATGAGCGGGATATCGCCCTCATAGGGGCAGCCCCGCCCGCTGAAGTGGTTGAGGCTGAAACCCTTGATTGTGTTGTCGGGGTACCAGTAGCCCCCCGGAATCCCGCTCGTGGTATCCGGTGACCACGCCACCATGCCGTGCGGAGCGACGGCGCCCGGGTACACGTCCCCGGTGTCGAAGCCGAACCCGTATTTCGAGTTCGGCGCCGGGTTCGTGCCTATTAACGGGTTAACGTAACTGGCTAGGCCGCCAGCAGGCGCCGAACCCGCCTTCGCCGCAGGTGCTGCCGCATGGGTCACCGCGGACGTAACAGCAGCCGTGCACCCACTGACCGCGATCGCCGCCGTGAACGCCGCCACCGCCGCTGTTGGCGCCGACAGCCATCTCGGTCCCCGGTTCCGCCCTCTGATCTGCAGGCTGCGTGGCCTGTGCATAAGGCTCCTCTCACCTCCACTGCCCTTCTCAGCTGTCGAGCACCTCGGCAGAAGGACTCATATGCCAGTCCGGTTCGTGACGTGGGGCGATAAGAAGGCTGTCACAATGTAAGAGTTGGCGTTGCCTAGCGTCCAACGTCCCGCTGCCATGACGGGCCCGGCAGCGTTGACTAGGTCCGCGCGCTCGCCCGTTCTTCTCCGACCGCATTGCCGCGACCCACACCGGCGATGCACGCATGCGGATGCTGAGGCAGTCTCACTAACCGTGACGGACATTCCGTCGCGGCGAGACACGGATCGCCTGGACCTTGCCGTGATCATCTCGGCAGCAGCGCTCGCGGCCACCCCGCGCCAGATCGTCTAGCCGCGGTCAATGCGAGCGCTGGTCCGCCGTGCTGGCTGCCATCATCGGCAGCGGCTGGTGACGGCTCGCCGTGCATCGTATGAAAGCCGGGAAGATCGGAGTCGCACTAGCCGGGCCGCCGCTCAGCATTAGTCGGAACGGAGCCATGGAAGTCATTGCTCCGTGCCGCGCGAGCGCCCTAGTCATTGGCATATTGACTCAGCCATTTATTGTCCTTACCGTTCCGTTATGAGCGTTGACGAGAAGCTGGAGCCGGGCCAGCCAGGCGATGCGCTGCACAACGGACGCGAGCTCAAGACGCCCTTCCGGCGCGGCATCGTCGTGTGGTCAGTAATCGGCCTAATTCTCGGGATCCCGGAGCTGTTGGGTTCGAACATAGACACCTGGTTCTACTCGATCTCTCGCTCCGTCGGTCACATCGAAATATTGTGGGGCGGCACTAGGGCAGTCGTCGTCGCACTGATCGCGCTAGCCGCCGCACATGCTCTGCTGTACAGGGATCGCACAACATCGTTGTTCCGGGGGAAGCCGAATTCAGTTCAGAGAGGCAGCCTTGGTCACCTGATTAAGTCAGGAAGAGCCGAGACTGAGGACGAAGTTGCCACTTGGCTGTGGTGGCTGTGGGTCATTGCCGCCGTCGGCATAATAGTGGCCGGTTTTCTAGTGCCCTTCACGAACGATGACCCTTATAGCCGTGGCTACGTTATCTATGGGTCGATCACGCTCTTCTTCTATGTCATTCCGAACGTGTACGCGTACTTCACGGGCAAGGCAGCGTTCACGACGCTGTTCGCGACCGTGAAGAAGTTGGAAGGCGCAGGCAAGCGGCCAATCGTTACCATGATCATCATTGCGGGTCTGGCCGTCCTCATGTTCCACCTCGCCCTCTATCCGTGGCCGTCGCTGGCGCTTACGCAGGGCTGAGCGGTTACACAGTGAGCCGTGCTACTGGGCAGCTGTCCGATGTCAGGGTTTGCGGCGGGCTTTGAATGCTGCGTGGACGTGAGCGGGAGCGTGCCCGGGTCCGGTATCTTCTGAACCGCGCAGGTCAGGGGCTGAGCGCTTCGCTGGTCGTGCTGGCCGAGCCGGGCATGGGCAAGACGGCGCTCCTGGGCTATGCGACTGACATGGCCTCCGGCATGCGGGTCCTGTCAGTGGAGGGGGTCGCCAGCGAATCTGGGTTGCCGTTCGCTGGCCTGCACAGGCTTCTTTCGGAGCTCACTGAGTATGCGGAGGACATCCCGGAGGTCCAGCGTGAGGCGCTGCTGGGCGCGCTGGCGCTGGGTCCGCCCCGGCGCTCTGCCGATCGTTTCGTTTTGCATGTGGCCGTACTGAGTCTTCTCGGGGTGATCGCGGAATCCGGTCCGGTGCTGATTGCCATTGATGACGCGCAGTGGCTCGACCAGCCCACGGCGGATATCTGTGGGTTCGTCGTCAGGCGCCTGGGCGCTGACGGTATCGCGGTGCTCGTCGCGGGCCGAGAAGGCGAGCTGCCAGCGGCCTTCAGGCAGTTCCCGTCACTGAGCTTGCGCGGCCTGGACCCGGCGGCAGTGCAGGAGTTGCTGGTCGATCGGCTTGGGGTCCAGCCTCCTTCTGGGCTGGCGCAGCGGCTGGCCGGGGCATCCGGTGGAAACCCGCTGATTGTCGCCGAAGTGGCCGCGCAGCTGACCGTCGATCAAGTCGCGGGGCGGGCGCCGGTCGACGAACTAGTACTGGCGGCGCGAACTGGCCCTGCGCGGCTCCTAGCGCGCCGGCTAGACGGCGCTGAGGCGCAAGTGCGCAAGGCGGCGGTCCTGGCAGCTGTGTCGGGCGAGGGTGAGCTGGCGCTCGCCCTGGCAGCCGCGGGCAGGCAAGGCATCGCCGAGCAGGCATTCGAAGATCTTGAGGGCCGTGGCGTCGTCCGCCTGGACGGCGAGTCGGCGCGGTTTGTGCACCCGGTAATGAGGGCTGCGGTCCTCGAGGATGCCGCGCGCGGCGAAGTCCGGGCGGCTCACCGGGCGCTGGCAGCCGAATCGGCGGGCGGGGACGAAGTTCGCCGAGCCTGGCACCTCGCCGCCGCGGCGCTGCGGCCAGACGAGGTGGTGGCCGCAGCGCTGGAGTCAGCGGCCAACGAGGCCACCGAGCGCACCAGCTATGCGTCTGCCGCGGCGGCGTTGACCCGGGCCGCCGATCTGAGCGTCAGCAGGGAGGCACGGGCGCGTCGCCGATTTGCCGCAGCGCAGGCGGCCCGGCTGGCTGGCCAGAATGACGTAGCCCGGCATCTGCTGGAGCGCGTGACTGGTGATCTAGAGCCTTCGTTGCTGGCTGCAGCGGCCATGGCCCGCGGTCGGATAGAGGTTCGCGCCGGGCGGCTGGCGGCGGCGCGCGCAGTGCTTCTGGACGCGGCGTTGGCGGCCAGACACGACCCAGCCGCCGCGGCGCTATTGCTCGCCGACGCTGCTATGGCCAGCTTCCTCGCTGGAGACCCAGCGAAGGCGGTAGAGCTGGCCTGGGAGGCGGGCGAGCTGCCGATGGCTGCGGGGGGCAACGCCGACCTGCTGGTCAACCTGATTGTCGGCACCGCGTACATGCACCTGGGACAGCTAGCCGATGGACTTCGGCTGATTCGCCAGGCTGCGCAGATAGCTGCGTTGCCGCCAGCCCGGCGGCCAGACATGGAATATGTGATCTTCACCGTGCTCGGCCTTGTATGGCTGGGCGACCATGCGGCCGCCCGCGCGCTGGCTGCGCCCATCGTGGCCGAGCTCCGGGCACGCGGGGCGCTGGGAGATCTCCCACTTGCTCTTTACGCTGCGGCCTACGCCGACGCGAACGCAGGGCGGCTGGGAGCTGCCGTGACCGCCGCGACCGAGGCCGTCGAGTTGGCCGCCGCGACCGGCGATGAACTATGGCGCTACCTCGCTCTGGGTGGCCTTGCCCTGGCTGAGGCGCAGCTCGGCGACGAAGCGGAATGCCGACAGCACGCAGCGGAAGCCCTGAGCATGCTGCGCAGTTTCGACCTCGATTACCCGCGTGATGCCCACGATGCCCTCGGTCTGCTGGAACTGGGTCTTGGCCACGCAGAACGAGCCATCGTCCATCTGGAGCACGCGAACCGGATGCACGGCTCGGAATTGACGCTCGCCCGCCCCACCGCGGCGGATCTGGCAGAGGCCTACGTCCGGGCCGGGCGCGCGGTGCCGCCGTCGATGCTGGAGAGCTTGATCCGCCAGAGCGAAGTCGACGAATTCCCCGGCAATGCCGCGATCGCCTGGCGGTGCCGCGGGCTGATCGCCGCCGAGGGCCAGTACCACGACTGCTTCGAGTCGGCGCTCAGGCTCCATGATCGTGGCTCATCGCCATTCGAGACAGCCCGGACACGCTTCTGCTACGGCGAGCGGATCCGCCGCAGCGGGCGGCGCATCGACGCGCGCGAGCACCTTCGAGCGGCTCATCTAGCATTCGCCGGCCTTGGCGCCCGGTTGTGGGCGGAGCGGGCGCAGCAAGAACTGCGGGCAACCGGCGAGACTTTGCACGACCGAAGCGACTCGGCTTGGTTCGTGCTGACCCCGCAAGAACGAGCAGTGGCAGCGGCGATCGCCCGCGGCGCTACCAACCGGGAGGCGGGGGCCATGCTGTTCCTCAGCCCCAAGACAGTAGAGATGCATCTCTCCCGCGTCTATCGCAAGCTCGGGCTGCGGTCCAAAGCAGAACTGGCAGCCTGGGCTGGCCGGGTAGAGCCAGCCGACGCCCTGGGCTAAGCCCAGGGATTTCCCCGTAGCGGGCCGACAGCCCGCCGACCGACCGTTGTGGGTGTCCTTGGCACGCGAGCGAACCCGCTCACAAGCAACCTAGGAGACCGCAATGCACCCCACCATCAACTATTACCTGGCCCAGGCCCGGATCGCCGACATGCAGCGCCAGGCCGACCGTGACGCGATTGCCCGCGCCGCCCGCCGAGCGCGCGGCGCGGGGCAGAAAGCCGTCAGCAGGCGCCGACCTCGCCGGGCCGCAGCAGGCCGCCGCGTGCAAGCGATTCTGGTAGCCGCAACCGCTCACATCCGTCGCCGGGAGCTTGCCGCTCCCGTACAGTCAACAGGCCAGGAGCGGTCATGAACCACGACGGGCAGGCATCCTGGGCAACACCGTTCTGCGAACGCGTGCGGGTGCGGCCTAGCCGCGCCGGGGCCGGCCTGATGATCGCCGGCGCCGCTGCGCTGGCCGTGCTGGCTGCGGGCTGTGCCAGCTCCGCCGGGCGAGCCGCCTCATCCGCGCCGTCCGCGGCGTCATCGGCGGTCACGACGCAGCACGCAACTAGCCCGGCGGGCGCTATCCAGTTCCCGCCCTCGCTGTTCGGCTTCGGCCAGGACACCAGCGCGCAGGCCCAGAAGCTGGACCAGAATATGGCCCAGATGCTCGCGATGATGGGGATGTTCGCCCATCCGCACGTCGCTCTGTACGGCTCGATGGAGACCGGCGATATGTTCATCGTGGGCGTCACCGACCTGACCACCGCCGCGCAGAAATACAGTCAGCCGATCTCGGCAGCGTCACTGCGCACCGGCTTCCTGGCGCAGGGCGCCCAGGACATCCAGTCGTTCCCCGCCGGCGCGCCCGGCGTCGTGCTCGGCTGCGGCCACGTGACCCGCGCCGGCATCACCGAGATCCTCTGCCTGCGGTACAGCAAGACGATTATCGGTATGGCGGTGTACCTCAACGGGTCGGCATCCAGCCTGAGCGACGCCGCCGCCAAGACTAGCCACGCGATAGCGGCCATCGGCGGCTGACGTCGCGTGAGCGACCGAGCCGTGGTGGCGACCAACGGCAGGCACTTGCTGCTGGAACTGAACTGCCTGGGACGTGCCACCGGCTTGGTCGGCGAGGCTGACCGGCAGATCAGGCTTTGTCCGTGCCGCGGCGTGCTGTCGCCCATCGGCCCATTTGACAACCGCCCGCAGCTCAGTTTCCAGTTCTTCAAGGACGTCGAGAAAGCCGACCGCGCCGCGGGCCTGCACAGGGCGACTCGTGAACGAGCGAAGAATGACCACACACGACTCTGCGTCAATCAGCTGCGGGCGATCCCGTGGGCAAAACCGCGTGAATTATCGCGCAGATTTGCGGCATCGATCCCGCCAACGATGCTGGCGTTGAGCGTCGGGAGATCCTCGGCCGGAATCCGTGCTGGAGGATCGACACATCGCCGTCCACACGTGCCGCCGATCCCAGCGCCCTCGTTGCGCCGTGGCGTCAGTTCCCAGGGTCGCGGCCGGATCGCGGTGCTGGCCCGGGTGGGGGTCCGTCCGGGTCCTGGTTCGGTTCCGTATGGTGCAGATGATCGGGCTGGGTATGCCAGCCGGGCGGCAAATCTGCAGCCAGCGCGCAGTGGACGAATCGGGCAATGGCTATGGTGTGCACCCTGCTGGGATTCCATTGCAGGGTGAATGGCACGAGCTGGCGGGGCGCGACCGGGCGGACGACGGTTTGGCTGTGGGCTGCGGCCAAGGACGGGATCAGCAGAATCCAGTCAATCTCAGGCTGGTCGGCCCAGCGAATGGCTGCTAGGTCAGTGTCGGCGAGCTCCATGGTCGGCGGCGCGATGCCTGCACTGCCGAGTGCCTGGCGCTGGCTCAGGGCCCAGGCGGGGAACAGCGCCTCTGGGGCGATGCCCAGGACGTCGTGGGCGAGTTCGGACAGCGCGACCGGGTCACGGCTGGCCAGGCGATGACCTGGGCGCAGGCCGACCACGAGCGGTTCGCCACAGAACACCTCGGCGGCGACCCCGGCCGGTTCTGGGACCGGGCCGCAGGTGAGTGCCACATCGATGTCGCCGGTCACGACGGCGTCGAGGAGGTCAGGCAGCCACATTCGCTGCAGTTCGACAGTTACCTGTGGTGCTCGGGCGGCGAACCGGCGGATCAGGTGCGGGGCGAGCACCGGGGCAGCGGGCGGGGTGATGCCCAGCCGCACGGTGCCGGCCTCGCCGTCAGCGACGCGGCGCATGGCGGCCTTGGCGGCGGCGACCTCGTCGAGAATGTTCTTCGAGCGGGTGAGCAGTTCGGCGCCGGCGCTGGTGATGGCAACCTGGCGGGTGGTGCGGGTGAATAGCGGTGTGCCCAGCTCCCGCTCAAGGCGGCGGATCAGTTCGCTGAGCGTCGGCGCAGCGAGGTGTAGCCGCTCGGCGGCCCGCCCGAAGTGCAGTTCGGTAGCCACTGCCACGAACGCTTCGAGCTGGCGCAACTCCACATTCTGACGGTACCCCGGCAGGCGGTGGCCGCCAGGATGAAGTACCCCTGGCTGCGAGATTGTTCGGCCTGGCCGAAGAATGCGTTCGCAAGCTGCCTCTTTTTCGGGTGCGGGCACGATGTCAGGCTCGCACTATGCGATCAAAACAATGATCCTCGTCGCGCCTTCCTCGAGCCGCGGCCCTAGCGGCCGATCAGCTCATCTTCGAGCCCCACCTTGCAGACATCGCCAGTTGGAGGATGCCATGTACGACCCGCCTAGCTATTTGTGGGCGCTCACCATCGCCGGGATGATCGCAATCCCGGCCGCGACCTGCCTCGTGCTAGACGGCGGCGCGGTGCGCGCCGGCCTGAGTCGACGCCGCGCGGCGGTGCTCGCCGGAGGCGCGGCCGCCGTGCTGGGCAGCTGGTTCACCGCCAGCGCGGTGATCGCGGGGCACGGCTGGTACCACGCGCGGCTCGGCCACGGCGTGCCGTGGCTGCCGGTCGCCGTGGTCGGGTTCCTGGGCTTGCTGCTGGCACTGCGTCGGATCCCAGTGGTGGCGCGCGCCCTGGCGGCGCCGGGCATGGTGAGCCGCCTGGAGCTCCCGCACACGTTCCGGGTGATCGAGGGATCGGCCTTCCTGGCCGCCATGTTTCTCGGTCATCTGCCCGCGCTGTTCGCGCTGCCCGCGGGCCTGGGCGACATCGCCGCCGGCATCGCCGCGCCGCTGGTCGCTCGCAGGCTCGCGCAGGGCACCGGCCGCCGCGGCGCTCTGTGGTTCACCGGGTTCGGCATGGCCGATCTGGTGAACGCCCTGACCCTCGGCGCCCTGACCGGATTCGCGCTGATCAACGTCACCCCGTCCGGTGCGCCGATCAGCGAGCTCCCGCTCGCGCTGATCCCGACAGCCGCTGTGCCGCTGCTGCTCGCCCTGCACATCACATCCCTGTCCACGCTGCGCCGAGCGCACCGAGCACCGGTGCCAGCCACCGTCCCGCTCACTGCCGCCGCGAGATAGAGGAGAACAGAATGGCGATCGATGCCGACGCACAGGATGCAAGCCCCGTCACCCTGGCAGCTGCGCGAGCCGAGTTCGACGCCGACGTGACCTACCTGGACACCGCCACCTTCGGCCTGACGCCACGGCGCAGCTGGGCGCACTTCAGCAGGCGCTCGCGCAATGGCGGCTGACACCGCCGACGCGGTTGCTGCTTATCGCCACCACCAGCTTCACCAGCGACGAGACCGGCGTGGTAGACACCTCCAGCCCCGGTGGCGCTGACCTTCCCGGCGATCCAGAAGCCTCCAGCAGGCCGGCGTCTTGGCCCCTCGACTACATCGCCTTGCTCCCCGCCAGCCTGTTTCCCCAACATGACCACCCTCGCCGACGAGTTCGCCTTCGCCGACCCGACGGACGCTTCGAGGCCGATCGTTCGCTGGCGCACCTTCACCGGCGGCCGCTGTCGTCTCGACGGATACTACGGAATCACGCCATACGCCCAGATCCCGGCATTGGTGGCAGATCCCTTGGCGAAAGACCCAGCCGCCCACAACGACGTGGTGCCCGGGATGAGTGCCAGCGCGGGCAGGAACGTCGGCGTCGACCCGATTAGGGTGCGGGTCCAGGTACCGGCGGCTGACCTGTGCGCCACCCAGGAGTGACCTGAACTGTCCTGGGCGGTCAGCCAGATCCCGCCCTGGCCATCGGAGGCGGGATCAGTCGTTGCGACAGTCCAGGGCAGCGTGACCTTCGACCACTGGCTGCCGTTGAAATGTACGAGGAAGCCGACCGTGCCGTTGGCCGGATCTTCAGCCGAAGCCCAGACGTTTGTGGCCGAGATGGCGAGGATGCGGTTGAACTGCCGACCGGTCAGCGCGGTGGCCTTCACGCTCTGCCACGCCGTGCCGTTGTAATGCATGATGGCATCCTGCGGCGCTGAGCCGTCCGAACCGATGGCCCAGATGTTGCTAGCCGACAGGGCGCTGGCCGACGCTATCCCGCTAGCGTTGCCCGTCTGCTTTGTCCAGGTGCTGCCGTTGTAATGCCAGGTCCCGAGGCCGGCGGTGAATCCGCCACTGCCGAAGACCCACACGTTTGTGCTGCTGATGGCGGTCACGCCGGTCAGCTGGCCGGAGCCTGGTAGCTGCTTGGCCATCGACCAGGCGCCGTTCCAGTGCAGGACAAAACCGCCGAACTGGGTGACCGCCCAGATGTTACTGGGCGAGACGGCGCTTGCCGCCTCGATCGGTGATTTCGCGGAACTGGTGACCGCGGCAGGGAGGATCCCGGCGCTCCATGCGGTGCCGTTCCAATGCTCTGCCACCGGCACCGCGGGAGTGCCACCAGAAAGATCGCTGCCACCGAACGCCCACAGGTCGAGCTTGCTGGGCGCGATGGCCGTGAGGTAGCCCGAGTAATTCGTCGCCGCACCGTAGTGGGTGCCGAAGACCACCCGCCAGCCGGGGGTCGTTGCCTGGGCCGGAACGGCCAAAGCAACCGACAACGCAGTCGCTGCCAGCACCGCGCTGAGCGAGCCGACCGCGCGATAACGCAGCTTCATGGCAGACTCCATCTACTCGCCACCGGTATCGCGCCAAGATTCTCCCGACTTATATCGAAAATCGCAATAGGGTCCGTTCCTCCCAGCCGAGCGCGCCAGACCGGGTGGCAGCATAGGAGCACGCCACGCAGCGGATGCCGTGCTCGTATCAGTGGATGACCTGCTGCCGCACGGACTCGGCCCCGAAGATGTCGAGATCGCGGCACGCCCGCTCGACGGCGCCGCGTTTTTGCAGCAGGTAGTACAGGCCCCGGCCGCGATGCACGTCGTGATAAGCGAGGTCGAGCTGGGCAACCCGCGGCGAGGCAAGCGGCAGGTCGTGCATGGCCCGGTAGCGCTCGATCAGCTGAAGCTTGGTCACCCAGTCGATCTCACGCGCGACGAGGCCGAGGTCGCCGGTCTCGACAGCGCGCAGCGTGCGCTCCCACAGTTCGAGTACCCGGGTCGTGATCGCGTCCCCGCCCTTTCGGGCGACGAAGTCCATCGCCTTGGCGAGGTACTCCTGCTGGATGTCCAGCGCGCTGACTTCCGGGCCGTTGGCCAGCCGAACCCGGCGGTGCCCGGTCAGGTCGTGGCTGACATCCCGGATCGCCCGGATCGGGTTCTCCAGCGTCAGGTCGCGCATCACTATCCCGGCCGCCACCATGCGCAGCACCAGGTCGGTGGCGCCGACCTTGAGCAGCATCGTGGTCTCGCTCATGTTCGAGTCACCCACGATCACGTGCAGCCGGCGGAATCGCTCGGCGTCGGCGTGCGGCTCGTCAAGAGTGTTGATGATCGCCAGGGACCTCCTGGTGGTGGCCGACGACACGCCCTCCCAGATGTGCTCGGCCCGCTGGCTGACGCAGTAGAGCGCCCCCCGAGGCGTATGCAGCACCTTGCCGGCGCCGCAGATGATCTGCCGGGTCACCAGGAACGGAATCAGCACATCCGCCAGCCGGCCGAACTCGCCGTGACGATCCACGAGGTAGTTCTCGCGGCAGCCATAAGAGTTGCCGGGCGAGTCGGTGTTGTTCTTGAACAGGTAGATGTCGCCGACGATGCCCTCTTCGCGCAGCCGCGCGTCGGCGTCGACGAGCAGGCCCTCCAGAATGCGCTCGCCTGCCTTGTCGTGCGTCACCAGGTCGATCAGGCTGTCGCATTCCGGCGTGTCGTACTCGGGATGACTGCCCGCGCCGATGCGGAGCCGCGCCCCGTTCGGCAGGACCTCGGCGCTGCTCCCGCGCTGCGACACCATGCACCGGAACAAGTACCTAGCCACCTCGTCCGGCGACAGGCGGCGCTGCCCGCCGAAGGTACACGTGACGCCGTACTCGGTCTCAAGGCCGAAGCTTCGCCGGTCCACAGAACTTAGGCTACGTTCGACCCGCCCCGATGGTAACGGCCGCCAATGTCGTCGTCTGGTCTGGTCACCCCCAGACAGAGGCACTACAGCCCACGCGACGCTGCGTCAGCTGCGCGCCGGACACAAGCGGCGGCTCGTCACGCTTCCCCCCGATCGGGCAGATTCGTGCAGGCGAGTTTCACCGCCTTCGCGTCGGCTACTACCGCGTGGCGTACATGGTTGAAGGCGATCTCGTCACTGTCAGAAAGGTCGACCGCGTAGCAGTCTGACTCCCAGACGCCGCTCAACCGCGCGTGAGCTTTTGACCTTCTCCCACCGCCCGTTCCCGCACCCCCAAGCCGGCGCGCTTAACCCTGCTCAGGCGAATCTCCTGTCGCGCTAATTGCCTTGTGTCACGGCCTGCAGCCGCAAGCCGCGCCAGTGGCCAGCCAGAGTGGCTGCCATGCTGAGAGAAGGTAGTGCTGCTATGTGCCTTCCTGTGCCTGGCTGTGCCTGCCGAAGCCTGGCTAATGGCTCCCCTTAATGGCTCCCACAGCCCGTGCTAGAACGTGAAGACCAAGAGGATTTCGAACAACATCCGCCCGCAGTGCGGTGTGGTCCCGACGTCGGTGAAGCAGCAGCGGATGACGCGGCCGGGGGATTTGCCATAGGGCGAGCCGCCCGCGGTGCGGTGACATAAGCGGCAGTACCAGTGCCGGGAGCAGACCCGCCAGTAGTGCTGGGCATCGTTAAGACCAGCCACGGCGCGCGTACTTGACGGGGTCAACCCCACGCCAAAAACGCCGGCCAGGTCCAGCGCACGCGGGTCACCCGACGCTGACGTCAGCTGGAGCGATCCGACTCCGACTACCGCGAACCTGGCCTACGCCGGGATCGCGAGCAGCCGATTTTCTCATTGCCAGCGGTGATCAATCCGGCTGGTGCCAGCGACCGGCCGGGCGCAAAGGCCGATCTGGGCGTGTAAAACACGTAGTGTGCAGCCATGAAGGCCACGAGCCAGGCGCCCGAATCTGCGGTCGCGGCGCACGGGGCACGGGAGCCTGCTGCCGCGCTGGTCCGGCCCGGAGGCGGCACGATCCTTGACGCGATCGGCAACACGCCGCTGATCATGGTGGACGGGATCTGGGTCAAGCTCGAGTACCTGAACCCGTCCGGATCGATCAAGGCGCGCATCGCCAGGTACATGATCGAGCGGGCTGAGCAGGAAGGCTTGCTGCGGCCGGGGGACACCATCGTGGAGGCAAGCAGCGGCAATACCGGCAACGCGATGAGCATGGTCGCAGCCGTCAAGGGTTACCGGATGCTCGTGGTCATGCCGAACGGGATGAGCGGCGAGCGGCTGGCGATCTCGCGGGCTTTCGGCGCGCAGGTCATGACCCTTGGTGACTTCCACGTCAACGACGCGCTGGCTAAGGTCGCCGAACTCGGCCGCCAGCCAGGATACTTCGCGCCGCAGCAATTCGATTCGGAGTGGAACGTCGAGGAGAATCGCACCTGGCTCGGCCCCGAGACGCTGGCTCAGCTGCCAGACGGCGCGGTGCCGGATGCCGTCGTGGGCGGCGTCGGCACTGGGGGCACCATCGTCGGCGTGGGGCAGTGCTTCCGCGAGCGGAACCGGGCCTGCATGGTAGTCGCCGTCGAGCCGAACGAGTCGTGCCTGCTGATGTGCGGCGAGGTCGGCCGGCATCTGATCGAAGGCATCTCCGATGGCTTCGTCCCCGGTATCTTCGCCAGGCACGGACACATCATTGACGAGATAGTCGCGGTGGACAGCGACGCGGCGATCAGCGAGATGCGCCGCCTGGCCCGCGAGTTCGGGCTGTTCGTGGGCCCGAGTTCCGGCGCGCACTTGCTCGCCGCCCGCGAACTGCGAGCGCGGCACCCGGATCTCCGGCACGTCGTCACGTTCTTCTGCGACGAGGGGGAGAAGTACATTCACGACTACTTCCTCGGCGCCGACCTCGAACCGGACCGGGGGAACAGCGCGTGAAGGCTTGACCGGCTCCAGACGCGAGCAGCCAGGGCAGCGAAGGCAGAACGCGGACGACTCCGGGGTCCAGGTAGTGCCGCCGGCGGTCGGTCTCGGCTATTCGGGGCTCGCTAGCTTGACCTTGCTCCACGGACGCGAAGGGGAGCCCGCCTGTCACCCCCAGCTGTCATACCTTCCGCCACCTGGCCTCGCAGAGCCCGTACACGCCGAAGACGATCAGGCCGAGCGCTGCGGCGATCAGCGCGAACTTGCCGTACGACTGGTCCCGCAGCGTCTTCAGCGCCGAATCGAGACCGCCTGCCTTGGCCGGCTGGTATCTTACGGCCGCCTCGATCACCAGCGCTCCGGTGAGCGCGAACACCAGCCCGCGGGCGACAGTCCCGGTCGCGCCGATCCGCTCGACGACGCGTCGCGTCCTCGGGCTCATCTCCCCGGTCCGCAGGTATTTCACGAACTTGCGGCGCACTCCATCCATCACAAGCACCGCGCCTACGACGACGATGACTGTGCCCGCCAGGCCCATAGCCCAGCGGCCGCCAGGGTGACTCATCACCTTGGCGGTCCAGTCCTGCTGCTGGCCGGACTGGCTCCGCTTCGCGCCGCTGATCACCGAGAAAGTCGTGACCGCCAGGCTTCCGTATACCACCGCGCGCGCCAGCGACTTCAGCCGCGGACCTGCTGCGTCGCCGTCAACGGTGACACCGAAGGCAGCCTCGCTCAGCCGCCATAACGCGTAAGCAGCGAACCCGATACACAACAGCCACAGCGACGCCAGGCCGTATGGCTTCCCGGACAGCAGCTGCAGCGCGCCGCGCTGGTCAGCCTCTTGCGTAGTCTTCGCCAGTGCCACCAGGATGGCGACCCAGCCGATCAGGATGTAGATCACCCCGCGGGCGGCCAGGCCGGCGCGGGCCAGCGCCCGGACGGGGTGGCTGGCGGATGCGCGCCGGGCCGTCGCGGAAACTCTCGCGGAGGTTGTTGAAGGCATAGCAGCTGGTCGCCTCTCAGGGGAATCGAAGAACCGGGATGTGACCGGCCAGCAGCGGCCGGTTGGTGGTCATGCGAGCCTGCTCGCCATACGCCCATGTGCGGCTTGTTGCACAGGAGCAGGACGATCCAGTTTGTTACCGACAGCGATCTCAGGCGGTCTTGCTTACGCGCTGGGCTTCGGCGTCGGGCACGAGATCTTCGGGTTCACGCCGATGTAGTTCAGGGGACCGGCAACGACAGTGACCGCGATGGTGCCCGCTTTGGCGCAGCTCGTCGTGGACCCGTTGTAGTAGTGGCGCTGGCTGCCCGCGAAAGCGCCAATGATCAGCCAGGCAATGAGAATTACAGTTCCGATACGCATTACGGCCTCCGAGGCCCATGCCCGCAATGGCGGGGTCTGAGAATAACTGTTTCTTAATCGGTCACGTGCAGATTCATGGCCGCGCTGTCACACAGTGCCCTGCGCAGCCGCAGGCCGCCCCGGTGTATTCGGCCCGTCCCTCGGTTTGGCTGAGCAGGAGGAGGCGGCGGTCATCGAGGGCTGCTGAGCTCGGCACGGGCCTTGCCCAGGCAGCGTCGGATGATCTGGCGCAGCCGGGTGATGCGGGGGGTCCTGCGGCGACCGTCACCAGCGGAGCCGGCGATCGCTGCCAGGAGCAGGGCTCCGGCCAGCGGCAGGACGAGGTGAACTCCCAGGAAGCTGATGTTGGCGGCGTGCACGTTCTGGATGATGAAGATCATCGCCATGACGAGGGCCGCCGATCCCGCGATCAGCGTCGTACGCATGGCGCTGAGGCGGGACTGCAGTGGTGGGTGGCCGGCCGCCTGCGGTGCGGCCGCCTGCGGTGCGGGCGGCGACCGGGTGGGCCGGTTGGCTGCGGGGGGCCTCAGCGTACTGGTGGTGCCGGCCGGTGTCGTTGGCTCGGTCATGGCGTTACTTCCTGTCACGAGTTAAGCGGGCCCACTGAGGTCGGTCGGCGAGCGGCCGGACGCGCGGGCAGCTGGCAGCAGAGATTCCTGCCTTGTGCTGGTCGCGTGCCCACGTGCCCGGCCCGGCCGGCCTGGCCGGCTGGCCGGATGTCGGGGCGTGGTCCCGACGAGCGGCGCCGGCTAGGTCAGCGGTGCGCGTACCGGCGGCCGGACCGCGACCCGCCGGACTGGCGCGTGATCAGGTGGTAGGCGAGCAGCAGGACGGCTGCGCCCGCGATGGCGGTGAGCCAGGTGGAGATGTTGAAGAAGCCGTGCAGGGTGTGGATGTGGAAGATCTTGGTGGCGGCCCAGCCGCCGCCGAGGGCTCCGGCGATGCCGATGAGGCAGGTGACGATGAGGCCTTGCTGCCTCTTGCCGGGAATCAGCATGTTGGCGAGCAGGCCTGCGCCGAGGCCGAGAACGATCCAGGCGATGATGCCCATGACGGGCTCCTTTGTCAGTGACGTGCGTGGGGTTGCGCATGAGTTGGGTAGCGAGTGCTGTTCGGACAAGGCGGCCGGGAGGCAGGCTTCTGCTCAGGGCGCGCAGGTTCCCGGGCGGTTGCCGGGCCTTCTCGTAGCGGTATCAGCTCGCCGGCGTCAGCTCGCCAGTGTCAGCTGGGCCGGTGTCAGCTGGCCGAGGGCTTGCGCCGGTCGCGGCGCATGACCAGCCGCAGCTGGGTGATGCGGGCGGTGCCCGCGGCGGCCATGATGAGGGCGCCGGCGATGGCGGCGAGGAACAGCGCGACGGCCAGTGACAGGCGCAGGTGAGCGCCGAGGAAGCTGATGCTGACGGCGTGCGCGTTCTGGATGATGAAGATCATCACGACAATGAGGCCGCCGGCGGCGGCGATCAGGCTGGTCCGCATGCCGCTGATCCGGGTGTGCATCCGCCGGGGCTGAGGCGGGCTGGGCGCGGCTGGCAGCTGAGGGGATGTGCCGTTGGCCGACTGCGGCGGCATGGTGGTCGTAGCGCCCTGGGGTAGTGGCTGCTCGGTCATGGCGGTGTTTCCTTCGCCAGTGAGAGCGGGCCGCGGTAAACCGGGCCGGGCGTCTCACTGAATGACCCGGCCTGGTTGCGGCCGTCGGCCGCTGACTGTCCGGGTCTAATCACAGAGTACGCATGAAATCAGAAACGCGCAATCCATTTCTAGAATAGTGTGATAGGTTTCTGAGAATGGAGCGCTGGAACTTCCTCACCAACCACGCCCGGGTGCTGCTGTGCATCGCACGTGACCCCGGCATGCGGCTGCGCGACGTCGCGGCCGGCCTGGGCATCACCGAGCGCAGCGCGCACGCGATCGTCGCCGACCTGACCGCAGCCGGATACGTCGTCAAGCACAAGCACGGCCGCCGCAACCGCTACAACATCCAGGCGCACCTGCCGTTGCCCGAGCCCGTCAGCCAGGAACCCGCCATCGGCGACGTCCTTGCCCTGCTGGTCGGCGACGGCGCGGCGCAGGAACTTCGGGCGTCAGCGCCTGGCCGCGACCAAGCTGACGTGAACGATGGTGATCAGGGCTGAGCGCGCCTGCACCGACTCCGGAATCAGGCATTCGCGTGACCGGCGAACTCCGGCCCTGGCACGACTCCGCTGTCCATTCGCCTCACCATTCGTCGTAGATCCAGGCCAATTCAGCAGCGCGCAAACCAGACAGTTCGGTGCAGCAATGAGTGACCCGAGCCTCGGCCCTCCTCGCACCTAACGGCGCCTATCGTCGCCTCGCGGTTGCGGAGCTTCCTTCAGGCGGTGGCCGGCGCCGCTGGCTTTCTGGGCGGCGGGGTGGCCGCTTTGCCGGATCCGGTATGGTAGCTGGCGAGCAGTTCGCGGTAGGCGCGGGCGTACAGGGCGGCTGCTGCGGCGGGGGTGAACTGGCGGGCGTAGGCCCGCCCGGGGCCGGGGTCGGGGCGGCCGCCGGCCAGGACCTGGTCTAGCGCCGCGGCGAGGGCGGGAGGGTCCTGGGGCGGGACCAGGATGCCGCGGCCCTCGGCCAGGGTATGCGCGAGGCCGTCGACCGCCGTTCCGACGACCGGGACGCCGAGCCCCAGGGCCAGCACGGCGCTTTGCGACCATGACTCCTCCCGTGACGGCACGACGTGCACCGTGGCCCCGGCGATGTAGCGGCCCGGGTCGAATGACCACCCCGGCAGGTGCACGACTGCGCTCAGCCCGCGGGCGGCGGCCAGCCGGGTCAGCGGGCCGCGGAGCGGGCCGTCGCCGATCAGGTACGCCGGCGGCGGCGCGTCCATCAGGGCCAGGGCCTCGATGAGCAGATCGGGTGCTTTGTCGCCGCGGAGCCGCCCGGCGAAGGTCAGCCGCGGCGCGGCAAGTCCGGGCAGCGGCCGGGCGGACATGCCGTGCACCGAGGAGCGCCCGTCGCGGAGCCGGCCGTCGTCCAGGCCGATCCCGGCCGCCCAGGCCCGGGCCGACGGGCCGTGGGCGTAGAACAGGCCGATGCGCCGTGCGGCCTGCCGGGCCTGCGGGGTGTGGTCGGCGGCCGGCCAGGTCATCTGGTTGTGCTCGCTGGCTACCAGCGGCACGTCCGGCGGACAGGACCTGTGCCGCGGCCCACCAGGCGCCGATCATATGGCCGTGCACCAGGCTGGCATCGGCGAGCCTGGGGCCGAGCCAGCCAGCGAACTCCGGCGATGGCGTCCACTGCAGGCTCTCGGCGGGCATCACGTCGCTGACCCGGCAGGCATCGGCGGGCAGGCCGTGGCGGGCAGCCAGCTCCAGCCCCGCCGGAGTCGCATCACCCGCGAGCAGCGTCGTCGTGATGCCATGGCGGCGCAGTGCCACCGATAGCTGCAGCGCCGACAGCTGAGCGCCGCCGGGTTCCAGCGTGCCCAGGATGCGGACAACCCTCACCGCGCCTGCCGTCCCGCCGCCGCGGCCGGGCTGCCGAGCCTGCGGTGGCTGCTCAGCCGGTCAGGGGTCGCCACCAGCCGGCGGCGCTGCTCCTCACCGGCGAAGGCCGGGATTGGGTCATCCCGCTGCCACGCGGCGGCGACCCACGCGCCATGCGCATCCTGGTGGGCATCGACGTAGGCGCGGGCACGCCGGACTACGTCACGGTTCTTGGTCTGAGGGGCCGGCCAGGATGTCCCGGCGCTCATCCAGCTCGCGGTTGAGCTCACCGAGCTCAGCCGCAAGCCGATCTGGACCATCCGGAACGCAGCCACAGGGCGAGCTTATCGGGATCTACCACCCAGAACCATCGATAACCGGCAACCACGTTGAGAACTTGCCGACCGCAGCACCCCCCGTCGGCTGCACGATTGCGGGCTCGACGTGACGCGCGGCAGATGAGCGCGCCGGTGTCCACGCGACCATCGTGGCCTAGGACGCTGGTGCGACCTGGCACGCGCGCGTCGTGGACGCGTCTCCTAGGCTTGGTCAGGAGACTATCGGGGGAGGGCGCTGCGGGTTGACCGCTAGCGGGTGCTTGCGCGCGATTCCCGGTATTCCGCCACTGGCATGGGGGGCCCGCTATGCAACCCAACCCGTATCCGCACGCCACCGCCGCGGGCGGATCTGTCGCGGCGCTCTGGCGCTATCCGGTGAAGTCGATGCTGGGCGAGGAACTCAACGCCGTGGAGGTAACCGAGCGAGGCCTGCTAGGCGATCGCCGGTTCGCGGTCGTGGACACGGCGACCGGGAAGGTCGCGGGCGCGAAGAACCCGCGGAAGTGGGGCAACTTCCTCGACTTCCGTGCCGCCTACGTCGCGCCGCCGCAGCCAGGATCGGAACTGCCTGCCGTCCGCGTGACGTTTCCCGACGGGACCGCTGTGACCAGCGGCCAGGCCGACTTGCCGGACATCCTGTCCGCAGTGCTGGGCCGCGAGGTCAGATTCGCGGAAGCGCGGCAGGCCGCCCCGTCGCCGGGAGCGACGGCTGAGGAGTACTGGCCCGATGTGGAAGGTCTGGATTTCAGGGATACGGTGACCGACTTCGACCTGCCGGCGGGAACGTTCTTCGACGTCGCCGTCGTGCACCTGGTCACCACGGCGACGATCGATCGCCTCCGGGCGCTGTATCCGCCGGGGCGCTTTGAGGTACGTCGTTTCCGGCCGAACATTGTCGTGTCGACCGGCCCGGACGAGGCGCGGTTTGCCGAAGAGGACTGGATCGGTCAGACCCTCGCAATCGGCGACCGGGCCCGGTTGCGGATCACCGGCCCGTGCGGCCGTTGCGTCATGACGACGCTGCCGCAGGGCGACCTGCCGAAGGACTCCGGCATCCTGCGCACTGCCGCACAGCACAATCACGTGAACGTGGGGGTCTACGCTGATGTGATCGCGGGCGGCGCGGTTCGGCGCGGCGATCCCGTCACGCGCGCGTGAAGCGGAGCGATACCGCCCCGAGCCCAGTAGATCTCCCGCAACGCGCGATAGCAACCAAGCCTCACAGCGCCCGGAGCCATGCGCTCCCAGCGGGGATAATGCAGAGGACTGCGTCGAGTCCGCCGCGATTCTTGGGAACATCGGCTGGCGTCTAGAGCATGCTGGCTACTTGTACATGATCACCAGCGAGGCCTGCAGCGACCGGATCTTCATCAGGGGACAGGCAACTGCTGTAAGCGGTGTCACAGTCGGGGTTTTACCTCTTCCGCAGTAGCGAGTCTTGACTCACTCGAGGCAGTCCGCTCCTGCCGCCGAGCGGCCGGGCCGCGCGAGTGACCGGTAGGGTCATCGGCGTGAACGGCGAGTTGGCCCAGGCGATCTGTCTCTCGAGTCACGGCTCTAGCTGGCTTGCAGGACCAACGCTCTCGGATCCGCCGCCGCTCGACAGGGAGAACTCGACCTTCCAGTTCGTGGGATCGCTCGAGTTCTGCCATCCTGGCGGCCCGGCCGCTTGCGAGTTCCAAGCCAACACAGTTATGGACTGGCTGCGGCATTTGCGAGATCGGGGCGTCGCTCGCCTGTGGCTGATTATCCCGGAGGCAAGGCCGGTAGCGGGTCTTGGCCTTCCAGAGGATGAGCAGATGCTGGCGGGTTTTGCCAACGCCGGACGCTGGAGCCTGGCCTCCACAGGCGGGCGCAATGGCGAGATCTGGCATGCGACATGGACGGTCGGAGACCGGGCTGCTCCCGATCGCCGGATCTGGTCAGTGCGGTACGAGGCCGCCCACGTCGACGACCTGACACCGCAGCGCCCAGATTTGCTCAGCGCGCGTAGGCATCTCAAACAAGCTCTTCAGACCGCACAGGACTTCGCGACCCGACAGCAGATGGAAACCTGGCCAGCCTGGTTCGAAACGGCCCTTGCGGGCGATCCTGAAATCCCGTACCACCCAGACCTGCTCCCCGAGGGCTACACAAGTGAGGCGCGACAACTGGCGGCCATGGCAGTCAAAGCCTGGGTCTTCGGCGGCATGGGCTCTTGGAACGACGTGTACTTCGACGACCCAGAGGCCCGGGCAGAGTACGCGGCAATCTCGCGGAATCTGTACAGCGCGCTGCTGCGCGCGCTGGTCGCCAGCGTGAATAGCGAGATCGGCCCTGGCCCTCACGACGTCGCGGCTTGAGCGGCGGATCCGGCCTGACTTCCCGCACTGTGGTGCAGTCGTCCTATGTACCTGGGCACGGACGGGTGATCAAGGGCCGCGCTCTTTCGTGACGGGGCAGTGTGCTCATGCCGCCGCAAGGGGCATCTGCGTCAATTGCCGATGCGGGGTGCTGACATCAAAGAGCGGCATGGTTCGGCTCGCGGGCGGTTCACTGACGGCCGCCCCAGCCGGGTCCTTGTTGGGCTCTGTCCGTGGGAGAAGAGCACGCATATAAATCTGGCCACCTGGCAATTGTCCCCTGACCGCGCATGCCGGACGCGGCTCACTAGCTGACCCGAGCTGCTGACCTTTTCCCCATGCGCAAGCCGCCCAATCTCGCCGCGAGGTTAGCACCCCTCAGGCTCCATCACCCGTCCCGCGGATCACCGCGTAGCAGGGCCCAAGGCTCTCAGCTGTCCCGGATGCAAGCAAGAATGGCTCCCAAACCCGCAAAAGGCGTGGACAGGCGTTCGAATTCACCGGCTAACGAGCCCCCTTACGGAATCGAACCGTAGACCTTCTCCTTACCATGGAGACGCTCTGCCGACTGAGCTAAGGGGGCGCCGACGACATGCCGCCAGTCCGGTCACCCGGATTCAGCAGCACCGCGCCACGAGAGCATACACGACCCATGTCTTATGGGTCCGCAGGAGCCTCTGGCCAGCAGCCGCCGAGAACGTGGCCAGCCACCGGATGCGAAGACCAGGCCGCCCAAGTCCGGCCCGGCCGGCCGAGGCCGAGTCCGGCCGAGGCGCATGGAGGCCGGCCGACGCGCCAATCGCCGCATAGCTACGCTGGACTGCGGGCACAAGGCCAGCGAGAATGCCGTTTATCTTGGCGACTGCGGCAACCACGAAGACGACGATGGCTACGGATTCGTGAACCTTGGGTGTCTATTGCGCAGCACCGAGAGCGTTTAGTCCGACCACTAATATTGTTGTGCGATATGGACGGCAGGGCCGGTCCTGCCAGGAAGCCGACAGGAGCGAGGTCCCACGGGTGAGGGCGCTGATCGTCAGGCCTGCCGCACTTGGCGCGCTTACTGTGTTGGCTTTCCTCGGGTCTGGCATGTTCGGCCAGGCTCTTGGCGTCGACATGGCCATCGCGCCGGCAGGCGGCACGACGGCAGCCGCCACGACCTCAGCAACGACGGTCTGCACGTCCGCGCCCAAGAACGTCGTGCTGATGCCCCTCGTCGCCAAGACATCGGCCTCCATCACGTCAAGGTCGCCGAGCGCCTCTGGCTCCGGCACGGCCGCAACATCGAGCAGCTCGCCTCTGTTGGGCACAGCGTCGGCGTCTGCGAGCGACACGGCGACGAGTAGCACATCCGCCACTCCGAACGCATCCGACTCCACCAGCATGTCACCTAGCGACACCCCATCGGCGAGCCCCAGCTCGACTCCCCCAGTGAGTTCGACTCCCCCGGACACCGGCACTCCCACCGTGTCGCCAACTGTCACACCAACGCCTACACCGAGCCCCACGCCAACGCCCACCCCGCAGCTCTGCGTGCGCACGCAGTCGTTCCCGACGTCTCAGGTAACCCCCGGCAGTGTCGCCAGCTTCGTCATCTGGGTGTGGAGCACAGGAGCGGACAGCGCGAACGTCGGCATCTCGGCGACGTTGCCGCCAGGCACGCTGAACATGGGTTCGCCAACCTTTAGCGTCTGCCCGGCAGCAAGCGGCGCGACCTGCACGATCACCGTCCTGCCCGTCAGTCAGGCCGACGAGCTTGAGGTGCAGGTGCAGGTGCAGTCCCAGGCACCAGCTGGCGAGCAGTTGTTCCTCACCGCGACAGCGTCGGCCGTCGGCGCGGGCCCGTACTCGAGCACAGCGGCCGACGAGGTCGCGGCGGTCACCAGCAGCCCGACCACGAGCCCCACGACCCCGCTCACACCGATGGCGGTCCCGAGCCCAACGCCGACGATCGCCGGGACAGGAATCTCGCCGACGAACCCGGCGAGTCTGTTCCCGACTGTAGGGACTTCACCCACAACAGGAACGGGAACGGGGTCGCTCAACCTGCCTCCGGCTAATTCCCACGGGGCCCTGCATGCGAGCGATACCGCGTCGTCAGTTCCGACCGACGCTCGTCTCCTCAGCGGTCAGATTGCAGGCCTGGCCGTGTTGGCCTGCGCCATAGCGATCGCAATCACCAGGCTCTCGCTCCGAAAGCCGAAGGTCGCCGACCCGAACGCCCCCAAGCCGCCGGAGGACTAAGCCAAGCAGGCCGACAGTGGACGAGGCGGCCGAGGCGGCCACAAGCTCGCTAACTGCCGACACAGGCCTACCGCCGACGCGGCCCACAACTGCCGACAGTGCGCAGACCGTCTCACCTTGGAACGTGTGTACCGTCGGGGCTCAGATCCGGCCGGATCTGAGCCCCGACGGTACACACATTGCGCTCCTACTTGCGGACGTGCTCCACGAGCGGACGCATGGCCCGAAGCTCGCTGCCGAGGGCGGCAGCAGTCAGGGTCGGCGACGCGAACAACCCGAACGTGTCGTTGTCCGCCCACGCGCACTCGGCGGGATGGCCCGCGTAACCCGGCACGCAGGCGGCCTGACCACCGAGTGCACCGGGGCTGGTCACGAATGCCCCTGGCAGCAGCCCTGTGAAGCTCGAGATGAACGAGCTCGCCGAACCCGACAGATTGCCGGCGATCAACAGGATGAACAGCGGCCCGGACTTCGCGGCAGGACCGGTGCTGACCTCATAGACGGCGTCGACAACGTGCCTGGCCTCGCCGTTGCCCTTCTTGACAATGACATCACGCAGCGTTTCGGCGCCCATGCTCTTGGCGAGCTGTGGCTGCAGCACGTACGCACTTAGCTTCGTAGGCGTGGAGACAGTGTGCGCCGGTCCGCTGCTCGCGAACATGCTGCGCATCAGGAACGCGGCGACAGCCAAGATGAGGAGGACAACGGCGCCGAGAACGAGGACCACCGGGCGCCGACCTCGCCGTCGGGCGGGACCGCGCCGCGGACGCTTCGACGGCTTGGGAGCCGTGATCCTCGCGGGCGCGGGCGCCGTCGCAGTCGCTGCGGTATCGGCGAACGCAGCTCTCGGCCGAATCGGCGTCTGAATCCGCGCGGGCGCGGCACTTTCCGGCCCGGCCTTCGCCGATACGGCCTTCGCCGATACGACAGTTGTGTGGGCGTCGCTCAGCGGCCTCGGACGGTCCCACGGCGCCGAATTCGCGCGGCCAGCCGCTTCCGGTGCGCCAGCCGCTCGGCCGGATTCAGGCCGACCGGCGTTACGCCGCGCCTTGCGGTCAGGCTTACGCGAACGGGCACCCTTACCGCGCCCGCCGCGCTTGACGGGCGCGACGCCGGGCTGAACATCATGCTCGGGCCGTACATCGGCAATTTCGGTGTCAACGGAAGCTGCGGGGCCTGTCGGCCGGCTGCGCCGGACGTCAGTGTCCAGTGGGCGCCCAAACGTGGCAGTGCTGTCGGCGGAGTCGTTTCGTTGCTCGGCCGGGGTCCAGCGGTGCAGGCGCCGTTGCGGTGACGGCGCTGCGTACGCCTGGGGGGACGTCGGCAGGGCCGGCGGCGCCGACTGGGCCGCTGGCGGGCGCACCCGATCCTGGCCTGGCCGATCGGCTCCTCGCCACCCTGTCTCGGTCTCGGGCCGCGCTGCATCGCGCCGCACTGTGTCGGGCCGCGCCGTGTCGGGCCGCAGCATGTCGGGCCGACTCGCGTCGGGCCGCAGCATGTCGGGCCGACTCGCGTCGGGCCGCCCTGTGTCCGGCCGCACTCTGTCGGGCCGCACTGTCTCAGGCCACGCCGTACCTGTCTCCCAGGTGCCGGTAGGCCGAGGCTGGTCCCAAGGGCCGGAGCGGGAGACATCGGCCGGACGGGGAGCGTAGGTCGGCCGGTCCTGCGTGCGCTCGTCCCAGCGGTTGCGATCGCCGACGGGTGACCGGCGCGTAGTCGAGGCCGCCGGACCGGCCGAGGCGGAAGGCGGACCAGCCGGCGCCCGACCAGCCGAGGCGGAAGGCGGACCAGCCGGTACCCGACCAGCCGAGGCCGAAGGCGAACTAGCTGGCGCCGGACCATGCGAAACCGGCCCAGCCGACACCGGGCCATGCGTACTGTCCGCCACGGGACCTGGCGAAACCGGGCCAGCCGAAGCTGCATGCCGACGAGGCAGCCGCAGCCCGGCGCCGCGCCCGCCGCTGCCCGGCTCGTCCGAACCGCGTCCCGGGCTGCGCGGCTCGGAAACGGCGGGGCCGGAGTTGCGCGATCCGCGATCATCAGCAGGCCGCTTCGCCGACTCCTGCGCCGGGCCGGCTTCGCCGAGGTACTTGATCCAGTCGTAGTCAGCGTCGCCAGCTGCGCCGTCCTCCGGCCCGAACTCGTCCCGGCCGCGCGACTTGCGGCCGAGCCGACCACGCTGCCGGTCACTGCGCTGTCCTTCGGACTTCTGCCGGTCAACCATGGGGCCGATCGGGAGCGGGCCGCTCGGATGCTCGGAGCCGAACGCCGGAACGGCGGCCGTCCCTGGATCAGTTTCGGTGGCGAGACGCCCACGGACCGAACCGGCTGGCCCGGTGTCGTCGTTGTCGGCGTAGGGCCACCGCAGATCTTGCTGGTTCTGCGGCCATCCCATTGTCATAACGACTGTTACTCCCGAGACTGATGCGGCGTCTCTGCCCGATGCGGAGTCAATACATCATGCGGCAACGTCGGCCGTGATCGCTGCGTTATCAAGCTTTCGCGCTGTTACCTAGAGTGACCTCTCTCCTTCCCTCGGTGATGTTCCCAGCTCAGAGGCGCCGCTGACCCGCCGTTCAATACCGCGAAGGATCGCATAATCCAGGTAAAGACACGCCCTGACGCCGGCGTGTCTTGCCCGATTGCCGGCGTGTCTTATCCCGCGAGGCGTTATCCGACGGTGGGCGCGACCGCACGCGATCGGAGTGCCCGAACCACCTGATCGCGCCGCTCGATGAGCACCCGCACTAGTCCCGGATCGCGTTCTTCCGCGGCCAGGAAGGCGTCGATCTGCTCGACGAGCTCCTCGCTAGCCGCTGTCGCCGGAAAGAGCGCCGCACCGCGCGCGACCCGCAGGTGGCCGCCGCTCGCTGACCAGATTGCTGGCAGCACCTCGAAGTACCGGGCGGCATACGGAGCGAGCAGCCTCGCCTGCTCGGGCTGGTGAAACGCGAACGCCACCGACCGCAACAGGTCGGTCGCGATGTCGGCGGATGCGGCTAGGAGCTGCCATGCCGCGTCCTTGTGCTCGGCGTCGCCGATTGCTGCCCGGCACCCAGCGGCGTTCCTATGTCCGGCATCAGTCCTATCTCGCTTCAGCTCCGCGTCGATCTCGGCATCGCCCGCTCGTCCGCTGATGGCCAGCCGCTGGAGTAGCGCCCAGCGCAGCTCGGAGCCGACCACCAGCCCAGGCTGGCGCTTACTCCCGTCAAGGAGCCCGGCGATGAGATCTAGCTGGGCATCCGACGTAGCGGTCCAGCTCAGCATCTGCGCCCAGGCGAGCTGATGATCGCTGCCCGGCTCGGCTGCCATCAGTAGCTGACTGCCTGCGTCGGCCAGCTGAGCCAGACCAGTCACGGCCCAGACGGGGTCGGCCATGAGGTGCAGTACGTCCCTTGCTTTCTCCAGCAGGCTCTGGAGCGCTGCGACCGACGGCTCGCCAGCCATGCCCCCGGCCACCATGGTGATGAACTCTGGCACCGGCAGCTCAGCCTGGCGGACCATGTCGACAACCGACGTCCAGCAGATAGCCCGCGTCAGCGAATCGGTGAGCTTGCCGATCGACGAGGTCAGCGTCGCAATCGACCGATCATCGAACCGGATGATGGCATAGCTCAGATCGTCGTCATTCAGCACGATCAGGTCAGGCCGCGCGATCCCGACCAGCGACGGTAGCTCGGTCCGTGCTCCGGCGATGTCGGCCTCGACCTGGTGGGTGCGTACGAGCAAGCCGTCCGCCAGGTTGTACAAGCCCACGGCGATCCGGTGCGGCCGCAGGGTCGGATGGTCGGCGGGCGCTGCCTGGAGCAGGGCGAACGACCTGAACGAACCGCTCGCGTCGACCTCGAACTCACTGCGCAGTGTGCTCGGGCCAGACGTCTCCAGCCAGGCCTTCGACCAGTCCGTGAGGCTGGCCCCCGAGCTGGCCTCCAGCGTGCTCAGCCAGTCCGCCAGGGTGGCGTTAGCCCAGCCGTAGGTAGCGAAGTACGCGCGGATGCCGGCAAAGAAGCTGTCCCGCCCGATCCTCGCGACAAGCTGCCGGAGGACGGACGCGCCTTTGGCGTAGCTGATCCCGTCAAAGTTGGCGATCGCCTCGCTCAGCGTGGCGACGTCAGCGGCGATGGGATGTGTGGACGGCAGCTGGTCCTGCACGTAGCCCCAGGCCTTGCGGCCCGTGGCGAATGTCGTCCAGGCGCTGGTATATCGCGTGGCCTCGGCGCTGGCAAGGGCCGCGCAGAATTCCGCAAACGACTCGTTCAGCCATAGGTCATCCCACCACTTCATCGTGACCAGGTCGCCGAACCACATGTGCGCCATCTCGTGCAGGATCACGCTTGCACGCAGTTCGTACAGCGTGTCGGTGACCCTCGACCGGAACAGCAGCTGGTCGGTGAAGATCACGCAGCCTGCGTTCTCGGTCGCCCCGACGCTGTATTCCGGCACAAAGACCTGGTCGTACTTGGCGAACGGGTACGCGGTCTGGAACAGCCCGGTGTAGTAGTCCAGCCCCCTGCGGGTGGTGTCAAGGATGTCCTCGGCCGCCAGGAACCCGGCCATCGACGCCCGGCACGCTAGCCCCAGCGGGATGACCTGGCCGCCAGGCGTTGTGTGGGTTGCGCGGACAACGTCGTACTCACCGGCCGCAATGGCGAACAGATAGGTGGACAACCGCGGCGTCGGCAGGAACCGCCAGACGACAGACCAGTCGCCGGCTGGCGTTTGCTCCTCCAGCGGCTGGTTAGAAACGACGTTCCAATGCGAGGGAACGAGGACCGAGATAGTGAACCTGGCTTTGAGATCGGGCTGCTCGAAGTTCGCGTAGACCGTGCGGGCGTACGCGGGCTCGAACTTCGTATAGGTGTAGACCTTCTGGTCGGCCGGGTCGACGGCCCGGTGCAGCCCTGTTCCGTCGTGGGAGTACCTGCAGTCGGCGACGACCATGAGCTCGTTCTGACCCGCGAGGCCCGGCAGCGCGATGCGCCCGTCCGCCCACGCGGTCGCCGGATCGATGGGCGTTCCGTTGAGCGCGATCTCGCGCACGGACTCGGCGACGAGGTCCACGTAGCTGGCCGCGCCAGGCTCAGCGCAGCTGAACGTGATGACGGACGTCGACCCGAACACGTCGCTGCCTCGCGTCAGGTCGAGCGTGACGGCGTAGGAGTCGACAGTCAGGAGCCGGGCTCGCTCGCGCGTCTCGGCTCTGGTGATCTCAGCGATCTGCGTCACAACGTCAGCTCCGAATCGGGTCTAACCAGGCAGCGTCCGCGACCGCAGCGCCTTCTCGACGATGTCGCGGCCTTCGATCACGACCCGGCTCATCGATGGGTCCCGTCCCGGCTCGGCCAGGAACGCATCGACGGCGCCGAGGAGCTCAGGCGAAGCGGCCGTGTACGGGAACAGCCCGCCTCCGAGGAATAGCCGCAGCAAATCGGCGCGTGCAGCCCAGATGGCCGGCAGCTGCTCGAAGTACTTCGCCGCGTACGGCGCGAGCAGTCCCGCGTGCTCGGGCGCGTTGAAGGCCCGGACCACTGCCACTGATTCCTCAAGCCCGAGCTCGGTGGATTCTGCTACCTTCCGCCAGGCCGCCGCCTTGTGCTCGGCGTCAGGGATTCCGGCCCTGGCGGCGGCAGCGTTGCGCCGGCCCGCGTCGGTGCTGTCCCGTTCAAGCTCGGCGTCGATCTCGGCGTCGCCGGCCCGGCCAGTCGCGGCCAGCCGTCGCAGCAGCGACCAGCGCAGCTCGGTGTCGACGGTCAGGCCCGCGATCTCGGCGCTCCCGTCCAGCAGCTCGGCGACCAGGTCGAGCTGGTCGGGGTTGGTCGCGGTGCCGCCCAGCAGCTGCGCCCAGGCGAGCTGGTGGTCGCTTGCGGGCTCGGCCGTGCGCAGCTGCCGGATCGCCTCCGCCGCCAGTATCTGCTTGCCGACCGGGACATAGGCCGGATCGGCGATCGTCGCCAGCAGGCGCAGGGTCTGCATGTGCAGTAGCTGGAGTACTGCGACCGATGGCTCGCTTCCCATCCCGGCTGCGACGATCCGCACGAAGGCCGACACGGATAGGTCGGCCTGGCTGGCCATGTCGGCGACCGCGCTCCAGCACAGGGTCCGCGCCAGGGCGTCGTGGAAGTGCCCGATGTGCTCGGTGAGCGTGGCCAGCGAGCGCTCGTCGAACCGGATGATCGCGTACCCGAGGTCGTCGTCGTTCAGCAGGATCAGGTCCGGCTGCGCAATCCCGGCCAAGGACGGTATCTCGGTCCGTGCCCCGGCGACGTCCACCTCGACCTGGTGTGTGCGCTCGAGCCATCCGTCGGCGAGGTTGTACAGGCCGATCGCGATGTGATGCGGTCGCAGGGTCGGGTGCTGGGCAGGCGCTTCCTGGCGGACAGCAAATGAAGTAAACGCACCGTCGGGGCCGACCTCGAAGTCGCTCCGCAGCGTGTTCGGCCCCGCCGTCTCCAGCCACGCCTTCGACCAGTCGCCGAGGCTCCGGCCGGAGCTGGCCTCCAGCGCGCGCAGCAGGTCGGCCAGCATGGCGTTGCCCCAGGCGTGTTCGGCGAAGTACGCCCGGATGCCCGCGAAGAAGGCGTCCCGGCCGACGTACGCGACCAGCTGCTTGAGCACCGACGCGCCCTTGGCGTAGCTGATGCCGTCGAAGTTGGCCTCGGCCTGGCTCAGCGTGGGCACGTCGGCGGCGATCGGGTGGGTCGACGGTAGCTGGTCCTGTCCGTAGCCCCAGGTCTTCGCGCCGCCGCAGAACGTCGTCCATGCCTGCGTGAACCGAGTCGCCTCAGCCGACGCGAGAAACCCCGCGAGCTCGGCGAAGGACTCGTTCAGCCATAGATCCTCCCACCACTTCATGGTGACCAGGTCGCCGAACCACTGGTGCGCCATCTCGTGCAGGATGATCATCGCCCGCTGTTCGTACATGGTGTCGGTCACCTTCGAGCGGAAGAGCAGCGACTCGGTGAGGATGACGCACCCGACGTTTTCCATCGCTCCGCCGTTGTCAGGAACGAAGACCTGGTCGTACTTCTCGAACGGATAGCCGGCGCCGAATAGGCCAGTGAAGTAGTCGAGCCCCTGCCGGGTGATCAGGACGATGTCATCGACGTCGAGGAACGGGACCATCGACTGCCTGCAGGCGACGCCGAGCGGGATCACCTGGCCGCTCGGCGTGGTGTGCGAGTCGCGGACCACGTGGTATTCCCCGGCCGCGATGGCGGTGAGGTATGTCGAGATGCGCGGCGTGGCGGGGAAGTGCCAGACGGCCGTACCCTCCCCGGCTGCCCGCGGTTCTGGCGCCGGCTGATTCGACAGGACGGTCCAGTGCTCCGGCACGGTGACATGGAACGTGAACGCGGCCTTCAGGTCCGGCTGCTCGAAGTTGGCGAAGACGCGCCGAGCATGCGCGGCCTCAAACTGCGTGAACGTGTAGACGCGGCCGTCGGCCGAGTCGACTGAGCGCTGGAGGCCGAATCCGCCAGTCTCGAAGCCGCAATCGGCCAGAACCCGCAGCTCATTGCGCTCAGCCAGCCCCGTCAGCGCTATCCGGCCGTCCGCGTATGCGCTGGCCGGGTCGATTGGCACCCCATTCAGCGTGATCTCGTGCACGGTCTCCGCGATGAGGTCGACGTAGCTGGCCGCCCCGGGCTCGGCGCAGCCGAAGAACACGACCGAGGTCGAGCCAAACGACTCGCTGCCTCGGGTCAGGTCCAGCGCGACGTCGTAGGACTCAACGTGAAGCAGTCTGGCTCGCTCGGCGGTCTCGGCCCTCGTGATGTCGGTGTTGTCCATGGGCTTGCTTCGCTTCCCCGTTCATCGCCATAGATTCGAGTAATAACGTAACGCGGTGAGATTACCCAGCACAGCAAACACCGTGAGATTGCTCAGCACAACCGCCGACGCCCTCTTGAAGTCAACCGGCCCCGAATTCAGCCAGGCAGCGCACGGGACCTAAGCGCGCGCTCGATGATGTCGCGGCGCTCGACGAGCACGCGCACCATGGCCGGGTCGCGCGGCTTGGCGGCGAGGAAATCGTCGACGCGTTGAAGCAACTCCGGCGACGCTGCCCAGTTCGGGAACAGCCCGTCACCGAGCAGCCGCCTCAGGTGATCGCCGCGCGTTTCCCAGATCTCCGGCAGCGCCTCAAAGTACGCATCCACGTACGGCGCCAGCAGGTCGGCGTGCTCGGGCTGACCGAAACCCGCCGCCACTTGCTGCACGCCCTCGTGACCCAGCTCCTGCGACTGCACCATGAGCTGCCAGGCAGCTTCTTTGTGCGCGGCGTCCGGGATCGAAGCCCGGCTGGCGGCCGCGTGCCGGCGGCCTGCGTCGGTGGGGTCGCGTTCGAGCTCGGACTCGACGTCCGCGTCATCTATGCGGCCCATGGCAGCGAGCCGGCGTAGCAAAGTCCACCGCAGCTCGGTATCGACTGCCAGCCCATCAACAACCACGTTCCCTGCCAAAAGCCCGGCTAGGAAGTCGAGCTGCGCAGGCGTGACCGCCGTCCAGCCCAGCAGCTGCATCCAGGCGAGCTGATGATCACTGCCGGGCTCCGCCCCGTGGAGCAGCTCAAGCGCGGCGGTGGCGAGCTGTTGCTTGCCGGCCGGAAGCCAGCGTGGATCAGCGGTGACGGCCATGAGCCTGGCCGCCGTCATGTGCAGTATCTGGAGCACCGATACGGCCGGCTCCTTGCTCATTCCGGCGACGAGGATCTTGACGAACGCCGGGACCGACAGCTCGGCCCGTTGCACCATGTCCAGCGCCGCGCTCCAGCTCACGGTGCGGGCCAGTGAGTCGGCGAAGTCACCGATCGACTCGGTCAGCGTGGTGAGCGACCGGTCGTCGAAACGGACGATCGCGTAGCTGAGGTCGTCGTCATTGAGCAGGATCAGGTCAGGCTGCGCCCTGCCCACGAGCCCAGGCACCTCGGTCCGCGCGCCGCTGACGTCCACTTCGACCTGATGCGACCGTGCGAGCGCGCCGTCGGCTGTCTTGTTATACAGGCCGATTGCGATGTGGTGTGGTCGCAGCGTCGGGTGCTCGGGCGCCGCCTCCTGAAGCACAGCGAACTCGGCGAACGTACCGTCGGAGCTCCGGGTGAACTCGCCGCGCAGGGTGTTCGGTCCAGCGGTCTGCAGCCAGGCCTTCGACCAATCTCCGAGGCTCAGGCCAGAGCTCTGCTCGAGCGCCGCCAGCAGGCTGGCCAGCGTCGCGTTGGCATGACGGTGCTCAGCGAAGTAGGCGCGGATTCCGGCAAAGAAGTTGTCCCGCCCGACGTAGGCGGCAAGCTGCTTGAGTACGGACGCGCCCTTCGCGTAGCTGATCCCGTCAAAGTTCGCGATGGCTTCGCCCAGCGTCGGCACGTCGGCGGCGATCGGATGCGTCGTCGGCAACTGGTCCTGCATGTAACCCCAGGTCTTGCGCGAGCCGGAGAACGTCGTCCACGCATCCGAGAAGCGGGTGCCCTCGGCGCTGGCCAGCGCAGCGCTGAAGTCGGCGAACGACTCGTTCAGCCACAGGTCCTCCCACCACTTCATCGTCACCAAGTCGCCGAACCACATGTGTGCCATCTCGTGCAAGATCACCATGGCCCGCAGCTCGTACATCATGTCCGTGACCTTGGAGCGGAACAGCAGCCGCTCGGAGAACGTCACGCAGCCCGCGTTCTCCATGGCGCCGGCACTAAATTCCGGCACGAAGACCTGGTCGTACTTCTCGAACGGGTATGGGCCGTCGAACAGCTGCGTGTAGTAGTCCAGGCCTTGCTTGGTGACTGTGAACATGTCCCCGGCCTCAAGGTGGCTGGCCAGCGATTGCCGGCACGCGACGCCGAGAGGAATGACCTGGCCGGCCGGCGTGGTGTGCGTGTCGGTCTCAAGGTGGTACTCCCCGGCCACCACGGCCGTCAGGTACGTCGAGATCCGTGGCGTCGGCGGGAAGTGCCAGACCGCCTTCCCGGTGGTCTCAATCAGCCCGGCCGGCTCAGGCGCCGGCGTCGGCTGGTTGGACAGCACTGTCCAGTGCGCCGGCGCGATGACGTGGAACGTAAAGGCGGCCTTCAGGTCCGGCTGCTCGAAGTTCGCGTAGACGCGGCGCGCGTCGGCGGGCTCGAAGTTGGTATAGCAGTAGACGCGGCCGTCGGCCGAGTCGGCCGCGCGGTGCATGCCCTTGGAGTCAGCCGTGTACGCGCAGTCAGCAACCACGCGAAGCTCGTTGCGAGCCGCGAGCCCGGTCAGCGCGATCCGCCCCTGTGCCCAGCCGTCCGCCGGGTCGATGGCACGCCCGTTGAGCGTGATCTCGTGCACGGTCTCCGCGACCAGGTCGGCGTAGGTCGCGGCGCCCGGCTCGGTGCAGTCGAAGTCGATTACCGAGGTCGACCTGAAAAGCTTGTCGCCGCAGGTCAGGTCCAGCTCTATGGAGTACGAGCGCACCGCGAGCAGCCCGGCCCGATGGCTGGTCTCGTCACGGGTGATCTCGGCGATCTGCATGCTTTGGTTCCTTTGGTGCTAGCGCCGACACTGGCTCACCAAGGTTAGGACACGAGCGCCGGATCGCCCTGGCGCCCCCACCGTGCCTGCCGGAGGTCGTCCACTCCGCCGGTGCACCGCGCACACCAGCCACGACAACGTTCAGATGACGAAATCTGCTACTTGCTGTCCCACGCCGGAAGATCGAAGATCCTGGTGAGGGACCATGCGGGGAGGCGGCCAGTGGATGAAACCGTCACGTGCCTGGTCCGGGGGTCGGCCAGCAGGTACCCGCCTGGATTCATCTGGCTCATCCCGGCCTGGTTCGCGATTCTCGGCGGGGCCGCGGTGCTCGTCGGCACGGAAGCGAGCAGCACCGGCCAGATGCCGCTCTGGCTCGGCGTGACCGAGATTGGCGGGCTGCTGATCGCCGCCTGCACCCTGTTCGGCGTGCTCGCCACCGTCCGGCACCGGGCGTTCCGCGCCGATGCTCATGGCATCTGGCTCGGCATCCGTACCCAACGCAAGCGCCCGAAGTTCCGGCAGGCGCATCTGTGCTGGCCGGACGTCGAGCAGCTGCGGATGATTCCGCGCCGGTACGGCGTCCTCCTGGAGATCACGCTAAGCCCTGCTGCCAGGATCATGTACCGGCCGGGACTGGCCAAACAGGTCTTGGTGTGGCTCGGCGCGCTGCTGCTGCCCTTCGTCTTCGGCCGCGGCGCGCCCGCGCTGACGAAGGCCCGGATGAATCCCCCCCGTTACCACGTGAAGATCTGCGACCGGAGCGCGGCCGACCTGAAGCTCGCTCTGGCTGGCGTCACGCCAGGCGAGCTTCCTGTTCGGGTCGTGTCCAAAAAGCGCGCGCTGCGATTCATCGTCCCGCCACCCGGCAAACCCCTGAGCCGACCTCCCAGCACGGTGGGGGAACCAGGCCATGGCGCGCCTACCGCTGTTTAGTTGGGCGCCGTGTAGCTGGTTGAGCGATGTCTAGCTGGGCAGTCTAACGGCCGTCACGGCGGCAATATCACAGGGTTCACGCCCTGGATGACCGGGTAGTAGAGCGAGTCGCCATAGGGGTCGCCGCGTCCAGCTCGTCGGCCTCAGCCAAAGTGCCGCTCGTTGTGTACTCGGCGCAGGGTTACGCGAAGGCTTCCCCAGCCGAACCTGCTGATCCTTCTCATTCTCGTTCCCTGGTACTGCTCGGCCCGTCAGGCTCAGGCAAGACAACGCTCCTGCGCTGCATGGCCGGGATCGAACGCGTCACCGCCGGGCTGATCAGCCTCGGCGGCACCCTCGTCGCCGGCGATCGGATCCACGTGCCACCGGACCGGCGCAACTTGTCGATGGTGTTCCAGGACTACGCCCTCTGGCCGCACCTGCGGGTCAGGGAAAACGTGGCGTTCGCGCTCCGGCGGCTGCACCTGAGCAAGCAGCAGGCGCAGGCCCAGACTCAGTCCATGCTCGAACGAGTCGGCCTTGGCTCGCTCGCCGATCGCTACCCCAACGAGCTGTCCGGAGGCGAGCAGCAGCGCGTCGCGCTGGCCAGGGCCCTCGTGGGCGGCACCGGCCTCATCCTCTGCGACGAGCCGCTCTCCAACCTCGACGCGGACCTCCGCGAGCCGATGCGGGTGGAAATCTCGTCGCTGGTCAGGGAGGCCGGCGCGACGGCCATCTACATCACCCACGATCAGGCCGAGGCGTTTGCACTCGCCGATCAGATCGGCCTGCTCCAGCGTGGCAGCCTCGTGCAGTTTGGCAGGCCGGAGCAGATCTACAGCGAGCCCGCCACTCCATTCGTGGCCAGGTTCACGGGCCTGTCCGGGGAGCTTCCCGTTCGGGTGAGCGGGCATAGGGCCGATGCCGACGGCACCATCGAGCTCGAGCCGTCCGGGCCGCTGCTGCGGACCTGCCACACTCGGATGTCGGGCGGTCACGTGCCCGCTGGCGATGCGACGCTGCTGATCAGGCCCACGGCCCTCACGCTGTGCGGCACGCACGACGGCGAGTACCACCTCTTCGGAACGGTCGCCGACGTCGCGTTCCGCGGGCGCGGCTACGAGCACGCCATCGACATCGCCGGCTATGGCCGCCTGACCGGCATTTTCGCCCCCGCCCGATCCGAGCGCGGCGAAACAGTAGGCCTCCGCCTAAACCCCACAGGCTGCTACCTATTTGCAACAAGCGAGGCGGCGGCCCCAGACCAAGACGAGCCGGATTCGGCGCACCAACCGGAGGATCCTGCGCCACCCGCCGGACTGCTAGCCGAGTTGCCAGGCCCGCCCCCGTCCGCTGAGCCCTCTGAGCGCCGGCGGGGGCTCAGTCCGACCAGAAGCCGCGAGCGCGGGGCTACCGGGTTGCGGGCGGACCGTTTCGTCTGCTCCGGCCGCGTTCCGGTAGTGGCGCGCACGCACGGTCCGGCGGGCGATCTGGCGACCCGACCGCCCTCCTGCCAAGATCGGTCTTAACCCGACACGAAGGAGCAGCAGGATGGCACATGAGGTCAAGGGCGTCATCGCGAGCGCCAAGGGGGCCCCGGTGAGCATCACCACCGTGCTCGTGCCCGACCCCGGACCTGGCGAGGCGCTTGTGGCGATCCAGGCTTGCGGCGTCTGCCACACTGACCTGCATTATCGCGAGGGCGGCATCGGCGAAGACTTCCCGTACCTGCTCGGCCACGAGGCTTCCGGTGTCGTCGAGGCGGTCGGTCCAGGCGTGACCGGCTTGTCTGCCGGTGATTTCGTGATCCTCAACTGGCGGGCAGTCTGCGGCCAGTGCCGCGCCTGCCTGCGCGGCCGCCCGTGGTACTGCTTCGCCACGCACAACGCCACCCAGAAGATGACGCTCGCCGACGGTACGCCGCTGTCTGCGGCCCTGGGTATCGGCGCGTTCGCGGACAAGACGCTCGTCGCTGCCGGCCAGTGCACCAAGGTGAACCCAGCGATCAAGCCCGAGGTGGCAGGGCTGCTCGGCTGTGGCGTGATGGCTGGACTCGGTGCCGCGCTGAACACGGCGGGCGTCAGCCGCGGGGACTCGGTAGCCGTGATCGGGTGCGGCGGCGTTGGCGACGCCGCGATTCTCGGTGCCAGCCTGGCGGGCGCGCGCAAGATCATCGCCGTGGATGTAGATGATCGCAAGCTGGGGTGGGCCCGGCAGTTCGGCGCCACCGACACCGTGAACTCCGCGGCCAGCGATCCAGTCGAGGAGATCAGGAAGCTGACCGACGGCAACGGCGCCGATGTCGTGATCGAGGCAGTCGGCCGGCCCGAGACATATAAGCAAGCCTTCTATGCCAGGGACCTGGCCGGGATGGTCGTGCTGGTCGGCGTTCCGACTCCGCAGATGCAGCTTGAGCTGCCGCTGCTCGACGTCTTCGGGCGCGGGGGGACGCTGAAGTCATCCTGGTACGGCGACTGCCTGCCCACTCGCGACTTCCCGATGCTCGTCGACTTGCACCTACAGGGCAGGCTCCCGCTCGACAAGTTCGTCTCAGAGACGATCGCGCTCGACGCCGTCGAAGAGGCGTTCGCCAAGATGCAGCGCGGGGAGGTGCTCCGTTCGGTCGTGGTGCTGTGACAAGCGACATCGCCGCCAGTAGGGGCGGCGTCACGCAGCCTGATCCGGTGCGGATCGCGATGTGGTCCGGGCCGCGTACGGTGTCGACCGCGCTGATGCGCTCGTTCGAGAACCGGCCTGACACGGTTGTAGTCGACGAGCCGCTGTACGGCTACTACCTAGCCCGGACGGATGTGGATCACCCGGGCCGGGATGAGGTCATCGCGAGCATGCCGGCTGACTGGCAGACCGTGCTGTCGCACCTCGCGACGGGGCCGCTGCCGGCCGACGCAGCCGTCTTCTACCAGAAGCACATGACCCATCACCTGCTGCCGGAGATCGACCGGGGGGCGCTCGCCGGGCTGACGCACGCGTTCCTCATCCGGGATCCAGTGCGGCTGCTGGCTTCCTACGCCAGGGTCAGGTCGCGTCCGGTGCTGGCCGATCTCGGCCTCGAGCAGCAAGTCGAGATCTTCCGGGCTTTTGGCGGCCCGGTGATCGACTCGGCCGATGTGCTGCGCGCGCCCCGCCAAGCGCTGGAGGCGCTGTGCGACGCGCTCGGCATCGGCTTCGATCCGGCCATGCTGTCCTGGCCGCCGGGACCGCGGCCAACCGACGGCGTCTGGGCGCGGTACTGGTACGAAAGCGTCTGGGGATCAACCGGTTTCAGTCCCTACAAGGAGGTCGCGGACGTGGAGCTAGCGCCGGACCTGGCGCCGCTGGCGGAGCAGTGCCAGGCGTTCTACTCCGAGCTCGCCGCGCACCGTCTGCGGCTTTAGCCCAGCAGGTTCGGCTCAGGTCCTGTGCGCCTGCCGCCACGCGGCCAGGACTTCGGGCCGGAGCCGTCCGCGGTCGGGGACATCGATCCCGTTCAAGCGCGCCCAGACACGTACTTCTGCCGTGGAGGGAGACGGCTCGCTCTTGGTATCAGGCGCGACGACGTGGTTCCACACCTGAGCCGCGGCGAGATAGCGGTAGACCCACTCCTCGGCGAGTTTGCGCGTCTCGCAGAACATGATCGGCACGCTCGGGTAGCGCACCTGGAGCTCGGCAAGCGCGTCCGCGACTGCGGCCGGCCGGACATACGCCAGGGCGAAGATCTGTGAGTAGCGATCTTCCACGACGACAGCGGCGCTGGGCAGTGCAGCCAGTTCCGCGACAGCGAACCTGAGCTTCCCGCTCAGCAGCGATGACACTAGGTCCGACAGGCTCTTGCGCTCTACCGATGCAATGAGCTGGCCGTCGCGCTCGATGCCGTAGTCGCCGCACGGCAGCGCATGCCTAATCAGCGTGACCTGCTTCTCGCTGAACTTGTACGCATAACGCTCGTAGGAGTCGACCACGATCGTCAGGTCGGCCAGCGCTGCGGCCCGCGCCGCAGGCGTAGCCACCTTCGGGCGTGCCTGCTTGCGAGTGCGCGGCGACTGCCAGAACACCATCTCCCGGCCGCGCGCCGTCGTATAGACGATCTGCGACCGGTTCTCCCGGCCCCGGTCGAGGATGAGGTCGATGGCCGCACCCCGCCGCACGCACGATCGGACCGTCACCCGCTCGACGATCTCCGGGGTGTCGGGCCATTCGTCCGGCCAGACTGGGTGCAAGTAGACGGCAGTCGTGCGCGGCCATACATCACGCGCCCGGAATACGAGGCCATCCCCGAGCGGGACTCGCAGCAGGTAGGGCAGGCTCGAAGCCGGGTCCGGATTACGGGCGATGAGCAACTCCACGTGCTCAGTGTCCCTCAGTTGGCGGCAGATTCGACCCCGGTTACTGCCAACCGCACCTGATGACAGCATGGTCCGGAGGCAACAGCTTGCAGCAGAAGCGGCAGGCGGCAGGCGAAGCGAGCGGAAGGGCAAGGACCGTGCTGCAGTCCTTCGACGAGCGTAACCGGGATCTGATCGTCAGCGTCGGCGGCAGACTGACTCACCGTGATCAGGCCGCTGTCAGCCCGTTCGACTCGGTCGTGCAGGGCGGCGACGCGGTATGGGAAGGGCTGCGCCTGTATAACGGCCGCATCTTCCGGCTAGACGAGCATCTGGCCAGGCTGCGTCGCTCGGCGCAGGCGCTTGCCTTCGAGCGGGTCCCGTCGGCGGCTGAGATGACGTCCGAACTCCGGCGCACGCTTGTGGCCAACGACATGACCGACAACGTGCATATCCGCCTGACACTGACCCGCGGCGTCAAGATCACCAGCGGCATGGACCCGCGGCTCAACCAGTCGGGCCCCACGCTGATCGTGCTCCCCGAGCACAAGGGGCCGGTCTACGACGCCGACGGCATCACGCTTATCACGTCCAGCGTGCGGCGCACAGCCCCGGACAGCCTTGATCCGAAGATCCACCACAACAACCTGCTGACCTCGATACTCGCCAAGATCGAGGCAAACGTGGCCGGCGCCGACGACGCCGTCATGCTCGACCAGCGCGGCTTCGTCGCGGAGACGAACGCAACGCACATCTTCCTGGTCACGGGCGGCGTCCTGCAGACGCCCACGACCGTGGCTTGCCCCGAGGGAATCACCCGGCAGGCGGTGCTCGACCTCGCGATAGCAGCCGACTTGCCTCTCGCCGTCGGCGACTTCAGCCTGACGCAGTTGTACTGCGCTGACGAGATGTTCGTTACCGGCACCATGGGCGGCCTGACGCCGGTGCTTGCCGTAGATGGCCGAGCTATCGGCGATGCTAAACCCGGTCCGGTGACTGTGCAGCTAGCGGACCTGTTTGCGCAGCTCACCGCCGCGAGCGGGACCCAGGTCTGCTGACCTGAGCCAGCGTCCCGTGCGGCCCTGCCCGCCAGGCTGCGGCGCCGTGCGCTGATAATGGCGCCATGAGCGCACCCCGTGAGGTCCCCTCGGCTGGTCTGCCAAGCGGCGGCCACATGCCGCTGGTCGGCTTCGGCACCTGGAAGCTGCGTCACGGCCAGGCCCGCGAGGCGGTGCTCGCCGCCCTGGCCGTCGGCTACCGCCATGTTGATACCGCGACGATGTACGGGAACGAGGCCGAAGTTGGCCAGGCGCTCGCCGATAGCGGTCTAGACCGCGCCGGGGTGTTCCTCACTACCAAGATCCGCCCGTCCGACGCCGGGCGGGTGCGTGACATCCTGCGCCAGTCGCTCCAGGCGCTGCAGACCGACTACCTCGATCTGTGGCTCGTGCACTGGCCGCCTCCCCGGCGCGGCGACAGCCGGCAGCTCTGGAACGAGTTGCTCGAGGCCCAGTCTTCGGGACTCGTCCGTGACGTCGGCGTGAGCAACTACAGCCTGCCCGAGATCGACGACTTGACCAGGTCCTCCGGCCACGCGCCCGCGGTCAACCAGATCGATTGGGGCCCAACGTTCTACGACGAGCGAGTTCTCGCCGGGCACTCTCAGAGGAACATCGCGGTCGAGGCCTACAGCTCGCTGAAGAATACCAACCTCGACGATCCGGTGCTGGCGAAGATCGCAGCAGCGCATGGCGTGACACCCGCTCAGGTGGTACTGCGCTGGCACCTGGAGCACGATAGTCGCCATCATCCCGAAGTCGGCCCATCGCGACCGGATCGCCTCGAACTTCGACCTCCTCGGCTTCACGCTGACGCCGGAGGAGGTCACTAGCATCGACGACCTCGCGGGCCGGTAGCCCGTCGCGGCCGCTGCCAATCCGGTTCAGTCGATTGATCCCCGCGATAATGTCGGCATGGGTCAGCCGAGGCGCGAGCCCTTCCTGCCATCTCGCCATGCCTTCCGCTTCGCCAACTCCTGGCCCGATGAACCAGCCGTCTCCGTCCGGACACCGCTGCTACGTGTCGGCATCGGCAATGCTGCGCGCGGACTCTGTGGCGGCATGGTGTTCGGCGCACTCGACTACTGGCACGCCGGCGCTAAGCCGCCCGCCAGCCTGCCGTCCCCCGGCGAGCCGCTGTTCGGGTTCATCGTGCGGCGGCTCATCCGGTCCTGGCACATCCCAGCTGGAGTCGCCCGGTACTACTACTGGATGCGCCTGCCCGATGGCGACGCCGCACCTCACCTGGCCGGGCCCATCGTGTTGGGCCGCCGGGGGCTACGGACTCGCAGCATCGGCGGACAGTGGCCGCGGATCAGGGCCCAGCTCGACACCGGCCACCCGGTCGCTCTCGGCATCGTCACGGTCGCTGGCGCGAATCCGCTGCAGCTCGGGCACAACCATCAGGTGCTTGCTTATGCCTACCGGCTCGATGGGACTCAGACGACGCTCCAGGTCTACGACCCGAACTCCGGACCCGCCGACGACGTCCATATCCGGTTCGATACCGCAGTGCCTGCTTCGGGCTTCACTCACTCGGTCAACATCAGTCGACCGGTCCGAGGCTTCTTTCTCACTCCGTACTTTCCGGCTGCGCCACCAGGAACTGTCGGCAGGCAGCGATAGCGTCGGCGGATGGACTGGAAGATCGAGCTCGTCGCGATACCCGTTACCGATGTGAACCGCGCCAAGGCCTTCTACGTGGACCAGGTCGGCTTCAACGCCGACCACGATTTCCAGGTCAACGAGAACCTCCGGTTCGTTCAGCTCACGCCGCCCGGATCAGCCTGCTCGGTGGTGCTCGGCACCGGCATCACCGATATGCCACCAGGCTCGCAGCGCGGCATTCAGATGGTCGTGGCTGACGTCGCCGCAGCGCGTGATTCCCTGCTGGCCCAGGGCGTGCAGGCCAGCGACATCGATGTCCAGCCGTGGGGATCGTTCGTGACCTTCGCCGACCCAGACGGCAATACCTGGTCTCTACAGCAACTGCCGCCGTGGTCTGCAGCTCAAACGCAGTAGCTTGGCTGCCGATGCCAGATTACAAGCCAGACCCCCAGGTGGTCCCGTACCTGCTGTACGAGGACGCGGACGCGGCTATGGACTGGCTGATCAGGGTCTTCGGCTTCACCGAACGTCTGCGCGATCGGCTGAGCGACGGGACTGTCCGGCACGGCGAACTGCTGCTCGACAACGGCGGGGTAATCATGCTGGGGTCTCCTGGGGCCGACTTCCGTGGACCGGCGAAGCTCGGCGAGGTAACTCAGCTGCAATGCATCACGATCACGGACCTGCTCGCGCACCGCGAGCGTGCGCTAACCGCGGGCGCCGTCGTGTCCGATATCTCGACCAGGGCGAATCGCGCGCAAACCTACACGGTGGATGACCCAGAGGGGCATCGCTGGTACTTCAGTGAGAAGCTGTAGCCGAAGCAGTCCTCGACTTCTGCGTCTTTGATCTGCTTGCCGCCGTCTAGCGCGAGCTTCTGCAACGCGTTCCGCACCAAGGACCAGGAGTAGCCTGGCAGGCGACGAGCCAATTCCTCTTCGTTTTTTCAGGCACGGGTCAAGCCTGTGCTCGATGACTGTGGGTCCACGGCGCGGACCCTGACGTTATGAGACCGCCAGCAGGTTGACAGTTGACAATCAAGTTGATCTTGCCGTTTGCGCTTGTCCGGTCCTCGACCAGCCCCGTTACTCGCAGTACGCTCAGGCAACGTGACACTTGGGGGCGACCATGTCACTCGGCGGACCATTCGACAACGACGATCCCAGGCGCGCGAAGCTGGAGGCCGGATCCGAGGCCCAGCGGGCAGCGCGCATGGCAGGTGCGGTGGGTGCGCCCGCTTCGGCCCGTCGGCTGGGACCTGCAATTCGGCTGTGGCGGGAGCGGCGGCGACTCCGGCGCGCCGAATTGCTGGAGCGCAAGGTCACCGGTCAGGAGACCTTGCGGGACTTTAAGCGGTCTCGCGACGTGCCTGGCCAGTGGACGGGGGGCGGGGGTTGTAGCTCGGGCGCCAACCGATGTCAGGTCAGCGGGTGAGTGGGCTAGTCGCTCACCTGCCTGGAATCGGCCAGGGCATGACCGACCCGTTGCTACCTCGGGCACGACTGCGGGCCGGGCCTGGTCACGGTGGGTTGGATGCCGTGGGAGTGCCCCGAGGCGCAAGCCGGTAACCTAGGCCATCTATGGGTCAGGTGCCACGCGCTGCCGGGATGTTCGTGTGTCTGGTATCGGCCCGCGGACTCGCCTAGCACTGCCTAAGCTGTGGCCTAGTGTCAGATGAGAGATGCGTCAGAACTCGTGCCGTCAGGGCTTGAGGCTCGCGCGAAGCATCAGGATCTGCGTGACCGTTGCCCGGAACGCCGGCGCAGGCAGGCTGCCGTTCCTGAAGCCGGTCGCCAGTGCCTCCAGGCACTGCGTCCCCTGGCTGA
The DNA here is from genome assembly GCA_963755575.1 of uncultured Actinomycetota bacterium. Classification (GTDB taxonomy): domain Bacteria; phylum Actinomycetota; class Actinomycetes; order Streptosporangiales; family Streptosporangiaceae; genus JAJYUU01. Next base: position 82,297 of record CAVWKF010000002.1, read on the forward strand.
GCGAGTCAGACGCAAGTATTAGCTGCATGCCGGCTTCCGCGGCACGCAGCGCTCGGTTCTGATCTGAGCCATAGGCCCCGAGAGCACCGGCGCCGATCGCATCCGTGATCGTCACGCCCTGGAAGTGCAGCCGGCCACGCAGTTCGCCCCGCACGATGGCGGACGATAGCCCGGCCGGCAAACTCGAGCCCAGCTGCGGATACCTGGCCCACGAGACCATGACGAGGTCGACGTCGGCGCCGATCGCCGCCCGGTAGGGGTACTCGTCGCCGCTTCGCAGCGTCGCCTTCGGCACGTTGATCGTGACCGGGACTTCGTCGGTGTTCTGGCTCGCGGTGGCGGCACCAAGTCCGGGGAAGTGCTTCGCGGTTGCTGCCACGCCGCCGCCTTGCTGGGCGCTGATGAAGTCGGCGCCCAGGGTGGACACGACCCGGGGATTCGTGCTGTAGGAGCGCGCGTACTGGTCGTCGAAGTCGCCCGGCACACGGTAGACGTCGAGGACGGGTGCGAGATTGACGTTCAGGCCATAGCTCAGCAGTGTGGCAGCGGCGCCCGAGCCCGCCAGGCGGGCCTCGCTGACCCGGCCGCTAACGGTGCTGCGCGCGCCGATCCACTTCTCCGACTGGTAGGGAGCGCCAGGCAACCGCTTGACGTATCCGCCTTCCTGGTCGGTCATCAGCAACAGCGGGTACGCGCGCGCCGGATTGGTCGCAGCCTGGTCGGCTGCCTCGAGCTCCTGAATCGCAGCAGTGAGCTGCGGCTTGCTCTGGTAGTTGTCACCGAAGAAGATGACGCCGCCGACATCGCCAGCGCGGATGAGCGACAGCAGGCTGGCGGGCGGCTTGAGGCCGGAGTAGGCGTAGATCACGCGCTGCCCGGCTAGCTGACGCGGCGTCATCTCCGCCGCGGCGGCAGCTTCCACAGCCTGGCTCGCCGCGAGCAGGACCGCGGCTGTGCTGTCCGGAGTGGCGAACAGAACCCCGTTCCTGTCATAACGGATCGGCATGACCACCGGTGCTGCTGGGCAGGCCCGCAGTCGGAGTGGCAGTCGCGGTCGCGGTCGTGGCCGCGATTCGGGCTGCTGGCGACCAAGGCAGCCGCCGCGGTGGCTACCACGACGATGCCGGAGAATCTGACCCACAGCTGCTTGCCCAAAGCGGGGATTGCCTCTCCGCGCAGCCGGGCGAAAGCCTCAGGCCAACGCAATCGCGTGCTGAAACAGACATCTCCTACTTAGCGTCACGCTACTGTCTGCGCGCACCGCCTGTACGGCAGACGCCTACGGCCGGCAGGCACGTCGGCGAGGCCCCGGCGCAGCGAGGTCAGGTAGGCAGGCTGGCCCGGAGTTCCAGCAACTGCGCCAGCTGAGCCTGGAACGCGGTCCGCGGCAGCGCGCCGTCGAGATATCCGTTGCGCAGCCCGTCGACGCATTTCCCGCCCGGCAGCGGCTTGATGGCCGTGCACAACAGCGCGTCCATGCCAGCCCGCGCCGCCAGCATGGTCTTGTTCTGAAGCGAGCCGTACGCGTCGATCGCGCCGGCTCCGAGCGCGTCGGTGATCGTCACGCCGCTGAAGCCGAGCCGGCCCTGGAGCTCGCCCTGGACGATCGTCGGCGACAGCGCGGCCGGCAGCCGCGCATCCAGCGCCGGATAGCGCGCCCACGACACCATGGCGAGCTTCACGCCCGCCTCGACTGCTGCCTGGTACGGGTGCTCGTCAACAGCCCGCAGCGTACTCGCGGGCAGGTCAATCGTGACCGGCTCCTGGTCGGTGTTCTGCGTCGTGGTGGCCGCGCCCAGGCCCGGGAAGTGCTTGACGGTCGCCGCTACCTGCCCGGCTTGCTGGGCCCGCACGAACGCAGCCCCGGCCGTCGCGACGACGGCTGGATTCATGCTGTACGACCGCTGGAACTGGTCGTCGAAGCCGCCCGCCTGCCGGTAGACATCAAGCACCGGCGCGAGGTTGAGATTCATGCCGACGCCGCGCAGCGCCGCCGCGGCCTGGGAGCCCGCCGCAGCCGCCGCAGCCGCGGGATCCGTCGAAGCGCCGATCTGCTTCTCGGACTCAGCCGGTCCCGCCCAGGGCAGGCGCCGGACGAGGCCGCCCTCCTGGTCGGTCATCAGCAGGAGCGGATACTGCCGGGCCGGGTTGGAACTGGCGGAGTTCGCCGCGATCATCTGGTCGATCACGGTGCGGAGCTGCGACGGGCTGGAGACGTTGAAGCTGAAGAAGATGACGCCGCCGACGTCGCCATGCCGGATCAGGTTCAGCAACCCGGCGGGCGCGGTGAGCCCGTTGTAGCTGTAGATGACACGCTGGCCGGCCTGTTGCTCAGGCGACAGCCTTGCGATCTCGGCGGCCTGCACCCGCAGCGCGGCGAGCTGCGCGGCGGTAGGAACAGCGGCGGGGCCCTGAATAGCCGAAGCCGACTGCTGCGGCGACGGCGCCTGGCTCGTTGCGCTGTCGCTCGGCGCGCGGGAGGTCGGCGCTGGCCTCGCTGTCGAGGACTGACCGCTCGAAGGTTTCGCGGTGCTGCCATTGGTGCCCGATGAGCTGCAGCCGGCCGCGATCGCGAGGACGCCGGCGACGGCGAGTCCGCCTGCCTGGCGCCAGCGCCGGTCAGTGCGCACGAGCGGATACCTCCATGAGCGGCGTACTTCCGTGTGACTACTGGCCCTGCCAGCCACTGCCGACGGCACGACCGTGACCTCGCTGAGGGCGGCCTCCCCGGCAGGCTGATGGAGACTTTCCTATATGACTGAGTTCTGCCACTTTTGGTTAGGATAGGCGGTCTCGGCTGTACGCCGGTCAGCGATTCCCGCTGGTTACCGCGCCTTACGCGCCGGCGTGCCCGTCGCTTCTCACCGTACCCATTCGACGCTTTCGGCCTCCCGGCGCCCAGAGGTGGCCCCGCTCGTCGCGCGCCGTTTCGCCGGAGGATCCGACACGGCCGGCTGTGTCGGATCCTCCGGGATCATGAAGCTCAAACGCCCTGCGGCGGCGGACGCAGGCAGCCCCGTTCCCGTGAAGGTTGCCTTACCAGTGGCCGCGGTGAACGACGTCGTCGAACGGTCGGCGGTCCGGGTTCCTGATCGGGGCGAGCGGGCGATCTGCCGGGTAACCGAGCGCGATGAGGAACTCGCACGATTTGTCGGCCGGCAGCTGCAGCAGCTGCCGCGCCAGGTCTCGCTCGCCGACTGCCGAGTGTCCGCTGCCGATGCCGAGATCTGCCGCAGCCAGCATGACGGACATCGTCACCTGGCCAAGGTCGAACTGCACTCGCCGGGCGGCTTCTCCGCTGTCGTCGATGACCAGCGCGATGGTCGCAGCCGAGCCCGCCACGTGCCCCGCACCGACCCAGACCGTCGAGAGTTGCTCGAGCTGGCTGCGGTCATCGACCACGACGAAATCCCAGGGCTGGCTGTTACGAGAGGACGGCGTCCGGCGAGCCGCCTCCAGGATCTGATCCAGGTCCGCGGCCGCGATGGGCCGGTCGGCGAACGATCGGACGTTCCGGCGCGAGGTGATGGCGTCCCAGGTTTGCATGAGCCCCAAGTCTGACGCCCAGCCCTCGGTTCCTGGCGGCCGGACTCCGATTTCGATTCGCCAGGCGCCCGCTCGCTGTCGTTCCCAGCGCGGACTGTCGGTGGCCGGCGTTACGCTTCCATCGCTCCTACAGTCCAAGGGCCGCGTGGTCGCGTGACGCGCTGATCCCTCGGCCACCTGACCCCTGGTCAAATAATCAACTGATCAACTGTGCACGAAGGAGAACCATGGTCACACGTGATACAGCCTGGGCGCCGGGCACGCCGTGCTGGGTTGATATCGGAGTCCCCGACATCCCTAAAGCCGTGGCGTTCTATAGCGGCCTGTTCGGCTGGGATCTGATGGACACCGGACCCGAGAGCGGCGGCTACCACATGGGTACCCTCGGCGGCAGACCGGTCGCGGGCGTCGGGGGGCAGGCGGCACCCGACAGCGGCGTCTACTGGACGACGTACCTTGCCTCGGCAGATGCCGACCTCACGGCGGGCGAGATCAAGGCGGCCGGCGGCCAGGTCATGATGGAGCCGTTCGACGTCATGGACGTGGGCCGGATGTTTATCGCTGCGGATCCCGGCGGGGCGGTGTTCGGCGTGTGGGAGGCCCGCGCCCACACCGGCATTCAGCTGGCCAACGAGGCGGGTTCGCTGATCTGGAGCGAGAACATGTCCCGCCACTACGAGGCCAACCAGGCGTTCTACGCCGCGGTGTTCGGCTACCAGTTCGGCGATATCGGTGCTGAGGGCATGAACTACGCGACGCTCGATATCGACGGCAAGCCTGTCGGCGGCATCGGGGAGATTGGGGCCGACGAGCCGGCCGACGTTCCCGCTAACTGGCGCACCTACTTCGGTGTGGCGGACACCGACGCGGCACTGGCCAAGGTGACGGAGCTCGGCGGCAGTGTCGTCATGCCCGCGTGGGATAGCCCGTACGGGCGCATGGCGATCGTGAGCGACGATCAGGGCGCAGTGTTCGCCGTGATGTCGGTCTCGCCGACGGAAGGCTAGCTGGCGGGCGCCTGTTCGGCGGGGACCTGACCGGCGCCTATGTCTGCGGTGGGCATCAGGCGGCTGGCAGTTCGCCGCGCGCTTTCGCGCGCCCACGCGCCGCTGACCAGCAGCCCGAGGCCGAGCACGGCGACACCGCAGCCGGTCACGATCCACCAGCCGACGTGGCTGGCGCTGGCGAAGCCGAGTCTGAAAGGCCCGTGCAGCGCCGAAATGGTGGCCGATCCGATGACCGCCACGCCGAGCGACGAGCCCACCTGCCTGCTGGTGGACGCGACGCCAGCAGCGACCCCCGCCCGCGACCGCGGCATTCCCGACACGGTGCTGTTGGTGATTGGCGCGTTGACCATGCCGAAGCCGAGGCCGAACAGCACGTACGCCGCGAGCAGCACGATCGTCGACGTGCCGGTCGTCACGTGCGCCAGGATCAGTCCAGCCGCGCCGATGCCGACGCCGGCCACGATGAGCGGCGGCCGCGTGCCCCTGGACCCGACAAGGCGGCCAGACAACGGCGAGCAGATGGCCGTCATCGCGGCCATCGGCAGCGTGTACACCCCGGCGAGCAACGGCGTATAACCGCGTACGTCTTGCAGGTACAAGGTGTTGACGAACAGGAAACCCGCCAGAGCCGCGAAGGCGCAGATGGCGATCCCGACGGCGCCCGAGAACGGCGCGCTCCGGAAGAACCGCAGGTCGATCAGCGGCTCGGCCCGACGAGGCTCGTAAAGCGCCAGCGCAATCAGCGCCAGCGCAGCGATGCCGAAGCAGCCCACGATCTTGCCTGAGGTCCAGCCTGAGCCTGGGCCCTCGATTAGCCCGTACACCAGGCTCGCCAGCAGGACGATGACGAGCACCTGGCCCACGGGATCGAGCTTTCGGCCGCGCGGCGCTTTCGACTCCGGCACGAACAGCGCCGTCAGCACGATGGCCGCGATCCCGACGGGGACGTTGACCCAGAAGATGCCGCGCCAGCCGACGGTCTCAACAAGCAGGCCGCCGGCGATCGGGCCGAGCGCCATGCTCAGCCCGACAACGCCGCCCCAGATCCCGATCGCCCTGGCCCGCTCCCTGGGCTCAATGAAGGTATTCGTGATGATCGACATCGCCACCGGATTGAGCATCGACCCGCCGACGGCCTGCACCATCCGGAACGCAACCAGCCAGCCGAGGCCCGGTGCGACGCTGCACAGCAGTGAGCCAATCGAGAAGACCGCGAGGCCGGTCTGGAAGGTTCGGCGCCTGCCCACTCGGTCGGCCGTCGACCCGGCGAGCATGAGCAGGCTGGCGAGCACGAGGGTGTAAGCGTCGATCGTCCACTGGAGTCCCGACACCCCCGCGTGCAGTTCATGGCCAATGGATGGCAGGGCCACATTCACGATGGTGGAATCCAGGCCCACGATGAACAGGCTCATGCAGCAGATCGCCAGTATCAGCCTCCGCCGCGGCTGGCTCAGTTCACTCGGGCCCACCCGGGTAGTATGCCTCAAAAAATTTGGTCAACGCGAAGTTGACGTTGACTCCGGGTCGCCGTCAACCTAAGGTTGACCTATGGCACCTCCGCCCACGCTCCAGGAGCTCATCGATACCGTCCGCCAGGACGCGGGCTCCGACCAGCCTCTCGACCAGCTTGTCGCGGCCGCCGCCGCAGCGGCCCAGCTGGAAGAGACCACCGATGCTCTACTCGGGCACTTCGTCGACCGCTGTCGTCGCGACGGCCGCTCGTGGTCCGAGATCAGCAACGCGCTCGGCGTGACCAAGCAAGCGGTCCACAAGCGGTTCGCCTCGGCGCTCGCAGCCCACATCGTCGCGGCGACGCCCGCGCCGACGTTCGAGCGGTTCACCGACCGGGCCCGCCACGTCGTGGCCGCGTCACGGCGCGTCGCGGTGTCGCGTGGCGCCGGCGCAGTCGGCACCGAGCACCTGCTGCTGGCGTTGTTCGCGGAACCGGAGGGTATTGCAGGCCGGACCCTGGCGGCCATGAATGTCACCGAGGACAGCGTCCGAGCCGCGCTTCTGAAAGCCCAGGCCCACGGCCATGACCACGACCACGACCATGACGGCGAGCACGCCGAGGGCCAGCAGCACGAGGGCCACCACCCAGCCGCGCACAACCTCGCCGAGGATCAGCCGGCGGGGCCGAGGATAAGCCCGGGGCCGAGCACGCCAGCCACGCCGCGGATTCGCCGCGGTACGACGAAGACGCCAAGCGTGCGCTGAGCGACGCCCTGGCCGTCGCGCTGGAATTCGGCCACAACTACATAGGGACCGAGCACCTCTTGCTTGGTCTCTATCGCAACGCCGACAGCACGGCGGCGTGGATCCTGGGCGAGGCTGGCGCCCTCGAGTCAACCGCCAGGGCGCACGTGACCGACCTGCTGCGGCAAAGCTAGACACTCACGTAGGCCGCGGCGGCGGCAGGCGCGACGATCGCGCGGCTCAGCGCGCTGTCAGACCTGAATGGTTCACTTTAGTGGTGAGCGAGCGAGACCTCCCCGTGCGGGCATTCGGCTCGGCCGCCGAGTGGCAGGCCTGGCTTGAAGCGGAGCACGACACCTCAGCAGGCATCTGGCTGAAGATCGGCAAGCGGACCGCCACGGAGCCGTCCGTCTCGTACGCCGAAGCGCTGGAGGTCGCCCTGTGCTTCGGCTGGATCGACGGGCAGAAGCGGAGTCTGGACGCGGATCACTGGCTCCAGCGCTTCACGCCGCGCAAGTCAGGCAGCCGCTGGTCGAAGATCAACACGACAAAAGCCGATGCGATGATCGCCGCCGGCCGGATGCGCCCGGCCGGTCAGCGCGAGGTGGACCAGGCACGCGCTGACGGGCGCTGGGATACGGCCTACCACGGTCAGCGCGCAAGTACCGTGCCTGACGACCTGCGCCAGGCCCTGGACCTCAACCCAGCCGCCGCGGAGTTCTTCACCTCGATCAGCAGTGTCAACCGCTACGCCATCATCTACCGGATCGGCAGCGTCAAGCGCGCCGAGACCAGAGCCAGGAAGATCGCGCAGTACGTTCGGATGCTGGCCGAGCACAAGACGATTCACCCGTAGCCGGTTTACCCGCAACCCGAGCAGCGATGCACTCCCAGGTCGCCACCAGGGGCGACCGGAGCCCGGCGTTCGAGCGCCGCGAATCAGCCGATGTCGCGACGGCGCAGCCCGCCCAGCCCAATGACGGCCAGCGCTACCGCGGCCACGCTCAGCCACACCAGCGGCACGATGCTGAACGCGCCGCCCGGCAGCTTCGGCACATGTGTGAACGGCGAGATGTCCAGCACGGCCTGCGACAAGTTCACCGCCGGCCCGAACACGCCGATGAACCCGCAGAATGCCAGTACTGCCCAGCCGGCCGGCCCGCTTACCCCGGGCAGCAGGCCAACGAAAGCCGCCGCCACGGCCGCCACTGCCAGTGCAGCAGGCAACTGGGCGAGGCCCGCGCCGACAAGCCGCGGCACCTGCGTGCTCACGTCCGAGCTGGCAATGCCGTAAGCGAGCCCGACGCCGAGGCCGCCGGCGACGAGCACGACTGCCGTGCCGATCGCCACGATCAGCAGGTGGCTGCCACCCCAGCGCAGGCGGCTCACCGGGGCGGCAAGCAGTGCCTCGTCGCGGTTCGCTTCCTCGTCCGCTCGCAGCCGAGCGACCGCAGAGACCGCGTATGCGGCCGCGACCAGGCCGATCAGGCTCATGCAGCCTGCGAGGTAGGCGTTGGCCAGCGCCGACTGACCCCCGACCCTGTCGATCGCGTGGGTGACCCCCGGGCTCGAGCCCACGAGCTTGCCGATGCTCTTGGTCACTACCCCGATGGCCAGGCCGCCGACCAGGAAACCCGCCGTCCAGCCCGCCAGCGAGCCGCGCTGCAGCCGCCAGGACAGTCCGACAGGCCCGGACAAGAGCGGCCCCGCCGTACCGGGCCCCGGCCTCGGCTGCACAAGGCCGGCGCCTTGATCACGCCGGGCGGCAAGCGCGAAGGCAACTCCGATCCCGGCCAGGAGCGCTAGCACGGGCAGCGCGAGCACCCACCATTGCTCGCCGCCAAAGGGCCGGACCAGCTCGGCCCAGCCAATGGGCGAGAGCCAGGTGAGCCACGTCAGGCCGTGGCTCCCGCCGGAGTCGCCGACGCCGCGCAGCAGGAAGATGAGTCCGAGTGCCGCGATCGCGATGCCCCTGGCGCCTCGCGCGGTGCCGCTAACCTGCGCCGCGACGGCGGTCATGCCAGCGAAGGCCAGTCCGCTGCACGCTTCAGCTAGGCCGAATGCGATGGCCCCGGTGACCGGTAGTCCAGTGACTGTCAGCACGAGCGCGCTGAGCACGAACAGGGTCAGGTTGGCTGCGGACGCCACCATGATGGCGACAGCCAGCGGTGCGTTCCGGCCAACGGCGGTAGACCCCACGAGCTCCAGGCGGCCCGTCTCTTCATCTGCCCTGGTGTGCCGCACCACCAGGAAGATGCTCATCAGCGCAGCGCCGAGCGCCGCATATGCGAGGTAGCGCCAGGCTATGAGGGCACCGAGCGAATCGCCATGGACCCGGCCGTAGAGGAACGCCAGCGCCGGGGTGGCGTGCACGCTAGCGGCTAGCGACGCCCGGCTGGCGGCAGTCTTGTAGACGAGCTTGAGACCGTAACCGCCCGAGAGGGCGATGGCAGTTAGGGCGTAGATCCAGACCAGCAGCATGATCCGATCGCGGCGCAGGGCCAGCCTGGTCAGCTCGCGGGCCCCGGCCATCGACGCGCGCACGCCGCTTGTTCGGAGCCCTGGCAGGCGAGCAACCGGCCGCGCGGCTGCCGCGCTCACGCCCCGACCTGCGACTCAGCGGCCGCTGCCACCGCATCGGGGCCAGCGTCATCGGCGTAGTGGCGCAAGAACAGCTCCTCAAGCGTCGGCGGCTGGCTCACCAGCGTCCGGACGCCGGCCGCCACCAGCAGGCGCAGCACGTCGGCCAGCTTGTCCGAGTCGACCTCGCAGCGCACCCGGCTGCCGCCGTCCTGACCCTTATCCACAACGAGGTCATGCACACCCGGTAGCTGATCGAGCCCAAGGGGCACGCCGCCGAGCTCGGCCGCGATCGAGGTCCTGGTCAGGTGGCGCAGCTCAGTCAGCGTGCCGGTCTCGACGGTCCGGCCAGCCCGGATGATGGTCACTCGGTCACACAGCGCTTCCACCTCCGACAGGATGTGGCTGGACAATAGGACGGTCCGGCCGCGGGACCGCTCTTCCTCGGCGCACTGCCGGAACACCGCCTCCATCAGCGGGTCCAGCCCCGAGGTCGGCTCGTCCAGCATCAGCAGCTCGGCGTCGGAGGCCAGGGCCGCCACCAGCGCCACCTTCTGCCGGTTGCCCTTGGAGTAGGCCCGCGCCTTTTTCGTCGGATCCAGGTCGAATCGCCCGAGCAGGTCGTCACGCCGCTTGGCGTCCAGGCCGCCGCGCAGCCGCCCCAGCAGATCGATGACCTCGCCGCCCGTCAGCGATGGCCAGAGCGTTACGTCGCCCGGTACATAGGCCAGCCGCCGGTGCAGCGCAACGGCGTCGCGCCACGGATCGCCACCGAGCAGGCGAGCCGTCCCGCCGTCGCTGCGCAGCAGGCCCAGCAGAACACGGATCGTCGTCGTCTTTCCGGCGCCATTCGGCCCGAGGAACCCATGCACCTCGCCGGCTACCACCGACAGGTCAAGGCCGTCCAGTGCGACGCTCTTGCCGAACGACTTGTGCAGGCCGGAGACTTCGATAGCGTTCACGGTGGCGACCTTACACTAAATTCATAAACTACTGAATATTCGGAACGGGGAGGCTCTGGCGACTCATGACTGACACTGGCGGCGCTCATCCGGAGAGCGGTCAGGTGCGTCTCGCCACGGCACCGCCGGTCGCGGCTGGACGGTCGGGGTCGGGAGCCGCTGACGCCTCCGCCGCAGCTGGGCCAGGTGCCCGCGACCCGGCGGCTGTGCGTGCCTTCATCGAGAGCTTCACGGGCCTGCTGACCCAAGCTGGATTTCCGCGCACTCCAGCACGGATCTTCGTGGCCCTGCTTACCTCGGACTCGAGCCGATTCACCGCGGCCGAGCTGGCCGAGTTGCTGCAGACAAGCCCGGCGTCGGTGTCGGGCGGCGTTCGCTACCTGGTCCAGGTGGGTCTCGTCACGGCGGAGGGCGAGCCGGGTTCGCGCCGGCAGCACTACCGGATGCCGACCGACGTGTGGGAAGAGATCGTCCAGCTGCGCAATCGTCAGTTCGCGCGCTGGGCAACGGAGCTGCGCGACGGTGCCAGCGCACTCGGCGCGGATACGCCGGCGGGGTCCAGAATGGCCGATACCGTGGCTTACTTCGAGTTCCTGGGCGCGGAAATGTCGGGCCTCGTGGCTCGCTGGCATGACCGCGCGGCTGGCGCCGAATCCGCCACATCCCGCCCGGACCGCTAGGTTTGATACTGCCGGGATTATCAGCGTGGGTAACACGTTAGTAAGACTGGTAGGTAACAGCGAACCCGAAGGGCTGGCACCACGTGGCGCGTAATCCGGCCGACCTGTACGAGGTAGGCCCCGCCGCACCCGAACCAGACGGCGACTTGGTGATGCTGTATTACCTCGACGGCTTCATCGACGCCGGCGCGGCCGGGCGGCTACTGACCACGCACCTGATGAGCACGCTCGAACATCAGCAGGTGGCCGCGTTCGACATCGACTCGCTGCTGGACTTCCGGTCGCGGCGCCCCATCATGACGTTTTCTAAGGATCACTGGGACGACTACGACGCGCCGGAGCTTGCCCTCTCTCTGCTGCACGACGGGGAGGGCACGCCATTCCTGGTGCTGGCGGGCCTTGAGCCTGACCGTGAGTGGGAGGCGTTCACCGCGGCAGTCATTCAGCTTTCCGCGGAGCTGCGCGTCCGTCTGGCAGTCGGATTCCATGGCATCCCGATGGGCGTGCCGCATACCAGGCAGCTTGGCGTCACGGCGCACGCGACCCAGCCGACGCTCATCGAGGGCTACCGCCCGCTGGTTGACAAGCTTCAGGTACCGGGCAGCGCGGCGGCGCTCCTGGAGTACCGGCTCGGCGCTGTCGGTCGCGACGCGATCGGCTTCGCCGTGCATGTACCGCACTACCTGGCCCAGGCCGCGTACCCGGCGGCGGCGGCGACACTGCTGGAATCCGTGCAGCGCGTGACGGGCCTGGTGCTGCCGGGTGACGCGCTGCGCGAGGCGGCGCGACGCACGGATCTGGAGATCGCACGGCAGGTCGAGGGATCAGCCGAGGTCGCGGAGGTCGTACAGGCGCTGGAGCAGCAGTACGACGCGTTCGCTGCGGATCGCGAGAGCCTGCTGGCCAGTGACGAGGCCGTGCCGACTGCCGAAGAACTAGGCGCCCAGTTCGAGCAGTTCCTGGCCGAGCAGCAGGGGCGCGAGAATCCGGACTAATCCCTGCCTGGCTAGCCCGTCCGACTAGCCGACCTCGCGCAGCTTGCCGGTCGCCACATCGAAGACAAATCCTCGCACCGTATCGGTGTGCGGGATGAACGGGCTTGCCTTGAGACGCCGGATGGACTGCCGTACATCCTCGTCCAGGTCAGAGAAGGCCTCCGCTGACCACGCCGGCTTGATCCCTGTCTCCTCCTCGATGCCGGCCTTGAAGGCGTCATCGGGGAAGGTCAGCATCCCGCAGTCGGTGTGGTGGATCAGGATGATCTCGGTCGTACCGAGCAGGCGCTGACTGATGGCCAGGGACCGGATCTCGTCATCGGTGATGACGCCGCCGGCGTTCCTGATGACGTGCGCCTCGCCGTCCTTGAGGCCAAGAACGCCGTACACGTTGAGTCGTGCGTCCATGCAGGCCACGACTGCTACGCCAGCCGATGGGGGCATGGGCAGCGGGCCAGCGAATGACTCGGCGTAGCGCTGGTTGTTCTCCAGGAACTCGTCGGTCTTGGACAAGGCTGATCCCCTCTCAGCGGGACTAAACCGGCACAGCGTTCGCAGCCGGCTAGTCATTTAGTACCCGCATTGAGGCTTATCGATTATTCCGAGTTGAAAATCGATGAACTAGAGCCTGATCCTCGGGCCAGACCGAGATTTGGGCAACGGCTGGGCGAACTACGGCTTGAATTTGGGCATTCCGTCGTGGCGGGGCCGGTACTGCGCGGTGCCGTGGCGCCGAGTTCAGACAGATCACCCAGGGGAACGGGCCAATGAGCCGATCAGCCGTACGCGAGATTCAGGCCTCCGGCGCCAGCGTCCAACGTGGCGAGGTGCTGGTACCTACTCAGATCGGCGATCCCGTACACGGCATGCTGATCTGCCACGCCGCTCCGCTCGTGGCTGGCTCGCTGCGAGCCAAGGGACGTGACGTACGCATAGCCGAGCTGCCGCATTGTGATGAGTCCGCCGGCGACGCAGACATGATGCTCTACCTCGTGACCTGCCAGCAGCAGGACGGCAGCACGGCTGCCATCGCCGCTGCGACCGCGCCGGGAGACGCGCTCGCGGCTGCTGCCGCACATGCCGCGGTGGACGAGTGGGCGGCGGTGTGCGCAAGCAGGACTCTGCTCATGGCGGGCAGCCCGTGGTGCAGCGGCGCGCTGCACGCCGCGAGTGCCGCGCGGCAGGCCGCGTCGGACTATTACGGCACCGGCCGAAAGGTTCACGTGCTGACGCCCATGGCAATGCCCGCAGAGACGGCGAGCGCGCTCCGCGACCTCGATGCTGCCATTTCTCCGACACTGGCCGACGTCGTAGCCGGCGACGTCGTGGTATTCCCCGCCCACGGGGTCACCGCGGAAGTCCGGGCCGAGGCGGCGCGGCGCGGCGCAACTGTCATCGACGGCACCTGCCCGCTGGTGGCCGCTGCTCAGACGGCAGCCAGCCGCGCCGCCGACCGAGGCCAGCAAATCGTGCTGATCAGCCAGCCTGGCCAGGCAGCCACGGATGCGATCATGAATCAGGCTCCGGGCCACGTGACCGCGGTCGAGACCCCTGCCAAGACCGCGGCTGTGCAGGCCAGCGATACCAAGCAGCTCACGTTCCTGATTCAGCCTGGTGTCGTACTGGAAACGGCGGCACCGATCGTGAGCGCGCTGCGCTCCCGGTACCCGGCCATCAAGCCGACGGTCCCGGCCGAAGTCTGCTATGCACCATCCGACCGCGTCGGCACGATCTACTCCGTTGCGCTCGGCAGTGATCTGATGCTCGTACTAGGCGATCCGAACTCACCCGATGCTAAGCAGATGTGCGGTCACGCGCGCGACTCGGGCACCCGGGTCCAGGTGGTCGGCGAGGTCGACGACATCAAGCCGGCAATGCTCGCTGGCGTGCACACCATAGGCGTGGCGGAGTCGACGTCCGCGCGCGCAGGGCTGGCCGCGCACGTGCTCACCGCCCTGTCCGGCCTCGGCCGGCTGAGCGTCGCCAGGCGGCGCCTGAGCACCGAGAAGACCAGCAGCGTCCTGACATAGCCCAGGCGCACCGAGAACGGCCCCGTTCCCAGTGCATTACTGGTCTCCGGACGCTGGGATAGGCTCATTCGCATGGCGGACAAACCGGACGGCAGCCGTACTCTGCCGAGTTCGCTGGCACCGGGAGCGTTCCGGCGGCGGCTGGCTGCCGGGGAGTTCGCCGTCACGGCCGAGATCGGGCCGCCACGCGGCGCAGACACCGCGCCGGTCAGCCGCAAGGCGGCCCTCTTGCGCGGCTGGGTCGACGCCGTCAACATCACCGACAACCAGAGCGCCGCAGTCCGGTTGTCGAGCCTGGCCGGAAGTCTTGCGGCGCTCGCGGCGGGCGTCGAGCCGATCATGCAGCTCACCTGCCGCGACCGGAACCGGATCGCGCTCCAGTCCGAGTTGCTCTCAGCCTCGGCGCTCGGCGTGCCGAATGTCCTGATCATGACCGGGGACCACCCCCGGCACGGTGATCACTCCGACGCGACGCCCGTGTTCGACCTCGACAGCACGCAACTGTTGCGGGTCGCCGGCGATATGCGAGACCACGGCAAGCTGATGTCCGGCGGCGAACTGAGGCCGCCGCCGTCCTGGTTCCTCGGCGCGGTCGAGAACCCGCCAGGCCGCACCACCGACGGCGGCACAAGCCAGCGGCGGCACAGCCGGCGGCGGCAGCGCGCCTGAGGACGACGTGCTTGATCGGGCTACTTACCGGCTCGCCCGCAAGATCGAAGCGGGCGCGCAGTTCGTCCAAACGCAGTTCGTCTTCGACGTTCCGGCGTTTGCTGACTGGATGAAGCGGATCCGCGATCTCGGCCTGGATGAGCGCTGCTACATCCTGGCCGGTGTCGGCCCCGTTCGGTCGCAACGGGCGCTGGCGCATCTGGCCACCATTCCCGGCGTCGTCATCCCCGAGCACATCAGCGACCGGCTGGCAGCTGCCGCGCCCGAGCGGTTCCGGGCCGAGGGGGAGAAGCTGTGCGCCGAGATCATCGCCGGGCTCGCCGAGGTGCCGGGCGTGGCAGGCGTGCACGTCATGGCAATTGGCGCGGAAAGCTCGATCCCGGCGATCCTGCAGCAGGCCGGCATACCTCCCCGGACGGAAGCCCCCGCGCCGCCAGTTAGTTCGCTCGCTGGTGGCACCGCCGCACACAAACCGAGCGCGCAGCCCGACCCCGCAGCCCAGCCCGAGCCCAACCTCTAGCGAAATGATCTTGATGGGTGTGAGTTAGGTACGGCCAGCGGCGGACCTAACTCACACCCATGCCCCGGATTTGTCTCTCCTGCTCACGCGACGATCGGGCTAGCCTCGGTTGGACAGCAGGCGGCAGAAACATAATGTCCTTTGCCGGGATTCCCGTTCGTCGTAGTGACGACCACGCGACAGGAAAGCGTTGAGGAGGAAGTGATGATGCGGTACATGCTGCTGATGTGCGGTGAGGTCGAGGCGCCAGAGCCCAGCAGCGTCTCGGAGCCGAGCCCGGCGTCAGCCGCCAGCGACATCGGCGAGCCGTGCTGGATGCCGTGGGCTCGGGAAATGGAGGCGCGGGGAGTCATCCTGCACGATGGGGCCCAACTGCAGCCCGTCAGAACCGCGACCACGGTCCGCACGAACGGCGACGAGATCCTGGTCGCCGACGGCCCGTTCGCAGAGACCAAGGAAGTCCTCCTCGGCTACGACGTGATCGAGTGCGCCGACTTGGACGAGGCGATTTTTGCCGCGTCACGCCATCCCGTGACCCGGCACGGCGGCGTCGTCGAGGTTCGCCCGATCCTCGCCTACTGATGGCCGACGTCGAGGCTGCGGTCGCCGAGGCTTTCCGGCATGAGTGGGGCCGCGTCGTCGCCACGCTGATCCGGATGACGGGCGACTGGGATCTCGCGGAAGAGTGCGCGCAGGATGCATTCGCGACGGCACTGACTCGGTGGGGCACCGATGGAGTGCCGGACCGGCCTGGCGCGTGGCTAACGACCACGGCGCGCAACCGCGCCCTGGACCGGCTGCGGCGCAGTAAGACCGAGGCCGTGAAGCTGCAGGAGGTGGCTACCTTGTCGGTTCCAGACGAGCCGCCCGACTACGGCGACAGCGGCGTCACCGACGACCGGCTGCGGCTGATGTTCACGTGCTGCCATCCGGCCCTGACCCTGGAAGCACAGGTCGCGCTGACGTTGCGAACGCTCGCTGGGCTGACGACCGCGGAGATCGCCAAGGCGTTCCTGGTACCAGAAGCCACCATGGCCAAGCGGCTCACCCGAGCAAAGCACAAGATCCGCGATGCCGGCATCCCGTACCGAGTCCCGCCGGCCCACCTGCTGCCTGAGCGGACCGGCGGGGTGCTCGCCGTGCTGTACCTGCTGTTCAACGAGGGCTACGCCGCGTCGGCAGGTGACGACCTGCTCCGGCCCGGCCTGAGTGGCGAGGCCATCCGGCTGGGGCGCCTGCTGACCAGGCTCATGCCCGACGAGCCTGAGGCAGCCGGGCTGCTGGCGCTGATGCTGCTCCAGGACGCCAGGCGCCCGGCCCGGCTGGACGACGACGGCGAGCTCGTCAGCCTGGAGGAACAGGACCGGTCCCGCTGGGACGCGGGCGAGATCGCCGAGGGCATCGGGCTCCTGGAAGCGGCGCTACGGCGCCAGCGGGCCGGCCCGTATCAGCTGCAAGCCGCCATCGCGGCCTGCCATTCCGAGGCCGCCGACGCAGCCGAGACCGACTGGCAGCAAATCGCGCTGCTGTACGGCGAGCTGCGTAAGGTCGTGCCGTCGCCGGTCGTCGAGCTCAACCGCGCTGTGGCCGTCGCCATGGCCGACGGGCCTGCCGCTGGCCTACTCCTCGTTGACAACCTTGTCGACGGCGGTGACCTGGCGGGCTATTACCTGCTGCCCGCCACGCGCGCCGACCTGCTGCGCCGGCTGGAGCGCCGAAGAGAAGCCGCGGCCAGCTACCGCGAAGCTCTTGAGCTGGCCGCGACTGAGCCCGAGCGGCGTTATCTGGCACGTCGGCTCGCCGAGATGGCGGCAGGGTAGGCAGAGCTTTGTGCCTGGTTGCAGGCCTCGCGCGCCTAACCGGTCTGGCCGAGCGAATCCAGGCTTGCGAGCTCCTCTTTGGTCAGCCTGATCCCGGCCGCCGCGACGTTCTCAGCCACGTGATCTGGATTGCCGGTGCCGGGAATGGCCAGCACGTGCGCCCCCTGGTGCAGCGTCCACGCGAGCTGGATCTGCGCCGTCGTCGCGGCGTGCGCGCGAGCGACTGCCGCGACCGCATCGGATACCGAACTGGGCGGGCCAGCGTGGCGGCCTGCGCCAGCGATGGCGAAGAATGGCACGAAGGCAATGCCCTGCTCACCGCACGCTCGCAGCAGCGCCAGCGATTCGCGTCGGCGGTCAGCGACGCTGTACGCGTTCTGGACGCATACCACCGGGGCAATCGCCTGCGCTTCCGCGAGATGCTCGGGCGCGACGCCGGAGATGCCGAGGTGCCGGATCAGCCCGGCCGCACGCAACTCGGCGAGGGCGCCAAAATGATCGGCTATTGACTCCACACTCGGCTGGCGGCGGTAGTTCACGACGTCGAGGTGATCACGCCCGAGCTGGCGCAGATTTTCCTCAACCTGTCCGCGCAGCTGCTCGGGCGCCGCCGCGTCCAGCCACTCGCCCGACGGGTCCCGTCCAGGTCCGACCTTCGTGGCGATCACAAGGTCATCCGGGTATGGCGCCAGCGCCGTGTTGATCAGTTCGTTTGCTGACCGGCGAGAGGAAAAGTAGAAGGCGGCGGTGTCGATGTGATTGACCCCGAGCTCGACTGCTCGCCGCAGCACCGCAAGGACCTGGCCGCGGTCGGTGGGAACGGCAGCGTCACTAAAGGCAGAACCGATCTGCGTCAGGCGCATCGCGCCGAGTCCCATCCGGTTGACGACTTGGTCGCCAAGCTGCCAGGTGCCGGCGGCGGCAGCCGTGATGGTCTTGGCAGTCATGAGGCCAGCTTTCAGCGCGGGCTAACAGGCGAGACTGACCTTAGCCGTTGGCCGCCGCGAACTGACCGGGTGCGCGGCCCGGCGACGGTGGCCCGGCGTAGGCCTGGGCGAAATCAAGCCACTGCTCGGCGTCGTCGCCCTCGGCGCGCAGGGCAAGGTCGGCGCGATGTCGGCGTCTGGTGACGAGCAGGCAGAAGTCCGCGGCCGGGCCAGTCACGCGTTGCGGCGCGTCAGGCGGCCCGAACGCCCACAGCTCACCGCTCGGCGCGATGAGCTCGACCAGGAAGTCCTGCACCGGCGGCTTGAACCCCTGGGAGCGGTAGGCGAAATCCCTCGTGCGTACGCCGAGGCGGGCTACGTGGAGGATCCGGTCGGTCGGCCGCCACGTAACGCCGAGCGCGTCGCGGATGTCCTGGCCGTGCCCGATGAGCTCCATCAGCCGGGTGCTGGCCAGTGAGGCCGGCGACATCGGCGCAACGATCCACTGCACGCGCTCCCCCGGCGGAACGCCGGCCAGTGCTGCAATGACGGCCCGGCGAGCCGCCCGCCACTCGGTCAGCAGCTCCCCGGGCGGCAAGACGACGGCATCGGCCGCCGCGGCGTCGTTCGCCTCATCAAGGTCAGCCACCTCACCTCGTTGCGCGGCGAAGGCCTCTGGGTCCGTCACTGCGAGCGCGGCGAACCGGTCCGCGGCCGCCAGATGGC
This sequence comes from uncultured Actinomycetota bacterium, assembly GCA_963755575.1. Classification (GTDB taxonomy): domain Bacteria; phylum Actinomycetota; class Actinomycetes; order Streptosporangiales; family Streptosporangiaceae; genus JAJYUU01. The sequence continues at coordinate 100,954 of CAVWKF010000002.1, forward strand.
CTATCTGGTGCGCTATTGACCAGCCAGGCGACGGCGTCGGCGCAAGCCAGCGGTCCGGTTCGATGCCGGACACGAGCTGGTCCAGATCGTCCCCTTCGGCCGCGAGGTCGGACAGGACAGCGTCGGTAGCGGCCACGTTCCCTCCTAATGGCGCCCGCGTGGCAGGAACCCTCAGCCTGCCGCAGCCAGCGGACGGCGGGCAACCGAGGGCATACTGGGCGCGACGCCTGGCCGCGCCTCCGGAGGCACTTATGCTCTTTCCTACCTCGCTCGTCGGTAGTTATCCCCAGCCCGACTGGCTGATCGACAGAGCGAAGCTCGCCGGACGATTCCCGCCTCGGGTCCGGGCGACTGAGCTCTGGCGGGTGCAGCCTGAGTTCCTTCCGCTGGCGCAGGATGACGCGACGCAGCTCGCGATCCGGGCGCAGGAAGACGCCGGGCTGGACATCATCACCGACGGCGAGATCCGCCGCGAGAGTTACTCCAACGCCTTCGCGACCGCGCTGGACGGCATCGACATCGACAGTCCCGGCACGGCGCTGGACCGCAGCGGGCATCCCAATCCGGTGCCCAGGATCACCGGGCCCATCCGGCGGCGGCACGCGGTCAACGTCGAGGCGCTGAAGTTCCTGCGCGCACACACCGACCGGACAATCAAGGTCACGGTGCCGGGGCCGTTCACGATGGCCGAGCAGGCGCAGAACGACTACTACCCGAGCAAGGAGGCGGCGGCGTTCGGATACGCAGAGGCGGTTAACGGCGAGGTCGCCGACCTCTTCGCGGCCGGTGCCGACATCGTCCAGCTCGACGAGCCGTACCTGCAGGCACGCGCTGAGACGGCCAAGGAGTACGGGGTCAAGGTCCTGAACGCCGCGCTGGACGGTATTACCGGAACGACGGCCGTGCACCTGTGTTTCGGCTACGCAGCGATCATCCACGACCGGCCTTCCGGCTACTCGTTCCTGCCCGAGCTGGCCGCCTCCACCGCCGACCAGATCTCCATCGAGACGGCACAGTCGGGCCTGGACTGCGCAATACTGCACCGAACTGGCAGGGAAGACGATCATTCTCGGCGTCCTGAACCTCGGCGACGCGACGGTTGAGACAGCAGACGTCATCGCCCGTCGGGCGGAGCGCGCCCTTCAGTACGTCCCGGCTGAGCAAATCGTGCTCGCGCCCGACTGCGGGATGAAGTACCTGCCGCGCGAGTCGGCTGACGGCAAGCTCGCCGCCATGACGCAGGCGGCCCGGCTGCTCCGCGGCGAGCCGGCGCCCTAGCGATCGCAGCGGCCTGGCCGGCGGCGGACCTCGGCTGGACAGTAACGCCTGGTAGCCGACCCGAGCCGGGTTGCGCGAGTGCAGTATTCTGATGTGACCTGGAGTGATTTGACGACAGCTTGGCGACCAGGTCAAAAACGCCTAAAGAGTCCGCGCCCTGGTCGCGTCTCTTCTGGCTAGCGGGAGAGGGCGGCAGTAGTGGCCGATGTGGAAGCCATCAGGGGCTTGCTAGAGGACCGGATCCTGGTCCTGGACGGCGCCTGGGGCACCATGCTGCAAGGCGCCGGACTGGCGCCCAGGGACTACCGCGGCGAGATCTTCGGCGAGCATCCCCATGACGTGGCCGGCGACCCGGACATCCTGAACCTCACCCGCCCGGACCTGATCCTGGACATCCACCGGCAATACCTGGCCGCAGGCGCCGACATCACCACGACGAACACCTTCACGGCGACGAGCATCGGCCAGGCCGACTATGGCCTGCAGGGCTCAGTCCGGGACATGAACCTGGCCGGCGCCCGGCTGGCCCGGCAGGCGGCTGACGAACTCGGCGGCCTCACGGCCGGCAAGCTCGTGGCAGGGTCCGTAGGCCCGCTGAACGTCACCCTGTCGTTGTCGCCGCGCGTGGACGACCCGTCGTTCCGGACCGTGAGCTTCGACAAGGTCTACGCCGCCTACGCGGAGCAGATGGAGGCGCTGGCCGAGGGCGGCGCCGACCTCCTGCTCGTCGAGACGATCTTCGACACCCTGAACGCCAAGGCCGCCATCGCGGCCGCCCGCGACGTCGCACCCGACCTCCCGCTCTGGATCTCGGTCACGATCGTCGACCTGTCTGGCCGCACGCTGTCCGGGCAGACAGTGGAGGCGTTCTGGACCGCAATCGAACACGCCAGCCCGCTCATCGTCGGCGTGAACTGCTCACTTGGCGCCGCGGAAATGCGTCCGCACGTCGAGGACCTGGCCAGGCTCGCGGGCACGTACGTCAGCAGTCATCCCAACGCCGGGCTGCCGAACGCGTTCGGCGGGTACGACGAGCAGCCGGCCGAGACCGCGGCCCTGCTGCGGGGCTTCGCCGAGGCGGGCCTCGTCAACGTGGTCGGCGGCTGCTGCGGGACCACCCCGCCGCACATCGAGCTGATCGCCGCGGCAGTCGCCGGCCTTGAGCGCCGCAAGCGTCCCTGCCCGACGGGCCACGTCTCGGTTCAGCGGCCTGGAGACCTTCGAGATCGGGCCCGACACCGGCTTCGTGATGATCGGCGAGCGGACGAACGTCGCCGGGTCGGCCCGGTTCCGCCGCCTCATCGAGGCCGGGAACAACCAGGCTGCGGTGGACGTCGCCCTGGAGCAAGTGCGCGGCGGGGCCAACCTCCTCGACGTGAACATGGATGCTGACCTGCTCGACGGCGAGCAGGCGATGACCTCGTTCCTCAACTACATCGCGACCGAGCCGGAGGTCGCCCGCATCCCGGTCATGATCGACAGTTCACGCTGGAGCGTGCTCGAGGCCGGGCTTAAGTGCGTGCAGGGCAAGGGCGTGGTCAACTCCATCAGCCTGAAGGAAGGTGAGGAGGAGTTCCTCGACCACGCCCGGCGCGTCCGTGCTTACGGAGCCGGCGTTGTGGTCATGGCCTTCGACGAGCGGGGCCAGGCCGACACGGTCGAGCGGAAGGTGTCGATCTGCGGCCGCGCCTACGACCTGCTGACAGAGCAGGCCGGGTTCGCGCCCGAGGAGATCGTCTTCGACCCGAACGTGCTCGCGGTGGCTACCGGCATCGAGGAGCACAACGGCTACGCCAAGGCCTTCATCGAGGCCCTGCCCCTGATCAAGGCCCGTTGCCCGGGCGTCCGTACCAGCGGCGGCATCTCGAATCTGTCCTTCTCCTTCCGCGGCAACGACGTAGTGCGGGAGGCGATGCACTCGGCGTTCCTGTTCCACGCGATCAAAGCGGGCCTGGACATGGGCATCGTCAACGCCGGGCAGCTCGTGGTCTACCAGGACATCCCCGCCGACCTGCTAGAGCTCGTCGAGGACGTCATCTTCGATCGCCGCGAGGACGCTACCGACCGGCTCGTCGCATTCGCCGACACTGTCAAGGGGACCGGCACCAAGCGCGAAGTCGACCTTTCCTGGCGGGAGGCGCCGGTCGAGAAGCGGCTGGCGCACGCCCTCGTGCACGGCATCGTCGACTTCATTGAGGCCGACACGGAGGAAGCAAGGCTGCTCGCTGACCGGCCGCTCGAGGTGATCGAGGGTCCGCTGATGGACGGCATGAAGATAGTCGGCGACCTGTTCGGGTCGGGGAAGATGTTCCTGCCACAGGTGGTCAAGAGCGCACGCGCGATGAAGCGATCCGTGGCCTACCTGGAGCCCTTCATGGAGGCCGAGAAGGAGCAGGCGATTCTCGAAGGCCGCGCTGACGGCGGCCGCACGCAGGGCAAGATCGTCATGGCGACGGTCAAAGGCGATGTGCACGACATCGGCAAAAACATCGTCGGCGTCGTGCTCGGCTGCAATAACTATGACGTGATCGACCTCGGCGTCATGGTCCCGGCCGCGAAGATCCTCGACACCGCGATCGCCGAGGGCGCCAGCGCAATCGGGCTTTCCGGTCTCATCACGCCCTCGCTGGACCAGATGGTCGGGGTCGCGGCGGAGATGCAGCGGCGCGGCATGACGCTGCCGCTGCTCATCGGCGGCGCCACGACCTCCCGGCAGCACACCGCGGTCCGGATCGCGCCCGCCTATGACCGGCCGACTGTGCATGTTCTGGACGCCTCCCGCGTCGTCGGCGTCGTATCCGACCTCCTCGACCCGGGCCGCGCGGCCGAGCTGGACAAGGCCAACCGCGCCGACCAGGAACGCCTCCGCACCGAACACGCCGGCAAGCAGCGGCGGCCGCTGCTGCCGCTGTGGCAGGCGCAGGCGAACAAGGAGAAGGTCAGCTTCGACGACCTCGCGGTGCCGTCCTTTACCGGGACGCGGATCATCGAGCCGGACCTGCGCCGACTGCGGGAGCTCATCGACTGGCAGTTCTTCTTCCTGGCGTGGGAGCTGAAGGGCAAGTACCCGGCAATCCTGGAGCAGCCCGCGGCCCGCGAGCTATTCGATGAGGCCAACGTGCTGCTGGACGAGATCATCGACCGCAGCCTGCTGGCGGCGCACGGCGTCTACGGCTTCTGGCCGGCGAGCGCACAAGGCGACGACATCGTCGTCGAGGCCGGCGACCGCCTGCCAGGACTTCGGTTCCCCATGCTGCGCCAGCAGATGACCCGGACCGACACCCGGCCGAACCGAAGCCTTGCTGATTACATCGCGCCGGCTGACGCCGGCAGCCTTGGTAGCGCCGGCAGCGTCGGCGGCGTCAGCGGCGACCACGTCGGGGCTTTCGCCGTGTGCGTCACCGGTGCGGAGGACCTGGCCCGCCAGTATGAAATGGAGAACGACGACTACCGCGCGATCACCGTCAAGGCCCTGGCCGACCGGCTCGCCGAGGCGTGCGCAGAGTACGCGCACCTGGAGGCCCGCCGGGCCTGGTACGAGCCGGCAGCCGAGCCGACGATCGAGGAACTGCACACCGAGCGGTTCCGCGGCATCCGGCCCGCATTCGGCTATCCAGCCTGCCCGGACCACTCCGAAAAGGGAAAGCTTGTCGAACTGCTGGACGCAGGCCGGATCGGCCTCGGACTGACGGAGTCGTTCGCGATGACGCCGGCCGCGAGCGTGAGCGGCCTGCTGCTCGCGCACCCGGCCGCCCGGTATTTCGCCGTCGGCCGTATCGGCCGCGACCAGGTCGAGGACTATGCCGTGCGCAAGGGCGTCAAGGTCGAGGAAGCCGAGTACTGGCTCCGGCCGAACCTCTCCTACGAGCCAGTCACACCATCAGGTCCAGCAGCGAGCTGATCCGCGGTCCGGCCCAGTCGGCCTCCGTACGGTGGTCGCGATTCTGATGCCAGTCGGGCCGGCGAGCATCACGGCGCGCATGCCGATGCCGCTGGCGCCCGTCAGCTCGCGGCCGCCGCCGTCGCCGACGTACAGGCAGGCGGCCGGGTCGGCGGCCAGCCGCTCCGCGACCGCGCGGAACAGCCGCGGATCGGGCTTGCGGGTCCGCTCCACGCAGGAAAACACGGGTGCGTCGATGAGCGCCGCCACCGGCAGGCGCGGCCAGGCGTCTGGAAGCTCGGACGTGCAGTCTGACACGAGGCCGATCCGCAAGCCGCGATCGCGCAGCACGCCAATCACCTGTAGCGTCTCCGGGCGGAGGGCGAACATCGATTCCTGCATGGCCCGGCGCGTGCGGCTCGCCTCGTCCAGTTGCTCGTCGGTGAGCCGCGCGTCCAGCCGGTCTGCGATGACCTGCATCGTCTGCCGGACATCGCCGAGCGCGCCGCTGATTCGCTCCGGGAAGCTGTCGTCGAGCACCCGGAGCAGGGCGTCGGCCGGCACGCCCATGACTGCGGCGAGCCGTGCGGCGTTGGTCGCCCACGCCTCGCTCGGACTGACCGGGGTTAGCGTGCCGAAGAAGTCGAATACGACAGCGGTCACGCCATCGGTCAGTGAAGTCACGGCACCATACTGACGCAGCGAGTCGGGCAAGGCGTACTTGACCGCTGCCGGCGTGGTGTCCGCGGCGGTAACCGATTGCGCCGTCCCAGGATCTTCTCGGCGCCTCAGCGGCGACTCAGGTTGTCTGTAACGTCAAAAGGTGCCAAAGGCGCGAACCGCCCATATTCTGCGAGTGAAAGCCGACGCGGACAGCAGTCGTACGGCTACTCTCTGTCGTTTCACGCCCTGCGTGCGCTCGGGGGCCCGGTTTGACCATTTTGCGCGCACCTCGGCCGTGAAATGTCGCGCCGCGAGTGCGCAAATCAGCGTATATCACCCCCAGATCGCTGGGACGCAGACCTGCAGCGCCGCGCGCTTGCCGTGATCTTCGCCGACTTGCGTACGCCAGATCCCTGACCACCTCGCCGGACGGCAGATCCCGCGTGCCCTATCCTTCGGTCTAATGTGGCGGTTCCCTGCGATTGAGGTGCAAATGAGCGGCGGTCCGCGGCAACCACGCCGGCCGACCGACTTCCTGGCGGCGGCGATGAGCCGACCGCTCAGGCTCGGTCCCAGGCGAAACAAGATCACTGTCGACCGCGGCCTGCACGTACCGATGCGGGACGGCGTGATCCTGCTGGCTGATCACTACGCGCCGGTCGATCGGGGCCCTCAGCCAACGGTGCTCATGCGCACCCCGTACGGCCGGGGCTGGCAGATGGCCATGATGGGGCGGCCCTTCGCCGAACGCGGCTACCACGTGCTGCTGCAGAGCTGCCGAGGCACCTTCGGTTCTGGCGGCACGTTCACGCCCGCCATGAACGAGGCGGCGGACGGCCAGGACACCGTGGCCTGGCTGCGCGAGCAGGCCTGGTTCAACGGGCGGCTGGCTGTGGCCGGGCCGAGCTACCTGGCATTTACGGCGTGGGCGCTGGCGCTCGACCCGCCGCCGGAGCTGACCGCGATGGCCCTGTACGTCAGCCCGCACGACTTGGCCGCGGCCGGCTTCGGGCGCGGCCCGTTCGAGCTCCACAACCTCCTGCTGTGGACCGACCTGATGGCCCACCAGGAACGGCACGGCTCGGCCGCGATGATGTGGCGCACGATGACGGCCGACAAGCGGCTCGCGTCCGCCATGAACCGGCTGCCGATCGCATCGACCGGCGCCACCATCGGCGGCGACGCGGTTCCCTGGTACGGCGACTGGCTCGCGCATCCGGAGAGCGCGGACCCGTACTGGGCCGGCTACAGCGCTACCGCCGCGCTCGACCGGGTGACAGTGCCGACATTGCTCGTCAGCGGCTCACACGACTTCTTCGTCGAGCAGACGATGCGGCAGTACCAGGCTCTGCGCCAGCGCGGCGTCACCGCCGCACTGACCGTCGGCCCGTGGACCCACATGAACATTGACATGGGCGTGGCGATGCGCGAAACGCTCGCGTGGCTGGATGCTTTCGCGGACGGGAACGGGGCCGCCCGCCCCCCGCGCCTTTCCCCAGTGCGCGTCTGGATGTCCGGCGCTGACCAGTGGCGCGGACTGCCGGACTGGCCGCCCCCGGACGCCGTGCCGACCACGCTCCATCTGAGGACGGGCGGCCGGCTGACAGCCGCGCAGCCGGAGGGCGACGGCGAGTCCACGTCCTTCACCTACGACCCGGCCAACCCGACACCCTCGGTCGGGGGACGCCTGATGTCCCTGCGTACCGGCGGCAGCCAGGACAACTCGGCCCTCGAAAGACGCGCCGACGTAGTGACGTTCAGCACCGACCCGCTGGAGCGCGCCGTCGAGATCGCCGGGATGCCGGTGGTGCGCCTGCACCTTCGCTCTGACAATGCCTACTTCGACGTGTTCGCCCGGCTGTGCGATGTCAGCCCGGACGGCCGCTCAGTGAACGTCACCGACCAGATCTTCCGGTCGTCGCCGGCCGAGGTGACGCCGGGCGAGATCAGCCAGGTCGAGCTCCCGCTGACCGACGTAACGCATGTTTTCGGGGTCGGCCACCGAATCCGTCTTCAGGTGTCCGGCGGGGCGCACCCCCGGTTCGCGCGCAATCTCGGTACCAGCGCCGACCCCGTCAACGGCACTGAAACGGCACCGGTGCGTCACCAGGTTCAGCACAGCGAGCAATATCCGTCGGCGCTGACCATGCCAGTACTCGGCGCGGCCGGATCGCGAGCCGACGCCGCGCACCCGGCCGGGTCCGCCGAGGTCACGGCGGCCGGCGGCTGACGAACTCCGGCTAGGCGCCGTAGAGGTAGGAGCCGAAGTTGCTCATGGGCACGTTGTCGGTGCCGGTCGCCGTCGCGTCCGCCACGTAGTAGGTGCCCGTGAAGCAGTTGCCTTCGACAGCCGTAGGTCCGAAGGATCCGGACAGCATGATCGTGTAGCTCGTGCTGCCGGACAACATCTGGCTGCCGCTGCTAGCGGTCGAACCCGGACTAGAGCTGGAGTTCTCCGACATGGCCCAGCTCAGTGTTACCGGGCCTGTATTGCTGGCGTCGACCACGACCGTGAAGCTTCCGGGAGCGCCTGCTTTGGTGCAGCTGTCCACGTTCAACTGAACGTTGGACACCGTCACATTGGTCACGTGACTGGGCGGAGTGCAGGACACGCTGATCGGCAGCGACATGCTGACAGCCACGGGCGCGGTCACGTCGATGGTGTCGCTGCCAGTAAACGTCGCTGCTGGCGGCGTCAGGCTATCGGTGACGTTCTGGGTCTGGCCCGATCCGACGCTGATGGTGGCGGGCGGTGTCGCCGAGCCGTCACTGCGCACCCAGTGGTAGGTGACCTGGGTGGCCTGGTCGGAGGTAACGCTGGCCGTGATGGCGAACGTTGGTACCGTGCTGCCGCAGAGGAAGTTATCCGGCGAGGGTGGGGAGCTTGACAGGGCCAGGCTGATGTTGGGCGCGGTGCAGGACAGGGTGAAAGCTGCCGCGTTAGACGACTGAGACTGCGGACTCGTGATCACGATGCTTGCAGAGCCGGCGTACTTGTCAGCGGGCGGAGTGAGCGTGTCCGGCGCGACCGCCTGTGTTCCCGACTGAGTGAATGTCAGCGTCCGCGCCGCGCTGCTCGTCCCATCGGACAGAGCCCAGTGGTAGACGACGGTTGTAGCCTGGTTGGCCGTGATGGTGCCAGTGAAAGCGAACGATGGCGCGTTCGCGCCGCATCCGATCGTCTGCGACGTCGGGGCCACGAGCGCCGAAGCGGACAACTGCAGCGACGCGACCTTCGTCGATGCAGATGTGGTCACCTCGATCGTGTTCCCGCCGTGATGCGGCGGACTCGGATTGCCCGACACCGCGATCGCGGTGCCTACTGCTGTCGCGGCGATCACGACGGCCGCTGTCACCGCGATGACCGGCACCCTATGCCGCGACAGGAACGTGTCGGCCGTCGCCGTTCCCGCTTCCCCGCCCGCGATGCCCGCGCCTATGAGCAGCAGCGCGAGCGCACGGCGACCCCGCTCCTCCCATTCTTCGCCGTAGGCCCTGGCCGCGACGTACTCCAGCTCAGCGAGGAACGCGGCAGCGTCCGGTGGCCGGGCGGCCGGATCCTTGGCCATGCCCCGCTCAACCAGCGCGCGGAGCGGCTCATCCACGTCGGCTGACGGGACAGGCGAGTGCTCGTGCTGCTGCCTGAGCTGCCGGATCCGCCCGGAGAACGGCGTCCGGCTGGTCAGGCACTCGAAGAACACCGCCGTCGCAGCGTAGATGTCAGTGGCCGGGGTTGCGGGCGCGCCCGCCCATTGCTCGGGAGCCATGTACAGCGGCGTGCCCGTTGCCGGGACGCTGCGACCCGCCCTGACCGCCACCCCGAAATCGGACAGCTTGCTGGCGCCCGAGATGTCAACGAGCACGTTCTCCGGCTTGTAGTCGCGATGCACAACTCCGATCGCGTGCGCGGCGGCCAGGCCGAGCAGCGAGCCCTTCAGCACCACGAGAGCTGACTCCGGGCTCGTTGCGCCGTGCCGGGAGATCAGCTCATGCAGCGAGCGACCGTCGACTAGCTCCATGACGATCGCTGCGCCCTGGCCTGGCTGTTCCACATACTCGTAGAAGCGCACCACCTGCGGCACGTCGATTTCGGTCAGCAACCGTGCCTCGGCGCGGAACCGGTCGATGAACGCCGAGTCCTTCAGCAGCGAGCGCTTGAGGTACTTGATGGCCACCCGCAGGCCGGAATCGTTGCTCGTCGCCACGACCACGCGGCCCGTGGCACCACGGCCGAGCTCGCCCAGCTCTGTGTATCCGGGCACCGCCCACGAAGTCATGGCAAGCTCCATCCGCTAAGGCGGTCAGGGAACCTTGGCAGCGACAGCATCAAGTCGGGCCACGTCCCGCGCCGTCGGTGCGCATCGGCCGACGCGCCTGGGCCGAGGCGGGGCGGGATCGGTTCGGCTGGCTCGCTCCGTTCCTGACATCCTGCGTGCGATCGGGAGCTAGGCGCGTCCGTGCTAGCACGGAACCCGGCTCTCTCCGCCCTCATAGCGTTCGAGTAGAGATGACTGCCTAGAGTGTGCGGATGAACGAATCGGTGAGCAACGAGAACCGTTCCGCGGAGTCCGAGGCAGTGCTGGCAGTGCTGGAGCGCAACCGTCGCACGTTCGCGTGGAAGACGGGTGGCCTGAACCGCGCCGGGCTGGCGGCGACGGCGGCGGCGTCCTCGATGACTCTCGGCGGGCTGGTCAAGCACATGGCCTTGGTGGAGGCGGACTGGCTGGTGGTGAAGCTCGCCGGGCAAGACTACGGGCCGCCGTGGGACGAGGTGGATTTCGACGCCGATCCCAACTGGGAATGGAGAACCGGGGCGCAGGATGACCCGGCAGAGGTGTACGCGCTCTGGCGGTCGGCGGTGCAGCGCTCCCGGGATGTCGTGGCCGCCGTCCTGCAGGAAGAGGGCATAGACGGCGCGGCGCGGTTCACGCGACGGGACGGGCGTACCGCCAGCGTGCGGGAGATGCTCCTGGACATGATCGAGGAGTACGCCCGGCACACCGGCCACGCCGACCTGCTGCGCGAGTCCGTGGACGGCTTGGTGGGCGAGAGTCCGCCTCGAGAATTCGATCTCTGAACCAAGGACACGTCTGGGGCCACACGTCTGGGGCCAACTAGCTAGGGTGGCTAGTCGCCGAGCTCGCTGCGACGACGACGGACGTACTCCGCGAGTTCGGCCCGGATCGCGTCATCCAGCGGCGGCTGCTGGTAGTCAGCCAGCGTCTTTGCGCAGATCTCGCCGGCCCGCGCCGTGGCGTCCTTGCCGCCGAGCTTCAGCCAGCGCTCGTAGTTCGCCGTCGACGACAGCAATGGCCGGTAGAAGCACTCCCGGAACCGCTCCATCGTGTGCTGCGCCCCGAGGAAATGCCCGCCGTGGCCGACTTCCTCGTGAGCGCCGAACGCAAGCGACGCCTCGTCGATCTCCAGCGGCGTGAACTCCACGCGCAGCATGCGTAGCAGCTCGATGTCGACGATGAACTTCTCGTAGCACGACACTAGCCCGCCTTCGAGCCAGCCGGCCGCGTGCATCACCCAGTTCGTGCCGGCGAGGAACGTCGGCAGCAGCGTCATCAGCGACTCGTAGGCCGCCTGGGCGTCGCACGTCTGGCTGGAGTTCAGGCCGCCGCCGGTGCGGAATGGCAGGCCGAAATGGCGGGCCAGCTGACCAGTGCACAGCAGCCCGATGCCGGACTCGGGCGTGCCAAAGCTGGGCGAGCCGGACTGCATGTCGATGTTGGACAGGAACGAGCCGAAGATAACCGGACAGCCGGGGCGGATCAGCTGGGCGAGCGCGATCCCGGACAGCGCCTCCGCGAGCTGCTGGACAAGGGCGGCGGGGATGGTGACTGGTGACATCGCCCCCATGAGCAGGAACGGGGTGAGTACCACTGGCTGTGCTGCGGCACAGTACTCGAATTGGGCGTCCAGCATGCGGTCGTCCCAGCGCAGCGGCGAGTTGCAATTGATCAGCGAGATGGTCGCCGGGACCGCCTCGATCGCCGCCCGGCCGCCGAAGAGGATCTCGGTCATGGCGATCGTGTCCGCGGCATTAGGTCCGGATACCACGTTCCCCATATAGATCTTGTCGGTAAGCGTCTGCAACGCGAAGATCATGTCGAGGTGCCGCGAATCCAGCGGGGTGTCGTTCGGCTCGCAGATCACGCCGCCAGCGGAGTCAAGCTGGCTGAACGACTGCGACAGCATGCACAGGCGGCGGAAGTCGTCCATCGTCGCATCGCGGCGGACATTCCCCTCGCGCACAAACGGCGAGCCGTAGACCGCGCCGAAAACCATGTCGTCGCCGCCGATGTGGACGCTATTCGCCGGGTTCCTGGCCTGCACGTCGAACTCGCGCGGGGCCAGGGCCACCTGCTCCATGACGAAGTCCGGGTCCAGGTACACGACCTCGCCGTCAGTGCGCTGGCCGGCGTTGCGGAACAACTCGACCGCCGCCGGCTTGGCGAACTGCACGCCGATCTCGGAAACGATCCGGCGCCAGCCCTTGTCCAGGACCGCGATCGCATCCGGCGACAGGATCTCGTACCTCGGCATCGAATTGCGGAACATTGCCACCTCGAATGGCGCGACTTGACCGGCTGGAATGACCGAACTTAGGATCACATCGTAGAACAGAGTTCCGTAACATGGAACTCTGGAATTAAGGACAAAATGTGACCAGCCCCACCGGAACTCAGGCCGTCGACAGGGCGGCGCAGCTGCTCATCGAGGTCGCCCGGCATCGCGACCCGGTCTCTTTCACCGAGCTGACCGCGTCAAGCGGGCTGGCGAAGAGCACCACATCCCGGTTGCTGACGGCGCTCGAGCGCAACGGACTGGTGCGGCGGGATGAGTCCGGCCGGTTCTCTCCGGGCGAGGTGTTCCTGTCGTACGCGTGGCGCGGCGGGGCCGAAGCGGATCTGGTCAGCGTTGCCCAGCCGACGCTGGCCCTGCTCGGCGAACAGACGGGCGAGACGGTCAACCTGGGCGTTCCGCGCGACGGCGGGACGGTCGAGCAGATCGCGCAGGTCGACAGCAGGTACCTGATCGGCGGCACGAACTGGGTTGGGCTCGCTGTGCCCTTGCACTGCGCAGCGCTCGGCAAGGTGCTGCTGGCCTTCGATGCGGCCGAGCTGCCCAAGGGGAGGCTCGAGCAGCGTACTGAGCGGACCATTACGAGCCGCGCCGCGCTGGCCGCCGAGCTCGTCGCGGTGCGCGAGCGCGGCTATGCGGTCACCATCGAGGAACTGGAACCGGGCCTCGTCGCGGTGGCCGCTCCGATCTTTGTTGGCGGCACCGCTGTTGGCGGCACCGTTGTTGGGGGCACCTCTGTTGGCGGCACCGCTGTTGGCGAGACCGCTGTTGGCGGCCCGGTCGCCGTGGCGGCGCTGTCGGTATCCGGACCCGCGAGCCGACTAGCCACCGGTGGTCAGCTTCCAGCCGCCGCCGCGGCCTGCATGGCGGCCGCGCGGTCGCTGTCGGCCTTGCTCGGCCACAACGTCAGGACCCCAGGAAGAAGGTGACTCGTGAACCCGGACGATCTGCTGCGCCAGCTCTATGACTTCACCCTGGTAGGTAACGCCCCTGAGGTGCTCGACCTCACGCGCCAAGGCCTCGAACTCGGCCTCGGACCGGAGAAGCTGCTGTACGAGGCGCTGATCCCGTCTCTCGAGGAGGTCGGCGCGCGGTTTGAGCGCGGCGACTTCTTCGTCCCCGAGATGCTGATCGCAGGCAAGGCGATGGCGGGGGCATTGGAGATCCTGCGGCCGCTACTTGCCGAGACCGGCGCGCAGACGATCGGCAAGATCGTCATGGGCACGGTCAAGGGCGACGTGCACGACATTGGCAAGAACCTCGTCAACATCATGTTCGAAGGCGCGGGCTTCGAGGTCATTGACCTCGGCGTGCAGGTGGCGCCAGAGAAGTTCCTGGACGCGATCCGCGAGCATCAGCCGGACATCGTCGGGTTCTCCGCGTTTCTGACGACCACGATGCCGATGTTCAAGGCCAATATCAATGCGCTCCAGAAGGCGGGCATGCGCGATCAGGTCATCGTCATGGTCGGCGGCGCCCCGGTGACGCAGGAATACGCGGACGTCGTCGGTGCCGACGGGTACGCCTCCGACGCGTCCGCCGCCGTGGTACGCGCCAAGGAACTTATCCGGCGACGGCGCGCCGTCGCACCGGCGTGAGGTTCGGCATGGAAACCATCGTGTCGTCTGCGACGCGGGAACTGCGGATCGGTGGCGAGAATCCGTTCTGCATCATCGGCGAGCGCATCAACCCCACCGGGCGGAAGATCTTCCAGGAGCAACTGCGGCGCGGCGACCTGTCCCGGATCGAGATCGACGTCGCCGAGCAGGTCGCCGGTGGCGCGATGATGCTCGACGTCAACATGGGTGCGCCGCTAGCGGACGAGACCCAGCTGATGGTGCAGGCCATCGAGCTAATTCAGTCCCGGTGCGACCTGCCGCTCTGCCTTGACTCCTCCATCATCGAGGTACTCGAGGCGGGACTCGCGACGTATCAGGGCAAGGCCCTCGTCAATTCCATAACGGCCGAGGACGAGAGGATGGCGGCTATCCTGCCGCTGGTCAAGCGGCACGGTGCCGCCGTGATCGCGCTGCCGAATGACGAAGAAGAGATCCCCGCAGAGCCTGAGCGGCGGCTCGACCTGGCCCGCAAGATCGTTAATGTGGCGACCGGCACGTACGGAATCGCGCTGGAAGACCTCGTGTTCGATCCGCTCGCCATGCCCGTCGGTGCTGACACCTCGCTCGTGCTGCGGACGCTGGAGACGATCGCGCTGATGCGCGAGGAGCTCGGCGTGAACATGACGCTCGGCGCGTCCAACGTCTCGTTCGGCATGCCGGATCGAGGCACGATCGGCGCCGCGTTCTTGCCGATGGCGATCGCGAGCGGTCTCACGAGCGCGATCATGGACGCCAGGTCGGCACAGCTCGTGCGCGCGGTCAAGGCTGCCGACCTGCTGACCAACCGGGATGCATGGGGCGCGAGCTGGATCGCCGCGCACCGCGCGCGGCAGGCGGCGGAAGCTGCTGGAGCAGCGGGCCGGGCCGACGCAAGCGCGATAGCAGCGGCCGGCTCGGCCTCGCAGGCGCGTACTGCTCAGGCGAATACTGGCGCGCCGTGACTCAGCTGACTGCGGCCCACGTCACCGGCGCACCAGCGCGGGTGGAGTTGCTCTTCCTGCCCGCCGGGCTGCGGGTGCGGGTGCCGCCCGGCGTGTCGCTATTCGACGCCGCCAGCTGGAACGGTATCGCGATCGACTCGACCTGCGGCGGCCACGGCACGTGCAAGAAGTGCAAGATCAGGATCCTGGATGGGGATGCGCCCGCCTCCTCGCTGGACGCGCGCGCTTTCTCCGCTGACGAGCTGCGGGCGGGCTGGCGGCTCGCGTGCCGCGCGCTCGCTGACACCGACGTTCAGGTCGAAGTGCCGCCGCTGATGACGCGGCCTAAAGCGGCGACCGTCGGGGTCGGCCGGCAGGTCATCTTGCGCCCGGCCGCGCAGAAACGCTATCTCGAGCTCGCCGAGCCGTCCCTGTCGGACCAGCAGACCGACATCGAGCGTGTCCTCGCGCGCCTCGACGACCTGGAGCTTCGCGTCGATCTGGCGGTGCTGCGAGGGCTTGGCCAGCGGCTGCGCGCCGGGGACTTTAAGGTGACGGCGGTCATCGTCGATGACGTGCTGATCGACGTCCAGCAGGGCGACACGACAGACAAGCTACTTGGCATCGCGTTTGACCTCGGCACCACCACCGTCGTCGCCACGCTGCTCGACCTCGGCACCGGAACGCCGATCGCCGTTGCCTCGATGCTCAACAAGCAGCAGCCGTTCGGTGCGGACGTCATCACCCGGATCAGCGCCACCATGCTGGATCCGGCCGCACTGGGCATCCTGGGCCGGCTGGCGCACGAGACGCTCGCGGAGCTCGCGGGCGAGGTCTGCGCGCAGGCCGGAGCGGACCCGGCCGACGTGGCCGAGATCGCCGTCGCAGGGAACGCGACCATGACCCACATCGCGCTCGGCATCGACCCCGAGCCGCTCGGTGTCGCCCCGTTCATCATGGCCGCGCGGCAACTGCCTGAGGTGCTCGCCGCGGACCTGCACGTACCGGCGCACCCGCGAGCCCGGGCGTTCGTGTTCCCGGCGTTCGGTGCCTACGTTGGCGGTGACATTACGGCCGGGCTGCTGGCGTCGGGCATGAACCGGGATGCCCGGACCAGGCTCTTCATCGACATCGGCACCAACTGCGAGATCGTGCTTGGGAACCGCGACTGGCTGCTGGCGACAGCTGCACCGGCCGGCCCTGCGTTCGAAGGAGCGGCCATCCGGTGCGGGATGCGCGCCGCGGACGGCGCCATCGAGGCCGTGGCCATCACCGCTGACGGGCTCGCGCTCACGGTGATCGGAGATGTCGAGCCCGTCGGACTGTGCGGCTCCGGCCTGGTGGACGCGATAGCGAGCCTGGTGAAGGCCGGCCTGCTTGACCGCACCGGGAGGCTCGTCACCGACGAGGTGGCTGCTGCGCTCGCGCCGGCCCTGGCGCCGCGGCTGACCATGCTCGGGCAGGAGCGCGTCTTCGTGCTCCACTGGCGCGGTGAACTAGGCGACGTGTCCCACTCGATCTACCTGTCTCAGCGTGACGTTCGCGAGCTTCAGTTCGCCAAGGCCGCCATTGCGACCGGCTGGCAGGTGCTTCTCGACGAGGCGGGCCTGCACGCCACCGACGTCCAGCAGGTGTTGCTTGCGGGCTCGTTCGGGAGCTACCTGTCGCCAGCGAGCGCGATCGCGCTCGGGCTCGTGCCCCGCCTGCCGGTACTGCGCGTCGTCAGCGCGGGCAACGTTGCCGGGGAGGGAGCCAAGATGGCGCTGCTGTCGGTTCGCGAGCGGGCGGGCGCGCTGGCACTGCTGGAGGAGGTGAGATATGTCGAGCTCTCAGACCGAGATGGCTTCAACGACGCGTTCGTCGAGCAGCTCCAGTTCCCGTCCTGAGGGCGGAGCTGCAAGCCGACCCCGTTCCCGTCCTGAAGTTGAGACACTCGCCGTCATCGCCTGCGGTGCGCTCGCCGGACACATCCGTGATATCGCCGCGCGCCGCCGATGGCCGGTCGAGGTGCACGCGCTGCCCGCGTCGCTGCACAACAGGCCGGAGCGGATCACGCCCGCCGTGGCCGAGCTGGCAAACAGGCTCCGGGCACGGGGCCTGCGGGTCGCGTTCGGCTACGCCGACTGCGGCAGCTACGGAGAGCTTGACCAGCTTTGCGCCTCGCTCCAGATCGACCGGTTGCGCGGATTGCACTGCTATGACGTGCTCGGTGGGGCCGACCGGGTACGTGCGCTGCTCGAGAGTGAGCCTGGCACGTACCTGCTGACCGACTACCTGGTGCGCAGCTTCGAGCGGACTGTGCTCGCCGGGCTCGGCCTGGACCGGCACCCGCAGCTGTGGACTGACTACTTCGGGCACTACCGCAGGCTCGTCTGGCTTGCGCAGGAACGCAACGCGGCGCTGGACAGCCGGGCCGCCACGATAGCGGCGCGGTTTGGCTTGCCACTGCGCATCATCGACGTCGGCACGGGTGACCTGGAGCGCCAACTGGCTGCGCTCGTCGACGGGCGCGACGTCACGACCGCTGCTCGATGACCTTCGCGTGTAGAAGCCTTCCCACGAGCTCGACGCGGAGACGGAGTTCGGCGACGGTGTTCTTGGAGTGGAGCTTGAGCTTGGAGTAGGTGAGGTTGAGCCCGTCGGTGTCGATCACGATGCCCGGCGAGCTGACGATGAACAGCTTGCCGTGCACCATGTCCGTCTCGATTGGCAGGACATTCGACGTGATCACCGCGTGGGTGAAGTCGAGCGTGACTCGGCACTCCTGCGTGCGAAGCTCGATGCGCGCGGGTACCGACCAGTGCCCCTCCCGCACGTACCTGCCGCCGTGTTGCTCGATCACGAGTACGTCTTTGCCGTTGGCTGCGGGCGCCATCGGCAGGTCGGCGGTCAGCTCGGCCAACTCGCCGAGCGTCCGGGACGAAAGCGCGCTCTCCAGGCGGGCGTCGAGTTCTTCGGCGCTAAGTCGGCCGTCACCGCCGGCGACCCGCAGCACATCCACGACGCGGTCGCGATCCGCGTGCGATGCCCGCAGGTCGGGCACGTCATTCGACACGAAGCCACGTTAGCAAGGCAGACCGCGGCCGGCCCGGCTAAGCGTCCCCGGCCAGCGTCTCCTGCGCGATGAGGAACCGGTAGCCGGCGATGACCGCGTCGAACGCCAGCTCCCCCCAGGGCCGCTGCGAGAGCCCCGCTGTCACGACGCCCCCGGCAGCATGACGCGCGTGGATTGCGGTGATGTCGTTGGTTTCCGGCAGCCGCACATAGACGGTTACGCCGGCGCCCCGGTGGTCGCGGCTGGCGGCAGGCAGGAAGCGTTCGTCGGCAGTGCCCAGCATGACCTGTGCCCCGCCGAGGCTGACGGACGCGAGCTTGTCGTCGGAGTCGCTAGGGGTCGCGAACTCGAGCCGCCAGCCCAGCTGCTCGGTCATCAGCCTGGCTACCTGGTACGGATCGTCGCAGGCGAGGAAAACGGAAAGCACGCAGGGAGGCTACCGGGTCATGGCTGCGGCTGCCAGTACACCGGCAGCCCGTGGGCGGGTGCGGTCCCGAGGACCCGCCGCTTGCCGCCGGGCCAGGTCACTAGCGTTACCGGACAGCCCCCCGCTCGCGACTGCTCCAGGTACAAGTAGGCGAATCGGGCGGCTGGCGTGGCGAGGCCACCGAGGGCGCCGACTCCGGTCGCGAGCTCGGTCCGCTGGCGCTCGGTCAGGTACTGGCGGAAGATCGAGTGCCAGAGCACCGTCCAGGTGCCCGGCTCCAGACGCGTGCGCGCCACGGTCGCTGATGCCGACTCGGCGCGGAGTTCGGCAGGCACCTCGGCCGCGATCGTGAATGCGCCGCGCAGTCGGCGGATCCGGTCGGCCTGATCCGGCCAGACGTAGGCGGTCAGCCGCAGCCTCCCCGCCGCTGTATTCGGATCGACGGGCGACAAATCGCCGCCGAGCCGCTCAATTACCTCGATGCGGCTGGCCGGCGGCGGCTCGCCTTGCCAGCCGGCAGTGAGCACAACGGGTGAGTCAGGGTTCCCGTAACTGCCCGCATCACCCGGCACCGAGAAGCGGTCGGCCCGCAGGTTCAGGCCAGCGCTCGCACCGACCTCGATCAGCCGGACAGGCAGGGCCTGCTCCGCGCTTATGTATCGGAGCCCGCCGAGCAGCGCTGCGGCCCGGCCGACCTCGTTGGTCTGGGGCGGATGGTCAAGCCAGGTGCGCAGTTCGTCGCGCTGCTCGTCGAATGTCCGGCGGAGAGCCGCCCAGGCCTGCGGACTGCCTGGTTCGGAGTCGAGCGTGCCGCCGGCGCTGGGATAGAACGCCGCAAGCTGCGGGGCGCGGCCGGACAGCGCCAGCGCGTGCGCGCCCCCGAGCAGCCGCAGCGCCAGCACGCTCGACAGCCGGTCGTCGAGGTGACCACGCAGGACCTCGGCTGTCGGACCGCCCGTCAGAAGATCGTCGGCCGCCCGCAGGAGCAGGTCGCCGTAGAGGGGGCTGCCTAGTTCCCGGCATGCATCGGCCTGCCAGCGGAGCATCTGCGCTGTTCGCGCCTCGGGCGCGTCTTCCCGGGCCAGGTTCCTCACGGCGGACAGTTTGACAGGCGAACCACGGGCAGCGCCATCGCGGGCAGCGCCATCGCGGCAGCGCCAGTGGCGCCTGTCATTGGTGCGGCGTCGTTGCGGGCGGCGTCGCTGGGTGGTCGTCAATGCGCACGTTCATGGGGAGCGCCCCGGCACGGATGCGGGTCGCAAGATGCCCTTCCCGCAGGAGACACCCGGTCCTGGAGTTCTAGGCCCGCACACGTACTGAGGCCCCTCCATGTATGAGATGGAGGGGCCTCAGCTGGTCACGTGTCACCAGTCCGCCGATCGCTCGGCTAACCATGGGTCTCGCGACCGCACTGCCAAGATCGGTACCCTCCAGCAGATCACGGTTGCCCAGCTCTGCCTGCCTCGGATCGCTCCTCGGCTCGGATTGCCCTCTTGACTGTGAGTGAATTTCTATCGCCTTGGCGGGTCGCCGCGCAAGGGGTTTCGGAAATGAAATTCAAGATTCTTTGGTACGGCGGCCGCGGCGCTGTGCATAGGCCCGACCCAGCCCATAATTCGCGATTTATTTTGGCGCACGCCAAAATGCCAGTGCGGCATCCGGCCGAAGGCCCGCAGGTCCATAGTCGGCTGCCCGCAGCCCAGCTGGGGGCCGGAGCCTGAATAGCTGTGAGGCCCCTCCATGTATGAGATGCAGGGGCCTCACATAGCCTGACAGCGCGCTGACCTGCCGATTCCTCGACTCGCCTGCGTCTTGCCTGGCCTACCGCCGTACTCGCAGTCTTTGCGCGCTACCCGGTCCCCCGGGTTCCGCACAACCCTTGGGGTCGCCCCCGCGGTGGACTGCTGTTCAGGTGGTGAGTGAATTTCTACTGCCTCGACTGGCAGCCGCGCAAGGGACTTCGTTAACCTTTCCAAGATTCTTTTGCCGTCCACAGAATGTGGATTGTTATCCCCCAATGAGGGTGCTTATCCACCGACTATCCACCGACTATCCACAGCAATATGCACAAGCTGGGGGTAGCGAGTCCGGAATCGCGAGTCGCCCCGGCGACCCTCGCGCGGAGGCTGGCCCGACAGAACCGCCAGGACACGTCCGGCCTGGCCGAAACCCAGGGCGATAGGCTGCTTAACATCGACGAGTTCACCGTGGCGAGCCTGAACCTGCACTGCGGCTTCGGTGTCTACGGGCAGCCATTCGACGTCGCCGCTGGGCTATGTCAGCTTGAGGCGGATGTCATATGCGTCCAGGAGAGTTGGCTGCCAGTTGGCGGCGATGGGATCCCAGCCGATGATCCACTCGCGGAGGCCGCGGCCAAACTCGGGGCCGGGATTGACCGGGTCGTGATAGCCAGGCCGAAGCGCCTCGTCCTTGCCAGGGTTCCGGCAAGCGCGGTTCCTGGCGAGCTTGCCATCGCGGTGCTGACCACGCTGCCGATCACCGGCTACGAGATCATCGATCTTGGCCTAGCGCCCGGTGACGACGTACCCCGCTACGGCCAGGCGGTCACCCTGAAGCTGGCAAGCGGGACCAGAGTCCGCGTCGTCAATACGCATCTGACTCATCGCCTGACCAGCCCCCTGCAGCTGCGGACCCTGCGACAGCGGCTGCGGACCGAGGCGCGCCAGACAGGCCGCGTCCCGACTATTGTTGCGGGCGACCTCAACATGCCACGGTCATTCGCCGCGCTCTCGATCAGCTTCGGAACCACAGTCCGGGGCCGGACCTGGCCCGCCAACCGGCCGCTCCTTCAGCTCGATCACATTCTGGTGGACCAGAGCGTCAAGGTCATCGAGAGCGCAGTCTTGTCGACGGTCGGCTCTGACCACCTGCCGGTCCGCGCCCGACTGCGCGTGCTGCCCTTGCGCTAAAACCGTCTAAATGGTTGTGAAAGCCTTGTTAAGGCGCACGGGTTGCGATACTTCGCAGACCTCAGAGCCATGACGTTAAGACTTTACTAAGCCTTTAATATCCCGTGGTTTAACGACGACCATAGGTCACTGTACGTTCACGACAACGCCCTGCTCGTGGTGATGAAGTGGCTTGAAGACATAGATATCTGTTTTGCCCAAACTCGATATGAGTTTGGGCATTTTTCAAATCAGGCCCTCACCATGGAGCACGACCAGGCCAAAGGAGACCTATGTCAAGACGCTGGAGCATTCCCCTCACAACCGCCATCCTGGCCCTCGGCTCGCTTCTGGGTCTGGCAGGCAACGCCTCGGCGGCTGTGGCCGTCCACCACCCGGCGCTGGCGAGCGGGTTCCGGCCCGGTGGCCTGATGCTCAGGTCGGGCGGGGCAGCCGGACCACGCACCATTGGCGGCCACGCTACTGCCGAGAGCACCAACTGGTCCGGTTACGCGGCAACAGGCGCCAACGGCTCGTTCTCCAGCGTCTCGTCCAGCTGGACCGAGCCAACGGCCAAGTGCAGCGGCAACCGCCGCCGGACCGACCAGTACTCCTCATTCTGGGTCGGCCTCGATGGCTACAGCAGCAGCTCCGTCGAGCAAACCGGCACGGACGCGGACTGCGTCGGCACGTCTCCTAGCTACTACGGCTGGTACGAGATGTACCCGGCGTACCCAGTGAACTTCAGCAACACGGTCCGGCCAGGTGACGCAATGAGCGCATCGGTCACCTTCTCCGGCACCGAGACCTTCACCCTTGTACTCAAGGACAGCACGCAAGGCTGGACCCAGACGATCACCAAGAACCAGTCCGGCCTCGCCCGGTCTTCCGCCGAGGTGATTACCGAGGCACCGTCGTCCAACAGCGGCGTGCTGCCGCTGGCCGACTTCGGCACCGTCAGCTATAGCGTGTCGGCCGCCAACGGCACCTCGCTTGCCTCGCAGAACCCGACCGAGATCATCATGGTCGACAAGAGCGGCGCCGATAAGGACACCACCAGCTCGATCGGTGGCTCGGGTGGTTTCAGCAACACCTGGCTCCGTGCCAGTTGACAACGTGCCAGTTGACAACGTGCCAACTGACGACGGGCCAACTGACAACGGGCCAACCGACAACGGATTGAGCGGCTGACCCTATCGCTGCCCCGGCACCTCAGGTTGCCGGGGCAGCTCCGGCCAAGCCCGAGCCGCGGCGAATCCCGCCACAGGTGTGGTGGCATCGCTGTTGCCGTAACCCCGACCTCAGCCACGATCAGGCCTTGGCATTAAGCGCTGGCTCTGCCATGTGGTTGCACGGTAGGTTCTCGGCGTGTTTACGCGGCCGGACGACCTCACTGAGGCACAGATCCGGGCGGAGCTGGCGGCTAGCTGGAACTTCGCCGCCGAGACGCTGAGCTACCTGCCGGTTGGCTTCGGCAGCCATCACTGGCACGCGGCCGATGCCGCCGGCCGACAACTGTTCCTCATCGTCCATGACCTGCCACACATGCTGCACAGTCGGCTGGATACGGCGGAGGCGGCCTTCGGCCGTCTGGAGACGGCGTTTGGATGTGCGTTGTCTCTGCACCAGGACGAGAAACTAGAGTTCGTGCTGGCCCCGCTACCCACGGTCAGCCGCAAGGTTGCCAGCCGGTTGTCGTCACGATACTCGCTGGCCGTCTGTCCGTATCTGATCGATTGTGAGCAAGGGCACGATGGCGCGTTCCCGGCAGCCGATCGGCCCGCCGTCGTGCGCCTGCTAACCGACCTGCACCGAGCGACACCGCCGGTTGCGCCGCAGCAGTGCGATTTCGGACTGCAGAACGCCGACGGGCTGCGATCAGCAATTGACAGCACGGGCGAGCCGTGGCGCACAGGCCATTACGGTGAGCGGGCTCGTGCCTTGCTGGCCCGGCACGCGGATGGCGTGACCGCGCTGATGACGGCATACGGCGAGCTGGCCGACGAGGCCAGGTCGCGGCCGGAACGATTTGTCGTTACTCACGGCGAGCCCGGCGCCTGGAATGTACTGAAGACCCCGGGCGGCTTCGTCATCGTCGACTGGGACTACGTGCAGCTGGCACCGCCCGAGCGGGACCTGTGGGACCTGGCTGAGACCGATCGCTCGGTGTTGGCGGCCTATACAGAGGCCACTGGAACCGTCATTGACTCTGGCGCTCTTGCGCTGTTCCGGATGTGGTACGACCTGTCCGAGATCGCCGGTTACATCGAACTGTTCCGGGTCGCACATGACGACACCGAGGACTCAGCGGAGTCGTGGAAGAACTTGGAGGACTTCCTGCGGCCCGCCGAACGCTGGCCGCAGCTACAGCTACCCGCTCCCTGACGGCATGCACGACTTACTTGAGCCATGGAGACACAGAGTCCGAGCCCGGCGTGGCTTTCGTGACCTCGGCGGTACTGTGCCGACATGGCGACGCACTGGACGCTCGGCTGCGACGCGGCTGACTCGCATCGGATCGCCGCCTTCTGGGCGACCGCGCTCGGATATGCGGCCGAGCCGGATGACCATGCCTGTACTGCGCCAGCTCGGCGTGCACTTCGATTCCGGGTTCCTCTTGGGCGCACGGACGGCGACCTTAGCCCTGGTCTCGAAAGCCAGAACCAGCGGTGGGCGGCTATGACGCAGGCCCAGCTCGGCAAGCCCGTTCCGTCGGTGCTCGCCCAGACGAGGTGGTCGAAGCAGCTCGCTCTGGTCGACTCCAGGCCTGGGATGCATGCCATGCACGGCGAGCCGCCTCATTGGCAGCCGCTGTCGAAGTTAGACGAGCGTCGGGTCGCGCGACCCGTCGTAGATCCGTCGATCGGGCGGAGCGGCCAGCGAGTCGGCAAACATCGCCACGGCCCTGTGCACCTCTGGAGCCGACTCCTGTCGTTCGAGAGCGGCAGCGTCCTCGTAGACCCCGGTCGCGACGAAGGAGTCAGGGCTGAGTAGGTCGCGGGCGATGTCCAACTTGATGACGCCCTCTGTGGCTCGCGCTCCCGGGATGATCGCGGCGAGCGCAGCCATCACCTGGTCGCACTTCTCGGGCTTGGCACGCATTTCCTGATGCAAAATGATCATTGCTCCCCCAGTGGGCTGAGACGCCCGGTTTTAGCGTCGCACTCGGGATGCTGCTGGCACCGGTGACTTCCCACGGCCGGTACCCTCGCCTGTGCCCTGCCCCGGTGATGCCTCGCCAAACCGGGCTCAGCGGGCTGAGCGCGATGATGCAGTTCGCGCTTCAGGTACCACTCGAAATTCGCGGGCCAGCGACGACGGCTCCTGCCATTTCCACATAAGGAGCAAGACACACACTCACAGGTAGACCAACTATGGACGGAATCTACCGACAGCCTGCTGCGCGCCTACCTCTTGTTGCGACGAGCCCGGAGGGCAACGAGGGCAAGGAAGACAACGGCGATCACCACGGGAACTAAACAGGACGCAGTTGGGGATCAACAGCGGCCACGAGCTGTAGCCCGCGAGGACCAGCCGAGGAACGCACCGCAGCAAGCCAGGCTGAGGATGGCGCGTGGCGGCCAGCTCCAGTCACACCACCGTCCGCTCTTCCATACGGAACCAGACGCCATACCGACAATGTAACGCCCCGGCTCCTAATGGCTCCAGCCACGGAAGAGCGGGCGGCCCTGCCCGACCCCCCTCAAGGCATTGCGGGCCGCCCTCGGCACGCCAGCCCTCGGGATGTTGCGGCTGCGTTGAGGGGGCGTGTCGTATCACGACAGCTAACCCGGACACCTCACCTTAAACGCGGGCCTACTTCACGCCAGCGGCTTTGCCCAGCAGGGCGAGGAGGACGATCAGAACCAGCGCGACCCACGGCAAGGCGACGAGGAGGTCGAAACGCTGGCGGGTCACGCGGGCGAGCCGCAGGATGACGAGCGACACGGCGATGGAACCTGGCAGCAGTATCAGCGTGGCAATGACGAGAGGCCTTGGAACCGTGCTGCCTGGGGCGACGAGCCAAAGTTCGAGCCCCGTTCGGGTGGGTTGCTGCCAATGAGGCCTACAGGCAGAATGCGGCCTCGCAAGACGGTATCCACAAAGCACACTGAACTGCTGATCGGCCCGCAGCGCCCTCAGGCCGCCGCCCGCTCGCTATCGCCACCCATGCCCGGCGCCAACACGACTGCTGCTGCGACGGCCACTATGTCGTCAGCATCACCAGGCCAGCGCCCGAAATCCCACTACCAGCGACGACGGCAGCTACATCTCAGGCTGCTGCAGCACTAGGCGCCCGTCCGATGAAGGAGATGGTGCGGTTTCCCTTCATCGTCATGCGGCGCGTCGGTCGCCGGCGGCCTTCTGGATAAACTGTGCTACCTTGCGAGGCTGCGCGATAAAAGCTATGTGGGAGCCATTGATAGTTTCGGTCGTGGCTTTCATCCTATCGGCCATGAATTTTTCTGTCTCCGGGGATATCCCGTTGTCTTGCTCGGAAATGAGGTACCAGGAGGGAATCGTTTTCCAGCCGGCGGCAGTGGCTTGTTCTTGCAGCGCGGCGGCTGCCAGTGGGCGCTGGGTGACGGCCATCACCTCGGCTACATCAGTGGGCGCGTCAGCGCAGAACGTCTCGTGAAACTTGTCTCTCTGGATGTACAGCTCCGGCCCGCCGGAGGCACCCGGCGCGTCATAATCTGTGAGATACGATGTAGTGGCCGCCATTGCAGGCGGAAATGGCTCTTGCACGCTGGCGACGCTCTCACCCACGTCCAGGCCGATGGCGGCCAGGAAGACCAGAGCTGTCACGTTGCCAAGTTCGGCCGCAGCTTGACCCATGGGTGCGCCGGCATATGAATGGCCAACCAGAACCACGGGTCCGTCGATTGATTTAACCCGAGTGGCAATCGACTCTGCGTCCGAAGCCAGCCCTCGTAGCGGATTAGGAATCGCCACAACGTTATGGCCGTCCATTTCCAGCTCCCGGATTACGCCACCGAATCCCGATGCATCAGAAAATGCCCCATGCACCAGAACGATAGTATTACCGGGAACGTCATTCGGCCCGACGCGGCTTCCCATGCCCATCTGTGGCGCCATTCCCATCTGTGGATCCGACACGACAACTCCTTTCAGACGAGGCCGCATTTATCCCCAGCCGCAGAGAGACTCCGAGCACCAACCAGGTGACGAAGCGCATCGAGTTGGGCCCCGTCCAGCGTGGGCGTCACCTTCTTGTTAGCGGTACCCCGATAGCCAGCCGGGGTAAACCCCGGCCACCGCCGGGCAAGGCTGCGGCTGCCCGCCCCCTGTCAAACCCGGCTCACGTTGCCGCAGACCTTCCCCATGGCCTACCCCATGGCCAGGGCCACAATCATCACGGTCAAGGGGCGATCCGCACGCTGCGCCGAATCCGGACCGCGATGTCACTTCGCCGGAACGAGGACATGCAGCTCGCGATCGAGCGCATCGCAGCCGAGCTGGCCAGTCGGAGCTGCTCGCAGGAGGGGATCGTGTCGCCGGTCAACCCCGTAGGCCAGCGACCCACGCGGCGGCGCACGCGAACGGCCGCGAACCCGTCAGCTAGCTCGCGCTCGGATGGCCGCGACGAGCGCGGGAACGACCTCGTTCAGGTCACCGATAACCGCGTACTCAGCGTGGGCGATGATGGGCGCGTCCGCGTCGGTGTTCACGACCACGATGTGGCGCGCAGACATGCACCCGGCCATGTGCTGGATCGCTCCGCTGATACCGCAGGCCAGGTACAGCTCGGGCGAGATCTTCGTGCCGGTCTGCCCGACCTGCTGACGGTGCGGCCGCCAGCCCTGGCTGGTCACGACCCGGGAGACGCCGACGACGCCTCCTAGCAGGCCAGCCAGCTCCTCGAGCGCGGCGAATCCATCAGGGCCGCCGACGCCGCGCCCGCCGCCGACGACCACTCGGGCGGTGGCCAGCGACATGCCGGAGCTTCGCTCAGCCGACTCCGTCGCGCGCACCTGGAGGTCGGCCTCCGCCAGTACCGGCGTCAGCTCGCGCACCGTCGCCTGCCGCCCGGCACTCCCATCCGCAACCGTTGGTGATGAGACGGGCAAGGCGGGCCCTACCGCATCGGCCGCCACCGTCAGCAGCGCGCACGACGCCTCCAGGTCAGCATCCTCGAGCACGCTCCCAGCCCAGCGCTGCCGCACGAGCTGCCAGCGGGCGGGACCCAGCGGCTCAGCCGACACGCAGTTCGCGGCAACCGGCTGGCCCGTGATGGCGCCGAGATGCGCCAGCACCTCGCTGCCGTGATCAGTCGCGGCTGCCACGACGGCGCTGGCGCCGCTAGCCGCCGCCAGCTGCTCGAGGCTCCGCGCCCACGCCACAGGCGCGTAGCCCGTGAGCTGCGCCGAGCGCACCAGGCACACATCAGTCGCGCCGTAGCTGGCCAGCACATCGGCGAGCACCTCGCCGTCCGGCTCCCCCGGCCCGGCCCCACTCCTCGGTGGGAACACCACCGCTGTCACGCCGCCAGCCGCCCCGGCGAGCGACACCGCGAACGTCAGCGCCCGCAGCGACTCATCCGCGATGCTCGCGCCGTCGCGTTCGGCTAGACAGATCACCGACGCGCCCACGGTGGCATCGGGAGCGTCTGCGTCGGCCCCACTCACGCAGCGGTCCCGTCGCCGTCACTGCGGAGAGCGGACGGCAGCATTCCAAGATCTCCGAGCACGCCCATCAGGGCGGGTACAGCGGCGGCCCCGTGACCCAGCACCTGGGCCCGCCGCGCCGGGCTCTCTGGCACGCGCAGACCCTGTTTGCGCAGCCCGTCGGGCTGCCATTCCGGCCGCAGCACCGTGATCTCGGCGCGCTTGGCCCGCAGCCGGCCCGGCAGTGACGGATACCTGGGCAGGTTGATGCCCTCCTTCACGGTCGCGACCGCCGGCAGCGTGACCTCGAACGTCTCCTCCGCCCCGCGATACTCCCGCGCCGCGCGGAGCATGTCACCGGCAAGCTCGAGCCGCTTGATCCCGGTCACGCACGGCCGGCCGAGCGCATGTGCGACGCGGATTCCCACTTGATACCCGCCCGTGTCCGCCGCCTCATTTCCGACCAATATGAGAGGGAACGGGCTCGGCCCGAGTTCGCCGACCGCCGCCACGATCGCTGCCGCCGTCGCGATCGGGCCCCATTCCCGGCCGTCGGTCTCCAGCAAGACGCCGCGGTGCGCTCCGAGCGCCAGCATGTCCCGCAGCTGAGCGGCGGCCTCGGGCGGTCCGAGCGTGAGGACCGTGACCGTGCCACCCTCGCGCTCGGTGAGCCGCAGGCCCTCTTCGACCGCACACTCCTCGTGCGGGCTGACCGTGAAACCGGACATACGCGTGTCCACATCCTGGCCGTCAGGGGTGATCATCACCTTCCCGCCAACCATCGGCACCCGCTTGACGCACACCAGGATGTCCAGTGGGTTAGTCCGCACCGTCTAGCTCCTGATCCGCTCGTTCGCCGGATCGAACAGCGGAGTCGAGCCAGCTACCGCGACCGTGACCGGATACTGCTCGCCCATGTACTCCACGGCGAGCGGCGCGCCGACGATCGCCTGCTCGCGCGGCAGGTAGGCGAGCAGCAGATGCTTGCCGACCGACGGCCCGGACCCGGCGCTGGTGACATACGATCGCCGTCCGCGCGCGTCGATCAGCGGCTCACCCCTGTCCGACAACACGGGCTCTCCACCGAGCATGTACCGAAGCTCGCCCGACTCAGACACATGGTCGTCCACCGTCAGCGTGCACAGCACCGCGGCCGGGGGCGTCTCGCGCTGCCGCAGGTAAGCCGTCTTTCCGACGAAGTCCTGCTCCTTCACCTTCGGCCTGGTCATGCCGGCCTCGACCAGGTTGTAGCTGGCATCCAGCTCGGCGCCGTAGGCGCGGTAGCCCTTCTCCAGCCGCCCGGTGGTCCCGTACACGCCGATGCCAGCCGCCACCATGCCGTAGGCCAGGCCCGCCGAGAAGAGCGCGTCCCACAGCTTCGCTCCTTGCTCGATCGGCACGTGCAGCTCCCAGCCAAGCTCACCGACGTAAGAGATACGGGAGGCCAGCACCGTGACGTCGGCAGCCTCGATATCCCGGCAGGTCCCGAACGGGAATCCGGTGTTCGAGATGTCGTCGGCGGTGAGATGGCGAAGGATCTCGCGCGCCTTCGGTCCCCACAGGCCAAGCGTCGTCCACGCCGACGTCACGTCCGTCACCGCGGCGGATCCGTCGTCGGGCAGGTGGTCGGTGATCCACTTGTAGTCAGCCATTCCGGTGGCGCCGCCGGTGACCACACGGAAGTGCCGCGGCCCGAGCCGCATGATCGTCAGGTCCGCGCGGAAGCCGCCCGCGTCGTCCAGGAACGACGTGTAGACAACCCGGCCGATCGGCACCTGCATCTGCGCGACCGCTAGCTTCTGCACGGTGTGCAGCGCGCCCGGCCCGGTCACGTCCAGGATGGCGAACGCGGACAGGTCGAACAGCCCGGCCCGCTCGCGCATCGCCAGGTGCTCGGCATTGATGATCGGCGACCACCAGCGGGATTCCCACTCGCTCGGGCGTTCCATCAGCTGACCGGAATAGCGGTCAAGCAGGTCCCGGTTGCGCGCATACCAGAAGGGCCGCTCCCAGCCCGCGGTCTCGTAGAACACAGCGCCAAGCTCGCGCTCGCGCTCGTAGACCGGGCTGACGCGCACCGGCCGCCCGGATTCCCACTGCTCGTTCGGATGCACGATCCCGTACATCTTGTTGAAGCCCTCCCGGGCTCGCGCGGTCACGTGTCCGGCGGTGCGCTGATGCGGATAAAACCGGGCTACGTCGGCCTCGTGAATGTCTATCTCTGGCGTGACGCCGCTCATCCACTCGGCGACCGCGCGGCCGATGCCGGGGCCTTCCTTGATCCAGCTAGCGGCGACCGACCAGAGACCCGGCACCTCGGGTGTCTCGCCCAGCACCGGATGGCCGTCCGGTGTCATCGAGATCAGCCCGTTGATGGCGTACCGGACACCCGCGCGCTCGTCGCCGAGCAGTTCGGGCATCAGCTCGAGCGCGAGCTCTAGCTGCGGGTCGAAGTCGTCCTGCGTGAACGGCATCTCGGTCGGCGACAGGACCGCTTCCTCGATCGAGGGAATGTCGTCAGGCGCGACGACGATCGGCCGGTGCGCGTAAGAGCCCACTTCCATGTCACCGCCGTGCTGACGCTCGTACATGTTCTCGTCTACGTCGCGCACGATCGGGTAGGCAATCTCGCCCTCGGTTCCGTCGAACAGCGCGATCGGCCCGACGCTGATCATCTGGTGCACGATCGGGGTCAGCGGGATCCGCGCGCCTGCCATCTTTGCGATCCGCGGGCTCCATACGCCGCAGCAGATCGCGACGACGTCGGTAGCGATGTCCCCCTTCGTCGTCCGGACGCTTGCCACGCGCCCGTCGTCCGACTTGTCGATGCCGAGCACCTCGGCTCCGGCGAGGACGGTCAGCGCATCGATCTGCTGAGCCCGTTCGCGCATCAGCGTGCCGGCGCGGAGCGAGTCAACGACGCCAACGGTCGGGAATGACGCGCCACCCAGGATCACCGAGTCGTCCAGGTACGGAACCAGCTTGCGCACGCCCTCGGGCGTCAGCAGCTCGGCCGGAATCCCCCACGACTTGGCCTGCGAGCACCGGCGTCGCAGCTCCTGCATCCGCGCCTCCGTCCGCGCAACCTCGATGCCGCCGCTCTCGGTGAACACTCCGAGCTCCTTGTACTGCTCGGTGCTGTCCCGCGTGAGCTCCATCATCATCTTGGAGTACTCGATCGGGAAGATGAAGTTCGACGCGTGCCCGGTCGAGCCGCCCGGATTCGGCATCGGGCCCTTGTCCAGCAGGACTAGCTCTGTCCAGCCGAGCCGGGCCAGGTGATAAGCCAGGCTGTTGCCAACGATGCCGGCCCCGATGATGACGGCACTAGCCCGGCCAGGTATCTCGCTCATACCGCGGTCTCGCTCATCTGTGTGCTCCGCCGAATCTCGTCTGTCCCAGTCTGCCCGCGTACGCAAGCGACCGCGGCCTACCAGGCCGCGGCCGCTGACGTGCCCGGCCGCGTTTACTCGACTGGTATCTCCTTGTTGATCAGGCCCAGGTCGATCCCCTGCCGCCTGCGGATGACGCGCGCCAGGACGTACACGATGATCGCCAGGACGTACATCGCGCCCATGAACACCAGCGAGCCCTTGTTGTTCACGAAGTACAGGCTGTTAGAGAACCACTCGACCAGGCAGAAGACCAGCAGCCCGATGGTGACCCAACCCGCAGCCAGCACGATCGGTACGCCCATGAACTTGAACCGGCTGGCAGGCGAGGCCGCCCACAGCTCCGGTTTGCGCCACGGCAGGATCACCACAGCGATGGCGCTGAACAAGTACGTCACTGCGATGACCAGCGTCGCGTCCAGGAAGTAGTTGCGGAACGTGCCGGAATACGCGTAGACCGCGGACAGGCCTGCTGCCGGGAGCAGCATGAGGATCAGCGAGTAGAACGGCACCTGGCGCTTCTCAGACACCTCGGCAGCACGGTCAGGCAGGACGCGGTCGAACGCCGCGGCGAAGATGACCCGGGTCGAGGACAGGAACAGCGTGCCCACCCAGCCGAAGAACCACAGGCTGAGCGCCAGGATCAGGATCACCTGGAACGCCGTGTTATGCACGAGCCAGCCCGCGAACATGAACGGGTACGGCCAGATGCCGAATTGCGGAGTGAGGTTGTAGTCGAGCGAGTTCAGGTTCTGGTAGAAGTCCCAGCCGATCGTCTTCGCCACGAGCAGCAGGAAGATGATCGTCAGGATCACGGTGATCCATAGCCCGGAGAACATTCCCGCGAAGACTCGCTTGAAGTCACTCGCCCCGCGGATCTCGCCGTACAGGGTCGAGCCCCAGTTCGGCCACAGGATGAAGAACATCATCGCCGGGACCAGCAGCATGCTCGGCCCGATGGGGCCGAAGCCCAGACCGTACGTGCTGTAGCCAGCCTTCGCTGCTGCCGCGTTGGTGGCAGCGTAAGCGTTGTGCACGCCGAACAACTTCTGCCCCTCGTAGTTAAACGAGCTGACAAATGAGCTGTGACTGTGGGTCAGGAGCAGGATTACGACGACGGCGAAGGCGACGAGGCCGCCGAGGAAGCACCACTTCTGGATCCGCGCGTAGCCAGCCATGCCCAGCGAGACCAGCAAGCCTGCGATGGCGATCGTGATCAGGCAGACGACGAAGATGCCGTTCTTGGAGGCGAACCAGGCGGCTCCGCCGGGATCGCCGAAGGTCGCCCAGAGCGGCTGGAACAGCTGGACCGACAGGATGTTGCCATAGATCGGCGCCCATAGCCACAGGATGAACCACCAGCCGGTCGCGGCCATTACGAAGCCGATGCCGCTGCCCAAGATCCGCGTCTGCCAGACGTAGTCGCCGCCAGCACGCGGGATCGTCACGATCAGGCCGCTGTAGGCAACCACGAGGAACGACACCAGGACAGCCGAAATCAGGATCGACGTGATGAACTGGCCCTTGGGGAACGCCGGGCCAGCGAATGTGAACTCATAGATCCCGAGCGTGACGAAGTTTGTCGCCATGACCGCATAGATGATCGAGTCCCGGACTGACCAGCCGCGGACGAGACCGGTCGCGTTACGCAGGAACAGGGTCGGGGTTCCGCTTACGGATTCTGTCGCCATTTCCGCCTCTCAGTTAAGGGCGGCCAAGGTAGCCCGGCCGCCCGCTTTGGTCCCCGTCCGCCTGGCTCGCGGCCTGCCTTAGCCGTTCACTAGCAGGTACTTGCTGACTTTCGCTTTCTTCGCATCCAGTTCGAGCACCGCACCCTGCAGCACGCCGTCGCCGTACACGCTGCCGGGATTGATCGCCATCGTCCGGCCTAGCCGCTTGACCGCCCGGCTCTCGTGGATGTGGCCGTGCACCGAGAGCATCGGCTGGTGCTTGAGGATCGCTTCCCGGACGGCCTTCGAGCCCACCGGCTTCATCACCGCGCCGCCGTGCATGGGGCGCAGGTTCTCGTCAAGCGCGGGCGCGTCGTCGAGCCCAGTGCCGTAGGGCGGCGCGTGGAAGTTGAAGATGGCCCGGCCCATATCCGGTACCAGCGCGGCCAGCGCCTCGATCTTGGGGGCGAGATCCTCCTCGGGCGCCTCGCGGTAGGTATTCCACGGAGTCGGGTTGGTCCAGCCCATCGAGACGAGAGAGAAGCCGTCCAGGTCCATCAGCTTGCCCTCGGCGAAGCTCACGCACGGCGAGGACTCGATGACCGCGTCGATCTCGAAGATGTCGTCGTTGCCGCCGTTGAGTATGCACGGGATATCGCCACCGCGCAGCTTGCCGTCGGCCATGTCCAGCCATCGGTCCAGCGAGCTGATCATCTCCTTGGCGAACCGCTGGTCGACGGCACCCTCGTTCTCGCCGAGGTGCTGCAGCTCATCAGGACTGACAATGGCCGGGTAGAAACCGCTATTGCGGATCCGGGCGATGATCTCGTCCAGCGCTTCCTTCGACTCCAGCTTGTGCGTCTCGCCGCGCACGGTGACCTGCCAGTAGCCGGTGTGCGCGACAATCGGGACCATCGCCTTGCCGGTGACATCACCGCCGAGCACGACGAGGTCGGCTTTATAGAACGCGGCCGAATTGAGAAACTTGCGCCAGCAGACCTCGGATCCGTGGATATCGGTCGCAAAAAAGATCTTCATGTAAGGATCACGCCTTTGCTGGTCCGCTTGTGCATCGGTCTAGCAGCATGCGTAACCGGGCGTCAAGATTGAAAACAGCGCAATGGCCGCGTGGCCTGCGTCGATTCGGCGCGGATTCGCTGTGGATTCGGATCGGGATTCGGCGCGGATTGGCCCTGACGGCGCGTCAGTGGCCGACTTCCTCCGGCAGCTCATACCACCGGACGCGGTCGCCGACGTTCGCGCGCAGCTTCCACTTCATGCCCTTGGGCGCCGAGCTCGCGACCTCGGCGAGCTGCGCGGCATGCGCGAGCGGATCGTACGGGGCAGCTTGCGGGACCAGTTCCGGCTTCTCGGCCGCGAGCCCGGGGAGCTTGTCCAGGTTCCCGGTCACAGTGCGCCACCAGCCCCAGTCGGCGGCGAGCAGCTGGCCGAACCTGTCGGTGTCGAGGGTGAGCTGCCCGGCGGAGACGGAGCTGGCGGGCCCAACTGGCAAGCCGGCGAGCAGCTGGAAGATGTCCCGCGCGTCTTTCTCGTTCAATTCGAAGATTTGCAGCTTGGACAGCAGGATGTCGACCGCATCTAGCGTGTACGGGAGCCGGCCGTAACCGGACCGGAAGTCCAGCACGTGGCACATCGATAGGCGGTCGACCATAACGTCGATGGGGCGGCCCGACGGCGCGACGAAATACATCTGCCGGTCGCCGTTGAGGTTGTTGAACCGGC
Organism: uncultured Actinomycetota bacterium; assembly: GCA_963755575.1. GTDB lineage: Bacteria > Actinomycetota > Actinomycetes > Streptosporangiales > Streptosporangiaceae > JAJYUU01. The sequence goes on from CAVWKF010000002.1 coordinate 135,730, forward strand.
GGTCGGGCTGGCAGCCCTGCTGCTCCAGGAACGCGGCGGTCGCCTTGCGCCCTTTGGACAGGCACGCGAAGTCCATGTCCTGGCCGGCCCGCAGGCGCGGCGGCAGATCGGGGGTCAGGACTCGGACTGCCAGGCCGCCAAGCAGCTTCAGGCCGACGCTGGCTTGCTCGGCCGCCTTGGCCAGGACAAGGGCCTCGGGCAGCGCGTCGTCGGCGACGGCTTGGGGTGACTGACCTGGCTCTGCCACGGCTGCTCCCGATGCGTGCGGTAGTCGTCAACCGCACGATACGTCAACCGCACGATACAGCGCAGTCCGGACGAAGCGGGATGCAGAATTCTGGCCAGTGAAGCAGTCGCTGGTTACGGGCGGCCCGAAATGTGCGCGGGGTCCGTGCGCACTGGCTTACTGGAACGGACATTTCGGTCGGATCGAGCTCGGTCACGAAACGTATGTGTGTTTAGGCTCCAAGGACCGCAGTTCTTCGAGCCCTAGCACGCATACGTTGCCTGGAGTCCGACTACCCGGCGGGCGAGTATGAGCCCGTCGCCCGCCCAGGAGTCCGACTATTCCGGCTGCCGGGGGCCGGAGGCCGTCGCGCCTGCGCTCGTGCCCGCCGTCGCGGCGGCGTCGGCGCCTTCCTTGCCCTGCGCGTCGGCTGCCTGGTAGCTCTCGGCCGCGGCAGCCTCCCGCGGCGGAGGTACGGCGTCTCCGGGCTCGCCCCAGATGGGCATCAACTGGCGGCCACCGTGGGTCGCTTCGAAGACACCGCCTGCGGCGTCCGTGCGCCGCGGCCCCGCGTGATGCTTCCAGCGAGGATGGAAGCTCGCGTAGTAGACCAGCGAGACCCAGAACGCCAGCGCCAGTGCGATGACGATCGGCATCACGATGAGGCTCACGTGAGAACCTGACATGAGACAGTCACCCCCTGACCCAGTCCCTACCCGGCCGAGCTGAAGCCATCACGATTTGTAGTCACTCGATAGCGAGCAGTATTGACAGGCGGGCGCGACTAGGTGGCTGCCACCGTGTGTTACCTGGCGTAAGCCCCGTGACTCCCTAATCCGGGCATAGTTCGCCAATACGGCCGCTTGAAGCCGCGGCTGCCAGCCGACAAGCGACCCACGCAGCTAGGCTCCTGGTTGCACCAGGCCCGCCTCGTACGCCGCCACCACAAGCTGCGCTCTATCCCTGGCCGCGAGCTTCATCATTGCCCGGCTGGCGTGTGTCTTGACCGTCGACTGACTCACGTACAGCCGGGCCGCGATCTCCTCGTTCGACAGCCCCGACGCGATCAGGGTCACGATCTCCCGCTCGCGTGGCGTCAGCTCGCCCACGCCAGCAACTTTCCGCGGCCGCCGAGCGTGTGCGGTGAACTCGGCGATCAGGCGGCGAGTCACAGCAGGTGAGAGCAGCGCGTCCCCGGCTGCCACAACGCGGACCGCACGGATTAGCTCGGCTGCATCGGTGTCCTTGACCAGGAACCCGGCGGCGCCGGCCCGCAGGCCATCGAAGATGTACTCGTCGATCTCGAAGGTGGTCAGGATGACGACGTGCACGGCAGCCAGGGCAGGCTCACTGGCGATGCGCCTCGTGGCCTCGATCCCGTCAAGCACCGGCATCCGGACATCCATGAGCAGCACGTCAGGCTGTACGCGAACGGCAAGGTCGATCGCCTCCGCGCCGTTGGCGGCCTCGCCCGCGATTTCCATGTCGTCTTCCGCGCCCAGCAGCGCAGCGAAGCCGGCCCGGACGAGCTCCTGGTCGTCAGCCAGGGCGACACGGATCACCGGGTCGGCACCGCTACGGACAGCGGCAGCCATACCCGGACGCGGAACCCGCCGTCAGGGCGCGGTCCGGCCGTCAGCGCCCCGCCGAGGGCGTTCGCCCGCTCGGTCATGCCGAGGATCCCATTACGGGCCAGGCCAGGCACACCGACGCGACCCGACCCGATGGCCCGCTCGCCGTCGGCTCGGCTCGGCCCGGCGTCGTCAACTTGCACCAGGATCCCGTCCTTCTCGTAGCTGACCAGCACCTCGGCCACCCGGCACGTGCTGTGGCGGGCGGCGTTCGTCAGCGCCTCCTGCGCGATCCGGTATCCCGCCAAGTCGACATCGGCAGGCAGATGGCGCCGTTCCCCGCGCAACGAGAGGCGGACCTCGAGCCCGGCCCGGCCGACGGCAGCGACGAGGTCGTCCAGGCGGTCCAGACCTGGGCTAGGTGCCCTGGGCGCGGCGTCCCCATCAGCCCGCAGGACGCCGAGCACCGTCGTCAGCTCTGCGAGTGCTTGCCGGCGCACGTCGTGGATGGCGGTCAGCGCCTCACGGGCACGCTGCGGCTGCCGGTCCATGAGATGCAGGGCGGTGTTGGCCTGGACGTTGATGACCGAGATGTTGTGCGCGAGGACGTCATGCAGGTCCCTCGCGATTCGCACTCGCTCCTCGCTGGCCTGCCGCCGGAGCTGTTCCTCCCGGCTTCGCGCGAGATCAGCCGCGCGCTGGCCCCGCAGGCGAATGAACTCCGCGCAAGCCAGCAGCACGAGCAGCCACGCGGCAACGCCGAGCGCCAGTCCCACGCTGGCGTGGCCACTTCGGCCGATCTGCCACCACGGCCAGAAGCTGGCGAGGTACCCAATGAGCAGCGAGGCGACGGCAGCGGCTCGCTTGCGCGCCACCACCGCGTTGAGGAACGCCGCGATCAGCGCGATCCAGATCATCCCGGCCTGGCCGATGGCGCCAGCCCAGATTGTGGCCGCGAGCGCGACCGCCAGAACAGCAACCGGGTATCGCCGTCGCGCAATCAGGCTGAGGCCAGCGATCGCCAGCAGCAGGTACTCGGCCCATCCTGGCCGCGCTGAGCCATGGTGCCAGGACGTGGTCGCGTAGCTCGCGATCAGCTGGGCGGCCGTCACCGCGAGCGCGATCGCTGTATCGATCGCCCGCCGGCGTCGCTGATTGCCGTCAGGGCGCGCTCCGGGCAGCGCGAACTCAGTCATCACTACTTCCGACCGTACGCCGGCCAGGCCGGGGCCGCGTCATCCTCCGGTCGACCTTCGGCGGGCGCGAAGTGCACCCCAGGTCTACAGACGGGCCCGCACTAGCAGCTGAGCGGAGCATGAGGCTCGGACCGACAGGCTGACGACGCCGGTCCAGTCCGCCGACCAGCATTGAATTCGGCAGCGCGCCGAGAGGAAAGGATCAAGTTCCATGCCAGTCATTGAGGCCCGTGGCCTCACCAAGCGCTACGGCTCGAAGCTAGCCGTCGATCGGGTCAGCTTCACTGTCGAGGCCGGCCAGGTCGTCGGTTTCCTAGGTCCGAACGGCGCGGGCAAAACGACCACCTTGCGCATGCTGCTTGGCCTCATCCGGCGCGACAGCGGCGACGCGACCATCAACGGCCAGCAGTATGCCGCGCTGCGCAGCCCGGGCCGCCAGGTCGGCGTCGTCTTCGAGGCGACGAGCTTCCATCCCGGCCGGACCGCCCGCAATCATCTGCGAATACAAGCCATGGCGGCGCAAGTCGACCCAGCCCGGATCGACGTCGTGCTCGACCTCGTCGACCTAACTGGCGCGGCGGCCGAGCGGGTGGGCAAGTTCTCCCTGGGCATGCGCCAGCGGCTCGGGCTCGCCGCGGCGCTACTGGGCGACCCGGACGTGCTGATACTCGACGAGCCCGCCAACGGCCTCGATCCCGAAGGCGTCCGGTGGCTGCGCGACCTGATCCAAGGCATGGCCGCTGAAGGGACAGCCGTGCTGGTGTCGAGCCACATCCTGGCCGAAGTCGCGCAGACCGTGGAATCGGTCATCATCCTGAACTCCGGCCGCCTGGTGACGCAGTCTCCGATCGGCGCGCTGACCGCACACGGCGCGCTGGAGGACGTCTTCCTCGGCCTTACCGCCGGGCCTGCCAGCCTGAAGGCGCTGTCATGATGATCCTGATCAGGGTCGAGCTGCTCAAGCTACGAACCACCAGACTGACCTACGGCCTTCTGGCTACGGCCGCTGGCCTGAGCGTGCTGTTCAGCATCCTGGAAGCGTCCAGGGCCGGCACCAAGGCAGTCGCGGCGCTATCTACGCAGGCTGGCCTCGATGCCGTCATCACCGGCGGCGTCTGGTCGCTGCTCCTCGCGGCTGTGCTCGGCGTGACCGTCTCGAGCGGGGAGTTCCGGCACGGGTCGGCCAGCCTCACTTATCTCTCGACGCCGCGGCGTGACCGGGTACTCGCGGCCAAGGCGGTCGCCGCAGCATGCGCCGGTGCCGTCTTCGGCTTCGCTGGCTGGCTGATCGCGACCAGCGTCGGCCTGGGTTTCATTGCGGCGAACGGCGATCATGTGCCCGTCGGCGGGGGGACCATCGCCCGTTACGCAGTCGGGCACATGGTGGCAGCGGCCCTGCTCGCGGCCATCGGCGTCGGCGTCGGGTCGCTCGTCAGATCCCAGCTCGCGGCCGTCATAGGCGTCTTCGTCTGGGCGGTCGTGATCGAGTCGATCGTAGGTAACCTGTTCAATGCCGCGCAGCCCTACCTGCCGTTCACCGCAGCTACCACACTCGCCGGGAGCCCACTTGGCGGCGCGGCGTTCGGGCCAGCTCACGATGCCAGCACCAGCGCGGCCGCGCTGCCATTCACCGCCGCGGCCGGACTGCTTGCCGGAGCGGCCACAGTGGTCGCACTGGTGGCAGCCAGGACTACTCTCGGCAGAGACGTGAGCTAGCGGAAGAGCCTGATGACTGCGACGCACCCGACCCAACCGACGCACCCGACGTATCCCATTGTGAACCCGCTCAGCGGCGAGCAGATCGTGATCAGGCGCACCGCTGCGGCGACGGGCGGTCAGGTGCTCGACTGGGAGCTACTGCTTGCGCCCGGCGGCAAGGTGCCGAGCAGCCATGCCCATCCGGGACAGCAGGAGATCTTCACCGTGCTCGAAGGACGGATGAGGTTCCGCGTCGGGTGGCGCCGGATGCTGCTCATGCCGGGCCAGCGCGTGTGCGTACCGCCGGGAACTGTGCACCACTTCGCCAACGCTGGGACGGAGGACGCCCGGGTCGCGGTCGAGTCCCGGCCGGCGCTGCGCATGGAAGAGCTGCTGGAGACCGCCGCCGCAATCGCCCAGGAGCAGTGCCAGGCGGGCCGCGCGCTGCCACGTCCGATCGAACTCGCGCTGTTCATGACGGACTTCGAGCGGGAGGTGCGGGCGCCGTTCCTGCCGACTGCCGTGGTGCGGCCGGTGATGCGCAGGCTGGCCCGGCTTGCCCGGCGGTGGGGACTCGATGCCCGGTACGAGCGCCTGCGCCGGAGCGGGCAGGCGCGCGATCCCGCCGCGGACGGCTTGTAGAACCCATGCCTGCCATCGAGGTCGAGCATCTCGTCAAGCGCTACCGCGGCACGCGCCGCAACGCCGTCGACGACATCAGCTTCACTGTCGACAACGGAGAGTTCTGGTGCATGCTAGGCCCGAACGGGGCAGGCAAGACGACGACGATCTCGATCCTTACGACCACGCTCGAGCAGACCGCGGGCAGCGTCAGGATCGGCGGCCTCGATGTGGCCGAAGATCAGGCTGGCGTCCGCCGGCAGATCGGCGTCGTCTTCCAGCAGCCCGCCCTGGACCAGAACCTGACGGCCGAGGAGAACCTCCGGCTGCACGCGGTGCTGTACGGCCTCTATCGCTGGCGGCCCTCCTACCGGATGATGCCGGCGAGCTACCGGACTCAGGTGCAGGACGTGGCCGGGATCCTCGGCATATCCGACCTGCTGAGGCAGCCGGTGCGCAAGCTATCTGGCGGCCAGCGCCGCAGGCTGGAGATCGTCCGCGCGCTGATACACGAGCCACGGGTCCTGTTCCTGGACGAGCCGACCGCCGGCCTGGATCCCCAGAGCAGGCGCAGCCTGTGGGCCTACTTGGCACAAGCCCGCGCTCGCCTGGGCACGACCATCCTGCTCACCACCCACTACCTTGAGGAAGCCGAGACCGCCGACTCGGCCTGCGTGCTGGTGAACGGCACGATCGTCGACCGCGGAAGCCCAGCCGAGCTGAAACAGCGGCACGGCGCGCAATCGCTCGAAGATGCGTACCTCGCCCTGCTCGATCCGGAGCAGCCGCGCGATCCGGAGCAGCCGCGCGATCCGGAGAAACCGTCCGGCCCGGAGGAACTGTGCGATCCGGGCTGACCGGGCGGCTCGCCCGCCCGGCGCGCGCGCCGGCACCGGTACTGCCACTCCGCGCGATTGCGGTGGGCCGGGCCGCCGGCGAGCTGAGTGCCCTGCTCGCGATTGCTCAGCGCGACGTGACCAAGCTCCTGCGAGACCGGCCGCGCCTGGCCGTCAACCTGGCTTTCCCGGTCCTGCTCATCGCGGGTCTCGGGGGCCTGCTCCAGGCGACTGTCGGCCGCGTCACGGGGTTGAGCACGATTACGTTGTCGTTCACGGGCGTGCTCGCCGCCAGCATGTTCCAGTCCGCCGCAGCCGGCATGATCTCCATAGTCGAGGACCGCGAGAACGACTTTTCCCGCGAGCTGTTCATCGCGCCGGTATCACGGCTCACGCTGCTCGCCGGCAAGATCACCGGCGAGAGCGCAGTCGCTGTGTCCCAGGGCGTGCTGATCACAGCGTTCGCACTCGCCTTCGGCGTCCGGATGACCGGGTTCCAGGTGCTCGGGCTCGCCGGGACCGGGCTCGCCTGCTGCCTGCTCGGCGCGGCATTCGGTCTCGCCACGATCGCCGCGCTGCCGAGCCAGCGGTCGGCGATGCAGATCTTCCAGTTCCTGATCATTCCGCAGTATGTGCTCGGCGGCGTCCTCGTGCCGCTGAACGGCGCCCCGCGCGTACTCGCCGATCTGGCCTGGGTCATGCCGATGCGCTACTGCGTGGACCTTGTCCGTGCGGTCTTCTACGCGGGCGAGCCGGGCTATGGGCGGGTCGTCACGGCCGGAGTTGGCGCGGATCTCGCCGTCATCGCCGTACTGACCGTGGCCCTGCTCACCGCAGGGGGATGGCTATTCAGCTATCGCGAACGCGTGCGGTGACGGCGCCCGGACCGCCCTCAGCGAGCACCCGCGCGAACGCGGCCAGGTAGCTGTCATCGCCCTGGTCCCGGCGCTTCAGCCAGTACTCGGCGCCCCAGAACAAGTACGCCCACACTCCGTCCGGCGCATTGGTGCCGAGCCGGAGTCCCGCGTTGTAGTTGCTGATGATGTGCTCAGGCAGGCAGCTGAACATGCCGCGGCCTGGCGGGCTCGGCGGCGCGGTGACGGTCTCCCAGGGCTCCGCCTGCCCCTCGCTCACCATGAGCCGGCGGCCAGCGGCTGCGAGCCGGCCGACCAGGCGCGCCTGCGATCGCTGCTGCCACGGGCTGTCTTGGCCGGCCAGGTACGCGGTCCGGCCGCCGAGCCGGACCAGCCCGTGCCGCGGATATAGGTTCAGCCCGACAATGTCCGCGATCTGGCCCGCGACCACGAGCGAGTCGCCCTGGTCCCTCGTGCGCCAGCGCTGCTGGAGCCGGACCGGGGTCGAGGTCGGCACGAAGCCGGTTACGATCACCGGCCGGCCCGGATCAGCGGCCCGGACAGCGTCAACCTCGCCGCGCACGAACGCTGCCGACAGGCGCCAGGAGTGTTCCATCCCGAGCGGGTCAACCGGCTCGTGCTCCACCTGCCAGGCCACGATCGCTGGATGGTCCCGATAATGCTCGACGATCCCGCCTGCGAACTCGGCAGCGGCCGCCGCCAGCCGGGGATGACTCTGCGGCGTGATCAGTCGCCCTTCGGGCAGCGGTTCTGGCAGCTCATGCGCAGGCACGAAGAACTCCGGGTAGCCGAACGCCTTGACCGCACCCACGCAGAGGATGATCTGCTTGCCAGCGCTGGCGGCCTCTTCGATCTGCGCATCGAGCGCACCGAGCGCACCGAGCCCATCGAGCGCACCGAGCCCATCGAGCACACCGGTGTCTGCGGGCGCGGGAGTCGGCACCAGCTGATTCCAGTACGCGGCCAGGCGGATGAGTGGGAACGGGTAAGCCAGCAGCTCCGTGAGAGCGGCGCGCGGATCGAGGCCCAGCGCTTCGGCCTGCAGCGGCCGGTAGCTGATCCCGAGAAGCGTTCCGTCAGCCGGGCTGACCGGCAGCTCCGACCACCGGCGGGTGAGCAGACGGCTCGGCCGCGCGACCCGGATCTCGGGCAGCACCGGCACCGTCTGGGCCGCCGAGCGTAGGGCAGTACGCAATGTCACGGTCCCATCCTGCCGTGGTCCCGCGGCGCGCGTCGTCAGCCTCTGGTCCAGTCCAGCCTGCCCGACAGGACTACGCCGCGCTCTACGGCTCGGCCAGTACTTGAAACGTCAGCAGGCTGGGATCGGCCGCGTAGGCGATCCGGCCACCGTCCGCCGCGACCTCGCGTAGCGCCTCGACAGCGGCCCCGGTAATCAGCTCGCCGGGCGCCAGCACGGGAACGCCCGGCGGATACGGCGCGATCAGCTCGGCACTGACCCGGCCGATGGCCACGGCGGCCGATACGGTCTCGTTCGGCGCGAAGAAGGCCTCCCGCGGTGCGAGCACCGTCTGCGGCTCGACGGTCCAGGACGCAGCGGTCACAACATGCCGAGGAGTGCCTCGGTGCCGCTCGATCGCGTCGATGAGAACCTCGGTGAACGCAGCGATCTGGTCCTCGTCGTCCGCGATCGTCGGGATCGGGATCACGGTGTCACGGTCGGCCATCTCGACCGGCATCCCGGCGGCGACGATGTCAGCCTCCACCTTGTTCCCATGCGCGCCCGTGGCCGCCAGCAGGACGACCAGCTTCGTCGGCTCCACTCCCGGCCCGTCCAGCACGTCCACTCCGGGCACCTCGCGCAGCCGCTTGCGGGCTGCGGCCACGCCGCGGATGAGGCGCCCGCACAGGCGCTCGCCATCGGCGGCCAGCAGTGCGCGTGCCGCATCGATGCTCGCCATGATCGACCCGGTCGGGCTCGTCGTGTGCGTGGCCTCGAACGCCCGGTCCAGCCGGGCTGCGGCCAGCCGCTTCGTCCGAGCGAGCACCAGCGCGCCCTGGGTGTAGGCGGGCAGCGCCTTGTGCGCGCTCGTCACCATCGCATCCGCCCCGGCAGCGATTGCGTGCGGCGGCAGGTCGGGGTGGAAGCCCAGGTGCGCTGCCCAGGCCGCGTCCACGATGAGCGGCACCCCGGCCTCGTGGGCGGCCGCTGCGTGCCCGGCCAGGTCGCTGATGGTGCCGACGTACGTCGGGTCCCCCAGGAACACGGCGCACGCAGCGGGGTGCGCTGCCAGCGCGTCCTTCACCGTTTGCACCGCGACGCCGGCTGGCAGCCCGGACGCCGGATCGATCTCCGGCCGAACCCACACCGGCCGGAGGCCCGCGAGCACGAGCCCGAGCAAGAGCGACCTGTGCAGCGTCCGGTTAATGATCACTTCCTGGCCTGGCTGGCCGACCGCAAGTGCGAGCGCCTGGTTGCCGTGCGTGGACCCCGCGACCGAGAACCGGCACCAGTCAGCACCCCAGAGCCGCGCAGCGCGGCCTTCGCACTCCACCCGCAGGTTGTCAGCGTGCTTGATGGTGTCAAGCCCCCCGTAGAACGGCGCGTCGCCCGCGACCACCGCACCGACGAGATCCTGCCGCTGCTTGTGACCGGGCACGCTCATCGGCAGCAGCTCGCCCGCCTCGGCCCGCCGGGTGAAGTCCAGCCAGGCGGCCAGCATCGGGGCGTCGGCGCGCAGGCCGAGCGGGTCGCGGGGGTCAGCGGGGAGCGCAGTCACCCGCCTAGTGTGCCGGACCGGCGGGACCTGTTGGCGGCCCGGCCGCGACGAATTCCTCCACGTCGGCCGCGGCCTGCCCGACCCCGAAGCCCTCAAGCACCCAGGTCGCGCCGGCCTCGCCCAGCGCGCTCACGACATCGGCGCGCGCCGCCGGCTGCAGCCGGTGCAACGAGCAACGAACAACAACATCAAGGGAACGGGGTGCGCCCAGGTCGGTCAGCTCTGCCCTCAGCGCGGTCAGATCGGCGACCGGGGGCGGTGCAGGGAGGTCATTGCCGGCCGGAAAGATGGGGAAGCATCCCTGCAGCCGGGAAGCCCGGACGAGGGGCCTCTTGTTCGGCCAGCGCACCGCGGCCCAGATCGGCAGGGGGTCCTGGACTGGACGTGGCAGCAGGGGCTCGGCGTCGATGACGTAGCGCACCCCGCGGAAGCTGACCGCGTTCCCGGCCAGGAACTGAATCAGGAGCTTGAGCGACTCGTCGAGAATCTCGCCGCGTGCAGGCGGCGAGGTCTCCTCACCGAACGCGCTGAACTCACGCCAGCCATCGTCACCGAGGCCGACGCCGGCGACGAGCCGGCCGCCGGACAGGTGATCGAGCGTGGCGATCTGCCGGGCGAGGACCCAGGGGCGCCGACGCGCGAGCGGAGTGACCAGCGCGCCGATCCGGATGCTCGATGTCGCCAGCGAGATTGCCCCCAAGGCCGTCCAGGCGTCGGCTACGGCCATGCCGGGCGGCCCATACATGTGATCCCAGATGAAGAAGCCGTCCCAGCCAGCCCGCTCGGCGGTGGCGGCCAGCTCTGCGGTACGCCTCACGTCGGCGAAATCCGCGAACGGCGGCAGGTAGATCCCATGCTTCACGGCCGATTACCTCCCATCGTCGGCTGCGCGCGTGTAGAACCGGACCGTCGACGGAGGCAGCGGGGAGTTGCCCAGGATCAGGTCTGCCGACTTCTCGGCGATCATCATCACTGGAGCATAGATGTTGCCGTTCGTGAGGTACGGCATGACCGAGGCGTCGACGACACGCAGGCCCTTAAGGCCGTGCACCTGCATCGTGTCCGGGTCGACCACCGCCATCGGGCCAGTGCCCATCGCGCAGGTGCAAGAAGGGTGCAGCGCGGTCTCGCCGTCGCGTCGTACCCACTCGAGGATCTGCTCGGGCGTCTGAACGCCCGGTCCCGGCGACAGCTCACCGGCGTTGAACGGCTCCATGGCCGGCTGGGTGAGGATCGTGCGGGCGACACCGATCGCCTCGACCCATTCGCGCCGGTCCTGATCGGTCGACAGGTAGTTGAACCGCAGGGCCGGCTTGACGGCCGGCTCGGCCGATGTGATGCGCACCGAGCCGCGGGCATCGGAGTTCATCGGACCGACGTGCACCTGGTACCCGTGGCCCCCGGCCGGCGCTGAGCCGTCGTAGCGGACGGCGATCGGCAGGAAGTGAAACATGAGGTTCGGGTAAGAGACGTCGTCGTTGCTGCGCGCGAAGCCGCCGCCCTCGAAGTGGTTTGTCGCGCCGGGACCGCTCCGCAGGAACAGCCAGCGAGCGCCGACAAGCGGCCGGTTCCGCCACTTGAGCGCGGGGGCTACCGATACAGCCTGCTTGCAGCCGTGCTGAACGTAGACCTCGAGGTGATCCTGGAGGTTCGCGCCGACGCCGGGCAGCTCATGCCGGATCTGGACGCCGGCCGCCGCCAGGACCTCCGGGGCGCCGATGCCAGAGACCTGAAGCAGCTGAGGGCTGTTGATCGCGCCGCCGGACAGGATGATCTCGCCGCCGCGCGCTTTCTGCTGCGCACCGCCATGCCGGAACTCGACGCCGGTCGCCCGGCCATCGTCGAGCGTGATCCTGGTGACGAACGCCCGCGTGCGCACGGTCAGGTTAGGCCGCCCGAGGACGGGATGCAGGTAGGCGCGGGCCGCGCTGAGGCGACGGCCGCGGTGCAGGTTCCGGTCGAAGGGCGCGAAGCCTTCCTGCCGATAGCCGTTGACGTCATCGGTGAGCTGGTAGCCGGCCTGCTGCGTGGCCTCGAAGAACGCCCTGAACAGCGGGCCGTCGGCTGGTCCTCGCTCGAGCACGAGCGGACCGTCGCCGCCACGAAACTCGTCGGCTCCAGCGAGGCACGTTTCCATCCGCTTGAAGTACGGCAGGCAGTGTGCGTAGTCCCAGCTGGCCATGCCGGGCTCGGCCGACCAGCGAGCGTAATCGAGCGGGTTGCCGCGCTGGAAGATCATGCCGTTGATGCTGCTCGAGCCGCCGAGCACCTTGCCTCTGGCGTGGTAGATGCGACGGCCGTTCATGAACGGCTCGGGCTCCGACTCGTACTTCCAGTCGTAGAACCGGCTGCCGATCGGGAACGTCAGCGCGGCCGGCATGTGGATGAAAACGTCCCACTTGTAGTCGGGACGGCCGGCCTCCAGCACGAGCACGCGGTTAGCCGGATCAGCCGACAGCCGATTGGCCAGCGCACAGCCCGCGGACCCGCCGCCGACGATGATGAAGTCGTACGCTTCGCTGGCCGCCATTACGCCCGGAATCACCGCCTGTATCGGGTTCAGGTGATGATAACGCGAGACGCGTTATCTAGGACCAGCAGCGGGCGACGCACTGACGTGGAGCCCCCTGATAGGGCGGCAGATCCAATATGACGCCCATCTTTGGGAGGCACTTCCAACCTCACGCCCTATGGAATGGCGATCACTCTGATTGCGGGCTCGTGATCTCCGTCATCGGCCGCGAGCGCGGGACGGGCGGCGTTGCTGTCGGACCGTTTCGTGTGGTCCGGCAGTTGTGCCACCCGTGCCGCGGTCCCGCCTGGTGCTCGTGCCGCGGTCACGGTCCGCGTGATCGCTACGACCTTGGGGCGCCGCGGTAGGTGCCGAACGACCAGCGGTTGCCCTCGGGGTCGCGAGCCGCGAAGTCACGCGATCCGTAATCCGTGTCATGCAGGCCCATGAGGATCTCGGCGCCTGCCGCGGTAGCACGCGCGAACACCGTGTCGGGCTCGTCGGTGACGACATAAGCGCTGAACTCACCCGGCGTGACCGACCAGATGTCGTCGGGATCGGAGTCACGTGCTGAGCCGAGCATGATGCCGCCGCCTGGCGGCCAGGCCAACTCGGCGTGATGGACTTGGTCGCCGTCGCCGTAGACCACGGTCTCCTCGAAGCCGAAGGCGTTGACGAGGAACCGGATGAGGGCGCGAGCGTCACGGGCCCAGAGGGTCGGCCATACCTGTGGAGGAGGAGTCTTGTCGTTCATGCGACGAGCGTCGCAGCCGCTACGCAACCGTGGCTTGGATGTTTCGGAACTCCTCAGCCAGCCATCTCGTTGGCGAGCAGCCAGCGATCATGCCGAATTCGCGGTTCAGGTGCGCCTGATCGAAGTAGCCACAGGAAGCCGCCACGTCGGCAAGTCCGAGTGGCTGGCCCGCTCTCGCACGACGATCAATTGCGCGCCTGGCCCGGTCGAACCGAATGATGCGAGCAGCGGCCTTAGGCGCCAGGCCGGTCTCCGCACGGAACCGGGCCCGGAGGTGGCGATCGCTCCACCCGGTCTCGGCAGCCAGTGCCCTGACAGAGGCCGTGCCGCCCGTCCGGAGAAGATGCCGCCAGGCGTAGCTCACCTCGGTGCTGACGCCCGCGTCCTCGTCGGCTCGTGCAAGGCGCGCGAGTAGCGCCCGGTCCAGGATCGCGAAACGCTCGTTCCAGCTTGCCGCGCACCGGAGCCTGTCCTGGATCTCGCGAGCCAGCGGGCCGAGAACGTCGTCAGCAGGCATGTCGCGCTGGGCTAGTTCCCCCGCCGGCACCCCAAGCAGGGCCTTCGCACCTAGCGGGCTCAGGCCAAGCTGGATGCCGGACTGGCGCCCGTCGTGCGTAATGATGGCCGGCGATGTGTGCAGGCCGCCGAGGATGGTCTCGAAGGTCCCCGGCAGCTGCGCCGGATCGGGGTGGGCGACCAGGACAAGTGGTTCATCGAGCGTGAAGATTAGCGTCAGCGACGGCGACGGCAGGCCGCGGTGGCGCGCGGGCTCGGCGCCAACCTGCCGGAATCCGACGTAGGTATCGACGAAGCCGCGCAGCCCTTCGGCCGGAGCGCCCCAGGCGCTCTCGTTGACGAGCATCCCCGCTGGAGCACTGGCCGCCTCGCTCATGGCTCCATTGTCGCCGACGGGCGCAACTGGCACAGGGGTCGACCGCCGAACCCGAATAGTGACGCGATCGTAATTCGATTAGTCTTTCGAATAAATTGTATTTATGATACGATGTTCGAAAGTGTGAATAGCATCGCCGGGTGACTGATTACGGCAGCCGCGAGCCCAGCAATACAGCACTCACCGCGGCGGCGGCTCGAGCCGCCCACCTGATCGTCGATGAGTCCCCATTCATATTTTCTGATACGCGCGCAGCCGCCCTGCTCGGCCAGCGCGCGAACGAGTTGCTCAACTATCACCGGCAGCATGGCACTCACCCGATCTTGGCGGCGGCCCGCGCACAGGTGACCTGCCGGAGCCGGTACGCCGAGGATCGGCTCGCTGCTGCTGCGGCCAGAGAGGTACGGCAGTACGTCGTGCTGGGCGCAGGTCTGGACACCTTTGCCTACCGGTCGCCGCTGGCCGTTCGTATCTTCGAGGTCGACCACCCCGCTACGCAGAACTGGAAACGGTCCGCGCTCGCGGCCGCCGGAGTTGTCGTGCCGTCGAACGTGGTCTTCGTCCCCGCCGATCTCGCCGCCGAATCGCCGACTAACGGTTCGCTGACAGGGGCGCTGCGCGCAGCCGGCTTCGACTTCAGCGAGCCCGCCGTGATCAGCTGTCTCGGCGTGCTGATGTATCTCGATCGCGCAGCCATCGGCCGCACGCTAGCGGCGCTCGCCGGCTGCGCGCCCGGCACGGAACTCATCGCCGATTACATGCTCCCAGCCGGCCTGCGGGACGAGGCAGGCGATCAGTACGTCGAGCAGGTCGGGCCCGCTGCGGCAGAGAGCGGCGAGCCGTGGCTGAGCTTCTTCGCGCCGGAGGAGATGACCGTCTTGCTGACTGAGCACCGCTTCGGCCTGATCACCCGCGTCCGACAACGCCACGCAATCCCGGCGGAGCTATGGCAGCGGGCTGATGCACTGCGGCCGATCGAGCTGTCGATGATCGTCTGGGCTCGCCTCGGCGGAGCGTAGGTCGTACAGTCGCTGCGTGCAGTTCGAGCCGCGCCTGCGCCAGGGCCTTCACGACGGCAGCATCACGGTGGCGTTCCGCCGGTGGCGTCGCAGTCAGGTCGTCGCCGGCCATCGGTACCGTACCGGCCAGGGCATGGTGGAAGCCGAGGCCGTCGACCTCATTACCCCTTCCGACATCACGTCAGAACTTGCGCGCGCGGCCGGCTTCCCGGACGTAGCCGCGGCGGTGGCCGACCTGCGCGGTGATCCGGGCCTGCCGCTGTACTGCGTGCGGTTCCGCGCGTTGACAGGCCCAGATCCGCGCGACGAGCTAGCCAGCACGGCGGCGTTGAGCGACGAAGAGACCGCAGGCATCGCGGCCCGGCTGGCCCGGATGGACGCGGCGAGCAAGCGCGGCCCCTGGACGGCCGCCGTGCTGGCGCAGATTGCCGAGCACCCAGCCGTATCGTCGGTGCATCTCGCCGAGGCCCTCGACTGGGAGCGCTTCGATTTCAAGCTCCACGTGCGCCGCCTTAAGGCGCTCGGGCTGACGATCAGTCTGGATGTCGGTTACCGCCTCTCCCCCCGAGGAGCCGCGTACCTGGCCAGCCCGGCATCGGCGCAGCCGTCGGACTCGGAGCCCGATGCCGCAACATGAGCCAGACAAGTCAGCCTGGAGTTCTCACCGCGCTGACTGCCTGGTTGCTAATGCCGTAGAGGAGCTGGGCTCGTGACCTGCCGGGCGGATCGCCGGTATCCCCAGGTGGCGGCCGCTAGTAGCAAGCCCCAGACAAGAAACCAGGGATCCCACAGGGCTAGATGCCAGCGAAGCGCTGTCCAGTCCGGCGCGGAAGGCCTGATGGCGCCGGTCTCCGCCAGCGCTTCGCCGGCTACCTCGACCGCGCCATAGAGGATGAGCAGGGCCGAGGCGGCCAGCCCGGCCATGGACAGGGCGCGGCGTGGCAGGCGCTCCCCCCACGGCATGACCATCGCCAGGGCCAGCAGCCCGCCCGCGATCTTCAGCAACACGATGACGGTGATCACCGCGGCCGCCGTGGCACCACCGGAGCGCGCCATCGTCTGCGCAATGCCGCCGACGGTGCTCAGCCCGGCCGCGCCCCCGGCAGCCCAGTACAGGCTCACCGCCGCGTAGCCCAGCGCGGCAGCCGCCGCGCCGTAGGCAGCCCCGCGGGCAAGCGGCACGGCCTTGATCATCGGCTCTCCTCCGGGCCAGCCCTGGCTCACTGTAGCGGCCACAGATCCACGCAAACGCCGAGGGCGGCGCGCCATCTGCCCTCACCTGACCCAGTTTGTTTTTGGTGGTAATTTCCCGATCGAACCCGACAGCTAGCTGCCAGAGGCGCTGAACACCTCGACCACGCCGTTGACGACGTCGGTGACATACACATCGCCGCTGGCCCATTGGCCTCGCCCGCGCCAAAGGAGTGCTGCGGCTGCCTTCGACGCTTCAGCTTGGCTAATAGCCCGCGGCCGGGTCGACCACGCCGACGAGCGGCCGCCCGGCGGCAAACCTGGCCACGTTGTCCTCGATCCGCCGCGCGAGCGGGCGTTCGATCATCTCCAGTGTGTCGGCCGTGTGGGGCGTGATGATGCAACGCGGCTGCGCCCAGAGCGGATGACCGTCCGGCAGCGGCTCGGGATCGGTCACATCCAGGGCAGCGCCGCCGATAGCTCCGTTATCCAGCGCCGCGACGAGCGCCTCGGTGTCGACGTGCCGGCCGCGCGCGACGTTGACCAGCCAGCTGTCGGGCCGCATGGCCGCGAGCTGGGTTGCCCCGATGATGCGCTCCGTCTCTGGGGTCAGCGCAAGCGCGAGGAACACAACCTTGGCATCGGCGAGCGCCTCGATGAGGCGGTCGGTCGGCACGGTGCGCGCGGCTCCCGGTACGGGATCGGCGGTGCGACGCACTACCGTCGCGGTGACGCGGAAGGGAGCGAGCAGGTCGAGCAGGCTAGCGGTGATGCCACCGCCTCCGAGGATCGTCACGCGATCCTCGTACAGCGATTCGCCGCCGGACTTGCCCCAGGAGCGCGCCACGATCCGCTCGGGCAGCATCCGCAGGCCGGCCAAAGCCAGCATCAGCGCGTGCTCGGCGACCGGCTCGGCGAACGCGCCTTTCGCGCACGTCCACATCCTGGCCGGGCTGAACAGCTCGGCGGCCGCGACGCGTTCAACTCCGGCCGAGGAAAGCTGAACCCACGGGGCGCCGGTCACGTCGAGCGCCTGGCGCAGTCCGTCGGTGTCCCACGATGCCAGCCAGACCAATCCGTCAGCAGGCCCCCCGGCATCGACAGGCTCCCCGCCGCCCGCGCGGACGGCTTGAGTAGCGAACTCGGCGCGCCGAGGCCCGATAGCAATGCGCGGTGCGGTCACGATTGCCGACATTAGCCCTGCGTTGCTCCGGGATCGGCATGAGCCCGGGTGGCATCGCCGGGCACCAGGCTGGCATAGCGCAAGCGCAGCCGGGCGAGGGCATCAGGGACGATCTCGCCGAGGATCCGCAGCCTGGCCAGCCCGCCGTCGGGATAGACCTCCAGCCGCAGGTGGGTAGCGGGCTGCGTCGCCGCCACGCGGAACCGGTGCCGCGTATCCGGCTGCAACCGGGTTCGCGGCAGTACCTCGCGCCAGTCAGGGCCCGCTGCATCCGGCCCGCTGCTGTCCGCTAGTAGTCGGGCCCACCCGGGCGCGTTCCCGACGAAATACGAGGTATCGATCTCCACCTCCCGAATCAGCCCCGGGCCCGCCAGCGCGAACGTCGCATAGTCGAGACCGCCGTCGCGTCGTCGGGCGTTCTCCCAGCCATCGGCCATGCTGGCGGCGCGGCCCGGCATGATGAGGTTCACGGCCGACGAATAGAACGCGTCAGAGCAACCGGTCAGCCGCCCGCCGTTCTCCAGCGCGGCCAGGTCGATGGTGCCGCCCAGGAACGCGGGATCAGGAACCGGCTCGCCGTGGACCCGCAACCTGGCCACGCCGCCGTCGGGATAGATCGACAGGCGCACGTGAGTCCAGCGGCGATCGCTGGTCACCGGATACGCGTTCGGGGAGCCGCCTGTCGCGGCGGTCCGGTCGACAAGCGAGTGCCAGGTCATCCCGGCCAGCTCGGGCGGCGAGGGGTAGCCGTGGGCGGCGATCGCCTCCACCGACACCTGCGGCGGGTAGTTGCCCAGGAAATACGACGTGTCGACGACAATGCCGCGCACTACTCCGGGCAGTCCGAGCCGGACGATCGCGTGATCGTGGCCGGGATCGCGCCGGCGCCGTGTCTCCCAGCCGTCGTAGACCTTTCCCTTGTTCCCGAACTCCCCGGCCACCAAGTCCGGCGGCCCGGCCTTGATCAGGTTTTCCTTCTCCGCGAAAAGCTCGTCACTGGCGTAGACGACGCTGCCGCCAACCCGGCGCCCGGCCAGGTCCGGCAGCACTGTGAAATCTGAAAGCACTGTGAAATCTGGCAGCACGGCGAAATCTGGCAGCCCGATGACGTCAGGGCCAGTCACCTCAGGGCCGGTCACAGTAGTTCTCCGCGCGGAGCCGGGACCGCCGATTCAGTGGCCGAGAACACTTCCTGGCCGCGGAGCCAGGTACGCCCGACCACGCCGGCGAGCCGCTGGCCGAGATACGGCGTGAGCTTGTGCCGGTGGCGCAGCAGGCCGGGCTCGACGGTGAATTCGGCGTCCGGCGCGAACGCCACCAGATCGGCGTCACGACCGACTGCGATCGCGCCCTTAGTGGTCAGGCCTGCGATCTTCGCTGGTGCGACCGCCATCCATCGAACGAGATCAGCGACGGTACAACCCCGTTCCCTTCCGTATGTCCAGACCACTGGCAACGCGAGCTGAACGGATGAGATGCCGCCCCAGGCCGCCCCGAAATCGCCGTCGGCAAGGCGCTTCAGGTCCGGCGGGCAGGGCGAGTGATCCGACACCACGGAGTCGATCATCCCTTCGCGCAGGCCTTCCCACAGCCGCTCACGGTTGGCGTGGTCCCTGATCGGCGGGCAGCACTTGAACTGGGTAGCTCCCGCCGGGACATCCTCTGCTGCCAGCGCCAGGTAGTGCGGGCAGGTCTCGGCCGTGATCGGTACGCCGTCAGCTCGTGCGGCGGCGAGCCGCGACAGCACCGTCGCGCTCGATACGTGCAGGATGTGGGCCCGGACGCCGGTCCGCCTGGCCACCTCGATCACGGCACTGATCGCGGCCGTCTCCGCTTCGGCTGGCCGCGACAGCAGGAACGTTGCATAGTTCGGCCCGCCCGGCTTGGGTGCCCGGTCAATGCACCCGGCGTCCTCCGCGTGGACTAGCAGGACGGTGTCGAGGTCGGCGACATGCCGGGCGGCGCGTTCGAGCCCAGCAGCGTCCAGAGGCGGGAATTCGGGCACGCCCGAGTCGACCAGGAAGCACTTGAAACCGAGCGCGCCCGCCGCGTGCAGTGCGGGCCGGTCCGCCTCGTTACCCGGCACCGCACCGCCCCAGAAGCCCACGTCGACATGAGCCTGCCCGCGCGCTGCGGCGCGCTTGAGCTCCAGGGCCGAAGCGTCCGTCGTGGGCGGCAAGCAGTTCAGGGGCATGTCGACGATCGTGGTGATGCCGCCGGCCGCGGCCGCGAGCGTGGCGGTGGCGAACCCCTCCCAGTCCGTCCGGCCCGGCTCGTTGACATGCACGTGGGAGTCCACCAGGCCCGGCAGCAGCACCTCGTCAGCAGCCAGGTCGATCACGGGCACGCCAGGGAACAGGGCGGCAGGGCGAGCGTCGTAGGGCAGCACACCGCTGATCGTCCCCTCTGTTACGGATATAAGGGCGGGAACGGGCCCGCCCGGGGTGACCACCTGCCTGGCCCGGAGCAGCAGCTCGGGCCGGTCAGAAGCCAGTTCTCCCATCACGTGCCGGTGATGTGCTCGGGCTTGATCGGGATCCGAGTCAGATCCCGGCCGGTCGCGGCCCTGATCGCTGCGGCGATCGCTGGCCCGGAAGAGATCGTCGGCGGCTCGCCGACGCCGCGCAGGCCGTAGGGCGCGTTCGGGTCCGGATACTCAAGAACATCGATCGGCATCGGCGGCATGTCCAAGATCGTGGGGATCAAGTAGTCGGTGAATGAGGGATTGCGGATCAGCCCGTCGCAGACCTGGATCTCCTCCATCACCGCGAGACCCAGGCCCTGTGCGCTGCCGCCCTGGATCTGGCCGAGCACAGCGTCCGGGTTGATGGCCTTGCCGACGTCCTGTGCGCACGCAAGCTCGACGACTTTGACGAGGCCAAGCTCGGTGTCGACGTCGACCACCGCCCGGTGGGCGGCGAACGCGTACTGCACGTGCGCGAAGCCTTGCCCGGTCTCGGGATCGAGCGGGTACGTCGGCCGGTGCCGCCACTGCACCGTCTCCTCGATGGCGTCCCCGCCCAGCAGTTCGGCGAGCGACGCGATCCTGCCCTCGCGCTCGGAAACGACGTCGCCGTCGGCCAGTCGGAGGTCTAGCGCTGTGCGCCCGAGACGGTGCTGAGCCAGGGCGAAGACTCGCTCGCGGATCTGCCGGCACGCCGCCTGCACCGCGCCCCCGGTGACGTAGGTCTGGCGGGACGCCGAAGTGGACCCGCCAGAGCCGACGGAGGTGTCCTTCGGGTTGCTCACCACGTGCTGGACCCCGAGTTCGGTGCGGCAGATCTGCTGCTCGACCGTGATCAGGCCCTGGCCGACCTCGGCCGCGGCCGTGTGCACGGTCACTGTAGGCTCGCCGCCGGTCAGCTCCAGGCGGACGCGGGCGACGGAGTAGTCGTCATAACCCTCGGAGAAGCCGACGTTCTTATACGCGATGGCATAGCCGACTCCGCGGACAACGCCCTCACCATGCGTCGTGTTCGCCGCGCCGCCCGGCAGCTCGAGCAGGTCGTAACCGGTGTCGGCCAGGTTCGCCGCCGGCGGTGGGTCCTCGGGCGGTGTGTCCTTCGGCAGTGTGTCCTTGCGCAGTGTGTCCTTGGGCAGGGGCCTGGCTTGCACCAGCTTGAGCAGCTCGGCGACCGGCGCCGGGCTGTCCACGATCTGGCCGGTGGGCGCCTCGCAGCCGAGGCTCATGCCGTTACGGCAGCGGAGCTCCACCGGATCCAGGCCGAGCTCGGCGGCAAGCTTATCCATCTGCGCCTCGTATGCGAACGCCGCCTGGACCGAGCCGAACCCGCGCATCGCGCCGCACGGCGGGTTGTTGGTGTACGCGCCGTAAGCATCGACGTGCACGTTCGGCACGACGTACGGCCCGATGCCCATCGTGCCCGCATTGCCGACGACCGCGGGCGTACTCGACGCGTACGCGCCGCCGTCCAGATAGATCTCTGCTTTCACGTACAGCAGGCGGCCGTCGCGGTCCGCACCGTGCTCGTAGTGCATCGTGGCCGGATGGCGGTGCACGTGGCCGTAGAAGGACTCCTCGCGGTTATAGGACATCTTGACGGGCTTGCCGGTATGCAGCGCGAGCAAGCACGCATGCACGTGCATGGACAGGTCCTCGCGGCCGCCGAAGGCACCCCCAACGCCAGCTAGCGTGAGCCTGACCCGCTCGGGCGGCAGGCCGAGCGCGGCACAGACCTGGCGCTGGTCGACGTGCAGCCACTGCGTCGCGACGAACAGATCAACGCCGCCCTCGCCGTCGGGGACGGCCAGCCCTGCCTCGGGACCGAGGAACGCCTGGTCCTGCATGCCGACGTGGTAGCTGCCCTTCACTACGACATCGGCGGCAACCTCAGGCGCTCCCTTGCGCAGCTTGAGGTGACGGACCAGGTTACCGTCCGGATGTACCGCCGGAGCGCCAGGCCGGAGCGCGGCGATCGCATCGGTCACCGGTGCCGTGACTTCGTAGTCGACCTCGATCTTCTTCGCCGCGCGGCGCGCGGTCTCGGGATGGTCCGCAGCGACGAGGGCGACTGGCTCGCCCTGGTAGCGCACCACGCCCTCGGCGAGAACAGGCTGATCGGCGTGCTCCAGACCGCACCGGTTAACACCAGGGACGTCGGCGTGCGTCAGGACCGCATATACGCCTGCCGTGGCGAGCGCCGGGCCGATGCCGATCGACTTGATCTGTGCGGACGGATGCGGGCTGCGCAGCGTCGCGCCCCAGATCATGTCGTCCGTCCATAGGTCGCTGCCGTACGCGAACTGACCGGTGACCTTCAGCGTGCCGTCGGGACGCAGCGCGCTGTCGCCCACGCCTCCGGGCGCCGCGATGCGCTCATCGCCTGGCGTCCTCGCCGGGATCTGGACCGGGGGCGGCGCAGTCATCGCCGGCCTCCCGCGACGGGCGCGCCGGCTAGGGCTGCGCTCGCGCGGCGCGCATCGGCGGCAACCTGCTCTTCATCCACGGTCACCAGCCGATCGTGCTCGACGACGACCGTGCCGTTGACCAGCAGCAGCTCCAGCGGTGCCGGCGAGCCCAGCACGAGCGCGGCGACCGGGTCGGCGATACCCGCATGCGGCAGCGTGTCCAGGCGCCAGAGCGCGATGTCCGCGAGCTTCCCTGGTTCTAGCGAGCCGATCTCCGCTTCCCGGCCGAGCACCTGTGCGCCGCGTATCGTCGCCATCTCCAGAGCCTGCCTGACCGTCATGGCCTGTGGGCCGCCCGCTGCCCTGGCCATGAGCGCAGCCTGCCTGACCTCTCCGAGCAGCGAGCTGGCCTCGTTCGAGGCGGCGCCGTCCACGCCGAGCCCGACCGGAACGCCCGCGTCCAGCAGCGCCCGTGTCCGGCAGATACCGGCGCCGAGCCGGGCATTGGAGGAAGGGCAGTGCGCGACGCCGGTTCCGGTGGCGGCCAGCCTGGCGATGCCCGCATCGGCGAGGTGGACGGCGTGGGCGAGCCAGACGTCCCGGCCAAGCCAGCCGAGCGAGTCGAGATAATCCACTGGCGTGCAGCCGAACCGCTCGGCACAGTAGTCGTCCTCGTCGGTGGTCTCAGCCAGGTGCGTGTGCAGCCGGACGCCCGTCCGCCGCGCGAGTTCAGCCGCGTCGGTGAGCAACTCGCCGCTGACCGAGAATGGCGAGCACGGCGCGACACCGAGCCGCAGCATCGAGTCTGGGGAAGGGTCATGGAAGTGGTCTATGGCAGCCTGCGTGCCAGCCAGGATGTCGTCCCGGCTCTCAACCACCTCGTCGGGTGGGAGCCCGCCAGAGCTGGCACCAAGGTCCATGGACCCGCGAGTCGGATGGAACCGAAGCCCGACCTGACGGGCGGCCGCCACCGTGGCGCCGAGTACATCCCCGCCTGATCGCGGGAAGACGTAATGGTGATCCATGGTGGCCGTACAGCCAGTCCTGGCTAGCCAGCCGAGCGCCGCGGTAGCAGCGGCCAGGACGAGTTCGGCATCCATCCGCGCCCAGACCGGATAGAGCTCGGTTAGCCAGCCGAACAGCGTCGAGTCCGCTGCCATCCCGCGCGTGCCCCACTGATACAGATGATGGTGAGTATTGACCAGGCCTGGGGTGGCCAGGCAGCCGCGCCCATCCACCCGCCTGATGTCCGCGTCTGCGTGGGCGGGTGCCGAAGCTGGCAGGCTGCCGGGCCCGACCGCTCTTATCCGGTTGCCTTCGACGACGACATACCCGGCGGTGTGCTCGGTGCCCTGCCCGTCCATGGTGACGATCGCGCAGTCCTCGAAGATCAGCGCGGTCATCGGAGCTCGCCGCTCTGACCGCTCTGCTCGCTCTGAGCGCTCTGCCGGCTCTGCTGCGCGGCCGCCAGGTCCCGGGCGGCGAGACGGAGGGCGTCCAGGATCTTTTCGTAGCCCGTGCATCGGCATAGGTTCCCGGCCAGCGCCTCGCGTATCTCCAGATCCGTCGGCTCCGCTATCCGGTTCAGCAGGTCGTGCGCCGCGACGATAAGACCAGGAGTGCAGAATCCACATTGCACCGCGCCCGCCCGGACGAATGCGGTCTGGACCGGATGCAGTTCGGCCCCGCTGGCCAGGCCTTCGACCGTCACGATGCGGCGGCCGATGGCTTGCCCGGCGGCCACCAGGCACGCGCAGACTGGCACGTCATCGAGGTACACCGTGCACGACCCGCACTCCCCCTGCTCGCAGGCGTTCTTCGAGCCTGGCAGTCCCATCCGTTCCCGGAGCACGTACAGCAAGCTCTCGCCCTCCCAGACATCGTCGGCTTGCAGCAGCTCCCCGTTCACGGTCGCGGTCACTCGCATGCCAGAGTCAACCTCCCTGCCGTGATTGACGGTAGTCCTGCCAGGCCCAGGCCAGCGTCCGGCGAGCCATCACGGCGAGCGCGTGCAACCGGTACGCCGCGGTCCCGCGAACATCGTCAATCGGTGCCGCTGACGCCCGGACAAGCGCGCCGAATTCGCACAATATTGGCTCGGGCAGCTGGGCGCGCGACTCCCACAGGCCCGCGTCGGTCAGTGCGGCGGCCAGGAATCGCTCGGCTTCAGCTGCTCGCCGGGGAGTTGGGGCGGCCGATCCGATGCCGGTACCGACTTGCCTCCGGTCGGGGTGCAAAGCCAGGCTGAATGCGGCGACGGCAATCACCATGGCGTTCCGGGTGCCGATCTTGCTGAACTGCTCCGGACCTGATGGCAGCGGGACATGCACGGCGGCGACGAGCTCGTCGGGTGCTAGGGCATTGCGCTTGACTCCGGCGTAGAACTCATCGGCGCGGATCAGCCGGATGCCGCGGATCGATGCGGCCTCGATCGTCGCACTCGCCGCGAGCAGCGGTGGGTGAGCGTCCCCAGCCGGAGAGGCAGTGCCGAGGTTGCCGCCCACGGTGCCCCGGTTGCGGATCTGAGGTGAGCCGATAGTTCGGGCCGCCATCGCCAGGCCCGGCAGTCGTTTGCCCAGCTCGGCAATGATGCGAGCATAGGTGACGCCCGCGCCCAGCCGTATCTGGCCGTCGATGATCTGCCACTGAGCGAGCTCGGGAATCCTGGTCAGATCCAGCAGCGCGACCGGCCTTCGGGCGTCGAAGTTGACCTCGACCATGAGGTCCGTGCCGCCAGCCAGCGGCACGGCGGCCGGCACCTGCGCCCGCACCGCCAGGGCATCGGCCCAGCTGGTCGGCTGAATAAAGTCCACAGTGGCTCCCTAGAACTCCCATCTTGCGTCCGGCGGCCTGCACCGCGCCAGCGCGGCCCCTGCTGACCCACCGGCATCAGCCGACACCGGGCGCCTAGCCCACGCGACACGGGCACCGCCCTTCGCCCGTCCCCCAGCGATGCCGGCAGGGTCAGCGGAGCGTGATCACATTCGCCGAGATCAGGGCCGCGGCATCGGACGCCAGGTACGCGATAACGTCGGCAACCTCAGCCGGAGTTGCCACGTGCACGTGCGTCGGGCTCGCGCTGACGAAACTGCGGACCGCGTCCGTGACCCAGCCCGTGTCGGTGACCGGGGGGTAGACCATGTTCGCCGTAATGCCGTACTCAGCAAGTTCCACCGCGGCCGACATTGTGTAGTTGGCCTGCGCCGCCTTGGCTGCGCCGTACGAGACCTCTTCGGGGAATCCGAGCTCGCCCCCGGAGGTCAGCCCGATGATTCGCCCCCAGCTCGCGCCCCTATCGATATGGCGCCGCGCGAACTCGCCGATCAGGAGGGCAGCTGCCATCGCATCAACGGCGAACTGCCTGCTCCAGGTCGCAGCGGAGACGGGCCGGAGTGACCGGCCGATTCGGTCGGAAGCACTCGGCTTGAAAGTATCGGCGACCCATCCAGTCGCATTGTTGACCAGAATGTCGACCGGTCCAAGTCGCTGTTCCGCTGTGTCGAACAGCGCGCCGGGCGTCGCCGGGTCTGACAGGTCGGCTTCCACGGCGAGCGCCCGGCCGCCGTCTGCCTCGATTTGTGCCACGACCTGATCGGCTGAGGCGGCTCGATAGTCTCGGTAAGCCTGCGGCGTGCCTGGATCGTGCGGGTCATCCAGCCGTAGATAGCTGCAGAGCACTGAGCAGCCTCGCTTGGCAAGTTCGACCGCCGTGGCCGCCCCGATGCCATGGTTGGCGCCCGTCACAATCGCCGTGTGGCCCGCAGGCATCGCCGTCACCTCCGAAAGGTAGTGCAAAGACGGTTCAGTTCGGCTGGGCTCAGCCGAGCTGAGCCCAAATCAGCTCAGCTCAGGCGAACGCGGCCGGTGCGTCCCAGACCGGGCCAGGTGGCGGCGCGTCGTCGCGCACGACCGCGCACTGGATCAGCCCGTAAGGCCGGTCATCGGCATGGAAGACCTCGCCCGGATTATCCAGCCCAAACGCAGTCAGGTCGACAAGGAAATGGTGCCTGTTCGGCGCGGAAAGCCGGATCTCGGCGATCTCGTCGTGCGCCGCCAGCACGGCCCTCCCCATTTCCCACAGGCTCTGCTGGAGAGCCCGGCTGTGGACCGTTGCGAACTGCTCTACCAGGATTTGAAGGACGCTCGCGTAGGCCGAACTCCAGTCGACGTCGTGGTGCAGGTAGCGCCACCGGCTGGTTAGCGACGTCGCGAGCACCCGGTCATCGGTCTCGGGCAGGGTCGTGTACTGGTCGCGCAAGAAGCCCGCAAATTCTGATCCAGTCGACTTCAGCAGGATGAGGTCCCGCAGACCGGACAGTACGGAGGCCCGCTGGCCGCCGCCTTTGCCCTCGACCACGACCGTCGCTGTCCTGATCTCGCGGCCAGCCCGGACGAAGGCATGAGGATGGGAGATGCCGTCCGCCGTAATCCGCTCCCACCGGTACTCGTCGACGTCGACCCTGGCCGCGCGCACCGGTTCGATGTCGTCGGCGAAATGCCGCGCCAGCGCCAACGCGTAATCCTCGATCTCTCCGACGCCACGTTCCTTCGCGTACGCGTACGCGGTGTTCTTCTGCGTATCGGTCGGTAGTACCTGAGCCTGGTCGCCATCCAGGTGAGCCGCGGCGAACTCGCCGCGCAAGCAGGTCGATACGTTCAGGTCGCGGATCTGATGGACCGGGCTATCGCGGTAGATCCGGACGAGCCTTGTTTCCGCCTTGCCGTACTGGTTCGGACCAAGCACGATGCCCATGTCAGCTCCCCCGGTATGTGGAGTATCCAAACGGACTCAGCAGCAATGGCACGTGGTAGTGCTCGCTCTCGTCCGTCACCGTGAAGGTGACCGTAACCTCGGGGAAGAAGGTGCCTGAGGCGTAGGCGGCAGTATCGAACACGAGCCGATACGTGCCGGGCTCGATCAGCGCTGGACCCAGCTCGGACACCCGACCGCGGGCGTCTGTGCGGGCCCTGGCGATCTCGACGCATCCAGCCGCGTCCACGCGCTCGAGCCGGACTGCCACGCCGACCGCAGGCACGCCTCGGGCCGTGTCGAGCACGTGAGTCGTGATGGCGCTCATGCGGCGCCTGCCAGCAGCCGTCGCAGCCTGATTCCGTTGATCTGCTGGAGCTCGGAGCGGACGACCTGCCACTCCGTGACGTCGTCGTTGCGCAGCCGGGTTCGCAGGAGCGCCAGCAGCTGCGGCCCAGTCCGGCCCGAAGCACACACCAGGTAGATGTGCCCGAACTGCTGCTCGTACTCCAGGTTGGCCTCCGCTAGCTCACGGCTCGCTCCCGCATCGGCCGTGCTGACCAGTGCCTGTTCCTGCCGCGACCATCTCGCTGATCGGTCCGGCCCACGCTTGGGCTCGCCGTCTGGCTCGCGCTCTGGCTCACGCGGCGCGCCGATCCGCTGATGACCGGCCAGCGCCGCCGACAGGTCAGCTGCCGTCATCGCCCCGACGAGCGCCGCCGAGAGGCTGATCGCATCCTCGAGCGTCGCAAAGGGCCGGCCGTCGGTCATGCGGTCGGCCCAGTGCGGCGAGGTACAGCAGTCGAGCAGTTCCGCACGCGCGGTTGCCGCTGGCAACTCGTTGAACTGCGTGAGCAAGTCGGCGGCCATGCTGACAATCTCTCGTAGGCGCGCCGCGCACGGCAAGCAACGGGGCCGTCGCCAGGCCTAGGACCACGGTCGTAAACTCTGGGAAATCCTGGTGATGGGCTCGGCCCAGCCGCCCGCAGAGCCGGAGGTGACCATGCCACCACGCAGGGGGACGCCCCATCTGCTGGCAGTAGCGCGTGGTGACGAGCCCGCGGACGTGTTGCTCACCGGTGGACGGGTCTTCGTGCCCGGCACTCGCGAATGGGTGCGGGAGGATCTCGCAATCGCCGACGGCATGATTGCGGGCTGGGGGCCGCGTGCAGCGCGCACTGTTGTGGACGTGTCCGGTGCGGCCTTGACGCCAGGTTTCATCGACGCGCACATGCACCTGGAATCCACTAAGCTGTGGGTCGATGAGTTCGTCCGCGCAGTACTGCCCCTGGGGACTACGGCCGTCGCCGCCGATCCACACGAACTGGCGAACGTATTCGGAGTAAGAGGCGTGGGCGCTCTCGCCGCCGCCGCGGCTGGCCTGCCGTTCACGTTCGGGATCTGCGCCTCAAGCTGCGTGCCTGCCTCACCGTTCGAGAGCCCTGGTGCGCAGGTACACGCTGCTGAGGTGCGCGAGCTGCTGGCCGTGCACGGCGCCATCGGCGTCGCCGAGGTCATGAACTTTCCTGGCGTCGTCGCCGGGGACGCGGAGTTGCTCGCCAAGATCGCCGCAGCGGGCGACCGCCGAGTAGACGGCCACGCGCCGGGCCTCACCGGGCCTGCGCTGGACGCCTATCTGGCGGCCGGCATCGAGTCTGACCACGAGTGCACGCTGCTGGCGGAAGCCGAGGAGAAGCGCCGCAAGGGGATGTGGATTTTCGTCAGGCAGGGGTCGGCGAGCAAGAACCTGGCCGATCTGATCCCGACCGTGCTGCGGCATGGAACTGAGCGGATCGCCCTGTGCAGCGACGACCGAGAGCCTGACACGATCCTGACCGAAGGCCACATGAACGACTGCGTGCGCCTGGCGATAGCTCACGGCGCGAGCGTTGAGGACGCCCTGGTGCTGGCGACGTCGAACCCGGCCCAGTACCACAATTTCCATCACCTCGGCTGGCTCGCGCCGGGTTATCAGGCCGATGTGCTGTGTTTCGACTCTTTTGCTGAAATGCGGCCCGCGCGCGTCTATCAAGCAGGTCGGCTAGTGGCCGAGCACGGTCAGATTGTTACCGGTGCTGTGCCCGCTGTGCCCGCACCGGCGTGGATGCGTGACTCGGTGCACCTGGCCGAGCTGCCAGCAGCCGAGGCGTTCGCGCTCGATCCGCCGGCTGGCGGCCAGGCCAAGGTCATCGGCATCCATCAGGACACGCTGACCACCAGGCACCTGGTCCTCGACGTAACGGATCCCGCTGCAGGGGTGGCCAGGATCGCCGTCGCCGAGCGCCATCTGGGTACCGGCCGGATCGGGCTCGGCTATGTGTACGGCTTCGGTCTAAGCCGCGGCGCGATCGCCTCCACAGTGGCGCACGACGCGCACAACTGCATGGTGGTGGGCGAACTCGGGCCTGCCGGGCCGGCCGAGATGGCCGTGGCAGTCGCCCGACTGGCCGAACTCGGCGGCGGACAAGTGGCAGTGCTGGACGGCCGCGTCATCGGCGAGGTACCGCTGCCGATCGCAGGGCTGATGAGCGACGCTGCGGCTCCTGCCATCGCGGCCGCGGTCGAGCACCTCGAGCACGTGACGGCCGCCGAGCTCGGCGTGCGCATCGCGACGCCGTTCATGCATCTAAGCTTCCTGGGATTGTCCGTGATCCCGGAACTCCGGATCACAGATCGCGGCCTCGTAGACGTCGACAGGTTTGAGCTGACCGGCATCGCACCCGGCTGAGCCGGCCGAGCGCCTAGACGACCGCGGCCTCCGGGGTCGCTTCACCCTCGGCTCGGACGGCGCGGCCCGCCAGCAGGTAGTACAGGACGCCGCCGACAAGCAGCCCGATGAACACGCTGAAATCTGAGCCAAACGGACCGCCGTGCCGGCTGGCGAGCGGACCGACATAGGACAGGGCCGAGGTCGAGAAGGCGTTGAGCCAGAGTGCGGCGGCGACCATGCCAATCACCTGCGCGATGATCGCCGGCCAGTGGAATCCGCCGTTGCGGTAATAGCGCCCGCCACGTTCGTTCAGCAGTCCGTCGTAGTCATACCGGTTCTTGCGCAGGTAACTGTCCACGAGGTAGATCGCGCACCAGGGTCCAAGCCACAAGATGATGAACAGCAGGAAGTCGGCTAGGAGCCCGTAGAACTTGTTGGAGAACACGGCGTACGCGGCGAACGCGCCGCAGATTACGGTGTCGATCGCCACGCAATGTATCCGCTTGAGCTTCGGAATCAGGCTCTGCAGCGTCACGCCGGACGAATACAGGTCGAGCGTGTTGATGGCGAATAGCTGCACGATGGCGAAGATGAGGTATGGCCACACGAACCAGCCAGGGAATCCGGAGACAAGGCCGTTCGGCGTAGTCGCGCTGGACACGCCAGTCGCGATCGCCGCGCCCAGGATCTCTAGGAGCGCTGACGGAATGGCCCCGCCCAGCGCGACAGCCAGCACGATCCCCTTCTTGTCCGCGGTGCGTGGCAGGTACCGCGAATAGTCGTTCGCGTTCTCGGTCCAGCCCAGGCCGCCGGCCGCAATCACCAAGGCGAGGAAGATCGTCAGGGCACCCCAGCTCGCTCCGTGAGCGGGCACGTGCAGGTTGACCTTCGATGTGGTCAGCGCAGCCATCACCGCGAACAGAACGACGAACGGGATCGCCAGCCAGCGCAGCACCTTCAGCACGGCGGCGTGCCCCAGTAGCGGCAGAACCGCCTGGATCAGCACGGCCAGAATGATGAAGATGACCTTCGCGGCGGTCCCGGCAGTGAAGCCGGCCTTGGTCGTGAGCAGGATCGCCGCAAAGACAATGAGGGCGATGCCCTCGATCTCAAATCCGACCTGCGTGACCCAGTTGAAGAACGATGGCAGCCGGTTTCCGTTCGGCCCGAACGGGGCGCGGCTGATGCCGAAGGTCGTTGTGCCAGCGGCCGGACCCTGCAGGCTGGCAAGGCCCGTGAGGGCATAGAACAGGTTGCCGATCACGGTGATGAGAATGGCCTGGGGGAACGAGAGCCCGAACACAATGACTGCCAGCGCGCCATAGACGACAAACTCCACATTCCAGACAGCGCCAGCCCACATCCAGAACAAGCCGCTCGGCTTCCCCCAGCGCTCGCTTTGCGGAACGTGCTCGATACCGCGCCGCTCGATTGCGATAACCGACGGCTCCGCGCCGCCCGGCAGGGATCCGGAACTATCCGAACTCGTCATTGGCGGGCCCTTTCTGCGTTGGGTTGCCCAAATCTGCCGGACAGCGACCAGAGCGGAGATTACTCCCCTCGGCTCTGGCACGGAAGCGATCATCAGTCGAGCTGGCGCCGTCAGTCTCCCTGTCCGCCAATCCGCGTCGCGAAGTTCACGAAGGCCGGAGCGTTCGGCGGGCGTAAACGTTGGCGACTGCGAATCGCAACCCGTCCTCGCGCAAACCACCGCGACCCGGCCCGCGATCAGCTGCGGCGACCCTCGGCAGCTCATAGCCTCGGCATGCGGCACCTAGGCCACACGCGTGCCGCATCCTTCGGCACAGGTTGATGATCTGCGTCGGCTTGCCCTATCTTCGGGCGCGGCCACAGCGTACTGTCGAGGTGTTGCTCCGGACCCCGGCAGCTACAGCAGCGACGCGTCGTCACTGTGGAAAGGGTCCGGAGTTTTTCCTGACCGCCTGCAGACGCGAGCTAACCTTTCGGGCGGAGCCCAATGACAGACGTCGCATATCTTTGCCATAACTGCGGCAGCGTGCACGAGGTGGAGTCGATGCGAGAGAATCTGATTCTCGACCTTCGCACGGCTGGCAGCTACGAACTATCCGGGCAGCGAGCCATGCTCGATCCTCGCGCCCGCTTGCTGCGCTGGCGCTTGACCTGGGGCTTGGCCCAGGCCCTCTGGCCCCATTATTCGCATCGTCCGCGTCTGGCCTGGGGCCGTCGCCTGATACAGAGACCGCCCGAGCCTGCATCTGATCGCCCTGTCCCATGCCGGGCGGCAACTAGCGCTAGCGTACGCGCCCAGGTAACCCCGCTCTAGCCAGTACCCGTGGCCTGCTGCCGAGTATCAGCGTCGAAATCTCTACCGTCGGCGGGACAAGCCACAGTGACCGTTTCGCGCCGCCGAGATACCAGTCCGTCACGCGCAACGCCGCCGAAATTGACTCATCAGAGCGTGTCGATCCAGCGGTTGAGACGACGCGCTTCGCGGACAAGGATCTCTGGGTCCCGGAACGTGTTGGAGAGTAGCGCGCTTCCTTGATATGCGGCGATGAGAGTTACAGCGAGGTCATGTGCGTCGCGCCGGCCCATTGCCCGGAACTGCTCCTCGGCCCACTCGATGGGGACGCGCATCAGCTCCGCGACCGCGAAGTCGCGGGGGCCAGGGCGTTTGTCCAGCTCTGAGCAGAGGGTTCCATGCGGGCATCCGTGCACCGCGATGAGCTGACTTTGATCCGCGTACGCGCCGACGAGAGCCTTCAATCTGCTCTTTGGTGAGCGGTGACTGCTGTCGATCGAGGCGAGCGCCGCCTTGGACTGCTCGACGTGAGCTTCGACGACCGCGGCGATGATGTCGTCTTTGGTCTTGAAGTAGTAGTAGACGTTGCCGACGGGCACGTCCGCGGCTTGTGCAATGTCGGCCAGCGTCGTCTTTTCAGCGCCCTGCTGGTGGAGCAGCTGGCTTGCGGCGGCGATGAGCCGCTGCCGCTTCCCGGGTGGCTGCTCAGCCGGACCTTCCAGCTTGCGTTCCAATGAGTTAGTCATCTCACTACCACTATAAAGTTCTGACGTCAGATGCGCTCCCGTCGGCTCTGGGGAGCGCGCCGCTGGACGGCTACCGGACGACCTGCTCCCGGGTCGGCTCGGTGTCCACCAAGACCAGCGGGGCCGCCGCGCGGGTGTTGCCGATACGAAGTGCGATGAGGGCGGCCAGGGCCATCAAGAGGCCGCCAACGAGCAGAGCCCGGTGGTATCCGGCATCCAGCGCGACGACTGGCGATGCCTTGGCCATGATCAGCTCGCTGGTGCGGGTAATCGCCAGGACCGACAGGATGGCCAGGCCCAGGGCGCTGCCGACCTGCTGGGAGGCGTTGAGCAGTCCCGCTGCGAGGCCCGCCTTGTCACCGGGAACACCAGCGTTAGCAGCGGCGGCGACCGATACGAACACCGATCCCGCGCCAAGCGACATCACCAGGAACCCCGGGAGCACATCGGTGACGTACGAGCCGTGCAACGGTACACGCGACAGGTAGAAGATCCCGGCCGCCGCCACCAGGCAGCCCGCCACGACCACGGGGCGGCTGCCGATGCGGGTGATGAGCTGTGATGCGATGGCTCCCGCGGCGGCAAAGCCGGCCGTGATGGGGAGGTAGGCGGCACCGGCCTTGAGGGGCGAGTAGTGCAGGACCTCCTGCATGTACAGGGTGACGAAGAAGAACATCGAGAAGAACCCGGCGAAAGAGATCAGCTGGGTCAGGTCAGCGGCCACGAGCCCTTTCACCCGAAGAACGGCCAACGGGAGCAGGGGATGGCGGCTTCGGAGTTCGTTAAAGGCGAACGCGGTGACCAGGACGGCTGATCCAGCCAGCGTCAGGATGGTCTGGACCGAGCCCCAGCCCACGGCCGGTGCGCGGACCAGGGAGTACACGAGGAGCAGCATGCCGCCCGTGATCAGCGCCGCGCCCTGGGCGTCGAACGTCGAGTCTCGGCCCGCGGCTGCTGAGTCATTTCTGAGCAGTACCAGCGCTCCGACGAGCACCAGAGCGCAGATCGGAGGATTGATAAAGAAGACCCAGCGCCAGCCGGGGCCCTGGGCGAGCAGGCCGCCGAGGAAGACGCCGGCCGCGGCGGCCACTCCGCTGATGGCCCCCCAGGCTCCGAGTGCCGTGTTGCGGTCCTTGCCCTCACGGAAGGTTGTCGTGAGTTGGGAAAGAGCCGCGGGTGCCATGAGCGCGGCACCGATGCCTTGACCGAGCCTGGCGACGACGAGCAAGCCTGAGGTGCTGGCCAGTCCGGCGGTCAGCGAGGCCACGGCGAACAGGGTGAGTCCGATGACTAGCATGCGTCGGCGCCCGAGCAGGTCGGCGAGGCGTCCCCCGAGCAGCAGAAATCCCCCGTAGGTGAGGATGTAGCCGCTCGCTACCCACTGGAGGTTCTGCTGGGAGAAGTGCAGGTTGCGTTGGATTGACGGCAGGGCGACGTTGACAATCGACGCGTCGACGATGTCGAGGAATTGCACGGAGCACAGCAGCAGAAGCGTCAGCGCGCCCAGCCGGGATCGCAGGATGAGGCGAGAGTCGCCGACTGACACAACCTGTCCGAGTGGTGACTCCATGGTGCGCCCCTCCACTACGAGTTAGTTACCTAACTCAGTACTGCACGCCGGCAGCGATGATGTCAAGTGAGGTAACTGACTAACGCGTGACGGACCAAGCACGACTCTGGGAGGCCTTGCCGAGATGCTCGATAGGCCTTGTAGGTCATGGCGCCATCCCCAGACCAGAGCACCGCGCTGGAAAACCAAATGCGATCAACTCCTGCCCTCATTAACGTCAGCTTTCGTGATCTATCAGGACCCGCTCGCGTATCTGCTCGGCCTCGAAGGCATCGCACTGCTGGACGCCTGGGCCGGGGACCACGACCGCGCATTCGTCGATATCCGGCTGGCCGAGATTCGACGCCTGCTGGACGACAAGAAGCTGCAGGACCGTGGTGTGCTGGCCGAGACCGTCAGTACCGTCACCGCCTACAAGCAGCAGTCCGCCACCTATGACGCCGAAGCGGGGGGCGGGCTGTTCGCTGTCGACGAGCCAGTCGTGGCCGAGTACCTCAGCGGCCGGCAGCCTGGCGTGGCGCTAGACGCCGCGTGCGGAACCGGCCGTTTCGCGGAGTTCCTCGCCAAGGCAGGCCATCAGGTCATCGGCGTCGACAGCTCACCGGACATGCTCGTCCACGCGCGGCGGCGTGTCCCAGATGGCGATTTCCGCCTCGCTGCGCTGGACCAACTGCCGCTGCCTGATGACTCTGTGGACGTCATTGTTTGCGCACTCGCTCTCGTCCACGTGCCCCGGCTTCAGCCGGTGCTGGCAGAGTTCGCCCGCGTGCTGCGTCCCGGCGGGGACCTGATCATCTCGGATATACATCACGAGCTGGTCACCCGCGGCTCGGTGATCAAAGCACGCGGCCCGGCGGGCGAACTATGCATCGCCGCCACTTACCGGCATCGGCTCGGCGACTACCTGCGGGCGGCACTGAGCGCCGGCTTGGAGGTCAGGCGATGCGAGGAGCCGGGCACGATGCAGCCGACAGGACCGCTGCCCGAGCCCGCCACCGGGGTCGGCGACTGGCAGGACTGGCCGTGGTCACTGATGGACTACCTGCCGTCGGCGCCGCGGGCGGCCGGCACCTGCCTGGGACTGGTCATCTGGCACTTCCAGCTCCCCGGCGCCTGAACTGCCAGCACTTTCGTCCGGCTGTCGCAGTGGCGCCGCGTGGCACCGATCCGCTGAAACGAAGTACCATCCGGCGTCATGCCCGACGCGAACGACACGACCGACACGCACCTGATCAGCGACGAGGAGGTACAGCGGCACATGATCGGCAAGGTGACGCCGCACAACGCCACCATCACCTTGGCCGACTACGATGCCTCGTGGCCAGCGCTGTTCGCACGCGAGGCAGGACGGATCCGCGCGGCGCTCGGCGAGTCGGCCGTCCTCATCGAGCACGCCGGGTCTACTTCGGTCCCAGGCCTTGCCGCCAAGCCGATCATCGACATCGTCCTGGCCGTGCCGGACTCGGCTGACGAGCAGGCATATGTACCGCGGCTCGAGGCAGCTGGGTACATCTTGCGGGTGCGCGAGCCAGACTGGTTCGAGCACCGTATGTTCAAGGGCCCGGATACTGACATTAACCTGCACGTTTTCAGTGTGGGCGCGAGCGAGATTGGCCGGATGCTGCTTTTCCGCGACTGGCTGCGTGCGAACGACACCGACCGAGCGCTGTATCTCCGGGTCAAGCGCGACCTGGCGCAGCGCACTTGGCGGCACGTCCAGCACTACGCCGACGCCAAGACCACCATCGTGCAGGAGATCGTGGCCCGCGGCGAGGCGGCGAGCCAGAGCCAGCAGCCGTTTTGAGCCGGCCAGCAACTCACCACCCGCCGCCGCCTAGCCGCGATAACCGGCCCGGCTCAGTTGACCTTGCGGTCGCGGCCGGTCCAGTAGGGCTCGCGCAGCTTGAACTTCTGCAGCTTGCCCGTGGCAGTTCGCGGCAGGGCCTCGCGCACCTCGACCGACGTCGGGCACTTGAAGTGGGACAGCCGCGACCGGCAGTGCGCAATCAGGTCGGCTTCCGTGGCGCTATCGGGAGACCGGAGCACGACCAGTGCCTTTACCGTCTCGCCCCACTTGGCGTCCGGCACACCGATCACGGCAGCCTCGGCGACCGCCGCGTGCTGATACAGGCAGTCCTCAACCTCGACTGAGCTGACGTTCTCGCCGCCGGAGATGATGACGTCCTTCTTCCGGTCCGAGATCACCAGGTAATCGCCGGTTTCGATGTGACCCTTATCTCCGGTGTGGAACCAGCCGTCCTCCAGCGCCCTCGCGGACTCCTCAGGCTGCTCCCAGTAGCCAGCGAACACGTGATTGGACCGGGCCTGCACCTCGCCGTCCTCGTCGGTCCTGATATACACGCCCACGGCTGGCACGCCGGCGCGGGACTGGAGCCGGGCGCGCTCGGCCGACTCCATGCCGTCCCACTCGGCGACCGCGCGGTTGATGGTCAGCAGCGGCGCGGTCTCGGTCAGCCCGTAGATCTGTATGAACTCCCAGCCCAGCTCCGTCTCGACGCGCTCGATGGTCTTCGACGGCGGCGGAGCTCCGGCGACGACGATCCGCACAGTGCCGGCGCCGGGAATCACGCGCCCGGCGGCACGCCGGTCCGCGGCTGCGGTCAGGATCGCGGCGACCACGGCTGGGGCGCCGCAGAGCAAGGTCACGCCATGCGACTCGATCCGGCTCAGGATCTCCTCACCGTCGATCTTGCGCACCACCACCTGCGGCACGCCCATGCCAGTGACCGCGTACGGCATTCCCCAGCCGTTGCAGTGAAACATCGGCAACGTGTGCATGAATACATCGCGGTCGGTCACAGCCGTGTGCCAGCCGAAGATGGCGGCGTTCAGCCAGCAGTTGCGGTGGGTGAGCTGGACGCCTTTGGGCCTGGCCGTCGTCCCGCTGGTGTAGTTGATGCTCGCCGTCGCGTCCTCGTCGGCGGCCCACTCGGCCGGCCCCGCCCCGTCGGCTGCCGGCGCGAACAGCTCCGCGTCAGCCGCGCCGTCCAGAACGATCTTGTGCTTCGCGCCGATGCCGCGCAGGCTCTCCTCCGACTCCGGGTCCACGAGAAGCACGGAGCTGCCGGAGTGGTCGATGATGTAGCCGATCTCGTCGGCGTTGAGCCGGTAATTGATCGGCACCAGGATCCGGCCGTAAGCACTGACGCCGAAGTACGAGATCAGGAACCTGGCCGCGTTCGGACTCACGATCGCGACCCGCTCGCCCTCTTCGACACCCATCCGGTCGAGCGCCACTGCCATACCGCGCGCGCGGCTGCCCAGCTCACGGTAGGTGAGCGTGCCAAACGATCCCGCGGTCGAAGGCTCGTCGACGACTGCAGTCCGGTCGCCGTAGACGGCCGTCGCGCGGCTGAGGTAGTCACCGATAGTCAGCGGCACCTTCATGGACAGGCTCCCTTGCGCGAGCTCGAAGACGTTAATGCCTTCATATCAGGACGGCTAATCCAGCTTGTAGTAGCCGGCAGACATGGGAGCGGCCGAGCCCGGCGTGGACTCGGCCGGTGGTGCAGGAGGGCCAGCTACCGGCGCGCCTGGACCAGGTTGGGCACCGGGTAGCCGCCACGTGCGGTCCTTGCGATCGGCACGGGCTGCAAGACGCCTTGCCGCGCGGGGACGGAGTCTGGCAGTACCTGACCCTGCTGGGCCGGCCTGCGGTCCGGGTGCTTGAACACCAGCCATAGCGGGATCCCGGTCACCGCCAGGAAGAACACCGCCATCAGCGGGATGTTGATCCAGAGCCAGTTCACGTCAGCCTCCTTGGTCGAGGTGCCAGCTCTCTTCGCCGGCCACATCCCAAGCTTCGGCGGCGACCTTCTGAGCTTGCTCTGACTGGCATTGGCAGGGGCCATGAGAATCTGATCGCTACTTCGGCCATGATGGGGCGATGGATCTGCCCGTGATGCCGCCCGTCGCGCCAATGCTCGCCAAGTCCGTCAAGGAGATCCCGGCCGGCGCGATGAGCTACGAGCCTAAGTGGGACGGGTTCCGGTCGATCATCTTCCGCGACGGTGGCGAGGTTGAGATCGGCAGCCGGAACGAGCGCCCCATGACCAGGTATTTCCCCGAGGTTGTCGACGCTCTGCTAGCCAATCTCCCCGAGCGGTGCGTTATCGACGGAGAGATCGTCATCCCCGACGCCGACGATCGCAAGCTCGACTTCGAGGCGCTGCTCCAGCGGATCCATCCGGCTGACAGCCGGGTGCGCCTGCTGGCCAGCCAGACACCAGCGTCATTCGTTGCGTTCGACTTGCTCGCGCTCGGCGACGACGACTGCACGCAGCTCCCCTTCGAACGTCGTCGCGCGCTTCTGGAGACGGCTCTGGCCAAGGCGGCGGCGCCGGTCTACGTCACACCCGCGACCCAGGACAGAGACACCGCCGTCCGCTGGTTCAGCCAGTTCGAGGGCGCGGGCCTGGACGGCGTGGTGGCTAAGCCGCTCAGCGTGACCTATCAGCCGGACAAGCGCGTGATGTTCAAGATCAAGCACGAGCGCACCGCCGACTGCGTGGTAGCTGGCTACCGCGTGCACAAGAGCGGTCCGGACGCGATCGGCTCGCTGCTGCTCGGCCTTTACGACGAGGCTGGCCGCCTAGCCAGCGTCGGCGTCGTCGGCGCGTTCTCCATGGCCATGCGCCGCCAGCTATTCAACGAGGTCCAGCCGCTGGTCACAAGCTTCGAGGGGCACCCGTGGAACTGGGGCGGCGAGGTCCCGTCCGGGGGCGTCAGGCATCCGCGGGAGGCCGAGGGCAGCAGGTGGAACGCCGGGAAGGACCTGTCCTTCGTGCCGCTGCGGCCCGAGCGCGTGGCCGAGGTCCGCTACGAGCACATGGAGGGCACACGGTTCCGGCACACGGCACAGTGGATCCGCTGGCGTGACGACCGCGACCCCGCGTCCTGCGGCTTCGCCCAGCTCGAAGAGCCGGTGAGGTTCAATCTGGCCGAGATCCTGCCGCCCGATTAATGATGGGAACGGGGTCAGTAGACCACGCAGTTGTCCCGAGCCTGCGCGGCGAGCATGCGCTGAGCCATAGTCGGCAGCCGCGCAACCGATGATGTCGCCGGGAACGCCTCCGCGAGCCCCCCGGCGATGAGCGCGGATCGCTGAACGTAGCCCGCTGAGGTGTAGTGGACGCCGTCGAAGATGAACCATCGCGGGTGGACTAGTGCCGCCCAGTTGAGCACGCGCATGTTCGGGTAACGACGGCAGGCCCGGAGCAATGCGTTGTCCCACTCCTGCATGTTTCGTTCCGAGTACGGGCCGCTGTGCAGGAGGGATCGCACGTTGACCCACAGGACCGGCTGCCCATTGATCACCGACATCATTCGCTGGATTCGCGCCGCCAGATCGACGTTCGATCCGACTGCGACGTCGGCGGTGTCATTCGTGCCGAGCGCCAGCACCCAGCAACCGTGATAGCCGGCGCGCACCAGCCGCTGGGCCACGGTGTACGTGTTCGGCTCGTTCTTTATCGTCTCGACGATCGACGTGCCGCCCGCGATCTCGAACCGCGTGCTTCTCACTCCGACGTCCGCATATTGCGCACTGATCCGCTGGGCCGGATTGGGCAGGTAATCGGCCGACACCAGCCCGTCGGACGTCGAATCGCCGAAGTGCACGACCGAGTGGCAGTAAGTCGTGAGCGGCACTGCCGGTTTCGCTCCCCTGGCCAGCGACTGGCCGGCTGAGGCGCCTGCACTGGCCGCGCCGGAAGTAGAGGCGTCCGAGGTGGACGCACCCGCCGTGGACGCACCGGTCTGCACTGACGCGCTACTTGTGGCTACCGCGGGCCCGGCCGACGCGGCTGGGATAGCACCGGCGAGCGCGGCTACGGCCAGAATTAATGCGCCGGAGGCGATTCCCACTATCGCCCAGCCTCGCCGCGCGGCCGTGCTCGCCCCCGATCGCAGTTGCCTGATCCAGCGGCCGATGGCGCCGCGCCTGATCGGCTCCTCAACGAATGTCCAGGACAACGCCGCTGCTGCGACGCTGGCGGCCACCTGAAGGGTGGCTCGGATCGGGGTCTCCTGGCCATCGGCCGGAGTCGTTAGCACGATGATCGGATAGTGCCACAGGTAGATGCCGTAAGACCGGACCCCGATCCAGCGCAGCGGGGCCCAGCCGAGCGCCTGCCCCAGGCGGCCCGCCGGGGCGACCACGGCCAGCACGACGGCGCCAGTAGCCAGCGCGAGCAGCACCATGCCGCCTCGGTACAGGAACGGCGAGTACTGGCCCGTCCGCCAGATCATCACCGCGATAACGACCAGGCCGGCCACACCTATGCCGTCCAGCAGCAGCCGGCCATTGCGCGGCGGCTGGGCTGGCATTAGTCGGCTCGGCAGGGCGAACGCGAGTGCCGCCCCGATGAGCAACGCGAAGGCCCGAGTGTCAGTGCCGTCGTAGACCCGCGTCGGGTCATAGCCAGGGTGATACAGCAGCGCCATCAACACCGCCGAGATCGCGGCCAGCAAAAGAGATGCGCGGGCGAGCCAGTGCCGACGGGATGCGTCATCTTTACCGCGGGTCAGCGCAAGGCCCGCCAGGATCAGCCATGGCCAGATCAGGTAGAACTGCTCCTCTACCGCGAGAGACCACAAGTGGCCGAGCGGTGAGGGCGGACCGAATCGGGCGAAGTACGACGCGTTGTGGCCGATGAGCCACCAGTTGCTGACGTAGCCCATGGCAGCCGCCATCGCGCCGCGCAGGGCCGGAAGCTGGCTGCGCTGAAGCAACGCGACCCAGCCGGCCACCACAGCGAGCATCACGAACAGCGCCGGAAGGAGGCGGCGCGCCCGTCGTTGCCAGAAGTTCACTAGCGCAAGGCGGCCGGTCGCCGCCTGTTGAGCCATCAGGAGGTCGGTAATCAGGTAACCGCTCAGGGTGAAGAAGATGCCGACGCCAAGCAGTCCGCCCTGTGCCCACCCGAGCCCGACGTGATACGCGATGACGGCGAGGACAGCGATTGCCCGCAGCCCGTCGAGACCTGGCACGTAGCGCTGGCCCCGGTCGGCTGGCTCTGGCATGACTCCCCTTGGCCGGCTCGCCGCCGACCTGCTCGCTCAGTTAGACCGATGTAGTTGGCACCGTCGCCTGACAGTGACGTGACTAAAGACGCGAAAGCCGGACAGCTCGTTGCGGGTGGCGCGCCAGATACGCCCCGGACAGGGCCAAAGTACCGGGATCGTGCAGCAGTGTCACGGAAAGTCGCGGCGTGTTACTAGCGCGCAAAATCAGAACAGCGCGGCCCTGGCCCCAGCTACCAGCGGACCGCCAGGTAGATGACCAGGCCCAACACCACAAGTCCCAGCACGGCTGGCGCGAGCCGCTTGGTAATCGCACCGCCAGCGAGGCCGATGAGATCGATCGGGACCGGCTCGGCAGCAAGTTCCGCGCCAGGGCCAGCCGTGGCGCCGAACGCAACCGCTGCAAGGCCAGCAGCGGCGGGATCATCAGCGCCGGGGCCAGCAGCGGCGGGATCAGCAGCGACCGCAGAGGAAGCCGTCTCGGCAAGGCCAACGGTGGTGGCAGGCTCAGCCGTAGCGGCCCGGCCGGTCGTTGCGGCAAGGTCGGTCGCTGCGAGGTCGGTCGTTGCGGCAAGGTCAGCCGTGGCTGGCGTCCGCACGGCAGGAGTCTCGTCGCTCGGCGCGCTCGTCGTAGCAATCCCGGCCGCTGCTGGCGCAGCGCCAGCCTCGCTCGCGCTAGCGGACGCGGATTCAGATTCCGCCCGCGTATCCGCGTTGGTGGCCACGGGCAAGCCGGCACCGAGCTTGGCTTCCAGGCACGTCACAAACTGGCCGAGCAGCGTCGCGGACACTTCCTTGATCATGCCGCTGCCGAACTGCGCGATCCGGCCGGCGATGGTCAGATCCGTGGTGACGATGACCACCGTGCTGTCGCCGTCCGGTCGCAACTCGGCCGAGATGACGGCCGTCGCATTGCCGTTGCCGCGCGTGTCCCGGCCGCGGGCATCGATCACCGCACGGTAGCTCGCATCGTCCTTCTCGGTGAACTGCGCGGTGCCGGCGTACTCGGCGGTGATTGGGCCGACCTTGATCTTCACCTTGCCCGAGTAGACGCCGTCATTGAGGCCGGTCAGCGCAGCCCCGGGCATACACGGCGCGATGAGATCCAGATCGGTCAGGACATTCCAGGCCTGACTGACCTGCACCCCAACGATGAACACGTTGTCTAGCTTCATGATCGTCCTTCGGGCGGGGCAGATCAGACGATCTTCCTAGATCGGCCCCGCCGTTGTCGAGGACCGTCAGCCCCGCGCGGTGTCCCTGCGCATCCGCCACATTGCGCCACCGGCGAAGATGGCCAGCCACGCCAGCACGTTGACGACCCACGTCCAGTCGACGCCGTTACCGAGCAGCGGCGTATGCACGAGCTGATTGAGCCCATACAGCGGCGTCCACTTGGCGACGTCCCGGACCCCGACAGCGAACTGGCTGATCGGGATGAACAAGCCGCCTGCGAAGGACAGCAGCGCCAGGATCAGGCCCAGCAACTGCAGGACGTTCTCGGCCGGCAGCAGGTAGCCGAGGAATAGGCCGAAGGCGGCGAAGAGCAGCGATCCGATCCACACGGAGAACATGGTCGCGATCCAGATCCCGACCGGCATGGATGCCTTGTGCGTGACGATCCCCGCAATGTTGACGGCCGCGACCGAGCAGGCGCCGAGTACCAGCGCGGTCAGAACCTTCATGCTGATGTAGGCGACCGGCGACAGCGGCGTGAGCCGCAGCTGTCTGCTCCAGCCCTGCGATCGCTCGATGGACACCATCGCCCCGGCGAAAGACGTCGCAAGGACCGCACCGTAAAGGGCCAGGCTGATCAACACGAACGCGGCCACGTTGCCGTTACCAGAAGGCAGGCTGTCATAGGCCTTGTTCAGCCCGAACAACAGGAAGAACACAACGGGGAGAACGATCGAGATGATGATCGTGCGCCGGTTGCGAGTCAGGCGGCGGATCTCAAGCTTCAGTGCGGTGAGATTGAAGCCGCCCAGGCCAGGAGCTCGGCGGCGGCTGATGTCGGGCCCGACGGTCGATGACGCTGTGCTCATCAGATTGCTCCTGTGCTTGAGGCGGTCGGCTGGGCACCGTCACCGGTCAGGGCGAGGAACGCTTCTTCGATACCGCGCGCTGTGATCTCAAGGTCTCGTGCGGAGGTCCTCGTCAGCAGGTACCTGGCGACCGCGTCGCTGTCGCTGGAATGGATCAGGACTGTCTCACCACGCACCTCGACTGTGTCGGCGCCGGGGATGTCCCGCAGGATTGCCTCATTGGCGTCGTCTAGCGTCGCTCGCACGGTCCGCCCAGCTGACTTCGCCTTGATCTGAGAGGCCGTTCCATCCGCCACAATCTGGCCATGCCGCAGCAGGACGATTCGGTCGGCGTAGGCGTCGGCCTCCTCCAGGTAGTGCGTGGCAAACAGGACGGTCCGGCCCTGCTCGGCATCCTTGCGGATCGCTGCCCAGAAGTCCCGCCTCCCTTCCACGTCCATGCCGGTGGTTGGCTCGTCTAGGACAAGCAGCTCCGGATCGGGAATCAGGGCCATCGCAAAGCGCAGCCGCTGTTGCTCGCCGCCGG
Source organism: uncultured Actinomycetota bacterium (assembly GCA_963755575.1). Lineage (GTDB taxonomy): Bacteria > Actinomycetota > Actinomycetes > Streptosporangiales > Streptosporangiaceae > JAJYUU01. The sequence goes on from CAVWKF010000002.1 coordinate 179,586, forward strand.
AGCACTTGCCGACCCGCCGGTCCGCTATCTGGCTAATCCCGGCCCGGCTGAGCACTTCCTTCGTCGACTCCGACTGGGCGAACAGGCTAGCCGTGTATTCGACCGTCTCGGCGACCGTCAGGTCGCGCAGTAGCCCGCCGGTCTGCATGACAGCCGATATCAGGCCGCGCGAGATGGCCTGCCGCGGGTGCATACCGAACACCGACACCTGCCCGGCGCTCGGCTGCGACAGACCAAGGATTATGTCGATAGTCGAGGTCTTGCCGGCGCCGTTCGGGCCGAGGATGGCTACGATCTCGCCAGAGACGACCTTCAGGTCGACGCCGTCGACGGCACGCACATGCCCGAAGTTCTTGTGGATTCCAGTTAGGTCGACGGCCAGTGGCGTTTCACTGCTGGCCGACTGAGCCCCGCCGGGCGTACTCGTTTCTGTGATAGCCCCATCAGTCATAGGTCCATACTGCCAAGCGCAATGAAACTCTGACTTACTCAACGATCACGATCTGGCCATGACAGCCGTCATGCCCGGCGCCGAGACTAGCGACGATTAGGCAGCACGACGGCCGAGAAGCCGTCAGGACTGGGGAAGTACGCGAGCGGACGGACCGCGAGCGTCCGCGCGTCCACAACGTACGCAGATCCGATTGCGCCGGCAAGAATCCGCTCACTGCCTGGCAGCCACATCGCCCAGAATGCGTCCTCCGTCGTATAGAGCACCGTGCCACGTACCAGGCGAACCGCGCCGGTGCCGGTGTTCACAATTGCAAGCTGTGACATTCCGTTACTTGAGCCAAGCGAGGCGGTCCTGACGAATACCGCCAGCTGCGTCCCGCTGGGCGAGAATGCCGGGGCCCCGGCGGCGACGAATCCATAATGCAACGGGCTACGCACCGCAACCGTGACCCCGGTCGAAGTGTTGGTGACCCGCAGCGAGTCGTCCTCCGCAATGCCTCGGCTCGCGGGCGCCCAGACGACCAGGCTGTAGCGGGCCCCGGATGGTGTGTAGACGCCAAAGATCCCGATGCCTACGCCAAGGCGCTTGACCTGCTCCGTGGCCGGATTCCAGAGGCCTACCGAGGCGGTCGGCGGGACGTAATCTTGATTGTCGCTGGAGGAAACGATCACGCCGCCTGCCGCCACCTCTGGCGCCCAGCCCGCCCCGAGCAGGGACATGTACCAGCCCGCCGGAGTCCTGAGCGTGACGGCCCGGCCGGAACCGTCAGCCTGCATTTCAAGGAGCGTGCGGCTGTTGCGCGCAATGTAGAGATGCCGCGCGTCGGCTGAGGTGAAGACCGCCTCGCCTCGCGGCAGGTACCGGATCTTGCCCGTAGCAAGGTCGTAATCCCTAATCGGGGCGCCGTTGGTGTTGGCGTCGGCCCAGTACAGCTGCCCAGCGACCGAGACCGGTGGAGCTGACGAGCTAGCGTCCACCGCAGGCCCAACCTGCATCGCCTCGGTAGCTGGATCACCAACGACCAGGTTGCCGTTGTCGACCCAGGCCAGCCGCACGGCCGGCAGCCCCAGCCTGGATGACCGTGACGTGGCTGTCACAGGAGGCTGCCTGCCGTCGCCACCACGGACGGCCGCGCCGCGGCCGCCACTGCCAACTATCACAGCGCAGGCCACCGCGCCAACCAGCGCCAGACTCGCCGCCGCGCCGGCTGTGCGCCGCCGCTTGCGGCGTCGCCTTGCCTCGGCGAAGAGCACCTCGATGTCGAGGGCGTGCTGACCAGGCGCAAGCGCGTGCATCGGTTCTTGCGCCGTCTCCAGCATGGAACTACTATGACTAGTACCATGTTCGAAGTCAACCTCGATCGTTCGGGCGCGCCGCCACTGCACGACCAGGTAGCCGCCCAGATCCGCCGCGCAATCGTCGATGGCGAGGCAGGACCAGGCGACCGGCTCCCGCTAGCTAAGGACCTAGCCGCGGTGCTTGGCGTGAATAAGAACACCGTGCTGAGAGCACTGCATGTGTTGCGCGACGAAGGCCTGCTTGAGTTTCGGCGTGGCCGTGGAATCACTGTGGCCGGCACGCCGCAGCGCGGTGCGGTGCTGAGCCGGGCCCGGAGTCTCATCCAGTACGCCAGGCAGCAAGGTTACGGACGTGACGAGCTCATTCAGATGATCAAGGACCTGCCGCAGGACGCCTGACGCCGCTACAGGGGACTCGACACGGGGCCGTCCCGTCATGTCCTGGCACGCACACTGCGGCAGGCAGTCAGCGCACGAGCGTGAGCGTCTGGTCTGCCAGCCGAATGCGCACGGTCTGGCCCCAGCTCAGCGCTACAGAGTCGGCCTCGATGCCGTCGCCAAACAGGACCAGCTCGTCCGACGCCACGGTGACCGACATGGCCTGACCGGCCAGCAATTCGCCTTCGGTGCACCTAGTCCCGGTCGCCGGTGATGGCCAAGCCTCACGAACAAACCAGGCCAGCCGCTCGTCGGTGGGCCGGGGCAGGTCCAGCTGGCTGTGCCGCTCCTGCCATGCGGACCGGCACCAGCCGGTGGCGCCGGTGCCGGTGCCAATAATGACGCCAGAGGACGCCTGTTGCTCGGCCGGTCCGGTCTGCGGCGTCAGAACGTAACGCGCGGTCTGATGGCTTGCGTGGCCGACGTAGACCTCGTTGAGCGCGAGCAGTTGCTGCCCGTCGTCGGTGTCCGCTTGTGCCATGCACAAGCGGTCAGCCGTCACTTTGCCGGCGCCGGCCGCTGCGAGGAGCATGGCTGCTGCGGCCGGCGAATGCCGGACCAGCACGCCCGGATTGCGGTCGGGCTCGGGGTTGATGCCGATGACGGGCTGACCCTCGAGGTACTTGGCCACATTCGCCACAAGCCCGTCCTGACCGACAGCGACGATGACGTCCCCCGGCTCGAATACGAACCTGGAGAGCTCGGCCCGCTCGACTGTGGCACGGCGCCACCTGTCCGGGATGGCGGCAGTTACGGCAGCGATCGCGCCACCGACCCGCTGGTGCCGTTCCTCGACGTCCTCGATCCGGCGGCCGCGGGAGCGCAGGAAGAAGGCAGCCTGCCCGCGCGTGCCGTGCCGCTCCAGCAAGCCGGTCAGCTCTGTCCGGCGATGGATCAGCACGGCCCGCGGCGGCAGTGTCGCAGAGGAGTGGCCAGTGTCGCAGAGGAGGCCAGTGTCGCCGAGGGCTCCGTCATGACCGCGAGCTCCCCGCCGGAGCGCCCAGCGCGGCCAGGACTGGCTGCAGCAGGTCGGGGCTGAGCACGAGCGTGCCGATCTGGGGCAGCTGGCCGGCCAGCTCCTGCAACGCAAGCGCGAGGACGATCGCTGGAGGCAGGCCCTGATAGGCGCGAACGTGTGCCGCTTCGGCCGCCGCCGTCGCCTCACCGACCGCCTGCGCGCCCTCGGCGCGAGCACGGGCGAGCATGACCTCGCCGTTCGCCTCGGCTGCCACGTGGATTCCGCTGGCGGCGACTTCCTCCTCAGCCTCCCGGCGGGCGTTAACACCCTTCTGGTCGATGAGCTCTGCCTCGCGCTTAGCAAGCTCGATCTTGTTCTGAAGCTCGTTCTCGGCAATCGCTCGCTCACGCTGCACCGCCACAGCTCGGCGCTCATAGGTTGCCCGGTCGGCTTCTTGCTGGATCTGCTCCCTTGTCGGCGTACGCAACGCCTTCTCCACCTCCGGCTCGGGCCGGATTGCGACGACCCGGACGCCGATCACCGCGATGCCAGTCTCGGCCAGCCGCGGGTCGGCGGTGAGGCCTGTCAGAATGCGGTCGCGCACGCGGCTGACCCCGTCGGCCAGCACGCCCGCCAGCGGGCTGGCCGCGATCAGGCCGAGGACGTGCTGCTGCGCGGTCTCGGTGAGCAGGCCCCCCACCTGATCCAGCGGCGTGCCGCGCCAGGCGCCGGTGCTGGGGTCGATCGCGAAGTCGATCCGAGCGCACGCAGTCTCCGGATCGACGAAGCGGAAGGTCACGCTCGCCTGTACCGTCAGGTCCTGGAAATCGGCGGTCCTGGCGTGGAACAGCACGGCCAGTTCTCGGTCGTCGACCGGTATCTCGGACAGCACAGCCGACAGCGGCCGGAAGAAGAACGACTGGCCGGTGCCAGCGTGCGCCACCTTGCCACGCCGTAGATGACGCACGTGCATCGTCGGTGCGCCGCGTAGGTGCCTGGTCATCGGATACCTAGTGACGTCAGCCATGTGACCCTCCTTAATCGTCATACCGACGATAAAGGACGAGTCTTTATTCGTCAACTTGACGATTAAAGCTAAGCTGACCACATGCTCGGTTACGATCCGCGCGACTATCCGCCCGCCGCAGTCACCGTTGACCTCGTGGTCCTGACCATCAGGCAGGGTGACCTCACCGTTCTGCTCATTCGCCGCGGGGCCGAGCCTTTCCTGAGCCAGCTTGCGCTTCCAGGGGGATTCGTCCGGCCGGACGAGAGCCTCGATGCCGCCGCGAACCGTGAGTTGCTGGAAGAGACTGGACTCGACCTCAATCGTGGACGGCCTGGGCACGGACGTGACGCGGCCGAGCAGGTGCACCTCGAGCAGCTTGCGAGTTACGGCGACCCTGGACGGGACCCGCGGCTGCATGTCGTCACGGTCGCCTACCTTGCCCTCGCGCCAGAACTGCCGACTCCGCGCGCTGGCAGCGACGCGGCTGCGGCCAGCTGGCTGCCCGTCGCCGACCGCACCGAGAAGCTGGCGTTCGACCACGACCGGATCCTCGCGGATGGCTTGGAGCGTGCGCGGGCCAAGCTCGAGTACACGCCGCTGGCGACCGCGTTCTGCCCAGCTGAGTTCACCGTCGGCCAGCTGCGCCGTGTGTACGAGATCGTGTGGGGCGCGACCGTCGATCCGCGCAACTTCCACCGGAAGGTCACCGGCACCCCTGGTTTCCTCGAACCAGCGGGCCGCGCGACAGCGGGCGAACGAGGCCGGCCAGCGCAGCTTTACCGGCGCGGGGAGGCCACCGTCCTGTATCCGCCGATGCTGCGGGCGTCGGTCTAAACCCCGAGGTTGCGAACGAAGCCGGGCGGGATCAGGACGTCCTCCGGTGTGAGCTCGCGCACCGCGGACCGGCCAAGCCCGAGGAGGGTGGAATCGACCCCGTTCCTGAAAATATCCAGGACGTTCTCTACACCGGCCTGGCCGCCCGCCGCGAGACCCCACAGGTAAGCGCGACCGATCATGACCGCGCGCGCGCCAAGCGCGAGCGCCTTAACTACGTCGCTGCCGCGGCGCACACCACCGTCCAGCAGAACCTCGATCTGGCTGCCAACCGCCTCAGCGACGGCCGGGAGCGCCCGGATCGTAGCCGGCGTCCCGTCCAGGTTGTTGCCGCCATGATTGGAGACAGAGATGGCCGTTACCCCGGCGTCCACGGCGCGACGCGCATCATCGACCCGGCTCACTCCCTTCAATAGGAACGGGGCCGCCCACTGCTCACGTAGCCACGCGACGTCCGCCCACGTTGGCGGCGGTGTCTGCATCCACTCTCCGTACGCCCCGAAGAACGTCGGCGCCGCCCCGTAGGGCAGGGCCATGTTGGGGACCTTCAGGTCGGGCGCCCGCCCGGTCCTGGCATAGGCGGCGAGCCAGCGCGGACGGATGAGCGCTTCCGGTGCGTGCGCCAGTAGTGTCTTCAGGTCGATCCGGTCCGGGATCTTCGGGCTGCCCCAGTCGCGTGAGTGTGAGAACGTCCAGTCCAGAGTCAGGATGAGGCCGACGGCGCCGGCCTTCCGCGCCCGCTCCATCCGGGCCAGAATCTGGTCCCGGCTACCGCACCAGTAGATCTGGAAGAACGTCTGGGGGTTCGCAGCGACCACGTCCTCCACGGGCTTGCTGGCGAACGAGCTCAACGCCATAACCGTTCCCCGTGCGGCGGCTGCCCGCGCCACCGCAACCTCGCCGTCCGGGTGTACCGCCTGCACGCCCGTCGGCGAGATGATCACCGGAAGCGAGATGGGCTGGCCGAGGACGGTAGTGGACAGGTCGCGCTCGGGCGCGTTCCCGGCCACGTGCGGCGCGAAGCCAAGCTCGGAGAACGCGGCGATGTTGTCCTCCCGCGTCTGACCGCGCTCGGATCCGGCCGTCAGCGCGCTGTAGACGGAAGCGGGCAGCCGCTTGCGCGCGCGCCGCTGCGCCTCGGCAACGGATTCGAACCAGCCACTTGCCATGGCGCTCAGACCTTTCTCACGGGCCGCCGGGAAATCACCGGCGTGACTGGGATGAGCGTTCGCTCGCGCAGGCAGCCGGTCCAGACGCCGGCGCCGTAGCAGACGTCGTCGGCAATGTGCGCGAGCGTGTACCGGAGCAGGTCGAGTTGCGGCTGACGGTCGGCGTACGCCGTCAGCGGCGGGCCGAGGAGCAACGACGCGGCGGCCGCCCGCCGGCCCGGCGATCCCGGGACGGCCAGCGCGGCCACAAGGGCGGGGGCGGCGAACTGGGCCGCATAACGCCCGATGCCGAGCCAGGTCTGCCTGATGGCGGTGAGCGCCGCCGCGGGCGCACCATCGGCCGGCACGCCGACCCGCCGGACCGCGCTGGTGATGTCCAGCCAGGCCGCGAGCGTCCCCGCCGTCGCCGCAACCGGGCGGCGGGCGAGGGCCGCAGCCACGGTGGCTGCGGGCCAGGGCTGGAGCACGAGTGGCGCCAGGTTCGCAGGGTGGCGGCGGGCAAGCGGACCGGCCGACGTTCCGTAGCGGAACCGGCGTCCGAGCAGGCCGGCCCATGTCGCCGGGCTGTCGTGCGGCACCTGGACCGACGGCTCGTACCGGATCCGCCAGTCCGCCTCGTGCAGTCGCCAGATCATGTCCACGTCCTCGCCATACCGCAGCGCGGGATCGAAGGCAGGGCGCGGTGCAATCGAGCCCAGTGCCGCGCGGCGGACGACCAGCGCCGCGGTCGGAACGTAGCTGACCCGCCCGCCGGGAACGACGCGCGCCTGCTGGCTGCCCAGGTCGAGGCTGCCGCGAGCCTGCTCATACCGGCCTGCGGTGGTGCTCGGCGCGAGGGTGACGATCCGCGGCGCGACGGCCCCGACCAGCGGGTCGGCGAGGTGCGCGGCGAGCGCCTCGATCCAGTTGGGTGGCGGCACGCAGTCACTGTCGAGGAAGGCGATCAGGTCGGTCTGAATCCCGGCCAGGCCAGCGTTGCGGGCGGCCGCCGGGCTCCCGCTGGATTCCCGCCGCAGCACAGACGCCCCGTGCCGCGCCGCGACGGCGGCAACTGCCGACGCGTCGGCCGAGCCGTCGTCGACAACGACGACCGGGTACCGGCCGGCCGCCGCCGCAAGGCAGCGGTCCAGCATCGCGACCCGGTCCCGGACCGGGATCAGGATGGTCACCCCAAGCTCAGCTCCGGTGGCAGGCGGGACTGGATGCGCGACGCCAGCGTCGGTGAGCCTCCGGGCAAGGACGGCGGCAGCAGCCGACTGGACCGGGCCGGCCTGCAACTCAGCGAAGGCCTGCTGCCCAGCCGTCGTGAGCCGCAGCACCCGCGCCGGTGACCCGCCGAACAGCGATCCGTCGCTCAGCTGTTTCGTCGCGGCATCCATCGTGATGCCGAATCCGAACGGCAGCGCTTTCACAAGGCCAGGCCGCCGTCGACAGGCACCACGGCGCCGGTCATGCCACTGCTTGCCGGGCCGGCCAGGAACGCCAGCACGGCAGCGACCTCGGCGGGCTCGAGCAAGCGCCCGGCTGGCTGAGTGCTGGCAAACTCCTGCGCGCCGGGCAGGTCGTACAGCCGGGCGCTCTCGTCCAGCATCGCCGTTGCGGTCGAGCCGGGGCTGACCGCGTTGGCGGTTACGCCGGTAGGGCCGAGCTCGACGGCGAGCGCCCGGATCAGGCCGGCGACACCGGCCTTGGCCGCGCAGTAGGCCGTTAGCTTCGGCAGGCCGCGTGTCGCGGCGGCTGACGACACGGCAAGGAACCGGCCGCTGCGCGGCTCCGGCCTGCGCAGCAGCGCGGGTACAGCGGCGCGGGCAAGGTTGAGCACGCCGCCCAGGTCGATGTCGAGCACCGCCTGCTCTAGCTCCGGGCGTACCTCCCACTGCGGTGCGCCACCGGCGATCACCCCGGCGCAGGCGATCGCCGCATCGAGGCCGCCCCACCGCGCCTCGGCGTCGGCAACGGCCGTGGCGAGCGCGGCCGCGTCACGAACGTCGGCCCGGCAGGCCACGACCTGGCCGCTAGGCCCGGCTGCCGCGCTGGCTCGGCTTACGGCCGCCGCCAGGTCCGCCTCGGTTGCCAGGGCATACGGCACGCACGGATCATCGGCTGCTCGGTCAATTGCTAGCACGCGCCAGCCATCCGCGGCGAGCGCCAGCACGGTGGCGGCGCCGATGCCACGGGCGGCGCCGGTCACTACAGCGACCCGGCCGCCCGCAGTCACGGGGTTACCGCTGAGGCCGCCATGGCTGACGGCGGCGCGAAGCCGGCTAGCGGGCTCTGGTCACACGCCCGGTCGGGCGCGCTGCGAACGGTGCGCCCGCGGTCTGGCCGCGGTCCGATCGAGACCGGCACCGGCGCGCTACGAGCAGACGCAGGGCGGCCGCGGTGCGAATGATCACCTGTCGGGCGCGGCGCGGCGCCGGCGCCGGCGGTTGCGAGGGCCGCCTCGCCGAAACCGCGCACGCATTCGGGGTCGGGGCCGTCCAGCGGCAGTCCGGTGAAGAACTTGGCTGCCATGCACCCGCCCTGGCACGCGTCGAACGCCGAGCACGACGTGCACGCGCCACCCGATTGCGGCCGCCGCAGGCCGGCGAACAGCTCCGAGTCGCGCCACACTTCGGCAAACCCGCCGGGAGCACGCACATTGCCGGCCAGGAACTCTTCGTGGATCGCGAACGGGCACGCATACACATCGCCGACCGGGTCGATGAGACAGACCACCCGGCCAGCCCCGCACATGTTCAGGCCCGGCAGCTCCTGACCGTAACCGGCCAGGTGAAAGAACGAGTCGCCCGTCAGGACGTGCTCCCCGTTGGCCACTAGCCAGTCATAGAGCTCGCGCTGCTGGGCGGCCGTGGGATGGAGCTCGTCCCACACATCGGCGCCGCGTCCGGACGGCCGCAGCCTGGTAATCCGCAGCTGCGCGCCGAATGAGTCAGCGATGGCCTTGAACGCGTCGAGCTGCGCCACGTTATGGCGGGTCATGACGACCGAGATCTTGAAGCCGGCGAAACCAGCGTCAGCGAGGTTCTGCATAGCGCGGGTAGCCATCGCGAACGAGCCGCGCCCGCGGATCGCGTCGTTGACCTCCGCCGTCGCGCCGTCGAGCGAGATCTGCACGTCGATGTAGTCGCTGCCGGCCAGCCGCCTAGCCGCCTCGGGTGTGATCCGCAGCCCGTTGGTGGAGAATTTCACGCCCACGTGATGCGCGGTCGCGTAGTCCACCAGTTCCCAGAAGTCCGGCCGGACCGTAGGCTCGCCGCCGCCAATGTTGACGTAGAAGACCTGCATGTGTTCGAGCTCGTCGATCACGCGCTTGCACTCGTCGGTGCTTAGCTCGGCCGGGTCACGCCTGCCCGAGCTGGACAGGCAGTGCACGCAGGACAGGTTGCAGGCATAGGTCAATTCCCAGGTCATACAGATCGGGGCGGCCAGGCCAGACTGGAACTCTGTTACCAGGGGCGCCGCGGTCACCGTCATGTGGCTGTCCTTCCGCAGATCATCTGGCTTGAAGCCAGGGTGGCCAGCGCGCGCGCATACGCCGGCAGCTCGGCCTGCCCGACTCCGGCCGCCGCGCAGGCAGCCCGCGCGCTCGGCTGGCCTGCCAGGCTCGAGACGACGGTCAGCAGGGCCGGGCTCTTGAGGAACGACAAGCGCCGGGTCCCGAAGTGGTAGAGCAGAGCGCCGAATCGCTCAGGCCGAATCGAGACCTGCGGATGCAGCCTCCAGGCCGCGTCAAGCTGAAACACCTCACCCGGAACTGACCCTTTCGGGGGGTTCACGGGGGGTGTCCCCCCGTGGGTGTTAGTAGACACCGCACATGCCGTCGATTGAGATTTCCTCGACCAGCAGGTCCGCTGCGACGACCTCGGCCGGCTCGACGGCGGTGATGTCGGTGGCCTCGGCGGTGCCCGCCGCCTCGGTCAGGTCAGTCTCGTCGGCCGGGCGCTCCAGCAGCTCAGTCTCGGGCATGTCGTGCTCCTTAGTTTCGGCACTGCGTGACGAATAGGAGTACCCTAATCGTCACCCGGTGACACAATCAAGACCAGGCTGGGAACGGGGCCGCATGAATCGCAGCAGACCTCACGCCGGGAGTGCCGATCGTGACTACTGACCTGCGCAGGGGCGGCGGCAGGCGGGGACGGCCGCCGGGCACCAGCGCGCGCGAACTCGAGGTCATCTCACTCCGCCTCTTCACCGAGTACGGCTTCGAGGACACGACCGTCGAGCGGATCGCGGCGGCGGCCGGCGTCAGCAAGCGCACGTTCTTCCGGTACTTCGACTCCAAGGCCGACGTGCTCTGGCATGCCTTCGACGGAGAGGTCCGCGCGCTGCGGGCCGCGTTCGCCGCCGTGCCGCCGCAGCTACCGCTCATGGCGGCGATCCGGCAGGTAGTCGTCGGCGTGAACCGCTACCGCGCCGAAGACGTGCCCGAACTGCGGACGCGGATGAACCTGATCGGATCCGTGCCCGCCCTCGCGGCCAGCGCCGCGCAGCACTACGACGCCTGGGAACGCGCCGTCAGCGAGTTCGCCGCCAGCCGACTCGGCCTGCCGGCCGATTCCCTCTATCCGCTGGCGATCGGCCGCGCGACACTGGCGGTGTGTCGGTCCGCCTACGAGCGCTGGGCGGAGCGCGCCGACGCGGACCTGACCGTCTACCTGGATCAGGCGCTGCGCGCCCTCGCGACCGGCTTTGACACCGCCGAGTTTGACACGGGCCAGATTGGTGATGCATGACGATCACTCTCAGCGTCCCGTCGCTGGCCGACGCCGAGGAGTTCATCGCTGCTGCGGCGGAGAGCGGTGGGCTGCTGCAGCCCTGGGTGACGGCGCCCAACACGGCCGGGCGCTTCGCCGCGTACCTGAGCCGGGCCGCGCGGGAGGACCAGGCCAGCTACCTGATCCGGCATCGCGAGTGCGGGCGCCTGGTTGGGTACGTGAACATCAACAACATCGTCCTTGGCGCGCTCCGGTCGGGGCACCTCGGCTATGGCTCCTTCACCTCGCACACGCGGCGCGGGCTCATGACGGCCGGCCTCGCGGCCGTCGTGACCGACGCGTTTACGACGCTCGCGCTGCACCGGCTCGAGGCCAACATCCAGCCGGACAACCGGCCCTCGCTCGGTCTGGTACGCCGCCTCGGTTTCCAGCGCGAAGGACTCTCGCCGAAGTACCTGATGATCGACGGGCAGTGGCGCGACCACGAGCGATGGAGCGTGCTAGCCGAGGACTGGGCAGTGCCCTCAGCCGATGGGCAATAGCTGCTATTCGAGCGGCTGCTGCGCGATCGCGGGCGGTTCACGGCCAGCCAGCAGCCACGCCGCGGCCAGCGCCAGCAACGGCAGGCCGACGAGCAGCATCGCCAGCTTCGCGGCCGGGACCGCGGTCAGGCTGTGCGGGCCCCGATTCCACGCGATGATGCCGAGGTAGGCCGCAGCGGTTCCGAGCACCGCTCCGAGCAGTGCCAGCGCCGCGGCGGTCGCGCCGGTCAGGAGGCGCCGGGTGCTGCCGCTCGCGCCGGTGGCCGCCAGCACCCGCAGGTCACCGGCGGTCTCGCTACGGATCAGCCCGACCGTCATCGCGAGGACTGCCAGTACCGCCAGCACGCCGATCGCGATGGCCCAGTCGCTGACGGACTGCAGCCCGGCCTGCGCGGAATGAGACGTCGTCTCCACCGTCAGGCCATTAGCCGCGGCCCAGCGGTCGGCATGGGTGACCTGCGCCGCAGTCAGCGCCTTGGGTGTCTGGATGAGCCACGCGGCCTGCACCGGATCAAGGGCAAGCACAGTCATCGCGTGGGCAGTAAGCAGCGTGTTCGGCGCGGACGCGTACTTGGGCAGCCCCAGCAGCGACTGAATGGACGGCCTGGCCAGGTCTCGGCGACGGGGCTGCCTGACCCCAAAGTGGCTGTCGCCTGGCGGCCGGTTCGATGCGCCGCAGTGCGCACTCTGGGCCGAACACGGGCCGAAGTCAAAAATCCTCGCGCCGCCCAGCCCAGTGCGCGAGGTGATGACGTCGGTCGCTGGCTTGATGGCTGCTGGGTCGATCCCGTAGAACTTCAGCAGCGCAGGCGTCGCCACGTACAGCTGCGCCACCGGCATCGAGCTCTGCCGATCACGGTGGTCCGACACCTGGATCGCGAGCAGCGTGCTCGGCACGCCGCTGAAGTGCAGCGCCGCAGAGTCGGCGGACTCGGTGGCCTCCAGCGGGACTACATCCTGACTGTGCAGTGTGCTGCCGAACTCGCCGACCAGGCCGTCCAGATGGTGCAGTCGGCTGGCACTCAGCGGCGAAAGGCTCAAGGAAAAGGTCTGCGAGCCGCCAGGCGAGATATAGACCATCAGCTGGTTCGCCGGCAGGTTGGCCCAGCCTGCCTCGCCGGACAGTCCCTCGTTCTGGGCCGCCGCGGCGGCGCTGATAGCAATGGCGGCCACGATGCCGGTCACCAGGCTGATCGCGGCGAGGGCGGCGCCGGACCTGGCTCGGTACCTGGCCAGGTCCCGCAGCGCGAGCCTGATCGCCAGGGGCGCACGCCTGCCGAGGAGGGCAAGCCCGCCGATGGCAATCGGGCCAAGCAGCAGGACTCCGGTGGCGGTCAGGACGAGGCCGCCGATGATCAGCGGCGGCGTCTTGCCCTGGTGGGACAAGGCGATCGCGGCCAGGCCGATGGCGAGTAGCGCGCCGCCGAGGGCCGCTGGCCGACGGCCCTGCTTGGGACTGGCCGGACGACCGGACAGGGCCGCCACCACCGGCACGTGCGCGGCTGCTCGCGCTGGCCACCACGAAGCCGCGACCGCCGTCACGACGGCCAGCACAATCGCGGTCGCGATCTCCCACCACGGCAGGCTGAATGTAGCGATGCGATGCTGAACGATCAGCTCCAGCCGGGGTACGAAGGCAACCCAGCCGGCCAGGGCCGCAGCCGCGCCTATGACGGCCGCGATGATGCCGACAACCGCGCCGTTGGCAATCAGCACGAGCCGGACGTGCCGGTCGGTCGCGCCGACCGCCTGGAGCATGCCGAGCGCGCGCAGCCGCCGCTGCGCCAACACGGTGAAGCCGGCCACGGCGATCAGGCCGATGAACAGGAGCGCGATCGTGTCGAAGACGAGCACGGCGGCGGGCGGGAATCCTGGGTTATAAGCCGGCCGGGTTTGCAGCTGCGCACCGGCCGGCAGACCAGCCGGCCGGAGCTGTCTGCCGGTGGCGTTGAGGAGGACATCGATCTGATCGGTGCGACCGAGCTGGCCTGGCGCGACCAGGGCGAACTGGTCTTGCAAGTTGCCCGGGTTCTCGACGATCCCCACCACCGGCAGCGTTCGGCCGCCCACGTGCCAGACAGAGCCGATGCGCAGCCGGTAGATCGCGGCGACGCCGCTGGTCATCGCGACCTGCCCAGCGGCTGGGTAGTGCCCGGCATCCAGCCGCAGCATCGGACTCGAGTAGGACCCGTCCGGCTGCTGGGACCGCACGTCGACGGTATTCACCGAGCCCGGGATCGCCGCCTTCGCGTGCTTGATCACCTCGATCTGGCCGAACCTCGTCGCGGCCAGCGCGACGGCGGCGGCCTGCTGGGATTCCGAGCCGGAGATGATCAGCAGGTGATTCGCCGTGCCGTACTCGGCGCTCGGAGACGACGGCCCGTTCGACGCGAACGCGATCGCGCCAACGGCAGCGGCGACCGCGACGGTCAGTAGGCCGATGACCGTCAGCTGCTGGCGCCATTCCCGGCGGAACAATCGCCAGGCCCAGCGGACTACAGCCCGCCGCGCTGGCGCGCCACCGGACCGCGGGGTCGCGTGCGCCGGTCTCTCCTTGACCGCCGTGCTCACTGGCCGTGGCCCGGCGTGAGCAGGGATTCCGGGCCGGGTAGCGGCGCGGTCTGATCGCTGACGCGCCCGTCTCGCAAGAACACCACACGGTCGGCCCAGGACGCCAGCTGCGCGTCGTGGGTCACGACAACGCCGGCGACACCACCCTGGCAGGCGGCGCGGACCAGCCGCATCACCGACTCAGCGTTAACCGAGTCCAGCGCTCCTGATGGCTCGTCAGCCAGTAGTAGCCTGCGCTCGCCTACGACCGCTCTCGCGATGGCCACCCGCTGCCGCTCGCCGCCCGACAGCTCGTCGGGGAACCTGCTCGCCCGATCGCCTAGGCCGAGCTCTTCGAGAGCCTGCCATCGCCGCTTTGCGAGCTGCCCGTGCCGCGATGCCGTCCAGTTCGAGCGGCAGCGCCACGTTCTCGGCCGCCGTCAGGCCAGCCAGGAGGTTGAAGTTCTGGAAGACGAAGCCAATCGACCGGCGGCGCAGCCTGGCGCGCTCGTTGCGCGACAGCCCGGACAAGGTCTGGCCGGCGACGAGGACGTCACCGCTGCTCGCGTCTTCGAGACTGCCCGCGATGGTCAGCATGGTGCTCTTGCCGGAGCCGCTCGGGCCCATGATCGCGACGAGCGCGCCGGGCTCGACGGTCAGGCTGACGTCGCGCAGCGCGTGCACCTGGGCAGCGCCTTCGCCGTAGGTCTTGGATATATGCCGAAGCTCCAGGGCCTTCATCGCCGCGCTCCCGTCGTGCGTCGCAGCCTGGGCAACGGCGCCATCGGCCTGGCCCGGGTCTGTGGTTGACGCCGGATCCGGCTCTCGGCCGAGTCCAGCCACCGGATGACCGAGTCGAGCCGGAACAGCTCGGCGTCAACCGCCAGCGCGAGGCCGAGATCGTCCTCGGCTCCGTCTTCCTTGATCCGGGTCCACTGCTGCATGAGCTGGACCAGATATCGGCGGTGCACCTGAAGCACCTCCGGCACGTCGACACCAGGCACCCGGAGCGCCACCAGGACCTTGATGACCAGCTCGTCCCGCGGCGGAGAAGCAAGGTCGGGCGGCGTGCGCAGCCAGCCGGCCAGCTCCTCTTCGCCCGCGGCCGTGATCCTGAAGCCCTTGTGCTGACTGTCCTCGCCGACGCCGTCTGCCTCGACCAGCCCATCGCGCTCGAGCCGCTGCAGGGTCGTGTACACCTGCCCGACGTTCAGCGGCCATACCTCGCCGGTCCGGGCCTCGAATTCCTCGCGCAGCTGAAGGCCGTACTTCGGGCCCTCGCTCAGCAGCGCCAGCAGCGCGTGCGGCACGCTCATGCTGCGCTCCGGCCTATTGGGCTCTCAGTCAGTATCATACTGAGTATAGTACTGAGGAGAGGCGTCCGCCGCAAGTCATTCGACGCCTCCGGCCGATACCGTCGAGGGTGCGGGCTGCGGTGAGGGTGACGAGCCCGTTCCCATCGTGATGTGGTTTGGTCTTGAGAACGGAGACGAAACGGTGACTGAGCCTGCCGTGTCGGCGGACGCCATGCTCGTACACGCGGGCGGACGCCTAGGAGCTCGGCGAGCCTGCGGTAGCGCCGCCGGTGCTCGCGACGATGCTGGCCTCGGCCGGCGAACCGCGCGCCGCAGATTACGGCCGGGGCGGCAACCCGACCTGGGAAGCGCTCGAGCAGGCGCTCGGCGGAATCGAGGCTGCGCAAGCGATCGTGTTCAGCTCCGGGCAGGCCGCCTCCATGGCGCTGATGCTCGCGCTCACGTCCGGCCGCGATCGCATCGTGCTTCCGTGCGACGGCTATTACAACGCCCGCGTGCTGGCCGAGCGGCTCCGCCCGCATGGCGCCGCGCCGGTCCTGGTCGATCTCGGCGACCTGGCCGCGGTGGAGCGCGAGCTCGGGACCGGCCGGGCGGTGCTCTGGGCCGAATCGCCCACCAACCCACTGCTCCGCGTCGCCGACCTGGCCAGGCTCGGCGAGCTGGCCGCCGCCGCGGGCGCGCCGATGATCGTCGACAACACTGTCGCAACCGGCTTGCTTCAGCGGCCGCTCGACTTCGGCGCCGTTGCCTCGCTGTGCTCGCTGACCAAGTCCGCCTCTGGACATTCCGATGTCATCGCGGGCGCGGTGATGACCCGCGACGCCGCGCTCGCGGACGAATTGCGGACCTGGCGCACGCTGGGCGGCGGCGTTCTCGGCCCGATGGAGGCGTGGCTCGCCATCCGCGGGCTGCGAACGCTACCGCTGCGCATCGAGCGGCAGTCCGCGAATGCGCTCGCGATCGCGGCCCACCTCGGCGAGCATCCGCGGGTCACGGCCGTGCACTACCCCGGCCTGGGCGAATCCCTGGCAGTCGCGCAGGCCCAGATGCCGCGCGGCTTCGGCCCGCTGCTCTCGTTCGAGGTCGAGGGCACGGCTGCCGAAGCTGACGCGATCGTGGCGGCGTCGCGCCTGATCGTCCCGGCTACGAGCTTTGGCGGCGTGGAGTCGGCCTGGGAGCGCCGGGGGCGGTGGCCGGGCGAGACGGCGCCTGCGGCGCTGATCCGGCTGTCGGTCGGCATCGAGCCGTCGGCCGACCTGATCGCAGACATCGACCACGCACTAGCCGAAGGCCGCCGGTGATGCTAGCCGCAAGGCCGGCCCTTGGGCTGATGGGTCCATCGGGATCCGGCACGATGGCCGGGTGACGATCTACACAGGCTTCGCCTCGTTCTACGACCGGATCATGGGTGACCGCAGCGAAGAGGTTGACCGGATCCGGTCCTATATCAGCAGGCACCTGCCGGGCGCGCGGTCACTGCTCGAGCTGGGCTGCGGGACTGGGGCGCTGCTGGGCGGCCTGGCCGACGACCTCGACGTCACGGGCATCGACCAGTCGCCGCAGATGCTGGCGATCGCGCAGGCAACCGTGCCGGGCGCGCATCTGGTCCGGGGCGATATGACAGCGTTCAGCTTGCCAGCCCGGTTCGACGTGGTGATCTGCATGTTCGACACGCTGAACCACGTACCGGCGTTCGACGGCTGGCTGTCGCTGTTCAGTTGCGTGCACGAGCACCTGGTCGAGGGCGGGCTCTTCATCTTCGACGTGAACACCGCGGGCCGGCTGCGGCGTCTGGATGGCGCGCCACCGTTCGTGGATGAGTTTGACGGGAACGTGGTGATCATGACTGTCCGGTCGGCCCACGACGGACTCTCGCTGTGGGAGACAAAGATCTTCGACCGGCAGCGCGACGACCTCTACCGCTTGCATCACGAGCGGATTTACGAACTTGGCATCCCGCTCTCGCTGATCCGCGCCTCATTGGCCGGACGGTTCGAGCTTCTGGAGGAGGCAAGCCTCGACGGCAGCCCCGTTAGCGACGAGTCCGACCGGGTGTTCTTCGCCTACCGGCACCGCACCGCGGAGGCGGCCGGGAGCACCGCGGAGGCGGCCGGGAGCACTGCGGAGGCGGCCGGGAGCGCCACGTAGTGCGTCAGCAGGGGCGCTCTCGGTCTCCCATCGCCCGTGTCAGCTTCGCCATCACCGCTGAGAACTGCTCCCGCTCGATCGGGCTGAGTCCGGCGAAGATCTCAGAGATCGCGTCGAGCTGCGGGGGGATCGCCTGAGTTGCCGCGTGTGCGCCGTCCGGCGACAGCTCGATCAGCGTTGCCCGCCGGTCGGTAGGGTGCGGCCGGCGGACCACGAGCCCAGCCTCTTCCATGGCGTCGACGATCGCAGTCATGTTCCGCGGCGTCGCCCCGAGCTGGGTGCCGAGGTCGCGCATGATCGCGGGGCCGCCGCAGTGCAGCACCTGGAGGAGCATCAGCCGCGCGTAGGTGAGGCCGTCGCCGGCGCGGCCTTCCATCCAGCGCAGGAAGTTCGCGGTGAAGCGCGCAGTCTGAGCGACGAGGACGTGCCGGGCCTCGTTGTCGTCGAGCCCGGCCAGGCTGGGGGTCTTGTCGCAAGCCCCCGCGACTGTGCCGAAATCCGCGGCCAGCTTAGGGTCTTCTTGCCTCACCTATACGAGCGTACCGGATTACTCGCTTGACACCACTATTTCGTCCGGTACAGTTTCCACTGTGATCATTCAAGTCTCAATTATTCTCGAGCTGGAATCGAGGTTCTGCTAATGACGAGCTCAGACGCGAACGATGCGAGCGCGAGCGACCGCGGTACGGCGACTGCTCTGGCCGGTCCGGCCACTTATGAGCTTGACCAGGAGACGTCAGCAGTGACGTTCACGCACAAGACCATCTGGGGCCTCGCGACAGTTCGCGGGGCATTTAGCGATCTCAGCGGCACCGCCGAGATCAAGGCCGACGGCTCAGCGCACGGTCGGCTGGAGATTGGCGCAGCCTCGCTCAACACCAAGAATCGCAAGCGCGACGAGCATTTGCGCTCCGCCGACTTCTTCCACGCGGCCGCTCACCCGAAGATCATCGTGGACGTCACCCAGGCGGCCACGAGCGACGGCAGCAACGTGCAAGCGAGCGGGACCCTGACCGTGGCCGGCCGCAGCAGGCCGCTGACGTTGACCGCCAAGATCGCCGAGGCCACCAGCCAGTCCGTCACGCTTGACGGCCGACGCCGAGTTCGATCGCGCCGACTATGGCATGACCTGGAATCAGCTCGGCATGGTCACGGGCACCGCGCATATCCATGTCGTCGCGAGGTTCGTCAAGTCGGCTGCGGCCTAGCCCAGGTCGCCGGCACATCCCCAAAGGAACCACATGAAGCTCCAGGTCATCGTCGGCAGCACCCGGCCCAGTCGGGCGGCTGACAAAGTAACACCGTGGGTCACTGGCCGGGCAGCGATGCACGAGGCGTTCGAGACCGAGGTCCTCGACCTGCGTGACTGGCGGCTGCCGATGTTCGGCGAGCACATGGGCAGCATCGGCGACCCAGCCGACCCCACTTATTCCGACGAGCGGGTGCGCGCGTGGAATCGGAAGATTGCCGCGGCTGACGCGTACCTCTTCGTCACGCCGGAGTACAACCACAGCATCCCCGGCGAGCTGAAGAACGCCATCGACAGCGTGTTCGTGTCGTTCGCTTTCCGCAACAAGCCCATCGCGATGGTCGGCTACAGCGGCGGTGTCGGCGGCGGCATTCGCGCGATCGAGCATCTCGTCCAGGTTGCTGTCGAGGTCGAGGCGGCGCCGCTCCGCAGTACCGTCGTCCTGCCGTTCGTCGACAAGCAGTTCGACGACGCCGGCCAGCCGACCGATCCCACCACCGAGGTCAGCATGCAGATCCTGCTTGACGACCTGGCCTGGTGGGCTGGTGCCCTGCAGAACGCCAGAGCGGCAGGCGAGCTCATTCCCGGCAAGGTGCGCGCGCGGATGGCCACCGCTGCTCCGGCCAGCTAGGCGAGAGTCGGCGTCCTGCGCCACGAGCCACCGGCCCGCATCCGTGCAAGCCACTAACGGCTGTGGGTGTGGCAGAGGTACGCCTATATACCCGTACCTCTGCCACACCCATCAATCCGAATGCGAGGGGCCCGGCGTGCTCAGACCGTCGATGGCTGGAGCACGTCGGCGAACTCCCGCAAGAGCGCGGACTTCGACCGAGCGCCGACGACTTGCTTCACGACCTCACCACCGGCGAACACGCTGACCGTCGGGACGTGCAGGATGCCGTACCTGCTGGCCGTGGCCGGGTTCTCATCGACGTTGACCTTGACGACGTCGATCACTCCGGCGTAGTCGGCGGCTATGGAGTCGAGAACGGGCGCAACCTGGCGGCATGGACCACACCACTCCGCCCAGTACTCCACGATGACAGGCCGCGGGTTTGTCAGCACGTCCGCCTCGAAGGTGTTGTCGGTCACTACCTTGGCCGTACTCATGACGCTCGCTCCCTGGTTGCCGCACTCACGTTGTCTGCCGCACTCACGTTGTCTGCCGCACTCACGTTGTCTGCCGCACTCACGTTGTCTGCCGCACTCACGTTGGTTGGTGTGGTGACTTGGGTTGCTAGCGCCGCGCATTGCTGGCCGTCGCCGTGCTCGCACACATGTACAAGCTGCCGGAGCCTGCACCGAAGCTGGATGAGCTCGCGCATCTGAGCATCGACCGCCGCCAATTTGGCATGGGCGGCTGCTGCTATTTCATGCGGCGACATCCTCTGCGCCTGCCCTGCCCCGGCTAGCCCTGCCCCGGCTAGCCCTGCCCCGGCTAGCCCTGCCCCGGTTAGCTCTGCCTCGGCTGGCCCGAGCAGATCGGCGATTTCGGCTAGCGTGAAGCCAAGCTGCCTAGCCCGGCGGATGAAGACAAGCCGCGACCGGTCGTCCTCGGAATACTCGCGGTAGCCCGAGCCACTCCGCTGCGGCGTGCCCAGTAGGCCTCGGCGCTGATAGAAGCGGACTGTTTCGACGCCAACTCCTTCGGCGGCAGCCAGCTTCCCGATCGTCATCCCGTTCATGTCCTGCACGGTACCGGCCGTACCCCGGTACGGAGTCAAGCCAGGGCCCGGCTGACCTGCTTCGGCCGACCGGATCAGGGCTGATGAGCTTCGCCGTGCTCGCGGACGCGCCGCGCCCAGTCGCTGTGATCAAGCCGGTCCAGCATCTCGGCCAGCCACGCGCGAGCAGCCGGTTCGAGCCTGGCAGCTGCGAGATCTGCGCGGTCCTTCGGCCGGTCCAGTCGCGCCTTGTGCAGCAGCGCGATCTCGGGCCGCGCGTATGCGATTTCTGCCACCGTGTGCAGCGCCTCGGGCCACGGCAGGCGCACGCTGGCGTCCCGTTTGAACACCCACTCGCCGTCGTCACTCGCGCGGTCGAGCAGCAGATCAAGCTGCCAGGGCTGGCCTGCATCCCGTCGCGCCCATAGCTGCTCGCAGCCTGCCGTGGGTTCCACCTCGGGCAGCAGAGGCCGCAGCGCGCCGTCGTTCGCCTCCCACAAGTGCCAGCCGGCCAGCGCTCCCCGCAAGCCGTCCAGGTCCGCCATGCGGATGACGACGTCGGTGTCCTCGTGCCGTCGCGGCGGCGCGCCAATCCTCGCCGCCCGGCCGCCAGCGATGTGCCAGCGGACGCGACTGCCTCTCAAGAGCGACGCGACAGCGCCAGGCTCAAGCGGATCCCACCGGCCATACAGCAGCTGGAAATGATCCTCGTCGAGATCATTGACTGCCTGTCTGAAGTCCCTCAGCATCGCTGTAGTCTGCCGCACCCATGGCGTCTGCCGTTCCCGCGACAGGGGCCGCACCGACGACAGAGGCCGCATCCACGAAGGTGGTCGGTGCCACGGAGTACGGGCCAACCTGGTAGGGCGACGCCTGCTCCGGCGCGGCCGACCCGTATGCGAGCAGCATCCAGACGCACAGCAAGATCATGGTGGCGACGAACGCGCAGAAGACCCAGAACATCGGCGTCAGTCCCGCGCTGATCCTCAGCCCCACCTGGCTAGCCTGCGCCTGGGAGAGGCCGAACTGAAGTGGCGAGGTCGGCTGCCGGATCTGGACGATGGCCGAGATGACCTCCGCCACCATCGGCACGATAGCTCCAGCCGCGAGCGCGGCGCCGAGGCGAATCGGTCGCCACAGTGCGGCAACGATTATCGCGGCGACCAGAGCAGCCATCACCAGGACGTTGCCGAGAATCACCGGGCCTGGATTGGCGAACGCGTTGCCCGCCGTGATGACCTGCGAGACGCTCGCCGTCTGGAGGACGAACCTGTCCCAGGACGGCGCAAAGGCGATGGCCGTGCCGACGGCCGCGAGCACGAGTGTCACGAGCGGCACGACCTCGTAGCTGGTCGCGCGGCCGAGATGGCGGGCCAAACCGCGCGGGGGGACGGCCCCGTTCCCGGCAAGAGCTTTTTGGCCGGTCAGGCCGGTCCACAACGCTAGCCCGACGCCTGACGTGCAGACGAGCCACCCGAGAATGCCGAGCACGAGACCCGTGCCCGCGAGGTGCGCCCCGCTGGCCAGCGGCGTGCCGAGATCGGCGAAGAAGAGGCCGAGGGTGACGGCACTGACGCCGAGGCCGAAGAGCGCGCCGGCCCGCAGCCGCATCCCGCCTAGGCCAATGAGAACGGCGCTGACGCTCCACGCCGCCAGGTAGATCACATGAGGCACCAGGTTGGACGACTGCGAGGCGAGGCTGGCGCCGGCCACGTAGGACGGGAACAAGCTCGCCACCCCGAGCGCCACGCCCAGGCCGAGGATGGCAGCCGCAATCCGGGACGTCCGGGTGACGGTCGCCGAGTCGGGTGCGCGCGAGGGCGCCCAAGCGGCCGGCACGCCAGCTGCCAGGACGGCAGCCGTCGGTACGGCAAGCGTCGGCACGGTCGCGGTCGGCACGCCGGCGACGCCCGCGGCCGGGGCCTCCTCACTGGGCTGGTGCGTCAGAGGCTGCTGCGTCACGGGCTGCTGCGTCAAGGGCTGCTGCGTCACGGGCTGCTGGGTCACGGGCGCGATGGTGCCGGGAACCTCGATCGAGGCGAACCGCATCCACGCTCCTGACCAGCCGTCCGGCGTCAACGGCCACCACTCAAAGGGCGCCGACTGCGGAGCCGTGGCGTGCCAGATCCCGTAGAAGTGCGGCCCCTGTCCGATCGCGAAGTTGGCGCCGCGATAGGCGATGCTGACGTTCTCAGGCACGGTCGGGGTCCTTCCTGCGCTGCTCAGGCGTCCTCACCTTGTCACCAGAGAGTAGGGCCTGAGCCTGCAAGTTTCCTGGACGGCGGCTCTGGTCTCCCTGACGCCTGCCTCAGGACAGGGCAATCTGGGCAATCAGGACGTAACAGGCGCAAGCCGTGACTGGCGAGCCGATGGGCCCACAGCCGACCGGCACTCCGGCGGCTAACCTGCTCGCGATGACTGACGATGAAATCGCGCATCTGGGCGCGCCCGACCACGATGCGTTCGTCGGGATCGCCGAGCAGCATCCCGGAGTGTGGCTCGACACGGCGATGGTCTTCACCGACCCGGCCTACTTAGGCCCGACGCCGCTGCATCTGGCCGGGCGCGTCGGCGCCCTACGGGACCGGATCGTGTTCGGGTCGGACTTCCCCTCCATCCCGCACGCGTTCGCCGCCCAGATCAGCGGGCTGGCGGCGCTTGGACTTGGCGATGAGTGGCTTCGCAATGTCTTGTGGGGAAACGGGGTCCGGCTCTTCGCGCTGTGACGCACAGCTAATCCCAGCTGATGTAGAGAACTGGTCTGCGGCTCCGTCCTTCGGGCAGGAGTGCCAAAATGGCGCGGATAGCGAGGAGGAGCACATGATCAGGTTTTATCTGCTGGTGAATTACGACGATGGAGGCATCGTCACGGAGCCCATGGAGAACTGGGATCCCGCCGACGTCAAGGCCCACATGGCCTATTACGAGGCGCTCAACGCTGAGCTCAGGGAGTCGGGCGAGCTCGTCGGCGGCGAAGCGCTTGCCCCTCGGGAGAGCGCCAAGATCGTCAGGTCGGACGGCAGGTCCGCGCCGGTCGTGACCGACGGGCCCTACGCCGAGGCCAAGGAGCAACTGGCAGGTTTCCAGATCATTGACGTCGAGTCGCTCGAGCGCGCCATCGAGATCGCCGCCCGGGTGTCGGCGGTTCCCGGACCAGGCGGGGTCCCCCTCCAGCAGCCGATAGAGGTCCGCCAGGTCATGGACGAAAACGGCCCTGGCGCCGACTTGTGAGGCGGGCCGACCAGTGACGCATCCCGATGCGGCGCATGGTCACCGGCACAGCGCACGCACGGAACTCGAGGACCTGCTGCGCGAGCTGGCGCCGCAGGTCCTCGGGGTGCTCATGCGCCGGTACGGCGGTCTCGACATCGCGGAAGACGCCGTGCAAGAGGCGCTGATAGCGGCCGCAAGACACTGGCCAGCCGATGGCATGCCAGAGAATCCGCGCGGCTGGCTGATACAGACAGCGACGCGGAAGATGACAGACCAGATCCGGAGCGAGCAGTCGAGACGGTCCCGTGAAGTCAGCTCCGCCTTGTCCGAGCCTGGGACGACGCAGGTGCCCGCTCGTGACGACACGTTGACCCTGCTGTTCATGTGCTGTCACCAAGCGCTGACACCAGCGTCTGCCATTGCCTTGACGCTCCGGGCTGTCGGTGGACTCACGACTGCGGAGATCGCGAACGCGTTCCTCGTACCAGAGGCGACGATGGCACAGCGGATCAGCCGGGCCAAACAGAGCATCAGAACATCAGGAGTGCGGTTCGCCCCGCCTGGCGAGGATGAGCGAGACGCGCGCCTTCGATCGGTCCTCCACGTGCTGTACCTGATCTTCAACGAAGGCTACGTCAGCAGATCTGGGCCTAATCTGCACCGCCGTGAGCTGTCCGGGGAAGCCATCCGGCTCACCAGTGCGGTGCATGCGTTGTTGCCGGGCGACGGTCAGGTCACCGGGCTGCTCGCGCTGATGCTCCTCACCGAAGCTCGGCGGCCCGCCAGGACCGGGCCCGATGGTGACCTGGTTCCGCTGGCCGATCAGGACAGAAGCCGCTGGGATCAGCAGCTCATCCGCCAAGGCGTCGCGCTAGCCCTCCACGCCACCACTCAGGGCCCACCGGGTGACTATCAGATTCAGGCCGCCATCGCGGCCTTGCACGACGACGCTCCAACCGCGGGCGATACCGACTGGCCGCAGATCCTCGCCCTTTACGGAGTCCTCGAACGCATCACCGCCAACCCGATGGTGACCCTGAACCGCGCCGTCGCCGTCGCCATGGTCCAGGGGCCGGCGGCGGGGCTTCGCGCGCTCGAGCCGCTGGACGTGCGGCTACCTGGTCACTACCGGCTCGACGCCGTGCGGGCGCACCTGTTCGAGTTGCTCGGCGACACCGGCACCGCGGTGGCGCACTACCAGGCTGCAGCGAGGAAGACGCTCAGCGTTCCGGAACGGAACTACCTCCTCATGAAGGCGGCCGGGCTCAAGGGCGGCTAGGAAGGGCTGCTGGCTGCCCTGGCCTGCTAGGTGCTCTGAGTAGCCCGCCTCAACTCTGAGCGACCTGCCTCAATCGGTCGATCAGCGGCTGTCCCGCTTGGCTTGCCGCCTCGCGCCAGCAGCCTTGGTGCTTGCTCGGCGCTTTTCTGTGGCTGGCGAGCGCAGCGTAGGATCGCCTGCCTTCGCGCCGGTGACCGGGCGTCCGGTGGGAGTCTGCGCGGGCACTTGCCCCTCAGCGTCCGGTCCCGTGCCTCGCTTGGCGGCGCGTGCCATCTCGATACGCTCGCCGCGCAGCCGCGTCGCGGACTGCCGGGCCAGGACCGCGACCCGGCGGCTGACCCTGGACAGCGCTTGCTCGAATGCCTCGGCCTTGATGGCAGCCCGCTCGTTAGCCGGCCGTGCTCGGCCGCGTCCGCCCTTCTGCGCCACCCGCGCGCTGGCACCGCGCCTGTACAGCCCGGTGTACTTGTTGCGCGCCTTTTGGATGCGCGCGTGCAACTCGACCGCGGCATCCTCGCTGAGCGGGCCGAGCTCATCGGGCTCGGTCAGAGCAACCAGGAACCGTTCATCGTCATTCAGTACGGCAAGCATGGTCGCGTTCATCCTGACTCCCCAGTTGCCCCGTGACACACCGACGTGATTGGTCCTTCCCTTACGGTCGGCCCGCCGAACCTTGGCGCGTTGCAGCTCCCCCGGCCTTTCAGCCTTGGCCGTCGGCTGCGTTCGGCGGCAGCACGTCCCATCCGCCGTGCTCCCACATCCATGCGTGGGCGTACCGGTCCACGAGCGGCGTCTTGTACCACAGGCGGACCCACACCGGAACCCGGTCGAGCCGCGGCGTTAGCCCGCACGGAGGTGTCCATGACCAGGCGGGGCGAGCACCATCCGGCGACTGCCAGCCGGCGGGGGACGGCGCCGCCTCCGTCCCCCATCGGCGGGCATATGCGCGCGCCGATGCGATCTCGGCATCCGTCCTGTGGACCGCTCTCGGAGGCTGCCCCACGCTGGCGGCAGTCCGGTAGCTGAGCACGCCCTCGGCTGCATAAGCCACGACGAGGCCCGCAGCCAGGCCTAGCGGCCCGGCGAGTGCCCAGCCGCCTCCGGCCCCGGCGAGCCACATCGGAATCCGGATCCGCCAGAACATGTATGCGTAGCGCTCGTACCGGCCCCACGGAAACTTGATCACGGTCCACGGGTAGAGGCCACGGCGCCCGCGTCTGTACCACGAGCGCCGGTATTGCAGAGACCCTCTGCGCACCAGACATCCCCTCCCGAGCCCGAATCGCAAGGCTTGGAACCGTTATCCGCGTTCCTGGATGATGGCAGCTGAAAGCCCTGGGCAAAGGAGAGTGCGGCATCGTCACTCAGGATCAGGAAGCGGCGCGTATCGGAGTGCTGTGGCGGGGTGACCGCCGGGCCGACGCACCATGGCCGCAAGCGGACCGTGGCCTCGGTGCGCTGTTCGACGCGTTCGGCCAACTGCCCGTCGTCGTTGAGCCAGTCGCCTTTAGCGATAATGCGGTCGACGACGTCAGGGAGCAGGTCCTGACACTCGACGGCGTCCTGGTGTGGGTGAACCCCATCCAAGACGGAGCCAACCGTGCCCGCCTCGACGCGCTTTTGCGCGAGGTGTCGTCCGAGGGTGTCTGGGTGTCCGCTCATCCAGACGTGATTCTGCAGATGGGCACTAAGGAAGTCCTCGTCCGAACCCGCAGCCTCGGCTGGGGCAGCGACACCAGCCTGTACGGGTCAGCTGCGGAGTTCGCCGGTGGCTTTCCTGGCCGCCTCGAGCTGCTGGGCCGGGTGGTGCTCAAGCAGGGCCGGGGTAATGGCGGTAACGGAGTCTGGAAAGTCGAGCTGCCCGGCAGCAAACCTGGCCCTGCAGGTCTGGACACCGTCGTTCGGGTGCAAGATGCGCGATCGAAGAACGGCTCATCCGAGTACCTCACACTCGGCTCGTTCATGGCGCGATGCGAGGAGTACTTCGCCTGGTCAGGTTGCCTGGTCGACCAGCCGTACCAGAAGCGGCTCGCAGACGGCATGGTGCGCTGCTACTTCTGTCACGACCAGGTCGTGGGGTTCTGCCGGCAGTGGCCGAAGGGCCTGCTTGACGACCCGCGCCCGGGCACAGCACATGTCTCGGTCATGGAAGGCCCCGACGTACCCGCCTACCAGGCGCTCCGCGCGAAAGCGCAAACGGAATGGGTGCCGCAGATGACGAGCATCCTCGGCATCGAGCCCAAGGAGCTACCGGTCATCTGGGACGCTGACTTGTTGTACGGGCCGAAGAATGCATCAGGTAGCGACACTTACGTTCTGTGCGAGATCAACGTCAGCGCTGTGTGGCCGTTCCCGCCGATGGCAGCGCCGACAGTGGCAGCCGCTGCCCTGGCACGCACTCAGGCTGCGATGGCACTTCGATCATGAATTCCGCTGACGGCGACGACGGCTCGAGTTGGCGATCTAAGACCGTCGCGGCCATGAAGGTCTCTTCCTGGGCTGTAATCAGTGGCGGTAGTTCGGCCCGGCGCTCCTGCGCCTTGCGCGAATCAGGGTCGGCGCGGACAGCTGCCTCGATGCGCTCATAGGTTGCGCGGTCTTCGTATTCCCACACAGCCACGACGCGCCCGTCATCGGTTTCCCATCGGCCGACTAGCCGGGCACCGTACCGAAGCTGGACCGGCAGAAGATGCGTGCGGAAAAAGTCATGGAAGATCGGCAGGTTGTCCCGAACCGTGTCGTAGATGCGCATGCGGTAAATCACGCAATCGTGGTAACGATGAACTTCCACCCGGACCGCCTGAGCCGGGGTCTTGGCATCCTGGAGACCATGGCTCGTGACGGGCGCTATCGATCCCAATTCGAGACAGGAACCAGCAACGGAGGACTGACCGCGTTCCCAGGGGGTGATCGCTGGGCCTGGGAGAGCCGCATCTTCGGCGGTGCCTATGACCGCGGCCCGGCAGCCGAGCGGCCGAAGTACGGATCATTGAACTTCCGACGCCGGGCGGCAGGCGGCTCGCCTCGGTTCGGGTCCGCGCACTTTCGCCTGAAGCCAGAAACGCTGGACCGGACGACGTTCTGTTACCCCGACAGCTTCCTCGAGCCAACTGACTTCGGGGTTGCCTCGGCCATGCCGCTGATCGCTCTGGCCGAGGCGGATGACAAAGATCTTCTCGACGACTACATCGAGGCTCAGGTGCACGGGCCCGTCGCGCTGTACCGGGATGTAGAAGCCTTGGTCCTGGATCCATGTTTCCGAGGCACGCCGGTGGAGCGAGCTTCAGATCAGCTCGGCTGCCCGGTTGAATGGCATGCAGGCTTCTGGCTCAGCATCGTCGAGATGTGCCGGCACCTCGACTACCGCGGCGCTGAATTCGTCGAACTCGGATGTTCGCTGGCGACCGATGGATACCTGGATCCGCGCATAATCGGGGACGCCGCCCGCACAGGCCGCTACGACCAGCAGGCGCTCAAGCGCGTCTGGCACTACGTAGCCAGGTATGGGTTCCTTGATCGCTCGCCGCAAGCCGACGCCGTCCAATAGGCAGGCCGCGCCGATGAGCTGCCAAAACCAGCCATGACGCTGCGAATCAATCGGGGCTGGCCGACCGGGCTCCCTGCTCACGCAGCCAGGAGATGACGTTCTCATGCCTGGTCCCCAGCCCACTGGCGGCATCAAGCGGCGTGCCCTGTGCGTAGTCCGGCTCCCAGTTGAGATCCGCGCCGCGCGATAGCAAGTACTCCGCGGCGCGGCGCTGCCCGGCCGCGCAAGCATGCCAGAACGCTTGCGACACGTCCTCCGCAGGCGGATTGCTTCCAAGGAGCGTTTCGAGACGGCGCAACATGCCCAAAGCGGCTGCGTGCCAGGCCTTGTCAACTCTGGCGCCGCGCGCCACTAGCAAGCGGGCGACATGCCAGCAGGCGTAGCCAACGGCGTTATCGAGCGGAGTGCCGATTGAACCGTCGGGCGTCTCAAGGTCGGCTCCTCCCTCTATCAGGGCTTCGGCCACGTCGACGTCGTCGCTGCTGGCCGCATAATGCAACGGCGTCTCTGAACCTGGACCGGGCTCTGAGCTTTTGCCGGTGGTCAGGCCGTTCGGATCGGCGCCAGTGCCGATCAAGAGCCGGACGATCTCGGGGCCGTTGGGGAAGTAGCCTGGCCAGTCAGTGACGAGGTGCAAGGGTGTTGCCGAACCGCCGCCCCTGCCACCAAGCCTGGCTGACACCAAAGTCGGATGACTTTCGAGCAATCTCCGGATCGCCTGGACGTCACCTGCGTGAACCGCGAGACGCAGCTCAATCGCGACTTGATCGTCGCCAGGGATCAGCCTGCTCGCCTTCTGCTCGCTCATCGCGGCCCATCATGCCAGTCGAAAATCAGGTTCCACAGGGCACGCCGGTCAGGTCGCGAGCAGGGCCAAGATCCGGGACCACGCGTCGTCGCGCGCCTGCTGGCTGAACGCAGCCGTGCCCGGCCAGAAGAACGCATGTGCGGCGCCGGGATAGGTGACAAATTCGTGGTCGATGGCGGCGTCCTGGAGAGCCTCGCGGATCTGACGGCGCTGGCCAGCGTCGATGAGGGCGTCCTCTGCGCCGACCAAGTAAAGGATCCGGCCGCGGATTCCGGCGGTGAGCTCGAGCGTTGGTGACGGCTGGCTCATCGGGATGTCGGTCGTGGGCAGCCAGCCCCCGTACAGGACGGCAGTCCGGCTGATGGGAAGCTCGCAGGCCGCGAGATAACTCAGATGGCCTCCGGCGCTGAAGCCGATCGTCGCGGTCTGCTCAATCGCGGGTTGCGAGGTCAGCCAGCCAGCGCACGCGGCCGTGTCATCCAGCGCCTGCCGGCGGGTGAGCCGGTTCAGGTAGGCGAAACCCTCCTCACGGCCCGGGTCGTCGCGTCCGAGCCAGCGACCAGGCGGCGCCTCCCGATGGTAGAACTCGGGCGCGATCGTCAGGTATCCCGCCGCGGCAAGATCGTCAGCCACGCCGCGGATGTCTGGGTTCACGCCGAAGAGCTCGTGTGCGAGGATCACCCCGGCCGGGGCCGGGTCGGCGGCCGGTCGGGACAGATATGCCTGCAGGGTGGTGCCGTCAGCGACGGGGATCTGAATCAGTTCGCTCGTGATCGTCATGCCCTCAGCATGTGCATGTGACGGCACTGGTAACCAGAGCGAGCTGTTACTGGTATTCGCATGAGTAGGCTCAAGGATGTGGCGGATGCCGGAGACCCTCAGGCACTGGGACAGCTACTCAGATCGCGGCGCGAGCGGCTCGTGCCAGCTGATGTTGGCCTGCCTGCAGGAAGCCGACGGCGGACGACTGGGCTTCGCCGCGAGGAAGTCGCACTGCTGGCGAATCTGTCCACCACCTACTACACCTTTCTTGAACAGGGACGCCCAGTGCGGCCCTCGCCGCGGGTCTTGGAAGCTCTGGCGGCTGCCCTGCGGATGTCGGCGGCGGAGCGCGATTACCTCCAGGTCCTCGTTGACGGACCCGACGCAGCCCGTGCTCCCGCCGGGGTAAGCGCACCCCCCGAGCAACTCGGTCTGGGCGTCGCTGATCTGGTCCAGCGCCTCGACCCCTTCCCCACATTCGTTAAAGGGCGCCGCTGGGACATACTGGCCTCAAATCCCGCCGCAAGGGAACTGTTCACCGACTGGGAAGCCCTGCCCTCCGGTCAGCGCAATCTTGTGCGCTGGATGTTCACCAGCGACCGAGCCAGGTACGTGTATCTGGATTGGGAGGGCGAGGCCAGGTCGATGCTCGGCCGCTTCCGGCTCGCCGCCGCCCGCCATCCGAACGATCCGGACTTCACCGCATTGATCGCGGGACTGCAGCGCGACAGCGATCACGTTCGAGATTGGTGGCCTCGCCATGACGTGACGGCCGTGGGCAGCGGATCGAAGAAGCTGCGTCACCCAAGTCTCGGGCCGGTCGAGTATTCGCATGTCGTGCTGCAAGTAGCCGACAATCCCGACCAGACGCTAGTCACCTACTCCCGGCCGGGGACTTAGCACCGGAGTGCCGTTGGGTTTCGGTTTATGACGACGAGGAACCGCGCGGAGGTTATCGGCCGAGAGCGCACGACCAAGGGAACTGACTCCCCTCTAGTTTCAACGTATAGCGCACAGGGGGGCTTGCGGCAAGCCCCCTGTCATGGCGCAGAATCGCTGGCTGGGCCGGAAGCCACGGACGCGGGTTCGGCGAAATGCACGTATTTCTGCTGACGTATGAGCGCCAGTTACGGTCGACCAGCGCAGCGGCCGTTCCGCATGGCCGTTGCAGCCGGCCTCAGATTGGGAGCTGATGACTTGAGCCCACTGACCCACAGCGCGTTTGACCTTCCCGACCGTCTCGCCGCAAAGGCCGATCCGAGGCTGATCGCCCACGACGAGCAGCATTTCGCGGCCATCGCGGATTGCCTTGAGGAGTCGATTGCGGACCTGTCCGGCCGCATCGATAGTGAGCGGCACGCGGCCGGTGGTATAGGCCAGCAGGCGCTGGAGCGGGACCTGGAGATCCACCGGCTGGCCGCTCGCCTGCGCACTCTGCGCCGCTTCGGTTTGGACCTGTGCCTCGGACGCATGGTCAGCGCGGACACGCCCGAGCCTGTGTACGTCGGACGCCTTGGTCTCACGGACACCGCGGGTCGCCGGCTGCTGGTCGACTGGCGTTCCCCGGTGGCTGAGCCGTTCTTCGGAGCGACGCACGCCAACCCGATGGGCCTGGCAAGCCGCCGCCGGTACCGCTGGACCCGCGGCCGGGTCGGCGACTACTGGGACGAGGTGTTCACTCCGGACGGGCTTGATGGACATGCCGCGCTCGACGACCAGTCCGCGTTCATCGCGAGCCTCGGCAGTAACCGGTCGGCCCGGATGCGAGACGTACTCGGCACCATTCAGGCCGACCAGGACGCCATCATCCGCGCAGGATCCCGCGGTGCTCTCGTCGTCGATGGCGGCCCGGGTACGGGGAAGACCGTTGTCGCTCTGCACCGCTCCGCCTACCTTCTCTACTCCGACCCTCGGCTCGGTCATCGCCGCGGCGGGGTGCTGTTCGTCGGCCCGCACAAGCCTTACCTGGCCTACGTCTCCGACGTGCTCCCTAGTCTCGGTGAAGAGGGCGTGCAGACCTGCACATTGCGGGACCTCGTCGCCGAGGGAGCCGAGGCACGGATCGAGGCTGACCCTGACGTGGCCCGCCTGAAGTCGTCTGCGGACCTGGTGAAGGCGATCGAGCCGGCAGTCAGGTTCTACGAGCATCCGCCTGCGGCCGGAATGACGGTCGAGACCCAGTGGTCTGACATCTGGCTCAGCGCCGACGATTGGGCCGAAGCGTTCGAGGCACCAGAACCGGGTGCTCCGCACAACGAGGCACGTGCCCACATCTTCGACGAGCTGGTCGCCATCCTGATGGACAAGCACGGCAGTGACGTTCCGCCTGAGCTGTTCCGGAAGTCGCTGCTGCAGAATAGGGATCTGATCACTGCCCTCTACCGGGCATGGCCACTACTCGAAGCGGCAGAACTCGTCGGCGACCTCTGGTCGGTACCCGCCTACCTGCGGATGTGCGCTCCCTGGCTGAGCACCGATGAGGTGAAGCAGTTGCAGCGCCCGGACGGACACGCCTGGACGGTGTCCGACTTGCCGCTGCTGGACGCAGCGCGGCACCGTCTCGGCGATCCAGCGGCATCACAGCGTAAGCGGCGCCATGACGCCGCGGTCGCCGCCGAGCGCGAGCAGATGGCGCGGGTAGTCGACAACCTGATCGAGGCCGCGGACGACGAATACGGGGTAGGTCTGGTGACGATGCTGCGCGGCGAGGACTTCCAGGACGCCCTGGTCGACGAGGCCGCACTGTCCATTCCCGACCCGGACCAGCTGGCTGGCCCGTTCGCACACATCGTCGTGGACGAAGCCCAGGAACTGACCGACGCCGAGTGGCAGATGCTGCTGATCCGCTGCCCGTCCCGGAGCTTCACCATCGTCGGGGATCGCGCCCAGGCCAGGCATGGGTTCACCGAGTCGTGGCAGGAAAGGCTCGACCGGCTGGGGCTCTACAAGATCAGCCTGGCCTCCCTGAGCATCAACTACCGGACGCCGGCAGAGATCATGGCAGAGGCGGAGCCTGTCATCCGGGCTGTGCTTCCGGACGCGAACGTGCCGACATCCATCCGCAGCGGCGGCCTGCCAGTCGTGCACGGATCTGTTGGGGATCTGCGCTCGGTCCTGGACGGCTGGCTCGCCGCGCACGCTGACGGGATCGCCTGCGTCATCGGCGATCCCACGTTCGCGGCGACATCCCGCGTCCAGTCGCTGACCCCCGAACTCTCGAAAGGGCTCGAGTTCGACCTGGTCGTCCTCGTCGACCCGGAGTCGTTCGGCACGGGCATCGAAGGAGCGGTCGATCGTTATGTCGCGATGACGCGGGCCACCCAGCAACTAGTCATCCTCACTAGCTGCTAGACCGCCTGAGGTCCGCGATGGCATCTGATTCGGCCCCGTTGACGCGAGAGGCGCGCTCATGTCGATGACGCTGCGGTGCTCGATCATCGGCCTGCGGGATGCGTCGTCTTCTACTCCGAGCGCGGAGGTTCGCTAACAGAAGATCATGGCGCCGTGCGCATAGATCCTGGCCTGGAAGGATACGACCATGGCGACTGCAGACGATGCCCGCCGGGCGATCCTGGTGCGACGCGGCTTCATTCTGGAGTACCTGACGCTTTCCTGGAACGTAGTCGGCATTGTTGTGCTCGCCATAGCTGGCATCCGCGCGCGGTCGGTCGCGCTCGCAGGCTTCGCCTTGGACTCGCTGATCGAGATTGGCGCCTCCACCGTGGTGATCTGGGAGCTGTCCGACAGCAGCGAGGAACGGCAACGTCGGGGTCTGCGCCTCATTGGGTATGCCTTTGCCGCGCTGGCGCTGTACCTGCTGATCCAGTCTTCCCTGGTCCTGGCAACCCATTACCACCCACGACACTCCCCACTCGGCATTGCCTGGACGGCGGTCACTGCCGGGGCCATGTTCGGGCTCGCGGCAGGCAAGGGACGCACCGGGAGAGCGCTTGATAATCCCGTGCTTCGGACCGAGGCGCGCGTCACCACAATCGACGGCATCCTGGCAGTAGCGGTGCTCACTGGCCTAGTGCTCAATGCCACGGTCGGCTGGTGGTGGGCCGACCCGGCAGCTGGGTACCTGCTGGTGTTTTATGCAGGTCGTGAAGTCCGGGAGATCTTCTTCCGCCGCGACTGAGATACTTCGCAGCGGGGGAATGAGCGCACTCTGGCCCTGTTCAACCCCGTCCGGCATTGACCGTAAGCGTTCGGCAGTTCTCACCTTCGCCGTCTGCGTGCCCGGCGGGAGGCGTCGACCATCGACGCGAACTGGGACGGCTCGATGATCGGCCGGCCCCGCCACGGCGACATGCTCGTGAGGTCCGCGTCGGCGGAGACGATCAGGAACGCGCCTACCGCCGCCGCCAGATCCAGGAACCGTCTGTTTGACAGCCGCTCATAGGCGTCATACTGTCTTAGCAACCTAAGACGGTGGAGCGATGACGTGATCAGATTCCGGGTGGACGGGCGGTCAGGAGTGCCGCCCTACCAGCAGATCGTGCAGCAGGTGCGGCAGGCGCTGCGGATGGGGGTGCTGGACGTGGGCGATCAGCTCCCGAGCGTTCGGGAGGTGGTCGCGGTGGCAGTGGTGAACGCCAATACGGTGCTGAAGGCTTACCGCGATCTGGAGCGTGAGGGCCTGGTCGAGGCTCGTGCCGGGCAGGGCACGTTCGTGCGGGCCCGGCCGCCAGGTCCCCCGCCCGGCACGCACTCCCGCCTTGGTCGCGCTCTGGCCACATGGGTGCGGCAGGCCCGTTCCGCCGGGCTCGATGACGAGGCGATCGAGTCGCTGCTGCGGCTCACTCTCCAGATGCCCGCCGAGGAGGACATCGCATGACCGCCGTGATCGAGACCAGCGGGCTGACCAAGCGGTACCGCGGGGTGACCGCGCTCAGCGACTGCACGATCAGCGTTCCCGAGGGCCGGATATCCGCACTCGTCGGGCCGAACGGGGCGGGCAAGACGACGCTGCTGCGGCTGCTAGCCGGGTTGGCTGCGCCGACCGCGGGCCAGGCCGTCGTGCTCGGCGGCACCGCGCGCCAGGACCCGCCGTACCTCGCGGATATCGGATTCCTCGCCCAAGATGCTCCGCTGTACCGGCGACGGACCGCCGAAGACCATATAGGCATTGGCGCGCATCTGAACACGCGCTGGGACGGCGAGTCCGTGCGGGAACGGCTGAGCAGAGTGCGGATACCACTAGACCGGCCGGTGGGCACGCTATCCGGGGGTCAGCGGGCCCAGGTCGCACTCGCGCTCACTCTCGCGAAACAGCCGGGACTCTTGCTGCTGGACGAGCCGCTCGCCGCACTCGACCCACTGGCCCGGCAACGCTTTCTCGGCACGCTGGCGGAGGCGGCAGCGGGCGGCGGCCTGACCGTCGTGCTGTCCTCGCACCTGATCGTGGACATCGAGCGGGTCTGTGACCATCTCATCCTGCTGGCCGAATCCCGGGTGCAGCTCTGCGGCGACATCGAGACGCTGCTGGAAGAGCACCGAATACTTACCGGACCGCGCAAGGACACGACGGCGATCGCGCGGACGCACGTGATCGTGTGGGAGGACACCACGCCGCGGCAGACCACACTGCTGGTTCGCCTGAACGGCGCGGTCATCGATCCCGCCTGGGCCGTCGACGCGGCGAACGTGGAGGAAATAGTGCTCGGCTACATGAGCCAGGACGACCCCGGCTACAGCACAGGCTCCGAAACCATCCGCCTGTCGGCGGTAGGAGGGGACCGATGACCTGGGTCACCTGGCAGCAATACCGATACCAGGCCGTATTCGCCGCCGCGCTGCTCGCCGCACTGGCCGTCATCCTGCTGATCACCGGCCTGCACGCAGCAGCGGTGTGGCACTCCGCCCTGGCCCATTGCGCCACCGACAATTCCTGCGCCAGCCTGGCCGGCTCGAATCTCTCCCTCGGGAACCCGGTCATCGCAACGCTCGTCGTCGCGACGTCCGCGGTGCCGGTGCTGCCCGGCCTGCTCTGGGGCGCCCCGTCGGTGGCAAGCGAACTGGAGACCGGAACGAACCAGTTCGCCTGGACGCAGAGCATCACCAGGCGGGGCTGGCTGGCAGTCCGGGCAGGATGGCTGCTTCTCGCCGCTGCCGTCCTCGCCGGGGCGGTCTCGGCCATCGTCACCTGGTGGTCAGGACCGTACAACGCGCTGACAGCCGGCGCCTTCCAGGTCAACCGGTTCGACGTCACCGACATCGTGCCAGTCGGTTACGCGATCTTCGCCATGGCACTGGGCATCTGCGCCGGAACCCTGCTGCGCCGCACGCTGCCCGCACTGGGCATCACCCTGGCCGGCTTCGCCGCCGTCCGGCTCGTCATCGCGCTTTGGCTCCGCCTGCACTTCGTGACCCCGGTCACCGTGTACTACAAGCTCACGGCGCCTTTCACGCCCCCAGGGTCCTATCTACTGGTCACGAATGGATTCGTCGGCCCAGACGGCAAGCCCGCCGCGCTCGATTACGCTGTGCCCAACTACAACGGGGTGCCGATCCCGTCCGCATGCCTTCGCGCTATTCAGAACAACCCGAACCCGCAGACCGCCCTGCCCTGCCTGGCCGCGCACGGCTACCAAGGCTCAATCACCTACCAGCCGACGAGCCGCTTCTGGGCCTTCCAGGGCATGGAGACTGGCATCTTCCTGCTTCTCGCCGCCGTCCTGATCGGCATCACCTTCTGGGTCCTCCGCCGCCGGGACGCATAACAAGGATCCCAGGGAGAGCGCATCCGGCATACGGAAGGCCCCTCCCACTCATGGAAGGGGCCTCCGACCTGGTAGCGGGGGCGGGATTTGAACCCGCGACCTCTGGGTTATGAGCGCAGTCTGGGCCTGTTCAACCCTGTCCGGCATTGACCGTAAGCGTTCGGCAGTTCTTGCCGTCGCCGTCTGCCGCTCCACGGCCGGAACGACCGGCCGGCGGCGCATCAGGGTTGCGACCGGCAACGAGGCCGCGGTCCGGGGTTCGCCAGCGGCAGGCATCCCAGCACTGCCAGCTCCCGGATACCCTCGCTGTCGCGGTCCGCGATGTAGACGAGGGTGCAGGCCCGTTCGAACCGGGCGCCGATCCGCTCCCACATCCGCACCGAGCGCAGGAGGGTTTCCCGGTCGCCGCTGAGCAGCCCGGCCACTCGAGTGGTGTGGGCGGCCACGAAGTCGTTCTCGGCCGCGAACCCTTCCGCTTCCGCCAGCCTCTGCTGCCGGTCTGCCGCCTGGGTGATCGCCGCCGCCTCGGCCACTACAGCGGCCGTGTAGGGATAGAAGGGCGCGGTCCCACCCGCAGCGCTGCTCGTACCGGCCGCCTGGACAAGCTCGTGATCCCCGGCATGAAGGGCGACGCGGAGATCCGAGTAGAGAGAAAACCCGCTGGCGGTCCGGCCCACGGATACTGCCTGGGCGTGTCCCCTCCAGGTCTGGTAGCGCTCCCGGTCTCCGCGCAGTCCGTGGACGAGGGCGGCGGCGTAGTAGGGCGGCCCCATCCAGGCGGCGGCCGGCCGCCCGGCCTGTTCCCACCCGGCCAGCATGATCTCGGCCTGGTCAGCTGCCTCATCGAACTCACCCTTCAGAGCGAGGGCGATCACGAAGTTGTTGGCCGCGAAGTGGGCAAGCCCGAAGGTCGCCTCGTCCTCGGCTTGACGGCGGGCGATGGCCAGGGCGTCGTCGAGCTGGCCGGTGGAGATCGCGGTCTCCGTAGCCATGTGGTAGATGTCCGCGATCTCTCCGCCAACGCTCGGGTCGTGGCGGGCCATCCGGCCCAGCAGCTCCACTCGCTCGGCCGTCAGCCGGGCCGCCTCCCGATGACGGTGCTCGAACGCGCAGGCGGCGGTCGCGGCGTCGAGGGCGACGCTGATCAGCCGGGGGTCATTGGTCTGGCGAGCCAGCTTGACGGCTTTCGTTGCCGGGCCTAGCTGCGAGTTGGCCAAGCCATTGTTGGTCGACCACGCCTCGGCAATGGCCACGTGAGTGTCCAGCTCGAGATCCTCGTCTGGGCCGAGCTGGCGGGCGCGATCGACCAGGTCTGCGACCTCCTGCAGCTCGAACACGCGCGTGAATAGAGCCGGGGCTCTGCCCGCCAGGCCCGCGGCTTCGGCTAGGACAATGGCGGCCGTGCGGGTGTCTCCGGCGGACAGGGCCCGGTCGAAAGACTCCATCAGCAGGTTGTAAGCGACTTCACCCCGCATCTCGGAGAAGGCCGCGCCGGCGGCGAGGCGCAGGGCTGCGATGGCTGAGGCGTCGTCGGGCGCCAGGCCGACCGCGGCGCGTAGGTGGTCACGCCCTTCGGCCAGGTACCGCCGCGCGAACGACAGGTGACCCAGGGCCATGGCCAGATCGAAACCGGCCTGCCCATCCGGGTTGTTCGTCACCGCCGCCCGTAGATCGTTGGCCACCGCGTCAAAGGACTCCCGCCAGGATTGTCCCGATTCAAGCGCACCTACAAGAGAACGGGCTTCGCCCACTGCCCAGTGAAGGTGACGTTGGAGAGCACCGTCCAGCTCGGACTGACTCGCTAGTTGCTCGAAGGCGTAGGCACGAATGGTGTCGAGCATCCTCCACAGACTGCGGCTACCGGCATCGCTTCGAATCAGCAGGCTCTTGTCGACAAGCCGTCCGACCAGATCACCCGTCTCGGCGAGGGTTCCTGAGCCCGCGACCTCGTGGGCAGCTGGCAGATCGAAGCCGCCCCGGAACACGCCCAGCCGACGGAACAGGACCTTCTCATCCTGGTCGAGCAGGTCGTGACTCCAGTCGATCACGGATCGCAGCGATCCGTGGCGGTCCTCAGCCCGGCCGAGCCGGCTCAGGAGCCTGAGGTGGTCATCGATGCCGGTGAGCAGACCGTCGAGACCAAGCGACTGGCGCCGGGCTGCGGCAAGCTCGATCGCCAGCGGCATCCCTTCCAGCCGCCGACAGATCTCGGCGACCAGCTCGTCGTCCTGGCCGCCGGGCGGTATGGAGCTGGACCGGTCGGCGAAGAGCCGAGCCGCTTCCGAGGTCTCCGACTGACCGGATCCGCGCTCGTCCCAGATCAGGCTGAGGGGCGCCACCGCGAAGACCCTCTCTGGCCCCATGTCGAGTCGCTGGCGGCTAGTCGCAAGTACGACCACGTTGGGACAGGCCTCGAGGATGGACCGGACCAAAGCGGTGGCTGAAGCCAGGACGTGTTCGCAGTTGTCCAGGATCAGCAGGCAGCGGCTACCCCGGAGCCGCTGCAGCACGACCTGGTCGAGGCTCTCGTCGGGTCGCTCCCCGATACCGAGGACGGCTGCCACGGCCTGCACGACGAAATCCGGGCTGACGGGGACGAGGCTTACGAAGGCGCCTTCTGGCCAGTTCTCCACGCTGACCCGGGCGACCTCAAGGGCCAGCCTGGTCTTGCCGACGCCACCCGGGCCAACCAGGGTCACCAATCGCGACCCGGCGAGCAGCCGCAGCAGACCCTCGACCTCGCGGGCCCGGCCTACGAAGGAGGTAAGCGCCGAAGGCATGCCGACGATCGCAGCCGGGGTGACGGACCCTGCGAGGATCTGCGGCGCCAGCTTCGCAAGTTCCCGTCGGTCGGCGGCACCGAGCTTGCGTAGCAGCGACGCCACATGGCTCTCTACCGTGCGGATCGAGATGTACAGCTGCTGGGCGATCTCGGCATTGCTCAGGTGATCGGCCAGAGCACCCAGGACCTCCAGCTCACGGTGGGATATCTCCTGCGACAAGGCCCCTCCAAGGCTTGCTCATTTCTACCTCGGATTACCTGGCACGCGAAGGAACCCACTGATGAAGCCATTCAGTGGTGAATCGGTGCTGCCCACGGATGCCCCATGCGCTCACCTCGGCCGAGACTGCGAGAAGCGCCGCCGA
Source organism: uncultured Actinomycetota bacterium (assembly GCA_963755575.1). Classification (GTDB taxonomy): domain Bacteria; phylum Actinomycetota; class Actinomycetes; order Streptosporangiales; family Streptosporangiaceae; genus JAJYUU01. Next base: position 219,411 of record CAVWKF010000002.1, read on the forward strand.
CGGCGGCCCGTTGAAACCAAGAGCAGCGACAACAGGAGGAACCGGACGATGGATGAGCAGGCACTGATGGATTTCGTGCACAAGGCGGTGGGGGACGTCGGGTCCCTGCTGGCCGGATCGATGGTCGTCATCGGGGACCGGCTGGGCCTCTACCGGGCCATGACCGGGACCGGGCCGGTTACCAGTGACGATCTGGCCCGAGCGACGGGGACCTCGGAGCGTTATGTGCGGGAGTGGCTCAGCGCCCAGGCCGCAGCCGGCTATGTGCGGTACGCAGGCGACGGACGCTACGAACTCCCCGAGGAGCACGCGTTGCCTCTGACCGATGAAACGAGCCCGGCCTGCGTCATCGGGGCGTTCGAGGTTGCGGTCGGGGCCGCCCAGGCGACGGACCGGATCGCGGAGGCATTCGTCACCGGCGAGGGCATCGGCTGGGGCGACCAGCACCCGCACGTGCATACCGGGTGCGAGCGGTTCTTCCGGCCCGGCTATATCAACTTCCTGACCACGAACTGGATCCCTTCCCTCGACGGGGTCGAGGAAAGGCTCGGGCAGGGGATAGAGGTGGCCGACGTGGGCTGCGGGCACGGGGCTAGCGCCGTGCACATGGCCCTGGCCTACCCCAACAGCCGGTTCACCGGATTCGACCCGCACGACGGCTCCATAGAGACCGCTCGCAAGCGGGCGGCGGACGCCGGCGTCGCCGACCGGGTCAAGTTCGAGTGCGCGACCGCCGCCGGCCTGACCGGGTCATACGACCTGATCGCCTTCTTCGACTGTCTGCATGATCTAGGCGATCCCGTCGGTGCTCTCCGAAGCGCCAGGACTCACCTCAACGACGGCGGCACCGTGCTACTCGTCGAGCCCATGGCCGGCGACCGGGTGGAGGACAACCTCAATCCGGTGGGAGCCGCCTACTACGCCCTATCCACGCTACTGTGCACGCCGAACGCGATATCGCAGGAAAGGCAACTGGTCCTGGGTGCGCAGGCCGGCGAGGCCAGGCTGCGCCAGGTGGCCGACCACGCCGGGCTGTCACAGTTCCGCCGGGTCGCCGAGACCCCATTCAACCTGGTGTTTGAGCTCCGGGTCTGACTGCCTGCGGCGCCGATGGCCGGTGCGGTCTGCAGTCATGGGTGAGCAGGATGGATGAGCGAGCGGTCGACCGGTCTTTGACCCAGGTCGACCGCTCGCTCGTCATATCGACAACCTAAGCAGGCGATTCCAGTGGCCGCGCTGGAATCTTGCCTCCATCCTGCTGCCACAAAGATCAAGGCCCGACCGCCGTCTCCGGCGATCAGGCCTCTGACCTGCTACTTCGTAGTAGCGGGGGCGGGATTTGAACCCGCGACCTCTGGGTTATGAGCCCAGCGAGCTACCGAACTGCTCCACCCCGCGTCGCGTTCACACACTTTATGTGCCGCGCGGGCCACTGGCAAATCAGGTCCCCAAACCACCCGGAACTGGCGTCGACATCCACACCTGGTAGCGCACCGGCTGCAATGACGTCGGGAGCTGGGTCAGGTCGCGAGGCTCCTCAGCCGTCGCCAGGTCAAGTATCTGCACTGGTGCTCCGCCGAAGCCGGCTAGCTCGCGTGAGGATCCCGCGATCAGCAGCGGCCGACGCCCAGCCGCTGAGATCGAGGAGATGACGGACTGCACCAAGCCGACTGGCTGGCCAGCCATCGACGCCACCGGAACGCCGCACATTCCCCTGATCACCTGCGAGAACTGCAGGGCCGTCGAGGAGTCCACGATGACGACCGTGGCAGTACTCGGGATCGCGGCGCATATCTCGTCGACCGCGGCGCTCTCCCCGGCTCCGGCACGCGTCAGCGCCAGCCCCTGTGCCACCGCCTTGAAGCCGCCGGACCTGCCGACATGGCTCAGGCCGAACCCGAACGTTGTCGATACCGTTGGCACGAGCATTGCCGCCACGCAGAACAGCCCCACCAATCCCGCCGTCATGGGCGGTGCGCCGCGGTCGCGCGCGCGCCTGGCCAGCCAGGCCGCCGCCCAGAGCGCAAAAATGATTAGCCCCGGGATCGCGATGAAGATCAGCCGTCGGCTCCCCCAGGGCTGATCGGGGACGATGTCGGGCGCCCACAGCACGACCACAGACCCGGCGCAGATAAGCGTCAACGGCAGGCCCCAGGCCCGCCACACGCCGGTCGGATCCCGCCAGGTCAGCAGCGCGCGCAGGCAATTCCGCACCACGAGCGCGAGGCCGAAGGCGCCGAGCAGGACCGTCGGCAAGCCGATGTACCAGATCACCCAGTACAGCGATTGCTCGGCGTAGGTCCGTGTCGGGTCGATCGGCAGGCCCTGGAGCCGCTGCAGAGCCCTGATCATGTCGTACGCGGCCGCACTGGGGTGACCATGCACCCTCTGCACGTACGGCCGGATCGCGAACCCGATCAGCGCCGCTACCGCAAGGACCGCGCCAGCCTCAGGGAGCCGTCGCAACGGCCACCGCGACAGCGCACGCGGCACGAACCTGCGCACACTGTCCAGGCGCGCGACCTGGAATGCCACGACCGACAAAGCCCCCAGCCACACGGCCACGACGCCGGCCAGCGCTACCGTCTCCCCCCACACGTCCAGCAGCGGGCGATCGAGCAGGTACAGGCTCAGGACGCCGCTGGAAAGACCGACAACCAGACCGGATAGGAACGCGGTCCCTTGCGGCCGCCGCCCGATCACCAGCGCGGCCCCAAACGGGATGACCGCCAGCAGGCACACCAGGGCTTCGAGGTTGAAGGTCAGCCCGAAGCTCAGGGCGAGCCCGGCGAGTGCTGCCAGCATTCGCTGCGGCGTGAGCTGGGATGCCCACCGCGACGGAGTGGCAAGCTGCCACGCGACCGCCAGCCGGGCACGGGCGGACCGCGCTTCAAGCGCCTCCGAGGGCGAGGCGGCCGCCCCGGCGCCCGTTCCCCGCAACGCAAGTGAATCAGCAACCAGGCAGAGCCCGCCGAAAATCATGATCTGAAGCGCGGGCTCGCTCAGCGATGCCCGGCCTACGTACTGCTCGGGCAGGCTCAGGCCGAGGATAAGTGCGCCGGCGGGCGCCCACTGCGGCGCAATTAGGCGTGCCACCAGTCCGGCGAACGTCAGCGCTGCGAGCCCGCTGAGTACCGGGCCGATTTCCTGCGCACCCGCGAATCCGTGCACCCAGAACCCGCCTGCAAGCAGCAACGGAAGGCCCGGCATCACGTCGGGAAAGATAGAGGTGCCCCGTGCGAGAAAGCCGGTGCTGGTGAAGTCCAGTCCGGCATGAGCCCCCCCGAAGGCCGTCAGCGTCTGGGGTATCGGCAGGGATCCGTGCTGGGCTATCCAGTAACCGGTCTGGAGATAAGTGCCCTGATCGCGCACCACGATCAGGGCCGACGAACTCTCCGTGAGCTGCCAAGCGGTGAGTCCGGCCACGACGAGGACGGTCGCTAGCAGGCCAAACCAGATAGCCCAGCCCGGTTCTCGGGTGCGCACATTCGACATCAGCCGCGGCCAGCTTGCCGGCACGACTCGCAAGCCGTTCACCGTGAACACGACGGCCAGGGATACCGAGATCAAGGTCATCGGGATAGGCAGGAAGTTTCCGGTCAGCAGCAGCAGAACACCGGGAATCAGCACCGCCAGAATCAGCACCGCCGGCAGGACTGTGAGCCGGGCCAGGACCGTTCCGGCGATGTCCGCTGACCTGACCTTGACAGGCTGGCTGGTCGGAGCAGGCGCAGGTCTGGCGCGCTTCGCGCCCCTGACCACAGTGGCCGCACCGCTGGCCGCAGCCGCGCTTGCGCGGCTCAGAGCGCGGCCGGTTGCGCGCAGTGCATGCCGCCGGGCCCGTCCGCTTCCCGGCGGAACGTCGGCCTTGGGCCCGCCAGGCGCCGGGATCGTCACGGTGTTGGCGTCGCCAGCCTCGCGTCCGGGCAGGCGCGGCTCCTCAGCCGGCGGCACCGGCTGCTGGCCGGTGCCGGCGGTGCCCTGCGGGCCTTCTGGAGGAAGCACGGGTCAACTGTAGAGGTGTCACGCTGTGAAGGGCGTAACGCTCCGGGCGCTTGTGCGTCACTATCCGTTCTGGTGATCTGACGAAGCTGAGAGCAGGCTGTGGCCTTTCTCTACCTTTGCTTGTCGATAGTGATTCCTCGTATTGGCAGCACGTACGATAAAAGTGACCTGGTCGGCCGGGGCATCCGCCCGGCTTTGCTACTGCCGTGAGGAATTATGCGCCGCGACGAGGAAGCCGGCGATGAAAGCCGACCGCCGGGCCCCGGCTGGGTGCGGCGGTGGCTTCCGAGCCGCGGGCCGCGCCGTAAGCACAGTCGCTCCACCCTGATCCTGCGCGGGCTGGCGTTGTTCGTTGCCCTTGTCCTTGTCGGGGGCTCAATGGCGGTCTACGCGAAGTATCGCGCTGTCTGGGATGGCATCAACCGTATCGACGTCCAGGGTGACCTCGCCACCGCCAAGCGGCCGCCGCCCGACCCGAACGCGCAAAACATCCTGATCATCGGCTCCGACACGAGAGTCGGGCGGAACGGCAAGATCGGTGGCAGCTCCAATGTCGCGGGGGCACGCTCCGACACAGTGATGCTGCTTCACGTCGCTCCGGGCGCCCACCAGGTCGTCGTGATGAGCATTCCGCGTGACTCGGTGGTACCGATCCTGAGCTGCACGCCCGAGAGCGGCACTCCTGGCCAGACAGCCCAGTCCTCGTACGCGGTCGAGCAGATCAACGCTTCGTATGCATACGGCGGGCCGGGCTGCCTGTGGAAGACCATCGAACAGACCACGGGCATCCATATCAACGACTTCGTCGAGCTGACGTTCGTGGGCTTTGAGAAGGTGATCGACGTCCTGCACGGCGTGACCGTGTGCCTGCCTCAGGCAATCAACGACCCGGTCTCCCGGCTCGATCTGAGCGCCGGCCGGCACCACGTCTTCGGCCGGGAGGCGCTGGCGTTCTGGCGCACGCGCGAAGGCGTGGGTCTCGGTGATGACCCGCAGCGCATCCAGCGCGACCAGTTCTTGATGGCCTCACTGGTCAAGGGAATCGAGCGCAGCAGCCTGCTCAAGAGCCCGCGCACGATGCTGTCCGTCATCGACACGCTGACCTCGCACGGCTACGTCACCACTGACAGCGGCCTGACGCCAACCTCGATGCTGAGGCTCGGCGAGGCGCTGCGCGGGATCTCGACCGCGTCGGTGCAGTTCGTCACCGTGCCGTGGAACACCTACACGGGCAACGCCCAGTGGATCAGCTCGTCGCAGGCCCCGGCGACCGGCAACTCCAACTGGGTCCAGTGGCTTCAGCCGCAAGCCAACGAGGTCTTCTCGGCCATCTCGCATGACACCAAGCTGCCGAGGGCCGGCAAGCAGAAGGTCAAGACCGTGAGCCCGGCCACCGTCAAGGTCAAGGTACTCAACGGGACAACCACGTACGGTCTTGGCGCGACCACCGCCGCCAGCCTGCGCGCGCGAGGATTCGATGTCATCGGCCCAGCCGCGGACGCGTCGAGCCAGACGCACACCAGCACGGTCATCGAGTACGCTGGCGCCGCCGAGCTACCTGCCGCGCAAACGCTGGCGGCGGTCGTCAGCAACGCATCGCTGAAGCCGGACTCCGGGCTGCATAGCTCGACGCTCCGCCTGATCCTGGGCTCGACGTTCACGTCGCTCAAGGCGACTGGCGGCGGCAGCGGCGCCGGCGGCTCCAGTGTCTCGAACCTGGCGAGTACGTACGGCGGCATTACCGCCAGCGTCAATATCTGCGGCGATAGCAATGCATTCAGCGGCTGACGCAATAAGTGAATTTGCTGGCAGCAGGTAACTGCTAACACCTCCCTGGCGTTCTGAGTTGGTCGTTCATTCGCTCAATCGTCAACCGTGCCGTCAGTATTGACTGGCAACACTGACCGGCAACGCGGTGGCATCGCGAAATGGCCCCAGGCCCGCTGGAAGCGGCCGTTTGCGCCGTTCTGCACCGGGCATGCTTCGACCGTGGGTGAAGGGTCGGAGATGACACCGGGGCGGGAGGACGACGAGCCGGGCGGGGACAGACCGCCTCGGGTGCGTTTCTGGTTGCCCCTCCCGCACCGGACGTCCTCTCGCACTGGCCTATCCGACCGGCCGCGCAGGTCAAGACGCTCTGTTGTCACTCGCACCGCTGTCTTCCGCACTGTTGCTGTCGGCGTGGCGGTAGTGCTGACGGGCGGCACTCTCGCCGGCTACGCGGCCTTCCGGCACGAATGGAATGCCATTAAGCGCGTCGACGTGCGCCCCGACCTCAGCTACCACCCACGACCCCCGGCCGAGCCGAACGCCATGAACATTCTCGTGATTGGCTCCGACAGCCGGGCTGGGCCGAACAAGAAATTCGGCCTCGAGGTGGCGGGGCAGCGATCCGACACCGTCATGATCCTGCATATCTCGCCGGGTGCTCATCAGCTCGTCGTGCTGAGCATCCCGCGAGATTCCGTTGTGCCCATCCTGAAATGCGCCCCAGAGGACGGGTCGCTCGGTCAGGTCGCCCAGTCCGCCGGATACGTCGAGCAAATCAATGCCACATTCGCATACGGTGGCCCCGGCTGCCTGTGGGAGACGATAGAGCAAACGACCGGAATCCACATTGACGACTTCATTGAGCTCACGTTCACCGGGTTTGAGCACGTCATCAACGACATTGGCGGGGTCAACATCTGCCTTCCTGTCGCGATCCACGACCCGGACAGCCTGCTCAACCTGAGTGTGGGCAGGCATCACGTCTACGGGCCGGAGGCGCTGGCGTTCTGGCGCGCGCGCTACATCGGTGAGGGCTCAGACCTCCAGCGCATCAACCGCGACCAGTACCTGATGGCGTCGCTGCTGCAGGGCATCGAGCGCAGTGGACTCGTGCATAGCCCGGCCAAGATCCTGAAGGTGATTCGGGACGTGGGAGACCACGGCTACATCTCGACCGACTCGCAGCTGACGCTCGGCCGGCTTTTCACGATCGTTGAGGAACTGCACAGCCTGCCGCCCGGAGCGGTCCAGTTCATCGAGATCCCGACGGTGCCCTATCCAGGCGACCCGCAAGCGTGGGTGCAATGGGCACAACCGCAAGCAACCGCGCTGTTCACTGCCATCGCACATGACATGAAGCTGCACTCGGCGGCTCCCGTGGCCGCGAGCAGGCCAATCGGCAGCGGCGGGGCAGGCTACAGCGCTGCGGAAGCTGCCAATGCGGCGACGAAGGCGTCCGTGACGCCGTCGCCCGCTCGGTCGCCTGCGACGGCCAGTCCGGCGCTGGTCAACGTCGCGGTCTTTAACGGAACCACGCAACCCGACCTGGCTACGACCACGGCCACGAGCCTGACGGCACGTGGATTCCACGTGGTCACCATCGCCGACGCGGCCACACCGGACTACACGAAGTCCGTAGTGACGTATGCGGCGGCTGCTGACCTGCCGGCCGCCCGAGCCGTCGCTGCGCTGATCAGCAACGTGTCCCTGCATCGGAGTTCGAGCCTGCCTCCCGGCACCGTTCAGCTGATACTCGGCTCCACCTTCACCGGGCTCGGCAGTACTCCCCTGGCCGGGGATCCCACAGCAGGCGCAGCGGCGCGCGGAGCGACGGCAAGTCCGGCCGCCAGTCCGGGCGCCAGCACCGCGAATCTTGCCGGCGAGTACGGCGGCATCCGAGGTGACGTCTCCATCTGCGGCGATGCAGCAGCGTTCGCCGGGCCCTGACGGCACGAACTAGGGTCGAGCGGGCCGTCGCCTAGCCCCAGATCGCCAGGTCAGCTTCGTTCCCCTCGGGATCGGCGAGAGTCCACCAGCCGGGCGCGTGGGCGTCGCTGACGATCCGGCCGCCTGCCGCTAGCGCGGCGTCAATCCGCGCCTGTACCTGGTCATGCGGCACGTAGATGTCGATGTGGAAGCGGTTGCGCTCGGTCCTCGGTGACTCCATCTGCTGGAACCAGAACGTCGGGCCTTGGCGGTGCGCGTCCAGGAGGTCCTCTTCGCCGGCTAGCGGGTAGCCGAGCACCGCGTGCCAGAACGGCCGAACATTGGCGATGTCCAGCGCGTCGATCGCGACCTGCACATGCTGTACGGCAGCCGGATCAGGCGGCACCTGCAGTCGGGCCGCGGCAGCTGAGATTTCGCTAGCCAGGGTGGCATCTCGGCTGGTGAGGCCCTGAACCTCGGCCGTGCTCAGCCGGACGGTCACGCTCTCAGGCCGTACATCGACGTCCGGGTCGTGGCCGGAGGCGGCTGCCAGCTCGCCGATGGCAGCGACCAGGGCCAGGCCGGTAGCGAAAGACCCGGTCAGGAAGCAGGCAGCCGCATACCCGCCGCCCCACAGCACCCGCCAGTCTGTGACGCCGAGTGCGGCAGAGAACTGCGCGGCCGTCATCCGGCCGCTGACGTTGTCAGTCGAGGAGAGCTCGGCATCGGTCATACCTGCCACCGTACGGTCCCTACCGGACGGTTGGCTTCCGGAATCGATGGAGGCGTGCGAATTCTGGCCAAGGGCCCGGTACAGGCGCCTCGCCGCGCTGTCACAGGGTAGATCCGCGGCCGCTACCTCGCCGGGAAGTAGACGATCTGCCTGAGCTTGTGCACGCCAACCGATTGCGGACGCCAGCCCTTCAGGCCGAGCGGAGTGCGCGCCAGCAGTTCCGGCATCGTCTCGCCATCCCAAGGCGCTATGCACCCGATGTAGTAAGCCTCCGGCTTCGATACGAGCGCGCACGGCGGTCTAACGCCCGCCGCCCGAAGCTGGGCCGCGTCGTGCAGGTAACCGCGTGACATGGTCTGCTGCCGAGCTTCCTGCTGCAATACCACACGCTGCGAGACGAGCTCGGACAGCAAGAACGCGCACGCCAGCACAACTCCGGCGCGTCGCCAGCTGGCCTTAGTAACCAGCCATTCGACTCCGTCGGCAGCTAGAATCGCCGCCAGCGCGAGAGACGGCGTGATGTACCGCGGGGCCCCGAACGGCACCAGGAAGGTGTACAGGGCCACCACCCACACGGCTGTGGCGGCCGCGAAGACCGAAGACGCCTTGGCCGCTGTCCGCCAGCTCACCCACAAACCCAGCGCCGCGATTGCGAGGAACGCGGCCCACCAGATCAGCTCACCGGGCATCGGCGCGCCCTGGCAGCCCTGGGGCGGAACACAGTACCAAGGGCCGCTGAGGACCTTCGCCTGCGTGAAGAAGGAGAAGTAGAGGCCGAAACTCGGCGGCTCCCGCCCGGCGAAGTGGATCCGGGTGGCAAGGCTGCCGTACATGACGTAGGCCGCGATGACCCACTCAAGGCAGCCAAGTACGATGCCGACACCCATGGCTACCAGCACCCTGGGCTTGCGCCAGCGACGGACGATTATCACGGCCAGGAGCGCCGGGCCCATCAGGAAGATGATGTTCTGGGGCCGCATCAAGACGATGACGAGGCTGGCTAGCGCGATCGACGGGAGCGTGACCCGGTCGCGCATCGTACCGCCTACGGCCTGGAGGATCAGGCCCGTCAGCGCCAGCACCCCAAGCGCGCCCCACCAGTCTGGGTAGACCTGAACGCCGCTGTTCTGGCTGACGGCGAGGCCGCCGAAGATGAGCGCCGCGAGTGCGAGCACCCAGTACGGCCGCAGGCGACGCCAGCACAGCGTGGCCAGGAACAGGCCGATGGCTGACAGCACGGCCATCCAGACCCGGACCGCGGTGAGTGACTGCGTGAGGAGCGTGACGGGTGCGGCTAGAAGTTCCACGCCCTGACCGTGCACCGGCGGCAGGCTAACGCTGTTAACTCGGATGCTCGTGCGCGCGATATAGGTAATCTCGTCCGTGCCCAACGGCATCTTGAGCAGTGCCGGAGTAAGTTCGGCCGCCAGGAACAAGATCGATACCAGGGCGAGCCAGAAGATACTGTCGTGGCCCAGGGGACCACGCCGAGGGTCGCGGCCCGAGGGTGCCTCCGGGCCGCTTACCTTCAGGTCATGCACGAACGACTCCCCTTTGAGGGCTACGGCAGCGCAATGAGCCTACCTAGCAGACTCACCCTGTCGGCGCACAGGGCAGTTAGAAATACAAGGGCAGTTGGAAACGCGGCAGTTGGAAACACAGGGCACTTCGAAACACAGGGCAGTTGCGGAGAGGCCAGTTTGAGACTTCGCAGCATGGTCAAGTATCTGACAATGCCCAATCGTCGCAGGTGCCGTTGACCGTACCGTAAACTGACCAGAACTTTTTCGCGGCTTAGCAGGGCGGGCTCGCGGGGAAGTCTTCATGAGACAGTGTGGCGCTCCGCTGGCTGGCGCCGGTATCCCCAGCCATTGCGCTAACTTTGCCTCGACGCGGTCTGGTTCTGAGTGGTGAGTGAGGCCACAGACGAGGTCACGAATCCCACGGGAGGCAGCGGTGACGAGACTTGCCACTGAGGTGGTCGAGTCTTCGCAGGAGCCGCGTCGCAACCGGGTGCTCGCCGCGATCCTGAGTGCTCAGGCGATCACCATCTACTGCTACGTCGCCGGGGCCTTTTTTGTCACGTCCCGGCTCTGGATTGACCCCGCAGGCCTCTACCAGAGCGGTGACAATCAGGACGCCGACCAGGCCACCTGGTTCGTCCGCTATGCGGCCACGGCTGTCAGGCACTTCAGGCTCCCGGCGCTTGAGACGCTGGCGATGAACGCTCCGCACGGCGTGAACCTGATGTGGAATACGTCGTTCTTGCTGCCGGGGATTGTCGTCTCGCCGGTGACACTGCTTTTCGGCCCGCAAGTCGCGCTGACCACCTTGCTTGTCATCGGGTTCGCGGGGTCAGCCGCCGCGATGTTCTACGTTCTGCGTCGCTGGCATGCGAGCACGCTCGCTGCCGCCCTCGGCGGGGCGCTGTACGGGTTCTCACCGGCCCTGGTGAACTCCGGGATCGGCCATTATGCGCTCGTGCTGGCCATGTTGCTCCCGCTCATCGCTGACCGGGTCCTGCGTATCGTCACTGGGCAGGGCAGCCCGGTGCGCAACGGCCTCTGGCTGGGACTGCTCGTTGCCGCGCAGCTGTTCATCAGCGAGGAGTCACTCGTTGACACGGTCATCGCCACCGTGATCCTGGTGGCAGTCCTGGCACTGAGCAGGCCACGGGAGGTGCTCGCGCGTATCCGACCGACGGTCACTGGACTGGCCTGCGGCGCGATTCTGGCGCTCGCGCTAGGCGCCCGTGCCCTCTGGGTTCAGTTCCATGGTGTGTCAGCCGGTGGTGCGGCCGCGACCGTGATCATTAACTACCAGCACGTGCTCACCAACCTCGGCACTCTGCCGTACTCGTTCGTGAACCCTGCGAGCACGGTGCTCCTGCACACGCACGGCACCGGCGTGATCGCCAATAACTATCCGCAGCCGATGCCCGAGTACCTCGCGTACCTGGGCGTCCCGATGATCATTCTGCTGCTTGTCGCCATCGTCTACTTCTGGCGGTACCTGCCGATCCGAGTCGCGGGCATCACGTGCGTCCTGCTGGAGTGGCTGGGGATGGGCTCCAGGTACCGGCCGGACGTGACGACATTGCCGGGGTACCTGTTGCCCTGGCGCCTGCTCGAGCACCTGCCCGTGATCAGCGGGATGGTGCCCGACCGGCTATGCATCCTGGCCGATGCCGCCGCCGCCGCGGTCCTGGCGTTCTCGCTCGACCTGGCTCGGAGCGGTCAGGTCGCGCCGTTCTCGCGCTGGCGCCATGGCGCCGGTATCGCCATCGCGCTCGCCGTCTTCGCCCTCCTCCCGTTGGTTCCAGCGCCGTATCTCACCACGCCGGTTACGCCATTGCCCGTGGGCTGGCGGGCGACCTTCGCGGCCCTGCATCTCACCCCCGCCGACCGGGTGCTCCTTGTGCCCTTCCCCTATTCGGGGACGTCGCCGACGATGCGCTGGCAGGCCGATACCGGTAAGCCGGTGACGATGATCGGCGGAGACTTCATCGCGCCAGACCAGTCAGCCCGTGGCAGCCGGGCGGGCCGGTCGGCCATGACGGATACGACGTACTACATCAACTACCTGTACGACCCAGTGCAGCAGCCTCCCTATCCGGCGCCATCGGCGGCTGAAGTCCGCGGCGACCTGGCGATGTGGAAGCCCGCCGCGGTTGTCGCGGTCGCGACGCCGCGCAGCCCGCTGGGCCGTTATCTCATCGGCCTGTTCGGCCAGCCGACCACCAGGCACGGACAGGTACTCGGCTGGCGGCTGGTCGGGCGCTGACCCGCCCCGAGCGCGAACGGGCCGTCACGAGGCCCGATCAGCCACGACCATGCATGTGGGGCGAGAGGCAGGTTGTGACGGCTTTCGCGCAGATAAGCACGACAAGATATGCGGTCAGAGTCAGGTAGCCGATTGTCGCCACGCCCATGGCGGCGGTCAGCCCGGCGAAGAGCATGCGCCCATCCCAGCCAAGCACCGTGCCGCGCTCGACAGGCTCGGCATCGGGGTCCTGCCGTCTCGCCAACTGCACGGGCCGGCCAGGCCAAGCAAGATCGGTGTACCGCAGCATGATGGCGCCGATCAGCGCGAATACCACTGGGCCGGGAACTCGCGCCGCCAACCCGGTGGCGGTGAGGTAGAGGCACTGGGCACCCAGCAAGAGCACAGGAACAAGCCAGTCAAGGCGCCCCGTGTGCGGGTGCGCCGAGCCAGGCGCGGCCAGCAGCATGACAACCGCCGGGGCAATCAGCAGCACCCCTGGGAGTCCGTGGAGGCCGAGGAGGGCAAGCGCGGAAACTGCGGCTAGGCCGAGAATGGCGGGCGGCAATGGCATCAGGTTTCCCCGGACCAGTGCGCCGAGAGCGCGAGCCAGGGCACCATCGTCACGCAGGTGCACCAGTTTTGACGGCGCGGCGCTTTGGCCGGACTGGCTACTTCGGCCCGCCCGGGCAGTCACGCCGGCTGCGGCTCGGCCGGGCAATCCCGAAGCCGATCGAGACGATAGCCCAGTCAAGCAGCGCGACCAAGGCAACTCGTGCGCCCCAGAACGGCGCGACGATCCCGATCAGCAGAATACGGCCGCCGACAGGCATAGTCAGGACCGCCGCGACGAGGCGGCGGAATGCTCCGCCCGACTGCTCACCCAGTCCAGGCGGGGTCGAGCACGCCGTCATAAGGTTTCGCACCGCGACAAGGCCGAGCACCGCGACGGCAAGCGTCCATACGCTACCCCAGCGCTCAGCGACCGCTCCGACGGCTAGGCCCGCGTAGATGCCGCACTCGGCCACCACGCCACCGAGCGCGGCCAGCCAGCCGACCGGGCCCACCCGGCGCAGGCCCGGTTCGTGCTGGCCTGCCTCGGCCGTTCCGGATTCAACGGCGAGCCACTGGCCGGCCCGGAGTACAAGGTAGCCCACCCAAAGGGCGGCAACCCCGCGGATGATGTCGACCCTGGTGCCGGCGGAGAACCAGGCGGCGGCGCATGCCGAGAGGGCAACGCAGATGCCGGCTGCGGACGTGAGCCCGAGATGGCGCTCCTCCGCCCAGTTCGCCGCGATCCGGCCGGCGTCGGCTAGGAACGTCGCGCCCGGTGCGGGGGCCGTCTCATCGGAGGCCGGGCCTGCTGGAGCCGACTGGGTGCCACCGAAGAATGCACCGATGGGGATGACCCGGCCGGACAGAACCCCGGCGACCTCTGACTCGCTCAACTCGACCTCGGGCACGTCGCCGGCACCGGTCTCGCCACCGCCACTGCCGCCAGCATCGGGGCCGTCCACCAGGTCGGGATCATCCTGCATAGGGTCGGTGCCCGCGGCGCCGTCCGGATTACCCGTAGTCGGGGCCGCTGGCATTTCCGCATGCGGAGGCCCGGCGCCTGACGGGTCACCGCGGCCGGACAGCAGACCCGCCCCTAGCGCGTCGCCGCCACTAGCATCGGCACGCGGGGCATCGATCGACGGGTTCGGTGGCGGCGCTCCGCCGGTCAGGCGGGCGGCTGGTCTGCCGGTCGGGCGGGCGGCTGGTCCTGACGGCGTCGCGAGCCCCGGACCCCGCCCGGCGCGCGGCATCGGCTCGGGGAACCTGGGCCTAACAGCCTCGGCCAGGTTCGGCGCCGGCTCAGCGAGCGGCGGCCTGGACGTGGGCTCAGTGAGGTTCGGCGTCGGCTTGGGCTCGGCGACCGTCGGCTCGGGCGTCGGGTCAGCGACCTCGGAGACCGTCTTGGACGCGGGCTGGTCACCAGGGGTTGCCCCCTGCTTGCCCTGGGCCACCGGGGCCTGCCGGCCTGGCTCGGCCGGCGGCCGCCGCTTGGAGCGCCGCCGGCCTCGTGGGCGCACGCCACCACCGGCCGCGGAACTGCCGCCGGCCTGCCCTGCTGGCGCGTCGGCCGCTGGCCCGTTAGCGCCAGCGGCTGCCTGATCCTCCGTTGATCGTCCTTGCTAAGCAATCGGTAGCCAGAGCGCTACCTAGCGTACATAGGGCCAGGCAGCTCCTCCCGGCCGCCGGCTCAGAATGCTCAGCTGACGAGATAGGGTCCCGCCCATGCGTACCGTAGCGGTGGTGCTCGCAGGGGGATCCGGGAGCCGGTTCGGATCGGCCAGCCCGAAGCAACTGCGCGTGCTCGCAGGCCGTAACCTCATCGAGCACTGCGTCGTGGCATTTGATCAGGCACCCGCCGTGGATGACGTGCTGGTCGTTTCTGCTGCCGATATCAGCGACCAGGTTCGCCGGCGCCTGGATGGTTACAGCAAGGTGGCTGACGTCATCCAGGGGGGTGCGACTAGGACCGACTCGACAAGGCAGGCACTTGGCTGGCTCGGGGCGCGGCTGCCCGGCGACAGCAAGGTGCTCTTCCACGACGCGGCGCGGCCGCTTGTCGATCAGCGGACCATCGCCGACTGCTCAGCTGCGCTCGACAGTTTCGATGCCATCGGTGTCGTGGTGCCGTCTCCGGACACGATCGTTGAGGTCGCCGATGGCGTCATTAAGCGCGTCGTGCCGCGTGAGACGCTGGCGCGCTGTCAGACGCCTCAGGGTTTCCGGCTCTCCGTCATCGCGGCGGCCTATCGGCTGGCCGATGCCGACCCAACATTCGCCATGTTTCCCGCAACCGATGACTGCGGCGTAGTGCTGCGGTACCTGCCGGACGTTCCCATCGCAGCTGTCTCCGGAAGCGAGCGCAACCTGAAAATCACTTATCCGGCCGACCTCGCCGTAGCCGCCGCGCTTCTCGCTGCCGACGACCCGCAGGCTTAACTGCAGCGGCCCACCTCATTTGTGACCATCCCGGCCCGTGTTAGGCGAGGAGCGGGCACCACTCCCGCCGCCCGGGCGGCCAGCCCCGGCGGCGGGATTCCTCTCGCCAGATCAGAGGCTAGGGTCCTCCAGCATCTCGGTCACCAGCGCGGCGATCGGCGAGCGCTCGGACCGGACGAGCGTGACGTGCGAAAACAGCGGATGGCCTTTGAGCTTCTCGATGACAGCAACCACGCCGTCGTGCCGACCAACACGCAGATTGTCACGCTGGGCGATGTCATGCGTCAGCACGACCCTCGACCCGGCGCCGATCCGGGACAGCACCGTCAGCAGAACGCCGCGTTCCAGCGACTGCGCCTCATCAACGACGACGAACGAGTCATGCAGCGAGCGGCCGCGGATGTGGGTGAGCGGCAGCACCTCGAGCATGTCCCTGTCCAGAACCTCCTCGATAACCGCCTGGGACGTCACCGCCGACAGCGTGTCGAAGACGGCTTGCGCCCAGGGGTTCATCTTGTCGGCTTCCGAGCCCGGCAGGTAGCCAAGGTCCTGGCCGCCAACCGCATACAGCGGCCTGAACACGACGAGCTTGCGATGCTGGCGACGTTCCATCACCGCCTCAAGGCCGGCGCAGAGCGCGAGTGCCGACTTGCCCGTGCCGGCGCGCCCGCCTAGGGAGACGATGCCGACCTCATTGTCCAGCAGGATGTCCAGCGCGATCCGCTGCTCTGCGCTTCGGCCGCGCAGGCCGAACGCTTCCCGGTCACCGCGGACTAGCTTCACCGACTTGTCTGGCTGCACGCGACCTAGGGCGCTGCCAGCCCCGGTCACACCCGAGATGAGCACCAGGCCGGTGTGACAGGGCATGTCACGCGCTGCGGCTAGGTCCAGATGACCCGTCTCGTAGAGCTCGTCGATCTCAGCTGCCGTCACATCCAGCTCGGCCATGCCCGTCCAGCCAGAATCCGGCGGCAACTCCGCCCGGTACTCCTGTGCCGTCAGCCCGACCGCGGCAGCCTTGACCCGCAGCGGCAAGTCCTTGCTGACCAGGATCACGCTCTCGCCCTCGGCGGCCAGGCTGCACGCGACCGACAGGATCCTGGTGTCGTTGTCACCCAGCCGGAAGCCGGCCGGCAGCACCGAGGGGTCCGAGTGATTCAGCTCGACCCTGATGCTGCCGCCGGAGTCACCGACAGGCAGATCGGCGTCCAGGCGGCCATACTCGACTCGAAGATCATCGAGATATCGCAGTGCCTGGCGGGCAAAGTACCCGAGCTCTGGATGATGACGCTTGGCCTCAAGCTCGGTGATGACGACGATCGGCAGCACGACCCGGTGCTCGGCGAATCGGCCGACAGCGGCCGGATCCGCCAGCAGGACGCTGGTGTCCAGCACATAGGTGTGCCGACGCTGGCTGACGCCGGCGGAACTCGCCTGCGCCGCGGCCAGGCCGGACGCGGTCAGGACTTCCCGGGCTGAACTCGGCTCTGTCGGACTGTGCCTGGCGGAGCTTGGACGGGCAGGAGCTGCCAAGGCAGCGTCCCGCGTGGCGGATGTTGATCGACGTGCTGAGGAACTGGCCACTCGCTCTCCCCTGGGCGCTGGCTAGCGCCGCGGTCGGACACAGACGTGTCGGCGGGACCGGGTCCGGCCAGCGAAGCGCCGGGGACCCGGCCCTTCGCTCATCTCGCCTGCGCACCAGGACGCGAAGCTCGAGGATCTCAAGGGCCTTCCCGGCGGGCGGCTAGGCACCGCCCGTCAGTTCCGACCGTACCTAAGGGAACCAAGCGACGGAAGTACCGTAACGAGCTGTTCATGGCTGGCGAACTTCGTGTAATGAGCCGTTCACGCAGTACAGACGGCGTGTAGCCGAGCGCGCGCAGACCGCTACGCGCCGAACCTGCGGTGTCGCTCGCCGTAAGAGCGAAGCGCGCGCAGAAAGTCGACGCGACGGAAGGCTGGCCAGTAGGCGTCGCAGAAATAAAATTCCGAGTGCGCGCTCTGCCACAGCAGGAAGCCGCCAAGGCGCTGTTCGCCCGACGTCCTGATCACCAGGTCGGGGTCAGGCTGCCCGGCGGTGTAGAGGTGCTCGGCGATGTGCTCGACGTCCAGGATCTCGGCCAGCTCCTCGATCGTCGTGCCACGCGTGGCGTGGTCGTGGAGCAGGGAGCGGACAGCGTCTGCTATCTCCCGCCGACCGCCGTAGCCGACCGCGACATTGACGAGGAGGCCGCTGGCACCGACCGTGCTCTCGGCGGCGGTCTTCAGCACCTCGGCGGTATCGGCAGGCAGCAGGTCGAGGGCACCTACCGGCTTGACATGCCATTCCTGGGCCGCCAGCTCCCGGACCGTGTCCTCGATGATCCGGAGCAGCGGCTCAAGCTCCGCAGCTGGCCGCGTCAGGTTGTCGGTGGACAGCAGCCAGAGGGTGACGACTTCGACGCCCGTTTCCTGGCACCACTCGAGTAGCTCGAAGATCTTGTCGGCTCCAGCCTGGTGGCCGCTGCTGACGTCGGCGAGTCCGGCCGACTTCGCCCACCGGCGATTACCGTCGCACATCACTCCGACGTGCCGCGGCACCGCCTGAGGCGCTAGTGTCGCCTCGAGCCTGCGCTCGTAGAGCCGGTACACGAGACCGCGCAATCCCATCCGGCACCCTTCCTCGCTGTCGCCAGAACGGCGGGGTCACGCCGCCCGGCGCTTCTGCGGCCGTCTGGCCACCAGCCTGCGGGCCCGCTGTCGGGATCTGCCCCGGTGCGACAGCACCATCCGCTCCGCTAAGAACCGTATCCAAGAATGCCACCAGTTCAGCCGAAGTCAGGACAGCGCGCACTCCGACACCACCAGCACCCCATGCCTCGATGACCGCACGCCTGGTCAGCTGCCACCGGCCGTGACCAGCGGCGGGGCGCCGCCAGGCCCGGTGGCTGGGCTGGTCCGGCACGTCCGGCCGAGGAGCCAGCTCAGGCTGCTCCGATGCGACGGGCTGGCCCGGCACCCCAGGCTGGCCCGGTACCGGGTTCCGGCTGGGCTGGAGGCGCTGGCCAGACTGCGGGTGCGCGCTGACGCCCACGCAATCCCCGACCCAGACCGCGCTGGAACGCAAAACACACCGCAGTTCGCCTGTCCCCGGCAGGTCGGCCCGATCATGCGAGCGGAGGGCGAAGTACTCGTGATCGCCGGGAAGGAAGCCGACGGCATGACCGCCGCGCCCCGCCTGCGCCGGTGAGAGCGCGACGTCATGGCCGACGCCGGGGCTGGCCACGTGGCCGTCGGGTGCCGGGAACCTGTCATCCGGATCGGGCCACGCGGCCGCCTGCTCGGGATCCTGTCGTGCCGCGCAAACCTGCGCTGCGAAGTCCGACAGCTGATAGCCGCAGCGCTGGCCGACGGCCGCGAACGGGACCGAGTTCCTGGCCAGACTGAGCGTGATCTCGTACGGCTGGCCGATCCGATCGCGACAGCTCACCGCCTCGACGGACAGCACAGAACCATCAACGCAGCGCAGCGCCCCCATAACGGAACGTTAACATCCCGGTGTCCGAATCCAGCATCGCGACGCCGCTAGCCCGGTGGCAGCGCACACACCGAATCCAGCGCGCCCGAATTACACGATTTGCCGCATGCTCCCCATGCTCCGCGGCCAGCGGCCTGAGCATGGTGACTACTGGCGCATATAGCGACAGTAACCGTACATTCATGAATCGTCTCGGGCGGGACATAACCGATAGTCAAGATAGGGGGGCCGCCGCGGCGGCGGACAGCGGCGGCAGCCGCCCCGCGCGGCACAAGCCGCAGAGAGCGCTACTCGGCCTCGGCAGCAAGCGCCTCGGCTACCCGCCGGTGCGCCGCCCAGATCTCCTCGGGCAAGCCGTCAAACTTGGCCAGGAGCTGCTCGCGATGGCCCATCTCCTGCGTCCAGCGGACGGAGTCGATGCTCAGGATCTTGTCGAGGTCCTCAGGCCTGATGTCGACACCGCGCAGATCGAGCTCCTCTTCGGTCGGAACGATGCCGACCGGCGTCTGGCGGCCCTGAACCTCACCGTCCTTGAGCTGCAGCAGCCACAGCAGGGGACGGAGGTTGTCGCGGTACCCGGGCCACAGGAAGTGACCGTCATCCGGGTCGCGCTGGAACCAGTTGACGTGAGCGAAGATCGGCCTGACGGTGGCGGCACCGATGATCGCGAGCCAGTGAGCCGCGTAGGCGCCCTCAGGGTAGGACATGAACGGCCGCATAGACATTGGGTCGTAGCGCAGTTGGCCGTCGACGCCCTCGGCCGCGAACGTCGCCTCGGCACCGAGCGTGAGGCCGTCGTAGACGCCCTCAGGGAGATCGGTGATGGCCCGGATCAGCGGCTCCCGGTCGCGCGTGCGTCCGCCGAAGATGATCGCGTCGATGGGCACGCCCTTGGGGTTCTCGAAGTCCCTGGCGATGTTGGGCACGTTCGTCAGCGAGGTGGTGAACCGGCTGTTCGGGTGCGCCCATGGCTTGGCCTTGTCGGGCTCGGACCGCTCGGAGATTAGCTGCCCGGTCCAATCCCGCCAGCCGGCGAGGTCGGCGGGAGGCGTCGGGGTCCGGCCTTCCCACCACACGTCGCCGGTGTTGTCGTTATAAGCGACGTTCGTGAAGAGCACCCTGGTGCCAGGCGCGACCGAGCCGAGGGCCGTGGGGTTGGTCACCTCGTTGGTGTCCTTGGCGACGCCGAAGACGCCGAACTCGGGGTTGATCGCGTAGATCTTGCCGTCGTCGGGATCGACGCGAAGCCAGGCGATGTCGTCGCCGTAAAACTCGACGTGATACCGGTCACCGAGAGCGTCCGGCGCGAGCATCATGGCGAGGTTGGTCTTGCCGGACGCGCTGGGGAATCCGCCGCAGATGTGCCAGGTGCGGCCGGTCTGCTTGTCGGTGATGCCGATGAGCATGAACTGCTCGGCGAGGAACTCGCCCGACGCCCAGCCGTCGTAGGAAGCCTGCCGCAGCCCATGCGCGATCTTGCCGAGCAGGGCATTGCCGCCGTAGGAAGAGCCGAAGTGCAGGATCGTCCGCTCGTCGGCGAACGTCACGAAGTAGCGCTGATCCTCGGGAGTGCCCTGGCCGAGGTTCTCCAGGTCACCGGTCACGTGCACGCCGCGCACGAACCTGTCCGGCTCGGCGAGGTCGTTGACGTGCTCCACGCCGCAGCGCGCCATGCGGTTCATGTGCAGGGCAACGGTTCGGTGGTCGGTCAGTTCGACGCCGACGGCGTAGGGCTCGAGCGGCGAGCCGGGCGGCGCCATCAGGTACGGAACGACGTACATGGTCTTGCCGGCGGAGGCGCCGCGCATGCGCTCCTCGAGCAGCGGGCGCATCGTGCTCGACGGGTGCCAGTTGTTGTACACGCCGGCGTCCGCCGGGTTGGCCGTGGCGACAATGGTGCGCTCCTCGGAGCGCGCGGTGTCCTTGACGTAGCTGCGGGCGTAGTAACGGCCGTCGCCGGCCGGGAGGATCTCCCCGGCTGCGAGCGACTCGCTAATGAGCCGCGCGTCGTCCGATGCACCGACTACCTCAACCCGCTGCGCGCCGGTCAGTTGGGCCCAGTAGCGCACGTA
The DNA here is from genome assembly GCA_963755575.1 of uncultured Actinomycetota bacterium. Taxonomy (GTDB): domain Bacteria; phylum Actinomycetota; class Actinomycetes; order Streptosporangiales; family Streptosporangiaceae; genus JAJYUU01. The sequence continues at coordinate 240,190 of CAVWKF010000002.1, forward strand.
CTCGCGCACGCTGAGATTCTTCAACCCAGCGTCATCGAGAGTTCTCCCAAGGTCACCGGCCGGGTCCCATGGATGCGCCACGACGGGTCCTCCTCAAGGGCTTCGCGGGTATTTCCGCTGCGGGGGGTACCCGGCATCACGCTTGGGAGGCCCTATGACCCGGGATTCGGGGAGTGTACCCCGGTGGGACCGGTTCAATTCGGGCCGGTCCTGCTTATCATTTCCGCAAGACCTGTCGTCGTAACGCAGTGATCACTGAGATTTTTCATTCGGGAACGGGGCCGACACCCGATTCGCCGCGCGCAAGCTGCGCGGCCCAAGGCGTCGGCCAATCCCTGGCAGTAGCGCCGGCGGTTCCCTGACGAGCCCGTCCTCAGGCCGCCGGCAACCCTACGACTAGCTCGGTCCCTCGGCCCTGACCTGCTCAACCTTGCGCAGTGCCGCCCTCAGTTCGGCTAGCCAGGTGTCCTGGTGCTCACCGACGAGGCGCACGCACCAGGCGAGCGCGTCGCTGCGGCTGCGGGCGACTCCGGCGTCGACGAGGGTGTCGAGCACCTGCCGCTCGGCTTGGCGCAAGCGGGTCATGACGGGCACCGAAAACGTGGTGAACATCACCTTGTGACCATTGCAGTCGACGCCCCAGGAAACCCTGCGGCCGAACTTGTGCTCGGCCTCGCGGGCGATCTCGATCCGGTGCTCGCGGGTCTCCTCTCGGAACCGCCGGCTGCGGCCCTCGGCCGCAGCGGCCGCCTCGGCGTCGCTGGCATCGGCAGCGGTCTCGGGGCCGGGGATCGCGCCGAGGATGGTGATTTCCTCGCGGTCGACCTTGATGTCTGGCGCACCGGTGAACCAGTCCGCCGGCAGCCGCCCGGCAAACCAGCCGCGGAGGGCTTCGTCACGGGCAGCGGAAGCCTGCTTGTCAGTAGTCATGTAATTATGATTACATCCAGACATCACAGCGCGCAAGCGCCAGGTACGGACTGCTACCACTGGGACAGCATGTAACGCGGCAACCTCAGCCGGCGATGTTTCCCGCCACGGCGGCGGCCACCTGCGGGTACACGCGGACGGCCCCGGCGAACCCGGCTCCGAAGAAGGCGTGAACAACCTGGACGTTCTCGCCGGGCTCGGGCGCCTGGACCATCAGACCGTTGCCGAGATAGATGGCCACGTGCGAGATGTACGTCGGTGCCGTCGGGTCGGTGTGGTAGAAGAGCAGGTCCCCGGGCTGGAGGTCGGCGACCGGGATCTGCGGCCCAGTCTGGGCCTGGCTGGCGGCGACCCGCGGCATCACGATGCCGGCCTGCCGCATCGACCACTGCACCAGCCCGGAGCAGTCGAACACGCTGGGTCCCGCCCCGCCCCACACGTACGGCATGCCTACCCGGCTGAGGGCCGCGGTCAGGAAGGCCGTGGTCTGCGCAGTAGTCAGGCCAGGGCCACTGGACGGCGTGACGGTGATCGCTCCCGCGGACCCGGCCGACAGGGGCAGCGCCTGCTCGGGTGCCTGCGCCACAAGCGGAGCCACCGACGCGTTCGTCGGCAGCAGGTGCTCCACCTGCTGCATCAAGGTGCTGAGCCGGGCGCCGGGCGCGCTGATGACGATGGCGTTCCCGGCCGGGATGCCGAGCGACCGTGCGACTGAGTCGGAGACGACGGCGTCCACGCCGGCAATGCCGACGGTGCCAAACCCGGCGACTGGGAGCTGCTCGGTCTCCGCCCCGGTCACCGTCACGCTGCCGGCGAGCGGCAGGTGCTCCTGCTGGCCCATGAGGTAGGAGACGGCAATGCCGCCGTCGGCCACGTTCTGCCACAGCACCGTGGAGCTGGCCGTCGGCATGGCCGCGAACGAGCGGAACGTCGACGCGTCCACGCCCAGGGTGTCCACGTAACTTCCGTTAACCTCGATGCGCGCTGCATCCAGCAGATTGACCGCGGTGACGCCGGGCAGTTTGCCGATCGCTGCGAGGGCCGCTGGGGGCAGCGTCGCCGGCCCGATCACCAGCAGGTCGGCTGGATGCAGTGCGCCGAGCGGCTGGATCGGGGACCCGGCCTGCACCGCGGACAGCTGCGTGGCGGGCACTGACGTCATTGCCTCAACGTTGGGGCCGGGCACGTAGACCGCTGCGGACGCGGCCGACGACCGCGCAGTCTGCGCGGCGAGAGCAACGGCGCCTGGCAGCCACGGAGCGAGCGCAATCGGCAGCAGCCCCGCTCCGGCCGCTACGCCCCAGGCTCGCCAGCGGCGCGCGCATTGGCGGCGGGCTCCGTCGCGCACCGGTACTCCCCTCAACGGCTACGGCCCCGGCTATTCGGGCCTGCGGTCTTCACGATGCTCTCGTGCTACGCACGCGTCCATACCCTGCGAATCCCCATGATCGTGCAAGGAATTCTCATCAGTCGCTATCGCGGGGCGAAGGCTTGGCAAACATCTGGCGCTGCGTTGACAACGGCGCGCTCGTGGCGCAGCGCTCGTGACGAGCCACTCGTAACTTCGCCGAGGCCTCAGGCAAGGGCGTCGCGCAGCTGGCCAGGATCGGTCTCAGGCGCGCGGCAGCTGAAGTCTCGGCAGACATACGCGGCAGGGCGGCCGTCGACTGCCGTCCGGCCCGCCAGTAGCGGCACCTCGCCATCGGTCGCCACGCCGTCGCCGACGGCGATGACTGCGCCAGGCGGAGCGGCCAGAGCAGCAACCCGGTGCAACTCCGTCCGGTCCGGGCCCGGCAGCCCGACGACGGCGATCTCTACCGGGCCTGAGAGCAGGGCCTCGGCGACCGCGAGGCCGGAGCCCGCCGCGCGCGGGAACCTGGCTGCGAGCGCCGGCACGCTGGCCAGCGCGTCTATGGCGGCGTCCCGATGGCGGCTCGAGCCGGTCAGCGCCGAGTAGGTCAGCAGTGCGTCGGCGACGGCAAACGTGCCGGACGGGCTCGGCCCGTCGGCGACATCGGCAGGCCGGTAAATGAGCTTCTCGCTGTCATCGGCGGTGTCGTAGAACCCGCCCGTTCCTGTCCCGAATCTGGCCAGGACGGTGTCGAGAAGCTCGCCGGCCAGCCCCAGCCACCGCCCTGCGGTCGCGGTCCCGGCGCTCCCGTCCGCGGCGGTCGCGCTCGCCAGCCCCAGGAAGCCGGCTGCGACGCAGCCGTAGTCGTCGAGGACGCCGGCGGTGCCAGAGGACCGACCGTCCCTGGAAGTTCGCGTCAGGCGCCCGTCGCTCAGGTGCACGCTCGCCAGCAGCTCGGCCGCAGCCGTCGCCGCCGCAACAAAGTCGGGCCGGTCGAGCACGACTCCCGCATCCGCCAGGGCAACGATGGCGAGGCCATTCCAGGCAGCTACCACCTTGTCGTCCCGGCTCGGCCTGGTCCGTTCCGCCCTTGCTGCCAGCAGCTTGGCTCGGATCCTGGCCTGCCGGCTGGCGTCGGCGGGGTCCGCGTGCAGTTGCAGCACGGAGGCACCATGCTCGAAGGTGCCCCGTTCGGTGACGCTATAGGCGGCAGCCGCATAGCCGCCGTCTTCGGGTCCGAGCACGGCGCTGAGCTGCGCCGGGGTCCACACGTAGAAGGCGCCTTCCGTGCCATCGCTGTCGGCGTCTAGCGCAGAGGCGAAGCCGCCCTCGGCGGTGCGCAGCTCGCCGATCAGCCACTCGCACGTCTCGGCCGCAACCCGCTGGGCCAGCGCGGCGCCAGTGCGACGCCACAGATGGGCGTAGACCCCGGCCAGCAGAGCGTTGTCGTAGAGCATCTTCTCGAAGTGCGGGACAACCCAGTCAGCGTCCACGCTGTAGCGAGCGAAGCCGCCCGCGAGCTGGTCGTACATGCCGCCCCGAGCCATTGCGTCAGCCGTGGCCTCGACCATCTGCAAGGCGCTGGCGCCGTCCGGGCCGTCGGCCCGCTCGAAGTGGCGCAGCAGGAATTCCAGGACCATGGACGGGGGAAACTTCGGCGCGCTGCCGAATCCGCCCCTGCTCGCATCGAACTCCCCTGCCAGCACGGACACGGCTGCTTCGCACGCGGCCGCGAGCACAGCGGTTGGCTCGTCGGCTGGCTCCTGCGGTCCTGGCACGCCGGCGTCGGCTGGCTCGGGCTTGATGGCCCCGTTCGCCTCCGGCGCGGGCTGGCCGGCCCGCTCGGCCAGCGCGCCGGCGATCTGGCTGGCTTGCGTGGCCACCTGCGACCTGTCCTCGCGCCAGGCCCTGGCGACGCCGAGCACGAGGCGCTGGAACTGAGCCCGCGGGAAGTAGGTACCGCAGAAGAATGGCTCCCGGTCCGGCGTCATGAACACGGTCATCGGCCAGCCGCCTTGCCCGGTCATCGCCTGCGTGGCCGTCATGTAGACGCTGTCGACGTCCGGGCGCTCTTCCCGGTCGACCTTGATCGAGACCAGGTGCTCGTTCATGATCGCGGCCGTCTGTTCGTCCTCGAATGACTCGTGCGCCATGACGTGGCACCAGTGACAGGCCGAGTAGCCCACCGACAGCAGCACCGGAACGTCCCGTTCAGCCGCCGTCGCGAACGCTTCGTCTGACCATGGCCACCAGTCGACCGGGTTGTCGGCGTGCTGAAGTAGATACGGGCTGGTCGCGCCCCGAAGCCGCTCTGCCATGGCTCCATCCTTCCCTGTTTACCGCTGTGACTTTGCTGAGTACTCTCTGACAATCCGCCTTCTCCCCTGGCCGGGCGGGCGCTTGCGAGTCATGCTGGGGGGAAGTGATGCTCGCGGGTTGTCCGCGCCAGGACGGTGTGGCCAGGACGGTGTGACCAGGACAGGGAGAAAGGCATCTGGGGCGCCTGCCTCGGCTGGCCACTTAGCGGGTATGAAGCGAGCATCATGGTGGATATCGCCCGGTACAATGCCACGGATGCCATCGCTGAGGGCCTGGCCACTCAGCATTCCTCTGGCGGCCGTGACGACAAAGGGCCGGGCGTTGTTCGAGCGGTTGAGCAAACTCTTGGAGCATCTATGCGCGTTCTGGTCCTCGGCGGCGATGGTTTTTGCGGTTGGCCTACCTCGCTGTATCTGTCCGATCGTGGTCACGACGTCACCATCGTCGACAACCTGAGTCGCCGGAAGATCGACGTTGAGCTCGAGGTCGACTCGCTCACCCCGGTCCGGCCCATCAGCGAGCGAGTGGCCGCGTGGCTGGAAGTCTCGGGCCGCGAGATTGGCTTTGTGAACCTGGACCTGGCGACCGAGTACGACCGGCTGGTCGCCGTCCTGCTCGAGATCCGGCCGGATGCCATCGTGCATTTCGCCGAGCAGCGCGCCGCCCCGTACTCGATGCGGACCGAGAAGACCAAGCGCTACACGGTCGACAACAACGTCCGCGGTACCCACAACTTGCTCACCGCGCTCGTGGCCACAGGGGTTGACGCATCGCTGGTGCACCTCGGGACGATGGGCGTCTACGGCTACGGCTGGTCGGGCACCGCGCCCATCCCGGAGGGCTACCTCACGGTGAAGGTGCCGACGCCGGACGGCGAGCTGGAGCGGGAGATCCTGCATCCGGCCAACCCGGGCTCGGTTTACCACCTGACCAAGACGCTCGACCAGCTGCTGTTCTCCTTCTACGCCTCCAACGACCGGCTCCGGATCACGGACCTGCACCAGGGCATCGTCTGGGGCACGCAGACCGACCAGACCGCCAGGGACGAGCGACTGATCAACCGGTTCGACTACGACGGTGACTACGGCACCGTGCTGAACCGCTTCCTCATGCAGTCCGCCATCGGGCATCCGCTGACCGTGCATGGCACGGGCGGCCAGACCCGTGCATTCATCCACATCCGCGACACCGTCCGGTGCATCGAGATCGCGCTGAACAACCCGCCAAAGGCTGGCTCCCAGGTGCTGGTCCGCAATCAGGTCACTGAGACTCATCGCCTTATCGACCTGGCCAAGATGATCAGCGACATGACCGGCACCGATATCGCCTTCCTGCCCAACCCGCGCCGCGAGGCGGACGAGAACGAGCTGAGCGTGCGCAACGATCAGTTCCTCGCCCTCGGCCTTCAGCCGACAACGCTGTCGGAAGGTCTGCTGGAGGAGATCACGCAGATCGCCGCCAGGTACCGGCACCGCGTTGACCCGCACAAGATCATCGCTCGGTCTGTGTGGCGCGCCGGGATGGAAACCTCGCCTGACCTCATGACCGAGCTGCCCGGCCTGTAAGGCCGCACGGTCAGCGGCTTATCGGCGGGCGGGCTCGGCAGAATCCCCGACGTGCTGGGCCAGCCACTGTCCGAGCGGCCGGCTCGCCGCGAGGAACTCGGCGACGACCTTCCGCGCCGTCGGCGTTCCGAGCCACGGCTCGACGGGCCATTCCTTCCATGCCACCAGGCCTTTGTGCCGCAGCAACCCGATGCGAGGATGATCAGGCGCGTAGCCGCGCGGTGCGCTCTTCAGCGAATCGCGGCCGTGCACCTCAATGTCGAGCCCGCGCAGCACGCTGATGATCTCCTCCAGCGCCCCGCCGCTGGAGTCAGCCGCCACCGCGGACCGGTAGCGGTCAAGCTGGTCGGCGGCCATGCCGTACATGCCGCTGCCGGCCGCCAGCCCGGCCGCGGACAGCTGGACGTAGCCGTCACCTGCGTGCGCGCCCATTGCTGTCTTGTACGGCGACTTGTCCTTGCTGAACCTGACATCGCGATAAGGGCGGAAAATCTTCGTCTCGCCGTGCTCTGGCTCGAGCTCGGCCAGCAGCTCGGTCATCGGGGCCAGCACACAGATCTCGTAGACGTCCTTGTGCGCAAGCCAGTACGCCTTGGAGTTGTCAGCTTCTAGCCCCTCATAGAAGTCGAGCGCCTCCTCCGGCCAGCCCTGAAATGCCATCGCGTTTTTCCTCTCTGCGATCAGGACGGGAACGGGCTCGATCACCCTCCCGGCCGAGCATGCCACCGCCGCCGCTGCGGCGCAGCAAGGCCGCCTCAGATGTGGCCAAGCACGGGATGCGGCAGGTACGGATCTTCGAGCCTGCGCATCTCGTCCTCGGTCAGCGTGACTTCCTCGGCGGCGAGCGCGTCCTCCAGGTGCCCTGGCTTGGTGGCACCCACAATCGGCGCCGTGACGCCCGGCCGGTGCAGCAGCCAGGCGAGGGCCACCTGCGCCGACGGAACGCTGCGCTCTGCTGCTATCTCCACACAGCGCTCGACGACGTCGAAGTCGGACGGCATCTTGTACAGCGAGTCTCCGAACGGGTCAGAGCCCGAGCGCACCGTGCGCCGCTCACCGTCTCTCGTCCTGGTCCCTGCCAGCAGACCGCGCGCCAGCGGGCTCCATGGAATCACGCCGACGCCCTGGTCGACGCACTGCGGAATCATCTCGCGTTCTTCCTCGCGGTAGACCAGGTTGTAGTGGTTCTGCATGGACACGAACCGGGTCCAGCCGTGGCTGTCGGCGGCATGCTGCGCCTTGGCGAACTGCCAGGCGTACATGCTGCTGGCGCCGATGTAGCGGGCCTTGCCTGCTCGCACAACGTCGTGCAGGGCCGCCATGGTCTCCTCGATCGGCGTGCTGTTGTCATAACGATGGATCTGGTACAGGTCGACGTAGTCGACGTTCAGCCGGCGAAGCGATGCATCGATGCCAGACAGGATGTGCTTGCGCGACAGGCCGCGGTCGTTCTCCCCTGGTCCGACCGAGCTATACACCTTCGTCGCGAGCACGTACTGGTCGCGGTCGAGGAACTTGGGCAGCAGACGGCCGGTCGCCATCTCACTCGCGCCGCCCGAGTACACATCGGCCGTGTCGAAGAACGTGATGCCGCCCTCGACCGCAGCCTTGACGATCGGCTCGGCGGCGTCTTCGTCCAGGACCCAAGGCCGCTCGCTGTCGTTGCCGAAGCTCATCATGCCGAGACAGATGCGGGACACGCGCAGGCCGGTAGATCCAAGGTTGACGTACTTCACGGTCAGTCTCCGATCACTCAAGGCGTGGCAGCTACGGAACCGAGCTTGCCAGACGCTCGGCCGCCTCCTGGTCGCCCTCTGCCTCCTTGATGCCGTACCGGGCATAAAGGTGCCGTAGCGGCTGCGGCGCCCACCAGTTCGCGCGACCAAGCAGTCGCATCGTGGCAGGAACAAGCAGCACCCGCACGATCGACGCGTCGACAATCAACGCCACGATCATCCCGATACCCATCAGCTTGATGAAGCTGATTCCCGAGGCGGAGAAGGCACCGATTACGACGACGAGCAGCACGGCCGCACTCGTAATGACACCGCCGGTGCGCTGCAGGCCGCTGGCGACGGCCTCGGTGTTGTCGCCGGTCAGGTCGTATCGCTCGCGGATGCGCGACAGGAGGAAGACCTCGTAGTCCATGGACAAGCCGAAGATGATTGCCAGCATCAGGATCGGCATCGTCGGGTCGAGCGTGCCGGTCGGCGCGAACCTGAGCAGCCCGGACAGATGGCCCTGCTGGAAGATCCAGACCACGACGCCGAACGTCGCCGACAGCGACAGCAGATTCGCCACGATTGCCTTGACCGGCAGCACCACCGAGCCAAATGCCAGGAAGAGCAGCACGAACGTTGCGGCCGCCATCACGAGCGCCATCCACGGCAACGTCGCCGAGAGGCTGCCCAGCTCGTCGACCAGCTGGGCGGTCTGACCGCCGACGACGACGCTGGCCCCGGTCGGCGGAGCAACGGCGCGCACGCGCGCCACGATCTGGCGAGCCCGAGCCGACAGCGGGTCGGGACCATAGCGCACATCGACTCGTGCGACGGCACCGCGCACACCTGTGAGCTGCGCGCCCGTGACGCCCTCGATGCGGCTCAGCTCGGTTGCGTAGGCGGACAGCTGGGCTTGACGTGCGGGCGTCGCGCCTCCCGAACCGCGGAACGTTACGAGCGCCTCAATCGGCGTAGTGACGTTGCCGGGGAAATCGCCGGCCAGCGACTGCGACACGACCCGCGGTGCCGCAGCCGCCGGGAGCGCGCGCGCATCGGTACCACCCCAGGTCACCTTCAGGAACGGGGCCGCGACCGCGAGCAGGATCAGCACGATCACCGCCACGAACGCCGCCGGCCTGCGCATGACGGTGCGCGCTAGCCGATACCAGCCGCCGACCCCGTCCTCATGCGCCGGAGCGCGCACGGACTTTCGCACGCGCAGCGCGTTTACCTTCGGGCCGAGAACGGCCAGCAGGGCGGGCAGCACTGTCAGCGCCGCCACCATGTCGACGAGGACCGTCGCTACCCCGCCGTAGCCCATCGAGCGGAGGAACACCTCCGGGAAGAGCAAGAGGCTGGCCAGCGCCACGGCCACTGTGATGCCGGAAACAGCGACGGTTCGGCCGGCCGTGGCGACCGTCCGGGCCACCGCGTCTTCCACGGTGTCCTGCCGGCGCAGTTCTTCACGGAATCGGCCTACCACGAACAGGCCGTAGTCGATGGCCAGCCCGAGGCCGAGGATCGTGGTGATGTTGATCGAGTAGATGGACACCGGCGTGACCAGAGTCAGCAAGCGCAACGCCGCGAACGAGCCAAGAATGCCGATACCGCCGATGGCAAGCGGCAGGCACGCGGCAACCAGGCTGCCGAAGATGACGACGAGCAGCACCAGCAAGACGGGCATCGAGATGCCCTCGGCGCGGCCGATGTCGCTGGTGACCTCCTTGTTGATGGCAGCCTCGGTCGGGATCTGGCCGCCTGCACGCACCGTCAGGCCAGGTGCCGCAAGGTCGCCGCTGATCGCGTTGAAGCTCGCGATCCTTGCCGCGTCGCTCGTGCCGGCGAGCTCGAGCACGGCGTAGCTCACCCGGCCGTTGGCGCTCACGAAAGCCTGCGAGCCCGTCGACCAGTACGTCTGCGCAGCCGTGACCCGGCTGCGCGGCAGCCGGGCGAGGGACCTGGTCACGGCCGATCGGTACGCGGCCGAGTGCACTGTCTGGTTGGCGCTCGTGTAGAGCAGCACGACGTCGCCCGCATCGCGGCCGAATGCGCGGGCCGAGAGCGTCGCCTCGCGCTGGCTCTGACTCGCTGGCGGGGCAAATCCGCCCGCCGACTGGAGCGAGCCGAACACCCCGGTGCCCCAGATGGCGGCGGCGACCATGCCGACCGCGGCAATGACCAGCACCAAGCGGCGGCGCCGGTAGAGGATTCGTCCCCAGGTCTCGAACATCGCTCACTCCGCAGCTAGACTCGTTAGCGATCGTTCCGTGAGTTAACACTGTAAGTGTTTATGATGTAAACTCTTGCATACGTCGTTAACGAAGGTCAAGGGGCCGCGGCAGGAGGATGAGGATGGCGATCATGGTCCAGGCGCCGAGCAGGCGCGATCGCGTCCGGGCCGCTACAACCCAGGAGATCATCGAGACTGCCCGCAAGCTGCTGGTGCAGAACGGGCCGGAAGCTATCTCCCTGCGCGCGATCGCGCGTGAGATGGGGATGACTGCACCCGCGCTCTACCGCTACTTCGGCAGCCACGAGGACCTGCTCCGGCATGTTGTCGCCGACATTTTCACCGAGCTGGCCAGTCACGTCCGGTCGGCGACGCACGTCGCCGCTGATGCGTATACGGCCGACTTGACCGAGGCCGAGGTCATGGCGGTCAAGCTGATCGCGGGATGCCGTGAGTTCCGCGCCTGGACGCTAGCGCATGTTCCGGAGTTCAGCATGATCTTCGGCAGCCCGCTGCCGGGCCTGGAGTACCTCCACGAGATCACCCGTGACCCCGGCGTTGACTGCGGTTATCAGTTCGGCCAGGTGTTCCTCGACCTGTTCGGCGACTTGTACCGGCGCCGGCCATTCAGCATCCCGTCCGATGAAAAGATCGATCCAGCGTTGCGGCACCAACTGGCCAAGTATCGCGAGCTCGTGGGCACCGATCTGCCACTCGGGGCGCTACAGGCGTTCCTGCGCTGCTGGGTGCTGCTGTACGGGATCGTTAGCCTCGAAGCCTTTGGCCACATGAAATTCGCACTCGACGACGCGTCGCCCATGTTCGAGTTGATGCTGTCCGACCTGGCCCCGATCGTCGGCTTGGAGTACCCGCTTCCGGCGCGCCGCGCCTAGGACGCGAGCTCCAGGACGCGTCGCCGGGGACGCGTCGCCGGGAAGTAATCAGGCCACGAAGGGTGCGGCACCGGAGTCGGTCACCATCGGCTTGTCCGCGGCCGCCCAGTCCTGCATCCCGCCTGCGACGTTGAGTGCCTGCCATCCCGCGCCGTTCAGGGCCTGCGTAGCCCTGGCTGAGCGCATGCCCGACCGGCAGATCACGTAGATCCGCTCGTCCTGCGGCAGCTCAGCGGTACGCGCGCCCAGCTGCCCAAGCGGGATGTGGTTAGCACCCGGGGCATGGCCAGCCGCCCATTCGTCGTCCTCTCGCACGTCGAGCAGCCACGCATCGTCCGGCACAGCGACGGCCGGCACTTCGGGCAGGGCTTCCCCCATGGCAACCACCGCTCCCTATTCTCGCCTGCGGCCCACCCTAGCCGGAGCGCCAGACTCACGGGACGGGCGCCGACCCGCTGACGCACCACCAGATTCTCATCAGCCTGCGCCGGCTGGGTCGCCAATCTCGCCGGCCAGACCGGGATGGCCGTCTCCGTCGGCTCGCTGCGCCGGACCCGCCGCGCGAAGCGGAATGATCGTTGCTAGCCCGGCTGCCATGAACACCTCGTCCGCAGGCGGTGACGATCGCGTCATACCGGCCGAAGGTCACGCCGAGCACGACCGCGTGCATGCCCCGGAGGACCGAGCCGGCCAGCAGCCGCCAGTTGCAGTGCGCTTCAGCCCACGGGCCGGCCCGGCTTATATTTCATGTCGCGTCGGTCGGCTGATCCGGTTCGAGCGCTAGGCCGTACGCCAACAGCGTGACGCCGGGCTCCGGTGACCAATCGCGCTCGGGCAGCCGGCTGAAACCGGCCTCCTCGTACAGGTGGTGGGCCGCCTTCATGTCGGTCTGCGTCAGGAGGACCAGGTGCCGGATGCCTTCGCGGGCAGCCCGCTCGATCACGGCGGTCAGCAGCGCCCGGCCGACTCCGCCGCCGCGAGCGTCGGGCGAGACCGCGAGTGCCCGGATCTCGGCTTCCTCCGGCCCAGCGAGGATCTCGCCGCCCTGGGGCCAGCCCTGAAGCATTACTGTTCCAACGATCCGCCCGCGCCCGCCTCCGTTCCCGGCCGCGGGAACGCTCTCGCCAGCTCTCACCGGACACGGCTGCCCCGCAGTTGCCTGCCCCATGTCCGGCTGCAGCGCCACGAGCACGTGGTCGAGGCCCTCCGCGCCGAGCACGCGCAGCCGTGCCGCGTACGTGGACTCCGGCGAAAGAAACCCGTCCGCCCGGTAAGCCTCGACCCTGATGTCCCCCAGCTCATCGAACTCGTCCTGGCGCGCGTCCCGGATCTCCACCACGCCCGTTATCTAACCAGGACAGCCGATATGCCAGAGCCTCCGCACCCGGCGATGACTCGGCCGGCCGCCTTGACACACGGCAGCCTCGTTGTCGTCACGTCAGGTGCGCTAGGGCGCATCGGCACCCGGGGCGTCGCTGACGGCATCGCCGCCGGTCATCGCCACGTAGGCCGGCCGCAGCAGCGTCACCAGGTCCATCCCGCCGACCGTGATGAAGGGCGGCTCGAAACTGCGCAAGAGCAGGTCGCAGGGCACAGCGATCGCGGGCGGCAGCGCCCGGAGCCTGGCCGGGCTCAGCGTCGAGGACCAGAATCCAGCCGGGCTCGGCGACAGTGGCGCGTCGGCGACGTCGATGACAGGCCGGCCGCCAGCGGTCGCGTCACCGCCGGTCAGCCTGCGAAGCGCAGCCAGCAGGTCAGCGCGTCCCTTGCCGCGCCAGGCCAGCATCCCGAAGGGATCGGCGTCGAACGCCTCTGCCAGCACGTAGCAGACGGCGGCGAGGTGCTTGCACGGCACTTCCCGGTCTGGGCACGAGCACGTCATCCTCAGGTCGCGAGCGGATTTGGGAAACAGCGGCGTCCCGCAGTCGGCGAAGACCTCCTCGATCTCGGCTGGCATCTCGCCTGCGAGGAGCCGGGCGCGGAAGATGGCACGTGCGACCAGCGCCTCCTCGACTCGCTGCCATTGGCGCGTCGTCAGCGGGTCGACGGTGAGCCTGACCGTGTATGGCTTGATGCGCGATCCTTGCACTATCGCGGTCACGTGGCCCGTGCTGATGTCGAGGCTGAGTACCTGGCCGGACCTGGCGTACGTACGGCCCCTGGTCAGACGGCTTTGCAGCCCGAACGACTCCAGAACGTCGATGAACCGCCTGGACCACCATTGCTCGCCGATGGAGCCGCGCTTGCTGCGGGCCCTGATCCCGCCCGTCGCCTTGAGCGGCCGTGACGGCGGGTAGAAGTCGCTCACTGGGATACCGCCTCGGGCGACAAGTCGATGACCTGGCGCAGATCCGCGACCGACAGCTCGGTAAGCCAGGCCTCGCCGGTGCCGACAATGGCCTCAGCGAGCGCTTTCTTGTCTTCGATCATCTTGTCGATTCGCTCTTCGACCGTCCCGACGCAGACGAACTTGCGCACCTGCACGTCGCGGCGCTGTCCGATCCGAAATGCGCGATCGGTGGCCTGGTCTTCGACGGCCGGATTCCACCATCGGTCGACGTGGATCACATGGTTTGCTGCGGTCAGGTTCAGGCCGGTACCCCCGGCCTTGAGCGAGAGCAGGAACACCGCGGGCTCGGCCGAATTCTGGAACTCGGCGACCATGTCATCGCGCCGCTTCTTCGACGTGCCGCCGTGCAAGAAGTGCACTGTACAGCCGAGCCTGGCCATGAGGTAGGGCTGGAGCATCCGGCCGAACTCGGCGTACTGAGTGAAGCAAAGTGCCCTGTCACCCGCCTCGACGATCTCGTCGCAGATCTCCTCGAGCCGGGCCAGCTTGCCCGACCTCCCGTCCAGCCGGGAGCCGTCGGCGAGCAGGTGGGCGGGATGGTTACAGACCTGCTTGAGCTTGGCCATCGTGGCGAGCACAAGGCCGCGGCGCTCGATGCCAGGCTCGGCGGCCTCGATCCTGGCCATCATGTCGTCGACCGTGGCCTGGTAGAGCGACGCCTGCTCCGTCGTCAGGTTGCACCAGACCTTCATCTCCAGCTTGTCCGGCAGATCAGCGATCACGGCCTTGTCGGTCTTCAGGCGTCGCAGGATGAACGGCGCCGTGACGCGCTTGAGCTGATCGGTCGCCTCGGCGTCGGCGTTCCGCTCGATCGGGATGACGTACCGACGCCGGAACTTCTCGGCCGGCCCGAGCAAGCCGGGGCTAGTGAACTCCATGATCGACCAGAGCTCGGTCAGCCGGTTCTCGACCGGCGTGCCCGTCAGCGCGATTCGCGATGCGGCTGGGATCGCCCGGACGGCTTGCGCCTGCCGGGTACCCGCGTTCTTGATGTTCTGGGCCTCGTCGCAGACCACGCGCGCCCACGGCACCTGTGCCAACGCCGCCCGGTCTCGCGTAGCCACGCCGTACGTGGTGATGACCAGATCGGCGGCCGCTACGGCGACGGCCAGCTCTGGTCCGGCCAGTCGGTCGCCGCCGTGATGGACGTGGACAGCAAGTCCTGGCGTGAACCTCGCCGCTTCGTGCTGCCAGTTCCCGACCAGCGACATCGGGCAGATCAGCAGCGTCGGCCCGCCAGCCGCCCCGCTATCGCGCTCGGCCTGGAGAAGCGCCAGCGTCTGGGGCGACTTGCCGAGGCCCATGTCGTCGGCGAGCACAGCACCGAGGCCGAGGCTACCGAGGAAGGAGAGCCAGGCTAGGCCCCGTTCTTGGTACGGGCGTAGCTCACCCTGGAATGAGGCCGGCGTGGTCATTGCCTGGATCCGCCTATCGGCCTGGCCGGACAGCAGATCGCCGAGCCAGCCGTCTGCATCCACTTCGATCAACGGCAGATCCCCGGCGGTCTCGCCGACTCCGGCGGACAGCGCGTCGCCAGCCGTCATCACGCCCGCACCGCGCCGTTCCATAAAAGCAAGGGCTGCCTTGAGATGACGTTCGTCCAGCTCAACCCACTGGCCACGCAGCCGGACCAGTGGCACCTTGAGCCGGGCTAGTTCGGCGAGCTCACCCGGATCCAGCGACTGGTCTCCAACGGCCAGCTCGTAGCGGAAATCGACGAGGTCGGCGAGGCTGAATGTCGGCGCGGTAACCGAGCCGGTCGCGGCGGCCGTCCTCGCCCTGGTGGTGAGCTTCAGGCCGAGCCTGGATCGGCGCACCCAGTCGGGCAGCAGGACGCCAAAGCCGGCACCGGCGAGCAACGGCCCCGTTTCCTTGAGGAAGTGCAGAGCACCGCGCGTATCGAGGGCAACCGACGCCGGCGCGGCGGTCTGCAGCGCCGCGTCCAGTTCGGGGAAAAGCCTGGATGCCCGGCCGAGGCCAGCCAGCAGGTCATCCTCGGGATAGCTGAGCCCAGCAGTCGCCCAGCCGTCGGCCGTGCCCCCAGCCCAGATGTCGGCAGCGGGCAGCAGCAGGCTCGGATCGTCAGTCGACTGGAGCGCGAACTGGACCTGCCAAGGCGCTTGTGGCTCCGGGCCGGAGGTCACGGACTCGCCGGCTAGCTCGGCTGTCGCGACCCCCTCGGACGGCTCGGG
The DNA here is from genome assembly GCA_963755575.1 of uncultured Actinomycetota bacterium. GTDB lineage: Bacteria > Actinomycetota > Actinomycetes > Streptosporangiales > Streptosporangiaceae > JAJYUU01. The sequence goes on from CAVWKF010000002.1 coordinate 255,741, forward strand.
CGGTTCAACCAGGCGGAAGCAGGTGCGGACGGGCCCCGGCGGCTCCTGCGCGGCGTCCTGCCATGTCCACAATGCGAACGCGAGCTGCGCCGCCTTCGCGGCCTCAGCGGCAGACACGCTGAACTGACCGTCCGCGGCACTGAGCGCGGCCGCCCACCGATCGGTCAGCGGCGACGACGGGCCAGCCTGGATCAGCTCGAAGCCTGGCGTGCTCGCCAGCCTGGCCCGGACGGCCGCATCGGTCAGCAGGTCGAGCGCCTCGGTCACGATGCCGCCCGACGCCTCGCCGGCTGCGCTCGTGGCCCGGCACAGCGGGGGCAGCGCTAGGGTCAGCTCGCGGGCGCGCAGCGCATCTGCGCCGGCCAGCACCGGGTGCCACCGGGCGAAGTACAAGGTCACGCCGGCGTCGGCATCGGCACCGGCCGCCGCCGCTCCCGGCAGCACACGCCCACGGGCGGCGAGGTCAGTGGCCAGGGCTGCGAGCGCGCCCATGAACAGCAGGCTGCCGGACACGTTGCCGCGCTCGGCCCGCACGTCGGGCGCCATGAGCGCGCCGAGCAGGGCAAGCGCCGCCGCAGGATCGAGGCTCAGTGCGGGTATCTGCCAGGGCGACAGCCTCACCCGGCTGTGCAGTGGTGCCCTGCCTGCGCGGTCTTCCCATGATCGCGAACGATTCGACGCAGCCGGCTGCGTCGAATCTTTCGGCCAAACGGGAGTGTCCAACTTGTCCGGAGCCGTAGCCAGGTCGGCCAGGTCGGGCGACGGGACCGGCCCGGCTGCCGTGGTTGGCAGCCAGAGAATCAGCTCGTCTTCGGCGGCCTTCCGGATGACATCGCTGGCAAGCTCGCTGAACTCCGCAACGACGTCGGCCACCAGGCCGGTACGAGCCGCAAACGGGTGGGGTCGGGCCGCTCGGGTGACTTTAGACGGTGCGGCGGGGGCAGAGTCGGCGGTCGCGGGTTGCTCGGAGTCTTCGGCCCATAGGCTCAGCACGCCGTAGGCCCAGAGTCCGTGGATCATTAGCACAGCCCGCACTCCCGCGTTGGCCGGGACTATCAGGCACGAAACTAGCAATCAACGGGCCGCGACACGCCGCTATCCGGAGGTGCTCCGCGAACAGACCGGCTCGTGATATGGCCGCTGGGTCAGCTGGTCGGCGGCAGGCCCTGTCCAAGCGAGCCACGTGCCGGGGACCCCTGATCCTGCAGGGCTTCAGCCCGCATGGACTCAGCCCGCATGGACTCAGCCCGCATGGACTCAGCCCGCATGGACTCAGCCCGCGTAGCGTCAGCCTGCATGGCCTCGAGCCGTGCCGCCTCGTTGATCTTGCGAAGCTGCCTGGCCAGCGACCGGAACACGAAAAACAGGATCACGCCCATCCCGAAGATGACGAGGAAGGCGAGTGTGCCGGGCTGGGCCCACGCACTAGGCGACTTCGCAGCCGCGGTCGCGAGTTCTATCACAAGCTCACCAGCTCCCGGATCCCGGCGAAGAGGTCGTCTTCCGGCAGTTCCGCATCCACCAGCGACCTGGCCAGATGATAGTCCTCGGTCGGCCACGCCGTGCGCTGGACCTCGGCCGGCACGGCGAACCAGCCGCCTTCGGGATCGACCTGTGTCGCGTGCGCGATGAGCGCCCGGTTGCGGATCTCGAAGTAGTCACCGCTGTGCACCCTGGTGGTGATCTCGTGACCCTTGCGGTCGGTGTCCTCGTCTACCCACTCCTCGATCCGGTCCGCGTAGGGCGATTCCAGCCCGAGGTCCAGCATGGCCTGATGCAGCGCCATGATCCTGGCCCTGTGGAAGGTCAGGTGGTAGTAGAGCTTGAGCGGCTGCCACGGCTCACCGCAGCCGGGGTACCGGTCCGGGTCCGCGGCAGCCTCGAAGGCCTCCACTGACACCTCGTGGCACTTGATGTGGTCAGGGTGGGGGTAGCCGCCGTTCTCGTCATACGTCAGCATCACGTGCGGCCGGAATCCCCGGACGGCCGCCACGAGCGGGCGGGCTGCACTCTCTAGCGACTCGAGCGCGAAGCAGCCGACTGGCAGCGGCGGCAGCGGGTCTCCTTCAGGGAGGCCTGAGTCTGTGAAGCCGAGAAACTCCTGACGGACGCCGAGGATCTCGCGCGCCGCCTCCATTTCAGCCCGCCGGATCGCCGGAAGGTCTGCGCGAATCTCCGGACGCTCCATGGCAGGGTTCAGGATGTCGCCGCGCTCACCACCGGTGAGCGTGCAGACGAGCACATCCACGCCTTCCCTGACATATCTGGCCATAGTGGCCGCGCCTTTGCTCGATTCGTCGTCCGGGTGTGCATGCACGGCCATGAGCCGCAGCGGCCCAGTACCGGCCAGCCCAGAACCAGCCAGCCCAGAGCCTGGCCAGGCCAGAATCGGCCAGCCCGGAGTCGGCCAGCCCAGCGCGAGTCAGCGCCTGGCTGCCGCTGGCTGCCCGGCCCTCGTCAGGATCGGCAAGCACTCGGAAGTCACCTCGGGGTCGTGAGCATGGGGGATATATCTCGGCTGCCACTGTAGATCCCGCTTCTGACAGCCCAATCAGGGCAGGATCCATGAGCCGCAACGCGATGACGTAGTCCCGACATTCCCCAGGCAGCGTGCGCGGCCGAGCAGCAGCCGCGTGATTGGGCGATAATTTGCCCAGCTTCGCCCTGACTTGTTTGACCTGGACCATTGACAGGTACGACGTACTTGCGGAGCCTTGTTAGCCTCGAAGGATTACCCCCATGGGCTGGGAAGGCCCAGCGGACCATCTATTCCGCACCCACCAAGGAGTACCCGTGACCGAGACGCGCGACGACACCTACACCTGGCTCACACAGGACGCGTTCGACCGGCTGAAGGCCGAGCTCGACCACCTGAGCGGTCCAGGCAGGATTGAGATCGCGAAGAAGATCGAGGCCGCGCGGGAAGAAGGGGACCTCAAGGAGAACGGCGGCTACCACGCCGCCAAGGACCAGCAGGGCATGCAAGAGGCCCGCATCCGCCAGCTCACCCAGATCCTGGAGAACTCGCGGGTCGGCGAGCCGCCCCGGACCGAGGGCGTGGTGGGACCTGGCATGACCGTGACCATCAGGTTCGAAAGCGACGACGACGAGGTGACCTTCTTGCTCGCCTCGCGCGAGGAGGTCGGCTCGCCCATCGACGTCTACTCACCGAAATCGCCGCTTGGCAGCGCTATTACCGGCAAGAAGGTTGGCGAGACCGCAACCTACAACCTGCCGAATGGCCGCGCCACCACGGTCGAGATCCTCGACGCCGTCCCCTATAACGGCATGTAGTCGCAGCCCGATCAGCGCTAGTGGCCGGCCGCAGGAAGGAGCGGCCGGCCACTAGCTTTACGCGGAGGCTAGATGGCGCCCAGGTCGGCTGCCTCGAGCTGCTCGGGCGAGGCGGCGGGCTGCTGCGCCGGGCCGTCATTGCGCCCGCGCAGTGGGATCTCCTTGACGTACAAGGCGAGCACGAAGACGAGCGCAGACGCCGGGATCGTCCACCAGAAAACCGCATCCAGGCCCTTGCTCAGGGCGAAGAAGGCAGCCTGCTTGACGACCCCCGGCAGGTTGTTGATGGTGGCGGGGTCCATGCTCCCGGCCCCGGCCTGCAGGTGCGCGCCGGGCACCCGGGCGGCCATGCCCGACGTGAGCTTGTGAATGAAGATCACGCCGAACAGTGACACGCCCATCGACCCGCCGATCTGCTGGAAGAACGCGCGCGAACTGCTGGCCACGCCCATGTCCTTCTGCTCGACGCTGTTCTGCACGATGAGCGAGGTGATCTGCATGAGGAAGCCCATCCCGACGCCGAGTACGACGAAGAACAGGGCCGAGGTCAGCCTGGTCGTGTGCGGTCCGAGGTGGGTGAGCAGGTAGATAGCGACCGTCATGATGACGCCGCCGATGACCGGGAGGATCTTGTAGCGACCGGTCCTAGTCGTGATCTGGCCCGCAATGAGCGTGGTAACGGTCGAGCCGAGCATCAGCGGTATCAGCATGAGCCCGCTGGTTGTGGGCGAGGCGTGCTGCACCGTCTGCTGGTACAGCGGCAGGAACGTCAGGGCGCCCAGCATGACGAAGCCGAGCAGGAAGCTCATGCCCGAGGCCAGCGAGAAGTTCCTGTTCTTGAACACGTGCAGCGGGAGGACCGGCTCGGCCGCCCGACCCTCGACGAAGAAGAACGCGGCGATCGAGGCGGCCGTGATCGCGGCCAGCAGCATGATCTCCCATGATCCCCACGCGTACTGGGTACCGCCCCACGTCGTCAGCAGGACAATCGCAGTGGCGCCGATCGCGATGACGGCGGCCCCGAGATAGTCGACCTTGTGCTCGACGCGTCTGCGCGGCAGGTGCATCGTCGCCCACAGATAGACGAGCGCGGCACCGCCGATCGGCATGTTGATGTAGAAGATCCACCGCCATGACAAGGCGTCCGTGATGTACCCGCCGACCAGCGGCCCGGCGATCATCGCCACCATCATGGCGGCCATCATGTAGCCCATGTACTGACCGCGCTCGCGCGGCGAGACCATGTCGCCGATGGTCGCGATGGCGCCGACCATCAGGCCGCCGGCGCCGAGCCCCTGCAGCGCGCGGAACGCGATGAGCTGGTCCATCGTGTGGGACAGACCGGACAGGGCCGAGCCGATCAGGAAGATGATGATCGCGATCATCAGCAGCCGCTTGCGGCCGTACAGGTCGCCGAGCTTGCCGTACAGGGGCGTCGTGATCGTGGACGCCAGTACGTACGCGGTCACCACCCAGGCCAGGTGATTCAGGCCGCCGAGGTCGCCCACGATGCGCGGCAACGCCGTGGACACGACCAGCTGGTCGAGCATGGCGATGATAAGCGTGAGCAGCAGCCCTGGCAGAACGATCATGAACTCGCGTCGCGTCGCGAACGTGGTCACGCCCGCTGGCGCCGCGACTGCCGGATTGTCTGTCATGAAAAGGCCCCTCGCTCCACACAGTGCCGTCGCCACACAGTGCCATCGCAACACGGCGCCAGCGCGCCGGACGCTGCGCTTCCCACTTACTTGCCGACCGGCTAGCATCCAGCCAAGGAAAAGGTATTCTCGCTACTAACCGGCCGTCAAGTAGGTTACGCCAACCGCGGGAAGGACCGGAACGCGAGGCCATGGAAGACAACGTCCGCGGCGATGAGCAGGACCGCAGCCACGACACCCGGTCGCGGCTGCGTCAGCTCGCCCTCAAGCTTTTTGCCGAGCAGGGGTACGAGAAAACCTCCCTGCGCGAGATCGCCGAGCAGCTCGGTGTCACCAAAGCCGCGCTCTACTACTACTTCAAGTCCAAGGAAGACATCGTCCGCAGCCTGGTCGAGGACTACGTCGCCGACCTGGATGGGCTGATCGCCTGGGCGAAAGAGCAGCCGCGCACCGCTTCTACGAGGGCCGAGATCGTGCGCCGGTACCTGCATATCGTGGCGACCGGCACGGAGGTCTTCCGCTTGCTCCACCAGAACCAGGCCGCCGTCAGCGGCCTGGCCAATGCCAAAGAGCGCGGCGACCTGTTCAAGGAGCGGATGGATGCGCTCGTTGGCCTGCTGACCGAACGGCCGGACCCCTCCCTCCGCGACCAGATCCGCGCCGCCTCCTGCCTGATGAGCATCAGCTTCTGCTGCATGCACTACCAGGACCGGGCCGCCAGCCCGGCCGAGCTGGAGGAAGCTCTGCTAGACGTGGCGCTCGAGCTCGCCGACGTCACGGCGGCTCGTTCTCACGCCTGACGTCGGCGCCCGAAGCTCAGGCGAGCAGCTACCCGCCCGGGCCAGTGGGCGGCGCGCCAACCGCGGCCCTGATCAGCGGCAGCACGCGGTGCGCCAGCGGACGGTCAAGCGCGATCACCGTTGATGTGCGCACCACGCCCTCGGTGTCCACGATGGCGTCGATGACACGCTGAAGATCAGCATTGCTGCGCGCGACGACGCGGCAGAGCATGTCGCCGACCCCGGTGATCGTATGGGCCTCCAGCACTTCGGCGATCGCGGCAAGCCGCTGTGCCACCGGGTCATGGCCGCCGGCCTGCCTGAGCTCTAGCGTGACAAACGCCGTGACGCCGAAGTCGATGGCGGCCGGGTCGATGTCCGGACCGTAGCCGGTGATCACGCCACGTTCGTGCAGCCGGTCGAGGCGTGCCTGAACCGTGCCGCGCGCCACGCCGAGCCGCCGCGATGCTTCCAGGACGCCGACTCGTGGCTCGTCCGTCAGGAGCGCGATCAGCCGTCCGTCAAGCTCGTCGATCACATCGACCGTCCCTGCTACGACCTATGCAGCTTCAATCTATACGGCTACAACCTGTACAACAACGCCAGTAGATCCGTCATCGAAGCAAGCATATTGCATGGTGAATCAAGGCAGGGTTGCACATCATGACTCCCTGACGGATGCTGCCGTCACGGCTAGCCGACCGCGAGGAACTTGAGGAGCGAGCGATGACAGCTGAGGCAGCGGTACACCCGACAGCGACGGATGAGTTCCCCGTTACCGGAATGGATGCGGTGGTATTCGCCGTCGGCAACGCACGCCAGGCGGCGCACTTCTACTCCACCGCTTTTGGCATGCGCTGCGTTGCCTACCGAGGGCCGGAGACAGGCTGCCGGGACGAGGCCGCCTATGTGCTGGAGTCCGGCAACGCGCGTTTCGTTTTCCGCGGTCCAGTCCGTGCGGGCACCGACCTCGGTGCGCACGTAGCCGCGCACGGTGACGGCGTCGTCGACCTGGCCATCGGCGTGCCGTCAGCGACCGCTGCGTACCAGTACGCCCTCGCCCACGGCGCGCGGAGCCTGCAAGAACCGGAGATCGTCGGGGATGAGCACGGAAAGGTCGTGCTTGCGGCGATCGCCATTTACGGCGATACCCGGCACACTCTGGTCGAGCGGTCCGACTACACCGGCCCCTACCTGCCCGGTTATGTCGCTGCCGCTCCGCTGACGGCTGGGCAGGCAGGCCCGTTCTTCACCGAGGTCGACCACTGCGTCGGCAACGTCGAGCTTGGCCGCATGAACGAGTGGGTGGAGTTTTACCACCAGGTCATGGGCTTCACGAACATGAAGGAGTTCGTCGGCGACGACATCGCCACCGAGTATTCGGCGCTGATGAGCAAGGTCGTGGCGGATGGCAGCCGCAAGGTCAAGTTCCCGATCAACGAGCCCGCTGTCGGCAAGAAGAAGTCGCAGATCGACGAGTATCTCGAGTTCTACGGCGGTCCGGGCGTTCAGCACATCGCCCTGGCTACGGACGACATCGTCGGTGCCGTCCGCGGCATGCGGGCCCAGGGGGTGCAGTTCCTCGACACGCCGGACAGCTACTACCAGACGCTTGGCGACTGGGTCGGCGACACTCGGGTGCCGCTGGACGAGCTCCACGAGCTGAGGATCCTGGCCGACCGCGACGAGGACGGCTATCTGCTCCAGATATTCACCAAGCCTGTCCAGGACCGCCCTACCGTCTTCTTCGAGCTGATCGAGCGCCATGGCTCACAAGGGTTCGGCAAGGGCAACTTCAAGGCCCTCTTTGAGGCCATTGAGCGGGAGCAGGAGCGACGCGGCAACCTGTGAGCTAGGCGTCCTGACTCAGCCCGCCTGCGGGTAGTGCTGTCCGGCTCTGGCCGCGCATACAGTTGGGGGTGAGCTCTGATCAGCACGGCTCCGGATCGTCGGCAAGCTGCCGCAGCCGGGCCCGGCTGGACAGGCATCGCCATTGCGTCCGTATGCGCAGTGCGATCAGCCGCCCCCACTAGGGAATCATCGGCAGGATGACGCAGCAGGACGAGACGGACCGGAACGCGGCGACGAATGAGTCAATGCCGTCGCGCCCGTCGCCGTACCTGGAAGCGGGTGAAGCGGCCCCGCAGGCATATTTGGCGCCGCCGCAGCCCGACCAGCCGAGCTACGGCACACCGCCGGCGTATCGCGCGCGGCTGCGTACCGGAGGATCGGGCCCGCAGCCGTACGCCAAGCGGGGTTACGGCCAGGAGCCTGGTAGCGGTCAGCCTGGGTACGGGCAGGCAGGCAAGCGGCCGCTCGCCGGCGCGCGGTCGCGGCGCGACCCGGCGATCGCGGCACCGTGGGAACGGCTGGCCGCCTGCGTGCTCGACTGGATCCTCATCGTCGCTGTCTCAGTGCTGGCATTCTGGTCCCCACTCGTCCGCGTCTTGCGCGAGTTCCAGGCCATCACCGCCAACTACCAGAGCGTTAACTCGCCCGCCGTGCAAGCGGCCATCAACAACATGGCCAGGGACCCCGCGAACCAGCACGCGCTGCTGTACTGGTTCCTTGGCATGTTCGGCATCGCCCTGGCCTACTACTGGATCCAGCATGCCGCCTGGGGCGCGACCGTAGGCAAGCGAGCGCTCGGCATGCGCGTCGTGGAGGCCGCTGACCAGTCACGCATCAGCGTGAAGGCCGCCGGGATCCGAACTGTCACCTTCCTTGTCGGTCCTGCGGTGTTCCTGCTGCTAGCCAGCCCTATCAACGTCGCGGGCGGGCTGCTGTGGGCAGTAGACACCGCGCTGCCGCTGCTGGATCCGCGCGCTCAGTGCCTGCACGACAAGCTGGCCGGCACCATCGTGATCAGGCAGCGCTGGCTGAATCAGCAGGCGCGCTCGGCTCGTCCCTGGTAGGACCGGCGACGGCGAGCCAGCCGACAAGCCAAGGTCAGCCGAAAACCACCGTGTATCCGGACTTGCGCAAGTGCGCAAGGACCGAGTCGGCGTGCTCGGGCCCGCGCGTCTCAAGGTGCAAGTTGACCTCGGCCTCGTCCACGCGCAGATCGGCCGTCGCCCGTTCGTGCGCTACGTCTAGCACGTTCGCGCCTAGTGCGGCGAGCTCCATCAGCAGCGTCCCGAGCGCCCCTGGCCGGTCCGGCAGCTTGCATCGGAACGCCAGGAACCGGCCGGCCGCCGACAGGCCGTGGCGCAGCACCTTGGACAGGAGCAAGGGATCGATGTTGCCGCCAGAGAGCACGATCACCACCGGCGGCGCGAAAAGCTCAGGATGTTCCAGGATTGCCGCGATGCCGGCGGCTCCGGCAGGCTCGACAACCTGCTTAGCCCGCTCCAGGCACAGCAGCAGGCCGCGCGAGAGATTCTCCTCGGTGACCGTGACGACCGTCGTGCCGAGCCCAGCGAGCAGCGCGATGGTGAGATCGCCCGCCCGGGCAACTGCGATGCCGTCGGCCATCGTCGGCGATGGTCTCACGCTGATGGGGTAGCCGGCCGCAATCGAGGCCGGCACGGGCGCCGCAGCCTCGGCCTGCACGCCGATGAGCCGCGCGTCCGGCAGGACGGCGCTCGCCGCGACCGCGACCCCCGACGCGAGCCCGCCGCCCCCGACCGGCAGCGCGATGGTACGCACCTGAGGGCACTGCTCGGCGATCTCGAGCCCGACAGTGCCCTGGCCGGCGATCACATCGGGATGGTCGAAGGGATGGATGAAGATCGAGCCGGTCTCCTCCGCCAGGTCCTGTGCCATCGCCAGGGCGTCCTCGACAGCTGCTCCGTGCAAAACGACGTCGGCCCCGTAGGACCTTGTAGCCGCCACCTTGGGCAGCGGCGCGGCGGCCGGCATGACGACCGTAGCCCTGGTACCGAGCGCGGCTGCGGCCAGCGCGACGCCTTGAGCGTGGTTGCCAGCGCTGGCGGCGACAACGCCTCGCTCCCGCTCGGCGGGAGTAAGGCGCGCGATCCGCAGGTACGCACCGCGTACCTTGAACGATCCGCCACGCTGGAGGTTCTCGCATTTGAGGTACACCGGACCGCCGACCAGCGCAGACAGCGCGCTCGATTCGAGCAGCGGCGTCTCCCGGATCACCGCCCGGAGCGTCGCTCGTGCGCCGATCACGTCAGCTGGCTGCACGGGCAGGTTCCCGGTCAGGCCTGGGCGCGGCGATGAGGTCACGCCTGAATTGTGGCACTGCCGGCGCCACTCACCAGACGCAGCCTGATGCGTCCGGGCCGCGCCTCGGGGCCGACCCCAGGCTGGGCCGCTTCAGTCGCCGTGCCAGTACCGGTTGCCCGCCAAGATAAGCGCGGCCGCCCCGACAAGCCCGGCGCTTTGCCCGAGCGCGGCCGGCACAACGCGCACCTGCCGGGTGAAAGCAAGCCTGGCGTGCGCGCGGAGCGCTTCTTCCAGAGGGTCGAACAGCAGCGGGCCAGCCTGGGAGAGGCCACCCCCGACCGACACAACCTCCAGATCGCACAAGCTGGTTGCGGACGCGATGGCAATGCCGAGTGCGCGCCCGGCACGGCGCATCGCGGCCAGCCCGATCGGATGACCGAGTGCGCCGTCAGCCGCCAGGTCCTTCGCCGTTGCGTCCTTCTGGTCGGGCCGCCACCCCTCGGCCTGCGCCCATGTCACCAGCGCCGGCCCCCGTGCGATGGCCTCAGCGCAGCCACGGCCGCCGCATCCGCACAGCGGCCCGGTGTCCGGATCCACGACGACGTGGCCAATGTGTCCTGCGTTACCGGACGCGCCCCTGATCAGCTGGCCATCGAGGACCAATCCACCGCCAACGCCGGTCGACACGACCATGCCGAGCACGTTGTTACGGCCGCGTCCGGCACCGCGCCAGTGCTCGGCGGCCACCATGCAGATGGCGTCGTTGTGCACCCGGACAGTTATGCCACCGAGTCGCTCGGTGAGCCTGCGGCGCAGCGGGAACTTGCGCCAGCCCGGAATGTTGAGCGGTGACACCACGCCAGCCGGCCACTCCATCGGGCCGCCGCAGCCACAGCCACAGCCGACTAGCTCAGCCGGCGTGACATTCGCGCGGTCGAGTACGTCAGTGATCAGCGCGTCCAGGGTGCGCCACAGCTGCTCGGCGTCGAGGCCCGCGGGCGTCGGCACCTGCGCCCAGGTCAGCACTCGGCCAGCCGGCTCGACCAGGCCGGCGGCCAGCTTCGTGCCCCCGATATCGACCGCGAACGCCGGCCGGGGATCCGCCATTGACGCCTCCCAAGATGCGAACCACGCCCGCATCGACATAGTGTCGAATGGTGCAGCCTACGACTCGCAAACACCCAGCCCCAGATCAGCCGCCTACCTCAGCCCCGCCAGACATCAGCACGCTCGGCGAGCTTCGCGCTAGCGGACACCAGCTTCGCACCGTGAAGCAGGAGCTGCGGCAGAACCTGCTCGACCGGATGCGAGCCGGCCAGGATGCGTTCCCCGGCATCATCGGTTTCGGCCAGACGGTGCTGCCGCACCTTGAGCGCGCCATCATCGCCGGGCACGACGTGATCCTGCTGGGCGAGCGAGGCCAGGGCAAGACGAGGCTGATCAGGACGCTGACCGGACTGCTGGACGACTGGACGCCAGCCGTCGCCGGATGCGAGATCAACGACCATCCATTTGCGCCAGTCTGCGCCCGCTGCCAGCGACTCCTGGCCGAGCAGGGTGACGACCTGGCCGTCGTCTGGCGACCCCGCACCGACAGGTACGGCGAGAAACTTGCAACGCCGGACACCAGTGTCGGTGACCTGATTGGCGACATCGACCCGGTGAAAGTCGCCGAAGGCAGGACGCTCGGCGATCCCGAGACGATCCACTTCGGCCTGCTGCCTCGAACGAACCGCGGCATCTTCAGCCTCAACGAGCTCCCTGACCTCGCGGAGCGCATCCAGGTCTCGCTGCTGAACGTGCTCGAAGAGCGGGACATCGGCGTTCGCGGCTACGCCCTCCGGCTGCCGCTCGACGTCGTCCTCGTCGCGAGTGCGAACCCGGAGGACTACACCAACCGCGGCCGCATCATCACTCCGCTGAAGGACAGGTTCGGCGCCGAGATCCGCACGCACTATCCAGTGTCGCTCGAGGCCGAACTGGCGCTGATCGAGCAGGAGTCCGACCTGGCGTGGGATGGCACTGATCCTGGGGCGGCCGTTCCCGCCCATCTCGTGCAGGTCATCGGGCGGTTCACCCGGCTGGTGCGGGCCTCGCCGGCCGTTGACTCCAGGTCCGGTGTGTCAGCCCGGTTCGCCATCGCGGCCGCTGAGGCGGTCGCCGCGTCCGCTGTGCGCCGTGCGGCCATCACCGACGAGGACCAGCCAGTCGCGCGCGTGTGCGACCTGCCTGCCGTGATCAGCACCCTGCGGGGCAAGGTGGAGTTCGAGGTCAGCGAGGAGGGCCGCGAGCAGGAGGTGCTCGACCACCTGCTGCGGCGCGCCACCAGCGACACCTTCCGCGCGCTGCTCGGCAACGCCGACCTGACGAGCCTGCTCGCCAGGTTCACCGATGGCGGGGTCGTCGAGACCGGGGACCTCGTGCCGGCCGCGGACTTGCTCCGGCGGATCGGGGAGGTGCCTGGACTCGCGAAGATCATGGAGCGGCTGCAGATGGATGGCAGCGAGTCTCTCGGCCAGGCGGCGGCCGCGCTGGAGTTCGCGCTGGAGGGCCTGTACCTGATGCGGCGGCTCTCCAAGGACTCCGTCGATGGCGGGGCGGTGTATCGAACCTGACCGGCTATCGCTACGGCCCGTATTCCGGCGGGCCTGACCCCCTGGAGGCCCCGTACGACGTCCGCGGCGCCGTGGATGCCATGGGAGAGTCGGTGCTGGACGGCACCGACCCGGCTAGCGCGCTGCGCGACCTGCTTCGTCACGGGATGTCCGGGCATCGCGGCCTGGACGACCTACTGCGCCGCGTGCGCGAACGCCAGCGCGAGATCCGCGGGCGCGGCCGGCTCGACGGGATCCTCGATCAGGTCCGGTCGCTACTCGACACCGCCATCGGCCAGGAGCGCGCCGAGCTCTTCCCCAACCCGTCCGACGAGGCCCGGATGCGCGAGGACGAGCTCGACAGCCTGCCGTCTGACACAGCTCAGGCGATCCGGCAGCTGGCCGACTACGAGTGGCAGTCGGCGGCCGCACGCGAGACGTTCGAGCAACTGAAATCCCTGCTGCGCAGCGAGGTCCTGGACACTCAGTTCCGCGGCATGCGGCAGGCGCTGGCCGACCCTGATCCCGAAGCCATGCAGCGGGTCAAGGACATGATGGCCGCGCTGAATAGCATGCTCGACGCCGATGCCCGCGGCGAGCACACGCAGCAGGACTTCGACGACTTCATGGCGTCCTACGGCGACATGTTCCCGGACTCGCCGGCCAACTTGGAAGAACTGGTTGATGCCCTGGTCCGCCGGATGTCGGCCGCGCAGCGGCTGCTCGACTCGCTAACCGACGAGCAGCGTGATGAGCTGTCCGGGCTTATGTCCCAGGCGCTGGAGGACGCGGGCCTGGCGGCTGAGATGTCCCGGCTCGCCGACTCGCTGCGCGCCCGGCGTCCTGACATGGACGCGGGCATGCCGCAGCCTGGCATGACCGGCAGCGATCCGCTCGGCCTGAGCGATGCCACGGCCGCGCTGGCGGAGCTTGCCGATCTGGCCGACCTCGAGGACTCGCTCCGCCAGGACTACCCCGGTGCGCGGCTGGACGACGTAGACGAAGAGGCGATCCGCCGCGCGCTTGGCCGGCAGGCGGTCGACGACATGGAGGCGCTGCGCCAGATCGAGCGCGAGCTTGAGCGCCAGGGCTACCTCCAGCGCAAGGACGGCAAGCTAGAGCTGACGCCCAAAGCGGTTCGCCGCCTCGGCCAGACAGCCCTGCGGAAGGTGTTCGCCGAGCTGCCGGAGGGCGGGACCGGTGACCACGCTCAGCGGGACGCAGGCCAGGCCGGCGAGTACACCGGCAGCACCCGGCCATGGCGGTTTGGCGACGAGCAGGCGATCGACGCTGCCGCGACCGTCCGGAATGCATTGCTCAGGCAGGCCGGGCCAATGCTAGATGGACCAGGACGGGACGGCCCAGCGGACGCGGCTGGCCGACGAGGCGGCCGCCGAGCCGGCGTACGGCTGGCGGTGGAGGACTTCGAGGTCGCCGAGACCGACCGGCGCTCGTCGGCGGCTGTATGCCTGCTCGTCGACCTGTCCTACTCGATGGCGCTGCGAGGAACCTGGGGCGCGGCTAAGCAGACCGCGCTGGCACTGCACGCGCTCGTCCGGACGCAGTACCCGCAGGATGCGATCCAGGTCATCGGCTTCTCGAACTACGCGCGCGAGCTCCGCGAGACCGAGCTCGCAGGCCTGAGCTGGGACATGGTCCAGGGCACCAACCTGCATCACGCCCTCGTGCTGGCAGGGCGTTTCCTGGACCGGCGCCCCGAGCACAACCCCGTCGTCATGGTCATAACCGACGGTGAGCCCACCGCACACCTGCGCCGCGACGGCCGGTTCTGGTTCGACTGGCCGCCGTCGCCGGAGACTTTGGAGCTGACGCTGGCCGAGGTCGACAAGATGACGCGGCGGCGGGCCACGCTGAACGTGTTCATGCTCGCCGACGACGAGCGGCTCACCGCGTTCGTCGATGAGGTCGCCAGGCGGAATGGCGGTCGCGTCCTGCGCGCGATGCCCGACAGCCTCGGCGAATACGTTGTGAAAGATTTCCTGCGCACCCGGCGGCAGTACAGCAGGTAGGCGGAGCCAGGCAACCTGCCGCAGGCAGCCCGCAACAGCTAGCCCGGAGCACGCGACTGCGGCAGCCCAGGTGGTAGCTTGCCCCGATAGCACGGCCCGATCACGGCGCCGGTCCTAGGATCGTCGGCATGTCCTTTACCGACCGGCTCGTCCTGTGGCTCCATATCGGCTTCGCTATCTTCACCGTCGGTCCGGTGGCCCTGGCCATCTCATCGACACCGCGCTACATACGTCGCCGTGACGTGCCGGTCCTCCGATACCTGACCAGGATCACGATGGTCTTCACCGTCGGGTCGCTGCTCGTCCTAGTCTTCGGGATCATCCTCGGCCAGCTTGATCATGACTTCTCCCATCCGTGGCTGACGGCGGCGATGACGCTGTTCGTGGTCGCGCTCGCACTGCTGGTACTGATCATTCGCGACCAGCGCCGCGCTGTTAAGGCGCTCGCGCCCGGCGCCATCGCGTCGGATGGTCCAGGCGCGGGCGGATCGGAGTCAGCACCGACCAACGACGTTCCTGACACGGATCCCGCAACTGTGGGCGCCGGAGTCGGCCCGGCAAGCGCGGCAGGCGCCGCGCCAGGCTCCGGCGCTGCAGTCGGCAACGCCGCGGGATCGGCCCAGGCGCTCGCCAGCGGCACTACGCTGGCTGCTGACATCGCCTCCGTGGAGGGCGGCAGGATCGCCGCCATGGGCGGCGTTGTAAACCTGATTTGGCTGGTAATACTGGTTCTGATGGTGTGGCAGCCATAGGGCCCCTGGGCGCGCATCCGGGCGGACTGCAGGATGCAGACCGCGCCGTCCGCGCCAGGACCCTGTGTGACCAAGATTTTGATGTCTTTGTTGTTATTTCGACCCAGTCAACTCAGCGGGCAGTAGTACCGTGCCGGTCGTAGTCATTGCTGGTTAGGTTGCGCTCCGAGCGCACCGCGCGCAGCCAGCCTCAAGGAGGAATTGTGAGTTCTCAAAGCGTGTCCGGCGGCTCCAAGCGGACGCTCACCATCATCTTGGCCATCATCGCGGTGATCGCCCTGGTCCTGGCCATCCTCTGGTTCGCGGGCGCCTCCCCGTCGTTCCTGAATTCCGGCAGCCATGTGCATGGGAGCGGCGGCCATGTCTACCGCGGCGTCGCCGCGCTAGTCGTGGCCATCGTGTGCGGCGTCGGCGCTTGGTTCACCAACAAGAAGTAGCAGCACCCGCCCGCTGACGTTTGTCAGCATCGAGGACGACGGGGCGTACTCTGGCCAGCGCGCGCAGCCGCCACGGCCGAGTACGCCTGTCGGTCCTTTTAGCGCGTTAGCCACGGCTCGGAGTGAGAGCTCCGCCGGGGAAGCCCGCCTATCGGAAGCTCGCGACGCGCCATACTCGGGCGTGGTTCGGCGCCCCGCAGGCCGGGCGCGGGCCGGGCGCGGGCCGGGCAGGCCTGGCGCGGGCCCAGCAGGCCGGGCGCGGGCGCAGCACACGAGCGGTCCCCCCGAAGCCAGGCTCAACACTGCCACCTCTTCTGCGGCCAGGCACACCGGCAGCCCCGGCGGGCCAAGCGCCGCTGGCGAGCCCGCTCGGCCACACGCCACACTGCGAAGTCCTCTGCGGCTATGCGGACACTGGCGAGTCCCGGCGTCGCGGCTGCCGTCCGAGTGCGCCGCCTGGCAGTACCCCGCGCGCGGCCGCAGCGTTGACACTCAGCTACCCGGACACCTAGATTTTCTAGTGTTCGAATATGTAACTCATGTTCGTGAAGCGCACAGGCGACGACCATCCCCCCGCCTGATTCTTATGTGCCGCCGCGCCCGAAGGAGTTCCGGTGACTCTTCTCGACCGATCAGTGTGGCTTGGCAAGGCGTACTCTGGCGGCTGGCATGAGCCTGGCGGCGGCCGGGCAGCAGTAATCGAGCCGGCGACTGGCGCAGAACTGGCCAGCGTCGGCATCGCGTCGCCGGCCGACGTCGCAGCCGCCACTGCAACTGCCGCCGCAGCCCAGCCTGCCTGGGCTGCGCTGCCGCACACGCAGCGCGCAGCGATCCTCCGCAAGGCAGGCGAGATCTGGCTCGCGAACGCCGCCGAGATCGAGGACTGGAGCGTCCGCGAGGGCGGCAAGATCCCGCCCGCCGCCCAGTTCGAGACGCACGTAGCAACCGAGGAGATCTTCGAGGCGGCAACCCTGCCGTCCCGTCCGTACGGCGAACTGCTCCCGAGCGAGCAGCCGCATCTGAGCTTCGCCGAGCGCGTGCCCGTGGGTGTCGTCGGCGTCATCTCGCCCTTCAACTTCCCGCAGATCCTTGCGATCCGGTCGGTGGCCCCGGCGCTTGCGCTCGGCAATGCAGTCGTGCTGAAGCCAGATCCGCGCACCGCCGTCTGCGGCGGCGTCGTGCTGGCGCGCGTCTTTGAGGAGGCGGGGCTTCCCGACGGCCTCCTGCACGTCCTTCCCGGCGGGCCTGATGTCGGCGAGGCGCTCGTGACCGAGCCTCGAGTCGGCGTGATCTCGTTCACCGGATCGACAGCTGCCGGCCGCAAGGTCGGTGCCCTGGCTGGCCAGCACCTCAAGCGCGTGCATCTGGAACTGGGCGGCAACTCGGCGCTCATCGTCCTCGAGGACGCCGATCTTGACAAGGCCGCCTCGGCAGGCGCGTGGGGCTCGTTCCTGCACCAGGGCCAGATCTGCATGACAACGGGCCGCCACCTCGTGCACGAGTCCGTCTACGACGAATACGTGGCCAGGATCGCCGAGAAGGCCAGTCACCTGCCGGTCGGCGACCCGGCATCTGGCCAGGTAGCCATTGGTCCGATCATCGATGAGCGTCAGCGGGACAAGGTGCACGCCCTCGTCACCGGGAGTGTGGATGCTGGCGCGAGGCTCGCCGCCGGCGGCACCTATGAAGGCCTGTTCTACAAGCCGACCGTTCTCGCCGACGTAGCTCCCGCGATGCCCGCTTACGCGACCGAGGTCTTCGGACCGGTCGCGCCCGTCGTGCGCTTCTCGACAGCCGACGAGGTCGCCAAGCTCGCCGCCGACTCCGAGTACGGGCTCTCACTGGGCATCCTGACCAGGGATGTCATGCGCGGCCTCGAACTCGCCCGCCAGATCCCCACCGGCATCGTGCACATCAACGACCAGACGGTCGACGACGCGCCGAATACCCCCTTCGGCGGTATCCGTGCCTCTGGCACTGGCGCCAGGTTCGGCGGATCGGCGAACCTCGACGCGTTTACCGACACGCGCTGGGTGACGATCCGCGGGGACATCGCGCCCTACCCGTTCTAGCCGACCTCGAACGGATGATGCGCTCTCGCACCCAGGTAGGCATCGTCGGCGCCGGTCCGGCTGGCCTGCTCCTGTCACACCTGCTGGCGCTGCGGGGCATCGACTCGCTGCAGATCGAGTTGCGCAGCCGCGAGTACTGCGAGGCCCGGCAGCGAGCAGGCGTCCTCGAGGACGGCAGCGTGGCTCTCCTGCGGGAGGCGGGCGTCGCTCAACGGCTCGACCAGCAGGGCCTCGAGCACGGCGGGATCTACCTTCAGTTCGACGGCGAGCGGCATCACATCGACTTCCGGGACCTTACTGGAGGCCGCACCGTGACGGTCTACGCCCAGACCGAGGTCGTCAAGGACCTGATCGCGCGTCGGCTCGCCGATGCCGGGCCTGACGCTCTCCAGTTCAGCGTGACCGGCACTGGCGTGGCGGATGTCGACACCGACCGGCCCGTCCTGCACTACACCGACAGCGCTGGCACGAGGCACGAGGTGGCCTGTGACGCCATCGCGGGCTGTGACGGTTTCCACGGCGTCTGCCGGGCGGCCATACCATCGAGCGCGCTGACTACCTGGGAACGCGGCTACCCCTACGCCTGGCTTGGCATCCTGGCCGACGTGCCGCCGTCGACCGACGAACTCATCTACGCGCATCACACCGACGGCTTTGCCCTGCATAGCCTCCGCAGCCCCGCCGTGAGCCGCCTCTACGTGCAGGTCGACACTGGCGATGACATCGTGGACTGGCCTGACGACCGCATCTGGGCCGAGCTCAGCCACCGGTTCGAGCTCCCCGGCTGGACCCTGCAGCGGGGCCCGGTCCTGGACAAGAACATCACCCCGATGCGCAGCTTCGTCAGCGCCCCGATGCGCTACGGGCGGCTGTTCCTGGCCGGCGACGCTGCCCACATCGTGCCGCCTACAGGAGCCAAGGGCCTAAACCTCGCGCTCGCCGACGTGGCCGTCCTTGCGCCCGCCCTAGACGCCTTGCTGCACGGCGACGACAAGCTCGCGGCCGGGTACTCGGCGACGTGCCTTGACCGGGTCTGGCGGTCGACGCACTTCTCCTGGTGGATGACGACGATGCTGCACCGCACTCCCGGCGCCGACGCGATGGCGACTCAGTTGCAGCTCGCCCAGCTGCGGTATGTCGTCTCCTCCCGGGCGGCCGCGACCTCGCTAGCCGAGAACTACACGGGCTTCGCACTTCACTGACGACTATCTGAAACCACGCAGAACCCACGATCAAAAACCACGATCAGAAACGAGGACACTGGCCATTATGCGCAGAACGCCGCCCTTCCGGGCCGATCACGTCGGCAGCCTGCTCCGCCCGTCTGAGCTGCTGGAGGCGCGGGACGACTTCGCCGCCGGCAAGATCGGCGCGGAGCACCTTCGGGCCGTCGAGGACGCCGCGATCGCCGGCGCAGTCACCATGCAAGCCGAGGCCGGCCTGACGTCCGCGACCGACGGCGAGTTCCGGCGCGCCTCGTGGCACATGGACTTCATCTATCAGCTCGGTGGCGTCGAGAAGGCCCCGGGCAACCTGGCGGTGAAGTTCCGCAACAAGTCCGGGAGCATCGAGTTCACGCCCGCAGCGTTGCACATCGGCAGCAAGATCAGGCTGGAGCACACGATCTTCGCCGACGACTTCCGTTACCTCCAGTCCACCGTCGGCGCGGCCACGCCCAAGCTGACCATCCCGTCGCCGAACATGGTCCACTACCGCGGCGGCCCTGCGTCCATCGACAAGGACGTCTACCCGGACATGGCGGAGTTCTGGTCTGACCTGTCGGCCGCGTACGCCGACGAGGTGCAGCGGCTCGCCTCCGCCGGCTGCACATACCTCCAGCTCGACGACACCAGCCTTGCTTACCTCAACGACCCCGCGCAGCGTGCCGAGATCGCCGAGCGGGGCGAGGATGCCGAGCACTTGCACTTGCGCTATATCCGCCAGGTCAACGACGCTATCGCGGCCCGGCCAGCCAGCATGGCCGTGACCACGCACATGTGCCGTGGGAACTTCCGCTCCTCGTGGGCTGCCGAGGGCGGCTACGACTTTGTCGCCGAGGCGCTGTTCTCCGAGCTCGCTGTCGACGGTTTCTTCCTGGAGTACGACGACGAGCGCTCGGGCGGCTTCGAGCCGCTGCGCTTCGTGCCCAAGGGCAAGATGGTGGTTCTTGGGCTGGTGACGACCAAGCGCGGCGAACTCGAGAGCGCGGACACGCTCAAGCGGCGCATCGACGAGGCCGCCAAGTACGTCCCCCTGGACCAGCTCTGCCTGTCGCCACAGTGCGGCTTCTCCTCCACCGTGGAAGGCAACGTCCTGACGCAGCAAGAGCAGGCGGCCAAGCTGCGCCTCATCGTTGAAGTAGCGGGCGACGTCTGGGGCGAGGGCTAACCACAACGGGAGCGGCGCCGCCAGCCCCATCCCCAATGGGCGTCATGTTGGAAGTACCGCCCAATGAAGGGCGGGACTTCCACCCTCACGCCCTATGCGTCGGCTTCCCGGCCGCGGCCGGAGAGGGTGAAGCGGCCGCGGGCACGGCTCTCCTCGCCCTTTGGCCACAGGTAGTAGCCAACCGGGAACAGCTTGATACCGGTTCGGTCGGTGACGAGGCCCCAGATGCCACGCGGCGCCCAGATTGCGACCGCGATGGCGACAAGCCCGAGGATGATCCAGTACCACGTGCCGTCGTTCGCCAAGGTTTGCTGCAGTACGAAGAAGACGACGGTGCCGATGATCGG
Organism: uncultured Actinomycetota bacterium; assembly: GCA_963755575.1. GTDB lineage: Bacteria > Actinomycetota > Actinomycetes > Streptosporangiales > Streptosporangiaceae > JAJYUU01. Next base: position 276,223 of record CAVWKF010000002.1, read on the forward strand.
GCCCTCGATCGTGCCGATCCCGCCAATAATGGTGATGAAGATCATCTCAGCGGTGAAGGAGACGCTGAACGCCGCGTCCGGGACGATGAACTGCTGGCTGATCGCGTACACCGCACCCGCCGCGCCGCACCCGAGCGCTGCCACGATGAAGACAAGCCGGCGTACCGACCCGACCCGGCCGCCTATGCTCCGCGCACCGGTCTCGTCATCGCGGATCGCCGTCAGCACAAGCCCGAGCCGGCTGCGCAACAAGGCGTAGATGCCAGCAATGACTGCCACCGCAACCGCGAGCGTGGCCCAGTACGTGTCTGCCGACAGGATGGTCGGGTTCGGGGTGAGCCCGGCCAGCGCGATCCCGGTCCCGCTGCCCAGCGAGGAGATCTGGGTGATAACCAGCATGCAGACCGACGCTATGACCCACATCGTGATTGAGAAGTAACCGCTGCGCAGCCGGGAGACCAGCCACCAGATCGGCACGCCGACCACGCCCGTCAGCACCGTCGCCAGCGGGATCGCCGTGAACGGGCTGATGCCCTGGTTAGCGAACAGGATGACGAAATACGCGCCGAGGCCGATGAAGGCCTGCTGGCCGACGGAGACCAGGCCCGCATATCCGGCGAGCAGGTTCCACATGCTGGCCATGATCAGCAACTGGAAGAAATCGACGAGCAGGTTAGTGGTACTCGAGAACACCAGGTACGGGAGGTAGGCGAGTACCGCGACGATGACGATCGCCGCCACGCTGGTCCATAGCGCGGATCGTCGCGACCGGGTCACGAAGGCCGGGGCCGGCGACGCGACGGTCACGGCCGGACCGAGCGGTTCGCCGGGTGCCTGCGCGTCTTGCCCGATGACACTCATGCCAGCTCCCTGCGGCTCGTGATGCCACGGGGCCGTAGCACGAGGATGATCAGGAAGAGCAACTGGCCGGCCAGGACCTGGTCGGCCGCGTGGTACTGCGCGCCGATCTGCTGCGCGATACCGAGCAGGATCCCGCCAGCAAGAGTGCCCCACAGCGACCCGAGGCCGCCAATGACAACCGCCTCGAACGCATACAGCAGCAGCTCAGAGCTGCCGGTCGTCGGATCGAACTGCGTGTACATGCCGAATGCAATGCCCGCCAGGGCGACCGTGCCGAACGCGATCGCTGCGGCGATGCCGAAAACGTGCCTGTAGTCGATCCCGGACAGCTGTGCAGCCTCGCGGTCATCGGCCACCGCCCGGATCAGCCGGCCGTTCTTAGAGGAGGACAGGAAGTATTGCAGTCCGAGCAGGACCACGACGGCGACCACGAGGATGACCAAGTCGAGATAGGCGATGGTGATCTGCGAACCGAGGCTGAAGGAGTCGGATACCAGCGAGCCGATGTTCAGTGACTTGCTGTTCGCGGACAAGAACTGCTGCAGGCCGTTCTCGATCACGACGGAGAGCCCGAAGGTCACCAGCAAGGTGGTCAGAACGCTGCGGTTCAGTGCTGCCTGCAGCAGCGTTCGCTGGAGAACGTAGCCCAGCACGGCGAAGATCGGCACGACCAGCAGGAACGACCAGACCGTCGGCACGTGGGTAATGGCGATGACCCCGAGCGCGACGTAGCCCGCAACGACTGCGAGGTCGCCGTGCGCGAGGTTGATGACCTTCATGACGCCGAACATGAGCGACAGTCCGCACGCGAACAGCGCGTATAGGCCGCCGAGCATCACGCCCTGAATAATCGCGTTAACCCAGGTCATGTACTCGCTCCCGGTGCTTGATCAGCCGCCGCGGTCACGCCGAAATACGCCCGCTCTATCTGCTCGGCGGTCAGCGCGGCGGGCGGCCCGGCTAGCGTGATCCGCCCCTCCAGCAGGCAGTGCACCTCTGCGGCCACGGCGAGCGCCTGACTCACGTCCTGCTCGACGAGGAGGACGGTGACGCCAGCAGCCGCAAGCTGTGGCAGCAGGGCGTAGATCCGGCGCAGAACGACAGGAGCGAGCCCGAGCGAGAGCTCGTCGAGCAGCAGCACCTGCGGGTTCGCGGCAAGCGCCCGCCCGATGGCCACGGCCTGCTGTTCGCCGCCGGACAGCTGGGCCGCGCGCTGGCCGCGCCGGTCCCGCATCCAGCCGAACAGGTCATAGATGCTCTCGGTATTCCACGGCCCCGTGCGCCCGCTTGTCCCGCCGACGCGCAGGTTCTCCTCGACGGTGAGTGACGGGAACAGCCTGCGCCCTTCGGGTACGAGCGCGATTCCCGCCGCTACGCGCTGCTCCGGCCGCAGCCGCGTCACCTCCTCGCCAGCGAGCAGGATTGAGCCGGACGTGGGCCGATGCAGACCGGCGATGGTACGCAAGAGCGTGGACTTGCCAGCCCCGTTCGCGCCGATCATCGCGTGCGTCGCGCCTGCCGGGAGCTGCAGGCTCACGCCGTGCAGCGCCTGGAGTTGCCCATGGTGCACGCTGAGGTCGCGGACCTCCAGCAGCGGACCAGCTCCCTTCGCCTGCGGACCAGGTTCCGTCGCCAGCGGAGCAGCGCCAACGCCGCCGCTCATCCCCGGTCCTCGCTAGGCATGTGCAGCGAGGCGGACACCTCGGTGCCGAGGAACACCTCGCGAACAGCGGGCAGCGCGAGCACGGCCTCAGGCTGGCCGTCGCCGATGATCGAGCCAGCCGCGAGGCAGAGCAGCCGGCTGACAGTCGCGGTCAGCGCATGCACGACGTGCTCGATCCAGATGATCGCCACTCCGTCGGCGGAAACAGCCCGGACTATGGCAGAGAGCTCGGCCACCTCAGGGTCGGTGAGACCACCGGCTACCTCATCGAGCAGCAGCAGTCTCGGTCCAGTGGCCAGCGCCCTGGCTACCTCGAGCCGTTTGCGCGACAGCAGGCCGAGTCGCTCGGCCGGGGCGTTGGCGTCGCTGGCCAGCCCCGTGCGCTCCAGCACCTCTGCTGCCGCCGCATAACTCGAGCGACGGCGCAGGCCATTCCCCTGCTGCACAGCCACGAGCACGTTTTCGAAGACCGTCATGGCGCCGAATGGCTTCGGCACCTGGAACGTGCGCCCGATGCCAAGACGGCATCGGGCGGCGGCGTCCTTCCTGGTCACGCTCATACCGATGAACCGGATCTCGCCCGCGGACGGGGTCAGATCACCGGCGATCAAGCCGAAGAGGCTGCTCTTGCCTGCCCCGTTCGGCCCGACGATTCCGATCAGATCGCCCGCGCGGACGGCGAGCGACAGGTTGTCTGCGACCACGACCCGGCCAAAGCTCTTGCTGATCTCGACGAGCTGCAGCAGGTCCGTGTCAATGCGGGCCGACCCGGCGGTGGCCAGGTCAGGCATTCGTCGCCACGAGGTCGGCTCCGATGGGCACGCTCTTGTTTATCGAGTTGTCCACGACCTTCATCTCGACCGGGTACTTGCTACCAGCCGGCTGGATCTTCCACTGCACGCCGACGGGGTTGATGATGCCGACGCCCGGCGCGGGCCCGCTAGCGAAGTTGATCGGACCGCACATGCCGGTGTAGTTCACCTTGTGCAGGGCGCCCGCCACCTCGGTCTTGTCGTGCGGATCGCTGACGTTGCCGAATGCCTCCTTGGCCACCTCAAACAGCGAGTAGGTCGAGCCGAGCGACTGCAGCCACTGGCTGCCGGTCTTGGCCTCGTAGGCGGCGGCCAGCGAGCTGGCGGTCTGGCCAGTCAGCGACGAGGTGTAGGGCATATACGGGCCCCACCACGAGTCGGTCGCGATGTTGTTGACCAGCGAGCCCAGGGCAGCGCAGTCAGCCGGGAACAGCAGTACCTTGGCCACGGTTGCGATCTTCGGCTTGAAGCCCTGCTGCGATGCCTGCTTCCAGAACGTGTTGAAGTCCGGCGGCAGCGGGCAGTTGCTGAACACCTCGCAGTTCTTGCTCTTGAATAGCGAGATCATGGACGTGAAGTCGGCGGTGCCGTCGGCGTACGCACCGCCGTCCACGACCTTGTAGCCGTCTCCCATGATCTGCGGCTCGAATCCGCCGCGGAAGGCGTTGCCGTCCGCGTCGTTCGGGTACTGGCAGGCGACTTCCTTGTTGTTCGGGATGCGGTTCCACATCGGCTCGAAGCAACCGTTGAACTGCGCCAGCCCGAAGAAGAACATCGACACATAGCTGAAGTCCGTGGTCGGCTTCACTGGGTTACCGCCAAGGCCGGCGTACCAGGATTCCCAGGGCACAACCGTCGACAGGCATGGCGTACCTGCCTTCTGGCAGGCCGCCGCCACCGGGTTCGTGGTCTCCGGCGTCGATGTCGTCAGGATCAGGTCCGCGTGGCTGGTGATCAGCTGCTGCGCTACCTGCGCGGCCCTCGTCGGACTTGACTGGCTGTCCTGAACGCTAAGGTTGATCTTGTAGGTCTTGCCGCCGATCTTGATGCCGCTCTTATAGATCGACGCTTCCTTGATCAGGCTCAGCACGAACTGATCGCCGGAGGCGAATCCGGCCAGTTCGCCGGTGAGCGGCGTGATGAAGCCGATGTTGATCGTGCCGGTGGCGCTCGATCCACCCGCGCCCTTGATGCTGTTACCGCACGCGGCTAGTAAACCGCTGGTGCCGACGGCCCCGGCAGCGAGGCCACCGTACCCGATCCCTTTCAGCAGCGAACGTCTCGTGATCCGGAGCTCGTCCGGGACCCGAGGGCCCGCTTCCTGACCTTCCATAGCGTCTCCTCAGGTGAGCGCCCGCGTCGAGCCGGCTATCCGGGCGCCGCCTCGAACGCTCAGCTCAAGGTCAGGCACTCCGTGATGGTTACTGCCAGATGTTCGCTTGGCGTACGACTATGCGCAATGTAGAAACATAATCAGCCATGTGGATCGGTGTCAACGGTGGAAAGCGGCAGGGAAACGGCAGGGTGACGGCAGGGCGGGAATGGCACCGTGGCCGCCGGCATCGGCCGGCAAGGAAGGCTGAGGAGGCGTCGGGCGGCGTTCATAAGGAAGGGAACGGGGTCGGCTAACCGTCAGCCCAGGCCCTGCGACCTCAGATCTGCCTCGATCCGGCGCGCGGTCTCCTGCAAGGCCGGTAGCAATTCGGCGCGCATGGCCGCCATACTCACGCGGCTGGCGTGCGCGGAGAGGTTGATCGCCGCAGTAATGGCGCCGCCCGCGCCGTGAATGGGTGCGGCTATGGCGCGCAATCCTTCCTCAAGTTCCTGGTCTACGATCGCGTAGCCCTGCTTGGCCACGTCGCGGAGGATCTCGCGCAACCGGCCGGTATCGGTGACGGTGCGCGCGGTGATAGGCGCGAGGTCGGCCTCGGCCAGGTAGCGGTCGAGGTCGTCGGGGCTCATCCCGGCCAGCAGGACCCGGCCCATCGAGGTTGCATACGCCGGGAACCTGGTGCCGACGGAGATCGAGACCGTCATGATTCGCTTGGTCGGCACCCTGGCCACGTACACGATGTGATCGCCGTCGAGCACCGAGATCGATGAAGACTCCCGCACCTTCGCGACGAGCTCCTCCAGGTGCGGTGCGGCCACCTCAGGCATGCCGAGGCCGGAAAGGTATGCATAGCCGAGCTCAAGGACGCGCGGCCGGAGGGAAAACTCACGGCCGTCGTTGCGCACGTAGCCGAGCTTCACAAGAGTCAGGAGGAACCTGCGCGTCGCCGCCCTGGTAAGTCCAGTTGCCCTCGCGACTTCGCTCAGGCTGAGCCGCTCGCGGTCCGGGCCAAACGCCCTGATGACCGCCAGCCCTCGGTCGAGGGACTGGACGAAGTCGCTGTTCCTGGGCCGGTCCCCGGTAGCGGGCACGCGAGCAGCCCGGCCTTGCGCGGCCGTCGGCGCGCCGGCATCGCCTGCGGTGTTCGCAGTGCGACCAGAAGTTGTCATCGAACGAATGCTAGCGCCCAGGGGCCTGGTGGCCGCTAGGGCGCTGCGGCGCGTATGTGCGCGAGCAAGGCCGCGGTGACCCGCGCCGGCGCCGACACCGGGGCCAGGTGGGCCGCGTCGGCAATGACCTCCAGGCGCGCGCCGGGAATGCCGCGCGCAATCACCTCGGCGTGCTCCGGCGGCGTGGCCGCGTCGGCCGCGCCCGCCAGGACCAGGGTCGGCGCTGCGATGACAGCCAGGTCGGCCCGCTGGTCCATCGCGGCGATTGCCGCGCAGCAGCCCGCGTAGCCGTCGCGATCGGTGCGCTCGAACTCCGAGCGGAACGCGTCGACAACGGCGGGAGCTCGGGCAGCGTATTCCGGCGTGAACCACCGGCTCATGACCGCTCCGGCGACCGACGCCAGGCCGGCCGCGCGCACCTGGTCGCCGCGCGCCCGCCAGCCGGACGCCGGGGGCAGGTATGCCGACGTGCAGGCCAAACCGAGCACGGCGATCCGGTCTGGGGCGTGCGCCGCGAGCCAGATGCCGATCATGCCGCCGAGCGAAATCCCGCAGTAGGCGACGCGGTCGACCCCGCGCGAGTCCAGGAGGGCGAGCACGCCTGCACCCAGGCCGCCCACGCTGTACGGGCCAGGCGGCGCCGGCGAGCCGGCGTGACCGGGCAATTCGAATCTCAGCAGCCGGAAGTGCTCGCGGAACTGGCCGACTTGCTGGTCCCAGACTGCGGCGCTTGTGCCCAGTGAGTTCCCGAGGACAAGCACCGGGGCGCCGTGCGGACCATCGAGCGGCGGCGCCGTGAGGGGCACGGCTGGGACAGGCCCGGTTGGCGTCGGCACGGCTGGCGTCGGCACTGCGGCCGTCGGTACTGCTGCCGTCGGTACTGCTGCCGTCGGTGTCGAGGCGTCTGGCGACGACGGCCCGCCGACGTCAGACATCGAAGAAGACTGTCTCGCGCTCGCCCTGCAGCCGGATATCGAACCGGAACGAGGACGCTGGCCGGCCCGGTTGGGCGACCGCGATAAGCGTCGCACGCCGCCCTGGGTCCGAGATTGCCGACAGCACTGGATCGGCAGCGTTTGCGCGCGCCTCGTCCGAGAAGTAGATCCTCGTCACGACCCGGTCGAGCAGGCCGCGGGCAAAGACCGAGACGTTGAGGTGCGGGGCCTCGGTCCCGCCACCTGGGGATGGAAGCGGGCCTGGACGCAGGGTGCTGATCCGGTAGTGCCCGTCCGCGTCAGTCGCGCACCGGCCGAATCCGCGGAATCCCGCCACCGCGGGCGGCGCGGCGCCGCGCGGGTCGTCCGGATGATCGAACCGCGAGTCCGGGTCGGCCTGCCAGGTCTCGACGAGCGCATCCGGGACCGGCGCGCCGACCCCATCGATGACCTGACCGATGATCGCGATCTCACCTGGTGTGCCGGCCGGCACGACGAACGGGCCATCGGGCCAGGGCAGCCCGATCGCCAGGAACGGGCCGACTGTCTGCGACGGGGTGATGCCCTTGGTCACTCGTCCACCTCGGTCTCGAATACCGTCGCGGTCCGGCCGCGAAGGACGACGTCCCAGCTGTATCCGAGCGCCCAGTCCGGCTCCGTCTGGTCGATGTCGAATGACGCGATGAGCCGCTGCCGTGCGCGAGGGTCAGGTATCGAGTTGAAGATGGGGTCCAGTGCGAACAGCGGATCGGCCGGGAAATACATCTGAGTAATCAGGCGCTGCGTGAACGCCCGCCCGAACAGCGAGAAGTGAATGTGGGCGGGCCGCCAGGCGTTGTGGTGGTTGCGCCACGGGTAGGCGCCAGGCTTGATCGTGAGGAATCGGTACCTGCCGCGGGAGTCAGTGATGCAACGCCCGGCGCCAGTGAAGTTCGGGTCAAGCGGCGCTGGATGGTCGTCGACCGCGTGCGCGTAGCGGCCAGAGGCGTTGGCCTGCCAGATCTCGATCAGGGTGTCCGGGACCGGACGGCCGTCTGAGTCGAGCACGCGGCCAGTGACGACAATGCGTTCACCCAGCGGCTCACCAGGGTGGCCAGCGGTCAGGTCCGCGTCCGCCGCGGTGACGCGGTCAGGGTCGAGCAACGGGCCGGTGATCTCAGTCAGCCGCTGCGGCAGCGGCATGAGAGGCTGCTTCGGGGCGCGCAGCAGCGACGATTTGTAGGCCGGCGAGTCAAGCGGCGGGTGAACGCCAGCCGGGGCCGCGTACTGCGGCAGCACAAGATCGCCGCTGGCGGCCCGTGTGTCCCTGGCGGTCATGAGGCCCCTCCGGCGATCGGCACGGTGACAGTGGCGGCAGTGGCGGCCTGCTGGGCAGACGTCCCCGCCAGCAGTACGCGCAGGGCCGTGAGTTCGGCGGCCGACGGCGGTGCGAGCTCACTTATCTCGGCTGTGACAGCCAGGTCCCACCCTGTGTTGTCCCTGACCTGATCCACGGATACGCCTGGATAGGTCGCGGTCAGCACCAGTTCAAGGCTAACCGGGTCGGGGCGGAGCACGCCGAGATCGGTAATGACGAGCCTCGGCCCGCCACCGGTGAGGCCCAGCTGCTGCCGGCTTCCTGCGCCTGCGCCAAATCCGACTGACGTGATGAAGTCCAGCCGCTCGGGAAACGTCCGCTGGGTCTGACGCAGGACGACGACGACTTCCTTGCAGGCGGCCGCGATCTCCGGTGCGCCACCCGCGCCCGGCAACCGGACTACTGGCTGTGCATAGCTGTCGCCAATCACCGTTGTGTTGATGTTGCCGTACCGGTCGAGCTGCGCGGCGCCCAGGAAGCCGACGTCGATTCGTCCCGGCTGGAGCCAGTAGTTGAAGATCTCCGGCACACTGACGACGGCATCGGCCGTCTCGGCGAGTACGCCGTCGCCGATCGACAGCGGGACATGGTCCGGCTTGGCGCCGATGGTTCCCGACTCGTAGATCAGGACGAGCTCCGGTGCGTGTGTCCGACGGGCCAGGTTGGCCGCCTCGCTGGGCAGTCCGATACCGACGAAGCAGGTCATCCCGTTGCGCATCGACCGTGCCGCGATGACGGCCATCATCTCGTCCGGCGTGTACGTCAGCATGCGACTCCGCTGCGAGCGGCGGCGTCCGGATCGACGCCGTAAACGTGCTCGTCAAGCCAGGCGGTGAACAGCTGGCGGTCCCGGCTGATCTGGTCCCAGGCCTTGTAGAAATCGTTGTCTCGGTCGCTGTAGCCAAGTGCGTACGACGGATGAGCACCGCCAGGAACGCGCGCGACATAGCTCACAGTCCACGATGGCAGTACCACCGCGCCGGGCTGCGGCGGCAGCGTGTCCACGATCTCCTCGACGCTGACGACCGATCGTGCCGAGGCAAGCACGGCCTCCTTCTGCACGCCGCTGATGCCCCAGAACTGAACATTGCCCCGCCGGTCGGCGCGCTGCGCATGGATCACGGCGACGTCCGGGCGCAGCGCGCTGACGGCCGTTAGCGTCTCGCCGGTGAACGGGCAGACGATGTCCGCTACACCGGCAGTGTGGGCGGCCAGGGTCGTGCCGCGGTAGCCGCGCAGTATCGCGAAAGGCAAGCCGGATGCGCCGGCCACGAACCGGTTCGCCATGCCCGGCGTGGCTGTGCTCTTCCAACTCCAGGGGATGCGGCCAGGAATTCTGGACAGCGTCCCTGAACCTGTGCAGTGATCCGACGCCGGGGTTACCGGCCCACCCGAACACCAGCTTGCGGGCGCATCCCGCGCCGATTAGCTGGTCGTAGATGACGTCCGGCGTCATCCGGACGAGCGTCAGATCGCGGCGCCGCTGCCTGATCACCTCGTGTCCGGCCGCATGCGGGATCAGGTGCGTGAAGCCCTCCATGGCGACGGTGTCACCGTCGTGGACCGTGGCCGCGATCGCTTCGGCTAGCGTCACGATCTCTGCCACGTCCGATCCGTCCTCCTCGCCGCTCTACCGAAACGATATCCGCAATCGCCGCCAAGTGAACAGCTGTGCGGACTACGACGAATTCTGCATGGATTGCGCCGCGACAGCGAAGGCGCGGTTCGCCGCAGGCACACCGGCGTATACCGCGACGTGGAGCAGCACCTCGCGGATCTCGGCGGCGGTGAGGCCGTTCCTGATGGCGGCCCCGACATGCAGGGCGAGCTCCTCCTCGCGGCCGAGAGCGGCCAGCACCGCGAGGGTGATCATGCTGCGCTCTGGGCGCGACAGGCCAGGCCGGTTCCACACCTCCCCCCAGGCATACCGGGTGATGAAGTCCTGGAAGTCGGCGGTGAACTCGGTTGTGCCGGCCACCGCGCGATCGACGTGCTCGTCACCCAGCACTTCGCGCCGAGTGCGCAGGCCGGCCGCAGCGCGTTCCTCGTCATTCACTGGCATGGGTCCTTTCGCCAGGTGTCGGGTTAGTTCGGGTCTCGGCTCGGGATTCGTCTTGCCCGTCGTGCGCCGCGAGGGCGCGCCGGATGAACTCGGACGTCGAGCCGAGGTAACCGGCCGGGTCGACGGCGGCCGCCAGCTCCGTCCGGCCGATACCGCTCGCGCGCAGCGCGGCTGCCGCGTCCGGGTCGGCTAGCAGCGCCTCGGGCAGATCCATGCCCTGCTCGGCGGCCCGCGCGGATGCGGCCGCGACCAGGTCGTGGGCAGGCAGCGGGCCGAGCGTCCGCGCTAGCTGCGCAGCAACGTGCTCCGCGAGCACCAGGCCGCGGGTCGCGTCCAGGTTGGCCCGCATCCGATTCGCGTCGACACGCAGGCCGGCCAGCAGCGATGCCGACCACGACGCCGCCGACCCCGTCAGCCGCAGCAGGTCAGTGAGCGGCTCCCATTCGGCGTGCCAGCCGCCAGCCGCACGCTGGAGTTCCTGCTCCGCCGCGGCCGCCAGCGTGGCGAGCAGGCCAGGTGCCCGCTTCGTGCAGCCAAGAATGATCACCGACATGACCGGGTTGCGCTTGTGCGGCATCGTGGAAGAGCCGCCATGGCGCGGGTCGTCGCTGCCTTCGCAGACTTCGCCGATCTCGGTCTGGGCGAGCAGCGTGACGTCCCTCGCTATCTTTCCGAGTACGGCGCAAGCGCCCGCGAGCGACGCGGCCAGCTGCACGATCCGCAGCCTGTCGGTGTGCCAGGGCAGCGTCGGCTCGCGCAACTCGAGCTCCTGTGCCAGCAAACCGCAAACCGCGGCGCCGGCCGTGTCGAGGGTCGCCAGTGTCCCCGCCGCGCCGCCAAACTGAACGGCCAGCCGCGTCGCCCGGAGCTGGCTGAGCTCCTTCCGCGCGTCGTCCAGACCGGCGAGCCAGCCCGCGGCAACCAAGCCGAAGGTGACGGGCACGGCCTGCTGGAGCAGCGTCCGGCCGGCCATCACCGTATCCGTGTGCGCTTCGGCCAGCGCCGCCGCCCGGTCGGCAGCCGTGGCGAGGTCGGCCTCGATGACCGCCAGCGCGCGCTTGGCCAGCAGCATCGCCGCAGTGTCGACGATGTCCTGACTCGTGGCGCCGCGATGCACGGCCTCGCCGGCAGCAGGCGGCAGGCCGTCACTGAGCGCGCGCACGAGCGCTGGCACCGGATTGCCAGTGAGCGCTGCCAGCCGGCCGATGTCCGCTGCGCTGAACCTGTCGGCCCGTGCGGCGGCTGTGACCGCGGCGCCTGCGCCAGCCTCGGCGAGTCCGGCTCGCTCAAGCGCGCGGGCCAGCGCGGCCTCCGTGTCGAGCATGGCCTGGAGCCAGTCCCGATCGCCGACGCCCACCGCGCTGCGCCGGAACAGGCCGTCGAACAGTCCATCGCGACCGGATTCGTTCACGTGTCCATGATCCTCGCGCTCGGTATCCGCCGTGGGCCGGATTCGGTGTCCAGCGGCGTTACCGTAGATGCCGTGCGCGAGCTGGCCGACTCCATGGCGCTTCGGGCTGACCATGCTGCCCTACAGGCTCGGCTGTCGCAGGACGGCTACCTGTTCTTCCGCGGCCTGCTCCGGCCGACCGACGTGGCGGCTGCCTATGACAGCGTGCGCGCCGAGCTCAGGCTCGGCGGCTGGACCGACGGCGACGGCCGCCCGCATGGCCCGCAGCGCGCGGTCGACATCCGGGATGCGCTGGCCGACCCGTCGTTCCGGGCCGCACTCGCCAGCCGCGGACTCAACCGGCTGCCGTATCTTGCGCCGCTGCGCGGCCTCGTCCGGCTGCTTCTCGGCCCGGCTGCGTTCTCTTATCCGGTGAAGGTCCTGCGTACGGTCTATCCCGAGCCGCCGTTCCAGGTCACCAGGGGCCGGTTTATCCACCAGGACTTCGCTGTGTCGGGCGTCCAGGACATGGTGACGACCTGGCTGCCGCTCATGGATATCCCGGTTCAGCTTGGCGGGCTTGCGGTGCTGCCCGGCAGCCATCTCGGGCCACCGCTGCGGCCTCGGCTGCTGCTGGCCGACGAGCCTCGCTGGGCAACCACCGATTACCGGCCAGGCGACGTCCTGCTCTTCCACTGCCTGACCTCGCATGCGGCGCTGCCCAACCACGCCGAGCAGCTCCGGATCTCAACCGACCTCCGCTGGCAGGACGCCAGCCAGGCGGCGCCGGCTGAGCTGGTGCTCGGCCCGGCGGCCGCACGGGCCACACGCGGCCCGCAGGTGGAGCTGTTCAGCCGGCTGACTGAGCCGGGAGCCCTGGTGGGAGCCGGTCCCATCGGGCCTGATGCTTCAGCCACGGCAGCAACTGGCTGGCGTGCCACCCGGACCGTCGCGCATGTTCACCGTGCACCGGGCCTGGCAGCGCTGGCGCCCGCCGGCTGCCGCCGTCCACTAGCCGAGCGCTGCGTCGAGGTCGTCGATCAGGTCGTCGGCAGATTCGATGCCGACAGACAGCCGGACCAGGTCGGCCGGAACCTCTAGCTCCGAGCCTGCTACCGACGCGTGCGTCATCCGTGCCGGGTGCTCGATCAGCGACTCGACCCCGCCGAGCGACTCGCCGAGCGTGAACAGCCGTGTCCGGCCGCAGATCTCGACAGCCTCCGATGGTCCGCCGCGTGCCCGGAACGACACCATGCCGCCGAAGCCGCGCATCTGCTTGGCCGCCACCTCATGCCCGGCATGGGACGGGAGGCCCGGGTAATAGACCTGCGACACAGCCGGGTGGCTGACGAGCATGTCGGCGACGCGCTGCGCGTTCTGGCAGTGCCGGTCCATTCGGACGGCCAGGGTCTTGGCGCCCCGAAGCGTCAGCCATGCGTCAAATGGGCCCGGAGCTGAGCCGACCGCGTTCCTCAGAAAAAATAGCTGCTCGCCAAGCTCTGTGTCGGCAACCACCACTGCCCCGCCAACGACGTCCGAATGGCCTCCGATGTACTTGGTCGTTGAGTGAACCACCGCGCCCGCGCCGAGCGCCAGCGGCTGCTGGAGGTACGGGGAGGCGAATGTGTTGTCCACGACAAGCAGGGCCCCGGCGTCCCTGGCGAGCTGGGCGAGCGCGGCGATATCAGCGATTCCCAGCAGCGGATTCGTCGGCGTCTCAACCCAGACCAGGCGGGTCGGGCGCTCGATCAGGGCAGCCCGGACCGCGGCCGCGTCCCCCATCGACACCGGGCGGTACGTGACGCCCCAGCCGGTCAGGACCTTGTCGAATAGGCGGAATGTGCCGCCGTAGGCGTCATCGGGGATCAGCACGTGATCTCCCGGCTTGCAGACAGCCCTGAGCAGGCAGTCTGAAGCGGCCATCCCGGACGCGAACACCAGGCTGCGCGCGCCGCCCTCGAGCGCGGCCAGGCACTCCTCGAGCGCCCCCCTGGTCGGGTTGTCCGTGCGCGAGTATTCGTAGCCCTCAATCCAGCGCGCGGCTTCGCCGAGTTCCTTCCCGCGCAGGCCGCCGACGCCGTCCTGCTTATACGTCGAGACCTGGTAGATCGGCGGTACGACAGCGCCGGTCACAGGGTCTGGCTGCTGACCAGCGTGGATCGCGAGGGTCTCGAATCCGTCGCGGTGCTGTGGCTGCATCCCAGCAGGCTATCCGGGCTGGCTGGACAAGAACGTGAGCACGTCCTGCCGCGTGATCACGCCGGCCGGCTTGCCGTCGACCAGCACCACGGCCGCCCCGGCCACGCCGAGCGCCCTGGCGGCGGCGCTGACCGGCTCGCCTGATCCGACCGACGGCAGCGGCGGCGACATCAGGCCCGCGACCTCATCGTCGGGCGCGGCCTTGCCGGTGACCAGGGCCTCGAGCAGGTCGTGCTCGACGATGGAGCCCACGACCTCGGCGGCCATCACGGGCGGCTCGGCGCTGAGCACCGGTAGCTGCGACACGTCGAACTCGCGCAGGCTCGCGATGACGTTCCGGACCGTGTCGGTGGGATGAGCGTGAACGAACTGCGGTAGCGCCGAGCCCGCCTTGCGCTCCAGGACGTCGCCGACGCGAGGCTCGGCGGTCTCGGCCGTAAGGAAGCCGTAGTCCGCCATCCACTCGTCGTTGAAGATCTTGCCCAGGTAGCCGCGGCCGCCGTCGGGCAGCAGCACCACGATGACGTCATCCGGCTGCGCGGCCTTGGCTACTTGCAGGGCAGCGACGACAGCCATGCCGCAGGACCCGCCCGTGAGCAGGGCTTCCTCGCGGGCGAGGCGCCGCGTCATCAGGAACGAGTCGGCGTCGCTCACCGCAATGATCTGATCGCAGATGCTCTTGTCGTAGGTCTCCGGCCAGATATCCTCGCCGACTCCCTCGACGAGGTAGGGGCGCCCAGTGCCGCCGGAGTAGACCGAGCCCTCCGGGTCGGCGCCGATGATCTGGACGCGGCCGCCAGAGATTTCCTTCAGGTAGCGCCCAGTGCCCGAGATCGTGCCGCCGGTGCCGATGCCGGCCACGAAGTGAGAGACCAGGCCGTCGGTCTGGGACCAGATCTCTGGCCCAGTCGACAGGTAGTGCGAGCGGGGATTCTCCATGTTTGCGTACTGGTTGGGCTTCCAGCCGCCGGGCGTCTCCGCTGCGAGGCGATCCGAAACGGAGTAATAGGAGTCCGGATGGTCCGGGGACACCGTCGTCGGGCAGACGACGACCTCGGCGCCGTAGGCCCGCAGCACGGAGATCTTGTCCTGCCCCACCTTGTCGGGGCAGACGAACAGGCACCGATAGCCCTTTTCCTGAGCGACGATGGCTAGCCCTACGCCGGTGTTGCCTGACGTCGGCTCCACGATCGTGCCGCCGGGTTTGAGCGCTCCGGACTTCTCAGCAGCCTCGACCATCGCCAGCGCGATCCGGTCCTTCACCGAGCCGCCAGGGTTGAAGTACTCGACCTTGGCCAGGAGCGTCGGCCCGTCGCCGGCGCCCGACACGCTGCGGTTGACCTTGCGCAGCCGTACCAGCGGGGTGTTCCCCACCAGTTCGATCAGGGAGTCGTGCACCTGCATCTGTGGCGTTCCTTTGATGTGGATCCCGTGACCGCTTCGTCCCGATAGCGGCCCTGAGCCCTCGGGCCCGCGTGCCTAGGCAACCGACGCTATCCCACTAAATCTAGAGCCGAGACTAGCCATTCCGCGCTCTGCGCCGGGTATAGGGCTTGCATCGTCCGGCGGTTGCCAGCCAGGCAGCAGCCCGGGAACTCAAGACCGCACCGCCGGTCACGGCAACCGACGCCCTGGGATCGGATGAGCTACTCAAATACGACCCGCCCCCGCTCCGCGCCCGCGGGAGTCAGGGCGGCTGAGCCGGCCAGCCGTACGCTCGGCTTGTGGTCAGCAACCGCGATCATTACCAGCCTGCTGATCATGGTCGCGGCCGGTCTCCTCCGGGCTAGCTGGATGCCGCCTACCCTGCGGCTGCCGGCCGGGGGGCCGCCCTGGGAACTGGGCGTACACGTGTCGACCAAGATCATTGTGGTCGCCGTCTGGATTTCCGGCATCCTGGCCGGAGCAGGGGTCGCGGCCGGGCTGCTCGCGGTCCGACGGCGCCTGCCAGTTCCGATGCGAGCGATCGTGGTGAGTGCGGTGCTCGCGGCCGTAGTACTCGCAGTCGTACCGCCAACTGGATCGACCGACGTGCTCGATTACGCCATCTATGGCCATATCGCTGCCATCGGCCGAAGTCCCTACGTGATGACGCCGCATCGCTACGCCCTGCTGTTCCATGTTCATCAAGGGGTGCCGTTTGACTGGGCACATGCTCCCAGCGTCTACGGCCCGCTCGCCACTGCAGAGGAACTCGTAGCGGCGCGGCTGGCGGGCGCGTCGCTGGCGGTTACCGCATTCTTCCTGAAACTGGTCAATGCTGTCGCATTCGCGGGTGTGGCCATAGCCGCTGACCGAACGCTGCGGTCGGATCCAGCCAGCCGCGCCCGCGCTCATCTGCTCTGGACGGCGAACCCGCTGCTGATCTGGAGCCTGATCGCGGCCGGTCACCTAGACGTCCTGGCCGCAGGTGTCGGCCTAGCCGGCCTGCTGATCG
The DNA here is from genome assembly GCA_963755575.1 of uncultured Actinomycetota bacterium. Taxonomy (GTDB): domain Bacteria; phylum Actinomycetota; class Actinomycetes; order Streptosporangiales; family Streptosporangiaceae; genus JAJYUU01. The sequence goes on from CAVWKF010000002.1 coordinate 292,441, forward strand.
CCGACCGATGGGCGGCGCGTTCGCCTTCGCTGGCCGCCGGGGCGGCAGCCGGAGTGTGCATCGGCGCGGCAGTGGCGATCAAGGCGGACTACCTCGTGTTCGCGGCCGCCCTGGCGTGGGCCCTGCGACGAACGCCGCGGCAGCTTCTCGCCGCGGCGGCGGGAGGTGCTGCGGTTGTGATCCCCGGTTACGTGGTAGCCGGGGCACCGGCGGTCAAGGCGCTCGTCAGCCGAGCCGCCGGTGGCATCGGGAACGGTTTCTATGGCACGGTCCTCGAGCATCTCGGCCTAAGCCTGCACCTGGCAGAGCCGATCGCGGCTGTCTTGCTGGTGCCGCTGGCCTGGCTGGTTGTCGCCAAGCTTCCCGTCGGCGCCGACGACCGCCCGGCCATCCGGTTCGCCTTGGCGCTGAGCGTCGCCTGGCTCGTGCTGTGGCCGAACCAGTTCGCCTGGTACAGCGTGATGATCATGTGCGTGCTGGTGTTTTACCCATCGTCGCGGCTCGACTGGGTGGCCTTGGGGTGGCTCACCGCGATTACCATCGCCGACATGCCCGGAATCGGGTTCGGGCGGCCAGCCCGCGCGCTGGGTCCCGTGCTCAACGTCATCCAGCGGCAGATCGGCCAGCGAGTCACGCCGCCTGTGATGCTTGCGGCGGCTATCGCCCTCGTCGTTTTGTGCCTTACGGGGGCCTGGAACATGCGCCGGGAAGGTGGGCTGGGCGGCTTACGTTACGTAAGCTACTGTCGGGTCAACTACCAGTATTTCGCAGGGAGCCGTCATGCCTGAGGCAGTCGTCGTCGCCACCGCCCGCTCGCCCATCGGCCGGGCATTCAAGGGATCGCTCACCAGCATCCGCCCCGATGACCTCACGGTGCAGATGGTCGCGGCGGCACTGGCCAAGGTGCCGCAGATCGATCCCGCGGAGATCGGTGACCTGATCCTCGGCTGCGGCCTGCCTGGCGGGGAACAGGGCTACAACATGGCCAGGGTGGTAGCCGTCATGCTCGGATATGACTCGCTGCCGGGGACCACGATTACCAGGTACTGCTCGTCATCGCTGCAGAGCACGCGGATGGCCTACCACGCGATCAAGGCCGGCGAGGGCGACATCTATATCTCGGCAGGCGTCGAGACCGTGAGCCGTTTCGGCAAGGGCAGCAGCGACGGAGCGCCCGACACCAAGAACCCGGTCTTCGCTGCTGCCGAGGCCAGGGCTGGCGAGATGGGGAAGGGCGGCTTCAGCTGGCACGACCCGCGCACAGACGGCCAGATCCCGGACATCTACATCGCGATGGGCCAGACCGCCGAGAACGTGGCTCAGCTGCGCGGGGTTAGCCGCGCTGAGCAGGACGAGTTCGGCGTCCGGTCGCAGAACCTGGCCGAGAAGGCGCTGGCTGACGGCTTCTGGCAGCGCGATATCACGCCGATCACGCTGCCCGACGGCACTGTCGTCTCGGCAGACGATGGCCCGCGGCCAGGGACATCCCTGGAGAAGGTGTCGCAGCTCCAGCCCGTCTTCCGCCCGGACGGTACTGTCACGGCCGGCAACTGCTGCCCGCTGAACGACGGCGCCGCGGCCGTGATCCTGATGAGCGACACCAAAGCCGCCGAGCTAGGCATCACGCCGCTGGCCCGGATCGTCGCCAGCGGGCTGACCGCCCTTTCGCCGGAGATCATGGGCCTTGGCCCAGTCGGAGCGTCGCGGCAGGCGCTCGCGCGCGCGGGCATGACCATCGACGACGTCGACCTGGTCGAGATCAACGAAGCATTTGCCGCGCAGGTCATCCCGTCGTACAACGACCTCGGCATCGACATCGACAAGCTCAACGTCAACGGTGGTGCGATCGCGGTTGGCCACCCCTTCGGCATGACGGGCGCGCGCATTACCTCGACGCTCCTGAACGGCCTGCAGTTCCGCGACAAGTCGATCGGGCTGGAGACCATGTGCGTCGGCGGCGGCCAGGGCATGGCGATGATCTTCGAGCGGCTCTCCTGACCGGCGCATAGCCGGTCGACTTGGTCCTGGTGCGGCCCATGAGGGACCAGCGGACGCCGACCTTGATAGGACGCTTTGCCCGGTACGCGGCTGCTAGTCAAACGGGGCATTACGGAAGGGTTGCCGCGGGGGGTTGTCATGCGGCCGGTCGTGGTGCACTCTCGACTCCAAGAGGACTTACCCCTCGAGCTGGAGGTGCCACTTGTCCCTGACCCACTCCCCGGAGCTGCACAAGAATCTCATCGCCCGCATCCCGATCGTCACGGGACTTCAGCTCCGAGAGTGGTTCAACCGTCTTGAATCCGGTCCAGCGTTCCTTAGATGCAGTGAGCGCGCGTACTGGCTATCTGACGAGCACGGTCTCTCCCACGGCTACGCCAGCGCGATCGTGCACGAGTACGAGATACAGCGCCGCAGCAGGCTCTACAGCACCTGACCCGCGCAGTGGACATCGGTCGCGCCATTAGCTTCCTGTCCAGTCACCCGCGGGCGGTCCTGGCTACTACCAGGTCGGACGGCCGTCCGCAGCTTTCGCCTATCGTCGTGGCGGTCGACGACGAGGGCCGGGTGCTCGTCAGCACGCGAGAGACCGCCGTCAAGGCCAAGAATCTGGCCAAGAATCCGCGCGCCGCGCTGTGCGTCCTCAGCGACGCGTTCTTCGGCGAATGGATCCAGGCCGAAGGCGACGCCGAGCTGATCCACTTGCCGGATGCGCTTCCCATTCTCGAGGACTACTACCGACGCATCTCAGGCGAGCACCCAGACTGGCCCGAGTACCGCGCGGCGATGCAGCGGGATAAGCGGCTGATCGTCAGAATCGCGATCGACCGGGCCGGCCCGGATGTCAGTGGGTGACGCGATGAAACGCAGGAGGCCAACGTTACATAGGCATTTCTACGTGCACGTCGGCCACGAACAATATCACCCGAAAAGGGATAACGAGCCACACGTTAACCGCCTAATCCGACGAGTCAGGCGGGCCATACCGGGCGGTTAATTCGAAGTGAAGTCTTTGAATCACGCGTCAATGACTTGTGCGGGAACGCCAGGCTGATTCATCGGGCCAATGGCTGGCACGCAACGACGTGGCGATTGGCCCGCGATCCATTGATCGGCCGACGGGCTGCTCCGCTGGCCTGGGCTGACCGCGTTCCAGCAGGTCATCAGTACCCCCGGTCGGAGTCGAACCGACACTGGGGACCCTTTTAGGGGGCCGGCCTCTTCCCTTGGGCTACGGGGGCATTGCGATGATACCCCGCGCCCATCTGCTAACTCTAGATATCCAATTACTGCAGGCCGTTTCTCAGCCAATGTCACCTATCTAATCGTTGCGATCTTTCGCACCTGATACTCGCCGTGACCAATGCGCCATTCCTCTTACCCCGGGTGATGGAGACAGTGCTGGCCGGCCTCAGTGTCGACCTCAGCCTTAGCTCAAGCCGGCCAGCTCGCGCGCCTGGCGGAAGACGGCGTCGAGCATCGTCTCGGTAACGCGGCCAGTGAACGTGTTCTGCTGGCTGGGGTGGTAGCAGCCGAGCACGGTGATGCTCGAATGTCCGGCATCGGCGGGAAGGACCACCTCGGTGCCGTGGCCGAACGCCGGCCGTGGCCGCGGCACCTGATAGCCAAGGCTCGCAAGCTGCGCCCACAACGCCATCCAGGCGAAGTGGCCCAGGCACACGACGACACGCAGGCTCGAACCGAGCACGCTCAGCTCGGCCGCGAGCCAGGGCGCGCAGGCGTCGCGTTCAGCGGGCTCAGGCTTGTTGTCGGGCGGAGCGCAGTGGACAGCGGCCGCCATCCGGACCGAGATGAGGCGCTGTCCGTCGCCGGCGGTGGTCGACGTCGGCTGGACCGCGAGGCCACATCGCCACAGCGAGGCGAAAAGAAAGTCGCCGCTGCGATCCCCCGTAAAGATGCGGCCGGTCCTGTTGCCGCCGTGCGCTGCCGGTGCCAGCCCGAGAATCAGGATGGACGGCTGCTCGTCGCCCCAGCTCGGCACCGGCCTGCCCCAGTAAGTCTCGGCCTGAAAAGAGCGCCGTTTCGTAACCGCGACCTGCTCGCGCCAGCGCACGAGGCGCGGGCAGGCGCGGCAGACCGACTCGCGTGCGGCCAGCTCAGCGACCGAGCCCGCCGTAGCGGCCAGCACGCGAACGTCGGCGGCGCTCGCTGCGACCGGCGTGTCGGGCGTGGCTGGATCCTCCGGCCAGCCACTTCCGGGCGGCACACCTGCCGTCCGGCCGCCCGTCAGTTCAGGAACGGACGCGTCATGCACCGGCGATCGACCAAGCGATGCCGTCGAGGATGTCGTGCTCGCTGACGACGACATCGGCGAACCCGAAACGCTGCATGACCCGGTCGAGGACCAGGGCACCGGCACCAATCACGTCGACGCGGCCGGGGTGCATCGACCCGATTGCAGCCCGTTCCCTTCGTGTCTGTGCCAGTAGCTGCTCCGTGACCGCGTGTACCACGTCAGCCGAGATGCGGGCGTGGTGTGTGCGGGCGGGGTCGTATTTCGACAAGCCGAGCGCGATCGCGCCGACGGTGGTGACCGACCCTGCCAGGCCGACGAGCGAGCGCGCGTCGCGAATCGCGACGACGGCAGCGACCTCGTCCAGTGCGCCGTCGATGTCGGTGGTGGCGCCCTTGACCTCCGCTTCAGTCGGCGGGTCAGAGCGCAGGTGGCGCTCGGTCAGGCGGACACAGCCGATGTCCACGGAGATGGCGGCGAGGCCGCCGGCCACCCTCGCAAGATCACCATCCGACCTGCCGCCGAGCACGAACTCGGTGGAGCCACCGCCGATGTCAACCACCAGGTAGGGCGGCTCAGGCTCCGGGGCATCGCCTAGGCGATCGTCCGCATCCGGGCCAGCGAGCTCAGCGGTAGCGCCCGCGAAGGACAGCATGGCCTCCTCGCCGCCGCTGACGACCTCGGGGGCGATTCCCAGCGTCTCCTGGACGCCACGGGTGAAGTCGGCGGCATTGCTCGCGTCCCGCGTGGCGCTGGTGGCGACCATGCGGACGGACGTGGCGCCGGCATTCCGGATCTCGTCGGCGTATTCGGCGAGAACGCGCAACGTCCGCGCCAGTGCATCGGGCGCCAGTATGCCGGTCGCGTCCACGCCCTGGCCCAGCCGGACGATCTCCATCCGCCGCTCCACGTCGATCAGCTGATGGCTAGCCAGGTCGATATCGGCAATCAGCAGCCGGAGCGAGTTCGTCCCGCAGTCGATGGCAGCCACGCGCTTGGTCCGCATGCTCCCGGACCCCGTGCCCAGGGTCCCGGCACGTTGGGTCGCCTCGCTCGTGGTCGCCTCGCCATTTGTCATCCGTCTGCCTCCCGGCCGGCTCTAGCTGTCCCGTGTCACGCACGGTCCAGCCTGCCACCACTGGCCGGCTGCCTCGGTCGCCTCGGCGCCGAGGGGGTTGACGCCCGGTACGGCCAGCGCGTGCGCAGCCAGCGCGTGCAGGCATTTCACTCGGTCCGGCATCCCGCCCGCGCTCTGCGCACCAGGCGGCAATGGCGCCACCCCGGCCGCCGCGGCGGCGGCGTCCCGGCGGCGGACGTAGTCAGCGTGCGCCGCCTGGTAGCGCTCGCGTAGGTCTGGGTCTGTCTCGAGGCGCGCCGCCATGTCCCGCATGACTCCCGCCGCCTCCTGCCGGCTGAGCGCCGCGCAGGCCCGCGGGCAGGTGACGTAGTACAAGGTCGGGAACGGGGTGCCGTCGGCCAGTCGTGGCGCTGTCTCGACGACGTCGGGGAGGCCGCACGGGCACCGGTGAGCGACCGCGGTCAGCGCACGGGGCACCCGGCCGAGCTGACGTTCCACCGCATCGAGGTCGTCGGCTACGGGCGGCCCGGACGCCGGGACAGCGGATTCGCTCACGTCCTCACCGGGACGTGGTCGCATCAGCCGCCGCGACCGACTTCCACAGCCGGCCGTACCACGGCGGCGTGGCCTGATGTGAGTCGCCATGCGCGTCCGGCTTGGCCGGGTAGATCACCTCGTAGCACGTCTGCGACGGGAAGCACATGTGCAGGTTGTCCCGAGCCTGCTGCTCAATCTCGGCCGGAGAGGCAAGCGCGCGCTGCTCGGCCCGAAGGTGCTTGACCTCGGCGGCAATCTGCGCGTTCTGGGCCGCGAGCTGATCGATCTGCCGACGGTCTGCGAGGTACTCGCGGACCGGGTAGGCCAGCGTCAGAGCGATCGCGCACAGGACGACGGCCAGAACCGCTGCGCGGCTCGTCAGCTTCGGGCGCGGAGCAAGGACGGGCCGGCGGCCCGGCGGTCGCGCCGTCGCGTCCGGGCTCACTGGTCGCGGGCCGACCGGGGAAACGCGCGCCGGCCCGCATACGCCGCGCCGTCGCTGAGCAACTCCTCGATCCGCAGCAGCTGGTTGTACTTGGCCACTCGCTCGGACCGGCACGGCGCGCCGGTCTTGATCTGGCCGCAGTTCAGCGCCACCGCAAGGTCCGCGATCGTGGTGTCCTCGGTCTCGCCGGACCGGTGGCTCATCATCGTGGTGTAACCGCTGCGATGAGCCAGGTCCACAGCGCTGAACGTCTCCGTCAGCGTGCCGATCTGGTTGACCTTCACCAGCAGCGAGTTGGCGACCTTGAGGTCGATGCCCCGCCGGATGCGCTCGGGGTTGGTCACGAAGATGTCGTCGCCCACGATCTGTACCCGGTCGCCAAGCTCGGCGGTCAGCTCACGCCAGCCGTCCCAGTCCTCCTCGGCCAGCGGGTCCTCCAGCGACACCAGCGGGTAGGAGTCGAGCCACTGCGCGTAGATGCTGGTCATCTCGGCCGCGGTCTTAGCGCCGCCCTCGAAGGCGTACGTGTCGCCGTCCAGGAAGTTGCTGGCTGCCGCGTCGATCGCCAGCCCTATGTCACGGCCAGGCGTTAGGCCGGCCTTGCCGATAGCCTCGACGATCAGGTCGAGCGCAGCCCGGTTGTGCTCAAGGTCAGGCGCAAACCCGCCCTCGTCGCCGACGCCGGTGTTCAGTCCGTGCTGCTTGAGCACGGACTTGAGCGCGTGATAAGTCTCGGCGCCCCAGCGCACCGCCTCGGAGAACGTGCTGGCACCGACCGGCGCGATCATGAACTCCTGGATATCCACGTTGGAGTCAGCGTGCGCGCCGCCGTTCAGGATGTTCATGCACGGCACCGGGAGCAGGTGCGCGTTGGGTCCGCCCAGGTAGCGGAACAGCGGCAGACCAGAAGACTCGGCCGCCGCCCTGGCGACTGCCAGACTGACGCCGACGATCGCGTTCGCCCCCAGCCTGGACTTGTCCGGCGTCCGGTCCAGGTCGATCATGTCCTGGTCGACCATCCGCTGGTCATCGGCGTCATAGCCGAGCAATTCGGGCTGGATTTCGTCAATCACGGCCTGCACGGCCTTCGCCACGCCCTTGCCGCCGTACTCCTCGCCGCCGTCGCGAAGCTCGACCGCCTCGAACTTGCCGGTTGAGGCACCGCTCGGCACAGCCGCCCGGCCAAGGCTGCCGTCATCGAGCACCACCTCAACCTCGACTGTCGGGTTGCCACGGGAGTCGAGGATTTGCCTGGCGAAAATGCCTTCGATCGAGGCCACGGTAGGAACTCCTGCAGTGCTAGCGATGCTGAAAGGTCGCTTTGGAGCCTAGTAGAGGCCATCGCCGCCGGCGAGTTGGGCACGCCGTTCCGGCGGGGCCCCTCCCTCGCCTGGTCGAGCTCGTATCGGACAAGTTGGATATTTCGGAAGACGTTTTACCCCGTCGGCATTTCGGTGGAGGATCCGGCACAGCCGGCTGTGCCGGATCCTCCGGGATCATGGGACACGGCCGGTGGCGCCCGGAGTTACTGCGGCCGCCGATCCGGCTGCTCATCTGACCGCTCTATGTCGGGCAGCTTGCCATCCGACGGCGGCTCCTCCTGGGGCCGCCAATCCTGGCTGGACGCCCAGGCGCGCACCCGGTCGGCATACGCCAGCGCGGCCGCGCGGAGCTCGAGTTCGGGATCGAGCCCTGCTGCCCGCGCCCGGTTCACCAGCGCGAACAGCTCGCGGCCGAGGTCGCCATCATCGGCGGACTCCTGTGCATGCGCTGTTGTTGCTTCAGCCAGCTCGGCGGGCACCCCCGCGCGCTCGGCCCGGCGCAGGAGCTGGGCAGCGAGCGACAGCGCGGGCTGGCTCCTTGGCACGCCGTCGAGCACAGATGCCGGACCGCCGAGGCCGGCGGCCTCACGCTCCGCCGCCTTGATGGCGTCCCAGTTCTGCTTCACCTCGTCTGGCCCGGACACACTGACGTCGCCGAACACGTGCGGGTGGCGCCTGGTGAGCTTGTCGATGATGCCGTCGGCGACATCGTCGATGGTGTAGCCGGTACCGTCGGTCCGCTCCTGCGCGACCCTCGCGTGGAACACGACCTGGAGCAGCACGTCGCCGAGTTCTTCCCGGACAGCCGCCTGGTCGCCCGCCGTCAGCGCGTCGACTGCCTCGTACGTCTCCTCCAGCAGGTACGGCGTCAGGCTCTCGTGGGTCTGCTTTGCGTCCCACGGACACTTGACCCGCAGCGTGTCCATTACCCGCACCAGGTCGAGCAGGCGCGAACCGGGCGCCGGGTCGCCAGCGGTCCTGCGTTCGGACTGCCTGTCGGGATTGCTCATCCTGTGGTACCGCGCGTCAGCAAGGCGGATTGATCAAGGCCTTGCTGACCGTTGGCGACGGCACGGGGTCGGCGGCCAGCTTCGGCGCTGCGAGCACGACCGAGTAGGTGTGATAGTCGAATACACCGAACTGCGGATTCACCTGCACGCCGAGGCTCTTGGCCGCCACGCACTGAGTGTGCGCGACCTGATCCTGCAGCGTCGCGGACGCGCTAGTCGGCGGCTTGCCGCCGTTCAACCTGGTCTCGAGCCTCGACACGATGGCGAAGTACTGAGCGAGCTGCGGCACTAGGTCCGGGGGCACCGCCCCGGCAGCGGATACGTAGTCCGGGAGCGTCACCTTCGCCTGGCTGGCCTGTGCGCTTAGGGCTGCCAGCTGCTTGGTGGTCTCTGCCGGCGTGACATAGATGTGCTGCTGCTGCGAGATCTTGTCGTAGATGCGGAACAGGATCAGCCAGCTGAGGACCTGCTGAGCCTCCTGGCCCGCAGGCCGCTGCGGCTTGATGCCCTTGGCGTGGTCCGCCTGGTAGGCGGCAGTGAGATTGGCCACCTCATTAGTCAGCGTGTCTGATGTGATACGGCTATTGCCGGTGATCGCCGCGGCGCCAAGCTGGTTTGTCCCGCACGCCGACACCGCAAGGCCAGCGACGGCCAGCGCGGCCGCCACCCGCACCGAAGTGCGGACCCGCGGTGCACGCAGTCGCGTCACGCCGCGCAGCCGAGCACCCGGCCGCTCGATACCGGGCCGCTCAACACCGGGCCGCTCAACACCGGGCCGCGACACGCGGGGTCGCCCGCTGTGCTTCCTGGTCACGCCAGGTTCCTCCTCATGCTGGGCGCTCCGGACCTGCTCCGGCTGCGCCACTCCCGTCGGGTCCACCGCCGCCCGGTGAGGTGCCATCGGACGGCAGGCCGTCGAGCACCGACCCTATAAGTTCCTCGCACCAGGCCAGCAGCTCTTGATCGCGTAGCGGGGGTGCACCGAGCGAGATGGTTGGGCCGGTGCCCGCACGGACGCTGCCAGCACGGTCGCTGCCACCACGGGAACCAGGCGCTGCCTTCGGCACTGGTACGAGCATGTTACTGACGGCTGCTTTGAGCACTGTCCCCGGGTACAGTCGCTGTACCCGGACTTGTCGGGACTCCGGAAGGTCGACGGGCGAGAACCTGATCTTGTTGCTTTGCAGCGTGATGTCCGTCAACCCAGCCAGCCGGGCGACTGCGCGGAGCCGCGCGACTGCGAGCAGGTTGTCCACCTGCGGCGGAACGGCGCCGAAGCGGTCGGTCAGCTCGTCCCGGACGGCAGGTATGTCGATCACCTTGTCGATCGACGCGATCCGCGTGTAGGCCTCCAGCCGCAGCCTCTCGCCCGTGATGTAGTCATGCGGGATGTGCGCGTCTACCGGCAGCTCGATGCGGACCTCAGACCGCTCGGCCGGGCCCTCGCCGCGCAGTTCCCTCACCGCCTCGCCGATCATCTTCACGTACAGGTCGAACCCGACGGCGGCGATGTGCCCGGACTGCTCGCCGCCGAGCAGGTTGCCCGCTCCGCGGATCTCCAGGTCCTTCATCGCGATGTGCAGCCCGGCCCCGATCCCGGTGTGCTGCTGAAGCGTCGCAAGCCGCTCGTGCGCGGTCTCAGTCAGCGGCTTCTCGGGCGGATACAGGAAGTAGGCGTAGCCCCGCTCCCGGCCACGGCCGACCCGGCCACGCAGCTGGTGCAGGTCCGGCAGCCCGTACGCGTCAGCGCGGTCGACGATCAGCGTGTTGGCGTTCGGGATGTCCAGCCCGGACTCGACGATCGTCGTCGAGACCAGGACGTCGAACTCCCGGTCGACGAACCCGCTCATGACCTTCTCCAGGGTGTGCTCGTTCATCTGGCCGTGACCGACCCCGATCCTGGCCTCGGGCACCAGCTCGGCCACCCTGGCCGCGACCTTGTTGATCGAGGACACGCGGTTATGCACGAAGAACACCTGGCCGTCACGCAGTAGCTCGCGTCGGATCGCAGCCGCGATCTGCCGTTCGTCATACGGCGCGACCGACGTCAGCACCGGATGCCGCTCCTCGGGTGGCGTCAGGATCGTCGACATCTCGCGGATTCCGGAGATTCCCATTTCCAGCGTCCGCGGGATCGGGGTCGCCGACATGGCGAGTACATCGACTTCCGTGCGCAGTTGCTTCAGGTACTCCTTGTGCTCGACGCCGAATCGCTGCTCCTCGTCGATGATGAGCAGGCCCAGCCGAGCGAACCGGACCTCGGGCGATAGCAACCGGTGCGTGCCGATCACGATGTCGACCTTGCCGGACGACAAGCCGTCGAGGGTCTCGGCCACCTCGGCTGCCGACTGGAATCGCGACATGGCCCGCACGGAGACCGGGAACGGCGCGTATCGCTCGCTAAACGTCGCGAAGTGCTGAGCCGACAGCAACGTGGTCGGCACCAGCACGGCTACCTGCATGCCGTCTTGAACGGCCTTGAACGCGGCTCGCACAGCGATCTCGGTCTTGCCGTAGCCGACGTCACCGCAGATCAGCCGGTCCATCGGCACGGCGCGCTCCATGTCAACCTTGACCTCGTCGACGGCTGCGAGCTGGTCCGGGGTCTCTACGTACGGAAACGCGTCTTCTAGCTCACGCTGCCAGGGCGTGTCGGGTCCGAACTGGTGACCCGGCGACGCCATCCGGGCCTGGTACAACCGGATGAGGCCAGCGGCGATATCGCGGACTGCCTTGCGCGCGCGGCCCTTAGCCTTCGCCCAGTCTGCGCCGCCGAGGCGGTGCAGAGTCGGCGCCTCCCCGCCGGTGTACCTGGTTACCTCGTCGAGCTGATCGGTCGGCAGGTACAGCCGGTCCGGCGGCTGTCCCCGCTTGCTCGGTGCGTATTCGATCACCAGGTAGTCCCTGGTTGCGCCTTGCACCGTGCGACTGGTCATTTCCAGGTACCGGCCGACGCCATGCTGCTCGTGCACGATGTAGTCGCCGGGCCTGAGCTGGAGCGGATCGATGCCACCCCGTCGTCGGCTCGGCATGCGATGCGACTGACGGGTCCCTGTCCTGGTACCGGCCAGGTCCTGCTCGGCGAGCACGACCAGCCGGACCGCTGGCCAAACGAAACCCGACTCCAGCAGCCCCGTCGTGACGTGGGCGAGGCCGGCCTCAGGCGGCCCGGTCAGGTCACCCTCCCTGGCGCCCAGGCCGTCACCGCGAAGCAACTCGCCCAGCCGCCTGGCCGGCCCGTGCCCCTCGGTAATAAGCACAACTCGCCAGTCGTCGGCCAGCCAGCGGCGGATGTCGCCGAGTGCACGATTCGTGTCACCGCGGTAGGCAGGCGCAGGCTCTGCAGATACCAGGAACGGGGCCGGCTCCCCCTCACCGCCGTCAGCCCTCTCGGCGTCAGCCGACTCTGTGGCCTGGCTCGAGGCGAACGGGGTGACGGTCCACCAGGGCAGCTCCGCCGCGGCCGCGGCCGCGCGTGCCTCGGCGATCGGCCTGATCGCCGCCTCCCCGAGATCGATCGGGACCTCGCCGCCGGCCGCCGCGCCTACCCAGGAGGCCTCGAGGAATTCCTGACTGGTCCATACCAGGTCGGCGGCACGCGCGCGGATGCGTTCGGGATCGCAGGCGACGATCTTGCTGCCACTCGGCAGGTAGTCGAGCAGCAACTCCATCCTGTCGGTCAGAGCCGGGGCGAGCGCTTCCATGCCCTCGACTGTGATGCCCTCAGCCATCTTGCCGAGGATGTCCTGCAGTCCGGGCCACTCGGACGCGAGCTGGCGGGCCCGGTCGCGGACGGCAGGGGTCAGCAGCAGTTCACGGCACGGCGGTGCCCACAGCCCGTCATCGGCGGTGGCGAGGCTGCGCTGGTCGGCGGCTTTGAAGTAGCGGATCTCCTCTACCTCGTCACCCCAGAACTCCACCCGGAGCGGATGCTCCTCCGTGGGCGGGAACACGTCGAGCAAACCACCGCGCACCGCGATCTCGCCGCGCCGCTCGACCATCTCGACGCGCGCGTAGCCGATGTCGACCAGCTGGGTAATGGTGTCGTCCATGCTCGCGCCCTGGCCAGCCGCCAGCTTGACCGGCGTCAGCTCGCCGAGCCCGCTGACCATCGGCTGGAGCAGGCTGCGGACAGGCGTCGTGACGACTTGGAGCGGCCCCGAGCGCACGTCGGACGGATCTGGATGAGCCAGCCGGCGCAAGACTGCGAGCCGCTGACCTGAGGTGTCCGACCGAGGCGACAGCCGCTCATGCGGCAGCGTCTCCCAGGCCGGGAAGTAGCCGATTTGGTCGTCCCCGAGAAGAGATCCGAGCGCGGCCGCCAGCTCCTCGGCCTCGCGTGCGGTCGCGGTCACCGCGAGGGTCAGTGGCCCCCGATCATCGGGCCCTGTGTCGTGTGGACGTGCGGCGCTAGCGAGCCCGGCAACAAGCAGCGGGCGGAGCGAGGCGGGCGCGATCAGGTCGCCGCCGAGCGCAGGCAGCTCGGCGGCCTGGTCAAGCGCCTGGCGCAAATCGGGGTCAGCAGTGATGACGGGCAGGAGACCGGAGAGGCTCATTGCGTCCCTACGTAGGCAGCACGAAAGGCCCGCTCCGAAGGGCAGCGGGGCTACTGGAACTTGCCAGCAGGCCGGTGCAGCAGCACGGCGGCGGGATGTTCTTAGTTTACGGCCCCGCGCTGCGGCGCCCTGCCACAACTGGCGGCTAGAAGACCTGTCGGTATGAGCCACGTAATGTCTTCGGCTGCGAAATCAGGCACGGAGAGTATTCGAACCACTACGCTATGGCTTCGTGGCACGAGTTGACGGGCTGGCTGGCCTCGACGACGCCGGTCGGGGAGGCTCTGGCTCGCATGGCAAGCACAGAGCGGCATCCTCGGGCGGTCGGCGGATAACGCAGGCACGCCAGGAGGACGTCCTGGTCACGGATCAGGACGATGTCTTCACCAGGTTCGCCGCCGACTATGCGGCCGAGCATCCCGGCCGTGCGATCGCGTTCCTGCAGGCGGGTTGCACGACGGCCGGACCGGAGCTGAATCTCGCCGCGCTGCTCAAAGCAGCGCCGGATCTCGCCATCAGCCGGGTCGACGAGGACAACCCGATCGTCCGCGCCGCCGCGGCCGGGCGGCCCGAGCTGAGCGGGGCGGCGTTTGCCGAGCTCAGGACCCTGACGCTGGCACCGCGCTCAGTCGACCTCATCCAGTGCTCGCTGCTATTGCACCGCATCCGCAACGCCGAGCTGGTCCTCGACCGCCTGGTCGCCGGCCTGCGACCAGGGGGGCTGCTCTTTCTGCGGACAGCCGATCGGGACACAGCCGCCGCCTTCCTCGACCGCAAATTGCCGCAATTCGCGCGCGAGCTTGCCTGGGGGGCGGCGCAGCCGGGCGAACCTGGCCCGTTCCCGGCCTACTACGAGCCCATCGCATCCGGTCGCGGCATCGAGGCGTTCGTGGTCAGGCACGGCCTGGCGATCGCGAACCGCCACGCGTACATCGCCCAGGGGGGCCCCGGCCGGGCCCGCACGCTCCTGACGGCGCAGCGCCTCGTCCGACGGCTGTCCCGGGGCCGCCTGGTCGCTGAGTACGACGAGCTGCTGTACGTGATCCGTAAGCCTCAGGACCGGTACGCCCGAGTTCTGTCCGAATAGCCTCGCAGTACAGCGGCCCGTGGCTGGCTCCTGGCAGCTAGGGGTGCGGACCGCGCGCCCGCGTGTAACCTCGGGCATGCCAGGCTCCGGTCTAGTCGGTGCCGACCTGATGAGCGCGCTGCTGGAGGAAACCGTGACGGCTGAGGCTGAGGCCATATCCCCAGCCGAGCTCAGCTCACTGTCGGCCTGCACGCTCACCGCGGCTCAGCTCGGCGACCTTGAGCTGCTGCTGTCTGGCGCGCTCGCGCCACTGACCGGCTTCATGACAGACACGGACGCAACCGCCGTAGCTGATGGCTGGCGGCTGGCAGACGGCACCCCGTTCCCGGTCCCGATCACGCTGGACGTGCCGGACAGTTTGCAGCCCGCGGAAGCGGCGCCGGACCGGATCTTGCTGGCCGATCCGGAAGGCACGCCGCTTGCGGTCATGACGATCGAGGAGCGGACCGCGCTGCGCGGCCAAGGCGCCGGGCAAGGCGGCAGTCTGGTCCGGCTGGCCGGTCCGGTCTCCGCGAACCGGGCGCCCGAGCACGGGCCGTTCCGCCGGCTGATGCTGAGCCCGGCGGCCGCGCGCAGCGAGCTGGGCGACGGGCCCGTCCTCGCGTTCGCTACCAGGGGACCACTGACGAGCCGCCAGATCGGCCAGGTCAGGCACATGGCCGGCCGGCTCAAAGCGCGGGTGCTCATCATGCCGCTGGTCAGCGGTCACACCGCCGTTGTGGGTTCGCCGCAGGCCCTGATCAGGTCCGTACTCGCGGCGATGTCGAGCCTGCCGGCTGGCTCGCTGCTCGTCCCGGTGCCGCTGCCGTGGCATCCCGACGGGCCAGCCAGAGCCGCACACCGAGCTCGCGACCTGGCGATGACCGCCCGAGTCGCGGCGGCTTACGGCGCGACGCACCTGATGGTCGACGGAGCAATCCCGGCGGCCGCCGATCTTCCGGCTGGCGCGGATCTGGCTGCGTGCGCACGGATCCCGATGCTGCCGTCCGGTGACTGGGCCTATGACCCGCGCGCCGAAGTGTGGCGGCCGCATGCGCTGATCGAGGCAGGCACTGAGCGCGAGGACCTGTCCGCCGACCAGCTCGGGGACCTGCTCGACGCCGGAAGCGACATCCCGGACTGGGTCGTCCCGGCGGCTGTCGCCCGTGAGCTGCGCCGGGTGCGGAAACCGCGGTCCGGACGCGGCCTGGTTCTGTTCCTGACCGGCCTCTCCGGTTCGGGCAAGTCGACGATCGCCAGGGACCTAGCCGACGTGCTCGCTGAGCGCAGCGACCGCCAAGTCACGCTTCTCGACGGCGATCTGGTGCGCCAGTTGCTGTCGGCGGGCCTGTCGTACTCGCGCGCCGACCGCGACCTCAACATTGCGAGGATCGGCTTCGTCGCAGCCGAGATCGCTCGCCACGGGGGGATCGCCATCTGCGCGCCGATCGCACCGTTCGCCGCGGCTCGCGCGCAAGTCCGGCAGATGGTGAGCGAGGTCGGCGACTTCTTCCTGATCTACGTAGCGACGCCTGTCGAGGTTTGCGAGGCGCGCGACCGCAAGGGCTTGTACGCCAAGGCGCGGGCTGGCCTGATCGGCCAGTTCACCGGGGTGTCGGATCCCTACGAGGAGCCGACGGACGCCGAACTGGTCGTTGACACGTCAGCGGTCAGTCGGCCTGACGCCGTGCAGGCGGTCATTCGGATGCTCACGTCGGGCGGCTGGCTGGCTCAGCAGCCAGCGATCGGGCGCTGACGGAACCGTCTGACGGCGACTCAGTCGACGCGGCACAGTCGACGCGGCACAGTCGACGCGGCACAGTCGACGCGGCACAGTCGACGCGGCACAGTCGACGCGGCTCAGTCGACGTCGACGTCGACGTCCTCGGCCTTCGTGCCCTCGTCGAGCCGCGACTGGAAGCCGTCGAGCTTGCCCGTGAGCGAGGTCGACATCCTGTCGCGGAGCTTCGACAGTACCGGCAGGCTGATGATCGAACTGACGACGAGCGCAATGACGAGCAGAGTGATTCCGCGCACTCCGAACAGCGCGAGCACCAACGCGGCCGCGAAGAACAGCAGCACACGCAGCAGGGTGTAGGCGAGTGTCGCGCGCATGATGGTTTGAGGTTAGTGCACGTCCGCAGGTGATGAACTGTCGGCACCGGCAGCTGGCCCGGTTGGAGTTGCCGCCGCAGCTGCAAGTGCCTCGCGGACGGCTGCTGATGGCAACTTGGGGTCTTGACTGCGCCCTTGACTGCCCGCTTGACTGGGGGAGACAGACGGAATTTCCCGAATCAAGGGATAAAGCCGCTGTTTGTGGCTAACTTAGCGAGTTTCTGCGACACTTGGGGCACACCCTCAGGGACCGGGAGAAGAACACGATGGACGGCAACAGTGAGCGCCTGCTCACACCGGGGGAAGTAGCCGCACTTTTCCGAGTGGACCCGAAGACTGTTACGCGCTGGGCAGCATCCGGACGGATTAGCAGTATTCGCACACCCGGGGGGCACCGCCGGTTCCGCGAGACCGAGGTGCGCGAACTGCTGGACGGCGACGCGACTGTGGCTCAGCCCCGCTGACCGTTGGCTCCTGACGCCTACCGCTGACACCTGGCCGCTGACAAGCTGGTCGGCGATGCTGCCCGGTCTGACTCAGCCGGGACCGCTATTCCATCCGCCGTCAGCGCCGTGGCGCGCAAGGTAGTCAAGGAATTCGCGACGAAGTGACTCGTCGCCTTCCTGCCACCGTTGGCGCCGCAACTGGTCGTCCTGCTCCGTGATTGCGGCGGCCGCGAGCCGCGCATAATCCGCGTGGTCGGGCCCGATCTCCACATAGGCGTCGCCGCGGAGCCGGTCATCGTCGCCGACGGCGTACTCAGGCACCAGCAGGTTGCCGCTTGCTAGCCGGATCACAAACATCGTCGTATGGACCTCATTACATGCCGTACCGCACGTTGAAGTAGAGCATCACATCGAGCGCGGTCCTGGTATCGCCGGACAGCATCTCGACTAGGGCGGGCCGCTGGCTCGACGCGATGGCCGCGAAGGCGTCGGCGAAGAACTCCCGGCGGCCGAGAGAGCCGCCATGCCGGTGGAACTCGCTGGCGATGTGCGGCAGGCAACGCGCGTAGAGAGTGCGAAAGTCCGCTGAGTCCGACTGCCACTGGCCAGATGTCCCGTCGACGTCATCAAGTGCATGCCCGACCTCGTGACACATCACGTCGGGAGTAGGTGACGGACGCGAGCCTACGACGATCTTGCGCTCACCGTAGGCGCCGGCGCATGCATCCCATGTCGCTCGCCCGGACGGCAGCGGCACGCCGGCGAGCTCGCCCATGTGATCAAGGTCAGGCACGCCTCCGGACCCGACGTGAATAGCATCCAGCCCGGCCGCGAGTTTCTCCTTGATGAGCAGTGGCAGTGCGGCGAGCCGGTTGATCGCCGTTACGGCTTCGGCGGGCGGCACTTCGTCCGCAGCCCACTCCCGGACCAGTACGTCCTCGAGACAGCCGCAATCGCGATGGCCCGCAGCCGATCTGCCGGGCCGCGCTGTCGCGTACCACGGCTGCGCGTCTGCGGTCGCGGCCGCCTCGCGAAACGCACCGCTCTGCTTGTGCCTCGCGGTACCCGGAGCGATGGAAGCCGCGGCCGCATGCCCTGGCTCCAGTGCTTCCCGGATCGCCGCCCTGGCCGCGCCCCGCGCTGACGCTGGCGTCTGACTGCTTGCCGCACGATGCGCCGGGACCCGGCCAGCGGTGGTGCCCAGGGCAGGTGTGTCGCGCACCGGCCAGCCAGGCTGATCCGCCGACGCTCGGTCCCGAACGGTCGTGAGCTCGGGTTCTGTCCGCCCCCGAGGACGGCCCGATCTGCGATGACTGCCGCGGACGCCGCGTCGAGCTATTTCGGACGGCCTCGCTTGCTGCTCGGCGACCGGGCTGTCGCCCTCGGTGGGCGGCCGTCCGCCCCGATCGCCCTCCCGCTGATCGCGCCCCGGCCACCAGGCGCGACCGCGAAATAAGCGAAGCCGCATGGCGTCAACTCCCGGTCTGCGCAATCTCACGGGCGGGTGCTGACCCGCCCGATGGCGTCAGGTTATGGCACGGTTCGGCGCTCTGTCAGCCGGATGTAACCGAACGTCACCGGCGTTGAGCCGGTCGCGGGCCGGGACGGGATGGGCACCGGTCGGCAAGGCACGCCTGGCGGGGACGGAAACAGCCGCCGTGCGCCCCGCGTAGTCGAGCCGGACAGATGTTGCATTTTATGACCGAGCATCCGGTTCTAGACGCTAGGCTGCGATCCATGTGGCTGGCTTGTGCACTAATTATCCTGCTTACTGTCGGATTCGTGCTGCCGTGCATGCTCGACGTCACGACCACGCCTGACTCGGAGTTCACCACGTGCAGCAAGGGCACGTGGCTCCTGATCGTCGGTGCCTTCTGGGTATTCGGCGCCGTCGCGTGGCTTGCCGTCGGCCGACCGCAGCGCCTGCCTTTCCTGCGCCGGCCCAGCCCATATCCGGCGGGCGGCTACGGCCCGGCCGAGTCCCTGCTCCGCCACCCGGCCGCACAGGCTGCCGGTGGATACATCGAGCCCAGCGGGGGCGTTGGCTTCATGACCGCACGCGGGCCGCTCGGGCCGGACGACGATCCCGACTTCCTGGAAGAGCTCGACCGCCGCATCCGCGAATCTCGCGACGACTCATTATTGGCCCCCGCCAGTACGACCTGAGGTCGACACTTCATGGTTTCGTTGGGTGCAAACCCGGCAAACATGGACTCAAGATCGCTTAAACCCATGAAGTGTCGTGAGCGTGCCTGTACTGAACTCCGCTAAACGGACTATTCGCAGGCCGCGCGGGCCCGCCGGTCCGCGCGGCCTGCGCCGCGGACCCGCTAGCTCACATGCCCGCGTATGAGTGCAGGCCGGTGATGAACAAGTTGACCCCGACCACATTGAACAGCAGGCACGTGAAGCCGACCAGCTGGATCCAGGCAGCCCGTCGGCCGCGCCAGCCTGCTGTCGCCCGTGCGTGCAGGAACATCGCGTAGACCACCCAGGTAATGAACGACCAGGTCTCCTTGGGGTCCCAGCCCCAATACCGGCCCCAGGCGTGGTCGGCCCAGATTGCACCCGCCATCACGCCGAACGTCCACACGGGGAAGCCGAACAGGATGCTCCGGTACGACAGCCGGTCCAGGACCGCCGCCCCTGGCAGGTGACGCATGATGCCCGCCGCGGCGGACGGCTGGCCTGCCGCGATGCGCCGCTCGTTCCGGTCGGCGATCAGGTACAGCGTTGTCACCACCGCGCCGAAAATGAACAGGCCGATCGCCACGATCATCGCGGTCACGTGGATCGCGATCCAGTACGACTGAAGCGCCGGTACTAGCGAGCCGGCCGGCGTGTACAGGACAGTCAGGTCAATGCCGAGGCCGAGCACGATCGGTAGGAGTACGAACACGCCCAGGTAGTACGCCGAGTACCGGATCGACGCGGCGACGAACACCAGCACTGCCATGCACGTGAACGCCGCGATGAACTCGTACATGTTGCCCCACGGCACCCGGTCCTCGGCGATGCCGCGCAGGAAGATCGCACTCATGTGCACCGCGAGCCCGACGCATGTCAGCGCGAATGCCAGCCGGAGCCAGAAGCCCGAGGGCCAGCGACTAGCCGGCTTAGCCGTCACGACCCCCGTAGGCGGCGGGCTGACGATTGTCCCCGAGCCACCGGCACCCACCACAGCCGGCGCGGGCTCCCGCGCTGGCCAGTCCGCCCGCGCCCGCGCCGACGAGTTCCGGCACCGCCGCTGCAGTTGGTTCGCTCACCCCGGCCAGCACGCGGTGCTTCGCGAAGGCGAAGTCGCATGCGTAGCACAGCATCGCGATCGCGTAGATGATGACAGTGCTCAGCAGCAGTCCGTTGCTGGTGTCAGCGGCGGCTATGTTGATGGGCATTGAGCCTCACTCTCCGTCCGGGCCGGTCAGCGCCACCTCGTGGCGGTCCGCACCAGCTCCTGCGGTCTCGGCTTCTCCTGCGTCACTATCAGGTACGTCACGTGCCGCGGGCGTGGCGCGGAACGTTCCCCCATGCTCGGCTCGCAACAGCTCCGCTAGCTCGGCGAATTCGTTCTCGAATCCGCCGGCCGCATCGGACCTGGCGAGGCCCCCGATGCTGACCTCGGTGCTGCCGTCCGCAGTCGTCACCGCTCGGACGAACACGCGGCGCCGGCGCACCAGGAAGGACAAGATCAGCCCCGCCAGCGCTGTAAAGCCTGAGATCAGCGCTGGCAGCTGGCCGGGGTCGTAGGTGACGGCCAGGCTGATCCACTGCTGATAGCCGAGGTAGGTCACGGTGCCAAGCCCGTTCGGCAGCTTCAGCGACTGGCCGGCAGCCAGCGGACGGGTCGCCATCTTGAGCTGGTGCAGCTGCCTGGTGTCTAGCTGATAGACCGACTGCGCCTGGCCGGAGTTCATGCCAAGGTTGCCGCTGAAGCCGACCAAGCTGACCTGCGGATTCAGCGCGGCCGGGAACGCAGACTCCAGCGTGCCGCCGACGTCCACCGTCGACGGCAGGAAGACGCCAGCGAAACCAAGTTGAGCTGGTCTCGCATCTGGGACCTTGATCACGCCTTCCGAGGTCATGGTGCTCTGGACCACAGGAATGAAGGGAACGGGGCCGCTCCACCGCACCGTTCCGGTGCCGTCGGTGACCCTGAAGACGGGGGCGTAGCCGTGGCCGATCAGGTAGACGCTGACGCCGTCGACGACGAGAGGGTGGTTAACCCGCAGCGTGTAGTGACGCACCGGTGCGCCGGGCTGGGTCTGGTAGCTCAGGCCGGCGTTGTAGGACAGCGGCTGATCCTGCTCGGGTCCGGAGGTGACGTACTGCGCGCGGAAATTCAGCAGGTTGATCGAAAATGGCTGGAGGTCGCCCGGGCCGACTAGGCGGCCGGGCCGGAAGACATCCAGCGCGGTCGGCGTATTCGCGAAGCCCTGGCCGACGACCAGCAGCCGGTTGGCCTTGTAACCGAAGATCCCGCCGAGCCCGACCGAGAACAGCAGGGCGAGCAGCGCTACGTGGAAGAGCAGATTGCCGACCTCGCGCAGGTACCCCTTCTCAGCCGACACCCAGCCGTCGCCCGTGCGCAGCCGGAACCGGCGGCGTCGGAACAGCCCGGCCGCCGACTCGAGCACGCTGTCGGCCGCCCGATCGGTGCTGTAGCTGGCGGTCGCAGGCAGCCGGGCGAGGTTGCTCGGCGCCCGCGGCGGGCGCTGCCGGGCCGATCCGACAAGCCGGACCGTTCGCGGCAGCACGCAGCCGGCCAGTGACGCGAACAGCAGGATGTAAATAGCCGCGAACCAAGGCGCCGCGAAGACGCTGAACAAGGACAGCCGGTTGAGGATCGGCGCGAGGGCGGGGTGCGACTGGTAGTACTGGGTGACGGCGGCCGGATCGATGCCCTCCTGCGGCAAGACCGAACCCGGCACGCTGGCGAGCGCGAGCAGGAAAAGCAGGATCAAAGCAGTGCGCATCGAGGTGAGTTGCCGCCACGACCATCGCAGCCAGCCGCCGAAGCCGAGCCGGGCGCCGCGGCGCCGCCCTATCGCGGGGTCCGTCTGGCTCGTGATCGAGTCTTCCTCGGCTGCTGTCATGCGCGCTGGCCGATCACCTTGCTGATAAGGGCCTGGAGCTGGGCATAGCTAGATGGGCCGAAAATACGCGCTGCGATCCGCCCGCTCCGGTCGATGACCAGAGTCGTAGGGATCGCGGCAGGCGGCACTGTGCTGTGGAACGCCACCGCGATCTCGTCGTTGGGATCGTTGAGGCTCGGATAGCCGACATTGAATGTTTGCATGAATGCCAGAGCGCTATCGGGCTGATCCCTGATGTCGACGCCGACGAACCTGACGTGCTTCGAAGCCAGGTTCCGCGCAAGCTGAGCGAGCGCCGGGGCCTCGGCACGGCACGGGGCGCACCAGGAACCCCAGAAATTGAGCACGATCGTGTCACCGCGGTAGCTAGCCAGGCTGAGCTTCTGCCCGCTGGTGGTCGCGCCGGAAACGGCCGGCGCCTGCGGTCTGTCGCCCGCCGGGTAGAACGTCGATTCGTAGCTGTGGCTGACGAAGCTCTGGCCGCTGCTGCCCGGCGAATTCGCGGCGATGTCACCGCCATCGCACCCCGCGGCTCCCGCCGCCACGAGCGCGATCACGGCTGCACCTAGTGCAGACCGGACCGGGGCAGGCAGGCGGGACACGCAGACGATCTCCTACAGGCAGTAGTACAGGGCCCCATTGTGCCGGACTACGTGCCGCCGCGTGACGGCGGGCCGGCGATTAGCTAGGCGCCCGCCACCTGACGCCTGCCCTCGCCGGACGGTGTCACGTAGCTCACAACCGTCACCTTGCCGTTAACGAAAGTCAGACTGGTGACACTGCCAAGCGCGCATTCCCGCCGCCGCGGGTCATGCCAGAGCCGACGGCCTTCGACCGAGCGACGGGCTACCCAGATCGGCAGCTGGTGGCTGACGCATACGGCCTCGTGGCCGTCTGCCGCCCTGGCCGCATCGCCGACCGCTGCTAGCACGCGCGCCGCGACCTCCTGATACGGCTCGCCCCACGAAGGCCGGAAGGGGTTCCGCAGCTGGACCCAGTGCTTCGGCTGGCGCAAAGCCCCGTCGCCGACCCCGAATCGCATCCCCTCGAAGTGGTTCCAGGGCTCGATTAGCCGGTCATCGACCTGGACGGGCAGTCCAAGCTCGGCAGCGATCGGCTCGGCGGTCTCCAGCGCTCGCTCGAGCGGCGACGACCGGAGCACCGTGATGTCCCGGCCGGCCAGGAAGTCGGCGGCCGCCTTCGCCATCATGCGGCCGGCTTCGGACAAGTGGTATCCGGGAATGCGGCCGTACAGGACACCGCGGGGATTATCTACCTCACCGTGGCGGACGAGGTGAACGGTGGCGGTTGGACGGCCCGGCAGCCCGTCATCAGATGCGCTCATAGCGGCCACAGACTACCTGGACTCGGTCCGCGGTCAGCCAGCACGGCATTCGCCCAGTACCGCCGAAGGTCTCGGCCAGGCTTAGCCGATGGCGGTGGCCGCGGCCGCCGCTGCTGCGGGCAGCGCATCGGCGATCTGGCCGATCGCGACATCGTCGTGCGCGGCCGACAAGAACCAGGCCTCGTACGGTGACGGCGGCAGGTACACGCCACCGTCCAGCATCGCGTGGAAGAACGCGGCATACGCTGCCGAGGACTGCGCGCGAGCAGCTCCGAAGTCGCGGACCGGGTCGGTGACGCCGAGGAAGATCGAGAAGAGGCTGCCCGCTTCCTGGAGGCGGAACGGCACACCAGCCGCCGTCAGTGCATCCGCGGCCAGCTTGGCGACGGCGGCCGCTGCCTCGTCAACTCGCGCGTACACCTCGGGCGTGCATTCGCGCAGCGTGGCGATCCCGGCCGCGGTCGCGAGAGGATTGCCCGACAGGGTGCCGGCCTGGTAAACGGGTCCGACGGGAGCCAGCCTGTCCATGATCTCGGCCCGGCCGCCGAACGCCGCCGCTGGCAGCCCGCCGCCCATCACCTTGCCGAACGTCATAAGGTCGCCGGCGATGCCTTCACGGCCGTACCAGCCGGACCCGGTGACACGGAATCCCGTCAGCACCTCGTCCATGATCAGCAGCGCCCCGTACTCGCCGCAGAGCGCGGACAGCAGCTCGTTAAAGCCCGCCGACGGCGGAACCACGCCCATGTTGGCGGGACAGGCCTCCGTGATGACACACGCGATGTCCCTGCCGTTTGCGGCGAACGCCTCCCGGACGGCCTCGGCGTCGTTATACGGGAGCACGAGGGTGTCGGCGGCCACGGCACCAGTGACGCCGGGCGAGTCCGGCAGGCCGAACGTGGCAACGCCGGAGCCAGCGGCCGCCAGCAACGCGTCAACGTGTCCGTGGTAGCAGCCGGCGAACTTCACCACCAGCCGCCGCCCCGTGTATCCCCTGGCCAGGCGCAAGGCCGACATCGTGGCTTCAGTCCCCGAGCTGACCAGCCGAACCTTCTGGACAGGCGTGCGCCGAACCAGCTCAGCCGCCAGGTCCGCCTTCGGCGGCGGTGGCAGTGCCGAACGACGTGCCGTCGGCCGCGGCTGCCGTGACAGCGCTGACGACTGCCGGGTGCGCGTGGCCCAGGATCATCGGTCCCCACGAGCACACCAGGTCGACGTAGGTGTTGCCGTCGACGTCCGTGAGATACGGACCCTCTCCTGACGCCATGAAGACAGGAGTGCCGCCGACCGAGCCGAACGCGCGCACCGGCGAGTTGACGCCGCCTGGCATCAGCTCGGCCGCCCGCCTGAATAGCTCGGCTGACCTAGTGCGGGTACCCCTCACCACGAACGAGCCTCCTCGCAGACGTCGGAGAGTATTTCGAGCAGCCGCAGGCCATCGGGTAGCTCATGAGACCCCGGATCACGGAGCCACCGGCACGGCGATCCCGTCCCGGTGCGTGATGGGGGCGCCACGACGTAGCTGTTGCGGCAGTGCCAGCGCAGCCCCGTCGCGTCCGCAATCTCCTGGGGCTCGCAATCGAGATGGCAGCTCCACCACTCGTTCTCGTCTGCTGGCGCGCCCCTGGTCCGGACGAAAAAATGCGTGCGGTCCCCCGCGCTGATCGCGACTGGCCCAGCGCGCAGTCCTGACCGCTCCATCCGGGACAGTGCGGTCGTCCCGACCAAGCCTGGCACGTCAAGCACATCGAATGTCCGGCCCGTCACCAGGATCAGGTTGGCCGCCGGCGCAGCGACCCACCAGCTCGCGATCAGTTCAGGATCGCTAGTGGCAACGTTCTGCCACGCGGGCGACACCGGGTGAGCTCCAGGGGCGGGGCAGCCGATCCGATCGCACGAGCACGCACGCTGCGAGCCTGGAGACCGCTGGGCCGCCGCAGGCATGAACGCCCCCAGGCATACCGGCCAGCCGAGCGCCGCATACCGGAGCGCGGCCTCTGCCGTCTTGTTGACAGCCCGACGGCGCCTGACCCGCAGAACGGTCTCGACCAACTAGCTCCACTCCTGCTCGGCTGGAAGCGCCGCAGCCTCAGCATGCCTCACGGGGCAGGTGCCGCCTGCGACCGAGCCCGAGGGGCGCCACCTAGTGCCGACTGCCATTGCAAACTGCAAGAACACCACGCTACGCTGCCAGATTAGCGCCACCTCGTGGCCAGGAGTCCGCACCGACGCAATTGCCAGCCTCTGAGTCAGCGGACGGAACAGGAGTGGGCAGCATTGCACCCCGTCGTGTCGCCGTTTTGACGCTCCTGCGCCCGTCAATCGTGTCATCCTTGCCAAGGGCTTGAGAGCATAAGTCCGTAAGGTGCAAGGCGCGACGAGGTGTCACATTTAGGCCCCATTTCGGCCCTCGGATTCGCCTGCGGTGGGAACAACCGGAAGGAAGGCACGTGAAGTTCAGAATCTCCCTGCTGGCCGCTGCCACAGCGGCCGTGGCTGGCCTGGCAGCCATCCCCGCCTCAGCGGTGGCCAGTCAAGCAGCCAGTCAGACGGCCTCTCCCGCTCCGCCGCATGGCGTAATCGCTCACGGGCTGCGGTACGCGTCAGGCGTCCATCTGCCCCGAACCCATCTCCCCCACCTGAAGCTCAAGGCGCTGGTATCGTCTGGCAACTGGGCTGGCTACGCCGCAGTCGCCGACACAGGAGATCAGATTGCATTCGTAGGCGCGAACTTCAACATCCCGAGCATCGACTGTGCGAATTCGCCGCGGGGCTCTAGTGGCCTTGCCGCGGTCAGCCACTGGGTCGGGATCGACGGCTACAACACGGCCACCGTCGAGCAGACCGGCGTCACCGCGTACTGCCAGACCGGCAACACGCCCACCTATTACGCGTGGTACGAGATGTACCCGCTGGCTCCGGTCGCCTTCTCGGGAGTCAACCCAGGCGACGCGATTACCGCGACGGTGACCTTCAACAGCAACAACAACACGTACCACATGAGGCTCAACGACCTCACGAATGGCGGCTTCGTCAGCTCGACGCAGGCATGCCCGAACGGAAACACGTGCCTCAACGGCTCGGGTGAAGTCATTACCGAAGACCCGGGCGGGGCGGTGGCTAGCGGCGTCAATCTCGCTGACTTCGGGATGTCGAACTTCACCGCCACGCGGCTCACCAGCCTAAGCGGGCTGAGCGGCACACTCTCCGCGTCCACCCAGTGGACCTCTTCGCAGATCGAGATGGTGGACCCGTCCAGCGTCGTGATGGCTACACCGTCCGGACTCTACGGCGGCAGGTCGTTCAACGTCGCCTTTAACAGCGCTTCCTGATCCGGCCTGTCAGTTCACTGCTTAATGTCAGGGCCCCCGGTTGACCGGGGGCCCTGACGCGATTCTGGGGCTGTACGGCAGGGCTCTGGCCGCCTAGCCCAGGATCTTGGCGCAGGCAGCGATGGCCTTGGCTCCCGTCTTTCCCTCGAAGGTGGAGAACGAGGTAGCGGGATGGGCCGGGTTGTCTGCGAGGTCAACTTTGAAGAAGAACACGCCGCGGAGGTCGTACTTCTTCACCGTCAGGCACGCCGCGGTAAACCAGCTGGCCTGTACCTTCTGGTCCAATCTGCCTGGCGCTCCCAGCAGCTGAGGATCCTTGTAGGCGTCAGCGCGAGCTGCAATCCCGGTCTCCTGGATCGTCGTACGCTCCAGTACCGACTTCGCGACCTGGTTGAAGTAGTACTCCCACCCGGCCAGCACACTCGCTGCCGAGGCGTACGGCCTGAGTCGAGGAAAGGACTCATACATATCCATGCCGAGAGCGGCCAAGTTCTGCAGATGCTGGTGGGGCGGGAAGTAGTCCGTATCATAGGACGCATAAGACACGGTGCCGTGGTACACCTTGGCTATCCGCTGGAAGAAGGGCGTCCAGCCGGGATCGGAGTTCATGTCCTGCATTTCAGTCTCCGCCACGAATTCGGGCACGCCAAACTGCTGTGCGGCCTTGAGGTAGGGCAATTCCACCTGGTAGTAGCTGTTGAACCACTTCGCCGGATCCGACGGAGTAATCTTGCCTTCCCATGTGTCCGTGGCGCTCGGGACAAATATCAAGGGACGGTAATACACAGTCAGGCCGTCCTGCTTCGCGATCTCGGTCAGGATTTCAACGTTCGCTACGGACAGCGTCTTGCTGGTCACCCTGACCGTATTAGACGTTTCGCTCGAGGCATACAGGTTCCAGACGATGGCGACGGCGTTTGCCTTCAGCGTGTCCTTAATGTAAGTGAGCATCCGTTCGCCGTAGACCTGAACTTCCGCGGCCGGATAGTTGCCGTTGCCATACAGGTCCACGCCAAGCAGTGGCTTTGCGTTTACGTTGATGCTGCCGATAATCGCGGCCACCGGCGCCTGTCTGCTGGGCGGCGGGGAAGACCTGGCCACCGCGGCCGGGATCAGCGGATGCCCGCAGCCCGCGGTCAAGCCGGCGAGAGCCAGCAGCGCTAGGGCCAGACGCTTCATGATGTGCCTTTCAGCTTCCAGATGGTGGCGGTACCGATCGGGCCGCTGAACGACCTGATCTGACGTGCTCCCTGCATCAGCTGGTGGAACGCCGGGTTGCCCTGAGTGAAACTCGACTGCAAGTAGGTCTTCCAGGTAATCGCGTAGCTGGCGCCGTGCAGGCATGAGTTCGCTGCTTCTACGGTGCACCACCGCTGCTGTATCAGATCGCCGATCGTCTCCTCGGTGACAACAATGGCTGCTGGCGGAATTTGTTTGGCCGCATAATTCTGGACCTGTGCAAGAGTGTTTGTCTGGAATGCTGGCAGCACGAGCAACAAGCTCGCGATCCCCGCGACAGCTGCGACGACCGGCGCCGTGACACTCAACCTTCCGAGCCAATCGTGGGTCCACAACTCAGTCCACAGGTAGCAGTAGGCGGGGACGAGGATCAGGGCGAAATACTGCGGGAACTTCAGCGAGCTCACGCCGAATACGGCCACTCCGGAAACGAACCAACTGAACAGCAGAGCGTTCCCTGAAACGGGCAGCCAGTTCCTCGCCCGGTAGCACTGCAGCACCCGACGCAACGCGACTACCAGCGCCGTCAGGGCGATGACGAAACTGGGGATGAAGTACTTATACTGCGCGGCCAGCAAGTGCAGCAACTTCGTCGGCGAGGTCAGCGTGCCGCCGCTGTGCTCGAGACCGAGGACACGACGGACCTGCACCAGGCTCTGGTCGACAAACCAAGGGTGTCCCGACACGTCGTACATCCTGATCATGGCGACGAGGTAGACCGCGATCACCAGCAGGGCCGCAGCCAGCATCACCAAGTGCCCTCGATGACTGCGGCGGACTATGAGCCAGGTCAGCAGCGCGGCAACGAGAACGTACGAAGCCGTCTGCTTAAACGCCGCTGCGAAGCCGATCGCAACTCCGGCAAGCACGAAGTTGTACCATCGCGGGTGATCGAGTGCCCGCTGGTACAGCAGCATGGCCGCGACGACGATCACCATCAGCACGTTCTCGATGTACGAGGCGCGCTCGATGTACAGCAGCCAGCCGTCGAAGACGACCGGCGTCATGGCGAACAGCGCGGCGCGCGGGCCATGCAGGTTCGACAGCAGCCGGAACAGCAACACCAGCATGACGGCTGTGGCTATGACGCCAAGAATCCTTGCGTGGTACATGGTGGCGCCCGTCGCGCTGAACCAGTGGGCAAGCAGTACGAAATACAGCGGCGGCTGATAGAGGAATGGCTGCCACGGCGAGCCGTACACGGGATGCTGTTGCAGCACGCCGTGCTGGACGCTCATACCGACGCGAAGGTAGACCGCCTCGTCCCACTGCCAGCCCGGCGATACGTCAAGGTGCCAGAGCCGCAGCGCCACGCCAGCAACGAGCACCAAGACGAAGGCCAGCACTGGTAGAAATCCGCGCTGGGAACGCCGTCTGACGGTCGTCCGCGCGGGCTCCCGCGCGGCGGGCATCGTGGCCACGTTCACCCGGCCTAGACCTTCCGCCAGATCGCGAAGAGGCCATACTCGCGGTTGCCGAACAGCGTGCCCATGTCATAAGGCCCGACCGCTACCAGGCGGTAAGTGCGGTCATCGAAGAGCGCCGTCGTCAGATCCCCGATGCCAGGCTGACCTGCAGTGAGGCCGTGCAGGTGCATCAGGCTTGCGTAGTCGGCGGCTGGATCGCCTGACTGTATGCGAGCCTCAGCTCGTTGCGCGGTCGCATCGGATGATGTTGCGAAGAAGAGAACTACCGCGCTGTACTTGCCATTGGCGAGCCCCCCTTCGTAGAAAGCGGGCCACCCACTCGGTGCGATCGAGTGATACACAGACGGGGGATCCAGAGACAGAGCGAGCGAGTTCCAGCGCTGCCAGTCTGTGCCCGCCGGCTCGTAGTACTCCGCGATGTACTGCTGCCCAGGTACATCCAGGATCCCAGTGGTGTCGCGGGCGACTGGCGCGAACGCCGAGGCAAAGCTGCGCGCGTCAGCCCACGAGTGGTACACGCTCCAGGCCGACTGCCAGCAGGTCACCGCTGGGTAGGCCAGCGCAGCCGCGCAGCAGAGCGCGGCGGCCCAGCTCCGGCCGTCCGGCAACCGCCTGAGCAAAGCCGTGGCACCATAGCCGCCGGCGATAGCGGCGAACCAGATGCCGTATGCCAGGTGTGCATCCAGGGACCAGGTTGTGCGGTCAGCGAGTTGGGCTGCGGGCACAACTATCGCGGCGAGGCCGAGGACGACCAGTCCTGCCTGCCGCTTCCTTGAGCCTCGCCCGGTGACCACTCCGAGTATTGCTGCCACAATGACAAGCCCCGAGTGCTGCCAGATCGTGGTCAGCTGTGGCAGGACAGGCCCATGGTCAATCGGCTGGTGGATGATGGTGGCAACCGCGAGCCAGGAGTGCGTGGCCGTCAGCGCCAGGCCGAGGAAGATCGCGAAGCCAGCGGCTAGCCACGCCGCGGCTGACGCTGCCTTGGCACGGCTCATCAAAGAACGCCAGGCGAAGAACGCAAACGCGATCACGACGGGATCAATGACAACACTTGCGAACGCCGTCACGTTCGCCAGCGCCAGCGCCAGCGCTGCTCCGGCGACGAACTCGCCGCGACGTCGGCTACCCCCGGCTTGGACGATGAACCACACTGACAGCGCGGTCAGCAGTACGGCCAGCGGGTCGAAGGTAGCAAAAGCGAGCCGGATGGCGGGCTCGGTCGTCGCCCATAGGCAGGCTGCAACGAGGGCTCCTGTCCTACCGATCAGGCGGGACGCGACCAGGTACAGCAACACGGTCGCGCCGAGCATGAAGATGAGCGACAGGATGCGTGCGGCGGCGAGGCCGCCGAGGCTGGAGGCTAGCGCACCGATCGGCGGGTAGACAAGGGTCGCGCCGGACAGATGACTTGCCACTGGCGGCAGCGGTGCGCCGTGGAGCCAATGACGCCAGACCAAGCGGCCGATCCATAGGTACTCGGCCTCGTCGCCATAGGCGGAGTTACTCCACACCAGGCTCAGTGACAGTGCCGCCTGCAAGCTGCAGATGGCCCACAGAATGTAAGGCAGGCTCCGGCGACGCGTTATTGTGTCGGCCGGCTCGAACGGCCCCGGCGAACCGGCCTGACGAGGCCTCGCGGCCTCGCGCGTCGGCCGGGGAGCTGGAATCCGCGCTGGCTCCCTGACGGTGGCCATCGTGTCGACCTTTGGCGCGCGCAGCAAGGTGGTCACGAGACCGGCCGTGTACACAAAGCCAAGCGCCAGTCCGACCATCGGATAGGCCACGGCCTCGAACCGCCGCAGGCGGAGGATCTGCTGGGCCGCGAGTAGTCCCATGCAGCCGAGGATCAGCGCGGCGACGGTGGTGCCCTCGCCGCGGGTGGCCGCCATCCCGAGTGCGGCAGTGCCGATTGCCGCGCCGAGCGGGATGAAGACGGCCTGCCGCAGGCGTCGTTTGGCGAACGGGCAGTCCAAATGCGCTTTGATGAAATACGCACAGCCGCGAGCTGAGCGGCGGTACTCCTTGACCAGCGCCCGGATGCCCCGGCGATGATAATGCCAACCGTAGAGGTCCCGGCTGACCAAGATCGAGTAACCGGATCTGACCACGCGCCAGAACCATTCGTAGTCCTCAAGGCTGCCGTGCGACCAGGTCGCGTCGATCGCGCAACGGTCGTACAACTCCCGTGTGAACAAGGCGTTGGCCGTGATCGGCGGTTTCCGCCCGCGGGCGCCAAAATTCTCGTGAGTGACCAGGTACGAAGCCGCGATCCGGGGAGTCTTGGCCCCAATGACGGTGTTGTCGGTGTACCGACCCCAGAACGAACTGTGGATTGACTTCATGCCGCCCGTGACGCAGCTGACCCCAGATTCCTCCAGAGCGCTGACCGCGCTGCTCATCCAGTC
Organism: uncultured Actinomycetota bacterium; assembly: GCA_963755575.1. Lineage (GTDB taxonomy): Bacteria > Actinomycetota > Actinomycetes > Streptosporangiales > Streptosporangiaceae > JAJYUU01. Next base: position 324,112 of record CAVWKF010000002.1, read on the forward strand.
ACTCGGCAGCACGATGTCACTGTCGACGAGCGCGACCAGATCACTGCCGACCATCTTGATCCCGACGTCGCGCTTGAAGTTCGCATCCCGAACGCCGGGCGGCGCGGCGCGCTCGATCAGCGTTAGGCGGGGGTCATCTATGCCCGAAAGCCCGTCCCAGGTTGTGTCGTCCGGTCCCCCGATCAGAATGATCTCGCTGAGGTTTGGGTAGTCCTGATCGAGCAGCGACTCAATCGCATCACCGATCGTCGCGGCATTGTTTCTGCACGGGATGACCACGCTGACAGGCGGACCGGAGAGCTGGATAGCAGGCAGGGGCGCGGTCCGTGGCTCCGCCGCCGCCACCTCTTCGGATCGCGCCTTGCGCGGGCTGAACACTAGCTTGTCGCCAGCGGCGTAGTTCACCACCGTGAACACGATCGTGAGCACGATGTTCGCGATCAGGTAATTGAAGCCAAGCCTGAGGAGCCCGGCATAGAGCGCGAAGTTGAGCGCGATAGTCACGGTCTTCTGAATATTGAATCGCACGAAGGCGTGCCAGAACGGGGTATCTCGGTCTCGCCAGGTTAGCCACCGGTTGAGCAGAAAGCTGATCTCGACGGAGACGACGGCCTGCACCAGGTATGAACCGAGAGCAGGGACCTTCAGCCGACCGGTAAGCACGGCCTGCAAAGCAACGCCCAGGACAAATACGGCGGCGCCGATCGCAGAGAAGGTCGAGAACCGTTTGCCGTGGCCTTCGCTAGGTGGCACCGGTGCGGCATGGCGCCCCCGGCTGGCCGACCCGGCCGTGCGGCCCGAAAGACCGCCGTTTGCCGACTGGTCGTCCGGGGTGACCCTGACTTGCCGCAGGAAATGCCCGTTCCCGTCGGTGACGCCCAATTGGGCGCCGGGCGGCACGTCCTCAGTGATCAACAAGCTTCCCTTAGAGTCGCGGCAGTGACCGCCATTCAACTTTCTGTTGCGAGTTCGTCACGCAACGTATATCCCGAACGTCGGCGGAACGCCCGTCGTTTTGCTGAACGAGCGTGATGAGTCTAAGGGACGGAGCGCGTCTGGATGGTGATAATTAGTCCCCATATCCAGTCCGCGCTGCAGCGCGTTGACGGTCAGCTAGTCAACGTGTAGAACGTGTTTCACTTCCTAGCTGTAACTGCAGCCAAGGCGGGAGACGCTCACGTGCCGGTACCGGATCAGCGCGACCCCGAGGTGACGCGGGAGATCCTGCAAGCGTGGCTTGCTCATCAGCTGCCGACCGCGGACAGCGTCGTGGTCGATGCTGTTCAGACGCCGGCGAACACCGGCTTCTCTGCCGAGACCCTCATGTTCGACGCAACCTGGCACGAGAGCGGCGAGGCAAGCGGACGCCGCGAGCGGCTGGTCGCCAAGGTGGCGCCGACCGGATTCCAGATATTTCCGGAGCCGAGGTTCGCCGAGCAGTTCAGGTTGTTGCGCATCCTCGCCAAGACTCAGATCCCCGTCCCGGTCGTGCACTGGCATGAGCCCGACCCTGCTGTGCTCGGTGCACCCTTCTACGTGATGAGCAGGGTCGACGGTGACGTCCCGACCGACATGCCGCCGTACCACACCGGCGGCTGGGTCACCGAGGTGAGTCCGGCCGAGCGCGAGCGCATGTGGTGGTCGGGCGTCAGCATTCTGACTCAAGTACACGCGCTCGACGTCGCTCATCTCGGACTGGACTTCGTCGATCAAGTCAGCTACGGCCCGACCGGGCTCCGGCAACGCCTCGCCTATTACGAGCACTACCTCGACTGGGCTTATACGGGCGAAGTTCCGGTCGCGCAGGCAGCGCTGGCCTGGCTGCACAAGCACCGGCCGGCTGAGGACTCCGATCCGGTCCTGCTGTGGGGTGACTCACGGATCGGCAACATCATCTACTCAGGCGGACGACCGACCGCGGTACTCGACTGGGAAATGGCCACGCTCGGCCAGCCAGAAGAGGACCTGGCCTGGTTCTTGCTGCTCGACCGTCACCACAGCGAAGGGGTCGGGGTCGCCCGGCTGGCCGGCTTCCCCGATGCGGCGGCGACCATTGAGAGGTACCAGCAGCTCACCGGCCGCCTGATGGCGCACATGGACTACTACGAGGTGCTGTCAGCGATGAAGTTCGCCGTCGTCATGGCTCGGATCGGTCAGCTGTTCATCCACTACGAACTCGTGCCGCCTGACAACGATTTCCCCTACAACAACACGGCCACGCAGTTGCTCGCCAAGATCCTTGGCCTGCCGCCGCCCGGCGGCGAGCTGACCAACCCGCTGAGCTAAACGCAACCGCTGACCAGCCGGCTGAGGCACCACGGAGAGCCCGAATGACGCTGTCGCCACTCGACGACTATCCCGTTCACCAGGTCGCTCAGCCGATCCGGTACCCGGCGACCTCAGATCGCAACTTCTACGACCGGTACTACTTCAACTGCCACGCCGGCACCGATGAGCTGATGCTGATCATCGGCATGGGCCAGTATCCGAACCTGGGCGTCACCGACGCCTTCGCGCTGGCGCGGCACGGGGATACGCACCGGGTCGTGCGCGCGTCTCGCGAGCTCGGCGCCGACCGGATGGACACCTCCGTCGGCCCGTTCAAGGTCGAGGTCATCGAAGGACTTCGCCGACTCCGCGTCGTGCTCGAGCCGAACGACCACGACCTGGACTTCGATCTGACCTGGGACGGCGTCATCCCGGCCCAGGCCGAGCCGAGGCACTTCATCCGCCAGCAAGAACGGGTGATCTTTGACTCTGTCCGGCTTGCCCAGACGGGCAGGTGGTCCGGCTACATACGCAGCGGCGGCGAGGAGTTCACTGTCACGCCGGAACGCTGGCAAGGCTCACGGGACAGGTCCTGGGGCGTGCGGCCGGTTGGCGAGAGTGAACCGCCCGGCATTCAGGCCCGTAACCCGGCGCAGTTCTACTGGATGTACGCCCCCATGCAGTTCGAGGAGTTCTCGATCCTGACCATCGTCCAGGAGGACACGGCCGGGGCCAGGGTCCTGGAGGAGGCAGTGCGGATCTGGCCCGAGCACGCCCAGCCGCGTGCCCCAGCAGCTCGGAAGGCCCGAGTACCGGCCGCGATACATCCCTGGCACGCGCGAAGTGCAGGTCGCCACCATCGCGTTCAGCCCGCCGGACGGCGAGCCGCTCGAGGTGACAGTCCGGCCGATCCTGCCCGTTTCCCTCATGGTGGGGACGGGATACGGACTGGAGCCCGACTGGAAGCACGGCATGTACCAGGGCGCCGAACTGGTCGTCCAGGGCGTCAGCTACGACCTGTCCAGGCCGGAGGACAAGGCCCGGATGTGGGGAATGATCGACAGCGTGGCCGCCTTCGAGTGCACCGAGAAAGGGCATACGGTCATGGGAACGGGGCTCTTTGAGTACTGGCCGTTCGGCCCGCACGAGCCGACCGGCCTGGACTACCCTGGGTCAGCTCAGCCTGCGCGCGACCTCGGCGCCCAGTACGTCAGGATGATGTCGGCGCCTGCCCTGGTGATTGATGTCAGGGTCTCCATGATCGTCCTGTCCCGGTCCAGCCAGCCGTTGGCGGCGGCCGCTTCCACCATCGAGTACTCGCCGCTGACCTGGTAGGCAGCCACCGGGACCGGCACCGCGGCCGACACCTGGCTGATCACATCCAGGTAGGCGAGCGCAGGCTTGACCATGATGATGTCAGCGCCTTCGTCGACATCGAGCAGCGCCTCGCGCAGGCCATCCTTTGCTGCGGCCGGGTCTTGCTGGTAAGCCGACCGGTCGCCGAACTGCGGCGCGCACTCGGCCGCGTCCCGGAATGGCCCGTACAGGGCCGAGGCGTACTTGGCCGAGTATGCGCAGATGGCGACGTCACCGTGGCCGGCCGCGTCGAGTGCCGACCGGATAGCGCCGACCTGGCCGTCCATCATCCCGCTCGGGGCGACGACGTGCGCCCCCGCGTCCGCCTGCGCCAGCGCGATCAACCGATAGCGCTCGAGTGTCGCATCGTTGTCGACCTCGCCGGCCGCGGTCAAGACCCCGCAGTGGCCGTGGTCGGTGTACTCGTCCAGGCACAGATCAGCCATCAGCACCGTGTCGTTACCCACCTCAGCGGCTAGGTCAGCCAGCGCCAGCTGGACGATGCCGCGCGGGTTGTCGGCTTCTGAGCCGGTCCCGTCCTTTGCCGCCGGGATGCCGAACAGGATCAGCCCGCCCACGCCCGCGTCGACCGCGTCGACCGCTGCCTTGACCAGGCTCCCCCTGGTGTGCTGGACAACGCCGGGCATGGACGCCACCGGTTGCGGCGCGCTGATGCCTTCCTTGACGAAGAGAGGCAGGATCAGACTCGACGGCCGGACGGTGACCTGCGCGACGAGCCTGCGCAGCGCAGGCGTTCGGCGTAGCCGCCGCGGCCGGGAAGCGGGATACCTGGCGGCCAAATGCGCTACCTGATCCGGCGGCGCGCGCCGCGGCGGCGCTCGCTTGGCTTGCGGACCGGCTCCCCCGCATCGATGGCGGCGTCCCGGACACCGGCGCCGTGCGCCGCCAGCGCCTCGACCAGCGCCGCGACCGACGGCTTCGCCGCGACCACGTCGACGCGCAGTCCAAACTCGGCCGCGGTCTTCGCCGTCTGCGGACCGATCACCGCGATGACCGTCACTGCGTGCGGCTTGCCGGCGATGCCGATCAAGTTGCGCACCGTGGAGGACGAGGTGAACAGGACGGCATCGAAGCCACCGCCCTTGATGGCCTCCCTGATCGGCGCGGGCGGCGGCGCCGCGCGAACTGTCCGGTACGCGGTGACGTCCTCGGCTTCCCAGCCCAGTTCGGTCAGCTTCGACAGCAACGTCTCGGTCGCGATGTCGGCCCGCGGCAGCAGAACGCGGTTGATCGGATCGAGTATGTCGTCATACGCAGGCCAGGCGTCGGCCAGGCCTTCAGCCGACTGCTCGCCCTCGGGAATCAGGTCCGGCATGATCCCGAACTCGCGGAGTGCCCTCGCAGTCTGCTCGCCGACGGCCGCGACCTTCACTCCCGCAAAAGCCCGGGCGTCGAGGCCGTACTCCTCGAACTTCTCCCTGATGGCGCGGACCGCGTTCACCGAGGTGAAGCCGATCCATTGGTAGCGGCCAGTGACCAGGCCCTTCACTGCCCGTTCCATCTGCTGTGGCGTTCGGGGCGGCTCAACCGCGATGGTCGGCACCTGCTCGGGCACGGCGCCGCGAGCGCGCAGCAGGTCGCAGACCTCGTCGGCCTGCTCCTTGGTCCTCGGGACGAGCACGCGCCAGCCAAACAGCGGCTTGGTCTCGAACCAGGACAGCGCCGCCTGGGCGGTCACACCGTCGCCGACCACCGCGACGGCCGGGCCGTGCGCGGTCAGCAGGCTCACGCCCGCAGCCTTCAGGTCAGCAGCGATTGAGCCGAGCGTGCCGACAACCGTGTGCTGCTCGGTCGTTGTGCCGTTCCAGGTGATGGCGAACGGCGCGCTCTCCGACCAGCCGTTGGCGATGAGCATCTTGCCGAGGTCGACGGGCCCGGTCTCGGCACCCAGGATGACTAGCGTCCCGTCGGTGACCGAGACCCGGCTGACCTCGCCCGCATTGATGATCCGGACGTCGCCGGTCATATCGGTGGTCAGCGGAATACCGGCGTAGGAAGGCACTGCCGCGGCCGGCGACACGCCGGGCACGATCTCGAAGGGCACGCGGGCCTTGGCGCAGACAGCAGCGTCGGCGGCTGCGCTGCCGAACAGGAACGGGTCGCCGGCGTAGAGCCGCACCGCGAGCTGGCCGGCCTTGGCAGCCTTGGTGAGCAGCTTGGGGTCCACGAGCTGCGCGTCCGAATCCGCCAGCGAGGCGCCGGGCTTCAACAGGTGGCCCAGCCGCTCGCCGAGCCACTGGGGCGCGATCACCAGGTCCGCGCGGCCAATCAGGGCTGCCGCCCGAACCGTCAGGAGACTCTCATCGCCTGTCCCGGCGCCGACAAATGCGACCCACCCGGGCACGTGCGTGTCCGCCGTGTGGCTGGCGGATCGCCCACCCGCCCTATCGGTCGCCGCCTTGGCCTGCCTGCCGAGCTTTCCGGTTGTCGGTGTGGGGTTCACTTGTCATCGTCCCCGCTGCTGAGGTGTCCACCGGACACTGCCATATACCGTCCCGCGCCCCGGCTGAGCAGATCGGCAGCCATCTGGCGGCCCATCATCTCGGCCTGCGCCAGTGCGCCGCTCGCGCTGCCGCGAAGCGCCATCCCCCCGTCGGCTGCGACGACGACGCCGCTCAGCCGAAGTATGTCTGTTCCGGCGGCATATGCGCCGACTGGCGCCGCACAGCCTGCCTGAAGTCCGCCAAGCAGGCTGCGCTCTGCCGTTGTCGCCGCCCTGCTGACGGCGTCGTCAATGCAGCCGAGCAACGCAACGAGGTCTTCCCTGCCCGCGTTGCACTCAACCGCGAGTGCGCCCTGGCCGGCAGCCGGCAGCATCTCGTCGGGCTCGAAGACCTGGGATACCGCGTCGAGCCGACCGATCCTGGCAAGCCCAGCATGGGCAAGAACCACAGCAGCCAGCTCCCCTGTCTCGACCTTGGCCAGGCGCGTGCCAGCGTTGCCACGGACGGGAACGGGGTAGATGTCGGGCCGCAGCAGGAGCAACTGCGCGGCCCGGCGCGGCGAACCCGTCCCGATCCTCGCGCCAGCCGGCAAGTCCGCCAGCTTCGCCCCGTTCTGGCCGACGAGCGCGTCCCGTGGGTCGTCCCGCTCGGGCACGGCGGCCAGCGTGATCCCCTCGGCCGGCCCAACCGGAAGGTCCTTCAGGGAGTGCACAGCGATGTCTACGTCGCCAGCGAGCAGGCTGGTCCGCAGCGCGCTGACGAACACGCCGGTGCCGCCTATCTGAGTGATCAGCTCCCGGCTCTTGTCGCCGGCCGTCTCGATCCCGACAAGCTCGACCTCGCGCCCCGTCCGCGCGGTGATGGCGTCGCCAACCCCCCGAGATTGGGTGACCGCCATCGGGCTGCGGCGCGTGCCGAGACGAATTGGTGCGCGGCTCATCGCCCCTCCTCCCGGTCGGTGGCTGACTGCGGCCAGCCAGCCAGATCAGCGTCGGCCTGTGCCACAGCCTGCACGGTTGCTTGATCGAGATCAAATAGCACGCGCAGCGCGTCCTCGTATGAATCGGCGCCCGGCGAGCCGGCGAGCTCTTTGACGCGCACCGTCGGGTCGTGCAGCAGCTTGTCCGTGACGCGGCGCATTGACTTCTCCACCTCGGCCATCGCGGCGCCGTCGAGGCCGACCCTGCCCGCGAGCCTGGCCAGTTCCGAGTCGACGACGCTGGCCGCCTTGGCGCGCAGCGCGACGACCGTCGGGGTCACGGCGGCCGCGCGGTTGGCCGACAGGTGTGCGGCCAACTCCTCGGCCATGATGCGGCGCACCTCGGCCACCTCGGCCTCGCCTGGTTGCACGGCCGCCTGGTCATCGCCGGCGAGCGTCTCCAGATCAGTCAGCGCGACACCGTCGAGGCTGCCCACTTCCGGATCGACGTCGCGCGGCATCGCCAGGTCCAGGAACACGAGGGGTGCACCTGGAACCGCCCGGCGCTGCAGCGCATCCTGCACTGTCTCGGCCGAGATGACGTGGCCAGATGCGCCAGTACAGGTCACAACCAGATCCGCGGCAGCCATCAGGTCGACGAGGCCAGCCATGTCGCCAGCCCGGCCCCCTCCCGACGCGGCAAGCCGCTCGGCACGGTGCCTGGTCCGACTCGCGACCGTCAGTTCCGCTGCACCGGCCCTGGTGACGCTGGCCACCACGAGGCCGCTCATGGATCCAGCTCCGACGACGAGGACGCGACGGCCCTCCAGCGCGGCCATCCCGGCGGACCCGTCAGCCGAACTGGCGTGCTGCGGCCTGAAGACCGACACTGACCAGGCTGGCGCCCGCCGCGCCAACGCTTGTCTCCGTATGCGTGCGCTTGCCCGCGCGCAGTGCAAGGGAGCCGAGCTCAGAGAGCGTACGGCCGAGCGTGCCGTGCTGTCTGGCAACGTGCAGCGCCTGGCGCAGCTGGCCGAGTATCTGGCTTTCGCCGACGACCATCGAGTCAAGGCCGCACGCCACAGCGAGCAGGTGCTGCACCGCACGGTCTTCGTAGTGCACGTACAGGCACGGCGTCAGCTCAGCAGGCGGGACATGCGAGTGCCGGGACAGGAGCTCGCAAATCGCCGCAACCGCGCCATGGAACTTGCCGACCTCGGCGTAGATCTCAACCCGGTTGCAGGTACTGAGCACAAGCGCGCCCGCGACGTCGTCTGCCCTGGCGACATCGTGCAGGAGCTTGTCCAGCGCGTCGCCGCTCAGGGCGACACGCTCAAGCGTCGCCAGCGGCGCGCCCTTGTGGCTGAGTCCGACCACCAGAACGCTCATGTGCCTACCGCCTGCACCCCTGTCGTGTAGTCAGCTGTCCCGTCATCAGATCCGCCATCCGCCGCGCGGGAACCGGCAGCCGCCAGGCCGGCGGCCACATCTAGTCTCCCGTTCGCACCCAGTTCGGCGGCGACGCTCAAGCCCAGGTCCCCCCTTGGCACGCTCTCCAGCCGACGACCGGGAAGCGTAGCCTCATGACCGCCCCCTCCGCGCCGCTGCGCGTGGAACGCGAGGATCTGCAACTCGATCGACAGATCGACCTTACGCACATCGACGCCGGATGGCACGCTGAGCACGACTGGCGCGAAGTTCAGGATGCTCGTGACACCCGCTGCCACCAGCCGATCGCAGACATTCTGCGCCACTGTCGCAGGAGTCGCGATCACGCCGATGGAGACATCGAAGCGGCGGATCACGTCCTCGATATCGGCGGCGCTGCGTACCGTGTGCCGCGCGATCACGGTGCCGACGACTCCCGGATCACAGTCAACAAGCGCTGCGATCCGGAAACCGCGCGAGGCGAATCCGCCGTAATTGGCCAGGGCGCGGCCTAGGTTTCCGGCACCGACGATGAGCACGGGCCAGTCCTGGGTCAGGCCGAGTTCCCTGGACACCTGGTAGATCAGGTAGTCGACGTCATAACCGACACCGCGGGTCCCGTATGACCCCAGATGAGACAGGTCTTTGCGCAGCTTGGCCGAATTGACTCCGGCTGCGGCGGCGAGCTCTTCGCTGGAGACGGTAGCGGCCTCGTGATCAGCGAGCCCGTACAAGGCGCGCAAGTAAATGGGCAGACGCGCCACAGTGGCGTCGGGGATGCCGTGGCCAGCACCGGCCTTTGCCGACCCGGCCTGACCTGTGCTGGCCTGAGCCGAGCTGCCTGAGCCGGGCTGGCGGAGGCTGGGCGGCTAGCCGACGAGGGGCGGCGGGACATGCGCCAGGACTCCTGGGACTCGATCTGGCGGCGCCCGTGGTCGGGGATGCACGGGTGCGATTTCGCTGTCCACCGTACGCCCTTGTGAACGTTTGCACAAAGTCGGCGCACGTCAGGTGGGGCGTCCTGGTCAGGCCAGCAGCGCAGCCCGCAGCCGCGCCGGGCTGACTCGCCAGAAGTCGTGCTGTACCCCATCAACAAAGGTGACCGGGATCATGTCCGAGTACTGCGCCAGATCGGCGGCCGAGTCGGTGATGTCGCGCTCGTCCCAGCCGACGCCCGAGCTCCGCAGCGACGGTGGCGATCACCGAGCGCGCGTCATCGCAGAGGTGACACCCAGGGCGCGACAGCAAGGTGATGCGAGGCGCAGGCAGGCGCTCTGCTGGTTAGGGGTGGCACGGGGCTGCCTGGCGGTGGCACGCGGCTGCCTAGAGGTGGCACGGGGTGCCGCGGTGCTTGGCCGGTTAGCGCTCACCGGTACTCCCGCGAACCGCTGCCCGGCTGCGCAGACGTCCGGCCATAGTCGCGCAGGTAATCCGGCCGCTCGAAGCCAGCCGTGTCATATCCAGGCTCGCTGAACAAGTCAGAGACCGACGGGAACGGCGAGACCTTGGCCTGCTGGAGGCCGAGCTCGATGACGTTGGTGGCCAGCACGTACGGGCGCTTGTCGGCCTCGAACTGCTGCACGTGCGGCTGCTGCGTATGCCACTGATAGGCGGCCCGATCGCGGTACACCTCATAAAGGATGCGCTGCATGGGAGCCGAGGGGACCGCGTGCACGATGAACACCAGCGTGTCAGGCTCCCGGCTGCGGACCTGGTCGACGACGCGGCCCGTCAGCAGGTCGAACTCCGCCACGCGGTCTTCCAGCAGCGTAAAGATGGCTATCTGGCCGAAGAGCTGCGCCCGCGCGCCGTCCTCCCCAGGGTGGCTGGCTCCGCCAAGGATGTCGGCGTTGCGGGACTTGCCAGGGTCGTTCGCAGCACCGGCTGCCGCCCGGCTCCCAAGATCGTCCTGGTACTGCTGGTCATCGGAGCTGAAGTCGCCGGTGGCATAGTCGCCAGACACGAAGTCACCGGTCGCGAAGTCCGGCGTCTCATACCCACTCCGCTGCTGGTCAGCGCCCCACTCATCGCGGCCCGACCCGCTGCGCCAGTCCTGCGGCTCGGCCCGCGAGGCGTCGCCCCAGTCATCGTCATGGCCGCTACGTGACCCGTCGCCACGCCAGTCCAGGTCTGCCTCGTCGTCGCGCTCATAGCTCCTGGCCCCGGCGCGGCCAGCCGGGTCCGGCCGGTACAGGCCACCGCCCCGATACACGCCGCCGTCCGTGGCGGGCTCGAATCGCGCGAAGTCTCCGGTCTTGTCGGGTCGCCCGAAGTCTGCCGCCTGGTCGTCCTCGTAGGACCAGGCGCCGTCCCGGGCGGGCCGCGAGGCCAGCGGCACACGCCCGGCGCGCGCCCCGGCCAGCCACGTGAGCACAGCCGCAGCGGTCTCGAGGAGGGCGAAAACAGAGGCGACGGGCAGGTGGATCTTGGCCTGATAGGCGGCGAGCTCGGCAAGCGCGGGATAAGCGAGCAGCAGGGCGGCCGCGCCGGCCATCAGCTGCGCAGGCAGCACTACGTTCCAGCCAGGCTGGCCCGCCCGGTACGCCACGACTGCGACGGCGATGACCGCGACCAGCGCGGTCACCGGCCCGATGGCGAACTCCAGCACGTAGTTGGGCGGCGTCTGATAGAACGCCGCCGGGTCCGGCCACTTCTTGCTGAACGTGGTCTGGGCGAGCTGGTCCATGGTGAGGACGACCACAGCGACGAGAGCTAGCGCCGGGATATACAGACGTGCGCAGAATCTGACCGCACCGCTCCTGGCGGCGATCTCGGACAGTCCGAGGATGAGCGCAAGCGGCGCGATCACCTGGCCGCCCAGCTCCATCGCACGGAACATCGCGCCGTCGAACCCGGACAGGTAGCCCAGTGCCTGGGAGCCAAGGCTGATGAGCAGGCCGATGAGCGCGATCGAGAAGGCGATGAGGTCGCCGCGCGGCTGGCGGAAGCAGCGCGCAAGCAGCACGCCGCCGCCGATCGCGGCCACGATCGCGCCAATGCCGGAGAAGGCCAGAGAAATATGCATCGCTGCCTATGGTGCACGACTCGGCCCGATGATGTGACCAAAGGCCTGACCTGCGCGCACGCGACTCGCCTGCTCGACGTGGCCGCGGCCGCCGCCGCCGCTGCTTGCTGGGCATGCCGCTGCCGGTAGCGGCAGCGCGACCGCGGCGAGGCTGCCAGGTAGCCACTCGTTGACGACTCGGCGATGGCGGCGCACCGCGCTGAAAGCGCTGGTCCGCCGCCGGTAGGCTCGGCTTCATGAGCGGCGAGTCCGACCTGGCGGGCAGGCCCCGTGCTAGCAGCCGGTCCGGTGCGTTCGCGAGGCTGGGCCTGGCCAGGAAGAGCCCAGAGGTCCTCGCCGGCGAGGCCTCGGCCGCGGCGGCTGATGTCGAGCTCGCGCCGCCGCTGCCCGATGCGACGGCCGCCGCCTTCTTTGATGTGGATAACACCCTGATGCGCGGCGCGTCCATTTATCACTTCGCCCGCGGCTTGGCCGCACGCAAGATGTTCGGGCCGCGGGACCTGCTCCGACTCACCTGGGGCCAGCTCGCCTTCCGCCTGCGTGGCGCCGAGAATGCCGATCACATCGACGCAGCTAGGGAAGCGGCGCTTGCCTTCGTGGCAGGTCAGCGTGTCGAAGACGTCGTCGCGCTAGGCGAGGAGATCTACGACGACACCATGGCCGACCGCATCTGGGAGGGTGCCAGGGAGCTGACCCGCCAGCACCTGGCGGCAGGGCAGCGAGTATGGCTCGTAACCGCGACGCCGGTGGAGCTCGCGAACATTCTGGCGCGACGGCTCGGGCTTACCGGAGCCCTCGGGACTGTGGCCGAGACCTCCGATGGCGTCTACACCGGCCGGCTGGTCGGCGGCCTTCTGCACGGCGATGCCAAGGCGGCGGCCGTGCAGGCACTAGCCGAGCGTGAGGGCCTTGATCTGGCCCGATCCAGCGCCTATAGCGACTCGTCGAACGATCTGCCCATGCTGGAGCTCGTCGGGCATCCGAGCGTTGTCAATCCTGACGGCGATCTGCTGAAGCAGGCGCGCAGCAGGAACTGGCCGGTGCATGAGTTCCGGTCCGGGCGCCGCGTGACCATGATCGCCCTGCCGATGGCCGCGGGTGCCGGGGCGGTCGCTGGCGGCATGGCCGCGAGGCTCGCGTTCCGGCGGCGGCGAGCGGCGGGTTAGCGCTAGCCGAAAGCCGGGCCGCGTACGACGACAAGCTCGTCGAGCTTGTCCTGGATGGTGTCCCGGACGCGCTCGGCAAGACACGCGACCAGGTCCTCGTCCGGTTCGGCCAGTGGCCGTCTGGACGTCGCGACCGGCTGGCAGAACTCGATGATCCAATTTGACGGCAACGGAATCGCGCCCAACGGGCCCAGCCAGGGGAACAGCGGCGTCAGCGGGAAGTACGGCAGGCGCAGCGCTCTGGCGATGGCGGTGGAGTTGCCGAGCATCGGATAGATCTCCTCGGCCCCGACGATGGCGCAGGGAATGATCGGCACGCCGGCTTGGAGCGCCGTCCGCGCGAACCCGCCACGGCCGAAGCGCTGCAGCCGGTACCGATCACTAAACGGCTTGCCGATGCCCTTGAAGCCCTCCGGGAATACGCCGACAAGCTCGCCAGCGCCCAGCAGACTCCGCGCCTCGGCGGGATCTGCCCGAGTGTGCCCGCTTCGGCGTGCCAGCGACGACAGCACCGGCAGCGTGTACACCAGATCGGCCCCAAGCAACCGCAGGTTGCGCTTGGCCGGATGATCGGCGAAGACGCCCGCCTGAAGCATGATGGCATCCAGCGGCAGCACACCCGAATGGTTCGCCACGACCAGTGCTGCCCCGCTGTCCGGGATGTTGGCGATCCCCCGTGCCTGGACCCGGAACCAGTTCCGGTACAGGGCGAGCGCCGTCGGCATCAGCAGGGCCGAGTTCAGCTCGGGATCGAAGCCGAACTGATCAACCTCGAAGTCGCCGGCGAGACGGCGACTGGTGAACTCCGCGGCGGCCGCCAGTCGCCGCCGCCAGCCCGGCGGTTCGGCGGGCTGGTCGGCGGTCACGGTTGTCCACTCATGTCCTCACCATCATGGCTGCACAATCATGGCCGCACGAGCCACAAGCCTCGGCCCGGGCCGGCGAACTGTCCAGCCGGCCGGGAGGCTACTTCTTGTTCCTGCGCTGGACGCGCGTCTTGCGGAGCAGCTTGCGGTGCTTCTTCTTCGCCATGCGCTTGCGTCGCTTCTTGATGACTGAACCCACAAAACCACCCTCAATTGCCTTCTGGCTGACGGGCATGTCCGCGTTCCATGCTCGCCACATCCGGCGGCCGGGCACATGCCAACGCCACAGCGTACCTCCGCTTGGCCCCATTGCCCGGCATCGCCCGGCATCTCGCCATTGCGGTCTGCGCCGAAGGCGCAGTCAGCCTGCCCCCACGAACGCTTCGCGCAGGTACCCGGTCACCGCCTGCTCGGGCACCCGGAACGAGCGCCCGACCCGGATCGCCTCAAGCTCGCCTGAGTGAACGAGTCGGTAGACAGTCATCTTGGAAACACGCATGATCGCGGCCACTTCGGCCACGGTCAGGAACCTGACTTCGTTGAGCGGAGTAGCGTCTGCTGCCATTGAAAGCCCTCTTCCGACCGAACTGGTACGCCACGCGAGACCCGGCGCATCAGTCACGCCCGTCTCCAGCGTAAGTCCTGTATGGAAAAGGGCAACCCCGTGCGAGCCCTGCCATTTCGGCGCCACCGAGCCCGATCACCGTCGATGCGCTGAGATCGCGGCATATCCCCAGGTGAACGCGTCGGCGCCGGACGGTGACACGAACCTCAGGCGCCATTCCGATGCCATTACGGCCAGCCATACTCAGGACTCACATAGGTGACGCGGGGTTACACAACCGGGTGATCGAAGGAACGGCTAGCCCGCGCCAAGCTCGCGCCCGCGGTCCCTGGCGGCCTCGATGGCGGCGAGCACGGCGGCACGCACCCCATGCCGCTCAAGCTCGCGGATCGCGTTGATGGTAGTCCCGCCGGGCGACGTGACGGCCTCGCGCAGGAGCACTGGATGCTCACCGGACTCCATGAGCATTGTGGCCGCGCCGTAGACCGCTTGCTTCACCATCTCCAGCGCGTTCTGGCGCGGCATGCCGAGCAGGATGCCCGCATCCACCATGGCCTCGACGAGGAAATACACATATGCGGGCCCGCTGCCGGACAACGCCGTGGCGGCATCCTGCTGGGACTCGGGGATCCGAAGCACCTTGCCGACGGGCCGCAGCAGCTCCTCCGCCCTGCGCAGGTGCTCTTCGGTGGCGTGCGGACCTGGCGAGATGACGCTCATGGCCTGATCCACCAGGACGGGCGTGTTGGACATCACGCGCACTACCGGAACGTCGGCGGCGAGCCTGCGCCCGATGAACGAGGTCGTGATCCCGGCCGCGACTGATATGACGAGATGATCGGGGGTGACGACTGGGCTAATCTCAAGGAGCAGAGCGTCCATATCCTGCGGCTTGACGGCGATGACCAGCGTCTGCGCCTTCGCTGCCGCCTGGGATGCGGACATCACCTCGATGCCGTACTCATCGCGCAGTTGCTGGGCACGGTCAGCGCGACGCGCTGCCGCGAAGATCTGGTCCGGCGAAACGACACCGGCGCGGAGCAAACCCGAGGCCAGCGCCTCGCCCATCCTGCCCGCGCCGAGAATGGCGATCATCTCGGCAGCCTACAGTCGGGGGACATCCACCGACGACCACCACAGCCGGGGGGACACCCCGACACTTCCGCAACCAGCGCCATCAGCCGCGGGTACACCCGACCACCACGCTGGTCCTAGTGCTGGGAGCCGAGGGCCCGCAGGAAGAAGGCCAGGTTCGCTGGCCGCTCGGCTAGCCGGCGGACCAGGTAGCCATACCAGTCGCTGCCGTACGGCAGGTAGACCCGCATGCGGGCACCTGAGCCGGCCAGCCTCGCCTGCTCGGCCGGCCGGATGCCATAGAGCATCTGGTACTCGAAGCTGTCAGCCGCGCGCCCTGCCATATCGGCCTTGAGTCCCGCGATCCTGATCAGGCGCGGGTCGTGAGTGGCCAGCATCGGGTATCCGGGGCCGTCGACGAGGATCCGCATGCACCGCGCGTAGCTCTGGTCAACCTCGGCCCGGCTCGCTAGGCCGACGCCGTCGGGCGCCTGGTAGGCGCCCTTGCACAGGCGGACGCGGGACCCGGCGACTGCCAGGTCGCTGCAGTCGTCAGCGCTGCGCCGTAGATAGGACTGGATGACGCAGCCAAGATCAGGGAAATCGGCCCGCAGTTCGCCCACGAGCCGCAGCGTCGCATCGACCCTGAGGTTGTCCTCCATGTCGAGCGTGACCGTAGTGCCCGCGTTGCGAGCCGCAGTCGCGATGCGCGCGATGTTCTCGGCCGCTGTCTTTTCCCCGTGCTCGGCAAGGCCCAGTCCGACCGCTGTCGGCTTGACCGAAACCTCCGCGCGGCCATGGCCGGCCAGCCCGGCTGCGGCCAGGCGGCCAAGCAGAAGCAAGTACTCGTCGGCCACCGCCGCTGCCTGGTCCGGATCGGTGGTGTCCTCGCCGAGGAAGTCGACGGTGACGAGCCGGCCGTCGGCGACGAGCCGCTCGGTGACCGCCAGCGCGTCGGCGGCGGTCGCGCCCGCCACGAACCTCGCCACGACGTCCCTGGTGACGGGCGTCGCCATGATCAGGTCGCGGATCTGATGACTGGCCGACACGGCCAGGAGGGCTTGGCGCAGCACTGCGGGAAACCTCCAGGGAACGACGTTGTCCGCTGCCGGCCCAGGCTACTCGCGAGCGCGGCTGATCAGGCCGCTGCGCTGACGCTTGAGCTCAATCTGGATGTTAGCGCCAGCATCCGGAGAAACAATGACCTCCTGCGCTGCCGGGACGCCGTCGACTGTCAGGGTCGCGTCGACCGGCGTCGTGCGCTTGACGAGCGCCAGGCCGATCGGGCCAAGCTCGTAGTGCCTGGCCGCCGATCCGGTGAAGCCGACGCTGGCTCCATCGAGCAGCACCAGGTCGCCGTGCGCCGGCAGCTTATCCTCGCTGCCATCGAGATGCAGCAGAACCAGCCGCCGCGGCGGGTGGCCGAGGTTATGCACCCTGGCGACTGTCTCCTGACCCCGGTAGCAGCCCTTGCTGAGGTGCACCGCCGTCTCGATCCAGCCGACCTCATGCGGGATTGTCCGGTGATCGGTGTCGAGGCCAAGCCGGGGCCGGCCGGCCGCTATCCGCAGCGCCTCGAGCGCCCAGGTGCCGGCGAGCCCAGCTCCGGCCGTGCGCAAGTCGGCAACGCGTCCGGCCAGTTCGCTGCGCGGCACGATCAGGTCGGTGCCGAATCCGGTGTCCAGGCGAGCCTCCTCCGGCGTCGCGTCCGCGGCCGGGACGCCGGGGCCGAGCAGTTTCACGACCGCGAAATCGGCGGAGACATCCTGCGCGTCGACCCGCAGCATGAACTTCATCGACGTGAGGAAGTCCAGCAGGGCGGTCGCGGTGCCCGGCTCGACGTGGGCCCAGACGGCTGTCCCGTCGTCGGTCAGCGTGAGCTGGTGCTCGACATGGCCCTGCGGGCTCAGCACGAGCGCCTCCGCGGCAGCGCCTGGCTCCAGATGCTCCAGGTCCTGGGTCGTCAGGCTGTGCAGCCAGCTCAGCCGGTCGGCGCCGGTGATCCGCAGCACTCCGCGGTGGGACTGATCGACTACGCCCCAGCGGGTCGCCAGGGCGCGCTGCTCGGCGTAGGGATCTCCGTAGTGTGCGGCGACGCCCGCGTCCGGCCCGGCGGCCGCGACAGCTCCTGGCTCAGTGAGCAGCGGGCTGTTCATCGGCTGGGCGGACGGCTGCGCGTGGATTCGGCCACGTTCCCGTCCCCTTTCTTTGGTTGTGTTTTTTTGGTACTCACCTACGCGCGGCACGCAGCGCACAGGCCGAACACGGTGAGATGCCCGACGTCCGTCAGGAATCCCTCGTGTTCCTCGAGCGCGACGACTAGCGGCGCCACGGCGGCCTGATCGACTTCGGTCACCAGCCCGCACTGGCGGCAGACCAGGTGGACATGCTTAGCGTGCTCGGCCAGGTGATAGCTGGGGGCGCCGTGATGGATGTGGGTGTGCTGGACCAGGCCGAGCTGCTCGAGCAGCTCGAGGGTCCTGTACACGGTGGAGACGTTGACGCCGCGGGCGGTCTGCCGGACCTCGCCGTAGATCTCCTCGGGCGTTGCGTGCTCAAGCCGGGCGACAGCCTCCAGCACAAGCTGGCGCTGCGGGGTCACCCGGTAGCCGCCGGCCCGCAGGGTGTCATCCCAGGTCTCCACCATGCTCCTGAGTCTAATGACGACCCGGCCTATAACACGCTTGCCTGCTGAGGCCGCTGTGACGTAGCGTTTCGGCTAACGCAGGAAAGGAGGTGGTCCAACAGTATGCATAGATGTCGGACTTGCGAGGTGGCTGTCCGCTAGCCGCCGCCTGCGTGAAGCGCTTCCTCGGGGTATCTCCGCAGTAGCGCATCACCGGCCGCTCAATCGAGCTGACTGGTCCTGATCTGACTTGGGTCGCTGTCTCATGGCTGCTACTCAGGGCGGGGAGGATCCGTCAGGGCGGAGGCCGGCGAAATTCACGGCAGACACCGGACCCCCGGGCTGACCGGCCCTGTCCAGCCGGTCCCCGCGAAGGGCCTTGTTTCACGGTGCGATCGATAAGGTCGCGGCGTGGCGGGTCTGCGCGGGAGAGGCCCGGGGGCTTCTTCGTTCTCGTTGCTCGGCTCGTCGCGCGCCGTTTGGGCGGAGGATCCGACACACTCCGCTGTGTCGAATCCTCCCGGATCATGGAACTCGGCGACGTGATCGCGTTCCCGAAGGCAGCGTCGGGCATGATTCGCCCACCGGTGCGCCTCAGCGTCTCCCGCCGACCTCACCCCACGCGCTTCAGCTGGGCCGACACGTGCGACTGGAGCGGCTGCCCCATCGCGGCCATGTCGTAGGCCCAGCCAAGGTCGGCGCCGATAAGACCGTAGAGTCGACGGCCGGCCGTAACCTCCTTGGCCGTAACGGTGCGGACGACAGCGTCCGTCGCGAGCTCGATCTTCGTGCCGGTGATCTGGCCAATGTAGATCTCGGTAATGCCGGTCGGGTGCGCCAGCACGACCTCGATGCCGCCGTCCTCTTGGGGCCGCCAGAACCCCGTCTCCATCGCCAGCGGGCGGCCGATGGTGCCGTCTGGCTCGATTAGCCACGTCCGGCTGGCGTAGATCAGGAACGGCTTGCCGTTATGGCTGAAGCTGATCTCCTGGCCGAAGTTGGCGCTCTCGATGGTCGGGTAGCCGACCACTCCGGCACCCTCCCACCGGCCGAGGAGGAAGCGTACGGGTGCTAGCTGCGGATGCAGCTCGAATTCCGCGGGCAGACCGCCCGGCGTCGCCTCGGCGGGCTTGTCAGGATCCACTGCTAGCTAACCGCCTTCCGGGCCGGCCTCGCCGGGGTTGCTGTCAGCTACGGCTGCCGGTCGCCCGCTGATCCGGTACAGCGCTACGACGAGGACCAGCCCGGCCGCGGCCACGAGGCCGAAGCCTGCGACCAGGATGATGCCGCTCAGCATTGCCGTCATGCCTGCGGAGTGTAGGCAGCTTGGGCGCGAAGCGCACGGCCGCCACGCCGCGCACGCCCTGCCGCGCACGCGCCACAGCGCGCACGCCCTGCCCCGGCACGCCCGGCGGCGCAGCGTGCCCAGGTCGCGCTAGTGTGCAGTTCATGGCTCCGCGCTCCCTGGTGCTGAAGGTGACCGTCGGCAAGGATGACCCGGAGCGCTGCAATCAGGCGCTCACGGTGGCCGCTGCGGCGGTCGTCAGCGGCGTGCCGGTATCGCTGTGGCTCACCGGCGAGGCGTCCTGGATGGCGCTGCCCGACGGATGCCCCGATCTGGCCCTGCCGCACGCCACTCCACTGCCCGAGCTGCTGGCCACCGTGCTAGGCGGGGCGACGGTGACGTTGTGCTCGCAGTGCGCGGCCCGCCGCGACATCGCCCCTGATGATGTCGTCAGCGGCGTCCGGATCGCGGGTGCCACGACTTTCGTCGCCGAAGTGCTCGCGGACGGCGCGCAGGCGCTCGTGTACTGAGGCCATTCCAAAGGCTGGTCCGGGGGAAGTTCTTGGAGCTGTGATCAACAGCCCGCGGGCTTCGCATTGAGCTCGTCAAGCGGCGCTCGGAGAGGTCGCGGGAAATTCTCGCTGGCAGTCGTGAGATCTGGCCTCTTGCCGCCGATTCTCGTGAATCTGCACGTAGACTGGTCTAGCCGAATTGACGCTTGTGTTTCTAGCGGAATAGAATTATCGTCATGGTGAACCGGAAGATGAAGCCGGCCGGAGCGCTATCTCTTGTCCGCAAACAAGCCCGTGCCAATGACCTGACCGTCCGCGAGCTCCCTGGACGCGGCAAAGGATCGCACCGCGTCTTCGCGCTGGAAGACTCGACCGGCAGCGAAGTTGCGCGGTTCGGTCTGACCGGCCACCCGCGCGACTTGTCGTGGAAACTCCTGGCCGAGCTTGAGGAGGCACTATCCGACCTCTTCGGCGCCAGATGGATGGAGAACCGATGACCAGCTACGACGTGACCGTGACCCGCGACAGCGGGCTGTGGGTCGCCGACATCGCCGGCCTGCCGCCGCGGATGGTCGGAGTGACCGACGTCGAGCGGTTCAGCGACCTGGACGTCGAGGTCCGGGACTTGATCGCCGGGCTAACCGACACCGACCCGGACAGCTTCGATCTGACTTGGCGGTACGTCATCGACGGCCGCGACATCACGCGTGAGGTTGAGATGCTAGCCCGCAGTGAGGTTGCCTACCGTCATGCCGGGGCCGAGCGGGACACAGCGCGCCGTGAGGTCATCCGCGCCATGGCTGACGCGCAGTTGTCGCAGGGTGTCATTGGTGACGTGCTCGGATTGTCGCACCAGCGAGTCCATCAACTGCTCAAGGCCGGCTAGATCAGCGCCGACGACCCTAAATGGATCTGCGCCGAGCGGCCCGCTACATGCCCACGGCTGCGAGCCGCTCGGCCCGGAGCTGGCTGGCCCATTCCTCAGCTTCGGGGTCGATCGGCGCGAGGCGCCCTGTCGCCCAGGTCAGCAATAGGTCAGCGAGGCCAGGGTTGCGCGCGAGCGCCGGACCGTGCATGTACGTGCCGAGGACCTTGCCTGCGTACGCGCCCTCGGTTCCATCGCCGTTGCCGACGCCCATGGTGACCTGCGCAAGCGGCTTGGCCAAGGAGCCGAGCTTGGTGACACCCTGGTGGTTCTCGAAACCGGTGAAGCGCGGCACGCTCAGCGTCGGATCCACGTCTGCCACGAGCTCACCCACGCCGCGCCGGTCGCCGCGTCCGCTGCTGATGTCCAAGACGCCGAGGCCTGCTACCGGCTCGCCCTCGACGCCGCCGAACATGTCACCCAGGAGCTGATAGCCCGCGCAGACGGCAAAGACAACTGAGCCCTGGCTGGCGGCCGCCGCCAGGCCGCCGTCTGTACGCAGCCTGTTCGCAGCCAGGATCTGCGGCAGGTCCTCGCCGCCGCCCAGCAAGTAGATGTCGCCCTGACGCGGTACCGGCTGGTCCGAGTTGACCTCGATGGCATCGACTTCGATCCCGCGCAGCCGGGCGCGCCGGCTGAGCACAAGCAGGTTGCCACGGTCGCCATACGTGCTCAGCAGGTCCGGGTACACCCACACCAAGCGCAGGGCGCTATCGCTGCCGCTCGTGTGTGTGCGCGCCGCTGAAGCAAGATCGGGCAGGACGGCCCCGTCCTCGGGTCGGCCGGCCGCATGCCGTCCGTTGCCGAGCCGGTCCGGGCCGCCAGGCCCGGATACCCCGTTCCCGTTTGCATCGGGCTGGCGCTGAGCGGGCAGGATCAGCGTCTCGGTCACGTCCTGGGCCGCGGCGTGCCGTCCTATGCGATCGGTCATCGGGTCGGTCTCCCGCATCAATCGGTCCGGCCGAGTATCGCCCGGATCTGCTGAAACGCCGTGTAGTTGGCGATGACGTCGAGCTCGCCGCCGGCGACCCGGCCGACCGCATCGTCGATGCCGTCGACGAGCTCGAAAGGAACTTGATCAGCTTCCAGCCGGACGGCGAGGTCCAGGCGCCGTTCCCCGGCCACGTACACCGGCCGACCAAGCAGCACCCGGTAATCGACGTCCCAGAGCCAGGACGTGTCCTTGCCGTCGGGAGTCTGCGCGTTGACGGCGAGCAGCACCGGCACCGGAATCGGCGCGAGCACGTCAAACGCCTCAAGCCAGCCGGCCGGGTTCTTCGCCAGCAGCAGGCGAACGAGCCGACCATGCCGCTGCACCTGCGTGTAGCGGCCGGCGACGGACTTGACTCCGCGCAAGCGCGGCAGCGCCTGGTCGACCGTGGCGCCGAAATGGCTCGCGACGGCGAGCGCGATAACGCCGTTTGATGCGTTCGCCCGGCCCGGCAAGGCCAGCGCGAGCTCGCGGAGCTGGCCGGAGTCGTCGATCACCGAATCCCCGCTCAGCACCCAGCGGGTCGACGGCCGCGCGAAGCCGCACTCACCGCAGCGCCAGCCAAGCTCGTCCCGCCGTAGGTGCGAGCCGCACTCAGGGCAGCACCACGAATCCTCGTGCCAGCGCTGGCCGGCGGCTACCCACGTCACACGCGGTGCCGTCGAGGCGGCCCAGGCGATGAGCGGGTCGTCGGCGTTCGCGACGACGACGCAGCCGTCGGCGTTGCCGAGCGCCTGCCGCCAGCGGCGCGCAGTGAGCCAGATCTCGGCGGCGCGGTCCATCTGGTCCCGGCTCAGGTTGAGCAGCACAACGACACGAGGCCGCGTGGCCTCGATCACGGCCGGCAGGTACCGCTCGTCGGTCTCCAGGACCGCGTACGGCGCGTCCGGAGAGCGGCCAAGCGCCGAGGCCAGGCCCGCCTCCATGTTGGCGCCGAAGGCGTTGCTGGCGACCTCCTGCCCGAGGGCGCCGAGCCCCGCAGTGATCAGCCGGGTAGTGGTGGTCTTGCCATTCGTGCCGGTGACGAGTACGACCTGACGGTCGGCGGCCAGCAGCCTGAGCAGCTCGGGCTCAACCCGCAGGCCGAGCACGCCGCCGATGACCGAGCCGTCGCCGCGCCCGGTCAGCCGGGATACACGGCCGGCCGCGCCGCTCAGGGACGTGGCGAGGCGCGCGCGCAGCGGTAGCTTGCTCATGTCGGCAGATGCTATCCGGCAACTGGGTCTGGCTCGCGGCTCGGCAAGCTGGCCGCCTGATCATCAGACCCGACAATGAAGCGCCTGGGCCAGGACAGTACGGCCTCGAGCCAGCCGGTTACGCCCATCTCACCGGCGGCCTTGCGTAGCTGGCCGCGATGGCTCACGCCGATGGCGACCGCGGCGAGATCCTCGATGAACGCGCTCTGATCGTCCTCGCCAAGCAGCGCCGTCCAGGCAATGAGCCGGTTGCTGGTTACCTCCATCGACAGCACATGCCGACGCAGGCCGCTGACGCGCTGGCCGATCTTGACGTCGGCACGGTCGGCCAGGTCGGGCAGCCCATAGTCGAGGGCGGGCGCCTGCCCGAATGGGTCAGGCACTGGCGCCTCGTGCGGGCAGACGCGCTCTAGCTCGTGCAACCACCGCAGCTGCGGGATCACCCACGTCGTCCCGGGCCGCGTGCCGGCACCCTTGCCGCCGTCCAGCATCGCCGCGGCGGATACCGCGCAGGCCGCGGCCAGCTCGGCGGGATCATAGGACTCACGGAGGGCCTGACCGCGGCCGAGAACGGCGCGGTCGATCGAGGTCGCGAGCGCACACTCGCGCAGCCGCTGGTCCAGGCCCGCCCACCGCTGCCGCAGCGGCACCGGCACGCGCGGCCGCGGCCGGTTGACGAGGTGCGAGAGCACGTACACCTCGGACCAGACGCGCAGCCAGGCGTCCTGCGGCGCTCTGGCGACCAGGTCAGCGGCCCTGATTTCGACCAGCGTGCACGGCCGCACGCCGGTGCAGGCTCGGCCGCAGGCAGCCGACCTCCGACCCGCCAGCGGTGGCCCGCTGGCGTGGCCCATGGTGTCGTTGCGTGCGTTGCTGCCGGCACTGTCGACGCTCTGGCCCAGGAACGCGGCACGCTCGCGGTCACCGCCAAACGGGATCCGCACCCGCATCGGCCTGTCCATGCCATCAGTGAAGACCGCGGCCTCGCCAGGCGGCAGCGAAACCACCTGGCGCGATTGATCAGCGTCCAGGTTCATGGTCGCGCCGACGAGCTGACGGTCATCGGCGGCTGGCAGCCGGTGCAGCACCTTGAGCGCGGTGTTCTTGATCGCGTCCGGCACAAGCTTGGCCGGGATCTGCTCGGCGATCACGACGCCCTCGCCATAGGCGCGGATCTCAGCGAGCAGGCCGGCGAACAGCTCCACCGCGTGCGCGCTGGCGCCCGTCCGGCCCGCTCGCAGCAGCCGGTGGGCCTCCTCGAGCACGATCACGTGCCGGAGGCCATCGGCGGGGGCCGCTTTCGAGCGCAGGCGCAGGTGCTCGACGATCCTGACGATCAGGGTGCCGATGACAAACGCCTTGTCCTCATCGTTGGCGACGTCCTCGAGTGCGAGGACCACGTTCCGCTCCAGGAGTGCGCCGATGTCCGCTGGGTGGCCGCCTTCGAAGAAACGGCCAGCTGATCCGGTCCGCAGAGCCCTGAGCCGCACATCGACGAAACCGCGCATGTCGGCCTGGAGTTCGCGGCCGTAGCCCACGTCATCGATCACCGCAAGCGCCGCCGCCTGGAGCCTGGCCAGCGTCGGCACGGCCGGTGGCACGTCCAGGTCGGCTCGGCCAGCTCCCGTCAGCGGATCCCAGCCGCATTCCTCATAGCTTCGCTGGAGCGCCTGCGACATGATCTGCGGGAACGGCTCTGGCGCATCGAACGCCGCCAGGAACAGCGCGCGGACCATGTCAATGTGCGCCTGCACCGGGTAGCCGGGCTCGGGCGCGAGCGGGTTGACCGACAGCGGTACCGACTCTGGGTCGGCCGGATTGATGATCGTGACGTCCCTGGGGGACGGCGCCTCCGTCGCGTCGTCCCTGGGGGACGGCTCGTCCGTCGCGTCGTCCAGGCTGCCGCTGACGGGGGTTGCGGCGAGCCGCGCGCCCATGGCGGCGTACTCCGACTTGACTGGCTCGATTGCCAGCCAGCTGATGCCCGCTCCGGTTAGCTGCTCCAGCAGGTGCCGTACGGTCTGGGACTTGCCAGCGCCGGTCGCGCCGGCAACCAGCGCGTGCCGGTTGAGCGTGGCGAGCGGGATCTGCAGAGCGCCAACCGGCCGGTCCTGGCTATCCAGGATCATGCCGAGCTCGACGGACGGCCCAGCCGGCGTCTCGCTGGTGAGGTCGAAGTAACCCGGCTGCATGACACGGACGCCCGGCACCTCACGCGCGGGCAGACCGGTCAGCGCGGCCAGCGCGCCCGCAGTCGTCGCGAACGGCACCATCGACCCGTCCGCCGGGTCGGCCGCCTTGGCCGCCAGCACGTCGGCGAACTCCTGTGCGCCTTCGGGGCAGCGCAGCCGGTACGGATGCGCACTCAGGTCGATAGAGCCCACCAGCACCGGAGCAATGAGCCGGAGGTCCTGCTCCGTGGCTGCTCCGGCCAGCACGCGGACGTTCCACAAGCCGGCCTCGCGGTAGATGTCGAGCTCGGTCAGCCGGCGCTCCGCCCGGCCAGCATCGAACCGCGCGTGCTCGTCGTCGTACTGGCGCAGTACCGTCAGCTGGTTACGCAGGTCAGCCGTCTCAGCGTCGAGCAGGTCCGTAGGGTCGGCGACGATCAGCCAGCCAAACGGCCTGCCGATCAGCGTCTGCAGCGCGGTCTCGAACAGCGTCGGCTGGCCCAGGCCGTCAGGACGCACGGCGCGGGCCTGCTCCAAGCCCGCAGCGGGAAGCGCAACCTGGCGCCCTGGGCACGGCGCCCAGACAAGCTGATCAAGGTCGGCCAGCATGTTGCCGTCGATGACGGCGCCGCGGGCTCCCCACGGGAAGAGCAGTTCCTCGCCCGCGGCACGGTCCGCGGCGGTGCGGGACGTCTCGTCCGGTGCGTGACGGGCCAGCGGAGTGAGCCCGCGCGATCCGGCCTCACCACCATGCTCGGAGGCCTTGTCGGCTGCTGGCGTCCTGGCCGGTAGACCAGGGGCTGGCAGCGGCCCGGCATTGGTCACGAGCTCCAGCGGCGCGCCGCCGCCGCGTGACAGCCAGCCGGCGATGAATGGCCGCCGATTCCGCCCGGCGTTCAGGACCGCGGGTAGGACAGACGCGTAGTCGCTGTCGGCTGTGCCGCCGACGCCGTGGGCGGTGACAGCCTGGACGCGGTACCAGACTCCGGCCGCGCCGCCGCCGATGCCTGACTCCGCTCCCATGTTGCGTGCTTACCAGGCCGGCTGGCGGCGTGCTACCGGATTGGGGCGAATTGTGACAGTGGGACTAGAGGTCTACGGTGCCGGAGACGCACGTGACCGTGCCTCCGCCTACCCACACCTGACCGTCAGCGTCCGTGCTGATCCGGACCTGGCCGTTGCGGCCCAGCGCCGTCCCCTGCCTGGCCAGGTACGGCGCCTGCGCGCGGCCGGTACCCAGCAGCCACTGCGCCAGCGAAGCGTTGAGGCTGCCGGTGACCGGATCCTCGTCGGTCGCGCCGTTCTTCGGCACGAACGCGCGCACTTCGAAAGCGGCCGGCCCGCCAGGCGGATAAGGCCCGGCAATGCCGAGATCCAGGTCAGTCGTCCCTGGCGTGACCGCAAGCACCGCGTCAGCGCTAGCCAGGAGCACGGCGATCCAGCCAGGCCCGTTGTCGGCCCACTGAAGGTCGACGATCTCCTCGCGGCCGATCCCCAGAATCTCGGCGACATGTCGAGCGAGTGGCTCATCCACCGGACCAGAACGTACGAGCGGCGGCGCAGCAAACCTCAGGCCATCGTCGTCGGCGCTCACGGTCACCAGCCCAGCTCCACACTCCTGGATCATCGTGCCCCGCGTGCGCGGTGACCCGCCGGCTTCCAGCCAGGCGTGGCACGTGCCGAGCGTCGGGTGGCCAGCGAAAGGCAGTTCCTGGCTTGGCGTGAAGATCCGGACGCGGTAGTCGGCCAGGTCGTTATCTGGCTCGAGCACGAACGTCGTCTCGGACAGGTTCGTCCAGTTGGCGAACCGCTGCATGTGTTCGGTGGTGAGCCCATCGGCTCCGAGCACGACGGCCAGCGGGTTGCCCTGATACGGCACCTCGGTAAAGACGTCCACCTGGCGGAACTGTCTCAGCATGCACTACAT
This sequence comes from uncultured Actinomycetota bacterium, assembly GCA_963755575.1. Taxonomy (GTDB): domain Bacteria; phylum Actinomycetota; class Actinomycetes; order Streptosporangiales; family Streptosporangiaceae; genus JAJYUU01. The sequence goes on from CAVWKF010000002.1 coordinate 350,877, forward strand.
CCTGGCAGATGCCCTTGGCGGCATGACGAGGGCCGGACCGCCATCGGCGGCATCGGGACCGCCACAGCCGATCGCGCTCGGCGGTCGCCTCGCCAGTGTCGCGGTCGGCAGCCCCATGATCGCCGGGTTAGCGTCGGCCAGCACTACCTGGCGACCGCCAGGTGCCGCATAGCACAGCAGCACGGCGCTCTGCGGGAGCTGCTGAAGCTCGTGTGGCTCGACGAGTGACTCGCGTGACCGCTGGGTGGTCATGGCCGCCGAGTCAGTGCCGCCGACTGCTCGTGACGTGCTCCAGCCCCAGGACGTGCCTGCGCTGATCCCAGCTGTGATGGATCGCGAGTCGCACACTGCTGCTGACGAACTCAGATCACGGCTGGCTGACCCCGTAAAGTCCGCCGCCGGCGCGAAGGCACCCGGCCTGCTGCGGCCGCGGCTGCGTCCAGCGGTCGTTGTCATCGAATCTGATCCGGTCACCGAGTCCGCCGTGCCGACCGTGCTGGTGTAGGAGCTGCCGATGGTGTCGGTGATCGATGTCCCGACGGTGTCGGTCAACTGGCTGACCACGAACTTGTGCTGCATGCCGATCTGCTCGGCCGCAACCCGAGCATCATCGGCGTTACCGAGCCGCATGAATCCGACAGCGGCATCGCCGCGGCCGAGCCGTTCCCGTACGTGGGCCGGGATCGAGCGATAGGCAAGCACGAGGCCCGCGCCCGATATCTCGGCCGCGTCGCACAGCCTGTCGATGATGCCGCCGGGCAGCCGTTCAGCGCCAAGCAAGCAGATCGTCTGCTGCCACCGCTCGCCAGGCGGCCCCTGGCGCAGCATCGCCGTCAACGCGATGACCAGGTAGGCCGCGAGCACGCCGTTGCTGACCGAGGGTGCGCGCCGATCCAACCAGGCGACCTTGAGCCGGCTGGGCGGCACGCTGGCGACCGACGTCCCGAGCCGTGCCAGTACGCGCAGGCGCGCCTCGATGCTCCACGCACGCTCGGCGGCCAGCTGTCCGGCGGCCCGGCCGGCGAGGTTGCTGAGCCTGGCCAGCTGCTCGTGCGTGAGCCCGCCCGGGCCGAGATGCTCCGCCGGGCCGCCGATCTGGCCGAGGGCCCGCAGGCCGGCGACGAGCTGCGGCATCGCTGCGCCACCACCGAGCGCGCGGAAAACGCTGCCTATCAAGGCCGCGTCCCGCGCGGGATCGGCTGGGCTTGCCGAGCTTGCGCCGACAGGGCTATCAGCCGCGCTGACGGTCAGCGCGAGAACGTCCGCCAGTATGTCTGGCGGCAGCTGCGTGCCAAGCTCCAGCTCCGGAAGATCAGCAGGCAGGACCCAGACCAGCGGACCGACCCCAGCTCGGCGGGCCACCGCGAGTAGGTCCGTCGCCACGCCGCCCTCGGTCAGGTCGAGCAGCATCACCTCTGCGCCGGCCGCCAGCCGCGGCGCCGCGATCATCGTCACGAGCGCGGACCAGCCGGCCAGCGTGCCGCCTGCTATGTCGATACGGTGCACGGTCGTCGGCACCGTCACCGGATACCACTGCGGCTGCCGCCGGAACGCGCTGCTGCGCTGGCTCCAGATGCGGACCGCATGGACATGCTGCGCCTGCCGCGCTGTTACCTCGTCCCGCTGTGCTTCGGCGAACGCGGCCACGCGCAGTCTCTCGGCGCGAAGTTGGTCAATGAGCGCCCTGTGCGCGCGCCAGCTAGCACGCGCGCAGCGGGCGGCCACGCAAGCAGCCGTGCCAGCGCCGAGGAGCGCGATAGCGCCGGGCACAACGCCAATACCCCAGGCCGCGGCAAGTCCGCCGGCAACGGTCACGCTGCCGGCGCCACCCAGCCGGGCCGGTCGGGAGATCCTGCTCTGCTCACGGCGCTGGGCGGCCACCCAGTCCACGCTGACCCGCTCAGACTCAGGCTCGGGCGGACTTGCTGGCTGGGGCGGCTGGGGCGGCTGGGGCGACTGGGGCGGCGGGCCGGGTTCGGGCGCGCCGATGACGTGCTGCCAGCCGAGGTAGACGAGGTCGTCCCTGACCCGGCCGCGGGGTACTGACCAGTTGGCATTCATGCCCGCGGCGGCGTGGCCGCTGCTGTCGGTCATTCCGGATGACCCACCGTGATCGGGACAGCCTGGCAGCGGGTCGTCACACGAGACCGGCTGTCGCACGCGGCCGGGTAGGCAAGCATCGTGAACTCCCCTGAGCGTTGCGAAGCCAGAATGTCAGTGAATGTACGGTCTGCGGCGCCAGCGAAGGGCTTGGCGGCGGAGGCCGTTGGGCGTGAGGTTGGATCTGCCGCCCCAAGTAGGGCGTGACTTCCACTCTCACGCCCTATGGCCGTGGCATCGAGGAGGCCGCCCTGTGCATTCGCCGCGAGAGCTGCGGCGAGGTCGGCGTTGATCGGGCCGCCAGCGGTTACGACTGCGACGGCCGGCGCCAGAGCCGCCGCGTGGCTGGCGCTCGTCGTGCTCAAGACCATGGCGGTGCCCGTGAGCGGGCCGAGGTCCAGAAGTTCGGACAGGCGGGCAGGGTTCATGAACTCGCAACCGCTGATCCAGGTCAGGCAGTCGGCCCGCAGCCCAAGATCGCACAGGCCGACCAGAACCGCAGCCAGGCCATCAGCCGCCCGCTGCGCAGCCTCGCCCGGCGCGGTCACGATCAGGAGGGCCTCGCGGCGCCGGATGGCCCGGCCGACGGCCGCAGCGACGGAACCCGCGCCAAATCCGCCGCCAGACGCGACGCTAGACGCAGCTCCGACCCTGGTGACCGCCGTGCCATGATCGCCGGAGACCGCAGCGCCGGAGACATCCCGCACCGGCATGCCGAGCAACGCACCGAGATCCCGAACGCGGCCGGTCACCCCGCCGGGTCGGCCGGCGCATTCAAGGATCAGCACGGTCTTGCGGCGCCGGAGCGCTGCGCTGACGATCGCCAGGCCGATGAGATCCACGTCCTGGCCGGCTAGGAGCACGCCGTCCATCGCCTCGGCCCAGCTAAGGCTGGCTAACTTCCCGGTGCCAGTCGACACTCCAACCGCGGCTCCGTCGCTTGTGACGCTGTGGCCAGCTGCCAGCGCCGCCACTGAGAAGCGGCGCCGCACCAGAGCTACCACGCCAGGCCGCCACTGCCACCGTGACTGCGACGGTGCGCCGAGACGCCACCAGCCGAACCACAGGGCGAACCCCGCCTCGCCGCAGGCGGCTAACAGTGCGAGCGGCAGTTCGCTGGGCAGCCACCGGCCAGCCCCGGCAAGAACCACGCCAGGATGCGCCAGCAATCCCGGATGGACTGCAGCCGCGAGGAGGTACCGGGCCAGCCGCCGCTGGCCGGTGGCGTACGCGGCAACTGCCCCGCCCGGGCCGATGGCCAGTAACCAGATGAAGCTTGCGAATGCGGGCGCGGCAAGCCAGTGCGGGCGCCAGCGGGACGCGCGACCGGCCACGACCAGGACGGCAGCCGCCAGCAATGTGACCTGCGCGAACAGAAGCTGGCCGACGATCGCCGCCGTCGCCAGCCCAGCGGCTAACTCACCGCGGCGGTAGCCGACTGTGTCATCGAGATCGTCGCGGCGCGAGCGAAGCGGCTGTCGCCCGGCCACCCCGGCCGTTGTGCTGCGCATATCGGGTCAAGGTTCCCAGCCCTCGGTCGCGTGTGTCCACGAACCTGACAGATTGCCCGCGCCTTCTTCACGCAGCGGGAGTTAGCCGCCGATCGTGTTGACCAGGGTTCTCGCTACCCGCGTGGCCGCGGCCGGCATGGGCCGGAAGCCGAGGGCCGAGACGAAGGCCGGGCTGTCCCCTGTCGTCTCGATCCAGTCGAGGAAGGCTTTGACCGCCGTCGCCTCAGCGGCGCTTGGCTGGATCCGCTTCACAATCGCGTACTCGTAGTTCACGATCGGGTAGCCCGAGGAGCTGTTAATCAGTGACTCAGCCCCGCTAGCCGTCAGAGCAGGAAAGCTGGCTACCGCGCTGTCGATTGACGAGGTCGTCGGCGCCTCGAACGTACCGGAGCTGTCGGCCAGCGAGGCGGTGCCCAGGCCAGCGGCCGCCGCCTTCTTCTGATAGCTAATGCCGATATAGGCGATACAGCCCTTGGTCTTGCACCCCGAAAGCATGCCGCTGTTGCCCGTCTGAGCCAGTGAGCCAGGAACCGAAGGCCAGGTGATGACCATGCCAACGTCAGAGGCCGGCCACCCGCTGGGGTCCTGGGCGTTCAAATAAGACGTGAACAGGAGGGTGCTCCCTGAGCTATCCGCGCGGTGCAACGTGACGATCTTCTCGGGCGGCAGCCTCGCGCCTGGGTTGAGCTTGGAGATCGCCGGGTCATTCCACGTCGTGATCTTGCCCGCGTAGATCTCAGCGAGCACAGTGCCGTTCAGATTCAGTGGCCTGGTGATGCCGGTCACGTTGTAATTGACGGCGAGCGCGGCCACGGTGATCGGGATGTTCAGCAGACCGGGATAGTCGATCAAGTCATCATTGGACAGGAACGCGTCAGAGGCGCCGATGTTCACCCGGCCCTCAGCCGCGGCCACTATGCCCGCGCCAGAACCGGTCGCGCCGGAGGTGACCATCACGGTCGGATCGACCGACGAGTAGGCCCCCTGCCAAGCGCTGAACAGCGGAAACAGCAAAGTGCTGCCCGTCTCAGCGATGGTCTTGCCGCTGGACCCCGCAGAGGTCGGAACGGAGGCGGATGCCGAAGCGGACGGTCTGCTGGAGCCAGAGCTAGAACTGCAGGCCGCCGCCAGGGCGGTCAGCGGGACGAGGGCGGCCGCGACGCATACGAAGCGGATTTTCTTGGCCACCCGCGAATGCTCCTTCGCCTCTACCGCCGACGCGTGCGCCACAGGACGCATACGCGCGTCCGGGCTACTGGCCGCCGGGCCAGGCGAAGCAAGTTGCTCTTCGCCGCCGACAGCCGGAACCGCGACTTCTTGGGCCGGCCCTGCACCCGCCCTCGAAGGCCGACCTCAGCTGGGCACTTTCCCGCGACAGCCTGCACACCGGTCCGGCTTACAGTCGTGCACCCGCATCGCTGCGGTCACGTCGTCCGTGATCGACATCAGGGATGGATTCGGCCACCAGCACAGCGTTGCGACCGCGCTTCGCAGCAACGTCAGCTCAACTTCGTCCCAGCTGCCGGGCGCCAGTAAGCCGCGCCGCCCACGCGCTTATACCCGCTGATCTTGCCGTTCATCCGGTCAAGTGTGCGCGGCAAAAAAGCGACCTTGCCACGATCAGGCAGGAGGTTCCACGGCAGCCACGAGCTTTCGCGGCGGGCACGAGGTTCCACGGCTGCCGTGATGCGCACATCGGGTCACGGTTCCCAGCCCCCGATCGCGTGCGTCCACGAACCGGACAGATTCCCAGTATCTGTTTCGCGCAGCGGGGGCAATGGCGTCTGCAGGACTACGCGGAACATCTCCGGCCGCAGCACGGCGATGGTGAGCGCCGCGGGGCGCCCGGCGTCAGGGACACTGAACCGGACGGTGACGATCATGGCTGGCTGGCCGGCGGTGAGTCGCAGGCTGCGCGCTACCGACGGCGGCGGTGCTTGCATCTCAATGTGCAGCGCCGTTGCCGCCGCAACCGGCGGCGGCCCAGCCCGAGCGGCCAGCGGCGGCCCCGACACAACCGGCGGCCCCGCCGGAGCGTCCGGCAGCGGCCCGGCGGAAGCGTCCGGCGGCGGCACGGCAGCACCGCCCTCGGCTTGGGTCAACTGAAGAAGGTTCAGCGTGTTCGGCAACGCAGCGGACTGCCCCGTGTCCGCACTGGTGGCCATCTCCGCCGGGACGTAGGTCGTGGACAGCGCGGCTGGCTCCCCGTCCATTGTCCAGAGGTACCTGACCACGCAGACCTGCTGATCGGCCGGCACGGCCAGCGCCCAGCCGATGTCCTCGGGCGGTAGCCGCCAGCTCACCTGGCGGCTCCGGCACGAGAACTCCCCGCCCATGGCATCCACGTGAGACGCCAAGCCGGGAACGCCTCCGAGGTCGATGAGGTACTCGGCGGGGCTGGCCCGATACACCTGACCATCGGCTAGTCGCCGAACCAGGTGCCGGCTCGCCAGTTCCTCGATAGCTGCGTCGATCTCCGCAGCGCTGACGTTGTAACGGCGAGCGAGCGCTGAGTGCCGCGGGAGCCGCCAGCCGGGCTCGTGATGCACGAGCGCGGCGGCGAGTCGGTCGGCCAGCACACTGACCGCCGGCCCCGCGACTGGTGTCCTCCGGTCCTGCGGTCCGCCAGGCCCTCGGCGGGATCCTCGCGCACCCCGTTCGGCTGACGTGGCGTTTCCTCCAGGTCCTGCAGGCCCGGAAACCGCCGGCGTCCGGCCGCCCCCGGACGGCTGATCAGCGTCCGCGCCCACCGGCCAGCCGACGTGCGGGATGCTCATAGCCAGTCACTCAGAGTTGCGTCGTGAATTGGACGCCATGCCGCGGCCCGCTTCAAAGCGCCCCGCGACCGGGAACTCTGACATGTAGAGCCCGGTCAGACTGTCGGCCGGGCCGCCGATGATCACCACGCCTATCCGCTGCCTCGCCCCTGAATTCGGTGGTCGCCCGCCGGCGGTCTGGCGGCTGACGAGGTCATTTCTAGGCGGGCTAGTTGAACAGACGTTGAACTAAGAGCGGCCAGTCAAGTGACGGACGGGTGGCAAACAGGAGAACGAGACGGGAAAGGCAGTGCTACCGGCTCCGCCGTTCGCACTGCCCCTCCGTCTGCCGCCCTAGACGGCTACTTCGAGCTCCCTGATCTCCCCGATAGCGGCACTGACGCCGCGATCGGCCTTAATTCCACCGGGTGCCATCACCCGCAGCGTCCACTCACCGGGTGCCGCGAAGAACCGGAACGCGCCGTCCTCGCCCAGCGGTACCTCGGCCACGAAGTCACCGCCCGAGTTGAGCAGCCGGGCATATCCGACTGCAACGGGTGCGCCGTCCTTGGTCACCTTGCCCTGGACGATGGCCTGATTGCCGGCATCCTTGATCGGCGCCCCGCCCGCGGGCGCGCCGCAGCCGGCGCCGGCCGTCTGGGTGGCGTCGCTCATGACTCATCTCCGAGCTTGATCGGAACGCCCACCAGCGAGCCGTACTCAGTCCAGGAGCCGTCGTAGTTCTTGACGTTCGGCTGTTCCAGCAGTTCGTGCATGACGAACCAGGTGTGCGCCGAGCGCTCGCCGATCCGGCAGTACGCGATTGTGTCGGTGCCGAAGTCGACGCCGGCCTCGCTGTAGAGGGTGCGGAGCGCGTCATCGGACTTAAATGTGCCGTCGTCCTCGGCCGCCTTGGACCAGGGGACGTTCCTCGCCGTGGGCACGTGGCCACCACGCTGTGCCTGCTCCTGCGGCAGGTGGGCCGGAGCAAGCAGGCGGCCGGCGAATTCGTCCGGCGACCGCACGTCGATCAGGTTCTCGTTGCCGATGGCGTTGACCACCTCGTCACGGAACGCCCGGATTGAGGTGTCCTGCTCCTGCGCCTTGTAGCCGGTAGCCGGACGCGACGGTACCTCGGTCACCAGCTCGCGGGACTCAAGCTCCCACTTCTTGCGGCCGCCGTCGAGGAGCTTGACATTGTTGTGGCCGTACAGCTTGAAGTACCAGTACGCGTAGGCGGCGAACCAGTTGTTGTTGCCGCCGTAGAGCACCACCGTGTCGTCGTTTGAAATGCCGCGCTTCGACAGCAGTGCCTCGAAGCCCGCGCGGTCGACGAAGTCACGGCGGACGGGATCCTGCAGGTCCTTCTGCCAGTCGATCTTCACGGCCCCGCGGATGTGGCCCTTGTCGTATGCGCTGGTGTCCTCATCGACTTCGACCAGGACGACACCAGGGTCGTCGCGGTGCGCGTCGACCCACCCAGCGTCGACCAGGACGTCGGAACGGCTCATGCTCAAATCCTCCTCTGTATTAGCTCTATGTAGGTTTGCGTCAGGTCCGGCCAGCGCCGACCTGGGCAGGCCAGGTACGCCGGATAAGCAGGTACATCTCACATCCCAGGCAGATCCTGAACACTCCGTTGAGTACGGCAGCGACGAGCCCCAGTGCGGCCGCGACCAGGCCGAGCGGACGCAAGCCGACCGCGAATCCAATGATGCCGATCGACGCGATGACAAGTCCCACTGCCTGGGCGAACCTGGGCGGCGCGGCGTCCTCAAGCTCGGCGGGCGGGCCGAGCCGGGGCCTGATGAACCATTTGTACACAAGCCCGTACGGAGAGTTCCGGACGCCCAGGAACGCGCCCACGGCGAACACCGCTGCCTGCGCCGCCAGGAGCCAGACGCTTCCGGTGATCAGGACGAGGGCAAAGACCACCATCGTGACAAGGGCGCCGAAACGCGGTCCGCGCGGGTCGATCTCCATCTACCCCGTTCCCTTCGATTTTCGTCTTGAGGGGATGCTGCATGGCTGGGGTTGTCCCGTATCTGCCCGCATCGTTGCGGGGTTACGGGCGGGAACGGGGCCGCAAGCACACGCGGCCCTCGCACATGCGCGCTGGCCTGGGCAGCAGAAAGATCAGCAGGCTCGCGGCGGCTGGCCCGGCGGACAGATAGCCGTGGCGACGCGGCAGAAGTCCACAGCACGGCGCTTGGTCAGCGCGATGCCGGGGCGTCGGGCCCCGGTCGCGCCGAGCAAGATCGCGCTGAGCATCTGAGCAGGCACGCTGCCGATGCTATGCGGGACGGCCGCCGATGTCACGATCTATATTCCGATCTCATTAATAGGAATCACTGCATTAATGGAATCGCTGTCTATTGGCTTACGGGCTGAACCACGAGCCACCGCGGTCCCAATCGCCGCAATCACGTCGGGCTTGCGCGGCTGGCCGCTCGCGCGCCGCACCACCTGGCCGTCTCCGGCCAGCACGAGAACGGTCGGTGTCCGCAGCACGTTCAGCGCGCGGACGAGGTCGAGGTGAGACTCTGCGTCGATCTCGACATGGGCGACGCCTTCGGTCATGCCCGCCACGTCCGCGAGGACTCGGCGGGTGGCCCGGCACGGTGCGCAGAAAGCGGAGGAAAACTGCACCAGCGTGGCCTGCTCGCCCAGAGGTTGGCCAAGCTGGTCGCTAGTGAGCACGAGGCCCGGCTCAGGCTCCGCCGGGGCTGACCCTCCGCCCGCGTGCACACTCCGCATCCTGCCGTTGGCCAGCCGCCAGCCGATCCCCCCGATAAGGGCGATGGCTAGCGCGCCGGCTAGCACGGCAAGTCCCGCGGTCATGGCAGTTAACAGCGCGCAGGCCGCGCCAGGCATTCCCGACCTAGGTGACAGGAATGTTCACCAGAACGTTGCTGCCATTCGTGATCTGGAAGCTATGCACCGTGCTGGCCTGGACCGGTGACGTTAGGGAGTACCAGGCCTTCTGGCCGTAGGGTGCGCGCACAGTCCAAGACCCGGCATCATGCGCGCGCCCATTCTTTCCCACGATCCAGAAGTGGCAAACGGTACCCGGCTTGATCCCGCTCACAGCTATCCGCATGTCGGTGCCCGCCCATGGGGTCGAGGCGTAGTCCACGACGGCGGCCACGTGGGTTTGGGCGTTGCTACCGCTGGCCACCTCATTGACCGGTGGCTGCGGCCTGGCCAGGTCGATGGCGCCGATAGCCGCGCCCGCGGCGATGGCAGCCGACGCGGCGACAGCCAGCGCGCCGCGCCACAAGCGAGTCCGGCGCTTGGCAGAGACCCTCCGCAGTAGTGAATTCAGCAGCTCAGCGGACGGCTCGGTCATGTCGGGCAGCCCGCTCGGCTCGGCACTGATCCGCTCAACGTCGGCGGGAGGTACACGGCTCAGCATGGCCGGCAGGCCGGCCAGGCCGGCCAGCTCGTCACGGCACTGCGGGCACTCCCCCAGATGCTCATCAACGCTCATCCGCTCGGCCGGGTCGATCGCGCCGACCACGTACACCCCGAGCAGCTGCCTGATCTCCCGGCAGGCGGGGCCGCTGTATCCGCTAATCGTCATGGCGCCAGCCCTCGTTCCTCCAGCGCAAGGCGGAGCGCGCGCAGCGCATAGAACGTCCGCGACTTGACAGTTCCGGCCGGTACGCCCAGCGTCGCGGCCGCCTCGGCGACCGACTTCCCCCGATAGTAGGTCTCCAGCAGCACCCGTTTATGCTCTGGCCGCAGCGAGCTCAACGCGTCAGCTACGGCCCAGGATTCCAGCGCCCGCTCTGCCTCATCCGGCGAAGGCAACAACTCGAGCGCGCCTTCCCCCACCTCGTGCGGCCTGGCCTTGCGGGCCCGGTAAGAGTCGATTGCCAGGTTGCGGGCGACCGCGAATAGCCATGGCCTGGCGGGACGGTCGGCGATGGCCTCCGGATGCTGCCAGGCCCGCAGCAACGTTTCCTGCACGATGTCCTCGGCGCGCTGACGGTCGCCGCTCATCAGGTGGACCGCGTACCTCAGCAGCGGAGCGGCATGCTCGGCATAGAGCGCGCGGATGAGCTCCTCGTCGGATGAGATCCGCCGGGAGTTCCGGGCGCCAGCGCCTCCCAGACCTGCCATACCCCCTACTACGTGCGTCGCCGGCTGGCGGTTCAGATCGGATCTAGCTACGCAGCGCACGTGCTCGCGGCAGCCGACTCACAGCCGCCGGAAGCGCGAGTCAGGCGGCTGGCTCCGGCCAGCTCAGCCGCCCGCGAACGGCGGCAGCACCTCGATGACGTTTCCTTCTCGAAGCGCGACGGATTCGGCCGCGCGCCGGCCGACAGGATCGCCGTCAATGAGGAACGAGGACCTGGCCAGCACGTCCCTGAGCGGTCCCGCGCTGTCTGCCTCGGCCGCTTTGGCCAGAGCGGCCCCGAGCGTGTCGGCAGTAATGCGCTGCTCCGCAACGCCAGCCGCATCCTTGGCTGCCGCCCAGTAGCGCATGGTCACTGTCGCCATGTCAGCTATCCTCGCTCATGAGCGGCACCGGACAAAGACGACCCGGGTGTGGACGCGTAAAGACCTGGGTTCTCGTTCCGGCAGTTAACGCCGGGGGCCGGAGGTGGCGGCGGTTGAGCAATGTCCTGCTGCTGACTAGCGGGCGCGAGCCGCCTGCCGACATTCTGCCGTCGCTGGGCCTGCTGCCGCACGCCGTGCGAGTAGCTCCCATGGCGGCCGAGCACGTGACCAGCGGCCCCGTTCCCGACGCCGTACTCGTTGACGCCCGCCGTGACCTGGTGCTCGCCCGGCGGGTGCTGATGGCGCTCAGCGCCACAGCCAGTGCGGTGCCTGTCATCGCAATCGTCACCGATGGCGGCTGGGCGGCCGTGTCGGCGGACTGGGGGGCGGACGACCTGCTGCTGCACACAGCCGGCCCCGCTGAGGTCGAGGCGCGGCTGCGCCTGGCGATCGGGCGGCGTACCCAGTTGGCGATTCAGCTGCCAGACGAGATCCGCTCGGGCGGCCTGGTCGTGAATGAGGCGACATACTCGGCCCGGATGAACGGTCGCTCGCTGGACCTGACCTTCAAGGAGTTCGAGCTACTAAAGTTCCTGGCGCAGCACCCAGGCCGGGTGTTCACCCGCGCACAGCTATTGCAGGAGGTGTGGGGCTACGACTACTTCGGTGGCACCAGGACTGTCGACGTACACGTCCGGCGGTTGCGAGCCAAGCTCGGCGCGGAGAACGAGGCGCTCATCGGCACCGTCCGCAACGTCGGCTACCGGTTCGTGCCCGTCAAAGGCAGCGGTCCCGGATCTGACGGCTCCGATGCCGGGGCAGGCGCCAGCGAAGCCGACGGCGGCGGCCCGGAGGACCCGGACGGCGACCGGCCGGACTCCGCCGATGGCCGCGACCTGTCGGCGATAGCGCATGCCGACCGATAGCCAGGACCCGGAGACGCTTGGTCCGGCAGAGGTTCGCGTCAGCGGCCCGCTGCCAGCCGACCAGGCTGCGCTGGTGCTCGACCTGGTGCGTCGAGCTGCCGAGGAGGACGGCGTCAGTCCGCTATCTGAGCACGTGATGCTGCACCTTCGATATGGCGGCGACCCGAGGGCGCGCAACATCCTGCTGTGGCGGCACGGCGCACTCGCCGGCTACGGGCATCTGGATCCCACCGACCCCGTCGAAGGGCCGGCTGGGGAGATGGTCATCGACCCGGCGGCCAGGCGGCACGGACTGGGCCTGCTGCTCGGGCGCGCGCTGGCAGCCGAGGCGGGGTCGGCCGGACTGCGCTTGTGGGCCCACGGCGACCTGCCCGCGGCGGCCCGGCTGGCAGCCGCGGCCGGTTTCCAGCGCTCCCGCTCGCTCTGGCAGATGCGCCGCTCGCTGCAGACGCGCATCGACAAGCCGCAGTTCGCCGACGGCATCTCGGTGCGGACATTCCGGATCGGCCAGGACGAGGACGCCTGGGTTGCGCTCAATCACCGCGCCTTCTCACGGCACCCAGAGCAGGGTGCCTGGACCAGGCAGGACCTGGACATGCGCGAGCGCGAGCCCTGGTTCGACCCGGAGGGGTTCTTCCTCGCCGAGCGCGCCGGCCGCGTGGTCGGCTTCCACTGGACGAAGATTCACGGTGGCGCGAAAAGTCATGACGGCAATGACAAGCCAGCCGATCGCGGCGACCACGGGCACGAGCCGATCGGCGAGGTCTACGTCGTCGGTGTTGATCCGGATGAACGCGGCACCGGCCTCGGCCGCGCGCTGACGCTCGCGGGCTTGCGCTACCTGCGCGCCCGCGGCCTCGCGCAGGTGATGCTGTACGTCGACGAGACCAACACCGCCGCTATCGGGCTGTACGAGTCGCTCGGCTTCACCCACTGGGACACCGATGTGATGTTCAGCGGCAACGCTCCCACCAGCCAGGACACCTGACTGCGACCTCAGTGCGCGCGCGCCTCGGCGCTGGCCCGCTGGTGCAACCCGAGTACTTCGTCGATCTCGTCGATGGTCAGCGACCGGTCGGACACAGCGACCGCGCTCAGCACTTCGGCGTACAGGTCGATCTCCTCAAGCGCCACTTGGTCATGGAACCTGAGGTCGACGTTGTCGTGCACGCGCCCACCTCCTGTGGCCAGCAGTTCCCGGTAACTGGTGGTTCCCGGTACGGCTGTGGTTCCCGGTAACTCTCCTGTAACAACGCTAATGGCGAGATAGCCAGCGCGCATGACCCATCAGAACCATTTCCTGAACCACCCGCCTGGGGCGGGCGCCCCGTCCAGGCTCCCAGCCGCGTGGATGTCGACGTGCGAGTTGCCGCCACTGTTTACTCCCCGGCCCACGTCGCGGCCCGGTGACGGCTCGCGCGGTGGACATAGTGCTCGGCCGTCTCAGCGAATGACAGCCGATCATCGTCGGTGAGTTCCCGGACGATCCGCCCCGGCACTCCGGCCATCAGCACGCCCGCCGGCACTGTCGTAGCGGGGAGCACAACCGTCCCAGCCGCAATCAGGGTCCCGGCCCCGATGCGCGCACGGCCGAGCACGACGGCACCAATCCCGACGAGCGCGCCCGTCTCGACGTAGGCCCCGTGCACGGTCGCCCGGTGCCCGAGACTGACCCGGTCCTCCAGCACGGCCGGCTCCCCCGCGTCGACGTGCAGGCAGCATAGGTCCTGGATATTGCACTCAGCCCCGACCACGATCTCGTCGTCATCGGCGCGCAGGACGCATCCGTACCAGACTGAGGTGGCCCGGCCAAGGGTGACCCGGCCGACTACAACTGCGCTCGGGGCAACCCAGGCGTCGGAATGGATGACCGGACCGTCGTCACCTAGCGATCCGATCAGCCCGCGCGTTCGCACTAGCTTGCCCCTCTCCGTCGCCTGCGCTGCCAGCCTGCGATGCCAGACCGCAAGCCGATTCTCGCAGTCTGATCCACGATCAGGCGCTCAAGGCCTAGACGCTACGATTCGTACGGCAAAACAGATAAATAGGTACAAAACATCGTTTCGGTTGCGACTTGGGGCGCTAAACGACAGAGTCAACCCCGACGTCTCAGATACGTCGCGCGCGCCCGGTGGCCGTTCAGTTCCTGCGAGTTGCCCGGCGGGCGCGGCATAGCCGTAACGACCAGCAGTCCCCGTGGTCACCCCGCCAGCCGCACCCTTGGTCCGGCGACTGCCTGAGGACCCGATAGGTGAAACGATGAGCGAGCAAGGCCACCTCTCCGCCGACTTGGGCCACGAAGACCAGTTCGAGCGGGAGATGCGCGGCTACAGTCGCCGGGCCGTCGACGAGTACGTCGCGGCGCTCCGGATCGACTTGCGTTCGCTGGAGGACGGCAAGCGGGACTTTGAGGACCGGCTGTCTCAGGCCCTCGACGACGTCGAGCGGCTGAAGCTGGAACTGTCGGCAGCTCGGTCGAACGGCAAGCCGGCGCATGAGGAGATTAGCGAGCGTATCGGCCAGATCCTCAAGCTCGCCGAGGACGAGGCCAAGTCGCAGCGCGGCAAGGCCGACGATGAGATCGGCAGGCTGCGTGCGGACGCGCAGGCTGAGACGACCAAGCTGCGCGCAGACGCCAAGGCCGACACCGACCGCAGCCGGGCGGAGGCGCACGAGCAGGCGGAGCGCATGCTCAGCGCGGCGCAAGAACAGGCGGACACGAGCGTCGCGACCGCGAAGGCCGAGGCGGAGGCCGCCCGCAAGGCCGCGGCAACCGATGCGCAGCATGTCGTCGCGGAGGCAAGCAGGCAGGCGGAGACCGCAGTCGCCACGGCCAAGAACCAGGCCAAGCAGCAGCTCGACGAAGCGACCGCCCGCGCCACGGCAATTCACGATGGAGCCGAGCGACGGCTGAACCTGCTGATGTCGCGGCACACCGAGGCGGTACGGCGGCTCACTGAGATTCGCGACGTCGTGACCTCGCTCGTCTCGGGCGAGGCAGACCGTGGCTCGCTTGAGGACGAGGTAGCAAGGATCGTCACCGGGGCTGCAACTGGCGACCAGCCCAGCCGACCAGGGAACAGCCACTCTGCCGGCCCAGCCGAGGGCCGCCATGCCGGCGGGAACGGACAGCCAGAGGGCCAGCCAGCGCTGTCCACAGCGCAGCGACCAGGCCAGCCAGCGGGTGTCGGCCAGGCAGGTCCGCTTCCGGGTAGCCGCTCAGGCCAGATTCCATCCAGTGCCGGTTCCCAGGCCGGTCCGGGCGCCCAGGCCGGTCAGGGTGCCCAGGCCGGCGCCGGTACCCAGGCCGGTGTCGGCAACGGCCAGCACGTCGGCCCGGCCGGGGCCAGGACCGGGGCCAGCATGAGCGGTAACGCAGCCGTCGACGACCTCACCGACTGAATCAATCTCGCTTAGCCGGGGCGCCCAGGGCGGGCAGCCAACGGCCGGGTCAGCAGGCGCTCGGCACACTAGGACGGCAGCAGGTCAAGCTGCCGCAGGATGACGCCCTCGCGCAGTGCCCAGGGGCAGATTTCCAGGCCCGCCAGGCCCAGGAGATCCATGGCGGCATCCGCCACGATCGCCCCCGCGGCCAGCTGGTGCGCCCGACCGACCGACACGCCGGGCAGATCCTCCCGCTCCGCCCTGGTCAGCTGAGGAAGCCGCTCGGCGAGCGCCATGACGTCGGTGTGCTTCAGGACGCGCTTGACGTACTGACCATCGCTGGACGGCGCGGCGCCCGCGACCCTGGCGAGCTGCCGGAACGTCTTGGATGTCGCCACCGCGTGGTTGGGCGGCCCGTTGCGCAGCAGCGGCCCGACTATCGTCGCGATCTCGGCGCGAACGTGCCTGCGGAGCTTGCGCACGTCCGCCGCGGACGGCGGGTCGCCCGGCAGCCAGTCGCGCGTCAGCCGCCCGGCGCCAAGCGGGAGCGAAACTGCGCTGTCGGGTTCCTCGTCGAGCCCGGTGGCGATCTCCAGCGAGCCCCCGCCAATGTCGAGCAGCAGTAGCCGCCCAGTCGACCAGCCGAACCAGCGCCTGGCCGCGAGAAACGTCAGCCGCGCTTCGTCCGGGCCTGGCAGGACCTTGATCGCGACGTTGGTCTCGGCCTCGATCTGGGCCAGCAGTTCGTCGCCGTTGGCCGCGTCCCGGACGGCCGACGTGGCGAAGGCGAGCATTTCGTGTACGCCCTTGTCCTCGGCAATCTGAAGCGCTTCGTGCACGAAGTCGCGCAGCCGCTGGGCGCAGCCCTCCGTGAGCCGGTTGGCCTCATCCAGGTTGTCCCCGAGATGAAGGTCGGCCTTGTGCGAAAAGGCAGGCAGCGGCCTGCCGCCCTGGTGGGCATCGACCACCAGCAGGTGCACGGTGTTCGAGCCAACGTCCAGCACGCCAAGTCGCATGGCTCTGACGCTACCTGGAGCTGATGCGCCAGAACATCACCGCGCCGGAGGGGATACTCCGCCGACCGATTCGCTCGCCTCCGCCCCGATTCGGAGAGCAGTCCATCGCACCGCATATACTTCTGTTACAGAAGCAATGCCTCCGGTGCTGGCGCGTCGTGACCGATCGGTCTCGCGCGCTCGCGTCCCGGTTTCACCATGAAGGGAACGGGGCCGTCCGCATCTCCGCCCAGCCAGCAGCGCCGGGCCGCGCGCGTGTGCCACCTCCGCTAATCAGACGGCGGCTTCCGTCCGGCCGCGGCGCGATCGAGCAGCCCAACGCCACCGGCGACGGGGACGCCGAGCTCACGCCGAAATTCTGGCTCGTGGTCGCACTGACCGGCGTAGCTGCGGGCCTGTTCGGCGACCTGATGATGCTCATCCTCTTCACGATCCAGCACATCGCGTTCGAGTATCGCACCGGCTCGCTGGAGTCGGCAGTCGAGCACGCATCCGATGCGCGGCGACTCATCGTGCTCCTCACGGCCGGCGCCTTCGGCGGCGTCGCCTGGTGCCTGCTGCGCCGCCACACGCGCGGCGAGCGCAGCGACATCGATGACGTCGTCTGGGCTGACGACGCGCGCCTGTCGTTCCGCCGGTCGCTTGGCACGTCGGTTATCGCCGAGATCGTCATCGGGATGGGGGCGTCGCTCGGCCGGGAGAACGCGCCCAAGCTGATGGCCGGAGCATCGGCCAGCGTGCTTGCCGGATGGGCCGGCCTCTCGCCAGCCCAGCGGCGCCTGCTCATGGCCTGCGGCGCCGGAGCGGGGCTAGCGGCGGTCTACAACGTGCCGCTGGGTGGCGCACTGTTCACCGCCGAGATCATGCTCGGAACCATCACGGTCCCTGTCGTGCTGCCCGCCCTGGCGTGCTCCTGGATCGCGACCGCGGTCGCCTGGCTCTACCTGCCCGACCGGGCGACGTACATGGGGCTGCCCAGCTACCGGTTCACCGTGCCCCTACTGATCTGGGCGCTGCTGGCCGGGCCGCTGATCGGCCTGATCGCGAGCGGCTACATCCGCCTCATCGGCTGGGTCTCCCATCACCAGGCAAGCGACAGGAGCGCCCTGGTCGGACCGCTGCTGACGTTCGGAGCACTCGGGCTCATCGCGTTCGCCGCCCCGCAGCTGCTCGGCAACGGCAAGGACATGGCCCACGACGCCTTCATTGGCTCGGTGAGCCTGCCGCTCCTGCTGGCGCTCGCCGCGCTCAAGCCCCTCGTTACGGCCATGTGCCTCGGCAGTGGCGCGTCCGGCGGCCTCTTCACGCCGACGCTCAGCACCGGCGCCGTGCTCGGCGGCGCCACAGGGATCCTGTGGAGCCTCGCGTGGCCAGGATCACCGGCGGGAGCGTACGCGCTCGTCGGCGCGGCGGCGATGCTCGGCGCCGCCATGCAGGCGCCGTTCGCGGCGCTGGCCCTGACCCTGGAACTCACCCATGGCCAGTTCCAGCTCTTGATCCCCATGATCGCGGCGACGGTCGCGGCGACGGCGATCGCCCGCCGAGTCGACGGCTATTCCATCTACACGGCGCGCCTCCGGGCCCATCCGGGAACATCTGCCCCCCCGTCCGGCGCTGTCTCGGGCACTGATGCCGGCCCTGGAGGGGACTATGACCACAGCACACGACATCCGGGTAGAGCACAGCCGCAAGCGCGTGCGCATCCTGCTGGCCGGAGAGCTGGTCGCGGACACGACAAGTCCGCTGCTGGTCTGGGAGGTGCCCTATTACCCCACCTACTACATCCCGGCTGCCGACGTCTGCGCCAAGCTGATCCCAGCAGGCACTGACGCCGACGAGCACCTCGGCGAGGCAGAGGTACTGACCGTCGAGGTTCCCGGCGGGGCCACCGCCGACCGCGCCGCACGCCGCTACCCGGCCAGTCCGGCCCGGCAGCTCCACGACGCCATCCGCTTCGAGTGGGATGCGATGAGCGAGTGGCTCGAGGAGGATGAGCCTGTCTACACGCACCCCCGAGACCCGCACTCGCGGATCGACATTCTGGCGAGCTCCAGGCATGTGCGGGTGGAGATCGACGGGGTCACGGTGGCCGACTCACGGAGCCCGCGGATCCTGTTCGAGACTGGCCTGCCGCCCAGGTACTACCTGCCTCTTCCCGACGTCCGGATGGACTTGCTGCGGCCGTCGGACAGCCAGACTCACTGCCCGTACAAGGGGACTGCGGGGTACTGGTCGGTCGACACTGGCACGAGCGTTCACGAGGACGTGGTGTGGATCTACCGCATGCCGCTGCCCGAGAGCCAGAAGATCGCTGGGCTGGCCGCCTTCTACGACGAAAAGGTGGACGTCTTCATCGACGGGGTGCAGCAGCGGCGCCCGCAGACGAAGTTCAGCTGACGGCAGGCTCAGTTGACGGCAGGTTCAGCTGACACCGTCGAGGTCGGACATGCGCGCCGCTGAAGGCTCGCGACTGGTCTGAATCAGCCCGGCCGCGATCTCGGCGTCCCGCATAACGCGCATCATGTTACCGCTCGCGAGCCTGCTGCAATCCGGCTCAGACCAATGGCGCGACAGCAGCGCATCGATGAGCGCCGGGTAGCAGGACACATCCTCCAGGCCTACTGGCAGCTCATCGACGCCGTCATAGTCGCCGCCGAGTCCGATGTGATCAACCCCGGCCACCTCCCGTGCGTGCTCCAGGTGCGCGACCACGTCTGCGATCGTGGCTTTGGGTCGCTGGTGGTCGGCGATCCAGCTGCCTTTCATCTGCTTGCGGTGCGCCAGGTCTCGGTAGTCGAGGCCCTGGCGGTCCATTTCGGCCGCCAGCTCAAGCTCCCAGTCCCGGCAGCGCTGCGCGACGAATGCTGGCACGAAGGTGATCATGCACAGGCCGCCGTTACTCGCCAGCCTGGCCAGGATGGTGTCGGGGACATTGCGCGGATGATCACACACGGCGAACGCGGATGAGTGCGAGAAGATAACAGGCGCCTCAGCGGTGTCCAGGGCATCGCTCATCGTTGTGGGCGCGACGTGCGACAGATCGACAAGCATGCCGAGCCGCTGCATCTCACGGACCACCTCGCGGCCGAACGGGCTGAGGCCGCCGGCGGCTGGCTCGTCCGTCGCCGAATCTGCCCAGGGCAGGCTGAGATTGTGCGTGAGCGTCAGGTAGCGAACGCCGAGCAGGTAGAACGCCCGGAGCACACCCAGCGAGCCCGCGATCGAATGACCTCCCTCGGCCCCGAGCAGCGAGGCCACCCGGCCCGAGTCCATGATCCGTTCCACGTCCGCGGCAGTGAATGCCAGCTGAAGCGCGCCGGGATACTGATCAGTCAGCTGGCGAACCAGGTCGATCTGCTCCAGCGTCGTGGTCACCGCCGCGTGGCCGTCGAGCTGGGCCGGAACGTAGACCGACCAGAACTGAGCGCCGACCCCGCCCCTGGCCAGCCGTGGCAGATCGGTGTGCGTGAAGTCGACGGGGAGTGAGATATCCGTCGTGGCCGGGTCGGCCGAACCGGCCTCCCGCAGCGCCCAGGCCAGGTCGTTATGCCCGTCGAAGATCGGAGAGCGGTGGAGCAGGGCGCGGGCGGTCGTGTCAGAGGTCACGTGCCCAGGGTAGGCAGCCGAGGTGACCTGCGGCAGGCGGGGATGCCAGGATGTCAGCGTGCACCGGCAGCGACTGACCCCGTGGATCATCGGCACGGTTGTGCTGTGCGCGGCACTCGGCGCCTGGTTCGGTCATCACGTCGGCGACGGGAACGGTGGCTACATCACGCTGATCAGCGCCACATGCGGCGTGCTCGGCTCGTTCCTGCCCGGAGCGGTGCTGTGGGTGCGCACCCGGCTGCATGATCATGGTCGGCCCGACCGGGGCGCCGCCTGAGGGTATCCCGGCGGTCGGTGACGTCACACCCCCAGCCCGCGCGAGAATCAGCAGCATGACCGTCGCGCGCTCCATCGGACTCTTCATCGCTGCCGGACTCGCCGAGATCGGCGGCGGGTACCTGATCTGGCGATGGCTACGCGAGAGCGCGCCGATCTTTGTCGGCGTGCTCGGGGCGATCATCCTGGTCATCTACGGGGTAATCCCGACGCTGCAGCACAGCCACGACTTCGGCCGCATCTACGCGGCTTACGGCGGCGTGTTCGTCGTCGCGTCGCTGCTGTGGGGCTGGGGCTTCGACGGCATGCGGCCCGATCGCTGGGATCTCGCGGGCGCTGCGGTCGTGCTCGCCGGTGTCGGCATCATCTACTTCGCGCCGCGCAGATGATCTCTGGTGGTGACGTCGGGCCCAGCCGGAGACGTGAGCCAGTTGTCGATTGCGGCCAGGTCGGCCCGCGCGCAGGCTTAGGTGCATGACGACGGCGACGACACAGGGCCCGGTCCGGCTCATTGCCGGCCTCTTTGCCAACGAGGGCGCGGGCGACTATCTGGGCGAGCCGGTCACCCAGGCGACGCACATGCTGCAGGCGGCCGCGGTCGCCGAGCGAGCAGGGCGCGAACAGGCTCGGGCAATGGTTCGGTCCCGAGGTCACCGAGCCGGTCCGGCTGCACGTCGAGGCCAAGCGCTACCTGTGCGCGGTCGAGCCCGACTATTTCCATAAGCTGTCGTCGGCGTCGGTCTACACCCTCGCCGTGCAAGGCGGGCCAATGCAACAGGACGAGGCGGCCGAGTTCGCGGCGAGCAGATTCGCGGCAGACGCCTGCCGAGTTCGCCGCTTCGATGACGCGGCCAAGGATCCAGACGCGCCGAGCCCAGATTTCGAGCATTTCGCGCCGTTGCTTGCCGGGCTGCTCAGGTAGTCCGGGCCGGCCTGGCTGCGACAATGCAGCGCAAGCAGCCGCGCGAAGATCACGATCTCCGGGTGGAGAAACACGGCCGCGCGAAGTAGGTTTTGGCCATGGTCGAGAACCGGCAGGAATTTCAGCGTGACCTCGAGACCATCGAAGCAAAGGTGATCGAGCTATTCGCCATGGTCGCCGAGGACCTGCCTGGGGCCACCCATGCCCTTCTCAGCGGCAACAACGACGTGATTGAGGTGCTGACCGAGCGCGAACGGGCCATTGATTCGCTCTACCTGGAGATAGAGAGCCTGGCCAACCGCGAGATAGCGCTGCAGGCACCCGTCGCCTCCGACCTGCGCTTCTTGCTGTCCGTGCTGCGCATCGTGCCCGAACTCGAGCGCACCCATGATCTCGTCATGCAGATTGCGTCCAGGGCCAATCACATTCTCGGCGAGGACCTATCGCTGCGCAGCCGGGGTCTCGTCGAGCGGATGGGCGAGATCGCGTCTGAAATGTGGCGGCAGGCGGCGGACTCCTGGTACCAGCGCGATCGTCTGGCCGCGGCCGCGCTGGATGAACGTGACGACGAGATGGACGAGCTGCACGCCAGCCTGATGGCCGAGCTCGCCTCGGGCGGAATGGCGCTGCCGGTGACGATGGAAATGACACTCGTGGCCCACTTCTACGAGCGTCTCGGCGATCACGCGGTCAACATCGCCCGCCGAGTCGTCTACCTTGCGGGCTCCCACGACTTGTGATGCGGCTGCAGCAGGAGCGCTCCGACTAGGATTGGGCGACGCCTGGGATGAGCACGACCGGGCATACCGCGTGATGCATGACCTGGCTGCTCACCGAGCCCATCAGCAGCCTGCCGAAGCCACCGCTGCCGCGCGATCCCACAACGAGCATGTCGGCGTCACGGGAAGCTCGAACAAGTTCCTCCGCCGGATTACCAGCGGCGATGCTGACGGTCGTCTCGGGTAGCGTCCCGCCCATCTCGCTTGCGACCTTGTCCAGGAGATCCTGCACAGCATTCCGCACCAGATCCTGGTCGTAGCTGCTCTCGGAGTAGGCGCGCACTCCCCAGAAGATCATCGTGGCCGGGCGAACCTCACCAGGCAGAACGGTCATCACCGTCAGCGGCGTCTGACGCAGCGCGGCTTCATTCAACGCCCAGCGGACGGCGTGACGTGAGTGATCAGACCCATCGATACCGACCACGATCCCGGACATCGGTGCTGCTCAGCCGATCCGGCCCGTCACGTAGGCCTGGGTGCGGCTGTCGTGCGGGTCCTGGAAGATCTGCTCCGTGCGGCCGTACTCGACGAGCACGCCGGTCCGAGTATCGCTCACGCTGTCCGTGAGCACGGAGAAGAAAGCGGTGCGGTCACTGACCCGAGTGGCCTGCTGCATGTTGTGGGTGACGATCACGATGGTGTACTGCGACTTGAGTTCCCGCATCAGTTCCTCGATGGCGCCCGTGGCAATCGGGTCGAGTGCCGAGGCGGGTTCGTCCATGAGGACCACGTCTGGTTCGACGGCAATCGTGCGCGCGATGCACAGCCGTTGAGCCTGGCCGCCGGACAGGCTCAGGCCCGATGTCTTGAGGCGGTTCTTGACCTCGTCCCACAACGCGGCACGGCGTAGTGAGCGCTCGACGATCTCGTTGAGCTTCTCCTTGTTGCGCTCGCCGTTAATGCGCGGACCGTAGGCGACGTTGTCATAGATGGACTTCGGAAACGGGTTGGGCTTCTGGAAGACCATGCCGATGCGCCGCCGCACGGCGGTCGGGGAGACGTCGCTGCCATAAAGCGACTGGCCCCGATAACGCATCTCACCTTCCAGACGGGCACCCGGGATCAGATCGTTCATGCGGTTGAATGCCCGCAGCACTGTTGTCTTGCCGCTTCCGGACGACCCGATGAAGGCCGTGATCTCGCGCTCGTGTATGGCCAGCGAAACGTCCGTGACGGCCTTGAATGCTCCGTAGGAGATCGAGACGTTGCTGACGTCGAAGATCGTCTCGCCTGCCGGTATATCCGCCGGCGGCTGGTATGCCGAAGCGGAGCGCGGGAGGTTGGTGACGGTCTGCTCTGGCTCTTCCATGACGTTCCTAGCGCGAGTAACGGCTGAATCGGGCGGTGACGAGGCGAGCCACAATCATGAGGATGAAGGCGATCGCGATGAGCGTGAGAGCGGCGCCCCAGCCGCGGTCCTGAGCGCCGGTGTACGGCTGCGACGCGTTCGAGAAGATCAGCAAGGGCAGCGCGGTGTTCGCGCCGCTGAACACGTTCAGGTTCGCTGTGGTCAGTCCACCGAGAATGGTGAACAGCAGCGGCGCCGTCTCCCCCGCGGCGCGGGCGACCGCCAGCAGGCAGCCACTGACGATTCCGCCGAGTCCCGCGGGCAGGACAATAGTTGTCGTCACCCGGGCCTTGGTCGCGCCGAGCGCATAGGCGCCCTCGCGCAGCGAATTCGGCACCAGCCGCAGCATCTCGTACGTAGAGCGGATCACCACGGGCAGCATCAGACAGCCGAGCGCGAACGCTCCGGCCAGGCCAGAATAGCCAAAGTGCAGCACCCAGATGGAGAAGATGAAGAGGCCCATGATGATGGAGGGGACGCCCGTCATCACATCGGAAAAGAACCCGATGAGTCGGCCCAAAAGCCCCTTGCCGCCGTACTCGTTCAGGTAGATCGCGCCCAGGATACCGAGTGGCACGGCGATGACCGTCGCGAGTGCGGTGATCAAGAGAGTGCCAAGCACCGCCGGCCCGATCCCGCCAAAGCTCGCTGGCAGCACGAACGGCGGGATATCGCTTGTCAGGAATCGCCAGCTGATGATCGATGCGCCCTTGGCGATGACGGTGAACAGGACGAAGCCGAGCGGGATGATGACGACGACAAACGAGACCACCATCAAGATGGTGGCGATCCTGTTCTTCGTCCGTCGCCAGCCGCCGGCTCGCGCAGGTCGGCATTCGTCTGCTGGGCGGTCTCGGTAGCCATCAGGCCCCCCTCCCCCGCCGAGCGGACCGCGCCACCACTCCTCGGGCGATGACGTTGATGATGATCGTGAAAATGAAGAGCAGCACGCCGATTCCCATCAGTGCGGCCCGGAACTCGCCCGTGGCCTCGCCGAACTGATTGGCGATGACCGCGGGCATGTTGTAGCCCGGCGCGAACAGGTGCGACGTGATCGTCGGCGACGAGCCGATCACCAGCGCTACCGCGATCGTCTCGCCCATCGCCCGGCCCAGCCCGAGCAGGACGGCACCCACGACGCCGCCCTGGCTGTGGGGCAAGACGACGCCGCGGATCATCTCCAGGCGAGTGGCGCCGAGCGCGTAGGCACCTTCCCGGTCCATTGTCGGCACCGTGGCGATGACCTCGCGCGACAGTGATGTGACGATCGGCGTGATCATGAAGGCCAGGATGATGCCGGCGGTGAAGAATGACGCACCGTCGACTGGCGGCCCGAACAGGTTGCCCAGCACGGGCACGCCATCAAAGAAGTTCCCGATCGAGGTGTAGATCTTTTGGAGCCATGGCGCGAAGACTAGGATGCCCCACAGCCCCCAGACCACGGAGGGAATCACGGCCAGCAGGTCGACCACGTAGACCACCGGTCGCGCCGACCGGCGCGGCACGACCTCGGTCAGCAGCAGCGCGATTCCCAGGCTGACCGGTACCGCCAGAATCAGGGCGATGATCGCGGTGACGGCCGTGCCATAGATGAAGGCCAGCGCGCCGAATTCGTTAGCGGCGGGATCCCAGGTCTTGGAGAAGATCCCGATGCCTTCTTTGCTGAACCACGACGTCGCCTGATCTGTCGTCGTGGCCGCGATCAGGGCCAGGATCACCAGCACGAGCAGGCCGGCGGCCAGCGCGACGACCTGGAAGCTCCGGTCGCCGAGCGGCCGCTTCGCCGACAGCGCGCCGGCGGACTCAGCCCGCACGGGCTGGTCCGCCGGCGCCGCAGCCGTCACGACGGCGAGCCGATCTGATCTGCGTGCATGTCACCTCTCACCACGAGGAGCCGATCCGATCTGGCTATTTTGCCATCTTGTTCTAGATTAGCCGGTGATCTTGCTGAGCTGCGCCTTGGCCATCGAGTCGATGCTCGCCGGCAGTGGTGCGTAGTTCAGCGAGTCGAGCAGCTGCTGGCCGCTGCCGACTAGGTAGCCGATGTAGGCCTTGAGTAGCGCCGCGTCATTCGCATTCGGCTGCTTGGCATACACGAGCACCCATGACTGGGCGGTAATCGGGTAGGCGGTGGGATCCGAGCCCCAGACCGCGTGGAAGGTCAGGTCTGGGTTGACGGTGACCGTGGCCGCAGAGGCCGTGGCCGTCGCGGACGACGGCGAGACGTAGCTGCCGGCCTTGTTCTTCACCGACGCGAAGGTCAGACTCGAGGCCTTGGCGGTGGCCAAGTCGACGTATCCGATAGC
This sequence comes from uncultured Actinomycetota bacterium, assembly GCA_963755575.1. GTDB lineage: Bacteria > Actinomycetota > Actinomycetes > Streptosporangiales > Streptosporangiaceae > JAJYUU01. The sequence goes on from CAVWKF010000002.1 coordinate 376,313, forward strand.
GCCTGCCGTGGACTTGACGATCGAGGCCACGCCCGAGTTACCAGCGCCGGCGTGCGCAGTGGCGGGCCAGCTCACGGTGGAGCTGCTACCCAGCTTCCAGTCGCTCCCTACTGCGGTCTGGAGGAACAGCGCGAAGTTCTGCGTCGTACCGGACGAGTCCGATCGGACCGCGATCGTGATGGGGGTGCTGGGCAGCGTGACGCCCGGGTTGATCGCGGCGATCGCCGGGTCGTTCCACTTCGTGATCTTGGCCTGGAAAATATCCGCGATGACCGTCGGGGTCAGCTGGATCTGCTTGCTGACGCCAGGCAAGTTGTACGAAACCGAGATCGGGCCGATCAAGATCGGGAAGTAGAGGACCGTCTTGCCCTTGAAGTTCGCCAGCTCGGTGGATGGGATCGGCGAGTCCGAGCCGGCGAAGTTCACCGTGCCGGCCGCCAGGTTCGTGCGGCCCGTGCCCGAGCCCACGCCGGAGTAGTTGACCGTTATGCCGGACTGGACGGACTTGAATGCCGCGACCGCGGCCTGCTCGTACACCAACTGCAGGGTCGATCCGCTCCCGTTCAGCGTGCCGGAGAGTGCTGCGGTCGACGAGGATCCGCCGGTCGAGGGCGAACCAGACGATGAGCATGCGGCCAGGAGCAGAGCCAAGCCGACAACGGCGACTGCCGCCGCCGTGCCCTGCTGTCTTCTGCGTCGAAGATGCATTGCGGTACTCCTTATGATTTGTTTGTTTTAACAGTGATGGGCCCAGCCCCGGCCGGACGGTCAGCCTGCATATACGCCGATCAGCCCCCCACACGGTGGTGTGCGCCATACAGTTTGCCGGGCCTCGGTACTTGCGGGCGAACCAGTGATGAACGGGCAGGGATCAGCAGGTAAACATATGGTGGCCCCAATTCGGCGCCGGTCCCGCTGCAGGCTGAACGCGCTGCTGACATGCCCGTAGCGGCACTTGACGACGGTACGCGTCTCACCCCTGGCGCGGTGTAGTCGGGTGCCCGTACGTACCTTTCCCGAAGCGGCGCCCGACATCCTCGCGGCAGGCGGCGGCCGGTGCTCGGCGGGGTGGGCGGGCGGCCCCGTTCCCGGCATGGAAGGGTTTGTTATCACCGATACTGAGCGGTGGGCTGCCGTCGGGTGGCTGGGAAGGGGGCGGGGTGCCGCGCTATAACAGGGTCGTCGTCAAGCTGAGCGGCGAGGCGCTCGCGGGCGCAGCGGGGTCGGGCGCGGATCCCGCCAGCCTGGCGCGGGTAGCCGACGAGATCCTGTCCCTGCGCGAGCTTGGCGTCCAGGTCGCCGTGGTCGTCGGCGGGGGCAACTTCTTTCGCGGGCGGATGGCAGAAGGCTGGGGCATCAGCCGGGCCGAGGCGGACAACATCGGAATGCTCGGCACGATCATGAACTGTCTGATGCTGCGCGGCGCACTGACGGCCCGGACCGATATCGATATCAGGGTGATGACCGCCGTGCCGATCCAGAGTGTGGCCGAGCCGTTCATCCGGCTACGCGCCGTACGGCACCTTGAGCACGGCTCGATCGTGCTCCTCGCCGGCGGGATCGGTCAGCCCTATGTAACGACGGACTACCCGGCTGTGCAGCGGGCGCTCGAGCTCGACGCGGATGCGCTGCTCGTGGCCAAGAAGGGCGTCGACGGCGTCTACGACAGCGATCCGCAGCTGAACCCGCAGGCCGTTCGGTATGAGCGGCTGACCTATGACGAGGCACTAGCTGCGGGCGTTCGGGTGATGGACACGAGCGCCTTCGTGCTGGCCAACGAACAGTCTCTGACCATGCACGTGTTCGACGTCGCGGCTTCGGGAGCGATGCGCCTGATATGCGAGGGTGCCGACCTCGGCACGCGGATCAGTGCGAAGGCCTAGGCACGCACGTCAACCGGATGATCACTGACGCGGCCGCAGGTGAATGAGCCCCGCGGCGGTAGGACGGAAGCCGCAGGCCTCGAAGTAGAACGGGGCAAGGCGTTCCTCGAAATCAACGTGGATCCACTCGCAGCCGGCCGCCCTGGCCTGCTGAACCGCCTCGGCGACGAGCGCGGTCGCGATACCGCGCCGCTGATGAGCGGACGCGACCTTGGTGTCGAGCAGGAACGCGTGATCGCCGCCGTCCCACGCGACGTTGACGAAGCCGACGAGATCGCCACTCCTGGTCCGCGCCGTCACCCATCCGAGGCTGATCGGGAGGATCTGGTCCCACCAGCCAGGCTCAGATTGACCGCCGTGCGCTTCGACGAGCGCGACCAGTTCTGCATCGCTCGCCTCGCCCCGCCAGCGATACTCGACGTGGACGGTCACTGCGCGTGTGCACTAACGTGCGGCTCGGTTTTCATGATCAGCCGGCGAGCGGCAGGTTCAGCCCGAATCCCCAGTCAAGCAGCTTCGCCGCCGCCTGCGCGCCAGCCGCCGGCCCCGTGTCGGGGCTGCCGAGTACAACCCCGATGAGGGTCGTGCCTTGCCGGACGGCCTCGAAGAGGAGGCAGTGCTTTGCCGCGTCGGTGTAGCCGGTCTTGATCCCGTCAGCGCCCTGGTAGGTGCCGACCAGGTCGTTCGTGTTGCCCCACCAGTACGCGTGATGCAGACCTCGGCTCTTCGGCAGGTTATAGAAGCGCTGGTCCACGATCGACCGGAACGCGGGCAGCTTCATCGCCGCCAGCCCCAGCGTCAGCAAGTCGGATGGGGTCGAGTACGTGGAGTACTCGGTCGGGTATGGCAGGCCGTCGGGGCTGGTGAAGTGCGTGTGCGTCATCCCTAGCTGAAGCGCGGTGGCATTCATCTTGGCTAGGAACGCCGGCATGCCAGGCCCGTACGCCATAGCCAGGACGTAGGCCGCGTCGCAGCCCGACTCAAGGAGCAGGGCCTCAAGCAGTTGGCCGGTCGTAAGGACGTCGCCCGGTCGCAGGCCAGCGCTCTCGCCCTGGTATTTCGCCACGTATTCGAGGACGGCCTTCGGGATGCGGATCTGCTTGTTCAGGTTGGCGGACTCCAGCACGACCAGCGCTGTCATGACCTTGGTGATGCTGCCGATTGGCCGTTCGGTGTTGAGCTGACGGCTCCAGAGCAACTCGTCGCTGTCCACATCGGCCAGGGCACCGCTTGTCGCCTTGACGTGCTGTGGGGCGCTGGCGACCTGGATCGCCTGCATGCCCGACGGGCTCGGCGAAGCTGACGGCGTCCCGCTGTCCGCCGCCGCGCGCCTGGTTGGCGCCGACCCCGGCCGGGTACCCGCCGCATTACCGCAAGCCGACAGGCAGACGGCTGCAAGGGCCATACCCGCCGCGAGCGCCGTGAGGCGGCCAGCGAAGGGCTTGCCCGTTCCCTGCCTTGGACCCGGCCGCTGCACGGGACGACAATACTGCGGAGCGCGACTGTGGCATAAGCACCATCCAGACACAGTTCCGGCCCGCCGATACTGGCCGGGACGCACCCATAGCGGACATGGAGTTCGGAGCCCCGGAAGGAGGCTAGGCATGGCCCCGGTGTGGCTGACGGCAGTCGCATGGGTTTATCTGTCGGTCTGCTTCTGCTGTGCAGGCATTGTTTCTTGCGACATCGTCTTTAATCAGCGCAGGCGGCCGACGGGAATAATCGAATTTCGTCTTCCCGATAACTGTCTGGCTGGCCCTCACGATCGCCGGCACGACGCTGCTCGCTGAGTACGCGGGTGACTACTTCTGGCGCTCGCCTTTGGCATCGTCTTCCAATATTTCGCGATCGCGCCGATGCGCGGCCTTGGCCTCCGAGACGGCCTGAAGGCGGCCGCCAAGGCAGACTTCCTCTCGCTGACAGCGTTCGAGGTTGGCCTGTTCGGCTGGATGGCGATCATGACGCTTGTGCTGTTCCCGGCTCCGAATCAGCTGGCCCCAAGCTCAGCCTCGTTCTGGTTCCTGATGCAGGTGGGGATGATGATCGGATTCTTCACCTCCTGGCCTGCCAACGTCTGGCTGGTCAAGCGCGGCATCAAGATCCCTATGTAAGCGTGCGCTTGAGCCGTTGGGCGGCCGCGCTCCTGGCTGGACTCATTGCCCGGCAGGCAGGAAACGTCTTGCGAGTTGAGCGGCGAGGCATTCCGTCCTCGCCCGCTGGAGCTTGTGCAGATCGGGGTCATCAGTCTCTTCGACGGCGACCACAGTGAGCAACGCGGCTGTGTCGAGTTCGTACACGTCCAGCAACGTGAGCTCGTCGGCGTTGAGATTGCTTAGATCGAGGCCGTATCCGCTGAGGAACGCATCGGTCAGCAAGCCAAAGCACCGGAGGCGGCCAAGCTCGAGCATCGGATCCCCGACCAGGCAGTTGGCAACGTCAATGACCGCTGCGATGCGCCCGTCGCGAATGCATAGATTAGCTGCACGCAAGTCCATATGGAGAAGACTGCGTGCCGCATCGCTTCGAGACTCGAGCAGTGCCGTCACTCCTGGCTGCAACTCTTCTTCGGCAGGGATCTGGCAGTAGGCGCGTGCCGCATCCAGGCGCTGCCGCAAACGACTCCACACGAATCCGGACCACGATTCCGGCACCGTCAGTCCGGGCTGGCTGGGCTCGATCGCATGCAGGCGCCTGGTCAGTTCGCCTAGCTGCGTCATCGGAATATCGGCGGGTTCGTCGTGCGGCACATAACTCAGCAGAACCCATGAAGCTTCACTGGCCCGCTGCGCCCGCTGCCAGCCGAGCACCTCAGGGACAGGAAGGCCGGCCGACGACATCAGCCCCAGAGCCTGGACCTCGCGCTCGATAATCGCGCCGTAATCGACCAAGCCCTCATACGACGTCTGCAGCAGCTCATTCCGCGGTGACCGGAGCACCACGAGTTGAGTGTCAATTTCTGCCAGATCCGCCCAGAAGTCGAGGCCGCTACGCCACGGGCGCACGACCAGCGACGGTTCGCCGAGTGCCGCGCGCACGGATCGCGCCAGGGCCTCAATGCGATCGGCGTGAGACGTGCCGGGCGGGTTGGTTGCGGCCATGTGAGGTGCAGGAATCGTCACCAGCTGACCTTATGTTCAGCCCACTTGCCGCGCCGGCAGATTGACAGAGGCATCGCAGCCTGTACCCTTGTCCTGTGACAATAGATAAAGGGATCAGGTCTTCGGCTAGGAAGGCTGCTTCCGGCGCTGGCGGTGACAGCAGCACGCCGGTGACGGGTGCGGGCGGACCGACGTCGCCGATCGAGTTCCGGCTGGATGCGGCCTCTGGCGTGCCTACCTACCTCCAGCTCGTGCACCAGGTGGAGCATGCGCTTCGGCTCGGGTACCTCAAGCCGGGCGACCAGCTGCCAAAGGTGCGGGATGTGGTCGCCTCGCTGGCCATCAACCCGAACACGGTGCTGAAGGCCTACCGCGAGCTCGAGACGAAGGGCCTGGCGGCGGGCCGGCCAGGCCAGGGCACGTTCATTCAAGCCACGCTGAACCAGATCGCGCTGCCGGAGCTCACCGGCCTGCACCGCTCCCTGCTGCGCTGGCTAGACGCCGCTGACGCCGCGGGGCTAGACGAGGACGGGATCGTGGCGCTGTTCACGAGCGTGCTGCGGGATTTTAGAGACCGCCACGGCTCCGGCGTCCGCGGCGTCGGCGGCCGGGGCTCCGACGGCCATCGCGGCGCCGCAACCACAGGCGCGAAAGGCATCGCATGAACGTCATCGAAACCAGGGCCCTGGGCAAGCGCTACGGCAGCACCTGGGCGCTGCGTGACTGCACGCTGGCAATACCAGCCGGGCACGTGGCAGCGCTGGTCGGCCCCAACGGCGCGGGCAAGACCACCCTGCTGAACCTGGCCGTCGGCCTGACGGCGTCGAGTGCAGGCATCATCACCGTCCTCGGCGGCAGGCCCCCCGGCTCATCGGCCGCGCTCGACGGCATCGCGTTCGTCGCCCAGAACACGCCGCTATACAAGAACCTCTCTGTGGCCGAGATGCTGCGCTTGACCCGCAACCTGAACCGGCGGTTCGACCGGCAATACGCGGAGGCCCGGCTCGGCGAGCTGGGCATCCCGTTCAAGCAGAAGGCCGGCACAATGTCCGGCGGCCAGCAGGCGCAGGTAGCGCTGACCCTGGCGCTGGCCAGACGGCCGCGGCTGCTAGTGCTGGATGAGCCGATGGCGATGCTTGATCCGCTGGCCCGGCACGACTTCATGGCCACCGTGATGACCGCGGTGGCCGACGACGGAGTATCGGTGGTGCTGTCCTCGCACGTGCTGACCGAACTCGAGCGGGTCGCCGACTACCTCATCCTCATGTCGCGCGGCAGCGTTCAGGTAGCCGGCCAGGTCGAGGACCTGCTCGCCCGCCACCGAGTCCTGACCGGCCCGGCCGCCGAGGCCGGCCGGTACGCCGAACAGCTATGCGTGGTGCAGGCGAGGAGTGGCGGGGCGCAGGCCCACCTGCTGGTCAGGACCGGCGACACGCACGACCCGGTGCCGCCAGGGTGGGAGGCGCATCCGGTCAGCCTTGAAGAACTCACCCTGGCCTACCTGCGCGAGCCCGGCGCGGCGGCGCTGCCCGGCCCGGCCCGCGCCCGGAACAGACAAGCGACCGAGGTAATGAAATGACCACATTGACCGTGCCCGCCAAGCCGGGACAGGAAGCGACCCTGCGGCCGGTGCCGTGGCGGAGAATGGCGTGGGTAACCTGGCGGCAGCACCGGCTCACGCTGGCCGGCGTAGCCGCGCTGTTCGGCGTGGCGGCCGTGTACTTGCTGATCACTGGCCTGCAAATACACCACGCCTATGCCGCCGTGACGGGCTGCCGCCCGGCAGCTTCAGCTAGCTGCCGGCAGGTAGCCCAAAATTTCCTGGACGCCCATGTGCACGGCGTGCTGGTCACGGCTGGCCTGCTGCAGGTGATCCCGGCCCTGATCGGAGCGTTCGCCGGAGCGCCGGTGCTCGCCAGGGAGTTCGAAGCCGGTACGTTCCGCTACGCCTGGACCCAGGGCTTCGGCCGCTGGCGGTGGACCGTCGCCAAGCTCGTACCGCTCGCAATCGCGGTCACAGTCGCCGCCGGGGCATTCAGCGTGCTCTTCTCCTGGTACTACCAGCCGATCCTCGGCGCGGGAAGCGGTGACAGCCCGCCGCTGTCTCCGACCATCTTCGACCTGCGCGGCGTCGCGCTCGCCGCCTGGACGCTGGCCGCGTTCGCGATCGGCGCCCTGGCCGGTATCGTCATCCGCCGGGTCATCCCCGCCATGTTCGCCACCTTCGCGGCATGGGCCGGGCTCGCCTACGTGACCGGAGCATTCCTGCGCACGCACTACCAGGCACCGCTGATCACCACGAACCCCAACGTGAGTAGTCCTGCGTTGCTCATCAGCCAGTTGTGGACGCGCGGCGGTCAGCCGGCCAGCCTGTCCATGATCAACCAGACCCTCCGGCCGGTCGGCTTCCAGGCGGTCACGCCCCAAGTGTTCCAAACGCTTCACCTGGTCCAGGGAAACCTGGACCCCGCGCAGTACCTCACCCACCACGGCTTCTCGCTACTAACGACCTACCAGCCCGCCAGCCGGTTCTGGCCGTTCCAGTGGATCGAGGGCGGCTGGCTGGTCGTGCTCTCCCTGCTCCTCATCGCCGGGGCCGTCTGGCTGGTCCAACGCCGCGCCGCCTGAAACAGCAACAACCACTGCCTGAAGGGTTGGTGGCGTTATCGGACGCGGGCCATTGTGAGCGTCGTCTCCTGAGTCAGATGTACCTCTGCCTGGGATCGAAGATGACGGCGTAGTTCGTCAGTGAATCCTCGGCGGACGCCATCTGGCCAACCAAGCGAGACAGCTCTCGTGCTCTCGACGCCGACGACTGCATCGACAGGCCGAACCAGCCGCCGCGCGTGCGTCCGCTCGACAGGGTCCGCAAACAAACCTGTGTCGGCGATGGCCTCGCTATCAGCAAGTTGCTGCTTGACCCAGGCGCCACCGTCGTCGCTGCGCGCGACCCACATCTTGAGAAGCTCGCCGCCGAGCGGGTCGTCGTAGCGCTCCCCCGTGGCCAGTAGGGCGAGCCACCCGCCCGGTCGAAGCAGCCGTGCCGACTTGTGGAACTTGACCTCGGGATCGATCCAGTGAAACGCCGTGCCAGAGACGATCAAGTCGAACGAGGCTTCGCTCGCGGCAAGGTCCTCGAACGCTGTGACCTGGAACGAGACGTCTGTAGTCTCGAGACGAAGTCGGGCAACGGCGATCATCGACGGGCCAATGTCGATGGCCGTCAGGTTGAACCCGGAGTAAGCCAGGCGATCAGTGAGCTGGCCCGTGCCGCAGCCGACCTCGAGGACCGTGCTGCCGGCGCTGATGGATGCGGTCGTAACGAGGAACTCGACGATGTCGCCCGGGTACCCCAGCCGGCAGGCGTCATAGAGCTGAGCGGCGCCGTCGAACAGCATCCGCTGGTGCCGTCGCTTGGAACGCTGCTGTTCAGTCTCCGCTCCGATGGCCACGGCCTCACACTAAGGGCCGGCCCCACTAGCCGCCTGAAGCGTCTGGGGAAGACCGCCTTAAGGGGCATCTGGCTGGTCGGCGGTCTCAGCGAGGTAGTCACCCAGCCGGTCGAGGCGGCGCTCGAGGAGGGTGCGCCGCTCGGCGATCCACGACTCCGCGGAACGCAGCGCCGTTGGGTTGATGCTGCAGGTACGGGTGCGGCCCACCTTCTGCGACCGGACAAGCCCGCTAGCCTCCAGCACCTGCACGTGCTGAACAACGGCGGCGAGGGAGATGGCCAGCGGCTTGCCTAGCTCGGAGACTGAGGCAGGTCCTCGGCTCAGCCGCTCTACCATGACCCGCCGACCAGGGTCTGCGAGTGCCTGGAACACCCGGTCCAGGTCCGCCACTTGGTTAAGCATGTACTTGAATATGCCCTGCCGCCAGGCCAATAGTCAAGTGACTGCTACAGTATTTGCCGGATGGTTGGTCGGCCCGGATGCGGCCTTAAGTAACTCACATTGCTGCCGCGGCGCTCACGGACGCTTCAGAAACCTCAGATAGAACGCGCCGAACACCAGGACAATCCCGACGTTCGCTGCCAGCCGCTCCCAGAACTGGTGCCTGAAGAACAGGACGTCCACGCCAACCACGACGGCTACCATCGCGATCACGTAAAGCACGCCGACTACTTCTCTTCGCATCGTTTCTTCCTACTATGTGCGATGGAGCGGAGCAAGACCGGCGCTGGTTTCAGTAAAGCTTCCAGGCCTCCCGGCGCGGCGCTGCGCTGGCTGCCATCAGGCCTGTTCATGAGCATCAAGGAGCCGGTGCTCGATTGCTGTGCGGGCTTGATCGAAGGGCCTGACGAGGTATTCGCGATGGTTCCCGCCGTGGTGATGCAGGACATCGGTACCGGCCGAGATAGCTGAGCGACTCTCCACGTAGGTGCGGGCGCGGTCGATGAGTGTCCTGATGTGTTCTAGTGCCTCGCGGTCGGCCGGATGCTCCCGTGCTCCGCAGGCGATGTAGACCGGCGAAGTGTGCGCCATGATCGCGCGCCGCCACTCGTCCCGGTGCTGGATGAGGTCGTCGGGGCCGCCGCCGTCCACGCGGACGCAGATCCATCCCGACTTGTCGAAGGTGACGTTCTCGCTGATCCGCAGCTCGTGAGCGCCGGACTGGCTGTCTGAGCTGGCGATCACCCGCCCGGAGTGCACCAGCTCCAGCCGGAACATCGGGAAGACGCTCACTGCGGTGGCCGCAACGGCGACGGTACCGCCGGTGTCGGGGAGACGGACGGTGTCGCCGATGTTGGCGCCGTCAACTGACAGTCTGAGGAGCGGGCCGCTGCTCATGTAGCTCCGCCCAGCACGCAATGCCGCGCACCATGCGTCGTAGCCGAAGTCGTCGTCCGGCCCAAGGTGCGCGTAGGTACGCGACAGCCCGATCGGGACGCCGTTGGACATCTTGTCGGTCCCTCCGGCGATCGGCAGCCGGAATCCTGCGTTCAGGTACCGGTAGTAGTGCAGGTACATAAGGTCCTGCCCGACGCCAAGGGACTCGATAGCGTCGGCGCGTCCGGTGGCGACCAGCGTCGCGGGCTCGCCGTCGGGCTGCGGGAAGTGCGGGATGACGACGGTGCCGCCTTGGGCGTGGCAGCGGTCGGCCCAGTCGGACAGCGTCGCTTCGAGGCCTGCGCCCATCTCCGCCTCGGCCGGTCCGCCGGTGCACCACGGCATGACCGGCTCCTTCAGCCCGAGCAGGCTCAGATGGCCCAGGAAGTGCTGGCGGTTCTCCTGCGAGGTGAACAGGATCGTCTTGCCGTCGTCGCTCGTGAGGGGACGGCCGAGGAAGTCCTCGATGTTGGTGAACAGGCTGCCCCACTGCGACTGCAGCAGGTGCACCACCCTCACGCCCTCGGCCTCGGCCTCCTTCAGCCCGCCGAAGCTTGAGACGAAGTGAACGTGGGTGTCACCGCTGTACCAGCCGTCCCTGGCCGGGTCGAATAGCCGCCTGATCCGCAGGGTCAGCTCCCGGGAGTCGTCACCCACCGCCATGGTCACATCAAGAGGCTGGTAGTCGAACCCGCGCGCTACGCGGGCGCGCACCTGGCCCCGGGGCAGCCAGCCCTCGCAGGCGCCGTCCACGTAGGCGTAAGTGGTGCGGCCGAGTCGGACGTCGGCGCCGACGTCGACGTGCCAGCTGCCCAGATCGCTGTTGACGTGGTGATGGTGCCCGTAGGGCTGGTAGGGCACCCCGTCGGGTGAGCTGAAGTGCACCCGGCACGGCACCGGCTCGCCTGTCGCGTCATCCACGATGGTCGTGCGGACCCAATTGCGACCCAGCTCGGTCACCCGTAGCCCTGCCACGCCCGTCAGACCCTGAGCGCGCAGGTCCGCCCATCGTGCTTGCGCGATCGGTTGCCCGTCAGCTAGCAGGCGGACTGTGCCCGAGCTAGTCGAGGACACTCGGGCGTATACGCGGCTCGACCTCGGCGCCGGGTACCTCCCCCCACGCGGAAAACGGATCGCCCGAGTCGGGCTGCCTGACCAGGGGTGTTGTGTAGCCAGCCGTGCCGCGGTCTACCTCGAGCGCCAGATCCGCGCCGTCTCCGGCGTAATCGGCTGGCGCATCGGCCACCACGGCACGGGCGGGCTCGGGCAGCAGCGGATGCTCGTCGACAAACCCCAGGCACAGTCCGCCGACCTCGACCACCGCCTGTCGTGCATCGATCTCGATCCGCACCAGATCGTGCTCCGGGCGGGGATTGACCCACGACCATAGGAAATAGCGCCACCCGCCCGCTCCAACCCACACCCCCCAGCGGCCAGCCTCGACGACATCCGTCAGCCGAAAACCCGAATCCTCGAACGCGCCGTGCTCCCGGTCCGGCAGGCTGTCCGACTGATCGGGAACCGCCAGACTCGGGCGGTGGCCCCACTCAGCCGGGCACACCCCGACCTCGAACCCCTCGCGGACCGGGACGCGCACAGTCGCGCTATCAGAGAACACGAACGTGTACACGGCGTTTTCCCGGCCCACGGGCGCGAATCTCGCCGCCACGTCTTCGCGCGACCGGTGTGCGAACGTGACCGTCCTGACCGGGACCGAGCGGGACTCGACAGGCACCGTCGCGGAATCCCCAGGCTCCACGCGCAGCAGCCGTGTCTCGCCGTCCCGCTCCCCGAAAACAAAAGGCAAGCCCCGCAGCACGGAGTTGCCGCGCCACACAGCAACGCCCGGCGTCTCGATGTCGTCATCAGCGTTGGCAAACGGCGTCAGATCGATCGGCTCGTAATCCACCTGAAGTCACTCCTCACTCCGTTGGCCAACACCGTGCCATGCTCGCTTCAGTTCTCGACGATGAATGCCCTTGCGCCTCATCGCCGCGACGGATCCCGACCGACCGCCACCATCTTCTGGATCGCCTGGCGAGTCACGCCCAACTCCCTCGCCAGATCAGCCTGCGAGAAGCCGTCGGCCAGCAACGCGGAGATCAGCCGGCGTCGCTGGCGGGCTAGATCCTGCGCCATGCGGGTGTGTTCGATCGCCGCCGCCCTGACCTGCTTTAGCTCGTCGACAAGTTCGGCGTGAGCCACCGATTCGATGTGCTTGACCATGAACCCATAATGACAACCCCAAGTTGTCATTGTCAATAGGGGGTTGTCGCGCAACCGCGTTGTCGGGGCTGTACCCATGTCACGGCGTCGCGAGCCTTTGGTGATGCGAGGACCATGACCCCGCGATGCGCCTCGTCCTTGAGATCCCATACAAAGTCGGGTCCAGCACTGCCAGGGCCAAGACGTTCGCCGTGCGGGTAGGCGCTAGCTGGGCTCGCGTATTGGTGCTAGCCGCTGGCCCGAAGGAGGCATTCGGCCGCTTGTGCTCGGAGGGCATTGGCGCGTACGGCACGGACGTAGCTAGAGCTCGCCGAGCGCGGCCACGGCGAAGTCGCGATGCGCAGCGCGCATGAATGCAATCTCATCGGCTGGTCGTGGCAATGTCTCGAGGGGAAACTGGCACGCACGCAGGGCCGTGCGCAGATCCCACACCGGTAGCGTCGCAGTTCCGACTGATGGTCGCTGCGCGAGGTACTCGTCGGTCAGCATGTTCATCGCGGCAGTCCCGAAGTGCCAGACAATTTCGAGCCGGATGTTAGCCAGGTCGGCCATCGGATCACCGAATGCGGCTTCCTCCCAGTCGATGACCGCGACGATCCGGCCGTCGCGCCATAGCACGTTGCCCGGCCAGTAGTCGTTGTGCAAGACCACGGCCTCGTTCACTTGTGGCGGCGGCCAGTTCGCCTGGACAGCTTTGCGGATAGCGGTCTCAGGCACGAGGTCCTCGCGGACGTGCACGCCTTCGTCAAACTCCGCTGCTGCGTAATCGCTGACGTCTGCGAGGAAGGGGACCTCGGTTCGTGTGATGCGGCAGGCGTGCACGGCGGCCAGTGTTTCGGCTAGCTGCCGGAGGAAGGAATCTAGGTCATTAGGCTGATGGACCCGCTCGCCGTCGATGTGCTCCATAAGGATGCACGAACCGAGCACGATCGCGCTCGACTCGTCGGCAAGGTATGCCCGCGGCACAGGCACGCCAGCCGCGGACAGCAGGTTCAGGAGCTCGTACTCGTTACGCGCTATCTGCGGTTCGGCTTGCACCATCGCTGGCCCGTACCGCCGCAGCACCAGTGTGCAGCGACGGCCGTCAGATCCTTCTGCCTCAATGCCGGCGACCTGCGAGTTCACAGCACCCGGGAGGGGCCATATCCGTACAAGGCGCAGGTCGGCCCTGAAAGCGTGGAGGAGCTGCTCGGCCTGCTCGGGACTAACAGAGGGCCGTTCACTCACGGCCAGATCATGCCAGGTCGAACCGTGTCAGTCGCGCGAATATTCTGCTTGATCAGACCTCGCGCAAGCTACCCGCGGGACCTGCTCGAAGTCAGCCTGGACCGCGGCGACGGTGCGCCGACCGAGCTGGTCAAGCATAGGATTTTCCGCCGAGTACGCCGCTGCCCTGAGCCCGAACTGCAGCGCCCAGCCGCGTCCCCGAGACCATGTCGCATCGTCAACTCGCAGTGCGCTACGGAAGACCTCGCGTGAAGCGGACGACAGATACGTCCAGGCCACCATCAGGTCGCAAGCCGGATCACCAACTCCCAGCAAGCTGTCAGCATGCGCGGCAAGGGAAGGACCGCGGAACTCGTGCGGCTGGCCGCCGCCCGGATCCATCGCTTGCAACGCCGCCACAAACTGAGCAAGGCTCATTGCCGCCTCGTCCATGTCAGAGACAAGAGCCAGAGCGGCCAGATCGCCCGTTAGCCAGCGGCATACTGTCCAGCGCCACGGATACCCCGCCCCAGGCAAGCCGCGCCCAAGCGGAACCGGGACCGGCACCGGCAAATGCGGGGCAAGGACCGAAAGCCACAGATGCTCGTTGCTAACGTGCTCGGCGCTAACTCGACGACACGGCAACCGCACCACCAGGTCAGCCCCCAGCCGGAAGATCGCGTTATCCCAGCCAGCAGAGTCCACAGGCTCTAGCTGCAGATCGGCCCATTCCGGGAACTGCGCTGCCAGCAAATGGCGGACGGCGGAGATTCACAGGGCAGGGCGGTCAATTGCCAACCGGGCATCGGCCGGTCATTCACACCGCGCGGACCGCTCGGATCGACGAGGAAGAAACCCGTCCAGCGGTCGGCCAGCCGGTTGTAGGCGTTCGCACCGTCATAGACCATCTCAACGTGCTCGAAACGCTCGCGTAGGCCCGGGTCGCCCTGGCTGTCCTGGGTGACTTTAGCCATCAAGCCGTCAGTGAAGAACAGCGACTGCAGCACGCTGGCGCGGCGTGCGGCGAAGTCGGCCACCCCCTCGCAGCGCCGGTCCGCACCCTCCGGAAGCGCCGAGCCGGCGGACCATGCGGCGAGTATGCGGGCAGTCCCCGCCGCGACCGTCCGCGCAGCCGCAGTTGCCGCGCGGCTGGCGATCGGCTCGCCCACGGTGGACACAAAGTCAGGTTAACGCAGGCGGCCGCGACAGGCCGAGGAGCGCGACTAACGGCCCCGTGGGCGGACAGATCGGCCCGCTACGGCAGAGAGAGACCGAACGCCTACTCCGAGTAGCATCGGCTGCAGGCCCGTCGCATGCGGGGATGCGAGACCCAACCAGCGGAGGTCCAGATGGCCGAACTCCCACCGCCCCCAGACGGAATTGTGCTGACGCACTTCATCGTCTCGGACGATGTCGAGCGCTCCCGGCGCTTTTACACCGAAGTACTCGGCGGCAGGGTGGCCTTCCCCGGAGATCCGGTCAATGTTGCGCTAGCCAACAGCTGGATCGTCATCAATGGCGGCGGAGGACCGACCGACGACAAGCCGACAGTCATCCTGGAGACGCCACGCGATCCCGACCGGGTCAGCAGCTTCCTCAATATCCGGGTTAAAGACATCGAGGCCGTGTACGCGGAATGGAGCGCCCGTGGTGCTCAGTTCCTGACGCCGCCGAAACAGCACCCGTACGAAAAGCGCTGCTACATACGTGATCCCGACGGTCATCTGATCGAAGTAGGGCAAACCACGGACCCAGAGGGGGACTGGTCGCCAGCACACTGGCCATCGAGTACGGCCGCCGGGTGAGCCAGGGATCGCCGGGAACGCGGTAGACGGCTGTCGTCCGGCTCCCGACCCAGCGACTGCAGGCGTGGAGGCGGCCCGGATACCTACGGACGCCCACCGAGATGAGGGTCCGGATCTAACGGCCGACGTTTACGCAGGCCAGACGTGGTGGTCAGGGACAGGATCGAACTGTCGACCTTCCGCTTTTCAGGCGGACGCTCATACCGACTGAGCTACCTGACCGAGGCTGGCCGCTGACTCTCGTTCACTGCGAGAACCAGAAGCCGAACTTGGCGGTCCTGACGGGATTTGAACCCGCGACCTCCACCTTGACAGGGTGGCGAGCACTCCAAGCTGCTCTACAGGACCAAGCGTGTGCCGGGAACCCAGTCCGGATTACCCAGCGTGCCCCCAACGGGATTCGAACCCGTGCCGCCGCCTTGAAAGGGCGGTGTCCTAGGCCGCTAGACGATGGGGGCTCGACGGACCTCGCCGCCTTGCCCGTGGCGCCCGCCGTCGGGGACCGCCTCAGCATAGGGGACGAACGCTATTGGCGGCAAAGCGGCCTGTCTACGGGACCACGCCAGACCCCCCGGGACCGCCCTAGACAAGCAGCAACCAGTCCCCGGCCAACCGCGCCGGGTCCGCGCCCGGAACAGGAGCCGACCTCAGCCGCCGCTCTTGTTGATGAACTTCTCCGCTATCGAAACCGGCTCGCCTTCCTCGGGCACCAGCGCCCACGCCAGCACGTACGCGATCGCCCCGAGCCCGCTGAACAAGATCAGCACAGCGAAGATCACCCGGATCAAGGACACATCCATGCCCGAGTAGTCCGCCAGCCCGGCGCAGACGCCCGCGATCCAGCGACCGCTGACTTTCCGCTCCAACTTCTTACCGCCGTGGCCGCCGAGGCCGCCGGCACCGTCGGCATCAGACGGCTCTCCCGGTACGAATCCAGCGCCGTTCACGTCATCGCTCATATTCGTCATGATGCCCGATTCCGCGGTCCGTGCCACCCACCTCGGGCATGAGCGCGAATACGCTAGCGGCGAGGCCACGGTCGGCCAAGCCGAGAGAGGATCAAGCCATGCCGCGCAGCACGGACCCGGCGCCCACCGACATGCTCCGCATCGACGACGAGCTCAGCGACGAAGAGCGCCTGGTCCGCGACACGGTCCGCAAGTTCGCCGCCGACCGGATCCTGCCCGACATCGCTGACTGGTTCGAGGCCGGAACGCTGCCCAAGGAACTCTTCCCCGAGATCGGCAAGCTCGGCCTGCTCGGCATGCACCTCCAGGGCTACGGCTGCGCCGGGATGGGCGCCATCGCCTACGGCGTCGCGTGCCGGGAACTCGAGGCGGCCGACTCCGGACTGCGCAGCCTGGTATCCGTTCAGGGTTCCCTGGCGATGTTCCCGATCTGGAAGTACGGCTCGGATGAGCAGAAGGAGGAATGGCTCCCCCGGATGGCCGCCGGCGAGGCGGCCGGATGCTTTGGGCTGACCGAGCCGGACCACGGATCCGACCCCTCCGGCATGAAAACCCATGCGAAACGGAACGGGGCCGATTGGGTCCTCAGTGGCTCCAAAATGTGGATCACGAATGGCGGCATTGCCGATATCGCGGTGGTGTGGGCCAACACGGACGACGGGATCTGCGGGTTCCTTGTGCCGCGCGGCGCCCGCGGCTTCACCACCCGGAACATCCACAAGAAAATGTCGCTGCGCGCCTCGATCACTTCTGAGCTGTACTTCGACGACGTCAAACTGCCCGGCAGCGCGATCCTCCCTGGCGTCCGCGGCCTGAAGGGCCCGCTCTCGTGCCTGTCCGAAGCGAGATTCGGCATCTTGTGGGGCGTCACCGGCGCGGCGCGGACATGCTTCGAGACGGCCGCCGAATACGCCAGGACGCGTGAACAGTTCGGGCAGAAGATCGGCGGCTTCCAGCTCACCCAGCGCAAGCTGGCCTGGATGCTGGCCGACCTCCAGCGCGCGCAGCTGCTCGCTCTGCATCTAGGTCGGCTCAAGGAGGCCGGCTCGATCACGCCGGAGCAGGTCAGTCTCGGCAAGATGAGCAATGTCAGGACCGCGATCGACATAGCCCGCGAGGCCCGGACCGTGCTCGGCGCGAACGGCGTGACACTCGAGTACCCGGTCATCCGGCACGCCAACAACCTGGAGTCGGTCCTGACCTACGAGGGCACGGAGGAGATCCACACGCTCGCCCTCGGCCAGGCCATCACCGGTATCTCGGCCTACCGCTAGCGGCGCGAGTTCCCGCCCGGGCGGCGCCGCCCAGGCCGTGCCAGACTGGCTCGATGGCCGCGCTTCCCGGACGCGACGCTGCAGGCGAGCACGAGGGCGGCCCCGCGCGCTCCAGTCCCAGCGCCCCAGCCACAAGAGCCGCCTCGGAGCCGGGTGAGCGGGCGGAGCTCGGTGTCCTGCTCGTCATGACCTTGCTCAGCGGACTCATCGACGCCGTGTGTTACCTGGGTCTGGGCCGCGTCTTCACGGCGAACATGACCGGGAACGTGGTCGTCCTCGGCTTCGCCGCCGCCGGCGCTCCCGGTTTCTCAGTGACCGCCAGCCTGACCTCGCTGTTGGTCTTCCTCGTCGGGGCGATCTGCGGTGGCCGGATCAGCCAGCGCATCTCCCGCCGCAGCCGCCTGCAGACAACGGCGGTCGGGCTGGAGGCTATCTTCGTCGCGGCCGCGGCCGTCGTCGCGTTCGCCGCGACCACTGTCGCCACCGGCTGGGCTCGCTACACGACTATCGCCATCCTGGCGTTCGCCATGGGTATCAGGAACTCTGTCATCCGGCGGCTCGCCGTACGCGATATGACCACGACGGTGCTGACGATGACGCTGACCGGGCTGGCGGCGGACTCGAGCCTGGCTGGCGGCCGCAATCCAGCTGCGGGCCGGCGAGTCGGGGCCGTGCTGGCCATGCTCATCGGGGCAGTAGCCGGCGCTTCGTTGTTCCTGCATCGCGGTGCCGCTCTGCCGCTCTCGATCTCAGCCGGCGCAGCCGCCCTCATGGCGGTTACGGCATATGCCAGCCGGGCTGCCGCCTACCTGGACAAGCGATGATGCCGGACAGCGATGATGACTGTATGACCGAGTCGAACAGTGCGCAGGTAGTCGATAACCAGGCCGCAGGACGATTCGAGCTGCATGCTGGCGGCGAGCTGGCCGAACTCGTCTACCGCAAGAACGGCAATCGGCTGGTGCTCGTGCACACCGAAGTCCCGGAGGACCTGGGTGGTCGCGGCATCGGCGGGCAGCTCGTGCAGGCAGCCGTTGCCAATGCGGTCGCGAGCGGCATGACGGTTGTGCCGCTCTGCCCGTACGCGCGGTCCTGGCTCCAGCGGCACCCGGACGAGGCAGCCAAAGTCACGATCGACTGGGCCTAGCCAGCCGGCGCTCGGCGAGGGCTGCCCATGACGAGGCCAGGGCCGGAACTCGGCACCGTCTCAGCTCGGGTCGACGCGTGCACCTGAGTCCTGCCGAAGCATGCGCTCATGAGCCTGCCGTGCACCGGTCATGATGACGGCCAGATCGTCCTGCACGCTCTGCTCTTTCCCCTTGCTCGCGAGCAGGCTCCGGCGGCAGCCGGCCACCATCAGGACCCGTGCGCCGGTCTCGGCCAGCCAGTCGGCCGTCCGCTCCGCGGTCAGCTCGCCAGAGTTCGGGCGGAGCAGAGGTCGGTCGAGCTTGCGCGCCGCACGGGCCGTTTCCCGGCAGCCAGGGCCGCCAGCTGGGTCGAGCAGCACGACAACGTCCGCGAGGTAGACGCAGGTCCACGTCCGGTACCGGAAGCTAGCGGAACCCAGCTCGTGCAGCACGGCCCCGGAGAGCTGGTGGCGCCGCGCATCTGTCAGCTGGCCATCTTCCTGCTGGTAGCCCGCCGGGAACACCAGATGTACCGGGAGGCCGACCGTGGCCGCCGCCAGCGCCGCGTACGTGTCGACGCCGGTCTGGCCGCCGGTCAGTACTTTCAGGCCGGGCTCGGATCGCACAACGGGGCGCAGGTATCGCTCCGCCTCTGCGCACATTTGGGCGGTGCTCGCGGTGATCACCCCGTTCCCATCTTGATTGGGTCTTTCGGACGGTTACCTTGGCGACACCAGCAGCGTCTGCATCGCCGCGCCTACGAGGCCGTTGGTATCCGACAGCTGCGTCTCGGCCAGCCCGGTGCCGGTGCCGCCCATGGATGTGGCCGCGTCGAGCAGCAGCCACTCGCTGACCGGATCCCGCTGCAGGACGACCGTCAGGTCGACGTTGATGAAGATGAAAAGCCGCGGGTCGAGCATCATGCTGATGCCGCTGCCGGTATCGGCAAGCAGCAGCGTCCGCGGCATCGGCGCGATCTCCTCGCCCGGTAGCAGCGGGATCATGGGCCGGCCCCAGGCCCGGCTCGGGCCTGGGGCGTCGAAGTTGCCGTCCTCGAAGCGCCACTCGACGTGCGACAGGTACCCCTCCACGTGGCCGCCAGGGAAGCTGGCGCGGGGGCCTAGCGCCGGCAGAGTCACGGGCAGGGCGTCCTTCGGGACGACTGGAGCGTCGGGCAGCGTGGCGATCCGCCAGCCTCTGGCGTGCAAGACCTCCCGGCCACCGGACTCCAGAACGGTTTCGAGCAGGGCGACTCGCTTGCCAGGCCGCAGAGTTCGCGTTCGCGCTGTCAGTTCTCCAACCGGGACGGGCCGCAGGATGTCGATGCTGACGCGGGCGAGGCGCATGTTCTCGTCCGGCTCGTGGCGCTCCAGCTCGCGAGCCGCCAGCGCCGACGGCGGACCGCCGTGCTGAGCGTCCGGGCTCCATGGCCCCGCGCTCGCCGCCGTCGCCCAGAACCTGCCAGGACCGGCGCCCTCGAAGAAACTCTCGCGCACAAAGCGGATGTTACCGGCCGGTCGCCGTCGGCAGCCGGGCTGACCTCCGTCTGCGGCACGGGTTATCTGATCGGCGTGCGGAGATAACAACCGATCGAAGCACCTCGTTGCACGCCGGATTCGTCCGGCTCGGGGCATACGTCCTCAGGGTAAGCCGACACAATAGGAAGGAATCACCCACATGAGTGCTCGGCCGAATATCGTCCTGGTCCACGGCGCATGGGCGGACGGTTCTAGCTGGAACGGCGTGATCCGGCGCCTGCAAGCCGAGGGCTACCACGTCACAGCTCCCCAGTTCCCGATGACCGACCTAGCGGCAGACGTCGCCCGGCTGCGGGAGGTCCTCGCCGCTCAGGACGGCCCCACCATCGTGGCCGGACATTCCTATGGCGGCCAGATCATGACGGCTCTGGGCACCGACGCTCCCAATGTCGCCGGCCTTGTCTACATCGCCGCGTTCGGCATCGACGAGGGCGAATCGCTCGGCGCGCTGCTAGCCCAGGGCCCTGTTACCCCGGCGCTGGCGCACATGGTGACCGACAAGCAGGGCTTCACCTGGCTGTCCGAGGACGACTTCGTCAACCACTTCGCCGCGGACGTGGACCCGATCCAGGCCAAGGCCATGCACGCCGTCCAGCAGGCGCTGGCCGCCTCGGCCTTCGGTACCAAGATGAGCGTCCCGGCCTGGAAGTCGATTCCTTCGTGGTACCTCGTCGCCGCTAACGACGAGGCCCTCCCGCCCGAGGCCGAGCGTCAGTTCGCCAGCCGGATGGGCGCGGTGACCATCGAGATCCCGTCCAGCCATGTGGCGATGGTCTCGCACCCGGACGACGTCACTCGGCTCATCAAGAACGCCGCCGACGCAGTGCCAGCCGGAGTCTGAACAGCCGCCCTCGAGCCGGGCGGGACCGGCCCGGCTCAAGGGCCGGGACCGGCCCGATGAACCGCCCGGCTCGAACTGAGCGCCGCCGGGTCATCCGTGGGACAGTGTGCGGATGACATCGGCATCTCAGCACGACCCGATGGCCGCTCTCAACGAGGTCCTCAGTGAACTCATCGACGTGGTCATGGCGCTACGGCAGGCCCATCGCAGGGTGCCAGAAACCCACGAACTGCACGCCGAGCTAGACCAGCTGTTCAGCGACGCAAGGGCATGGGCCGGACTGCTGATGGAGGCGGATACCGCTCAAGGAGTGTCTGCGCTCGACTACATGCCGAGCGTGGCAGGCCGGGAGCGGCCCAACCTGTGGCAAGGTCGAGTGAGCGACGACGACGTCCGCGTCGTAGTGACCCAGCAGCTGAACCGGCTCGACGAGCACCTACGGGCGGCGCTGTCGGAGCAGAACGACGACCGGGTCCGCGACCTGCTCGACCGGATCGGCACGGAGCTTGAGGCCCATCTCAACGTGCTCAGGGAATCGTGAGGGCGCCGGCTTGGCGCTCCTAGCTGGCCGGGTGCCAGGGCAGGCGGTAAGCGCGGTAGGTGCCGACGCCCGCTGGTAGCTCCGCGTTGAACAGCAGACGCCCGGATGGGCTGAACTCGGAGATGTAGGGGAGCTCGCCCCAGCCGACGAACAAATCCCCGCTGGGAGTGGTCTGCGCGTTCCCCTCGGCCGGCGCCACCAGGCCCTCGGGCTGATTAACGGACTTCACCAGGGTCGCCACCTTGGTCTTGAGATCCAGCTTCACGGTGACGACCCGGCTATGGGCCAGGAGCGTGGCTGAGCCGTCGGACTCATCGTCAAAGAATGTGTACTCGCCGTTCCCGATGGCCTCGGGGTCGTGCTGGAAAGCAAAGATCTCACCCGCGCTGTCGAGGACCTGCCCGTGAGCGGCCTTGAGCTTGAACGTGCTCTGCTTGCCGCCAAGCTCCCAGATGATCTTCCCGGTGCGCAGGCTCACCTTGTAGGTCGTCCAGGTGAAGCGGGAGTTGATCAGCAGGTTCCCGTCGGTGTCGAGGTGGACGGCGTTGATGTGGAACCAGTCCCAGGGCATGGCCGCTGAGGAAGGCCGCGGGTTGTGGCTGTCGCGGTAAGGAACGTGATCGGCGCTGTTCCACTGAAAGAGCACCTTGCCGGTGCGGATGTCGATCTCCTGGACGATGCCGTCGAAGACTTTCTGGTCGGCCGGTCCGCCGATCGAAGTCAGGTTCGCGGTCCCGAAGGCGTCGGCGAGGATCAGCGCCGTGTTCCAGGGCGTGATGAGGAACTCGTGAAAGTCGGTGAGGTAGCCCTTGCTGGCTCTCACCTCGGCGATCTGCTGGTAGCGGTTGTTGTAGATGTAGTCGATTCCGCTCAGGCCTTCGCCCTGGAACCACGTGAGCACCGGTTTGCCCTGGTAGGTCTGGGTCCGGAAGTCAGTGGCCATTTCCCCCGTAGGCAAGGCATGGAACCAGATCACCTTGCCCGTACTGGCGAGGATCTCCGGGCCGCTCGCGTTGCCGCACCCCTGCGGGGTGATGAAGATGTCGCCATTGCCATCATCCGCGGTCTGCTGCAGCACCTTAACCGGAGTGGCGTGATCAGCAGCGCCGGAAGGCGGCCCGTTGCAAGCAGCTCCAGCGCCTGAAATCGCGGCGGTGCACGATGTGCCCGCAAACGCGGTGATCGCGGCGGCAACAATAACTGCGGCGACTCGGGGCGCGCGCCGCGGCCCGCTCCGCCGACTGCCGAAAGCCGGGAGCCAGAAGGCCTTCTTCGCTATGACCAAGCTCCGCCCTTGAGGAGATTAACGTCATAGTAGGCCGGTGGCGAGGCCCGGCCTGCGACATCCAGCCCGTTCCGCCTGCGAGGCTCTTGCGCATCAATCCGCCGCTGTACCATCGACGCAGCCGACCCGGCACGGAAGGAGCACCCGACCGCATAGCACTCCCTAGGTCACTGGCCTGGGAGATATCGGGGCGTTAGCTCAATGGCAGAGCAGCGGACTTTTAATCCGTGGGTTCTGGGTTCGAGCCCCAGGCGCCCCACCGTCATTTACCTGCAAGAACTCACCGCACAAGCGGCTGGCACAAAGATCACCGGCCGGGAATCAGAACAGCCGGGGAACACTCGTCCGTTTCATAGCCCGTTCTCCTTCCCGGTCATGTGCGCTTCCGCCGCTACGCCAGTGGAGCCAGCGCGGCTGCAGTGGTTCCGCTCGTGGGGCACTTGCCCATGGATGGGAAAATAGGGCGTAATAGATAAAAGATGACACGAGTCGCTCCGAACCAACGCGAGGCAGCCAGGGAATGATGCATCCGCCGGCTTCAAGCCGATTCCCGGAACTCACGCCTGCTCGCCGTGCGCTCACGCGCAGCCGAGGCTACGCATCCTGGGTAATGCTGCTGGCTGCCGCACTCGAGGTCGTGGCCGCCGTAGTGGCCGTCAAGACGGCGAACAGTCTGGTGCCGGCGGGGTGGCGGTGCTCCCCTTGGCATGCCGGAACGGGCACGAGTGGGCACCTGGCCTGATCACGGTGAGCTGGATGCCTTGCGACTGCCCGCCAGCTCAGGCCGATCGCCGCACCGGTTACGGTCACATGCGGGTGCAGCCACTGGACTCTCTTGCCTCTGCCGTACGACACCGGCGGGTTTAGTGCCCTGACAAGCCCGAACGCCGGTCACCAGGCGAGAGCTGTTTCGCTGCATCTGCCGGTCGTCAGATCAGACATGCCGTAACTACTCCAGTTGAGGGGCGTCGCGGCGTGCGGCGTTATCCCGAGCAGCCGCCGCCCGCCGACCCCGTCGTTTTAGCGTTCCGGCGAAGCTGGTCGGGGAAGTTACCAATCTGGCTACAAGCAGCAACGGTCTATCGGCGCGGTCACTCTCAAGAGAGAAACCTGACTGTCGCACCCGCGACTAGAATCCGGGGGGATTTATGCCGAAATACGCAACTATCTTCTCGTACTCCAGCGGCTCTTGGGCACGGATGATCAGGAATTTTGACGACGGAGTCGATGCGGCACGGCGCGCGCTTGAAGGCCTTGGCGGCTCTATGGAGACCATCTACTTCATGCCGCAAGGACTCCCATCCGGGATACTCATCGCCGATGTCCCCGACTCGGTCAGTGCTGCGGCGGTCAGCATCGCCATCACCAGCACGGGCGCCGTGCAGAACTTGCAGACGTATGAACTGTTCTCGCGAGAGCAGATGAGCGAGATGCTGCTACTGGCTAAGGACGTGAGCGCCATGTACGCGCCACCAGGAACAGACGCGACTTGACTTGCGAATCGGCGCGTGCGCCGCAGCAACTCAATACGTCGAACTGGCGTGCGTCTGCCGCCCGTCAAACGAGACACGCTGATCATGCCTCCGCCCGCTCAATCTCCCAGGCAATCCGGTCGTATCGATCCGCTCGGGCAGGAACCGAGATGGCGTCACAAGAGATCCCCGATGACATGATTCAGACCCGAGAAGGCAAAGGCCGTCGCGGGACTTTCCGACGTCGCCCGGCGTAGGAAGGCCGCAGTTCGCGGCGAGATCTCGGGCAGCGAGTCGAGCGCGTACCAGCCGACCTCTTCCGATTCGGCGTCGTTGACTCGAGCCTCGCCGCCGACAGCCCGGCAGCCGAATACCAGATCGAGGTACTGGACCTCGTCGCCGTTCGGATACGCGAACCGCGGGGAGACGGTCACCTCAATGAGCCGCTCGGGTACGGCGATCACGCCGGTCTCCTCGAAGACCTCGCGGCTGGCCGCATCAGCGGGCTGCTCAGCCGGGTCGATGATGCCGCCAGGCGGAGCCCACCGGCCGGTGTCGCTGCGCCGAGCGAGCAGGACCCGGCTTTGGTCGTCGAACACAACGGCAGTAGCAGATGACAGCCAGAGGAGTTCGTGGCCGATGTGCCTGCGCAGCCTGGCGACGAACTCAGGTGTCGGCATAGCGGCGAGACTATCGGGCCGTTCCGAGCCACGACATGAGCGAGGCGGTGAGCGAGCCGTCGCCTTACAGGATGTTGCCGCCCCAGTTACCCCACGTGGCCCTCAAGTGGTAAGTCAGGACAGCCAGGATCAGGCCGCCGATGATCGAACAGGCGAGCAGCACCCACCGCGTCCGACTAGCAGCGAGTGCATGGACCGCCCGCTCGACCGGCGCGCGAGCCAGCACATGCGGCAGCTTGGGCACGTAGACGACCAGATGGACGATCACAACGATGAGCCACAAGTAGAACGACCGCTGGTGGATCTTCTGCCAGGAGAGGTCGGGACCAGTAACCGCCAGCCTGACGCCGCTGCCGAGGACAGCCAGTGACGTCAGGATCAGGATCGGCCCGAGTATGCGCTCAAGCGTTGGCGGCGGCCCTCTGCGGACGTATGGCTGCGAGCCGGTGTAGTAGCGGATGAAGCGCCAGACAGTCGAGCCAACCTTAAGGCAGACCGGGCCGATGAGCACCATGCCGAGGAAGAAGTGGAGGCTGAACAAGCTGCCCATCAGCAGCGTCGTGATGACCTCGGCAGCGAAGAGGACGAGCAAGACCGCGCCGGTCATCGCGGTCAGCCGCTGGTTACCCGGCGGGTCAGCTGCGTCTCCGGCTTCGGCGACGGCTTCCGACGCCGGTCTGACTGATTCCATGGCAACCATCTTCGGGCCGATCAGCCAGCGACGCCATGCGGGATGTCCCTCACCTGCCCCTGAACATAATCCGTCGCAAATCGGACCCCGACTACGAATGGTAGGAATCATGGCGGCCATCAGTCCGGCCTGCGCCGTTGAGCTGTGCTAGTGAGCTGCCGGCCTCTCCCGGCCGAGCGCCGCGGATGGCGGGGCTGGATCAGGCTCAGTGAGACCCAGCAGCGGCTCGTCCGTCGAGCGAATGTCGGCGGTTGGCAGACCGCCGGGGTACAGCTTCCTGGCCTTCTCCGCGACTGAGATGGCGATCTCAACGTGCTGACGGCGCGAGGCCGCGTAAAAGGCCTGGGCGTCACCGCTCAGCTTGGGACTGGCGTGCAAGGGCTTGTCACTCACCGCCAGCAGGGTGGCGGTGGGGATCCGGTAGCGGAACCCGTTCGCAGCTACGGTGGCGGACTCCATGTCCACGGCGATGGCTCGTGACTGGCGCAGCCGGTCGCTAACGCTGGCGAGGTTGAATTCCCAGTTCCGGTTCGCGGTCGTGAACACGATGCCCATCCGAGACCGCAGGCCGCGCGTCGTCACCTCGTCCAGCAGCAGCGTATTCAGCGTGTGATTTGAGACGACTGGCACGCTGAGCGGAAGGACATCGTCCAGGATGCGGTCATCCCGCATGAAGGCCGTCGCCAGTACCAGGTCGCCGATCTCCTGGTGGTTACGCAAACCGCCGCAGTGCCCGATCATGAGCACCAGATCGGGCCGCAGCACGGCGAGGTGGTCGGTGATCGTCTTGGCGTTGGACGGCCCGACGCCGATGTTGACCATCGTCAGTCCGGCCCTGTCGGCCTGCTCGTGATGCCAGGCCGGCATCTGGCGGTCAGCTGAATCCGGGCCTATGCAGTTCGGCAACGCCGCCCGGAACTCCTCGACATGCCACGCATAGTTGGTCAGTAGGACGTATCGCTGGAACGACTCGGGTGCAGTGCCGGTGTAGTGCCGTAGCCGGTCGATGGACAGCGCCATGCGCTCCGGCCCGAACAGGAACAGTTTCTTGCGCCGCAAGTCCGATGTCGTCTCGTCGACAGCCGGCCCGAGATCGGGATCGTGCAGGTCGACCGCGGGCCTGCCGGGACTGACAGCGATGCGCGCACCGGCCGCCGCCAGCCTGCCCAGCTCTCGCTCGAGATACCAGCGGATCGCGCCGGGCGAGGAGAACTCGCCTTCCAGGATCGGGTTGTGTACCGACCACGGGCGCTCGACGGTCACCTGGGGATACCGACCGGCCCTGTCGGCCTCTTCAAGGGCATCGCACACGCGCGCGATTTCGACCTGCCGGTCCCCAGCCGGAATGACCGAGAAGTCCAGCGACATGGTCATCAGGTCATCATGCCAGCAAGGATGCCTGGCAGCGGTCTGATACCGGCCGGCTGGCGCCGGTCGACACTGGTCAAGATCACTCAAGAAACGCATGCGTATTTAGGCTCCAAAAATCGCGCTCGTTGGAGCCCTAACGCGCATACGTTGAGACAACGCCGATGCTCAGACCGAAATGTCCGAGCTTGGAGCGCCGCTTGCGGCTAATGCAGACCGGCCGTCGGCGTCGTCAAGGCCGCGTCCCGAAACCACCCGCTAAGGCCGCGTCCCGAAGGACGGCCTGCCCGGCTGCGACGGCAGGATCGCGTAGGCGTCCTTGACCCAGTCGCACAACAGCGACCGCGTCTCGCGCGGGTCAATGATCTCCTCGACGCCGAACCGCTCGGCCGTGCGGAAGGGGCTGCGCACCGCGTCCAGCCGCGACCGGATGTCGGCCAGCAGAGCGGCCGGGTCGTCGGACGCCTCCAGGTCCGCTCGGTATGCGGCCTCGATGCCGCCCTCGACAGGCAGCGATCCCCAGTCGGCAGACGGCCAGGCCCAGCGGCGCACGAGCCGGTGGCGATTAGTCAGCCCGGCACCGCCGACGCCGAACACCCTGCGCACGATGATCTCGGCACCAGGCACGGTGCCCTGGTAGACAGCGCTAATCGCGCGCACGCCATGCCGGATCGTGGCCCGCTCCTCGGCCCGAGTGCCAATCAGCAGTCCCGGCTGGTCGGTGAAGGTCACGACCGGCAGGTGGAAGGTGGAGCACAGATCGGCCAGACGGATCACAGCGTCGGCGCCTTCGGCCGTCATGCAGCCGCCAGAAACGTACGGGTCACAGGCGACGACCCCGACCGGATGACCATCGAGGCGCGCCAGTGCCGTGACGATCGAGCCGCCGTAGCGCTGAACTTCCATGACCGAGCCAGCGTCGAGGACCGCATGCAGGATCTCGCGAATCCGGTATGGCTTGCGGCGGTCCCGCGGTACGGCTGACAGCAGCAACTCGTCCCTGCGCTCGACCGGATCCGCGGACGTGATCACCGGCGGAAGCGCGTACGCGCTCGACGGCAGGTACGAGAGGAAGTTTCTGATCAGCTCGAACGCCTCGGGCTCGGAGCGAGCAATCAGGTCGACGGCCCCGTTCCTGGCATGAACACGGCTGCCGCCCAGCGCCTCCTTGTCAACATCCTCGCCGACGCCGCTCTTCACCACGGGTGGACCGGCGACGAACAGCTGTGCGGTGCGCTCCACCAGGATCGACAGATGCGCCGCGCACAGCCTGGCTGCGCCAAGGCCGGCGACCGGGCCGAGGCCGGCCGCGACCACCGGCACGACGGAGAGGTTGTCGACGACGTAATTCCAACCGGGGTTCACCGGGACGTAGGTGTGCCCTGTCTGTTCGAGCGACTTCACGCTGCCGCCGCCGCCCGTGCCCTCGACCAGGCGGATGATCGGAAGCCTGAGCTCATTCGCGAGCTGCTCGGCGTAGATCTGCTTGCCCGCGATGGCCGCATCAGCCGCGCCGCCACGGATCGTGAAGTCGTCACCGCCGACGACGACTTTGCGCCCGCCGACATGTCCGGTGCCGGCGACGAAGTTAGCCGCCATGAAGCTCGAGAGCTCGCCGGCGTCGTCGTACTGCGCCTTCCCGGCCAGCGCGCCGATCTCACGGAACGAGCCCTCGTCGAGCAGGGCCGTTATCCGCTCGCGGACCGTGAGCCGTCCCGCGTCATGCTGCCGCCGGATCTTTTCCGGGCCGCCCATGCGCTCAGCTAGCTCCTGCCGCCTGCGCAGCTCGTCCAGTTCCGGTTGCCACGTCATGCCGACAAAAGCTAACTCACCCTGGCATCTCCATGCCATAGGCAGCTGTCGGGGCCAGCCCGCCTTCCTGGGCCAGACCGCCGTCCCGAGTTGGCTCATCCGCCGCCGCGAGCCGATCGTCCGGCGCCGCGCTGGATAGCTCCAGGTCTTGCGCCTGCCCAGACCGCCACTCGGCGAACGCCATGGCCAGGAGGCTCGGCACCAGGTCGGTCGAGCGCCGCACTACCCAGGCTGTGCCCTTGGTCGCCATCCAGGCCAGCTGCTCGGCTGTGGAGGGCGGCTGGTTGACCGGCTCGGCTCCCGGCGGCGGCCCGACCGGATAACCGGCCTCGGCCAGCATCGCGTGGAACCTGCGAGCTATCAGCCGGTGGCCGCGCTCGCTTGGGTGCAGGCGGTCAACCGCCCACATCTGCGGGTCGTACGCCGCAGCATCGCTCGCGGCGTCGAAGTGCAGTGTGCCGAACCGCTCGGCCACCTGGTCGATGACGTCGTTAACCTGGTGCGCGCGCCGCGCCAGCGGCCGGGCCAGCACGCCGGGCATGCCCAGCATGCGTCCCGGGTCGGGCAACCGCATGGTCAGCACGTCGGCGCCCGCAGCCCGCAGCGCACCAACTGTGTGCGCCGCTGCCGCACCGATCTGGTCCGGGTCGAAGTTCGGGCGCAGTGTGTCGTTGACCCCGATCACCACGCTGGCGATGTCTGGTCGCAACTGGAGCGCTCGCGGCAGCTGATCCCGCTCGAGGTCGGCCATGCACGCGCCGTTACCGGCGACGATGTGCAGCGCCGAGTCAGGCAGTGCGTCGGCCAGCAGCACAGCCCAGCCGCGCCAGCCGCGCGGGCCCTTGCCGCCGCGGCCGCTGCGCCCGCCGCGGTCCGGCGGCGGGAGCCGGACCGGGTCGCCGATGCCAAGCGTGATCGAGTCGCCGAGCGCGACGAACGTCGTCATGCCGCCGCCGCCGTGCGCTCCACGGAGCCGGCCACAGCCAGCACGTCGATGTAGTGCGCGATCAGCTCGTCGCACAGGGCTGGCCAGCTGCGGCCAAGCACCATCTGGCGCCCGGCCTTGCCCTGGGCGGCTCGCAGCGATGGGTCGGCCACGAGCTTGGCCACTGCCTCGCCCAGGCCCGCCGCGTCACCTGGTGGTACCAGGAAGCCGGTCACGCCGTCGCGCACCAGATCGAGCGGGCCGCCAGCCGCAGGAGCCACGACCGGGAGCCCGCTGGCGGCGGCCTCCTGGAGGGTGTGGCCGAATGTGTCGTGCGGACCGCTGTGGACAAACACGTCGAGGCTGGCGTAGATCCGCGCCAGATTCTCGCCGCAGCGCTGCCCGAGGAACACCGCCCCTGGTACGGCGCGCCGCACCGCAGCCTCAGCGGGGCCGCCGCCGACGATGACCAGGCGCACGCCAGGCAGCGTCGCGACGTCAGCTAGCAAGTCGATGCGCTTCTCCGTCGCTAGGCGCCCGACGTAGCCGACGATGACTTCCCCGGCGGGTGCAAGCTCGGCCCTAATCTGCTCGCTGCGTTTCGCGGGATCGAAGCGGCGACAGTCGACCCCGCGGGCCCAGACCTGGACCCGCTCGATGCCGTGCTCCAGCAGGTCGGCCGCGGTCGCCGTGCTGGGCGCCAGCGTCCGGTCGGCGGCATTGTGAATCTTGCGCAGCCGCCGCCACGCGACGGCCTGGCCAATCGCGCCTGCGTGGTATGCGCGCGCGTATGCAGGCAGGTCCGTCGCATACACGGCCACGATCGGCAGCTCCAGCTCCAGCGCTGCGGCGCAGCCGCCGGCGCCGAGCATGAAGGGGCCGGCTAGGTGCACAAGGTCGGCGTCGTGCGCCGCCACGGCCGCCCGGACACTGGCGCCGGGCAGCCCGACCCGGAACCCCGGATAGACCGGAACGCCGATCGAGCGCACCCGCACGATCGGGAAGTCGAATCCACGGTCCGGCAGCGGGACCCCGCTGGCAGGCTCGGGCGCGATGACGAGCGGTTCGTGGCCGCGAGACATCAGGTGCTCCGCCACGCGCACCGCAGTGTGCGCGACGCCATTGACATCGGGCGGGAAGGACTCGGACACATAAGCGATTCGCACGCTCACACCGTGAGCCACGTGACTACTTTAAACGGGCCCTATGCCGTGACCGTCTGACGAACTGTAGGTGACATCTCAGAACGTAGAACAGCCAGGTCAGAAGCACACTCACTCTACAAATCAATATCATGACGGGAACGGGGAAGGTCCCGCGTTCGGCCTTCCGACCGTACGCGGTACCTTCCGCCCGTCATGGGCCTAGCTGTGGTACTTGAAGTTGAGCGCGAGCAAGCCCAGGAGCGGCGTGCCCAGGCCGGTGCCTGGGTTGTACACAGCTCCCGGCGTGCCGGTGTAGTACAGGTTGTCATTGGTCGGGCCAGCTGTGTTCAGCGGATGGAACGGCGTGTAGCTGTGGACCGCGAACTTGTAGATCTCCGGGTTCCAGAACCCGCTCCGGTGATGCAGGAACGAGTCGATCACCGCAGCCGAGCCGTTCAGCTGCGGGGCGACAAAGCTCGTGCCGCCCCAGCCGTCCTCCAGCTTGGGACTCTGCTGGGAGTAGTACAGCTCGTATCCGGTGTCCGGGTCAGCATCCGTCGAGATGTCAGGCACTACCCGGCCCGCGGCGGTGCCAGTGATCGTCGACGGCGGCGGCGCCACTCCGGTACTCGTCCCCGTCCATGAAGTCCAGGCGGTTGGCAGCGGGAACGCAGGGACGCCGCCTGTACCGGTACCGGGGAAGTTGACCGGGGTGGTCGGCGTGAGGTACGGCACCGCGGTGAAGTCGCCGATCTTCGCGATCGCGCTCTGGTACGACGGCCGCTGCTCGACGACGCTGTAACCGCCGCCACTGCCCGCAATCCAGAACGGGTCGGTAGCGAACTGACCCTCCGTCGTGTCGGTCGGACTGAGATAGTCCAGAGTCGCGTAGTACGGCCACAGGTAGTCCCAGCCCCAGGCCCGCTGCGCCGGGATGTTGATGTCAGACACCTTGCCCAGTGAGTTCGCGATCGGGATCTGGCCCGCCTCGGTGGTACCGCCGGCCGCGGTCAGCCACGGACTGTCGGCCGGGTTGTCGACCGAGAGTTCGGTGTATGGCGTCGGGGGGTCGAACGCGTCGTCGTAGGCGCCGGCGTCGCCGGATGCGTCAAACGCGCTCTGCCCCTGCGCCGCCATCTCGAGCCCGGCCTCGTCGAAGATCCCGCCGTAGGTCGCGGCCTCGGTGCCGTTGGCGCCGATCGCCTCGTTGAGTATCTCGGACTCACCCCAGCTAGTCGAGATCGATCCTGCGGTGTTCTGGCTAGCCGCGGTGAACCACGCGTCCGCCTGGCCGTAGTCGGTGTTCGGGGCCTGGTACACGATGATGTTCGCCTGTGGCGCCAGCCCGCCGGACTGCTCGACGTCGAGCGTGGTCTCGACGGAGTTCCCGTTGACGGGTCCGGACCCGCCGTCGATGTTGTTCAGCTTGATCCGGTTCGCCTTGGTCGCGATCTTGAGGACCTTGGACCAGAAGTACGTCGCGTCAGTCGGTTGGACGCTCGCGTACGTGATGATGCCCACGGTCTCGCCCTGACCCTTGAAGCCCTTCTGATACAGGGAGGTCAGTCCGTACTGGCTGGCGAAGTTCGCAGGAGCCTTGTTGCCAAGCTGGATGCCATGCGACGCGGACTTCTGGTTCGCGAGCGGCGTGTGCACGGCGTTGCTGCTGGCGGCCGGATAGTTGGTCAGGCCCAGGATGGCGTAGACGAACTGAGCCAGGTTTGCAGGCAGCTGCGCCGGGTTCGTGGTGCCATACACCACGGTCGCCGGGCGGGCCGCCTGGGTGCCACGGGCGGGCCGTGCCTTGAGCCGGTACAGGCTTTCAGCGGTGCCAAGCGCCTTGCTGTAATCGCCCGCCGTGCCGGTCGTGCTGATGTCCAGCCCGTCGGCATAGGCCGCGCACTTAATGCCATCGGCCTCGAGGTACTTCTCCAGCGCGGCGATGCTGGCGCTGGTCTGCCCATACTGGCCGGCAAATTTGCTCACAGACAGGTAGCCCTGATGCATGTTTCCTTCGACCGCGGACTCGAGCGTGGCGGAGTTGCGCAGGTCCAGCACAAAGGAAACGCTCATCTTGGTCGTGGAGGGTGCTGCCGAAATCCGGGTGCCGCGCAGCGACTCCGCGGTGATGCCCTGCCTCACTACGACTTTTCCCGGCTTGGGGCCGGTAGCGGCGGCGCCGGCTGGGGCCACTGCGGACAGCATGACCATGGATCCGGCCGTGCCGGCCGCGATCAGCGCCCCGGCGCTGAGCCGCAGAGACGAGATTGCAGGCTTCAAAGTTAATCCTCCCGTTGAAATTGCTAGGAGGCACTCTGCCGTCCGACCCCTGGACGAGCGACTACTTTGCGGAATTTGCGACCGCACTGTTAAGCCGTTAACGCCCGGTCGACCGACCGGGCGTTAACGGATTGAACATGCGAGCTAGCTCATCGTCGTGCGGATCGCATTCGCTAGGCGGCGGTCTGGCCGCCCGGTGCCGTTGAGCTGCGCTGACGCGACCCCGCCGGGCGGCGTGCGGACTCCCGCAGCGGCCGCCCAGACGTACGTCGCGAGCGAGGCGGCGCAGTGGCCGGGCGAGGCCGGCGCTCGGCTGGCGCCGGGCGAGGTGGTACCGGAGTCCCCGTCGTGGCAATCTCCCGGACGACCGGGTGACTTGCATCGACGTGATGCCGGGCCGGCTCGACCCCGGCGGACTCGTGCAGGCGCTGGAGCTCGCGAAGCTGGTCGCGCATCGCGAGGGTCACGACCAGGCCAGACGCGCCGGCCCGAGCCGTGCGGCCAGAACGGTGCAGGTAGTCCTTGTGATCATTGGGGGGGTCGAAGTGGACCACGAGCTCGATGCCGTCCACGTGGATGCCCCTGGCCGCCACGTCGGTCGCCACGAGCACCCTCGGGTGCCCGGCGGCGAATGCGTCCAGCGCCCGCTGCCGCTGGCTCTGGTTCCGGTCGCCGTGGATGGCAGCCGCGTCGACTCCGGCCCGCTCTAGCTGCTTGGCCAGCCGGTCGGCACCGTGCTTGGTCCGGACGAAGAAAAGCGTCCGGGCGGGGCGGCTAGCGATCTCGGCGGCTACGGCGAGCTTGTCCTCCGCCGCCAGCACGAGCACACTGTGCTCCGCCGCACTGCCGACGACCACCTGCGACGTGACCGCGTGCAGTGCGGGATCGGTGAGGTAAGTCCGCACCAGCTTGTCCACGCCCCGGTCCAGCGTCGCTGAGAAGAGCATCCGTTGGCCATCCGTCGGCGTCTCGTCCAGGATGCGCGTCACCGACGGCAGGAATCCGAGATCGGCCATGTGGTCCGCCTCGTCGAGGACGGTCACGGTCACGTTGGCGAGCCTGCATGCCTTGCGCTCGAGCAAGTCGATCAGCCGACCTGGTGTCGCGACGACGATGTCAATGCCGCCAGCGACGCGGGCGATCTGCCGTCCGATCGGGACGCCGCCATAGACGGTCGTGACGCTCACGCCGATCGCGCGGCCGAGCGGAGTCAGCACGCCGGCCACCTGCTGGGCCAGCTCGCGGGTCGGCACGAGGATCAGGCCGCGCGGTGCCTTCGGCGCTGCCTGGCCATGCATGCGGGCGATCCGGCTCAGCATCGGCAGCCCGAACGCGAGCGTCTTGCCCGATCCAGTCTCGGCCCGCCCGAGGACATCACGTCCGCTGAGTGCGTCAGGCAAGGCGCGGGCCTGGATAGCGAACGGCTCGCTGATCCCGCGAGCGGCCAGGGCGCGGACAAGCCCAGCGTCAAGCCCGAGGTCGGCGAAGGTCCGGTCGGGCGGCTGCGGCAGTTCGGCCGCGGCGGCCAGCGCGCGGTCCAGCTCCGAGGTCGCAGCCTCGGGGCGTGCCCGGGCAGGTTGCGCGGAGCTCGCTCGAGGGTTGTGACGTCGCGGTTTGCCGCGGTTGTACGCGGGCGCGCTGCGGCGCCCGGAGGACGTGTGAGGCATAAAGGGCCAAAACTCCATCGGTGATTGACGGGCCGCGTCATGTCAAGAGTCGACGACAGCGGCGAAGTTTCACCGAGAAGCGGACAGCTCGCATAGCGACCATGCGAGCCCATGCCCTTGGTGAGCACAGTGCGCGCGGGTGACGCTATTCAGCGTCATTGATCACCAACGCTATCAGTAGCGACGATGTTCCCTGCCACCGCGCCGCCCTCTGGCGCCCGACCGGGGTTATCCTGCCCACATGAGTACGTCGCCGGTGGACCCGGAGGATATCCGGGCGGCTGCCGAGGTCTACCAGGAGCTCGGCCCCGAATATCACGACGCGGTCGTGGCTGCATTCCTCGACAAGGTCGATCGTGCCGTAGCCGCGCGGGTCGAAGCTCGGCTAGCCGAGGCCCGAGTCGCTCCGGATTGGGAGCGCCAGCCTGCCGTTCGGGACGGACGTCGCCGCACCGTGCTAAAAGGCGTGGCGCTCGGTGTCTGCGCGAGCGCGCTGGTCGCCGGTATCGGCATCAGCCACGTCCACGCCGACATAGCACACGGACAAGCTGTGAAGGTCGTGCCTGCCAAGCCGGGCCACGCCGTGTTCAAAAAGGGACCGGCCGGGCTTGCCGCAGGCGCCGCCCATCCTGGCGCCGCCCGCAGGGTAAGCCAGCCGCCCGTCGAGCGACCGCCCGTCCCGCCGCCGCCCGCAGGGTAAGCCAGCCGACCGTCGAGCTAGCGACCGTCGAGCTGGCACCCCAACCTAGCGAGGCCGCCGACCCCCGCGCGTCACACAGAGTGGCCGCCGGTTTCCCCCTTGGAGGTTCTGCGATGACTGTGCTGCGTGTTCGTGGCCGTGCGTTGCCGTCTGGCGAGTACGTCGACCTGTACGCAGACGGAGACAGCTGGACGACTGACCGGGTCGCGGCGGCCGAGCTGGCTGGTGCTGGCTGGCTGCTACCAGGCCTCGTGGACGCGCATACGCATCCAGGCGCGGAGGCACCGGGCACGGCTTTCGATGAGGACCTGCTGCGAGCCGATCTGCGCGAGCATGCCGCCGCCGGAGTGACTTTGATCCGGTCCCCGGGACTGGCCGGGCAGCCGCCGGATTGGTTCGGCGCCGACCCTGACCTGCCGCGCGCCGTGCACGCTGGCCCGTGGTTTGCCCAGGACGGTCAGTTCTTCGACGGCTGGGGCCGGCGGCCGAGCCACGCCGAGCTGCCGGCCCTCGCCGCCGAGCAGGCGAGCCGGACCGGCTGGGCCAAGCTCATCGGCGACTGGCGAGGCGGCGATAGCCCGATCCCGGCGGACGTGCTGGCCGCTGTCGTCACCGCCGTTCATGAGGCAGGCGGCCGCGTGGCAGTGCACGCGAACTACGCCGAGACCAGCAAGTCGGCAGTCGCGGCTGGCGTCGATTCGATCGAGCATGGCATGCGGCTCGACCCCGACCTACTGCCGCAGATGGCCGCGGCCGGGATCGCGCTGACACCAACGCTGTCGGTCATCGAGGCGGCAATGGCGCAAGCGAGCGAGAGCGACGGAGGGTTCGCGTCCGCCGTGCAAACACACCGTCGGCTGGTCGTGCAGGCAGCGGAGGCCGGGGTAACGGTGCTGGCAGGAACGGACTCGCGCCCCCACGGACGCGTCACGGACGAGATCAGCGCGCTCGTCGCCGCCGGCCTCCGGCCGCACGACGCGCTGGCGGCCGCCTCCTGGGCCGCCCGTTCCTATCTGGGCTGGGCGGGCCTCGAGCCAGGTGCCCCAGCCGATGCCGTCGTCTACGACGCCGATCCGCGATCCGATCTCAGCCAGCTCGCGAGCCCGGTGGCCGTCATCCTGCGCGGCAGGCTCGTGTATCGCCGACCATAACTCGTCATCACATCGTCCATCACTGACGAGCGTCAGCGCAGCAGGAGTCGGGCGGCCAACTCTAGATGAGAGGCCACATCATTCGCTGAGGCTCGCCTCGTCACCCACGCGACCAGGTTCGACAGCCAGACATCGCCGATGATCCGGGCGATCGCGCGCTCGTCCGCTGTGGGCTCGCCGTCGTGCATGGCCTTGGTGAGCATGTCTTCCATCAGCTTCGCCACGGTATTGACCTCGGTCGCCGCGCTCGGATCCGCGAACATGAAAGCCCTCGTCATGGCCTCGATCAGCAGCGGGTCACGCTGCATCGACCTGGTCACCCGTCCGAGCACGTAGATCATCCGCTCGTAGGGGGTGTCCCCCGGTATCGGCGTCCGATCGAGTCGTTCCTGCGCCCGCTCGAACTCCCTGGCGAGCCCCGACACCAGCAGATGGATCTTGGACGGGAAATAACGGTAGAGCGTGCCAAGAGCAACGTCCGCGCGCTCGGCGACAGTCCGCATCTGCACGGCTTCGTAGCCGCCCTTCGACGCGAGCGCGAGCGTGGCATCGAGGATTCGCTTGCGCCGTTCGCGCTGGGCGGTGGAGCCGAGGTCCGGCTCGGCCGGCCCGGACGTTGCGGGCCCAGATGCGGCCACGCTGCCACTCGCCGCCCCAGCCGCGGTCGCCTCGGAGGCAGCCGACCCGGTCGCGGACGATCGAGACGTAGCCAGCCCAAGCGCAGCGGACCCCGAGGCAGCCGACCCTGGGCTGCCGCTGTTACGTGTTCTCGGCGCTGCCATCCCGGCCCTTCACCCTGTGCCGCCTGCTAATCCGGCGGGCCTGCACTACGCCGTGCCTGCTAAATCGCCATCCCCGCCGCGGTCAGCCTAGCAACGTGGCTCGAGACGCAACGCAATGCCTGGCACGGGCACCTTGTCTACAACAGGTATAACGTGTTCTAAAGCAAAGGTGGCACTTTGCCGATAAGACATTCCAGCCCTCTGACCTGTGCTTACAGGTTGACAATTCTCAAGTGTAGCGCGCCTGTGGGCTGAAGATATAAAACGAGTTCTACCATCTGCTGCAGCCAATCCGCGCTCCTTTCGGGCACGGGATGAGGCTGAGGCAGCTCACGGTCCGCGGGTTGCAAACAGGTACGCGCAGCCTGCGGCGCGGTACCTCCGACGTCTCCTGTATACGGCACCTCCGGCCGACCTGGGCTCCGCATCCCCTCGGGTACTGACCGCCGGGTCCGCACGGCATCTACGCGACTTGTAAACCAATGCGTACATGTGCGCGTCTATGCACACAGGTTGATAATGCGCACGCTTACGCTTCACCGAAAGGACCCCCCTTGAACCCAAGGCGCATCGCGGTCACAGTTGCCGCATCTGTCGGACTGCTCCTAGCGGGCGCTGGTGTCGCCGTCGTCAGTGCTAGCGCTACCAGCACTGTCGTTACTGCCTCCACCTCTGTGTCGGCTCATCCGGACACCACCAGCCCCTCCGGGTCGGGCACCGCCTGCACCGCCAGCGCTGGCGGTCCGGTGTGGGCGAAGGACGCCTACGTCAGCCAGCTGACCGCCGTGCTCACCGGCTCAGATACCTGGCACGTCACCCTTCAGGACACCGGCACCTTCGCCGGCTTCGCGGACCCGAACTCCTGCGATGCGATGACATCTAAGGGCAGCCTGCTCGGGCTCTACACCGTCACCGTCACCTCGACGCACACGCCGAGCCAGACAACCCTGAAGTCCTCGTACTCGGGCGCCGTGTCGTCGACGCAGATGGTCCAAGACTTCTTCGGCGACCCGTCCGCGGCCGTCAGCGGCGGCGACTACTTCTTTTCGTACGAGGGCGGCGATTACGTCCAGACCACGAGCAGCATCTACGGCGACGTGACCGCTTACACGGCGCCGCCGCCCGTGCTGGTGAAGGTCCCGAACGTTGTCGGCAAGTCGGCCACCCAGGCGCTCAGCATTCTCCGCGCGGCTGGGTTCGTCGCCTACACCTCTCCGGCCCGGAACCCGGCCCATACCTATGTCGTGACGGGCACATCTCCCGCTGCCGGAACGAGCGCGCCTAAGGGATCGACCGTCATCGTGTACGTCAAGCAGACCTAGCCACTCTCCGTTCGCGTAACACCACTCACACCGGTAACAGAAAGGCCCGGTCGCCGCGAGGCGGCCGGGCCTTATCGCGATAGGACGGAGCATTGAGAGCCAGCCGACTCCGGTCGCCGTAAGGAGGACGACGGTCAGGCCCAGGCAGTTGCGCCTGCTCGCAAGGCGGGTCCCGTCCAGCTCAGACACCACAACGCGGAGCAATCGGCCTGGCGCGGCTTGAGGTCGCTCCCGCTACCTGATCTCCAGGCCGTCCAGCAGGGACTCCAGGCCGTGGCCGAACTGGCGATCTGAGGTCATGTCAGCGAGCCAGTCCGGGCCGGTGCGGTCACGTTCTGCGAGCCACCTCGCCCGGCCCGCTTCGATGGCGGCAAAGCCGACTACGTAGGTCTGCACGGCTGCCCAGGCCTGATCGGCCGCCCCGACGCCTGCTGACTCCAGCACCACGAGCATGGCATGGCGGCGATCCAGGGCTGCCGGCGTCGTGAGGGGATGGCTGAGGGCGGTGTGCAGGGCTGCTGGCTCCGCTACCAGCAAGTGGCGCAGCCGCAGGGCCGCTGCCTCGATCCACAGCCGGGCATCCGCCGGGTCCTCCTGAGGTCGCCAGCTCTCCGCTAAAAGGTGATCGGTCACCGCCTCCAGCAAGTCATCGCGGGACTCTACGTGCCGGTACAGGCTCATGGGCGCGACGCCCAGCTTGGCGGCGAGGGAGCGGATCGTCAGCTCCTCGTAGCGGCCGGCCCGGATCTCCTCCAGGGCAGCCGACACCAGCATGTCGCGGGAGATGGTGCCCCACTCAGCGCGGGGCCGCTGCTGAACTCGCCTGGCCACGGGCGAAGCCTACTGATCTGGACGGCAATGTCGGAAGGCGAAGCTGTAACTCAGCGAACGTCCGGGATGCGGGCCAACGCGGCCTGCGGTGCAGAAGCCGCTGCCCTTTCGGCCGGCCTTCTGAGCGAGCAGGTCCTTAGCCAACCACTGTGTCATCACGTCGGTGGGCTCGAGACCCGTTCCCCTAGTAGCGTTTCCGCAGGTCAGAGGCCTGGCGTTTGACGGCTATAACGTGTTCTAATTTTCAAAGCCAGTCAAAGATGAGGAGACGAGTTGCCGATCGCGAGTATCGCCGAGCAGCTCGCGCTCCCGGGCTCCAGGCGCGAATGCGCAAAAAGCCCCCGCGCCTTCGAGATCGTCGGGATCACTCAATCGGTGATCCCCGAACGGCCGCTCGGTCTGCGCCGCGGGGAGGCACGCTAATGGACTTCACCGTCAGCGAGGCCGAGGTCGAGGCGTCCGGGCTGGCCGCGCGCTTGCTCACCGCACAGGTCCGGGACCGCACGGGCGCCGACGCCGGCGGCAGCCATGCCGACCTTGACAGCGCGCTGTGGAAGGAACTCGGCCAAGCCGGGCTGCTCTCGCTCGCCGTGCCGACCGAGCTGGGAGGCGACGGGCTCGGCGTGCAGGCTACGGCGGCGGTGCTGACCCAGGTCGGCAAGTACGCAGGCCGGATCCCGGCACTCGCCACTCTGGCCCTCGGCGTACTGCCCGTCGCCAAGTCGGCCGACAGCGAGGTTAGGCACCGGTTGCTCAATGGCGTCGGCGCAGGCGAGACGATCCTGACCGCCGCGATCCGCGAGCCATCCCGGCCCATGCCAGAGGCACCTGCCACAACCGCGACGCTAACGCCTCGCGGCGCCACCATCTCCGGCGTCAAGATTGGCGTACCTTACGCGGCCGCGGCGCGCTGGATCCTCGTCCCGGCGAGCACCCAGACCGGTGACACCGTCGTAGCGGTTGTGGAACCTGACGCCGACGGCCTGTCCTGTCAGCGAACGCACAGCTCGTCAGGTCAGCCGGAGTACACGCTCCGGCTGGTCGGCAGCCCCGTCCTCACCGTGCTTGACGGGTGCAGCGTCGGCGATCTCTACAGGTTCGCGGTTGCGGGCGCATGCGCGGTTGCTGACGGAGTCCTGGCCGGCGCGCTCGAACTCACCACAGACCACGTCCGCACCCGCGAGCAGTTCGGACGGCCGCTGGCCACTTTCCAGGCGGTCGCGCAGCAGATCGCCGACGTGTATGCGGCCGCGCGCACGCTGCACCTGGTCACCCTCTCGGCCTGCTGGCAGCTCGACACCGACCGGGACGCGGGCCGTGATGTCGACGTGGCCGCCTATTGGCTGGCCGAGCACGGACCCGTCGCGCTGCGCACCTGTCATCACCTGCATGGCGGGCTCGGCATGGACGTGACCTATCCGCTGCCGCGCTACTCGGCGCTGATGACTGACCTGGTCGCGTTCGTGGGCGGCGCCGCCGACGGGCTTGACCGGCTGGGCGCTCGCGAAGGGGCGGGTGCGTGATGTTCCTCGACCTCAGTGACGAGCAGCGCACGCTGCGCGACGAGGTGCGAACCTACTTCGCGACGCTGATTTCGCCCGCCGAGCGTGCGGCGATGCTGACACAGCGGCATGGCACCGTCTACCGGGACGTCGTCCGCCGGATGGGACGCGATGGCTGGCTCGGCCTGGGCTGGCCGGTCGAGTACGGCGGGCGCGGGCTGGGACAGATCGAGCAGCAGATCTTCGTGAACGAAGCCGCGCTCGCCGACGTGCCCCTGCCAG
Organism: uncultured Actinomycetota bacterium; assembly: GCA_963755575.1. GTDB lineage: Bacteria > Actinomycetota > Actinomycetes > Streptosporangiales > Streptosporangiaceae > JAJYUU01. Next base: position 417,544 of record CAVWKF010000002.1, read on the forward strand.
CCGTCACCCTGCAGACTGTCGGGCCGACGCTGATGGCCCACGGAACGACGGAGCAGAAGGACTTCTTTCTGCCCAAAATCCTCACCGGCGAGCTCCATTTCGCGATCGGCTATACCGAGCCGGAGGCGGGCACGGACCTGGCCGCGCTGCGCACGAGGGCCGTGCTCGATGGCGAGCACTATGTCGTCAACGGCCAGAAGATCTTCACGACCGGGGGCCACGACGCCGACTACATCTGGCTGGCGTGCCGCACCGATCCCGCAGCGCCGAAGCACAGGGGCCTGTCGATCCTGATCGTTGATACCAGCGATCCGGGTTACTCCTGGACGCCGATCATCACTCACGACGGCGCGCACCACGTGAACGCCACCTATTACGTCGACGTGCGGGTACCGGTCACGATGCGTGTCGGCGAGCAGAACGCAGGCTGGCGTCTGATCACCGCGCAGCTTAACCACGAGCGGGTGATGCTCGGTCCGGCCGGCCGACTCGGCGTGCTGCGTCAGCGCGTGCATGACTGGGCCGCGGCGCAGCCGGGGTCGGACGGTCGCCGCGTGCTTGACCAGCCCGACGTCCAGCGCGCGCTCGCGAAGGCCGCAGCTGCCGAGCGAGTCAACGAGCTGCTGAACTGGCAGGTGGCCGTCACCGACACAGTCGACATCGCCGACGCCTCGGTCACCAAGGTGTTCGGGTCCGAGCAGGTGCAGCGGATCGGCGCCGAGCTCGCCGCTGTCGTCAGCAGGCACGGGGACCTGGCCGACTCGCGGACGGCCGAGCTGGCGTTGTGGCTGGACGTGCAGAACAAACGCAACACGGTGATGACATTCGGCGGAGGAGTCAATGAGGTGCAGCGGGAGCTGATCGCGATGGCCGGCCTGAAGCTGCCGCGGGTGTTGCGATGAGAGCACGGACGGAAGGTCAGACCGCCCCCGAGCAGAGTCCAGTGGAGGGAAGCCCTGACGAGCGGAGCCCAGAGGACTCGAGCACAGTGATACTGGCGGCGGCCGACAAGGTCCGCTCGGCCGGCGCCGGCTCGCCACGCCTAGCCAGGGATCCGGTGAACATGCCGGCAATCCGTACCTGGACCGATGCCATCGGTGACACCAATCCGGTGTACACGGACGCCGACTTTGCGGCGCGCTCGGTACACGGCGAGCTGGTGGCGCCGCCCGCGATGGTGCAGGTCTGGACGATGCCGGGGCTGCAGCCGCAGGCGGCCGACGATGGCACCGATCCACTCGGGCAGATGATGCGAACTCTGGACGAGGCCGGGTTCCAGTCGGTGGTGGCGACCAACTGCGCGCAGACCTATCACCGCTACCTCCGGCACGGTGAGCTGCTGAGCCTGCGCTCGGAGCTGACCGACGTCGTCGGGCCCAAGCGCACGGCACTCGGTGAGGGCTGGTTCGTCAGCACGAAGAACGTCTGGTACTCCGGCGGCGAGGCGGTCGCCGAGATGGACTGGCGTGTGCTGAAGTACAGGCCGGCCGCCCCGGCTAACGCAAGCCCGAGTGCTGGCGGGCCTGGCCGAGCCGTCGCCGCCGGGATCGGTCTTGCGGCCGCCGGTCTCCCCCGATACGGCCTTCTTCTGGGCCGGCACGCAGGTCGGCGAGCTGCGGATCCAGCGCTGCGGCGAGTGCGGCGCGCTGCGCCACCCGCCGGGACCGGCGTGCCTGAGCTGTGGTTCTACCCGCAACCAGGGTTTCAGCGTCGTGGCCGGGACTGGCACGGTCTACAGCTATGTGGTGCACCACCATCCGCCGGTGCCCGGCAAGCGGCTGCCGATCGTGATCGCGCTCGTCGAGCTGACCGAGGGCGTGCGGCTGATGGCCGAGCTGACCGGCACCGAACCTGACCAGGTACAGATCGGGATGCCGGTCCGGGCCAGCTTCCTGCGGATCGATGATGAGCTCGTGCTTCCTGGCTGGCGGGCGGACGAGCGGGGCGTGCCGGGAGCGCTGCCTGAGCTGGCGATCAAGGTCACTCCCACGGTCGTGGTCGCGACGGCGCTCGCAACGCGGGACTTCTATCCGGTGCACCACGATCACGACATGGCCGTCCGGAGCGGCAGCAAGGACATCTTCCTGAACATTCTCACGACGACGGGCCTGGTTCAGCGCTACGTCACCGACTGGGCCGGTCCGGAGGCGATCGTGCGCGCGGTCTCGATCCGGCTGGGCGTGCCCTGCTATGCAGGCGACACGCTGACGTTCACCGGCCGGACGGCAGGCACGGCGGATGGCGAGCAGGTGATCGAGGTTCTCGGTAGCTGCAGCCTGGGCCATCACGTGACCGGAACGGTCCGGCTGGCTACGACCGGAGCCGCGGCATGACGGCCGGTCCGGCGGCGATCGCGGGGATCGGGGCGACCGAGTTCTCCAAGGATTCCGGGCGCAGCGAGCTCAAGCTCGCGGTCGAGGCGGCCAGGGCTGCGCTGGACGACGCCGGGCTGACGCCCGCTGACGTGGACGGGCTCGTGACGTTCAGCATGGACTCCAACGCTGAGATCGCTGTGGCCCGCGAGCTCGGCGCTGGCGAACTGAGCTTCTTCAGCCTGATCGGGTACGGCGGCGGGGCAGCATGCGCCACGGTGCACCAGGCGGCGATGGCCGTCGCTACGGGCGCCGCGAGCGTGGTGATCTGCTACCGGGCGCTGAACGAGCGGTCCGGCCGGCGGTTCGGCCAGGTCTCCGTGGGGGCGGTTCAGGGCGCGACCTCCTCGGCGATCGACAGCGGCTGGCACTACCCGATGGGGCTGGCTACGCCGGCGGCGACGGTCGCGATGGCGGCGCGCCGGTACATGCACGCCTACGGCGCGACCAGTGCAGATTTCGGCGCAGTCGCGGTGGCCGACCGCAAGCATGCCGCGACCAACCCGGCGGCCTGGTTCTACGAGCGGCCGGTCACGCTGGCTGAGCACCAGGCGTCACGCTGGATCTGCGAGCCGCTGCGGCTGCTTGACTGCTGCCAGGAAACTGACGGCGCGGTCGCTGTGCTGGTGACCAGCGCGGAGCGAGCCCGTTCCCTGAAAAATCAGCCTGTCATCATCAGCGGCGCCGCCCAGGGCAGCGGAGCGAATCAGTACACGATGACGAGTTACTACCGAGATGATCTAACCGGTCTGCCCGAGATGGGCGTGGTCGGGCGGCAGCTCTGGGCACAGGCCGGGGCCGGGCCGCACGACATCCGGACCGCAGTGCTGTATGACCACTTCACGCCGTACGTGCTGATGCAGCTGGAGGAGCTGGGTTTCTGCCCGCGCGGAGAGGCCCGGAACTTCATCGCCGACGGAGCCATCGAGATCGGCGGGCGGCTGCCGGTCAACCCGCACGGCGGCCAGCTCGGCGAAGGCTACCTGCACGGCATGAACGGAATCGCTGAAGCAGTCAGGCAGGTGCGCGGCAGCTCGGTCAACCAGATACCTGGCGACGGGCCCGTGCTGGTCACCGCCGGCACTGGCGTCCCGACAAGCGGACTGATCCTCGGGCCGGGTTAATCGTCGGCTCGTCAGCTCGTCAGCTCGTCGGCTCGGCTGGCCTCAGCTACGGCGATGGCCCGAGAGGACGGCGGAGTGTGCTGTGTGCACGTCTGAGAGCTGGTCCGCGTACTCGTCTCCGGCCACGGCGTCGGCTGGATAGGCGCATAGCAGCGAGAACGGGTAGTGCCGGGCAAGCTCGTTCCAGAGGGCTTCCATGTCCACGGTCGCATCGGTCTGGCCGGCCTGCCAGAGGAGCGCGACCATTCCGCTAAAGACGCGGACCTTGCCTGGACGCGCGAGCGACCGCTTGAGCACGGGGCTCATCGTCCGCCAGAACGCGCCTGGGTCAGGCCAGCCCTCCACCATGAAACTGGCCAGCGCCTCGCTGGCGTCCAGGACGACGAATGCGCCATAGGCCCGCTCGGCCTCGACGTCGATGCCCGCGAGCGCCATGCGGCCGGTAATCAGCCGGCGGTGCTCAGGCGTGGCAATCAGGATGGCCGTGCCCGGTTCCCCGCTCCAGAAAAGGTGCTCGTAAACCTGGTCAGCCAGCTCCTCGTCACTAGCGTGGAACAGTACGACGTGGTCGTGTTCCGATGCGCCGAGCACCGCAAGCCCCTTCTGCGTCGGTTGCGTGCCTTGGCCCCAAGTGGGCAGCCGTCACGCACCCTTCCCGATACGGAGCCGAGTAATCACGCCTCCTTGGCCACGTCCAGGGCCGCCAGGTAGCCGAACGTCATCGCCGGGCCGATCGTGGCGCCGGGGCCTGCGTAACTGCGGCCCATCACCATGGCGCTCGTGTTGCCCGCCGCGTAGAGGCCCTCGATGACGCTGCCGTCCGAGCGGAGCACCCTGGCGCGGTCGTCGGTGCGCAGGCCGCCCTTGGTACCGAGGTCGCCGGGCACGATCTTGATGGCGTAGAACGGCGGCTGCGCGAGGGGAGCTAGGTTCGGGTTGGGCTTGCAGTTCGGGTCACCGTAGTAGTGGTCATATGCGGAGTCACCACGGCCGAAGTCCGTGTCCTTGCCAGTGCGGGCGAACTCGTTGAACTTGTCCACGGTCTTGGCGAGCCCGTCGGCCGACACCCCGATCTGGCTGGCGAGCTCGGCCAGCGAGTCGGCCTTGAACACCACACCGGACTTGTACCAGCGCCGCGGCAGCGGTTTGCGCGGTGGCATGCCGGTGAAGACGTAGCGGTTGCGGTACCGCTGGTCAGTGATCATCCAGCACGGGATGTGCGGGTTGTCTTCGGTGTGCTTGTCGTACATGGCGTGGACAGCGTCCACGTACGGTGCGGCCTCGTTGACGAACCTCTCGCCGGCCGAGTTGACGAACAGCGAGCCGGGGAGGCTGCGCTCAGCCAGGCAGAAGATAGGCCCGCTCGCGAGAGGGATGGACGGACCCCACCACGCATCATCCATGAGCGCGAGTACGCCGCCTGCTGCCTCGCCGGCCGCGATGCCATCCCCGGTGTTGCCGGGCGAGCCGACTGTCCAGTCGGTGCCGATCGGCGCCCGCTGGTAACGCTCGACGCATCTCGGCGTTCCGCTCGAAGCCGCCCGTCGCCAGCAGCACGCCGCGCTTGGCCCTGACGAGCGCCGGCGCGCCGTCGCGCAGCACCTGCACGCCGGCGACTCGACCGTTCTCGATGTGGAGGCTGGTCATAGGCGTGTTCAGCCATACCGGGACGCCGACCGTCGTGAGGCCCGCGCGCAGCCCCGCGGCGAGCGCCTGGCCCATGCTGAGCAGCTGACGCTTCCGCAGCTTGCTGACGACCATTCGGCCGGTCACCCTGGCGGTGGTCGTGAGCGCCTTTCGGTGGCTGGTACCCAGGCTCATCCACCGGTAGTTGGCCTGGGTCACGGTGATACCGGCTGGGGCTGGCAGGTAGGGCGGCCGCAACTGGGCGAGATCCGGGCCTATTACCTTGGCATCGAGAAGGGCTGGCTCGACTGACCGGCCGGACGCCTTGCCGCCCGGCGCCTCGGGGTAGTAGTCGGAGTAGTTCGGCACCCACTCGAACCGCACCGGCGTGTGCGCCAGGACGAGGTCGAGCATGGCCGGCCCGTGCTGGAGCACGGCGGAGCGCAGGGTCTCGGGCGTGTCCGGGCCCGCCACGTACGCGAGGTACCGGGCGGCCTCAGCCGCCGAGTCGGTGCGGGCGGCCTTCTGCAACGCCGAGTTGCCCGGCAACCAGACGCCGCCGCCGGATCGTGCGGTGGAACCGCCGTAATACTCGGTCTTTTCGAGGACCACAGTGCGCAGCCCAGCAAGCGCAGCGGTGAGCGCGGCCGTCATGCCAGCGGCGCCACTGCCCACGACGACGAAGTCGAACTCCGGCTCTTCGGCTGTCATCTAATCTCCGTCTTTGATCGCGGGCCGCCACGACCATGGTAGAACACGTTCCAGTTTTGACCAGATGTGCGCGAACTGCCGCGCTGGCGCTGCGCTCACCTTTCACGGTTTTCCCAGGTTCAGACCGGTTCAAATCGGTCTCAAGATCGCGCGAAACCGGGAAGTGTCGGCGGCAGGCTCCATGCTGACCCACATGACAGTCAAGAATCTGTCCGGTAGATGGCGATTAGCCGGTATTAGGACCACGTCTGAGCTGCTTGCCGAAGGTAAGTCGGCCACGCAGATCGACACCCTCGTCCGCCGGGGCGCGCTTATCCGCGTTCGACGCGGTGTTTACGCTCGCGCAGACCTTGCGGCGCAGGTGGCCGACCACCCTCGCGGACGTCATCTGCTGAAGATCGCGGCCGCGCTGGCGACGAGCGGCCCGGCGGTGGCCAGCCATCAGAGCGCGGCCCTCATTCACGGCATGGACCTGCTCAACCAGCCGCGCCTGGTGACGCTAACCAGGCCGCCAGGCCGCAGCCGGTGTGCGCAACCGGGTACCCGCTTGCACAACGCGCAGTTGCCGGATCACCACACGACCGTGCTCCACGGGATGTGCGTGACCTCAGCGGCCAGGACCGTGATCGACCTGGCGCGCGCGATGGACCTCCGGGGCGGGGTCGTGACAGCCGACTCGGCTCTTCACAAAAACCTCGTGACCAAGCTGGAGTTGGAGTCGCTGCTCGCCGAATGCCGGAACTGGAATGGCAGACGCCGCGCGGCCGAAGTCGTGGCCTTTGCCGACCGGCGCGCGGAGTCAGTGCTGGAGTCGATCGCGCGCGTTGTGTTCAGGAACTGCGGCCTGCCGGCGCCAGAGCTTCAGGTATGGGTGGGCGATCAGGTACCGGTCGGCCGCGTGGACTTCCTGTGGCGACGGTTCCGAACAGTAGTCGAAGTCGACGGACTGATGAAGTACGCGAATCCTGAGCGGGCCGTCATGCAGTTAGAACGAGATAAGCGGCTGCGCGACGCCGGCTACGAGGTCGTGCACCTGAACTGGCAGGAAATCACTGAGAACCCCGCCTACGTCGCGGCTGCAATTAAGGCCGCGTTCCGGCGCGCGGCTCGGTCTGCCGCATAGGACCCCGATGGTACCGACCAATGTCACCGTGTTACCGGGCACGCTCACGGCCATGGCCACCCACGGGTAGCCAATGGCAAGATCAGTCAGGTCATGCTGCTCCGATAGCTACTCGAAGCTGACGCTAACGTCGGGTGTGAGCGCTACGGACTGACAGGCCAGGACGAGGCCGTCGGCGATATCGGCGTCCTCCAGCACCTCGTTGCTGGCCATCTCGACCTTGCCGCAGGTGAGCTGGCATGCGCACGCCCCGCAGATGCCCTCCCGGCAGGAGAACGGCGGGTCCAGGCCAGCGTCGATCAGGACGTCGAGCATGCGCGTGCCAGCCGGCCAGGCGAGCGACCTGCTCGCGCCGTCGAGCGTGACCTCCAGTGTGGCCGCTATGCCGCCAGCCACCGGTTCCGGCGCATCGAACGGGTTGTGTTGGAGCGACAGGAACCGCTCGACGCGCACTCCTCGCTGCGGCACGCCGACTGCCGACGCCGCCGCTTTGACCACCGACAGAAACGGATCCGGCCCGCTGGCGAAGATCTGATAGGTCGCGAACGGCCGGACCAGGGGTACCAGTTGCTCGGTGCTGGGCAATCCCTGGAGGACGTCCAGCCAGTGCACGACCACGAGCCTGGAGCCGGCCTGCGCGGCTAGCTTCTTCAGCGCCGCGCCGAAGATGACCGAGCGCTCGTCCCGGTTGGCATACACGAGCACGATCCGACCGCGGCCGCCGGCGAGCACTGACTTGAGGATCGACATCACCGGCGTGATGCCGCTTCCTGCCGCGAGCAGCAGGAAGTCGGCGTCGAGTGACGACGGCACGAACATGCCCGCGGGCGGAAGGACGTCGAGCACGCTGCCTGGCCTGACGTTCTCGGCGATCCACCGCGACGCGTAGCCATCTGGCGTCTGCTTGACCGTGACCGTCAGCGGGTCACCCGTCAGGGGTGAGCTGCACAACGAGTAGCACCGCGCTACCGAGCCATCGCGGTCACTCGGGATCCGCAGGGTCAGGAACTGGCCGGGCTGATAGTCGAACGCCGCCTCGAGGCCGGGCGGCACGTCGAAGACGAGCGAGCAGGCTTCAGCGGTCTCGGCGATGACCGCGGCGACCTTGAGCTGGTGAAAGGTACGGTCGGCGGCACTCATGGCCGCTGACCACGGAAAGGCAGGCCAGGCCCAGGCAAGCCAGCCCTAGGCCGGCCAAGCACGGGCGGGCCAATCACGGGGGCGCCACCGGCAGCCGGCCTTCCAGCGCCGCGGTCTCGATGCTGGCCCGCATGGCGCCACAGCGCTCGATCAGCGGAGTCTGCTCACCGACCGCGGTACGCCGGGCGAACTCGGCGCACTTGCCCACGGCCGCGGCGTCCCACTGGACGCTGGTGTGCTGCACGCTGAATTTCGCGGCCAGCACGATCGCGCCGCACTCCCGGCACTCGACCGGGACGTACCGGGACTGCCGCTCATCCGGCCGGGCCGCACCGTCCGCCCGTGGCTGCCAGTCCGGCCGGGTCGCACCGTCCGCCCGTGGCTGCCAGTCCGGCCGTGGCTGCCAGTCCGGGGCGCGGGAATCAGTCACCTGGACAGCATCGGTCATGCCGGGCTGACTCCCGCTTGCCGCGCCGCGATGTTGGCCGCGACCTCGACCTCCCACGCCTCGACCGCGCGGGTGGTGTCGATCTCGAACTCGTGCCGCGCGACCATGTCGGCCGGGACGGTCTCCGCGTCCAGGTAGAACTGCTCGTACCAACGACGCAGCTGGTACACCGGCCCGTCGTCCGCGCACAGCAGCGGGTTGTCGATCCGGCTCTTGTGCGTCCAGATGTCCACGTCCTGCTGGAAGCCGAGCCCGACGAACTTCGCGAACTTCGCCGCGACCTTGTCCGCCTGCTCCGGCGACAGGCCCGGCAGCTTCTTCACGATCACGCCCCACTGGAGGATGAACCGCTCTGGCGTGACCGGGTAATGGCAGTTGATCAGCACAGCGTCCATCGGCACGCCGTGGTAGTCGTAGTTGAGGTAGTCGATCATGTACGAGGGCCCGTAGTACGCGGCCTCCGACACCAGCCCGATCTCGGTGGTCGCCCCGTTCGCCGGGCGCGCGTCCGGCTCGTAGTCCGGACGTGACCGCGTGTTCAGGTACTGGCTGGCGATGTGCCCCTCAAATACGTTGCGGAAGTACGTCGGGAACGCGAAGTGGATGTAGAAGAAGTGCGCCATGTCCACGACGTTGTCGACGACCTCGCGGCAGTTCGCGTCCACCGGAAGCGAATCCCACGTCCAGTTCGACCAGTCGCCCGAGTAGGCACCGTCGATGCGCGGGATCGTCACGTCCGCAGGCGGCGGGTTGCCCTCCGGGTCGTGCCACAAGAACAACTGCTGATTCCGCTCCAGCGTCAACCAAGCCCTGGTCCGGGCCGTGGGCGGCACCCGGCGCGAGTACGGGATCTTGAGGCACTTGCCGTCGGGTCCCCACCGCCAGTCGTGGAACGGGCAGGCGATCGCGTTGCCCTTGATCGTCCCCCGGGTCAGATCACCGCCCATGTGCCGGCAGTAGGCGTCCAGGACGCGCAGCTCCCCGGACTCGTCGGCGAACACGACGAGCTTGGTTCCGAAGGCCTCAACGGCGTGCGGGCTCCCGTCGCGGAACGGCGCGGCCAGGCCCAGGCAGTGCCACCCGCGGGCAAACCTGATCGGCGGTGCACCCGCGTCGATGCTCCGCACCGCGTTCCGGTCGTTCATAGGTCCTCCAGCAACGCCCGCCCACCTGCCGCTCAGCCCGGTACGCCAGCAGCCGCTATCGCTAGACTAGAACATGTTCTAGTCTACGGGTATTGTGCGGCGGGCTACAGTCGTTGCGATCGGAGGGCCGCCAGTGGCTGCAAGCGACGGGCGCGAGGTCGTCGAAGGCGTGCGTGAGCTTCTTCCGATACTGCGCGACCGGGCGCAGGAGGCTGAAGATGCTCGGGTAGTGCCCGCCGACTCTATTAAAGCTCTGGAGGGAACGGGCTTCTTCCGCCTGCTCCAGCCTGCTGCCTTCGGGGGCTTTGAAGCGGACCCGATGACCTTCTATACAGCTGTGCGGCTGATCGCGAGCGCGTGCGGCTCGACCGGCTGGGTCTCGTCCGTGCTCGGCGTGCATCCCTGGCACGTCGGCTTGTTCACGCCGCAAGCGCAACAGGACGTCTGGGGCAGCGACCAGGCGACGCGAATCTCGTCGTCGTACGCGCCGACCGGCAAGGCTGTCAAGGTCGACGGCGGTCATACGGTGAGCGGGCGGTGGAGCTTTTCCTCTGGCTGCGATCACGCCGCCTGGGTGCTGCTTGGCCAGATCGTCACCGACGCGGACAACCGGCCCACCGACTTCCGGACTTTCCTGCTACCGCGAGCCGACTATGCCATTGATGACGTCTGGGACACAGTCGGGCTACGTGGCACCGGCAGCAATGACGTCGTCGTCAGCGACGTATTCGTGCCGGAGCACCGATCGCTGAGCTTCGCCGACGTGTTCAAGCTGGTGACCCCGGGCCAGGAGCTCAACCCGGGGCCGCTGTTCCGGCTGCCCTACGGGTCGGTGTTCTCGTACGGGATCACCACGCCGATCATCGGGATGGCGACTGGCGCGTACGAGGCGCACGTGACGTACACGCGCGAGCGTGTCCGGGTCGCTTACGTCGGGCAGAAGGCGGCGCAGGACCCGTTCGCCCAGGTGCGCATCGCGGAGGCGGCGGCCGAGATCGACGGAGCCTGGCTGGCGCTCGAGCGAAATATGTCCGACCTGATGCGCTACGCGCGGGCAGGCGAGCAGATCCCCGTGGACGTGCGACTGCGGGCGCGGCGCGACCAGGTCCGCGGCACCGGCCAGGCCATCAGGGCCGTGGACCGGCTGTTCGAGAATTCGGGCGGGCGGGCATTGAAGTCGGGCACGCCGATCCAGCGGTTCTGGCGTGACGCCCACGCAGGCCGGGTGCACGCGATCAACGACCCGGAGCGAGCGCTGTCGATGTACGGCGGCAGCGAGTTCGGGCTGCCGGTGCCCGCCGATGCCATGTTGTGACACGGCGGCCGGGCCGTAACGAAGGAGCTCGATGACCGGAACTGCTCTGGACGCCGAGTCGACGAGCCACGTCGCCGACGTTGATGGCTGCGCCGTCCGCTACCACGACTCCGGCCCGACGACCGGCGCGCCAGGAGGTGCCAGCCGCGGTGACGCCGACACGGTCGTGCTCCTGCACGGCGGCGGCCCTGGCGCGTCATCGTGGAGCAACTTCGGCAAGACCATGCCCGTCCTCGCCAAGCGCTTCCGCGTGCTGATGATGGACCTGCCCGGCTACGGCCAATCTGAGGCACGGCCGGTCACCGGGCACTTCTTCACCGTCGCCGCACAGGCGCTGGCCGGCCTGCTCGACGCGCTCAGCATCGAGAAGGTGCACCTCATCGGGAACTCGCTAGGTGGCGGAACTGCGCTGCGGTTCGCCCTCGACTATCCCGACCGTGTCGGGCGGCTGGTCCTGATGGGGCCGGGCGGCCTGACGCTCAACGTGTTCGCTCCCGATCCGACCGAAGGAGTGCGCAGGCTCATGGAGTTCGGCGCTCCGCCGGGTCCGAGCCGGGACAAGATGGCGGCCTTCCTGCGGACCATGGTCTACGACCAGCGGCTCGTGACCGACGAGCTCATCGACGAGCGCTTCGCCGTCGCCAGCCAGCCCGAGGCCCTCGCGGCCATGGTGGCGATGGGCGGCTCGTTCTTCGGCGAGCACGCCGAAGACGGGATGCTGTGGCGCGAGGCGCATCGGGTGAAGCACGAGGTCCTGCTGATCTGGGGCCGGGAGGACCGCGTGAACCCGCTGGATGGCGCGCTCATCGCACTCAAGCAGCTGAAGCGCGCGCAGCTGCACGTCTTCGGCGGCTGCGGCCACTGGGCGCAGCTGGAGAAGTTCGACGAGTTCAATGAGCTCTCGCTGCGGTTCCTGTCCGGAGGTGCGTCATGACCGGCCTGATCAGCTCGCTCGGCTATCTGCGCCTCGCCGCCACCGAGCCAGCCGCATGGCGCGAGTTCGGCACAAAGGTGCTGGGCATGACTGAGGGGCGGGGCCTTGATCCGGCCGCGGTCTATCTGCGGATGGACGACTTCCCGGCTCGGCTGGTGATCGTGCCGGGTGAGCAAGACCAGCTGCTGGCGTCCGGCTGGGAAGTGCCCGACGAGCAAGCTCTCGCCGAAGTGGCACGTGCGCTGGCGGCCGCAGGTGTGCCCGTCAAAGCCGGCGACGCGAGCGAGCTCGCCGACCGGCGGGTCGGCCAGCTGCTGCATGCGGACGACCCGTCGGGTAACTCGCTGGAGATCTTCTGCGGCGCCGCGCTCGACAACAGGCCAGCTGTCAGCCCGTACGGCAACTCGTTCGTCACCGGCGATCAGGGACTCGGCCACGTCGTGCTCCCCGCTCTTGACGATGCGGAAACCCTTGCCTTCTACACCGACCTGCTCGGCTTCCGGCTCCGTGACTCGATGCGGCTGCCGGGCGAGTTCTTCGGCCGGCCCGCGGCGGCCCGCCGGTGTGGATGCGGTTCCTCGGCTGCTGCCCGCGGCATCACTCGCTGGCCCTGGCGCCGATGAATCCGGCAGCTGGGATCGTGCACCTGATGGTGGAAGTCGCCACGCTCGATGATGTCGGCCGCGCGCTTGACCGCTGCCACCGCCGCAAAGCGCCTGTCAGCTCGACGCTGGGCCGTCACGCCAACGACTTCATGGTCTCGTTCTACGTGCAGACCCCAGGCGGTTTCGACATCGAGTACGGCACCGATGGCCGCATGGTCGACGACGACACGTGGGTGAGCCGCGAGAGCACGGCCGTCAGCCTCTGGGGGCACGTGTTCGGCTCCGGCGGCGCGCACTGAGGCTGGCACGGCGGCTCTGGCCGCTCCGGCATTACAGTCACGGGCATGCGCGCATCTGACGGCGGCGGACCGCCGCACTCCTATGGGCCGGATCCGCAGCACTTCCGTCAGGTGCTCGGGCACTTCGCCAGCGGGGTGACCGTGATCACGGGCATCGACGGCGACACGCCGGTCGGCTTCGCGTGCCAGGCCTTCGCCGCGCTGTCACTGGAGCCGCCCCTCGTGCTGTGCTGCCCAGGTAAGTCGGGGAGTACGTGGCCGCGCATCGCCGCAGCGGGCCGGTTCTGCGCGAACATCCTGGCTGCTGACCAGCGCGACCTAGCCCGGCGGTTCGGCATCAGCTCGCCGGACAAGTTCGCGGGAATCAGCTGGACGCCCGCCCCGAACGAGGCACCGGTTCTGCCGGGGGTCCTGACCTGGGCGGCTTGCTCGGTCGAGACAGTCCACGAAGCAGGCGATCACTACGTCGTCATCGCACGCGTTACCGATCTCGGCGACAGCATCGCCGGCGAGCCGCTGCTGTTCTACCGGGGCCGGTTCACGCTGTCGGCGCAGACCGAGGAGGACAGCCCGCCGGAGGTTGTCGACACGCTGCTGGCCTGGCCCCGCTTCGCCGACTGGATGTAGCCGCACAGCCCGCCACTACATCGCACAGAATTAAGTGGCGGGTCCGCGCGCCGCCGGGGAGAATCGGGCGGCATGACCACCAGCCTTGGCACCCCCGAGCCCGGGGACGCGTTCGGTCGCGCGCTACTCGATATGGTCGCAGGAGCCGCTGATCCGGTCGTCATCGAGCGCGACGACGGTTTCGTCGGGATCGATACCTTCGAGTACCTAACAGGACTGGACGAGCGTGATCAGTGGGCCCTGGATCACGTCCGTGGCCGGGTGCTTGACGTGGGCGCGGGCGCTGGCCGCGCCAGCCTCGCCCTGCAGGATCGCGGGCAGGAGGTGATGGCGCTGGACATGTCGCCGGGTGCGATCCTGGCCTGCCGCCAGCGCGGCGTGCGCGAGGTCTACGAAGGCGCGGTAGAGCAGGCGGCAGCCGACGGGATGGCTGGAGCGTTCGACTCCGCGCTGCTGCTCGGCAACAACCTCAGCCTGCTCGGCTCGCCGCGGTCGGCGCCCAGGTTCCTTGGCGCGCTCAGCGAGCTCGTGCGTCCAGGCGGCGTGATTGTCGGCACGTGCGTCGACTTGTACGAGACCGACCAGCAGGTCCATCTTGACTACCACGAGCGCAACCGCCTTAGAGGCCGGATGGCCGGGCACCTGACGATGCGGGTTCGCTACCAGCGGCTCGCGACCCAGTGGTTCGACTGGCTGCTCATGTCCCCGGCTGAACTGGCGGACCTAGCCGGATCAGCCGGGTGGCGCGTAGCCGACCTGCGCCCCGGCGCCCTGTACGCGGCGGTTCTCGAACGCGCCTAAGCCGCAGCGGCCCGATCACCGTGATCGCGAATGCGGCCGTGCCGTCTTGCGACGGCGCGACGGCGCGACGGCGCTGATCGCTGGTACTTCTGCCCCTTTTGCCGGAGTTACGGCTCAAGATCAGCGCGGCCTCAGGGCAATGGTGTTTTGGGTGGAGGATTCGACACAGTCCGCTGTGGCTGGGCTCAAGGGATTGTCGCAACGCCTGACCGATCGGGAGGCGTGATGGGCAATCGAGGGCTGCCGCGGGAGCGGGTACGGCTGGTGCTGGATTATCTGGCGGCGGGGCTGAACCCGAATCAGGCGGGCCCGGCGGCCGGCGTGTCGAAGTCGTTCGCTTATGACCTGCACCACAAGATGGGCGGGGTGTACCGGCCCCCTGCAGTGACCTACAGTGACCGTTACCTGAACCGTGAGGAACGGTATGAGCTGGCCCGGCTGCGTGAGTCCGGGCTGTCGATGCGGCAGATCGCGGGACGCCTTGCGCGCAGCCCGTCGACGGTCAGCCGGGAGCTGGCCCGCAACGCCGGCCCGCGGGCCGCGGGTACCAGCCCGAGCGCGCCCACCGGCTGGCCTGGGAGCGGCAGCGCAGGCCCAAGCCGTCGAAGCTGTCGCAGCACCCGGTATTACGCGCGCAGGTGCAGCAGATGCTGGACCGGCGGTACTCCCCCGAGCAGACCGCCGGCCGACGGTGGCCTACCCCGACGACCCGGCCATGCGGGTCAGCCACGAGACGATCTACCAGTCCATCTACCTTTACCCCCGCGGCGAGCTGCGCCGGGAGCTGAAGGCCTGCCTGCGGTCGGGGCGGGCCGTGCGCCGCCGCCGCGGCCGCCGCGAGACACGCGGCGGGATCGTCGGCGCGGTGCCGATCGGCCAGCGGCCCCCCGAGGTCGAGGGCCTCGTGCCCGGCCACCACGAAGGCGACCTCATCATCGGCTCGCGAGCCTCCGGCTCGGCCGTCGGCACCATCGTCGAGCGTGTCACCGGCTACCTCACCCTGCTGCCCTTGCACGCCGGGCGGGACGCCGCCACCGTCGCCGACGCCATCATCGAGCACATGACCGTGCTGCCCCCGTGGTTCGCCCGCACCCTCACCTGGGACCGCGGCAGCGAGGCCGCCCAGCACCAGCGCGTCACCGCCGCCACCGGCATCCAGGTGTACTTCGCCGACCCCCACGCGCCCTGGCAGCGCGGCAGCAACGAGAACGTCAACGGCCTGCTCCGCGAATACCTCCCCAAGGGCACCGACCTGCGGCCCTACAGCCCCGCCCGCCTCCAGGCCATCGCCCGCGAACTCAACGACCGCCCCCGCAAGCGCCTCGGCTACCACACCCCAGCCGAAGCCTTCGCTAAACTCCTCGCCGAAGACCAGCGCGTTGCGACGACCCCCTGAATACGCCGTGTCGAATCATCCGTGATCATGGAACAGGCCGGGACTCGGTGGTCTGTACGGCTGCGGCCATGCAGTCAACGACGTGATCAGCGCCGCCTTAGTCGTCCGTGGCCTTATTGCTCTGGCCGCTGTTGCTCTCGGCCATCAGGCCGAGACCGATGCCGAGCATCCAGACGTCCTTGCTGATCGCGACTCCGGACTGGCTGGGCCACACGCTGTTTGGCTTGCGCAGCGCGGGCGTGCGCCAGTACATCCCGACGAGGCTGCCGGCGAACGCGGTCAGCGCCGCCCCAGCGACCTTATTCGGCACGACAGGCAGGAGCAGCGCCGCGCCGGTGCCGATCTCTGCGGCCGACAGCACCTTGAGGAAAGTAGACGGCGAGACCTTGGCCAGGAACGGGTACGCGCCAGAGGCCATGGCGTGCACGCCCTTGGCCTGCTCTTCGCTGCCCTTCCACTTATCCAGGCCCGAGTGCAGGATGTAACCGCCCGCCGCGGCCCTCGTCGGCATGTTGCGCAGGTGCAAGAACATCATCGCTTCCTAGTCAGCCTGAAGCCAGGCACGAACTCAGTGGACCGATCTCATGAATCACGCTGCCGCGCGCGGCCCTTCGGCGACGCCGACGAGCCTGTCAGCGAATCATCCGTCATCTGATCAAGGAGTGCCCGTGTCTTGCCGATGCGCGCATCCAGGTCAGTGAGGAAGCCCTCGATCCCCTGTCGCTTGGCTTCGACGGTCGCACGCAGCGCATGCTGAAGGTCCAGGCTCTCGCGGACGAGATCCCGGCGCTCAGCGCCTGTCGTTCCCTCGTCGTGATACGCGAGCCTGATCTCGGCCATGCGGTCTTCGCCGCGCAGCACGAGCGCGATCTCGTCCAGGTTCAGACCCAGCAGCGTCTGGAGCTGCCGGATCCTGGCAACGCGGGCCAGATCTTCGTCGGAGTAGCGACGCATCCCGCCCGGCGTGCAGCCTCGGGGTACCAGCAAGCCGATCTGCTGGTAGTAGCGCAGCGCCCGCTGAGATACCCCGGCCTTCTCAGCCGCGGCCCCGATGCCGACGAGCTGCTCCTCGCCGCCGCCCGAAACGGCGCCCGAGGAAGCTCCCGAGGAAGCTCCCGAAGCGGCGCCCGAGGTAGCGACCGAGGCGGCGTCCGCTGGGAGCACCTCGGCGGGCTGCCGCGCCCTCGCACCCATTGCTAACCGCTCTCAATGACTGCGTCTGGGCTGTCGGCCAGCTCCGCGTCCACAGGCAGGCTCACCATCTCGCCGATGAAGGCATCAACCGGCGCCTCCGCCTCCACGTGGCCGGGCGCCGCGTAGACGTAGCGCTTCCCGCGCAGGGCCGAGGCGATGATCGCGATGAGAGTGGCGACGGCCGCGAACGTGAAGGCCAGGTGCAGGCCGCTGGCGAACGGCTGCTCGATGAGCTTCGGGAAGAACGAGCGTCCGGTGACGTAGGCGACCTGCTTGGCCGGCAGGTGCTGGAGGGCGCCAGTAGGCCCGAGCAACTCTTGAATCGGGTTGTAGCCAAGGAAGGCCGAGAACAGGCTGCCAATCGGCGGCTCGTTCGCGACAGTGTGCGCGGCGGCAGGGCTGACGCCCGCGGCCACGAGGCCCCTGAACAGGGCGCTGGGCAGCCGGGCCGCGAGCCCGAGCGTGACGATTGTGAAGAACAGGCCCATGGACAGCACAGTCGCCGAGTTCTGGAACGTGTTCAGCATGCCCGCGCCTGCCCCGCGCTGCTCTGCGGGCAGGCTGTTCATGACACTCGCCTGGTTGGGCGAGAAGAACAGCCCCATGCCGACGGCGAACAGGAAGATCAGCACCGCGAACCAGGCGTAGCTGAAGTTGATCGGCAGGGTCTCCAGCAGCAGGAAGGCAGCGCCCGACACGATCAGGCCGGACGTGGCGAACAGCCTTGCCCCATGCCGGTCCGACATCCAGCCGGCGAGCGGGCCGACGATGAGGAAGCCCACCGTGAGCGGGATCATCGCGATGCCAGCCCAGAGAGGTGTTCGGCTGAAGCTATAGCCGTGCTGCGGCAGCCAGATGCCCTGAAGCCAGATGATCAGCATGAACTGGATGCCGCCGCGGCCGAGGGCGCCGAGTAGGCCGGCGATGTTGCCGAAGGTAAAGGCCCGGATCTTGAACAGGCTGAGCCGGAACATAGGCTGCTCCACCTTGGTCTCCACCCAGCCGAACAGCACGAGCACGACGATGCCGCCGAAGATCGCGGTCAGCACGTACGGGTTTGTCCACCCGGTCGGGTGCCCGCCGTACGGCAGCAGCGAGTAGACGATGCCGGTGAGCACGGAGATGAGGCCGACGGCAAATAGCGTGTTGCCCAGCCAGTCGATCTTGGCCGGGATACGGATCCCGTTGTCCTTGAGCTTGAGGTACGCCCAGACAGTCCCGAACAGGCCGAACGGGACCGAGACAAGGAAGACAAGGCGCCACTCGATCGGGGCGAGCACGCCACCAAGCATCAGGCCGAGGAAAGAGCCGCCCACTGCGGCAATGCCGTTGATCCCCATCGCCTTGCCGCGCTCATCCACCGGGAAGGCGTCGGTCAGGATCGCCGTGGAGTTAGCGAACAGCAGCGCGCCGCCAACGCCTTGGAACACGCGCATCACGATGATCCACAAGGCGCCGCCAGACCCGCTCAGGAACGTCACCGACAGCAGGATCGAGAACACCGTGAAGACAGCGAACCCCAGGTTGTACATCCGGATCCGGCCGTAGATGTCGCCTACTCGGCCGAAGCTGACGACGAGCACCGCTGTGACCAGCGTGAAGCCCATGAACACCCAGAGGAAGTACGAGGTGTTCGAAGGGACGAGCGGGTTCAGCTTGATGCCGCGAAACAGCGCGGGCAGTGAGATCAGCAAGATGGACTGGTTGATCGTCACCATCAGGATGCCAAGCGTCGTATTCGACAAGGCGATCCACTTGTAGTGCTTGCTCCTGCCGTCGGCACCCGTACTATCCGACAGCGGGCTCGCTTCGAGGCTGCGTTCCTCGATCGCCATGCATGCTCCAATCCAGGGGGTGCCGACCTGCACGTCAACTCTAACCTTGACGTTAGCGTCAGCTTTCATCAGACCGGGAACGGGGCCGAATCCGATGCTGCCTGCTGAATCGCACATCTGGTTTGTGCGAACGCACACAGACTCTGTACGTTATGTAGCGTGGACGCTGACGCGCGACTGAGCGCACTTGTTGACGTACTGCAGCGCGACGGACGACTCGACGTCGCCGAGATGGCCACGAGCTTCGGAACCGCCGAGATGACGATCCGCCGCGACCTTGATCGGATCGTGGCGATGGGCATGGCGCGGCGCGTTCGAGGCGGCGCCATCAGCCTCCTCATGCGCGGCGAGGAATTGCCCTTCGCCTTGCGGGTCCTGGATCACGCGGATGCGAAGGGCCGCATCGCCCGGGCAGTCGCCGAGGTGCTTCGTGACGGCGAGGCAGTCCTGTTGGACAGCGGCACCACTGCTGTCCGTGTCGCAAGGGAGCTCGCCAGTCGACGACTGACCGTGATGCCGATGTCCCTGCACGCAGCCTCGGCGTTGTCCGCGCACGAGTCCCTTCGGCTGCTGATGCCCGGCGGCGAGGCCCGACCTGGGGAGCTCGCGATGATCGGCCCGCTTGCCCTGGCGAGCATCGGCGCGCTGCGGTTCGACACAGCCGTGCTCACGTGCTGCGGACTGGCCGACAGCCGCGTCACGACCCATAACCTGGGCGACGCCGAGGTCAAACAGTCGATGATTGCGGCCGCAGCGCGAGTCATTCTCGCCGCAGATAGCACCAAGTTCCGGCAGACGGCCCTCGCGGTCGTTGCCCCGGCCGCCAGTGTCGACATGATCGTCACAGATGCGGATGCGCCGCCCGAGGTCGTCAGGTCCCTTCGTGCAGATGGGCTTGAGGTGCGGTGTGTCTAGCCCCGCGCCAACACGGCTAGCACGCCGCCCCCCGGGCGAGACGGGCCGGGCTCAGCGGGCAGCGACCTTTGCCGCCTTCATTAGCCACGGCCTGCTGTTTGCCTCCTGGGCTGCGCACATCCCGCAGGTGAAGGACCACCTCGGGCTATCGGATGGCACGCTCGGCCTGGCGCTGCTTGGTGCGCCTCTCGGCTCGGTCGTCGCGATGCTCGTCGTCGCCCACTTGCTTCCCCGGCTTGGCAGCCCGCGCATGGTTCAGATCAGTCTGCTCGGCTACTGCCTTGCAGGCCCGCTGGTCGGGCTTGCCGGATCGTTCGCGGCCTTGTTCGCCGCGCTGTTTGCATGGGGCGCGTTCCAAGGCGCGATGGACGTCTCTATGAATACGCAGGCTGTCACCGTCGAACGCGCGGCGAGACGGCCGCTCATGTCGGGCTTCCATGGGAGCTGGAGCATCGGCGCGTTCGCCGGCGCCGGGATCGGCGCTCTCGGCGTGGCGGCGGGCATCTCGCTCACGCCGCAACTGCTGATCCTGGCGGTTCCGGTCCTCGCGGTGGCCGGCCCGCTGTCGTTCCGGATGTTGCCCGATCCCGGCGCGGGCGGCCAGCGCGGTCCCGGCCGGGCCGTTGTCCGGCTGTCCGGCCCGGTATTGGTCCTCGGCGCGATCGCGTTCGCCTCGATGCTGTGCGAGGGCGCCAGTGCCGATTGGTCATCGGTTTACTTGCGCGGATCGGTCGGCGTCGGCGCGGCCGTCGCAGGCCTCGGATACACCGCCTTCGCCCTGGCCATGGTGATCGTCCGGCTATCAGGAAACTGGCTGCAGACCCGGTTCCGAACCGGGCAGCTGCTACCGGTGCTCGCCCTCGTCGCAACTGCCGGATTCACCGGGGGGCTACTCGGGGGTGCGCCAGCGACGGTCATTGCCGGATTCGCTTGCCTCGGAGTCGGGGTGGCGCTCGTCATCCCGACAGTCAACAGCGCGGCCGGGCGACTGCCGGGCCTGAGCCAGGGCACGGCGATCGCCATGGTCTCGGCGTGCGGCTGGGCTGGCTTCGTCTTCGGGCCGCCCATCATCGGCGAACTGGCGTCGGCCTCCTCGCTGACCGCCGCGCTCGGTGTCCTGCCAGCGCTTACGGCTTGCATCGCCGTCGCCACCGCGCGGGTGCGGGCGCTCGCCCCGCCCGCGGACGAGTGCGGCGGGCTCGCGCCGCGCTCGTATGGGCCTGCCGCGGAAACGGCCTGCAGACTGACGGGCCCAAGCCACGCGACACGCCTTTCGCCTGGCAGGGTCACCCCGTGCGGGTGAGGCGCGACCACTGCTGGCGCGGGATGCTTTTGAGTGGGGAAGTGGCGGACACGGTGGGGGGAATCGATGACTGCGGTAATAACGGACGTTCCGCGACTGCGGTACACGCTCGATACCGGGTGCGGACGGCTCAGTCCGGCCGAGCGCACCGAGCGGGGACGGACCGCGCGGGCCCAAGTGCCACGCGAGAGTCACGCGACGTTCGAGCGGCAGCCGGAACGGCCGGACCCGCTGAGCCTGCTGGCCGCCCAGGCCGCGACGCGGGTGCCGGATCTGGTGCCGGTCCGCTGGGGACGTATGTCGGCGTCCCCCTTCAGTTATTACCGCGGGGCAGCCCTGCCGATGGCCAGCGATCTCGCAGATACCCCCGTGTCGGGGCTGCCGGTGCAGGCCTGCGGCGACGCGCATCTGTCCAACTTTGGCGTCTTCGGCTCGGCCGAGCGCCGGCTCGTGTTCGACGTCAACGACTTCGACGAGACTCTGCCAGGCCCGTGGGAGTGGGATGTTAAGCGGCTGGCGGCCAGCATGGAGGTCGCTGCGCGAGAGAACGGCTTCTCTGGCAAGGAACGCCGCCAGATCGTCGCGGCCACACTCGCGCGCTACCGGCAGGCGATGCGCGACTTCGCGCCGATGCCGGACCTCGACGTCTGGTACGCCCACGCTGACATGGACGAGATGCGCGCCGAGTTCAGTTCGCAGCTCAAGAAGCGCCAGCGCAAGGTGGTGAACAAGGGACTGGCGAAGGCCCGCACGAGGGACAGCATGCAGGAAGTGGCGAAGCTGACCCGAATGGTCGATGGCAAGCCGCAGATCATCGCCGACGCGCCGCTCATCGTCCCGATCGACGACCTGCTCCCGCGCCAGATGGATAGGAAGGCATTCGAGGCCCAGATCACGGACCTGCTCGCCAAGTACCGGCGAACCCTGGAAACCGACCGCAAGTTCCTGCTCGATCAGTTCGAGTTCGCCGACATGGCCCGCAAGGTCGTCGGCGTCGGCAGCGTGGGCACGAGGTGCTGGATCGTCCTCATGCTCGGTCGGGACGACAACGACCCGCTGTTCCTCCAGGTGAAGGAAGCCGAGGAGTCGGTACTCAGCCACTATGTCGGTACGAGCAAGTACCCCAACCAGGGCCAGCGGGTAGTGGCTGGCCAGCGGCTCATGCAGGCGGCCAGTGACATCTTCCTTGGCTGGCAGCGGATCGAGGCCGGCCTCGACGGGAAGCAGCGCGACTTCTATGTCCGCCAGCTGCGGGACTGGAAGCTCTCTCTGGACATCCAGGCCATGATTCCGCATGGCATGCAGCTGTACGGTCAGCTCTGCGGGTGGACGCTGGCGCGGGCGCACGCCCGGTCCGGAGACAGGATCGCGATTGCGGCCTACCTGGGTGGATCGGACGTATTCGACCAGGCCATCACCCAGTTCGCGGTCGCCTATGCCGATCAGAACGAACGGGATTACCAGTCGCTTGTCCAGGCGATCAAGGACGGCCGGATCACCGCCGAACGCGACATCTAGCGAGCTGGGTCGCGAGCCTGCGGCCCGCTTGGGGCGGCGCTCGCAGCTAATCCCCAGCAGACGTGCAAACCGCAGCGGGCATCAATCCGAAGCGGGCCTCAATCCGCGGCAGGCGTGTAATCCGGCGCGGGCGCGTCGAGGACGGCCGCCCAATCGGATTCTGGCAGCGGCAGCGCGTTGCAGAACGTGATCGTGTAGATCATGCGCGACCCGCGTGTGCGCAGCCGCGCATTCACCTGGTCGACCAGCGCCCTCGCCTGCTCGATAAGCGCGAAGTCATCGGGCTGGACACCGACGTCGGCGAGGGCGGCTAGCAGCTCTGCCTTCGCCGACTCTGCGTATTCGCGCATACTCATCCATGCCTTCGCGCTCGCCTCAGTCGGGGGACGCCCCGACGGCCACCCCGAGGTCTTGGAGTGGCGTCAATGAACAACAAGTGAACTAAAAGTAACTACATTGCTACCCGAAGTAGTTGCGCTCTAACTGAACAGGGTCACGCGCTACCTCCCAGAGTTAGCCGTCTGGCGCAATATCTCCTCGACGGCGGTTATGGAACTCGGCGTACCTTCGTGCCGGATGGCGTGTATGCCGAACTCGCGAGCGGCCGCGACGTTCAGCGGCCTGTTGTCGAGGAACACGACATCGCTCGGCTGGACGCCAAGCTCGGCGCACAGCAGGGCATAGACCCGCGGATCAGGCTTGGCCAGGCCAACCTCGTCGGAATACACGATCACGTCCACGAGCTCGGCGAATCCGAACCTGGCCTGCTCCTCACGCCGCGCTCCGGCTGCCGAGTTGCTGAGGATCGCCGTTCGGTAGCGCGGCCGGAGCGCGGCGGCGTAGCTGACCAGCTGGGCATCGAGCACCCCGCAGTACCAGTTCCAGAATTCGGCCATGAACTCGTCGGCCGTCTCGCCGGCCAGCCCGAGCACATCCACGCACCGTTGCCGGTACTGCGCCTGAGTCACGGCGCCTGTCTTCACCTGATCGCCCGGGTCGGCCCGAGTCAGCGGCCACAGCAGCCCGGCCACCTGCGCGTCTGTCAGGCCAAGCCGCTCGCGCCAGCCGGCCACAAAGTGTTCAGCAGGCCCGACGGCCTCTAACACTCCGCCGAGATCGAAGGCGATCGCCTGAATCGTCACGGTCCTCACTATCCCAGAACGGCTACTTCTCATCTTCGACCCGGGGCTACTGCCTGATGAACACCCTGCCGTCCGACCACCGGCTAGCCTGGCGGCGGCACCGCGATAGGACTGCCGATGGCAGCACCGTGCCGGATGGTCGCGAGCACGACGACGCGCACTTCGCGGTTCTGCATGCGCGTGGCGCTGAGTGTGAAACTGGCCTGGCCGCTGGCGTCCAACTGCGACGACCGGAGGTACACCCAGCTGGGCGGCGCGGGCTGTGATGTCAGCCGTCGATCACTGCGGCGGCGACCCTGGCGACATGATGGGCGGGCGCGCCGAGCAGCAGCGCCGCGCCATGTGCACGCTTGAAATAGCGGTGCGCCATGTGCTCCCAGGTCATCCCGATCGCCCCGTGCAGCTGGATCATTTCACCGCTGACCTGCTCGAGCGCTTCCGAGCAATACGCCTTAGCCGCGGCGGCGCGCAGCGAGAATTCGGGCGCGCCTGACTGCGCGGCTTCAGCCGCCGCATACGACAGGGAGCGGGCCGACTCGACCAGCACGTGCATCTCGGCCATCCGGTGCTGCAACGCCTGGAAGCTGCCAATCGGCCGCCCAAACTGGACGCGCACCTTGGTGTACGCCACGGTCAGCGCCAATGCTTCTGCGGCCGCGCCCACCTGCTCGGCGCTCAGCGCGACGCACGCGGCGTCCCTGACCCGATCCAGGTCTAGGCGATCGCCGATACGAATGCCGGGCGCGCCATCCAGGCTCACGACGCTCAGTCGCCGTGACTCGTCCATGCTCGTGCTCGCCGCGCGCCGGACGTGCGGCCGGTCCGGGATCACCTCGAACAGGCCAGTGTGCCCGTCCGGCATCATGGCCGGGACGAGCAGCACCGACGCCAGGTCACCGTCCAGCACGAAGTGCGCTTCGCCGGTCACCGTCCAGCCGTCAGCTGCACCCGCTGTTGCCGCTGTTGCCGCTGTTCGTACGGCCCGGCAGGCCACCTCGTCCGGATCCCAGCGGCCGGCCGCAGTCGTCCACGCAAGCGCCCCGGTCTGGCTGCCGTCGGCCAGGCCGGGTAGCAGTCGCTGGCACGCGGCCTCGTCGCCGGAAGCGAGCAGCGCCTGCGTCGCTAGGACCGCTGAGCCCAGCATCGGCGCGGGCGTTAGGGAGCGTCCGAGTTCCTCCATGACGACGTGCACTTCGACCGGTCCGGCGCCAGCTCCGCCGAACCGCTCCGGAATGGCGAGCCCGGCCACGCCGATCTCCGTGCAGAGACGCCGCCAGAGTCCGCGCTCGGCATCGCGGTCGGCGTCCGGCGCGACCGCGTAACGGTCCAGCAGGCCGCGGACGGCGGTGCGGAGGTCCTCCTGCTCCCGCGTCAGCCGCATGCCGGCCACGTCTGACGGCTGGCTCTCACCCGGCTGCCTTCTTCATCGACCGGGCGTCCATCCCGGCCAGCGCGTCGGCGCCGATCTCAGCGTTGTGCGCGTGCGCGACGTGGTGCAGCCCGAACGTCGAGTCCATGCCGTTGCGCATGCCCATCTGGTCCTCGCACTGATTCACCGCGCGCTTGGCGAGCGCCAGGCCGAAGGACGGCATGGCGGCGATCCGGTCGGCTAGCGCGAAGGTCGTGTCCGCCAGTTCCGCGCGCGGCACGACCCGGCTGACCATGCCGAGTTCGTGCGCGCGTGCCGCCGAGAAGCGGTCGCCCGTGAACAGCATCTCCTTCGCGAACCGGGGCCCGAGCACCCAGGGATGGGCAAAGTACTCGACGCCGGGAATGCCCATCCGCACCACGGGGTCGGCAAAGAAGGCGTCGTCCGACGCGACGATCAGGTCGCACACCCAGGCCAGCATCAGGCCGCCGGCGATGCATGCGCCCTGCACCATCGCGATCGTCGGCTTGGGCAGCTCGCGCCAGCGCCGGCACATGCCCAGGTAGACCTCCATCTCCCTGGCGTACCTATTGTCGGCGCCGGCCCTGCCCACGTGGTCCCACCACATCACGGCCTTGCGCTCAAACGAGGTGTCTATGTCCCGGCCCGGCGTGCCGATGTCATGCCCGGCGCAGAAGTGATCGCCCTCCCCGGCGAGAACGATGACCGCGACCGCATCGTCATTCACTGCGCGGGCGAAGGCGGCGTCCAGTGCGTATGTCACCGCCGAGTTCTGCGCATTGCGGTAACGGGGCCGGTTCAGCGTAATCACAGCTGTCTGGCCGCGGGTCTCGTAGCGGACGACCTCCGCTTCGGCCGCGCCGTTGGTTGCCGCGTGCTCGCTCATGCTGGTTCCTCCCTGAGCAGCCGCTTCAGCGGCTTGCCCGACGGATTGCGCGGCAGCTCGGAGCGGAACTCGACCTGCCGCGGCACCTTGAAGTTGGCGAGTCGCTCACGGCAGTGGGCCAGCACGTCGGACTCGGCGAGCTGCATGCCGGGCTTGGTGACGATGAAGGCCTTGCCGACCTCTCCCAGGCGGGCATCGGGGATGCCGATCACCACCGACTCCGCGACCTCGTCGAGCCGGGCCAGCACTTGCTCGACTTCGGCCGGGTACACGTTAAAGCCGCCGCAGATATACATGTCCTTCAGCCTGTCGGTGATCGTCAAGTAGCCGTCGGCATCGAGGTGGCCAATATCGCCCGTGTGCAGCCAGCCACCGTCGTCGATGGCCTCTTTCGTTGCCGCCGGGTCGTCGAGGTAGCCGAGCATCACGTTCGGGCCCCGCAGCAGAATCTCGCCGGCCCCGTCGCTGCCGGCCGGGGTTACTCGGATCTCGAAGCCCGCGGTGGGCCGCCCGGAGGTCGTGGCGACGGTGTGCGGCGGATCTCCCGGCCTGCACATAGTGACGACGACCGCCTCCGTCAGGCCGTACGCCGTCAGCACGGTGTCGAAGTTCAGCTCGGCCTGCATCCGCTCGACGAGGGCGACCGGAACGACAGCCGCGCCGGTTACCGCCAGCCGGAGGCTCGACAGGTCATACCGGGTCCGCGCCGGGTGGTCGAGGATCGTCTGGTAGATCGTGGGCGCGCCCGGCAGGATCGTAATTCGCTCGGCTTCGATCAGGCGCATGGCCTGCTCAGGGTCGTAGACGAGCTGGGGCACGATCGTCGCGCCCGTGAGCAGGCAGACCAGGATCCCGGCCTTGTAGCCGAAGCTGTGGAAGAACGGGTTCACGACGAGGTAACGGTCGGTACGCGTAACCTCACCGCACTGCGCCCAGGCCGCCGCCACCGCCAGCGCCTGCCGATGCGAGCTCATTGCGCCCTTGCTCCGTCCGGTGGTACCGGACGTGAAGAGGATGTCGCTGATGTCGTCCGCGCTGATCGCGGCCCGCCGCTCGGTCGCGAGCGCGCCCGCGGTGGTGGACTGTGCTGGGCTGGCGGCACGGCCTACCAGCCCAGCCCAGTCCAGCACGGTTGCGCCCGGCCAGCTGGAAATAGCTGTCGTGGCGCCGGTCTCGACCGGGATCGAGATAATCAGCCGCAGCGCGCCCAGGTGGCCTGGGTCGCCCAGATCAGCGTCCCGCAACGCCAGAAGCCTGTCGGTGCCGATAAACGGCCCCGCCACGAATAGCGCGCTGGCCTGGCTGCGGCCGATCACGTCCAGCGCCTCGGGCCCGGTGAATCTCGTGTTGACGGGCACGAGCGTGGCGCCCGCCGTCTGGGCAGCAAGCGCAGCAATCACCCAGTGCCGGGTATTCGGTGACCAGATCGCGACCCGGTCGGCAGCCTCGACTCCGGCCGAGGCCAGTGCCGCGGCGATGGCGCCGACTTGCTCGTCCAGTTCGCGGTAGGTCAGGCGCTCCCCGCCCGGCTCCGCTATGGCAACGCCGTCACCGAACTGCCTCGCGGCGCTCGCCAGCGCGGCCGGAATGGTGAGCTCCACGAGACTCCTTGAGCAAGCAAGTGCTTGGTAGGCTGAGCCTACTTGTCACGTGCGAGGCTGGCCAGGCGCGCCCAAGGAGACTCCAGTGCAGCTGACGGCCGAGGACGAGGAGTTCCGCGGTCGCATCCGGGACTGGCTCGAGACCAACCTGGCGGGCGAGTTTGCCGGGCTGCGTGGCGTTGGTGGTCCCGGCCGGGAGCATGAACATTTCGAGCGGCGGCTGGACTGGAACCGGCATCTGGCCGCGGCAGGCTGGACCTGCATCGGCTGGCCAGCTGAGTACGGAGGCCAGGGCGCGACGCTTGCGCAGCAAGTTATTTTCCATGAGGAGTATGCGCGCAGCGCCGCGCCCGCCCGTGTCGGCCACATGGGCGAAGAACTCCTCGGCCCGACGCTGATCGCGTTCGGGACGCGCGAGCAGCGCGAGCGGTTCCTGCCGCCAATCGCTGCCGTCAGGGAGCTGTGGTGCCAGGGATACT
Organism: uncultured Actinomycetota bacterium; assembly: GCA_963755575.1. Classification (GTDB taxonomy): domain Bacteria; phylum Actinomycetota; class Actinomycetes; order Streptosporangiales; family Streptosporangiaceae; genus JAJYUU01. The sequence continues at coordinate 445,473 of CAVWKF010000002.1, forward strand.
CCGAACCGGGCGCGGGATCAGACCTCGCGTCGGTGAGCGCCTCAGCGGTGCTGGACGGAGAGGACTGGGTCATCACCGGCCAGAAGGTCTGGACATCGCTCGCGACGGTCGCCGACTGGTGCTTCCTGCTCGCCAGGACCGAGCCCACATCGCGTCGCTCCGCCGGGCTTTCCTATCTGCTCGTGCCCATGCACCAGCCAGGCGTCACCGTCCGGCCCATCCGGCAGCTGACGGGGACCGCCGAGTTCAATGAGGTGTTCTTCGACGGCGCGCGCACACCACGCGACTTGGTGGTCGGCGACGTTGGTGGCGGATGGCGCGTTGCGATGGCCACGCTCGCGATCGAGCGCGGCGTCTCGACCCTCGGCCAGCAGGTTGGCTACCAGCGCGAGCTTGATGCACTGATCGACGTCGCCCGGCACACCGGGGCTACCGTCGATCCCCTGCTGCGCGACAAGCTGGCCAGGGCGTGGATCGGCTTGCAGGTCATGAGAGAGCAGGTGCTGAGCATGCTCGACCGGGCAGACGCGAGCGCACACGCCGACGCCTCCGTGGTGAAACTGCTGTGGTCGCGCTGGCATCGCGACATCGGTGAACTTGCCATGCGCGTATTCGGCCCAGGCTCCATGCTCGCGCAGCGCCCGCCGTACGACCTGGACGACTGGCAGCGGCTCTACCTGTTCAGCCGCGCCGACACGATCTACGGCGGCTCGCAGGAGATCCAGCTCGGCATCATCGCCGAACGTGCCCTCGGGCTGCCCAGGCAGGCGCGGTCGTGACGGCCCCCGCGCGCCCGCTGCCAGGACCGCCTGCTGGTCGGGACCTGCTGGCGGGCAAGGTGGTCGTCATCACGGCAGCCGCCGGGCCGGCATCGGCTCGGCTACCGCTAGGCGCTGCCTGGCCGAGGGCGCCAGCGTCGTGATCAGCGATCAGCACCCGGCGCGCTTGGCGGCCTACCGGCAGGAGCTGGAAGGCGAGTACGGCGACCGGGTCTGGTCGGTCGCCTGTGACGTCACCGACGACAACGCCGTCAGCAGCCTCATCGCGGGCGCGGTCGCGCACTTCGGACGCCTCGACGTGATGATCAACAACGCGGGTCTCGGCGGCACCAGATCGGTGCTGGAGATGACTGACGCCGAGTGGCTGCGCGTGCTGGACATTACGCTGAACGGCACGTTCCGGTGCACGAGGGCCGCGCTGCGCCAGATGGTCGCGCAAGGTGGCGGCGGCGTCGTGGTCAACAACGCCTCAGTGCTCGGCTGGCGAGCCCAGGAAGGTCAGGCGCACTACGCCGCGGCCAAGGCCGGCGTGATGGCGCTGACGCGCTGCGCGGCCATGGACGTAGCCAGCTACGGCATCCGCGTCAACGCGGTGGCGCCGAGTCTGGCCACGCATCCGTTCCTGACCAAGGTGATGAGTGCGGAGCTGCTGGCCGAGCTGGAGGACAAGGAGGCCTTCGGCCGTGGCGCCGAGCCGTGGGAGGTCGCCACCGTCATCGTGTTCCTGGCCAGCGAATACTCCTCGTATCTGACCGGCGAAGTGATCTCGGTCAGCAGCCAGCACCCGTGACGTCCGATTCGCACCGGTTATTACCTAACAGCGCTCTTTGCGCGACTCGCAATCTACAGAATTGGTAGAACTTCGTGCCTAAGCCCGATTCAGGGTTACTAAGGGTCCTTGTCACCATTAGTGTTGCCCCGATTCCCTGAGTGACGTGTTTATGGACGAGGTAACAGGAGGTAGCGATGCGCTCGCGCATGCGCAAGAGATGCCTGGTGATGGCGACGGTTCCGGCCGCGCTCATCATGTCGGCAGTACCAGCGGGGGTTGCTGCTGCGGCAACTCAATCGCATGCCTCAGCCGGCGGGGCTGACCATCAGTACATCGTGATCTTGCACAACCAGAACACCAAGCTCAACGCGAGGTCGGCTGCCAGGCGCGCGGCCGTTGCCGCGGAGCAGAAGCCGGTCATCTCGCAACTTCGCTCTGCAGGCGGTCGCGAGGTCGGCTCGACCAGCCTCGTCAACGCGGTCGTCGTCAAGGCCACCGCCAGTCAGGCCCAGGCCCTGGCCAGTAACTCGGCTGTCGCCGAGGTCGTTCCGAACCAGGTGATACCTGGCCCCACGCTGCCAGTCGTGCAGGCGCCAGGATCGCGCACTCCGGTTAAAGCGACACTCGCATCGAACCTGTGCGGCACTTCCGCCACTCCGGAGCTCGACCCGGAGGCCCTGTTGAAGATTAATGGCGCAGTGGCGAACCCGAACGCCGATGGCGCGGGCATCACCGTCGCGACGATCGCGGACGGGCTCGACCCGGCGAACCCCGACTTCCAGCGCAATGCGGCCTACGCCAGCGCCGGGTCGGCGGCTGGCTCGCCAATGGTGACCCAGGTCGACTTCACTGGTGACACCGCCACCACTCCGACCCCCGGCGGCGAGATGTTCCTGGACGCAAGCTCGATCGCGGCGCAGGGCAACACCCCTTATGACCTGTCGAATTACATGTATCCAGGTGACCCGAATCCTCCGCCAGCTGGCTGCGACATCAAGATCGTCGGCGACGCGCCTGGCGCGAGCGTGCTAGCGCTGAAGGTCTTCTCTGAGAACAATGACACAACGACGTCCAACTTCCTCCAGGCGATCAACTACGCCGTCGCTAACGGTGCGAAGGTCATCAACGAGTCGTTCGGCAGCAACAACTTCCCCGACCTCGCTGCCGACGTGATCCGCCAGGCCGACGACGCTGCCGTGGCCGCGGGCGTAACGGTCGTTGCCTCCAGCGGCGATGCCGGCATCACCAGCACGATCGGCTCGCCCGGCACGGACTCGAACGTGATCAGCGTGGGCGCCTCGACGACCTTCCGCGCCTACGAGCAGACCACGCTCGGCGGCGTGAACGTGCCGGGCACGAACGGGAAGTTCGTCGACAACAACATTTCGAGCCTCTCCTCCGGTGGCTTCTCCGAGAGCGGCAACACCGTGGACCTCGTCGCCCCCGGCGACTCGAACTGGGCGCTGTGCAGCAACAACTCGACCCTGTACACCGACTGCACGAACTTCGACGGGACCGGTAGCTCGCCGATCGAGTTCACGGGCGGCACCAGCGAGTCGTCGCCGCTCGTGGCGGGCGCCGCCGCTGACGTGATCCAGGCCTACGCGGGCGCTCACGCCGGCGCGGACCCCTCGCCAGCGCAGGTCAAGCAGATCCTGATGAGCTCGGCGACCGACATCAACGCGCCGGCGACGCAGCAAGGCGCAGGCCTGCTGAACATCGCCGCGGCTGTCAAGCTGGCCAAGTCTGCTGGGACCTCGCAGGGCGGCATCCTCATCAGCCGTAGCCAGTTCAACATCCAGCAGAAAACGGGCGCCACGTCGGGTCACAGCTTCTCCGTGACCAACACCAGCTCATCCAAGGTCACCGTCAAGCTGTCGACCCGGGCACTCACCAAGCAGATCGCCAACCCGTCCGGCACGTTCTGCATGCAGCCGGGCACGCCCACCAAGGCCTGCCCGGCCAACACCGGGGTGCTGACGATCTGGAGTGGCGCATCGGAGGTGTACCAGAAGGTGCACTTCACAGTGCCTACGACGGCGCGTCCGTCGCGGCTGAACTTCTCCTCCGACTTCCAGTTCACCGGACAGTCATCGCTCATGCACGTGGCGCTGATCGAGCCGGACGGCACCTACGCCGGTTACTCAACCTCGCAGGGGCTGGCCGACTTCGATAACATCCAGGTCGCGAACCCGCCTGCGGGCAAGTGGACGGCGCTGTTCTTCACGGTAAAGAACAGCGCAAGCGCCACCGGTACCAGCGGCCCGATCCAGTGGGATGCCAACGTGTCGCGGTTCGCTGTGGCGGGCTCGGTCAGTCCCACCTCCCTGACGCTGGCCGCAGGCGCGACCGGAACGGCGAAGCTCACGGTGATCAGCCCGAACACCGCCGGGGACACGGAGCGGTCGCTTGTCGTGTCGTCTGGCTCTACCCACACAACGGTTCCGATCACGGTGCGCACGACGGTGCCGACTACATCGTCAGGCGGCAACTTCCACGGCGTGCTGACCGGCGGTAACGGTCGGGCGGGCGTGCAGGCGCAGGCCAACTACTACACGTTCACCGTGCCAGCTGGCGCGCAGAACATCCACGCGGAGATCAACCTGGCCAACGACCCGGGCGACCTCCTGACCGGTTACCTCATCGACCCGAGTGGCCAGAACCTCGGCTACTCGACCAACGTCACTCTGGACGGCGGGGGCAACCCGGTGAGTACGAAGTCCGTCGATCTGTACCATGCGCGGCCAGCGCCTGGGACATGGACTGTCGCGCTGCAGTGGGCTAACCCGGTCAGTGGGCTGGAGCTTCAGGAGCCATTTACCGGCACCATCCGCTTCGGCGCACTGCCCGTCACCAACAACCTGCCGGCCGGCAGCAGTCTGACGAACGGCACGACCTATACCTACAAGGTGACCGTCAAGAACAGCGGTCACGCGCCCGAGGCGTACTTCGTCGACCCGCGCCTCAACACCACGACATCGCTGACACTGCCCAACCAGAACTCCAACGTCACGCGGGCAGCCTCACGCTGCCGCTCGCGTCCAATGTCAGTGGCGGTCCGCCGTTCCCGTATTACTTCGTGCCGACCGAGACCAGCCAGATCTCGGAGAGCCTGACGGGTAGCGCGCCGGTGGACTTCGACTCGAGTTACTTCCCTGGTGACCCCGACCTCGAGGGGATCCAGTCAGGTGACTCGGCGAGCGTCAGCTTCAGTGCCCCGGAGGTCAGCCCGGGACTCTGGAGCCTGAACCCGTCGGAGATCGGGCCGTACAACACCACCACGGGAGCGCCCACGGTGACAGCGGCCGCGTCGTTCAGCGCGGTCACCAAGGCGTTCGACTCGACCGTGTCGTCGTCCTCGGGCGACCTGTGGCCGTCGCTCGAGGGTCTGCCGGGCGGGGCGCTGTCACCGGTCTACATCCCGGCTGGCGGAAGCGCGACGATCACAGTTCAGATCACGCCGAACGGTGCATCCGGCTCGACCGACGCCGGGACGCTCTACGTCGACGATCTGACCATCGCCGGGTTCTTCGGGCTGGGCTTTGGTGACCCGAACGGCGACGAGATCATCGCGATTCCGTACAGCTACAAGATCAAGTAACCAACGCGCCGTATAAGCTCCGGCCGAGAAGCGACTGCGGGGTCCGAGCTAACGCTCGGGCCCTGCGGCGTTGTGCAGGATCAACCTCGACGCTCCTCGTGGCGCCGAGCGGCGCGGGTGACGATCGGTCTAGATGCGCTCGATGATCGTCGCCGTTGCCATCGCGCCGCCCGCGCACATCGTGATCAGAGCCGTGCTGCCGTCTGAGCGCTCGAGTTCATGCAGGGCCGTGGTGATCAGGCGCGAGCCGGTGCTGCCGACCGGGTGGCCCAGGGCGATAGCGCCGCCGTTGGCGTTGACCTTGTCCGGGTCCGGCTCATGGACGCTCTGCCACGACATCACGATCGACGCGAACGCCTCGTTGACCTCGAAGACGTCGATATCGCTGATCGTCATCCCACTGCGCTTCAGCACTCGCTCGGTGGCGGCCACCGGCCCGTCCAGGTGATAGTAGGGCTCGTCTCCGATCAGGCACTGCGCGACGATCCTGGCCCGCGGCCGTAGGCCGAGCTCGCGAGCCCTAGCCTCGTCGACCAGCAGCACCGCCGCGGCGCCGTCAGAGATCTGCGATGCCGTGCCAGCCGTGTGCAGTCCGTCGGGCAGCACCGGCTTGAGTCCGGCCAGCGCTTCCAGACTGGTCTCACGCAGGCCTCCGTCCCGGTCGACGACTCGGTCCTCGCCGGTCGGCTTGCCCTCGCCATCGAGTACCGGCGCCTTGACGGGCACTACCTCCCGATCAAAGCGGCCTTCGGCCCACGCGCGCGCGGCGTTCTCCTGCGAGCGCAAGCCGAACGCATCGACCTGCTCGCGGGTGAAACCACGGCGCCTGGCGATCCGCTCAGCCGCCTCGTACTGACTCGGCATGTCGATGGCCCACGACTGCGGGCGGGGCGACCCGATGCCACTCCCGACGTTCGCGCCGAGGCCAACCCTGCTCATCGTCTCGACGCCACAGCCGACGCCCACGTCGATCGCGCCGGCCGCGATCAGCCCGGCGATGAGGTGCACTGCCTGCTGGGCTGACCCGCACTGCGCGTCCAAGGTCAGCGCGCCGGTCTGCTGGGGCAGGCCAGCGTGCAGCCAGGCTGTGCGGGTGACGTTGCCGGCCTGCTCGCCGGCTTGGGTGACGCAGCCTCCGGCCACCTGCTCGACCTCAGCCGGATCGACGCCCGCGCGCTCGAGCAGGGCCGTCTGCGCACGCCCGAGTAGTTCCGCAGGATGCAAGCCCGCGAGTGCTCCGCGCCGCCTCCCGATTGGCGTCCGGACCGCTTCGACAATGACCGCATTGCCCACTGGTGCTCCTCCGTGTTGCCCTGCGCTCATAGTAGAACGTGTTCTTGAAATTTCGAGGGCGGGGCGGTTCACCGCTGGCCCTGGGCGTGCTTGAATCCCACTAGAACACGTTACAGATCGGGAGGCCCGTCATGGCTCAGCCGCGGATCGCGCCAGGCTTCGACCTCACTGATCCTGACCTGTACGCCGAGCGCGTCCCGCAGGAGGAACTGGCCGAGCTGCGCCAGGCGGCGCCAATCTGGTGGAATGCCCAGCCATCAGACATGGGCTTCAACGACGACGGATTCTGGGCAGTGACCAAACACCGGGACGTGGTCGCTATCTCCCGTGACAGCGACACCTTCTCGAGCTACGAGAACACTGCGATCGTCCGGTTCATGAGCGGCAACACCCGCGATCAGGTCGAGATGCAGCGGGTGATCATGCTCAACATCGATCCGCCGCACCACACCAAGATGCGCGGCATCGTGTCGCGCGGTTTCACACCACGGGCCATCAACAACCTGCGCGAGGTCCTTAACGACCGGGCGAGGAAAATCGTCCAGGACGCGCTTGAGAGAGGCACAGGCGATTTCGTCACCGACATCGCCTGCGAGCTCCCGCTGCAGGCGATCGCCGAGCTGATCGGCGTGCCCCAGGAGGACAGGCACAAGCTGTTCACGTGGTCCAACGACATGGTCGGCTACGACGACCCCGAGTACTCCGGCGATGGGGAGATGGCGGCCGCCGAGATACTCGGCTACAGCATGGTGATGGCCGAGGACCGGCGCGCGTGCCCGCGCGAGGACATTGTCTCCAAGCTTGTCAGCGCGCAGGTGGACGGCGACGAGCTGACCTCAGATGAGTTCGGCTTCTTCGTCATTCTGCTGGCGGTCGCTGGCAACGAGACCACCAGGAACGCCATCTCCCACGGCATGCTGGCATTCCTGGACAACCCTGATCAGTGGGAGCTGTTCAAGGCCGAGCGACCACAGACAGCGGTGGACGAGATCGTCCGCTGGGCAACCCCGGTCACGGTGTTCCAGCGGACCGCCACTAGGGACACCGAGATCGGCGGCCAACTAGTCAAGAAAGGCCAGCGGGTGGGCATGTTCTACCGCTCGGCCAACTTCGATGAGGAAGTCTTCGAGAACCCGGAGCAGTTCAACATCCTCAGGAACCCCAACCCGCACGTCGGGTTTGGCGGCACCGGCGCGCACTACTGCCTCGGCGCCAACCTCGCCAGGCTGGAGATCGACCTGATGTTCAACGCGATCGCCGACGCCATGCCAGCCATCACTAAGGCAGGCGACCCGCAGCGGCTGCGCTCAGGCTGGCTCAACGGCGTCAAGCGGCTGCCGGTAACTTACGTCAGCGCTGGCTGATACCTCCGGGCACGGTCACCGCGTCTATGCAGATGACGTCGTCGCGGTGCGGTGTCAGACACGGAGGCATAGCTGTGGCCGAGCGCGGTGATGACGGCGATGAGTTCCGCGAGTTCGCTGCGGCGCGGGCCGGCCAGCTGTTCCGTGTCGCGTACCTGGTCTGCGGCGACTGGCATGAGGCGCAGGACCTAGTACAGACCACACTGGCCAAGCTCTTCGTCGCCTGGCACCGGGTCCAGCGCGCGCAGAGTCCTGACAGCTATGCGCGCAAGGTGCTGATGAACGCCTTCCTGTCCCAACGGCGGCTGAAGCGGGCCACCGAGACGCCTGTCGCTGATCCGGCGGTGCCGGTCGCGGTGGGCGCCGACGACCCCGACCTTCGGCTGACCCTCGTCGCGGCGCTGCGCAAGCTGCCGCCCCGCAGCAGGGCCGTCATCGTGCTCCGGTACGTCGACGACCACAGCATCGACGCGGTAGCCCAGGCGCTTGACATCAGCCCGGCCGCCGTCAAGAGCCTCAATACCCGTGGGCTCGCGCAGCTTCGCGATCTGCTCGGGGCCGACGCGAAGATTCTGCGGTCCTGAGCCGCCGTCACCTAAGGAACCGCCACCTAAGGAACCGCCACCTAAAGAACCGTGACCTAAGGAACCGTCACCTAAGGGAATAGACATGCAGAAAGACGATGATCTGACCGCACTGTTCGATCGTGCGGTCGCCGATATGGCGCCAGACGTCATGACCATGGTCCGCCGGGCCGAGCAGCTCGGCCGAAGACTCCGGCGCCGCCTCCGTTTCCGTCGTGCCGCCGGTGGCGGGCTGGCGGTGATTGCCGTGGCCGGAGTGGGGGCTGGGGCCTGGCTCGCGCACCCGCTGGGCAGTCTCGGCGGGTACGCCTACGTCGGCGCCGGCCAGGCCGGCTCCGCAACTCCTAGCGCGAGTCCGCTCAGTACGCCGACCAGTCAACCCAGCGAGAAAGCAAGCCTGACCGCGCCCAGTCAGTCGCCGGCCACCACCCCGCCCGAAGCGTCGACGCCGATGACACCACGGCAGATGCTGCGCACCCTGCGAAGCCTGCTGCCCGCGGGCGCGGTGCTAACGGATGACCCGACGGCAGCCAATGCGCCTGGCTCGCTCGAGGTGAACTACAACGACGGACACGGCAAAGCCGACATCATGATCGACGTCACGCCGTTCGACAAGGTCATGACAGACCAGCAGGTGCAGGCCTCCGGGCCGCCGGTCGGCGCCGACAATAAACCGCTGCCATGGGTGCTGGCGCTGTCGTGCCCGAATCCGCTCTGGACCGACGAGGGCGCTCGCCCCGCGGGTGCGCTGCCGATCAGCTGTGCGCTCCGCACGCCGCCCGGCGGGGGCATCGAACGCGACGCTGTCATGTACGCGGACTCATATGGCTTCTACGGCTACGACATCTACGACCAGCGGCCTGACGGCATCGAGGTGTTCATCCAGGTCGGCAACGGCTACTTCGACCCGTACCTGCCGCACGCCGACCGTGCGACGCCACCTGGCTCGATGAGCCTGTGGGAGTCCGTTGTGGACAGCCCAGCCTGGCACGGCTAGCAGGGCGGCCCGGGCTGATCCTTGGTAGTGGCTGCGTGAGAGCGCCGCACGATGCGGCAGCTGGCTAGTCGGCAGCCCTAACCAGGGCATGGCAGTGATGATCCGCTCGCGAGGTCCTCACGCCTTGCGCCACTGATAGCGCGCGTACGCGACCGTCCATCCCGCCAGGATGGCGGCACTGACATACGGGAGGATCTTGGAGGCGACCAGCGCCGTGCCCGTCGAGGTGTTCTCCACGATGGCCACGCGCACGCCGGCCTCGACGAGGTAGCCGACGCCCCACACTGCCGTGACAACCCGGTAGGCGCGCTGGTAGCCGGCGAACTGCCAGAGCCTGGTCATCTCGCGTCCCCTCGCGCTCTCCGGCCCGACGAACTCGTGGGCGAATCCGAACAGCAGGGGCTTCCGTGCGCGGAGCGAGCTAAGGCAGGCCAGCCCGAACACCGCTGTGGGCACCGAGCCCTCCAGCAGTACGAGCCTGGCGTTGTGACTCAACAGCCCGAGCACCGCTCCGACGACGATGCCCGAGAGGACGACGGCCCCGATGATGTCCAGCCGGCGCCGCTGGATCGCGTTCGTAGTGACGCCGATTGCCGGCAGCACGCCGCTCAGAACCAGCGCCATTACTGCCGACAGCCCTGCCTTCCGCAGTAGCGCATAAGCGATGAGCGGGCCCACGACATCGAAGGCGGCGATCGTGGCGGCCGACTTCAGCCTGGTCCCGGCGGCTGGTTGCTCGGCGCTTGGCTGTTCCGCCGTCGCCTCATCCGCAGTCGCCTCATCCGCCGTCGCCCATCCGCAGTCAGCTGCTCCGCAGTCAGCTGTTCCGCAGTCAGTTGTTCCGCAGTCGGCTGTCCCGCTGCTAGCTCCGGCTGCACTTCCTCGCCCACGGCTACCACGATATGTTCGTAAAAGCCGGTATCGAACCTTTCGCCACAGAATTCAGAATTCGGTCGACAGTTCGCGGCAGCTACACCGGCGCTGGATGCCCTGACGTCAAGATCCCGGACCGTTTTGCCGCGAATGTCACCGGGACCCGGCCGCACCATAGGGCGCGTCTCGTGGCCGGCGGTCAGCTCGCCGCGCCCATCGGCCTAATGTCGTCGAGCGCGCCGCCAAGGCGATCCTTCTCAACCTCCAGGTCATATCGAGCCTGCAGGTTCAGCCAGAAACGCTCGGAGGTACCGAAGAATCGTGCGAGTCGTAGCGCCGTGTCGGCAGTGATACGACGTTGGCCGTGAACAATCTCGTTAATGCGTCGGGGAGGAACGCTGATCTCCTTGGCTAGCTGGTACTGGCTGAGAGACAGCGGCGCCAGGAACTCCTCGTAGAGGATCCGCCAGGGGCAGGCGGAGATCGGCAGCGCCATGTCTTCTGCTTAGCGATAGTCACGATCTCGAATGCTATGGACGACCCGAGCCGCATTGTCGTCAGGCCGGCGTGTCCGCGACCACCCACATGGAGAAGTACTGCGACCCGCCGCCGTAGGCGTGGCCGAGCGCGGTCCGCGCGCCGGCTACCTGGTGCTCGCCGGCCTTACCCATCACCTGCATGGCGGACTCGGCGAACCGGAGCAGCCCAGACGCCCCTATCGGGTTGGAGCACAGCACGCCGCCGGACGGGTTGATCGGGATGAGCCCGCCGATCTCTGTCTCCCCGGCCGCCGTCAGCTTCCAGCCCTCCCCGACGGCCGCGAACCCCAGGTTCTCCAGCCACATGGGCTCGAACCATGAGAACGGCACGTATATCTCCGCCACGTCGATCTCGTCGATCGGCCGGGAGATCCCAGCCTTGGCCCATAGCGCGAAGGCGGCATCGGCGCCAGCACGCGGGTTCACGTTGTCCTTGCCGGAGAACATGGTCGGCTCAGTACGCATCGAAGTAGCCCGGATCCAGGCGACCGGGCGGCCAGACGCCTCCGCCGCGGCCTGGTCGCCGATCACCACGGCGCAGGCGCCGTCAGACGATGGACATGTCTCGTCGTAGCGCACCGGGTCCCACAGCATCGGCGACGCCTGGACTGACTCGAGCGTAATATCCGGCTGACGCAAGTGAGCGTACGGATTGCGGGCCCCATTTCGCCGGTCCTTGACGGCGACAAGCGCTCCGATGTGCGTGGGCGCGCCGCTGCGCCGGATGTAGGACCTGATGTGCGGCGCGAAGTAGCCGCCTGCGCCGGCCAGCAGCGGCATCGAGAACGGCGGCATGATCGACAGCGCCCACATGGCGTTGGACTCCGACTGCTTCTCGAACGCCACCGCGAGCACCCGCCGGTGCACCCCCGCCTGCACAAGACTCGCCGCGACGACGCCAGTGGCACCGCCGACGGACCCTGCCGTGTGCACGCGCAGCAGCGGCTTGCCGACGGCGCCAAGCGCGTCCGCCAGGTAGAGCTCGGGCATCATCACGCCCTCGAACAGATCGGGCGCCTTCCCGACGACGACTGCGTCGATGTCAGCAAGCTCGAGCCCGGCGTCGGCCAGCGCCCGGTCGACTGCCTCCCGGCACAAGCCGGCGATGGACACGTCCGGGCGCTTGCTGCGGTGGTGTGTCTGGCCGGTACCGAGCACGGCCGCGCGCTGTGTCACCGAGCCCTCGCTGTAACCAAGCCGCTAGTCATCGGGCCTCCATCAGGCAGACGAGGTTCTGCTGCAACGCCGGCCCACTGGTGGCGTGCCCGAGCGCGCTCCCGGCGGCACCGGAGATGATCTGCCGCGCCGCATGGCCGATGCGGGCCAGGCCAGCCGCGAACATCGGGTTGCCCGCCAGCGCGCCCCCAGACGGGCTGATCCGCGCCGACTCGGGCAGCTGCAGGGCGTCGCGGAGCACGATCTCCTGATGCGTGAACGGGGCGTGCAGCTCAGCGACATCGACGCCGTCCCCGTCGACGTCAGCCACGCCAGCGGCCAGGCCGGCGGCTGCCGCCGACGGTGACGTGGTCAGGTCGCGTGCCCCGAACGAGCCTGAATCGATCCGATGCTCGAAGCCGGTGATCCAGGCCGGCCGCGGGCACAGGTCGGCGGCCCGGTCAGCGGCGGCGATGATGACGACAGCAGCGCCGTCGGTGATCGGCGCGCAATCGTGGGCGCGCAGCGGGTCGGCGATGTACGGCGCGTCCAGCAGCTCGTCGATGCTGACCTCTCCGGCAAGCTGGGCCCTGGGATTGGACATGGCCGCGGTCCGGCTGCGGGCGGCGACATCGGCCATACCCCGTTCCGTCCATATGCCTTTGTCTAGTCCAAGCCGAGCCTGCAGCGCTGCGATGCTCACCGAGTCCGGCCACAACGGCGCCATGACGTACGGATCAAGCTGGAGCGCGAGCACCCGGCGCAGGTCCCCCGCCGACGACTTGCCGAAACCGTAGGCAAGCGCGATGTCGGCCTCGCCCGTCAGCACCTTGATCCAGGCCTCATACAAGGCGAAGGCGCCGTCCATCTCGACATGCGACTCCATCACGGGCGGGAACGCGCCGATTGCGTCCACCGCCGACACAAAGGAGAACGCCCGGCCAGCCAGGTAGTCCGAGGAGCCCGAGCACCAGAAGCCGATGTCGCCCTTAGTCAGCCCCGTCTGGCTGAAGACCTCGCGGAAGATCGGCACGAGCATCTCCACGCCGTTGGTGGTGCCGTCGGTCCGGCGCACGTTCGGGGCCTCGGCAAAGCCGACGACTGCAACTTCGCGCACGGCAGCCGGTCCTTTCACAGAGTGGTGTGCGTAGGAGTCGTAGGGCGCGTCTGGCTCGCCGGTCGGCTCGAAGTGGTCGATGTTCTCCGACGTCGTCCCCCACTCCTCTGCCGGCTTCCACACGGCGCGCACTCGCATGCCCATCCGTACGTCGGCCGGCTCGCAGCCGAGTATCAGGTGCTGGAAGGCGATGTCGGCGCAGTCCAGGAGTACCGACGCGGCCACGTAGGGCGACGGCACACGCTGGCCCTGGAACGGCACGCTCACGATGCAGAACGTCGTCACCGTGCCGACGTCAGGCAGTTCGACGTCAGTCGTCGTCGGCACGCCGTCCACCGGGCAAGCGCCGCGCGGCGGCACGTAGACCTTGCCGCACGCGGGGCATCGCTGGCCGATGATCTTGCCCTGCTTGAGCCCCCGCAGGTAGCGGCTCTCCTCGGCTGACGCACTGTGCTGGTAGTGCAAGCGCACCGGGGTGATGAGCATTCCGGCGTCAGCTCCTGTGATGGGAACGGGCTCGACCTCCGCCAGTGCCTGCTGATCCCTCGGGTCATCGTCGCTAGCGGGCTCGAAGCAGACGATGTCGGTAATGTGCCCGGCCGGGTTGTCGGCCCAGCGCGGTCGTACCCGCATGCCGGTGTGCATGTTCGCCGCCGCGCCAGCGTCGACGGCGTGCAACATCCCCGTCTCGGCCCCGTCCAGCCTGATCAGCGCCCAGGCGAACGGGTGATCAAGCGGCTGGTCCGCGCGCGGCGCTGGCTGCCAGGACCAGGTGAGCACCGTACCGTCCGGCCCGACTCTGACGAGTTCCGCCGGGCTTGCGAAGGTGACGGGGTCGTACTCGGCAGGCGGGACGTAGACGCGACCGTCAGCCCCGCGCGAGCCGAGTATCTGGCGCCGCGCCAGCCCCGCCATGAACTGGCTGAGCACGGGCCCGAGCGACCGGGTGTAGTCAAACCTGATCTCGAGCGGTGCGCTAAGCGGCGCAGCAGGCGGCGTAGTCACGGATCAGAGTGAAACACGTTCTAGGTCGGCACGCCAAGGCCCCGGCGCAGATTCCGGGCGATGCTAGTGGCCCTTGAAGTTCGGCTTGCGCTTCTCGGCGAAAGCGCGCGGGCCCTCTTTGGCGTCGTCGCTCGCGAACACCGCCATGCCGAGCTGTGACTCGAGGGCAAAGGCCTCGTTCTCGGCCATGACCTCGGACTCGCGGATCGTCCGCAGGATGGCCTGGACGGCGAGCGGGCCGTTGGCCGCGATCATTTCGGCGATCTCCAGCGCCTTGATGAGCGCCTGTCCGTCGTCGACGACATGTCCGATCAGCCCGACCGCAAGCGCCTCGTTGGCAGTGATGTGCCGGCCTGTCAGCAGCAGGTCAGCCGCGACGGTGTACGGGATCTGACGAACTAGCCGGACCGCCGAGCCGCCCAACGGGAATAGCCCCCAGCGCGCCTCCGAGACGCCGAACCTCGCGCTCCGGCCGGCCACCCGGATGTCGGTCGCCTGCAGGATTTCGGTGCCGCCCGCAATAGCCGCTCCCTCGACCGCGGCGATGAGCGGCTTGGTCAGCCGTCTGCCCTTGAGCAGCGGCTCGATGACCGACGGGTCAACGGCGCCCGATTGGAACGAATCACCAGGATGTGCTGCGGCCATTGCCTTGAGGTCGGCGCCTGCGCAGAAGGCGCCGCCAGCCCCGGTCAGGATGCACGACCGTACGCGCGGGTCGTTGTCAACCTGATCCCAGGCCGCCTTCATGATCGCCATCATTGGCCCGGTCAGCGCGTTGCGCGCCTGTGGCCGGTTCATCGTAACGATCAGGACGTGCCCGCGGAGCTCGACCAGGGCGTGCGGCTGATCCGGCGCTGCGACGGGATCGGCGGTCATCTCGGCGCCTTCCTTAGGGGCACGAAAAACTTGTGCCGAACGATAACACGTTCTAGTTTCATACCCATGGCGCTGAACATCGCTGACCTATTCGAGCATGCTGCCGACGCGGTTCCCGAGCGCCTGGCCATCGTCTGCGGCGATGCGGAGATCATCTACCGCGACCTTGAGGCCCGCAGCAACCAGCTGGGCCACTATCTCGCCGCCGCCGGGGTGGGTCCCGGCGACCACGTCGGGGTCTACGGGCGGAACTCGATCGAGCTGATCGAGACGATCCTGGCCTGCTACAAGCTGCGGGCGATCCCCGTCAACGTGAACTACCGATACGTGGAAGCCGAGCTTCGCTACCTGTTCACCGAGGCCGAGCTGGTTGGCCTTGTGTACGATCGCCAGTTCAGCGACAAAGTGGCCGCACTCCTGCCCGATTACCCTGGCATCACGGCCGCGCTTGCCATCGATGACGGCACCGGCGTCGCGCTGCCCGCCGCGGCTGTCGACTTCGCCGCCGCCCTGGCGAATGCCTCCGCTATCCGGGACTTCGGGGAGCGCAGCGCCGACGACATCTACATGCTCTACACCGGTGGCACCACCGGTTACCCCAAGGGCGTGCTCTGGCGGCACGAGGATGTGTGGCGCACGCTCGGCGGCGGCATCGACTTCACGACCGGCGAGCCACTCCCCGACGAATGGGAGCAGATCCGTCGTGGAACTGCGGGGCCCGCAGGCATGGTTCGGCTCACAACTGCGCCGCTCATTCATGGCAGCGCGCAGTGGGGCACGCTGCCGGGCCTGTTCGGCGGAGACACCGTGGTATTCGTGCCGCAGTTCGACCCGCACGCCGTCTGGCGCGCCGTCCAGCGACATCGTGTCAACGTGCTCATGATCACTGGCGACGCGATGGCCAGGCCGATGATCGAGGCATACCAGCAGGAGGAGTACGACCTCTCCTCGCTGCTCGCTATCTCCAGCAACGCCGCGCTGTTCTCGCCGAGCGTGAAGGATCAGTACCTCACCTTGCTGCCGAACGTCGTCATCACCGACGCGATCGGCGCCTCCGAGACTGGCTTTACCGGGCTCGGATACGTGTCGGCGGGCAACAAGAAGCCCGAGGGCCCGACAGTTACCCTGGGCCCGTCCACAATCGTGATCGACGAGCACAACCATCCAGTCGGGCCGGGCGGGATCGGCAGGATCGCCCGCGGCGGGCACATCCCGCTGGGTTACTACAAGGACCCGATCAAAACGGCAGCGCTGTTCGCCGAGGTGGACGGCGTCCGGTACGCCGTGCCGGGCGACTATGCCAGGGTGGAGGATGACGGCTCGATCACGCTGCTCGGCCGCGGCAACACGTGCGTCAATACCGGCGGTGAGAAGGTGTACCCCGAGGAAGTCGAGGGCGCTCTGAAGTCGTTCGAGAGCGTCTTCGACGCCCTGGTAATCGGGGTACCGGACGAGCGCCTCGGCCAGCGAGTGGCCGCGGTGCTGCAGCCGCGCGCCGGCCAAGACATCGACATGGCCAGGCTCGACGCCCACCTCCGGACGAAGATCGCGGGCTACAAGGTCCCGCGGTCAGTCTGGCTGGTCCAGCAGATCAGCAGGACGCCGGCAGGCAAGGCCGACTATCGGTGGGCTCGCCGCTACGCCGAGGAGCAGCTGGCGGCCGCGCCGGGCCAGGCCCCGGGGGCAGCCGCGCGGGCGGATGAGGCGGCGGCTCCGTCCGCCTGAGGAGGCATTCATGCGCACCCCACTCTGTGACCAGCTGGGCATTGAGCACCCGATCGTCGGCTTCACACCGTCCGAGCACGTCGCCGCCGCCATCAGCAGGGCGGGCGGCCTGGGCGTGCTCGGCTGCGTGCGCTTCAACGAGGCGGCAGAGCTGGACAAGGTCCTGGACTGGATGGACGGCAACACGGACGGCCGTCCTTATGGCATTGACGTGGTCATGCCGGCCAAGATCCCGGCCGAGGGCGCGGCCGTCGACCTCAATCAGCTGATCCCCGACGGGCACCGCGATTTCGTGGACCAGACCCTGATGAAGCTCGGGGTACCGCCACTGCCCGAGGACACGAAGGCCGCCGACGGCGTGCTGGGCTGGCTGCACTCGGTGGCGCGCGCCCAGCTTGAGGTGGCACTCGCGCATCCGGCCCGGCTGATTGCCAACGCGCTCGGCTCGCCGCCAGCCGACGTGATCGCGAGTGCCCATGATCGCGGGATGCTCGTCGCGGCGCTCGCGGGCAAAGCCGCGCACGCGCAGGCGCACGTGGGTGCTGGTGTCGACATCGTGGTCGCGCAGGGATACGAGGCGGGCGGCCACACGGGCGAGATCGCGAGCATGGTGCTGATCCCCGAGGTGGTCGACGCGGTCGGGCCAGACGTACCGGTGCTGGCCGCGGGCGGCATCGGCAGCGGACGTCAGATCGCCGCAGCTCTTGCGCTTGGTGCCGTCGGCGTCTGGATGGGCTCGGCGTGGCTGCTCACGTCGGAATACGGGAGCCTGTCCCCGCTGCCTGGCCTTCGCGAGGCCCTGCTCAGGGCGACGTCGTCTGACACCGTCCGGTCGAGAATCTACAGCGGCAAGCCGGCCCGGCTGCTGAAGAACAGATGGACCGATGCGTGGCAGGCACCGGGCGCGCCTGACGCACTGCCGATGCCCCTGCAGAACTTGCTCGTCAGCGAGGCGCACCAGCGGCTCATGCGGTCGGGCAACCCGGATGTCATCCCGATGCCGGTCGGCCAGATCGTCGGCCGCATGAACGATGTCAGGCCGGTGGCAGACGTCGTTAGGTCACTGGTGGCCGAACTCGACGAGGCAGTAGCGCGGCTCGATGGCCTGCGCTAATCGCCAGTAACTCCGTCGGTCAGTTCGCGGAGCAGGTCGGCATGGCCGTTGTGGCGTGCGTATTCCTCGATCATGTGCAGGTAGATCCAGCGCAGGTCCATCGGTGCACCTTTCCGCGGGCCAACGAACGTATCGTCCAGCGACCGGCCCCGGGCCGCCTCGTCAGCGGCCGCGCATTCAGCCATGAAGGCTGCGAAGTCCTGCTCGGCGTGATCGGCGTGGGTCAGGTCGAAGTCACCGTCAGGGAACTCGGGGCTGCAGTACAGGTCACCGAGACCCGGTTGCCCAGCGAATCGCTCACGGAACCAGGAACGCTCTACCTCTGCCATGTGCCGAACGAGGCCTAGCAGCGAGAGCGTCGAGGACTGAACGGGCCGCAGGACAAGCTGCTCGCCCGTGAGGCCACTGCATTTCCACAGCAGAGTGGCGCGGTGGTAGTCGAGCCAGCCCTGCACAGCTTCCCGCTCGCTGGCGAGGTCCGGCGGCTCCGGGCGTTCTACTGTAGGTGCGGTCCAGGTCATTCGGACATGGTGCCCCGCACCCGCTGGAGCATGCAAGAGAGTTTCACTCGGCCGCGGGCCGGTCTTTCTTCGGCAACTTGCTCACCACCGCGTCGTAGGACGCGTCGACGGCTTCGCGCAGCTCATCGGGCGGAATGGTGCCATCAATCCGGAGGGAGTTCCAGCCGGACCGGCCGATGTACGGCATGACCGTGGCCTCGCTGGGGTAGCGCATGAGCCACTCGTCGGCGGCCTCACGGGTCCCAGCGCACTTGAGACCGACAGTGCCTGCGGCGCCGGAGCCGAGGAAGGCGAAGATCTTGGTGCCGACCTTGGCGACGACATCGCCGTCCCACGGCTCGTCCTGCCAGGCACCGGGCTTCGCCAGACAGTATGCGATCAGCTCTTCCCACGTCATCGTCGGCCTCCCCGCATTTTTATCCCCCTGCCATCGACGCGCTCGACCGCATGCGGGTTTACGAGGCGTACTTCGTGGCTGCCGCGGTTCACGATAGCTTCGGCACGTGCGATGCCGATTCGGCTGTCGCCCGCGGCTGGACGCGGCGGTGAATCTCGCGCGGTGGCTGCTGCATGCCTTGCCCTCATCGCTGCAGATCGACCACCGCCTTGGAGCTGGCCGCCATTGGCTGGCTGGCCGTTGCGGCCGTCCCGCTGACGTGTGGAGGAGAGCCCGGCATGACCCGTCGTCCCGAATCCTTCAATGACGTCGCTGATCTCTACGACCGCGCTCGGCCGTTGTACCCGCGGGAACTTGTCGACGACCTCTTCATGCTCACTGGAATCCAGCCCGGTCAGAGGGTCCTGGAGATTGGCTGCGGCACGGGTCAGATCACAGTCCCGCTGGCAGAACGGGGCCTGCGTATCACCGCGCTGGAACCGGGCGCGGAGCTGGCTTTGATCGCTCGCGGCAAGCTCGCAGCGTATCCCGACGTCCAGGTCATCGAGTGCAGGCTCGAGGACTTCAAGTTGCCACCGGAAGCCTTCCACCTCGTAATCGCAGCGACGGCCTGGCACTGGGTTGATCCCTCCGTCAGGGTCGTTAAATCGGCCGCCGCGCTGAAACCAGGGAGCCACCTGGCGATCATTCACACGCACTGGGGTGTCGGCCAGCACCGTGACGTGTTCGGTGCCCGCAGCCAGCGCTGCTACGAGCGCTGGGACCCCGAGGCTCAAACAGGCTTCGTGGCGCCGACCATTGACGAATTGCCCACGACCCGGCCGGAGCTCATGGATTCGACGAGGGTCGCTTCTGTCCAGCATCGCTTCTATCAGCAGCTGAACCACTACACGACGGCCAGCTACCTCGATCTGCTCGGCACCTTCTCAAACATCCTGGGCCTCACCGCCGGCGCGCGCGATGGCCTCTTGGCCTGCCTAAGACAGCTGATCGACAGTGAATTTGACGGTGAGGTGATCCGCCCCGATCTGAGAGAGCTGTGGCTCGCCCAGACCACCGGTTAATGTGGCCGGCCGATCTGAGATTGCATCAGACCGTGACAGCTGCGGCAGCCATCGGTGGGGAAGAGCACGACGTCGCCGATGTGCTGGCCTCTCAGCCCGAGCTTCGCGAAGATGCCTATCCACTGGGGCTCGTAGCGACCGTCAACCAGGATGGCGCCGATTCCGTCGCGCTTAATGTAGGCCTCGAACTGCGAGACGATCAGTGGAGTGGCATGCGCCAGGTTCTGAACTTGCTGAGGCAGGTCGGTACGGGCGTTGATCGCCTGGTTGATATATCCGCCGGCGAGCCGTGTGTAGAAGTCGGTGTCGGCTTGCCAGAGCATGCCTGCGTTGCCGATTCTCGACACCACGACCACGATTTCGCCCGGCTTCAGGTGGCTGCGGTAGGCGGAGGAGGCAACAAAGGCCGGCACTGTGGAGTTCGGGATGACGGGCATGGTCGGGGCGTCCTGGGCGATGGCCGCGATCACCAGGAGCCCGAGCAGCCAGCGTAGCCAGAGCCACTTGGCGGGCCTCGCGAGGAACAAGGCCGTCGCGACAGCGAGCAGCAAATACGCGAAGAGCATCAGCCGCGCCGGATACGCGTTCCGGACGATCGGCAGGCTCCAGAGCGGCGACCACGGGAGATTGCCGACCTGGTGCCCTTCCACGTAGAGCACCGGGCCGAGCGACGCCACGATGATGAAGGCGAGCATGCAGGAAAGAAAGCGGACCAGCCTGCTCGACCAGCACGTGATAGCGAGCGCGAGCGCCAGCACCAGCAGCGGGATCCCGACGTAGCCAGCCGCCGAGATCGGGTGCGGCTCGGCCGCTAGGCGCTCGAGCCAGAGGATGCCGCCGGAGTTCTTTGGCCTGGGCAGCACGAGACTGGCGAGGTCGAGCTCAGTGACGGTCTTCAGGGTGGGCGGCTTGATCGTCAGCGCGTATCCGAGATACGGCAGAGCGAGCACGATTGCGATGCCGTAGGCGACAGCAAGGTGCCTGGCGAGGCGCAGCATGCCTGGCCGGCCAGCCCGGCCGGCGACGGCCACGCCCACGATCAGCGACACCGCCAGGATGCCCGTCAGGTCGGCGAACGTCTCGAGGAACAAGTAGAACTGGACGGCCATCGTCAGCGCGGCAAGGACGACAAATGCGCGGACGCTCATGCTGCCCTCATGCCACCGGACGATGAGATAGGCCAGAATCGGCAGCAGGAGCGAGTAGACCAGGTTCAGCTGGCCGGCCGTCACGTGATTCATCTGATAAGCCGAGAACCCGAATACCGCGCCGCCCACAAGGGACGGCCAGAACTGCCTCGTCAGCCGGCGGCAGAGCACGAACGCGGCCCAGGCTGCCAGCGGCAAGGCAATCGCTGTGACAATGTTGAAGGTCGTCACGGGACCGACGACCAGCGTGATCGGAGTCGCGAGCAGAGCGATTGGCGGCACAGTCGTGACCCACGCGAGCGAATGCCCCGCCGGCGCGCCGATCGCGTGGCTGAACAGCGGATTGATCGCGTGCCCGAGCGCATAAGGCCACCAGCGCAGGCACCAGGTGTAGAAATTCGGATCCATGCTCGCCTGGTCCAGATGAGCATGGCTCAGGTGATGCAGCATCGGCTCGCCGGTAGTCGAGAGCCAGGCCACTGTGTAGATGGCGAGCGCGACTAGCGCCTGTGCCACCGGCGAGCGGGCCCAGGTATGCCAGTCGCGCCAATCGCGCCTGGAATCTGGCTGAGCTGCTGCCGCCTTATCGGGATCCACGAGCCTGGACGCGGTGGTGCCGACCGGCCGGTTCCCCTGATCTCCCAGCGACTCCGTCATGAGGGCGGGAGTGGCGGGACGCGCTGGCCGCGCGTCAGCGAGTCCTGGCTGGCAGCCGGCCACAGCGTGTCCTCATCGGCATGACCGTCCGCGGAGAATCCCCTGGCCTCGCGCACGAGGTACAGGGGCCGAGCCCGCGCCTCGTCATAGATTCTCGCCACGTACTGGCCGACCATGCCGATCACGATCAGCTGCACCCCGCTCAAAAACGTGATGGCAACGAGCAATGAAGCAAGACCGGGTACATAGGACACGCCGGCCAGTTTCATGGCAATCACTACGACGCCATAAAGAACGGATCCGACGGCCATCACGAGCCCGGCGGTCAAGGCGAACCGCAGTGGAGCGGTTGAAAAGCCGACGAAGCCATCAAGCGCCAGCCGCACCATCTTGCTGACGGGGTACTTGCTCTTGCCGGCCTCGCGTGAAGCCCTGGTGTAGGGCACTGAAGTTTGCCTGAACCCGACCCAGGAGAACATCCCGCGGACATACCGGTTCCGTTCCCGCATCTGCAGGAAGGCATCCAGTGCCTTGCGGTCAACCAGGCGGAAGTCCCCGACCTCCATGGGCTGGTCTATCTCGGCAAGCCGCCGCTGAATGCCATAAAAGATCGTGGCTGTCTTGCGCTTGAAAAGCGTCTCGCCGTCGCGGTGCTCCCGGACGGCATAGACGACCTCGTAGCCCTCTTGCCACCGGGCCGCCATCTGGAGAATGACCTCCGGCGGATCCTGGAGATCCGCGTCCATCACGATGACGGCCTGGCCCGAGGCAACATCCATGCCAGCGGTGATGGCGATCTGATGGCCGAAGTTCCGGGACAGCTGAACGATCTTGAACCTGGGGTCCTCGGCGTTGACATCCGCCATGAGCTGGTAGCTGGTGTCCCGGCTGCCGTCATCAACAAGGACGACCTCGGCTGGCCCGTCGAGCTGGTCCATGACCTCACGGAGCCGCTTGACCAGCGTCGGGAAGGATTCCTCCTCGTTGTAAATGGGGATGACGATGGAGTACTTCACCTTGTCCACTGGGTCTATCGCCCCGTCCCACATCGAGGGCCCCCCGGCCGCAATCTTGCGTATGGTATGCGACATTGGCTGTGACGGACGATTCGGAATGCTCCTGAGGTCCGTGACACGGAGGGCGTCACCAAGCTTGTCCCGGGATTACCCGACGATACTGGCACAACCCTCTCAGATCCCGCATGATCGGCGCTGAGGTGGATCAGCCCGCCCTGGTTTCCCGCTGTAACCAGCGCCTGACACATTATCCGCTCCCTCGCGCACTGGCTGGCGGGCAACCGCATCTACCCCTGGATATGCCCGCTGGCATCGGTGTCAGCCCGTCAGGGCCAGGTCAGGACACGGCAGGGCCTCGGCGCCGTCAACGAGAGCACAAGTCCGTTCCGCATGGGTGGTGGCGCTGGTTGGCGCGTGCTGGCCGGGGTATTGAACGGCAACTCCGGGAGCGGTCTGCGGCGAGATCGTTGAGGGGGACGCCATGCTGTTCGAGGATCGCATCGATGCTGGTCGGCAACTGGCGGCCAGGCTCCAGCACCTGGCTGGTCGGCCGGTTGTTGTGCTCGGCCTGCCGCGTGGCGGGGTACCGGTCGCTGCCGAGGTGGCCGAATCCCTGGGAGCACCCCTTGACATCATCGTCGTCCGCAAGCTCGGCGCGCCATTTCAGCCCGAGTTCGCGCTAGGCGCCCTCGGTGAGGACGGCGTCCGGGTCCTGAATCCGGAAGCTCTCGGCTTCGCCGGTTTCACGCCAGAGGAGCTCTCGGCTACAGAGCAGCGGGAGCAGCAGGAGATCGCCCGCCGAGCTTTGCGCTACCGCGGCGGCCGGGAGCGATTGTCACTCGACGGGCGCGTGGCAGTGATCGTCGATGACGGCATTGCCACAGGCTCGACGGCCAGGGCAGCATGCCAGGTGGCGAGGGCGCTCGGCGCCGCGCGGGTGGTCCTCGCTGTCCCCGTCGCTCCGCGAGGGTGGGAGGCCAGGATCGGCGCTGATGCCGACGAGAAAGTCAGCGTCGCCACGCCCGCGTCGTTCTTTGCGATAGGTCAGTTCTACGAAGACTTCGACCAGACCAGCGATGGCGAGGTGGCCGCATACCTCGATCGCTGTGCCGGCAACGGCACGTCTCGGTGAAATCCGGGCCTCCGAGGTCATTCCACCGCAGCTAGAGTGGTGCGGTGCTACCGGTCGAGCTCTGCCGCCGTTTCCGCGCGCTCGCGCCCGTGGTCAGTACGACCGCGGTGAGTGCGGCCGTCTGCATGGCGGCACTCGCGTCATGTGCGGCGGAGCCGAGCCAGGCGGCGCACGCCAGCCGCGCCAGCAAGCCGCCGGCCAAGCAGCGAACCGTGGCGATCCCCGTGCTCCCCGCGCCGGTCACGCTGACGCCCTTCGCGGGCCCGCCGACTGGCCAGGGTGACTGGCTGGCGGCCGGCCTGTGCGGGGCTACCCGGCCGTGTACGAGACCACGCTGGTGCCGCCCGGCGGATCCGAGGCCGCCGGCATCGCCTGGATGGATACCCGGCTGCTGGCGGCGCGGCTGTACTCGGGCTCGATCAGCCCTGGCGGCGGTCCGTATCACTTCGAAGCGCCGATCCAGCCGGCTCAGGCCGCCACGCTGGTCGCCGCCTTCAACGGCGGTTTCAAGATGAAGGGCGCCCACGGCGGTTATTACACCGAAGGCCGCATGATCGACCCGCTCCGGACCGGGGCAGCATCGCTCGTCATCTACGCCGACGGCGGCGTGAACTTGGGCGCCTGGGGCTCAGATGTGCAGATGACGCCGCTGGTCGTCAGCGTCCGGCAGAACCTCGTGCCCCTCGTGGCCGACGGCCATCCAACGGCAGCCGCCGAAGAAGACTGGCACGCATGGGGGCCGACCTGCGGAGCGAATTCATGCACAGTTCCTGGTATCCCGCATCAGTGGCGGTCCGGTCTCGGCATCACCGCGGACGGCGGGCTCGTGTACGTGGTCGGCCCGGCCCTGGATCCGTTGCAGCTCGCCTCGCTGCTCATCCGTGCGGGTGCGGTGCGCGCCATGCAGTTGGACATCAATCCCGAATGGCCGACCTTCGTTGCTTACGATCCGTCACAGCCAGGCGGACTGGCCAGCCCGACGAACGGCCAGCGGCTGCTCGCGTCCACCATGCAGGGTCCGGCTACCTTCTTCACGCCCTCGTGGGGTCGGGACTTCATCACGCTGTCCGCTCTTCCCGCGGGATCCGCACGACCGCCCGCGCCATAAGGCCGCCGAACCGCAGGTCAGGTGCACGTAAGCCCAGGTGAAATGGCATTGGTGGGCTGCAGCGCCGTGCTAGCGTGAACATCGCTCAGCAGCACCACGGATTCGCGACGCCAGCGAGGTGACGTGCCTCATCGCCAGGTCGTCAGCACCGACGGCTACCAGGATCGCCCGGCGGCCAGCGCGGATTCCGGCGCCCCGGGCGTCGCCCAGCCTGGCGCGGGCGCCCATCGGGCGAACTCTCCCCGAGTGGCTGACTACCGCACCCGCAGCCTCGGCACCGAGCCGAGTGTTGACGCTTCCGTCCGCAGGACGGCGACACGAACGGACAGGCGGCCGCAGCGGCGTCGCCGCTACGGCTCATTCCTTACCAGCGTGGCCGGCGTCGTCACTGTGGCGGCGCTCGCTGTCTGGCTCCTCCAGGCCTTCGTCGTCCAGCCTTTCTCGGTGCCCGGCCAGGCAATGGCACCAGCTATCCAGGGCGGCGACCGCATTCTCATCGTTAAGTTAGGTCTTCTCGAGGGGGACATCCACAGCGGCGAGATCGTTGTCTTCCGTGCCCCGAAGTCAATGGCCTGCACCGGTGCTGGTGGTGCTGGTGATCTCGTGCTTCGGGTCGTCGCGCTGTCCGGCCAGACGATCTGGTCGGTCAACAACACGATCTTCGTCAACGGGCGCGCGTTGCCCGAACGAGGATGGTATGACCCCCGCTTCGGCGAAGTCGGCTCGACACAGATCCGCCGAACTACGCTCGCTCCCGACCAGTACTTCGTGATGGCCGACAACCGCTCTGACGCCTGCGACTCACGG
Source organism: uncultured Actinomycetota bacterium (assembly GCA_963755575.1). Lineage (GTDB taxonomy): Bacteria > Actinomycetota > Actinomycetes > Streptosporangiales > Streptosporangiaceae > JAJYUU01. The sequence continues at coordinate 471,117 of CAVWKF010000002.1, forward strand.
GCCTTCGGGCCTATCTCGAAGTCGTCGATCGTCGGCAGGGGAATTGCCATCGTCGCGCGCCATGGCGATGTCTTCTTCCGCACGTTGTGAACGCTGGCACAGGCAGCGATCGCCAGCACAAGCGGCGCGGCGCGCTCGCGAACGTGGCCGAGTCAGCTCCGCCTGGCGCTCGCTGCAGTTGCCTGCCCCGCGTCCTGCACGGTCAGTAGCGGCGCGAGCCGCTCGGCGAACTGCGCGGCCGACGGGCGCTTCGCCGAAGGGCCTGTGGCGTCGGCGATCAGCTCAGCGGCAGCCGGCGGCAGGCCGGGCGCTAGCTGGATCGGGGTGGACAGGACCCTTCGCAAGGCGAGCAGGCCGTCGTCGGCCGGCAGGTCCTCGCCGTAGATTCCGTTCCCGCTGATGGCCCGGTGCAGAGTGACTCCTAGCGCTTGATATCGCGGTGGACCAGCCCAGCCGCGTGCAGGGCGGATACCGCGATGGCCGCATCGCGGATGGCAGTGATGGCCATCGCGGAATCGCCAACGGCTCGCGCAGCTTGCATCCGCTGGCCGGGCTGTGCGAGAACCGTGCTGACATTGTCCGTCGAAAGTGCTAAGCGGACTTGCGTGCCAGCACGGAACATCGTCCCGATCGCGCCGCGGTAGTTAGTCTCGCGCCGCTAGCGTCGAAGAAGGCGGAAACTAGGCGGGCGACTCAGTCTTGTCAGCCGCCCACTGGGTGTGGAACGTACCGGGCTTATCTGTGCGCCGGTAGGTATGGGCGCCGAAGTTGTCCCGCAGGCCCTGGATCAAAGCTGCAGGCAGGCGGTCACGTCGCAGCCCGTCATAGTACGCAAGAGACGAAGAAAACGCCGGCGTCGGCACGCCTGCGCTGGCCGCGCCGGCTACCACCCGGCGCCAGCTCTCGACGCCGTCCAGCACGGCCTGTGCGAAGTAGGGCGCAACCAGCAGCGACGGCAGCCGCGGATTATCGTCGTACGCCTCGCGGATCCGATTGAGGAAACGGGCCCGGATGATGCAGCCGCCACGCCAGATTGTGGCCAGCGCGCCGCTGTCGATGTTCCAGCCGTACTCCTCGCTGCCAGCCTGGATGTGGTCGAATCCCTGCGCGTACGCGACCACTTTCGACGCATACAGCGCCTTGCGTACGTCATCGACGAACGCGTCGCTGTCGGTGACGCGCCACTCGTTCGTGTGGCTCGAAAACGTCGAGCGCGCTGCGGCCCGCTGATCGGCGTGGGCGGAGAGGGCGCGAGCGAACGTGGCCTCGGCGATACCGGTGATCGGGATGCCGAGGTCGAGCGCGCTCTGCACAGTCCAGCGTCCGGTGCCCTTCTGCTCGGCCTGATCGAGGACAACGTCGACGAACGGCTTGCCGGTCTCGGCATCGATGTGAGCCAGGACGTCCGCTGTGATCTCGATGAGGAACGACTCCAGGTCGCCTTCGTTCCAGGTCTTGAAGATCTCGGCGATCTCGCCCGGCGTGGCATTCAGACCGGTGCGCAGCAGATCGTAGCCCTCGGCGATGAGCTGCATGTCGGCGTACTCGATACCGTTGTGCACCATCTTCACGAAATGCCCGGCACCGTCGGGTCCTATGTGAGTGCAACACGGCGTCCCATCGACCTGAGCTGCGATCGACTCGAAGATCGGGCCGACCCGCTGATAGGACTCGGCCGATCCGCCGGGCATGATGCTTGGGCCGAGGAGCGCGCCTTCCTCGCCGCCGGAGACACCGCTGCCGACGAAGTGCAGGCCGCGCTCACGCAGCGTGCGCTCGCGCCGCCTGGTGTCGGCGAAGTGCGCATTGCCGCAGTCGATGACGATGTCACCTTCCGCGAGCAGCGGGACAAGCTCTTCGATCACTGCGTCGGTCGGGTCGCCGGCCTTGACCATGATGATGATCGCGCGCGGCCGGCCGAGGCTGGCGACGAACTCCGTCAGCGAGCCACTCGGCACGAACGATCCCTCGTCGCCGTGCTCTGCCACGAGGCTTCGGGTCCGCTCGACCGAGCGATTGTGCAGGGCTACGACATAACCGTGCCGGGCAAGATTCCTGGCCAGATTGCGGCCCATCACAGCAAGCCCGGTGACGCCGATGTTCGCAACGGCAGTGCTAGGCCGCTCAGTCAACGATGACCTCCGCTCGACATCGGTGTCACGGCGGTTCTCCACAGGAGTAGCTCGACATGCCTTGAGGTGCCGAAATGTGATCCGTGCCGGTCGCCGTGACGCTAAGGACGAAGGTGTCGAAGGTGTCGCCAGGCGGGACCGGGTTAACGCACTCCCAGCTGTTCAGGAAGTTGCCAGTCGCCGAGACCGTATAACTAGTCGACCCCGAGACCGTCGTCGGCAGTCCGCTGCAACTCGAGCTGGTTACGTCTGCTGGGGGGCTTCCCGCGGCTGTGCAGCTCAAAGAGACGAGCCCCGTGCCGTCGGCCGTGACAGTAACGGTATACGTGACGGTATATGGCCAATTGGCGTCACCTCCGCCTGTCTCGCTGATATCGGTCTGTGTGACTGTCACGCCCGTCACGTGGCTGGGCGGGGGCGTGCACGACAGGCTGATCGGGATTGATGTGCTCTGGCTGACCGGCGCGGTCATTCGGAGGGTATCGGTGCCGGTGAAGTTATCGGCTGGCGGGGTCCAGGAGTCGGCGACATGACGAGTCTGACCCTTGCCGATGCTAATGGTCGCCGAGCCGGTGCTGGTGCCATCCGAGCGCACCCAGTGATATTTGACCGCGGTGGCCCGGCTGGCTGTGATGGCCCCGGTAATGGTGAAGCCTGGCCGCGGCGAGCCGCAGGCGAAGCTGGCCGGGGACGGCGGCGAACTCATCAGCGTCACCACAAGCTTGGGATGGACGCAGGACAGTGTGAACGCGGCCGCGTTGGAGGTCACCCCGACCGGACCGGTGACCACGATTCTCGCCGATCCGGTAAAGGTGTCGGCGGGCGGGGTGAACGAGTCCGATACGACCGAGGCCGTCCCGGCGCCACTGAAGGTCAGCGTCCGCGCGGCAGTATGAGTCCCGTTGCTGAGCGCCCAGTGATACGTAACGGTGCCAGCCTGGTTCGTCGTGATCGCGCCGGAGAAGATGAACGCGGGGCGACCCGCGCCGCACGTGATAGTCGAGCTGACCGGAGCCACATGGGCCGTCGCGCTGACCTGAGCCGCGAGGACCACAGGGGGCGGCGTGATGACGGGAGGCTTGTGGTGGCCGGGATGGGTGCATGTCAGCACGTAGGAAGCCTCGTTCGATGCCACCGCGGCCGGGCTGGTGACTTGCAGCTTTGCCCAGCCATGCCCGCTCATACTCGCCGTGAGTACCTGGCTCGCCGCCGACTGCGAGCCGGCCGAGCTGAACTGTAGCGTCTGCGGCGCGCTGGTCTGGCCGGTTGAGAAGATCCACTCGTACGTCACGGGCCCGGCCTGCCGCGCGGTGATGGATCCGGTGAACATGAACTTGCCCGGTAGGTGCGTACATGACTGGGTCAGTGCTGCTGGCGCCACGCTGGCCGCAGCCGATGGCGGCAGGGTGGCGTGCGTATGCCCGTGCGAAGAGTGATGCGTGTGTCCGGGCGGAGGGCTATTGCCGGACGAGGTCACCGCCGCGACCCCGACCGCTGTCCCTGCCACCACAGCGACGGTGGCAGTTGCCGCAATTACCTGCACCTTGCGGCGCGCCAGGAAGGTTGCTGCCGTGGCGCCCGCGGCGGCTCCGACCACGCCGCCTGCGAGCAGAAGCAGCAGGAGTGCGGCTGTGCGTTCGGCCAGCTGCCGTCTGCCCCGTTCCTCCCAATCTGGTCCATAAGCAGCAACCGCGACCTGCTCCAACTCGACCACGAATGCTGTCGCGTCCGTTGGTCGTCCCGCCGGGTCCTTTGCCATGCCCCGCCGAACAAGATCTCGCAGGGGCACGGGTACCGTTTCCACCGGGATCGGCGCGCTCTCATGCTCACGGCGCAACTGGCTCAGTCGCCCGGTAAACGGCGGCTTGCCGGTCAGACATTCAAAGAAGACGGCCGTTGCCGCGTAAATGTCGGTGGCCGGGCTGGCTTCACCACCTGTCCACTGTTCTGGCGCCATGTACAACGGCGTACCGACTGCCCCGACGCGCAGGCCGGCCCGTACCGCTATCCCGAAATCCGCGAGCTTGCTGTTGCCCGACGAGTCAACCAGTACGTTCTCGGGCTTGTAATCCCGATGGACGACGCCCACCGCGTGCGCGGCGGCCAGCCCCAGCAGCGAGCCCTTCAGCACCGCGAGTGCAGACTCCGGGATTGTCGAGCCCCTGTGCGATATGAGCTGGTGCAGCGATGCCCCGTCCACCAGCTCCATGACAATCGCTGCGCCGAGCCCAGGTTCCTCGACGTACTCAAACAACCGCACCACATGCGGCATATCAAGCTCGACGAGCAAGCGCGCCTCGTCCCGGAACCGCGCCAGGAAGGCGTCGTCATTGAAGAGAGCACCAGCCAGGTACTTGATCGCAACATGCTGACCCGTAGCGTCGTGCAATGCCTCAACTACCCGGCCCGTCGCGCCGGCACCTAGTTCCCGAACCTCCGAATAACCCGGAACGGTCCATTTACTCATCTAAATTTTCCCCTGTATTCACCAAGAAAGACACACCCCTTGGTCCCCCATATCTGGCCCGCAGCGCGTGCATGAGAGGAAAGTTTAGTAGAACCATTGCCAAGTTGGCTCGGGCCTGCCATGCCATATTGGTTCATAGAGGCGTCACCGGGCTTGCGTGCTAGCACGTAACCACCCGCGGTCGCTGCATTCAGCGGTCGGCGAATTGATCTTCGGCTAACCTTCGTGGCTGGTGGATAAAGGTTGCCGGCAAGGCGCTGACCCGGTAACCCTCCCCATCGGAAGTGCGCCACACCGACCGCTGTGGGCCGCGCTAGCGCGCGTCCGGGCTTGTCGCCCGCAAACTCGCCCGATCAGCATGCAGCAGAGCGTCGGCGGGGCCGTTCACAGGGGTCTGAGGATCATGAGAATCTCATCGCGATCGTCGCCTGGTGCAAGCCTGAGAGCATCGGGCCAGCGTCCGATCTCGGCCCACCCAAGTCGGCCATAGAAGTCTTCGAGGCCCACGCCACCACGGGCGGCAAGGCGGAGTTGCTCGAGGCCCATCTCATCGCGGGCGACCTGGCGCGCGTGGTTCATCAGGGCGGCGCCGATCCCGCGGCCGCGAAAGGCAGGGCGGGTCTGGACATGGTGGATGCTGCCCCAGTGCGAGATCAGCGGCTTCGGGTCGCGTCGGACATTGAGCCAGCCGGAGAGCTCGCCGCCCGAGACGGCGAGGAGCAGGCGACTGCGCTGCGGCCTGAGGCCGGCTATGAGCTTGGCCGCGACGGCAGCGACCTCGCTGGTGTCGACGGGCGGAAAGGGGAATCCTACCGCTCCGCCCGAGTTGCTCACACTGACCCAGCATTCGATCAGCTCGGCGGTCAGATCGGAGCCGAGCTGATCTGGCCGAACGATCTGACGGATGCTGCATACGCTGGAGCTAGTCACCGGCTGAAGTGTGCCAGAAGCGTCCGAGCGCCAAACGGTCCGGCCGGGTCGCGTGCAGGTTCGCAAGACCTCGGCAGCGCCTGCGGGTGGCGCCGGAACTCCGCTGCTCAGCCGGGCGCGCCTGGGGCGATCACCGGAACAGGAACGCCTCCCGGCATCACGCGGTAGCACTCTTGCATAACGTTGCTGGTCTGCGACGAATTCGGGTCGAAGCCCTGTACATGAAGCAGATTGAAGCCTGGGCGCCCCTCGGAATCGATCGTGGGGTCGGGCCAGGTCGGCAGCCCGTGGGCGCGTACGCACCGGGCGTATGCCCGCAGGGCCGTCATCGCCGACTGCACCAATGCCTGCGGACAGTCGCCGGTCTCCTCGCACTGTCCGATCGAGCCTTTGTTGAGCACCCCGGCTGACCCGTTCGGGTACAGATGCTGGCAGGTTGTCTGGGCCGCCTGCAGCTCGGAGCTACTGACCCCGAGCAGTTGTGCACTGGTCTTCGGGACTTGTCCGTTGGTCGGGGGGTCGGGGAACTTCGGCACGCCATGCGAGCGCATGCACTGGGAGTAGGCGACGGCGGACGCGGGAATCGCTGACCCGCTCGCATTCGGCGAGCCGCCCAAACCGGTCGATGAGGGGCTGCCGCCGCACGCCGAGGCAAGCAGGGCCAGGGCGGCCGTAGCGACGACGGCGACCGCGGCTCGCGTGGCTGCCGGCAGCCACGCCCGCCGCGGCCGGCGAATGGCGCGGGTGCTGTTGTTCAAGGTGGTCTCCTCAGGGCTGGATAATCGTGCTGGCCGCCGGCGGCGCGTGTGCCGTCAAATGCTCCAGAGTGCCTGGGTCGGGGACAGGCGGGCGGCGCGGATGGCGGGCAGGAGCCCGGCAAGGGCGCCGATGAAGAGGGCTGCGGCAAGGCCGCCCGCCCAGGCGTCAGCGGGGATGACGACGGCCCACCCCTTGACGTCGGCGTAGATGGCGGTGGCCGCTGCGCCGACGATGACTCCGATGACGCCGCCGGCCAGGGATAGCAGGATGGCTTCAGCGAGGAACTGGGTCCGGATCTGGCCGCGGGTGGCGCCCAGCGCGCGGCGCAGCCCGATCTCGGAGCGGCGTTCGAGCACGGAGATGACCATGATGTTAGCGACGCCGATCGCACCGACCAGCAGCGCGACCGCGCCGAGGCCGAGGAGCAGGGTGTCGAGGGCGCCCTTAGCTTCGGCCTGGGCGGTGAGTGCGTCTGAGGGTTGCGAGACGGTGACCTGGCCGGGGTTTTCCGGGCTGGCCTGGGCGCCGAGCAGGCGGTCGACGTTGGTGGTGACGGCTTGGTCGTCAGGGGTGGTGCGGACGTAGATCCGCGAGGGGTGGCCGTCGAGGCCGAGGTAGTGCTCGGCAGCGGGGAAGCCGACCAGGACGGCTGTGTCGATCTCCGGCGCCACACCGCCGACCGAGCTATTGAGGATGCCGGTGACGTAGAACCACTGGCCGGCACCGGGGCAAGTAGAGCTGGCGCATAGCCAGATCCGCTCCCCTGGAGCGATCCGGTCGATGCCCAGCAGCTGGGCGGCCTCTGCGCCGAGCACGGCAACCGGCTCCCGGGCTGTGGCTGCGTTGAGGTAGCTGCCCTGGGCGACGGAGGTGCGGGCCACCGCGGGCAGGCCTAGGGTGGCTGCGGCGACGGTGAGGGCGTTGGTCTGGACGGGAGGGATGTAGGCAGACTTGTAGGCATTCACGTCATTGACGGTTCCGCTGTCCTGGACTGCAGTAACGCCGGGCAGCCGGCGGATCATGGCCGGGGCGGCGTCGGACAACTCGGCGGACTGCCCGGCGAGGGTCTGCCCGTTTGTGACGGTCAGCAGGTTGGTGCCCAGCGCCTGGATCTCGTTGTTGAGGCCGGCGGCGGAGGAGGCGGCCAGGCCCAGGACGGCCACGATCGCCGCGACGCCGATTGCGATCCCGAGCGCAGACAGGCCGGCCCGCAGCTTGCGGCTGGACAGCCCGATGCTGGCCAGCCCGGCCAGGTCCCCGGGCCGCAGCCGGGCCGCAACCGGTGCGGCGGTCGGCGCGGATGGGATGGCTGGCCGCCCGGACGTGGTGGTCATGCCGGTCCTTCCTGCGAGCGCTGTCGGCGGGCCGGCGACCTGCCAGCAAGCCTGCCGGCGGCGGCGGCGCGGCCGGAGACGGCAACTGGGGCGGTGTCGGCGACGATGCGGCCGTCGAGCATCTCGATGCGCCGCCGCGTCCGGGCCGCGACCGAGTGGTCGTGGGTGATGATGATGATCGTGGTCCCCCCCGCGTTCAGCTCCTCCAGGAGGGCCAGGATGGCGGCGCCGGTGGCCGAGTCCAGATTCCCGGTCGGCTCGTCGGCAAGCACCACCGGCGGCGAGCCCGCCATCGCCCGCGCGATCGCGACGCGCTGTCGCTCGCCGCCTGATAGCTGGGTCGGCCGGGCTGCGGCCTTATGCCCGAGGCCGACGCGGTCCAGGGCCTGCAGCGCCAGCATCCGCCGGTCGCCGCGGCGCACCCCGGCGTACAGGAGCCCGTCGGCCACGTTGCCTAGCACGGACTGGTGCTCGGCGAGGAAGAACTGCTGGAATACGAAACCGATCCGAGCCGCCCGCAGCGCCGCAAGCTCCCGGTCCCGCATCCGGGCCGCGTCGATCCCGGTTACGCGCACCGCCCCAGCAGTCGGCGTGTCTAGGGTGCCCATCAAGTGCAGCAAGGTGGACTTGCCCGAACCTGACGGGCCCACGATCGCGGTCAGCTCCCCGTCGGCCACCGCGACGCTGACCCGATCCAGCGCCAGCACCGGCGGCGGCCCTGGATACATCTTGGTCACCTGATCCAGCTCGAGCGCCGCAAGCGGCGGCCGGGCCTGGGTGGCGGCCGCGTCAGCCGTCCGAGCCGCCGGCGCGCCGGCGGTCATGGCGAGGCCACGACGACCCGCTGCCCGGGGGTCAGCGCCCCGGTCACCTGTACTAGTCCCGAGTTGTCGTCGAAGATCCCCACCAGCACCGGCACGTACCGCCGGGTGCTACCGGGGCCCGCGACCTCCACGGTGTACCCGCCCGGCGACCGAGCCATAAGCGCGCTCACCGGCACCGCCAGCACGTCGCGCGCGGTGGCCGTGGTGATGTAAACCGTCACCGGCGCCTGGTCCAGGCTGCCTGCCGCCTTTGGGTCGGTCAGCTTCACCTGCACCGGGATCGTGGTCGTCGTGCCCCCCGAGCCGGTCGCAGATGTGGTCGCGACAGTGCCGACCGAGGACACCACGCCCGGCGTGGTCGTCCCGTCCGGCAGCGTCACGCTCACCGCGTCACCCGCCTGCACCTGCGATTCCTGCGAGGTGTCCAGAGCGATGGTCACCACATGCCGGTCGGAGGTCGCCGCCAGCACCGGACCGGACGCCGGGCCGCCCAGCCTGCCCGGAACCTGGGCGACCCGGATGGCCTCTGGCTCGAACACCACCTGCCCCAGCGACAGCGAGCCCGGCGGGAACGACACCCCCAGGTGTTCTTGCAGCCGCTGCACCCCGGACGCCGTAACCCAGGAGAAGTAATCCCAGCCTGTCGCGGCGACGTCCGCGCTGTTCGCGTAGCCGAGGCTCACCAGGTTGTGGTTGAGCTCAACCACATCGGCGCCGGACATGCCCTCGCCCAGGGCACGCCAGTCCGGCACCGTCCCGTACAGCAGCACCACTGGAGACCCGTTATCCACCCGGTACAGCACCTGCCCCTGGCCGATCACACGCCCGGCCGGCGGCAGTTTGGTCAGCGTCCCGCCGCCTTGCCCGGTCACCGTCCAAGACCCTGCGTACCCGAGCGTCGCGGCCACCGGCGTCACGGCCGCGATATCCTCGCCTCACGACCGCACCCGTCACCGAAGCCGCCGCGAGCCCGGTCCCAGGCGACGCGGCAGCGGAAAACACCCCCGCCTGCCACGCGGCCGCCACTCCGGCCGCCAGCACCATCACCAGGCCAGCGGCGACCCAGCCGACCCGGCGACGCCTGCCCGCCGCGCCTGCCTGCGCGGTCGCCAGGGCCTCCGCCTGCTGCCCGGCCTCCCGGCCTCGCGAAATCGTCCCGCTCATGATCCGCCTCCGACTCTTGTGCCTCCGGCCATGCGCCGTCGCCTTCCACTCCTAGTTCTGTTTGCTGGACAGGCCGCGTCCGCGGTGGATTAGGCGCGGCAATGCCTGTCAGCCAGACTCCTCACCCCAACGGCACAGGTACGCCTGCTGAGCCGCCTACCAGGCGCTCGCATTCGCGATCCTTGGACTCGAACAGCGACGAATGCGTGTACTGGTGGGTTATGCCGGCGTTACTGACATCGAAAAAAGGGCGCCCCTGGGAATCGACGGTGGGGTCGGGGAAGTTCGGCACCCCATGGGCGCGAATGCACCTGGCATATCTCCGCATAATGTTCAGCGCCTGACTGCACCACGGCCTGGGGACACTCGCCGGTGGTCTCGCATAGTTGGATCGACCCGCCGGTGGCCGGCACCAGGTGTGCGCAGGCCGTTACGGCCGAAGCGAACCGAGAAGTGCTGACCCCGAATTGCTGCGCGCTGCCCTTAGGGATCCCTCCGCCGCTGGGGGGGTCGGGAAAGTCCGGCACTCCGTGGGAGCGCATGCAGTCGGAGTAGCCGACCGCTGATGGGGAGTTCGATGAACCTCCGGCATTTGGTGAGCCGCCCGATGACGGGCTGCCGCTGCATGCCGCCAGCAGAGCCAGGGTCGCGGCGGCGATGACGGCAGCCGCTGTTCGCACAGCCGTCGGCCATTCCCGCCATTGTCGGCGCATGACGCGGCCGCTATCGGTCATGATGCCCTCCTCTTGGGCTGGGTGGTGGCTGCGCCTAGTCGTCGGTGTGGATCGGCGACCAACTGCCTTCGCGCGTCATCGGCTGCTCCGATCAGATGGTCCGAGCGCTCGGCCCCTCCGGTCTAGCAGGCAGTCAGTGACAGGGGCCGAACAGTGATTGTTAGGCGGATGTCATCAGGGCAAGCGCAGAATGTGCAGGTGCGGGTGCTCGTCGTGGAGGATCACGTTGCGTTGGCCAACCGGATCGGCGAAGGTCTGCGCGACGCCGGTTTCGCCGTCGACGTGGTCTACGACGGCGCGGCAGCCCTGGAGAACGCGACCAGTACCGACTACGACGTGATAGTGCTCGACCGCGACCTGCCGGCCGTGCACGGCGACAGGGTCTGCCGCCGACTGGTGCGCGACGGCTCGCTCAGCCGCATCCTGATGCTGACCGCGGCCGCGGACGTCGAGGATCGGGTCGACGGGCTGGAACTGGGCGCAGACGACTACCTCGGCAAGCCATTCGCGTTCCATGAGCTGATCGCGCGCATCCGCGCCCTGGGGCGGCGCGGACCTGGCTCGCCTGCGATCGTTCAGCGGGGTGACCTGGTGGTCGATCGCGCCCGGCACCGCGCTAGCCGCGCCGGCATCCCGCTAACCCTGACCCGCAAGGAGTTCGGCGTGCTGGAGTGCCTGGCCGGCGCCAGCGGAGCTGCGGTCAGCGCCGAGGAACTGCTGGAACACGTGTGGGACGAGCACGCCGACCCGTTCAGCAATACGGTCGCGGTGACCGTGGGGCGGTTGCGGCGCAAACTCGGCGATCCGCCGCTGATCGAGACGGTCGTTGGCATCGGCTACCGCCTGTGAGAAGTCAGATCAGCGCCCGGTCGCGGCTGACGCTGCTCTACGCGTCGCTGTTCACCCTGGGTGGAGCCGCGCTGGTACTTATCACGTACTTGCTGGTGGCGCACACCCTGGACAGCACGAAGACCACAACGATCTCACCGTCGATCCAGCCAGCGATCGGGAAGTGCATACTGGCGGCACAGACCAGGGGTGGCCCTGGCGCCATCGACCAGTGCGCCCGGCTGTATGCCAGCGGTGTCGAGGCCGGCGCCGCTGCCCAGCGCAGCACTACCCTGACCCACCTGTTGACCTACTCGCTGCTCACATTGGCGGGTGTCACGCTGCTCGCCGCGGTCGTGGGCTGGGTCGTCGCCGGACGGATCTTGCGGCCGGTGCACCGGCTCACCGCAGCTGCACGGGCAGCTAGCGAGCAGGACCTGTCCCAGCGTATCGCCCTCCAGGGCCCGCGCGACGAGCTGCGGGAGCTCGCCGACACGTTCGACACGATGCTCGAACGGCTCGACCGCGCGTTCACCAGCCAGCGCCAGTTCATTGCCAACGCAAGTCATGAGCTTCGCACACCGCTGACTGTCATACGCACCACTATCGACGTCGTCCTCGCCAAGCCGGAGCCGAAGCGCGAAGAGCTGGTGTCGATGGCCGCCGATATCCGCCTGGCGGTCGATCACTCCGAGCGGCTCATCGAGGTACTGCTGGTACTGGCGCGCAACGATCAGGCGCGTGCCCTCACGGACCCGCTGGACCTAGCCGCCATCGCGGAGGACGCACTCGAGGGACGTACTGCAAAGGGCATCACGACGACTGCCGCGCTCGACGAAGCCCCAGTGACTGGCGACGGAGTGCTGCTCGAACGACTCGTCGCCAACCTGCTCGACAACGCCGAGCGCTACAACGTCGAGAGCGGAACCGTCCAGATCTCGACGACCACCCACGACGCGACATCCGTCCTGCGCGTTGTTAACACCGGAGCGGTGGTCCCTGCCGACATGGTCGACCGCCTGTTCCTGCCGTTCACCCGGCTCGACGACCGCACACGCCACGATGGCTTCGGTCTCGGCCTCGCCCTGGTGTCGTCCATCGCCACCGTCCATAACGGAACCGTGCACGCCACCGCGTTGCCCGCCGGCGGCCTCGACATCACCGTCCGGCTCCCGCGACGCGACGATGCCGTCACTGAGCAGTGGCCCGGCACCTGAGCACCTGGCCCCGGCCGTCTTCGTCGCCCAGGCCGGTCCACAGTGCGCTGGACGCTATTCAGGCGAGCCAGCGCCATCGCGCATCAGTGTGCGGCCAGGCAGTTCGTTGACCTCATGCCGTGCCTGCACTGCTTGGAACGATGCGGAAATATGCAGAGCACGGCGTCTTTCCGCGGATCCCCATTTACTGCTCCATTATCGGCGACAGGTTGATCACCGACCGTCATGTTCTCTTGACGCTCGCTCAGCGCTGGCGGCGGCATCGGGAGCGGGGCCAATGACGCGGTAGACGACAATGATTGGAGATCTCGCGTCAGCGCCTCACGGTACGCGTCTGTGCACATGGCAGCGATCGCGGTCCGGCTCAGCGAAGTTCCTGGATGCGGACCAGGTTGCCGGCGGGATCGCGGAAGGCGCAGTCGCGAATGCCGTACGGCTGGTCGGTCGGCTCCTGCACGACCTCGGCATCGCCGGCCTGCACCCGCTCGAAGGTGCCGTCGAGGTCGCCCGTGGCCAAGAGGATCCAGCCGTAGGTGCCCTTAGCCATCATCTCGGTGATGACGCGACGCTCCTCGTCCGTGACGCCCGGGTCGGTGACTGGCGGCGCCAGGAGGATGGACGTGCTGGGCTGGCCTGGGGGGCCGACGGTGATCCAGCGCATCTTGCCGGATCCGACGTCGACGCGGACCTCGAAGCCAAGCGTGTCGCGATAGAAGGCCAGGGAGGCCTCCGGGTCGTCGTGGGGGAGGAAGCTTGCGTGAATGGTGATGTCCATGGCGGTCACGCTAGCTGCGGCTCGGTGACCGGCGCTTCTCGATTCCTGATTGGTCTCGTCACCTGTTTCGCTAGGCACGGGGGCATCCCCACCGTCGCGCGCGCCCCGACGCGTCGGTACGTGCTGGGCGGCACGCCAACCAGTTCGGTGAAGCGAGTGCTGAAGGTGCCGAGCGACGCGCAGCCGACCGCGAAACAGACCTCGGTGACGCTGAGGTCGTCGCGGCGCAGCAGCGCCATGGCGCGCTCGATCCGCCGGGTCATCAGGTAGCTGTACGGCGATTCGCCGTAGGCGATCCGGAACTGGCGGCTGAGATGCCCGGCCGACATGTGCGCGCCGCGGGCGAGCGCCTCGACGTCCAGCGGCTGCGCGTACTCCCGGTCAATCCGGTCACGGACCCGGCGTAGCACCGCGAGGTCGCGCAGGCGCTGAGTGTCGGCGGGTCTGCTGGTCATACGCACGATCGTACGTTGCGCCGTAATCGATGCCGAGCCCCGTGTCATGGCCGCACCCACAGGCCGCAGCGCAGCGCCAGCCTGGCTCACGGTGATGCCGCCTCCCAGGCGAACCCGTCCAAGTCCGTGAAAGAGCCGGCATGGCTGCCAATCGCGAGCCGGTGCGATCCGGTTCCCTCGGGAGCGACGCCGGCGTCCTTGGCCAGGGCACGGCGCCCATAGAGCGCTAGCTTGAGGGGACTCGACGCAGTGGCGAACTCGACGTACTTAGGGCCAAAGCTCTTCGCCACCGCGAGGCCGCGGTCAAGGTAGAACCGCTTGCTCGCGGACACGTCTGCGACTCCCAGCAGGAGCACAATCTGGTCAATCTGCCGGGTAGCCGGACCGGTGTCCTTCTTCGCGGAGGTCGCGACCTTCCAGATCGTCCCGTCAGGGGCTCGTACGACGCCGCCGAAGCCCCAGAAGCGACTTAGCTGCTGGCTTCAGCGGCGTGGCTCCGGCGTCGAGGGCAGCGTCGATGAGGAAGTTGACGGTGGCTGGTTGCGACGCCGTGAGCGACAGTGTGAACCCACGGAAGCCGTTCGCGGGTACCTCCGAGGCACGCAAGCGCAGTTGGGAGCCCAGACCGAAGGCGGCGGTGTAGAAGAGGTCGGCGGCCGGGACGTCGGCTACTTCGAGGGTGACAGATTCGATTGAAGTCATGCCGCTGACGCTAGGTGAGGCTCGGTGACCGGCGCTTCTCGAATCCTGACCTGTTCAGCCGAACGGACGAGCTGGTTCTGGCCAGGCGACCGCCCGAATTCCTCGTCAGATGGTCAGAAGTAGGAGCGAAGCGGGTGTGTCCGGGTCGCGACCTCTTGCCTACCCAAGTACGCGAGCAGCCGAGTGGCAGGCCCGCTCGCCGGTGGCACCGCGACGGCGGGTCCGAATTGCGGGGAGCGGCAGGTGTCATCCACCACGAGCGGGGCGATCGCGAGCAGTTCGAACGCCAGCCAGTCCGGCAGCGAATCCGGCCGGCCGACCGCCTGCCCGACGTCCCAGCCATGCACCGAGACCTCGATCGCCCCAGCAGCAACCAGCAGACGCTCGTCGAGTGGCAGATCAACGACCACGACGCCCCTCCAGGCACGACGGCGCGGGCCGTCCGTCAGCAGTAGCGCGCTGTATCGGTCGAAGGTAGCCAGCGGGGCGTCGTCATTCCAGCCCGCGGGCAGGCACGGCTCGAGCCCCACCCTGCCCGTCCTGCAGGCGGTGGACAACGTCAGCAAGGAGTCATTCAGATGGTTCAGCAGGGCGCGAAGGTCCCACTCCCGGCAGGGCGTGGGCTGCGACAGATCCTCGGCCGTCACCGCGCGCACGGTTCTGCGCGCGTAGTTGACGCTGTCCTGCAGGAGGTCGCCAAGATGAGGCGAACCAGTGATGTCAGCGGTCACAAACCCTCAGCCCGGCTCGGCGGCCAGTCGGTTCGGGACGTCGAAGGCCGCAAAGACGGCCGGGTCGACGAAGCGAACGTTGCGCGCGATGCCCGACTCGGCTACGGAAAGCACCTGCAGCGACTGCATCTCATAACCGGCCCCGTTCCGCACGTAGGCCGCGATTGCCGGCTGACCGTTGGCCGCTACTTGCAGCATCCGCCAGTCTGTGCCCCGCATTTCAAGGGCAAGAGCCATGATCTGGACGTAGTTCTCTCGACCCGTGTACCAGTTGAGAACAGGAGGCATCTCCAGCACCACGTCCTCGGTGAGCAGACCGGCCAGGGCGGTCAGATCGGCGTTGACGAAGGCCGTCACGTACCGGTCGACCAGGGCCCGCCGATCGGCACTGGCCGGTTCGTGCACTTGGTCAGCGCCGATCCCCAGCTCGCCCAGCCGGGCTCTGGCCCGCTGGAGACCGCTGTTAACCGCGGCGGGCGTCGTGTCCAGCGCAATGGCGACTTGAGCTGCCGGCCACTCGAGCACCTCCCGCATGATCAGGATGGCTCGCTGCCGGGCCTGGCAGAAGCTGCATCGCGGCTATCAACGCCAGCCGCAGCTGGCCGCGGGCCAGGATGACGGCCGCCGGGTCCTCGCCGTTGGTTCCGAGGAGGGCGTCGGGTATGGGCTCTACCCACGTCACTTCCTGTCCCTGCACCATCGGCGCTGTCGCGTCCTCGCTCGGACCGGCCAATCCTGACGGCAACGGCCGCCGCGCGCGGCTTTCCAGTGCCGTCAGGCAGGCGTTGGTCGCAATTCGGTACAACCACGTGCGCATCGACGCACGCTGGTCGTCGAACCGGTCGTAGGCGCGCCAGGCCCGCAGCAGCGTTTCCTGCACGAGATCTTCGGCGTCGTGGACCGAACCAAGCATCTGGTAGCAGTGGGCTAGCAACTCATGCTGCAACGGGACGGTCTGACGCTCGAAGTCCTCGCTAACCGACATGGATTGCCCACCTCCCGGACGTCGCCCTTCCGCCTGATCGCAGTACGCCTAGTGTCATCATCGGATCCCTCGCAGCCGGGGTCTGCAGGTGGTGCGGGGTTTGCGGCCTGGCACGCATGCAGGTCTTCGAGCGCTGCGCCACAGATCCGTCGTACCCAGCGCATTCTGCTGGCGGCCACGTCGGGGCGGTCGCCGAACTCCTGCGCCATCAGGGCAGCGCAGCCTCCGACGCCGAACTGCCGCACGGCGCCGGTGATTGCCTTTGAGACCATTGCCGCAGACGGCGCGTCCGATGGCTGCAGCGCGGAAGCGAACAGTGCCTCGCATCGCGCGTCGCCGAGGTTCAGCCCTGTCGGAATGGCGCATGTAGTGGTAGCCATCTCATTTCACCCCGTTCCTATCTGCGGGCCAGCCAGTCAACACGGCCTCAGCCGACCTCAGCGGCCGGATACAGCCGTTAGGCCACGCGGACCACCTCGTAGGTGACGAAGACGCAGGCCGTCGCCCACGGTCCTCGTGTCGACCAGGCGCATGGCCTTCTTGTCGCTGGTCTCGCCGAAGAGGCGCTCGCCACCCCCCAGCACCACAGGGAAGACGAACAGGCGCAACTCATCCACGAGATCGTGCTCCATCAGCGTGCGTCCGAGCTGATAGCTGGCGTAGACGACAATGTCCCCGTCCAGTTCCCGCTTCAGCCTCGTGACCTCGTCTACGACGTCACCTTTGAGGACCGTCACGTTGGTCCATCGGGGGTCTTCGAGTGTCGAGGAGACAACGTACTTCGGCAGGCTGTTCAGCCGGTCCGCCCACGCACCGCTCTTGGGTAGCCACCGCGCGGCGAACCACTCGTCGCTGCGGCGGCCCAGCAGCAGGGCCTTGGTGCCCAGCGCCTCATCGAACTCGACCTTGCCCCACTCTTCTAGGTCCTTGCCCCCGAACTGGCCGAACCAGCCGCCAAGCTTGAAGCCCTCCGCACCGTCTGGGTCCTGGACCACTCCGTCGAGCGAGACGTTCGTGCTGATGACGATCTTCCCCATGTCGGTTCTCCTTCGTTGGCGTTGCCAGCAACGATGCGGAGTACGCGCCGGCCGGTGCACACCCCGCACTGCTCACAGATACATACCGGCCGGGTCACGCCAACTCATCGGTCCTGGTGGCGGGCCCCGGACGGTTCGGCGGGGAGTTCGCCGCGGACAGATGAGTTGACCGGGCCCCACCGGTACATATCACCGGGGCACCGCAATGGACGAGGGCAGTGCGCCTGCAACCGCCCGGCATCGTGCCGGCGCCGGAACCAGGGGAAGGAGTACCGAGATGCTGGTGAACGACAAGGTCGCGGTGGTCTACGGAGCAGGGGGCGCGATCGGCGGCGCTGTCGCGCGTGCGTTCGCGGCCGAGGGGGCCAGGCTTTTTGTCACCGGGCGCGTCCGGGCACCGGTCGACGCGGTCGCTCTTGACATTGTTTCCGCCGGCGGATCCGCCGAGGCGGCGACGATCGATGCGCTCGACGAGCAGGCTGTGGACAGGCATCTGCAGTACGTGACTGGCAGGGCGGGACGCGTCGATATCTCGTTCAACGCGGTCGGTTTCCCGGACACGGAGACGCTGGGTGTGCCGTTGGCGGAGCTGGATGCCGGGAAGTTCTCCCAGCCGATCGCGGCCTACACGACGTCGTACTTCCTAACCGCGCGCCTTGCCGCCCGGCGCATGATCCCGAACAAATCTGGGGTGATCATGACCGTTACCGCGCTCCACTCGCGGATGGGCATTCCGTCGGTGGGCGGCTACGGTCCGGCGATGGCCGCCAAGGAGGCACTCACCAGGGACCTGTCCGCCGAGCTCGCGCCTCAGGGCATTCGCGTGGTCGGGCTGCGACCACAGGGCATGCCGGAGACACGCACGATCAGGGAAGTCTTCGCGCCTCGCACCAAGGCAGCTGGCTTGACCTGGGAACAATGGTTGGACTTCGGCGCCAGTAGGACCCACCCGCGACGGCTCATGACGCTCGGCGAGGTGGCGAGCATGGCGGTCTTCATGGCATCGGACAGAGCGAGCGGCATGACAGGTACAACCGTCAACCTGACCATGGGCAGCCTGGACGACTAGCAGGGCCCAATACATGGTGGTGCTCGACTACAGCCTCCAGCTTTCGACAGCAAGTTAGGCTGCTCATGGAAACGATCAGCCCCTGACCGCATTCATACAGGTCAGGGGCTGTTGTGGCTGGATGGTGGCAGGTGTTGGGTTCGAACCAACGTAGGCTGAGCCGACGGTTTTACAGACCGCTCCCTTTGGCCACTCGGGCAACCTGCCGTACCCCGTTCCGCAGAACGGGCACTGTGAAGGATAGCGGAACCCGCTTGTTACTTCAGCATCGCGGTTACTACACCTGCGCCGTCCCGGCGATAGCCTGATGCCCGTGGCAGCCGAATCCTCCTTCGACATCGTCTCGAAGATCAATCATCAGGAAGTCGACAACGCGCTCAACCAGACCGTCAAGGAAGTCGGCACTCGCTTCGACTTCCGCGGCGTGGGCGCCTCTATTGCCTGGTCCGGTAAGGAAGCGGTGGAGATCAAGGCCAACAGCGAGGAGCGGGCCAACGCCGTGCTGGACGTCTTCAAGGACAAGCTGGTCAAACGGTCCGTCTCGCTGAAGATCCTGGACGCCGATGAGCCCAAGCTCTCCGGCAAGGAGTACCGACTGCACGTCGGTCTCAAGGAGGGCATCTCCCAGGACGACGCAAGGAAGATCTCCAAGATCATCCGCGACGAGGGCGGCAAGGGCGTCCGGGCGCAGGTCCAGGGCGACGAACTGCGAGTCTCGTCGAAGAAGAAAGACGAACTGCAAGACATCCAGGCCCTGCTCAAGGGCAAGGACCTGGACATCGCCCTGCAATTCGTCAATTACCGGTAGTGCGTCGCGCAACCCTTCCCCTCGCCTTCGCGGCAAGCGGGCATAGCGTCAGCCGCTGGCCGGTACGTCGTGCCAGAGCCCACCATTGAGGTTGAGGTTGTTTCCGTTGGCCTGGCCCGGGCCAGAGTCGCCGACATAGGTATAGAGCGGGTGCCCGTTATAAGTCTCCTGCGTCGATCCGTCGGCCCTCTTGATCGTGGCCAGGTGACCAGTCACGCCCGCTCCCGCCGTCTGCGGCCCATTGACCGGCGGCCAGTAGACGGCACACGAGCCGTTACAAGCTGACTTGGTGCTGGTATCCGGTGCGAACGAGTAGAGAGTGCGGCCTTGTGCGTTGACCAGCACGGTCACGCCGCCGATCTGCGCGGTCCGCAGCGCCGAGCCCGCCGCGGTGCCGCCTCCCGCTGACCCGGCAGTGGAGCCGCCCGCAAAAGCAAGCGCCCCGGCCAGCAGCCCGAAGGCCACTACGGCAACGGCAGCCGCGCCCAGGCTGGCCTGGGCCAGGTTCACGCTGGGCAACTGACTGAAGGCTAGCCGACGGCCCGGCTTCGGGTCGGGCAGCGCCGCATACACCGCGAGCGCCACAAATGCCGCAACCTCCAGGATCCCTGCCACGATGCCAGCAGTGGTGCGGATCTCGCGGAAGCCGAACAGCCCGAACTGGACCGTGAGCAGGTAGCCACCGAGAGTCGACAGCGCGAACAGCGCGCCAGCGGCCGCCACCAGCCGGCTGACCAGATACCAGCACCAGCGCACCCAGCGCGAACCCTGTGATCACCTGCAGTAGGAACAGCCACCCGATGGTGGGAATACTCCGATATCCAGTTAGATACAGGTCCAGGTGGATAGCCGCTGTGGCCCAGAGCAGTCCAGCTCCCACTATCCGAAGCAGGAGCCCGCGCCGAGCACGGGTTTCGTCCGGCATGGCCATCCTCGTTTCCATGTCAGCGCTCATTCCCTCACCAACGGCCGGCGCACACATTGGGTTCACCGCGAGCATGGTTCACCGAGGATTCGTCGGGCCGGGCCGCACGGCACCCCGCGAGCGTGCTGGGATAGACCGTACTGATGTAAGTCGGCGTCGAAGGAGACGACATGACGGACGTTCGGCCGCTGCGCGAGCGCAAGGCCTGGCAGGCGCTCGAGCGTCATTACGCCGAGATCGGCGACCGTCATCTGCGCGAGATGTTCCAGGAGGACCCGAGCCGCGGCGAACGGCTGACCGCCGAGGCCGAGGGCATCTACCTGGATTACTCCAAGAACCGCATCACGGACGAAACCATACGGCTGCTCGTCGACCTGGCCGAAGAGTCGGGCGTGCCGGAGCGGCGCGACGCCATGTTCCGTGGCGAGCACATCAACGTCTCGGAAGACCGCCCGGTGTTGCATGTGGCACTGCGGATGCCGGCGACCGCTTCCCTGGTCGTCGACGGCGTGGATGTGGTCCGCGAGGTGCACGAGGTCCTCGGCCGCATGAGCACGTTCGCCGATCGGGTCCGGTCCGGCGAGTGGACGGGGTATACGGGCAAGCAAATCCGTAACGTGGTGAACATCGGCATCGGCGGATCAGACCTCGGCCCGGTGATGGCGTACGAGGCGCTGCGTTACTACTCCGATCGCGGGCTGACATTCCGGTTCGTCTCGAACGTCGACTCCACCGACTTCATCGAGGCGACCAGGGACCTGAACGCCGACGAGACGCTCTTCATCATCTCGTCCAAGACCTTCAGCACGCTGGAGACGCTGACGAATGCCACCTCGGCGCGTGACTGGGTAGTTGGCCAGCTCGGCGACGAGCGCGCGGTCGCTCGGCACTTCGTGGCGGTGTCGACGAACGCTGAGAAGGTCGCGGCCTTCGGCATCGATACCGACAACATGTTCGGCTTCTGGGACTGGGTCGGCGGGCGCTACTCGATGGATTCGGCGATCGGCCTATCCACCATGATCGCGGTCGGCCCGGACAGGTTCGAGGAGATGCTCGCGGGCTTCCACGCGATGGACGAGCACTTCCGCACGGCGCCGCTAGCGCAGAACCTGCCGGTGCTGATGGGTCTGCTCTGCGTCTGGTACTCCGACTTTTTCCGGGCCGAGACTGTCGGAGTGATGCCCTACGACCAGTACCTCAAGCGTTTCCCGGCCTACCTCCAGCAGCTCACTATGGAGTCCAACGGCAAGAGCGTCACCATCACCGGACAGCCGGTCGACTACCCGACCGGTCAAGTGTTTTGGGGCGAGCCGGGCACGAATGGCCAGCACAGCTTTTATCAGCTCATTCATCAGGGAACGCGGTTGATCCCTGTCGATCTCATTGGATTCGGCAGGTCGCTTAACCCGCTCCGGAACCATCACGACCTGCTGTCGGCCAACGTGTTCGCCCAGGCCCAGGCCTTGGCGTTCGGCAAGACCGCAGAGCAGGTCCGGGCTGAGGGTACGCCTGAGCACGTCGTTCCGCACCGGGTCATGCCAGGGAACCGGCCGACGAACGTCCTGCTCGTCGATGTGCTCACGCCGCGGTTGCTCGGCTCGCTGATTGCCCTCTACGAGCACAGTGTGTTTACCCAGGGCGCGATCTGGCAGATTGACTCCTTCGATCAGTGGGGGGTCGAGCTGGGCAAGGTGCTCGCCAGCCAGATTGCGCCCGAGCTAGAGGTCACCCATGAACCGCAGCTGCGTCATGACTCGTCCACCAACGCGCTAATCCGCCGCTACCGGTCACTGGCGGGCAGCAAATAACGGCCCCGTTCCCAGAATCAAAAGATTGGAAGGCTAACCGCGATGCCTACAGATAAGCCCATGCAGCTCGGCATGATCGGGCTCGGGCGGATGGGCTCGAACCTGGTGCGCCGTCTCATGCGCGACGGGCACCGCTGCGTCGTTTATGACCGCAGTCCGGGCGTGGTCAAGCAACTCGCAGGCGAAGGCGCTGACGGCACCACCAGCCTGGCCGACTTCGTCAGCCAGCTCGAGCAGCCGCGCGCCATTTGGATCATGGTCCCCGCCGCTGTCGTGCAGTCGACGCTGGACCAGCTCAAGCCGCTGCTCGCCGCGGGTGACATCGTCATCGACGGCGGCAACTCGTACTACCGCGACGACATCGAGCGCGCGAAGCAGTTGAAGTCCCAAGGCATCCACTACGTCGACGTCGGTACCAGCGGCGGCGTGTTCGGCCTGGAGCGCGGCTTCTGCCTGATGATCGGCGGCGAGCAGGAGCCGGTCCAGCACCTCAACCCGATCTTCAAGACGCTCGCGCCAGGCGAGGGCAGCGCCGAGAAGACGCCCGGCCAAAGCCTCGCCCATAGCACCGCGCCGCACGGCTACCTGCACTGTGGCCCGAACGGCGCTGGCCACTTCGTCAAGATGGTCCACAACGGCATCGAGTACGGCATGATGGCTGCGATCGGCGAGGGCCTGTCCATCATCAAGTCCGCCGACGCGGGCCTGCACCAGCAGGAGCTGGACGCGGAGACAGCGCCGCTGCGCGACCCGGAGGCCTACCAGTACCAGATAGACGTCGGCGAGGTCGCAGAGGTCTGGCGCCGAGGCTCGGTCATCAGCTCGTGGCTGGTCGACCTCACGGCCGCTGCGCTCGCCCAGGATCCTGACCTGAGCAGCTTCGCCGGACGGGTGTCAGACTCCGGCGAGGGTCGGTGGACGGTGCTAGCCGCCGTCGAGGAAGGCGTTCCGGCATCGGTGATCACCGCCGCGCTCTACGAACGGTTTGAATCGCGCGGGCAGGGTGACTTCACCCACAAGATCCTCTCCGCGATGCGCTCAGAGTTCGGCGGCCACGCGGAGAAGAAAGAGTAAGCGGTGCGGCACGAGCTTGAGGTTTCGCCGGATCCGGCCGCCGTCGCCGTGCGGGCGGCCGGTTACGTGGCCGCGCGGGCGCGAGCGGCGGTGTCCGACCACGGGCGGTTCACGTTCGCGGTCAGCGGCGGTCACACGCCGTGGGTGATGTTCGCCGAACTGGCCAAGGAGAACGTGCCGTGGGCTGACGTCGAGCTGTTCCAGGTCGATGAGCGAGTCGCGGCCGAGGGTGATCCCGACCGCAACTTGACGCAGCTGCGGAAGAGCATCGGCGACGCACCCGCGCGCGTGCACCCGATGCCCGTCAATGATCTGGATCTGGACGAGGCCGCGGTCGAGTACGCCACGGTGCTGCCGCAACGGTTTGACCTGGTGCACCTCGGCCTCGGCCCGGACGGCCACACGGCATCACTGGTGCCAGGCGACCCGGTGCTCAAGGTCACCGACGCCCTGGTCGCAGTGACGCAGCCGTATCAGGGCCATCGCCGCATGACGCTCACCTATCCAGCCCTGACCCGCGCCGATCAGCTCCTATGGCTGGTCACGGGCAGCGACAAGCGGGATCCGCTGGCCAAGCTGCTGGCCGGAGACGAGTCCATTCCCGCCGGCCGGGTAGTGGCGACACGATCTCTGGTGCTCGCCGACGCCGACGCGGCTCCACCGGACCGTTAGCCCTTGTCACGCAGGTAACGTCAGGTAGGCACCGTCATGTAGGCCGTATCACGCAGCGCCGCGACCTCGGGCCGACAACCCCCCTTCCGATCACGAGGACGTCATGACCGCAGTCATTACCGGCAAAACCGCAATCACAGCCAGCAGGGCAGCGGAGCGCGGCGACCTCCGTCGCCCCGATGATCACGTGATCGTGCTGTTCGGCGCGACCGGCGACCTGGCCAAGCGCAAGCTGCTACCAGGCCTGTTTCACCTCGCCGCGGCCGGGCTGCTGCCGCACAATTACCGCATCATCGGGTCGTCGCCGGCCAGGTTCGCGCTGAGCACCGAGGAGTTCCGGGCCCACGCGAAGCAAGCCGCACAGGACTTCTGCATCAGCAAGCCGGACACCGAAGTTGACTGCTGGACCGAGTTCCAGCGGCATCTGTCGTTTGCGCCCGCCGATCCCGACGACTACGGCCCCCTGAAGGACGAGGTCGCGCGCGCCGAGAAGGAGATCGGCGGCGAGGTCGGCCGCCTCTTCCACCTCGCGGTACCGCCGGCCGCCTTCTCGTCGGTGGTCAGGATGCTCGGCGCGGCTGGCATGGCAGGTGACAGATCGCGGGTCATCATCGAGAAGCCCTTCGGCACGGACTTGAAATCGGCGATCGAACTCGGCAACGCCGTGCACGCGGTGTTCGACGAGTCGCAGATCTTCCGGATCGACCACTTCCTGGGCAAGGAGTCGGTCGACAACATCCTCGCGTTCCGGTTCGCCAATGGCCTGTTCGAGCCGATCTGGAACCGGTCGCATATCGCCTACGTGCAGATCGACGTACCGGAGACGCTCTCGATCGAGGGCCGCGCCGACTTCTACGACAAGACCGGCGCCTACCGGGACATGATTGTGACGCACCTGTTCCAGGTGCTGGGCTTCGTCGCGATGGAACCGCCGACGGCGCTGACAGCGCAGCAGTTGCGCACAGAAAAGGCCAAGGTGTTCGATGCGCTGAAGCCGATCGACGTCCGGCATGTGGTCCGCGGACAGTACGAGGGGTACCGGCAGGAGCCCGGCGTCGCACCGGATTCGCAGACCGAGACGATGGTCGCGGTGCGGGCCGAGGTGGACAACTGGCGCTGGCACGGCGTGCCGTTCTATCTGCGATCGGGCAAGAGCCTCGGGGCCGGCCGACAGGTCATCACGCTCGGCTTCCACGAGCCGCCGCTGCGGATGTTCAAGGCGCACCGGAAGGACATCCCGGACGGGCGGCGGAACGAGATCATCATCGACTTCGCCGACCCTGGCTCGATCACCGCGAAGTTCCTGGCCAAGGAACCAGGCGCGGAGATGTCGCTGGGTAGCGAGAAGATGATCTTCAAGTACGCCGACTCGTTCGCCGCAGCCAACGCGCTCGAGGGCTACGAGCGGCTGATCCTCGACGCGATGATCGGCGACCAGTCGCTGTTCACCAGCTCCGACGGCATCAACCGGCTATGGGAGATCTCCGAGCCACTCCTGGAGAACCCGCCGCCAGTCGAGCCGTACGCACGTGGCTCGTGGGGGCCGGCGTCGGTCGAGAAGCTGATCGCGCCGTTCCACTGGCACCTGCCCAACTCTGCCTGAAGTGATCGCTGTGCGCAGGAGATGCCCATGACACTGGGATACGACAAGCCGCTCTACTTGATGGCATTCGATCATCGTGGCTCGTTCGAGCACGACCTGTTCGGAGCCACCGAGCCGGTTCCAGCCGAGGTCCGGGACGGCATCATCGGGGTGAAGGAAATTATCTTCGACGCGCACGTCCGGGCCTTGGCCGCGGGCGCCCCGGCTGAGGCATGCGGCGTCCTCGTGGACGAGGAGTTCGGAGCGGGGGTCGCGCGCCTGGCCAAGGAAGAGGGCGTGGTCCTCGC
The DNA here is from genome assembly GCA_963755575.1 of uncultured Actinomycetota bacterium. GTDB lineage: Bacteria > Actinomycetota > Actinomycetes > Streptosporangiales > Streptosporangiaceae > JAJYUU01. Next base: position 496,437 of record CAVWKF010000002.1, read on the forward strand.
GATGCCGGTGGAGCGGTCCGGTCAAGAGGAGTTTGAGTTTCAGTACGGCGATGACTTCGGGGCGCACATCGAGTCGTTCGATCCGGCGTTCGCCAAGGTGCTGGTCCGCTACAACCCCGACGGTGACCCGGACCTCAACCGGCGCCAGACCGAGCGGCTGGCTCGGCTGAGCCATTGGCTCCGAGACCGCGATCGCAAGTTCCTGTTCGAGCTGCTGGTGCCAGCCACTAAGACACAGCTGGACCGGTTCGGCGGCGATCAGCGAGAGTACGACAGGAAATTGCGGCCGGATCTCGTCGTCGCGACGATCGCCGCGCTGCAGGCAGGTGGTGTCGAGCCCGACATCTGGAAGATCGAAGGACTGGACAGCCGGTCAGCCTGCGAGGAAGTAGTGACGCAGGCACGCTCGGAGGGACGAGTTGGCGTCAAGTGCATCGTGCTCGGCCGCGGCGCCGACGAGCCGCAGGTCATTGAGTGGGTCAGGATTGGCGCCTCGGTCGATGGCTTCGATGGTTTCGCTGTCGGCCGGACGCTGTGGGAGCAGGCGCTCAAGGACTACCTGGCGCACAAGGACTCTCGCGCCGAGACTGTCGAACGGATCGCCGGCCGGTATCGCGATGTGATCGACGCCTACGTGACGACCGAGGCCGAGTCGGCCGCTGGGGGTACGCGGTGAACGCGATGAGTGCGGTGGTCGCTGCAAGCACCATGCGGGCGATGCGAGCGGCGAGCGCAGAGAGCGCGCCGAGGATCAAGCTGCTGCTCGCCGACGTCGACGGCACGCTCGTCACGTCGGACAAGAAGCTGACGGACAAGGCGATCGCCGCCGTGCACGACCTGCATGAGGCCGGCGTCATCTTCGCGATCACCAGCGGGCGGCCGCCGCGCGGCATGGCCATGCTCATCGAGCCGCTCGACATCCGCACGCCCATCGCGGCCTTCAACGGCGGCCTGATCGTTGACCGGCACTTGTCCGTGCTCGAGCAGCGGGTGCTGCCCGAGGACCTCGTCATGCCGGTGGCGGAGATGATGGGGTCCTTCAAGCTCGACGTCTGGGTTTACCGCGGTGCCGACTGGTATGTGCCGAAGGCTGATGGCGCGCACGTCGCGCGCGAGACCTGGACTGTGAAGTTCGAGCCGAAGATCATGCCGGACGGCGGCGTGCGGGCGCTGACAAGCAACGTGGCCAAGCTCGTCGGCGTGAGCGACGATACCGAAGCCGTTGCCAAGGCAGCCGAGGCCGTGCACGACAAGTTCGGCGATCACGTGACCGCCGCGGCATCGCAGCCGTACTACCTCGACGTGACGCACCCCAAGGCCAATAAGGGCGAGGTCGCCCGGTACCTGGCGGCCAAGTACAAGCTGGCACCCGAGGAGATAGCGACGATCGGCGACCAGCCCAATGACGTGCTGATGTTCGCCCACTCAGGCCTCAGCATCGCGATGGGTAACGCCAGCCCCGAAGTCAAGCGGGCCGCACGGCGGGTGACGAGGCCGAACGACCACGAGGGCTTCGCCAACGCCGTGCACAAATTCATTCTGCGCTGATGGCCTCGACACGGTCCTTGATGCCGGTCAGGGTGGCGATCATGTTCGCCTGGTGTTCCGCAAGGCGGCGGCGCAGGATGCGGTGCTCCTTATCGGGCATCTGCGCAATGAGATCGCTGATGCCGCTCTCGCCCGGACCCATCTGCATCCACTGCCGGAGGCGCGTACCAGAGCCCTCGGGCTCCAGCACGAACCGCCAGCGCGCCGCCGGAACCTCGGGGTCGCCGACTGCCCAGCCGAAGACCCGCTCCGGCTCGAACTCGCAGATGGTCGACTCTGTCTCCCACGTGCCGCGCGCCTCGTGAAAGTTACGGCCGCGGAAGCGCGCGCCCAGCACCGGGCCGGTGGCGCCGCCGATCCACTGGCCGCCCTGGAACTCCGAACTGAACTCGGCCGGCGTCTGAATATCGCAGACCAGCGGCCAGACAGTCGCGGGCGGCGCATCGATACTCAGCTCAGCCTCGGTCGTCGGGCAGTCCGCATATCTGAGCTCGGCAGCTTCCACGGTTGCATGGTACGCCGCGCCCAGCGCACGGCCCTAGCGTGACAATGAGGGCATGCAGATAGGCATCGCAGCTCAGGTGGCGTCGCGGCAGGACGCGGAGTTCGTCCGCGACGCCGAGCGGATCGGTGCCACCTCGGTCTGGGTCGCCGAGGCCTGGGGCCAGGACGCGCTGACCCCGCTGGCGTTCCTGGCGGCGCAGACCGAGCGGATCAGCCTGGGCTCAGCGATAGTCCAGCTCGGCGCCCGCACCCCGGCGATGCTCGCGATGTCGGCGATGTCGCTGCAACTGCTGTCTGGTGGCCGGTTCCGTCTCGGCATCGGCACCAGCGGGCCGCAGGTGATGGAAGGCTGGCACGGAGTCAGGTTCGACGCGCCGCTTGGCGTGACGCGCGAGACCATCGAGATCGTGCGGATGGTCGCGGCCGGCGAGCGGCTGAACCACCAGGGCCGTGCTTACCAACTGCCGCTGCCAGGCGGCCAGGGCCGCGCAATCCGATCGATGCTGCCCCCGGCGACCGTGCCCGTCTATGTCGCTGCGCTCGGGCCGCGCAACCTCGAGCTGACCGGTGAAGTGGCCGACGGCTGGATCGGCAACGCCTTCATGCCCGAGCACGCTGACGTCTTCCTCGACCGGCTGCGGGCAGGCGCAGCCAACGCGAACCGGCAACTGACCGACCTCGATCTCGTCATTCCGGTCGCCGTCGAGTTCAGCGCAGACGAAGACGCGGCCGCAGTAGCCGCACGGCGGCACGCTCGCGGCTACGCCTTCACCCTGGGCGCGATGGGTTCGAAGAGCCAGAACTTCTACAACGCCGCGTTTAGCCGGCAGGGCTACGGTGCCGACGTCGAGGCCGTGCAGGCGCTATGGCTCGCGGGCCGCCGCGATGAGGCAGCCGACCGCGTGCCAATCGAAATAGGCGCCAGGACGAACCTCGTCGGTACGCCCGCGATGATCACCGAGCGGCTGCGTCTGTACCAGGGCGCGGGCGTCACGACCCTGCAGGCCAAGCTTGGCGGGGACAGCAGACAGCGGCTCGATACTCTCGCCCAGCTCGTCGACCTGGCCGCCGCCGTGAGCCGGGAAACTCCTGACTGACGGCCAGCTATCAGCTCGGCGCCTGGCTTTTTCAGCGATCGCCTCATCGTCTGGCTTTTTCAGCGCATACCGCTGAGAAAGCCAGGCGCTGCGCGACGCAGCACGCCCGACTGGCAGGATTGCGAGTCTGACGCGCCGCAGCGTTACGAAACTGACACGCTAGGTAATTGACTCGCACTGCTTTGCCGGTTAGATCGGCAAAGTTCGCACGCTGCGATACCGGGGAGCCCACCGGTGAACCGCCCAACTGCGGAGCGCGTCGTATAAGAGAGAGCGAACCGGAAGTTATGGCTTCTGTATTAGAATGGGGTTCTAGCATCGGCAGGGGGTGCGTGCGACGCGGGCGCTCTGCCGTGGCGGCGGGGACGCCCAGGACGACGCAGGCCGTAGTCTCGGCAGGGGACGCAGCGACGCCATCCGGAGACGAAGCCTATCCACCACAGCGTCACGATGAGCAGGCACCAACAACAGGCATCAACTGAACCCAGCTAACGAGATATCCACATAGTGATGCACGCCGTCACCGCGGCAGTACCCGGCCTCGGCGCGTGAAGGAGGCCGAGAGACTGTGACCAAGCAGGTCCAGCAGCTCGATCGTGTCATCATCAGGTTCGCCGGCGACTCCGGCGACGGCATGCAGCTCGCCGGGGACAGGTTCACCCAGGAGACTGCGGCCTTCGGCAACGACCTGTCCACGTGGCCGAACTTCCCGGCCGAGATCCGCGCGCCTGCTGGCACGCTGCCTGGCGTGTCTAGCTTCCAGTTGCACTTCGCCGACCACGACATCCTCACCCCGGGTGACGCACCCGACGTGCTTGTCGCGATGAACCCGGCGGCCCTGAAGGCCAACCTCGACGACGTGCCACGCGGCGCGGACATCATCGCCAATACCGATGAGTTCACCAAGCGCAATCTGGCCAAGGTTGGCTACCAGGCGAACCCGCTGGAAGACGGCGCGCTTGAGGCCTACCGGCTGCACGCCATCCCGATCACGTCGGTCACGGTCAAGGCGCTCGAGGACTTCGACATCACGCGTAAGGACGCTGAGCGGGCGAAGAACATGTTCGCTCTCGGCCTGCTGTCGTGGCTGTACAACCGGCCCATCGAGGGCACGTTCAAGTACTTGGACTCGCGGTTCGCCGCACGGCCCGAGATCCTGGCCGCCAACAAGGCCGCCTTCCAGGCAGGCTGGAACTACGGCGAGACGACCGAGGCGTTCTCGGTCCAGTACGAGGTCAAGCCCGCTGCACTCACCCCCGGCCGGTACCGGAACATCACCGGCAACACCGCGTTGTCCTACGGTCTGGTCGCCGCGTCCCGGCGCTCGGGGCTGCCGCTGTTCCTCGGCTCCTACCCGATCACCCCGGCCTCCGACATCCTGCACGAGCTGTCCAAGCTGAAGCGGTTCGGCGTCCGCACCATGCAGGCCGAGGACGAGATCAGCGGCGTCGGCGCGGCCCTCGGCGCGTCCTTCGGCGGCGGCCTCGGCGTGACGACGACGTCCGGGCCCGGCATGTGCCTGAAGGCGGAGACGATCGGACTGGCTGTCTCGGTCGAGCTGCCGCTGATCATCTGCGACATCCAGCGGGCCGGGCCGTCGACTGGCATGCCGACCAAGACCGAGCAGGCCGACCTGCTCATGGCGCTCTTCGGGCGGAACGGCGAGTCGCCGGTCGCGATCGTCGCGCCATCGACGCCGGCTGACTGCTTCGACACCGCGATGGAGGCGGTGCGGATCGCGGTGAAGTACCGCACGCCAGTGATCATCCTGTCCGACGGGTATCTCGCCAACGGGTCAGAGCCGTGGCGGATTCCGACAGTGGACGGGCTGCCCAAGCTGCGGGATGAATTCAAATTCGCAAGCGGGAACGTGGTCGTCGACGGGACTGACGGCCCCCCGTTCCTGCCGTTCCAGCGCGACCCGAAGACCCTGGCACGACCGTGGGCAGTACCAGGGACGCCGGGGCTTGAGCACCGCATTGGCGGCATCGAGAAGGCCGACGGGACCGGTGACATCTCCTACGACCCGGACAACCACGACACGATGGTGCGTCTGCGCCAGGCCAAGATCGACGGCATCGCTGGGGACATCTCGCCGGTGGAGGTCGACGACCCCGATGGCAGCGCGCGTGTACTCGTCCTCGGCTGGGGCTCGACCTACGGGTCGATCGGCGCGGCGGTACGCCGGATCCGTGCGGCGGGCGGCTCGGTGGCCCAGGCGCACCTGCGACACCTGTCGCCGTTCCCGGCCAACCTCGGCGAGGTGCTGCGGTCCTACGACAAGGTGCTGGTGCCCGAGATCAACCTGGGCCAGCTTGCGCTGCTGCTGCGCGGCCGCTACCTGGTCGACGTGGTCTCCTACAACCGGGTGCGCGGTCTGCCCTTCAAGGCCGTCGAGCTAGCGAACGTTATCCAGGATGTGATCAGCAATGTCTGACAGGGCAGCATCGAGCGGGACTGGCAACGACGCCGAGTTCCCCGAGCCGCAGCACCGGTTCGGCTCTCTGACCCTGGTACCCAAGGCCGACGAGAAGCAGTCCATGAAGGACTTCAAGTCCGACCAGGAAGTCCGCTGGTGCCCAGGCTGCGGCGACTACGCCATCCTTGCTGCCTTCCAGGGGTTCCTGCCCGAGCTGGAGATCCCGCGGGAGAATCTCGTGATCGTCTCCGGGATCGGCTGCTCGTCGCGTCTCCCGTACTACGTCAACAGTTATGGGATGCACTCGATCCATGGCCGGGCTCCCGCTATCGCTTCTGGTCTCGCCGCCTCCCGGCCCGACCTGTCGGTCTGGGTGATCACCGGCGATGGCGACGCGCTGTCTATAGGCGGCAATCACATCATTCACGCGCTGCGGCGCAACGTGAACATCAAGATCTTGCTGTTCAACAACCGGATCTACGGCCTGACCAAGGGCCAGTACTCGCCCACGTCCGAGCAGGGCAAGGTCACCAAGTCCACGCCATTCGGCTCGCTGGACACACCGTTCAACCCGATCTCGCTGGCCATCGGCGCCGAGGCCGGCTTCGTGGCGAGGACCATCGACTCCGACCGCAAGCACCTGACCAGCGTGCTGCGCGCTGCCGCCGATCACAAGGGCACCGCGTTCGTGGAGATCTACCAGAACTGCCCGATCTACAACGACGACGCGTTCCTGCCGATCACCGAGCCCGGCCAGCGAGAGGAGCGAATTGTCCGGCTTGAGCACGGCGAGCCCATCCGCTTCGGCGCCGATGCCGGGATGGGGCTTCGTGCCGGCCGGTATGGCGGGCTCGAGGCCGTGCCAGTGGCGGAGGCCGACGCTGCCTCGCTGCTCTCGCACGACGCGCACACGACCGATCCTTCCTACGCGTTCGCACTCTCCCGACTGGACAGCTCGGACTTCGCGCACACGCCGATAGGAGTGTTCCGCGCAGTTCAGCGGCCTAGCTACGACGAGGAGATGTCGGCCCAGATCGAGGCGGCCAGGCAGAAGCAGGGCGACGGCGACCTCGCCGACCTGCTGGCCGGCAGCGACACCTGGCAGGTCGGCTAGCCGTGTCCACCCCGAGTGCCGCCAGGCCGGCCCACTCGGGTGGCAGCGGGCACACGCCAGCCCGGACCAGCCCGGTCCGGGTCGACCGCGCTGGTCCGGTTACCACCGTGATCCTGGATCGCCCTGAGGTGCGCAATGCCGTCGACGGTCCCACGGCTGCCGCGCTCGCCGAGGCGTTTGCCGACTTCGACGCCGACAGCGACGCGTCCGTCGCTGTCCTGTTCGGAGCCGGAGGCACCTTCTGTGCCGGCGCCGACCTGAAGGCGATTGGCACTTCGCGCGGCAACCGGACCGAGTCCGCCGGCACGGCGCCGATGGGGCCAAGCCGGATGCGGCTCTCCAAGCCCGTGATCGCGGCGGTCGCCGGGCACGCGGTCGCTGGCGGACTCGAGCTGGCGTTGTGGTGCGACCTGCGGGTAGCAGAGGAAGACGCGGTCTTCGGCGTGTTCTGCCGCCGCTGGGGCGTCCCGCTCATCGACGGGGGGACGGTCCGCCTGCCGCAGATCGTCGGCCTCGGCCGCGCACTGGACCTGATCCTGACCGGCCGGGCGCTCCCGGCTGGTGAAGCTTACGAGATGGGCCTGGTCTCGCGCCTCGTGAAGCACGGCGACGCGCGCGAGGAAGCCGAGATGCTCGCCCGCCAGATCGCAGCTTTCCCCCAGGTGTGCATGCGCAGCGATCGGGCCTCGGCTCTGGAATCCATGTCACTCGGCAACGACGACGCGATGGCGAACGAGTTCAGCCACGGGATGGCAACGCTGGCAGATCCGGGCGTCGTCGAGGGCGTGTCGCGATTTCGCGGCGGCGCAGGCCGCGGCGGGGCCCCAGCCTGACGGGTGCGCGCGCTGGCGCGATTTGCCAGACTTGCCGTCGTGGATGCCGAGACGCTGGAACGGACCTACCGGGCCGAAGCCACCAGCCTGCGCGCGACCCTGGCTCGGCGCCTCGGTGACGTAGGCCTGGCGGAGGAACTCGTTCAGGACGCTTTCGTCGAAGCGCTCGAGCACTGGCAGACCGAGGGCGTCCCGCCCAACCCTGGCGGATGGCTGACGACTACGGCCTGGCACAAGGCCATCGACCAGCAGCGCCGGGCCAAGGCCGGGCGGGAGAAACTTGCGCTGCTCGCCGTTACGGCCGAGCGCACAGCGGGCGGGCCCGGCGAGCCTGGCGGCGACGAGGCCGACGACGACCTCCTGAGCCTGGTATTCGCGTGCTGTCACCCCGCGCTGCCGACCGATTCCCAGATCGCGCTCACGCTGCGCGCCGTGTGCGGTCTGACGACTGCGGAGATCGCGGCCGCGTTCCTGGTCAGTGAGCAGGCCATGGGACAGCGGCTGTCGCGCGCCCGACGGTCGCTGCGCGATGCGGGCGTCACCGTGCGCATTCCGGAACCCGAGGAGCTGGGCGGACGGCTGGCGGCCGTGCTCGCCGTGGTCTACCTGGTCTTCAACGAGGGATACCTGGCCAGCGCCGGGCGCACGCCCGCTCGCCGTGACCTCGCGAGCCAGGCTGTGTCGCTCGCGCGGCTGCTGCATCGGCTGATGCCACGCGAGCCGGAGGCGCTCGGGCTGCTGGCGCTGCTGCTGCTGCACGAGTCGCGCGCGGCGGCCCGATTCGACGGGTGGGGGCGCCTGATCCGGCTCGCGGACCAGGACCGTAGCCGGTGGGACGGCGGGCTGGCGGCCGAGGCAACGGGCTTGCTCGACCGGGCGATCGCTATGCACCAGCCAGGCCCGTACCAGGTGCAGGCGGCGATCGCCGCGCTGCATTCAGCCGCGCCAGCCTATGCCGAGACAGACTGGCACCAGATCCGGCTGCTGTACGACAGGCTGCAAGTGATGACGCCGTCCCCGGTCGTCCGGCTCAACCGGGCCGTGGCTACCCGGTACGTGACCGGGCCCGAGGCCGCGCTGGCGGAGATCGAGCCGCTCGCCGCCGAGCTGGACGACTACCGCTTGTTCCACGCCGTTCGGGCCGAGATGCTCACCGCTGTCGGCCGGACCTCGGACGCCCGGGCGGCCAACGAGCGTGCGCTCGCGCTGGCCGCAAACCCGGCCGAGCGCGAGCTCATCGCCCGTCGCCTATCCAGCTGAGTCAGCCGTCTAGCTGACCGCGCCGACCCTGTCTTCAAGGCAAGGCCTACATCTCGACGACTGGCCGGACCTCGATGGTGATCAGGCCGCGATCCACGCCGGGCCAGGTCTTGCCGACCTCGATAGCCTCGTCGACGCTCGCGGCCTCGAGTACCGAGTAGCCGCCGAGTACTTCCTTCGACTCGATGAACGGACCATCAGTGACGCCGCTGGCCCGCGCTGTCTTGGCCGTCTCCGGTCCCTGCAGCTGGTGACCTCCGTCGGCGAGAACACCGCTGGCGCCGTGCTTCTCGTACCAGCCCATGATCTCTGCGTACCAGGCCTGCTGCTCTGCGTCGCTCAGCTGGCCCGATGCCTCGGTGTTCAAGATAAGCATCACGTACTTCATCTCGGATCCCTCCTGCTAATAACGCGGGTGCCGTTGGCACCACCCTCATGAGGTGCCACGAACAACGTTGCCTGATTTTCGACACCACGCCGCCGGTATTTCCGGCGACGGAGAATTTGCGGCAATATGGTCCATCCCAATGCCAACCTGAGGGGTCCCCCAGGCGTCATTGTGGTAGCCGACGATTAGGGAGCTGCGATGAGGGGCACTCGCCGCCCGCTCAAGACCATGCTGACAGCCGCCGCGTGCGCGGCAGCGATCGGCACCGCTACGGCAGTGCCACTGGTGGTGACGGCCGCCAATGCGACCGCGGCCACGAGTATCTGCACCTCGGCACAACACCCTTACATCGCCGCGAAGATCTCGTCAGGCATCAAGTCAGTTCTGGCTGCCCGGCCTGGTTCCTTTGTGGCTCTCGCGGCGTCGGACCCCGCACATGGCCTGAGCTGCCAGCTGAACTCCACTGATCACTTCTACGCGGCCAGCGTCATCAAGGTCACGATCCTCAGCGCCCTGCTGCTGAAGGTAGGCGGTCCAAGTCACCTGACTGCTACCCAGCGCAACCTCGCCGTTCAGATGATCACCGAGTCCAGCAACAGCGCTGCAAACACCCTGTGGGCAGAAACTGGCGTCAGCCACGTCCAGGACTTCCTCAACAAGGCAGGCATGACGCAGACGGTCCTCGATAGCTCTGCCTGGGGGCTCACGAGGATCACGGCCCACGACGAGCTTAGGCAGCTGCAGGTGCTGACCAACAGCACGGTGATCAACAGCGCTTCGCGCGGCTATGTGCTCACGCTCATGTCCGAGGTCATCGCATCGGAGCGATGGGGAGTGTCAGCAGGTGCGCCGTCGGTTGAAAAGCTTCACATCAAGAACGGCTGGCTCCCGTATCCGGGTGCTGCTGACTGGAACATCAACAGCATCGGCGCGTTCACCGGCCCGAACAACTACGAGATGGTGATCCTCACCGCGCCTCCCAGCGGTCATGGCCAGGCCGAGAGCTACGGCATCGCGACCATCGAGGCTGCGGCCTCGGTCTTCAACAAGGACCTGGCCCTGTGGTCACATGTCTCAAACACCACGCTGCAGCCCGCGGCGCCTAGCGCAAGCGCGCTCCAGCAACCAGGGGGCTAATTCGCGTCAGCGGCCCAAGCCGGCCGATAATGCGGCGTGATCCCAGCCACGCAACCCGCCGTCGGCACCCAGCCGGTTGCAGGCGCGCCGTCGGCCGCACACGCCGAGTTTTCTGACTGGCGTTTCGCGCCGAACATCGGCGGCCACCCGGACCGCTACGAGCTCGAGAACAAGGCGCTCGACGAGGCCGGGCACGTTCTGACTGCGATGCGCGAGATCGCCCCGTGGGCCGGTCGCACGATCGTGGACCTCGGGTGCGGCACTGGGTACTGGCTCGAGCGGTATGCCGCGGACGCAGCCAGAGTCGCTGGGATCGAGCCGGATCCGGCCTTGCGGGCCGCCGCATGTCGCGCGACCACGGGGCTGCCGACCGCCGACGTGCTGGCGGGCTCCGCTGAGCACATCCCGCTCGGCGATGACAGCGCCGACGTAGTGCACGCCCGGTTCGCCTACTTCTTCCCGCCGGGCACCGACGCCGGGCTCGCGGAGGTCCTGCGCGTACTCCGGCCAGGCGGCTACCTGGTCGCGGTGGACAACGACTATCGGTGGGGTGAGTTCTCGGGGTTGCTGGCCACTTCCGCCTCCCGCCCGCCGCTTGCGACCGCGGCCGCGGTCGACGCGTGGTGGCGGGATCGGGGCGCGACTAGGCACGAGGTCAGGTCACGGCTGGACTTCGCGAGCCGGGCGGACCTGTCCGCGGTATTGCACATCGAGTTCCCGGCCAATGTGGCGCGGGACTGGCTCCGCCGTCATCCAGCCGCGACGGGCCTGAGCTACGGTTACGTGCTGTTCGCTGTGCGCGCCTGACCCACCGGGGAATGCGTGGCTTCCGCCCGCCCGCTGTGTCCGGCGCGGCGGCTCGACGTCGTGCCCCACGTCACCGCCAGCACGCCGATGCATACCAGCAGGGCGCCTCCGATCTGCACGAGCGTCGGCTGCTCGTGCAGCACGATCGCGGCGAGTACAAGTGCCGCCGCGGGCTGCAGCAGCAGCAGCAGAGACGACATAGCAGCGGGCAGCCGTGGCAAGGACGACGTAATAAACAGCCAGCCGACCGTCTGGCTGAGCAGCGCGAGCAACAGCAACCAGCCGAACGAGTGCCAGGAAATGGCGATGTGAAGGCCGCCAAGCGCCATGCCGATGATGATGGCACCGGCGGCAGCCCCCACGGTCGCGTCCGCCAGCTGACCGGCGACATGCGGCGTCTGCCCGCCGGTGCTCCGCAGGGTCAGCAGGAAGCACGCGTAAGCGGCCGATGTGGCGATGCCGAACCCGACGCCCGCCAGCGGATGTACCCCGGCCGCGTGGCCGCCCAGCATGCCCGAGACGAGCACGACGCCCGCCAGTACCACCGGAAGCATGAGCAAGTAGCGAAGGTTCGGCCGTTCCCGCAGCACCAGCCACGCGAAGGCGGCGACGAACAGCACCTGAAGGTTGCCGAGCACCGTTGCGACGCCGGCGCCGACGTCGGCGATCGCGTGATTCCACAGCACAAGATCGACGGCTAGGAAGAGACCAGCGAGCAGAGCGTTCCGCCGGCTAGCCAACGGCCGCGGCCCGAGCCGGCGCTGCTCAAATACAGCAAGCGGCACGAGGATTGGCAACGCCAGCGCGCACCGGAAAAACGCGGTCGTGACCGGGCCGACGTTGGCGAGTGTGACCAGGATCGCGGAGGACGAGATGCACGCGGCGCCCAGGATCGCCGTCAGCACCGGCCGCCCGCCGCTGCGGTCGGCTACGCCCCGGTCAGTCCCGTAGCGGCTGGTGGCAGTCATGACCGTTTCGCCGTACGGTACTGACATGAGCACAACCCTACTCGGCGCCGGTGACAGCAGTCAAAGTCACTTTGATGCTGACCAGATCGAGGCCATGGCAGGCTGCGTTGAGCTCATCAACACCGGCCGCGGCAGCGACGGAGATGAGCTGCGCGACCTCGCCGACGTTCAGTCGATGGCGGACAAGTACGCCTTCGCCGGTGTTCGGGGCAAGACGGCTGACCTGCCGATGGCGCGCGAGTACCGAGCTCGGCTTGATGCGATCGTCACCAGCTGCGAGGCCCGTGATGAGGCAGGCGCGATCGCCCAGATCAACGCGCTGCTCTCGCAGACCGGGGCGAGCCCGCAGATTCTCGCGCACGACGGCCGTGGTCCGCACCTGCACGTGTCCCGGCCGACGGCACCGCTCGCTGACCGGATGGCTGCGCACTTCGCGATGGGCCTGGCCTGGCTTGTCGTCGCCGGCGAGGCCCGCCGGATCCGCAGCTGCGAGTCTCCTAGCTGCCGGGACGTGTTCGTGGATCTCTCCAGGAACAGGTCACGCCGCTACTGTGACAGCCGAACCTGCGGCAACCGGCTGCATGTCGCCGCCTACCGTGCCCGCAAGCAGGAAGGCGCGCCTGCCAGGTAATCGGCTTTGTCGTGATCGCCATCCTGCGCAGTGGAGGTGCACCGTATCGCGCAATCGTGCGCGCTTACGGGAGGAATCAGCAAACTATGAGACATCATCGCTCCCGCCGTCTAACTGCGAGCTTGGCAGCGGCGGCATCGGCCGTGGCGCTTGGAGGCTTGCTTGCGGCCACGGGGACATCTCTGGCTTCGACGTCTCCGCCAGGTCCAGTGCAGATATCCGGAAAACCCATGTTCACTACCCAAGGCGGCGCTACCCCGCTGCCGACTGACCGGACGGTGCCGCACTGGTTCGGCAGCTTCACCGATCCGACCAACGGCGTCACCTACGGGTACAACATGGTCGGGAATGGCGATCCGCGGACCTATACGGGTACGACCACAGTGCCGACAGAGATCATCCCGATGAACTTCACGTTCGCCAACGGCCAGCAGTTCAACGGGAGCGACGTCGCACAACCCATTGCCAACTCGCCGATCTACCAGAACACCAGCTGGACGAACGCCAAGGTCACCGCGACCAGCGCCGCTCAGCCACTTTCCGGCGCTGGTACGACCCAGTACGAGGACGCCGTGATGCGCTCGCAGTTCAATGACGTCGGCAGCTCGACGTTCCACCTTCTGCTCGGCGCGCCGACGATCCTGCCGGCAGTCACGATCTCGGTACCGGCCAACCAAGGCGTGGTCGCGGCCTTCGGTCCCGGGTTTAACTCGTTCGGCGACGTTAACATCACATGGTTCTCCAGCCACATGAACAGTCTGATCAGCTCGCTACACATCGACCCCGGCACGCTGCCGATCTTCCTGACGAACAACGTCTATCTCTACGAGGGCAAGAACTTCGCCAACTGCTGCGTGCTCGGCTTCCACGGGGCTGCGCACGTAACCGGAAGGGGCGCCGGCAACACAGACGGCAACGGCAGCCAGGGCGTGCAGACCTACGCCTACGCCGCCTACGCCCAGCCAGGCACGTGGACGACATCGTCAACTCCCGCCAGCCCTGACGGCGCCGACGGGTACTACATCCAGGACATTCACGCCATCAGCCATGAGATCTCGGAGTGGGCCGACGACCCGTTTACGAACAACACCGTGAACCCGTGGCTAACTCCGACTGCCCCGCAGTACGGCTGCAGCTCGCTTATGGAGACTGGCGACCCGGTGGTGGGCATTGGTCTGCTCGTGGGCCACAACCCCTACTTCCAGACGGCCGGCGTCAACGCTGACGGCTACTGGCACCCGGAGGACGAGGTCTTCTTGCCATGGTTCGCCCGGCAGGCGCCGAACACCACGTCGGAGCAGCTACAGAGCGGCACGACCGGGCGTTACACCTTCTTCGGTGACCTCAACCCGTATCCCGGGTTCGAGCAGCCGGCGACCGGTTGCTGATCTAGGATCAGTCAACTGGCGATGCGGCGGCCGGCTGATCCGGCCGCCGCTCGCGCGTCTGGCGCGATCGTCACGACCTGATCGCTTGAGAGATTGAGCATGCGGGCGGCATGATCGCGCCGAGGCGGCGACGCCCTGACTAAGTGCTGACGGTCTCCCGGTCCGGGAACACTTCGCTGAGCCGTCCTGTGTTGACGTCATAGACGAACCCCCTGACGGGAACGTCTGGCGAGATCCAAGGATGTGACCTGGCCTTCTGGATCTGTTCCTTGGTGTTCGCCTCGGCATCGGTGAAGCTGTAGAACTTGGCCGGCGCAATCGGCGCCTGCCCCGTCTCCTTGCGGAGCCGGTCCTCCATCTCGCTGTCGGTGAACCTGAGCATCCCGCAGTCCGTGTGATTGATGATCATTATCTCTTTGCTGCCGAGCAGCCTGGTCGACAGAACAAGCGACCGGACCGCGTCGTCATCGATCACAGTGCCAAAGTTCCTGATGATGTCGGCGTCGCCGTCGGCGAGACCCAGCATCTGCACGATGTCGGTGAGCCGGGGATCCGCACAGGTGACGATCGCGATCCGAGGCGCCGGCGGCTTCCCACGGGCGGGATCGTAGTTGTTGGACATGGTCGCATTGGCGCTCAGCGCCTCGTCGATGATGCTCATGACGCTTACCTCTTCTCCTGGGCGAGGCGGTTCTCCCCTAGGCACGTGCTCCGCCGGCCATGCGTTTCACAGGTAGTGCCGTTGTGGAGGCGCTCGAGGATCGCGCCCTGCTGGTGGGTCCGGCCGGCCGGTCATGGGCTTGTCCCGCCGTTGTGACAGCGCGAAGCTTCCCTCTGCAGCAACCGCATCGGCCAGAGCATCTCCCGGGCCACCTGGCGCCAAACTAACCAGGTCGAAGTCGTTGAGTGCGGGTTCGTGACCTCGGCTGGTTGCCCGGGGCTGCCCGGCAGCCAATGACAGCTCAGTCGCTGGCCTGGACGACTCCGATCAGGCAGGACACACCCGTGCCGTGGTCGGGGCAGTAGCCATATGGATTCTTGGCGTCGCTGAGGAAGGCTCGAGTCGTTCCGGGCCGAGGGTGGCCCTGACCCGCCAGTGGCACGCGACGCGGCGTCCCGTCGCCGGCCCTCCTGCCCGCCGCCCGATCATCTGTCCGCCGCCTTGCGCTGTCCGGCGACGACCTGTGCTGCCGTCAGGGACCTGTGCCGAAGCCTCCACGTCAGCCACCCCCGGCCGAACTCCCGCGCCAGGTCGGGCGGCGGAACCAGGATCACCGGGCACCGGGCGCAGGCCGCGCAGTACCGAGCGACCCGGCATCCAGCTATGCGCCGCAGCCTGCCGCGCCGCCCGGCCCCGATCACCAGCACATCACCGGGGCGAGCGGCGACGCTGACCAGGACCCAGCCAGCCGGCCCGCGCTCGACCTGCGGCTGCACACGCGGACCGGACGGGACCTCACCCCACACCGCGGCAAGCGCGTCGCGGAGCCGACCGTACGCCATCTCGCGCCATGCCTGCAGCAGGCCGCCGACTGGCTGGACCTGGGCTGCCCGGTCACCACCTGGCGGCTCCCAGGCAAGAACCGGGACCAGGATCGCCTCGTGCGCGCTGGCAAGCAAGTCGGCGTACCGCAGAGCGGCCAGGCTGCCCGGCGACCCGCTGGTTCCGGCGATGACGCGGCCTACGCCGGTCACTGCCCCAGCCCGTTCTCGCCAGCCTGCCCCGCCGAACGGCGCAGCCTCGCCCAGCTGACAGGCAGATCACAACCGCCGCAAATACTTGCGGCAAGTATCCCGCGCGACGCGCTATCGCTCATCCCGGACCCTGGCAGCCAACCCGAACACCATTACTGTCTGCCGACCAGGCTTCCCGGCGCGCCTGATCTCAGGGTAGCCCCGGGGAATGGCACTGCCAATGGGCAGCTGTGCGGGCATCACGGCGCAGTCAGCCATGATCACAGATAGCTGGTGGCCGCTGCGACGACGACAACGCCGACTCTGCGGCGGATTCGGCCATCAGGCAGGAATGCTCGCCTTCAAGGTCTGGCACTGGCGATCAGTACCGCGCCAGCCGTGGCGGCCAGGGAGACGGCAGCTACAGCGGCCATGAACGTCAGGTGGGTGGCGGTGGCCCAGATGCCGTCGGGCAGTCCGAGCAGGACGGCCAGGCCGCATGCCCACGCGCCGGCGAGCGCGGTCGGCAGCCACCGTCCGCTCAGTAGGGCAGTGCACGGGCCCGCGATGAGCAGCCCGATCAGCACCACGCGGTGACCCGCGGCCGCGTCCACAGCGGCAACCAGCGCAGGCAGCGCAAAGCTCAGGGCAAAGACCCGCCGGGGAGCCACGCCAGGCAGGAGCGATGCAGCGCTGCCCGGCGAGCGTGGGCCTGCGGCCAGGGCCGGACCGCCCGGCGGCCGTTGGCCGTTGGCTGACACATCAGGCGAGCTGCCGTTGACGTCGCGGCGAGCACCGGGGCCGGTTGCCGCTGCCGACGGGTGGCCGGCGTCCGGCAAACGCGCGGACACGGCGGCGCGCAGCGCCAGCGCGGCCGCAAGACACAGAGCAGACAGCAAGCCCAGCCCCGCGATAAGCGGGCTCCCTCCGACGGCAGCGTATCCGCTGATGATGACGGAAGCAGCGAAGGCCGCGTAGGCGAAGATGATCGCGGCGCCTGAGCGGCGGCCCAGCCCGCGGTGCCGCCAGGCAATCGCCAGCACCGCCACCGTCAACCCCGCGTACCAGGCAGTGACCAGCCCCGCCTGGCCCGATGGCGCGCCGAGGCCAAGCAGCGCACCCGGCAACAGCAGCCCAGCGACCACGTTGAGCGTGTTGCTGTTCAGCGCCGTGCTCAGGGTCGCCGCACCGCGGCCCCGCCCGGCCAGGTACACGGCGGCGACCGCATTAGGCAGGCTGGTCACCGCAGCCAGCACCAGGCCGCCTGTGACGATCTGCGGGACGCCGTGCCGCGCGCCTAGGCTAGTGGCGGCCCGTTCCATCGTCACGCTCGCCGCCACCACCACGACCAGCGCGGCCGCGGCGAACGCCACGTCCGGCCAGCGGCCCCGGCTCGGCCGGATGGCCTCCTCCAGCTCCAGTTCCTCCTCGGTGACGGCCGACCGCAGCCACGCCCGCCACCGCCGTGGCGGCCGCAGCCACCCGGTGCCCCGCCCCTCGGTGCCCAGCACGAGCAGATACGCCGCCAGGACGACGACCGCCAGCGCCAGCCCCGCGGCGGCAGGAAGCACCCCGGCCACCACCGCGGCGCAGACCAGCGCCGCCCACACCGCGACCGCCCCGCCTAGCAGAACGACCTTGCGGTGCAGGCCGATCCGCCCGGCCACCACCGCGCCGAGGCCGAGCAGCGCGGCCAGGTTGAAGACATTCGAGCCGAGCACGACCCCGGCGCCGACGCGTTGCTGATGACCTGCCAGCGCGGTGACCGCCGCGGTAATCTCCGGGGCATCCGCCGCCAGCGCGGCGACGATCCCCAGCAGCGCTTCCGATAGGCCCAGCCGCTCGCCGATCCGCTCTAGCCGCGACACCAGCAGCCAGCTGGTGGCCAGGCTGACCACTGCACCGCCGACGAACGCCGCTACTGCCGACATAGGCTCGCGCTCGGGGAAGGCGCAGGTGTTG
The DNA here is from genome assembly GCA_963755575.1 of uncultured Actinomycetota bacterium. Classification (GTDB taxonomy): domain Bacteria; phylum Actinomycetota; class Actinomycetes; order Streptosporangiales; family Streptosporangiaceae; genus JAJYUU01. The sequence continues at coordinate 514,167 of CAVWKF010000002.1, forward strand.
CGCTGATCGTCACGGCCGGTGCTCCTGTCGGACAAGAACCCGAAGGCTCCCGTTTTGCGTACACTGCGCCGACCAGACTTCCCGGCTCACCAGCCTCCAGCATAGACGCCGGCTAGCTGGCCCAGCATCCCCGGCAATGGCCGATTGCAGGCCCGATCGGACAGCGCACGCACCCCCATCCACCTGGCCGACCACCTAGCCCTGCTGCGGGCTTGCCTGCTCGAACGGCTCTGGCGTGGCCCTGGCCTCACGCTGATCATGGTCGCCCACGGCAGCTCCGTCGTCCGCCGCGCCCAGAAGTCAGCCAGCGCCGCGGCTGCGCCAGCCGCGTGGAGGGCGGTTTGCAGGGATCAGGCTGACAGGCTCCGGGCTTGTCAGCTCGCGCTGTTGGTCTTCCTGCTTGTCCCGCTCGCCGAGCCAGGTGACCAGCGTGTAGTAGACGACCGGCGCGAAGCAGATCGCCGGTACTGCCCACAGCACGGCTGTTGCCAGCTGCCGGTCGGCGGCGGCGCTGAACATGTACCGGACCCCCGTGCTGCGGGGTATCAGCGCCAGGGCGGACATGCCGGTGACGTAGGCGATGATCCAAATCGTCCACATGGCGACCGCGGCCGTCGCGGCGCGCAGCGGGCGGGGCAGCGGCTCGGCTGTGCGGCCCGCGATGGCCAGCCAGACGCCGAGTCCGGCACCGGCTAGCGTCACCAGCTCTGCCACCGACAGCGCCGGATGGCGGGCCAGCGCACCGAGAACGGGCGGGAGCCGCCAGGTGATCACCAGCGCGATGAAGGGCACGAGCCGGCTTGCGGCCACGCGGGCGGGAGACATGCTGGCGCGTGTGTGCCGGCTGGCCAGATCGCGAAGTAGGGCGATGCGAGCTGGCTTGCGGGCCGCCAGCAGTGCGGGCGTGAGAATCGCGAATACGGTGAACTGCATCGCCTGAGGAAGGGCATACCGCTGGGCGTAGGTCGCCACGGGCGGCAGCACGGCGGCTAGCACGAGCAAGACAGCCGCAGCAGCCGGCCAGGTCTGCGCGCGGTGCAGGAACCGGGAAAGGACGCCGTTTTTGCCGCCTGCCTCGGCGGCGGACGCCACCCGGGGGCTGGCACCGCCCGCATGCCAGCTGCCGGTCACCGTGACCGTCCGGCAAGTGACGTGCCAGTACCGAGACGCGGCTGGGCTACCGTCTGGCGGTAATTGACCTGCCGGTGCGTCGCGGCCGTCGGCCTTGGCAGCGCCGGCCCAGCCGCCTTCGGGTGAGCCCCCTGGCTGCCAGCACCTGGCGGAACTGGTGACTCCTGACGTTCGATGACGGCGGAACCGAAAAAGCCGTCGCCGCAGATCGTGGGGACGACGATGGCGTCGGCCCAGATCGTGATGCGCAGGCCGGCTGCGAAGATTGCTTCCGCCTCGCCCTCGCGCAGTGCCACGCTCAGCAGGGCATGCGATGCGGGTTCCGGCCGCAGCTGTTTGTCGCCCGAGAGCAAGCCCGGCAAGTACTGCCGGTGGCCGGCCTGGACAACACAGCGGGCACGTGCTCCGTGCAAGTACCGGCTTGCAGCACCGTCACGTGCAGCCAGGTCGGACGTGACCAGAGCGCTGAACGTGCAGATCGTCACCGCAGCCATCCCTCGAGGTGCTTACGAGCCGGGTTTCCGGCCCGTCCTGGCGTGCCTGCCGATTCCTTCGAGCAGGTACCGCAGGCCTTCCATGAACTGCCCGGCGGTGGTGTACGCCACGAGCTGGTGGGCGAGGCTGCTGGTGTCCCCGCTGGCGGATGCCCGCTGAGCGCGCGAGGCCTCAAGCGCGGCGAAGCCGATGGTGTAGGTGTGCAGGGCCCCGTACGCGCTCCGCGCCGTCGGCTCGTCAAGCCCGGCCCGCCGCAGTACGCCCATCATGGCGTCCATGCGCCCGGCCGCCGCCGGCGAGACCACGGGATGCCGCAGGTAGACATGGAGAGCTGCGGGCTGGGTAACGAGAAAACGCCGCAGATTCGCGGCAGCCTCGATCACCCAGGCCCGCCAGTCGCCCGCACCGGCCGCCGGGCGCCAGACCCGGGCCAGCAGCCTGTCGACGACCTCGTCGAGCAGATCGTCCTTATCGCGGATATGCCGGTACAGCGACATCGGCGCGACGCCGAGATCAGCCGCCAGGCTGCGGATCGACATCTCCTCGTAGCCGCCCGCCTCGACCATCCTGGCCGCGGCATCGACGATGTCCCCGCGCGAGAGCGACCCCCAGGGCGCGCGGCCCGCTGACGGCTCGCCCGTCTGCTGTTCCGTGACCGGGGCTGGCTCAGTCATGCCATCACCATACTCCAGCTCGCGTACGCGTACGCGTACAATCGAGATTGTGTACGTGTACGCATCCTGGCAAGGTCGGTCCTGGACCGAGGATCGCCCGTGCTGAAGACTCGACGGAACGACCGCTCGAGCTCCTGGACCGCGGCAACGGGTGGCCGCGTTCGGCTGCGCGCGGCGCGCACTGGCTGCTTGCGGATCGCGGACCAGCGTCAGCTGTCGCCACTCGGGCTCGGAGTGGCGGCTGTCATCGTCGGCGCCGGGGCCGGGCTCGCGGCGGTGGGATTCCGCTGGCTCATCTATGCGGTGACCTGGCTGGCAACCGGTCATGAGCAGTTCGGCCAGCAAGGCCGGGCCGGAAGCCTGCACTTCCCGTGGCTGGGGATCGGGTTCCTGGTGCTGATCCCGGTCGCCGGCGGGTTTCTGTACGGCCCGCTGATATACCGCTACGCGCGGGAGGCCCGCGGGCACGGCGTGCCCGAGGTCATGATCGCTGTCGCGGAGCAGGACGGGAAGATCCGCCCGCAGGTCAGCATCGTCAAGGCACTCGCCTCCGCGCTGTGCATCAGCACCGGCGGTTCGGTCGGGCGGGAAGGCCCGATCGTGCAGATCGGCTCCGCCCTGGCATCCAGCCTCGGCCAGCTCGCAAAGATGCCCGGCCCGAGGCTGCGGGTCCTGGTCGCCTGCGGCGCCGCGGCCGGCATCAGCGCGACGTTCAACGCCCCGGCCACTGGTGTCCTGTTCGGCCTCGAGCTGATCCTGCGGGAGTTCTCCGTCGATGCCCTGCTGCCGCTGATCCTCGCCTCCGTGGTCGCCGACGTCGTCGGCCGCGCGTTCTTCGGCTCAGCCCCGGTCTTCAGCCAGATGCCGCACAATCTGGCCATCGCCCACGACTGGCAGTACTTGCTCGTGGCCGTTCTGGGCCTGGCTGCCGCGCTGATCGGGGTCGGCTTTCACGCCATCCTCTACAAGGCCGAGGACATTTGTGACGTTCTCTGGAAGGACCGGCCGGAGTGGGCCCGGCCGGCTGTCGGCGGTGTCCTGCTCGGCCTGGTGCTGCTGGCCCTGCCGCAGATGTACGGGGTCGGCTACCCGGTCATGACCCAGGCCATCGCGGGCAATGAGGTGCTGTGGTTCCTGCTGATCCTGATGGCCGGCAAGATGCTCGCCGCCAGCCTGACCATCGGCATCGGCGGCTCCGGCGGCGTGTTCGCCCCGTCCCTGTTCACCGGAGCCATGGCCGGCACGGCCTTCGGCATCATCGCCGGGCACCTGTTCGGCCCGGCCGCCGGAGCGCCCGCCATCTACGGGGTCATCGCCATGGGAGCAGTCTTCGCCGCCGCCGCGCAGGCACCCCTGACGTCCATCGCCAGCGTCGCCGAGATGACCGGCAACTACGGCCTAATACTGCCCGTCATGCTCGCCGTCGCCATCGCCACGCTCCTCGCGCGCCGGCTCAGCTACGGCACCATCTACACCCGCAAGCTCCTGCGCCGCGGCATCGACATCGAGCTGCCTGGCGAGGCTGGCCAACCTCAGCCCCCCAATGCCAGGCCGCCTGATCCGGGTCCGCTAGTTCAGGTCAGCCCGGCCGAAGGCGACAGCGGCGGCAAGCAGGACCGCCAGGCCGGCCACGATCAAGATGGTGAAGTCACCGGCACTGACGCCCCTGCTGATCTGGCCGCTGCCGACCGACCAGTAGAACAGCGACAGGTACCGGCCCGGCCGGATCCACGAGATCGTCGACGCCAGTGAGCTGAGCAGATACGAGACGGCTGCCAGACCCGCGCCGACACCGAGAGCAGTTCCGCGCCGGCCGGTGATCGCCCCGACGGCCATGCTCACCAGCCCGAAGTCCAGGCCCATCAGCACCAGCGCCACCGAGATGGCGATCGTATTGGCGGGACTGACGGTGAGCTGAAAACCGCGCCCGATGATCACGCAGATCGTCACCGCGATCGCCAGGAGCAGGGCCTGCGAAGCCATCGCTGCCGCCTTCTGGAAGAGAATCGCGCTGCGGCGGACCGGCAGAGCCACAACCAGAGCCAGGGTGCCGTCCTCGTCCTGCCCGGCCAGCGAGGACGCGCCGTAGCCGATGGTCAGCAGCAGCATGATCAGCGGAAAGAAGTTGCCGTAGATATTCGCGTTGAGCCAGCCATCGGGTGTTGTAAGCGGTCCGGTGACGCCGAACAAGGCGGCGGCGGTCGAGCCACTGAGACTGTTCAGCGATGTCGAGGCCTTGAATGACGGATACAGCGCCACCACGACCAGCGTGTAAAAAGCCATGCCAGCCGCGTACCAGATCGTGCTGCGGCGCCGAAGCCTCAGGTCCAGCCTGGCGACATTAGCCAGCATGCGACACCTCCGCCTTTGCAGGCTCGCGGTAGAAGTCGAGGAACAGCTCGTCGAGGTCGGCGGGGCGGGAGGTCAGATCGACCGGGTCATGGCCGGCGATGACTTTCAGAACGGGACCGATCTCACCGGTCACATCGAGCGTCAGCCGCAGACCGTCGGAGGCGGTAACCGTGACACCCGGCACGGCGTTCAGATCTGCCGGGTCAACGGGGCGCGGGAAGCGCACCTCCATCTTCCGCGGCGCGGCCCGCCGCAGCCCGTCGACGGTGTCCTCGGCGACCAGCCGGCCTTCCCTGATAATCCCGATCCGGTCAGCGACGCGCTGTACCTCGCCGAGCTCATGGGAAGACAGGAAGACGGTCCGGTCCTCATCGGCCGTCTCCCGCAGCAGACTCTCGAACTCGCGCTGCATCAGCGGGTCCAAGCCCGAGGTCGGCTCGTCGAGCACCAGCAGTTCCGGCCGGTGCATGAAGGCCAGCACCAGACCGATCTTCTGACGGTTGCCCTTCGACAGCTCGCGCACCGGGCGGTCGGCCACGACCTGGAACCGCTCGATGAGCTGCTTGGCCAGGGAGTCGTCTTCGACTCCGCGGGCGCGAATAAACCAGGCGATGTGCTGCCGCCCAGTCAGCCGCGGGAAGAGTTCGAGGTCGCCGGGCACGTAGCCGATGCGACGATGGACCTCGACGCTGTCCGCTGCTGCATCCAAGCCCAGGAGCGCCGCCCGGCCTCGCGTTGGCCGCTGCAGGGCCAGCAGGATCCGGATAGTCGTCGACTTCCCCGCCCCATTGGGGCCGAGGAAGCCGAAAACCTGCCCGGCCTCAACCCGCAGGTTCAGGTCGCTCACGGCGGTAACGCCGCCGTATCTCTTGGTCAGCCCGAATGTCTCGATGACGACCCCTGCCATCCCTCAGCCACCGTCCTCATCTGCCGCGGCCGCAAAGACCCCGCGGCTATAGACATCGACGACCTCGGCCGACCAGCGGACCAGGCCATCACGCGACAGCGGGTCGATCCCGACGACCTGCGACAGGTGCGGGCGGAACAGCAGCACGGCCAGGTCGTTGCTCAGCAGGAAGGCGTTACGAACCGCCTCGTCATCGCTCCGCCGCGCGACTCCGGCCCGCTCCAGGGCCTCCATGCCGGCACGCGTGACCTCATACAGCCGCCCGAACAAGTCCACCCCAGCGGGGCCGCCGTCAGCGAGCAGCCGCCGCACGTAGCCAGCCATCCCCGGCTCGCGCTCCAGCCGGCTGGCGAACAGCTCCGCGACGCTGGTGCTGCCGCCCTCCTCGGTCACCCGGGCCAGATCGGCCAGCATCGACTCCACGAACGCGGCAACCCGCTCCTCGAGCACCGCCCGCAGGTTCTCCTTCGAGCCGTAGTGGTGGATCACCAGGGCCGGCGATACCCCCGCAGCCGAGGCGATCTGACGGACGGTCACCTCGGCGTAGCCGTGCTCGGCGAACAGCCTCATCGCGGCGATCCGGATCGCCGCTGCCGCCGTCAGATCCGCCGGGTCTGAACTCATGTTTTCATAATGAAACAGATGTTCAGTCACTTCAAGTTGATCACGGCAGCGCGGTCGCGGCGACAACGGCCAGCGTCGTGGGTGCTCGCCCCGATCGGCATCGGCGTCAAGGGCACGAGCGAACATCCGGCAAAACGCCGGACGAGCCGGAGCTGTCCGTGGCCGCGGGCAACCTAGGCATCTTCTGAGCGGCGAACGTCCAGAACGCGCGGCATGGTCACCGGCGCTGCGGCGGGTCGCCAGCTGACTTGTCGCTGCGCAACGGCTCAGGGCACGCGACTGCGGGGCCGGGCGGGCCGGGCCGCTCACGCTCGGCTTCCACGGCGGCCTGCACTCGCCGCTGGACTGTCTCTGGCAATCCCGGCCGGCCTGAAGGGGGCACTGCCTTTCCGCGAAGGTTGGCTCCGGGCATGCGCCTGGCCAGCGCCGGCTTGCTGTCGTCGTCAGCCATGTGACAGGTCCTCCCGCTCACGATGGCGCCGCAACGGCGCGCATGACCCTGGCCGCGGAGACGAGCCGCGAGCCGCGAGTTAACGGACTGCAGCCAGGATAAGGCACGATGCGTACGCGTACGCGATGAATGGCTGCTTGTCTTACTGGCTTGCGGAACCAGCCAGGCGCTTCCTGCTGCTCACGTTGGCCGGGCATCCGGCAGGCCGAGCAGGCGCAGGAAGCTGCTGTGCACGGCGCGGGTAGCTTCGTCGATGGTCATCCGGCGCGATTTGACTTCGTCCTCGGCGGCCCTGCCGAGAGCCAGGCAGGCGGTCAGCAGCCAGCCGGGCGGCAGTGTGGCGTCGATGTCACCCGCTTCCTGCCCGCGCTCGATCAGGTCGAGCAGACGGCTGATGACCGGGGCGTGGCGGCTCGCGTCCTCCTGCGGGCTGACCGCGGGCAGGTGCCAGGCGAGCGGGTAGCGAGCGGCCGCCTGCCATCCGGTCTCCAGCAGCCGGACGAGCGCGACGGCTGGCGGGAGGTCATCGAGCCCGGCGGCGTCGAAGGCCGCGGTCACCTCGGCGGCGGCTCGCTCGATGATGGCGTCGAGCAGCGCCTCGCGGGTGGGGAAGTGGGCGTAGATGGTCTGCCGTGTGACGCCGGCGGCGCGGGCGATGTCCTCCACGCTTGCACCGGGGTCGGCGTTCAGGGTCTTGGTGGCGGCCTGCAGGATCGCGGCGATGCTCTGGCGGGCGTCGGACCGCTGCCGTCTGCGCCTGGCCTGCGGCTGATCTGAGCGGTCCGCAGCTTCCTCCCTTTAAGTTTGACAAGTCTGTCAGAGCTAACTTAGCTTTGACATCAGTGTATGAGAAAAGCGACGAGGAGGGAACCGTCATGAGCATCGCGCAGTCCAGGCCGTGTCCGCGCGGCGGGCTAGCAATCGAAGCCGAGCGGCTGGAGAAGAGATTCGGCGGCCAGCGCGCACTGGCCGGGGTTGATCTGGCGGTCGCCGCGGGAACGGTGTACGGGCTGCTGGGGCCGAACGGCGCGGGCAAGACGACCACGGTGCGGATACTGGCCACCCTGCTGGCGCCCGGCGGCGGCCGGGCCTGGGTGGCCGGCCATGACGTGGCCGCCGAGCCGCACCTGGTGCGGCGGGTGATCGCTCTGGCCGGCCAGTCCGCCACCGTGGACGAGGACCTGACCGGGCGGGAGAACCTGGTGTTCCTGGGACGGCTCGCCGGCCTGCGCCGCGCCGCCGCCAAGAGCCGGGCGGCCGAGCTGCTGGCCGCGTTCGGGCTGGAGGACGCGGCGTCCCGGCAGGCCAAGACCTACTCCGGGGGCATGCGGCGGCGCCTCGACCTGGCCGCCAGCCTGATCACGCGGGCCGAGGTGTACTTCCTGGACGAACCGACCACCGGGCTGGACCCGGCCAGCCGCGCCCGGGTGCACCAGCTCGTCCGCGCGCTCGCCGCGGCGGGCGCAACTGTGCTGCTCACCACCCAGTACCTCGACGAGGCTGACCAGCTCGCCGCGCGGATCGCGGTCATCGACCGCGGAGCGGTAGTCGCCGAAGGCACACCCGGCGACCTCAAGACCGCAACCGGCGCGGGAACCCTGCGCATCAGGCTGGCCGACCCCGCACAGCGGCCGCGGGCCAGCCAGGCCCTCGCCGGGCTGCTCCGAATGCCGGTGCAGGACGAGCCCGACCCGGCGCTGCTGACCGTCATGGTCCCGCCCGCCAGCGCGGGCCGGCCGGCCAGTGACCGGGCAGCCGCCGCGGTCGCCGAGCTCGGCCGCACGGGCATCATGATCGGCGAGTTCGCCTTCGGGCAGCCCAGCCTCGACGAGGTGTTCATGACCCTGACCGGTCAGCGAGCCACCAGTACCGCCGCGGCAGCCGGGGCTGAGGCCCGACCCGCCGGCGCCGAGGTGATGGCTGCCAGCTCTCCGGCTACCACGAGAGGATCGTCATGATGCCCACCGCAGCTCCCGCCACCTCCGCCGCGGCAGCGCCCCCGGCCATTGCGCCTACCTTCCGGCCAGACCCACCCGGCGCCTGGGCCGCATCCGCAGCCTTCGGCTCGCGGGCCCTGCTTAAGATCAGGCACGTGCCGGAGATGCTGCTCGACGTCATCGCGATCCCGGTGGTGTTCACGCTGATGTTCACCTACCTGTTCGGCGGCGCCCTCGCCGGCTCACCCCACCGGTACCTGCAGTTCATCCTCCCCGGCACGCTCGTCATGGCCGTGCTGCTCGTCACCATGTACGCCGGCACCGGCCTCGCCACCGACCGCGCCCGCGGAATCTCCGACCGGTTCCGGGCCCTGCCCATCTGGCGGCTCGCGCCTATCACCGGCGGGCTGCTCGGGGACCTCGTCCGCTACATCCTCGCCACGGGCATCGTGCTGGTCCTTGGCGTCGCGATCGGCTTCCGCCCGTCAGGCGGCGCGCCCGGCGTGCTGGCAGGAACTGGCCTGCTGCTGGCCTTCGCTCTCGCGCTGTCGTGGGCCTGGACCGCTCTCGGCCTGCTGCTGCGCACCCCGCAGGCGGTGATGAGCACCGGCACCGTCGTGCTGTTCCCGCTGACCCTGGCCAGCAACGTCTTCGTTACCCCGCACACCATGCCCGGCTGGCTGCAGGCGTTCGTGCGCGTCAACCCGGTCACCCACCTGGTCACCGCCGAGCGCGCCCTGATGGCCGGCCAGCCCGCGGGCAGCCAGCTGGCCTGGGTGCTGATCGCCTCCGCTGGTCTGGTAGCGGTATTCGCCCCTGTCACCGCCTGGCTCTACGGCAGGCAGCGGTGAGTGCCCCCATCGCCGATCTGATCGCCCGACGCGGCGGCGCCGCCGCGACCGGGCGCTACCGTGCACGGTGTGGATGTCCGGCGCCTGGCGGCAGACGAGCGCGCAGATCTGGCCAACTTCCTTGCCACCCTGACGCCGCAGCAGTGGCAGGCGCCGACGCTGTGCACGCGGTGGCGGGTACGCGACGTGGTGGCCCACGTCATTAGCTACGACAACCTCGGCGCCCGCGCCCTTCTCGGCGTCGCCGCCCGGGCCCGGTTCCGGCCCGGCCGGATCAACGACACCGCGCTTGCCCGGTACGACCGGCACACTCCCGAGCAGCTGCTAGCGCTGCTCGCCGGCAATCTGCAGCCTCGCGGGCAGCCCGCCGCGCTGGGCGGTAGAGCCGGCCTGGTCGAGACGCTCATCCACCACCAGGACATCCGGCGCGGCCTCGGACAGCCCCGCGCCATCCCGGCCGAGCGGCTGCGGTCCGCGCTGCACACCGCGCTGATCGCCCCCGACATCGCCAGGCTCTGGCCGCTGCGCGGCGTCCGGCTGGTTGCCACCGACCTGCGTTTCTCCGCCGGAATCGGCCCGCCGGCAAAAGGCCCGGCCGAGGCGATACTGATGACCATCGCCGGCCGGCCCGTCGCGATAAACGAGCTGTCAGGCCCAGGCCACGCCACGCTCGCCGCCCGCATCGGCGGGGGTCGCCCGGGATCACCGAAGTAGGTGAAACTCGCCCGCGCACGGCCGGTTCCCGCAGCTAGACGTACCTGCCGCTCGCGGTCGACCGGTCGCCGTTCAGCTAGTCGCTCATCGCCGACGACGGGCGAACCTTCCTCGCCCCGGCCGAGTTGCCCGGCGGCCCGATCGTGCCGTCGGCGGGCATCGCCCCGTGCTCCACCGGCGACTCCCCATGACACACCCCGGCTCGGCCCGGCAGTTTCCGGCCTTACTCTCTGGGCGGACCTTGAGCCCCGCAGCGCCGGCACCGGGGCGCTGCGCCTGATCCCCGGATCGCACATTCCCGGTTACGAGCGGCAGCTGTGGGCCTACTGCCGCGCCGCGCCGGCCGCGTCTGGCCTCGCGCAGCCGGACGACCGGCCCGCGGCCGAGCGCCAGGAAGCGTCAGGGGGGCGCAATGTGCCCTGAATGTGCCCTCCGGCGCTGTGCGTGCCCTGTCGCAAGCCGGTCTGGCTGCGTGCCTGTCAGCCGAATTTCAGGCCGACCGGGCAGGTCACCCCCGTGCCGTGGTCGGGGCAGTAGCCATATGGATTCTTGGCGTCGCTGAGGTACTGCTGGTGGTAGTCCTCAGCGAAGTAAAACTCGCCCGCGGGCACGATCTCCGTGCTGATCTCCCCGTAGCCTGCTTCGTTCAGCCGCTTCTGGTAGTTAGCCCGCGACTCCTCGGCCTCGGCCTGCTGCTGCGGCGACCGGTAGAAGATCGCTGAGCGGTACTGCGTGCCGACGTCGTTGCCCTGGCGCATGCCCTGGGTCGGGTCGTGCGACTCCCAGAAGACCTTCAGCAGCTCGGGGTAGCTGACTCTGGCCGGGTCGAATACGACGCGCACCGACTCAGCGTGACCAGTGCGGCCACTGCAGACTTCCTCGTACGTGGGGTTCGGCGTGAAGCCGCCCTCGTAGCCGACCGCCGTCGACACCACGCCGGTTGTCTGCCAGAAGTTCTTCTCCGCGCCCCAGAAGCAGCCCAGCGCGAATTCGGCGATCTCAGTGCCCGGCGGGTACGGGGGCGCGACCGGTGTGCCCAGCACCTCGTGCCGATCCGGGACTCGCATCGCCGTCTCCCGGCCTGGCAGCGCGTCCTGCGCCGTCGCCATTTGCGCCTTGCGGATTCCGAATATGCTCACAGCGCCTCCTTGCGTCGCCCTTCACAACGAGCGGGCTAGCCGCAGGATTCCCCTGCGGAGACCAGGTGCTCTCGGTCCATGCGCACCCAGTCGCCGCCGTGCCCGTTACGCTGGCGTTCAATCGTGTATCTGCCTATTTGAGATTGTTGAGGTTCAGCACTTCGCCGGCCGGGGGTGCGACCGGGCGCGGCGCACTGTTCCACTGTGAGTAGGTCACGACCTCACTCGGGCTGCCGCCCGTCGCGGCGGCCAGCGGGTAGTGCTGGCTCGCTGCGCTGAGGTCCAGCGTGCTCCCGTCCGATGCGCGCAGCACCCACGCGCTCTGGCCGTTGATGGTCTTGCGGCCGGCCTCGCTCAGCTTGGGCACCTGACCAGAGGTCAGCGGGCCGGTGAGGCTCGACATGCTGAGATCGCCGGTCAGCTGTCTGGCCTCCGCAGGCGTCAGCTCGAGCCATTTCCCGCACACGACGGCGCAGGCACTCGTTGGCGCCTTCACCGCTTGCAGGAACGAGCGCGTTGCCTTGATGTAGATGTAGCTGCTCACGCCGACGACCTGGAACGGCGCCCCGTTCTGGCTGACAGTTCCGGATACGTCCCCGTTCCTATGCATGTCCAGGTTGACGCTGATCGCGATGCCGTTGGTGGTCAGGTGCCCGGCGATGTGCACGCTGTTCGCCTGCCGCACGGACGTCTGCATCGACGTCACGAGGGCCGCTGGCGCGGGTTCCGCCGGCGCCGTGGCTGAGCTCTCAGGTGAGCTCCCAGCTGGTCTGCTCGTCGATCCGCTGCCCCCGCAGCCCGAGATCACGATCGCAGCGCAGACGGCAGCGCCAACTGCCCCTGCGCTGCCACGCGTCCTCATATCCGGCGGATCCCCCGATCCGGCGATATCACGATAAGTGGCGCGCCAGCGCACTCACCGGCGGGCCGGTATCACCCCCGTGCGTCCTACCCCGAGCGCCCTACCCCGTGCGCTCGACCACGAACTCACACAAAGCCTCGAATGCAGCCCTCGCCGGGACGTCCGGCAAGCCAAGGATCTGCGTCCGCGCCTCCTCGGCCCAGCTGCGGGTGTCAGCCTTCGCCATCTCCATCGCCGGACTGTCGCGAAGGAGGCTCAGCGCCTCGGCGTGCAGAGCCGGATCGGTCAGCTCGCCCATGCCCAGCAGCTCGACGAGCCGGCCGTCTGCCTGCCCGGCCGACCGCACGGCGTGCAGCATCGGCAAGGTGCGGATGCCCTCGCGCAGGTCGGTGCCGGGGGTCTTGCCTGACTGGGCCGACTCGCTGGCCACGTCCAGAATGTCATCGGAGAGCTGGAAGGCGACCCCGAGGGCTGCGCATGCGGGCGTGATGCGCTCGATCACGCTCGGGGGGGCGCCAGAGTACAACGCGCCAAACCTGCCGGACGTCGCGATCAGCGACGCCGTCTTCTCAGTGACGACGCGCATGTAGTGATCGAGCGGATCATCACCTGGCCGGCAGCCGACCGTCTCGGCGATCTGCCCGGTGACCAGCCGCTCGAACGTCTCCGCCTGGATCCGGATCGCCTCCGGGCCGAGCTCGGCCAGGATCAACGACGCCTTGGCGAAGAGGTAGTCGCCCGTGAGGATGGCGACCGTGTTGCCCCAGCGGGAGTTCGCGCTGTCGCTGCCGCGGCGGACGACAGCTTCGTCCATGACGTCATCGTGATACAGCGTCGCCAGATGCGTGAGCTCGACGGCCACAGCAGCCGGAACGATGCGCGGATCCCTCGGATCACCAAACTGCGCAGCGAGCAGGACGAGCGTCGGCCGGAATCGCTTCCCGCCAGCCTCCGTCAGGTGCCCGGAAGCGTCGGCGAGCACATCGTGCTGAGCCTGCGCGGCTGCGCGCAGGCCCTCTTCGACGAGCGCAAGCCCGTCGACCACATCAGACGCGAGCGCTGCGTCGCTGAGCTCCATCGGAACGGCGGCAATCACGTGGGTCCCCTCATGGCCCGCCTCAGCCAACCGACAGGCCAGTCATAGCTGAGGCTATCCTGCGGCTTTCCCCAAGATATGCAGATAGCTTGGCAACGCTGGACAGCGGTCCTCGCTAGCGGACGAACAGCTGGCTGGCCGCGTGGTTCGCCAGGTTGAGCAATGGCTGCGGGACTACGCCAAGGACCACAGTCGCTGCTGCCCCGATAGCGACGGCGACGCCGGTGTAGGCACTCGGCCTGACGACAACCGGACCCTCGACCGCGGGCTCGCTGAAGAACATCAGCACGATCGCCCGCACGTATGGGAACGCGAGGATGGCGCTGCTGATGACGCCGATGATCACGAGCGGCAGCGCGCCGCCTTGGATCGCCGCGTCAAAAACTGCGAACTTGCTGGTGAAGCCGCTCGTCAGCGGGATGCCCGCGAAGGCGATCAAGAACAGCGCGAAGACTCCCGCTACGAGCGGCGAGCGCTTGCCGAGGCCAGCCCAGCTCGACATGTGTGCCGCCTCGCCGCCGCGGTCCCGGACCAGCGTCACGATAGCGAAGGCGCCGATGGTCGCGAAGCCATAAGCCACCAGGTAGAACATGCTGCCGGACAGGCCAGCCTTGTTCGCCGCGATGACGCCGGTGAGGATGTAGCCGGCCTGCGCGATCGAGGAGTAGGCGAGCAAGCGCTTCATGTCCGTCTGCGTGATCGCGATGATCGAGCCGGCGAGCATCGTCACGATCGCCACGCCCCACAAAGCCGGCCGCCAGTCCCACGTCAGGTTCCCGAACGCGACGTAGAACACGCGCAGCAGCGCACCGAACGCAGCCACCAGAGTGCACGACGCCATCAGCGCTGTGATCGGCGTCGGCGAGCCCTGGTAGACGTCGGGCTTCCAGGCGTGGAACGGCACCGCGCCGATCTTGAACAGCAAGCCGATGCCAAGCAGACCGATCCCGGCGTAGAGCAGCGTCGCCGACGCCGTGCCGGTCTGCGCTACCGCTGCGATGGAGGCAAGCTGCACCGAGCCCGCGTAGCCATACAGCATCGCTACGCCGAAGATGAAGAACGCCGAGGAGAACGCGCCGAGCAGGAAGTACTTCATCGCTGCTTCCTGGGACAGGAGCCGACGACGCCGAGCCAGGCCGCACAGCAGGTAGAGCGGGAGCGAGAGCACCTCGAGTGCGATGAACATCGTCAGCAGGTCGTTGGCGGCCGGGAACAGGAGCATGCCGCCGACGGCAAACAGCGTCAGCGGGTAGACCTCCGTGTGCGACAGCCCGGCTAGCAGGCCCTCGCGCTCTTCGGCGCTGCCAGGGACAGCCGCGGCCTGCGGGGTGAAGGCGCTGACCTCGTGCGATGACTCGGCGATCAGCAGCACGCTGACGAACGCGAGGATCAGGATCGTCGCCTGGATGAACAGCGTCGGCCGGTCGACTCCGACCGAGCCGACGGCGACGACGGCGCCCGGGCTGCCTCCGTCGAAGATGGAGCTGCGCGCCGCGAGCACCACGGTCAGGACGAATGCGCCCGCCAGGCTGCCCAGCGCTAGTGCGACGTGCATCGGCCGTCGCAGATCCCGGCCCACGAATGCCTCGATGAGGACGCCCGCCAGGGCGGCCCCGAACACCAGCAGCATCGGGGAGAGCAGGCTCCACTCGATGTGCGGGGCCGCGATTGTCGGCGCGGCGGCCGCCACGATCCCGGTCACCCCGAGCTCCCTTGCTTAGTTACGGCTGGCTTCAGTGCGGCGGCCTTTCCGGCGACGCCGGCGCGGACCGTCAGTACGGCCGATTTCGCCGGAGCGGACGTCAGCGCTGGGGTATACGCGCCGGACCCCTGGGTCAGCCAAGGAACGCGGCTCGCCTGGCGCAGGAAGTCGGCCGTGGCCGCCGCCGCGACCGGGCTGACCGGCGGCGCAGGATGCGGCGGCACGGGATCGGTGCTGTGGGTGCCCGCGAGCGTGCTCTGCACCGCCGGGTTGATGATGTTGAGCACTGGCTTCGGGTAGACGCCGAGTATGACGATCAGAGCGATCAGCGGCGCGACTGCCCATAGCTCGCGCGGCTTTAGGTCAGGCATGCCGGCGACCTCGGCACGCACCGGACCGGTCATCGTCCGCTGGTACATCCACAGGATGTAGATAGCAGCGAGGATGATGCCGAGCGTGGCGAGGATCGCGGCCGCCTCATACCGGGTGAACGTGCCAACCAGCACCAGGAACTCGCTGACGAACGTATTCAGGCCGGGCAGCGAGAGGCCCGCGAGACCCGCAATGAGGAAGAGCCCGGCCAGCACGGGAGCGACCTTCTGCACGCCGCCATAGTCGGAGATGAGATTCGATCCGCGCCGGCTGACCAGGAACCCGGCCAGGATGAAGAGAGCGCCAGTCGCGAATCCATGGTTAACCATGTACAGCGTTGCCCCGGACTGACCCTGCGACGTCATCGCGAAGATACCGAGGGTGATCAGTCCCATGTGCGAGACCGAGGTGTAGGCGATCAGCCGCTTCATGTCCGCCTGGCCGATAGCCACCACGGCGCCGTACAGGACCCCGATGACAGACAGCGTGATGACCAGGCCGGTGAAGTAGTGCGCGCCGGCCGGGAACAGATCCAGGCAGTACCTGATCATGCCGAACGTGCCGACCTTGTCGAGCACGCCGACCAGCAGCACCGCCGCGCCGGGCTGGGCCGACGTCGCGGCGTCGGGCAGCCATGTATGGAACGGCCATAGCGGGGCTTTGATCGCGAACGCGATGAAGAAGCCGAGGAACAGCCACTTCTGCACGGTCGGGCTCAGCACCAGGTGCGTCAGCGGCGTGAACAGGAATGTGCCCTGGTGCCCGCCGTGCGTCGAGTAGACAAACAGCGCGATGATCGCGACCAGCATGAGCAAGCCGCCGAGGAGGCTGTACAGCAGGAATTTGACCGCGGCGTACTGGCGCTGGCCGACGCCGAAGCTGCCGATCATGAAGTACATCGGCACGAGCATGGCCTCGAAGAACACATAGAAAAGGAAGACGTCGGTGGCGGCGAAGACGCCGATCATCATCGTCTCGAGCACCATCATCATCACGAAGTACGACTTGACGCTGCGAAGCCGCGGCGCCCGTGCGGTGCCCGTCCTGGTCGCGGCCTCCGCCTCCGCCGCGGTGGCAGCGGCCGACACGTCCTCGACGTCGTTCCAGGATGCCAACAGGACGACGGGCATCAGGACGACCGTCATGAGAATCAGCACGAGCGCGATGCCGTCGACGCCGACCGCGTAGTGGACGCCGAACTGCGGGATCCACTGGTAGGTCTGCTGGAACTGGAATCTCGGGCCGCCGGTCTTGTACTGGACGGCCATGGCGATCGTGACCGCGAGGGTCGCCACGGAGATGACCAGGGCGATGCGCTTGACCAGCAGATCGCGCGCCCGCTTGTCGGCTGGGCTGCCAGGCGCCGACCTGCCAGGGGTCAGGGCGATCGCGACAGCGCCGACGAGCGGGATGGCACCCACTACGGTCAGCCAGGGGAAGTTGCTCATCAGATCCGCAGCCTTATCAGCTCTAGAGCCTCACCAGCAGGAACGCGCCGACTAGCAGCACGGCTCCGACCAGCATGGACAGCGCGTACGACCGCACGAACCCCGACTCCCACTTCCGCAACCGCCCCGACGATCCGCCGAACGTGGCCGCGACCGTGTTCACGAGTCCGTCCAGGCCGCGGTTGTCGAAGAACACGGACAGCCGGGTGAGCCACATGCCGGGCCGCATCAGCAGTCCCTCGTTCAGGGCGTCGCCGTACAGGTCCTTGCGGGCCGCGACCGTGATCGGGCTACCGACTGGCGCGGTGACCGGAATCTCGCGCCGGCCGTACAGCGGCCAGGCGATGGCTGCGCCGATCACGACAAGGACCAGCGTCGCGACGCCGTACTTGGTCCAGATGCCGTGCGACACCGGCGGGACGCCCGTGATCGGGCCGAGGAAGTTCAGCAGCCGGTTTCCGAGGATCAGGAAACCGCCCGCCGCGACCGACCCGATGGCCAGCACGACCATGGGCGAGGTCATGATGGGCGGCGCCTCGTGCGGATGGACGCCGTCATCCCAGCGCCGCCCGTCGGCGAACGTCATGAGCATGACTCTGGTCATATAGAACGCAGTGATGCCGGCGCCGACCAGCGCCGCAGTCCCCAGCAGCGCACCGGACACGCCGCCTTTGCCGAATGCGGCGTCGATGATCGGGTCCTTCGTGAAGAAGCCGGAGAAGGGCGGGACGCCGATGATCGCGAGGTAGCCGAGACCGAAGGTCACCCAGGTGATGGGCATCACCTTGGCCAGGCCGCCGAAGCGGCGCATGTCGACCTCATCGTTCATCTCGTGCTTCACCGCGCCGGCCCCGAGGAACAGGCCGGCCTTGAAGAAGCCATGAGCGAGCAGGTGCGCGATCGCGAACACGTAGCCGGCCGGGCCGAGGCCTGCCGCCAGCATCATGTAACCGATCTGGCTCATGGTGGATCCAGCGAGCGCCTTCTTGATGTCGTCCTTCGCGCACCCGATGATGGCGCCGACGAGCAGCGTCACGGCGCCCACGATGGCGACGGCCAGTCTGGCGTCCGCGGTCAGGTTGAAGATCGGGGCGGACCTGACGATCAGGTAGACGCCTGCGGTCACCATGGTCGCGGCGTGGATCAGCGCCGAAACCGGCGTCGGGCCTTCCATCGCGTCCAGCAGCCAGGACTGAAGCGGCACCTGGGCCGACTTGCCGCACGCGCCGAGCAGCAGGAGCAAGCCGAGGGCCGTGACGACGCCGTGGCTCGCCGAGCCCACCGCGCCGAAGACGCCGGTGAAGGTGACGGACCCGAACTGAGCGAACATCAGCATGATCGCGACCGACAGGCCGACGTCGCCCACGCGGTTGGCGATGAAGGCCTTCTTGGCCGCGGTCGCCGCGGTCGGCTTGTACTGCCAGAACCCGATCAGCAGGTACGACGCCAGGCCGACGCCCTCCCAGCCCGCGTACAGGACGAGGTAGTTGCTGGCCAGCACGAGCAGCAGCATGGCTGCGAGGAACAAGTTCATGTAGCCGAAGAACCGGCGCCGCTCGGGATCGTTCGCCATGTATCCGACGGCGAAGATGTGGATCAGCGAGCCCACGCCGGTGATGAGTAGCACGAAGCAGATGGACAGCTGGTCAAGCCGTAGCCCCAGCGGGATCTGGAACCTGGCCACGTCGATCCACTGGAAGATCGTGAGCTCGCGAACGCGGTCCGCGGCCGGGTAACCGAGCATCTGCACGTAGGCGGCGACGCCATAGGCGAAGGCCAGCACCGGCATGGCGACGCCCAGCAGGTGGCCCCAGGAGTTAGTGCGCTTGCCGCCGAGCAGCAGGACCGTGGCACCGAGCAGCGGCAACGCCAGCAGCAGCCACGCGGCATTCTGAATGCCGGTCGCGTGCAGCGGCGCCAGTGCCGGCGCCGCCAGGGCATGCGACACCAAGGCATGCGACAGCCTGGGCATGCGTCACCGCCGCACTGTGGACTGAGCCGGTCATGGCTCCCTCTCGTCAGTACTTCATCAGGTTCGCGTCGTCCACCGACGCAGACCTGCGGGATCGGAAAATGGCGGTCAGGATCGCCAGCCCGACGACGACCTCGGCGGCGGCGACCACCATAACGAAGAAGGCGATCACCTGGCCGTCGAGCCCGCCGTGCATCCGGGCGAAGGCCACGAACGCCAGGTTCGCGGCGTTGAGCATGAGCTCGACGCACATGAACACCACGATCGCGTTGCGGCGGACCAGCACGCCGATGGCGCCGATGACGAACAAGATCACCGAGAGGGCAACGAAGTGCGCCGGGGTAACCACTAGTGATCACCTGCTTCCTGCCCGGCCGTGCCGACCGCGGTCGCGCTGCCGGCCACGGCTGGGGCGCCGTTAGCGCCGTGCCCCGGTGTGCCTGTCCCGCCCGGCAACGGGACCGGGCCGCCGGCACCGCCCGGCCGGCCGGACAAGACCGGGCTCACCGACAGCTCGGACTGGCTGCCGTCTGGCAGGAGCGCGGGCATGTCGGCGGCGTTGTGCTGGGCGTATGTGCCAGGACCAGGAAGCGGCGTCGGCCGGCCGCTCGCGACCCGCTGGGCGGCGAGGTCGCGCTGTGTCGGCTTCGGCGTGACACGCTCGCGGTGCGCGAGCACCATAGCGCCCACAGCGGCAGTGATCAGCAGGGCGCTGGTGATTTCAAACGGGTACAGGTACCTGGTGAAGATCAGGTTGGCCAGCGAGGTGACGTTGGCGTTCCCGAATTTAGGGCTCGCCGGCGCGGCCGGGCCGATCGCGGCGTGCCCGATCACGAGGCTCAGGAGGACGAGCATGGCGATCCCGGCCAGCGTCGCCCACAGTCGCTGACCCCGGATCGTCTCGATGATGGAATCGGCGGCCGAGATGCCGACAATCATCAAGACGAACAGGAAGAGCATGAGGACCGCGCCGGTGTAGACGATGATCTGGACGAGGGCCAGGAACGGGGCGCCCAGCATCAGGTACAGGATCGCCAGCGAGAGCATCACGATTGCGAGCAGGATCGCGCAGTGCACCGCCTTGCGCGCCAGCACCATGCCGAGTGCCGCGGCTACCGCGATGATCGCCAGGATCCAGAACCCGATGATCCTGGTGGTCTCGGCCGCCGGGCCGGCCAGCACGATGGAGTGGGTCACTGCTCCCCTCCTGGCTCAGACCGTGCCAGCATCGCGCCCAGCCGGTAGTAGTCCTCTTCGCTGTCGCCGAGCCGCATTGGGTGCGGCGGCAGCTCCATTCCGGGCTGGAGCGGCGCAACGAGCTGCTCCTTGGTCCAGATCAGGCTCTCCCGGCTGTCATCGGCCAGCTCGTATTCGTTGGTCATCGTCAGCGCGCGCGTCGGGCACGCCTCGATGCACAGTCCGCACAGGATGCAGCGCAGGTAATTGATCTGGTAGACGCGGCCATACCGCTCGCCCGGCGAATACCGCTCCTCGGCAGTGTTGTCCGCGCCCTCGACGTAGATGGCGTCAGCTGGGCACGCCCAGGCACACAGTTCGCAGCCGATGCACTTTTCCAGCCCGTCTGGCCACCGGTTCAGCTGGTGACGGCCATGGAAGCGCGGCGCTGTTGGCCGCTTCTCCTCCGGGTACTGGACGGTGTCGACCTTGTTGAACATCTGCCGGAAGGTGACGCCAAAACCTTTGATCGAGTTAAGGAAGTCAGGCACTTCAGGCCTCCTTCGTATCGTCGCCGGTCACGGCTGCCAGCACCGATTCGCCGGGGCTCGCACGTCCGACGCCGTGGTAATGCGGTAGATCCAAAGGCGGAGTTGGGAACGGGGCCGCCGTCCGTGCTTCGTCGGCTTCGGCCTCGAAGTCGGCTTTGGCCTCCGCTGCCTCACGGTCCTTGCGCTCGGCCGCTGATTCCCAGAGCCACAGCAGAGCCAGCAGGACCACGATGATCCCGCCGCCGATGACGTAGACCGCGGGACTAGCGCCCTGGCGGCGGTAGACCCGCGCCGTCGCCACGATGAGCGTCCACACCAGGGCCGACGGAATCAGCACCTTCCAGCCGAGTTTCATCAGCTGGTCGTAGCGGATGCGGGGCAGCGAGGCCCGCAGCCAGAAGAAGATGAATATGAAACCGAGCACCTTGGCCAGGAACCACAGCACCGGCCACCAGCCGCTGTCGGCGCCCGACCAGACGCTGATCGGCCACGGTGCGCGCCAGCCGCCGAAGAACAAGGTAGCCGCCAGCGCCGAGACGGTGATCACGGCGACATACTCGGCAAGCTGGAGCATCGCGAACTTCAGCGACGAGTACTCGGTGTGATAGCCGCCCACCAGCTCGCCCTCGCCTTCGGGCAAGTCAAACGGCAGCCGGTTTGTCTCTCCGACCATCGTGACGATGTAGATCACGAATGACGGCAGCAACAAGATCACGTACCACGACGGCCAGTGCCAGATGTAGCCGAAGAAGTGGAACTGCGCCCCGTTGATCTGCGACGCGACAATATTCGAGGTCGACAGCGAGCCTGCGTACAAGAACACCGGCACGAACGCCAGTCCCATGGCGATCTCGTAGCTGATGATCTGGGCGGACGACCGGAGCGCGCCAAGCAGCGAGTACGGCGACTGGGCAGACCAGCCCGCCAGCACGATCCCGTAGACGCCCAGGGAACTCATCGCCAGCACTAGAAGCACCGCGACCGGCAGGTCCGTCACCTGAAGCGGCGTCCGGTGGCCAGCGATCGAGACGATCGGGCCCCACGGGATCACCGCGAAGGTGACGAAGGCCGGGATGACCGAGACCGCCGGGGCGACCATGAAGAGGACCTTGTCAACGCCACGCGGCACGATGTCTTCCATCAGCGCCAACTTGATGCCGTCCATCAACGTCTGGAGCAGCCCGAACTTACCGGCGCGGTTCGGGCCGGAACGCTGCTGCATCCGGCCCAGGATGCGACGCTCGGCCCAGATCGCCATGAGAGCGGTGAGCAGGAGGAAGACAAAGACGATGAGAACCTTGAGTATGACGATCCACCACGGATCGTGACCGAAACTGGCCAGCGTGGGGACGTTACTGGCCGGCGCGCCGGCGGCTAGGCCAGTCATTCCGTGCTCCTCACGGGTACCCCGCTGCTGATCGAGACAACACTGCCGTGGCCGGCCCGCAGCGCGGACCTGATGCTGCTGCCGGCCGAGTTGGTCGGCAGCCAGACGACGCGGTCAGGCATATCTGCGATCTCCACGGGAACGGTAACTGCGCCGTGACCGGTTGCCACGGTGACCTTGCCGCCGTCAGCCGTGCCGACTTCCGCTGCGGTGGCGGCTGACATCCGCGCGACAGCAGCACGCGCCGTGCCGGCCAGATTAGGCTCACCGTCCTGCATCCGGCCGGCGTCGAGGAGATTATGCCAGGTGGCCAGTAGCGCTAGGCCTGGACCCGACGGTGTTAGCCCGGGGGCGCGGCCCCCCGCACCCAACCTCGCCGGACCGAACTGGCTGATCTCGCCGGACGGCACCTCGGCCGTGCCCTGACCAGCCGCCGACAGGCTGGGCTGGCCGCCTGCAGGCGACATGGCCGGCGACTGCGTCAGAATCGTGAGCTCGCGGCGGGCGGCTGCCGCGTCGGGCAGGCCGAGGTGGACATCCATGGCGTCGGCGAGCGCGGCCAGCACCTCGAGGTCCGTGCGCACCGACGGGACCGAGAGCGCAGCGGTGAAGGAGCCGGGTCGGCCCTCCCAGTTCACGAACGTGCCCCGCTTCTCGGCCACTGCAGCGACCGGGAACACCACGTCGGCTCGGTCGGTGACCTCGCTGACGCGCAGCTCAAGACTGACCACGAAGCGTGCCGCCTCGATGGCGGCGCGCGTTGCCGCTGGATCGGGCAAGTCCTCGGGGTCGACGCCACCGATGAGAAGCGCCTCGATGTCGCCGCGGGCGGCCGCGGCAAGGATCTCGCTGGTGCTGAAGCCAGGATCGGTGGGCAGCGCGGCGACGCCCCAGGCACGCGCGATCTCGCCGCGGGCCTCCGCGGTGCCGAGGCGGCGTCCGCCTGGCAGCAAGTTGGGCAGCGCACCCGCTTCAATCGCGCCGCGCTCGCCAGCGCGGCGGGGTATCCAGGCAAGCCGCGCACCCGTCTGCTCGGCGAGCCGGAGGGCCGCGGACAGAGCACCGGGCACCTCGGCAAGGCGCTCGCCGACGAGGATCGCCGCACCGGGCTGACGCAGCGCGGCGGCGACCGTGGCGTTGGCTTCGGACAGCCCCGCCTCCGCTAGCCCGGTGAGGGCCGCCGCTTCGGCACCTGGCAACGTCGGCAGCAACGTGCCGGACAGCTTGGTCAACCCGAGGCTGGCGAGGGCCGCCAGGGAATAGACGGCCATGCCGTGGTGCCGGACCGCCTTGCGGAGCCGGAGGAACACGATCGGGCTCTCGTCCTCGGGCTCGAATCCGGCCAGGAGCACGGCCGGCGCGCGCTCGAGCTCGGCGTAGGTCAGGTTGACCCGGCCGACCACGTGCTCGGCCAGGAACTGGAGTTCCTCAGCCGAGTGCGGCCTTGCTCGCATGTCGATGTCGTTGCTGGCCAGCGCCAGGCGGGCGAACTTGGCGTAGGCGTAGGCGTCCTCCAGCGTGAGCCGGCCACCGGGCAGCACGCCGGCGCGGCCGCGAGCGGCCAGCAGCCCTTCGGCCGCAGCTGCCAGGGCCTCTGGCCAGGAAGCGGGCTGGAGCAGGCCGTTCTCGTCGCGAACGAGCGGACTGACCAGCCTGTCAGGCTGGGTCGCATAGGTGAAGGCCCAGCGGCCCTTGTCGCAGTTCCACTCTTCGTTGACCGCCGGATCGTTGCCGGCTAGCCGCCGGGTAACAGCGCCTCGGCGGTGGTCGGTGCGCTGGCGGCAGCCGGACGCGCAGTGCTCGCACACGCTCGGAGCCGACACCAGATCGAACGGCCGAGCCCGGAACCTATAGGACGCCCCGGTCAGCGCGCCGACCGGGCATATCTGCACCGTATTGCCAGAAAAGTAGGAGTCGAACGGGACGCCCTCGGCGACGCCGACCTGCTCCTGCGGGCCACGGTCGAGCAGCTCGATCAGCGGGTCGCCAGGAATCTCGTCCGCGAACCTTGTGCACCTGGCGCACTGGATGCACCGCTCGCGATCGAGCAGCACCTGGGCGGACAAGGCGATGGGCTTGGCGAATGTCCGCTTCGGGCCGTAAAACCGAGTCTCGCCCTGACCGGTGGACATCGCCTGGTTTTGCAGCGGGCACTCGCCGCCCTTGTCGCACATCGGGCAGTCGAGCGGGTGGTTCACCAGCAGCATCTCCATCATCCCGCGCTGCGCCTTCTCGGCCACCGGGGACGTGAGCTGGGTCCTGACCACCATGCCATCGGTCACCGTCGTAGTGCACGACGCGGGCGGCTTGGGCTGGCCCTCGACCTGCACTAGGCACTGGCGGCAGGCGCCGATGGGAGCCAGCAGCGGGTGATCACAGAATCTCGGGATCTGGATGCCAAGCTGTTCGGCGGCCCTGATGATCAGCGTGCCCTTCGGCACGGTGATCTCGAAACCGTCGATAGTCACCTTCACGCCGTCCGGCGCTGGAGCCATGGGCTGGACTGTCATCGGGCCGACTCCAAGGCAAAGAGGGTCGATGCGGCCGGATCGAACGGGCAGCCGCCAAGCCGCTGATGCTCGATGTACTCGTCGCGGAAGTACTTGATCGACGACGCCACCGGCGCCTGGATCGAGTCGCCGAGTGCGCAGAACGCGCGTCCGGTGATGTTGTCGCAGATGTCGAGCAGCTTGTCCAGGTCGGCCTCGCTGCCCTGGCCCGCCTCAAGTTGCTGGAGAAGCTGGACGACCCAGTAGCTGCCCTCTCGGCACGGCGTGCACTTGCCGCACGACTCGTGCTGGTAGAACTCGATCCACCGCAGCACGACGCGGACCACGCAGGTGGTCTCGTCGAAGAGCTGGATGGAGCGGGTACCGAGCATCGAGCCAGCCGCGGCCACCGATTCGTAGTCGAGCAGTACATCTAGGTGCTCGTCGGTGAACAGCGGCGTGGACGAGCCGCCAGGCGTCCAGAACTTCAGCCGATGCCCGGCCCGGATGCCTCCGGCCAGATCGAGCAGCTCACGCAGCGTGGTACCGAGCGGCGCCTCGTACTGGCCGGGCGTGGTGACGTGACCGGACAGTGAGAACAGCCCGAAGCCCTTGGACTTCTCTGTGCCGAAGCTGGCGAAATCCGCGGCACCGTACTCAAGGATGTACGGCACCGAGGCGATCGATTCGACATTGTTGACGACGGTCGGGCAGGCGTACAAGCCGGCCACCGCCGGGAAGGGCGGCTTGAGCCGGGGCTGGCCGCGGAATCCCTCGAGCGAGTCGAGCAGCGCCGTCTCCTCGCCGCAGATATATGCCCCGGCGCCGGCGTGCACGACCACGTCCAGGTTGAGGCCCGAGCCGAGGATGTTCGCGCCGAGATAGCCGGCCTCCTGCGCCTCGGCCACGGCATGCTGGAGCCGGCGCACCACGTGCAGGACTTCGCCGCGCACGTAGATGAACGCCTGCTCGGCCCTGATCGCGTAGCTGGCGATGATGCTGCCCTCGATCAGCGCGTGCGGGTTGCCGAGCAGCGTCGGCATGTCCTTGCACGCGCCGGGCTCTGACTCGTCAGCGTTGACAACGAGGTAGTGCGGCTTGCCGTCACCCTGGGGGATGAACCCCCACTTGACCCCGGTCGGGAAGCCAGCCCCGCCGCGTCCGCGCAGGGCCGAGTCCTTGAGGGTCTGGATCACCTGATCGGGCTGCATCGCCAGCGCCTTGGGCAGCGCCTGGTATCCGCCGTCGCGCTTGTATGCCGCCAGCGTGAAGGAGTCCGGCTCGTCCCAGTGAGCGCTGAGCTCGGGAGTGAGGATCGTGGACACTTAGTGCTTGCCTCCGTCTGGCGTCCAGCCTTGCTCCTTGGCGATGCGCAAGCCCGCGAGCGTCGCGTGGCCGGCCGTATGTCCCTCGGCGGCCTGGCCGTCGGGGAATCCGGCCAGGATCTTCGACGCCTGCTTCCACGTGCAGAGGCGCGGCGCGCCTCTGGTCGGCTTGACGTCGGCCCCGGACCGGAGCCCGTCGACAAGCTCGCGCGCCGACTGCGGCGTCATGTCATCGAAGAACTCCCAGTTGACCATCACCACGGGCGCGTAGTCGCAGGCCGCATTGCACTCCACGTGCTCGAAGCTGACCTTGCCGTCCGGCGTGACCTCGTCGATCCCGATGCCCAGGTGGTCCTCGAGCTCGGCCATGATCGCGTCACCACCCATGACCCCGCAGAGCGCTGTAGTGCAGACGCCGACGTGGTAATCGCCGATGGGCTTGCGCTTGTACATCGTGTAGAACGACACGACGCCTGTGACGTCCGCTTCGGTCAGGCCCAGTTGGCCGGCGCACCACCCGATGCCGTCCTGCGACACATAACCCTCCTCGGACTGCACCAGGTGCAGCAGCGGCAGCAGGGCCGAGCGAGCCTTGGGGTATCGGCCGATGATCTCGGCGGCCTGCGGCGCAAGCCTGACCCGTGCCTCGTCGCTGAGCGCCATTACCTGTCCACGCCTCCCATCACGGGATCAATGCTGGCGACCGCCGCGATGACGTCGGCGATCATGCCGCCCTCGGCCATCACCGAGACGGCCTGAAGGTTGGTAAACGACGGATCCCGGAGGTGCACCCGGTACGGCCTGGTGCCCCCGTCGCTGACGACATGACAGCCCAGCTCGCCGCGCGGTGACTCGACCGCTGCATACACCTGGCCGGCAGGCACCCGGAACCCCTCTGTCACGAGCTTGAAGTGGTGGATCAGGGCTTCCATCGACTGGCTCATGATGTGCGCGATGTGATCAGGCGAGTTGCCCAGGCCGTCCGGGCCGAGCGCCAGCTTGGCTGGCCAGGCGATCTTGGCGTCGCGGATCATGACGGGCCCGGCGGACGCGGCTAGCCGGTCCACGCACTGCTCGATGATGCGCAGGGACTGGTCCATCTCATCCATCCGGACCAGGTAGCGGCCGTAAACATCGGCCGACTGCTGCGTGGGAACGTCGAACTCGTACGTCTCGTATCCGCAATAGGGCTGGCTCTTGCGCAGGTCCCAGGGCAGGCCGGCGGCGCGCAGGATCGGACCAGTGACGCCGAGCGACATGCAGCCGGTCACGTCGAGGTAGGCGATGTTTTTGGTCCGGGCGAGGTAGACGGGCGCGTGGTCGAGCAGCGCGCGGATCTCTCCGAGCAGTCCTGGCATTATCCGGACATACTCGCGCAGCCGCTCAATGGCGCCGGACGGCAGATCCTGGCTCACTCCGCCAGGCCGGATGAACGCGTGGTTCATCCGCAGGCCCGTGATGAGCTCGAACAGATCGAGCGTCTTTTCCCGTTCGCGCATGCCGTAAATAAAGACAGTCGACGCGCCGAGCTCCAGGCCGAAGGTGCCAATGGCAGTCAGGTGCGAGGAGATCCGGTTCAGCTCCATGAGCAGCACCCGCATGATGGTGGCTCGCTCAGGGATCTCATCCGTGATGCCGAGCAGCCGCTCAACCGCCAGGCAGTACGCGGCCTCGTTGAACAGCGGTGCCAGGTAGTCCGCCCGGGTACAGAACGTCACGCCCTGCGTCCAGTTGCGGAACTCCATGTTCTTCTCGATGCCGGTATGCAGGTACCCGATCACCGGCCGCAGCTCGGTCACGGTCTCGCCGTCGAGCGTCAGGACCAGCCGCAGGACGCCGTGCGTCGATGGATGCTGTGGCCCCATGTTGACGACCATGCGCTCATCGCCTGAGCGCTCGTCGCTGGTGGCGTCGGAGATGAACTCGTCCCAGTCCCCGCCGGCGACGTTGTAGACGCGACCCTCGTCGTAATCCTCGTAGCCGGAGTCGCCGTAACCGGAGTCGCCAGTACCGGAGTCGCCAGTACCGGAGTCAGCAGTGCCGGTCGCTGACGCGCTGTGAGCCTGGTCATCGGCCGGGCCGGTCATTCGTAGGACCTCCGCTCATCGGGCGGCGGGATAGTCGCGCCGCGGTATTCCACCGGGATACCGCCCAGCGGGTAGTCCTTCCGCTGCGGGTGCCCGCGCCAGTCGTCTGGCATCTCGATCCTGGTCAGGGCCGGATGGCCGTCGAAGATGAGGCCGAAGAAGTCCCAGGTCTCGCGCTCGTGAAAGTCGCACGTGGGATAGATGTCGACCAGCGACGGCACGTGCGGGTCCGCGTCGGGAGCCGTCACTTCCACGCGGAGCCTGCGGTTGTGGGTGATCGAAAGCAGGTGGTACACGGCGCGCAGCTCCTCGCCCGCCTCGGCCGGATAGTGCACACCCGACACGCCCAGGCACATCTCGAACGCCAGCGCCGGGTCATCCCGCAGCTTCGAGGCGACCGCCTTGAGGTGCTCGCGCCGTACGTAGAACGTGAGGTCGCCGTTGGCGACGACCACCTGCTCCACCGCGTCACCGAAGCTGGTGCCGCCCTGCGCGAGCCCGGCCTCGAGGTTGTCGGCGATCTCGTCGAAATACGACCCGTAAGGCCGCGGGCTGGCAACCCGCGGCGCCCGGCGGACTTGGAGACCGCCGTAGCCGGACGTGTCGCCGGTCGTCGAGGTGCCGAACATGCCGGTACTGGCGACCCGCTCGGCAAGCCGCTCCTGCCCGGCCAGCGCGGCCGGGTCTGGCATCGGCGGTGCTACCTGCTTGTGGGCTACCTGCTTGTGGGCTGCCGCCTTTGGCCTGATCGTTGTTCTCAGTCACCGCGCGGCTCACCCGGATCCGAGCCCATGCCAGGCTGTTCGAGCAGGCCGAGCTGCGACCGGCCGCCCGGCTGGACCGAGCTGCCCACGGCCAGCGGCAAGCGCCGGAGCCTGGCGTCCTCAAGTTCGGTCACCTGGCGCTCGCGGTTGACGCCGAGCTTCATGTTCTGGATCTTGTCGTGCAGCTTGACGATCGCGTCGATCAGCATCTCCGGCCGCGGCGGGCAGCCCGGCAGGTAGATGTCCACCGGGACGATGTGGTCAACGCCCTGGACGATCGCGTAGTTGTTGAACATGCCGCCGCTCGAGGCGCAGACGCCCATCGAGATGACCCACTTCGGCTCCGACATCTGGTCGTAGATCTGCCGCAGCACCGGTCCCATCTTCTGGCTGACCCGGCCAGCCACGATCATCAGGTCCGCCTGCCGGGGCGTGTTCGAGGCGCGCTCCATGCCGAACCTGGCCATGTCATGTCGCGGCCCGCCAGTGGCCATGAGCTCGATGGCGCAGCAGGCAAGGCCGAACGTAGCGGGCCAGACCGAGCTTTTGCGTGCGTAGCCAGCCAGCTTCTCGACAGTCGTCAGCAGCACGCCGGCCGGCAGCTTTTCCTCAAGTCCCATTGCTAATCCCACTCCAGGCCGCCGCGGCGCCAGACATAGACGTACGCGATCATGACCGTGACGATGAACGTGACCATCTCGACCAGCCCAAAGACGCCGAGCTTGTCGAAGTACACCGCCCACGGGTACAGGAAGATGATCTCCACGTCGAACACGATGAAGAGCATCGCGGTCAGGTAGTACTTGACCGGGAACCTGATGCCCTGGGGCTGCGTCGTCGGTTCGATACCGCACTCGTAGGCTTCCAGCTTGGCCCTGTTCCACCGCTTCGGGCCGGACACCGAGCCGGCCACCAGCGAGAAGACCGCGAAGACCGCCGCCAGCGCCGCCAGTATCAGGATCGGCACATAGAGGCCCATCGCCCTGTCACCCCCTTATCTGGATCAGCGCTCACTGCGGTCATTAGGTCTTAACTGCTACGCCGCGGGCGTCATCTTAGACACCGCGTTGATCAGCCGGTCCACGGCGTCGCCGCCGCGCGTCTCGGTCAGGTTGCCAAGCAGCTTCATGGTGAACCGCATGATGTACGGGCGCTTCACCCCGTGCCTGGTAGCGAACTGCATGAACGACGGCTTGCCGATCAGGTCAACGAAGACCCGTCCGAGCGTGTAGTAGCCGCCGTACGCCTCTTTGAGCTGGCGAGGATAGGTCAGCAGGACCCGTTCGCGGCCAGCCGCCGTCGGCCGTGCCAGCGCCTGAGTGACGACGCGGGCCGCGAGCTCGCCGGACTCTAGCGCGTATGCGATGCCCTCGCCGTTGAAGGGATTCACCATGCCGCCAGCATCACCGGCCAGGAGCAAGCCCCTTGTGTAATGCGGGGTGCGGTTGAAGGCCATGGGCAACGCGGCGCCCCGAATCGGCTGTGTCCGGTTCTCCTCGGTGAAGCCCCATTCGGGCGGCATCGCTGCCAGCCACCTGCGCAAGAGGTCGCGGTAGTCGATCTCGCCGAAGCCCTTCGAGGTGTTGAGCAGCCCGAGCCCGACGTTGGAGGTCCCGTCGCCCATGCCGAAGATCCAGCCATAGCCGGGCAGCAGCGAGTTGCCGTCCCAGAGGTCGAGCCACGCCTCGAGGTAGTCGTCGTCATGGCGGGGCGAAGAGTAATAGGTGCGGACCGCGACCCCGAGCGGCCGGTCGTCGCGCTTGTGCAGGCCCATAGCCACGGACAGCCGGGAGGAGTTGCCGTCGGCGGCCACGACCAGCCGGCCCCGGAACTGCTGACCGTCTCTGGTGGTCACCCCGGCGATCCGGCCCGTCCTGTCGTCGAGCAGCGGGCCTGTTACGTTGACGCCTTCGAGCAGCCGGGCTCCGGCCTTCTCCGCGTGCCGGGCCAGGGTCTGGTCGAAGTCCAGCCGGGTCCGGACCAGCCCGTAGCCGGGATAGCTGGATAGGTCGGGCCAGTCGAGCTCGATCCGGCCGCCGCCGCCGATGATCCGCAGGCCCTTGTTCCGGAGCCAGCCATCGCTCTCGGTGATCGGCACTCCCATGGCGGTGAGCGCCTTGACCGCCCGCGGGGTCAGTCCGTCGCCGCAGACCTTCTCTCTGGGGAAGTGCGTCTTCTCGAGGAGCAGTACGTCCAGCCCGGCGGACGCTAGGTAATAGGCCACGGCGGAGCCAGCCGGCCCGGCGCCGACGACGATGACGTCGGCGCTGTCGCTCATGGCGCCAGCTGTTGTGGCAGGCGGCCGTGGTCGTGGCAGCAACAGCGCTACCGCCAGCCCTGGCCGGCCGCGTGCGGCTGCCCGTCGATGCGCGGGCACGCGCAGCACCGACCGGCTCATGCTGAGGGGCCAAGTCTGGCGTGCCGGCGGGGGGTACTTGCTCGGTCACGGACCCGTCCTGATCTGTCTTGTGAACCTCTTCACAAGAGCTTCCGTGAGGCAGTGTAGTCCTGCTGGGCTCGTACCTGTTCCGCCGCCCCGCGGGGGGCCGACGGCGCAGGCAGAGACACCCCGTTCCGTGTCCTATTAATGTTTTGCCTGTCTATCGTTGCACCCACGGTCACCCGTCGCGGCGGCGCGCCTCGTGCAGCGCGACGACGCCCAGCGTCAGGTTCCGCCAGCTCACACCGGACCAGCCTGCGGCGGCGATCTTGCCGGCCAGCTCGTGCTGCGGCGGCCAGGCCCTGATCGACTCGGCGAGGTAGTCGTAGGCCTCGGCGTTACCGGACAGCCGCCTGGCGACGACCGGCAGGGCCCTGGTCAGGTACTGCTCATACAGCGCGTTCAGGCGCCGGGCCGGCAGGTGGCTGAACTCGCAGATGACCAGCCTGCCCCCCGGCCGGGTTACGCGCAGCAGCTCGGCCAGCGCCTGGCCGGTGTCGGCCACGTTGCGCAGGCCGAAAGAGATCGTGACCACATCGAAGACGCCGTCGCGGAACGGCAGGTCGAGGGCGTCACCGGCCACGAAGCTCAGGCGCGGCGCTGGTCGGCGAGCGCCTACCGACAGCATTCCGAATGAGAAATCGCACGCGACGCACCGGGCGCCGGTCCGGATGAACGCGCGCGACGAGGTGCCGGTGCCAGCCGCGAGGTCGAGCACGAGCTGGCCTGGTCCTGCCCCGACCGCCCGCGCCACCACCTTCCGCCAATGCCGGTCCATGCCGAGCGAGAGCGCGTCGTTCAGCACGTCGTACCGGTCGGCGACCTTGTCGAACATCGCCGAGACGTCGGCGGGCTTCTTGTCCAGCTGGGCTCGGGTCATGCGCACAGCCTGGCATATCTGGGCCGGGCGGCCGGCAGGACGGCGGCGCGGAACGTCAGCAGAATCGCTTCGATGTCCATGGAATCCCTTCGCGTGTCATCCGCGCAGCTATCCAGGACGTCTAGTCATGGGGAAGTAAACTTCAACCGCCAGCTAGGGGAACTCATCGGTATCTCTATGCCTGCACGCGACCTCGGCGGACCCGCGTTCGCGGACCAGCAGGAATCCGCGCTCGGCCTGCTGATGCCCGTTGCCTCGGAAGCCCCCGTAGTTGGCCCGGCATACCCAGTCCGCAGGGCACCCGGACGGCACCGGCAACTGCAGCGCTCGGGCACGTCCGGCGCGCTGGAGAGCGTCTCCCCGAAGCTCCACGCCGTGCTACGCAAGCATCTGGAACGGATGTTCTCGTTCAGCCTCATCGGAGTCTTCGTCCTGGCGGCGGGCATCTTGGTTCAGTGGGCGACGATTCGCCCGCTGGGCAGTAATGGCTCCTACCTCGCCCAAGCCGTGTTCTCCATTGCGCTGGGCTATGTCCTGAACCGCCGGATCACGTGGCGCGACCGGGACGTAACCGGCTCCCTCCTTAAGTGGAACGCCCAGCGCATCGGCTTCACGATCCCGCACTGGGCCGGGTATGCGCTCCTGATCCACTTCGGCGTGCCGTGGCTCGCGGCGAACCTGGCCGTGACCGCGGCGTTGTCGGTGATCAACTACGTCAGTGGCGACGTGTGGTCGTTCCGGCAGGCAGCGACGATCATCGAACCCGGCACTCCGTTGCACGCCGGATGGATGCCGACGGTCAGCGTTGTGATCCCGTGTAAGAGCAACGAGCGGACGATTGCCGCTACTGCCGAGTCGCTGCTGAAGCAGGATTATCCCAACCTGATCGAGCTCATCATCGTCGGTGACGTAGACGACTCGACCTGGGAAGCCCTGACCCACATCCGCGATCGCCGGCTGATCCTGCTGGAACACCACCTCCAACCCGGCCACCGCGAACCTAACGTCAAGCGGGACAGGGGTCTCATGAAGGCTCGCGGCGAGGTCCTGGCCCTCGCCGACTCCGACATCGTCATGGACCCTGACTGGGTATCCAGGGCCGTCGACCTGCTCCGGCAGCAAGGCTCCGGTCTGGTCGCCGGCGGGATGCGGTCGATTCACAACTCGTTCTGGGGCCGGTTCGTGGACGGCAACGTCGTGGCCGCCAAGACCCCCCGCATCCCGAAGCCTTACCAGGTGACCGCTGAGAACTTCGGCAAGCACGGCTACAGGCCGCCGATCTCCGCCAACGCCGTGTTTATGCGGGAGGTGTATGAGCAAACCCCGCTGGACGTGACCTGGTTCTACGGTTATGAGGACTACGAGTGGTACTGGCGGGTCGCCCGCGACGGCCATCGCATCCTGATCGACGGCTCGCTGACTGCCGCACACCACCATCGCCGCAGCTTCCGGCGCCTCCTCCAGGAGTACCGCCGCTCGGCTGAGGGCTGCGCCCGGTTCTCGATCCAGCACCGGGACTGCCCGCTGGCCCGCAAGCGCATCCTCCAGGCAGTCCTCCTCCCTATCGTTGCTCTAATCGGCGCTGCTGCCCTCGGGTGGGATGTGGCTGCCGGTTACGTCGCGCCCGTTCTGCTCATGGCGGTTGCCGGGGGTGCTGTCCTCGCTGCCCGCGAGGCGGCCCGTACGGGCCGGCTGGACTCGCTGGCTTATCCCGTCGTTGGCCTGATGCTGGCCGGTGCCTTCACGTTCAGCCTGGCGATGAACCTGGTACGCGGAGGCACTGTGGAAGGCGACGTATCAACCCGATTGTGGGATGCCCCGATAGTCCCTGCCCAGGGGGCCGAGGCGAGAGTGCTCCGGCATTACAGATGGCCGCGGCCGCGCCGGATCTCTTAGCCGCTACTGGCCAGCCAGGTCCGAAGGTCTGGGCTGGCCGTGATCGAGCGTCCCGCTACTTGTACGCGGGACTGGTAATCCAAGCGCACGCCTGGCGCGTCCTCTAATATGACTGCTCACGAACGAGCATTTAGCAATTCCGTCAAGTCCTACCTTGGCTGCTGTCGCTGTGTCGGGGCGTCGGCAGCCGTCCCAGTTCGGGACGCAGCGTGAATGACTGACGCCGTGCGTGCTGCCAGGGAAGGCTGCTAACGGCGGCGACGGTGAAGGCCGCAGTGACGTGAGTTCGGCTGGCGACAGCCGAGATCAGAGGGGACTCTCGCCATTACGTTCACAGATCAGCAGGAGGCCGCGCTCGACGTGCTCCAGTCTCCGCCGAGGACCCGTCAGACCGGAAGGGTGAGCATTGACGCGGCCGGGGCGCCTCCCGCCGGGGCGGGTAAGCACCGGCGCGTCAGGGACCCGTACCTGGCGGCGACTCGAATTCCTCCTGAGTTCGCCGACCGCCAGCAGGCTGGGCTAAGCGCGCTCACAGCTGTGTCGCAGACCCTGGCGCTGCCTGCAGTTGCAATCCGGGACGAGCCCGAGACGGCTCGGCAGCCGCTGTGGCGGCGCATAGCACAGCGTTTGCTCCTGCAGCCGTATCCGCTGCTGGCCATCCTGCTCGTGCAGGCCGCGCTGTCGTTGCGCCTGATCTGGAGCAATACGGCGTACCCTGACGAGGCTCTTTACCTGTCAGCGGGGCACCTGGAGTGGGCGCACTGGCTCGACGGTGCCAGCATTCCTAATTTTCCCACGCAATTCTCTGGCGCTCCAGTCGTTTATCCGCCAATAGGTGCTTTGGCTGACAGTCTTGGCGGCTTGGCGGGCGCGAGACTGCTGAGCATGGCGTTTATGCTTTTGGCGACGCTGCTAGTCTACGATGTGAGCAGACGCACCTTTGGTCGCTCTGCACGTCTTTACTCGGCTGCATTGTTCGCGTCGACTGGTGCGTGCCAGTATCTCGGTGCTTTTGCAACTTACGATGCCATGGCTCTTATGTTGCTGGCGCTTGCGACTTGGATTGTCGTGATCGCTGCCGATAAAGCTCGGCCTGTATCATTTCTTCTGCTGACTCTAGCGATGCTAGTTTTGGCTGTAGCTGACGCATCGAAGTACGCCGCAGCATTGTTTGATCCTGTCGTTATCGTTGCCGCTATAGTTCTTTCCTGGCGCTATGGCCGCTGGCGTCGGGCAGCGGAGACCGCAGCACTCTCATTGGGCGTTCTCGGAGTTATTGTCGTTGAGGCTGCGCGGGTCGCTGGGCACTCTTTTTGGACCGGGATAACTTTCACCACTCTTACAAGGGCAACAGGGACCTCAACAGTTTTTGCTGTCTGGTGGCTCACGCTCGGCTGGATCGGTCTGGTGTTGTTTCTCGGCTTCATCGGGGCACTAGCAGCGCTGGTCGTGCGAGACCGGGCTCTCGGATGCCTCGCTGTCCTGCTGGCTTTGGCGGCGCTCCTAGCACCAGCAGAGCAGGCTCGTATTCACACGATTACGAGTTTGTTTAAGCATGCCGGTTTTGGCGTATGGTTTACGTCTATTGTGGCCGGGTTCGCTTTGGCGCAATTCGCTCGTGCGGTCAGCCGCAATAAGGTTCAAGCGGCCGTCCGTGTCAGCATGACTCTTCTCGCATGCGCATTTTTGCTAGGCACATCGCTGGCTTGGAACCAGTTCCACCAGTGGCCAGGCTCAAAGCCTCTTGTAAGTGAGTTGCGTCGAGTTCTATCTGATGCTCCGAAGGGTCCGGTACTGGTGGGCGACAACGGGTACTTCGCCTACTACTATCTGCGCGGAGATACGGGTGGCCATGATTTCTTCAGCGCAGGTTTCGCGCAGTATTCAGCGTTGCTGACAAACCAGGATATCCCCCATGAGTACCAGGAAATGCTAGCCATAAAGAACGGCTACTTTTCTGTCATCGTTCTCTCCTTCCATGACGGCACCTGGATAGACCGCTTTACGCTGAGGGAAATGAAGCGGTTCGGAGGCTATCGTCTGGTGGCTGTGCTGCCCTATGAGCTGGATCATGGGAAGTACGAAATCTGGATTCGTACCACAGGCGGTGCCAGTTGACTGTTTTGCCTGTCTCGCCAGGAGACGACGAGAAGGTCAGCTATGCTTGGCGCTCATTGCCGTTCCTGGGCTGCGCACTGGCGCTCAGCGCCCTGTGCGTCATCATTGCGCAGGGCTGGCTGGAAGTGCGATATCTGATCGCTTTGCCATTCGCCATCTATACGCTGCCCTACGTGCTCTACCAGGCCGTGAGCCTGCCGACCAATTTCACCGGGCACAGTTTTGACCTAGCAGCGCACAGGCGCCGCGTGGTTGCGTGGCGGCCGGCTCGCTACCCCTCGGTGGATATATTTCTGCCGATCTGCGGCGAGGATCTTGCGGTGCTGCGCAATACCTGGGAGGGCGTTCTCAGGCTAGCGGCTGCTTATCGTGGCGATCTGTCTGCCTACGTGCTGGACGACGGTCCTTCCGACGAGGCCCGTGATCTCGCGCGTCGGATGGGCATTCATTACATCAGGCGCAGGAACGTCCGGTTCCACAAGAAGGCGGGTAACCTCAATCATGCGTTCTGGCTGACATCGCGCGAGTTCGTGGTCATCTTTGACGCTGACTTCCGGCCGCGCTCCGATTTCCTGGCTGAGCTGCTGCCGTACATGGACGACCAATCCCTGGGCATCGTCCAGTCACCGCAGTACTTCAGGGTTGAGAAGGGCCAGGGCTGGCTGGAGAGAGCCGCTGGAGCCACACTGGAGGTCTTCTACCGCTCGGTGCAGCAAAGCCGTGACCGCTTCGGCTCGGCGTTGTGCGTCGGTTCTAACGCGGTCTACAGGCGCGCCGCGCTGGAGCGCAATGGCGGCTTTACCGTCATCCCATATGCAGAGGATTCACATACCGGCCTGGATCTGCGAATGCACGGCTGGCAGCTCAAGTACATCCCGGTCGTGCTGGCCGCCGGTGTCTGCCCGTCAACTGTCGATACCTTCATGCGCCAGCAGTACCGCTGGTGCAACGGCGCGACATCGCTGCTGTTCACTAAGCGAGTCTGGAACGTCCCGATGCCGTGGAAGTCCAGGCTGCCCTATATCGCTGGCTGGCTGTGGAATCTGACTGCCGCCATGCGCACGGTCTTCCTGCCGCTCATTCCCATCACGCTGCTGCTGTTCCTGCCAGCTGAGATCGAGCTGCGCAACGCCATCCTGCTCATCCCTGCGATCATTACTGGCACTGTGCTCTACCCGCTCTGGCACAACGCCAAGTGGCCGCTCGGAACGTGGCCGCTAGCGATTGCGGTCGGCTGGGCGCAGGCCATCGCCCTGTGGGACTACTGTCGGCACAAGACCATGTCGTGGGAGCCGACTCGCGGGCCGGGAGATACGCCGCGCCGGTTCAAGCGTGCTGTCATCGGATGGAACGGGACTCTGGCACTGGCGTGGTTCGGGCTGGCTGACTGGCGTCTATACCAGACGGGATCGGACCGTTTCGCGTTCGTCGCACTGTTCGGCCTGATCAATGTCATTGTCGTCGCTCGCATCATGATCCCTGGAAAGGAGCAATTGGCACCTCGCCGTCTTGCCGTCCCGGCCGGAGGTCGAGATGCGCGCGAACATGCCGTACCTGTACACGTACCTGGCCGCCCATGACCCGGCCGTCGTCCAGGGCGGCCTCACCACCTGCTTGGAGCTGATCACGCTGAGAAGGCTGTTGCTAGCTGCAATGCTCGCAGTGCTGATATCAGGCTGCTCCTCGCCGGCCGCCTGGAAGCCTCCGGCATCGCCGCCAGTGCGTTCGCCGTCTGTGCAATCTCCGTCTGCGCAATCTCCGCTTCCGGCTCCGTCAGTAGCCATTGCCCAGGCTGCGCCTCTGCTTGTCGGTGCGTACGAGAAGGGCGTGCCGCAGTCGTGGTCTCCGATGGCGACCTTCGCTTCAGCCGCGAGAGTGACGCCGACCATTACCGGCTACTACAGCTCCTGGGGGGAGCAGTTCCAGGCTGGGTTCGCGCGCACCGCCTGGAGCCACGGTGCTTACGTTTTCGGGCAGTTGGAACCCTGGACTGTTAGCTGTGCCTCGATAGCAGCCGGCAAGTCCGATGCCTTCCTGCGGTCGTATGCGGACGCGGTACGTGCTTTCAGGCACCCGGTGATCCTGTCCTTTGGCCACGAGGCGAACGGCACCTGGTACCCGTGGGGTGAGGGCACTCCACCTAAGGACTACGTGGCAGCGTGGCGCCATATCGTGACGGTGTTCCGGCAGCAGGGCGCTGACAACGTGACGTGGCTGTGGGTAATGAACATTGGCCGGTTCAGGATGCTGCCTGGCCTCTATCCGGGTGCCTCTTACGTGACCTGGATCGGCGTTACCGGCTACCTTTCCCGGCCGGGAGACACGTTCAGCTCAGTGCTAGAGCCTACGATTAGCTACGTCCGGCAGCTAGCACCAGGCAAGCCAGTGATCCTAGACGAGACCGGCGTGGCTCCTGGCTCGGATCGCCCGGCGCAGATCAGCGACCTGTTCGCGGGAGTTCGCGCTATGCACCTGCTCGGCCTGCTTTACTTCGACATTGATCAGACTGGCGGCCAGTACAAGCAGGACTGGCGTCTAGAGGGCAACCCAGCCGCCCTCGCGGCCTTCCGACGCGCCGCACGGGGCGTGTAGCTGTAACCCAGTGAAGATCCTCATCGTGTCCCCGATGCCGCCCGACCTTTCGGCTCCGGGCGCCATCCCAATCCTGCTGCACGCCGAGGTGGGCGGCCTCGCTGAGCGCCACTCGGTCACCCTCGTCACGATTGCCGGGCCTGACGAGCGCGAACTCCGGGCAGTGCGAAACCTCGAGTTCAACGGCATTGAGGTGCACGCAGTCTGCCGCTCCGAGCCCCAAGGGCGGGCACGCTGGGAACGGCGTGCTCGTTTCGCCCGGGACTGGCTAAGAGGGGACTGGCCGTTCCGGACCGCATGGTTCTGGGATCCGCGCATGCAGGGCGTGATCGACCGCGTAGCGACCGGAGCCGCTTTCGATGTTGTCCTAGCCGAGGACAACGCGGTGGGCGTTTATCGCCTCCCGAGTCATACGCTTCGGATTCTGACCGAACACGAGGTACGGCGGCCCCGCCGGGTAGCGGCACCGCCGACTTCCCCGCGGGTCTGGCCCGCATGGGCCTTCCGGGAGGTCGACTGGCGCCGGTGGCCCTCCTACCACCGTGCCGTGTGGGGCGAGTTCGACATCGTGCAGGTCTTCACCGAGCGCGACGCGGAAGTGGCGCGATCCATCGCCCCGGAGTTTGCCGACCGGCTTCACGTCAACCCGTTCTCCGTGCCGTTGCCCTCCTCGGCCGGCGAGGCTGGAGATCCTGACACGATCGCCTTCCTGGGCAACTTCACGCACCCCCCCAACGTCGACGCAGCGCTGTGGCTCGTCCAGGAGATCATGCCGCGACTGTTGGAGATCCGGCCGCAGGCGCGGCTAACCATCGCAGGCCCCCACCCGCCGCTGAGTCTGATTTCGCTGGCCGGGCGCAGCATCCAGATCCTGGGCGAGGTTCGTGACGCAGAGGCGCTGATGCTTCGCTCTGCGGTGATCATCGCTCCCGTGCGCACCGGCGGTGGTATGCGCATGAAGGTGCTCTCCGCGATGGCGCTCGGCAAACCGGTGGTGACGACGACGCGGGGCAGCTATGGCCTGGTGACAACAGACGCGGTGTTGCCGCTTGTCATCGCAGACGACGCCGCTGGCCTGGCACGGCACACGGCTGAACTGCTAGCAGATGCCCACGCGCGCGACCGTCTCGGTACTGCGGCTCGCAGCTTCGTGGCAGTGCATCACAGCCCCCAGGCTTACGCCAGGCGCCTCGAGGCGATGGTGGCGGAGGCGTTGGCGAGACGCAGTCATGGCGAAGGCTAGCGATGCCGTACCGTGATGCCACGCCCAACTCTGCGCCCGATCTCGCAGTGATCGGTGGAGACGGAATGCCCTCGTGGACGTAAGCGTCGTGATCCCCACGTTTCAGCGCTGCGAGTCTGTGGCCCGCACTCTTGGCGCGCTGACCGACCAGACCCTGCCTCCGGCGCACTTTGAGGTGATCGTCGCGATCGACGGGTCAGACGACGGCACCCGTGAGATGATCGCCGGGCGCCGGACGCCGTTCGAGCTCCGAAGCATCTGGAAACGCAATCGTGGCAGGGCCGCGGCGTGCAACTCGGCAATCCGAGCGGCCCGCGGCGATTTGATCGTCATCCTCGACGACGACATGGTTCCGG
Organism: uncultured Actinomycetota bacterium; assembly: GCA_963755575.1. Lineage (GTDB taxonomy): Bacteria > Actinomycetota > Actinomycetes > Streptosporangiales > Streptosporangiaceae > JAJYUU01. The sequence continues at coordinate 554,198 of CAVWKF010000002.1, forward strand.
CCCCAGGATGTCTTGCGGCCCACCTGGCAGCTCACCCTCAGGGCTCACGGCGCTGCGTCATGGGGACCGTCCCGATCCGGACTACCGCAGAGTCCCAGCCGCTGGAGAAGTACATGGCGCTCCGGTTCAACGCCCACCTGCGCAGATTGTCGGAGGTCAACCACCGGTTCCAAACGCGGGATTTCTATAGCGGCAATGCCTCGGTGCGACGCGACGTTCTCCTGTCGGCAGGGCTCTTCGACGAGTCCTTCGACGAGTACGGGAACGAGGATCTGGAACTAGCAGTCCGGTTGCGGTCCGCGGACGTCGAAATCGGTTTCTCGTCTGCGGCACTCGCGGAACAAAAGTACGAGAAGACCTTCCGTCAATTGGCTGCGGACACCACCTCCAAAGGCAGGACCGCCGTCGAGTTTGCAGCGAAACACCCGGAGATCCGGCAGGACCTCCAGATGGCACAGTTCGGTCTGCGCTCGTGGCGCTGGCGCCTGGCGCTCCGGTTGTTGCTCGTCTCGACTCGACTGGCACCGGGTACCGCAACGGCGCTCGCATCGCTCACCACCGCGTTCGAGCACGGCCTGATCCGCCGCCTCGACCCCTGGTACCAGTTGCTCCTTGACTATTACTACTGGCTCGGCGTCGGCGAAGCGCTCCGGCATGAGCGCCTGGTCGGATGATCGGCCCGGCTTGTCGGCCGCGCCGGAGGGCTGCCGCCGCGCGCCGACGCCGCCCAAAGCACCACACCCGCCACTTCTCCCACCGCCATGGCAGCGGCTCCCCGGTCAGCACCTTGAAAGCGAACGAGACCCGGCTGTCCCATGCCTTTGGGGTGATCCGCCGCAGACACCAGCGGTCGATCCCTGCGCTATTCCGCCCTGGGGCCGTCGTGAACGCCAGCGTGTAGCCCGCGGCCTGTGCGGCCGAGCGAACGCGCAGGTCGTGCGCACCATTCGGGTAGGCGAGCACGGGAACGCCCGGGCAGAAGTGCCGCAAGTCAGTGGCGGAGTTGGCGAGCTCGGCGGCGAGCTCGTCCCCATCAAGTTCGGTGAACGGGCGATGCTGACGGCCGTGGCTGCCGACCGTCACCCCAGAAGCGGCGAGCGCACGCAGACCGTCCCACGTGGCGATTGGTTCGTCGTGTGTCCACCATGCCCGCCCCCCGACAGCTGCCGTCGGCACAAACACCTGTGCGTCACGCAGCTCCGCGCCGCGAGCACGGAACACGTCAATGCAGTCAGCGAAGCCATCGTCTGCCGTGACGACGACCCGCCAGTACGACCCCAACCGCCGCTGACTGGCGAGGTCGTGAAACGATCCCAGCGCCTCGGCGGAAACCGGGCGCAGCCGCAACATACGGAGGATCCGTAGATGCCGAGCGAAGAGCCGGGGAGCGACATCTATCCGCTCTTCGCCGGATCGGTACTCTCCGGCCAAGCGGTGGTAGCAGAGGGTGACGTAGGAGTCGAGCGTGTAGCGAGCCCACTCATCGCGCGTCGCAACCGCCTTCACCCCTCGCCAGAATGCCAAGTCGATGGCCAGCCGCGTCCCGGACACGCCGAGCCGCGTGAATGCCCTTGGGGGCAGTGGGAGAAGGGCGCGCCGGATGAGACGCATGCGCCAGCCCGCGAAGAACCAACTACCGGCAGTCGACAGCGGCAGCAAGTCCAGATTCTCGCGGAGGACGCCGACGATCGCCGTGCCGCGGGTGCGTTGAAGCGCGAGCACCTCGGCGATGCTGGACATCGCAGCGTTCTCCCACGTGACGTGTACGCCGCGCTGCAAGGCCCGGGCGACCATCGCTTCCGGCCGCGCCGGGGAGTCGGGCAAGCTGGCGCTCAACTCCCCGAGGATGACTGGGTCGCCGCTCACAGCGACAACCGGCCGGTCGGGGGCGCCGACCAAGGCCCTATAACGCCCAAGCAGGTGGGTGTGGCTCAAGGCTCGGCCGAGCGTCGTCTCCGGTGGACCTGCCAGCACGTGTGCGACGAGCCCAGCATCCGCTGTCATGCAGGAAGGCTAACCGGCGGCCGGGCGAACGGCCTCCAAGACCATAGTCTCGAAACGGTTGACTGCTTCGTCACCAAGTGCGCGCCCGTGTGATTCCACGCCGCGAAGCTCCGGATCGGGACTCTCGCCCGGTGGCCAGCCGGTTATATCTGTGAATCCCGCATCAGTCAGCAGCGCCGTCAGTGTCGTTTCGTCGTAAATGAACTGATGGCCGTGGCCGCTGAACATCTTGTTTACAACGAACGATTGCGGGCTGTCTGTGTGGATGTCAGGCCAATATCGCCTCATGACCCAGTCCATGTAGTGGCGCTGGGCGTCGTCCAGGTGATCACCGTACAGTCCCAGGAACGACGCGACGTCCGGGGTGGCGATGCGGAGGCGCCCGTTCGGGCGCAGTACGCGGAAGCACTCGCTGAGCATGCCCATCCCCTCGGTCACGGACAGGATCGAGATCTGATGCTCCGAGGTGATGTAGTCGAAGGACATATCGGGCAAAGGGAATCGGCTTCTTGCGTCGAGCCGGACGATACGGTCTCGGTGCGCCGGATACTGGTCTGGCAGCAGGTCGGTGTTGAGCCAGCCGGGCAGGGGATTCGAACCGGCACCGAGTTGCAGCTTTCTGACCTCGTGCGTCTCGAGATAGTCGCTGATCCGCCCGGGATCGGATCCCCTCCGCTGGATCGACCACAGCTTCGTCGCGGCGCGGTGCCGTGCCTGATCAAGGATTTTCATCGGTTATTTGCCATCAAATCTCAAGTTGACAAACGCAACAGCAGGCTCAAGCAGCCACGGGCCATCGGAGGGTAGCACTAGTCTCTGGTCTGCAGACGGAGCGCCGCATTCCGGTGCTGCCGTCAGAGCGTGACCATCAAACGCTACCGACTCATGGGCCAACGACGCGGCCGCTAACATCAGACCGCCAGGAGGGGGGAGGAGCAGAGATGGTTGAGTTGACGGTGGTCGTCTGCACCTTCGAAAGACGCGAGCTCGTATCGCGCTGCGTCAGGTCACTGCTGCACCAGACCCTCGACCCTTCGTGCTACGAGATTGTCGTCGTGGTGGACGGTTCGACAGACGGCACCGTCGAAGCCCTCCGGTCCCTCGACGCCGGGGAACGCCTGCGCGTCGACGTCAGCCGGCCACGCCGGACAGTTCGGAGCTCTCATCCGAGGGATCGCACTGGCAAAGGGTCGATACTGCGTGCTCTTCGACGACGACATGGACGCCGAGCCGGGATTGCTTTCGGCCCACCTCGGAGCGCAGAGACGTGGCGGAGAACCTGGGGTGTTGGGCATCGGTCGCATCGAATCCCAGGCATCCCCAGGGACCGATTCACTGACCTCCTACCTGGCCAGCAGCCTCAACAAGCACTTCGACCGGCTCAGGCTGGCGGCCCGCCAACCAGACGCCATCGACTGCTACGGCGGCAACTTGTCGGCACCCACCGAGGCGTTGCGCCGTTACGACGGCACCTTCTCATCGGACCCCGACGTCTCAATCGACGCCGACATCAGCTGTCAACTGGTCGAATTCGGTCTCGGGGTCGTCTACGTGGAAGAAGCGGGTGCCCGCCAGACCCTGGTCAAAACCCGTCACGGGATACTGGACGACGCTCGCCGTGGTGGCCGCTACGACGTCAAACGGTATGGCCGTGATCCCAGTTACTGGGGCCGCCTACCCCTTTCGACGTTCCGCACCTATCCCCTGCGCATGTCGTTGGTCCTACGCGCTCTCCTTGCGAGCCGGATCCCACCGCCATCTCCTGTGTTCGCCACGCTCGCGCGGCTCTTGCACGGCGGCTTGCGGCTTTCCTGCGCGCGCCTGCTCGAGACTTACGCCTATTGGACCGGTGTTCGCGAGGCGGCACCTGCTGACCTCTGGACAGCGTTGACCAGGCCACCTGTAATCCTGACTTACCACGCCATCGGTGCGCAGGGCGAGGAAGGCACCATGTACCGCGTTCCGCGGCGCCGGTTTCGTCGGCAGCTTCGCTACCTGCACCTCAGGCGCACGGTGGTTTCCGTCGATCAACTGTTGCGGGACCATCTGGCCGACAAGCCCACTATCGGCAACTGCGTGGCCATCACACTCGACGACGGCTACCGGGACAACTACGACCACGCCTTTCCCGCCCTGCGCCGTCATGGCTTCCCCGCCACAGCATTCGTCGTGACGTCATTGATGGGAAAGTCCAATACCTGGGACTCCGAGGGCGAGCTGGTGGGACGCGACATCATGACCTGGGATCAGGCCCGCGAAATGGAATCCGGGGGCGTCCAGATCGGCTCGCACACCGTCACTCATTGCGACCTGTCAGTTGCCTCGACAACAGTGGTCCGCAATGAACTGGAGGAATCGCGTGACGACCTCAGGCGCGAGCTCGGCAAGTCGGACCTGCTCCTCGCCTACCCCTTTGGCGAATACAACTCCCAGGTGCGCGAGCTTGCCGAAGCCTCCGGATATCGGGCGGCGTGCACGGTGAAGGAGGGGTTCGTGACGCCTACGGTCGGTCGGTTCGATCTTCCCCGGGTGCACGTTGACGGACGCTACGGCATCGTGCGCTTCGTCCTCGCATTGGAACTGGGAGGTCTGCCGCGTCTGTCACTCCTTGGCTCGATCTTCGATCGCATGCGGACCCGAGGGAACCGATAGGGCCGCCGCTGATCCACCCCCCCCCGGGTCCTAACCGCGTTCTGCCTCGCTTACCTCGATATGAAGTGGCCGTCCTAATGGAGCGTCGGACGTGAGATCTGCGACTGACGAACTGTCACTCGCTTCGCCGAGGCGTCGACGACTGGGTGAGGGGCTGCGACTTGCCCTCGCCGTCTCGATCCCGATCGTGCTGTGCGTGGTCTTGAGCGTGGTATGGATCTTGCGGTTTCGTCTCGGCTACCCCACCGAGTGGGACGAGTCGGGATACCTAGCCATCGCGGTAAACAATACGAATGCCCTCGTGCACGGGGGCCCGGTGGCTTTTGCCCATGTGGTGGAGACCCAGTCGACCGAGGCCCCTTTGGTTCCCTTCCTGACGGCGCCGGTCTTCGCCATTGCAGGGGAAGGGATGTTCCAAGGGCTGGTGGTCATTCTCGGCTTTCTCGTGCTCCTGCTTGTTTCGAGCTTCGGCGTGGCGCGACGGCTGATGTCGAGGTGGTGGGCATCGCTCGCGTGCCTGGTGGTGGGAGCGATACCTCTGGTCAGCGACTACAGCCGTCTGGACCACTTTTCGGTCCCAGCCGCCGCGTGCATGACTACGGCCCTGTGGGCCTTTCTGCGCTCTGACCGGCTGTCGAGCCTCCGTTTCAGCCTGCTCGGCGGCTTCATGGTCGGGCTCATGGTCCTGGCGCGCACGATGACGATCGCCTACCTGCCAGGCATTGGCGGGGCAGCGGCAGTACTTGCTCTCACGGGATCCACCCACAGGCGTGAACGCAAACTCCATCTGTCGCTGGCGATACTCGTCGGGGGCGTCGTCGCTGCGACGTGGTATGCGCACAACTGGGGGAGCGTCCGCGCGTACCTAGTCTCGAGCGGGTATGGGCCTGCCGCTGCGCATTTTGGCTCAGGCAGTCCGATTACTTCTGTGGCCTACTGGACCCGCGCTGCCGCCGAGGTCGCCAACGACCTGTACCTTCCACTGGCTGCTCTGGTACTGACATGCCTCGTCGTGGGCGCTGTTCTTGCTGCGTCGCGCGTACAGGGACAGTGGCGAGACCGCAAGGCGCTGCTTGAGTCGTGGGGTACGAGCGCTTGGTTGCCGCTTGCCCTGGTGGTGCTGGAGGGATACCTAGCCATGACCTCGTCGCGAAACCAGGGGACAGCGTTTTCATTGCCGTGGCTTCCGGCCCTGGTGCTGCTCGCCGTGGCCGCCGTATCGCGCGTGCCGGTCCCGGTGCTCAAGGGAGTTCTTGCCGCGCTATTGGCGGCGACAGCCGTCGGTGGGCTTGTCATGAAAGCGGGTTTCGTAGCGGGAATCTCAAAGGCCGTGAGCATCCGGTTGCCCGTCCTCGGCTCTACGACCGTGCTCAATGGAAAGGGCATAATCCAGTCCGACGTCGTGGACGCCTCCGGGTACCGGGCGCTGCCAGCGACGCAACCGTTCCCAGCTTTCCAGCGCCGCTGGCCATCCTTCGAGCGTCGAGTCGCTTCCCGGATATTCGAGTTGAGCCAGGGCGACACGAAGCCGGTGGCCGGGTACGTGGCCTCCAACAGCCAGATACTGTCCAACACAAGTTTCAACCTCGCGGCAGCGCTCAACAGGCAGCCGGTCCAATTCCTGTTCCTGCAGCCCTACACGGACACGACCGCCGAATACATGCGACAGCTGAACGCCCCGTCGGTGCTCTTCGTCATAACAGCCCCCACGCCACCCCTATCGTCGGCGATTCCCTTGACGCTGTCGAACGTCCAGGCCGCGGCCCGAGCCTCAGGTTTCAGAGATGTCGAATCGTTCGTCATGCCCGACGGTCGCCGCCTCGATCTGTGGTGGCGGCCCGCACGATCAAGGTATTGACCGTTTTGCCAGAATCGACCGTTTCGTATAGGAATAGCCGGTGTTGGCCTCGATGTGAGCCAAGCGGCGTGCCGCTAGGCCGGGTGCTAGAGCCGCGGCGAGACCTCTCATCCTCGTTATCAGGCGCACGTCGCGACACCGCGCGATCTCGATCGCCCACCGCCGCGCATCGGGTCTTTGATGCCGCAGTGCGTGCTCCATCTCGGCTAGCAGGGCGGTGCGGCGGTGGTCGCGATGAGCGCATTCCAGTGCACCGCGCTCTTCGGGTGACAGATCCAGTCTGGAAGCACGGTCTAGCACGGTAAGTCGGGCACGCAGCGAGTTGACGTGGTCAGCAGTGAGGCTCTCGTGCCCGATCCGATACCGGATGAGCGGCTTCATCGTGGCTCCGGCAACCGAGCCCGAGTGCAGCAGGCGGATCCAGCAATCCCAGTCTTCAGCCACGCGTAGCGTCTCGTCGAAGCCCCCCACTTCGATCATTCGGAGCCTTTTCACGGCGGGCGCGAAGAGAAAGCACCGGAAGAAGATCTCGCAGGCCTGATCTGCCTCAGGGAATCGGGTGTACTCGAAGAAAGTGCCGGCCACGTCACCGTTGACCTCGAGGAAGGCGTCCGTGGTGAGGATGTCGAGGTCCGGGCGCTTGACGGCGAGGTCCGTGAGGGCCTCGATCCGTCCGGGTTCGTAGACGTCATCGGCATCGAGCACTACGACGAAGTCTCCGGTGGCACGGCGTATGGCGGCATTGCGCGCCGCGGCGGGGCCGCGGTTCGGCTGGTGCAAATAGGTGATGCGCTCTTGCCAGGGCGCGAGGACTGCGTCGGTGCCGTCGGTCGAGCCGTCGTCGACCACGATGACTTCCAGGGGAGCCACGGTTTGCGACAGCGCAGACATCACCGCTTGGAGGACCGTAGCGGCTGCCTGGTAAGCGGCGATGATGACCGAAAATGTGGGCTGGCGCCCGAGGGAGGTAACCGTCGCGATGAGGTCTGGCGCGAGCCAGGGCGGCACCGGGTCAGCGGTCATGAAGCGATCGATTCCGCAAACTTGAGTCGTCGGTTGACGCCATTTATGGTCCGCGATCCCACCAGCACATGTTGCCACAGGCGAGCAAGAGCCAGAGGTCAGCCGCACGATCGTGCCATCGCTCCTCTAGCCTTCTTGCCCACCAGTACGCTATCTTCCTGGGCGATACGGCCTCTCTTCGGCCCACGCCAGTCGATGACGTACACCGGAAGGAAACTGCTCGTGGACCAGGGCGCGCAGGGGGGCATGCGGCGTTCCAGCGGAAGTCGCTGGGCAAGATCGGCCAGGTCGCTCGTACAGGCTGCCACGTTTTTCGACGTCGGGCCCTGCGTGGTCGTAAACCGGCCAACCTCGGCCGCTGGCTCGGCAGGGGTCGTCGGGCTGCCGCGCTTGCGGCGCCTGCCCGCCTGATCGTTCGCCTAGCCGTGCGTTTCAGCGTGATCATCCCGACCTTCGAGCGACGAGCGCTCGTCCTCGGCAACGTCTCGGCGCTCGAGCGGCAGTCCTTTCGCGACTTCGAGACGATCGTTGTCGTCGACGGCTCGAGCGACGGTACCGCCGAGGCCCTGCGGAGCCTGGAGCTCTCCTTCCCCCTCCTAATCGTGGAACAGCCGAACCGTGGCAGGGCAGCGGCCTGCAACGCCGGTGCGGCCGCGGCGCGCGGCGCGCTCCTGCTCTTCCTCGACGATGACATGGAGGCGGATCCCGAGTTGCTCGCCGAGCACGAGCGGTCGCACGCGGTCGGCGCGGACATCGTGCTCGGTCATCTGCCGCTGCATCCCGCGTCGCCGCCCTCCGTACTCGCATTCGGAGTCGGGCAATGGACCGAGGGCCGCAGGCGGCGGCTGGCAGAGGTCGGCTCCAACATCCCGCCGTCCGACCTCCTTGCCGGGCAGCTGTCGATCGCGCGCGAGACGTTCGAGCGACTGGGCGGATTCGATCTCGCGTTCACGCGAGACGGAGCCTTCGGCGGCGAGGATCTGGACTTCGGCCTCCGCGCCAGACAGGCGGGGCTGACGTTCGCGTTCAACGAGGCGGCCGTGAGCTTCCAGTACTACGACGTCGACCCCGCCGTCCACACCCGCCGCTCGCGCGAAGCGGGCCGCGCAGCGCAGGAGCTGCTCGTGAAACATCCCGAGCACGCAGGCGAGCTGGGCGATCCGGCACGCCCGTACTCGGGTCCTGGTCGCCGGGCGGTCATGGACCGCCTGGCCGCGGCCCCGTCCGTGCTGAGCCTCCCACTGCGCCAAATCGCGATCGCGATCGCGAGGAGGCGCGACCTCGGCCCGTACGGGCGCACGTTCTTCTTCGATGTCCAGGCGATGGAGCAAACCCGTGGCGCTCGCATGGCGCGTCGGGCGCTCGCGCGACCCCAGGCCATCGTCCTCGCCTACCACGCGATCTCCGATCTGCGCGACGACCCGGTGCTCGGCGAGTACGGGCTGCCACGCGAACGCTTCGCGAAGCAGCTCGACATGCTCCGCCGCCTCGGCTGGCGCTTCGTCGGGGTCGACGAGCTGCTCCAGGCACTCGCGGGCCGCGGCAACCTGCCGCCCCGGTCGATCCTCGTCACCTTCGATGACGGGTATGTCGACCTCCTCACGGAGGGATGCCCGGTCCTGGCCACCCGCGGTATCCCTTCCGTCACTTTCCCCGTCAGCCGGCGCATCGGCGGCACGAACGAGTGGGACGTGCGGATCGGCGCCCGTGAGCTGCGACTCCTCGACGGGGCTGGCCTGCGCGAGCTTGCGGCGAGCGGGATTGCGATTGGATCGCACGGGGCGACGCACCGACCGGTCACGTCGCTAGAGCCCTCCGAGCTCGCGACCGAGCTGCGTGAGTCGGCCGACTGGATCGCATCGCTCGGCCTTCCTGAGCCGACCGTATTCGCCTATCCGCACGGTAGCTGGAGCGATGGGGCCGCCGCCGCAGTCCGCAAGGCGGGGTATGCGGCCGCATTCACGGTCAGCCCAGGCGTCGTGCGCAGGGCCCAAGACCGGTACGCGCTCCCCCGGATCGAGGTTTACGCAAGCGACTCGCCGTTCCGGCTGTGGCTCAAGCTCGTGACGGCGTCCTGGCCTGAGCGCTTGCGGATGACGCTCCTGCGCCGACTTTGGGCGATCCCTCGGCGGCGCTAACCAAAGGCCTTCAGCCAGCCATGTCAGTCGGTCGGATCGCGCTTCGATTGGCGCCGGTAAATGATCCGCTCTTGCCAGGGCACGAGGGGCCACCTTGGTGCCGTCCTCAACCACGATGACTTCGCGGGCAGTCACGGTTTGCGACAGCGTCGATGTTGCGTCGCACGGAAAGTCTGTGCTTGGCAGCAGCCGCTATCTCACGGCTCGAGTAAGCGAAGCTGTGGTTGTACTTGACCTCGTCTCGCATCGTCTTGAGCCACTCTTTTGCATAGACGCGCCGGGAGTCCGCCCTTCGGAGATACTTGGCGTAGTAGGCGCCGCGCCCGGCGTCGTATGCGCGGTGGATCGGTCTGACGTCCTCCTCCGTCCTCCTGCCATGATCGTGGTAGACGATCGGGCGAGGGTCGTAGGCACCCGCGAATCCCTTCCACAAGACGGCCGCGAACGCGTCGATGTCTTCGCTGGGGAATGGCGTTCCTGAGCCCAAGATCGGATCGAAGCCTCCCGTGGACTCCAAAGCTTCGCGCCTGAAGGCCATGTTGGCCGTTAGTGCGTCGCCAGCGGCCACGAAGCTGCGCGGAGGCCACCTCCTCCTCTGGTCTCGTTCGATGACGGCTGTCTTGAGGAGAGCAGGGTCAGCACGCTGCACCCGGCCCGCAACGACACCCACGGAGCTGTCTTCATCCAGGGCAGCCATCATGCAGGCGACATAGTTCTCGCCTACGTAACAGTCGTCGTCGGTGAAAGCGATGACATCGGCGCTGGCGACGAGCCAACCGCTGTTGCGGGCATAGCCGGTGCCTCGGCGTCGCTCTTCCACCACAACCATGCGGTTCGAAGTGGCGCCCTGGGTCTCGGCGAGGTACTTGCCCGTACCGTCTGTCGACCCGTTGTCGACCACAACAAGCTCCCAGTCGTACTCGCTCCCCATCGCCAGAGCCGCATCCACGGCGGTTTTCAGCTTGTTGAGACGATTGCGCGTGCACATGACTAGCGAGAACTGCGGTTTGGATCGAGCGGCTTGCTGATCGTTCAAGATCCTCAGTTCCCTATGAGGCCGACGTCAAATGGCGGACGAAGCTAGTACGTGTCACCGCAGAAGAGGTCTTATCACGAGATCGCCGCACTTGGATGGCACGCTTGATGTTCCTCACGAAACGGGTGCCGTTTGGCGCAGGTGAGCAAGCCTTCCCAGGAGCTCAGACTGCGCGATCGCGCCGCTTCTTGAAATGTTGATGACGAGTGTTTTAGCGTGCTCAAACGGCGTGAGAACAGCCTTCCGCCAACCGCTGTCAGCCAGCAGTGAGTGAGCCGTTCGCGGGGATCTGCCAGCGGTGGGGGAAGATGACCCGTCCCAACACGTTCTCCAGCGGAACGGGCCGTCCCCTCATAGTCCCCTCCTCGACCTGGAACCTAGCGGCAGCCTCCAGCCCGTCCTGGATCTGTCCCGCTCCCCTGATCGTGACGTCGACCCGGTACTGGCCCGGCACCAACGGCAGTTCGTCAACCTCACAGACAAGGTTGTTGTCGGATGCCGGGGGGAGATCCTCTGTGGAACCGGCGCGCGAGTCGAAGGTAGCGACCGGGAGGCCGAGATGGTCGTAGATGACGAACGTGCACGACAGGGCCGGCAGCCAGCCGGTGAGCCTGAATACGAACTGAGCCGGTCGCCCCGTGGCAGGAACGCCTCCGTCGAGTGAAATTACGTCCACCTGCCTGAGCAGCACGTCCTCCCACCCTCGGGGATCTCGGTCCTCTCGTTCGAGCAGGTCTTGGGCCGCGGAACGCTCAAGCGAGCGAAGGTAGACGCCGACGACCTGGTCGACGGAGCCGTCGGCCACCGCCTTGCCGTGATCAAGGAATACCGCGCGGTGGCAGAGAGCCTGAATCACCGACATGTTGTGGCTGACGAAAAGCACGGTTCGACCCTCACCAGCCACCTCGCCCATCTTGTTGAGGCACTTCTGCTGGAAGGCGGCGTCCCCCACCGCCAGCACCTCGTCGACGATCAGGATTTCAGGCTCCAGGTGTGCCGCTATGGCGAAGGCGAGGCGGACGTACATGCCGGTCGAATAGCGCTTGACGGGTGTGTCGAGGAAAGCGGAGATCTCCGAGAAGTCAACGATCGCGTCGAAGCGCTTCCGGATCTCGGCCCTGCTCATCCCCAGGATGGCGCCGTTGAGGCCGATGTTCTCCCGCCCGGTCAACTCTGGGTGGAAGCCCGTTCCCACTTCCAGCAGGGAACCGACCCGGCCGCGGAGCTCGGCCCGGCCTTCGGTCGGGTCCGTGATGCGAGACAAGATCTTCAGGAGGGTCGACTTCCCTGCGCCGTTGTGCCCGATGAACCCGACGACGTCGCCTCGCTCGATCTCCAGGGACAGGTCTTTGAGCGCCCACAGTTCGCTGGTCCGCGGGCGCGCAGCCCCGCGACGAAGTCTCGACACAGGGGCAGTCATCGCGCGCGTAAGCGCCTCTCGGAGGCTTGGGTAGCTGTCGCGTTCCGCACCGATGCGGTAACGCTTCGACAGCCCCTCGATGGCGATGACTGGCTCAGATGACATCCGCGAACGTTCTCTCGACACGATAGAAGTAAAGGATTCCGCCGGCGAACATCACGATGGCCGATAGCGAGGAGACGGCGACGATGGGCACGGCGTTGAAGTGTGTTGGCAGCAGAGCGGCCCGGAATCCCTCGACCACGCCCGCCATCGGGTTCAGACCCATGAGCTCCCGCCACCTGGACGGCACCAAAGAGGCAGGGTAGGCGATCGGCGTGGCGAAGAGCCACAACTGGGCAAGGAAGGGAACGACGAACCTCACGTCCCGATACCGGACGTTGAGCGCTGCGAGCCAGATGGATACGCCGCAGGTTGCCAGCACGGCGACGAACACGAGGACCGGGATCCACAGGACCGACCATCCGGGCGTGATGCCGTACCAGGCCATGACCGCAGCCAGGACCGCGAAGGCGATGACGAGGTCGAGGAGCCCGGCGAGGATGGTGCAGAGTGGCACCAGCAAGCGAGGAAAATAGATCTTGGTGATAAAGGAGACGTTATTGACCAGGCTGTTGGATCCCAGGATCAGGCCGTTGGAGAAGAAGGTCCACGGCACTAGTCCCGCCAGGGCGAAGACCGGGTAGGGAACCCCTTCTGAGGGGATCTTGCCTATTCGGCCGAAGAAGACACTGAAGACCAGCGTCGTGAGGACCGGCTGCAGGATCGCCCACGACGCGCCCAGGACTGTCTGCTTGTACCGAACTGTGATGTCACGCCAGGTCAGCAGGTAGAGCAGCTCTCGATAGCGGTAGAGCTCGCGCAGGTCGGGCAGGCGGATCCGGTGTGCCGGAGCGATCTGGGTGACCCGAAACGGGACCAGGCCCGGCCGACTCTCCTCGGGCCGGCGTCGCAGCTCTGCTGACCGGTGCCGACCGGAGCTGCGGCCTTGCTCCACGGTCGCGAATGAGGCAGAACCTTGCGATCCTGGACGGACTCGTGCCGCTTCTGGAACACCGGACCGGGCCCGGGAGCCGGGCGGCGCAGCAAACTCGACTGGCTCTGACAGGGGGACCTCGTCGTTTATGGCCTATGGACACGCTTAGCGGACCCTAGACTACGGCGCATGAATCTGGCTTGGGTGTCTAACCGCTACCCCCGTACTCAGATCGTCTCTGAGCCTCGGAGCGGCCCTGGGTGTATGACGGCATGACGAGCCTGGGGGGGCGCCCGCTAAGGGTACTCATGGTCACGCCACAGTTTCCGCCTGATCTCGGCGGTCTCGAACGCCACGTCTACGAGGTGTCGACGAGGCTGGCCGCCTCCGGCTGCGAGGTGAGCGTCCTCTGCACGGATCGGAGCGGGCGACGAACCGGCGTCGAGGATCACCACGGGGTGCGCGTCGAGCGGGTGCGGGCCTGGCCCGCCAGCAAGGACTACTACCTAGCGCCAGGGTTGTGGCGTGCCATGGCCCGCTTCGAGTGCGACATCGTCCACGTGCAGTCCTACGGGACGGCCGTGGCGCCGCTCGCGATGTGGCGGGCTATGACGCTTGGGGTTCCGTTCGTCGTGACTTTCCACGGTGGTGGGCACTCCTCGGTGCTGCGGAACCGCTTTCGGAATCGCATCGGACCCGCTCACCGCCGGGCGCTGCGGCCGTTGCTGCGGCGGGCGGCCCGGCTGATTGCCGTGGCGCGATTCGAGATCGACATGTACGGGCGGGAACTCGGCCTGCCGGCCGAGCGGTTCGCCTTGATCCCTAATGGTGTCGAGACGCCAGCGCACACAGCCGTCGCCCGCGGGCCCATCGTTGCCACGATCGGGCGGCTTGAGCGCTACAAGGGACATGACCGGGTGCTGGAGTCCTTCCCGTTGGTCCTTCGATCCCGGCCCGACGCGAGGTTGTTGATCGTCGGGGAAGGACCGCAAGAGATGGCGCTGCGTCGGCGTGCAGCCGACCTGGCCGTGGCGGACCACGTCGAGTTCATCAGCGTGCCGACAGATGAACGGCACACAATGGCAGCCCTTATGGCCCGGGTCGGCCTGGTGGTCTGCATGAGCGAGTTCGAGACACACCCGCTCGTCGTGCTGGAGGCGGCAGCGTCTGGAATCGTGCCGCTGGTGGCGGACACTTCGGGCTTGCGCGAGCTCGCCGAGGACGGCCTGGCCGCCGCGATCCCTCTGCGCAGCTCGCGGGAGGTGATTGCCCAAGCCATCATCCAGCGTCTGGAAAGCCCCGAGTCGACCCCGACCATGCGGCTTGCTACGTGGGATGACTGCGCCTCAGGGCTCTTGGAGCTCTACCGGGACGTGCTGCTCGGATCCAGGCCGATCCTCTATCCAGACGTACAGCCGGTCCCGGCGACCCGCACGTGACCTCTGTCACAGGCGCGGAGATCAGCTCGGTCGACATCGTCATCGACAACTACAACTACGCGCGGTTCCTCGGCCAAGCCATCGACAGTGCTCTCGATCAGGCTCATCCACCGGCGCATGTGATCGTGGTGGACGACGGATCCACCGACGAATCCAGGGACGTCATAGCTTCATACGGTGACCGTATTACGTCCGTTCTGGCCGCCCACCGGGGGCAGGCGTCCGCGCTGAACGAGGGCTTTCGTCGCGCCACCTCCGACTTGATCATCTTCCTCGACGCCGACGACGTGCTACTGCCTGACGTGGTGGAACGTGTCATCGCTGCCGCCCGAAGAGACGTCAGCGTTGCCAAGATCCAGTACCCGATGGAGGTGATAGATGAGCGCGGCGAACTGACCACCGCTCGCAAGCCGCCGCCATATCTCGCGTTGCCTTCCGGTGACCTACGCCACCAGGAACTCATCATGCCATTCGACATGACGTGGATGTCGACCAGCGGCAACGCCTTTCCTCGCTGGGTCCTTGAGGCCCTCCTGCCAATCCCCGAGGTCCAGTTTGCCCGCTGCGCCGATTGGTACCTCCAGCATCTGACGCCCCTGTTCGGGCCGGTGGTATCACTTGACGACGTCGGGGCCCGCTACCGGATCCACGGTGCGAACAGCTACCAGCTGCCCTCGGACCATCTGGATCTGGACCATGTGAGGCAGGCTGTGCGGTACGCGCTCGTGACCAAGCCCGAGATCGAGCGGGTAGCCGACAGCCTCGGACTGGCACGCCCTCGCGAGATCCTGTCAGTAGCCGACCTTGCTAATAGGTTGATATCCAAGAAGCTCGATCCCGACCGGCATCCGGTCTCCGCCGACACGATCGCCGGGCTGGTGTCGAAGGGCGTGACGGCGGCGGCGCGACGATTCGACGTGCTCGCACCCTTGCGGCTGGGGTTGGCAGCGTGGTTCGTGCTCATGGCCGCTGCGCCCCGCCCGCTGGCCAGGGCGCTTGCCGAAGCTTTCAGCTTCCCGGAGCGCCGCGCGGTGCTCAACCCGCTGCTCGGCCGGCTGCACAGAAGGCAGCCCGGATGCCAGTAAAGCCGCTCGTCGTTCACTTCACCGACAGCTCCGAGTTCGGCGGAGCGGAGCAAGCCCTGCTCACGATGCTGGCGTCCCTCGACTCCTCCCGCTGGAACCTGCTGCTGGTACACCACCCGCACCAGGAGTTGGAACGGCTGGTCGATGGCGCCTCCGAGCTCGGAGTCGAGACGGTCGCTGTTCCCCGGATGGACCCTGGATGGCAAGGCATCGAGAGGGTGCCGCGCTTTGCCGCAAAGCTGCGCTCATTCCGGCCCGCCATCGTGCACTTTCACCTCACCTGGCCGCTGGCGTGCCAGTACGCCATCGTGGCTGGGCGTTTCGCCCGGGCCGGTGCTCTCGTGGCCACCTCGCACCTCTATGTCGAGACATCTATGAGCTCAAGGGCTCGGGTGCAGCAGCGCATCCTCAGCCGCCTGGTGGACCGTTACATGGCTGTGTCCACCGCGGTCAAGGAGGAACTGGTTGCCAAGCTCGGCTGGCCCGAGAAGAGGATCGAGGTCGTCCACAACGGCGTCGTCATTCCAGCAGACCTCCCCACGCCTGACCAGGTCCTACGACGGGAAATGACCTGCGGCGGCGACGGAGCCATCGTGCTGGTCCCGGCCCGCCTCACCGCGCAGAAGGGCCACAGCGTCCTGCTCCGGGCCGCCGCGAGAGTAGCGGCGGCGAACTTCGTCTTCGCAGGCGACGGACCGGACCGGGCGGCGCTGGCCGCTCTGGTCTCGCAGCTCAGGCTCGAGGATCGAGTCACGTTTCTCGGTTGGCGGCGGGACATCCCGGAGCTGATTGCTGCTGCCGACCTGGTGGTACTCCCATCGTGGTACGAGGGCCTGCCGCTCGCTGTTCTCGAAGCGATGGCAGCCGGCAGGCCGGTGATAGCGAGCCGCATCCCAGGTATCCAGGAGATCATCACCGAGGGAGCTGACGGCGTCCTGTTCGAACCTGGAGATGCCGCCGCCCTCGCGAGGGCCATCGGCGAGGTGCTTTCCGATCCCAGCAAAGCCCGCCGTCTCGGGGCAGCAGCGCGTCAGACGGTATCGGGCCGGTTCAGTGCCGCGGCCATGGGTGACCGGGTAGGGCAGGTGTATGCGGCACTACTTGGCTGCTAGATCGTCGCGTCACGACCAGCAGACGGTCCGCCGGTCCGATTGGCGGTTCCTGCTGGCTTTGCCGCCGCCGGACGACACCTCGGACGCAGGGAGCCAACTGGCCGTGCTGAGCTCGCCACAGGCAGCTGAGCTGCGGCGGGCAGTGGCGGGGCTGCAGCCCGGCGGGGCCTGCTATGTGGAGTGGGGACGTCCTCGTCTGGGTGGCGCTCGACGGATCCGCTCGGAGCTTCGGCGGGCTGGCCTTTCCGAGCCCGAGTGTTACTGGATGTGGCCGCCACGAAGGTGGCGCCCGCCAAGAGTCTGGCTGCCGCTTCCCGCCGGAGCTGCGGCGTCGTACTTTCTCGCTTCGCGGCTTCGGAAGCGCAGCGGCACTCGGCACCCGGTGAACCGGGGGCTCGGAGCGCTTTGGCGCCTCGAGGGATTGCTCGGCCTTCTCGTCCCCGTATGCGGCTTCGGCTGGAAGCCATCGGGGGAGGATCAGCCGCAGTCTCTGGCCAGCCAGATCCGCAGCCACTGGGTTTCGTGGGGCCTTGGTCCAGCGCCCCGCCAGGTGTGCTGCCTCATGCTTGCCGGCGGAATGGACACACGCAACAAGCTAACCGTCCTGGCCTTTGCCGAAGGCTCCAGGAGACCCAGCGTGGTGGTGAAGCTGGCGCGGACGCCGCTCTCCGAACCCGGCATCGCCCATGAAGCGTCCGTCCTTTGCGCGATTAAGGACAGCCCGATAGCGAAGGTCGCCACCATACCGACGCCACTCTTCTCCGGTCGGTTGGGTGACGTTGTTGCCGTCGCGGAAACCGTGCTCGACGGCCGGGATCTCTGGACCATCCTCACCAGAAGATCGTTCCCACCGGTGGCAAACCAGCTCGCCGACACCCTGGCGGCGCTCGTGCCAATAGGCCCGGCCGAGGACTGCTGGGATCGGTCGATCGCACCGATCGTCGCCGAGTTTCAGCACCGCTTCGGGGAGGTTCTGGACCAGGACGACCTCGCCCGCCACGTGCAGGCGCTGAGATCCCTGCCTCCCCTGCCCAGGGTCATCGAGCACCGCGATTGCTCGCCGTGGAACCTCATGGTGACATCTGAGGGCAGGCTGGCGTTCCTGGACTGGGAATCCGCTGTGCTGGACGGCCTTCCTGTCCTGGACCTCTCCTACTTCCTGGTTAACGGCGCCTTCCTAGTCGAGGGGGTGCTGGGTTCGGGGCGCGAGCGAGCATCGTACGCCCGCCTGCTGGACGGCTCGCCGACCGGAGCTGTCGTGGCGGAAGCCCTGGCCAGGTACGGAGAGCGCGCCAGACTTCCCCAGGGTGTTATTGGGCCGCTGCGTGGTCTGGCCTGGATGATGCACGCGTGCGTGGAGCACGAGCGGATCCGCCTGGATCACCCGGAGCTGGGTGGCTCCGGCTGGGCATCTCGTTCCCTGTACCTAGCGTTGTGGCGC
Source organism: uncultured Actinomycetota bacterium (assembly GCA_963755575.1). Lineage (GTDB taxonomy): Bacteria > Actinomycetota > Actinomycetes > Streptosporangiales > Streptosporangiaceae > JAJYUU01. Next base: position 572,382 of record CAVWKF010000002.1, read on the forward strand.
GAAGAGGTTGACATCGGCTGAATGCGAAGAGGGCAACTCCTTGGGCCGCTTCTGCATTGTCACCGTGGCCGAGAGCTCATGCGGTGTACGGTTCCCGAATGACTGCTCGGCCATCTGCGGGAGAGAGGGATGACAAGGCGCAGAGCCGCACCGAGCTAGCAGCGACCGCGCCTTTGAGGGTGCTCCACGTCATAAGCGGGCTCGGCGTCGGGGGGGCCGAGTTGCAGCTGTGGTCGGTGCTGCGGCATACCCGGCACCAGGCAGACGTCGTGACGCTTTCTAACCCTGGTCCTGTGGCGGAATGGCTCCGGGACGACGGCGTGTCCGTACGCGACCTTGGTATGCGTCGCAATGCTCAGCTGTCGGCGTTGCGGCGTCTGCATGCCATCGTCAGGGAGGGCAAATATGACGTAGTTCACGCCCATCTGTGCTGGGCTCTGATCTATGCCCGGCCAGTGTCCCGGCTGGCCCGCACCCCAGCGGTGGTGACCACCGAGCACTCGATCGGCGAGACTCATATCGAGCGTCGCAAGAAGACTGCCGGGCTGCGTGCCCTCTACCTGGGCACCGATCTGTGCTCGGACGCCACGATCGCGGTCTCGGATGCTGTCCGCGAGCGGCTGGAGAAGTGGGGCGTTCCAGGCAGGAAGATCACGGTCATCCCCAACGGCGTCGACTTCAGCCGGGTCGCCTTCAATGCCGAGGCTAGGGAGCGAGTACGCGGCGAGCACGGCATTCCGCCGGACGCGTTCGTGGTCGGGGTGCTCGGCCGCCTGGACCCGGTCAAGCGCTTTGACATGGTCATCGAGGCGGCGGCTCCGCTGCTGGGGGACGAATGCAAGCTGCTGATCACGGGCAACGGCGGGGACTATGCCCGGCTGGAGCAGGCCGCGCTCGACAGCGGTGCCGAGAAGCACGTGATCTTTGCTGGAGAGCGCCATGACGTCGGTGGCGTGCTGTCTGCGCTGGACGTCTTGGTGGCACCCTCGTCGCAGGAGACCTTTGGGCTGTCGGTGCTCGAGGGTCTCGCCAACGGCCTGCCCGTGCTGTACACGGTGTGCCCCGCCCTCGACAACGTGCCTACCGACCGGGCGCGCAGAGTCGATGGAACGGTGATGGCCCTGCGCGGCGAACTGGAGGCTCAGATGCGCAAGGGGCCTGCACCCCGCGAGCCCGTGCTCGAAGTCCGGGAACGTTATGGCATCGAAACGGTGTCCGCGCGGATCGACGACCTGTATGAGCGCGTAGTAGCAGGCTCCGGGCGCGCTCGCCGTCGGGCAGGATGACTCGATTCTCAGTGATCATGGCGGCGCCGACTGTGGCCCCGTTGCGTCATCGATCAGGATCAAATCGCCGGTCTGCCCGTTGCGCTTCCGTCGGGGCGTCGCTAAATAACCGTAGGCAACACCGATCGTGATGGCTGCTCGCGCTTGGCCCGCAGACCATCGGTAAGCAGCGCGTGGCCATACGAAGTAGCTGCGGCCACTCAGCCGTCAGGCGATTGGGTTGATCGCCTGACGGCTGGGTGCTGACTAGGGCGCGATATTAAGCGGTGCCTCCGCGGTTGCGCTGCCTGCGGCATTGCTGGCCACCACGAGCACCTGGTACTGGCCTGCTGGAAGCCGCTTTCCTTGGCCGTTGAAGCCGAAGTAAGGGATGTGCCTCAGGCCAGCCGCCATACCCGGCCTGGATATTGTGCGGCGCACCGACCCATTGGCGTCCAGAATGCAGACCGTAATGTCAGCGGTTTGGTTCAGTGTGAACGAGATGGCGGTGTCGCTCGACGCTCCGGCGGAAAGCGTGGCCGGGTTAACGGTCAAGCCCGAGATAGCGGGTCCGCCAGACGGGCTGGAGCTGGGCGCGCCAGACGGGCCCGGCGGCACAGCTGGCGACGACGGCGACGACCCGACCGGCTGACCTGACGCGTCGTTCGCGATGAACTGGCGCCAGACCCCGATCTCAGTCGAACCAGTGAGTTGCAGAGTCGGATATTGCTGGTTGCCGTCAAAATACGTGGCAAACAGCGCACCGCTGTTCATCACGTAATTTCCGACGCTCGTCAGCCAGCCCACCCGCCCGGCTGAAGTCGACAGGCCGAACTCCGCGAAGCCGTATGGAAGACCGACGCTCTTGGAAGCGGCGATGGCCGGGCCCATGAAATCGGTAGGCGGCGTTAGCTGAGGATTGACGTTGGTGGCGCTGCCCTGCGGGTAAGCATCCCAGCCAAGCGTCTTGATGATCCCGCCACCAGGCAGATAGTCCAGCCAGTTGCGACCCGAGGCCTTCTGCAGATCCCACTCCATCAGGATCAGCGTCGAGTGGAGGTCGGGATTGTGGGCTGCATCAGCCAGGGCAACCACGCGCGCCCACGCCGCCTTATAGTCGGCGAGCGTGAACTGGCCAGCGGCGATGTTGTCCTCGGGCTCGTGATAATAGGAGTAGTAGATCGGGTGCCCGGTGGGCGCGTTATCGAAGAACTGCGATAGCGCCGCGTCGTCAGCTCCGGACAGAATCGCAGTCGGCTGCGCCTTGAAGCTCACGATGACCGCCGACTTGTTCGCGCCCGCCAGCCCTGTCGTCCACGCGTTCGCGGCGGGCAAGCCTGGGTAATAGACACGCACAATCGGCATATGGCCGAACTGAGCCGTGTCTTGCGCAAGATTGCTGGCAGACAGCACCGAGCTGCCAAGCAACGGGACGGCTGAGGTGCTCGCTGTGAACTGCGCGCCTTGGACGTTGTGAGCACGATGCAGCAAGGGTGCGCTCAGCGCCATCGCGCCGGCCAGCGTCAGCGCCGTCACCAGGACGGCCCAGGCCTTGCCATGTCGTCGCCGCCTCAGTGCGGCCGTCTGATGTCCGGGGCTTGCGTACGCGTGCCGTCCCATGCAGAACTCCTGTCCTCGGCCGCCTGCCGGGTTAGCTGACGGGTTCGGGCCGGACTGGTAGCCCTTCGGCGAGCGGGACCCGAAGGCCGCACCCGCCGATTCACCCCAAGGGGACATGGGTCCCCGGCTCCCTGGCCGCCATCAGGGACTCGGCGATGGTGTTTTCCGGGTCTCTCGAACGAGACACGGAGCAGGCGGCATCGGGCAAACGCGTCAAACATAGCCGAGTAGGCAGTGACACGTGGCAGGTTCCGCAAGATAGGGCAAGTTCTCCGATTTCGACGGGTCTGCACCCACTCAGGCGATCTTCGAACGCGAGCCCTAGCGAAGCACTCGACCGCCTGACGGGTTACAAACGACGGGCCATAAAGCGACGCCGACGTGCTAGCGCGACAGCAGGGTATCGTCGCTGCGGCCGGTGCGAGCCCGATTGAATTCCCATTTAGTCCGCTGCACGGACGCCGCAGCGAGCAGCAACAGGGCGAATGGCAGATCATGGACCACATATCGACCGAACAGCCGGCGAGGCTCGGCCGCCAGGCGATGCAGCCATTCCAGGCCCGCTTGCTGCATCCAGAACGGCGCTCTCCGCAGCCCGCCAGCGGCGAACGGAATTGCCGCTCCGCAGGCCACAAACCATGTCCGGGGCAGCGCGGGCATCATTCGAGCAATGACTTGCTCCTGCCTGGGGAAGCCAAGCCCGACGTACACGATGTCAGGACCCGCATCTTCCAGTTTGGCTTGCACCACCGCAAGACCGTCGGACGTCAGGTCGAAACCCAGCGGAGGAGCATAGCCGCCCGCGACGGTCAGGCCCGGGTAGCGATTCGCCAGGGCCGTTCCGGCCGCCTCCGGCGTCCCCGGACCGCCGCCGAGGAAGTAGACAGATCTGCCTTCACGCGCTGCGGCCTCGGTAAGCGTAAATATGAGGGAAGACCCAGTGACGCGCTCAGCCAAGGGTTCGCCGAGGATGCGAGCGGCCCATATAAGCGGCATGCCGTCCGGAACGACCAGCGGCGCAGTCGACACCAGTTTGGCCAGCGCCGGCGCACCTCGGACGAGTCGGCAGATGTCAATGTTCGGCGTTGCGACCCATCCCCCTCTTCCGTCGGCCAGCGCGTCAACAATGCGAGCAATCGCCTGCCGCTCGGTCACCGGATCGATCTCGATGCCAGCAACGCGATACCGGTCGGCCTGATGATCGGCGGTCGTGCTCATATCCCGTGTCCTCGATGGTTAAGCATTCGAAGCACCGTGTCTCCAGACACGAGCCCGGAGACTACGGCCAGCACGAAGGGAGCACGTCGCTCCGCAGGGTTCGCGAGCATCGCCTGGCCAAGCCACCGAATGGCATCGCGGCGTCGGCCTAGGCAGGCGTAAGCGAATGCGATCTGGCTGTAGACCCTGGCCGCGCCCGTGCGGGAACGAGCAATGTCGGGGTGGCGCTGCAGCATCCACTGGAGCGCCTCCGCCTTGGATTCCCACTGAGTAGCGAAGTACGAAGATTCTGCCCAGGCAACTCTGACCAGCGGAGCGTCCACGTAGACGATGGGAAATCGCCGTGCAGCCCGGAGCGCCAGGTCCCAGTCCTCGTTCTGACTGCCAGGGATCTCCTCATCAAGCAGCCCGATGCGATCTAGCAGTGCGGCGCGGCTCGCCAGGTAGGTCGATGAGTGAACCATCACCATGCGTGAGCGGAGCAGGTCCGGGTAGGTGACTCGAGAGCCGCCCACCAACCTGGCAGTGGCCCTATCTGCGTGACTCACGATGATCCCGCAGCTAGCGAACTCTGCGCCGGGCGTAGCCAGCAGGGCCTCGACCTGGCCACCGAGTTTCCCGGATAGCCACTCGTCATCGTCATCGCAGAACGCGACCAGATCAGTACTCAGTGCAAGTATGCCGGTGTTGCGCGCGCCGGCTAGTCCCGGCTTCCTGTTGTTGGACATGACTGCGACGTTGTCTGAGTCGGCGAGGCTGTGGTCGATTTCTGTTCCGTCATAGACAACCACGACCCGAATCTCACCCAGGTACTCCTGCCCAAGCACCGAGGCAACGGCAGCGCGCAACTGCTCTGGGCGATCACGGGTGGGTAGCACCACTCCCACTGACGGCCAGGCGCTCACGAAACTCGTCCGAGATACCCGTACCGCGCAAGCAACGGGGCCGTCAGCGCAGTGACCGTCCGGCGTTGCCGAGTACGCATGGCTGTCCGCCAGCGCTCGTCGAGGCCTATTCTTAGTGGCCCGGTCTCAAAGCGCATCGGGTTACCAGCGGCCGTGTGCGAGGCCTGCAGGTCCGCATAGACCGAGGAGCCATCCCGACTAAGGAAGTTCAGGGCAGATTCGCCCATGGGCAGAGAAGCAAAGTCTGCGATCTTGGTCAGCGCATCCGCAGGGTTACTGGCCAGATCTTCGTAGCGCACCCGCAGCGTCGGAACGCCCAAGCGCGAGAGCAACTCGAACGCGCCGTTCTGAACGTTCCACTGCTCGGCGGCGACGACCGGCGAGTAGATCGCCATGTAGCTGGCTGCGGCCGAGTCGGGTCGCAAAACTGAGCGACCCCACGAGTACGCGACGGCGCGGCTATCCCGCACGACGTGCAGAACGCGCAGATCAAGGTCAGGACTACGGCGCAGACAGAACGCGAGCGATGCGTGCTTGCTGGCATCCACGACGATTGGGCACGCGCTTACCTTTGCTATCGCGGAATAAAGGCGGCGATAGTAGCCGATGTACTCGTCAAGGCGATGGCGGGCCGATTCCGGTAGGCGCGGCGCGGCGAGTAGCGGTATGTAACGGTTCCGGTCGAGAGATGTTCGCAGCATTGCTATGCGATTGACGTCGACTTCGGCCCAGCCGCCAAAGGCGCGCTGCCCGACCTCTAGCCAGAAATGGCACCGGCCAAATGCGAGGCCGCAGCCGCAGCGCTCGCCCTGAAGGACGCCCCGTTGCCACATATGAACCAGCTCGCCAGCGGCGCAGACTCCAGGAATTGCCGCCAGCAGTCGCTCCAGCACGGTGCTACCGCTTCGACCGAGGCCCCCGATGTAGACGACGCGATCAAGCGGACCGGGAGCGCCGGTCGTAGTCCCACTGCGACTCGATTTCAAAGCTGTCAATATGTCCTCCCCGAGGGCTTCACCATTTTCCAGGAAAATGGCTACCGGCGCCAGCTCGGAGTCTTACCCAGCCATGCTGTGAGGCGCACATCGTAAGGCTGGAAATGTTCGTCCAGTTCGCGCCGGATTGCTTCCGACATCTTCGAGCGCGGCCTGGCGTTGTGGCGCTCAAAGGCGGGGTAGCCGCGGTGCGGCAATCCTAGGAACGGCAGCAGCGCGTCGTAGGTTGCTGCCGGGTTCGCGAAGAAGTCGCCGCTGTCCACTACGTGAATCCGGTCCGCTCCGAACTCCTTCTCGAGCCGCTCCAGCTGATCGACATAGCGGCCGCGCGCGCGATAGGCGTGATGCTGATGGCTGTGGCTCAGGTAGTGAGCCTCGGCGGTGATGCGCTCAACTTCGCCTTCGACCCGGTCGTTCTCCAGCTCCAAGGCCCGCTCGAAGGGTTCTGTCTCGAATCCGCGGGCCAGCTCGTGAGCGTGGGCGGAATAGGCGCGCTCGACTGGGTCCCGGACAAGGACAACAAGCTTGACGTCAGGAAGATCGCGCGCGATCCGTGACGCAGCAAGCGGATGAAACATGTAGTAGGGACTGGACTCGAACGTGACGGCTGCCGCATCAGCCGACGGCGCACGCCTTCGCGCCGTGAGATTCAGCGGGAAATGAGCCCGGTACCAATCTGGTCCTCGACCATAGTTCATGTCGAAGTAGTGCACGCCCTTGTGCATGACTGCTGTCATCACCGCAGGATGCTGCTCAAGAGTGCGATACATCGATGTCGTGCCACATCGCTGTGCGCCGACGATCAGGAATCCCGGAAGCATGCGAGCGCCGCTGGTAAACCTGCCCGCGGTCACCGTGACGTGCTGCAGGGCACGCCGTGCGGGCGGGGAGACGGACACCGACCTCAGCATCAGGACACTTCCTCTCCATGGGTAGTTCGGCTGAACGCTGGCCAGCCCAGCTCGCACCTCATAGGTGCGCGGCCCAAGCCGCGAGGGCAGGAATCAGCCAACGACCCGGAGCGCCAAGGCGCGCTCCAGCTTCAGCCTGACGATCTGCCAGGTAGCGCACGGCGAGGTCGGCAACGTACGCGAGAGCCGTAGTTCGCGCCTGCGCGGCGTCGGTGCCAAAAGGGGCCAGGATCTCCGGCGCAAGGCGTATGCAGTCGGCCGCCGACGCTCGTGGGTCAGCCCTCGCTCCTACCACCCGCGCCTGCAGCCAGTGGTGCAGCGCATCGAACCCGATCGGCACCCCGCAGGCGAACCGCTCCCAGTCCCAGACGAGCAGCCCTACCCGAGTACTAGCCATATTCCACGACGTCCAATCACCGTGCCAGGAGCCGAAGGTCAGCTGGATACCGCCTGCGCGGGCAGGAAGTTGACTAAGTGCCCGGAGTAGCGCCCGCCGATCCGCGCTGTCGTCGGTCGCGTCTAGCCGAGCCGTCAGCCGCTGCCAGTACCTGCTGCCAGTAAGCGGCTCTCGAGACGTACCGGCCACCTCGGATAGCTCTTGCATAGCGGATATAAGCTGACTGCCCCCGAGCTGAATGCGCCGCTGCCACACCGGCAGTGGGCTGAGGACCAGCACGTCAAGGTCACCCCACCTACCCGAGTGCAGAACCTGCGGAACCTGGAGCCGGGTCAGTCGAGAACGACTCAGGTCGGCTAGCGCATCTCGCTCGGCGCGAACCAATTCCTTGGTCAGCGGATCTGCGCCGATCTTGGCAAATCCGACGGTAGTGCCGCTGGTGGTGAGCAGTTGGAGTACCGGCTTGCGGTTCGCGCGTGCTGCCCCGATGTGCATGCTGACGTGTATGTCGGGCCCGAGTTGCTGCCGCAAGTACGACTCGATCGTCGGCATGCCGGCCGGCGTTGCGACCGCGAGTTTGTCGCCCAAGATGCTGCCAGCACCAGCCCGCAGGAGGAGCGAGAGTCCGCGGGTGGCGACCAGCGTTCGCATCGAGCTCGGTTCGCCATAGCGCCGTACAGCCGCAGCCGCCGCAAGGCGGGCGGCGGGAATCACGATGCGCGGCCGATCTGCGCTTGGGAAGGCGATCAGGAAGCGAGCCCGAGCAGGTATGCCAGCCTGGCGGTCGGCAGCCTCGCCTTGCGGCGGAGACGCTTCCGGCCACAGTAGCCCGCGGACGTGCTCGAGATAGTCAGCCCTCTCCCGGCTGTCCGCTGGCCGCACGTAGGAACGTGCCCGCTTGCCGCCCGTCGGCGAGCGGTGACGGCCTCGCTTAGCAGCCGGCTCCCTCAATGCCGACCGGCGGGCCGGGAGAGGGGTAGATCGCGGCGGCCGGCCATCAGGGATCATTTGGAGCCACCGGACGAAAATACGACTCCGCGGCGAGCCTGCTGAACGCCGACAGGGCAGTTGGCTGGGTACCTAGCCAGTAGTGGAACGGATGGCCGTTGCTGTCAGTCCCGTTCCCGTCAAAGTACGCGATCGCCTTGATCTGCGAATCTGACTTAGCGAGCTGGCCCGCGGCCAACAGCCAGCTGGCCCAGCCACTAGAGCTATCGTTCGTCGCAAATTCACCAATGATCACGGGCTTGTCGTGATGCGACGCCCAGCTGAGGAGCGGGCTCGCCGCCTCGCTCAGCGATTGCCCCCCGGAGTCTGAGTACACGTCACCGCATATCCAGTCCACTTCGTTGTCGCCTGGATAGAAGGCCTGGGCTCGGCCGTACTTGAAAGCCATAGCCAGTCGGGCACCACACCCAGCTCACGTTCGTGGCACCGACGGCAGCGAAGATGGACCTGACGTGGTCCCAGGCGGCGATGTAGTTGGCCGGACCATGAATCGTCCACTGCAGGTTCGGCCGGTCCATCTCGTGCCGGAACTCCATCAAAATCGGATGGTGTAGCGCCTTCACTGCCTCTGCTCGGGCGCGGATCATCGCGTCATCCCGGCCGGCGATTATCGCCAGCGTGTCCGGATCCCCGCCCCAGGTGAGCAGCAACACCTTCCCGCTGTTGACGAAGTACGTGTCTTCAGAGGACGGGAACGGCGTCCCCCATGGGTGGTAGACGTGGACCAGAGCGAGAGATCCGCCGACCTGGTTCTCGAAGGACTGGAACGCGCTGATCTGGCCGGCCTGTGTGTAGATCGACGGCTGCACATATGCGCCCAAGTAGGCGCCCGAGCTGGGCACGAGGGACGTGCTTGCAGGAAGCTTCGTCCCATCCAGCTTGGTCTTACCAGGTTTCCGGCCGCTTACGGCGGGCTTAGGTGCCGAGGTTCCAGCGGGCGGAGTTCCAGATGACGTTGTGCTCCCGCGAGCAGCTTGACTCGCACCAGAGCTATGCCCGGTGCCAACAAGCCCAGTCGCAAACAGCGCTGCGGCGACGAGTGCCGCCGCGATCAGCGCCGCAACGCCAAGAGCCGTCCGACGCGTCACGTGGATGTACTTGCGATCTCTGCAGAAACGACCAGCGACTCGGCGTCGGTGGTGTCTGTGAGTGCGCCAGCGCGGGCCGGTCCAGCCACGATCTGAATCGCCCCAATGAACACTACGAGTAGCAACGAGCCGTATAGCAGGCCGCTCAGCGCGTCCGTAAACCAGTGCAGCGAGAGGTAAACGCGGCTGTAGGCCTCGTTGACGCCGAGCGCCGCGACCGCCGCCCCGGCCCAGAACGCAGTGTGCCGCTGGCGGCTGAATTCTCGCCAAAGCAGGTATGCAATCAGCCCGTAGAAGAAGATCACTCGATCGCAGCCGCCCGATGGGTACGTTCCCAGCGGACTCTGGGGTGGCCCAAGCCTGTGAAAGGTGTGACGCAAAGCGAGAGTCGTGTAGTGATCGATGACGATCGCGCTCAGGAGCACCGTGGGCGGCAGCCAGCGCTGTCTGCGCCACGTCACCGCTAGGCACGCGGCAGCCGCACCAGCCGCGCCCCAGCACGTCCACGTATTCCCAAGCTTGGTGAGCCGTTTCATTACCGCGGCCCACTTATGCGCCTGATGGCTGGTGACCCAGTTGTGGATCGGCCGGTCAATCGTCAGCCCGTGATGGACAACCAGGAGCCCGAGCACAGCCATGACAGCGTAGACAGCAAGAGCTCCGACGCCGCAGATGACAACGAGCCGCGCGCCGCTAGTCAGCGCCCGGCGCAGGCTGGCGATCCGCGCCTACGGGTGCAGAATTTCGGACGCGGTGGCCTGCGCGCGGTCCCGAGGCACCCGTGTCTGCGATAACCAACCGCGGTTGGCGCCTGACCAACAGCACCGCGACGCCAAACACTGCTGCCATGCAGATAAGCCAGACCAGAATCGCTAGGTAGCGCATGATTGATGACTCCTCACTCGCACTTCCGATGCGCTCCCGCGCTTCGCGTTGTCTCCTTGGGCACGGCGCTTCCTGCTACACGGCGCACGTATTGGGCGCCGGGCATAACCGCGAGATGCAGGACATCGCGAAAGCGCCAGAGGCCCGCGCCCATAACCGCCATACCTGTCACGACGGCGACGCTCGAGGCAACTGCCCCGGTCCCCGCCAGGGCGCGGCCCGCCAGCGGGATCAGGCCGAAGCTCAGGGTCGTCAGCAAGCAAGCCGCAGCAGATCCTGGGCCGAACGGATGCACTCTGATGGCGATCGCGACTTGTACCAACGGCAGCAAGTTGGTGACGGCTATAGCCGCAGCCCAGCCGATGGCAGCGCCCGTAATGCCGAATCGCGGAATAAGAGCCACGTCGACCCCGACGTTAACCCCGACGGCGAGCAGACCGTTAGCGAGGCTCCAGCTGCTTCGGCCTGCGGTCGTCAGAACCACGTCTACCTGCCCGCACGCGGTCGCGACCAGCATCGCCAGCCCCAGGATCACCATGACATGGCTTCCGGCCCTATAAGAATGTCCGAAGATCGCTAGAACCTCTGGTCCGAACAGGATGGCCAGCAAGAACAGGGGCCAGGTGAGGAGGATCAACCACGCTGTCGTTGCCTGGTAGACGGTGTTTGCACCCCGCCTGTCTCTGACCGCGAACAGATGGGTGAACTGGGGTTGAGCCGCCATGCTGATAGCAGCGTTGCCGAGCTGACCGACGACCAGGAATCGGGTCGCCGCCGCGTAGATGGCGGCCTGGACCGGTCCCTTCATCACGACTACAAGCACAATGTCGAGACGCTGAATGACGATTTGCGCGGCCGTTGCCAATGAGCGGGGTGCGGTGAATCTCCAGAATGTGCGCCAGCTGACGTCGGCAACCGCCTGGCCAAGCACGTCACGGCGGACCGCCCTCTGGCTCCGGCCCGGTGCCCGAGGCTGTATCTCGCTCGGCGTGAGGGGGATGGGCGTAGCGCGCCGCCGGACGCGGGACAGCCAGAGCCACGCGCCCAATCCAGCGGGGACATATGGGAGCGCCCACAACGGCGCGAGCAGCGCTGAGCTTCCAGTTGCAGTGGCGACAACCACGCCCAGCAACTGCGCACCCGATCTGCCAATGCGGTCGACAACGACGGTGGGACGCATGTCACGGTAGCCTCGGCTGGCTCCGAGGAAGCTGTCCGAGAGGGCAGCGAACGGAATGGCTACGGCCAGTGCGCGGAGCGCCGTAGCGACGCGGGCAATGTCCGCGCCGCCACCCGCTTGGGCGTCTAGCAGCAGCCGTGCGAGCGGCGGTGCAGACAGCAGCAGTGCGGCTGTTGCCCCGAGGGACGCTATTAGTACAGGAAAATACGCGTAGCGGAGCACTGACGGTATCTGCCTATCGCCGCCAGCGGACCGAAGTCTCGCGATGAAGTAGATCGCGCCGTTGTATGCGCCGAGGTTGGCTATTGCTTCGGCGATCAGGTACAGCGAAGTCGCCGCAAAAAACGCCCCAGCGACGGGCTTGCTGAAGTTTCTCGTGACCAGAATCGTGAGGGCCACCGTAACGGCAGCGGAGAACGCCGCTCCGGCCAGGTTTAGCGTTCCGCCCTTCGCGACCTCGGCCAGGCCCGACGTCGTACCGGCGTCGGCGGAAAGCGCCTCCACCTGCAAGCTAACGCTGGTTGGGGCTGCCGCTTCGTATGCGGCGCTGTTGCTCGGCAGGTGGGTGTCCATATCCCGGAATCTGCCTCATCCAGCCTGGGCCGCGCGGAACGCGCGAGTGCGGGCATTCACTGCGCCCGCCCGGACGCCGGACAGGCCGTTCTTCCAGACCAGGGCGTAGCTCAACATAGTGAAGCCCAGCGGGGCACCCACTGCGTCATAGGCAAACATGTAGACGAATGACAGCAGTAGCACCAGCACACCAGCCAGGCCGTAGGCCGACCCGTCACGCCAGAAGTACCAAATCCCGTAGGCGAAGAAGCCCAAGTAGAAAGCCGCGCCGACGAATCCGCTACAGATCAGAAGCAGCCACAACTGGCCGGTGCTTCCTACGGCGAGTTGCCCGCAACTCGGGCACTTCGCGGTCGGCCCCACCGCGATCGACGAGGGACTCCCGCGCTCCTGACGTGTGTCGCCGTACCCGATCACCGGTGAAGCTAGTGCGTCTTCGACGGACAGCGCCGACAGGTTGGAGCGGAGGTTGTCGCTCTTGCCGTTGGCTAGCCGGTCGGTGATGGTGGTGTGCAGGGGAGTCAGCAGGATCAGGAGCGCCGCCAGGCCGGTCGTCAACACGAGTGCACCGAGCATCGCTGTCTTCCCCTTGGCCGCGAAGCGCACAGCGAGGTAGGCAATAGCAAACCCGACGCCGATCCAAGCCGCTCGGTTCAGTGAGTAAAGGAGCGGGGCGATGGAGGCCGTTACGACGGCACCAGCGATCCACTTCTGCCGCCGGGAACCGCCAAACGCGGCGACCAGCAGCCAGGGAATCAGGATGGTCAGGCAGTCGGCCCAGAGGTTGGTGTAATCGAACGGCGCCTTCGGCCGACCTTTCGCACTGCCAACTACGTTCTGGATCTGCGCCAGACCAGGGTGCATGGACGCCTGGATGAACGGATTCGCCTGAATGCTCTTGGGCAGCACTAGCAGGAACGGCGAACTGAATTGAAGGTGCGGCTTGAGCATGGCCGCGATTCCGCCGACCGTGGCCACGATCGCGACTAGCCCCAGCATCCAGGCCAGGCGGCGTCGTGGGAGCTCCTCCTCGCTGAGGTTGCCGACGTAGAGCAGAAGGACAGTCACGCCCAGATAGGTAAGTGTGCGCACAGCGTAGGAGACGACTCGATGCGACACGGGACTCGGCGCTGTGCCGGGCGCGGTGAGCGTCAGGACCGCGAAGCCAGCAATCGCACAGATCAGGAAGAGCAGCCAGAGCCCGAACGCAGGTGGCAGCTTGAGACGGCGACCAGATGTGCGCCAGGCCGCCATGCGAGCGATCATCGGGAGAGCCAGCAGGATCCACATGAAGTTGGCGATACCAAGGGCCCACCACAACGGATACCCCACCAGGAGCGCCGTCACGGGCCACTCGGGGTTGCGAGCCAGCAATCCCGGCTTGCGGCGTTCCCTTGTCGCTCCGTCGCTGAGCCGAACGTCTTGAGCGGCGGCCAGTGCCGAGTCGATCATGCCGTCTGTACCTTGCTAGCAACGGGGGCCAAGATCACCCATGTCGGGCCGGGCTGGAGAGCCATCGGGAAATCGTGCTCGTCGAGGTAGGTGGTCAGCGCATTCGACCCCGGCTTGTGCCAGGTGCCTTTGGCGGCCAGCCCGCCCTGACCCGCGGCCGCGGTGTCGGCTGTTCCCGTGACCACCAGGACGCGACCGGCGCCAACGGTCCTGGCACTAGCGGCGGTCACTCCGTTTCGGCGGCTCAGGAATACCGTCTTGTACGTCACCGTCTGGACAATCAGATTTGACACGGCGACGCGAGGCCCGCCAGCCGTCTGAATCCACTGATCTGTCTTGGCATCGAAATGCCAGACTTGCGTCGGTGCGCCCGGCATGCTGATCCGCACCGTGCTGATTCGATGGACGCCGTCGGTGGCTAGCTGGGTTAGACCATTCGGACCTGAGCCCCGATACTGGTAGAGCGCGGGCGGGCTGCCGTCGAGTTTGTCGCCCGCCGCCCAGAATGCCGTGGGCGAGGCGGTCACACCGGCAGCGCTCGTTCTGTACAAGTCGGCATGGCCCCCGTAGCCGAAGTCGATGACCTTGGACTGGCGCAGGAGGGCCACGAAACCGGTCGTTCCACCGTCGTAGCCAACCAGCGGATGGAGCACGGACAGCACCATTCCGTCAGTGGGCCGAGTGCTCGTGAGCGGCCCGGCGTTCGTCGGCGCTGAGGATTGAAACACAGCTATGTAGCGTGTCCGCATCGGCGTGGTGATCTCTTCGAACACCACGTCTGCGTTGGACAGCCCGGTTGGCTGGCCGCCTGCAATGGCGAGCGCCACAGCGGGTCGCGCCGCCGTGGTCGGACTAGTGGGCATGCCCGTGAGCGGAGCAATCGCGTTCGCCGTTGCCTGGGAGATCGGGGTTGCCCGTGGGACGGCGCTAGCGTGCTTGTCCGAAGGTCCGACCGGGCTCGCAACGCTCGTAACACACCCCGAGAGTCCCACCAGCCCAGCCGTGGTGAGGGCAAATACAGCTGCCGCCCGGCCTCGCGACGGGCACCGCAGTGCTGGAGGGATCGGCGCAGCGCAGCGTGCCGAGTCGACGCTGCGCATGCTAGCCGCCTGCAGGCCTGTTTGTTGGATCGGAATATCCGGTGGGCCGCTGCCGTAGGTCGGGAGCCGTCGGCGCTGTCACCCGCGGCATGGGCAGAGTTTCGGACTTCTCCAGGCCATTCGGCGAAGCATTGACCTCTGCGGGTCGGCGATCGGGCGTCGAACTCGCAGCGGCCCGCCAGGCGGCAGTGACGACTTCCTGGGGAGGCCCGGCGGGCAGGCCATTGCGGTCTTTTCGGGCACCCTTGACCTGTTTATTTGCTGGCCGATTCTCGGTCGCAGCCTTGAGCGTCAGTGCTGGCAGGACGACTGCACCAAGCACTCCGGAGCGAAGCCTGGCCAGCAGGTGCGCGCATTCCTGCGCGTCAGATCGCTGAGTGCGTGCGGTCTCGACGACCATCACCGTCGCGTCAGAGAACTCGGAGACCACGAATCCGTCAGTCTCCTCGCCAACCGCCTGAGCAGCGATGATCACGTATCGCGCCTCGGCGCGCAGGTGGGCAACCAAACGACGACATTGCTCATGCTCGAGCGGTCCGTTGTCAGCCCCGCGCGCACCTGGCAGAACTACACGCAGGCGCGCCGCGAGCGCTGACTGTCGGGCTACCGCGTCGATTGAAGTCCCTCTGGCCAGAGCGTCTGCAAGGCCGGGCCCGGCGCTGAGTCCCAGTTGCTCGGGTGCGATTACGTTGAGGGGACTGGCACACACCAGTATCGTGTCGGATCGTGTCCTGGCCAGGTCGGCAGCAAGGTTCGCTGCCACCAGTGTGCTGGCATCGCTACTTGACGTGCCCACGACAAGCAGCACGTGGTTGCCGTCGCCGCGTGACACAGCCAGATACTGGGCCAGTTCGCTGAACTCTCGGCCGATCTTCGATCGCGCCGACACGAGCGGAGCGGAGATTTCTCGCCTGGCCGTGCTCGCGTCGAGAAGGACCGGCATGTCAAGGAAGCGCTCCACCTCGTGCACGCTGTGGATCCGGTGATCGCGCCGGTCCACAAGGAAGGCGAGCAGCAGCCCGAGCAACAGGCCGATGACCAAGCCACTGGGCAGCAGTAGGAGCTTCCTCGGACTACTGGGCGACGCGGGCGGGGTGGCGGGAGTAGATATGTTGCCTGCCGCCGTGTTATTGGGCTGACTGAGGTTTGCCAGCGTGGCCTGGTCCTGATCTGCGTAGGTTAGCGCAGAACTGATCGCCGCAGTGTCCTCGGTTATCCGCAGTTCGGATGTAGTCCGAGTGGGTGAATTAGCGGGCAGGTTCGTCAGCCGGGTCTTGTATCGCGCGATGTCATTCTGCAGGCCCGTTATCTTCGACTGAAGAGTGTTTATGTCGTTATTAAGCTGGCTCACTGCTAGCGAGTCTCGGTAACTAAGATAAGCGCTCGCGAAGGCGTTCGCGCACAGGGCTGCCGCGTTGCGGTGCGGCGCAGCGCAGTTGATGGCCAGGAATGTCGTATTTGGTGGTACGGATACAGAGATCTGCTTGACGAGAGCCTTTGCGGACAGGGGGCTATGCAGCTCGTTGACCGCCAGGGTAGCGACGGTTACGGACTGGATAACCTGCGCCTCGTTGTCCATGTTCACAGGGCCGTTAGTTCGCCCACCAGCGGGGCCGACGGCGTTCGGCACGGCGTTGACCTGAACGAGGGCCGATGCGATGAACGTCTTCGGCGCGACCTTGGCGTAACCGCCCGCAAGCACGAGCCCGACGAAGCTGAGCACGAGCACAATCCACAACCTGCGGCGCACCAGGCCCAGGTAATCAGACGGCTCGAAATGCACAGGTCGGGTCGACGTTGTCATAACTGCGGTACTCCTCGTATTGCCGGGATCTCAACCCCGTAAGTCATCCTGCGGGTCGCAGCTCCGCTGATTGAGCCTGGCGCCGGTCACCTTAGCTTCGCCCTCACTATGTGGCCGGGACCCGCCACGCCTGGTTATTACCCCCATTACAAGCGTAGACACCAACAGGTGACCCATTGCTTGTCTTTAGGTAAAGGTCGTCCATGCAGTACGGAGTGCCATTGGCAACGGTCGCGCCCTGATTGACAAGCTGGTAGTTCGCGCCCGGGTCCGGGCTCCACTGTTGCGTCGCGCTGCCATTGCAGCTAGCGATTACGAGCTGCGTCAGATTTGCGGTTGCCTCGCCGGCCGTATCGAGGCACATCCCGTTAATCTGGATTGTTCCATTGGATTCCATTGTCCAGTTCTGCTCAGGATCGCCGCGGCAGGACCACAGATAGACAGCGTTACCAGCCGTCGAGCTGTTGCCTGAGTCATCAAGGCAAGGCACTTGGCTCGATGACTGCTCCTCCTGCGGATAGATGGGACCAACAGCAGGAGGCGCCGGCGGTCCTTGGGCTGTTGGCAACGGCCACACCTGATTTGTGCCACTGCCGCAGGAGGTCACGTCGAGCGGCGCACCGTTGGCAGTGCTTGAGCCAGGATCATCAAGGCAGGTCTGGACGCCCTGGGCGGCCGAGAGGCCGACGTTCGTCACGGTGTTGCCGGCACCCTGCACCCATTGCTGGGTGCTGCTGCCGTCGCAGGTCTCGAGCGCGGCTGCAGGTGAGCCCGTCGTCGCACCGCCAAGCGTGTCCAGGCAGAGGCCGTTGATCCTGATAGTGCCCGAGCTGAGGGTCCAGTTCTGCTCAGCGCTGTTGGTGCACGTCGCAAGGTCGATCGTGGTGTCAGCAGCCGAAGCGTTACCCGGATCGTCTACGCACATCGGCGGGCCTGTGTTGCTGCCGCCCGCTTCGTTGAACATTCCCGACGGGATCGAGCCGCCTGCGGTGCTCGACGTCGTTGGCGCCATCGGGAACAGCGCTTCTTCGCCGTGGTAGGTACCACCGACGACGTCCACGTCAGTCCCGAGCGTGAGTCCCGGGTGCACACCGTCATAGGTGCCTGCGGGGAAAATGCTGAGGTACATGGTGCCGAACCCGCGCAGCGTCTGCGGGTGCCACCACGGCAGGCCCAGGCCGGTGTTGGCGTCGATCGCCGATACTCCGTTCACCATCAAGGCGTTGGGCTCGCATACCGCGTTGTTCCCGCAGTAATTGTTGACCCATCGGTTATGACCGCCGGCGTAAACCACGTTGCCTGCAACCGTCACTGAATAGAAGGAGTCCCCGCCGCCATAATTGATCCAGGCCGGAGCGACGTTGACTGGGGTACCGCTCGTTGTCGTGTTAGCCGCGTTCACGTTGAATCTGGCAACGGCGTCACAGGCGCTAAAAGGCATCGAACCGTCGTTCAGGTAGCCGGTGGTTGCGATGGCGATGAACGTCCCGTCCGGCGAGAACGCCAGCCCGCGGACGTAGTCATGCTCGGCGGAGCAGTTATTGCCCAGGATGGGCGCGGTCCAGTCCGACAACGAGGCCGGTGCGCCCAGCGTGCCGCCAGTCGCGAAGAGCGCCAGGCGAGGCTTGGGCTGGCCATTTACCTGCAACGCGGTACCGGAGACCGCCAGCTCAGTGCCATCCGGCGAGAGTGCCATGGCCTCAACCTTGATGGGATCACCAGAGATCGGAACCCCCAGCGTGAAGCCGAACGAGTTATCGAGTGCGCCAGTCGTCGCGTTCAGTCGCGCCAGGCCGGACACAGCCTTCCCATTGCTGAACTTTGTTGCGCTGTCGACGGAAGTAAACTGCCCGCCCACGTACAAGGCCCTGTTATCCGGGCTTAGGGCCAGGTCGCGCACGGAGTTATTGACCGACCCTTTGAAGCTGACGACGACCGAGCCGTCGGCTGTGGTACCGGTGGTCACGCCCGGATTGACATTCAGCTCCACCAGCCCTTTGTGCGTGACGCCGTTGACCGAAGAGAACGCGCCGCCCACATACACCGCGTTGCTGCCTGGCGGGCCCGCTATCACGCTCCACGCCGGTCCGGCGTTGAGGACCGGCGCGAAATTCGGGTCGATGACGCCAGTGCCAGCTGCATAGGCAAAGATGTCGTTCCTCGTGACCTGGGTTCCGGGCTTGCAGAGCCCCTGGGCCAAGGTCCCAGGCTGGCAAGCTTCCGTGAAGGCGCCAACGGCGACGACCTCGCCGTTTACATAGGCAGTGTCGTAGACCTCGGACTGGCACGAGAGATTCCCGCCACCAAACAAGGCGCTGTTGCACGCGCTCTGGCCAACTGTCGCCGCGGCCGACACATTGGGCGTCCAGCTAATGGGCGCCTGCGACACCACGTTGCTCAGGATCGTTCCTGTACCTGCGGTCGCCGACGTGATGCCAGAAAAAACAAGCGTCGTGGCCGCGACACCATATACCAGAGATGCCCGAATCGCTGCACGGCGCACCTGGACCCCCTCGCGTCAGTAGGACTCGGCGCCACGCTCAGCCAGCAGCACGCTCATGATCGGCCCTGTCGCCCAATGGAGTACACGGCCGCTTCATGCCGCGTACACCTGCTTGACGCTTCACGAGGCGGTTTGGATTACGCAACCAGGTGAGCCGTTTCAACCGGTAGTCGGCTCACCGTCGGTTGTTCTCCCGGGCCTCCGCCCGGAGGCGGCGGCCCGGGAGAACGCACGAAAGCTACTGCGCGGGGTAGGGCAGCAGGCATATCCCGGCAAGGCCGTTGACGCCGCCGCATGTTTGGCTGTTGTCGAGGTTGTCGCTGGCGATCCAGAGACCCGCATTCGTGATCAGCATGTCGTCCGCGCCGAGTCCGCGTGCTCTGGTCGGGTTGAACGTGAGAGCGCCGGTCGCTGGCGACAAACCTTCCATGCCCGGTGCGGAGATTGCGCCCGGTCCGGCGGAATCGCAGCCGTTCGGGTTCTGCGACCAGCGCTCATGCCCCCCGAAGTAGGCGGTGCTGGCGTCGGCCGCCACCGAGTACAGCGAGTCGCAGCCCGTGTAGTTGATCCATAGGTGCAGGACCGACGCTTGCTGGGCGGGGAATGCTGCCGCAGCATCACACAGGCCAGTTCGGGGATAGGAGCCGACAGGCAGATTCCACGGGTGGTAGCCGGTGGTCCCGATGTAGACCGTCGAATCGTCCGGCGACCACGCCGCCGCTTGAATATAGAACGGCTCGACGGTCGCGCACTGATACGGGTATCCGCCCGGCAGATTCCCGGCGCTGCCGTCCCACTCAGGCGAGGTCCACCCGGTCACTGTCGCCGGCGAGGTAGCGAGGTTGAGCATGAAGATCTGCTGCCGAGGCTGGCCGCCGGCCGACGTGAAGTCGCCCATGACCAGATCGAGGGTGCCGCCGTGGCTGAGAGCCTGGTTGTAAACCCTGGTCCCGTTCGAGGCGACGCCAGGGAACTGATAGTTGCCAGTGATGTGGAGCTGAAGGAAACCGTCGTCCTTGCCCGTGGTCGGATTCAGGCTGGTCATATACGGATCCGCGGAGCTGCCGTTGATCGACGTGTAGTAGCCGCCCGCCAGGATGTGACCCGCGGTGCCAAGCAGGGTTTCGACCTCGCCAGAGGCGGTATGCGCGAAGCCAGTTACGACGGCACCGGACGTTGTATTTACTTCGGCGATGTTCTTCACGACTGTCCCATTCACCGAGGTGAACTTTCCGCCGATATAGGCGTTGGAACAGTCCGTACCATTGAATGCTATCGAGTCAACGATGCCGTTAACGTTCGGGTTCCACGAGGTGACCTGGTAAGGCGCGGTCGCGCTGAAGCTGACGACATTGTTGCGCGAGTATGTCGTGCTGCCGCGCTTGATCGTCGTGAACGTGCCCACGGCATACATCGTTCCGCCGCACTGCGCGATCTGCCGCACCTGCTGAGTCGGCGAGGTCGTCGGTAGAAGGTGCGGCGTCGTCGTCACCGGCGTTGCCAACACCGGTCCCGTCGGCGGAGATGCTGCCAGTGACGACCCTGACAGACCTGCAAGGCTGAGCGCCGCCATGCCGGCCACTACGCCAGCGCTGCTCACGAGCCTGAAACGACTACGACCCATCAACTTCCCCCCACTCACGACGCCCAGCGCTCGCGGCCTGAACGTAGCCAACTTGTACGAACTGTCCTAGGTATAGCAAAGGAATGATCTCTCCGCTGTAAATTTCGCTTTTCTTCTGGTATGGCCCGGTGAGTGACATCACCAAGGCGGCTCGCGGCTACCTCTATTGGCCGCTATCGGGAATCAGTGATCATCGCCGCTCCGACGGCCGAATGGGCGGCCCCATCGATGAGGATCAGTCAGTCGGACTCCAAGATCGGTCATCAGTACGCGCCCGCACCTCGGAAGACTGCGGAACCGGTCTTCCAGATGATCTGCAAGTCAAGCATTAGTGACCAATTTTCAACGTAGCGCAAGTCAAGTCGGACCGATTCCTCCCAGGAGAGTCCGGCGCGGCCGTTGATCTGCCACAGACCCGTCATTCCCGGCTTAACTACCAAACGGCGGCGATACACGTCCGGGTACTGCGCCGTCTCGCGTGGCAGCGCTGGCCGGGGGCCGACCAGCGACATGTTGCCCGTCAGCACGTTGAACAGCTGCGGCAGCTCGTCAGCTGACCACCGCCTCAGGTGGGCGCCCACCCTGGTCACCCGCGGATCCCGGCGGATCTTGAAGAGGAATCCATCCGTCTCATTGAGCGGCCCTAGTTTGGCCAGGAGTGCCTCAGCATCCGGCACCATGGTCCGGAACTTATAGAGCTGGAAAACGCGCCCGTCCTTGCCCACTCGCGCCTGGGAGAAGAAAACGGGGCGGCCGTCGACTAGGCAGATAGCCAGCATGATGGCCAGGATTAGCGGACTGCACAGGACTATGCCGATGGCCGCGAGCGTCCGGTCGAACGCGGACTTCAACAAGCGCCGGAACCCAGTGAACTCTGGGTGGTCGACATGTAGCAGCGGCAGCCCGGCCACTGGACGGATTGTTGTTCGCGGACCGGCAACATCAAGCAATGCGGGGGCCACACACAGGTCTGTGTCTGTCTTTTCCAGCTGCCACGCGAGATCACGCAGCCGTGTACCGCTCATCTCGGGGGAAGCCAGCACCGCGACGGTGTCTGCCCCGAACCGCTGGGCGCATTCCCCCACGGCGTCCAGGCCCATCACAACAGGGAATCCGAGGAAATCGGCGAGCTGCTCTAGATCTGCGACTTCCTGCAAGTCCGGGCCGGCCGCGCGATCGGCTATGCACGCGGCTACAACCCAAAGGCCGTGGTACGTTTCCCGGCGGAGCATGACTGCGAGCTCATTCACGACCGCAGCATGGCCGACGACGACGACCTTACGCATGCAGTGGCCATCACGTCGCCGATGATGCAGCCGCTTTCGAAGGGCAAACCGCACCAGCAGGTCGGACACAGTTAGCGGCGGCAGCGCCAGCACGACGTAACCTCGCGCCAGGTCAGCCTTGGCTGCATACGCGACAACCGCCACCGCGGCGATGAGAAAAACGCCCGCGTTCAGGACCCGGCGAAATTCATCAGTGCCGACGCCGATGAATCGCGAGTCGTACCCGCCAGCCAGCGCGACCACCCCGAGCCACAGCACAGGCAACAGGAGGCTAACGCTCAGGTAGTAACCATTGCCAATACGAGTGTCGAATCTAATCGCGAAGGCGAGCAAGCCAGTCGCCAGCGCGCAGCAAGCATCGGCCACCATTGCCTTCCGCAGGTAGCCGTCCTCCCATGAGGATTGGTAACCCGCCCGCCAGGCAGCGACCTGCTCTGCAGGTCGATCGCTCGCGTCAACAGGATAACCGGCCAAGCCGCGCCCCCCTCGCGACATCAGCTCAGCGAGAACGGCAAAGGCCGGCCGGGCGCATGCAGCCGTCCGCACGCCCCACCGACTCGCCTTAAGCTGATGATTCGTTTACGCACAGATGACGCGCGAGCAAACCAAAGGGTTCACATCGATGGCCGGCGCGAAATCTGCAGCGCAGGGCACGAATCTTAAATGGTCGCTGTTCCGAGCCGGCGCGCGGCCCTCCGTTAGTGGCAGACCTACGATTCCCGCGGGCCCGGTCGAGCAGATTCGGCAACTCCTGCCGCTCCGCGCTTGCTGAAGTCCCGCAGCACTGCCTCGGCCGGATCCAGGCACCTTGGCGGCCTGCCGATGGCGACGCGGGTCCGGCCGGTTGTTAGCCGATCGATCGACCGGCTAGGTCTTGTCGGCCTAGGTCTCAGTGATCATCGCGGCGCCGACTGTGGCGCCGGTTCCCTCGTCGATCAGGATCAGGCCGCCGGTCTGCCGGTTGCGCTGATACGGATCGCAGAACACGGGCTGCGTTAGCCGCAGCGTCACCCGGCCGATCTCGTTGAGGCCGAGTTCAGTGGCTGTCTCGTCCCGGTGCAGCGTGTTGACGTTCAGCCGGTACTGCAGGTCGCGGACTATCGCCTTGACCGTCCTGGTGGTGTGCTTGACGATCAGCCTGCTCTGCGGCGTCAGCGTCCTGAGGTCGCTCATCCAGCAGACCATCGCCTCGATGTCCTGGCTGGCGGCGGGCCGGTTGTGCGGCCGGCAGAACAGGTCGCCGCGCGAAACATCGAGGTCGTCGGCGAGCAGCAGGGTGACGGACATAGGCGGGAAAGCCTCCGCCACCGGTCCGTTCGCGGTGTCGATCCGGCTGATGGTCGTCGTGAGCCCGGACGGCAGGTGCATGACCTCGTCGCCGGGCTTGAGCACGCCGCCTGCGACCTGGCCCGCGTAGCCGCGATAGTCGTGCAGCTCCGGGTCGGTGGCCTGGTGCGGGCGGATCACGTACTGGACCGGGAACCTGACGTCGATCAGGTTGCGGTCCGACGCGATGTGCACGTGCTCCAGGTGGTGCAGGAGCGACGGCCCGTCGTACCACGGCATGTTCACCGAGCGCTGCACCACGTTGTCGCCGTGCAGCGCCGAGATCGGGATAAACGTCAGGTCGCCGATCTCCAGCTTGACCGCGAACTGAGTGAACTCCGCCACGATCCGGTCGAACACCTCGGAGCTATAGTCGACCAGGTCCATCTTGTTGACGGCGAGCACGAGATGCGGGACCCGCAGCAGCGTGGCCAGAAATGCATGCCGCCGGCTCTGCTCGGTGAGGCCGTTGCGCGCGTCGACGAGCACGATCGCAAGATCGGCGGTGGAGGCGCCGGTGACCATGTTCCGCGTGTACTGAACGTGACCGGGCGTGTCAGCGATAATGAATTTCCGTCGTGGCGTCGCGAAATAGCGGTAGGCAACATCGATCGTGATGCCTTGCTCGCGCTCGGCCCGCAGGCCATCGGTAAGCAGCGCTAGGTTCGTGTACTCCTCGCCCCGCTCGCGGCTTGTCCGCTCGAGCGAGGCCAGCTGGTCCTCGAAGATCGCCTTGGAGTCGTACAAGAGCCTGCCAATGAGGGTGCTCTTGCCGTCGTCCACCGAGCCGGCGGTGGCCAGGCGCAGGATGTCCATGTACCGTCGGCCATCGGCGGGATCGCCAACCGAGCCGGGCTGCGTTGTGGTCATCAGAAGTAGCCTTCCCGCTTGCGGTCTTCCATGGCAGCTTCGCTGGCCCGGTCGTCAGCCCGGGTCTGACCCCGCTCGGTGATCCGGGTAGCGGCGATTTCCGCGATAACGGCCGCGACCGAGCTGGCCGTCGACTCCACCGCACCGGTACACGTCATGTCGCCCACGGTCCGGTACCGCACCAGCGTCTCGAATGGCTGCTCGTCCTCGCCCTTCGTCACGAAGTCGCTGTCGGCCAGCAGGATGCCGTCGCGCTCGAAGACTGTCCGAGTGTGGGCAAAGTAGATCGACGGGATCTCCAGCCCTTCCCGCGAGATGTAGTGCCAGACGTCCAGCTCCGTCCAGTTCGAGAGCGGGAACACCCTGATGTGCTCCCCGCGGCGGATCCGCGTGTTGTAAATGCTCCACAGTTCGGGCCGCTGGTTCTTCGGGTCCCACTGGCCGAACTCGTCCCGGAACGAAAACACGCGCTCCTTCGCCCTGGCCTTCTCCTCGTCGCGGCGTGCCCCGCCGAAGACCGCGTCGAATCTGTTGTCCGCGATCGCGTCGAGCAGTGCGGTCGTCTGGAGCCGGTTCCTGCTCGCAAACCTGCCGGTTTCCTCGACGACCCTTCCGGCGTCGATGGCCTCCTGCACCGACGCTACGACCAGCCGGGCGCCGATCTCGGCCACTCTGCGGTCGCGATATTCGATCACTTCGGCGAAGTTGTGTCCGGTGTCGACGTGCATCACCGGGAACGGGATCTTGGCCGGCCAGAACGCGCGTTCGGCCAGAGCCAGCATGACGATCGAGTCCTTGCCGCCGGAGAACAGCAAGACCGGCCGCTCGAACTCGGCCGCGACCTCGCGCATGATGTGGATGGACTCGGCCTCGAGCACATCGAGCTGCGACAGCTGGTAGTCACCTCGGGGGGATGTCATGGCTGAGGCTCCGGATCACTTGGCGTCGGCTGGCGGTGCTGACTAG
Organism: uncultured Actinomycetota bacterium; assembly: GCA_963755575.1. Classification (GTDB taxonomy): domain Bacteria; phylum Actinomycetota; class Actinomycetes; order Streptosporangiales; family Streptosporangiaceae; genus JAJYUU01. Next base: position 597,358 of record CAVWKF010000002.1, read on the forward strand.
GTACTGGCTGTGCTCGTTCTGGCTGTGCCGGTGCTGGCTGGGCTGGCGCCGACGCGCGTGCGATCGCCGACAGCAGGCCGGGGGCCAGCCAGGCTGGACTGATCAGGATATCCGGGATCGACACGTCCGCCTGGTTGTAGGCGAGGGCCGAGCCGTCGATCCGGGAAGCGTGCAGGCCGGCGGCACGGGCGACAGCCACCGGCGCCGCTGAGTCCCACTCGTACTGGCCGCCGGCGTGGATGTAAGCGTCCTGCTCACCGCGGATGACAGCGGCGGCCTTGGCCCCGGCCGACCCCATCGGCACCAGCACGGCGTCGATGTCGGCGGCCAGGCGCTGCACGAAGGCAGGAGGCCGCGACCGGCTGACGAGGATCCGCAGGCCGGCGGGCAGCGCCATCGCACCGTCCTGAAAAGGAGCCGGGAACGGGGCCGCCCCCGCCGTGCTCGCCCGATAGTCCGCGGTGCTCAGCGCGACGCCCTGGGCCGGCAACGCAACGGCCCCGGCGACGAGATCGCCTCGTGCCCACAGCGCGACGTGGACCGCCCAGTCTGACCGGCCTGGCTCGCCGAACTCCCTGGTGCCATCGAGCGGGTCCACGATCCAGACGCGCTCGGCCGAGAGCCGGGCTAGATCGTCCTTGCCCTCCTCGGACAAGATCGCGTCGCCCGGCCGGAACCGGGCGAGCTCCGCGGTGAGGTACTCGTGGGCTGATAGGTCGCCCGCTTTGCGGAGGTCGTCCCCAGACAGGGCATCCGCCCGCAACTCCATCAGCCCGAGTCCCGCCGACACGGCGAGGTCTCGGGCTAGTTCATGATCGTTGGCGTTGAAGGTCAGTGCACCGCTCCGATTCCGTGCAGAAGAATTTTATCCCTTATACCAGTCAGACAGGTCGAAATCGCCCAGACGTTACCGTCGGCTCGGCTCCAGCGCCGCCTGCGCGTTGGCTTCATGGCTAGTGCATCTCGTTCTGGGCAACTGCGAGTCCGCGTTCCACCAGGACGCGCGCCGAGTCTGCGGCCCGGCCTAGGATCTCCGGCAGTTCCTTCCGCTCGGCGGCCGAGAAGTCACGCAGGACGAAATCTGCCGGATCCATCCGCCCAGGCGGCCTGCCGATCCCGATCCGGACCCGGTAGTAGTCCCTCCCGCCCAGCGCCGTCGTCACCGAGCGCAGGCCATTGTGCCCGTTGTCGCCGCCCCCGAGCTTCAGCCGCACCGTGCCGAACGGCAGGTCGAGCTCGTCGTGGACAACGATGACGCGCTCATTCGGGATCTTGTAGAAATTCCGCACCGCCGCCACTGGCCCGCCAGAGACGTTCATAAAGCTCATCGGCTTCGCGAGCACGACGCCGACGCCCGCAATCGTGCCCAGCGCGACGAACGACCTGGACCGGTCGCGTTTGAACGTCACGCTTAGCTCCCCGGCTATCTCGTCGCAGACCATGTAGCCGACGTTGTGCCGGTTGCTCGCATACTGCTGGCCCGGGTTGCCCAGGCCCGCTATCAGCCAGCGATCGGAGGTGGCCATGTCCGAGTCGTTCCCATCCCCGCGCTGCGTGCCTCGGTGCCAGAACGCTCGCATTCGTCAGGCGCTCCTAGCATCGGACACCGAACCGCGATCGACGCAGGCCGAGCGTCAGCCGACGTGAGCCGCTCGCTCGATCAGGCGGATCCCTCGCCAGCAGCCTCGGGCGCGGCCTGCTCGGCAGCAGCCGGGGCCGGAATCTCGGCCGCGGGCGCCTCGGCAACCTCGCCTTCCATCTGCTCGGCGGTCGGTGCGGCAAGGACGTGCAGCACCAGCAGGTCCGCATCGTCGGCCAGCGTTACGCCCGCCGGGAGCTTGAGATCGCGGCCGTGGATAGAAGCGCCGATAGCCATGCCCTCGACGTCGACCTCGACGCCCCGCGGAATGTTCGTTGCCTCGGCCTCGACCGAGATCTGGACGAGCTGCTGGTCCAGAAGACCGTCCGCGGCAACCTCACCGACGATGGTCACTGGGATGTCTACGGTGACCTTCTCGCCGCGGCGCACCGTCAGCAGGTCGACGTGCTCGACGTAGCCCTTGATCGGGTCCCGCTGGATAGCTTTCGGCAACGCCAGCTGCGCGCCGCCCGGCAAGCCCTCGAGCCGGATCAGGACATTGGGAGTCCGCAGGGCCATCAGCACCTCGTGACCGGGCAGAGTGAGGTGCTTAGTGTCGGTGCGGTGCCCGTAGAGCACAGCCGGGACGCGGCCGCCCTGACGGATCCGGCGGGCTGGTCCCTTGCCGAACTCCGTGCGCGGCTCGGCGTCGATAGGTACCTCGGGCACTGTAGGGCTCCTTGCGATGACAGAAATCCTTGGAAAGTCTACCCTTCGGCCAGCTTGCTGGCCGGGTGCAAAGGGGCTTACCCGGCCCTGACAAGCCGTTTTAACGGTCGTACGCGATGGTCTTGGGGCGTGCACGGGGGGCGTGCCCCCCGTGGGTTTAGCTCTGGCCGTCGAACAAGCTCGTCACCGAACCATCGCTGAACACCTCGTTGATGGCCCTGGCAATGAGCGGTGCGATGGACAGCACCGTCAGCTTGTCGAAGCGCTTCTCGTTGGTGATCGGCAGAGTGTTCGTCACGATGACTTCGCTCACGCGCGAGTTCTTGAGCATGTCCACCGCGCTGCCCGACAGCACGCCGTGGGTGGCTGTGACGATCACCTGGGCGGCGCCCTGCTCAAACAGCGTGTCGGCCGCCTTGACGATCGTCTGGCCCGTGTCGATCATGTCGTCGACCACGATGCAGGTGCGCCCGGCGACCGCACCGACGACCTCGAGCACGCGGGCCTGATTCGCCACGTCGGGATCGCGGCGCTTGTGGATGATCGCCAGCGGGCAGCCGAGCCTGTCGGTCCACCGCTCACAGACGCGGACCCGGCCCGCGTCCGGCGCGACGACCGTGACCTGCGAGACGTCGAGCTTGTCCTCCAGGTAGCTGGCCAGGATCGGCAGCGCGAACAGGTGGTCGACCGGACCGTCGAAGAAGCCCTGGATCTGCGCGGTGTGCAGGTCCACGGCCATGAGCCGGTCCGCGCCAGCGGTGGAGAACAGGTCAGCCATCAGCCGCGCCGAGATCGGCTCCCGGCCCCGGCTCTTCTTGTCCTGCCTGGCGTACCCGAAAAACGGAGCTACCACGGTGATCCGCTTGGCGGACGCCCGCTTGAGCGCATCCACCATGATCAGCTGTTCCATGATCCACTGGTTGATGGGGGCCGTGTGGCTCTGCAGCACGAAGGCGTCGCTCCCGCGCACTGACTCGAGGAACCGCACGAAGATCTCGCCGTTGGCGAAGTCATAGGCAGTCGTCGGCGTGGGCTCAATGTCGAGGCAGCCGGCGATCTCCTGGCCGAGCTCCGGGTAGCCGCGCCCGGAGAAAAGCATCAACTTCCGCGCTGGGGTCGCGATAATGCCGGTCACTGAGTCAACGCTCCTGGTATTGCCATGTGCTTGAGTTGCCTTGCGAGGGCGATCGCGTGGACGCTCCCCGTTCCCTTTCTTGGCGGTCCCCAGCCGCAGCCCCACCGTGCCTGACCGCAGTCAGGTGGGCAAACGGACCGATCACGACGCCCGGCTCAATCTCGGACGCTTCACAGACCGCCTGGACAACCGTCGCCCCAGCGCCTACCTCGGTGTCGCGAAGCAGGCAGCCAGGGCCGACGCTGGCGCCGGCACCCACCGTCGTCCGGCCCTCGAGCTGGGTTGCCTGCGAGATCCGCGCGCCGGGCTCGATCTGCACGTCTACGTCGATCCAGGTGCTCGACGGATCGACGATGGTCACGCCCGCCGCCATCCAATGCGCCAGCAACCGCTCATTGAGGATGCGCCGCGCCCTGGCCAGCTGCGCCTGGTTGTTGACGCCCTGGATCTCGTCGAAGTCCGGGCAGAACGCGCTGCCCACTTTGTGTCCGTCCGCGCCTAGGATCGCCGGGACCTCGGTCAGGTACTCCTCGCCCGTGACCTTGGCGGCGGGCACTCGCTTGATGGCGTCTGCGAGCAGGTCGCCGTCGAACGCGAACATGCCCGAGCTGATCTCGGTGATCTGGCGCTGCTCAGCGGTGGCGTCGGCTTCCTCGACGATGCCCGTTACGCGGCCCGCCTGGTCCCGCAGAATCCGGCCATAACCCTTTGGGTCGGGCGCCTGCGCGGTCAGTACCGTGGCCGCCGCGTCAGCGGTCTCGTGCTCGGCCACCAGGTCAGCCAGCGTGTCGCCGCGTAGCAGCGGCGTGTCGGAGAACAGCACGACGACGGTTCCATGCATGACGCCAAGGGACTCGACCACCGTGCGTACCGCGTGCCCGGTACCCCAGGATCCGCGGCGCTCCTGCACGACGAGAGCCGCCTCCGGGCAGAATTCGCGCGCATAGCCAGCGACCTGGCCTGCCAGGTCACTCACGACCAGGATGAGCCGCTCCGGCCGAAGCTCGCGGGCAGCGGCGATCACATGACCGAGCATCGGCCGACCGCATACCTCGTTCAGCATTTTCGGTACGGCAGTCCGCATCCGGGTGCCCTCGCCAGCCGCCAGGACAATCACGGCGGCCGGCCCGTCAGCAGTCACGTGGTTCGGCTCCTCAGTGTCGCTGCAGAAACAGGTGTCGCTGCAGAAACAAGGTCGCTGCGCAGAAACAAGGTCGCTGCGCAGAAACAAAGTGGCGGCGGAAAGCAACGTCGCTGCGGGATGAGGCGATGTAGCGGTGTTCACGGGCGGCGCAGCCAGGACGTCACTCTCCCGACATGGGCAGGATACCGGCCGGTTGCCCACGTTCGGGCGCGCGAGGTCGTTGTCGACGCGACGCCGTGCTTGCCGACGATATTGCCACAAGCTCGGGCATGCCGGGGCCGACCGGGTCCAATGCCATCCTCGCGAACCGAGGCGTTTGGTCCACCGCGTGACCACGAAAACGGCCGTTGGGTAGGTTGGCAAAATCAGATTTCGCGGAGCGAGGAGCTAGGTGAAGGTTCTCATCACCGGTGGCGCAGGCAACATCGGCAGCACAGTCGGGTCCGCCTGCCTGGACGCGGGCATCACTCCGGTGATCTTGGACAACCTCGTTACAGGCCGCCGGGAGTTTGCCAGCGGTCGTGAGTTTTACGAGGGAGACATCGGCGATGGTGCGCTGATTCACAAGATCTTTACCGATCATCCGGACATTTATGCAGTGGTGCATTGCGCTGCTCTCATCGTCGTCCCGGACTCGGTTGCAGATCCGCTCAAGTACTACCGCTGGAACGTGGCCAAGAGCCTGGACCTGCTGCAGCACTTGCTTGCCAACGGTTGCCACAGGTTTGTGTTCAGCTCGTCGGCCGCCATCTACCAGCCAGGCGATGATCTGGCTGTCGATGAGTCCTCCCCGATCGGACCCGGAAGCCCCTACGCCCGGAGCAAGGCGACGTGCGAGCAGATGTTCGCCGACGTGGCGGAAGCTGAACCGATCAAGGTTCTCTCGCTGCGCTATTTCAACCCGATTGGCGCCGATCCAAAGTTGCGTACCGGCTTGCAGTTGCCGCGTCCGTCACACGCGCTCGGCAAGCTGATCCAGGCACACGAGTCCGGGCAGCCGTTCCAGATCACCGGCACCGACTATCCAACTCGCGACGGCTCTGGCATCAGGGACTACGTCCACATCTGGGATCTAGCGGCGGCGCACGTCGCGGCCCTGACGAACTTCGATGACGTGCTCGGCGATGCCAATTCGGTGCCGATCAACATCGGCACCGGGGCCGGCACGACCGTTCGAGAACTCGTGGCTGCATTCAACGAGGTCGTCGAATCGCCTGTTACCATCAGTTGATGCTCCCCGACGCCCAGGCGATGCGACCGGCGCGTATACCCGGAGCGACAAGGCAAAGCAGCTGCTGGATTGGCAATCCACCTTCACAGTCGCCGAGGGCATCGCGGACTCGCTGCGGTGGGCTGCCGTCAGGAACCAGATCCTGACGGGCCAATAGGGTCACGCCGACGGCGACGGCCGCTGCTTCTTGCGCGATCGACCCCAAGGCCATGGTCCCGCTACTCTAGATTCCGCGTGTTGACCTTCCCGGGTCGTCTAATCGGCAGGACGGGCTCTTTTGGTGTGTCTAACCGAGGTTCGAATCCTCGCCCGGGAGCCGAGATTGGCGTTCGAGAGCTGACCAGGATCAGTACGCTTGCGGTGCCCTCGAGTTATCGGATGATTCGGCTGCCCCTGCGGCAAGGGCAGCCATCGCGGCAGAAGCCCAGCCTTCGATCTGCCGATACAACTCGGCACTCTGAAGAACCTGGATCACCAGGCATCCGTGATAGTTCTGCCCCGTGTTCTTCCGCACGGTCCGTGGGTTGTGGCGCTTCAGCGTTGGCCGCCTGAACTGCATGTCAGGCAACTCGGTGACATCGAGCCAGAACTTCTGCGCCTCGGCTACATCGGCGCTCTCATGGATATACACGCGACATATCAGCCGGTCACGCTCAACGCCGGCCGCTGCGAGGAACTGCATGAAAAACCTGATCAGGTGTGGGTCGCTGTTGATGAAAGCGATCTGCTCGCTGCGGCGATGAGGCTTGGTCTTCGAGCCCTCACACCAGTAGGCGATCGCGCCGGAGATTAGAAGCTCTCGGTGACTCAGCGTCCCGATGTCCGCTGCGGCGGAGGAGCGTACCTCCTGGCGCATGGCTTCGCGCCGTAAGCCTTCGGCTTGCCAGTACCTGGACACGCCTTCGGCATTGCGCTTGCGATACTCCTCGTAACTCAGACGGCCGCTGCGCGGCATGTCGCGTACCCACAGCGAGACCGGTGCCCTTTGAGACGCCAAGCTCAGCCGCTATCTCGTTGTAGGTCTGGCCGCGGGCTCGCATCTCGCGCGCTTGCGCGTGCGCGTCGTCCTTGGCCCGCGGCCTCTGTGTCCATAACGGAGGTGGCTCGCCCCGCAGCGCATCGTTCAGCGTCGTGTTACTGCGTATGTCGAGGATCTCGCGGATCTCCCGACGCGACTTGCCCGCCCGACGCAAGGCGATCGCCTGCGCACGTAACTGCTCGAATGCTAGGTTCTGCCTCATATTCGAATACTAGAGCGAGGTACTGACAAACCTGGTCAGGCCGTCGTCCTCGTTAGCAACGGATCACGACGGGTACCGTGGCCAGTACTAGCCGTTACCTATTCACGCCGACGCCCGGAAAAATTTCCCCGCTGGTAGTGCAACCTACGGTCACGTAGGTTACGGTTACGTAAGCGTATTCTGCAGGTGCCCCTGTCCACGGCGCTGCGGGAACACTCACTCTGCAAATGACCGGCATGCGTGCCAGGCGAGGAATCCCATGAGCACTGCCATCGACACCACCCGCGACGGCGTACCGGAGTCTGTCGCCGCCAGCACCAAGCCACCACGCAACGACCTAGAGGAAGAACCCAAGGGCGCCGGCGAGAAGGTACTCGTTGCCTTGTTCGTCGCGATTCCCATGCTCGCGCTCGTCGCGGCAATCCCGCTGGCTTGGGGTTGGGGCCTTGGCTGGCACGACGTGATCATCGCCGTGGCGTTCTATTACATCTCCGGCCTCGGCATTGCCATGGGCTTTCACCGCTACTTCACCCACGGCTCGTTCAAGGCCAAGACTGGGCTGCGGGTCGCGCTAGCCCTGGCCGGATCGCTGGCCATCGAGGGACCAGTGCTGACCTGGGTTGCCGATCACCGCCGCCACCACAAGTACAGCGACCGCGAAGGTGACCCGCATTCGCCATGGAGGTTCGGCGATGACTGGAAGGCGCTCACCAAGGGCCTTGCTTGGGCCCACATCGGCTGGCTGTTCGACGGCAATCACACGTCGCGCGAGAAGTTCTGCCCCGACCTGCTGGCTGACAAGAAGATCGCCAGGATCTCCGCTAGCTTCCCAGCCCTGGTCGCCATCTCCCTGCTGGCGCCTGCCCTCATCGGCGGCCTGTGGTCCATGTCGTGGCAGGGTGCGCTCACCGCATTCTTCTGGGGCAGCCTCGTCCGGGTGGCCTTCCTGCACCACGTGACATGGTCCATCAACTCGATCTGCCACACCTTCGGCAAGAAGGAGTTCGAGGCCAGAGACAAGTCACGCAACGTGAACTGGCTGGCAATCCTGTCGTTCGGTGAGTCTTGGCACAACCTGCACCACTCCGATCCGACCTGTGCCCGCCACGGCGCTCTCCGGGGCCAGATCGACACCGCCGCACGGCTCATCTGGTTCACCGAAAAGCTCGGCTGGGCGTACGACGTCCGGTGGCCAGAGGAGGCCAGGCTGGCCAGCAAGCGCACCGGCACGCGCCGCCTGGGCTCGATGACGAAGCGGGTCGCAGTGGAACCAGTTACCCGCATCGAGGCCTAACCGACCATGATGGGGGCGTGACACATCAGTCCCCACCGAGTAATCGTCGGCGCATGACCGGCAAGGAGCGGCGTGAGCAGCTCCTGGATATCGGGCGGCGCCTGTTCGCGGAGCGCGGCCTGGACGGTACTTCCATCGAGGAGATCGCCGCCCAGGCCGGCGTCTCAAAGCCCGTCGTGTACGAGCACTTCGGCGGCAAGGAAGGCCTCTACGCGGTCGTGGTGGACCGCGAGGTCGAGCGCTTCCTCACCATGGCCACCAGGCTGCTTGAGGGCGAGGACACCATGGCGAAGTTCGAGGTCGCCGCGGTGCACCTGCTTCGCTACATCCAGGAGAACTCTGACGGATTCCGGATCCTGGTCCGGGACTCCAACCCGACGTCCGGCTCGGGTACCTTCGCAAGCTTGATCAGCGACATCGCCAGCCAGGTGGAGTACATGCTCGGCGACGTGCTGAAGGCCAGGGGCTACAACCCCAACCTGGCACCTGTTTACGCGCAGATGCTGGTCGGCATGGTCGCATCGGCCGGCCAGTTTTGGCTGGATGCCCGCAAGCCAAAACTTGAGGAGATGGCCGCGCATCTGGTCAACCTGGCCTGGAACGGGCTGCGCGAGCTCGACCCTAAGCCGCGGCTGTCGGCCGAGGCCACCGAACTCCTGCGCCAGGGCAAGTAACGGAATCCGCCGGCACCTGCCCGCGGTGTGCCACCTGCGCCAATCGGCGCGCATTCGCATCCGCCAACGCCCGGAAGGTGCGAAATCGCGCGCGATTGAGACGTATTTGCGCGTTGCCTTCTCACATTTCACGGCTGACGTGCGCGCAAAAACGGCAAGTCGGGCGTCAGACTGCACGTCGCGCGTGAAATGTGCGCTCGCCGAAGCTCACCCCGTTCCCTGTCCGACGATTTTGGTGCCTTGCGCCTTTGGCGCGCGCGGCGTCAGGCCTTGTGCGCCACTACGAACACGCGTCGGAACGGCAGCACGGTGCCGTAGGGTGCGGCCGGATAGGCCGCGCGGACGCGTTCGCCGTATTCGCTGACGAACTCCGTCGCCTGCGCTGGATCTAGGCCGGCTAGCACCGGTCGCAAGCCCGTTCCCTTGTACCATTCCGTCACGGGATCAGGGCCGGAGAGCACGTGCAGATAGGTGCTCTCCCATGCGTCCACCGCCAGGCCTTGCCGAGCGAGCACGTCCAGATACATGCCCGGGTCACCCGACTGCCTGTTGAGCTCGACGTGAGCAAGCGCAGCCCGCCACCGGTCTGAGCTGGCCAGCTCACGCAGGATCACGTGGCTGGGCTGGTCGAAATTCCCCGGCATCTGGAAGGCGAGCCACCCGTCGCCGGCGAGCCACTCGGCCCAGCGCGGTAGCAACTCCAGGTGGTCAGGCACCCACTGGAGCACGGCGTTCGAGACGATGACGTCGACGGGTGCGTCAGGCTTCCAGTCGCGGACGTCCTCGACCCGGAAGCGCAGCGCGCCCCGCCGCTCCGCCGGACTGTCGGCGATGCGCTGCGCTGTCGCGATCATGTCCGCCGACGAGTCGATCCCGAGTACATCAGCGTCCGGCCAACGGGCCGCCAGCGACGCAGTGAGCTGGCCGGGGCCGCACCCGAGGTCAACGACGGATCCGGGTGACGTTGCGGTAATCCGTCCGGCTAGATCAAAGAACGGCCGCGCGCGCTCGTCAGCGAAGTTCAGGTACTGGGCGGGGTCCCACATGGCGCTCATGTCATCTCTCTCGACATCAAGATATCTGACTCCTGTGTACCGTCTCCGAAGTCTCGATGTCAAGAGATATGCTGAGTTCATGTCACCCGCGCCCCGGTCAGCCCGGGACGAGGTCGACGAGATCGTCGCGCGGTGGCGATCCGAGCGGCCTGACCTGGATGTCGCGCCTCTGCACGTACTCAGCCGGGTGACTCGGCTGGCGCGGCACCTGGACTTGGTGCGGCGGGCCGCGTTCACCGCGCACGGCCTCGAGACCTGGGAGTTCGACGTACTGTCGGCGCTGCGGAGAGCTGGGCCGCCATACCAGCTCAGCCCCGGCGCCCTGCTGCGCGCGACCCTTGTCACCTCCGGCACCATGACCAATCGAATCGACAGGCTGGCAGCGGCCGGCCTGGTCAGTCGCAGTCGTGACCCGCAGGACAAGCGCGGCGTCCTCGTCCAGCTCACCGCTGAGGGGCGGCGGACGGTCGACGCCGCCATTTCGGACCTGCTGACTCGCGAGCGCGCGATTCTGGCCGCGCTGGACGCTCACCAGCAGACCGAGCTGGCCGGCTTGCTACGCATCCTGCTCGCCCCGTTTGATGCAGTCGGATACGAGGCCGCGGCCTACGAAACAGAGGGCAATCACGCCGGGCGCGGATAACGCTAGCCGCAATACTTCGCCGAGCCGCGGTCCCTCCCCCGAGCGTCGGTCCCGTCCCCAGAGCCGCGGTCCCTCCCCCGGCGGTCCCTCCCCCGACCGTCGGTCCCGTCCCCGAAGCGTCAGTCCCTCCCCCAAAGCTGCGGTCGCCTAGGGCTTAGGCGATCTCCTCGGCAACCTCGAGCCAGCGTTCCTCCAGGCCTGCCCGCTCGGCCTGCACCCCACGCAGCTCCGCGCCGAGCTCGACGAGCCTGGCGTAGTCGCTGGCGTTCTCAGCAAGCTCCGTCGCGAGACGCGTCTCGGCATCAGTCAGGCGGCCGATCTGGCGCTCGAGCCTGACGAGTTCCTTCTGACCGGCGCGCTGCTCGGCCGCTGTCGCTGCCGTCGCTGCCGTCGCTGCCGTCGCTACCGGGGTGCCCGCCGCGCCGGCCCCGACCCGGTTCCCGCCCACCCGGCTCGTCTCTTGCTCCCGTCGGCTGAGGTACTCGTCGACTCCGCCCGGCAGGTACGCGAGCTGCCCGTCGATCAGCCCAAGAACGTGGTCGGTGACTCGCTCCAGGAAGTACCTGTCATGGCTGACCACGACGACCGACCCTGGCCAGCCGTCCATCAGGTCCTCAAGCTCGGTCAGCGTCTCGATGTCCAGGTCGTTGGTCGGCTCGTCGAGCAGCAGCACGTTCGGCTCGGCCAGGAGCATGAGCAGCAGCTGGAGCCGCCTGCGCTCGCCGCCAGACAAGTCGGCGATGCGGGTCCACTGCCGGTCGCCGCTGAGCCCAAGTCGTTCGAGCAGCTGGCTGACCGACAACTCGCGCTTGCCGACGACCGCAGAACCGCGCACTTGCTCCGCAGCCTCCAGCACCCGCAGGTCCGGGTCGACGGCGGCTGGCTCCTGGGTGAGGTAGCCGAGCTGAACGGTGCTCCCGGTCACGACCTGCCCCGTCGTACTGAGATCACCATCAGACGGGACCGGCAGCGTCCCGGCCAGCAGCCGCAGCAGGGTGGTCTTGCCCGTGCCGTTGACGCCGACGATGCCGACGCGGTCGCCCGGGCCGAGTTGCCAGGTGACGTGATCGAGTAGCGTCCTGCCGCCCGCGGCCGCGGATACGTCATCGAGTTCGACAACTGTCTTGCCGAGCCGCGTCGCCGCGAGTCTGGCCAGCTCGACAGTGTCCCTTGCCGGTGGCTCGTCCGCGATCAGCGCGCTCGCTGCCTCGATCCGGAACTTGGGCTTACTTGTCCTCGCCGGCGGGCCCCGCCGCAGCCATGCAAGTTCCTTGCGCAGCAGGTTGCGCCGCCGCTGGTCCATGGCCACGGCGATGCGCGCACGCTCAGCTCTGGCGAGCACGTACGCGGAGTACCCGCCCTCATAGGCGTGTACCTGGCCGTCCGCAACCTCCCAGGTCTCCTCGGTCACGGAGTCGAGGAACCACCGGTCGTGCGTGACGACCACGTAGCTGGGCGCGTACTGCCGCAGGTAACCGGCCAGCCATGTGATCGCTTCGATGTCCAGGTGGTTCGTCGGCTCGTCCAGCAGGAGCAGACCGTAGCTGCCGCGCAATAGCGCCGCCAGGGCGGTACGACGGCGTTCGCCTCCGGACATCAGGCTGACATCCGCGTGAATGTCGATGTCGGCGAGGAGCGCCTCGACCACGGACCGGCTGCGCGGATCGGCGGCCCATTCGTGCTCGGCTATGCCCCCGAACACCAGGCTCTCGACGGTGCCGGACAGTTCCTCCGACTGCGGCAGGTAGCCGATGGTCACGTCGCGGGTCCGTGTCGTCCGACCAGAGTCCAGGCTGGCAGTGCCAGCGAGGGCCGCGAGCAGTGTCGTCTTCCCGGCGCCGTTGCGGCCGACGACGCCTATGCGCTGCCCGGCGGCGATACCGAGGGACACGCCATCGAGCAGCACCCGCTCGTGGTAGGCCTTCGCCGCCTGCTCGAGGTTCACCAGGTTCATGTCGGCTGACGGTCTCGGCCCCGGTCCCGATCCTGGTCACGGACGATGACAGCACCGGGCGCAGGGCCGCTCGCCCTGACGACCGCGCGGCACACGCCGGAGCCAGTGATGGCGACCGCCAGGTCGCGGGCGCTGGCAGCGTCTCGAGCCAGGAACGCGCACGTCGGCCCCGATCCCGACACGATCGCACCAAGTGCGCCATGCTCACGACCCGCAGTCAGTGTGCGCCGGAGCGCGGGCTGGATCGACAGCGCGGCCGGCTGGAGATCGTTGGTCAGCAGCGGCCCGACTCGCTCCGGATCGCCGGACCGCAGAGCCGTCATCAGCGGATGGCTGAGCTCAGGCTCACCAGGCTCGGGCTGATCACCGGCGGCCACCCTGGCGGAGCGGAGCCGGTCGCAGGTGGCGTAGACCTGCGCCGTCGACAGCCCCTCGTGGCCGAACGCCAGCGCCCAGTGATAGGTGCCGGCAGCAAGCGCGGGCGTCAGCTGCTCACCCCGACCACGTCCCACGGCAGTGCCGCCGACCAGCGCAAACGGGACGTCACTGCCGAGTGTCGCGGCGAGCTCGGCTAGCTCACGCGACGCCAGGCCCGTCTGCCAGAGTTCGTTGCAGGCCACGAGCGTGGCCGCCGCGTCTGCGCTTCCGCCGGCGAGCCCAGCCGCTACAGGGATGCGCTTACGTATCTCGATCGCGACCGCGGCGCCCCGCTGCCCAGTGGCCTTGGCCAGCGCGCTGGCCGCCTGCCATGCCAGGTTCGACCTGTCACCGGGGACCTGGGCGGCGTCGTCTCCGGTCACGGTGATCGTGGTCTTGTCAGCGGGCGCGACAGTGACCTCGTCGAACAATGCCACCGCGTGGAAGACGGTGACCAGCGAGTGATAGCCGTCGGCGCGCGGCGGTCCCACGGCGAGCTGGAGGTTGACCTTCGCCGGCACCCGTACGGTCACGGCGGCCGCTGCCGGCCTGATTGCTGAGATCACGATCTGCTGATCGTATCCGGAGCCGGCCCGGCCAGGGGAAACGGCAGCGCCAGGCGGCCAGGACGTCAGTATCCGGCTCCCGCGCCCGCGCCCATTTCCTCGCCCGCGCCCCCGCCCGTGCCGGAGCCCGCAGCTGCGGCTGCCGCTGCAGCTGCGGCTGCGGCTGCGGCTGCGGCTGCCGCTATCCGGGCGAAGTCCGCGATGCCCAGCGCCTCGCCGCGGAGCCCCGGATCGACACCTGCAGCTCGCAGCGCGGTCTCCGCGGCGGCAGGAGAGCCCGCCCAGGCGGCGAGCGCCGACCGCAGCGTCTTACGTCGCTGCGAGAACGCAGCGTCAATGACCGCGAACGTCTCGGCCCGCCCGGCGCCGCCCCTCACGCGCGCAGCGTCCTGCGGCCCCAGCCGAGCGATCTCCACGAGGCCCGAGTCCACGCGCGGCACCGGCCAGAACACCGCCCGACCCACCGATCCCACTCGCCGCGCTGTAGCGAACCAGGCCAGCTTGGCCGATGGGATCCCATATGTACGACTGCCTGGTGGTGCGCACATTCGGTCCGCCACCTCGGCCTGAACCATCACCACGCCGCCGCGCAGCGACGGAACCGTCGCCAGCAGGTGCAGCACGACGGGTACCGAGACGTTGTACGGCAGGTTGGCCACCAGCACAGTCGGCGGATCACCCGGCAGATCCGTCAGCCGGGCAGCGTCGGCTGTGACCACGGACAGCCGGCCCGCCAGGTGCGGCGCCCTGGCCGCCACGGTGGCCGGCAGCTCGGCGGCCAGAACCCGGTCTATTTCCACGGCGACAACCCGGCGAGCCGCGGCTAGCAGGGGCAGCGTGAGCGAGCCGAACCCCGGCCCGACTTCCAGGACCGTGTCGTCGCCGCGCAGCCCGGCCATGCCCGCGATCCGCGTCACCGTTCCGGCGTCGACCACGAAGTTCTGGCCGAGGCGCTTCGAGGGCTGGATGCCTAGCCGGGCGGCTAGCGCCCTGATCTCGGTCGGTCCGAGCAGCTGCGCCGCCCCAAGCGCGGGACCGGGCGGTACCGGCGCTATCCCGGCCACGGCCCGAACAGGCGCTCCCCAGTCGCCTCGATGACCCCGCACAGCTTGGTCACATCCATCTGCTTAGCGGCCGCGAGGGCGCGCACTGTGTGCGCCACCTGAGCAGGCGCGTTCGATCGACCGCGGTTCGGCGCCGGGGTCAGAAATGGCGCGTCAGTCTCGGCCAGGATCAGCTCGGCCGGGGTGACGGATGCCGCCTCCCGGAGGGACGTCGCGTTCGCGAACGTCACCGTCCCGGCAAAGCTGAGCACATAGCCGGCGTCCGCGCACCTCTGCGCGAGCTCCGCGTCGCCGGAGTAGCAGTGAAAGATGACCTGATCGGGCGGCCCGTCGGCGGCCAGGATCGACAGCACGTCCGCGTGCGCGTCTCTGTCGTGGATCATCAGCGGCTTGCCTACCTGCTTCGCGATCTCGATGTGCGCACGAAACCACTCGCGCTGCACCTCTGGCGCCGCGCTGTCGCGGTAGTAATCGAGCCCGGTCTCGCCGACAGACCGGACCTGCGGCAACGCGGCGAGCCTGGCGATCTCCGCCAGCACGGACTCCCGTCCGCCGGGCGAGGCGGCCGCCGCCGCTGTCTCGTTCGGGTGGATGGCGACCGCTGCATATACGGATGGGAACGTGGCCGCGCAGTCCGCCGCCCACTGCGCGGACGCGGTATCGCATCCGACTGTGATGACCCGCGTGATCCCGGCCGCCGCAGCCTGCGCGAGAGTGTCGGCGACAGTCATGTCGATCATGTCCAGGTGGCAATGGCTGTCGAAGACGGTGCCCGGCAGCGGCTCGGGAGCAGGCGCCTGCGGCCGCCCGATCCCGTGCCCTGGCCCGAAGCCGTCGCCCGGGACCGGGCGGTCTGTCACTTGCGCTCCAGCCTGGCCAGTTCCTCGTCAACGACCGAGGGGTCCAGCTTGGCGAACAGAGGCGTGGGCGTGCTCAGGGGCGTGCCGGGCCTGATCGGGGCGGAGGCCCATCGCGCCGCGGTTGCGTAGTCCCCGGTGATCACCGGGTAAGGCGGCCCGTCGTCTTCGCTGACCTCGTCGATCCGCGGCATGCCCGACCACTGTCCGGTGCCGCCGAGCATCTCGAATACCTGCTGCGACGAGCGCGGCAGGAAGGGAGTGAGCAAGGTCTTGCCGTCGTCGACGAGCTGAAGCGCGACATGGCAGATCGTTCGCATCCGCTCCGGCTCGGACTCGCGCAGCTTCCACGGCGCCTGGTCGGACAAGTACTTGTTGGCCTCGGCCAGGGTGCGCATCGCCTCGGTGCTCGCCGCCTTGAACCGGCACCGTGTCAGCGCGGCGCCGACGGTCTCGAATGCCGCCCTGGATCGGTCAAGCACGCCGCGGTCGGCGTCGGTCAGCTCGCCGGCTGCCGGGATCTCGCCGATGTTGCGAGCCGCGAACGAAATGGAGCGGTTCACCAAGTTGCCCCAGTTGGCCACCAGCTCGTCGTTGGTACGCCGGACGAACTCGCTCCACGTGAAGTCCGTGTCCTGGTTCTCCGGTCCGGCCACCGCGACGTAGTAGCGCAGGGCATCCACGTCATAGCGAGCCAGGAAGTCGCGGACGTAGATGACAACCGACCGTGACGAGGAGAACTTCCTGCCTTCCATCGTCAGGAACTCGCTGGACACGACCTCCGACGGCAGGTTGAGCTCGCCGAGCTGGCCGGGAATGCCGCCCTTGGCGCCCTGACCGTTGTAGCCGAGCAGCATGGCCGGCCAGATCTCGGCATGGAAGACGATGTTGTCCTTGCCCATGAAGTAGTAGGAGTCGGCATCCGGCGTCTGCCACCAGGCTCGCCACGCGTCCGGGTCGCCGGAGCGCCTCGCCCACTCGATCGAGGCCGACAGGTAGCCGACGACCGCGTCGAACCACACGTAGATCCGCTTGTCCTTCAGGTCTCGCCAGCCTTCAAGCGGGATCGGCACCCCCCAGTCCAGGTCCCTGGTGATGGCGCGCGGCTGCAGCTCGCCGAGCAGGTTGAGGGAGAACTTGAGTACGTTCGGCCGCCACTGGCCGCTCTTGCTCTGCAGCCAGGTGCCCAGCACGTCCGCGAAGGCTGGCAGGTCGAGGAAGAACTGCTCGGTCTCCACGAAGACCGGCGTCTCGCCGTTGATCTTCGAGCGCGGATTGATCAGGTCCGCGGGGTCGAGCTGGTTGCCGCAGTTGTCGCACTGGTCGCCGCGGGCGCCGTCGTAGCCGCAGATCGGGCAAGTCCCCTCGATATAGCGATCAGGCAACGTCCGGCCGGTGGACGGCGAGACAGCGCCAAGCGACTTGCGCGGGAAGATGTAGCCGTTCTCGTACAGGCCGCGGAATATCTCCTGCACGACGGAGTAGTGGTTCATCGTCGTCGTCCGCGTGAACAGGTCATAGGACATGTCCAGCCCGGCCAGGTCCTCGACGATGACCCGGTTGTACCGGTCAGCCAGCTCGCGCGCCGTGACGCCCTCGGCGTCGGCCTGGACCTGGATCGGCGTCCCATGCTCGTCCGTGCCGCTCACCATCAGCACCCGGTTCCCCGACATCCGCTGATACCGGGCGAACATGTCGCAGGGCAGGCCGAAGCCTGACACATGGCCGATGTGCCGGGGACCATTGGCGTACGGCCACGCTGGGGCAGCGAGAATGTGACGGCTCGTCATGACTATCAGCCTAGGGGAGGACGGCCCCCGAGGTCGGGCGCCGCCCTCGGGTCGGGTATCTGCGTTACACCCAGGTGAGAGGCATGTCGTCGCGCCAGGCCCGCAGCACACGCTCGTCGCCACTGACCGTCACCTCGGCCGCGGCCGCATCGACCCGATTCCACAGGAGCAGGTAGAGACCCGACGCGGGACCGGTTAGCGTGCACGCGGCCGCATCGGCCGGACACGATCCGCGTGCCGTCGTGACGATCTTGCTGCCGTCCTCGCTGAGCCGGGCGTGCCAGCCCTGTCCGGTATCTACTGCTTGCACCTGCAAGGTTCGCGTCCCGCGCGCGTCCTCGACGGCCGGCGAGTCGACCGGCTCGCCGCCGAAGAAGGCGATCAGCACCTCGTCGATGCCGTCGGCGGCGAACTCGGCCGCGTACCCATCCCAGAACCCGGCGGCGATCTTCGCATCGGCGCAGTGAATTGCCGTCTCATGTGCCTGGCGCCTCGCCCAGTGGACGAGCGGCGACGGGGCCGGCAGGAACGTCCAGGCGCGCATGTCCGGGTCGGCGCTGGCGAGGGCATCTGCGAGAGTACTGAGTCCATCCAGGTACCAGTCGCGCAGCTCGTCGTCGGGCGGGCCGCCGGCGAGCTGCTCCGCCTCGGTCAGCTCCGGTATCGGGTCCGTGACCTGGCCTGTCACGTACTCGGTGGCCCACCTGTGCACGTAGCCCATGTGGTGTACCAGGTCGCGCACCCGCCAGAGCGGGCATGTCGGCACGGCGGCGTTCAGGCCGGCGAGATACGCCGCATTGATAAGCATGACCCCCTGACCGCTCAGGGTCGTGACGTAGTCGCTGATCTCCATAGCGGACATCGTTGCAGCCGCTACTGTCATTTCCGCCGCCGCGCGTCAGTCCGGCTGGTTCCGGTGCGGTCGCCCGCTAGCGACGACGGCGTCATAGACATCGCGCCTCGGCACGCCAAGCTCGCGGCCGACCGCCACGATGGCTTCTTTGCGCGGCTGGCCGCGCTCCTCACGCTCGGCCACCGCCGCGGCAGCCTGTCCGGGACTTACGGCCGCCGCCGTCGGTAGTGCGCCGCCGACGACGAGGGTGACCTCACCGAGCACCCCGCCCGCCAGGTCCGCCGCCAGGCTGCCCAGCGTGCCCCGGATGACCTCTTCATGGGTCTTGGTTAGCTCACGGCAAACCGCCGCCCGGCGGCCGGGCCCGAATGCTGCGGCCAGCTCGGCCAGCGTCGCCGCAAGGCGCCGGGGCGACTCGAAGAACACCATCGTCCGGCGCTCGCCGGCCAGTTCGGCGAAGCGCCGGGCGCGCTCGCCAGCTCGCCGCGGCGGGAAGCCCTCGAAGACGAACCGGTCCGACGGGAGCGCAGAGATCACCAGCGCCGTAGTGACGGCCGACGGCCCTGGCAGCACCGTCACGCGGATCCCGGCCTCGGCAGCGGCAGCGATAATCCGGTAACCAGGGTCGCTCACGCCCGGCATGCCGGCGTCGGTCACGAGCAGGACGTCTTGCCCAGCGGTGAGCTCGGCCAGCAGCGCCGGCACCCGCCGGGCCTCGACGTCGTCGTAGTACGACACCACCCGGCCGGTCAGCCGCACTCCGAGCGCCGCCGCGAGCCTGCGCAGTCGCCGGGTATCTTCAGCTGCGATCACCGGTGCCGCGGCAAGGGCTTCGGCCAGCCGTCCAGACGCGTCGGCAGGCTGTCCGATCGGCGCGGCCGCGACCGTGAGCATCCCCAAGCGCTGGGGCGCTGCCGGCTGCCGCCCGCCTCGCACCCCAGCGCCCTTCGCGTCAGCCGCCGCAGCGGCATGTGCGGCTGCGTCACTACTCGGTGCCATGTCCCGGCCCAGGGTAGCCGGTTGGGCCCCTAACATGGCTGTCGATGAACGCCTACCAGACGGTCCCCGCCGTCGGTGCCGACGAAGGCTCGCTGCTGGCCAGGGCGAGCCGCCGCAGCAGCGCGCTCGTGCTGGGCAGCCCGTTCTGGGGCTGGGCCGGACCCGTGCTCATCATGATCTTCGGAGGCTTCCTCCGGTTCTACCGGCTCAGCCAGCCCAAGGCGGTCGTCTTCGACGAGACGTACTACGTCCCGGACGCCAACTCGATCCTGCGTCACGGCGTCGAGCTTCAGCACCTGAGCAGCGTGAACAAGCTCCTCGTCCAGGGCAACCCCAACATCTTCGTGCAGAGCACGACCGCGAGTACATGTGCTCCGCACCGCCCCCCGTGTCTGCTCGGCGAGGTCGTGGCGCATCCGGCGCTCGGCAAGATGATGATGGCAGCGGGTCAGTGGATGTTCGGCCTGACGCCTTTCGGCTGGCGATTCTCAGCCGCGCTGATCGGCACGGTCTCGATCCTGCTGCTGGCCCGGATCACGCGGCGGATGACACGGTCGACGATGCTCGGGTGCGTCGCCGGCCTGCTGCTCGCCCTCGACGGTCTTGAGCTGGTATTGAGCCGCACCGCCATCCTGGACATCTTCCTGATGTTCTGGGTGCTCGCGGCCTTCGGACTGCTGGTCATCGACCGCGACCGGATGATCGCCAGGCTCGCTGCCGCTACGGCCGAGACGAGCTCGCACGACGTGACCGGGCCTAGGCTCGGGATCCGCTGGCTCCGCGTCGCTGCGGGCCTCTGCATCGGGGCCGCCGTCGCGAGTAAGTGGAACGGGCTCTATTTCCTGCTGGGCTTCGCATGCCTCGCGATCGCGTGGGACTTCGGCGCCAGGCGTGCGGCCGGGTACAGTCACTGGCTGGGCGGCGGACTTCGCAGCGAGGGCAAGTGGTTCCCCGTCTGGTTCGTCCTCGCGCCGCTGGTCGTCTACGTGGCCTCGTGGACGGGATGGTTCGCCACGAGCGATGGCTATGACCGGAACTGGGCTGCGGCCAACGGCAACCACACGCCAATCTGGTCCACCATCGACTCCTGGTATCAGTACAACCACTGGATGCTGCAGTTCGGCGTCAGCCTGTCGAGCTTCCAGTCCTACAAGTCCAACCCGGTCGGCTGGACAGTCCTGGCCCGGCCCATCTCGTTCTACTGGTGTGCGGGCAACTCTGTCCCCAAATGCGGCGCCAGCACTGGCAATGTCCGGGAAGTGCTCGCTATCGGCACTCCCGCGATCTGGTGGGGCGGCACTCTGGCTCTGCTGTTCTGCCTCGGCTGGTGGCTGACGGGATTCATCGGTGATCTGGCCTTCAGCCGCCGCCCACGCCGGGACTGGCGGGCAGGCGCGATCCTGCTCGGCGTGCTAGCCGGCTGGCTGCCCTGGATCTGGTACGCCTGGCACGACAATCGCACCGAGTTCTACTACTACGCCGTTTCCTTCGAACCGTTCATGATCATCGCCATTGTGCTGTGCCTGGGGCTGATCATCGGTCCCGCCAGGGCAGCGCCTGGCAGGCGCGCCATCGGCGCGGTCGGCGCCGGCCTCTACCTCGGCCTAGTGCTACTGAACTTCGCCTACCTCTATCCCGTGCTCACGGCCGAGGTCATCCCGTATGGGTCCTGGTTGACCAGGATGTGGTTCCACCGCTGGATCTGACGTTCCTTAGGCGCCGACTGATCCAGGAATGTAACTTTTCGTAGTCACTCTGTTACTCAGATCACGCATCGGGTTACCGGCCAGTTGCGTCATAGCACTGCAAGCCCCCCGAGCGAGCGGAGCAGACAGTGACCCAGCTTGACGTTGACATGAGGCAATATGCGCAGAATCGCGCCGCGCCCGCACCAGCGGCGCCAGCCCCCGACGCGGTGCAGGCCGACACGCTCATGCCCGACCGCGACGAGCGTTTCGAGCAGGATGCGATCCCGTTCATCGGGCAGCTGTATCCGGCCGCGCTGCGTATGACGCGGAACCAGAGCGACGCCGAGGACTTGCTCCAGGAGACGTTTGCGAAGGCCTATGCCGCGTTCCACCAGTTCAAGCCCGGTACCAACCTGCGGGCCTGGCTGCACCGGATTCTGTCGAACACGTTCATCAACAGTTACCGCAAGAAGCGCCGCGAGCCGGTTCAGGACCTCGGCTTTGACTTCTCCGAGGACTGGCAGACCGGCAGTGACCCGCTGATGCCGCCCGCCAGGTCGGCCGAGGCTGAGGCGCTCGAGCGGCTGGCCGATTCGGAGGTCCTCCGGGCACTGCGCGAGCTACCCGAGGACTTCAGGGTCGCCATCTATCTGGCCGACATCGAGGGCTACCCGTACCGCGAGATCGCCGAGATGATGGACACCCCGATCGGCACCGTGATGTCGCGACTGCACCGCGGCCGGGCCAAGCTCAGGGAGCGCCTGGCCGGCCACGCGCCACAGCGCTCACTAGCCCCAGCGTCCAGCTAGCGGGCCAAGGAACCTGCCCCCGCGGACCCGCTGCCCAACAAATCGGTGATGCCCGCCGCTGCGCTTCCCCGGCAGTGGTGGGCACCGCCTATCTGACCGGCTTCGCCGGCTTCCGACAACAGAGCAGATGTCGGTCAGACCATCACTCGCCACGCCATTGTGGCTGGCGCTTCTCAGCAAACGCCAGTGCGCCTTCCCTGGCGTCTGCCGACGTGAACACCGGGGTGATGATCTCGCCCTGCCGCCGGAATGCCTCGGCGGCGTCCCAGTCGGCCGACTCAACGATGACCCGTTTGGTCGCCGTCAACGCCAGCGGACCGCCGAGCGCGATCCTGGCCGCGAGGTCCCTGGCGCCGGAGAGCGCCTCGCCCGTCGGCACAATCTGGTTGACGAGGCCGGCCTGATGCAACCTGGCAGCCGGGAAGTGCTCGCCGGTCAGCGCGATCTCCATGGCGAGGTGGTACGGGATCCGCTTGGGCAGCCGGAGCAGGCCGCCGGCGCCAGCCACGAGGCTGCGCCTGACCTCGGGCAGACCGAACTTCGCCGTCTCGCTGGCCACCACGAGGTCGCACGCCAGGACAAGCTCGAATCCCCCGGCCAACGCGTAGCCCTCGACCGCGGCGATGATGGGCTTGGCCGGCGGCCGCTCCACGATGCCGCCGAAGCCGCGATCGGCGAAGCTCGGCGAGTCGCCGGACAGGAACCCCTTCAGGTCCATGC
Source organism: uncultured Actinomycetota bacterium (assembly GCA_963755575.1). Taxonomy (GTDB): domain Bacteria; phylum Actinomycetota; class Actinomycetes; order Streptosporangiales; family Streptosporangiaceae; genus JAJYUU01. The sequence goes on from CAVWKF010000002.1 coordinate 619,800, forward strand.
CCGCGCTGAACGTGCCACCAGCACCGGTCAGCACGAGGACGTGGACGTCCTTGCGGTTGTCGAACTCGTCAACCGCGGCCGCGATACCACGGGCGACGTCCCCGTTGACAGCGTTCCTGGCTTCTGGCCGGTTGATAGTGATGACGGCAACGCCGTCGCTGACCTCAGTCAGGACTGCCTCGGGCATCGATTTCCCTTCATGTCCGGCGCGCCGCCCGGCGGCGGGCTCACCGCGCCGTGCTTATTTGGGCTGGAAGCGGATTCCGCCGTCGAACCGGATGACCTCGGCGTTCATGTAGTTGTTCTCGATCAGGCTGCGTACCAGGTGCGCGAACTCCGCGGCGGTGCCCATGCGCTTGGGGAAGACCACCGGCGCGGCGAGCTTGGCCTTGAACTCCTCGCTGGCCGGCCCGCTGCCGTAGATCGGCGTGTCAATGATGCCCGGGCAGATCGTGTTGACCCGGACTCCGATGGCAGACAGGTCACGGGCGGCGGGCACGGTCATGCCGATGATGCCGCCCTTGGAGGCTGAGTACGCGAGCTGACCGGTCTGCCCTTCCAGGCCGGCGATCGACGCGGTGTTGATCACCACGCCGCGGGCGCCATCGTCGTCAGCAGGCTCCGTCTTGGCCACGGCCGCGGCGCCGATGCTCATCAAGTTGAAGGTGCCGATGAGATTAACGTCGATGACCTTGCCGAACGCGGCCCGGTCATGCGGCGCGCCATCGCGGCCCACTGTCCGCTGCGCCCAGCCGATGCCTGCGCAGCTCACCACGAACCGCAGTGGCGCGCCTGCCGATGCAGCCAGCTCCACGGCCGCACGCACCGAGTCCGCGTCACTCACGTCGGTTCGGGCGAACAAGCCGCCAACCTCGTCGGCCAGCGCCTTGCCGCGCCCTTCGTTCAAGTCGGCGACAACGACCTTGCTGCCCGCTGCGGCGAGCTCCCGGACGGTCGCCTCGCCGAGGCCGCTGGCGCCTCCGGAGACGATCGCGGCAGTTCCGTTGATTTTCATGGCCGGAGCATACTTCGCGTGGCACCGCCCCCACCGAACGGGGTTCGGCTATCAACCGCCGGCCACGCGGGCACCGGCGAAATGCCCGAGGCGCAATGTCTGACCATTGCCGTAGCGTGGTGCGCACAGCGCAGGCTATGGAGGAGAGCAGTGGCAGCAGTGACACCGTCGGCGCCTAACGGCGGCTTCAGTCGCGGTAACCCATGGGTCATTCTGATGGTCGTCTCGCTTGGGTTTTTTATGACCCTCCTGGACTTGACGATCGTCAACATCGCGATACCCAACATGATCTCGAAACTGCACGCTTCTCTCGACGACATCCTGTGGGTGATCAACGCCTACGCGCTGGTGCTGGCAGTTCTGCTGATCACGGCGGGCCGGCTTGGCGATCTGCTCGGCCAGCGCCGCGTGTTCTTCGTCGGCGTCGCTGTGTTCACGCTGGCCTCGGCCGCCTGTGGCCTTGCACTGTCGCCAGGAATGCTCATCGCTTTCCGCGGTGTGCAGGGCCTCGGCGCGGCGCTGCTCATGCCGCAGACACTGGCAATCTTGACGATGGTGTTCCCGGCCGAGAGGCGGGGCGCGGCCTTCGGCATCTGGGGCGCGGTCGCGGGCGTCGCGACGATCGCTGGCCCGACGCTCGGCGGCCTGCTCGTCACGGCCTTCGACTGGCGGTACATCTTCTTCATCAACCTGCCAATCGGGGTGCTGGTCCTGGTGCTCACCGTCTTCTTCATCCCCGATCTGCGGACGGACCGCAAGCACAGCTTCGACGTGGCCGGCGTGATGCTGGCGACTCTCGCCCTCCTCGCGATCTGCTATGCGCTCGTCGAGGGCCAGAAGTACAACTGGGGCACGATCACCTCGTTCATCTCGATCCCGCTGCTGTTTGCTGTCGGCCTCGTGCTGCTCGCGTTGTTTCTCTGGCTCCAGGCGCGGCGCCAGGACCACGAGCCGCTCGTTCCCTTCGTCTTGTTCAAGGACCGGAACTACGCCCTCATGAACGTTGTCGCGGCCTTCATCGCGATCGGCATGCTCGGCATCTTCCTGCCCTTCTCGATCTACCTGCAGTCGGTGCTCGGCTTCTCCGCGCTAAAGGCCGGCCTGACGATGGCGCCAGCTTCCCTGGTCTCGATGTTCGTGGCGCCGGTGGCTGGCCGGATGTCCGACCGGATCGGCGGGAAGTACATCCTGTTTGCCGGTCTGCTCTTGTTCGCTGGTGGCATGGGTTCCATCGCGCTGATCGCCCAGACGACCTCAGCCTGGTATAACTTCCTGCTCCCCCAGGTCGTTGCCGGCGTCGGCATCGGCTGCACGTTCGCCCCGATGATCACCGTGGCCCTGCGCAACGTGAACCCGATGATGGCCGGGGCTGCGTCGGGCGTCTTCAACACAACCCGCCAGGTGGGAACTGTGATCGGCACTGCGGGCGTCGGCGCCCTGCTCCAGAACCGCCTCATCGCTGGGCTCACCAGCCAGGCGCGGCTACGCTCCGCCAGCCTGCCCCCGCAGGCCAGGGACAAGCTCGTGTCCGGCTTCCAGTCGGCTGCGAAGGGCGGCCTGGAGGTCGGGTCGGGTCGGCAGACCACCGGACTCGCCGGCGAGATCTTCACGCACGGGTTCGTGATCGCGATGCGGCCGACGATGCTGGTCCCGATCGTGTTCCTCGTAGCCGGAGCGGTGAGCTGCGTCTTCATCAAGCGGCAGCCGCGCGCCGCTGGTGGCGACGCGACCGCCGAGATCAGTGAGCCCACCGCCGCCGCGGCGGGTTAGCTAAGGCCCGACGCAAAGGCTGGCGGCGTCAGCCGGCCGGGGCTAGCAGCTCGGCGCCCCAGTCCTCGCCGGGAGCGGCCGACGCTGACTCGAATGGGAACTTGTCCGCAAACGCCGGGCGCAGATCAGTGAGCCAGACTGCATCCGGGTCGAAGTGAGCGAAGAAAGGCCGGCCCACTAGCGACGGATCGCGGGCCTGGATCATGTGCAAGACGAAGACGCGCTGGCCCGCGACCTCGGCGACGCCGTCCACGCACACCTTGCCCGGGGTTGCGGACATCGACGGCCCGCGTACCGTGCGACACAAGCCCGAGACGCTGGCGTAGCTGTCGCGGAAGATCTCGACGGCGCGGGCGAGCGGCACCGCGAAGTACCCCTGCGGACCGGTATCCCGCTCGATGAACATGTAGTAAGGCACCAGGCCGAGCCGAAGCTGGCGCCGCCACATCTGCGACCAGCAGGCCGGATCATCGTTGATGGTCCTGATCAGCGGGGCCTGGCTCCGGATGATCGCGCCGGTATTCCGGATCCGGCTGATGGCGCGGGACACTGGCGTCGGCTCGAGCTCGCGCAGGTGCGAGAAATGCGCCATCAGCGCCAAGGTCTTGCCAGCGGCGTTGACCTCTTCGAACAGGCGCAGGGTGTCGTCGGCGTCGGGGTCGGTGAGGAAACGCTGTGGCCAGTAGGCCAGCGACTTGGTCCCGATCCGGATCGATTCGATGTGCTCAAGGCTCGGGTCGAGAAGCGGCTCGACATAACGGCGCAGAACGGAAGATCCCATGATCATTGGGTCGCCGCCGGTCACGAGGACACTCGTGACCTCACGATGAGAGCGCAGGTACGACGTGACCCGCGACATGTCGTCGGTGGCCATCTTCAGGTCAGGCTCGCCGACGAACTGGGCCCAGCGAAAGCAGTACGTGCAGTACGCGTGACACGTCTGACCCTGTTTGGGGAAGACCAGGAGCGTCTCGGGATATTTGTGCTGCACGCCCGGGAGCGGCTCATCCGAGAATTCCGGCACGTTCAGCGCCAGCTGACCGGCCGGATGAGGATTGAGTCGCATTCGGACTCTATGCGCGGCTGCCTGGATCTCCCGTTCGGGCGCGCCGCTGTCCAGCAGGGCAGCGATAGGCGCGACATCCTCGGGCGGCAGCATGTCCGCCTGCGGGAAGACGAGTCGGTAGATCGGATCATCCGGAGCAGCTGACCAGTCGATCAGTGTGTCAAGCACGTAGTCGTTCGTTCGAAAGGGCAGGACTGTCGCCACCGCCCGGACGGCGAGCCGTTCGGCATCGCCTAGGCCGGCTCTAGCAGTCAGCTGGTCAAGATGTTTAGCCGAATACGCCCGGAATCCACGGCCTTGCGCGGGTACTACGGGCACGGTCCCCTGAACGCTCATGCAACTCCCTCCGGGCGCTACACCTGCGGCGCCCTGATTTTGCGCATGATCTCCCCGTCATGCCGCCAGTCGGCGTGCTCACATCCACCATTCCCGGTCCCGCCACCTAGACGCAGGTACATCCGGAGGCGTTACCGCGATCCCAGTAAAAGAAGTAACGATTAGGAAACGCTCAGGCAGCGCCCAGCGTTGCCTGAGACGCTCCAAAGTTTCCCTAGCCGCCATGCCGTCCCCTGACAGGTCCCACGCCAGGAAACCCCCGTTTACCCGCCGGCCGGGGTACCAAACGTACTACAGCGCCACACGGCCAGGCCGGGGCAATGAGAAGCTAGGCGCCATGCGGGACGTCAGGCGGGCAGCCCACTGCGCCGGCCAGCGGAGGCCGTATCCGCTGCATCGGCCCAGCCAGGCGACGCCGAGGCGGGCGCCGACCTGGCCGTCGGCCTCGCCCCGGTTCCGGCACCCGAGCTGCGCAAGATGATCGCCGTCGACGCGATGGGCGGTGACCACGCGCCTGAGGAGATCGTCGCCGGCGCTCTCGCCGCGGCCCGCGAACTAGACACCCGGATAGCGCTGACAGGTCGGCCCGGGCAGCTGCGGCCGCTCCTAGCCAGGCTTGGGTCGACCGCCAACGTCTACATCGAGGCGGCCGAGGAGTCCATCGCCATGGACGAGGGCGCACTCGCCAGCTGGCGGCGACCGAGGTCGAGTATTGCGGTCGCTTGCCAGCTGGTGCGGCGCGGTCAGGCCGGTGCAGTGGTCTCGGCGGGCTCGACGGGCGCGATCGTCGCGACCGCGCAGATGCGGCTGCGGCCGTTGCCCGGCGTCACCAGGCCCGGGCTGGCAGTCGCGCTCCCGACTCACCCGAACCCAACGGTACTGATTGACGCGGGCGCCATCGCGGACCCGAAGCCGGAAATGCTCTTGCAGTTCGCCCAGCTTGGTGTCGCATACGCGGAGGTCGCGTTCGGCATCGCCGAACCCAGAGTCGGCCTCTTGACGATCGGCACCGAGCCCGGCAAAGGAAACAAGCTGGCGAAGCGCGCGTACGAGCTGCTGGACACCGAGCCGCACGGCGGCCTGCCGATCAGCTTCGCCGGCAACGTCGAGGGCGGCGACCTGCTCGCAGGCAAGGTCGACGTGGTCGTCACCGACGGCTTCACTGGCAACGTCGCCCTGAAGACGCTGGAGGGAACGGCTGGCTTTATGGCAGCTCAGCTGCGCGAGGTGCTCGGCAGCTCGCGCGCGGCCAGATTCGGCACCCTGTTCCAGCGCCATGGCTTGCGCGACTTGGCCATGCAGCTGGACTCCGAGACTTACGGCGGCGCCGCACTACTCGGCCTGGAAGCGACCATAGTGATAGCGCACGGTGCCGTCCGGGCGCGCGGCGCGGCCGCTGCCTGCAAGCTGGCCGCCGCGCTGGCCGACCGGCGCATCACCGAGCGCATGCGAGAGCGGCTTGGGCCTAGCCGGGCGCACTTCCTACGCCGCCCCTGAGGTGCCGGAGCTTTCACCCGCGGGCATACCTGGCCCTGGCGCGGGCGGCCAGGATATTCATTGGCCCGGCCGGTAGGCTGGTCGGATGACAGATCCGGAAGCAGCCCTGGGCGCGCTGGTCCAGCTGGCGCTGGCCGCGGAGCTCGGCGACGAGTTCGCGGCTGCCGATCCGCTGATCCGGCCTTCTGGGTTCGCCGACTACCAGTCCAACGTGGCCATGTCGCTGGGCAGGCAGCTCGGCCGCGCGCCGCGCGACGTGGCAGGCCTAGTAGCGGCGCGGCTGGCCAGCGCGGACACCGTGGCCAGCGCAGAGGTGAGCGGTCCCGGCTTCATCAACATCACGTTGTCCGACGACTGGATTGCCGATCAGTCGAGCACCCAGTTCGCGGACCCGCGGCTCGGGGTTGCGCTCGCCGAGCCCAGCCAGCGGGTCGTAGTCGACTTCTCGGGCCCAAACGTGGCCAAGGAATTGCACGCCGGACACTTGCGGGCGACGGTGGTGGGCGACGCGCTTGCTCGGGTGCTCGATCATCTCGGGCACGATGTCGTCCGGGCTGCGCACCTAGGCGACTGGGGTACTCAGTTCGGCATGCTGATCGAGCACGCGCTCGACATCGGCGATCAGGCCACTGAGGACGAGCTCGCGGCGGGCGAATTCACGGCGTTCTACCAGGCAGCAAGGTCCAAGTTCGACGGCGATCCGATCTTCGCCGACCGGTCGCGCAAGCGGGTCGTGCAGCTCCAGGCGGGCGAGCCGGACGCCATGCGGCTGTGGCAGATGCTCGTTGACGATTCGATGGAGTACCTGCGGAAGATCTACGAGCGGCTCGACGTCACGCTGACCGACGCCGACATGGCGCCTGAGAGCTTCTACAACTCGATGCTCGGCGATGTCTGCGACGAGCTGGAGAGCAAGGGCCTTGCCGTCATGAGTGACGGCGCACTATGCGCGTTCCCGCCGGGATTCGCCGGCCGTGACGGCAAGCCGGTGCCGCTTATGCTGCGCAAGAGCGACGGCGGCTACGGCTACGACAGCACCGACGCCGCGGCGATCCGGTACCGGCTGACCGAGCTCGGCGCGACCAGGCTCATCTACGTGGTCGGCTCCGAGCAGCATCAGCACTTGCAGCTGATCTTTGAGCTGGCCAGGCAGGCCGGCTGGCTCGTGCCGCCAGCGACGGCTGAGCACGCCGTGATCGGCCTGATGACCGGGCCCGGCGGTCAGCGGCTGCGGACTCGTTCGGGTGAGCAGGTCAAGCTGGCCGACCTGATCGATGAGGCCGTCGACCGGGCCGCGACTGTCATCGCCGACAGGTACGACGATCCGGTGCAGCGCGGCCAGATCGCCGAAGCTGTCGGCATCGGCGCACTGAAGTACGGCGACTTGTCGGTGGCCAGGGACTCCAGTTACGTCCTGGACTTCGACCGGCTGCTCGCGCTCACGGGCAATACAGGTCCCTACCTGCAATACGCGACGGCCCGTATCCGCTCCATCTTCGCGCGGGCCGGCCTTGACCCGGCGGCCGCGAGCGCTCCAATCGAGCTGGGCACTTCGGCGGAGCGCGAGCTTGCGCTGCGACTGCTCGGGTTCGGCCGGGCCGTAGCTGACTCTGCCACGACAGCCGAGCCGCACAAGCTGGCGGGATTCCTGTTTGAGCTGGCCAGCACCTTTACTACGTTCTACGAGCAGTGCCCGGTACTAGCCGCCGAGGGCGACACTCGGCGGAGCAGGCTCGCCCTCAGCGCGCTCACACTGCGCGTGCTCGTCACTGGGCTGGGACTGCTCGGCATCCCGGTTCCCGATCGTATGTAACGGCGTGCCGGCCGTGGCGCTGATGGCGCGGGTACGTCCACCGGCTCGGTCCCACTCCGGATCGTATTTGCCGTCAGTTCCCAGGAACCTCCCAGGCAAGGGTGCGTCATTACCCAAGATCGAGGGCGAGGCTGTGTGCCATGGACAGTATGGACGGCATGGACACCACTGAATTTGAACAGCCCGACCCGGCGAGCAGGCCTGACGCGACCGACGCCACCGACGCGACCGACCCGGCGGGCACACCCGGCCGGGCCAAGTGGTCCGGCCGGACGAAGCGCGTCGTTACTACCGTCGCGGCTAGTGCCGTGCTGCTGGGCAGCGGGGCCGGGATCGGCGTGGCGCTGACGGGCGGCGCCTCCGCCTCGACCGGTGGCGCGTCGACAGGCACGGCATCGACCGCATCAGCCACGACCACCGCCGCATCCGCGGCGGCCGGGCGGTGCGCGAAGCTGGAGCAGCGGCTGCGCAGCCACGGCCACTCGGTGGCCGCCACCCGACTGCACGCGCTCTGCCGCAACCCGCTGGCGCGCCTGGCGCTCGTCGGGGGCGCGCACGGCACGGTGACGTTCCAGACCAAGACCGGCCCGAAGACCATCGCCGTCGAGCGCGGCACCATCCAGTCCGTCACCAGCTCGGCGATCACCGTCCTGGCCAAGGACGGCACCACCTGGACGTGGGACTTCACCACCAGCACTGTGGTGCGCGAAGCAGGCTCGGCTGTGGCACGGGACAAGCTCAGCACCGGCGAGCAGGTCCTTGTCGGGGGCCAGGTGGTGAGTGGCGTGAACGACGCGCGGCTGATCCGGATCCGCAAGGCCGGCTAGCGGCGCCTACGGCAGATTGAAGGAGCAGAGGGGCCCCGCCACGGGCGGCGGCCCCCTGGCTCTTGTCGTGTGGCCAGCAGCTGTCCAGTGACCAGCATCTCTCCTGCGACCAGTAGCTGTCCTGCGACCAGCAGCGACACGTACAGTGCAGGCCAGCCCTCCGAGTTGCCGGTAGCCTCAAGGCGCCGGATATGGGCCGGGCGAGAAGCGGTCGCGGCGGCTTCAGCGATCCCGACCAGAAGCCCAGGACGTCATGACAGAGAACGACCGGATACCCCAGGTGCTCGTCGTCGACGACGAGCCCAACATCCGCGAGCTTGTGCAAGTCGCCCTGAAGTTCCACGGGTGCTCGGTGACTACAGCGGCGAGCGGCAGAGAGGCACTGCGACAGGCCGAAGCCGCCAGACCAGACCTCATTGTGCTGGACGTCATGATGCCGGGCATGGACGGCTTCGAGGTGTGCCGTCGGCTGCGGGCAGCCGGGAATGAGGTGCCCGTCATTTTCCTCACCGCGCGCGACACTTCGTCGGACACGGTCACCGGCCTCGCCATCGGCGGGGACGATTACGTGACGAAGCCGTTCTCGGTTGAGGCGCTGGTGGCCAGAGTGCGCGCTGTCCTGCGGCGTGCGTCCCGGAGCAGCGGCCCGGACCAGCAAGGTCGCGGCGACGCCCTCGTCCGGGTGGCAGACCTGGAACTCGATGAGGATCGCTGGACGGTCCACCGGGCCGGCGTGCCGGTCGAGCTGTCTCCGACCGAGTTCCGCCTGCTTGCCTACCTGATGCGGCATCAGGGTCGGGTGCTAACCAGGGCGCAGCTGCTGGAGAGCGTCTGGGGCTGGGACTACTCAGGAGAGTCCCAGATCGTCGAGACGTACGTGAGCTACCTGCGGCGCAAGCTGGATCCGCTGGGTCCCCCTCTTATCCATACGCAGCGGGGGGTCGGCTACAGCCTGCGCCCGGAACGGCAGGATCACGCCGGTCAGGCCAGCCACGCGGACGGGCCGCCATAAGTGGACGGGCGCCGATGAGACGCACCCGGAAGCTGTCACTGCGGGCCCGCATGCTGGTCATGCTCGTCGGGGTGACGACTGTCCTGCTGCTGATCATGGGCGGGGTTAGCACGTACGTGCTGTCCCGCCGGGCGGACAGCCAGGCGGCGGCAGCCGGCAAGCGGCTCAGCGGGGTGGCATCAGTGTTCGCCAGACAGCCAGCATTGGCAACGAGCCAGACCAGCTACTCCGTTGTCGAGGTCCCGCTGCGGTCGCCCCTGGCCGTCGAGCCGCTGACTCAGGGCCCGCAGACAACTCAGCTGGCGGCCGCCGTCAGCCAGTGGCTCAAGAGTCCTAGCCTCGCCGAAGCCGCGGTGATCGCCGAGCAAGGTCATCCGGCCATGGCAAACAGGCTGCTTGTGGCCGACGGATGCCGGGTGTTCCCACGGACAGGCTGCAAGCCGCTGGAGATAGCTCCGCAGCTCGAGGTCGAGGCGAGGCACACCTCGGCCGGCACTGCGATCCTGGTTGTCGGAGAATCGGTCACCAGCAGCGGCTCTCAGGTGCGCGACTTCATCATCGCCGAGCTCATCACCGGCATGGCATTGATCGCGCTACTCGCGCTCGGCGGCGAGTGGCTGATCGGCCGCGGGCTGGAGCCGCTTGACGACATGACCAGGACCGCCAACGAGATCACCTCGCGCGGCGACCTGACGGCCCGGATGCCGGATGCGGATGACCAGACCGAAGTAGGCAGGCTCGGATCTTCGATCAACACCATGCTCGACCGGATTCAGCAGGCATTTAGTTCGCGGCTACGGTCGGAGCAGAAAGTGCGCGAGTTCGCAGCCGACGCCTCGCACGAGCTGCGGACGCCGCTCACGACGATTCGTGGCTACGCCGAGCTGTACCGGCAGGGCGCGCTCGGCCCCGATCAGCTCCCGAACGCGATGCGGCGGATCGAGCAGGAGGCCGAGCGGATGAGCAGCCTGGTCGCCGAGCTCCTCGAGCTAGCCCGGCTGGATCGCACCTCATCCCTGGATCTGACCGAGACCGATCTGGCCGGGGTGGTCCGGGACGCGGTGGCCGACACCATCGCAGTGGAACCGCAGCGCCCGGCCCGGGCTGAGGCGCCGCCCCGGCTGGTCGCGGTCGTCGACGAGGCCCGTATCCGGCAGGTGCTGGCGAACCTGCTGGCCAACGTCCGCGCACACACGCTGCCGACCACGCCGGTTGTCGTCCGGCTCGGCGAGATCACCGGCGGAGTCCTCATCGAGGTGGCCGACGCAGGCCCCGGCATGTCGCCACAGGACGCCGTCCGGGCCTTCGACAGGTTCCATCGGGCCGGTGCGGCCGCGGCGCAGGAAGACCAAGATCAGGAAGGGAACGGGCCCGACCTCGCGACTGCCCGCCACGGCCACACGGAACCCTGGCTGGCACAGGAGGCCTCAGCCGGCGAGCCGGCCCAGCCGCGCGCGGCCACAGCGCTGAGCGCCCGCGTGGAGCGCCATTCCGGCGGCCACGCCAAGTCCGAGCGCGAGCAGCGGCAGCGGCCTCGGCCTCTCGATCGTGCAGGCAATCGCCAATGCGCACGGAGGCCGTGCGACGTTGGAGTCCTGGCCGGGCCGTGGCACCAGGGTCCGGGTTTGGCTGCCGGTCAGGATCGTGCCCTAGTCAGTCGTCATCCGAGCCGGATTCGGCCACGCCGTCAGCGGCCGGCTCCGGCAGATGCTCGAAGAGGTAGTAGACACCGAGCAGCAGGAAGATGATCAGTGCGGCGATCGGCGAGGCCAAGGCGATCAGGGTCCCGGCCACATAACCAGCGTTTCCGGCGACGAACCTGAACGTCGCCATCCGAGACGGCTGTACCGGCACGTGGCCAGCGAGTTGGCCTAGGTGCCGAGATATGTAGACCCACGTCCCACCGAAGCTGACCGAGATCGCGATCATGAGCAAGCCATAGGTGACCACAGCGACCGTCGCCTGGCCATCCCGACCAGCGCTGCCCGTCAGGTGATCGGCGACAAGGGCTGTGGGGAACGGAAGAGCCACGATGCCCAACAGCAGGATCAGGTTCAACACCAGTACCGGGCGGTTGACGGCGCTGACCTGCGCAAACATCAGATGATGGTTGAGCCACATGATGCCGATCGTCAGGAAGCTGATCACATAGGCCAGGTAGGCGGGCCAGTAGTGCAGCAGGCCGGGGTTACCGCCATGGCCGGTCACCGTCAGCAAGCCAGCCGTCTTGTCGGCGATCGGCAGCAGGTTGAAGACCAGAACCGTGATCGCGACGGCAAAGACGCCGTCGCTGAACGACTCAGCCCGTCGCGAGTCCACTCACGCCTGGTCTTCCTGTCCCGCGGCTTGGTCGCCAGGCCCAGCTGGATCCGGGCCTGGTGCGGTCGGGTCAGCTCTAGTCGGGCCAGTTCCGGCCGGGCCAGCTCCGGCCGCTACCGGCACCTGCACCGACTTGATGAGCAGCTGAGCCACGTCGACGACTTCCAGCGACTCCTTCGCCTCGCCCGAGCTCTTCTTGGCAGCGACGGCATCACCGAGCATGACCAGGCAGTAGGGACAGCCCGTCGAGATGGTGTCCGGGTCAGTGCCGAGGGCCTCGTCGATCCGCTCGGTATTGATCCGCTTGCCGATCCGCTCTTCCATCCACATCCGGGCGCCGCCGGCCCCGCAGCAGAATCCCCGTTCCTTGCAGCGGTGCATCTCCTGCGCCTGCACGCCGGGCACCTGCTCCATGATCTCTCGCGGCGCCGTGAAGACTCGGTTGTGCCGGCCGAGGAAGCACGGGTCGTGGTACGTGATCTTCTCCTCGATCGGGGTGACGGGTGTCAGCTTGCCGTCAGCGAGGAGCTGGGCCAGCAGCTGCGTGTGGTGTATCACCTCGTAGTTGCCGCCGAGCTGCGGGTACTCGCGCGCGATCGTGTTGAAGCAGTGCGGGCAGCTCGCGATGATCTTGCGGGCGCCGGCCTCGTTGAGCGTCTCGATATTCTGCTGGGCCAGCATGCTGAAGACGAATTCGTTGCCCATCCGCCGCGCCGGGTCGCCCGTGCACGACTCGGCCGGGCCGAGCACGGCGAAGCTGACGCCGGCTGTGTGCAGCAGCTGGGCGATCGCCTTGGTGGTCTTCTTGGCTCGGTCTTCGAGCGCGCCGGCGCAGCCTACCCAGAACAGGTACTCGACGTCCTCGCCGATCGGACCGTCGACGACGGGGACCTCGAAGTCGAGCTCGGTGATCCACTCGGTCCGCTTGTTCTCGCCCATGCCCCACGGATTGCCCTTGTTCTCCAGGTTCTTGAGCATGGTGGCGGCCTCGGCCGGGAACGCAGACTCGACCAGCACCTGGTGGCGGCGCATGCTGGTGATGTGGTCGATGTGCTCGATGTCGACTGGGCACTCCTCGACGCACGCGCCGCAGTTCGTGCATGACCACAGCTCGTCCGGATGAATGACGCCGTGGGCATCGGCGTCGCCGACGATGGGCCGTTCGGCCTCGGCGCGGACCGCCTCGGGCAATGCAGCGCGCGCCTCGTCCGAGCCGGCCAGCAGGTACGGCGCCTTGGCGAACGCGTGATCACGCAGCTCCAGGATGATCATCTTCGGTGACAACGGCTTGCCCGTCACCCACGCCGGGCATTGCGACTGGCACCGCCCGCACTCGGTGCAGGTGGCCAGGTCGAGCATGCCCTTCCAGCTCATGTCCTCGATCTTGCCGATACCGAAGATGTCCTCGTCTGGATCGGCCTCCTCGAAGTCGAGCACCTTCCCGTTCGAGCGCATCGGCTCGAGCGGGCCGAGGCCGTCGGGCTCGCGGGCGAACAGCACGTTGACGGGCGCAATCGCGATGTGCAGGTGCTTGGAGTAGGTCACGAACACGCCGAACGCCAGAATGACGGCGAGCTGGAGCAGGATGAACGTGGTCTCGATGCCCTGGTTCGCCGCACCCAGCGGGTGCAGCCAGTGACCGACGAGCTCGGACGCGAACGCACCTTGCGGATACGGGAAGTCGCCTGTGTTGATCTGGGCGCCCCGATAGATCAGCAGAGTCGCAATGACAAGGAAAATGCCGAACAGTACGAGCCAGGCAGCGCCGGTGTGCGAGCCCGAGAAGCGCGACCTGCGGCCCTCGCGCTTGGGGTCGGACGTCAGCCTGATGATCGCGAACGTGATGATGCCGACCAGCACGCCGACGGCGAACAGGTCCTCGATGAAGCCGACCCACGCCCACGTGCCGATCAGCGGAATGCCGAAGTGCTTGCTGAACAGATCGCCATAAGCCTCGATGATGGTCAGGATCAAGACGATGAATCCCCAGAACGTCAGCGCGTGCGCAACCCCTGGCACCGTCCACTTGAGCAGCTTGCGCTGCCCGATCACCTGCGTGACCTGCGTCTCCGCACCCTCTGCCGGATGCTCGCGCAGCGCCTGCACTCGCTCGGGCGCCGGCTGGCCGGTGCGGCCGAGCCGGAAGAGCCACCAAAGCCGACGGCCGGCGATCACGGCGGCGGCGGCCGTCAGGACGAGTCCGATGATGATCCTCAGTGCCAACGCAACCTCCAGTTATGGCAATGGGTGACAGCGTAACGCCGCATCCAGGCCAGCTTGCGATCACCGGGCGCTGTCCGCCCCGGCGGAGGTTTTCGGGGGGCTGTCGGGGTGTCTCCCCGCCAAGAGAATGTTAGGGGGGTCGGGAGGGGTCCCCCCCGACAAACGAGCTTGGGAGTCATCGAGGGGGGACTCCCCCCGACGGAGGCTTTCGGGGGGTTGTCGGGGGGTGTCCCCCCGACTGTGCCGCTAGCCTGTGTCGAGCGCCGGGCTAGCCAGTGCCAACCAGCCCTGCCAGATCGCAGATCCGGCAACAGATGGAAGACCAAGCCAGGCAATGAACGTCGACCATGGAGATGATGCCGCGCCAGGGCAGCCAGTACCCGGCCGCCGGGCGGCACCGCGGCACGGGTCTGCACCTGGCCGCTGGGCGGCTCTCGGCGGATCGGCCGTCGTCCTGGTCCTGGCCAGCCTCGTGGCCGACGGCGTCGCGTTCGGCGCCAAGGAGGCCTGCCGCGCCGGTGCCTGGAACGTCGGCATCGAGCAGTACCAGGCGCACTGCTACACCGACATCTACCCGCTCTACTACGCCGAGGGCCTGTCGGGCGGCCAGGTCCCCTACTTCGACCACCATGTCGAGTACCCGGTCGTCATCGGCGCCGTCATGCAGGGTGCAGCCTGGGTCGTCCGGTCGCTGCCGAATCCGTACTCCAGGGGCCTGCAGTTCTACGACGTGACAGTCGCTTTCCTGGCGCTCTTCCTGGTGGCCGGCGTTCTCGCCACCGCGTACTGCGCCGGACCGGACCGCCGCTGGACTGCCCTGCTGGTTGCCTTCTCGCCCGCACTGATCCTGTCAGCGTTCATCAACTGGGACCTCATCGCGATGGGCCTCATGATGCTCGCCCTGGCTTCCTGGACGGCGCGGCGGGTTGTCCTGGCCGGCGTCCTCCTTGGCCTTGCCGTGGCGACCAAGTTCTATCCCGTCGTCGTCCTATGGCCGCTGTTCCTGCTCTGCCTCCGGGCCGGCCTGCTGCGCGCATTCGCCGTGACCACTGCCTCGGCGGCCGGGGCATGGCTCGTGGTGAACCTGCCGGTCCTGATCGCGGCGCCGCATGGCTGGGCCACCTTCTATACGTTCAGCAGCCATCGCGGCGCCGACTGGGGCGGGATCTGGTACTTCTTCCAGCATCTGCACTGGCCTGTCGTGGGCACGTCGTCGGCGGCGCAGCTCAACTTGCTGTCGGTCGGGGCTTTTGCCGTTGCGTGCGTGGCGATCGGGCTGCTGGCGCTCGCGGCGCCACGGCGGCCGCGACTGGCGCAGCTTGTGTTCCTGACTACGGCCGCGTTCCTGCTCTGTAATAAGGTCTGGTCGCCGCAGTACGTGGTCTGGCTCGTTCCGCTCGTCGTCCTGGCCCGGCCGCGGCTGCCCGGGTACCTGCTGTGGCAAGCGGCCGAGGTCGGCTACTTCTACGCCATCTGGGCCTATCTGATCACCGTGGTGGCCGGACTGAAGGCACCCGGCGCGATCAGCAGCGCACTGTACTTCGCGGCCATGCTTGCGCGCTTCGGCACTGTCCTGCTGCTGTGCGTCTTGGTCGTCAGGGAGTGCCTGCAGCCCGACCGGGACATCGTCCGGTCAGCCGGAGTCGACGATCCCGCGGGTGGCGTGCTCGCGCACGCGCCAGACCGGATAGCGCTGCAGGCCGGGCTGCGGCGGCCGCCTGCCCGCGCTCAGCCTGCCCACTGACCCGACAAGTACAGCATTCCCAGCACCACGGCTAGCGGCGTGCTCAGGCCGAAGTAGGCGTACCGGAGCCAAGGGCGCCGTGTCTCGAGGGCCGCGAGGGCGATCCAAAGCGGAAACAGGACCAGCAGCGTGCGGGGGCCCGTCTCGAACCAGGTCGATGTCCCGAGCGCGATCAGCGCTATTCCGCAGTACGTCGCTTCCGGCCAACGCCCGGCGTACAAGAACGCCAGGACTGCCACGATCATGACGAACATCGCGCCGAACTCAAGCTGGAATTCAAAGGCTGTGCTCGCGGTGAAGGCGTGCCGGAACGCCGCCCACCAGGTGGTGCGCAGGTTCTGGAACGGGGTCGTCTGATGCAGGTCCCAGCCCTTGCGCAGGGCAGCCTGCCACGCCAGCACGTTCCCGGTGTGCAGCCACAGGTACACGTCGTAGGCACCAGGGCCGGCCAGCCCGCAGCAGACTCTGGCGGCGTTGGCCAGCCGTCCGCCGATCGTGCTGGCAGCAGGCGGCCACGTCCCGGGCCCGCGGTAGCCGGACAGGGCCATGACGGCTAGCGCGGGAATCATGAAGAGCGCATCCGGCCGGACGAGCCCCGCGAGCGCGGCGAGCAATGCGGCCCGCCACCAGCGACCACGCGCCGCTGCGTGCCAGGCGGGAATCGCGAGCGCCAGGAACAGCACTTCGGCATAGCCGACCATCAGGAAGATCGCGGCCAGGCTCGTCAGGAGGTAGAGCACCGCCCGGCTTCCGCCAGCCAGTCGCGCCAGCGCCACGACAGCGAAGCAGCCGACCACGCCGGAAACGACGACCTCCGACAGGACCCAGTTCCGCAGGATGAGGTGGCCGGCTGCGAGCACCGCCGGATAGCCAGGAAAGAATGCGGTGTTATTGGGGATCGTATGCGGGCCGAAGTAACCGTACTGAGCGATGTTGCGCAACAGCACAGCGTCCCAGTGCTCGAATGCCCCGGTCAGCGGAGCGTGCGCGCGGGTCGCGCGGAACGCCCAGGCCGCTGCCCAGGCCAGCGCCAGCAGGGCCAGGTGGGCGGCGGCCCACAGGCCGAGCGCCGCTCGGTCGTCGGCGCTCAGTCGCAGCAAACGGAAGGGGGCGAGTAGCGGTGAGCGGGCAAGCGCACGGGAGCTTCCCGCGTGCGCCGGGTGCTGCACGCGTAGGCCGGCCGCGGCATCGAAGTGGGCGCCAGCAGCCCGATCGGCGCCCTCGTCCTGCAGCATGCACGCTCCCTTCCTCGCGCACCGTACTGCACGGCACCGTATGCACCGCACGATATGTCGCCGCGGATCTGTGGCCGGGCTGTTCGGAATTTCCGGGCAGCTAGCTCAGTTCCCATCTATAGGCGAGAAAAGTTGAGTCGACTAGGCTCAACTCAGTTGCCAACCAACAGTCAGCATGGCAGACTTGAGTCGCCAAGACTCAACCTTTCAGCGCCTCAGAACGAGTCCGCTAGAAGACACCCACCAGAAGACACCCACTAGAAGACAACAAGGACAGAACACATGGCACGTGCGGTAGGCATCGACCTGGGGACGACCAACTCCGTCGTCGCCGTCCTCGAGGGCGGAGAGCCCTCGGTCATCGCCAATGCCGAAGGCTCTCGGACGACGCCGTCCGTCGTCGCCTTCGCCAAGAACGGCGAGGTACTCGTCGGCGAGGTCGCCAAGCGGCAGGCTGTGACCAACGTTGACCGGACCATCCGTTCGGTCAAGCGCCAGATGGGCACCGACTGGACGGTGTCGATCGACGGCAAGAAGTTCACGGCACAGCAGATCAGCGCCTTCATCCTGCAGAAGCTGAAGCGAGACGCCGAGTCGTACCTGGGCGAGACAATCACTGACGCGGTGATTACCGTGCCCGCGTATTTCAGCGACGCGCAGCGGCAGGCAACCAAGGAGGCCGGGCAGATCGCGGGGCTGAACGTCCTGCGCATCATCAACGAGCCGACCTCCGCCGCGCTGGCCTATCACCTGGAGAAGAACAACGAGGCGACCATCCTGGTCTTCGACCTTGGTGGCGGTACGTTCGACGTCTCGCTGCTCGAGGTTGGCGAGGGCGTCGTCGAGGTGAAGGCGACCAGCGGTGACAATCACCTCGGCGGTGACGACTGGGACCAGCGGGTCGTGGACTGGCTGGTCAAGGACTTCAAGAACAGCTACGGCACCGACCTGTCCAAGGACAAGATGGCGCTGCAGAGGCTGCGCGAGACGGCAGAGAAGGCGAAGATCGAGCTGTCCAGCTCGACCGAGTCGCAGATCAACCTGCCTTACATCACTCACTCCGAGCAGGGCCCGCTGCACCTTGATGCGAAGCTGACCAGGGCCGAGTTCCAGAAGATGACCTCAGACCTGCTCGACCGGTGCAAGGCGCCGTTCCAGTCGGTGATCAAGGACGCTGGCATCAAGCTCAGCCAGATCGACCACGTCGTGCTCGTCGGCGGGTCCACCCGGATGCCGGCCGTCGTCGACCTGGTCAAGGACCTGACCGGCGGCAAGGAGCCCAACAAGGGCGTGAACCCGGACGAGGTCGTCGCCGTAGGTGCGTGCCTGCAGGCAGGCGTACTCAAGGGCGAGGTCAAGGACGTTCTGCTCCTCGACGTCACCCCGCTGTCGCTGGGCATCGAGACCAAGGGCGGCATCTTCACCAAGCTGATCGAGCGCAACACCACCATCCCGACCAAGCGCTCTGAGATCTTCACGACCGCGGACGACAACCAGCCGTCTGTGCAGATCCAGGTCTTCCAGGGCGAGCGCGAGATCGCCGCGTACAACAAGAAGCTCGGCATGTTCGAGCTTGCTGGCCTAGCACCGGCGCCGCGCGGCATCCCGCAGATCGAGGTCATGTTCGACATCGACGCCAACGGCATCGTGAACGTGTCGGCCAAGGACCTCGGGACCGGGAAGCAGCAGTCCGTGACCATCTCGGGCGGCTCCGCGCTGGGCAAGGACGACATCGAGCGGATGATGGCCGACGCCGAGAAGTACGCGGAGGAGGACCGTCAGCGGCGCGAGGAGGCCGAGATCCGCAATCGCGCGGAGTCCCTGGCCTATACCACGGAGAAGTTCCTGGCCGAGAACGCCGACAAGGTCCCCGACGACATCAAGTCCGAGGTCGAGTCCGCGATCGCCGACCTGAAGAAGGCGCTCGAGGGCACCGACACCGAGACCATCAAGACGGCCAGCGAGCACGCAGCTCAGGTGAGCCAGAAGATGGGCACGGCCATCTATGCCCAGTCGCAGGCCGCGAGCGCGTCGGCCGGCGAGCAGGGCGAGGCCGGCGAGCAGGCGGACGGCCAGGATGACGACGTTGTCGAGGCCGAGATCGTCGAGGACGACAAGCCGGCCCACGAGGAGGGCGGCGCCGCCTAATGAGGCCCGAAGAGGAGAGCCAGGGCCCGGTCATCCGCGATCGCAGGCGGATCGACCCGGTCACTGGCCAGGTACGCAACACCGGGACGCCGCGCCCGCAGCCCGGGCCTGCCGCCGCCGGCGGACAGCCGAAGGGTCGTTCTGAGCCCGCCGCCGCGAGCGCCGACCAGGGTGCTGGCGCGAGCGCAGATCCGGCTACGCCGGCGAGCGGTGATTCGGCGGCAGGCGCGGACAGTGCCGGCGGCGCAGGCCCCGGTAAGGCCGGCGGCGCAGCCGATCCCGCGATGGCACAGGCCGTCACGATGCTGGCCGAGCGGACCGCGGACTTGCAGCGGCTCCAGGCCGAGTACGCCAACTACCGCAAGCGGGTCGAGCGCGACCGGCTGGCGGTACGCGAGCAGGCCCTCGCCAACGTGCTGCACGGGCTGCTGCCGGTACTGGACGACATCGGCCGGGCCAGGGAGCACGGCGAGCTGACCGGCGCCTTCAAGTCAGTTGGCGAGTCGCTGGAGGGCATCGTTGTCAAGCTAGGCCTGACGGCCTTCGGTGAGAACGGTGACCCCTTCGACCCGACGCTGCACGAGGCGTTGATGCACTCGTACTCAGCCGATGTCACTGAGCCAACCGCCGTGCAGATCTTCCAGCCCGGCTACAAGGTGGGCGAGCGGATCATCCGCCCGGCCAGGGTGGCCGTCGCCGAGCCAGGCGACGACGCTCCAGAGGCGGACGCGGACGATTCCGGAGCCCCTGAGTCGGGCGCGCCTGAATCGGGTGCGCCTGGATCGGGTGCGCCTGAGTCGGGTGCGACTGGCTCGGCTGCGGCTGAGTCCGCTGCGACCGACCAGGGCAAGCCGGACGCGTCCGATGGCGGCGAAGCTCCCGCTGAATAATGACCCGGTTGCTGGGGTCCGCTCCGGCGGGCCCCAGCGCCAGGCCTCGAGATAGCTCACGAGAGAGGCGCGTTGAGCACCAAGGACTACCTGGAGAAGGACTACTACAAGACCCTCGGCGTGACGAAGACTGCTCCGGCCGACGAGATCAAGAAGTCGTACCGGAAGCTGGCTCGCAAGTACCACCCGGACGCCAACGAGGGTGACCCGAAGGCCGAGGCGCGCTTCAAGGAGATCTCCGAGGCCTACACCGTGCTGTCCGACGAGGGCAGGCGCAAGGAGTACGACGAGGCACGCACGCTCTTCGGCGGCGGCGGTGTCCGGATGCCAGGATCCGGCTCTACCGGCGGTTACGGTTTCGATCTTGGTGACCTGTTCGGTGGCGCGGCAGGCAGCGCGGGCGGGCGCCTCGGCGACCTGCTTGGCGGCGTCTTCGGCAACAGGACGGGCAGCACGACCGGGACCCAGGCGCGGCCGCGGCGCGGCGCCGACGTGGAGACCGAGACGACGTTGTCGTTCGGCGACGCCATCAACGGGTCGACGGTTTCCCTGCGGCTTACCGGCGAAGGCCCGTGTCCGGTATGCAAGGGCACCGGGGCCAAGGCCGGTACCGTGCCGAGGGTCTGCCCGACGTGCGAGGGCACCGGACAGGGCAGCCGGAATCTCGGCAGCTTTGCCTTTTCTGAGCCGTGCAAGACATGCCGCGGCCGTGGCCTGGTCGTCGATGACCCGTGCGAGACATGCTCGGGCAGCGGCCGTGCAATGAGCACGCGGACTATTCAGGCGCGGATCCCGGCAGGTGTCGCCGACGGCCAGCGGATCAAGCTGGCGGGCAAGGGCGCAACTGGTGAGCGCGGCGGACCGCCCGGCGACCTCTACGTGCGGGTCCACGTCCAGCCGCACCCGCACGGAACGTTCAGCCGGTCGGGCACCAACCTGACCATCACCGTGCCGGTCACGTTCACGGAGGCCGCGCTCGGCGCCGAGATCAAGGTGCCCTCACACGGCGGCATGCCCGTCAGCCTTCGGATTCCGGCCGGCACACCGAATGGCCGCACGTTCCGGGTCCGAGGCAAGGGCGTCAGGCGCAAGGACGGGACTGCGGGCGACATGCTCGTCACCGTCAACGTTCAGGTCCCGAACGAGCTGAACGAGAAGGCGCGGGATGCCCTGGAGACGTTCCGGGACGCCACCGCAGGGGCTGACCCGCGGGCCGAAGTTCTGAAGAACGCGAACGGATAGCGGCACGATCGCCGGAAGGAGATGACATTGACTAGCCAGTTCGACCTCACCGATGACACGCCCGTCTATGTCATCTCCGTGGCCGCCCAGCTCTCCGGCCTGCACCCGCAGACGCTCCGCGCCTATGACCGGCTCGGCCTGGTCTCGCCGGGTCGCGCGGCGGGCCGCGGCCGTCGCTACTCGCTGCGCGACATCCTGATCTTGCGCGAAGTCCAGCGGCTCTCCCAGGAGGAGGGGATCAACCTCAACGGGATCAAGCGCATCCTCGAGCTCGAGCTCGCCGAGCGTCGCAGCCGGATGCTCGTGGCCGAGATGCACGCGGAGATCAGCCAGCTGCGCTCTGAGCTGGAATCCACTCGTTCGGTCGCGGCCCGGCTCGCAAGCCTGGTCCGCGGTCGGCCTGACGGGGCCGCCCTCGTTCCGGTTCGGCACGGCAACCAGGCGCCGCCGGGGCCAGGGACCCCAGGACTGGGCGGCGACCATGGCCAGGCAGTCGCCGCCGCTGCTGAGATCCGCCCGCAACCGGCAGGGAACGGGGCCGGCGCCAGCTAGTCCGGCGAGCACGGCAGGCGCCGGGCTGCCGAGCACGAAAGTCCAGCGGCGACAGCTCGGACCGGCGACAGCAGAGAGACCCTTGGTCAGAACTTCTGGGTCAGAACTTTTGGAAAGAGAAGAAAGAAACAGTGGACGACAAGCTGACCAGGAAGAGCCAGGAGGCTCTTTCACAGGCCGTGCAGATGGCCGCATCGGCCGGGAATCCGAGCACCGACGGCCTCCACCTGCTCGCCGCATTGATCCAGCAGGACGGCGGGACCGCCGCGCCGTTGCTACGGGCAGTCGGCGCCGACCCGGCCGGCCTGCTCAAGACAGTGCAGGATCAGCTCGCCCGGATGCCGAAGGCAGCCGGCGCCACGGTCAGCGCACCGGAGACCTCGCGCCAGCTGCTGGCGGCACTGGCGACCGCCAGCAAGCTGGCCCGCGAGATGTCTGATGAGTACGTCTCCACAGAGCACCTGCTGGTGGGCCTGGCCACTGACGGCGGCCAGACGGCCTCCCTGCTGCGCGCGGCCGGAGCCGGCCCTAAGCAGCTCACCGACGCGTTCGAGCAGGTCCGCGGCCATGCGCGGGTGACGTCGCCGGATCCGGAGGGTACCTATCAGGCGCTTGAGAAGTACGGCATCGACCTCACGCAGAGTGCCCGCGACGGGAAGCTCGACCCGGTCATCGGCCGGGACGCCGAGATTCGCCGGGTAATCCAGGTGCTGTCCCGGCGGACTAAGAACAACCCGGTGCTGATTGGCGAGCCCGGCGTCGGCAAGACCGCCGTCGTCGAGGGCCTGGCCCAGCGCGTCGTGGCAGGCGACGTGCCCGAGTCGCTGCGCGGCAAGCGCGTTGTCGCGCTCGACCTCGGCGCGATGGTAGCCGGGGCCAAGTACCGGGGCGAGTTCGAGGAGCGCCTCAAGGCCGTGCTCAACGAGATCAAGCAGAGCGAAGGCCAGATCATTACCTTCATCGACGAGCTGCATACCGTCGTGGGAGCAGGCGCGGCTGAGGGCGCCATGGACGCTGGCAACATGCTGAAGCCCATGCTCGCTCGTGGCGAGCTGAGGATGGTCGGCGCTACCACGCTCGACGAGTACCGCAAGCGGATCGAGAAGGACCCTGCGCTCGAGCGGCGATTCCAGCAAGTCTTCATCGGCGAGCCCTCGGTCGAGGACACGATCGCGATCCTGCGCGGCCTCAAGGGCCGGTATGAAGCCCACCATCAGGTGCAGATTTCCGATGCTGCACTCGTTGCCGCCGCGACCCTGTCGGACCGCTACATCACTGCCCGGTTCCTGCCGGACAAGGCGATCGATCTGGTCGACGAGGCGGCCTCCCGGCTGCGAATGGAGATCGATTCCCGGCCGGTCGAGATCGACGAGCTGCAGCGCAGCGTCGACCGGATGAAGATGGAAGAGATGGCGCTGGCCAAGGAGAACGACCCGGCCAGTCGCGAGCGGCTCGAGCGCCTGCGAGCAGACCTGGCTGACCGGCAGGAGCAGCTGACGGCCCTGGTCGCCCGGTGGGACAGGGAGAAGGCCAGCCTGAACCGCGTCGGCGAGCTCAAGAAGCAGCTCGACGAGCTCCGCGGCCAGGCCGAGCGCGCCCAGCGCGATGCGGACTTCGAGGCTGCCTCCCGGCTCATGTACGGCGAGATCCCGCAGCTCGAGCGGCAGATCGCCGAGGCTACCGCGGCCGCTGGCGAAGGCGGCACCGTAGGCGCACCTGGTCCTGGCGATGAGGGTCCGCCGATGGTGAAGGAAGAAGTAGGTCCGGACGACGTTGCCGACGTCGTTTCGTCCTGGACCGGCATCCCGGCTGGCCGGCTGATGGAGGGCGAGACCGGCAAGCTGCTTCGGATGGAGGACGAGCTCGGCCATAGGATCGTCGGCCAGCATGCGGCAGTCCAGGCAGTGTCCGATGCTGTGCGCAGGTCCAGGGCCGGAATCTCGGACCCAGATCGCCCCTCCGGCTCGTTCGTGTTCCTCGGGCCGACCGGTGTTGGCAAGACCGAGCTGGCCAAGGCGCTCGCCGAGTTTTTGTTCGACGACGAGCGGGCGATCATCCGGATCGACATGAGCGAATACTCCGAGCGGCACTCGGTCGCGAGGCTCGTCGGTGCCCCGCCCGGTTATGTCGGGTACGAGGAGGGCGGCCAGCTCACCGAAGCGGTCCGGCGTAGGCCGTACTGCGTCGTGCTGCTTGACGAGGTAGAGAAGGCGCATCCGGAGGTCTTCGACGTGCTGCTTCAGGTACTCGACGACGGCCGGCTGACCGACGGTCAGGGCCGCACGGTCGACTTCCGCAACACGATCCTGATCCTTACCTCGAATCTCGGCTCGCAGTACATAGCCGACCCGAGCCTGGATGAGGCAGCTACCAAAGACCGCGTCATGTCCGTGGTGCGGGCCACGTTCAAGCCCGAGTTCCTGAACCGGATCGACGACGTGATTGTCTTCGACGCGCTCACGACCGCCGATCTGACCGAGATCGTGGATCTTCAGATGAAGCGTCTCGCCAGCAGGCTCGCTGGCCGGCGGCTGACGCTGGAGGTTACGCCTGCGGCTAAGGAGTGGCTCGCCGTCACAGGCTTCGACCCGGTCTACGGCGCGCGGCCGCTCCGGCGGCTCATCCAGTCCGCGATCGGCGACAAGCTCGCTCGAAGCCTGATCGCGGGAGAGATTACCGACGGCGATAAGGTCGCGGTTGACCTGGACGAGGCAAGCGATGCGCTCCGGGTCAGCCCCGAGCGCGCTGTGGCTACGGCCAATCCAGCCGGTTAGCAGGCTGCGTCAGTGGACCGCAACTCGGTGGTTAGCTCGCCTAGGGCTCGTCGAGCATGGCGTCGTAGCTATCCTCAGGCAGCCCGAGGTCGTTCCTGATCCGATAGCGGAGGCGGAGCAGCAATCTCAGCTCCGGCTCCTCGCCGGCTGCCTGATCTGCCTGCCGGGTGATGCACAGCGCGACGCCGGCGGTCGCCCAGTCCAGCGCGCCCGTCAGGTCGGAGCGCTCAACAAGCAGCTCGGCCACCAGGTCGCACGTCCTTGGATCACTCGGTCCCTCGGCCTTCAGCCTGCTGATGAGTGCCTGCGCCTCTGGCTGCCTGCCGAGCAGGAAAAGCGCTCGGGCCAGCGGGACCAGCGGATCAACAAAGGCCGGCCCACCGTAGGCCAATGCGCGGCGGAATCCAGCGATAGCCTCGGCCGGTCTATCGGCGAGCAGCCACTGCTCGCCTGCCCGCAGTAAGGCGTCGGCGCGCGGCATTCCCGCAGTCTCGGTGCTGGTGGTCGCCAGCTCGGTCATCTCGCGAGCTGCGGCGGCGTGATCGCCGCTGGCAGCTGCGTCGAATTCGATCGCGTCAAACTGCTCACGGCTCAGCACTGCCACGTCCCCACCGTAATCGGGAAACCGCCCGGCTGGGCCCGTGAACTGCGCGGGGTGATGGCTTCGTGACAAAACCCGGCAAGGTGACTCGTATAGCCGACTGCTGAAATGATTGCGGACGCACCCGGCTAGTGACGCGAGCGCTCGAGTGCGTCCCAGAACCCGCGCCGCAATGCGTGCCTGACCTCGTCGTGCAGGAGCGAGTCGATCGGCAGCGCCGATCCCTGGAGCAACCGCGCCTCCAGGTCCGATGGCATCCGCGGCTTGCGGGCAAGCACGGCCTCCAGCCACAGGGCGGGCGCGTCCCTGGCGACAGCCTCACCGAAGCCGAAGCCCTCGGCGTGCGCCGACTGAACCGCGTCCCCGACCGGCATGGCGACGGGCGCCATCGCTGGCTGCTGACTGCCGTAGGAGCCAGGCCCGCCAGGGCCGTACCGCGAAGCACCAGCAGGTCCGCTGAACTGGGCTGGCTGCTGCGAGCCGCCGTATGGCATGCTCCGGTCCTGCTGCGCATATGGCACGCCGTTACCTGATGGCTGCTGACGATGCGGCGACGGCGAACGCTGGCCCTCTGTGGGCATCAAGCCGTTCGGCTGCACCATGCCGTTTGGCTGCAGTGCTGTCGGCGGCTGGGCCGTCGGCGGCTGGGCTGCCTGCGGCTGGGGTCTCGGCGCGGGTGCTGCCTGCGACAGTGCTGCCTGCGACAGTGCTCCCTGCGACAGTGCTGCCTGCGACAGTGCTGCCTGCGACAGTGCTGCCTGCGGGTGGGCTGTCGATGGCTGAGCCGGTCCGGCCTGACCACCGCTCCGCTGATGCAGTCCAACGGCTGCTTGGCCCGTGCCAACCTGATCCAACCGAGCCCGATCCTGATCCAACCGAGCCCGATCCAACCCGGGCTGGCCCACCCCAGGCTGATCGTATCCGGCCTGACCGTATCCGGGCTGGCCAAGCGATGGGCCCTGGCTGTGCTGTCCTAGCTGCGATGATCCCTGCTGGCCCGAATGCGCCGGCGGCCCGACTGGGGGCTGGCCGCCCTGCTGATACTGTCCGTCGTTCGGCGTGCTTCCAGGCAGTGAGTGGCCCCGAGCCGATGCGCTCTGGCCATTCGCACTCTGGTTGCCTCCGCCGGAGGCTGGCAGGCCGCCATGACCCGATGACATCCCGTTCGCGGGCATCCCGTTCGCCGGCAGTCCGTTCCCAGGCACGCCGTTGGGCGGCAGGTCAGCCGACGGCAAGCCATGCGACTGATAACCCGCCTGCAGGCCATTCCCCTGGCCGCCGACCGGAGCACCCTGTCCAGATGGGATTCCGTTGGCTGGCATCCCGTTCGCGGCCGTGGCGCCCGGCGGCAGCCCGTTCGCTAGCTGGCCCGCCTGCTGGGATCCTGCACTGCGCTGGTGACTTGCGCCTTCCGTGCCGAACCGGCCGGGCTGTTGACCACCCGCGCCATTGCCTGCCAGCCCAATCGCGCCAGCCTCGCCGTTCTGACCTGGCTGCGACTGACCTGGCTGGGACTGACCTAGGTAGGACTGACCGAACTGGTCCTGGCCATGCCGGGGCTGGCCTTGGTGGTCTTGGCCCTGCTGAGACTGGCGGAAATTGTCCAGGTCATGCTGGCCCTGCCCAAGTTGATTCTGGCCAAGCTGATTCTGGCCAGGCTGATTCTGGCCAAACTGGGCTTCGCCGAACTGGTTCTGGCCGATCTGGGCCTGGCCCTGCTGAGTGTTGCCAAGCCCATCCTGGCCAAGCCCGTTCTGGCGGGGCCCGTTCTGGCCTGCGCCGTTCGATGACGGAGACCCTGGCTGGCCCAGCGAGCCAGGCTGACCACGGCCATCGTCGGCACGAACCAGCTGTTCAAAGACAGCACCCTGCTCGTATCGCTGCGCATGCGCGGACTCTGCCTGGGTCTGCTGGCCCTGGTCTTGCTGACGCTGGTCTTGCTGGCGCTGCTCATGCTGGAACTGATCATGTCGCTGGCCCTGCTCGAGGCCAGAGGCAGCGCTCGCGAGCGCGGCGTGCTCGTATCCGGTCGCTGGCGGCGAGTTATAGAGCCGAACCGCAGGGGCTTCGATGGCGGGATGCGGGCCGCTCGACTGTGCTGCGTTTGAGTGTGCCGCAGCGCCGGGCAGCTCCCGGACGCTTGCCGGTGCCAGCTGCGGCTCGGCTCCGGAGATGAGGTCGACGTAAGGCCGCAGGTGTCCCGAACCGATCTCGATGATGTCGTCGCACTCCTGGCGGAGCGCACGGGCATTGGCCCAGTCGCCGTCGACGGCAATGTGGAGCAGGACTGTTCGGATCCCGAGGTCCTGGATTTCCGCGACGACCTGCGCCAGGTCCTCCTCGGCGCTGACGACGATGACGTCGCTGACCGCGTGGTTCCTGGCAAGCGCGGTGAGGTCCCGGCGGATCTCCGCCCCGACGCCATCCATCCGACTTGGCCGGGCTTTGCTGAGGCGAAGCTTGAGGCCTGGAATGTCGGCCAGCGCTTCGTGCTCGACCGCTCGGGCGCCATCGGCTGCGGTGTCGTACCAGTAGCAGCGAAGCAGGGGCAGACCACTACGCTCCCTGGACAGACTGCCGAGCAGCTTCAAGAGGCCCGCGTAGTCCCAGGAAACCGAGTCACGATTGCGAGTGCCGTGGACGGTGAGCGCGCCTTCGGCTAGCGCGTAGTTAGCGTCCACGAACAGCGCGCAGCGGTCCAACGCGACACCGTCCTTCCCTTGCGCGTGACGTTACCAGCGCATTGCGGCAGCCGTGGGGCATAGCGCGGATCACAGACCTATCCGCCGAGCCGTACTCTGCCGTCACTTCCAGGTAATTTATCTATTTCGTCGTTGCGTGCGCGGCCAGTCCAGACCAGTAATGCCGCCGGCGCGCAGAAGCTACCAGGCGCCGGCCAGTGCTCGGCCCGGCCCGCCCGGTAGGCTCGGCTCCTGTGGCTGATCGAGACGACCTGCTGACCCTGATCCGGGATCTGGCGGTCGTCCACGGCGAAGTGATCTTGTCTTCCGGTCAGCGCGCCGACTGGTACATCGACCTGCGCCGCGTCCTGCTCGATGGTCGCGCAGCCCCCCTGGCCGGGCGGGTCATGCTGGCCACGACGCAGGGCCTGGATTATGACGCCGTCGGCGGCCTGACGCTCGGTGCCGATCCGGTGGCGACCGCCATGATGCATGCGGCTGCCGGCCAGGGCCGCAAGCTAGACGCGTTCGTCGTTCGCAAGAGCGAGAAGGCACACGGCATGCAGCGCCGGATCGAGGGCCCGGACGTCGCCGGGCGGCGCGTACTTGCCGTAGAGGACACCTCGACGACCGGCGGCTCGGTGCTGACGGCCGTCGATGCCCTCACCGAAGCGGGCGCCGACGTCGTCGGAGTCGCGGTCGTCGTCGAGCGCGGAGCCAGGCAGAAGATAGCCGAGCGCGGGCTGCCTTATCTGGCGGCCTTCGAGCTTGCCGACCTTGGTCTTGGCTAGTTCCGTCAGCCGTGCGAGAACGCAGTGAGCGCGAGCGCCGCGACGGTCAGCATCGCCAAAACCACAACGGACAGCAGCACGACGCCGGTGTACCGGCGATGTTCGGCGGGGTCCGCATCATGGTGTCCCATGGTCTGAGAGTAGACCCGTCCGGACCTGCGGCCGGGGAATGCCGGCAACTCGGCCCGCCGGAGTTGGGCGCTCACCCCTGCTCGGCAATACTGAGCAATGACTGCACACGAGAGGATTTCGGGCCATGCCGATCGCGACGCCAGAGGTCTACGCGCAGATGCTCGACCGGGCCAAGGAGCAGGGCTTCGCTTACCCGGCTATCAACGTCACCTCCAGCCAGACGCTCAATGCCGCCCTGCGCGGCTTCGCCGATGCGGAGAGCGACGGCATCGTCCAGATCTCCACCGGAGGTGCCGAGTACCTGTCTGGCGCGACCGTCAAGGAAATGGTGACCGGAGCGACGGCACTTGCCAGCTTCGCGCACATCGTCGCGGCCAAATACCCGATGCACATCGCCCTGCACACTGACCATTGCCCCAAAGACAAGCTGGACGGGTACATGCGCCCGCTTGTGGAGATTTCGCTGGAACGCGTCGCCCACGGCGAAGATCCGCTATTCCAGTCACACATGTGGGACGGCTCGGCCGTGCCGCTGGCGGAGAACCTCCAGATCGCAGCCGACCTCCTCGACAAGTGCGCTGCCGCGCACATCGTCATGGAGATGGAGATCGGCGTGGTCGGCGGCGAAGAGGACGGCGTCGTCGGCGAGATCAACGAGAAGCTGTACAGCACGCCAGAGGATGCGCTCGCTACGGCGGAAGCCCTCGGACTTGGCGAGCGAGGTCGATACATTCTCGCAGCCACGTTCGGCAACGTGCACGGCGTATACAAGCCGGGGCATGTCAAGCTGAGGCCGTCGGTCCTGAAGGAGATCCAGGAGGCCGTCGGCGCGAAGTACGGCCAGGAAAAACCCTTCTACCTGGTTTTCCACGGCGGCTCCGGATCCGACCTGGCCGACATCAGGGAAGCCATCGGCTACGGCGTCGTCAAGATGAACGTGGACACCGACGCCCAGTACGCCTTCACGCGGCCTGTCGCGGGCCACATGTTCACTAACTACGACGGCGTCCTTAAGGTCGACGGTGATGTCGGGAACAAGAAGGCTTACGACCCGCGATCCTGGGGCAAGATCGGCGAGGCGGGCATGAGCGCGCGGGTCGTGCACGCGTGCGAGGACCTAATGTCCATCGGCAAGCGCCTCACCTGACGGCGGGTTGATCACATGACGCATCCGAACCTGCTTGGCGGGCCACCGGAGACTTTCCTTCCCGCCAACGAAGAAGGGCGGGCAGAGCTGGCCGCCGGTGCCGACCCGGCCGATGTCGCCGCCAGATTCCCGAGCTACTGCGCCGCCTGGGCGGCGCTGGCCGAGCGCGCGATGGCGGCCGGCGAGCCAGTCACGGCGTACGCCTTCGCCCGGACGGGCTATCACCGCGGCCTCGACCAGCTCCGCCGGGCAGGCTGGGCCGGACACGGCCCCATCCCGTGGCAGCACGAGCCGAATCAGGGGTTCCTGCGGGCGCTGCACATGCTCGGCGTGGCCGCCGCGGCTATTGGCGAGGACGACGAGGCGACGCGCTGCGAAGAGTTCCTGGCCGACAGCAGCCCGGCTGCCGTAGCCGCGCTGGGATCGTAGCCGCGCTGGAGCCGTGATGGCCCGCGGCCAGCGTTTGCCGCCGGTGGGTCAGGCCCGCTTCCGGTAACATCTGAATGCAAGAGCCCCTGCCGCGCTTGCCTGCCTGACCGCAATGACGCTGGCTGGGGCTTTCGTTCGGTTACGGGAAGGACCTGTGACATGCCCGCCATCGTGATCGTCGGCGCGCAGTGGGGCGATGAAGGCAAGGGCAAGGCCACCGACATGCTCGGCGACCGGGTCGA
This sequence comes from uncultured Actinomycetota bacterium, assembly GCA_963755575.1. GTDB lineage: Bacteria > Actinomycetota > Actinomycetes > Streptosporangiales > Streptosporangiaceae > JAJYUU01. The sequence continues at coordinate 650,286 of CAVWKF010000002.1, forward strand.
CTATGTCGTGCGCTATCAGGGCGGTAACAACGCCGGGCACACTGTCGTCATTGGTGACGAGAGCTATGCCCTGCACTTGCTGCCGTCGGGCGCGCTATCGGACCACGCCACGTCCGTCATTGGCAACGGCGTCGTGATCAATCCCGAGGTGCTGCTTGAGGAGATCGACGGGCTGACGAGGCGCGGCGTCTGGCGGGACCGGCTGCTCATCTCCGCCGACGCGCACCTGATCATGCCGCATCACATTGCCCTCGACAAGGTCACCGAGCGCTACCTCGGCGACGCGCGGATCGGGACCACCGGCCGCGGCATCGGCCCTGCTTACAGCGACAAGGCCTCGCGCGTCGGTATCCGTGTGCAGGACCTGTTCGACCCCGGCATCCTGCGCAAGAAGCTGGACCTGGCACTTCGCGATAAGAACCAGGTGCTGACAAAGCTGTACAACAGGCGCGGCATCGACGCGCAGGCCGTCACCGAGCAGTACCTCGGCTACGCCGACAGGCTTGGTCGCTACGTCGCCGATACCGGCCTCGTGCTCAACAAGGCGCTGGACGAGAACCAGGTGGTCCTGCTGGAAGGTGCCCAGGCAACCCTGCTCGACGTCGACCACGGCACTTATCCGTTCGTCACATCGTCGTCACCGACAGCAGGCGGGGCGTGCGCTGGCTCGGGCATCGGGCCGACCCGGATCACCCGAGTGCTGGGCATACTCAAGGCCTACACCACGAGGGTTGGCGCCGGACCGTTCCCGACCGAGCTCAGCGACGAACGCGGCGAATGGCTGCGCAAGACCGGCGGCGAGTACGGCACGACGACCGGGCGGCCACGCCGCACCGGCTGGCTCGATACGGTCATCGCCCGGTACGCGACCAGAGTCAATGGCCTCACCGACTACTTCGTGACCAAGCTCGACGTATTGTCCGGCCTGGAGAAGGTGCCGGTCTGCGTGGCCTACGACGTTCATGGCAAGCGCTACGACGAAATCCCCATGACGCAGACCGACTTCCATCACGCGACGCCCGTCTACGAACACCTAGACGGCTGGTGGGAGGACATTTCCGAAGCCAGGGAATTCGCCGACCTGCCCAAGGCCGCGCAGGCTTACGTGCGCACCGTCGAGGACATGATCGGCGCCCCGGTCTCCGCTATCGGCGTCGGGCCGCGTCGCGATCAGACGGTGCAGCTGCGAGACATCCTCTGACGGCTCGCCTGCGGTTAGCTCCCGGCCGCCGCAGGCGGCGCGCTTAGCGGATAGCCGATGCGGACCCGCCCGCTGTCAACGACCACGGTGATGACCCCGGCGGCCCGCTCCTGGGCCAGCCCAGGCGCAACCGTGAGGGATCCAGGCCCGCTCTGGCTCGACACGAGATAGCGGCTATCAGGCGGCACCGTCACCGCGGCGACGCCCGAACCAACACTGATCGCCATCGCCTCTGGCGGCGCTGCAAATCCCAGCACGAGCTGCCCTGACGCCACGACGGCGACGACTTGGGGCGACGTCAGGCCACTAGCCGCGATACTGCCGGATGCTGCGGAGACCCGGATTGGGCCGCGCACATCCGTTAGACGGATACTGCCGGAGGTTGCGACTGCGCGAACATCCCCAGCCATGCGGGCGACTGCCACGCGCCCCGAGCCGACAGCGGCGCGGATGGCGACGCCAGCCGGCGCGGTGATGACCAGGTCCACCTGGCAGTCGGCGAACACGTTGAACGACGGGCAGCTGGCCTGGATCTGCAGGATTCCACCGTGCCACGCATGCTGGATCGTCGGCTTGCCGAGCAGCCAGGAGACGTCGCTCATGACCTTTACCTCTCCGGGCGGGCCGGGAAGGATGGTGACGCTCTGGCCCGGCGCGTCGACTTGGATCTGGCTGACTGGCTGCTGGATTAGCGTGAGCGGCACAATCTGATGCTGGATCTCGGCCTTGAGAGCTATTCGGAACGCCACGGGGACCACGAGCACGACAGCCGTGACCAGTGCCACGCTGACCCAGACCCAGCGGCGCCGTGGCCTGCCCGGATAGGCCGTGGCCGAGGCGGTCATCCCACCTCCAAGAAGCGCAGGACCGCCAGTACCCGGCGGTGGTCCGCGTCGTCCGGGTGCAAGTCCAGTTTGGCGAAGATGCTGTTGATGTGCTTGGCCACGGCGCTCTCCGTGATAACCAGGGCCTGCGCGATAGTGGCGTTCGACCTGCCTTCGGCCATAAGGCGCAGGACGTCGTGCTCGCGGGGCGTCAGCTGGTCGAGCGGGGCGCGCTGCCGCCTGATCAGCAGCTGCGCAACGACCTCGGGATCGAGCGCCGTGCCGCCGGACGCTACGCGCCGCAGCGCTGCGACGAAGTCACCCACATCAGCGACTCTGTCCTTGAGCAGGTAACCGACGCTGCTGGTGTTGGCCATCAGCAGGTCCGCGGCGTATCGCTCCTCGACGTACTGCGACAGCACGAGTACCGCCACGGCGGGCCATTCGCGCCGGATCACCAGGGCTGCCCTGATCCCTTCGTCGGTATGACTGGGCGGCATGCGCACATCGACGATGACGGCGTCCGGGATGTGGTCCGATACGGCAGCGAGCAGCTCGGTGGCGTCGCCGACAGCGGCCACGACCTCGATGCCAGCGCCCGCGAGGAGCTTGGTCAGTCCCGCCCGTAGCAGCACGGAATCTTCCGCGATCACGACTCGCACGGCAGCTCCACCGTGACCACGGTCGGCCCGCCTCGAGGGCTGTCGATGCGAAGCGTGCCGTCAACAGACTTAGCTCGGCGGGCCAGGCTTGCGAGCCCGGTCCCGCCAGCGGGGTCGGCCCCGCCCACACCATCGTCACTGATCTGGATCCACAGGACCCCGTCCGTCCGGCGCACGTCAATGTCTGCCCGGGACCAGCCGGTAGGCTCTGCGCTGTGCGGGTACTTGTACTCGGGACTGGCGGCCGTGAGCACGCGCTGGCTCGCAGCCTGGCGCGCGACAGCGCCGTAACCGACCTGCACGCCGCTCCGGGCAATCCCGGCATCGGCAGCATCGCCAACCTGCACGACGTAGCGCCCACCGACCCGGCCGAAGTCACCGCGCTTGCTGCACGGCTGGCTGCCGACCTCGTCGTCATCGGCCCTGAGGCCCCGCTCGTCGCGGGCGTCGCCGACGCGCTGCGTGCAGCCGGCATCAGCTGTTTTGGCCCAGGCCAGCGTGCCGCCATGATCGAGGGCTCCAAGTCGTTCGCGAAACAGGTGATGGTCGCCGCCGGCGTCCCGACAGCGACGGCCCTGACCTGCCGCAGTGAGCCCGAAGCCGCCGCGGCGCTCGACGCGTTCGGGCCGCCGTACGTGGTCAAGGCCGACGGCCTCGCCGCTGGCAAGGGTGTCATCGTCACTCCCGACCGCGGCGAGGCGCTGCGGCATGCTCGGGCCTGCGGCGCGGTAGTGATCGAGGAATTCCTCGACGGCCCCGAGGTCTCGGTCTTCGCGCTGGCTGACGGCGTGACGGCCGTCCCCCTGCTGCCCGCCCAGGATTACAAGCGGGCGTACGACGGCGACGCCGGCCCGAACACGGGCGGCATGGGGGCCTACGCCCCACTGCCGTGGGCGCCGAGCGGCCTGGCGGAGCAGACCCTGGACACGGTCGTCTTGCCTGCGCTGGCGCAGCTTGCGAGGCTCGGTGACCCTTACAACGGTGTGCTCTATGTCGGACTGGCCCTGACCTCGCGTGGACTGCGGGTAGTCGAGTTCAACGCCAGGTTCGGCGACCCGGAGACGCAGGTCGTACTCGACCGCCTGGGCACGCCACTCGCCGGTCTCCTGGCGGCCTGCGCGCACGGCGACCTCGCTTCGGCGCCAGCGCTTGACTGGCTGCCTGGCGCCGCCGTGACAATAGTCATCGCTGCCGACGGGTATCCGGCGAGCCCGGTGCGCGGCGACCGGATCGACGGGATCGAGGCAGCCGACCGCGTTCCTGGGGTCTATGTACTGCAGGCGGGGACGGCGACCGACGGGGGCGGAAACCTGATCGCTAATGGGGGCAGGCTCCTCAACGTCGTCGCCAGCGGGACCGACCTCGGTGCGGCCGCGGCCACCGCCTACCAGGCCGCCCGCCTGGTCCGGGTTCGCGGTAGCTGGTATCGGTCGGACATCGCTGACCCAGCCCGCATGCCTGCCATCCGGCCTTGAGCGCCGCCATCGCCATCGAACACTGATCTCCGAGCGCGGGCGAGGCGGGCGCGGGCCGGCCGGAGTAGATGCGGCAGGATAGAAGCGTGATCGACCGCTACACGCTGCCTGAGATGGGCCACGTCTGGAGCGAGGCGCACAAGTACGAGCTGTGGTGCCAGGTGGAGACCCTCGTGCTGGCGGCACACGCCAAGGCAGGCACTGTGCCTGAGGATGCCGTCGGGCCAGTGGCGGCGGCTCCGCCGCCCACCCCTGAGGCCGTGGCCGCCCTGGAGGCCGTCACCGGGCACGATGTGATCGCGTTCTTGTCGGCTTGGGCCAACAACACCACGCCGCGCGAGGCAGCTGCCTACGTCCACTACGGCATGACGTCCTCGGACCTGCTCGACACCGCCCTGGCGCTCCAGCTCGCCGAGGCCACCGACCTGCTGACCGCCCGGTGCGAGCGGCTGCTCCAGGTGCTCCGCGACCATGCTCTGGCACACCGGTCGACGATGCGGGTTGGCCGGACGCATGGCATTCACGCCGAGCCAGACATCTGGGGTCACCGGGTCGCCGATTTCGCATTTGGCATCCAGCGCTGCCGGGACCGGCTGCTGCGGGCGCGGCAGTCGGTGGCGGTCGGCAAGCTGTCCGGGCCGGTCGGCACTTACTCCAACATCGACCCGTCGATCGAGGCCGAGGTCCTCGCTGAGCTCGGGCTGCGCCCGGCCGACGTCGCCACGCAGGTCGTGCTCCGAGACGGGGTAGCCGAATGGGTCAGCGTCCTGGCGCTTATCGCGAGCGTCTGCGACGCGATCGCCATCGAGGTCCGGCACGGCCAGCGGACCGAGGTGTCCGAGCTGGCTGAACCGTTCGGCGCGGGCCAGAAAGGCTCCTCGGCCATGCCGCACAAGCGCAATCCCGTCCGGGCCGAGCGCATCAGCGGGCTGGCCAGGATCGTGCGAGCTGACGTCGTTCCGGTGATGGAGGGCATCGCGCTGTGGCATGAGAGAGATATCTCGCACTCCTCAACCGAGCGAATCGCCCTGCCTGACACCGCGATCGCCACCGACTACATACTCGAGCAGACCACGGGCGTGATGGAGGGCCTCGTCGTGGACCCGGCCCGGATGCTGGCAAACCTGGAGTCAAGCCACGGTCTCATCTACACCTCGGCCGTCCTGCTGGAGCTCGTGGCGGCGGGCATGTCCAGGGAGGATGCCTACACGCTGGTGCAGGGCGCAGCCATGGAAACCTGGCAATCAGGCGTCGACTTCCGCGAGACGCTGCGCAAGCACGCCGCCGTCCGCGGCGAAGAACTCGACGAGGTGCGCCTGGACGAGGTCTGCAGCCCCGAACGTTACGTGCGCCGGCTTGGCGCTGTCTTCGACCGGCTGGAGCGAATTGCGTGACTGCTAGCGACCCGGAGCCAGGTCTTCGCCATGTCTACTCGGGCAAGATCCGGGAGCTGTACGAGACACCCGACGGTGTCCTTCTGCTCGTCGCGTCTGACCGGATCTCCGCTTTCGACTATGTGCTAGAAACGCCCATCCCCGATAAAGGCAAAATTCTTACCCAGCTTTCGTTGTGGTGGTTCGACCGACTCGCCGATATCGTTCCCAATCACCTGGTCGACGCGCCGGTCCCGGCAGATTTCGCCGGACGAGCGATGGCGTGCATGCCGCTGTCGATGGTTCCGGTCGAATGCGTCGCCCGTGGTTACCTGACCGGCACCGGCCTGGCGGACTATCGCCGCGACGGCACCGTCGGCGGCGTGGCGCTGCCCGCTGGGCTGACCGACGGATCGCAGCTTCGCGAGCCGATCTTCGATCCCGATAGCAAGGCACCTCAGGGTGAGCATGACGAGAACATGACCATGACCGACGTCGGCGAACTGGTGGGTGCGCAGGCCGCCGCGGAGCTTGCGCGGGTCACCCTCGCGGTCTACCAGCGAGGCGCCGAACTCGCGGGTAAACGGGGCATCATCGTGGCCGACACCAAGATCGAGCTGGGCTTCGACGCGGCGGGCACGCTCCGGCTAGGCGACGAAGTACTGACGCCGGACTCATCTAGATTCTGGCCGGCCGAGAGCTGGCAGCCGGGTCGCAGTCAAGTCTCGTTCGACAAGCAGTTTGTCCGGGACTGGCTCACGTCCGCGGAATCGGGCTGGGACCGGCACGGCCTGGAGCCGCCGCCGCCGCTGCCCGACAGCGTGGTCGAGCAGACCCGCGAGACGTACGTGACGGCGTTTGAGCGTATCACCGGCCAACATTGGCGTTAGGACCAGGAACCCCCGAGATCACTTCGTGCAGTCGTTCGGGTACGTTACGTAACATTGTCGTCATGGTCTGGGGGGCTCGGTGGCGGTGGAATACTTGACCTCGCGACGGGCGGGCAGCATCGATGAATGCCCGCCGCCTGCATGGGCAGATGACCTGGTCGTAGGCCGGGACGTTAGCTCGGTGCAGCCAACCGACGGGAGTTCCAACCAGATGACGAGCGGCCCCGAAACCCGCTATATCGTCCGAGGCGGCAACCCGCTGCAAGGCACCGTCTTTGTGCAGGGCGCCAAGAACGCCGCGCTGAAGATGATCGCCGCATCCCTGCTGGCCGAGAAGGGCCGCACGGTGCTGCGGAACGTCCCGGTCATCGAGGACGTCCGGCGGGCGGTGGAACTCGCCCAGGCGGTCGGGGCCGTGGTCAAGTTCCACGAGGCCGAGCGGACCCTCGTCGTCGACGCATCCGAGCTGACCAGCTCGGTCCTGCCCGCGGAGATCGCGCGCCGGTTCCGGGCATCGGTGCTGTTTGTCCCCGCGCTCCTGCACCGGCTTGGCGAGGCGACCATCGAAGGCGTCGGCGGCTGCAATCTGGGTCGCCGCGACCTCGACTTCCACTATCGCGGCTTTGCCCGGCTCGGCGCGATCGTCGAAGAGGGCGAGACCGTCATCCACATCAAGGCCGACCGGCTGCGCGGTGCGCACCTGTACCTGGACACGCCATCGCACACCGGCACCGAGAACCTCATCATGGCCGCGTCCATGGCGCCGGGCACGACGATCATCGACAACACCGCGCTCGAGCCCGAAGTGCTCGATGTCATTGCGTTCCTCACCAAGATGGGCGCGCGCATTACCGGCGGCGGTACCGGCTTCGTTACGGTCGAGGGCGTCGATGAGCTGACAGCTGTCGAGCACACGGTCATGGCCGACCGTATCGACGCCGGCGTCTTCGCGATGGCAGCCGCGATTACCGGCGGCGAGCTCAGCCTGGTTGGTGCGTCGCTCGAGCACTTCGGCGTCGCGCGCTGGAAGCTGGAGCAGATGGGCGTGGAGTTCGCGACCCACGGCGCAATCGTGCAGGTGCGGCGAGAGCGCCAGCTCCGCCCGATCAACGTGATTACCGACACCTACCCGGGTTTCGCCACCGACCTGCAGTCGCCGATCATGGCGCTCGGCTGCCTGGCCGATGGCACGAGCTACATCCGGGAGACCATCTTCGACGGGCGTTACATGCTGGCCGAGGAACTCAACAAGATGGGCGCGAAGGTTGAGGTCGCGGGCAATGCTGCGCTGGTGCACGGGCCGACGCCGCTGCACGGGTGCGAGGTCATCGCGCACGACCTGCGTACCGGGATCGCGCTGATCCTGGCCGGACTCGCCGCCGACGGGGAGACCGTCGTCGCGCCTGGTTACCTCATCGACCGCGGTCACGCGTCAGTCGCGTCTCGCCTCGCCACGCTCGGCGCGGACATCAGCTCCGAAGTCGTCGGCTAGCTGCGCCACCGGCCGCCATTTCGGCGGTGGATTCGACACGGCGTATTCAGGGGGTCGTCGCAACGCGCTGGTCTTCGGCGAGGAGTTTAGCGAAGGCTTCGGCTGGGGTGTGGTAGCCGAGGCGCTTGCGGGGGCGGTCGTTGAGTTCGCGGGCGATGGCCTGGAGGCGGGCGGGGCTGTAGGGCCGCAGGTCGGTGCCCTTGGGGAGGTATTCGCGGAGCAGGCCGTTGACGTTCTCGTTGCTGCCGCGCTGCCAGGGCGCGTGGGGGTCGGCGAAGTACACCTGGATGCCGGTGGCGGCGGTGACGCGCTGGTGCTGGGCGGCCTCGCTGCCGCGGTCCCAGGTGAGGGTGCGGGCGAACCACGGGGGCAGCACGGTCATGTGCTCGATGATGGCGTCGGCGACGGTGGTGGCGTCCCGCCCGGCGTGCAAGGGCAGCAGGGTGAGGTAGCCGGTGACACGCTCGACGATGGTGCCGACGGCCGAGCCGGAGGCTCGCGAGCCGATGATGAGGTCGCCTTCGTGGTGGCCGGGCACGAGCGGCCCTCGACCTCGGGGGGCCGCTGGCCGATCGGCACCGCGCCGACGATCCCGCCGCGTGTCTCGCGGCGGCCGCGGCGGCGGCGCACGGCCCGCCCCGACCGCAGGCAGGCCTTCAGCTCCCGGCGCAGCTCGCCGCGGGGGTAAAGGTAGATGGACTGGTAGATCGTCTCGTGGCTGACCCGCATGGCCGGGTCGTCGGGGTAGGCCACCGTCAGCCGGCGGTCTGCTCGGGGGAGTACCGCCGGTCCAGCATCTGCTGCACCTGCGCGCGTAATGCCGGGTGCTGCGACAGCCGGGACGGCTTGGGCCTGCGCTGCCGCTCCCAGGCCAGCCGGTGGGCGCGCTCGGGCTGGTACCCGCGCGCCCGCGGGCCGGCGTTGCGGGCCAGCTCCCGGCTGACCGTCGACGGGCTGCGCGCAAGGCGTCCCGCGATCTGCCGCATCGACAGCCCGGACTCACGCAGCCGGGCCAGCTCATACCGTTCCTCACGGTTCAGGTAACGGTCACTGTAGGTCACTGCAGGGGGCCGGTACACCCCGCCCATCTTGTGGTGCAGGTCATAAGCGAACGACTTCGACACGCCGGCCGCCGGGCCCGCCTGATTCGGGTTCAGCCCCGCCGCCAGATAATCCAGCACCAGCCGTACCCGCTCCCGCGGCAGCCCTCGATTGCCCATCACGCCTCCCGATCGGTCAGGCGTTGCGACAATCCCTTGAGCCCAGCCACAGCCGGCTGTGTCGAATCCTCCGGGATCATGGAAGACAGCGGCAGACAGCAGCACAAAGCAGGCCAGCGTTAGCCGCGCCAGCGGTCGATTACGTCCCGGCCGAACCTCGCCATCTCCTCGCGTTGCGGCGAGAACTGGAGAAGCATCAGGTCGATACCTGCCGCCGCGTAGGCATGCAGCCGCTCAATGATCTGGTCCGGCGTGCCGATCAGGCCGCTGCGCAGGCCGCGGTTGGACACGCTGTACTCCTCTAGCGAGACCCGCGACTCCAGCTGAGATCCTTCGACGAAGTCCTGGTACGACGCGTAGGCCTCAGGCGAGGACCGCACATCCAGGATCCGGTCGAGCTCGGCTTGCGCCGCTGCCTCGGTGTCACGGCAGATCACGTAGCCGGAAACGCCGAACATCATCGGCGGGCCGCCCGCATCGGCGCGCCGCGCCTGAATGTCGGCCACCTTTGCCGCGATGACCTCCGGCGCGTCGCCGTGCATGACGTAGGCGTCCGCCTGAGCCGCGATCACGTCCTTGGCTTTGGGCGACTCGCCGCCCATGTAGACGGGCGGCAGCCGGGCGGGCTTAGGCTCCAGCACCGTTCCGGCCAGCTCGTACAGCGGCCCGGAGTGGCTCACCGTGTCTTCGCGCAGCAGCCGCCCGACTACGTCCAGCCACTCCTGCGTCCGCGCGTACCTGGCGTCGTGCACGTCGAAGGGCGCGCCATACTGGACCGCCTCGTCCTTCCACCAGGACGACACGACGTTGAGCGAGATCCGGCCTGGCGCGATGACGTCCAGGGTGGACAATGCCTTAGCGGTCAGCGCCGGCGAGTGGTAGTTCGGCCTGACTGCGAGCATAAGCTCCAGCGTGGTCGTGGCGGCCGCCACAGCGGGTGCCAGCGTCCAGCAATCGAGTGACGGCGCGCGGTGACCCTTGATGTCGTTGAGGTTCAGCTCGGCGATCAGCGAGAGGTCGAAGCCGAGACTCTCGCTCTGCACGGCCAGGTCACGGATGTAGGGCCAGGACACCGGCATGCCCTCGTCCTGAACGTTGCGCAGCCAGCCGCCGAAGATTGGCATCCAGTACCCGAACCGCACCGCTGTCGCCTCCTAGGCCTTCGACCGGTGCTCGCGTACCGAGATGGCCAGCAGGCCACCCAGGTACGCAGCGACGGCCGCCAGCGCCGACCGCGGGGCCATGGCCTCGATCTCGGCGTTGTAGTTGGTCGTGGTGTTGATGTCGTACGTCACAAGCCGGCCGTCCGCAGTCTCGATGAACTCAAAGCCCGCGATGCCGATCCCGTGCGCGGCGGCGAAGTCCACGTACCGGCTGATCACCGGGTGGTTAAAGCCCGCGCGCAACGTGAACAGGCTCGGTTCAGGCGCGCCGTCCCCGCCTGGCCCGCCATCCCCGCCGGACCCAACCGCACACGCGTCGGCCGGGCATAGCTGGAAGCCGCCGCGTTCGGTGTCGGCGCTGATGGCATAGACGAACTCCCCGCCGACGATCTCAGCGCGCGTGATCTGCGGCCGCGCGGCCACCAGGTACTCCTGGAGCAGAGTAATCCCGTCTACGGGGGGCTGATAGTCCGGGCCCGCGAGGTAGGAATCGTAGTCCGCATGGCTGGCGAACAACTGCACGCCGAGACCCTTGCCGCCCTGGTTGTGCTTACTGATAAAGGGAACGGGGAGCTTCTTCGCCGCCGCCGCTAGCCCGCTCGGGCCGGCCACGGCGACGGTGCGCGGGACGTCGAAACCGGCAGCTCGCAGGGCCGCGAGCTGCTCGACCTTGCTCATCTCGAGGTCCAGGACGCGCCGCCCGTTGACGACGCATCGCCGGTGCGCGTCCAGCCACGCGAGGACGCCGCGGGTCTGGTCCTTGGCGAACGGGTGTCCCCTGGTGTGCGACGACGCGCTCATCCGGGACCAGAAGACTCCTGGCGGCGGCTCCTCATCCAGGTCGACTGTGGCGTCGCCGAGCAGCCACTGCTCGTGCGGCAGGCCGGCGCGGTCGAAGGCGGCCGCCAGCGGTCCGTACCACTCCGGGTTCTCGTGAATCACGTACAGCTTGGGTGCGCCATCGATCACGGTGTCGTCAATCACAGTGTCGTCGATCACGGTGTCGTCAATCACAGGGCCAGCTTCATCCCCTCGTGCGAGGCCACGAACCCAAGGCGAGCGTAAAAGCGGTGCGCATCAGCGCGCGCCACAGTCGGGGGGACACCCCCGACGACCCCCCTACTCCTGCCTTATCGCTGGTCAACTGCACGAGCGAGCAGCCGCGACGGTTGGCCTCGTCGATTGCCCAGCGCATCATGGCAGCTCCGACTCCAGAGCCGCGGTGGCTGTCCGCGACCCGGACGGCCTCGACCTGCGCGCGCAGTGCGCCGCGGCGGGCAAGGCCAGGCAGGAACGACAGCTGGAAGGTTCCGACGATCTGGCCGTCCTGCTCGGCGACGAGGAGCAGGTGCGCCGGATCAGCGTCGATGCTCTGGAACGCGGCAGTGTAGGCAGCCAGATCCGCCTCGTCCCGCACTCCGTCTCTGGTAGCACCGAGCTGGTCAGCCGCGATCAGGTCGACGACGGCTGGCACGTCGGCATGGGTCGCCGCCCGCAGCACGACGGCCCGCGGCCCGGCCGCGAGTACCGCTAGCGTGTCCATGCCCCCATTCTGGAGTATCGGGGCGACCGCGTCGGTCGGACGGCAGCGTCGGAAGGCAGCCCCGTTCCCATTCCGTTGGCGGTCATCAACTCCGCGGGCTAGGCGCGGCGGGAGTAGCGCGCCGCCGCCGTGAGGAAGGCGTCGTTCGCCTCGGGATCGGCGATGGTCACCCGCACCCCGTCGGGGGGGTACGGCCGGACGCTGACGCCCGCGGCGTCGCAGTGCTCGGCGAAGTCAGCCGACCGGTCCCCCAGCGGCAACCAGACAAAGTTGGCCTCCGTGGGCGGCACCGTCCAGCCGTCGCCGAGCAGCTCGAGCCGGATCCGGTCCCGCTCCTTGACGACGAGCTCCACCCGCTCCAGCAGCTCGGACTCGGCCGCCAGGGACGCGATGGCGGCGGCCTGAGCCAGCGAATTCACGGCGAAGGGGAGCATCGTCTTGCGGACGGCCTGCGCCACCGGCGCGTGCCCGATCAGGAAGCCAACCCGCAGGCCGGCCAGTCCGTACGCCTTGGAGAAAGTCCGCAGTAGGGCCACGTTCGGCCGCTCAGCGTACAGCCGCAGGCCATCGGCGACGTCAGGGTCGCGTACGTACTGGACGTAGGCCTCGTCGATGACAGCGAGGCAGTCGGCCGGCACCTGATCCAAGAACTCCTCGAGCTCGCCGTGCCGTATCGGCGTGCCGGTCGGATTGTTCGGCGTGCAGACGAAGATGAGCCTGGTCCGGTCGGTGATGGCCGCGGCCATGGCGGAGAGGTCGTGACCGTAGCTGACGAGCGGCACTTGCACGGAGGTAGCGTTCGCCAGATCGGTGAGGTACGGGTAAGCCTCGAACGACCGCCAGGCGTAGATAACCTCGGCGCCCGGCTCACCAACCGCTTCCAGCAGTTGCTGCGCGATGCCGACGGAGCCGCAGCCGACGGCGATGTGCTCGGCCGGCACGCCGAACCGGCTGGCGATGGCCTCGGTCAGGTCAGCCGCGCCGCTGTCGGGGTACCTGTTGATATGCGCGGCCGCGTCGGCGAGCACGGCTCTGACTGAGGGCAGCGGATCGTAGGGCGACTCATTCGACGACAGCTTGAAGGTGCGCCCGCCTGAGGGCGTCGGCGCCTTGCCTGGCCTATAGCCGGCGAACTGGTCGAGAATCGGACGGAAACGCGGGTACTGCTCGGACACCGTTGTCCTCCTGATCGTGTCCTGCTGATCAGGTGCCTGATCTCTTTCAGGGTAGTGCCCGACCATCACCATGCCAGCGCGGCCGAAGCATGGGCGGATGCAGCAGCGCCGCGCCACCGCGCCGGTAGAGCTGGGCTGGCCTACCGCCGCCTGACGCGGTGACCTCGCCGGTCTCCACGAGGAAATGATGGGCGCCGGTGACCTTGCGGTGAAAGTTACGCGGATCGAGCGGCGTGCCCCAGACGATCTCATACACGCGCCGAAGCTCGGCCACCGTGAACTCGTCCCGGCAGAACGCGGCTCCCAGCGAGGTGTACTCAAGCTTGGAGCGCGCCCGCTCCACGCCATCCTGAAGGATCCTTGCGTGGTCGAAGGCCATCCGGGTCAGGGCACTGACCGGCTGCCAGCTCATCTGCGGCTGGTCCGGTGCAGGCAGGTCCGGGGCCAGGCCGAGGTACGCGACTGACACCGCCCTCCTGGTGGGGTCCCGGTCCGGGTACCCGTAGGTCTGCAGCTGCTCTAGGTGCACCGGCTCGCCCGGCAGGCCAGCACGCTCGGCCAGGACACGGGCCGCCGCAGCCGGCAAGTCCTCGTCGAGCCGGACGAAGCCGCCCGGCAGAGCCAGCATGCCCGCATAGGGATCGCCGTCACGGCGCCAGGCGAGGGTGGCCAGCTGGCCAGCCCGGACGGTCAAGATGACGAGGTCAACGCTGACGCCGATGCGCGGGACGGTCACAAACGCACGGTAGCGCTGGCGGCCGCCTCCTGCCCTGGAGAGGTCGCGCCGAACCACGTAGAATTGCGGGGTGAACCGACTTGGAGAGCTGGAGCGCGCGATAATGGACGTGCTCTGGGAGGCCGCCGACCCGCTGAGCGTCCGTGAGGTGAGCGGCCTGCTCACTGATCGTGATCTGGCTCACACTACCGTGATGACAGTTCTCGATCGGCTAGCCAAGAAGGGGTTCGCCCGCCGAGAGCGCAATGGCCGTGCGTGGCACTACCGTGCCGCCGAAAGCCGGGAAGCATACGTGACCGAGCTCATGCTAAGTGCTCTTGACCAGACCGGGGACCGACAGGCTGCGCTGGCGAGGTTCGCCCGCAGTGTGTCCGGCACTGAGGCTCAGGCACTGCTGCGGGCCCTCGGAGCGCTCGGCGGGGCTGCCCGGGGTTGAGGTCGTGTCCACTGCCGTACTTATCCTCGCCGCGGTCGCCATCGGCTGCGTCGCAGGCGCGAGCGCACTAGCCGCCGCCTCCTGGCCGCGCCGGTCGCCCGCCGCCGCGATCGTGCTCTGGCAGGCGCTCGGTCTGGGCTGGGGCATCGCTGCCGTCGGCGCCCTCATCGGCTTCGGCGTGACAGCGCCAGGGGCTGCCGTCGCGAGCGGTGCGCTCGACCGGCTGGCCGGCATTGCGCGGACCGGCGGGCTGAGTCCTGTCCCCGATCTGCTCGGCGCTGTTCGCCTTGCGTGCCTCGGAGCCGGTCTTGCGCTGCTCGCGGTGCTGTGCTGGATCCTGGTCGCGGCGTCGGCCTCGGTGCTGCATGCCCGCCAGCGCCAGCGCGAGCTGCTGAGTTTGCTCGCACATGGCGACCCGAAGGTGCCGGGGGCCCTCGTCGTCGACCATCCGGCCGCCGCTGCATACTGCCTGCCGGGACTGCGCTCGGCGATCGTGATCAGCGCCGGCACGCTTGACCTGCTGGACGCCGACGAGCTCGCGGCCGTGCTCGCGCATGAGCGGGCCCATTTGCGTGAGCGACATGACCTCGTGCTGCTGCCGTTCCTCGCGCTCCTGAGCGCGTTCCGCTGGGCAGCCATCGCCCGACAGGCATACCGGGCAGTTGGCCTCCTGGTAGAGATGCACGCAGACGACCGGGCGCGCCAGCAGCGGCCGGCCAGAGAGCTCGCGACCGCGCTCCTGCGTGTCGGGGCAGCAGGCGGCGGCGGCATCCCGTCCGGCGCGCTTGCCGCGGCCAGCCGGGCGGAGGAGTGCGAGGTCACCGCCCGGGTGATCAGGTTGCTGCGGCCCGCGCCCGGGCTTAGCCCCGCCCTGGTCGCCCTTGTCATCTCAGTTTCCGCCGCCATCGTGACAATCCCAGCGGCGCTGCTGGTCTTTCCGCTGCACTGACGACGCTCGCACAGCTCAGGCGACGCAATCTGGCCCAGGCGACGCAATCTGCCTCCGGCCCGTGCGCTCTGGCCAGGCCCGCCCTCGCGAGACCTGGCCAGAGCTGACGGTCGCCTCGCCGCTATCGGGCCGAGGAGGACGGCGACGGTGCTGGCGAAGCGCGGACCCCAGAGCACATGGGGACGGGCAGCGTCTTAGCCGCCCAGAGCAGCACTTCACCACGGGCCCACGGCACGGCGCCATAAACCAGCCAGTTCCCCGGAACGCTGCGCCGGCTCTCCATGAAGCACTGTCCAGCGCGCTGCACACGCCATTGCGGCACTGTGATGCCTCGCCTGGCCAGCATGGCGAGCACCGCGGCGACTGTCTTGCCCTGGTAGTGCAACCCGTGCATGGCTTCGCCTGGAGCGGTTGCCTCGCCAGCCGACTCGAACTGCTCGCCGGGCCTGGCCGCCCGGCCGAACACCAGCGTCGCAGTGCCCCGGTAGTCGATCGGCACCTTCACGCCGACTGGGCACACGTTGCCGCCGCCGCCGGTGTAGCACTTGCCTACGGCGGTAATCGGCGTGAGCTGCCCCGCGCCAGCCGACAGGCTCTCGGCCACCAGTGTGCCGACAATCGATGGCGAGGCGGGAACAAGCGTGAGGCCGATGTTGAGGTGGTACCTGGCGAACTCGGCTTGGTAGCGCTTCGGGTCAGCGATCGGATTCCGCACGATGACGTCGATGAAGCGGCCGTCCCTGGTGAACGAGAGCGCCGCGGCCTGGGCCTTGGGCGGGCCGACGGAGACCGGGCCAATGTGCTGGCCCGGCGCGCCGGCCGACGTGGCGATCAGGCCGACCACGGCTAGGGCGGCGGCCACGGGGACGCCGATGAGCAGGCGCTTGCGCAGCCGCCGCGGCCTCGCGCCACGACTGCTCCTCAGGCCGCGGGGCTCGAACGACCCATCAGCGACCGGCGCCGTCGCCGCGCGGGCGATGTCGTCGCCGAGCGCGGCCAGTGTGTCAGCCCGGACAAGGTATGCCACCTCGGCGTCCGTCACCGGGGATATCTGGCTGAGCGGGTTCATGCGGGGTCTCCGTTCCTGACGTCTGCGCGGGCCACGTCCGCGCGGGCCACGTCTGCGCTGGCCGGGCCGGTATGAGCGGCCGGCTGGCCGAGTTCGGCTGCCAGGCGCCGACGAGCCCGGTGCAGCCTGATCCTGGCCGCGTTGCGCGAGCAACCCACGACGGCCGCGATCTGGCCCGGGTCAAGTCCCTCCCAGCCCGCGAGCGCCAGCAGTTCCTGATCGGGCATTGGTATCCGGCGGAATGCTGCCGTGATATCGGCTACGCCGCCTGCGTGGTCGGGCTGCCGATAGGACACCGCCAACTCGGTCTTGAGCCGGTCGGCCAGTGCCAGCCGTCGTCGCTCGCCGCGGTGGTGATTGGCCAGGACGCGCCGGGCCGTGCCGTACAGCCAGAGCCTGGCCTGCTCGCCCGCCGGGACCTCATCCAGCCGCCGCCAGGCGGTCAGGAATGTCTCAGCCAGTACGTCGGCCGCATCGTCTGTGTTGTCTGTACGCCTCAAGGCATATCCGAGCACCGGGACCCGGTGTGCCACGTACAGTTCCTCGAACCGGTGCCGTCGCTTGGTCTCTACGACGTCAGGCGGAGATAGCAAGACTGCTCCCTTCGACACCGGTTACATGTCCGTTGGGAGCCGAGCATTTCACGGGCCCGCGTACGGCCAGCCCGTCTGCGCAAGCAGGCCGTCAGCGCCCGTCTGCGCAAGCAGGCCGTCAGCGCTGGCAGCCGGGAAGGACTGGTGAAGGGCCGAAGCGCTGCTAGTCGGCGATCCTGATCCGCAGCCGCCGGAAGCCGCGTCCCTTGTTCTCGATCTTGGCGACGTCGATGCGGCCGATGTGCTTGGTGCTGGCCACGTGAGTGCCGCCGTCGGCCTGCTGATCGAGGCCCACGATGTCGATGATGCGGACGTCTTCGACCTCGGCTGGCACCAGGTTGGTCGCGGTCCTGATGATGTCTGGCAGCTCGAAGGCCTGAGCGCGCGGCAGCACGCGCGCTTCGATCCGCCGGTCGGCCGCGACCTCGGCGTTGCAGGCGCCCTCGACGGCATCACGGAAGCCCTCTGGCAGTTCGGGCAGGTCGAAATCCATTCGCGCGGTGAGGGGTTCCATGTTCCCGCCGGTCACGAGCGCGCCATAGTCGCGGAAGACAACTCCGCAGAGGACGTGCAGGCCCGAGTGCGTGCGCATCAGCGCCGTCCGCCGATCATCGGCCACGGCACCGCGCACGGTCGTGCCGGCCGGGGGAAGGGGATCGCCGTCTGCAGGTATCAGGTAGAGATCGTCGCCTTTGCGCGCGCCCGCAATGCGGGTCTGAACGCCGCCCCACAGGAGCACGCCCTCGTCCGGCGGCTGGCCGCCGCCGCCGGGGTAGAACGCCGAGCGATCCAGGACGATGCCATCCTCGCCAGAATGCAGCACGACGGCGTCCCATTCGCGCAAGGTCTGATCGTCGAGCTCAAGCCGGTGCGTGCGCCACTGTGCTTCGGTCACGGCTGTGCTTCGGTCACGACGAGACTCCGCTCGCGGCTACCAGGGTCCGTACGGGCCCTGATGAGATGAACTCGACTTAGTCGACTTGATCTTAGGCCGGACATCGACGAGGTAGATCGCCGCGGCCACGAACGCCACGATCGGGATGATGTTAATCAGCTGGAGCCGATTTACGGCGCCGGCGATACCGATCACGAGGGCAACGCCCAGTATTACGAGCCAGAGCGGCTTGGTTTGCTTGCCCGCCGCGGGAAACGCGGATTTGGGCCGCCGGATCGCGTCGACGAATGCCCAGGCCTCGACCACGAAGGCGCCAAGCAGCAGCACCCAGAAGAAGATATCCACTACCGACATAGCAGACAGGTCCACAATGGAGTTCACGGCGTCACGCTACCTGGTCTGAGACGGTGGCGGGAACTGATGGACCGTACCGCCCTGGCCGACGTCACCCGCGCGCGGGTGCCACGGATTGTCGGCCTGCTCAGCCGGGTCTGCCGGGTCTTGATCGAGCCAGTCATCGTCGTCGTTCTCGGCGCTAGGCACGTCCCCGCCGCCGGCCCGACTGTCATCCGGCCCTACGGGCGCGATCGCGAGCGCGCGCGGCCGCCCGGAAAGGGCCGCGGGGCTGAGGTTCTCCGGCCAGGTGAGCGCTGCCTCGTCCGGCGAGAGCCCGGCCTGGTCGTCGATCAGCTCGCCGGCCTCGGCCCTGGCGATGGCAGTTTCCTTCCGGAACGACTCGTAGACCTCGATGAGCATCTGCTTCTGCCGCTCGGTCAGCTCGGGATCGGTCAGGACGGCCTCCCGGACCACCGATCCCGGCGGACGGTCTTCCAGGAAGCCCGCCTGGACGTATAGGGCCTCGGCCGAGATGCGCAGCCCCTTGGCGATCTGCTGGAGGATGTCGGCGCTCGGCCGTCGCAGCCCGCGCTCGATCTGGCTGAGGTAGGGGTTCGAGATTCCAGCCGACTGCGCAAGCTGGCGCAGCGAGATCTTGGCCTGCTCGCGCTGCTCCCTGATGTAGGAGCCGATGGCGCCAACGTTCACGGGACTCATGAACTCAGTCTTGCACCGTGGTGCTTGCAACTGCAAACACGGCGGCTGGTCCTGCACGCATAGGGCGTCAGGGTGGAACTGGCGTCCTATTAAGGGCGGCACTGTGGCAACTGCCACCCTATGGCGTCCTGGCCGCCGCTTCGTAATTGCCCGCAAAAGGTACGTCGGTTGAGTGAGGCGCGTCACAGCTTGCCCCTTAAGCGTGGCCCGACGGCTAGCTGATGACCAGCCGAGAGTGGTTGCAAACACGGAGTAATCGGGACGTCCTGGTGGGCGTCGCGGTTTGCCACACGTGGAATCGGGCTCGCCGAAGGCGGCGTTCCCTGTAGTACGGCAGCGCGCGATAGCCAACCCGCTGCCGGGCCTGCCCATACCTGGCCACGTCCTGGTTAGCGCCGCGAGCGCGGACCCGTGCACTAAGACGCGATTTAACGCGCTTTCTAGTGCGTCACGATCTGGAATGGAGGCTCACATGGCCTGGCGCCCGTCGCGTGGCACACCGCGCTCGCGCAGCTCGCAGCGATTTGGCATTGCCGCCAGCCTGGTCGCAGTTGTCGTGGTCGCGCTGCTCAGCGCGGCCTTCGCCGGCGTATTCAGCAGTGCGCCGGCTGCCGCAGCCAGCAAGCCGGTGCGTATCAGGCAGCCCGCAGCGCGGGCGCTCGCCGCCCCGGCCAGCCGGGCCCGTCAGGCTGCCAGCAAGCGGGCGGCCGGGGCGTTGCAGGCAGCCGGCAGACCTCGTGCACGTCTGTCGCGCATATTGGCGACTCGACCTCGGTGGGCATGGTCTCACCGACGTGGCTGCCGAATCCGGCGCAGCGCCTGGCCGCGCAGTACCACGATGTCGGCGTGCGGAACGTTCAGATTGATGCCTCAGGCGGCCGGTCGATCGTCGAGCAGATGCCCGGACAAATCAATGGTTACCGAGTCGCCAGTGCCTGGTATCAGTCAGGTTTCCGTGGCTGCTGGGTCTTCGCCCTCGGCACCAACGACACCGCCAACGTCGCGGCGGGATCCAACGTCAGCCTTATGGCCCGCATCCAGGAGATGATGGCGGCCGCCCATGGCGCACCGGTCATGTGGGTCAACACGCAGACCGCCCTCAGTAGCGGATCATGGTCTGAGGCCAACATGCAGCTGTGGAATCAAGCGCTCGTGCAGGCGGCCAAGCAGTACCCGAACATGCGGATCTTCAACTGGGCCGGTATGGTCCAGCCGGCCTGGCACTTGAGCGACGGAATCCATTACACGTCTGCGGGGTACGCCATTCGCGCGGCGGCGATTGCCGGCGCCCTTTCACGTGCATTTCCGGCGGACGGCCACAGCACGGGCCCGCTGGTCAGCTAGGGCCTCACGCAGGTCGGCCAGCCGCACGACGACGTGTCGGCAGGCCGACCTGAACCATTCCCATCTCTTGTCAAGCACAATACGTAGTCATAAGACTACTGCGGGTAGTTCCCCTCCCGGCACTCGCGGGGGTTTAGCCAGGGGGGACCATGCCGAAGCCAGTTGGCTCGGATCAGCGCTACATGCCGGGGCTCGACGGCCTCCGAGCCATCGCGGTCCTCGCTGTCATTGCGTTCCATGAACAATTCAGCTGGGCGCCGGGCGGCCTGCTCGGGGTCGGCGTCTTCTTCACCCTGAGCGGCTACCTGATCACCGACTTGCTGCTCAACCGATGGCTGCGAACCGGGCATCTGCAACTGGCCAAGTTCTGGCTCGCGCGCGCCCGCCGCCTCCTGCCTGCGCTATTCGTCATGCTGGCGATCGTCACCGCGTGGGTCACGCTCCTGGACCGGGCGCGTCTTGACAGCCTGCGCGGTGCCGTGGCGGCGGCGGCGACCTACTCAAGTAACTGGTATCTCATCGCGGGTGGCCAGTCCTACTTCTCGCGATTCGCGCCACCGCAGCCGCTCGACCATCTCTGGTCGCTGGCAGTCGAGGAGCAGTTCTACCTGATCTGGCCCTGGCTGCTGCTGCTCGGCCTGCTGTGCCTCCGCCACCGCAGCACCGCCGCCCTCCGCTGGCTGGCACTGCCGACGCTCGCGCTTGCCGCCGCCTCCGCGGTCGCCATGTACGCGCTCTACCACCCAGCGGTCGACGCGACCCGGATCTACGAGGGCACCGACACCAGGGCCGCGGGGCTGCTGATCGGCGCGGCACTGGCGATGGTGTGGCCAAGCATCGTGGCGTCGCGCGCCAGCCGGGCCTGGACACGGGTGCTCGACGTGCCGTCCATGGCCGGGCTCGTCGTCATCGCACTGATGGTCTGGCGCGTCGGCCAGTACTCGCCATTCCTGTATCGCGGCGGCATCGTCGTGCTCAGCTTCGCCACTGCCGCCGCGGTCGCCGCGTCCGCCTGTCCTGGCAGCGTGACGGGCGCAGTACTCGGCTGGCGGCCACTGCGCTGGATCGGCGTCCGCTCCTATGGCATCTACCTCTGGCATTACCCGGTCATTGTGCTGACGACCCCCGCCAACGGCACAGAGAACCTCGCTCGCGCGGCTGGCCAGATCGCGGCCAGCATCGGTATCGCGGCGCTGTCATGGAAGTTCGTCGAAGAGCCTGTCCGGCACGGCGCGATCGCCCGGGCCTGGCACCGGATCCGAGGCCGGCAGCTCGCGAATCTCGGCGTGTCCCGACTGACCGCGGCGGTCGGCGCGGTGGGAGTCCTCGTGGTGGCGTGCGCGGGTCTCGCTGGTCTGGTCGCCGTGCCGGCTGCGTCCGGCGCGGCTGCATCCGGCGCGGCGGCGCTCGGCGGAGGCTCCGGAGCGTTGTCGGCCACCACTAACTCGGTCAGCCGCGCCCATACCAAGCACGCCGCACCGAGTAAGAGCCCGTCACCGGGCGCGGACTCCGGACCGCTCCAGCAGGACCAGCTGCGGACGTCGTGCACATCTGTCGCGCACATAGGCGACTCGACATCAGACGGCCTCATCTCGTCGGACTACCTCCCGGACCGGGGCCAGCGGATCCAGGCTCGCTACGAAGACGTAGGCGTGCAGACGGTGTACACCGACATCACCGGCGCGCGCTCGGTGGTGGAGGTGCTGCCGGGCACGACGAACGCCTACGACGCGGCCAAACACCTCATCAGGGACGGCTTCTCCGGCTGCTGGGTGCTTGCCCTTGGCACCAACGACACGGCAGACGTTGCGGTGGGATCCAACGTCGACCTGGCCGCCAGAATCAGCGAGATGATGACCGTCACCAAGGGCGAGCCTGTCATGTGGGTGAACGTCATCTCGCTGCTGCACTCGGGCCCGTACTCCGAGGGCGACATGCAGAAGTGGAACACCGCTCTTATGCGGGCGTGTGCGCGCTACCCGAACATGCGGGTGTTCAACTGGGCCGCGCTGCCCAAGCCGGGCTGGTTCATCAACGACGGCATCCACTACACCTCGGCCGGGTACGAAAAGAGGGCGCTGTACATCGCCGACGGGCTGGCCATGGCCTTCCCGGCCGGCGGCCTGAACTCAAGCTGCCTGGTCAGCTTGCCCAGCTCAATTACCTCGCCGCCGCCGTCACCGAGCCCGTCGCCAAGCAGCCCGGCTCCCGGCACCAGCGTGTTGCCTAAATCCCCGGCTGTGGCCCGCCAAGAAGCTGACTCGTCGCCCTGATCTCCCCGACAACCTGGCCGCCGCCATAGACGGGGCTCGAGGCAAGCGCCGCCAGCGCATCCCGATCGGCGCCCGGCTCGGCCTCTGCGCCAAGCCCGCGGAGCAGGCCGACGGTGACCGGAACCCGGCCGCGGGCGGCACCGTCATCAGTCTTGAAGGCGCCCGCCCGGCCGTCGGCGAGCGCGAACCCCTCGACGCCCTCGGCGCCCGACTTCAGCAGCAGGCCCGGAACTGCTGACATCAGGGCGCGCTCGGGTCTGGCCGTACCCGACGTCCATTCCGGGTACGCGCGCATGGCGTCGGCCACAGCCCGTTCCGCAGTACCAGGCTCGGCGAGCACGACGGCGCGGAATGCCCGTGCCAGCCCGGTGACAGAGATCGCCATCAGCGGCGCTCCGCAGCCGTCGACGCCGATCGCCGCGACCGGCTCGCCTGCCAGCCTGGCGATGGTTTCCCTGATGTACGCCTGCAGCGGATGGGCGGGATCGCGGTAGCTCTCTGTTGGCCACCCGGCGGCCACACATGTAGCAAGCATCGCCGCGTGCTTGCCGCTGCAATTCATGTGGATTCGGTCGCGGTCCGCCCCGGCTGCGATCATGGCGCGCTGACACTGCTCGTCCAGCGGGTAGTCCGGCGGGCACTGCAGGTCGTCCTCGGACAGCCCTGCCGAAGCCAGGATCGCGCGGACGCCGTCGACGTGGAAGTCCTCGCCAGAGTGGCTGGCTGCCGCGAGCGCGAGCAGCTCGCCGTCAAGCTTGAGCCCGCAGCGCAGCATGGCCGCAGCCTGGAATGGCTTGTTCGATGAGCGGGGGAACATCGGAACGTCAGCCGCGCCAGCCGCCAGCAGTACGCTGCCGTCGGCGGCGAGGGCAGCTATGGCGCCGCGGTGCCGGGACTCAACGAAGCCGGAGCGGACGACTTCGGCCAGCACAGGGTTGTCAGCCACGAGTCCGACAGCTAGCAGTCCGTCGGCGACCAGGCGGTCAGCGGCCATCGGGCACCCCCAGCATCGCGCGCGCGTCGGCCGGGCTCATCGCCGGCCGCTGGGCCAGGTCAGCGGCAGCGGCGGCCCGCTCCACCAGTTCGGCGTTGCTCGCCACCGGGCGACCGCGGGCGAAGGTGACCGTATCTTCCATGCCGACCCGTAGGTGGCCACCTGCCGCCAGGGCGGCAAACAGGACGGGAACGCTGCTTTTTCCGATCCCCGTCGCTGACCAGGTCGCACCCGCTGGCAACGCGGAAACCGCCTGAACGAGGGTCGCGGCGTCACCGGGCATGCCGCCTGGCACGCCCATCACCAGGTCACAATGGATGTGGCCGCCAGCCGGCTCGCCCAGCTCGCCAAGCAGCCGGTGCAGCGCCGCGATGTGGCCGAAGTCAAAGAGCTCGAACTCCGGGACCACGGCCAGCGCCTGCGTCTTGGCGTAGAGGTCCTTCATGAAGCCCCACGGGTTCATGAAGACGTCGTTGCCGAAGTTGACGGTGCCGCAGGTCAGCGAGCACGCATCCGGGCCTGCATCGAGCACGGCCAGCCGCCGGTCGAAGCTGTCGGTGACGGCCCCTCCCGTCGACAGCTGGACGATCAGGTCGGTGGCCTCGCGCAGCGCGTGCACCGTCTCCTTGAGCCGGCCGGGATCCAGTGTCGGCTTGGCATCGGCGTCTCTGATGTGGACGTGGATCACGGCTGCGCCCGCCTCGCGGCACTCCGTGGCGGTGGTGACAAGCTCCTCAAGAGTGACCGGCAGTGCGGGGACCGCGGATTTTTCGGACTCCGCGCCGGTGGGGGCGACCGTGATCAGGGTGGCCTGCGCGGGCCTGCCTGGCCGTGTCTGAGCTTTCATGGCAACGTGTGCCGTCATCCGGATTCGCGCCCTTCCTGCACCGCTGCGTTGCGAGCTACCGCAGTCTACGCGGCCGCGTTCCGTCCTAATATGCAGGTCATATCGTCGGCGGCGCGGGTCTGCGGGCAGCATCGCGTGCGAGAATTCGGACTCGTGCGAGCCGTGGTGCAGCGTGCCAGCAGCGCGAGCGTCAGCGTGGATGGCGCAGTGATTGGCCGGCTAGGCGCGCCTGGCCTGGTCGTCCTGATCGGGGTCACACACAGTGACACCGCTGAGACGGCTGCCGTCCTCGCCCGGAAGATCTATTACCTGCGGATCCTGGCCGACGAGAAGTCGTGCGCCGATGTCGGCGCCCCGCTGCTGGTCATCAGCCAGTTCACCCTCTACGCCGATACAGCCAAGGGCAGGCGGCCGAGCTGGGGCGCTGCGGCGTCAGGACCGGTCGCCGAGCCGCTGGTTACGGCGTTCGCGGCGGCGCTGCGCGGGCTCGGTGCGCACGTCGAGACAGGCGTGTTCGGAGCAGACATGCAAGTCGAGCTCATCAACGACGGGCCAGTGACGCTGATACTCGAGGCCTAGCCGATCAGACGGGGCGGCCGGCCGTGGCCGGGTTGCCCTTGAGGTGGCGGCGGGCGAAGTCCAGCGACTCGGCCAGGTCGGCCTGGCGATCCGCCAGCGTCGGCACCCGGTGCGTGCTGACCTCAAGTACGACGTGACCCTCATAGCCGGTATCGCTGAGCCAGCGCAGCAGTTCGGCGCAGGGCTGCGTGCCACGGCCGGGCACCAGGTGCTCGTCCGGCAAACCAGGCTTGGTGCCGTCGCCCAGGTGCACATGTGCGAGCCGGTCGCCAAGTGCCTCGGCCATGGCCAGGACGTCGGAACCAGACACGGCTGCGTGCGAGACGTCGAGGGTGGCGGCAGCGGACTCCATCTCGACTGGGTTCCAGTGCGGAGCGTAGGCGGCGATCTCGGTCTCGCCGCGCAGGAGGGGATAGAGGTTCTCGACCGCGAACGCCACATTGCCGTGCTCGGACATCTCCGCGATACCGATCTGAAAGTCCTTGGCGTACTCGCGCTGCCACCTGAACGGCGGATGGACGACCACGACGCGCGCCCCTAGTGCCTCCGCTAGCTCACGCGATTTCACCAGCTTCGTCCAGGGGTCGCGGCCCCACACTCGCTGAGTGATGAGCAGGTTGGGCGCGTGGACGGCGACAACGGGGATGCCGTGATAATCCGACAGTTTCCGCAATACGGAAGCGTCCTGGCTAACCGGGTCAGCGGTCACCATGACCTCGAGCGCGTCGTAGCCTAGCCGGGCCGCCGTCTCGAAGGCGTCCGGGGTTCGCTCCGGGAACACCGAGGCGGTCGACAGCGCGATCTTTATGGCTGTCACGCGGGTGACCTGCGCAAATCGATTCTCCTTTACCCACCGAAGTTTATCGGGGGGCCACGAAGGGCGGAGCCCCCCGTCGTTCAAGCTTATGCGTCTCGGCGAGCCGGGCTGCCGTTGGCAGCCCGCTGTCAGCGCCAGGCTGTACGTTCCCAGCATGCCGAGATCTGCAACCGCGACCGCGTTCGAATGCTCGGCTTGCGGCTGGCGGACGTCGAAATGGGTAGGCCGCTGCGGCGACTGCGAGGCCTGGGGCACAGTCATCGAGGGGCGCGGCGAGGACCTCGGCCGGGCGACCTCCCGTGCCCAGCTGCGGGCGGCCCAGCCGGGGACGGCGGCCGTGCCTATCGGCCAGGTCGATGCCGCGGCCGCCAAGGCCGTTCCGACGGGCATGTCCGAGCTCGACCGCGTGCTTGGCGGCGGACTGGTACCTGGTGCCGTCGTGCTACTCGCAGGCGAGCCTGGTGTCGGGAAGTCGACGCTTCTGCTGGAGGCGGGCGCGCTCGCCGCGGCGTCCCGCCGCGTCCTGTACGTGACGGGCGAGGAGTCTGTCGCGCAAGTACGGCTGCGCGCCGACCGGATCGGCGCGATCAGTGACTCGCTGTACCTGGCCGCCGAGACCGACTTCGGCGCTCTCCTCGGACACGTCCAGGCCGTCGACCCAGCGCTGCTGATAGTGGACTCGGTGCAGACGATCAGCGCGGCCGGAGTCGATGGTGTGCCGGGAGGCGTCACCCAGGTGCGGGAGATCACCGCGGCACTGACGGCGCTGGCCAAGCAGCGCACGCTCACGACCGTGCTGGTCGGGCACGTCACCAAGGACGGCTCGGTCGCCGGTCCGCGCACCCTGGAGCACCTCGTCGATGTCGTCCTTCACTTCGACGGTGATGCGCGCGGGCAACTGCGGATGGTGCGCGCGCTGAAGAACAGATTCGGCCCGACGGATGAGTTCGGCTGCTTCGAGCTGGGCGAGTTCGGGCTGACCGGGCTAGCCGATCCGAGCGGGCTCTTCTTGTCTGAGCGGCACGATCCGGTGCCAGGCACCTGCGTAACCGTGACGCTGGAGGGCAGACGGCCACTGCTGGCCGAGGTGCAGACGCTGGTCTGCGACACGGCGGGTGACCTGCCGCCGCGGCGGGTGGTCTCCGGGCTGGACTCAGCCCGAGTCGGCATGATGCTCGCAGTTCTTCAGCGGCGAGCTGGCCTCGGCATCGGCAAGCGGGACGTGTTCGCCGCCACTGTGGGCGGAGTGCGGCTGACCGAGCCGTCAGTCGACCTGGCTGTCGGCCTCGCCGTCGCGAGTGCGATGGCCGACCTCAGCGTGCCGCCGGACCTCGTCGCGATCGGCGAGGTAGGCCTCGCGGGCGAGATCAGGCGGGTGACCGGGATCCAGCGGCGGCTCATCGAAGCCGAGCGGATGGGGTTCCGGCGGGCGATCATCCCGGCCGGTTCCGGGGTAGCCGCTGACGGCACGCAGGCCGGTTCGGGCTGGGCGGGCCGGGGAGGCCGAGCGGCCGGGGCGGGCTCAACCGGCCGTTCCGGCCAGCCTGCGCATTTGCATCTGGCGGAGCCGCCGAAGGCGGCCCGCTCGCCGTTTTCGGGTTCGCTGCCTGCCGGATCGCAGCTCATGGTGACTGAGGTTGCCGATATGCAGTCGGCCATCGTCGCTGCCCTCGGGCGACGGTAACTAAGGGCGCCGCTGGCCGTGCGTGATTATCCGGTGCCACCGCGGGCAGTGTCTGGTCCTCCATGCGGAGGCGAAATTACGGTTCTGTCCCATGGCTAGACTGCCCGTGACAAGCGACGTCGTGAAGGCAGGTGCAGCTGATGAGCATCGGGCGAGACGAGCGCCGGCGCGCCGCACTCGCGATGGTCGCACCGGGTACGGCGATGCGCGATGGCCTGGAGCGGATCGTCCGCGGCAACACCGGGGCGCTCATCGTGATCGGCTTCGATCCGGTTGTGCGCGAGATCTGCTCTGGCGGGTTCGAGCTCGACGCCGAGTTCTCAGCCACGCGGCTGCGTGAGCTCGCGAAGATGGACGGCGCCGTCGTGCTGGACCACGGCGGCACCCGCATCCTGCGGGCGGCTGTCCAGCTGGTGCCTGATCCGCGGCTGCCGACGCAGGAGTCAGGGACGCGGCATCGGACCGCCGAGCGCGTTGCCAGGCAGACGGGCTATCCGGTGATCACCGTCAGCAAGTCGATGCGGACCATCGCCGTCTTTACCGTCAGCGACAGATACGTGCTCGAGGATTCCGCGGCTCTGCTCACCCGCGCCCACCAGGCGCTCGCAACGCTCGAGCGGTACAAGCGCCGTCTCGACGACGCCGCCAGCGCCCTGTCGGCGCTGGAGATCGAGGACAGGGCGACGGTCGGTGATCTCGCTATCGTTGCGCAGCGCCTGGAGATGGTCAGGCGGGTCACGGACGAGATCGGGGGTTACCTCGTCGAGCTCGGCACCGACGGCGGCCTGCTGGGCCTGCAGCTCGACGAGCTCACTGCCGGGACGACACGGGAACGCGACATGCTGCTCCGCGATTACGCACCGCAGCCGCTGATGGCGATGGGCGACGCCATACCGACCACCGCGGCAGCAGGCACCAGCTCGGCGACCGCCGGCTCCGCCGGTTCGGCTGGCGCTGACTTGCTGGCCGCGCTCGGTGCCGACGAGCTGCTCGATCTGGCCGCGGTCGCTGCAGCGGTTGGCCTGAGCGCCGCCGGTGACCTGGGCCAGCACGTCACCTCCCGCGGTTACCGACTGCTGGGTCAGATCCCCCGGCTACCGCAGGCGATCGCCGACGCCCTTATCGAGCACTTCGGCGGCCTCCAGAAGCTCCTGTCGGCCAGTGCCCAGGACTTGCGACGCGTGACGGGAGTGGATCCGGCACTGGCGACAAGCGTGCGGGAAGGGCTGTCGCGCCTGGCCGAGTCGGCGCTGATGGAGCGTTATTCGTAGCCGAGCTCGTCAGTCAGGCCGCCTTAGGCCCCACCTATATCGAGCTCCACCCGACTGCGACTGCTGGCAGGGCAAGGGCAGCGGCGCGTAGGGTGAGGCGGCCCGATGCCGCCTGCACGTCGCGCGGTCTGGACCGGCGGTTGCGAGGCTCGATGTGCACGACCGGCCTGCAGGGCAGCTGGCGAAGAAATCTCTGCCTGCCTGGGCGAACCCATTGCCGCCAGAACGCAATAGAGAAGCGATGGACGACGACGACCTGATCGCCGCGATGGCGGGCGGTGACGACGCTGGGCTGCGAGAGCTGTTCTCGCGGCATGCGCCGTGGCTGGCTGCCCGCCTGCGCACTGTCCTCCCCGCGGCCGAGGTCGAGGACGTGCTGCAAGAGACGTTCCTCGCGGTGTGGCGAGGCTCTGGCGGCTACCGGCCCGGAGGCTCGGGCTCGGCCGGCGGCTGGGTTTGGGGGATCGCTCGCAGGCAGGCTGCGCTGTTCCTGCGCCGGCGCGGGCCGGCGGACCTGCTGATGCCCGTCGTCGACGCCCGCGGGCAGCACGCAGCGGACCCGGCGGAGGCCGCCGTGCTCCGGGCCGAACTGGCCGAGGCGGTCAGCGCGCTCGGGCCGGCGGGCAGCCCGAACCGGGAGGCCTGGCGGCTGATGTATGTCGAGGACCGGCCGGTCGCCCAGGTGGCGGAGCTCACGGGCGTTCCCGAGGGCACGGTGAAAAGCCGCGCGCACCGGGCGAGGATGCAACTTCGTGCGGCGCTGCGGCACGGAGAGCCGGCGCGAGATGGAGGCGGGCGATGACCGGCTGGCATAAGGTGCCTGGTCACGACGAGAGCCTGGCGGGCCACGGCCCCTGGCCTATGGACGTAGATCTCGGGCGGGTCTGGCTCGGCGTAACGGCAGAGGTGTGGCGCCGCCGTCCCGGCCCGGCGGAGCGGGCCGCCGGGCGGCTGCTGCGCTCGCCGGGGCTGGCGCGGGCGCTGGTGACCACGCCATCACTGCTAGCCGGATGGCTGATCGCGACCGCCGTTGTGCTGTTGGCCGGGCTGTTCGCCACGCTGGGGACCGGGACGCCGTTCGTGCCGCTGCTGGCTCCGGCCGTCGCGGCGGCCGGCATCGCGTACGCCTACGGGCCGGGCATCGACCCGGCCTGGGAACTGTCGCGGAGCATGGCGGTCAGCGACCGGATGGTGCTGCTTGTGCGGGCCCTGGCGGTGTTCGCGGTGAACGCGGCGCTGGGACTTGCCGCGACGGCCGCGACGGGGGCCGCGGCGGCGGTGACCTTCGGCTGGCTGGTCCCCATGACTGCGGTCTGCGCGCTCGCGCTGGCCGCGGCGACGCTGGCGCGGTCGGCGAACGTCGGCGTGATCGTGGGCCTGGCCGGCTGGGCGATCGTCGTGCTGGCCGGGCAGTCCGCCAGCGGGCGGCTCACCGCCGTCGTCACCGACACCGCGTTTGTCCTTCCCTACCTGGCGTTCGCCGCCGTCTGCGCCGCGATCGCCTGGGCTGC
This sequence comes from uncultured Actinomycetota bacterium, assembly GCA_963755575.1. Taxonomy (GTDB): domain Bacteria; phylum Actinomycetota; class Actinomycetes; order Streptosporangiales; family Streptosporangiaceae; genus JAJYUU01. The sequence goes on from CAVWKF010000002.1 coordinate 680,355, forward strand.
TACCCGTATCCCGAGAGGAACGTCATGAACGTAGAGATCAGCGATCTGACCCGGCGGTTCGGCCGGGCCTGGGCGGTGGACGGGGTGAGCCTGCAGGCCGGGGCCGGGGTGTTCGGGCTGCTCGGACCGAACGGGGCGGGCAAGACCACGCTGCTACGGATGATGGCGACCGTGATCCCGCCAAGCTCGGGCACGCTGCGCCTGCTCGGCCGCGACCCCGGCTCCTACGGCCCGCGGCGGGAGATCCGGCGCCGGGTCGGGTACCTGCCGCAGAACCTCGGCTACTACCCGGGGTTTACCGTCGCCGAGTTCGTCGAGTACTTCGCGCTGCTGAAGGACATGCCGCCGCACCAGGTACCGCGCGCCGTGGCTGCGGCCATCGAGCGGGTGGGCCTGGGCGACAAGGCCCGGTCGCGGCTGCGCACCTTGTCCGGCGGGATGTTGCGCCGGGTCGGGATAGCGCAGGCGATCGTGAACAACCCGGAGCTGCTGCTGCTGGACGAGCCGACCGCCGGGCTGGATCCCGAGCAGCGGGTGGCGTTCCGCTCCCTGCTGCGCGACCTGGGCGAGCGGTCGACCGTGATCGTCTCCACGCACCTGGTCGAGGATGTCGGCGCCGCGTGCGGTGAGGTTGCGCTGATGGATGCCGGAAAGATTGTTTTCAGCGGCGCCCCGGATGAGCTGACTGCCCGGGGCGAGGGGAGCGCCGCGGCGGGCGATGCTCCGCTGGAGCGTGGCTACAGCGCGGTGCTCGCCGCAGCCCGATCGGCCATGGTAGTGCGGTCATGACCGCCGCGACCGACGCTCTGCCCCGGCACCGCCCGCCGCGCGCGGGCGGCGCGGTTACGCTGACGGCGGCGCGGCTGCTGCGGATTGAGCTTCGCCGCAGCGCGATGCCGTGGATCTTGCCGGTGATCGCCGCGTTGTTCTGGTTCGACTCCTACCGGTTCGGAACGGGCACGCCGCCGTACTGGGTGCTGCGCACGTTCTGGAACATGGGGCAGGGACGCACCTTCATGGATTTCGCGCCGTTCGTGGCCGGCGTGGCCGCCTGGATGGGGTCGCGGGATGGCAGGCGCCGCACCGCCGACCTCGTGGCCGGCGCCGTCCGGCCGCGCTGGGCGTCGCAGGTCGCCGCCTGGGCCGCGGCCGCGATCTGGGCGGTGGGCGCTTACCTGGTCTTCGTGGGCGTCATGTTCGCCGTCTACGCCCGCCAGGGACTCCTGGGCTCGCCGCCGTGGTGGTGGGTGGCGGTCGGCGCCGCGGCGGTGACTGCGTACAGCGCCGCGGGGTTCGCGGTCGGCGCGTTCTTCCCCAGCCGGTTCGCCGCGCCGGTGGCCGCGTTCGGCGCCTTCCTGGCGGTCATTGTGTCGTCGCAGAACGGGTTCGGTGACAACAGCGGCTGGCCGCTGATCTTGCCGAACAACGCCAACGGCAACTACCAGCCGGTCTCCGGGATCTTTTATCCCTACCTGCCGGACTTGCCGATCGCACGGATAATGTTCCTGGCCGGGATAGCCGTGGCAGTGCTCGGCGTGCTGGGCCTGCCCGCCCGGGCCAGCGGACCATGGCTGCGCCGGGCGGCTGTGGTGGTCACGCTGGCCGGAGTGGCGGCGGCCGGGACTGCCTCCGGGCTGGTCCGGACCGCCCGGCTTGCGCCCAATGGCATGGTCATCCCGGCGCTGCACGACGCGGCCAATGACCGTCCGATCGGCTATACCCCGGTCTGCGCTCAGGCTGCCGGGGTACCGGTGTGCCTGAACCCCGCCTACCGCGGCTACCTGCGGGAGGTTGCAGCCGACCTGCGGCCGGTGCTCGCGGAGATCGCCGGCCTACCCGGCGCGCCTGCGCGCGTCGCCCAGGTGGCTGGCCGGTACACCAGCGGCATGTTCGAGAACCTCGGCGGCGTGACGGTAACGATCAGCGGCGCCCCGCCAGTGCTGAGGGTGCCGCTCGACGTGTTCAACACACTCCCGAGCGCGACCCGCGGGTCTGGTGGGCAGTTCGACCAGGAGCTGCCGCTGCTGTCGGTGCACGCGTTCGTGGGCGCGGCCAACGGCGCCGGCACCGAGGCGCAGCAGGCCGTGCAGGCGGCCCTGCTGCAGCACGCCGGCTTGCCGTTCGCCGCGCAGCCCCAGGCGCTAACCATCTTGGGGCTGCCGCCGTGGGCTGGGGAAGACCTGCAGGGGCTCGTTCGCGGGTCGGAGTCCGCAAGCGGACCAGGGTCGCCAGCCGGGCCAGTTTATGTCGAGGCGCGGCGGCTCGCCGCGCTGCCTGAGGCCGCCCGGCACGCCTGGCTCGACGCCCATCTGGCCGCACTGCGGTCCGGCCAGCTCACCCTGGGCCAGCTGCCATGACCGCCGCCGGAATCCACCGATCCCCGCCGGGAGCCGCCCCAGTCCCACTGGCCGCCCGGCCCGCCGTCGCCTCGCTGCGGCTCGCGCGGCTCTACCTGCTCAGCCGCCGCGCCCCGGCCGCTCTCGCGCTGCTGGCCGGGCTCGGCGCCCTGCTCTGGGCGGCGCTGCGCTGGCGGTGGAACATTGTCGGCGGCGCGGCCGCACAGGACCTCATCCCGTTGACGATCGAGGCCGGGGCCGCCGCGGTGATCGCGGTTGCCAGCCACGGCCCGTTCGGCGACCCCGAACGCGCCACCGGCCGCTGGCTGCCCTGGCTGCGGCTGGCCGCCGCCGTCATGCTCGGCGCCCTGGCGTTCGGCGCCCTGGCGGCCGGGGCCGCCGGCGGGGCGCTACCCGGCGGCACCCTCGCGCTGCTCCGCAACCTCGGCGGGATGACCGGCATCGGCCTGCTGTCCGCCGTGGCACTCGGCGGCGCGTTCGGGTGGATCGGCCCGATGGCCTACTGGCTGGCCACCGAGTCGGTGCTGGCCGCGCACTGGACGACGCCGTGGATCTGGCCGGCCCGGCCTCCGCACGACCGCGGCGCCGCAATCTGTGCTGCGCTCGTGTTCGCCAGCGGGATCGTGGCCGTCACGCTCCTCGGCGCCCGTGACGCCGGCCGCCGCGCTGTAGCCGAGTGAGCACCGGAGCACCACCAACATCGAGCAGCTCCGCGACCTGCTCCGCTGGCAGCGCGCCGCACAGGAGGAAGACATCGGGCCGCGGCTCCGGTGCGGCCGGTACCTGATCGTGGAAGGATCGGACCACGATGGTGACGCCGTACACAGCTCCGGTCCTGCGCTGGTACGCGGGAAGCGCGCGGGACCTGCCGTGGCGTCAGCCAGCGGCGACGCCGTGGTCAATCCTGGTCAGCGAGATCATGCTCCAGCAGACGCCCGTGAGCCGGGTCTTGCCTGCTCATGCTGCCTGGCTCGGGCGGTGGCCCGAACCGGCCGCGCTGGCGGCTGATACCCCGGCGGACGCGCTGCGCCAGTGGGACAGGCTTGGCTATCCGCGTCGGGCTGTCCGCCTGCATGCCAGCGCCGAGTTCATCACGAACCGCCACGGCGGCCAGGTGCCGGACTCGGCGGACCAGTTGCGCAGCCTGCCCGGGGTTGGCTCGTATACGGCCGCCGCGGTGGCCGCCTTCGCCTACGGCCGACGGCATCCCGTGCTCGACACGAATGTGCGCCGGGTCCTAACCCGGCTCGTGTTGGGCGACTTCCTGCCGCGTCCGGCGCTGACGGTGGCAGAAGTCCGGCTCGCCGAGTCGCTCCTGCCGGTGGACGGCAGGCTCGCGGCTCGGTGGTCGGTGGGCGTCATGGAACTCGGTGCCCTTGTCTGCACTGCTGCCCGCCCACGCTGCCACGACTGCCCGGTCCGCGCCCAGTGCGCGTGGCTTAGTCAGGGTCAGCCCGCTGCCACTAGCCGACGGCCGACGGCACGCTACGAGGGCAGCGACCGGCAGAGCCGCGGCCGACTGCTCGCCGTCCTCAGGGCCGCGAGTGGTCCTGTCCCCGCCGCTGCCCTGGATGCGGCCTGGCACGACTCAGGGCAGCGAGCGCGTGCACTCGCTGCCCTGATCGATGACGGACTGATTATTCGCTGTGCCGATGGATCCCTGGCACTCCCCGGCGAGAGAGCCACCTCTGGCGAGAGAGGCGGGCCCGGCGCTGGTGTGCCGGCCTGACCCGGGCCGCCGCTTGAGGCAGCGGCCCGGTGTCGGCTAGTCGGACGCGGTGGCAGTGGCTCCGCTGGCTCCGGCCTTGGTCTCGACCTCCTCGACGGGCGGCGCGTCGGGCACATCGGCCGGCTTGTTGATGCCGTTGAACACAAACTTCGTGTCCTCGCCGGTGCCCTCTGCGTCCACGATCACGATCTGACCGGCCTTCAGCTCCCCGAAGAGGATCTTCTCCGACAGGTGGTCCTCGATCTCCCGCTGGATTGTGCGGCGCAGTGGCCTGGCACCAAGCACGGGGTCGTAGCCCTTCTCCGACAGCAGCTTCTTGGCCGCCGGGCGGATCTCGATGCCCATGTCCCGGTCGCGCATCCGCTCGTCAACCTTGCTGATCATCAGGTCGACGATCTCGAAGATCTCCTCCTGGCTCAGCTGGTGGAAGACGATGACGTCGTCGACGCGGTTGAGGAACTCCGGCCGGAAGTGCTGCTTGAGCTCTTCGCCGACCTTGGTCTTCATCCGGTCGTACGAGCCGCGGGACTCGCTGGCCGCGCCGAATCCGACGGAGACGCCCTTGGAGATGTCCCTAGTGCCGAGGTTGGTCGTCATGATGATCACGGTGTTCTTGAAGTCCACGACCCGGCCCTGGGCGTCGGTCAGACGACCGTCCTCCAGGATCTGGAGCAAGGAGTTGAAGATGTCACCGTGCGCCTTCTCGATCTCGTCGAAGAGGACGACCGAGAACGGCTTGCGCCGCACCTTCTCGGTCAGCTGCCCGCCTTCCTCGTAACCGACGTAGCCAGGCGGAGAACCGAACAGCCGCGAGACCGTGTGCTTCTCCATGTACTCGCTCATATCCAGCTGGATAAGCGAGTCCTCGTCGCCGAAGAGGAACTCGGCCAGCGTCCGGGACAGCTCGGTCTTGCCGACGCCCGACGGCCCGGCGAAGATGAACGACCCACCGGGGCGCTTGGGGTCCTTGAGGCCAGCCCTGGTCCGCCTGATGGCCTGCGACAGCGCCTTGATGGCGTCGTTCTGGCCGATCACGCGCCGGTGTAGCTCGTCCTCCATCCGGAGCAGCCGCTGGGACTCCTCCTCCGTGAGCTTGAACACCGGGATGCCAGTGGCAGTCGCGAGAACCTCAGCGATGAGCTCCTCGTTGACCTCAGCCGGCGTATCCATATCGCCGGCCTTCCACTCCTTCTCGCGCAGGTCCTTCTTGTCGATCAGCTGCTTCTCGGTGTCGCGCAGTGACGCAGCCTTCTCGAAGTCCTGCGAGTCGATCGCCGACTCCTTCTCCCTGCGCACGTCGGCGATCCGCTCGTCGAAGTCCCGCAGGTCAGGCGGAGCGGTCATCCGACGGATGCGCATCCGCGAGCCAGCCTCGTCGATGAGGTCGATCGCCTTGTCGGGCAGGAACCGGTCACTGATGTACCGGTCGGCGAGCTGAGCGGCCGCCACCAGCGCGTCGTCGGTGATCGTCACCCGATGGTGCGCCTCATACCGGTCGCGCAGGCCCTTGAGGATCTCGATGGTGTGCGAGATCGTGGGCTCCGCCACCTGGATCGGCTGGAACCGGCGCTCAAGCGCCGCGTCCTTCTCCAAGTGCTTGCGGTACTCGTCCAGCGTGCTCGCGCCGATGGTCTGCAGCTCACCCCTGGCCAGCATTGGCTTGAGGATCGACGCAGCATCAATCGCACCCTCGGCTGCGCCGGCACCGACCAGCGTGTGAATCTCGTCGATGAACAGGATGATGTCACCGCGAGTCCTGATCTCCTTCAGGACCTTCTTCAGCCGCTCCTCGAAGTCGCCGCGGTACCGGGATCCAGCCACGAGCGCGCCGAGGTCAAGGGTGTAGAGCTGCTTTTCCTTCAGCGTCTCGGGCACCTCGCCCTTGACGATCTTCTGGGCAAGCCCCTCCACGACGGCGGTCTTGCCAACGCCGGGCTCGCCAACCAGAACGGGGTTGTTCTTGGTCCGACGTGACAGGACCTGCATCACCCGCTCGATCTCCTTGTCCCGGCCGATAACCGGGTCAAGTTTGCCCTCGCGGGCGGCCGCAGTCAGATTCCGGCCGAACTGGTCAAGGACGAGAGAGGTGGACGGTGCGGTCTCGGATGGCGCGCCGGCTGCCGCGGGCTCCTTGCCCTGGTAGCCGTGAAGCAGCTGGATGACCTGCTGGCGGACCCGGTTCAGGTCTGCGCCCAGCCGGACCAGGACCTGGGCGGCGACGCCTTCGCCTTCCCTGATCAGCCCGAGCAGGATGTGCTCGGTGCCGATGTAGTTGTGGCCAAGCTGCAGCGCCTCGCGCAGCGAAAGCTCCAGGACCTTCTTGGCCCGCGGCGTGAAGGGGATATGACCGGACGGCGCTTGCTGGCCCTGGCCGATGATCTCCTCAACCTGCTGCCGTACGGCCTCCAGGCTGATGCCCAGCGACTCAAGTGCCTTGGCGGCAACGCCTTCGCCCTCGTGAATGAGGCCGAGCAGGATGTGCTCGGTACCGATGTAGTTGTGGTTGAGCATCCTGGCCTCTTCCTGAGCCAGGACAACAACCCGCCGCGCCCGGTCGGTAAACCTTTCGAACATATCGTCGCTCCTCACAGCGCGGTCGGTGGAGGCAATCGAACTGCCCCGTCCCTTCCGCATGTTAGCCCGTGCGTTGGGCGACGCCATCGCGTGCGACGTGCCGCACTACTCAAAACGTTCCCCGCCAGTAGGGCGTTCATCCCATTCAACCTAGGCTGAAGGGGCAGTGTTCCCAGCTACGCCCGCAGCGAAAGCAAATGTTCGGAGCTACGCCAGTAGCGAACGGGTAGGTCGCGGCTAGTCTCTGGACCGTTCAAGAAATCCTCTTTAATCGCTTATACCCCGCCACGACGCGCTCACGCGCCTGCCCAAGACGTCGATTGCCGCGGTCGGCCATTGGTTCAACGGGTCGCTACTCGGCTTCGGGATGCGTCCCAGGTAAGGCGGGCCCGGCCGAGGTGGTTTGCCATGTTGCGTCTGCCGCTGGCGACCACAGCGCCTGGACGGTTGGCGAGCCCGTTCTCGACAAGCGAAATCCGGCGGATGTCACGACGCCCTCATCTGGCACGGCTCACTCATCCGGCATGGCCCGCGACGCAAAGCCAGGTAGCCGTGCTTCGTGCGGACCGTTCGCGATGCCCTTCCTAACGTTTCCCCGGCCAACGTGCACGCATAAGCGGCAAGTCGGGCGTCAAATTGCACGCCGCGCGGGAAATGTCGGACCCGCCGAGCGCCGCGGTTAGCCGCGTAGCGGTTCCCACCTGTAGGCGTCTTCGTGCCTGATGACCGTGCCGAGTCCGGGGAAAGGCATGTGGTAGGCGTGGATGACCAGGTGCTCGTCAGCCGCACGCTTCAGCAGCCGACTGCGGGTACGCACGGCCAGCACGGGGTCGTGATCCCAAGGGGTACACCACCCTGGATGGCTCAGCTGTAGCTGATCGTAGAAGAGGTCGCCGACGCAGAGCAGCTGCTCAGTCCCACTTTCCAGCAGGACCGCCGAGTGGCCTGGGGTGTGACCGGCGGCGTCGACAATACGGACGCCGGGGAGGATCTCGGCGTCATAGTCGAACGGCCGCATCCGATCGGCGAAGAGCCTGAGCGCCTCGCGCGCCGATGCCAGGTGCTCATCGGACGCGGCGCCCGCGGACTCCGCGCCCGACCAGAAGGCCACCTCGGCGGCGTGGGCGAACCCCGTTGCCGACGGGAACGTCAGCTCACCTGACCAGCTCGCGCCACGGCAGTGGTCCTGATGGAGATGGGTGAAGACGACCGCAGCCACCTCGGCGGCTGGCGCCCCGGCGGATGCGAGCCCGTCGCCGAGCCTGCCGACTAGCGGTTCGATGACGGGTCCATAGCCGAAGAAACGTGATCCGAGCCCGGTGTCGATGACCGCGTATCCATAGCTGGTCTGGACGAGCACGCAGTTGTAGCCGCAGGAGACCGTGCTCCTGTGCCGGCCCTCTGCTGCCAAGGCGGCGTGCAGTTCGTGGTCGGTCACCCCCGCCGCGGGAGTGAAGAATGCGGCGAGCGGCGGTTCCCATGGCGGCGTCATCTGGCCGTCGCTGATCACCGCGCAGCTCAGGCGCCCGACCGTGAAGCGGTAGATCACCGGGCCATTTTCGGCGATTGCCCCGCGGCGCGCCAGTTCGCGACGGCATCGACGGCCGCCCTGCCCGCTATGCCGGCCAAGTCGGCCATCCGGCACTGCTTGGCGCCACCGGCCCAGACATCGGGTGGCGGCGCCAGACCGCATTCGACGCGCGCCATTTCCCGGGCGCACCGAACTGCTCCGAGTGCACCGGACTTGAAACCCGCGCGTTGCGGCCCCGTTCGGAGCCTTTGCCGACGCAAGTGCCGCCTGCGCACTTGCGTCAGCGACACGCCTTGATTGTCACGAACAAGAGTCAGAGCCAAGCTTCACTCAGGCTTGGTCGGACACATTCCTGCTGGCTGTAGACGGAAGTGTTCCTGCGTAGACTGCATCACCACGATTTACGGCGCCTTACCGTCAGTCAACCTAGCTAGTCAAAGCGGGAAACGACGCCGGAAATCAGCGGTCTTCGTTAGTGACTGGCCTCGTATTCCTGAATGATCGACGCCGGAATACGGCCTCGTTCGCTCACCTTCTCGCCACGGTCGCGCGCCCACTGGCGAATTTCCGAGCTGCGCTCGCGGCCAGGCCCGCTACGGGCCTTGCGCCGCCGGGCGCCGCCACTGACGCGTCGTGCGTGCTCGATGTAAGTGCTGAAGACGGCGTGCAGTTCCTTAGCATGTGCGGAACAGACGTCGATCTCATAGGCGGTGTTGTCTACCGAGAACGAAACCGTCTCGTTCCCTTCGATCTCGCCATCGTGAGGTAGATCACAAACTACCGTCACCACGGTCTTCTGTACCATCATGCTGCCTTTCAGCGGGGTCTTTTAGGCAGCCAAAGATATACCATGTCTTGCGCGCTTGACAATTCGAGATTGCCGTTTAGCGTTTCGCCGAAGCGCTGCTTCCGACGATCAATGCCAACGTCAACTGTGACCCGCCGTAATCGCCGACAGCGAACAGCGCTAGCCATCTCGGCGCGCAGAAGCTGCTGTGCCAGAGTCACTACCTGTATCTTCATCATCTTCATGGGCCGGCTTAGGTGCCTGACTGGAATTGCGCTCACTGCGAGCGCCCTGATCCGGGCGCCGACGTCCCATCTCATGCCGCAAGAAGGCGACAATGGCGACGATCACCACCGCGCACACGAGGAACGGCGGAGTGAGGGCAGCCAGGGCACTCACCAGGCTAGGGACCTGTCCGGCATGGATACCACCTTAGCCGGGACCGGCAGCTAGCCCTAGGCCATGTCTGCTCGACGCCGATAGGCAGCTCGTTGATCCGAGGAGGGCGCCGCGGCTGCATCGTCGCTGCGACGCGCATATCGACGCCTACATGCGCAAGAGCATGCGGGTATTGCCCAGGGTGTTGGGTTTTACCCGATCAAGGTCCAGGAACTCGGCGACGCCCTCGTCGTAGGAGCGGAGCAACTCGGCATAGACCTCCGGCGAGGCTGCCTGACCCGAGATCTCGGCAAAGCCATGGCGCCGGAAGAACCCCACCGCAAAGGTCAGGACGAATACTCGGCTCACACCGAGTTCTCTCGCGGTATCCAGCAACGCGAGAACTATCTGATTCCCAGCCCCGCGGCCCTGATGGTTCTCCGCAACGGCCACGGTGCGGATCTCGGCGAGGTCCTCCCACATCACGTGCAGTGCGCCGCAGCCCGCTATTTCCCCGTCCGGCGCAATCGCTACCCAGAACTCCTGCACGTCCTCATACAGCGCGACAGTCGGCTTATCGAGCAAACGACCGGATCGGGCGTTCGCGTCCACCAGCGTCCGGATTGCCGAGACATCTCTAGTCCTGGCGCGCCTGGTCGCGTAATCCATCCGCCATCCGCCTCCGCCCGGTTGACGCCGCGCAGCCGCTGCGGCCTTTCGGAGAGTCTGGGCGGACTGTCCGCCTGCACGTCAGCATCCCAAAAGACGTTGCTGACTGGCAATGCGACCCACGACTGAGCGTCACTGAGTCAGCACAGATTGCCGACGAACTCCGCCCGTTCGCCAATCATGTGCAGATCACGCGCAGATCACGTGCCATCCGCGATCACAAAGACACGCCGTGTGACCTGCTGATACGCGTCGGAAACATGTCACTGGGGCGGGCAGCGAGGAGTATGTGTCGGTGAGCACGTCAGTTGCCGCGGGCAATACCTCGGAAGCGACCGGGTCATCGGCCCAGACGAAATCTTAGAGATTTCCGCCCGCGACAACGACGTTCTCGATTAATCTCCATCGCTGACACCCGTTGCAGGCGCCCGACAGCCGGAGCGCCTGGGACGACCCGCCGAGTTCCGGATGGCTCGCAGGAGCTGTCAGGGAGCCGGGGACCCATGTTCCCGGGGTGAATCGGCAGGCTGCGGCAGCGGAACCGCTGCACGGCCAGCCGTAGGGCTCCTCCGGCCCGAACCCGTCAGCTAACCCGGTAGGCGGCCTAGGAGAGGAGACGGTACGTGATACGCATGCCGCATAGCAGGCATGTACCACGGCATTCAACGTCAGGCTTCACCATCGTCAGCACGACGCGCGGTCGGCAAGCACGCGCGAGTGTTGCGCGCACTGCGTCTGCCCGCACGGCACTGGCACGCCGGACGACGGTCGGCAGGGCCGCTGCGCTCCTGGGCGCCGCCGCGATATGCGCGACAGTCCTGCCGGGTGGGGTGGCGAGCGCGACGTCGGCAACGCGCGCTTCGGGCACGCCGACCCTGACCGAGACCCTGGCCAAGGCGAACGCCCTATCCCAGCAGATCGACAGCCTGAGTCAGCAATACGACGGCCTGAAGATCCAGCTTCAGCAGGCTCAGGCCGAGGCCGGGCTGGCCAAGGAGGACGCTGTCAGGGACGAGCGTCTCCTCGCGCAGGACCAGTCCTACATCAGCGCGATTGCCGTCGAGGGCTACATGACTGGCGGCATGAACCCGGCGATGCAGCTGCTCGAGACGTCCTCGCCGCAGAACCTGCTCAACCGAGCCTCGATCATGACCCAGCTCGAGCAGGAGAACGGCACCAAGGTGAGCCTCGTGGCGGCCGCCGAGACCGCCGCCGTGCGCGCCCAGGCTGCGGCCGCACAGCAGCAGCATCGGGCTAAGACGCTGGCCGCGACGATGGCCGCCAAGGTCAGCGAAATCCAGCAGAAGGAAGACTTCTTCAACAGCGAGGCGTTCCAGCAGGCTGCTGCGATCTTCGCGAAGACCGGCCAGTACCCCAACATCCATCCTCAGGGCGATTCTGTCGGCGTACAGGCACTCAGGTGGGCGCTGACCAAGCTAGGCGATCCGTACGTCTGGGGCGCCGCAGGGCCTAGCGCGTTCGACTGCTCGGGCCTGGTGATGTGGGCCTACGCTCAGGTTGGGATCAGCCTCATGCACTTCACCGGCGACCAGTGGAACGAGGGCGAGCACGTCTCCCGTAGCGAGCTTGAGCCTGGTGATCTCGTATTTTTCTACCCCGACATCGGGCACGTGGGCCTCTACGTAGGGAACGGGCTCATGGTCGATGCGCCTACGTTTGGCCAGCCGGTCCAGGTCCAGCCCGTGTTCTGGAGCGCTTACGTCGGCGCCGTCCGGATCGTCGCCTAGCACAGCCATTTCCCCAGACTGCCCGGTCAGATCCCCCCTCTGGCCGGGCAGTCGCCTTCGCTAGGCCGTGGCCGCTGGTCAGGTCGGCTTGACCAGCGGGAACAGCACCGTCTCCCGGATCGGAGCGCCGGTCAGCATGATGAGCATCCGGTCCATGCCCATGCCCATCCCGCCGCTCGGCGGCATGCCGAATTCAAGGGCACGCAGGAAGTCCTCGTCGAGCTGCATGGCCTCGGGATCGCCGCCTGCCGCCAGCAGCGACTGCGCTGTCAGTCGCGCCCGCTCCTCGATCGGGTCGACGAGCTCTGAGTACGCGGTCCCGATCTCAGTGCCGAACGCGACCAGGTCCCACTTCTCCGCCAGGCGCGGCTCGCTCCGGTGCTGCCGGGTCAGCGGCGCGACCTCGACCGGGAAATCGCGATAGAACGTTGGCTCGACCGTGGCCGCTTCCACTAGGTGCTCATATAGCTCCAGCAGGACCTGCGCCTGGCCCCACGCGGGCTGGAGCTCGATGCCTCGCTCCGCCGCGTACCTGCGCAGCTCCTGCTCGCTGGTATCGGGGCTGACCTCCGCGCCGAGGGCTGCCGACAGCGCGCCGTGCACGGTCTCCTCACGCCACGCGCCGCTGATGTCGACCTCGGTGCCGTCTGGCCGGACCGCTACCTGCCGACCGTGCGCCGCCTCGGCACCTGCCTGAATCAGCTCCCTGGTGAGCGTCGCCATCGTGTTGTAGTCGCCGTAGGCCTGGTAGACCTCGAGCATCGTGAACTCGGGATTATGCGTGGCGTCCGCTCCCTCGTTCCGGAAGATCCTGCCGATCTCATAGACCCGCTCGATGCCGCCAACCACCAGTCGCTTCAGGTACAGCTCCAGCGCGATGCGCAGGTACAGATCCAGGTCGAAAGCGTTGATGTGAGTGGTGAAGGGCCGGGCGTTGGCGCCTCCGTGGAGCGTCTGGAGCACCGGCGTCTCGGCCTCCAGGAACCCGCGTGCGTGCAGTTCCTCGCGCACGGATCGCGTCACGGCCGCTCTCACCTCGGCGGTGCGGCGAGCCGCGGGGTTCGTAATCAGGTCGACGTACCGCTGCCGAACCCGCGACTCGGCGTCCGTCAGCCCGTGGTACTTGTCCGGCAGCGGCCGCAAGGCCTTCGCAGTGATAGCGAACGAGTCCGCCAGGACGGACAGTTCGCCGCGCCTGGACGAGATGACCTCCCCCGTCACGCCCACGTGGTCGCCAAGGTCGACATCCTGCTTCCAGGCTGCCAGCGCGTCCGGACCGACGCGGTCGAGCGAGATCATCACCTGGAGGTCGCCAGTGCCATCCCTGAGCGTGGCAAAGCACAGCTTGCCGCTATTGCGGGACAGCACGACCCGGCCAGCTACGCCGACCACCTTGCCGGTCTTGGTGTCCGCTGGCGGCTCGCCGAATTCGGTGCGCACTTCGGCGATCGTGTGGGTGCGCGGATAGCCAACCGGGTAGGGGTCGATACCAGCCGCGCGCATCCGCTCGACCTTCGCCAGCCGGACCTGCATCTGCTCGGGCACTGAGTGGCCGGCATCCTCACTCGCCTGATCGTCCGTCATCTGCCCGAGGCTACCCGTGCCCGCATCAGTCGGTCACTGCAGTATCACTCGGCACTTGATCACTGCGGACCGGATCGCTGCCGACCGGATCACTGCGCACCGGATCACTCCGCGCGGGATCCTTCCGCGCTGCAGAATCCGGCCGCGCCATATTCCGCTCGTACGTGAGCCTGAGGCCGATGAGCGTCAGCCACGGCTCGTAGGCGTCGATGACGGCGACCTCTTCGATGACCAGCGGCGCGAGCCCGCCGGTGGCGATGATCGTGACCGAATCCGGGTCGGCCGGCGCCAGCTCCGCGGCCATCCGCGTCGCGATCCCCTCGACCTGCCCCGCGAAGCCGAAGATGATGCCGGACTGGAGCGCCTCGACCGTGCTCTTGCCGATCACCCGGCCGGGCCTCGCTAGCTCCACCTTCAGCAACTGAGCGGCGCGACGGGACAGCGCGTCCACCGAGATCTCGATGCCGGGCGCCAGAGCGCCCCCGACGAACTCGCCGCGCTCGCTCACCGCGTCGAAGTTGGTCGACGTACCGAAGTCGACAACGATCGCCGGGCCGCCATACAGGTGCACGGCCGCGACGGCGTTCATGATCCGGTCGCTGCCAACCTCCTTGGGATTGTCGTATCGCAGGGGCACGCCCGTCTTCACGCCAGGTTCCACAATGACGGCCGGCACGTCACCGTAATAGCGTCGGCACATCTCGCGCAGCTCGTGCAGCACGGAGGGCACCGTTGAGCACAGCGCGATCCCGCTCACGTCCGGCTCGGCAAACAGGGTGCTCTGTCGCAGCAGTCCCTGGAGCAAGACCGCCAGCTCGTCCGCAGTGCGGACCGGGTCGGTCGAAATGCGCCAGTGCTCGACGACGTCGGCGCCGTCGAATACGCCAAGCACGGTATTGGTGTTGCCGACGTCAATGGTCAGTAGCATCTCGCTCCCGTAGTCGTGCGGGCGATGTCTAGCTGGCCTGGACCAGGTCGAGGCCGATGTCCAGGGCGGGCGCGGAATGGGTAAGCGCGCCTACCGCGAGGTAGTCCACGCCGGTCTGCGCGACGGATCTGGCGTTGGCCAGCGTCAGGCCACCGCTAGCTTCCAGCAGCGCGCGACCGTCAGCCAGCAGGACAGCCGCCGCGAGCCCCGGCACGTCGAAGTTATCAAGAAGGATCAGATCGGCGCCGGCCGCCAGCGCCTCCGCGACCTGATCGAGGGTGTCGCACTCGACTTCGAGCGGCACCCCGGGCGAGTGCATGCGCACCGCAGCGAACGCCGCCCCGACCGACCCTGCCGCCGCGACGTGGTTGTCCTTGATGAGCGCGGCGTCCGACAGCGACATCCGGTGGTTGACCCCGCCGCCGCAGCGCACGGCGTACTTCTCGAGCGCTCGCATGCCCGGCAGCGTCTTGCGCGTATCGCGGATCCGTGCACCGGTCCCGGACACGGCCTCGACCCACCGCCGGGTCAGGGTCGCGACCCCGGAGAGGTGACAGAGCAGGTTCAGCGCTGTCCGCTCCGCCGTCAGGATCGGGCCGATCGGGCCGGACACCGTCAGGAGCGACTGCCCGGCGCTCACCAGGTCGCCATCGGCTGTGATCGCCGAGCACCGCACATCCGCTGATGCAAGCGAGAACGTCGCCGCCGCGACAGGCAACCCGGCCACGACGCCCGGCGCGCGGGCGACCAGATCCGCACGGCCGCGCTCAGCCGGCGGCACCGTGGCGGCCGTCGTCACGTCGATACCGCCCGCAAGGTCCTCAGCCAGCGCGGCCGCCACGAACGTTTGCACCGCGCCCGGATCGAGTCCAGCCGCGCTCAGGGCCGACGCCAGGTCACTCATCGAGCACCGGCTCGAACACCGAGCTCAGCTCGGACTCGCCGAGGGAGAGGACAAGGTGCCCGCGCCAGGCCTCACTCGTCTCGGGAAAGTCCTCCCGCCAGTGACTGCCACGCGTCTCCTCGCGCGCCAGCGCGGCCTGGACCAGGGCGGTCGCCACCAGGTGCAGGTTCGTGGCCTGCCAAGCCTCGGCATCAGCTTTGTCGCACTGCTGGCGGCTGAGGGCGGCCAGGCCGAGGGCGGCCTCAGCCAGCCCCGTTCCGGACCTGAGCACGCCAGCGGTCGCCGACATCAGCTGCTGGAGGGGACGGACCATGGCCGGCTCCAGCAGGCCACTGCGCCGCGCCTGCGCGACTGGCTCGGCCAGCGGCGGGAGGCCGCGCCCAAGCGCGGCAGCGATCCGCTCGGCGAACACCAGGCCTTCCAGCAGCGAGTTGGAAGCCAGCCGGTTGGCGCCGTGCACGCCTGTACACGCGACCTCGCCGCAGGCGTACAGCCCCGGCACGCTGGTGCGGCCGAACAGGTCGGTGCGGACGCCGCCGCTGACGTAGTGGGCGGCCGGCACGACGGGGATCAGGTCGGTGACAGGATCGATGCCGTGTTCCCGGCAGCTGGCCAGGATTGTCGGAAACCTGTGCTCCCATTGCGCCGCGCCGAGGTGCCTGCCGTCCAGGAACACGTGATCGGTGCCTGTGGCGAGCATCTCGCGCATGATCGCCTTGGCGACCACGTCGCGCGGCGCCAGATCGGCCAGCGGATGAAGGCCGGCCATGAAGCGGCGGCCGGAGGCGTCCACGAGCACGGCCCCTTCCCCGCGTACCGCCTCGGAGATCAGCGGCTGGCGACCGCGCGCGTAAGCCCCGAGCCAGAGCACCGTCGGGTGAAACTGAACGAACTCCAGATCGGCTACCTGCGCTCCGGCGCGAAGCGCAAGCGCCAGGCCGTCGCCTGTGGACACCGGCGGGTTCGTCGTCGCCGAGTACACCTGACCGAATCCGCCGGTCGCCAGCACCACGGCGCTGGCGTGGATTGCCCCGACTCCGTCGGTCTGGCCTTCGCCGAGCACGTGCACGGTGATGCCAGCCGCGCGGCCATCGGTGGTTCTCAGCAGGTCAATTGCCAGCGCGTGCTCGATCACCTCGAGCTCAGCGCTGGTCCCCGCCTCGGCGAGCGCGACCAGCAGCGCGCGCGAGATTTCTGCACCGGTAGCGTCGCCGCCTGCGTGGGCGATCCGGCGGCGCAGGTGACCGCCTTCCCTGGTGAGTGCCAGCGGACCCGACGGCTCGCGGTCGAACTGCGCACCGAGGTCGATAAGACGCCGGACCGCGCCAGGTCCGTCCGTCACCAGGGCCCGCACTGCCCGGACATCGCAGAGGCCCGCGCCCGCAGTCAGCGTGTCCTGGAGGTGGTCCTCTGGCGAGTCACCGGGACCAAGCGCAGCCGCGACGCCGCCCTGCGCCCAGCGGGTCGACCCGTCGTCCAGCACGGACTTGGTCGCGAGCAGGATCCTGGCGGCTGGCAGCGCACGCCGGATCGCCAGCACGGTTGTCACGCCGGCCACGCCAGACCCGACGACGACGACATCGGTCTCTTTGCGCCATCCTGGCGATGGCGCAAGCAAGGTGCCCGCGATCACGAGCGGCCGCCGATCTCCAGGCTCACGTTGTCGATCAGCCGGGTCGACCCGACGCGCGCTGCGACCAGCAGTAGCGCGGTACCACGATGCCCCGGCCCGACATCGGCGAAGGTGTCCGGATCAGCGAGCACGAGATAGTCGAGCTCGACCGGTGGTACACCTCGCCTGGCCGCATCCAGCACGGCTCTAGCCGCGGCGACCACGGCGGTTGCGCCCTGCCCGGCGACCGCCGACGCTGCCGCGAGCGCCCGAGACAGGGCAAGCGCTGCGGCCCGGTCGGACGCCGACAAGTAAGCATTGCGGCTAGATGCGGCGAGGCCGTCCGGGTCGCGGTGCAGCGGCGCGGCCGCTATCTGCACCCCGAGATCGAGATCGGTCACCATCTGCCTTACGAGGGTGAGCTGCTGGGCGTCCTTGGCGCCAAACACCGCGACGTCGGGTGCGGTCAGCTGGAAGAGCTTCAGCACGACGGTGAGCACGCCGTCGAAGAAGCCTGGCCGCGACGTGCCTTCGAGCAGCCGTCCCACCGGGCCGGGATCGACGGTAACCATCGGCGCGGCGGGGTACATCTCAGCCTGACCTGGCGCGAAGACCGCGCGGACGCCTTCCTCAGCGCACACCGCGAGGTCACTATCGAGTGGCCGCGGGTAGCGGTCATAGTCCTCGGCCGGCCCGAACTGGAGCGGGTTGACGAAGATTGATACCAGGACGCTGCCGCCCTGGCCGGCGAGCTCGCGCGCCAGCCGAAGCGGCGACCGGTGGCCGTCATGCAGCGCCCCCATGGTCGGAACGAGCACAACCGGCCCGGGCAGGGCGGCTCTGGCTGCGGCCAGGCCCTTCCGGGTTCGGACCAGCATCGGGATCGGCGACACCGTAGCGGCGGCTGCCTGCGCCTGGCGAACCGTGGTCATATTGGTGCCTCCGCAAGGACGTCGAGCAACCGCCGAGCGTCCGGCGCCGTGAGCATCCCGCTCGCCAGCGCCCTGGTGGCGGTGAGCCGGGCGAGCGTGAGGTAGGCAGGCAGCGCCTCCGGCGCGGCAGCGCGGAGCGCCTCGAGGTGGCCCGCGACAGTCTCGGCGTCGCCCCTTGCGACAGGCCCGGTAAGCGCGGCGTCGCCGAGCCGCAGGGCGTTGTCGAGTGCTGCCGACAGCAGCGGGCCGAGCATCCTGGACGGCTGGCCGACGCCGGCCTTAGTGAGCAGGTCGGCCGCCTGGACGACCTGGGTCACCAGGTGGTTGGCCGCGCCGGCGAGCGCCGCATGGTACAGGCCGCGGTCGGCCTCAGCGATGAAGACCGGCTCACCGCCCATCTCCATAACCAGGACTTCGGCAGCAGGCCGCAAGACGGCGGGCGCGGTGACGCCGAAGCTGATTCCGGCCAGCCGATCGGCGTCATCGGGTCGACCGGTGAACGTCATGACCGGGTGCAGCGCCAGCGGCAGGGCACCAAGTTCGACCGCTGGCTCGAGCACGGCAAGCCCATGCAGGCCGCTGGCGTGCGCGAGCATGCGCCCGGTCAGGGGGGCACCTCTTGCTGCTAGGCCGCGCACCAGCCCGCTCAGCGCATCGTCGGGCACGGTGAGCAGGACGAGGTCAGCTGCAGCCGCGACATCCTCGGGCTGCATCACGGGCGTGCCCGGCAGGAACGTCTCGACTCGCCGCCTGGATGCCGCAGAGATCGCCGACGCGCCCACTACCCGGTGACCAGCGCGGCTGAGGGCCACGGCCAGCGCGGTGCCGACACGGCCGGCGCCGACGACGCCGACGTTCAGCCGCGCCGGATGCTCGTGCCCGGGCTGGCTGGGCTGACCGCCTGGCAGAGGTTCAGAGGTCATAGGCCGTGGGGTGCCGCGGCTGGTAGAGGCCGAGCTGACCGCTACCAGGGATCTGGATTGAGGTCAGTAGGCCGAAGCTCGTCTCTCGCACCGGCGAGGTGAACTCCGCGCCCTTGGCGGCTAGCTCGGCAATCGTCGCGTCGATGTCATCGCACATCAGGTACAGCTCATGCCGGCCCGTCGGTTCGTCTTCCGGGTGCACCGCCACTTCTGACGGCGGCAGCTTGAAGATGAGCCAGCCGTCGTGGGCATCGACGTATCGCAGGCCGATTACGTCACGCAGGAACGCGCGCGCTGCGTTCGCGTCGCTGGCATAGATGATCGTGTGCGCGCTTGTGATCATCTGCCTGCCGCCCTCTCCTGCCGCCCACGCGGTGCCTGCCCGAGAATCCTGCCGGATGCAGCCGGCCAGAGCGCAGCCGGGGCTGCGAACGGCCAGGCTAGGTGTGCCATTGCCAGGTGTCGCGCGGGCGCTGCGAGTCATCGTCGGAATCATCGGGCGGCTTCGGGGCGCGGCAGCAACGCTCAAGATAGAGTGCGGCGCCAGTCAGCGCCAGCGCGGCCGCCAGCGTCGCGCCCGCGACCCTGGCATCCCTGGCTGGAACGCTCTTGTCGAGCTCGCGCAGGACAAAGAACAGGTAACCGCCTGCCAGGCCGCCTAGGGCGGCCGCGGCCGCCGAGCTCGCCTTGGCCAGGGCGACCAGCCGCGCAACGGCAATCGGCGCCAGCGGCTTGGCCTGTTTGCGGCCGGTGAGCCGACGTCGGACGTTGCGGCCGATGGCTACCTCGGCGAGCGCCAGTGCGGCGAGCGCCGGGACTGCGGTAATGGGCAGCAGCGGCAAGTTCGTGAATGTAGCCCGCGTGGCTAGCCACGCGATGATGGCGAAGATCGCGAAGATGCCGGCGAGCGTACCGGGACGCGTCATGCGCATGGCATGGCCGCCTTTGCATCGACGTCTGTGCGGACGGTGAGCCCGAGCTCGGAACGCCGCCGCACGAGTTGCGTCTCGATATCGGCGACCAGGTCTGTCACCGCGCCGCGCCCCGGCACGACGGCGTCGGGGTCGAGATCCAGCCAGGGCACCAGCACGAACGCGCGGACGTGTGCCCGCGGGTGCGGCAGCGTGAGCTCCGGGTCGGCGCTGATCTCGTCCCCGTAGGTGATGATGTCGACGTCGAGGGTACGAGGTCCGAAGCGAACGCTCCGCGCCCGGCCGGCCGCAGCTTCCGCCGGCTGCGCATAGGCGGAGGACGTCGTGCGCGGACATCGAGGTGGCTGCCAGCAGCACAGCGTTTAGGTAATCGTCCTGTTCAGGACCGCCGACGGGCGCCGTCTCGTACACCGCCGAGATCACCGGGCAGGCAAGACCGCCGGCCACCAGGATGTCGACGCCGAGCTGAAGGTTCGCCAGCCGGTCGCCGAGGTTGCTGCCGAGGGAAAGCACGACAGTGCGCCGGCCCGTCACGTCCGGCTCCGACGGATGGTGACGGCAATATCGTCGAACTGCTGTTGCACTGGCGCCTGCGGTTTGTGCACAGTCACCTCGGCCTCCGCGACCGCCTCGTCTGCCAGGCAGGCGGCCGCCAGCCGCTCAGCTAGCGTCTCGATCAGCGCCACCGGCGGACCGGCGACGATGCTGGCGAGCCTGTCGGCGATGGCGCCGTAGTCAGCGGTCCGGCTGAGGTCGTCAGTCGCCGCTGCCGGTGCGGTGTCGAGCCACAGCACGGCGTCGATGACGAACTCCTGTCCCGCCGCCCGCTCCTCCGAGAAGACTCCGTGATTCCCGCGAACCCGCATGCCCGCGATCGTTATCCGGTCGAGCATCAGCGAGCGCCTGCCAAGCACTCCTGCCGCCATCGGGTTGCCACCCGAACGGCGTCAACATTGCCCGGTACCGCGTGCACCCGGACACACCACACACCGGCCGCCACCGCCAGCGCCGTCAGCGCGATGGTGGCGTCGTCGCTGTCCGAGAATGATCGCGGCTGCCCGTCCGGCCCGGCCAGCAGCTTGCCGAGGAATCCCTTCCGTGACGCCGCCACGAGCACGGGGAACGGGTCAGCGTGACCCGGCAGCCGGCCAATGCGGTCGAGGCTCGCTAGCAGCTTCCAGTTGTGCTCTGGCAGCTTGGCGAAACCGATTCCGGGATCGAGTATGAGCTGGGCCCTGTCCACGCCGGCCGCGACGAGCGCATGAACCCGGCGGTCAAGCTCGGCCTGCACGTCGGTGACGACCTCGTCGTAAACGGCCGGGCCATACATGTCGTCGCTGTAACCCCGCCAGTGATTAACGACGTACGGCACGCGGGCGGTCGCGATGACCGCGGCCATCTTCGGGTCCGCCAGGCCACCGCTCACGTCATTGACCATCGCGGCTCCGGCAGCGAGCGCTCTACCAGCTACTTCGGCCCGCATGGTGTCGACGCTGACACGGCTGCCTGCCTGCGCCAGCGCCTCGATGACCGGCAAGACGCGGCGCAGTTCCTCGGCCACCGGAACGCGCTCGGCACCGGGCCGGGTCGATTCGCCCCCGACGTCGATGATGTCGGCGCCCTGCCTGGTCAGCTCCAAGCCGTGCGCGATGGCTTTGTCCGGGTCTAGCCAGTTGCCGCCGTCGGAGAACGAGTCCGGCGTGACGTTCACTACGCCCATGACCAGGCAGCGCTGAGCAGCGGGCAGGCCGATTACGTCCAGTCGCCGTTCGCTGCTGTCTGCCTCAGCGGTCATAGCAGCCAATCTACGTTCGTCGTGGCGGCGGTCAGGCCGACACCCTGACGTTGGAGGGCTGCGCTCCACGGCCAGATGCGGAGCACGCCTCGCATTTCGGGCGCTTGCCTAGCGATCTTGGCGGCGCGTCACCCTTGGCGGCGAGATGGTGCCTGCTTGACCATGAGCTGCAAGCGCCGCTGGACCCGGTCGAGGCCTAGCTTGCGGCCGATCCGACGGATCTTAATAGATGGCCACACGAGGAAGGCCTCGGCCTCCAGCGCGGCGAAGCCGATCCGAGGAGCGTCCTTGCTGCTCGGGAACACCAGGAATCTCGGTACCCATTCGGGGCAGAACTTGGCGTTGAACTTGTACAGCGACTCGATCTGGAACCACCGCGATAGGAACAGCAGGAAGCCACGCCACGCCCGGAGCACGGGGCCGGCCCCGATCCGCTCGCCTCGCTCGAGCGCAGCACGGAAGACGGCGAAGTTGAGCGAGATCCGCTTCACGCCGAGATCGTTCGCTGCCTTGATCACCTCAACGATCATGAAATCGTTGAGACCGGGGGCTGCCGACTTGTCCCTGCGCATGAGGTCGAGGGATAGGCCGTCGCTGCCCCACGGCACGAAGTGCAGCATGGCGCGCAGGACGCCGTCCTGCGTCGCGGTCGCGATCACGCAGCGGCTATCTTCGGCGCCGCCGACGCGGCCTAGGGCCATGGAGAAGCCGCGCTCGGTTGGATTGCCGCGCCAGCTGTCCGCCTGACGCACCATCCGGTCTATCTCTTCCGGAGGTATGTCGCCGACCCGGCGGATCTCGGCCGAGTACGCCTGGCGGCATACCCGGCTGACCATCTGGCGGACGTTGCGCATGGCTCGGCCCTGAAGGGTGAAGTCGGCCACGGTGACAATGGCCTCGTCGCCGAGCTCGAGCGCGGTAAGGTCGCCCTCCCGGCACCAGACCTCGGCCCCGAGCTCGCCGCAGCCGATCACAGCTGGGACCCAGGCGTGCCGGGCTGCTTCGTCCAGGAATGTGTGGATGGCACCAGGCCAGGCCTCGGGATCCCCGATCGGGTCACCGCTCGCCAGCATCACGCCAGACAGGACGCGGTAGCCGATACAGGCCTTGCCGGTCGGCGACCAGACGATGCTCTTGTCGGTGCGTAGCGCGAAATAGCCCAGAGAGTCCTGCTCGCCGTACCGTCCGAGCAGCTGCCTGATGTGATCGGCGTCCGCGGGTCTGAGTCGGCCAGCCGGCTCGGCAGGCCGCAGGAACATGAAGAGTGCGACAGCCAGGGTGAATAGGCCGAGGCCGCCCATGAGGAAGCCAAAGTGATCAGTCCGGCCCTCGCTGTTGAACGTGACCGGCCCGGAGAATCCGACGAGGTTGGCGACCACGGAGTAGATGCGCGGCCCAATCGTGTAGTCCTCGTTAAGGCCGCTGATGACGGTAATGGCGATCAGGCCAAGAACTACGTCGGTGACCAGCAGCCCGCCAAGTATCCACAGTGCGCGCCAGCGCGAACGCCGGTCCCCGACGGCGTAGAACTGCCGTCGATAGGCGTACAGCGCTATCAGCAGCGCGGCCGAAATGGCGATCTCAGTCGGGTGGACTCGTGGCAGCGGGATGTTCGGCTCCACCCGGTGGAGCACGATGCCGACGCCGGCGTGGATGACGAGCCCGGCCGCCAGCAGCGCCATGACAGCAGCCCAGGCCCGCCGCTTGCGGCGCCGCAATCCGTGCGACAGCATCAGCAGCAGCAGCCCGATGATCACATCGCTGGCCCGGGTCAGGTTAGCCAGCGTGCCGGGCGCAATGTCGGATAGGCCGCGTAGTCGGCGATGGTAGAGGCCGGGCAGCAGGCCCTCGGCGATGTAGCCAAGACCGATGATCAGCGCCGTTAGGCCGACGGTGAGCGGCACCCACCGAAGCTGCTGGCGCAGGTCCGTGCCCCGGACGACGGCAGGCTCCGCCTGCCGCTCGTCCTCACCGGTTATGGGCTCTGCCGGCCCTGGCCCGCTATGATGTGTCATCTCGGACAAGTAGGTCAGGCCCCGGCTCACGGGGCATCAGCGTAGTCTTCGTCGACTTGTGCCGAGGCCAAACCACGGCAATTGTTTTTAGCTCAGTGGCGGTCTGCTAGCAGACTCATTGCCTCCGCCCTGGTGCTTTCGGAATTCAGGAAGATACCCCGGACAGCCGACGTAACCGTCTTGGCGCCAGGCTTACGCACGCCACGCATGGACATGCACAAATGCTCGGCCTCAATGATGACGATAACCCCGCGCGGCTCCAGCGTCGCCATCATCGCGTCAGCAATCTGGCTGGTCATCCGCTCTTGAACCTGCGGTCGCCTCGCATACATGTCGACGAGCCTGGCCAGCTTCGACAGGCCAGTGATCTGGCCCTTCTCGTTGGGGATGTAACCCACATGGGCGCGACCGATGAATGGCAAAAGGTGATGCTCGCACGTCGAATAGAGCTCGATATCGCGCACGAGCACCATCTCCTCGTGATCGGCATCGAAAACTGTCGTCAGCACGTCCGCCGGCTCAAGGCGCAACCCGGCGAACTGCTCGCTAATCGCGCGCGCAACCCGCGCTGGTGTCTCCCGCAAGCCGTCGCGATCAGGATCCTCGCCGACCGCGAGGAGCATTTCCCTTACCGCGTGCTCGATCCGGGGGAGATCGAAGCCGCCGTCGCTCAATGAGCCTCGCCGTCGCGAGGGCCGTCCTCGTCTGACCGACCGTGGTCTGGCTGGCCATCACCACCAAGCGGCGTACCGCCCGCCAGCGGGTTCCCGCCACCGAGCGGATTGCCGCCACCGAGCGGATTGGTGCTCCCAAGCGGATTGCCGAAGCCCGGGGCTGACCCAGCTGGCGCCGGGCAGGCCGGCAGCCCGGCAACGCTCGACGCCTGCCCGTTGCCCAGCGACTGGGTCAAGTTGCCATCGGTGGCCGCGGTGAGTGCCAGCTCCTTCGGCGTGAGGACCGGCGGCTTCTCGGACGGCAGCCTCTTGCCGTAGCCCGTGTACGACCCGCGAATGGGCCGCTTGTGCACAGGCGCGAAGATCTCCAGCACCTGGTCACGAGACAGGGTCTCGTGCTCGAGCAGCTGGAGGACGAGGTGGTCGAGCACGTCGCGGTACTGAACGAGGATCTCCCACGCCTCGTCATGCGACGACTCGATCAGCCTGCGGACCTCATCGTCGATGGCCGAAGCGATCTCCTCGGAGTAGTCGCGCGCGTGCGACATATCCCGGCCCAGGAAGGGCTCGCCGTCTCCGGTGCCGAACTTGCGCGCGCCCAGGCGCTCGCTCATGCCGTATTCGACGATCATGGCCCGGGCGATCGAACTTGCCTTCTCGATGTCGTTCGCGGCACCCGTGGTCGGCTCGTGGAAGACCATCTCCTCGGCCGTGCGGCCGCCCAGCAGCATCGCGAGCTGATCCATCATCTCCGCCCGGCTGACCAGGAACTTCTCCTCGGCAGGGGCAGCCGCTGTGTAGCCCAGGGCCCGCCCGCGCGGGATGATCGTGATCTTGTGCACGGGGTCGGCGTGCGGCAGCGCGTGTCCCACCAGGGCATGCCCGCCCTCGTGGTAGGCGATGATCTTGCGCTCCTTCTCCGACAGCAGCACGCTCTTGCGCTTCGGACCCGCGGTGACCCGATCGATGGCTTCCTCTAGCATGGCCATCGGAATCTGGGTCTGGTTTGCCCGCGCTGTCAGCAGCGCGCCCTCGTTGATGACGTTTGCCAGGTCGGCGCCGGTGAACCCGGGCGTGCGGCGCGCGATGATGTCCAGGTCAACATCCGGGCCGAACGGCTTGCCGCGTGCGTGCACGCGCAGAATGCCCTTGCGGCCCGCCAGGTCAGGCTGGGCGACCACGATCTGCCGGTCGAACCGGCCAGGGCGCAGGAGCGCAGGGTCCAGGATGTCGGGCCGGTTCGTGGCCGCGATCACGATGACCCCGCCCTTGGTATCGAATCCGTCGAGCTCGACCAGTAGCTGGTTCAGGGTCTGCTCGCGCTCGTCATGACCGCCGCCGAAGCCCGCGCCACGATGCCGGCCGACGGCATCGATCTCGTCCACGAACACGATGGCGGGCGCGTTGGCCTTCGCTTGCTCGAACAGGTCACGGACTCGGGATGCGCCGACGCCGACGAACATTTCCACGAAATCCGAGCCGGAGATCGAGTAGAAGGGCACCCCGGCCTCGCCGGCCACGGCCCTGGCGAGCAGTGTCTTGCCGGTGCCAGGCGGGCCGTAGAGCAGCACGCCCTTGGGGATCTTGGCGCCGATGGCCTGGAACTTACCCGGGCTCTGGAGGAACTCCTTGATTTCCTGGAGTTCCTCGATGGCCTCGTCAGCGCCCGCCACGTCGGCGAATGTGGTCTTCGGGGTGTCCTTGGTGATCAGCTTCGCCTTGGACTTGCCGAAGTTCATGACCCGCGAGCCGCCACCCTGCATCTGGTTCAGGAAAACCATGAACAGCAGGAAGATCACCAGGAATGGCAGGTAGCTGAAGATCAGCGTCCAGAACGAGCTGCTCTTAGGCACCTTCACCGTGTAGGCGCTGGCCGACAACGTTCCCTTGTGCACTTGAGCTTGGAGGTTGTCGGCCAGCTGCGTGCCCTGTGCGCCGACCCAGGAGGACTCCCAGTTCTGCCCGGCGTTAGGACCGCTCTTAACCGTCAACTGGATGGTCTGGTCAACGTCGGTGAGGGTGACCGCCTTGACGTTGCCCGACTGGATGGCGGCGATTGCCTGAGACGTCGGCACGAGCTTGTACTGCGGCCCTGTGTTGACGAGTTTGTACAGGATCACAAGGATGATGGCGACAAAGAGGATGGCGAGCACCCAGCCGCGGAAAATGCGCTTCAGATCCATCGATGAACGGCCCACGGGTCCGGCCGGTCCCTCCTGACGAGCCTCGTGCCTCGCCGACCCGGCGAGGCTACCTTGCGTTCCAGCGCGAATGCGCGGTTAATTCTTCCCGAGCGTTTAGGCACGGGAATACTCGACGGTACACCGCGCCAACCGTGACCGGTACGCGGCAGGCCGCACAGGGGCAATGGCGGCCGTCCTACGCCTCTTACCCACGTTAACGAAATTCATCGTCGACTCAGTTCCCGCTGGGAACGCCCTGAGAGCTGCCGCGGGCAAGCCGGTTACCGCTCAGCCGTCAGCTGGCCTGTACACGTGCTCGGCGAGGGTGCCGATGAAAGGCAGATTCCGGTACCTCTCGTCGTAGTCCAGCCCGTAGCCGATCACGAACGAGTCGTCTATCTCAAAACCCGTGTAGGCAACATCCACATTCATCCGCGCGGCCAGGGGCTTGCGCAGCAGCACGCAGACCTGCACAGATGCCGGCCCGCGTGACCGCAGATTCCCAATTAGCCAGGACAAGGTCAGACCGGAGTCCACGATGTCCTCGACCACAAGGACGTGCCGGCCGCTGATGTCGGCATCGAGATCCTTCAGGATCCGCACGACTCCCGAGGATTTGGTCCCGGACCCGTAGGACGAGATGGCCATCCAGTCCATCTCGACCGGCATATGCATGGCTCTGGCCAGGTCGGCCATCACCATGACCGCGCCCTTGAGCACGCCGACGAGCAGCAGTTCGCGGCCGGCGTAATCAGCGTCGATGTGAGCAGCCAGCTCGCCAATTCGGTGGTGCAGCTGCTCAGGCGTGATCAGGACCTCCTTGAGGTCCTCACCCATGTCGTTCGCGTCCACCTGGGTCCTCCGATCGCGGCGCGGTGCTAGCTCGGGGAGCGACCCCCGGACCCCCGGCTGTGGTGAAGAGCAGCCTGCCATACCGGCGCTGGCAGCGAATCCCGCCCGGCAGGTCAGCCCAGCGCTGGCCGTGCCAGGCGGTCACGAGCTCGTCCAGGCTGGTTACGTGGCGCTGGGAGAGCGCACCGGCAGGGCTGCCCGCGGCCAACGCTGCCTGGCGCAGGACGCGGTGCCTGATCGCTTCCGGTAGCGCGGCGACCGCGTCCGCCGCCCAGCCGCCGGTTAGGGCGGCGTCGGCGCCGCCTAGCTTGTCTGCAGCGGTGACTGCGAGGGCGTCGAGCGCATCGGCGTCCGCCCGCAGGAGGTCCGCGGTCCTGGCGAGCGCCTCGGCGGTGCCAGGACCCAGGGCGCTGGCGAGGGCCGGCATGACGTCGCGCCGGACCCGGTTTCGGGTGAACAACGGGTCGGCGTTCTGCGGGTCATCCCAGATCTCCAGGCCGAGTGCCGCGCATGCGGCGGCGGTCTGCGCGCGCCGGATCTGCAGCAGCGGCCGGAGGAAGCGGCCAGACTGGCGCGCCATCCCGGCCAGCGAGCGCCCGCCAGAGCCGCGGGCCAGGCCGAGCAACACTGTCTCGGCCTGATCGTCGAGCGTGTGCCCGAGCATGATCCAGGCTCCGCCTGGCGCCGTGGTCGTCTTCGCGGCCGCCTCGAAGGCGGTGTACCTGGCTGATCGGGCCGCTGCCTCGGGCCCCGGATAGTCCGGGTCCTCCGGGCCTGCCACGACTACCGTGACGGCGAGCGCCGGGTACAGCCCGAGTTTGGTCATAGCTGTCGTGACCAGGGCAGCCTGATCCGCGGATCCGGGCTGCAGACCGTGGTCGACGGTGACGCCACCGGCCAGAATGCCGGCCTTCGGCGCCTCGAACGCGACGGCGGCAGCCAGTGCCAGCGAGTCCGCGCCACCCGAGCAGGCCACGAGCACCAGGTCCCCCGGATCCAGGGCCGACAGACTCGTCCGGACGGCATGCCGGATCGCCGCTACGGCCGGGTGCGGGCCCACCCGCCCTCAGTCCACTGGGCTCGAGTCAGCCGGGCTGGCCGCCGGGGTTGGGCCGTCGACGCGCTCCAGCCACAAGCGCGGGTCCTGCAGCTCGTCCTTTGTCGGCAGGGTCTCCGGCGACGTCCAGACCTTGTTGAACGTAGCCATGCCCGCCTGCTCAACGACCGCCTTGACGAAGCGCGAGCCCTGCTCGTACTGCTTCATCTTCAGGTCAATGCCGAGAACCCGCCTGATGGCTTGCTCGATACGGCCAGCCGAGCCGCGGCGTGCGCTGAACTTGGCCCTGATCTCGGCGACGGACGGGACGACAGCCGGGCCGACCGCGTCCATGACATAGTCGCCGTGCCCCTCGACGAGCGTCATGACCGACGTCATCCGGTCCAGGATCTCCCGTTGCCGCGGGCTCTGGATCGCCTCGATGAGGCTGTCGCCCTCCCCGCCTCGTACCGCCCCCGCCACGGCGTCGGCCGCGGCGCGGATTCGGTTCAGAATCGAGGCCGGGTCGAGGTCGGAGGCGAGCAGGAAGTCCGACATCTGCTCCTGCACGTAAGGCCGCAGCCAGGGGACGGAGGTGAACTGGGTCCGGTGCGTCTCCTCGTGCAGGCAGACCCATCGGCGGAAGTCATGCGGGTTGACATCCAGCTCGCGCTCGACCATGACGATGTTGGGCGCGACCAGCGTGAGCCGACCGGCCGGCGCATCGCGGCCAGGCGCGTCCGGATCGGGCGGCAGGAAAAGCTCGTACTGGCCAAGCACGCGACCCGCCAGGTAGGCCAGGATCAGCCCGGCCTGCATCCCTGTCACGCGTGAGCCGACGGCCGTGATGACCGAGCCCGCCTGCGGAACGTTGCCGCTCTCGGACATGCGCTCGACGAGCGGATCGAGGACGACCCGGAACCCGTCGACGTTGGCCCGGATCCACCCAGGCCGGTCCACGACGGCTACCCGCCCGTCGTCGGGTGAGCCTGGCAGCCCGGTTAGCTCGCGAACGGGCTCGGCCACGGCGGCGGCGAGCTCACGCAGCTCCGCCACGACCTTCCTGGCCTCGGCCATGCTGACCTGCGGGCCCGGCCTGACCCAACGGACCCCGGTGGACGTGGCGACCTGCCAGTCGATCATCTGAGAGCTGCTCACCCCTCCACCGTACGTGGACTTGCGCCATTCCGCCCCGCCGGGCCGTTACTGACTCTGGGCAGTCACAGTCAGCGACAGGTTTGCGTCAGAAGCCGTCAATGACAGCCGCAGCCCGCGAGCGCACTGGCCATGTTGACCATCGCAGTCGCCGCGCGCCCAAGGGCACCGGGTGCGGCCGCAATCTGATCGGCCATGATCGCAAAGCCGAGTAGCTGCCCGTTCCTGGCATAGGCGGTCCCGGCCAGAGCGGCGACGGTGCTGAGGTTGCCGGTCTTGGCCCTGACTACGCCGAGCCCTGGCGAGCTGCCGAGGCCGAACACGCTGCCCCCACGCGCCAGCGTGCCGGAGAAGCCCTCGACTGGCAGCCCAGTCAGGACGGCGCGCAACGGCGGGTGGCTAGCCGCGATCCTGACCAGCTGGACGAGGGTGGCCGGCGAGATCTGGTCCAGAGGCGACAGACCGCTACCGTCAGCCAGGCTGAGAACGCCGGCGACGCCGAGCCTGCGTAGCACCGCGGTCACCGCGGCGGCCCCGCCGCTGAAGGTCGGCGGCCGACCGGTAGCGATCGCGACATGCCGGGCTAGATTCTCGGCGATGACGTTATTGCTCTCCTCGAGCATCCACTGCACGATCTGGGTCAGCGGCGGCGACTGGACGGTACCCATCACGGTGGCGCCACGCGGCGCCTTAACCATGAGTCGGCGCGCCGGTGACCGCGATCCCGTCGGCGGCGAGGAAGTGAGCGAAAGCGGTGGCTGCCACGGCGGCGGGATCAGCAGCCCGCAGGCCGCCCGAAGCTTCGGTGTCGGCGGGCACGCCGCTCGGCGTGACGCGGCCCTGATCAGCCGCCAATGCGGTGATCACCGAGACGTTGCCCGTCGTCACGTAGCTGTAAGGCCACGCCGGCCCGAGCGTAGGACCCGAGTACAGCGAGGTGTCGTAACCGAGATGCACCGTGTGGCGGCCGTGCGCCGTGAGGGCCCGCGCCGTGCTTCTGGCCAGTTCGCGCAGCGTCGCGGGCTGCGGGTAGTCGGTAGCCGGCGGCGGTCCGGCCGCCAGTGTCGGGTCCCCGCCGCCCACCAGGATGATCGAATTGGGACCGGCCCCGGCCACGACCGTGGTGGCGAACCTGGCGTTCGGGCCGAGCTCCTGGATGGCAGCGATCGACGTCGCGAGCTTCGTCGTAGAGGCCGGGGTAAAGCCTGTGGTCGCGTTGCTCGCATAGAGCACCCGGCCGGACGCTAGGTCGGTGACAAGGACGCCCAGGCGGGGCCCGAATACGGGCAAGCTAGCGACCGGCGTGATCGCCCGCGTCACGCCGGCTCTTGTGGCGTCGGCCGATACCGGCGGCAGGCTCGTCGAACCGAGCACCTCCCCCGATCCCGCCAGCCGGCTGGCGGCGATGCCGGGCGGCTCCCAGAGCTTGAGTCGGCGCGGCAGGAGCCTGGCCACCGTGACGCCGGCGGCCAGGGTGAAGACACACAGCACGGCAATTGCGGCCGGCGCGAGGCGACTGCGGCGACGCACCGATAGGTTCCCTTCCCAAGCTGCGGTTCCCCGCGTTGGTCCCGGCGGCATGATGCGCCTACTCCGTGATGGACTTGGCGAGGACTACGGGGTAGACATCAGCCAGGTAACGGAGTCGGCCATCGAGGCGCCAGGGGTGCAACGTGGAGTTCGATGTAGTAATCGAGATCCCCAAGGGGCAGCGTAACAAGTACGAGATGGATCACGAGTCCGGTCGGATCAGGCTAGACCGGATGCTTTTCACTTCAACGCGCTATCCGGCTGATTACGGATTTATCGAGCATACCTTGGCCGATGACGGCGACCCGCTGGATGCGCTCGTCCTGCTGGAAGAGCCGACGTTTCCCGGCTGCCTGATTCGCTGTCGTGCGATCGGGATGTTCCGGATGCGCGACGAGAAGGGCGCCGACGACAAGGTGCTGTGCGTTGCCGCGACAGATCCGCGGATGGCTCATCTGCGCGACATCAGCGACGTCCCCGAGTTCGACCAGCTTGAGATCCAGCATTTCTTCGAGGTATACAAGGCGCTGGAGCCCGGCAAGCAAGTCGATGCAGCCAGCTGGGTCGGCGTCGGCGCCGCCGAATCAGAGATCGAAGCCTGCCGCGAGCGGCTGGCGGAGTCCCCTGACTACCGGTCAGCTGACTACCCGTCAGCGTGACAAGCGCTGTAGATGGGCACCACAGTTCAACGAGGCATTAGTTATACAAGGCAGCAGTTATACAAGGCAGCAGTTAGACAAGGCGCAGTTAACCAGGACCCGGCCGAGGAGGTGGCATGGCTCACGTCGACGACGTGCTCAGAGAAGCGCCGTTGTTCGAGGCGCTCAGCGAGGAGGACGCCAGTGCGCTGCGTTCCGGCATTATCGATGTGCACCTGGACCGCGGCGAGCGCCTGTTCTCCGAGGGCGACGCCGGCGACAAGCTCTACATCATCTTGAGTGGCAAGATCAAACTGACCAAAGCGGCGCCGGACGGCCGGGAGAACCTGCTCAGCGTGCACGGGCCCGGCGAAATGTTTGGCGAGCTATCGCTGTTTGATCCGATTCCCCGTACGTCCAGCGCCACGGCTGTGACGAACGCGCGCTTGGCCGGGCTTGCCCATGACGAAATGCGCACGTGGCTGTGCGCCCGGCCTGAGGTGGCGATGCATATGCTTCAGGCCCTCGCCCAACGCCTTCGCAGGATCAACGAGGTCAAGGCCGACCTGGTCTTCACCGACGTGCCCGGCCGGGTCGCCAAGGCTCTGCTCGACTTGTCCGAGCGGTTCGGCGTGCCCACACCTGACGGCGTTCAGGTCAACCATGACCTCACCCAGGAAGAGCTGGCCCAGCTCGTCGGCGCCTCCAGGGAGACTGTCAACAAGGCCCTGGCCGACTTCGCCGCACGGGGCTGGATCCAGCTGGCCGCCAAGTCGGTCCTGGTGACCGACACCGACAGGCTCCGCAAGCGAGCCCGCTAGCGGGCCGCTACCAGCTCACGCCCGCCGGCAGCTCGCCCAGGTCACGCAAGTAGCGGAGCTGGGCGCGGACCGACGACTCGGCGAATGGCCAGAGCGCCTTATCCACATCCACGTACACCCTGGCCACGATCGTCGGCGGATCGGTGTCCCCGGCCGCCACCGCGGCGCGAACCTCGTCAAGCCGCTCGGCGCGGTGCGCGATATAGAAGTCAAGGACACCGGCCGGGTCGGCCAGCAGCGGTCCGTGACCAGGCAGCAGCTTATGCAGGTCCGTTGACTCAGCGATGGCCCGCAGCCGTCGCAGCGAGTCGAGGTAGTCACGCAGGCTCCCGTCGTCGGCGATGACCGCGGTGCCCCGCCCGAGGACCGTGTCCCCGGTCAGCACGACGCCGTCGGCCGGGATCGCCAGGCTGACCGAGTCGGACGTGTGGCCAGGAGTCCTGATCACTCGCAGCTCACAGCCGGCGCTATCAAGGACTTCACCGGCGCTGAGCCCCTCGCTGCCGAGCCGGTGGGCTGGATCCACCGCGCGGACCGCCGCGCCGGTCAGCTCGGCTAGTCGCGGCGCGCCCGCCGAGTGATCCAGGTGCCGGTGCGTCAGGACGATATCGGCCACCCGCTGGCCTCGCTCCGTCGCGACCGCGCAGATGCGCTCGAGATGGCCGCCCTCGTCTGGCCCTGGATCGATCACGATCGCCGTGGCCGACCCCGGCTCGGCGACGAGCCAGGTGTTGGTGCCATCCAGCGTCATCAGCGACGGATTGGGCGCGAGGATGCACCGGGCCCGGCTGCTGCCCGACCCATCGATCGGGTTGGGCTCGGCGGCGGCAGATCCCGCTGTCACGCCGGCGCACCGGGGCTGATCGAGAGCTTCCTGAGACCGGGGACCGTCAGCCAGACCGCGCCTTCTCTGAGCTGGACCTCGGGGATGATCGGTGCGACCTGACGCGGCCCAGCCAGCACGGTGTCCAGGTTGCCGCAGGCAGCTAGCTCCGACAGCGTCACAGCGGTGGGCGGGAAGAGCCGAATCTCACCCCGTTCCCCTGCCTTAAGAGCTTGTCCAGGAGCGACCCACGCGACCTCGGACGCCTCACCGCCGACATCCCTGGTGCGCTGTCCGGCCGGCAGCGCGGCCGCGAAAAACCGGGTATCGAACCGGCGCGGTTCTATGACCGGCGTAATCCAGCGCGACCAGGGGCGCAGCAGATCGGCGCGCAGGACGAGGCTGCGGCGGGCGAGCAGTTCGGCGAGGGAGATCGACCGGTCCAGCAGTGCATGGCGATCGGCTTCCCAGGCATCGCTGGTGGTGTCGGCGACGACCGAATCGGCGGATTCACCCGCCAGCAGGACGCCCGACTCCTCGAAGGTCTCCCGGACCGCTGCGCACACCAGCGCACGCGCTAGCGCCGGCGGAGCGTCGAAGATCCGGCCCCATTCGGCGGCGTCGGGCCCGGTCCAGGCCACTTCCTCGTCGGCGTCCCTGGCGTCGACGGAGCCACCAGGAAAGACGTAGGCGCCTGGCGCGAACGCCATCGACGCCTGGCGGCGCAGCATGTAGACCTCAAGCCCGTCAGCCGAAACCTCCTTGGCCGAAAGCTCATTAGCCGAAAGCTCATTAGCCGACGACCGCAGGAGCATGACGGTCGCCGCGTCGCGCGGCACGGCCGGGACGCTCTCACCAGACAAGATGGCCCTGGCGGCCTCGCCAAGCTCGCCAGGGATCCGGATGGAGGCAGCGTTCACTGCTTCGGATGCCACGTTGCCTCCTGCCCTCGCGGGCTAGTCCTTGACCTCGACGATGAGCTCGATCTCGACCGGGGCGTTCAGCGGCAATACGGCCGTGCCGACGGCACTGCGCGCGTGTCGGCCCGCGTCGCCGAAAATCTCAATCAGCAACTCGCTGGCCCCGTTCACGACCTGGGGCTGCCCGGTGAAGTCAGGCGCGCTGGCCACGAAGCCAGTCAGCTTGACGATCTGCCTGATCGAGGACAGGCCGCCAGCCGCGGAAGCGGCGGCGGCGAGCGCGTTCAGCGCACAGGTCCGGGCCAGCGCCGAGGCCTCGGCGGCACCGACTTCAGCGCCGACCTTCCCGGCGGACAGTAGCTGACCATCGACCATCGGCAGCTGGCCGGCGGTGTAGACCATGGAGCCCGTGCGCACCGCTGGCACATACGCGGCCAGCGGCACGACGACGGGCGGCAAGGTGAGGCCGAGCGCGGCCAGCCGATCCTCCGGACTCAGGGGACCCGCGGCGGCGTCGGCGCCGCTCATTCCTTCACCCGCTTCATGTAGGCAACGAGCTGCTCCGGGTTCGGGCCCGGGACAACCGCGACGAGCTCCCACCCGTCGTCGCCCCAGTTATCCAGGATCTGCTTGGTTGCGTGCACCAGCAGCGGAACAGTCGCGTACTCCCATTTGGACATAGCCGAACCCTACAGTGGCGCCGTCCGGGCATGTCGACGTGTCACGGCGCATCCAGCGAGGCCGCGTCGACACCGCATCGCCCGGCTAAGTCAGGAGGCGTCTCCGTCGCTCGGCGCTGAGCTGCCTGTCTCCCGAATGTGGTGCGCCGTGCCGACCTCACCCTTTTCCTCGGGCGACAGCTCCGGAATCGCCGGCACGTCGGGGATATCCAGCGGCACTTCGGGCGCGCTGCCAATGGCCGGGGGGCCCGCAGTGTTCTCGAGCGCCGCGTCGCTGAAGTCGGCCATCGACTCCGAGTCCGCGTCGTCCTGCGGTCGGCCGCCCTGGCCGCCGCTGTTGCTCGGGGTGAACTTGTCGAAGAACCGGAGCAGCTCAACCGGAATCGGCATGACCAGCGTGCTGTTGCGCTCGCCTGCGACCTCGACGACGGTCTGGAGCAGCCGCAGCTGGAGCGCCGCGGGGTCGCGGGCCATGACGTTGGCGGCGGCCGCGAGGCGCTTCGACGCCTGGAACTCGCCGTCAGCGGTGATGATCCTCGCCCGCCGTTCCCGCTCCGCCTCGGCCTGGCGCGACATGGAGCGCTTCATGCCCTCGGGCAGCGAGACATCCTTGATTTCGACGCTCTCGACCTTCACGCCCCAGGGGATCTCGGTCCCCTCGTCGATGATCGTGGCGAGCCGCCGGTTGACGGTGTCCCGCTCGGCCAGCAGCTCGTCCATCTCGGACTGGCCGATGATCGAGCGCAGCGAGGTCTGGGCACGCTGGGAGATGGCATTCTGGTAATTGAAGACGTTGATGGACGCCTTGATCGGGTCGACCACCCGGAAGTAGACGACGGCGTCGACGCGCACGCTGACGTTGTCCCTGGTGATGCCCTCTTGCGCGGGTATGCCCATGGCGATGATCTGCTTGTTGACCTTGACTATCTTGTCGCCGATCGGGCGGATGAACGTCAGGCCGGGTCCGCGCACGCCGGGCAGCACCTTGCCGAACCTGAAAATGATCCCGTCCTCATACTGCTGGACTGTCTTGACCGACTTGCTCGCGCCGATAAGCACGATAAGAACCACGATCGCGACGATGGCGTACAGCGCTTCCATTGGCCGAACACCTTCTTCCCTGTGCCCGCAGACGTGCGGACTACCACTATCTAGCCTAGTGACATTCCCCGCCAGGCCAAGCACGGGGAGATAACTGGACATGCTGCGCTAGCCAGGCACCCGCCCTGGCCGGGGCACGTGCGCAACGTGGCCCGCCAGCCCGGATAACCTCCAAGTGTGGCGACGCGTGACACCGACTGGGATGGCGTGCGACTGCACGTGGTCACCGGCAAGGGCGGCACGGGCAAGACCACGGTGGCCGGGGCGCTGGCTCTCGCCCTCGCCGCCGACGGCAGGAAAGTGCTGCTCATGGAAGTCGAGGGCCGCCAGGGCATCGCCCAGCTGTTCGACGTACCGCCGCTGCCGTATGCGGAGCGCCGGATTGCTGTCGGCCTCGGCACCGAAGCCCACCAGGGCGGCGACGTCTTCGCGCTCGTCGCCGATCCCGAAGCGGCGCTCATCGAGTACCTCGAGATGTTCTACAGTCTGCGGCACGCGGGCACGGCACTGGCCAAGCTCGGCGTGATGGATTTCGCTACGACCATCGCGCCTGGTCTGCGGGACGTGCTGCTCACCGGCAAGGCCGCTGAGGCAGTCCGGCGGAAAGACGACAAGCGCGGCCGGATTTACGACGCCGTGGTGATGGATGCGCCGCCGACCGGGCGCATCGGCCGGTTCCTGAACGTCACCAGCGAGGTATCCGACCTCGCCAGAGTCGGCCCCATCCGCGGTCACGCCGACACCGTGCAGAAGGTCATCCGCTCGCCTCAGACCGCTGTGCATTTCGTCACAGTCCTCGAGGAGATGCCGGTGCAGGAAACCCTGGACGGTATCGCCGAGCTGCGGACCCTCGGTGGCATCCGACCCGGCGGCATCATCGTGAACATGACCAGGCCACTGGCCCTCCCGCCTGGCCAGCTTCAGGCCGCCGCGGACGGCAAAATCGACCAGGCGCAGCTAGCGCTCGGGCTCAAGCTGGCGGGCCTTGACGACAACTCGGGCCTGGCCGGTGCGCTGGCGGCAGAGCTCTCAGCGCAGGCCAAGACAGCTCTCGGGCAGGAACTCCAGCAGGAGCGGCTCAACACGGCCGCCCAGCCGTGCTATCAGCTCCCGTGGCTCAGCGGTGACATCGGGCTGGCTGGTCTCTATCGGCTTGCGTCGGCGCTGCGCGAGCAGAAGGCGGCCTGATGACTACCCGCCGCCCGCCTGAGCTCGACATTGACCGGCTGATCGCCGACCGCCGGACCCGCATCATCGTGTGCTGCGGATCCGGCGGCGTCGGCAAGACGACGATCGCCGCCGCCATCGGGCTGCGCGCCGCCGAGCGCGGCCGGCACGTCGTGGTGCTGACCGTCGACCCGGCCCGCCGGCTCGCGCAGTCGATGGGACTCACCTCCCTGGACAACACGCCCCGTCCGGTGCCAGGGGTGCGGGCTGATGCCGGGTTTGCTCAGGATGGGAACGGGGCCGAGTCGGCCGGCAGCCTGCACGCCATGATGCTGGACATGAAGCGGACCTTCGACGAGATCGTCGAGGCGCACGCTGACCCGGACCGCGCTGCGCAGATACTCGCGAACCCGTTCTACCAGTCGTTGTCGTCCAGCTTCGCTGGGACGCAGGAGTACATGGCCATGGAGAAGCTCGGCCAGCTGCGACGCGCGGACGAGTGGGACCTGATCGTTGTGGACACGCCGCCGAGCCGGTCGGCGCTGGACTTCCTCGACGCGCCGCAGCGCCTGTCGCGCTTCCTCGACGGCAAGCTGCTCCGGCTGCTCACCGCGCCGGCCAAAGTTGGCGGGCGAGCGTACCTGCGCGTGCTGAACGCTGGCTTCGGTGTCGTGACCGGGGTTTTGACCAGGATCCTCGGCACCGCTGTGCTGAAAGACGTCCAGACGTTCGTATCAGCCCTGGACACGATGTTCGGCGGCTTTCGCGAACGGGCCGACTACACGTATCAGCTACTGCGCACGCCGGGCACCTCGTTCCTGGTCGTAGCGGCACCCGAGGACGACGCGCTGCGGGAGGCGTCCTATTTCGTCGAGCGCCTCGATCAGGAGCGGATGCCGCTGGCCGGGCTGGTCCTTAACCGCGTCCAGCGGGTGCCTGCCGCGCATCTGTCAGCGGCTCGGAGCCTGGCCGCGGCCGAGGCGCTGCAGGCAGCAGCCGGTCAGCACGGCCATGGCGGGCAGCGCCAGCGGCGTGTGGCCGACGATGATGAGGGTGGCGCGCGGGCGCTCGCGCTGGCGGCGCTACGCCTGCACGCGGACCAGATGGATCAGGCAACGGCGCAGCGGCGCACGGCTGAGCAGTTCACCGGAGCCCACCCGAATGTACCCGTGACCGAGATCCCGGCTC
This sequence comes from uncultured Actinomycetota bacterium, assembly GCA_963755575.1. Lineage (GTDB taxonomy): Bacteria > Actinomycetota > Actinomycetes > Streptosporangiales > Streptosporangiaceae > JAJYUU01. Next base: position 718,521 of record CAVWKF010000002.1, read on the forward strand.
AGGCTGAAGACGTGCACGATCTCGACGGGCTGCGCGCTGTCGGCCTGGCCTTCGGCGCCGCCGACGCCACCGACGCTGCTTAACGCCTAGCTGGCAACTAGCTCGTCCCCGGTCCGCTCGTAGCGGTTGCGCGCGTTCTCCAGAAGGTCACGCCAGGAAGTCACGTCGGGGCGGCGGCGCAGCAGCGCACGGCGCTCGCGCTCGGTCATCCCGCCCCAGACACCGAACTCGATCCTGTTGTCCAGTGCGTCCGCCAGGCACTCGGTGCGCACTGGGCAGCCGCGGCAGATCAACTTGGCCCGGTTCTGCGCCGCGCCCTGGACGAAGAGCTCATCCGGGTCAGTTCCCTTGCACGCGGCACGCGCAGTCCAGTCCGTGATCCACATGTGGCCCAGCTCCTCTGATCCTCACGCCCGCGGGGGGGTGATCACGCCCGGGTGGCGTTCAGTTGCGGTCCGGAGCCGACTCGGGGCGACCGACTCCGGCGAGTGATGGTCGCGGAAGAGTAACTTACGGAAGTCCGGCGCGCAGCGCTAGACCCCGGCGGGCCCATTTCCTGAATAGCCCAGAAGAGCTATACAGACTGAGGTGCTGAGTAGCTATACTGTCGCGACTCATTACACCTGACCTGCATAACGTCGTCGTTATGTGGTTGGCCGGTAGCTCTGCGTGATCCAATCCGCCCTGCCGGGCAAGTCCGCGCGGAAGATCGGCTCGTCTGTCGCTGGTATTTGACGATGGAGCGTAGCCTGTCAGCGTGCAAATCCCCTGGCGCCGCGCCGGCGCGCTGTCTGGCACTGTGGGTCGGCTCGTAGTCATGACCGCTGTGGCCGGAGTGCTGCTTGCGGCGATCACGGTCCCGGTGGTCAGCCTCGTCGGCATCGCAGCGCGTGACGCAGCCAACACGTTCAACACGCTGCCAGTTGGCACGCTCGGTGTAGCGCCGTCGCGCTCGGCCATCTACACGTCCGACGGCAGAGTCATCACCTACCTCTACCCCAATCACATCTACCGGGTGCCGGTCAGCTACGACGAGATCGCGCCGGTCATGCGTAATGCGATCGTCGCGATCGAGGACAGCAGCTTTTTCCAGCAGGGCGCGCTTGACCCGCGCGGCACGCTGCGTGCGCTGCTTCACAACAGCGGCGGCTCAGGGCTACAAGGTGCTTCCACGCTGGCGCAGCAGTACGTGAAGAACGTGCGCGTGCTGCAGGCCCAGACCAGCGCGGAGCAGTTGGCCGCGACCTATCCGGACTTCAAGCGCAAGATCCAGCAGCTGCGGATCGCGGCCGACGTCGAGCGCCAGATGACCCCGGACGAGCTGCTCGCCGCCTACCTCAACGTGGCCTTCTTCTCCCACGGCGCCTACGGCATTGAGGTGGCATCCGAGGTCTACTTCAGTAAGCACGCCTCCGATCTGACGCTGCCCGAGGCCGCGCTGCTGGCCGGGCTTGTGCAGTCCCCGTCCGCGTACGACCCGGTGGCGGAACCCGCTAATGCCCTGGCTCGGCGGGCACAGGTGCTGACGCGGATGTGGCAGCTGCACTACATCTCTAAAGCGATGCTGCTCTCCACTGAGAACGCGCCGCTTGGCCTGAAGATGTCGCCAGAGCCGCTCAACATCGGCTGCGCCAGCCCGCAAGCCACCTCGTCAGCGTTCTTCTGTGACTACGTGCAGCACGTCCTGGAGATCAATTACCCGAAGGTCTGGCAGCAGATCAACACCACCGGCGGCCTGGCCATCTACACGACGCTGAACACCAAGGATCAGATCGCGGCCAACAACGCTGTCAACTACGTGGAGCCGCCGAACAACTCGACGGTGAATCCGGGCCACAACGCCGATGCCGAGGTACTCATCCAGCCGGGTACGGGCGACGTGCGGGCCATAGCGGTGAACCGGGTCTTCGGCCAGGACGACATCGACTATGCCGTGAACAGCACCTATGGCGGCGGCGTGGGCGTCCAGACTGGCTCGTCGTCCAAGCTGTTCACCTTGATAACGGCGCTGGAGCAGGGCAAGCCATTCGGCTACCCCATCAAGATCAAGGCCCCGGCGACCGTCGGCCCGTACACCAACTGCAAGGGTCAGTACGTGCCGGCCGCCCCGTTCGTGAACGCCGAGGGCGGGACCAACGGCCAGCAGATCTGGATGCTGAACCAGGCGACGGTCGACTCCGTCAACTTGTACTTCGCCAATCTCGAGCTGCAAGTCGGCCTGTGCAACGTGGTCAAGACGGCGGTCGACATGGGGATGACGAGGGCCGACGGCACCTCACTGCTGAAGTACGACCACGCCCTTGGGAGCGCTGGCGTGTCGGCCGACAACATCCCCAGCTTCACCCTCGGCTCGGTCTACGTATCTCCCATGAGCATGGCGGCCGCGTACGCTTCCGTGGCAGCCCGCGGCATCTACTGCAGTCCGCAGGCCATCGCGAAGATCACCGTGATCGCGACGGGGCAGCAACTGCCTGTGCAGTCGGCGAGCTGCCACCGCGACATGCCGGCCGGCGTGGCGGATGCCGCTAACTTCATCCTGCAGGGTGTCCTGCAGGTGCCGGGCGCCACCGCTGCCGGCCGGGGCATACCCGGCTACGAGGCCGCGGCCAAGACCGGTACCGCGAACGGTGGCTTTTACGCGGCCTTCGCCGGCTACACCCCCACGCTGGCCGCCTACGTGTCCGTGTTCAACCCGACCAATCCCACTGGCGGTGGCGCGATGGTGGGTTACAGGTCCTGCTACCGCGATACGTACGGCCTGTCCTGTCCAGGTCAGATGTACGGTGACAATGCGCCGGGTGCGACCTGGGAGGACACCTTCCTGCACGCGGCTCTCGGCGCTCACATCAACTTCGTCTCCCCCCCGGGTTCCTTCTTCTCGCTGGGCAACGGGCTCGGCGCGCCCAAGATCGTCGGCGCCAAGAAGCCCAAGAAGAAGCCGTGCGTCGGCGCCACCTGTCCTCCGCCTCCTCCGCCGTGCGTCGGCCCCATCTGCCCTCCCCCGCCGAAGAAGTAGCGGCTTGTTGCCCGAGCGCGCCTCCAGGGTTGGCGCGCTTAGGGTCGGCCGACCGGCCGGTGTCAGGTACCGAGCTGGCTGCGCACCTGCGCTGCCACCCGGCTGCCCTCGGCTCGGCCCGCGACGCGCGGCGTGATGACCTTCATGACCTGGCCGATGCCTGCCGGGCCTGCTGCGCCAGTTTCGGCGATCGCCGCTGTCACCATCGCGGCCAGCTCATCGTCATCGAGCTGCGCGGGCAGGTAACCCGCCAGCACTTGCTCCTCGGCGCGCTCGGCGGCCGCCTGCTCGTCACGGCCCGCGTCAGCGAACGCCGCTGCCGCCTCACGCCGACGCTTAGCCTCCCTCATCAGGATCTTCATGACGTCGTTGTCGGAAAGCTCGTGAGCCGCCGAGCCGGAGACTTCCTCGTTAGTTATCGACGTCAGGGCCATGCGCAGCGTCCTGGTACGCGTGTCATCCCGCGCCTTCATGGCTGTCGTCAGGTCCGCCCTGAGCTGATCCTTGAGTGTCGGCATGGGATCTATCCTGCCGTGTCACCGCGCTGGACGAGGCCGCGCCCGTCCACCCCAGTGCCCCGGACATGGCACCATGTTTGGATGCGAGCGCGAACCCTCCTCAAGGCCACAGTCCTCGCCGGCGCCGCCACCGTGGGCTACGCGTCGGTAATCGAGCGGAACTGGTTTGCCTTGCGCCAGTTCGAGGTTCCCGTCCTGCCAGCCGGGGCAGTGCCGATGCGCATCTTGCACATTTCGGACGTTCACCTAACGCCAGGGCGTCACCGCCTGCTCTCGTGGATCCGGACGCTCGCCGCTCTCGAGCCGGACCTCGTCGTGAACACAGGCGACTCGATCGCCCACCCGCAGGCCGTCAAGCCCTTGCTCGCAGCCCTGGGGCCGCTACTTGACCGTCCGGGTGCGTTCGTTTTCGGCTCGAATGACCTGTACTCGCCAGTGCCGGCGAACCCGGCCCGGTACTTGTGGCGCACCAGCGCCAGCGAGCACTCACGCCACGTCCCCGACCTGCCGTGGGCCGAACTCGGCGAGGGCATGGAGAGCGCCGGCTGGCTCAACGCTAACAACCGGCGCAGCCGCATCAAGGCCGGCGAACGGGACATCGAGGTCGCCGGCGTGCACGATTCGCATATCGCGCGCGACAGGTACGACGAGATCGCCGGCCCGACCGACCCAGCGGCGGACCTGCGGCTAGGGCTCCTGCACTCACCGGAGCCGTCGGTGCTTGACCGCTTCGCCGATGACGGATTCAACCTGCTGCTGGCCGGGCACACGCACGGCGGCCAGATTCGGCTGCCTGGCTCCGGAGCGCTGGTCACCAACTGCGGCATCCCGCGCTCGATGGCCAGCGGCCTGCATCGCTACCCAGCCGGTCAGGGCGACGCAGACCCGTGGCTGCATGTATCGGCTGGCCTCGGTACCTCGCCGTATGCCCCGATTCGGCTCTGCTGCCGCCCGGAGGCTACGCTTCTCACGCTGGTACCGGAGATCAGCTAGACTTCTCGGGCGATCAGCGGGGTGTAGCGCAGCTTGGCAGCGCGCTTCGTTCGGGACGAAGAGGCCGCCGGTTCAAATCCGGCCACCCCGACCCAGGTCAGGCCATCTCCTATCGCGGGAGATGGCCTTCTGCTTGTCCGTGCGGCAGCGAACCGATCCCGCCCCGCACAAGGTCAGGCGAGATCGCGGCGGACCAGCCACCGCGGCTTGCCGCCGCTTCGGCCCTTCGTCTGCAGAACGCGCTCGAATCCGTGTGCCTCGAACAGCCGGACTGTGCCCACATACGCGCCGGTCTGGTCGACGCGGTCGCCATCCGACTCGACCGGGTAACCCTCCACCACGGTCGCCCCGTTGGCGCGCGCGTGCTCAACTGCGCCATCGAGCAGCTCGTGCATCAATCCTCTGCGCCGGAATCCAGCACGTACGACGAAGCAGACCGCCGACCACGCATCCGCGTCGTCAACATGCGGAATGGTGCGCGAGTTGACCAGCGCGCGATAGGTAGCCTTCGGGGCGATTGAGCACCAGCCGGCGACCTGCCCGTCGACAAACGCTAGGACGCCGGGGCCGGGCTCGCCCTCACACAGGCCGCGCATGTGCGCGATCCGGCCAGTCATGCCGAGGCTGGAGTTGCGGTAGGCCATGCACACGCACCCGCCGCCGCCGCCCGGCTTGCTCGGCACCATCAACGACGCGAAGTGATCCCACCGCCCGACGGCCGACAGTACCTCGATCCGCACATCGCCAGAATAACGAGGGAACAGGCCAGGCATCGAGTCCGGACGCCTGGCGCACCGTGTATCGAAGTGCGTTCACCGGGACCACGCCGGGCCGATCAGCGAAGCGACCTGCCACTGGCCGTCAGCAGGCCACACCAGGCGTTGTCGGGGCTACGGGCATCCGGGAACTGCTGCGCAAGGACCCGCTGGCACAGATCCGCGGGCGGCGCGAAGGCGACGCCCAAACCGCTGAGCGCGTCATCGGCGTGCACGAGGAGTTCGACACAAGCCCGACCGAGGTAGTCGGCCGCGCTCGAAGGTCCGGTGACGTGGTAGGCCCGCACGTTGGGTGGCGTGACCGCCGCAACGGCCGCGAGTCCCGTCGCCACCGGCACGATGGAATCTATGACCTCCTCGTTTGTTGCGTCTGCCCACCGCGTCACGGACAGGCCGATGAAGTGCTCGCATCGGCTCGCCAGGTACAGCGTGTACTTCGCCGGCGCGCCGATCATGTGCGTGATCGTGCGCTCGACGTCCCAGTCGAGCGGACCGGCGCGGACCGACCAGTCGCGGCCGACGACAGGCCGCAAGGCCGCGTCAACTACCGCCGCAGCTTTGACCACGTCAACTGGGATCAGGGTCTCCGCCATTTGGTCCGCTAATCCTCGCCTTCTTTTGCCTAGGCGTCGCTCGCGGTCCGGACTGCAACGCCGCACCGACGGTACCGAGGTGGGCGCGGCCGCGAGCGATAACGGCGCAATGGTTTATCTGCTGGCTGGCACCGGGAATCATGGTCCCGATCAGCGCTGCGCCGACAGCGGCTGGGCTGTTCCGAGGCCGGTTGATGTCGACGCTGCTGCCCTTGACAACCGGAGGAGCCCGATATCGCGGATATGAGCTTCGAGGTCGCGGTCCTGCCGGTCGCTGAGATCTCCCCCGACGAGCACAGTCATGGCGCGCAGATCAGCTGGGTCCGGCATGGAGCCGGGCTGAATTACATCGACCATCATGTGCCTGGTCCCGACCCGAACGCGATTCGTACCGTAGCTTCGGGACGTGGCATGCCGCGTACGCCGATGCACGCGAGCGCGGGAGCTCCGCAGGTCTGGCTTCCGAAGCCGCTGGGCATTAGATGGCGGAGGTCAAGAAGATCGTCGTATGAACGCGCCGAACTTCGCCCGACGAGACACCGCGGCATCGTGGGCATGCGGGAAGGCCGCGGCCAATCGTCGATTGAGAATCCGTCTTGGCTGACATATTCAGAGCTGCGTATAGCGACGACGTGCCGTGAGCGGGCCGAGCTCGTCGGCCCCGTCGAGCAGAGCCAGGACCCAAACGTCGTCATTGTCGACGGCGTCAAAACCTTCCGGCCACGGCCGTAGTGCGTCGGAAGCAACCGACGGAGGTAACGATGAACTCGAGCAATGACTATGACGTGATTGTCTTTGGCGGCGGGGCGCCCGGCGAGCACTGCGCGGCGGCGCTCGCCGCGCGGGGCCTGCGCGTCGCTATCGTTGAGCGCCAGCTGGTCGGCGGCGAGTGCTCCTACTGGGCCTGCATTCCGTCGAAGTCGCTGCTGCGCCCGGGCGAGGCGGTGCACGGCGCTCGCGAGGTCGGCGCGACTGCCCAGGTCGATGTTCAGGCTGCGCTGGCCTGGCGGGACTTCATGGTCTCGGGATATTCCGACGCGGGCCAGGAACGCTGGCTCGCAAGCCGCGGCATCGACCTACTGCGAGGCACGGGCCGCCTGGCGGGGACCGGCGTGCTCGAAGTCGATGGCGTCCGCCACACGGCAGAGCACATCGTCGTGGCGACCGGCTCGGATCCGATCGTGCCCCCGCTCCCAGGCCTTCGTGAGCTTGAGGGCGTCTGGGGGACGCGTGAGGCAACGAGCATGAAGGCCATCCCGCGCCGCCTGCTCGTGCTGGGTGGCGGATCCGCGGGCGTCGAGCTTGCGCAGGTCGTGCGGCGTCTCGGCGGCGAGGCGGTTATCGTCGAAGGCTCCGATCGGGTGCTGCCCCGCGAGTCTGCGCCACTGGGTGAAGCGCTCGGCGAGGCCCTCCGCCGCGATGGAATCGAGCTAATGCTCGGGATGCACGCTTCTGCTGCGCGGCGTGAGGGTGAGGAGTACGTGCTGCAGTTCGATGGCCGTGCGGACCTGCGCGGCGACCGGCTGCTCGTGGCAACCGGCCGACGCCCGCGAGTTGAGGGGATCGGCCTTGAGACCGTCGGCGTCGAGGCGGGCCCCAAAGGGATCCAGGTCGACGAGCACCTACGCGCAGGCGAGCGTCTCTGGGCGATTGGCGACGTTAACGGCATCTGGCCGCTCACCCACGTCGGCGAATATGAGGGCGATGTCGTAGCGGCGAATATCGCCGGCGATGCACGCCCGGCGAACTACGAAGCTGTTCCGCGCGTCACCTACACAGATCCGCAGGCTGCGGCGGTGGGCGCGGTCGAAGCGCAGTACAGCGCCACTGCACCCGTATCTGAGGTGCCGAAGACCGCTACCTATACACACGCCTACGCCGAGTCCAATGGCTTCCTGACGCTGCTTAGCGACGGCGAGCGACTTACCGGCGCGTACGCGCTTGGACCCGAGGCGGGTGAGTGGCTGCAGCAGGCGACGCTCGCTATCCGCGCGCACGTGCCAGTGGAGGTGCTCAGCGACACGATCCAGCCCTTCCCGAGCTTCTCAGGGATCTACGACGCGGCAGTGAAGGCGCTCCGCATGGAGATAGCGGACATGCCGAGGCCCGCCAGCCCGATGGCCGCGCAGATGGCGGGCCTTCCCGCCTGACACGGCGCGAGATTCCTGGTCGCCGCCGCCGCCGATGGCCTGGTGACCGGCCAACGGCGCCACCGATTGGAGGAGTCATGACAAACGCAACGGCTGAGGCTGCCGGCCAGCGCCAACCGGCACTCGTCGGACAGACCATCGTGGTCATCGGCGGCAGCGCCGGCATCGGGCTGGAAACGGCCCGACTCGCGCGAGCTGAGGGCGCCGATGTGATTCTCACTGGCCGCAATCCTGGCCGGCTCAGCCAAGCGGCGGCCGAAGTCGGCGCGCTGAGCGCTGCAGCCTTCGACGCCGCTGACTCGGCCGCACTTCGCAGCTTCTTTCAAGAGCTGCCCGCGCAAGTCGACCACGTGATGGTCACAGCCGGCGGCCCGACATACGGGCCCCTGCTGGAAATGGACTCAGCCCAGGTGCGCGACGCGCTGAGCGATCACGTCGCGCTGGACCTGGACATCGCGCGCAACGCCGTGGGCAAGATGCGACCCGGGGGAACGCTTGTGTTCATGGGTGGTACGGGCGGCCGGCGCATCGGCCACGGCCAGGGCATCGCCTCGGCCGCCACGGCCGCACTGCCCCCGTTCACAGCCGCCCTCGCGCTAGAACTCGCGCCGGTTCGGGTCAACCTCATTGCCGCTGGCTTCGTCGACACGCCGCTCTCGGCATCGCTGCTCGGAAGCCGCCTTGAGGAGCGACGCAACGAGCTGCGCGCCGCTCTCCCCATCGGCCGCGTTGTCACAGCCGGCGACGTGGCCGCCCTCGCCGTTCACATCATGACCAACACCGCACTCACCGGCGCAACCTACGACATCGACGGCGGCCAGCAGTTCGTCTCCTGAACGATCGGCCAGGGCTGCTACGCGCAGAGGCAGAACGGGTGGCCAGCAGGGTCGGCGAACACCCGGAACGTGTCGCCACCACCTGGCAGGCGCGATGCACCCAGCTCCAGCGCCCGCGCCTCGCCTGCGTCCATGTCATCCACGACGATGTCGAGGTGGGCCTGCTGCGGATACGCCGGGTCGGGCCACCGCGGTGGGTTGTACCCGGTCACCTGCTGGAACATCACACTCTTGCCGTCGCCGGAGATGAGAGCGCCCTCGGGGCCGTCGTATGTGACCTCCATGCCAAGCAGGTCGGCGTAGAAGCGCGCCAGTGCCGTCGCATCCGGCGCGTCGATCGTCACCGCGAACAGTCCCATCACCGGGCCGGCGCCGTCCATCTCACACAGGTCGAACGGATGACCGGCCGGGTCGACCAGTGTCACCCAGGTCGCGCCATCGGCCAGCTTGGTAGCTCCGAGGCCGACGGCGCGCTCGGCCGCGGCCTCGCGCCCGTCCACCTGAAGGTCAAGGTGGAATTGCTGGGGACGGTCCTGGCCAGGCCAGTCAGGCGCGACATGGTCAGGAGAGAGCTGAATCGCTATCTCCTGACCATCGCCCGTCCGGACGGTGATCCAGTCGGGTTCCCTGCCGGTAATGTCCCAGCCAGCCAACTCGGCATAGAAGGAGGCGAGCTTCTCGATGTCGGGCGCGTCAAGCGCGACGAGTTCCAGGCGTCCAGTCACAGTCATGGTCTCATCTTGCTCGTGGCCTCTGACAGTTTCAGGCGGGCCCCCTGAGCGGCCGTGGCCGTCGAGGTCGTGACGCCCGATTAGCGGTGAGGGGCCAGGACCGAGTGGTGATCCGCCCCCTCCGGAGCCTGCGGATCGGCGTGGACGAGCGCGGCCGTCAGCCGCGGAACAGCGTGCAGGAGGCTGTGCTCGGCGTCGACTGCTACCTGGTGCGCCTGGATGGCAGTAGCTCCGGCATCGACGACCACCTCACATTCGGCCCGCAGCTGATGACCAATCCACCGCAACCGCACCTGGCCGATATCCAGGACTCCGGGGGTGGCACGCAGCACCTGTTCGGTCCTGTCAACGAGCTCAGGGTCAACGGCATCCATGAGCCGGCGGTAGATCTCGCGCGCGGCCTGCCGCAGCACGGCGAGAATGGCCAGCGTGATCAGCAGCCCGACCACCGGGTCTGCCCAGTCCCACCCGGCCGCCACGCCCGCGACTCCGAGGAGGACGGCCAGCGACGTGAAGCCGTCGGTGCGTGCGTGCAGGCCGTCGGCCACCAGCGCCGCCGATCCGATCTTGCGCCCGACGCGGATCCGGTACCGGGCAACCAGCTCGTTTCCCGTGAATCCGACGAGGGCCGCGATAGCCACGGCGATGAGATTCGAGACCGGCCGCGGGTGCGCGAGCCGGGTGGCCGCCTCATAGGCAGCCAGGGCCGAGGACGCCGCGATGATCGCGACGATGACGATGCCCGCTAGGTCCTCAGCCCGGCCGTACCCGTACGTATAGCGTCGATTCGGTGGCCGTCTGCCGACCAGGAACGCCACACCGAGCGGCACGGCGGTCAGCGCGTCTGCGGCGTTGTGCAGCGTGTCGCCGAGCAGGGCCACCGAGCCCGAGATCGCCACGACGATTGCCTGGGTTGCGGCCGTGGCGCCGAGGACGGCGAGCGAGATCCACAGCGCCCGGATCCCCTCGGCGCTCGCTTCGAGGGCCGAATCGACCTTGTCAGCCGACTCGTGAGAATGCGGTCGGACGAGGTGCGCGAGCTTCCCGAGCACCGCAATCGGGCGCCCATGCCCGTGGTGAGCCTCATGCCCATGTCCATGCTCAGACGGATGATCGTGCTCGTGCACATGCCCGTGGTCGTCATCATGATCCTCATAGTCATGATCACGATCGACCTCAGCGGAGTCGCCATCGAGATGGGTCATAACGCTCAGGATGGTAGACCGGACGGCTCCGCCAAGAGACCGGCGCCCACCAGCAGGACCGCCACCGCGTCTATGGTAGTCAAATTTGAGTACTCGTGTTTTACTTATAATGTGAACCCAACTCGCCTCTTCATCCTGGGCGCACTCGCTAAGCACGGGCCTATGTACGGTCACCAGCTTCGGCGTGACGCCCGCATTGACCGGACAGACATGTGGTCGGAAGTACAGCCCGGATCGCTGTATGGCGCCTTGCACCGGCTGGCGGCCGAGGGACTAATCGAGGCGCTGCGCACAGAGCAGGACGGCCAGCTGCCTGCGCGCACCGTCTATGGCATCACCGCCGAAGGGCGCCGGGAGCTGCGAGTGCTACGCGCGGAGGCGCTGCAGGAGATCCGCGTACTCCCTGACCCGGTCGACCTTGCGCTTGCCATGAGCGGCGACCTCGGCGAGGAGACCTTGCGCGGGTACCTCGATGACCGGGTCCGTGGGCTGTCGGCCCGAGCGAGCCAGCTTGACCATCAGCGCGAACGCACATGGCCGGACCAAACCGTCGCTGACGACTTGGTCATCGAGCACGCGCGCATGCGGGTGCAAGTCGAGATTGACTGGCATCAGCTGGTTCTGGATCGACTCGGCAAGCTCACCGCCGAGAGCGTGCAGGAGACAAGTGCATGAGCATCCGGCCGCTCCGGTATGTCGGCGACCCGCTGTTGCGCACCCCGAGCGAGCCCGCGACGCAGTTCAACGATGCCCTGGCCAGCCTCATCGAGGATCTGATCGACAGCGTCCAGGAGCCTGGGCGCGCAGGACTTGCTGCCAACCAGATCGGCTCAAGCGTGGCCGCCTTCTCTTACAACGTTGACGGCCAGCTCGGGTACCTGATCAACCCCAGGATTGTCGAGCTCAGTGCCGAGGAGGACGGTGCCGAGGGGTGCCTGTCCATTCCCGGCGTCAGCGCCCTGCTACGCAGGGCGACCCGCGCCGTCGTGGCTGGCGTGAATCTTGACCGCGAGCAGGTATTCATTGCCGGAACGGGGGAGCTCGCGCGGTGCTTCCAGCATGAGATCGACCACCTGCATGGCCGGCTGTACATCGACAAGCTCGACGCGGGCGAGCGGCGGCGCGTCATGCGACAGATCCACGCCGAGCAGCTAACACCCAGCGGCCAGCCGACGGACTGACCGCTGGCCGCCGCTACTCGCATCACGGGCCCGAGCGGGACTCGGCTAGGGCGGCTGCCCGCCGCTCGCCAGCTCGGAGACTCCGGCGACGCGCCCGGCCTGTGACATGGCGCTCAGAGCGCCGGCATCTCCCGCCAGGTAGTGGTCGAGGAAATCAATGGTCACCCGCACCACGATTGGCTCCGGTGCGCTATCGCCCTCATAAGGCGTGAAATGATTAGCCGCGGTTAGCTGCAGGTAATACCGCGGCCCCCTGCGATCTGCCTGGTATAGCTGCAGGCTCGCGGCCTGGGGATTCCAGCTGTCGGCGGTGCCCTGAACGAAGAGCATCGGTGCCGTCGGCGCCGTAAACCAGTGCCCGGAGAACGCCGGCCACTCCGCCCCCGCGAGCACGACCGCCCCTCGCAGGTGGGGATACCGGCAGCAGCTCATCCCGGCCATGGCGGCCACGGTGTCGCCGCCATCTGAGTGCCCGGCGACAGCGACCCTTGTCGGGTTGATCACCCCGGAGAGGGTGCCGCTCGGCTGGCTGGACATCTGATCGAGCTGATGGATGACAAAGGCCAGATCGGCGGGCTGGTTGACCAGATCTGCCTCATCCGGACTAACGACGTGGCAATTGGTGCGCGGGAAATTGACGGCTGCAACGACATATCCGGCGCTAGCCCATTCCCGCAGCAGAATGCTGTAGCTTGCGCTGCACTGACGGTAGCCGGGGGCAAATACAACTAGCGGGAAGTGGCTGGTGCCTGACGCGCCTGAATATTTCGCCTGCCCCACATCGGGATACCGGACAGTCACCTGCAGGACGCGATTACCCAGCGCCACCCCGCCGTGCTCGGTGAAGGTCAGCCAGCGCTCGGCGACGTCGTAGTTCCCGAGGCTGCCAGAAGGATGCGGCGGGGGCGTGGATGGACTTGGCGTAGCGCGTGGCGTGGGCGTCTTGCTTGGTACTCCACCGGCCAACGCGTGCCCGGACTGGCCGGCCGAAGCTTGCATCGCCAGGTAGATGCCGACCCCGAGAGCGGCCAGGACGACGGCAAGCAGACTAAACAGACCTGCCCGTGCACGGGACCGGCGCTTTCTCGAAGCGTGCGCGTGTCGCGAGGTGGCTCCCAGAGCTTCCCAGTTCAGCCGATGCTAACGAATTCATCCCTAGCACCACTGAGTTTAATGAATATTTCATTACGTTCAAAATCTTAACTAGTTCCAAACCACAAACTAGCCTGATCTGAATTGCTTTAGCTTGGCCAGTGCCGTCTGATGACATTAGCCTGCATCAATGGCGATCGAGAATGCACGGGACAATACTCCGCACAGTCACTCCAGGCGGCCGGCTGCGCAGCTAGCCTCGCTGGCCACGCAGCGCGCGGCCAGCCGCCAGCGTCGGGTCTGGTCACGTCGCGTGACCAGCTGGGATCAGCATGGATCCGCCAATCTCGGCAGTGTGACGTCGGCCCTGATTAGTGCCGTGATAGTGCAGCCAGGCGCCGCCGTCCTTGACCTCGGCTGCGGCAACGGCCAGATTAGTATCCCGCTAGCCAGGCAGGGTGCCGATGTGCTCGCCATCGACGTCAGCCCGGCGATGGCCAACCGGCTGCGCGCTGACGCACAGCACCGCGGCCTGTCATCCCTCTCGGTCGTAGCGCTCCCCATCGAAGCACTCGACTTGCCAGCCGACAGCATCGACCTGATCGTGTCCAGTTACGCACTTCACCATCTGCGCGATGCCGACAAGGCCAAGCTCGTCACGGCGGCGTACGGCTGGCTTCGGCCAGGCGGGCAGATCGTGATCGCGGACATGATGTTCGGCCGTGGCGGATCAGCCAGGGACCGGGCCATCATTCGGAGCAAGCTCAGTGTCCTTGCCCGCAAGGGTCCTGGCGGTTGGTGGCGCATCTTCAAGAACGCCGCGCGCTATCTCATGCGCGTCCAGGAGCGGCCGATTTCGATGGCCGCGTGGACAGCCCTCCTCGAGAATGCGGGCTTCACCGGCATCACGGCGTCCGCCATCGTTGCCGAGGCCGGCCTGGTCGCTGGGCGCCACCCCCGGCCTTCCGGAAGTAACCTGACCGAGGCGGCCACGACGGCGCGGTCCGGCCGCGCATGAGATATCAGTCCGGATCCGTCGGACCGCGGGGCCTGACCGTGCTCGCAGTAGCCGGCATCGTCGGCGTACTGCTCGCTCTGCACGGCTGGGCGCACCATAACACCGCCGGAGCACCTGGCTCCTTCGCCGGCGGCCCGACCGCGGCTCAGCAACCCAGCCAGGGAGCGTCTACACCGCTTGCGTACGGGCCATCGGCCGAGCCGTCCACCTCGGCACCCACTGCTGGTCCGCCATCGACTTCCGGCGCCGCCGCAACTAAGCCAGGGCCGCTCCTGAGTTCGCAGCCCTTCGCTTCGTATTCATTCGTCATCTGGCCGGGCACGCCGAGCGGCGCGGCTAGGGCGGCACTCACCGGGCTCTCTGTCAACGTCCGCCGCCAGACGTCCGGCTTGTCGATAACAGCCGCCGTCAACGGCCAGCCAGCAGGCCCCGCGCACTTCTACCCGAACGGCGCTCATGTCTACATAGTGGAGGCGACGATGGGTGATGACTCTGGCAGCAGCGACTACAACCTTGGCGACGACGGCCTGGTCGTGACCGACACTCACGGCAGGATCGTCTCGTGACCGCATCGAGGGCTCACGCAGGAGCCAGAGCAGACCGGACCGTTGGAGGCTGGCGGACTCGGGCTGCTGAGATCAGTGCCGCCTGGGGACCCACGGCCGGGCGGTTGCTCCTTGGCCTGGTGCTGGCCTGGTTCGGGTACCACGAGCTCGTGCAGCCATCGCTGTGGACGGGATACGTGCCCGCTCTCAACTCCACGTCGACTACGGCAGTGATCCTCGTCCTAGCGCACGGCTGGCTGCTGCTTGTGCTGGCCGTTGCCCTGATCGCCGGGATCTCGGTCAGGGCGACAGCCGGCATCGCCGCGCTGCTGCTAGCGCAGATCGTCATCTGGCTGACGGCCACCGCCGGCCTGTCGGATCTGACGTTGCGCGACGTCGGCGTCCTCGGTCTGGCCCTCTGCATGACCGGCGCGTCTGAGCAGCGGCTCGTACTGGCCAGCTAAGGTCGGCGTTGTCCGAGGTCCCCCGTCCGGATACCGCCGGCCTTAGCTGCGAGGCTCGATGAGCGCGATCGCTTTGCTCGACTGGCGCCGCAAGGTCGCGGCAATGTACGCGGACGTTCGAGCGAATCCGGATCCCGAGGCTGCCCATCGAGCGTGGCAGGTAGCGCGCAACCACTTGCTTGCCTCGCATCGGGAGTCGCCGGTGCCGGTGCCGGAGCGGGCAGCGTTCACCGGCGTGCCGGTGGCTCCCTACAACCCAGCGCTGCGGTTCATTGCGCGCGTGGATACCGGCGTCGAGCAAGCCAGGATCGCGGTCAGCACCGGGACTGACGGGGTCGTCCCGTTCGAGCGATTCGGCGTGGTACATCTGCCCGAGGTCGGGGATCTGGACGTGTGGTGGCTGGCCAGCTACGGCGGTGGTGTCTTCGTTCCCATCCGCGACACCAGGACCGATGGCGCCACCTATCCGGGCGGGCGGTACATCCTCGACACAACGAAGGGCGCCGACCTCGGCGGTGACGACGGTTACCTCGTCGTGGACCTCAACTTCGCCTACAACCCCTCCTGCGCCTACGATCCGGCCTGGGCCTGCCCGCTGGCGCCGCCGGGCAACGTCGTACCGGTCGCCGTCGACGCCGGCGAGCTCATGCCCGCAGCGCGACCCGGATCCACACGGCCGGTCTGACCGATATGTTCGGTTCGGGCGCTCGCGCGGCCGAGCTCGGGCGCCAGCAGCTCAGCGATCTGGGCGGCGTTAAGCGCGGCGCCCTTGCGCAGGTTGTCGCCGGACACGAACAGCTCGATTGCGCACGGGTCGTCCATGCTCTGCCGTACGCGGCCGACCAGCGTTGGGTCGATGCCAGCGACGTCGGCCGGCGTCGGGTAGCTGCCCGACTCCGGTTCGTCTACGAGCACGACCCCTGGCGACTCTCGCAGCACCCGCTGAGCTTCCTCGCGGGTTACCGCGCGCGAGAAGACCGCGTGCAGCGCCAGCGAGTGGCCGACGATCACCGGCACCCGGACGCACGTCGCGGTGATCCGCAGATCAGGCATGCCGAGAATCTTGCGCGTCTCGTTACGGATCTTCATTTCCTCGGATGACCAGCCCGCGTCCCGGACCGATCCGGCCCAGGGGACAACGTTCATCGCTAGCGGCGCGCCGAACGGCCCGCCATCGCCGAGCGCGGCCCTGATGTCACCAGGGCGCTGGCCGAGCGTCCTGTTGCCTCCGGCCTTCGCGATCTCGTCGTACAGCGCGTCGGAGCCAGCCTGGCCGGCACCCGAAGCTGCCTGGTACGAGGCTGCAACCAGCTCGCGGAGCGTGAACGCCCGGTGCAGCGCAGCGAGCGCCACGATCATGGACAGCGTGGTGCAGTTCGGCACCGAGATGATGCCCTTGGGCCGCGCCCTGGCAGCGTCGGGGTTGACCTCGGGCACGACGAGCGCCACCTCCGGGTCCATTCGGAACGCGCCCGACTTGTCAATCACCACCACTCCGCGCGCGGCGGCAACGGGCGCCCACTGGGCCGATACCTCGTCCGGCACGTCGAACATGGCCAGATCGACCCCGTCGAATACCTCTGGAGCCAGCGCCTGCACGACCACGTCCTCGCCGCGGACCTCCAGCCTGCGGCCAGCAGACCTGGGGCTCGCCACGAGCCGGACCTCACCCCAGATGTCGGCACGCTCGGACACGATGCTCCGCATGACCGTGCCGACCGCGCCGGTCGCGCCCACGATGGCCAGGACAGGCCCGCGATTGGCGCTCACCGGCCAGTCCCGCCGTAGACGACCGCCTGCTCGGAGCCGTCGCCGAGATCGAAGGCCTCGTGGGCGGCGGTGACCGCGACATCGACGTCGTTCTGGTCGACGACGACGGAGATCCGGATCTCCGAGGTGGAAATCATCTCGATGTTCACGCCAGCTTCGGCCAGCGCGCCGAAGAATGTCGCGCTGACCCCGGGGTGCGACCTCATCCCGGCGCCGATCACCGAGATCTTGCCGATCCGGTCGTCGTAGAGCAGCGAATCGTAGCCGACCTCGGCCTGGAGCTGGCCTAGTCTCGTCATTGCGGCGTGGCCATCGTCTCGCGGAAGCGTGAACGAGATGTCGGTGCGGCCCGTGGCGGCCGCAGAGATGTTCTGGACGATCATGTCGATGTTGATGCCGGCCTCGGCGATGGCGCGGAAGATCCTGGCAGCCTCACCGACCTTGTCCGGCACGCCGACAACCGTGATTTTTGCCTCGCCACGGTCTTGTGCCACGCCGGAGATGATCGCCTGCTCCATGGCCTCGCCTTCCGTTGCTGCTCCCGCGTCGATGACCCAGGTGCCTTCCCTGTTGCTGAATGAGGAGCGAACGTGAATCGGGATCTGATACCGGCGGGCATACTCCACGCAGCGCAGCATCAGGACCTTCGTGCCGCAGGCCGCCATTTCCAGCATCTCCTCGTACGAGATGCGCAGCAGACGGCGCGCGCTGGGCACGACCCGCGGATCGGCAGTGAAGACGCCGTCCACGTCGGTGAAGATCTCGCAGTAATCCGCGCCCAGGGCTGCCGCCAGCGCGACGGCCGTCGTGTCCGAGGCGCCGCGCCCGAGAGTCGTGATGTCCTTGGTCGTCTGCGACACGCCCTGGAAACCCGCCACGATCGGGATGGCGCCGTCGTCGAGCGCTGCCTGGATACGGCCCGGCGTGATGTCGATGATGCGCGCCCGGCCGTGGGTGGAGTCGGTTATGACGCCCGCCTGAGACCCGGTAAACGACCGCGCTTCCGGGCCAAGGTTGGCGATCGCCATGGCCAGCAGCGCCATCGAGATCCGCTCGCCGGCCGTCAGCAGCATGTCGAGTTCGCGGCCAGGCGGTGCCGGGCTTACCTGATTTGCCAGGTCCCTGAGCTCGTCCGTGGTGTCCCCCATTGCCGACACCACGACGACGACGCCATTGCCGGCCTTGCGAGTCGCGACGATCCGCTGCGCTACCCGCTTGATGCCGTCCGCGTCAGCGACCGACGAACCACCGTACTTCTGCACGACCAGGGACACGGCCCCGAGTCTACCGAGGCAGGCCTGCCTAGCGCGGCGCCGGTTCCTCGGCGACGTCCAGCCGCGCATGCGCCACGACCGAATGCAGCGCCCGCAGGGCCGCCCCGCCGTGGGTGCCCCAGTGGTTGACGTAGGAGTACTGCCACCACCAGATAGCTTCGGCTACTCGTCCCGCCTCGTGATGTTTCAGCCCGTGGATGAGGTCCGCCGCCACTGCTGCTAGATCATCAGACAGCCGGAACGAGGTCGCTTGCGTATCCGCGAACGGATCAAAAATCTCGGCGTAGTCATCGAAACCAGCCAGCCGCGCGGCCAGTCCCGTCCGCAGTTCGTCCAGATCCAACTCGGGGTCTGCGCCGACGTCAGGCTCCCAGTTGCTCGGCAGGATGACGTCCTTGCTGGCGCCAAGCTGCGCTCCGGCCAGCATCATCTGCGCGGTCTCCAGCAGCAGCAGGGGGACGGTCTTGTCGGCGCCCTCGCCCCGCGCGACAGCAGTCACGCCGTCAAGGAAATCCCGCGCATTCCCGGCTATCCGGTCGGCCAGGGGCCGCCATTCGTCAGATGGCCGAGGCGGGGCCGGGTCGGGGCCCACTCCGTTCGCGGTCGCGGATGTCCCCGATCCGAGCGTTGACTCAGACATCTAGCAGCCTCCGTCCCTCGAATGCCCTGCCCAGGGTGACCTCATCGGCGTACTCAAGCTCGCCGCCGACCGGGAGGCCACTGGCTGGCCTCGTGACCCGCAGGCCCAGCGGCTTGATCATCCGCGCCAGGTACGTTGCGGTCGCCTCGCCTTCCAGGTTCGGGTCGGTGGCCAGGATGATCTCTGTCACGGCGCTGTCAGCGAGTCTGGCCATCAGCTCGCGGATGCGCAGGTCGTCGGGGCCGACGCCGTCGATCGGGCTGATCGCGCCACCGAGCACGTGGTAGCGGCCACGGAACTCGCGGATCTTCTCAATCGCCGCGACGTCCTTGGGTTCCTCGACGACGCAGATCAGGGACAGGTCCCGGCGAATGTCCTTGCAGATCCGGCACTCATCGTCTTCGGCGACGTTGAAGCAGATGCGGCAGAACTTGACCTTCTCGGTGACCTCGATCAGCACCGCGGCGAGCCGCCGCAAATCGGCGGGATCGGCGGATAGCAGGTAGAACGCGATGCGCTGCGCGCCCTTGGGGCCGACTCCCGGTAGCTGCCCCAATTCCTCGATCAGATCCTGAACGACACCCTCGTACACCGCGGGCCCGGCTAGTTCTCGCCGGCCGGATCGTCCCTGGCCGGATCGTCCGGTGCTGACGGCTCGTCCGGGTCCGGGCCTGCAGGCGCGCCCGGCAGCCCAGGGAACCCGGGGAAGCCACCGAGGCCGGGCATGCCGCCACCGCCGCCGAGGCCGGCCGCGAGCGGCGCCATCGTCTCCTGCTGAAGGTCATCTACTCCACGGCATGCGTCACGGTAGGCGGCGAGTACGAGATCGGCCAGCGTCTGGGCCGTCTCCTCAGGATCTCCGCCGTCAATGGCCGCGGCCGCGATCCTCAGGTCCACAAGCTCGCCCTGCCCGTTGACCGTCGCGGTGACGAGGCCGCCGCCAGCGGTTCCCTCGACCTCGGCCTCGGCGAGTTCCTGCTGCGCCGACATCAGCTGGCTCTGCATCGCCGCGGCGGCTTGGAGGAGCTGCTGCATATCAAGCTGGCCACCAGGCTCCACGCGACCCTCCATGTTCTGTTACGCCCAAGTTGGTGCGCCCAAGTTTTGTTGGGTGCGCCCAAGTTTTGTTGGGTGCGCCCAAGTTTTGTTGGGTGCGTCCTATTTTCTGGTGCGCCCATCTTGTGCTGCGGCTGTTCGTCGCGGCCGTTCGTTTGGGGCACTGTCGTGCCGTGCTGGGTATCTCGAGCCTACGGCCTCCGCTTCGGCGGGGCACGCTGCGGGCCGTCGCCGGCCGTGTCGGGTACTGCAGGCCGGCGGTCGACGCTTCTGGCTACGGACCGTCGAGCTCCTCGATGATGCGGCCGCCGAGCTCCTGCTCGATGAGGTCAGTCCCCGTGAGCACATCGGGTGCAGGCAGGTCCCCCGCCGCCGGCTCGTTGTCTGCCTCAGCCGCGGGCACCGGCCGGCTCGGTCCGCCGCGAGTGCTCGCCGGCTGCTGCGACCGGCCGTCACCGCCGCGGCGACCTGACGCTGCACCCCGGCTCGCCGCAGTGGTGCGGGCAGCTTCGTGGTCAGCACGTTGCGGCGGCATCGCGCGCTCAGCCGGACGCGGCGGCGAGTCAGACGGCCCCGTTCCCATTTCAGGATCTGGACGCGACCCGCCCGGAGGACCCACCGAGGTTCGGATGGCCGGCGTGACGCCGAACATCTCCGCCAGGACCTGGCCGAGGTCCTTGTCGTAGCCGCCGGTGAGGAAGCCCTTGGCCACGCCGGCCTTATCGAAGGCGAGGGTCAGCACGCCGTCGGCCAGCGACTCCACACTGGCGCTGCTGAGCTGCATCCAGGCGACGCGCTTGCGGCCCTGCACCGCCGCCAGCACATCGGGCCAGCGGGTGCGCAGCGCGTCTGTGTCGGCCGGGGCACCAGACGTCGCAGGCCGGGCCGCGGCTGCCGCTCGAGCCGGGGCTGGCGCGGCCGGCCCCGGCGGAGCCGAGGTCGTGGGCTCCGCTTGCTTCTGGGCCGGCCTCGGCTGCCGGTTGGTTGGTGGGGCTGTCGCCGGTGGGGCCGGGTCGGGTGCGCCGTGCGCCGTCGTCGTCCGGCTCTCGCTCGCGAGCCTGCGCTCAAGGCGGTCGAGCCGCTCGGCGAGCCCGCTCGCATCGGCGCTCGGCGCTGGCAGCAGGACCTGCGCGCACATCAGCTCGAGCAGGAGCCGGGGCGAGGTCGCACCGCGCATCTCCACCAGTCCGGCGCTGATGATTTCGGCCGCCCTGGTCAGGCCCGGCGCGGCCGAAGGCTGCGGCCTGCTTGCCCATCTCCTCGAGGCGGTCGGGCGGGGCGTCGATAAGCCCGCTGGCCGCCGCATCGGGTACCGCCGAGATGACAATCAGGTCACGCAGCCGGTCGAGCAGGTCGGCGGCGAACCGGCGCGGATCGTGCCCAGCCTCCACCACGTGGTCGACGGCGTGGAAGACCGCGGCGCCGTCGTCGGTGGCGAATGCCTCGACAACCTCGTCCAGCAAGCGGTCGTCGGTGTACCCGAGCAGCTCTATGGCCCGGTCGTAGCGCAGGCCGCTGTCGTCCGAGCCCGCCACAAGCTGGTCGAGCACAGAGAGCGCATCCCGGACCGAGCCGGCAGCGGCTCGGATCACGATCGGCAGCACCGCAGGCTCATAGGGGACGTCCTCGCTCGCCAGGACGTACTCCAGGTGTTCTCGCAGCACTGCAGGCGCGACCAGCCGGAACGGGTAGTGGTGCGTCCGCGACCTGATCGTCGCGATGACCTTCTCCGGTTCCGTGGTGGCGAACACGAACTTCAGGTGCGGCGGCGGCTCTTCCACAAGCTTGAGCAGCGCGTTGAAGCCCTCACGCGTGACCATGTGGGCCTCGTCGATGATGTAGATCTTGTACCGGCCAGACACCGGCGAGTAAAAGGCTCGTTCCCGCAAGTCCCGCGCGTCGTCGACGCCGCCGTGCGACGCGGCGTCGATCTCGATCACGTCGATGCTGCCGGGCCCTGCGGGCGCCAGGGCGACGCAGGAGGCACAGACGCCGCATGGGTCAGGGGTCGGGCCCTGCTCGCAATTCAGGGACCGGGCCAGGATCCTGGCGCTCGATGTCTTGCCGCAGCCGCGCGGCCCGCTGAACAGGTAGGCGTGGTGTACTCGGCCGCTGCGCAGGGCCTGCCGGAGCGGCTCGGTGACGTGATCCTGGCCCTTGACCTCAGCGAATGTCGCCGGGCGGTACCGGCGGTAAAGCGCCAAGGGCGCGGCGGGACGGCCCGACCGCGTGCTGTCCGCGTGGTCAGGGCCTGGACCGGGACTCGGGGCGTCGCCTGCCATGACCTCATCCTCGCCGGAGTTGATCCTCACCGGGCCTGCTCACCGGGATTTGCTCACCCGGGGACGTTAAGGACCCCCCGCACACCCGACAGAGCCCGCGTACCCTTGCTGCCTTCCGGCCCTGGGGGGGTTGGCGGGATGAACGCCGTGCGAGGGGTCTGCCAGCCAGTCTAGCCGCGAGCCGGGGGGTGCGTGATCCCGGCCGCAATCCGGTAGCCGACGCCCGGCGTCGTGGTGATGACGGGCGGATCGCCCAGCTTCCGCCGCAAACGACCCAGCGTCACCGCGACCGTGTTGGTGAAAGGGTCGGCGAACTCGTCCCAGACCTGCTCGAGCAGGTCTTCGGCCCGCAGGTAGGCCGGGCTGGCGCGCAGCAGGGCTTCCAGTACCCCGAACTCCTTGACCGACAGGTCGAGCTGGCGGCCGTCCCGGCTCGCTGTGCGCCGAATAGGGTCCATCTCGACCCCGGCCGCGCGCAGGATGCGCCCGCGGACCGAGGGCTGCCGCCGCGCGAGCGCCTGGATCCGCAGGATCAGCTCCGGGAAGTGGAACGGCTTGGCGAGGTAGTCGTCGGCGCCGAGGCCGAGGCCGCTGACGCGGTCGCCCGGCTCACCGGCCGCCGTCAGCATGAGCACCATGACCCGGTCGTCCCGATCAGTGATCATCTGGCACAGGGCGTCGCCGTGTATGCCTGGCAGGTCACGGTCGAGGACCACGACGTCGTAGCCGTTCACGCCGAGCTTCGCCGCTGCCTCAAGGCCATCGTGGGCGGCATCGACCGCCATGCCCTGATCACGCAGGCCTTCGACCAGCACGTCGGCTAGCGACCGGGAGTCCTCAACGACTAGCACTCTCATGCCGGCGCACCCATCAGTGCGCTCGCGGACGCGAGCGGCAGCGTGATCATTACTCGGAGGCCGCCATCCGGCCGGGCGCAGAGATCCAGCGAGCCCCCATGCGCCGCCGCGATGGCGGCGACGATTGACAGGCCAAGGCCCGATCCGGCGCCGCCCGCGATCCGGCTGGTGCTCGCCCCGCCAGGGCCGAGCCGCCGGAAGGGCTGGGCCAGCTGGGCCACCTGCGCCTGGTCGAGCACCGGGCCGCCGTTCTCCACAACGACGCAGGCGCTGTTGCCTTTGGTAGCGGCCGTTACGCTGATCCAGCCGCCTGGCACGTTGTGCACGATCGCGTTGTCGACGATGTTGTCGACCATGCGGCTGACCAGCGCCTGGCTGCCACTGACCCACGGGGTGCCGGAACTGACGTCCGTATGCACCGTCAGCGCCCTGGTCGTGACAGCGCTGGCCCGTACCGCCAGCGCTGCCGACGCGAGGTCGCTCAGGGATACAGCGGCCTGGTCGGGCAGCGCACCGTGCTGCGCGCGAGCCAGCACGAGGAAACCTTCGAGCAACTCGTCGATTCGGTCAAGCTCGCCTCGGAGGCGGCCAGCCAGCATGACTGTCTGAACCGGCGGCGGCTCGGGCTTAGCCATCGCCACATCGAGCGAAGCGCGCATCGTGGCCAGCGGCGTGCGTAGCTCGTGGGACGCGTTGGCGACGAAGCCGCGTTGAGCGGCGAAGGCGCCCTCCAGCCGCTCCAGTAGCCCATCGATCGTGTCGGCGAGGTCCTTGAGCTCGTCCTGTGGTCCGCCGAAGGCGAGCCGCTCATCCAGGTTGTCCTCGGAGATACGCCGCGCTGTCGCCGTGATGATCCGCAGCGGCCGTAGCGCGCGGCCTGCTAGCCCCCAGCCGAGTAGACCGGCCACCACGGCCATGATGCCAAGGGCAATCAGCGAGGACAGCAACAGCTGGTGCGAGAGCGACTGCTGGCCAGCCCCGCCGTCGGTGCTGAGCTGCGCCTGCAGCTCGTGGATCTGGCGCTGGTCCTGGGCCAGCTGAGCTTGCAGGCTCTGATTGGCCGACCCCGGCGCCACTACCGCTTCGCTTGTTGACCTGCCCACGACGAGGCCACTGGTGATGGCCAGCAGTGCTGCACCCGCCAGCACGAACAGCAGAGCGAACATGGCGGTCAGCCGCAGCCGGACGGTACGCCGAATGCGGAATGAGTCGCTCATCGAGCGGGCCAGTTGCATGCTCACCGGTCCTCTACTCGGGGCCAGGCCTTGCCCCGTTTCGCGGACGGCCGCAACGACACGTGCGACGGCCCTGGCACTTACCAGGATGGCCGGCCGGACCTAACGGCGAGATAACGGTCTCGCTTCGGCCCCCTGTTACTTGCTTCGCAATACAACCAGGTCAGCGCCGATACATGCGCAAGCGCGTGTTCCGCCCAGCGCGTCACGGCACCAGCGCGCTCCTGGTTGGCAGTTCGGCGATGGTTACGCGTAACCTGGCTCCATGGGCGAAGAGCGCAGCTGCGAGCAGTGCGGTGCCGCGTTCGCTCCGCGGCGTGAGCACGCGCGGTTCTGCTCGGCTCGTTGCCGGGTGGCGTGGAACCGGGCGGCTCGCAGCGACAAGCCGCCCGCCGAGGCCAGTGCCCTTGAGTGGGCGATTACGGCGATGCGCGACATCATCGACCGGCTCCCCCGGGTCACGGAACTGGACCGGCCGCGAGCCTTCGCCGTCATCAGCGAGGCGGTCTGGTGGGTGACCATCGTCGACGGCACTCTCGTGCGGTATCACCCCGAAACCTACGATCGCGAGCTCCGGCGCCGCCGTGAGGCAGACCGGACTCTGATCGAGGAAACCCTGGCCGGCCTGCGCTTTGTCCGCAACCAGATGGGCCAGGACGTCGACCACGTCGACTTCATCCGGCCCAGAACACCGGAGCACGGAACGAGGCGCGGACACGTTCGCGACTGGACCTGGACCACGATGCCCGAGCCATCGTGCACGTCGCTGTCACCGCGGGGCCAGGAGTGGGAACTCAGCAGGTACCAGGCTTACATGGCGCGGCTAGCCGACCACGCCGTGGGACAAACCTTCCGGGTGGCGGCTGAGTTCCTGACGGACGCTGCCGCAGTGGCCACACCGCTTGCGGAGGCGGACGTGCCCCGCTAGCGCCCAAGGCCAAGCCGTGCGCCGCGTTAGTGCCCGGCTCTTGATCTCAGCGCGGCGTCCTGCTGCGCGGTGCTGCTTTGTCGCCAGCATCGTCATGCCGGTCATCTGGGCCGTCCGCGGCTGAGCTGCGGCGCAGGTACCGCCAGACGGCGATAGCAAGCCCGATCACGACGACTGCGGCGATGATGTACGTCGGGCCGCGGAAGCCGGTGACGATGGAGTTCCAGTTCGCCCCGACTGCATAGCCGGCCGCCGCGAGCGCGGCCGTCCATGGGATGCAGCCAATGGTGGTGTAGATCCCGAAGCGCACCGGCTTCATGCCGGCGATCCCGGCGGGAAGCGAAATGAAGGTGCGTACGACCGGCAAGAGCCGGCCGATCAGGACGGCCCTCGGGCCATAGCGGTCGAACCACTGCGTAGCACGATCAAGGTCGTGCTCGCGGATTCGGAGTCGGCGACCCCAGCGCCGAAGCGCGGGCTGGCCGCCATATCGGCCGACGGCCCACGCGATGTAGCTGCCAACGACGTTGCCAGCCACACCCGCGAAGATGACGCCGGCCAGGTTGAGACTGGTACCGGGCACCGCGCCCGCGGCGAGCGCGCCGCCGAACGTCATGATGAGCTCGGAAGGAATAGGTATACACGCTGATTCAGCCACCATCAGGACGAAAATGGCGAGATAGCCATAGGTAGCTATGAAGTGCTGCACGGATTCGCTTCCTTCCGTCGCGCGACGTTGTTCAGCACGGTCGGTGTCACCGCACCAGACCGAGGTAGATGACGCTGGCCAGCCCAGCAATGAGGCAGTAGACCCCGAACGGGGTGAGTGTTCGAGTGCGCAGGTACCGCAGCAGGAACCTGACCGATAGGTAGGCGCCAACTCCCGACAGCACGCTGCCCACCAGGATCTGGCCGCGGATCCCGTTGCCGAGGGGGCCAACCAGGTCCGGGATCTTCAGCGCCCCGGCTGCCAGGATGACCGGCGTGGCCAGCAGGAACGCGAACCTCGCGGCATCCTCACGAGAGAGTCCGCGCGCCATGCCGGCAACGATGGTGACGCCGTCACGGCTGATGCCGGCTAGAAGCGCGAGGATCTGCGCGGATCCGATCGTCACGGCCTGGGCGAAACTCATCGCGGCGAGTCGCCGGTCGGCGCGGACGGCGTGCGCTACTTCATCCTCGCGCAGTGCCGCTGGTCCGCTGGTTCGGCGGTGCGTGTGGGCCGCCGGAGACGGTCGCGCTGGCGCGGCTAGCTCCGGGACGGCTGGCGCCCAGGGCACCGTCGCCTCCGCGACGGCTGCCGGCTCCGGCCCTCTTGACGTCGGCCCAGTTGACGTCGGCACTGTTGTCGTCGGCACTGTTGTCGTCGGCACTGTTGTCGTCGGCACTGTCGTCGGCACTGCCAGCCGCCGCGCCGACGCGGCGCCCGCGGCTTGGTGACGCTCCGCTCCCACGGCAGCGTCAGCGGCCCGCGAGGTGCGGGTCCGATACCGCTCCCCTGTCAGCAGGATCACGCCGTTCACCATGAGGAAGATCCCGGCCAGAATCGGCTTGGCGAAGAGCACTCGGAACGTGTGCTCGAAGGCCACGCCGACGATCCCGACCGGGATCGTGGCCAGGATGATCATCCAGGCAAGCTTCTGGTCGGCAGTCTCAACGCTGAGGTCTCGCACCGACGACAGGAAGCCGCCAATGATCCTTACCCAGTCTCGCCAGAAGTAGATAAGCAGCGCGATAGCAGTCGCTACATGCAGCCCGACAATGAATGCCAGGTAGGGCGACTCGGCCGACGCAACGTTCAGGTCTCGAGCCCAGCTTCCACCGACGATGGCAGGGATAAGCACGTTATGTCCGAGGCTGGAGACAGGAAACATCTCCGAGACGCCCTGGATCAGGCCGACAATGGCGGACTCCAGGTACGTCAGATGTGTCATGTCAGGCACCTCGCCTGGATCGGTCGGCAGCCCTGCCCGGCCGGTTGGCTAGGCGCGAGGATTAGTCCGCGGCTCGGAGCCGTGGTGGCATACTCGGATGGGCAAAGCTCTATGGCCCTTGTAGACCTTCTACAAGCTTTGTAGATGATACCTGCGGCAGGAGGGCCTTGATGCACGAACCCAGCCGCGCACCGGAGCAGACCGGTTCGCCAGGCACAGCGCGACGCGCCTCCGGCGCTCTCGAGGCCGAAGTACTGGGAATCCTGCGGACCGCCAGCGACCCGCTGAGCCCCGGCGAGGTCCGGGAGCGGATCACTGCCAGTGAGCAGCGGGATCTCTCCTACAGCACGGTCGTGACGATCATTTCGCGACTGCACGACAAGGGCCTGCTAGCACGGCAGCGGTCCGGGCGCGGGTTCACCTACAGCGCCGTTGACGAGGCGAGCCTGGCCGCAAGCAGGATGAGCTCGGCGCTCGGAAGCGGAGTCGATCGAGACGCCGTGCTGAGCAGGTTTGTGTCCGGGCTATCCGGGCGCGATGCCAGGCTGCTACGCGCCCTGCTGGCCGATGGCGGAGACCCGGCGGCCGACGGCACAGGCCGGCCGAAGGGGCGGGACTAGGCACGTGCTGCTCCTGTACGTGCCCCTGGTGATCCCGGCTCTGGCCGGTGTTGCCGCGCGCCCGCTAGCTGCCATGCTGGAGCCACGCCAGGCCACCTGGCTTCTCACCGTGACCGCCGTCGCACTGGCCGGGTGCAGCTCCGTGGCGCTGGGGCTGCTCGCCGCGTACGCGGCCGCACGAGCACCTGTCCTGGCCGGGCTGGGCGACTATTCGCAGCAGATCGTGCAGCGCGGTGACCCGATACCGTTCTCGGCAGGCGTGCTAGCCGGGCTGGCGCTGGTGGCAGGCGCCGTGGCCGTCGCGGTCATTTTCCGGAAGAGGGCACGTGCGCTCGCGGAGTCATACCGCCGCGCGGCGGAGCTCCATTGTGACGACGCTGTTGTAGTGGTGCCTGGGACTGGTGTCGAGGCCTACGCCATGCCCGGCAGGCCCGGCCGCATCGTGGTGTCGCGCCTGCTGCTCGACCGCCTCGGTCCCGACTGCCGGGCTGCCTTGATCGCCCATGAACAGGCTCACCTGTCCGGCAGTCACCACCTGTTCGTGGCCGCAGCTCGGCTGGCGGCCGCAGCTAACCCCATGCTTCTCCCAGTGGCTCGCTCGGTGGAGTACACAGTCGAGCGCTGGGCTGACGAACATGCAGCCGATATCACCGGCGATCGCGGGCTCGTGGCTGAGACGATCGGCCGGGTCGCGTTGCTCGCAGGCCCCCGATCGGCCCGGCTTCCCAGAATGTCCCTAGGCGTCCTCGGTTCGCGTGCTCAGCGGTTGTCACTGGCCCTGGCAGGCCCCGTGCCCCGGCGGGTCGCCGCCTTGCTGACGGCGCCACCGCGCCAGCGGATCGCCGTCCTCGCCGCCTGCTTGGCAATTGTTGCGATCGCGGGTGTCGCAGCGCTGGAGACAGCCGGCGATCTGCACGCGCTCGTCGAAGTCGCCCAGGCAGGCCAGTAAGCGCGTGAGCACCTCAATGTCGCCGGAGCGCAGCGGCGACGAATTCCGCCTTGGCGTCGGTATAGGCTTCCCGGTCGTCGTTGTGCTGCTCCGCTAGCTTGCGCTTCAGGACCTCATAACGCCTGGCCAGCCCGTCATCGCTCGCGAGCGCATCGCGGAAGGCGATCTGCTCCAGCCAGCGGGGATGACCAGATGCAATGACATGAAGATGCGCAACGCGCCGCCGCCCTGACGCGTCGGGCCTGACGAAAAACCGCCGCCACGGGCGTTGATCAAGTTCGGGCGGAACGTAACACCAGCCGTCAGCGGCGAGCTGTGCGCCCGCTTGCGCGACCACGGCATCTGGATCGCGCACTGACGCCATGAGGTCGATGACGGGCTTTGCGGCGAGACCAGGAACTGCGGTCGAGCCGACATGCTCGACCCCGTCGGCCAGCCACGGCGCGAGTATCTCGGCTAGCCGTGCACATTCAGCTCGCCCTATGTCCCGCCACGCGGGATCATGCGGATGCAACTCTGGGTGTTCGTATGCCCACGCCGGAGCGGTATCTCTCATTGGCCGTCGCCAGAGGGTCGCCCGTCTGGCCGACGCGCATCGCGACGTTCCCAGGCGTCCGTCATGCCGTCACGCACTGTGGCGCGACGGAGAGGTGGGTAGCAGGTCGTCCACTCCGGCTGTGCTGCGGATATCAATTCAGAGTGATACCGGCTCGATCCGTTCCAGCTGCCTGAGCTCCTCCTCGTCGTGGGATGCCTGGTACAGATCGAGCGCGAGCTGGCCGTTAAGCCAGAACTGAGCAGTGGTTCCGAGCGCTTTGGCTAGCCGCAGCGCTGTCGAGGGCGTGATGCCACGCCTGCCGTTGACGATCTCATTGAGCCGAACATATGAAACGCCGATACGCTCGGCCAGCTCGGCCTGGGTCATTCCAAGCGGCCTGATGAACTCCTCAAGAAGCATCTCGCCGGGGGAGGTCGGCGGCAGGTCAGAAGGAATCCTTACCTGCGCCATCTTCATCATCTCCCGTCAGTGATAGTCCACTACCTCGACATCTTCCGCGCCCGACTCGGTCCACCGGAAGCAAACCCGCCACTGATCGTTGATGCGGATCGAGTACTGTCCCTCTCGCTCGCCTCTCAGCTTCTCGAGATGATTGCTCGGCGGCGCCCGCAGGTCGCCGAAGACTCAGGATGGCGGAGGATAAGAGATTCGAACTCTTGAGGGGTTGCCCCCAACACGCTTTCCAAGCGTGCGCCCTAGGCCACTAGGCGAATCCTCCGCGGGCAAGCTTATCGACCTGCGTGCGCTGTTCACGCCATGAACCCGGCGGTGGGTTAAGGCGGACTCGCGGGCGGCGTCCTGCCGGGCCGGAAGGACGCCGGGATACCCCGTTCCCGGCAAGAGGAATTTCGCTCTGCCGCGCTCATCTAAACTCAGGTTGTGGTCTTCAAGCAGGTTGGAGACGGGCGGCCGTACCCCGACCATGCCCGGACCGGGCGCGAGTGGGCAGAAATACCGCCTCGGCCAGTCCGGCTTGACCAGCTGATCACCACCAAGAACGTGCTCGACCTGCATACGGTGCTGGCGACTGACTCGACGTTCTACGGTGATCTGTTCCCGCACGTGATCAGCTGGCGCGGCGAGTTGTACCTTGAGGACGGCCTGCACCGCGCCTTGCGGGCCGCGCTGCAGCAGCGGTCCGTGCTGCACGTCCGGGTGCTGGAACTCGACTAGGCAGAGCGACCATGGACCGCATGTCCGTCGCCTGCCGGGCCGATGTTCCTGCGCAGCAATTGGCGGTGGAGGTGGGATTTGAACCCACGGAAGGGTTGCCCCTTCACACGCTTTCGAGGCGTGCGCCCTCGGCCACTAGGCGACTCCACCGGAGCCGAGCCTACCTGAGCGAGGCCATCCGCGGGCAGCGGGCCGCTGCCAGCTACCGGCGCCGGTCAAAGAACTCGCGCAGCAGCGACGCGCACTCGTCCGCGAGCACGCCGCTGACAACCTCGACCGGCTGCCCGAGCCGCGGATCATGCAAGACGTCCCACACGGATCCGGCCGCGCCGGCCCGCGCGTCGCGTGCCCCGTAGACAAGTCGGGGAACGCGGCTGGCTAGCACTGCGCCCGCGCACATCGTGCAGGGTTCTAGCGTCACTACCAGCGTGCAGCCATCGAGCCGCCAGCTCCCGCGCTCCTGTCCGGCTACCCGAAGCGCCACTATTTCGGCGTGGGCCGTGGGATCGGCGCTCGCCTCGCGCAGATTCCGGCCACGACCGACCACGGCGCCCGCCGCGTCCAGCACCACGGCCCCAACGGGAACGTCCGCGGCGTCGGCACTGACAGTGGCGCGCGCCTCAGCCAGGGCCTCCCGCATGGCTGGCTCGAAGCTGGCGAGGTAACCGGTCATGGGCCGACTAGCCGGTCAAAGCGCGCCGATGGCCGAGTCCAGCGCCCGCTCGAGCGCGTGACCGAATCCGATCCGCCTAGCGAGGCTCGCCAGTACCTCGTCGGGGAACAAGTCCAGGTCGCCGGAGAGCGCGCCGAGCTCCATCTCGTCGACACCGAGGTCGGAGAAGATCGACATGTCCCCAACTGGCAGCACCTGATCGAGGTCTTCGTCTTCAGGAACGGGAATATCCAGGTGGTCCAGGACCTGCCGGGCCAGGGGCCAGTCGACCGAGGCCGTGACGTCAGACAAGAACACGGAGACATGATTGCCAAGGACTCGCAACGCTACGAAAAAGTCATCGCCAACGGCCGCCAGGCCAATTGCTCCGCCGATGCCCGGCTGCTGACGCAATGCCAGAATCAGGCCATCGAGGTTCTCGGTGAGGGCTGTCGGCAGAACCTCTGCCTCCCATGCCTCATCTTCCCTGTAGACGACGACGGCGAAGTCGCTCGGGCTCACATCGGTCATCGTCACCCCGTCGGCTGGGATCTAGAAGGGAAATGGTGTCAGAATCTCCGGCTTCGTGCGCGGCGATCGGCTGCCTGGACGCCCGGTTGCCTGCAGACCCTAGGTTCCGTGTCCGACCCGCGCGCCGGCGCGCTCGAACCTGGCCCATCACGTATGGTTGCTTGGGTTACTGGTCATTGGTCGCCAAATTGCACTGAGCTATGCTGATGACACGGCAGGAGTAGGGAATTGCTCACACGCGGTAGCGGCCTACCGCTGCAGTTCTCGAGGAGGTGATCACGTGTTGCGGAAGGTCCTTGCATGGGCAATCGTCATATTCATCATCTATTACCTGGCCACGAACCCGACTGGTGCGGCACATGCCCTCCACTCTGCCTTTAACGGACTCAAGTCCGCGGGTAACTCCATGTCCCAGTTTGTGAACAAGCTCTAGCTATGCGGCAGCCGACGTCGGGAGCCAAGACGCCCGTCGCAATCAACAAGTACCTGCTGCCGCGCGAGGTCCAGGTAGCGACCGTCAGGCAGCATCCGGCCGTGCTGATCTCTCCGAGCGCGCAGGCCCTGGGCGGTCTGCTGGTGGCAGGCGTTCTGAACGCAACGCTTGTCCACGGGGTGCTAGCCGTCATCATCTGGGCAGGCTGGCTGGTGCTGTTCCTCCGGCTGATCTGGAAGGCAGTGAACTGGTCCGTCGACTACTTCGTGGTCACCACCGAGCGGTTGCTGCTAACGACCGGGTTCCTTACCCGCAACGTCAACATGATGCCGCTGACCAAGGTGACCGACATGAGCTTCAGGCGGACATTCCCTGGTCGGTTGCTGGGATACGGCGAGTTCATCGTGGAGTCGGCGGGTCAGGACCAGGCCTTGCGAAACGTGGAATATATTCCCTACCCAGAGCAGCTTTACCTGCTCATTTGTGGGATGCTCTTTCCGTCGAGTGCACCCGATCTAGAGGACGACGACAGTCGCCCCCAGGCCCTCGCGGACGAACTCTGATCTGAGCGCTCTTCCCCCTTCCCCGGGGTTCGTGCGGCCGGATGGCATCCGATTTGACGTCCGGCCGCACGAGCTTGTCTGGGCCACCTTGTCTGGGCCACGCGACGTCAGGCAGCAGTGACGAGCACGACGCCCACGACAGCGAGCAGCAACCCGGCGAGCTGCGTTGCCCTCAGCCGCTCACCTAGCACGAACGTGGCTAGCAACACGGTGACGCCGGGATATAGCGAGGTCAGGACGACGGCAAGACCGAGCAGACCGTCCCGAGTAGCGATCACATAGCTCACGTTCGCGCTTGCGTCGAGAATCCCTGACCCGAAGGTCGCAAGCAGCAGCCTGGCACCGCCGGCGACCATCACCGGCCTGGTTCTCGTGATGGCTGCGGCAGCCACGATGATCAGGAACCCGGCAAGCCTCGACGCAACGATCGGCCAGTACGCGCCAGACTGGCCTGCGTTGCGCAGGAAGACGAAGAACAGGCCGAAGGTCGTGCCAGCTGCAACGCCGTATCCGATGGCCCGGACATGGAAACCGCGCCTGGCCAGGCGCCTCACGAGGCTAGCGGTTCTCTCCGCCGTCCCAGCCCCGCCACTTGCGGCCCCGCCGGCCATGGCCGCCGCCACGCCGGCCGGGCTATCCCCGGCCGGACTGCCGGCAGCACTGACCAGAACGATTGCGGCCAAGCAGATAAGAGCGCCCGCGTACACGGTCGCGGTCGCCCGCTCCCCATCGCTGACAGAGACCGCTACCGGGAGAATCGTCGCCGTCAGCGCCGACGTGGGCGCCACGACCGTCATCGGACCCTCGGCCAGGCCCGCATAGAAGATGATCAGCCCGATACCGCCAACCGCGCCGGCGGCCAGGCCCCAGGCCAGCCCAACAGCGCGCGCCGACTCGCCTGCAGCGACGGCCGCGACAAGCACGACCACGAGCCCCGCTAGGGCAGAGGCGGGCAGGATGGCGAGCGCCCGTGCGCGCCGTGTCGCGACACCACCGAGAAAATCGGCGCTGCCATAGAGCAGCGCCGCTGCCAGAGCGAACACGGTTACCACGAATTGGTCGCCCTGACATGTCTCATTGCGTTCCGCAGCCTAGTGGCCACGCCAGTGCTCGCGACAAGTGGAGCTGATCGACCTACGCTGACGTGTATGGCCCAGGAATGGGAGTATTTTTGCACCGCCAACGCCCACGACCCGGCGACGCTGACGCGCCACATGAACGACATGGCGCGGGCCGGCTGGGAGCTGCTGACAGTCACGTTCGCGATCAAGGGCGAGAGCGGGACTCACACGCTGTTCTGGCGGCGCCGCGCGTCTGCGCGGGTAGTACCGCCGCCCGCTTGACCGACCCGGCGCTGCCAGCGAAACGCAAACCCGGGCCGCCCTGAACCTGCCTCTCGATCATCCATCACAGGCAAGCCAGTCCGGAGCCCTGACCTACAAGGCCGGACGAACGCCCGGCATGCCCAGCAATGGCGCCGGCAGCGATCCGGCACTGGACGCCACTAACAAACCCGGCGCAGAATGAAGCGGGCCCGCCATCTGGACGGGCCCGCCATCATTCTGTGACCTCTTGCTGCTGAAAGGCTCTGCCAGCGCAAGGCGGGGCCGTTCTCTTTCTGCAACTTCGACGCGATATGCGATCCGCTGGTTTACCTCGGGCACCCCAGGCATTTGCCCGATGCGCCCGGCGGCCTGAGGGCGCGAAATGAGCGTCCGGCCCAGGTTGTGGCCTGAGCCGAACCTACTGGTCAGGGAGCGGAGGCTCGGGGATTTGAACCCCGGATGGCCGCGAAGCCAAACCGCATTAGCAGTGCGGCGCCATAGACCGGACTAGGCGAAGCCTCCTGGTAGCCCTACCGGGCCGGGCCCCAGGGTACCGGTAGTGCCGGACGGGGAGCAAAGCACGGCAGGGCTAAGAGCGGATCTGGATGATCAGGTCATCGCGATCACGACACTTCGACGACCTGATAGTCGCCGTTTGCATACGCGTCGCGCATCCTGGTCTTGGCGAACTTGCCCACGCTGGTCTTCGGGACCTCGTCGATGAACGACCACCGCTCAGGAAGCTGCCAGCGCGGAATCTTGTCCGCCAGGAACGCCTTGAGTTCAGCGGCCGTCGCGGCGGAGCCCTCGGCCAGGACCACGGCCGCCAGCGGCCGCTCGCCCCACTTGTCGTCTGCGACCCCGATGACCGCCGCCTCGGCTACGGCCGGGTGCGCCATCAGGATGTTCTCGAGCTCCATCGAGGAGATCCACTCGCCCCCGGACTTGATGACGTCCTTGGCCCGATCGGTCAGGGTCACGTACCCCAGCGGGTCGATCGTGCCGACGTCGCCCGTGCGCAGCCAGCCGTCACGGAACTTAGCCGGGTCGTCGTCCTTGTAATAGGCGCCGGTGATCCATGGCCCGCGGACCTCGATCTCACCCACCGCTTCGCCGTCGCAGGGCAGTTCGACCCCGCCCTCGCCGATGAGCCGGTATTCGACCTGGCACATCAGGCGGCCCTGCGTATCCCGGTACCGCCA
This sequence comes from uncultured Actinomycetota bacterium, assembly GCA_963755575.1. GTDB lineage: Bacteria > Actinomycetota > Actinomycetes > Streptosporangiales > Streptosporangiaceae > JAJYUU01. The sequence continues at coordinate 753,622 of CAVWKF010000002.1, forward strand.
GGCCTCCTCATCGGTGACGTTGGCGGGCGGATGGGCCACGCTGCCGAGCGGCGACGTCTCGGTCATGCCCCATGCCTGGAGGATGCGGACGCCAAGCTCCTTCTCGTACGCCTCCTGGAGCGAGTGCGGCACGGCGGACCCGCCGCATGGCACCAGCCGAAGCGATGACAGGTCGCCGCCGCTGGCCCGGACGTGCTGGAGCAGCCCGTTCCAGATGGTCGGCACGGCCCCGGCGATCGTCGGGCGCTCGGCTTCGATGAGCCGAACCAACGGTGCGGGCTGGAGGAACCTGTCTGGCATGATCAGCGACGCGCCTGCCAGGATGGCGGCGTACGGCAGACCCCAGGCATTGGCGTGGAACATCGGCACGACCGGTAGCACCCGGTCTGCGTCAGACATGCCGAATACGCCGTTCATGCAGACGGCCATCGAGTGCAAGTGCATGGACCGGTGGCTGTACACCACGCCCTTAGGGTGACCCGTGGTGCCGCTGGTGTAGCACATCGCCGCGGCCGACCGCTCGTCCGCCTCAGGCCAATCGAAGGTGTCGGGCTGTCCAGCCAGCAGCGCCTCATACGAGTGCACGGGCACGCCGAGGGCAGCCAGCTCGGCGGGCGGCACGAACTCCGTCTCATTCTCGCCGGCCGTCACTATGACATGCCTGATGGCCTGCGCATGCGGCAGCACCTGGGCGAGCAGGGGAACGAGAGTGGGATCGACGATCACGACGTCGTCGCCGGCGTGGTCGGCGATGTAGCCAATCACATGAGGGTCGAGCCGCAAGTTCAGCGTGTGAAGCACTGCGCCCATCGACGGGATGGCCAGGTAGGCCTCGAGGTGCTCGGCGTTGTTCCACATTAGTGTGGCGACACGCTGGTCGCCGTCGACCCCGAGCGACCTGAGCGCATGAGCGAGCTTCGCTACCCGAGCCCCTGTTTCCGCATACGTCCGCCGGCGGGAACTCTCGCTCGTGAGGGTCACGACCTCGGCGCTGGGATAAGCCCTCGTGCCATGGCGCATGATTGCCGTCACGGTGAGCGGAACGTCCATCATTGTGCTGCGCACGGCCGAACCCCCTGCGATATAAGGCTGCCGGCGCCGCCAGGCTCTGCCGCTGGCCGCGCCGGTTAACCGCCATGACGTCTGGTTAAGGCCACGGTAGCGGCAAATCGCCAGCTGTGTCAGCAGGCAGATCGCGCGACGGATGCGGTCGGTCGGGCTGGAGTTCGGCGTCGATGCGGAGCTTGGCCATGGCCCGCGACACCGTGCTCTTCACGGTGCCGAGGCTGATGCCGAGGACCTCCGCGACCTCTGCCTCTGTCATGTCGTCGTAGTACCGGAGCATGACCGCTGCTCGCATCCGCTGTGGCAGCCGGTCGATAGCGCGCCGCAGAGACTCCTGCAGGTCGCTGCTCACCGGGTGATCGACGACCGCCTGCTCCGGGATCTCGTCGGTCGGGTACTCCTCCAGCCGACGACGCCGCCACCAGGAGATGTGGGTGTTCACAATCGCGCGGCGCACGTAGCCATCCAGGGCGCTGCGATCCTGGATGCGGTCCCAGGCGACGTACGTCTTGGCCAGCGCCGACTGGACCAGGTCCTCGGCGTCGGCGACGTTCCCGGTCAGAAGGTAAGCAGTCCGGAGCAGCGCACGACTGCGTGATCGCACGTAGTCGCGGAACTCGGGATCATCGATCCCTGGCGACCTGGCGGCCAGCTGGTCAGAGTCCACGGTCCTGGCCGACGGCACAAGCGGACTGCGCGTCGCCACGCCGGCATCATCCGGGGACGCCTCAGGCTCATGGGGGGCCACGCCGAGATCAAGCTTTCCGTCCGGCTCAAGGTCCAGTCCTCGCTGGCGTTGTGCGGGCGCGCGCGGCAGGATGACTCGCGTGGCGGGCCTCCCCGTTCCCTGAATCGGGCACCGGAGCGGCCCGCACGCTGTGGTCCACGCTGCGCTCGACGCGTTCGTGCGTGACCTCGCCCGCGGGCCGCGATGCCACCTCGGTCACGCCCACGTTTGTGCCATTAAGCCCGTGATCGCCCCCGACGCTCACACCCCAACCGTACCCAGCACAGCCCCACTACAGTCCGTTACCACGCGTAACGGCGAGTCCCCGAGTGACGGATGGCGACAGACCAGGCGGCTTGGTCGACATGCCCCGCCAGTGGCATATCTGCGACTGAGGGCCAGAAAGATCACCAAACCGCTTGACGGCGGCCTTGAGAGGTACGCATCGTCGTGAGGCTGGGTTCTTGCGGCCCAGGAGGAGGAGCAGATGTCGAGCGCGCCAGCCAGCTTCGCTTGCTGTGACCGCTGTGCGAATCTGGCGACCGCGGGACTCCTGGGAACCGCGGGGCCGGCGAGTGCTCTCGGGAAGGATGCGGCGCGCAGGCGGCTGCTCAAGGCCGCAGTCTTCCGGCCGCAGGCTAGCCAGGACTCTGTTGATGGCACCAGCGTTAACGGCACCAGCGTTAACGGCACCAGCGCAGCAGACCAGCCCGACATCAGCCCCGTTGCCGCGCCGGGTGCCCAGCTAGCGCCCGTTCAGGTGCCAGGTCCGGCGGCCGGCTTCGCCGACACCTCTCAGTTGCCGCGCATGGTCTCGGGGACTGTCCTGGACGTCAGCCCGCACGTCTTAGTGATCGGTGACGCGGCGGAGCGAGCAGCGCTTCACGCTGACACCCGACGCAGTCGCCTGGCGAGGAACCCAGTTAGAGCCAGCTGCGCTGCGCCAGGGCGACCACGCGGTCGTCAGGCTGCATCCCGCAAGCCGTCATATCGCGGACCGGATCTGGGCGAACATCGGTCGCGTCACGGGCATCGTCATCGAGCGATCCGGCAGCACGCTGCTCGTAGACGAGGGCGCCACCATGAAACCGCGGGTGGTCACAATCCAGCCGCGCGCGGTTGGCCGCATCCAGGTTCGGTTCCCGACCCTCGAGCCCGGTTATCTCGTCGACATCATCGGCGTTCGCCGCGACGAGGAGCTCATCGGCATGACGCCGGCGACGTCGCAGCCGGCCTACCTTGCGAACCAGTTGCCCAAGCCGGCCCTCGTCAGCGGCCATATCCCCAACTCGATCAGCGGCTCCGCGACCTGGCACGAGCCGCGAGGCGAGCCGCCCGGCATTCTGGGCGTGGCGTACCCGGCGCTGGACCCGGAGACCGGCTGCGCCGAGGAGGCGGCCTGCAGCTCGCACCACGGCTTCGCCCGGATGCCCTACCTGGCCATCGGCAGCGTCTTGCGGGTCAGGAACGACTGCACGGGCAGGGACTGCCTGGTTCCCGTGACTGGGTGCGCAGCGATCGCCCGCCTGTTCAACGACCGATGCGTGACGTGCGGGACCTCACCGCGCGGCCGGGTCGCTGATCTGACTGTCGCGAGCTTCATCGCGCTTGGCGGCGAACTCGAACGCGGGTGCTTCAATGCGACTATCACGATAGGCGAATGACCGTGGCCATCCTGCAGGTCATCCGCGAAGTGCAGATACCACTAGTAGCCGCGATCCTGCTGGGCGCGAGCATGACCAAGCTCCGCCGGGCGCTGCGGACCGGCTCTGTTGACTCCAGCCTGGGTCCGACGGCGCTGTTCCCGGTCAGCCTGCGCAGGCCGGTAGCGATCTTCATATGCGTGGTCGAGTTCGGCCTCGGGCTCGGCCTCATCGGGACAGCCGCCGCCAATGTCATTGCTGGCGGCAAAGCCCTTGCGGGCAGCAAAGCCCCTGACTTCATCGAGCCGGCAACGCTCGTCCGGCTCGGCGCAGGTCTGCTGTTCCTCGTCGCGACGAGCGCGCTCATCGAGCTTCGGACGGTGCGCCCTGATGTCGGCTGCGGCTGCTTCGGCGACTTCAGCACCGCGCCCGTCAGTAGACGGACCATCGCCAGATCCGCGTTCCTGGCCGTGGCCGTGCTCTCGACCATTGACCTTCGCGCGATCCAGGCGCCGCACACCGCCAGTGCCGGCCTGGAGATGCTGGCGATCGCGTGCGTCGAGTTGCTGGTGATCGGCTCTCTGTCACCCGAGGTCGGCGATGGGCTCATCCGGCTGGGGTATTCCGAGCCGTGCGAGCTGCGGGACGTACCATCGCCGCGCACGCTGGCCGCGCTGCGGCGCAGCAAGCAGTGGCGCCGGTACGGCGCCCTTATCGCGTCCGATGTCCCCACCGACATCTGGCGCGAGCTGTGCTGGCGTTACGTGGTGTACCCAAGCAGGTATGAGGAACGGTCCGCAGATCTCGTGTTCGCCGTCTCCCTGCAGCATCGCCGCCCGATCGTGCACGCGGCGCTGGTCGATGCCGGCACTGGACAGCCGCTGCCGTGGCCGATGGCGCCGCGCGGAAGCAGCCCGTGCGCATCAGGAGGCGCCGCCGCCCCCGACGCGCCTGAGATTCTCGATGCGTCCGGCGTCGCCCAGCGCGTCTGACAACCAGCTCGAGTTGCAACCCAGCGAGTCTGAGGTAGCCGATCTGCCGCTCTCTACGCATCTCTAGTCTCAGCACTAGACGCGCGTAGATGCGTGCGGAGGCGCGCTGGCGCTGGCCGGAATGCTTCAGGCCGGCTGAGTGCGCAGGAACCGGCCGAAGTGCGGGACCGTGAACGCGATCAGGCCGCGCTCGGAACTGTAGATCAGGCCCTTCTTGATCAGATTGTCTCTGGCCGGCGACACGCTCGACGGCTTGCGGCCAAGCTCCTCGGCCACCTGTGCGGTCGGCACCGGCTCGTCGCCCAGCATGGCCATGGCTCGCATGTACTCGCGCTCCGCCGGCGTGGCCCGCTCGTACCGGCTCCCGAAGAACCCGATCGCCAACTCGCTGGCCGCGACCGGCCCGGCAACGCTGACGTCGTGCGCAGTGACCGGACTGGAGGTCGCGACATCCCAGGTCACTTTCCCGTAAGCCTGCACGAAATAGGGATACCCGTCGGCCGCCGCGTAGAGCGCGTCAAGCGCGCCCGCCTCGAAGTCGGCGCCCTCGCGCCTGGCGGGCGCCAGCAGCGCGATGTCGGCGGACTCCCGGTCCAGCCGGTCGATCGCCACGTACCGGAACAGCCGCTCCGAGTAGCTCTTGCTCGCCGACAGCACCGAGGGCAAGTGCGGCAGGCCCGCGCCGACGACGATGAGCGGGCCGTTGTTCTGGGAAAGGTCGTGGCAGGCCGCACACAGGGCGGAGATGTCGGCCGCCGGGATGTCCTGCATCTCGTCCACGAACAGCGCGATGCCGACCCCCAGGTCAGCGGCGACCGACGCGGCGTCGGCGAAGAGCTCGGTCAGATCCACTTCTAGGTCACCGGAGTCGGCTCGGCCACGTACGGCCGGGGCGTCGATCCCCAGCTGCGTCACGATCGAGCCCTTGGGCACGCGGCTGTCTCTGGCCGCAAACGCCTTGAGCACGCCGAGGAAGTGATCGACGCGATCAGGCGCCCGGTGTCGCGGCGCCAGCTCGCGAACCGCCATGTGCAGGGCGCTGGCCACGGGCCTGCGGATCGACTGGTCTGGCCGTGCCTCAAGCTTGCCGGTCCCCCACAGCCGCTGCATCGCCATCGACCGGAACGAGTTCAGCAGCACCGTCTTGCCCACGCCGCGCAGTCCGGTCAGCACCATGCTGCGCTCCGGGCGGCCACGGGCGACCCGCTCCAGCACGACCTCGAACTGGCCGATCTCCCGGTCGCGGCCCGCTAGCTCTGGCGGCCGCTGGCCCGCGCCCGGCGCATAAGGATTGCGCACAGGGTCCATGCACAGGAGAGTATTTGCGGATCTAGCGGATTCCTTAGATTGACGTAGAAATCGCTCGCCGGCGTGTCGCGACGGTCCCGGCGCAAAGTTAGCCCACCGGGCCAGGCGGCGGACGGGGCCATTAGTCCGCTGCCTTCGCCCGGCGGGCGGCGCCCCGTGCCAACGGGTGCGGCCACGGCACGGTGCTGTCCTAAGGTACGGTGCGCGGCTGGCTCAGGTTCAGCCCCAGCAGAAAATATTTTTCGGGAACGGGCCCGCTGGCCCACTCGCCGTCGGCCATCGCGGCCGTGCGGATATTGCCCTGATCTAGCTGGCGGGCGGCTGATTGAGTCTGGCCAGATACGCGTTGTAAGCGGCCAGGTGCTCGTCGTCATCGATGCTCCGCCGGTCCGCGTCCCGGTCCCCCGCCATCGTGCTAACTGGCCGCGCCGCGCCTCCGGTCGGCTGCTGCGATGCGACCAGGGTGGCCAGGTTCTCCTGGCGGGCTCGCTCGAACCAGCTGCGTGCGCCGACGGACGTCCGCTCGTCCCTGCTCCACATCAAGAACACGAGCATCATCAGGCCGAACATGATGCCGTCGCCGCCGACCCACATCAGCGCTCCGCCGAGATGCACGTCGGAGATGGGACTGGGAGCCCACCCCGGCCGCGGTCCGGTTGGCACGCCGGGCGAACTAGCGCTGCCATAGCCCAGTGCCAGGCCAGTGAAGGTATCGACCGGCATGAGCAGCACCAGGATCACGAAGCGGACGGGGTAGGACAGCCTCCACCGGATCGGCTCGCGGCCGAGTATGGGCAGGAAGAAGAGGTAGCCGATCAGCAGGAACAGTGCGTGCTCGGCATTGTGGGCTGCCTGGTTCCGCTGGACGAGGTTTGCCAGCCCGCTCAGATGACCGGCCAGCACAGCGAGGGCGTAAGCCACAGCGCCGAAGACCGGCCACGTCAGGAAGCTGGCGACCCGCGACCTGATGACGCGCTTGGTCCACGTGTGCAGCGGGTTCCGGCTGGCGTGCAGCAGCAGGGTAAGCGGCTGCCCGACGATCAGGAGCGGCGGCGCCACCATGAGCAGCAGGAGGTGCTGCACCATGTGGTCGTAGAACAGCAGGTCGTCATAGGCGCCAATGCCGCTCTGGGTAGCTATCACGATCACGACGACGCCAGCGGCGAAGAAGCACGTCCGCCAGACCGGCCAGGGCCGCGCCGGATGCCGCCTCGCCACCCGGACGACGCCCCAGCCGTAGAGCGCGATCGCGACGGTGGCGAACGCGGTCACGATCGGCGCGAACTGCCATTGCGTCAGCGCGGCCGACAACCCGAACGGCGGGAGCATGCGGTCTCCTTTCAACGGCGAGCCTACTCACTACTTGCCGTAGTCCTGCTGGCTGGTCGAGCACCGCTATCGTTATCGGCGGAGGGTTCGCCTAGTGGCCGAGGGCGACGGTCTTGAAAATCGTTGTGGCGCGCGAGCGTCACCGTGGGTTCGAATCCCACACCCTCCGCTCGAGGCTTCCGGGAACCATTGAGGCCAGAACGACTGGCGGAGGTACCTTGCGCGCGGTAGTCATCGACGAACCAGGCGGACCCGATGTGCTGGTGGTCCGCGACATCCCGGATCCGGAGCCGGGCGCTGGCGAGGTCGTCATCACGACAGTCGCCGCAGGCGTTAACCGGGCCGATCTCGCGCAGCGGCAAGGCTTCTACCCGCCACCGCCAGGCGCGCCCCCGTATCCGGGGCTTGAATGCTCGGGCCGCATCACCGCCGTCGGTGCCGGCGTGACCGGCTGGCAGCTAGGCGACGAGGTGTGCGCGCTCCTGGCGGGCGGCGGCTACGCCGAACAGGTCGCGGTCCCGGCCGCGCAGTTGCTGCCGATCCCCGCCGGGGTCAGCCTGCGTGACGCCGCAGCTCTGCCCGAGGCGGCGTGCACGGTGCACTCCAACATCGTCGGCTACGGCAACCTCGCCGCCGGCGACGTGCTGCTCGTGCACGGGGGCGCCAGCGGCATTGGCACGACGGCGATTCAGGCTGGCCGCGCGCTCGGAGCCAGAGTTACGTGCACGGCCGGCTCGGCTGACAACCTGGCTACGTGCCGCGACCTTGGCGCCGAGCTCACGATCAACTATCGCGAGCAGGATTTTGTCGACGCCGTGCTTGACTTCACGGGCGGTCACGGCGCCGACGTCGTCCTCGACATCGTCGGCGCCTCCTATTTGGGGCGGAACATCGCGGCGCTCGCTACGGGCGGCCGCCTGATCGTGATTGGCATGCAGGGCGGCACGACGGGCGAGATCGACCTCGCGCAGCTGATGCGCAGGCGCGCCACCGTGCAGGGATCGACACTGCGGTCGCGTCCACTCGATGAGAAGGCGGCCATCGTGGCTGCGGTGCGCGACGAGTTCTGGCCACTTGTCAGCTCGGGCCAGGTCAAACCGGTCATCGACACGGTCCTGCCGCTGGCGCAGGCGGCCGAGGCGCACCGTCTGATGGACAGCGCGCACATCGGGAAGATCTTGCTGTCGACCGCCGACTGATGAGCCGGCCCCGAGTGTGCATTCGGGGCCGTTCGCCGGCAGACTAGACACCATGACTGAGCAGACGAACGGTGAGGTTCACGACAGTCCGAGGATCGTCGTCGTCGGCCCGGACGGCGTGGCGACCGAGACGGATGTGCAGGAGTCTCGAGAGCGTCCGGTGACCGAGATGATCGAGCAGCCGGCCAAGGTCATGCGCGTCGGGAACATGATCCGTCAGCTGCTCGAGGAAGTGAGGGCCGCGCCGCTGGACGAGAAGAGCCGGGTTCGGTTGAAGGCCATCCACGCCAGCTCCATCAAGGAACTTGAGGATGGCCTGGCACCCGAGCTGATAGACGAGCTGGAGCGGCTTTCGCTCCCGTTCGCCGAGGACGAGGTGCCGAGTGAAGCAGAGCTCCGGATCGCCCAGGCCCAGCTAGTCGGCTGGCTCGAGGGGCTGTTCCACGGCATCCAGACCACTCTGTTCGCGCAGCAGATGGCGGCCAGGGCCCAGCTTGAGCAGATGCGGCGCGCGCTCCCGCCTGGTGTACTGGCGGCGCAGGGCCCCGAGGGCGACGACGCGCAGGGCATGCCGCGGTCGTCAGGGCCCTATCTCTAGGGTCTAGCGCGATCGGGCCTGCCGCAACCGCATCGCGACTGGTTCGCGGACGGCCAGCGCCCGGATGACGTCGGCGAGCTGTTGCAGCCTGTGGACCTGAGCGCGCCAGTCGTTGCCAGTCGCTCGGTGCGACAGTGGCACTTCCACCTCGGTGACCCGCATGCCCTTGCGGAGCAGGTCGATGGTCATGCCCGTCTCGGCACCCCAGCCAGGCGCGAGTGGTAGCGCCGCGGTGAACGCGGCCCTGGTGAGGCACCGCTGACCGTTCAGCGGCTGGGCCGGCCGCCAGCCGGTGGCTCGCTCGATGCCGGCCCCGGACGTCGCAGTGACGACACCGAATCCGCCCTTTCGGACCCGCGTGGTGAAGACCGCGATGGTCATATCCGCATCTCCACTGCGCACTGGACCGGCGAGCGGGCCCGCGGCGGCCGCGCTGTCCGCTAGGTCGGCATCGAGGAACAGCAGGTAACGCGGTCCTTGTCCCGTGACCACAGGTCCGGCCGCGCCTGACTCGACCAGCCGGACAGCTTCGGCTCCGGTTTCCATGGCCGCGGCCTTGCCGCGGTTGCGCGCATGCCTGACGACGTGCGCTCCGGCTGCGGCCGCCGCTGCCGCAGTCCCGTCTGTCGACCCGTCGTCGACCACCACGACGATGTCAGCGCCCGCCAGCGTGGTGGCAGACTCAACCGTCGCCGCGATGCGGTCGGCTTCGTTCTTAGCAGGGATGATGATCGGCGAGATCGCCTGGCGGCATGGCAGCGATCCTAGTGAGGCACGCCCCGCGCCCCCTGTGCTTGGGGCCTACTGTGCTTGGGGGCTGCTGTCCTTGGGGGCTACTGAGCTTGGGGCCTACTGAGCTTGGGGCCTACTGTGCTGCCGGTCTACTGGCCGGTCACGCGGACTGGGTCGTCGAGCACGGTGAAGACCGATTCCAGGCCAGTCACTTGGAGCACCTTCCTGGTCGCGGAGCCTGGCCCGGCGAGCTGAAGCTCACCTCCGCGCTCCCGCGCCTGCCGGTGTGCGGCCAGAAGGACGTTGATACCAGTGGAGTCGCAGAAGTCAACGCGGGACATGTCGACGATCAGCCGCGCCGGGCTGGCTGCCAGCGCGGTCATCAGCTCGGCCTGGAGCTTGGGCGCCGTGTACAGGTCGATCTCGCCCGCCACGGAGATGACGGTGTGATCGCCTTGCGACCTGGTCGTGACCTTTAGCTCCACGTGCCGCAGACTACCGGGTCCGCGCTGACGCCGGCTAGATGGGCAGGCGCGCTCGACCGGTTAACACAGTTTTTCCCCGGAATATGCACCTCAATGACAACTATTTCGCTGTGCTGCGCGCCGAGGCCGCCGGTAGCGGCCGATTAGCCCCGGCGCGGATATCGGACGTACCGTGGATGCATGCTTCGCATGTTGGTGGTCATCTGCGCCGCGATCGTGATCGTGCTCGTGGCTGCGGCGGTCGTCAAGACATTCATCTGGCTGGCAATGATCGCCCTGATCTTCGCCGCCGTGTGCCTGGCGTTCAGCCTCTTCCGGCTGGGCCGGCGTTCGGGGCGCCAGTCACGCCGCAGGTACTAAGCCGACCGGTCTGGCTGACGCCAGCTCGGACTCGTCGCGATCCGCGGACACCACGCCGACCGGCGCCGCCGGCTCTAGTACCGGCGGCAGGTCGGCAGGTCCGGCCCCATTGCCGAGGCGCGATTCCGGCACCGATATCTCCGGCAGCACCGGTGAGCGGCCGCTTAGGCGAACCAAGGCGCGCCCGTCGAGCGTGCTCGGAGCCTCGGCGGGTTGCGCGGCCGGATCGCGGCCAATCGGACACGTCATGCACCGGGGTCCGCCGCGCACGCTGCCGAGTTCGCTGCTTGGCACGCGGATCACGAGCACGCCTGCCGCCTCTAGCCTGGCGTTGGTCTCGGAGTTCCGTTCATGGCTTACGGCGACCCGGCGGCCGAGCGCGAGCACGTTGCTCCCGTCATCGCGCTGGCCGGGCTGGCCCCAGATCGGGTCGATTCCCGAGTCGATCACGTGCAGCCTTTCGATGCCCATGGCCTGCGCGGCCGCCTCCAGGAACGGCTGTGGCTTAGACATCCGCATTCCGTCCGCCCGCGGCAAAATAGTGCGGGCGGTCAGCGTGTACGCCACTGCGGGGTACATGATCACGGCCCCGACATCAAGGACGGCACAGACGGTGTCGAGGTGGCCAGCTCCGCCGTGCTGGCTGATCGGCACCGCCAGCACCGTGTGAGCGAGGCCGGTCTCGAACAGGCGCCTGGCTAGCCGTTCAGCGCCAGCCGGCGCCGTACGCTCCCCAACGCCGACCGCAACGACGCCGGGCGCGAGCAGCAGAACGTCCCCGCCGTCAACGTGCTCCAGATCGGACCAATACAGCCACTTAGTCCCGGCAAATCTCGGGTGATGCCGGTAGATGATCGTCGCTAGGTCCGTCTCCCGGCGGCGACGCCCGGATACCAGGCTTGCCACGGCCACCCGATCGCCGATCCAGAAGCTCGCGTCCCTGGTGAAGACTAGGTTCGGCAGTGGATCAAGGACGAATTCGTGTCGGTCGAGCAGCTCAAATACGACGCCGTGTCCGAGCTTCAGCTCCGCCGGCGTAAGCCCGGCTATGAGTACCTGCGCGAGCTGCTCGGGTCCCAGGTTCTCAAGGTGATCGCGAACCTGACTGCGCAGGTCGTCGCCCAGGCTCGCGTCGGCCACCGCCATCCGGACCGCATCGTCCCTGGCGGCCTGATACTCCAGGCAATCTTGCAGAAGCTCGGTGATATACAGCACATGCACGCCCTGATCGCGCAGTACCTGGCTGAGCACGTCGTGCTCCTGCCTGGCCTTGCTGGCCCATGGCAGCGAGGCGAAGAGCAAGCGATCGGAGTGGCGCGGCGTGATCCGCTCGAGTTCCAGCCCAGGACGATGCATGAGCACGGTCCTGAGCTGGCCAACTTCGCTGTCGACGCCGTGGAACTGGCTCACCATTTCCCCCTGCAGTCACCGCCACGCTGCTGCGGGTACCGATTCTTCGCCCGATGCCGCCCCTGACGACCCCCAGGTTTGCACCCGCTGCGTGAGGTATTACCAGTCCGGCCCGGAGTTACGCCTGCCGGCGTCGCTGGCCTGCCAGGACACATGCGACGGCGCGGCCTCATGCCGATCAGCAGGCGCTGCCAGCACGGCCCAGACCGTCATTCCGCCGTCGTCGGATCTGACACCCCAGGTCCTGGCCAGGTACTCGACGATGTCGAGGCCCCGGCCGCCCAGCGAGGAAACCGTTGCCTGCGCCGGCGTCGGCCTGGTGGCTGCGCCGCCATCGCTCACGGCGACCTCGACCGCGTCCTCTTCGAGCGCCCAGGCGACCTGGACGCTGGAACCAGGTAGCGGCCGAGCATGCCGGATGGCGTTGCTGAGCAGCTCGCTGACGACGAGAACGGCGTCACCGACCGCCCCGGCGAAGATTCCTGCTGCCATCAGGTCGGCGGCCAGTCGCTGCCGGGCCACTGCGACGCTCGCCGGAGCGCACGGCAGCAGTACGGTGCCCACTGTCCCACCTCCTCGCTCGGCAGTGCCCGGTGCCACGCGGAGAACCCCGTTGCGACCGGAATGCCCAACCCCGCTGGAGCGGAAACCGGCCCCCGCACCTTGCGTGCATCCCGGCGCCGCACCAGGCAGCCCAGGCCCGCCCGGCCGTTACGTTCGGTCTTGGGTGCCGTTCCCGGACGGCTCGCTGAGCAGGCCTTCTGCGGCGAGACCGCGCACCAGGCCCCCCAGGCCAGCGCTCAGGCCAGCACGCTCGTCGGGGGAGAGCGCAGCGAGTATGCGGGCTTGCCGCGACTGCCATGCCTGCCACACCCGGCCAGCCACGTCACGGCCTTGTGGCGTCAGGTACAGCCTGACGTAGCGCTGGTTATCCTCGTCTCGGCCACGCCGGATCCAGCCCTTGCGCTCTAGCCCGGCGGCCAGCCTGCTCACGGTGCTCTTGTCCAGGCCCAGCAGCGTGGCCAGCTCGCCCTGGGCGATGCCGCGAGCCGCCACCAGCTCGATCAGCGCGCGCGCCTCAGAAGCGGACACCGCCGAGACGCCGACGCCGGTCTCGGCCGCGCTACGTGGTGGCTCCTGGCCCGCGGCTGACTGCAGTGACTGAGCCGATACCGCCACCACAACGCCATCCGGTGCCTGATCGGCGCTAGCCTCAAGGGCAGCAGATCCAGCGTGCGGGGCGGCCTTGCCCCCGTTCGTGGCGAGGCCGGGCGATACGACTCGGAGCAGCTGCATCAGCAGCTTCTCAAGCTCGGCCCCGTCGGGCGATGCGTCCGGCACAACTACAGTTGTATCGCACAACTGAGGGGCTGGTACAGTCGCCGCGTGACAGGTGCCCGCGTGACAGTTGCCCGCCACAACTCTACGGCCAGCAGGAGCGCAGCGTGACAGACCAGAAGACGCCGCTGCATGCGAGGCTGGGCCTAGCGGCCCGTGACCCCAACTCCGGCCGGCTGGCTGGACCGGGCCACCTCCGCACGACAGACTTGGGCGTCGAGGCGGGCGGCCCGGAAGGGCTCTCACTGGCCGACTATGCGGTGGAGCACGGCCTGCGGCCGAGCGCACAGCGACCGGCGATACCCGCCTACCTGCGTCAGCTGTGGCGGCGCGCCAATTTCATCGCGGCCTTCGCCACCGCGCGCAACGTTGCGATGTATACCGAAGCCAAGCTCGGCCAGCTATGGCAAGTGCTAACGCCGCTGCTCAACGCCGGGGTCTACTTCCTGATCTTCGGATTGCTGCTGCACATCAACCGCGGCGTCCCGAACTACCTCGGCTTCCTGGTCACCGGGGTGTTCGTCTTCAACTTCACCCAGCGAGCCTTCATCTCCACCTCCACCGTGATGACCGACAGCCTCGAGCTGATCAGGGCGCTGCATTTCCCCAGGGCGGCGCTGCCGCTGGCCTATGTGATGATCGAGTTCCAGCAGATGCTGCTGTCGATCGTGGTGCTGGTCCCGATCCTGCTCATCACCGGCGAGCCGATCACCTGGTACTGGCTACTGGCGATTCCGGCGCTGCTGCTCCAGACGATCTTCAATGTTGGCGTCGGGCTCGCCGTAGCTCGCCTCGGTTCGCAGGTCAACGACTTCAGCCAGTTGCTGCCGTTCCTGATGCGCACCTGGCTCTATGTATCAGGCGTGCTGTTCAGCATCCCGACCGTGAGCTCGAATCCAAAGGTCGTCGGACTACTGGAGATCAACCCGGCGGCGCTCTACATCACGCTGACTCGGAACGCCCTGATGGCCTCGCAGCGGGCGAGTGCGCCCGGCAGCAAGCCCTACGACGCCGCTAAATGCCTCCAGTGGGTGAAGCTGGGCCATGAGAAGGGCAAGCCGGAGATTTACCAGACCTACAGTGCGTACTGCCACTACGTCGGAGCCAACCCGGCTCATTTCTGGTACTACGCGCTGGGCTGGTCTGTGGTCGCGGTGGTCGCCGGCTTCTTCTTCTTCTGGCGAGCAGAGACGAGGTATGGCCGTGGCTGAGCCGATGGTGGTTGTCGACGACCTGCACGTCGTCTACCGGGTCTACGGGGCGGGTGGTGACCGGGGCACGGCAGCGGCAGGCCTGCTTCGCATGCTCGGCCGCAAGCGCCGAGCGTCGATCCGCGAAGTGCACGCCATCCGCGGCATGTCGTTCGTGGCCTACAGCGGCGACGCGATCGGCGTCATCGGCCGGAACGGCTCAGGCAAGTCGACCCTCCTGCGCGCCATCGCAGGCCTGCTGCCAGCCGAGCAGGGCAACGTCTATACCGCCGGGGATGCCGCACTTCTGGGCGTCAACGCCGCGCTGCTCAATGACCTCACCGGCGAGCGCAACGTCGTGCTCGGCTGCCTCGCAATGGGCATGAGCAGGCAGGAAACTAAAGAGCGCTATCCGGGCATCGTCGAGTTCTCCGGCGTCGGCGACTTCATCGACCTGCCGATGAAGACGTACTCCTCGGGCATGGGATCCAGGCTGCGGTTCGCGATCGCAGCCGCCAGAGCCCAGGACATCCTGCTCGTCGATGAGGCGCTGGCAACAGGCGATGCGGAGTTCCGGGTCAAGAGCCACGCGCGGATAGAGGAACTACGACAGGCGGCAGGGACCGTCTTCCTTGTCGCGCACAACCTGGAAGAGGTCGAGCTGACGTGTAACCGGGTGATCTGGATGGAGCGCGGCCAGATCGTGCGGCAAGGCGAGGATGTCATTGGCATCATCGATGAGTACATCGGCGCGTCGGGTGGCGACCCCATCATTCGGGACCCCATCACGAGGCGGCGCATCAAGGCCCAGGCTGGGGCTCCGGTCAAGGCCTGAGCAGGACAGCATCAGGCACGGCAGCAACCCTGTCAGCGTTCGCCGCTGGCAGCCGGAGACGCATGGCAGTGCCAGGGCCGTCGCGTCCTTCGGCGGCGATGTCGCCGTCTTGCGCTTCGGCTAGCTGCCTGACGATGTATAGGCCAAGGCCGATGCCACCGAACCTGCGGCGATCGCCGGCCTCACCCTGGACGAACCGCTCGAAGACCCGCTCTCTGTCCTCGGGCCCGATACCGATGCCCTCGTCCTCAACCATGACCTCGATCGAGTCGCCGTCCGCCCGTGCCCGCACGGTCACGGCGCCGCCGTCGGGCGAGTACTTGAAGGCGTTCTCGACCAGCTGGCCGATGATGATGTCGGTGGCCATCGGATCGCCGTTGGCCTTCGGCAGCGTGTCAGAGATGTCGAGCTCGAGCGTGTGCCGGTCCGACAGCGGCCCGAATGCGACAACCGCACCGCGAAGCAACGCGGCGAGGTCAAACGGGCCGTTACTGACTCGGAGCTGGTCGGCGCCGGCGCGAGAGCCAAGCAGCAGCTGCTCGACGAGCCTGGCTAGCGAGGCGGCCCGCTCGGCAATGGTCTGCACCGCCGACCTGCGGTCGGCATCCGCGAGCTTGTCCCACCTGCTCGCCAGCGTGCTGGCGAAGCCCTGCACGACTGTTATTGGTGTCCGAAGCTCGTGGCTGGTCGTCGCCAGGAAAAGGTCCTTGGCCTCCTCCAGCTCCTTTGCCGCGGTGATGTCGCGGAAATCGAGTACTTTCTCGCCCCGGCCGCTCAGGCCGGTGCAGAGCAGGTCGATCCAGCGGCCGTTGACGAGCTTGTAGGTCAGCTTGGCCCCTGGCTCCGGAAGCGGGAACGGGGGCCGTCTGCCAGTCGCCAGCTCCGCCGAGAGCCCGGTCAGCCGGTGTGCGGCCGGATTCCACTGCCGGACCAGGCCGTCGGAATCCAGTACGGCAATGCCGTCAGCGCTGGCGTCGATCACCGCACGCTCGTGGGCACGCTGCCGGACCACTTCCTCGAACGCGGTGACGTTCGAAAGCGCGACACTGGCGTGTCCGGCCAGCAGCTCGAGCAGTTCCAGCTCGATATGGCCGACCTTGCGCCCGCTGTACAGCGCGTAAAGGGCGCCGTAGGGCCGCCCGGCCACATGCGACAGGCTCAAGGTGATCGTGTGCAGCCCGGGGAGCGCGGCCCAGATCAGGTCGTCGAAGCCGCCCGAGTCGCTCGTCGCCATGAGCACGGTCTTGCCGGATCGCATGAGCTGGCCCACCATGCTGCTCTGCAAATCGGCCGTGCGGCCGCGCAGCTCAGCCGGCAGGCCGTCCAGGCTCACCAGCCGGAGTTTGTCCTTCTCGATCAGCACGAAGCCGCCGGCGTCGGCCCTGGTCAGTTCCCGCAGGCTAGCGGCGATGCGGTCCAGCACGGATTCCAGGTCCAGCTGCGCGTTCATGTCGGCGACCACATCGCCAAGGCGGCGCACGACCCTGGCGCGCTCGGCCATGTAATGGCGGACAGCCTCGTCATCGCCATTCTGATGGCACACGCAGACCCACCCGGTCACCGCGCCGGTGCTGTCGAGCATCCGGCTCGCATCGATCCGCAGGTCGACCATCGAGCCGTCTTTGCGGATGCGGCGCGTCGCGAAGGAGACCTGGCCGCCGCTCGCGACACGCTCCAGGACAGCGTTGTGCTCGGCGCGCAGCTCTTCGGGCACGAATGGCGGCTCTAGGCCGACGACCTCGGCCGCCCGCCACCCAAACAGCCGCTCGGCGGCCGGATTCCAGACCGTTACCCGGCGGTCCGAGCCGACCGCGATGATAGCGTCGGCGGCGCATTCGATCACGGCGCGGGCAGTCCCGTCGATGCGATCACGGTCGCGTTGCGCCACCGATAGCTTCCAACCCACGGCCTCATCGTCCCACTTGGTGCCAACTTGGGGTCGGTGAACTGCGGAAACCTCAGCGAGGCGCGGGCTGGAACCAGGAAGGGAGAGTGCACGTCCAATGGCTATGACGCCAATACCTGACGAGGTACGCTCGCGGCCCGGACTCCCTATTAACCGAGTGGTACTGGCGCGTGGCGCGGCTCTCGCCGCGTGCGCACTGCTTGCGGTGGCGTGCGGGAGCACTGCGGCGCCGGTAGCGTCGAGCTCAGGCGGATCGAGCTCGGCGGGCGCAGGCTCGACCGGCGCAGGCTCGACCGGCGCAGGCTCGAGTTCGGCCAGCTCGAGTTCGGCCAGCTCGAGTTCGGCCAACACTGCGTCAGCTGCCAAGATCTCACTTGACGTGACGTTCGCCGCATCCCCGAACAACCCAGCGGCTCACTACACGCTCCGCTGCGAGCCGGCCGGGGGCACTGCGCCTGATCCGGCGGCCGCCTGTGCCAGGCTGCTGACAGGCCCGAGCATCTTTGCCCCGTTGCCCGCGCACGTCATGTGCCCGATGATTTTGCAGAGCGCCGCCCGCGCAACAGTAACGGGCACCTACCTCGGGAAAATGGTGCACACGACCATCGTCGACGGCGGCTGCGACCTCGCGCGCTGGAGCAAGCTCAAGGCGGTCTTCGGCTAGCACGCGATCGCCGAACCGGGCGGCACGGCCGGCTCTGCCCGGTGAGCCTGCGCTACTTCAGCAGGCGGGAGAGGCGCCGGTCGGCGAGTGGCTTGCCGCCGGTCTGGCACGTCGCGCAGTACTGGAGCGATGAGTCGGCGAACGAGACCTCCCGCACCGTGTCTCCGCACACCGGGCACGCCTCGCCTGCGCGGCCATGGACGCGCAGGCCAGCCTTCTTTTCTTTCTTGAGGTCGCTGGCCGCCAGTCCGTCCGACCGGCCGATCGCCTCCCGGAGCGTGCCGAGGATGACAGCGTGCAGATCCTCGACCTCCTGCGGCGTCAGGCTGGAAGCGAGCCGGAACGGCGACATCTTGGCCGCGTGCAGAACCTCGTCAGAGTAGGCGTTGCCGATGCCGGCAATCAGCTTCTGATCCCGTAGCACGCCCTTGATCTGGGTACGGCGGCCAGCCAGGATCCCGGCGAGGACGTCAGGCGTGAAGCTCGGGTCGAGCGGCTCAGGCCCGAGCGACGCGACTCCGGGAATCTGGTCGATGTCGGTGACCAGGTAGACCGCGAGCCGCTTGCGCGTGCCGGCCTCGGTCAAGTCGAACCCGGACCCGTCGGTGAACCTCACCCGGAAGGCGAGCGGGCCCTTGCCAGGCTTGGGCGGCAACTCCGGCAGTGCGTCACGCCATCGCAGCCACCCAGCTCTGGCCAGGTGCGTGACCAGGTGCAGCTCGGCGCTAGTCCCGTGCTCGCCAGTCCCACCATCAGCGGCAGCGGGCTGGGCGATCAGGTCGAGGAACTTACCGCGTCGCGCCGTCCCCGTAATACGCGCACCGCGCAGCGCGGTCAGCGGGGGATCGTAGGTCTTCAGCACCGAGAACTCGGCCACGTCGGCTCGGTCAATCACGCGGCCGACAGCGCGCTCGCGCAGATCAGCGGCGAGCGCCGCTACCTCGGGCAGTTCAGGCACATATCGATTGTGCCTGATCTGGTCAATTGCCCGTGCCGCCAACACCCGTGCCGCCAACACCCGTGCCGCCAACACCCGTGCCGCCAACACCGGTGCCGCGCGCAGTTAGCAGTGCAGTGAGCTGATCCTTGATCGCGGGGCGCGACCCGAACACGAGCAGGAACAGCGATTCCCTGGCCAGCCGCTGCGGATGCTCGCGGGCCTGGATGGCGTTGCTGCCAGCCGCCGCGACCAGCACGCCGGCTGCCTGGAACGCGAATGCGCTGGCAGCAGCCCTGGCCGCGGGCATCGACGCCACGTCGGCACCATCAAGGGCGGCCCTTCGCGCGGTCAGCTCGGCAGCGAGCAGTCCGGCGTCCGCAGCCAGCCGTTTCCCTCGCTCGGCGAGCTGAGCGAGCAATCGGCAGCACCGGCCCCCGACCCCCAGGGACAACGACCCATTGACCCGCAGCCCGCTGGCGTCCCGGTCGAGCCACTTCGTGTGCGGCATGACGCCGGTGATCAGATCGGCCGGCACGAAGTGCGCCCGTGAACGTCAGCTCGACCGTGCGACTGGCGTTGACTGCCACCAGCGGGAGCCTCGTCGCCGTCAGCGTGGCGGCGACCTGGGCCGGGAGCAACGCCGCGATGAGGTTGCCGGCGTCGTCGCGCGCTAGCGCGTGCACGACGTCGATCATGTCCCAGCCGGTCACCCACGGCGCCGACCCGTCAAGGACCTGGCCGCCGGGTACCGCCCGGGCCCGCAGCAGCGGCGGGCCCGGCCGCGCGCCGCCGAGCGCGATCCCCGCTCGCCGTGCACCGCTGCACAGCGGTTCGAGCCAACGATCACGCAGGACAGCGTTCTCCGACGCGGCTAGCGCCCGGACGGCCGAATGGTGCTGAAGCCAGACAAAGGTCGTCGCCAGGCATCCGCCCGACATGATCTCAGTCACACTGGCGAACGTGGCCGACGTCCGCATCGAGCCCGCCCGCTGGCAACGGCCCGGCCAGCCCGTAGAGACCGGCTCTGGCGAGCGCGTCAAAGTGCTCAGGCGGGATCCGGTCTGCCGCGTCCACGTCCGTCGCGGACGGAAAGAAATCTTCCTCGGCAATCTGCCTGGCCCGGCTCAGCACTTCTGCTGCGGTCATGCCGCTCATGGTGCCAGAGGGGCGGTGACAGCCCGGACAAGCACGGCATTGCCGATCACGGGGACGAGGCGATCCTGGGGACAAGGCGATCTCGGTGACAAGCACCGCATCCTGCGCCTAAGCTGCGGCCAGGCTAGCCAGTTAACACCCAGGGGACGGCGAGTGAAGGGGTGGGCGAGGAGGGATTTGAACCCTCACGTCCTTTCGGACACACGGACCTGAACCGTGCGCGTCTGCCGTTCCGCCACCCGCCCCGGGAGCAGCAGTCAGGTTAGCACGTCCGCAAGCTGCCCCACATCGCCGATACGATCGGATACGGCAGGGAGAGGAGGGCACCGCCGTGGGAGTGCTTCAGCGCTTTGAGCACAGGCTCGAGGGGATGGTCGAAGGTGCCTTTGCGCGGGCGTTCAAGTCTGAGCTTCAGCCGGTCGAGGTAGCCAGCGCGATTCAGCGAGAGATGGACGACCGGGCTGCCATCGTGGCCCAGGGCCGGACACTGGTGCCCAATGACTTCGTCGTGGAGGTGGCCGAGGACGACTACGCCCGCCTCGACGTCTACGCCGACAGTCTCGGCATCGAGCTGGCGACGCTGGCCAGGGAGTACGCCAAGGAGCAGGGTTATTCGTTCGTCGGCCCGGTCCGGATGCGGTTCGAGGGGGTGCGGGACCTGACCACGGGTACTTTCCGGATCCTGTCGGGCGTGATCAGGGGCACGACCGTCGAGGACGGCGAGATCAGGCGTCCCGCCAGCGACCTCCCGCAGCCCAGCGGAGGCTTCCACGGCAATCCGCGGCTGCTGGTCTCCGGGCCGGAAGCCGGTCCGGACGGCAGTAACCAGCGCACCTACGAGATCAGCACGCCGCTGATCATCCTTGGCCGCGGTACTGACTGCGACCTGCGCCTAGTCGATCCCGGCGTTTCGCGCCATCACGCCGAAATCCGGGTTGAGGACGGCGAGGTGGTGCTCGTTGACCTCGGGTCCACCAACGGCACATTCGTCAACGGTCAGCCCGTCCGGCGGATCGCGCTGACCGACGGCACCAAGGTGACCCTCGGCCGGACCACTCTGGTATTCCGCAGGGACCGCAATTACTGACGCGCTACGAGACATTCAAGAGGCAGGGAACGAGGCGGCTTCGGCCTCGGGCCGCCGTGACAGCCGAACCCAGGACAGCAAGCAACCTCCACCGGCACGCCGAGGATTATGACCCGATGAACCCGCTTGAGCTCCTCCTCATCAGGATCGGGTTCCTTGCCGTCCTGTGGCTCTTCGTCATCGCGGCTGTCGGCGTTGTGCGTACCGACCTGTTCGGGCCGGCGTCCCAGCGGCGGAGGCGGTCGCCTGCGCCCTCGAAGCCGGCCAGACAGCCGAGGCCGACCAAGCCCAGGCCGTCCAGGGCCGCCCCGCAACAGCTTCTCGTGACCGCCGGTGCACTGGCAGGCACGAGCCTGGGCCTCGCGGATCAGCAGATCACTATCGGGCGCGCCGATGACGCCACGCTGGTGCTCGCTGACGACTACGCTTCGACCCGACATGCCCGACTGTTCCCTCAAGACGGCCAGTGGCTCGTGGAAGACCTGGGCTCAACCAACGGCACGTACCTGGACCGGCAGAAGGTGACCCAGCCGACCCCGGTCCCCATTGGCGTCCCGATCCGCATTGGCAAGACCGTTCTGGAGCTGCGCAGATGACCCTGGCACTGCATTACGCGCTCCGCTCGGATGTTGGCCTGCTCAGAGAGGGCAACGAGGACTCCGCCTATGCCGGGCCGCGCCTGCTCGCTATCGCGGACGGGATGGGCGGCCACGCGGCTGGCGAAGTCGCCAGCGCCGTGGCGATTTCCGCGATCGCGCCGCTAGACCGGCAGAATCTCACCGACGGCGAGGACATGCTCGACGCCCTGGCGGCGGCCGTGGCCGCCGCTCGCAACACGCTGCACGACATGAGCGTCTCCGACCCGGCGGTCGAGGGCATGGGCACAACCCTGACCGCGCTGCTGTGGGCAGGCGCCCATGTCGCGGTCTGCCATATCGGCGACTCCCGCGCTTACCTACTGCGAGATGGCGACCTCTATCAGATCACCCGCGACCACACCCTGATCCAGTCCCTGGTTGACGAGGGCAGGCTGAGCCCGGCTGCCGCCGCAAACCATCCACAGCGATCGCTGATCATGCGGGCGCTACAGGGCAGCACGGATGCCGATCCGGACTTGGCCATGCACGAAGCTCTCCTGGGCGACAGGTACCTGCTGTGCTCGGACGGCCTGACCGACGTGGTCGGGGACGAGGCGGTGCACGGCGTGCTGTCTACCGTCCCGGACGCCGACCAGGCAGTCAACCAGCTGATCGCGCTCGCGATCCGGAACGGCGGCCCGGACAACATCACCTGCATCGTGGCCGACGTCATCGACGGTGCGGATGGCCCCGTGGCACCGAGCGTCGAGACGATGCTGGCCGGCGCCGCCGCGAACGGTGATGTCAGCACGCTCCTGGAGGCAGCAACGGGCCACTCGGGCGCCCCAGCCGGTGCAGGCGTAGCACCTGGTGCCCCTGGCGCCAGCCTCAACGGGCATGGCGGCCGTTCGCTGGCATCTGGCTTGGATGCCGGCGACGACGACGAGGGCGACTTCGACGAGCCCCGCCGCCGCTGGCCGGTCGTCACGACTGTCCTGGTCATCCTGGTGCTGCTGTTGGTCGGCGGCCTCTATACCGGCTACCGGGCCACCCAGAACAACTACTACCTGGCGTCGGACGGCAGCCAGCTCAGCATCTACCGGGGCATCAACCAGACGATCGGCTGGATCAGCCTCTCGCACGTGTACCGCCGCACAGGCGTGCCCATCTCGCACGTGCCCGGCGACCTGAACATGCCCACGACCCCGACCACGCTGCCGAAGACGATGGCTACTCTGACCTCCATCGAACGCGCCTACGCCTGCAGCCAGGATCAGAAGGCGCTGGAGGCCTGGAACGCGAAGTACCTACACAGGCCGAGTACCACCAAAACCACTACCACGAAGAACGGCACGAAGAAGACCATCACTATCAAGCCGCCGCCGGCACCGCCGAAGCCAGTCGTGCCGACGTCCTGTCTGGCACAGGGGGCAGGGTGACAGCGGCTGCAGCCGATCGCCAGGTTCCGATGCCGCGCGGGCGGCGTCGGACTGAGCTGATGATGCTGCTCTTCGCGCTGGCCGTGGTGCTGTTCGCCTATGCAGCCGCCGACCTGGGCCTGCGGGACAAGCTGCCAGCCGGCCTGCCGCTCTACATCGTCGTATTCGCCCTGCTCATGGTCGCCGCACACCTGGCGGTGCGCAGGTTCGCGCCCTATTCCGATCCACTGCTCCTGCCGCTCGCCGCCCTGCTCAACGGCCTTGGCCTCGTGATGATCTACCGGCTGCAGGAATCGGGCCGAGGCGGCAACCCGGGAAATCTCGTCTCGCCGCTGATGTCAACGTCCACGACCCTCTATCAGCTGGTCTTCTCCGGCCTCGGGATTCTCGGGCTGGTCGTCGTGCTGGCGCTCATCCCCGAGGCCCGCGTCCTGCAGCGGTACACCTATACGCTCGGCGCGGCCGGTCTGCTGCTACTGGCGATACCCGCGGTGCTGCCGACAAGCCACAGCGCGGTCAACGGGGCAAAGGTCTGGATCAAGTTCGGCGGGTTCTCAGTCCAGCCGGGGGAATTCGCCCGGCTGGCACTGGCCGTGTTCTTCGCCGGGTATCTGGTGGCCAAACGAGACGTGCTGGCGCTGGCGGGACGTCGGGTGCTGGGCATCGACCTGCCACGGGCGCGTGACCTGGGCCCGGTGCTGATCGCCTGGGCTGCAAGCCTGCTGATCCTGATCTTCGAGACCGATATCGGCCAGTCGGCTCTGTTCTTCGGCCTGTTCGTCGTGATGCTCTACATAGCGACCCAGCGGACGTCCTGGCTGCTGATAGGCGTCACGCTGTTCCTGGGCGGGACGTTCATCACGGCAAGCCTGTTCCATCACGTGATGCAGCGGTTCACCGCCTGGCTGCATCCGTTCCAGGGCAGTAACCCGCTGGGCTTGTCGTACCAGCCGGTGCAGGGGCTGGAGGGCATGGCGTACGGCGGCCTGTTCGGCACCGGGCTCGGGCACGGACAGCCCTACTTCACTCCGCTTGTGCAGAGCGACTTCATCTTCACCGCGTTCGGCGAGGAGCTCGGCCTTGTGGGCGTCATGGCGTTGCTCCTGGTCTTCGGGCTGCTCGTGCAGCGGGGGTTGCGGGCCGCGATCGCAGTCAAGGACCCGTTCTCGAAGCTGCTGGCCGGCGGTCTGTCCTTTGTCCTCGCACTCCAGGTCTTCGTGATCGTCGGCGGCGTCAGCGGGCTCATACCACTGACAGGGGTGACGACCCCGTTCCTGTCCCAAGGGGGTTCCTCGCTTGTGGCTAGCTGGCTGCTGGTCGCGGTGCTCATCCGGATCAGTAACTCGGCTCGCAAGCCCGCGCCGCAGTCAATCCAGGACGAGGGCATGACTCAAGTGGTGCGTGCCGCATGAATCGCGCGCTGCTTCGTGTCTCGCTGGCCTGCCTGGCCTTGTTCGTGCTGCTCCTGCTGAACGCGAACTACGTGCAGGGGTTCGAGACTACGAAGCTGGCCGGCGAGCCACATAATGTTCGGGTCTTCGACGCGCAGTTCACGTTCCAGCGCGGCGCGATCCTTGCTGGGGGCGACGGATCCGACGTCAAGATCGCCGAATCTCGCCTGATCAAGGGCACCGACGTCTACCAGCGTTACTACCCGGACGGCAAGGTCTACGCGCCCGTCACCGGCTACGACACGATCTACGGCAAGTCAGGGATCGAGGAAGCCGAGAATGGCCTGCTGGCCGGCACCGACACGCGGCTGGCTGTGCACAACCTCACGGCTCTGCTGACGGGGAAGCAGAAGCAGGGCGCGGCGGTGGACCTGACCATCAGTCCGGCGGCTCAGACCGCGGCGTATCAGGCACTGGCCAGCGATGGCCATCACCCGGCCGCGCTGGTCGCGATCCAGCCGAGCACAGGCGCCATCCTGGCGCTGGCCTCATCTCCCACGTTCGACCCGAACGTGCTCACGACCTTCGACGGGACGCAGTTCGACAAGATCGACAACCAGCTTCTGAGGGACCCCGGCCAGCCGCTGCTGAACCGGGCTACCCAGGAAACCTATCCGCCCGGCTCGTCTTTCAAGATCGTCACGAGCTCCGCCGCCTTCTCGCAGGGGCTGGTAGCCAACCCGAGCACGCTGGTGCCGGCGCCGACGGTGCTGACGCTGCCGAACGGCAATCACCTGATCAATGACGGCGGCGAGACGTGCTTCAACGGGAACCCGCAGATTATCCAGGCCTTCTACCAGTCTTGTAACACGGCATTCGGCAAGCTCGGCATCAGGCTGACTGCCCCCAAGCTCCGCGATTACTCCAGCCAGTTCGGCATGAACCGGCCGCTGTCCGTCCCGATACCCGTAGTGCCGAGCGTGCTGCCCGAGGTTAACGGCTGGACCGACCCTTCGCTGACGGCGTTCTCGGCGATCGGCCAGTTCAATGACGCCGTGACCCCGATGCAAGAGGCCATGTTCTCGGCCGCCATCGCCAACCACGGCACCCTGATGTATCCCTACCTGGTACAGCAGGTCGTCGGGCCGGGTCTGTCCGTAATCTCGCGGGCTAGCCCCGGCACGCTCAGCCAGGCAGTTTCGCCAACCGTGGCGGGTGATGTGCAGTCCATGATGTATCAGGTCACCCACAACCCAGGCGGGACCGCCTACGCGACAGCAGGCCCGCAGGCAACGGGCGGGATCACGATCGACGGCAAGACGGGCACGGCGCAGAACGGCCTTGACAACGGCAACCTGAACGACGCCGTCTTCACGTGCTTTGTGCCCGGCAACGGAGGCCCGTCACCGATCGCCGTCGGCGTCATTGTGCAGGGGGGCGGATTCGGCGCAGACGCTGCCGCCCCGATCGCCGTGAAGGTGATCCAGGCCTACCTAGGGGCGCATTCATGATCAACCGATTTGGGCTGCGGCCGTGGCAGGTCTGCATCAACGGCGCCGGGCAAGGCGACGAGCCGGGAGCACGGCTGCTGCCCCGGCCTGTCATGCTGGTCGCAGCCCCCGATAAGCAGGACGGTAACGTAACGTGCGCGACATGACTCAGCCGCGGCTGCTCGGTGGCCGCTACGAACTCGACGGCATCGTCGGACGTGGCGGCATGGCCGAGGTGTTCCGGGCCCGCGATATCCGTCTCGACCGAATTGTCGGGGTCAAGACGCTCCGCGATGACCTTGCCAGGGACCAGACGTTCCAGGCAAGATTCCGCCGGGAGGCCCAGTCGGCGGCCTCACTGAACCACCCGTCCATCGTCGCGGTCTATGACACCGGCGAGGACATGGTCGGTCCTACTCCGGTGCCGTACATCGTGATGGAGTTCGTCGACGGGCGGACCTTGCGCGACCTGCTGAGGGACGACCGCAGGCTGCTGCCCGAGCGGGCCGCCGAGATCACGGACGGCGTGTTGCGGGCCCTGGATTACAGCCACCGCAACGGCATCGTCCATCGCGACATCAAGCCCGGCAACGTGATGCTGACGAGGTCGGGCGACGTGAAGGTCATGGACTTCGGCATCGCCAGGGCCGTCTCCGACTCCCAGATGACCATGACCCAGACAGCCCAGGTCATCGGCACCGCTCAGTACCTCTCGCCGGAGCAGGCCAGGGGCGAGCGGGTGGACGCGCGCAGCGACCTCTACTCGACCGGCTGCCTGCTGTACGAACTGCTGACCGGGCGGCCGCCCTTCACTGGCGACTCGCCCGTGGCGATCGCCTACCAGCACGTCAAGGAAGATCCGATTCCGCCGTCTCAGGTGGACCCAGAGGTGCCGCCGTGGGCCGACGCCATCGTGCTGAAAGCCATGCAGAAAGACCCGGCCGACCGGTATCAGTCGGCAGGCGAGATGCGTACCGATATCCAGCGCGCTCTGTCGGGCGCGCCGGTTGCCGCCCCGATGCCCGGCAACGGTTACGGGCCAGGTACACGGCGGATGGGCGCGGCCTCTACGCAGGTCGCTGGTCGCACGACTGCCATCCCGCCGTACCGGTACGGACCTGAGGACGGCGGTCCGGATGGACCGCCGCAGCGCCACCGCCGTGTCTGGCCGTGGTTGGTCCTGGCCGTCGTCGTGGCGGTGCTGATCGCGTCGATCATCTTGATCAAGTTCGTGACCGGCAACAGCCCCGGTGTCCCGGTGCCGAACGTGGTCAACGACACGCTCCCGACCGCGGTGCGGTCCATCACCGGCGCCGGGCTGAAGGTGGGCACGAAGACGCCGCAGCAGTCGACGACCGTTGGAAAAGACCATGTGATTTCGACAACTCCGAGCTTCGGCTCAAGTGAGCCCAGGGGTACCGCGATCAACATTGTCTATTCCAGCGGCCCGAAGCCGCCCGTGACGAAGCAGGTGCCGAACGTGGTCGGTCAGAAGCGCGGGCCCGCTATTACGGCGCTCAGGGCGGCCGGCTTCAAGGTGGCGGTCATCGCCGGCCAGTCGCCGACGGCGGCGCCGAACACCGTCACCACCGAAACGCCGACGGGCACCCAGCCAATCGGCACCACGATCACGATCAGCGTCACTGGGGCAACCCCGACGGTGCCGAGCAGTGTTCTCGGCATGACGGCGGCGCAGGCCTCAGCGTTGCTCTCGGCCTCGCCTTACAGCTACTTCGTGACCACGCAGCCAGGCAACGGAAACGGCCCAGTGGGCACCGTCTATCAGACCAGTCCTGCTGTCGGCAGCCCGCTGGCGCAGGGCTCGCCAATTACGATCTTTGTGGTGGCGCCGGCCTCGACGCCGACGGTCACCCCGACGGTCACCCCGACGGGGACGCCGACGGTGACGCCGACGCCCTAGCCGAGCGCGTTATGTCCGCCGACCAACTACGCTTACGCGGGCAGGGCGCGCTCGGGTCCGCACGCCCTGTACCGCCGCGTACCGGCCGGCGGGGAGCCAGCAGTTACTCAGGAGACGACCGTGCCGAAGTCCCGCGTCAGAAAGACGACGGTCTACACCCCACCGCCCAGGGCGGCGAAGGCCAAAGTGAGCCCGCCCTGGCTGTTGCCGACGATGCTCGGCAGCCTCATATTCGGCCTGGTCTGGATCGTCGTCTTCTACGTCAGCCAGCAGTCATATCCAATTGGCGCTCTCCACGCCTGGAATCTCGTCGTGGGCTTCGTCTTCGTGATCGGAGGCTTGGGCCTGGCGACGAGATGGCGCTGACGCTCCTCTAGCTCCCCGCGGCCCAGAAATTCCCTGCGGGCTAGAACTTCGCGTCACTCAGAGCTTGAGCGCGCCAACCAGCTGGTAGTCCCTCGCGACAACTCCGGCGATGATCAGCGCCACGATGCCGACAGTCGCGGCAACCTGGATCAGCGTTCGGTTCTGCCGTGGCGCGTATGCGTAGGCCGCCGTCAGGGCGGCGCCGACGATCAGGCCCCCGACGTGGGCCTGCCAGGCAATGAACGGTACCGCGAAGCTGATCCCGAGGTTGAGCACGATCAGCAGGACAACCTGCCGGGAGTCGAGTCCGAGGCGCCTTGACAGGACGAACCAGGCTCCGAAGAGCCCGAAGATCGCGCCGGACGCGCCCAGCGCGGGAGCGTTGGGGCTAGCCAGCAGGTAGTAGAGCACCGAGCCGCCGAGGGCGCTTGCCAGGTAAACGGTCAGGTACCGCGCCCAGCCAAGGACGCGTTCCAGTGCCGGACCCACCACTAGAAGCGCCCACATGTTGAAGGCGATGTCCAGGATCCCGAGGTTGCCGGTACCGGGCAGGAAGGCGGACGTGATCAGCCGGTAGTACTGGCCGAACGCCACGCCGACCAGCTGCCCGTCCGGGTCCCTGGCAGCGCCGATCATGTACCAGTCGCTCGCCAGGCTCGAATGGGCCAGCTGGACAAGGTACAAAACCACGTTGATGCCAATGAGCGCCCAGGTGACCCTGGCTTTGGCCGTGATCTGCCCGCCGAACCGGCCCGTAGCCTGGCGTACATTCTGGTTCTGGCCCTTGATGCAGTCGATGCACTGATGACCGACCGATGCCGGGCGCAGGCAGTCCGGGCAGGCCGGACGACCGCAGCGCACGCACGAAACGTACGTTGGCCGGCCCGGATGCCGGTAGCACACGGGCGGAGGAGGCTGGCTCTGGTCCTGCTGCTGGTCTGGGGGGTTGGCCATATCAGGGGACCGCTCTACTCGCTGTCGTCGCGCCCGATCTCGACGGACTCCAGCACCACATCGGTGACAGGGCGGTCACCACGGCTGGTCTGCACGCGGCTGATCTCGTCGACGACGCTGACGCCGTCGATGACCTCGCCGAAGATAGTGTGCTTGTTGCTCAGCCACGGCGTGGGCGTGGTGGTGATGAAGAACTGTGAGCCGTTGGTGCCCGGGCCCGAGTTCGCCATCGCCAGCAGGTAGGGCCGGTCGAAAGCCAGGTCCGGGTGAAACTCGTCCGCGAACTTGTAGCCAGGGCCGCCGGTGCCGGTCCCCAGCGGGTCGCCGCCCTGAATCATGAAGTCGGGAATGACCCGGTGGAAAAGCGTGCCGTCGTATAGCCGCGCGTTGCTGGTGTTGCGTGTCGCCGGGTCCGTCCATTCCCGGCTGCCCTCGGCAAGCTCGACGAAGTTGCGCACGGTCTTGGGCGCGTGGTCAGGAAAAAGCCGGACGACTACAGGCCCCCGGCTAGTCCGCAGCGTTGCGGTCAGCGTGTTGGTCATAGCCGAATTCTCCCACGCCCCCATGGTGCTCTGGCCGCGCGCTGTAGCTCCGTGCTCGTGATTGGCCCCACGTTTGCAGGGAAGGTGTCAGGGCTGGGAGAACATCAGGAGGTCGTCGTGTCTGTCTTGACCAGGAAACAACCTATAAACGCCAGCGGCAAGTTCCGGGCCAACGCTGGCCAGCTCGGCTCCAAGGCGCATCTCGCCGCGCTGCAGGCGGCGCAGCAGGCGCAGATAACCGCGCAGCAGGCAGCCGCGCAGGCTCAGGCTGCGGCGCTGCAAGCCGGTCCGCTTGCCAAAACCGCAAGCGACGGGGCCATCGCTTGGGCCACACCGAAGGTCGACGCCGCCAGGGCGTGGGTCGCTCCGCAGCTCGATCAGTCGGCGCGCGCGATCAGCGACGTTGTCGCTCCGATGGTCGCCGGCGCGCTCAGCAACGCTGCACGTAAGATCGACGCGCCGCCGCGCAAGAAGCCGCGGCGCCGCGGTCCCATGATCGCCGGGATGGCGCTCCTCGTCGGGGCCGTGGGCGCAGGCGTCGCCGCCGCCATGCGGCTCCGCGAGCGCCCTGTCGAGTCCACACCCGCCCCGGTAACCGACGACGGCACGCCGCCCGACCCCGACATGAACGGGCACTCCCAGATCGTCTGACGCTGGTCGGCCGCCGGGACCGGCTGATGGCCCCGAGTCTCGGTCTGGCCATGACATCGGTCATGGCCAGACCCGGACTGCTGTTATGTGACGGCGCCGCCTGGGGCTGCCTAGCCTGAGTGGATGAACCCCGACCAGGCCGTCCTGACGGCCGAGGCCGCAGACGGGCGCTCCTGGACTGTGGTCCGGCGGATCGTCGTGAGCGGGCTCATCGTGTTCGCCGTCGTTCAGCCTGCGATCAACCTGCTCAGCCATCCGCTCGACGGCCGCAGCTTGTTCCAGGTGATCGGCGCCGGTGTCCTCGCGGGGCTGATCTGCTGGCGTCTGAACAGCCGGGAACTCGGCAGTTATCCGGTCCCGTGGCTGTCGCTGGCCGCCATCCTGACGCTCGGCATTGCGCTCTTTGCGCTCGGCGGGACGAACCGGATCGCAGCGCTGGCCGTCACGGCGGCGGCGTTCGGGCGGTACAGCGCGACGCCGGCCCCGGCGGTGGTCGGCGCCACCGCGTGCGGGGTGGCAGGCCTGACGGTCTCCGTGGTCAACGGCTACCAGTCCGGCGTGATCCTGGCCGCCGTGTTCATCGCGCCGCTGGCGGGGCTGTTCGCTTACATGGCCGGGCGCCGCGCTGACACGCTCGCCATGCTCCGGCGCACTCGAGCGGAGCTGGCGCGGGCTGCGGCGGCCGAGGAGCGCCTGCGCATCGTCGGGGTGCTTGGCCGGGCCCGGCCGGCGTTCGCTGGCTCGGGCCTGGCCGGACTCGCCGAACGGGTTCGCGGCCTAGGCGGCGAGCTGGCCGCCGGAACCGTCGAAGCGCGTGACGGAGTCATGCAAAATCAGCACGGCGCCGTGGGATTCAGATTGCGCGTCGTCGTGCCCCTCAGGGAGCGGCTGGCTGTATCGGAAAGCGGGACAGTGCCTGCGAGCGGGACAATAGGCGGGTGACGGTGCGGATCATGATTGCCGAGGATCAGACGATGGTCCGCCAGGCGCTGGTCGCGCTACTGGAGCTCGAGAGCGACATTCAGGTGGTGGCAGAGGCCGCCAACGGCGACGAGGCGCTGGCCATGGCTCGCAAGCACGAGCCTGATGTGGCGGTGCTCGACATCGAGATGCCGGGGCCAAGCGGCATCGAGGTGGCCAGCCAGCTGATCAAGACCGGGTTCAGCGGCAAGGTAGTCATCGTGACCACCTTCGACCTGCATCTGTCACCAGGGACGGTGCGGAATCACCTCTCCGCCGCGATCCAGAAGCTTGGCGCCCGCAATCGAGCCGAGGCTGTGGACATCGCCCAGCGGAAAGGCTGGCTATAGCTCGATGTTGCTGGACAGCGTAGTGCGGACATCGGCGGTCGTTGCCGCGACGCCGGGGCGCCTGGCCAAGATCGACGCGATTGCCGCGCTTTTGCGGGACGTCCCCGGAGCAGAGATCGCGGTTGCCGTCTCCTTCTTGTCCGGTGATCTGACGCAGCGCCAGATAGGCGTCGGCTATGCCGCGCTGACGGACCTGATGGGCGGCTACGGCCCAGCCGCTGCGCCGACGTCCGCGGCGCTGGGCCAGCCTCCCGCGGTGCCGCAGCTGACCCTGGCCGAGACAGACCAGGCCCTAGGGCAGATCGGGGCCCTGGCCGGCCAGGGCTCGCAGGCCGAGCGCCGACGGCTGCTGGCCCGTCTGCTGAGCCGCGCGACCGCGACGGAACGCGAGTTCCTCGCGCGGCTGCTGGCTGGAGACCTGCGGCAGGGTGCCCTGGACGGGGTCATGACCGACGCCATCGCACGGGCGGCCGGGGTGTCCGGCGCCGACGTTCGCCGCGCCCACCAGCTCAGCGGCTCGCTGGCGGCAGCTGCTGCCGCCGCGCTGGGCGCCGACAGCGATCCGGGTGCCGCGGCGGCCGCTCTGCGAGCTGTCTCACTCCAGGTCGGACGTCCGATTCGGCCCATGCTTGCCGCTGCCGCGCCGACCGTAGCTGCAGCCATGGACCGGATCTCACCAGCCGCGGTCGAGTGGAAAGTGGACGGCATCCGGGTGCAGGTGCATCGCACCGCCGACGGGGTCCGTGTGTTCTCCCGCACACTCGACGACATCACGCACCGGGTGCCGGAGATCGCCCAGGCTGCCATGGCGCTAGCGGTGACCGACGCCGTGCTGGACGGGGAAGCGGTGGCCCTGCGGCCTGATGGGCGGCCACACCCGTTTCAGGTCACATCTGCGCGAGCCGCCAGCCAGGCCGGACCCGCCGGCGAGGCAGCGCCGATACCGCTGTCGCTGTTTCTGTTCGATGTGCTCCATCTGGACGGGGCCGACCTCATCGACGCGCCTGGGCACGAGCGGTTTGGCCGGCTCGCTGCGGTGGCTCCGGCCGACCTCGTCATCCCCAGGATCGTCACGGCGGAGCTCGGCGATGCGGAGCAGTTCTTCGCGACAGCGATTCATCGCGGCCACGAGGGCGTACTAGTCAAGTCGCTTGACGCACCGTACGGCGCTGGCCGCCGCGGCAGTGAGTGGATCAAGGTCAAGCCGCGGCACACGCTGGATCTGCTGGTACTTGGTGCGGAGTGGGGCCATGGCAGGCGCCAGGGCTGGCTGTCCAACTTGCACCTTGGCGCCCGCGACCCGGCGACCGGCAGGCCCGTCATGCTCGGCAAGACGTTCAAGGGACTGACCGACGCTCTGCTGACCTGGCAGACAGATCGCCTGCTCGAACTCGCCGACCCGCCCCTGCCGGCCGTTGCCGAGCCCCGGCGCGGGGTCGTGCGCGTCAGGCCCGAGCTCGTAGTCGAGGTCGCGTTCGACGGAGTTCAGGCGAGTACCCGGTATCCGGGCGGAGTGACACTCAGGTTCGCCAGGGTCCTGCGATACCGGCCCGACAAGCATCCAGCCGAGGCCGACACCATCGACGCGGTCCGCGCTTTGTGGTCGGGGGACGACCTGGACGCCGAGCGTTCGGGCTGACAGGACCGGGCCATGCGCACCAGCCCTGGCCCTGGCACTATGGCTGCGACGCGACGCCTGCCCGAGGATGGGAGGCGGGCATTGGACGAAAGGACTTCACCGGGTGCGAACGTGCTGGGTCGAGCAGGAAGGCGTGTGGCGCACGACGCTTCGCGGGCGCCAGGTGCTGGCCGATCCGAGAATCAACAAGGGCACGGCCTTCACCGATGCAGAGCGGGCAGACCTGGACCTGATCGGGTTGATCCCCGCCGGTCACCTGACACTCGACCAGCAGGCTGGCCGCATTTACGCCCAGTTCCGGCGGCAGTCGTCCAATCTGGCCCGCAACGTGCTGCTGAACGAGCTCCACGACCGCAACGAGGTCCTTTACTACCGGGTGGTAACCGATCACCTGAGCGAGATGCTTCCGGTCATCTACACCCCGACTGTCGGCCAGGCGATCGAGAACTACAGCCACGAGTATCGGCGGCCACGCGGGGTCTACCTGTCGGTCGACGAGCCCGAGCTGATCGAGCGGTCGCTTGAGGCGTACGGCCTCGGCGCCGGGGACGTCGACCTGATCGTCGCCACCGACGCCGGGGCAATCCTGGGCATCGGTGACTGGGGCGTCGGCGGCATGAGCATCGCCGTCGGCAAGCTCGTCGTCTACACGGCAGCGGCAGGCATCGACCCAGGCCGGACCATACCCGTGATGCTGGACGTCGGCACCGACCGCCAGAGCCTGCTCGATGACCCCATGTACATCGGCAACCGGCATCCGCGGGTGTCGCCGGCCAAGTACGACGCCTTCCTCGATGCGTTCGTGACGGCAGTGAAGAAGCTCTTCCCTCGTGCGTTGCTGCACTGGGAAGACGTGGCAACGGCAAATGCGCGCCGGCTTCTCAATAGGTACCGAGATGTGCTGCCGAGTTTCAACGACGACGTGCAAGGGACGGGCGCCGTCAACATGGCCGCCGTGCTCGCGGCCGTCAATGCCACCGGAATCGACTTGCCCAGTCACCGCATCGTCATCTTCGGTGCTGGATCGGCCGGCACCGGCGTCGCCGATCAGCTAGCCGCAGCGCTGGTAGCAGGCGGCCTGTCGGCGGCCGAGGCGCGGGGGAGGTTCTGGGCCGTAGACCGCCACGGCCTGATCGTTTCCGATGGCGCCGGGCTGTCCGATGAGCAGCGCCAGTACGGCCGGGAGAGCGCCGAGGTGGCGGACTGGGAGCGAGACGAGACGCTGGGCGGCATCAGCCTGGCCGAGGTAGTGCGGCGCGTCCACCCGACAGTGCTGATCGGCACCTCCGCCCGCGGCGGTGCCTTCACTGAGGACGTCATTCAAGACATGGCCGCACACGCCGACCGGCCCGTCATCATGCCGATGTCCAATCCGACCGAGCTGGCCGAGGCCAGGGCCGCTGACCTCATCGAGTGGACCGGCGGCCGAGCCCTGGTCGCTACCGGTGGCCCGGTCCAGCCCGTCGAGTATCGCGGCACGACCTACGTGATCGGCCAGGCCAACAACGCGCTAGTCTTCCCGGGCCTCGGCCTCGGCGCCATCGCCGTTCGCGCCACCAAGATCACTGACGGCATGCTGAGCGCGGCCGCCCACGCTGTCGCCAGCCTTGTCGACACCGTCGCGGACGGCGCCCCGCTGCTGCCCGAAGTGGCGACGCTGCGCCATACGTCACTCACGGTCGCCGTCGCGGTAGCCGAGGCGGCCATCGCTGACGGCGTCGCCGCCGGCAGGGTCCCCAATGACCTGCGGGGCTACGTCGAGGCGCTGATGTGGCAGCCTGCCTACCGGCCGGTCCGGTCGGCCTGAGCAGCGGCCCAGTCAGCTGCCTCCGAGCCCGCTGACGGAGGCCGGCCTATCCGCTCGGCGGGCCGGCCGTCAGTTCCTGTCTAACCTACGGGCCGGGCGGGCATTCCTGGCAGCCGAGCTGACGCAGTCGGGCTGGCTCGATTTCGGGGCGTTCCGCTGGCGAGACCTGGCGCTAGGCCAGTCCATCCGTACCTCGATAGGCGTCCTGACGCCGCTGATCATCGGCGTCGCCACCGGCAAGGTCGCGTATGGCAGCTACGCCGCCCTCGGAGCCCTCCCGGCCGGATTCGTGTCGTTCCGCGGCGTGAGCCGGACGAGGGTCCTGGCCGTGCTCTGCGCCGCCCTGGGCATGGCATTCTCCACCTTCGTCGGCGCCACGACAGCCGCCAGCTTGCCTTGGCTCCTGGTCCCGGTCTTGTTCGCGTGGGCGTATCTAACTGGCGTGCTGGCTTCGCTCGGCCCGACAGTCCTCGCGGTGACGCTCCAGTGGCCGGTCGCATTGCTGATCGCCAGCGCCCTGCCGCTCGGCCCTGCTGCCGCGGCGACGCGGGCCGGCCTGGTGCTGGCGGGCGGCCTGTGGCAGTGCCTGCTCGTGGTCACATCCTGGACGGTGAACCGCGGCAGCGCCGAGCGGACGGCGCTGGCTAACTCCTATGCCGACCTGGGCGGCTACGCGGCGGACGTGGCCGCGGGGCGGCATAGTCCGCCGAGTCCGAACCAGCTGACGGCCAGCTATGTGCTGGGTGACCCCAACCCCGTCATGCGGACAGCGGCTCGCCGGGACATGCTCGACCTGGCGGAGGAGGCCGAGCGTATCCGGGCCACGCTGACGGCGTTGTCGGCTAGCCGGGTCGACGCCGCGCGAGGACCTGGCATGGGCAGCCTGCTAGACGAGGCCGCCCGCGTGCTGCGGGAGCTCGCCGCTGCGCTCGGCGGCCGACCGCGCGACCGTGCCGAGCACCTGGCTGCTGGCAGGCGCGCGCTCGCTGGCATATCAGCCAACGGCGGCACCGGCTGGCATTGGGCCGGCGAGGCGCTGCTCGGTGAGCTGCGTAGCGCGTGCCAGATCGCCGAGCGGCTCAACGCAGCGGAACCGGGCCCGCGGCGCCGCCATAGACCGCGGCCGATCCGGCGGTCCTGGAACCGGGACGCATTGCTGACCGTGCGCGCCAGCCTAGGCACGTCATCAGAGGCCGGCCGACATGCGCTCCGGCTCGCGGTAGTGGCGGCCCTGGCCGAGGTGATCGCTCAGGGCTCTGGGCTGAGTCACGGGTACTGGATCGTCCTGACTATCTTCATCGTCCTGCGACCTGACTACAGCTCAACCCTCTACCGGGGGCTGCAGCGCGCCGCTGGCACCGTCGTCGGCGCTGGGCTCGGCGTCGCGACAGTCCTGCTGGTCAAGGTCAGCCTCTCAGCCCTGCTGTGCGTCATCGCGGTGTCGCTCGTGGCGGCGTACGCGGTTTTCACCGTCAACTACCTGCTGTACGCCGTGTTCCTGACCGACTTCCTCGTGGTGCTGCTCGCGCTGCTCGGACTGCCGCCAGATCCGACAGCCGTTGCCCGGCTCATCGGTACCGGAGTCGGTACTGGGCTCGCCATACTTGCCTACCTGCTGTGGCCAACGTGGGAGGGTACATCAGCGGCTGAGAAATTTGCTCGGCTCATCACCGCCCAGGGGCGCTACGCCGGCGCACTGCTGCGCGCCTATACCAGGCCCGACGCCGCCGAAGGACCGCGACTCGGCTCGCTCCAGATGGCCGCGCGCCGGGCGCGGAGCGACGCGGAGGCCTCGGCTGATCGTCTTGCCGGGGAGCCTGACCACGCGCCGATGACCGCCGGCACTGCCAGTGCGCTCGCATCGGCTGGCCACCGGATCGCGCAGGCGCTGCTGACCCTGGGCGCCGCTGTGACCGCCCACCATGGCAGCGGGGACAGGACGCGTGCCGCCGCTCTCCAGCCTCACCTTGATGAGCTCGCGACGGGTGTGGCGCGAGCCACGGACCAGATCGCGGCAGCGCTGCGATCAGCCGGGACAGGAATCGCCGGAACGCAGCCAACCGGAGCGCAGCCAACCGGAGCGCAGTCGAGCGAGAGGTGGCAGCCGATGTTTGCTGGCCGTCTCCCGCCGCTGCGAGCGCAGCAACAGGCGATCCGGCCCGACAGCGACACGGTGGGCCTGCTCGCGGCCACCGACAGCCTCGTCGACGCCATCAACACCGAGGCACACGTGCTGGGCGCCGGGGCGGCTCCCCAGTCAAGCTGAGCTCGCAGTCAGTGCCCGACACTGGTCATCACGTCCGCCGCGGCGACTGCTGCAGCGGACGCGAGCGACATCCCGGCCGCCTGGCTTGACCTGTTGCTGGACAACACAGCCACGAGCAGCACGTGGCCGCCACGCTGCACGATGCCGATGCTATTGGCGATCCACAGCTGGCCTTTCGCCAGCCAGCCGCGCAGCACCGCGCTACTGGCACCGCCTGTGGCGGCCGCCGACACGCCCCAGAGCGGCAGCGTCGATTTGCTGGTCATCAGTCGCAGCACATAGTCACGGGCGGACGCGGCCAGCGGCGAATGCGCCGACGTCAGATCGGTCAGCAGCTGAAGCTGGTCGGCCGCTGTCGTCCGCGTCAGATACCACTGGTCGCCGGCGCCAGGAACGGTATGGCTCAGCTTGAGCAGGCGATCAGCCGACGCGAGCCCGTTCCCGGCCCCGGCGGCTCGCCACAGGCTCGCCGCAGCCGCATCGCTACCCTTCGCCATCATCGCCGTGGCGAGGGCCGCCTGCCCGGCGGGCATGAGAGTGTCGGCCTGCGCGTGCCGTAGTAGCAGTGCGGCCAGGATGTCTGCCGCGACGATGTTCGCGGAATTGACGGGCCGGTTCCCGTCGAAGAGCGCCTGCCGGCCGGCAGTCTCGTCGATCACGCCCACCGCGAGCCGGCCTGGATGCGCGGTCAGCACCCTGCCCAGGGCCGCCGCAAGCAGCCGATTGAGGCGAGGCGACGCCGGCCCGATCGGCGTAGCTGCGCCGGTCGACCCACCTGCCTGCTGGACCGTGCCGCCAGTCCCGGCCGCGACCGTCTGCGAACCCGCGGCCGTGGTCGGCCCGCCGAACAGGGGATAGTCGGCCGACCTGACGGCGGACAAGGTGATGGCCACGACGAACCCCGCCATGAGGGCGAACACCAGCGCGAACACGCACTGTTCCGATGCCCGGAGCCGCCCTGCGTGCGCAGGTGCCCGGCTCATGTCACACTCCGGAGCACAGCCTTATCCCCCGCTTGCCCTTTTGACCTGCCCAGGGTGGCTTGTGCTAAAGCCGAACTAGTTTGGCTTATTTAATGGCTATAGTAATAAACCGCCTGAGCAAGGCTGAATTCCCCGTTATTTCCACGCCCGTTGAACGTGTCGACAATATCAGAAGCAAGCAAGCAATCTATAGTGCATACCGGCGCAGCAAGGGAATTCGGCGAGTGTCATCAGCCTGTACGCGCAGGTAAAGGCCGCCGTGCCCGGCTTTTCTTGTCAGCCAGGAAAAGGACGCGACGCGCCCTTTAGATTAGTCTCGTGCGAAAGGCCGAAATCCATCAGACAGTTGGCAGGCATTGGTTGACCGGCCCGCCGCTGTCCCTAGCCGAGCCGGTAACGGAGCACGTCGCCGATGGCCTGGTATCCGAGCCGCTGGTAGACCGAGTTGGCGACCGTGTTGTTCACGTTAGCGTTAAGCACGCAGCGCAGGCCCGCCCCGAGAACCCTGGCGGACAGTGCCGCCACGCCGGCGCTCGCATAGCCGCGCGTCCGCAGTTCCGGCGGTGTGTTGACGGCTTGGATGCGCGACACCCCGGCCACAGCCTCGGTCCGGGCCGCCATGGACACCGGACCGTCGTCATCCCAGATCCAGACGTCGCCAGCCGCAAGCCGGCGTGTGACGAATACCGCCGCCGGATCGGAGACGGCCCAGCCTGGACCAGCCTCGAACCCCGGCAGCCACGAGAGCAACCGCTCCCGATCGGCCTCGGCCGCACGGCGCAGCGCACCGTCCACGCCAGTCGGGAACCGCAGGTCCCGGACCTCGTAGATCCGCTCCGCCGATACCGGCGTCGCAGCGACCCCGCGCCGACCACCCAGCGCCTCTGCGAAGCGAGAAGCGGTCCCGGCCGGGCCGACCACGCCGGGCAACGCGACTCCGTCGGCATCGACAGCGTCGGCGATCAGGGCGGCAAGTTCCGCGGGCATCGGCGCCACTGTGAGCGGCCCCTCCGCCGGCACCTGCACGGCAACTCCGGCCGGGACGCCGTCATGCAGCCCGATCCAGTACCGGCCAGGCTCGCCATAACGGATCGCATCTGCCAGCTTGGTGCCAATCGCGTTATGTCTCACCGGATCGCTGGCCAGCAGGTCAGTGATCTGGCCGATCACCAGCCCCGGATCAGAGCTGGCAAGGACCGCAATGCTTATCAACGAGGGCGAGGGTCAGACGGCCCGGTGCCGCGCCTTGGCCGGCCGACCGCCTATCGCCTGGGTCCCGCGCGCGACGTCGACATGGGTTACCGCCATGTAACTGACGGCGATCAGGATCGGCACGGTCAGGAGCAGCGCGACGTTGCCCCTACCCCAATCAAGGCCGCCCAGCCTGACGGGTACGCCGAGCCAGTCAGCGATAGAAGCGCCGAGGGGCCTGGTGATCGTGTAGGCAAACCAGAAGGCGAGCACAGCATTCATCCCGAACCAGCGGTAAGCCACGGCCGGGATGGCGATCAGCACGAGGAACAGCAGCGCCGAGGAGAAGAAGCC
This sequence comes from uncultured Actinomycetota bacterium, assembly GCA_963755575.1. Classification (GTDB taxonomy): domain Bacteria; phylum Actinomycetota; class Actinomycetes; order Streptosporangiales; family Streptosporangiaceae; genus JAJYUU01. Next base: position 793,467 of record CAVWKF010000002.1, read on the forward strand.
GATCTTCATCGTGTAGGCAGTCAGGTCGCCGAGCGCGGTCCCGAGCGCGAACGTGGCCATCACGGTCGCCCAGTAGAAGAGCTCGCGACGGAAGCTGTTGATGCTGTGGATCGACAGCGTGCCCTCGGTTCGGTACCAGACGAGGAAGATCGCGGCCAGGGTCACCGCGAACAAGATCGTGGTATCGGTGTACTTCAACCCGATCTTCAGGTGCAGGCCATCGGCAGCCATGGTGCCGGTGACGCTGACTGCCACGACGGCCAGCCAGTAGATCCAGGTGTTATACCGGCGCGTGGAGAGCTGAAGGACCAGCGCAACGACCAGCAGGATTGCGCCCACCGCGGCTGTGGGCAATGTTCCGTACCTCGCGTACAGCCAGTCAGCAAACGCCTCGCCCATGCCGGTCGAGGCCACCTTCGCGATCCAGAACCAGGCTGTGATCTCGGGCACCTTCGTGACCGCGACACGCGCCGGGGCGCCAAGCCGTCCTGCGACATCACCTGTGGTCATGGCGGTCAGAATGCCATATCGCAGCGACTGCTTCCGTCGGCCTTTACGAGAACTTTTCGGGCGACGGGGGTCGGCCGCTCCGAGACCACCTAACGTAGCTGTGCGGAAGCGACCAGGCGCGGAACCGTGGCCGCGAGCCCGGCCCAACCCACCTCAGTGTCCTTGTCCTGCTGATGCGCGGCCCGAAAGTCTGCCAGCAGGAGGCCGATGTCATCAAGGTCCCAGCGCAGCCGGTAGAGAATCACGGCCTGCCGGCTGACCTCGCGGCCAGTGAGCTCGGAGTAACGGGCGGCCTCGGCCCCCGAGTCCGAAAGGACCCACCACAGGTCGCGCTCGGGCGGCGCGAGTCCGACGGTGTCCCAGTCGATCAGCAGGAACTCATCGCCCCGCCGGATCAGGTTGCCCGGCTTCGGCTCGCCGTGGGTCAGCACGAGCGTGCTGGACGCCGCCACCTGCGCCACGAGATCGTCAAAAGTAGCCAGCGCTGCCGACAACCCGTCCGCATACTCGGATACCAGTGCACGAGCGGCCTCGGCGTACGGGCCACCGCGCCAGGGTCGGCCCCGTTCCCGTAGTGAAATCTCTAGCTGAATGCGACTGCGCGGGTTCAATTCACGGACGGGAACGGGGCCGCTTGGCGGGCGGGCCGTGTGCAGGGCCGCCAGCATGTCCGTGATCACAGCACGGTCAGCGAAGCTGAGCGCATCGCCCAGCCGACCGACGACACCGTCGAGGAAGGGGAAAACGCTGATTGCATAGTCGGGAGAGGCTGGGATCACAAGCTCGCCGGACCTGGCCCGCACCGGGGCGACCACGAAGTTCAGCCCGCAGTCGGCCAGGTCCCTGGCCGCGCCCATGGCTGCCCGCAGATCAGCGAGATCTGCCATGTCGGACACGCGGCAGGCGGTCGCGAACCAGCGCAGGCCGCTGACGTCAACCACGGTCCAGTGGTAGCCGCCATAGCCCACGGGCGCGTAGCGCAACTGGCCGACATCGAGCCGCCAGTGCTGCCGGAGGGCGTCGGCTACATCGGCGTCGGCGAGGTCGGCGGGGCGCTCGTGCATTGGCCCGATGCTAGGAACGCCGGGCCGTCGCGGCAACAGGATTACTCGCTGGATCACGGCCAGGCGCAGGCGTCGGAACGAGCCGGCTGAGCGCGCCGGGGCGCTAGCGAGCCGCGGTCAACGGTAACCGCACGTCCATGCGTCGGCGACCATGTCGTGCAGGCTGCGGTCCGGCCGCCAGCCGAGATCCCTGCCGATGCGCTCCGACGAGGCGATCAGCACCGCAGGGTCGCCCGGCCGACGGCCTGTGACCTTGGCTGGTATAGCCAGCCCCGTCACGTCCCGGCACGCCGCCAGCACCTCAAAGTTGGAGTAGCCGGTCCCGCAGCCGAGGTTGTAGATCGTGTGCTGTCCCGGCTTGCAGGCGTCGAGCGCTAGCAGGTGCGCGCCGGCGAGGTCGCCGACGTGGATGTAGTCGCGCACGCAGCTTCCGTCAGCAGTGGGGTAGTCATCGCCGAAGATGCCGACCGGGCCCGCTGTGGTCCCTGGCGATCCGCAAGATGTTCGGGATGAGGTGCGTCTCGACGGCGTGCCGTTCGCCCAGCCAGTTACCGGCCTCGGCACGGAACGCGCCCGCCACGTTGAAGTAGCGCATGCTGACCGCGCCGAATCCGTGCATCCGGGCGTATTCGGCCAGCGCAGTATCGACGGCAAGCTTGGACGCGCCGTACGGGCTCGTCGGCCTGGTTGGCGCTGTCTCCTCGACCGGCACGCCTTCCGGCTCGCCGTACGTGGCCGCTGTCGACGAGAAGACGATGGTCCTGACGTCAGCGGCGCGCATGGCCTCGAGCAGCGCCAGGGTACCGCCGAGGTTGCTGCTCCAGTAGAGGCCCGGATCGGCCACGGACTCTCCGACCAGTGACTTGGCCGCGAAATGCAGGACGGCGTCTATCCCGCCAGCTATGGCCTCACCGGCGCTGGTACGCAAATCGCCGCGTATGAACGTAGCTCCCGCCGGGACCGCATCGGCGTGTCCGGTCGACAGATCGTCAAGCACTGTGACCTCGTGGCCTGCCCCGATGAGCTGGGCTGCGACAACGCTGCCGATGTACCCTGCCCCGCCGGTGACGAGCAGTCTCATGCGCACCCCTTTTTGTGTCGGCTGGCCCACCCGGCCGTCTGGCGCCGAGAATACTGACGCTTCCTGACGACCATGGCCCGAGCCGCGCTTGGCCCGGGCGCGACCCCGCACCGCTGATCGAGCGACTGGCGCAGACGGTCTGATGGTTCGCCCCTGGAACGGCCACGCGGAGGGCCGGACGGCCGCGGACCGCTACCGGTGGGTGGCCCTGTCGAACACGACGGCAGCCGTCTTCATGTCCGCGCTTGACGGCTCGATCGTGATCATCGCCCTGCCGGCCATCTTCCGGGGCATCCACCTGGATCCGCTAGGGCCCGGCAACATTAGCTACCTGTTGTGGATGATCATGGGATACCGGCTCGTCCAGGCGGTCCTCGTCGTCACGCTCGGCCGACTCGGCGACATGTTCGGCCGGGTCAGGATTTACAACGCGGGCTTCGCCGTCTTCACCGCCGCCTCGATCCTGCTGTCGTTCGACCCGTTCAGCGGCGGCCACGGAGCGCTCTGGCTCATTGGCTGGCGGGTGCTCCAGGCCATCGGCGGATCCATGCTCGTTGCCAACTCCGCCGCGATCCTGACCGACGCGTTCCCAGTGAATCAGCGGGGCTTCGCGCTCGGCATTAACCAAGTCGCGGCGATCGCAGGCCAGTTCATCGGCCTGGTAGCCGGTGGCATCCTTGCCGCGATTGACTGGCGCGCGGTCTTCTGGGTCAACGTGCCCGTCGGCGTCTTCGGCACCGTCTGGGCCTACCGCAAGCTCCGCGACAACGGCGAACGCCACCGCGGCCGCATCGACTGGTGGGGCAACGTCACCTTCGCTGCGGGCCTCGGCGCCGTCCTGATCGCACTGACGAACGGCATCCAGCCCTACGGCGGGCACACGATGGGCTGGACCAACCCCGAGGTCTACGGCCTCCTCCAGGGCGGCGTTCTGCTGCTGGCAGCCTTCGTCGTGATCGAAAGCCGTGTCGCCGAGCCCATGTTTCAGCTCAGCCTGTTCCGTATCCGTGCATTTACCGCTGGCAACGTGGCCGGCCTGGCTGTCGCCATCGCTCGCGGCGGACTTCAGTTCATGCTGATCATCTGGCTGCAAGGAATCTGGCTGCCGCTGCATGGCTATAACTTCAGCGACACGCCGCTGTGGGCCGGCATCTTCCTGCTGCCGCTCACAGCGGGGCTTCTCATCGCCGGTCCGGTGTCAGGAGCGCTGTCGGACCGATACGGCGCTCGCGGCTTCGCCACCGCCGGGATGGTGATCTTTGGCGGGAGCTTCGTGGGCCTGATGGTCCTGCCCGTGGACTTCCCCTACTGGGCGTTCGCCCTGCTGACTGCCGCGAACGGCATCGGCGGCGGGCTGTTCGCCGCGCCCAACTCGGCATCGATCATGAGCAGCGTGCCAGCCAGGCACCGCGGTGCCGCGTCCGGCATGCGGTCGACGTACCAGAACTCAGGGACGGCTCTGTCGATCGGCGTGTTCTTCTCGCTCATGATCGCCGGACTGGCCGGGACGCTGCCGCAGACGCTGACGCGCGGGCTATCGGTGCACGGTGTGCCGCATGCCATTGCCCACCAGATCGGAGCCCTCCCGCCGGTGTCGTCGCTATTCGCGGCGGTTCTCGGCGTTAATCCAGTGCAGCACCTGCTGTCGGCGCCCGGGGTCCTGCGAGCGATTCCGCCCGCGAGCCAGCAGGTGCTCACGGGGAGGACGTTCTTCCCGGCCCTGATATCCGGACCGTTCCATCACGGTCTGGTCGTCGTCTTCGCCGTCGCGACCGCCCTAGCCGCCGTCGCCGCTGTCGCCTCGGTGCTGCGCGGCGGACGCTATGTTCACACCGAACCTGTCAGCAGCAGCCCTGTCCACACCGGCCCTAGCAAAGGAGACTCCCGTGCCCGGCACCCTTCCGGCCATTGAGCCTAAGCGCACAGTCCTGCTCGTAATGGACTATCAGGGCGGTGTCCTGGACCGGCTGAGCGACGCTGATGCCCTGCTCGCACGCACCGCGTCGGCCATCTCCTACGTGCGCGGCCATGGCGGCCGGGTCGGTTACGTGCGAGTCGCACTCGAGGACGCTGACTTTGACGCGATACCAGCGACCAGCATGATGGGAACGCGGCTGGCGTCAATGGGTCAGCGCTCTCACATCGACTCGCCGGTCACGGCCCGATGTGCACGACTTTCTGACGCAGCGAATCTTTCCCCGGCAGTCGCATGTGATCACGAGCGCCGATCTCGAAGACCTGTTCGCAGCTGATCACCCGGCGGGGTCTTAGCGCCGTTACCTCAGTGCGCCGTTAACTCAGGCGCCGTTACCTCAGTGCCTCTGCTTCCGTGCGGCGAGGCGGGTCTGCACCCGCCCGGCTAACCGTGATGCCTGCGATCAGCGCCGCGTCATCCAGGACGGCAGCGAGCATCGCGGGGTCGCCTAGCTCGGCCAGAGCCGCCGGCGTCAACAGGCCGCGGCGGGCGAGCCCGTCCAGGAGGCCGCTCGTGAACGCGTCTCCGGCACCCACCGTGTCGACGAGCGGCGCCAGAAACGCCGGGCGGCTGACTGGGGCCTGCCGTCGCGTCCACGCAGTCGCGCCCTCTGGTCCGGCTGTGACAACGACGAGTTCCACGCCGAGGTCAAGCCAGCGCCGAGCGACAGCGTCAGGCGACTCCGCGCGGTAGAGCCAGCGCAGATCCTCCGCGCTTGCCTTGACCACATGGGCGGCTTGTACGGACTGCTCGACCGCGCGGCGGGCCGCCGCGGCGTCGGGCAGCAGCATCGGTCTGACGTTGGGGTCGTAGCTGATCAGTACCGAGCCGTCGCGTCGCAGCCTGTCCACGACCGCCTCGATCGCGGCATCTCCTGGAGGCATCCATGACGCCAGCGAGCCAAAGTGCACGGCCAGCGCGCCATTGGGCAAGAAGGCGAGCTCGGCCAGCGACCACTGAAAGTCTGCTCCGCCCCGCGAGAACTGATAATTCGCCTGGCTGCCCGACATGTCGACGACCGCGATCGTGCTCGGCTCGGTCGCCTGCACGACGTGACGCAGATCGACCCCCGAGCGCTCCAGGTGACGACGCAGCAAAATGCCGATGGGGTCGTCAGAGATCCTGCCCACGAACGCCGCCGGCTGTCCCAGCCGGGCCAGCCCGATCGCAACGTTCATCGGGCTGCCGCCAGGACGCGCGGTGCTGGCACCGTCATCGCCCGGAGCCGCCAAGTCGAGGAGGGCCTCGCCGATGACCGCGAACGTCGGCGGCTGGCGGTCAAGCACACCGGAAATGTACCGGACGCATGACGCGGACGGCCGCTTCCGAACGTGGCCGAGATGGAGTGCCGCAGACCTCCATGGCGCGGCGGCCTTTGGCGAGCCTTGCGTTCGTGCCGATAAACGACTCGACTGACATGCGGCCGGGACCGTACCCTCGCGCAGTGCCCGAGTTCATCAAGCGCCGCGGTGTGCCTACGCCAGGCTCGATCCCGGCCGCGCTCGACATCTTCCGCTCCGAGGTGCAGGTTCTACCGCCAGATCGCGCCGGAGGTTGGCGTACGGGTGCCGGCGTGTTACCAGGCAGAGGTGACCGACGACGGGACGCTGCTGGTGCTCGAGGATCTGTCGTCCTGGCGCCCCGGCGCCGATCCGGTCGCGGCCGCGCGCGTACTCGCCGACATGCATGCGCGGTGGTCTGGCCGCGCGACCCTGCGCTGGCCATGGCTACGGCCCGTGGGCGCCGCGGTCGACCTGGTGGAGTCCCTGTACGACGAGACGTGGCCGACCCTGCGGACCAGGCAGGACCTCACCCCCTCCGTACGCGACCTGGCGAGCAGGCTCGTTGGGAACGTAGCCGCCAGCGAGCATGCGATTAGCGGCGCTGGCCCGGTGACGCTGGTGCACGGCGATGCGTCCCTGCCCAACATGCGCACCAGCGCGGCGGCCGAGATAGCGCTGCTGGACTGGGAGGACGTGTCGGCCGCGCCCGGCATCGCTGACATTGCCTGGTTGCTCGTGTCTTCAGTGGAGCCGACGCGGTGGCCCGAGGTTGTAGCGGCGTACGGCACCTCGGCGGGGCTCGCAGATGTCCTGCCCGCTGTCAGCGTGCAAGGGCTGTTCGAGCTGTCGGACACCGCCGTTGGCTCGGCTGATGCGTCGGCCTGGCTCGCGCGCCTCGAGACCGCATGCCAGTACCTCGCAGCTAGGACGTGAGAGCGACAGCAGCGTTGAGTGCCTCAAGAGCCGAGCTCTGCCTGCTCGCGTCGGCCGAGTCGAAGGGCCCGGTCCAGCGGAGGCCGAGCTGGTTCTGTGCATTGCGGTTGTTGTCCCAGATGGAATCCGCGTTCCGAAGAATGAAATCGCGATAGGCCGGACGGCCGCTGTGCAAGTAGAAGTCGTAGAGGTTACGGACGAATATGCCTTTGAACTGGCTTCCGTCCTCGCGGCGACCGACCATGCCTGCCTCGCCCGGCTCGATGAGGATTCCCGGCGGACTAGCGGTTGGCGGGCTGGTCAGCGCGCGCAGCGCGGCGTCGGCGATGGACTCGCCCTGCCGCAGGTATGCCTCGTCACCGGTGCTCTCGTAGAGGCCAGCCAGGCCGCCGAGGATCACACCCTGGTTGTAGGTATAGGCGGGCTTGCCGTTGTTCTTGCAGTCTGATGTGAGGCCATCGTTGACCAGGCTCTGCGGGCCGATCATGCCGCTGGCGCTGAACCAGTCCCACTCGCGCCGCGCCCAGTCGAGGTAGAAGCTCTCGCGGCCGGGGGACTGAAGGTGCAGCCTCACGGCCAGCGCCAGGAACAGCTCGTTGGTGATCGCGTTCTTGTACTTTCTGTCCTCATTCCACCAGACGCCGCCACCGCAGGTGTCGTCCCAGGCCGTGACCAGGTTGTCGAAGATCCGCCGGGCCGCTACGAGGTAACGCTCTTCATTGGTCAGGTCATGGGCCCTGGCCCATGCCAGTCCCCACCAGCCATTGTCGTCGAAAAAGCGGACGACGAAATGCCGGTGTCGGCACCCTGCGGCGCGGAACGTTCGGTGGACTACCCGAACGTGGGCTCGGTCCCCGGTCCGCTGGGTGTAGTCGATGAGGGAGGTGAGCGCGTTGGCAGCGTTCCACCATCCGGTTGTCCGCCACCTACCGGTCCACGGCACGTACCACCGCTGAAGGGCAGCTACTCCGGCTGCCGCACATGCGCGATAGTCGCGCTCGGCCATCTCACTCACCGCAGTGCTCGCTCACAGCAGTTTTCACGCACAGCAGTGCTCGACCGGACTGGTTTGGCTGCCGCGCCTCACACGCGAGATTTTACTCGCACGTGACTGCTCACAGCGGAGCCGAATGGCGGGGCTGTTGCTCGCGTGTCGACCCAACCGTCCGGGAATGAAATGCGGGGACTCTGACCTCAGCACAACCCGGGAGGAGAAGTCCCATGATGAGCTCTGTGTCAGCCAACGGCGAGATCCGTCCGTTCCGTGCCGATATTCCCGAAGAAACGATCGCCGATCGTCAGCGGCGCATCGCCGCGACGCGCTGGCCGTCCAAGGAGCTGGTCACAGATCGCTCGCAGGGCGTACAGCTGGCGACGATTCAGGAGCTAGCTCGCTACTGGGCGACTGACTACGACTGGCACACGTGCGAGGCGAAGCTGAACGCGCTGCCGCAGTTCAAGACCGAGATCGACGGAGTGGACGTCCACTTCATCCACGTGAAGTCACCGCACGCGAACGCGTTGCCGCTGATCATGACCCACGGCTGGCCCGGCTCGGTCATCGAGCTGCTCGACGTAATCGGACCGCTCACCGACCCGACCGCGCACGGCGGAGACGCGGAGGACGCGTTCGACCTCGTGCTGCCGTCCCTGCCCGGCTACGGCTTCTCCAGCGAGCCAAAAGAGGTCGGCTGGAACCCCGACCGCATCGCCGGAGCCTGGGCGGGGCTAATGCGCCGCCTCGGCTACACCCACTACGTCGCCCAGGGTGGTGACGTGGGCGCCTCGGTCACCGACGCGATGGGCCGCCAGGCACCCGACGGGCTGGCTGGCATCCACATGAACTTGCTCGTGGCGGCGCTGGGCGGCGGCGCTATGCCGGCGGAAACCGACAAGGAACGCGCTGCGATCGAGCAGACCAAGACATTCCGGGCGACCGGCTTCGGCTACTTCCTGGAGCAGGCCACGCGGCCGCAGACGATCGGCTACGCCCTGCTGGATTCACCCGTCGCGCTGGCCGCCTGGATGCTCGACCACGATACCGACAGCTACGAGAAGATCTCCCGCGCCTTCCTCGGCGACCAGCCGTCGGGGAACCTCACCAGGGACAGGATCGTCGACAACATCACGCTGTACTGGCTGACGGGCACCGGGGCCTCCGCGGCCAGGGAGTACTGGGAGAGCGGACGAGCCACAGCCCTCGCGGCCGGCCAGGCTCCGCTGAAGGTCTCGCTCCCGGTCGGCTTCACAACGTTCCCCGGCGAGATTTTCCAGGCCCCGCGCAGCTGGGTCGAGAAGGCTTACCCCAATCTCACCTACTTCCACGAGGCCGACAAGGGCGGCCACTTCGCTGCCTGGGAGGAGCCGGAGTTGTTCGCGACCGAAGTGCGTGCCGCCTTCGCGCCGCTGCGCTAGCAGCGCGCCTCCGTCCGACGTCACTGCCTGACGCTTCCGCCGTCGGCGCGAAGAGCTTCACCTGCTGAGAAATGACGGCTGGTCATCGCCGGAGCGCGCGCACGAACACCGCCGCTGGTCGATCCCCGCTGAGGATCGACCAGCGGCGGCACGTCGTATCTCCGGTGGCTAGCTGATTATGGTGTCGCAGTAGGTGTCGCCCGCGAAGACGCCGGTCGAGGGACAGGTTGCCGTCTGCGCGAATTGGTCGACGCCCCCGAGGTTGTTCGAGCCGACGCCGTAGTTGATCGCTGCGCCGTCCGACGAGAACCACGGGTAGATGCAGTACGGGCCGCCGTAGCTCGCGCAGTCAGTGGGGCCGACGAACGAGTTGCCGAGCACCTCGGCCTTCCCACCGGTATCCGAGACCGCAGCCCAGTGCTGCTGCTGTGAGCCATCACCGAAAGTCGCGCTGAAGATCCGGATCGGCTTGAAACCGGCCCAGTTAGCGGCATTGAACGAGCCGCAGTTCGTCTGACCCGGAACGCAGAACGCGCCCGGAGTGGAGCCGTACTCGTCCGAGTGGCCGATCTCCCAGACGAACGCCATCGGCGTGTCCCACACGCCGCCCCAGTCGAGCGCATTGCCGATCTCCTGGGTGCTGTACTCCGGAGTCAGCGGGCCGTCCTTCGGGCTGATGAGCACGAGCACACTCGACGTCTGTCCGCTGGTCTCGTCCGTGACCTGCTCCTGGTAGGCCGAACTCGGGCCCGGCGCCCAGATGTGGACGTCGACGATGTCGAGGGCGTGCATGACGAACGGCGCCTTTCCTGTAGCGTCCGTCAGCATCCCGTTGAACGCGGCGGGCTCGGCGATCCCTGTTCCCTTCTTCTGCAGCGTCCAGACCGGCGAGCACGCCGTGTAGACGTCGGGCGCGTGCACGATGGAGAAGCTTCCGGTCGACCCGCAGTTCTTGGTGAGGGAGTCGGGATAGAACTGCAGCTCCAGGAATCCCTCCTGGCCGATCTTGTGCGGGTTCGAGTCCTTGACCGTACCGCCGAACCAGAACGTCGGCCCGACGCTCGATACCGGGAACGTCCCGTCGGCGGGCAGCTGCACGTGCCACGTGATGTTCTGCGCGGAACGCGACGCGGTCGAGAGCGGATCGAGCTCGGGCTCGTCGTGACCCGTGCAGCCCGCCCTGTAGGAGTCGTACCAGTCCTGGCTTAAACCGCCAGGGACGTGCGCGAGACAGCCAGCGGTGGTCGCACCCGCTGTTCCCGAGATGACGTTTCCTGCGCTGCTCGTCACCGCGACGGCGGGAGACACACACAGCCCGAGCACGACAGCGGAGACTGCCGCAGCTGAGGCAAACCTGATTCCAGACATCTGCTCTCCTCATCGGCGGTGCCGACCCGGAGCCGTCACCAGCTGTCGACTCGGAGCGGATCTATCTGCTTGAGATACACCCGGGCTGATATCGACGTCAAGCATCCACGATGCGCTGCCGCTGCTCGAGTACGTTGGCCACGAGCGGTATGCACCGCGAGCCATAAAGCGGCGCATTACGGAGTCCACCGGCTACAGTCCGTGCAGCACCGCCCACGTCGACCCATTCGGCTTTAATGCCTCGACCGACGGACCGGGGATGGGCGTCTACAACATCACATTCCAAGACATGTGCTGGCCCTAGGAGCTCTCGCCCAACGTTGCCGCGTGACCCCGACGTGACGCGCGCTATTGGCAGCGCAGCGCCGACCCGGTCGGCAAGCGCCGAAGCATCGGGCGCGCGCGGCGTCTCGGTTGAGGTGGATGACACTCGGGTCAATCCGGTCATTTGGGTGACCGGCGCGAGCGGGCCTGGTGGTCCAGCAAGGTGCGTGAAGGCAAGTCGGTTGATTCCGGAAGGTGATCGTCCGGGATCGGAACTACCATGCGGGCCATGACTGCAACCAACGATCAGATAACGCCACTGCCGGAGCCGCCCGATGGACCGATGGATGGGCAGTTCGGGCCGCACCGGTTCAGCGCCGGCGAAGGCGGAGGCAGTGCCGAGTTCCGGGCGGCCCGGTTCGACGTGGCCGACCTGCGCGGTGCGCGGTTCACCGACTGTGACCTGACCGGCGTCACGATCCGGGACGGCTGGCTCGTCGACGTAAGCATCTCCGGCTATGTCAGCAACGTCACCATCAACGGCGTCGACATCACCGGCTTCGTCGATGCTGAACTGGACCGGCGGCACCCGGAGCGCGTGCAGTTCCGCGAGGTGCAGGACGCGGACGGCTTCCGCGCGATGTGGGACACCATCGAACGACTCTGGGCGGACGCGGCGCGGCGGGCCGGGCGACTGCCCGCGGCTGCGCTGACCGAGCACGTAAACGACGAGTGGTCCTTCGCGCAGACGCTGCGGCATCTGGTGTTCATCACCGACGCCTGGGTAAGCCGCACGGTGCTGGACGAGCCGATGCCCTACCACCCGCTCGGGCTGCCGCAGAGCTGGTACCCGCCCGCGGACGCGGCCGCGCTCGGCATTGACTTGAACGCGGAGCCCGGCTACGCCGAGATCCTGGCCACTCGGGCGGACCGGATGACAACGATGCGGCGTATCGTCGGCGACCTAACCAATGCTGAGCTTGGACGAAGCTGCCGACGCTCACCCGCTCCTGGCTACCCGGAAGAAGAGCGCGCCGTGGCCGAGTGCATCGCCGTGGTGATGGATGAGGAGATCGAGCACTACAGGTTCGCGGTCCGCGATCTGGCGGTGCTGGAAGTACGTCAGGCGGCCAAGGTGTCGAACAGCAGCGTCCCGGTGGAACGAGTCGATGAACGAGCGGGCGAGTGAAAAGTGCGGTCTAACGCCTTGTCGTCCGCCAGACCCGATAGGCCAGCGCCATGTTCGCCGCCGCGCCCGCGAGCGTGAACAGCGCCCAGCCCCAGTAGCCGTCGGCCAGCAGGATGCCGGTGAGGGCGAACAGCCAGGCTGTGACCACCACACGGATGAGGACCACTCTGCGCGGATGCCTGCGGTCGAAGCCCGTCACCATGATCACAAGGATCTGCCTCTTTCGCAGGGGTGCGCAAGAGTTCGCTGCTCGTTCGATTGTCAGGCTACCCAGAGACCGTTCCCTCTGGATCCACGAGTGACCTCAGGTAATCCTCCATCTTGTCCCAGCTGTCTTCCTGGCCGTCGGTCTTGGTCATGTGGTCACGGCCAGCTTGGTCACGGAACGCGAGGTTCATCTTCACCGTCGTCACTCCGTCGGTCTCTTGCAGATCGACCGTCTCACCGGCCCACGCGTCGGGCCAGCCTTCGAACAGCCACGTGTCGACGATCCGGGTCGGCCGCTCGACCTCCAGGTAGGTCCCGCGGAACGAGCACTCGGTTCCATCGTCGCGTCACGAAGACCATGTGGTAGTCCCCCCCGACGCGCAGGTCGATCGAGCACACCGTCATCTTGTCCTCAAAGGGAGCGAACCAGTGGCGCACATGCTCCGGCTTGGTCAGCACGTCGAAGACAAGCTCGACCGGCGCGTCGAACTCGCGAGTGGTGACGATCACGAGCTCGCTCGGGTATTCGATGACTGCCGACCCATGCCGATGAGGTGTCACTGCTGCTCTCCTTTTTGCTGTAGCTCTTTCAGGTAGTCGTCCATCCGGTCCAGCCGCTCGTTGATCGCCTGCTCGTACTTGGCCACCCACTCGCGAAACGGCCGAAGGTGCGCGGGTTCCAGCCGGTAGAGGCGGTGACGCCCGTCCGCCCTGCACGTGACGAGTCCGACCTCACTGAGCACCCGCAGGTGCTTCGAAACCTGCGGCTGGGACATCGAGAGGTCGTTCACGATCGCCCCGACCGCCTTCTCGCCATCGATTAGCGCGTCCAGGACTTCGCGGCGGTGCATATCGGCAATGGCGTTGAAGACATCCGACGTCGTAGAAGACCGGGCCACGGTTTCAACATATTCTGTTATCGACATATGTCAAGCCTGACCTGCCTTCTCCGCGCTTGAAGCGCCATAAAACTGCCGGTTAGCCTGTACCACGAGGGATCGCGAGTTGCGAGCCAGCACCACCTGCTCGCCGACGATTCGCAGCTTGATCCGGCGGGCGAGCTACAAGCGCGCGTACGCGCTCATCGTGGGCCGAAATGTGCAACGCGGCAGAGCAGGCGGCAAGTTCAGGCGGGGACGGCGATGGTCACACCGTGGTCTACGGCGGCATTAGGACTTCAGATGGCGAAACGCTGCACCTCGCCGCGGTGGTCTCGCGCAAACCTCTTCGAACGGACCAGCGAAGTTAATCTTCGAGGAGCCAGCGGCTCAGTAGTGCCGGCATCCCCGGCTCTGGCAGCCGCCGAGCGACTGCGCGCTGGAAACCCTTAATGATGGCTGACCAGCACCAGCACGAGCATGACCACCACCGCCCCGAGGACCACACCCATGAAAATCACGCCGGCATTGCTCAGACCAGCCAGGTGCATCCGCTCGGCTCGCGCTTCGGCGCGCTGTTCCTGTTCGCGCTCGGCCTTACTCGGCTTCGGCGGCGGCCCCGGCGGCGGTGGAACGCGCGGCCCGCGCCCGGCTACGCGGGTGAACGGCCGCCACTTCGGCCCGCCGAACCGCCAGTTCCATGACAAGTTACTCGGGCTATACGGGTCGTCCGGGTCATCCATTGGCACCTCGCGGGTGAACGCCTGCTTAGCTCCGAGTATGAGGCAGTCAGACTCAAGGAGGGCACACGGCGGGCACGGCAACAATCTCGGCCGATCGCCAGGCGCTTCGGACCGCGGCGCTGGGCGCGCGGTGCACTGATCAGGCGGGTGGCCTAACGAGTCAGCACCCGAAGACGGGTGCGTTGTGGATGGCCCGGAGATCGTGATCTCTATCTCTGCAGTGCGGGAGCGCCGCCACTGTATTACGCGTTGCCGTGCACCAGCGACCGACCTCGCACGGATCTGGCATCTACCTTGCGGCGGTCTCCCGCGATGCGTCAGCGACACCATGTCGGCCTGACTGCGTCGGTGTAAATCTCGGTCGTCAATTCACCGCCGCCCGCGCTGGGTGGCCGGGGATCGTGGCCTGCCAGACGTCTTGGTTCAGGTGGGAGGTGCCGTGCGTTGAGTTGCGCTAGCACTGTCACTCTACTACTATACCGATAGACTGACAGCCCTGGAGGTAGTCGTGTTCCGCATTGATTCCGGATCGGATGTACCGATCTACCGGCAGCTGGTCCAGCAGGTGCGCCGGGATGTGATGATGGGCCGGCTACGGCCGGGCGATCAGCTGCCGAGCGTGAAGGAGGTGGTGGACGCGCTGTCGGTCAACCCGAACACTGTAGTGAAAGCATTCAGCGAGCTGGAGCACCAAGGGATGATCGTGCGCCGGCAGGGCGTGGGGACGTTTGTGGCGGCCGCGCCGCCACTCGCGTCGCTTGCGGTGGCTCCGAGGCTGCTGGGCCCACTGGCCCGCTGGGTGGAGCGGGCCAGGGGGGACGGCCTGTCTGCTGAGCAGATCAGGATGCTTCTGGAAGTGGCCCTCGACGAACCGGCCGCCGACGAGGATGACCGCCATGCGGCGGGCGGTGCCGCATGAGCGCGGCGCTGCGGTGCGCGGGCCTTGGGCACCGCTATGGACGCCTGTGGGGCCTGCGCGACTGCGACCTGGACGTGCCAGCCGGGCGGGTGGTGGCTCTAGTTGGGCCGAACGGCTCGGGCAAGACCACCCTGATGAGCATGGCAGCGGGCCTGCTTCCAGTCACGGAGGGAACGGTCGAGGCGGCCGGGGGCGCCCCGGCGCAGCGGCTCGACCGGATCGGGTTCGTCGCTCAGGATGCGCCGCTGTGGCCGCGGCTGCGGGTGACCGATGTCCTGGAGGTAGGCCAATGCATGAACCGCGGGTTCGATGCGATCATGGCCGCGGAGCGGATCGGGCGGCTGGGCATCCGGCCCCGGGCGCGGATCAGCACCCTGTCCGGCGGAGAGCGGGCTCAGGTGGCGCTCACCCTGGTCCTGGCCAAGAGACCGGAGCTGTTTCTGCTCGATGAGCCGATGGCCAACCTTGACCCGCTTGCAAGGCGGGAGTTCCTGGGCTCGATGTTCGCGGCCTGCCAGGATACCGGCTCGACCGTCTTGTACTCCTCCCACGCGGTGGCCGAGCTGGAACGCATTTGCGACTACCTGATCGTGCTGAGCGCCGGCCAGGTGCGGCTCGCCGGCGATATCGACGAGCTGCGCTCGCGGCACCGGGTTATCCGCGGGCCTGACGGCTGGCCCGCCGGCGGCGGCTGGCAGGTGATCAGCCAGAGCAGCATGGCCGGCCAGACCACGGCGCTGGTGCGCTGCGACGATACCCGCCTGCCCGGCCCGGGCCTGCAAGATGCCGCGCCGGCCTTCGACGAGCTGGTCCTCGGCTACCTCGAGGGCGATACCGCCACGCCCTCCGAGGGGGCCGCAGCGTGACCTGCCTGATCTGGCGGCAGCACCGCGGCCAGGCCCTGTGGACGATCGTCACCCTCACGGCTTTGTGCTTGCTCGCCGTGAACTTCGGGTTCAGCGCGGAGCACTGGCTCGCTGGCTACCACTCCTGGCTCGGCCAGCTGGCAGCCGCCCGATGCCCGCCGCCTACCGCGCACAGCGGCGTGTTCCATGTCAACTCGGCCGCGACCTGCCTCGCCCTCAAAGACCGCTACCCGGGCAGTCTCCAAGCCTCCTTCGCATCGCACTACAACTTCGCGATCCTGCTGTCTCTGTACGGCATGCCCGCTGCATTCGCGATCACCGGCGCACTCATCGGCGCGCCACTGGTCGCAAGGGAAGTCGAGCAGCGTACCCACCTGGCCGCCTGGACCCAGTCGGTGTCACGGCGCCGCTGGTATGCCACCAAGACGTCAGCTTTGGCCGCCGGCCTGGCGGTGGCAGGCCTGATCGCCGGGACGGTCAACGCCTGGCTGCAGCACCAGCTGACCGCGGGTGACACCGCGACATCGCGTTGGTCCTGGTTCGTCTCCGTCAACCTGGCCGCGGTCGGCGAGGCTGTGCTCGCCTTCGCCTTGGCGGTGGCGTTCGGGGCCCTGCTGCGGCGCACGCTGCCCGCCATCGGCGCCGCCGTGGCGGGATTCACCGTCCTGCTCCTAGCCGCCCGGTGGACCGTGCAGACCCTGACACCGGCCAGCAAGACAACCGGGCCGCACTTCACCGCTCCGCCCGGCAGTTGGATCCTCGGCTCCGGGACCAGCACACCGGTTCCCTACCACCCAGCCGGCCAGTACTGGCCGTTGCAGCTGACCCTGCTCACCGTCCTGCTCGCCCTTGCCGCGGCCGCCCTGGCAACGGGCTGGCATGCCACACGGACACGCACCGTCTAACGGGCGCTTACCTAAGCGCCCGCAGCGCGCCATTGGTTATGGCACATTGATGTCACGGCGATCTTCCGTGATCAGGCTGACGGGCCTGGCTCGACGCAGAATTCGTTGCCCTCAGGGTCTGCCATTACCGTGAGCATCTCGCCCGGCCGCAGCACGGTAGCGTTCAATGCCTCAAGCCGCCGGACCTCCTCGGCCATGCCGCTCGGTGCCCGCAGATCAAAGTGCAGGCGGTTTTTCGCGGTCTTCGGCTCGGGAACACGGTTGAACCACATGTTGGGAGCACCCCAGCCAGTTGCCTCGACATATGCCTTATTCGGGGTGGAGTCTTCGTCCACGTCTGACCCGAGCACTGCCGCCCAGAACCGCGCCAGTACGAGGGCATCAGCACAATCCCACGTGACAGTCTTGATGACCGATGGCACGATCGAACCTTAGCCAACCCCCAGCCGGTGGCCGCCAGCAGTCGGCAAACTCGGCGTTCCGGGCGCTTCAACGGCCTCAGACACGCCGCCCCGCCTCGTGGAACTAAGGGGACTCGAAAACCCTGATCCCTGCATGCAAAGATCGTTCGCCCAGCGCGATGGCATGCACCGCTGCTGGGGCGGGCCGCTAATGGCTGCGTCGACTAAGCCGGGGCTACTTGCGGACGCGGAACCGGAGGACGGTGACCGCGCCCGACCGCGTGCTGCTGACCGGTTCCAGGTTGATCCTTGTGAGACCTGGCGACGAGAAGCGGATGCCGTCGCCGAGCAGCACCGGCAGGACATACACCGAGATCTCGTCCACGAGCCCCCGACGCAGGCACTGACCGGCGACGTCGGCGCCGAGGATCTGGAGGTCCTTGCCGCCCGCGGCGGCCAGCGCCGTGGCGACCGCTTCTCCGATGTCACCCCTTAGGTACGTGACATCCGGGTCCGGCGGATCCGGCGGCACGTGCGTGAGGACGAAGATGGGTCCGTCGAAGGGGTACTCTTCGCCCCTCGACTCCGACCCCCGATCGTTGTTGGCTTCCATCCTTTCGCCCACCTCAACGGTTCGGCGCCCGACGAGCATGGCGCCGGTGGCCGCCGCGGCCTCCTTCTGCCAGGGCGCGTCATTCGAGATGAAGTCGAAGACCCAGTCCTGCGCGTCATCGGGACCGGCGATGAAGCCGTCCAGTGAGATCGCTCTGTTTACGACGACCTTGCCGTTTCCGCTTCTCGTATCGCTCATCCTGTTCCTCCGAACACCTGGGGATGTTCCCGCGATCCGTTCCGGCGACTTTCGGACCTACGCCCCTGCTCGCGGCGCGCGGCCAATTCTACCGAATTGGCTCATTTAGCGCGCGCGGTCGGGCCCGTTGATCGCGGCGCCAATCTTCGAAGTGAGGTCGACCTCCGCTGCTCACGTCACTGCGGCTCTTTGCCGGCCTGTCGAGCTAGCCGAACACGACCGAGCTGCTAGAACACATGCCGCGTGTGGCTGAAGTTGCCTTTCGCGAACGCGAAGACCTTGGCCGGTCGCACGGAGAACACCAGGATGCCCTCGTTCTCGTCGCCCTGGAATCCGTTGTCGCCCGGCTCGTACTGCCAGCGACCGTCCCACTTGCGCGCCCAGACCTGGGTAAGCCGCTGAAGTTTGCTGCGGTCGGTCACCCGGACCGCCTCACCTTCGACTACTACGTCCAGTCCGCCATCCCACTGGTTGCAACCGGTCATCAGGATCACCTTCTGGTTGCTGCGCAGGTTGACCGCCTTCTGCTCTGCCTCGCCCGTGCAGAAATGCAGCGCATCGTCGAGCCAGACCGCGACGAGCGGCGTCATGTGCGGTCGTCCATCTGCCCGCACGGTCGCTATCCAGAACAGCTCCGCCATTTCCAGCGCCTTGCGGGTGTCGTCCCAGCTAGTAGCGGCGGTTCCTGGGTCGCTGAAGATCGTGTCAAGTTCGGTACTTGGCGTCGTCATGATTCTCCTGCCTAGTGCAGCCAGCTCGTTTAGTTAAGTCATCACTTTAGTATGCCTCGTTCGACGTACGCAATCGACTGCGGCTTTCGCGATGCTCCTGTTCGCGCTCGCCATCTCCTGGCCGTCCGCGAGCCGCCGCGGCGGCGAAATCTTCCGGAGCCTGGCGTGCGCCGGGGCGTGTGGCAGGTGGTGGTCCGGGATGGCGACAAGTAGGCCGGGAACGCAGATAGCGCCCCGCGCAGTGGAGCTAAGGGGACTCGAACCCCTGACCCCCTGCTTGCAAAGCAGGTGCTCTTCCAGCTGAGCTATAGCCCCAAGAAACCGCAGGTCAGAAGGCCTTTTTGGCAAGTCCGGGCGTCGATCCCGGCCGCAATCGGCAATGGCAGCGCGACCCGATCAGCTACGTCGGTGAAAGACCTCCTGCTTGGCAGATGTTATCGCGCCCAGTAAGCCTCAGCGTCCATGCCCAAGCCGAGCGGCTCCGAGAACTCTCACAGATCCAGGCATGGCGGAATTCGGCAGACGCTGACCTCTTAGCGGGCAGCGTGCCGAATGACCCTTGCGCGTGGTGGCTGTGCTCCTGGCGCTGGGCGAGCTGTCGACGCCACCCAAGGGGGAAGGCGCAGGACAGGAGCGCCAGGGTGGCAGCCTGCAGGATGTGCTCGGCTGGGATTCGTCGCGCGTCAGGTTGCTGGGCATTCCGACGAAGTGGCGCAAGCCCCAGTAACCTGTCGCCGACACCGCGTGGCCGACGGCCAGGCCGGCGACGAAATCGACAAGCATGAAGCGGCCGGTCAGTCCATGAATGGCATGAGCTCGGCGGGCATGGTGACGAACGGGCGCATCATGTCGCGGTCTTCGTGTTCCAGGATGTGGCAGTGGTACATGTAGCGGCCGCTGTAGGCGGTGAAGCGGACCGCGATTTCGGCGATCTCGTGGGGGTTGACGCGGACAGTGTCTTTCAGGCCGCGTTCGTTGTCGTCGACGCTGTGGTCGAGCTCGTCGTCGGGGTCGCGTTCGAGCGTCACTGCGGCGGTGAGGGCGCGGTCTTCGATGCCGTCGTCGGGAATCTGGTAGCGGATGGGGCGCCGGGAGAGGATCTGGAACGGGTCGAGGTGGACGTGGATGGGGTGCGTGTCGTCGGTGAAATTGATCAGCTGCCAGACCTCATACCGGCCGAGGACCGGGAAGAACGTCGCGGCATCCTCGAAGTGGGCGGCGGCGGCGCGGTAGCGGGTGGTCTGCTCAGCGTCGGTGACGGTGACCACGGGGCCGGTGTGGTCGTCGCCGGCGATCGCGAGTTCGCGCATGGTGAGCATGCTGGGTTCGCCGTCGAGTTCGCGCTCGACGAGCGCGATCGTGCGGCGTGGCGCGCCGGCGAGTGCATCCGGTGACGGTGGGTGGTAGTCGGTGGCGAGCTCGCCTGGGATCGTCCGGCGGCCCGCCGGGCCCGGGACGACGCGGAAGCGCATGACGTGCGGATACGGCAGCATCCGGCCGGGATCTGCGGCGTTACGGGCGCTGGCGGCGGGGAACGGGGCGCCGTCGAAGGGCGCGGCGGCGGTGTTGAGCAGCGTGAGCTCGCTGCCCTGCGCTAGGCCGGAGAAGTCGACGAGCACGTCGGCACGCTCGGCCGAGGCGAGCACGAGCCCGTCCGGCGGCACGCGGGCAGGCGTGCGGAGCAGCCCGTGGTCGGTGCCGATCTGGGTGATCCGAGGCAGTTCGGGTGCACCGTCGCCGAGCAGCACCAGCCGGTAGGTGCGGGCGTTGGAGCCGTTGAGGACGCGGAACCGGTAGGTCGTCGGCTCCACTTCCAGCAGCGGCCAGACCTTGCCGTTGACCACCGTGAACGGCGGGAAGGCCTCCATCACCTCCGGATCGGTCTTATGCACCAGCTGGCCGGTCAGCCGCCCGGCCTCATCCAGGCCGAAGTTGCGGTCCTGAATGAGCAGCGGCACCTCAAACGGCGGCCCCTCAGGCAGGCCAAGCTCGCGCTCGCGCTGGTCGCGGATAATCCACAGCCCCGCCAGCCCAGCGTAGACGCCGAACCTGGTGACGCCCATCACGTGGTCGTGGTACCACAGCAGCGCCGCCCGCTGGCCCATCGGGTAGTGAAAGACCGCATCCTGGCCGGGCGCGGACAGGTTCTCGGCCCAGCCGTCATACGCCGCCGGGGTGAGCCCGCCGTGCAGGTGCACGACCGTGTGACCGGCCAGCGCCGCCGCGTCCCGGTCCGGGGTGCCGCCGCTCAGGCCCGGGACACACTGCACCGGCACGCCGCTGGCGTCGGCCGCCTCCGGAGCGGTCGTAACCAGAACCGGCAGCGGGCCGTCGAGCTCGTTGCGCCAGGTCACCGTGACCGGCTGGCCGGCCTCGGCCTCGATCGTCGGGCCAGGGACCGTCCCGTCGTAGCCCCAGACCGCCGACTCGGGCAGGTCGCGGTGGAACTGGTGCGCGCCAGCGCGAATGGGCACGCTCAGCCGGCCGTTCTGCTGGGTGGCAACAAGCCGCTGCGGCACCGGGAGGGCGTCGGCGAAAGGGGCCAGCGGTGTGGTCATGCCCTAGGCCCTACCCACTTTGCCTGCGCTCTTCTGCCCACCCATGCAGGCATATCGGTTCGGCCTGGCTCGCGACAGTCTCGGCTATCGGCCCGACGTGCGACGCTGCGAAGGCGCTTGCGCCGGGACGTCCATGCTGGCCAGGTCCGGTTTCCGTGATCCGGCGGCCGGCTGACCCGCCGGGTTCCCGCCGTGTGGGGATGCTTCAGCTGTGGCGGCGGCCGCGACGCCGTCTGCGAGCAGGGCAGGCAGGTCCGCGATGCTAGGGATGATGCTTGTCGCGCCCGCGGCCCGAAGCCGGGCGGGCGGATGCGGGCCCGTCAGGACCCCGGCGATCACGCCAGCGCCGGAGCGACAGCCAGCCCCAACGCCCGCGCCCGTGCCGTGAACCACGGCCACGTCCTGAACGGCAGCGGTGCCTGTCTGCAGGATGGCGGTCAGCACCAAGTCTGGCGCCGGGAAGCCGCGGGGTGCATCCTCGGCGGCGAGGGCCAGGTCGACGCTGCGCCGGAGTCCCGAGGCGTCCAGCACCAGATCCAGCACTCGGCGTGGCAGGCTCGTGACGACGCAGATCTGGCAGCCCCCAGCATGAAGCTGATCGAGGACCTGATCAGCTCCGGGCAATGGCCGGATTACTGTGCGCCCGATTGCATCCGGGAGGGCTCGGTCGAACGCGAGCTGCGCGGCCAGCGCGCGGGCTTCGTTCTCCGGGAAGAGCAGACGCATCACATCGCCGGGTGCCTGCCCGCGCGCCTGGTGGACTTGAGCCATCCGGCGCGCGAACGCACTCGTGCCGCTGACGACGCCCTGGGTCGCTATCGCCTCGGCAAACGAGCGTTCGATGAGACCCGTATCGGCGACGAGAGTTCCGAGCAGGCCACAGCACGCCAGCGTGATGCCCCGGCAGTCAGTCACGCCGTCCATCTGCGGCGCGGCGGGTCAGTCGTCGGCCGTCGTGGCCTCGGTCCAGAGGTCAAGCTCAGCCCGGTCCGCCTGGACCTTACGCCATACAGCGAAAGCGCTGAGCCCGAGCAAAACGACCAAGAGCAGCTTCTTCACGGTGCCAGATCCTTCCGATTCCGCTGCCAGGGCGGCCCGTCATCCGTCATGTCGCCCCCCGGCAGACGCCAGCCAGCCTAGCAAGTAGCGCGTTAGCGCGGTCTCTGCACGCGAGTCTCGTCCCAGACCGCAGCCGGAGATTCATAAACCTCGCCGTCGGCGCCAAACACCAGGAACCGGTCGAACGACTTGGCGAACCACCGGTCGTGTGTAACGGCCACCACCGTGCCGGCATAGAGCTCGAGGCCGTCCTGTAGCGCTTCTGCACTCGCCAGGTCCAGGTTGTCGGTCGGCTCGTCGAGCAGCAGCAATGTCGAGCCGCCTAGCTCCAGGAGCAGGATCTGCAAACGGGCCTGCTGGCCACCAGACAACGTGCCAAACGCCTGCCGAGCGCAGCCAGTCAGCTCGTAGCGAGACAGGGCCGACATGGCCTCGTTGATGAGCAGCGCGTGCTCCGTCATCATGATCTCCAGCGGCGTGCGCCCCGCCAGGTCTGGCCGCGCATGCGTCTGGGCGAACATGCCCGGCACAACCCTGGCGCCGAGCCTGGCTACGCCCGAGTGGGCTACAGGGTCCCCGGCGAGCAGGCGCAGGTAATGCGACTTGCCGGAGCCGTTGGAACCCAGAACCGCGACCCGCTCGCCGTACCAGACCTCTAGGTCAAACGGGCGCATCAGCCCGGTGAGCTCGAGCTGCTCGCAAATGACCGCGCGCTTACCAGTACGGCCGCCGCGCAGGCGCATCTTGACGTTCTGCTCTTTCGGCGCGAGCTCGGGCGGTCCGGCTTCCTCGAACTTCCGCAGTCTGGTCACCGCCGCCTGGTACCGCGAGGCCATCGCGTCGTTGTAGGCAGCTTTCTGCTTGTACATCAGCATCAGCTGGCGCAGCTTCTCGTGCTCCTCATCCCAGCGCCGGCGCAGTTCGTCGAGCCGGTCATTCCGATCCCGCCTGGCCTCGGCATACGTGGCGAAGCCGCCGCCATGCACCCACACGTGCCGGTCCTCGACGGTGATGATCCGCTCCGCGCACGCGGCCAGCAGCTCACGATCATGGCTGACGAGCAGGACGGTCTTCGGCGTAGCCGCGAGCTGCTGCTCGAGCCAGATCTTGCCGGGCACGTCCAGATAGTTGTCCGGCTCATCAAGCAGGAGCACCTCGTCCTTGCCGCGCAGCAGCGATTCGAGAACGAGCCGCTTCTGCTCACCGCCCGACAGCGTCGCGACCTCGCGCCACTGGCAGCGGTCGTAACTGACGCCGAGCGCAGCAATGCAGCAGGCGTCGAAGTGGACCTCCTGCTCGTAGCCGCCAGCGTCGCCCCACTCGGCCAACGCGGTCGCGTATCGCATCTGCGTCGGCTCGTCGTCACGCTCCATCATCGCCAGCTCGGCGGCATCCAGCCGACTGGCTGCTTCTCTGATCCGGGGCGGCGCGATGGACAGCAGCAAATCCCGGACAGTGGTGTCGTCCCGGATACCGCCGACGAACTGGCGCATGACGCCGAGGCCCCCACTCGACGAGACCGAGCCGCTCTGGGGCGTGAGGTCGCCGGTGATCAGGCGCATGAGGGTCGTCTTGCCCGCGCCGTTAGGGCCGACGAGCGCCGCGATGACACCGTCACCCACCCGGAACGAGACGTCGTCGAGCAGCACCCTGCCGTCGGGCAAGGCGTGGCTCAGATGCCCCGCCTCTACGTGTCCCATCCGGACTCCTGTTCCCTCGAGCGGCGGGTATGCCTGAGAATAGCTGGGTGGACCCCCAGGACTTCAACGTGAATTCCCGGCTGCGGGCGTCGGACGGCGATCGCGACACTGCCGCCGCGGTCGTCAACAATGCGCTGGCTGAGGGCCGATTGACGCCTGAGGAGCACTCTCAGCGGCTCGACGCGATCTTCTCGGCGAAGACGCATGCGGAGCTCGTTCCCGTCCTGGATGACTTGCCGGCGCCGCGCGGCGTGCGGCAGGACATCGCCCGCCCGCGCTCAGCCTCGCCAGACCATACAAGCGGCCGACGCCGTCGGCTCGTCGCGATCCTCGGCGGATTCAGCCGCAAGGGAGCCTGGCACCCGGATCCGGTGATGACGGTGGTGACCATTCTGGGCGGCGCGGAGCTCGACTTCAGAGACGCGGTCTTGCCGGGCAAGGAGATCGTTCTGCGGATTACGGCCGTGCTGGGAGGGCTCGGGATCATCGTTCCGCCAGAGATGCGGGTCATCGACAACGCGGCAGCGATCCTCGGTGGCACGGATGCCGTCGGGGACTCTGTGGAGGCGTCCGAGCCGGATGCGCCCGTCCTACGCCTCGAGGGCTTCTGCCTCCTCGGCGGCGTCGGCGTGGAGCGCAAGGCCCGCGAAGCGCCCAAGGAGGTCCGCCGGGGCAAGCGCGCGAGCCTGACCTTGGAGGGCGGCTCACTTCCCGTCGTGCGAATCAAGCCAGCCGACAAGGACGACTGACGTCCAGGCGTGTCAAAACCTTTTTGATCATGGGAACGGGCTCGGGTCAGGCTGCCGCCACAGGCACCGGCCGGACCTCGGCCCGCCGCCGGACTGGGTCAGCCAGGGCGGCCGCGAGCTGGTCGATCGCCTGCAGGGAGTGCCCACTGACCACTGCGTCGCAGTACGGCCAGGCCGCTGCCATCCCGGCCGCCAGCGGCTGGTAGGCGGAGCTCTTGGTCCGCGGGTTCATCCAGACGATGCGGAACGCGACGAGCGACAGCCGCTGCATCTCACGCCGCACGACTTCCGGATTGCCGGTGTCCCAGCCGTCCGAGATGATCAAGACGACCGCGCCCCTGGCCATGCCGCGCCGACCGTAGCGATCGTTGAACTCCTTCAGCGCTACCCCGAGCTTCGTTCCGCCATGCCAGTCCGGAGCGGTCTCGGCCGCCCTGGCCAGGGCGGCGGCCGGGGTCGAGCGGGCGAGCGCAGTTGTCAGCCGAGTCAGCCGCGTCGCGAAGCTGAAGACCTCGGCGCCCGCCCCGCCTGCCGCGCAGTAGAGCAGCTGGATCATGGCCCGTGCGTAGGGCTCCATGGATCCCGAGATGTCGCAGAGCACGACTAGGCGACGCGGTCGCTTGGCCGGGACCTCGCCGATCAGGCGGAACGCATGGCCGCCGGTTCGCCGGGCCTCCCGCAAGGTCGACCTCATATCGGTTCGCCTGCCGCCTGTGCGCGGCTTGCGGCGCCGCGACCGGCGGCTCGGCACCGCGAGCGTAATCTGCCGCATCGCGGCCGTTAGCTCGGCGAGCTCGGCCGCAGTCAGCTCCGCGAAGTCGGCGCCGGCGAGTCGTTCCACTGGGCTGCCGAGATAAGGCTGCTCGATCTCTCGCTCGGCCTCGGGTGGCTCCTCGCCCGTCGCGTCGAGCATCGACGCGACAGTTTCGGCGTGCAAGCGGGCTGCTGTGGCCGCGTCCGCGATCTGGGCTGGCTGCGGCTGACCTGATGGACCGCCGACAGCGACGGCGATACCGGGGGATGGGCCGAGCCCGTCCGGCGATCCGAAGACCTCGGTGAAGACGGCCAGTAGCGTGTCCGCCTGGTCTTTGCTCGACACCAGGGTCGCGAGCGCGCAGTCGAAAAGCTCGCGCCGGGTGCCGGGGCGCACAAGCGTCACGGCGGCTGCGAAGCGCTGGCTACGCCCGGGCCCGACCGGCAATCCGGCCCGGCGGAGGGCAACCCCGAACCATGCGACCACCTCCGCGAGGTCGCCTCTCGGCACCGCAAGCACGCCAGGCAGTCGCTCGTCAGGCACAAGCTCGTCAGGAACTAGCTCGTCAGGCATCGCCGGTGCCGTATCCGACGACGTCGGCGAAGTCGGCGGCGCGCACGCTCTGCAAGTCTTCTGCGTACTTGAGGACGGCGCCCATCGTCTTGCGAGCGACCGCCACGTCCAGTTCGGCCGCGCCAAGAACTTCCAGCGCACTCGCCCAGCTGATCGCCTCGGCGATACCAGGCGGTTTGGCGAGGTCGAGGGCGCGCAACCGTTGCACGCCGTTCGCCACCTGGGACGCGAGCCTCTCGCTGGCCGCGGGCACACGCCGCCTGATGATCGCCGCGACCCTCGCCGGATCCGGATAATCGATCCAGTGGTAAAGGCAGCGCCGCTTGAGCGCGTCATGCAGGTCGCGTGTGCGGTTCGAGGTCAGAACGACGACCGGCGGATGGGCAGCACGCCGGGTGCCGAGCTCGGGGATCGTCACCGCGGACTCGGCCAGCAGCTCAAACAGGAACGCCTCGAACTCGTCGTCGCCCCGGTCGACCTCATCGATCAGCAGGACGGCTGGCCGTGGCCCGGGATGGTCGAGAGCGGCGAGCAGCGGGCGTTCCAGCAGGTAATCGTCGCTGAAGAGGTCGGCCTCCCGCGGCGCCTCGCCGCGGGCCTCGGCCAGCCTGATCGCCAGCAGCTGGCGCGGATAGTTCCACTCATACAGCGCTTCGGCCGAAGTCAGTCCCTCGTAGCACTGCAGTCGGATCAGTCGCGTGTCGAGCGCAGCCGCCAGCGCCTTGGCCGCCTCGGTCTTCCCCACGCCCGGCTCGCCTTCGAGCAGGATTGGCTGCCCCATCCGCGCGGCCAGAAAGAGCGCCGTCCCGAGCGCCTCATCGGCCAGGTAGCTGACGTTGTCCAGCTCGGCGAGCAAGGTCGGCACGTCCGGCAGCTGCTCGGCGAGGTCGCTCATATCTCCATCATCTGACAGCAAAGGGCCTTCCTGCTCGCTTGGGCTGCCAAGCCGCCGCCTGCCACAGCGTATTCAGGCTGCGTGACGCTCGTCCGCCATGGCGCCCACGTGCGTATAGCTCCGCCGAGCCAGGGAAGATTCCGTCGCGCTCAATGCGTGCGCCGCTAACGCGTAATGCGTGTACCGCTGGGGCGGAAAATCACGCTGTTTTCCGCCCCACCGGTACGCGCGTTTCCTAGCCGGCCGCGGACTGGTAAGACATGAAGTACAAATCCGTATTGATCGGGCGCAGATCACTGAGTCGCTAGATCCGACCGGCCCTGGCGGCCCTGGATGGCGCACCACACGTTGGCGGGTGTGAGCGGCATGTCGGCGTGTTTCACGCCGAGCGGAGCGAGGGCGTCGACGACGGAGTTCACGACAGCGGCCGGAGATCCGACGGTGGCGGATTCACCGACTCCCTTCGCACCAATCGGATGGTGCGGCGACGGCGTGACGGTCGCGCCCAACTCGAACGACGGACACTCCATCGCGGTGGGCAGCAGGTAGTCCATGAACGAGCCGCCCAGGCAGTTGCCAGCCTCGTCGAACACGATGGCCTGCATCAGCGCCATCCCGATTCCATCCGCCAGGCCCCGGTGCACCTGTCCCTCGACGATCATCGGATTAATCCGCACCCCGCAGTCATCCACGGCGATGAACCGGCGCACCGAAACCTCACCGGTCGCCGGATCTACATCGGTCACGCAGATGTAGGCCCCGAACGGGAACGTGAGGTTCGGCGGGTTATATACGGCGGACGCGTCGAGGTGCCCCTCCACGCCGTCCGGCAGCGCGAGCGAGGAGTGCGCCGCCATCGCGATCTCTTGCAGTCCGAGCGCCTGCTCAGGATCGCCGCGCACCCGCCACTTGCCGCGTGCCCACTCCAGGTCATCGGCAGCCACCTCCAGCATCGCGGCCGCCACGATCCGCGCACGCTCGCGCACCTTGCGCGCCGCCATGACCGCCGCGGCCCCCGAGACCGGCGTGGAGCGCGATCCGTACGTGCCAAGGCCGAACGGCGTCCGGTCGGTGTCACCGTGCACGACCTCGACGTCGTCTGGTGACAGGCCAAGCTCCTGGGCCACGATCTGGGCGAACGTCGTCTCGTGCCCCTGACCCTGCGTCTGGACTGAGATGCCGAGCACCGCCGTGCCAGTCGGATGAACGCGCAGGTCAGCGCCATCGGCCATGCCCAGCCCGAGGATGTCCATGTGCTCGCGCGGCCCCGCACCGACGCCCTCGGTGAAGAAGGACAAGCCGATGCCCATGTACTCGCCGCGCGACCGGCGCTCGGCCTGCTCGCGTCGCAGGTCGTCGTAGCCGGCGATCTCCATGGCCAGCCTCAGCGCCCGCGGGTAGTCACCCGAGTCGTACTGCCAGCCGGTCGGGCACGTGTACGGGAACTGCTCGGGCCGCAGCAGGTTGCGCATCCGCAGTTCCGCGGGGTCCATGCCAAGCTCGCGAGCCAGCATGTCAACCAGCCGCTCGACCAGGTACACAGCCTCGGTGATACGGAACGAGCACGAGTACGCGACGCCGCCTGGCGCCTTGTTCGTGTAGACGCCGGTCACTTCGCAGAACGCCGCCTGCAGGTCATAGGACCCGGTGAAGATGTGGAAGAACCCGGCCGGGTACTTCGTCGGCTGTGCCGTCGCGTTGAAGGCGCCGTGGTCGGCGAGGACACGCGCGCGCAGGCCGAGTATCCGGCCGTCCCTCGTCGCCGCGATCTCGCCGTGCATGTGGTAATCCCGCGCGAACGTGGTGGACATCAGGTTCTCCGACCTGTCCTCCATCCACTTCACCGGCCTGCCCGTCACCATCGATGCCGCGATCGCGCACAGGTAGCCCGGATAGACCGGCACCTTGTTGCCGAAGCCGCCGCCGAGGTCCGGCGACACGATCCGGATCTTGTGCTCAGGCAGTCCCGTCACCATCGCGTACAGCGTGCGGTGCGCGTGCGGCGCCTGCGTTGTCGCCCACAAGGTCAGGCGTCCGGCGACAGCATTGAAGTCGGCAATGATCCCGCAGGTCTCCAGCGGCGCAGGATGGGAACGCGGATAGATCATGTCTCCGCCGACGCACACCTCGGCGGCTGCGAAGACCGCATCGGTCGCCGATTTGTCCCCGGCCGTCCAGTCGAAGATGTGGTTGGTCGTCCGGCCCGGCATATCGTCGCGGACGAGCGCCGCGCCCGGATCCAGCGCGGTGCGCGCGTCAATCACGGGCGGCAGCGGGTCGTACTCCACGGCGATCAGCTCGAGCGCGTCTCTGGCCGCGTACCTGTCCCTGGCCACCACGAAAGCGATCTCCTGGCCCTGGAACCGCACCTTGTCGGTGGCCAGCACGGCCTGTACGTCAGCCGCGAGCGTCGGCATCCAGGCCAGCCCGCGCTCGGCGAGATCCGCGCCGGTCAGGACGGCCTCGACCTGCGGGTGGGCGAGGGCCGCGGTCACGTCGATCGAGCGGATCCTCGCGTGCGCCAGCGGGCTGCGCAGGACAGCTCCGTGCAGCATGCCGGGCAGCGTGATGTCGTCCACGAACGTGCCCTGGCCGCGGACAAACCGCGCGTCCTCCTTGCGGGCGAATGATCCGTAGGCGCCCGCCCAGTCTGCGGGGCGTGGCTCAGCTGTCAACGGGCACCGCCGTCCTGCGCTGCCCACAGCACCGAGCGGACGATGTTCTCGTATCCCGTGCAGCGGCAGATCTGACCGGATATGGCCTCGCGTACCTCGGCTTCGGTCGGGTCCGGGTTCCGATCGAGCAGCCAGCGCGCCGTCAGCATCATGCCAGGGGTGCAGAAGCCGCACTGGAGGCCGTGACAGTGCGCGAATGCCCGTTGGACGGGGTCGAGCACCTCGCCGCGCGCCAGGCCCTCGACAGTTCTGATCCGACGTCCGCTGGCCATGACCGCGAGCACGGTGCACGACTTCACCGGTGTCTCATCGAGCCAGACCACGCACGCACCGCAGTTGGAGGTGTCGCAGCCCCAGTGCGAGCCGGTCAGGCCGAGGTCGTCTCGCAGGAAGTGGATAAGCAGGAGCCGGGGCTCGACGTCGCGGGTGTGCTCGGTCCCATTCACGGTGAGCGTCAGTCGCATCAGGCTGGCCTCAGGCGATCCTGTCCGCGGGCGCGCGCCACTGCGAGGCGCAGCACCCTGGTCGTCAGCTCGCAGGCCAGGTGCCGCTTGTAGTCCGCCGGGCCGCGCTGGTCCGATACGGGGCGACAGCTCGCGGCCGCGATCTCGCCGGCCCGCCGAAAGTTCTCCTCTGTGGCCGGGCGGCCGAGCAGGTACTCCTCGGCCTCGGCGGCGACAAAGTGGGTCGCACCGACCGCCGCCAGGCCGATGCCGGCCTCCGCGATCACGTCGCCAGCTAGCCAGACCGCCGCTCCAGCGGCGCCGACGGGCCAGTCCCCTGCGCGGCGAGCGACCTTCAGGTAGCCGCTACCCCCGCCGGTACGAAGTGGCAGCCTGATCTCGATCAGCAGCTCAGCCGGGCCGACGACGGTCTCATAAGGACCTGTATGGAACTCACGCGCCGAGACCTCGCGGGTGCCGTCCAAGCCCTGAATGACCATGGTGCCCTTCATGGCGGCGAACGCGGCCGAAAGGTCTTCCGACGGGTCGGCCTGGCAGAGCGATCCGCCGACCGTGCCCCACCTCCGCACGATGGGATCCGCGATCACGCGCTCGGCGTCATGGAAGATAGCGAAGTGCTCGCCGACGATCGGCGACTCAAGCAGCTGAGCGTGCCTGGTGAGGGTGCCGATCCGCAGCTGGTCACCGGTTAGGTTGATATGGCAGAGGTCGGTGAGTCCGTTGATGTCGATCAGCACCTCAGGCTGCGCTAGCCGCAGCTTCATCATCGGTATGAGGCTGTGCCCGCCTGCGAGGACACGTGCTTCTGGTGCGTACCTGGCAAGCAGCATGAGCGCGTGCTCGACGCTCGTGGCCTTGTCGTACTCGACCTGCGCCGGGACTTGCACGGTGGCGTCCTCCTCTGCCTGCTCGCGCGCTGCTTGTTGTGACGCTGCCTGTTGTGACGCTGCCCGTTGTGACGCTGCCTGTTGCTCCGTCGCGCCGCTGTCGATCCCGAGTGTACGAAGGCACGGCGACGCTGGCCCTGGCGCTGATGCGCCACACTGGACTCTGCCATGACCCTCACGCAGCTCAATGCGTTTGTGCTGGTCGCCCGGCTGGGCTCGGTGACCGCTGCGGCCAGCGCGCTCGGCGTCAGCGAACCTGCCGTGTCCCAGGCGCTCACCGCGCTGCGCCAGCACCTGGGCGACCAGCTGATCACCCGCGGCCCGGCCGGGATGACCCTGACGCCGGGCGGCTCCCGCCTGCTGGCGACGGCGTCGCAGATCGTCGTGCTCGGCGCCGAGGCGCACGCTGCGGTCCGCGCCGCGCAGGGCGCGCCCGAGCAACTGCGCATCGTGGCGACCTCCACATTCGCGGAGTTCGTGGCTGGGCCGCTGGTCGAGGCGTTCACGCGGCGATTCCCTGGTTCGGTCGAGGTATCGACGGGCGTTGCGGCCTCGGGTGAGCAGGCAGTGCTGGTCGCCAACCGACTCGCGGACGCGGCGTTCGGCGACGGCTCAGCGGGCCAGCAGACAATGCCGGTCGTCAGCGAGGCGATCTTCAAGTATCGGGTGGTCGTGGTGACGGCCGGCCAGTCCAGACCCCGCGGCCCGGCCCGCCACTGGCGGTGGCTCGTCGATCCGGCGGGCGCGGACCCCGGCAGCGAGACCGGCAGATTGCTCGCCCAGATGGGCGTGCCCGAGAGCAATATCGGGGTGTTCCCGAGCCAGACGGCGGCATGGGCTGCCGCTGCGGACGGCGTGGGCGTCGCACCCGCGATCGAGCACCTGGTGTCGCAGCAGCTGCGACGGGGCCAATTGTCATTGGTCGACGTTCCCGGCCTGCCAGTGGAGGCGTGCTGGTACGCGACGTTGCTCGAGCGGCAGCATCGCAGCACGGCGGCGAGCGCACTTCGACGCTTCCTCGGTACACCTGAGGCGATGCAGCTGATGCGGTCGCCAGGGACCGGGGTGCCACCGTCGCGATTCCGGCCACCGGTGTACGTCACGATATGGAGCTGAATATCAGTTATTTGATACCTTAGTACCTGCTAGCTGGTCACTTAAGCGACAGCTTATTGGCCCGTTGCATTGCCAGCACCGAGGGTAGACGATGCAATCTGGTGATCGTCGGTGTCATTGGATGCCGGCGAACCGCAATCCGGAGCGTGCGCATGCGGATCGAGTCTGACGGCAAAAGCAAGGGCAATCCGCGTCTATACGAGCTGATCGAACACGCTCCTAAGACCGGGAAGAGCCCGACGGTATGGGCATGGCCTGAGCTGATCGACTATCTCAAGATCGCCGGGCAGCCCGTCTCCGGGCCGTGGCCGCCGCATCAGGAGCCGCGGCCCGACCCCGACTATGAGTCGGGACCGATCGCAGTAGCCGACCCGCATTCGGCCAGGCCGCGGACGGCCGGGGCGGCCAGTCAGAGCGCGGCGTCAGCTAGCCAGGCCAGCACGACAGAGGACACCGCAACCGGCCCCGAGGGTCTTGACACCGGCGATCCAGGTGGCGGCGGCACGGTCTGACTCGCGCTCGACCGCCGTTTCCGCAGACCGGAGGGAACGGCAGACCGGAGGAAACGTATGTACCCATCGCGGTTCCGCTATGAGGCACCGCATTCGCTGGATGAGGCGATAGGGCTGCTGCGCGATGGCGGCGACTACGCCAAGGTCTTGGCTGGCGGCCAGAGCCTGGTGCCGCTGATGAAGCTGCGCTTTGCGTCGCCCGAGCTCGTCGTCGACATCAACAACCTGCCGGGTCTCGCGTATCACCGGACCGACCCGGACGGCACTCTGCGAGTCGGGGCCCTCACCCGGCACGCCGACTTGGAGAGGTCAGAGCTGCTGCAGAGCACGCAACCGACGATGGCAGCGGCAGCGCCGCTGATTGCCGACCCGATCGTGCGCAACCGCGGGACGCTGGTGGGCTCGCTGTGCCACGCCGACCCGCAAGGTGACTGGGCCTCGGTCGTACTCTCGCTCGGCGGCTCGGTAGTCGCGCAGGGCCCCCGCGGCCGACGGTCGATCCCGATCGCCGACTTCGTGACAGGGCCATTCCAGAACGTGCTCGACCCAGACGAAATCGCGGTCGAGGCCGCCATCCCGCCCGCCAGGGGCGAGCGAGCCGGTGGCTACCTGAAGCTCGAACGGCGCGTCGGTGATTTCGCGACCGTAGGCGTCGCGGTCGCGGTCGAGATCTCCGGCGGCACCGTGACCAGGGCCGGAATCGGGCTTACCGGTGTCGGCGGGTCAACGATCGCCGCCACTGAGGCGGCAGCGGCGCTCACCGGCCGGCCGCTGACGCCTGAGTCGATCAGCCAGGCCGCCGAACTCGCCGCCGCAGCGGCGCGACCAAGGACCGATCACCGCGGCAGCGCCGAGTACAAGCGGCACATGGTCGCGACGTTCGTCGAGCGCATCCTGACTGCCAGCAGCCGGAGCCACGCCGACCAGGCGGAGAGGGCGGCCTGACATGACCCTGGTCTATGACGACCTTGGCGACGAGGCCACAGGCGACGTACCAGTACGTCGGATCAAGTTCACTATCAACGGGCAGAAGAAGATCGCCGAGGTGGAGCCCCGGTTGCTGCTAGCCCACCTCATCCGACAGGGCCTGCGGCTGACCGGCACGCACACCGGCTGCGACACGACCAACTGCGGTGCCTGCACAGTGCTCGTCGACGGCCAGGCCGTGAAGTCGTGCACGATGTTCGCTGTCCAGGCCGACGGCCACGACATCCAGACTGTCGAGGGGCTGGCGACGGCCAGCGAGCTGCACCCGCTCCAGGAGGGTTTCAAAGAGGAACACGGCCTGCAGTGCGGTTTCTGCACGCCGGGCATGATGATGGCCGCCAAGGCCCTGCTCGAGCGCAACCCCGACCCGACAGAAGACGAGGTGCGGTGGGCGCTGTCGGGCAACCTCTGCCGATGCACCGGCTATCAGAACATCGTCAAGTCAGTGCTGTGGGCAGCCCAGAAGCTACGTTCGCAGGTTCCCGGATAGGCGGCCGGCCGCGAGCCGGATTGAGACGGGCAAGATGAAGACGGGAAAGACGATATGTCCCAGGCAGTAGACGAGATCAAGATCGGCGGGCTCGGCGCTAGCCGCAGGCGCGTGGAGGACAACAGGTTCATCCGCGGCAAGGGCAACTACACCGACGACATCGTGCTGCCGGGCATGCTGCACATGGAGATCCTGCGCAGCCCCCTCGCCCACGCCCGGATTAAGTCGATCGACGCGAGCAAGGCCTGGGACATTCCCGGCGTCCAGCTCGTGCTGACCGGCGACATGATGGCGACCCGCAACCTTGCCTGGATGCCCACGCTGTCGTATGACACCCAGGCTGTGCTCGCGACCGACAAAGTGCGGTTCCAGGGCCAGGAGGTCGCGTGCGTCATCGCTGACGATCCCTACATCGCAAAGGATGCCTGCGAGGCAATCGTCGTCGAATACGAGCCACTGCCGGTGATCGTCAACCCGATGCAGGCGGTCGCTGAGGGCGCGCCGGTCATCCGCGATGACAAGGAGAACCAGCCCGACAACGTCATCTATGACTGGGAAGTCGGCGACCGTGATGGCACCGACCGCGCATTCGCGGCGGCCGACGCGGTCAGCAAGCTCGAGCTGCACTACCCGCGCTCGCACCCGTCGCCGATCGAGTGCTGCGGGTCGATTGCCGACTTCAACCGGGCCACGTCCAAGCTCACCGTGTACATGACGACGCAGGCGCCGCACATCATCCGCGCCGCGGTCGCCATGGTCGCCGAGCTACCTGAGCACATGATCCGGATTGTCTCGCCCGACATCGGCGGCGGCTTCGGCAACAAGGTGCCCGTCTACCCGGGCTACGTCTGCTCGATCCTGGCCTCGATCCTGCTGGAGCGGCCGGTCAAGTGGATCGAAGACAAGTCGGGGAACCTCATCTCGACGGGCTTCGCCAGAGACGTCTACCTCAAGGGCGAGATGGCGCTGCGCAAGGACGGCAAGATCCTCGCCGTCCGCATGCATACCGATGCCGACCACGGCGCGTTCTTCTCGGATGCGCAGCCCAGCAAATTCAAGATCGGCCTGATGCACTCCGCGTTCGCCGCCTACGACGTGCCGGTCGCCCACCTGACGGCGCGCGGCACGTATAGCAACAAGGCGCCAGGCGGTGTGGCGTACCGGTGCTCGTTCCGCGTCACCGAGGCGATGTTCTTCCAGGAGCGGATGGTCGCCGAGGCCGCCAACGACCTCGGCATCGACCCGGCGCAGTTCCGGGCCATGAACTTCGTCCAGGACGACCAGTTCCCGCACCGGACGCCGTTTGGGTTCCTGACCGACTCGGGTCAGTACGGCAAGTGCCTTGAGGTCGGGCTTAAGGCGATCGACTACGAAAACTTCCGCAACGAGCAGGCTGAGGCCAAGAAGCGCGGCAGGCTGCTCGGCCTCGGCATCTCGACTATGACCGAGCCGCTCGGCGCCGGCAACAGCCGTGAGTACGACATCCTCGGCATCAAGATGTTCGACTCGGCTGACCTCAAAATCCACATGACCGGGAAAGCGATCCTGCGCACGGGCGCCAAGAGCCAGGGTCAGGGCCATGAGACGACATGGGCGCAGATCGTCGCGCACGAGCTCGGCATCCCCGCCGAGGACGTCGTGGTCGAAGAGGGCGACACCGATACCGCCCCGTTCGGCATGGGCACCTACGCGTCCCGGAGCACGCCGGTGGCCGGCGCCGCGGTGGCGATGGTGTCCCGCAAGATCCGGGCCAAGGCCCGGAAACTGGCCGCGCACCTCCTCGAGGTATCGGAGGAGGACATCGAGTGGGAGCTCGGCCGGTTCTACGTCCGCAGCGCTCCCGATCGTGGCGTCACGATCCAGGAGTGCGCGATAGCGGCCTACAGCAACATGCCCGACGGCATGGAGCCCGGCCTGGAGAACACCGCCTACTACGATCCGCCGAACCTGACATGGCCCTTCGCGGTCTACATCGTCACCGTCGAGGTCGACCCGGAGACGGGCGTCTGGGATGTGCTCAAGATGGTCGCCGTCGACGACTGCGGTGTCCGGATCAACCCCATGATCGTCGAGGGACAGATCATGGGCGGGCTCACCGAGGCGTATGCCATGTCCAACATGCAGTTCATTACGTTCGACGCCGAAGGTAACTGCGTCGGGGCGAACTACATGGACTACCTGCTGCCAACGGCCTGGGAAACGCCTGGCTTCGAGCTGCACAGCGAGGTCGTCACGCCGTGCCCGCATCACCCGATTGGCGCGAAGGGGATCGGCGAGTGCGCCGCAGTCGGTGGTCCGGCTGCGTTCGTGAACGCGGTCATGGACGCCCTCTCAGGCACCGGCGTCCGCAACATCGACATGCCGCTGCTGCCCGACCGCGTGTGGGAGGCCATCAAATACCGCCGGGATGTATCCGGCGCGCCGCCGGTTCGGTCCGATGACTAGCGAGATGGCCATGGACGGCTGGAGGGTACTGGCCGAGGCCGCGGACCTGGCGGAGCGCGGCGAGCCGTTCGCGCTCGCGACGGTGGTATGGCGACAGGGGCCGTCATCGAGTCAGCAGGGCTCGCGTGCGATCATCACCGCGGCCGGCGAGCTGCGCGGCTGGATCGGCGGTGCCTGCGCCGAGCCCGCCGTTATCCGGGAGGCACAGCGCGTCATCGCCACCGGCGAGGCAAAGCTGCTCCTGCTCGGCAGCCCCGAGCAGTTCGGCAGCGCGGCGCAGTTTGGCAGTGCAGCGCAGTCTGGCAGCACGGGCCAGTCTGGCAACACGGGCCACTTCGACGGCGGAGTGCCCGAAGGCATGATGGTCGTCCCGATCTCCTGCTCGAGCGAGGGCGCGCTTGAGGTCTACATCGAGCCAGTCGTCCCCGTTCCCCATCTTGTTGTCGTGGGACACTCGCCGATGGCCCGCACCCTCGCCCAGCTGGCGCAGACCCTGGGGTGGCGAAGCGAACTGATCGACGGCGCCGACTTTGAGACCGCGGACGCCGACGAGCACGCCGTGGTCGTCGTGGCGAGCCAGGGGCACAATGACGAGGGCCTGCTAGAGCGCGCGATCGCCGCCCATCCCGCCTACCTCGGCCTCGTGGGCTCGCGCAAGCGCGGCATGGCGGTGCTCGGGTACCTCGCCGACAGGGGCGTGCCCCAGGACCAGCTTGATCGCGTCCGGGTCCCGGCCGGGCTCGACCTCGGCACCACCAGCCACCAGGAGATCGCCGTCGCGATCCTGGCCGAGCTTGTCCAGTTGCGAGCTGCCGGTGCGTTGGCCGGCCCTGGCACTAGCGTTGCAGCCGGGGC
Organism: uncultured Actinomycetota bacterium; assembly: GCA_963755575.1. GTDB lineage: Bacteria > Actinomycetota > Actinomycetes > Streptosporangiales > Streptosporangiaceae > JAJYUU01. The sequence continues at coordinate 830,729 of CAVWKF010000002.1, forward strand.
CGACGGCGGCGCCGGGACGGCCGGAGGCGCTGGGCGCAAACAGCGGGATGCAACTCAGCGCCAGTCGGGTGAGGCGACCGATCCGGTCTGCGGCATGACCGTCATGGCTGGGCGGGAAAGCATGTCGGTGCAGTATGCCGGCGTCACGTACTACTTCTGCGGCGCTGGCTGCCGGCAGGCGTTCGAGCGCGATCCCGCTGCTTACGTGGGGAAGCTCCTGACTACACGAGCGAGGCACGATGCTGATCAAGAGTGACTTCGAGGTAGCCGAGCCGGTCGAGAAGGTGTGGCAGTTCTTCGAGAACATCCCGCAGGTCGCGACTTGTCTACCCGGTGCCGAGCTGACCGAGGACCTTGGCGGGGAGAGGTACAAGGGCCGCGTGGCTGTCCGGATGGGCCCAGTCCGGCTTCAGTTCGCCGGGACGGCTGACATCACCGAGCGAGACGAGGCGGCCAAGCGCGTCGTGGTGCATGCCGCCGGCGCCGAGGAAAAGGGCCGTGGCCAGGCCAGCATGATCGTCACGGCGCAGCTCGCCCGCTCCGGACGCGGCACCCGGGTAGACGTCAGTCAGGATCTCCAGCTGTCCGGCGCGGCGGCCCAGTACGGCCGAGGCATGATCTCGGACGTCACGTCGGTGCTCATGCGCGACTTCTCGGTCAACATGCAGGACCGGATCAACCGAATCGACCGGGGCGAGTCCGCCGAGCAGATCGCCGCGGCGGGCGCCCGGCCGGCGCGTGGCTTCACCCTCGGCCTTCGGGCCGCCCGGATGGCGCTGACGCGCGTGTTCCGTCGTTTCTTCGCCCCGTACCAGCCAGCCCGCTAGGAGGCAGAGCCATGGTCTTGTGGTGGATAGGCAACGCAGTCCTGCTGCTCGTCGTACTGCCGGTCGTGATCTTCCTGCTGAACCGGGTCCTCGCCGCTGTCGAGCGGATCCGGCACGCGACCGACGACATCCTGTCCGGTGGCGTTGCCCTCATCGGCGAACTGCAGGGCGTGCCGGAGGCGCTGGCGACGACAGACGAGACCGTCAACGAGATCTCAGTCGGCGCCGTCCGCTACGCGGGCTCCGTCGCCAAGCTGCTGGGTTAGCCCAGCTGCCGGTTAGCAGAAAGGAAATACGGTCATGCCAGCAGCTGCATGGGGGACGCTCATCATCGCCGCCCTCATCATCGCAATCACAGCCGTAGGCCTGCTGCGGGTGATCTTCCACCTCAGGGCCATCCGCGCGACGCTTGTGGCCACGACCGGCGGCGTCCAGGCGGTCGCGGAACTGACCAGCACAGTGCCCGCGCGACTGACATCGGTGAACGCGAGCCTGAAGCCGGTCCGCGACTTCTGCGAAACAGTCTGAGCGCGGATGTCAGAGCGCGGATAGGGAGAGAAGACCTATGACTTCAGCGGTCGTCGTAGCCGCCAGCAGCGGTACCAGCAATTTCGGCTGGATCCTGGGCTTCACGATCGGCGGTGTCGTCGTGCTGGTTGTCGTGGCGCTCGTCGTGCCGATCCTGTTGCTCGCGCGTTCGATCGGGGACGAGGCCCCCAAGATCGACACGGCCTTGCAAGACGCGGTGCACAACACCGCACCCCTCAGCGCGCTTCGGACGACCATCGAGCACGCGACGATCATCATCGGCGGACTGCAGCGCGGTCGCGCCCGGCTGGGAGGCTGAGCAATGAATTTTGCACATCTCGTAGCAGCCATGCCCGCGCACGAGCGCACGCTCTGGGTCTGGGCTCTTATCGTCGGCCTCATCGTTCTTGTCGCCGTTGCGGCGCTGCTGAGCTTGCTGATCTACCTCGTGAAGATCATCGACCGCCGCGTGGTGCAGGTACGCGACACTCTGAAGGCTGCCGCCGCTAACACATCCGACACGGTTCTCATACCGCAGGTCGCGACCGGCGTAGAAGCGGTGCTCGCGGAGGGTCTCGAGCACCACCTGTTCCTCGGCCGAGTGCTCGGAAAGGTTAAGTCATGACGACCCTGGTGGTCTTGACAGTTCTCGAGGTCGTCGTCTTGATCGGGGCGCTGGCGTTCTACCTGTTCTGGGTGGGGACGCTGCTCACGAGGATCGCCGGGAACCTGGAAGAGTCCGGCGAGCTGGTGCGTACCATCGACGCCAACGCCAAGCTGATCGGCCCCGGCGTCGGACATATCAACCGGACCGGCGGCGTCGTAGCGGGCGCGCTGCCGCTCCTGTACGGGATGGCCGAGGAGATCGTCGCGGACGTGACGCCGCGTCCCGAGGAGCCCGCGGTGCCCGAGCCCGTGCGGCCAGCGTCCGGCAGCCGCAGGTCAAGGCTCCACGACGCCGTGGGGTACGTGCCCCGGTAGCCAGCACGCTCTATCTAATCTGCGGCGAGCCCGCCTCGGCCAAGAGGCGGGCTCGCCGCTTGTTGGAAGCTGTTCGCAGCTTGCGGCCTCGGCTACGGCTGCGCATTGCACGGCCGCCGAGCTTGGGTCGGGATGGCGGTGGCGGACATGCCGGTCGGCCTCAGTAGAAGGGTCAGAAAAGCCAGAAGTGCCCCCAGCAGAGGCGGAAAAATGTCAGTCGGGACTGCTATTATCGAACATGTGATCGAGTTGGATTAAGGTCTTGTCGACCGGGCGGAAGGAGGCGGAGTCATGACCGATCCAGGCGTCACGACGGATCCCGGCTGGGCTATCCCCGGCGTTCCGCGTGATGTTCCTCCGCTGGCCGCCGGCGCTTCTGCTGCTGCCGGCCCGTCCGCTGCTGCCAGCCCTTCTGCTACTGCCGGCCCTTCTGCTGCTGCCGGCCCGGCCGCGGGTGCCGGCCCGTCCGGCCGCGCGCCAGGGTCAAGGCGCAAGCCCCGCCCGGCGGCCGGCGCCTCAGCGGCGGCCGGCTGGTCCGCCGGCGCGTTCGCGGATGCGGCGGCCGGCGCAGCACCGCCCGCCGGCTCATCAGCCAGCCCGCCCGGCAGCGCGCCCCGCAGCGCGCCCGGCAGCGGCAGCTTAGACGACGCCAGCCAGCCCGGCAGCGGGTCAGACGCCAGCCAGCCCGGCAGCGGGTCAGACGGCAGCCAGCCCGGCGACGGTCCGCTGACAGCCGCGCCGCCGGCAGCGGCCAGCCAGACACCGCAGCCGACGACGGTGAAAGCAAGCGATCCGGTCCAGGCGCTGGCCTTCCTGCAGGCGGGGCTGGAGTTCCTCGCTCACGCCGACGCCGCGGACTGGCCCGCGGGCCTGCAGGCGGACTGCCTGCGGGCGCTGGCGGTCGCCGAGTCCCGCCATGCCGCCGCCCACGCCCGGATCCTGGCAGCGTTCACCGTGCCCGGCGGCGGGCTGGCCGGCGACGGCCACCGCTCGCCGCGGGTGTGGCTGACCTGGCAGACCCAGGCCACCCGCCGCGCCGCCGCCGCCCAGGCCGCCCGGATGCGGGACCTGCAGGCCCACCCCCTCATCGCCGCGGCGCTGGCCGCCGGGCAGATCTCCCTGTCGTGGGCCCGGCAGATCACCGACTGGACCGGCCGGCTCCCCGACGGCCACCGCGACGACGCCGACGCACTGCTGCTGGCCGCCGCCGCCCGCGGATTCAGCCTCACCGACCTGTCCGGGCTGGCCGAGGAACTGCACCGCCGGCACGCCGCCCCCGACAGCGACGGCGACGGGTTCGACGACCGCGGCCTGCGGCTGGCCACCACCTTCGACGGCACCGCCCGGCTCGAAGGCGACCTGACCGCCCGCTGCACCGCCGCGGTCCGCGCCGTGCTGGACTCCCTGTCGCCGGCCCGCGGCCCCGAAGACACCCGCACCCTGACCCAGCGGCGGCACGACGCCCTCGAAGAAGCGTGCACCCGGCTCATCGCCGGCGGCGGCCTGCCCGAGCGGGCCGGCCAGCCCGTCCGGCTCGAGCTGAGCATCACCCTGGATGAGCTCGCCCGCAACGGCGCCGGCAGCGCGGCCGGCCCCGGCGCTGCCTGCGACGCCGCGATCCAGCCCGTCGTCACCGGCCACGTCGACTACGACCTCCTGGAGCGCCTCGCCGGCCGCGACTACCGGGCCTGGCCGCCGCCGCCGCCGCCGCCCGGCCCGCCGCCGGCCGGCACGGCATCATCCTCCAGCAGGCCATCGCCCTGCTGTCCGGCCCGGCCGGCCACGCGGCCCTGCTCCGCCGCAAGCCCGGCAGCCCGGCCGCCAGCATCAGCCTCCCCCTCGACATCGCCGGCACCCAGGACACCATCCCCGTCCACCTGCGCCGCGCGGTCCGCAAACGCGACCAGCACTGCCGGTTCCCCGGCTGCGACCTGCCCGCCGCCGGCTGCGACGTCCACCACATCATCCACCGCAAAGACGGCGGCCGGCACGCCCTCGGTAACCTCGCCCTTCTCTGCCGATTCCACCACCACGTCGCGATCCACCGCTGGAACTGGCAGCTCACCCTCCACCCCGACGGCACCACCACCGCCGTCAGCCCCGACGGCACCAAAACCCTCCACAGCCACCCGCCACCCCCCAAGCCGCCTGACCACCCCCACCGCACCACGCATCCAGGCACGGACCGGAACACCGGCACGACCGGATTCCGGTCCCAGCCATGCCAAACGGCGCGGCGGCTGATGTTGGCTCGACCTATTAAGAGGAGCTGAAGAGCTGGGGCGAGCTGCATAACCTCGACTAGGCGGAGTCACGGAAAAGCTGGGTCCGAACGACGGGCCGGATCGACTGGACTCATGATGCCTACAGCGTTGCCGTCGGGATCCGAGACGATGGCATAGCGAGCCCCCCAGAAGGCGTCGTACGGCTCCTGCTGTCCTCGGTAGCCAGCGCCGGTCAGGTCGGAATAGATGGCATCGACCCGCTCTCTGCTGTCAACCTTGAAGCCGAGCACCACGCCGGCGCCTGTCTTCCATCCTGTGTCCCAGCGATGAGCGAACTCGGCGCTGTCGAAGTCGAGATCGACATCGCCCGGAACCTGGGCCGATCGATGGTGGATCTGGAAGGCGGCGTCTGTGTCCGGGATAGTCAGTCCCAGGCGACGGTAGAAAGCCACGGTGGCTTCCATGTCTGAGACGACGAGGTTGACCTGGTCGAGAATGAGCGGATCCGTCATGTGGGTGTGGTCTCCCTTCTGAATGGTCGGCTGGCCGCTCACGCCCGACGCAGCCGTGATGCGGTGTCGCTGACGCGGACGGTATGCGATCGCACTCACAACACTCGCGGATGCAGACGGCTTGTCTCAGGAATGCCCGGATTGGTCGGGTCCCCGGCGCGCGACTGGCGCCGTAGTTGGTGCCGAGTACTCGCCAATCCAGTGCTCTTCCCAGGCGTTGTCGTACTGCTCGTCGTTGCAGCTCGGGTGGTAGGTGGCCAGGAGTTCCCTCGCGATCTGCTCGCGGTGCGGCCTGTTCCCACCAGGCACGACAAATGTGCAGATGTAGATCTTCCATTTCGAGCCTGCCCGCCTGATCCAGCAGCTAGCCCGCGGGTGCTGGAAGGGGAAGCGCTCGGTGGTCAGGTCATCGGAATGGCCGACGTAGATGACGGCATAGCGTTCGGGCTTAGTGTCCGGATGGGGCTTGTAGACGATCGCGTACACCGCCGCGGCGGGCGGCGGAGTCCAGCCGCCGAGCAGCCTCGGTCCCTCGAACGGGTAGCCCGCGAGCGAGCCCAGCCGGATCACTGGAGGCCGGCCCCCTCCTCGGCCTCGCTGATGGCTTCGGTGCGCACGACCGGCGCGGGCGGCAATCCCGCCGTGATCGCCGCGGCTTGGAACGTGCGCGTGGCCAGGACGATGGCGTCGTCGCGGCTGTCGGCCTCGACGACCAGTTGCGCGCCGTATCTGCTGGTACCGATCCCGGTGGCAATGCCGTTGCTCGCGGCGATTGCGTCCGCTAGCTCCACGACGTCCTCGCGTGTCAGAATCCGGTCGCCCTCAGCTTCAATGCCTACACTCCACCGCACGGGACGCTCCTCATCATTTCCGGACCCTAGTTCGAGACGCCAGTTTCGGACATCGGTTCGAGCTTTCAGTTCCGGACGTCAGTTCAAGTTCGGCAGCATCTCGGCGAGTTGCTCCAGGCTGGCCAGATCGTGACCCGATAGCAGCTCGTCGATATACGGCGCTGCCACCATCATGCCCAGTGTGCTCGGTCGGAAGTGCGGGTCATCACCCTTGTGCGGATTCAGCCAGACGATCCGATAGCACAGCCGCGAGAGCCGCGCCATCGCGGTCGCTAGTTGCTCCGGATCACCCCGGTCCAGCCCGTCCGAGCAGATCACCACGACGCCGCCCCGACACAGCCCACCGCGTCCCCAGCGCCGCACAAAGGTATCCAGCGACTCGCCGATGCGCGTCCCGCCATCCCAGTCGACCACGGTCCTGGCTGCCTGCTCAAGTGCGCTGTCAGGCCGCCGCTGCTCCAGGGCCTTGGTGATCCGTGTCAGCCTCGTGCCGAAGCAGAACACCTCGACCTTCGCGGCCGCGTGCTTGGCAGTGTGCGCGAACTGCAGCAGATGCCGCGAGTAGTCGGCCATCGATCCGGACACGTCGAGGATGAGAATCAGCGGGCGCAGCCTGGTCCTGCGCTGGCGGAAGAACAACTCAGCCGGCTCGCCGTGCATCCGCATCGAGTCTCTGATGGTCCGCCGCAGATCGGGCGAGCGTCCGTCGCTGGCCGGCTTCGTCCGGCGTGTTCGCCGTCGCGGTGGGGTCAGCCGGATCCTGGTCATGATCCGGCGCAAAGCCGCGAGCTCTGCGGGCGTGCATGCCGCGAACGACCTGTGCTTGAGCGCGTCGACGTCCGAAGCCATCCAGCCGAGAACGGGCTTCTCTTCATCCTGCTCGGGTCCCGGTTCCGTGCCCGGCATGACGAGCGCCGCTTCGGCCTCCGCTGTCGCGGCCGCTCGGAGAGTCAGAATGTGCGCTGCGGGCGCCCCGTCGGCCAGGAAGAACTGCCGGAACACGCGATCGTAGACACCGATGTCGTCGCGTCGGCTGACCAAGGTCGTCCGGCCGGCCCAGTACAGGTCAAGCAGATCGCAGGGATCCAGCGGCATCATGGCTGAGCAGTAGGTGAGGATGTCACCCGTGCCGACTGTCAGCCCGGCAGCACGCAGCTCGCGAGAGAAGTCGACGAGCAGGGCCGGCAACGGCGCCTGCGCGGTCGCCTGCTCAGGCACCGGAGGTGATCTCTGCCAGGTTGTCGCGCACGAGATCGAGGTCGTCGCGGTCCTTGATGACCGCCCCCAACGTGTCATCGGCGGCCTGCGGAGTCAGGTCGGCCTCGCCGAGGAAGCTCAGGGTGCGTACCCAGTCGATGGTCTCTGCCACGCCTGGCGGTTTGGCTAGGTCCAGCTCACGTAGCCGGTGGACCGCAGCGACGACCTTCCGGGTCAAGTGCTCCGCTGCTGCCGGCTCGCGTACGAGCACGATTTCTACCTCACGCTCGGCCGCCGGATAGCCGATCCAGTGATAGAGGCAGCGGCGGCGGAGCGCGTCATGCAGTTCCCTGGTCCGGTTCGAGGTGAGGATCACTGCGGGCGCGGACTGCGCCTTGATGGTGCCGATCTCGGGGATGCTGATCTGGAAGTCGGACAGGACCTCAAGCAAGAAGGCTTCGAACTCGTCGTCGGCCCTGTCAACCTCGTCAATCAACAGCACCGCGCGCTCGCCAGCTCTAACAGCGGCAAGCAGTGGCCGCTCCAGCAGGAATTTCGGGCCGAACAGCTTATCGACCGCCTGCTCGTCGGCGGCCTGGCGCTCGGATAGGGCCCGGATCTGGAGCATCTGCCGGGCGTAGTCCCACTCGTACAGCGCCTGGTTGGTGTCGATGCCTTCGTAGCACTGCAGGCGGATCAAGTTCTTGCCATACACGTCAGCCAGCACCTTGGCGACCTCGGTCTTGCCGACGCCGACCTCGCCTTCGAGCAGCACGGGCCGGTGCAGCGAGAGCGAAACCAGCAGCGAAGTAGCAAGCCCACGGTCAGCCAGATAACCGCCGTGCCGCAGTCCCTCGGTTAGCTCACCGACGGTTCCGGGGTATTCCACCGAGCGAATCTCCTCGCCGTCAGGTGCTCAGGTCAGCTCGCGTCGACTGACCCCATCACAAGGTCACGGATGGTGCCGCCGGACGGGTTGAGCTTGCCCTCTCGCTCGAGCCTGGCACGCCATGCGGCGTTGAGGTCCTCGTCGCCGGCGGCGAAATCGTCGTATCCGACACCAGCCTCGGACATGCGCTTACACGTCTTCTGCTCGCCGCTTGGGTCAACCAGGTCAGCGGCGCCTTGGCCATTGCTGCGCCAGACGTTGCGCAGGACGTCAAGCGCCTCAGCAGGCTCTGCGCTCATATCGGACATCCCTCCAGCCCACGTGCCGTTACTCGACTCTAACCCCGCCCGGCGAGAGGCCGCGACGCGAGATTAAGTGATCTCTTAATTGGCGCGCCGGCTCGCTCCGGGCTCGTTCGACATGCTCGGGCCCCTGGCGGTGCGTCCTAGCAACTTTTGTCGGCAGCGGCCGACATGATGGGTCCTGGGATCAGCGTGAGGAGAGGGTGCGCCGATGGAACTGGCGATGGCAGCGAGCACAATGGCGACCGTGCCGGACATAACCTTCCGCAGCGAGATGACGGTCGAGCTGGTCAAGCACTCCGCGTCGGACGCAGACGTCATCTGGGCTGCGCGAGTGTCGACCAAGGGCGAGCAGTCGCTAGCCGACGTTAACGGCGACGCCGAGCGGTCCGCGGGTTTGATCAACTTCCTGATGCGCGACCGGCACGGCACTCCGTTCGAGCACTCGACGATGACCTTCTACGTAAGTGCGCCGATCTTCGTGTTTCGCGAATTCATGCGCCATCGCACCTTCAGCTACAACGAGGAGAGCGGCCGGTACCGCAAGCTCGAGCCCGTCTTCTATGTACCTGGCGCGGATCGCAAGCTGGTGCAGAGCGGCAAGCCGGGCGCTTACGTCTTCACCGAAGGCACGACTGCGCAACACGCGCTGGTGGCCGAGGCCGTAGAAGCGTCATGTCGTCAGTCCTACGCGGCATACCTGGAAATGCTCGACGCGGGCGTGGCGCGCGAAGTCGCCCGCACTGTCTTGCCAGTCGGCCTCTACTCCTCGATGTATGCGACGTGCAATTCGCGGGCGCTGATGAACTTCCTGTCGCTGCGCGTGAAGGATCCGGACGCCACCTTCCCATCGTTCCCGCAGCGAGAGATCGAGATGGTGGCTGAACAGATGGAAGCGATCTGGACTCACCTGATGCCGCTGACGCACGCGGCCTTCGAGCGCAATGGGCGGGTGTGCCCGTAAGTACATAGCCGCCGAGCGGACGAAGGCGGGTTGCTACCCGTTGTCATCGAGCGTGTCTGAGGCCAGCAACTCGTCGATCGCTGCCCTGCGAGCCCGCATCTCCTCGGCGGATACGGCGGCAGCCGCTGGCCTGGACCTACGGCCGGCTGACCGCCGCTGGCTGGCCGTCGGTCCGTATCCGGTCAGGAGGCGACGCACAGCTGAACTGCACCACCATCTGCTCAGCGCGGTCGACAACGGATTGAGAGCTGCGCGTAGCCGACGGCCCATTAGCTTCACCTGCCTATCGCTGCTGGACGAACAGCCAGCATTCCATTGTTACCCCGAACCCCTGATCGTTGACGACCGGCGACACAGCAGGAAACCATCATTGCTAGCCGCGCAGGAGTCGCCGAGGCCGCTCGTGCGAACGATGCGTTCGCTGACGATTCACGACCGTCGGGAGGTGCTCAGCTGTGGATTCGTTCACCGGGAAGCTAGCGGTGGTGACAGGCGGTGGCTCGGGCATGGGTCGCGAGCTTGTCCGTCAACTGGCGGCCGAGGGATGCTCGGTTGCAGCATGCGACTGGCACGCGGAAGCCGTCGCAGAATCGGCAACGATGGCGCAGGCGGATGCGGCGCTCGGTGTCCGTATCACTGCCCATGCGTGTGACGTCTCCGATGAGGCGCAGGTACTGCGGTTCCGCGATGATCTGCTGGCGGAGCACGTCAGCGATCACGTCGACGTGGTCTTCAGCAACGCAGGCATCGGTGGCGGGGGCAGCTTTGTCCGCGACCAGCGCGAGGAGTGGGAGCACGCGTTCGCCGTCGACTGGTGGGGCGTGTATTACTGTGCCCGCGTGTTCCTGCCGCTCCTGATCGCAAGCGGCGATGGCGTCCTCGTCAACACCAGCAGCGTCGCCGGATTCTGGGCGTCGGTGGGCCCAGGTATGCCTAATACCGCCTACAGCACGGCCAAATTCGCGGTGCGGGGCTTCACCGAATCGCTCATTGAGGACCTACGCGTCAACGCTCCCGGCGTCAGGGTCGCCGTTGTGATGCCCGGACACGTGGGTACTGACATCCTCGCCAACAGCCGTCGTGCGCGCGGTGTGCCGGAACCTGGTCAGATGACTGACGCCCAGCTCGACGAACTGATCCCCGCCGACGCGCGATCCCGGCTCGTCCGCGCTGGCCTGCTGGCCGAGGGCGCGTCAGCCGACGAGTTGCGTCAGCTGGTCGCGGGTTGGGAAACCGACTTCCGGGACAAGGCACCGATGAGCGCGGCGCAGGCAGCGACCGTCATTCTGGACGGCGTACGGTCGGGCGCGTGGCGGATCCTCGTCGGCGAGGACGCCAAGACAATCGATGCCGCCGTGCGCGCCAAACCCGAAGCTGCCTATGACTACAAGGAGCTGTTCAGCGCCGCGGCAGCCGCCAGGCAAGAACGCCTGAGGACCGGCACTGGAGCGACTACCTGATGGCCCGGCCCAAGCTTGGTCGTGACGGCTAGGGCGTGCGGAATGCTGGGCCCGTGCTGATGCATCCCAACCAGCTGACAGTGACGATCGGCACCGTCAGAGCGTTGGTTGCGGACCAGTTCCCCGCCTGGACAGACCTACCTGTTCGGGCAGTGCCATCGCACGGAACGGTCAACGCGCTGTTTCGCATCGGAGACCAGCTGGTGGCCCGATTCCCGCTCAAGCCAGGCGACGTCGCTGAGACGCGCCGGTGGCTCGAGTCGGAAGCGGAGGCAGCCCGTGAGCTGGCCGGAAGCACGCGCTTCCCGACTCCGAAGCCCGTCGTGCTGGGAGAGCCCGGCCCGGGTTATCCGCTGCCTTGGTCGGTTCAGACTTGGGTGCCCGGTACCGTCGCCAGCGACGCTGACCCAGGCCAATCTGTGGCTTTTGCCCATGACCTTGCCGAGTTCATTCGCGGCGTTCGCACGATCGACACCCGTGGCCGCACCTTCGCGGGCTCGGGCTCGGGCCGCGGAGGCGAGCTAACCTCCGAGGACGAGTGGTTGGACACGTGCTTCTCGCGAAGCGAGGGTTTGCTCGACGTACCGCGACTTCGCCGGATCTGGCGAGCGCTGCGTTCGGCGCCCAGGGGTGCTAACGCTGACGTCATGACCCACGGCGACCTGGTGCCAGGAAATGTGCTCGTGGCGGATGGGCGCCTCGCGGGTGTCATTGATGTTGGCGGCCTTGGACCCGCCGATTCCGCGCTTGATCTTGTCGGCGCCTGGCATCTGCTGGAGATCGGACCGCGAGAGGTTTTGCGTAGCGACCTCGACTGCGATGACCTGGAGTGGGAACGCGGCAAGGCATGGGCATTTGCGCAAGCCATGGGCCTCGTTTGGTACTACGCCACAAGCAATCCCACCATGTCCTCCGTCGGTCGCCGCACGCTTGAGCGACTTCTCGAAGTCTGCTGATGAGCACGGCCGGTCCCCGACCGGCTCTCGAAATCCGAGCGCTGTCTAACCTACGGGCGGGTTCAAGCCCTCGGGCTGAGGGCCGCGAGTTGCTCGGCGGCGGACAGGCGCACCTCGTCGCCGACCTCCCCGTCGTTGACGATGGCCAGGCACGCCGGAGCCGCCGCGCCCGGGTCGACCGCAGCCAGCAGCTCAGCGGCCGAGAGGCGCACCTCGTCGCCGACCTCCCGGTCGCGAGCAATGGCCAGGCACGCCGGAGCCGCGACACGCGCATCGACGGCCGCGAGTCTGCTCGGCGGCGGACAGGCGCACCTCGTCGCCGACGTCCGGGTCGCGAGCGATGGCGGAGAAGGCCTCGGCCGCGGCGCGCGCATCGACGGCCGCGATCTGCTCGGCGGCGGACAGGCGCACCTCGTCGCCGACGTCCGGATCGCGAGCGATGGCGGAGAAGGCCTCGGCGGCAGCCGCGGGGTCGTGTTCGGCTAGCTGTTCGGCCGCGTCGATACTGTAATCGTTCTCTTCGTACATCGTGGTGCCGGCTTTCGTGGTGTCGGTTTCGCGGTGTCGGTCTCGCGGTGTTGGTCTCGCGGTGGTGGTCTCGATGGGAGACCAGTTCCGATCCAGTCTGACGGCGCCAACCAGCCTCAGACCATTGGGGAACACCCTGATCCGACCCTGACGAGAACCGAAGTTCAGGCCGTGCGGAGTGCCCAGGCACGGCCCGTTCGCTGCCAGATCGTGAGCTGGGGCCGGACGCCAGGGTAGGGATCGAGTGCCCTGACCGGCGCCGCGGCCACCTTCGTGAAGGCTTCGTGCAAGTGGTCAAGCCTGGCGGTGCGATAGCCGCCGTCCCCGATGTAGGCGACGGTGTCGCCGGAGTAGTACGTCAGGCAGTCACCCAGCGACGAGAACAATGGTGGCCAGCACAGGAACAGCCGACGATCCGCGTATCTGGACAACACGGTCTGATCGCCCTGCTCGACGTGGGTCCACGGCCGGATCCGCGAGTGGTACCTGTTCGGGCGCTCCCCGTCGACGGGCACCTGGTCGAAGGCGACGATATCCACGCCGATCGCGCGCAGCCTGTGTGCCCAGTATCCCGTGCCGGCGCCGATCTCGACTAGTGGTCCCAGCCCGGCAAGCATGGCCAGCGTGGAATCACTGGGGAAGACATACGCGTAACGCTGGGCCAACATCAGCAGCGCGTGCTCGGCATCGACCGCCGAGTCAGGAAGACAGCCGTTATCGAGCATCTCAAGCGCCCGACTGAACTGATCGTCTTGCAATGTATGCCTCCCCGGCCTGCAGTAAGTGGGAAGGCTTCCGATTAGGGCCTGGACCGCTGAGTGGGCCTGAGAGGACTTGAACCTCTGACCTCTTCCTTATCAGGGAAGCGCTCTAACCGTCTGAGCTACAGGCCCGAACTTGCACCAGCCTCGCCTGCATCTGGCGCGCCGGCTTAGGTTACCGCAAGCTGGGACTAGGTGCTCAGTCGGATTCCCTCAGGGTTACCTCGACGCCGCCTGTGAGCGCTGTGATCAGGTTGTATAGGACCGCACCGACGGTCGCGAGCGCCGTGAACAAGACGGCGTTGATCGTGCAGACGAGGGCGGTGTACTCGAGCACGCGCGAGGCGCGGAACCAGCTGGCGGCGTTCGCCCCAGGGTGGTTCTTGTTGTAGGTCACCAGGCCGACTGTCTGCTCGATCTTGGCGAACACACCGAGCTTGGACAGCGAGTAGTAGACGATCGCCACCGCGACGAACAGCACTACCCAGGCGACGAGCGAGATCAGGAAGCTGAACTTCATCACCGACATGGGCTCGACGCGCTGGAGGCTGAGCAGGGCGCTCCGGGTCTGCTGCGATCCGGGTTGAGGCCTGGTGGCTTGCTGCTGCCGCGCGGCCGCGCCCTTGGACGCTGTCTGGTTGGGCCGACGAACCTGCGGGCCTCTGGGCTTCGGCTTCGGCTTGGTGATGCCAGCGAAGGAGGAGCCGACCTTAGCTGCCAGGCCACGGGCGCCGTTCGCCGCGCCTGCGAGCGCCGCCTGGGCGCTCGCACCGCCGTTGGCCGACGGAGGCCGCGCCGCCATGAGCGACGGCGGCGGCTCGCTCGCGGTCGGCCTGTAGAGCGGCGCTGAAGGACCAGCGGGCGGCGGCGCGTCTGCCGTGACGACCGGGTTGGGGCGAGTCACTGCCGGGTCGGGCTGCTTCGCCGAGTCTGCGCCGAATGCCTGGCCGCTAGCACCGGCAGCCGACGTGCCGACTGTGGAGGCGACTGGAGCCGCGTCTTTGTCCGAGTCCTCGGCTGCCTGCGAGCTACCAGGACGCTCGCCCGGCCCCCGCGATGGCGTGTCCACGCGGTTCTCCACCCCGTCCTCCTCCGCACCGTTCACTGACACGGGGTTATCCCCAGCCAGCTGAGTCTGATTCGCGCGAATCAGAACGTCTTCTACGACTTCTTGTTATGACGCCCGAGCGGACCCGATCGTTGCGCCAAGCGACGCCGCCGTTCAGGCGGTCTTCCCCGAGGCAGCGCAGCAGTCCGGGATCCCCCGGAACCACTCAGCATTTTGTGTTCTTTCGGCACGATACACGGTACGTCAACTCGCCTACCAGGCATGATCCTTTTTCGATACCATCAACCGCCGGGCGAATCGCCGAATGGTTACTCTGAGTCTCCATCATCTTCCGCATCGCCGGCCTCCGAATCAGAAACCTCGGGGCCGTCGATGGCGTTGGCTTCATCGAGAAGCTCCGCATCCGCGGAATCAGCCGCCGCAAGGTCGGCGTCAGCGTCGACGTCAGCGTCAGCCTCAACGTCAATGTCAGCCTCGGCGTCGACGTCAGCGTCAGCCACAAGCGTGTTGTCGATAGCCTCGGCGTTCCTGGCGATCGCCACCAGGCTCTGACCTTCGCCGAGATTCACGAGGCGGACGCCCATGGTCTGACGGCCGGAGAGCTTGATCTCCGATGCCGCAGTCCTGATCACGCCGCCCGCTGATGTGATGGCGAACACCTCGTCATCCGGGTGGACCATGAGCGCGCCGATCAGCTCGCCGCGGGCCTCGACGATTCGGGCCGTGACGACACCGAGGCCACCGCGCCCCTTGACGGGATACTGGTCGGCCGGGGTTCGCTTCGCATAGCCGCCGCCGGTGGCGACGAGTACATCAGCGCCCTCGTCCACCACGTGCATGCCGAGAAGCTGGTCACCGTTGGTGAACCGCATCCCGATCACGCCGGACGTGGCGCGCCCCATCGGCCGCAGAGCGTCGTCGCTCGCGCGGAACCTGATCGCCTGGGCGTGCTTGCTCACGAGCAGCAGGTCCTGATCGGCCGACACCAGCCTGGCCGCGATCACCTCGTCGTCGTCGCGCAGGTTGATGGCGATGATCCCGCCCGCGCGCGAAGAGTCGAAGTCCGTCAGCCGGGACTTCTTCACCAGGCCCGACAACGTGGCGAGTACCAGGTAGGGCGCGACCTCGTAGTCGCGCAGCGCCAGCACCTCGGCGATGTGCTCGTCAGGCTGGAACGCCAGCAGGTTCGCCACATGCTGGCCCCGCGCGTCACGAGCCGCCTCCGGCAGCTCGTAGGCCTTCGCGCGGTACACGCGACCCTTGTTCGTGAAGAACAGGATCCAGTGGTGCGTCGTCGTCACGAAGAAGTGGTCCACGATGTCGTCGGTCCGCAGTTGCGCGCCCCGCACGCCCTTGCCGCCACGCCGCTGCGCACGGTACAGGTCTGCCTTGGTGCGCTTGGCATAGCCGCCGCGGGTGATCGTGACGACGACATCCTCTTCAGCGATCAAGTCCTCCATGGACATGTCGCCGTCGTAGGCGATGATCTCGGTCCGCCGGTCGTCGCCGTACTTGTCGGTGATCTCGGCCAGTTCGGTACTGACGATCTGCCGCTGCCGCTCAGGCGAGGCCAGGATGGCCTCGTAGTCGGCGATCTGGGCCATCAGCTCCTCGTACTCGTCCACGAGCTGCTGCCGCTCCAGGGCGGCGAGCTTGCGCAGCTGCATGTCGAGGATGGCCCGCGCCTGGACCTCATCGATGTCCAGCAGGTCCATCAGGCCCTGCTGAGCCGCGGCGGCCGACTCGCTGGCTCGGATCAGCGCGATCACTGCGTCGATCTGGTCGAGCGCCTTGACCAGCGCGCCGACGATGTGCGCCCGTCGCTGAGCCTCGCGCAGCAGGTACTGCGTGCGCCGGATGATGACCTCGATCTGGTGACTGACCCAGTACCGGATCATCTGGTCCACCCGGAGCGTCCGCGGCACGCCATCGACGAGCGCGACCATGTTGGCGCCGAAGGTGTCCTGGAGCTGTGTGTGCTTGTACAGGTTGTTGAGCACGACCTTCGCCACCGCGTCGCGCTTGAGCACGATCACGATCCGGCGGCCCACCCGCGCGCTGGTTTCGTCCTGCACATTAGCGATGCCGGAGATCCGGCCCTCGGTCGCGAGCTCGGCGATCTTCTCGATCAGGCTGTCTGGGTTGACCTGGAACGGCAGCTCGGTCACGACAAGGCAGGGGCGACCCCTGCTGTCCTCTTCTACCTCGACCACGGCGCGCATCGTGATCGAGCCGCGGCCCGTCCGGTAGGCATCCTGGATACCGCGGCGCCCGACGATCTGGGCCGCCGTCGGGAAGTCCGGGCCCTTGATCCGCTCCAGCAGCGCGTCCAGCAGCTCCTCGTCGGTCGCATCAAAGTTCTGCAAGCACCACTGCGCGCCGGCCGCGACTTCACGCAGGTTGTGCGGCGGGATCTTGGTGGCCATCGCCACCGCGATGCCCTCGGATCCGTTCACCAGCAGGTTGGGGAACCTGGCGGGCAGCACGACAGGCTCCGCAGACCGGCCGTCATAGTTCGGGCGGAAGTCGACAGTCTCCTTGTCGATGTCCCGCAACATCTCCATGGCCAGCGGGCTGAGCCGGCACTCTGTGTAGCGCATCGCCGCGGCCGGATCGTTGCCCGGCGAGCCGAAGTTGCCCTGGCCGTCGATGAGCGGCATCCGCATGGCCCAGTCCTGGGCCAGCCGGACGAGCGTGTCGTAGATGGCCGAGTCGCCGTGCGGGTGGTAGTTGCCCATCACGTCGCCGACGACGCGGGCACATTTGTTATAGCCGCGATCCGGGCGGTACAGGCCGTCGTACATCGCGTACAAGATCCGGATGTGGACCGGCTTGAGGCCGTCTCGGACATCCGGCAGCGCCCGGCCGACTATGACAGACATTGCATAGTCGAGGAAGCTGCGCTGCATCTCGACGCCGATGTCGACGGGCTCGATGCGGCCCCGTCCCTCGGATGGAGCTTCCGGCGTGGTCACGTCTGGCACTTACAAGTCCTTCCCTCGACCGCGCGCCGGCAGGCTGACGCCGACGGGTACGGCCCCGTTCCCATCATTAGATGTCCAGGAACTTGACGTCCTTGGCGTTGCGCTGAATGAACGACCGCCTCGCCTCGACGTCCTCACCCATGAGCACGCTGAACATCTCGTCGGCCTGCGCCGCGTCGTCCACGGTGACCTGCTTGAGTAGCCGCCGGGCCGGGTCCATGGTGGTGTCCCACAGTTCGGTGGCGTTCATCTCGCCGAGCCCCTTGTACCGCTGGACGCCATCGCGCGTCCGGGGATCCCGGCGGCCTTCTGCGATGCCGGCGTCGATGACGGCGTCGCGCTCCTTGTCGGAGTAGGCGTAGCTAGGCGGGGTACCGCGGCCGTCCCACTTGATCTTGTAGAGCGGCGGCTGCGCTAGGTACACGTGGCCGGCCTCGATGAGCGGCTTCATAAACCGGAACAGCAGGGTCAGCAGCAGCGTGGTGATGTGCTGCCCGTCCACGTCGGCGTCGGCCATCAGGATGATGTGGTAATACCGCAGCTTTGAGATGTCGAACTCGTCGTGGATCCCGGTCCCGAGGGCCGTGATCATCGCCTGGACCTCGTTGTTCTTCAGCACCCGGTCGATCCTGGCCTTCTCGACGTTCAGGATCTTGCCGCGGATGGGCAGGATGGCCTGGAATTTCGAGTCGCGGCCGCCCTTGGCTGAGCCGCCAGCCGAGTCACCCTCGACGACGTAGATCTCGCAGATCTTCGGGTCGCCGGACTGGCAGTCGGCCAGCTTGCCGGGCAGGCCGGATCCACCCATCGCGCTCTTGCGCGTGAGGTCCCTCGCCTGCCGGGCGGCGAGCCGCGCCCTGGCCGCCTGGGTGGCCTTCAGCACAATGGCCTTGGCCTCGCCGGGGTTGCGTTCGAACCAGTCCCTCAGATGGTCATTGCAGACCTTCTGGACGAAGGACCTCGCAACAGTGTTACCTAGCTTCTGCTTGGTCTGGCCCTCGAACTGCGGCTCGGAAAGCTTCACGTGAACGATTGCGGTGAGGCCCTCCCGGACGTCCTCGCCTGCCAGGTTGTCATCCTTCTCCCGGATCAGGTTCTGGTCGCGCGCCCACCTGTTGACGATTGTCGTCAGCGCCGAGCGGAAGCCTTCCTCGTGGGTCCCGCCCTCAGCCGTATTGATCGTGTTGGCGAACGTGTGCACGGACTCGGAATAGGACCCGGTCCACTGCATCGCGATCTCCGCCGAGATGCCATCGCCCTCCTCGCCGAAGTCGATGACCGACTCGTGGACGGGCTCCTTGGTGGCGTTCAGGTAGGTGACGAAGTCGGCGATGCCGCCGTCGTAGTGGAATGTGACCGTGCTAGGTGCGTCCGGCGTGATGTGCTCGGGCCGCTCGTCGGAAATGGTGATCGACAGCCCGCGATTGAGGAACGCCATCTCCTGCATCCGCCGCGACAGCGTCTCGAATGACCACTCTGTCGTCTCGAAGATGCTGCCATCAGGCCAGAACGTGATTATCGTGCCGGTCTGGTCGGTCTGCTCGCCCCGGATCACCTGCGTGACCGGCTCGCTCAGCTCGTAGGACTGGCGCCAGACGTAGCCGTCCTTCCAGATCTCCACATCGAGCCGGGTGGACAGCGCGTTCACGACCGAGACACCGACGCCGTGCAGGCCGCCGGACACCGCATAGGACTGGCTGTCGAACTTGCCGCCCGCGTGCAGCGTCGTCAGCACGACCTCCACGGCCGGCCGCTTCTCAATCGGGTGCTCGTCGACGGGAATGCCGCGTCCGTTGTCGTAGACGCGGACGCCGCCGTCGGCGAGCAGCGTAACCTCGATGGTGTCGGCGAAGCCCGCCAGCGCCTCGTCCACAGCGTTGTCGACGACTTCCGTCACCAGGTGGTGCAAACCGCGCTCACCGGTCGACCCGATATACATACCGGGACGTTTGCGGACGGCCTCCAGGCCTTCCAAGACCGTGATCGAACGTGCGTCGTAGGACAAAGCTGAAGCTCCTCTGGAACAGGGCAAACATCCAGGGCCGACGCGTCAAACCCCCACCGCGCATCGGTCCTAGTGCGCTTGTTCATTTTACCTGGACACGCCGCTAGCCTCAGCCGTACGTGCCACGCGCCGGCGACCTACCCGTAGGTATCCCGCGGGCCGCGGCCACCCCGCACGCGCCACTCGCCTGGCTTCCTCGTGCCAGTGGCCGGTCCGCGGACTTTTACCCGCTGTACGGTGCCGTCTCCGAGCTCCATGTTCAGCCGTCGCACGAGCTGGGCCGCGAGCAGGCGCACCTGGGTGGCCCAGGCGGTCGAGTCGGCGGTCACGGTCAGCTCACCGTCCGACAGCGATTCTGGCGTGGTGTGAGCCGCCAGGTCGGAACCGACAATCTGCGCCCATCGGCCGAACACTGACCCGGTGGCGGCGGCCAGGCCCCAGCCCTCGGCGTCCAGCAGGCCGTTGATGGCAGCGCCAAGCGGCTGCGGGTCGGCCCGCTGCGGCTGCCGGGGGAAGCCGGGCCGGGCGCCAGAACGGCGAGCACCGCGGCGGGCGGGCGCAGTCTTGCCAGCTAGCGTTGTCCCGCCGATGCCCTGACCGGGAACGGGGCCGCCCGCCCCGCCCTCACCCGGCCCTGACTCTGGGCTGGCCCCGGTGGCTTCGTCGCTCGCCCGCTCGGCCCCGCTCGCCCGCTCGGCCCCGTTCGCCCGCTCGGCCTCACTCGCCCGGCCGTACTGGCGCAGCGGCGTCGTGGGCCGCACCCCACGGGCCCGTGCGTCCGCCTTCGCCGCGGCGAGCGCCGCACGAGCCAGGCTGACCTGGTCTCCCGGCTGCTCAGGCACTGCTGATCAACCCGTCTGCGACCTTGAATCTTGCCCCTGCCAGGCCGGCCGGCACGTCTTCGGGCACGGCCGCCGTCACCAGGACCTGTTCCGCATCGCGTACCAGCTCGGCGAGCCGGTCCCGACGGCCGCTGTCCAGCTCGGCGAACACGTCGTCCAGCAAAAGCACCGGGTCCTCCCCGCCGGAGCGAAGCAGCTGGTAGCCAGCCAGCCGCAGTGCGAGCGCGAGCGACCAGGACTCGCCGTGGCTGGCGTAGCCGCGGGCGGGCAGGCCGCCAATCCTCAGCTCCAGCTCGTCACGGTGCGGGCCGACCAGGCAGACAGCGCGTTCAAGCTCGGCCCGGCGGCGCGCTGCCAGGGCCTCGCGCAGTGTGAAGGCCAGCTTGTCCGGGTCTGGCTCTGGGTCCGGGCCGAGACCGGCGCCGCCGTCCGGGTCGGCGCGGAGGTCCGGGGCGACGCGGAGGTCGGGGTCGGTGCCGGCATCGCCCGCGGGAACCCGGGACCCAGCGCTGGCCGCGGCCGACATCCGGTACCCCAGGCCAGTGTCGCGCTCGGTACCCGACACTGCGCTGTAGCAGGCGGTCACGAACGGCCTGAGCTCGCGGACCAGCCGGAGCCGGCCGGCCGTGAGCTGTACCCCGGCATCGACGAGGTGGTCGTCCCAGACCTCGAGCGCACCTGGCGGGACCGCGCCCCTGGCTCTGGCGGACTTGAGCAGGGCAGTTCGCTGTCGAAGTACCCGCTCGTAGTCGGCGCGGACACCGGCATACCGGGGCCGCATGGCGACAAGGAGGTCGTCGAGATAACGGCGCCGTTGATCGGGGTCACCCTTCACGACGGCGATGTCCTCAGGAGCGAACAGCACGCACCGCAATACGCCAAGAACCTCGCGCGGCCGCGGTGCTGGGGCCCGGTTCAGCCGGACCCGGTTCGCCCGGCCAGGATTGATCTCTATCTCGAGCAGGCTGTCTCGCCCAGCCGCAGAGATCAGCCCCCGCAGGATGGCCCGCTCGGCGCCCTGCCGGATGAGCGGCGCATCGGTCGCCACGCGGTGGCTCCCGAACGTCGCGAGATAGCCAGCCGCCTCCACCAGGTTGGTCTTGCCCTGGCCGTTAGAGCCCTGGAACGTGGTCACACCCGGCCCGAGCGTCACATCCGCCTCCCGGTAGCTGCGGAAGTCCGTGAGCGAGAGCCGGGTCAGGTGCACGCCAGCGACACTAGCTCCCGCATCACGGCACTCGGCATCACGGCACTCGGCATCACGGCACACGGCATCACTGGACTCAGCCGCCGAGGCGGATCGGCATCAGCAGGTACCGGAACTCCGGATTGCCGTCAGGACCGGGCTTGCCCGTAAGCAGCGCGGGCTTACCGGGCTCGGTGAACGAGATACGGACGGTGTCGGAGTCGATCGCCGCCAGGCCGTCGAGCAGGTACTGCGGGTTAAAGGCGATCGAGAGGTCGTCGCCGGAGAACTCAGCCTCGATGATCTCCTCAGCCTGAGCCTCGTCACCGGTCCCGGCCTCCAGCATGAGCTGGCCGGCGCTGAAGGCGAGGCGCACCGGCGTGTTCCGCTCCGCCACCAGCGCGACGCGCTTGACCGACTCGGATAGCAGGCTTACTGGCAGCTGAGCCGCGGCGTTCACCGTCTTGGGCAGCAGGTTCTGGTAGCGGGGGAACTCGCCGGACAGGAGCCGGGTCGTGGTCCGGCGGCCTGCGCCCTCGAACCCGATCATTCCGTCGCCGCCGCTGCCTTCCGTTCCCGGCAGCGCGAGCGCGATCGACACCTGAGCGCTGCTTGTCAGCGACCGGGCTGTGTCAGCCAGGGCTTTAGCCGGCACCAGCATCGCGGCCGTCAGCTCCGGGTTGGTAGGCGACCAGCGCAGCTCGCGAACTGCAAGGCGGTACCTATCCGTCGACACCAGGGTGATGGTGTCGCCTTCGATCTCGATCCGCACCCCGGTCAGCGCAGGCAGCGTGTCATCGCGGCCGGCCGCGGTCGCCGACTGGCTCACCGCAGTAGCGAACGCGTCGCTGCCGATCGTGCCGGCAGCCGGAGGCATCTCGGGCAGGGCCGGGTACTCGTCCTCCGGCATCGTCAGCAAGGTGAACGTGGCGCTGCCGCAGGTGAGGACGGCCCGGCCGTCCTCGGCTGTGATGTTCACAGGCTTGGCTGGCAGGCTTCGGCTGATCTCTGCCAGCAGCCGCCCGGACACCAAGGCCGTGCCCGGCTCCTGTGTCGTGACCGGCACTGTCGCCTGAGCCGAGACGTCGTAGTCGAAGCTCGACAGCACGAGCTCTTCGCCGGCCACGAGGCGGATGCCCGCGAGCACCGGGACGGTGGGCCGGGCAGGCAGGGCACGGGCTGTCCAGGCCACCGCTTCGGCCAGCACATCGCGCTCAAGGACGATCTTCACCTGTCGCCCTCCTTCTCTGGTGGGAACCTACTTGGATTTTGATCTCGCTGCATAACTAGATTGGTAGTCGTCGTAGGGACGGTGGATCCTGTGGATAACCGGTGTCCGGGCTGGTGAGAGCGGCTGCGACCATGCACAGGTGCTGTGACCAGGCGGGGTGCGGCGCGCAGCGGTCCTGTGGGCGGGAGCGCGGCACTGTCGCGTCACCGGCACGTTACCCCCCGGTTGGCTCCAGTTTTCCGCCGGATGTCCCAAGGACATCCACAGCTTTATCCACAGCCTGTGTGCGTACATTGCGTGTAGCGCCCAGTTTGGGTATCGAGGCGAGCACGCAACGTGTCGGAGGCTGTCGCGCCCCGGCTCCGCTCGCCCGGACCGCCGATGGGTCGGCGTTGGCGCTGCGATCATCCTGAAAGTGCCTGCTGCTTGATCCGGTTGGTGAGCTCGGTCACCTGGTTGTAGATCGCCCTGCGCTCCGCCATGAGCGAGCGGATCTTGCGCTCGGCGTGCATCACCGTCGTGTGGTCGCGGCCGCCGAACTGCTGGCCGATCTTCGGCAGTGACATGTCGGTGAGCTCGCGGCACAGGTACATCGCGATCTGGCGGGCCGTGACGAGCACTCGGGAGCGCGAAGTGCCGCACAAGTCGTCGATGGACAGCCCGAAGTACGAAGCGGTCTGGCCCATGATGGTGGCCGCGGTGATGTCGGGGCCGTGTGTCTCGACGATGAGGTCCTTGAGGACGAACTCAGCGAGCTGCAGGTCGACGGACTGGCGGTTCAGGCTCGCGAACGCGGTTACCCGGATCAGCGCCCCCTCGAGCTCACGGATGTTGGTGGAAATGCGCGAGGCGATGTACTCCAGCGCCTCGGGCGGCGCGTTGAGCCGATCCTGGACCGCCTTCTTGCGCAGGATCGCGATGCGGGTCTCCAGCTCGGGCGGTTGGACGTCGGTCTGCAGACCCCACTCGAACCGGCTGCGCAACCGGTCCTCCAGTGTGACTAGCCGCTTGGGAGCCCGGTCAGAGGAGATCACGATCTGCTTCTCCGCGTTATGAAGCGTGTTGAAGGTGTGGAAGAACTCTTCCTGCGTGCCTTCCTTGTTCTCCAGGAACTGGATGTCGTCGACCAGGAGCACGTCGACGTCGCGGTAACGGCGGCGGAAGCCGTCTTGCTTGCCGTCCCTGATCATGTTGATGAAGTCGTTGGTGAACTCCTCTGAGCTCACGTACCTGACCTTGAGCCCCTGGTACAGGCTCTGGGCGTAGTGGCCGATGGCATGCAGCAGGTGGGTCTTGCCGAGGCCGGAGTCGCCATACACGAACAGCGGGTTATAAGCCTTGGCCGGGGCCTCGGCGACCGCGACGGCCGCCGCGTGCGCGAACCGGTTGCTCGAACCGATGACGAAGGTCTCGAACGTGTACTTCGGGTTGAGCCTGGCCTGCCCTGGCCGTGGTAGCTGCCCGCCGGGTACGTGCTGCCCTGTGGGTCGGAGTACCGGTCCGGGGCCAGGGCCCTGGCCGGCCGCCGTCGGCGCAAGCGCCGTACCGGGCCCGCCTGCATCGGGGTCGTGCAGGCCTAGGCCGGTCATGCCGAGTTGGGCTGGGAACGGGGTCGCTGGCGGGCGCGGCCCTGATCCGGTGAGGTCAAGTCCGGGGCGCGCAGGGACTCCGTTGGCGTACTTGCCGTTGCGCGGGCCGGGGAAAACGTTCAGGTCGTCGGCATCGGCAAGCCGCACCGGGATCGGTCCCGTGATGTCGTCGTCCAGGTCGGCTGGCCGGACCTCCCCGAGGTGGCCGGCTAGAGACCGAGGTCGGCCGTGGCGGCGGGGTCGACGGTGACGGCCAGCTGGATACTCCTGGCGAGCTCTCTGGATAGCGCGTTGGTGATCAGCGCGCGGAGCCGGGTCTCGAGTTGTTCCTTGACGAACTCGTTGGGCGCGGCAATCAGCGCGGTGTTCTCAACGAGGCCAAGTGGTCTGGTCAGCTGGAGCCACGCGCGCTGGTGTGGCTCGATGTGCATGTCGGCCAGGTCGGCTAGCGAGCGGGCCCACACGTCCGCGAGGTCGTCGTCGCTCATCGGCCGGTCACCCGAGCCCCCCACATGTGATCAACAGGTTTTTCCACAGCATGTGCACGTTGCAAAGTCCGAGTCGTCGCGCAGGTGCCCGGCCGCTCAACCGGCACGGGTGGCACTGGTGGCCCTAGCCAAACACACTGACCAAACACACCGACCGCACAGCTCGGCTGCGCCATCCACAGCCTAGGGCTGGAGTTCACGGTGCGTTCGGGAAACTCTGATGGTAACGGCTCACCGCGCCGTTGGTCCTAGTCAGCGCCGGGAGGAATTTTAGGGTCCGCCCGTTTCGCTCCTATTTCCCTGGGTTCGTTCGCGGTCGCAGGCCGCCGCGGCCAGCGCCGGGCAAGCTGTCGAAGCGCCCGAGCACACTGGTTTGACCGGCCACCAGGGCTGCGCGTAGCTTTGATAGGTCCGGTTACCCCGGTGCAGCTTCTTCGCGGCCTGACGCAGGTAGGGCCTGTCCCTTGGATGAGTTCGCAGCTGGCAGTTGTTGAAGTCAGCGAGGGCTCAAAGCTGCCGCCTGTGCCTTGCGTTGACCCTCGTGACCACTAACGACAGACCTGCCGCACCTGGAGCTCCAGTGAGTAAGCGTACTTTTCAGCCGAACAACCGCCGCCGGGCCAAGACTCATGGCTTCCGGCTGCGCATGCGCACCCGGGCTGGCCGCGCGATCCTCGCGGCCCGGCGCGGGAAGGGGCGCGCGCGCGTCAGCGTCTGACGTCGCCGGATGTGATGTCATCATGCTTCCGGCGGCCGCGAGGATGCGGCGCAGCGCTGAGTTCGGGCTCGCGACCCGCAAGGGTGGCAGGGCTCGACGGCCTCTCCTGTCAGGTCATTTGCTAGTCCGGCCGGACAGCGCAGAGCCGCCACGCGTGGGATTCGTGGTCGGCAAGGCGGTGGGCTCAGCGGTCGTCAGGAATACCGTGCGACGACGGCTCAGGCACGTCGCCCGCGGGTACCTGCGGTTGCTGCCGGGAGGTAGCCTGCTTGTAGTCCGCGCTGCGCCGGGCGCGGCGACAGCCTGCCAGGCGGATCTTGCCGCCGACCTCGACCTGGTAATCGGAGCTTTGCTTCGGCGGCAAGGTGGGGTGGTGGTCCAGTGAGCAGCAGATCCGGACGGAATGTCCGCGCGCTGTCGCCTGCTGGCTGGCTGCTCGTGGGACTGCTGACCGTCTATCGGCGGTTCATCAGCCCGCTCCTCGGACAGAGATGCAGGTTCTACCCGTCATGCAGCGCCTACGCGCTGGAAGCCGTGCAAGTGCACGGCGCATTGCGGGGCTCGTGGCTAGCGGTCCGGAGGCTGAGCCGCTGTCATCCGTTCCATGCCGGGGGAATCGATCCCGTGCCCGGCACGAAACGTGAGCTGGGTTCCGCCACCGTGGCGGGCCCCGACGTCGTGAGCTCAGACGGCATCAGCCCGGGTCTTCATGAGCAGAGCACAAGGGAGCTAGCAGGGTGAATCCACTGAATTACCTCTATGAGGCAGTCGGCTGGGTCTTCACGCACATCTATGACGTGCTGAAGCCAGTCTTCGGCCCCACGAGCGGATGGACCTGGGCTCTCTCCATCGTGATCCTGGTCGCGCTGATGCGGCTGATCATGGTGCCGCTTTTCATCAAGCAGATGCACACCACGAGGGCGATGTCGTCCCTCCAGCCGCAAATGGCTGCGCTGCGCAAGAAGTACAAGAACGACAAGCAGACGCTCAATCAAGAGACGATGAAGCTGTACCAGGAGGCGGGCGTCAACCCGCTGATGGGCTGCCTGCCGTTCGCGCTTCAGCTGCCGTTGTTCTTCGGCCTGTTCAGCGTGTTGCGGGCGATCGCGTATTACGTGCCTGGCACGACGCCGAAGTACGGGCTACCGCTTTCGATGGTGACTGCCGGGACGCATGCCAAGATTCTCGGCGTCTCGATCGCCGACAAGGTGCTGTTCACGCACAGCCTGCACGTGCCCCTGCACGCCAAGCTGACGATCATCGGATTCGTGCTGGTCAGCATGGCGACGACGTACCTCACTATCAGGCAGAGCATGAAGCGCGGCATGATGCCGGCTGCGACGCCTGATAACCCGATGGCGTCATCGCAGAAGTACATGACGTACATCATGCCGTTCTTCGCGCTGACGGGCCTGTACTGGCCGTTCGGGCTGGTCTTGTACTGGGTCACGACGAACGTGTGGACGCTGGGCCAGCAGTGGATTCTGGGTCGGCGCTACCCGTACACCCCCCCGGCGGCGGACGACAGCCCAGCGCCTGCGCCCTCTGTAGCCCGGTCGCTGGCCGGCAGACTGTCGAAGGGTGCCCCGGCCAAGGCAGCGCCGCCAGCGCGCGGCGGCCAGCCCAGCCGGAGCCAGCCCAGCCGGAGCCAGCCCAGCGGTGCTAAGCCTGGCGGTGCTAAGCCCGTCCGGCCGAGCGCCAATGGTGCAAGCGCCAACGGTGCGAGTTCGGCAAGCGGCAGTGTATTGAAGCGCCTCGGCAGAGCTCGGGCAGAGCCTGAGCCGCAGGACGAACTCCCCGAGGTTAAGCTCGTGAGGCACCAGACGCAGAGGCAGTCGCGCAGCAAACGCTCGGGTAAGCGTTAGCGCGGCGGGTTCCGCCGCTGGCAGCTGGTTCGATCAGGATGGCATCGAGGAGGAGCCTGGCAATGAGCCAGCAGGAGGACATAGTGGCGCAGGATGCTGGTCACGACGAAGAGACCGGCTCGTACGTGGCTGTGAGCCCTGCCGCGGAGCTGGGCGACGACGCCGGGGACGAAGCGGACGAAGGTCTCGCTGATGCCGACGCCGATGCCGAACCGGGCGAAGGCGACGACGCGGTTGGCGAGCGCAAGGTAGTGTCTGTCGCCGACCTGGAGCTGGAGGGCGAGGTCGCGGCCGACTACGTCGAGGGCCTGCTGGACGTCGCTGACCTCGACGGAGATATCGACATGGACGTCGAGGGAGACCGGGCCGTCGTATCCGTCGTCGGCGCGACACTAGACGAGCTAGTCGGCCGCCGCGGCGAAGTGCTGGAAGCACTCCAGGAGCTGACCAGGCTCGCTGTACATCAGCAGACCGGCAACCGGACGCGCATGATGCTGGACGTCGGCGGGTACCGGCAGCGGCGCCGGACAGAGCTGGCCGAGGCCGGGCACGACGCAGCCGAGGAGGTCCGGCGCACTGGGCAGCCCAAGCGGATGTGGCCGATGAACCCGTTCGAGCGGAAGGTCGTACACGACGCGGTGGCCGCCGCGGGGCTGCGCAGCGAGTCAGAAGGCGAGGAGCCCGAGCGCCGCGTGGTCGTGATGCCGGTCGGCTAGTGCGGGCGCGCAATCGCAGCGCGTAGTCTCGGTGTTTTGTTTGTGGCTAAATCCTTGGGCGAGCCGGATCTCCGGCGATGCCCGGCGCGGCAACGGAGGCGTGCTCGAATGGCCGATCAAGTTGAGCAAGCAGGGTTGTCCTCCGCCGCCCTGTCCTCCGCAGGGCAGCCTTCCGCGGGGAAGTCTTCCGCGGGGCAGTCTTCCGCGGGGCAGTCTTCGGCGGCGCTGTCCTCCGCACCGCAGTCCTTCGCGGCCGTGGCTGCGGAGATGTTCGGCAGCTCGCTGCCGCTGGCGGAGAAGTACGCGGCACTGCTGACAGGAGTCGGTGTTGAGCGCGGGGTGGTCGGTCCGGCCGAGGCCGACAAGATCTGGGACCGTCATCTCCTGAACTGCGGCGCGGTCGCGCGGCTCGTACCCGCCAAGTCCACCGTCGTTGACCTGGGCTCCGGGGCTGGCCTGCCAGGAATCGTGCTGGCGATCTTGCTGCCGAACATCAAGATGACGTTGCTCGAGCCCCTGGCGCGCCGGGTGGATTTCCTCGAGGAGTGTGTTGACGTTCTGGGCCTGACGAACGTTCAGGTGGTGCGAGGCCGGGCGGAAGACCTTGCCGGGCACATGCTGGCCGACGTCGTAGCGTCCCGCGCGGTTGCGCCTCTGGACAAGCTTGCCGGTCTTAGCGTCGGCCTGGCCCGGCCGGGCGGCCGCGTGCTGGCCATCAAGGGATCTTCGGCGGAGGCCGAGCTAGTCAAGGCGCGGCCGGTGCTGGCGCGGATCGGTGTAACTGACGCGCGGGTGGTTCAGGTCGGTAGCGCCGACGGCGGCGCGGCTGCAACAGTGGTGACGTTCACAGCGCCAGAGCACCGGAGCCTAGGGAGCGTCAGCGGTAGTCGATCGGCGGCACGACCGGACATCCGGGCCCCGGGTCGTCCAGGCGGCAGGACGGGCAGCGCGGCTGGCAGCCGGAAGTCGCGGCCCAACAGCCGACGCGGCGGGGGCTAGGCAACTTCGCGCTGGCGTGCTGCGCTGGCATTACCGGGCCAGCTGTCTGCCGGCCGGCGATGGCTGGATGAGGAGAAGTTGCGCATGACGGACTCAGCGCCGGGTCTCGGCTGGCCTGAGGGCGCGGTACCTCCAGCCAGCTCCGGCCCGCCCGGCACGCACCCTGCCGACAAACACCGTGCCGACACACACCGTGCCGACACGCACGCTGCCGACACGCACGCGTGCCGACACGCACACTGCCGGGGTCGAGCACCCCGACATGGACATGGCCGGCTCTCGTGCAGCTGTGGATGCGGAAGCGGATGCCTGGCTGGCAGAAGTGGCTCGTGGCCGGGAACGTACCGGAGTGAGCGACCGCGAGTCTATTGGCATGATTGGTGGGCTTCCGGACAGGTATGCGCGCCGGGCAAGGCGGATGGGCCTCGGCTGGCCAGGGCAGCCGGATCGCAACGGCGGAAGCGGATCGCGTGATCAGCCAGTCGAAGCTGCACAAGAGGGAAAGGCCAGAGCCCGAAGTTGGCCTAGGCTCAGGTTCCGGCATGGAAACTGGTTCTGCCACGGAGACGGTCGAGCGAGTGCCGGAACGAGTGCGGCAAGCACTGGCCGCGGTTTCACGTGAAACACATGGGCTCGCCGAGCCGCACCCGGGTTTGGACGTGCCGAGACGCCGGGCCGACGAGGTCGGGCGCGAGTCGGGTCAGATTGGCTCCGGGCGTGTTGGTACTGATGGCTCGCTGGCCGAGGGCGGGCCGGTAGGCGAGAGTGAGGATCAGGTGGCGTTCCCCGCTGTTCCCGATGCGTCGGCCGACACGCCGATTGCCCGTGCGGCGCAGGCAGCCGTGGTGGCGCGATCGGGCGGCCTGGCGTGGCCGCGGCCCTCATCTTGCCGCGTGATCACGATCGCGAACCAGAAGGGTGGCGTCGGCAAGACGACGACCGCCGTGAACCTGGCGGCGAGTCTGGCCATGCATGGCGCACGCGTTCTGGTGGTGGACCTCGACCCTCAGGGGAACGCGTCCACGGCGCTTGATGTGGATCACCACTCCGGGATCAGGTCGGTCTACAACGTCCTGGTCGACGGCGAGCCGCTGAGTTCGGTGGTGCGTCCGGTCGCCGGATTTCCGCATCTGTATTGCGCTCCGGCCGCCATCGATCTGGCAGGCGCGGAGATCGAACTCGTGCCGCTGGTAGCCCGCGAGTCTCGGCTTTCCCGCGCGCTGGGTGGCTACGACGCGTCCAATCTGGACTACATCTTCATCGACTGCCCGCCGTCTCTTGGCTTGCTGACGGTTAACGCGCTCGTGGCGGCACCGGAGGTGCTGATACCGATTCAGTGTGAGTACTACGCGCTTGAAGGCCTAGAGCAATTGCTGCGTACCATCGAGCTGGTCCGCAGCCACCTGAACCCAGTGCTGGCTGTGACGGCGATCCTTCTCACGATGTATGACGGGCGGACCCGACTGGCCTCTCAGGTGGCGGACGAGGTTCGCGAGCACTTTGGCGAGATGGTGCTCGGGTCAGTGATACCGCGTAGCGTCAGAGTGTCGGAAGCGCCAAGCTACGGGCAGTCTGTGATGACCTACGACCCAGGATCCACCGGCGCGCAGGCGTATCTCGAGGCCGCCCGTGAGTTCGCACTGCGGAATGTGCAGCAGCCCGCAAGCTAGTGATGCAGCATGAGCACGAGATCAGGATGAGCACGAGTGCAGTTTGGCCGTTGTGTGCGGGCGTTGTGTGCGGGCGTGCCCGTCGAGCTTACGGTGCACGCCGCTGATGCCGCGGCCGGAGGGTGAGGAGAGGCAGGATGCCGCAACCTAAGCGCGGGCTCGGCAAGGGGCTCGGTGCCCTGATTCCGACTGGCCCGCCGTCGGCCTCCTCACCAGGCGCATATTCGCCGACGGCCAGGGCGGGATTCGGCCAAGGCGAGCTAGCCGACGGACTGTCGGGCACCTACCTCGAGGAACTGCCGGTCGAGTCCATCGTGCCGAACCCGCGGCAGCCGCGGCAGGTATTCGACGACGATTCGCTCGCGGAACTAGCCGCCTCGATCGAGGCCGTCGGGCTGCTGCAGCCGGTTGTCGTGCGGCCGACTCCGCGGGGGCAGTACGAGCTCATCATGGGTGAGCGCCGGTGGCGGGCGTGCCAAGTGGCCGGCATCGACGTCATCCCGGCGATCGTGAAGCAGACCTCCGACGATGACCTGCTCCGTGACGCCCTCATCGAGAATTTGCACCGCGAACAACTCAATCCGCTCGAAGAAGCGGCCGCTTATCAGCAACTCCTGGACGACTTTGCTGTTACGCACGAGGAGCTCGCACGGCGCATCGGCCGATCCAGGCCGCACATCTCGAACACGATCCGGCTGCTGAACCTGCCGCCGGGCGTCCAGAAGCGGGTCGCAGCCGGCGTACTGAGCGCTGGCCACGCCCGGGCGCTGCTCGGCGTCGAGGATCCGGCAGTGCAAGAGCAGCTTGCGTACCGGATCGTCGCGGAGGGCCTGTCCGTGCGGGCCGTCGAGGAGATCGTGGCGCTGGGCGCGCAGCCGGGCAAAAGCCCGCGCGCTCCAGGAGCAAAGGCGCCGGTCGCACCGGGCCTGAAGGATCTCGCCGACCGGCTGTCGGATATCTTCGAAACCCGCGTCAAGGTCGAGCTTGGCCAGCGCAAAGGCAAGATCGTCGTGGAGTTCGCCTCTCTCGACGACCTTGAGCGCATCGTTCGGAGCATGTCCCCAACGCTGGCCCCGGCGCGCCGGGCCTGAAGGCTCGACCTGGCCCGCAAAAGCCGAGCGCTGCATGCACGGCCGCCGCGACCTCGCGGATCGCACCCAGCGGTCTACCCGCCGGAGCGATCCACCTACCCGCCGGAGCGATCCACCTACCCGCCGGAGCGATCCACTCCCAGCATCGCCCGTGCCGGGACTTGTCCAGGGCTCGCATGTCGTCACCATGCAGGCTTGGCGAATTCGCCGCCGCGGAGCTTTCTCATCTTGCTGACCTGTCCCTGCTAGCTGCGGCTGCTAGGTATTCCGTTTGGCGGGACGTTGCCTCCAACGGAGGGCTGCCCTAACGAGCCCGGCAAGAGCGATGGTTCCAACATCCGGCTAGGCTCCGTTGCCGTGGCAGACATAACCGGCAAGAGCTTTGGCAGCGACAATCACGCGGGGATGCACCCAGCTGTCCTGGCGGCGATCGCCGCGGCCAACGCAGGCGACGCGGTCGCCTATGGGGACGATGAGGTCACTCAGGCAGTGCAGGCGAAGCTGTGCGCCCTCACGGGCGCGCGTGAGGCCTACCTCGTCTTCAATGGCACAGCGGCCAACATCCTCGGCCTCAGCCTCATGCTCCGGCCGTTCGAGGCCGTGGTCTGCGCCGAGACTTCACACGTGAACGTCGACGAGTGCGGCGCAGCCGAGCGCCTGCTCGGCTGCAAGCTCCTTCCGGTGCGGACGTCGGACGGCAAGCTAACACCCGACCTGGTCGCTAGTCGGCTCACGGGCCTAGGCGATGAGCACCGTGCCCAGCCACGAGTAATTCAGATTGCCCAGGTGACCGAGCTCGGCACTTGCTACTCGCTGGCCGAGCTGCGCGCTCTGCGCGACTTCGGCCACGAGCACGGCATGCTCATCTACCTGGACGGCGCCCGGATCGCCAATGCGGCGGCCCATCTGGGGTGCTCCCTCGCCGAGCTGGCCGCCTGCGCAGATGTCCTGAGTTTCGGCGGCACCAAGAACGGCGCGCTCGCGGTGGAGGCGGTCCTCGTGATGTCTGCCGACCTTGGCGAGGGAGCCCGATATCACCGCAAGCAGCTAATGCAGCTGGCGTCCAAGATGCGGTTCCTGGCAGCCCAGCTCGATGCTCTCCTCAGCGGTGATCTGTGGCTAACGACAGCTCGGCACGCAAACGCGATGGCACGGCGGCTCACCGCGTCGCTGGAGGGCGTGCCCGGTGTCCAGCTGGCGTACCCGGTTCAATCGAACGGCGTCTTCACCGAACTCGATCGCGAACACGTGGCGCAGCTTCAGCAGGAGTGGTGCTGCCAGGTCTGGTCGGAGTCGACCGATGACCGCTGCGTCGTGCGCTGGATGACTGCGTTCGACACATCCGAAGCGGACGTCGATCGGCTGGCTGCGTCGATCGGCGAGACCGTTTCACGTGAAACACAGTCAGCCTGACTCCCGCAGCCCAGGATTGTCACCGCCAGCACGGTCCAGCCCAGCGCGGTCCAGCCCAGCGCGGTCCAGCCCAGGATGGTCCTGCCCAGCACGGTCCAGCGACGCCTTTTGCCGAAACCATGGCGAAGAACGCGCTGTCAGGAGGGTCCGATGGCGTCACAAATGGGTAGCATGAACTCCGGGAGCCGCCCGCTCAGGGAATTGCGCCATTCTGCGGGGCGGCATCGTAAGGGCGGCCATCGTAGGAACAGGGCGGCTGCAGCAACCGGGCCAACTACAGCGCCACTGGCGTTCAGAACCGCAGGGGTACGACGTGTCGCGGCGACTTGCGAGCATCACGCTGGACAATCTCGACGATTTGCCGCCCCGCTGCCGTCGGTGCGTCTTTTGGGAACTGGATCCCGTCAGCCAGGCGCGAGCGCTTGAGGTCGGTGACCCGGCGCTTGAGAAGGAAGCCTGGATCTCCTCTGTGCTGCTGGAGTGGGGCAGCTGCGGCAAGATCATCTACGTTGACGGAGTTCCGGCCGGATATATGACTTATGCGCCGCCGAGTTATGCGCCAAGGTCCGTCGCATTCCCGACAAGTCCGGTGAGTGCCGACGCGGTCTTGTTGATGACGGCGCACGTGATGTCGGAGTTCGCAGGCGGCGGGCTGGGCCGGATGCTCGTCCAGGGACTCGCCAAGGATCTAACTCGACGCGGAATCAAGGCGATCGAGGCCTTCGGCGACACGAAGTGGACCCAGCCAGCGTGTGTGGTGCCTGTCGACTTCCTGTTGTCAGTCGGGTTCAAGACGGTGCGGCCGCACGCTCGCTACCCGCGCCTCCGGCTTGAGCTCAAGACTGCGCTGTCTTGGCGCGAGGACGTGGAAGTCGCGCTCGAGCGACTGCTCGGCTCGATGTCGCCAGAGCGGGCACTCCGCCTTGCGTGAGCAGCGCTTGGCGGGCGCCGCGGCGAGCTAACCTCCGGCGCGTTTCACTGGACGTTTTGCGGACACCGGCCCCAGTCACCGCACGGCAGCTAAAACCGCCGGCCCGCGCGCCTGGCGCGGGCCGGTCTGCTCGTCATTGGTCAGATGAAGTCGGCAAGGTCACGCAGCAGCGCAGCCTTCGGCTTCGCGCCGACGATCTCCTTCACGACCTGGCCGTCCTTGAAGACGCTCATGGTCGGAATGTTCATGATCCCATAGCGCTGCGTGACCACGGGGTTGTCGTCGACGTTGAGCTTGACGATGTCGATCTTCTCGCCATACTCGGTGGCGATCTCCTCGAGCACCGGGCCGACCTGACGGCACGGCCCGCACCACTCGGCCCAGTAGTCAACGATGACTGGCTTGCTGGACTTCAGCACCTCAGCCTCGAAGGTGGCGTCGGTCACTGCCTTGGTTGCGCCCACTTGCGGGACTTCCTTCCCTCTCATCGGTACCGCCCGGCCACATAGTCCGCGCGGTCTAGTCGATCCGAGCAGGGCCCGTCTGGCCTGGCTCGGTCAGCGTCATCATTCTTCGTGGTCAGCAAGCCAGCGCTCGGCATCAAGCGCTGCGGCACAGCCAGTGCCTGCGGCCGTCACGGCCTGCCGGTAGGTCCGGTCGACGACATCGCCCGCCGCGAAGACGCCATCGAGCGACGTGCGGGTCGTCGGGTGCTGGACCAGGATGTAGCCGTCGGCGTCGGTGGGAAGCTGGCCGGCGACAAGCTCGGTACGAGGGTCGTGGCCGATGGCCACGAACAACCCGGTTGCCGCGAGAATGCTCTCCTCGCCTGTCTTCAGGTTGCGCAGCCGCAGCCCGGTCAGCCGATCCTCGCCGAGCACTTCAGCGACCTCGCTGTCCCAGACAAACTTGATCTTGGGATTGCTCATCGCCCGGTCCTGCATGATCCTGGATGCACGCAGCGTGTCGCGACGATGCACAATCGTCACAGTCCGGGCAAAACGCGTCAGGAAGGTGGCTTCCTCCATCGCCGAGTCACCGCCGCCGATCACCGCGATGTCCTGCTCCCGGAAGAAGAATCCGTCGCAAGTGGCACACCAGGAAACCCCGTGTCCGGACAGCCGCTTCTCACCCGGCACGTCGAGCTCGCGGTAGCTTGACCCACTTGCGATGATCACGGTCCTGGCGAAGTAGGTGTCCTCGCCGGCCTTCACCACCTTGGGTGTCGCCCTGAGATCCACCTCGGTGACGTCGTCCGCGACGAGCTCAGCACCGAACCGCTCCGCCTGCTTGCGCAGCTGATCCATCAGATCGGGTCCGAGAACGCCGTCAGGAAAACCAGGAAAATTCTCCACATCGGTCGTGTTCATCAGGGCCCCGCCGGAGGTAACCGAACCCTCGAACACCAGTGGGCTCAGCCGGGCCCTCGCCGCATAGAGCGCGGCCGTATAACCGGACGGACCGGAGCCAATGATGATTACGTCCCGAACGTCGGTCACGGAGTGTCCTGCCCCTCTCGAAATGCACCGGCATCAACCATCGGCCGGGCCTGGAGATTCCCGGCAGGGCGGGCCTACGTGCGGCTCAAGGTTAGATGATCGAGCACATGCGGGTGTGAGGCTGAGCAGGAGGGTTCTACGGCCCAC
Organism: uncultured Actinomycetota bacterium; assembly: GCA_963755575.1. Lineage (GTDB taxonomy): Bacteria > Actinomycetota > Actinomycetes > Streptosporangiales > Streptosporangiaceae > JAJYUU01. The sequence goes on from CAVWKF010000002.1 coordinate 866,153, forward strand.
ACTTCAGCCGCCTGCCCTGCAGTCTGCGCCGTGACGATAATGGTGGCCGGGCTGACCATTGAACTTCGCCATCTCCACCAGCTCCAACGGCTTGCCTCCGACGAGCCCGTCGAGGCAACTCGCGAGGCTTGCCTGAACCGGGCCGGCAGAATCGGCTGCCTTCTTCGCCGACGCGGCAGGAAGTGACGGGGCGGCGCGGGTGGCGGCCTGCGTGCCGCCCAGCCCCTCCAGCTTCGCTGTGCGCACGGCATCCTGAGCCTCGGTGCCGATGTCAGCAGTGGTGAAGTTCGTTGCGGCGCGCACCGTCTGGACCGTCTTGGCTGACGCTGGCCGACCGTACTGCACGCTTCGCCCGGCGCTCATGGCACCTTCGCTGGGCGCCCCGGCGGAGCCCGAGCTGCTGGCGGCCGTCACGCCAGCGTTGCCGCTCACATTCGTGGCGATCGCATACCCGCCGGCGCCGACGATGACCAGGGCGCCAGCCGCCGCCACGAGCCGGGTGCCGAGGACTGACATGCCTGGCAGCTGCCATCCGTGCCGCGTCTTGGGTGCTTGGCGCCGGTCGGGGAGATCGCGCCGGCTTGCCTCGGTGGCAGGAGCGCTCGCGAGGCGCTGGCTCGACTCGCTGGCCAATGCCGTATCGAGCCGCGTCGACAGGCTCGCGGGCATGGCTGGATACGGCTGGCTGGCGAGCATCGCGGGCACGGCGGAGACCTGGCTGCTGAGATGGGTGCACTGGACACAGCCGGCGACATGCTCTCGGATCTTTCCCGCCTTACGCGGCTTCAGTGCGTCCAGGTCCAGCGCGGCAAGTTCCTCAGCGCTCGCATGACGGCTCATGGTGCTTCGTCACCCCCCTCTTGCGCAGGTAGGACGCGCTGGGGCGCCGATTGGTTCCCCTGGTCGTGATCGGAAACCGTTTCGCCGGGGGGTGCTCCGGCGGGCCGCAGGTGCGCGAGGCGGGGCAGCAGCCGTGCTCGACCGCGTGCTGCCCGGCTCTTGACCGTGCCTTCGGAGACGCCCAGGACATCGGCAGCGTCGGAAATGGAATAGCCCAGCATGTCTACAAGCACGAGGGCGGCTTGCTGATCGGGCACAAGTCTCCGCAGCGCTGCTCGCACGTCCATGGCCGTGTCGGATGTACCGGACGGATCGGATAGCGGTCGTCCGCTGGTCGCGAGCGCGTCGAGCGCTTCCTCGTCCTGGCCCCCCGCAGTTGGCCGGGACGCGCGCCGGCGCATGCGGTCGAGGGCCGCGTTGACGACGATCCGGTGCAGCCAGGTCGTAACGGCCGAGTCACCGCGGAAGCTCGAGGCACGCCGGAATGCTGCGATCATCGCGTCCTGGAGCGCGTCAGCGGCCTCCTCCGGATCGCCGAGCGTGCGGATCGCGACAGCCCAGAGGCGGTCTCGATGCCGCTGGAACAAAATGCCGAATGCCTCCGGGTCGCCGTCAACGTGCAGGCGCAGCAGTTCCTCGTCGGACGGGGCGCCGTCGTCGGGCCTGGCCCGAGCCGACGGTCCGTGATCGGCAGGCTGACGTGGCTCGGGCAGGGGATACCGTTCCGGAGATTGCTCGTGCGGTTCCGTCGCTTTCCTCCCCCCGGCCATGGTGATCACACGCCGCAGGCCGCCTCAGCAGGCCCCCGCGGCCCCGCGACCCGATGATAGTGAACGATCAGGATGAGCCGTGGATCGCGACCCCGAAGATCTGCGCCATGTACCTATTGCCCCCCGGAGACATCGGCGGCAGCTTGGTGAACCAGATGACGAGATACCGGCCCTCAGCCGGCCGTTGCACAGTAAACGTGGTGCTTCCGGACACGTCATTTTGGCTGGCAACTGTCGTCATGGACGCCAGGTTGGCCGCGCTCCTAGCCTCTGAGCTGCCCACTTTGATCTGCACGTCTGCACCGGGGACGGAGCCGAACGTGACCGTGATGGAGCTGACCCGGACCGCCTTGCCGAGGTCCAGGATGAGGCCGGTCCCAGCCTTCAGGTTGCCGAAGTACTGGGTGTAGTACTGCTGGGTCGCCCAGCCCGCCGAATTGGGCTGCAGGATGCTAGCTGCCTGGTCTGTGTTCTCGTCGCCGCTGTCGTGGTTCGGGTTCAGGGCGTCGAAGCCGTGCGCCGACACCGGGGTGATCACGAGAGTGCTGGCTGACGCATGCGCGCGAGCCCTGGCTGAGTTGTGCGCAGCCGGGGTCGACGGCGACTTGTGCAGCAGATGCAGGGCGGCGGCGCTCGCGCCAGCGACCGCGACCACGACTAGCAGAGTGACTGCTACCACCCGGCCAGCGCCGCGGCGGCGGATCGGCAAGTCGTCCTGCGCCATGCGACGCGGCCCCGGCCTCGGCTGTGACTGGGTCGCCCGCTCGGAATCCTGGCGGCTGGCCCGGACCGAGGTCGCGGGGGCCTGCGGCACCCGAAGCGGCGGGATCGCGGCGACAAGGGCCGCAGCGACCTCGCCCGGCGACTCATACGCGGGCTGCTCGTCCCGGCCGGGCAGAGCGAGCGCGCGGCCGGCCACGTCGTCGAGAACTGTGGGAATGCCCGCGCGCACCTGCCGTGGCCGCCTGGGGCGCCCTTCGGACTCGGGCGCAGGCGGCAGGCCGACGTCGTCGGGTCCCGGCCACAGACCGGTCAGCGCCGCATAAAGCACCTGCCCCAGGCCCCGAGTATCAGCCACCTCAGGATCATCGGCCGACGCGCCCGTCAGGGCAGCGTCGATGCCAAGCCCGGTCACCTTCACGCCACCACCGGCCGTCCACCGAATCGCGTCGGGTCGCAGGCACAAGTGTGCGAGGCCAGCCGCGTGCGCACCGGACAGCGCGGCCGCGACTTCGGCCACGATCCGGGCCGCGGCCAGCGGCTCGAGCGACCCGGCAGCCAGCAGGTCGCCGAGCGTCTCACCGAAGGGCCATTCCAGCACGATGTAGCCGTGATCCCAGCTGTCCTCGACGTCGAAGACCTGCGTCAGCCTGGTGTCAGTCAGCCTGCTGGCTGCGCGTGCGGCGGTGACAACCTGGTCAAGGCGAGGGAAGCCAGCCGCGAATGTGATCACGCTGACCGGCCTGGCGAGGATCTCGTCGATCGCCTTCCAGGCAGACCAACCAGCGGCTGCGGCGAGCCGGTCCTCGAGGCGGTACCGGCCGCCGAGCCTGATGCCTGGCTCTGACGTATAGGTGCTCATGGTCGCGGTTCAAGGGCGCGCGGCCCTCGAACCTCCCCTCGCGGGCCGTAGGTGATCAACGGTCTCAGATAAGACGATGATGCTGAACACCATGCTAGGCCGCTACGGCGGTCGCGGGCAGGCGTGTGTCCACGCGGCGGCAAACCGTTACCGGCCAGAGACGTCATGTGGCTGGGCGACCGACCGGCCACGGGTGCCGTCATCGGCCCAGCCTGGCTAGGACGACCCTGCTCAGACCAGCGAGTTCCTCGATCCGCAGCGCCCTGGCGAATATGAGGTACATCGCCAGTGCAAGGCCGCCCCCGATGATGACGTCGACGATGGCGCTGCCCGCCACCAGGCCGGTCAGGATGGCTATCAGCGCCGCCGGCAGGGTAGCTGCGTGCATCCGAACTAGTGACCGGCCGATCCGGTAACCATCCAGCCCGCGCAGGCGGCGCGTCAGGATCTGCCAGGAGATGATCATGCCGACGACGTTCGACAGTCCGAAACCGACACCAAGGCCAGCCACGACGTCGCTCGGTCGCAGAACGTTCCAGGCGATCAGATTGGCGGCGATGTTCACCGTCATCGTCACGAGGCCGATCAGCGCCGGCGTCTTGCTGTCGTGCAGTGAGTAGAAGACGCGCAGCTGAAGCTGGAAGATCATGTAGGGCAGCAGGCCCAAGCAGAACACGGCGAACACGACGCCGATGTACCGGGCTTCGGCGATGGGCATGTGACCATGCCCGAGGAATACCTCGGCCAGCTTCGGACCGAGGACTGCCAGCACGAGGGAGCAAGGCACGACTATTGTCGCGGCAAGCCGGGTGCCCGTGGAGAAGTCTTGCCGGACTAGGCCGTAGCGCCCGTCGGCTGCGTGCGCGCTCATACGCGGGAGCAAGGCCGTGATGACCGAGATGCCGACGACCGCGTACGGCAGCTGAAAAAGCAGCCAGGCGTAGTTGTACTGGGTGACCCCCTCCAAGCTGGCGTCGCCCGCGAGCTTGGTGGTGACTAGGAACGCGACCTGGGTGGCCGCGATGTAGCCGAACATCCAGCCCCCCATCCGGCCGATCTCGGTGACCTCGGCGCGGCGGAAATCCAGACGCGGTCGCCAGCGGAAGCCGACGCGGCGCATCGCAGGGATCAGCGCGATCGTCTGCGCAATGATGCCGAGCGTGGTGCCGAGACCCAGGAGCCCAACCTCGAAGCCGGAGATCGGGGCCGGATTCTTCTTGAGGCCAGTCATGGCAATGAACATGCCCAGGACGCCGATGACGACGAAGTTGTTGATGATCGGCGTCCACATCGGGGCTGCGAAGCTGCCACGCGAGTTCAAGATCGCGCCGATCAGCGAGCTCACGCCGTAGAAGAAGATCTGCGGGATGAAGAACAGCGCAAAGATGATCGCCAAGTGCAGCGTCGGAGCGGAGTGGAGGATCTTGCTCCCGGCGTAGAGGTGCACGATCGGCACGGCCGCCAGCGTGGCGACAACGGTCACGGCAGCCAGCCCGGCCGTGATCACCGTGAACATCCGCTGGTCGTAGCCGGCGCCGTAGTGGGCGCCGCGCCTGGCCGCGTTCACGATCAGAGGCACGATGACGCTGGTGAGGATGCCGCCGAGGGCGAGGTTGTACACGACGTTCGGCAGGGTGTTGGACAGGTTGTAGGCCGCCGCGAGGCCGGCGCCGCCGAGTGCGGCCGACTGAACGATGGTGCGCAGGAAGCCCGTCAGCCGGGATCCGAGCGTGCCGACGGCCATGACGCCGCTTGAGGCTGCGATGGAGGCCGATCCGGCGCCATCGGCCTGCGCCGTCCGCGCTCGGGTGTCAGCGGAGCCGGGTCCGGCGACGCGAGTCCCGGGCGGCCGTGTCCCGGCCGGAGGCGCGCCTGGTCCGCGCGGAGGGGCTTCCCCTAGCCTGGGCGGCGCCGGCGGCAGCACCGATCGCCGCTGACGTGGCTGCTCATAGGCAGGCGGCTCATAGGCGCGGGGATCGTAGCCCGGCGGCTCGTAGACCGGCGGTCCCTCGTGGGGCGGCCGATCATAGGGCGGCGCGTCGTAGCCAGGCCGCTGATACCCCGAAGGCTGGTAGTCCCGTGGCTGGTAGCCCTGCTCGTCGCGCCAGCGCTCCCCTGGGCGGGGTGGCCGGGTTTGCGGCGGCAGGTCGGCTCGTCGCCGTCCGGCCGGAGCAGTGCGCTGGCCGCCGCGTGGTGCGGCCTCGTCACCGGGCCGGACGCGGCGCGCGTGCCGTCCAGGCCGTTGTTGCTGGTCTGACCGCTCCTGCAGATCGGACGGTTCTAGCCGGTCCGGCCGGCGGGCCCACCCACGCGTACGTTCCGGCTGCGAGCCACGTCCGGCGGCGTAGGGAGCGGCCCCGTTCCCTGTCTGACGATCTTGGTTGTCATACCGCCAGGAAGCGCCGGGCCCGCCGTATTGGTCGTCATCGTTGCGCTCGGCCCGCTCACGATCTGCGGCGCTGCCCGCCCAGTCGACGTTGGAGAGATCGATATGCCAGCCGGTGTCATCGAACAGCGGACCGGTGTAGAAATCCTGCCCGGCGCTCCAGCCGGGCACCGCAGGCCGGACCTCCCAGTCTGACCCGCCAGCATCGGCGTAGGGGTCAGGCTCGCGGGGCGTCATCGATCTCCTCAATCACGGTCCGGGCTTCCCGACCGCTCCTAGCTCCGTGCGCTCAGCCTCGACGGTATCCGGTTCGGCGCGTTCGGCGCTCCCCAGATGATCGTGATCACCGGCCGGTAGATCGCCCGCAGGCTGGTCAGGGCTGGTCCCGGGCCGCCCGCGCCGGACCGCTCGGGCGGCGGACGCGATCAGGAATATCCCGAGCGCGGCAGCGAAGATGATCATCCCAAGGACGCCGACCTGCGTTGCCTGAATCGTCATGCGCTGCGGCACCCCCAGCGACTGGCCCCCATGGCTAGCCAGGAACATCGTGACGGTGGTGGAGCCGTCCTGCGTCGCCTGGACTTGCAGCCTGATGGTCTTGGTCTGGCGCGGGGGCACGGTAACCAGGCCGTGCGGATCCGCGGTGATCCGCATCCCGTTCGCCTGGCTGTACTGGAGCTGAATCTGGACCCTGACGGTGTAGCCAAGGCGGTTATCGATCGAGACCGGCACGCTGCCCTTGAGGCCGCCCAGGGTAATCCGTTTCTCGGCGATGATCCGGACGGCCTGCTGCTGGAAGGCTATCCGCGCGGTCACAGTCGCGAGCATCGCATCCGCCGTGGGGCTCGACCCGACCCGCCACGCCGACGACTCCAGCGTCGACACTGCGAGGAAGAGATCGGGGTCCGGCCTGGCCCTGACATCCTGGAGCTGGAGGACCGCACGGCCCACCGCGCGGAGCTTGCGCAGCTCAGGCCTGGTGACCCTGGTCGGACCAATGCTGGCTGCGGGCAAGTTCTGGTTTGGCACGATTGTTATGTGCCTGGTACCGGCGAGTGTGGTCAGGCTGACCTGACTGAGCCAGGGCGCTGATGTGGTGTCGGCGAGTAGACGGGAGGCAAGGGCGGCCGGGGGGTCCCAGCGCGGCGGTGGCGCCACCACGATCGGCTGCGAGGGTTTCTGCTGTGCCAGCAGCGCGGTCTCGGCGAGGAACTGCTGAGCCGTAGCGAAGGCGGAGCCAGGTGCAGTGCTAGGCGACCCGAGTAGCTGAGTCAGCGATTGGCTGGCGAGCAGCGCCGTGATGTAACACCCACCCAAGGCGTAGCCGCAGCCGCTGTCCAGCGTCTTCACTACCGTTGCCTGCTCGCGAGGGAACGCTGAGGTGCTGAGCACCAGCGTGCTGACGTTGTCGAGGTTGGCCAGGGTCTCAATAGTCTGGTAGCCGGGCACGCCGGTCGGCGACCAGGCGATAGCCGCGGCCTGGGTCAGTGGCGATGCCGTGGTACCAGGTGTGGCTGGGGTCAGGTCGCGGTGGTTGAGTATGCCGCCAGCGAGAGTGCGGCCCAGCGTGAAGGACTGCGAGACGTCACCCTCGCGACCGGCGACGACCAGCGCGGCGACGTTCGGGTCACCGTACGGCGTGGCCGTCAGGGGGCGTCCTGATGTGACGCGTTCCAGGCCGGCAAGCCAGGACGATGCGGCCTTCGCCCACTGCGGCTGTGAGCTGTTGCAGGTTGTCAGCGCTTGGACGTTGGCCAGGACGGCCGGATCGACCATCCAGGTAAGGTCGGCGTCGGTGCCGCCCGCCTGCACAAGCTCGCCGAGCCGGCCGCCCGGGCCAATGCTCTGGGCCAGCGCGCTGGCCTGCGGTCCAGAGCAGTTGCCCTGCCATGGCTCGTTGAGCATCGGATAATCGATCAGGGGCCAGAGCCAGGCGATCTTCGCTGGGGACGGGCGCGAGCTGGCGTACGGGCCCTTCCGGGCCGGTTCGTACGGCAGGTAGGTCATGGACAGTGTCCCTAGCTGCGTACCGAACTGGAGGGCTTCCGCGGCGAGCGGATAGACGCCGAAGGATGTTATGCCTAGCGCGCTGGCGCGAACCTTGATCGACCAGGTCGTGCTGCGGCCGGGCGCCAGCGGCCCGTTCGTATGCCAGGCCGGCACCGGGACCTGCATGGTGGCCAGACTGCTGGGCTGGCTAGCGTCCGTCTGCAGCTGAGCCACAGTTGGCACTGGCGTCTGAGAGTAAAGCAGCTGCACGGTCAGCTGACTGGCCTGCTGGGAGGTGTTACGCAGCGTGCCGGTGACCGTGACGGTCGAGCTCGGAGTCGCCTGCGGGGTCATGCCGGTGATGAAGATGCTCACCGGAGGCTGAGCCGCCGGCTGGCCGACGGCCGCCGCAGCGGGCTGCTGGCTGGCCACGAGCGCGGCCGGCAGCGCGATCGCGGCGCAGGCAAGCAGGCCTGTCAGGGCGCTCGTCGCCCGTCGTGCCATCTCCCACCCGCCTGACGCCCTGGTGCGGATGCCGCCGCGCTGTACGGCAGGTCGATGGCCCGGATAGGCGCGGAATCCGGGCAACGGTGGCATGCCGAGAATGCTATTGCGGCTGGCCGAGTGCCCGAAGCGGAGCCGCGACGATCTTCACCGCCCGCCTGGGGCAGTATCCTGCGACTCACCCCTCGGGGTTCTCAGCTTTCCCGTTTCCCACAGGCTACGCCCGCGATCTATTCTCGATGCCCCATGCCAGAACCAGACTCATTCGCCGAGCGGCAGGCCGCCGCCGCCCTGCTCGCCACTGTCTCGCCCCTCGCCAACGAGCTCGGCGAGCTTTTCGCCGCGGCTGGTCACGAGCTTGCCCTCGTTGGAGGGCCGGTCCGGGACGCCTTCCTCGGCCGCCAGTCGGGTGACATCGACCTGACCACTGACGCGCCGCCCGACCGGGTCCAGGCCATCGTGACCGGCTGGGCAGATCATGTCTGGCCGATCGGGATCGACTTCGGCACTATCGGGCTGCGCAAGGGGGGCTCGAAATTCGAGATCACCACCTACCGCAGCGACAGCTACGACCGCACCTCGCGCAAGCCGGTCGTGGTCTACGGTCAATCCCTTGCTGACGACCTGGCCCGGCGTGATTTCACGGTGAACGCTATGGCGGCCCGGCTGCCGGGGCACGAGCTAGTCGATCCGTTCGGCGGCCTGGCTGACCTCGAGCGCAAGGTCCTGCGGACGCCGGGCGCGCCGGAGACATCGTTCACGGACGACCCGCTCCGGATCATGCGGGCGGCGCGTTTCACCGCCCAGCTCGGCTTCACTGTGACTCCGGAAGTCCGGGTAGCGATGACGCAGCTGGCGGGGCTGCTCGCGCCGCCGAAGGTGTCGGCCGAGCGCATCGAGGGCGAGCTAACCAAGTTGCTGCTGGCCACGCGACCGGGCGGCCCCGCGGCGGGCATCCGGCTGATTGTCGAAACCGGCGTCGCCGATGAGGTGCTGCCCGAGGTTCCGCGCCTCCGGCTGGAGACTGACGAGCATCACCGGCATAAAGACGTCTACGAGCACTCGCTGATCGTGCTAAGCCAGGCCATCGACCTGGAAGCCACGTACGACCTGGAGCCGGACATCGTCCTGCGGCTAGCAGCGCTGCTGCACGACATCGGCAAACCGCGCACGAGGTCGCTGCTGCCGGGCGGCCGGGTCGCCTTCCACCACCACGAGGTTGTGGGGGCCAAGATGGCCAGCAAGCGGCTAACCCAGCTGCGTTACCGCAAGGACATCGTCGCCGACGTCAGCCGGCTTATCGAGCTGCACCTGCGGTTCCACGGCTACGGTGAGGGCGACTGGACCGACTCAGCCGTGCGCAGGTACGTGACCGATGCCGGGCCGCTGCTGAATCGGCTGCACGCGCTCACCAGGGCGGACTGCACAACCAGGAACAAAGCCAAGGCGCAGCGCCTCGCCCGTGCCTACGACGACTTGGAAGCGCGGATCGCCGAGCTTGACGCGCAGGAACAACTGGACAGCCTCAGGCCGGACCTGGATGGGCACGAGATCATGGCAATCCTCGGTATCCCGCCAGGGCCACTAGTCGGCCGCGCTTACAAGTTCCTCAAGGAGCTGCGGATCGAGGCCGGGCCGCTGGAGCGGGATGCCGCGGTGGCCGAGCTGCTCCGCTGGGCCGCTGAGGAGGGACTGCCCGTGCCGCCGGATTCGCCCGTGGCTACGGATGCGCCTGCGCCGCCGGATTCGGCCGGACGGCCTGATTCGCCGCCGGACTAGGCAGCGGCCGGCAGGCGCCTGCTCACCGCCCAGTGGCCTGCCGCCGCCAGCGCGTAGCCGATCGCGACTGCGGCGATCAGGCCGGGTGCCTTACCGGTCATCGGCATGAAAGCCGCGCTGATGGCGGCGCCGACAACGAACAGCACGTTGAAGGTCATGTCGTAGAACGAGAAAGCCCGGCCACGGAAGTCGTCACCGATGGCTTCCTGAATGATCGTCGTCGCGCAGATAGCTATGCCCTGCCCGGCCAGACCGAGGAAAAAGCCAAGAATCAGGAAACTGGCCTGCGCGAACGGTGCGCCGAGCGCAGCCGTGGTGATCGCGCCAAGCACGAGCAGCGCAGTGATCCACGTCTGCTTGCCCATCCGCCGCGTAGCGATCGGCGTGACGAAAGCTGCTGCGCCGTAGCCAATGGCCACCAGCGCGGTCAGCAGGGCATAGTGGCCCAGCGCCTTGTTGGCACCCTCGGCGCGGTAGAAGTAGTTCCGGTACAGCAGGATCGACATCAGGAACAAGATGCCGTAGAAGAGGCGGTTGGCGCCGGTCGCCGCCAGCGCAGCCGCCGGGCCACGTCGGCTGCCGAGGTACCTCGCGCCGGCGACGAGGCCAGTCAGGACGATCGCCAGTTCCGCGGTGATCCGGCCCGGCTGCCGCGCTCCCGCCTCCTGCGCCGGACCGAGCAGCCTCCGTCCCATAGTGGCACTGATAAGGCCTGCCGCTACGTAGCAGCAGCCTGCGGCCAGCAGAGTCGCCGCGTACTCGCCGCGACCGCCGTGCAGGGCCACGTGCACGCCAAGGCCGGCGATGCCGCCGATCGCAGCCATGATTCCGCCGGCGGTCGGCGAGACCGAGTTCGCCATGACGAGCTTGTCCTCGCGCACGACGTGCGGCAGCGCGGCGGACAGCGCTGACAGAAAGAAGCGATTCACGCCGAGCACGGCAAGCACGCCGATGTAGAGCGGGACCCCGAGCTCCCCGGAAGCCACCAGGCCCGCCGTCGCGGCCACGAAGACGGACCTGATGAGCGCGGACCAAACCAGGATCTGGCGCCTCGACCAGCGGTCGATGAAGACGCCCGCGAACGGCCCGATCAGCGAGTACGGCAGATACAAGACAGCGAACGCTGCTGCGCCGGAGGCCGGATTCGGAAAGTTCGTGGCGTTAAAGAAGACGTAGCCGCCGAGCCCAGCGGTGAACAGGCCATCCCCGGTCTGGGATACCAGCCGGGTCGAGAACAGCCGGCGGAAATCGTGCTCAGCCCAGACGACGCGCAGATCGCGCACGAATGACGCGCGCTGCGCCGGCGCCGGGGGCTGACCCGCACCGGCAGCCGCGGCCGCCGCCGGAATGGGGGGTAGTGGTTCCTGCCGGGACACGCGCACAGCTTACGACCCGCACGTCTAACTCAGTCGCGCCCGGTTCATCACGGTGCGGCAACTACCAGCGCGGAACGGGTGAACGCGATGGGGGGTCGGTAACGTTGTGTTGGCGAATGGATACAACCGCTGCGGACGGACACTGACCATGCGCTGGGCCCTGGTGCCCGAGATCCGGGCACGCGTTCCGCCGCCAGGCTGGCTCACCGCGCTGCGCCGCAACGCGGTGGGGCTCTCATCGCGCCTTTTGGGGATGACGGCGCGCCAGACATGGCCAGGGCGGCTAGCCAGGATCGGCGTGAACCTTCTGGGCGCCGCCAGCGCCGCGCTCTTCGCGCGGGCCAGCATCGCGTTCTACCTGCAGTCCCATCGGCTCATCGGCGCTGTGTTCTTCCTGGAGCAGGTGTGGTTCGTTATTTTGTTTCTCGTCCGACGACCGCCCAAGGTGGTCAGTGACCGTGCCGGAAGCTGGCTGCTGGCGGCTGCGGGGACATTCGGGGCTTTGCTGCTGCGTCCGCAGGGTGCCCATCCAGCATGGGGTGTCTGGGCCGGCTTCGGCCTACAGCTGCTGGGCCTGGCTGTGGCCGTGGCATCGCTCGCGGCGCTGGGCAGGTCGTTCGGGTTCGTGGCAGCCGACCGGGGCCTGGTAACCCGCGGACCCTACGCGGTGGTCAGGCACCCGGTGTATGCGGCCTACGTGCTGATTCAGTGCGGATACGTACTCCAGGCTGTGTCGTTGCGGAACATCGTCGTTCTGGTCCTGGTGACCGGCTGCAACGCCGGGCGCGCGATCTGCGAGGAACGCGTGCTTGCTGAACACTCCGACTACGCGGCCTATCGCCAGCGAGTGCGCCGAAGACTGCTACCAGGTGTCTGGTAACGCGCACCTATGGCCGAGTAGTAATCGCGACGTCTGTCCACACTGCGGTGGATTGGGCGTCAGGTTGGAAGTGCCGACCAAAGAGGGGCAGCAATGTCACACCCGACGCCCCTAAAACTTGGACGCGGCCGCCAGGCCGCGGGGCTGGCGGCCCCGTTCCTGGATAAATGATCTTGATCGTCTTGCGCTCTACGGCTAGCGCTCGAGCTCGCCGCGGATGAACTTGTCGACCGCGTCGCGCGCAACGTCGTCGCTGTACTGCTCGGGCGGCGACTTCATGAAGTACGAGGAAGCCGACAGGATCGGGCCGCCGATGCCGCGGTCCTTGGCGATCTTCGCGGCCCGGACCGCGTCGATGATGACGCCTGCCGAGTTGGGCGAGTCCCAGACCTCGAGCTTGTACTCGAGGTTCAGCGGGGTGTCGCCGAACGAGCGGCCTTCAAGTCGGACATAGGCCCACTTGCGGTCGTCCAGCCACGGCACATGGTCGGACGGGCCGATGTGGACGTCTGCCTTGGCCATCTCGTGGGGGATCTGCGACGTCACCGACTGGGTCTTGGAGATCTTCTTGGACTGCAGGCGCTTGCGCTCCAGCATGTTCATGAAGTCCATGTTCCCGCCGAAGTTGAGCTGGTAGGTGCGCAGCAGTTCGACGCCGCGGTCCTCAAATAGTTTCGCCAGCACCCGGTGCGTGATCGTGGCGCCAACCTGCGACTTGATGTCGTCGCCAATGATCGGGAGGCCGGCCTCGGTGAACTTTGCTGCCCATGCGGGGTCGGAGGCGATGAAGACGGGCAGGGCGTTCACGAAGGCGACGCGCGCGTCGATCGCACACTGAGCGTAGAAGCGGTCTGCCTGCTCCGAGCCGACGGGGAGGTAGGAGACCAGGACGTCGGCGCGAGCTTCGCGGAGGGCCTGGACCACGTCAACGGGCTCATCGTCCGACTCGGTGATGATCTCCTGGTAGTACTCGCCGAGGCCGTCCATGGTGGGCCCGCGCTGCACGGTCACGCCGGTAGGCGGCACGTCACAGATCTTGATGGTGTTGTTCTCACTCGCGACGATCGCCTCGGCGATGTCCCGGCCAACTTTCTTGGCGTCCACGTCGAACGCGGCCACGAACTCGACGTCGCGGACGTGATACGGACCGAACTGGACGTGCATAAGGCCCGGTACCCGGCTCGCCGGGTCGGCGTCCTTGTAGTACTCAACCCCCTGAACGAGGGAACTTGCGCAGTTCCCGACGCCCACGATGGCTACCCGTACCGAACCCATGAGGATTGCTCCTTCTCTTGTGCTGCGTAGCGACGATCGCTCGCCGATGTCTAGACGACGGTGGTCGCTCCGCCGCTCTCTGTGTTGTCGTCGGCCTGACTTCCCGCTGGACGGCTGCCCGTCCCACGGTTGCCCGCTGTATAGCTGCCCGCAGGACGGTTGCCCGCTGTACGGCTGGTGGGCTTGACGCCCGACTGCCGTTCCGAGGCGATCAGCTCGTTCAGCCAGCGGACTTCGCGCTCCACCGACTCCAGGCCATGCCGTTGCAGTTCGAGCGTGTAGCTGTCGACGCGCTCGCGCGTCCTAGTCGCCGCCGCCCTGAACCCCTCGAGCCGCTCTTCAAGCCGGCTGCGGCGCCCCTCGAGTATCCGCAGGCGGATGTCGGCCTGGGTGAGACCGAAGAACGCGAAGTGCACGCCGAAACCGTCGTCTTCCCAGGACGCCGGGCCGGACTGGCTGAGCAGGTCGTTCAGCCGCTCCTTGCCGTCTGCAGTCAACCGGTAGACGATCTTTGAACGACGGGTGCGGTCGAGCGCCCTGCCTGCGTCCGGGACGCCGTCTTCGGCGATCAAGCCGTTGCCCAGCATGTCCTTGAGCGCGGGGTACAGCGAGCCGTAGCCAAACGCCCGGAAGGCACCGAGCAGCGAGTTGAGGCGCTTGCGCAGCTCGTACCCGTGCATCGGCGTCTCGTGCAGGATGCCGAGCACGGCAAGTTCGAGTACACCAGAACGCTGGCTACTCATACCCGCTCGCACCTCGCATTCCACACAGAGTTACCGGTTGAGGGTTACCGTTTGGGGTTACCGTCTGAGGGTTACCGTAAAAGGCTCAGTAGGCCACACCCGTGGCCGCTGGCTGACGCTTGTGTCACCTCGATGTATCGAGTTGATACATCGCAACGATATGCGGCCCGGCGTTTCGGCGCAAGTCGGCCATGGGCTCGCCATTGTGCGCCCGAAGTTTGGCCCTAGCTGGCCCTGGGGTTGCCCGGTGCCCCGACGGGTCGCCATTGACATGGCGATGACCAGTCGGGTCTCCTGCTGCGGGCAGTTCCGTCGTAACCTGTCGGGCATGAGGCGATCGGTCGTGGACTACGGACTGGCCAGGCGGGCGACGCTCGCCGCCGTGCTCGCCGGCCGCACGACCGTGACCGATGTATGCGACGCCCACCCCTATCTCCTGCGAGCCGCCAAGTTCCACGGCGAGGGCACGGACATCACGTGTCCGATCTGCCGCAAGGTGAAGCTGACCCACGTGACCTACGTCTATGGTGACGAGCTAGGCAGATACGAAGGCAGAGTCAAGCGTGGCCCAGAACTGGACGAAATGGCCGCGGAATATGCGGAGTTCCAGGTTTACGTAGTCGAGGTCTGCCAAAGTTGTGCGTGGAATCACCTCGCGTCCTCCTACGTACTTGGCACTGGCGAGCCGACTCCCCGGCGTAATCGGCGGGCCAGGGCCAGCGAGTAAGAAGGCAGGTCAGGACGTCTGCCGGGTCGGCGGTATGAGCCTGACTAGTCGTACGAGTGACGCAATACGTGCCGGGATGGTAGGTACTGCCAGGTAACGTATCTTCCTGGCGGACCACCGCTCGCTAGCGACCGCTTGACCCCCGACCAGCGAGGACGCGTGAGTAACCCAGACTTGCCCGGGCCGTACTGGCAGGATCAGGATGATGCCGGTTATGACGCAGGGTGGCGTGCCGGCGTAGGCAGCCATCCACACGTGGAAACCCCATGGGACGACGGCAACGCCGGTTTCTGGCGCAACGATGGCGGCGCCGGCAAGAACGGCGGACGTTCGGGCGACCAGAACGGCGCACCTTCGGGTAGCGCCGCGCCGGGCGGTTTCCGAGGATCTGATGGCGGCCGGGCTGGCACCCGTCGTGCTGCGAGCCACAGCGCTGGCCGGGGTGTCCGCGGGCGCGGCGCCGGTGCCACTGGCGCCCCGCCGGACGAATCTTCCTGGCCTGACACGCTCTTGGGCCGGGCTAAGCGGGCGGCGCAGCGAGTCTCGCAACCGCGTGACGAATGGGAAGCAGACGGCGACGGCCATCGGAACCGGGGTGGCAGACTCAGCCAGACTGCCGACGAGTTGCGCAGCCGGCTCGGTGTCCGCGGGCCCGCCGGCAGCCGGTCTCGCGGCGAAGTCAACGCTCCCGGCCGTGACGGTGCCGGCTCGAACGGCGCACATCCCGACGACGACTTTTGGAGCGAGTCAGCCGAGCGCGGCTCGCGGGCTACCGGCATGCGAGCAAGCGGTGGCAGCCGCCGCCCTTCGAGGGCGGACGCGGCGCGAGCGAGCGGCGCTACCGGGGCTAACGGCATTATGCGGGCTGGCGCGCCCGCGGGATATCCCGGCGAGCCCGGCGGCTACGGCTACGGTGACTATGGCCGCAACGGCCACGACGGCCGCAACGGTCACGACAGCCGCAACGGCGGCAGGACCGCCGTGCGTGAGCAGCCTGATGAGTTCTGGGCTGATGGTGATGGCACCGGCCGCATGACCCGATCCAGGGCAGCCGACCGGACCGACCTTGGTCCGCCCGGAGGGCGTCGTGCCGGCGGCAACGGTGGTGGCGGACGCGGGCGAGGCGGAGGCGGTGGCGGACGCGGGCGACGGGACAGCCCGGACCCGCGCAGCGGAGGCGAGCGCTTCAAGGACTGGCTGCTGTACGGCAGTTGGTGGCGTCACTGGACGTGGAAGAAGCTGTTCCTGGTCGTGAGTGGCGGGTTCGCAGCGTTCGCGCTGCTAGCGATCATCGGCATCGCCGTCGCTTACTCGATGACGCCCATACCGACGGACGTGTCCCTCTCGGCGACGTGGCAGTCGTCATCGGTCTACTTCAGCGATGGCAGTCTGCTTGGCACGTTTACCAACAGCCAGGACATCAACCGGCAGCTGCTGACCACGGGCCAGATCCCGCAGAACGTCCAGGACGCGATCCTGGCCGCCGAGGACCGAAACTTCTACAACGAGGGCGGCATCTCGGTCACGGGCATCGCCCGCGCCGCCTACGACGACCTGTTCGGTAGCGGCGGCCTACAGGGCGGTTCGACAATCACCGAGCAGTACGCCAAGAACTACTACTCCAACATCGGCGCGACCCGCAACGTCACCACGAAGATCAAGGAGATCTTCGTGGCGATCAAGCTCGCCCACTCGCGATCCAAGCCGTGGATCCTCACCAATTACCTGAACACAGTTCCGTTCGGGGGCAACATCTACGGCGTATGGGCGGCTGCCGAGGACTACTTCGGCGTCAACCTGGCCAAGCAGGGCGCGAGTCTCAGCACCGCCCAGGCGGCAATGCTCGGCGCGATGCCGAACAATCCGGCCGTCTTCAGCCCGGACCCGACCGCTGGCATCGGCTACACCTTGCTCGTACATCGCTGGCAGTACGTGCTCACCAACATGCTCCGCGACCACGCCATCAGCCAGCAGGAAGCCAACACTCTCTGCGCGTCCTGTGCGCTGCCAGAAGCAGAGAAGGCCTTCAACTCATCGATTCACCTCCACCTGTCCTCAGGCAACGGCCAGACAGGCGTCAATGGCTATCTCATGGAGATGGTCAGGCAAGAGCTCAAAAGCACGTATGGGTACAGCGACGCGAAGATCGATACCGGCGGACTCCGCATCACGACCACCTTCAGCCCGTCGATGATGCGCTCGCTGACCAGGGCGGTCAATGCGGAGAAGAGGCAGATCGCCGCAACCGCTCGCGCCTATGGCGGCTCGCCGCTCCCGAACTACGACCACTTCGGGATCTCGCTCGAGAATCCGAAGACAGGCGGCATCATCGCCATCTACGGCGGGCCTGGCTACTACGCCCCCAACTGCGCCAGGTTGTTCTGCGACTACAACATGGCCGAGGCGCCGCACCCGGTCGGTTCGTCGATGAAGCCGTACGTGCTGGCGGCGGCCATCAACCAGGGCATGGACGTGCAGAACAGTGTGCTGAACGGCTTCTCGCCGCTGTGGATTCCGCCGGAGGCCACGGCGGCAGACCGGCTTGAGTTGTCCACCCCGCAGCCCCCGCCGATGGGGGCCGCAGCGGCGAAGTCGATCGGCTGGTGGGAGTCGGTGGGCGACGCCAACCTCAAGGCCATCTCGGTCCCCGTCGCCGCCGCCCAGTCATCCGACCCTGCCTTTACCGACCTGACGCATCGCGTCGGCGATCAGGCGATCATCGCCGCCGCGCAGCAGTTCGGCGTCGGCGCCGATCCGTTCAACCTCGGTACCCAACGACCTGACGACCCTGAACAAGCTATTCGGGCCGGGCGGCAGCATCGAGGGCTCGGTGCAGATCGCGCTCGGCCAGGGCGACCTGACGCCGATCGAGCAGGCGTCCACGTTCGCCACGCTGATCGACGGCGGCATGTACCACGCGCCGCACGTGATCAGCAAGCTCTCGCAGTGGACACCCAGCGGCCAGCAGGTAGTCCCGCTTCGGGTCGCCACCCACCCGGTCATGAGCCAGCACGCAGCTGCGGATGAGGACTACGCGCTCTCGTTTGACAACATCAATGGCACGGCCTATCCCAACGCGACCTGGCCAGGACGGCCGGTGATCGGCAAGACCGGCACCCTCGGTAACGGCAACAGCGCATCCGAGGCCTGGTTCGTCGGTGCCATCCCGCAATACGCCATGGCAATTGGGCTGTGGACCAACACCCAGGCCCAGAACCTGGACAACCTGCCAGGGCTCGGCGGGATCGGCGGCTCCTTCGGTGGCGCGTGGCCGGCCGCGACCTGGAAGGCGTTCATGGAGACCCAGTTCGCGAAACTGCCGGTCGAGGCCCTGCCGACACCCAACTACGCGGACTTCAACAAGTGGATCATGGTGGCGCCGCAGAAGCCGAAGAAGCCCGTCTGTGGCAAGGGCCAGTTCCAGAACTGCACCTGCAAACATGGCCAGAATTGCCAGAACCCCAATCCGAACCCGACGCCGTGTCAAGGGCATGGCCAGGGCTGCGGCGGTGGTGGCGGCGGTGGTGGGGGTGGTGGCGGTCCGACGCCAACGCCGACGGTGACACCGACCGTGACACCGACGCCTGGCTGCCCGCCGACGTGTGGCGGGGCCGTGCACGCAGCGGCCAACAGCCCAGCCGCACTCAGCGTTGCGTTGTCGCCGGCCGAGGAGGCCTTCATCAGGCGTGCCCCGGAGGTCCGACTGCTGCTGTAGCAGCTAGGAACGGGGCCGCTTGGCCCAGCCGCCCATCAGCTCACTCGGCCGAGTCGGCTGAGTCGGGGGTCCAATGGGGTCGCCTCGGCTAGCTCAGCTTGGCGCGCAACCACCGCATGTCAGCGGCCGCGTCTGGCGTCTCGCAGACTGCGGCCGCGCCTGCCGACCTGACGACGTCGACGAGTAGCGCCGGGTCGATCTGGCCCGATTCCATGCCAGCGTGGCGATCCCGACCCGACCCGAACTCGTCGCGTGAGTTGTTGCAGTGCACCAGGTCAATCCGGCCGGTGATGGCCTTGACCCGCGTGACGACTGTCGCCAGGTCCTCGCCGGAGGCAAACGCATGGCAGGTGTCCAGGCAGAAGCCGACCTCGCCACCGCCGTCGGCGGCATCACCGATCACGTCCCAGAGCCGGGCGATGGCTTCCAGGCCGCGTGCCATCGCGCCATCGCCGCCCGCGGTGTTTTCGATCAGCATGGGCAGCGGCCGGTCGATCCGCTCGATTGCCTTACGCCAGCTGTCGTAGCCCTCCTCGGGATCAGTTCCGGCGGTGACGTAGCCGCCATGTACGATCAGGCCCTTCGCGCCGACGGATGCGGCGGCGACCAGCTGCTGCTCGAGCAGCTTGCGGCTCGGGATCCTGATCCGGTTGTTGGGCGAGGCGACGTTGATCACGTATGGCGCATGCACGTAGGGCTCGATGCCTGCGCGCTGGAAGCCAGCTCGCAAGTCGTCCGGCTCACCGGGGAACGTCGGCGCCTTCCACCCCTGCGGGTCGCCGAGGAAGAACTGGACCGCGTCGGCGTCGATCGCCTGTGCCTGGGCCAGCGGGTCACCGTCGTGCAGATGCACACCGATCCGAGTCATCTGTTGAGCGTATCGGCCCCTGCTGACGTCCGGCCGGCCTACCCGAATCCGCCGTGCGCGATCCCGAGACCCATGCCGACGAACGCGGCAACCAGTCCGGACACGATGAAGATCCGCTCCCCCCTCGTCGCTGAGACGAGCTGGGCCACCATGCCGATCCCGAACGCGGCCATGCCGATGACAGTGGCCGCGAGATGGTCGCGCACGATGAGACCCAGGGGGAATGCCGCAGCGCCGGCTACGAACGTAAATGCGGCGGCCGCGTTCAGGAACGGGTGACGCTTTCCATCGCTATTCAAGTTGAGCCGCGGCGCTCGGCTGACGGACTGCACCGCTGCGGATTGGGTCGTTAAGGCCTCGGGCATCGCTACCCCCATCGACGGAGATATGACGGCATCCAGGAACTGCTAGCACCAGTGTGGTCCCGGCTGGACGAGAAGGGAACAGTCAGCGGGGACCGCCGGCCTGCCCAGACCTGACGGCCTGCCCAGACCTGACGGCCTGCCCAGACCTGACGGCCTGCCCAGACCTGACAGCCTGCCCAGACCTGACAGCACTGTCGCTGGCGGCTGGTAAGCTGGCCGCGCTGCAATCAGGCCGCCGAAGTGTGCGGTACGCAGTTCCTCCTGTCACGGAAATACCGTGACCGCCAGAGTCCGAAGGAGGCAGGTTAACCCTATGCGCCAGTACGAGATGATGATCATCCTGGATCCCTCGCTTGAAGAGCGCACCGTGCAGCCGTCCCTTGACCAGTTCCTGAAGGTCGTCACCACGGCCGGCGGCACAGTGGACAAGGTAGACGTCTGGGGCCGCCGCAGGCTGGCCTACGAGATTGACAAGAAGTCTGAAGGCATCTACACCGTCATCGAGCTGAAGGCTGAGCCGGACACAGTCAAGGAGCTCGACCGTCAGCTCAACCTGAACGAGGCGGTTCTGCGGACGAAGATCCTGCGGCCCGACCTGACCTAACCGGGGTCACGGCCGCCTAGCTCACTATCAGCAGCTCGACATCACAGCTCGGCCCTCCGAGCTCGACATCAACCCCGACCCGAGCGAGCGGGAGTCCCCCGATGGCAGCAGGCGATACCACGATCACGATCATCGGCAACCTGGTCAATGATCCGGAGCTTCGTTACACCCCGACCGGTCAGGCCGTGGCTACCTTCCGAGTCGCGTCGACCCCACGATTCATGGACCGGCAGACGAACGAATGGAAGGACGGCGACTCGCTGTTCCTGTCCTGCAACGTCTGGCGGCAGGCCGCGGAGAACGTGGCTGAGAGCCTCCAGCGCGGGATGCGCGTCATCGTCTCCGGTCGGCTGCGCCAGCGGTCGTATGAGACCAAGGAAGGCGAGAAGCGGACCGTGTACGAGGTCGAGGTCGACGAAGTCGGCCCGTCGCTGCGGAACGCGTCGGCCAAGGTCAACCGGTCGGCCAGGTCCGGCAGCGGTAGCGGAGCGGCAGCGGCAGCGGCTTCGGCGGCGGGCAGTCTGGCCAAAGTGGCCAGGGCGGGTATGGTGGGGGCGCCGGTGGGCGCGCCAACGACGACCCGTGGGCTGCTGAGCCGGGCGACAGCGGATTCTCTGACGAGCCCCCGTTCTAACCCGAAGCCTCCAGCCGAACGGTCCCTCTAGCCAGGTCAACCGAGCATAAGTAAATCGAGCATAAGTAAATACCGACCATCCCCGCCGAGGCGGGGCTCTGCCAACCATCCCGGCTCTAGCCGGGACGCGAAGGAGCACCACGATGGCCAAGCCACCGATCCGCAAGCCCAAGAAGAAGGTCTGCCTTTTCTGCCAGGAGAAGGTGACCAGGGTGGACTACAAGGACACCGGGCTACTGCGGAAGTTCATCTCCGACCGCGGCAAGATCCGCGCGCGGCGGGTTTCAGGCAACTGCACGCAGCACCAGCGCGACGTCGCCAAGGCGATCAAGAACGCGCGCGAGATGGCGCTGCTGCCCTATACGAGCACGGCTCGCTAGGCCGGGGAGGAACCAGCCATGAGCGGTAAGCCGATGAAGCTCATCCTGACCCAGGAAGTCACCGGCCTGGGTGCCCCCGGCGACGTGGTCGAGGTCAAGGCCGGTTACGGCCGTAACTACCTCGTACCGCGGCAGCTGGCCATGCCATGGACGCGCGGCTCTGAGAAGCAGATAGAGATGATCAAGCGCGCCAGGTCGGCCCGCGAGATCCGCAGCCTAGATGACGCGAAGGAAGCAGCCGGCCGGCTGTCTGGCCTCAGGGTCAGGCTCCAGACCAGGGCCGGCAGTGGTGGTCGGCTATTCGGCTCGATCTCGACTGCTGACATCGCCGCCGCGGTCAAGTCGGCGGGCGGCCCCGAGCTGGACAGGCGCAAGATCGAGGTCAAGAACCCGATCAGGACAGTGGGCTCCCACCAGGTTGCAGTTCGGCTGCATCCCGAGGTCAGCGCAAGCCTGGAGATCGAGGTCGCCGCGAGCTGACCGGCGAGGGCCCGCCGGCTGCGGTCTAGCACTACACCTCAGGAGGGGCGCATCGAACTGCGCCCCTTCTGTTGCCCTCGACAAGGAGTTGCCTCATGCCCGCGAGCCGGGACGTCGTGATCATCGGCGGCGGGCACAACGGCCTCGTCGCGGCTGCGTACCTCGCCAAGGCAGGCTTGTCCACGCTGGTCTGCGAGCGCAGGGAAATCGTCGGCGGGGCCGCTGTCAGCGAGCATCCATTCGGGCCTGATTACACGGTGACCTCGTTGTCCTACGTGGTCTCCTTGCTGCCGCAGGATCTCGTCGCCGACCTCCGACTGGCGCAGCACGGCTACCACGTGTATCCGCAGGGCCCGTACTTCGCACCGCGCGCCGACGGCCGCTACCTCCGGCTGCCGGACGATCCGGGGCAGCGGAACGCGGAGATCGCTAAGTTCTCGGCCCGTGACGCTGACGCTTACCCGGCCTACGACGCGCACATGGCACGCATCGGCGCCATTCTCGGCCCAATGCTGAGCGAGATCCCGCCGCGTCTGGGCTCACGCCGCCCGCAGGATCTGCTCCGCCAGGGCCTGCTGCTGCGGCACCTGAAAAACGTCGACACCAGAGCCGCAGTTGACATCACGCGGCTGCTCTCCAGCAGCATCGCCGACCTGCTGGACGGCTACTTCGACAGCGACGCGCTGCGCGGCCTGCTGTCGGTTTCCGGGGTGATCGGCACGTGGGCCGGCCCGCGGTCGGCCGGCAGCGCCTACGTAACCCTGCATCATCACCTCGGCGACGCCGGGGGCCAGGCCGGCGCGTGGGGCTTCCCCCGTGGTGGCATGGGCGGCGTCACCGCTGCCCTGGCCGCCGCAGCCACGGTCGTTCGGTGCGGAGATCCGAACGGAGGCCGCAGTCGCGGAGATCAATACACGTGGCGGCCGGGCGATCGGCGTCACGCTCGCGAGCGGCGAGGAGATCAGCGCGTCCACCGTTCTCACGACAGCGCATCCGGCGATCTCCTTCCTGGAGCTGCTGGACCCAGCGGAGTTGCCGGTCGATTTCGTCGCCGACATCCGGGGGTGGCAGTCGCGCAGCGGTACGGTCAAGATCAACCTCGCCGTCGACCGGCTGCCTGTCTTCGCCAGTCATCCGGACTTCGACCCGCAGGTCCACGGCGGCACGATCGTGCTGGCCGAGAGCCTGGACGACCTGGAGAACGCCTTCCAGGACGCGGTCGCCGGCCAGCCGAGCCGGATGCCGTTCGCTGACATTTGCATTCCGAGCGTGTTCGACGACAGCCTCGCACCGGCGGGACAGCACGTGATCTCCATGTTCACGCAGTGGGTGCCGCATGCATACGCACAGCAGACCGACGAGACTGCCCTCACCGCGTACACCGACCGCGTCGTCGGCCGGATGGAGGTCGTCGCTCCTGGCTTCGCCAGCTCCGTGCTGCACCGGCAGGTGATCGGGCCCCGGCAGATGCAAGAGGTCTACGGGCTCGTCGGCGGCAACATCTTCCACGGCGAGCTGACGCTCGGGCAGATGTTCCACGGCCGGCCCGCGGCTGGCTACGCCGACTTGCGCACACCAATCCGAGGGCTGTACCAGGCTGGCTCGGCCACGCATGGCGGCGGCGGCGTCACAGGCATTCCAGGACGGAACGTGGTGCGTCAAGTGCTTGCCGACCGACGGTCCGCCCGCTGGCGGCGCGCGGGCCGGAGTGCGTGAACGAGCACGGCCCCGTTCCTGTCCATTATTACGTCAGTACCGCGCGGTCCGGGCAGCCAGCTCGGGATCGGCAGCAGTGATCATCGTCCAGGCGCGGGCTAAGCGCTCGGCGACGTCGGGACTACCCGCGTCCGCGTCGGCGCTGGCGGCAGCCGCTAACTCATCGATCGTCGCGGCCAGCCGAGCCGCCAACTCGGCCCCGGCGCGCCCGGGGCCCGGCTGGCCCACATTCGAACACATACTCGAACCATACTTGGTTGCTGACGAGCCCGCCCGCCGAATCGGCAGATCTGCCGAGCGGCTCGCGCGCCCCCAGCAGAGCTGACACGTGACGTTGGACGTCAAATTCCCAGTGTGGATAACTCAGGGCTTGGAGCGGCGCAGTCCAGCACCCAATAAATCTTGTATGCACAGCCTGGGCAGAACGTTTTCGCAGGCCGGGGACGTCGCCAGCGCTTATCCAGAGCCGTTTCCACAATGGCATCCCCAGGCTGCGCACAGCGTGTCCGGCGTGTCTGCACAGCCTGTCCACAGGCCTGTGCACACCATGACTCGACGGTTTACGCGACACGCTGAAGACTGTCGGAGGCGTTCGATAGAACAAGCATGGAATCCAGTGGCGGCCGTTGCCTGATTGGCGGCTGTTCGCTGGTCAGGGCGGGCTACAGGGGAGGTGCGCCGGGTGAGCGTGGCGGAGATCATGCCTCGGAGTAACGAGTTCGAGCGGACGCCGCCGCACGACCTCGCGGCCGAGCAGTGCGTGCTGGGCGGCATGATGCTGTCGAAGGACGCGATCTCCGACGTCCTGGACGTCATTAGGGCGCAGGACTACTACCGGCCCGCGCATCAGGTCGTGCACGACATCATTCTCGACCTGTACGGCCGAGGTGAACCGGCCGATGCCGTGACTGTCGCGGCTGAGCTGACACGCAATGGCGACATCGCGCGGGTGGGCGGCGCGCCTTACCTGCACACGTTGATTGCCTCCGTGCCGACTGCTGCGAACGCCGGCTACTACGCGCGGATCGTGCGGGAGCGCGCGATACTGCGCCGCCTGGTCGAGGTTGGCACCCGGATCGTTCAGCTCGGCTATGCCGGCGACGGCGACGCCGACGATCTTGTCGACCGGGCCGAGGCCGAGATCTACGGCGTTACCGACAGGCGCCTGAGCGAGGACTACCTGCCGCTGGCCGAAATCATGCCGGGGGCGCTGGACGAGATCGAGGCAATCGGCAGCCGAGGCGGCACGCTGGCGGGCGTACCGACGGGGTTCGCCGATCTGGACGCGCTCACCAACGGCCTCCATCCAGGGCAGATGGTCGTGATCGCCGCCCGCCCCGCCATGGGCAAGGCACTCGCGCTGGATACCCCGCTGCCCACGCCGACTGGCTGGACCACGATGGGCACGGTCTGCGTAGGTGATCAGGTGCTGGGCGCCGATGGCTGCCCTGTCACCGTCACGGCGGCGACACAAGTCATGCTCGGGCGGCCGTGCTACGAGGTTGTCTTCGACGATCAGACGAGGATCGTCGCCGACGCCGAGCATCAGTGGGTGACGACCACGCGAGCCGATCGACAGCTCGCAGTGGCCCCGAGCTTGCCGGCTGACGTCCGTGCGCGGCGAGGCAACGAACCCATGCCGGTATCGGTCCGCACCACCGCCGAGATCGCCGATACCCTCGGTCGCCCGGGCGGTCGCTCATACAACCACGCGGTCCCGATAGCTCGGCCGATGGACTTGCCGCACGTCAAGCTGCCGTTGCCGGCCTACGTCCTCGGCGGCTGGCTGGGCAGACGGCGTATCTCGACGGCCGCGCTCATGGCTGCCGATACGCAAGCCGTTGAGATGCTGTGCGCTCTTGGAGTGCTCGACGGGCTGCACGTTCCGGTGGAGTACCTGCGGGCCAGTTACGAGCAGCGGATGTCGTTGCTCTCCGGCTTGCTGGACGCTGGCGGCAGCGTAACCAGGGCTGGCTCGGTGCAGTTCAGCACGACCTCGGAGCGCTTGGCCGCGGACGTCCGAGAACTAATCGTGAGCCTGGGCCATCGATGTGGCGTGTGGCGACGGGACGTGCGGGGCGGCTCTGCAGAGACCGGCAAGGCTTACACGATCACGTTTACGACGATGGACGATGTGTTCCGGCTGCCGCGCAAGCGCGAGGTGCATCAGCGGCGAAGGTCGGCCTCGACGAATGCGCGTGTCCGCCAGCGAATGATCGTCTCCGCCAGCGAGATCGCCAGTGTCCCCGTCAGGTGCATCCAGGTCGACGCCCCGGACAGTCTGTATCTGGCGAGTCGGTCGATGATTCCCACGCACAATTCAGCGCTCGCACTGGACATCGCCAGGGCGGCGTCGGTGCGGTCCGGACTCACTTCGGTCTTGTTCAGCCTCGAGATGAGCCGGAACGAGATCACTATGCGCCTGCTTTCAGCGGAGGCGCGCGTGCCGCTCCAGGCGATGCGGACGGGCCAGCTCGGCGAGGACGACTGGACGAGGCTGGCTCGACGAATGAGCGAGGTCGTGGACGCGCCGCTGTTCATCGACGACTCGCCGAACATGTCGATGATGGAGATCAGGTCCAAGTGCCGGCGGCTCAAGCAGCGCAACGATCTGAAGCTTGTCGTGATCGACTACCTCCAGCTGATGAGCTCGCCGAAGCGGGTGGAAAACAGGCAGCAGGAAGTCTCCGAGCTGTCCCGTTCGCTGAAGCTCCTCGCTAAGGAGCTGAATGTCCCCGTCGTTGCGCTGGCCCAGCTCAACCGAGGTCCGGAGATGCGCACAGACAAGCGCCCGTTGCTTGCAGACCTGCGGGAGTCAGGCTGCCTCACTGCTGCCACACGAGTCGTGCGTGCCGACACCAACGCCGAGGTCTCGCTGGGAGACCTGCTGGCCAGTGGTGAGCGCGACATTCCCGTGTGGGCGCTGGACGAGCGGCTGAAGTACGTCCGGGCGACAATGAGCCACGTCTTCCCCACCGGGCGCAAGGAGACGTTCGCTTTGCGTCTTGCGTCGGGTAGGCGGATCGAAGCCACCGGGAACCACCGCTTTCTTACCCTCGACGGCTGGCGCCCGCTGGCTGGTCTCTCCGTCGGCTCGCGCATCGCCGTGCCGGGCGTGGTGCCGAGTCCGCTCGTCCCGTCCCGGTGGGCTGAGGACCGCGTTGTGCTGGCGGCTCACCGCCTTCGCGGCAGCTCGTTTGTGAATCGTCCGCTGGGCAGCTCGGATGAAAGGTTCGTGCCCGCTGGCGTGTTCCAGTTGCCGGATGAGCAGGTAGCGCTATTCCTGCGTCATCTCTGGGCGCTGGACGGCTCGGTGACGATCAATCCGAGTGGTTGCAGTGGTCGCATTGAGTACGGCTCCGCCAGTCGTCGGCTGCTCGACGATGTTGCCAGTCTGCTCCGGCGCTTTGCTATTCACGCCCAGATACGGGACGTTTCACCGAGTCGGCAGGGTCCTCTGTACGTGCTTGATGTCTCGGCCCGAGACGATCAGATGACGTTCTTGCGCAAGGTCGGTGCCGGCGGCGCGTCTCGATCGGCGGGCGCCCGTCTCCTGAAGATCCTCGAGGGCCAAGCCCAGGCCGCCAACGTCGAGACGATTCCCGATGACGTCTGGCGTCGGGTGCGACGTGCCATCGGCTCCCAGCCCCGCGCCGGCACCCTACCGAAGTATGTGCCGAGCAGGGGCAGGCTGGCCTTGGTCGCCGAGGTGCTCGACGAAGCCGAGCTTGAGCTGCTGGCGACCAACGATGTTGTGTGGGATGAGATCGTTTCCGTGACCCAGCTGGGCGTTGCAGACGTCTACGACGCGACCGTGACAGGCCTGCACAACTTCATCGCCGACGGCATTGCGGTCCACAACAGCATCGAGCAGGATGCGGATGTTGTGATCCTGCTGCACCGCGAAGACGCCTACGAGCGCGAGTCGCCTCGGGCCGGAGAAGCCGACCTCATCGTGGCCAAGCACAGGAACGGTCCGACGACCACAGTCACCGTCGCCTTCCAGGGGCACTACAGCCGCTTCGTCGACATGGCGCCCATCTGAGCCTCGACTTGCGGGCCGGGTAACAGGCGGGAACTGGTGCTGCGCTGGAAGGATGGCTCAGATCGCCCGGCGGCGGACCAGCCATATTGTCCCGGCGATCAGCAGCACCGACAGCGCGAGCAGCCAGCCGCCCTCGATCCACTGAATGGCCCAGAATCGGCTGCCCGGCTGATAGCTCGTCCAGTACGTATATCCGTGCTGAGCGAGGTAATTCTCCGCGTTGAGGAGCGTCGGCATCTTGTACAGGTGAACCTGATCTTGGGGTACTGCCGGCATAAGCCGCTGGAACACGGGGTCCATGACCTGGCGCATGCTGGACTGGCTGAGCGTCGTGCCACCCTTGGTCCACCACCGGCTGAAGATCCATGCGTCGCCAGGCAGGCTGAACTTCGTGGTGAGCAGCGGCGTCAGGTAGTGCTCGCGCAGGTACCCTCCGGCGGCGAAGGCGAGCCCCGTGTAGACGACCAGGGTCGCGGCGATCGCGGGGACGACCCGGCGGATGAGCATGCCGGCCAGAGCACCGATGGCGAAGGCGGTCAGAGTCCAGGCAGGGAATGCAACCTCGCGCAGGTCGAACAGGCCGGCGCTGAACGGGGACTGCTCGGCAAGGCCATGGGCCTGGTTGCCGGTGGCCAAGTACGGCTGGTAATACCAGGACAACAGCACGCTGACGGCACCGGTAGCAGCGACTAGCAGGATGGCGAGCGGCACAAGCTTGGCGAGCGTCCAACGCCACCGCCCGAAGCCCTGGGTCCAGGCGTACCGGAAGGTGCCGGTCTCCAGTTCCCTGGCCAGCAGCGGCGCTCCGAGGAATGCCCCGATAAGCACGGGCACCGCAGCCAGCCCGCCGGCGGCCTCGACATCTCAGTCGTGATCCCCCGCGGGAAGCCCTCCCCATGTGGGAAACCCTCCCCATGACAAGCTCGCTGCACCTGCCGAATATTGCGAGCATGCGCTCGATTAATTTCGCCGCGGTTGCCGCGGCCGCCGCCATTGGCACCCTGCTGGTCGCTGGTTGCGACCCTGCTAGCCGACAAGCATCTCTGCCTGCGGCCACTACGCCGGTTCCGACTACCGCGAGTACCGGCCCAGCAACGGGAACGGAGCATGCTGCCGCCTCGTCAGCTCCGCAGCTCCCGATTTCGGTTGAATCCGACAGCCAGATGAAGGCCGAAGGCAACAACGGCCCGTCCTCGTCGATACTTCTTCCGACCTCGTGCCGACTGACTGGCACGACCATGACGGCCGAGGGCACGTATACAAATGGCGGATTCGTTCCTGACGTGTACGACCGCTACGGCGACATCATCGTGCTGTACGTACGCGCTGCCCCTTCTCCTGGCTATGCGGAGGGGATCCAGCTTGGGGCGTCAGTTGTCAGCGAGTCCCCGGTGGTCGGAAGCCACGCCCCATGGCACGTAAGCCTCTCCATCTCCCCGTCCCTTGGCGTGCCCGCCCGATGCGTCGTAGCAGCACAGCCAACTCACGCCGGTCAGTTCGCCCCCTAGCCGTCGGTGGGGACGCTCTCAGGATGCCGGCTTGAAGCTGGTCACCAGCGGTTGCCAGATTCTCGAGTACACCGCGAACCACTGACTGGCCGGGCCATACAGCTCAATGGCGTAGCTGAGGTGGCCCGGCCGGACAATGAAGGTCCGGTCGATGACGCGGACGCGGATGCCCTGGTAGATGTTGGTGAACTGCCAGTCAGCGGCGTTGTAGCCGCGATAGCTCACCTGGCGAATCGAGATCTGCCGATAGGAGGAATCGGCTGCAGCCTTCGCGGCTGCTTGATGCTGCCAGTCGGCCAGGGCATCGGCCTGCGCGTGCGTACTCCAGGCAACCACCAGGACAAACCCGCGAGACGTCCCGGTGAACTGAGCTTCACCTGGCGTCGTCGAGGCGACGGCCCAGCCAGGCGGCAGACCGATAGCAAATCCGCTCGGGTCATCGTAGGTGTGCCAGCGAGGCGCCGACGCCGCCCGCCCGGCCGCGCATGACCGGTGCCAGCGGCATGTGCGCCAGGTGCCCGGCCGGGCTGCCCCAGCGTGAGGAACGCGACGACGGCCGCGGCAGCGGCAACAGCGGTTGCGGCGATCACCAGGCGTCCGCGGCGCTGGCGGCCCCGGACGACGTCGATCTGGCTGGGCGGCTCGATCGAGCGCGGCAGCGCCAGAGGCCTGGTGGCGGTCGGTACCGCGCGAATCGAGCCTGATCCGCCGGGGGCGAGGCCGACTGCGTCAGCTTCGATTCTGTGGTGCGCTGCTCCGGCCGTGACGGGCGCCCCGTACTGGCCGATGCCGCTGGCGCCCTGGAACGCCGCGGCGAAGTCGCCGCAGGTGCGGTATCGATCATTTGGTGACTTGGCCAGCGCCCGGCCGAGGACCGCATCGAGCTCCGCAGGCAGCCCGTGACGGCGAGCCGATAGCGGCGGCGGAGGCTCGGACTTGTGCGCTATGAGGACGGCCATGACGTTCTCCAGGGGGAACGGCGTCTGCCCGGTCAGCATCTCGACGGCGGAGCACGCCAGCGCGTACTGGTCTGCCCGGCCGTCGAGGCGCCGTCCCCCGATCTGCTCTGGTGGCGCATAGTCGGCCGTTCCCAGGAATCTCCCGGTGCTGGTCAACGTGATTGCTCCAGATGTGGCCTTCGTCAGTCCGAAGTCCGCCAGGTAGACGTGATCCGGTCGGCCCTTGCGGACGTCCATCAGCATGTTTCCTGGCTTGACGTCGCGGTGCACCAGCCCAGCGGCGTGCGCAGCGTCGAGTGCGGAGGCTACCGATACCAGGATCGCGGAGGTCTGATCAACGCTCATCGGACCCTCGCGAGCCAGCAGCGACCGAACGTCGCCGCCGGCGACATACCGCATGGCGATAAACAGCACGCCGGCCGATTCACCGGCCTCGAACAACGGAATGATGTGCGGGTCGTCCACAGCCGCTGCGGCCTTCGACTCGCGGACGAACCGCTGCCGGAATTCCGCGTCCGAGGCGACAGACGGGGCCATGATCTTCAGTGCCACGAGGCGGCCGAGCTGATCGTCACGCGCCCTGAACACCACCGCCATGCCGCCGTGGCCGATCTGCTGCTCCAGCACGTACTTGCCGATCCGGGAGCCATGGCCGAAGCGACTCCCCTCCCATGGCAGGTCGCTGACCATTCCACCTCCCGCTGGGCCGCCGCCGTGTCCAAACCAGGTTATTGTCGCGCATCGACTATGCGGACGGCATATTCCGGCCTCGGCGGCGTATGCTCCGCGCCATGACGGTTGACGTGACCGTGCAGACCGTCGAGCCGACGCCGACGGCGGTGGTAGCGGTGGCGACGACTCTACAAGGACGATGTCCCCAACGTTGAAGTCGGCGTGCAGGTGGCCGGCTCGTTCGCGCGCGCGGGTCATGTTGTCCCGTCAAAGCGACGGCTCACGTTCTGCGCCGGCTGGCTATTCGAGGGGGCGTCGACCGATCGCGCTCGGCTCGCGTCCGCCGAGCAGCCAGCCACCTGTGACTGCGATGAGCGGCATGCCGACGAGAATGAGTAGCAGGTTGGCGACCGGGATGCTGGCCAGCGAGGACAGAGTGTCGAGCTGGCTAGTCCGGAAGAAGCCGATCGCCGCGATGTACCCCGCCACGATGCCGACGACCGCGCCGATGAGGGCCAGCGCCCCGGCCGTCGTCGCAGAGATCGCCCGGCGGGCAGCTCGGCTTGCTCCGGTAGCGGTGAGCGTGCGCAGATCGCTGGCGGTCTCGCTGCGCAGCAGGCCTACGCTCATGGCGAGGATGCCGAGGGCCAGCAGGATGCCGAATACGGTCGCGACGTCGAGGATCTCGCCGGACGTCGGGATGCTGTTGCGCGTCTCCACGATCAGCCCGGCTGCCGCTGCGGCGCGCTGTGCAGCGCTGATCTGACCGGCTGCCAGCGAGCCCTGGGCCTGGATGAGCCAGCCGGCCGTGGTCGTCGTCAGGTGGAACCGGCGCACGGCGTGCTCGGTGATCACAGTGTTCGGCGCCGACGTGCCAGACGGCAGCGAACTGACCTCCTGGATCTTTGGATTCGCCTGGCAGGAGCTCGGCGGGCAGGGCGAGTTGCTGGCCGGAGGCCCGAATTTGGCAGCGCCGTAATCGAGCTGCATCTCGGTCAGGCTTGACAGGCCGGGCCGCCTGGTGAGGACGTCGGCATCCGGGCTAACCTGCGCGGCGGCGATGCCATACGCACGCAGCAGCTGCGGCGTGGCCACGTACACAACTCCGTCCCAGCTTCGTCCGGGCGCGGCACGCTGAAGAGCGGAGTCAGTCGTCTCGAGCTGAACGACGTCTCGTGTCCCGAGCGAGGCCGCGATGCCACGGGCCCCGGCGGCCATTACGGCAAGCTGGGCGCCGGTCAAGGTCGGGCACCCGCTCGGCTCGTGCAGGCACGAGGCGCCCGGGGTGGTGGATGCCTCCTGCGGGTAGATAACGAGCTGATTCGAGGCAAGGTTCGGCCCGACGTAGTCGACGGCACTGCCGAACCGCGCAGCTGCGATCACGCAGATGATGACCGCGATGAGCACGCTGAGGCTGATTGCCCCGAGCGCCGCCCCGGAGCGCGCACGGTACCTGGCCAGGTCACGCAGGGCGAGCCGTACGACTATCGGGGCCCGCCGGGCTGCCCTGGCCAGCATCACCAGGCACGTCGGGGCGACCATCACTACCCCGACGCACAGCACGATCAGACCGATGATCAGGGCGAGATAAAGCGTGCTCTTGTTTCCCGATTCAGCGGCGGTCGACGTCGCCTGCTCACTTGCTAGCCCGATCAAGAAGAACGCGATCACGAGCAGTCCGAGGCCGCTCGGTCCCACCCAGCGGCGCGCCTGCCGCGGGTCCGGTGGCCGCCGGCGAGCGCAGCGACGATCGGCAGCCGGGCAATCGCCCGGGCAGGCCGAACGGCCGCCAGGTACGTCGCCAGCACGGCTAGCGCCATCGACACCAAGATCACCAGCCAGGGCAGCTGGAAGGGTGCCATGACGTGGTGAGCGCTGGCCTCTGCGTACGGGCGGTACGCTAGCCAGGCTGCAAGACCGAGCGCGAACCCGGCCATCGCGCCGATTACCCCGGTCGCGACACCGTTGGCGCTGACCACGAGCCCGACGTTGGCGTTCGTCGCACCTTGCGCGCCGAGCATGCCGATCGAGCGCAGCCGGCGCTGCGCCAGCACGGTGAACCCGCCAACGCTGACCAGGGCGATGAGCAACATCCCGAGCGTGGCAGCCGTCAGCGAGATGGTGACCGGGTTGAGCACGTTGGCATTGGCGGCCGACGCCCGCGACACCACGTTCGCGCCAAGCGAGCCGGCACTCGCCTCCGGTGCGTCAAACAGCACAGTGACCTGGCTAGGCGTCCTAACCTGGCCCGGCGCGACGAGCGCGAACTCGTCAAGCAGATTCTGCGGGTTACTCACGATGCCGACGATGCGCCGGGCTGAGCCGCCACCGCGCCAGGTGTCACCAAGCCTGAGGTGCAGTTCCGATGCGACCCCGCCGGTCAGGGCTACCTGGCCCGTCCCGCTTGGGTAATGGCCGCTCACCAGGGAGAGCATCGCCTGGCCGAACGCACCGTTCCGGTTCTGCGCGCGCAGGCTATAGGTGGTGACCGAGCCAGGCACCGAGAACGTCTGGTTCTCGATCACCTCGACACGGCCGAACCGGCGGGCTAGCGCCGCGATGTCGGCGGTAACGTGCGGGCTCACGGACGGGAACGTGGCCATGTCGGTCGCAGTCCCAAAACCGGCGCCCGCTGGGGGCGGCGTATTGGTGGCCACCGCCGAGCCGACGAAGGTTGCCGCGACCGCGATAGTGATCAGCGCCAGGATCAGCAGCTGCTGACGCCATTCGCGCCGCAGCAGCCGCCAGGCCCAGCGAATGACCGCTCGCCGCGCGGGGACGCCCCCGTTGCTCGCCACCGCGCGCCCGGGCCGCTCTCGTACAGTGACGTTCACTGCGGCCCTCCGGGCGTGAGCAGGGACTCTGGGCCCGTTGCCGCGGCGGTCTTCTGGTCGGTGACCCGCCCGTCGCGCAGGAATACGACCCGGTCGGCCCAGGAGGCGAGCTGTGCATCGTGGGTGACCACAATCGCGGCCATCCCGCCGTTCTTGCACGCCTCGTGCACCAGGCGCATGACCGCCTCGGCGTTGCCCGAGTCGAGCGCGCCGGAAGGTTCATCGGCCAGCAGTAGCCGGCGCTCTCCCACCACGGCACGGGCGATCGCCACCCGCTGCCGTTCGCCACCCGACAGCTGGTCTGGGTAGCGCTCGGCCCGCTCGGCCAGCCCTAGTTCCTCCATCGCCGCGAGCCCGGCGGCTCGGGCCTTCCGCGCGGGCCACCCGTCGAGCTCGAGCGGCAGGCTCACGTTCTCCACGGCGGTCAGGCCAGGCAGCAGGTTGTAGTCCTGGAACACATAGCCGATCGTGCGCCGCCGCAGGCGGGCCTTGTCGTTGGGTGACATGTCGGCCAGCGCCGCACCGCGCACGAGGACCTGGCCTTCGGTGGGCTCCTCCAGGCTCCCCGCGATCGTGAGCAGCGTGGTCTTGCCCGATCCGCTCGGCCCCATCACCGCGACCATCGCACCCTCGTCCACCGACAGCGTGACTCGGTCCAGGGCGTGCACCTCGGCGGCGCCCTGACCGTAGACCTTGGACACCCGCTTGAGCTCCAGCATGTTCATGGCAGCCAGCGTCCCGGCCGGCGGCGGCGGGCGCCTCACGCGCTGGAGGTAGGAGGGGTCCCTCCTTGGAGGGATACGCCGGGGGCCGCGCGGAGGTAGCGTGCAGGTGTGCTGGACCGGGTGCGACGGTGGATGTGGGGACTATCGGGCCGGCTGATCGCGTCCTACATTCTCGTCACGCTCGCCGTCGTGGTGCTGGTGGAGGCGCTCCTGCTCGGCTTCCAGGTGCCCTCGCTGGTGAACGGCAGCCAGCTGCAGGCTCAGGTGGACGCCACCGCAAGGAGCTACAGCCAGCAGGTTTCCCAGCGCGTGCTCGCCGGAACGGTGCTTGGCCAGCCCCACCAGCCGGCGCGGCCGGGCCAGTCCAGGCTGGCCCCCGACGGCACGCTGGTCGTTCCGGCGATCACCGGCCCTATTCACAGCCACCTGGCGGTCACCGTGGTCGTGGCGATCGCCGCCAACGGCACGGTCGTCGCGTCCTCGGCGCCATCCCGCTACCCGCCCGGACGAGCAGCGGCAAGCGAACTCCCTGCCCCGGCCGCCCACGCAATCGGCGGCGCTCCCACAACCCACATGATCACCAAAGGCAGCAGCACCGTGGCCATGCCGTACTCCACGGCCTACGGCAGTGTGCTCTTCATGGTCTGGCCGGTGGGCGGCGCCGGTACCAACAAGCCACCGGGACCGGTCGCCTACATCTATGTCCAGGCGCCATGGTCGCCCGGGTTCATCAACCCCATCCGCGCCTGGGGCGAGCTGAGTCAACTCGGCGAGAGCGGCCCGCTGCTGGAGTCGGTCCCCTTCGCGCTGCTCATCGCCATCGTGCCCGTCGGGGTCCTGTTCGGGCTGCTGGCCTCACGCCGCCTCGTCCGCCGGGTACGCCGCCTGGAGCGAGCCGCTGTCGCGGTCGCCGATGGCGACTACACCATCGCCTTGCCCGTATCCGGCCGGGACGAGGTCGGCCGGCTAGAAGCCAACTTCACCACCATGACCCGGCAGCTCGGCTCCGCGCTGGCCGCTGAACGGCAGCGCGCCACCGGCGACGCGCGCGCCGCGGAGCGGGCCCGGGTCGCGCGAGAGGTTCACGACGCGATCTCTCAGCACCTGTTCGGCCTGCGGATGATCGCCGCCGGGATGCGCAGGGCCGACCCGGCCAATCAGCAGGCCCGCGCGATCGAGCTCATCAGCGAGGAGGCACTGCGCGACATGCAGGCGCTGCTGGTCGAGCTGCGCCCGGCCTGCCTGGACGGCGCCGGGATCGCCCCGGCCCTGCAGGAGATCTGCGCGGCCTACCACGAACGGCTCGGCGTCGTTGTCGACGCCAACCTGGACGACGTCATCGTTCCGGGACCGGTCGAGCATGCCCTGCTGCGCATCACTCAGGAGGCATGCACCAACGCCGTCCGGCACGGCAACGCCCGCCGGCTTGCCGTGTCGATGACCCACCAGGACGGGCACATCGAGCTAGCCGTGCGCGACACCGGCGCCGGGTTTGACCCGGCCGCCTCGCACGCTGGCTCCGGGCTGGCCAACATCCGTGAACGGGTCGCCGAACTCGGCGGCACCGTGAACATCGACAGCGCACCCGGGCGCGGCGCGGCGCTCACCGTCCGGGTGCCGGTGCCATGACGATCCGCGTGGTGATCGCCGACGACCACCGCGTCGTCCGGGACGGACTGTGCTACCTGCTCAGCCAGGAACCAGACGTCGAGGTCGCGGGCGAGGCCGGGGACGGCATGCAGGCGGTAGACGTCGTTGCCGCCACTCGCCCCGACGTGCTGCTACTCGACCTTTACATGCCTGAACTAGACGGGCACGCCGTTATCGACGCACTGCACAACGCGCCGCACCGGCCTGCAGTCGTCGTGCTCACCTCCGCCACCGACGATCACCATCTCGTCCGCGCCATGCACGCCGGCGCGACCTCCTACCTGCTCAAGACCGCCTCGGCAGAGGACGTGATCGCCGCTGTCCGCGACGCCGCTGCCGGTACCGCCAGCCTGAGCCCCGAGCTGCTGACCCGGCTCACCCAGGCGCTCCGCCGGCCACCGCCACCAGACCCGCTAGAGCCGCTTTCACCGCGCGAACGCGAAGTACTCCGCCTGATCGCCCGCGGTCACAGCAACCGGCAGATCGCTCGCGACCTGGCGATCGGCGAGCAGACCGTCAAGACCCACGTCCGCAGCATCCTCACCAAACTCGGCCTGCAAGACCGCGTCCAGGCGGCGATCTTCGCCCTCCGCCACCAAACCGGCAGCTCTGAGCGCCGGCCATAACCGATCGCGCGAACGGCAACGCCGGCCCGTGACGCCTCAACGAGCCGTTGCGCGTGTGCCTCGTAGCCAGGCAGCAGCGGCGGCGATGCACACCTGTGTCGCCGGTGATCGCACCGGTCGCCTGCCGTTCAGTCAACGTTAACTCTCGCCATTCGTCCGGAAGGGCATACTGATGGCGTGGCTAAAGGGGACCTCCAGGGGTGGCATCCGGACCCGTTTGGTCTGCATGAGGTCCGCTATTTTTCTGTGGGTAACCCGACAAAGCTGGTGCGCGATGGCCGCGTCGAGTCCTATGACGAGCCACCGCTAGGCCCTGTACCGGCCACCGGATCCGTGAGCGCGAGCCTCAGCAGTCCGTCTGCCGCGAGCGTCAGCAGTCCGTCGGCCGTGACGGCCGGCATGCTGCACCAAGGCGGGCCAGAGTTGGCTGGCGCAACGCGCGTTCTGCCGACGGGCGTCGGCGATGGGCCAACAGGTATGGATAGCGCAGCCCCCGGTACCTTTGCCCCGAGGAAGCGACGCGGGGTTGAGTATGCCTTCGTCGCGGCAGGCGCGGTTGTCGCTGTTCTGGTGTTCGTCGCGCTGGCGGGCGGATCGCATTCGCCCGGCATAGCACCGGCTGCGTTCGTGACGAGAGCAGCACAGCGAACTCTGAATCAGACCAGTGCTGATGTCACGCTGTCCGGCACCGTGCGGCTAGCCTGGCCAAACCCTGGCAATGGGAGGGAATGGCCAGGTCGACTTCGACACCAACACGATGTCGCTCAACCTCGGCGCGAGCGTGTCTAATGGCTCCATTACCGAGACTGAGCTGCTCGTCGGCGGAAACATCTACCTGCAGATGAGTTCTAACGGCCATAACCTGGTCGCTGCCGTCGCCGGAGGACGCCACTGGCTCAAGGTCCCCTTCGTGCAGTCGGGCTCGCGAACTCTCACCACCGGCTCGCCGGCGACGTCGCTATCGCTCCTCAGCCACCAGGGTGGCCGGGTGACCGCGCTCGGGCCGAGAAGCATCGCCGGACGGACTTGCAACGGATACATCGTGACGCCCACCAGGGCGGCGATGCTGGCTGGAGCAAAGGCAGAGTACGCCAAGCTCGGTCTATCCCAGGCGGAGACGAACGCCGCGGTGCAGGCTCTGCAAACCGCGACACCCCCGACAATCACCGTCTGGTTCGACTCCCAGCATCAGCTGGCGTGCCAGGAGGACATCTACTTGCAGGTCGGGGCCCCTGCCACGTCATCCGGGTCTGTCGGCGTGCAGATGGTCATGACCTTCACGCACTACGGGGCGCGGGCCAAAGTCACCGCGCCACCGTCATCGGACACGATCTCGCTCCCGCAACTTCTGAAGGCCGCGACATCCTCGAGTTCATCGCGGGCTTAGCACGCAGAATTCGTTGCCTTCCGGGTCCGCGAGAACAGCCCAACTGACGTCCCCCTGTCCGATGTCGGCCCGGACGGCGCCGGCGCGCAGGAGCGACTCGACGGCCCCGGCGCGGTCGTCGCTCTTGGCCGGCGCCACGTCGAGGTGCACGCGGTTCTTCACGCGCTTGGGGTCCAAGTTCGGCAGGAACTCCAGATACGGCCCGACGCCCTGTTGCGACCGGAGCGCGACGGTATCGCTGTCGCCACCGTGCACCTGCCAGCCGCTCGCCAGAAGCCAGAAGTCGGCGAGCCCGGCCGGGACTGCGCTGTCGACAACTATGGCCGCGACGGGTCCGGTATCCATGTAGATCGGCCGCGGCTCGAGCACGCAGAACTCGTTGCCTTCCGGATCGGCGAGCACCACCCACGGCACATCGCCCTGACCGATGTCGACAGGCACAGCGCCGAGGTCGCGCAGCCGCTCTGCTAGCTCGGCTTGGTGCGCCGTCGACTCCGTGGCCAGGTCCAGGTGGACCCGATTCTTACCGATCTTCGGCTCCGGCACGGGGACGAAGACGAGCGGGACCGCTTCTGGTCCCGGGTAGGAAAAACCGGCTGGACAGACTCCCGCTTCGGCTGGCTCATCCAGCTCAACCTGCCAGCCCAGGGCGGCGGCCCAGAACGCCGCCTGGGCCGAGGTGTCGCGCGCGTCGATAGCCAAGTGAACGAGGCGTGTTGCCATGCGGCTACCTTCGCACGGCACGCCCGGGCCTAACAGTCGACTCGCCAGCCAGCTGACCGCCGCGGTGCCAAACGCCTGGTCAGCCGGGCGACCCGACACGTCGGGCCCCAGGTGCCGTACACTATCCGGGGTTCACCTGCGCTCGTAGCTCAACGGATAGAGCATCTGACTACGGATCAGAAGGTTGGGGGTTCGAGTCCCTCCGAGCGCGCCACATCCGAGCGCGCCACTTTGCAGCTCGTCGCGCCTCAGCGCGCGGCCTTCGTGGCATCAGCAGGTAGCAACAGTCCCATCACACTGCAAAACAGACCGTTGATTTCGTAGTCGGGGTGGGGATACCGTCTAGTCGGCATGTAGTTAACCCACGCGCAACATTCGGTCACAGCAAGGAGGGCCGTATGACAGCTACCACCGCGGAACCAGTCTCGGGGCAACGGGGATTGCTCTCCTCGCTGATTCACCGGCAGCTGGATCACTATCCGGACACCGGGCGCAGGGTGATGTATCTGAGCATCACCGTACTGGCCACGATCACGCTGTATTACGAGCTGTACGTCGGTGGCTCGGTGTCGACACTGATCCTGAGCAACCTCGGTATGTCCTTCAAGTTCTACGTGGCGACTGTCGCATTCGGTAACCTGATCGGCGCATTCGGATCGCTCTTCGCCGGCCTCACCGACAGATACGGCCGCGCGAACCTGGTGGTGTTCGGGCTGTTGTTCTCGGGCATCTTCGTGACGTTCATCTTGCCCGCCGCCACCAACAAGTGGTCCTTCACGATCGAGAGCTTTGTCGTCGGCGCGGTCGAGGGCGTCTGCCTGGTCGCCACGCCAGCGCTGATCCGGGACTTCTCGCCGCAGGTCGGCCGGGCCACCGCGATGGGCTGGTGGACCAGCGGCCCGGTGCTCGGCAGCCTGATTGTCGCGATCGTCGGCTCGATTACGATCCCTTCCGTCATCACGAACCCGCGGTTCTGGACGCACGAGTTCTACATCGGCGGCACCGTAGGCCTGGTGGTCTTCGTGGTCGCCCTGTTCGGGCTGCGAGAACTGTCGCCGGGGCTACGCGACCAGCTGATGGTGTCCATGCGGGACCGGGCGCTGATCGAGGCGCGGGCCAAGGGCCTGGACATCGAGGCGCTGGTCAAGAACCACTGGCGGCAGCTGCTCAAGACCGACATCATCGTCTCGGCGCTGGCGGTCTCGATCATGCTGCTGATCTACTACGCCCTGGTCGGCTTCCTGGTCATCTTCGCGACCACGATTCTGGGATTCACGCTCAAGCAGGCCAACAACCTCGGCTACTGGTGCTGGGCCTTCAACGCCGGCGCAGTGATCTTGGTCGGCATGTTCTCGGACCGGGTGCGGGTGCGCAAGCCGTTCATGGTCGTCGGCGGGGTCGGTGCTGCGGTCATGATCGTGCTCTTCCTGCTGCAGTCGAAGGTTGGGGCGCATCCGAGCTTCTCGACCATCGCGGCGATCCTGGCGATCATGCTGTTCTTCCTCGGCGTCGCTTACACGCCGTGGATGGCCAGCTTCACCGAGACGGTTGAGCACCGGAACCCCGCGGCCGTGGCAACCGGGCTCGCGATCTGGGGGTGGATCATCAGGGTGGTCGTCTTCGCCTCATCCCTGCTGCTGCTGGTCGTGATCAACAGCGTCACCCCGCTGGTCAACTACGGCGGCACCGTGGCCGGCTACGCGGCCCAGTACCCGTCGCTGGTGTGGGCCGGGTCGCACGGCAAGGTCGTCGCCGAGGCGACGCAGTACTCTGCCCCGCTGACCTTCGCGGCGACGCATCCGACGATCGTTGCGCTCGCTCAGAAGGATGCGGTGCAGATTGGCAACGCTCAGAAGTTCGCTCCCGAGCTGGCAGTGATCTCAAAGAACCCGGTGCTGTTCGCGCAGGCAGCTAAGTACCCGGCGAACAAGGTCCCGGCCGCGCTGGCGGCCAAGCTCGTTGCCGCAGCCGGCGGCGGCAGCACTGGCCTGACCATCCTCGGCACCATTGCTGCCAACTCGGCAGCGATCCAGGGCGTGATCGCTGTAGCGCCCGATCTGGGCCAGATCCAGCCGTTCGCTGCTCAGCTGACAGCGCTGTCGAAGGTCCCCGCCTCCGTCATCGCCGACGTGACGGCGCCAGGGGTCTCGGCAGAACTGGCGGCGCTGCAGAAGGTTCCGCTGTCCGTGGATGCCTACATGAAGGCGCACGCGGGCGATGTAACATCTGCGGCGGCCAAGTCCCCAGGCCAGTGGCGGACGTGGTACTGGGTCTGCTTCGGCGGAATCATCTTCTTCCTGCTCTCAATCCCGCTGCTGCGCGGGCGCTGGCGCCCGCGTGACGCCAAGCGGGATGAGGATGAGCACGAGGCAATGGTGCAGGCCGAACTGGCCAAGCTCCAGGGCGCATCCGCCTGATCGGTTGACAAACGCACATTGAAGCCGGCGGGCCGCATCAGCGGCCCGCCGGTTTTGTGTCTGCGGTCTGCAGCTGTTATCCGGGCGGCTCGGCGCTGGCGGGGCCGTAGGTTTCCTCCCACTCGGCGGGCGGCCCGATGGTCGCAGCCTCCGGGCCGAGGACACGCACGTAGTCACGGTGGACCTGCCGCCAGCGGTCGTCCTGCGGCCACGGGGCTTGCTCGCCTGCCAGGTCATAGCCGAGCAAGTCGAGGCACGTGTGCCAGCCGGCCGCGTCCCGCGCGGCGCGCCCGATCTCAGCGAACGAGGCCGAGAACATCAGTACGGTGCCTTGGCTATCGGCCTTCAGCTCAAACCGCAGGCGTTCGTCTCCCCAGTTGAACTCGAGCAGCGTAGGTGGGTCGCAGGCCAGCACGGAGCCTTCGAAGCCCGGAAGGTTCATCTCGCGGAAGTTGTAGCGCAGCGTTGACCCAGGCGTCAGGTCACCCTCAACCGTGGTCGGGAACCAGGCCGCCAGATGCTCGGGCTCTGTCAGCGCACGCCAGACCTTTGCCGGGGGATGCGGGAGCCGTCGGGTAAATCGCAGGGTCACCTCGCCGTGGCCGTGCTCCAGTACTCCGAGGTCAGCGCCGTCGGCTGCCGTGGTGTCGCTCATGATGCTCCTAATAAGAGTTAGCGGGCGGCCAGTCAGCGTTCGTCCGGCTCGTTAGGCATGTCGTCCAGGTGCGCGGCGAGCCGGACGAGGCGCCCCGCCCACAGCCGCCGGTACGGCGCGAGCCAGGCGTCCAGCTCTGCCAGCGGACCTGGGTTGATGCTGTACAGCCGTCGTTGCGCATCCGTCCGCGACGTCACCAGCCCGGCGTCGCGCAGTACCCGCAAGTGCCTCGACACGCCGGGCTGGCTCATGGCCAGGTCCGTCACGAGGTCGCCCACGGGCTGCTCGCCCGCGAGCAGCAGGTCAAGGATCCTGCGTCGCGTCGGTTCGGCGACGACCTCGAACACCTCTGTCCCAGCCATGATATCAACCTTAGCATATATAAGCTGAAACAGATACATGGTACATCAGCCATCAGCGTGGGCGCCGGCTAGTACGAGGTGTGCATAAGCTCGCGTACTCGCTGCAAGGTGACCTCGGCCACCGCGGCGGCTCTTTCGTTGCCAGCTGCCAGGACATCCCGCAGGTAACCCGGTTCGTCGACCAACGCAGCCCGCCGTTCCCGCACCGCCGCGAACCTGTCGTTGACGGCGTCGGCGGCCGCTGCCTTCAGTGCCGCCCCGCCGCCTGCGCCGATCTCAGCCGCGACCGCTTCCGGGGTTGTCGCCCGGCACAGCGCGGTCAGTAGCAATAGATTCGCTACCTCAGGACGGCGTTCCGGCTCATAAATTATGAAGCGCTCGGCATCGGTCTTGGCCGTCGCCAGGAGCCGCACCGTCTCGTCTGCCGTGGCTCGGATGGGAACGGAGTTGTTCCGGCTCTTGCTCATCTTCTGGCCGTCCGTCCCCAGCAGCAGCGGGACTGCGCTCAGCAGGCCCTCGGGTGCGAGGAAGTACGGGGCGCCAGGGCAGTACCGGTCGTTGAACCGGCGCGAGATCGTCCTGGTGAGCTCGAGATGCGGCAGCTGATCGCGACCGACCGGTACGAGGTTCGCGTGGCAGAACAAGATATCGGCTGCCTGATGGACGGGATAAGTGAACATCAGGCCCGAGACCGCGCCCGAGCCGGTGGCCGCGATCTCCTCCTTGACCGTTGGGTTGCGCCCGATCTCGGCGACGCTGACCAGGCTAAGGAACGGCAGGAGCAACTGGTTCAGCGCCGCCACCTGGCTGTGGGCGAAGATGGTCGCCCGCACGGGGTCGATGCCGATCGCCAGATAGTCCGCCATCAGCCCGATGACGATGCCTGGCAGATCAGCAGGGGCCGTGCGGTCGGTGAGGGCCTGGTAGTCGGCGATGAGCACCAGTAGCTCGGCGCCAGCGTCTTGCAGCCGGACCCTGTTGGCGAGTGAGCCGAAGTAGTGGCCGACATGCAGCGCGCCGGTCGGGCGATCGCCGCTGAGGATGCGGAAGGCGCCCGGATCTCGCTCGATCGCGGCCTCGAGATCGTCGCTCCGCTGCTGGCTCGCCAGCTGTGAAGGATTCACGGTGACGGTTGACATGGCAGGACCTCCTGGTCAGAGAAGAAGCCCGCCAGGACGTCACGCCGGCTTGAACGCGAAACGGCGCGCCCAGCGGGCACGCCGTCGAGATACGCAAGACTGGCGGCCGCTAGAGGCGCCGCCACCAGCTGGTGCTGGGCTGTCGTTGCATAGCTGCACAGTAGCCGACGTCGCGCCAGTGCCGCCAGGACGCCCGCCGCCAGGACGCCCGCCGGGTCAGTTCGCCTGCTGTCAGTTCGCCTGCTGCCGGCAGGGGTCAGGGGCGGACCAGGTCTCCAGGCACTAGGTGGCAGCCAGGGAGGATTAGTTCCTCGGGCGCCGGCCGGACGCCGGTGAGAATCCACTCGCAGAGTCCTGCCAGCTGATAGCTGATCAGTGGCGGGACCGCGTCGCCGATATGCCGGTACATGTTCGCCACCGAGCCCACGAGCGTGTAGTCGCGCGGGAAGCCCTGGAGCAGCGACATCTCCCGCACGGTGCAGAGCCGATCCTGGTCCGGGTGAGCGTAGCGGCCGTTGCCGATATGACCGCATTCCCTCTTGATGGTGACAGCGGGCCGGTCCCACCACAGCCGGCCATAGATGTCCGGATGGCTGCCGAGGTCACGGCGC
This sequence comes from uncultured Actinomycetota bacterium, assembly GCA_963755575.1. GTDB lineage: Bacteria > Actinomycetota > Actinomycetes > Streptosporangiales > Streptosporangiaceae > JAJYUU01. The sequence continues at coordinate 910,079 of CAVWKF010000002.1, forward strand.
GCGACCCTCCCCGCCATAGCGGGAGTGAGCAGGACAGAGCTATCCCGGTGATCGACGAGGTCTGGCCAGCCACCGCCATCCCGCGGCACGGCCGCCAGCCGGCGCTCATTCAGTGCGCTGCGGAAGGCAGGCGAGACGTGCAGCGGATCAGCCGGATGGCGGCGCCCGGCCGCCACCGGCGGCAGGTCCCAGATCGCGCGCCTGACGTGGGTTGCCTTCGCATCAATGCGCCAGCCGGCCCACAATTCTCGCAGGCCGCGCACCGGCAGTGGCCGGCGTACAGCGACGATGATCGCCCGCTCACGACGCTGCGGTAGGCCGAACTCGGTCAGGAAGTGCGTGTCAGCGGCCGTGCGGTATCCCAGGCGCTCCAGCTGGCCGAGCAGAGACCGCACGTGGCCGCTGAACCTTCCGGTGATCAGCTCACGGGCGTTCTCGATCAGCACAACGTGCGGCCGCAGCAGCGCTGCGTAGTCGGCGACGCGCCGGACGAGGCCGTTGCGATGGTCGTCGCGCAGATGGTTGCTGGCCATGGTGCGGGAGAAGCCCGTGCATGGCGGGCAGGCAGTGAGCACGGCCGGTGGGGTTGCGCCGATGTTCATCGCGCTGCAGACGTCCGCGGGCTCCGACGTAGCCAGGTCCGCTTCGACGGGCATCAGGCCGATGTTGGCGGCGTAGCTCGCGTTGCAACCGAGCGAACCCGCCGGCGCGCTCGGCTTGCCAAACTGCGCGTCAGCGGCGCCGACAACACCGAAGCCGTCACGTCGGCTGAAACCGCAGCTCATGCCGCCGGCGCCAGAGAACAAGTCGATGACGGGCCACTCTTGCGACAACGACCGCACCTCCCGCACCGAACACTAAGAGATTTCACGGCGGAGCGCCCGGCACCGGGCCGACAGGTCGTCGCGAACGGTTCCGGCGGAACGATTCCGGCGGAAGGCTAGTGCGCGGGCTCTGAGCGGCGGTCGTCCAGGAAGAGGCTCAGCAGCCAGCTGACTGCGCCGACGATGATGGCCCCCCAGAAGGCAGGCCAGAACCCTGTGATGTGGAACGGCAGCGAAAGCTTGCCGGCTACCCAGCTGCACAACCACAGGAGAAAGGCATTGACGACGAGCCCGATGAGGCCGAGCGTGAGCACGTAGAACAGGCACCCGACGGTCTTCACGATGGGCTTGATGACGGCGTTCACAATGCCGAAGATCAGGGCGACCGCAACGAGCGTGCCGATCTTCTTGGGGTCGCTGCTGCCGAGCAGCTCGATTCCGGAGACAGCCAGATGGGCCACACCGAGGGCAGCGGCCACGATCAGGATGCGCAGCAGGAGCTTCATGGCGTCATCCTGCCATGATCGGCCCAAACACCCATAATCCCTGGCAGAAGATGTCACGCGGGTCGACCGCGTCGCAGGCCTGCCGGTCGGCGCGAACCTACCCGTCCGGGTCGCTGCCGTGGCAGTTATCACATAGCTTACATATTCGCATTTGCGCCGCCACCTGCATTCGGATCGCGGCGGTTGTAGACAGCGGCAGTCGGCACTGTCACCATCACAGCGGGGAACGGACGCTGCCAGCCGGCTGGCGGCAGTTCGCTTGGGGGATGGGGATGGGTTTCGCGTGGATGGCGGAGAGAAGCCGGCTCAGGTTCGGCGCCAGTGACTTTGACGGTGATTTCGACGGCTTTGACGAGCGAGCCACCTCAAGATCGCTCGTCTTTGGACGTCAGGTTGCAAGTGCCGCCCAACAAAGGGCGGCAGTTCCACTCTCACGCCCTATCCGCGGGCCGCGCGGGCGCCACGCCCAGTCGAGGAACCGTCGCCCATTGCTCGGCGGTCCCGGCAGTCCCGGCAGTCCCGACAGTCGCGGCGACCCCGGCAGCCTCGGCGCACTAGGCGCTCTGGGCGCGGCCGGGATGTATCTGCGGATTGGGGCCCGGCAGGATCCGGCCGACCGGGCGACTGGCTCGCGCGGCGCGCATGCCGCGGCGCGGTCCGGTTTATCGCGGCGCGCAGGCTGACCGCCCGCCAGGTCGGCGTTCGCGCGCCTGAGCCCTGCGGACCGCAACCGCAGCCGCAGCCGCGGTCGCAGCCGGCCCACCTGCTACCAGCGGAAATGAACGAAGATGCGGCCGAAGTTCTTGGAGTCCTTCTCGACTCGGTGGTACTTGGCCTTGATTTCCTTCTGATCAAGGAACCGCAGGACGCGCTTCTTAAGCTGGCCCGAACCCTTGCCCGGAATGATCTCGACCAGCGGGGCCTTTTTCTGGACTGCCTCGTCGATGATGCCGCGCAGGGCGCGGTCGATGTCCTGGCCGCGGTTGTAGATCTCGTGCAAGTCGAGCGTGAGCTTCATGCCGGTCTCCGGGTGCGTGGCTCCACGCTACGCGGTGCCAGAAAAGCAGACTATGGGATGGGAACGAGGACCTTGTCGCTGATGTAGATCATTGCGTTCGCGGTCGGGATGCTGCCGCACACGACGCTGGCGTTGTTGACGAGGGCGGCGCATCTGCACGGCTTCCGTTTCAGCAGCGGTGCAGGGTTCCACGGGCGCAATCTGCCCAACAGTAACGCTCTGTAAGCAGATGTGTTCGAGGAGACGTCGCGGGTACGAGTCGGATAACGCCTAGCTGCGGCCCGCTCGGAAGCCGCCGCATACGCCGTCGTGGCTGGCGTGGATCGGGGGATCAGATGAGCAGCATGCCTGAGCGGGACGCGCCGGGACAGTGGGCCGGCGGCACCCCCCAGAGCGCTCCTCCCGGCGATCGGGCTAGCGCGCCGGGCCAGGGTGCCATGCCCGGGCAGGGGCAGTTCGGCAGCAGCCCTGGGCAGCCGCCGCCTCAAGGCGGGTATGGGCAGCCGCAGGGCGGTGCGCCCGGTCAGTGGGGAAGCCAGCCAGGCTGGGCTAGTCCGGTCAGCGAGGCGGAAACGCGAGTCACCTGGCGCCGTATCTTCCAGTACTGGATCGATGCCTTCCTCGTGTCGATAGTGCCCTATCTTGTGTCGATACCGTTCGATCGCAGTAGCCGTACGAGCCTGAATATCGTCGGCGGCGTGGTCTACGTGGTCCTGTTCATCATCATCAGCCTCTGGTACTGGGTGATCCGGCCGCACTCTCACAATGGGCAGACCTTCGCGATGAAGTGGTTCGGCCTGCGCGTCATCAGCAAGAATGGCGGTCCGGCTTCGACGACGCAGCTTTTCGTCCGCTGGATCGGCCTGCTGTTCGACTCGGCACCGTGGATGTGGCCATTCGTCGGCCTGCTGGGACTCATCGTGATGGTCTGCTCCCGGTACCGCCAGCGGATTGGTGACCACATGGCCCGCACGTTGGTGATCGCGACCGGCCCGGCCTACCGTGGTCGCTCCCAGTTCGCGGGCACCGGTTCCGGCCAGATGGGCATGGGTACCGGTGCGGATGTGGGCTCGGGCCAGATGCAGTCCAGCGACGTGGGTCCCGAAGCCCCAGGCGGCGTCCGGTAGTTAGCCCATCGGCTCGGCCCGGTGTCAGGCTCGGCCGGTCATGCGGTCACATCGTCCTCTGACGGGGATGCGAGCCGGAACCGGCGGATGCCCTCGTCGTCGACGTCGCTGACGGCGACGTCCTGCGCTACCAGCAGGTCGAGGTGGTAGACGGTCTCGCATACCGCGAGCATCTGGCTTATCAGGTCGAGCTCGGGCAGCTTCAGCTGCCTGCGCGTCCAGCCGATGGTCGAGGCCACGTCGTAGCCGGTGCGCTGGCCGCCGGTGAGAGCGTCGGCCATCAGGCTCAGCCGCTCGGCGTGATGCTCGGTCAGCTCGTCGATCCGGTGGTGCGCACTCGGCGAGACAGGCCCATGCGCGGGCAGGAGCTGCATGTCGGGCAGGCGTCGCACGACCCCCAGAGACTGCAGGTACTCTCGCAACGGCTCGGCCGACGGGGCTTCCTGGAATCCGATCGACGGCGTGATGTGCGGCAGCACGTGGTCCCCGGCGAACAGCAGGCCGGCTTCGGCGTCAGTGAATACGACGTGACCGCGAGTGTGACCTGGCGTACTGATGGCCGTCAGCGTCCTCGTGCCGAGGTCGAACTCCTGCCCGGCAGCGATCCACTCGTCGGGCTGCTCATAGCCGAGCGCTGCGCCGATCGTGGCGCCAGGCAGTAGCGGCGGATGACCCGGCGGCATGAGATCGGATTCGGCTGCCTCTTGTCCGGGCTGCGTGCCGTCGGCGCGGTTAACGGGCGACAGCTGGGCTAGCCGGTCGGCAATCACCCCGGCTCCGGCAGCCCGGACGATCGCAAGCTGGGCGCGGAACGGCTGGAACTCGCCCGACAGGAGCCCGTCGATCGACGGCTTCTCGCCCTCGCCCACGCACACTGGCGTCCCGAACAGTCGCCGGATCTCGACCCCTTGCGTGTAGTGGTCGCGGTGCATGTGCGTGACGAGGAACTGCCGCACGTCAGGGAGACCGGCACCAATCGCGGCGAGGGACCGCTCAAGCTGATCGCGGCTGTTGGCCAGGGCCCAGCCCGAGTCGATCAGGACCAGTCCGCCTGCCGCCTCGACGGCGTACACGTTGACGGCGCGCAGGCCGTCCGTTGGCAGCGGAAGCGGTATCCGGTGCACACCCGGCGCGACAGGGTGCGCGCCCTCCTCGATCCATGCATGCCGGTCTGTCAAGGTCAGCCTCTTGGTGCGGGCTCGTCCCGCTGGGCCGTCCAGATGCCGGTGCCGTCGACGTCAGCCTCGGCGGCGAGGCCGCGCGCCTGGAGATGCCGCAAGTGCGACAGCACCTCGCCGACGGCTGCTTGCCGCTGAAATGATGCAAGCTCTGCCCACGGCCGCGACCAGGTGATGCCGGTAGCGGCGTCCCAGGACGTGATGCCGGCCGTGCCGGCCGCAGTGAGGAGCGCGGCCGTCTCGGCGAGCCGCTCGGCGTGATGCTCGGCAAGGAAGTCCAGCCGCGAGTCGAGGTCGGTGAACCGGTACTCATGCGCCGGCAGCACATCACGAGGCTGCAGGCCGCGCAGCTTCTCCAGGGACCGGAGGTACTCCTCCAGCGGATTGCCGGTCAGGTCGTATGAGGAGACGTTCGGCGTGATGCGCGGCAGAATGTGGTCGCCGGTGAGCAGTAGATCGTGGGTCTCGTCGTGGAAGCACAGGTGGCCGGGGGTATGACCGGGAGTCCAGACGGCACGCAGCCGCAGGCCGGGTACGTCGATGAGGTCGTCATGGTCGATCATGCGGTCGGCCCGTACCATGGGATCCACTTGGCTGGCGCTCTGCCTGCTGGAGATCAGCTCGTTCAGGTGACTAGCCGGTGCGCCGCACCAGCGCAAGTAGGAAGCCATCCCGTCGCGCATGAGGCCGCGGTTCCGCTGCATATCCAGGAACGCGTCCTCGGCTGGATGCATGCCGACCCAGGCGCCTGAAGCGTCGCGGACCTTGCCGGACTGGCCGTGGTGGTCTGGGTGCACGTGCGTGATGACGACGGCGGTGACGGCGGTGAGCGGGATCTCGCACTGGGCGAGCCCGCTGGTCAGCGCCTGCCAGCTGTCCGGGTGATTCCAGCCTGGATCGACCATGAGGAATCCGTCGTCGTGCTCGATCAGGTAGCTGAGGACGTAGCGCAGCGGGTTGCCGATGATCGGCACCGGTACTGACCACACGCCGGTGGTGACGTTCTCGACAGGCGGGAATTCGCCCAGCTGCCATGCATCACGCTGCCGTGTGCCGGTTACCTGCATACCTGCGAAGTCCCTTCGCGCCAGCCCCGTCGATCCGCGGGTGTCGGACCAGGGTGCCTAGCCCACCATGCTCGGCATTGACGAGAATGTGGCGGATGACGCAGCTCCGGTTGACATGTGATCTGGCGCCATGCTTCGCTCGGAGCCAGGCTAAGAAGTATAACTGATTTCAGTTTTTCCGCTTTGGCCTGGGTTAGCGCCGCAGACGCAGCGAGCAACTGCTGCGCAGCGGGGCACCAGCAGAGACCGACGAGAGGCACCCTGATGAACGACGACTTCCGCGCCAGCGCCCGGGCCTGGCTGGCGGGCAATGCGCCGCGCCGTGCGTCCGGCGAGGACGACGGTGAATCAGGTCAGATCACGATCGCCGACCAGAAGGCATTCCAGGCCAAGCTGTATGACGCGGGCTTCGCCGGGATCATGTGGCCCAAGGCGTATGGCGGCCAGGGCCTGACCGGTGCCGAGCAGATGGCGTGGAGCCAGGAGTCGCGTGACTACGACCTGCCAAACGGGGCATTCTTCATCGGCCTCAGCATGCCCGGCAACACGCTGCTCGAACTGGGCACCGAGGAACAGAAGAAGCGCTACCTCCCGAAGATGCTCCGCGGCGATGAGATCTGGTGCCAGCTGTTCTCCGAGCCGGGTGCCGGATCGGACGTCGCCAGCCTCCAGACCACCGCGGTCCGTGACGGCGACGGCTGGGTCATGAACGGACAGAAAGTCTGGACATCCGGAGCCCAGTTCAGCGACTACGGCGCGGTCCTCGCTCGGACAGACCCATCCAAGCCGAAGCATAACGGCATCAGCATGTTCATTGTGGATATGCACGCACCGGGCGTCACCGTCCGGCCGCTGAAGGTGGCCACCGGGCACTCCCCGTTTAACGAGGTGTTCTTCGACAACGTCCGGATCCCTGCCGATGCCCTCATCGGCGAGGAGAACAAGGGCTGGGACGCTGCCGTGGTCATGCTGCGCCACGAGCGGATCGCGATCGGCATGATGGGTTCATCGCGTACCAGCCCGCTCGGCTTTGAGTCGCTGCGGGACCTGGCCGCGGGCCTCGACCGCACCAGCGACCAGGGCGTGCGGCGCGACCTGGCCGAGTTGTACGCGCGGGGACGGGCCGTGCAGCTGTTCGCGACGCTGCTGCGCGATGAGACCCAGGCCGGGCGTCCGCCAGGCGCTCGCGGCTCGGTCGCGAAGCTGGCCGGATCCGAGCTCGGCCGGTTCGCGGGCAACGTGGCTGCGGATGTCCTCGGCGACCAGCTGGCTGGATTCGACTCTGACGACATGGCTGCCGTGACCACCCTGATCGTCGCGGCGCCCGGCAGCGCGATCGCTGGCGGCACCAGCGAGATCCAGCGCAACATCATCGGCGAGCGCGTCCTCGGGCTGGCCAAGGATCCCGGCGTTGACCGGGCGACGCCGTTTAACCAGCTGCGCGTCGGCACGCAGCGGCAGAACTAAGCAGCGGAAGGGCAGCGAGGCATACCCGATGGCACTGATACTCACCGACGAAGAGCAGGCGCTGGCCGACTCGGTCCGCAAGTTCGTCGCCGACCGCAGTCCGCTCACGTCCCTGCGGCACTTGATCAGCTCCGGCGAGCCGTTCGACTCCGACGTGTGGAAGCAGATGACCGCGCAGCTCGGCCTGGCGGGCCTGACCATCCCGGAGGAATACGGCGGCGTCGGCGCCGGCACGTCTGCGCTGTCCGTCGCGCTGACCGAGCTCGGCGCGGGCCTCGTCGCCTCGCCGCTGCTGGCGTCCGTGCTCGCTGCTCAGGTGCTGCTCCGACTCGACGACGACCGGGCAAAGACCGAGCTGCTGCCGCGGATCGCGGGCGGGGAGGTGATCGCGACGCTGGCTCTGGCCAGCCGGGCAGGCGGGCACGTCACCGCCTCGGGTGCCGGCGACGGAGTGAGGCTAACGGGCAGCGTCTCACCGGTGCTCAATGGCGCCGAGGCGAGCGTTCTGCTGGTCCCGGCCGACACCGCCGAAGGCCCGGTCATCTTCCTGGTCGACGGCGAGGCCGCCGGGCTGACCAGGACCAGGCTCACGGCGGTCGACCACAGCCGCTCGCTAGCGCGCATCGAGCTAAGCGGCACCCCCGGCCGAGCGCTGGCCGGTGACGCCCGAGCGGCCCTCGCTGCCGCGGCCGATGTAGCCAATCTCGCGCTGGCCTCCGAGTCGGCCGGCGCGATGAAGGCGTGCCTGGACATGACCAGCGCATATGCGCGCATCCGGGTGGCGTTCGGCCAGCCCATCGGCGCTTTCCAGGCCGTCAAGCACCGGCTGGCTGACATCGAGAAATCCTGGGAGCTCGGCTACGCGGCCCTGCGCGACGCGGCCAGGGCGGGCGACGCGGATCCGGGCCGGTTCTCTGTCGCTGCGTCGGTCGCGAGGGTCCTGCTGGCCAGCTCGTACGCCGACGCCGCCGTGGACACCGTCCAGCTGCACGGCGGGATCGGCTTCACCTGGGAGCACGACGCGCACCTGTATTACAAGAACGGCTTGTCCAACAAGGTGCTCCTTGGCGGCCCCGGCGACCAGCTCGACCGCCTGGCGGACTCACTCGGGATCTAACCGAGCAGCCGGCCAAGTCCGGTTGAAATCCCAGCGCGCCTAAAAGCAGAACGGATTTCAGAAAGCGGGTCAGCAGGAGTGCCACAGGCAGGGCCGGCCATTCCGTCGACGGCGGCTCAGCACGGCCGTCACGACAGGATCCTCGCTGCCGCCACGGCCTTGCTGGCGACCGGCGGGGAAGACGCCCTGCAGATGAAGGACCTGTCGCAGCGCGCGGGCGTCTCGGTCGCGACGTTGTACCGGTACTTCCCGGCCAAGGATCACGTCATGCTGGGCATCCTGCTGAGCCGGTACTCCTCCGCGCTGGCACGGGTGACCGCGGAGGTTCCGCCTGGTCCGACCGCGCGCGACCGGGTCACGAGCCACCTGCTGCGTGAGTTCCGTGCCGAGCAGCGCGAGCCACGGCTGACGGCGGCACTAAGCCGGGTCATTAGCGAGACCCGCCGCAGCTACAGCGAGATCATCGAGCAGGTCGAGCACCTGCACCTGCAGATGCTCGAGCACGTAGCCGGCGGCGGCGCGCCGATCAGCGCCGAGCAGCGGCAGCTGCTGCCGGTGGTGCAGGCCATCTTCGGCGCGGCGACCCGCCGATGGCTGGCCGGCGTTTCATCTCCGGCCCAGGCCCGGTTCGAGATCCGGGTCGGCTGTAGGCTGCTCGACCTGCCAGACGCAGCGGTCGCTGACGAACTGCTGCTGGCCGCCCCGGCAGGCTAGGAACCGAGTTTGAGGGACATCACGATGCTGATCGACGCTGACGAGCTGGCGGCTATCGCAGCGCGGTTCGCCGCGCGCGATGGCCAGCCCGGACTCGCCTACGGCGTGATCGCCGACGGTGTGCTGGCGCACTCGGGCGGCTACGGCGAACGCTGGCCCGGCGGGCCGCGCCCGGACGCCGACACGGTGTTCAGGATCGCGTCCATGACCAAGAGCTTCACCGCGACGCTTGTGCTGATGCTCCGGGACACCGGAGCACTCCGCCTGGACGATCCCGCGGTCGACTATGTGCCAGTCCTCGCCGGAGTGATGGCACCGACGGCAGACAGCCCGCCGATCACGATCCGTCACCTGCTGACGATGACCGCCGGTTTCTCGACCGATGACCCGTGGGGAGATCGCCAGCAGGGACTGGACCCGGCAGAGTTTGCCCGGCTACTGGCCGACGGCGCAATCCGGCGCGCGTGGGTGCCTGGAACGAAGTTCGAGTACTCCAACCTGGGTTACGCCGTTCTGGGCAAGGTCATCGAGTCGGTCACCGGTCTGGACTACGCGCACGCGATCCGCACCGAGGTGCTCCGCCCGCTCGGGCTCAGGCAGACCGGGTACGAGGTGACGGAGTTCGATTCGTCCCAGCTGGCCCGCGGGTACCGCCGCGACGGCGGCCAGTGGCTCGAGCTTGAGCCAGATCCCTACGGCGCCTTCGCCCCGATGGGGGGCATCTTCAGCTGCGTCCGCGACCTAGCCCGGTGGGCTGCCGGGTTTGCCGCCGCCTTCGCGCCCGACTCCGGGCCGCCTGCTTACGCCGATCATCCCCTCACCCGGTCTAGCAGGCGCGAGATGCAGCTCGGGCAAGTGGCCATCACGAACGAAGCCTCGGGCGTCGTGGCGCAGTTCACCGGGCCAGCTTCGATCAGCTACGGCTTCGGCCTGTTCGCCGAGGACGACCCGGCGTTCGGGACCATCGTGCAGCACAGCGGTGGCTATCCCGGCTACGGCAGCCAGATGCGCTGGCATCCGGCGACTGGCCTCGGCACCGTGGTGCTGGCCAACAGCACATATGCGCACGCCGGCGCCCTTGCTGCCGAGTTGCTGTCGGCGCTGCTAACGGCACAAGCACAGCAGGACAGGGAACGGGGTCGGTCCAGCGTGCGCGGCCCCGTCCTCGGCGGCGATCCATGGCCGGAAACGGTGACAGCCCGCGAAGCGGTCAACAATCTGCTCCTTGACTGGACTGACGACGACGCTGTACGGATCTTCGCGCCCAACATCCATCTGGACCGGCCGCTCGCCGAGCGGAAGGCGGAGATCGCCACACTGCGGGAGCGGATCGGCTCGTTCGCTGCTGACCATGACCGGCCGCCAGAGTTCGAGTCGCCCGCGCACTGCCGCTGGTGGCTGACCGGCGACGGCGGCTCGGTGGCGGTGGAGATCAGGCTGGCGCCGCTGCGTCAGCCGCTGGTGCAGCAGCTCGTCCTCGCCGTACCACCCGCGGATGGCAGCGACCTCGACGAAGTGCTGCGCGAGCTCGTCAGTGCACTCAACGCCGCGACGCCGAACTGGCCGGCCGGACTCCGGACTGCGGACGGCTTTGACGCCGACCGGGCTACTCGCCAGCTTCGCGCCGCCGCCGCGTGGGCTGGCAAGTGCGAGCTCGACTGCTACCTGGCTGGCAACGGCGCCACGACCAGCACGGTTCGGCTCGCTGGCCCGTCCGGCAGAGTGCTGCTGGCGATCGAGGTGACCGAGACGGGCCAGGTCCGGCGCTCGGAGATCACACTGCTCAACTAGGCCGGGGCGGTCCAGGCACGGGAGGATCAGCTCGCCGGCTCGAGGATGACGACGGGGATCTGCCGCGTGGTCTGCCGCTCGTACTCGGCGAACCCAGGGTTCTCCGTCTTGACCGCGGTCCAGATGGGCTCGCGTTCGGCATCGTCGGCGACGCGTGCGCGCAGCGCCAGGGTCTGAGTCCCGATCTCGGCCTGCACGTCCGGGTTGGCGACCAGGTTGTGATACCAGTCCGGGTTGGTAGGCGCCCCGGCCTTGGAAGCGAACACCGCGTATCCGCCATCAATCGGCCGGTACATCATCGGGTTGACGCGCTCGTGGCCGGTTTTGGCACCGGTCGTATGGAGCAGCAGGATCGAACCGCCCTCGAACGGGCCACCAACCTTGCCTCCATTTGCGCGGAACTCTTCGATGATTTTGGCGTTCCAGTCGTTCATCTCTGGCATTGCGACTCCCGGTAGCGGACTTCGAGCATGCTGTTAGATCAATCTGGCATAGCGAACTTAGGTACCACGCTGATCAGCGCGCGCCGTACCCGCTCCGTCAGGACGCGGCGCGCTGCCCGCGGACTTCGAGGTGGTCGAGCAGGTCTTGCGTGGCAGCCGCGACGGTGGCCACGGCGTGCTCGAACGCCTGGGCGTTGTGGCCGGCCGGAGTACGGAAGCCACTGATCTTCCGGACGTACTGAAGCGCGGCGGCCCGCACGTCGGCGTCGGTGACCTGCTCGGTGTAGGGCTCGCGGAGTGTCTTGATGCTGCGGCACATGTGTCCGACGTTACGCCAGGATCTGCCGCGCTGCTGACGCGACTGCGTCACGGGACGCGCGCGAGGGACGGAGTTTGATGCCCGTGAGCCGCCGGACCCGGGCGATACGCTGCCACTTATGACCTCTGCTACCGAATTCGAGCTGGCCAAGGACCTCGGGCCGATCCGGCTGTACCGTCGCGGCCCGGCTGCGAAGCTGGAGCTCAACCGGCCAGAACGCCTGAACGCCTGGAACGAGGCCCTTGGCGTGGCCTTGCGTGACACCGTGCTGGACTTGGCCGCTGACAATGCCGTGCGCTCGGTTCTGATCACCGGCGCCGGGCGGGCGTTCTCCAGCGGCGCCGACCTCCGGGAGGCGGGCGAAGCGGGCTCAGGCGAACGGCCTGATGTCTATACAGTGCTGACCGAGCGCTATCACCCGATCATTACCGCGATCCGGTCGATGCCGAAGCCGGTCGTGGCGGCGGTGAACGGCGTTGCGGCCGGCATTGGCCTGTCGCTCGCGCTGTGCTGCGACCTAGTCGTGAGCGCGGAGTCGGCTTACTTCGTGCTGGCCTTCGTCAACGTGGGTCTCGTTCCCGACGGCGGTTCCTCGTTCCTGGTGCCGACCAGGATCGGGTTCAGCAGGGCCGCCGAGCTCGCGCTGCTCGGCTCGCGCTTGTCCAGCGAGCAGGCCCTGGACTGGGGCCTGATCAACCGCGTCTGGCCCGATGCCGAGCTGATGCCGCAGGCGGAGGACCTGGCATGGCGGCTAGGGAACGGCCCGACGGGATCGTACGCGGGCACCAAGCGGCAGCTGAACGCGTGGCTCTACAGCGGCATCGAGGACCAGCTCGAGCTCGAGGCGCGTATTCAGCAGCAGCGGTCAGCTTCGGCCGATGTGGCTGAGGGCATCGCGGCGTTCGCGGCCAAGCGGCCGCCTGAGTTCACCGGCGACTGATCCGGCACTGTCTCTGAGGGCACGTCTCTGAGGGCACGTCTCTGGGGCACAGCTAGCGGACCTGCTCAAGGCGGTGCAAGGACATGCGCCAGGAACCAGTCTGCCGGACACGATCACCCTGGCGCAGTCGCAGCTGTCGGCTGGACATGTTGCCAAGACGTGCACGACGGTGACCACCTTCATCGCGGAGGTCCAGGCCCAGTCGGGCAAGAAGGTCACGGCAGCGACTGCAAGCCAGCTGATCGCTAGCGCCAAGCAGATCCAAGCGGTCTTGGGCTGCTGACCGACAGCTTGAGCCGGATAGCCGGCTGAATTTGATGCCGTGGAGGATGGCCCGGCCCGCAGTCGCGGGCCGGGCCATCGCGCGTACGCCGCGGGACGGTTCCCAAGACCCGCTTGATAGGACGGAGCACGGGCGGCCAGAGATTTACTGAGCAGGACTGAAGAAGCGGAGCGCGCCGCCACCGCCTAGCGTTGGTCCATAGCTGCCGAGAGCGTCCCGTTACAACTCACGATTTGAGGAGTGATCATGGCCTCGTCCACCGAGGGAATCAAGACCGTACTGCATCCAGTGTCCGATCTGGCCGCGGCCAAGGCGGTCTACACCGCCCTTCTCGGCGTATCGCCGCAGGCAGACGCGCCCTACTACGTGGGCTACGACGTCGCGGGCCAGCACATTGGGCTGGTGCCGGGCGGTGGACCGCAGGGCATGACCTCGCCGATCGCCTACTGGCACGTGGCAGATATCGAAGCGAAGCTGGCTGAGGTAACCGCCGCCGGTGCCACCGTGAAGGATCCCGTGCGCGACGTCGGCGGCGGCCGCCTTGTTGGCACCGTGACCGACCCCGATGGCAACGTGCTCGGGCTCTTCCAGGACCCGGCGCCCTCCTAGAGCTGTGAACCCCGCCAGCGTCAGCCGGCCGGGGTCGCGCCACATCACCCAGTGCCGCGGATCAGGTAGACAAGCAGGGCAGCATCGGGCTGCCCAACACATGGAGACACGAGAGCATGGCCACGAGACTGGACACGCAGTCGCCTGCGCTGCGTCGTGCCGACAGCCACGATTTGATCCGCGTCCATGGCGCGCGCGTCAACAACCTCAAGGACGTCAGCATCGAGATCCCGAAGCGCCGGCTGACGGTGTTCACCGGCGTCTCCGGTTCGGGCAAAAGCTCGCTGGTGTTCGACACGATCGCCGCCGAGTCGCAGCGGCTCATCAACGAGACCTACAGCGCCTTCGTGCAGGGCTTCATGCCGACGCTGGCTCGTCCCGACGTTGATGTACTCGAAGGGCTGACCACCGCGATCATCGTTGACCAGCAGCGGATGGGTTCCGACCCGCGCTCCACGGTCGGCACCGCCACCGACGCGAACGCGATGCTGCGCATTCTCTTTAGTCGGCTCGGCCAGCCGCACATCGGCTCGCCGAAGGCGTTCTCGTTCAACGTTGCTTCAATCAGCGGAGCCGGCGCGGTCGCATTCGAGCGCGGCGGCAAAACCGTGAAGGAGCGGCGCAGCTTCAGCATCACCGGCGGCATGTGCCCGCGCTGCGAAGGCCGGGGCACGGTCTCCGATATCGATCTCACCCAGCTCTTCGACGAAACCAAGTCGCTCGCCGAGGGTGCGATCACCGTTCCCGGCTACACCGGGGGCGGCTGGAACTCTCGGCTATACAGCGAGTCAGGCTTCTACGATCCTGACAAGCCGATCCGCGGGTACACGAAGAAGGAGCTGCACGACTTCCTGCACCACGAGCCGGTCCGGCTGAAGATCGCGGGCATCAACATGACCTACGAGGGCCTGATCCTGCGGATCCAGAGGTCGATGCTCTCCAAGGACAAGGAGGCCATGCAGCCGCACATCCGCGAGTTCGTGGACCGCGCGGTGGCCTTCACGGCCTGCCCGGAGTGCGACGGCACCAGGCTCACCGAGGCCGCCCGTTCCTCGCGGGTCAAGGGCATCAATATCGCCGAGGCGTGTGCCATGCAGATCAACGACCTGTCTGGATGGGTTAACGGCCTCGACGAGCCGTCGGTGGCACCGCTACGCGCCGCACTGGCGCAGACGCTGGACTCCTTCGTGGAGATCGGCCTGGGTTACCTCAGCCTCAACCGCCCTTCGGGCACACTCTCGGGCGGGGAGGCGCAACGAACCAAGATGATCCGGCAGCTCGGGTCGTCGCTTACCGACGTGACCTATGTCTTCGACGAGCCGACGATCGGTTTGCACCCGCACGACGTCCAGCGGATGAACGACCTGCTGCTGCGGCTGCGGGACAAGGGCAACACGGTGCTCGTAGTAGAGCACAAGCCGTGGTCGGCGATCGCGATCGCCGACCACGTCGTCGACCTCGGTCCTGGCGCCGGTACCGAAGGCGGCGAGGTGGTGTTCGAGGGCACCGTCGAGGGGCTACGGGCTAGTGGCACGCTGACCGGGCGGCACCTAGACGACCGTGCGTCATTGAAGCCCGCAGTCCGGGCCCCGTCAGGCGCCATGGAGGTGCGGGACGCCAGCCTCCACAACCTGCAGAACGTCGATGTCGACGTTCCGCTCGGCGTGCTTGTCGTGGTGACCGGCGTGGCCGGCTCGGGCAAGAGCTCGCTGATCCATGGCTCGGTGTCGGGGCGCGACGGCGTGGTGCCAGTCGACCAGACCCCGATCCGCGGCTCGCGGCGCAGCAACCCGGCGACGTACACCGGACTGCTCGACCCGATCCGCAGTGCGTTCGCGAAGGCCAACGGCGTGAAACCTGCCCTGTTCAGCGCGAACTCGGACGGTGCGTGCCCGGCATGCAACGGCGCCGGGGTGATCTACACCGACCTGGGCATGATGGCCGGCGTCGCCACCACCTGCGAGGAGTGCGAGGGGAAACGCTTCGAGGCATCGGTTCTTGACTACCACTTTGGCGGCCGCGACATCAGCGAGGTGCTCGCGATGTCGGTCACGGAGGCCGCGGAGTTCTTCGGCGCCGGCGAGGCGCGCACACCGGCCGCGCACGCTATCCTCGCCCGGCTCGCCGACGTCGGGCTCGGCTACCTCAGCCTCGGCCAGCCGCTCACAACGCTGTCCGGCGGCGAGCGCCAGCGGCTCAAGCTGGCCACCCGCCTCGCGGAGAAGGGCGGCGTCTACGTTCTCGACGAGCCGACCGCCGGCCTCCACCTTGCGGATATCGAACAGTTGCTCGGCTTGCTCGACCGGCTGGTCGACTCCGGCAAGTCGGTCATCGTCATCGAGCACCACCAGGCGGTCATGGCGCATGCCGACTGGATCATCGACCTCGGTCCCGGGCCGGCCACGACGGCGGCCGGATCGTCTTCGAGGGCACACCCGCCGACCTAGTCGCCGCCTGCTCTACCCTCACCGGCAAGCACCTCGCGGCCTACGTCGGCATCTAACCGAGACCCGGCACCTGACCGAGGCGGCGGGCGATGTCATGCCGCCCGCCGCCGCGTCGGTGGTGCTATGCCTTGGCGAGGCAGATCGCGTTCGAGTCGAAGACACGCGAGAAGGTGTCCAGGTCGGCGATCTCCACCGTCCAGTCGCCGCTCGGGTTCGGCGCGCTGTCCACGGTGCGCCAGTCCTGGCCGATGCTCTGGATGGTGCTGCCGCCGCCGGTCAGCAGCTGCTTCGGGCCGCACGTAGCGACGGCCGACAGGACCTGGTTGGCCGGGACGGTCGTGCTGGTTGTGACGGTGGCCGTCGTGAGGCCTAGAATCGGCTTCCCGTTCGTCCTTGCCAGGCACACCGCGTACGAATCGTACGTCGTTGTCAGCGGCACCTCGTTGTCGATCTCGACGACCCAGGCGTTGCCGTTCAGCGGCCCGTTAACGTAGATACTCCAGTTGGGGCTGATGTTTTGAACGGTGTAGCCGCCACTGGTCAGCAGCTCATTAGCGCCGCAGGTGGCGTCGGCTTCCCCGGTCTGGTTGGTCGGAACATTTACCGCCGTCTGGACAACATGGGTCGTGAGTCCGGTGATGCCCTTCTTGCCGGGCACGGACAGCGCGCAGATCGCGTAGGACGAGAAGTTCAGCGGCTGGAGGAGGTCGTTGTTGACGATCTCGACGACCCACATCTGCCCATCGGGCGCGTCGTTGTAGACACTCCAGTCGGTCGCCGTGCTGTCCACGGTGTAGCCGCCGCCGACGAGGAGTTCACCGGCGGGGCAGATCGCGTCGGCCTCGCCAGTCTGGGTGGGGGCTGCAGTCTCCTGCATGACGACGGTTTGTGTTGTGATGCCCTTGACCGTGACCGGGCCGGCTAGTGCCGGCGCTATCGGCAGGACCACGAACCCGAACACTGCGGCCGCGATCCCCGTGGCAATCATGCTTCTTCTCAAGCTGCGGCCTCCAGGCCATTAGTTCTTAAACGACAAGATGGGTCGATCTACGGTCTTGGGTGCAGAACCGCGGCAAACGCAATCCGTTCGACGATTTGACGCGCTGCGGCACTTAAAGGTTGACGGCAACGACCTCTCACCAGGTGAACCTTTGGATCCTTCAAGACTTTGCCGAGAGAAATGACCGAAGTATCGACGCCACGTCTGTAATTTCAGACGTATGTCTTAGAAGTTAGACATGCGTCTGCTAGACTAGACGCTATGGATCTGAGCAGGCCACTCGCGGATGTAATTCCTGGGCCACGGGGCCAGCTTCTCGACACGATGGTGCAGCTCGAGACCCCGGTGACGGTGCGGGCCCTCGCGCGCCACGCCGGTGTGGCGCCCCAGACGGCGCTCTCCCTGGTCAATGACCTCACCGACGCCGGGCTCGTCTATTCTCAGCGCGCCGGCTTGGCGCGGCTGGTCAGCCTCAACCGGACGCACATCGTCGCTGCACCGCTCATAGCGCTCAGCCGATCACGAGCCAGTCTTATCGAGAGGCTCACGAGCGAACTGGCCGACTGGAATGACCTGGCAGGTGCTTGGCTCTTCGGATCAGCTGCCCGCGGCACCGGCGGCCGCCGGTCAGACATCGACATCCTTCTCGTTGCCGAGACAAGCACCGAATCCGCCGAATGGGCAGACGCGACGGCTCAGTTGCTGGATCACGTATTGAGCTGGACCGGGAATCACGCCCAGCTCGTGGAACATTCCGGGAGTTCCTTCGCCCACCTGATCCGAGACGGCAACCAGCTGATCGCAGCGATACGCCAGGACGCTATCGCTCTCACGCCGAACAGCCAGAGTCTGCTGAGGATGTCCGCGTGAGTCCGCGGCCGGAAGGACGGCGCAGTCCTTGTACGATCGCGGATGCCCGGGCGCGTCTTCACGATGCCGAAGCGTTCTTCGAAGCCGCACAGGCCGTCAGCGATCCGGACGTGATCGCGACGAACGCCATTCATGCGGCAATCGCCGCTGCCGACGCCTTGTGCTGCGTCGCATTACGCGAGCGATCATCTGACGGTGACCACGCTGCCGCGGTCGAGCTTCTGGGCCGCATCGACAAGAAACTGTCCGCCGCCCTGAAGCGAGCACTAGACCGCAAGACCCAGGCTGCCTATGAGTCGCGAGACATCTCGGCCAGCGACGCGAGGATGTGTGTCCTCCAGGCCGCCCTCTTGCGAGACGCAGCCCGCGGCCGGGTCATCTCCACCTGATTCTCGTTTCGGCCGTACGGAAACCGCGCTCGAGTCAAGGGCCGCCCGCCTAGTGAACTGAGAAAAGACGAAGATGGCGCCGCAGCCACGTCTGCGAGCGAGGTGCCGACTACTTTAGCTTCGACGCCAGCCGAGGCTGGGCGGCTGCTGGCCGGTAAGTGGAACGCCAGGGGGCTGCTCGGCGGCGAGCGGGATGTCGCGTGCAGCGGCGCGTTCTTTGCCTTCCCAATCCTCGATGGTGCGCAGCACGTCCTCTGTATAGATCCGCAGGTGCTGCCGGTAGACCTCGCTAAAAGTACGCAGGTAGGCAAGCTCGGCCTGCACGGCACGGCGCTCCTGGTCGGTCTGCGGTGGCAGACCGTCGTGGTTCATCGCGTCGACCGCCGCCGCACGCGCCCTGGTCCTCGCCTCCTCGAGCAGCATGTCGGCGTGCTGCTGGGCCTGGCCCATGATCTCGTCACGCCGGACGCGGGCTTCCTCGGTCAGCCGACCGCTGTAGGCCTGCGCGTCGGCCACGTACCGGTCAGCCGTCCGCTGCGCGCTCGACAGGATCCGCACGGCGTGGATGTGCGCGTCGTCCTTGCCGAACAGGATCGCGTCGTTACCCGTCTCCTTGCCGAGGATCCGGCGGCGCAGCCGCTGAACCTCTTGCCACAGCGAAGAACGCTCGTTGATCAGACGCACCATCTCGGCGTGCACATCCGCAAGGAACGCGCGAACCGCCTCTTCCTCGTAGCCGTGGCGACCCCAGCGCGTCGGCGGAAACGTGACGGCCAGCACGTGGTCGGGGATCAACCGCCGCTGCTCGTCGTACCAGGCATCCGTTGTCATGGCTCACTCCAGCCAAAATCCTCGACGTGTATCTGAGTGACCGGCATTCCGGCCGCGGCCAGCCTCGAGGTCGTGTCCTTCACCATCTCGGTTGGGCCAGCGATGTAGGCGTCGCGGCCAGACCAGCTGCCGGTGCGCATTACGACGTCGCCTAGCGTGCCGACCTGTCCGCCGAACCGGCCAGCGGACACCGTCGGGACCACGGTGAGCCACGGGTGCTCTGCCTCCATCTTTTCTAGGCTGGGCAGCTCATAGAGTCCGTCAGCGCGCCGCGCGCCGACGAGCAGATGCACGCGGGGCGGCTGTCGCAGGGTCGCTACTTGCTCCAGCATTGCCTTCAGCGGTGCCAGGCCAGTGCTGCCGGCCACCATGAGGATGTCTCGGCCGGACGCAGCGTCGAGCCGTAGGACGCCGACGGGCGGCCCGAGCTTCACCTCCGACCCGACGCTCGTCGCGGCGGTGAGCGCCATGCTGACGGCTCCGCCGTCGATGAGCCGGACATGAAACTCAAGGGTGCTGTCCTGGCGGGGTGCGTTGGCCATCGAGTAGTAGCGCCAGAGGCGGGGGCGGTCAGGCGACTCGATCGCAACAGACTGGCCGGGCAGATATGGCAACGGCGGCTCCGTCCGCACCGTCAGGACGGCGACGTCGAAGGCCCTGCGCTCGTGGCCTACGACAGTGCCGGTCCAGTAAGCCGGATAGTGCTGCTCGTCGTCCTGCGCGGCGGCGGTCATGACGTCGGCGACCAGCTTGTAGGCGGCGCGCCAGTCCGCCTCCAGTGGCGCGTCCCAGGCCTCGCCGCAGAAGTGCGCAAAGGTGGCCAGGAGGCTGTCACCCACTGCTGCGTAGTGTGCGGCCAGTGTCCCGAACTTGCGGTGGCCGCGGCCGAGATCACGTAGGAACACCGCCAGTTCGTCCACGCTATCGACGCTCGAGACGATCGTTACCAGCGCATCTACGAGGTGGGACCGCTGCGCCTGCATGGAAACCGGGAACATCGGCCTGGTTTCGGGATGCTTGAGGAACAGGTCGGAGTAGAAGTGCAGCGGCACCTCGTCGCCATGCATCGCAATGCGGGCGAAGCTGTTCTTGAGCCGGTCGATGTCCAACTGACCCGCTCCGCCTAGCGATTCAAGACGTCGTCGCGGAGGGTCTCGGCCACCGCTCCGACCGTGGCGACGTCGCCCTCGGCTACGCCAAAATCGCGCAAGGTACTCGCCAGGTGAGCAACAACGCGGTCGAAGTGCGCGTCGGTCAGTCCGGCCAGCCGGGCGTGTGCCGTCCTCAGGTCACGGCCCGTGTACGTATGCGGGCCGCCGAACGCCATGGCCAGGAACTCGGCCAGCATCACGGACTGACTGTCCATGTCGACGGCCTCGAAATATGGCGCGAGCATGTCATCGGCGAGCACACGCCGATAGAACGCACCCGTGACGACCCGCATCGGCTGGCGGTCATCGCTGAGCAGGTCATAGATGCTCGTCTCGGTCGTCATGTCACACCTCAGCCGGGGTATAGCCGGTCGTCTCCAGGCCCATGCGCCGAAGGTAATGCCGAGACCATTACCGGGCCGTTTCCCAGGTGCAACACGCGCGCCGTGGCCCTCCCATTCGCTGTCGGTGGCCGCTGGTAGCCTCTCGCTCCTGTGACCCTCTCTGCTTCCGCCGCCCAGCACGCCACCCCATCCGTCGTTCAGCTGACCCGGCCGGACCTGCTGCCGTCACTCCGCAGCTGGCAGCGCGACGCGCACCTGGCTTACTTCCGCTGTGACCAGCGCGATTTCCTGCTGGTCGCGACGCCTGGAGCTGGGAAGACCACGTTCGCTCTGGCGATCGCCGCAGAACTCCTGGCCCGGCGCGAAGTCGCGGCTATCACGGTCGTTACGCCGACAGAGCACCTGAAGCACCAGTGGGCCCAGGCGGCGCACCGGCTCGGGATCGCGCTGGATCCCGGCTACACCAACTCCCAGGGGCAAGCCTCGGCCGACTTCACCGGCGTGGCAGTGACGTACGCCCAGGTCGCCGCCCACCCTGCCCTGCACCGGCAGCGAACGCTGAGCCGCCGGACCCTCGTCGTGTTCGACGAGATCCACCACGCCGGTGACGCGCTCTCATGGGGCGAGGCGGTCCGGGTCGCATTCGAACCAGCCCGGCGAAGGCTCGGGCTCACCGGCACCCCATTTCGCAGCGACACCAACCCGATCCCATTCGTGAGCTACATCCGCGACGCGGACGGCAGCCTCCGCAGCTCGTCGGATTACGTCTACGGGTACGGTCCGGCGCTCAGTGACGGCGTCGTCCGTCCCGTCATCTTCCTGGCTTACTCCGGCGAGATGCGTTGGCGTACCAGGGCTGGGAACGAGGTAGCAGGCACACTCGGCGGGCTCATGACTGCAGAGCAGCTTGCCCACGCCTGGCGAACCGCGCTCGATCCAGAAGGCGCATGGATCGAGCGGGTGCTCGAGGCCGCCGATCGCCGGCTGACCGAGGTACGGCGCGGCATGCCGGACGCCGGCGGGCTGGTCATCGCCTCCGATCACGCCGACGCACGTGCCTACGCGGCCCTGCTGCGCAACATCAGCGGCGCAAAGCCGGCCTTGGTGTTGTCCGACGACCCGGCCGCGAGCAAGAAGATCGCTCGATACGCCGCGTCCGCGGACCCGTGGATGGTGGCAGTCCGGATGGTGTCCGAAGGCGTCGACATCCCCAGGCTCGCGGTCGGGGTGTACGCGACAAGTGTTGGAACCCCGTTGTTCTTTGCCCAAGCTGTCGGCCGGTTTGTGCGCGCCCGGCGCCGCGGCGAGACGGCGTCGGTCTTCGTGCCGTCGATACCGTCGCTGCTCGGGTACGCAGCCGAGCTCGAGGCTGAGCGCGACCATATCCTGCGTCGGCCCGATGACGCGGCCGACGACGAACTCGCGCTCGCCGAGGCGCTGCGTCAGCGCGACACTGCAGACGAGCTTGACCAGCGACCGTTCGAGGCCTTGGAGGCGTCGGCGCATTTCGACCGTGTCCTCTACGACGGTAATGAGTTCGGCGTAACGGCCGAGGAAGAGGACTTCCTCGGACTACCTGGCCTGCTCGAGCCAGAGCAAGTAGCCCTGCTGCTACGCAACAGGAAGTCAACTCAGCTACCTATCGTAAGTGCGTCGCCCGAGCCGACAGTGCCCGAGCCGACAGTGCCTCAACCGACGGTGCGGGAGACGCTCGCGGCGCTGCGCAAGGAGCTCAACGGCCTCGTTGCCGCGTGGAATCACCGCACGGATCAGCCGCACGGCGCCATCCATGCCGACCTCAGGCGCAGCTGCGGCGGCCCGGCGCTGCCGCAGGCGACAGCCGGCCAGATCCGCGCGCGGATCGAGATGATGCGCCAGCTCGCGCGATCAAGGCGTTAGCCAGACCGCGACCTGACAGACAGCGCCCGCAGCCGCCGCCCTCGTCATGTTCACGACGGCCTAGAACCAGGCGTCACCACCGGGATGAGCGACGCGACCAAGTACGGCGCGCTGGCGTTCGGGCTGTGCGCGCTGCTGGACAAGGGCGCGGTGCTCGACCCGGGTGAGACCGTCGCCCGCCTGCAGGACGGCACGCTGTTCGGGTGGCTGGGCGATACGTTCCGGCATGGCATCAGCCTCGGCCTCTTCGCGACGGACGACTTGGTCGCGATGCTCGCCCGGTTCCGGTCGGTGCACGGCGCGATCAGCGGCCAGCGCGTGTACGGCATCGAGCGCAACGGGCTGGCGCTGATGCTGGCTTGGTGCCTCAGCGCACTGCACGAGCTCCAGTCAGAGGCCCGGCCGGCACCCGCTACGCCGTTCCGCTTAGCGTCGGTGATCGCCGCGAAGGGATCATCGCACCGTGATCGTCAGCTGCTGGGTCCCGGTCAAATTGGCAGCGTTGCGGCCGACGATCGTCACGACGAAGGTGTGTCCCTTCGCCGACGCCGCGGGCGTGCCGCTGATTGTGGCAGTTCCGCCTGACCCGGCGCGGAAGGCGAGGCCGGCTGGCAGCTTTCCCTGTTCGGTGAGGTGAGCTACCGGGAAGCTGGTCGTCCTGATCGTGAACGTGCCGCGCTTGCCGTGGGTGAACGTAACTTTGGCCGGCGAGGTGAAGGCCGGGATCTGGTCGACGGTCAGGGTGAACGCCTGTGAGGACGATGATCCTTGGTTGCCGTTGGCGTCGATGGTCAGGTGGTACACGCCGGCGGTTCCGGTGGCTGGCGTTCCGGAGAGCAAGCCACCTGAGTTGAAGGTGACACCGGCGGGCAAGGTCCCGGTCTGGCTGAGCACAAGCCCGTATGGGAACGGAGAGGTGGCGACGGTGAAGGAGCCTGGGATGCCGACGATGAACGTCGCGGCGGCCGGGCTGGTGATCGCGAGCGGCGGGTCCACGACGATGTTCACGGTCACGGGGAAAGCCGGGTCGACGCCGTTGGCCGCGGTGACGGTGACGGTATAGAGGCCGGCGGCGCTGGCAGGCGGGACGCCGGTGAGCACGCACGCCGGGGTCAAGGTGACACCGGCGGGCAGTGTCCCGGTAGTGCTGCAGGTCGCCGCTGGGATCGCCGTAACCTGCAGCGCCACGCTGACCGGGGTGCTTGCGAGCGCAGTCACAGTCGGGACGGGCGTGCTGATAGCCGGCGACATCGTCGTGCTCGCAGCCGGGGTCATCGTCCACACGCCGCTATAGGCGCTCGGGATGTACACCTCACCGGTCGTGCTGTCGACCGTCACCCCCCATCCGCCGCGCGGGAATGTCGCGACGACCGACTGCGAACTGGCGTCCAGCACCGACACCGTGCTGGGCGGTGACGTGGCGAAGACGCGGCCGCTGGCGGCGTCGACCGCCAGGGAGTTCGCC
This sequence comes from uncultured Actinomycetota bacterium, assembly GCA_963755575.1. Classification (GTDB taxonomy): domain Bacteria; phylum Actinomycetota; class Actinomycetes; order Streptosporangiales; family Streptosporangiaceae; genus JAJYUU01. The sequence goes on from CAVWKF010000002.1 coordinate 933,878, forward strand.
GCGATTGGGAAGGTGTGCATGATCGTCCCGGTCGCGGGGTCGACCGCCAGCACTCCGGGCCCGTTCGCGACGTAGACGGTGTTGCCAGCCGGGTCGAAGGTGGCCGCGAGAGCGCCCGCGTTAGTAGGACCGAGGTCGGCGGGGCCGCTGATCGCGTCCGTCGTCCCGTCGATGGTCCACAGCGTTCCGATGCGGTTTCCGCTGATGGTCGCGCCACCGCTGACGTACAGCTTGTCAGCCCCCTCGTCAACGGCCATAGCGTCGAACCCGCCGGCCGGTGCCGCAACCGTCCCGGTCACGGCAAGCGAAGCGGCGTTCATCACCTGGATGACGGTTCCAGGCCGGATGAGAACGTACAGCAGGTTCGTCGCCGAATCGACCGCGATCGCCGAGGGATTCATTCCGGGACTTGTGACAGACTTCAGCACCGTGCCGGTCGCGCCGTCAATGCTGAACACCGCGCCGAGCACGGGATTCTGATGATTGTCGTAACCCGCGACATAGACCGTGTCCGTCGCAGTATCGACCGTCAGCGCCAGCGGAGCGTACGGGCTCAGGCTGATCGTCTTCACGGTCGCCCCGCTCGCGGCATTCACAACCGACACCGTGCCCGCTCCGGGACTCGCCACGTAGACATAGCCATCGGCCGAGTCGACGGCAACCTCCGTCGGAACGCCGGTCACAATGAACCGGGAGATGCGGTAGCTGCCGGACGCTGCCGATGGGGCAGTCGGATCGGCCAGGGCTGCCCCGCCTGCCGCGAAAATGGAAGAGGCCACGACCACGAGTGCCGAGGCGCGCCGCAAGAAACGGGGCGCAATCATGTTGACTCCTCAGCAGGACAGACCAGCAGACGCGCGCCACGCTATCGTAAATTCATCCCATATATAAGGACTTCATCGTCGGCACGGCTGACAGCTCAGGAGTACCGGAGGGATCCCGGGTCCATGCCGAGCTCGCTGAGGTCGATCGTGAGAACGATGCGTGATTTCCCGTCTGCCGTCGACACCAGCGCAGGGCATCCACCAGGCATGCCGCCATGCGACGCGGACTTGGAAATGAGCGCTGGCTGCAGCACCGCCGCGACGTCGCGGGGCACGTAGCCGACGTGACCGCCGGACATGTAGACGGCGATGGCGTGCGCGTCATGCGGGTTGGACGGCTCGGGGAGCAGCAGCGCGTCCGCGTCCTTGCCGTCGGCAATCGCAGACAGAGTTTCGCGGACGGCAATCTCGTGGTACAGCAGGCCGACGACAGGGATTTGCTGGCGGCCGGGCAGGTAGGCCACGTCCACTCGGTGCCCGGCGCTGGCGGGAGTCACAGGCGGGGCGAGCCGCGCCCTGGATCGCGGCGTTCGCGCCGCCGGAGCACGCTTCCGCTTATTGCCGCGCACCGCATTGACGACGGCGCCCTCGGCCGCGAACTCGGCCGCCGCGAGCGGATGAGAAACCTTGAACGCGCCGCGACGGAGTTGCTTCACCGGCTTCGGCGATAAGGCCCAGCTGGCCGTCCGCACCGGATGCGCAGCGCGCCGGACCGTGCGCCGGGCCTGCTTCAGTGGCTTCGGAGCGAGCAGCCTCCACAAAATGCCCATGCGATGACCTATCACGATGGCGGATTACGGGCCCTAGTTTGACGGCAACTTGACCCGATGGCTAGCGCTGGATTAGGCCGCCATGCGGGTCGCGCGCCCACCGGGCTCCCGCGGCATCGTTGAACTCGATGCTCACTACATATACCTGGTCGCTGACCTCGTCCGTCATTCGGCGGATCTGCTCGGGCATCCCGACGAACCTCTCGCTGTGGGGCGGCACGACGCGGATGCGCTCAACTGGCCCGCCGCGGTCGGTGGATGTCCAGGTGCCATCGCCACTGTCGTTCACCCAGTGAAAGAAAGTCCGCACATCCAGCACAGGCAAGTCCGAGTCGTTGCGGATGATCGCTCCCCAGACAGGCACAGGTGGACTGAGTGCACGCGGCCCATCGCTGCCGTAAAAGACCTGGCCGCCTTCCAGCCGCGTGTCGAACCATGCATTGACTTTGCCCGCCTGCGCGCGATGCTCTGCTTCCGCCTCGCGTTCGCGCTGAACGCGCGACGCTTTGAGTTCGTATGTCTGCAGCTCGGCGGCCGCCGCAAGCTTCAGATTGGTCCCGCGCTGATCCTCTAGTTCGGCCGACTGCTTCCCGAACGCCTTGATGGCGAAGATGGCAGTGACGATCGCGCCGACGGCCAGAACGCTAGTGAAGACTGCCGTAAGCCATGTCGGCACTGTCAGCGGGTCAGGGAACGCGACGACTGGGACAAGACGCATATGCGGAGCATAAGGGCAGCGCAGCGGCATCAGTTGTTATGCGTCCGATTGCCGCCACCTGGCGCGGCGGCACTTCCGGTTATGAGGCCGGGGGAGGTGACCACGGCGGGCGTTGCGGCGCGACTCCGGGTCCGCCGCGTGGCGGAGGCGGCGGAGGCATGTCCCGCATCGGCGGCCAGCTCGGATGCGGCGGTGGCCGGTGGCCTTCGGCGTTCGGCGGGGATGGTGCGCAACGCCGGACAGGGCGCCGAGGTTACCGAGGGCAGCACAAAGTCCGGAAAGCCGCGGGTCATCGACTTGGACGCCGAGACTGTCTGGACGCTTAAGGTGCACAAGCGCGAACGCGGCGCGATGGCGCTTCAGCTGGCACGCGATGAAGCGCTGGTGTTCGGTGACATCGAGGGCCAGCACCGCAACCCCGAGCATGTCTCCCGCCAGTTCGCTCGGGACATCGCGCGCTGCCGGGAAGCCCTCGGCATTGACGCGCTACCGGTCATCAGGCTGCACGACCTGAGGCATAGGCACGCGACCATTCTCCTGCTGGCCGGTTTGCCTGTGCACGTCGTCGCGCAGCGGCTCGGCCACGCCAGCCCGACAATCACGCTGTCCGTTTACGCGCATGTGATGCCAGGCAACCAGCACGACGCGGCTGACCTGTTCGCCCGGCTGGTCAAGGAGGCCGGAGCATGAGGCTAAGTGGCAATTCACTGGCAAGCGGCGCCTCTAACGGGAATTACAAGCCGCTGACCTGGGGAAACTCTGTGTCCGAGGGGGGACTTGAACCCCCATGCCCTTTTGGGGCACTAGCACCTCAAGCTAGCGCGTCTGCCTATTCCGCCACCCGGACGTGGGCCCTGGCTGGAAGCCGAGCCGGCCTCACGATAGCAAATGCGGGCTGGTTCCGGCGACGTGGCCGAGCTCGGACCACAGGTCCACAGCCCTTCCGTGCACCTAGCGACGTTCCGCCAGAAGCGTGTTCAGCTCGCCGATCACGCGCTTGCGCTGCCGGACGGCGTACCTGTATCGATAGCTGAACATCCGCTGGTCGTACAGCGTCGCCGAGAGCACCGCCCCCTCGCGCAGCACGACTTGCAGCGTCATGTTCCGGCGGGCGAGCGCGTTCTCGCGGTAGACCTCGATCGGGATCGGGCCGGGTTCGCTGATCGCCTCGATCTGTGACCAGGGGACGCGGTGGGTATTGCGGATGTTCCTGATCACCAGCTGGGCAGGCTCCGCTATGACCGCCAGGCGGGCGATCCGGGCGCCAGCCGCGACCAGGGCGGCCAATGCGAGGCTGAGCAGAAGCTTTTCCCACAATGTGGTGCTGGGAACGAGGATGCCAGACAGCAGGATGAGGCCAAAGCCGCCATACGGCACAATGAGGCCGGCTTTGATGCCGGGCCGCCCGAATGTCTTGGTAGTCCCTAGCTGCTCGGGCAAGGGATACGTCTCGCCCGCAGGCGGCCCCGTCACGGCTTGAATGCTAGCTGGAGTCGCCGCACGCGCAGCCACGCCAGCGAGACCTCGGCCCCAGCAGCGCCGAGGCAACAACGGACACCCGGCACCGCGCCTGCAACGGTGGACAGAAGGTGCAACGATTGCCAGATGACCGAGAGCAGCCCCGCCCGAAGCGCCCGAAGCACCCGAAGCGCCCGCGGCACCGCAGCCGAAGACGAGGTCGCAGCGCTGGCGAGCGACCTGATCAGGATCGACACGACCAACCCTGGCGACCACTCAGGACCAGGCGAACGAGCCGCCGCAGAGCATGTAGCCGGGCTGCTGGCCGAGGCCGGTCTTGAACCCATGCTTCTCGAATCGCACGAGAAGCGGGCTAGCGTCGTAGCCCGGATCGAGGGCACCAACCCGAGCCGGCCTGCCCTGCTCATCCACGGTCACCTCGACGTGGTCCCTGCGGACGCGGCCGACTGGCGGGTGCACCCCTTCTCCGGCGAGATCGCCGAGGACTGCGTGTGGGGCCGGGGCGCGGTCGACATGAAGGACATGGACGCCATGATCCTGGCGGTGCTCCGCCAAAGGCTCGCCGAGGGCCGTCGGCCGCCGCGCGACGTGGTCGTCGCGTTCCTCGCCGACGAGGAGGCCGGCGGCAGTTGGGGCGCACGCTGGCTGGTCGACAACCACGCCGACCTTTTCGACGGCGTGACCGAAGCTATCGGTGAAGTAGGCGGCTTCAGCGTGACACTCGGTGGCAAGCGCCTGTACCTGCTGCAGACGGCGGAGAAAGGCATCGCCTGGATGCGCCTGTCCGCCCACGGCAAAGCGGGGCACGGCTCCATGATCAACTCCGACAACGCGGTCACGGATATTGCCGAGGCCGTCGCCCGCATTGGCCGGTACGAATGGCCGGTGCGGGAAACCGAGGCCGCCATCGCGTTCGCCCGGGAGGCATGCCACGCCCTGGGCGTCGACTTTGACCCGAAGGATCCGGCCGCAGTGCTCGGCAAGCTCGGGCCGATCGCCAAGATGGTCGGCGCAACGCTGAGCAATACCGCGAACCCGACCATGCTGTCGGCCGGCTACAAGGTCAACGTGGTTCCTCAGGTGGCTGCCGCGCAGGTCGACGGCCGGTTCTTGCCAGGCTACGAGGAGGAGTTCTTCCGCGAGGTCGATGCCCTGATCGGCACCGGGGCCACGCGCGAGAACGTGCACCATGACATCGCAGTCGAGACGAGCTTCGACGGCGATCTGGTGAACGCGATGGCCGAGGCCCTGGCCGCGGAGGACCCGGGCGGTCGGATGGTGCCGTACTGCCTGTCGGGCGGAACGGACGCCAAGTCCTTCTCCCGGCTCGGCATCCGCTGCTTCGGGTTCACCCCTCTTCGTCTGCCCCCTGACTTGGACTTCGCCGGGATGTTCCACGGCGTAGATGAGCGAGTCCCGGTGCCCGCTCTCCAGTTCGGGGTGCGCGTGCTGGACAATTTTCTTGATCTTTGTTAGCCATTAGCCCAGGTCAGCCGCAGTTTGCCGCCTTGCGCGCCGAGCACCGATGAGTCGGGACGTAGGGCACCGTTCCGTTTATCGGTGCATGCACGATGAGTAGTGCTATCGTGACTGATTGTGCGGGGCCAGCATCCCCGGGGCGCTACCCCCTTTCCACAAAGGCGCCCTGGTCAGCGGTTTCGCGCCCTGGCGGGTCATCGGGACGACTTATCTCTATGGCCATCGCCAGCTGGCCGGATAGGAGGGTCGCCTGTGTTGCCGGAACAGGGTCGAAGCCGGGCACTGCCGGTCCGCAGCAGCGCGAGCTCGCGGCGACACGGCGTCGCGCCCAGCAGCGCGCGGGCCGGGCGTCCTGGCTACCAGACCCTCTCGGCCAGCTGCGGGTACTCGCCCGCTCCGGTGGCCACGGTCGGGATCGCATTCTCGCGCGCCCGGCTGTGGCCACCACCTACCGCTTGCCTGCCGACGGCCCCTGCAGGATGCCGAGCTGTGCCCTAGCTTGCCGGATAATTTGCCGACGTAGCGTAGCCTTGCGGCTGCCATCCGGATACATGCGAAGCCGGGACAGTTCCCAGTTGCCATACTCAGCGTGATCGGTCAGAATCCGACGCGCTGCGTCCCGCGAGGTGCCGCGCGGCAAATAGAGCATCAGGTATGAGTACTCCGCCATCAACTTATTGTGCGCGCTGAGCGGGATGGTTCAATCACCTTGAGGGAATCCGCCCGGCGTCTGAAGGAAACCTTCAGGACAGGTCGAGGGAACAGGCTGAGGCCGGCCGCTGGTTATCGTCCTGGAGAGGGAACGGGGTCGTCTTCGATCGGGGTCGCATACCCGGCCGACGCCGCGCCCGGAGTAGAAAGGCCAGAGCGCCAGGTGGCAGCAGTCTTACCTGCGGTAGCCTCCTGGGCGACTGCTGGATATAGAGGGTGGGATACGTGACAGCAGGGACCGAGGAGACCGCCGAGAGCCCCCGTGCCGGGGCCAACGGCGGTAACAAGCTGGTCATCGTCGAGTCGCCACGGAAGGCGCGGACGATCGCCGGCTTCCTTGGCAAGGGCTACACGGTCGAGTCCAGTATCGGTCACATTCGCGATATGCCAGATAAAGCCGCCGAGATACCAACGAAGTATCGCGGCGAGGCCTGGGCCCGCCTGGGTGTCGACGTCGACAATGACTTCGAGCCGCTCTACGTCGTTAACTCCGACAAGAGGCAGCAGGTCTCCAAGCTCAAGCAGCTGCTCAAGAACGCCGACGAGCTTTTGCTCGCTACTGATGAGGACCGCGAGGGCGAGGCAATTGCCTGGCACCTGATGGAAGAGCTCAAGCCACGGGTGCCGGCCAAGCGGATGGTGTTCCACGAGATCACGCCGGAGGCGATCGCGCAGGCTGTGGCCTCGCCGCGCGACGTCGACCAGGGGCTGGTCGAGGCGTACCAGACGCGCCGGGTGCTGGACCGGCTGTATGGATACGAGCTGTCGCCGGTGCTGTGGAAGAAGGTCATGCCGCAGCTGTCGGCGGGCCGCGTCCAGTCCGTAGCCGTTCGGCTCGTGGTGGACCGCGAGCGCGAGCGGATCGCGTTCCGGCCTGCCGAATACTGGGACCTAGAGGCGGAGTTCGAGAAGATCGCGCAGGCTGCGCAAGCGACAGGCGACGTTAACTCGTTCAGCGCGACGCTGGTCTCCGTCGACGGCCGCCGGATTGCGCAAGGCCGCGACTTTAGTTCGGTCGGCGAGCTGCGGGGCGCTGAGGACGATGGCCGCAGTCGGCTCCTGCACTTGGACGCTGGTGCTGCCGTCGCGCTGCGTGACCGCCTTGCGACCGCGTCGTTCAGCGTCAAGTCGGTGGAGCGCAAGCCCTATCGGCGGTCGCCGTACGCGCCGTTCCGGACGACGACTCTGCAGCAGGAAGCGTCGCGCAAGTTGGGCTTCTCGGCGAAGTACACGATGCAGATGGCACAGCGGCTGTACGAGAACGGCCACATTACTTATATGCGGACCGACTCGGTCACGCTGTCGCAGACAGCACTCAACGCAGCCCGGTCGCAGGCGCGTCAGCTCTACGGCGCTGAATACGTGCCGGACGCGCCGCGCATCTACGCAAGCAAGGTCAAGAGCGCCCAGGAGGCGCACGAGGCAATCCGCCCAGCAGGCGATGAGTTTAAGACGCCGGCTCAGTCCAGCTTGTCCGGCGACGAACTGCGGCTCTATGAGCTCGTCTGGAAGCGCACCGTGGCGTCGCAGATGAAGGACGCCACCGGTGAGTCGGTCTCGGTGCGCGTGCTCGGCCAGGCCGACGCCAACGAGCCAATCCTGGTCGGTGTCTCGGCGCAGGGGGCGCTGGCCAACGGGAGCACCGACAGAGTGCCCGGCCGGGAGGCCGAGTTTGGCGCGTCCGGCAAGGTGATCAGCTTCCACGGCTTCCTGAAGGCCTATGTCGAGGGCTCCGACGACCCGGACGCCGAGCTGGATGACAACCAGCGCCGGCTGCCGCCGCTGGCCGAGCGCGAGCCGCTGGTGGCGAAGAACCTCGAGCCCGCCGAGCACGCCACCCGGCCGCCGGCGAGGTTCACCGAGGCGACGCTCATCAAGGAACTGGAAGACCGCGCCATCGGGCGGCCGTCGACATACGCCTCGATCATCGGCACGATCCTGGACCGCGGCTACGTGTTCAAGAAGGGCACGGCGCTCGTCCCGTCGTTCGTCGCTTTTGCCGTGGTGGCGCTGCTCGAGCGCCACTTCGCGCATCTCGTCGACTACGAGTTCACCGCCAAGATGGAGGACGCGCTCGACGACATCGCCAACGGCGAGGCGGAGCGCGTGCCGTGGCTGCGCAGGTTCTACTTCGGCGCCGATGGCGAAGAGGGCCTTAAGGAGATGGTCAGCGACCTGAGCGAGATCGACGCGCGTGACGTCAGCTCGTTCCCGCTGGCGGGCACGGACATCGTCGTTCGAGTCGGCCGGTACGGGCCTTACCTCGAGCGGGACGGCCAGCGCGTGAACGTGCCCGAGGGCACAGCGCCGGACGAGCTGACGCCCGAGTTCGCCGCAGAGCTACTCGACCGGCCAAGCGGCGACAAGATTCTTGGCTCGGACCCGGAGACCGGCCGGACCATCGTCGCCAAGGCCGGCCGCTTCGGCCCGTACGTGACCGAGGTGATCGACGAGGACGCGCCCCCTTCAGGTAACAGCAGGTCGGCTAGCACTGGCTCCGCGAAGCCGCGGACGGCGTCTCTGCTGAAGTCGATGGACCTGGACAGCGTCACGCTGGACGAAGCGCTCCGGCTGCTCACGCTGCCCAGGACGCTGGGCGAGATCGACGGCGAGCCCGTTACCGTGCTGAACGGCCGGTACGGCCCGTACGTCAAGCGCGGCAGCGAGAGCCGGTCGCTGGAGTCCGAAGAGCAGATGTTCACCGTCACCATGGACGAGGCGAAGGCGCTGCTGGCGCAGCCGAAGCCGCGAGGCAGGGCGGCCAGGGCCGCGGCCGCGCCGCCGCTGCGGGAGCTCGGTGCGGACTCCGCGAGCGGCAAGCCCATCGTGCTGCGCGAGGGCCGGTTCGGCCCGTACGTGACCGACGGCGAGACGAACGCGTCGCTGCGTAAGAGCGACACCGTCGAGTCGATCACGCCGCAGCGCGCTGTCGAGTTGCTGGCCGAGCGCCGCGCGGCCGCGCCCGCCCCCAAGCGGAAGCCGGGGACGCGCTCGACGAAGACCGCGGCTACGAAGACCGCGACCTCCAAGACCGCGACCGCGAAGACCGCGGCCACGAAGACCGCGGCCACGAAGACCCGCTCCGCGAAGACCGCAGCTGCGCCGAACCGCGGAGCGGCGAAAAGCGGGACCAGGACCCGCGCCACGAAGAAGGCCGCAGCCGAGGATGGGCAGGACAGCTAAGCCGCGAGTGCGCCGGGTGGGGGCTGGCGCCAGCGACCCGAGCGCGCGGGCCGACCGCTGCGGCGGGCGGCCGGTCCCCGTGAGTCTGGAGTGGCCGATGAGGCGCGGCCAGCTGGAATGGCCCCGTTCCGATGCTAATTGTCGTGCCGGGAAGGCCGTAGCTTCGCACTGGAGGCAACCCTTCCTTGGCCAGGCCTATACCCTAGCCCGGTGAACTTTAGATCCCCTTTGGGCGCCGGCGGCTCTGGCGTGCTGTCGATCAGGTCGTTCCGACGCCTGTGGATCGCTCTTTCGCTGTCGAGCCTTGGGGACTGGCTCAGCCTGCTTGCGCTGTCCTTCCTGGCCGCGAAGCTCGGCCACGCCGCCGGTGCTGCATACGCGGTCAGCGGCGTCTGGCTGACGTCGCTGCTGCCTGCGCTGATCTTCGGTCCGCTGGCCGGGGCGGTCGCGGACAAGTTCGACCGCCGCATGAACATGATCATCGGCGATGTGATCAGGGCAGTCCTGTACATCACCATCCCGATCAACTTGACGGTCGGCTTCGCGAACCAGCTGACCTGGGTGTACATCGTCCAGTTCCTGGCCTCGTGCGCGTCGCTGTTCTGGACGCCGGCGAAGGACGCGTCGGTGCCGAACCTGGTGCCCCCGGACAAGCTGGAGCAGGCGAACCAGCTGAGTCTGTTCACGACCTATGGCACCGCGCCGGTCGCGGGACTGGTGTTCGCCCTGCTCGCGATCGTCAGCAGCCATATCTCGCACTACTTCTCGACCAATCAGGTCGACCTGGCGCTGTACTTCAACGCGGTCACGTTCGTGGTGTCGGCACTGACGATCGTCGGGCTGCGCGAACTGCGCCGTAGGCCCAGGGGCGCGACGTCCACACCGTCGGTGCTGAAATCGATCTGGGAAGGCTGGAGGTTCCTCGGCCAGACCCAGGTGGTGCGGGGCATCGTCGTGGGCATGACCGGCGCGTTCGCGGCTGGTGGCGTCGTGGTCGGGCTCGGTCCTTCATATGTGCGCTATACGCTCGGCGGCGGCAGCGCAGGCTGGGGCGCGGTGTTCGCCGGTATCTTCTTCGGACTCGCGCTCGGCATGTTCCTCGGGCTGCGCGTACTGCGCGGCTTCTCCCGGCGGCGGCTGTTCGGCGTCTCCATCATGTTCGCTGCGCTGCCCTTGGCGATCATCGCGCTCATTCCCAACCTGGTCCTGGTCGTCATCCTGACGATCGTGCTCGGCGCCTGCGCTGGCGTTGCGTACGTGACTGGGTACACAGTGGTCGGCCTTGAAGTGGACGATGCCACCCGCGGGCGTACGTTCGCGTTCCTGCAGTCAGCGATCCGGGTGATCCTGTTCGCTGTGATCGCCATCGCGCCGACACTCGCCGGAGGCTTCAACGCCCTGGTGCACGCGATGGGCGGCACGACCCTGCGGATCGGCGACGTCGCGTACCTGAATATCGGCTACAACCTGGTCTTGCTGCTCGCCGCGGTCGTCGCGCTCGTACTCGGCCGGCTGTCCTACAAACAAATGGACGACCGCCGGGGAGTGCCGCTGCTGGCGGACCTGGGGTCGGTGTTCCGGCACGACCCGAGGTCGGCTCGGAACGGCAACGGCGTGCACGATGCGCAGCCGGGCCCCGGATCGGGACCGGCCGCCGCAGACGGGCAGGGGACTCGCCAGCGGCCCGGCGTGTTCCTCGCTCTGGAGGGTGGTGAGGGCGCGGGAAAGTCGACGCAGGCCAGGATGCTGGCGATCTGGCTGCGCGACCAGGGCTACGACGTGGTCACGACGCATGAGCCCGGCGCGACGAAGATCGGCATGCGGCTACGGGCACTGCTTCTCGATACCGCGCACAAGGGCCTGTCGCCCCGAGCCGAGACCATGATGTACGCGGCGGACCGGGCCGAGCACGTGAAGTCGGTGATCATCCCGGCCCTGGAGCGCGGCGCAATTGTCGTCACCGACCGCTACGTCGACTCCTCGCTGGCTTATCAGGGCGCCGGACGGCAGCTGCCGGTCTCGGAGATCGCAGAGGTGAACCGGTGGGCGACCGGTGGGCTGACGCCGGACCTGACGATCCTGCTCGATCTGCCGCCGCTGACGGGCCTCGGCCGGCGGCTGAGCTCGGCCGACCGGATGGAGTCGGAGCCGGTCGAGTTCCACCAGCGCGTGCGCAACGGGTTCCTGACGCTGGCGAGCGCGGAGCCGGACCGCTACCTGGTCCTCGACGCGACTCGGCCCGAGGCTGCCGTCAGCCGCGACATCCAGCAGCGGGTGCGCGAGCTGCTGCCGGACCCCGTTCCGCTCACGACCGAAGAGAACACAGGCTCGTTCCCGGCGATACGCGAGTGACGGATTCAATGGCTTCCGCAGCGTTCAGCAAGCTGGCCGGCCAAGAGATCGCGGTCGACCAGCTTCAGCGCGCGGTGGCGGCGAGCGCAGCGCCAGCCCAGGGCCGCGCTGTGATCTCCGGTATGACTCATGCGTGGCTGTTCACGGGCCCGCCAGGATCGGGTCGGTCGCTGGCGGCGCGCGCCTTCGCGGCTGCGCTGCTGTGTGACCGGCAGGGGTGCGGCGATTGCCCGTCGTGCCGCCAGGTGGCGGCTGGGGCTCACGCCGACCTGCTGCTCGTCCGGCCCGACGGGCTGTCCTACGGCGTCCGGCAGACCAGGGATCTGGTCCTGAAGGCCGCTGCCGCGCCTGTCTACGGCCGGTGGCGGATCGTGCTGTTCGAGGATGCTGACAGGTGCACGGAGCAGGCCGCGAACGCCCTGCTCAAGGCCATCGAAGAACCGTCACCGCGGACGGTCTGGCTGCTTTGCGCGCCGTACGCCGACGACCTGCCGACGACGATCAGGTCGCGGTGCCGGCTCGTGAACCTGGTGACGCCGCGAACGTCGGCGGTGACCGAGGTGCTCGAGCGCGAAGGCATTCCGGCTGAGCGAGCCAGGGCAGCCGCGCTTGCAGCTCGCGGCCACATCGGTCGCGCGCGGCGGCTGGCAACGGACGAAGAGGCGGCGCGCAGGCGCGGTGAGGTCTTGCGAGTGCCCGGCCAGGTGGGCAGCCTCGGCGACGCGCTCCGGGCGGCGGCGGCGCTGGTGAAGGCCGCCGGGGCGGAGGCGGCCGCGACGACGGAAGAGCTGGACGAACCCGAGCGCGAGGCGCTACGGCGTGCGTTCGGCGAAGGCTCGACGGGCAAGGGAGTCGCCACCGCGATACGTGGGGGGGCCGGTGCGCTGCGCGAGCTTGAGGAGCGGCAGAAGTCGCGGGCGACCAGGCTCAAGCGGGATGCGCTGGACCGGGCCCTGCTGGATCTGGCCGGGTTCTACCGCGACGTGCTCGCGCTGCAGCTCGGCGCGTCCGTGGAGCTGGCCAATGAGGTCCGCGGCGAGGAACTGCGCGAGCAGGCAGCCGCGGCAAGCCCAGGCGACACCGTCCGCCGGATCGAGGCCATCATGCGCTGCCGCCAGCGGCTGGAGGTCAACGTCGCGCCGCTGCTTGCCGTGGAGGAGCTGACGCTCGCCTTGGCGGGCTAGCCGAGGCGCCCTCCGGCTCGGCCGCGCGACCGTGGCTCCATTGCCCCCCGGACCTGGCATGGTGACGCGGAGGGTAATGGCAACGTAATGTGTTCGCCGTGGGCATGATGATCGCGGTGAGCTTCCAGCGCAACGGGCGCCTGTACTACCTAGATCCCGGTCCCTATCAGCCCACCGTCGGCACCAAGGTGCTCGTGCCTACGGATTCCGGCCCGGAGGTAGCCGAGTGCATCTGGGCGCCCCAGTGGGTCGACGACGACATCGCCGGCCTGCCGGTGTGCGCTGGTCTGGCGGACGAGCAGGACCTCAGCCGTGACGCATCCAACCGGTCACGTCGGGCGGAGGCCAGGGTCACCACCCGGCGGCTCGTTCGCGAGCACGAGCTGCCGATGAAGATCATCGCGGTCGACTATCTGGATGCGCCGAACACCTTCACCGTGTACTTCAGCGCGCCGCACCGTGTGGATTTCCGGGTGCTGGTGCGGGACCTGGCGACCAGGCTCCGCGCGCGCGTCGAGCTGCGGCAGATCGGCCCGCGGGACGAGGCGCGCCTTCAGGGCGGCATCGGTCCTTGCGGCCGCGACCTCTGTTGTGCCACGTTCCTGAAGGATTTTGAGCCCGTGTCTGTACGGATGGCCAAGGACCAGGATCTGCCGGTCAACCCGCTGCGGATCGCAGGGGCCTGCGGTCGCCTGATGTGCTGCCTGAAGTACGAGCACCCGTTGTATCAGGACTTTCATGCTTCGGCGCCCGGGAAAGGCGAGCACGTCGACACGCCTGACGGGCCTGGCGTCGTGGTCGGGCACAACGTCCCGTCGGACACAGTGATCGTGAAGCTGGCCGAGGACGGCCGCCGAACGGCCTGCCCCAAGGCCAGCGTGTGCGGCTCCCGGAAGGCATACGAGGCCATGCACGGCAGTGCGCGGGAACCTGCACCCGACCGGTAGACTCCTGTCGCCCATCCGGTTTCGCCGGGTGCGCGCCGCCTTAGCTCAGTCGGCAGAGCGATTCACTCGTAATGAATAGGTCATCGGTTCGATTCCGATAGGCGGCTCGACAATTCCCGCAGGTCAAAGGCCCGCCACCCACATCGGGTGACGGGCCTCAGCTATGCCGTGCGCCACACATGCGCCACGGCCCGATCAGCCTCCGCAGCAACAGCACGGTCTGCAACCGCAGTCGCAGCCACAGTTTGGACAGGCGCTCATGTTTCACCTCCAGTTCTGAGTCCTACGGCGCACGACCAGTCGTCGGCGACAGCATCGAGACACTCTTGGTTGCGCTGCTTCAGGCCGAGTAGCTGCCTGCGGACAGCACTCAACTGCTGGATTTCCGCCTCGACCTGAGCCAGCCGACGATCAACAAGACCTTTGGTATGCCCGCAAGGGCATTGCCCGCGGTCGCGAATGTCGAGCAGTTCCTTGATGTCCGCCAAGCGAAGGCCCATGCACTTGGCCCCGCGGATGAAGGTCAGTCTCTCAATAGCGTCTTCTCCGTAGGAGCGGTAGCCAGCTGCCGTCCGCTCAGCCCGTGGCATAAGGCCAGCCCGCTCGTAATACCGCAGTGTGTCGGCACTGAGGCCGAGTGACTCTGCCAAAACGGAGATCGTTAGCGCCATATCCGAACGGTAAACCTTGGAGCTGAGTCCAAGGTCAAGAGTGATGTGCCGCCCTTCGCGACCACGACTCCAGAACCTTGCTGTGCGCGTCCGGCGCCAGGTGCGCGTACCGCTGCGTCGTCGCGAACGACTCATGCCCGAGCAGCGCCTGGACGTCATACAGCGGGACGCCGTCCTGCACCAGCCAGCGACGCCGCGGTGTGCCGCATGCACCCGAGGCGGGAACACCCGGACGCCCGCGGCCGTGACCGCCGGATACCACACCCGGGTACGGAAGTTGGCGTAATGCACTGGGCGGCCAGCGGCCGCGGTGAACACCAGGCCGGTCGCGGTCCCGGCCGATCATCAGGCTCGACATCGTCCTCGAGCAGCTGCGGCGGCAGCGGCGCAGTCCGGTGAGACTTCCTCGACTTCGGCCACTGCCGCAGGCCGCGGCGGGTCATCACGTCGACGACCTCGAGGCGGCCGCGCAGCCAGTCGACCCGGTGACCGTGCAGCCCGGCGAGCTCCTCGAACCGCAGACCCGACTGCATGCCGAGCTCGGTCATCACCCGCCACTGATCGCCGAGCGCGCCCGCGGCCGCGTACAGTGCGGCCGCCTCGCCGGGCTCGTAGAAGAACACCGGCTGAGGCTCGACCGGCGTCAGGCTGAGCGAGCTGAACGGGTTGGAGCTCACGACCTGGTCGCGGACCGCAGCGCGGAACATCGACGACATGACTCGCACCGTCGCATGGACCGTCGCCGCAGACAGCGGACCTCCGTCACGCTGGGACGCGGTCTCGGCGAGTTCACCAACCCACGCCTGCGCCTCCATCCGCGTGACCGCCGACATGCGCCAGCACGCCCACTTCGGAGCGCAGTGAACCGCCCACAGCGACGCGTTGCGCGGCGCGCTGGCCTTCCCGGCGTGCGCGGCCGCGTACCGGGCCCGCCACTCGGCGACCCTGACGTCACCGCGACGCGGGTCACGCCGCTCGCCTCTCGGCGTGGCTTCCTGCTGCGCCGCCCAGGTCGTCACCACCGACTTCAGGCGGTCGGTCCTGGTGTGCTTGCGGCCGTCCGGGCCGAGCATCGTCGCCTGCCATTTCCCTGACGGCAGCCTGCGAACGTAGCTCATTTAGCGACCCTTCCGTCCGTCCGTCCGTCTGTCCTCGGCCGCGCCGAAGAGAAGCGACCTTCTGCTCGGCCAGGTGAAACTCAGCCTCAGCCTGCTGCGCGAGAGTTGCGTTAGTGAACGCGAGTTCGTCGTCCGTACCATTTGCGATCCTCGCTGCCGCCAGACGGTGCTCGCAGCGCCGCAGCGCGACCACCGCCTCGCCCAGGTCGTCATTGCCGGCCGGTTCGGTGAGCAGGTCCTCCAGGGAGACGCTGAGAATGGCGGCGAACTCGGCCCGTTCCTTAAGTCCGGCCCTGGTCAGCGGCGACTGGATGAGCTACTGGGTGTATGTCGCTGGGCCGATCACCGGTGCGCTGATCGCCGTCGGTTGTGCGTTCCTGCTGCGCGGCCGCAGTGGCGGCGCCATCGGGCGCGCCGCCGGCTCGGGCGTACTCGACGAGGGAGCACTCGCCGCCAAAGCGAAACTGACGGCAGAAATGGAGCAAGGCAAAGTTGGCCCCGCAGGCGTCGCCGACAGCGATGATCCCACGAATGGGCACTAATCGATCAGCGTCGCACTCCAGAGCATCACCGGTCCCCTACTGCCACGGCATGACGTCAGCCGTGGCGGATGCTTGCAGAGGCGGACGACGCTGGGGCCGCCCGTGGCGCTGGTGCCCGCATTTCGGTGGCGCCACCTACGCCGAGGCGGTCCGCGATGTGCTCGCCGACTCGGATGCCGTTGGCGATGGCGGTCAGCCCTGGGTTGACCGCGCCGATGCTCGGGAAGATGCTCGTGTCGGCCACGTAGAGGTTGTCGAGTTCGTGCGCCTTGCAGTTGACGTCGAGTACCGAGGTAGCGGGGTCGGTGCCGAACCGGCACGTGCCCGCCTGGTGGGCGCACCCCGCTATCGGGATGTTCATGCTCATGTAGAAACTCTTATGCAGCACGTGATGCCTGGCCAGGCCGAGATGCTCAAGCAGCTTGCTGAACTCATGGTAGAGGCTGGCAGCCTCGCTCTCGTTGCTGTCGGCGTAGTCGAGGTGGACGTTCCCGTCGCTGTCGATCGTGACCCGGTTGCCGGGCTTGGGCAGGTCTTCGGTCGTGAGCCAGAAGTCCACCGCATGCCTGGCGGCCTCGTCGAGGCTCCAGTGCGGTACCAGCTTGGTCAGGTGCGGTTCCTCGCCCTTCATCGCGCCGCCGTTGGACTTGCCGAGCATCTGGATGTTGCCCATCGGCCACTGCCGGCCGTCGCCGGGCAGGTAGAAGTCGTTCAGCCCCAGGGTCTTCTGGAAGACCGTGTCGTTGTCTTCTTCGCCGAACGCGGAAATCGCCTTGCTGACGTGGAACATGTAATTGCGTCCGACCTGGTCTGATCCGTTCGCCAGCCCGGCCGGGTGCGTGTCGGACGCCGACCGGAGCAGGATCTTCGCCGTGTTCGCGGCTCCGGCGGCGAGCACGACGATGTCGCTGGTGTAGATCTCCTCCTTGCCGTCTCCGCCGTGATCGACCACGACGCCGGTGACGGTCCGGCCGGACGGGTCGGTCTGCAGTCGGACGACCTCGGAGTTGACCAGCAGCGTTACGTTGGGCAGGTCGAGCAGCGGCCGGACGGCGATGATCTCGGCGTCGGACTTGGCGTGGACCATGCAGGGGTAGCCGTCGCACGTCCCGCACCGGATGCAGGTGCTGGCTGGCCGGTCTGCCTCGTTCAGCAGGATCCCGCACGGCGCGTGGAACGGGTGGTAGCCCGCCTCGGCCAGGACCTCGGAGATCCGCTCGATCCGCGGCTCATGCGACACCGGCGGCCACGGATACTGCCGCGACGCCGGGCCCTCGGTCGGATCCTCGCCATGATCGCCGTGCACCTGGTAGAGCCACTCTGCCTTGGTGTACCACGGTTCGAACTCGGAGTAGCTGATGGGCCAGGCTGGTGAGATCCCGTCTACGTGCTTGATATCGCCGAAGTCTTCCGGGCGCAGCCGGTACAGCGCCGCGCCATACATCTTGGTGGCCCCACCGACGAAATAGTGCACCTGCGGCTGGAACGGAGTGCCGTCACCGTCGTACCACGTGTCGGGCGAGATGTACTTGCCGTCGACGAACACCGGCCCCGGGTCCCAGTTTTCCAGCTCCTTGGTGAGGAACGTGCCTCGCTCCAGCAGCAGGATCCGCTTCCCGGTCGGCGCGAGTGTGTGCGCTAGCGAGCCGCCGCCCGCGCCGGTTCCGACCACGATGACGTCGAAGTGCTCGGACACGACATCCTCCCGTGAGATTGCAGTTCGTGCTACGCCGGCTGACCCGCGGCCAGCAGGCCAGTTGGCGGACAGGACCAGCTCTTCTGGGTTCGGTTGCGTCCCACGGCTTCGGCGCGCTCATCGCGCGAGTAACGAGTTGCCGTGGTCGGGTGATGCGGCCCCAGCTCCTTCATCAGCCGATGCTGGGGCTGCTTGGCCTCAAAGTCATCACCCGCGCCGGGTGGCCATTCTGTGGCTGGTCGCCCCGGTCCGGGTGCTGAGGGCTGTCTCACCGTCGGGGACTTTCCCTGGTTGGGTTAGCGTCCGGGCGAGTGACTGCGCCGAGAGAAGCTCGCGGCGGCGGATGCCGAATGAGTGCTCCGCGCCGACGGTCGCCGCGGTCGAGGGGCGAACGGCAATGTGGAGTTGAGGCTCCGTGGCTGTCATCCTCATCCAGCCCGTCAGATGAGAGGCCTTAAGGCGCAGTTCCGCCACGCGCGCTGCGCGCTGGGCGGTCCTTTCAAAGCGCAGTCGGGCTTGCGAAGCTCGAGGACAAAGCACTCGACGCACATGTGAACGACCAACGCGACCTTGGACCCGATACCTCATCCTGCGGAGGTGATGTAGGAGACGTGGGAGAGGGAACGGTGGAGATATCGGTAACTGCAGATGCGAGGGAGAGGGCTTTGGACCGCTATCCGAACATCAGTGATCACGGCCTCATCGGTGACCTGCAGACGTCGGCGCTGGTGACAACCGACGGAACGGTCGACTTCTTCTGCTGTCCCCGGTTCGATTCGCCGAGCGTGTTCGCATCGCTGCTCGATGCCGAGAAGGGCGGCTACTTCCGGATCGCGCCCGCCGGCGACGACTATGTGACGAAGCAGCTGTATATGCCGGGCACCGCGATGCTTATCACCCGGTTCATGACGCCGGACGGGGTCGGCGAGGTACTCGACTTCATGCCGGTCATCGAGGGCAAGCCAACTGACCGGCACCGGCTGGTCCGGCACCTGCGGGTGGCGCGGGGCACCATGCAGTTCGTCATGGACCTGCAGCCGCGATTTGACTACGGCCGCGCCAGGCACACGGTGGAGGCATCGGAGGGCGGCGCTGTGTTCCGGTCCGACAACGGGATGGAGCTCACGCTCCACTCGACGGGGAAGCGGCGGGCGGCTGAGGCCGGGGCCGCCGTGGAGCGGGCCGGTGATGGCCTGCACGGCACGTTCACGATGCGCGAGGGCGAAAGCGGGCTCGGGGTCGTGCTGGAGTCGATGGGCGGTTCGCCGAAGACGCTGACGCCCGCCGAGCTCGACCGGCTGGCGGCGGACACCGAGGCTTACTGGAAGGGCTGGGTGGGCCGGTCCGCTTACACCGGACGGTGGCGTGAGATGGTCGACCGGTCGGCGATGACGCTCAAGCTGATGACCTACGAGCCCACCGGCGCGCCGGTGGCCGCCGCCACGCTCGGCCTGCCCGAGCAAACCGGCGGCGAGCGGAACTGGGACTACCGGTTCACCTGGATCCGGGACGGATCCCTGACGATCCACGCCCTGGCCGGCCTCGGCTACCTGGAGGAAGCAGCCAAGTTCGGCGGCTGGCTCAGAGACCGCGTCACCGAAGCCAGCACCAGCAGCGGGTCGCCGCCGCTGAAGATCATGTACCGGGTCGACGGCTCATCCGACCTGACCGAGGAGACACTCAGCCACTTCGAGGGCTGGCGCGGGTCACGGCCGGTGCGCGTCGGCAACGGCGCCGCCGACCAGCTGCAGCTCGACATCTACGGCGAGGCCATGGACGCGATCCTGGCCGGCGACGACTACGGCGTGCCGATCGCGCACGCCGGCTGGCTCGCCCTCACCAAGATCATCGACTGGGTCGCCGACAACTGGGACCAGCCCGACGCCGGTGTCTGGGAAACTCGCGGCGGCGACAAGAACTTCACCTACGGCCGGTTCCAGTGCTGGATCGCGCTGGACCGCGCCATCAAGCTGGCCGACCGGCACGGCTGGCCCGCCGACACCGCGAAATGGCAGGTCGAACGGAACCGGATCTACAACCAGATCATGGACCGCGGGTGGAACGACAAGGTCAAGGCGTTCACCCAGCACTACGACACCGAGGTGCTCGACTCCATCCTGCTGTTCATGCCGCTCGAGGGCTTCATCGCCCCGACCGACCCGATGTGGCTGTCCACGCTCAAGGGCATGGACCGCGAGCTAGTGTCGGACAGCCTGGTCTACCGGTACAACCCAGCGGCCTCGCCGGACGGGCTGCACGGCAGCGAGGGCACGTTCTCGCTCTGCACCTACCTCTACGTCGACGCTCTAGCGCGGGCTGGCCGGCTCGACGAGGCGGTGCTGACGTTCGAGAAAATGCTGACCTACGGCAACCACCTCGGCCTGTTCTCCGAAGAGATCGACGCCACCGGCGGCCAGCTCGGCAACTTCCCGCAGGCCTTCACCCACCTCGCCCTGATCAACGCCGCCATCACCCTCAACCGCGAACTCGACCGGCGAGCGCGCCGCAACGAGCCCACCCTGGTCGGCGTGTCCTAAGCGGTCCTGGCCGGCGTGTCCTAAGTGGTCCTGGCCGACGGCGCAATGGGCCGCCGCAAGTGAAGTTGCCGGCGCGTGTGGTGAGCCGACGGCCAGCGCGACGCCCTCGTCCAGGGCGGTGGTGGCGGCCGAGTGCCGCATCATGTGGGTACCCGCGTGAGGGATGCCGGCCTGGGCCAGATGGCTGACCACTCGCGCAGATCCGCTGAGGGATCGGTCAGTCGACCGTCCTCGCGAGCGAAGACGGCGTCCTCGTCGGCCCAGAGGTCCGCCGCCGTCTCCCGTTCGAGGTCTTGGGCTTCGCGATGAGCTTTGAGGACGGCAACGAGCCCAGGCGGCAGGGCTACGGCCTTGCGGCGCCGTTCTTTGATCTCCGGGAAGACCAGACCGCGGCCCCGGCGGTCGGGGCAGGCTGCCGCGTGCGGGGTGCCGCCAGGCGGGCAGATCCGGGGATTGTCGGCCGGGATGCAGGTATGCCGCCGGCCGGGTTTGCGGACGGCTTTGGTGCAGCGGCGCGGGGCAGGGTCGGCGGTGCCAGCGTTCGGCTCAGGCCGCCACGTCGGGACAGCCATGCCGCCAGGGCAGGCGCTGCAGCTGGAACCAGACGCGCAGTTCACCGGAGTCTTGCGGTAGTGCCAGCGCAGCCCGGGCGCTTCGCGTTGCCGGAGCCCGCACGCCGCGCGTCCTCAGAAGATCAAGGGGATCAGCATTTTCGTGGACTGCTGGTACTCCGGATAGGCGCTGGGGAAGAGCCTGGTCATATTGCGCTCCTCCACGAAGGCGCTGTAGATGAAGTACCCGCCGATCAGTGCCGCGGCGATCAGCCACCAGACGCTGAAGGCGATCGCGGAGCCGATCATCGCCAGCAGGATGCCGGTGTAAATCGGGTGCCGGATCGTCCGGTACGGGCCGGATGTGACCAGCTCGGGGTCTTCCTTCGTGGACGTCGGCATTCCCCAGTTCCGGCCGAGGTAGATCCGCGCCCAGACGGCCAGTCCCAGGCCGAGTACCCAGATGGCGAGGCCGACGCCCCATAGGACCGGGTCTCTGACGTATCCGACGCCATGCCCCTTCAGCACCCGCAGCCGGACCAGAAGCACGACGACCACGATGAGCAGCACCCGGACGCCCGCGAAGCGCGCCCAGTTGCCCTGTCCCCGCTGTCCCCGCTTGGCCCCGGCGGATGCCGCGAACCAGCCCACCCAGAAGATGACCCAGCCCAGGCCGATCACGATGTTAACCACTCGCATCGAAGTACTCCTCTGTGTCCGGATCGCCGCCAGCGCGCACGTACCCGCCGCTGACCGTCATTGTCGTCCCGCAAGCTGCCCCGCCGGCTGCGTCTCTGCCCGGTGATACTCAGTTTGATGCTCGCGACTGTGCCGCCCGAAAGAGTCAGCGCCAGGCGGGCGGGTGCTGCATCGGGCCTTGCTGACCAGACATGCCTCATATTCGGTGGCATCACCGGGGTGGTCTGCTTGCCACTGAACTGCGGCCAGGTGGCCAGTGCCTGTTGTGTGACGATCCCGGACGGGTTTGCAGTGCAGGTCGGTTCCGATGATCTGCAGCTCGCGACGGGTGGTCGTGCGGTCGAAGGCAAGCCGAGTGCTGACGCTGATCAGGCCAGTCCCGTACACGGTCTCCGCGTCATAGATCACGCCTCTGGTCTTCATGCCGCGCCGGCCCGGTCGCGCAGCGGGAGGGCGAGGTCGCTGCCGCTGCGCTTGCTGGCGTCGGTCACTGGCGCGGCGGTAGTCAGGAGCGTAACGCGCAGGCCCAGGTCACTGGGCTGCCGCTGCTGCTCGGCCGCCCAGGCCAAGGCCGAGTCTCCAGCGGCTTGCCACTGCGCCTCCGTCGCGTCCTGGTCCAGGTGAACGCACGCCTCCTGGTGCGCAGGCTCGGTGCGCAGCGTGAGTGCGGGGAGGCTGGCGGTGAGCTGGCCGGCCAGGTCCTGCGGTACCGGCCAGCAGAACTCCACCGGGCCGTCGCTGTCCTGGTTCACCTCTCCGTAGTAGATCAGGAACGCGGCCCCGGCGACTCCTTCGATCCGGGGCACCGGCACCGGCTGGGCCTTGAGCATGCCGATGACCTCCTTGCCCATGTCCCAGACTTCCTGCTGACTGGCGGCGTGCCGCAGCAGGCAGAGCAGGCTGCGTGCGGGGATATCGCGGACCTTGAGCTCGTACATGACGTTCCTCTTTCCAGTCAGGCGGTCAACGAGGTAGCCGGCCAGGTCCCGGCGGGCAGCATGATCGGCTTCAGTCCCTGACCAGTAAGCGCCGACTTGCGCCGCAGCGGCCTCCGGCTCCAGGCTGAGGAGCGGCTGTATCTGGGCCAGCGGCACTCCGATCTGGCGCAGCGACGCGACCAGCCGAGCGTTGTCCAGCTGACCGGCCGCATACCAGCGGTAACCAGAGTCCGGATCGACCCGCGCGGGCGGCAGCAGTCCCAGCTCGTCATACAGGCGCAGCGCCTTCGCCGACAGGCGGGACAGCCTGGCGAACTCACCGATGCTCATCAGGTCCACGGACGGCTCCCTCGTGCCGGGCCGACGCCCGGCTC
Source organism: uncultured Actinomycetota bacterium (assembly GCA_963755575.1). Classification (GTDB taxonomy): domain Bacteria; phylum Actinomycetota; class Actinomycetes; order Streptosporangiales; family Streptosporangiaceae; genus JAJYUU01. The sequence continues at coordinate 956,651 of CAVWKF010000002.1, forward strand.
CCCTGACTGTGCGGCTTCCCCCAGGGTCAAGGTCAAATTAGCTCCCACTCCGGCACGGCCATTCCGGCAGGGCCGGGACGCTGCTTTAGCTGGGCGCAGGCACTATTCGGAACAGAATGCCCGCTCTCCCTTAATGATCACGGTCGTACGATTGTTCTCAGCTACCCGATCCGTGCCAGTCGGGAGGTCAGTCAAGTGGGTATCGCCGTCGCCATTGACGAATGCGCCCGGTCCCCCGCCCGGCGACCTCGCCGACCCAAACGGGGCGATGGGTCGTGAAGCGGCGTCAAGGACAGGGAGGCGAGTCCCCGGCGGCGCTGCGATGCCGACCCGGCAACCCTTGCGAGTCCGCCATGCCCACGGGCTATCTGGGCGGCAACAGGAGGGCTCTACGCTCTTTCGGCATCGGCGCCATGCTCGTTGTCGTACCGCTCGTCTTAGCGGGATGCACTTCAGGATCATCGCAGACGGCAAGTCACAAGACTTCGACCTCCGGATCGCGGTCATCGGCGTCAACGACTGTGACGCCTGGTTCGACCGCAAAGTTGATCCAGCCGCCTGGTCCGATTAGCGCCCGCCCGGCGCTGCTGGACGAAGCGAGGGCTGCCTGCCGAGGAGCTGGCGCGTCCGACATCCCGCTGTGCGCTGGCACGATCGACGCCGAGGTATGGGGTCTGCCTCTCGTGATCCTGAGTCAGCTGAGGGATACTGTGGGCTGCTCTATCAAAATGAACGTCCTCTACAACGCAGTGACACTGGATGGTCCGAACTCGACCCCGGTGGCCGACCCTAACGACGACACCCTCTACTCGACTGCATTTCTCGACCTGCGCGCCGGACCTCAGCTTCTGCACGTTCCCTCGATGAGCGGTCGCTACGTCAATTTCCAGCTGCTCGACATGTACACCAACACGATCGCTGACATAGGCGTCCTTACCGACGGTCGTCATGGCGGCACCTATGCCTTGGTGGGGCCCGGCTGGCACGGGACCATCCCGAAAGGTGACGTCCGCATCGATGTCCCCACGCCAGATGCCTGGCTGCTCGGACGAACCCAAGTGAAGGGGCCAGCTGACCTCCTGACGGCAGTCGAGCTGGAAGCCCAGTACTCGCTCACGGCCCTGTCCGGCCACGGCTCGGGAACGACCGGCGGGCCAAGCACGCTCGCCTGCCCGGCACCGGCGCTACCGTCATCGACGTCGCTTGGGTTCCTGGACGACCTCGAGAAAGACATGGCTGCCGATCCGCCCCTTGCCGTCGACGGCCCCGTCGTCCGGGCTATGGCTGCCGCCGGCATCGGTACGGGACGAGCGCCGATAGCAACGAGCTCGCGTAACGCGGCTCAGTATCGCAGGGCTCTGGGGCTTGGGGCCCATCTGCTGCCAGGCGGGGTGGGTGGCGGCTCCACCACGATCTGGACCGGATATGACCAGGCTGCCGTGGGTTCGTATGGAACCGACTACCTGGAACGCGCCCGCGTGGCGAAGGAGACGCTCGGTACGCAGGTCCCGGCCCAAGCTGTCTACCTCGGTGCCAGCCGCGCCAGGTCAGGTGCAACCAACTACTGCGCTTGTCGGAACCCGCAGCTACGAGATCCGCTTCCCGGCCGGGGACCTTCCCCCGCATGGATCCGACGGCTTCTGGTCGATCACCCTCTACAACGCCGCAGGGTCCCTCGTGGCCAACCCGATCAGACGCTATTCCATCGGCAACGAAACACCTGGCCTCGTGCGAGGTGCCGACGGCTCACTCACCATCGTCATGTCGGCTAGCCGTCCCACTGAGGCGGACGCGAACTGGCTGCCTGCGCCCACCGGTGCTTTCAGCCTCGTGCTTCGCGTCTACGACCCCACGCCATCGGTACTGGACGGTTCTTGGTCTCCGCCCGCAATCCAGACGATCACCCGCCTGGATCTCCACCTGTAACCCCCGGCCCTTAAGAATCATTAGGCAGCAGTGCCGCCGCGAGGCTGTCGGACAGCCATCGGTTGAAGTCGGCGGTGCTCCAGCTGCGCTGAGCGACCAGCAGCCGGTAGACGTGGCCTTCCGTCAGTGCCCAGCAGAGTTCTGCGGCGCGTTCCTCGGTTATGCCGACGGCCAGTCCGTCCAGCGACGCGAGATACCGGATGAACAGGGTGGCGCCCAACATCCGGTTGCGGCTCGCCTCGGCGAGCAGCCGTGCGGCCGCCGGGTCGATATCAGCTGCGGCGATGAGAACTTGGCCGAGCGGCGTGGTGCGGGCGGCGACATCGCTCACGGTCTGCACCCAGAGCACGAGCGCCTTCCGCGGATCGGACTCCGCCAAGATCGCCTTGATCGCCGGGCGGTCAGCCATGGCAATCGGCTCGTCGTCGCCGACGATGGCCCAATCCAAGGCCAGCTTGAGCAGGGCCACCTTGCCGCCCACCGAGTTGAACACGGTACGCCGGCTCACGCGCGCGGCCTCCGCGATTCCGTCGATCGTCGTGGCCGCATAGCCCTGGGCCAAGAAGAGCTCGTGAGCCGCGGTGACGATCGCCCGCCGAGTACGGCGGGCCTGCTCGTCGCGCACCTGCGACGCGTACCGCCTCGGCGGCTGCTTCGCTGGGCCAGGCGGCCGGGTGGTCGCATCGGGCGGGCTCGTTGCGTCGGGTGGGGGGCTCATCGTGACCCGCTCGGAGCCTTGACCTTCCCCCAAATTCGTTGCACTATAAGTACAGTAATCACATCGTGAGCATATCAAATTTTCGCGCGTGCAGTAGCTGCAGAGAAAAGTGGTGATCTCATGTCTAGTGCGACGCCCACCGGCAGCGCCTGGGACCGGCGGCGGTGGCTCATCCTGGGCGTGATCGGCCTGGCGCAGCTCATGGTGGTGCTGGATCTGACTGTGATGAACGTCGCGCTGCCGTCCGCGCAGCGGGCGCTGCACTTCACCACCGTGGACCGGCAGTGGGTGGTCACCGCCTACACCCTGGCGTTCGGCAGCCTGCTGCTGCTTGGCGGCAGGCTGGCTGATCTTCTGGGCCGGAAGGTCACGTTCCTGGCCGGCCTGGTCGGCTTCGCCGGCGTCTCGGCCATCGGCGGCGCGTCGGTCAACTTCACCATGCTGATCACCGCGCGGGCCTGCCAGGGTGCCTTCGCCGCGCTGCTGGTGCCCTCGGCGCTGTCGCTGCTGACAACCACTTTCACTGAGCCGAAGGACCGCGGCAGGGCGTTCGCCGTCTACGGGGCGATCGCCGGGGCAGGCGGCGCGGTGGGCTTGCTGCTCGGCGGCGCGCTGACCGAGTACCTGTCCTGGCGGTGGACGCTGTACGTGAACCTGATCTTCGCCGCGGTGGCCTTCACCGGCGGAGCGCTGCTGCTGACACGGCAACGGTCCCAGAGCAAGCCCAGGTTGGACATCCCCGGCGTGGTGCTGGTCTCCGGTGCGGTGTTCTGCCTGGTGTACGGGTTCTCCAACGCGGCCGCGCACAGCTGGCACACGCCGTCCACCTGGGGGTTCCTCGCCGCCGGCGCGGCGCTTGGGGCAGCGTTCACGGTGTGGCAGGGCCGGGCGGCGCACCCGTTGCTGCCGCCGCGGGTGGTGCTCGACCGCAACCGGGGCGGCGCATACGCCTCGATGCTCATCGCCTCGGCGGGGCTGTTCGGGATCTTCTTGTTCCTGACCTACTACCTGCAGCAGACGCTCGGATACTCGCCGCTGGTGACCGGCGTGGCGTTCCTGCCGCTCAGCGCCGGCCTCATCCTTGCGGCCAACCTGTCCACGACCGTGCTGATGCCCAGATTCGGGCCCAGGCCGCTGGTGGCGTTCGGGTTGCTGGCCGCGGCAGGCGCGATGGTATGGCTAGCTCAGCTGGGCCCGCACACCGCCTATGCCGCGGGCATTGTCGGCCCGACCATCCTGGCCGGAATCGGCGTGGGCATGGTGATCGCGCCGGTGATCAATACCGGCACCTTCGGCGTGGCCCCGCAGGATGCCGGCGTCGCATCAGCAACCGTCACTGTCGGCCAGCAACTCGGCGCCTCGGTCGGCACCTCGCTGCTGAACACCATCTTCGCCGCCGCCGTCACCTCCTATCTCGCCGCCCACCTCGCCGCCGCCCGGCTCATCGGCCGCCCGGCCCTGACAGGGCTGGCGCTGGCGCACGGCTACGACACCGCGTTCTGGTGGACCGCCGGCATCTTCGCCGCCGGCGCGGTCACCGCCGGCGCCCTGCTCCGCTCCGGGCCACTGCGCGCGGCGAGCACGCCGCCCCCGGCACACGCCGAAGTGACAACTGCACAAGCCGAGGCCGGCCCCGCTCCTCCCGGCTGATGTCGCTGGCGCAGATTCCTGCGTCCGAGAAGGAGGTAACGCAGCGGCGGCAGCCGACAGACTGCAGCCCTTTCCAGCCTGGGGTGCATGCCGATGGCAGGCGCCTGCCCGCGATCGGGAGCCTGGTGCGCGTGAGCATCCAGGGCAGGCATGATGCGCCGAAGCTGTCTGCCCGACATCTCTCCTCTACCGGATTTACATAAGCCGGCGGTTTGATCGGGGATGAGAGGGGGTCACGTGGCGTGATTGGGCTCTCCGCGCTGGCTGTCTCGGCCCCGCTGTCCTACCTGGCCGCCTTCTGGGTTCCCGCGCTCGATGCTGTCCTGCCGATCCTGCCCAGTGAAACCATCGTGATCGCCTTGGGCGTGGCGACTGCCGGGACCACCGATCCGCGCATCGCCGTCCTGGTCCTGCTAGCCGCGCTGGGTGCCTTCGCCGGAGACAACCTCGCCTACGTGATCGGCCGCCGCTTCGGCCCCGTCGCCCAGCGACGGTTCCTTGCCGGCGAACGCGGCGAGCGTCGGCGCGCCTGGGCTCAGCACACTCTCGACAGGTTCGGGGCAGGCCTGATCGTCCTGTGTCGCTTCATCCCCGGTGGCCGCACGGCGGTGACCGTGACCTGCGGGATCATGGGATACGACCGCAAGCGCTTCGTGCTCGCGACCGCGTGCGCGGGTGTGATCTGGGCGAGTTACGCGTACTTCCTAGGCCGCCTCGGCGGGGCGGCTTTCGCAGGCAGGCCGTGGGCCGGACTTTTGCTGGCGCTCGGCGCAGCCTTTGCGCTCAGCGCGGTCGTCGAAGGCGTGCGACGGATCCGCAGCCGACGGGTCCGGTCCCGCCAGCCGGCCGATCTTCACCCGGCCGCCACAGCCATGGCAACCGTTCCGCATCACCAGAGGGTGGACTGAGCTGTCTACCGGCTGGTAAGGGGTGAGCGGAGTGTCGGTCAGCGTGTGGTTCCTCATCGGGTTGTCGCTGGTCTTCGGGGCTGGACTAGCCGGGCTGTACTTCTCGCTGCGCACGTCACCACGCTCACCGCGCCGGCCCCGGCCGCGCCGACGCGTGGCCCGAGACGAGCCGCACCAGGGTAAGCAGGGCGGTGAGCACGACGTTGACTTCGGCTGGTGTAAGACGACGTCGTCATGAGTGCGGCCGGGGGCCTACCGGCTGCGGTGCTCGCTGCCCTCGGCGCAGCGTTCTCGTTCGGCATCGGTGTCGCCTTGCAGCATCGCCAGATCCAAAGGGAACGAGGCCGTGGTCCGCTAGGGCTGCTCTCCCGCCTAACCCGGCGTCGGCTGTGGCTGGCAGGCATCGGGCTCGCCGTCGCCGCGTACGGCCTCCAGGCGGTAGCGCTGGCCTTCGGCCCGCTGGCCGTGGTCGCGCCGGTGGTAGCCACCGACCTGCTATTCGCCCTGCCAGTCGCGGCCATGTGGGAGGGGCGGCGGATGCGTCGCCAGGAGTGGGTCGGCTGTGCGCTGGTCGGCGCTGGCGTGGCCGCATTCGTGATGTTTTCGCCGCAGTCGGCGGGACGCTCTGACGGACCCCCGCAGCACTGGCTGCTAGCGTTCGGCGCGGTCGCGCTTATCAGCGCCGGCGCTGCCGTGGCCGCCGTTGTTGGTCGGCGAGCCACCCGAGCGTCGCTGCTGGCGATTGCCGCCGGGGTCATCTTCGGTATGACGGCAGCAGTGACGCTGAGCCTGACCAGGAAAGTCCGGTTCGGTGACGGCACGGCCGTCTTGGCGCATTGGCAGCCGTGGGCGCTGCTGGCGCTTGGCATCACCGGGCTGATGCTGTCAGCTACTGCTTACAGGGCCGGAGCGCTTCGCGCCAGCTTGCCGATCATGGATGCCGTCGAGCCGGTATCGGGGGTCTTGATCGGCGCCGTCGTGTTCGGCGAACGGCTCGCGACGTCGCCGGGAATGCTGATCGTGCAGGCCGCCGCCGCGACCGCCGCGGTCGTGGGCATCGTGCTCCTTGGCAGGTCACCACTCGCCGCAGGTTCTGCGGCGGCCGAGATGGCGGCCGACGCCCGTCCGAGCCTCTCTCCGAGTCGATCACACATTTGAAATTGGCGTGATCGTCCTCTGACTGCAGATATCGCTGCAGCTCCTTGCATCGGGTCAGGCGGCCAGGTGGAACGTGTCCGCGAAGCGGTCGAGGAGCTCGCCGCGCCCGCGCAGCACCTCGACGACGCCGGTCGCGATCGCGCGGTCCGGGGCGAGCTCGCCGGAGATGAGCCGGCGGATGCCTGGACCCGCGGCGAAGGCGAGGTCGACCGGCCCGTCCCCGCGCATCACGTCCAGGGCGGGACCGTCCACCCGGATGAGCAGCTCAGCGGGACCGAAGCGCGCGGCGTAGGCGGTCGATGGCAGGGTCGCCGCCACCTGCGGCCGGAAAGCGGTGCGCAGGGCCATGGTCATCGAGTCGGGGGTGATGATCTGCTCCTCGCGCGGATCGCCCATCGCCTTGAATCCCCAGGCGCCGAGCGCAAGCACGACGGGCTCGAGTTCGTGGCCGTAGGGCGTCAGCTCGTAGACGATGACGCGCGAGTGCGGCGCCCGGCGGATGATGCCGGCCGCCTGCAGCTCTTTGAGCCGCGCCGCCAGGATGTTGCTGGGGATCCGCGGGAGCCCCGCGGCGAGCTCCCCGTAGCGGCGCGGCCCGACGAGCAGGTCGCGGACGATGAGCAGGGCCCAGCGCTCGCCCACGAGCTCGAGAGCTCGCGTGATCGCGTCGTACTGCCCGTACTCACGTGCGGCCATCGATCTCAGGCCTGCTGATTCGCGAAGGCCTCGGGACCCTGCTCGGCGGCGACCGGGTCCATGTAGCCGAACTCGAGGATGTTGCCGTCGGGGTCGTTGAGCTGCCGCTGGTACATGAAGCCGTAGTCCGTGGCGGGGTGCGGCTCTCGGCCGCCCGCGCCGATGCCCGCAGTGACGGCCTTGTCGACCGCCTCCCGGGTGTCGAGGTAGACGGCGGTCGCCACCGACGGGCTCACTGCCGGGTCGCCGATCGGCAGGTCGGAGAAGGTCTGGAAGAACTCGCGCGTGAGGAGCATGATCGCACTGTGGTCCGCTTCGACGAAGACACAGGCTGCGTTGTGATCCGTGAAGGCCGGGTTGATGGGAAAGCCGATCGCCGTGTAGAACGCCTTCGCGCGCTCGAGGTCGGTCACCGGCAGATTGACGAGCAGCATGGTCATCGGGTCTCCCTCTCGCGAATCCCGTAAGCGGCAGTAACACTTGCAAAAAACAAGCGTAGTGTCAATACCTTCAGATCTGGGCCTCTGGCTCGAGCTCGCCACTATTCCGCGACAGCGAGGCAGCCGATGACCGCTGGCAGACGTTGGCGAGCACCACGGGGACTCACCAAGTCGTCTCCCGTCGGGCAGTTCACCAACGAGCCCGCGGTCGCCGCGAGGTGTCGGCGTCGAGTGCGAGCAATGATCATGGTCTGACCACTCCTGCCAGTCGAGTGAGATCGCGCTCTCACGACTCGTGGCCGAGAGCGGAACGTGCTGGGCGGGAGTGACGGGCTCGGCGGATTCTCGAATTTGTTCGTTGCTGGTGTCGATGACGGGATTCTCTATCCGTCTCCTAGGTGTCTCAAATCACCGAACGAAGGGAAGGGCTGGCGTGAAGTACATGCTGCTGATCATGGGTTTCCGCAAAGGTGAGGGCATGCCCCAGCCGCCGAGCAGCGGAGCACCCTCGGTGGAGGAGTTCATGCAGTACCAGCAGGAGCTCGGGCAGGCCGGAGTTAACGTTGACTCCGCACTGCTCCACTCTTTTGAGGACGCCACACAGGTGCAGGTCAACGATGCTGGCGAGCGACTGGTGACTAACGGACCGTTCGCCGAGTCCCGCGAGTACCTGGGCGGCTATCAGATCATCGACGTTCCCGACCTTGACGCAGCGCTTGACTGGGCGGCCAGGTGTCCGGGCGCGAAGTACGGGCGCGTCGAGGTACGTCCGCTTGCTGAGTTCTGAGGACCAAGGCGGTGGGGCCGGCAGGCGAACCGATCGAGGCAGTGTTCCGAGAGGAGCGCGGCCGTCTGCTGGCCCTGCTCGCTGCCCGATTCGGCGACCTCGATCTCGCCGAGGAGGTAACCGCTGAGGCCCTTCTGGCAGCGGTAGAGAACTGGCCACGGTCCGGGGTCCCTCGCGAGCCGCTGGCATGGCTGGCCACCACGGCCCGGCGCAAGGCGCTCGACCGGATCCGGCGGGACGCCACGCTCGCCACCAAGCTTGCCACTTTGCACGCCGATGCCGATCCGGCGCGCCGCACAGAGCCGGTTCCAGAGCACGGGCACATCCCCGACGACCGCTTGCAGCTCATGTTCGCTTGCTGCCACCCTGCGCTCGACCTGGACACGCAGACCGGACTCACCTTGCGCTACATCGGAGGCCTCAGCACCGCTGAGATCGCGCAGGCCTTCCTCGTCCCGCCCGCGACCATGGCTCAGCGCCTCACCCGCGGTAAGCGCAAGATCCAGCAGAGCCGCATCCCCTTCCGCGTGCCCGGCAGAGACGAGCTCGAAGGCCGCCTGGGCCTGGTTCTGCACGTCGTCTACCTCATTTTCACGGAGGGCTATGCGGCCACCGACCACCATGATCTGGTCCGAAGCGATCTTGTGGACGAGGCCATCCGGCTCGCCCGTATCCTCCACCGGCTGATGCCCGGCGAGCCCCGGGTCACTGGCCTGCTCGCGCTCATGCTGCTCGCTGACGCCAGACGTCAGGCCAGGGTGGACGACCACGGCATCGCCGTCTCACTAGAAGACCAGGACCGCAGCCTCTGGGATACCTCAATGATCGACGAGGGCGTCAGGCTGACAACGCAGGCCCTACGCCACCACCCACCCAACAGCTGGTCCGTCCAGGCCGCAATCGCCGCGCTGCACGCCGAGGCGCCATCTGCTCAGGAGACAGACTGGCGCCAGGTGCACCTGCTTTATGACGAGCTGTTCGAATTGACCCCGACCCCGGTCGTCGCCCTCAACCGAGCCATCGCGATCTCCTGGCAAGAAGGCCCGCAGACCGGCCTCGACCACCTCGAAGCCCTCGCCGATGAACCCGGCCTGGCCCGCCAGCACCATTGGCACGCTGCCCGCGGCCACACACTCGCCAGGCTCGGACGGCACACCGCCGCCGCAGAGGCCTACCGGCGGGCCAGCGAACTCGCCCAGACACCCGCCGAGATCGCCTACCTCTCGTCACGAGCCGAGGAGTACGCACGCCCGGCTGAACAGTCGGCCTCCGCCTGTCCGGCGGGAACGGGCGTGTCAGGACGTGGCAAAGCCTAGGCTTCGCCGCACGCATTAGGGACTGGACCGGCAAGCGCACCTCCGCCAGATATGCGGCTCCGATCTTCATCTATCCGAATTGTCCTTCGTGTCGGTAGAATTCGCGTGGCGCTTTCAGCGACGGATGGCACACGCGCGGCCGCGTATCGATCGAGTGGCCGCGTCAGCCTCGGCTACATGCGCAAGGGAGGGTTGGGCTGATGCGCGGTGACCGGCTTCTTCATATCGCTAGGACGTCCTGGGTGGACATTGCCTGGGTTGCGTTCATAGGGCTGAATCTGCTCGCAATGCGACTGCTCCCTGGATGGCAAACCGTCCCGTTCCTCGTCATCTGGGTCAGCCTGACGGCAATCTATGGCTTTCGCCTGTGGCACCTGGGCTCCACGCTCCTCACAGTACTGACGGTGACCGTCGCCACCGGCGGATTGATCGGCTGGCAGGTACTCCGTGGGAAGCAGGACGCGGACTACCTAGCCGAGGTCCCTTTGCTCGCCATGATGTTCGTGGTCATGGTCTGGCACTCGCGCAGGCGGATTGCGGCTTTGGAGGACATGAGGCGGGTCTCGGAGCACAACAAGCTCCTGCTGGAGCAGCAGCGGAAGTTTCTCCAGGACGCTTCCCACGAGCTAGGAACACCGATCACCATTGCTCTCGGTCACGCAGAGCTGATCGAGCAGGCTGCGACTGATCAGGCCATTGCACGGGACGCGCGCGTGGCCGTGGACGAGCTGCTCCGGATGCGCCGGCTGACGAGCCGAATGCTGCTTCTTGGAGCGTCGGATGGCCCGGACTTCCTTAGGCCGGCTCCTGTGGATATCGCGGACCTTGTGCTAGAGATCCTCCTGCGGTGGCGGCACATACCGCGACATTGGACGCTTGGCGCTGTGGCGGAGGGAACAGTTCCAGCGGACGGGGACCGGCTGACCCTCGCGCTGGACGCGCTCATCGAGAACGCCGTCAGCCATACTGATGTCGAAGGTCGTATCGAGCTGAGTGCCCGGCGCGAAGGCGAGAACGTGGTCCTCGCGGTCACCGACTCAGGGTGCGGAATCCCGGCTGCCGAGCTCGGGCGGATCTTCGCCCGGTTCTCCCGGATCGAGTCTGGCCGGGATCGGTCGGTCCGATTCGGCCTCGGACTGGCGCTTGTAAAAGCGATCGCGGAAGCTCACGGCGGCTCAGTGCACGTCCAGAGTGAGGTCGGGCACGGCTCGACATTTGAATTGCATTTGCCCGGATCGATCGACTGGATCGCATCGAGTCAGACGTTGGTGGCCGGGCGAGCCGCCAGCAGCCTGCCAGCGGCTGGCGCATAATCCTCCCGCGAACGCCGGTGACAGCGAGCCGAGCAACGGCAGCCGTCGCTTGCGCGACGGCCGGGCCTCGGATGCCTATCCGCATGTGTCACACGACAGGCGCTAATCGTTCCGGAACGCGACGCGCAGCTACTCCGGATCCTTCAGGGGCTGCGCAAGGTGCCACCGCTCATGCTGACTCACATGTGGCCGATCGGCGGGCTTGGCTGGCGGGACTGTGCCGTCGGCGGTGAGCCAGCCGCGGCGGCGGAACACGATGATCAGGCCGACTGCGACGGCAACCTGCAGGGCGATTCCGGCCCCCGCGAAGACCGGCAAGCCAGTCAGCCGGGTCACCATCCAGCCGAAGTTCTGCCCGAAGAACCCGGTCAGGAAGCTCAACGGCAGGAAGATTGTGGCGATTATGGTCAGCTGTTTTACGACCACATTCAGCCGGTTGGAGACTGTGGACAAGTGAGTATCAAGGACGCTGCCCAACAGGTCTCGGTAGCTGTCCACCAGGTCGCTGATCCTGATCAGGTGGTCGTACAAGGCACGGAAGTAGCGCTCCGCGTCCGGGGTCATTCCGGGCAGCGTATCGGAGCTGGTCAGCAACGTCGCGAACATGTCGCGTTGCGGGGTGACGACCTTGCGCAGCGCGATCAGCCACCGCTTCATGTCAAATAGCTGCCCGAGCTGCTGGTCGGTCGGCCGCTCCAAGATCGCGTCCTCGAGCTCATCAATTCGGTCATCCAGGTCGCCGAGTACGGGGAAATAACCGTCGATCAGCGCCTCGACGACACGGTAGACGAGCATCACGTGGTCCGCTTCCGCCCTCTGCCGCAGCCGCCTGGCGAGGCTGGTTAGCTCGGCGGACGCACCGCGGTGGACGGTGACCAGGTAGTTCTCGGTGTAAAAGCAGTGCACCTCGACCAGCTGACCTTTGGTGGTCGCGCCATAGACCACCATCAGCGTGAAGTCGTCGTAGGGATCGATCTTGGGTCGCTGGCCGAAGTGCTCGGCATCACGGATCGCCAGCGGGTGAAACCGGAATGTGTCCCGCAGCAGCGCGTCCGCCGTGCTCTTGTCCAGGTCGGAGAGATCAAGCCAGAAGCGGGCGGACGCATCGAGCAGTGCCCGTACAGTGCCCGCGCTGATGTCATGCTCGGAACCATCGACGGTGATCAGGAAACTATCCATGGCCGATATTGTCTCCGCACAACCCACCCCTCGGCTGAGCCGCCGACCTCGCACCGATCGCGCTGTCCATCATCCGGCGATCGGCGTCAGACGTCAGCAGGTCGTTGGCGACGCTCGTCATGAATAGGTCCTGCTTCGATATCGTGACGCCGTTCGACTCGCCTCCCCCATGTCACCGCTCCTGACCTTGGGTTTTCGACCCGGCTCGTACTGCGGACCCTGCGACTTGTTGCGCGCGACGCTCGGGAGGTGGGGGGAACAACCACGCCGTCGATGGTTGTTAGCTACAGTTGGTTGTAGTCGAAATTCGTGCACGTGTGAGAGCGCCTGCGAAATTCTGACGGCGGGCGCCGAAAGGCATCGAGATTCCAGTCTCCTGAAGTCAGGCGCCCGTGGCAGCCCGGGACACACGTCCGTGGATCCCGAAAGTCGTACAGCAGGAGAAGGCAACATGGCTCAGGGCACTGTGAAGTGGTTTAACGCTGACAAGGGCTACGGTTTTATCGCCCCGGACGACGGCACTGCCGACGTCTTCGTTCACCACTCCGCCATCCAGACTGACGGTTTCCGCAGTCTTGCAGAGAATCAGCGGGTCGAGTTCACCGCTGGCCAGGGGGCCAAGGGCCCGCAGGCCGAGCAGGTCACCCCGATCTAACCAGCCAGGCTCGCGCAAGTCGGAGCCCATAAGCGCATAGAACCGGTCACACCGGCGCTGCTGCCTGTCCTGCTCGGCTTATCGTTACCGCCGCCCAGCAGGGCAGGCAGTATGCGTCGGCTGGTTCGTAGTCCAATCCTCGGTTCCAGACTGCAGTATGGGTGCAATCAACAGATACCGGTCGTGTTGGAGCTGAGGAGTCGCGCAAATGGCAAGGGTCGCGGTTACCGGGGGCGCGGGAAAGCTTGGCCGGGCGGTTGTGGCCGACCTGCTGGATCATGGCTGGGACGTCGTCACCCTTGACCGCGTGGCCCCAGATCAGCCGCGCGGCACCTTCGTGCGCGTCGACCTGACCAACTTCGGGCAAGCTGTCGAGGCGCTGTCCGTTGTCGACGACCGCTACCGGAAGATCGATGCGCTCGTCCACCTGGCCGCGATTCCTGCACCCGGGCTGACGACGAACTCCGCCACATTCAGCAACAACATGGTCAGCACTTACAACGTCTTCACTGCGGCTCGGCAGGCTGGAATCACCAACATCGTGTGGGCATCGAGCGAAACAGTGCTGGGACTGCCGTTCGACACACCGCCGCCCTACGTCCCGGTCGACGAGGAATACCCAGCTCGCCCTGAGAGCACCTACTCGCTCGTGAAGTTCCTGGAGGAGCAGCTCGCCGGGCAACTGTGCCGTTCCGACCCGCGGCTGAAGATGATCGGGCTGCGGTTTTCCAACGTCATGGAGCTGGCCGACTACCAGGCTTTCCCCGGCTTCGACGCCGACCCGCGGGCCCGCAAGTGGAACCTGTGGGGTTACATCGACGCTCGTGACGGCGCCCAGGCGGTGCGGCGGGCCCTGGACCACCAGGCCACCGGCGTCGATATCTTCATCATCGCCAACGCGGATACGGTGATGAGCCGACCCAACCGCGAGCTGCTCGCCGAGGTTTTTCCTGACGTGCCTGTACGCGCGGAGGTCGGCGAGCACGACACCCTTCTGTCGATCGCCAAGGCCCGCCGCATCCTCGGCTACGAGCCTGGGCACAGCTGGCGGGACGAGGTTTCGGTACCTGAGTAAGCGGACACGGGGGACTGCGTCCGGTCTCAGTCTTGTATGGATTTATAACCTTTCAGCGGCTCTGCCGGACCTGGATAAGGTGCTGCTGCAGGTCTCGCAGGGGAGCGCCGGACCTGTCGAGGTGGTGCCTGGTCCAGGTCCCGTCCGGCCCCAGCCACCAGGATGCGGTGCCTTCGTCCATGGCGAGGTCGATGAGGCCCCTCAGCTCGGTCCGCTGGGCCTGGTCGGCCACCCGAACCAGCGTCTCGACCCGCCGGTCCAGGTTCCGGTGCATAAGATCGGCGCTTCCCAGCCAGACTTGTTCGCTCGGCTTCCCGTCCTCGCCGCTGCCGAACGCATAGATGCGCGAGTGCTCCAGGAACCTGCCGAGCACGCTCCGGACTCGGATCGTCTCCGACACGCCGGGCAACCCCGGCCGGAGCGAGCAGATTCCGCGGATCCACAAGTCGATGGGGACGCCGGCCTGAGATGCGCGGTACAACGAGTCGATGATCGCTTCGTCGGTGATCGCGTTGCACTTCATCTGGATGCGGGCTGAATCGCCGCGGCGCGCTCGGTCCGCCTGCTCGTCGATCTGTGCCAGCAGGCCGGGACGCAAGTGTTCCGGCGCGACAAGCAACCGGCGGTACGCAGACTCCTGGCTGTAAGCGGTCAGGTGGTTGAACAGGTCGGTGACGTCCTCGCCGACCGTTCGGTCGGCGGTCAGCAGGCCGAAGTCCTCGTAGAGGCGCGCGGTCTGCGGATGGTAGTTGCCGGTACCGATGTGGCAGTACCGGCGCAGCTCGCCATCGGGTTCCTCGCGCACCACCAGCACCAGCTTGCAATGGGTCTTCAGGCCGACGAAGCCATACACGACATGGCAGCCCGCCTCTTCCAGTCGGCGCGCCCAGGCAATGTTCGGACGCTCATCGAAGCGGGCCTTCAGCTCGACTACGACCACAACTTGCTTGCCCGCCTCGGCCGCATCCACGAGTGCGTCCACGATCTCGGAGTCGCCGCTTGTGCGGTACAAGGTTTGCTTGATGGCGAGCACGCGTCGATCGGCCGCTGCGGACGTGACCAGGCGCTGCACGGTGGCGGCGAACGAATCGTAAGGGAGATGCACGAGGACGTCTCGCTCTGCCAGCGCGGAGAAGATGCTGGCGTCGCGCGGTAGCGCAGTTTCCGACGGTACGAACGCCGGGTACTTCAACTCCGGCAAGTCCAGGTCGGCAATGGCCGTCAGGCCGGAAAGGTCTAGCGGCCCCGGCAGCCGGTATACGGCGCGAGTGTCGACGCCAAGCTCGGCCACCAGGTTAGCCAGCATGCTGCTGGACATCGACTCCTCCGCCTCCAGCCGGACGGCGGGTTCGAAGCGGCGCCGCGTCAGCTCCCGCTCCAGCGACTTCAGCAAGTCCTCGGTGACGTCCTCGTCGATCTCCAGATCGCGAGCGCGGGTTACCCGGAAGACATGGTGCTCGATGACGTCCAGGCCCTTGAAGAGCTCCTGGAGGTGTACGGCGATCACGTCCTCCATTGGCACGAACCGGAGCGGCGCCACGGCGATGAACCTGGGCAGTAGCGGCGGCACTTTCACCCTGGCAAACATCGTCCGGCCGGTACCCGGATCGGCAATCGTCACGGCCAGGCTGAGCGACAGGCCCGAGATGTAGGGAAACGGATGAGCCGGATCGACGACCAGCGGCGTGAGCACCGGGTAGATCCGGGTCCGGAACAGCTGGTGGAGCGTCTCTTGCTCCCCGGCCGCCAGTTGCTTCCAGCGCAGGATCTCGATGCCTTCGGAGGCCAGCGCCGGACGCACCGAGTCACTGAAGCACGCGGCATGCCGCCGGGCGAGGTCCCCAGCCGTCGTCAGGACGTTATCAAGCACGCGCTCCGGCGGTATCCCGCTGGCGCTCTCCACTGGCAGCCCGGCCGCCATTCGCCGGACTCGGCCCGCCACCCGGACCATGAAGTACTCATCGAGGTTGCTTGCGAAGATGGCCAGGAACCGCGCTCGCTCGAGCAGCGGGATAGTCTCGTCCTCCGCCAATTCCAGGACTCGTTGGTTGAAGCGGAGCCAGCTTTCCTCCCGATCCAGGTACCGGCCCGGTGGCAAGTCGTCGGAGGTTGTCACGGCGTCCAGTCGGCTGGACCGAGTGGCCGCGCCCGGCCTTCGATGTCCGGGTGACGGGCCGGAGCCCCTCTTGCTCTTAGCGCGCGGTGACGTGGCCTGACGTGAGCTCATTGCCCTATCGTCCCCATGTCGGCCAGCTGCGATGCCTGAGTATTCAGACCGGGACGGTCAGGACCAGCAGGAGTGTCGTGACTAGGCCCAACATGCGGTGCGAGCTGCCGTGCTGTCCGGAACAACTCGGTAGAGATGCGCGTTCAGACCATCGGGCGCCGTTCCAGCGAGTCGCCTGGGCCGGATCTCACACTGATCCGGCAAATATTGGTTTGCCTGGACGATAGGCAGCTGTTTACTCTGAATAGGAACGCATTACCCCCGAAGGGACGCACCGTGTACACCTGGTCGCCAAGCATTGAGCGCGGGAAGCATAACGCTTTCTCGTGCCAGACGATGCTGGGCGCGACCTTGGGCTTGGTGCCGACGATGTAGCCGAATAAGCCGCAGACGCAGGCACCGCCCCCAGGAGAAATGCCCTGGCGGGCGGTTTCTTTTTGACAACTGAATTACCGATGGGACGTAGCTCAAATGGTCGAGCGCCGGTCTCCAAAACCGATGTAGATGCAGGTTCGAGTCCTGCCGGCCCAGCGAGGCACCACTCTGCGGAGTGAACGTGCTTGCACATTGAGAACTCAACAAGCGGGAAACGTCAGTGCGGCCGGCGGGCCGCACACTTTCCGGTCCTGCGCCGTCGCGCTCTGCGGAGGCGCAGGACCGGTCCATGGGGATGACAGCTAAGGGAGCGGGCGCGCCTTGCAAGCGTTGCTGCAGTGGGTTCGATCCCCACCGTCTCCACGCGTCAGGGTGTAGCTCAGTAGGGAGAGCGCCGCATTCGGGATGCGGAGGCCGTGTGTTCGAGCCACACCATCCTGACCACGTCACCGTAGCTCAGTTGGAAGAGCGTCCGGTTGAAGCCCGGAAGTGCCCAGGTTCGGCTCCTGGTGGTGGCACAGCGGGCAGTTGCGGGATCTCGTCTCGTTCGGTCCGCATCGCCGTGCACATTGTGGACCCGGTACATCAACTGGCCGAGACCCGCGTTTGCCGCGCTAGCACATCGGCTAGTGCTCTCGGCCTCCACCCGAGTTAGCGGGGTTCGATTCCCCGGCGCGGCTCCATCGGGGTGTAGCTCAGTTTGGCTGGAGCGCCTGCCCGGGGGGAAGGGGACGCTGGTTCGAAACCAGTCATCCCGACCACGCGCCGCGAGCATGAATGGGTTATGCAGCTGACTCTTAATCAGCAGATCGGGGTTCAAGTCCCTGGCGGCGCACAATGCGGGCGTGACGGCTGCCGGCAGGCCTGGCGAGCGGGCGTGGCGCAATTGGCAGACGCAGCGGCTTCAAGTACCGCGTGATGCGAGTTCGAGTCTCGCCGCCCGCACTCGATGGGGAGTGGTGTAACTGGCAACACGCCCGGCTCTGGACCGGGAGACGGTCACGCTCGTCCTGGTTCGAATCCAGGCTCCTCAGCCAAGCCTCTGTAGCTCAGACGGCCAGAGCACGCCCCTCGTAAGGGCGGGGTCCGCGGTTCGAATCCGCGCTGAAGCTCGCAAGCGCTCGTGGCGGAATAGGTAGACGCGCAGGCCCGAGATGCCTGTGGCCGCGAGGTCGTGGAGGTTCAAGTCCTCTCGGGCGCACAAGGGCACGCGGCGGCCAGGTCGACAACGAGGCCGTGGCATATCCGCTCGACGCCGAGTTCGCGCCGCGCCGCGTGCCTGCCCCGCCCCTATAGCTCAGTGGCCAGAGCGGCCGCCTTGTAAGTAAGCGGCGGGCCGCAGGTTCGACTCCTGTCGGGGGCTCACGATGGCCGCTGGGGGAACCGGCAGACCCGCCGGACTTTGGATCGGGACACTTTCCAGGTTCGAAGCCTGGGCGGCCAGCTAGCACTTGCCTGATTAGCTCCAGCGGTTAGAGCGCGTCCTTGGTACGGACGAGGGCGACGGTTCGAATCCGTCATCAGGCTCCACGTGAGCGTGGCGCAGCAGGTAGCACGCAACCTTGCCAAGGTTGAGGCCGCGGGATCGAACCCCGTCGCTCACTCCAAGCCCTTCTAGCCCAACGGTAGAGGCCTGCGGCTCAGACCCGCAGTGTTCAGGGTTCGAATCCCTGGGAGGGTACGCAAGGAGCATTGGCCCAGCGGCTACGGCAGCGCCCTGCTAAGGCGTACACGGCAGCCCCGTGCGGAGGTTCGAGTCCTCCATGCTCCGCTCGAGGATGACTGACCGAGTTGGCAAGGTGCCCGGAGGGAAACCGGAGGTCGCGGCGAAAGCCGCGGGCAGGTTCGAGTCCTGCGCCATCCGCCGTGGATTGATGAAGCCGCAAGGCGCGCGGCCGCCCGTTCGAAGCGGGATGGGCCCGGCGACGGGCTGGGGACCGGGTCCTCCGTCATCCGCACCAGGAAGACGAAGCTGCCAGGGCAGCCGCCGGCTTGAACCCGGCTGGGCGCGCGAGCGCTGGGGATCAGGGCCTCCGTCTTCCGCTGGCTCGTAGCTCACCGGTCAGAGCGTTCGCCTGATAAGCGAGAGGCAGGTGGTTCAAGTCCACCCGAGCCAACCAATCCCCCGTGGCGCAGAGGTCAACGCAGCGGACTTTTAATCCGAGGATCGTCCGTTCGAATCGGACCGGGGGAACGTCACGCGCCCCTGGCTCAGCGGACAGAGCAGCCGTCTTCTAAGCGGCTGGGCCTGGGGTTCGAATCCCTCGCGGCGCACGCACAGCATGGCCCGTTGGAGTAGCGGTCATCTCGCCTGGTTCTCCGCCAGGAGAACGCCGGTTCGAACCCGGCACGGGCTACGTAAGGCGCAGCAGGCGAAACGGATAGAGCCACCTGGCCTTCACCCAGGGGATTGCGGGTTCAAATCCCGTCTGCGCTACTGCGGGGTAGCCAAGCTGGTAAGGCGTCGGCCTCATAAGCCGAAGATGCGCGGGTTCGACTCCCGTCCCCGCTACGAAAGCTGGCAGTGCGCTAGGACCGGCAAGACGGTGAAGCACTGCAACTCTCATTCCCCTGTAGCTCAACTAGGCAGAGCAGCGCCCCGTTAAGGCGACGGTTTGAAGGTTCGACTCCTTCCGGGGGAGCAAAGGCTTGGCGAGCTCGTCAAGGACGCGTTGAGCGGCGATAGTTCGCCGTTTGCCAAGCCACGGCATCACGGCGTCGATGATGAAGATGATGTGGGCTCGGCGCCGCACATGCCAGTCCCACGCCGGCTTGTAATGCGCCTTGACAGGGGCATATCCGTGTATCCGCCCTACTCCAGTGACCACGACAAGTCGGTCGATGATGTCACGGTCGGTCATGATGACGACCTGGATGGCGGCGGCACGGTGTCCTTTAACTAGGAAACTGCCCTCGCCTTCGAGGATGCCCGCGAGCCACGCCGCCTCTTCGGTGCAGAGCGCCAGCACGACAAGCTGAAGGCCGGAGGTTCGCCCCCTTCAGCGACCACGCACCACAAGCTCCTGTAGCCCAACGGATAGAGCGCTTGATTACGGATCAAGAGGCTGGGGGTTCGAGTCCCTCCGGGAGCACCAGGGACGGCACGGCGCCAGCTGCCGTCCCACATGCGCGATTAGCTCAGCGGAAGAGCGGCGGTTCCACACACCGTAAGGCCGGGGTTCGAATCCCTGATTGCGCACTGAGGACGAACCGAAAGGCTGAGGAGCTCGGTTGTGAGCCGAGCCGTTGCGGGGTTCGAGTCCCGTCGTCCTCCCCGCCAGCTTGGCAGAGTGGTAATGCAGCGGCCCGTAAAGCCGTCGCTTCGGCATCGGTGGTTCGATCCCATCAGCTGGCACCGGGACTGCACACGGGATGAGACAAGCCCGGCTTGTGCAGCGGTGAAAGTCCATACCAGTCCCTTCTAGCTCCCATAGTCCAGGGGACAGAACACGACCCTCCGAAGGTCGAGGCGCAGGTTCGAATCCTGCTGGGAGCACCGAGGTCCCGAGCGGCCAGGTACCAGCCTGCAAAGCTGTGTCACGCCAGTTCGAATCTGGCCGGGGCCTCCAATGGCCCGTAGCTCAGCGGACAGAGCAACGGTTTCCTAAACCGCATCGCGCCGGTTCGAGTCCGGCCGGGCCAACCAGGGCGTTCCCCGCTGTGCCTCGCGACGACGGCGCGGGCCCGATTTGAGCCTCAGCGCGCCGTTACGGCCCGGCTGGGTTGAACCACCTCTGGCCGTGTCGTACCTTCATTCAAAGGCAACAAGCCGCTTCGGCGGCGGGTCGCTTCCCAGCTGCTCTTGACCTCGGCGGCGTCGCGTCTTGTGCAGACTGAGGAGAGCCCATGGCCGCCCCCGCCCCCGCGCTCTACGACGCTAAACGCGCCATCTTCTACGCCAAGCCGGTCCTGCGCGGCTGGCAGCACCTGACGTGGTTCGCGGCTTCGCTGGTTTGCGGGACCCTCCTGATCGCCGCTGCGCATGGGGCCGTGCACCGCATCGCTGACGGCGTCTACGCAGCTAGCGTCACCGCGTTGTTCGGGACCAGCGCGCTTTATCACCGCGGCAACTGGAGCTACGCGTGGAACCGGCGGCTTCAGCGCCTCGACCACGTCATGATCTTCTTCCTCATCGCCGGGACGGCGACACCCGCCTTCCTGCTCGCCGCCCATGGCACTGTCGGCCTCGTCTGTCTGTCTGTGATGTGGACGATCACCGTGGCCGCCGCCGTGATCCACCTCGCGTGGATGAGCGCGCCCGAGAAGCTGGTCGGAGCCGTGTTCGTCGGGCTCGGGTGGTCCGCCGGGCTGTCCATACCGGCCGTCTGGATACATGAAGGTGTCGGGCCGGGTGCGCTGATGATCGCGGGCGGCTTGCTGTACACCGTCGGCGCAATTGCATACCACCACCGCCGACCCGACCCCGTTCCGGCAGTATTTGGGTATCACGAGGTCTTCCACGCCTGCGTGTGCGCTGCCGCCGCGTGTCAGTTCATCGCGATCGCGATGTTCGCCCGCTGACCGCGCGGCCGTGGCCGCGCCAGCGGGGCGGGCGTCAGCAGGGCGGGCGTCAGCAGCTCGACACGAAGGAGCGGATCGTGAATACCGAAGAGCGCCGGCAGTTTGTTCGCGACCACCGCACCTGCATATTTGGCTACGCGCGCCAGGCGCACGGCCCAGCGATGACGGTGGTCTACTACGTCATGGACGGCGATGAGCTGCTGGTCTCGACGATGGCCGAGCGCGGCAAGGCCAAGGCAGTCGCCCGCAACGAGCGTGTCAGCCTTTGCGTGCTCGACGAGTCCTGGCCGCTGTCCTACCTCCAGGTCTACGGCAACGGCGTCGTCGATCGCGATCCCGAGCTTGCCACCGATGTGCTGACGCGGGTCATCGGCCTCATGGCCGGTGCAGAGGTGCCGGACAGCCGCCGGCCGCAGATCGCGCAGATGGCGCAGGACGAGCAGCGAGTCGTGATCCGGGTCCGGCCGTATGCGACCTTCGAGACCCCGCCGCGTCATGTGTACACGATGTCGGATATCGACACCCTCACGCACTTCACGAGCAGCTCGCTGCCTTGGTAGTCACGTCCGAATCGGCGATCGTCGCGAGGCTACGGGCGGCAGGATGCGTGTTCGCTGAAGCCGAAGCGCGGCTCCTCATCACAGCTGGCCGCACGCCCGCCGACGTGGCCGCGATGGTGGACCAGCGGGTCGCAGGGCTGCCGCTTGAGCATGTCGTGGGCTGGGCTGAGTTCTGCGGCCTGCGAATCGTCGTCGGCCCAGGTGTCTTCGTGCCGCGTCGGCGCAGCGAATTCCTTGTCAGGCAGGCGATTGCTGCCCTGGCTGGCGTAGGTGGCACTGTCGGCACCGAGATGGGAACGGGGCCGGTTGTCCTCGACATGTGCTGCGGCTCGGGTGCAGTTGGCATCGCTGTGGCGATGGCCGTGCACGGTGCCGAACTGCACGCTGCCGACATAGATCCTGGCGCGACGGCGTACGCTCGCCGCAATCTGGCGGCCATCGGCGGCCATGTGCACGAGGGCGATCTGTACGAGGCCTTGCCTGCTGACCTGCGCGGCCGGCTCGACGTCATCGTCGTCAATGCGCCCTACGTGCCGACCGCCGAGATCGGGCTGATGCCAGCCGAGGCGCGGCTGCACGAGCCCCTGGTTGCGCTCGACGGCGGCGCCGACGGTGTCCGTATCCACCGCCTTGTAGCCGCGCAGGCGCCGCAGTGGCTGGCGCCAGGCGGCCACCTGCTGATCGAGACGAGCGAACGGCAAGCGTCACTGACGGCAGCCGCGATGGCCGCCGCCAGCCTCAAAACCAGCGTCGCCAGTGACGACGACCTGGATGCGACGGTGGTCATAGGCCACGTGTAGCCGCTCGCAGCCGGCCGAACTCCTCGGCGAGCCCGGCGGCGCTCCAGTGCGCGTTAAGGCCGCTGGGGTTCGGCAGGATCCACACTCGCGCGCCGCCGAGGCGTCCGGCCTGCGGCCCGACGACAGCCTGCGGGAGCCGGAACGCGGTCCGGTAGGCAGTCACGCCGAGTATCGCTAGCCAGGACACGCCAAGCGAACCGGCCAGCTCGGCCAGTGCCTGGCCACCAGCCCGGAGCTCGGCGGCTTCCAGCTCGTCGGCCCTCGCCGTGGCCCGCGCCACCACGTTGGTAATGCCGAGCCCGAGCCCGGGCAGCAGAGGCTGCTCGTCGGGTCGCAGCTGGCGGCTGGTGAAGCCGGATCGGTGCAGAGCAGGCCAGAACCGGTTGCCCGGCCGCGCGAAGTGGTGCCCGGTAGCGGCCGAATACAAGCTCGGGTTGATCCCTGCGAACAGGACTCGCAGCCCAGGCGCTACCAGGTCCGGAATCTCCTGGCCGCGGGCGGCCGCCATGTCCGCCTGCGTCGGCCGGAACGGGCGGGCGGGGCTGCTCACACGATCCAGCGTACGGGCGCCCGACAACAACGACACCGGGCTCACAATGGACGGATGATCGCCGTCGACCCGGAGTCGTTCGAGCAGATGGTCAGCACGGCACTCGACTCGCTGCCGCCCGAGTTCGCTGACCTGATGAAGAACGTGGCCGTCCTCGTCGAGCACGGCCCCGGCCCGCGCGGCCTGCTCGGCCTGTACGAGGGCATTCCGCTGCCGAACCGGACCACGAACTACGCTGGCGTCCTGCCGGACCGGATTACGATCTACCGGCTCGCGATCTGCGCAATCTGCCAGTCCGAGGCCGAGGTCGTGGAGCAGGTCAGGCGCACTGTGATACACGAGGTCGGCCACTACTTCGGCATTTCCGACGAGCGGCTAAGGGAGCTGGGCTGGTGACCGCAGAAGCAGAGGAGAACGCCACGCGGCTGGCGCACGAGTCAATCGCGGCCGGCGATCCGACAGGCTGGTTCGAGCGCCTCTACGCGGCCGCGGCTGACGGTCTGACGGCCGTGCCCTGGGACCGCCGCGCGCCAAGCCCGCTGCTGGTGCAGTGGGCGGACGAGGCCGGGCTGAGCGGCGCCGCTGCGACCAAGACAGGAACTGCGACCAAGACCGAAACGGCGCTCGTTGTCGGCTGCGGCCTCGGCGACGACGCGGAGTTCATCGCCAGCCTGGGCTTCCGCACAGTCGCTTTCGACATTTCCGCCAGCGCTATCCAGGCCGCGCGCGAGCGGTTCCCGCACTCTGGCGTCACGTACTGCGTGGCCGACCTGATGGCCCTGCCCGCCGGCTGGCGGCACGCTTATGACCTTGTCGTCGAGAGCATGACGCTCCAGGCGCTGCCTGACCCGCCACGCGCCGCCGCCATTGCCAGCCTCGGCCCGCTGGTAGCGCCCGGCGGGACGCTTATCGTGTTCGCGCGCGGTCGTGAGCCCGATTCCGATGACGATGGGCCGCCCTGGTCGCTCACGCCTAGCGAGATCGACGCGATCGCACACGGCGGCCTGGAACCAGTCAGGGTTGACGAGATCCGCGGCGGCCCGTCGACCGCTGCCTGGCGCTGGCGGGCCGAGTTGCGCCGGCCGGGGGCAGAAGCGTCGAGCTAGAGCAGCAGCGTGGCCCCGAAGATCAGCGCAGCTACCGTTCCTGCCAGCCAGATGGGCCACCAGAAGCCACGCGGAAGCCCCGTCATGTCCTTCAGGACCTGAGCGTCCCCGGCATTGGCGCGATGCAGGTTGACGGATCGAACGCCGGACGCCAGCAGGAACCAGGTGACGGCATATGCGGTCACTACCTGTGTCCCCACGGATCCACCGCCGAGCAACAGGAGGAGCGCCACCAAAGCGGCGACCACCAAGAGCACGCCGAGGCTCTTGCGCGCCAGGTACAGGATCGGGATCAGGCCGAGCAATCCGATCCAGAGGACGGCGACGATATGGCCTGCCCTGATCAGCTCGGCGGCACCGACGCCGAACGCGGCCGGCCCGAGGTAGCCCACGAAGGCGGCGGGGAACTGAATCATGCTGCTGTCACTAGCGGCGGGTCGCGTTGCGCCGTCGCCGTTGAACTTGAACTCCATACTGTTGATCTTGAGACCCATGGCGGAGCCCACCATGGCGTGCGCGCCCTCGTGCGCCATCGTGCTGATTGGCCTGGCGACATGCCACACCCCGGGGACCAACGCCGCGCCGACCCCCACGATCGCCATGAGCGACGCCACCGACGCGGACAAGTGCGCCTGGACCTGGCCGACCCGGCCCAGTGACGCCGCTAACCCTGCTAGGAACATCTCCGCTCCGGTGCTCACCTGCTGCATGCGCTAATGCGACATAGACAAGCATGGGGGACAACAGCGCCATTGCGAAAGATCACGATGGGAACGGGCTCGTCAGCCCACCCCTAGGCTCCCCTTGGCCGCGGCCTCGAACACGCGGTACGGCAGCAGCCGCTTGGCAATCAGGCCCGCCCGCTCGCCAGCCTTGCCGACCGACACCCGCCGCGGCGGGCGGCTGGCAGACAGCACGCGCTGAACTGTGGCGGCGACCTGCTCAGCGGGCGCGCCGTTCGCCTCGTCCCGCTCCATAAGCGATACCGCCTTCGTCATCGCCGCCGCGTAGGCCGAGTCACCCTCGTCGCCTGCGGCGTACACCCGGCTCGCGGTGAAGTCGGTCAGGATGTTGCCGGGCTGCACCAGCGTGATGTGCACGCCAAACGGCGCCACCTCATACGCCGTCGCCTCGGCGAAGCCCTCAAGCGCGAACTTGCTCGCGCTGTAGTAGGCCTGGAAGGGGATGCCGATCACGCCGCCGATCGAGCTGATCAGCAACGATCCGTCCGGTGCGCTGCGCGCGCATGTGCGGCAGGACCGCCTGGACGACCCGGACGCAGCCCCAGAAGTTCGTCTCGAACTGCGCCTTGGCCTCTGCGATCGTGGTGAACTCGGCGGATCCCGCGACTCCCCAGCCCGCCGCGGCGACGAGCGCGTCGATGCGGCCATATCGGTTGACTACGCTCGCGATGCCATCGCGGACTGCAGCGTCGCTGTCGACGTCCATGACCAGCCCGGTCCAGGCCGATCCGCCAGTGCCGCGCCGGCTCGCTCCGGTAACCGCCCAGTCGGCGGCGGCGAGCCGGTCCGCGCAGGCCCTGCCAATCCCGGCCGATGCGCCGGTAACGACCGCCACTCGTCGTGCGGCTTTCATTCGGGTTCCTCTCGCTCGCCGGGCCACTGTCAGTACGCCTGATTACATTCAGTGTCCATGACGGACCGGGCGGGCGTTCTGGATGTTCTCAACGACGATCAGCGACGAGCCGCTACCCATCGGGGCGGGCCGCTGCTCATACTGGCGGGCGCTGGCACCGGAAAAACCGGGACGCTGGTGGCGCGCGCGGCCTGGCTCCGCGAGCAGGGCACCCAGGCGAGCCGCATCCTGCTGCTCACCTTCACACGGCGGGCGGCGGACGACATGCTCGCCCGTGCCCAGCCGCCGGACAGCAGCGCGGCCGAGCGCATCTTCGGCGGCACGTTCCACGCGGTCGCCCACCGCATCATCAGGGCGCACGCCGAGGCGTTCGCGCTGCCGCCCGAGTTCACCGTCATCGACCCGGCCGACGCTGCCGACATCATGGATACGCTGCGCGATGCGAACGGACTCGTTGGCACGACCGCTGGCCGCCGGACCCCGCGTGCCGCGACGTGCGCCGAGATCTACTCGCGCTGCGTCAGCACCAGCACACACCTCGCCGACGTTGTCGCAGCCGGCTATCCCTGGTGCGTGCCGTTCGCCGAGCAACTGGCGAGCCTGTTCACCGGCTTCGTCAGCTACAAGCGGCGGCACGGTCTTGTCGATTTCGACGACCTGCTGCTGCTGTGGCGCGCCGCGCTGACGGACCCGGCAGCTGGGCCGGCGCTGCGCGGCTTGTTCGACGCCGTGCTCGTGGACGAGTACCAGGACGTGAACGCGGTGCAGGCCGAGATCGTGCGCCTGTTGCGGCCGGGCGGCGATGGGCTGACGTGCGTGGGCGACGACGCGCAGGCGATCTACGCCTTTCGGGGCGCCGATCCGGCACATCTGCGCGAGCTGGCGGGCAGCTACGCCAACCTGTCGGTCATTCGGCTGTCACGCAACTATCGATCGCTCCGCGGCGTGCTCGGACTCGCGAACGTCATCCGTCCGCAGTTCGACGGGCTTGAGCTTTCGCTGATGGCCGAGCGCGGCGAGGGGCACCGGCCGCAGCTCATCCGCTGTCACGATGAGGCCACCCAGGCCAGGGAGATCTGCGCCCGCATCCTCGCCGACCACGAATCCGGCGTCCGGCTTCAGGACCAGGCGGTGCTGGTCAGGGCCGCCCACCACAGCGACTTGCTCGAGATAGAGCTGTCGGCGCGGGGAATCCCGTACGTCAAGTACGGGGGCCTGCGCTTCACCGAGGCCGCGCACGTCAAGGACTTCCTCGCCGCGGCCAGGATCGTCGCGAACCCTGCCGACGACCTCGCCTGGTTCCGCCTGCTCCGGCTGCACGAGGGTGTCGGGCCCGTGCTAGCCCGGCGGATCATCGAAACGCTGCGCATCGCCGAGCCGGAGCCGTTCAGCCGGTGGCCAGATGCAGAGGAAACGCTGCCGCAGCGTCCGGCCAGTACAGTCGGGCCGACCGTCAGGCAGCTCGTGGCCGCTGCTGAGCTAGACGGGACGGCTGACCGGGCCACGGCGATCCTGGCGGCGCTGCGTGATCCGCTGGCCGCTCGCTACGCGGACGCGGCCGTGCGGTTCGCTGACCTGGAGCGGCTGGCGGATGCTGCGGCGGACAGCCCCTCGCTGCACGACGCGCTCGTCCAGCTCGCACTCGACCCGCCCCTGTCGGCTTCGGACCTGGCGGGCAGGCCACGCCTGGACGACGACTTCGTCGTCATCTCGACCATGCACTCGGCGAAGGGCCTTGAGTGGCCGGTGGTGCATGTGCCGCAGCTTGTCGACGGAGCGGTCCCGAGCGACATGGCGCTGACGACGCCTGCCGGGCTGGAGGAAGAGCAGCGGCTGTTCTATGTGGCGGTGACGAGAGCACGCGACCGCCTGTACCTGTACGCGCCGCTGCGCATGCATCATCATCGGCTCGCGGCCGACGACAGGCATAGCTACGCTCAGCTGACCAGGTTCCTCGATGCTGCCGCGCTGGCACACTGCGAGGTCACGCAGGCGGCTCCGCCCCGACCGGTGCTGCGACCGATGGCGCCGCTAGCCGCCAGCGTCGACCGCGATCTCGCATCTCTGTGGGGTCCGGGGTAACTGTGGGGTTCGGCGCAACTGTGGGGTTCGGGGTAACTGTGGGGTTCGGGGTAACCGGAGCTAGCCTGCCGGGTACTTCAGTGCCGCTGCTGTGAGCTTCGCGTGCGCCGCCGCGGCCAGGTCGATGCCTAGCACGTCGGCAAGCAGAATCAGGTAGAGCAGCACGTCGGACAGTTCCTCGCCGGCCCTGGTCCGCAACGGCTCGGATGCGCCGAGCTCGGCCGCGCTTTCGGCGGGCAGCCACTGGAATAGCTCGGCCAGCTCACCAACCTCGCCGACGAGCGCGAGCAGCACCGACTTGGGGTCGTGGAATCCCTGCCAGTCGCGTTCGGCGCTGAATAGTCGCATGCGGTCGCGCAAATCTTCAAGATCGGGCACGGCAGCAGCATCGCATAGCCGCGCGAAAGAGCGGGCTGCTAGCGCGCATCGGCAGCCCTGGGGTATGTAATGCAGCATGCCCTGCGGCCGGGGCGGAATGTCATTCGCTGACTGTTAGTTGGAGGATAGCTGTATGAATTCTCATCGGCATTTCTCGCGCCTGGTCGGCGCCGTGGCGCTAGCTGGGCTCGCGGGCCTGGCGACGGCGTGCGGCGGCAGCAGCCCGAGCACGCCGCCCAGCACGTCGGCTCCCGCGTCGACGTCGGCACCTCCATCATCATCGGCACCCGCGACCTCGGCAACGACGTCGATCGGCGGGGCGGCCGCCGTGAATGCCATCACGACCAACTGGGAAGCGTTCTTCAACGCCAAGACTCCGACTCCCAAGCGGGTCAGCTTGCTGGAGAACGGGTCGCAGTTCCAGTCGGTTATTCAGGCTCAGGCCGGCTCTGGCCTGGCGGCACTCGCGACCGCTAAGGTCACCCATGTCACTGTAAATTCGCCGACACAGGCGACAGTGAAGTACAACATCCTCGTGAGCGGTACCCCTGAGCTGACGAACCAGACCGGGGTTGCCGTCTTGCAGAACGGAACCTGGAAGGTGGGCGTGGCGAGCTTCTGCGGTCTCCTGACCATAGAGAACGCGGGCAAGACCTCCGGCTTGCCTGCCGCATGCAAGTCGGCTGCCTAACCTGTGGCGAGCCCGGCCCGCGTGTCTCAGGGCGAGGCAGCGATTGCTCCGCGGGGCGGTCGCTCCCTCGCTCTGGCGGTATTGTGCGTCATCCTGTTCCTGACATTTCTTGACAATACGGTCGTCAGCGTCGCACTGGGGAACATTCAGCAGCAGCTGCACGCGGGTGTGTCGTCCCTGCAGTGGGTGGTGGGCGCGTACGCCCTCACTTTCGCGGGCGCGATGCTCGGCTTCGGGATGGTCGGCGACGAGTTCGGCCGCAAGCGCGTCATGGTGATCGGCATCATCATCTTCTGCGGCGGGTCGATCGTGTCCGCGACAGCGGCGAACGTCGCGGTTCTGATCGCTGGGCGCGCGGTGATGGGCTTCGGCGCGGCTGCAAGCGAGCCTGGCACCCTGTCGATGATCCGGCACATCTATACCGACGAGCGGGAACGCGCCTGGGCCCTCGGCGTCTGGACCACGGTGACGGGCGTCGCGCTCGCGATGGGACCCGTCATCGGCGGTGCATTGATCGGTCAGCACGGCGACTGGCGGGCGATCTTCTGGTTTAACCTCGCGGTCGGAGCAGTGGCGTTGATTGGCGCGTTCGTCGTGCTCCCAGAGAACTCGGACCCGGACGGGCACCGCGTGGACATTGCCGGCAGCGTTCTCAGCGCCGGCGCGCTGACTGCGCTGGCCTTTGCGGTGATCACTGCCGAGGGCTCGTCCTTCGGCTCGCCACTTGTTGTCCTGCTTCTTTGCGTGAGCGCGGCTTCGGTCGTGGGTTTCTTCTGGTGGGAGAGCAAGGCGGCGCATCCGCTGCTCGACCTGAAGTTTCTTCGCGTGCCGCGGTTCTTGGTGGCGAACGTGGTGGCGTTCAGTGCCTACTTCGCGACCTTCGCGGTGTTTTTCTTTACAGCCCTCTATCTGGAGGAAGTCCCCGGCTACAGCGGTTATCGCATAGCGCTCGTCTTCCTGCCGATGATGATCCTGATGGGAGCGGCCGCGCTCATAGCGGCTCGCTCGACGGTGACTCTCGGACCGAGGACGACCATCTTCACCGGCTGCCTTCTGTTCGCGCTCGGTCTGCTGTGGACCTCATTCACCATCAACCCGAGTCCGGGGTACCTGACCCTGGCCGCCGCGCTGTCATTGACTGGCATCGGAATAGGAATGACCGTGGTCCCGGCCACCTCGTCGGCGCTGTCCGCTGTGCCGCCTGAGCGGTCCGGCATGGCCGCATCCACCACCAACACCAGCCGCGAGGTCGGCGCCGTTGCCGGTGTCGCCGTGCTCGGCGCACTCGTCTCGGCCAAGCTGTCCGCGAACATTGCCACGAGGCTGCACCAGCTCGGCCTGCCGCAGAGCATCGCGCATTTCGTCACCAACGCTGTAGAGACCGGACTGACCCCCTCGGGCGGCAAGGCGGGCAGCGCCGGCGCCGCCGGCGCCGGGCAGCCCAAGCTAGTCCAGGAAGTGATCCAGGCCGTATACAGCGCATTCGAGTCCGGATTGCACGCGGCGCTGTACCTGTCCGCCATCCTCGTGCTGGCGGTCGGCGTGTTCAGCTTCTTCTGGCTTGGACGCAAGCAGTCGACCGAGACCGGAGGCGAGCCGGCGCCCGCGGCCACGCAGAGCCTGCCCGGTTCCGTGACTTAGTGCTATGAGCATTCGGGTGAGTCCCGTCGACGCGTGGGTGTCCAGCTACGCAGCCCGGCTGCACGCCGCCATCGGCACCCGGCATCACGTTGCCTCACCACTGGGCGCGTGGCTCCTGCTCGCGCTGGCCGGGCCGGCCAGCACTGGGGCCGATCGTGCCGCGCTGACCGAGGTACTCGGCTGCGACGTGGA
Organism: uncultured Actinomycetota bacterium; assembly: GCA_963755575.1. GTDB lineage: Bacteria > Actinomycetota > Actinomycetes > Streptosporangiales > Streptosporangiaceae > JAJYUU01. Next base: position 987,191 of record CAVWKF010000002.1, read on the forward strand.
TGCGGCCGCCCGCGCCGCCGCTGACCTGCTGACAAAGCCCCACCCCCTGGTCGCGAGTGCGGCTGCGGTCTGGACTGATCCGGCGGCGCCGCTGCCGGAGACCTTCGCGGCTTGGCGTGAGGACCTGCCAGCCACCGTCACAACCGGGGATCTGCCAGGTCAGGCCGGACTGGACGCCTGGGCGCGGGACCATACCTTCGGTCTGATCGACCGGTTCCCCATCGCTGGCAAGGACCTCTACCTGGTGCTTGCGAGCGCGCTGGCGACCAAGGTCTCCTGGCAGGTCCCGTTCGAGCTGGCGCCGGCTGCCACCCTGGGTGACACGAGCCCGTGGGCGGGCACACTCGACAGTGTGCTGGGTACCCCGGCTCGACCCGGCGGCCACGTCCAGTTCATCGCGGCCAGCCCGCAGGCCGGTGATGTGATCGTGCACGTCGCCGCTGCGGCGGGCGGCGTCGAGGTTGCCTCTGTGGCAGCCATGCCGGACGTGCCGGCCGGGAGCGTGCTGGCCGCAGCCCACGAGCTCGGCGGGAAGTACGCCGCCGGAGTCCGGATCGACGCCCGCGACGTGGCCAGCCTGCCGGTTGGCGAGCACGCGCTATGGAGCGTCCGCGAGGTCATGGGCGAAGCCGACACCTGCTTGGCCGTCTTGCCCGCCTGGTCGGCCACCTCGGATCACGACCTCGCCGCACCGGGCCTCGGCTTCGCCGCCGCCAAGAACGCGCTGGTCCACAACGAGGATCCGTGGCAGGCCCGGCAGGCGGCCATGGCCCGGTACTCCCGGACCGGGTTCGAGGCAGCTGCCGTCACAGGGATGGCCGTCGCCCTGGGGATGCGATTGCCTGCTCGACACCGAGAGGTCGTGCTGCGCTTCGGGCATCCGTATGCCGTGGTCGCGTTCACCACGCGTACTAGCGGGAGGCCGAGTCCGTGGGACGGGCTGCCGGTGTTCTCCGCCTGGGTGAGCGACCCGGAGGACGCGACCGACGAGGACGCGCTGCGCTAGTTTGTCGGCCATGCACAGCGTGGACAGCACAACCGAGCAGATGATCAGGTCCGTTCTCGCCTATGCCGAGAACCGGCTGCGGCTGGACCCGGTACCGCTCGACAAGGGCTCGCGGGATCCGGCTGAGCTCGACATTGCGCTGGCCGGGTTGCTCGGTGACGACGCGCATAACCCCGACCAGGTGCTCGGCGTGTATGCCTCGATGCTCGCGCCCGCCGTGATCTCGGCTGACAGCCCGCGCTTCCTCGGCTTCATCCCGGCCGCGCCAACGAAGGCTTCGCTGCTGTTCGACATGCTGATCTCCTGCGCGTCTATCCAAGGCATCTCGTGGCTGGAAGCCGCGGGCGCGATTCACGCGGAGAACCAGGTGCTCCGGCTGATCGCCGATCGCGCTGGGCTGCCACCCCAAGCGGGCGGGTGCTTCGTCTCCGGTGGCTCGGCGGCAAACCTCTCCGCGCTCGCGGTCGGCCGCGAGGTCGCCAAGCGCCGGCAGACATCGCCGCAGCGTCTGCGGGCAATTGTCGGCTCCGACGCGCACTCGTCAATCGGCAACACGCTGCGACTGCTGGAAATGGACGCGCTCGTCGTTCCGACCGCCGACCACCGGCTGACCGGCGCCGCGGTCCGCGCCGCGATCGACGCCGACGGCGAACCCGAGTCGCTGGCGGTGATCGTGGCGACGTCAGGCACGACAAACGCTGGCATCATCGACGACCTGTCCGGCCTCGCGGCGGTCGCAGCCGAGCACAAGCTGTGGTTCCACGTCGACGGCGCCTACGGCGGCGCTGGCCTCTTCGCGCCGAGCGTCCGGTCGGCTTACGCCGGAATCGAGCACGCGGACTCGTTCGTGGTCGACCCGCATAAGTGGCTGTTCGCGCCATTCGACTGCGCGGCGTTGCTGTACCGCGACCCGGCTCTAGCCCGTTCCGTCCATAGACAGGACGCCGGATACCTGGAGGTTATTCACGAGCAGCCAGGTGTGTGGAACCCGACGGATTATGCCTACCACCTGACCCGGCGGGCCAGGGGCCTGCCGCTGTGGTTCTCGCTGTGCGTGCATGGCGTGCGCGCCTACAGCGACGCGATCGAGGCCGCCATCGAACTCGCCAGGCAGACGGCGACCGAGATCCGGCGGCGTGACTATCTGGAGCTGATCAGGGAACCTGACCTGTCCGTTGTGCTGTTCCGGCGGCCGGGCTGGCAGCCGGCCGACTACGCGGCCTGGGCCGACGCGCTGCTCGACGACCAGGTGGCGTTCCTGCCGCCTACGGTGTGGGAGGGCGAGACTGTCGCTAGGTTCGCGTTCCTGCACCCGCACACGCCGCTGGACCTCGTGACGGCGATCCTGGACCGCATGGCGGGCGGCTAACCGAGCAGGTCGTAGGCTCGCCTGCACACACGGCACTGCGGAAGGACCGAACATCAGCAGTCAGCAAGAGCCCGTCCGGGTGCCAGGCGATGTCGAGGTCGCGCTGCGGTCAGTCGAGCTGCCGAACGCCGTGGTGCACCGGTACGACTTCTGGGACAGCAGTTACGAGTGGCGCCGCCTGTTCAGTGAGCTCTTCGGCACCTTCCTGCTCGTCACCGTTGCGGTCGGCGCCGGGATGGTCAACGCCAGATTCGGCGGCGACGCCGTGCCGGAACCCGCCAGGGTTGTTGCCCCAGGGCTGATGGTGATGGCGATCATCCTGTTCATGGGCGCCGTGTCGGGAGCACACCTGAACCCCGTGGTCAGCGTGGCGTTTGCGTTGCGTGGCGACTTCCCCTGGGGGCGCGTCTGGCGATACGTGGTGGCCCAGTTCGCCGGCGCCATCCTGGCCACGCTGCTGCTGTGGGCGCTCCTCGGTAAGCAGGGCAGCGCGGGCCTGACATTGCCCGGCCCCGGCATCTCGACCGCGACCGCCATGTGGTGGGAGGCCCTGCTGACGGCCGGGCTCGTCAGCGTCATCCTGGGCACGGCGTCCGGCGCACAGCAGCTTGGGCCGATTGCCGCCCTCGGCGTCGGCGCATACATCGCGCTGGCGGGGCTGTTCGGTGCGCCAGTCAGCGGTGCGTCAATGAACCCGGCCAGGTCGCTTGGCCCGGCACTAGTGCTCGGCAACTGGACCTCGTGGTGGGCCTACCTGCTCGGCCCGGCGATCGGGGCGCTGATCGCGGTCGGGCTGGCCTACATCCTGCGCGGGCGCGGCGGCGGGCAGGCCTCTATCCGCGCTGCTCAGGGGACGCTCGGCACACTTTGGCGGCCAGAGCCCGCCGGCAAGCCGGCTGCCGGGGCGCCCGGCGACCATGGCGAGGCCCCCGACCCCCATGGCGGGGCGGCTGGCGGCCAGCCGAGCTGATCCGTCAGACTCGCTGCCTGGGTGGTGGGGCCTGCCTGCCGGCCGGCCTTACCGGCTGGCCTTACCGGCTGGCCCAGCTTTACCGGCTGGCCCGGCTGGCCCGGCTCGCGCAGGCGATACACGTCGTGGCCGTCGGCCGCGCTTCCAGTCGTCCGGTCGCGATCGGCTGGCCGCACTGCTCGCACTTGCCGTACCCGCCCTCGTCGAGGCGGCGCAGCGCGGCGTCGATCTGGCCGAGCTGCTGTCGGGTCTGGTCAAGCAGCGCGGCCACGTGCTCGCGCTCAAACGCGATCGTGGCGCCCTCCGGGTCGTGCTCGTCGTCAGAGTTGACTGAATCAGCTGCGTCGACGATTCCGGCATGGTCCCGCTCGAGTGCGGCCAGCCGGTCGAGTGCTTCCTTCCGCTGCGCCTCCAGGAGGGTACGCGCGATGCCGTCAGCTGTCATCACTCCTGCTTACCACGGGCTGGGACGTGGCCGATCCAGTCGGCCCGGAGCACGGGGGCCGATGTGCGCAGGACGCCCAGATGCGGCAGGCTGGATGCATGGCAGCTGACATCCTCACCATGATGGCCGTCCACGCACACCCCGACGATGAGGCATCGAGCACGGGCGGAGTGCTCGCGCTCTATTCTGACCAGGGCATTCGCACAGTGGTTGTGACCTGTACGAACGGCGAGTTTGGCGACGCTCCCGGCCAGGTCAAGCCCGGCGAAGATGGGCACGATGAGCGCGCGGTAGCCCAGCTGCGACTCGACGAGCTGCGGCAGTCCTGCAAGATCCTCGGCGTCACGAACCTCGAGCTGCTTGGCTATCACGATTCCGGCATGCCGGACTGGGAATACAAGGACAGGCCGGACGCCTTCTGCAACGTGCCGCTGGACGTCGTCGCAGGCCGGATCGCTGCCCTGATGGAGACGTACCGCCCGCAGGTTGTCATCTCCTACGACGACAAGGGCATGTACCAGCACCCTGATCACGTGCACGCGGCGCAGGCCGCGGAGGCCGCCGCTGCTCAGTCAGGCATTCCCGCCAAGTACTACCAGTCAGCCCTGCGCGGGAGCGACTGGCGCAAAATCTGGGAAGCGCTCCGCGAACTTGGCGCTGAGGTGCCAGATCAACGCGAGTTCACCGACGAGCAGCGAAGGCAGATGGAGGAGTCGGAGCGCCGGATCACGACGAATATCGACATCCGTCCCGTGCTGGAGCGCAAGCGAGAAGCGCTGTACGCGCACGCCAGCCAGATCCAGGACTCCTGGTTCAGCAAGCTGCCGCCGGAGATCGCCACGGCGGCGTTCGGCCGGGAGAGCTTCGTCCGCGTCACGGACACGACCGGCGCCCCGGTCCCGGAGGATGACCTGTTCGCTGGCCTGCGCTAGCCACCTGCCTGGGTCATTCCGGTTCGCCGCCGAGCGCAGTAGCGGACGCCCGCCTGACCGTGCCGACACCCGTGGCCGTTGCCCGGCGCCAGGGCGGGACGCCCTCGATCTCCGTCTCCAGGGAGAAGCTGAGGAACGTCCGGATTAGCACGATGAGCCCGAGTAGGAGGACGTTCGTGACGGTTGGCGCGACCGCCACGGTGCGGATCAGGTCCGCCGCGACCAGGATCTCCAGCCCAAGGAGCAGCGCGCCGCCGAAGGACTGCCGTAGCGCGAGGTACGCGCGCCTGCCTTTAGCCGCCCCCGACCGGCGCAACGTGATGACAGCCAGGATGAATGACCAGAGCGTGCCCAGGACGAGGATGAGCGCGCCGAGCGCCTCGAACCCCTGCGCCACGTGGTCCATTACGGTCGCGAACGACGGAGCCGTCTCGGCAGCCGCGGATGCGAGACCCAGCAGCGACATACCTGGCCCCCCTCTGGTCGCCTGAGCTAGCACGTACCCGCTGCCGTGCCGTGCGCACCGCGCACGGGGCGGTCACACTGGAACCGTGAGCGATCGGGTCAGGACCGCGGTTCGGGTGGAGGGCGTGGTCCAGGGCGTCGGCTTCCGGCCGTTCGTGCTACTCGCTCGCCACCGGCCTTGGCCTGTCCGGGCTCGTCGGCAATGACGTCGACGGCGTTTTCGCCGAGATTGAGGGCAGTCCCGAGGCCGCGGCCAAGTTCCTGGTGCTACTGGAGCAGGAGGCGCCGCCGCTGGCCCGGATCGAGCGCGTTACCACGCGCTCACTCGACGTAACCGGGTCGGTGGGGTTCGTGATCGTGCCCAGCGTGCCCGGCGGCCAGCGCCGGACGCTCATAGCGGCGGACAGCGCCACCTGCGACGACTGCCTCCGGGAGCTAGCCGATCCGGCTGATCGCCGGCATGCCTACCCCTTCATCAACTGCACCAACTGCGGGCCGCGGTTCACCATCGTCCGGGACGTGCCCTACGACCGGCCGCTGACGACGATGAGCGGCTTCGCGATGTGCTCGCGCTGCGCGGCTGAGTACCACAACCCGGCCGACCGGCGCTTCCACGCCCAGCCCGTCTGTTGTCCGGCCTGCGGACCCTGGCTTCGCCTCCTGGACTGCGCCGGCGCGCCGCTGCCCGGCGCCGACCCGATCGCCGCCGCAGCCGGTCTTCTGCAGTCAGGGCACGTGCTCGCGCTCAAGGGCCTCGGGGGCTACCACCTGGTCGTTGATTCCGGGAACGAGGCCGCCTCCGCCGCCCTGCGCGCGCGCAAGCATCGCGAGGACAAGCCGTTTGCGGTGATGGTCGCCGACCTCTCCACGGCGCGGATGCTGTGTGACATTGACCGGTTCGCAGCGGAGTCGCTGACCAGCGCCCGCCGGCCGATCGTTCTGCTGCCGCGATTGCCCGACTCCGGTCGGCTCATCGCCGGTTCGGTCGCGCCTGGCAACCGGCACCTCGGGCTGCTGCTCCCGTACACGCCGCTGCATCATCTGCTGCTTGCAGCCGCCGCCGGGCCACTGGTGATGACGAGCGGGAACATGTCCGATGAGCCGATCGCGTACCGCGACGCCGATGCCCTCGACCGGCTGGCTGGGATCGCGGACGCCTTCCTGATGCATGACCGGGCCATCCACGTTCGCACCGACGACTCGGTTGTCCGCACGTCCGCCGGTCGCGAGTCGGTGCTCAGGCGCTCGCGGGGGTATGTGCCGGAGCCGCTCCGAGTGTGGCGGCCATTCCCGCGGCCGGTGCTGGCGTGCGGTGCCGAGCTGAAGAACACGTTCTGCCTGGCTAAGGGTGACCATGCGTTCGTGTCTCACCACATCGGCGATCTGGAGAACGCGGAGACGCTGCGGTCGTTCACCGATGGCATCGAGCATTTCAAGCGCCTCTTCGACATCGAGCCACAGCTCGTCGCGCACGACCTGCATCCGGACTACCTGTCCACGACGTACGCGGTCGACCTGGCTCATGGTGAACTGGCCGGCGTTGAGCTCGTCGGCGTGCAGCACCATCACGCGCATATCGCCTCCTGTCTCGCCGACAACGGCGAGGACGGCCCGGTCATCGGCGTCGCCTTCGACGGGACCGGGTACGGGCCCGACGGCACTATCTGGGGCGGTGAGTTCCTGATCGCGGATCTGGCCAGCTTCGAGCGAGCCGGCTGCCTGGTGCCCGTGCCGATGCCGGGCGGCGCTGCCGCAATCCGCCAGCCGTGGCGGATGGCCGCCGCGTACCTGGCGTCCAGCTACCGGGCGGGCCTGCCGGCGGGGCTCGCTGTCCGGGACCGGAACGAGGACCGCTGGACCGCTGTCACGAGCATGGCCGCTCGCGGCGTCAATTCGCCGCTGACCTCGAGCGCCGGGCGCCTGTTCGACGCGGTCGCCGCCATGCTTGGCGTCCGCGACGCGATCAACTATGAAGGGCAGGCCGCCATCGAGCTGGAGCAGATCACTGACACCCGCGAGCGAGGGACTTACCCGGCGACCATCACGAACGACGCGAGCGAGCTGCGCGTGGCGGGCGCTGACCTGGTCCGGGCAGCGGCTGAGGACCTCCTCGCAGGCCTGCCGGTGCCGATCATCGCTGCGCGGTTCCACAACGGCGTCGCTGCGGCGATCATGTCCGTCTGCACCCAGGTACGCGAGCGCACCGGCCTATCGGTCGTGGCGCTGTCGGGCGGTGTGTTCCAGAACCTGCTCCTGACACGATGCGTCATGAGCGGGCTGGCAGACCACGGCTTCCGCGTGCTCGTCCACAGCCGGGTGCCGTGCAACGACGGCGGCATCAGCCTGGGCCAGGCCGTCGTGGCGGCTGCCCGCGACCGGCAGGCGGTCATTCGTCGGTGAATACTCGTCACTCCGCGGGCGGCGGGATTCGCCGGCGCAGCCAGTCGTACCAGCCCTGAATGCCATCGCCGGTCGTGGCGGACAGCTGCAGCAAGAGCGCGTTAGGTGCGGCCCGGCGCAGATCCGTCATGTACTGCTTGAGGTCGAAGTCCACGTAGGGCAGCAAGTCAGTCTTGTTCAGTAGCACCAGGTCGGCCTGCCGGAACATGTGCGGATACTTCAGCGGTTTGTCCGCGCCCTCCGTGACCGAGGCAAGCACAGCCTTCGCCGATTCGCCGAGGTCGAACAGAGCCGGGCAGACCAGGTTGCCGACGTTCTCGATGAGGACGATCGAGCCGGCCGGCGGATCCAGGCTGCGCAATCCCTGCGCTACCATCTCGGCGTCTAGATGGCAGCCGACGCCCGTGTTGATCTGCACGACCCGGCTGCCCGCTGCCTGGATGCGCTTGGCGTCCAGCGCGGTCTCCTGGTCGCCCTCGATCACCGAGATCGAGACGGAGCCGACGAGATCCTTGCTCGTGCGCTCGAGCAGCGTCGTCTTGCCCGAACCGGGTGAGCTCATCAGGTTGACCGCCAGGATGCCGCGGTCACGCAGCCACTGCCGGTTGCCGTCGGCCAGGTTGTCGTTCTTGGCCAGAACCTTCTGCTGGAGCTCCACCGTCCGTCCCGTATCGCCGGTCACCACGTGCGGAAACTGACCATGCTGCTCGTCGGGCGCGTGCACGGGTGCGTGGCCGGATCCGTGCACGTGGCCATCATGGCCATGCGCGTGCGGCGCGCTCCCCGGTACCAGCAGCGTGACAACGGCGGCTGATGAGCAGCCACAGGTTCCGCACATAGCTAGGCCACCTGCACAGACGTTATCTTCAGTTCCTGGCCGGCGAGCACCGTCACCTCAGCGCTGCCGCACCGGCACATGACGATAGGGCCCTCTGGCTCGAAGTCACCGCCGCAGATGCGGCAGTGGCACACGGCCGGCGGCTCAGCAATCTCCAGGGTGGCCCCTTCGAGGCTGGTGCCCTCCGTTACTAGGTCAAAGCAGAAGCGGAGTGAGTCAGCGACGACACCGGAAAGCGCGCCGAGCTCAAGCCGTACGCACGTCACCCGCTGGCCTGGTAGCCGCTCCGTCACGGCGTCCACGAGGCCCTCGGTGATGGCCAGTTCGTGCACTATCTCGTCCAATCCCCGACTGAGGCCCGCCGATCAGCAGATTCGCGGCAGTGGATCGCCCACCAGGAGGTCCACGATTCTGGTGCCGCCGAACGCAGTCTTCAGCTGGACGATGCCAGGGGGCTCGGCCGTGATGGAGCCGATGACGGCGGCTTCGCCACCTTGCGGGTGCGCGCGCATCGCCGCAAGTGCGTGGTCGGCATCCTGCGGGCTGACGACCGCGACGAGCCTGCCTTCGCAGGCCACGTACATCGGGTCGATGCCGAGCAGCTCTGCGGCGCCGCGTACCTCGGGCCGGACCGGGATGTCGTCTTCGTACACCAGCACGCCCACGCCCGCCGCTTGCGCAATCTCGTTCAGGATCGTCGCGACGCCGCCGCGAGTGGCGTCACGCAGCGCGCGCAGTCCAGGCGCGGCGACCAGCAGGTCTGCGACCAGCCAGTTCAGCGGAGCGGTGTCGGAGCTGACGTCGGCCTCGATGTCAAGCTCGCCACGGGCCAGCATGATCGTCACGCCGTGGTCGCCGATCGGGCCGGACACGAGGATCACATCGCCCGGCTTGGCGCTCGCCACGCCGAGATTGACGTTGTGCTCGATTACCCCGACACCGGCGGTGTTGATGTAGCAGCCGTCGGCCTTGCCCTTCTCGACCACCTTCGTGTCGCCTGTCACGATCTGGACGCCGGCCCGCTGGGCCGCGGCCTGCATGGAAGCGACAATCGTGATCAGGTCCGCGACCGGGAAGCCTTCCTCGAGGATGAAGCCGGCCGAGAGGTACAGCGGGACGGCGCCAGCTACCGACAAGTCGTTGACCGTGCCGTTGACGGCGAGGTCCCCGATGTCGCCGCCAGGAAAGAAGAGCGGCGAGACCACGTAGGAGTCCGTCGTCAGCGCAACCCTGGCGCCGTTCACGTGCAGGCGGGCCGCGTCTTCCAGGGGTTCAAGCAGGGGATTCCGGAACGCGTCGAGGAAGACGGCCTCGATCAGCGTCTGTGTTGCCTTGCCGCCGGCGCCGTGCGACATCGTGATGCGGTCTTCCTTGACCCGTGGCCGGGCCCGCCGGGCCCGCTCGATGCGCTCAAGCACCATTTCCTCGCGTACTGTGCCGGGCAATGGCTGCGGCGAGCCGTGATGCTCGAATCGGGCGGCCTCCCCGCGTACCTGAGTGTCGTGCTCCCGTAGAGCCTCTTCTACCCAGGTCGCGCTCGGCGCCGCCTCCTCCGCGGCGCCGAGCTCAACCGGACCCAGACTGGCCGCTCGCCCGGACGAGTCCACGTGACGGGCTGTCATGAGGTGCTCGCCTCCTTCACCCGCTGCCGGGTCAGGCGGCCGTAATTGTAATAAGCGGCGCAGGCGCCCTCGGGGGACACCATGCAGGTGCCGATTGGCGTCTCAGGCGTGCATGCCGTGCCGAAGACCTTGCACTCCCACGGCTTGAGTACACCCTTGAGCACCTCGCCGCACTGGCACGCCTTCGGGTCAGCGACCCGCACGCCGGGAACGGAGAAGAGGCGCTCGGCGTCAAAACTGGCGTACTCGTCGCGCACCTTGAGGGCCGAGTGCGAGATGAATCCGAGGCCCCGCCACTCGAAGTACGGCCGCAGCTCCATCGTCTGCCCGATGGCGCGGAGTGCGACCACATTGCCGTCCCACGGAACGACGCGCGAATACTGGTTTTCCACGGCCGACTGACCGCGGGAGAGCTGGAGCATCAGCATGTAGATCGACTGGAGGATGTCCAGCGGTTCGAAGCCTGCGACGACGACTGGCTTGCCGTAATCGCGCGAAATGAACTCGTACGGTCGGCAGCCGATAACCGTCGAGACGTGGCCGGGCCCGATGAAGCCGTCGAGGCGCAGGTCAGGCGAGTCGAGGATCGCCTTGATCGCGGGGATGATCGTGACGTGGTTGCAGAAGACGGAGAAGTTCTGCAGTCCCTCGGCCGCGGCACGCAGCATCGTCATCGCGGTCGACGGCGCTGTGGTTTCGAATCCGATCGCCATGAATACCACGCGCTTGTCGGGGTTCTGCCGGGCGATCTTCAGCGAGTCCAGCGGCGAGTAAACCATCCGGATGTCGGTACCTCTGGCCTTGGCGTCGAAGAACGAGCCGTTGCTGCCGGGCACCCGCATCATGTCACCGAACGAGGTCATGATCACGTCGGGCGCGCTAGCCAGCGCCATCGCATCGTCGACGCGTCCCATCGGGATAACACAAACCGGGCAGCCCGGGCCATGGACGAGCGTGACCTGCTCCGGCAGGTAATCCTCGAGGCCGTGCTTGTAAATCGTGTGGGTATGGCCGCCGCACACTTCCATCAGCTTGTACTGTCGGCCGGGCTCGCACAGGGCCGCGATCTTCGCCGCGAGCGCGTGCGCTTTGTCGGCGTCGCGGAATTCGTCGACGAACTTCATCGCTGCGCCTCCTACTCGATCCGGGATTCGGCGAGGGCGGCGAGCTCGTCCTCGTAAGCCTGGCCGATGCCCTCAAGGAACTCGAGGGCTGCCGCGGCCTCGGCTTCGTCGATCTTGGACAGTGCGAATCCGACGTGGATCAGCACCCAGTCGCCTGGCTCCACCTTCTCGTCCGCGAGCAGGCCGATGTTGATGACGCGCTTGACGCCACTAACGTCGACCTTGGCCAGGTCGGGCTGGTCGGGCAGGAACTCGATGACCTCACCCGGAATGCCGAGGCACATGGGCCCACTCCTTCATGACTAGTCGGTGGCCCTCGCCCGACCGCTCGGCCACGGATACCAGGTCGAGTACGACCTCGACCGCCTCATCCACCGCTGCGGCTACTGGCTCGCTGAGCCCGATGCGGTAATCCACGCTGGCGGGCTCGCAGCCGACGACGAGTATGTCCCGGCCCCCGCTCTGGGCATGCTCGTCCGCGCCTGCTCGGCCTCGAGCATGCCGAGCATGCTGAGGACGACATCGGGCTGCATCCCGTGCGCGTTGAACATCGGGTTCGCGGCGAGCGTGGCCTCGTCGCCGGACGCCGCCATCGGGCGCTGCAGATCCGGCTCGATCACGTAGATCATCCCGGGCGCGCCACCTCGCGCTGTCGCGTCGACCAGGATCGCCGAGCTATAGCCGTCGGCCAGGTCGTAGGCCAGGTGCATACCCCGGATCCCGTAGTCGACTACATCCACCCACTCGGGCAGGTCGACCGATGCGAGCCGGTTAGCGACCTCGACGCCGAACCCGTCATCGCCGAGGAAGATGTTGCCGACGCCCGCGATCAGCAGCTGGCCTGTCATGGCGCCGCCGACTGGCACAGCTCCCAGAGCACGTTGTACATGGTGGTCTGGGCTTCCTGAATGCGGTGCACCGAGCTCGACGGGGCGACGAACAGGTAGTCAATGCTGTCCAGCTCGGCCATCTTGCCGCCCGAGTACCCGGCGATGCCGACGGTGAGCATGCCTCGCCTGCTTGCCTCGTCGAAAGCGCGCAGCAAGTTGTCAGAGTTCCCGCTGGTGGACAGGCCGACGGCAATATCGGCTGCGCCGCCGAAAGCGGCTAGCTGGCGAGCGAAGACTACGTCGACGCCGATGTCGTTGCTGAGGGCCGTCAGCACCGAGGCATCACTGGCCAGGCTCTGGGCGGGCAGCGGCCTGGCGGCGCCACCCGGATACAGGAACAAGGTGGCCAGCTGCTGCGCGTCGGTCGCGCTGCCGCCATTACCGAAAGCCAGCAGTCGCCCGCCCGCCGCGAACCGTGCGGCCAATTCCTGCGCGCACTCCAGCAGCCGGGCGCCGTCGGCGGCTACGACCTGGCGGCGCAGCCGGAGTATCTCCTCAGCCTTGGCGACCGTCGACTGGCGAACTTGCTCGAGCACAGCGGACACGTCTGCCGTGCCCGAGTACAGGAACGGGTACAGCGACTCGATGGATCCGGACGGCTCGCTCGTGCGCTGTGCCATCACGACACCACCGCAATCGCTTCCCTGGCATGCACCAGGATCGTGTCACCGACCTCAGCCGTGACAAGCGCGACGCTGACCTCCTCCAGGCCCCGGCCAGTATCGACCTCGGCCAGTTCATCGTCGAGCAACCGGACAACGACGACCTGCACAGCGGTGTCCGCGCAGGTGATGCACACGTCGTCGTGGCACTCGGGCGTGGTCACGCAACCACCCCCGGCGCGAGAACGCCCGGCTGCTCGAAGAACACATGGACGAGTTCCCACAGCACGTGATACGCGGTGACCTGCATCTCCTTCACGATTCGAGGATCCGCCGACCTGGTAACCAGCAGGTGATCAACGGCGGGGCACGCCGCGACGGCGCCGCCGTCGCCGCCTACCAGGGCAATCGTGAGCATGCCGAGCTCGCTCGCTGTCAGCATTCCTGCCAGAACGCTCGGGCAGTTACCGTCAGCCGAAATGCCAAGCGCGATATCGGCGGGGGTCGCCAGATAGCGGATCTGATGCGAAAAGATCGCAGCCATGCCGTCGCGCGCCGCGACGCCCGTCACCGTCGCCACGTCGGATGTCAGCGAGATCGCGGGCAGCGCGCGCTTGCCGACGATCACGGGGTGCACGAACTCCACCGCCACGTGCTGAGCGTCTGTGCTGCTTCCTCCAGTGCCGAACACGACGAGCTTGCCGCCTTGATGGAATCGCAGGGCCATCTGATGACACGCTGCGGCGACGGCGGCCGCCTGATCGGCCAACTCGCGCACCGGCTGCTCCCGCCGATAGAACAGGCGGCTCACGTGCTGCTCGGCGAGCGGTGTGGTCATCCCGTGGGCTCCTAGTCCGAGGCCTCTGACAGGTCAATATCGACCGCGACCTGGACGGCGTCGGCGACTTTGAGCGAGCCCAGGAATGCCGAGTACGGCTTGATCCCGAAGTCGGTCTGCCGGATGGTCGTAGTGGCGTGGTAATGCCCGGGCGCTGTCTGGCTAACCTCGAGCCGCTGCTGCCGGGATTGACCGGCCAGCGCGAGCGTGCCCGCGATCGTGCCGCCGTCCCCGGACGGGTCGAAGCTCGTGGCAGTGAAGGTGGCCTGCGGATGGCGGTCGGCCGACAGTACCTTGCGCGCCGACACGGCGATCTCGCGCTTGTCACGCTCGGACAGCGGCTTGATGCCGCCGGTGCCGTCGCGCACAATAAGCGCGCCGAGATCGACGTCGACCTTGAGGCTCGTGGGCGCGAGGTCGGCGCCCGCGACAAGCTCGCCTGACCACCGAGCCGCGTCGATGGTGAGGTCATGACCAGCCTGGGCAACGAGGCCGTCGCGGGAAGTCCGCAGCGTAATCCGGCCATTGTCCGGGCCGAGTTGGTGGCGTCCGGCGCGTATCGCCATAGGTGAACCGTAGGACACAAGTGGGGGGACGTCTAGCAGTCGCGTGAGACAGGTATGGCCAATTACGGCAATTGCCGACAAGCGCCGCGCAGCCTACGGCAGTGCCGCACTGCCTACGGCAGGGGCACCTCGCCGAACACTTCCTGAATGCGTCGCAGGTCACGCATCCGCGGTTCGGTCGCGCCGCCGACCCACCGGCTGACTGTCTTTACCGAAACGCCAAGCTGCCTGGCGGCTGCTTCCTGCGTCAGCCCTTCTCGTCGAAGGGCGCTCGACATCCATTCCGCGAACGTTTCCGCGTGTCGGTCGTCGTTCCCGCCAACCGAGCCGCCGGCGGCCGGCAGCTCGGCCGCCGCTGGGCTCTCAGGGACCGCATGCAAAGGCGCGACCGGGTAAGCCGAGCTGACCGGCCGGCCCAACGGAACAGGCTGCCCAGATGCGACGGGCTGTGTATAGGTCACCGGCGGGCCTGGCGCGACCGGGGACTGGATAGCCGTGTCGGAATGCAGGACGTCGACTTCGACGTGCTCAGGGAAGATGCGGAAAGCAACCTGGATCGAGCCCGTCGGGCCAGCCGCGTCTAGCAGCGCCCTGAATACCGTCTCGCCCACCTCGCGGGTGCCTTCCTCCGTCAGCGGCGACTCTGCGAGGCAGCGTCGCACGAAGTCCCTGATATCGGGGATCGACGAGGGCCTGGCCGGGAAGACCTGCGACAGGACGACGACAGGGACAACTTCAATCGGGGCCCCCGCGGGTCCGTAACTGGGCACCGCCACCGCTGTTGTCTCCTTGAACCATCGCCCCACGGTGCGACACAGCGGGGGTAGCAGCCAATCTACGTGCTGCGGGCTAGAACGGGAACCCCGTGCGCACTCCCACAGTGTCCGTGCGCAGCCGGTTGGCGGCGTGCCTTTTCGGCCAATCTGGACCGGTCACTTGTGGCTGAGAGCGATGTGCGGCAAATAGGAGTGTTTAGCACGCAGAATACGATCGCACCAGACATTTCTGTCCGGTGAAGTGACTGTTCCGTCTTGAAGGGGCATCACCGGAGGTTTAGCATTGCCAGCGTCTGCGCATCACCGAAGGCGAGGTGCGTTGTGATCAATTGCATCGGCGCTGCCGAGTTGCTCCAATCGCCATTACCGGTAGCCGCGCCATTCGCCGCGCCCGCAGTGGAGCCCCACCGCATCCTCGGGACCAGGTCAGCTTGCTTCAAGCCCGCTGCACTCGTCCCGGATCCAGCCGCCCCAAAAGCGAGGAGGTGGCCTTGCGATGGCCACTGGCACAGAATCTGACCCGGTAAACGGCGACACCATGCAGGCCGACACGGCCGAGCCGGTGGTTCACATCCTGTGGATGAACGGCGGACTCGGCTGCGACGGAGACTCCGTCGCTCTCACCGCAGCAACTCAGCCGAGCATCGAGGAGATCGTCCTCGGTGCGCTGCCAGGACTGCCGAAGATCGCGGTGCACTGGCCGCTGATCGACTTCGAGTGCGGCCCGGAGACAGGCGCGGACAACTTCATCGAGTGGTGGCACAAGGCCGACCGCGGCGAGCTGGAGCCGTTCGTGCTCGTAGTGGAGGGCTCGATCCCAAACGAGGCCATCAAGTCCGAAGGCTACTGGTGCGGCTTCGGCAACAACCCCGCGACCGGGCAGCCGATGACAACCAGCGAGTGGCTGGATCGGCTCGCGCCTAAGGCGACGTGCATCCTCGCCGTCGGCACGTGCGCGACGTACGGCGGCATCCACGCCATGGCGGGTAACCCGACTGGAGCCATGGGCGTGCCCGACTACCTAGGCTGGGACTGGCGCTCCAAGGCTGGCCTGCCGATCGTGTGCGTGCCAGGCTGCCCGATCCACCCGGATAACCTGTCCGAGACGATCTTGTACCTGCTGTACCAGCTCGCCGGCGCTGCACCCATGATTCCGCTGGACGAAGCCCTGCGGCCGACCTGGCTATTCGGCGCGACCGTGCACGAGGGCTGCGATCGGGCCGGTTACTACGAGCAGGGCGACTTCGCCAATGAGTACGGCTCGCCCAAGTGCCTGGTCAAGCTGGGCTGCTGGGGTCCTGTCGTCAAGTGCAACGTGCCCAAGCGCGGCTGGATCAACGGTGTCGGCGGCTGCCCCAACGTGGGCGGCATCTGCATCGCGTGCACCATGCCCGGCTTCCCGGACAAGTTCATGCCGTTCATGGACGAGCCGCCGGGTGCGCGGGTGTCGACGACCGCGAGCAGCCTGTACGGGACAGTGATTCGCACGCTGCGCGGCTTCACCGCCAGGACGGCGGACGAAGAGCCCAAGTGGCGGCGCAAGAGCGACGAGCTACTGACCGGCTACAAGCAGACCTGGTGAGCCCCGAGGCGCCGGCCCGCCGGGCAGCCGAACGCTGCGTGGCGGACGCGCCGCACTTGGAAGAAGGAACGTGACATGACTGCGGTTGAGGACAGCACTGGCCTCGTGGAGATGGCGTGGGACCCGATCACCAGAATCGTCGGCAGCCTGGGCATCTACACCAAGATCGACTTCAAGCAAAAGAAGGTGGTGGAGTGCCACAGCACGTCCTCCATCTTCCGTGGGTACAGCATTTTCATGAAGGGCAAGGACCCCAGGGACGCGCACTTCATCACCAGCCGGATCTGCGGCATCTGCGGCGACAACCACGCCACCTGCTCGGTCTACAACCAGAACATGGCCTACGGTGTCAGGCCACCGCATCTGGGTGAGTGGATCATCAACCTCGGCGAGGCCGCCGAGTACATGTTCGACCACAACATCTTCCAGGAGAACCTGGTCGGCGTCGACTTCTGCGAGCGCATGGTCGGCGAGACCAACCCCGGCGTGCTCGAGCTCGCAAACCGGACGGAGTCGCCGCACTACGCCGATCACGGTTACAAGTACATCGGTGACATCATGCGCTCGCTGAATCCGCTGGAGGGCGAGTTCTACCGGGAGGCGCTTCAGGTATCGAGGTC
Source organism: uncultured Actinomycetota bacterium (assembly GCA_963755575.1). Classification (GTDB taxonomy): domain Bacteria; phylum Actinomycetota; class Actinomycetes; order Streptosporangiales; family Streptosporangiaceae; genus JAJYUU01. The sequence goes on from CAVWKF010000002.1 coordinate 1,004,236, forward strand.
GACCAGGGAGATGTTCTGCCTGATGGAGGGCCGCCACGTGCACCCCTCCACGCTCTATCCAGGCGGTGTGGGCACTACCCCGACAGTGCAGCTGTTCACCGACTACCTGACGCGGCTCATGCGGTATGTCGAGTTCATGAAGCGCGTGGTACCGATGCACGACGACCTGTTCGACTTCTTCTACACGGCGCTCCCCGGATACGAGGAGGTCGGCCGCCGCCGCGCCGACATGGTCTGCTGGGGCAGCCTGAACGACCCGGAGTTCTGCGACTTCCGATATGACCACATGACTGACTGGGGTCGGAAAATGTTCGTCACCCCTGGTGTGATCAGGGACGGGCAGCTTCTGACGAACGACCTAGTCGAGATCAACCTCGGCATCCGGATCCTGCTCGGCAGCTCCTATTACGAAGACTGGGAAGACCAGGAGATGTTCGTGACCCGCGACCCGCTGGGCAACCCAGTGGACCGCAGGCACCCGTGGAATCAGCACACTATTCCTCGGCCGGCCAAGCGCGACTTCGACGACAAGTACAGCTGGGTCATGTCGCCTCGCTGGTTCGACGGCGAGAACTACCTGGCCGCTGACACCGGCGGCGGGCCGATCGCCCGGCTATGGGCGACAGCGCAGGGCCGCCTCGTCGACTTCGGCTACGTCAAGTCGACGGGCACCAGCGTGCTGATCAATCTGCCGCGCACGGTCACGAAGCCGGAGGTGACGTTCGAGTGGAAGATCCCGACCGACTCCAGCGGCGCTCCGCTGTCGAACGCCATTGAGCGTGACCGGGCCCGCACCTACTTCCAGGCCTACGCCGCCGCGTGCGCGCTGCACTTCATGGAGAAGGCGCTCGCGGAGCTACGGGCCGGCCGCACCAAGACGTGGGAGCCGTTCAACGTGCCGGACGAGGCGAACAGCTGCGGCTTCACCGAGGCGGTCCGCGGCGTCCTGTCGCACCACATGGTGATCCGCAAGGGCAAGATCGCCAACTACCACCCGTATCCGCCGACTCCGTGGAACGCCAGCGTCCGCGACAGCTACGGCACGCCAGGTCCGTACGAGGACGCGGTGCAGAATACTCCGATCTTCGAGGAGAACCCGCCAGAGCGATTCAAGGGCATCGACATCATGCGCGCGGTGCGGAGCTTCGATCCGTGCCTTCCATGTGGCGTGCACATGTACCTGGGCAACGGCAAGTCACTGCAGAAGGTGCACTCACCGACGGCGGCGATCCTGTCAACCTGATCTGTACGTGGCGTGCCCCGTGGTCTCTGTGATCCCGGGGCACGCCAGGGATCGATCGTGAGGCCCAGGGGCGCGCGGGCTGCCTAGCTGCCCCCGCCGGACGGTAGCTGCTAACACACGGAGGCGAGACGCATGACCGGCGTGCAGCAGGTAAGCGCACGGGTTGAGGAACTGCTTGACGCGCTGAAGGGCGGCGGATTCGGCCCCGCCTCGTCCGCAGCCGAGGAACTCGTGGGACTGCTCGTTGGGCTGTATGGCGACGGGCTCGCCAGGGTCATGACGGTCCTGGCAGAGCAGGGGCCAGCTGGCGAGGAGATGATAGCCAAGCTAGCCGACGACCCGCTGGTCGAGAGCCTGCTGCTGCTGCATGACCTGCACCCGCTCGACGTGGATGCCCGGATCCAGCGGGCACTCGATCGGGTGCGGCCCTACCTCGGCTCGCACGCGGGCGGGGTGGAGTACGTCGGTGTCTTCGACGGCGTGGCCAGGCTCAAGCTCGAAGGAAGCTGCCACGGCTGCCCGTCCTCGACGGTCACGGTCCAGCTCGCCATTACCGGCGCCGTCCAGGATGCCGCCCCGGAGGTGTCCGAGGTCGTCGTGGAGGGGATGACGACCTCTCCGGCGGCCGAGCCCAAGCTGCTTCAGATCGGCCAGCGTCCCGATCCCCCGCAGGGGGATTTGGGCTTGGGGGTAACGTCGCGCGACGCGGGTTTCGGGGGGCCGTCGGAGGTCTTCGGGGGGTCGTCGGGGGGTGTCCCCCCGACTGTGGGTGTCCCCCCGGCTGTATGGGTGACGCTGCCGAATATCGGGCCGCCGAGTTCGAGGCCAGTCAGCGCATCAGCTGACGGAATCGCTGTCCTGGTCTGCTCCGTACGCGGCACGCTCTACGCCTACCGCGACTCGTGCCCGGCCTGCGAGTCCTCGCTAGCCGACGGCGTGCTCAATCGCGAGGAGCTGACGTGCCCCGCATGTGGCGGGCAATACGACGTCAGGCTCGCCGGCAAGGGCATCGATAACCCGGCGCTGCACCTTGACCCGCTGCCGCTGCTGGCCGACAGCCAGGGCGTGCGAGTGGCGGTCCCCGAGGTGGTGCCTTCGTGACCGGGCAACCCGGCCTCCGCAGGTTCGTCAGACCGTCGGCGGATAGCGTGGTCTCGCCGACCGCGCGCTTGGCCCCCGCGCCGCCACCCGTCCTGTCCCCGGAGGCCGTATCCGCTATGGGGCCGCTGCCGGGGCGGCGCCCGGCGCCCGGTCAGGAGACCGAGCCGCCGGAGCGATGCGAGCTCTGCGCGGCTGAGGTGCCGCCTACCCACGGGCACATAGCCGACCTGCAGGGCGCCTCGCTGCTGTGCGCGTGCCGGGCCTGCTACCTCCTGTTCACGCAGCGCAGCGCTGGCGGCGGCCGTTTCCTGGCAGTGCCCGACCGCTATCTGCGCGACCTGGACCGGGCCATCACGCCGGCCGAATGGGATCAGCTCGAGATCCCTGTTGGCCTTGCTTTCTTCCTCCGCACCTCGCGGGATGGCGGTGGGCTGACCGGTTTTTACCCGAGCCCGGCGGGTGTCACCGAGTGCAGGCTCGACCTCCAGTTGTGGGAGCGGCTCGTGGCGGACTATCCGCTGCTCGGCGCACCCGCTGACGATGTCGAGGCAGCGCTGATCAGCCGGTCAGACGACGGCGTTGAATACTTCCTCGTTCCCATCGATGCTTGTTACGAGTTGGCCGGGCGGATGCGCCTGTACTGGCACGGATTCGATGGCGGGACCGAGGCGCGCGCGAGCATTGCCGCCTTCCTGACCGACGTGCGGCAGCGCGCCCGCCAGTTCGCTCAGGAGGACTGACGTGGCTGACCTGGTATTCGACTGCACCGGCGCTCGGGCGGACAGGTTCGCCGCTTACCCGTCGATGTTCTTTACGCTGCGCATCAGCGAGACAGCTGGCCAGCGGGTCGAGGCCATCGCCTTGCGCTGCCAGATCCGGATCGAACCCGCGAGGCGCCGCTATACGGACGACGAGGCTGAGCGCCTGAAGGATCTGTTCGGCGACACGCAACGGTGGGCTGACACGCTGAAGCCCGTCCAGTTCATCAACGTGTCGACCATGGTGCCGGGATTCACTGGCAGCACCGACATCGATCTGCCGGTCCCGCTCACTTATGACATGGAGATCGGCGCGACGCGCTACTTCGCCGGGCTTGAAGGAGGCGAGGTGCCGCTGCTGCTTCTGTTCAGCGGGACGGTCTTCAGCCTCGCCGACGGCAAGATGTCCGTTGCGCAGGTGCCATGGAGCAAGGAGTGCTCCTACCGGCTGCCCGTCAGTATCTGGCGGGAGGCGATCGATGCGCACTTCCCCAACACGGCGTGGATCAAGCTGAGCATGCTGACCTTCGATGACCTGCTTAGCTTCAAGACGGCCAAGGGCCTGCCCACGTGGGAGGCAACAATCCTCACCTTGCTGTCGGAGGCGGCCGATCGCGCGGAGGGTCCGGCATGAGGCCGAACGCAGACCATATGGACCATGCTCGCCGGGTCGCCGACGCGATCTTGTACGAGGGCTATCTGCTGTACCCGTATCACAAGGCGGCGCAGAAGAATCAGATCCGCTTCCAATTCGGCGTGCTGATGCCGCAGGGGTATGCACTTCTCGATCCGAATGAGTCCACTTCGAGTCAGACGGAGTGCGTCCTGGAGTGCCCGGACGACGCCGAGGTCCGGGTCATCGTGCGGTTCTTGCATCTCCAGCGGCGTCTGGTCCAGGGCGCATCACCGGAGGACGGCCAGCTCCATGACGTCGCCACCCTGCAAGTCGATGGTGCCGAGTTCACACCATGGGACGAAGCGGTCGAGCGTGAGGAGCGGCTCACGGCAGTCGTATCGGATCTGCTCGCCGGTGATCAGAACGTCGAATTCCACATTGGCGCCGGCGAATCAGCCGAAGATCTGAAGGACTCACTCGGCGGGCTGGCCGGTCGGCTCATCCGCGGCTGGAGTGGGCTGCACGGCATGATCCGGCTGCACGCCGAGCGGGTGGCGGGACCGTACCAGGCGCTGCGACTACGGGTGCGAGTAGAGAACACGACGGTGCCCCCGACAGAGCTGCGCACCCGAGACGATGGCCTACGCCTTGCGCTCATCGCGGTGCACTCTCTCATTGCGGTGCCGGGCGGGACGTTCCTATCCATGACGGATCCGCCCGAGTGGGCGGCCGCCGACGTAGGAGCATGCCAGAACGTCGGCACCTGGCCAGTGCTCGCCGGCCCGGATGAGTGCTCCGACCTGATGCTGTCCTCGCCGGTCATTCTTTACGACCATCCGGAGGTGGCAGCCGAGAGCGCCGGAGACTTGTTCGACGCCACGGAGATCGACGAGATACTGACGCTCCGTACGCTGACGCTCACCGATGCCGAGAAGCGCCAGGCCCGCGCCACCGACAGTCGCGCAGCCGACCTGCTCGACCGGCTCGATGACATGCCGCCGCAGATGCTGGAACGGATGCACGGCGCGATCCGATACCTGCGCTCGGCGCCCGCCGGCGCTGCCAGTTTCGGGACCGTGCCTGCAGCCGGCGAAAGCATCGATTGGCCCGCCCCAGGAGGTAACGGCCAGGCCGTCGGTGCCTTGGTGGGACCCAGGCTCGGACGCCTCCGTCTCACCCGAGACTGACAACGTCGTAATCGACGGCATCCAGGTGGGCCGGAACTCGCGCGTCCGGATGCAGCCAGGCAGCCGCCGCGCTGACGCGCAGGACCTGTTCCTGGCTGGCCGCGAGGCAATCGTGGAGGCTGTCCTATTCGACGTTGACGGCCAGGTGCATCTGGCGGTAACGCCCGTCGACGACCCAGCCGCCGACCTTCAGCGCAATCACGGGCGATTCCTGTATTTCGCGCCGGACGAAGTGCAGCCGGTACCACATCCCCCGACGGCAACGAGCTAGCGGAAGGAGGAGAGCGATGATCACAAGGCTGGTCAAGGCGGCGCTGCTGGCCGTCCTAATCGCTGCGATCGTGCAGTCGGTGCCGGACATCAAGCGGTATCTGGAACTGCGAGAAATGTAACGGCCGCCGGTCAGGTCTAGTCGACGGCGCCGGTCAGCTCGCGTGCTTCATCCCCCACAAGGCAAGGCAGGACGATGGAAACGCTCATTGGATTCGTGGCTGGCTACATCGCCGGCTGCAAGGACGGGCAAGACGGCGCCAAGCGGCTGCGGGCGTCGGCCGAGGCGATCCTCCATTCGGATGAGGTCAAGCGGCTGAGCGCCGAGGCCATGAGCTTCGCCGAAGTGGCGATGCGGCGGGCTGCGTCGGGGCGGAGCCTGACGGGCCTGTCCGGAACTGTCGGCACGGTGACTGACATGCTGATTCACCGCGCCTCCGCGATGGGCAAGGGGCCTAAGGCCGCCTGACGGTTGGCATCGAGGCGAAGCGACGGCCAATACTGCATAGGCTTGGCTGGTGCCTTCCCCGCCGCCCTCACGTACCGCGCTGGTCCGCCGGGCGCGCCGGATCAACCGTGAACTCGCGGCCCTCTATCCCGACGCCCACTGCGAGCTCGACTTCGCCAACCCGCTCGAGCTCGTGGTCGCGACCATCCTGAGTGCTCAGTGCACTGACCGGCGCGTCAACATGGTCACGCCCGTGCTGTTCGCCAAGTACCGCAGCGCTGCCGACTACGCCGCCGCCGATCGCGCCGAGGTTGAGCTGATCATCCAGTCCACCGGGTTTTTCCGCGCTAAGACCACCAGCATCATCGGCCTCGGCCAGGCGCTGTGCGACAGGTTCGGCGGCGAGGTGCCAGGGCGGCTCGCCGACCTCGTCACGCTTCCCGGCGTCGGCCGCAAGACGGCTAATGTCGTGCTTGGTAATGCCTTCGGCGTGCCCGGCATCACGGTGGACACGCATTTCGGCCGCCTCTCGCATCGGTTCGGCTGGACGCAGCAAGACGATCCAGTAAAGATCGAGCGCGAGGTCGGTGGCCTGCTGCCGAAGTCAGAGTGGACGATGCTGTCGCACCGACTCATCTGGCACGGCAGACGTGTCTGCCATGCCCGCAAACCGGCCTGCGGGGCTTGCGGCGTGGCCGCCCTCTGTCCGGCTTTCGGCACCGGGCCAACGGACCCGGCCGTGGCGCGCAAGCTCGTCAAGACCGGGCCGTTCTCTTGACCGCTGGTGCCGGGGGCTCTCTTGACGCCTGATGGCGCGGGCCCGGTACCGGACTGGCTCAGCACGCTTGCCGCCGCCGCCGCGAACCTGACAGTGCCGCCGCCGCTGCGCCCGCCGGCCGACGGAGGCCGCCCGGCCGCGGTCCTGATCCTGTTCGGCGAGGGATCTCGCGGACCTGACGTGCTGCTCATCGAGCGCGCCGCGGATATGCGCAAGCATCCTGGCCAGCCTGCGTTCCCGGGCGGCGCGATCGACGACGCCGACGGCGGCCCGATGCGCGCGGCGCTACGCGAGGCAGCCGAGGAAACCGGCCTCGATCCAGCTGGCGTGCGCATCCTTGCTGTCATGCCCGAGCTCTACATTCCGCGCAGCGACTTCCGGGTCACGCCAGTCCTTGGCTGGTGGCATACTCCCGTCGCGGTAGCGCCGGGAGATCCGGCCGAGATCGCTGCGGTGGTCCGGATCCCGATGGCTGACCTCGCCGCGCCGGCGAACCGGCTCATGATCCGCTATCCAGGCGGCGAGGGTGGTTACGCGTTCCGGGTGGCGGGGCTGACAGTGTGGGGGTTCACGGCCGTTCTGCTGGACCGCGTGCTCGCGCTCGGCGGCTGGGAGCAGGCCTGGGACTCGGCCCGCCTGACGACACTGCGCGCAGACGAGTTGCCGTCCGGCTGGCCGCGACAGCCCACATGACATCGGGTGCGTGATGCTCGGCCGTTCAGGAAAGCGGGCGATCGGACGGACTCGGAGGCTTCACACAGGCGTCCATAGGGCCAGGCTGCACTATAAGTTGATGCTGTGCCCGGTGACCTGCTGGACCTGATCTTGATCGCGCTGATCGCGGCGTTTGCCGTGGCCGGATACCGGCAGGGATTCATTATCGGCGTCCTGAGCCTGGCGGGCTTCGTCGTCGGCGTCACGGTGGGGGCAGTGATCGCGCCCAGCGTCTCCCGTGCCCTCGCCAAGAGCCTCTCCTGGCAGGCTTTCCTCGCCATCCTGGTGGTCTTCGGCATGGCCGTCCTCGGCATGCTCGTGGCTTCCGGTATCGGCGTGGCGGTCCGGTCACGCCTGACCGGGCGCCCCGCAACCTTCATCGACTCGCTCGGCGGGGCCGCGGTGAACGTGACGGCGGTCGTCGTCGTCGCGTGGCTGATCGCATCGTTTGTTATCAACGCTCCGTTCCCGGCCATCTCCCGGCAGGTCACCGACTCGGCGGTACTCCGCACGGTGGACCGTGTGATGCCGCGCGACGCCCTCTACCTGCCCGTGTTCCCGCAGCTGCGAAGCCTGCTGGCCAACGGGCTGTACACGCCAGTGTTCAGCGCCATCGGGGCGGAGACTGGCACCAACCTAGCCGCGCCTGATCCGGCTGTGCTCACGTCCCAGTCCCTGTCCAGGGTCGAGCCGAGCGTTGTCAAGATCAAGGGCGTCGCGCCGTCTTGCTCTCTCCAGATCGAGGGCTCGGGCTTCGTGATCTCGCCACAGCATGTGCTGACCAACGCGCACGTGGTCGCCGGGGTCACCAGTGGACCGTTTGTCTACGCCGATGGCGCCGTCTACCGCGGCCGGGTCGTGCTGTACGACCCACAGCGTGACCTGGCCGTGATCGACGTGCCCGGCCTGACCGCGCCGCCGCTGCAGTTTGCACCGCAGGCGACCGTGGGTACCAGTGCCATCGTCGCGGGGTATCCGCTCGATCATGCGCTGGCGGTGCGGGCTGCCAGGATAGGGCGCAGCGAGACGGCCTATGGCCCGAATATTTACCAGACGTCGGTCGTGCATCGGCAGATCTACCCGATCCGGGCTCAGATCGAGCCAGGCAACTCGGGCGGTCCGCTGCTGTCCACCGGGGGCGAGGTCTACGGCGTTGTCTTCGCGGCCTCAACGTCCATGTCCGACACTGGCTACGCCTTGACAGCTGCCGAAGTGGCCAGCGACGCGGCGGCAGGCAGTAACGCCACCACCGGAGTATCCACGCAGAACTGCCAGGGAGGCGGCTAACCGGCGCCCGGCGATCGCTGCGTACGCAGCCGGATCCGCAAGGCGGAGTTGTCAACGTCGGCAAGTCCAGTCGTTTCCAGGCGGTCAGCCAGGATCAGGCACGCCTGCCGGATGCCGTCGACATCGACGTCGTGGGGGCCAGGCGTCGGGTATCCATCCAGGCGGTCCGCGCCCCTGCACAGCAGCGCCGCCGCGCCGCGAGCGTTGCCGCGCAGCGCATGGGTAAGCCCAACAGCGACCTGGGCGAGGCCCTGCCAGAGGTCGCGCTCCGCCGACGGCGCTGCCTTCCAGGCCGCCTCGAGCACCTCGTGCGCGTGAAATGGGTCACCACCGTCGAGCAGATCCTGCGCGGCCGCCAGGGCCTGCACTGGCGGCAAGGCCGGGTCGTCGGCGATCGGGGCCCAGCCGGCCGCGGACCTCGGCAGCGGCCGCCCAAGAGAATCTCGTGGCCGGGCGTTCCTGGCTCTGCCGTCAGCGTCGCGGTCTCGGTCGGTGTCGCGGTTATCCCGGCGAGGTTGCCGAGCCACTGCTAACGCTCAGGCTCGGGGTCTGCAAGCCAGGACCTGAGCTCCATGTCGAAACGCTCCGGCACTTCCTCGTGCGGGAAGTGGCCAGCGCCATCGAGCAGGCGCCACCGGTAGGGGGCCTCGACGTACACCCCTGAACCGCGGGCAGCGCTGGGCAGCACGCACGGGTCGAGCGCGCCGTGCAGGTGCAGGGTCGGCGCTTGAATCGGAGACCGCATCATGCGCGTGTAGGCGATTCCGTCAGGGCGGAATCTGGACCGCATGTACCAGCGGTGGTATTCCAGGGCGGAGTGCGCGACTGACGGGACGGACATCGCGTCCTCGTAGCGGCGCTCGGTTTCCGGATCCGGCCAGCCCGGGCCAGACCAGTCGGTGAGCAGCTTGCCCACTCGCTGTGCACCGTCCTTGAGCAACCGCCGCTCGGGCAGCATCGGGAGCTGGAAACCCAGTGCGTAGCTCATGCTCCTGGCCTGCGCGAATGGTGCCGACAACACCGCGGACCGTATCCGCAGGGGATGCGGCATCGACACTACGGCGAGGCGGCGCACGACCTTCGGGTAGTACGTCGCCATCGTCCAGGCGATCAAGCCGCCCCAGTCGTGGCCGACCACGATGGCGTTCGCCTCGCCTAGCGAGCGCACCAGGCCCGCAGCGTCCGATGCCGCCGTGACGAGGTCATAGCCACGCGGCGGCTTGTCGCTAGCGCCGTAGCCGCGCAGGTCGGGAGCGACAGCGCGGAAGCCAGCCTGGCTGAGCGAGCTGAGCTGATGCCGCCACGTCCACCAGAACTCGGGAAACCCGTGCAGGAGCAGCACAAGAGGCCCGTCGCCGCTCTCGGCGACGTGGAACCTAGTCCCATTGGCAGTCACCGACCGGTGCGACCAGGGCCCGCCGAGGTAGATGGAAGCGTTGCCGTGCGCTGTCATGCTTACCCGGCTTTGGCCGCGGAACTGGCAGGGGCCCGCTGCTTGCGCCGCCGGAGCAGCGACATGCCGTCGGCCAAGCTGCTCCGGGTCTTGCTCATGCCCGTCACATGGCGCACCATCCGCCACGCGATCAGGGCTGCCCCACCGATGATCAGGACGCAAACGCCAGCGACGATCAGGAACGATGCCCAGAGCCAGATGCCCAGTGCATTGAGGCCGTAAGCGAAGGCGAAGCACAGCAGCATCAGCACCAGGCAGGCCGCGAACAGGGCAATGCCCAGGAGCGCCGCGCCGATGCCGATGCGCTTCGCATCGTCCTTCAGCTCAAGCTTGGCGAGGTCCAGTTCGTACCTGACGAGTTGAGAAATATCCCTAGCCGCCACGGAGACGAGATCGCCGATGGACTGATCAGTCACGTTTGAGGACGTGCGCCTGACCGCGGGATCGGCCATGGGCTACCTCCCTCTCTTCACCCTGTCAAGTCACCCTGTCAAGTCAAAGTCTTGCTTATACCCAGCGGCGTCAGGAGCCGGCATCCGGTAATTGACCATTGCCGCCCGTGAAAAGCACGCCAGCGCGGGGATTCGCAGGGGTTTACCGTCCAGCGGCCAGTTTTACGTGACTAGACCCATGAGTCCAGATATAGCAAACGGCGCCCCGGTTGGGGCGCCGTCGCGTGGACACGTCGAGCCTGGCTACCAAGCGTGCTCCTTCACTGCCGTGGTAGGCGGACCATGGTCTGCGCCCCTTTCTTCGACTGGCGCTGCTCCGGCCACTATTCGCCTGCCACGGCACGCCTCCCGCGGCTGGTCGCGCGTGGGTACCCGGCTGCCGTGTACGGACCAGCGGTCCGTGATTCCTTTCTACTGGGGTTCCGCAGCTTTGAAAAGCCCGCAGCGTGATCGATTCGTTATCTCAATCGATCGCGCCAGTTCTATGCCGCCGGCTTCACGGGTTGGCGGCCAGCCGTCCAGCTGACCCGGCTGGACCTAGCCGGTTCGGCGGAACGTGAGCTCGGGCCATCCTCGGGCCTGTGCAGCTCGGCGCAGGGCGCGGTCGGGATTCACGACGTACGGGTGTCCCACGAGCTCGAGCAGCGGCAGGTCAGTGACCGAGTCGCTGTAGGCGAAGCATTCGGTCAGCCGGTAGCCGCGCTCGGCGGACATAGCGCTGACGTGGTCAGCCTTGCCCTGGCCGTAGGCATAGAAATCGACGCCGCCGGTGAACAGTCCGTCGGCGACCTCCAGTCGGGTCGCTATCACATCGGTGACGCCGAGCATGGCACCGATCGGCGCGACGATCTCCTGGCCCGACGTACTCACGATGATCACATCATGCCCGTCCTGCTGATGGCGGGCCACGAGGCTGCGGGCCTCACTGTAGACATGCGGCACGATGGTCCGCCGCAGGCCGTCCGTGACAATCTGCGCCACAACGTCAGCCGGCCAGCCGCAGCACAACGCGCTGACCTGATCCCGGATGCGTTCCATCCGTCCGTGACTCGCGCCACCAAGACGGAATGTGATCTGCGCAACAGCGCCGCGGCAGACCTGCGAGCGCGAGATCAGCCCGTGACGGTAAAACGACGGAGCGAACGCGAGCGTGCTCGAGCGCGCAATGATCGTCTTGTCCAGGTCAAAGAAAGCGGCGGTAGTTCTGCCGCTGCTCTCGACGGATGTGCCCACGGTCCGGCAGCATAGGGGAAGACACCAGATCCCTTTGCGGTTCGGCCTGACCGGCTGGTAACTTGCCCCGATTGCAACTAGGCTTCCTTGAGTAACGGACCCGGCTCTGCCCCCCCGGAGCCGGACCGTATGGCGACCCCCGTTCTCCCCCCCGACGGGGGTCGCCCCATGTCCGGGCAGAGTTAGGCGGCTAACGCACTCTGGCGGCAATTTCCTCGGCGGTACCTCGGTCGTGCTCTTGACTCGCTGCGAACTCGTGGTCAGGAAGCTCAGCTCGTCCTCCTGCGCCAGCAAGCAAGCTGCGCAGCAATGTCACCGCACCGTCCTTGGCAAGCGGGTGATTTCCATTTCCGCATTTCGGTGACTGAATGCATGACGGGCAGCCAGCCGCGCATTCGCAGCCAGCAATGGCGTCGGCCGTTGCCGTGAGCCATGCCGAAGCCGCCGCGAATCCGCGTTCAGCGAATCCGGCGCCGCCGGCGTGACCGTCGTAAACAAAGACAGTTAGCTTGCCGGTAGCCGGGTGCGAGTCGGCTGACACGCCGCCGACATCCCACCGGTCGCAGGCCGCGACGAGCGGGAGCAGGCCGATAGCGGCATGCTCGGCCGCATGCGCGGCACCAGGCAGATCGATCCCGGCCGTGGCCAGTACGGCGCGTTGCTCGGCGGAGATGGTCCACCAGACTGCGCGCGTCGGCAACCGCCGCTCTGGCAGGTCGAGCAGATCCTCGCTCAACAGCAGACCGGTCTCCGCACTGCGGCGCGCGTAGGAGACCACCTGACGGGTTACGAGTACGTCGCCGAAACAGATGCGGGCAGATCCCCAGTCAGCCCGAGCGAGTTCCCTGACGAGTTCCACGCTGGTGACCTCGCGTGTCACAGTGGCGTAGCCCGGATCGGCAAGCTCGACCAGGGCAATCCGCTCGGTCAGGTCCAGCTTGTTGACGAGGTAGGTTTCGCTCTGGTGCTGGTAGACCGCGCCGGTATGGGCGAGGAAATGCGCGGACGGCTCGTCGACAGTGCCGACCAAACGGCCGGTCGTGTGCTCAACGATGCGGACTGGCCAGCCGTCGGTGCCGCGCAGGCTAGCGCGGGTCGTCAGTCCTTGCCGGGTGCAGAACCACCGGCCGGCCCGGCCGCGCAGCAAGCCGTCAGCTGCCATGCTGTCTGCGAGTTGCGCAGCGACCGGGCTGAATCTGGCCAGATCGTGCGCAGTTAGTGGCAGCTCCGCAGCAGCAGCGCACAGATGGGGCGCCAGGACGTAGGAATTGTCAGGGTCGAGCACCGTAGTCTCGACTGGCGCGCCGATCAGCGCTTCCGGGTGGTGCACCAGGTAAGTGTCAAGCGGGTCGTCGCGAGCGATGAGAATCGCGACGGCCTCGCGCCCGGCGCGCCCGGCGCGGCCCGCTTGCTGCCAGAGCGCGGCCCTGGTGCCGGGCCAGCCGGCCATCAGCACCGCGTCCAGCCCGGTCACGTTCACCCCAAGCTCCAGCGCTGTCGTTGCGGACAGGCCGGTGATCTCGCCGGTTCGCAGGGCTTCCTCCAGCGCCCGGCGCTCGGCTGGCAGGTAGCCAGACCTGTAGGCGGCGACGCGTTCGGCCAGATGCGACGCCCCGCTTTCGACCAGGTGGCGCCGGGCAGACTGCGCTACCGACTCCGCTCCGCGGCGCGAGCGCACGAAGACCAGCGCTGGCACGTGGCTGCTTACCAGCTCGGCCAGCAACTGAGCGGCCTCGGTCGTGGCCGCCCTACGGACGCGGGCACCCGCCTCGCCCCGCGCCCCCGTCAGCGGCGGCTCCCACAGTGCGAATGTCAGCGGCGCACGTGGCGCTCCGTCGGTAGCCACGGCGACCACGGCGCGACCAGTCAACAGTGCGCCGCACCTGGCCGGCTCGCTGATGGTGGCCGACGCCAGGATGAACACGGGGTCACTCGCGCTGTGGTGATACGCAACCCGGCGCAGGCGACGTAGCACATGCGCCACATGCGAGCCGAAGACACCGCGATAGGTGTGGCACTCGTCGACGATGACGTACCGCAGTCGCCGGAGGAACCCGTTCCACCGGGAATGGCTGGGCAGCAGCGACTGGTGCAGCATGTCCGGTGTGGTGAGCAGGTAGTTCGCATGCGACCGGGCCCTGGTCCGCTCCGTCCATGGCGTGTCGCCGTCGACTACAGCGGCCCTGACCCGGTCCAGGCCGAGTGAGCGGATCAGCTTCAGCTGATCGGCGGCCAGTGCCCTCGTAGGCGCGAGGTAAAGAGCGGTACCGCCGCCCAGGATGCCAGCCAGTGCGGGCAGCAGGTATCCGAGCGATTTGCCCGACGCCGTTCCTGTTGAGATTATGATGCTTTGCCCGGATCGGGCGAGATCGGCCGCCTCTGCCTGATGGACCCACGGGGCCGAGATGCCGGCGCCCGTCAGTGCTGCGATCAGCTCGGCCGGGATCCAGCCTGGCCAGGCCGCGTGCTGGCCTACCCGGCCAGGCAGTACCGTTTTGTACGTAACGCGGCCCGCGTCGACGCCGGCCGCGAGGATGGCCGCGGTGCCGCCGCTGGCCGCGCGCAACCGGCCGGCGTCGTCAGACGCGCTGCCGGGACCAGGCAGCGGCGGCTCGCCGGTTGCAGGCGGCGGTACCCAAACCATCGGATCCCAGTGTGTCGCATGGCGCAAGGTGCCTGCGACGGCGATCTGGTATAGGAATAACAGCAGGGCGTGGTTGAATGCGCGACAGGGCATGTTGTGCTGCCCGCTGGGCAGCACGAGTACGCCCGCACATGACAGGCTGGGCAACGATAGGCACTGCACGCCGGCCACCGGAAGCCATGATCGCCGTAAGGCGCTGGAGGATTTGTGGATCTGAAGCTAGACCACCACAGCAAGGATGGGATCGAGATCGTCGACGTAGAAGGCGAGATCGACGTCTACACCGCTCCGCGCTTGCGTGAACTTCTCATCGAGCTAGTCAACAGCCGTTTCTACCAGCTCGTGGTAAATATGGAGAAGGTCGAGTTCCTCGACTCCACCGGGCTTGGAGTGCTTGTCGGCGGCCTGAAGCGAGTGCGCGCGCATGACGGTTCGCTGGATCTCGTCTGTACCCAGGAGCGGATCCTGAAGATTTTCCGGATCACCGGTCTGACCAAGGTATTCGGCATCCACGACACGGTCGACGAGGCAATCGCTGCCCGCCGGGCTGAGAAGTAGGACCCGGCGACTGATCAAGTCACAGTGATATCCAGGCGAATACCGAGATCCAGGCCAACACCGAGATCCAGGCGACACTGAGATGGCAACTGTCGAGCTGAGCTTCACGGCGCTGCCTGCGCATGTCCGGACGGCCAGGCTCGTCGCCACGGCGGTCGCGAGGCGCAGTGGCGTTGATGAGTCACTGCTTGATGAGGTCAGGCTCGCGGTCGGCGAGGCGTGCTCCCGTGCCGTGGAAGGCCACCAGCTCTACTGTCCGGCGGAGCCGGTCCGGCTGGCGCTGACCGATCTGGCTGGTCGCTTTGAGGTTGAAGTCACCGACAATTGCGCGCCAGGGGCGCTCTGGCCAGCAGGCCAGGCGGGACCAGGAGCGGCTGCGGACAGCCTGGCCGTCGATAGCAACGGTGGTCTGCCTGCCGGTCTTGGCATCGCGGTGATCGAGAGCCTGGCCGACGACGTGCAGATCAGCGAGACGGCCGCTGGCACGATCATCCGGATGAGCTGGCCATCGGCCGGCCTGTCTCGGTAAGCCGTGCCTCGCCGCGACCCTTCCTTCAGGTGACTTGGATCCCCGTGACTTGGCTCCTCGTGACTCTGTGTAATGGTTTGGCTGTAACTGGCAGCGACCATCACTTCACGACAACCGTTACGTCACGAATTCGTCGCGACAGCGTAAGTAAGCGCACCCGATTTACCATCCGCTTACCAGGATGCGTAGACTCCCGGCACGTCGCGGGTCCGCTCTGGCGTGCAATAGCACGGCTACCAGGGCGGATCGCAGCGGACTACGCCGCCGGGCAGTGCAGCGCGCATCGGCTCGGTACTAGCTTGTAATCCCCTGTCAAGGAGGACGGATGTCGCACACCCTCGCCCTGGGAGGAGGCGCCACAGTAACCGGGGGCAATCTCGCCTGGGTAGCCGTGGTGGCCGTCATCGCGCTGATGGCGCTTGCCGTCGCGGGCTGGCTGGTCAGGGACGTGCTGGCGGCCAGTCAGGGTACGCCGAAGATGCAGGAGATCGCCAAGGCGGTCCAGGAAGGCGCGGCGGCTTACCTGCGGCGGCAGTTCAGGACGCTGAGCGTCTTCGTCGTGCTGATCTTCTTCGTGCTGCTCGTGCTGCCTGCCGTCAACGAGTCCGTTCGCTTTGGCCGGTCCATCTTCTTCCTCGTCGGGGCGCTGTTTTCCGCTGTTACCGGGTTTACTGGCATGTGGCTGGCCGTGCGTGGCAACGTCCGGGTGGCTGCCGCAGCCAAGGAGTCTGGCGAGCGCTCGGCGATGCGGATTGCGTTCCGCACCGGCGGCGTGGCCGGCATGTTCACCGTTGGCCTGGGTCTGTTCGGGGCCGCCATTGTCGTGATCTTGTACCGCTCTAACGCATCCAGTGTGCTCGAGGGCTTCGGCTTCGGCGCCGCCCTGCTCGCCATGTTCATGCGGGTCGGCGGCGGCATCTTTACCAAGGCGGCCGACGTCGGCGCCGACCTGGTCGGCAAGGTGGAGAAGGGGATCCCGGAAGACGACCCACGCAACGCTGCGACCATCGCCGACAACGTCGGCGACAACGTTGGCGACTGCGCCGGCATGGCAGCGGACCTGTTTGAGTCCTACGCGGTAACGCTGGTCGCGGCGCTGATCCTGGGCAAGGTCGCATTCGGTTCGCAAGGCCTGGTCTTCCCGCTGATCGTGCCGATGATCGGCGTCATCACGGCCATGTTCGGCATCTTCCTGGTGGCGCCGCGGAAGAACGACCGGAGCGGCATGACGGCGATTAATCGCGGGTTCTTCGCCTCCGCGATCATCTCGCTGGTGCTGGTGATCATCGCGGCCTTCGTCTACCTGCCGTCGAAGTTCAGCGGGCTGTCGGGCATCACTGACCCCGCAATCCTGCACCACAACGGCAACCCACGGCTCCTGGCCATCGGCGCCGTGGTGGTTGGCCTCGTCCTGGCGAGCGCTATCCAACTACTGACCGGCTATTTCACCGAGACCAGCCGCAAGCCAGTGAAGGAGATCGGCGAGAGCTCGGTGACCGGGCCGGCGACCGTGATCCTCTCCGGCATTTCGGTCGGGCTTGAGTCGGCTGTCTACTCCGCGCTCCTGATCGGTGGCGCCGTCTACTGCGCCTTCCTGCTCGGGACCGGCAACCCCACGATCGCGCTATTCGCGGTAGCGCTGGCCGGCACCGGGCTGCTGACGACGGTCGGCGTCATCGTCTCGATGGACACCTTCGGCCCGGTCTCCGACAACGCCCAGGGCATCGCCGAGATGTCTGGCGAGGTCGAAGGCGAGGCAGCTCAGGTTCTCACCCAGCTGGACGCGGTGGGCAACACCACGAAGGCCATCACCAAGGGCATCGCGATCGCTACCGCAGTGCTGGCCGCCACGGCGCTGTTCGGCGCGTTCCGTACCCAGGTGACCGCGGAGCTCCTCGTCAAACACCTGGGCGGGTTCAGCCTGGGCATCGACGCGCCGAACGACCTGTTCGGTCTCATCATCGGCGCCTCCGTGGTGTTTTTCTTCGCCGGCCTGCTCATCATGGCGGTAGGCCGGGCCGCTGGCCGGGTGGTGTTCGAGGTCCGGGACCAGTTCCGCAACCATCCGGGCATCATGGACTACACCGAGAAACCCGAGTACGGCCGAGTGGTGGACATCTGCACCAGGGACTCGCTGCGCGAGCTGGCGACACCGGGTCTGCTGGCGGTACTGATGCCGATCACTGTGGGGTTCGCGTTCGGCTACGCGCCGCTCGGCTCATACCTGGCCGGGGCGATCGCGGCCGGCGCCTTGATGGCCGTCTTCCTCGCCAACTCCGGTGGTGCCTGGGACAATGCCAAGAAGCTAGTCGAGGACGGGCATCACGGAGGCAAGGGCTCGCCCGCGCATGAGGCCACGATTATCGGTGACACTGTCGGCGACCCCTTCAAGGATACGGCCGGCCCGGCTATCAACCCGTTGATCAAGGTGATGAACCTGGTGTCGCTGCTGGTCGCGACCAGCGTCGTCGAGTACAGCGACAACCTGGGGCTGCGCGCCGGGGTTGCGATCGTGGCATTCGGCATCATCGTCGCCGCAATCGTCATCGCGAAGCGCCGCTCGACCAGCATCGCCGGCGGCGACACCGAGGCCAAGGCGCCGGCGGATCAGGTGACCGCCTGACGGCAAGCAGGGTTTGAGCGGCCTGGCTGGAGCGGGCGGCGGGTCAGCTGATCCGCCGCCCGCCGTCATTTCCGGTCAGATCCGGTGCCATCGGGCAGCGCTGGCTGTCACCCAGGCTGGTCAGCACATTCCGGTAGCGGTTTGACCGCGCCCCGACCGGACGGCCGGTAGCCGGCTGTCAGACGATGGGTGGCATGCAGAACGGCCACACGCTGATCGTGATGCGGCACGCAAAAGCAGGTGAGCTGCCAGGCGGCCCGGACTTCGAGCGAGCCCTGCGGCCGCGAGGCCAGCGCGACAGCGCCGCGGCTGGTCGGTGGCTCGCCGCCAGCGGGCTGCAGCCTGATCTGGTGCTCTGCTCGGCAGCCAGGCGCACGCGGCAAACCTGGCAGAACTTGTCGGGGACGCTGCTGGCTGAGACGTCTTCCCGCCGACCCGATTTCTCCGCTGAGCAGCGCCTCTACCAGGCCGACAGCGAAGACGTGGCCGAGGTCGTCAGGGAAACCAGTGAGGACTGCGCGACGCTGTTGTACATCGGCCATAACCCAGCCGCGGCCGGGCTTGTCCAGCTGCTCACTGGTACCGAGCCCGCCTTCCCGACGGCCGCCATCGCCGTCATGAGAGTGCCTTCGATCTGGGCTGATCTGGCCGCTGGGAGTGGTGAGCTGCTCGCGTCGTGGACGCCACGAGACGCCGAGCCCACCGTCTAGTCCTGAGCCAGGCTAGCTTTGGGCCGCTCGCGGGGTCAGCGAGCTCGGTGCCAGTGGCGGATCTTCGGCGTCAGCAGCCTCGACGTCGTCCCGGCTGATACCGAGCAGATACAAGATGGCGTCGAGGTGCGGGACGCTGAGCGAGGTGTCGGCGGCGTTCCGGACGGCGGGCTTGGCGTTGTAGGCGATGCCTAGCCCGGCTACCGAGATCATGTCCAGGTCGTTGGCACCATCGCCCACGGCAACTGTCTGGCTGAGCGGCACACCCGCTGCCGCAGCGAAGTTTCGCAGCGCGCGCTCCTTGCCGGCTCGGTCGACCACCTGACCGAGGACCCGGCCCGTGAGCTTTCCCTCGGCGATCTCCAGCGCGTTGGCCTCGGCGAAGTCGAGTCCGAGCTCGGCGGTCAGCCAGTCAGTGACCTGGGTGAACCCGCCGCTCACGACACCGCACCGGTAGCCAAGGCGCTTCAGCGTCCGGATCAGCGTCCGCGCGCCTGGCGCCAGCCGCAGCCGGCCGAGCACCTCGTCGATGATCGACGCGTCGTGCCCGGCCAGCAGCGCGACGCGTTCGCGCAGCGAATCCGCGAAGTCCAGCTCGCCGCGCATGGCCGCTGCCGTGATCTCGCGTACCTGTGCCGCACAGCCTGCCCGGGCAGCAAGCAAGTCGATGGCCTCGTCCTGGAGCAGTGTCGAGTCGACGTCCATGACGACCAGCCGCATAGCGCGACGGTGCAGGCCGGCCCGCTGGACGGCGACGTCGACGCCAAGCTCGACCGACTCACGTGCGAGCACTGTGCGGAGCCCGGCTGGGTCGGCGCCAGAAACTTCAAGCTCAATGCAGGTAACGGGGCGGTTCGCCAGCCGGCCGATCCTGTCGATATTCGCGCCGCTGGCGGCGATCCGGCCGGCGATAGCGGCGATGGCGGACGGCAACAGCGGGCTGCCGAGCACGGTCACGTGCAGACGGCCCCGTATACGCTGTGGCGGCTCACCCGAGCCCATGGTGATCTCGGCTTCCATCCCCATATCGGCAGCCAGCGCGGTGATCTGCCGGTGAATCGACGTCAGATCCGGCGCGCTCCTGCCCGACAGCAGGACGCCGAGTACGAGCCGACCGCGGATCACTACCTGTTCGACGTCGAGGACTGACAGCTCGTGGCCGGAGAGCACGGCGAACAGGCGCGAGGTTACCCCCGGCCGGTCACGACCGGTCAGGGTGACCAGGAGGGTGATCTGCGGAACGGACATAGCGGTGTTAACGCTATCCAGTAGCGGGACCAGGCAGGCAGTCGGGTGCGCCGCCGTTGCCCAGGCCGGGAGACGGCCTCCTCAGGGCAGCAGAAGGTGCACGTCGCCGAACTCATGCCAGCGGTACCCGCCGTCTGCAGCGACCTGGTAGCACTGGCTCAGGAGGGCATCGTCGGCGAACGCGGCGAGCATCCACAGGTGCGTGGACAGGGGCTCGTGCAGGCCCGTGAGCAAGCCATCCACGACTGCCACCCCGGTGTCCCTGGTCACTATGTGCGATGTCCAGCCGGCCGAGGCCGCGACGGGACCCTCGATTGCGCTTCTCGCCGTCAGCGAGGCACTTTCGAGCGCCCGGACCACCGTAGTGCCGACCGCGATGACGCGGCCACCGGACCGCTTGGTCAGGTTCACCAGGCGCGCCGTAGCCGCGGGTACGTCATAGGACTCGGGGTAGGGATCCTCGCCCCCTTCGAGCGAGGACACGCCGGTGTGCAGTGTGATGGGCGCGATGCTGACGCCCCGGCTGACAAGCTTGGTCACGATCTCCGGCGTAAATGGCCGCGCGGCGCTCGGCATTTCGGCGCTGCCGGGCCAGGTCGCGAAGACAGTCTGGTAGGCCTCGATCGGCCACGACCGCGGTACATACGAGTACCTGATGGGCTGCCCATGACGGATCAGATACGGGATCACCGCGGTCGACAGCTTGCCGCGCCAGAGGCGCTCGGAGAAGCGCTCGGTCAGCCTTAGCGCGGCGCCGCCAGACAGTTCAAGCCGCATGCCGCTGGTGCCGGCGTCACACGGCACCGTGGTCGGCTCTCTGCCGGAGCGCAGCTCGATCAGCCAGTCCCCGGACGGCATGGCGGTGGAGAAATGCACGGTCAGGGGGCCGCTGTCCGCTGTCGAGTAGATCACTGCCACTGCCGCCGGGATCGTGGCCGAGTTGTTCACCACTACGAGATCGCCAGGCAGCAGCAGGTCCGGTAGCTCTCCGAACTTGTGCTCGGCTAGCTCGGCTGCGGCGGTCCTGCTGACGAGCAATCGGATGTCATCCCTGGTGGTTCCCCGTGCTTCGGGCGGCTCGTGTGCCTCAAGATCCGGCCGTAGTTGAAAGGCGACGGCAGCAGGTTCGATCGTGGCCGTCATGACGACGCCCCCGCGCGCGCGGCGGCCGCCGGCATCAGGTCGGCCGCGCGGTACCGGCCGCTGGGCATTCGCTCGCTGATGAGCCGCAGGAAGGCCGGGACAACGGTCTCTGGTAGTGGCCGATCGGAGATGTCCTCGCCGGGGAATGCCTGCTGGTGCATGCTGGTGTGCAAGTCACCGGGATCGACACGCCACACCCTGACGGCTGGCTCCTCGGCGGCCAGCACATGGCAGGCCTGCTCGAGGGCCGCCTTCGCGGCGCCGTAGCCGCCCCAGCCCGCGTAGGCCTCGATGGCAGCGTCTGAGGTCACGCTGAGCACGGATCCACCGAGCCTGCGCAGGTCAGGCAAGAGCAGCTGTGTCAGCGCGATCGGAGCCACTACGTTGACCTCCAGCGACGCCCTCAGGTCGCCGATCGGATAGTCGGCGAGCGCGGGCAGTGGGCTGGCGCCGAGGGTCCCCGCGTTGTTTACCAGCAGGTTCGCGCCGCCAAGCTCAGCTGCCGCGACGGCGAGCTCGGCCCGGTGTGCCCCATCGGTGAGGTCACCGGGAACGGCCAGCACAGACCGCAGTGGCAAGTCGTGGCGGGCGCGGATTGCTGCAGCCGATGCTTGCAGCGCCAGGCAGTCACGTGCGTCGATGATGATGATGTATCCGGCCGCCGCGAGCGCTTCGGCGACGGCGCGGCCGAGTCCGCGCGATGCGCCAGTGATAACCGCTACAGGTGAAGTAGTCATAGCACCGACGCTAGGCAGCCCTCATGCCCGGCACATCGGGCTGCGGACCAGCCGGGATGCGACCTTAGTCCTAGGACCCGAGGCCGATCCGCTGCGCTCGAAGCGCAGGTACCGTCAGTCGTATGGGCCAGGAGCCGCGACCAGCCGCCGAGGCCGGTCAGGATGAAATGTTCGAGCAGGTCAGCACTGTTGTGCTGGCTGTCTCCAGCCAGCTGTCGGTACGCGATGTGCTCGGCAAGATCGTGCGAGCCGCGCGCTCGCTGGCAGGCGCCAGGTATGCCGCGCTCGGCGTGCCAGGCGAGGGGGGCACTTTCGCCGAATTCGTCGTCGATGGCCTGACTGCCCGTGAGCAGGCGGCGATCGGCCCGCTGCCGCGCCAGCACGGCATGCTGGCGGTGATGCTGCGCGAGGGCAAGCCGCTCAGGCTCGACGACATCCGCGCCGATCCGCGCTTCTGGGGCTGGCCCGCGGCCCATCCGGAGCTCACCGACATTCTTGGCGTGCCGATCAGGGACGGTGCCGACGTACTCGGCTTCATCTTCGCGGCCTGCAAGACGGTGCCCGGCGGCTTCACCGAACGGGACGAGCGAGTGGTCAGCTTGTTCGCCGCGCACGCCGCCATCGCCCTGACCAACGCGCGGCTTTACGAGCGCGGCCGCGAGCTCTCGGTACTGCAAGAGAGAGCAAGGCTCGCGAGGGACCTTCACGACGCGGTATCGCAGAAGCTGTTCAGCATTCGGGCCAAGGCGAGGGCGGCGGCCATCCTCGTCGAGCGTGACGCCGGGCGCGCCATCGAGGAGATCGGCAGCGTGGCCGAACTGGCCGGCCAGGCACATGCAGAGCTGCGGGCCGTGATCGACGGGCTAACGCCGCCCGAGCTCGCGGCCGGGGGCCTGGTCAGCTCGGTGCGCGCCTATGCACTACTGGCAGGCCGGACCCACGGAACTGAGGTCGTGGTACGGACAGCGGAGCTGCCTGCACTCGGTCCGCAGCAGGACACCGTGATCTATCGCGTGGCTCAGGAAGCGATCAGCAACGCCCTACGCCACTCAGGCGCCAGGCAGATCACTGTGAGCCTGTCCAGGCGACAGCGGGCGGTTGTGCTGGAAATTGGTGACGATGGCTGCGGCTTCGAGCCGAGCGCGCCACGGGCGGGTCTCGGCCTGGCGTCGATGCGCGAGCGAGCCCGGTCGGTCGGCGCCAGGCTAACCATCACCTCAGCAAAGGGCACAGGAACGAGGATCCGACTCAGCATCACCGTGCCCGACGCGCGGCCCACCGATCGGCCGTACGCGGGCTCCGACCACTCTGGGGAGCCGGCATGAGCGGCGCCAGCCCGATCACGGTCGTCATTGCCGACGACCACCCGGTAGTCCGGCAGGGGCTGGCCGTGCTGCTCGACGTCCAAGATGACATCGATCTTGTGGGCGAAGCCAGCGATGGCCACGCCGCTGTCCGGCTGACCCTGCAGCAGGTACCGGACGTTCTGGTCCTGGACCTGAAGCTGCCTGGCCTGGACGGCCTTGACGTGCTCAACGAGCTGCGGGCTCACGGCGCGCCTACCCGTGTGCTGGTCTTGACTAGCGCGTCCGGGCCGACCGGCCCGGCACTCGCGCTCCAGGCCGGAGCCGCAGGCTTCCTGTACAAGGACGTCGATCCGGACGCTCTGGTGCGGGCCATTCGCTCGGTGCACGACGGTCATACCGTGCTGGCGTCGGACGCGGCCGGGCTCGTAGCAGCGCGGCCTAGCGCCGATTCGCGGGGCATCCGGGCACTGACGGCTCGCGAGCGGGAGGTGCTGGCCTTGCTCGCCGATGGCCGCTCGAACCGTGAAATTGCCACGATACTGAGCGTCTCGGAGAAGACAGTCAAGACCCATGTGAGCGCCGTCCTGGCCAAGCTCGGCGTTGCGGACCGGACGCAAGCGGCTCTGCTCGCTGTCCGCCACGTTGGCGGCGGACCACGGCCAGTCTGACGGCATACCGTAGGTTCGAGCTGTGACGGTAGCGCTCGAAAGGAACCGGATGGCGGCTGAAGTCCGGATGGCGGCTGAAGTAGTGAAGCTGCGAGGGATTGGGGTCCGATACGACAGGTCGATGTTGCTTCGCGATGTCACGTGGACTGCGTTTAGCGACGAGAGCTGGGTCATCATCGGTCCGAATGGAGCGGGGAAGACCACGCTGCTCCAGGTGGTCGCCACATTGCTGCCGGCCACGCATGGCACCGTCGAGGTCCTCGGCGAACCGCTGCACGAGGCCGACATCGCCGACCTGCGCACCCGGATCGGAATGTCGAGCTCGGCCATTGCCGACCAGGTCCCCGCGCAAGAGAAGGTCATCGACCTGGTGCTGACAGCGTCCTACGGAATCCTCGGCCGCGACGCCGAGGACTACGATTCCGCCGACGTGACGAGGGCTGTCGAGTTGCTGGACGCGCTCGGCTGTGCGCATCTGATCCGGCGGCGTTTCGTCTCGCTCTCGGAGGGTGAGCGCAAGCGCGTCCAGATCGCGCGGTCGTTGATGGCGGACCCGGAGCTCTTGCTGCTGGACGAGCCTGCGGCCGGCCTCGACCTTGGCGGCCGGGAGGACCTGCTCCAGCGGATTGCCGGGCTGCTGCGCGATTCCCGCTCCCCGATGATGATCATGGTCACCCACCATGTCGAGGAAGTCCCGGAGGGCTTCACGCACGCGATGCTGATGCGGCGCGGCGCGGTGCTGGCCGCCGGGCCGCTGGCCGACGTCTTCACCGAACGGAACCTCTCCCGGTGTTTCGGCATGCCGCTCGAGGTGGAACGTAGAGCAGCCCGCTGGTCCGCGCGCGCCGTGCCGCTCGCTTGACGGCCGGATCGCCGGCCCGGCTTCCTGTGTCCCTGCTCACGGTGCGCCCCGTCGTGCCCACGTTTACGATCAAGCTCATGCGAGGAACATGTGGGCCCGGCTGAGGCGCTCTCGATCCTCGGAGCAGGCGTGGCGGCGGGCGCGGTCAATGCCGTCGTCGGATCCGGCTCGCTGATCACGTTCCCAACGCTGCTTGCCTTCGGCTTCCCGCCGGTCGTGGCCAATGTCTCCAACAACGTTGGCCTGGTTTCCGGGAACATCAGCGGGGCCGTCGGTTACCGGCGCGAGCTCGCCGGCCAGCGACCCCGGCTGCTCAGGCTCGGCGTCATCGCGGCCGCGGGCTCGGTCGCAGGCGCGGCCGCGCTCCTCTCGCTGCCGTCGACGTCGTTCAAGCTCATCGTGCCCGCGCTGATCCTTGTCGCCTGCCTGCTCGTGCTCGTCCAGCCATGGCTAAGCACCCGGATCATCGCCCGCCGCAAACGGCTAGGCGAACTCAACGACGACGCTGCACCGGGCCGGGAGAGGACCGGCCCGGTGCTCGGAGCTGGCATGTTCGCTTCAGCGGCATACGGTGGATACTTCGGTGCCGCGCAAGGCGTCCTGGTCATAGGCCTGCTCGGTACGTTCCTGGACGAGAGCATGCAGCGCGTCAACGGCGCGAAGAACGTACTTGTCACCATCGTCAACGGCACCGCCGCCGTCGTCTATGTCATCTTCGCGCACGTGGCCTGGCTCGTTGTGCTGCTGATCGCCGTCGGCTCAACGGTCGGCGGCTTCCTCGGTGCCAGGTTTGGCAGGCAGTTGCCGCCGGTTGTCTTGCGGATCTTCGTCGTTCTGATCGGCGTCATCTCTGCCGTCAAGCTGATCTTCTTCTGACCACCTAATCCGGCATGGGCTCAGGCCTTGCTGAAACGCTGGCCGGCCGCTGGAGCAGACCGGCTCCGGCCGCGACAGCGAAGGCGAATAGCGCCGCAACAGCAAACGCCACCCGTAGCGAAGACACGTCGGCGATCCCGCCCATAGCGCTCGGGGCAGCCAGACCGGCCCCATAGCTGACGGTCGCGACTCCGGCCACGCCAATGGCCGCGCTCGACCCGGAGTTTCCGGCGGCCGCGAAGACCAGCGGAATCACGACCGACACGCCGATGCCGACGAGCAGGAATCCGGCCAGGGCCGAGCCGGTGCTGGCGCTGACGGCAACGAGCAGGCAGCCGGCAGTTCCGAGCAGCCCGCAAACTCGCACGCAAAGCCTGGCGCCGATCCGGCGGATCACCGCGTCGCCGCACAGTCGCCCGGCGGCCATCGATCCAGCGAAGGTCCCGGTCGCGAGCGCAGCCTTTGCCTGGCTGGCATGCAGCTCCCAGTGCATGAAGACGGCTGACCAGTCGTTTCCGGCTGTCTCGACGAAGATGGAGGCGAAGCCCACCAGACCAATCAGCAAGATAATGCCGCGAGGCCAGACGAAGCGCGGGGCGTCGACCGTAACGGCGTCATCAGAAGAGGGCGTGCTGACGAACCACGACGTTGCTGTTATACCGCCGACGGCGATGACCGCGCCCATGACCGTGAACTGAACTCGCGGATCGACATGTTCGCGGGCGGCCAGCGAGCCGATCAGTGCGCCAGCCAGCACACCCAGGCTCCACATGCCATGCAACCCTGACATTATCGACCGGCCAATACGTCGCTCAGCCTCGACACCCTGCGCGTTCACCGCGTTGTCGCACGTGCCGAAGACAGCTCCGGTTAGCAGCATCACCCCGGCGAGGACCGCCGCGTTCGGCGCGAATGCCGGCAGGGCCAGCGTTGCGCCTGTGGCAGCAATCAGGACTCTGGTTGATGCCCGAGGGCCGTGGCCGTGGACGAATCGTGCAGCGAACGGTATGGTCACGACCGCTCCGACGGCCATCATGAGCCCTACTGAAACGCCGAGAATGCCGCTGCTCAGGTGCAAACGATCGACGATCCAGGGCAGTCGGGATGCGAACGTGCCTGTATCGGCGCCGAATAGCAGGAAGACGGCCCCGATAGCGCGGCGCTCCGAGGACCCCACGCTCACTGGCCCGCCGAGCTCGCGACCGGCCAGGATCCCTTCCCGGACTGCCTTGTCGACGAGCTGCTCTGGCGAACTGGCCAAGCTCAGGCGAGCCGTCCTCGATCAGCGCCACCTTGGTCAGCACATCCGCGGCGGTCACCCCGCGGTCCCGCCAGGTACCGCCGCCAACTTTGACGTTCTCCAGGATGGGCTGCAGGCGGTCCAATGCCCTGGCGAAGCGCGCCTCGGCGGTCACCCGTTCCTCGAACTCGTCCCAGAGCTTGCGCATGCCACCAGCCTGGTCGGACGGCAGCAGGGCGAACAGGCGATCCGCTGCGGCGCGCTCCGCTGACTGCTGCCGCGCCTGAGCTGATGGCGGCGCGTAGGCGGAGAGGTCGCCAGCGTCGACCTCGACGATGTCGTGCACTGCGAGCATCGCCACGACGCGGGCCAAGTCGGCGCCGGGCGGCGCGTACTCGGCGAGCGTCAGAGCCAGCACCGTCAGGTGCCACGAGTGCTCGGCTGAATTCTCCCGTCTGGGCGGATCGGCCAGCGTCGTCTGCCGCAGGATTCCCTTGAGCCGGCCAGCTTCGGCAATGAACTGAAGCTGTCGGCTCAGGCGTTCTGTTGGTCCAGTGGAGCAGTTATTAGGCGGCATAGTTATCGATTACCGGCCCCGGCGGAGACCGTCAGTAACTGTCATGTCATCCTGTGTAGTGGGGGACCCATTGAAATGAATCCGGGGGGCCGGTAATCACCTACTCGCTCTGGCGAGGCTACCGCCTCGCCAGAGCGAGTTTCTGTTTCACCCACCACGGGGCCCAGGCGAGCTACCGCCTCGCCAGAGCGAGTTTTCTGTGCGGCTATCGGCGGGCCTGCGGCCGCGAGCGTGCGACGGCCTCAGCCATGCCCTTGTTGGCGAGCGCGTCGGCGCGCTCGTTCCCTGGGTCGCCGGCGTGACCCTTGACCCAGAGCCACTGGACCTCATGCTGGCCCGCGGCGGCATCCAGCCGTCGCCACAGGTCCTCGTTTTTGACAGGCTGCTTACTGGCGGTCTTCCAGCCGTTGCGTTTCCAAGTCGGGAGCCAGGACATGACCCCGTTCCTTAGATAGCTGCTGTCGGTGTGCAGCCGCACGGTCGAGCGCCGGGTCAGGCTCTCCAACGCCCGGATCGCAGCCATCAGCTCCATGCGGTTGTTGGTCGTCGGCGTGGCCTCGCCGCCGCACAGCTCCTTGCTGCGGCCGCCGTACGTGAGCACCGCGCCCCAGCCTCCGGGCCCCGGATTGCCACTGCACGCGCCATCGGTGTAAATCTCCACGACGCCCTGTGCCGACTCGGCCGACCGACCCGCACCTGTCATAACACGCAAACTTAGCGGTCATCCTCGCCGTGCGGGGCGGGTGGCACGTCGAGCGCCGGGTTCCGATCGAAGAAGCCCCACGGCTTCAGCCAGAACGACGTCCGGTCCACTGGCATCACCGGCCAGTCCTCGGGCCTGGTGAGGTGGTGCAGGCCGAAGACGTGCCAGCAGACCACGTCGGCGTCCTCGATCGACCGGTCCTGAGCGGTCCAGGCCGGGAGCCCGTGGTCCGTCTCGCTCTGGATAGGGAACTCGCCGCACGGCCATCGCTCGGCAGGCGAGTACGGCGTCACCCACAGCGCGTGGGCGATGGCCTGGGCTCGCTGGAACGCGGGCGATGACTCGTCGATGAGCGACGGGAAGCTGCCACCCGGCACGAGCTTGTACGCGGGACGTCCGCCCAGGCCGTTGACCGACGTGCCGCTTGCCACTTTCCAGCCGCGCTGGCTGTCCCAGTCGACGTCCTGGCGGCCGTCGGACTCGGTCCGCAGCGGCGTCTCGCGCGTCACCAGCGCGAGGCCGTAGCGGGTTGTCATCGCTGACCGGCAATGTCTGCGACTCGACCGCGTAGACAGTGTTGGGCTGCCCGTCGATGTCCAGGTCGAGGCGCGCGACGATGAAATGCTGGTGATACGGCGCGTAGGTGCGATCATCGACGAGCGTGCCCGTCGGCGGCTGGGCGCCTGGCGGGAAGTACGACGTCACCATGATGCCGGTGGCGCGGACCTCGCACTCGATGTTCCCATCCTGATAAAAACGCCAGTAGACCAGATACTCGTAGTTAGCCACCGTCACGTGGAAGGAGATGACGAGCCGGCGCGCGCGCCGCACGGCGGCGCCAGAGCGCTCGTCCACGTGCTTCCACAAGATGCCGTCGTCTTCCTCGTGGATGCAGACGGCATTGCGGATGGTTCGCGGTTCGCCGCGGGAGTCGTGGAGCACTGCGTCGAGATAGCGGATCTCGCCGAGGCAATCGCAGCCGCGCTCCAGCGACGTAGTCATGAACCCGAGCCCCCATTCGCCGATGTCGAAGGCCGTGCGGCGATAGTGGTCAGGCGTCGCGTCTCGGTACGGGACGATCATCTCGGCAAACGACATCCGGTGCGCGATCGGCCGCAGCCGCCCGGCGTCGTGGAAGCCGACCGAGTGCAGGACGAGGCCTTCCCGGTAATTGAAGCCGAGGCGCAGTTCCCAGTTCTGCCATCGCAGCAGCCGCCCGTCCAGCGTGAATGAGACGCCGTTGGGCTGGTGCACGTGCAGCGGGCTGACATCGCGCAGCGTTATGGGAATGAGCTCGGGCAGGTACTCGCCCATCACGTTGGGCCGCTCGCCGCCATCGGCCCAGTGGTCCTCGAGTTCAAGCACTTCCATCCGATTGAGGTCCACAACCGGGTGCAGGCCGGTGATGTGATGGCCGTACGGATTGCCCTGGCTAGTGCCCCGCGCCCAGACGTCCGCCCAGCCGATCCGCCGGCCTGCGTATCGCGGCGGCACGAGCGCCGCTCCGTACGCCCAGACGTCGGTGAGCACCAGGCTGATGTCGGTAACGCCTCGCCTGGCGAGGGCCTCGGTCACGGCCGGGTGCCTGCGGAGCATCTCGTCGCACTCGTGCCACTCGTCGACTGTCATGTTCGGCTGGATGCCCGGCAGATGCTCCCAGCGGGTGAGGGCGCCATCGGGCAGGGACAGCAGTGCCCGGTAGGCCTGGCCGTCGTCGGTGTTCCAGCAGATCGCCTCCGCCACGCGGCCGACGGCCCGGTCGAGGGCCGCTAGGTCCTCCTTCGCTGGCTCCACCAGGTCGATCGAGGCGTACCGCCAGCGCAGGTCAACACCCTTTTCTTCGCGTAACGCGGTTGCGACGTGCCTGATCTCGTCCGCACTGAGCGGGTCGAGCGGGTGCGCCAGTTCCGCCGTCATCACGCCTCCCTGAGCCGGGCAAGGTGCTCGCGGATGATCTGTTCCATCTGGTCGTAGAACAGGACGATCAGCTGGAGTTCGTCGTCGCTGTACTGAGCAGCCATGCGCTGCCACGCTCCCATCATCGGGCCGAACACCGGTCCGACCGTGCCCAGCGCGCGCTCCACGTTCAGGTGAATGAGTACCCGCCTGCGGTCGACGGCGTCACGTTCGCGTCGGACGAAACCTGCCTCCTCGAGCCGGTCCACAACGCCGGTGATTGAGGCCGTCGTCAGGCCCGTGGCCTTGGCCAGGTCGCCGGCGGTCAGCTGACCGCTGAAGCTGAGGATGTTGAGGCAGTTCAAGTCGGTTGCGTTGATGCCGATGCGATCAGCGGCTGCCTGGCTCATCAGATGCATCAGCGAACCGGTCTTTCTGATCGCCGCGATGAAGGCCATCGCCAGCTCGGCCCGCTCGGGACTCCAGGACTCGGCCTCGAGTCGCGCGGGCCACGGCACCTCCCACTGCGGATCGCCAGACATGCCTCGTCTCCTTAATAGTTAATCTACCTAGACAATAGCAACGCGAGACGCTAGGTTCGTTATGTAAGCGCAGCGACCTTCCTGACCGGAGGATTCCGATGGCAACTGATCCTCAGATCCTGGCACCTCGTGATGCCTCAGGCGACAGCCTCGATCCGCGCCGCTGGCTGACGCTCGTTGTACTGCTCCTGGCCGCCTTCATGAACCTGCTTGACATCTCGATCGTGAATATCGCGATCCCGTCGATCCAGCGCGACTTGCATGCCAGCTACGCCGACGTGCAGTGGGCTCTCGCCGGCTACACGCTGGCGTATGCGCTTGTGCTGATCACTGGCGGCAGGCTGGGTGACGCGTTCGGCCGCAAAAGGCTGTTCCTGATTGGTGTCACCGGCTTCACTCTGATGTCGGCCCTGTGCGGCGCGGCGCAGAGCCCTGGCATGCTGATCGCGAGCCGGGTCGCGCAGGGCGCGTTCGGCGCCATCATGATCCCGCAGGTCCTGTCGGTGATCCAGGTCATCTTCCCGGCCGCCGAACGGATCAAGGCGCTGGCCGCGTTCGGAGTCACGGCGGGTCTCGGCACCGTCAGCGGTCCGCTGCTGGGCGGACTGCTGACCCAGCACAACCTGTTCGGCCTCGACTGGCGGCCGATCTTCCTGATCAACGTGCCGGTCGGAATCGTCGCCGCAGCGGCGGCGACCCTTCTGATCCGCGAGTCGCGCGCTCCGCGCCCGCCGCGACTTGACCCTGTCGGCGTCGCGCTGATCTCAGCGGCCTTGCTGCTACTGCTCTACCCGCTCGTGCAGGGCCGTGAGCTCGGCTGGCCGGCCTGGACGTTTGTATCGATGGCCGCGGCCGCGCCGATGCTGGCGGTGTTCATCGTGTACGAGCGGGCCAAGGACCGGCGGGACGGCTCGCCACTTGTGCAGCTTGGCCTGTTCCGCCAGCGCGCGTTCGCGGTCGGGATCGTGATAGCGATCACCTTCTTCCTCGGCGTCACATCGTTCGCGCTGATCCTGACGCTGTTCCTCCAAGTCGGCCTCGGCTTCGGGCCGCTGCACGCCGGCCTAACGTTCCTGCCGTTCTCGGGAGGGGTCCTCATCGCCTCCGGCGCGGCAGCGCGGCTGGCGCCGAAGTTCGGCCGCGGGGTGACCATGGCTGGCGCCCTCGTGATGGCGGCTGGCATGGCCGCGCTCATCGTCACCGTGCACCATTTCGGTGGCGCGGTCACCACCTGGGACATGGTGCCGGCTCTCGTCGTCGCCGGAATCGGCATGGGCACGCTGCTGGCGCCGCTGGCCGACATCCTGCTCGCCGGCGTGCAGACGCAGGACGCCGGATCGGCGTCCGGCATCTTCAACACCGGCCTTCAGCTCGGCGCCTCGATTGGCGTGGCGGTCATCGGGGTGATCTTCTTCGGACTGCTCGGCAGCATGTCGGCTTCCGCCGCCGCAACCGTCACCCCGCAGTTGCGGTCAGGGCTAGCGGCCGTGCACGTCCCGGTGCCGCTGGCTGGCCGTATCACCGCGCAGTTCGGCGAATGCCTGCACGCCAGGCTCGTGGCTGCGGACCCGACGGTGACGCCCGCCGCGTGTCACCTGCCCGCCGGCCAGGCATTGCCGGGCCAGGTAAGCCAGGTCGTCGCCGGGGCCGGAGCAACGGCAGTGCGGACCGACTTCGCCGCCGCGCTGACCAGGACGCTGTGGTTCCAGGTCGGAGTCTTCCTGGCCAGCTTCATCCTGATGCTGGCGCTGCCGGCGGGCGCCGGCCGTCGCCGAGTGACGGCTGGCGAGCTGGAGAGCAGTGATGATGCGGCAGGCCACGCCGCTGTCATTGGCTGAGGAACTACTGGGACCGCGAAGGAGCTTGCCATGCGAGTTGCGCTGCTAGGCGGCAGCGGCCGGATCGGGCGCGACGTGCTGACCTGGGCTCTCGCGGCCGGTCACGAGGTCGCGGCGCTCGCCCGCGACCCTGCGTCGCTGTCTGGTGCGGCTGGCCTGACGGTCATCACGGGCGACGCCACGGACGCAGGCGCGGTCGCCGCAGTGCTGACCGGTGCGGATGCGGTGGTATCTGCGCTGGGTCCCCGTGGGGTGCAGACGCCTGGGCTTCTGGCCACAGCGGCCAGGGCGATCGTCACCGGCATGGAAAAGTCGGGAGCGCGTCGGCTGATCTGTGTCTCGGCGGCCGGGGCCTTTATTGAGGGCGACCCGGACACTGGCGCTCTGATCAAGTTCATCCTGCCCAGGATGCTGGCCAAGCCCTTCGCCGATGTGCGCGAGATGGAGTCGGTGATCGGTGCCACCGAGCTGGACTGGACACTCGTGCGGGCCACGCGGCTGGTCGACAATCAGGGGACTCGCCGTTACCGCGTCCGGCCTGACTACCCGCCCGTGGGCGGACGCAAGATCGCCCGCGCCGACGTGGCGCACTTCGTCGCTGCCACGCTGACCGATCGCGGGTGGCTCCGCGCCCGGCCCGCGCTGGCTTACTAGACCTGGTCCCCCTGCGCACCGGCCGACAAGTTCTCGGCCGCGATCAGGTCCCGAAACCAGGCGAACGACGCCTTCGGCGTGCGCCGCTGGGTGGCGAAGTCAACGTGGACGAGCCCGAAACGCTGGTGGAACCCCTCGGCCCACTCGAAGTTGTCCAGCAGCGACCAGACGAGGTAGCCGCGCACGTCGACGCCGGCCGCATCGCGTCCGCAACGGCGCGGATGTGCCCGTCGAGGTAGGTGATGCGCGGCTGATCGTCGATGACGCCATCGGCGTCCGGATCGTCCTCGACCGAACAGCCGTTCTCGGTGATGTAGACGGGCGGCAGCTGGTCGCCATAGCGCTTGGCCAGCGTCGTGAGAAGCTCGGTCAGCCCCGCGGGAATGACCGGCCAGCCGAATGCGGTCACGGGATAGCCGAGGATCGGCTCTATCTGGAACGGCAACGGCGACTCAGGCAGCGCGGAGAGCCGTGTGGGGGAGTAGTAGTTCACCCCGAGGGCGTCGATGGGCGCGGCGATGATAGCGAGATCGCCGTCGCGTGCGCACTCAGGGCCGCCGTCGCCGATGCCGAACGCGGTCAGGTCCGGGTATCGCCCGAGCAGCACCGGATCGGTGAACATCCGGTTGTGCAGCGCATCGTAAGCGTCGGCCGCCGCCACGTCGGCCGCCTGGTCAGTCGCAGGCCAGGCTGGCGAGTAGTTGTTGGTGATAGCGACCTGCCGCGCGCCGGCCGCGCGGAGCGCCGAGGTGGCCAGGCCATGCCCGAGCAGCTGATGGTGGGCAGTGCCGAGCGCATCGAGCATGAGCGACTTGCCCGGCGCGTGGACTCCCAGCGCGTACCCGAACGCGGTCACCACGAACGGCTCGTTCAGGGTGATCCAGACCGGGATCCGATCGGCGAGCCGGTCTGCGGCCAGGGCAGCGTACTCCGCGAACCTGTAGGCCGTGTCGCGCGTCATCCAGCCGCCCGCGTCCTCCAGCGATTGCGGCAGGTCCCAGTGATACAGCGTGGGCATCGGCGTAATGCCGCGGGCGAGCAGGCCATCGGTAAGCCGGTCGTAAAAGTCGAGGCCAGCCGTGTTGGCCGGCCCCGAACCACTCGGCTGGATCCGCGGCCAGGCAATCGAGAACCGGTACGTACCGATGCCGAGCTTGGCCATGAGCGCGACGTCTTCGGGCCAGCGATGATAGTGGTCGTCTGCGACATCGCCATTCTGGCCGTCTCGTATCGCGCCCGGCTGACGACAGAAGGTGTCCCAGATCGACTGGCCACGGCCGTCCTCCGTCACCGCGCCTTCAATCTGGTAAGCGGCCGTCGCGACGCCCCAGGCGAAGCCAGGGGGGAACCGTGGGAATGCAAGATCGCTCACGAACCTGATCGTAGCCGGGCTACTGGGTGCGCAACGTGGCTGCCGGCGCGATCCGCGCGGCCAGCAGCGCCGGCAAGGACGCGAGCAGGTTCCCGGCCAAGAGCAGGAGGACCACGCCGATGAGCAGGGACCGACCGGGCACGACCGGAGCCGGCACGACCCCGATCGAATTGGCGAAGCTCGTCCATGCCCACTGGCCAGCCGCGACGCCGAGCGGCACACCGGCCGCGACCGCCACTACCAGGATCGTACTGGTCTGCCAGGCGATGAGGGCCCTGATCTGCCGGGCGCGCAGTCCTAGCGCTTTCAGCAGCGCAAGTTCGCCGCGCCGCTGCCGCACCGACGCGAGGATCGTGAGTCCGAGAGCGAGCAGCGCCGCGGCCGCGACGCCCATCGCCAGTGCAAGTGGCTGGCTGCCCATCTGGCTGGCGTTGACAACCGCGGCACCACGCTGAGGCGGCAGCGCATAGGTTCCGCCGGGGCTGCCGGTCTGGGCTGAAAGGGCCGCCATCTTGGCGACCAGCATGCGGGCAACGGCCTGCGAGCTAACGTCGAAGACTACAGTCGCCGGGTAAGCCGGGCTAGCGACGTAGGTCTGGATGTTCTCAGCGGGGTCTGTTTTCAAGCCGAGCACGTCCATCAACGTGGCCCACTCCAGCATCGCGCCGTGGCCGAGCGACACGTGGTCGGTCAGCACGACACCGAACGACGGCAGGGTGGTAACGCCGACGACGGTCAGCGGATGCGGATCGTCGCCGAGCATAAGCTTGTCCCCGAGGTGCAGGCCGAGCTGACGCATCGTTGTCGAGCCGAACTCGATCTGATTCTGCCCGGACAGCTGATGACCGCTGGTCGTCGGCGGCTCGACTGAATGTTCACCGGGGTGCTGCAGGACGCCCATCGCCGGGACTTCGGCGCCACGGACGCTCAGCTGGGCGAAGCCTAGCTCCGACCATCCGGTCACGCCCGACTGTCCAGCGAGGGGCTTGTCGAGGGCGCCGGGCGGCCAGCTGCCCCAGCCGCCCTGTGACTGGATCAGGAGGTCCCAGTTCCAGCCGTACTCGGCCGGGTGGCTAACAAGGCCGGTCAGGCTGGACCCGAAGACCAGCGCGGCGACGAGCGCGGTCACGGCGACCACGGATCCGGTCAGTGTTGCCCGGACCGGTGCGCGCACCCGGCCGGATCCCCGCTCCAGTGCGTGCCGGATGCCGGCCACTACGGTGACCGGCAGACCGGCCCTGGTAACCGCGCCGACGATGGCGGAGGACAGCGCCGACGGTAGCTCACTCTCCCGGCGAACCGCCCGCCAGGCCAGCCAGGCCAGCACCGCAGTCAGCAGGATCAACAAGACGGCTGCGCCGTCGCCTAGCACAAGCCAATCGGCCTGGACGCCTTTGATTGGGTCGAATAGCCGAACCGGCCCGATCGGCGCCAGCGGTGATACAGCGATCGCGCCGCCAACAGAGATTAATACCGCGCCGGCGACAGCCACGGTGCCCCATGCCGCCGTTGTGGTTGCCGCTGCGGCGCGGCTGGCTCCCATTCCGCGCAGCGCCGGAGCGTCGGTGGCTGACCTGGTCAGCAACTGCGCGAGTCCCTGCGTCATGAGCGCGAGCAGGGCAATGACGGCTAGTCCGCCGAGTACAGCGAGTGCGACCGCCTGCGGCTCAATGGCTTGCTGCGCCTCGTGCTGGACGACGGACAGCTGGCGGATCGTGAACACGAACGGGAAATGGTATTTGTGCTTGGCGGCGCCGGCGAGCTTGTTGAGCTGCTGACCTAGCAGTCGAACGCCGGCGTCGCCCGCGCGCAGCCGCAGGGAGGCCCAGCCAAACGACCACTCGACTTTCAGGTACCGGTCGGTGGCGGCCGTCGGCAGGATAGCCGTTTCGACATTGTCGAAGTCGTCGACCAAGGCCGGGGAGACGTCGGCGATCGCCGCGACCGTGAATGTGGTCCGCCTGGTCGGGCTGTCTTCTCCTTGGGCCGTGATCCGAAAGAACTGCCAGGTCATGCGGTCACCGACGGTCAGGTGAAAGTGAGCGGCCAGCTGCGGGGTGAGAATCACTTCGCCTGTGGAGCTCTCGGGCGGCAGCTTCCCAGAGAGCACCGTCAGCTTGTCCTGCCGGTAGAACTCCCCGTCCAGGCTGCCGGCGAGTGCAGCAGTCTGAAATGCCGGGTCGATCTTGCCGTTGATCACCGGCGCCGCATCGAGGCCGATCCATGCAGCGCTGGACAGCACCCCCGGTTCGGCTTCTACGTCGCGGATCAGCGGCAGTATCGGCCCGGGAATGTCAACCATGACGTCGCTGGCGTTCACCGACCGCAGGTACCGGCTGTAAGCCGAGTCGGTCCGCCGCGCACCCGCCAGGGCGCCCAGAGCGACGGCGCCGAGCAAACCGCCGATCAGTGCGATCAGTAGCGTCATCCGCCACGCCCGCCGCCAGGTGGCCTTGGCGGTATACCACGCAAGTGCCATGCCGTCATTGTGCCTGCGCTGGCTGCTGTCAGCAGGTGTGGCGGCACCACTTCTGGCGGGTGAGCTAGCCCCACGGTCGGGCTAGCCCGGACGCCTATGCTGCGGAAACAGTCCGCTGCGCGTACGATCTGCGGCGATGAGCAGAATCCGAGTGGTGCTCGCCGAAGACCACGTGCTGCTGCGCGAAGGCATCTCCCGGCTGGTGGCAGCCAACGAGGACATGGAGCTGGTCGGAACAGCCGGTGACCTGCCCGGCGCTCCTGGCGTTGATCGAGCGCGAATGCCCGGACGTCGTAGTGACAGACATCAGGATGCCGCCCACTGGCACCGATGAGGGGATCCAGGCGGCGGCATGGACCCGGCAGCATCAGCCGGGTACCGGCGTGGTCGTGCTGAGCCAGTACGTCGCGCCTGGCTATGCCGTCGCGTTGCTTGAGCACGGCTCAGCGGGCCGGGCGTACCTGCTGAAGGAGCGGGTCGGCAGCGTGGACGAGCTGGCCCGCGCCATCAGGGCGGTGGCCGGAGGCGGCTCAGTAATTGATCCGATGGTCGTCGATGAGCTTGTCCGGTCGCGGACACAGGACAGTCCGCAGAGTCTGGCACTACTTACGCCGCGGGAGCTCGAGATCCTGGCGGAGATGGCGCAGGGCAAGAGCAACTCGGCGATCGCCTCGGCCCTGTTCGTCACCGAGCGCGCGGTTGAGAAACACACGAACTCGATCTTCGCAAAGCTTGGTCTAAGCGAGGAGCGGGACGTGAACCGCCGGGTCAAGGCGGTCCTGCTCTACCTCAGCGAACACCAGGCAGCCGGCTGATTCCGGGATGTTGCCCTCCCTTGTGGCCTCAGGCCAGCACCCTCGGCCTCAGCCGCCTTGCATGTAAGACTGCAGGTGTGGCCAGCTCGCATTCCGTGCTCGTAGTGGATGATCAGGCACCGTTCCGGATCGCCGCGAAGGCAGTGCTGCACCGCTTGGACGAGTTCGAACTGGCCGGCGAGGCTAGCAGCGGGCGCGAGGCCATCGAACTGGTGGACCGACTGCGTCCGGAGCTCGTGCTGATGGACATCAACATGCCGCAGATGAACGGCATCGAGGCCACGCGGCAGATCCTCGCGTCGCATCCGGAGACGGTTGTCATCCTGTGCTCTACGTACGACATGCGCGACCTGCCGGCCGACGCGGGCGCCAGCGGCGCTGCCGGCTATGTGAACAAGGAGCGGCTCGGCGCCGACCTCCTGCGGCGGATGTGGGCGGACCGCGATGCCGGGTGGCCGGGACCGGACTGAGGCAGTCCGCCCGCAGTGGGCCAGGCCGGTCCAGACTCAGCTGGCGATGCGATCAGGCCAGCGGAATGGAGCCCTGCACGGTGGCGCCGTGACCGGGCTCTGATTGCCAGCGCACGGTCCCGCCGATTGCGCCGAGTCGGTCCGCCATGTTCATGTACCCGTGACCGCTGCGGGCGGACGTCACGTCGAATCCAGGCCCGTCGTCGGTGACAGCGAACAGCAGGCCACCGGATTCCTCCCACGCCCGGACTGCCACGGTCGCCCCTGGCGCGTGTTTGGCCGCGTTCTGCAAGGCCTCCAGGCAGCAGAAGTACACCGCCGCCTCGATGTCGGGCGAGTACCGCGTCAGGCCCTCTGCCGTGACGGCGACCGCGAGCGGGCTGCGGCTGGCGGCCGCCTCGAGGGCCCGGGCGAGCCCGCTGTCAGCGAGCAGCGGTGGGTATATCCCGTGCGCGAGATCGCGTAGCTCCCGGATGGTGACCTTGAGGTCGTCGGCCAGCTGGTCAAGTAGCTGCGCTGCGGCCGCTGGCTCGTCGGCGAGCACATCCCGCGCGAGCCGCAGGCTGACGGCGAGCGCGACCAGGTTCTGCTGTGCCCCGTCGTGCAGGTTGCGCTCAAGCCGTCGCCGCTCCGCGTCGCCGCTCGCCACGATCCTGGCCCGTGACTCGCGGAGGGCCTCGGCTTGCGCCCGCAGCTCGTCAAGCGAGTTCTGCAAGGCGGAGTCGAGCTGGGCGTTGTGGAAGGCGAGGCCGACCTGCCTGGCCAGTTCGGTCAGTACCCGGTCGTCCTCATCGCTGAAGCTGTCTCCTGACGCGGGTCGCTCAACCACGATCAGCCCGAGCAGCTCGCCTGCGTGACTGATTGGCGCGATGCGAAGCTGGGACTGCTCCCGCCCGTCGAGCAGGGCAGGCAGCCAGACCGTCGCCCAGGCGCTGCCGGACACGCCTGCCCTGGTCACGACTGGCCGCTCGCGCGGCGTCACGACGATCGACCGCGGGCCGGAGTCGGGGACCGACACTGTTCGCTCCAGCACGTCGTCGGTCCCGGTGTAAACCTCAGCGCTCGTCAGCGACATGCTTTTGCGGAGCGACTCAGCCAGCTGGAGTAGCAGCTCCTCCATCGGGATGGCCCTGGAAAGGCGGCTGCCAAAGGTGCGGAGCGCCTCGTCCGGTGCCTCCCGGGCGCCATACACCGCATGCTTCGCCCAGGCCAGCAGCCGGTCCCTGGCGGGCAGGTAGCCAATAGCCGCGATAGCTGCGGCCAGCATAGAAAGCCCGAGCAGCTCGCGGTCGCTGTCGGTTGCCGGGCCGCGGCCGACGCCGAGCACCACGATCATGTAGATGGCGCAGACCACCACCGTGAAGCCCGCGAAGGCAATGAGCTGCACCAGAGCCCGCCCTGCCAGGGGGCCGAGGGCACTGAATTCGCCCGCGATCATGCTGATCGCCAGCAGGACCGTGCAGGCCGTGGCCGTAGCGGCAAGCTGAGCGGGCCACGCAACCAGAAGGTGCAGGACGGTAACGGCCAGTGCCACCCCGGCCGCGAGCACGGCCCCCGCCCCAATCCATTGCAGTCGCTCCCGGTCGCGGCCCGCGGACGCCAGGTACCGCAGCCGGACCGCTGGAAGCGTGATGGCCAGTGCCGCCGCCCATAGGAGCGTGCCTGCGGGCACGCCGACAGGACGCCGCCCGATACCCAGCACCAGCCCAGCTGCGACGGCCGCGCCATAAGCAAGGACTACCGTCACGCGCCGCGCCCGGCTCGGCCTCGCCGTTCGGCCGCGGCCCGCCGCGCCTCGTCCCATCTGCGGCGAGCGAGTCAGCCGACCGTCAGGTAGCCCGAGTGCCAGATGCACGGAGATCGCCATCACGAGGAGTGCGCCGACGCTGTAGCCGACGAGTGCCTCGTGCTGGGTGCTGCCGGCCGTGTGCCCGGCAATGCGGTAGCAAAGCAGCGCCAGCGCGCCTGCAACTGCTCCCGCCGCCACCTGCCACTGCGGGGTGCGCTCGCGGGAACGGGCCAAACCTACAGCGGAGACCGCCACGATCACTACAAGCCCGATGGCCACCAGCTGCAACGCCGAGGCAGCGGCACGGAGCGGGACGCGCAGGGTGATCACCACGACGATGACGACCAGGATGGGACCAAGCAGTCCGGTCAGCATCCGCCGTGGTGCCGTGCCGCCCGGCTTCGTGAGCGCGCCGTCAGCCGCCGCCCCGCCCGAGGCGCGGGCCGGTTTGCTGACGCCGAGCTCGGGTGGCCCGGCGCGCTGCGCCGCCGCTCGCGCCATCACGCCTGCACCGGGATGGTCAATCCAGGTGCGTCCCTGCCCGCGTTAGCCGATGGCAGGATCCTGCCGTCCAGCATCCGCACGATCCGCTGCGCGGCATCGGCCACGGCGTTGTCGTGCGTGACCAGCAGGATCGTCTGGCCGCTGCCGTGCAGGCGGCGGAGCAACTCGATGACCTCCTGGCCGCCGTCAGAGTCCAGCGCTCCGGTCGGCTCATCGGCCAGCAGCAGCGTCGGCTCGTTGGCTAGCGCCCTGGCAATGGCCAGGCGCTGCCGCTGCCCGCCCGAAAGCACACCGGGGACGGCACCGGCTTTGTCGCCGAGACCGAGTAGGTCCAGCAGGTCCCTGGCCCTGGTCTCAGGCGATCCGGCGCTTGCGTCCGGCGATGATCGCCGCCAGCGCGACGTTCTCCAGCACGGTGATGCTCTCGAGCAGGTTAAAGAACTGGAAGACGATGCCGATATGCCGCCTTCGCATCCGCGCCAGCTCATCCTCGCCCTGGCCGGTGACTTCTTCCCCGGAAACGAAGATCGTGCCTTCGTCGGCGAGGTCGAGCCCCGCAGCCAGGTTCAGCAACGTCGACTTGCCGCAGCCCGAAGGTCCGGTCAGGGCGACATATTCGCCGCAGCTGACGTCTAGATCAACGCCGCGCAGCGCACGCACAGGCGCGTTCTCCGCCTCGAAGGTCTTCCGCACTCCGCGCAACTGCAGGGCTAGGTCGGTGTCACTCATGACGTGTCCCCTCGGATATTGGATCTGGCAGACCAGCACCCGGCGGGGTCAGCTTGAAGGCGACCACGGGCGTGTCGCGGCCCTTGACTAGCTGTGGTGGTAGCGGAATCAGGTTCACCGGTGCTGACATGGCCTTCACCGTTGCCTCCGACAGGACGGTCTCGCCTGCCGCGGCGAACTGCTGCAACCGCTGGGAGAGATTCACCGTGTCGCCGACCAGCGTGTATTCAAGGCGCTCGGCGGACCCCAGCAAGGCGGCCGCCGCCTCGCCGGTGGACAGCCCGAGTCCTAGCCCGAACGGCGGCATGCCCTCGCGCTCCCACGCGCGATTGACCTCGGCCTGCAGCGCGTGCATGGCGACGGCCGCCGCGACGGCCCTGTCGGCGTGGTCAGCTTGCGGGAAGGGGGCACCGAACACTGCCATGACGGCGTCCCCGACGAATTGCATGACGGTGCCGGACTGCCCGAGAATCGCATTGTTCATGGCGGCCCGATGGGTGCCAAGCTGACCGGCGAGCTGGCTCGGGTCTGCATGCTCGGCGATAGTCGAGTAGGACCTGATGTCGCTCATCAGCACCGTCACCGTGACACGCTCTGTCTCGCCGATGGGCCTTGACTCCCGGCGTAGCTTCTCGGCTAGCCCTCCAGGCAGCAGCCGGGACAAGGTCTCGCCCTGCTCCTCGCGGTCCACGATGGCCTGATGGAGCAGCCTGAGTCGATGCAGTGCCCCTTGTTGACCGGCGGAGACGCCCGCCGCAAGCTTCAGGAACACCGCCTCAACCTCGGCGTCTACGGCTTCAGCCGGCGATTTCCTGGCCACCGCGATTGCCTTGATCGGCTTGCCTGCGGCGATCATGGCCAGCAGATCTTCCTCGGCCGGGAGCAGCCCACCCGGCGCGATGATCGGCCGCAGCAGTGCTTCAACGATGGTCGGGTCCAGGGCAGTGCCGCCGCTCGCCACGCTGCGGATGGCATCAGCGAGCTGGCTTCCCTCTGCCACTCGGTCCTTGAGGAGGTAGCCGTAGCCCGCTGAACCCTCGGCAAGCAGGGCGATTGCGTATTCGGGATCGTCGTACTGGGACAGGACCACAACACCAGTGCCTGGATGCCGCTTGCGAACTTCTTTGGCAGCGTCGATTCCCTCGTTCCGGAACGACGGGGGCATCCGGATATCAGTCACCAAGACCTGCGGCGCCGCAGCCTCGCAACCAGCAACGACCTCGTCGTAGTCAGCGGCGACGCCGATGACTTCGAGATCGGAGCTGCGGTTGATGAGGGCGCGAACGCCCTCGCGGACGATCAGGTTGTCGTCAGCCAGGAAGACGCTGACGGTGCGCCCAGCCGGCGCCACTATGCCGTTCATCTAGCTAGTTCTCGCATATGCAGGTCCGGGTCGGCCAGGGTGCAGGTGCCAGTCTCCGACGTGGTGCTAGCACGCCGGGCGATGCCAGGCACCATCCTGGCCCGCCGACCTAGTTCTAGGACACCGTAAAGATCGGCCCATGTATGTGCAAGGTCACGTTCAAATCTCGAGCTACCAGACCGATAGTGCGAGCCACTACGGTGCCGTTACGCCACGACGGCATGGCTCGCGTCCGGCCGCGGAATGAAAGGCCAACGAACAATGCGCGCGATAACGACGGCTGCAGCACACAGGCTGCGTGCGAGCTGGCGCGCCTGGGCCGCGCTGGTCCTGCTCTCAGGCCTAGCAGGCGGTGCCGTCATGACCGCCGCGGCCGGTGCGCGACGTACCGAGAACGCCTACCCGCAGTTCCTGCTGGCTACGGCTGCAGCGGATGTGCTTGTCGGCCCCGCGGGCTCCGGTGTCGGCGGCTTCGACTTCGCTATCGGCAGGCTGCCGGGTGTGAGCAAGATCGCCCCGGTAGTCGGAGTGAATTGCGTGCCCGTGACTACCCACGGCAAGCTCGATGAAGCTTCGGAGGTGGCAGCGCCGCTGGACGGCCGCCTTGGCCGTGAGCTGCAGCGCCCGAAAATGCTGGCGGGGCGACCCCCGTTGCCAGCGCGGGCAGACGAGGTCATGGTCGATCAGATCGCCGCCAGGCAGCTGGGAGTGCACGTCGGCAGCGTGCTGCGGCTGGCTGCCCTCAGCAATGACCAGAAGGTCGGCGTCCGCTATCTGACCGAGCACGTGGTCGGCGTCGAGGTCACCCAAGACTCGATTGTGCCCGTCAACGAACTGGCGCAGACGGCCTACATCCAGGCCAGCGTTGCCCTTTATCGCGAGCTTGGCATTGACTATGCGGCGTTCGACGGCGACTACGTGAAACTGGCGCCGGGGACCACGGTCGGCGCGTTCACCGCCGAAGCAACGCACCTGGCGCGCGAGCCGCGGTACCGAGAGACGACCGGCGGCCAGTTGCTTCGTCGCAGACGAAAGAGTCCAGGCGGCCACGGTTGAGCGAGCCGTCCGTCCGCAGGCCGTGGCGCTGGCCATCTTCGCGCTGGTGCTGGCGGTCACCGCACTGCTCATACTCGGCCAGGCAGCGAGCAGGCTCGTGGCGGCTAGCAGCGCCGATAACCCGGTCCTGGCTGCCCTGGGGCTGACGAGACGGCAGTTGCTGGCAGTCAGCCTGGTGCAGGTGCTGGCCGCGGCCGGCGCCAGCGCGATCCTGGCCTGCGTCGTTGCCATCGCGGCGTCCCCGCTGATGCCGATCGGGCCGACTCGGCTCGCCGAGCTGCACCTCAGCGTCTCGATCGACGTGCCGGTGCTGGCGGCCGGGTTCGCGGCGATGGTCATTCTGCTTCTCGGGCGAGTCGCCTGGACGGCCTGGCGCGAGTCATCGGTCCGGCTTCGCAGTGCGGAGAGCACAGCCGCGATGCCCGGCTCCGGATCGCGGGTTGCCGGCTGGCTGGCGCGCTCGGGCGCGCCAATGACCGTGGTCACTGGCGCCAGGATGGCGCTGGAGCCCAGCGCGCGCCGTGGCGCAGGAGCCACGCATAGCACCCTGATCGGGACGGCGCTTGCAGTAGCGGCGTTCATGGCCTCGGTCACGTTCGGCGCCAACCTGGCGCATCTGGAACGGACGCCGCGGCTGTACGGGAAGACCTGGGATGTTGCGATGGACCTGCAGTTCGGGGCCATCGCCACAAGCCAGTTCGACGGATATGTCAAGTCAGTGCCGGGGCTGACGGCCTGGACATTCGGGTTGCATGGCACAGTCTCGCTCGGGCGGCATGGCGGAGTAGTACCGGCGATCGGGCTGGAACCGGGCCGGGGCCGCCTGCTGACGCCGACAATCCTCGTAGGCCACCCGCCAACTGCCGGTCAGCTGGTCCTAGGCACATCGACCATGCGCGGTGGCGCATTCAGGCTCGGGCAGACAGTTGACGTCGCCGCATCCGGTCAGCCTCAGCCGCTCGAGGTCGTCGGCCGCGCCGTCTTCCCGTACTTCGGCCAGGGCTCGTTCACTCCGACCGATCTAGGCGCTGGAGCCCTGGTGCCGGCCAGCATGCTGGCGGTACAGGCCGGGCAACCCAAGGGCCGCAGTTACAACTTCGTCCTGCTGAAGTTCGCACCGGGACCGCGCAAGGCCGCCGATATAGCCGCCTTCGAGCGGGCTGTGGCCAAGTTCTGCGCCAGTGTGCAGCAATCGACGTGCGTCATCACCAGTCAGCAGCCGAACGGCATCATTAACTACCAGCCGGTCGAGGCGACCCC
This sequence comes from uncultured Actinomycetota bacterium, assembly GCA_963755575.1. Classification (GTDB taxonomy): domain Bacteria; phylum Actinomycetota; class Actinomycetes; order Streptosporangiales; family Streptosporangiaceae; genus JAJYUU01. The sequence goes on from CAVWKF010000002.1 coordinate 1,048,968, forward strand.
GCTGATCCTCGCGGGTCTGCTCGCTGTTCTCGGCCTGGGCGTGCTGGCGCAGTTCTCGTTCCAGTCTGCCAGGTTCCGGCGCCGCGACTTCGCCGTGCTGAGGACACTCGGCCTGCGACGGCACGAGGTCACCGCCATGATGTTCTGGCAGATCAGTACGGTCACTGGCCTGGCGCTGCTGATCGGCCTGCCGGTCGGGGCAGCAGCGGGCCACTCGGCCTGGAGACTGTTTGCCGACGTGCTGGGCATCTCCCCTGATACTGGCTTGCCGATCGCGACCGGGCTTCTGCTGATTCCGGCCGTACTCCTGGCCGCTAACGTCGTCGCTCTGTGGCCGGCCAGCCTGAGCACCAGGGTCCGGCCGGCCCAGTTGCTCCGTACCGAGTGATGGGATGCGGCGCGTCAACATCGCGAGCGGGCACACGATGTGGTGTTGTCGACAGGGAAGGGAAGGAGTACACCGAATGGCCTTCATTCACCACACCACGCTCACGCCCGGCAAGCTGGAACTGCTCGCGTCGTGGCTGCCGTCGCAGCTGTGGTACGACGCCGCCGGTGGCCAGCCAGCGCTGACGAAGGCAGGCGGATTCCGGCTCGACGACCCGGCTGGCGACGTGGGCATCGAGTTCATGGTGGTCACCGACGTATCAGGTCCGCAGCCCGCCAGCTACCACGTCCCGCTGACCTATCGCGGGTCGGCGCTGGCCGGTGCCGAGCACGCCCTCATCGGCCAGGCGGAGCATGGCGTCCTGGGAGCCCGCTGGGTGTATGACGGCGTGCGTGACCCAGTGCTGCTGACACAGCTGGTCGCGTTCTTTCGTGGTGTCGTGCAAGCGCAGGCGCAGAGCGTTAGTGACACCCCGGATCTCACTGTGGTCGCCCAGCCTGCCGGCATGGATGTCGCCGCTGCTGACCTCCGCGTCCTCCGCCTTCTCGAGCCTGGATCAGCGGATTCCGCTACCGGCACCCCCGGCACCCCGGGCGGCCGCGGACACGTCGAGGGCGGCTGGCTGATGCCTGACGGCACCGCCGTCCGCGGCGTTCTGGTCGTCGCGCTGGATGCGTCCGCGTGTCGCCCGGTGTAGCAACCGCCAGGCCCGAGGCTGGTGATAGGCACACCACGACAGGCCAGGCAGCACGATTTCGCCGGGTCCGATGCGAGACGAAGCTGAGGTCATGAGATACGAGAGCAGCATCACGTCATTGTCCTGGATGCCCTCTGAGGCCGTTGCCGGCAGCATGCGCCTGGCATTCGACGCCGGCATCGGGCATTACGACGAACCTCCGCCTGGGGAGCTCACCGATCTGCCTGAGCTGGAGGCGGCGGACAGGTTCCGGTTCGCCAACCCACTGCGGGCCTGGATCGAGGTGGGCGAGGATGGCCAGATCAGCGGGAGCGGATACGTGGGCGGCGGCCTCATCGGCTCGACCACCCTCAAGCTTGGCGCGCTGAAATACAGGTTCCAGGCAGCCAAGCTGACCGACATTCAGCGCGAACCCGAATACGGCGACGGCTGGGTCCGATTCAGCCAGACGGTCGGCGGCCGAACCGGCGCTCCGATGCCGCGGCGAGTCAGCCATAAGCCCTTCGTCCAGTGGCAAGCGCCACTGGTGTGGACCACGCTGACGCTGACGTTGTATGCGGATGGCCACGCCGACTTCGCGATGACCGGAGCAAGCTCGTTCCCGCGGCACTGGATCTACGACGGCATCGGCCGGCTCGCCAGCAAGTCTGGCCTGACTGATTTCAAGGACTGGACCGACGGATCCGGCATCCAGCACACCCCATGGGGCGATGAGGACTCTCCGGCGCTCGTCACCGCCGTCGAGACGGCGCTGGAGCGAGCGTTGTCCGTGCAGCTGATGCACGGCGCCCAGAAGCCGAAGATCAGCCACCTGAAGGCCGACGACATCCTGGTCCGGCAGGGCGAGCAGGGTTCGGACGTTTACCTTGTGCTCGACGGGGTGATCCGGGTGGAGCGAGATGGCGAGCAGCTTGGCGAGTACGGTCCTGGCGCGATGCTGGGGGAACGGTCGCACCTGGAAGGCGGGATCCGCACGTCCACGAACGTGGCCGTCACCGCTTGCCGAGTCGCCTCAGTGCCAGCCAGTCAGTTCGACTCCGGCGCGCTCACCGAACTGGCTAGCGGCCACCGGCACGAGGAAGCGCTCCAGGGCTGACGCGTGCGGATCAACCTATGCGGTACTCGCGGCTCCACCCCCGCTCCCGGACATGACTTTGTCCGCTACGGAGGCCACACCTCGTGCGTAGCGGTCACCGCTGACGGCGTCACGGTTCCCGAGCTGCTACTCGATGCCGGTACCGGAATCCGGCAGGTAACCGGACTGCTGGCAGGCGCACCGTTCCGCGGCACCATCGCGCTGACGCATTTGCACTGGGATCACGTGCAGGGCCTGCCGTTCTTCACCGGGGGTGACCGGGCCGACGCCAGAGTCGCGCTCCTGCTGCCCGAACCGCACGATGGCACGAGCGCCGAGGCTGCCCTCGAGCGCGGCTTCTCGCCACCGAACTTCCCGATCACGCCGCGCCAGCTGCGAGGCGACTGGACAGGTCGCGGGCATCGAGTCAGGGGAGATCTGCCTCGATCAGCTCACGCTCCTGGCCAGGCAGATCCCGCACAAGGGCGGCCGCACGTTTGGCTACCGGGTCAGCGACGGCCACAGCGCCATCGCGTACCTGCCCGATCACTGCCCGACTGACATCGGATCCGGCCCCGGCGGCCTCGGGGCTTATCACGAAGCGGCGCTCGAACTCGCAGACGGAGCTGACATCCTGATGCACGACTCGTTCTGGTACGCCGAGGACTTCGATCCAGCGGAAACCCTTGGCCATGCAGCGGCCGAATATGCGGTCGGCCTCGCCGTGGCAGCCGGTGCAAAGAGGGTTCTGCTGCTGCATCACCGGCCCGACCGAACCGATACTGAGCTGGAGAAGCTGGCCGCGGGCCTGCTGGCCAACACGGTGCCGGTGACGCTGGCCTCCGATGGCGAGGTGATCTGCCTGTGAGCCAGCCGGATGCAATCGTCGTAGGCTCCGGGCCGAACGGGCTAGCGGGTGCGCTAACGCTGGCGCGAGCTGGCCTCCGAGTGCAGGTCTTCGAGGGAGCAGCAGAGCCCGGCGGCGGCTGCCGCACGGCCGAGCTCACCCTGCCCGGCTTCGCCCACGACGTCTGCTCAGCCGTCCATGCGCTTGCGGCCGCGTCGCCGTTCTTCCTCGGCTCCGATCTCGCTAGCCGCGGCGTGCGGCTGATGACGCCGAAGGTAGCCGTCGCGCATCCCCTGGATGGCGGCCGGGCGGGGGCCATCAGCGGCTCGGTGGCTGAGACGGCCGCGGCGTCTTGGCGCCGACCGGGCGGCATACGAGCACCTGATGGGTCCGCTGGTCCGAGACAGTGACGCGGTCCTATCCCTGGTGCTGGCCCCGCTCCGGTCCGTGCCCGACAAGCTCGCGCCTGCCGCGCGGTTCGGCATGGAGGGATTGCTCCCCGCGACAGTCCTGGCTCGGCGGCTCCGGACGCCCGAGGCGCGCGCGCTGCTCGCCGGCGTGGCCGGGCACTCGCTGCGCCCGCTGTCCAGCCCGCTGACGAGCGCGTTCGGCCTCACCTTGATGATGCTCGCGCATACCACCGGCTGGCCGATCGTCGAAGGCGGCAGCGGTCAGCTCGTCGCGGCGATGGTTGCCGAGCTGACCGAGCTCGGCGGTTCGATCTTCACAGGTACCTGGATCGAGCGACTGGACCAGCTGCCCGCTGCGCAGACGGTGCTGCTGGATGTCACTCCGCGGCAGCTAGTGGGCCTGGCGGGCGACCGCCTGCCCGGGAGCTATGGCCGGGCAATGCGGCGCTTCCGCTACGGCCCCGGCGTCTGCAAGGTCGACTGGGCGCTGGACGGCCCCGTTCCCTGGCAAAGCGAAGCCTGTCGCGAAGCCGGCACAGTGCACGCCGCCGGAACCATCGAAGAGGTCTCGCGGAGCGAGGCCGATGTCAGCGCCGGCCGGCATCCCGAGCGGCCGTTCTGCCTGGTGACGCAGCCGTGCGTAGTTGATCCCAGCCGGGCGCCGGCGGGCCAGCATACCCTGTGGGGGTACTGCCACGTCCCGGCCGGCTCGGACGTCAGCATGGCCGACCGGATCGAGGCGCAGATCGAGCGGTTCGCTCCAGGCTTCCGCGACCTCATCCTGGCCAGGTCGGTCAAGACCGCAGCCGACATGGAACGCGACAATCCCAGCTACGTGGGCGGCGACATCGGCGCTGGTGCTGGCACGCTGCGGCAGACGGTCGGGCGGCCGACGCTGCGGTGGAACCCGTACCGGACGCCGCTGAACGGGGTCTACCTCTGCTCGGGATCGACGCCGCCAGGCGGGGGCGTGCACGGGATGTGCGGCCAGTGGGCAGCCAGGACTGCGCTGCACGACCTGCACCTGCCAGCAGATCCTGCTCCGGGTCGGCTAGGGCGCAGCTAACTTCACGCCGACAGGGGTACGTTGAAATGCGTGAAGAAGATTATCGAGATCCTGATTTGCTTTCTGCACCCGATCGCCGTCGTGCTCATCTGGATCGACCTGGTGACCCGCCGCGACATCGGCGGCGGGGCCAAGCTGGCCTGGGGCATCTTCGCTCTTATCCCGCTGGTGCCTTTCATCTACGTACTCACCGGCGGCGATCTCTGGTGACCCGCTAGCGGGCGCCGTCCTGGCCGGGGAACACCAGCAGCGTCTGCGCTGTGTCGTAGGCAACTGGTGCCTTGCCTGGCTCAGTCACGACGAACACAGTCAAGCCGAGTAGTTCTCCTTGCTCGCCCGGCTGGGGCATGCGCACGATGACCTGGCTACCTGGTGCCACGACGACCCGCCGTTATCTCAGGTGTGCGCGTGACGAAATGCCCGACGCCCCGCCGCGTCTCGGCTATGCCGATGTCCCGAAGTAGCTGCATCGCCCTTCGCACCGTGTCCCGGCTTACTTCGTACCGCTCCGACAACTCAGGCTCGGAAGGCAGGGGCGAGCCGGGCGGAAGGCGCCGGATGATGATCGCACCCCGCAGGTAGATCGCGAGCTGCAGGTAGGCCGGCAGCATGCTCCGCGGGTTGATGACCGAGACGTCCATAACGTCGCTGACACCGTCGATCGCCCGCTGGTCGCCGGCGGTGAAGTGATGTTCATCACGTTGCGACATCTCAGCCTTCCCTGGCGTGGATCGACAGGATACGGTCAGGCCGGTACTTGTATGGATATCCAAACAAGCCTACAAGTACCAGTCGGTGGGGGGTGGCGCAGGCCTGCCCGATGTCGGGGTAGCCATGGGCATCGGGCAGGCCTTGCCAACCGAGCCACCGGTGCAACGCAATGGAGTGCCTGGCGCTCAGCTCGCGTCGGCTTCTTGACTTGTCGGTGGAGGAAACGGCACGAGCCGGCTGCGGCTGGGCTCAAGGGATTGTCGCAACGCCTGACCGATCGGGAGGCGTGATGGGCAATCGAGGGCTGCCGCGGGAGCGGGTACGGCTGGTGCTGGATTATCTGGCGGCGGGGCTGAACCCGAATCAGGCGGGCCCGGCGGCCGGCGTGTCGAAGTCGTTCGCTTATGACCTGCACCACAAGATGGGCGGGCTGTACCGGCCCCCTGCAGTGACCTACAGTGACCGTTACCTGAACCGTGAGGAACGGTATGAGCTGGCCCGGCTGCGTGAGTCCGGGCTGTCGATGCGGCAGATCGCGGGACGCCTTGCGCGCAGCCCGTCGACGGTCAGCCGGGAGCTGGCCCGCAACGCCGGCCCGCGGGCGCGCGGGTACCAGCCCGAGCGCGCCCACCGGCTGGCCTGCGGAGCGGCAGCGCAGGCCCAAGCCGTCACCGCTGTCGCAGCACCCGGTATTACGCGCGCAGGTGCAGCAGATGCTGGATCGGCGGTACTCCCCCGAGCAGACCGCCAGGACTGACGTGGCCTACCTCGATGACCCGGCCGTGACCGCGAGAGATCAACCCTGGGGATCGTGACACGGTGGATCCCAGCCCAGCGCAGAGGCCCGGTGCTCCCTAGAAGGCGGGTGAGCACGGGCTGCTGATGCGCTGAGGCTCGACGGCACCGGATGGCGGCGGCACAGGCGCGGCGGCGGTGGCGCGGAGGCGCAGGTGCCGCCAGGCACGCGGGGGCGCGGGGGGCGCGGAGGCCTAAGCGTTCGCGGCTTCTGCAATCGCCGCGTCGACCTCGGCTTGCCGTGACGCGAGCTCGGCCGCGTACTTCTCCCTGTCGATCTTCTCGGCCAGCTCTTCGTCGGAGCGCATCAGCACGTCCAGGTCGGAGTCGGCGGCCTCGATCACGCCGAGGTCGACGTACGCGTGCTGGACCTTGGGTCCCCACAGGCCGATGTCCTTCACGCACGGCACGATCCGGGAGAACAGCAGGGTACGGAACGCCTGCTGCACCGGCGACTGGTCGCTGAACTCGAGACACTCCTCGACATCGAAGCCCATCCGCTCCCAGACCTCGCGGCCGGTGAACCTGTTGCGCATCAGGTAGCAGCCCTCGACGATGAACTCTTCCCGGTCGGCCAGCTCAGCCGCGGTCAGCTCCTTGTAGTAATCGCGCAGCGCCAGCCGTCCGAACGCCACGTGCCGCGCCTCGTCCTGCATCACGTACGCAAGGAGCTGGGTGACCAGCGCGTTATTCGACAGGTCCCGGTGCACGCCGAAGGCGGCCAGCGCCAGCCCCTCGATCAGCACCTGCATGCCGAGGTACGGCATGTCCCAGCGGGAGTCGCTGAGCGCGTCGGCGAGCAGCTGAGCCAGGTCGGGGTTGACCGGGTAGTACAGCCCGATCTTCTCCCGCATGAACCGGGCGTACAGCTCGACGTGGCGTGCCTCGTCCATCGCCTGAGTCGCGGCGTAGAACTTGGAGTCCATGTCCGGTACCGACTCGATGATCTTCGCGGCGACGGTGAGCGCGCCCTGCTCGCCATGCAGGAACTGGCTGAACAGCCACGCAGACAGGTGGTGATCGAGCTCGTCCCGCTCCTTCTGGTTGAGGATGTTCCACTGCCGCGATCCGTAGATGGGGTTGAGCTCGTCCGTCTGCTCCATCACGTTGGCCGGGTTGACGGGAATCGACCAGTCGATGCGCTTCGCGGCGTCCCACTGCTTGTCCTTGCCACGCTGATAAAGGTCAAGCAGCTTGCTGCGACCCTCGTCGTATTCCCAGCTGAACCGGGCCGACCCGGTCGACGGAATGTCCCAGGTCCCAGGCGCGACTGGCGTGGTGTAGTGCTCGTACGTGCTCACGGAAGCCTCCCCGAATGCAGCGCGTTAACCCGACATTACTCGCGAGTATGGAATTGCTCTAGTGCCAGCGACCGGTCTAGTGCGAAGGGCTCGGCTCATGGTAGGGAGCGAACATGGACTTCGATATCCCCGCAGACCTGGCCGCCTACGTAGCCGAGCTGGACGCGTTCATCGAGGCCGAGATCCGGCCGCTGGAGCAACAGGACGACAACATCAGGTTCTTCGACCACCGCCGTGAGGACGCGAGGACCGACTGGGACCGCGGCGGCCTGCCGAACCGGGACTGGGAGGCACTGCTCCGGGAGGCGCGGCGGCGCGCGGACGTGGCCGGGCACTACCGGTACGCATTCCCGGCGAAATACGGCGGCCGGGACGGTACCAACCTCGGCATGGCCGTGATCCGTGAGCACCTGGCCGCCAAGGGTCTCGGCCTCCACTGCGACCTGCAGAACGAGCACATGATCGTCGGCAACAACGTTGGGCTGCTGCTGATGATCGAGTACGGAACGCCGGACCAGCAGGGCGAGTGGATCGAGGACCTGGCGGCGGGCCGCAAGGGCTTCGCGTTCGGCATCACCGAGCCGGCACACGGCTCGGACGCGACGTTCATGGAGACCGTCGCGGTGCGGGACGGCGGCGACTGGATCATCACCGGCGAGAAGACATTCAATACCGGCGTGCACGCCGCGTCGCACGACCTGATCTTCGCCCGCACCAGCGGGAAGCCAGGCGACGGCGAGGGCATCACCGCGTTCCTGGTGCCGGTCGCGGCGCCCGGATTCACCGTGGACGAGTACCTGTGGACTTTCAACATGCCGACCGATCACGCGCACGTGACGCTGGCGGGTGTCCGGGTGCCGGATGGCGCGATCTTCGGCGGCGAGGGTCGCGGTCTCGGCGTGGTGCAGCACTTCTTCAACGAGAACAGGATCCGTCAGGCCGCCTCCAGCCTCGGCGCCGCGCAGTACTGCATCAGCGAGTCGGTCGCCTACGCGCTGGAGCGCAAGCCGTTCGGCAAGCCGCTGGCCGCCAACCAGGCGATTCAGTTCCCGCTCGTCGAGCTCCAGACGCAGTGCGAGATGCTGCGCGCGCTCATACACAAGACCGCGTGGCTGATGGACCGCGACGGCCCGTTCTCGGCCTCCGACAAGGTCTCGATGTGCAATTACTGGGCCAACCGGCTGTGCTGCGAGGCGGCCGACCGGGCCATGCAGGTGCACGGCGGGCTCGGATACTCGCGGCATAAGCCGTTCGAGCACATCTACCGGCATCACCGCCGCTACCGGATCACTGAGGGGGCCGAGGAGATCCAGATGCGCAGGGTGGCCGGCTACATGTTCGGCTTCATGCGGCAACGGGCTCCGAAAGGGGTGACGGAGGGCTGATGGCAGATGCTCCGGATGGGAACGAGGTAGCTCGGCCGCTCCGCCGTTGGCTCGGCGCGGTTACTGTCGGGGAATTCACCCGGCTGTCGGGCGGTGCCTCGAAGGAGACGTGGTCTTTTGACGCGATCGGCGCCGACGGGACACGCACCGGGCTGATCCTTCGCCGGGATCCACCTGGCCGACCGGGGGAGCCCGGCGTCGTTGATCGGGAAGCCGCCGCCCTGACCACCGCGCACGCCGCCGGCCTGCCGGTGCCGGAGATGCTGTTCAGCTTCTCCGAGACCGCCTTTGGAGCCGCCGGGATGATCATGCGGCGGGTAGAAGGCGAGACCATCGCCCGCCGGATCCTGCGCGACGAGGAGTACGCGATGGCCCGCGGCGTGCTGGTCAGCCAGCTGGCCGAGTTCGCCGCCGCGCTTCATGCGCAGACTGTGCCCACGTTCTTTCCGCGACCCGATCCGCTCGCTGGGCTGCGCGAGCAACTCGACGCGTTCGGCCGGCCGAGCGAGGTGTTCGAGCTGGCGATGGCCGAGCTGGCCGCCACGGAGCCGCCGCCGCGCGGCCCGGTGCTGGTGCACGGCGATTTCCGGCTCGGCAACCTGATCGTCGGCCCCGAGGGACTGCGTGCCGTGCTGGACTGGGAGCTCACCCACGTCGGCAGCCCAGCCGAGGACCTCGGCTGGCTGTGCGTGAAGGCATGGCGATTCGGCGCCGAGGCGCCCGTCGCCGGCCTCGGCTCGCGCGAGGAACTGCTGGCCGCCTACCGTGCGGCAGGCGGCGCCGACATTTCGCTGACCGAGCTGCGATGGTGGGAGATCCTGGGCACCTTGCGGTGGGGCGTGATCTGCCTGACCCAAGCGTGGGCGCACCTGTCGGGCGCTCATCGCTCGGTCGAGCTGGCCGCCATCGGCCGCCGGGTGGCCGAGCAGGAGTGGGACCTGCTGCTGCTGCTCGATCCGCAGGCCGCTGACCGGGCTGCGGAAGCGCGGCCGCGGCCGACCGGCGCGCCGCGGCAGCAGCCGGCGCCCTACGGCCGCCCGACCGCGGGCGAATTGCTCGAAGCTGTCCGGGAGTACCTGCTCGGCAGCGTCATGCCTGGCACCACCGGTCAGCTCGCCTTCCACGCCAGGGTCGCCGCGAACGCGCTGGCGATCGTCGCCCGCGAGCTCGAACTCGGCCAGGACCCCGCTGACGGCGACCTGGCGGCGCAGATTGCGGCCAGGCTCGCGGTGGCCAACCCGAAGTACTTTGGTGACCGCTAGCCGCGGTGGCTAGTCGTGCATGGGCCGTTCGTGTTCGGCGTGCCCGGCTGGCTCCAGCTGGAACGTCGAGTGCTCGACGTCGAAATGACCGCGCAGGCAGTCCTGGAGCTGGTCCAGCATGACGGCGCTCCGGCCACGCTCGATGACCTCGGGATCGACCACGACGTGCGCCGAGAACACCGGCAGCCCCGAGGTGATCGTCCAGACGTGCAGCTCGTGCACGTCACGGATGCCGGGTACACACGCCATGTGCTGGCGGATGTCCTCCAGGTCGATCCCCTTGGGGCTCGCCTCGAGCAGAATGTCCACGGCTTCTCTCAGCAGCCGCCACGTGCGGGGCAGGATGAGCACGCCGACGGCCAGGGAGGCGATGGGGTCGGCGAGGTCGAAGCCGGTCGCAGTGATGATGATCCCCGTCACGATCACCGCACCGGCGCCGATCGTGTCGGCGGCTACTTCCAGGAAGGCAGCGCGGACGTTGAGGCTCTCCGCCTGCCCGTGCCGCAGGACCAGCAGGGAGCACGCATTGGCCGCGAGCGCGCCGACGCCGAACGCGATCAGCAGCCCGGAGCTGACCGCGGGCGGTGACGCTATGCGCCGGGCCGCCGCGATGAAGATCACCCCTGCCATGGCGAGCAGCAGGAGTGAATTCGCCATCGCGGCCAGGATTTCCGCCCGGGCATAGCCGAAGGTTCGCCGGTCGGTGGCCGGTCGGCCGGCGAACCACGCAGCCAGCAGCGAGAGGCCGATGCCACCCGCATCGGCTGCCATGTGCGCGGCATCGGCGAACAGCACGAGCGCACCGGTGATGAGGGCGCCGACGACTTCGGCGATGGCGATGCCGAGGCTGATCAGCAGAACGACCGTCAGCGCGCGCCGGTAGGTGCCGGTCACCGTCGGCCCGCGCCCTTGGGCACGCCCGTGGGTATGGCCCCGGCCGGTCATGTCTGCTGGTCGTCCCGGCGTTTGCGGCCGCGCGGCTGGTTGTCCTGCTGCTCGGCGGCGGTGGCCTCGCCGGGCGCCAGCAGTTCGTAGGCCGGGTTAATCATCACCGGCCGGGCGTCGCGGATTCCGACCTGGCCCCGCAGCCTGACCTTGACGCCGGGACGCAGGCCTGCGATGTTCGATCGGCCGTAGAACATGGCGGTTAGCTGGCCAGTCGAGTCTTCGACGTCGCACGCCAGGACGGTGTTGTGCTCGACCGGCCTGATCTCGACCGTGTGCACCCGGCCTTCGACCGTCGCTCGGCCAGGTCTGGTCAGCGTGCCGATCGGAGTGACCCCGCGGCGCGGCGGCGGCCGCTCGTACGGTCCGCTGTCGGCCGGTGTCTCGACCGCATCAGGCAGCGGCTCCTCGGCCTGAGCCTCGGGCCGAAGCTCAGCCTCGCGCCGATCCGCAGGAGTGGCTTCGGCCGGCGCCTGCTGAGCTATGCCGGCTGGCGCGGTTTGATCGGACGGTGCCGCCGGGACCGGCCTGGCCAGGCTCTCCAGCCGGCTGCTCACGTCGAACGGCACGATCGTGGCCGCCGCGTGCGGGATCCGGCTGATCAGCGACGCCATCTTGTCGGCCGTCCGGTCGTGCAGCAGACGGCCGATGATGGGCGCGTAGCTGCGCCGGGGCAATACTGCCGTCACCCCGACGCCGGGAAGCGCCGCCTCAGCGCTGACCAGGTTCGCGGCGGCGGCGGCGATCCGCCGGTCCGGGCAGTCGACGAAGTCCAGCGGGATACTGGGATTGGCCCGGAGCCAGTCCTGCCGCAGCTTGTCAGCCCGGACGTTGTCGATCACGAAATGGACCGCTCGCAGCGAGGTGGGGCGCAGGCTGCGGGCGTATCTGAGGCCTGCGACGGTCGCGAGGTCGAAGTCATCGATGAAGACGTAGACGCTGCGGCGTGAGTACGTCGGCGGCTCGGGCGGCTTGCCGCGGCTGCCGATGCCCTCAAGCACCGTCGCTTCCATCCGGTACTGCCGATTGAGCCGGATGAACGCGAACACCAGGATCGGGAAGACCACCACAACGAGCCAGGCACCCTCGGTGAACTTGACGATCGCGAAGATCACCACGACTAGGCCGGTGTACACGGCTCCCGCGATGCTGATGGCTCTATGCCGACGCCAACCTGGGCCCCTATGCATCCGGTGGTATCTCGCCATGCCGAAGCCGGCCATGGTGAATCCGGTGAACACTCCGATGGCATAGAAGGGGATCAGCTTGTTGACGTTGGCGCCTACTACGATGATCAGGGCCAGCGAGATCACGGCCAGCACGATGATGCCGCTGGAGAACACCAGCCGGTGACCGCGCTTAGTCAGCCACCGCGGCAAGAAGGAGTCCTCGGCGACAAAGCTGGCCAGGAACGGGAACCCACTGAAGCTGGTGTTGCCTCCGGTAAACAGGATGGCGGCGGTTCCGGCCTGCACGGTGTAGAACAGGACGCGCCCGACCAAACCGTGGCCGAAGATCAGGTCGGCTTCCTGGGCGAGGACGGTTGGGTATCCGCTGGTATACGGCAGAGCGTGGGTTGCATGGGCAATCCAGGAGATGCCGGCGATCAGGAACGCGACGATGCTGCCCTGGATGACGAGTACTTGGCGGGCGTTCCGGCCCTCTGGCGGGCGCAACGCTGAGACCGCGTTGGACACCGCCTCTATGCCCGTGAGCGAGGATCCGCCATTGGCGAAGGCCCGCAACAACACGAAGATTGCCAATGCTGACAGCAGGCTGCTGCCGTTATGCGGGGGATGGCAGCCGTTGCAGTAGAGTCCTGTCGTTGTTCGCACGTGGGGCAGTCCGGAAAAGATCTCCCTGGCCAGCCCGACCACGATCATGAGACCCACTGAGCCTGAGAACAGGTAGGTCGGCAACGCGAACGACCGGCCAGCCTCCTTGATCCCGCGCAGGTTTCCATAGCACATGATCAGGATGGCTATGACCGATATGAGCAGCAGGGTTGTCGTCCCGCCCAGGGGTCGGGCCAGCGCTGGGAAGGCTGACAGGATCGCTGCGCTGCCGGCCGCGGTCTGCACCGCAACCGTCACGATGTAGTCGATCATCAGCGCGACAGCGGCTACCTGGGCCACCCTGGGCCCGAAGTTTTCCCGTGCCACCACATACGATCCGCCGGCCCTTGTGTATACGGAAACGACCTCGCGGTACAGCAGAACAACTAGCACGATGCCGAACAGCACCACCAAGGTCATCGGCAGCAAAATGGAGAACGCCGCGGCGTACCCGAACGCCTGAACAAGCTCGATGAGGATTTCCTCGCTGCCGTAGGCGGCAGAAGAGATGCCGTCGCTGGACAGCACACCGAGGGCTAGCGGCTTGGATAGTCGCTGCTCAGTCAGTTGCTCGTTGATGAGCGGCTTGCCGAGGAACCGGCGCTTGAGCGTGTAGCCAAGTCCTTCGGCCAGGTCGCCTCGCCCGGCAAGAGAGCCGACTGCGCGTCGCATGGCCACGCCTCCGTGTCCCTCCCCTCAGGCAGCACCGTTCCCGTGGCCTTCATACCATTGCGGCGACCGGCACTGGGAGGCCGGGCGCTCGCCTGGTGCAGTGACTCAGCATAGACGGACTGCCCGACTTGTATCGGCTTAGGGCATCCGGCCCTAGATGGCGGGTTCGGCGTTCGCGCCCGGGACGGCGATCCGTGGCAGGCTGATCGAGTGACCACGACACCAGGCGGCCTGATCGGGCCTGCCGGGGGCTTTCGGGCCGTCCGCCTGTCCGAGCTGCTGCGACAGCCCGTCACCGACAAGCAGGGCGGGTCCATCGGCCGGCTGTCCGACGTCATCGTCCGGCTCCGCGGGGCGGACTTGCCGATCGTGACCGGGCTCGTCGCAACTATCGGCAGTCGCTCGCTCTTCGTGCCCATCGACCAGGTCGGAGTGCTGGGCGGCGCCGAACTGCGGCTCGCCAGCGCCAGGCTGGATCTGCGGCAGTTCGAACGGCGTGACGGCGAGGTGCTGCTGCGGGCCGACGTGCTGGGGCACCGGCTGATCGACGTCGAGAACGCCCAGCTGATCCGCGCCGCCGACCTCGAGCTCGCGCCCGGCAACGGCGAGTGGGTGGTACACGGAGTGGATACTCACCGCCGCCCGCGCCGGGTGCTCGGGTCGGGCGCCTCGGCAAGCCGGGACCGGCAGCTCAGGGAGTGGGGGAAGTTCGAGCCGCTCATCGGGCACGTGGGCAGCGCCGTGTCCCGGCGGCCGTTCGGCCGCATCCGCAGGCTCAAGCCCGCCCAGATCGCTGACCTGCTCGAAGAGGCCTCACGGGACGAAGGGAGCGAGATACTCGGCCAGGTGCGTGCCGATCCCGAGCTGGAGGCCGACGTCTTCGAGGAGCTAGACGAGGATCTGGCGAGACGGCTGCTCGGCGCACGTACCGATGCCGAGATCGCCCAGGTACTGGCGCGGATGCGTGCGGACGACGCCGCCGACGCGATCGGCGAGCTGCCGCAGCGGCGCCGCAAGGCGGTGCTTGACCAGCTGCCGCCGGGCCAGCAGCTGAAGGTGCGGACGCTCTTGGGCTTTAATCCGACCAGCGCCGGCGGGCTCATGGGGATGGACTTCGTGACCGTGCCGGCGGACGCGACGGTCGGGGCCGCGCTCGCCGCGGTGGCCGCGGCGGTCAGCCTGCAGCCCGAGGCACTGACCAGCGTGTATGCGCTGGACGCGCGCGGTCGGCTGCGCGGCGTGGCCAGGCTAGTGACCCTTATCCAGGCGGACCCGCAGGCGGTCGTCAGGGACGTCGCCGACGCCGATCCAGTCCGGGTCAGGGCAGCGACCGACGTGGTCGACGTTGCCGTGCTCATGAGCGACTACAACCTCATCACGATCCCTGTGCTGGACGAGCGCCACATCATGATCGGCGTCATCACGGTGGACGACGTCCTTGAGGCCACGCTCCCTGAAGCCTGGCGCCGCCGGGAAGCTGCGGACCCGGTCAGCGCGCGCGGTGGCGAATACGGCAGCGAGGGAATCTAGCGCCGGACCGCGCCGGTCACGAGCCAGCGCGAGCCACGAGCGCGCAGCGTCAGGGTCAGGAACCTCGCCGCCATCCACACGCTGTAGGCGACCCACAGGGCCACGAGCCCCGAGCCGGTCCGTACCACGATCGTGGCGGCGGCGGCGAAGACCGCGAGGGTGATGAGGCCTGCAATGGCCAGGTAGTCCTGGTCGCCCGCGCCGATGAGCACGCCGTCGAGCACGAACACGACGCCCGCGACCGGCTGCTGCACGATGACGATGAGCAGCACGGCAAGGAGCAGGCCACGCACGTCCGGACCGACACCGAACAAGCCAGGCAGCGCTGGGCGGATCGCGAGCAGGACGATCGAGAAGAGCGCGCCATAGCCGGCGCCCCAGCCGATCATGCGCCTGGTCGCCGCGCGAGCAGCGGCGACGTCACCGCCGCCGAGCTGGCGCCCTGTGATCGCCTGCGCGGCGATCGCGATCGCGTCAAGGGCAAAGACGAACAGGCTCCAGATGCGCATGGCCACCTGATGGGCGGCGATCGCGGCGTCCGACTGATGAGCGGCGATGGCGGTCATGATCACCAGCACCGCCTGGAGTGCCAGTGTTCGCAGCACGAGCGACGCGCCGGCGGACGCCGCCGACCTGATGCCTTGGCTGTCCGGCCGCAATCCGATGCCGGCAGCACGGGCCCCGCGGGTCACGACGGCGAGGTACGCAGCGGCTGATCCGGTCTGCGCCACGACCGTGCCGGCCGCCGACCCGCCGATGCCCCAGTGCAGGACAAGCACGAACATGTAATTGAGCCCGATGTTCACCGCGTTCGCGAGGACAGCGACGAGCAAGGGAGTCCTTGTGTCCTGGAGCCCGCGCAGCACGCCGGTGCCCGCGAGCACGGCGAGCATGGACGGCGCGCCCAGCAGGCTGATGCGCAGGTAGATGACTGCCTGGTGGCTGACCGCCTGACTGCCACCGAAGGCTCCCGCGATCTGGGGGGCGAGCGGCCACCCGACGGCCAGCACCGCCAGCCCGATCGCGGCGGCGAGCCACAGGCCGTCGATGCCCTGGCGGATCGCCGCGTCCCGGTGACCGGCCCCGAGCTGGCGCGCGACGGCCGCCGTCGTGCCGTATGCGAGGAAGATCGACACGCCGACGAGCGTGGTCAGCGCCTGGCTGGCGATGCCCAGCCCGCCGAGCGGCACGGTACCCAGCCGCCCGACGATGGCCGAGTCAGCGAGCAGGAACAGCGGCTCGGCGACGAGCGCCCCGAAGGCGGGCAGCGCTAGCCGCAGGATCTCGGCATCCTGCGGGTGGGTTTTAGCCAATCACGCCCCGCGCGCGCAGGTCGGAGACCGCAGCGGCCGAGAGGCCGAGTCCGGCCAGCACGTCGTTGGTATCGGCGCCGGGCCGCGGCGGCGCGAGCGGCGGCCCGGCTGCGGTCCGGCCGAACCGCGGCGCCGGTGCCGGCTGCGTCACGCCGCCGACCTCGACGAACGCATCCCGTGCTCGTGCATGCGGATGGCTTGGTGCCTCGGCGGGGCTGAGCACCGGCGACACGCAGGCGTCAGTGCCTGCGAATACCTGCTCCCACTGCGCTCTGGTCCGTTCGGCGAACGTGGTGGCGAAGCGCTCGCGCAGCACTGGCCAGCCGGTCCGGTCGTGCTGGCCGGGCAGCCCGGCATCAGCCAGTCCGAGCCCGGTCAGCTAGCGCGGCGTAGAACTGGGGCTCGAGCGCGCCGACGGCCATGTACTCGCCGTCAGCCGTGACGTACGTGTCGTAGAACGGCGCGCCACCATCGAGCAGGTTCACGCCCCGCTTGTCCTGCCAGGCGCCGGTGGCACGCAGCCCGTACACGAAAGACGTCAGCAGCGCTGACCCATCAACCATGGCGGCGTCCACGACCTGACCGAGCCCGCTGCGCGCGCGTTCGACCAGGGCCGCCAGGATGCCCAGCGCCAGTAGCATGCCGCCGCCGCCGAAGTCACCCAGCAGGTTCACCGGCGGCACCGGAGCCGCGCCGGCCCGGCCGACCATGCTGAGCGCGCCCGAGATGGCGATGTAGTCGATGTCGTGGCCCGCAGTCGGCGCAAGCGGGCCATCCTGTCCCCAGCCCGTCATGCGGGCGAAGATGAGCCGGGGATTGCGCTCTGCGCACGCCCCTGGCCCGAAGCCGAGCCGCTCGGCGACGCCCGGGCGGAAGCCCTCGACGAGCACGTCGGCCTCCTCGGTCAGCGTGAGCAGCAGGTCAATCGCCGCCCGATCCTTGAGGTTCAGGCCGATCGAACGGCGGCCGCGGCTCAGCGGGTCGACCGGCACTGCCGCCTGCGGTCCGCACCGCTCGGCGCGGTCGACGCGCAGGACGTCGGCGCCGAGGTCGGCCAGGATCATGCAACCGAATGGCGCCGGAGCCAGGCTGGCGATCTCGATGACGCGTACGCCGCTCAGTGGACCCATTTTGCCTCCGCACGTCGAACCGATCAGTCCTGAAGTGATCGTAATGTCCGGCTAGGGACCGTACCGTGTGTCCGACGGCACGCTGTCGCCGGCGGCCGCCGGACCTCGCCGCGGGTTGCCTGGCTGCGTTGCATGAGTGCCTGACCGGTGACTCCAGCCGGGGGCCAGCGGGCCGGCCTTCAGCCACGCGCCGCCCACGATGAGCGCGAGCGCGAGTACTGCCACTCCGGTGATACTGGCTACCGGGCGGTCGGGCCAGCTCACCGCGAGGCGCCACAGCGTCAGGCCGCCTACTACTAGGACGCAGCCGGCGGTCAGCACCAG
The DNA here is from genome assembly GCA_963755575.1 of uncultured Actinomycetota bacterium. Taxonomy (GTDB): domain Bacteria; phylum Actinomycetota; class Actinomycetes; order Streptosporangiales; family Streptosporangiaceae; genus JAJYUU01. The sequence continues at coordinate 1,066,654 of CAVWKF010000002.1, forward strand.
CACCCAGCGCGCCGGCGTATCCGTGCCAGTGCCCAGCCCGTGGACGACGGCCACGGGCCAGCACGCATAGGCGGACCAGTGCACCAGGCGCCAGCTGCGCAGGCCGAGCCGCGCGCGCAGCACGCTGGTGACGGTTAGGGCGATCATCAGGTCAAACGAGATGGCGCCGAGGCCGACCCAGAAGGGTCGGTACGAGGAAATGAACGGGATGAATGCATCGGGCAGCGGGATGGACACGAAGCTGTCCAGGACCGTCGTCAGCACGTGCGCGACGGTGAAAGCGAGCGCCAGCAGGGCTACGTTCCGGTGCAGCGCGAGCGTCAGGAACCTGGGCCAGGTCGCGCGGTCGAAGCCGACGGAGGACAGCAGGCCGAGCGCCATGCTGGCAGTGAGCAGGACGAGCGCCACGAGCCCGGTCGCCCTCGTGGTGTACCACAACGGCGTCGACGAGGTCACGACGATCGCACCGAGGTGCGACGATCCGGTCATGCCGCGTCTCCCGGCACGTCGGTTGGCCAGCCGGCCGTGGTGTCGATAGTGCCGTCATCGCGAACCAGCCGCGCTGGCAAGCCCAGGTCGTGCAGCCAGCCGACTGCCGCGATGCCGCGGATGATGGCCGCGGTGCTGGCGATATTCGCGTCGAGGCAGGTGCCGGCGGCCACGCTGACTGTGCGCCAGCACGACCTGGCCGGCTCGCCGGTGGCCGGGTCGATGATGTGGTGCACGCGGCGGCCACCGACGGTCCAGGTGCGCACCGTCGTGCTGGACGTCGCTAGGCCGCCGGAGCTGATCGTCACAGTCTGCCCGGGCGCGGATTCGGGCGCCGCGTGGTCGTTGGTGACCCTGATGCTCCAGTGATCAGGCGGCGGCGGCCCAGCGACCGCGACATCGCCGCCCAGGCTGACGAGGGCGCCGCAGTGGAGGCTGTCAGCAATCTGCTCAGCGCAGCGGTCCGCAGCCCAGGCCTTCGCCGTAGCCCCGAGGTCAATCTGTGCTCCGTGGTCGAGCCAGGCACGCCGGGCGGCGCGATCAAGGTGCACACTGCGCCAGCCGGGCAGGGGGCCGACGGAGCCGGTCAGCCGCGGGCCGGCATCGCCCGCTGCCTTGACGTCGGCGAAGTCGCGGTCGTAACCGAGTCCCATGAGCGCGCGTGCGCACGTCGGGTCCACGTCTCCGCCCGTGAGCCGGGCAGCGCGCAGCGCCGCAGCAAGGAGGTCGGCGAACGTTGCACTGATCGCAAGCGGCTTGGCAGCCGCAGCATTGAGGCGGACCAGTTCAGAGTCAGGCCGGAACCTGCTGCAGGCGATGTCGACGTCGGCGAGCACCCGGTCCGCTATGACCCGCGCCCGGCTCGTCGCTGCCGGGTCGGTGACAAACAGCACGGCCGTCGTGCCGAACACCTCAAAGGTGTCCTTGCCGACAGCGCTGGCGCTCATGCCGTCCTTCTTCCACCGCGTGTTTCCTGCGGTCTATTGTGCACGGCTGGTGACGAGCGGCGGCGCACGACAGTCGACCTCTCCGGTAGGAAACCTCGGTCGGCAGCCTGCCGCAGGCGGCCGGGGCGTGTACCTTCGTAGCATGCACGGGTACACCCAAGATAAGGACGCTTACCTCAAGCGGCTGCGTCGGATCGAGGGCCAGGTCCGCGGTTTGCAGCGCATGGTGGAGGACGACACCTACTGCATCGACGTGCTCACGCAGATATCCGCGGCGACGCGTGCGCTGCAGGCAGTGGCCGTTGGCCTGCTGGAAGATCACCTCGGCCATTGCGTGACCCAGGCCATCGAGCAGGGCGGCCCGGACGCTGAGGCCAAGGTGAAGGAGGCGGCGCAGGCCGTCTCGCGGCTCGTCAAGTCCTGACCGCTAACCCGCCGGAGACCGCTCGCGGAACCGCGGCTGCGACCCGGCGTCATCGTGCGCGCCGGTCAGCCGGCCGAAGGCCTGCAGGTTGGCCAGGCTCTCGCCGCGCTTGACCCGCCAGGCGTACTCCTTCTTGATAGCCGACGCGAAGCCGATCATCAGGGCCTGATCGAAGGTGTCGTCGGCGTAACTGAGGACGCAGCCAAGCAGCCGGTCTACCTCATCGACGGTGATCGCCGACAGTGGCAGCTTCCCGACCAGGTAGACGTCACCGACCGGATCGACCGCGAAGTGGACGCCGTACATTCGAGCGTTGTGCTCGAGCAGGAACCGGTAGAACTCCGCGTGGTTCTCGTCGGGCTGCCGGCAATAAAAGGCCTCAACCTGCAGGCTGTACGTGCCAACGATGAGCCAGGTCATCGTCTTGAGCTTGTGCTGGCCGGGCAGGGTCACCAGGTAGCTGCCAGCGGCCGGTGACTCGTACTCGACGCCGAGATTCGCCAGCGCGGCGCCTAGCGCACGCCCGGCAGCCTGGGCGCCGCTCACGCGTCGACCGCCGCGGCCGCTGCGGCCGACTCGGCGGCGACGGTCGAGTACAGCTGGAGCAGTGCGTCAACTGTGGCCGACCAGCCGAAGCGCGACGCATGCTCCCTGGCGCCGTGGGCGAGCCGGGCGAGGCCGGCGGGCGCGCCGATCAGCTCACGCACGGCCCTGGCGTAGTGGCCAGGGTCGTGGGAGTCGACCAGGATGCCGGAGTAGCCGTGCCGGACGGCAGTGCGCAGGCCGCCGACCGCGGCGGCCACGACCGGAGTGCCGCATGCCTGCGCTTCCATAGCCACCAGGCCGAAGGACTCCGAGTAGGACGGCACCATGACCAGGGTGGCAGCCCGGTACCACTGCGCCAGCTCCGGCTGCGGGCACGGCGGCTCCAGCCGCACCAGGCGGGCCAGCCCCAGGCGGGCAGCGAGTTCGGTCAGGCCGTCGGGATCGTGCCTGCCGGTGCCGCTCGGGCCGCCCACGAACGCAACGGTGAGCCGCTCGGCCAGGTCGGGATCGTCGGCGATCATCCGGGCCGCGGCGTGCAGCACGATGTCGGGGGCCTTCAGCGGTTGCACGCGGCCGGCGAAGACGAGCACGACGCCGTCTTGTCGCAGGCCGAGCTGCTGCCGGGCCGCCGCCTGCGAACCCGGCCGGAAAACTGTCAGGTCGACGCCGGGGTTGATGGTGGTGACGCGCGCGGGATCGGCGGCATAGTGGCCGATGAGCTGGCTGGCCTCGTCGTCGGTGTTGGCCACGAGCCGGTCCGCGGACGCGATGACCTCAGCTTCCCCGCGCAGCCGGATCTCCGGCTCGGCGGCGTCGCCGGCGGCGAGCGCTGCGTTCTTGACCTTGCCCAGCGTGTGCATCGACTGGACCAGCGGGACTCCCCACCGCTCCTTGGCGACAGCGCCCACCTGGCCGGACAGCCAGTAGTGGCCGTGCACGAGGTCGTAGCGGCCAGGCGCATGTGCGGCCTCGGTCCGCAACAGCTCGAACGTGAACTGGCACAGCTGGCCAGGAAGATCTGATTTGTCCAGGTCCTCGAATGGCCCTGCGGCCAGGTGGCGTACCAGGACGCCAGGCGCCAGCTCGGCCACCTGGGGCTGATCGCGGGAGACCGCCCTGGTAAAGATGTCGACCTCTACGCCCCGCTCAGCGAGCCGCCTGGCGACCTCGACGACGTAGACGTTGAGCCCTCCGGCGTCGCCGGTCCCGGGCTGCTCGAGCGGCGATGTGTGAACGCTGACGGTCGCGATCCGCCGTAGGTAGCGTCGCGGCACAGACTCTCACCTCCGGAAGTGACCAACCCCTGATCCGGGTTCCGTGTTCCCGCCCGACGGGACCGGCTTTACCCTATTTCACCTGCAGAAATAACCACGTTCCCCACATGATTTATAGGTTTTTGCCGTTGACTGTCGGGGTGGACATTCCGGGCGGCCCGGCGTGCGGTGGCCGCCAGGCTAGGATCTGGCCCATGAGCACGCTGATCATCATCAGGCACGGTGAGAGCGAGTGGAACGAGAAGGGACTGTTCACTGGATGGGTCGACGCCCGCCTGTCCGAGCGCGGTGAGGCAGAAGCGGCGCGTGCTGGTGCGCAGCTCACCGAGGCTGGCTTGCGGCCGGCCGTCGTGCACACGTCGGTGCTGAGCCGGGCCATCGAGACCGCCAACATCGCTCTCGACGCGGCCGGCCTGAGCTGGCTGCCGGTGCAGCGGTCCTGGCGTCTGAACGAACGCCATTACGGCGCGCTCCAGGGCAAGGACAAGGCTGCGACGAGAGCTCAGTACGGCGACGAGCAATTCATGCTGTGGCGCAGGTCTTATGACATCCCGCCGCCGCCGCTCGCCGACGACGACCCGCTCTCGCAGTGCCGCGATCCGCGGTATGCGCTCCTGCCTGACGACCTACTGCCCAGAACCGAGTGCCTGCGCGACGTGGTGCAGCGGATGCTGCCGTACTGGTTCGACGCGATCGTTGCGGACCTGGCCGCCGGCCGGACGCCGCTGGTCGTCGCGCATGGCAACTCACTGCGCGCACTGGTCAAGCATCTGGACGGGATCAGCGACGCGGACATCGCCGAGCTGAACATCCCCACCGGCATGCCGCTCGTCTACGAGCTCGACGAGCGGTTCCGGCCAGTTCAGCCCGGTGGCCGGTACCTCGATCCCGAGGCCGCGGCGCAGGCCGCCGAAGCGGTCCGGGCGCAGGGCAACGCCAAGCCCTAGCGAGCGCGCCGTTCCCGTAATTGGCGCCTAGCAGGCACAATCGACATGGATATTACCCGGCGCTGTGGTGAATATTTCGCGAATAGCGGCAGCTAGCGGTACTCGTCAGTGGGCGGGAAGAGGCTGCCCGCATAACATCAAACCGTGGAGATGGGGGTGCAAGTAGACATGTCCTCGGACATGCCGGACGCCGACCAGTCTCTGGATGGCAGGCTGCCCCCTGGCATCAGTTCGGTACTGGCCGTGCTGCTGTCCTCAGCCGTCGTGCTCGACAGCGATGATCGGGTGCTCAGCTCGAGCGCGGCCGCACGCGAGTTTGGGCTTGTCGACGACGATCGCCTCGTCGTTGGCGAACTGCTTGCCCTGGCCCGCCAGGTTCGCCGCGAGGGCTTGCCTCGCGAGGGCGAGATCGACATCATGACCAGCCGGTTCAATGGACGCGCGACAAGCTTCGCGGTCCGGGTGGCACCGCTCGGGCCCGCGGTCGGCGATGGCGGTCTGATCCTGCTGCTGGCCGAAGACCAGACCGAGAGCCGGCGCGTGGACGAGGTACGTCGCGACTTCGTGGCCAATATCAGCCACGAGCTCAAGACTCCCGTTGGCGCGCTCGCGCTGCTGGCCGAGACCGTCGAAGAGGCGGCTGACGACCCCGAGGCGGTGCTGCGCTTCGCCGGCCGGATGCGGCAGGAGGCGTCCCGGCTGACGGACCTGGTGCAGGACCTGATCATGCTGTCGCGGATCCAGGCGGCCGAGCCGGTGCCTGATCCCAGTCCGGTAGTACTGGACGATGTGGTCGCCGAGGCGGTCGACAGGTGCCGCATGCGCGCCTCGGCCCGCGGGATCTCGCTGGAAGTGAGCGGCGAGCGCGGCGTCACGATCATGGGCGACGAAGATCTGCTCGTCACCGCGCTGCGCAACCTGCTGGAGAACGCTGTCGCCTACAGCCCGGATAAGACGAGAGTGCTGATCACCGCCCGGACCGCGTCCAACTGGCAGGCGGAGATCAGCGTGACCGACCAGGGCATCGGGATACCGGAGCGGGACCGCGAGCGTATCTTCGAGCGGTTCTACCGGGTGGATCCGGCGCGGTCGCGGGCGACTGGCGGCACCGGGCTCGGACTAGCCATCGTCAAGCACGTCACAGCGGCGCACGGGGGCAGCGTCGCGGTCTGGAGCCAGGAAGGCAACGGCTCCACTTTCACGCTTCGGCTCCCGCTTCGCTCGAGGCGTGGCCTGCCGACCGGTGGTAAGGATCAGCCAACAGCGCGAACTGACCCACGCAGCAGCGCGCGATCTGTCAGGGAGGCAGTTAAGTGACTCGGGTACTCGTTGTCGAGGACGAGGAATCCTTCAGCGACGCGCTGTCGTACATGCTGCGCAAGGAAGGGTTCGAGGTCGCCGTGTGTCCAACAGGGCCGGACGCAATCGAGACCTTCGACCGGACTGGCGCCGACCTGGTGCTGCTCGACCTCATGCTGCCCGGCCTGCCGGGCAGCGAGGTGTGCCGGACCCTGCGCGAGCGGTCGAATGTGCCGGTGATCATGCTGACCGCGAAGGACAGCGAGATCGACAAGGTAGTCGGCCTCGAGCTTGGCGCCGACGACTACGTGACGAAGCCGTTCTCGTCGCGCGAGCTCGTGGCTCGGATGCGCGCGGTGCTACGGCGACGCGGCGACGTGGACGAGCCGATCACCTCCATCATGGAGTCCGGTCCCGTGCGGATGGACGTGGATCGCCATGTGGTCACGGTGCGCAGCCAGCAAGTCCAGCTGCCGCTCAAGGAGTTCGAGCTGCTGGAGGTCCTGCTGCGCAACGCTGGCCGCGTCCTCACCAGGATGCAGCTCATCGACCGTGTGTGGGGTGCCGACTACGTCGGCGACACCAAGACGCTCGACGTCCACGTCAAGCGGCTGCGCGCGAAGATCGAGACCGAGCCGACGAACCCGCGGCACATTGTGACGGTCCGCGGGCTCGGCTACAAGTTCGAGCCAGTCGGCTAGGGCGTCGCGCTCGGCGAGGCGCTCGGGCTGACGTTGGCAGTGGCGCTGACGGTCACGCTGGGAGAGGGCGACGGGCTGGCGTGGGATCTGCGGTGGCGGGTGACCGCGACGGTCGGCGAGATGACCGGCTGCGGCGGAGCGTACGTCACGAAGTGGGCGGCCCGCGCAAACACGGGGACTATCAGCATGATCGGGCCGGCCTTCTGGAACGTAAGCACGATCTTGAGGTTCGACCCGTTGGTGACTGTCCTCGTCAGGTCCGTGAGTACGACTTGCGGCCTCGGCCCGCTGAGGATCACCGGGTGCCCGAAGACGACCGGGACGGTGCCGGGCAGCGTAACTGACGCGGCAGTACCGGGCGCGCTGATGCTGATCAGCTTGTCCGGCGCGCCGTTGTTGATGTCCAGCAGTGACAGGAACAGGCTAGCCGACTGACCCGCGGTCAGGTTACGGCCAAGCGGGGCGCCCAGGACGAACACGTTCCTGATCGCCAGGTTGCCGACCGTCGTGCCGGCGGAGTCGGTCGGGTAGTGAAACGCAAGCGTCGGCGCGTTGTTGCCGGCCTCGCATCCGGCCAGGACCGGAATCAGCGCCGCGACTGCCACGAGCACAAGCCGACGCGACAGCACGCTTCCCCAGCCGCTCCCGATCACCGCATGCTCCCCTCGTCGTGACGACGTCCGTGAGACGTCGCAAAGCGTAGCCATACGACGAGTTCAGGCTGGCGCCGGCCCGGCATTCAGCCGGGCGGCGACGATTCTGCCTGGCCGGGCTCGAAGGCCAGCGGCCGTCAATGAGTAGCCGTCAGTGAGTAGCTTGTCGGTGAGTAGCCGTCAGTGAGTAAGAGCCTGGATCAAGGTGGTCGCGTTGTCCCGCGAGTTCAGCCCGGTCGCGTATATCGCGGTCTTCTTCGGGCCGATCAGGATGGCCGTCGGGCCGCCGGCGGGGACAGCGGCAGGGATGCTGTCGCTCAGCAAGTCATCGGTTTCCAGGGCCAGCAATACTTGCGCACTCCTGGTGCTGCTGAGCCCCCCGTATACGCCAAAGACATCGGCTTTGCTCTCGGGGGAGTAGACGAGGTACGTCTGCGCGTGGGCGCCAGCCACGACGTAAATAAGCCACGAGACGGTGGCAGTGCAGTCGCAGTGCGGCGGGATGAGCACCAGCGCGGCCTTGGTGAGATCGTGCACGGACATCGGTGCCTGGCCGTCCACGGCAATGATCGCCTGCGGCAGCATGCCCGGAACGGTGCCCGGCTGCGAGGTAGCCGGAGGTCGGCCACCTGAGGCGGGTCCAGATGGGCTGTTCGCCGCAGACGTCGTGCCGCCCGGGGCAGCACCGTTGGCACCGCTAGCGCCCCGGCTGGCGCTTGGCGGCCGGGCTGTCGCGTTCCCGGCGACCGGCTGGCGGGTCGGGTTCTGTTCCGACGTCGCGGTGAACACCGTTAGCAGCGTGCCGGTGATCAGCGCGAGGATCAGGCAGCAGGCCAGCAACGGCAGCACGATGCCGTCCTTGGCCAGTGACCCGCGCGCCCGGAACCCGCGGTGCTGTCGCCGCAGCGCGCGCAGCTCCCGGTAGTACGCCTGCACGTCTCGATCGAGTTCCCGCGCGTCATCGGGAATCTCGATGTCAACCGGTGGCAGGCCAGTTTCGTCCCGTTCCGGTTCGCCGCCTGGGTTCACGCTTACCTCTCCGACAGGAGCGAACGTCTCTTCTCAGTATGAGCCAGTGGCGGGGTCGCCGGGCAGCCCCGCCCATGTCTTATGGCCGCTGGCCGCCCCAGCAGGTAGCCCCGGGCCCGCGCCGCGCCGGCCAGCCCTAGGCGAGGCAAACTTGAATCGGGCCAGGCGCGCCATTGACCTGCACCTTTGCCGACAACGACGGCTAATCACCCCTGCTACACGTGGTAAGCTTGGGTTCAGCGGAAGGGGTACGTGCCACATGTCATTCAAGGTCGGCGACACCGTCGTCTACCCCCATCATGGGGCTGCTCGGATCGAGGAAATCGAAACCCGTGTCATCAAGGGTGAAGATAAGATCTACCTCGTGCTCAAGGTCGACAAGGGCGACCTGACGGTGCGTGTTCCCGCGGACAATGCCGAGCTTGTCGGCGTCCGGGACGTGGTCGGGCAGGAAGGGCTGGAGCGGGTCTTCGAAGTACTGCGCGCCCCGTTCACCGAAGAGCCGACTAACTGGTCCCGCCGGTATAAGGCCAACCTGGAGAAGCTCGCCTCGGGCGACGTCAATAAGGTCGCCGAAGTCGTACGCGATCTGTGGCGCCGCGACCGTGAGCGTGGCCTGTCCGCCGGCGAGAAGCGGATGCTGGCGAAGGCCAGGCAGATACTTGTCAGCGAGCTCGCCCTGGCTGAGAAGACCAACGAGGACAAGGCTGAGGCACTCCTCGACGAGATTCTCGCCTCCTGACCGTCCCGTTACCTGTCCGCCGTGGCCGGCCTGCTTCCGCGAGTCGGCATTGGTGTCGACGTGCATCCGATCGGCGCGGGCCGTCCGCTCTACCTGGCGGGCTTGCTATGGCCCGGCGAGGACGGGCTGACCGGACATTCTGACGGTGACGTGGCAGCCCACGCCGCGTGCTCGGCGCTCTTGTCCGCAGCCGGCCTCGGTGACCTCGGCAGCCAGTTCGGCACCGACCGGCCCGAGTGGGCCGGCGCTTCCGGCGCTGCGCTGCTGGCCGAGACTGCGAGGCTGACGGCGGCTGCTGGTTTCTCTATCGGGAACGTGGCCGTCCAGCTCATCTGCAACCGTCCGCGAGTCTCGGCCCGCCGCGCCGAGGCCGAGCAGGCACTGGGCGCGGCGCTCGGCGGCGCCTCAGTCAGCCTGTCCGCGACCACGTCGGACGGCCTGGGCCTCACCGGCCGCGGCGAGGGCATCGCGGCCATCGCGACAGCGCTGCTCGGCCACCCCGGATAGGACGGGGCACAGGCGCTCGTCCTCACACTGCGGCGGCTACACCTCCGGCTACGCCTCCGGCGGCGGCGTCGGCGAGCTGAACAAGCGGTGAAACATCGGCATGTCCGGGTCGTCCGGCTCGCCTCTGTCGGGCGTCTCGGCCGTCAGCGCCGGGCTGGCCTCGCCCAGGCCGCCGCTGGCTTTGTCGCCCGCGTCGCCGACTTCCTCGACGTCGCCGGCTGCCTCCACGTCGCCGGCTGCCTCGGTGTCGCCGGCTTCCTCGATGTCGGTGTCGGCATCGGGGCTAGGCGCCAGTGACTCGGCGGGATATGGCATCGAGCCGTCGGCGGGCTCACCGGCCGCCTCGTCGGTGCTGGGGTCGTCGGCGGCAGGGTCGGCGTCCATCGCCAGCTCGGGCTGCGCCTGTGCCACCTCGCCGTTGCCGTCCTCGTACCCAGTCGCCACAGCCGGGCTAGCCCGTGGCGGCGCGGGCCGGACGGGCTGCACGATCACGTGCGACGGCACCGTGGTCCGCTCCTGGGGGCCCGGAGTCGCCTGACCGGCCGCGGCTGGCAACTGCGCAGGGGCCAATCCGTGCGATGCGAGGCGATCACCTCTGCTGGCCGCCCGCCTGAGCCTGGCGTGCCGGAGCATGACAACCAGCAGCGCAAACGCGACGAGCACCAGGACGAAGGGCAAGACCGCTGCTGTTATCGCGGCAGCCTGATGCGGCAGCGAACGTCCGGCGGCGTGCAATGCGTCAGCACCGGCCGCCGCGGCCATCACCACGAGCAGCGTGAGCCATGCGAGCAGCCTGCTGGGCAGCCCGGCACCGCGCAGCGCCAGGACCGCGGCAAGCACGATCACGAGCATGGCGTCCAGCAGCAGGGGGTAGCCCCTGGCGAGGCGCGGCGTGATGCCGGCCTGCAAGGCCACCGTGCGGATGGCCGAGTACGACAGCACGAACGTGGCGGCCGCGAGCGCGGCGACGCCAAGACAGACGGCCCCCACCGCGAGGATCCGCAGGGCCCGCGGCGCCGTGTCCGGCTGAGCGGAGCCGAGCGTTGCTGCGCCGTCGGGCAGCTTGTCGGTCTTTAAGGTCTGCACGCTCATCGGCCTGCCGGGTCCTTCCTCATGATGGCGATCTGACCGCGTCACCCCTAATAGTCACGAACGTGCCGTACTTATAGCAAGCAGGCGGTAGCCAGGCTCGGGGCGAGTCGCGGGAGAATGGCAGGAGAAACGGGCGGGAGCGCGCCGGGTTGCCTCATCCCGGCGCTGGCCCCGCGATCACGGCGTCAAAGGAGACGACATGCCCTACTACCGCGTGGCTGGCGAGATTCCGCGCAAGCGCCACGTCCGCTTCCGCGGTCCAGCGGGGAACTTGTACGCCGAGGAACTCATGGGCGAGGAGGGCTTCGTCTCCGACTCTTCCCTGCTCTACCACGAGCATCCGCCTACGGCGATAGTGAAGAGCGAGGGTCTGACCGACCCGGCTGGCCAGGCGCTGCTCGCGCCGAATCATCCGCTGCTGCCTCGGCATTTCCGCACCCAGGACTTGACCGCCCGGGGGGACCTCGTCCTCGGCCGGCAGCTGATGATGGCCAACGACGACGTGCGCATCAGTTTCGCTGCCGCCGACGCCGACTCTGGGCTGTACCGCAACTCCGCTGGCGACGAGGCCGTGTACCTACGGTCGGGCTCGGCGACGTTCGAGTCGGTGTACGGCGCCATCCAGGCGGGTGCGGGCGACTACGTGATCGTGCCGCGCGGCACCATCCATCGCTGGCGGCCGGCAGGCGGCGGTGTACATGCGCTGGTCATCGAGGCGCGCGGCCACATCCGCCCGCCTCGTCGATACCTGTCGCAGTTCGGGCAATTCCTGGAGCACGCCCCGTACAGCGAACGCGATCTGCGCGGACCCGACGGCCCGCTGCGAGCAGAGGGCGAGGACGTGCCCGTTATCGTGCGGACCGCAGCCGGCCTGACGAGGCTGACCTACGCCTATCACCCGTTTGACGTCGTCGGCTGGGACGGCTACCTGTACCCGTACGCCTTCAACATCGCCGACTTCGAGCCGATTGTGAAGCGCACGCACGCCCCGCCGCCGGTGCATCAGACGTTCGAGGGTCCGAACTTCGTGATCTGTTCATTCTGCCCGCGGCCGCTGGACTTCGACCCCGAGGCCGTGCCGATCCCTTACAACCATCACAACGTCGACTCTGACGAGATGATGTATTACGTGGCCGGCGACTACTCGGCCCGCAAGGGCTCCGGCGTCGGCCTCGGCTCGATCACCCTCCATCCGTCGGGGTTCACCCACGGCCCGCAGCCCGGCGCCGTCGAGTCCATCATCGAGGCGCTGGCCGCAGGCAAGACGACGACCGACGAGACCGCGGTCATGGTGGACACGTTCCGGCCGCTGCTGCTCGCTGGGTCGGCCCGCGCCGCCGAGGACCCTGAGTACGCCTGGAGCTGGACGAACGCCGCGCGCGGCGCCGTGAACCCGGAGCGGGCCGATCAGGGCCCGGGTTTCTGAGACCAATCGCTAGGGCGGAGGATTCGGCGCAGCCGGCGGCGTTGAATCCTTCGGGATCATGGGCGACACCGCTGCGCCGTCGAGTCGCGAACGGCCTAGACCATGATCTTGCCGCCGGCGATGTCGAGCGTGGCGCCAGTGATCCACGACGACGCGTCGGCGGCGAGGAACAACGTCGCGGCGGCGACGTCAGCCGGCTGGCCGATTCGGCGCAGCGGGAAGCTGGCGCCGAGCGCGGCCCGCTGGTCAGCTGACATCCAAGCGCGCATCTTGTCGTTCTCCGTAGCGGACGGGGCGACGCAATTGACCCGGATACCGCGCGGCGCCATCTCAGCGGCCAGGTGACGGGTAAAGGCGATCACGCCGGCCTTGGCAGCTGCGTAAGCCGCGGCCGACCGGGCTGCCTGACGCGCTGCGGCCGATGACATCGTGACGATGGCGCCGCTGCCGCGCTCGAGCATCGCCGGCAATACGGCGTGCACTGTGTAGAACACCGAATTCAGGTCAGTCTCGACGACCTCGCGCCAGTGCTCCGGGCGCTCGGATTCCGTCGGTACTGGCATGCCGCTGCCGCCGGCGAACGCCGCCAGGATGTCGGCTGGCCCGAGCTGCTTGGCGACGGTGTCGGCCATAGCTGCCACTTCTGCCGGGATTGTGCAGTCTGCGGCCACCCAGATCGCCCGCCCGCCCCCGCTGGTGATGCCGTCAGCGATAGCCGCCAGGGCTGTCGTGTCCCGGCCGACAACGGCAACCGCGGCCCCGTTCTCGGCCAGCGCCGCAGCTGTCGCCGCGCCGATACCACGTGAGCCTCCCGTGATGATCGCCACCTTCCCGGCGAGATCCGGATACCTGCCGATCGCTGCCTCGATGGTGCCGCTCATCTCTTCCCCCTCGCCTGGGCCGTGGTCATATACCTTAGATACCTAAGGGTTAGACGTCAAATTGCCACCATCCCCGAGGCGTCTGTCAACGTGCTCGTGCCGACCTAGGGCCCTGAAGATCAACGTGCACGGAACGGCGGCCGGTCAGCCGCAGGCAGCGGCTGTCGGTCGGGCCAGTGCTGAGGGGCCGATCGCCGCGAGCACCATGGTGATCACGACCGGGTTGCTGGGCAGCTCGGTGTGGCTGACGGCCAGCGCCGGGCAGATGGATTGCACAGGAACGTCCATCGCGCCGGCTAGCCGCGCTGAGTCAGGCGGACTGACGACATCGTCGTCCGAGGTCCACAGCGACAGCCAGGGCGGGAGCCCGCCGCTCCTGGCGACGTCAAGGCTGGTCAGCAGCGAGCTACCCGGGACGAGCTGCTGGCAGGCGATTGGGCACTCGCCTGGCACCAGCGCCTGCGCCGCGGCCGCCAGTTCGGTGCCGTGAAACGGCGCGCCGAGCGTGACGACCCGCCGGGCCCGGCGCGCGCCGTCGTCATGCCGGGCCCACACCAGCGCCACGACGCCGCCAGCCGAGTATCCGATCACGTCGACCGAAGGAGCACCGCGGCGCATGACCCGCGCGGCGGTGGCGTTCAGCAGCCCGGCTTCGGTGATGAGGCTGCCGGTGCCGGACCCCGGCAGCCGCAGCACGATGGCCTCACGGCCGGTTGCGCGGATCTTGGCGGCCAGCACGTCCAGCGAGCCGCTGTCACCGCCATAACCAGGCACGAGCAGGACAGGTCCCAGCCGGCCCTGCGCGGGCGTGCCTTTGGCTGGCCGCTCGGCCTGGTGGCCCCGTGGGCTCCGTTCCGGCGGCGCGGTCACGCGCGCGGGCGGCCCGTGCGCTCGACCCGCATTCGTCGACCCCGAAGCAGAGCAGCCGCCCAGGCCCGCTGCCGCGATGGCGGCGACCGTAGCGGCGCTGAGGATCCGGCGGCACGACAGGCGAGCGAACCGCGAGCCCGGCCTGCTGTGCAGGTGCTGACCGGACTCGTGCATGCCCACCACCGTATGGGACTGGTAGTCCTAGACCATCCAGCGTGTTGGCGCAACGAGCCGAGTACCGCAAGGATTGAGCGAGCCGGGTCCAGTCGGAGCCGGCGACCGACAGAACGGAGCAGCAGACATGACGAGCCTGCCGGAGCGGGCACGGGAGCTCATCGACGGCCTGAACTTCGCGACAGTGACGACGATCCAGCCCGATGGCGCGCCGCAAGCCAGCGTGGTCTGGGTTAAGCGCGACGGTGATGACGTGCTGTTCTCTACCGTCAAGCACAGGCGGAAGTCCCGCAACCTGGTCGCCGATCCGCGGACCAGTCTGGTGATCTACGAGGCCGCCAACCCGTATGAGTACCTGGAGATCCGAGGCACGGCGGCGATCATCGACGATCCGGAGGGCTCGCTGATCGAGGAGCTAGCTCAGAAGTACACGGGAGAGTCGTTCCAGGATGCGCCAGGTAACCAGCGTGTGATCGTTCGCGTCAGCCCGTCGCACGTCGTCATTGGCAGCTGACCGGACTGACCCCGCACCGGCCAGGACGGCGCACGCCCTGCGCATCCCGTAACCTTGGGCCGTGACGCTACGCCTTCATGACACCGCGACGCGGTCGGTGCGCGAGTTCTCTCCCCTGCAGCCGGGGAAGGTCTCGCTGTACCTATGTGGCGCCACGGTGCAGGCGCCTCCGCATATCGGGCATATACGGTCAGGCGTCAACTTCGACATCCTGGTCCGCTGGCTGCGCGCGTCCGGCTATGCGGTCACCTACTGCCGAAACGTCACCGACATCGATGACAAGATCCTGCGTACCGCCGAGCAGGAGGGGACGGAGTGGTGGGCAGTCGCCGAGCGGAATCAGCGCGCCTTCACGCGTGCTTATGACGCCCTCGGCTGCGAGCCGCCGGATGTGGAGCCGCGGGCCACCGGCCACGTTCCCGAAATGATCGTGCTGATGCAGCGGCTGATCGATTCCGGGCACGCGTACGCCGTGAGCGGCGACGTGTACTTCGACGTCAGTTCGCTGCCGGACTACGGCTCGCTGTCGGGCCAGCGGCTCGACCACATGCGCGCCGCGGCGGACACCGACGACGACAGCGCCAAGCGCGATCCGCGCGACTTCGCGTTGTGGAAGGGCGCCAAACCGGGCGAGCCCACCTGGCCGACGCCGTGGGGTCCTGGCCGGCCGGGCTGGCACCTCGAGTGCTCGGCGATGTCGACTAAGTATCTCGGCCCGACGTTCGACATCCACGGCGGCGGCCTGGACCTGATCTTCCCGCACCACGAAAACGAGCTGGCCCAGTCGCATGCCGTCGGAGACGGATTCGCCCGCTACTGGGTGCACAACGGCCTGGTCCGCATTGGCGGCGAGAAGATGAGCAAGTCCCTGGGCAACTCGCTCCTCGTCGACGCGCTGATCACGCAGGTTCGCCCCGCGGAGCTGCGGTACTACCTGGGCCAGGCCCACTACCGCTCGGAGCTCGACTACTCTGCTGCCGCGCTAGCCGAGGCCGTGGCCGCATACCGGCGGCTTGAGGGGTTTGTGACCAGAGCCGCGGAGATGCTGGGCGGGGACGGCGGGGCCGCCGACATTGGCGCACCGAGCGCCTCGTCGGTTCCGGCCGCGTTCAACGCGGCCATGGATGACGACCTGGCCGTGCCGCAGGCGCTCGCGATCGTGCATGAGTCCCTTCGGGATGGGAACGCGGCCCTTGCGGCAGGCGACTCCGCTGGCACGGCGAAGCTGCTCGCGGAGGTCCGGGCCATGCTGGCGGTGCTCGGCCTCGATCCGCTCGCTGCCCCCTGGGCCTCCGGCGACGCCGGCGGCGACTTGCGCCCGATCGTAGACGCGCTGATCAGCGTCGCGCTTAACCAGCGGCAGGCGGCCAGGGCGCGCAAGGACTTCGCTGCTGCCGACGCAATCCGGGACCAGCTTGTCCAGGCCGGCGTTGTCGTTGAGGACACGCCGCGCGGCCCGCGCTGGGAGCTGCGCTCATGACCGGGCGACCCACCGGCGGCGGCCGGACCAAGTCAGGCAAGCCGCGTCCGGGCACCGGCGGGTACGGCAAGCGAAAGCTCGAGGGCAAGGGTCCGACGCCACCCGCGGACGTGCGTCCTGGTCATCCGGCACAGCGCCGCGCAGCCGCGCAGGTTAAGAAGGCGGCCCAAGGCAAGTCGAGCGGCTCAAGCTCCCGCACTGGCGCGCAGAGCGGGAGTGCACGATCCGCGCTGACGTCGAACGGGCGCGGGGCGCCTCAGGTACGCGGCGCCGGCGGCTCGGTGGCCGAGCTCGTGGCGGGGCGCAACTCGGTCCTAGAGGCTCTTCGCGCCCGCGTCCCAGCCTCGGCGCTCCACGTCGGACCCCGGCTGGACAGCGACGAGCGCATCGGGCAGGCCGTGATGCTGGCTGCGGACGCCGGCATCCCCGTCGTCGAGGCGGGCCGCGCTGAGCTGGACCGCCTCACCGGGGGCGCCATCCATCAGGGCCTGGTGCTGCGCATCAAGCGCTACTCCTATGCCGACCCGGCTGACCTCGTGCAAGCGGCAAGGAAGGCAGGGCAGCAGCCGCTCATCGTCGCGCTGGATGGCGTGACCGATCCGCGCAATCTCGGCGCGGTTGCGCGATCGGTGGCCGCCTTCAGCGGCCACGGGATCCTCGTGCCTACCCGGCGCTCGGCCGGCGTGACCGCTGGTGCCTGGAAGGCCTCGGCCGGTGCTCTGGCCCGGGTAAAGGTCGCTCAGACGGCGAACCTCACAAGGGCGCTGGCGGCCTACCAGGATGATGGCTTGTTCGTCGCCGGCCTGGACGCGAGCGGGCCAACGGCCGTCGGCGAGCTGGGGCTGGCCGACGCACCCCTGGTGCTTGTCGTCGGCTCTGAAGGCAAGGGGCTGTCACGGCTAGTGGCGGAGCGCTGCGACGTGGTGACGCGGATCCCGATCACCGGCCCGGCTGAATCCCTCAACGCGGGCATCGCGGCGAGCATCGCTCTGTATGCAGTGACTCAGCTCCGCGCGCAGCACGGCTGAGGTCCCGCCCAAGCGCGCGGCGCTGATCCTGCATTAGGACTGACGCGCCTCTAAGGTGGAGGTAGGGGAGGTAGTCATGCTATGGACCCTCGCGAGACTGCCGGGACGAGCCAGCCCAGCCAATCCGTAAGCATCTCGCCTGACGCGGCCCGCGCCCGGCTCGTGACAGAGTTGCGTCGTCGCGGCGGCGCGTTCAGCCGGACCGTGCAGGAAGCGTTCGCGCGCGTACCGCGGCACGTGTTTGTGCCCGAGGTCGGCGCCGCAGACGCCTACCGGGACGAGGCGTTCGTCATCAAGTGCGGGACCGACGGCCTGCCAGTGAGTTCCTCGTCGCAGCCAGCGATGATGGCGATCATGCTGGATCAGCTCGATCTCCGGCCTGGTCACCGGGTCCTGGAGATCGGGACCGGGACCGGGTACAACGCGGCGGTGATGGCTGCGGTCGTCGGACCTGGCGGCCAGGTAGTCACGATCGATATCGATCCCGACCTGGTCAGCCGCGCTCAGTCGAGCTTGGTCAGCGCGGGGTACGGCCACGTGACGGTGCTGTGTGCCGACGGCGGATACGGCGATCCGGCGGGCGCCCCCTTCGATCGAATCATCGTGACGGCGGGTGCCTGGGATATCGCGCCAGCATGGCTTGACCAACTCGGTCCGCACGGTCACCTAGTGCTGCCGCTATCGGTGCGTGGCATCCAGCTGTCGGTAGCGCTCGAGCGAGCCGGCGAGGAGTGGGTGAATACGTCGGCGTGGCGCTGCGGGTTCGTGCGGATGCTCGGGGCCTTCGCCGGACCGGAGCGGGTGCTGCGGCTGGGCGAACCGCCGGCGCTGTTCGCCCAGATGTCAGACGGCAGCCCGGTCGACGAGGCAGGGCTCCAGCGCGCGCTCGCCGGATCCGCGACTGATGTGCCGGTCACCGCGGTGCCGATCGGCCTCGACGACATCGCCGACCTGGATCTGTGGCTGTCACTGACCAGCCCGGACCTGGCTCGCCTGACGGTTCTGGCGGCACCTGGCGGCTGGCATCCGCTAGCGCCCTTGCTGCCAGTCGGCGGGCTCGTCGGCCACGGGACTGACCCAGGCCGGATCGGCATCGCCGTACTCCTGCCGAGCGATCTCACGAGCACCGGCGCGGCCGGGCCGGCCCCGCCTCGTTCGGGGTCATGTTCACCGGATTCGGCCGTGGTGGCGCGGCAATCGCGGCGCGGCTAGCCGACCAGACCGTGGAGTGGGCTGGCAGCGGGCGTCCGGGAACGCGTGAGTTGCAGCTCACCGTGCGTCCGATCAGTGGGCGGCCCATCACTGTGCAGCCGCCCAGCGACGGGGGAGAGTCGGTGCCGCTCGTGGGTCTTGTCTTGCGGCGCCCGCACGTCACGATCAGCGTGGGCTGGCCCAGCTAGGCCGGCCGGGCCCGCTCACTGCTTTCGGACAGCAGCGGTGCGGGACCCACGATCAGCGGATCGGGACGGGCGATCAGGTGCTCGTCGCGACCCACGTAGGGGACCTTGCTCAGCACGTACCGGATCGCCTCGAGACGCGCGCGCCTTTTGTCGTTGCTCTTCACTACGGTCCACGGAGCGTCGGCGAGATCGGTGTAGAAGAACATGGCTTCCTTGGCGTCGGTGTAGTCGTCCCACCTGTCCAGGGAGGCCAGATCGACCGGACTGAGTTTCCACCGCTTGACCGGGTCGTGCTGGCGGTGGACGAACCTCCGCAGCTGTTCGGCCCTGGTGACGGAGAACCAGAACTTGATCAGGGTGATGCCGTCCCTGGCCAGCATCCGCTCGAACTCAGGCGCCTCGCGCAGGAACTCGAGGCTTTCCTCCGGACGGCAGAAGCCCATGACGCGCTCGACACCTGCACGGTTGTACCAAGATCGGTCGAACATCACGATCTCGCCCGCGGTTGGCAAGTGCGCGACATATCGCTGGAGGTACCACTCAGCCTGCTCCCGGTCCGTCGGCTTCTCGAGTGCCACGATCCGAGCGCCGCGAGGGTTCAGGTTTTCGGTGAAGCGCTTGATCGTGCCGCCCTTGCCCGCCGCGTCGCGACCTTCAAAGACGATGACTAGGCGGCCGCCAGAGGCCTTCACGTGGTGCTGGAGCTTCAGCAGCTCAATCTGGAGCGCGCGCTTGGCGCGTTCGTACTTCCGTGGGCCAAGGCGGTCGGGATAGGGGAAGTCCTGGCGCCAGGTCTCCGCGATCCTGCCGTCGTGCTGCACCAGCTCGGGGCCGTTCTTGCCCGGCCGGATGCGATACCCGAGCTGCGCGGCCAGGTTGTTCAGCAGGTCGCCGGTGCGCATCTCGCCGTGCTTGCGGCCGCGAGCAGATCCGCTGGCTGGCGCGCTCGCAAGGACGGTCACTTGTGTGTGGTCCCGCGGGCACGCGCGTCCGATGTCGAGGCCGTGGCCAGCGCGTAAGGCGTTCCTGCCGTCAACGCGGCCGTCCTGACAAGACTCACCGCTCCCCCGTTCCTGCGGCCGCAGCCGCTGGCGCAGCTGTCAGTACGAGCGACGAGGTGTAGATACCCGAGCCTCATTGGCCGCACACCAGGCCGGGTGGCTCCGGAGTGGCGTCGAAGTTAGCAGGAACTGTCCTGAGATCGAACCCGGTCAACCAACAGTTACGTTTAAACGTCTAGAAGTCCGAACAAGACTTCTTTGGCAACGCTGCCTGGCTTTAGTCGCGGTTTGTGATTACTGCATTCTGGGAGCGATCGAGCAAGGGGCGGCCATGAGGCAATCGGTTCCGCGGTGGCTCTACTGCACGGCCGCGGTGGCAGCGGTCGCGGCGTGGGCATCCCTCCAGTCCGGGCCAGCCGGCGCGGCCGTTGTTGCGCCGGGGAACGCCGCCGCGAGTGTGCGGGCATCGACCTACGTTCCGCCCGTGACGAATTTGTACTTCGGCAACCATGGGCCAGCGGTCAGGAGCGTTCAGAACCGCCTGAACCAGCTTGGCTACTACGCCGGCCCTGTAGATGGGCAGTACGGCCCCGATCTTGAAGAAGCCGTGTGGGCCTTCAAGGAGGTGCAGGGCCTGCCGATGAACGCCAACACCAACTCGGTCATCACCTACGCATTCCGCCGGGCGCTGGTGAGTCCCCGGCAGCCGTACTCGAAGTACCCACGCGGCGGCGCGGGGCGCATCGAGATCAACCAGAGCATCCAGGTCCTTGTCCTGTACCGGTACAACAAGCCGCATCTGATCCTGCACATCTCCTCTGGCGGCCGCTACTACTACTGCAACCAGGGCAGCTGCGGTTACGCCATTACGCCAGACGGCGCGTACACGGCACTGTCGTATCTGCAGGGCGACATCAAGGTACCGCTCGGGTACATGGAGAATCCGGTCTTCTTCATTGGCCGTGCCTACGCCATTCACGGCGGCGACGCGGTGCCGTGGTATCCGGCTTCGCATGGTTGCGTCCGCCTCTACGACGATGTCGTGAACTGGTTTCACACGCAGGTGCACATTGGGGTGACCCACATCTACATCTTTGGCACCGCGCCTTAACGCCTCGGCGAGCTGGCCTAGGTCGCCCGACTCGACCCGCCCGCTGGCCGCGAAATCGCAACGCGTCTCCATCGGCCGTGCCACAATGCTTTACTGCACCCGCGGCGCGTACTAACAAGAGGTGACGATGGGGCACGCAGCTCGGCGGTGGCTGTATTGCGCGGCGGCGCTGACAGCGGTCGGGACATGGGTGTCCCTCCAGGTGGGGCCAGCCGGCGCGACTCTCGTCACGGCTTCAGGGCACGCGGGCGCTAACGTGCGGACGGCGGCCAATGTGAGCACAGGCGCGGCCGCCTATGTCCCGCCGGCGACAAACTTGCACTTAGGCGACCACGGGCCAGCGGTCAGGAGTGTTCAGAAGCGCTTGAACCAGCTTGGTTATTACGCTGGTCCTGCCACCGGGCGGTATGGCTCCAACCTCGAAGAAGCCGTGTGGGCCTTCAAGGAGGTCCAGGGCCTGCCGATGAACGCCAAGACCAACTCGGTGATCACCTCCGCGTTCCGCCAGGCGTTGGTGAATCCGCGCCGGCCATACTCGAAGTTCCCGAAGGGCGGCGCCGGGCGCATCGAGGTCAACCAGAGCATCCAGGTCCTGGTCCTTTATCGGCACAACATGCCGCACCTCATCCTGCACATCTCCTCGGGCGGCGGCTACTACTTCTGTGCCGCGCCTGGCAACTGCGGATATGCGACCACCCCCGACGGCAGCTATACCGCGCTCTCGTACCTGCCCGGAACGATCACAGTAGCGCTCGGCTTCATGGAAAACCCGGTCTTCTTCATCGGCACCGTCTACGCCATTCACGGCGGCGAACCCGTCCCCTGGTATCCGGATTCGCATGGCTGCGTGCGGATCTATTCCGACGTGGTGAAGTGGTTCCACAACCAAGTGCACATCGGGTCGACTCCTATTTACGTCTACGGCAAGGCACCGTATCGGCCCCGCCTCGTCGCGGCCGCAGCACGGTAGCTACCGCCCCGGCAGCTACGGCCCCGTGGCGCCATCGTCATCGCCAGTCTCACCGGCGCTTGATCGGGCCCATCTTGAGCAGACGCCACCACGTGATGAGTGCGAAGCCGAGGGCGAGCAGCAGCAGCACCGCCATGTCAATCAGCCATGTCCGCGCATTGTGGTCCCACAGCGGATCGGTGCCCGCGGCTGATGTCTTGACGGCTTGCGCTCCAGCGGAAGCCCTCGGGCTGAGCGTCTGGCTCGCTTTACTCGTGCCGGTGATCTTGGCGACCGTCACCGGGAAGGCCGTCGGGAGCGACGCCACCTTGGCCCCACCACCGGAGAGCGCGGTGGGCGGGATGACCGCATTCAGGTCCACTGTCGACCCGGTGGCCGCATAGCCCCACCGTGAGGGCGCGAACCAGGAGACCTCTTCCAGGCCCGCCTTGCCGTGCAAGGGGAAGATGCCTCCGCTGAGCACCACCTGGAACATGACGACGACTACCAGGAGCGGCATGGCCTTGTCGGAGGTGTCGACCACCGAGGACAGGAGCAGGCCGAGCGTCATCGACGCGAAACCCAGCGCGAACATGGCAAGCATCAGTTCTACCATCGGCTGGCTGGTGAGGATGGCGCCGTGCATCGGCAGCGGCCGCCCCGTGAGCCCGACGGCGACGAGGATAACCGCCTGCAGCCCGCTGATCAGGCCGAGGACGACGAGCTTGGAGATCAGGTAAGCGCCGGCCGACAGGCCGGCCGACCGTTCGCGGCTGTAGACCGATCTTTCCTTGACGATCTCCCAGATCGCGTTCGCCGTGCCGCTGAGGCACGCGCCGACCGCCAGTACGAGGAGCAGTGAGGTCGCGTCCACGTTATCGGGGCCGACCAAGCCGTTCGGTGCCGGAATCACGCGGACGAGCAGGCCCAGCGCTATCGGGAGACCGGCCAGGACGCCCAGATACAGCCGGTCTGACGCGATGACAGCCAGGTAGCGGCGTGACAGCGTGCGCGTGTGTGCCAGCTTGTTGCGGGACGCCGGCGGCGCCGGCGCTGGAGCGGCAGGCCCTGCTGGCACGGCCGCGCTGTTCATCTCCGACGCGATGTACCGGGTGTGGTACGGCGTCGCCCGGAACTCCGCCGCCCAGTCGCGGCCCGGCTGCGCCTCGAACGCCTGGAACACTTCGGCCCAGTCTGACTTGCCGAAGTGGCGGAGGCCGTCGGCGGGCGGCCCGAAGAACGCGACCCGACCGCCGGGTACCAGGACGAGCAGACGATCGCACAAGTTGAGGTTGGCGACGCTATGGGTCACCACGATGACCGTGCGGCCATCGTGGGCGAGCTTGGCCAATTGCTCCATCACCGACTTGTCCAGGCCAGGATCGAGGCCGGACGTCGGCTCGTCCAGGAACAGCAGCGAGGGCTTGGTCAGCAGCTCAAGCGCCACATTGACGCGTTTTTGCTGACCTCCGGAAAGCGCGGAGGTCCTGGTGTCTGCGTGCGCCGTGAGCGACAGCTCGGCCAGAACCTCGTCGATCCGGCGCTTGCGCTCCTGCTTGCTGGTGTCGCGCGGGAAGCGGAGCTGGGCAGCGAACTCAAGCGCGCGGCGCACGGTCAGCTGGGTGTGCAGGATGTTCTCCTGCGGTACCAGCCCGATCCGGTGCCGCAGTTCGGCGTAGCTCTCATAGAGGTCGCGGCCGTCGTAGAGGACCTGGCCTTCAGTGGCGGGCGCCGTGCCAGTGAGCGCGCCGAGCAGCGTGGACTTGCCGGCGCCGCTCGGGCCGATGACGCCGAGCAGGCATCGCTCCCCGAGCGGGAAGCTCATGCGGTCGAGTAGTACCTTGCCGCCGGGCAGACGGACCGTCAGCTCACGCGCACTCAAGGAGATGTCGCCGGTATCGAGGAACTCCTGGAGCTGGTCGCCGACGCGCCGGAACGTGGCGGGTCCGACGCCGATCAGGTCCGTCTCGGTGACGGGCGCGACAGTGACACGTTGCCCGTTCAGGTAGGTGCCATTGTGGCTGTCCAGATCGACGATCTCGTAGCTGCCGCGACTGGTCCGTCGCAGCTCGGCGTGATAGCGGGAGACGCTGAGGTCGGAGATGACGACGTCGTTATCTGTCGCTCGGCCGATGCGCAGCTTCCGGGTCGGCATGCTCAGCACCGCGCTCGGGCTGCGGTCGATGCCAGACCGCCTGGGTGCGGGAGCGATGTCCGGCGCCGCGCCCGCTTCCGCCGGCGCGCCAATCACCGTGCACCTCAGCACTGGGCCATCATCTGGGTGGCCGAGGCGCACCGCGCAGCTGCCGGCAATGGCCACCTGGCGCACCCTCTGCCGCTCCACGAAGGTGCCGTTCGTGCTGCTGGCGTCGTGTAGCTGCCAGCCGCTGGCGTGCCGCTCAACAGTGGCGTGCTGCCAGGACACGCGCGTATCGGAGACGACGATGTCCGCCTGGGGGTCACGTCCGATCCGGTACGTCGATCCAGCCTGGAGCAAGCGGTCGACGCCTGCACCCTTGATGTGCAGCTGCTGACCCGCGACAGGCCGTGCCGCCTGCTCCGTCCGAACCGGCTCTGCGCTCATTGGCTCAGTGGTCATCGTCCCAGCGATCATTGGGTTGAGTGGTGATGCGCCAACTGTAAGGCGACAGGTCAGGAGAAAGGACGATGCGGGAGATTATTCGCCACGGTCCGGCAAAGCTGCTATTTGACCGTTGCCACCAGGCAAACTCAGTACTTGGATCGCGCAGCGTGTTAATGGTCCCGCCCATTCTGTCGCCAGTAGTCGCGTCGCGCCATGGCGGGCAGGAGGAGCGGTGAGCGAGCCAACGCCCGGCACGTCCGGTGAGTTTAGCCGCTCTGGTGAAGTCAGCGTCCGTTCGCTGATAGCCGGATACCTGCTCGCAACATGGCGACCTGCCATGACGGTGCTCGCACAGACTGGAGCCATTCGACTGTCGCCGTGCCGCTACCCGCATGCCGTAGCATCGGGCAAATGAGGCATCCGCGATGACCGGCACGGTGACGCGCAGCATGCGCCGCCCCCCGCGCGGCGGTAGCCGCGCCCGCCGGTACGTCCTCGTGCTTGTCATCGTCGTCGCCCTGCTGGTGGTCCTGGACTTCGGTGCCCGGCTCGCGGCTCAGAACATCATGGCTACGAAGATTCAGCAGCAGGGCCTGTCACAGAAGCCAGACGTCACTATCGACGGCTTCCCGTTCCTGACGCAGGTTGCCAGCAAGGACTTCCAGCGGGTCAACATCGCCGCGTCGAACCTTACGACGGGCCCGGTCACGATCACCAAGGTCGACGCGACAGCGACCGGGATCCGGCTGAAGTCGTATTCGTCGGGCAGCGGCACCATCACAAACGTGTCCGGCACCGCTCTTATCAGCTTCGCCTCTCTGGGAAACACGCTGACCCAGCAAATCGGCCCGCTCGGCCAGTTGCTCAACGGCGCGGGACTGAACCTGACCGCCGCGGGTCCGGACGAGGTGAAGGCGAGCCTCGATCTGGTTCTCACCTCCGGCTCGGCCACCTGGCGGGTTTCCCGGCTGAGCGGCAACCAACTGCACATCAGCCTCGTCGGGAGCAGCGGACTGCCGTCGTCTCTCCTCGGATCGATTCAGAGTCTCACCCTGCAGATCCCGAAGCTGCCGCTCGGGCTGACAATCGACCGCGTGACCGTCACCCCGAACGGAGTGGTCGGCGACGTCAGCGGCCACGACGTCTCATTCGGAAGCTAGCGTGGTGAAGGTCGGCCGCGAACTGCACGGGATCGTAAAACGCGGTGGCATTAAACCGCCAATCACCGGCCAATGCCAGCCCGTTCGCCGTAATGTTTTGATTTCTAAGCCGGTAACGGTTGCCGAGGCGGTTCGTGGTGCAAATGAACATCCCAGCGGGTCTGGATAACGCCGTACCAGCCCCGGCAGTAGGCTCGCTGGTAGCGTCCGCTGAGTTTCCGGTCCGATCAGGCCACGTGCCGCCCCTTGCCGACAGGTTCAGTACAAGGCCGGAGACCGGACCCGATCTGGCGATGGCACTGGATCGCAGTCCCATAGTTGCCCTCGTGCCAAGGGCTCGACGCGCAGGGGCGGGTTCGCCGCACGACTGGCTGCGGTGCAGCGGCAAAACTCAGCTGGCCGCCTTTTTCGCTGAAACGCAGTGGCGGGCCCGATCGATCGACCTGCTGGTCTGGATCGATGCGAGCAGCGTGGCGTCGATCCTGACCGGGTACATCGAGGCGGCCAGTCTCATCACGGGAAGTCGCCTGCCTGGCGTCGCTGAGTCTGTGGCCGCCAGCTTCCTCGGCTGGCTCAGCCAGACCGACAAGAAGTGGCTCTTGGTGCTCGATGATCTGCCCGACACCGAGGTGCTGCAAGGGCTATGGCCAGCCGGCCCGACTGGCCAGGTGCTCATCACCACCGCCAGCACCCAGGCGATGACTGGTCTGCGCGACGTTGTCGTTGTCGAGCTCGGGCCCTTCAGCCGCCGCGAGGCCATGAGCTACCTGGTCGGTCGGCTGTCGTCGGACCCCGATCAGCGGCGCGGCGCAATCGACGTCATCGAGGATCTCGACTGCCAGCCGCTCGCGCTCACGCAGGCGACCGCGACGATCGGCAGCTCGTGGATGACCTGCGTTGACTATAGGGAGCAGTTCCACCGCAGGCTCGCAGTCTTCACCCAGCCAGCCGGATCGCATCTGCCGGCGGCCGGCGTGACGTGGACGCTGTCGGTCGATCACGCCGACCAGTTGCTGCCCGGCGGGTTCGCCCAGTCTTGTCTGGCCGTTGCGGCCATGCTGGACGGACATGGCACGCCAGCCTCGGTCTTCTCCGCACCGTCCGCATGCTCGTACATCGTCGGCAGCTCAGTTCCGGCCGGGCAGGCCGCCGAGCGCGTCCGGATGGCGCTGGCCGTGCTCGAGCAGGCCGGCTTGATCGGTATCGACAGGTCGACCGAGCCGTCCATTGTCCGTATGAGTCCGATACTTCAGCGCGCCGTGCGTGGCGCGATGTCACCCAACATGGTCGAGCAGTCGGCGCTGGCTGCGGCTGCCGCGCTGCTCGAGACCTGGCCGGCGGCCGAGCGCGGGACGTGGCTCGGACAGAGCTTGCGCGCGAGCGCCTCGTGCGTGCGGCGCGCAACCGGAGGCCTGCTGTGGGCCAACGGACTGCATCCGCTGCTGGTGCGCGCCGGGCGGAGCCTCGATGACGCATCGCTGACCGGCCCGGCAGTCGAGTACTGGACTCAGCTGACCTCGACGGGCGATCAGGTCTTCGGCCCCGGCCATCCGGACTCCATGATCGCTGTCGAGCGGCTAGCGGATGCCTACGTCAGCGCCGGGCGCGTGTCGGAGGCCGTTGCCTGGTACCAGCGGATCATGGCCGAGTGGGGCCGTGCCTTCGGCCCCGACCACCCGCGCACGCTTGCTGCCCGTGTCCGCCTGGGGCGGATCCTCGGCATAGCCGGGCTCTACGACGATGCGATCGCCGTCCTCACGGCCGCACTCAACGACGCGGAGCGCGCGTACGGCCCTGGCCATCCCGAGTGCGCGATCATCCGGGACGAGGTCGCCGCTGGCTACCGGGCGGCCGGCGAGCTCAGCGAGGCGATCAGGCTCTACCGGCTGATCCTCGGCGAGCGGGAGCGCAGCCTGGGCAATCAGCATCATGACACCATGCAAACGCGCCAGTTGCTCGCCGAAGCCTACCTGGCAGACGGGCGGACTAAGGAGGCCTTCTCGCAGTACAAGAAGGCGGTGTCAGATCTACAGCACAGCCAGGGAGCCGAACACCCGGACACGCTGCGCGCCAAGGGCGCGCTGGCCGCCGCGTACCATCAGGCGGGCCGGATGGCGCTAGCGGTGCAGATGTTCGAGCAGGTACATGCCTCCCTGACCACGGTCGTCGGTAGCGATCACCCTGATGCGCTTTCGGCTGCACTGAACCTCGGCAGGGTGTACTACGCCGTCGGGCGGCTAGCCGATGCAAACGCGATTCTCGCCGACACCGTGGCGCGCGGCGAGCGTGTGCTCGCGCCGGCGGATCCGCTGACGAAGGCCGCACGCGAAAGCCTCGCCGTCATCGTTGGCCAGGGAAGCCAGTAGCACTGCAGGTTGCCTTGACTAACCCGCAGATCCTTTCGTTCCGGCCGCGTCCCCGATCGGCTGAGGCTGGGCGGAGACAGCAAACCTTCGGCCGCTCCGCTCCAGCCGCGCCGATCTTAATGCTTGCGCTGACGAGACGGGGCTGCCGGGTCGCTCTCGCGTGGAAGACGGAAGAACGATGACTTGAGACCGAATCGCGCGATCAGCATCAGGATGATGCCGACGCCAACCACGCCGCCGAGCGACCAGTTCTCCGCGGCCTTGGATCCTTGCATGAATTTCACCACGATCCAGCCGAGGAACACGATCGACCCGAGCGGGAGGATTCCGAGGGTGATCAAGTTCCAGACGCCACTGACGACTCTGCGCCGGTAATACACGATCGCGGCGAGTGCCGTCAGCATGTAGAAGGTCGCGTATAGCAGACCGGTCTCGTTCAGCACGTTGGAGAACGCGGCCTGAACCGACGTCGTGAGCAAATTGACCCAGGTCAGTGCGATCAGCACGACGCCAGCGATGACGGTGGCTGCCACCGGCGTCGAGAACCGGGGGGAGACGTTGGCCAGGAATCCCGGCAGCGCCCTATGGCTGGCCATGCCGTAGACGATTCGTGCAGTCAGCACGATGCCCGCACCGGTCGCCGCGATAACCGACAGCGCAAGTGCCAATGCCAGCGCCTTGCCGCCGGCGCTCCCGCCCAGCACCGTGCCTACGTAGGTGAGGGCTGAAGAACTGTTGTTCTGGAGCTTCGAGGGCGAGGCCACGCCTTGAAGGCCGATCTGCGCGACGATGAAGATGATCGCTACGATGCAGACTGCCAGGATCGCCGCCCGGCCCGGATTGACCCGGCGATGCTTGACTTCCTCGTTGACGTACAGGGTGCCGTCCCAGCCCGTGTACATGAACACGGCGATCAGGAAACCAGCCGCGAGGCTGCCTTTGCCCCCGATGCCATGCAAGCTGAACCACGAGCTCGTGATCGCGAACGTGCCCGCATGGTGACTGAGTACGAAGATGAGTCCCCAGACCGCGAAGACAATCAGGATCGCGTACTCCACGATGCCTAGTCCGACCTGTGTCCGCGCCGTCATGCGGATACCGACGACCGCGATCACCAGCATGACGAGCGCGAACGCCGTCGCTATCGCGATGTTGGGCCAGGTGCTGGTGGCCGACTTGCCGAACACAGCCAGCACGTTCGGCCCGATGACCACGACTGGGCTGAGCGTGCCGATGAGCGTGCCGCAGATCATCAGCCAGCCAGTGATAAACCCGAGGTAGGGGTTGATGGCACGGCCGACCCACTCGAACGACGCCCCGCAGTTGGCGTTCCACAAGTTGAGGCGCCGGTAGGCGTTGGCGATGACGAGCATCGGAATCGCGGTGAGGACCAGGACAATGGCCCCGGCGTACGCAGCCGCAGCGGCAAGGGCCGCGAGCGCAAACCCGATCGACACTGCCGGCCCGGTCGTAGCGAGTCCGATAAGGGTGTCCTGAGCGACATTGATTGCGTCAGGCTCCAGCCGGGAAGCTGGAGCGGCCACACCTTTGCCTGCGGCAATCTGTTCAGCCATTCCGTCACCTTTCACCTATCGGCCTCCGCGGTACGTGCGGATGCACCGAAGCGAAGTTGAGATCGTTAATGGGCAGCGCTGGCCGATAGCTTATAGATGAACGCGGCGATAAAAATAGATCAGATCACATTCGTCCGACGTTACGAACGGTACCTGTCCGCTTCTGTCCCGATTTCTGGAAAGCCGGGTACGGTTTCGGTGCCGGAAGATCAGACGGGCCGGATGCCGGCCGCGTGACGGCGCGCAAGTTCCCGGTAGACCTGCGGATTCGTGTCGACCCATTCCTTGGCGTTGCCGCTGACCTCGCGTGCGACCCGAGCCGGAGTGCCCACAGCGAGCATGTCGTCGGGGATGCGCATGCCTGGTGGCACAGTGGCGCCCGCCGCGACCAGGGCCCGGCTACCGATAACTGCGCCGTCGAGCACTGTGGCGCCGTTGCCGATAAGTGCCTCGGTGCCGAGGACGGCGCCGTGCACGACGCACAGGTGGCCGACGGTGGCGCCTTCGCCGACCTCCGTGATCGGATCCATGCCGCCGTGGAGCACCGAGCCGTCCTGGATGTTGGCGCCGCGCCGAACGATGATCGGGCCGAAATCTGCGCGCAGGACTGCGCCGTACCAGATTGACGCTTCGTCCTCGACGCGCACGTCTCCGATGAGCGTCGCGGTTGGCGCAATCCAGGCCGTCTCGCTGATGGTGGGTTCTTTGCCCTCGAAAGCGAACAGTGGCATCGGGCCATGATGACAGCCTCCGGGCAGCATCCCGCGACGAGGCTGGCGGCCACGCGATCCGGCGGTGCGCTGATGCACCGGATTTGGCCAGTAGCCTGTCTCTGCCCGAACCTGTACCTATGCCGTGGACGGTGCGATGACCGATCGAAGCGAGCAGCCCGGCCCGCGCTTCGAGCAGTCCGGCGCTGCCACGACAGCGGGCCAAGACGATGCCTCGCTCACCTGGCGGCGGCCGTCGCGGCTGCTGTTGCGCGTGCGCCGCATCGAAGTGACACTGGCGACCGTGCCGCTGGCGATCGCGGGCGCGCTCGGCGGTGCAGCAGCTTCGGGCGCCCTCGGCATCGGCTTCGCGGCCGGCGTCGTCGTGGCTGGCCTGATCGGCGAGCGCTTCCTGGCCCGCCGCGTCGCCGCGTGGGGCTATGCCGAGCGCAAGGACGATCTGATGGTCCGCCGTGGCGTTCTGATCCGTCGCCAGTCTGTCATCCCCTACGGGCGCATGCAGTTCATCGATGTGACGGCCGGCCCGCTTGAGCGCAGCCTCGGTCTGGCGACGCTACGTATGCACACGGCGGCCGCGGCCAGCGATGCCCGCATCCCGGGCCTGGAGAAGGCAACAGCCGCGGCACTGCGCGATCAGCTCGCCGCGCTAGGCGAGGCGCAGGCAGCCGGCCTGTGAGTGCCTCTGCCCCAGATGAGCTGTCGCCGCACCCGGTCGCGGCGAGTAGTGACGCGCCCTGGCACCGGCTGCACCCGCTGTCGCCACTGGTGCGCGCCGGCCGTGCACTGATGAGCTTGGTTCTGCTGCTGGGCGGCATCGTCGTCGCCAATCACCGTCGGGTCGGCGGCGACCTGATCCTTGACCTCGTGATCGTCGGCATCGCGCTGGCCGGTGGCTTCGTCAGCTGGCTGGTCACGCGCTGGCAGATTGCTGATGGCGTGCTGCGTATGGACACCGGCCTGCTGCGGCGTGACTCGCGGCGGTTCCCACTGTCACAAATCCAGGCCGTCGATATCGTGCAGACGGGGCTGGCCAGAGTGCTCGGGCTCGCGGAGCTCCATCTCCGGGTGGCAGGCGGCGACTCCTCCCGCGGCGGTCGGCTGGCCTCCCTCCGCCTGGCCGATGCCGAACGGCTGCGCCGGGATCTGCTGGCGCTGTCGGCGTCAGCGGCGGCTAACCCCGTCCGCGAGACCGTTATGGCAGGCGAGGGGACAGTTACCCCCGAAGCCGCCCCCGAGCGGTTGCTGTTCCGCGTGCAATCGTCGCGTCTGCCGGTGGCGATTCTGTTCAGCCGTAGCGGCGGCGTCGCTGTGCTGGTGGCTATCGCGACCGGGCTGACTGCGGCCCTGAGTGGCGAGACAAGCACGATCACCCCGTTCCTGCCCATCGTGCTTGGCGTGATCGCTAACCTGTGGCGGCGGCTGAACGGCGAGTACGGCACGACGGTAGCCATCGCCGGTGACGGCATCCGGCTTCGGTCGGGCCTCATCCAGACCACCGCGGAGACGATCCGCCCCGGCCGGGTCCAGGCGGTGCGACTGGCCGAGCCGCTGATGTGGCGCGCCGTCGGCTGGTCTCGCCTCGAGGTCGACGTTGCCGGCGGTCGGCAGCGGCGCGAGAATGCGGCCGAAGGCCAGCGGCTGCGCGCGCTGATCCCGGTCGGATCGCGAGCCGAGGTGGATCAGATGCTGGCGGAACTCCTTGTCTGCCGTCCGGTACCGTCGGTGGCACCGCCGCGCGCAGCCCGGTGGAAGGCGCCGCTGACCTACCATTTCCTCGGCTGGAATGGTGACGACCGCTACGTCGTGGCCTCGCGCGGACGGGTCTGCCGGCAGACGACATGGGTGCCGTTGGAAAAGGTACAGAGCGTCCGCTGGGTGCAAGGTCCGCTTCAGCGCCGGCTCGGACTTGCCACCGTCCACCTGGACGTCGCGGGCAAGCGGGTCAGCGCCAAGATTTCCGATCGCGGGAATGCCGAGGCACTGGAGATTCTTGGCCGGCTGCCCGATCTTGCCAGGGCGGCCAGGGCCAGGACCGCCTGACGGCGCCGGAATGACAACTGTTATTCGAGCACGGCGAAGACGACGACATTGCTCAGGTAGTGGCGGGTCGCCGGATCGTATGTGCCGCCGCACGTGACGAGCCTGAGTTGCGCGTTCGGCACGGCGCCATAAACCGCCGCGGTCGGGAACTTCGACTTCAGGAACCTTCGCACGGCCGTGACTTTGAACACCGCCATAGGCGCGCGGCCGCGCTGGACGTAGATAAGGTCACCCGGCCGCAGTTCGCGGAGCCGGAAGAACACGCCGGCGCCGCGGACGGAGTCGATGTGGCCGGCGATGACAGCTGACCCCGTTCCGCCGGGCCGCGGGCTCCCGGTGTACCAGCCCGCGAGGCTCGTCCTCTTCGGCACTTGCAGGGCGCCAGAGGCCGTGATGCCAAGCCGGATCAGCTTCGTCCGGACGCCGATTGCCGGTATCACCAGGCCAGTCGGCCTCGGTACTACCTCGGCCTGCGCAGGCGGCGGCGCAGCCGAGCGCCCGGCCGGAATCGGAGTTACCGGCGGTCGCCCGATGGGCGTGGCAGACCGTCCCGTGTGGCTCGCCCAGGACAGCCCCGCAGCGCCGAGGCAGATCGCCAGGACGCCTACCGCGGCCCCGGCCGCGGCCCACGGCCGCCGGATCACGCGGACGTGCGATACGTGCCGGGCGCCGCGGGCCCGGGTACTCGTAACTGCCTCACGCGTACCCGTACCGGCGTCACGACTGCCTGCTTCGTGACGCCGGTCCTGGGGGGGCAGGCCCTGGCTGTGCGGCGCCTCGTCCTGGCCGTGCCCTGGCTGACCGGCGAGGTCAGCGAGCATGCAGAGCCGGCCGACGCCGGCGGGTCAGCATCGCGGTGGCGGACACGGTAACGGCGAGGCCAGCGATAGCCGCAGCCGCCCAGGGCATCAGTGTCGCGCCGGGACGGGCCGCGGTGCCGCCGAAGCCAGTCGATGGTGCGCCAGCGGGCTCCACCTTGCTGCCGGCGGCGTCGAGCAGGTCATCGAGGACCAGCTTGCCCGGCTCGTCGAGGACGACGATGGTGTGAATGGTTCCCGCCGCGAGTGTGATCGTCGCGGTAGTCGACTCGCTGCTCCCGCTTGCCTTGACCGACCAGGTGCCGGGGCTCACGGCGACGAACGACGTGACGCTCGCGAACTTCAGGTTCGATGCGAGCGCGGTGCTCCCGGCAGTGACCGTCACGGTGTTCTGTTGCATCGAGGCCTGGATGATGCGCACCAGCGCCTTGCCCGGCGGGGTGGTCAGTTGGTCCGGGATCACCACGAGCCGCAAGCCAGACGCCGGGCCGACGCCGGCAACCGTGTAGGCGTGGCCCGCGGCAATGTCGACGGCCGTTGACAACACGGGCTTAGAACTGGCCGGTGCACCGGCCAAACGCATCGCGACCGTGTAATCCCCGACAGCGACCTGCTCGAACGGCGACGCGGTCCCATATGTGACGTGATGGAGCTCGATCTGGGCCTTGGGGTTGCCGAAGGAATAGAGGTATACGTCGACGGCAGGCGTATTCGGGGAGAAGTGCGCCAGCCGGATCCAGCCGACTTGGCTCGACGCCGATGCAAATGGGGCCGCGACGGCGACTTGCGTGACGGCGAATCCGAACGTGGTAAGCGCAGCCGCGGCCGTCATTCTGACGACTCGCGCTGCCAATGACGCTGATTTCATATAGGACCCTTTCAGGAGCCGGCGGCCGCCAGCATCTGCGTGGCGCTGGCTGGCAGTAGTCCGGTGGGGCTCGGTGCTGTGAACTGGATCTGCAAAATGGTCATCCGGCCAAGAAGGTGCTGGGAAACGGTCGCGAGTAGAGGTGGGCGCTGGGCATTGAGGAACGAAAGCAACTGGCGCAGGTGCGTCGTTGACGATGTCACGACGGTCAACTGCCTGAGCGGGACGCTTGCCCCGGCACCGGGACCGGCGTCGGTGAAGGCGTTCACCTGAATGCGAGACGTGGCTGCCAGCGCTGCAAGCGTCATCAGCAGCCTGGCGTCCACCCGGCCGGACTGAAGGGCTGCCTTGGCCGCGGCCGGCTCCTGGATGTTCTTGTTGCCGGCCAGCTCACGGCCAGCTAGCTGCCGGGCCACCAGGTCGGCCCGCTCGGTTGGTCCGTAGGCAGCCATGCCGCCGGGTGCAACGACCCGGACCTGGACCAGGCCGAAGCCGGCGCCGAAGCTTGCGATGACGAGCGGCGCATACACCGAGGCAAGCCTTGGACCGAGCTGACTGCGGACAGCCGTGGTCGAGATCACGATCCCGGACCCCAGCGGGTCGCCGGCCGAAGGCCCGATGGTGGCGAGATCAGCTGGCGGGAGTCCGTGCTGCTGGAGCGCGGTGCACATCAGCGGGTCGCAACCGATAATCACACCGCGACTGACTTGCGCCGCCACCCACGTCGCGGCTTGCTCGCGGGTGGTGGCCGCCGCGGTGAGGGCTTGTGAGTTGACCATCGAGCCCGACGGGGGCGTCACAGGGTCGGCACTTCGGCTGGCCTGTGCGGGTGATGGCGCGGCGCTGACCCTGGAGATCGCCAAGGCCGTCACGGCCGCTGCGATGACTGCAACGCCGACGAACCCGCTGACAAGGCGATAGCGCATGCTGCCGCCCGGCGCGCTGCCCGTCGGCCTGTTCCCCACCGACGTACTCGGCCGTAGCGGAACGACATGCCGTTGCACCCAGAGCTGCAACGTCGTCGCGATCACGCGTGGCCACGACGGCGGTGGCGGCACTGGGTGGCTCGCTCTGGTCAAACCAACCCACCCCCTTAAGACCGTGCTTAATGAACCACACGGCCTTAACGGCGACAGTTCACCACATCACTGGCTGTAATCTCAGCCAATCGGGCGATTTATCTCATGAATTCTGAGGAACTGTGAACAGCCGCTCGTCGCGGCCCGAACCCATCTTCCGCTAAGCTATCCGGGCAAATGCCCGATGTGCTCACGCCCAGGCAATCCGCGTAAAACGCTTCTATGGTCTGCCCGCCAGCGTCGAGTAGGTGCGGCGGTAGGGTTCGGAATACCCAGGTCAGCGACCAGATGCGCACGTCAGGGCTAGGTTCGGCTACGATGCAGCGAGTCCCCGCCGGTGTAGCTCAGTTGGCAGAGCGGCCGTCTTGTAAACGGCAGGTCAGCGGTTCGATCCCGCTCACCGGCTCCGACGTCCTGGCCCGAATATCCGTTCCAGGCTGAATAGCGCGCATGCGGCCAAGGCTGCAGCTACTCCGAGGGTCTAGGCCTATGCCCGACTTCTGGACTGAGTTTGATCAAAGCCACCAGGGTCCGTCATGCATGCGCGGCGCCCATCAAGCCTGCCCTCACTTTGTCGCCATGGGTGGCGGGTTCAACCCGCGGCGGATGCGCCTGGAATTCGGCGCGGCTTTGTGCCGCTGTTCTTGTGATGCGGGCTGCCCTGTGACCGGCACACGCATGGCTGTGCCGTTCAAGCTGTGGCGGGAGTCTTGCAACTGCCCGGGAGCAGAGCAGGAGCGGCAGCGCATGAACGACGCTGGCATCGAGCCACCCGACTTCGGCGAGCTTCGTGCGGAGGCCGAGCGCAGATCCCGGGCACGGCGGGAGGCGTTCCAGTCGGCGAGGCGTGCTTCTGCTGGCAAGAGCAAAGCTGAAGTCCAGGATCTCTATGCCGCCGAGTTGCGCGCCAGGGGGCTGCGAATTCCGCGTGAGGAGGTTCTGGCCGCTGCCGCCGACCGCATTCGGGGGAATCCGCTGCCTTCTTACAAGCTCGCTGGCGAGGGTCTCGTTCACATGGGCAAGGCCACAGTCAAGATGGCGCGGCTATTTCGGGACATCACAAAGCCGCCGACTTGACCGACGCCGTGCTGGCTTCTTGCGCAACTTGCTCAAGCTGACTGCGGTAGCTCTCCCACCACGCCTGGTCAGTTGCCCGGAGGTTGTCGTCGTCGGCCTGCAGTCCGGCGGTCCCGTCGATGAGTTCGCGGACGATATCGGCGTGCCCGGCGTGCCGGTGGGTCTCGGCGAGCACATGCACGAGGATCTGGTGCAGCGTCACCTCAGTGCGGTCGCTTGGCCACCAGGGCACATGGCCGGGGGCGTCGAGATCTAGCGTCTGGATGGTCTCATCCGCGTGCGCCCAGGCTTGCCGGTACATCCCGACGATCTGGTCGCGTGACTGGTCGGCGGTAGCCCACATGTCCGCGTTGTTCCTGGCGTCGTCCTCCGACCAGGGCCGCGGGCCGCTCGGGGGTCGCCCGAAGGCGTCCCCGAAGTACCACAGCTCGACCCCGGCCAAGTGCTTGACCAGCCCGAGGAGGTTGGTGCCAGTCGGCGTCAGCGGGCGGCGGACGTCATACTCAGACAGCCCGTCGAGCTTCCACAGCAGAGCATCTCGAGCAGCCTGTAAGTAACGGTGCAGATCGGCTTTAGGGCCCGCACTTGTCATGCGGGGAAGTCTGCCACAGGGTGCCGACGGCCCTGCCATGTCGGTGATAACCCCCCGCCAGCCCGAAGCCCAAGGAGCCGATGGCTCCGCGCTGAGAACTCACCGCCTGATCACGGGAGGCCTTCAGCGCAGGCAGATAAGGGCTGCCGGGCTCCCGAGGCGTCTCGGTTTGCCTTGTCCCGCCGCCACAGCTTTATGGCATAAAGTTCTTCGCTCGAACCCTTGACTTTATGCCATAAAGCCGAGTCTACTTTATGGCATAGAGTCGATCGGAGGGAGACAGCATGAACCACACACCTGACACCGCCACGGCCGGCAACGGCGGCGACTTCGACCCCCGGCAGGCCGCCGCCCTGCTGGACCAGACCACTCAGCAGGCACGCCGCCAGCTCGAGCCCTCCCCGCCGTGGCTGCTGACGATCAGGGCGTTCATAGCCCTGGTCGTTTACGGCGCGGTCTGGCTCTCGGTGCGCGGACAGCATCCCTACAATCACCCGACTGCCGCGGTTATCCCCGTGCTGGTTGTGCTTGTGGCCGTCAACCTGGTCGCGACGGTCACGGTTGCCAAGCGCGCGGTCGCTGGCGTGCGCGGGAAATTCCGGGTGCGCCCGGCCGAGATCGCCGCCATGGCGGTGGTTTGGGTCGGCGTGTTCGTAGCACTGGGGGCGTTGGCTGGCGCGGGAGTAAGCCACGCGATCGTCTACGGGATCTACCCGGCGACTGCGCCGCTGATGGCTGGCGGGCTGGCCTGGGCGGGCATCATGGCGGCACGGGCAAACTGGCGCTGGTCGGGCGCCGGGCTCGCGGTCGCCGCTGTCGGCGCCGTCGGCACGTTCGCTGGGCCGGCCGGGGCGTGGGCGGTCGCCGGCGTGGGACTTTTCGCCGTGCTCCTCAGCACCGCTGCCGCCATTGCCTGGCGGCAGCGCCGCAGCGTGGTGCGCTCATGACCACCGACGAGCTCGACCCGCTTATCCACGTCCCGACCCGGCTGAAGATCGTCGCGACGCTGGCGGCACTGCCCGACGGCGACGCGCTGTCCTTCACCCGGTTGCAGGACCTCCTCGGGCTCACCCCCGGCAACCTGATCATCCAGCTGCGCAAGCTCGAAGAAGCCGATTACATCAGCAGCGAGAAGACCAGGAACGGGTCGGTACAGAAAACCACCGTGGCCCTCACCACTCACGGCCGGGCGGCACTCGGTGCCTACACCCAGGCGCTGCGCGGCCTGCTCGGCGATTTGTAAATATGGCCGGTTGGCCCCGGTCGTCGCAGACAGCCTCTCGACGAGGGGCTGTCTGCCATGCCGACCTGCCTCCGAGTCTGGCCTCCTGTGCTGCGTCGGCCTACTGCGCTGCTTCGGCCTATTGCACTGCCCTGCGCACATGTGACAGGAAGTCGGCCTGTTCCTTGTCGCTCGTGACCTTCATGCGCTGGAACGCGCCGTCGAGCTTCACGTCCACATAGATGTCACCGGCGTCCTCGTGGAAGTGAAGGAACGCTTGGGACCCGCGCGAGAAGTAACCACGCTTGCGTTCCCGCAATTGGGAGAACGTGCGCAGCTCCACTAGCAAAGCCTCAACGTGATCAAGGTCGTCCTGCGTCGCGTGCCGCACGTGTCGAGCATGCCCTTGGCGGCGAGGGATGAGCAAGCCGAACCCAGGCGGCTGCACTATGTGGAACGGGTCCATCACCGCGACCGCGTCGGGCAGTTCCTTGCCGGCGGGGGGTGTCAGCGCCAGAATTCGGTGAGCTGCTCGGCAAGGGCTCTGCCTTGGTCGTAACCGCCTCGCGCGGCCTGCAGACGCGTTGACGGATCCAGCGCATTGACGTCGAATACCTCACCTGCGCCGCCATCGGGAAAGACGGTCTCGACCCTGCTGCCCCCTGCGCGCAGTTCACCGACCTGGGTCGCGAGATCCATGCCCCACTCCAGCGGCATCCGTGATCTGCCGCCGAATGGCGACAGCACCAGCACCCGCCCGTATCCGGCTGCCAGGTCGGCGTTCTCGCTGCGTCGGTAGCCGCCGTTGATGTATCGGTTGTCGCCGATGCGGTAGGGAGGGAAGGGGCCGAAGCCATTGGTGGTGCTGGCGGCGACGGCGTCTACCAGTTCGATTCCGCTGTGGCGGTCGAACACGACCGGTTCACCGGTATGGGCTTCGACAGCCGTGATAAGCACCGGCCGTCGCGGCCAGTGGTGGCTGATCAGCCGAGCGGCCACGGTAGCGCGCCACCGCGTTTGCGCAGAGCTGTCCGACGCCGCATCCATCTCGAGCGCCGCGGCACCCATTCTGCGGCGCATGTCGGCCGCATCCTCAGCGGCATCGATGATTCGGGTCGACCACTCCATGTAGGTCGCCCCCGACCACTTCGGAGCACGTCCACGGTCCGGTCCGACCGCCCCAGTCCGCGATTGAGGCACCTCGGCGAGGATGGCGGCAAACAGTGCGGCCGGCCCGGTCCCGCTGGTGATCTGGGCCGCGACCGTCGATCCTGCCGAAGTCCCGATGATCAGATCGGCCT
This sequence comes from uncultured Actinomycetota bacterium, assembly GCA_963755575.1. Classification (GTDB taxonomy): domain Bacteria; phylum Actinomycetota; class Actinomycetes; order Streptosporangiales; family Streptosporangiaceae; genus JAJYUU01. The sequence goes on from CAVWKF010000002.1 coordinate 1,105,550, forward strand.
CGGTTGCATCGACCCCAGCAGTGGACAGGCCGGCAATGAGGCCGATCTCCCACGCATTGCCTGCCGCGCCGGCACCGGCGAGGACCAGGGCTCGCTTGTCTGAGGCGCGCGTGGGTCTTATGGCGTCAGCCTGCTGGTTGGACATCGGCCAGTTGCCGTGCCCTGGCATTCCCTCCATGGCCATGCCATCGGAAGTCGTCGTCGAGCTGATGTGCGGATTCGAAGAAGGTGTTGTGTTCATGGGAGTCGCCTTTCGCGGATGCCTGTCGGGCGCTCCCGGTTGCGACTACCTCAGTCGCGCGATCATGCCTGGCGGGGGAGCACCCGTGACGGATACTGCGTTCATGGGTCTCACCTCCTGACGACGGATCACGATCGCCTCGACGTTAGCACGGCGGTGACGGGTTGTGCAGGCGCCATATCAGCCCACCACGGCCTCGCCTTCCCGACGAAGAATCTCCGCTACGGTCTCGCTAGGGGACATCGTCGAGGTGTCGAGCCAGAGCCCGATCCGCGGAGTCGACGCGAGTTGCTCGTCGAGGTCCTCGGCTGTGAACTGGCCGGGCCGGTAGGCGGTCTTGCCCGTCGCGGCGTGTCGCTGCTGCTCGCGCTCCAGGACGACCGCAACCGACGGGCGCAGGACAACCAAGTGCCGGGGACGGGCAGTAACCGATTCAAGCCAGCGCGGTACGTCGGGCCCGAAGATGTTGTCCTGCACCACCGCCGTGAACCCGGCCGCGCAGTATTCGTCGGCCGTCAGCGCTGCTAGCCGGTACCGCAGGTCAAGGAGCCGCCCGGCCTCATCGGCGCGAGCATCGCCGACGTGCACCCAGCCGCGCACGGCCCAGCGATAGAACTGGCCGCCCCGAATGTGCACGCCGTGCTCGAACTGCCGGGCGAGCAGGTCTGCGACGGTGGACTTGCCGGCCGCCTGCACGCCGGTCACCAGCCATACACCCTCTGTCACCGCCGGATCGTGCCCATCGCGGCGGAATGACAGGCAGGCGCGGCTGGGCTAGCCGACACCGTCTTTAGCCAGCACCGTCGTGCCCGGCATTGAGCCCCAACATGGCCAGGCATGGCTCGAGCCCAATGATCTCGACCGGCACTGTCTGCGCCGCCCGCCAGGTCTCGCGATCGAGCCGCAGTCGCAGCACACTCGCCGCCTGCCCGCGCCTGACGTGCTGCTCGATGCCGTCGTCGACGTAGCCAAGCTTGCGCGAGACGCCCTGCGACGCGGCGTTGTCGGTGAACGCGCCGGAGATGGCGTAGCGGGCGCCGAGGCCGGCGAATGCCAGATGCAACACGGCAGCGCGCATCTCGGTGCCGATGCCCAAGCCCTGATGAGCCTGGCCGAGCCAGGAGCCGGTGCTTACCTCGCGGAGGACGGCGAACTCCGTTGCCGACATGCCCTGCGAACCGACGACGACGTTGTCACGCACGACGACGAGGTCCAGCGACCATTTCTCTGGTTTCCAGGCGGCTCGCTGCGACCAGTGGTACTGGAGCGTCCCGCGAGCCCGGTCGGACGGCGAGGCGTCCGTCCACGGGACCGCGAACGGTTGCACCTCCGGATCATGCACGCCCTCTGCTGCGAGGCTGGCGAGTTCGTCCAGATCGCGGTCGCCCCCCAGCCTCAGCTCAAGCCGCGGCGTCCGCAGCCGCAGCCCAGCGAGTGGCCACCACCGATTCATATGCGTCATTGTGTCAGGCTCCTGGCGAGCACTCGAATTACCAGGCGGCTGTCGGCGCCACTGGTGCTTGCCGGTCCCGGGTTGCTGGGCACGCGCCGGAGGTTGGCCGTACTGGCGGCTGACCCGCCAGTAACCTCCGACGGGGCCGTTCGGGCATCGGGCGCGCCGGGCTAATCTGTGACGTGCCGCGCGGGATGACCGGTAAGTCCCTGCGCCCCTGAGCGGAGGCCGAGTGCAGTATCAGTTGTCCAGGGTCATCGCTGGGCCGTTCCTGCGAGCCGTGGTCTGGCCGACGGTCGTCGGAGCCGAACACATCCCGGCGGCCGGTCCGGCCATCCTTGCCTCCAACCACCTGTCGGTCGTGGACTCGATCTACCTGCCGCTCATGCTGGATCGACCTGTGACTTTCGCCGCGAAGTCCGAGTATTTCACCGGCACCCGGCTCCGCGATCGGGCCGTCGGCGCTTACCTGCGCGCTACCAATCAACTGTCGACCGACCGGGCAGGCGCGCGAGCGGCTCAGGAGATGCTGGAGGCAGCGCTTGAGCTCCTCAGTGCGGGCCAGCTGTTTGGCATCTATCCAGAGGGAACGAGGTCTCCGGACGGGCGGTTGTATCGCGGCCGCACTGGCGTCGGATTCCTTGCCCTCCATTCCGGGGCTCCCGTCATTCCGGTCGCCATGGTGGGAACGCAGCGGATCCTGCCGCCAGGACACAAGGTGCCGCGCCCTGGGCGGATCGAGATCAGGATCGGGGAACCGCTTGAGTTCACCGAATTCCGTGGTCAGCCGGTGGGGGCCAGGCAGCGCCGGGCCGTGACCGACGAGGTAGTGCAGGCCATCCAGAAGTTGTCAGGGCAGGAGTACATGCCGATGTACGCGTCGGCCCGCAAGGACGAGATGGCCGCTGCGTCAGCGCATCGCTGACATAGCTCGCCGCCGTCACTCGCCTGGGGCGGCCGGTCGCGACTGGCGGTTCGTCGCCGGATTCCAGACAAAGATCGGCCGGCTTGCCGCGTCCTGACTCTCATCCTGGTATTCGGCTGGCTCGTTCACGTCGCGGTTTGCCGGTTCCCACAGCGAGCCGCTCGGAGACATCGCGGCTGGACTCAGTGGTCGGCTAGCTCGGGGCTGCCGTACGGGGAGGCCGGACGGCGCGACCGGAGGCCCCGGCAGTTCGTCGGGCTCGAGGCCCTGGTCAAATGCGTCGGGGCTGCTCTCGCGATAGCTCAAGTTGCTTGCTGAGCTGGTGCCAGCGCCCGAGTCGTAGCCCGCAGGCGAGCCGCCGTCCGCGCTAGCGGCGAGTCCGCCGGGGGAGCCGAAGCCCGCTGGCGCACCGGAGCCCGTTGGCGAACGGTGGCCTGCGCCAGGGAATGCCGGCTCCAGAGGAGTGCCTGTAACCGCCTGGCACGCTGGCGACGGCGGGCGAGCTGTATCCGCGGGCCGTGAGCTCGCGGGGGCCACTGGTGCGTGCGAGCCGCGCGAGCGTGTCCCGGCTAGGCTCGGTCGAGGCTGGCGCGGGAAGAGCGGCCGCATCGGTTGACGCCGCACCTGCGTGCCGCCCAGGGGCCGCCGTCCACGGCAGTTCGCCATCCGGCGCGGCGGCAGGCTCCCATGGCGGCGCCCCGGAAACTGGCGCGCGCCTGCTTACCGCGCGTGACGCCGGGCCGTGGGTCTGCCACCCGCCAGCGTCGGGGGTACCCCCCGACGCGGACGGACCGACAGACGCCCTGGCCGGCTGGCCAGCCGGCGCTCCGCCCGGCTCGCGACCAGCCGCCGGCCCGAACACGCCTTCGTCGGCCCGATCCGGCCAGCCGTCAGCGCTATCGCCGGCTTGCTGCGCCGAATACGACTGCTGCAGCGGCGCAGGCGCCGCCAGCGCGGTCATCGGCGCAGGGGCTGCCGCAGGCGCGGCAAACAGCTCGAGCATCCTGTCCGCGTCGGCGCCGCCGGCCCGGAGATACCCCGCCTGCTGGAATCCGGCTTGCGGATAGCTAGCCTGCGGATAGCTAGCCTGCGGGTTTCCGGTCTGCGGATAGCCAGCGTGCGGGTACCGCGACTGTGCCTGCCCGCGCGCCCAACCGGCGGCGACGGCGGTCTGGCGGCGGCGCGATCGCCGGCGTCCGGCGCCCGCATAGGCCGCGATCAGCAGCAAGAGCAGGATCAGCAGGCCGCCGGATATCTCACCGGCACGCCGGATCTGCGAACCTGCACCTTGCGCTGCTGCCGGGCTACGGACCACCGCCGGGGCCTGCCGCGGCTGCGCTTGGGCGGAAGCGCGCTTCGAAGGCGGCGTCGCCATCGCAGCGGCTGCCGCCATTGCACGATCGGCGTTGACGGCGCCGTAGCCCGACCCGACTGCCAGGCCGTTGGCCCGGTGGTACGTGGTGGTGGTGATCAGAGCCCGGCGGATGTCGGCCACCGTCAGACTGGGATAGCGAGACCTGATGAGCGCGACCACTCCGCTGACGATGGCGCTGGCTGCGCCGGTGCTGTTGATGGTTGCGTAGCCGCCGAGGCCGTTCGCGGCAACGACGCCCGCGCCCGCCGCGGTCAGCGTCACATAGCTCTGGTGGCTGGACCAGGGTGCCTTGTCGAAGGCTGAGTCGAACGCGCCCACTGCGATGACGCCGTGATAGGCCGCCGGGTAGTTGGCCGCGTCGCCCGCGGCCTCGTCGTCGCCTGCGGGTGCCACCAGTACGACGTTGTGCGCGAGGGCGTAGCTGACAGCCAACTGCTCGGCCGCGCTGCCGCCCGCTGCGGCGGTCGCGGGCCCGATGCCGCTGCTACCTGCCTGGCCAGGATCGATGGGCAGGTCGATGACCGTGGCCCCGTGCTGGACCGCGTAGCGGATCCCGGCGGCAATCGCGCCGGGGATCGCGGCCGCGACCGATGACAGAGTGAGCTGCGGATCATCGGGAGGGAGGGTCACCGGGACGGACAGGATCCGCGCTTCGGGGGCGACCCCGACGATGCCGGCTGCGCCCCCCGGGCCGTGGCCATGGCCAGCGATGAGACTCGCGATCGGCGTCCCGAGCTCACCGAGGTACTGGCCCGACGCCGCTGAGGTGCCAGCTGGCACTGGCGCAGCCGTGACCGCCCCGGCCAGGTCGGCGTGGGCGGCATCGACGCCGTCGCTCAATACGGCAACGGTCACGCCCGACCCCTGCGAGGCTGCCCAGGTCGGGGTGATGCTCAGCGAGCTGAGCCACCATTCCTCGTGCCGGACCTGGTCAGCGGAAGCAGGCATGGCGCAGAGGCCGATCGATATGGCAGCCGTGCCGGTGGCGATCAGTGCCATGACGGGGCGGGGGAACCTCAGTGGCACGCCGTCTTTGCCTTCCATGCTGGGTACCGGACATTGTGCCATGTTCAAGCTATTTGCGTGCTATCTGAGCGAATTCAGCTAGTCGGTCAGATCGTCGCTGCCCATGCTCAGGTAGTAGGCCCAGTGGATAGCCGGACGTGCGCTCCCGGCGGCAATCCCAGCTGCTCTGCGGCGTCCCCCGCGTTGATGGCCAGGGAGATCAGCCCCGCGCTGTCGGTGAAAGCGACGATCTCACCCGGTGCCCCGGCAGCGAAGGTGTCGAGGTACGGCACCGTGAACTGGCGACGACCACATCGCACGACGACGGCCGAGCCGATGCCGATGCCGAGCCTGCCAACGTCGGCCGCGGGGATGGACAGCTGCACGTTCCCGAACCTGTCGATCGACATCACCTCGCCCTCGGCTCCGCCGTCGTGCAGGCGGCTGGTCGGGGCAGGCAGCGCGACTAGGTCCGCCACCTTGATCTCATCGCCGACCTCGGCCAGCTCCAGGCCGGCGGCGAGGTGTGCGGCGACGGGCATGAAGATGTCGCGCCCGTGAAACGTGGCCGAAACCGGATGCAGCCACAGGTCGCCGTTGGTCAGCTGCACCGCCGCTTTCCCGCCGCCCATGGCCGCCACAGCCCACGACAGCAGCCCGTTATCGGGACCAACGAGGATGCTGTCACCCGCAGCCACGGCGACGGCGCGTCGCGCACTGCCCACGCCCGGATCGACAACCGCCACATGTACCGCCGCCGGCAAGTAGCAGACCGTCTGCGCGAGCACGGCGGCCCCGCGTCGCACGTCGCCGGGTTGCACGAGGTGGGTGATGTCGATGATTCGCGCGGTCGGAGCGATCCTGGCCGCGGCGCCGTGGCAGGCGGCGACAAAGCCGTCCTCCAGCCCATAATCGGTCAGGAAGCTCATGTAGTTATAGACGGTCACGACCTGTGAGCGTACGTTGCCTTCGGCTTGGCGGAAAGAGACCGGCGGCAACGCTGGTCAGGAACCTCACTGCCTAGCATGAGCAGGTGCGCGGGTTGCCTGGGAGGCCGCATTGGCTGCACTGTCCGAGCGCGATATGCGCATCTTGGCCTTCGAGCGAAGCTGGTGGCGGCTGGCAGGCGCCAAGGAGCGCGACATTCTGGAGGTGTTCGGCGTGCCGGTCACGAGGTATTACCAGCTGCTGAATGAGCTCATCGACAGGCCCGAGGCTGCCGAGTTCGACCCGGTGCTAGTCACCAGGCTGCGCAGGCAGCGCAGTCGGCGCCAGCGGATTCGCTCTCCCCGGCAGGACTGAGCTCGTGTCGAGACCGGACGATACGACGGCCGCCGCGCCCGGCCTGCCGCAGCCACAGACCGCCGAGGGCCGCGCCGGGCTCGCCGCGCTGGTGGCCGCCCCGGCGCGGGCTCTCATAGCCGTGGACTTCGACGGCACGCTGGCTCCGATAGTCGAGGATCCGTCGGCGGCCAGGGCGACGAGTGCCGCGGCCGAGGCCGTGCGTCAGCTGGCCGGGCTAGCCGGCACGGTCGCCATCATCACCGGCAGGCCGGCTGCCGATGCCGCCAGGTTTGCTGGGGTTGCCGAGGTCCCGGATGTGATCGTTCTTGGCCACTATGGCAGGCAGAGACGGGAACGGGGTCGGCTTTCCAGCCCGGCCGCGCCGCCCGGCCTCGGAGTGGCCCGCACCGACCTGCCTGCCGTGCTTTCGGCCGCCGGCGCTGACCCATGCACCTGGATCGAGGACAAGGGCGAAGCCGTCGCCGTGCACACCCGCCGTGCTAGGCAGCCCCAAGATGAGCTGGACAGGCTCCGACCGCCGCTGACGGAGCTGGCCAGCCGCACGGGCCTGATGCTGGAACCGGGCCGGCTCGTCCTCGAGCTGCGCCCGCCCGGCGCCGACAAGGGAATGGCCCTCCGCGCGCTGGTGGCGGAGCGGATGCCCGCGGCCATTCTGTTCTGCGGCGACGACCTCGGCGACCGCCCGGCCTTCGACGTCGTGCGCGAATTGCGGGCGGCGGGCACGCCGGGCCTGCTGGTGGCTAGCGGCTCGGCTGAGACACCAGCCGAGATCACGGCGGGCGCCGACCTCGTGGTCCAGGGGCCCGAAGGAGTGGCCGAGCTTCTGGCGGCCCTCGCTGCCGCCTTTCGCGCCGCGACGGCAGATCCGGGCAGCTGACCCGTTCCGCATAATCCTTTCCGTTGAATCCTGACTAGCCGGGCGTATTCGCTAGCTCACCGCGATGCGGTCCAGCGCATGTAGCTGGTCGGCGAACCACCGGCTTGGCGGCATCGACATCGCTGCCGAGGCCAGTGCTTCGCTGCGCCTGGTGCGCTCGGCCGCGTCCATCGCCAGCCCCGCATGCAGCGCGTCGGCCGTCTGGGTTATGTCGAACGGGTTGACCAAGAGCGCATTCGCGCCGAGTTCCGCCGCAGCGCCCGCTTCGGTCGACAGGACGAGCGCGCAGCCGCGGTCGGACAAGATCGGTCCCTCCTTGGCTACGAGGTTCATCCCGTCCCTGATCGGGTTCACCAGCATGACGTCGGCAAGCCGGCATGCGGCCAGCGACCGCGGATAGTCATCGTTGACCTCGAGTATGAGCGGATCCCAGCCCGGTTCTGCGAACTCATCCTCAATCTGCCGCGCCAGCCGCTGCACCGCGCCCGTGTACTCGCGGTACTCGGGCAAGTCGTGCCGTGACGGATAGGCGAACGCGAGGTGGACGACCCTTCCGCGCCACTGCGGGCGCGTCCGCAGCAGCTCGCGGTAGGCCTCCAGCCCCCGCACGATGTTCTTAGACAGCTCTGTCCGGTCAACCCGCACGATTAGCTTGCGACCCTCGGTGGCATCGATGAGCGCGGCACGCCTAGTTAGCACGTCTCGCTGGCTGGCGCGATCACGCAGCTGGCCGGCGTCCACCCCGAGGGGGTGGACGCCGATGCTGGTGATGTGCCCTCGGTAACAGACGCGGCTGCGCTTGGCGTCGACCTCGGCGCCGAGGAAGGCCGCACAGCAGTCGACGAATGCGTCCGCCCAGCGCTGGCACAGGAAGCCGGCGTGATCGGCGCCAAGGATGCCGGCCAGTACCTGTCGGCCGATGTCGTCCGGCAGCATCCTGTAGTAGTCGGGCGGTGCCCACGGCGTGTGCGAGAAGTGCGCGATCTGAATGCCGGGAGCGCGCTCGGCGAGCAGCTGGGGCGTGAGGCAGAGGTGGTAGTCCTGGATCACGGCCCGGGCCGGCGCGCCAGCGGCTGCGGACGCGCTCCCGCCCTCGGCTTCGTTCAGCGACGCCGTCGCCGCGCTCGCGAGCGCCGCGGCGAACGTCTCGTTGTAGGTGCGGAACGCCTCCCACTCGCGAGCAAAGCTCGGCCCGAAGCTCGGCCGGTTAGGCGTGTCGTAGAGCATGTGGTGCACGAACCACAGGGTGGAGTTCGCCACCGCGTTGTAGGCGCGGTAGAAGATCTGCTGCGGTATGTCGAGCATCCGCACGGCCGCGCCGCCGCCGGTCTGGGCGGCATCCAACAGCCCGTGCGGCGCCAGCCGGGCTGCCGCCCGGTCGTCGTCGCTGAGCGCCGCGCACACCCACAGCATGTCGGCGTCGTCGGCCACGGCGGACAAGCCGGACACCATGCCGCCGCCGCCGCGCTTGGCTGACAAGCGGCCATCGTCGCCTCGCGTGAACGAGACCGGCCCCCTGTTGGACGCGATGAGTACTTGCCCGCCGGCTTGCGCATGGCCCATGTCGTGCGAGCCTAATAGGGCGACTGGATCTCCGGTTGCGGGCCCGCTGGCCTGGGCTGGCCGGGCTGTGGGACCGTGCCCCTTGGACTCTGGTTCTGGGCCGCCGGAAGGCCCTGGGCGTCGGCCTGAGATTGAGCGCCCAGGGTTTCGTCGAACAGCAAGAGCCATGCCCCGTTGAATCCGAGGAACACAAGGCCGAGCAGCAGGAACGCCTCGATGCGCAGCACGGCAAGTCCTCCGGCGAACGCTAGCGCTCCGATCAGGACGTAGATCGGGATGGCCAGCAGTCCGGTGACGAGGGTCAGCCGGCTAGCTCCGCCAGCGGCCGCCGCCTGGTTCGCGCTTCGCTGCGGCGGGGCGGGACGCCAGCCGACCATCGCCACGACTGCCGCTCCGCCAAGCGCGATAATCACGAAGGACACGCGCCAGAAGGCCGGGTCTGTGGGATCGATCAACGCCGCCAAGCTCATGACGCCCGGTAACACGAAATGCAGCGCCACACCATAAGAGCGCTTCAGGTGAAATGCGCTGCTGCGCAAGTCGGCGAGGCGCAACTGCACCACGACAAGCCACAAGCCCAGCAAAGCAAAGCAAGCCGGCGCGAAGGCACCATAGAACGCATCCAGCATGAAATATCCCTCCCATTGCTCGCACGCCCACCCCTAGGCCGCATAGCCCTTATCTAACCTTGCCTTTCCGGCGCCAGAATGGCTACGCCTGGGCGACAACCTGCCGCCTCGGCTTGCTGCCCCGACAGCCGGTTACGGCCCGCGAAATCGCCGAGGTGAAGGCCGAATTAGTCTCGGGAGATGAGCAGCGTTCCCGCTGACTTGCGGATGGCAGCATCGCTAGGTGGCGAGATGGGCAGCCGGATCCTGTCCTACGACTGGCCCTCCCACCCGCTGGGCGATCTGGCGGAGTGGTCCGCGGCCGTGCGGACGACGGTCGCCACCGCGCTGGCGTGCCGATTCCCCACTGTCTTGTGGCTAGGCGACCAGCTCAGGCTGATTTACAACGATGGCTATATCCCGATGCTCGGCGACAAGCACCCTGCGGCCCTGGGCTCTGCAGGCGCCGACGTGTGGTGGGATATCTGGGACGTTATCTGCCCGCTTCTGGATGGCGTCGTGACGACGGGCAAGGCCACGTGGTCCGATGACCTGAAGCTGATGCTGGTGAACGACGGCCGTCGCCGGGAGCGCTACTTCACGTTCACCTATAGCCCGATCATCGGGGCAGGCGGCGCGATCGAAGGTGTGTTCTGCGCCGTTGCCGAGACGACCGAGCGCGTTCTGAGCGAGCGGCGGCTTCGGACGCTGAGCTCGTTGGCAGCTGCGCTGATGGACGCCCAGTCGGTGGAGACGGCGCTGGACACCGCGATCGACGTGTGTGCGCATCACCCGGCCGATCTTCCGTTCGCGGCGGTGTACGCGAGCGATGAGGCGGACAGCCGTGTGCGCCTGCGCGGTGCCACTCCGGGTGCGGCTGCCGTCATGCCGGAGTTGCTCGCGACTTTCACAGATCGTGGCTTCGTCGAGGCAGATGGCCTGCGGCTCTTGCCTGACCTGCCGGCTCTTCTCCCCTCGCTCGCCACTCGCCTGGGCGAAGACTGCCCGGAGCAGGGGCTGGTGATCACACTGAGCGGCACGGCCGATGCCGTGACCGACGGTTCGTCAACGGCTGCGCTGGTGCTTGGCTTGAGCCGCTACGGACCCTTGGACGACCAGTACCGCGGATTCTGCCGCCTCGTCGCTGATCAGATGTCGGCCACGATGGCTAATGCCACGGCGTATCAAGGCGAACGACGTCGGGCCGAGTCCCTGGCCCAGCTTGACCTGGCCAAGACGACGTTCCTTGCCAACGTCAGCCATGAGTTCCGCACACCGCTGACGCTGATGCTCGGCCCCCTCGATGATGCCCTCGCGTCGCTGAGCGCCGACGACGCGCTGGCGGACCGCCTGCAGATTGTGCACCGCAATGGCCGGCGTCTGCTGCGGATGGTCAACGCGCTGCTTGATTTCTCGCGCGTTGAGGCAGGCCAGAGCAAACCGCAGCTAGCTGTCATGGACGTTGGCGCGCTGACAGGCGGGATCGCGTCGTCGTTCGCCGAAGTCTGCAGGCTCGCCGGTATCGAGCTGGTGCTCGATTGCCGGACAGCCTGGGCCGAGGCGGACGAGACGATGTGGGAAACGATCACGCTGAACCTCGTCTCCAACGCGTTCAAGTACACCCTGACCGGGTCGATCACCGTGACGGCCGGGCCGGGCGGTGACGGCGGGGCCATGATTGCGGTGTCTGATACCGGAACGGGCATTGCGGCCGAGCATCTGCCGCGGCTGTTCGACCGGTTCTACCGGCCGGCGGACACAGGCGGCCGCACGGCTGAGGGGAGCGGGATTGGGCTGGCGCTGGTGCGCAGCCTGGTGGACATGCATCACGGGATCATCGACGTGGAGAGCGCGCCCGGCCAGGGCACCACCGTGCGGGTCAGCCTGCCAGCCGCGCATGCCGGGCCTTCCGCAGGCGCGGCTGACAGCATCGCGCGGTCGGCCACGGGGAACGACTATGCCGACGAGGCCCTGGGGTGGCTCGGTACTGGTTCAAATGCTGAGCGGGCGAACTCCTCGCGGCAACTCGTGCTGGTGGCTGACGACAATGCGGACATGCGGCATCACCTGGCGATGGTGCTCGGCAGCCGGTGGGACGTAGTCGTGGCCGGAGACGGTCGGGAGGCGCTGGAACTGGCGCGGCGTGATCGGCCGGATCTGCTGATCACCGATGTGATGATGCCGGAGCTGGACGGTTTCGGGCTGATCGCCGCCATCCGCGAGGATGCTGGCCTTGCTTCCCTACCAGTGATCATGTTGTCCGCTCGCGCCGGTCCGGAGGCTGTCGGCGATGGCCTGGCTGCCGGGGCCGACCACTACCTGGTGAAGCCGTTCACATCAGCGGACCTGATCAGCCATGCCGCCGCCCGGCTCGAGGCGGCGGCGCGGGACCGTTCCTCCCGGCCCGGCGATGACGCCTCGGAGCGGGAACGGGCTCTGGCGAGCCTGACCGCGGATATGGGAGCGGCGAAGTCCGTCAGCCAGGCGCTTGACGTGCTGCTGACGTCGCCGGTCTGCTCGCTGCGAGCCACTGCCGCGGCAATCGGGCTGCTGGACGAGACGGGCAGTAAGCTCCGGATCACCTACGCCGGGGACCTGACGCGCGATGTCACCGACCGGTACTACCTGGTCAGCATCAGCTCTCCGGTCCTGCTAGCGGAGACCGCCCGCACGGACCAGCGCAAAGTGGTTCCCGACACCGCAGCGCTAGATGCGCGGTTCCTCGCGGAAGCCGCCGACAAGGCACGTGCCATTCGTGCCAGCATCCTCGAGCCACTGCATGCCGACGATGGCGCGGTACTCGGCGCCATGGGCCTGGGCTGGCCCCGTCCGCGCGAGATAAGCCCGGCCGACACTGACCTGAGCAGGCGGGTCGCCGCGATCCTGGCGCGCGCCGTCGCGCGCATTTCGTTGGCCGAGCGAGAGCACCAGATCGCCATGTCGCTGCAGGAGCGGCTGCTAGGCCTCGGGGTGACCTCCCCGGCCGCCGCGGTGTCGGCCGCGTATCAGCCGGCCGGTGAGGTCATGCGAGTGGGCGGCGACTGGTACACCGCGACCCCGCTAGGCCCGGCTCGCATCGGCATCTCGGCCGGAGACGTAGTCGGCCACGGCCTGTCTGCCGCGACAGTAATGAGCCAGCTCCGCAGCGCGCTCGGAGCCGCAGCGCTGGCAACCGACGATCCAGCCGCCGTGCTCGACCTGCTCGACCGTTACGCCCAAACGCTGGACGACGCCGCGTTCGCTACAGTCGCCTACGCGATCATCGACACGGCAGCCGGCACCGTCAGTTATGCCTGCGCCGGGCACCCCTACCCGCTTGTTGTCGGCCCGGAGGGAACGGTGACCTGGCTCCAGGACGGCAGGCGACCGCCGCTGGCGGTCAGGTCCTTCGAACCCGGACTGGATGCGCCGACGGGCGGCGCGCCCCTGCCTCCAGGCTCGCTCCTGCTGCTCTACACCGACGGCCTCATCGAGCGCCGGTCCGAGCCGCTAGATGACGGTTTCGCCAGACTGAAAGCTGCGGCCGCAGGCTGCGCGAGGCTGCCGGCTGGCCAGGCGTGCAGGGACCTCATCAGCCAGATGACCCCCGACCAGGGCTACGCCGATGACGTCGCCATCATCGCAGTACGCCCAGCCGGGACCACGGCTGCCAGTCACGTCGACGCGTTGCCAGCCAGCTTCAGCGAGCTCCGGCCGGCCAGGGACCGGATGCGGGACTGGCTCGCACATCTGGGTACCGGCCGTGCGACCACCCACGATGTCCTGCTCGGCACCGGGGAGGCGCTATCCAATGCCATGGAGCACGGAAGCGACCTAGATCCCCGCCGCACCGTCAGCGTCGAAGCCTTCGCTGCCGGAGACGAGATGTCAGTGACCGTCACCGACTCGGGCCGCTGGCTGAAAGACTCCGCCGCCAGCCGGGCTGATCAGCGCGGACGCGGCCTGAAGCTGATTCACGGGCTCGCGACGCATTCCCAGACCGCACGCACGATCCTCGGCACCCAAGTCACCATGACCTTCCGCCTTGGCGGGACAACGCGATAAGGAAGGGGCAGCACGCCATATGGACTTCGAGCTACGGCCAGTCGGTCCGCCCGCAGACTCCGGTGGCACGGTGCCCGCCGTCCAGGTCCACGGCGACGTCGACGCCGCCAACGCCAACGAGCTTGGCGACGCTCTGCGCGACCTGGCCTCGCCGGCTCTGATCATCGACCTCAGCTTTGTCGACTACTTCGACAGCGCCGGTTTCGCCATGATCGACCGCCTGCTCGACGAGATCCGGGTCGTAGTGGTGATCTCTGCAGACAGCGTGATGCGCCCTGCCGCCGAGCTGGTAAACCTGCCGTTTTATGACAGCCTCACCGACGCGCGCACGTCGATGGAACCCGCCTGAAACCCTCGCGGCGCGGCATCACGGCATTCCTTGCCGAACAAAGCGATAGGCAGTTTCTCGATACCGCGCCAAACAGCGCGCGTGCCGCCGTGACCCGGACTGCCAGGTTCGGGATGGATCTTCGGGACCGTGTTACAGCGAGGATGTTCGAGGTCTGTGCAGGTCTCGGAGCACAATGTCACCTCACCCGCGCAGGTCACCAAGGTCCACCTGCGGCTCGCGATGAAGAAGGCCTTCGCCGGCCGTGCGAGATCCGGTGCCCGGACGAATTACAACGACCTGAAGGCGTTCTTCGCCTGGTGCGCCGACGTCGCCTTTCGCCTCGTTCCCGCCGCAAGAGGCGGTTTGGTCGAGTATAACGAGACGTGTCCCACATCGCTTGCGACTAGTCCCTACCGGAGCGGAAGGGAGAAACTGGGCGTGAGACCCGTCTTCCCCCGCTTCTCAGTTTGCACATTAACCAGAAGCGCCCTGGCGGTGCTAAGCGCTAGCACTCTCGCTGCTTGCGCCAGCGCCGGCGGCTCGCCTATCGGTTCGACCTCGCCGAACAGCTCCAAGAGCCCGATTACCATCGGTGCGTCGCTGTCCCTGACCGGAACCTTCTCGGCCGACGGCCAGGCGTTCGAGAGGGGGTACGAGCTATGGGCCAGCGACGTGAACGCGCGCGACGGGATCGGTGGCCGCCAGGTCAAGCTAACCATCCTCAACGACGATAGCTCGCCGAATCAGGTGGTCACTAACTACCAGACACTGTTCGGCGTTGACCATGTCGACCTGGCCTTTGGGCCCTTCTCGTCGCTGCTGACGGCTCCGGCGTCGTCGGTGGCGGCGCGATACGGCATGGCGTTCGTCGAAGGGGCCGGCGGCGCGCCGTCGGTCTTCGATACCCCGTCCAACCAGGCTGAGCACAATGTGTTCGACGTGAGCCTGCCAATCGCCGACGAGATGGTGCCGTTCGTTCAGTGGATTGCCTCACTGCCGGCCAGCGAGCGGCCGAAGACCGCGGCCTACCCGATGGCCCAGGACCCGTTCGCCGACCCGCCGGTGCAGCTGGCCCAGACGCTGCTGCAGAAGCTTGGGATCCAGACCGTGTACTCGAACATATTTCCCTCGGTCCTCGCGGTTTATAAGGCCCAGGCCGGCCAAGTGGCGGCGACGCGAGCGCAACTCGTGGTGCTCGGATCCACCGACGTGCCTACCGTCAGTGCCTTCATGCGGGCGTTCGAGGAGCAGCATTACACGCCGAAGCTGCTCATCGCGGCCGCCGGACCGGACCAAGGCGGCGCGTTCACCTCGGCGGTTGGCATGGGTAACGCCAACGGGATGATGGTGCCCAATGGCTGGTTTCCCGGGTATCGCAACGTGGCAAGCCAGCAGATGGTTCGGCAGTACGTTGCCCGCTACGGCGGCACGGATTCCGGCGTCAACGCCGACGTCGCCGAGGCCTACTCGGTGGGCCAGGTAATCGAGCAGGCGGTCAAAGCCACTGGCGGCACCGACAACTCCAAGATCATCAGCTTTCTGCACAGCGGCGTCACGCTGACCAGCGTGCAGGGCCTAGTGAAGTTCGACGCACTGGGTGAGAACGGGGCTGCGGCCGCCTTCATCTTCCAGTGGCAGCAAGGCTCATTTGACCAGGTCCTGCCTGTCGGCACGGCTGGCTCGGTGCGCGTCATCTCCACCAAGCCGCCGTGGGCGAGCTGAGTTCCATATGCGTCGGGCAGGTGCGGCCGCATGGCCAGTGCGAGTGACCAGCAAGGACATCTGTTGAGAACCCATAAGGTTGCGAGCGCCAGTAATGCCCGCGAGCGCGCCAAGGACCGGGCGAAGTTGCACATCCCGCGTCGGCGGCAGCTGGCGCTGCGCGACTGGCCCGTGTCCCGGCGGCTGGTAGCGGTGATCGTGCTGGCGCTGGTCATGGGCCTGGTCTTTGGCGGGCTGCGCGTTGCGTCAGCGGCCGACAGCGCGGCCCAATTCGGCCGCGTGGCGCAACTCGCCAAACTCGGACAGCAGGTCACCGGCCTGGTGCAGGCCCTGCAGGATGAACGCGACCAGACGACCGGGCGGCTCCCGATCACAAGTTCTCAGTCCCTTCAGCACTGGTACAACGCGACGGACGCCGCAGCCGCCAAGGTCCGGGCGCTAGCCGCAGGGGTCGGCAGTTCCTACCCAGCGAACATCCGGTCCAGAGCGGCCGCCGTGGTCGCGGTGATCACGAACCTCAGTGCGCTGCGCAGCACCGCGCGGGCCAGCCAGTCAGCGCTTGCCGTGATCGCTGACTACGCGGCACCCATTGGGGACATGATATTTCTGACCGACCAGATCGCGCAGGGCACGTCGGACTCGCCGCTCGTAAATGACGTCCAAGCGCTTAACGCGCTGGCCCTGGCGAAGGACCAGGCCGCCCAGCAGCGTGCACTCATGTTCAACGCGCTCAACCAGCAGCTTTTTGCATATGGCGTGCAGCAGGCAGTGAACACCGCTCAGTCCGAGGAGCTCAACGACCTGACGGCGTTCGACACGACCGCCACGCATGCCGAACAAAGCGCGTTCCGCAATACCGTGGCTGGGCCACTGGTGAACGAGGCACAAAGCATCGAGACCTACGTCCTGTCCGTCGGCAGTCTGGATATCGGTTCAGGCGCCCTAGGCATTAGTGCGACAGCGGCGCCTGCGCGGTGGTACTCGGCGATGTCCGGGACCGTGGACGACATGCAGCAGGTCGAACGGCGGATGGCCAGATCCATCGTCGCGCGCGCCCAGTTGCTGCAGCGGACGGCGGTAAAGTCCGCGCTGATCAACGCCGTCCTGACCGCGCTGATCCTGCTCCTAGTGCTCATCGCCACGCTCGCCGTCGCCAGGTCTCTTGTCCAGCCGCTGCGAAGGCTAAGGGAAAGCGCGCTCAACATCGCCATGGTGCAGCTGCCGGAGCGGGTCCGGGAGCTAGGCGAGGCCACCGATTCGCCGACAAGCCTGGAGGTGGCGCCGATCAACGTGACGTCCGCCGATGAGATCGGCCAGGTCGCTCGCGCGTTCGACCAGGTGCATTCGGAGGCGGTGCGGCTGGCCGGCAACGAGGCGATGTTGCGCAACAGCTTCAACGCGATGTTCGTGAGCCTGTCCCGGCGCAGCCAGTCGCTGATCGAGCGGCTGGCGCACCTAATCGACTCGCTCGAGCAGGACGAGGGCGATCCCGACCGGCTGTCCAACCTGTTCGCCATGGACCACCTGGTCACCAGGATGCGCAGGAACTCAGAGAACCTGCTCCTACTTGCCGGATACGAAGGCGCCCGCAGGTGGAGCGAACCGGTGTCCCTCACGGACGTAGCTCGGGCCGCGACGTCGGAGATCGAGCAATACAGCAGGGTGACGCTCACGATTCAGCCTGGGTTCGCCGTCATCGGGTCCGCGGTATCCGACGTCGTACACCTGCTGGCCGAGATCATTGAAAACGCCACGAACTTCTCAGCCAAGCACACCACGGTGCAGGTCTCAGCCCAGGCACTGGCAACGGGAGGCGTGCTGATCGCGGTCAGCGATAGCGGGGTGGGCATCCCCCAGCCCCGGCTGGCCGAGATCAATTCGCGGCTCGAGAGCCTGCCCGTCATCGATGTCTCGGTGTCTCGGCATATGGGGTTGTTCGCCGCTGGGCGACTGGCCGAACGACACGGGGTTCGGCTGCGGCTGCAGGGTCGGTCGCCGCAAGGCCTGACGGCGTTGATCTGGCTGCCTGCCGACGTCACCGAACGGCAAGCGCGCCCGGTTGGGCGGTGGGCCGGGGGCCAGTACGGGTCGCGATCGGTCGCCACCATCGGGTTCAAGTCCGGCGATCAGGGCGCCATCATGCGCTCAGCTGCGGCAGGCCCGTCTTCCGACGATGCCGTCATGCCCGCGTACGCCTCAGTCACCGCACCTGAAACCGGGTCAGCTGCTACATCTGCGACGTCGGACTGGTTCCACCGCGGCCGCTCGCCGCAGACGTCCGGTAGCGTCACCAATCCGCCCAGAGCGGCTTCGCAGGAGGGCGGCGACCGGCGGTCCGGAACGGAAACATGGTTGGCAGAAAGCAGGCAAGCCGCCCAGATCGTTGCCTATCCGGTCCGCGGCGACGAGACTCCCGCTGGGCTGCCTAGTCGGGTGCCGCGGGCGAATCTCCTGCCCGGATCCGCGGGCGGGGGCCGCCATGCAGCCAGCGGGATGACCAGCCGCCGGGCGGACACTCCCGACGCGCAGGCGGCCGCGGCCGCACGGCCGCGGCGATCACCTGAGATGGCCCGCAAGCGCCTGAGCGGGTTCCAGAGCGGAACTCGCCGTGCGGAGGGTCAGGCTCCTCGTGAGCAAGGGGGACCCAGTCGTTGAACTACGCATACCGCCAGGACCTGAACTGGCTCGTCACCGACTTCGCCACGCGAGTAGTACACGTCGCGCATGCGATCGTCGTGACCTCGGACGGCGTGCCGCTGGCGCTGTCGGACGACATCCCCAATGGCTTCGCCGAGCAGTTTGCGGCCATTATCTGTGGACTAGTCGGCCTGATCCGTGGCGCCGCCCGGATCTTCGAGACCGGCTTGCCCACTCGGGTGCTCGTGGAGATGGAGGGCGGCCTGATGTTGGTCATGGCGATAAGCGACGGCTCAAGCCTGGCCGTGCTAGCCGGTCCGGAGTGCGACACCGACCTGGTTTCCTACGAGATGACGCTGCTGGTTGAGGCGGTCGGAGACGTACTGACGCCGACCGTCCTCGGCCATTGAATAGCCACCGGCAGTTCTCGGTGACGTAGACGGCGCGGTAGGTGTGTGTCACCGCGAGCCGCTCCGCTAAGCCCTCCGTGTCCAAACGACGCGCCGGCAGCGCAGCAGGCCCCGACACGGCGCGGCCGCAGCCGGCGATCGCCCCCGTCGTCCGCTACCACCTGCACCTGCACGCGGCCCCCGCCGCGCAACCCATCGCCATCGAGGACAACCTTTGAGCACCATGGACCGCAACGATCTTTATAGGTCGTCGAGGCAGGTTGGGTTGAGTTAAACGCGCAGCGGAATATCTCATCCGGTGAATCACAAGGGCCGTGTTACAGTGAGGATGTTCGAGGTCTGTGCAGCTCACAACTGCGACTGCCCGCTTTGAACTGATAACTGAATATCTCATCCAGAGGGGTGGAGGGAACGGCCCGATGAAGCCCCGGCAACCATCACGTTGATCGTGCGTCCGCTGACGTCATAGCTGCACTCGTAGATAGGTGCACCGACGTCGACGCTGCTTGCGCGGCGAGGTCGTTACGTGACAGGTGCCAACTCCGGCCCGGTGGCCCGTTTGCCGCTGGGACAGATGAGGAGAGAGGCCTCGCCAGTGAGTACTGCGCTGACTAACCCAGCGACGACAGCGTCCCCGACACGATCCCCGAACAGATTCGGTTACGCGACCCACCTTGCCTGCCGCGAGTGCGGGCACACCTGCATACTCGGCTCCACTCATGTGTGCGACCAGTGCTTTGGCCCGCTCGAAGTGGCCTACGACCTCCCGGCGCTGACCAGAGAATCCATTGAGTCCGGGCCGCTCAGCATGTGGCGGTACGCCAGTCTGCTGCCTGTGCCCGCCGATGTCGCGAGCCGCCCGAACCTCGATCCCGGCTGGACACGGCTCGTACGTGCCGACCAGCTGGCCAGCACACTCGGGATGCGCGAGCTGTGGATCAAGGATGAGCGCTCCAACCCGACACACTCCTTCAAGGACCGCGTCGTCGGCGTGGCGCTCGCAGTGGCGATCGAGCTCGGCTTCAAGGTGCTCGCGTGCCCGTCGACCGGCAATCTGGCTAACGCCGTGGCCGCCGCTGCCGCGAGGGCCGGCATCCGCTCGGTGGTCCTCATCCCGGCCGACCTCGAGTCCCAGAAGGTCATCGGATCAGCCGTCTACGGCGGCTCGCTGGTGGCCGTGCAGGGCTCCTACGACGACGTGAACCGGCTGGCGTCCGAGCTTGCCGACGAACGCGAGGACTGGGCGTTCGTCAACGTCAACGTCCGGCCCTATTACGCCGAGGGGTCCAAGACCATCGGCTTCGAGGTCGCCGAGCAGCTCGGCTGGCGCCTGCCTGAGCAGATCGTCGTCCCGGTGGCTTCTGGAGCACAGCTTGTGAAGATCGACAAGGCGTTCCGCGAGCTGATCTCGACTGGCCTTGTCGAGGACTCGCCGTACCGGGTGTACGGCGCGCAGGCTACTGGCTGCTCGCCAGTCGCGGCCGCGTTCCGCGCGGGCCACGACGTCGTCCAGCCGGTACGGCCGGCGACGATCGCGAAGTCGCTCGCGATCGGCAACCCCGCCGACGGCCCGTACGTGCTCGACGTCGTCCGCCGGACCGGTGGGAGCGTGGCCGACGTCGGTGACGATGAGCTGGTGGACGCAATCCGTCTGCTCGCGGCTGCGGAGGGCATTTTCGCCGAGACTGCGGGCGGCGTCACGCTGGCCGTTCTGCGCAACTTGCTCAAGGAAGGCCAGATCGACCCCGACGCCAGGACCGTCATCATTAACTCCGGCGATGGGCTGAAGACGCCAGATGCCGTGGCCGCCACGCTTGAGGCCAGCGCCCCCATCGCGGCCACGCTTGCGGCATTCGCTGCCCGCGAGCTGTCGCTCCAGGCTCCCGCGT
Source organism: uncultured Actinomycetota bacterium (assembly GCA_963755575.1). Lineage (GTDB taxonomy): Bacteria > Actinomycetota > Actinomycetes > Streptosporangiales > Streptosporangiaceae > JAJYUU01. The sequence continues at coordinate 1,125,935 of CAVWKF010000002.1, forward strand.
TCTGAAAGGCAGACGAGCATGACCGTGTCTGTGCGGATCCCCACGATCCTGAGGAGCTACACCGGAGGGACCGCGGTCGTCACGGTTGCGCCCGGTACCGTTCGCGACGTGATCGCCGGCCTCGATGCTGACTACCCGGGGATCGGCGGTCGGCTCCTGGACGACGCAGGCCAGCTGCGCAGGTTCGTGAATGTCTATGTGGGCGAGGAAGACGTCCGGCTGGCCCAGGGCCTCGACACCCCCGTCCCGGCCGGGGAGCAGATCTCGGTTATTCCGGCCGTCGCGGGCGGCTGACAGGCCGGTTTCGACCGGTCTTTGAGACTGCCGCCGTGACGCCCGCCCCGCCGTGGCAAGACAAGCAACACCTGCCCCACGAGGCATGGCACATTGCGTCAGAGACGGGCACAAGTTGCCGCAGTTCCGCTGTCCAAGATGTAAAGTCGTGTCCGGTCGCTGTTGGTAGTGGATTGAACAGCAAGCGCTCCTTGCTGGTGAGGTCAGTACCTGCGCCGCGATCAAACGGGTTCCGCGTAGCAAGGGCGGGACCCGCAGCCCGAGCAAAAGTTAGGGAGTTGTTGGTAATGGCTCAGGGCACCGTCAAATGGTTCAACGCGGACAAGGGCTACGGCTTCATCGCGGTCGACGGTGGTAGGGACGTCTTCGTCCACTTCTCAGCTATCCAGGCGGATGGCTACCGCAGCCTTGAAGAAGGCCAGCGGGTCGAGTTCGAAATCACGCAGAGCGACCGCGGTCCGCAGGCCGAGGCCGTCAGGGCCGTCTAGGTCCCCTCTGTACGACACAGCCGGGAGGACCCGGCGCCCCGGCGGGCGCCGGGTTCTTCGTTTGAGCCTGCTTCTTCGTTTGAGCAGCGGTCTGCAGGGAATCGGCTCTTTCATATCGGATGGCTCCTGAGCAGCGCAGAGACGCCACTGAAGTCCGCCGAGCTTGCACTCACAATAGGAGAGTGCTAAACATGACGTTGGCACTCTCGGGGTGAGAGTGACAACGCAGTGACGTGATCGGGGCGATGAGGCCCATCTGGCGGCAGGCAGGGACTGACCGCCAGATGCGGCCGTCCGTCGCGGGCGTCGGCCCGGTCGGCACGCAGGCACAAAGTTCCGGGAGGACTGGAAGCCTATGGCAGCGAAGATGATCGCGTTCAACGAGGACGCCAGGCGCGGCCTCGAGCGCGGCATGAACCAGCTCGCCGACGCCGTGAAGGTAACCCTCGGCCCTAAGGGCCGGAATGTGGTGCTCGAAAAGAAGTGGGGAGCCCCCACGATCACCAACGATGGTGTGTCCATCGCCAAGGAGATCGAACTCGAGGACCCGTGGGAGAAGATCGGCGCCGAGCTCGTTAAGGAAGTCGCCAAGAAGACTGATGACGTCGCTGGCGACGGGACCACTACGGCGACGGTGCTCGCCCAGGCGCTGGTCCGCGAGGGCCTGCGTAACGTCGCAGCGGGTGCCAACCCGATGTCACTGAAGCGTGGCATCGAGGCAGCCGTGGAGCGCGTGAGCGAGGAGCTGTCCAAGCTGGCCAAGGACGTGGAGACCAAGGAGCAAATTGCTTCGACTGCCTCCATCTCCGCTGGTGACACCGCGATCGGCGAGATGATCGCCGAGGCGATGGACAAGGTCGGCAAGGAAGGCGTCATCACCGTCGAGGAGAGCAACACTTTCGGCCTGGAGCTTGAGCTCACCGAGGGTATGCGCTTCGACAAGGGTTATATCTCGCACTACTTCGTGACTGACCCTGAGCGGATGGAGGCCGTCCTCGAGGACCCCTACATCCTCATCGTCAACTCGAAGGTCTCGGCCAACAAGGACCTGCTGCCGCTACTCGACAAGGTCGTCCAGTCGGGCAAGCCGCTGGTCATCATCGCCGAGGACGTGGATGGCGAGGCCCTGGCGACCCTGGTCGTGAACAAGATCCGTGGTCTGTTCAGGTCCGTTGCGGTGAAGGCCCCCGGTTTCGGTGACCGCCGCAAGGCCATGCTGGGCGACATCGCCATCCTGGCCGGTGGTCAGGTGATCAGCGAGGAAGTCGGCCTCAAGCTGGAGAACGCTGATCTGGACCTGCTCGGGCGGGCCCGCAAGGTCACCGTGACCAAGGACGAGACGACCATCGTGGACGGCGCTGGTGACCCAGAGCAGATCTCCGGCCGGGTTAACCAGATCCGTGCCGAGATCGAGAACACCGACTCCGACTACGACCGCGAGAAGCTGCAAGAGCGGCTCGCCAAACTGGCTGGCGGCGTGGCCGTCATCAAGGCCGGCGCGGCGACCGAGGTCGAGCTGAAGGAGCGTAAGCACCGCATCGAGGACGCGGTGCGCAACGCCAAGGCCGCAGTGGAGGAGGGCATCGTCCCCGGTGGGGGTGTTGCACTACTCCAGGCCGGCAAGAGCGCGTTCGAGAAGCTCGAGCTCACTGGTGACGAGGCGACTGGTGCGCAGATCGTGCGCCGGGCGCTGGAGGAGCCGCTGAAGCAGATCGCGATCAACGCCGGCCTTGAGGGCGGCGTTGTGGTGGAGAAGGTGCGATCGCTCCCCGCTGGTCACGGCCTGGACGCCGCCGACGGCGAGTACGTCGACATGTTCAAGGCCGGCATCATCGACCCGGCAAAGGTGACACGGTCGGCGCTGCAGAACGCCGCGTCGATCGCCGCGCTGTTCCTCACCACCGAGGCAGTCATCGCCGAGAAGCCAGAGAAGAACCCGCCGCCAGCCGGCGGTCCTGGTGGCGGCGGTGACATGGACTTCTGATCCCGCCGGTCCGCGCGAGCGAGCCGCCAGGAGGAAGTCAGCAGCCGCATTAGGTTGATGTACGGCAGAAGGCAGTCCCGGCATAGCCGGGGCTGCCTTCTGGCTTTCCGTTGGCATGCTCGCAGGTGTCAGGGGCTATCCGCCGTCGCTTGCATTACGCGGACTCAAGGGTCACGGGCCGTCCTGCCGATTTGTCACGCGCGTCGGCTCCACAACCTGTGCTCGAAGGGGGATTATCAGCCCATGAGCCCGCCCGCCGAACAGCTCATCCGCGACTACCTCAACCGACTGTCGGTTGCGGCACGCGGCCAGCTCGGCGCGGACGACCGGCGTGCACTCGTAGACCGAACTCGCGGCTTCATCGAGCGCAAGACCGGCTTGGCCGGCCCTCCCACCGCGATCGAGGTGGCCAGGCTGCTGGCCGGGCTAGGCGACCCGGCTCGGCTGGTGCAGCAGGAACGTCAGCGGCTCGCAGCTGTGCGCGGCGAGATGCCAGAGCCGGCTGCGGGCCGCAACCCGATCAGGAGGGTGCTGCGGCGTGACTCCGGCAAGCCGCGCACGCCCAGTTGGCATTGGCCCGTCATGGAAGGCGGCCGGGCCGACCTTCAGCTGACGTTGCTCGACAACGACGATGCAGCGGGCGCGCGCGCGAGCGGGACGGCGCAGCAGTCAGAGGCGGAGCAGTCCGGGGCGCAGCGGTCCGAGGTACAGCAGTCGCAGGGCCCAGCAGTCCGGGGCACAGCAGTCCGGGGCACAGCAGTCCGGGGCACAGCAGTCCGGGGCACAGCAGTCCGGGGCCCAGCAGTCCGGGGCACCGCAGTCCGGGGCGCAGCAGTCAGGGGCGCAGCAGTCAGGGGCACCGCAGTCCGGGGCGCAGCAGCCAGGGGCACCGCAGTCAGGGGCACCGCAGCCTGCCCACCTTGGTGGTGATCGTCCCGCTAGGTCCGGCGGGAATGGCTCGAACGGGACCCGCAATGGCGTGCGCGACGACGGTCCCGGGTCCTCCGACCAGCTCGCACCGCATGTGCCAGCGCAGTCTGGCGAGCCCGACTGGTTCTTCCGGGTTCTCGGCGGGGAGCCCGGCGAGGTCCACGAGGATGACGAGCTGATTCACGAGTCAGCTGCCTCGCGCCAGACCAGACCACCATGGCCGCTGGCGGGCGCCAGCGGCGCCAACTCCAGCACGCGGCAGTTTGCCGACGGCGGCTCCGCTGAACTCGGCGACCCTGCACCGACGCGTGCGACCGCTCCGTGGCGGCTGACCGCGCCGGGGCTTCCGGTTTTGTCGCGGCGTCTGCGCCGGACAGTTACTGCCGCGGCGGTGTGGTATCGGCGCAGTCCGCTGGAGGCATCCGCGGTCGTGCTGCTTGGTCTCGGCGGCGCCATCTATCCGCCGGTCTGGCTGCTAGGCGCCGTCATGGCGCTGGCCTCGCACGTGTGGGACGGCCGGGATAAGTGGCTCGGCCTGGCGCTGCCAGTTTTGCTGCCGGTTATCGCGATAGCGGTCGGGGTCACTAACGGTGGTCACAGTTCGATGGGCCACGGCGTGCACGAAGGCTGGGTGTACGGCGTCGCCGCGAGCCGCGTAGCCGCCTTGGTGAGTGCCTCCTATCTCGGCTGGCGAAGCGTGCACGGTCGGCGGCCGCCCGCGGTGCCACCCTGGAACAGGCCGCACAAGGTCGGCTGACTGTGTCGCCTCGTCACTACTCGCACCCGACCGCGAGCGTGCGCGGCCGACCGGGTTGAGCGCACTGCGTTCCGGGTATAGGAAGCCAATCTTGCTGGCGTGCCGACAACTCGCCAGCCGATATTCCCGGCCTCGCACGCGATCCCGTCCCAGCACCATCTGACGTGTGAGGTTGCGGAGGACGTGGTCCCGGCGCGAGCTGGGACCACGTCTATGCGCCGGTAAGACGGCAGCGTCCACTGGAGAAGTCACTGAGCTGCCGGCAGCGCGGGAGGTAGCCCACAACCGATAGCCTTACTCGCGCAAGCGCCCGGCGCTTGCCCCGATTCGTTCCTCCTCGCGTAAGGTCGCGCACGTGCCTACTGGCAAGGTCAAGTGGTATGACGCCGACAAGGGGTTCGGCTTCCTCACCCGTGACGACGGGGGTGAGGTCTTCGTGCACTCAACCGCCCTGGAGCCAGCCGGCGCCGCACTGCGGCCCGGCCAGCGGGTGGAGTTCGGCGTCGCCGAGGGCCGCCGGGGTACTCAGGCGCTTCAGGTCCGCGTGCTCGAGCCACCGCCGACGGTGGCCAAGGTGGCGCGCAAGAGCCCGGACGAGATGATCCTGATCATCGAGGACCTCATCAAGCTGCTCGACGGCGTGTCGAACACCTATCGCCGGTCCAAGCAGCCGGACAGCCGGGACGCGAAAAAGATCGCCTCTGTTCTGCGAGCCGTCGCTGCTGATCTGGAGACCTGAGCGGTCGACCGATCTGATGGGACGGCCGCCTGACCTGCCTGGGTAGCCGACAGACCTGACCGGACGTTAGAGCGCAGGGCTCGGCGAGGCCCGCCGGGCCCGCAGGATCCGGCGGCGGCGGCCCAGGATGAGCCAGCACAGGGCAAGCGCCAGGCCGACCGCGGCCACCGTCAGCCCGGCGAAGCCGCTTCCCGTCAGTGACAGCAGCAGGCCGATCAGGCCCCCGGCGACGAGCGCGAGCTGGTTCAGGGTCTCGGAGAACGCGAACGTGGACGGCCTCTTCTCCGCCGGTGTCTCGCGCTGCAGGATTGAGTCGAGCGCCACCTTGACGAGCGTCTGGCTGATTGCCGCCACGAGCGCTGCTACCAGCACTGACCACAGGCCGAAGAAGACCGCGCACGCAATGCTTGCCAGCGTGGCCAGTCCGAAAATCGCGAACATCATTGCCAGCGGAGTGCGCGACCTGAGGGCGGAGCCGATCAATGTGCCGAGCACGCCGCCCACTGCGATGGCAACGGCCAGGCCGACGAGCGCGACTGTGTCTCGCGTATGACCGAAATGCTCGCTGCGCAAGATGAAGGCTAGGAAAAAGAGCATGAATCCGTAAAAGACTCGTATTGCCGCATTAGCCTTCATGGCCTCGCCGACGACCGGGCCGACCTTCGGCGGCGTGAACAAACGGCGCAGGCCTGCCGGGCCGCGGACGGTGCCTGCGGCTCCGGCGCCGCCGAGTTTCGCGCCGCCGAGCGTCGTCGCGCCCGCGGCCATGCCGTCCGTCGTCGCGGCGCCTGCTGCCGTGCGGTCAGGCGCCTCGCTGGTCCCCCGCCCGAACATCCTGGTCCCGTGTGGCCCTCTGGGCTCGGTGCCGGTGCCTGTGGTCCCCGCGCCATTGGCGGCGCGCGGATCGTGACTGGCACCGCGGGACGCTGCTAGCTCTTCGTCTGATTGCGCGTCTACGCGCTCGGGCAGCCGGAGCCCGAGGATCGTCGCCGCCAGATAGATGGCTGTTGCGACGTAGAGGACCCACGCTGCGCCACCGCCACCGCCGCCCGCGATCTTGTCGACGCCGATGGCCACCACGGCGCCGACGGATGTGGCGATGAGGGAGCCGAGGTTCGACCGGGCGTTAGCCGTCACCAGGGTGATTTCCGACGGCAGCAGCCGCGGGGTCACCGCAGCCTTCGTGACCCCGTACACCTTCTGCAGCACCAGGACGCCGAAGGCCGCCGGCAGCAACACGACCGGGTCGCTGTGCTGTGCGGCGCCTGCCATTCCCCAGCACAACAGCCCACGAGCGAGCAGCGTGCCCATGAGGATGTAGCGATTGCCCTGCTTTACCCGGTCGAGGAGCGGCCCGATCAGCGGCGCAAGAATCGCATAAGGAGCAATCGTCACGAGCAGTGCGAAGGCCACCTGCCCGCGCGCCTGTCCGACGGACGTGCTGAAAAACAGGGTCCCGGCCAGCGCTACGGCTACGAAGGCATCTCCGAAACCCCCCGCGGCGGTGAGCTCGATGAGGTTGGACAGCCCCGTCCGCCCGGCCCCCGACGCGCCGCTCAAACGGTGCACGAATCGTCCGGCGCCCCCGGCAGCGGCGGCACTCGCCCGGCCAGCGCGCTGCGACGCGGTGTAGACCGACCGGCCAGCCTGCCGCGCACGCTGGCCGGTACCGGTGTCTCCCATGGCTCAAGTATTCTGCCTCTGCGAGCTCGGACAACCATGCCCATGCCTTTCAGCCGGCAGATAACCGACTTGGCCAGGCGTGCAGACGACCTGATGAGGAACAATTAGCTAACGTGACCCCTACTCGTATACGTGCCGCGGGCCTGGATGAGGCGTGCGTCGAGGCGACCGACCTGGCCCGCGCCGCCGCTGAGGAGCTAGCCGGCGTCGGCAACGTCGGCCCGCACATGGGCGTCGCCGCTGATGACGAGCGCGTGGTCACCCATCTGTTTGGCTGCCTGGATCCCGCTTACATCGGGTGGCGCTGGGCGGTGACGGTGACCAGGGCGTCCCGGGCCAAGACGGTCACTGTGGACGAGGTCGTCCTACTGCCGGGGCCCGATTCCCTGCTGGCACCTGACTGGGTGCCATGGAGCGAGCGGGTACGTCCAGGCGATCTGGGCGTCGGGGATCTGATGCCCGCCCCCGACGACGATGACCGGCTGGTGCCCGTCAGCATGCTCGAAGGCGACGACGGAGTGCTGGACTGGGACGACACTGCTCAGTGGGACGAGGGCGCTGAACTCGCCGCTTCGCTCGGACTGGTCCCGGACGCTGGGGCAGCCGACGGCGGCACTGCCGGAGCGGCGCCGGCGCTCGGCGGCAGGTCTCGCGTCCTGTCGGCGATCGGCCGGGATACCACGGCGATTCGCTGGTACTCGAGCGAGCACGGGCCGGGCACCCCGCTCGCCAGGGCAGCTCCGGGGCCGTGCGTCACTTGCGGCTTTCTGACACCAATGGCGGGCCCGCTCGGACGTGTCTTCGGCGTCTGCGCGAACGAGTACGCGCCCGATGACGGCCGCGTCGTGTCCCTTGATCACGGCTGCGGCGCGCACTCCGAAGCCATAACGTCGCGCGTAGGCGCAGGCGTGATCGCGCCGGTCATCGACGAGGTTGGCTACGACCTGGTCGACATGCCGGGCATCGCGCTCGCGGACACGGTTTTCGAGTCGCTCGACCACGAGTCCTGACGGCGGCCGCCCGTCGACTACCGCGGCGGTGCCCCGCTGATGTCCGTCGGGGTGATATCCGGCTCGGCACTATCCGGAGTCGTGATGCCAGCGGCCGTGATGTCCGTAGCACTGTGATAGTCGGCGGCCTCGCGGGCGGCGCGGCGGCGCTCGGCCGTGCGCTCCCGTGATCGCTTCAGGTACGGCACATACGCCAGCCCGAACACTCCGAGCGCGGTGCCGGACGCTGCCACCCAGATCCACCACCGATCGGCGGCCGGCAAACTGCCGCGAACGATCAACAAGACGATGAGGGCCACGACGAATCCGGCCGTGATCACAGCTGTAATCAGGCGGTCATCGCCTTCCAGCGGCGGCGGGACCGGACGGTCGGGGCGGCTCACCGGCTCAGGCTAGCCGATGACGGCGTGACCGGACGCGGGCACAGGCCGAGCCACGCAGGCGTAGTGCTGCGCTGCGACTGGCATCATGGGACGATGCTTCCGGACCGGAAGGATCCAGGCGGCCGATGTCGGCTAGCTGGGCGACGATCCGGCATCAACCCGCACGCTAACTGGTCGGCGGAATGCTCGAGCATCGCCTATAGTTAGCAAGAGTAATGACTCAGGTTAACGAAGATGACCACGCCACAGCAGACCAGGTCGGACGCGGGCCTGGCGAGCGCGCTCCGGATCTCAGTGAGCCGCCTCGCTCGCCGGCTTCGGGCCGAGCGCCTGGCCAAGGGCCTGGAGCCCGGCCTGTCCGATACCCAGCTGGCCGCGCTGGCGGCGCTGGAACGGCACGGGGACATGACTCCTGGCGAGCTCGCCGATCACGAGAAGGTGCAGCCGCCGTCGATGACCAGGGTGATCGCAGCTCTGGAGGAGCGCGGCCTGGTCACGCGCGGCCCGCACGCAACGGACCGTCGGCAGGTAGAGCTGACGGTCACCGAGCCGGGCCGGGCGGTGGTCCAGCAGTCCAGGAAGCTCAGGGAGGCGTGGCTGGCGCAGCGCCTGCGCGAGCTCACTCCGCAAGAACGAGCGACGCTGCGCGCTGCGGCGCCGATTCTGGAGAAGCTCAGCCAGTCCTGACCGGTCCAGTCCCGACCGGCCCAGTCCCGACCGGTCCAGTCCCCACCGGCCCGGTCCCGGCCGGCACGACAGGGCCGGTCGGTCAGGCCCCGCAGGGCGGCAAGACGTTCGGCTCGCTCAGGACTCGCAACTACCGGCTGTTCGCGGCTGGCCAGGTCGTGTCGAACACCGGCAGCTGGATGCAGCGCGTGGCGCAGGACTGGCTGGTCCTGGAGCTCACCCACAACAGCGGCACGGCGCTCGGCATCACCACCGGACTTCAGTTCCTGCCCCTGCTTCTCTTCAGCCTGTGGGGCGGTGTGATCGCCGACCGCTACTCCAAGCGGCGGATCCTGATGGTCACGCAGACGGTCATGGGCGCGCTCGCGCTCGTCCTTGGCGTGCTCGCGCTGACCGGGACGGTGCGGATCTGGCAGGTCTACGTCCTGGCCTTCGCACTCGGCCTGGCTACGGTGGTCGACAATCCGACTAGGCAGGCTTTCGCCGTGGAGATGGTCGGCCGGGACGCAATGGCCAACGCCATCGCGCTGAACAGTGCTGTGTTCAACCTGGCCCGGATCGCTGGCCCGGCAGTGGCCGGCGTGGTGATCGGGCTTCTCGGCACTCCGGCGGCGTTCCTGGTCAACGCCGCCTCCTATGGCGCCGTGCTGATCGGGCTCAAGCTCATGCGACCGGAGGAGCTGCATCCTGCGCGGCGCACGCAGCGTGGTCGCGGCCAGCTGCGTGAGGCGCTGTCGTATGTGCGAGCCAGGCCAACGCTCTGGATGCCGCTGGTCCTCATCTTCTTCGTCTCCACGTTCGGCATGAACTTCCAGGTGACGACTGCGCTGATGTCCCGGACCGTGTTCCATACCGGGGCGAGCGCGTTCGGGCTGGCATCGGCCGTCTTCGCCCTTGGCGCGCTCGGCGGCGCGCTGCTGGCCGCTCGCCGGAGTCGCCCGACGCTGCGACTGCTGCTGGCGACGTCGTTCGCATTCAGCATCTTCGAGATCGTGACCGGCGTCGTGCCGAACTATCTGACGTTCCTTGTCGCGCTCGTGCCGACCGGCCTGGCGCTGCTGACGTTCACCACGGCCGCCAACTCCAGTACGCAGCTGAATACGGCGCCGGAGATGCGCGGTCGCGTCATGGGCCTCTACATGCTGGTGTTTCTCGGCGGCACGCCGCTTGGCTCGCCCCTGGCAGGCTGGGTGGCTGAAGCGTTCGGAGCCCGGATGAGCATGATCACCGGTGGCGTGATCTCGGTCGCCGCGACCGTGATCATGACGTTCTTCCTTGCGCGCAAGCGCGGCGTGCAAGTGCGGACCTACTTGCGGCCTGCCGAGCTGGCCCGCATCGCAGCCTGATCCGGCCGCTGCTGATACGAATGGCGGGATGAGGCTGTTCGTTGCCATCGTGCCGCCTGCGGCCGCGCTTGCCGAGCTGGCGGCAGCGGTCCAGCCCCTGCAGGCGGCCGCGCCGGAGCTCCGCTGGACCAGCAGCACGGCATGGCACCTGACGCTCGCATTCTTGGGTGAGGTCGACGAGGCGGTCCTGCCGGGGCTGGGCACTCGGCTTCAGCGCGCAGCTCGGCGGCACCCGCCGCAGGAGCTGGCCATCGCCGGGAGCGGCGCGTTCCCGGCCGCGGACCGAGCCAGGGTCCTCTGGGCGGGGATTCGTGGCGACAACCGCGGCCTCGCGTCGCTGGCCGCCTCGGTGGCGGCGGGCGCCCGCCGGGCGGGTGCGCCCCCGCCCGACGAGGGCCGGAAGTACAACCCGCACCTGACGCTGGCGCGCTGCCGGCAGCCAGCCAACGTGGCCCAGCTGACGGCGGCGCTGGCCGGCTTCAGCAGCGCCGCCTGGACGGCGCAGTCAGTCCACCTGATGCGCAGCCACTCTGTCGGCAGCGGGCCGCCCCGGTACGAAGACCTGGCTGCCTGGCCGCTAATGGCTCAGGTGCACCCTCGCGCCTGAGCTGGCCGGCCCTTACCTACAGACGCTCGAGCACGTAGTCGATGCACGCCGTCAGCGCCTCCACGTCAGCAGGCTCGACGGCGGGGAATGTGCCGATGCGCAGCTGGTTACGGCCGAGCTTGCGGTAGGAGTCGGTGTCCACGATGCCGTTCGCGCGCAGCACTGCGGACAACGCCGAGGCCTGGATGTGATCGGCGAAGTCAATCGTCACAACCACCGGCGAACGATCGGCTGGGTCGACCACAAACGGCGTCGCCGCGGGCGACTTATCCGCCCAGTTGTACAGGATGCTCGATGAGGCGCCAGTTCGCTCCGTCGTCCAGGCCATGCCGCCCCGGCTCAGCATCCAGTCCACTTGCTCAGCGAGCAGGACCAGCGTCGCCAATGCCGGAGTGTTGTATGTCTGCTGGAGCCTCGACTGCTCGATCGCGGTCTGCAAGGACAGGAATTCCGGGATATAGCGATCGCTGGCCGCGATCCGGGCAGCGCGCTCGAGGGCAGCCGGTGACAGCAGCGCCAGCCACAAGCCGCCATCAGAGCCGAAGCACTTCTGCGGCGCGAAGTAGTAGGCGTCGAACTGAGTCGGGTCAACCGCAATCCCGCCTGCGGCGCTCGTAGCGTCGACGAGCACGAGCGCGCCATCGTCGGCGCCCGGCACGCGACGGATGGGCATTGCCACGCCGGTCGACGTCTCATTGTGGGTGAGCGCGTACGAGTCCACCCCGTACTCAGCCTGTGGCGACGGATGCGTGCCGGGCTCCGCCGAGATGATCGACGGGTCGGCCAGCCACGGCGCGGACTGCGTCACCTTGGCAAACTTGGCCGAGAACTCGCCGAAGCTCAGATGCTGAGACCTGTGCGAGATCAGCCCGAACGCAGCCGAATCCCAGAATGCCGTCGTGCCGCCGTTGCTGAGCACAACCAGATAGTCATCCGGCAGCCCGAACAACGTGGCCAGGCCCTCCCTGATCCGCTGCACGACGTTGCGCACCGGCGCCTGCCGGTGCGACGTGCCGAGCAGGCTGCGCCCGGCGGCGGCGAGCGCCTCCACCTGCGCGTCCCTGAGCTTCGTCGGCCCGCTGCCGAATCTGCCGTCTGCGGGCAGCAGGTCGGCCGGGATGACGATCTTGGCTGGCTCAGACATTCTGGTCGAACACCTCGTCGGCGCCGGGGACCTCGCGGACGGAGCGGGCTTTGGGCCCCACGTACAAAGCGCTCGGCCGTACCAGCCGGCCGGTCCGCTTCTGTTCGAGGATGTGCGCAGCCCAGCCCGCGGTTCGAGCGCAGGTGAACATCGAAGTGAACATGTGCGCTGGCACCTCGGCGAAGTCGAGCATGATCGCAGCCCAGAACTCCACGTTCGTCGCCAGGACCCGGTCCGGACGCCGTGCGTGCAGCTCGTCCAGCGCAGCCTTCTCTAGCGCGGCGGCGACCTCGTAGCGCGGCGCCCCGAGTTCCCTGGCCGTCCGCCTGAGTACTCGAGCTCGCGGATCCTCCGCGCGGTAGACGCGGTGCCCGAACCCCATGAGCCGGTCGCCGCTGTCGAGCGCCTGCTTCACGTACGCGGTGGCGTCGCCGGTTTTCTCTACTTCCTCGATCATGTGCAGCACCCTGGCTGGCGCGCCGCCATGCAACGGGCCGGACATCGCACCAACCGCGCCCGACAAGGCCGCTGCGACGTCCGCGCCAGTGGAGGCGATGACCCTGGCGGTGAACGTGGACGCGTTCATGCCGTGCTCGGCGGCCGACACCCAGTACGCGTCGATGGCCTTGACGTGCTTGGGGTCTGGCTCGCCGCGCCAGCGGATCATGAACCGCTCGGTGATGGTCCTGGCCTCGTCCACTCGCTTCTGCGGCACCATCGGGGAGCCGAGCCCGCGGGCGGCCTGGGCGACGAACGACAGGGCCATGACCGACGCCCTGGCCAGGTCGTCGCGGGCCTGCTCGTCGCTGATGTCCAGTAGCTGGTGCATGCCCCAGGCCGGGGCCAGCATGGCCAGCGCACTCTGCACGTCGACGCGGATGTCGCCGGAGTGCACCGGGATCGGGTACGGCTCGGCCGGTGGCAGGCCCGGCGCGAACTTGTTGTCCACCAGCAAGCCCCACACGTGCCCATAGGAGACGTGGCCGACAAGTTCTTCGATGTCAACGCCCCGGTACCGGAGTGCGCCGCCCTCTTTATCGGGCTCGGCGATCTCCGTCTCGAATGCGACGATGCCCTCGAGTCCAGGCACAAAGTCGGACATTCGTGTTCCTCCGTCTCCTAGTCACGAGCAGGCCGACGGGCTGGCCGGGGGGCGATCAGGCCGCTCGTCGAGCGGCGGGGGCCAGCGGGCCTTTATGACCTGCGCCCCTATTCAACCGCGCGACGACTACGGACCGGTAACCAAGGTCGGTACATCAACGTGCTCGCTACACCAAACTGGACCGCTCCGGCGCGCCCCGGTGCCTGGCGGCCTCGGGGCCCAATGCGAGAGGATCACTACCCGTGGAGCCATCGCGACATGCTGACCCGCCCGGTCTCGGTCTGCCGGGCACCCTGGACGAGGCCATGCTGCCCGCCGACCCCATGGATCTGTTCGGCACCTGGATGGCGGACGTGATCCGGGCGGGAATGCCGGAGCCGACCGCGATGGTGCTGGCCACGGTGTCGGCGGACCAGTGGCCGCGAGCTCGGATGGTCCTGCTCAAGTCCTCTGGGCCTGATGGCTTCACCTTTTACACGAACAGGACCTCGCGCAAGGCCGCGGACCTCGCCGCAGTGCCACAAGCATGCCTGGTCTTCCCGTGGTACGCACTGCACCGGCAAGTGATCATCGAGGGTCCAGTGGAGCCGCTGTCGACCGCCGACAGCGAGCCCTACTTCCGCAGTCGTCCCCGCGGTTCCCAGCTTGGCGCCTGGGCGAGCCGGCAGTCGACCGTGCTGTCCTCGCGAGCCGAGCTGGAGGACCGGTATGCCGAGCTGGAGCAGCGGTGGCCGGAGGGATCCGAGGTCCCGATGCCCGATTTCTGGGGTGGTTACCGGCTGCGGCCAGCACGGATGGAGTTCTGGCAGGGCAGGCCGAGCCGCTTGCATGACAGATTCCGGTACACCAGGAATGGGGCGTCCTTCGACGTGGCCCGGCTGGCTCCCTGAGACTGGGGGAAGCGGGCTCGTTCCCGGCCTAAAGCATCAGACCCGCTACAACGGTCACCTTTGCGGTGACATCAGCCTGGCTGCGACGCTCGCCTGGATTGGCCGCTGGTACACCCGGAGCCCGATGCGGCATAGCATCGATTCTGGAGGTAATGGCGAGTGACAGCGCACGGCCTGATCGATACGACCGAAATGTACCTTCGGACGGTCTTCGAGCTCGAGGAAGAGGGCATCATCCCGCTTCGTGCCCGCATCGCCGAGCGGCTCTCCCAGACCGGCCCCACTGTCAGCCAGACGGTCGCCCGGATGGAGCGCGACGGCCTGCTGCGCGTGGAAGGGGACCGGCAGCTAGCGATGACCGAGATGGGCCGCATGCTGGCGATGCGGGTCATGCGTAAGCACCGGCTGGCCGAGTGCCTCCTCGTCAGCGTCATCGGGATGCCGTGGGAAGAAGTACATATCGAAGCATGCCGGTGGGAGCACGTCATATCGGACAACGTTGAGCGACGTCTCGTCGAACTCCTCGACTATCCGGTGCGATGCCCGCACGGAAACGTCATTCCCGGCCTAGCCGAGCTAGGCATCCCCGACGACGCGACCAAGCGCTCCGACGTAGCGACAGCCGAAGTCGACATCGCGATGTCGGCAATGGCGATCCCGGCCGGCGAGCAGGTCGTGGTCAGTCGTATCAGCGAGCAAGTTCAGAGCGATTCAGCGTTGATGCTTAGACTCAAGAACATTGGGATACAACCCGGACGCGAGGTAACGCTTGCGGCCAGCGACAATGGTGTGCGGGTGACAGGTGCGGACAGGGTCGGTGATCTTGGGGCGGAGTTGTCCGCCGAGATTGCTGCGCACGTGTTCGTTTCCCGGTTGTGACGGCGGTCAGGTGAGCGGGGTATGAGGCCGCCAGCGGACTTGCCAGCACCCTTGCTCACCGCGAGCGACGTGCTCGAGCAGGTGTCGACCGGCGTCGTGGTCATCGACAGGGACTGCAAGCTCCTGTATGCCAACTCATTCGCCGTCACGCTCTTTGGCTTTCCTGACGACTCCGAGCACCTGGCCGGGCGGCCGCTGCTCTCACTCGGGATCGAGCAGTCGGACGCGGCGACAGTTCAGCACATGGCGGTGAACGTGCTGCGCGGCTGGCCCTGGGAGGGCACCTTCGCCAGCCAGCGCGTCGACGGATCACGAGTATTCGTACGAGCGCACGCGGCTCCGCTTCGTAACGGCCAGGGCGACATCACCGGTATCGTCATTATGGCCAGGGAAGCGACGCGCCGCGGCGGTCAGCGCGCGAGTGACCGGATCGGCCTGCTAGAGCGGATCGGCGAGCGACTGGCCAGTTCGCTTGAGCTCGACGTCACGTTGCGGCAGGTGGCCGAGACACTGGTCCCGCAGTTCGCCGATCACTGCTTCATCGACCTGCTGCACGGGGACGTGCTTATCCGGCGCGCGCACCTGCACTCGCGGGGCTGGATGCCTGATCCCGGCACGTGGGCGCTGGTCGGCGAGCCGATCAAATACCCCAAGGGTCACTTCTGTGAGCTTGCCATGACCCAGCTGGACACCGTGGTCGTGGCCGACCTGGCTGAGGAGAAGTATCCGGCCCCGACGCCAGAGAGTCTCCAGGCGTGTGACGACATCAGGCTCACATCGGTACTGGCCGCGCCTCTGATCGCGCGCGGCCAGCTGCTGGGAGTGATGAGCCTGGCCCTGTCCTACCTGACCGAGCGCGAGGAACGCCACTACGGTGCCGATGACCGCGACTTCCTGAGCGCCATCGCCAGCCGAGTCGCCATCGCGATCGACAACTCGCTTCTGTTCGAGGAGGAGCGGCGCACGGCACTTGCATTCCAGACGAGCCTGCTGCCGCAGGACCCGCCGTTCGTCGACGGGCTGGAAGTCGCCTACAAATACGTTCCGGCCAAGCCGCTGGAGACGCACGGTCAAGGCATTCAGACGCAGGTCGGCGGCGACTGGTACGACATCATCCCGCTCTCGGCGGGGCGGGTCGGCATTGTCATCGGCGACGTGGAGGGCCGCGGCGCTCGGGCAGCCGCGGTTATGGGTCAGCTGCGCGCCGCCCTGCGCGCTTTCGCTCAGGATGACAAGTCGCCCGCCGAGATCCTGCGCAAGCTGGACGACTGGGTGGGCTCGCTCGCCCCGGCAGCGGCCGAGACGCATGGTTTCGCCGCAGCGGACCCGCCGACCGTGAGCTGCACCTACCTGATCTACGACGCCTGGTCGCGCACGCTGTCGTTCGCCAACGCCGGTCACATGCCGCCGCTGATCGTGCGCGGGCACGACGTGAGCCAGCTAGAGATCCGCGACCGCGGCGTCCTGCTTGGCGTGCGCGGCAAGGGTGTTCGCGGCCTGCCGACCTACCGCGAGGAGATGCGCTACCTCGCGCCCGGCTCGACGCTCGTGTTCTACACCGACGGCCTCGTCGACCGCCGGCAGCGGGCTGACGGTAACGGCCACTACAGCGATGCCGAGGTGCAGCAGATGCTCCGGCGCGCGGTGCGGGCCGCCGCTGACGGAAGTGTCGAGCAGATAGCCGAGGCGGCTGAGCACGCGGTGCCGGGAGAGATCGACGACGACATGGCTGTGGTGGTCGTCAGGACGTCGGAGGTCGACCTCGGATCCTGGGAAGGCCAGTTCCCGGCCGAGCCGATCCGCGTGTCTGAGGCGCGGCGTCTCGCACAGGAGACGTTCCTTGGCTGGGGGATGGATCCCGAGCAGGCGGATCTGACCTGCCTGCTCGTCTCCGAGGTCGTCACTAATGTCGTGCTGCACGCGGCCGTATCGCCGACCCCGCGGCACGAGCTCGTGCTGGAAAGCGCTGGATCTGGCCCGCTCGGCATTCTTGGGGACTGGGAGCTGTCGCCGTTTGACGAGGGCTTTGGCGCGCCGCCAGGCAAGGATTTCACCCTCCGACTGCGTCGGGGGAACGAGGCGATCTGGGTCGAGGTGTTCGACGCCGACCTGCGGCTGCCGAGGATCAGGAGCGCGGGCGAGAGCGACGAGGGCGGGCGCGGCCTCTACTTGGTCGATCAGCTAGCGACCCGGTGGGGATCGCGACCGACCAAGGACGGCAAGGCGGTCTGGTTCGAGATGCCGATCAAGAGCGATCACGGGTCGACAACGCTGCCATAGCGACTGGCCCGCTCGCTGGCCGGCGCCCGTGCGCCGATGGCTCAGTGCGTCTGGTCAGTGCGTCTGGCTCGCCCACAAGGCGAGGACGCCGACAACGACGGCGATCATGATGACGAGCCAGGTCTTGGGCGTGACCAGGAACCCCATCCGGCGCCGGGTCCTGACGACGATATAGGTGATGATGAGCGCGATCATCACGAGCAAGATGATGCCCTGGCTCATGCCGCCTCCCGACTTCGGCTACAGCATAGAGCGGGACGAGTGCTTGGCGCTGGGCTCAGGACGGGTCTATTGGGCGTCAGGTTGGAAGTGCCGCCCCACAAAGGGCGCCACTTCCAACCTGACGCCCAATGGCGCCTTGGTCTCGGGTTCGGCGCGGCCTGCGACGGCGGTGCCGAGTACAGCGGATACCGGCAGCCCGCTGTCGGGGGCGCTCACGGACTCATGCAGCCGCCGGAGCACGGTGACCTGCCGGGCAAGAGCCTCGATCTTGTCCTCGACCAGGCGCGCCGCCGCGTCGCGCTGGCCAGGGCTGACCGACCGGCCCGCTGCCAGCCGGGCGAGCGGCTTGACCTCCTCGAGGCGGAAGCCGAGATCCTTCAGGGCAAGCGCGGCTGCGATGTAGCCGCCGTATTCAGCTGGGTACTTGCGCGTACCGCCCGGCGACCGCCGTGGCTCTGGCAGGATGCCCAGTTGCTCGTAATAACGGATCGTGCGGCTGCTCACGCCTGCTGCCTGCGCGAGCTGACCGATGCTGACAAGGCCAGCGCCGTCGTCGCTGCTTTTCGTCATGAGCGGCGTTACCCCCGTCTTAGGCGCCGAGCGCACACTCACGGATCGTAGCCGTCCGACTACAAGAATGGGCGGTAATCATCAGACGAAAGCACGACGGCAGGGGCTATGGCACTGGCCGAACTGCGGGGTAGCCTCAATGTGACGGCAAACGTTCGGCTGCGCGCACTGTTAGCTGCGCGGCACAGGCGGAGGTTGGCGCCGCTGGGGTATGGAGGTCGCGGGTGTCTGAGGCATACATCGTTGGGGCTGTTCGCAGCCCCATTGGCAAGCGGAACGGTGGCCTCTCGGCAGTCCACCCGGCAGACCTGGCAGCGCACGTGCTGCGGGAACTGATCGCAAGGACCGGAGTTGACCCATCGGCGGTCGAAGACGTCATCATGGGCTGCGTTTCGCAGGTTGGGCCCCAAACGGCCGACATTGCCAGGACCGCATGGCTGTCGGCCGGCCTGCCCGAGACGGTGCCGGGCGTGACCGTCGACCGCCAGTGCGGCTCGTCGCAGCAGGCCATCCACTTTGCCGCTCAGGCCGTGCTGTCCGGTACCCAGGATCTGGTGATCGCGGCAGGCGTCGAGAGCATGAGCATGGTGCCCATGGGCAGCACGGTAGCCCTGCGCAAGGAGGGCATGGCACTGCCGTTCGGCCAGGGTTGGCGAGACCGGTACGGTGACCAGGAAATCTCCCAGTTCCGCGGGGCTCAGCTCATGTGCGAGAAGTGGGGCATCAAGCGCGCTGAGCTTGAAGAGTTCTCCCTGCAGAGCCACACCAGGGCGATCCGGGCGATCGACGAGGGCAGGTTCGACCGGGAGATCACGCCGGTGGGCGGTATCACGACAGACGAGGGCCCGCGCCGCGATTCGACCCTGGAGAAGATGGCCGACCTGAAGCCGCTACGTCCCGGCTGGGAGCTGACCGCCGCGACCGCCTCGCAGATCTCCGACGGGTCGGCGGCACTCCTGATCGCCTCGGCCGCTGCCGTCCGCCGGCACGGCTTCACTCCGCGGGCCCGGATCCGTACGCTCGCCGTCACCGGCTCGGATCCCGTCTACATGCTCACCGGCCCCATCCCGGCGACCGAGCAAGCACTCGCCAAGGGACACCTGTCGATCGACGATATCGACGTCTTCGAGGTCAACGAGGCGTTCGCGCCGGTGCTGATCGCCTGGTCACGCGACACCCACGCGTCGCTGGAGAAGACCAACCCCAACGGCGGCGCGATCGCTCTTGGCCACCCGCTCGGTGCCACGGGCGCGATCCTGATGACCAAGCTCCTGCACGAGCTCGAGCGGACTGGCGGCAGGTACGGGCTCCAGACCATGTGCGAGGGCGGCGGGCAGGCCAACGCCACGATCATCGAGCGGGTCGCCTGAGGCTCCGCTCCATCACCGCCAGACCCCGGCCCGTGCCGCCACGGACCGAGGTCTCTTGCTGCGCGCGGCAGGGCGCGAACCAGTGAGCCCGAGTCGCGATTGTAGCCTCGTTCCCATGGAATATAGAATTTGACTTGTAGGTTTCTTTAAGTAACGAGGCTAGTTAACCTGGGCGCTCGCCCGGGGCCACGACTGGAAGGGTGTTCTGGACATGCTGCTTTCCACATTCGACCCGTTTGCTGAGTATCACCGCGCGCTGCGCCCCGCCGACGGCGGGCACGCGGCCATGCGCATGGACGTCGTACGCCGCGAGCAGGAGGTCGAGCTGCGGTTTGACCTGCCCGGCATCGACTCCGACAGTATCGAAGTGACGGTCGACCGAGGCGTGCTGTCGGTCAGCGCGACGCGGTCTGAGGAGTACACCGAGGGCGAGAAGCCATACATCCGGGAGCGGATCATGGGTTCGTTCAGCCGCCGCGTTCGGCTGTCGGACAGCGTCGACGCGGACAGGATCTCCGCGTCCTATGATGACGGCGTCCTGAGCGTCATCGTGCCGCTCACGGAGCGGGCGCTGCCGCGCAAGGTTGAGATCCGAACGAACGCCAGGGCCGCTGTCGAGGCCTGATCCTCGCGATAACCTGCGAAGGGCCCGTGCGGCTTTGCCCGCGCGGGCCCGATTGCCTGACTTGCCATGCACCCAGTAGCACCGGCCCAGACGGGAGGCCAGCCATGGCGCCGCTGCCATTCGACGACGAGAACATGCCGCTGTTCACCGTCGGTCAGGTCGCCGAGATCCTGGAAGTCCAGCAGGCTTTCCTGCGGCGGCTGGACGAGTTCCACGTAGTTCGGCCGTCACGATCCGCCGGCGGTCAGCGCAGGTACACCCGGAACGAGATCGTCGTCGTCCGGTATGTCGTCGAGCTGATGGATGCGGGGATGACGTTGTACGCCGTTCGCCGGGTGCTACAGCTTGAGGCCAGGGTCCGCGAGCTGGAAACCGAGCGGGACGCGTTGCGGGCGGCGCTTGTCCATGCTCGAGCTCACGGCTCTGGGTCGCGCGGGCAGAGCGGACTCTAACGGCACGTCGCGTTTCACCGGGAGTGCGCCGCCGGTTCGCCGTCGGGTTTGGTCGGCTCGCCGTCGGGTTTGGTCGCAGCTAGTCCGAGCCGCGCCAGGGCCGCCATCGATGGATCATCGTGACTAGCGCGGCTCACGTACACCTGTGGGCTAATGGTGTGCAGCGCGGTGAGCATCTCGCCGAGCTCGTCATCGCGCGGAAGTTCGAGGACGACGTCTCCAGCCAGCTCCGCATCCGTCCCGGCGCGGGGGGTCAGCCGGATGGCTCTCACTTGCTGGCGCGACAGCACGTCGTTCAGCCGTTCCCTGCTCCGCGGGTCGTCGGAAAGATTGATCCTGATCCTCCACATGGCCATGCGCTGGCCCTCCAAGTCTGAGTAACTCACATTCACGAAGGTGCCGCGTACCCGTTGCCGGGGTGATTCGGGCTCGTAACGAGAGCGTGAAATGAGCTGCCGCAAGTGACTGGCGGCGCGTCGCTACGCTGCGTCGTAGATCCGCCGCGGTAGCTGAATCGGTCAGGATCAGACCTTTGATCGGAAGAAATTCAGGTACGACTTCGAGGGCGTCGGACCGCGCTGGTCCTGGTACCGGGACCCGTAGACCGACGAGCCGTATGGGTGCTCGGCCGGTGAACTGCACCGGAAAAGGCACAGCTGGCCGATCTTCATGCCCGGCCAGAGCTTGATAGGCAGCGTGGCGACGTTGGATAGCTCGAGCGTCACGTGGCCGGAGAAGCCGGGATCTATCCAGCCCGCAGTCGAGTGCGTGAGCAGGCCGAGCCTGCCGAGCGAGCTCTTGCCCTCCAGGCGGCCGGCAAGGTCATCGGGGAGCGTGATGACCTCATAGGTGGAGGCCAGCACGAACTCGCCCGGGTGCAGGACGAACGGTTCCTCGCCGTCTGGCTCGACCAGTCTCGTCAGGTCCGGCTGCTCGACCGCCGGATCGATATGCGGATACCGGTGGTTCTCGAAGACGCGGAAATAGCGGTCAATCCGGACGTCAACGCTGGACGGCTGGATAAGTTCGGGCAGGAACGGGTCGAGCTTGACGCGGCCCGATTCCACCTCAGCCTTGATGTCGCGATCAGAGAGCAGCACCTTGGCAACTTACCGTCTTCGGCGGCCGCAATGGCCGCTGTCGGGATCGTCCGTTAGCGCGTCGGGGGCGTATCGACGCCGACCGACTCCGGGGCTGACCGCGTGTCGGCGGCCTGGACCATCCGGTAACATATCGAGGCAGGTCGCGCGTGCAGGCCGAGTCATAGCTGCAGTCTGACCAGCGCGAGCCTCTCGCGGGTGTAGTTCAATGGCAGAACGTCAGCTTCCCAAGCTGATAGTGCGAGTTCGATTCTCGTCACCCGCTCCAACCCGAAAGCCCAGGTTGGTGGCTTGCGTCGGAGCCCTATAGCGACGCGAGCTACATGCTGAGGGCCAGCACGTGCCAAGTACGTGCCATTCCGGCCAGCGACATGATGCGCAAATGCGGGCCCGCGCCCGTCTTTCGCCGATCTCGATCAGGCGTCCCTCGCTCGCCTGTATGACAAATCGTGATACACTCGAGTCATGTCATCGGCGATCAGCGTGCGACTGGACACAGAGGCGCTGCAGGCACTTGCCCAGCTTGAGTCAACAGGTCTGAGCAGATCCGAGGCAATCCGCCGTGCCATCCTCGACAGTGCCGGACGGCTGCGGAGACGTGCCGCGCTCGCGGCCGAGGTTGCAGCGCTGGAGGCCGATGAAGGCGACCGCCGGGAGATGCTTGAAGTCGCCTCGTTCATGGAGAGCATGCGTGCTGAGGGGTAACGTTCACGAGTTTCGGCCACCCCGCGGCGTTGGTCACGAGCAGCAAGGCCGGCGCTACGGCGTCATCGTCCAGGCGGACGAGTTCCTTCCACGCTCAGTCGTACTCGTGGCGCCGACATCACGCAGCGCCAAGCCTGCATCGTTCCGCCCTGAGATCGACGTGCTCGGCGAAACGACCAGGGTCCTGGTCGAGCAGGTAGGCGCCGTTGATGCCGGCCGACTCGGCGATCTCATAACCAGGGTGAGCCCGGAACAGCAATGGGGAATCGACGAGGCGCTTCTCACGGTTCTCGGCCTACGCCAGTAGTTGCCGAATTAATCCTTAGTTAGGATCAAGGCGGCTTCGCTGGGCTCCGCCGCTCGGCGCTTCCCGCGCCGCGCTCTGGCTTGAGGCCCCGCTCGCGCGGGCGCGCCAACTCGATGCACCAAGCCGACTGACCAAGGTGGCTCATCCCCGCTTTCGGATTATCCGGCGTCGACCGGAACCCGTCGAGAGCGCTACGCGTCGCCTACGGCGATGGCCTGCGGCCACTCCCGACAGAACCCGGCCGAGAGTCGCCGGTTGTAGGCAGCTATCGGGGATGGGCACGTTCAGGTACGGCATCATGGCGGCGTGGCTATCGACCAGAGCTGGCCGAACGCAATCGACAGATACCAGGAAGACCCGGGCAACGCCGTAGCGGAGCTGAATGTCGCGATCCTGAGCGCTCTCAGGGACCGATGGGAGCCGGTTATCCATATGATCGTACGAGTGCTGCCTTGCCTCGTGCCCGCTGTGCGGCGAAACGTCCGGGCTCGGCGGTCGGTTCGGCACCCTTAGGGACAGGGGCGCAAGCTGACGATGGCGAACAGTCATTTCGGGAACCTCGGCGACGTCTGGAAGCATCTGGTGCTGGCGGAGGTACTGGAACGGGAACCTCCCCGCTGGTATGCGGAGACGCACGCTGGTTCGGCGGCCTACCTGCTGAATCGCGATCCGCAGCGAGAGTTCGGCATCTGGCGTTTCCTGGCCGCCGCGCCGCGGTCAGCTGAGCTGGCCCGGTCCCGGTACTACGCCATTGCCGGGTCCTGCGCCAGTGCCAGCCCGGCCTCCTATCCAGGGTCGCCTCTGCTCGCCATGACAATTCTCGGTAACAGCAGCTCGTACCTGCTCTGCGACCTGGATCCGGGCAGCGTCGCCGATCTCCGCTCCTGGTCCCGCCAGCTCGGTTTGCGTAACTGCGAGGTGGCCGGCGCTGATGGCATGGCGGCCGTGGCGGCGTACCTGGCCCGTGGTGAGGGCGGTGGCGATGGCCTGGTGCACGTTGACCCGTTCGAGCCCGATGCCGCAGGTCCGGGCGGAGCGTCGGCGCTGGAGTGCGCCGCAGGCGTCGCGGATAGCGGCAGCGCCCTGCTGTTCTGGTATGCGTCCGGCCAGGCGCCCGAGCCGGACGGCGCCCCGGCGCGGCTCAGGGCGCTCACGGATGCGCCGTTGTGGTGCGGCGAGGTGGCTGTCGTCACCCGGGATGTCTCCGCCCGCGATGCGCGCCGGGCAGCAACGCCAGGCGTCGTTGGCGTGGTTCTCGCGCACGTGCAGCCCGCCACTGCCGGCGCCTGCGCGGCCCTCGGCCAGGCGCTGGCGGAGGCTTATGCCGGTGCCACGCTTCCGGCCGGCCAGCCGGCCAGTCTGACCTTCACCGGCCGATGGCTGCCCGCGTCTGGCCGGACCTTCGCTGCGGGATCGCAGGGATAGTTCTGCCGGATGTCGCGGCCAGCCAGCGCGCCAGCCGGTTCCATGAACGCGTCCCAGTCCAGTACGACGTGGCGTGGCAGCAAGGCAGTTAGTGGCTCAACCAATGTTGTCTTCCCAGATCCTGGAGCGCCGAGCACAACCGTTATCACTGGACAACCGTAGATCGAACCAGGGGCCGGCGACGAGCCTCGCCGATACCGCCCTAGCAGACGGGTCGAGTACAGCAACGACCGCGGGTAACCGCGTCAGTTCCGACCTCTATCGACCCGTCTAGCAGCGACAAACGCGCAAGGCTCAGCACTGCCTGTAGTTCGGGACGAAGAGGCGGCCGCACTAAAGCAGGTCAGGCGCACGGCTTAGATGAGCTACGGAAGAGGTCAGTCGCTCAGCTTCAATGGCAGCAGCTCGGCCTGGACCAAGTGCTTAACGACCTCACGTACCTCCTCCGCCGTTGCGGCGAGACCAGGTTCCAGGACGGCGCACGAATCAGCCAGCCTCGTGATCATGCCGGGCAAGTCCGTGGCTGATCCGGGGTCCAGGTCGATGCGCTCATAGCCCCGACAGAGCAGGCCACTCGCAGCGCTGGCCCGATGGCGGACGACAGCCTTGATCGCGGCTACTGCGTTTTCGATGGCGCTGGCTGGCCGCGACCATCCTGCTTCAATACTGGCAGCCCGACTGACGGCATCGTAGTTATCGTCAGCTGCCACGGATCGAGCGCGGACATCGAGATCAATGCGCCAGAACAGGGGCAAGCCCTCCAGGCGGATGAAGATCAGACGGCGTAGCTCCGACCGGGCCAGGTCGGGATCAATGCGCAACGAAGACACCGCATGCACGGATTCGACGGCTCGAGCCGCGGAATCGACGGCCCTCGCGAACCCGTCGTCTGGCACCACCCAGCAGATATCGACATCGCTGTAGCGATCAGCCGCGCCGGATGCGAGCGATCCCCGAAGCCCGGCCTCAGAACCAGAGATCGTTGCGTTCAGAGCGCCGCACAGGCTGGCGGCAACCAGGCTGCGGCGAGCCGGGCGAAGGTCGAGGTCGGCCACCATGCAATCCTCTCCCGCGGCAGCATCCTCCGTGCCACATGCGTGCCACGCACGGCGGTGACTAAGGGTAAACGGCGGTCAGTCCCGCGCACGTGCCGCCGCCGGACCAGCCCTCACGTCTGCCCAGCTCACAGCCTCCCGCCTGGTCTTGAGCGGTGACCGCGATCGCGTGCAACTAGCCGGGGCCACTGGCGGTCAACACTGGTAGCTCACCGATACGTAAACATGCTGCTCAGGCCCACTGACCAGGCGCATCGCGCAGCTTCCCAAACTGATAATGCGAGTTCCATTCTCGTCACCCGCTCCCCGCCCCAAAGCCCATGCCAGCGCGCAAGTCCGCGCGCTGAGCGCGCAGCGCCACAGCTGTCTATGCCCACGGTCTGGTCCAGTGCGCAAGGGTGGCGTCATCCGGGACGTTGGCACGCGGATCGGTGGGACTGCCAGCTTCGGCTTGGCGGACGCGGCGGATGATCTCTTCTGGTCCGCTGGCATGGAGCAGTTCCAGCACGCCGGGCCAGCTGGTCAGTGCATACGGGCTGACGATGCGGCTGGCGCCATTGCTCAGCAGCGTGGCCGTGTGCAGCTCGCGAAGCAGCCAGCTTCCCGTTACCGCTTCGTCAGCTGCACCCGGATCGTCTTTGGCGATCCAGTAGCCGCCCGGCTGATTCCGGCGTGCTTGCAGCGCCTCGATGCAGGTGTCTCGGACGCGCTTGTAGTCGGGCGTTCCGCCGGCGAGGCCAGCCAGTGGCGCCGAGCAGATGCGCCGGGCGTTAACTTCACGCTCATCGGTGATGACTCGCAGGGCTCCGGTGCCCTGTCCGAGCACCACGAAGCAGTCGGCGAGCACGAGATAGTCCAGCCGGTCCGCGGCGGCGCGGATGATCGCTACGGTCGCCTGCGGGCTGGCCGGGTTGGTGAGGTCGCAGGTGCCGCGATGATCGGCGGCTATCTCGTCGATGACGGCGGCCAGGATCGCGGCCAGGTCTCCGCCGTCGGTACCTGACAACCGTCCGAGCAACGCTCCGCCGAGCCGGTGGGTGTACCAGGCGACACCGTGGCAGCAGATCGACTCGGTTCCGGGAATGCCCGCACCATCCAGCAGCACAACGGCACCGGGCACAACCCCGGCGAAATCCTCGTTCGGACGGCCAGGATGCGCGGCGCTAGTTGCGATACTGACGTCCACGTCACCGACTTCCTATCGAGGAAGATCAATCTACAAGCCCGAACGCGCGTAGCCCGGCGACCAGTCGTCGTGCCCGCTGCGTGCCCGATCACCGGCGCTCAAGTGGTCGCTCACGGTCAGCCATGGTCGGAGGGCCCTTGACGTCGCAGATCAGAGTCGCCGCACGTCAGCCCGAGGCAGCGGCAGAGACTTCCCAAGCTGATAGTGCGAGTTCGATTCTCGTCACCCGCTCCCAATAGGAAAGCCCAGCGAGACCTCAGACGTCTGGATTCGCTCAGAGCGCAGCACAGGCGTACTGCCGTGAGCGACATCAGTTGTTAGCTTTTCGGCATGGACACCGTAGCTGGGTCGAAGGCGCGCTATGACGAGTGGGCTGACTGGTATGAGCAATACATAACTGGTGAGGCGCAGACCTTCACTCAGCGGACCGCCGACATCCTGGCCCAGGTCCTCGGGCCAGGCGCCGGGCCGTTGCTTGACCTGGCGTGCGGCACCGGCATCTACGGCCAGACCCTCAGCACCCTTGGCTGGACGCCGTTCGGCGTAGACGTGTCCGTCGCCCAGCTACAGTACGCACGCAGCCGGATGCCGGTGGCCGTCGCCGACGCCAGCGATCTGCCTGTCAGCCCGGGGACGTTGGCAGCGGTCACAGCCGTCTTGTGCCATACCGACATAGACGACTACGCCGTCACCTGCCAAGCGCTCAGTCTTGCCCTACGGAAAGGCGGAGTTTTCGCTCACGTCGGTGTCCATCCCTGCTATGTCGGCGCTTTCGCTGACCGCACCAGCTCATCGGAGATCATCATCACGCCGGGTTACTGGGTGCGTGACCGGCGATTTGAGGCCTGGTCGCCCCGCGGGGTGCGTGCCAAAGTCGGAGCACGCCATATCCCACTCGGCGAGCTACTGGACACCTTCATCAGGGCAGGACTAGCCATCGACCGGGTCGTAGAAGCGGGCAACCCGACACCCGACATCCTTGCAGTCCGCTGCATCCGGACCGCGTAAACATTCACACCATGCGACAGACCGAAGGGCCGCGAATCGAGGCGCGGCCCTTCGGGCAGGTGATCCGGTGCGAGCTATCAGGCGGGAGGATCAGCTTCCGGTGCACTGCTGGCTGGCGTATACAACGCCAACCCGAAGGACAGTGTTGTCGGCTAGCGCCCCCACCTGATGAACGGGCTTATGGACGGTCTGATTGCCGGCCACGTTGTGGAGGCCACTGTCTCCTGCACGCCCGTCGACGCTGGCCCCGATCTGTACACCTGCGCCAGTGGGCAGGGCGGAGGGATGAATGACGAGCACGGTATTTCCGGAACCCACACCCTTCTGAGCGTGGTAAATGCTGGTGAAGAGGGCCTGGGGCATGGGGTAAGGCTGACACGACGGGTCGAACTGGGTGGATGAACTGACATTGGCCGGGACGCCGTCCGCGCGCAGCGTGCTTTGCAATACGGACGGATCGCTCAGTTCGCGGATCGTGATCTTAACGTCGCCATTGGCCTGCTTGGCCACCGTCCAGGCCGCCAGCCGGACTATAAGGGGATGGCTGGCCGGGTGGCCGGATTGGCTGGCCGGGTGGTCAGGTGGTGCCAGCGCGGTCACAGCAAGGGCTATACCTGCCACGACGGCCATGGCTCCGGTAAGGCCGGTGAGCCTGTGCCATCTGCGCCTCGCCGCGCCGTTTCGCGCGATGGCGTCCGCCGGCGTGTTCATGTGAACTCCGGCGAGGGAGTCCTTGGCCTCGGTGAGAGAGTCCCGCACCATGGCCACCGTGTCGTTGTCGTTCATTTGCTGATCTCCTGACCGTCGTAACTAGGGATCGCGGCCCGCAGCTTTGCGAGCGCTTTGTGCAGGTGGGCGCCGACGGTTCCGGGGGCTATGCCAAGGACCCTGGCTGTGGTCTCGGTGTCCAGGTCCAGCAGCAGCCGCAGCGTGACGACCTCCCGCTGACGTGTGGGCAGCCGCCGCAGGGCGGCCAGCAGATCGCCGCTGACCACCGTGGCCTGCTCCGCGGGCATCGCGGTGTCGTGATTGCCGAGAGCGACCTCATGCCGACGGCGGCGCCACCAGGACACGTGCGTGTTCAGCGCCGTTCGCACCACCCATGCCCGCGGCACCTCCAACTCACGTACCTTCGGCCACGACATCCACGCCCTCGTGTATGCCTCGGCGACGAGGTCGTGGGCTAGGTGCCGGTCACCGACGTTGAGCAGCACGATCCGCAGGCAGTCATCGCGGGTGGACTCATAGAACTC
Source organism: uncultured Actinomycetota bacterium (assembly GCA_963755575.1). GTDB lineage: Bacteria > Actinomycetota > Actinomycetes > Streptosporangiales > Streptosporangiaceae > JAJYUU01. The sequence continues at coordinate 1,154,416 of CAVWKF010000002.1, forward strand.
CGCGAACTCCATCGGCTCTTGCTCCATACCCCTTACACGCATCAGGGGACCGATCCCTTTATCCGCATCAGCTCCCGGCACCTCGTGTCAGCATGACGAAGGCGCGGGACCCTTCACTGGTGGTCACAGGCCAGTGTCCCCTGCGCGCGCCGGGTTCCTGCCGTGCCAGCCGCGTGCACGATCCAGCGATGCTATTTCCGGCATGCTGAGAATCATGAAATTCACGCTGTCGGCTCCTATCAAATTCATTGCCTGCGGCCAGCGCGACATCTGAGAATCATTTGACGACAAGGTAAATGTGGCCTTAGGTAGTTCGGAGTAGTGGTCGAACCACCGATCGGAGCATTCTTGTGACCAAATCCATCGCTGTGTTCGGAGCCGGACCCGGCCTCGGCCAGGCTGTCGCCCGTCACTACGCGCGAGAGGGTTACGCCGTCACTTTGGTGGGTCGCCGTTCGGAGCCACTTGACCGTCTGGCGAAGGATCTGACTACTGCCGGGGCAACCGCGCACGTCATCACAGCCGACCTAGCCGACACCGGCGCCACACCCCGACTGGCCGAGCAGATTCGCGCCAAGGCCGGCAACCTCGACGCTCTTTACTATGCACCTACCCCAAACACTGGGTTCGTTTCCGCAACCAACCTGACCCCACAGCACGCCCAGAGCTTCATGCCGCTGATCTTCTACACGATGCTGGCACTGGTGCAGGAGTTCCTCCCGCACATGCTCGAGCAGGGGGACGGCGCCATCCTGACCGCGCAGGGCGGCAGCACAGTGGAGGGCCTGCCGAACATGAGCGGTCCCAGTCCTGCACAAGCCGCGCAGCGCAACTACCTGCAAGCCCTGCACGCCGAGGTAGCCGAGAAAGGCGTCTACGTCGGCATGCTCTACATCGGTGCAGCCATCAAGAACAGTTCCTTTCACGCCGAGATGGAGAAGGCCAAAGCTGCGGGCGACCCCGTCTGGGAGATGCCTACCGTCGACCCCGAACATCTCGCCGGCCTGCTCTGGACTATGCACGGCACGAAGGGACAGCGGGAAGTCATCTATCCGTAGCATCGCGTGCCGTGGGTCGGCTTCGTGGATGGTTGGTCGCCGTCTCCCCCAGATCCGCCACCTGGAGCGGAGCGGAACGGCAGATTGAATGGTCACAAGCCGGCGGCGCTCTGGTCCGATCATCGTTGAGGCTCCGCGACAAGGAGAAGTCATGGCAACCTTCACCAGGTCCGATCAATTGCTAGGCGCCGAGTTCGTTGACACGGACTTGCGTCGCGCCCGGTTTGTCGGGGCTGACCTGTCTGGCGTGGTCATGCGCGGCGTCGACGTGTCGGGGGCGGACATCGACGCACCGTGGCTGCTCGACGGCGAGAGTTCCTTGCTTGTCAACGGCGTCGATGTGGCCCCGTTTGTGGAGGCGGAACTCAACCGCCGGTTTCCCGGCCGTGCCGGCCGACGGGCCGGAGATCCGGATGACCTGCGCTTGGCCTGGGCCACGCTCGAGCGCACCTGGGCGGCCACGCTCGAGCGCGTCGCGGCGATGCCGGCCGGCGCAGTCGACGTTTCCGTAGGCGGGGAGTGGTCGTTCGCGCAGACTCTGCGGCACCTGGTCCTTGCCACGGACGTGTGGCTGCGCGGGGCAATACTAGAGATCGAACAGCCACTTCACCCCCTCGGTCAGCCGGACGCCAGTTTCGAGACCGATGGCCGCGACATGTCGATCTTCACGACGGTCACACCGTCCTACGCCGATGTGCTCGAGGTCCGTGCGGGTCGCGTCGCGATGGTGCGCGATTTCCTCGCCACAGTCACGTCAGACGAGCTCGCAGCGACGCGCAGGAACCCCCACGACCCCCAATACCCGGAGACCGTCCTCTCTTGCTTGCACGTGATCCTTAACGAGGAGTGGGAGCACCAGCGCTACGCCGTACGCGACCTCGACACGATCGAGGCGGCCGAACTCGGCTGAAGATACATCGTGGGATCCCCGTCAGTCATGCCTTAGGTCGGACAGTACCTGAAGACGGCGACGGCCTTCGTCAGCTCTTGAGTAGACAGAATGGATGGCCCGCGGGGTCTGCAAATACGCGCCAGCCTCGAGCGTCGACCCGCAGCAACGTGGCGCCTAGCTCTAGGGCCTGATGCTGAGCCTGCTCGAGATTCGGGACGTCGATGTCTAGATGGAATTGCTGCGGGTGCGCGCCGTCGGGCCATTGCGGCGCGCGGTAGTCCTTTACGCACTGGAAGCCCAGTACGAGACCGCACTCTGTGTGGAGAGTGGCAAAGGCGTCACCGACTGACCACCGGACATCGGGTTGGTTGACCGCACCGCCAATGAGCGATTGATAGAACTGGGCAAGTTCGCGGACATCCGGGCAGTCCAGAACAATGCACTGCAGTTTGCCGATCATCGCCGAGTCCTTTCCGAACTCTCTGCAGCCGTAGGTCACTCCTTGGCGTGGACCGGGCGGTGATCACGCTGACTTCGGGCAGTACCTCAAGTAGACAGCACCGCATGGGAACTGCCGCGTGTCCAGGAGTTCCAGATCCCAGCGGACGCCGCTGGGGAGTGCTTGCTTTCCGCCGCCGAGGATGACGGGAACCAGGAACAGCTGCAGCTCATCGACCAGCCCCGCCTTCATGGCCTGGCTGGCCAGGTCCGCGCCTCCCACTGTCATGTCCTGCTCGGTGGCCGATTTCAGCTGCCGGACAACCTCGGGATCGAAGTTGCGCTCGATCCGTGTCCTGGCGCTTGACACCGACTCGAGGCTCTTCGAGAACACGACCTTCTGGGCCGCCTGCCAGATGCCCGTGAACTCCCGTGCGGATGGCGGCTCATCGAGAGGCGTGTGAGCGGTCTCCCAGTAGAGCATCGTCTGGTACATCCGCCGCCCATAGAGGTATGTGCCGACCGGCCGCTCGAGGTCATTGATAAACGAGGACAGCTCTTCGCCGGGCGCCCCCCAGTCGATGGCGCCCGAGGCGTCTTCGACGTAGCCGTCTGCCGAGGTAATCGACGAGTAGATCAGCTTGGCCATCAGGACTCCTCATTTCACGGTTACCTACTACGCAGATGGCTGGCCCGAACGCCGTCGTTCTGACGGCGGTGTACCACCGTGGCTAGGACGGCGGCCGCCACGATCGGACCCCACCGAGGGGACGTTACCGGCTGACAGGTCAGGGCCGGGAGCCATGTCGAGGGCCGGGGAGAGGCCAATTGATGACTATCTCTTCGCCGGCGGCGAAACTAACAGCCACGGGCGGCGCTCGCGGCGATCGTTGTCACATGCCAGCGCAACCCGAAGGCCAACCACCACGAGCTCTAGGAGCGGATGAGCCGCACCAGCACCGCCAGGTAGCAGAGTCGTTTGGCTCGGACGCCGAACGCTACGACCGGGCTCGCCCTAGCTATCCCGGCGCACTAGTGCAGCGCATCGTTGCCGCCAGCCCCGGCGCTGAGGTTCTCGATGTCGGTTGTGGTACCGGCATAGCGGCCCGACAGTTCGAGGCGGCCGGGTGTCGAGTGCTCGGGGTGGATCCCGACGCGCGCATGGCCGCCCTGGCCCGGCAGAGCGGGATCGCGGTCGAGGTAGCCAAGTTCGAAGACTGGGAACCCGCAGGCCGGGAATTCGACGCGGTTATCGCTGCGCAGGCCTGGCATTGGGTTGACCCGGTAACAGGAGCAGCCAAGGCAGCGCAGGCGCTACGCCCCGGCGGCCGGCTCGCCGTCTTCTGGAATGTGTTCCAGCCTCCGCGCGATATGGGGTGAAGTCTTCGACGCGGTCTATCGCGAGGTGATGCCTGACTTGCCTGGTTTCTGGACGAAGCCCATGCTCGACGTGTATTCGCCAGGGTTCACCAAGGCTGCTGACGGGATACGAGCAGCGCGTACGTTCGGCGATCCGGAGCAGTGGCGATTCGACTGGGACAAGCCCTACACCCGCGACGAATGGCTGGAACAGGTGCCTACATTCGGCGGTATCAGCCAGTTGCCGCCAGCGAGACTGCGGGAGATTCTGGCGGGCATCGGCGGCGCCATCGATGCTACGGGGGGCAGCTTCACGATGCATTACTCAACTGTGGCGGTCACGGCGGCGCGTAACAGTACCTCTGCCCCAGCCCGTCGCTGACTGGCTTCGGGACCGGGCCTTGCATTGCGGAGCAGCGTGATCTTAAGGCGACTCTTGGCCGGTATCCGGACAGTGTCACCGGTTGACTGGATCGACAAGACTGGACTAGTAAGCCCGTCCGAAGATCAGCCGCTTCCCATACGCGGACGGCTGACCGCAACGGACACACCTGCCCTCCTCCGCCACGCCCTCGGCCGGGATGCAGCGAGGGGTCGCGGAGGTGGCGGCCTTGATGTCGTCTTCGCATTCCGGCTGGCCGCAATGGAACGCGCGCGCCCAGCCGGTCGCGACCGCCTCGGCGAACTCATCCCACGACTCGACTGTCCGCGTCCGCCCGTCGCGGAACTCGGTGGCCCGCTTCAGCAGCAAGTCCTGGAAGGCGGACAGCTCGAAGCTCACCCTGGCGGCCGCGGAATCGAGAGACACGGGTGTCTTGCCCTCGCCGAGCCGGGTGGCCATCAATGCCGTGCCGGCCGCCAGATCCCGCGGACCCAGTTCAAGCCGGACCGGCACGCCGCGCATCTCCCAGTCGTTGAACTTGAAACCGGGGGAGAACTGGGGACGGTCGTCAACGTGTGTCCTGATGCCGGCCCGACGCAGCCGCTCGGCCAGATCCTGAACGCGTGGGAGGATCTGCTCGGCCTGATCGCCCCGGCCGATCGGCACGATGACCGCCTGGTAGGGGGCCAGCAGCGGCGGCAGTACGAGGCCTTTGTCATCCCCGTGCGTCATGATCACTCCGCCGATCATGCGGGCGCTCATGCCCCACGAGGTCGTATGGCACAGTTCCATCTCGCCGCTCTCGGCCGCGTACGCGATGTCAAAGGCCCGTGCGAAGTTCGTGCCCATATAGTGCGACGTGCCGGACTGCAATGCCCGCCCGTCGCGCATCATGCCTTCGACGGTGTAGGTCTGCCTGGCACCGGGGAACCGCTCACCGGGCGTCTTCTCGCCCGCCACCACTGGCATTGCCGCCACCTCGCGGGCCACCTGGGCGTAGATGTCGAGCGCGAGCAGGGTTTCGCGCATCGCGTCGGCCTCGTCGAGGTGCGCGGTGTGACCCTCCTGCCACAAGAACTCAGTGGTCCGCAGGAACATCCGTGGGCGCATCTCCCAGCGGACCACGTTCGCCCACTGGTTGAGGAGCATCGGCAGGTCGCGGTGCGAACTGATCCACTTGGCCATCATCTCGCCGACGATCGTCTCCGATGTCGGCCGGATGATCAGCGGTTCCTCGAGCTCCTTGCCGCCCGCGTGGGTGACGACCGCAAGCTCCGGCGCGAACCCTTCCACATGCTCGGCCTCGCGCTGCAGGTAGCTCTCCGGGATTAGCAGGGGGAAGTAGGCGTTGACGTGGCCGGTCTCCTTGATCCGCCGGTCGATGTCGGCCTGCAGCAACTCCCAGATCCGGTACCCGTAGGGGCGGATCACCATGGTCCCCCGGACCGGCCCGCGGTCGACGAGCTCGGCCTTGAAGACCAGCTCGTTGTACCAGGCAGAGAAATCCTCGCTCTGCTTGGTTACTCCGCGTTCATCGCGCGCCACATCCAGAGGATAGGGGATCACCCCCGCTGGGGCCGAGCGGGTTTCCGCGCACCACGTCGAAGGCATAGTCGGCGTGCTAGCTAACGTTCTCCCTCCCTGCTGACTGGCTTCTGCCACAGCAGGAGGTAACGCCAGAAGACCAGCCGCCGCACTTGGGCGCCCGGCAGTAGTGCGGATGTTTGCGCCCTGACTTGTCGTGTGGTCAGCGACGGATTCAGGACGACCGGTATGAACGCGTGGCTGGCTGGCATCGCGTACCACCCTCTGCGCCCCGATGCCCTCAGTGTGGCGAAGGCCACCCCGAAGAGCCGGTGACCGACGGCCGCAGCCAACTCAGCCGGCCATTCGCGCAGCAGGTCACGGCGCGGGAGCGCGACAACAGCCAGGACCCCGCCGGGCCGCAACGCTGCCGCCAGACGCGGCAAGGCCTCATCGAGGCGCACGTGATGCAGAGCGCTCACCGACAGGATGGCGTCGTACTCGGACTCCAGAAGGGGCTCACGCAGGACATCAGCCAACAGGCACGTGACGTTGGCTGGCGCGACGCGCTTTGCCTGCTCGATCATGGCCGGACAGCGGTCGAGAGCATCGACGTGGTCTGCTCGCGTGGCTAGCTCAGCCGCCAGGGCTCCGGCGCCGCAGCCGACATCAAGCACCCGGCCGCACGGATTCGGCACGTGCCGCAAGAGCAAGCGGTGGTAATAGCCGTTGTGATCCCAGGCCAGTGCGCGCATCCCTCCAGATTCTGCTCCGGATGAGCACCCAACGCAGCAGCATGCCCTAGCCCTTTGCGTCGACGCCGTCGACCGGCCAACCGGCAGAGCGCCCACCGGGCACGAGCGGGCGTGCCGGTGTTTCTCGCCCCCATGTCCGCTGGTGTCCGGCTCGGTGCACCGACCTGGGGTGAAGATCGGTCTTCGTTACCCGACGGCTATTGCTACCGATATCTATTGCTTCTAGTGTCTTGGCGTGCCTGCGGATGATCCTCCCGATCTGTCCGGCGAGCCTGTACCACCCGCGCGGCGCCGCGGACGCGGTCCGATCGTGCTGCTGTCGCTGGCAGCGGTCGTGTGCCTGGTGGTAGCGGTTGCGGCCGGGGCCGCAGCGCACGCGGATCTGGTCCGCAAGCCGACGGCTGCCCAGCGCGACGCGGCTGCGGCGCAAGCGGTGGCCGACCGGTGGCGCAACTGGCCGGCCGGGCGTATTTTCCCGCTGACACTGAGCTACTCAACCAGCCTGCTGACCACCGAGACCGCAAGCCGTGTCGGCATCGAGGCCCAGGCCAGCTGCGACAACGCCGTCGACGCAGCGCTTGCCCCGATGGCCGCCCGCAACCACTGCAGGGCGGCCGTGCGCGCCACGTACCTGGACCAGATGCAAGGCGTGGTGTACACGATCGGCGTGCTGGCCTTCCCCAGCCCGCGAGACGCCGCCGAGTTCGCTGCCGGGCTGTCGGCCAGCTCCGCCAAGGCCATCCCGCTGCGAGCGCTGGCCTTGCCGGACACGGCCAGCTCGCAGTTCAGCACAGTGGCACGGCAGGCCGCGACCGCCGGCCATCACGGCCCGTTCGTCGTTCTCACTGTCGCCGGATATGCCGACGGCCAGCCGGCCGGCGCCGGCCAGGAGGGCCGGCTGTCGGCTTTCGCGCCTGCCGCCGAACTTGCGAGCGAGGTGATCGGCCCGTTGACACGGTCGGTGACTGTCAACTGCGCCAGCCGGGAGTGGTCATGCTGAGCGCGAAGGTGCTGCGCTGGCTGGCGGCTACTGCTCTGGCGTCGATGACGGTTGTTGCAGCTAGCAACGGCGTCGCGTCGGCTCAAAGCATCGGGCAGCAAGTGCGAACCGACGATCTAGCTGCACTGCGCCAGATCGACGTGCCGGCCGCGTGGTCGCATAGCAAGGGCGGTGGCGTCACGGTTGCGGTCCTGGATACCGGCGTCGAGGGATCCGTACCCGACTTGGCCGGGCAGGTCACTTCCGGTCCCGACTATACGGCCGGGGCTAATCCGCCTGGTTACGCGCCGCCGCATCTGCACGGAACCTACATCGGTTCGATCATCGCCGGCCACGGCAGCGGCGCCGGCCGCGCACAGGGCATGATCGGCGTCGCCCCGCTGGCGAGAATCCTGTCGGTCCGGGTGATCCTGGACGACCAGGAGCCGGGCTTCACTGTGTACAACGAAAACGCCGCGTACGACGATGCGATAGCGAACGGCATCACCTACGCGGTGCGGCACGGCGCCGGAGTGATCAACATGTCGCTCGGCGGCACCGATGCTACGAGGAGTGTCCGGGTAGCGCTGGCGTACGCGATCGCGCACAACGTGGTTGTCGTCGCGGCGGCAGGCAACGACGGCACAAGGGGGCACCGCTTCACCCCGTACTCCTACCCGGCGTCCTTTACCGGAGTGATTTCTGTCGCCGCGGTCGGGGCAAACGGCAAGCGGGCGTCGTTCTCCGACCAGAACTCCTCAGTCGTGGTATCTGCTCCAGGCGTCAGCATCGTGGGTGACGGGCCTGGCGGCGCTTACATTGTCGGCAGCGGGACCAGCCCGGCGTCCGCGTTCGTAGCTGGCGTCGCCGCGCTCATCAGGTCCCGCTACCCGCATCTGGCCCCGGTTCAGGTCATGCAGGCGATAGTGACCTCCACGAGGCGGCGGCCAGCGGGCGGTTACAGCCCCGCGGTGGGTTTTGGCGAGGTGGATGCCGCCGCGGCACTAGCAGCGGCGGGACGGCTGGCGGCCGGGTCGGCGCGGTCAGCCGGGCTGGCGGCCACGGCCTACTTTGGCGGCGGCCCTGGCGGTCCGATCGCTGTCATCCAGCGCGACCGCGGGCTCATTAGGGCGCTGACCGCCGTCGCGGCGGTGGCCGCCGTGGCGTTCGCCGTGCTCTTCGTGTTCCTGATCGTCGTTCTGCGGCGGCGGCGCAGGCAGCCGCTGCCGCCAGCCTCGTTGCCGCCCACGGAGCCGCCTGCGGGACCACCCGCGCCATGGCCGGGCGCGCCGGCGCAGCCAGTTGGCCCGTGAGCGCATCGCGCCCGCCCTACCACACACCGCAGAGGAACCGTGATGAATGATCCGACGGAGCCCGGGTGGCCGATCCCCGAAACGGGCCCGACTGGCATGCCGGACGCACTCTGGCCGACAGTGCCCTACACTCCGCCGCTGATAGCGTCAGATTCGCCGCAAGCAACCGGGGCACGGCACATGGCTGGGGCACCGCAGACGGCGGATGCGCTGCGGACGGCAGAGTCCCTCATGGTGACGTCGGGGGCCGCTCCTCCAAGGCGGCGCCGCGGTGGCTTGGTGGCCATGGTCGCGCTCATTGTCGTCGGCCTGGTGGCAGTGCTCGGCGGCGGCGCGGCGCTTGGCAGGGAACTCACCCGCAAGGCGACCAAAGCCGAGCAGGCAGCGGCCCTGGCGACCGAGATCGTCTCGCGCTGGCAGCGGCTGCCAGCGGGGAAGATCTTCCCGGCGACGATCAGCTACCTCAGCGCGGACGGTGACAAGGCGACGGCGATAAGGGTCGGGATCGAGCCGCAGACGTCCTGCAAGGCTGCACTGGAGCCGACTACATTCCAGGTGTTGCGCGCTCTCGGCTGTGTTGCGATGCTTCGCGCGACCTACATCGACGCGGCTGGAACGCAGGCGGCCACGGTCGGCATCGCGGTGATGTCGTCCACCGCTGCGGCGGAACGGGCCCAGGGCGACCTCTCACCGCTGTTGGGCGGAGCGGGCCTGTACGCCGTCCCGGTCACCGGCACGATCGCCGACATGTTCGGGAACACGCAGCGCAGCCAGGCCGCCACCGAGAACGCTGGGCCCTACCTACTGCTCTACACGGCGGGTTACACCGACGGTAGGCCCGGCGCTGAAGCGAATAGCGATCAACTCGGCGAACTCGGCGCCGGAATCCTCACCGCTCTTGTTCCAACCCTGATCAGGCACACCAGTGCCTGCACGATGAAGGACATCAAGTGCTGACCCGATCCCGCATCGCCGCTCTCAGTGCACTCGGCCTAGTCATCGCAGCCGTAGCCGGGACTGCCACGCCCGCCGCATCGGCTTCGGACTCGACCGTAGTGTCGGAGTCGGCCGCATCGGTTACCGCCGCGGGCGCCGCACACTTTCCGGCAGGGGCGACGACAAAACTTATTCGCGAGATGGAGCAGGCCTGGCAGATCACCAGGGGGCAGGGCGTCACGATCGCGGTCCTCAGCACGGCCGTGGACCCGGTCACCGGACTGGCGGGCAAGCTGATTCAGGGCCCTGACTATGCGCCGCTACGCGGTGCATCGGCGACCGACGGCACGATCCTGGCCTCGCTCATCGCCGGCAGCGGACCGACCGGTACAAACCCGTTCGGCACGATCGGCCGCGCCCCCGGTGCGAAAATCCTGGCCGAGAAGGTCGGTGACTTTGACTCTCGGGGTGGTGGCAAGTACCTAGCCGACGGGACATGGCAGGGGATCTTGGCGAAGGCGATCCGCTACGCGGTGAACCACGGCGCCGGCGTGATTGTCACCTTCTACGGTGATTCCGACGACACGCCTGTGCTGGACGCCGCTGTGCAATACGCCATCTCCAAGAACGTCGTCGTTCTCGGCAACGCTATTGCCCTCAGTGGCAAACCCACTCCGTACGCCTATCCGGACAGCCTGCCCGGGGTGATCAACTTCACCGGCGTCACGATCGGCGGACTGCCCAAACCGCCCCAGCGAGACTATGTCCCGACCAACAGCTCCGTCCTCATCGCGGCTCCGGACAATGTTCTGGCTGCGACCGGCCCCGGCAACGGCCCATATACCGCGTGGGGCTTTTACTCCGACATCGCGTGGGTGGCCGGCACGGTCGCGCTGATCAAGGCGGTCTACCCGCATATCACTCCGGCGCAAGTGGCACGCGCACTGGCGGATTCGGCCAGCTATCACCCGCCGGGCGGCTACAACACCACTGTGGGCTTCGGACTGATCAACCCTGTCGGCGCGCTGCACGACGCAGCCGCCCTGGTCCGGCTCGGGACAAGCGCGCCATCAGGGTCAGGCACGATCAGCGCGACTGCCCGGTTCGGCGCGGCCCAGCCTGCCGTGATCGAAGCCGTCCATCACCCGAAGGCCAAGCTGCTCGGCTTCTCGGTCGCGATCGTCGTCGGAGTAGTGCTGCTCGTGCTGGCGTTGATCCTTGGCGGCCGCCGCCGCCGCCGCCGACGACGCGCCGCTGCTCCGACCGCCGCTGTCCCGGCCGCCGCCGTTCCGGCTGCTACCGCTGCCCCGTCGAGCGCTGTCCCGTCGAGCACAGTCCCTTGGAACGCCGTCCCGGCGAGGACCGAGCTGCCTCCGGACGACCTGCCGACGTTCCGGCCGCCGAGCTAGCGGTGAACGAGCGGCGGCCGCGCAGACTGGCCGACACCGCTGCTTGACGTTACGGGTCTGCCTTCAGCATTCAGCGGCGGCGGCCAGCGCCTGCATGACTGCAACATCGAAGGCTGCCCGGCGTCGCGTCGGCAGGCAAGCCGCGATCGCGCACGAGCCCGTGGCCCCGATGAACGCCCAGCTTGCTCCCGTCGCGCCGTTATGCCAGGCGACGAGATTGCCAGCCTGCGGCGTGAGCATCCAGCACCACCCAACGTGGCCGTTCGCCATAGCGGCACGCGGGGTCAACGCGTCCGCCGAAGCGGCCGGAAACGGTGACTCGTCCGGCCGGGCGGCGACCCAGGCCAAACGCAACAGATCATCGACCGTTGCCCGGAGCCCGCCGGCTGGTGCGTAGGCTCCCAGATCCCATGCCGTGTCCGGCGCAGTTAGCACAGACTTGGGCAGGTCCCCGCTGTTCGTCATGCCCAGCGGAACGAGGACCCGGGCCCGAGCCAGGTCCCAGTACGACAGCCCAGCACCGGCCGCGAGCGCTTGGCCGAGCAGGGCCACGCCGAGATTGCTGTAGGAAGTCTCACCGCGGCCGCGACGGCGTACTAGGCGGGTGTCGCGGATCAGGCGGTGCAAGGACGCACCCTGATAGGGATCGCGTGGGTGCGCTAGCGCCCGGAACAGCGCTGTCGGCCCCAGGCGTGGCAGACCGCTGGTGTGGGTGGCTAGCTCGGCGAGCGTGGCGCTCCCGGCGGCGCCGGTCCGGGGCAGGAACCTGTCCAGCCTGTCAGAGCTGGAGACCTCGCCGGCCTCGATGGCCAGCGCCAGCAACAGCCCGGTCATCGTCTTGGTGACCGAGCCGCCCTCGAAGACCGACGTGCTGCGGACGTTGCCCCACGCCTTCAGGGCTGGCCCGGATCCGCCGGTCCGGCAAGCGACGGCGCCGGATCCGGCACCCGCCGACATGAGTCGCTCCTGGAGCGAAGCCGCGTGACTTGCCGCATCCACGCGACAAGCCTCCCAGCCCACGAGCGATGCCCGAAAGGCGTTCTGAATCAGCGACCGAAAGGTTACCGACTGCAATCGGGGCTGCAGGTATCCGACGACCGTGCGGCAGGCTGCCGCCGCTCGAGCCGGGAACGGGGCCGAATCAGACTCCGCCGGCGGTCAGCCCAGCCCGGACCATTTCACCGGATAATTCGCTGGCAGCAGGCCGAATGGCGACTGGCCGGCATTCGAGGCGGCCGGGACGCCAAGGGCCTGCAGCAGGGCGTCGAAGTTGACCCCGACTGCGGTTGGGAACGGTCCCCCACCGCTGATCCCGCCGGCTGCCGCCAGCTGCGACTCGGCTGAGGCGCTGTCGGGCATAGCCCATCCCGTCTCGATGCCCGCACCGCCGCTAGACATGTTCGCGACGGCGGTTGTCGGCGTAACCTTCGCGCCTGCGCTGACGGTCGGTTGAACGTCCTCCGCGACATAGACGACGAGGCCGGCGGCCGGACCGTCCGTGAGCTGGTAAGTGATCCAGCCACCGCCAGGCCATCCGCTCGAGTTGCCCATCGCGCTCGTGACGATCGCATCGCCGATGGGATAGATCGGTCCGGACCCTGCGAAGTCGACGCCCATGTCGATGCGCTGCGGCTGCAGGTTGGCCACCGCCCGTAGCGGATTGAGATAGACCGGCGCTGCTACCTGCGGCTTCTGGCTTCGGCGGTGCCTCGACTTGACAACCGCGGCCAGGTTAGGCCCACCCGCCGCGTGACGGACCCGACTGCCAGTGGCCGCCTTCGCAGCAAAGCTTGACTTGGTCAGCTCGCTCAGCTGGAGGCCGCTGGCCAGGGCGCTTGTCTGGCCCCAGGTGGCAACCGTGCTGGCCACCGTCCGTCCCAGGGGAACGGGATGCGGCTTGGGCAGGAAGATCACTGCTCCAGCTACGCCCGCTCCCGCAACCGTTACCGCCGCCGCCACGGTCAGGGCGAGTGCTGGCCTGTCCACCCAAGAGCGCCTGGCTTGCGGCTTGCGGTGCCTGGACGGAGCGCCGCCGTGTGCGCTAGCGGACCGCGGCGGCTTCCGGTGGCGGGGGATGGCGTAGGACACGTCGCGCCTTCAGCTGGAGCGCAGAAACTGTCGCTCGGCTATCACCGTGGATGCTGGTGAGTACGCGGATCGCCTATCAGCGACTCTGTCACCAGCGGCATGCGGACGCCGTGCGGGGTCAGGGCGGCGGGGTCGCGGTTCGTGACCGTCGCGCACGCTCGGTGCTGTCGGCTCACCACACTGCACTGATTTCGATCTCGGTGTGAGCGGAACAGGAAAAGACAAACGGATCTCTTAGGGACTCCGTTACCTAAAACGCATCAAGAAAGCGGGCGCTGAGTCACCGGCTGTCACTACGCCGCTTCAGCCGGTATCGGTCTGCGGCACGCGGCCAGGGGTCTGCATCGCCGACGCGCTGATCGGCCGGTAGCCACGCAAGCTCGCAGCCGCGATCAGCCCGGCTGGCGCTCGAAGCCGATCTGGGTCTCGGCGTCGATGAAGCCAACCGAGCGGTAGACGCGGATCGCGACATAGTGCGGGTCAGCGGCCATCACGAGCGTGCTCGCGAGGTTCCTGAGGCCTTGCTGTCCGGCATGCCACACGAGAGTGCCTGCCAGGCCCTGGCGGCGCCAGCCGGGGTGGGTCTCGACGTTCTGGTACCGCGCGATGCCCGATCCGTCGGTGACGAGGCCGAGGTGCGCGACGAGCTGCCCGTCGATGAACGCGCCAAACCAGGACCCGTGGCCGGCCTCGGTCAGCGCGCGCTCGGATGCGATCCTGGCGGCCAGGAACGTCGGCTCCGACCCTGGCTCGCCCTCGCTGAGAACCGCGCGCAGGTCAGCCGCCTGCCGCCAGTCGTCGTCGCCCGCGAGCTCGCGGTAGGTAGCGCCGACGTTCGGATGCGGCGGCTTCTGCACGGCGGTAGCGGTCAGTACTGCGGACCGCTCCAGGCGGAGTCCCGCGGCGACGAGCGCGCCGACGTCCACGGCACTGACTTCGGTGACATCGACGCCCAGGGCGACATGCTTGGCGTCCGGGAACTCGGCGGCGAACAACTCCAGCCACGTGCCTGCCTGGCCGGGCTCGGGCGGCGCGGCTAGCAGCAGGAAGTTGCCCCACCAGTACGTGGGATTGCGCGGGCTGCGGACGGCGAGATACTCACCCCGGTCTTCGACTCGGCTGCCCTCAAGAAGGCGGACCATCAGGTCGGTGCGGTATCCGAGTGATCGAATGTCCACGATCAGAGCGTAGCCGTGACGAGCCTTGTAGCCTCGGCAGCATAAGCCGGCTCCGTCCGGGCGTCGCCTTCCCCACGTCGCAAGGAGCAATAAGCATGAGCCTGTTCCAGCGTGCTCACGACATCGTCGCCGCCAAGGCCAACAAGGCTATCGACTCAGCCGAGAACCCGAATGAGATGCTCGACTACTCCTACGAGCAGATGCTCGAGCACATCACCCAGGTGCGGCGTGCTCTCGTCGACATCACGGCGTCGAAGAAGCAGCTCGAGCTCCAGGAGCAGCAGCTCCAGCAGTCGGTCGACCACCTGAACGACCAGGCCAAAGCCGCGCTCGCCACGGGCCGCGAGGACCTGGCGCGCGAGGCGCTCTCCCGCAAGGCGGCCGCACAGCAGCAGATTGACGGCATGGGTCCGCAGCACGATCAGCTCGCCGACGAAGAGCAGAAGATGGAGCAGACGCTCAGCACGCTCCAGGACCGCGTGAACAACTTCCGGTCCCAGAAGGAAGTCATGAAGGCCCAGTACACCGCCGCATCGGCGGAGAGCTCGGTCAACGAGGAAGCCGCGGGGATCTCCCGCAGCTTCAGCGATTCGGGCGCGGCCCTGCAGCGGGCCCAGGACAAGATCGCAAATATGCAGGCCAGGGCCGCCGCCACCGACGAGCTGCTTCAGTCTGGCGTGCTCGAGGACGTCGGCGGCGACACCGATGACATCCAGCACGAGCTCGACCAGGCAGGCGCGAACGCTGAGGTCGACAAAGAGCTAGCAGCGCTCAAGGCCCAGATCGCCAGCGCCCCGGCCACTCCGGAACTGCCCGCCGGCGGCTGACCGAGCACCGAGCGCGGGCCGACCCATGTGACCAGGCCGTCCACGTCATCTTGAAGCACTCGTGCCGTCTGGACAAACCCGATGCGCCCGTCCCGGTCCAGCCCCCTCTGCACGATCGTCTGGCCCTCGCTGAACATGCGCCACCCCCGTCCGCGCGTCGTGTCCCCCAGGGTGCCAGAACAGGCAGCAGATCAAAAACATTTTGATCCGGAACGGGGTGTTGCACGGCAATTGTCGCTCGCCCACCCTCGCCTGGATTAACGCCACAGGCCAGCTATGGATCTGCGGCCGCGGAGCACTGCGCGCTAGCATCGGCGCATGGGTTTTCTTTGACTGTGACCTGAGCTAGCCGCGCGTGCTCCGCCTTCCTCGTTTGTCCGATGCAGCAGACAACGAGGAAGGACGTGACATGGACTCCGCACGCATGAAACCGCGGCTGACACAGGGATCTGCCGCTTCGCCGAGCGCCAACGCGGCACCGGGCAGGTTCGCCCGTGCAGGGCTCAGCGGCCTGCTCGCGGCCCTGGCGGTCGAGCTGGTCGACGAGATGGTCGACGGCACGAAGAGCGCGGCAATGCCGCTGCTCCGGCACGACCTCGGCCTGAGCTACCTGCAAGTTGGCTTGCTCGCTGCCGTTCCGCTCGTGGTGGGCGGCATCCTCGAACTGCCGGTCGGTGTCATCAGCGGTACCGGATCACGACGGCGCCGGTTCGTCCTCGCGGGCGGTCTGGTCTTCATTGCGTCGGTGCTGGCAGCCGGGCTGGCCACCTCGTTCATCGGGCTGCTGGTCGCCCTGACGATCTTCTTCCCAGCCTCCGGCCTGTTCGTCAGCCTGACTCAGGCCGCGCTCATGGACTCCGCCGGCGGCCGCCGCGCCCAGCTCATGGCCCGCTGGACACTCGCGGGCTCGGTCGGCGCCGTAACCGGCCCGATCCTGGTGGCAGTCGTGCTCGGGGCTGGCGGTACCTGGCGCGTGGCGTTCGTTCTGATCGCCGGCTGCAGTGCCTGCGCCTGGTGCGCGGTCGCCTGGACCGGACGCCACGACACCAGCCGCGACCACGCTCGTGGTGACGACGCTCGTGGTGACGACGCTCGTGCTGCGACCTCTTCCTGACGACGACACTCCGATGACGACACTCGGTGGGCGGGCTGGCGAGCAGCCGCGCTGCTCGTACGCCGCTCGGGTGCTCTGCGCTGGCTCGTGCTGCTCGAGGTCGCAAACCTGATGCTTGACGTGCTCACCCCGTTCCTGGCTTTGTATCTGGTCGCTGTCCTGCGCGTCTCGCCCGCGGTCGCCGCGCTCGCCATCGCCATGCGGCTGGGCGCTGGCCTTGCAGGCGACCTCATTTTGATCCGGCTCCTGGCGCGGCGCGACAGCCGCCGGGTGCTACGGGCGAGCGTCTGGGCGACGCTGGCGCTGTTCCCGGCGTTCCTGATCGTGCCTGGCCTCGGCGCCAAGCTTGCCGTGCTGGCGGTGCTGACGATCGCGACGGCGCCGTGGTATCCCGTCCTGCAGGCTGAGTTGTATGGCAGTCTGCCTGGCCGCAGTGATCTGGCGGTGTCGCTCGCTAGTGCATCGGGACTATTCGGTGCGCTCGGTCCGCTAGCGGTCGGTCTGCTCGCTGAGCACTTCGGGCTGAGCTGGGCGATGGCGTCGCTATGCGCCGTGCCTGCGCTGATGCTGGCGGTCCTGGCCGGGCGCCGCGACCGGCCGGTGCCAGCTAGGGTGGACGACCGGCTGAGCGAACGCAGGCGAGGAGTTTCCGATGAGTGACCTTGAGGTCGTGACGACCTCCGAGCGGCCGGATCTCGAGGACGAGACGAGGACAGCGTTCCGGCAGAACTGGCCGGAGTTCATATTTCACGACCCCATCTCGAACGAATATGTCGGCCGGGTCGAGGCCTACTTCCCGTACTACGACGTCTTGCTGCTCGACGGCGGCGAGGTGGTGGCGGGCGGCTGGGGCGTGCCACTGGCGTGGGACGGGACTGTGGCGGGCCTGCCCGCACTCGGCTACGACGGAGCGCTCGTGGCTTCGGTCAGCGGACGCGAGAACGAGGTAGCGCCGGACACGCTGTGCATCATGGCGGCCGCGGTCCGGCGGGACCGTCAGGGTGGCGGCCTCGCCGGCCAGGCTTTGTCCGCGCTACGGGAGCGGGCGACGGGATCTGGCCTGCAGCGGGTCATCGCGCCGGTCAGGCCGTCACTCAAAACGCGGTATCCGCTGACCTCGATGGAGGCATTCGCCCGGTGGGAGCGGTCTGACGGGCTGCACCTCGATCCGTGGATCCGTACCCACCAGCGGTTGGGTGCGACGATCCTCGGGCCTGCGATCGACTCCATGATCATCAAGGGCACGGTCGCGGAATGGGAACTATGGACGGCGATGGCCTTCCCGGAGACCGGCAAATATGTCGTCCCGGATGCCCTGGACCTGGTCGACATCGATCGGGCCGCCGATCGCGGCGTCTACTCAGAGCCGAACCTGTGGATGCGCCATCTGTAACCTGGCCTGACGGACGGTCATCGGCTCGCTGCCGGTCAGGACGGCTCGACTAGACTTGCCTGTCGTGACAACCACGGGCGTGACAACCACGGGCGTGACTAGCTGGGGTTCTGACGTCAGGCTGCGATTTGCACCGTCACCGACCGGCATGTTCCATGTCGGTGGCGCGCGGTCTGTCCTCTTTAACTGGGCAATCGCACTGAAGACCGGCGGCACGCTGGTGCTGCGGATCGAGGACACCGACGCCGCCCGCAACAGGCCCGAGTGGACCGAGGGCATCCTCAGTGCGCTTGCCTGGCTGGGCATCGACTCCAGCCAGTACGAGGGACCTTATTTCCAGTCGGCCAACCTGCCCGAGCACACAGCCGCGGCTCAGCGGCTCTATGAGCAGGGGCGCGCCTACTACTGCGACTGCACCCGCGCGGACATCATCGCCCGGACCGGCGACCAGCACCGCGGTTACGACGGGTACTGCCGGGACCGCGGCCTCGGGCCAGGGCCGGGCCGGGCACTGCGGTTCCGCACGCCGGACGAGGGCGCGACAGTCGTGGACGACCTGGTGCGCGGCAAGACCGTGTTCGAGAACGCGAACATCGAGGATTTCGTCCTGGCCCGTGCGGACGGCTCGATCCTGTTCTTGCTGGCCAATGTTGTCGATGACATGGTCCAGCGGATTACGCACGTGATCCGCAGTGAAGAGCACCTGTCGAACACGCCGAAGCAGCAGCTGCTCTGGGACGCGCTCGGGCACGTGCCGCCGGTGTGGGGACACCTGCCGGTCGTGGTCAACGAGAAGCGGCAGAAGCTGTCGAAGCGCCGGGACAGGGTGGCGCTTGAGTCGTTCCGGGATGAGGGCTACCTCGCGGCGGCCATGCGCAACTACCTGATGCTGCTGGGCTGGGCGCCGAGAGGTGATCGCGAGATCGTGCCGTGGGACGAGATGGTGGCCGAGTTCCGGATCGAGGACGTGAACCCGTCGTCCGCGTTCTTCGACGTGAAGAAGCTGCGCGCCTTCAACGGCGAGTACATCCGGGCTATGCCGCTCGAGGACTTCGTCGCGGCCTGCGAGCCCTGGCTTGAGCCGTCCGCTGCGCCGTGGCCAGCCGATCGGTTCGATCCGGAGGTATTTGCGCAGCTGGCGCCCCTGGCGCAGACGCGGGTCGCGTTGCTGTCGGAGATCGCTCCGATGGTGGACTTCGCGTTCCTGCCGGATCCGGTGAAGGATGAGGCTTCCTGGGCCAAGGCGATGACGGAGCCCGCTGCCGACCTGCTGGCCGACGTCGCTGCCGCCTATGCGGTCGTGCCCTGGCAGCCCGACGCGCTGCGCGAGCGGCTCGAGACGATTGGGACCTCATACGGGCTGTCACTCGGCAAGGCGCAGGCACCAGTCCGGGTCGCGGTGACCGGACGCACTGTCGGCCTGCCGCTGTTTGAGTCGCTGACGGTTCTCGGCCGGACGGAGACGCTGCGCCGGATCGATTCGGCTCGCGAGCGGATTCTCGGGCTTGACTAGTTGAGGCGCCTTTAGCCGAAGCTAAGCGCGGCTAGGACGCGGGCCGGCTGCAGCCGAGAGCTGTCTGCATCACGAGATGTGCGATTCACGCTGCTTTTGACCTCGACTAGACCAGCGCCGTCGAGGGTCCGCATCGAGAGCCGGTCGAGGCTGGGTCGGTTGTTGCATCTAGTTATTCTTCCGGCCGGTTGCTCTTCCGGCCCGCGCCAACTCTTGGTTCCGTCTTGCGTGCAACGGTCTTGCCCTGCACCGTGGTCTGTGCGAGTGAGGAGGTGGCCATGGACGCCGCGGCTGAGGCCGAGTTCAGCGACTTCATGCAAGGCCGCTGGTCGCAGCTCGTTCGACTGGGCTACGGACTGACCGGTGACCGGCAGCTGGCCGAGGACCTGGCGCAGACGGCGTTCGCCAAGGCTTATGCCTCCTGGGGCAGGGTGCGACGGGCCGACAGCCCCGATGCCTACCTGCGCCGGATCGTGGTTAACGCGAACTCCACCAGATTCCGCAAGATCCGCGTCGGCGAGGTGCTGACCGCGACCGTACCTGAGCTCGTAGCCGCGGCGGCGGATGACGTTGACCGCCGGGGCGACCGGGAAGCGTTGATGGCGGCGCTGATGCAGCTTCCGTACGGCCAGCGGGCCGCGGTTGTGCTGCGGTACTGGCTGGACCTGAGCGAGACCGAGACCGCGGCGATCCTCGGCTGCTCGGTCGGCAACGTGAAGAGCCAGGCCTCGCGCGCGCTGACCAAACTGCGCACCAGCGCCGCACTCGCAGAAGGGGGAGCCGCATGAGCATTCAGGGCGAGCGCGAGCTACAGGACCGGCTGGGCGGCCTGCTGGACGGCGTCGAGCCAGGGGCGGCCCCGGTCGCTCGTGCGATGCGACAGGGCAGAGGGATCAGGATGCGCAGGTGGATCTCAGCCGCGGCCGGTGTCGCGGTGCTCGCAGCCGGGGCAGTCGTGCTGCCTGGATTGATACAGGGCCACCGCGCCGTGGCACCAGCGGCCTCGCGGCATTACAAGGTGACCTTGCAGGATCTCGGGCCCACGGCAAAGGCAGGCGTGATCGGCGCCGGCACGATCAACAACAAGCACTGGCAGATCGTCGTCGACAAGAGCCTCGGCCAAGGCTGCACCTCGACTCTCTACACGCTGACGTGCGGCCCGGGATACGGCAGCTCCTGTTGGACTACGCGAAGTCAGCCTCAACGGTGCCACCGCCGGCGGCGTGCAGTTCCAGATGGGCACCGTCGGGCCGGACGTGACGCGAGTCGTCATCCAGCTCAGCGATGGGACCGAGCTCGACCTGCGACCGATCACCGCGTACGGCCATCGCTGGGTCGCGGCCGCGGCACCGGTGCATGCGATGGTCACTGCGGAGAGCTTCGTCGGCCGCTCCGAGTATCTGTACGCGGTCGCTTACCAGCCCTTCTCGGAGTTCGTGACCTGGCTTCGCCCTGGCCAGCTTGGCATGCCGAGAGCAGCCAGGCAGCTCGGCTCAGGAAAGATCGACGGGGTCCCGTGGGAGGTCTCGGTCAGCGTAGGCCCCTGGGGCTACTGCGCCCAGTTCGCTGACGGCGGGACGTGCACCCCTGAAGCCGCCCGCCCGCAGCCGCCGCTCATCGGCAAGCCTCTGCAGCAGCTGACGTGCGGCGGGATCGACACCAGCAAAGGCAAGCAGATCGCCGTCGCCGCCGTCGTCGCGATTCCGGCGGGCGTCAAAAATGTCGTGCTCAAGTTCGCAGACGGCAGCCACCTCCGGCTCGTCGCCATCCCGGTGGCAGGAGTGCGGACGATCGGCTACGCGATCCCGCTCCGGCCCAAGGTGGTGCGCACGCTGGAGTACGGATTTGCTGGTCAGCTCGTAGGTTCGGTCTCGGGGGCCAACTGGGGTTGCTAGCGGTTCAGGCTACTAGGCGGTCCCGCCCGGACTGGTGCTGCTCAGACCGGCGTGTGCTTTGCTACTGCAGTGACTCAAAGCCCTTTTTGTGATCGCGTGCACAACGGCGAGACCGTCTTCGGCGGCTGGGCGGTCGCGCCAAGCCCCGTCAGCATCGGCGTGCTGGCGCGTAGCGGCCTGGATTACGTCGTCGTCGACCTCCAGCACGGGACCGCGACCGAACATGACTTGCCGACCCTGACCACTGCCATCCGGCTGGCGGGCGCGACGCCGCTCGGCCGCGTTCGGCACGCGCATCCGGCCGACATCGGCCGCGCCCTGGACCTCGGCTGCGAGGGCGTGATCGTGCCAAACGTCGAGTCGGCCGAGCAAGCCGCCGCGGTGGCTGGCGCCTGCCGGTACCCGCCGGAGGGCTACCGTTCTGCCGGTGGTGCGCTCACGACGGTGACCAGGCCGCTGTGCATCGTCATGGTCGAGTCTCGCCACGCTATGAGCGAGCTCCCGGCCACCCTGACGCTCGACGGCGTCGACGGCATCTACGTGGGCCCGCGCGACCTGTCGTACTCGCTCGGGTGCCCGCTTGACCCGCACGATCCGGTGCTGCGGTCAGCGTTCGAGCAGATCTGGGCGGACTGCGCCGCCGCGGGCAAGCCAGTGGGCGTGCATGCGACCGACGGCACGACCGCGCGGCTCTACCGGGAGAATGGCTGCCGGCTGGTCACGCTGATCGCGGACACGCTCGCAATCTCGCGCACCGCCGTCGCGGACCTGGCGACCGTGCGGTCCTAGCACGACCTGGGCCTGCAGGCGCGATCGGGCGCTGCTGGTGCACTGCGTGCGGATATGATCACTGATAGTAGCCAGGCGTTCGGGTAAGAATCTCCGGCCCGGACAACTATCTACGCGGGGTGCCAGCCCGGTCCTATGCTGCTCGCACAGCTTCAGGCGCACCGGCTAGGAGCCGAGCAAGCGCCCGGCCAGCCCTCGGAGGCTCAAATGGGACTAATGGATAAGGTCAAGGCGCAGGCAAACCAGGTCGCGCAGAAGGCCCAGGGAGCAGCTCAGGAAGGCAGGGCCAAGCTCGATCAGGCCCAGGCGAACCGCCGTGCCGACGCCCTCCTGCGCCAGCTTGGCGCGGCCGTATTCGCCGAGCGTACTGGCCGCGGTTCGCCCGACAGCCAGGCCCGGATCCAGCAGCTGATCAGCGACATCTCGACGCACGAGCGGGAGAACGGCCTCAACTTGACGCAGCCCCAGCCGAACGTGCCGCAGCCTGGAGCCCCTGCCGACACGCAGAACCCGTTCCCCGACCCGGCCGGGTCCACGTTCCCGCCTGCTGGCAGCAGCTCTGACGCAGGCCAAGTGTTCCCACCGCCTGGCGGTGGTCCCGACGCAGGCACGTCGTTCCCGCCGCCGGGGCAGTCGTTCTTCCCGCCACCTGGTGACCAGGACTCCGAGTCCGGCGGCCCGAGCGGCTACTAGCCGAGGGCTTCCGGCGGCTCGGGATCGCGCGGCAGGCCGAGTATCCGCTCGCCGATGATGTTGAGCTGGATGTCGGTCGTGCCGCCGCCGATCGTGAGCGCCCTGGTGATCAGCACCTGCCGGGCCCAGTGCGCTCCGTCGGGGCGGCCGTCGGCCCTCACTGGTCGGCCCGACCCGCCGGCCATGGCGCCGCTCGTGGCTGACATCTCCCAGCAGAGCTCGGCCACCTGCTGGGCGTGTCGCATGCTGAGGAGTTTTCGCACGCTTCCGGTAGCGCCCGGCTCGGTACCAGACAGCTGCTTGAGCGTCGCGCGCAGCGCCAGCACGTCGATCGCGTGGCCAGTCGCAACGAGTTCGCCGACCTGTGCGAGTGGAACGTTGGCAGCGGCTTTCGCAGTTTCCAGCAGCTCGGGTACGCCGCAGCCGAACGTCCACGAGCGCGACAGCGACACCCGCTCGTTCGCCAGCGTCGTCCGGGCGATCCGCCAGCCCTTGTTCACCTCACCGACGAGGCAGTCGTCGGGCACGAAGACCTCGTCGAGGAACACCTGGTTAAAGAACGAATCGCCACCGATCTCGCGCAACGGCCTGACCTCGACGCCCGGTGAGTGCATGTCCACCAGGAAATAGCTGATGCCGTCGTGCCGCGGCTGCGCCGGATCGCTGCGTGCGATGCAGATCCCCCACGACGCCTGCCGCGCCAGCGACGTCCAGATCTTCTGTCCGGTGATCCGCCAGCCGCCCTCGACGCGCTCGGCCTTGGTGGTCAGCCCGGCCAGGTCGGAACCGGCACCCGGCTCGCTGAACAGCTGGCACCACAGATAGTCGGCCCGCAGTGTGGCCAGCAGGAAACGCTCCTGTTGCTCCGGCGTGCCGTACTGGATGAGCGCGGGCACGACCCAGGCACCAATCGCAAGGCCCGGAACGTGGAGGCCTGCCGTTCGCAGTTCCTCGTCAATGATCAGTTGCTCGAGTGCGCCCGCATCCCGGCCCCATGGCTTTGGCATGTGCGGCAGCACCCAGCCACCGGCGCCGAGCGCGGCGTTCCGGTCGGCGACCGGAAGGCTCGCGATCTCGGCGAGTTCGGCTCTGATCGACGCACGGAGCTCGTCGTCGCCCCCACCCGGCAGTTCCAGTCGGATCTCACGCCGGCCCCCGGCCATGGCCAGCCTGGCAACCCCCTGCTTCAAGCCGTCCGCGCCGCCGTTGTGTGCACTGCCGCTGTGTGCACTGGCGCCGTTTTCACTGGCACTGCTTTCACTGGCACTGCTTTCACTGGCAGTGTCTGTGCCGGCGGTCTGGCTCAGCAACGCGCGCAGCGTCATCGCGCGCCGGTAGTACAGGTGCGCGTCGTGTTCCCACGTGTAGCCGATACCGCCGAGTACCTGGATGCACTCGTGCGCGCACGAAACCGCCGCATCGGCCGCCAGCACGGCCGCGGCCGCAGCCGCGAACTCGCCGCTCTCCTCGCCGCTGCCCACCGACCGCGCTGCATCCCAGACGGCCGCGGTCGCCTGTTCGGCAGCGACGAGCATCCGGGCACAGCGGTGCTTGACGGCCTGGAACTGGCCGATCGGGCGGCCGAACTGGTGCCGGATCTTGGCGTACTCGGCTGCGGTGTGCACGGCCCAGTCGGCGATGCCGATCGCTTCTGCGCCGAGGATGACCGCGGCCAGGCCGGCGACAGTCGCTGACGTCAGACCGGTGAGCTGCCGATCGGATGGCACGATAACGTCCGCGGCCGTCACCCGGCCGAGCTGGCGGGTCAGGTCGAGGCTGTCGACAGGCGTGATGTCCAGACTCGCGGCGTCGACAGCCACCCAGACGGTTGCCCGGCCAGAGCGGGCCGGCAGGATGACGAGGTCTGCGCTGGGCGCCCCGAGCACGCTGTCCGCGCAGCCAGCGATGATGAGGTCGCCCCCCTGACTGGCTGCGGCGGTGAAGTCGGCGGCGAGGGCAACGGCCCCGTTCCCATCTCCGTGCGCGAGAACGGTCACGAGCTTGCCCGTCACGCCCGCCGCGACGAGTGCCGCGCTCGCCAGGGCTGTCGGCACGAGAGCGCCAGGAACGAGGGCTCGGCCGAGTTCCTCGACCGCGACCGCGAGCTCGGCGAGGCCGAACCCCTGACCGCCGTCGGCCTCGGAGACGTGGAGGCCAAGGAGTCCCTGGTCGGCGAGGCTCGGCCGCAGCGCGTCGCGGTAATGGGCAGCGTCGTCCTCCTTGCCGTCGGCCACAGCCCTGGGTGTTCCGGGCGGGCTGTGACGCTCAGCCCAGGCGCGGACCGAGTCGGCGAGCTGCGCGTGTTCTTCCGTCAGGCCCAGTGCCATTGCTGCACCTCATCTGCGTCGATTCGGCTGGTCCCCGTCCGCATTCTAGAATGCGATTCGGTTTCCGGCCAGGGGGATGCGCGGCGGGCTGTTCGGCTCGGCGGTGCCGGTCGGCGGCCGTAGCCGCCTGTGTAGGCGCTCGCTATATCGGGTTGCGGTATAGCGGCCCACGATATACGCTGGTGAAGCGATGAGTGATCGTCGGGTACTTGAGCGGCGACGACGGCCGCCTTGGGACGAGACGGGGACCTATATGACCAACCGACTGGACCGGTGGGCCGATCCGCCGCTGCTGGTGCTCGCCAGCCTGGCCGAGGAGCCCAAGCATGGTTACGCCATCACGCAAGATGTAGCGGAGACCATGGGCGTGCGGCTCAGCGCTGGAACGCTCTATGCCGTTATCGCGCGCCTGGAGGCGCAGCGGCTGATCGAGCCGCTTGACGCGGTCGACAGACGGCGGCCTTACCGCATCACGATGGCCGGGGCGGAGGCGCTCGCCCAGCAGTCGGCCCGCATGAGTCGCGTCGCTTCGCTGGCGCAGGCTCGTCTGAGCGTGCACTCCGGGCTGGCGGGAGCGTGACCGGCATGAGCGAGCCATCGCAGCGCGAGCCCGGCCAGACTGAGCGCGGCCAGCACTGAGCGCGGCCAGACTGAGCGCGGCCACACCGAGCGCGGCCACATCGGTGGCGGCGACAACGAGCCCGGCCACCACGGGGGCGGCTACGGGCTCGACGACACCGAATGCGGCGACGCGCAGTCCGGAGGCATCCTGCGCAGCCAGATTCGCCGCCCGCGGTCGCGGCTTGTGCGAGCGGCGATGATGCTCTATCCGCCCGCCTGGCGGGACCGTTACGGCGAGGAGATTGCTGTCCTACTCGACGACTCGGGCGGCGGCCTCGGCGCCGTTCTCAGCCTGGCCTGGCACGCGCTGCCCGCCTGGATCTGGCCGCCGGAGCACCTGCACGATCGCGACGGGAGGATGCGCGCGTCGCTTGGCACGGTCCTGCTCGCGTGGTCGGCGCTCATCGGCATCAGCCTGGTGTTCGTGCAACTGACCCAATTCCAGGGCTTCAGGCCCGCGGGTCATCCCATCATCAGCTTGGCTACGCGATCATCGACGGCGCGGTGGCCGTGTCCGCGCTCAGCGCTGCGGCGGGCGGGCTGCCACTGTGGCTGCTGATGCTGCGTCGTGCCCGACGTGAGCGCCGCATGCGTGACACGTTCTACTTGCTGCTGCCCGTTATCGCGCCCGGCGGATTCCTGGCCGGGCTGCTGCTAATGACGCGCCTCACCGTCCATCCGGCCGGGTTCAGCACGACGCTTTTCCTGGCGGTCGTCCTCGCCGGCTTCGCTGCCGCGGCCCTCGCCTGCGCGGGGCCAATCGTCGCCATGACGAGGCTGCGGCCGCGCGGGCCTGCCGTGGATCTGGCGGCGCGGGCCGCCGGAGCTGCCACGGCCAGCATCGTCCTCGCGGCCGTCGCCAGCGGCGTCGCGGCCGTCGGCCTCAGCCTGTGGGCGCGTGACTTCGCCGGCTATCACCAGTCCGGGCAGGTGGCTGCCTATCTCGCCGTCGTCCTCGTGGCCGCCGTCGTCGCCGCCGTCGGCGCGACCCGAGGGTTGCGCGCGACGCTCACGAGGCCCGGCTGCTGACCAACAACCGCGGGCGCCGGGAGTAGCCAACTCCCGGCGCGCGCCCGCGTCGGCTGCACAGGCCTCCGCAGGCTGTGCGCCGGCTACGCCGCCTGCGCCGCTACGCCGCCTGCCCCGGTACGCCGGTACGCCGCACAATCAGCGTTGGCCGCCGGTCCCGCCGTGCAGGCATCAGCCTGCGTGCGGGTGAACATCCAATGAAGTCGTCCCGCCGACTATTGCCCGAGGCCAGAGCCGAGTTCTTGAATAGAACCGCGGCCATGGTGCCCATGTCGTCCGTGCCACAACAACTCTCTGCTGCTGTTCGCGAGTGTCACGGAGGCGTGAGAAATGGGCACCGCTCTGCTGGCCAACTCCACCATCAAGCTGTCATACGCCTGGAATTCGTTCTTCTTCTGGGGCACCTGGGCCGTCTGCATCATCGGACTGGGAATAGTGCTCTGGGCCGCGCTGCGGTCCAAGCGCTGGGACCGCTGGACCACCCAGGACATCCTCATCGTCGCGTCCCTCGGCGTCATCCTCGAGGTCTACGACAACATCATCGGCGACCAGTTCCTCAAGCCGATCATCGACGTGATCCCCGGCGCGGATCTGCTGCAGGTGCACGACCTGCCGTACATGTTCCTGCTCATGGTGGGTGTCGCGCTCGTGCGCAAACCTGGCTGCGTCACGTCCATGGTGTTCATCAACTACCTCCTGTCTCAGCTGCTCTTCGGCAGCGGGCACGGGGCACTTGACTGGACCGACGGCCTGACCCAGGCAGTCTTCTGCGACCTGTACATCGTGGCCCGGCGCGGCAGGGTCTACGCGCCTGGCGCGAGCGTGCTGTCGATGGTCGTCGATGGCCTGATGATCGGCCTTCTGCGCGGCGGACCGAACGCCTTCCTCACCGACTGGACCTTCGACCCTTACCTGAACTCGACGTACTACACCTGGTACGCGATGTGGCGGGACACCTGGTCGAACGCTTTCGGCAACGGCATCGAGGCGGCGATCACCGCGCCGCTCGCGCTGCGGGTGGCCCGCTCGGTGATCCCGTCGATCGGTGCGCGGAAGCGCACGGCCGCAGACGTTGACCCGTTCGCAGAGCCGCAGCCGGCCGGGGCGGCCGGGCCCGCGCCAGCGGCGGCAGCTGGTGACGCTCTGCCATCGGAAGGAGAGCTGGCATGAGGCGCCTCGCGTGGATCTTCTCCGTGATCTCGGTCGTGCTGCTCGTCTACGGGCTGATCGACTACATCACGAAGTACAACTGGGCCCAGGGCGACCAGAACGCGTTCTTCGGCAACCAGAACATCCTGCTGAACGACGGCGCGACCGTCCTGATCGCCGGCGGCCTCCTCGCTCTTGCCTCAATCCTCATGTGGGTCGTGGCGCTGCGGAGGGAGCACGGCGATCAGCAGCAGCAACAGCCCGGTTCTAGCAGCTGACGACATCTCGTTCGCCTACCTTGGCGCATCGACTGCGGCGCTGCGCCACGTAGACCTGACCGTGGCCGCTGGAGAGGTGGTTCTGGTCACCGGCCTGTCCGGCTGCGGCAAGTCCACGCTCGCGCTCACTCTGTGCGGCCTGATTCCGTCCCGGGTCCACGGTGAGCTGCGCGGGCAGGTCAGGTTCGACGGGAAGCAGCTGAGCGGCCTACCGCCGCACGAGGCGTCTCAGCTGGTCGGCATGGTTTTCCAGAACCCCAACCTTCAGCTCATCAACCACACCGTGCAGTCGGAAGTGGCGTTCGGCCCAGAGAACCTTGCCCTGCCGCAGCCGGAGATCGCCGCGCGGGTGGACTGGTGCCTGGACGTCACCGGGATGGCTGGCATGCGGATGGCGTCCACAGTGACCTTGTCCGGCGGTCAGAAGCAGCGCACGGCAATCGCGGCGACCCTCGCGATGCGGCCACGGATCCTGGTGCTCGACGAGCCGCTGTCCGACCTGGATCCCGTCGGTGCCCAGGAAGTGCTCGGCACGCTGCGCAGGCTCGCCGGCGATGAGGGGACCGGCGTGGTGATCATCGAGCACCGGGTGGACGAGGTCGCGCCGTGGGCCGACCGGGTCGTTCTCATGGACGGCGGCCGGATCGTGCTGGATCGGCCGCCGCGGGAGGCGTGGGCTGACCAGGCGCCGTGGGCAGTCATCGGCGTCGGCGTACCTGACATGGTCAGACTCGCGCACGCGCTGCCCGACGCCTTCCCTGGTCCGCTGCCACTGTCGGTGGCAGACGCACTTAGCCAGGTACGGGAGACGTGGCTGGTTCCGGCGCTGGAAAAGGCAGCCACGGCGCGCGCTCGCACCCGGCAGGCTCACGACGGGAACCGGGCCGCCTCCGGCCGGCCAATTGCCGGCACGCCGGTCCTGTCCTGGGACCACGTCACGGTGGACTTCGACGCCAACCGCGCCATCGACGACGTGACGTTGTCGATCGCTGAGGGCGAGTGGGTCGCCATGATCGGCGCGAACGGCTCCGGCAAGAGCACCCTGACCAGCCTGACGGTGGGCCTCGGCACGCCGAGCAGCGGACAGGTGTACTTCCGCGATGTGCCGATCAGGCCTGGCAAGGTGTTCGAGCACGCGGCCCAGGTCGCGCTCCTGCTTCAGGCCGCGGACGAAATGCTTTTCGAGGAGACAGTCGAGCGAGAGCTCAACTTCGGCAGCCGGTTCCGCGCGATGCCGCCCAACCCAGTTCTGGACGTGCAGGGCGCGATCGATTTCTTCGGTTTCCGTGGACTGGAGAAGACGAGTCCGTGGGAGCTGAGCCAGGGTGGCAGGCAGCGGCTGGCGCTGGCCGCCCTGCTGGTGGGCGCGCCCGGCGTGCTCGTCCTCGATGAGCCGACCACGGGGCAGGACGCCGAGCGGATGCGCTCCTTCCTGCGGCTGCTGGTTGCGGTGCGCGAACGGACCGGGTTGACGGTGCTGACCGTCACTCACGACATCCGCGGTCTTGCCAGCCGCGCGGCCCGCATCGTGCTGCTCGGTGAGGGACGGGTTCAGCTCGACGGCCCGGCCGGAGAGGTGTTCGCCCGCACGGCGGAGCTTGCGCGATGGGGGGTGCTGGCCCCGCCAGTGGCCCGGCTACAAGCTGAGCTGCTCGGGCCGGACGTCCCGGACGTGCTGCTGTCGGTGGAAGAACTGGCCGCGGCGGCAGTATCGTTCCGCGGACTCGTGACGGCCGGTGGCGCTGGGCTGACCGTGGACCTGACCGTCGACGGAGTGACAGCCGGGACGGCGGGCGCGCCGTGATGTCGAACCTGCTCGTGCGGACGGTCGTCGCGTACCTGATCGTGTTCGCGGTGCCGATGCTGCTGCCGGTCGCGTTCTTCAAGCTGGTCGGCCTCGGCGGCCTGCGCGAACTGGTTACCTACGAGGCGCGTGACAGTCCGCTGCACAGACTGGATCCGCGGCTGAAGGTGCTGTACCCGATCGCCATGGGAGTCCTGAGCATCATCCTGAACTGGGACTACATGCTGATCATCTTCGGATTGAGCATCCTGCCGTGGTTCTGGCTCAGGCCGTCGCGTGCCAAGGTGCGCGTGCTCATGGTCATGGTCGGGGGTCCTGCGCTGACCGGTTTCTGGTCGCAGGGCCTCTACTACCTGCCGAACCCGCCGATCCACTACATCTTCCAGTTCCCGTGGACGATCTCGTGGCTCGGCTCGCCAGGCATTACTGGCTACGGTCTGGTCTTCGGGCTCGAGCAGACAGCTCGCGTGCTCGTGACGGTGTCGACATCGATGCTGATCCTCGTCAGTACGGACGTGGGTGACTTCACCTGGGCGTTCGAGCGGTTCCGGATGCCACCGCAGGTGGGGTTCGCCCTCACCGCGGCGTTGCGGTTCCTGCCCGACATGATCGGCAGGACCACCCTGGTCCTGCGCGCCATCGAGCTGCGGGGCTACGACTTGTCGCGGCCGCGCTGGTTCCAGGTGACCAGGTGGCCGGACTATGTCCGCCGAGCAGGTCGGTGCGTTGTCCTCGTCACGGTCCCGCTCCTGGTCGGAAGTCTGCGCGGTACCACCACGATGGCGATGGTGGCCGACGCGCGCGGGTTCGGCGCTAACAAACGTCGCGGCTCGCTGCGAGTGCACAAGCTGACCACTGTCGACATCGGCGGCTACGTCATCCTCGTCGTGCTGGTCGGCACGGCGATCGTCCTCAACCACTTCCACATCGGTGCCCGCCCTTACTGACCGGCGGCCCGCGACAAGTCCGTGCGGTCGCCCGGAAGGCCGCCAGGCTCCCGGCCCGCATCGTCCGCCTCCCCCTAGTTAACGAGGAGACCCCGATGCGCTACGACGCAGTCCTGTTCGACAACGGCGGCACCCTGACCCATCGAAGTTCGCCCGTAGCCGCGGTATGCAGCCTGGCCGCCCAGCTCGGCGTGGAGATCTCCGAAGAAGACGCCGCCCGCTACTGGCGGCGCTCCAAGGAGCACAGCCGGACCCTCATGGCCGAGAAGCGCCAGCGCCGGAACCTGTCGAGGGCCGATCACCGGGGTGCATACGTGCACGGCTACGCACCGTTCGACGAGATCGCGCCGGGCCTCGCTGACCTGATGTATGACGAGTGGAAGACCAATCCGCTGACGATGGTGCCGTACCCGGACACGCCAGCGGTACTGAAGTCGTTCGCCGGGGCGGGCATCCCGATCGCTATTGTCAGCAACACGGGCTGGTCGATCAACCAGGGCTACGCGGCCGCAGGGATTGACGGCTTCATCCAGACCTTCGTCCTCTCGTGCGATCTGGGAATCGCCAAGCCAGATCCGGAGCCCTTCCTGATCGCCTGCGAACGGCTCGGGGTGTCCGCAGACAGGACGCTCATGGTCGGCAACAACCGGCTGGCGGACTCGGGCTCGATCTGCGTCGGCTGCCACTGCCTGATCCTGCCGCCAGTACCGCCTGGCGCCACGCGCGGGCTGCGGGCAGCAGCTGACGTCGCCGGCATCCCCTGGGCCGAGTGAATCAGCCTCAAGGAACCTCATCCGCCGACCCACGCGGCGCCGCTCCATTGTGCCGGAGGATCCGACACAGCCGACTGTGTCGAATCCTCCAACACAACGCTGCGGTCGCGCCACTGCGCGTGAAACGACGGCGATAACCGACAAAACGACTTCAAGCGCGGCACGTCCGCCGGGCCAGGGGCCGAAGGGTCTCGAACTCCACAGGACCCAGCAGTTTGCGGGGGTGACACTCGGCCGCGAGTTAGGTACTATTGAGTAAGTTACTCGCGAGTAGCGCAAGCCGATGGGCATTGACCCGTGGTCCAGGGGAGCGGCAATGGGGCACTTCAAGAGCAACCTCAGGGACATTGAGTTCAACCTCTTCGAGGTCCTGAACAGGCAGGAACTCCTCGGTGCCGAACCGTTCGCCGACGTGGACGAGGAGACGGCGCGAGGCATCCTGGACGAGGTCCGACGCCTGGCTGAGGGCCCGATCGCCGAGTCGTTCGCCGACGCCGACCGGCATCCACCCGTCTTTGACCCGGCCACGCACTCGGTGACCATGCCGGAGTCATTCAAGCGGTCATACAACTCTTTCGTCGACGCCGAGTGGTTCCGTCTCGAGCTTCCGGCCGAGCTGGGCGGCACGACCGTGCCCCGCACGCTCGCATGGTCGGTCGCCGAGCTGATTCTCGGCGCGAACCCAGCCGTGTGGATGTACTCGAGCCTCGGCTCGTTCTCGCACGCCCTCTGGCTGATGGGCACGGCGGCGCAGAAGAAGATCGCCGAGCAGGCCGTTGAGGGCCGCTGGGGCTACACCATGGTGCTGACCGAACCCGACGCGGGCTCCGACGTCGGCGCGGGCAGGACCAAGGCCATCGAGCAGGCCGACGGCACCTGGCACATCGAGGGCGTCAAGCGCTTCATCACCAGCGCCGAGCACGACCTGACGGAGAACATCCTGCACGTCGTGCTGGCCAGGCCTGAGGGCGCGGGCCCCGGCACGAAGGGCCTGTCGATGTTCCTGGTGCCGAAGTTCCTGGTGAATGACGACGGCTCGCTCGGCGATCGCAATGGCGTCTATGTGACCAACGTCGAGCACAAGATGGGCCTGAAGGCGTCGACGACGTGCGAGCTGACGTTCGGCGCAGAACACCCGGCCGTCGGTACGCTCATCGGTGACGTGCATGACGGCATCCGGCAGATGTTCCTGATCATCGAGTTCGCCCGGATGATGGTCGGGACGAAGGCCATCGCGGCGCTGTCGACCGGTTATCTGAATGCGCTCGAGTACGCCAAGACCCGCGTCCAGGGCGCGGACCTGACGCAGCTGACGAACAAGGCCGCGCCCCGCGTCACGATCATGAAGCACCCCGATGTACGGCGCAGCCTGCTCCTGCAGAAGGCATACGCCGAGGGCATGCGCGCACTCGTCCTGTACACCGCGAGCCAGCAGGACGCAGTACAGCTCGCCGCCGCCAGGGGCGAGCGGGACGAGCGCGCGGTCGCACTGAACGACCTGCTGCTGCCGATCGTCAAGGGCGTTGGCTCAGAGCGCGGATACGAGCAGCTCGCTCAGTCGCTGCAGACGCTCGGCGGCTCAGGCTACCTGCAGGACTACCCGATCGAGCAGTACATCAGGGACTCGAAGATCGATAGCCTGTACGAGGGAACAACCGCCATCCAGGGCATTGATCTGTACTTCCGCAAGATCGTCAGGAACCAGGGTGCGGCCTGGACTGATCTGCTTGAGCAGGTCCGCGAGTTTGCAGCCGCTGAGAACGGCAACGGCCGCCTGAAGAAGGAACGCGCCGCCCTCGCCAGGGCAGCCGACAATGTCGACGCCATCGTGACCACGATGAACGGCTTCCTCGGCGGCAGCCTGGAGCAGGCGCCACAGATCTACCGCGTGGGCCTGAACACGACGAGGCTCCTGCTGGCGCTCGGCGACCTGATGGTCGGCTGGCTCCTCGGCCGGCAGGCTGAGGTCGCGCTCGCCCGGCTCGATGACGGCAACCTGAGTGCGAGCGACGTGGCGTTCTATCAGGGCAAGGTAGCCGTGTGCGGGTTCTTCGCCGCGACCGTGCTCCCGCGCCTGGGCGCTGAGCGCGAGATCGCTGAGGCGACCTCGCTCGACCCGATGGAACTGGCCGAAGAGGCATTCTGATTCGCCCAAGACCGGCGTCGGCCGCCCGCGGCTGATCAGATCTCGTACTGAACCGCAGCCCGCGACTTGGCATGCGGTGCGCTGAACCGCCCGATGATGTCCTTGTGCTCGGCGTTGTCGCGGTAGGCGAAATAACTGTCCACGTCGTCGAAGTCGGCGACCACGGCGAAGTCGAAGTTGCCCGCGTTGATCCCCTCGTCCGGACCCGCGTGGTAGGCGCGCACGCCTCGCAGCGTCGGCGCAAGCGCGCTGAGCTCGGCCACGAACTGCTGCTCCATCGCGTCCGTCATGCCCTCGGACCACGTGAACAGTGCGACATGCCTGATCATGGGGCTCCCTCCGCAAGTGATGAGACTCGCAGCGATGTGACTTGCAGTGATGTGACCTTCAGCGATGCGACTGGCAGCCTTGCGGCACCGACCCCGGCCTCAGGACCAGGCGAGCATCGTCAGCGGGTCGGACAGCATGGCGCCTACGTCCCGCAGCACCGCCGAGCCCAGGTCCCCGTCGACCAGGCGGTGGTCGAACGACAGCGCGAGCGTGCACACTTTGCGCACCGCCAGCTGGCCATCCACGACCCAAGGTGCGTCCTTGATCTGGCCGAACGCCAGGATGGCCGCCTCCCCGGGAGACAAGATCGGGGTGCCAGTGTCGACTCCGAAGATGCCCACGTTAGTGATCGTGACGGTGCCGTGCGACAGATCGGCGAGCGTCGATTTCCCGGCCCGCGCGGTCTCGGATAGCTGGGCCAGCGCCCTGGCCAGCTCCGGCAAGGTCAGCGCGTGCGCGTCCTTGACGTTCGGCACGACAAGTCCGCGATCGGTCGCTGCGGCGATGCCCAGGTTCACGTAGTGCTTGACCACGATCTCCTGCGCAGCCTCATCCCAGGTCGAGTTGATCATCGGGTGCCGCGCCGCCGCCACGATGAGGGCCCGCGCCACCAGCAGCAGCGGCGACACCTTGACGTCGGCGAACTCGGCCAGCGTGCGGAGCCGCGCCGTGGCCTTCATGGTCTCGGTGATGTCGATCTGGAGGAACTCAGTCACGTGCGGCGCCGTGAACGCGCTCGCCGCCATCGCCGCGGCGGTGTGCTTGCGCACACCCCGGATCGCGATCCGCTCCTCCCGCGCGACGGCCGTGACCGTCCGAACGCTTTGGATGGGAACGCGGCCGACCGCCGCGCCGGCCGCTGCCTGCTGGACGTCGTCCCTGGTAATGGACCCGTTCGGTCCGGTCCCGGCCAGCGAAGCTAGGTCGACGCCCAGATCCCTGGCCATCTTGCGGACCGGCGGCTTCGCCAGCGCAGTCGCTGTGCTGATTGGCCCGCCGTTCGATGCGCTGGCACCTGAGCCGTTGACGCCCCGCAGCGTCGCGCTCGGCTCCGCGTGCGCAGCCGCTTGCGCCGGTCCCGAGGCCGCCCCTTCGGCGCCCCCATTCGCTGGTGCCGACGTCTTCTTGCGCGCTCGACGGCTGGTCGTGCCGAGCTTCACGCCGTAGCCGACGAGTACCGCCTGCCGCTCGGCCTTCGGGGCCGGGCTGCCATGCATGCCTGGCTCGACAGCGCCCTCGACAGGCACGGTCGGGACGAGGTCCTCGGTCTCGCTGATCGCACGCTGCGCAACCGCTTCCGGCGGAACGCTAACGACCACAGCAGCCGTGTCGACTGCGCCCGCGTCGGCGCCGACCTGCACCCTGATGATCGGCGTGCCGACATCGGCGGTCTGGCCTTCGGGCACGAGCAGGCTCGCGACGATGCCCTCGTACGGACTCGGCAGTTCGACGACCGCCTTGGCGGTCTCGATCTCCACGATGATCTGGTTGACGGTGACCTGGTCACCGGGCTTGACGTGCCACCTGACGATGTCGGCCTCGGTCAGGCCTTCGCCGACGTCAGGGAGCTTGAACTCCTTGAGATCTGACATGAGGGCCTCTCAGTAGCCGAAAGTGCGGTCGACAGCATCCAGGATCCGGTCAAGGTCGGGAAGGTAGTACTCCTCGAGCCTGGATGGCGGATACGGAGTCGTGTACGCGCCGACGCGCAGTACCGGCGCCTCAAGGTTGTAGAAACATTCCTCGGTGACTCGCGCCGCGATCTCGGCGCCGATGCCGCCGGTCACCACGGCCTCGTGCACGACGACGCACCGGCCGGTCTTGCGGACAGAGGCGAAGATCGTCTCGGTGTCCAGAGGTGCGAGCGAGCGCAGGTCGATGACCTCGACGGACTTCCCGTCACTCGACGCCGCAACAGCGGTCTCGGCGCAGGTCCGTACCATCGGGCCGTAGCACAGCACTGTGACATCAGTGCCAGCGACCAGCACCCGCGCCGAGTCCATCGGCAGCGCGGCAGCCAGGCCGCCCTCGACGTCGACCTCAGCCTTGTCCCAGTACCGGCGCTTCGGCTCAAAGAAGACGACGGGGTCGTCGCAGGCCGCCGCCTGCTGGATCATCGTGTAGGCATCGGCTGGGTCGCCGCAGGCGACAACGCGCAAGCCCGGCGTGTGGGCAAACAGGGCCTCAGGCGACTCGCTGTGATGCTCGACGGCGCCGATGCCGCCGCCGAACGGGATCCTGATCGTCACCGGCAGCCGCACGGTCCCGAGCGACCGGTACCGCATCTTGGCCAGCTGGGTGACGATCTGATCGAAGGCCGGGAAGACGAAGCCGTCGAACTGGATCTCGCAGATCGGCCGGTAGCCGCGGAGCGCCAGCCCGATAGCAGTGCCGATGATGCCGGATTCGGCCAACGGGGTGTCAATGACCCTGGCCTCGCCGAAGTCCTTCTGCAAGCCGTCGGTCACCCGGAACACGCCGCCGAGCTTGCCGACGTCCTCGCCCATGATGAGCGCCTTGGGGTCGCTCTCCAGAGCCTTGCGCAAGCCCTCGTTCAGCGCCTTCGAGAGGGTCAGCGTGGTCATCGAGCGGCCTCCTCGGCGACGAACGAGTCAAGGTAGGCAGCGAACTCGGCGCGCTCCGCGGCTAGCTGCGGCGTCTCCGACGTCAGCACGTCGT
Organism: uncultured Actinomycetota bacterium; assembly: GCA_963755575.1. Taxonomy (GTDB): domain Bacteria; phylum Actinomycetota; class Actinomycetes; order Streptosporangiales; family Streptosporangiaceae; genus JAJYUU01. The sequence continues at coordinate 1,191,034 of CAVWKF010000002.1, forward strand.
CGAACATTGAGTCGGGCGTCGGGTCAGGCATCTGCTGGCAGCCGGCCCGGATCCTGGACCCGACCGCCGCGGCCTCCGCATCGATCTCGTCGAAGAAGCTCATCTCGGCCTGCTCGGTGCGGATCAGGTACTGCTTGACGCGCTCGATGGGGTCCTTGAGCTTCCACGCCTCAAGCTCGGCCGACAGCCGGTACCTCGTCGGATCGTCGGTCGTCGTGTGCGCTCCCATGCGGTAGGTGAACGCCTCGATGAGCGTCGGTCCCTGGCCCTCTCGGGCGGCCTGCAAGGCCTTGCGGGTGACGGCGAGGCTGGCGAGCACGTCGTTGCCGTCGACGCGGACGCCAGGGAAACCGAACCCCTTGGCTCGCAGGTACAGCGGCGTCCGGCTCTGGCGCTCTAGCGGCTCGGAGATGGCCCACTGGTTGTTCTGGCAGAAGAACACGATTGGCGCGTTGGTGACCGATGCCCAGATGAAGGCCTCGTTGACGTCTCCCTGGCTCGTCGCGCCGTCACCGAAGAACGCGATCGCCGCCTCGCCGCCCTCGCCGACGGCGCCGTCGCGCTGGATGCCCATCGCGTACCCCGTGGCGTGCAGCGCCTGGCTGCCGATGACGATCGTGTACAGGTGAAAATTGTGTGCCTTGGGATCCCAGCCGCCGTGGCTAACCCCGCGGTACAGCTCGAGCAGCTTCATCGGGTCGAGGTCGCGGCACCATGCCACTCCATGCTCGCGGTAGGTCGGGAACGCCATGTCGCGCGGACCGAGTGCACGCCCGGCCCCGACCTGAGCGGCCTCCTGGCCTAGCAGCGACGCCCAGATCCCCAGCTCACCCTGGCGCTGGAGTGCGATCGCCTCGAAGTCGATCCGGCGCACAATGACCAGATCCCGGTAGAGGGACTTGACCTCATCGGCGGAGATCTCGAGTGGATAATCAGGGTGCTCGACTCGCTCCCCCTCGGGAGTGAGGAGCTGGATCAGCTCAGCGGAATCCGCCTGTCGTTCTGGCTCACGGGCGGTAGCCCGATCGCCTCCTGCCCGCTGAACTGAGCGGGCGGCGCGTCCGGCATCTTTGACGGCCACGTGCCACTCCTTGCATTCTCATGTCCGGTCGGGGAGCTCGCCCGGCCCGGGCTGTCGTCCCGTCCATGACGGTGCGACAGTACTATCGCCGCGCCCGGAACGGTCAAGCGCTGCGGACCACAGGGTACCGATGGTGACGCACGTCACGAATCGGGTCACGGTGGCCGACTTCAAATCTACTGCCAGGCGGCCCCGATCCCTACCCGCCTTCGGCGACCTGGCTCGCGTACTGTTCGGGATGTGCCCAGATTCGTCATCGACGTGATGCTGAAGCCGGAGATCCACGACCCGCAGGGTGAGGCGATCGCCAGTGCCTGCCGGCGCCTCGGCTTTGGCCAGGTCGCGGGCGTTCGCCAGGGCAAGCGGTTCGAGATCGACCTCGCCGAGCCGGTCGCATCGGAGCGCATGGCCGAGCTCGCGGCGGAGCTGCTCGCGAACCCGGTGATCGAGGAGTTCTCGGTCCATCCGGGCTAAGACATCCGTTATTGAAGATCCGGAAGGAAAAGTGTCGCCGGCGGACCCATTTTCTTCCGGCTCATAGCAAAGGCTCCGAGTACGGGCTTACCTGATTGTTATTTTCACGTACCTGCCATGCAGTCGGCCGACAGCAGTCCTGCGACGTGTCGCAGAGTGCGTTTCCGCAGCTCAGGGCCTCTTGGCGTTATCCGGCCGCCAGCAGGCAGTAGCGCACTGTTCGTCCAGAGATCGCCTGAGTTCATGATTACCGCGCTCCGTCTGGGGAAGCCTCCACAATGTGAACTGACTGTCGCAGCACGGGGCGAGGAGCAGATGCGATCTCGGGTGTTCCATTCTGGGGAACCAGCCGCAGACGTCGAGTTCTGCCTGGTCTTCCCTCGGGAGTCCCTGAGCGTCCCGGTGATGCGCCGGGTCCTTGGTGACACGCTCACCCGGCTTGGCATCGACGAGAGCTGCATCAACGATCTGCTACTTGCTGTGACAGAGGCGTGCACAAACGTGCTACTGCACGCGGGGCCGGGGCGACGCTATGAGCTGGTGGCGCATGTCGGTAGCAAGCGCTGCCTGCTCGAGGTACTCGACAGCGGTCGCGGCTTCGACCCCGCCACCGTCACCCGTCGGCGGCCAGGGATCCGGCATTCGGTCCGGCCGGTCGGTGGACTCCGCCGGCATCACACCGCGCCAGCGTCGACGGCTCCTGGATCACCGACCAGCTTGCGCAGCCGGATCGCTCGGTCCAGGCGGCTGGCGAGGGAGCGCGCCATAGCCGAGCTGCCCGAGTCAGGTCGCGGCCTGGCGATCATGCGGGCCTGCGTTGACGACGTGACGATGCACAGCCGGCCGGGCCAGGGCACCGTAGTGTCACTGAACAAGCGGATCGAGTGGCGCAGCGACGCCCCGCTGGCGCGCCGACCGGCCTCCCAGCTCAGGGACGCCGGCTGAGCAGGTAGCCTGCGAGCATGCGCCGCCCGCGAGGACGCCCATGACGGCCCGGATCGGAGTCGTCGCCTTCCCAGGTTCCCTAGATGATCGCGACGCCTGCCGCGCCGTCGAGCGCGCGGGCGCGACGCCAGTCGAACTCTGGCACGGCGATCCCAGCCTGCACGGGGTGGACGCTGTCATCCTGCCCGGCGGCTTCTCCTACGGGGACTACCTGCGTTGCGGAGCCATTGCGCGGTTTGCCCCAGTAATGGCCGAGATCATCCCGGCCGTGGCGCATGGGCTGCCAGTGCTGGGGATCTGCAACGGCTTCCAGATTCTGTGCGAGGCGCATCTCCTGCCGGGCGCGCTGACCCGCAACGAGGGCCGCCGCTTCATCAACCGCGACGTCCGGATCAGGATCGAGAACAGCACGTCGGCGTGGACAACTGGCTACGACACCGGCGCAGAGCTCACCGTCGTGCTGAAGAGTGGCGAGGGCGCCTACGTCGTGGACGACCAGACGCTCACGGAGCTTGAATCGCGGGGTCAGATCCTGGCCAGGTACGCCGACGGGAACCCGAATGGATCGGTCGCCGGGATCGCGGGCGTCGTCAGCGAGGCCGGTCACGTGGCGGGCCTGATGCCGCATCCTGAGCACGCTATCGACACCCTGACCGGGCCCGGCGCCGACGGCCTCGGCTTCTTCACCTCGGTCCTGCAGGCGGTCCTCGTTGCCTGAGTCCCAGTCGAATGAGTCCCAGTCGCGTGAGTCCAGCCGTATGAGCACGCCGCAGATGACCATCGCGCCGCAGGACAACGTGGCCGACGCCACGGCCACGCCGGACCGTCAGCAGCCGTTTGCCGCGCTTGGGCTAACCGCGGCGGAGTTCGCGCGGATCGGCAGCATTCTTGGCCGCCGGCCGACCGACGCGGAGCTCGCCATCTACTCCGTCATGTGGAGCGAGCACTGCTCCTACAAGTCCTCCCGCAAGCACCTGCGGCAGTTTGCCGATAAGGCGCCCGCGACTGACGTGCTCCTCGCCGGCATCGGTCAGAACGCCGGCGTCGTCGACATCGGCCAGGGCTACGCGGTCACATTCAAGATCGAGTCACACAACCACCCGTCCTATGTGGAACCTTTCCAGGGCGCTGCCACCGGTGTCGGCGGGATCGTCCGGGACATCCTGGCCATGGGGGCGCGCCCGGTTGCGGTGATGGATGCGTTGCGATTCGGGCCGGCCGATGCGCCGGACACCCACCGCGTCCTGCCCGGCGTCGTCGGCGGCATCTCCTTCTACGGCAACTGTCTCGGCCTGCCCAACATCGGCGGTGAGTTGACCTTCGATCCCTGTTACCTGGGCAACCCGCTGGTGAATGCCCTGTGCGTCGGGGTCCTGCGGCACGAGGACCTCAAGCTGGCGGCGGCGACCGGGCCGGGGAACCAGGTCATACTCTTCGGCTCGCGCACCGGCCCCGACGGTATCGGCGGCGCCTCCGTCCTCGCCAGCGCCTCGTTTGGCGGCTCGGGCGAGGGCGCGAAGCGGCCCAGCGTCCAGGTCGGCGACCCGTTCATGGAGAAGCTGCTCGTCGAGTGCTGCCTCGAGCTTTACCGCGCTGGCCTGGTCGTTGGCATTCAGGACCTCGGCGCCGCGGGTGTTGCCTGCGCAACGACGGAGCTGGCAGCTGGCGGCGGCTCGGGCATGCGTGTCTGGCTCGATCAGGTGCCACTGCGGGATCCCTCGCTCGGCCCGGCCGAGATCCTGATGAGCGAATCGCAAGAGCGCATGATGGCGATCGTCACGCCTGAGAACGTCTCCGCGTTCATGGCGATCTGCGCGAAGTGGGATGTCCAGGCGACGGTGATCGGGGAGGTCACCGACTCAGGCCGCCTGGAGATGAGCTGGCACGGCGCGCAGGTCGTCGACATACCGCCTGGCAGCGCCGCAGACCAGGGCCCGGTCTACGACCGGCCGGTGCGGCGCCCCGATAGCCAGGATGCGCTCATTGCCGACGACCCGGCCCGGCTGCCTCGGCCAGTCCCCGGTAGTGCCGGGCTCGGCGCCGAGCTGCGGGCGGACCTGATGCTCCTGCTCGGCTCGCCGGAGGGCGGCGACAAGACCTGGGTGACCGAGCAGTATGACCGCTACGTCCGCGGCGACACGGTGCTGGCCATGCCGCATGACGCCGGGCTGCTGCGGGTGGACGAGTCGACCGGACTGGGCGTGGCGCTGGCGACGGACGGCAACGGCCGGTATTGCCAGCTCGATCCCTATGTCGGCACGCAACTGGCACTGGCCGAGGCGTACCGGAATGTGGCCGTTTCGGGGGCGAGGCCGCTCGCGGTCACCAATTGCCTGAACTTTGGTTCGCCCGAGGACCCTGCGGTGATGTGGCAGTTCACCGAGGCCGTACGTGGCCTGGCTGACGGGTGCCAGCAGCTCGGCGTCCCAGTGACAGGCGGCAACGTCAGCTTCTACAACCAGACCGGGACCGCTCCGATCCAGCCGACGCCTGTCGTCGGCGTGCTCGGTGTGCATGACGACGTGCGCCGCCGCGTCACGTCGGGCTTCAGCCGGCCGGGCGCCAAGATCGTGTTGCTGGGCGAAACCAGGGCGGAGCTTGGTGGCTCGCTGTGGGCGTGGCTGCGGCATGGTCACCTCGGCGGCCGGCCGCCTGCTGTGAACCTGGAGGCCGAGCGTGCGCTAGCCGAGGTCCTGATCACGGCTGCCGCCCGCGGCCTGCTGGTCGCCGCCCATGACCTATCCGATGGCGGCCTCGCCGTCGCGCTGGCCGAATCATGCCTGGCCGGGCGGACCGGCTGCACGATCACACTTCCGGCCGATCCGGCCACGTTCCTATTCAGTGAATCCGCAGCACGTGCCGTCGTCGCGGTGCGTCCTGGCGCGGAGGCAGAGCTGGCCTCCCTGTGCGCGCAGGCTGAGGTGCCAGCGGTCGCGCTGGGTGAGACGGGTGGCTCGGCCCTGACGGTACGCGGGCTGTTCGCGGTGCCGCTCGACGAGCTGGGCGCTGTCCATCGGTCCGCGCTCCCGGCGTTGTTCGGCTGACCTAGACCGACGACCACCAGAAGGCGAGAAGCTGGTCGGCTGGCTGTGGTGAGGAGCACGCGCTGAGGCTCGCTCCGAAGATCTGCCCCGATTGCACGCCAGCCTGCGTCAGGCAGGACCGGTCGCCGAGATTCGCGTACTGGTAGAAATCATGCGCCTTGGTCAGTACCGCGGCATGCGTCCGGCGCCAGCGCTGAGCGCCGCCGAGGTCGCAGTGCCGCAGCTCTAGCTTTGGTCGGCGAGCGCTGCCCACCGCGCTGAGGCACTGGCCGGTCGGCAGGTAGATGAAGATGTAGGTGCCGCCGGCCATCAGGTCAGCCGTCCACTGCGGTGAGCCCTCCGTCTGCTGCGCCTGCGCGACGAGGCTGAACTGCACCGTGTCGTGCTGGCCCATCAGCTGGAGCAGCTGGTCGTTGCTGCCACCCTGTGTCTCAGCGACCACGAGTCCCACCGTCTGGTAGCTGACGACCCTGGTCGGCAGCGAGGCCGCGTGCGGCTTGCTGGCCGGATGGAATGCCACCAGATAGGCGGTTACGGCCGCGGCAGCGAGCAGCACTACGACGCCGAGGCCAGTCAGCCTGGGCAGCCGGGAGCCGCTGGCCCGTGAGCCTGCTGACCGGCGCTGACCTGGCATACCGAACGAATATCGGGATCAGGTGCGTGATGGGGCCAGATGGCCGAAATCCATAAGAAATTTCTTCCCTGGCCGCCGCGCCTGTGCGACCCCACCTACTCGACAAGGCGACGTCGCGGCCGGCCGCGACGTGTGGCTACGCCCGCGACTGGCGTGCCATCCTGCTATCTCCCGGGCCGCGGGCCGCCGCATGCCGTCGGCATCGTCCGCTAGCCTGCTTAGCCGTGCCACCGCGCCGACCTGACCTGGGCAAGCTGGCTGCCGCCCTGAATGAGCAGCGAGCGGCGCTCGGCCAGCCGCCATGGCCGGGGCTTGCGACCGAGCGGGTCCTCGGCGCGGCGAGCCTGGCCGCGGTGACGGCGGCGCTCGCGGCCGGGTCCGAGCCGCTGCGTCCGGCGCTGCGGGCTGCCGTTCGGTACAGCCTGGGGCTACTCGAGCAGCGGGTACCGGGGCGGACCGTGGAAGTCCGGGTACCGCCCTTCGCCGCGATCCAGTGCGTGCCCGGGCCACGGCATACTCGCGGCACGCCGCCGAACGTCGTGGAGACCGATCCGCTGACGTGGCTGGACCTGGCTGCTGGGCGCCTGGACTGGCAAACCGCGGTCGCGGCGGGCCGCGTGCGGGCGAGCGGCCAGCGTGCGGATCTTTCTCCGTACCTTCCGCTCACGTCGGTCGGCCCCAGCGGGTCTGGAAGTCACTAGAATTGACTAGTGATTAAGCCCGATGGACTTCTGTCACACGATCCCCACTATGTCGACTCAAACCCTGTCGACTCGAACCGCGCCGACCCGAACCGCGCCGGCCCGAACCGCGGCGACTCGGCAAGCGCTGGCGACTCAGGCGACGCGCTCGAGCAACCGCCCAGGGACGCTTGTGGTGTCTTCGGTGTCTGGTCCCCTGGCGAGGATGTGGCCAAGCTCGCCTACTTCGGCCTGTACTCCCTCCAGCATCGCGGCCAGGAATCGGCTGGCATCGCGGTCAGTGATGGTTCCCGGATCGTGGTGTACAAGGACATGGGCCTGGTGGCCCAGGTCTTCAACGAGTCCGTGCTCAATACTCTCCACGGGCACATAGCCGTCGGGCACTGCCGGTACTCGACCAGCGGATCCTCGGTCTGGGAGAACGCGCAGCCAACGTTCCGGGCCACGCCGTCGGCCAGCCTGGCGCTAGGCCATAACGGCAACTTGATCAACACGCTGGAGCTGGCCAGCCTGCTGCACGGCCATGTCGGAGGCCTGGCCGGGCGTGCCACGTCCGATACCGACGTGCTGACCGCGCTGTTCGCAGCGAACGGTCACAGCATCCCGGCCGACACCGCGAACGGTGGGGTCGGTGTTACGGGGCATCCTGGCGTCGAGGCCGCGGCCCTGGACGTACTGCCGCTCGCGCGCGGCGCCTTCTCGCTCGTTTTCATGGACGAGCAGACCCTTTACGCGGCGCGCGACCCGCAAGGTTTCCGGCCGCTCGTGCTGGGCCGGCTAGCGCGCGGCTGGGTCGTCGCCAGCGAGACGGCCGCGCTCGACATCGTCGGCGCCACGTTCGTCCGCGAGATTCAGCCGGGCGAGATGGTCGCGATCGATGAACGCGGGGTGCGATCGCACATGTTCGCGGTCGCGGAACCCAAGGGCTGCTTGTTCGAGTATGTGTACCTGGCCCGGCCCGACACGGCTATCGCCGGGCGCAGCGTGCAGGCGGCCAGGGTTGAGGTCGGCAGGCGACTAGCTGCCGAGTACCCGGCCGACGCCGACCTGGTCATCCCGGTGCCGGAATCCAGCACGCCCGCAGCAATCGGATACGCCCAGGCCAGCGGCATCCCTTACGGCCAGGGGCTGGTCAAGAACTCCTACGTCGGCCGCACCTTCATCCAGCCCAGCCAGACGATCAGGGAGCGCGGCATCCGGCTGAAGTACAACCCGCTACGCGACGCGATCGCCGGGAAGCGGCTGGTCGTGGTCGACGACTCAATCGTCCGCGGCAGTACCCAGCGTGCGATCGTCGCGATGCTGCGCGAGGCCGGAGCGGCGGAGGTGCATGTCCGGATCTCCAGCCCGCCGGTGGCATGGCCGTGCTTCTTCGGCATCGACTTCGCCAGCCGCGCTGAGCTCATGGCCGGGAATCTCACGATCGAGGAGATCAGGCAGTCGATCGGCGCAGACTCGCTGGGCTTCGTCTCCCTCGAGGGCCTCATCGCGGCGACGACAGTGCCGGCCAGCCGGCTGTGCCGCGCATGCTTCGATGGCGAGTACCCGATCTCGGTCGCCGAAGACGAGAAGGGCAAGCACCTGCTCGAGCCAGTCGGACCCAGGGCCCAGGGGCTGTAGTTGACCAGCGCGGACGATGCCGGCCGGCGGCCTTCGGCACCCGGCCAGCCAGTGAGCTATGCGTCGGCGGGCGTCGATATCGCTGCCGGGGACCGAGCCGTTGAGCTTATGAAGGCTGCGGTGGCTAAGACCGCCGGCCCGGAAGTGATCGGTGGGATCGGCGGGTTCGCCGGGCTGTTTGACGTGTCCAAGCTCATCGGGATGCGGCGGCCGTTGCTGGCGACTTCGACCGATGGCGTCGGCACCAAGGTCGTCATCGCCCAGCGGCTCGGCACCTACGACACCATTGGCCTGGACCTCGTCGGGATGGTGGTCGACGACCTTGTGGTGTGCGGCGCGGAGCCGCTCTTCATGACCGACTACGTCGTTTGCGGGCGGGTCCGGCCCGAGCGCGTCGCAGCGATCGTCGCCGGCATTGCCGCAGGCTGCATCCAGGCCGGCTGCGCGCTGATCGGCGGCGAGACGGCGGAGCATCCAGGGCACCTGGCGGCCGATGATTTCGACCTTGCCGGGGCGGCCACCGGTGTCGTGGACGCCGACCGGCTGCTCAGCCCGGACCGCGTCCAAGTCGGGGACTCCATCATCGCGATGGCCAGCTCGGGCCTGCACGCCAATGGGTTCTCCCTGGTCCGCGCAATCATCGACGCGCCTCACGCGGGCCTCGATCTGGAAAGCCAGCCGGCCGAGCTCAGTCAGCCACTCGGTGCTGAACTGCTGACGCCGACCAGGATCTATGCCCGGGACTGCCTGGCGCTAGCGGACGCCTGCGCGGTGCGGACGTTCGCGCACGTGACCGGCGGCGGACTCGCGGCGAATCTAGCCAGAGTGCTAACGCCGCAGGCGGACGCGGTCCTGGAGCGCGCGAGCTGGCAGCCGGGACCGATCTTCGCGCTGCTCGCCGAGCGCGGCAATGTTCCGGCGCAGGAGATGGAGCGGACCTTCAACATGGGTGTCGGCATGGTGGCCGTGGTCGGCTCGCAGGATGCCGGTCGTGCTCTTGATCTGCTGAGTGAGCGCGGCCTGTCGGCCTGGGTCCTCGGGCGCATCTCGGCTGGCTCTGGCCGCGTGCACATGAATGGCCAGCACGGTCCCTGAGCTCACGGTTCCTGAGCGGTCAGCAGCACTCCTGAGGCGGCCAGCACAATTTCTGGCCTTGGCCAGCGTCGCCTCCGGCCGGCAAGTGCGCCCACGCCAACGAGATCCCCGCCGACCGCCGACGGATAGCGCGCGTGCCTAACGCGTTGTCAGGCTCCGGCAGACGAGCCGGACTGCCGGACGAGACCCTCGGCGCCATAGTCGCCGTAATCCTCGTCTTCGAAGTCCTCGTCCTCGTCGTCATCATCAGGCGAGTGATCGGAGTCGTCGTCGTCCCCAGAGTAGCGATCGCCCAGGTCCGCGTACGTGGAATCCCCGCTGGCGCCATGCTGCTCCGAGTCGACGCCCAGCTCAGCCCGTAGCCGGTCAAGGTCGGTCCCGCCACCGCTGTACTTCAGCTGGCGTGCCACCTTGACCTGCTTGGCCTTGGCTCGGCCGCGCCCCATTGGCTCGACCCCCTCTAAACGCACGGAACCCGATGGGTCCCTGGTCACCGCACTAATAGTTGCCCGTTACCACGCCATGCTCGCGGTTCGTGCACACAAGGTTTCGTGCACACAAGGCTGACCCGTCGCAGCTCCGCTAACCGGAGTGCGGCGCGCTCGCCCTGACGTACAGGTACAACCGTACCTGCTTTGGGCGCCGGGCGCCTCCGGTGATTCTGCCGAACCACCGGCGAGCCACCGCGAGAACCCGCCGTCAGCACCCTCAGCGACCAAGGTAGATGCCCCGGAGCCTGCCAACCTCGGCGATTCGCCGCTCAGCGAGCCGGTCGGCAGCGACCGCCGGCGGGATACCGTCCGCGTCCGCCATGGCCAGGATCTGCCTGGTCGTGCCGAGGATCTGCGCTGCCCTGGCCTTCGCTCGCTCGAAGCTGAAGCCGTGCAGCTCGTCGGCGACCTGAATGACGCCGCCGGCGTTCACCAGGTAATCGGGCGCGTAGACGATCCCAAGGTTCGCCAGCATTTTTTCCACGCCAGGGTGCGCCAGCTGGTTGTTCGCGCCGCCGCAGATGACCTTCGCCGTCAGCACCTCGACCGCGTGGTCGTCGATGGCGCCGCCGAGTGCGCACGGCGAATAGACGTCAAGCCGGGTGCTCAGCAAATCGGCCCGGCTCGCCACGACCGTGACCTCGGGGTGCTCAGCTTGTACCCGCTCGACGGCAGCGGGGTTGGTGTCGAAGATCACTACTCGGGCGCCGTCGGTGATGAGATGGTCAACCAGGCGGTGTCCGACCTTGCCCACGCCCTCGACCCCGACGGTCTTGCCGTCCAGGCTCGTGTTGCCCCACACGTGCTCGGCGGCTGCCCGCATCCCCTGGAACACCCCGAATGCCGTCAGCACCGAGGAATCGCCGGCGCCCCCGTTGGGCACGGTCCGGCCAGTCACGAATCTGGATTCGCGGGCGACTACGTCCATGTCCTCGCTGTACGTGCCGATATCGCAGGCGGTGATGTACCGGCCGTTCAGCGACTCGACGAACCGGCCATAGGCACGCAGCAGGGCCTCTGACTTCAACTTGTCGGGATCGCCGATAATCACTGCCTTGCCGCCGCCCAGGTCCAGGCCGGCCAGGGCGTTCTTGTAAGCCATGGCCCGCGACAGGTTGAGCACATCGTCGAGCGCGGCGCTCTCGTCTGCGTAGGGGTAGAAGCGCGTCCCGCCAAGCGCCGGACCGAGCGCAGTGGAATAGATCGCGATGATGGCGCGCAAAGCTGACGGCTCATCCTGGCAGTAGACGATTTGCTCGTGTCCCGGCTGGCTATCGGCGTGGCCGGCCCCAAAGACGGTGCTCACTTCGGCGGGCTCCCGGTATCGGTCCGCGTCGTCGTTGACGCGGGATCGCGCACCAGCCTATCGCCGGGATCGCAGTTGGAGGCGAGACGCGTGATCCCTACCGGCGCGTAACCCTTTGCCCAGACGGGTACGGCATGTCACGATTAGTCATGCTGCCTAATGCGCGACAAGTGCCAGACTTTCGGCCGCTTTCAGCGCTGCCGTCCGTTGGCATGTGTCAATGCGCATACAGCGAGTGTCGACACCGCGCTACGCTGCGGTCAAAAGCACTCGAAGCAGATTATCTGGCAGCAGTTCGGGGATTAATAGTGGACTCCGGCCTGTTGGACAGAAACATCGCAGCACGCACGCAAACCGGTCATCCGGTCAGCGAGCGGGCTGGCCGGCCGGCAATCGGGTCCCACGCTACTTCGCGTGGCCGGGAGGGAGGATTGCGGGCGCTCGCAGCCTGTAAGCGAGCGTCGGCTCAATGCCTGATCTTGGCCCCTAAGGTGCCGACCTGGAGGAGATCGGCAGCTAGACAGGGGGATGCACAGGACGCGGAGGCAGCCGAGCTAAGTATCTGATGGGAGGCGCGGATTGACTTTTCCGAATCTGCCCGTTGCGACGGTGCGTGTCGCTAGAATCACGCAGCGTGACAGGTCGCAACGGGGCACATCGGAGCGACTCGCAAAGAACTTTGCTCCCGGTTGTCGACTTGTCACGGCTCGTGATGGCAATATGGTCTCAGTGGACTATATGGGACATCCGAGGCAGGCTTCGCTAGAAGCCGCGAACAGGAAGAGAAGCAGGTAGGGATCGCAGTACCGGTCCAGGAGGAGAGGCCGTCAACATGTCCGCACGTACACCAGAGGCTGAGCCGCTGCTTACCCCAGCGGAAGTCGCCACGATGTTCAGGGTTGACCCGAAGACAGTAACCAGGTGGGCAAAGGCAGGAAAACTCACGTCAATCCGGACGCTCGGCGGTCACCGCCGGTACCGGGAGACAGAGGTCCGCGCCCTTCTGGCGGGTATCCCGCAGCAGCGCTCGGAATGAAGCAAGGCCGCGGTCCGGCGTCGTATCGCCGGGACGGCTGGCGCTCAGAGTTGCGCCGTCAGCCAGCGGCCATTTGCCTAGCAGTTGGGGGGGTCGACCCCGGCGGCCAGCACGCCGCATCGGGGGGCGCACTTCGCGTTCGATGCGACGATGAGCATCGGTCAGTGGAAGTTGCCGGGGTCGATCCGGCCTCCTGGCTAAACCAGGAGACCGCGGAGCTGTCACCTAGACAGCCATAAGTTCAAGACCATTCAGATTCAGGGAACGGGCTCGTCCCCCTCAATCTCGTGTCGAACGGCCTGGCTGCTCGAACCAGTGCCTGACCGTTTAGTGGTCTTAAACACGCTTAAAGCACGAGGTCTCTGATTTGCGCTTGGCGACGTCGACCAAACGAGGAAACCATGGACTCTGGGGCTTCAGGCCTAAGCCCGGCGTTCCTCATTCCGCCGTGCGAGCACGTTGAAGTGATTACCGTGTGTAGTGGCATAACGACTTGGCGTCATCTTCCATGCTGAGGAACGCCCGCAGAGATACTGAGTGAGCATGCCGCCGTAGCCCGGCGCCCCGGCGGCAAGATTGGCCTCGTGCGTCACCGCGTCTGCAGACCATGCGTCCGGTGAAGCATGCAGCGTCCCTGGGGGGGACCCGCCTGAACAGGCGGAATGTGCGGCGCTTTGGAGGGGAGGTACGCACAATGCGTGATCCGGACCTGGTACAGCGCGCGGAGCGGGCTGCCATCGCATTGGAGCGGGCGTGGGATCGCTGGCGGGCTATGCACGGCTTAGGCCCAGAGCCGTCACCGCCGGTATCGAGCTACGTGGGTTATTCGCTTGAGGAGCCCTGGGGACAGCCTCGCGTCGTTTTCGGCGTCGGTGCTGAGGAGGCCGAGAGGCTCGCACGGCTGCTCGATGGACACGACTGTGGCGGGCCGGTGTACACCGAACTGGCCGGCAGCGCAGACTGGCGGCGCCCGCAGGTCAGGGATCTCGCCTCGCCTCCTTGGTCCCGCGATGAGCACCTGAGCGTTCCGCTGCAGGCCCGGCCTCCCGCGGCCGACATGCTCGCGTCGGCCCGTCCGGCCGACGGCCCGACCAAACTGGGCGGGCGTGCGATGGAGTCAGGCTCGAACGACGCGAGCTCGTCCGACTCGGGCGTGATCGAGGCGGGGGAGTTGCCGACGGAGGTTGCCGCTCACGGTGGTGTAGCGCCGAACGATCTCCGGCGGAGCGATGTGCTGTCGAACGAGGGCGCAGACGAGCCGCAGCCCGACGAGCCGGCCGCGCCCGCGGGCCCGAGGCCCACGTACGCCGCGCAGGAGCGAGGGCCTCAGGAGATCAGGCCGCAGGACCTCGTGCCCCAGGAGCTGGTACCACTGCCGCCGCTGCCCGACCAGACTCCAGCCGGGCCAGCGGGAGCCGACTACCTCGCGGCCGCGCCAGTCGCCGGTGTCAAGCGGCCTCACGGACCCGGGTATCGCGGTCCGAGGTATCGGGGCTCGCCGCCGCAGTACAGCGCGGCCAGGGACAGCGCGGCCAGGGACAGCGCGGCCAGGGACAGCGCGGCCAGGGACAGCGCGGCTAGGGACAGCGGGGCCAGCGACAGCGCGGCCAGGGACAGCGCGGCCAAGGACAACGCAGACAAGACCGCCGCGGCGCAGGGCAGCGCAAGCGAGGACAGCGCAAGCAAGGACAGCGCAAGCAAGGACAGCGCAAGCAACGGCAGCGCAGCCAAGGACAACGCAAACAAGGCCAGCGCAAACAAGGCCAGCGCAGCGCAGGCCAGCGCAAGCAAGCACGGCGCACGCGACGACAGTGCCGCCCAGGATGAGGCCGCCCAGGATGAGGCGGCCCAGGATGGGGCCGCCCAGAACAACGCGGCGCAGAACAACGCGGCGCAGAACAACGCGGCACACGACGGCGCGGCACAGGACAGCGCGGCTCCAGACAGGGCGACCCCTGGCCTGGACCAGGCTTCGCTTGCGAACGAGATGGCTGCCACCGGGGGCAGCGATCGGTCCGCACGTGCGAGTAAGCAGGAGCGCGCTAAGCCGCGGCAAACGCCGAGGCCTAACCGCACCCGCCGGCCAGGACCGGGCGCGCACGAGGCCTGGGAGTCGACAGGCGAGCAGCCTGCCGCCGACCACGCTATGTAGCTTCACGTGTAGCTCGCCGCGGCCCGGCTGATGCATCGCTGGCCCGCCAGCGCGGCATGGCGCAGCCAGCCACGTCGCTGGGTGCCAGCATGTCTCGGCAGCCAGAGCAGCGATCCTGTCAGCAGCGTGCAGCACAATCTGGATGTGCGGATAGCAGTCGTGCCGGGTCGTGGTCGTGGCGGACTGCTGTGCGGGCTGGCCGACGACGACGCGATCGCGGCGCAGCCGGAGCCCGTCGCGGATCTGGCTGCTGCGATCGCTGGATACGAACGGGCCAACGACGCGGTTAGGTGGGTCTGGCGGTCGACCCAGATGCTGTATCCGAACCTGCTCAGGTCGGGCGTCCGGGTCGCGCGGTGTCACGACGCCGACCTCACGGCGGCCTTGCTGGCGGCGCGGGACGGCCCGGGAGGGCTCCTGACCTCGGCCGCGGTTCAGTCGCGAGATTCCGGCGAGCCTGCGATGCTATCGGCGGCCCAGCTGCCGTTCGACGCCGACGACGCGGCACGGCAGGACCCGCGCGCAGATATGGCTGCCCTGGTGGCGGTGCATGCCGAGCAGCAATCCAGGATTCGCAGCGACGCCGACCCCGCCAGATTCGGGCTGCTCACGGCGGCCGAGTCAGCCGGCGGCCTGGTGGCCGCAGAGATGACAGCGGCAGGCCTACCCTGGCGCGTCGATGTGCATGATCGGCTGCTCACCGAAGTGCTCGGCCCGCGGCCCCCGGCGACCGCAGGGCAGCCGTTGCGGCCGGCCAGGCTGACCGACCTGGCGGCGCAGATCTCAGTCGCCCTCGGTGCTGTCAGGCCGGTCAACGTAGACTCGCCGGCTCAGCTGCTTCGCGCGCTGGCGGTCAGCGGCATCCGAGTGGCGTCGACGCGCTCAGCCGTGCTTCGCCAGATCGATCACCCAGCGATTCCGCTGCTGCTCGAGTACAAGGAACTGGCGCGCCTCTATACCGCGAACGGCTGGTCTTGGCTCGACACGTGGGTCTCCGCGGGACGGTTCCGGCCCGAGTATGTGGTCGGCGGCGTCGTGTCCGGGCGATGGGCATCGCGTGGTGGCGGCGCACTACAGATCCCAAAGCTGCTGCGCCAGGCCGTCGTTGCTGATCCCGGCTGGACGTTTGTGGTCGCCGACGCCGCGCAACTCGAGCCGCGCATCCTTGCTGCTCTGGCCGGCGACCGCGCGTTCGCTCAGGCCGCGGGTACCGGCGACCTCTACGACGCCGTGGCCACCGCGATCGGCGGCGACCGAGCTACGGCCAAGGTCGCCCTGCTCTCGGCGATGTACGGCGGGACCGGCGGCGATCGCGGCCAGTCCCTCGCCCTGTTTCGGCGGCGGTTTCCGCAGGCGTCGGCGTTCGTCGAGAGCGCGGCGCGGGCCGGCGAGGAGGGTCGGGTGGTCAGGTCCGTTCTCGGGCGCACCTGCCCGCCGCCGTCCGCCGCGTGGCGGTCGCTGACCAGCGAGTCTGCCGACCCCGACCAGGAGCGGGATCCAGGGGCTGGCGCCGCGGCCAGGGCCAGGGGCCGCTTCACCCGGAACTTCGTCGTGCAGGCGAGCGCTGCCGACTGGGCGCTCGTCTTGCTTGCGCTACTGCGCTCGCGCCTGGCCGCGCCCGCTGAGCTGGTTTTCTTCCAGCACGACGAGGTGATCGTGCACTGCGCGGCGGAACAGGCCGATGACGTCGTCGAAGCGATCGCGGCGGCCGCCGCGGACGCCACTCGCCTGGTCTTCGGTATGACCGAGGTCAGCTTCCCGATGACGACGGCTGTCGCGAATTGCTATTCCGACGCCAAGTAATAGCCGCCGACGGCGATACATTCACGATGGCCGTGCTGGAGACGGTGGCGAGATGGTCTGGTTCTGGCCGATCGCCAGGCAAGTCACCCCTGGCCGGGTACCTCGAAGACCTCCGCGGCGTCTCTGGCCAGGTCCAGAGTTTCCAGGAGTTGCTCCTGGGTCAGCAGCTCCTGCGTTTCCACCTTCTTGTAGGCGCCGGTCTTGATCACAGCTGCGTGCAGCGCACTAGCGCAGACCGAGTCGGGAAGATCCACGATGGCCAGCGCGTCCTCAGTCCCGAACCGCCAGTAGACGCAATCGAGCCTGCCGCCGAGGGCTTCCATGATGTGCCGTAGCGCCTTGGTCCGGTCGCCATGGCTCTTGATCATGCGAGCCCAGGAGCCGGGCGAGTACCTCATTGTGGTGATGTATTTCGGCATCGATGCCCCTTGATGTGGGGCCTACCCAGTTGCTCCAGGACCTACCGTGCCGTCGCGCCGGCACCGGGATGCGGCCGTTCACTCCGAGCTCAAGTAGCCGTGCCGGGCGCGGCGCGGGGCTGGCACGTTGGTTGGCAGGGCCACCGGCGGCACCTCCGCCGTGCAGTACATGCACCGTTTAGCCGCGATCGGGATCGTGCTCGTGCATTCCGGACATGGCCGGTCGGCCGCGGCCTTGTTGCGGTTGGCCAGCGCAGTCAGCCGGGCGGCGGGCGCGACGATCAGCCAGTAGACCACCGCGGCAATCACCAGGAAGGAGATCGCCTCGTTGATCACGGCGCCGTAGGTGAATGTGCTGCCGTGCACTTTGAACGACAGGTTGTTGAAGTTGATGTGGTCGCCCACGATGGCCGTGATCAATGGCGTGATCATGTCATTGACGAGCGCGTGCACGATGGCGTTGAACGCCACGCCGATGACGACCGCCACCGCCAGGTCGATGATGTTGCCCCGCATCAGGAACTTCCTGAAACCGCTCATGTCAGATCTCCAGGCCGCTTCGATCCGGGGCGCCATATTCCCGGCAGATCGCGAAACTACCAAGTGCGGCCCAATTGCACCGCCGTACGAGCGGAATCCGCGCGGTAGGTGACGCGACTCACGCCCCTCGAGCGCCCACGCGAGGACCGGCGCGCCGTGCCCGTACGCCTGGCTTGTGATAGGCAGGGCACCATGTCGGGCGTGGCAGTCGTTGCGGGGCAGCACCGTGAGCCTTGAGGTGGAAGTCCGCGGTATCAAGATCCCGCCCGACGAGCTGACGTGGCGGTTCTCACGGTCGCCCGGACCAGGCGGGCAATCGGTGAATACCACCGACAGCCAGGCTGAGCTCTCCTTTGACCTGGCAGGCTCGGCTGCCCTTCCGCTGGTGCTCAAGCAGCGGGCGCTGGCCGCACTGTCGGGCCGGCTGGCTGATGGCGTCATCTCCGTGGCCGCCAGCGAGTACAAGTCGCAGCTGCGTAACAGGGAAGCCGCAGCGGCCAGGCTCAGCGCGCTGCTGACCGAGGCGACCGCGCCCCCGCCGCCGCCGCGGCGGCCGACCCGGCCCACCCGCGGCTCAGTCGAGCGCCGACTGGCCGAGAAGCAGCGGCGTTCCCGGCTGAAGCGACAGCGCAGGCTCGAAGATGAGTGAGGCAAGCGTTCTGCGTTCCCTCTGTTGCATCTCCTGGCCATGGTGCCCGCTAATCTTGACGCGATGAGCGCAGCGCCCGGCCAGGATCGCAGCGGTACGGCCGGTCGCGGTCCGCGCCGCCGGAAGGCCCTGCCCGCGAGGCCCGCCGGTGCCGGGGCGCGCGGCGCGGATCGTGGAGCCCACGGCCGGCGCACCGACCGCGACCAGCGCCGCCGCGAGCTGTCCCAGAACTACCTGCGCAGCCCGGAAGCCGCGCGCCAGTTCCTGATTGCCGTTCGGCTGCCGCCGGACGGGCTGTGTCTCGAGGTCGGCGCGGGGGAGGGCATCCTCACGACGCGTCTAGCGGCCATGACGGGCGAGGTGATCGCGTATGAGATCGACGAGCACCTGGCTAGCCGGCTCACGGCGCGCGTCGGCACGCGGCCGAACGTGCGGGTCGTGGTTGGCGACTTCCTGAGCGCGCGGCCGCCCTCGCGGCCGTTTCAGGTCGTCGGGAACGCGCCGTTCTCACTGACGTCCCCGATCATCGACTGGTGCCTGCACGCGTCGCGGATGACCGCCGCCACGCTGATCACGCAGCTTGAATACGCGCGGAAGCGGGCTGGCGGTTATGGCCGCTGGAGTCAGCTAACGGTGAGCACGTGGCCGCAGATTCGCTGGGAACTGCGCGGGACAATCCCGAGAACCGAGTTTCGGCCGGTGCCTCGTGTCGATGCAGGGATCCTGCGCCTGGAACGGCGGGCCGAGCCGCTGGTCAACCCGGCGCGGCAGGCCGCGTACCGGCGGCTGGTGCAGGCCGGATTTACTGGCGTGGGCGGGTCCGTGCAGGCATCGCTGCGGCGGACTTATCCGCCGGACAAGGTGGCGGCCGCGTGCGCGGGCGCTGGGCTCGACCGGCGGACGATCGTCGCATACGTCACGCCGGATCAGTGGATCCAGATTTTCCATGCTCTGGACAGCGGGCCGAACCGCCGGAGGGCCGGGTCCAGCCCTCGGGAAGTCAGGCCCGGTTCTCGGGAAGACAGGCCAGGCTCCCCAGCCAGCTAGTCCGCAGCCGACCGGAGCACCGGCGCGATTGGCGGGGCGAGTCCAGTCACGGGGCGCTGGTACCGGTCCTGCCGTACTTGTCCTCGAGCCTGACCACGTCTTCGCGCCAGCCTGGCGCGGCAGTCGAAGCCTCGGCGAACGTCAGATCCGTGATCGCGGTGATGCGGTGCAAGGTGCCGGGCGGCAGGTGGATGGCGTCACCGGGGCCGAGGTGCTGGCTGACGAGATCGTCGGCCGACGGTCCGTACTCAACAAGGGCCGCGCCCGACAGGACGGTGCTCGTCTCCTCCTTCTGGTGGTGGTACTGCAGGCTCAGCGAGTGCCCGGCCACCACGTGAATGACCTTGCCGGCGTACTTGCCGTCGAGGGCAGCGAAGATCACCTCATGGCCCCACGGCTTATCCTGCCTCGGCGCCTGATAGACCTCGGCCCGCGGCCCTGACGCTGTCGGGTCGCTGGTCTGCGTAGCGGTCACGGTGCATCCTTCCTGTCAAGGTGGTCTTCGTATGCGTGCCGGGGGATTCGCCCCAGGGCCAGTGCGACGCCCATCTTAGTTAGCCAGCAGCGGGTTACTGCCCGGCCGGTGTGGCGGTGAGGCCGCGCAACCTCGTGGCGGCGTCCGCCAGTACCTCGTCGCGCTTGCAGAAGGCGAACCGCACCTGAGTCCGCCCCGCCTGCTGATTGTCGTAGAAGACCACGTTGGGCACTGCGACAACGCCGCAGCGATGCGGCAGCCGACGGCAGAACGCCAGCCCATCGGACTCCCCGAGAGGCGCGATGTCCGTCGTGATGAAGTAGGTCCCCTGTGGCAGGTACACCTCGAATCCGGCGGCGCGCAATCCGGCTCCGAGCAGGTCGCGCTTGCGGTGCAAGTCGGCGGCCAGGCCGGCGTAGAACGCGTCAGGCATGGCCAGCCCGGCCGCGATGGCGTACTGGAACGGGCCGCCGCTCACGTACGTGAGGAACTGCTTGGCCGTCCGGACTGCGGTGACGAGCTCGGGCGTTCCGGTGACCCAGCCGATCTTCCAGCCGGTGAAGGAGAACGTCTTCCCGGCCGAGCTGATCGTGACGGTCCGTTCGCGCATGCCGGGAAGCGTGGCTATCGGGATGTGCTCACCGTCGAAGACCTGGTGCTCGTACACCTCATCGGTGATGACGAGCAGGTCGTGCCGGATCGCCAGGTCAGCAATCGCGATGAGTTCCGCACGGGTGGCCACCATGCCGGTCGGATTGTGGGGCGTGTTCAGCAGGATGAGCCGGGTGCGGCTGGTGATCGCGTCCCTGAGCGCGTCCAGGTCCGGCCGGAAGTCCGGCGCGCGCAGGGTAATCGGCACCCTGGTGGCGCCCGCCATGGCGATGCACGCCGCGTACGAGTCGTAATAGGGCTCGAGCGCGATCACCTCGTCGCCGGGCTCCAGCAGTGCGAGCAGCGCGGCCGCGATTGCCTCGGTGGCACCCGCGGTGACGAGCACCTCGGTATCGGGGTCCACGTCCAGGCCGTAAAAGCGCTTCTGGTGGCCGGAGATAGCGGTGCGCAGTTCGGGGATGCCGGGTCCGGGCGGGTACTGGTTCCCCCGGCCCGAAAGCACCGCATCGGCGGCCGCCTGGGCGATCTCGATCGGGCCGTCGGTGTCCGGGAACCCCTGACCGAGGTTCACGGCGCCAGTCTCGACTGCCAGGGCCGACATCTCGGCGAAGATGGTCGTGCCCATCCCGGCCAGCGCGCTGGTGAGCAGTGCTCGAGTCATGGGCATGCCTTCCGGGATTCCGGCCGGATGACGGGCCCGACCGCTGGTCGGGCTGCCGTTGCCGCCCGACGCCGCGACGATACCCGCTACCTGGCGTTCGGCGCTGGCCCGAGCCAAGGGTGTGTGCAACGGCGAGATGCGCAAAGGGCGGCCCCGGTTACCCGGGACCGCCCTTGCGGTGTTATGCAGAGCTTGAAGCTATGCGTGCTGTACCGGCCGACTCGACCGGATCTGGTTAGAGCGGGCGGACCTGCTCAGCCTGCGGGCCCTTAGCGCCCTGGCCGGCGGTGAACTCGACCCGCTGGTTCTCCTGCAGGCTGCGGAAGCCGTCAACCTGAATCGCGGAGTGGTGCACGAAGACGTCGGCGCTGCCGTCGTCGGGGGCGATGAACCCATAGCCCTTGTCGGCGTTGAACCACTTCACGGTGCCCTGAGGCATGTGCCTTCTCCTACTGGGTGATCTCCGGGATCCACGGACGAGGATCCTGGGTCGCCACGACGTCTTGCCCCGTGCCCGGATGAGCTAGCCGCCGCCCCGAAAGACAGTGCCCACAAGGCATGCCCGACAAGGCAGTAGTGCCAACCAGCCATCAGCGCCGGCGTCGCGTACGCAAAATACGAATGCAACCAGGTCTATCAAACACCATCAGCGAACCTCTGGTTACAGGGTCCACCTGACTTTGCGCTCTAAGTATCGGCCCGCCGGTCTCGCCAGGCGCAAAATTCCTTTGCCGGCAAGCGACGTAGCTATCGATGTGCAACCTGGGCAACGGAAAATTATGTTGCGCCCAGCGCGTCACCGGTGCGTCTCTCGGCTCGTGCTAACCGAGGCAAAATAACATGGGAAAGAACCCAATAACCGTTATAGCGCAGGAAAGGTGCGTCAGCCCAGCCGCTAAACCCCCGTGCTGGCCTGCCGCCATACCGTGTAGGTTCGGCCGCGGCACGGGTCAGCCGGGCCGATAGCTTAGTCAGTCCAGGCCAGAAGGGGCTATCCGAACCGATGGGCCGACTTACCGAGTTCGTCCTGCACCGCCGCCGCGTGATCGCCCTCCTCTGGCTGGTGGCTGTCCTCGTCGGCGGCTTCGCCTCATCGGTGCTCAGCAGCCACCTCAGCCAGAGCTTCGAAATACCCGGCACCGGCAGTGACATCGCCGATTCCGCGATCATTGCGAGCTACGGCAGCGGCGGCACCGACACGCCGCTGGTACCAGTAGTCAGGTTGCCGGCCGGTATGACGGCTGAGCAGCCGCAAGCGCGGGCCAGCCTCCAGGCCGCCTTCACGGCCGCTGCCCATGTCGGTGTTCCGCCGGGCACCAGGCCCAGTCGCGTCGCGTCGTTCGCCAGCACCGGTGCCCATGGCTTCGTTTCAGCCGACGGCCGGACCACGTTCGGGCTGATCTTCACCCCGCACATGCAGTCGCAGACAGCCCCTCTCTTGGTCCAGCCGGCCGCCGTGCAGGCGACGATGCTGCGGTACCTGCCGCCCGGCTCGGAGGTCCGCGTGACGGGCCTGGCGCCCCTGACGACGGCCGGCGGGTCCGGGTCCGGGCCCGGCGTGCTGGACGAGATCCTGATCGGCGGACTCGGCGCGCTGGCCGTCCTGGCGTTCGTCTTCGCGTCGTTGCTCGCCGTCGTGCCACTGCTGATCGCGGCCGTGTCTGTGACGACCGCGTTCCTGGCCATTCTTGGCCTGACCTACTTGATGAACGTCAACTTCGTGGTCCAGTTCCTGGTCGGTCTCATCGGCCTGGGCGTGGCCATCGACTACTCGCTGCTGCTGATCACGCGCTGGCGCGAAGAACTGGCGCATGGCCGCGACAACGAGGCGGCCATCAGGCGCGCCATGGACACCGCCGGGCGCGCGATCGTGTTCAGCGGCGTCACCGTGGCGCTCGGCCTGCTAGCCCTTATCGCGCTGCCCATCCCGTTCATCCGCAGCATCGGCATCGGGGGCATGCTGATCCCCCTGATCAGCGTCGCGGTGACGCTCACGCTGGTCCCGGCGATACTCGCCAGGATCGGGCCGCGCCTGGAGTGGCCGCGGCTGCGGCATGAGGGCACGCCGAGCAGGGGCTGGACCGCGTGGGCCCGGCTCGTCGTGCGGAGGCGCTGGCTGGCCGCCCTGTCGGGGCTCGCGGTACTCGTGGCGCTCGGTGTCGCGGCGCTCGGCATGCACGTCGGTGACGCGAGCGTGGGCTCGCTCTCCCAGAAAGGTCCTGCCCGCGAGGGCGTTGTCTTGCTCCAGCGCGCGGGCTTCCCGGTCGGCGTGATCACCCCCATCGAGATCCTGGTGCCAGGCCACGGCGGCTCAGCCGGCAGGGCCAGCTCAGCAACCACGGCCGGGGTAGTGACGACAGCCGCCCACGTCCCTGGCGTCAGCTTCGCGGTCGCGCCGGCCGGGCCAGGCTGGAACCAGCACGGCACTGCGATCGTCGAAGTGGCCCCCATCGCCGACGGTGCCGGGGCCGGGGGCCTGGCGACGGCCTCCGCGGTCCGCGGCGCCGTGGGCTCAGCCGACCCGGCGGCCCTCATCGGCGGCTACTCCGCTGGCCTGGTCGACCAGATCCACTCGCTCTATGGCGACTTCCCGTGGGTCCTGCTCGGCCTCGCGGTGATCACGTTCGTGCTGCTCGCCCGTGCGTTCCGGTCGCTGCTCCTGCCCCTCAAGGCCATCGCCCTGAACTTCCTGTCGGTAGGCGCGGTCTACGGAGTCCTGGTCCTGGTCTGGCAGGACGGCTACGGCTCTCGAGCGATCTGGGGCCTGCCTGCCACCGGCGCGATCACGGGGTGGATCCCGCTGTTCGTTTTCGCCTTCGTCTATGGCCTGTCGATGGACTACGAGGTCTTCATCCTCTCCAGGATGCGCGAGGAGTACGACGCCACCGGCTCGACGGACCAGGCGGTGATCACCGGCGTGGGCCGGACTGGGCGCCTGGTGACCTCCGCCGCGCTGATCCTTTTCCTGGCGATGGCGGCGCTGGCGGGCGCGCCGTTCACGTTCCTCAAGATCTTCGCGACCGGTGTAGGGGCCGGAATCCTGCTAGACGCGACCGTGGTGAGGTCCCTGCTTGTCCCGGCGATCGTCTCCCTGCTAGGCCGGTGGAACTGGTGGCTGCCGAGCTGGGCGGCCAGGTTGCTGCGCGTCCAGGCCGTGCCTCTTCCCGACCCATCCGTGATTACGGCCCGAACGAGGTAGGCGACAGCTCCTAGCAGGTGGGCATGATGGTCGATGAAGCCGGGAACCGACGCGCCATCCCCGGCGACCGGCCAGCAGCGGAGAGGGAACAAGAGTGCCGTATCAGACCCCGGCCAGCGACATCGTTTCGATCATCGACACGCCGCCGACGCCCGCTGCTTCGCTGGCGCCAGGCCGGCGGTTCGTCGCGCTGGTGCACTACGAGTCGCACCCGCCGGTGGAGCACCTAGCGCGACCGTACCTAGCGCTCGCCGGGCTGCGCCTGGACGTGTCACTCGGCGGCCGCCAGCGCGCCCGGCGCCTGACGGGTCTGTCGGTCATCGCCGTGCCAGGCGGCCAGCCGCGCCGGATCGAGCTGCCGGAGGGCGTGTCAGTCAGCGTGCCCACCTGGGCCCCTGAAGGGCGACGGTTCGTCTTCACGCTCGACGAGCCCGACGGGATCGCGGTCTGGGTGGCGGACGCGCAGGCCGCGACTGCGGCCGAGGTACCCGGCCTGAGGGTCAGGGATGTGCTGGGCGGCGATCCGACCTCGGTCGGGTCGGCTGTCCGGTGGTCGCGAGATGGCAGCACCCTGCTCGCACTCGGGGCACCGGCACCACCTGCCCCGGCTCGACCGGAGCCAATCGAGCCGCGGCTTGAAGAAGCTTCAGGCAAGCGCTCGCAGATGGCCACCTACACCGACCTGCTCCGTACCGACGCGGATGCTGACCTCTTCGAGGATCTGGCCACGACCGTGCCGCTGCGCGTCGATCCGGACTCGGGTGCAGTCACTGAGCTCGGGCCGGCTGGCCTGTATTACCACCTCATCGAGTCACCAGATGGCCAGCACCTGCTCGTCTACCGCCTTCAGCGGCCATTCTCGTTCCGGGTCCCGTTCCCTTACTTCGCCCGCCGGGTCGAGGTCTGGGCCGCCGACGGTGAGCTGGAGCGCGTTGTTTCCGAACTACCAGTAAGCGACGAGGTGCCCCGGCATGGCGTGCCGACCGGCCCGCGGATGGTTTCCTGGGAGGAGTCCATGCCCGCCAGCCTGGTGTGGACCGAAGCGCTCGACGGCGGCGATCCGCTTGTCAAGGCTGAGTTCCGGGACGAGGTGTGCCGGCTCGGCGCGCCGTTCGATGAGTCACCGCAGCCGTGCATTCAGGTTGAGCACCGGTGCCTCGGCTGGTATGACATGGCGGCACCCGGCCAGTTGCTGATCACCGAGCACGACAGGGACCGCCGGTGGCTGACGTCCCGGCTCAGCGACCTCGCCGCGCCCCAGGACAGCCGTGTCATTTTCGATCACTCGGCGGACGAGGCCTACCTCGATCCCGGCGCGCCGATGATGACGGTGCATCCAGACGGCACGCGCACCGTACTCCAGGACGGCCATCAGATCTACCTGCGCGGCGATGGCGCGAGCCCGGAAGGCGACCGGCCGTTCCTCGACCAGCTTGACGTGTCGGACCTGAGCACCAAGCGACTGTGGCGCAGCCCGGCGGACGCTTACGAGCAGGTGCTTGGCTTCGCCGGCGACGACAGGGAGACGCTGCTGATCTGGCACGAGAGCCGCACCGAGCCCCCGAATCTGGCCGTCATCAGGATCGATGGCGGCGAGCGCACGCCCCTCACGTCCTGGCCCGACCCGCACCCGCAACTAGCCGGAATGGACAAGCGGATACTCAGCTACGACCGCGGCGACGGCGTGAAGCTGACCGGCATGCTGCACCTGCCGCCGGGCTACGACGAGACTCGCGATGGCCGGCTGCCGCTGGTCATCTGGGCTTACCCGCTCGACTACGGAGACCCCGGCACGGCCGGCCAGGTACGCGGAACGACCGAGCGGTTCACCCGCCTGATGGCGTCCGACCCGACCTGGTTCGTGCTCCGCGGCTACGCCGTTCTGCAGAACGCGACAATGCCTGTCATCGGTGACCCGGAGACGATGAACGACAGTTACGTGGAGCAGATCGCCGCGGCCGCGACGGCGCACATCCGCGCGCTCGCGGACATGGGCATCGCGGACCCGCGACGGGTAGCCGTGGGCGGACACAGCTACGGCGCGTTCATGACCGCTAACCTGCTCGCTCATACGGACCTGTTCGCTGCGGGCATCGCACGCAGCGGCGCCTATAACCGGAGCCTCACACCGTTCGGATTCCAGACCGAGCGACGGAACTTCTGGGAAGCCACGCCGGTCTACGACCGCGTGTCACCGTTCCGGTACGCCGATAAGATCTCCGCTCCGCTGCTGCTCATCCACGGCGCGCAGGACGCCAACTCGGGCACGTTCCCGATCCAGTCGGAGCGGCTGTTCCAGGCCATTCAGGGCACTGGCGGGACGGCGCGGCTGGTGATCCTGCCGCACGAGAGTCACGGCTACGTGGCGCGCGAATCGGTGCTGCACACGCTCGCGGAGCAGTTCGGCTGGCTGGAGCGCTGGCTCGCCGAGCGGGCGCCCGACGCCGATGCCGAGCCTGCGTCTGGGGAGCCCGATGAGGACTGGGAGTAGCGCGCCGGCACGCCGATGGATGCGGAGTCAGTACAGCTACATAGCCGTACTGACTCCGCATCCATGAGGACTCAGCCGGCTAGTGCAGCAAGCGGAGGGTGTTGACAGCGTCGTCGACGTAGTAGACACCGCCGAGGTCGGGCCGCACCGCCAGGCCGAAGAGCGCTCCCGCGCCCATCGGGCTGCCCGAGGTGTCGAGGAACCGGTGGAAGATCTGGTGGCCAGCTGGCGTAGTCTCCACGATCTTGCCGTCGCCGCCGTTGACCGTCAGGATGTGGCCCCGGAGCGATAGCCAGGCCGAGCGGCATGTTCAGCTGGTTGCCCTGCGTCACTAGCTTTTCCTCACCGCCGCCGGATCTGGTCAGCGCGTCTGGGATGCCGTGGCGAGGCCGAGGGCAGTGATGACCCCGGCGCCCGCGGCTAGCACTGCGGCCATGCGATGTCGTGCGCGCATGCATACTCCCTTCGAGGCTAGTTCGGCATGCCGAAGCCAGCCCCGTCCGCACACAGGCGACCCCGACCGCCAGGCGGAACGGCAACCCGGGCCGCTCCGCCGCTGAAGGTAACGCACGCACGCGCTTCGCGGTTCAGCGAAACGCCAAGGAATAGCTACTCAGACCACGCTGTGCAGGCCGTCTGCCGGGCTAACGGCCGAAACGCTCCGCTGCCGACGGGTATTCGTGGATCTCGTCCTTGCCGAACCAGACGTCTATCTCGTGCGCTGCTTCCTCGACATTGCCCGAGGCGTGCACGAGGTTGGCCACGGCGACACCGCGCTCGTTGGCATAGGCCTTGCTCATGTTCGCGAAGTCACCGCGGATAGTGCCGGGCGGAGCCTGGTCGGGATAGGTCGAGCCGACGAGCTTCCTCGTGCAGGCGACTGCCTCGACGCCCTCGAGCACCAGGGCCACGATGGGGCCGCTCTGCATGAACTCGGCCATCGCGTTGTACACACTTGACCCGAACCGGTCCTCCAGGTCGAAGTAGTGCCTCCTGGTGAGATCGGCGTCCATCCACACCATCTTGCAAGCGACCACCTTGAGCAGAGCGTCATCAAAGCGTGCGAGCACGCGCCCCATCAGGCCCCGAGCCACGGCGTCGGGCTTGAGCAGCACCAGCGTCCGCTCAACTCCGGTGTCGTTACTCATTGCTGTTCCTCTCAAGTCGGTCTGCCCCGCCGCGTTGCGGGCCCGCACAGCTTAGCGACGTTGCCGCCCTGCTCAGCCGGCAACGCGACACAGCACTGCGCAGGACATACCAGATGGGCCCGTGAGCAGGCAAGATGCCACGCTGGGAGCCGGGTTGCCTCGGTTCATGAGGCCCGGTGCAAAGGGACGTAGGGCACATTGGCGCGCTTGCACTGCTAATTCTCGCTAGTCTCGTAAGTGCCGGTCACATCGGCCCTGGCGCTGCAGGCCGGGGCGACCCGACGATTCAGGGACCCGGTCGAGCCCCCGATGATCTCCGGCCAGGTCCCGGTTAGGCAGATGCTCGTGCATGACACCTGGGCAGTTAGAGACCTGCCCGTCCTGGACGCGACTATCGGTTTGCTTGAACACAGCTACATGGTCACGGTTACCGATATCGCCGCTAAGACAGGCCTCGAGCCGTCCGTCGTGGCCCAGGCGCTGGAGGCCCTGGATCCGGTGTACGTCGACTTCAGGAAGACCACCACTGGCGGTGATCCGCGATTCTGGTACGTCTTCAAGGTAACCCCGGAAGCACGACGGGCTGTCGGCCAGTGGCCGACGGCCGAGGCGCTGGCCAGCAGGCTCGCCGACGAGCTAACGGCTGCGGCCCGTCAGGAGACCGATGCCCAGCATCAGGGCCTGCTCGCCTATGCGGCCAGGCTGATCGGCGACACGCTGCGCGAGGCCACGGTGCGCGCCGCCGGGGCGGTCCTGGCGCCGGCGTTCGGCGGCATTCCGGTCCCGGAGATGGGGCAGCCGGTGCCGCCCCCGGAGCCACGGCGGGACATGGACTTCTCGAGCCTTGTCCCGCTGCCTGAGCTGCCTGAACTGCTACGGCCTGATCGGCCGGGCGGCCCTGGCCAAGGGGGACCTGTGACGACGCAGCCCGAGCCGCCGGTGCCGGCGAGTGCGCCTTCCCCTCCGCCTGCGCCTGCACCCGCGCGGGAGCCTGAGGAGGTGGCGCGCGGGCCGGTGGCGGCTACGCCGACGAAGCCACCGGACGCGGTCCCGGACCTGAACCCCTGGCCCGAGCCACCCGATACTGACCAGGACGCCGCCGACACCGACATGGATCTCGTGCAGGCGCGCTCCGACGAGGCCGGAGCTGCATGACTCCGATGTTCGGGAAATTCCGGGGGTTGTCGGGGGGGTGTCCCCCGACTCTCTACATAGGCGTCGGCTTTTTCCACTGGTCGCTCGGCGGTCGGCCCGTCGGCGGCCTGATCGGTGCGATCGGCTTCCAGCCCTTGTATCGCCGCGGACCTGACCACAGGGCGGGTACGGCGTCGATGGCCATGGCGATGGCGTATGCCGCGTCCTCGTAGTTGATCCGCCACCCGACGAAGTCGGGCCAGGCGTCCTCGGGGTTGCGCTCGAGCAGGAAGTCGACCTCTTCGAGCCGGTTGATGGCCTCCAGGAACTCCTCGTACGTAAGGCTGATGCCCTGCTCGGGGTCGGGCTCGGGCGGGATCTTGAATCCCATGGCGTTGGCGACGTCCCGGAAGCAAGTGAAGCCTGCCCGCAGGCACAGCCGGGCAGGTACCACTGGGGCCGTGGACGGGTTAAGCGAGAGCATCAACGCGGCGGAGTCCAGCACGCACAATAGAGACGTCACCCAGGACGACAACGGCTTGGGCGATCTGAACCTGACGAGCGGCAGGTACGTGGTGTGGCTCTCGGCTACGTCGGCGGCCCAGGCTTCCCAGCTCGCGTATAGGTCGGGCAGCGTGTTGAGCGTGGACACGCCGGATCCGAGCGCGTAATGGGTGCGGGCCAGCAACTCAGGCCCCCAGTTCGGGGGACCCGCCCGCGCGTTGAGCAGCGACACGCCGTTCTCGCGCCGGTTGAACTCCGCGTACAGGGTGGGCAGGTAGGCGATCTGCAGAGTCACGGTGACGATCCCGGCCAGCGCAGTGATGTCCAGGACGGCTGTCTCGAGCCCGCCATGCGCGAGGTCCGAGCCGATCTGCCATACGCCGGGCCCGGCGGTGCTGAATGCCTCGGTGATGCCGCCGTGCACTAGCGGCCAGAAGATGAGCGTGAAGCCGACGAAGAACATCGCCAGCCAGGCGAGGATCTGGGCCAGCAGCAGCGTCGCCGCCTGCGCGGCCAGGATCCGGTCACGCCGACGGAAGTCGCGAACCGGCATCGTCACCAGCACGAACAACTGGTCGACCAGCCAGTCGACCCTTTTGGTGAGCCAACTCCCCACAGGCCGGGGCACGATCAGCGTGCCGATCACGCTAACCGCCGAGGTGCCGACGAGCACCACTCCCACGGCCGCGGCTACATAGCGCGCGGCCTCCGGTACGACCATATTTCTCCTCGCGCCAGAGGCGTGGCAGGACGCTGCGGAAGACTAGCGCACCGACCCTGGTCCGGCTGTAGCCGGCGGTATGGCTCGGCGTCAAGCACGTCCGGAGCGCGGTCAGGACCGGAGCGCTGCCGGGGCCCCGGCGCCGTAGCTTTCCGCAGAGTCGGTGGAAGCGGGCTCGCTGCTGCCTAGGATGAAGGCAACAGGCCGACCGGCATCGCAAGGCGACCTTTTGCTCGGCGCTTTATCCCGGTAATGGCCGTGAGATCGCATTCCACGCACTTGCGTCGCGCAGTGTCCTCGTGCAATTCTCAAAGTGCACTCATCTGCTCCGAGGAATGGCCTGGGTCCGCAGGTGACACCGCCGCCTGAATCCCGCCACTGAGAGGGAGCGCCAGGTGAACACCGTGGAGTACCAGCAGGTGCTCGGGCGCAGAATCGCGCGGGAGCGCCGCCGCCACGGCCTGTCGCAGCCCGAACTCGCGGCCCTGGTCGGCCGCCCGGTGGCCTGGGTGTCGCAGCTGGAACGTGGCGTCGAGCCGATCGACAGGCCGACCGCGCTCAAGCCGCTCGCCGACGCACTTGAGCTGCCGTTGTCAGAGTTAGCAGCCGGGGCACCAGGAGGTAACGGCGAGTCGCGGCGCTCGTCGGCAGCCGATGGCCTCCGCTTGCTACTGGCCGGGGCCCACTCCTTGTGCGCGATGCTCGGCGAGAGCCATGCCCCGGCCCTCGGGACTCTCCGCGCGACCACCGAGCGCGCCTGCGCGCTGGCCAGGGCCGGTGAGTACGACCAGCTGACCACCGTTCTCGGCAAGCTGCTGCCGGGGCTGGAGGCTGCCGTCCGGACAGTGCCGCCGGCCTTCCAGACCGACGCCTACGAGCTGACGGCGATGGCCTACCAGGCGTGCTCGGCCGCGCTGATGAAGCTCGCCGAGCCCCTCGCCGCCTGGGTCGCTGCCGACCGGGCGATGGCGGCCGCGGAGAAAGCGGGCAACCTGCTGCTGGCCGCGGCTGGTCAGTACCGTCTCGCCTCGGTCTTGCTGGACTCGCGCGAGTTCGCGCTGGCGGACGAGATGGCGCGCACGACGCAACTCGCCCTCCGGGGTCTTGCCGAGCTCGCTGATCCGGATGCGCTGTCGCTCTGCGGCGGCCTGACATTGCTGCGCGCCGTGGTCGCGGCGCGCACCAGTCATCCGGCCGCCGCGTTCGGTCATCTCGCCACGGCGCGCTTGCTCGCGAGCCGGCTGGGCACGGATCGTGCCACCGCCGTGCCCGAGTTCGGCGCGCAATACGTCGGCCTGTTCGAGATAACGGTCAGCGTGGACCTCGGCGACGCCGATCATGCGTTGCGGGCCGCCGCATCACTGGACACCACGAGCCTGTCGCCGGCCTGGCTCGGACGGATGCTTGTCGATGTGGGGCGCGCGTATGCGCTTCAGCAGAAAGTAGCTGAGGCAACGGCGGCGCTGTCGCGTGCGATAGACCTTGGCGCCTGTCAGGCCCGAGATCAGGACCGCGCCCGCCAGGTCATCCGTGACCTGATCACCGTGCAGACTCCGCCCACGGCCGCGCTCGCCGCGCTGGCCGAGCGCGTGGGGGCGCCTGGCCCCTGAGGCGCCGCTCGCAGCGACGGCGCCCCCCGGCAGAGACCGCCGCTCGCGAGTTGGCGGTCGCCGCGTCGGGCTCCCGTCGGCCCGGCGCGGCGGCGCCTGTAGGCCGGGCTCCCGTCATCCCGGCTCCCGTAATCCGCTGGCGTGGCGGCGCGCAGGGCACGCCGGTCACTCGCCGCCGCGCCGCTGCCGCTGCAGACTGTCCAGGTCGGCGAGCGGACTCAGGTGCTGGAGTTTGGCCCGGCTGATGACCGAGCGAACAGTCTGGACCTGGCCATCGGCAACGTCGATGGTGAGCACGGCGATCAGGCTCCCGTCCGGTGCCAGGAGCAGCGCGCCCGGCTGCCCGTTGACCTCGGTGCGCCGGATCGACCCGTGCAGGTGGCGTACCTGGTTGCCGATGGCGGCCAGGACCCGCCCGACATGCTCGCGGCCGATGATCGGCTTGCGCCAGGAAGGCGGGACGCCGCCGTTGTCCCCGTGCACCTCGACATCGGCGGCGAGCAGGGCCAGCAGGCCGTCCATGTCGCCGCCGCCCACCGCGGCAAAGAACCGCTCGGCGAGCGCCGCGCGCTCCGCCGCCGCGACATCAAACCTCGGCCGCCCGGCCTCGATGTGCTGCCTGGCCCGGCGCGCGAGCTGGCGGCAGGCAGGCGCGCTCCGGCCGACGACGCCGGCAGTCTCGTCGTAGCGATAACCGAACACGTCGTGCAGCAGGAAAACGGCCCGTTCCAGCGGCGTGAGCCGCTCCAGGAGCAGCAGGAATGCCATCGACAGCGAGTCGGCCTGTTCGGCGTGCTCGGCCGGGTCGGTGACGGGCTGGCTGAGCGACTCGGGGCCGGTCAGCAGCGGCTCGGGGAGCCAATCACCTATGTAGGCCTCGCGACGCGACCTGGCCGATCGCAGCTGATCGATAGACAGACGGGTGACGATCGTCGGCCAGGTATGCCTTAGGCGAATCGGGCTGGCCACTATCGGCGACCGCCCGGTGGTAGCGCAGGAACGCCTCCTGCACGATGTCCTCCGCCTCGGTCACGGTGCCGAGCATCCGGTAGGCGATCGAGAACAACAATGGCCGCAGGCTCTCGTACACAGCAGCGGTATCGCGGTCGCTTGTCCCGGCGCGCTGGCTGGCCATCTGGTTCACCCAGCCCCTTCAGCGTGGCCGGACGCGGCCGGGTAGCTGGCCCCCAGGCCCGCCGCGAAACCCTGCCGCCAGCTTGGCCAGACCAGCTGCCAGCCAAGCTCGCCCTTAGCTTTGGCGTTAGAGCAGCCCCGGATCTGCGTCATCATGGACAGGCCGGCCTCGCCGGCCGCTAGCCGCCCGATCCAGCCCGGCACGTGCAGCGGCGCCGGGGCGCCGGCGCCACGGGCGAGAGCCGGGAGCCAGTCAGCGACGGCGGCAGGGTCGTCGTCGACGATGTTGTACACGCCAGGCGGTCCGCCGTGTACGGCGGCGAGCGTCGCGCCGGCTGCGTCGGTGACGTGCAGAAATGACCAGATGCCCGCGCCGTTCCCGACCAGCGGGACCTGACGGCGCTTCAGCATCGCGACGAGGACATCGGAGGCGCCGGGTCCGTACAGGCTGCCGTACCGCAGGGCAATACCTTCCAGCGGCGCCGAGATCACTGCGCGCTCCAGGTACTGGATCGCCGCCAACGTGGCTCGCTGAGCCGCGGGTGGGTCTGGGTCGAGCGGGTCCGACTCGGTCTTCACCGGGCCGCCGGACCTGATGTTGGGCCAGCCTGCATAACTCTGCGCGATGACCCGGCGGACACCTTGCGCCGCGGCGGCTGCGAGCAAATTGTCGAGCCCAGCGGTACGCAGGGCGTTGGTGGCCGCGAACGTGCGCTCGAACTTGCGCAGGCTGGGCTTTGCCGGAATGGCGGTCATCTCGTGGACGATGACCTCGGGCTCCGCCTGTGCCACCGCCTGGCCGACAGCGGCCCCGTCGAGCCCGTCCAGCACGAGCGCATCGGCGCCGGCTGCGTCCAGCGCGGCCAGCTTGGCCCGGCTGCGGGTTGTGGCGCTGACCTGGTCTCCGGCTGCGATCAGCCGCGGCACGAGCTGCCTGCCGATGACTCCGGCCGCCCCGACTACCAATACGCGCATCGGCTTCCTCCTGTGGCTAACGGCACCCAACAGGCTCTGAGACGAGACAGGGCCTGCCCCCGTGACACGCCGACCATGCCGTCTAGGCATCGCCGTCGTTGTCGGCGAACTCGGCCCGCACGCCCAGCAGGCGCACTGGCCGTCGGCCGGTGAACTTGTCCAGCGCAGCCAGCGCCGCCTGCTCGATCTTGGCCTCGTCGGCGGTGGGCGCTTCAAGCGGCACGCCGTGGGTGCTCGTGAAGAACGGCTTGTACCGGACTTTGACCACGACGCGCACGGCCAGCCTGTCTTCCGCGATCACGTCCTCGGTGACGCGCCGGGCGATCTGTGCCACCTCCGTGCGAACCCGATTCCAGTCTGCGATGTCCTCCTGGAACGTGACCTCGCGACTGCGCGAGCGAGGCACGTAGGGCTCGCCCGTGACCGTCGAGCCGTCCAGACCGCGAGCGGTCTGCACGAGCCACGGTCCGATAGTCGGGCCGAAACGCTCCGCCACCGTCGCGATGTCGGCCGTGGCCAGGTCGGCTACGGTCTGGATGCCGAGCTCCGCGAGCTTGGCGGCGGTCTTAGCCCCGACGCCCCACAAGACGGTGACGGGCTCACCGCCGACGGTGTCGAACCAGGTCGCGTGCGTCAGCCGGACCACGCCGGCGGGCTTGCCGAAGTTCGTCGCGAGCTTGGCCTGAAGCTTGTTCTCGCCGATGCCGACCGTGCACTCTAGCTGGGTCGCCGCCCTGATTGTCTGCTGCACCATCTTGGCGAAGCCTTCCGGATCGCCGGAGTCTACGGCCAGGAAGGCCTCGTCCCAGCCCATCACCTCGGTCACTGCGCCGAGGCTGCGCACCGCCGCCATGACCAAGTCCGACGCGGCCTCGTAAGCGGCCCTGTCGACAGGCAGGAACACACAGTCCGGGCACCGGCGTGCCGCCGTCCGCATCGGCAGTCCCGAGTGCACGCCGAAGGCGCGCGCTTCGTAAGAGGCGGTCGCGACCACGCCGCGCTTGGCGGGGTCGCCGTCGCCGCCTACGACGACCGGCTTGCCGCGCAGCTCGGGATGCCGTAGTACTTCGACGGCCGCGATGAACTGATCGAGGTCGACGTGGAGCACCCAGGCAGTCACGTGTCTAGTCTCGCCGCCGGCCCATTAAGCTCGCCACGTGGCTGGCCAGGGCGGCACCAGGGCGACCGAACTGCTCGCCAGGCTCGGCATCCCGCACACCGTGCACCGCTACACCCACGACCCGCGGCACCCCTCGTACGGGCAGGAGGCGAGCGAAGCACTAGGCGTCGCGCCTGAGCGGGTCTTCAAGACCCTCGTCGCCGATGTCGACGGCCAGCTCACCGTCGGAGTCGTGCCGGTCGCTGGCAGCCTCGACCTGAAGGCGCTTGCGGCCGCGGTCGGTGGTAAGAAGGCCGTCATGGCCGACGCGGTACAAGCAGAAAGATCGTCCGGATACGTAACGGGCGGGATTGCCCCAATCGGGCTCCGCAGGCCGCTGCGCGTCGTCGTCGATGAGAGCGCACTTGGCCACGGCACGATCTTCTGCAGCGCCGGGCAGCGCGGACTGGAGATCGAGCTCGCGCCGGCCGACCTGATCAAGGCCGCGGACGCTCGCGCGGCGTCCATCGCCCGCGCCTGAGGCTGGGCCCTGGGCTTGGTTGCCCGTCGGCGTCCTGAATCGCTCATCAGATGCGGTCGCGGAGCCGCAGCTTGCCGTTGCCCGCCCGCGGGCGCTCCGCCGCCCCGCCTTGCGCGTGGCGGGTATCTTCCTCGTCGTGCGCGATGACGTGCATGACCGCATTGATGAGGGCCAGGTGCGTAAAGGCCTGCGGGAAGTTGCCGAGGTGCCGTCCGGAGCTCGCCTCGATTTCCTCGGCGTAGAGCAGCAGCGGGCTGGCGTAGGACAGTACCTTCTCGCACAGATCCCGTGCCCGGCGGTGCTCGCCGATCTCCGCGAGGGCCGAGACCAGCCAGAACGAGCAGATGGTGAACGTGCCTTCCCTGCCGGTCAGTCCGTCGTCCGTCTCATCCACTCGGTATCGAAGGACCAGGCCGTCTTGGGTTAGCTCATCGGCGATGGCGAGCACGGTTGCGCGGATGCGCGGGTCGTCGGCCGGCAGGAACCGCAGCAGAGGCATCAGCAGCAAGGACGCATCCAGTGCCGTCGTTTCGTAGTGCTGGCAGAAGACGCCGCGGTCGTCGAGTGCGTTCGCGCAGATGTCGGCGTGGATCTCATCAGCCGCCTGCTGCCATCGCCTCGCCGCGTCCTGATCCTCCTTCATCCGGGCCAGCCGGGCGCCACGGTCGGCGGCTACCCAGCACATCATCTTCGACGAGGTGAAGTGCCGCGGGGCGCCCCGGACTTCCCAGATGCCGCGGTCGGGCTCGCGCCAGTGCTCCAGAGCGTGCTCGACCTGGTTCCTGGCCATCTGCCAGACTCTCTCGTCCAGCCGGTCGCGTGACCTGGTGTGCAGGTACAGCGAGTCAAGCACAACGCCCCAGACGTCGTTCTGCTGCTGAGCGAAGGCGTCGTTGCCGATCCGGACAGGCTGCGCGGCCTGATAGCCCTGCAGGTGCTTGAGCGTCTCCTCTGTCAGCTCGCTCCTGCCGTCGATCCCGTAGACGATCTGCATGTCTCCGCGGTCTCGCTCGACGACGTCAGTGAGGAACGCGAAGTAGTCGCTTGCCTCCCACTCGAAGCCGAGCGTGAACAGGCCCCACAGCGCGAACGTGGCGTCGCGGATCCAGCTATACCTGTAATCCCAGTTCCGCTCGCCGCCCGGCGTCTCCGGCAGCGACGTGGTTGCCGCCGCCGCGATGGCGCCAGTCGGCGCGAATGTCAGGCCTTTCAGCGTCAGTGCGCTGCGGGCCAGGTAGCTGCGCCAGCGGTGGTCAGGGAAGTCACCGCGGGCGAGCCAGTGCTGCCAGTGGTGCGCGGTCCACACCTGGCGGCGGTAGGCCTCCGGGTAGTCCTCCGGCGGCTGCAGGCTTCCCCACGACAGCGCGACGAATCTGGTGTCGCCTTCGTGCAGCAGCGTGCGCGATCGCGCGCTCGGACCCTCCAGGCCAATCCTGATATCGGAGGTCAAGGTCAGCGTCAGGTCACTATCCTCGGGCGCGATCTGAGCCTGGTAATAGCCCCGATCGGTGCGCCGCCAGGCGCCCCGGGTCCGGCCGTAGTCGAAGACTGGCTCGCAGTCCATCACGAGCTGAGCGGTACCGTTCACGCACCGAACGGTCCTGAGCAGCGTGTGCTCGGCGTCGTAATCGGTCGGCGGTCGAGTATGCGAGCTGCGGCCGGGATGCTCATGACGCCACGGGCCCATGAGGAGGCAATCCCGGACGATGATCCAGCCGTCGCCGCTATCCCAGCTCGTCTCGACGACCATCGTCCCTGGCAAGTACCGGCGGTCGGCGGGCTCTGAGATGTTCTCGGGGCCGAATATGAACCGTCCCGCGTCGCGGTCCAGGATCGCGCCGAACACGCTCGGGCAGTCCAGCCTCGGCAGGCACATCCACTCGACCGCGCTGCTAGGCGCGATGAGCGCCGTCACCTCGCAGTCGGACAGGAATGCGTAATCGGCAATCGGGGGGTACGGCGAAGATGCCATGAATGAGGTTACGGCCGATTCTGGCCAGCGGTCTAGCGACGGGACTGCGCCGCCGACCGGAGCCATCGGTGCGGGCGCGGTGGCCGAGCCGGCCTGGAGGATGTCAGTCGGCCAGATCGCCTCGTTTCCTCTGTCGTCCGCAGCCATATCCGCTACTTTGCCCAGGCCTGCCGCCGACCAACCACTCGTCAGCGCACGCCGCGCGGGCGGAACTGGACGCTGATGCGCGGACCAGTCGGCCTCGCCGACTTCGGAATCGAGTGCTGCCAGGTGCGCTGGCAGCTACCGCCCATGACCAGCAGGTCGCCATGGCCGACGTCGTAACGCAGAGCAGAACCGCCGCCGGCCGGGCGCAGGAGCAGCGGCCGTGGCGTGCCGAGCGACATAATCGCCACGATGGTGTCCTCCGTGCTGCTACGCCCTATCGTGTCGCCATGCCAGGCCACGCTGTCCCGGCCGTCGCGGTACAGGCACAGGCCAGCGGTGACGAACGGCTCGCCGAGTTCGGCCGCGTAGTGGGTGTCGAGGGCGTCTCTGGCCTGCGTGAGCAGCGCGTCCGGCAGCGTCTCGCCCTCGGCGTAGAAACAGAGCAGCCGGGGTACATCGACAACTCGCTCGTACATGCGCCGTCGCTCTCCGCGCCAGGGCACCACGCGCAGCAGCCGCTCGAATAGCTCGTCCGCGCCCGCCATCCAGCCGGGCAGCACGTCGATCCATGCCCCATCGGAGAGTTCGGTGCGCTCGATCTGGCCGAGCGGCGCCGGCCCTGGCTGGTCGGTCAGATCGAGCAGCGATCCCTGGATGATTCCGTCCATACGTTCGATCATACGGCTGATTTCAAATGTGTGTTCGCATTGGCGCTAGCGCGGCGAAACTCCGATGCGAGCTGGGCCAGACTCCGGTTACGGTCGGAGGACCGGCGAATCGAAAAGGAACGGCAGTGGAGCAGATCAGCAAGCGGCTCATGAACTGGGCGTCGATCCTGGATGACCAGACTCGCGAGCAGGCCATGCGGACCGCGACATTGCCCTTCATTTTTCCTCACGTCGCCTTGATGCCGGATGCACACCTGGGCAAGGGCGCGACCGTGGGCTCGGTGATCCCGACCGTCGAGGCGATCGTGCCGGCCGCCGTCGGCGTGGATATCGGCTGCGGAATGATCGCTGTCCGCACGCAATTCTCTGCCGCCGATGTTGCTGCGCGCGGCGGCCTCGCCCCGCTCCGCGAGGCGATCGAGCGCGTGATTCCACTGTCGGCAGGCAAGT
Organism: uncultured Actinomycetota bacterium; assembly: GCA_963755575.1. Lineage (GTDB taxonomy): Bacteria > Actinomycetota > Actinomycetes > Streptosporangiales > Streptosporangiaceae > JAJYUU01. The sequence continues at coordinate 1,229,612 of CAVWKF010000002.1, forward strand.
ACAACCATGCGGTCTTCGATTCCGGCACCGAGCAGCGAATCCGGGAACTGGAAGAACTGGACGGTGCCGACAGTGCACACCAGATTGCCAGCAACTGGCGCCTCCAGCTCGGCTCTCTCGGCAGTGGCAATCACTTCTGCGAGGTAAGTCTGGATCAGGAGGATCGAGTCTGGGCGTTCCTGCACTCTGGCTCTCGCGGCGTCGGCAACAAGCTAGCTAACAAGCACATCAAGATCGCTCGTGGTCTGTGCGAGAAGTGGTGGATTGAGCTCCCGGATCAGGACCTGGCTTATCTGCCGGAGCGGACGCCCGAGTTCTGGGCGTACATCCGCGACCTGCGGTGGGCCCAGCGCTTCGCGTTCCTGAACCGCGAGGAGATGATGGCGCGCGTCATTGGCTGCGTGGCGTCGTGGATCGGGCATGACGTCAAGGCCAGTGAGACAGTGAACTGCCACCATAACTACACGGTGCAGGAGGATCATTTCGGCAAGCGTGTGTGGCTGTCGCGTAAGGGCGCCATCGACGCCTCGGCCGGACGACCCGGTCTCATCCCCGGCTCCATGGGCACGCGATCGTACGTGGTGACCGGGAAGGGCTGCGCACTGGCGCTCAACTCCGCGCCGCATGGCGCCGGCCGGATGTTCAGCCGGACGGCTGCCCGCCGGAAGTTCAGCCGTGCCGACCTCGACGCCGCGATGGCCGGGATCGAGTGGCGGCATACCGACGCCTTCCTCGACGAGATCCCGGCCGCGTACAAGGAGATCGATCAGGTGATGGCAGACGCCAGCGACCTCGTCGAGATCCGCCATACCCTGCGGCAGATCCTGAACGTTAAGGGCGACTGACGTCTGCCACGCCGCTAGATCGCGCGAGATGTGGCGCACGACTGCGTGCAGGACGTGCCCGCGACTGCGCGGCGGCCTTGCAGTGACTGGGAAGGGGACGCGTGGAGCGCTGACAGCACAGACGACTCCACCCGGCGAGACCGCTCCGCACGGCGAGAGCGATCGAAACGACGAGAGCGGTCCACATGGCGAGAGTTGCGGTACTGCGCAGCGTCACGCTGGAAGTCTGCGGCCCGCTCGGCGGCGATCGCCTCGGCGAGATTCGGGAAGTTCGGGAACATGCCTACTCCTCGGGTCCGGGCCCGGTCCCCGGGCCCGCACTCTGAGACTCGTCGTAAGGTCACCGTCGGCGAATCGGGAAGACTCCCTATTTCGGCCGGCGCTCGTCTTAGCCGGACTGACTAGGCCGCGCGCTCTGCGGCGACCCTGGCGGACAGCCACTCCGCGAAGGTCTGCATTCCGGCAACGTCGGCATGCTGGGTGGTCAAAGCGCCTGCTCGCAGCGCCCGGCCGAGCTTGCCGGGCACCGGCACCGGAACTGGCAGCGCTCGGCGGCCAGTGATCGACCGCCACGTGCCCGCGAGCTCGGTGGCCGTCATTATCTGCGGCCCGGCGACCTGTATCCGGCGCTGGCAGGGCTCCCCTTCAGCTACGTCGGCCACGACCCTGGCCACCTCCGCCGCAGCGATCGTCTGGATCCGCATGGCCGGGATTGGCAGGACGCGCCACTTCCCTGCAGCGGCCAAGGCCATCGCAGCCAGCTCGTGGAACTGAGTGGCCGCCACGATGCTCCACGGCTGCGGGCCGCTCTTAACCACCTGCTCCTGCTCGGTTTTGACGCGGTAGTAGCCCATCGGAACGAGGTCGCAGCCAATGATCGAGATTCCGACATGGTGCGTCACTCCGGCCCGCTTCGATGCGGCCAGCAGCTGGCGTGATCCTTCGACTAGGACCGCCGCTGCTCGTCGCGGCGCGGACGCGTTGCTGGCGTCCACGACGATGGCGCACCCCGTCAGCGCGGCCGCAAGGCCCTGGCCCGAGACGAGGTCCACAGGGTACTGCGAGCTGCTGCGGCTCAGGACCCGAACCTCATGGCCGCGCTCGGCCAGCTGGGCGGTGATGTAACGGCCGAGTGTGCCGGTGCCGCCGACTATCGCGATTCTCATGACCTGTAAGACGAGCGGGCGGTGCCGCCGGTGACATCGCTGCCGCCCCGGGAGAGGTCGAGCAGCACGCGGTCCCCCACGGGCTCGTAACCGAGCCGCTGGTATAGCGCGTTGCTGGTCGGGTTGGCCAGGTCGGTATACAGCACGACCTCGGCGGCGCCCGCGTCCAGTGCTGCCTGGCTCGCGGCCGTGGTGATATTGCCGCCATAGCCAAGCCGCCGGTGCTCCGGCGGGGTGTAGACCTCGCCGACCCTGGCCACGCCGGCCACGTGGCGCGTCAGACCGGCCATCGCGACCGGCTCGCCATCGGCATCCCACAGCATCAGGCCGTCGTGGCTGAGCCGGTCGTCGACTATACGTGCCGGATCCTCCGGTGCCGCACCGCGCGACTCGCGGCCGAAGGCCACATGCCAGTCGACCAGCAGGCCGCGGTCAGCGAGGCCGGCAACCCGAGCGGCACCAGAGGGAGCCGGGTCGGGCGGCCGGAGCACCCCGAGGCGGAACAGCCGCATACGCATCCGAGCCGTTCCGTAGCCGTCGGTGACGGCGGTCCAGGCAGCGAGGAAAGAGTCGGCATGCTCCGCCGCGAGGTTTACTGCTACTGGCAGCCTGCCGTCCGCCGCCAGCACCTGGAGCAGGGACGCCGCGGACGCGACTGGCAGGCTCGCCAGCAGCAGCGGGAAAGGCGGCGTCTGGAAGAAGGCGCCGTCGGCGTCGCCCGCAGCCGGGCGGTGCCAGCCGAAGATTGGCGGGCTGTCGCCGAACGCCGAAGGACCGCGCTGCCGCAGCGTCTCCAGCACCGTCAGGGGCACCGTGTGGCGCACCGGGTCAGATCGCAAGTGATCGCCCGCCGCGTCCAGGAACGCATCCAGGCTGTCGGTCAGCTGCCAGGCCATGTCACATCCTCGCCAGTAAGGCAGACCCCTCGCACCAGGTTTTCGGCTCCGGCCGAATCCTGATTTTCTGGCAGGGCGAATGTGGCGCGGCCGCGGCCTGGGGGCGGCAGATCTGGCGGGCGGCCGCGGCCTGGCCGGGCCGGGGTGTGCGGATGCGGCCCCGTTCCCTGAGAATGGGTTTGGAATTTGAGACACTGGCCGAAGGAGGCCCGATGCGTGTCATCGTGGTCCAGCACCACGCGATCGATGACGCCGGATTTATCGCCGACGCGTTCGCGGCGAGGGGCGCTGAGCTGAGCGTGCACCTCTTCCCGGACGGCGGCCCGCTGCCGCCGCTCGATGGCGTCGACCACGTGATCATTCTGGGTGCGGTCTGGTCGGTGTACGAGGAGAGCATCAGCAGCTGGATGGGCGCTGAACTGGACTGGATCCGAGCGGCGGACGCCGGCGGGATCCCGGTGCTCGGCATCTGCTTCGGCGCTCAGGCGCTGACAGCGGCGCTCGGAGGTCAGGTCGAGCGGGCGCCGCGGATGGAGATCGGCTGGACCAGTGTGGAGACGCTCGATCCGGAGCTGATCGACGAAGGCCCGTGGCTGGAGTTCCATGGCGACGTCTGCCTGCCACCGCGGCAGGCGCGGGTGCTGGCTCTCAATGAGCTGTGCGTCCAGGCGTTCAGCGTCGGGCCGCACCTTGCCGTCCAGTTCCACCCTGAGGTCGATGCCGCCCAGCTCAGCCGCTGGCTCACCGACGAAGACATCCGGGCTGAGGCGGAGCAGGCGGGCCAGGACCCGGACAAGCTGATCGCGCAGGCCGAGGCCGAGGAGCCGGAAGCGGCAGCGCGCGCCGATCGGCTGGTCGCCGCTGCGCTGCGGCTGGCGGTGGCAGGACCTGGTCGAACGTCGTCCCGTTCCTGACCTGATGCTGGCTGGTTCCGCCGCTCCGGTGAGGGGCTGAGGTGCGAATCGCGGCCCAGGTGGTGACAACCGAGCGGGATTCGGTACAGGGTGTACCTGATGACTCCAGGCTGCGAACGCAGCATGTGCTACGAGGGAACAGGTGCGATGCCAGACATCCTGACGGCCTACGCCGAGGCTCAGCCGGACAAGCTCGCTGTCGTTGACGACAAGGGCGGCGACAACATTGCCCAGTTGACGTACGCCGACCTGGAGGCGGCGGCTAACCGGCTGGCGAACGCGCTCCTCGCGCTCGACGCTCGCCCAGGCGGCAAGGTGATCTGGTGCGGCCCGAACTCGGTCCCCGTGGTCACCGTGATCAACGCCGCCCGGAAGATCGGCGCTGTGGCGGTGCCGCTGAACTACCGGCTCACCCCCGAAGAAGCCAGCTACGTCATCGACGACTCCGACGCCGAGATCGCCTATGTCGACGCTGAGTACGCCCACCTGTTCGACGGGCTGGTGGGAGACCTGACGAACCTGCGGCACGTCATCGTCTTCGGCGGCCCGGCTCGAGCTGGGATGCTGAGCAGTGACGAGCTGACCGCGTCGGCCTCCGATCAGCCCGCGGAGGTCGGCGACGTGGTCGGCACCGGCGGCACGATGATCTACACCTCGGGCACCACCGGCAAGCCAAAGGGCGCGGTGCGATACGCCGCGGACGCCGACACTGGCCTGGCACTAGTCAGCCTGCTCGGCTACCGGCCCGACGACATCTACATCACTTCGGGTCCGCTCTACCACAGCGGCCCTGGCGCCTTCATGGTCATCGGCCTGCTGTTCGGTCAGACCATCGTGGTGCAGCGGAAGTTCGATGCTGAGGACTGGCTCCGGCTGGTGCAGAAGTACCGGGTCACCTCCACGTTCTCCGCGCCGGCGCTGATCCGCATGGTGTGCGCGCTGCCGCCGGAGGTGAAGGCCCGATACGACAGATCGACCATGCGGGTCATGATCGCCAATGCTGCGCCATGGAGCTTCGCGCTCAAGCAGCAGTACGTGGCCGACTTCCCGCCTGAGTCACTATGGGAGGTCTACGGCTCGACCGAGCTGGGCGTCGACTGCGTCCTCAAGCCCGAAGACCAGATGCGCAAGCCGGGCTCGTGCGGCCAGCCTGCCCCCGGCATCGAGGTCGTGCTCTTCGATGCCGACGGGGACGTCGTCACGGGCACTGGCCCCGAGCATCCAGGTGAGCTGTATGTGCGGTCCAAGGGCGTGTTCAACGAGTACTACAAGCAGAAGGAAAGCTACGACGCGGCCAGCCGGGGCGACTTCCACACCGTGGGTGACATCGCCTACTGGGACGACGAGGGTTACCTGTATATCTGCGACCGCAAGGGCGACATGATCATCTCGGGCGGCATGAACATCTACCCGGCCGAGATCGAAGCGGCGCTCGAGCAGCACCCGGCGATCTATGACGTCGCCGTCTTCGGGATCCCGTCCGAGGAGTGGGGGGAGATCGTGCACGCCACGGTGGTGCTCGCGCCCGAGGCGGCCCTGTCCGCGGATGACATCAAGACGTTCGGGAAGCAGCACCTGGCCAGTTACAAGGTGCCGCGGTCGGTCGACTTCATCGAGGAGCTACCGCGGACCGGATCGGGCAAAATTCTCAAACGACAGCTCCGGGCCCCATTCTGGGCGGGCCGGACAGCCCAGGTCGGCTGAGTCGGGACCGGTCTCAAGGTGCGGTAAAAAGAAAAGGGACACAGTGCGATAACGGCGTCATCCAAACTCTGGTGCGGAGCGTCTAACGAGGGCAATCTCGTGTCCTGGGGGCATCGCCTAAACCCGATTTGGCAATATTTTTCGGCCCAGATCAGGTAAAGGTGTCGGCTCCCGCCTGGTTGATCTTGGGGAGACGTCCGTGCGCATACGGGGAGCTTTTCGCATTCGTCATCATTCCGCCCGGCGACTGGGACTTGCCGCGACCGGGCTTGTACTCGTTGCGGGCGTCCTGCCCGTAGTCGGCGGGGTTGTAGCCGGGACGACCGGCGTCGCGCTTGCCGATGACGTCATGGCTTCGCAGAACGCGCTGCGCAACGGTTGGGACAACGCCGAGCCGAACCTGAGCCCGACCACCGTCAAGACCTTCAGCTCCGCGCCAGTCTGGAATGCCGCGGTCCAGGGATCGGTGTATGCGCAGCCACTCGTCCTTGGCTCGACCGTGATCGTGGCTACCGAGAACGACTGGGTCTACGGGCTTGACGCAGGAACGGGCGCGATCAAGTGGCAGCAGCAACTGGGCAGTCCCTACCCGATCTCGACTGTGTCCACGTTTACGAAATGCACCGACCTGGTGCCGAACATCGGCATCACCGGCACCCCGGCGTATGACTCGACCACCGGCCACATCTTCTTCTTCGCGAACATCATGACGAGCGGCGCTCCGCAGTACTACCTGGTCGAGATGGACCCCACCAGCGGGACCGTCATCAGCAAGACCTTGATCAGCGGCCACCCGAGCAACGACTCGAGCATTACCTTCAGCGCGAAGTACAACATGGAGCGTCCCGGCGTGCTGATAGACGGCGGGGCCGTCTACGCCGCGTTCGCTTCGCACTGCGACTTCAAGCCTTACGCCGGCTACGTGGTGCGCGTCAACATCTCGGCGGCACCGCACACAGCGACGCTCTGGACCGACGAGTCGGGCGTGACGAACAACCAGGCCGGCATCTGGCAGGCCGGCGGCGGCATCATGTCGGACGGCCCCGGTCGGATCTTCCTGACCTCCGGGAACGGCGTTTCTCCTGTGAAGCGCGCTGGCTCGTCGCCCGGCGGCCAGCTGGCCGAGTCAGTGATCCGCTTGGCTGTGAATAGCAATGGGACGCTGTCGGCGAAGGACTTCTTCAGCCCGGCCAACGCTCCGACCCTCGATGCTGGCGACCTCGACCTCGGGTCCGGCGGGCCAGTTGGAGTCCAGTTCCCGATGGGCACGTTCAACCACGTTCTCGTGCAGCCCGGCAAGGATGGCCGTCTCTGGCTACTCAACCGGGACAACCTCGGCGGGCGCGAACAGGGATCTGGCGGCACCGATGCCTCTCTCTTCGTGACCAAGGCCTATGGCGGCGAGTGGGGCCACCCGGCGATCTTCGGCGACACACCTGTGACCGTCGCGAACTCTCACACCAAGGCTGTCGATAACGACTTCCTGTTCTCAGTCGGCAAGGACGACGTGATGCGGGTGTTCCGGTTCTTCGTGAGCTCCGCGGGCAAGCCGGGCGTGACGAACCTCGCCAACAGCTCGCTTACTTATGGCTACACGTCCGGCTCGCCCGTCGTGACGTCCAACGGCGATGACCCGGCGTCGGCGGTCATCTGGGAGGTGTTCACCCCGAACACGACCGGCAAGACCGGCGCGGGCTCGCAGCTCGAGGCATACCAGCTCGGGAACGTGGCCTCGAACGGAACGACGCCCAGTCCGTGCGTCTCCACCAAGATGTGCACGCTGACAAACATCTGGCACTCCAACACGTTCACGTCGGCCAAGTTCTCCATCCCGGCCACCAGCCAGGGCTGGGTCTACGTCGGCACCCGCGACGGTCACGTGCTCGCGTTCTCGGCACCGGGCGCGGCCCCGCCTGCTGCCGCCACGGCGGCCACGCTGCCGCAGACCGCGGTGGGCTCGACCAGCAGCCAGGCGGTGACGGTGACCGCGACGAAGACCGTCACCATTACCGGCGCGACGGCCAGCACCGGCGCCAACAACACGCAGACGACCACTGCCAGCGAGTTCTCGGCTGGCCAGCCGAGCGTGAATGGCAGCCCGGTGACGTTCCCTGTCACCTTGCACAAGGGCGACAAGCTGAGCGTCCAGACGACCTTCACGCCCATCGTCGCGGGCGGCAGCAGCGGCACGCTGTCGCTGAGCACCAACTCGAGCAGCAACCCGACAGTGGACGTCCCCCTCACCGGTGAGGGAACCCAGCAAGGGATCTACGCCCAGCCCTCCACGCAGACGTTCCCGCTGGCGCCCGACCAGAACGTCACCCCGGTGCCGATCGGCATCCAGAAGGCGGCAACCGTCGACATCGCCAACCTCGGCACGGTCACCCAGACCATTACCTCGGTGACGCCGCCGTCGGCTCCGTTCACGGCCAGTAACCTGCCAGCGGTCGGGACCAAGCTCAACCCGGGCGCGTCGATCAGCCGTGCAAGTGACCTACGCGCCGACATCTCCGGGACCGGCGACGGGTTCGTTCACGATCGTCGGCAGCAGCGGGCAGAAGGCCGTGGTGACCCTCTCGGCGGTCGGAACTGCGGCCGTGAGCCAGCTGACGGCTTCTACCGGGACCGTGAACTTCGGGACGATCCCGGTCGGCAAGAAGGCCACTGCCGACTTCCAGGTGTCCAACACCGGCAACACCCAGAGCATGGTGAACGGGGTCGCGAATCTCAGCTCACCGTTCGCGGCGCCGCTCAAGCCAGACGTCGGGCTGCCTTTCAACCCCGACTCCGACCTGCTGCTCCCGGTGACTTTCACGCCAACGAAGAAGGGGAAGTTCACGACTCACTACATCCTCAAGTGGAGTGACGTGAACGGCCCGCACACGGTGACCGTCACCGTCACGGGAACCGCCGGCTGATTGATCCGAATGCAGGGAACGGGGTCGCGTCGGCGGCCCCGTTCCTGTTCCTCGGGTAGCCAGCGGCGCACAGACCAGCGGCCCCGTTTCCGCTCCCTGGAGTCAGAGCGTGAGCCGATGGCTGCTGGCTGGCGCCGCTTCCTGAGCGAGAGCTTGGAAAAGGGACACGGTGCGATAACGGCTTCCAACCGAACCCCGGCGTAGAGCGTCATCAGAGCACAATGTCTTCTACAAGGGGGCCACTGAGTAAACCCGTCTTGGCGCTATTTCTTGGCCAAGAGTAGGTAATGTCTCCGCTCCCACCTCGCTGGTCTGGAGATTTCTGATGCATATACGGGGTCACCTGCGCTTTCATCATGGTTCCGCCCGGCGGCTGGCAGTAGCGGCAGCCGGGTTTGCTTTGCTCGCGGGCGTCCTGCCCGCCGTGGACTTGGCTGTGCCGGGCACAACCGGCGTCGCGCTTGCTGATGACGTCACCGCGTCGCAGAACCTGCTCCGCAATGGCTGGGACAACACCGAGACGGCCATGGGCCCGTCGACGGTCCAGACGTTCTCGCCCGCGCCACGCTGGAATTTCCCGGTGGATGGCGCGGTGTACGCCCAGCCGCTCGTCCTTGGCTCCACCGTCGTCGTCGCCACCGAGAGTGACTGGGTGTACGGGATCAATGCGGGAACGGGGGCTCAGCTGTGGGCCACGCGGCTGGGCAGTGCCTACCCGCTGGGGAGTGATCCGACGTTCAAGGGGTGCACTGACCTGGTGCCCAACATCGGAGTGACGGGCACCCCGGCTTACGACTCGGGCACTGGCGACATCTTCATGTTCGCCAACATCATGAACGGCAGTTCGCCGGAGTACTACATGGTCCAGATGAATCCCGCTACCGGGGCTGTCGTGAAGAAGGTCGCGATCACTGGCCACCCGAGCAACGACTCGCACGTCACGTTCAGCGCTAAGTACACCATGGAGCGCCCTGGCGTGCTGATCATGAACGGCTCCGTCTACGGCGCGTTCGCGTCCCACTGCGACACCAAGCCGTACGACGGCTACGTAGTGCGGGCAAGCATAGCCACCAACGGCATGTCGATCTGGAGCGATGAGTCGGGCGTCACCTTTGACGAGGCCGGTATCTGGCAGTCGGGCGGCGGCATCATGTCCGACGGGTCCGGGCGGATCTTCCTCACCTCCGGCAACGGCGTGTCACCGCCGAAGGGCCCGGGCACGTCGCCCAGCGGTCAGCTGGCCGAGTCGGTGATCCGGCTCGCCGTTAACAGCAACGGGACGCTGTCGGCTAAGGATTTCTTCAGCCCGGCCAACGCCCCCTCGCTGGACGCGTCGGACACCGACTACGGGGCAGGCGGACCGGTCGGCGTGCCGTTCACCGTGGCCGGCGACACCACACTCGCCCAGATCGGCAAGGACGGCCGGATCTGGCTGCTCAACCGCAATGGCCTCGGCGGGCGCGAGCAGGGATCTGGCGGTACCGACAACGATCTGTTCGTGGGCAAGGCCTACGGCGGGGAGTGGGGGCACCCCGCGATCTTCGGAAACACCGCGGCGACCCAGGCCAACGCCGGGACGACCGCGACCGACAACGACTTCATGTTCTCGGTGGGCAAGGACGACGTGCTGCGGGTGTTCAGGTTCGCGGTCACCAGCTCGAACAAGCCATGGCTGACGAACGTGGCCAACAGCTCGCTGACCTACGGCTACACCTCGGGCTCCCCGGTCGTGACGTCCAACGGCGCCGACCCGACGTCTGCGGTCATCTGGGAGGTCTACACCCCGAACACGGCCGGTAAGACCGGTGCGGGCTCGATGCTCGAGGCGTATGAGCTGGGCAACGTCGCCTCCACCGGTGGCACGCCGAGCCCGTGCCTGTCGACTCACATGTGCACGCTGACGAATATCTGGCACTCCAACACGTTCACGGCAGCCAAGTTCTCCATCCCGGCGACCAGCCAGGGCTGGGTCTACGTCGGCACCCGTGATGGTCACGTGGTCGCTTACGCCGCGCCCGGGGCGGCGGCGCCCGCCGTGGCCACGACGGCCACCCTGCCGTCGACGGCGGTCGGCTCGACGAGCAACCAGGCGGTCTCGGTCACCGCGACGAAGAGCGTCACCATCACCGGCGCGACCGCCAGCACCGGCGCTAACAACACGCAGACCACGACGGCCAGCGAGTTCGGCGTCGGCCAGGCGACCGTGACCAAGATGGGCACCAGCACCCCCGCGCCGGTGACTTTCCCGATCACCCTGAAGAAGGGAGACAAGCTGAGTGTCCAGACGAGCTTCACGCCCGCTGCTCCGGGTGGGAGCAGCGGCACGCTGTCGCTGAGCACCGACTCGAGCGCGGCCCCGACCGTGGACGTGCCCCTCACCGCAGAGGGCACGCAGCAAGGGATCTACGCCACACCGAGCACGCAGACATTCCCGTGGGCGCCCGACTGGCCTGTCGCCATCGACGTGCCGGTCGGGATCCAGAAGCCGGAGATCGTCACCATCTCTAACCTCGGCACCGTGACGCAGACCATCACCTCGGTCACGCCGCCGTCGGCTCCGTTCTCCGCCAGCAACCTGCCGGCGGTCGGCACTAAGCTCAATCCGGGCGCGTCGATCGCCGTGCAGGTGACCTACACTCCGACGTCGCCAGGCGCGGCCACCGGGTCGTTCACCATCGCCGGTAGCAGCGGGCAGAAGGCCGTGGTCGCCCTCTCGGCGATCGGAACTCCGGCCGTGAGCCAGCTGACTGCCGTGGTCACTCCCACCGGAGCCAGCACTGCTCATGCCGCGGTGAGCCACGGAACGGCGCCTAAGCCCACTGTTGATTTCGGATCCATCCCGGTTGGCACGAAGGCAGCCGATTACATCCAGGTCACCAACACCGGCAACACCGCGACGACGGTGAACGGAATCAGGAGATTGAGCGTGCCGTTTGCCGCACCGCTCGCGCCGGCCATGGGGCTGCCCTTCAACCCGGACGGTGACCTCCTGCTTCCGGTGACCTTCGCGCCCACCAAGAAGGGGACATTCACCACTCAGTACAGGCTCCACTGGACGGATGTGACGGGCAGGCACACGCTGATCGTGACCCTGACCGGGACCGGGGTCTGACCGCCCGATCTCGCAACGAGAGAGCAACTGTGAGATAGGTATCCGGTTGAGCAAGGAACGGGGGCGCTCGCCAGCGCCCCCGTTTCTGTTCCTGAGCGAGAGCTGAGAGAGCGGACACGGCGCGATAGCGGCGCGGTCCGATGGCCCGAGTCGCTCAGTAGCGCCGATCTTGTGACCACGAGGGAAACAGACGGACACAGTGCGATAACGGCGTCATCTAAACGGGGGTGCGGAGCGTCAACAAAAGGCAATCGCGTGTCCTGGGGCATTGCCCAAACGCCTCGCGGCGCTATTTTTGCGCCACGATCAGGCAGAGCTGCCAGGCTGTCGCCTCGTTGATTTGGGGAGAATCTCCGTGCGCATATGGCCAAAATTTCGTATTCGCCAGCATTTCGCCCAGCGGCTGGCTCTTGCCGCGACCGGGCTTGCACTGGTCGTCGGCGTGCTGCCGATTGTCAATGGAGTTGTGCCGGGCACGACCGGCCTCGCGCTTGCTGATGACGTCACCGCGTCACAGAACGTGCTGCGCAACGGCTGGGACTCGGGCGAGCCGAACCTGAGTCCGGCGACAGTCAAGACGTTCTCATCTGCGCCGCGATGGACTGCCAACGTCGCCGGCTCGGTATACGCGCAGCCGCTCGTCGTTGGCTCAACGGTCATCGTTGCCTCCGAGACCGACCAGGTCTACGGGCTCAACGCTGGAACCGGCGCGTATGAATGGCACACGTCGCTCGGCAGCCCGTTCGTGATCGGGAGCGATCCCACGCTGAAGACCTGCACCGACCTGACCCCGGACATCGGCGTGACCGGTACCCCGGCGTATGACTCGACCACTGGCGACATCTACTTCTTCGCCAACATCATCACCAGTGGCGCGCCGCAGTACTACATGGTCCAGATGGACCCTGCCACCGGCAGCGTCATCCACAAGACCCTGATCACTGGCCACCCCAGCAACGACTCGCACGTCTCGTTCAGCGCCAAGTACAACATGGAACGGCCTGGCGTGCTGGTCATGGGCGGAGCCGTCTACGGGGCGTTCGCCTCGCACTGTGACCACAAGCCCTACGACGGCTATGTCACTAGGGTCGACATCTCGAACCACACCGCGACGCTGTGGAGCGACGAATCCGGAGTCACCTACGACGAGGCCGGGATCTGGCAGGGCGGCGGCGGCATTATGTCCGACGGGTCCGGCCGGATCTTCGTCACCTCCGGCAACGGGGTGTCGCCGGTAAAGCGCGCGGGCTCCTCGCCGGGTGGCCAGCTGGCCGAGTCGGTGATCCGCCTCGCGGTTAACAGCAATGGGACGCTGTCGGCCAAGGACTTCTTCAGTCCGGCGGCGGCGCCGTCGTGGGACGCGGCCGACAAGGACTACGGGTCGGGCGGGCCTGTGGGAGTGCCATTCTCGGTCGGCGGCCTCAATACCTTGATCCAGATCGGGAAGAACGGCCAGGCCTGGATGCTGAACAGGGACAATCTCGGCGGGCGCGAGCAAGGATCTGGCGGTACCGACAAAGACCTGTTCGTGACCAAGGCTTACGGCGGCGAGTGGGGCCACCCGGCGATCTTCGGCGACACCCCCGTGACCATCGCGAACTCTCACACCAAGCACGTCGACAATGACTTCCTGATCTCGGTGGGCAAGGACGACGCGATGCGGGTGTTCCGTTTTGCGGTCACCAGCACAAATAAGCCATTGATCACTAACATCGCCACTAGCTCGCTCACCTACGGCTACACCTCCGGCTCCCCCGTGGTGACGTCCAGCGGCGACAACGCGTCGTCGGCGGTTATCTGGGAGGTCTACACCCCGAACACCACCACCAAGTCCGGCGCGGGCTCGATGCTCGAAGCCTATGAATTCGGGAACGTGGCATCGAACGGCACCTCGTCCAGTCCGTGCCTCTCGACCCACATGTGCAAGCTGACGCCCATCTGGCACTCCAACACGTTCACGGCCGCCAAGTTCTCCATCCCGGCGACCAGCCAGGGCTGGGTCTACGTCGGCACCCGTGACGGTCACGTGGTCGCTTACGCCGCGCCCGGGGCGGCGGCGCCCGCCGTGGCCACGACGGCCACCCTGCCGTCGACGGCGGTCGGCTCGACGAGCACCCAGGCGGTCTCGGTAACCGCGACGAAGAGCGTCATCATCACCGGAGCGACCGCCAGTACCGGCGCTAACAACACGCAGACGACGACGGCCAGCGAGTTCGGCGTCGGCCAGGCAAGCATGACCAAAAAGGGCAGCACTACTCCGATCCCGGTGACTTTCCCGGTCGCCCTAACCAAGGGCGACAAGCTGACTGTTCAGACGAAGTTCACACCTGCGGTACCAGGTGGAAGCAGCGGGTCGCTGTCGCTGAGCACTAGCTCGTCTACCTTCCCGACCGTGGCCGTGCCACTGACCGCGCGAGGGCACTCTGGACGGCCTCTACGCGACACCGGCGACGCAGACGTTCCCGCTGGCGCCGGACCAGGGAGTCATCCCGGTGCCGCTCGGGATCAAGATTCCCCAGACGGTGAACATCTCCAACTTTGGCACGACCACGCAGACCGTAACCTCGGTCACGCGGCCGTCGGGGCCGTTCACCGTTACCAACATGCCCGCTCTTGGCACGACGATTCCTCCCGGCCAGACGATCACCGTGCAGGTGATGTATGCGCCGACATCGGTCGGGACGTCTACTGGCTCCTTCACGATCGCGGGTAGCAGCGGGACGTCGGCCATCGTCAACCTGTCCGGGGTATCGACGAGCGCCCAAAGCCAGCTGACTGCCGCCAATCCGGTGGTGAACTTCGGGAACATCGCGGTAGGCAAGAAAGCACTTGCCTACGTCCAGGTCACCAACACCGGTAACACCGAGAGCCTCGTGCAGCGAACCTCGGCCGTCGAGGCGCCGTTCGGCACGCCACTGAAGCCGGCAGCCGGGCATGCCGTTCAATCCGGATTCCGATTTGCTGCTCCCGGTGACCTTCACCCCAACCAAGAAGGGGATGTTCACGACTCGATACAAGATCATCTGGAGGGACGTGAACGGGAGGCACACGCTGACCGTGACCCTGACCGGCATCGCGGTCTGACCGCCAAAGCCTGGACAGGCCGGGTGGCGCGATAGTCGGCTTAGTACAAGGAACGGGGGCGCACGCCAGCGCCCCCGTTCCCGTTCCCGTTCCCTTGGTCTTTTAGCGTGTCGCGGCGGGTCAGGGAACCGCCGCACATCGCCTATTCTTCGCATTGTGATCACAGAAGGTAGTCGTCAGCTCACCGACCTGGCACCATCGCCCGAGCGCTCCGTCCTAGCCATCGAGCCTCCGGGGGCCGAGCCAGGCATGTGGGCAGGCGCCCCGAGCGCGGTTCGCGATGGCGACCAGATCGTCCTTGCATACCGGCTCCGGCGGCCGGTCGGCCAGGGCCGGGGCTACGCAGTAGCGCTAGCGCGCTCGGCTGACGGCGTGGACTTCGAGACCATCCAGGTGATCACCAAGGCTGAGATGGATACCGAGTCGCTGGAGCGGCCGACGCTGGTGCGGACCCTGGCCGGAGACTGGCGGCTCTACCTCAGCTGCGCCACGCCGGGGACCAAGCACTGGCGAGTCGAACTGCTCGAGGCCAAGACGCCCGACGCCTTCGACGCCCGGCAGAGCGCCGTTGTCCTGCCCGGCGACACCGTCACGGCGGTCAAGGACCCGGTGATCGTCAGCCAGTCGGGTGTGTGGCACCTCTGGGCGTCGGTACATCCGCTCGCCGATCCCGCCAATACGGATCGGATGACAACCGACTACGCAACCAGCGCCGATGGCGTCGAGTGGACGTGGCACGGACACGCCCTGACGCCGCGGCCCGGCGAGTGGGACTCGAGGGGCGTGCGGGTCAGCGCGGTGCGCTTCACGCCGGGCGAGATCGTGGCCTACTACGACGGCCGGGCCAGCGCGGCGGAAAACTACGAAGAGCGGACTGGCGTTGCCATCGGCGAGTCGCCGGATGCGCTGACGGCGATCGGCACGGCTCCGGTCGGGGCGCTGCCTGATGGCCGCGGTGGCCTGCGCTACCTGGACATCGTGGACCTCGGGAATGGCCGCGAGCGCTGGTATTACGAGGTGACGAGGCCAGACGGCCGGCACGAGCTGCGGACCGAGCTGCGCTCCCAGACGCCGACCGGCTAGAACTCGCGGGGCCTGCCGTTGCGGGCCTGCCGCTGGCCCGCTGGCCTGGCGCCGACGAGGCCGCCGGAGTCTTCCCGCGGCCGGAGCCAGCTGGTGTAGTCCTGCCCCGTGACCTCCTCGAGCAGCCGGATATCGGCCTCGAAGTAGGGGAGCAAGGCCTGCCGCTCCTCCCACGTCAGGGGCAGGCGCGGGGCCGCGCCCTCCTGGAGGCTGCCCTCCAGCCGGTCGATCATGGTCTTGCCGCGATGACCAGGCAGTCGCGCCGTGATCGCCGACGCCGCCCGAACTGCCTTGGACATGTACTGATGCCGCAGCGTCTGCGGAGGATGTGCCGTGACGTTCTCGCGCGGCAGGTGGTCGATTTGCCCCCCGGAGACGCCCAGAAAGCCGCAGATCCGGTCCAGCGTGCCCGGCGGATCCTCGACGAGGTCGCGGTAACGGAAGACCAGCACCTGCTCGGTCGGGAAGACCGTGTGGAGATGCCGCAGCTGCTGTCCGTAGAGGCCGACGCGCTTGTAGTGCCAGAAGTCAGCCCAGCCAGCTGCGACTCGTTCGTCCTCAGCCGCGCAGGCCCGCACGAAGTCGTCGATCGGGTCCAGCCCGGATGACCATAGGTGAGTCCAGTTCGAGTGCGCTCGCTCGACCGGATCGCGCACCACGATGATCAGGCGCGCGTCCGGGATCATGGTCCTGATCCGCTGCTGGGCGTCCGGCCGGTAGAGATAAAACGGAGTCGACTCCCCGCGCAGTGTCCCCGGCGGCGCGGCGTCGAAGAGGGCTTCGTAGTCCGCTCGCCGCCAGACGTGCTCGCGGTAGGTCTTTGCGTCACCGGGGCCGCCTTGTGATGGCGGCGCCCCGTCGGTCAGGAAGAACTTGGGCTCCTTGACCGTAGAAAGGTACAGCTCCGGGTGCTGGGCCAGCGCGGCGTGAAGGGCAGTCGTGCCCGCCTTGGGCGCACCCGCCACGAAGAAGTCCGGCAGCGCCACGGCTTCCTCCCTAACGGTAAACCCCATTAGATCTATAGGACATGTGCGCGACACTTGAGCGCTACCCCAAACAACGCCCGCGATGCGTCGGCCGGGGATCGATATCGCGACGTACTCAAGGCGCCTGTATCCGGCAGGGAACGGGGCCGATCTAGTCCACCTCGGCCCGGCCCCGCGGAGCCGGCTTGAGGGTTAGGCAAGGTCGGGGAGCCGACCGCGGCCCTCCCCCCCGAATGTCACACCCCCGCGCTAGCGTGCAGATATGGGCTCTGTGGAGGAGCGGACTGCGGACAAGGGGACTGTGCAGATGGGCACCGTGGATCAGACATTGACCGGCGAGCGGGCGGACCTGGCGGAGAGTCTGGCCAAGCGCCGGGGCTTCCTGCGGTTTACCTGCAGGGACATGACGGACGAGCAGGCGGCGCTGCGCCCGACAGCCAGCGAGCTCTGCCTGGGCGGGATCATCAAGCATGTCACGGCCGTCGAGCGGGGCTGGGCGGGATTCATCGCAGAAGGCCCGGTGGCCATGGGCAGATGGGACGACGCCGAGCGTACGCAGGCATGGCTTGACGGCTTCCGGATGCTGCCCGGCGAGACGCTGGCGGGGCTGCTAGACGACTACACGGATGCCGCCAAACAGACCGACGACCTGCTGGCGACGCTGCCCGACCTGGATGCCTCCCAGCCGCTGCCGGAGGCGCCCTGGAACGAGCCGGGGGCGCGCTGGTCCGCACGCCTCGTCCTGCTGCATGTCATCGGGGAGACGGCGCAGCACGCGGGGCACGCCGACATCATCCGGGAGGCCATCGACGGCGCCAAGACCATGGGCTGACCCCAGCTGGCGAGGCGGCCTGCGGCGGGGGCGCTCGCCAAGCGATCGTCCGGTCGGGTAAAGATCGGGTGTGACCGCCGACGACGCGCGCCGTGAGCCACCCGCGGATCTCTCGCCGATGCTGGCTACCTCGGGCACGCTGCCGGCCGAGGATGCCGGATGGGCGTACGAGATGAAGTGGGACGGGCTGCGTGCCCTCGCCTTCGTCCTTGGTGATCAGGTCCGGCTGACGTCGAGGACGTCTCGTGACATCACATTCGTCTACCCGGAGCTAGCTGGCCTGGCTGCGGCAGTCACCGCTGAACAGGCAGTCCTCGACGGTGAGATCGTTGCTTTCGGCGACAGCGCCTGGCCAGACTTCGAAGCGCTCCAGCAGCGCATGAACATCAGCACAGCAGCGCAGGCACGGGTACTTGCGGCGCAGGTTCCGGTTAGCTACCTCGCCTTCGATGTGCTGTGGCTGAATGGTCGCCCGCTGCTGGGCGAGCAGTACGCGCGACGGCGGGAGCTGCTGGAGAGCCTGGGCCTGGATGGCGGTCGCTGGCAGGTCCCCCCGGCCTTCGTGGGCGAGTCCGGTGCCGACATCCAGGCGGTGTCGCTGCAGCAGCACCTCGAGGGCATCATGGCCAAGCGGCTCAGCTCGAAGTATGAGCCTGGCCGCCGGACGACGGCCTGGCGCAAGATCAAGAACGTGCGGCGGCAGGAGGTCGTCATCGGCGGCTGGAAGCCCGGCGAAGGCGGCCGGGCGGGCTGGATCGGCTCGCTGCTGGTCGGCGTGCACGATGCCAGCGGCGCGCTTGTCTACAGCGGGCACGTCGGGACCGGGTTCACGCAGCAGACGCTTCGGATGCTGGGCGACCGGCTGGCCGCACTCGGCCGTGATACCTCGCCGTTCGCGGGTAGTGTCCCGCCCGAGGACGCGCGCTTTGCGCGATGGGTCGAGCCGGAGCTCGTGGCCGAGGTGGCGTTTGCCGACTGGACGAAGTCCGGGCGGCTCCGCGCACCTGCCTACAAAGGACTGCGCAACGACAAGGACCCGGCGGAGGTTGTCCGTGAACGCTGACGCGCGGAAGGTGCAGGTCGAGGTCGACGGCCGCACGCTGGCACTGTCCAACCTGGACAAGGTCCTGTACCCGGCCGCCGGATTCACCAAGGCGCAGGTGATCGATTACTACCTGCATGTCGCGCCGGTCCTGCTGCCGCACATCGCCTCGCGCCCCGTGACGATCAAGCGCTACCCCGAAGGCGTCGACGCCAGCTTCTTCTACCAGAAGAACGCCCCGGCCCACCGGCCGGACTGGGTAACTACGGCCAGGATCGCCTCGCCGGGCTCCACCAAGTCGCGGGAAACGATCGAGTATCTCCTCGGCGGCGACCTGCCGATGCTGATCTGGGCGGCCAACCTGGCCGCGCTGGAGCTGCACACGCCGATGTGGCGGTACCCGCATATCGGCGAGCCCGATCTGCTCGTCTTCGACCTGGACCCGGGGCCGCCCGCCACCATCGTGGAATGCTGCGAGGTCGCGCTGCTGCTCCGACCGCTGCTGGCCGAGCTCGGGCTCACGCCGGTCGCGAAGACGTCGGGCGGCAAGGGGCTCCAGCTGTACGCGGCCGTCACCGACATGACCTCGCCGGAGACCAGCGACCTCGCCAAGGAACTCGCCGAGCGGCTTGAGCAGGAGCAGCCCAAGCTGGTTGTGTCGCGGATGACGAAGGCGCTGCGGCCAGGCAAGGTCCTGATCGACTGGAGCCAGAACAACGCGGCGAAGACAACCGTGGCGCCTTACTCGCTGCGAGCCCGGCCGCAGCCGACGGTGTCGACGCCGGTTAGCTGGGATGAAGTCGAGGCCTGCAAGATCGCTGCTGACCTCGTGTTTACAGCCGACCAGGTGGTCGAGCGCGTCGATGCCAGCGGCGACCTCTTTGCCGCCGCGTTGTCGGGCTAACGAGGACAGGCAGGGCGGCTCCGGAGCGGAGAGCGGTGTGAGCGCGGCAAGAAAGCGTCGCGGATGCATATTCGAGTTACGTCGGCGTTGCCAAGGTATTACTGAGCCCACAAGCGATCTCAGCAGATGCCGCATTCAGGCGCCGTCAACCTGGAACCGCGTATCGTGCTAGGGCAATTGCGGAGTCAACCGGCCATATGTCGGTCTCCATTTGCCGCTCTAGTTCACGGAGCCGCCAATGCGATTCAGCGTCCTCGGGCCGTTATTAGCTGAAGCTGATGGAGGCGCGCCGCTGCTGCTCGCGCGGCCTTCGCAGCGCAGCACGCTGGCGGTCCTGCTGCTCTACGAGCGGCGGCCCCCGACCAGGACGCAGCTGATCGATGCGCTGTGGGGCGACAGCCCGCCCGGCGACGCCGAGACTGCTCTGCGCGTGCGGATACGTGACCTCCGTCGCGCGCTGGCTGGCCACGATCGCGTGATCACGCATCAGGCCGGGTACCGGATTCTCGTCGAGCCGGGTGAGCTCGACATCGTGAGCTTCGGGGACCTCGCCGCTCACGGCCGAGACGCGCTCGACAGCGGCAGCCCCGAGGACGCGGCCCGGCTGCTCGCTCAGGCATGCAGCCTGTGGCGCGACCCGCCCCTCATCGACCTGCCAGATACGCCGGCCATGCGCCTCACCGTGAGCGCGCTGCTCGAGCAGCGGCGCGACGTGCGGGAGTGGCTCCTCGACGCGCGCCTCGCGCTCGGCCAGCACCACCACGTACTCGAGCAGATCCGCGCGGTCATCGCCGCGGATCCGCTGGCCGAGCATCCGCACGTGCAGCTCATGCTCGCCCTCTACCGCTGCGGCCAGAAGTCAGCAGCACTAGCCGCCTACACCCGGCTGCGAGACCTGACGACACGCGAATTCGGTCAGGACCCCGGCCCCGAAGCGCAGGCACTGCTGCGGCAGATGCTGGCCGACAGCCCGGACCTGATGTTGCGGTCCGTGGCGTCGGGCGCGCGTCGTCGGCCGGCCACAGTGCACGGCGTGCGGGACCTAGCTGGGCGCTAACGCGCCGCTAACCAGGCGCTCACGGACCGGCCCTAGCGTCCAGATCGCTGACTCATCATCCAAGACCCGCTCAGCGGACTGTGCGAGACAGCCGAACCTGTGGAGTGCTGAATGACATCACGTCTGCCCGCCGCGGGCGCATCATGCGACAACGGCCGTTGCAGCCGATCGCCACGACGGCGCTGGCCCCCAGTCGTGGCTGCGACCGGCCTTATCCCCGCGCTCGCCGGATGCGCGGGGACCGTCGTCCCGGTCCGATTGCCAGCCAAGCCGATGCACACGACAGCAGCGATCAGCTCGCCTGCTGCCGTGACACCGCGGCAGCAGGTCGTCGCCGCTCTGGTCGGCTACACGGCTGCGCTGGCCCAGGCCGACGAGTCCAGGAGAAGTTCCAGTGCACGCCAGTTGCTGCGGCCCTACCTTGCGGCAAGCCGGATCGACGGACTGGTCCAGGCGATGAACGCGATCTGGTCTCGAGGCGAGGGATTCTACGGCCAGGACGTCCTGCATGTGTTGAGCGTGACCGTCGCAGGCCAGCACGCGTTTGTTCACGACTGCGACAACACCAGCAGGATGGGCCTGGTCAACATCGCCACTGCCCAGACAGTGCCGGGCTCAGCCGGCACAACGCGCGCCAATCTTGTCACCCGCCTTGAGCAGGTCTCTGGTCACTGGCTGGTGCAGTTCCAGCTCGTCGAGGACGTGCCATGTACCCCATGAATCGCGCGATCAGAGCGCAGCTCAGCCTGGTAGCCGCGCTCGTGCTGGCAGCCGGCCTGGCCGCCAGCCACGCGACGCCGGCGGCGGCCAGCGGCGGAGGGAACGGCGGCTGCAATCCGTATGTCGATGGCACCGTTATCCCGGTGCCGTGCTTCTCCGGATCCGGCAGCAGCGGTAGCGGCGGATCTGGCAGCGGCAGCGGCGGGTCTGGCGTCAGCGGACCACCGTGCACAGCTCCTGCACCACGATCGCGCTCGGTCAGGCTCAGGCGGTGAATCTCGGGCTGTCCTGGTCGCCGCCCAACGGCCAGAGCTGGGCGCTGCTGTACTGCCCGGGCGGCGCGGCTGGCCCGGCCGCGCCGGCCGTTCTGGTCAGCAATGCGACCGGAGCGGCGGCGGTCACGCCGCAGGAGTTGCTCATCACGGCTATGGGTGAGCTGCACGTGCCGCACCTGAGCCCGAGCACAGCGCCGCCGCATGGGCACGACGGACTCGTCGGCTTGCCCGAGTGGTTCTGGATAACGGCCCGCAGCTGGCACGCGCGGACCGTGACGGTGAGAGCGGGTCCGGTCTGGGCTTCTGTCACGGCCGCGCCGGTCAGGCTGACTTTCGAGCCTGGCGGCGGCCTCAGTCCGGTTAGCTGCCTCGGGCCGGGGACTGCCTACGACCCGCAGAGACCAGCGGCAGCGCAACAAACCGATTGCTCCTATACATACCTGACACCGTCCGCGGGCCAGCCCGGCAACGCCTATCAGGCGTCGGTGGCCGTGACCTGGAAGATCAGCTGGACAGGATCCGGCGGGTCTGGCGGGATTCTGGATGCCGCCCTGCCGGTTCCGGTCAACTTCCCGGTTTCTGTGGCGCAAGGAGAGGCCCTGGTGACTAGCCCGTGAGCAACCACCGTTCGGCGGGAATCGGAACCGCGTACTTTCCCGAGACTGACATCGCCGCGAACGGGACGGGCCACCGCGGCATCGATGGCCAGGACGCCGGGCGGCTGCGCGGGCTGCCGCGGCGGCGCCGGCCGGCGATGATCGCGCTTGCCGTGGCGATGGCCGGGGCGGGCGTGGTTGTCTCCGCGGCCATCTACCAGCGAGCCGACCATCAGGTTGCCGTCGTCATGGTGACGCAGGCGGTACCGGCGGGCGCGGTGATCACCCCAGCGGACCTGGCGCGTACGACCGTCACTGTCGGGTCTGGCATCCAGGTCATTCCGGCGGCACAGATCGATCAGGCGAGCGGCGAGATCGCGGCAGTCACGCTGCGGCCCTCGACGCTGCTCGCGCCGTCGGACCTGACCACGACGCAGCCGCCCGCGTCCGGCCAGGAGCTCATCGCCGCGCCGACCAAGCCCTACGCACTGCCGGCCAGCGGCCTCGAGCAGGGTGATCACGTGCTCGTCGTCGCGACGTCGGGTCAGCAAGGCCAGGCTGGCTCGTCGGCTGGCCCGCCCTCGCTGAGTGTGCCAGTGCCTGGCGTGGTCGAGGCCGTAAACAACGTCCCTGATCAAGACGGATTCGATGTCGTCGATCTGCTGGTCAGTGACAGCAGCGCGGCCGCGGTTGCCAGCCAGGTGTCCACCGGCCAGTTCGCGCTGATCGTGACGAAGCGGGGTTAAGAGTGGGAGAGCTCTATGCGCTGGTATCCGCCGGCGGCTCGCCGGGAGTCACCACAGCGGCTGTCGCGCTCGCGCT
Organism: uncultured Actinomycetota bacterium; assembly: GCA_963755575.1. Taxonomy (GTDB): domain Bacteria; phylum Actinomycetota; class Actinomycetes; order Streptosporangiales; family Streptosporangiaceae; genus JAJYUU01. The sequence goes on from CAVWKF010000002.1 coordinate 1,252,568, forward strand.
GGCATGGCCGTCGCCCGTCATCGTCGCGGAGTGCGACCCGAGCGGCGGAGACGTTCTAGCCGGCCTCCTAATGGGTCATGTGCCTGCCAGTCAGGGCCTGATGGAGCACGCCATTGAGGCCGGGCGAGACGGCCGCGCGGCTGCGGCTGCTCTTGTCGCGCAGCTGATCCCGCTGGATGACGACCGGACCAGGTTGGTGCTGCCGGGACTGACTGATCCGCGCCAGGCGCTGGGTCTGGCATCGGCGTGGCCGGCCGTGGCCGGGACGCTGACAGCGCAGGATGCCGATGTCATCGCGGACTGCGGGCGGCTTGACGCCGGACCCAGTCAGCCGCTGGCAGTCCTGTCGGCGGCGCGGACCATCGCCATCGTCATGCGCCCGACGCTTCGGCAGGTGTGGTCGGCACGAGCGCGAGTCGACATCCTGATGCAGCTGGTCGGGGACAGCTCGCGGCTTGCGCTGCTGCTGACCCGGCAGGGCACACATTCGGCGCGGGAGGTCGGGCATGCGCTCGGCGTCCCCGTCGCGGCCGGCCTGGCCGATGATGCGCGCAGCGCGGCACTGCTCTCCGACGGCCTCGGTGGCCACCGGACTCTCACAACCGGCGCGCTCTTGCGCTCAGCCCGGACAGCTGGCGACGCGCTACGTGGCCTCGAAGATGTCAGGACGCACGACCCCACGGCCGCGGGCGGTGTTCTATGAGCCTGAACTGGCCGCCAGCCCCCGCCGGCGCGGACGTTGCCCGACTGTTGAGTATATCCGCAGGTAGGTGAGCGAGATATACTGATTGAGAGACAGGGGGACCGCGTATGGCCAAGACACTGATAGACGTGGACGACGAGCAGCTCGCGGCCGCACAGAAGGTGCTGAAGACCGCAACGAAGAAAGACACGGTTAACGCTGCCCTGCGCCAGGTCACAGCTCTTGCCGCGCGCCGCCGTGATCTGCAGAGGCTTAGGTCCGGCGAGCTGCCCGACCTGGCAGACGAGGAAGTTATGCGCGCCGCATGGCAGCGGTAGCCAGCTATCTGGCTGACACCAGCGCACTGGCCCGGCTGCACAGGAGCGCGGTAGCGGCATTTTTAGGCCCGCTTATCGAGGCCGGGCTGGTCGCGACCTGCGGTGTCATCGAGTTTGAGCTCGGCTGGGCGATACGCAGTGCCGCCGAGTTTGACCTCGTCAGAGCTGACCGGACAGAGGGCTACGAATGGTTCGCCACCCACGATGAGGACTGGCATAGCGCGCTGGAAGTGCAGGCCGTCCTATGGCGCGCGGGGCATGCCAGGGCAGTCGGCTTCCCCGACCTGTTAATCGCCGCTGTCGCGGCCCGGGAGCAGGTAACGCTCCTGCATTACGACGGCGATTACGACCTCATCGGACATGTCACCGGGCAGCCGATGCGATGGGTAGTGCCACGGGGCAGCGTGCCTTGACGCATGCGCGCCCGAAATTGCTCAGCCGCGGCACCGAGCCATCTCCACGAAAGGCCCGGTCGGCGAAATAAAACGCTCAGTGATACGGAGTCGCCATCCAGACGGCGATCTGCGCTCGTGAGCTGAACGGAGCTTATTCAGAATGCTGCGGATTCGCGGAACAAGCCTCGGCCTGGCTTCGGCATCTGCGGCGAAGATGCTGGTCCCTCTCGGTTGAAGTCGTCGTGGGCGGTCCGTGGTCGGCTGCTCAATCCGGCCACCCAATGTGCGCCCAGGCTAGCGAATCGCAAGCAGCGACTAGGCGGTGTGACGAGCCAGAGTTGTGAGGTCTGCGCCGGACGGTCCTGTAGCTGGCTACGGTCGCGAGTGATCAAGGGTCCTGCGCTTCACTACGATGTGGCCATGCAGGGTCGCGAGCCGGTGGATGCGGCGATCGCCCGGTATCTGCGGGAGCAGGATGATGAGTCGGCCGCTGTGCTGGCTGCCACCGGCGATGCCGGTGCGCGGCGGATTGTCAGCCTCGCCTTCGGCGAGGCGGTCCGAGCCGTTCGATAATCCGATCCCCGATGTGGATGGCCGGGACGCCAGTGACCGGTGGTCGGCCGCGCTGTCGGTCGTCGCGGTTGCGGCGCCATCGGCGTTCATGGACGCGATCGCCGGCAAGGAAATGAACGTCACGCTTCTATCGATCCTCGGCGGTGTGGATGATCCGCGTGCCACAGCTATCTTGTGCCAGCACGTTGCCGACAAGGATTGGCTGTGCCGCTATAACTCGGTCAGCGCGCTCGGCCGCTGCAACGATGCGGCAGCTAGGCCGTGCATCGAGCGCGCGCTGAGCGATCCGCACCTGGTCGTCCGCGCCGCCGCGATCAAGGCGGTCAGTCGGTGGGACGCCGATCGGGCGGTAACCCTGTATGAGCAATTGCTCGATGCCGACGGGCTGACCCCGCTGCTCCGTGCAGAGGCCCGCGTGGCTATCGGCGACGTGCGTGCTGGTCTTACGGTTCGAGAGCCTTGGCAGAGGCGGCCTTAAGTCCCTGAACCAGCCGCGGCGACATCCGTGCCGGTGTCTAGCGCGGCGGCGGGCCTGCTGCGCGGCAGCCACGGTCACTGGGCGAGGGTTCCGTTGCCGCTAGCGCCAACCCGGCACCTGCTAGAGGTGAGCGATGTGGTCTGAAGATCACCTACTAGCGAGGCGCGCTGATCAGAACAGGTGACCAGGCGTCCCGTGCTTGGCGAACCAGAGCCGGATGTACGCGCCATACAGAGCGAGCAGGATGAGGATCACGGTCATGATCGGCGTGACAATTCGAATCCACGCGCCGTGCCGTTCGATCGGCACGTCGCTGTCCATCATCCAGGCAAATCGCTCCCTGATCACCGGCGGCGAGATGGGGTGACGCACCCACGCGGGGATCTGGCCGGCGGACCGGGCCCTGTTGACGCCGAGCTCGATGAAGAACAGTTGGATCGTGTTCCCGATCGGCCGGTAGAGGCGGTGCACCACCAGGCCGGCGATGATGCCGATCAGCAACGGCTGCCAGTTCCAGGTGGACAGGAACGTGCCAAGCCACGCCGGCATGCTCACGGTCAGGTGTAGGACCCGGTGCCCTTCGGTGTGGTGCCACACCCACGGCCCGGCAAAGTTAATCACCCAGATGCCAGCGACGACCATCGGCAGCGCCGCGACGATGATCAGGAGCGGGGCGGTGATGAGACGGAACGCGCCCACCTTCTCGCTATGTGCTTTCTTCCAGTTCGCCAGCAGCGACTTGACGAGCAGCGTGGCGAGCGCGCCCTCGTAGACGTCCCGGACGTCGTGCCTGGCCTGCGGCCACCACTTGGTCGCGAACAAGCCGTTCCACTGCGGTCTGAGGTACAGGATGGTGTGGCCGCCTGCTGACCAGTGCACCTGGATGATGAGGTAGTACAGGGCGGAGATGATGTAAGCCCCGGCGGTAGCCGCAGCGAAGGACCAGATCAGCTGCTGCACCAGGCGCAGGTGAATGCGGTGCCCGTTCACCTTGATGTGCCTCGGCACCTGCGGCAGGGCGGGCGTGGAGATCGCGGTCACCGAAGGCCCCCGGCTTACTGGCACTCACGGCTTACGCCGCTTCGGCGTTAATCATGGCAGTTGCATACGTCGTTCTCTAGTAGTGCAACCCCGCCGCTTCGGCCGCCGCCATTTCGTCCGCAGCGCCGAACCGGCGCGGGGAGTTCCAGTTCACTCCGCGTGCGGCCGCGCACTAGCGCGCTCGAATATGCCCGTTACGCGCCCGCAACTTGTTGATCTCGATTGCCGCTTCTGACATGCTTTGTCGGCGGTGCTCGCTGTATCACTCTCACCGCGGCGGATTGCCGGGAACTCACCGTGAGGTTGAGCATGCGACTGAAGAAGAAGCTGGCCGCTGCCGTGTCGGCCGTCGCCCTGGTTGGCGCGGGCGCCGGGATTGCGATCGGTGCTAGCGAGGCCGCCGGCGCGGCCACGGGACCCACCGGTGGCACCTGGCAGGCGGCTCAGCCCTTCCCAGGATTTTCGGCGCCGAACGCGACCTTGCAGGCGATTGCCTGCCCCGCGCTGGGCGACTGCGTGGCCGCGGGCTACACGTCAGGCGCCACCACGACTCCCATCGTCGCGAGCGAGGTGAACGGAGTGTGGGGGAGTGCCCGGGACATCAGTGGGACAGGCAGCCTGGGCAACGGCTCGGGCGGGCCTCTGCTCAATGTCTCGTGCGGTGCTCCTGGTGACTGCACGGCCACCGGCTGGTACATCGGGACCCTTGGCGTGGCGACCGCGTTCTATGTCAGCGAGAGGGCGGGCGTCTGGGGGAATGCGGCGGCGGTCACCAGCGCGGATCAGCCGGCTGGGACATACAGCCAGGTCAATGGGCTGTCGTGCGCGGCCGCGGGCTACTGCACCATCGTGGGGAGGTACACCGACCAGGGGGTGAACAACGCAGGCCTGACCGTCAGCACTCCGTTCACCCTGGAGGAGAACAATGGCACCTGGGGGACGCCGCAGCCGGTTCCTGGCCTGGCCAGCCTGCCATCGGCTGGTGCCTACGCCAACCTGGACTCGCTGTCCTGCCCGGCGGCGGGCTATTGCACCGCGAGCGGCGAGTACGGCGGGAACGGCTTTGTCGGCACTCTGTTCGCGGTCACGGAGGCCGGGAGCGCCTGGGGCAACGCCGGGGCGCTGCCGGGAATGCTCTCCGCCAGCAACACATCGGTCTCGTGCCCTGACCCCTCGGACTGCGCCGTCGTATTGACCCATCCGACGCCGTCCGGAGCGGAGCTGTACACCGTCGATGAGGCACACGGCACCTGGGCACAGGGCCAGCTGCTCAGCATGCCGCCGTCGTCATCAGCGATAAACGCGGCCGGCACCCCGCTTATCGGATGCAGATCCGCGGGCAACTGCGTGATTGCGGGCGACATGGAAGAGACCAGCTCAGCCACCGAATTGCCGTTCGCTGCGGCCGAGACCAGCAGCGGCAACTGGGGAGCCGCCGCCGCCATCCCTGGAATCGACTCCAGCACCGAGATCGGCTCGGTGCAGGGACTGTCCTGCGTGCCGGGAGGTGATTGCACCATCGCCGGCACAGATCAGGCCACCAGCAGCGGCAGCGCGGATTACATCTGGACCGCTGTCAGCAGTTCCGGCGGCAGTGTCGGTATCGTGCAGCAGGATTACCATTCGGCAGGCTCCAACGACGTCTACGGCCTGTCCTGCCCGCAGGATGGGTACTGCACCCTCGCCTTTGACCTGGACTACAAGAACATGCTGGGGATCGAGACGAGCCCTTCAGCGGTCGCCGTCACGGTGTCCGCATCGCAGGTGACCTATGGTGCAGAACAGTCCGGAAAGCTCACGGCCACAGTGTCCTCGTCGGCGGGTGGCGCGCCGACCGGGACCGTCACTATCAAGTCCGGCACCGCCACCGCGTGCACCCTCACCCTCATCTCCGGCAGTGGCATCTGCACCCTGACCCCCACCCGGTTCGCGGCCGGCACCGCCCATCTCACCGCCACTTACAGCGGCAGCGCCGATTACGCCGCATCCACTTCCGCCGCGACGACCCTGACCGTCGCCAAAGCAACGTCGAAGACCACGCTCACGCTGTCCGCGACGACCATCACTTACGGCCAGGAGCAGGCCGAACACCTGACGGTCAAGGTTTCCCCTCAATACACCGGGACACCAGCCGGGAAAGTCACTATCAAATCTGGTACCGCCACCGTCTGCGCCATCGCGCTGGCTTCCGGCACGGGCAGATGCACGCTGACCGCCAGGCAGCTCCCCATCGGTGGCCACACCCTGATCGCGACCTATTCGGGCGACGGCAACTTCAAGAGTTCGGCCTCCGCCAAGAAGACTCTTACGGTGGTGAAGTAACAACACAGGCCGTCCGCACCGATTGGCGAAGTCCCGTACCGGCCCTTCGATTCCTGATGGACTTCCGTAATCTGCCAGGTACTGATAGAAGGCGGCGCGGGAGAACTTCAGCAGCTCTGGGCCAACTATGCATGCAGGTGCTGAGCGCGGATGCCCCCCAGACTTTGCGTTGGCACCAGTCTGATCGTGCGGCGAGCCAATGTGCTCTCTCGCTCGCCCGGCTGACCACCTGCCGGGGCTGCGCGGCCGAGAGTACGTGCTTACGGTGCGCTAACGCAGTCCTCACATCTTGCCCGTAGCGTCCGGTAACGCCGGTTGATTCGCCTCCGCTAGTGGCTGGGCGCCCGGCCACCGGACCGTGGAGGAGCGGGATGACGAGGCAAGTGCCAGCGGCAGCGCGAGGCGTAGCGGTGACGCTGCAGTGGCCGCCAGCCCCGCCGGAGCACATCGCCGGACATCAGTTGCCGGAGCAGCCTGAGCCGTCCCGCGACCGTACGAACGTCGCCGGCGGCGCGGCGCTGCCCGATCCGCCGGCCGCGGCACTCAGCGATCCCGTCCTGATAGCTGGCGTCGCCGAGATCACGGCGCTGGTGGGCACTCGGCTCGACGACGGCGCCAGCCCGGCTGAGGTCATGCCGGTGATCCGGGAGACCGCGCGGCGCTGGCTGGAGCGGCAGGTCCGTGCGGGACTGTTGCCTGCGTCTGCCGGCAACGCCATCGACGAGCTGGCCAAGGCCGTACACGATCAGCGCTACGAACTGGGTCCGGTCACGGCCTACTTGCGCGATCCCCAGGTCGAGAACGTCGACATCAACGGCTGCGATCAGGTCTGGATCACCTATGCCAGCGGTGAGCGCGTCGCAGGGCCGCCGGTCGCCGCGACCGATGACGCACTGATCTCGATGATCAGGACGTGGGCAACTCGCGGCGGCCAGACTGCGCGTGACTTCTCGGCGGCCGTCCCGCTCGTGAATGTCGCCCTCACCGGCAGCGCCAGACTGACCGCGACCATGTCAGTGACGCCGCGGCCCTGCGTGTCGCTGCGCCGGCACGGCCAGCTGGACGCCACGCTGGCGACGCTCACTCACCTTGGCACCATCGACGCCACGCTGGCGGCGTTCCTGGCTGCCGGGGTAAAGAGCCGCTGCAACATCATCGTCACTGGCGGAGTCAGCTGCGGAAAGACCACCATGCTGCGCGCGCTCGCCAGCGAGATCCCGCCTGGCGAGCGAGTGGCGACGCTGGAAAGCGAGTACGAACTCTATCTACACGACCTCCCCCAGCACCCGGACGTGATCGCGTTCGAAGCGCGCGAGGCGAATTCCGAAGGCGCCGGCGGCATCAGCCTGCACGACCTGATCGCGCATGCGCTGCGGCATAATCCGCGCCGGATACTAGTCGGCGAAGTCAGGCGTGACGAAATCATGCCGATGCTCGAGGCCATGAACTCCGGTCAGGACGGCTCGATGTGTACGCTCCACGCGAACTCTCCGGCCGAGGCCTTCGACCGGATCCTGATCCTCGGCTTGCGCGGGGGGCTGGCCCTCGCTGAGCGCGCCATCCACATTCTCGTCGGCATGGCGGTGGACCTGATCGTGCATTTGCGACGTGGCTTCGACGGCACCCGGACCGTCCGCTATGTGTCCGAGATCCTGGAGGTCATGCCGCCCGGAGACACCGAGCGGCCGACGATCAACCGGCTGTTCCTGCCCGACCGGCAGACGGGCCGTGCGATCGCCGCCCACACGCCATCGGCGGGCTTGCTCAGCCGACTCGCGGCCGCCGGCTTCGACGCAGGACTGCTGGACGAGTATCGGTCCCTGCCGGGCCATGCACCAGGAATGTGGTCCAGGTGAGCGCGTTCGCCGGCCTGGCCGGGGGCCTGGCGATCGCGGGCTTCGCTCTGCTCCTGCTCGAGCTGACCCGCGCTACGCCGCCACATGGCATGCCGCCTCGTCGGGGCTTTGCCGTCAGCAAGGGGGCGCGTCGGCGGTTGCTGATCGCGTTGGCGGCCGGCCTCGTCACCCTGGCGATCACCCGGTGGCCAGTCGCGATGATCGCAGCGGTCCTGGGCGTCCTGTACTTGCCGCGGCTTACATCGAGTCGCCCCGCCGAGCGGCGCGCGGCATTGCTCGAAGGCCTGGAGCAGTGGACCCGTCGGCTGTCCGACATGCTGATGGCAAGCCGGGGTCTCGAAGATGCGCTTGAGGCTTCGACTAGGCAGGCGCCGACGGCGATCTCGCCCGCAGTTGCTGCGCTCAGTCGTCGCTTAGCAGCCAGAACCGGCACCGAGGCGGCGTTGCGCGCGTTCGCCGCGGATGTGGGGGACCCGGCCGGCGACCGCATCGCTGCCGCGCTCATCATCGCGACGGGCCGCCGCGGCGGCCCCGTTCGCGAGGTACTCAGCTCGCTGGCCGTCATGCTGGCGCGCGATGTGGCGGCGCGCCGTGAAATCGAAGCTGACCGCGCCCAGCACCGGTCGACAGTGAAGTGGCTGACGGTCTTCGTGCTTGGCTTCACCGTCTTCGCCATGCTGAACAAGTCGTATTCCGCTCCGTTCGGGACGGTGCCGGGCCAGGTCGTGATGATGCTGGTCGTCGTCTTGTACGCGGGCGGGCTCGGCTGGCTCCATCAGCTCGGTTCGATCCCGGCGCCTGGCAGGTTCCTGGCACCTGGGGCGGCGAACCCGGTCACTCTCGGCACCCGGCGCCTTCGGCCCGGCAGACGCCATGCTCGGTCGAGTGGCCCGCGCAGCAGTGCCCTACGCAAGAGTGCCGGGCGCAACAGCGCTCTGGCCGCTGGCGTCGCGATCACGAGAGATCGGCTGCGGCAGTGAGCGCCTCGGTGGTCGTCGCTGGGCTTCTAGGCGGCCTCGGCTGCTGGCTGGTCATTAACGAACTGATCCCGACAGGCCCGAGCCTGCGGGCCGCTATCGATCGGCTCGACTCTTACGGTGGCCGGGCCGATGACCAGGCCCTCTTCCCGGTCCGGCTTGGCCGCCAGGTGAGCGCCGTCGCACCCTGGCTACCCGTGCCCATAACTGACCTGCGGCTGCTCGGCCAGGATCCAGCTGGCTGGCTCGCCAAGAAGGTCAGCTACGGCGCGCTCGGCCTAGCCGTAGCGCCGTCGCTGTCGGCCCTCGCCGTGCTCGGCGGGCACTCGCTGCCGTGGACGATTCCGGTCGGCGGGACGCTGGTACTCGGTGGTGTCATGTTCTTCCTGCCCGACCTCGTGACGCGCTTCCACGCGAAGCAGAAGCGGGTCGACTTCCGGTACGCGCTGACCAGTTACCTGGACCTGGTCGCGCTCGAGCGCAGCGCCGGAGCTGCACCTACCGAGGCACTTGAGGCGGCTGCTGAGATTGGCGGCGGCTGGGCGTTCGAGCGGATCAGCGCCGCGCTCGATCAGGCCCGCAAGGCGAGCCCGGCCGCCCTGGGATGGCCTGGCCCGGCTGGCGGACGAGATCGACATCAGCGAGCTCGGCGACCTGGCCGAGATCGCGGAAGTGGCTGGCCAGGAAGGGGCCACGATCCTCCAGACGCTCCGCGCTCGCGCTGAGTCCATGCGGAGCCAGGCGCTGGCTGGCACCAAGGCGCAGGCGGGCGCGCGCAGCACCACGATGGTGCTCCCGATCGCGTTGCTAGCCGGCGGTTTCCTGGTCCTTTTGATCTTCCCCGACTTCTACCGCCTGTTCGGCTAGCCGCCGAACATCAGTGAGGAAGGTGCAAGCATGCAAACAGATCGACACGTGATCGTCGCGCACTGCCTGATGACACGAGTGCGCGCACGCATTACCGCCGCGAAGTCGGGCGATCCTGAGTCGGGAGCCCTCAGCCTGGAATGGGTCGCAATCGCGATCGTCCTGGTCACGGCTGCGCTCGCCCTCGCGACCTTCCTCGCCGGCAAGCTCGGCGCGCTCGAGTCGCTGATCCCGAACTGAGCCATGGCCCGGCGCGAGGCACGACGCCGGCGGTGGCGCGACGACGATAGCGGTGCGCTGACGCTCAGCTACGTCGCGATTCTGCCGTTCGTCTTCCTGTTCATCATGGTGCTGATCCAGGCTTCGTTCTGGTTTCTCGCCAGGAACGCTGCGCTGGCCGCGGCTCGGCAGGGCGCGGACGCGGCGAGGGCTCTGAATGCGTCCATCGCCGCGGGGCCGGACGCCGCAATGGCGTTCGCTCGGCAAGCCGGCCAGGGCTACCTCGACGCGCCGCGGGTGACCATTAGGCGCAACACCGGCGCGACCATCTCGGTCACGGTAAGCGGCCACGTTCCCAGCTTTGTCCCAGGCCTGGTCGTGAGCGTGTCCGAGACCGTGCAGGTACCTGTAGAAGAGTTCAAACCGTGACCGGCGGCCATGTCGCAGGACGCCTGCGCGGATCGGATGGGCGGCGCGGAGCCGACGGCGGCAACGCCGCTCTGGAATTGGCCATCCTAGCGCCCGTCCTGCTGGGTCTGCTGGGCCTCGTCATTGCCGCGGGCCGTACCACCATTGCCCAGGGCGCCGTCAACGCGGCGGCGCGCGACGCTGCCCGGCAGGCGTCGATCTCGCTCACCCCGGCGGCTGCACAGGCTGCCGGACGGACAAGCGCGCAGGCCGCTCTGCAATCCGACGGCCTTGATTGCGTCCCGGTCGTGGTCATCGATACCAGCCAGTTCGCGACCTTGCCCGGGCAGCCCGCGACCGTGACCGCGACCGTTAGCTGCACCGTGCCCCTGGCCAACCTGGCGCTGCCGGGTTTGCCCGGCACCGCCCGCTTGCAGGCCGTGTTCACCAGTCCGCTCGATATCTACCGGTCGCGGTGAGCCTGAATGAGCGTGTCACTCAGATGTCACACCCGTCGCAGCACCATCGGCGATATGGCAGACAAGCACCGTGGTTCAGACAACCGTGGTTCAGGCGACCGTGGTTCAGGCGACCGTGGTTCAGGCGACCGTGGTTCAGGCGACCGTGGTTCAGGCAACCGTGATCCTGAGCGGGGCGGGCTCTCGCTCATGCTCGTGGTTCTCTTCGTCGTACTGGCGGCGCTGGCCGGGATCGTGGTCGACGGCGGAGCCAAGCTCACCGCGGATGAGGACGCCGTTGCGGTCGCTCAGGAAGCCGCCCGCGCTGGCGCGACTACGGTCAACGTGTCAAGAGCCTACGCATCGGGCTCGTTCGTCGTGGATCAGGGCCAGGCGCTCGAAGCGGCTCGCCGGTATCTCGTCGGCGCCGGTTATGACCACTTCACTGTGTCGGCCAATGGCGCGCGGGCTATCCGGGTCAGCGTGACGATCACCCAGCCGACAAAGTTCCTGTCGCTGATCGGGGTTGACTCCTTCACCAGTACCGGCGCCGCAACGGCGTCGCTGGTGACTGGCGTGACAGGAGGGACATGATCACTCGCGCACGTACCGCGCTCACAGGGCTGGCGGCGCTCGCCGCGCTGGTAGCGGTGGTCGTCGGCCTGCCCGTCGTGCTGTACCGGTTCGGCGGGTCGCCGCTGCCCGGTCAGCTGGCGGGATGGCGACGCCTCGAGACTGTCCTGTCTACCCGCGATGACGGGACTCTGATGTTGGCGACCATCCGCGCGTGTTCGTGGCTGGCCTGGCTCCTATTCGCCGCGTGCGTCCTGGCCGAGACCCAGGCGGCAATCCGCGGCCGCCGTGCCCCGCACCTGCGCCTCGGCGGCCTGCAAGGCGCCGCAGCGCAGCTCGTCGCCCTAGCGGCGCTGGCGTTCGCGACCCCGTCGGCCATGACGCTGTCAGCCTCGGTTACAGCCGCAAGCCACGCTGACACGAACGTCGCCGGGAACCAGCCCGGTGCGCCTGGCCCATCCTCCCCCGAGATGGTGACCATGGTCCCGTCCCAGCAAGTCGCTGGGCCACAGACAGCCGGATATCTGGGCGCGCCGCAGGCGCCGCTGGCCGCGTACGCCACCACGGCGGGCAGGCTGGTTACGGTGCGCTCCGGCGACTGCCTGTGGTCGCTGGCGGAGCATTACCTCGGAGCCGGCGACAGGTATCCCGAGATCGTCAACCTCAACTACGGCCATCAGATGGGCGATGGCCAGGTCTTCGCGAACCCGTCGCTCATCGAGCCCGGCTGGCAGTTGCGTCTGCCTGCCGGCGGGACGACGGGCCCCGCCTCGCCAGTCACAACTAGTCATCATCTCGGCCATGCGACGGCGGATCCGCACTACCGCCGTCGCCACCCCGCCGCGGGTAACCACCGGGCGCGTCACGAAGCCGTCCAACATCCGATAGGGAACGGGGCCGACCCACACAGGCCCGTCAACACCCCCGGGGTTGCCGGGACCGCCGGTGGCGTGACCGGCAGCTCGGCCGCCCGATCTGGCTTCGGCGGCCAGGCGGACTACCGGACAGCAGCGAGCGCTGACCCGACGGGCTCGCACCTGCCAATTGCCGCAGTGTTCGTCAGCGGCGCGCTCGCGGGCGCCGTGCTAACGAGCCTGGGCCGGCTGCGTCACCGGCAGCGCCAGGAACGACGGCGCGGCCGCCGGATCGCCCTGCCCGCCGATCCGAATGTCCTGGCCACCGAGCAGCGGCTGCGCGCCGCCGCGCCCGCGGAGCCGCTGGAGACCCTGCGCGACGCGCTTGCCTGCCTGGAAGCTGGCATCATTAGCACCGGTCTGGTACTGCCGGACGTCGTGGGCCTCCACGTCACGCCCGACATGCTGGAGTTGCTGCTGGCCGCGCCAGCTGCGGACGCACCGCCTGCCCCCTTCATGATTAGCCCAGGCCGGCAGGGCATGTGCTGGCAGCTTGATTTGCCGGCCATCGTGACGGTGCCGGGCGGCAGTGGAGCAGCCGACGGCCGCGGGCTCGCTGGTCTCGCGTGTCACCTGCTACCCGGCCTGATCACAGCAGGTGCGACGAGCGCAGGTTATCTGCTGCTCGACCTCGAATCGATGCAGGTCACCGGTTGTGACGGCCCGCCGGACCTCGTCGACCACGTCGTCGCCACGATCGCGACTGAACTGGCCACCGGGCAGTGGAGTGGCTGGTATGACCTCATCCTTGTCGGCTGCGATGAGCTGGTGGAGCTCGGTCGCGCTGAGCACTGCCCTACCTTCGACGACGCGCTCGACGTGCTGGAGGCACGGTGCGCGGCGGTCGCGCACCGAGTCGCCGAGCGTGCGCCAGCGGATGTGCGCGAGCTGCGTCTGGCCGAGCCGGACAACGAGGACTGGGGGCTGACCATCCTCATTAGCCGAGCGGAGCCGTCGGCCGAGCAGATGACCCGCCTGCTCGAGCTGACCGAGGACGGTCGCGGCGGAATCGGCGCGCTCGTTGCCGGAGATCCGGAATCCGTCGATGGGCGAATGGCGCCGACTGTCCTCCAGCTCGCCCCCGACCCGGAAATACCGGACGGCATCGTCGCCAACGTTGTCCCGCTTCAGGTCACCGTGCGGCCGCGTGTGTTGTCGGCTGCCGAGTATGACGCGATCGGCTCCTTGCTCGCCACGGCCGCTGACCTAGATGACGTTGGCCAGGATGAGGAGCCTTACCTTGTCTATGGCGCGCCGCCGTGGATCCCGCAGGCTGCCGATCTGAGACCGCCGCCCGGAGCCGCGAGCCAGCCATGGTCGGAGGACGGCGAGCCTTGCGATTCGGCGTCCGCGGATAGCTCGACGGCCGCGCACGACTCCTCAGCGGCCGGTTCCGGTACGTCCACAACCTGGGCGCCGCAGCCTAGCGCGGCGTCGGCGCGAAGCTCGGTACCCGAGGATGTCGCGGTCCTCAGTCCTGCTGCTGCGCCGAAACGCCTCGAGATCAAGATCCTCGGCCCGTTCACCATCACTGGCGCTGCCGAGCAACTCCAGCCCAAGCAGGCTGAGCTCATCCTGGCGCTCGCGCTGGCAGCATCGGCCGGGCTGTCGAATTCTGCGCTTTGCAGCATGCTTGGCGCTGACCCCGACCACGCCAAGCCCGCGGATGCGGTCAGGCAGATCATTACCAGGACCAGGCGACGGCTCGGGCGCACCAGCGACGGACAGGAGTACATCCTCCACGTCGGCAACGGCCAGTACGTGCTGCATCCCGATGCATCCCTCGACTGGTCACGGTTCCGGGAGTTCGTCGCGCTCGGACGTGCCGACGACCTGCGGGCGGCCGTTTCGCTGATCAACGGCCAGCCGTTCACAGGCAGCTACTTCTGGTGGATCGACATTCCGCTGGCCGAGACCGTCCGGGCCGAGATCGTCGACACGGCCGAGACGCTAGCCGAATTCGAGCTCGCGACTGGCTCTCCGCGCGCCGCCGCGAAGGCGGCCCGGGCAGGCCTGATGGCCGAGGCGTCCGCTGAGCAGCTCTGGCGCGCCGTGATGCGCGCCGAGCACGCTGCCGGGAATCTCGCTGGTGTCGCCGAGGCGTGGCGGCGGTGCCTCGACGCGATCGAGGACATCGCGCCGGGCGGGGAGCCGCATCCGGATACCGCAACCCTTTACCGGCAACTCACCACGAGCGCGCGCCAGCAGGTTCAGGTTCGCTAGCGACGAGGCTGAAAATTGGCTGGAGAATCCAGAGTTACGCGAGCTACTCTGATTACGATCGTAATCAGGGAGAGAAACGTGGAGAAGGCTGCGCTCGACCACATTCAGCAGAAGATCGAGGACGAGATCAGGGCACGAATCCCCGATGGGGGCATTGAGCGGGTCGCGCTCCTCCAGTACGGCGATGATCCCGTCGTCGAACCCGGAGAACTGGCGGTCCGGGTTTTCGTGGCGGCCGGGGACGACGAGAAGGACCGCGAGCGGATCGCGCACGACTTCGGCGGCACGTACCGCCAGAAGCTGGAGCAGCTACGGCACGATCTGACCGAAAAGCTGCCGGAGGTCAGGAGCCTGGAGGTTCGCTTCGGCGACGACAACAAGGACGGACCCGGGATCAAGCTGAAGTGGGGTGGCCGCTCGGTCGAAGCCCGCGCCCTCGCCGGCGGCGATCTGACGCCTGTCATGGCCCGGCTCGGGCCGGCGGACCTGGAGACCCTCGACGCGCTGATCACGGCCGGCATCGCCGGCAATCGTGCGGACGCTGTCCGGTGGGCGCTAGCCCGGATCCGGGAACGGCCCGCCTACGAGCAGCTACGGGCCAAGACGCGCGAGATCGAGGAACTCAAGGCACAGTTCTGAGTCCGATCCAGGAGGACCTCGCGAGTGGGTAAATAGCGTGCGTGACGCCACAGACGAACGGCGCTGACGGCGGGCGACGCATCAAGGTCGGGCTGCATGCGCTCGGCATCGGCAGCGGCAGCAGGCCCGAGGTCATCTGCGCCGTCGCCGCCGCGGCCGATGCGCGCGGCTTCGCGACCTTGTGGTGCGGTGAGCACGTCGTCATGGTCGACGAGCCGAGGTCGCCCTACCCCTACTCGGCCGACGGCCGGATCGCAGTGCCGACTGACGTGGACTGGCTGGACCCGCTGCTTGGCCTCAGCTTCATCGCCGCGCATACCCGGCGGATCACGCTGGCGACCGGGATGCTGCTGCTGCCTGAGCACAACCCGCTGATCGTCGCCAAACAGGCGGCGACGCTCGACGTGTTGTCCGGCGGCCGGTTCGCGCTCGGCGTGGGCGTCGGCTGGTCCGCGGACGAGTTCGAGGCGCTCGGGGTCCCGTTTGCTCGCCGCGGTGCCCGCACGGACGAGTACATCGCGGCGATGCGGCGTGTTTGGGCGTCCGACGTCGCTAGCTTCTTCGGCGAGTTCGTCCGGTTCGAAGGCGTCCGGGTCTACCCCAAGCCAGTTCGGGGACGGTCGGATTCCGGTCATCGTCGGCGGCACGACCGACGCGGCACTGCGGCGCGTGGCAACGATCGGCGACGGCTGGTACGGGTTCAATCTGCCTGCGGCCGCACTTCCGGAGCGGCTAGGTGCGCTGGCTGAACACTGCCGCGAGCGCGGCCGTGAGATGCGTGATCTGCATATCGCTGTCTCGCTCAGCGATGGCGAACCCGCTCTCCTGCCAGACCTAATCGCGGCGGGCGTCACGGAGATTGTCATCGTTGCGGCGCCGCCGGCCGAGCCCGAGGCCGCGATCGACTGGCTGGACCAGCTAGCCTCGCGCTGGATCCGCGGTCTCGCCGCTCACGGCTCCTGATCAGGTCGTACCCGTGGGAAGCGGGAGACGACGAGCAGGGGGTCGGCCCCGTTCCCAGAATGAGGGGTCTTGTCCTGACCGGTACTGTGCGCACCGTGTCAGCCGTCGGCCAGCCGCCGGCCGATAGATTGGCAACGAGCCTCGCCGAAGGGAACGCCCGGATGTCGTCAGCAGACGGGGCGGCCGCAACGCCCGCCATGTGGAATCCGTTCGCCAGTATGGCTACTGTCGCTGGCCACACGGTCACGATCGTGCGCGGTGACGGCTCGACGGTCTACGACGCCGATGGCCGCTCTTACCTGGACGCCATCGGGAGCCTCTGGTACTGCAACGTAGGTCACGGGCGGGCTGAGCTCGCCGACGCGGCAGCCGCTCAGATGCGCGAGCTGGCGTGCTATCAGGCGTTCGAGATCTTTTCCAGCAAGCCGGCCGAGGCGCTGGCGGAGCGGATCGCAGCGCTGGTGCCGATGACGAGCGCGAAGGTGTTCTTCACGCCGGGCGGCGGCTCGGACGCTATCGACACGGCGGCGAAACTCACGCGTGCGTACTGGCGCGCCGTCGGCCACCCCGGCAAGCAGATCATCGTGGGGCGCTCGCACGCGTATCACGGCGTGAACGCGTATGGGACGTCGCTCGGCGGCATCCCGGCGAACGCCGATCCGTTCGGTGAGCTCGTGCCGCTGGTCGAGCATGTGCCATGGGACGATCCGTCGGCGCTGGCGAAGGTCATCGAGCAGACCGGGGCCGACCGGATCGGCGCTTTCTTCTGCGAGCCAGTGATCGGCGCCGGCGGCGTCTACTTCCCGCCCGACGGCTACCTGACCGAGGTCCAGCAGATCTGCCGGGACAACAACGTGCTGTTCGTCGCCGACGAGGTCATCACCGGATTCGGCCGGACAGGGGAGTGGTTTGGCAGCATCCGTTACGGGCTCGAGCCGGACCTGATGATCGTTGCGAAGGGCCTGACGTCGGGTTATCTGCCACTAGGTGCCGTGGTGGCCAGCCCGCGGGTCTGCGATCCGTTCTGGCGGGCCGGGTCGACGGAGGTGTTCCGGCACGGCTACACGTACTCAGCGCACCCGACTGCGTGCGCAGTCGGCCTGGCTAACCTCGACATCATCGAGCGCGAGCAGCTTGTGCAGCGGGTCAGGGAGCTCGAGCCCGCACTCGCGGCCGCGCTGGCTCCGCTTGCCGGGCACGAGCTTGTCGGGCAGGTTCGGACGGGCGCGGGCTTGCTGGGCGCCGTCGAGCTCAGCCAGTCAGCCAGAGAAGCCGACCCTGGTCTTGGTGCGCGCGTCGTGGCTGCGGCGCGACGACGCGGCGTCATCACCCGGCTGCTGCGCGGGGTCGCGCTGCAGATTTCGCCGCCGTTCGTCATCTCCGCCGCCGAGCTGCATCAGATCACCGAGGTGCTGGGCGCGGCCCTTGACGCTGAGTCCCGGTGACCGCGCCGACTCGACGCTGAGTCGCGCTGACCGCTACCGGCGCCGGCTCGACGCTGACCGCTACCGGCGCCAACTCGGCGCCGAGCGCGGCTGCTCAGTACGAGTCGTGCCGCCGCAGCCAAGCCATCGTCCACGGCAGGTCTTGCTCGTCCCGCCCCTTGGGCGTCAGGTCGAGTAGCTGGTAACCGCTGTTGATCGGGTCGAGTCCACGGCTGTAGGTGGAGTAAGTGTGGAATATCTGGCCCGTCCCGTCCCGGGCAAAGACGCTCAGGCCCGGCGACTCCTCCATCGGCTCGTCCACGTGGCGGAAGTTGTATTCGCTGCCGGCTGCCGGGTGCTCCGGCGTGGATGAGACGCCGAAGTCGAAGTTGAAGTCGCTCGGCGCTGACGATACCCACGGGAACGACCAGCCCATCCGCTGCCGGTACGCCTCGATCTCGGCAAACGGGGCGCGCGACACCGCCACCAAGGCTGCGTCCCGGCTGGCCAGGTGCACCTGAGTCCCATCGAAGCTGTCAGCCCAGAACGAGCAGCTCGGGCAGCCTTCCACCCAGCCTGGGCCCAGCATGAAGTGGTAGATGAGCAGCTGGCTGCTGTCCCCGAACAAGTCCAGCATGGACAGGCGCCCAGCCGGGCCGTCGAACTCGTAGCTCTTCTCCAGGCGAACCCAGGGCAGCTGCCGGCGCTCGGCGGCAAGCTCGTCGCGGAGCCGGTTCAGCTCCTTCTCCCTGGCGAGCAGCTCAAGTCGCGCGGCGCGGTGATCCTCACGGCTGCCAGCAGAGCTGTCGGCC
Organism: uncultured Actinomycetota bacterium; assembly: GCA_963755575.1. GTDB lineage: Bacteria > Actinomycetota > Actinomycetes > Streptosporangiales > Streptosporangiaceae > JAJYUU01. Next base: position 1,270,730 of record CAVWKF010000002.1, read on the forward strand.
GATGCTGTCGAGAATGCGTTCATCGATGAGTCACCTCACTTACCGAGGCTAGCGCGGGTGCCTCGACAGCGTCTGTCACTCCGGCGCCGCGCCGGCGACCGCCGCCCGCGAGTGCCGCGAAGGCACCGAGCAGGGACAGCCCAGCCGACGTAGCGAGTGCCGGCCGGACGCCCGCGAAGACGCCAGCGGCCGAGCCCAGGTGGCCGCTAGCGGAGAAGACCGCAGCGACGATGGCGACGCCAAATACGGCGCCAAATCGCTGCAGGGTGTTCAGCACACCCGATGCCGTGCCTAGGTCGGCGGCCGGCACCGCGCCGAGAGCGGCCGTTGGCGTCGTCGGGATCACCATCGAGATGCCGACTCCCGCGATCACAAGCGGCAGGACAAGCTCGCCATAGCTTGCGCCGGCCGAGATGTCCATTGCGACCCAGGCAAGGCCGACGGCTTGCATGGCCATGCCTGCCGCCATCAGGGGCCTGGCGCCGATCCGGTCGGCGAGTCGGCCGGCGACCGGCGCGATCACCAGTGGCGTCGCGGTCCACGGCAGGAACCGCAGTCCGGTGCCGAGCGGCGTGTAGCCGAGCCCAAGCTGGAAGAACTGCGACATCAGGAACGCGGCCGACGTGATCGCCGCCATGCTCATGAACCCGGTCGCGTTCGCGGCAGTGAAGGCGCGGATGCGCAAAAGACGAAGCGGCAGCATCGGCGCCGCCACGCGCCGCTCCCAGCCGACGAACGCGACGATCAGCGCCGCGCCGAGGCACAAGGACGTGATCACCTGTGTGTTGCCCCAGCCCACGTCTGTAGTTCGCACGAGACCCCAGGCCAGCGCGACCGTACCCGCTCCCACCAGCAGCAGGCCGCCGATGTCCAGCCTGCGAACCTGGCCGCGACTTTCGGGCAGCCGGACGGCCGACAGGATCGCGGCCGCCAGTCCGATCGGCACGTTGATCCAGAAGATCCAGTGCCAGTCCAGGCCCTGTACCACAATGCCGCCGACCAGCGGACCGCCGGCGACGGCGAGGCCGCCAATGGCGCCCCAGATGCCGACGATTGTGCCGCGGCGCTCTGGCGGAAACACAGCCGCCAGGATCGTCAGGCTGAGCGGCGTCACGAGCGCCGCGCCCAGCCCCTGAAACGCACGGGCCGTGATCAGCGCGCTAGCACTCGGCGCAAGCGCGCACGCAGCCGAGGCGAACGTGAACAGGAGCAGCCCGCTTACATACATTCGCCGGCGCCCGAGCCGGTCGCCCAGAGCCGCCGCGGTGATGATGCCGGCCGCGAACGGGAGCGTGTACGCGTTGACGGTCCATTCCAGCGTCGCGACGCTGCCACCCAGGCTTGCGTGGATCGCGGGCAGTGCGGTGACGACCACGAGCGCGTCGAGCGCGGTCATGAAGAAAGCCACTGACGTCAGCACCAGGGCCCAGCTCCGCTGGCCGCGCGCAGCGGGGGCTGCGGTTGCGGTGAGCTGCATGTTCCCACCTCCGGTGACTGGGCAGCGGCACCCGATGGCGCCTGGCGTACTGCCTCAAGTCACCCCTCCTACGGCCGGTGAGTCCTGAGATCGACAGGCGCGGCAGAGTTTCTCCGGCGCTCCTGTCTGAGCGCTAGCTGGGTTCCCGATTTGCAGCGCGACGGATGAGCTGGTCGCGGAGCGGGCCGTTCTCCGTGGTCTCGATCGCCCTTGCCCAGGCGGCCGCGGCGGCATCCGGCTGCTCTGCCTGGTCCAGCAGGTCGGCGTGTGTGGCGTGCAGCGGCCCGTAGGTATCGAGGCGGCCCGAGGCAAGGACCGGCTCGAGCACCGCCAGGCCGGCCAGCGGGCCATCGGCCAGCCCGACGGCGACGGCCCGGTTCACCTCGATGACCGGTGACGGTGCGCGTCGGGACAACTCGCTATACAGCGCCGCGATCTGCGGCCAGTCGGTCTGCGCGAACGACGCGGCTCCCGAGTGCACGGCCGCAATCGCCGCCTGGAGCTGATAAGGCCCTGGTGCCCGCCGCGCGACCGCGGCGTCCAGTATCGCGGTGCCCTCGGCGATCATCTCCCGGTCCCACGCACGGCGGTCCTGATCGGCGAGCAGCACTGGCCGGCCATCCTGGTCGACCCGCGCCGCGGCGTGCGAATGCGTCAGCAGCATGAGCGCGAGCAGGCCGGCGGTCTCGGTGTCCCCTGGAACGAGCCGATGCAAGACCCGGCCGAGCCAGATAGCCTCCGCGCACAGATCGACGCGAAGCAGCGCCTGGCCGCCGGTCGCCGCGTAACCCTCGTTAAACACCAGGTAGATGACTGCCTGCACCGCGGCGAGCCTGCTGGCAAGCGCGGCCATTGGCGGGCACCTCGAACCTGATCCCAGATGCGCGGATCTTGCGCTTGGCGCGCACGAGGCGCTGGGCCAGCGTTGGCTCTGGCGTCAGGAAGGCGGCCGCGATCTCGCGGGTCGTCAGGCCGCCGACATAGCGCAGCGTCAGCGCCACGCGCACCTCAGGCGCCAGTGCCGGATGGCAGCACGCGAAGATCAGTCCGAGGCGGTCATCCTCCATTGCGGCCTCCGCTGGCTGGTCGGCACTCGCGTTTGCGGCAGCGGCGGCCGTCGCAGCCGTCGCCGTCGCTGCGCCCAGGCCGCGCTCAGCTACGTGCTGCTGGGCACGTAGCTGGTCGACTGCCTTGCGCCAGGCAGTCACCGTCAGCCAGGCGCCGGGCTTTGGCGGCACACCGTCGCGCGGCCAGGTCCTGGCGGCGGCGACGAAGGCTTCGGAGACAGCGTCCTCGGCTGACTGGAGGTCACCGAGCCGACGCGCGATCGTTGCGACAATCGCCGTCCACTCGTCCCGGTACGCGCGCTCGATCGCCGTCTCGGTAGCGGGCGGCACACCGACCTCTGGCTCGCTTACCTCGGGCTCGCTTACCTCGGGCGCGCTTACTTCTGGCTCGCTTACTTCAGGCCCGCCTGCCACGCCTGGCCTTCCTTGACCGGTCGGACCTCGACCGTGCCATACCGCATGATCGGCATCTTGGCCGCCCAGTCCAGCGCCGTGTCGAGATCGGGCACGTCGATCAGGTAGAACCCGCCAAGATGCTCCTTGGTCTCCATGAACGGACCGTCGGTGAGGAGCCGCTCGCCGCCCTGCAGCGAGACCGTGGTGGCGGTGTCTACCTGGTCGAGCTGCTGGGCTCCGAGCAGAGCACCCGACTCCCGCAGTGCGACGGTGTAGTCGAGCCAGCTGTCGAAGACGCCCTCGACAGGCCGCTTGGCGCTCTCGACTCCTTCGGGCGGCGCGTAGATCAGTAGCGCGTACTTCATCTGGTCCTCCGGTGGCGATCGAGGGCTAGCTTGCCCGCAGACTATTCCGGTTACCCAACGCCGGACCGGCGCTCAGATCGACAACCCGCGGCTAGAGATTTAAGGACGGACAGGAACACCAGACCAGGAACGAGGCCGTCCCCGGGATTGCATTCCGCCGGCTCGAGGCCGATTCACCCAGTGAGCGCGACCTGCGATGAGGTCATCTAGCGACACAAAGACGCTCATAGGCGGATTGCAGGGCAACTGATCCTTGTTCCATGCTGCGCCGCGCAGCCTGCTGACGCGAAGCCTGTATCAAGCCAAAACGTGATAATGACTGCATGCTGGACGCGCTCCTTACCCGTCGCAACCTGATCCTGGCAAGCTCTGGCTGCGCGGTCGCCCTGGGTGCGGCCGCGTGGCTGCTGCTCGGGCCTCGGTGGGCGATCGCAGGTGTACTGGCCGGGCCTTTCGTTCCGCCGATCATTTACGCGGTGGGCATCACATACCTCTCTCCAAGTCCAGCAGCCCTGCTCGCGAAGGGCAGGCCCGAGGACGCTCTCAGGCTGATCCAGCGCGAGGAAGCGTCCAGCAGGCGGACGGCCAGGGCGTGGCCCGGCCAGTTCCGCGAAATGCTCGCTTACAACCTGACGGTCAAGTCTGACGCACTGCACGCACTGCACCGGGACCGCCAGGCGCTGAGCAGCGCTGACGAGAGCGTCGCGATCTACCAGGCCCTGGCGTCGGACAGGCCGGCCAAGTACTCGCCGTACCTGTCACGCGCGATTGATACGCGTTCGCGCGCGCTGGCGGGTCTTGGCAGGCAAGCTGAGGCCATTGCCGCCATCGAGACAGCGATACGAATGTTCCGCAACCTCGCCGTCGCCGAGCCCGGTGAGTACCTCCCTGTCCTCGCCGAGGCACTCACCTGCATGGCCGAATGGCTGGCTGACATCGACAACGACGCCGATGCACTAACAGCCGCGTGCGAAGCCACAGACATTTACTGGCACAAGCTGCCAGGGCCGGAGCTGCCTGCCTATGCGGCGCGGGCCGCGCTGCTCGGGGGCCGCCTGTTGTGCCGGCAAGCCCGCTACCGCGAAGCCGCCGGGCTGCTAGCGCGTGGCTGGAACCTGGCGACGAGCAAGCAGCAGCACGACGCGCTCAGCACCGCAACCCCGGCGCTCAAGACGGCCTACCGCGCCAATCCCGACGACTTCACGACCGTGTGGAAAGCCGAGACCGGCTCCAAGCCACCCGGCTGGTTAACGACCTAGCTATCCCTGATGACAAGCGCACCATCGCCCTATCGGCAGATGATGGCGATGTAGCGAAGCCGACGCGCGCATCAGCGGGGTGCGTCTAAGGTTCGTCCGGCAACTAGCGCAGTCCTGAGGACGACGCGCGGCGCCTACTAGGCTCCTAACCTGGCCTGATCGGCGCCTCGAGCTGTTGCAGGTGGTGGCAGCGTCATCCACCGGCCGGTCTCGGTGAGCTCGGCTGAGTTGATCTTCCGGAGCAGGATCTCGTCGCGCGTGGCCGGAACCTCATACGGTTCGACCGACGCCTCGTAGAGCCGAAGCTCCGCCTTGATGACTGCGCAGGTGCCAGCGAGCCTTGTCCAGTTGTCGTAGAAGTGAAAGACGGACCGGAATCCGGTCAGGACGACGACGGCAGCCCCGATGATCGCGGCCGGCCGTGCGTCGCCTGGGGTCAGGAGCCCGGCCACGGGTACCGCCGCCGAAGCCGCGAGCAGGATCATCTCCGATATCTGGAACCGGTACCTGCTGGCCCTTGCGTTGCGCGCATACCAGCGGAAGACTCGCTCCGCTTCGCTGCGCGCATAAGACTCTGGCGCCTGGGGCGGCGGCTCGCCACCCGCCGTGGGCTTGGTAGGTGCTTTCATTCGGGGCCTCCAGCGGGCAGCGATGGCGGCGAAGACGGCGGTGCCGGGCACGCGCACAGCCGCGACGGATAACCGGGTCACCGGGCCCCGCCGGCGCTCCGGCCGGGGAAGCTCCGGCCGTGGACGCGCCGATGGGGGACGTGCCCGACCGCGTGAACGGATGCTCGCGTGCCATGCGAAGGATGGTGCCAAGCGGCAGGGCGAGCCAGGGAACGTTGAGCAGCAGCACGATCGGGAAGTGCGGCGTCGCGTGGACGCCGTTGTACTCCTCGGCCAGGATGATCAGCACGACTGCGCTCATGGATCCCGACCAGACCAGCGCGGGTACCCGGATCCACTCCCGGCCGCGACTGATCGCGTAGATGGCGGCGACATAGAACGGGCCGTTCCAGAGCACGTCGATCCAGATCGTCATACGCCAGAACGCGGGCCTGGCCATGAGCAGCGGATCGTACTTCTGGCCGTAGGAGTGGACCATGTTGACGATCGCGTGCGGAGGCCACGCAGGGTAGCTGAAGTGGAACGGGTTGGCGATGGTCAGCTGCTCGATGTCAACGAAGTAAGTGATGAAGAACAAGTTGACAGCGAAGAACGCGAGCAGGATCCAGTCCACCTTGCGGCCACGCAGGGGGATGACCTGGCGCCGGGCACTCGTGGCAACGAGAGCGAGGGCGGTGCCGCCTGCCGAGGTCGTGCCATCTGTCACAGAGTCCACTAAATTATGCTAATGGTCGAGCCTTCAGCTCCGTCGGGTAATGATCGCGCGCTCATGACCGGAGTGCCGCCGTTCCCAGCTGCGTCTCAGGTGACACTCGGGAACTGGCAGGATCCGCCGTTCAACCGATGGGCCTTCCAGCACATCCGGGAGCTCATTCCGACTGCGCGGATCAGCTGCGGTCCGGACCGCCCGCTGCGACTACCGCGGGCTGAACAGGACATCTCCGGGCTGACGTTCCGGTCCGCTGGGCGCGACCTCACCGTCGCGGAGATGCTGGCCGAGACGTACACAGACGGATTCCTGGTGCTGCACCGCGGGGCGATTATCTCCGAGCAGTATTTCAACGGCATGACGCCTGATACGCCGCACCTGCTGATGTCGGTGTCGAAGTCGGTGGTCGGGGCGGTGGCCGGGATCCTCGCCAGCCGAGGCTTGCTCGACGTGTCCGCGCCGGTCGAGAAGATCGTGCCCGAGCTCGCAGGCACCTCCTTTCAGGGCGCCACTGTCCAGCACCTGCTCGACATGCGGGCCGGCACGCATTTCGACGAGTCGTACGACAACCTCGAGTCTGACGTTCGGACGTATGAGCGGGTGTACTTGTGGCGGCCCGACAGCGCCGAGCCGCGGCCTGCAGACGCCCTGACCTACTACGCGACGCTCCACAACGACGGCGAGCACGGCGGCCCGTTCCGGTACCGATCGATCCTGACCGACGTGCTCGGCTGGGTGCTCGAGAAAGCAGGCGGCGCGCGGCTGCACGACCTCATCGCGCGCCTGCTCTGGCAGCCCATGGGCGCCGAGTTCGACGCAGAGATCACCGTCGACGCCCACGGCAACGCGATGGCCGATGGCGGGGTCTGCGCGACGATGCGTGACGTGGCGAGATTCGGCCAGCTCTTTGCGGTCGGCGGTGGCTCTGCACCCGGCTCGCCGACACGTCATCGTGCCGACGGGATGGATACGCGATACGATCGCGGGCGCCGCCGACGGCCCACGAGCTTTCGTCGAGGCCGGTGACGCGCCCGGCTTCCCGGCCGGGGCTCACTACCGGAACTTCTGGTGGGTGCGCGAGCCCGACGTCCCCTTCTTCCATGCTTCCGGAATCAACGGCCAGAACGTGTTCGTGCACGTGCCGACGCAGACCGTCGTCGTCAAACTGTCCACCTGGCCGACCGCCCTCAGCCCGATGCTCAAGGTGACGACCGACGCGGCCAGGGCGATCGCCGAGGCGCTTGGCAGCGGCCGAATCTAAGGCTTCCGCGCAGCCCAGCCTGACGCCGTCCCCCGCCACGTGCCTGGCACCGGGTGCCGGGCCAGCTCGAGCCTTAGTTGACCGTTGAGTGGATCACGACCGGTGGCACATCGTGGCCGTCGACGCTGTCGAAGATGCCCGGCGCGTTCTGGAACTGGCCGCTCGGATTGTCATGGAGCGTGGAATTCTCGATCGTCAGCGTCCCGCCGCCGGCGTCGACCACGAAGAAGACGGCGCCGCCGCCTTCACGGGCGTTGTTGTACCGGATGACCGTGCCGTCGATAAGCACGCTGTAGCTGTTGCCGTCGGTATAGATGGCGCCGCCGCTGCCGCCGCCCGGGGTGCCGGACTGCTGCGGATTCTGGCCCCAGCCGATGGCCCTGTTGTTGCCGAAGAAGCTGTTGAAGACATCCCACTTAGCGTCGATGCTGCTGAGCGCCGCGCCATTGGAGCACCGGCCGCCGCGGAAGGTGTCCTTGGTGATGTACACCGGGCTGCCCTGCCACATGCCGAGCGCGCGGATCGCGCCGCCGCCGAGGTCAGGGCCGTAGGCGTAGCACTTGTCGTTGATGAACCCGGAGTTGACGACCTTTAGCTGGCCGCCTTCATCGAAGATGGCGCCCCCGCCGTAGGCGGACGTCGCGGTCTGCCGGACAGGCGAGTAGGCGTTCTCAAACGTCAGGTTCTGGACGACGAGCTGCGGCCACTGCTGCTCCCAGCAGTCACTGGTGGTGTAGTGCTGCTTCGGGTCGCAGGTGTTCATGTACAGGATCCGCAGCTTGCCTGCGCCGCTGAGGGTGACCTTGCTGCCGCCGTCGAGGACCGTTCGGCGGTGCGTATTCACGATCTTGGCCGTGGCCGTCATCGTGATCGTGACCGGGTTCGGGCCGCAGTGGAACGTGATGATGCCGCCCTGGGCGACGGCCCTGACCACCGCGGCGGAAGTGCAGCTAGCGGGCGTGCCAGTGCCGATGACGTGATTGGGATGCGCGGTACTGACGGCGCCAGCCGCTGGCGGCACCGAGGCCGTGCCGCGCGGGTTGCCGTACCGGGGCAGCGCGAGCACCGCCGGAGCCGCTGCCGGAGTGCTCTCAGTCGCTCGGGCGGACGTCGAGGCGGCCGTGGCCGCGGGAACGGCCGGGACCGCCGAGGCCGTCGGAGCTGCCTGCGACGCTGGCACCGCACCGCAGGCGGCTAGCGTCAGGCCGGCGCCAAGAGCTGCCAGCAGCCGACCGACTTCACCCATTGATCGCATGGCGCCCGATGCTAGCGGCGGCCGCCGTGATCAGTCCGTTATTTGGTGAATCCGGCCAGGGCGCGGCGGGACCGCTCACCGAGCCGATTCGGGCTGCGGTAGCTTCGCGCTGTGCCAACCTCACGGTTTGTAGTGCAGCTGCACGACGCGACTCGCCTGCACTACGACCTTCGCATCGAGATCGGCGGCGTGCTGCGCTCCTGGGCAGTCCCTAAGGGACCTTCGCTGGATCCGGCTGTTCGACGCCTTGCGGTGCCAGTCGAGGATCACGAACTGTCGGCAGGGGACTTCGAGGGCGTGCACGGCCGCGACGACCGCCCGGCCGGCCGCGACGACCGCCCGCCCGGCCGACGACGCCCGTCGACCCCGCCCGCGCCTCGCGGTAGCGGCGCGGTGATCATCTGGGACGAGGGACCTGCCGAGATCGTGCGCGACGAACCTGGTCACCTGACGGTGCGGCTGGACGGGAGCAAACTCACGGGCGGTTTTGCCCTGACTTCTACCGGCGAGCGGCGCTGGATCCTGGTGAAGGTCCGGGATGCCACCGCCCGGCCGGGCTCGGATATCACCGCCGAGGAGCCGGCCAGCGTGCGGACCGGGCGGACGTGGCGGGAGCTGACCGCCGATGCGTAGGTCGCGCCGTGCGGGGCATGCAGCTACCGGAGTAAGACGAGGAACGCAGCCACGAAGGAGCGCTTTGCCGTGACCGTCATCCCGCAGGTCATGCTGAACAACGGCCAGCAGATTCCGCAGTTCGGATTCGGCGTCTTCCTAGTGCCGCCGAAGGAAACCTTTGCCGCCGTGACCAGCGCACTGGAGGCTGGCTACCGGCACATCGACACGGCTCAGATGTACGGGAACGAGGCCGAAGTCGGCGCTGCCATCAGCAAGTTCGGCCTGGACCGGTCCGACATCTTCGTCACCACCAAGCTGAATAACGATGCGCACAGGCCCGATGACGCCCGTGCAGCCTTCCAAGGCTCGCTCAACGCGCTCGGCTTCGACTACGTGGACCTGTTCCTCATCCACTGGCCGCTGCCCACCAGGTACGACGGCGACTTCGTCTCGACCTGGCGGACCCTGGAGGAGTTCTACAGCGACGGACGCGCGCGGTCTATCGGCGTCTCCAACTTCCAGCCGCACCACCTCAGGCGGATCCACCAGGAGGGCGAGATCACGCCCGCCGTCGACCAGATCGAGGTCAATCCGTACCTGACGCAGGACGACGTTCGAGGGTTCTGCGCCGAGCACCAGATCGCGATCGAAGCCTGGTCTCCGCTCGCCCGCGGGCATGCGCTCGCCGATCCCACCATCGACGACATCGCCCGGCGCTATGGCAAGACGCCCTCCCAGATCATCCTGCGCTGGCAGATCGAGCGTGGCGACATCATCTTCCCCAAGTCAGTCACGCCAGCCCGGATCAGGGAGAACATCGACATCTTCGACTTCGAGCTGAGCGGCGAGGACGTCGAGGCGATTAGCGCCCTCAACCGCAACGAGCGGGCCGGACCCGACCCCGACAAGTTCGCCGGCTAGCCAGGCACCGCTGATCAACCCCGGCGTCGTCCACCGGGGCGGCTGCCCGTTAGCCGAACAAACGCGGGCAGAATGTCTGCCATGACAGGAACGGGGAGAACGGCTGCTCTGGCCGTCGGCATCGTCATGCTCCTCGCGGCCGGCTGCGCCTCGGCGGGCAACGGCGGAGGCCAAGCGACGTCCAGCTCCCCTGGATCGGCGACCTCGGGCACCGGTAGCCGCAGCACCGGAACGGCGACACCCGGAACGCAGGCCGGCCCCGTGCCCTCGCCCGCCCACACGGTCGTGGTCGTGATGGAGAATCATGCGTACTCGGAGGTGATCGGCAACCCGGCCGCGCCGTTCCTGAACCAGCTCGCTCACGAGGGTGCCGTCTTCACCCACTCGTATGCGATCACGCACCCGAGCGAGCCCAACTACCTGGCGCTTTTCTCCGGCAGCACGCACGGCGTCACGAGCGACATCTGCCCTGTGGAGCTGACGGCCCCCAACCTGGCAGCTGACCTGATCGCGGCCGGCAAGACGTTTGCCGGGTACTCCGAGGATCTGCCAGCGACCGGATCGCAGGTCTGCTCGGCCGGCGAGTACGCCCGCAAGCACGTGCCGTGGACTGACTTCCGCAACGTTCCCGGCTCCGTGAGCATGCCGTTCTCCAGCTATCCCGCTGCCGATCCTGCCCGGCTGCCGACGGTGTCGTTCGTGATCCCGAACCTCTGCAACGACATGCATGATTGCAGCGTCGCGACGGGCGACTCATGGCTGCGGGCCCACCTGAGCGCGTACGCGAGCTGGGCGATGACACACGACAGCCTGCTGATCATCACGTGGGACGAAGACGATGGCAGCCAGTCCAACCAGATCCCCACGATCTTCGTCGGCGAGCCCGTCCAGCCAGGTAGGTACGCACAGCGGATCACTCACTACAGCGTCCTGGCAACGCTGGAAGCCGCCTACGGGCTGCCGCGCGACGGCAACGCGGCCGCCGCGACGCCGATCACCGGGATCTGGCGGAGCTGACGCTCCTAGCCAGGTCGCTGAGGATCTGCCAGTGCAGCCAAGGCAGCTGCGGTGGTCATCGGCAGAAGCCGCGCTGGCCAGCGCCCATCACTCCATACTGGTAACCGATGGAATACCTGAGTAAGGGCGAGCAATGAGGTTGCGGTCGGGCGTTGCGATCGACCTCGGCACGGTCAACACGCTTGTTCACGTCGTCGGCCGGGGCATCGTGATCGAGGAGCCGTCGGCGATCGCGATTAGCCGGGACACTGGCGCGGTGGTAGCTGTCGGCCGCGAGGCTGATGCGCTGACGGGCAAGGAACCGCAGGGCGTCGACGTCGTCCACCCCTTGCGCGACGGGGTGATAGCCGACCTGGAAGCGACTGTGGCGATGCTGCAGTCGTTCTTGCGCCAGGCGCGTCTCCGCCGTCGGCTGGGCCGGACGGCGGCGGTCGTCTGCCTGCCCGTCGAGACGACCTGGGTGGAGCGGCGATCAGTCGTCGCGGCCGCCGGGGCGCTCAAGCCGCGCTGCACGGTACAGCTACTTGATGAGCCCGTGGCGGCTGCGGCCGGCGCGGGCTTCGACCTGAGCGCCGGATCGGGCGCGTTCATCGTAGACATCGGCGGCGGCACGACGGAGGCCGCTGTGCTGGCGGGCGGACATGTCGTCAGGACGCGGTCGCTCCGGCTAGGCGGCAACGCGATGGACGACGCGATAATTCGCGCGGTACGGAAGGAACATGACCTGCTCATCGGGCGCAACGCGGCCCGCAGCCTGAAGATGACCCTCGGACTCGCGGACGACCTCTACGCGGAGGCCGAGACGGTCGGCGTCGATGCCGCGCGCCGAGTCCCGCGTGCTGAGCGCGTGTCGGCGCGCCTCGTGGCCGCGGCCATCGAGCCCACGGCCGCCGCGATAACCAGCGCGGTAGCGGACATGCTGTCAGACATCCCGCCGAACCTCGCCGAGGAAGTCTTCCGCGGCAAGATCCGGCTCGCAGGCGGCGGTGCCCTGCTACCCGGGCTGGCCTATCGCATCGAGGCGGCGGCCGACATCCCCGTGATCGTTGTCGACGATCCCCTGCGGTGCGTGATCAGAGGAGCTGCGCAGATCTTGGAACACGGAAACGTCGCCGCCGCCAGCTAACTGCCGCCGCATCGTCCCACTCGTAGGTCAAAAACAATCATGGATGGGAACGGGCTAGCTCGCGTTCACCTCGGTCAGCACCCGCGCCTTGTTGTCCGCGCATCGCTCCGCTGACGCGCCGGTTTCAACACTGGCGCGGTCGACCGCCGTGGCGTCGGCTCCGGTCCGGCGGCGCGGGAGGGCAATGGCGACGACCACAGCGCCGACGAGAGCGGTAACGCCCGCCACCGTGAACCCGGTCGTCATCGCCGAGGTGAAACTCTGATGAGCGAGATCGAGCATGCGTGCGGCCAGCGGGCCGGCGTGCGACGCCGTTGCATCAGCGGCTGCGATCGATGAGCGCGCCGGCCCGACGAGCACGGCCGGCAGGCCGCTGCTGTCCAGCCCATGCCGGAAGGAAGACGCCACGATGCTGCCGATGACGGCGATGCCGAGGCTGCCGCCAAGCTCCTGCACGGTGTCGTTGACCGCGCTGCCCGCGCCGTACTGATCGGCAGGCAGGACCGACATGATCGACTCGCCCGCCGGAGCCATGACCAGGCCCATTCCAGCGCCCATGATCGCAACACCGATGGCCAGGAAGGTGTAGCTCGTTGTCGGCGTCACCTGTGTCAGCATGAGGAGCCCGCCCCCCATCGCGGACAGCCCGGCCGGAATGACGATCCGGAGGCCGAGCCTCGCGACGAGCTTGCTGCTGATCGGCGCAGTCACCATCACCGCCGCCGCGAACGGCAGCGCGCGCACCCCGGCGGACAGCGGAGAGTAGCCGTGCACGAGCTGGAGGTACTGAGTCAGGGCGAACAGCGACCCGAACAGGGCGAGGAATGTCAGTCCGATCGCGGAGCTAGCAGCGGAGAAGGCGCGGTGGCCGAAGACTCGGACGTCGATCAGCGGGTTGCTGACGTGGAGCTCGCGATAGATGAAGGCGGCGATCAGGACAGCGCCCGCCCCGAGTTCTCCGAGCGTGCCAGCGGACGTCCAGCCCCGGTTCGGACCCTCGATGACGGCGTCGATGACCGCGAGCATCGCGGCCGCGGAAAGCACGGCGCCGAGAGTGTCGAGGCGAGCGCTGCCGTTGCGGGGACGACCGGGAAGGCGCGGGACCACGGTGAGAACGGCGACAAGCGCGACAGCGGCGAGCGGCACGTTGACCCAGAACACCGAGCCCCAGTAGAAGTGCGCGAGCAGAAAGCCGCCGAGCGTCGGCCCGACGACGATGCCCACACCGGCGATCGCCGACCAGGCGCTAATCGCTCCGGCCCGCTCCCTGGCCGGGAACACGGCTGTCAGGATCGACAGCGTGGCGGGCATGACGAACGCCGCACCGACGCCCATCACCACCCGAGCCGCAATCAGCGTCGAGGTGTCACCGGACAGCGCGGCCCAGGCCGAGCCAGCCGCGAAAACGACTAGCCCGACGATCAGCGCCGCGCGTCGTCCGAACCGGTCGCCGATCGCCCCGGCCATGATCAGCAACGCGGCGAACGCCAGCGTGTAGGCGTCGGTAATCCACTGAAGGCCCGTTGTCGACGCCCCCAGGACGCGGGCCAGCGTCGGCAGCGCGGTGTTGAGGATGGTGTTATCGATCACCACGATGAGCAGCGAGAGGCACATCACAGCGAGGACCGCCCGCCTGCGCGGATGCCCGGTCTGCCCGGACGTCTCCGGCACTACATTTCTGCGTGTACTGATCGTGTCCATAGCCTGGGACCTCCGCCACCTTAAGCTCACGCTCGTTTGGTTACAACTGTAAGTTTTACAGCATGAGCTAACAGTTGTAAAGTGGATGGCATGACAGCAGCCTTGCGGGAGCGGAACAGGCGGGGCGAGGGCGGCAAGCTGCGCGACGACATCCTGGCGGGCGCCACTGAGCTGCTCGAGCAGACCGGCAACGAGGAGGCCGTCACGTTGCGAGCGGTGGCCCGCGCGGTCGGCATCTCCGCACCGTCGATCTATACGCACTTCGCCGACCGCGAGGCGATCGTCGACGCGATCGTGGACGCCGCGTTCGCCGACTTCAACGAGGCGATCTATTCGGCTGTCGGTGATGCGTCTGGCCCGCTCGCGCGCCTTCGGGCCGGCTGCGCCGCCTACCTGCGGTTCGCCGCCGAGCGCCCGAACAGGTACAAGCTCCTGTTCGAGCGCCAGAACCTGATCAACCGCCCGGAGCACGCAGTGCCGAGTATCCGGACGGGGAGTTTTGACGTGCTGGTCAGAGGCGTCCAGGACTGTATCGACGCCGGCCTGTCAGCCAGCACCGACGCGCAGCTCGACAGCAAGGCCATCTGGGTAGCCCTGCACGGCTACGCGACTCTGCACGCCCTACTGCCAGGATTCCCCTGGCCGGATACCAACGATTTGCTGGACCGGCTGATCTACGGCTTGGCCCAGATAGCCGGGCCCGACTAACGCAACCTGTCTCAGGCAGCGTCGGCGCAAGCGCGCACAGCGGCGATGCTGCGGTCGATGTCGTCATCTGTCGTACTCCAGCCACTGACACTAACGCGCATCGCGCGGACTCCTTGCCACGTCGTCGGCCCGCACCAGCACGTGCCTTCGTCCTGGACCGCAGCGATCACCTGGTCGGTGCGCTCGGCCGGCCCGAACGAAACGAGCACCTGATTGAGCACGACCTCATTCAGGACATCGAACCCGGCCGCCTTCATGCCCGCGGCGAACCGGCGTGCCTGCCGGCAGCTCTTGGCCACCAGTTCGGCAACGCCGTCGCGCCCGAGCGTCGCCAGTGTGGCCCAGACCTCGACGCCACGCGCCCGCTGCGATGACTGCGGGGTCAGACCCATGCCCTCGGCTGCAGCGCCGGGCAGGTAGGACGCCGACGCCTCCATCGCCGCGCGCAGCGCATCAGGGTCGCGGACCAGCGCCACCCCGCAGTCGTACGTCGTATTGAGCCACTTGTGGCAGTCGGTCGCCCAGGAATCGGCTCCGCCGACGCCGGTGACCTGGCCGGCGACCTCGGGTGCTGCCGCTGCCCAGAGTCCGAACGCGCCATCGACGTGGATCCACGCGTCCTGCCGCCGGGCCCATTCGATCAGTGGCTCGAACGGGTCGCTTGCTCCCGTGTTCACGTTCCCTGCCTGGAGGCAGACGATCGCCGGGCCCGCGAGATCGGGCAGGTCGCTCACATCGATGCGCCCGTTCTTGTCGACCGGCAAGACGACGGCGCGATCCCGGCCGAGGCCGACCATGCCGAGTGCCTTGCGCACCGTCGTGTGCACCTCGGCTCCGACGACAACGGTGACGGGCGGCGCACCAACGAGGCCCTGACCGGCCGCGTCCCAGCCGTGCCGGGTTAGTACGGCATCGCGGGCCGCGGCCAGGCAGGTCGTGTTCGCCATCGTGGCGCCGGTCACGAACCCGCCAGTCGTAGCTGGCGGCAGCCCGATGACCCCGGTGATCCAGCGGAGCGCGACAGCGTTCAGCCGCGCCGCGACTGGCGACATCACGGTGAGCGCCGCGTTCTGGTCCCAGGCTGCACTGAGCCAGGTTGCGGCCTGTGCGATCGGAAACGCGCCGCCGATCACGAATCCGAAGTATCGCGGCCCGTTGCTTGCGACCGTGGCCGGTGATCCCACGACGTCGACGAGCCGGAGCACGTCCATCGGAGCGAGGCCAGCTTCAGGCAGCGCGAAGTCGAGTTCGCCGAGCCCCTCGACGGCAGCGCGGGTGGGCGCCACACGGCGCTCCGCCACGTCGCCGAGGTAGGCGAGCGACCGGTCGAGCGCGTCGTGCAGCAACTCGGGCCTGCCTGCGAGCGTTGCCTTGACGTCGAGCACATCGCCTGCCACGGCCGGCCTCCTGTCAGAAATGTCGCATGTCGCATCAAGCCGACGATATCTTGCAATGAGCGGCGTGCAGGATCTGACATGAAGGCGAACCCGTGACCTGGGGGACGCCTTCTATTAACGTCGTCGTCATACACGGTCGTTGCTGGCAACCCAGCAGTCGGCATTGCCTGGAGGTGGGCCGATGGAGGACGTTGCTGACAGGTTCCTGGAACTGATCCATGAGCTAGAGGACCTGTCCAGGACGGTAAGCGCGCAACAAGCGCTGGCGGAATTCGACGAGACGACGCTCCAGGTCTTCTGGAAGAAGTGGCCGCACGTCTCTGCCTGGGCAGGATCACTGTGGTCGATGCTGTCCGCAGAGCTGTCTGGGCCGTCAGCGCCACAGCATGACTCGGAGCACGACGAAACCGGCGAGAGCGGGTAGCGATGACAGCGATTCGCGAGCTGATGAGCACGTCGGTGGTCGACGCCGACCCGCAGACGTCAGTCGCGGCGGCCGCCGCGGCAATGGTGGCCGCCGGGGTCGGCTCGGCTGTTGTCATGCAAGGCGCCTTCCTGGTCGGCATCCTGACCGAGCGCGATGTGCTACGCGCCGCGGGCTCGGGCCAGGACTTGAACGCCGCCCCGGTCGCCGAGTGGATGACACCGGACCCGGAGTCGGCGGCGCCAGACGCGGCCGCCGAGGAAGCCGCGCAGATCATGCTGCTCCGCGGGTTCCGTCACTTGCCCGTCATGGAGGGCAAGCACGTGTGCGGTGTGGTGAGCTTGCGCGACTTGTTCGCCGCTCGCATACGCCGGTGATTCCGTCAGGGGGTACAAAAGCCATGACCCACCGGGACACGTCGACCAATCGGCTCGTCATGGACTACCTCTACTTGCGCAAGACAGTCGGTTGGATAGGGACGCTTTTACCTGTCGTGCTGATCGCCGGCAACGCGGTGCTGTTCACGACCGACCTGCCGGACTCCATGAGCGGGTACTACTACACCCACATGCGCAATGTCTTCATCGGCGCGCTGTGCGCGCTGGGCGTCTTCCTCATCGCGTATGCCGGCTACGACGAATGGGATCGGTGGATCACCAACATCGCTGGCGTGGGCGTGATCGGTGTGGCGTTCTGCGCGACGAAGCCAGCCGTCTGTGCGGCCCACGCCCGTGCGTGCCTGTCGCCCGCCGTGAGTTCGCTGAGTGTGGGGCAGCAGATCGTGGGCGACGTTCACCTCGGCTTCGCCGCGCTCGCGTACCTGGCGCTCGGCGTCATGGCGGTACGGTTCACCAAGCTCCCGGCGACTGGGGAAACTCGTCCAGCCGGAATCATGAACTGGATCAGGTCTGCCTTCGGGTTCCCTTTGCCGGGCCAGCCCGACCCGCGCACGCCGGGCGAGAGGCGGCAGGACGTGATCTACCGCTGCTGCGGGATCGGGATCGTGCTGTGCGTCGTACTCGCCGCACTCTCGAACCTGCTGCCGCCGTCGGTGAAAAATGCGGTCCCCGTGCTGTTCATCCTGGAGGCGCTAGCTACCTTCGGCTTCGGCCTGTCCTGGTTCGTGAAGGGGCGGACCCTCGCTCCGACCGTAGGTCGCGTCGCGACATACATGCGTCGAGAGCGCACCAGCACGCCTGTCCCGGCCTAGATTCAGATACGCCGAACTAAGCTGCCCCACTCGCTGGGCCGTCAGCCGAGGCGGGACAGACCCCTCTGCAGGTCGTCGGCGTTCATGACCGGCGCCAGCTCGACATCAGCGCCAAGGCCCTCGAACAGGGGCTCGGCGAACGGCGGTATATCCGACGGATCGGGCATGTCAAAGACCATGTAGGCGGTCCGGCGGCCGTCGAACGTGGTGAAGTACATGGCCTCGGGGTGCCAGCGGTCAGCTGTCCCCTGCATGATCTTGCCCAGCGTCCCGTCGTGGATTGCCTTGTTCGCCGGTTCGGTCGCCATCGTTATCCTGGCCATTACTCGCATATATGCCCCCGAGAATATGAATCACAATCCAACTTCGATCGTTGCACGCTGGCTGGCACTCTGGCTCGGCGCCCCTGCGGTCGGCGCCCGGCGGGGCAAGCGTTCTAAGCCGTCTCGTCGGGCAGGTCACCTGGATACGTCACCATGACCTCTGTAATCACGGGCGGGAAGTCACGCTGGTTGTTAGTGATAAAACGATCAGCACCGAGTGCTACGGCCGTAGCCAGGTGGATGGCGTCAGCTGCCCGCAAGGCGTACTTGACGGCGAGGGCGGTCGCGAGCTCGGCGCTGGCGCGATCCACGGGGCGCAAATCGAGACGTGCAAGGAGGCCAGCAAGCATTCGGACTTCGGCGGCGCTGCCATCGCGCAGCGGCTTGCTGAGTACCTCAGGTATGAGCAGCACGGAGCCCACGCCGGCCAATCTGCCGTGCGCCTGCCGAAACAAGCTCGCGACGCGACGGCCGAGCGGATGACCTGGGACTGCGGAGTAAATAAGGACGTCCGCGTCGAAGGCGTCCACTAGCGGGAATCTCGTGCAGACCGGATCTCGCTAATGAGCTGCTCGGCACGCTCGAGCGTCAGGCCAAGATCCGTCGGCAGCTCCGACCCAGCCGCCGCTGCGAGCAGCTCGTGAACGCGGCCGGCATCCTCGACGATCACGTTGGCGCGGCTTCGTATGACGTCGGGCCGGACGAGGACAGCGACGGGCCGGCCGTGCCTGGTGATCGTGACTTCCTCGCCCTCCTCGACGCGAGTCAGGAGCGCAGGCAGCGATGCGCGCGCCTGCGACACAGTCAGGGTGACCATGCGTTGAGTGTACGTCCATGTACGTCGATGTACAAATCACGTTGCGTTCGGCGAAACCGCCGACAACAAAGGATTGTCTGGCGGCCATTGTGGGGCATTATCACTAAAGGCCGACTAGCGATTTTCAGCTATAGGGGCCCGACCAACGTTACGCAAAGCGCCCGGACCGCGCGCGACCGTTACCACCCGGCCCGTGCGGGGTAGACCCGATAACTGAGCGCCGCCTCGCACGCGCGCGACATCGCAGAGGAGAGCCCCACATGACGGATGCAGGTACGCCAGTTGTGTTCGTTCACGGTCTCTGGTTGCACAGCACTTCGTGGGGGCCGTGGGAGGACCTCTTCCGCGAGGCCGGATTCGAGCCCGTCGCCCCAGGCTGGCCGGGCACCTCGGCCACGGTGGAGGAGACCCGCCGCGACCCCGCCAAAGTCGCCGGGTACGGCATCGATGACGTCGTCGAGCACTACGCGCAGATCATTCGGGCCCTAGCTGGCCGCCCGGTCGTCGTCGGCCACTCCTTCGGCGGGCTCGTGGCGCAGCGGCTACTCGGGCAGGACCTGGCCAGCGCGGCGGTAGCCATCGACCCAGCGCCGATCAAGGGTGTGCTGAATCTGCCGATCTCGGCACTGCGGGTGGCGTCCGTCGCTCTCCGCTCGCCCGCCAACCGCAAGCTGGCCGTGTCGCTCACTGCTGAGCAATTCCGCTACGGGTTCGGCAACGCGCTGCCTGAGAAGGAATCAGCCGAGCTGTACGAGCAGTGGGCCGTGCCGTCACCAGGCAAGCCGCTGTTCGAGGCCGCCTGGGCGAACTTCGATCCGCGTTCCGCGGCGAAGGTCAACACCGGCAACAAGAGCCGCGGACCGCTGCTGGTGACGGCCGGCGGCAAGGACCACACCGTCCCGAAGGCCATCAGCACCGCGACGCGCAAGCTCTATCACAAGTCCCCGGCGATCACCGATTTCGTCGAGTTCCCGGACCGCGGCCACTCGCTCACGATCGACAGCGGCTGGCGCGAGGTCGCGCAGTACTCCCTCGACTGGCTCCAGAAGCGGCACAACTAAGCGTGTCGGCTCAGTAGACAGGGCCGTACTGCTCGGTCCCGTCGAAGTCCGCCGCCATGCGTTCGCTGTAGCGCCGCGCGGCCATCCGCGCGACGACGACCTCGCCCAGGCCGACGGCCGCGAAGAACAGGATCACAACGCCGAGGCCGTAGAAGAAGCCAAGCTGCTCCAGGAACCGCATCGTCGAGGCGCCGAAGATCGCACTCTGGCTCGCCACCGGCGATCCGGGCGTGATGCCGCGGCCCGGAAGCGCGAACGCCGTCACCGGCTGGCCGATCACATACCAGACTCCACCGAGGGTGGCCAGGAAGGCGCCCAGCGCAGCGGCCTTATCCGACGCCAGGACCAGAAGGCCGCCCAGGAACACCGCCGCGCCAGGCAGGATGCACAACCACAGTCGGCCCGAGGTGTACACCCATGCCTTGTCCGGCGTGTATGCGTAACCGAAGTACGGACCCACGAAGGGCACCAGCGCGCCCCACGCTCCGAGCACCATGAGCAGGACACCGATCACGCGTCCGCGGTAGGCCAGTGATTCGCCAGCCATGACGTCATCTCCCAACATCGCGTACACCCAGCGTCGAGGTGAATCCAGCATCGCGCTTAACGCAGCGATGTAGTGCTACCCGAACGGGGAGGTTTATGCGCTGGCGGCGGATGAAGGGCGGCGCGAGGGGGCGAGGCGGCGACGGGCCAACCGCCGGCGGACTTACCCGGCGGCGGACTTTCCCGGCGGCGGACTTACCCGGCGGCGGACTAGCCGGGCGCGGCGGCGGAACGCAGCGAGCGATAGAGGATCTGCTGGTCGCCGAGGCGGCGACGCAGTTCGCGCTCGAGACCGCCGATCGGGACGAGGTTCTGCGGCGCCCGCGGGTCCTTGTGCGGCGAACTGGCCAGCGGCGGCAGCAGCCGTGCGCTCAGGTCGGCGAGCCGGACGACCTCGGGGACCGGCAGATCGGCCGAGCACTCCAGCCGGACGACGCCCGACCAGGGCGCGCCCGAAGAGCCCGGCAGGCGCAGGTACCAGGAATTCCGCCGCCAGGATGTGCCCATGGTGAAGGCGGGCGTTCGCTGACCGGGCCCGAGCGAGCTGACCACCGCGGCCTGCTCGGGCGGCAGGTACGTCGTGTGGTGCGTCTTGATGTAGCCGATCGTCCGGTCCAGGTGCGTCCGGCCGCGCAGCGGCCCGTCCACGAACAGCAGGTCGTCGGCGTCGGGCTGCTCCTTGCGGAACAGCAGCGCGAGCTGCACCTCGGCGTCGCTCAGGCGCTGCTGAAGCGCGAGCGACAGCTGATCCGGCGCGTGCCCGGCCGCCTTCCAGGCCCGGTAGGTCGCGTGCCTGCTCTCGATTCCGGACGCCGCCTCCGCCGCCGTGAACAGCCCGCGCTCGACGGCCACGTCGGTGATGCGGGCCGAGCCGTTCAGGCAGACCAGGCCCGCCGCGTACGACGCCGCGATGCCCGGCGACGGCTGCGGGTCCGCGCCATGCACCCACACGCGCGCGTCAATGCGGCGCACCCCGTCCAGAAAGAGCACAGTTCTGGGAACGGAGCCGTCCGAGTTCGCCGCCAGCGGCCGCCAGCTGTCGGCCGGCATCTCCAGATCCAGGTTCAGCTCGGCGCTCGACTCGTGCAGCGAGTCACCCGTGAGTTCTTCGCCCATGGCCATGCCGTAGCTCGGATCCCAGGGGTCGACGGAGAACGACATCTGGGGCGAGCCCGCGGTCGAGGCGGGACTGGCGCTAACGACCGCGGTCACACTCTTTCCTTCACGATCGTCGACGTCGAGCCGGTCCGGTTGACAACGAACCGGACTGGCGCCCGCTCGGCCAGCGCGGCCACGTGCGTGATGACTCCTACCATGCGATCTGAGTCTGCCGCGAGCCGCTCGAGTGTGCTCGCAACTGTCTCCAGCGTGTCGCTGTCGAGCGTGCCGAACCCCTCGTCCAGGAACATCGAGTTCAGTTCCCGCATCCCGGCGGACAGGCCGATCACCTGGCGGGACAAAGCGAGCGCCAGTGCCAGCGAGGCCTGGAACGTCTCGCCGCCAGACAGCGTGTGGACGGGCCGCCGCGCTCCGGCGTCCTCGTAGTCGATCACGACGAGGTCGTTGCGCTCGTCCCGGTCGAGCTCGTACTGGCCGCCGGAGAGCTCCATCAGCGTCGCGGACGCTTCGCGTACCAGGGAGTCCAGCGCTTCGCTGCATAGCCAGCGCTCGAACGACGTCGCTCGCAGCAGATTGCCGAGCATGCCGGCAACCTGAGCGTCTTGCTTGTGCGCAGCGATTTCCTTGTCGAGTCTGGCGGCCTTGGTGCGGTCCGCCCGGATCCGGAGCAGCTCGCCTTCGGTCCTCGCGCGCTGCTCGGCAACCGCCGCGGGCGCCCTGGTCAGCGGATCTGCGGGGACGTCGTGATCGGCGAGCAGCTGCGCGAGCGCGAGGGCCGCATCGTTGAACCGCGTCGTCAGAGCGGCGGCCGCCTTCTGAAGCTGCGGCAGCGTTGCCGTGCGGCCCTCGGCTTCGCTCGCAGCCCAGCCGCTCAGCGTCGCCCAGGCGGCGGCGAGATCGTGGCCGGCGCCGGTGGCGATCGCCGGTGCGCCGAGCGGGACCAGCGTGTCCCTGGTCCTGCTGAGCTGAGCCCAGGCACGCTGTTCCTCGGCCGCGAGCGCGTCCCGCGACCGCTCGGCTGCGGTGAGCTCGCTCTGCCGGCCTCCCGCCTGGATGCGAGCCTTCGTCAGTGTGTCGTCCGCCGCCGCGATGGAGTCGAGCATGCGCGTCAGGCTGTCCTCGCTGGGCGCGGCGGCCATGACCAGCGCGGCCTTGTCGAGCCGAGCCTGCGTCGCCGCCAGCGCCGAGCTCGCGGCGACGGTCGTCTTGGCGCTGTCCTGGTGCGCGGTCCGGGCCACGCGCTGGGCTTTCGCCGCAGCATCGAGGGTTGTCCTCGCGGCGCTGAGGTCGGCCGGGGCTTGCAGCGCCGGCAAGGTCGCGACGCGCTGGCGGCAGACCGGGCAGTCGTCACCGACGTGCAGGGTCTCGGCCAGCCCCGCCGCGGCGTGCGCACGCTGGGCCGACTCGAGTGTTTCCTGCGCGACCGTGACCGCGAGCTCGGCTGCTTGAAGCTCGGCGGCCAGCTTGTCTTCCTTCTCGCGGCAGGTCGCCAGCGTCGTCGTCTGCAGCTCGGCCTCGGCGGTCAGCTCGCGGCGCAGCGCGTACATCTCGAGCTGCCGTTGCGTCTCAGCCTTGTCGGGAAGCTCGGCGCGCGCCTGCTCGGCCCGCTCGGCCGCCTGCGCTGCCTCGTCGCGGCGCTGGCGAGCGGCGGCGACGAGTGCATCGGCCGCGGCGATCTGCTGGGCTAGGCCGCCGACCTCTGCGGGAGTGCGGACGGCGGCGAGGCGAGCGGCCTCGTTCCCGGCCGTGGTAACCAGTTCGGTGGCGTCGGCGGATTGCTTATGCAATTCGGTCAGCGTCGCCAGCCTGATCTCTACCTCAGCCGAGAGCTTGGTGAGATCGGCGAGGCGGGTGGCTGCGGCGGACTCGGCCTCGTCGGTCGCGTCGGCGATCTCGTTGCGAGCCTGCTCCGCACGCTGCTGGCCGGCCTCGGCGAGCTGGGCGCGCTCGCGGGCGCGCTGGCCGATGTCCTTGTACACGCCGAAGGCGAGCAGCTCGACGAGCAGGCGCTGGCGGTTGGCCGGGGTCGCGCGCAGGAATTCCGAGAACCCGCCCTGCGGCAGCAGCACCGACTGCGTGAAGTGCTCGTAGCTGAGGCCGAGGAGGTCCTGGACCCGGGACTTGACGTTGTCCGGGCCCTCGGCGAGCTGCTCGGCGCTAGCTTCGAGGATCTCCAGGAGCGGGGCGTCGGGCGGAATGCTCGGGTCGAGGCGCTCGAGGCGCGCCGCCTTGGTGGTGACGCGCCCGTTCTTGTCGCGCTGGAGCGAGCGGACGGCGACGTAACGCTCGCCGGACAGCTCGAAGATCAGGCTGACCCGACAGGCGTTCGCGGAAGGCGCGAGGGCGTTGCGGACTTCTTTTTCGTTGTCCCAGCGGGGGACTGTGCCGTAGAGGGCGAAGCACAGCGCGTCGATGACCGTGCTCTTGCCCGAGCCGGTCGGGCCGACGAGCGCGAAGAAGTCGACGTCGGTGAAGTCGATGTCGGTCTCGGTCCGGTACGTGCCGAAGCCGTCGAGGAGCAGCCGCAGCGGTCGCATCGAACCAGTGTGGCGGACGGCTCAGACATTCGCGGGGATACCGACGTTCCCTTACCCCGCCAGAACGTGCGAGCCGCCGGGTCTCGAAGACCGCTTGTTACCTGCGTGACCTTAGTCGTTGCCGCCCTCGGGTGGTCAGTAGTTGAACTGCTCATGCCAATTGGCTGGGCGGCCCTCGCGGGTGAAGTCGAACAGGTTCCACAGCGGCTCGATGGTGCCGACGTGGCGTGGCTCTTGCCCGGGATCGACGGGCGCGTAGAAGAGTTCCGAGCCCCAGAAGTGGCGGATCGCCTGCCCGTCGCGGTGAAACACATTCAGCATCGGCTGCTGGGAGCCGTCGGGGGTCTCGGCAAGGTAGTCGCGGTTGTAGGTGCTGTTGACCGAGGACAGCATGCGCAGCCGCCGCCAGCCGCGTTCGGCGGCGAAGGTGAGGACGCGCTCGAGCGGCGCCTTCGCGGCGACCGCGAGATTGACGTGCTGTGAGAAGTGCCCGGCCGCGCCGTCCAGCTGATCGAGTAGAGCGGTGCACGACGGGCACGGGCCCTCCGCCAACGGCAGCAAAGCGGTTTGCCCGCCGTGCGGGCCGGGGCTTGTATCGTCGGCGGCGCGGGGAAACATCATGCTGTAGATCACCAGCGAGTTCTTGCCCGGCGCGAACAGCTCCGACAGCCGCACGTCGGCTGGGCCGCCGTCAGGCGCTTGCGCCTGAAAGGCGTAGTCCTCTGGTACAACCCCGCCGGGCGGCAGCCGCCGCCTGGCGTCAGCTACCGCCTCCATGGCACGACGCAGCTCGATCTCCTGGTCAAGCAGCCGGTTCCGGGCGGCCCGGTATTCGGCTGACTCTCCGGGCAGCGCGACGGCCACGGTTCCCTCCTGGGAATTTGCGTGCAGCCCTACGGTAGGCCAGCCCGTCGTGCCGGGCGAGGGGCGCCTCGTGCCGCGGTCACGTGTCGTTTCCGTCGAAGTAATCGCGCTGGCCCCGAGCGTCCGAGCCGCCGGGCCTCGGAGGCTGAATCGGAGACCGCCTCGCCGGAGACCCTGACAGTTGCAGTCAAGATGACGGTCATTATGTGGCATTTGCCTCTCACCAAAGTGACAGGGTCTCGTCGGGCGTGGTCCGCAGTCGCGTTGGCGTTGGTAACGAACGGCGGGCGTGTGGCCTTTTTCGGAGTTTCGAGAAGATTGTCTCGCCGGTCGGCGCCTGCCATGATGCACGCGCGGCTTCCAGTCCGACCAGCCAGAGCGGGACGCTTGTGGGACCGGCGATACGCCGCGTGCTCGCGTCGGCGTGCGTCGCGGGCGGACTGGGCGCTCATCACAGCTCCGCACCTCTATCGGTACTGGTCGGCCGCGGTTGCCATGACCGTTATCGGGCTGGACCTCGCGACGCGCTTTCTGGTCGGCCGGTAGCAGCGGGTTCTTGCCCTTGATCCGCAGCACCAACATCATTCGCCTGTGGTGCCGTCGATCGAATCACCCAGGAGGTCGGCGTGGCCGCCGCGCCCTTCTGTAGGAGCCAGCGACTGTCTGGCGCGGCAGTCGGAACATTGCCGAATGGGATGAAAAGATTAGTGATCAGAGACTATGGGGGGCGGGATAGCAAAAAAACGACGGCCCCTTACGGGGCCGTCAGGCCGGTTCGTAGACCGGCGGGGTTGCTACCAGTATAACCAGAGTTCGTCGAGCCATGTTCCGAGGAGCACCGTGCCGACCGTCATAGCCTACGTGGACGGGTTCAACCTCTACTACGGCCTCCGCAACAAGTATCGTCACCGGTACCTCTGGCTTGATCTTGAGCAACTCGTCCGCCGGCTGCGACCCCATGATCGGATTGTGACGGTCCGCTACTTCACGGCGTTAGTGCGGGACGACCAGGCTGCACTTGCCAGGCAGCGGGCGTACCTTGATGCGCTCAGCGCGCATAGCCGCGGCACCGTCGACGTAGTCCTTGGTCGCTACCAGAGCAAGACCGTCGCTTGTCGGCAGTGCGGCAACGTCTGGACTAGCTACGAAGAGAAGGAGACCGACGTCAATATCGCGGTCTCTCTCGTCGCCGACGCAGCAGCCAACGCATCTGACGTCGCTTTGATCATCTCTGCCGACAGCGACCTATGCCCGGCCATCCGTACTGCGCGATCTCTGAACCCTGCGCGGGGCATGATTGCCGCTTTCCCTCCGCGCCGCAGTTCGTTCGAGATCCGCTCGCTCATCCGAGGTGCGTTCACAATTGCCGCTGTAGATCTGCGTAACGCACTCCTGCCGGACACGGTAAGCGACCTCTCTACCGGTGCAGTCCATAAGCGGCCTGGCAAGTGGCACTGACCTCCACCCTCTTATCCCTGTGACCCAAGGACGAGTTCTAACTCCAGCGAACCACCCGAGACCCGGGCCGGAGCCCGACGAAGGACGCAGACAGAATCCGCAACCGCCAAGCTGGCCGCTCATCGAGCATCTCTGCGCCAGGACCGGATGCTGCTGGCCCGCTACGTCTCGGCGGCCGATCAGGCGCGCCGCGGTAGGAGCGGGGCGTGTTCCAGGCGCGGCAGCACGTGCCGCGCGAACAGGTCGCACTCGGTTGCATGCGGGTAGCCGGAGAGGATGAAGGCCTCGAGGCCAAGTTCGGCGTACTGCTGCAACTTGGCTAGGACCTGGTCCGGGTCCCCGACGATGGCGGCGCCTGCGCCAGACCGGGCCCGGCCGATGCCGGTCCAGAGGTTCGGCTCGACGAATCCCTCGTCGTCAGCTAGGTCGCGAAGCTCGCCTTGCCGCAGTTGGCCAGTCGATGCAACGTGCAGGGACTGATCCCTGATGCGGCGGCCGGTTTCGTCATCGAGTTGCGACACCAGCCGATACGCGGCGGCCCGCGCCTCGGCCTCGCTGGCGCGGACGATCACGTGCGCCCGATAGCCGAACCTCAGCTCGCGGCCGTAACGGGCAGCGCGCGCCCGCATGTCGGCGATGATCGCCTCGACAGCGGGCATCGTGTCCGGCCACATGAGGAACACGTCGGCCGCCTGCGCGGCCACCTCCCTGGCAGCCTCGGACAGTCCGCCGAAGTAGAACGGCGGGCAGCCGCCGACCGGCCGGATTCGCGGCGGACCGAGCGTCAGGTTGACGAACTCGCCTTGCACGTCCACCGGCTGGCCGTTCATCAGATCGCGGAGCACGCGCATGATCTCGATAGTGCGGCGATAGCGCGGCGCCGACTCCAGCTGCTCGCCAGGCAGGTCGGAGGAGATGATGTTGATCGTCAGCCGGCCGCCGAGCATCTCGTCGATGGTCGCGAGCTGGCGAGCGAGCTGCGGCGGCCACATCTCGCCCATGCGGACGGCAACCAGCAGCTGGAGGCGTCGCAGGAGCGGGGCGATCCCGGCGGCAAACGCCACCGAGTCGATGCCGGTCCCGTAGTTCGACGGCAGCAGCAGGTTGTCGTAGCCGGCTTCATCGGCGCGGAGCGCGACGTTACGGCAGTGCTCAAAGCTCGAGATCAGCCTAGGGTCAGGCACACCGAGGAACTCGTAATCCTCATCGCACAGCGGAGCGAACCAGGAAATCTCGCAGCCCACGTAATCCGCCTCCTGCGTCTGCGTGTGTCGGCACCGCCACCCTAATCGAGGAAGGCCGCGATCTCTTCGGGGCATTGTTCACTAACCGGCTGGCAGCCATACCGGGCGGGCAGTTGGACCGGGCGGGCGTTAGACCGGGGTGCGGCCGGGTAAGGGTCAGGATCGGTCTTTTTCAAGCTTCGGGGGGCTCGGGGGCCAGCGTGACAGAACAACTGCACATCGACTATGCGGCGGTTTTTCAGGATCTCCCGATTCCGGTCGTACTGTTCACGCCTGAGTTCGTTATTGCGGACATGAATATGGCGTATCTGCAGGTGGCAGGTCGCACGCCAGAGGAACTGGTGGGCCGCAACGTCTTCGACGCATTCCCTGATAATCCATCGGATCCTTCGGCAAACGGCGTGCGCGAGCTGAGCGCGTCGCTGGCGAGGGTCTTGGCTACGGGGACGCCAGACGCGCTGTCGATGCAGCAGTATGACGTCGAGGTACCGGGCAGTCCCGGCGAGTTTGCGAAGCGATACTGGAGTCCAGTGAACGCGCCCGTTTTCGGGCCCGATGGTGAAGTCGTGCTCATCATTCAGTGCGTGGAGGAGATCACAGATCGCGTTCGCAGGTTCATCGGAGGGCTGGCAGGCAGCGACGCCCGCGACGGGAATGAATAGGGACTGATCGCCGCCGCAGGTCAGGTTCGCGATGTGCTAGCCGCTAGCGCTGGCCTGGCCGTCGGTCATCTCCTCCAGCAATTCGGCGAACATCCGCTCCACCCGTTCGTCGCTGACGCCCTGCTCGGCCAGGTAGTCGCCGAACAGCTGAACCGGCGTCCGACCGGCTCGGCTCGGCTTGTCACCTCCGCCAGCGCCATGCTGACCGGGCCTCGGGCGATGAGCCTCGTCGAGCTGGACCTCGAGGGCGTTCGGCAGCTTCTCCCGGACGAGATCTCCGAGGCCGGCCCGCGCCTTCTCCGCGAGGATGACCCGCAGGTATGCCTCGCCTGACTGCTCACCCTCCGCGATGACCTGGTCGAGCGAACCGCGCAAGGTCTTGAGGGGCCGGCTGCCGAGGACGGCGACGCGGCGCGCATCGGCGCGAATACCCGGGGCGGCCGTGACGATCAGGGCGCCGGCCTCGTTCCCTTCCTCACCGAAATCGATCGCCAGCGGAGAGCCTGAATAGAACGCCGGGCACGGCGCCGGGATCTCCTGCTGGCGGTGCAGGTGCCCGAGGGCCGCGTAGTGGGCCGAGGAAGGGAAGATGCTCGACGGCACCTCGTACTCGAACGCGGTCTGCACGTCGCGCTCGCCGCCGCCGCGACGGCCGCCGAGCAGGGTCGCATGCGCCATCACAATGTTGACGCTGTCCGGCCCGAACTGCTCGGTGAGGGTGCCGATGATCGCGCCGACGCGGCGCGCGTAGTCGAGGGCATGCTCGGCGTTCTCGTGCAGGAGCAGCTCGGCGGCCCGGACCGCGTACCGCTGCGACAGGAACGGCATCGCCGCGACCCTGGCCCGCTCGCCCGCGCGGGTGGTCAGGCTGATCGTGCCGCCGGAATCCGGGGCTTTCGGGGTGCCAAGGAGGTGGAGGCCCAGTTCGCCGAGGACGGGGCGGTAGACGCTGTCGATGAGATTGGCGTTGTCGTGGTTGCCTGCGATCGCGACAACGTGGCGGCCGTCCTCGCGCAAGGCGAGCAGGGCGCGCATGACCAGGCCCTGCGATTTCGGGCTCGGGGCCGACGTCTCAAACAGGTCACCGGCGATGAGCACGAGGTCGACGTCCTCGGCCCTGGCTGTCTGAATGATGCTGCGCAGGACGGCCTCGTGCTCCTCGTACCGGTCGCGGCCTTTCAGCACCTTCCCGACGTGCCAGTCGCTGGTGTGCAAGATCCTCATGGTGCATCCCTCACCGTCCGGCTCGACCCGCCCGGTAACGTTGGCGGCCAGCAGATCCTGGCGGTCTCGTCAGCTGAGTCTGCCGTACTTTGACCGCAGTCAGCGCGCCAGGCGAGTTTCGCCTGTCGCTCCTCGGGGATAGATCACGGTCAACATGGCGAAGCCGGATGATCAGTACGATATGCCGCAATGGCTGGCGCGCTGGCTCTGGCGCCAGCGGAGCACGCGGCTCGCTATCTCCGCTGCGATCGGGGCGGTCGCGGGAGTGCTGACGGCAGTATTCGGCAGCTGGGTGTATGCGCCTGCCATCGGCTGGGACGCCATGGCCCTGGTGTTTAGCGCAACCGTCTGGTTCGGCATCTGGCCTATGTCGGCGGAGTCCACAGCGGCGCGGGCCACCAGGGAAGATCCCAGCCGGGCCACCAGCGACGTACTGACGTTGTGCGCGGCCGTGGCCAGTCTCGCGGCAGTCGGCATCGTCCTCGTGCGTGCCCATAACTCGCACGGCGCGGAGCAAATCATGCTGGCGACCCTCGGGCTGCTGAGCATCGCGGTGTCGTGGCTGACCGTGCACACGATCTTCACGCTGCGGTACACCCTGCTGTACTACACCGAGCCCGTCGGCGGCGTCGACTTCAATGTGGCGGAGCGGCCTTCTTACAAGGACTTCGCTTATCTCGCGTTCACGATCGGGATGACGTTCCAGGTCTCGGATACGAACCTGAAGTCCTCGGACATACGCGCGACGGCGCTGCGGCACGGGCTGCTGTCGTACTTGTTCGGCTCCCTTATCCTCGCGGCCGCCGTCAACATCGTCGCCGGACTGGGCTAACGGATGGTCCCGGTTGTCGATCTTGGCCGATCCTGCGCGGGTCAGGATTAGGGGCAGGCAGCCTGCATCTCCTTGATCACCGGCTGAGCTGTCGACTTGAAGCTGGTGACCGCACCTGTCAGCTTGGTCAGATTTCCCGGTGACGGATCGCTGGCCAGGGCCGCCGCGTCCGACTTGATCGAGTTGAGTGCGCTCGTGAGCTGGTTCGCCTGGGCTGCGAACTGGCCGGTGCCCTGGCTTTTGAGCGCCGCGAGCTCCTGCTCGGCCTGTCCGAGGTCGGCTGCGATCCGTACAGCCGACGCCGGGCTTACCTGCTGGTGACTGAGGTCGGTCAGTGTCGAGCGCAGCGCCGAGATCTGCGCACAGGGAATCGCGGAGCCCGAGCCGGTCGCGGCCTTCGATCTCGAGGCGGAGGCAGCCGGCGCCGACGCGGACGAGCTACCTGATGAGCCAGAAGAGGTCATGCCAGCGGATGTGCACGCTGTCGCAAGAGCTACGCCGCTGAGGCCGAGGATCGCCAGAGCCCAGCGCTGCATCCTCTGCTTCGCGGGGTTAGGAGTGCTAGTCATCACACCCTGCTTTCCCAGCGCCGGGTCCCGAAACCTGCGCGGTGACCGAATGGACGTTGCGGATCGGACAAGTGCACGGGCCGGTAAAACCACGTGCAAATGAGCGACGGTCTGCGCAAAATGGGACTCATGGGGCCATTGAGGGAGCGGAACTTCTTCCTGCTCTTCGTCGGCCAGTCGGTCTCGAACCTGGGCAATTCTCTAGTGCCGGTGGCGCTAACGTTCGCGCTGCTGGATCTGACGCACTCGGCCGCTGACCTCGGCTACGTACTCGGTGCCGAAGCCGCTGCGCAGGTTGCGTTCCTGCTCGCGGGCGGCGTCATCGCGGACCGGATATCGCGACGTGCGGTGATGCTTGCCTCGGATATTGTCCGCGGTGCCGCCGAAGCCGTGCTGGGGATTCTGCTGATCACCGGACGTCCTTCTATCTGGGTGATCGGGGCGCTCGCCGTCGCGCAGGGAGCCGCAGGTGCGGCGTTCCTGCCGGCATCCACCGGGCTGGTCCCGGCGGTCGTCAGCCCGGCTAATCTCCAGCAGGCCAATCAGCTCCAGCAGGTCGCGAGTGCAGCGGCCAGCATCGCCGGTCCTGCCGTCGCCGGCGTCCTGGTGGTGACGACCAGCCCGGGCTGGGCGATCTTGCTCGACGCCGGCAGCTTCGCCGTGAGTGTGGCATTGCTGGCCGCCATGCAACTGGAGAGCGTGCCCCGCCCCGCGAGACAGCATTTCCTGAGAGATCTCCGCGATGGCTGGGACGAGTTCCGTTCGCGGAGCTGGCTGTGGCCGATGGTCATCGCCTTCTCAATCGTGAACATGCTCGTCGGCGCCTACAGCGTGCTTGGACCGGTGGCCAGCCAGCGTTACTTCGGCGGCGCGGCAGCGTGGGCCACGGTGGCGACAGTCAGCGGTATCGGCTCGGTCGCGGGAGGCCTGATGGCGGCCCGGCTGCGGCCTCGGCATCCGCTGCGGGCGGGAGTCTCCGTTGCCGCGATCGGCGGGCTCACTCCGCTCGCCTTCGCGGCCGGCCTGCCGGTACCGGCCATCGCCGCTGTCGGTGCCTTCGCCGGTACCGGCATCATCTTGTTCCTCAGCCTGTTCAACTCCACGATGCAGCGGCAGGTCCCGGAACACTCCTTGTCGCGAGTCACCTCCTACACCTGGTTCGGCGCGCTGATTGCCTACCCGCTGGGGCTGGCCATCGCAGGCCCGGTTGCCTCCGTGCTGCCCGTCCGGACGGCGCTGCTGGTCACCGGCTCGCTGCAGATCGTGGCTATCCTGTCGCTTCTCGGCGTGCGGGAGGTCCGCAACCTCACCGACGAAGCCCCGGCCCTGGCTGGGGCCGAGATCCCGGCTGCCGACGGGTGAAAGCGCGCCGGCATCTATGGTTCAGCACCGCAGACGTTCATCTTCCGCTGGCCGTTTAGTCCTGCCAGACGCTTGCAGTTCTGTGGCAGCGTCAGGCTGCGTCGCTGTCAGGCTGGCGCGGCCTGCCCAGCCTCAGCTGTCGCCAGCCAGGGACTCACGACTTCTAGCATGCCGTCGGGGTTGTCGAGGGTAATGCTGTGGCCGCACTCCGGAACGCTTGCCATGGTGGCGTTGGGATTCTCGAGCCAGCATCCGCTCGCGCTGTCTCGGCTGCGAGGACATCGCTGTCCTCGCCGCGCACCAGCAGCACCGGGCAGCTCACAGCTCGCCAGGCTTCCCATCGCTGCTCAACGGTGAGATCGAAGAGATTCCTGGCGTCATCGCGGAGCACCTTGTCGTACTTGAAGGTGACCGTGCCGTCCGGCAGCGTGCGCAGGCCGTGCGAGACGCGATGGCGAATTCTCTCGTCAGTTGGTCGCGGGTTGCTGGCGCGGGCCTGGGCGAACGCTTCATCCTCTGAGCTGAAGGTGTCCTTCGCCGCCAGCGCGCTAGCGACGTTGGTCGCGCCAGCCGACGCGATCTCCGGCCCGATGTCCATGACAACCAAGCGCCTGATGCGCTCGGGGTGGACGGCCGCGAATACGAAGGAGACGATCCCACCCATGGACAGGCCCATCAGGGTCACCTGGCGCAGATCTAGAGCGTCGAGGAAGCCCAGGAGATCGCCTGCCATCGGAGCGAAGCCATATTTCGGCGCCCAGTCGGTGTCGCCGTGGCCGCGCTGGTCCAGAGCGAGCACGTGGTAGCGGCCGCTAAGCGCGACCGCTGTGTCGTCCCAGGTGCGGGAGTGGCCGGACAGCCCGTGCAGCAGCACCAGCGGCGGGCCCTCGCCGCCCCAGTCTGTGTAGTGGAACTTCAGCTCGCCGATCTCGACGTTGCACGAAGTGAAGACCGCCGCTGCCATTACTTGCCTCCAGCACATTCGCGAATGACCCAGGCTAGCCGTGGGCACCGTGCGTTTCCACCTACCTGAAGCGCCACCTGGCAGGAATGCACAGCCAGTGCCGCGGAGTGATCCGACAGCCTCGCCGGTCAGCGGTCAGGCGCTGTGGCCGACGGACGCGGCCGGGTCAGCGGACGCGGCCTGGTCGGTGGGCGCCACCCGGTCGAGGAGGCTGCGCAGGGTCTGCTGGTCCGCAGGGCCGAGGCCGCTGATCGCGGCGCCGTGCGATCGGTCGGCCAGCGCTGCGGCCGCGGCGAGCTGGCGGCGGCCGTCCGGAGTGAGGCTCAGCAGCGTGACGCGCCGGTCGGCTGGGTGCGGACCCCTGGCGACCAGGCCCCTGGCCTCCAGGCTGTCGATCATGTCGGTGACGGTGCGCGGCGAGACGTGCAGGATCTCGCTGACCTCGCGCATCGACTGGTCGGAATCCTCCAGAGCGCGCAGCAGCTTGTAGGCAGGCAGCGAGAGGCCGTACTCGCGCAGGCTCGCGTCGGCGGACGTGCGGATGCGGTGCGCGGCATACAGGATGGCGTCGACGACGTCGTGGCCTGTCTTGGGCTTCATCGCTGGCACCTCCTTCTGGTTCTCGTGCAGCGGCCCGCGAGTTCTGGCGCGGGGCCCGCCTCGGTGTGACTTTGCTCGGCGAGGACGGAATATTCATTCGGGCCCTACTGCTAGTGCTGAGTATACTCACTATCTGGTGCCTCCGATTCTGCGACGCGCACGTGACGCGCACGTGACGCGCACGCGGGCCGCCGGGAGAGCACCGAGGACGAAGCCGTCAGGAAAAGGAACGTCGTGCAAGCTCGGATCAGCCAGAAAGTAGCGGTCAGCGTCGTCTTCGTCGCGGCCATGTTCATGTCGATCATGGACGTGACGATCGTCAACGTAGCCCTGCCGACGATCGGCCGCGATTTCGCCGTCTCCCCGACGGCGATCGACAGCATCTCGATCGGTTTCCTGGTCAGCCTGGCCGTGTTCATCCCGGCGTCCGGCTGGCTAGGTGACCGATTCGGCGGCAAGCGGGTAATGCTCACAGCGATCGTCGTGTTCACGATTGCGTCCGCGCTGTGCGGCCTGGCGACCAGCCTGGGCGAACTCGTCGCCTTCCGCATCCTCCAAGGCGTCGGCGGCGGCATGCTTGCGCCGGTCGGGATGGCCATGCTGTTCCGCGCGTTCCCGCCGGAGGAGCGCATCCGGGCGTCCTCGATCCTCACGGTGCCCACGACGCTGGCGCCCGCGCTCGGCCCGGTGCTGGGCGGCCTTCTCGTCACCGACCTGTCCTGGCGCTGGGTCTTCTACGTGAACGTGCCCATCGGGGCTCTCGCCTTCCTCTTCGGCGCGCTGTTCTTGCAGAGCCATCCGCAGGCCAAGCCCGGCCGGTTCGACTTGCCCGGCTTCCTGCTCTCCGGTGCCGGCCTGGGCGCGCTGATGTACGGCATCTCCGAGGGCCCCAACCGCGGCTGGCACACGCCCGAGGTGCTCGGGACGATCGCGGCCGGGGTTGTGCTGCTCGCGATCATGATCTTCGTCGAGCTACGCACGTCCGAGCCCATGATCGACCTGCGGTTGCTGGCGAACAAGCTGTTCCGGGCCAGCAACGGAGTGATGGTGCTGGCGTCGGTCGCCTTCCTCGGCAGCCTCTACGGCATCTCGCTGTACTACCAGGACGGCCGGGGCCTGAGCGCGCTCGCGTCCGGGCTGAGCACGTTCCCGGAGGCACTCGGCGTGATGGGCGGCGCGCAGCTGGCGAGCCGCTGGCTGTACCCGCGGCTTGGCCCGCGCCGGCACATCTCGATCGGGCTCGTCGGTACGGCTGCCTCGATCGGGCTCCTGGCGCTGCTCGGCCCCGAGACCAGCCTGTGGTGGGCTCGGCTGCTGATGTTCACGCTAGGCCTGTCCATGGCCCAGGTGTTCGTGCCCGTCCAGGCCGCCGCCTTCGCAACGATCACTCCGGCGGCGACGGGGCGCGCGTCGACCATGTTCAACACGATCCGCCAGCTTGGCGGCGCGATCGGCGTGGCGGTGCTGACGACGGCCATCGTGCTGGTCGGGCCGGTGCACCTGGTCGGCGGCCATGCAGTGGCCAACCTGACCGCCTACCGGGTTGCGTTCCTGGTCGCGGCCGCGATCTGCTTGCTGGGCCTCGCCTCGGCGCTGCGCATCAGCGACGCGGATGCGGCCCGCACGATCCCGGCGCGGCGTCCGTCCCGGTCCCAGCGGGCTGCCGAGCGTGCTGCTGAGCGGGCGCTCGAGTCCGATCCTCAGCCCGCGCTGACCATCGCGGACTGACCGCTGCCGACCCCGTTCCTGGTCTTAATAAAGATCTTTCAGACCGGGAACGGGGTCGTTTCAGTCCGCCACAGCCCACATGTTCGCGGCCGCTAGCCGCTGCCAGCCCAGGTCTCTCGTACGTGCATCACGGTTCCGGCGATCACCGTGAAGACCCCCAGCGCGAAGTAGATCGCGGCATGGTCCCAGTCGGCCCAGACCGACGTCGGGAGCCGGTTGGTGATCCCGAAGAAGCCCTCGAAGACGCCGATCGCTCCGACGACCGCGGCCCAGACGATCAGGAAGCGGTTACGCAGGCTGACGCCGGCGGTCAGCAGCCCTGGCCCCAGGACAGCGAATGGGCCCGCGTAGACGAGTACGACGACGACCGGAGGCAAGATGACCACCAGGCCGACAATCGCCGCGAAGCCGAAGGCCGGCGCGCGGCGGCGCATGCCCGCTTTGTTGGCCCGGCGGCGGAACGTCAGCCAGAGAATGGCGAAGGCGATGGTCAGCGCTACGCCCGTCGCCCAGTCCGTAGCCACGCCGATGAGGACTGCGCCCGGCCAGCCCAGCTGCGCCGCCACGCAGACGGTGAGGACTGCACCGAGGAGCAGCAGGGGCAGCGAAGTCTCATGGCGGTCGTGGTAGATCGGCCCGCTCGCGGCCGGGGTCGCTGGCTCGCCAGCCGCGAAAGGAGACCCGCTCATGGCCGCCCCGGT
The DNA here is from genome assembly GCA_963755575.1 of uncultured Actinomycetota bacterium. Lineage (GTDB taxonomy): Bacteria > Actinomycetota > Actinomycetes > Streptosporangiales > Streptosporangiaceae > JAJYUU01. Next base: position 1,306,878 of record CAVWKF010000002.1, read on the forward strand.
TGAATCGACTCGCTTCTTTCGCCCTGAAGCATAACTTCTGTCCGTGTTTGAGCGACAGACTCACGACCGCTTGAAACTAGTCTGGGTAATCAGTCCGGCAACTACCGTGACCACGTGGCTGATCGACGCACCAGGCTGACGGAGCAGTGATGGACCACGGGATCGGCGAGCTCTCCGCGGAAGCGCTCATCACGGCAGGCGGCTGGCACCCGGCGTACGCCCGCATCCTGCTGATCGAGCAAGACGGAGATCTCGCCGTTGTCCTGGTGGACGGGAACGGCGACGGCTCCGAGCTTGAACTCGAGTACTGGCAGCGCGGCGCCGACGGACTCTGGCGCGGTGGCTCAACCTCCGGCTACGGTCCGCTCGACGACATCCCGACTGCGCAGATCTGGAACGCAGGCGACTTCGTCGGCGCCATCGGCCGGGTGGAACCCACAGATGAGGTGAGCGTCGAGTATGGCGGTCACCTCTACCGCGCCGCGGTCAGCGAAATCGGAATATGGGGTTTTGTCCACGCGGCCGAATCCGTGCGCCCAGGAGAGTATCCCGCCGTCTTCGTATCCACGCCGCCCGCCGGCTAGCTAAGCCCACCTGGCTTACTTCTTCGACTTCGACGGCTTCTTGGCCGGGCTCTGGCTCTTGGGCTTGCTCTGGCCGAGCTCGCGCCAGCTCGACTCGCTGACGTCGACGTCGTATTTCTTCGCCGCCTTCATGATCCGCTTCCAGGCCGCGTCCTTCTCCGCGTCGCTGATGCCCTCGACCTGGTCGAACCGCGCGATGGCGTTGCGGACGTGCTTGGCGTCGGACAGCGGCTCCTTGCGCTCCTTCGGGAACGCGAACACGTTGTCCGGCAGCTTGTCCTGGTCGGCGGTGCTCAGGCCCCTGGTCTGCCTGGGGATCTTGGCGCCGTGGGCACGCTCGCTCTGGACTTCCCTCGCCTTCACGATGTTCTTCTTCGCGGCTTCCTTCTGCTTCGTGGTGGACACCTAAATTTCCTCCCGAGGTAGATGCCGATCGTTCGCGACAGGCCTACCCACGATTGCCCTGTGCATACGGATGGCAGCCCGGCAAACTGACCCCGTTCCCAGCTGTAATGATCATTGCTTGAGAGCGCGTACGGGAGCTGCTTCGAATGCGGATGGAACCTGCGGAAGCTCGCGACCGGTTCGCGAGGTCGCCGGTGCTGCGGCTCGCGACCGCCGGGTCGGATGGCCGGCCGCATCTGGTGCCGTGCACGTTCGCCGTCGACGGCTCCGGCCGGGTGGTGATCGGCATCGACAACAAGCCGAAGACGTCTGCGAACCTGCGGCGGCTCCGCAACATCAGCGAGAACCCGCGCGTCAGCCTGCTCGTCGATCACTATGCCGAGGACTGGACCCGGCTGTGGTGGGTCCGGGCTGACGGGCGCGCGGCCGTCGAAGACGCGGGCAGTGGGGACGCGGCAGAGCGCGCGGTGAGCACGCCGGTCACTGGGATCTGCTCCGGGCGCGGTATCCGCAGTACGAGGGCCAGGTGCTGGAAGGGCCAGTCATCGTGGTGACCGTCGAGTCGTGGACCGGCTGGGCGTTCGCGCTCTGACTGGGATAATGCGCTGCGGGAAACGGTCTCGGCTCTGCGCCGGGTCCGCGATCTAATCCAGCGAAGGATCGGCATGTCTAATCTGCGGGTTCACAACCTTGTCGTCTCGCTTGACGGGTACGCGACTGGCGAGGGCCAGTCACTGGATGCTGGCTTCGGCTCTGCGCAGCAGGAGTTCCAGGAGTGGTTCGGGAAGATCCGGATCTGGCGGGGCACCATGGACGACGGGAAGCTGGGGCCAGATGAGGCCATCGCCTCCGCGTGGGGGACCGCGATCGGAGCCGAGATCATGGGCCGCAACAAGTTCCGGCCTACCACCGGGCCCTGGCCCGAGGATGGCTGGCGCGGCTGGTGGGGCGAGGACCCGCCGTTCCACACACCCTGTTTCGTGATGACGCATTACGAGCGCGAACCCATGCCGGTCGGCGACACCACGTTCTACTTCGTCAGCGGCAGCCCGGCCGAAGTGCTCCAGCTGGCTCAGCAGGCAGTCGGTGACCTGGACATTCGGCTTGGCGGCGGGCCTACCACGATCAACGAGTTCCTGGCCGCCGGCCTCGTGGATTACCTGCACGTCATCCAGGTACCGATCGTGCTCGGTCGCGGCGTCCGGCTCTGGGATGGGCTGGGCGGGCTGCACGAGCGGTACTCGGTCGAAACGGTCACCGTCCCCAGCGGCGCCACCCACTTGTTCTTCACGCGCTAGTGGGCAGTGAGGGGAGCGTTGAACACCGACCCGAGGGCATCGACGGGACTGTCGGCGCCCTGAGCCTTTCGCTCTGAGTTCGGCTCCGCTAGCGAGGTTCGGTGCCTGTCGAGAGCACGGCCGCGATCTCCTCGACCGAGTCAAGCTCGCCGCTCGCGACCATCATGATCAGTTCGTAGGCTTCGTCGTTGGTCAAGGTGAGACGGCGGCCGTTCATGCCGTAGAACGCGATCCCTGCACCGAGCGCGAGCCGCTTGTTGCCATCGACGAGGGCGTGATTCCTCGCGGCCGAGTGGATCAGAGCGGCGGCTTTTGTATCGAGATCGGGGTAGGCGTCCGAACCGAATGCTGTGGTACGCGGGCGAGCGACCGCTGACTCCAGCAGCCCGATGTCGCGAATAGGAGGCTCGCCGCCCAGGACGCGTTCGGCTACGTGGAGAACGTCCCGGAGCGTGAGGTAGATCACTGGCCGAGGCGTTCGAGCGCCTCGGCGTAGCGCGGAAGTTCCTCGTCTAGGACGCGATCAAGGAGCTCGGATCGGCTGTGACCTTCCACGTACTCCCTAATGGCTTGGCGCGCCACTTCCTGCATCGGCCTGCCCTCGTGCTCGGCCCGCCGGCGCAGCGCTCTAGCCTCGGCATCGCTCAGCCGCAACGTCATCGCCATGCAAATATGGTATCAGCGCTGATACCAAGATGCGTCAGCAAGAACCCGCGCATCAGCCTGCTCGTCGACCGCTACGCCGAGCGCTGGACGCAGCTGTGGTGGGTCCGCGCCAACGGGGACGCGGCTACCTAGGCCGCTCATGACACGCACTTTCCGAAGTCGTTAATCGGCCGCCCCGTTTATCGCGGCGCGCCACGGGAATGGCCGCTGACACGCGAGACCGTGTTCTTGAGTTCCGTATGCCTTGACGAAGTCTCGAGAACCGCATTCCCAAAGTGAGAGGAATTCTATTCCATGGCGTTGCCTGTCCCTACTGACGCCGACGGCCGCACCGGGGGCTATAGCAATATCCCCTCGCCGTTCTCGATGGACGACATGACGTTCCGCGACCTGGGCCATCAGCTTGTGGACACGCTCGCTGCCTACCTGGACAAGCTTCCCCAAGAGCCGGTGTACCGGCCCATGCCTGAAGACGTGCGGCGAGAGCTAGAGCACATGTCTATTCCCGCCGAGGGAGTAGCTCCCGAGGACGTCATTGAAAACTTTCTCCGGCTAGTGCTGCCATACGGCCGTGGCCAGAATCATCCGTGTTTCGCTGCGTTTGTTGATCCGGCCGCAACCAAACTGAGCATGCTCGCGGCATTTGCGTCCGCGGTTACTAATACGAGCGGCGCCGGCGGTAATTACGCGGCTATCTATGTGGAGCGCGCGGTCATCCGCTGGCTCGCGGAGCTCATCGGGTTCCCGCAGGACGCGAGCGACGGGGTCCTCCTCGGCGGCGGATCGGACGCCAACCGGCATTGCCTGGAGGTCGCACGATACTGGGGTGCCCAGGTCAACGGCTGGGACATCCGTGACGGAGGGGCTCCACGGGCATCCCCGGCTCACGATGTACATGTCGGCAGAAGGGCATTCCTGCCTGGAGAAGGCTGCCTTCACGCTCGGGCTCGGCGCTCCGCGCAAGGTAGCCGTCGGCGAGGACTTCCGGATGGACCTGTCCGACTTGCGGGCGGCGGTCGCGGCTGACCGCCGGGCCGGCCACCGGCCCTTCCTGGTCGCGGCGAACGCCGGGAGCGTGAAGACCGGCGCCATCGACCCGCTCGACGAGCTCGCCGACTTCTGCCATCAAGAGGGCCTCTGGCTGCATGTAGATGGTGCCTACGGCGGCTTCGGGGTGCTCGACTCCCGTCTCGCGGACTGGTACGCAGGGCTGGAGCGCGCCGACTCGGTCGCGCTCGACCCGCACAAGTGGCTCGCGGTGGCCATCGGGTGCAGCTGCGCTCTCGTGCGGCAGGGTTCGCTGCTGCAGGACACCTACAAGCTCATCCCCTCCTATCTGAGCCTCCCGCCGGGACAGGGTTTCGCCGGTGATGTGTGGTACTCCCATCGCAGCGCCGAGCAAACCAGGGATTCCGGGCGCGCGCTGAAGACCTTCTGGAACATCCAGCAGGCCGGGAAGGCCGGGCTCGCGGATCACGTCCGGCGGCATGTCGACCTGGCGCGTTACCTAGAGGAGGTCATCGCGGCCAGCCCCGACCTGGAGCTTTTGGCAGCCGGGCCTCTCACCGCGGTGTGCTTCCGCTATGTGCCGGCGAGCCTGCGCGGCGACGACGAGGGCCTGGATCTGCTGAACCGGGCGATCATGGCGGACCTCCAGGTCGGCGGACGTGCGTTCCTGGCCGGCACGGACATCCGCGGCCGTTTCGCATTGCGGTCCTGCGCGCTGCACTACGCCCTCGACGAAGGGCACGTGCACGCCATCGTGGACGCGGTCCGCGATGCCGGGCACCGCAGTGTCCGGGCCAGCGCGCCGCTGCACGCCGTGGACGACATGGCCGCGGCAAGCCCGGCGATCAGATGACGGCCCGGACGCCGCGCCGCACCCGGCTCGAGGAGGAACGTCAGATGGGCGTGACAACCAGCCGCCCCGTGCCCGGGCCGAGGGAAGCGGAAGCGCCCGCTCTCGCCCGTCTCGCCCGCCTCTCCGTCATCGCAGGCACGCTTCACGCTCGCGCTGGCGGCAGGCAAGGCGGCGGCTACCGCGTCCAGGGTGCTCCGGGTCGGCGGCGGGACAAGCTTCCCCGGCGCCGCTGCCCGCTGGGTCGATCCGCACGTGCTGGAGAAGGCCGCAGCCGCGACCGATGCCAGCAAGGTGATCGTCACGGGGAGCAACGGCAAGACGACGACCTGCCGGATGCTCGCTGCCCTCGCACGCTCCAGCGGCCTCAAGGTCATCCAGAACCGGACTGGCTCCAACCTGCTGCAGGGAGTCATCTCGGCCGCCGTGCAGGCGACCGACCTTCGCGGCCGGATGGACGCGCAGCTGCTCCTGCTCGAGGTCGACGAGGCGACGGTCAGGCTGGTGACGCCGGAGTTGCGGCCGGACACGTTGCTGGTCACGAACATCTTCCGCGATCAGCTCGACCGGTTCGGGGAGCTGTACGCGATGGCAAAGATGCTGGAGGCGGAGATCGAGGCGCTGCCGGCGTCTGCCACGGTGATACTCAACGGCGACGATCCCCTGGTGGCCAGCCTCGCACCCGGGGCACGCGCTCGCCGCTTGTATTACGGCATCCGGGCCGAGGGCGTGGTGAACGCCGACGGTGCCGACGGTGCTCTTGACGTCGACGCTGCTCTTGACGTCGACGGTGCCGTTCACGCTGACGCCGCCGGGGCCGGAAGTGCCCGCGGCCCCGGTATGCAGGTGCCCGAGCATGCCGCCGACGCCATCCGCTGCGTCCGCTGCGAGCACTTGCTGACCTACCGGGTCGTGCACCTATCTCACCTCGGGGACTATCGGTGTGAGGAGTGCGGGAACGCCAGGCCGGACCTGGACATCGCGGTGACCGAAGTACGGGCATCCGAAGCAGGATCCGAGCTCACCATTGAAACGCCTGAGGGAACCTTTCCCTTGCAGGTGCCCCTGCCGGGAGTGCACAACGTCTACAACGCGGCCGCCGCGTTCGCCGGCGCGATGGCGCTGTCACTTCCGCGGCCGCTGGAACCCGCCAGGACACGGCGCGCCATGTCCGGCCTGCGCCCGGCGTTCGGCCGCCTGGAGCGAATCCGCGCGGGCGACCGGCAGGTGGTGCTCGCGTTCGTCAAGAACCCCACGGCCTACAACGCCACCCTGCGCGAGGTCCTGCGACGGCCTGGCCGCAAGCATGTCCTGGCCGCACACAGCAACACCGTGGTCGACGGGGAAGACTTCGCCTGGCTCTGGGACGTCGACATCGAGCAGCTAGTGCCGCAGCTGGCGAGCCTGGTCGCGAGCGGGACCAGGGCAGAGGAGGTCGCGCTGCGGTTCAAGTACGCCGGAGCCAGCCCGTCGGACATTCAGATGCGCCACGGCCGCTCGGCTGCCCTGGACATGGCGCTGGCCGGGACTCCGTCAGCCGAGCCGCTGTACATCTTCGCTGGCTACACCCCCATGCGCGAGCTTCGCGGCATCATGCAGCGACGCGGGTGGGTGTCGCCGTCGTGGAAGGAGTGACGATATGACATCGGCCCCGATAACGGTCCGCATCTGCCATCTCTACCCGAGCCTGTTCAGCGTGGCCGGCGACCGGGGCAACCTGTTCGCCCTCACGCAGCGCTGCACCTGGCGGGGGATCGGCTTCAGCGTGACCGAAGCCGATGTGGGAGTAGTCCCCGACTTCACCCAGTCCGATCTGATCCTGGTGCACGGCGGCCAGGACCGCGAGATGAACGCCGCGGCCAGCGACCTCGCCGCAAAGGCGGGCCCGCTGCGGGAAGCGATCGAAGCCGATGCCGTTGTCCTGGCCGTGTGCGCCGGCTATCAGCTGCTGGGCCGGTACTACGCTCCGCCCACCGGGCCGCCTATACAGGGACTGGGGGTGCTGGACGCGATCACCGAGGGCGGCCCGACTCGCTTCATCGGGCATGTGGCGGTCGACTGCGACTTTGGCTCCGGCGCGCCGCGCCAGCTGACGGGGTTCGAGAACCACAGCGGGCGCACGTACCTGGGCAGCGGCACCAAGCCGCTCGGGCGGGTGCTCGCCGGGGCTGGCAACAACGGCGAGGACGGCACCGAGGGCGCCCGCTACCGGGAGGTATACGCCACCTACCTGCACGGGCCTGCGCTGCCGAAGAACCCGTGGTTTGCCGACTACCTCCTCGCTCGGGCGCTGGCGCACCGCTACCAGGATTTCGGTCCGCTGGCCCCGCTGACAGATCAGGTCGAGGCGCGGGCGCACGATGCGGCGCTGCGACTCGCCATGCACCCGGCCCGCCGAGGCGGGAGGTGGCAGGCGGCCACTGCCGCCGTGTCCAGGGTCGGGCTGCCGTTGCGAGTGCCGGCCATGGCCGACGGCAGAGCCAGGATCGCCGACAAGGAGATCCCCCGCAAGGAGATCGCCGACAAGGAGTCGCAGCGGACTTCTCGCTGAGCCGCGAGCAGCGCGAGCTGATGTAGGCGGCGACGCGAGGTCATCGCCGCGTGCCCGATCGATCGTCGAGCTGGTGTCCTCGTAGTTAGCGCGTTCTCTGGCCGCTCACCCCGGCTGCGACGTCGTACCCGGCGAGTACTGTGCGCAGCATGATGAGCGCGCATGAGGTGGTAGCGGCCTACTGGGCTGCAGCGGAGGCCAGGGACTGGGATGCGTTCGGCGCTTTGTGCGCCGAGGACGTGGTTTATCGCGGGCCTCAGACCAAGGAGCAGGTCCGCGGCCGGGAGGCCTACATCCGGTTCAATGCGGAAGGCTTCGTGTATGAATGGCACCTCGCGGTGGAACGGATCGTCGGCGAAGATCGGCACGCCGCTAGCTGGGTTGTGTTCACCACGGCCGAGGACACGATGGTCGGCTTGTGCTTCTTCGATCTTGACGAGGACGGTCTGATTAGCCGGATCACCGACTACTGGCCCGAGCCGTATGAGCTTCCAGCCAGCCGCGCTCATCTGGTCGAGCGCTACTAGGCGGCATCACCAGACCTGTGCGCCTGCTTGAGCGAGGGCGTCAGAATCGCCGCGCTCGACCGCACGCATGATTTGTGCGGACATGTTCCGCAGGTGCAGCGAACAATCACCGACATGTCTGCCCCAGTTATTGTGCAGTTCTTACCGCCGGACTCGAAGACGCCCTCGGGCTCGCCGGGACTCGCGGGCGGGCTTGGGGGATTGCAGGATCAGCCGCGCTGGTGCTGGTCTGCTTTCTCCGCCTCCCGCAAGAACTTCCCGCCGCAATATGCTGAAGCATAGTTCACTAAGGTATAGTTGAGTAATCTGTAATTGAGCCTCTCGGGAGGTCTCAGTGGACCCCTTGCCCAAGCCGATCCGGATCTTCGGCCGGGACCGTGAGTGGCGGAGCCTGGCAGATTTCGTGGCCGACGATCGGCCTGAGGCGACGCTGGGCGTAGTCAGCGGCCGCAGACGGCAAGGGAAGACCTACCTACTGCGGTCACTCGCCGACGCAACGGGCGGCTTCTTCTTTGAGGCGGTTCAGGCGACGGAGGCGGAGTCGCTGCGGATGCTGGGCGCGGACCTGGCGGCGCATCTTGGCAGCCCGGCACCATTCTCATTCGCGACCTGGGACGACGCCCTCGAGGCGCTATTTACCGTCGGCGTCGACCGACCGTCCGCGGTGATCATCGATGAGTTCCCGTACTTGGTCGATGCATCCCCGGCCCTGCCGTCGCTGCTTCGCCGCACCCTCGACCGGCATGGACCGTCGCAGGATTCCGCCAGCCGGTTGCGGCTGCTCCTATGCGGCTCAGCGATGTCTGTCATGGGTCATCTGCTCGCGGGCAACGCACCATTGCGCGGCCGAGCTGGCCTGGAACTTGTACTCAGGCCTTTTGGCTACAGCGAATCCGCGAGGTTCTGGGACATCACAGATCCTCACCTCGCCCTCCTCGTGCACTCGATCGTGGGAGGCACGCCGGCCTACCGGCGGCAGTTCGTGCGGGATGACGCACCCTACGACCTCCAGGACTTCGATGACTGGGTCGCCAGAGCAGTCCTGAATCCCGACCGCCCCCTGATGCGGGAAGCCAGGTACCTGCTAGCCGAGGAGTCCGACATCCGGGATCCGGCGCTCTATCACTCGGTACTCGCGGCAATAGCGAACGGGAACGCTAGGTGGGGTGCCATTGCCAGCTACATCGGGCGTCGGTCGCCGGACGTTGCCCATCCCCTCAACGTGCTCGAGGACTGCGGCTTGATCATCAAGGCCGAAGACGCGTTCCGGTCTGGCCGAGCGCAATACCGGATCACCGAGCCGCTGATCACCTTCTACGAGGCGATCATGCGACCAAGATGGGCTGACCTGGAGGACGGTCTAGGCACCCTCGTCTGGGCTGATTCCCGGCAGCAGTTCAGCTCGGCGGTCGCAGGGCCGCATTTCGAGTCTGTGTGCAGGGATTTCGCCATGGCGCGTGGACGCGAGGTGTTCGGCCAGCCAGTGGGCCGCGTCGCTGCGGGCATGGTCACTGATCCGGTCGGGCGCATCCAGATCGAGATCGACGTGGCGGTGCTGGGCTCGGCCGTTCCAGGCGAGCGGCGGCCGGTCATATCGCTCGGCGAGGCGAAGTGGGGCGACACCATGGGCATGCATGATCTTGTCCGGCTGCGGAGGGCCCGTGACCTGCTGGCACGCAACGGCTTCGATACCACCAAGACGGTGCTGGCCTGCTACGCGCGCGCCGGATTCGACGGCGAGTTGCGGGCGGCAGCCGGACCCGGAGTGCTGCTGGCGGACCTTGCCACCATCTACGGCGACGGCGGCGTCGAGCGCTGAGCATGGGCCGCACCTGTCGAAGAGCGTCGGGTCATGTACAGGCTCTTGACCCTGACATGGTGTGAGGGTCTATCCATAGGGATGTCATGTTTGCCATCGGGGAGTTCGCCAGGCACGGCAGAGTGTCCGTGCGGATGCTGCGTCACTACGACGCCATCGGGCTACTCGAGCCGGTCCGGGTCGACTCGGCAACCGGATACCGTTTCTACGAAGCCAGTCAGCTGTCCCGGCTGAACCGGATCGTCGCACTGAAGGACCTGGGCTTTAGCTTGCAGCAGGTGGCCTCGATGCTGGACCAGCAGGTCACAGTGGCGGAGTTGCGCGGCATGCTGATGCTGCGGCAGGCCGAGTTGCAGCAGCAGATCGCTAGCGACACTGCCCGGCTGGCACAGGTCGAGGCCAGGCTGGTCGCCATCGAGAGCGAAGCGAGCGAGCTGCCTCCCGTCGTGGTGAAGCGCATCGCCCCAGTGCGGGTAGCCGAGCTCACTGGCTTGGCGGAAGGCTACGAACCGCAGTTCATCACGCCGGTCATCCAGCCGCTGTACCACGAGCTTCCCCGCCTGCTGTGCGATGCAGACATCGCCGTCGCGGGCCCTGGGATCGCTTACTACGAGGACTCTGGTGATGATGCTGGGGCCATCAACGTGCACGCCGCACTGCCTGTGGCTGACCAGCCCGATCGCGAGCACACCTTCCGCGTCGTCGAACTGATCGAGATCCCGGCTGCCGCAACGCTTATTCACCACGGTTCCATGGACGAAGTGCTACCCACCGTCCAGGCGCTGGCCAGGTGGATCGATGCAAACGGATATCAGTCGCTCGGTTATGCCCGCGAGCTCACGCTCAAGTTCAGCGACGTCCGCGACGACTGGGTGACCGAACTCCAGGAACCAATCAGGCTGAAGTGACCAGCAGAGTTGCCCAGCAGTAGTGACCAGCAGTAGTGACCAGCAGAGACAGAAGGAGACGAACTGTGGAAGCCGAACCGGAAATCACGCAGCGAGCAGCGCAGCCATACGTGGGCATCTCAGCATGGGTCACAATGGCGAGTCTCGGCTCGGTGGCCGACCGCATTCCCGAGATCTTCGGCTGGCTCGGCGCGCGCGGCATCGCACCGGCCGGTCCGCCTTTCTTCCGGTACCACATCATCGACATGGAACGGCAGCTTCAGGTGGAGGCTGGCGTTCCTGTCGCGTCAGCGGTTGCCGATGATGGCGACATCCGCGCCGGGACGCTACCCGCTGGCCGGTTCGTCGTCATGACCCATACCGGCGCTCCGGAGACTCTGATGGCCGCTACGGGTGAGTTGCTCAACTGGGCCGAGGCGCGCGGACTGGCCTGGGATGTAACGGCAACGGACGAAGGCGAGAGCTGGGGCTGCCGCCTTGAGTTCTACCTGACTAACCCGGCTGAGCAGCCTGATCTCAGCAAGTGGCAAACGCAGCTGGCGTTCCGGCTGGCAGATTGACAGGTTGGCGCTGGCCCGCGATCTCCTGTTCCGGTTCGGGCTAGCTTGAGCTAGCTGCAGCGTGACCGATCCAAGGGGGAGATACCGGCTTCATTAACCGCAGCGGCGAAGGGCAGCCGTCAGACGTGATAGCCCTCAAGCAATCGCCCCGGATCTTCGGGCACCCCGAAGACCCCGTCAGCTTTGATCTGATTGGCGCGCAGCCACGCAACGACGCCAGAGAAGCTGTCCTCGTTGGTAAGCACGGCGTCACTATGCACCGCCACCCATCGGCCTTGGAGACCGTGCAGCGCCCGGGCGAGGTCGGCTGATGGCGAGGCGTCGCTTTTAGCGGGCTGACTAGCAACGTCTGGTGGTGGTTTGGCGTAGGCCTGATCATCGCGCTCGCTCATACGCTTATTATCTCGCCGACTTACATGGTCTAGGCCTGGCCTGGTTTCACCAAGGCGGGAACAGGAAGTCGTCTGGCCGCACCCCTCGTCTGTCCGAGGGCGTCGACGGACCATGTCGTGATCAAAGATCAGGGCCGTTTGCCCGTCTGGAATGCGGAGGGCAATTGTCAATAAACTGTGGATCAGGTTCTTCCCGGCCCGGGGTAGGTGAGGTCGGCAAAGAACTGGGCGACGTCGTAGTTCGCGATCAGGTGAGCGAGTCCGAGTGGGGTTTGCCCGGAGTTGTTGGCGTGCCGAGGATCGGCGCCATGGCGGCGTAGCAGGTCGATGAGGTCGCCGTCTCCGCGGCTGTTGAATACTGCCGTCCATAGCGGTGTGTTCCCGTAGCTGTTGACCGCGTCGACGTGGGCGCGGGCGTTGAGCAGGGCCGCGGCCGCCGAGGTGGCTCCCTGCTGCGCCGCGAAGTGCAGGCTCGTGAAGCCCATCCGGTCAGCGGCGTCGGGGTCGGCGCCGTCGGCGAGCAGCGTCGCGACTGTGTCGGCGTCATCGGCCGGCGCGGCGTAATGCAGTGAGGTCCGACCCTGCCTGTCGACATCAGTCATGTCAGGCCACCAGCTCGTCGGCTCGTCGTGTCTCTGTGCTGAGCGATGACCATCCCCTAGTCTCGAACTAGCCGCCTCTTTATTATGGGTTATGAGCTAACCTCTAATAAGGAGGCGAGATGGCAAAGGTTATCCGCAGACACTGGATCAGCGAGGCTAGCGCCGGTCTGGCGCGACGCGACCGACGATCCTGTGACTACGAAGCTTATGTCCCTGACCCTCTTGTGGGCCGGAGGATCGTGCTCGATGGCGACACAGCAGCTGACATCGCGGACGCGGAGCGAGCTATCGCCGTACTCGATATCCAAGCTGCCACCCTGACTGACACAGAGGCACTTGCTCGTATCCTTCTCCGCGCGGAATGCGTCGCCTCGTCTCGCATCGAGGGCCTGGAAGTCGGCGCACGGCGCCTACTCAGGGCCGAAGCTGCGCTCGAATTGGGGGAGCAGCCAGCCGATGTCACGGCGGCAGAAGTGCTCGGGAACATCGACGCGATGGCCTCTGCAATCCAGACCGTCACCCCAGGCAAGTTGGTCACAGTCGATCTCCTGCTTGATTTCCATCGCCGCCTCCTCAGAGACACTCGGCTCGAGGCACAAGGAGGGCGCATCCGTACGGAGCAAAACTGGATCGGCGGCAGCGACTACAACCCCTGCTCGGCGGCCTTCATACCAGCACCGCCGGAATACGTGGCCGATCTTCTCAACGACCTATGCAGCTTCTGCAACGACGACACACTTCCTGCCGTAGCGCAGGCAGCCATCGCTCACGCTCAGTTTGAGACCATCCATCCGTTCGCCGATGGCAACGGTCGGACCGGCCGTGCGTTGATTCACTTCGTCCTGCGCAGGCGGGGTCTCGCCACCCGAGTGCTACCGCCAATCTCATTGGTGCTTGCCACCTGGGCAAACGACTACATCGCGGGGCTAGGAGCAACCCGGTATCGAGGCCGAGCGTCATCGAGTGCCGCCTACGACGGGACGAATCTGTGGGTGGCAAGGTTCGCTGCCGCCTGCTTGCGCGCAGTGGCGGACGCAAACAGCTTCGAAGAAAGAGCACGCTTGCTCCAGGACGAGTGGCGGGCAAGACTCGGCCGCGTCCGAGCGAACTCCGCCACCGACCTTCTGCTGCGTGCGCTGCCTGGAGCGCCCGTTGTCACCGTCAGCTCGGCGGCGGCGAGCGTTGGGCGCACGTTTCAGCCGGTCAACGATGCGATCGCACGACTGACTGACGCCAACATCCTGAGGCAGGTGAGCGTTGGCCGTCGTAACCGGGCCTTTGAAGCACCTGAGGTATTCGAAGCATTTACAGCCCTTGAACGACGCCTGGCGAGTCCCGCCGGTGACACTCGGACCAGCGCACCCTCACGTCGCGTTCCGCTGCGTCAAATGATTCCGAGCTGAATTCAGCAGGCCTAGCTAACTAGCCAGTCCAAGCGCACTGTCACGACATCGCCCATTGAACCTCAGAACGGTGGCGGGTCGTCGTGCGCGCCGGGAATGGTGGCGAACGGGTCCGACGGCACGCTTGGTCCGTCGTCCACGCCGGCCCAGACGCCCTGCTCGCTGGGCCTGGTCGCCCAGGCCGGGAACGGGAAGTCGACTGCCAGCGGCACGGGGATGTCCGGCTGGGCGATGAACATGGTGCCCGGCTTGGCGATCATCGCCCGCGCGCGCTGGGCGGGCGGCAGGAAGCCGTACTCGGGCCGCTCGGCCTCGGCCGCATCGAGCCGCCCGGCGACGCGGATGGCGCAGTTGGCCAGGATCCGCCGCTCCACCTCCGACGCGGTCTGCTGCGCCCCGATGAGGATGACGCCGAGCGACCGCCCCGCTCAGCGACATCCAGCAGGATCTGCTTGATCGGGCTGTCGCCCTCGCGCGGCGCGTACTTGTTGAGCTCGTCGAGGACGACGAACATCAAAGGTCGCGCGGTGCCCTGGCGTTCCTTGCGGGCGAACTCGCCCCGCAGCGTGACGCCGACGACGAACCGCTGCGCCCGGTCGGGCAGGTTGTGCAGGTCGACGACGGTGACCTGGGCGCGGGAGGTGGAGATGGACCGCTCGCCGCGGTGCGCCAGGTCGCCGCGGATGATCGCATTCAGCGGCTTGACCGCCGACCGGAGCCGGCGCAGCAGCGCGTTGATGCTGCCGGTGACCGCGCTCCCGGCGACCCAGCCGCCGCGCAGCGAGTCGTCGCCGAGCTCGGCCTCGAGCAGCTCGACCAGATCGCCGAACGACCGGATGATCTTGTCGCTGGCCGGGCCGACGCTGGCGATCCGGACCGCGCCGTCGCCGCCGGTCCTGACCGCGTCCCGCCGCAGCCGGGCGGCGACCTGCCCGATGAGCATCGTGTACTGGGCCCGCTCGTCCTCGGCGTCGGCGAACACGAACGGCAGCAGCTCCTCCTCGCAGAACTCCGCCAGCGTCCAGTAGAACGGGCTCACCGCCTTATCGCGGGCTGACACGTCCGGAGTCCCGGCCGTGTCCCCGGGCCTTGGCGGGGCAAAGACCCTGACATTCTGGAACGGGGTCGCTGGCAGTCCCAGCTCGTCGTACCGCTTGCGCTGCTCAGGCGTCAGGCGCTGATTCGAGTAATCGAGGAACAGCAGGTCCTCGCCCTTGACCGAGAACACCAGCATCTTAGTGTTGTGCGCCTCGCCCGCCAGGACGCCGGAGTTGAGGATCGAGTGCAGCAGGAACAGCGCGAAGCTGGTCTTGGTCGCGATCCCCGACACACCGGAGATGGAGACGTGGGCGCCGCGGGTGCCGTCGACGAACTCGAAGTTGATGTACATGGGCAGGCCGTCACGGCCGAAGCCGACCGGCACCTTCTGATCGCCCATCTCGTCGAAATACAGCGCCGAGTCTCGCTGCTTGCCGGTCGCGCGCGTCACGATGGCGCCAGGCATCGGCGGCACGTACACCTCGGGCTCGACCCTGGTCACGGTCACCTGCGCCACCTCGGCGATCTCGGCCGGCAGCGCGCCCTGCTGGATCAGGAACACATCTGAGGCGAACCGCGCGCCCTCATGCACCGCCTCAACATTCGTCACCACGCCCGACACCTGCACCGGCATTTGCCCCGGCAGCGCCCGGCTCGTCACGACCACGTCATCGAGCTGCAGGTACTGGTCCGGGCTGATCGCCACCGAGAACTGCAACGGCGTCGCCGCGACGGTCCCCACCACCAGCCCGACCGGAGCTGCGTGTGGCTGCTGGCCGTTCCCCGATGCGGTGCTATCCATCTGCTGCTCCTCTGCGCCTGCCCCAGCGTAAAGGTGAGCAAGGGCCGCAAGACGCCACTTCGTTGTTGCCCTCGCAGCTCATGAAGCTCTAATCAAAGGCTGAGAATGCTGCGAAGGCCGCGATCAACCTCGCGCATGAGCGACGCTGGCAGGCGGCCAGTCTCCGCGTGAAGATCCGTCTTGTCCAGCGTGACTAAGGCTGTCACGTTGACGACGGAGTCTCTGGGTAGCCCAGCGGTCGTCGCAGGAAGAAATACATTGCCGTCCCCGCGACATCCGGCGGTCAGCAGCTCGGCGTCGGAGACGCTCCACCGGCCTGCGGAGCAGCCCTTCGGCGAGCAGATCACCGAGGAAGGTCACACTGTGGACCATAAGCTTGGCGTGCGGTCCGCGTCACGCAAGGCTGTCTGGCGCCTACTCTGATACTGAGATTCCTAGGCAGGCCAGATGGGCAATGATCTTCCGGCGCGACCCGCGCCGTTCGTCGGCGGCCTGATGCTGCTGTTCCTCCGGGGCATTCTGCTGTGGATCGTCGTCCCGCTCGCGACCCTTGCCTGGCTGCCCGCCGGATATTCGCTCCACCGTCGGGGAGTCAGCCTCGGGCAGTTCCTCGGCTGGGTAGACCTGAACCTCGTCGCATGTCTCGAGCGAACGATCCTGCGGCCCCTATTCCGCGCGCCGCTGTCCTGGGTTCCGGCGAGATCAATGGCGGCCGTCACGCATCGGGTGACCTGGCTTGATCCCGTGTAGCCGGCTGCAGGGAGACACGGGACCAGCCGTGATCATCGCGCCCACTTCCACCATTCGCAAGCCTGAATGCTTACCACCGGAACGAGGCCGACTCGTGTTCCTCCTCGCGCCGCGATCTCGCGGTCATGCAGTGCATCCGAAGGGCGCGCCCGCGCGATTCGAATCCGGATCCTGTCCAGGCCATCCTCGCTGACCGCGACCTCTTCCGCCGCCGCGCATAGCGAGCGGCGGAGGAACTCACGGAAGGCGCAGGACTGTTGCGCCATGCCTCACCCCTCGCGGACCGTCTCTCGACTAACTCAGCTGAGCCGAGGTCTGGTTAAGCGCGGGCCAAGAACCGGATAACGCCTCGACACGACCGCTGAGAATGCGCATCGCCGACGTGCCGGCGCCGCCTTGTACGATGTTGACGACGAACTGGTCGTGCAACTTGCCGGACCGGAGCTCAGCGACCTGCCAAGTCGGTCGCGCCGAAAGCCGGTGGAGGCATCGTGCAGCACATTCTCGCCCTGTCGCGGAGTGCGGTCATCGTCCGCCACTGGTTTGAGATCGACATAGATGACTCGTCGATGGAACACGGCGTGCGAGTCGAACTGCGGGAACTGGCTGACCACCCGCACCGCGGTAGCGAGTCGGCCGCTCAGCTCATTACCCTGGATCGCCCCTTGTGGCGAGCTGATCTTTTTGATCGCCATACAGACGCTCCCGGGAGCTTCGCAGTGGCCCATTACCATCCGAGATTTCTCGGCAATGAGCCCTGCCCACGCGTCTGGGACTCGCAGTTGACAGCCGACCCTTGGCACTGGCTCGAGGATCAGTTCACTCATATGGGAACGGGGCCGGGGAGTGAGCCGTGGCCGCTCGATGCTGCGGACAGCGCAGAAGTGCGCCAGCTTGCCGGTGTCATCGTGGCGGTAGCCAGGCAGTTGGCGCCCGACCGTTGCACCTCCGCAACGCAGTGCTTTGAGCTGACGCGAGACGTGCGCGATGCAGTTCAGCTGATGATTGCGGAGCTTCGGCGCCCGGACCTGCTTGACACGGAATGGGTATCGCCGTGGACAGCACGCGGTGTAGATCGCGCACCGGTGGTGGCCGAGCAGCCGACGCTGGAATTCGCTGAGCTGCTACGGCAGCTACGGGGCGAGGCCAACCTGACCCAGGAGGAACTGGCAGAGTTGTCAGGCGTGTCCGCGCGGTCAGTCAGTGACCTGGAGCGCGGCATCCACCGGACCGCGCGCAAAGACACCGCGATGCTGCTTGCCGAGGCGCTGAGCCTGGCCGGGCCCGTCCGAGACCTCTTCGTGGCCGCCGGGCCGCGGCAGGAGTCCGGCCGGGGACGTGCTGGCTGCAAGGCGTGGCGAAACTCCGGGAGCCTTCACGGCAGCGGCCACGCGCGCCCTGCCCCGTGATATCGCGAGCTTCACCGGCCGCCAGACAGAGCTCGCGCAGCTGTTCGGCGCGACTGACGTGCTGACGGCACACGGCGCGGTGGTCGGCATCCACGCCATCGACGGGATGGCGGGGGTCGGCAAGACCACCTTGGCGGTGCACGCGGCTCACCAGCTGGCCGGGGCCTTCCCGGATGGGCAGTTCTTCCTGCCGCTGCACGCCCACACGCGCGGGCAGCGACCGGTCGAGCCGACGGATGCGCTGGCCAGCTTGCTGCTGACCGCCGGTTTTCCCGCAGCGCAGATCCCTCCTGGCCTAGAGGCCCGGGCAGCTCGCTGGCGTGACCACGTCGCCGGCAAAAAGGTGTTGCTGGTCCTGGATGACGCCGTCGGCCATGAGCAGGTCCGGCCGTTGCTGCCAGGCACCCCGGGCAGCCTGGTGCTGGTCACCAGCCGACGCCGGCTGGCCGCGCTGCACGATGCCGTGGTGATCAGCTTGGACACGCTGCCCCCAGGTGAGGCGGCGGCGCTGCTGGTCCGACTGGCGGCGCGGCCCGGCCTAGGTGGCGGGGATCCTGCAGTGGGTGAGATGGCCCGTCTTTGCGGTTATCTGCCGCTGGCGATCGGGATGCTGGCGAGCCAGCTCAGGCATCACCCGGCCTGGTCGGCCGAGCAGCTGGCCGCCAGGCTAGCCACGGCACGCGACCGGCTGGCACTCATGCGTGCCGAAGACGTGTCGGTCGCCGCCGCATTCGAGCTGTCGTACGCGAACCTGACCGTCGGCGAGCAGCGGCTGTTCCGCCGGCTGGGCCTGGTTCCTGGCCCTACCGTCGACGGCTACGCGGCCTCAGCTCTTGACGGCACTAGCCTCGACCGGGCCCGCACGCACCTGGAGCGAGCTGTATGACCAGCACCTGATCGGCGAACCCGAGCCCAGCCGTTACCAACTACACGACCTGCTCCGCGAACACGCGCGCGGCCTCGCGGCCGACGACCCGGCCGACTCAGACGCCGCGACCGAGCGGCTGCTGGATTACTACCTCCACACAGCGCTGGCCGCCGACCGGCTCATTCCCGTATGGGATACCGCCTACCGTCCGCGGCCGGTCGTCAGCTGGCCCGGCGATTCCCCAGACCTGCCCACGCTCGGGCATGCGGCCGCGTGGCTGGAAGCTGAGCGGCCGAACCTGCACGCGGCTGCAGATCACGCGGCCGCCAGCGGACGCCATCTGCACGCGGTGCACATTCCCGCCGCGATGGGCGGCTTCCTGCGTGAGCGCGGCCACTGGGACGAGGCCACCACCTTGCACCAGAACGCCCTGATCGCAGCCCGTCGCGCAGGCGACCTGGCCGGCCAGGCCGGTACGCTCCACGAGCTCGGCCTGATGAGAACAGTCACCAGCGACTACTCGGCGGCCGCCGCCGACCTTGCCCAAGCGGTCGCGCTCTACGCCGACATCGGCGACCTGGCCGGCCAGGCCTTCGCGCTGTGCCAGCTTGGCGTCGTCCAATTCTGGACCGGCGACTACGTTGCCGGCATCACCAGCGACGAGCGAGCACTGGCGCTGGCCCGCGACTCCGGCGACCAACGTGCCGAGGCGTGCGCCCTTCAGATGGTGGGTCTCGCGCAGCAAGAGACCGGGGACTACGCCGCCGGCGCGGCGAACCTGAACGCCGCGCTGGACCTGTACCGGAGCCTGGATCACCGGCTCGGCGTGGCCGAAGCCCTGAGCAGCCTTGGCGTGCTGCAGAGAGTGATCGGCGACTACGCGGCGGCCGACGCCAGCAGCCGCCAGGCCCTGGAGATCTTCAGCGAGCTTGGCGACCGACCTCAGCAGGCATGGGTCCACAACGACCTCGGCATGGTGCTGCAACTGACCGGGGACTACGTCGCTGCCGCTGCGTCCCACGAGCAGGCCCTGAACCTATGGCGCGATCTGGGCAACCGGCTCGGCCAAGCTCAGTCGCTGAACGGCCTCGGTGAGCTCGCGCTGCGGACCGAAGCGTCCGGCCAGGCCCGTCATCAGCACACCGAGGCGCTGGCCATGGCCCGCGACCTTGGAGCCGCCCCCGAGGAAGCCCGCGCTCTGGAAGGCATCGGCAACAGCCACCTCCACGATGGCAACAACAGCCAGGCCGCTGTGTACCTGGGGCAGGCACTGGCGATCTACCAGCGCATCGGGGTTCCCGCGGCGGGGCGGATTCAAGAAACCCTCCTGGCGCATGGGCTCGTTCCACAACCCCAGAAGGCTGCGAGCGAGCGGTTCCTAGCATGAGGAAGCCGCACGCCCTCATGCACCGCCGGGTAGAGAGCTGAAATGCACCAGCTCGCCGGTGTCATCGTGGCGGCCGCCGGCCGCTGTTAGCGTGCGGAGCGTCTAGTCGAGCTGGATGATGATCCCGGCTCCGCGCTCCTCAGCCATCCGGGCGGCGAGTTCGGCGGCCGCGAGGTCCTGCAACGCAAGACCCGTCGCGTCGAACAGAGTGAGCTGGCGCGTTGTCGGTGCGCCCGGGTGCTGTACCGGCGATCACCTCACCGATCGACCGCGGATGCTGCTGCTCCGTGAATAGCCCGGCTGCCACTGCGTGCTGGCATTCGCCCAGGCGGCTGGCCTGGGCCCAGTCATCGACGACCACCAGCGAATCGCGGAGCGTGGCTATCTCATGTTCTTGCTTGCCAGCGGTATCGGCACCCATTGCGTTGATGTGCACGCCCGGAGCTAGCCAGTCACGATGAAGGACGGGCTTCCTGGCCGGAGTGGTCGTGACGATGACATCAGACCTGCGCACTGCATCTTCCAGGGAACCTGACGGCTGGCAGGCAATGCCGCTGTCCGCGAGGCGATCGCAGAACGCTTTCGCCATCGGCTGTCCATCGGTGTCGAGTGGCTCAAACACGGTGACTTCGAGACCTCGCTGCCACCAGTCGAGTGCCCGGGCCTGGGCCTCGGCCTGGACGCCCGTACCGACAATCAGGGCTGTCTCAGAGTCGGGGCGCGCGAGGTAACGCAGTCCGATGGCTCCCGCCGCCGACGTCCGGATCGCAGTGATGAAGTTGCCGTCGATAATCGCCCGTGGCACTCCGGTAGCGGGCTCGACAAGAACGACCATGGCTTGGTGATTGTCCAGGCCCTTTGCCCGGTTCTGCGGCCAGTAGCCGGCCACCTTCAGGCCAAGGGATTCCTGATCAGGCCAGTAGCCGGACTTGATGCCAAATACTCCGCCCGACTCCTCGAGCGGTTCACGGACCACCGGGTAGAGCTGGGCCTGCTGCTGCGAGGCGGCGAAGTAGGCAGATTCGATTGCCGGTATGACGTCGCTGAGCGTCAGCATCTTGCTGAGATCACCACCGGACAGGACGCGCACCTCGCGCCGCACGGTCATCACCGGCTCCGGCGAGCAGCGTCGATTCTGAATCAACTCCGTGATCTGGCCCTGCGAGACTCCATAGGCCTGCTGCTGCAGATCGACGCACACGCAGATGTGGATGGGCAGGACCTGCACTCTGTCGCCGACCCGCAGCGAGTCTTCATCGGCGTCCAATCTGGCCACGCCGTGCTCCTCCGAAAGCCTGACGAAGGAGCTGAGCGGGCGGTTCTTGATCATGCCGAAGCCATGCTGTTGGGTCGACGTCATGGTCAGCGTCTTGTTTCCGCTATCGAGCACGAACACGATCCGGCCCGACACTGACGACAGTTGCCAGGATCGTCGCGGCGATCTGGTCGGGCGTGCACGCGTACATCTCCAGCGTTCTCAGGTCATTGAAGACGTACGTCCCCGGCCTGATCTCGGTGATGCCGTCATCTGCGCTCAGGTAGGGGGCGGTGATGGTGGAGCCGGCGCTGACGACCTGCACTGGGATGCCCTGTCGGTCCAGCTCGTCACGTGCCTGCCTCATCGCATGCGGCTTCGTGCCGGGCTACGGCCTCGATCTCGGGCTGAGCCATGACGTCATGGGCGTGACCGGCATGCGTCAGGATGCCGATGACCTCGATGCCAGACAGGCCAGCGATCTTGGCGCCGAGCTGTCCGGCCATCTGCAGGCTCAACCCCGGTCCTGTGCATGCCAGAGTCGATTTCCAGTAGCACCGGCAGGGTGCGGCCTGCTGCCGCCGCCATGCGGCTATAGCCCTCGGCAACCTCCAGCGAGTCGGCGGTGAGGGTGATGCCACCGTCGGCGCACAGCGGAAGCAGCCGGGCTAGCTTGGCATCGCCGACGATGTTGTAGGCAATGAGGATGTCCGCAATGCCGGCGGCGCGCATGACCTCGGCCTCGCCAACCGTTGCCACGCAAATGCCTGTGGCGCCGGCCTCGAGCTGCATCCTGGCAATCCGCGCGCTCTTGTGAGTCTTGGCGTGCGGACGCAGCGCTACACGCGACCTGCGCGCCAGCGCCGCCATCCGCGCCACGTTGGCGGCGAGGATGTCCAGATCGATCAGCAGACAGGGCGTATCCAGGAGCGGATCGGTCAGGCTGGTTGGCAACGTAAGAGCGAAGCCAGCAGGCGCAACACCTGCAGTCGCGAGCGGGCCGTTCATCAGGCTTTACCCGAATCGAGTTTCATAGCCACGGTCTTGACCTGAGTGAACTCGAGCAAGCCCTCCAGGCCCTTCTCCCGTCCGTGACCGGAGCGCTTCACGCCGCCGAATGGCATCTCCGGTCCGCCCGAAGCGCCGTAGGTGTTCACGAAGACCTGGCCAGCGCGAATCTCGCGCGCTACCACGTGCGCGGTGTTCACGTTGCGCGTCCACACGGCGGCCACGAGACCGTAGTCCGTGCCGTTCGCGAGCTGCGCTGCCTCATCAAGGTCGGCAAAGGAGGTTACGGCGACGACGGGGCCGAAGATCTCCTCCTGCGCGATCACGGCAGCGGGCGGGACGTCATCGAAGACGGTCGGCATGAAGAAATAGCCGCCCTTGAGGCTGTCGTCATGGGGCTGGCCCCCGCCCGTCACGGCGCGCGCTTCGGTCTTGCCCAACTCCACATAGCTGGAGACCCGATCCAACTGGGTCGCCGAGATGAGCGGGCCCATGTCCGGATCAGAGGGGCCTGCACCCAGGCTGACGCGCTGGAACCTGTCGACCAGCTCGCCGACCACGCGGTCATGCGCCGATGCTTCGACCAGCAGCCTGGATCCCGCAGAGCAGGTCTGGCCCGCGTTCTGAATGATCGAGTTCACGAGCACCGGCATGGCGGCCTCGATATCCGCGTCGGCAAAGACGACGTTCGGGGACTTGCCGCCCAGTTCCAGGGTTACCGGTATTACGTGCTCCGCCGCCGCCTTGCTGACAAGCTTGCCGACCTCAACGGAGCCGGTGAAGGACAAGTGATCTATGCCCGGATGAGCTGCCAGCGCCGCGCCGGCTTCCTCGCCAAAACCTGGCACCACGTTCAGTGCGCCAGGCGGCAGTCCGGCCTCGAGCGCGATCCGGCCGAGCTGTATCGCGGTTAGCGGAGCTTCTTCGGCCGGCTTGAGCACGCAGCAGTTACCGGCCGCTAGTGCAGGCGCGACTGTCCGCGCCCCGATCTGCAACGGGTAGTTCCACGGGATGATGTGCGCCGTGACGCCGAAAGGTTCCCGCAGCGTGTAGATGAAGACGTCTGAATCGATCGGGATCGTATCGCCGTAGAGCGTCTCGATGGCGCTTGCGTAAAACTCGAAGTACCGTGCGGCGACATCGGCATCGCCTCTGGCTTGCCGTAGCGGCTTACCCGTGTCACGGCTCTCCAGGTCCGCGAGCATTTCGCGGTCTCGCCTGATGATTTCCGAGATCCGCCGCAGAATCCGTGCTCGCTCGGCGGTCTTGGTGCGACGCCAGCTTCGCTCGAGCGTCTCGCGCGCGGCGGCGACTGCCGCGTTGATCTCATCCGGACCACCGCGCGCCACCTCGGCAAGCTCGCGGCCAGTGGAAGGATCCAGGTCCACGAACGATGCTTGCCCGTAGGCCTCTTCGCCGCCGATCAGCACCGGATAACGGGTCATGGGAACGCTCCTTCTCTACTCAGTGCAGTCGCCGTTCAGTCCAGGCGCCGTTCGGTCCAGGCGCCGCTCAGTCCAGGCGCCCTAGTCATAGCGCGCGCACTCGCTCCGCCAGCCACGTCTCGACGAAAGGATCGGCAGCGATCAGGCCCCCTAGCAGGACTGCCTCGCTCGCGACCACACTGGGTGTCACGACTGGCGGGTCCGGCAGGGCAGACATCGCCAGCTTGATCTGGTGATCGAACAAGTCGAAGCTGCCAGCGAAACCGCCGCCCATCACCATGTTCTCCGGGTCGAACGTGACGGCCAGGCGCAGGAAGACATCAGCGATCCCGCTGGCTGCGAGCTCGACAAGGCTCTGGGCGATCCGATCGCCGCCGCGCGCCGCCTGGCACAGTGAGGCGCCATCGACCACGTTCCCGTTCCCGCCTTTGGTTTTGTAGGTGCGGCTCATGGCATCGGGCAGCAACTGACCGCCCAGCGTGCTGTCGCCATGGCCATTCGCGGGCCAGTCCGCGATCCGGCCGGCCCGCCCGCGTGCGCCTCTGACAAGAGCGCCGTCGACCACGATGCCCGCTCCGATACCACGGCCGTAGTTCACGACGACGAGCGACGACGCGCCGGGCACCGTGCCGCGATCGCTGAGCTCCGCCAGCGCCGACAGGTGGTCATCCTGCTCCATGACGACAGGGCAGGACAGCTGGTCCTCCAGCATCGCCTGCAGCGGCAGGCCATCCCAGCCATGGTGGATTGGGGCCCTCGCCAGCCGCCCCGACGCCGGATCGACGGACGCTGAGATTCCCACTCCGACGCCAACCAGGGGACCCGGAGTTTGCGGAAGACCGGAAATGATCGACGTCAGCGACGTAACGATGCCGCCGGCCAGGTCGTCGGCAATCTTCGGGGTCGGTAGCGACGTGGCACCGATAATCGTTCCGTTGGCGGCCGCTATAGCCACGCGCGTGGTCTCGTTCCCGACGTCAACTCCAGCGACCGACGCAACCGAGCTGTCGAACCGGTACAGGCTGGCCGGGCGGCCGAGGCCGCCCGTGGCGCGGGTCGCCTCGTCCTCCGCAACTAGGCGGCTCTCCAGGAGTGCCGCCAGCAGCCTGTGCACCGTGGGAATGGCAAGGCCGGTCAGCTGGGCCAGATCCGTGCGCGACAGCGCGTCGGCATGACGGAGCTCGTGCAGAAGCGCCAGCAGATTCTGGGTTCGGCCCGCTGATGTGCTCAGACGCGGCGCCGGACTGAGGTGGCGCGCCAGCACCCTGATGCCGGAGCGCAGGCCGCCCGCTGCGTCCCCGCCGTTGGCTGGCTTTGTGCTGGTTGGCTTTGCCGTGCTCACTTCGCCGTGTAGCCCCCGTCCAGTACCAGGCAGCTCCCGACGGCGAACGAGCTCTCGTCGCTGGCCAGGAAGAGCGCTCCGTTCGCGATCTCGGCCGGATCGGCTACCCGCATGATCGGTGCCCACGCTGCCTGTTCCGCGGCTGTCCGCTCCGGATCGAGACTGTTGTCGACCTCGGCCTGCAGCAGGGGCGTCCGGGTGATGCCAGGACACAGCGCGTTGACCCGGATGTTGTCGCGGATCAGGTCGATGGCGAGCGAGCGCGTCAGCATGATCACGCCGCCTTTGCTGGCGTTATAGGCGGGAGACTCAGGCACGGCCACGATGCCCATTTCGGAGCCCATGGTGATGATCGTTCCGCCGCCCTGCGCGCGCATTTGCGGGACCGACTGCTTGACCAGCGTGAACATGCCTTTCAGGTTCGTGTCGATGACCGCGTCCCACTCGTCCTCGGTCAGCTCCGAGATGGGCATCACGCTGGTGATCCCGGCGTTGCAGAACAGGATGTCCAGGCGGCCGAAGCTATCGACGGCGGTGCGAACCATCGCGGCGGCATCCTGCATCGACCGGACGTCACCCTGTACTCCGACTACCTCGTGGCCTGGTGCGCGCAAGTCGGTGAGGGCCTGATCGAGCGCGTCGGCGTTGATGTCGGCGATCACCACCTTGGCGCCCTCGGCCAGGAACCGGCGCGCCGTGGCCTTGCCGATGCCGGACGCGCCGCCCGTGATCAGCGCCACCCGGCCCTGGATGCGGCCCGTTCCCTCGGCCATTGACGTGCTCCATTCCCGCAGGTAGCCGGTCACATTGGCTTGGTCCGCCAGCGCTGCCGCACCTTGACAGCTATGGCCGCCTATTCTAAAGTCCATTCATCTCTCATAGAGAGAAAAGAAGTATATCCAGGTCGCCGCCAGTCTCCAAGCGGGAGGCAAGTCAATGGCCACCACTGAAGAACCCGCGCTACAGGCCGGGAAAGACTACGGCGAGCTGCGGCGGAACTCCATCGGCCTGCCGAGCGCCATGGCGATGTCGCTGGCTTACATCTCGCCCACGATCGGCGTCATCTTCATCACCGCGCTGATCGCCAGCAAGGCCGGCCTCTCCTCGCCGTTCGCGTTCATCATCGGCACCATCGGCATTGCGTTCATGGCCCTCACGCTCGCGAACTTCTCGACGCGCGTGCCGTCGGCCGGCACCTTCTACACGTTCATCAGCCAGGGCCTCGGGTCGTCGACGGGCTTCGTCATGGGCTGGCTGCTGTTCTTCGCCTACGCCTTGCAGAGCCCGCTGAACACGAACCTCTTCGGCTCGTTCGTCAGCGGCCTGATCAAGTCAGAACTTCAATGTCGACATCCCGTGGTGGGTGCTGATGATCTTCATCATCGCCTTCGTGGGTGCGCTCGCGTGGTGGTCGATCCACCGCTCCATGCAGCTGGACCTGGCCTTCGTCGTTGCCGAGGTCACGATCGTCGGCGCATTGCTCATCTTGATCCTGGTCAAGGGTGGCGCCCAGGGGCAGGTCCCGGGAGCCTTTAATCCCGCCAACATCCCCTCCGGCGGCCTGTCGAACATCGGCCTGGCGTTCATATTCATCGTGTTCGCGTTCTTCGGCTTTGAGTCATCGACCACCGTGGCCGAAGAGGTTAGGCGGCCGCGGCGGAACGTGCCCATCGCGCTGGTCGGCTCCGTGATCCTCACGGGCATCTGGTTCTGCTTCGCCATGTACGCGGTGATCGTCGGCTACGGAAAGAGTCACATCGGCGCGCTGGCCTCAGCCTCGGCCCCGGTGACGGATCTCGCGACTCGCTACATCGGGCACTGGTACTCGATCGTGGTCTCGCTCGCTGCCGTGTCAGCGCAGATCGCGGTCCTGATCGCCATCCACAATGCCAACTACCGCATCTTCTATGCTCTCGGCCGCGAGCGGATGCTGCCTCGTGTGCTCGGGCGGACGCATCCGCGCTTCCAGACTCCGCACATCGCGATCATCGCCTACTCGGTCGTGGCCCTCGCCCTCGGCCTGTTCTTCGGAAACCTCTGGGGTCCGGCGGCGGCGTTCGGTGACGTAGGCTACTTCTCCTCGCTTGGGATTCTGCCGATCTACCTGCTAACGAACATCGCGCTGATCGTCTTCATGTGGCGCAAGCACAGGTCGGAGTTCTCCTGGGTGTGGCACGGCCTCTTCCCGGGCATCGCGGTGGTGATCATGGGATACGGGCTCTACGCGAGCCTGCACCCGCTGCCTGCCTACCCAGAGAACTTCATGCCCTTCTTCGTCCTCGGCTGGATCCTGATAGGCGTGATCTGGATGCTGTACCTGAGGGCGCGAGACCCAGGGAAGCTGCGGCTGATCGGTCGGATCATTTTCCTGGACACTCCCGGGCCCGCTGCGGTGAGCGTTTCGGCCGGCCCTGCAAGCGAGCCGCCTCCGGCAGGCCCGGGCGAAGTCGAGCCGTCAGCTGGCTGAGGCATTATCCGGGCCAAAGTTCCTGGCGCGGGCTCTCCCACGCGGCACGAGCCGTTGGCCAGCAGCATCTGTCCGGGGTTTGGCATGCGACGGTGGCGAGGCCGGGCCTCGCGACGGTGACGAACTTGAGCGGCCGGGCGGTGTCCCGGCGTTCCTTGCGGGCGAACTCGCCCCGCAGCGTGACGCCGACGACGAACCGCTCCGCCCGGTCGGGCAGGTTGTGCAGGTCGACGACGGTGACCTGGGCGCGCGAGGTGGAGATGGACCGCTCGCCGCGGTGCGCCAGGTCGCCGCGGATGATCGCATTCAGCGGCTTGACGGCGGAGCGGAGCCGGCGCAGCAGCGCGTTGATGCTGCCGGTGACCGCGCTGCCGGCGACCCAGCCGCCGCGCAGCGAGTCGTCGCCGAGCTCGGCCTCGAGCAGCTCGACCAGATCGCCGCACGACCGGATGATCGTGTCGTTGGCCGGGCCGACGTTGGCGATCCGGACCGCGCCATCGCCGCCCGTCCTGACCGCGTCCCGCCGCAGCCGGGCGGCGACCTGCCCGATCAGCATCGTGTACTGGGCCCGCTCGTCCTCGGCGTCGGCGAACACGAACGGCAGCAGCTCCTCCTCGCAGAACTCCGCCAGCGTCCAGTAGAACGGGCTCACGGCCTTGTCGCGGGCTGACACGTCCGGAGTCCCGGCACTGTCCCCGGGCCGCGGCGGGGCAAAGACCCTGACATTCTGGAACGGGGTCGCTGGCAGTCCCAGCTCGTCGTACCGCTTGCGCTGCTCAGGCGTCAGCCGCTGATTCGAGTAATCGAGGAACAGCAGGTCCTCGCCCTTGACCGAGAACACCAGCATCTTGGTGTTGTGCGCCTCGGCAGCCAGAACCGCTGAGTGCAGGATCGAGTGCAGCAGGAACAACGCGAAGCTGGTCTTGGTCGCGCTGCTTCCCGGTCGCCCGCGAGACGATCGCGCCGGGCATCGGCGGCACGTAGATCTCAGGCTCGACTCTGGTGACGGTGACTTGCGCGACCTCGGCGATCTCGGCTGGCAGCGCTCCCTGCTGGATCAGGAACACATCGGAGGCGAACCGCGCGCCCTCGTGCACTGCCTCGACGTTCGTCACGACGCCAGATACCTGCACCTGCACTTGCCCCGGCAGGCTGCGGCTGGTCACGACAACGTCGTCCAGCTGCAGGTACTGGTCCGGGCTGATCGCCACCGAGAACTGCAACGGCGTCGCGGCCACCGTTCCCACTACTGGCCCAACGGCTGACTCACTTTCCAAGTAGTCATCCCACAAAGTTCGCTCGTGGAGCGGAGGAGCGGACACGCGCCAGGCTTGGTGCTACGTCATCCGCCAAGAAGCGTAGGCCATCTGCGCCGAACCGCGCCTCAAGCGACGTCGAGGCTCCAAATTTGCGCAGGTCTGGAGGCCGCTGCGGCCGGGCCGTGTCGAACGCTGCGAGCCAGGTCTTGCCCAGGCCCGTCGCCATCACGACCAAGCCATGGCGGAACCCCTCGATCCGCGTCTGCTCCAAGCTGTCCAGTGCCGTTCGCTGTACGGGCCGCGGCGAGGGCGCCGTGGCTGGCGGCTCGGGCATAACTCCGGCCGTGTGCGCGGCCGGTCGCCAGCGCTGGCGGTAATCCGCGAGCAGATCGTGGGTGAGGGGCTGGCTTCGCGGGTCCGACCAAAGTCTCTCGAACGCAATCAGCAGCGGAGCGGCCCAGTCGGTTCGAATAGCCCACTCGATGCCGCCCGCGATCCCCGATCCGCTGAGATTGTTACTGCCCACGAAAGTCTGCAGGGCCGAGCTGTCGGCAGACGAGAAAAGATAAGCCTTCGGATGAAAGCTGGTGGCCGGATCTTGAAACACCCTGGTGGCGATCGCATCAGGCCGCTTCTCGGCCCAGTCGAGCAACCGGGACAGCGCGTCAGCGTCGGTGACGGTCAGGTAATCCGTCGTCAGGACCCTGATCCTGGCGCCCCGGTCCAGGGCATCCGACAGGCCGCCCTGGACCTGCTCGAGACCAGACTTCATGATGAAACTGACCAGCAGGTCGACCCGATCGAACCGCGGATCGCGCAGGCACCGCAGCAGATCGTCGCGCAGCAGCCGCTCCTGACCGTCAACCAGGGCGTATGACCCAGCCGCATGCTTTAGGTAGTTGCCTTTGCCTGAGATGACGTGCCGCACACCGCCGCGAGGGTCTGGGACGTCGCCGCGATACCGCGGGATGACGTGCAGATGCAGGTGCGGGACGGTCTGTCCGGCCGCCTCGCCGCTGTTGAACCCGATGTTGAAGCCGTCAGGATGCCAAGCCGCGTCGAGCTGACGCTTGACCTCGTCGACGAGGTCAAGCATGCCGCTTCGCTTGGCATCGGTCGCGTCCCACCAGGTACCGAGGACACGTCGCGGCACCACGAGCGCGTGGCCGGGACTGACAGGGTAGCGGTCGGCAATCGCGAAGGCTGAATCATTCGCCGCGAGCCATTCTGATGGCGGGACGGCGAAGAACGGCGATTCACCCTGCGGCACTCTGGCTCCATTTCGCCTGTCGGTCGGCTTGCGAGCGATGATCATCGTAAGAGCAGGGACTGGGGTCACGCTATAAGCCGATAAGCCGAATGCGCGATGAGCGGCGGCTGGCCTGGATCGTCGAGGCGAAGTTCACGTGTTATCACGCGAAACGGCCCAGTGGTGCGCCTGCGAGCGCACCTCGGCCAGTAGGGCGATAATCGTTGTATGCCTGCCACTCCGACGCCAGCCCAGGTTCCGGCCGCTCAGGTGCTTCAGGCGCGCTACCGGAGCCGCCTGCCTCGTTCGCTTGAGGATCTGGCGGGTCCCGCGAGCGGCACGGTGCAACTGCCCCTGCACGTAGCCTGGTCAGGCCTTACTGCTTTCGATCTGGACAAACCCAAGCCGCGCATGAGCCTGTATCGCGTCGTGCTCGCGGAGGGCCAAAGTGACGACCTGATGGTCTACTTGAACAGGGAGTTGCTCGTAGGCCAGTGGCCTGTTCTGCGCTCCTTGGTGAGTCGGCATATCCGTAGCGTGTGGGAAAGCGCATTCCCCGAGCTAGCCCGCTGCCGCCCGGTGGAGGCATGAATCTGACGGACTTGCACCGCCGCCTTTTACGCGACGTCCTGGCGGTAGGTTCGCTGTATCCGTTGGTTATCACTGGCGGTTACGCCGTCCAGGCGCACGGGCTCGTCGACCGGCTCAGCCGCGATTTAGACGTCGCCACTGAGAGTCAGATTCCTATGGAAGAGATCGCAGCTGCGCTGGCGTCGGGACTCGCGGATCGGGGCTGGGGAGTACGACAGATCAGCGCGGATCCGCTGTCAGCGCGGCTCATCGTGACTTCGCCCAACACGAGTGAAGAGTGCGAGCTTGACGTCCTCAAAGAAGCGTTCTGGCAACCGCCTAAGGTGACCCAACACGGACCGGTTCTAGCGCTGGACGATGTGATCGGCACAAAAGTCCGAGCCCTGGCCGACCGCGGCGCCGCCCGTGACCTCATCGACGTGCACGCCGCTTCTCGTCTCTACACCAACGCAGAGCTGGAATCTCTCGGTGCTCGGCACGCTCGGGAGGAGTTCAGCCTCGAGGAGTTAGCCACTCGACTCGGCGGCGCCGAGTGGTACGAGGACGAGGCATTCTCTGCCTACGACGTCTCTGACGAAGAAATTGCCGCGCTACGAGCGTGGGCCTTCGCATGGGCCGACAGCATCGCGAGTCGCCTCATCCAGGGTCCAGTCGAAGACGATTTGCCCTGAGGCTCATAGCTGCGAGAACTTGCGACGGATGTGCCCCCACAACGACCTGGATACGGATAACGGTCATTAGCCGATAAGGTACGTACCGTATTGCGGCCCGACGGGCTTCCTCGCCGATCTCACCTAGCGTGAGCTCGACCACGGAAATGCCTCTACCCGCGCAACTTGGCGCTGCGTGGGAGCGGGTCCTTGGCGTTGGTCCGACGTTCGGCTGCCAGCCTGGCCGCGATTGCGAACAACGGCAGTGTGGCTGAGCTGATCTTCGAGCAGATGCTCTACGAACACACGGGGCGCGCAGCTCCAAGCGAGAGGCGCTCGTGGGACCGGAGCATCCCAGTGCTCGCGAACGATCTTGTTGAGGCAGGCCTCGGCGAAGTCGAGGTCCTGCTGGAGCATCGGCTGCCTCTCAGCAGCCGACGGGTCGACGCGATCCTCGCAGGACGGCACCCCGACACCGGCGCGGCATCGTACATGATCGTGGAACTCAAGCAGTGGAGCGAAGCCGATCTCTTCGAGGACGATCCGTCGCTTGTGCTAATCGACGGGTACGGGCGCCATCCGCGGCTGCACCCGGTCGAGCAAGTCCGCGGGTATTGCCAGTACCTGCGCGATTTCGTTCCCGCGCTGCAGGCGGATGATGACAATGTGGCCGGAGCGGCCTACCTGCACAACGCCACGGAGATGGGCGTTTCCCCGCTCCGTCAGCTGGCCGAATCACGCGACGGCCGGCTCTTCACTGGCGAGCGCCGCGCCGAGTTTATGGCTTTCCTGCGTTCGCGCCTGGCGCCGGGCGTGGCAGGTGCGCCATATGCCGATGAGTTCCTCAGCTCACGCGCGGCGCCCAGCCGCCAGCTCCTCGCCGTCGCGGCTGACGAGATCCGGGACCGCGAGCAATTCGTGCTGCTCGACCAGCAGCGGCTCGCTCACAACCTAGTTCTGCACGCCACCGAGGCTGCGCGTGCTGGCAACACCAAGACAGTCATTGTTGTCTCGGGCGGGCCGGGCAGCGGCAAGAGTGTGATCGCCCTTTCATTGCTGGGTGAGCTCGCGCGTCGGGGACGCACGGTCTTGCACGCGACCGGCTCGCGGTCGTTTACGCAGACGCTGAGGCAGGTGACCGGCCGGGGTTCGCCGCGGACAAGGAACCTGTTCAAGTACTTCAACCAGTTTGTGGATGCCGACCAGAACGGACTGGAGGTCCTCATCCTCGACGAGGCACATCGGATCCGGGAAACGTCGATGAGCCGGTACACACCGCGGCAGCTTCGCACCGACCGGCGGCAGGTCGACGAGCTGATCGCAGCCGCGAGGGTGCCCGTGTTCCTGCTCGACGAGTATCAGGTCGTGCGTCCAGGTGAGATGGGGACGGTCGGTGAGATCCAGGCGCACGCGGAGTCGCTCGGCCTGGCGGTCCAGAAGATAGATCTGAACGCCCACTTCCGCTGCGGCGGCAGCGAGGCGTACATGGAGTGGGTGACGCGGTTCCTGGGGCTAACGTCCGGAGGACCCCTGAACTGGGTCGGCGATCCCGCCTTTGCGGTGCACGTTGCCGACAGCCCGCACGAGCTTGAGCACGTGCTGAAGACGAAGCTCGACAACGGGTACGGTGCGCGGATCGCGGCAGGCTATTGCTGGCCGTGGAGCGATCCCCGTCCGGACGGCTCCCTCGTCAATGACGTCGTCATCGGCGACTGGTCGCGGCCATGGAACCTGCGCGGCGACCGCGCCGTGGGCGGCGCACCGCCCTCGGCGCTGTGGGCAACTGACCCAGCAGGATTCGGCCAGGTCGGGTGCGTCTACACGGCACAGGGATTCGAATACGACTGGAACGGCGTTATCATCGGCCCTGACCTCGTCTGGCGCGGAGACGGCTGGCGCACAGTGCGTGAGGCAAACAGGGATCCGGACCTTCGCAACCGCACGAAGGTCAGCGATCACGAGTTCGGTCGGCTGGTTCGCAACGTCTATAAGGTCCTGCTCACCCGTGGCATGGTGGGCACTGTCTTGTACTCGCCGGACCCGGAAACCAATCAAAAGCTGCGCGGCCTCGTCGGGTCGCGTTAGTCCGGCCGCCGTCTGCTCGCAAGGCTGTCCCAATTGTGCAGGCGCCGCAGACCTCCCGACGCCGTGCCGCCATTCGCCAGCCGTTCACGGGGATTTCGCGTGTGGCGAAAGTGGCTAAAGATAGGGCAATAACTCAAGATAGATCAATAACCGCGTGTCGGCGTGCGTGGTTGGCCGCTGACACCAGCATTACCGCCAATGCGGTCGCTGAGTGCCGCCCGTGCATGTGAGCTCCGGAGGGAACGATGTTCGGTAGGCGGACTCGTCTGGGCGCTCGGCGCAGGCGACGGATGGGACCGAGGATCGCGCGCCTGTTCGGCGGCCCGCGGCCCCGGCGCCGCGACCGCAGCGGCGTCGACGAGCCGGCCAGGTGGCGGTCGCGCCGGTCCGTCCGGGTCGCGACATTAATTACCGGCCTGGCCGCGTTCGCTTTCATCCTGTGGATCGGCTGGGTCGTCTATCTGTACGTCGTCCGCGACGGGCCGTCGGGCGCGGCCCTCGACCCGGACAAGCGCTGCGCCGCGCTCGGCTTCTCCTGCGGCGTCGCCACGAACATCATCGCGTCCGGCGTGCTCGTCGCGTTCGCGTCCTCGTTCCTGCTGTGGCGGCTGTTCGGCTTGCAACGTCGCTACCGGGTCAAGGCACGCGAGGACTCCCGCGAGCTGGTGCCCACGGCGGGCGCGATCATCGACCAGGTCGTCGGCCGCGACGAGCTGTGCATGGCGGTGATGACGGACCTGCACGATCGCACCAGCCGCCCGCACGTCATCGTCGGCGGCGTCGGAACGGGCAAGACTGCCGTACTTGTCCGGCTGACGGAGTACCTGGCGGAGAAGCGAGCGATCCCCGTTCCCATCAAATTGCGGGACGCGACGACGGAGCTGGACTTCGAAGCCATGGCCCGCGCCCGGTTCCTCAATGAGGTCAACCCCGGCCTGATCTCCTCCGCCGAGGGCGAGACCATCTGGCGGCGCCTGCGCAAGGACGGCAAGATCATCGTGCTCGCCGACGGGCTGGAGGAGGCCCTCGTCGGGACGAGCGCCGAGCCGGAGCGCGACAACCTCATCCGCGAGGCCATCCGGCGCGCGCACCAGCACCACCTGCCGCTCGTCATCGCCTCGCGCCCGCACGATCCGCTCCGCGCGACCGACGCGGCGATCCTCAACCTGGAGCCGCTCAGCTTCGAGGCGGCCCTCGCCTACATCGGCAGCGACGGCACGAGCGAGGACGAGCGCCGGCTGGCCTGGATCGTCGAGACCGCCGACGTCGTCGAGGCGCCGCTGTACCTCCAGATCACGCGCGAGCTGCACGTCAAGGGACTGCTCGAGCCGACCTCGGCAGGGCAGCAGGGCGTTGTCGACACGCGTGGCGTGGATCGCTCCAAGCTGAGGCTGAGCCTTCTCGAGACCTGGGAACGGGCTCTGATCAGTGGTCACCTCCGTGAAGAGATCCCGCTCAATCGCGCCGAGCGACAGGCCGCGCTCGAGCAGATGTCGGCCCTGGCCTGCGCGGGGCTCCGGTACGACAAGCTGGAGGTCGAATTCGAGATCGAGCTCGGAGAGCAGCTCGCGGCCGAGGTGGCGCGGCGGCTGGCCGCGATCGACGAGCAGACCGGTCAGGCGCCCGGCGTGCGCAACATCGACGTGCGTCTCGCCGCGGCCTGGGCCGCGCAGCTCGAGCTGGTGGAGGTGCGCGGGCACAGCGTCCGGTTCCCGCACAGCCTGATGCAGGCTTACCTCGGCTCCCGGCTGCTCGACGCGGCCGTGCGCGATCCCGCCTACCTCGAGGACGCGCTCGCGTATCCGCGGCCCGGCCGGGAGTTCGTCATCGCGCTCGTGCTGAGTTCCCGCGCGGCTGACCGGGCCGACACGTCGGACAGGGCTGGCGGCCGGCGGCTGGAATCTTCCGCGCCGCGTGCCGGCGCCGGCGTGCGGCGCGCGCGTGCGGTCCCGGATGCGGTTCGAGCTGCCCAGCCGGACTTCCTTGCCCGGCTGCGCTCCAGCGCGGGCGCCAGGGACGACAACAAGGTCCTGGACATGTACGCGGCGGCGCTGGAGATCGACTGCGTCACGCCCGAACCCGCCCACGAGGCCATCGCCGCCGAGATCAGGGGGCGCTGGTCCCGGATCCACGCCCAGGACCCCAGAACGCTCGAGGAAGGCAAGCTGGCGCTCGTGCACCGCTTCGGCGAGGCGGCGCGGATGATCGACGACCGGCAGCGGCGCGGCGACGGGATCGCGGCCAGGCCGGCGTACCCGCAGCTGTATGCGATCGGCTGCTCCGACAGCTCCTACCCGGTCCAGCTCGCCGCGGCGCAGGAGATCGGCGCGGGCGGCGAGGCAGCCTACGAGGAGCTGCGGCACGTCGTCACCGCGCCGTGCCTGACGTGCGCAGCCGAGCGCGCCGAACGGCCCGAGCACCCGGCGGCCGACGGCCCTGCTGACCGGCCAGGCGCCGCATCCCGGAACGACCGCATCACCCCCGAGGTTTCGCGCGCACGACTCATCAGCGCCTGGCTGGCCCCGATGCTGGTCGGCTCGACCGGCGGCCGCAGCACGTCACCCGCTGACCGGCTCATCGCCGACCACGCACGCGCAGACCTGAGCCAGTGGCTCCGGCACATAGCGGAGGACGGGCGGGCCGACGGCGAGCAGGACCTGCCCATCGCCCTCGAGATCGCGCTGGCGCAGGGGTTCAAGTACGCGGCCAACCGCCGTCCGGGTCAGCCCGACCTGCTGCGCGAGTCGCGCATGTTCCTCGCCGAGCAGGCGCTCGAGATGCTGAAGAGCGCGCGGTACTGGTTCTCGCAGCTGACGCTGATCCAGGCCCTGACCTTGCTGAACCTGTCGGAAACCAAGCAGCCCTGGGACAAGTACGGGGCGAGGCCCGAGGCGATCGTGCAGCACTGGCTCGACGTCGCCGGCCGCGAACGGCCCGACCGCGAGCGCGCCGACCGCAACCGCGCGCCGGGCACCAAGCACGAGCCGCACCCGTTCGTCAGCGAGGCGGCGCTGCTCTGCGTCCTGGCGCTCAAGACCGAGCGAGCACAGCGCTATCTGTGGATCGACGAGAGCGGCGTCGTCGGCCAGGTCGGCTCCCGGAACCTCAGCAGGACGGAGCAGCAGCGCCGCCACCGGCTGTGGATCCCGCCGTCGGCGGGCTGGAGCGCGCTCAACGGGCGAGCCCAGCAGCTCGTCGCCGACGTGCTGCTGCTGCGCAATCTCGCCGAACGCGGCGACCTGCCGCACGACCGCGAACGTCGCTTGCGCCGCTCGAACCGCGACGACCTGCCGCCGTGCATCACGCACTTCCGGGAAGCGCTCGAGCCCGGCCTCACCGTCGGCACAGCCGTGGCGATCGTCCCCGGTGTGAGCTGCGTCGACGGCTGCGTCTTCGAGCTGTGCCCGTACCCGCCGAAGGGCGGGCTGCCGCGCGTGGAGATGAGCGAGGCGTTCTGCCGTCGTCAGCTCACCTTGCTGGACCGGAGCCTGCGCCATCCGCTGACCCGGCAAGCGCCGTGGCAGCAGATGACCGCGGCGCAGCTCACGCGGTTCTGGACCGACATGGCCGACCGCGCCCGCGGCCCGCGGCCGCAGCCGTCGTCCTCCGGCCGCTCCAGCCGCTCACGTCGGCGGGGATGACGACCGGCGGCTCGGTCAGGCGGCTCCTAGCTCGATAACCGTGACTCCCGGCGACGCCGGTCTGACTGACACACCAGTCGCGCGAGCGAACCGGGACAGCATGTCGATCGTCGGCAGGCTGCCCCACCTTCAATCCGCCGATCGACGACTGGTGCCCATCCGCCGCGCCAGCTCAGTTTGTGTCACCCGAGCTGGGCCACGGTTTGGCTCTGAGTCAGCTGATGGCTCGCTGACCGCCGGCTTCTCGGTCCGCGACCGCAGAGTTGCACGCTAATCCGGCAGCCGGCGGTCCCGGTGTGTTCGGTCGCATGCGCCTTCGCCGGACGGGCCCTGGAGAAGCCGCAGCGCCCGAGGTCGGCAAGGTCGCGCCGGCCGCACGCGAGGGCGTGGAAACCGCTGGCGCTATCGGGCGCCGACACCCAATAATCGGCTGTCGTGATCAGCGGCATCCTCCGCGCCGGGTATATCCGGCTCCTAGGCTGATCCGGCGAGCGGGAGGATTATCGATGTCCAGCGGGGTCGAGACCAGGACCGTAGCGGTCGGCGGGCGTGAACTTTGCGTAGAGATAGCCGGTGCGCGTGACGGAAAGCCGATCCTGGTTCACCCTGGCGAGCCGATGTCACGGCGTCTGTACCCTGGGTGGATCGCCGATGCCGAGCACAAGGGCATCCGGCTGATCAGCTACGACCGCCCCGGCTACGGCGGCTCGACCGCGCATCCTGGTTACACCGTGGCGTCGGAAGCACAGGATGTCCGGGCCATCGCCGAGGCGCTCGGGCACGACCGGCTCGGCATCTGGGGCATATCGGGGGGCGGCCCGTATGCCCTGGGGTGCGCGGCCTTGCTGCCCGACGTGACAGTCGCTGCCGCGGCGGTGGCGTCGCTTGCGCCCTACGGCATGGCGGGCTTCGACTTCTTCGCCGGGATGGGCGAGTCCAACGTTGAGGCCTTTAAGTTGTTCTTCTCCGACCCGGAGGAATCTCGCCGTGACCTGGGCGAGGGCAGGGAGGAGATTCTCGCGGCCACGCCGGAGCAGTTCGCTGACGATCTCGAGAGCCTCCTCTCGCCCGTCGACGCCGAGGTCCTGACCGGGGACCTGGCCCGATGGCTCACCGAGACCCACCAGGTCGCCCTTTCCGCGGGCGACCAGGGCTGGTGGGATGACGGAGCGGCGAAACTGACCAGCTGGGGGTTCGATCTCCGCGACATCCGGGTGCCCGTCAAGATCTGGCACGGCCGCCAGGACCGGTTTGTTCCCGTCCAGCACGGCGAGTGGCTGGCCGCCAGCATCCCTGGCGCGGAGGCTGATATCAGCGACTGCGACGGCCATCTCACCATGATCGGCCGAATCGGCGAGATCCACGACTGGCTGCTCCAGCACTTCTAGGAAGATTTCATCTACCAGAACCATCTGTTCGCGGATACTGAGCTAATACTTCGCACAGGATAGATACTACGGTACTTCGTCGAACTATTGGACTGGGCCGAAGTATAATTCTTGCATGACGAGTACTCGCGCGCTAGCGGCCTTGGGGGCGGTGCTACCTTCAGGCACCCCCGTCGAAGTAGCTCATCAGCAGGATCAAGATCTCGTGATTTCCGTCGCCGGACGGATGTTGAGGCTTCGATGGCTCCCGGTCGGGTGGCCCAGGCAGGTAACCGAGGCTCTTCGCCACAGGCCGCGTCCGGACATCATTGCGGCACCGCTGCTATCTCCGGGCGCGCGCCACCTGGCCGGTTCGGAGCATGTCGGATGGCTGGACGAGAGTGGTGCCGCCGAGATCCACGCCGACGCGCTGCTGATCTCCCGGACTGGCGTCGCTCGCAAGCCGTCGGGCGTCAGGCCGGGCTGGCGGCCGGCGACGCTCGCCGTCTGCGAGGTTGTGCTCGCCGGCTGTCCGGCAACGGTGTCAGCTGTCGCCAACGAGACGGGCCTGGCCCTCAGCACCGTGGCCGAATCCCTGAAGTTCCTTGAGCGCCGCGGCCTACTGGATGCCGAAGCTGCGCGAGGACGGCAGTCGGGTCGCCAGGTCGCTGACGTGAACACCTTCACGGACGCCTACGCGGCCGCGGCTGAGCGCCTTCGTCTTCAGACTTCCCTTAGAGTCGGGGTGTTGTGGAAAGACCCCATCGAGGGCGCAATGGAGGCTGGCCGTTCGTGGCTGACAGCCGACATCAGGTGGGCTGTCACTAGTGCCCTGTCAGCTGCCGTCATGGCGCCAGTGCTGACCGAGGTCACGCCGCTGGAGATCTACGTCACGGGCCGCACTCCCGGTGACTTGCGCCTAGCGGCGACGGCAGCGGGCCTCCGTGAGATCGACGGTGGTCGCCTAGTTCTCCGGCCATTCCCAACGCCGGCTGCGGACAGCGTCACTCAAGCGGTCAACCCCGGGTTGATCTCAATGCTGTGGCCGCGAGCATACGCGGATCTCCGGGTAGCGGGTGTCAGAGGTGAGGACGCCGCAGAGCACCTGCGAGAGGAGATGTCCCATGCCGGAAGATGAGGCCGTTCGTTCACAAGACGCTCGGGCAGCTGCCGAGTTAGCCCTCGTGCGTGTCGTGGATTACTACGGCGGGCGACCGGAGTTCGTTCTGCTGGGCGGCCTGGTCCCGGCGATGCTCTGTGCACAGTCGAACGCCCGGCACGCGGGTACCACGGATGTGGATGTGCAGGTGGATCTAGAGATCACTAGCGGCGCCGCGAACGCGGTCCGGCTTGAACACGCCCTGCGGAATGCAGAATTCGAGCCGGACGCCGTCAACATCTGGCGGTGGCGGTCGATCGGCGGTCCCCAGGCGGTCATCAAATTTGAGCTTCTTGCGGACCTGCCCGACGTCCGAAGCGAGACCGTCATCAAATTCGATGGCTGCAACGATCTCGGCGCCGTAAACCTGCGCGGTACGGGCCTGGCTACCAAAGACATCGAAGTTCGCACGATCGCTGCCTCGGACCAGGGGGTCCGCCGCAAAGCTGAGATCAACGTCGCCGGCTTAGCCGGCTTCCTGCTGGCGAAGGCCGCAGCCGCCCGGAGCAGGCGCAAGCCGAAGGACTGGTACGACATCGCATTCGTGCTGCTGCACAACGATCACGGCGACGTAAGCGCGGCTGCGTCCCGAGTGCGGCGGATCTTCGGCCCGGTCGATTCGCTCGCTGGCTCATTGACCGACCTGCGAGCAAACTTTGACGGGCAGCACGCCCAGGGAACTCGCGCGTACGTGGACCAGATCAGTCTGGATCATCCGGGCGTCGATGCCGCCACCGTCGCGGCAGACTGCCAACTGGCAGTTCAGGCGTTCTGTGACGCGCTGCTTGACGGTCGCGGCATCGGCACAGACGAGCCCGTTCCCTTCCGAACATAGAGATCGGGCTTGCTGCTGCGGTAGACCGGGCCGGTGTGCGCGTACTGGTACGCGCGGGCCTGGATCTGGTACAGCTCGGAGCACCGGCCGCCGCGAGCCATCAGCTCGTCATGGCTGCCGACCTCGGCTACTCGCGCGCCGTCCATCACGACAATGAGGTCAGCCATCCGCACCGTGCTGAACCTATGAGAGACCAGCATGGTCAGGTTTCCGTTGCGCTTGCTCTCGTTGGCCCGTCTCGCGTAACGGTCGAACAGCTGATGCTCGGTCTCGGCGTCGAGCGCGGCCGTCGGCTCGTCCAGCGCCACGATCAGCGGCTCGTCGCGCATGAAGCCGCGGACACGCGGCAGCTTCTGCCACTGCCCGTAGGAAACGTCGACGCCCTCATGCCAGGTCGGCCCGAGCTGGGTACGCAGCCCGGCGGGCAGGGCGTCGACAACGTCACGGACGGCCCGGTCCAGCACCGCGACCAGCGCGGGCTCGCTCTCGCCCGTTCTCCCCGACGATAGCGACGACGGCGCCCGCGGGCAGGCACAGATGGACATCGTCGAGCGCCCGGCTGGTCGCACCGGGTAGCCGAAGGTGACGTGCTCGAACCGGATGCCGTCGGTGATCCGCGTCGGCGCTGGCAGGTCGGCGTCGCGGATCGCCGCGCTGGCGTAGTCCTCGAGCCAGGCCAGGCGACGTGATCCGTCCATCCAGATTCCCCGGAGGAAGCCGATCTCGCCTACCGTGGCGCCGACGTAGGAGGACAGCCGGGCCCCTGCGGTCAGGACGAGGATGGCGGCGGTCGGCGGCGCGCCTTTCCCAGTCGCGGTGATCGCGATCGCGCCGACGTAGCCGAGCGCGAAGATCGCCCAGCCGCCCGCGT
The DNA here is from genome assembly GCA_963755575.1 of uncultured Actinomycetota bacterium. Classification (GTDB taxonomy): domain Bacteria; phylum Actinomycetota; class Actinomycetes; order Streptosporangiales; family Streptosporangiaceae; genus JAJYUU01. Next base: position 1,347,929 of record CAVWKF010000002.1, read on the forward strand.
ACCAGGCCGATGACCGCGTCCGCGTCGCTGCGACCGGGCTATACCACTGCTCCCAGGCGGCGGGCCGCTGAACGCCGCGCCAAGCAGCAGACTGCGCATCTGGTTGGCCACGGCGTCCCGCCGCTGGCCGAGCTGCGCGAGCACGGTCTCGATCGTTGTATAGGTAAGGTCGCCAGGCGAATCGCTGGCTAGTGCGCGGGTCGACGCCTTGAGGGTGCCCAGCCCCGAAGGCACCCGACCGGTTCCTCGAGTTGGTTCTGTCGCGGTTGGCGGATCGGATTGCCCATCTCGGTGCGCTCCTGATGCGAGTGACGATGCAGATCCTGCGAGACTGAGGCTGAATTCTGGAAGGACTTCTCGTCTGACCCGGCTGCGGAATGCTGCACTCCGCCGCGGCTGACCCGGGGGGCTGCCAGGTGGAACCTGCCGCGACGCCGGCTTCGCCAGTGTCCGCGCTTGGGCGCGAGTCTGCGGAACTGCGGGCGCGCCGCCTGACCGCGGCGCGCCGGCGGGCTAGCGCCCTGCTTGCAGCGGTGACGGTTGTGTTCGTGGCCGTGACGGTAGCCGGTGCACACGGGACGGCGCTTGCCTACGTGCAGGCCGGCGCCGAGGCTGCGATGATCGGAGGTGTCGCGGACTGGTTCGCGGTGACGGCTTTGTTTCGGCGGCCCTTGGGTCTGCCGATACCGCACACCGCGTTGCTCGTAGAGCGGAAGGACCAGTTCGCCGCTACTCTCGGCCAGTTCGTGCAGGAGAACTTCCTCAACGCCGATGTTCTTGCGGAGCGGATGCGCTCCGCTCGGCTCGTTCCCCGCCTGGCTGCGTGGCTAGCCGACGACGCAAACGCGGCCGGCTTCGCTGGTCATGCCGCGGATTTGGTGGTCACGCTGGCCGAGGCTCTTCGGGATGAGGATGCCCAGCGGATACTTACCGCCGAACTGACCCGGGCAGCGGAGGCCGTCGAGGTGGCTCCGCTGGCTGGGCGGGCCTTGCGGGTTATCATCGCCGGAGGTCACCACGCTGGACTGTTTACCGCCGTAGTCTCCGGCGCCGATCGCTATCTCGGTGACCATTACACGGAGTTTCGCGACCTATTCGAGGCCGAGTCGCCTCGGTGGGTGCCCGACGCGGTTTACCGGCGGGTGTTCGACCGCCTGTACGACCGGCTACGTCATCGGCTAGCTGCGATGGCAGCCGATCCGGGCGACGAGGCCAGGCGTCAGTTCGACGAATGGATCGCGAGCCTCCCTGACCGCCTCGAGACAGACGCCGAACTGCGCGAGCGCGGGGAGCGCTTCAGGCGCGACGTCCTGGCTAGCGACGAGCTGCGGGACTGGTCCTCGTCGCTGTGGAGCCGTGCCAAGGACACACTGCGCACGCAGGCAGCCGACCCAGAGTCTGAGCTGCGCCGAGGGCTGGCCGGCGCGCTGGCGGCAGCCGGCTGGCGCCTTGGATCGGATGGGAGCCTCCAGGAGAGTCTCCTGCATGTCGTTCAATCCGGGGCTCGCGCACTCGCCGATCAGTTCCACGACGAGCTCGCTGGACTCATCACCGGAACCATCCAGCGTTGGGACGCGGCACAGACGTCAAGCCAGCTGGAACTACTGCTAGGACGCGATCTGCAGTACATACGCATCAACGGCACCGTGGTCGGAGCCGGGGTCGGCCTGGCCTTGCACGCCATCGCAATGGCCCTGGCTTAGTTACCACCGAGGCCGCTCTCGCGACGTCTGCCACGACATAACGACGCTGCGGCCCGCTCCGGGTGCGCGCGGGCCTGATCCGATAGAGTTCGCCGCCGCGCCAGCAGCTCGTCGTGGCTGCCGACCTCGACAGCTCGCGCGCCGTCGAGCACGACGATGAGGTTGGCCATGCGGACGGTGCTGAAAACGGTGCGAGAGCAGGAATGGTGATGGCACCGTTCTGCTTGCGTTCGTGTGGCCCGGCTGCCTAGCGCTCAAAGAGTTGGTGCTCGGTCTCGGCATCCAGCGCGGCGGTCGGTTGGCTGCCGCGATGTCACACCTCGAGATTGCGCTCTGCGGGCCAGCACCGCGAGGGGCATCAGCATCGTGGCGGCATGAAGGGTGCACTATTGTGGTACCATATCTAGTACCAGTAGGAGGCCCGATGGCTATCACCGCGAGCGAGGCGCGCAAGAACCTCTTCCCGCTCATCGAGCAGGTCAACAATGACCGGACCCCGGTCGAGATCAACTCCCGCCGCGGCGACGCCGTGCTTATCTCCCGCACCGACTACGAGGCCCTCGAGGAAACCGCGCACCTGCTCCGCTCTCCGGCCAACGCCCGCCGTCTGCTCGAGAGCCTGGCCCAAGCCCAGCGCGGCGAACGGGAAGAACACCCGCAGGACTGATGAGAATCGTCTTTACCCCCAACGGCTGGCAGGACTATACCTACTGGCAGTCCGCCGACCGCGCCACGATCAAGCGGATTAACCGTCTCATCGACGACGTCTTACGTGACCCGTTCGATGGGATCGGCAAGCCCGAACCCCTGCGACACGCACTCACCGGGACGTGGTCGCGCCGAATCGGCGAAGAGCACCGCCTCGTCTACCTCATCGATGGCGACGACATCGTGATTTTGCAGGCCCGATATCACTACAGCTAAGGCCTGTGACGCCTCCGCTCAGACCAACACTTTCGGGTTGATGATGTTGGACAAGAACCCCTGCCGCGAGCCGGCCAGTGCCACACTGCCCGTGCGCGGCGGGCCGCCACCCGCGTCCAGCGGCGGGTACTGTCCTCGGGCCGCCAACCGCAACGACCGCACCCCGAGGTACACCAGATAGCCGACGCCTGCCCACTTGACTGCCTCGAACAGCGGCTGCACCCGGACGATGACCGCCCCAAGACCAGCCGCTGCTGTGCCCTGCACGGCGTTGGAACACGCCACGCCGGCCGAGGCCCAGCCGCCACGCCAGGTGCCAGCCGCCAGCGCGTTCTTAGTGACGACGGCAAAGTCCGGGCCCGGTACCAGGATCAGCACGATCGCGAAGGCCAGGAACGCCCCGTACGCAGCCCACACCACAGTGACAATCTACGCGCGAGCTGGCGACGAGCCAGTTACCTCTTGCCTTCGGCTGCGACCACACCGGCCGCTGTCGGGGTTGACCCTGATGCCTTCCGTGACAGACCAGGGTTGGGCCGGGGCTAGTCCGGATCGACGGGCGTCGTAGGTCGCGGCAGCCTTGAGACAACAACGCAAACTGAACGGGAACCGATCAACATGCCTCTCATAATCGCCCTTGCGGTCGTCGCCATTGTGGCCCTGGCCGTCCTCAGCTTCACCGTCCACTTCCTGTTCTCCCCTTGGCTGCTAGCAGTCCTTGCCATCCTGGTCTGGGTCAAGTTCCGCCCTCGCCGCTCCCGCCGGTAGGCCACGTGCGCGGTCCGTCTGCTACTGGTACGCCCGCGCCTGGATCTGATACAGGTCCGCGTACCGACCGCCGCGAGCCATCAGCTCGTCATGGCTGCCGACCTCGGCCACTCGCGCGCCGTCGAGCACGACGATGAGGTCGGCCATCCGCACCGTGCTGAAGCGATGTGAGACCAGGATGGTCATGTTGCCGTTGTCCTTGCTCTCGCGCGCCCGGCTGGAGTAGCGCTCGAAGAGCTGATGCTCGGTCTCGGCATCGAGCGCTGCCGTCGGTTCGTCGAGCGCCACGATCAGCGGCTCGTCGCGCATGAAGCCGCGGGCCAGCGCCAGCTTCTGCCACTGCCCGTAGGAGACGTCGACGCCCTCATGCCAGGTCGGCCCGAGCTGGGTACGCAGGCCGGCTGGCAGGGCGTCAACAACGTCACGGGCACCTGCCCGGTCGAGCGCCGCGACCAGCGCGGGCTCGCTCTCGATCCGGTCAACATCGCCGAGGCCGATGGTCTGCCTGGCCTGGAACTCGAAGCGGAAGAAGTCCTGGAACGCCCCGGCCAGCCGTTCCCGCCACTGCTCGGGATCGATGTGCGCGAGGTCGCTGCCGTCGATCAGGATGCGGCCCGAGCTCGGGTGGTAGAGCTTGGCCAGCAGCTTGACCAGCGTGGTCTTGCCGGCTCCGTTCTCCCCGACGATCGCGACGACGGCGCCCGCGGGTAGGAACAGGTCGACATCGTCGAGCGCCCGGCTCGTCGCACCTGGGTAGCCGAAGGTGACGTGCTCGAACCTGATGCCCTCGGTGATCCGCGTCGGCGCTGGCAGGTCAGCGTCTCGGATCGCTGCGCTGGCGTAGTCCTCGAGCCAGGCCAGCCGACGTGATCCGTCCATCCAGATGCCCCGCAGGAAGCCGATCTCGCCTACCGTCGCGCCGACGTAGGAGGACAGCCGGGCCCCTGCGGTCAGGACGAGGATGGCCGCCGTCGGCGACGCGCCTTTGCCAGTCGCGGTGATCGCGATCGCGCCGACGTAGCCGAGCGCGAAGATCGCCCAGCCGCCCGCGTACCAGGCCGACGATCGCGTCCGCGTCGCCGCCACCGGGCCGTACCACTGCTCCCAGGCGGCCCGTCGCCGGTCGGCCAGTCTCTGGCCGATGCCGAGCACACGCAGCTCCTTGCCCGGCGACGCGGAGGTCGTGAGCGTGAACAGGTGCCGGGCCAGCCGGTCGGCCTGCGCGCCGCGTTCCTGCGCCGTACGCTCCACCACCGGGCGCCAGGAGGTCGCCGCCACCGTCGGGATGGCGAAGAAGACAAGCAGAATCAGCACCGGGTTGACCGTCGCCAGCAGCACCACCGTCACGGCCAGGCGGAGGATCCAGCCAGCCGTCGAGAACACCGACATGTACATGTGGTCGAGCGTGAAGATCTGCTCACGCAGCACCGACAGCCGGTCGAGATACTCCGGCCGCTCCTGGTGGGCGACCGTCGAGATACTGGCCTGCAGCCGGGCCACATGCGACTCGAGGGCGATCGTCACCTTGTCCCGGAAGCGCCGCTGAACCCTGGTGGACACGGTCTGCAGCAGCCAGGTGCCGACCGCGGAGACGGCGAGCGCCACCACCGCGAAGCGCAGCAGGCCCGCGTTGTGCTCGAGCAGCCCCTTGCCGAGCAGCTCGAACCAGACCGCGAGCAGCGCATCGGGCAGCGCCGCGACCAGCGCGAGGACGAACGCGACGCCCATGAGCGTCGGCTCGTATTGGAAGCCAAGCTTGCACAGCCGCCACATCGAGGAGAGCGCAGGCGGCAGCTTGTCGGCCGCTCCCTCAGGGTTCTGCCAGGCTTCACCCGGATCCGCAGCGTCGCCTTGACCCAGCGCCTCGCCCGGATCCAGGACGGCGTCAGGCGAGGACATCGAAGATCACCTCTTCCTCGCCTTCCTCGGGCGTCCCGGTCTCGAACCGCTGCGCCTGCAAGGAGAACATCGTCCAGTACCTGCCTCGCAGCCCCATCAGCTCGTCGTGGCTGCCGAGCTCCGCAACGGCGCCGTCTTCGACCACGGCAATCCGGTCGGCGTGCCGCACCGTCGAGAACCGGTGCGAGACGAGGATCGTCGTGCACGACCTCGTGGCGGCCAGTACGCGCTCGAATATCTCCGCCTCGCCGCGCACATCAAGCTGCGCGGTCGGCTCGTCGAGCAGCACGAGGCCGGCACCGAGCCGGACCGCCGCCATTGCCCGCGCCAGGGCGACGCGCTGCCACTGGCCGCCGGATAGTTCGGTGCCGCCGGCGTAGCCCTTGGCGAGCACGGTGTCGAAGCGCGCCAGGCCGCTGGCCCCCGCTTCGTCGAGCGCGGCGGCGAGGACCCTGTCGATCTCTGCGGGATCGAGGCGCACATCGGCCCGGAGATCGGCCCGCTGATCAGCCAGCGGATCGCCGACCGCATCGCGCGGAATCACGTTCTCCCTGAGTGACAGCTCGAACCTGACGAAGTCCTGGAACACCGCCGTCACCCGTCGCCGCCACGACTCAAGATCGAGGTCCTTCAGGTCGACGCCATCCACCTCGATGGAGCCGGACTGGGGATCGTAGAGACGGCACAGCAGCTTCGCCAGGGTCGTCTTGCCGGCGCCGTTCTGGCCGACAATGGCCAGCGAGCTGCCGGCCGGGATCTCGAGATTGAGCCCGCGCAGCACCGGTCGGGACGGCGCGGCCGGGTAGGCAAAGGTGACGTCCCTGAACCGGATGGAATGGGCAGGCATCCCGTCGGCCGACTGCGAACCCGGCGACACAGTACCCGCGCGGCCCATCGCCGCCTTGAGCCTCGCGACTGCGGCGACTGGCGCCGCAGCGCCGTCGAGCGCCCAGTTGAGACCGCCGAACGCGATCATGGATGTGCCGACGGCTGCCTGCGCGTAGACGACGAGGCCGCCGAGCGACAGATGATGCCCGAGGGCCGCTGAAGCCAGCATCCACAAGACAAGTCCGTTGGCCGCGAGCACGATCACCAGGCTGGTGATGACCGAGCGTTCCCGCATTCTTGTGGCCTCATACTGCAGGCGGTGCAGGCGCCGCCGGCTCGTGACGAAGCGCTCGAGCACCCAGTCGGGCAGGCCGAAGATCCGCAGTTCCTTCGCCGCCGGCGGGTCGACGGCGAGCCGGTAGGCATACTCGGCGTCGCGCTGCGCCTGCCGGACTTCCTCGGTGTTGCGGTCCTTCCAGACTCCGCTCTCCCGCAGGAGCCAGTGCGTCGACAGCCACGCGCCAGCCAGCACCGGCGGCGCCCACCAGGAGAAGCCGAACAGCACGACCGCCTGGGCGAACCCCGCGAGCATGTCCACCAGGCCGGTCGCGATGAAGTCCATCGAGAGCGACAGCGGGGGGCCGCTCATGCCGCGGTCGAAGTCCCTGGCCACCTGCAAATCAGCGGCCAGTTCCGGATCTTCTAGATGCCCGATGCCCGGAACAGCCACGCACGCGCCGGTCAGCTCGTCGTAGAGCCAGGCTGCAGTCCGGTCCCCGAGGTTCGCGCTCAGCGCGGTGTGGAGCGGGCCGAGCACCTGCAAGAGGACGAACAGGACGCCGACGACGACCAGTGCCACGCCGAGGTTCTGGTGGTGCTGAACCGCCGCCACCAGCACGCCGGTGGCAATAGAGAAGGCAGCCGGGAGGAGACCCCGCAGCGCCAGCAGGGACCACCATCCGGTCGCCATGGCTGGGTCGGCGCGCTTGAGTGCCGCCGCGAGCTGGAGCTCCTGCCGAGCGCGGAGGCGACCGCGGGCAGACCTGACTGACATGACCTCAGCCTGCCTTCCCGCGCGAGCCCGGTCTTGGAAATTACGGAGCCTAGCCCGGTCGCGAGGCCTCACGCCAGCCTTTAGTTCATCAACGCTCGCTAGCGAGACATGGTGACTTTCCGCCCTGCCATGGTTAATGTCCAGATAGGGAACGGGGCCGCTGCCATCCGCCGCCAACGCGACGCGCGCGGCCGCCACTCGAAGCCGTCCGGTCCGCACGAGCAAGGAGCACCGCACCATGGCGTACGACATCGCGTCCGACATCCGGCTAGACCCGAGGCTGAAGGCGATCCTGGCCGGCATGCCGATGGAGGGCGGCGCCGACGTCGACAGCCGCGAGACCATGATCGCCGAGGCGAATACTGAGGCTGCGCGGCAGCAGGCCGAGCTCTTCCGCGGCTTCATGGACATGTGCGACAGCGAGGAGGCCGCTCCTTCGGCCGGGCTACGTGTCCACACCGAGAAGGTCGTCTCGGAGCCCGACGGTAACTCCATCAATCTCCAGGTGATCCGCCCCGACAACGATGACACGGTCGCCTGCGTCTACTACATCCACGGCGGCGGCATGATGTCGCTGTCGTGCTACGACGGGATGTACCGCGGCTGGGGCAAGATCATCGCAGCGAACGGCGTCGCCGTTGTCATGGTCGATTTCCGCAACGCCATCGCCGCGTCCTCCGTGCCCGAGGTCGCGCCGTTCCCGGCCGGGCTCAATGATTGCGTCTCCGGCCTGAGGTGGGTCGTCGCCAACGCCGAGCATCTCAACGTCGACCCCGCCCGCATCGTTGTCGCAGGCGAGAGCGGCGGCGGCAACCTGACGCTCGCCACCGGCCTGAAGCTGAAGCAGGACGGCGACCTCGGCCTCATCAAGGGCCTGTACGCGATGTGCCCGTACATCAAGGGTGAGTGGCCGACCCCGGACTCCCCCTCCTCGACCGAGAACAACGGCATCCTGCTCGACCTGCACAACAACCAGGGCGCGATCGGCTACGGGATCGAGGCGTTCAACGAGCGCAACCCGCTGGCGTGGCCCTCATTCGCGACGGCTGCCGACGTCGAGGGCTTCCCGCCGACCGTGATCAGCGTCAACGAGTGCGACCCGCTGCGCGACGAGGGCATCAACTTCTACCGGCTGCTCCTCAGCGCCGGGATCCCCGCCCGAGGCCGCCAGGTGATGGGAACGATGCACGGCACCGAGATCTTCACGATCGCGTGCCCGGAGATCAGCCGCGACACCGCCCGCGACCTCGCCGCCTTCACCAAGGGCTAACTCACGCTCGAGTGTCACCAGGGCACTACGCCGGCGTCATCGAAGAACCCGCCGGTCGGGCCGTCGTCGGGCAGCGTCGCGAGTCTGATCGCGATCGCCGCGCCCTGTTCGGGGGTGCGGACGCCGCGGAAGCCGTTGAGGTCGGTCGCGGTGTAGCCGGGGCAGGCGGCGTTGATCAGGATGTTGGTGTCACGCAGTTCCTTGGCGTACTGGACCGTGACGGCGTTGAGGAATGTCTTCGACGGCGCGTACGCGACGGACATCGGACCCATCTCGGCACCGGGAGTGGTCTGCCGGGCGAGCGAGCCGACCGAGCTGGACATGTTCACGATCCGCGGGGACGCCGAACGGCGCAGCAAGGGCAGCATCGCGTTGGTGACGCGGATGACACCGATCACGTTGGTCTCTACGGCTGCCCGCACGGTGGCGAGGTCGACCATGGTGGGTTCCTGCGGCCTGCCACCGGTTATGCCAGCGTTGTTGACGAGCACGTCCAGGCGGCCGCCACGCTCATCGACCAGCCCGGCGGCGGCGGCCACGCTCGTGTCGTCGGTCACGTCGAGCGGCACGCCGAACGCGTCGACGCCGGCCGCGCGCAGCTTCGCCACGGCGGTTTCCCGGCGTGTCTCGTCGCGGGCGCCGACACCGACGCTCCAGCCGAGGGCGCCCAGGCCGGCCGCGATCTCGTACCCGATCCCTTTGTTCGCGCCGGTGACTAGCGCGATGGTCTGTTCGCTCATGCTTCCGATCCTGTCCGCGCCGAGCGCGAGGCGTCCAACACCGTTTGGGTGGCCAGCGATACCTCGCGGGTATCGATCGAGGTCACCGGCGTAGTCGTCACCCCACCCCGACCGCGCCGCTGGCTTACGGCCGCGACGGCCCGGGCCCCCCGGCGGTACCGTGGCGGCATGGAGACGCGGGAGCTGCGGTACTTCGTCGCGGTCGCCGAGGAGCTGCACTTCGGGCGGGCCGCGCAGCGGCTCGGGATCGCGCAGCCGCCACTGTCGCGGGCGATCCGGCAGCTCGAGCGGCGGCTCGGCGTGGCGCTGCTGGACCGCACTAGCCGGACCGTCACCTTGACCGAGGCCGGCTCGGTGCTCCTGCGCGAAGGCCGGGCGGCCCTTGACGCCGTCGACGCCGCCGATCGGCGTACCCGCCGCGCCGCCTTTGCCGCGACCGGCCACCCCGGCCTCGTCCTCGTCACGAAGGCCGGAGCGTCCAGCGAACTGCTGTCGAAGCTGCTCGAGGCGTACGCCGCCGAACCTGGCGCGGTCACCGTCGACGTGCTCCTGTGCGGGATCGCCGAGCAGGAACGGCTCCTGCGTGACGGGCGGGCCGACGTGGCGCTGCTGCACCGGCCGTTCGACTCGACGGCCGGGTTCGACACCGAGGAACTGTGCACCGAGGGGCAGGTCGTGCTCTTGCCGGCGGGGCACCCCCTCGCTAGCCGGGCCCACGTGCTGATGGCCGACGTCACCGCGCTACCGGGCCTGCCGCTGCCCCGCTGGCCCGGCCCTGACGGCACCTACCCGGACGGCCCCGGTCCGCAAGTTCGCGAAAATGCGCAGCTGTACCAGCTGATCGCGCTAGGCCGGGCGTCGGCGGTCATGCCGGAGTCGTGCCGGGCTCACCTGCGCCGCGACCTCGCCGCCGTGCCGGTGCTCGACGCGCCGACGATAACGACGGTGATCGCGTGGCCGCCGCACAGCCGGTCCCTGGCCGTCGCCGGGCTGGTCCGGGCAGCGACCCGCCTCTAATCCGCGGCGTGCAGCAGGCTGGGCGCCTGCGCGGAAGCGCGGCCTCCGCTTACCGTTGCCGCATGGACGTCATCGAGACTCCTGCCGCGCCTGCGCTTCATCCGCTTTCCTGTCGGGCACGCCTACCTGTGGCAGGATCGCGCCGGGCTCACCCTCATCGACACCGGCCTTCCCGGGTCCGCGCCGCTCATCGCCGAGGCGATCCGCCAGAGCGGATACCAGCCCGCAGACCTCCGGCGGATAGTGCTGACGCACTTCCATGCTGATCACATCGGGGCCGCGGCCGAGATCGCCGACTGGGGTGAGGTGGAGGTGCTCGCCCACCACGCCGACACCCCGTTCATCCGCGCCGAGGCGGCAGGGCCGCCGCCGGACCTGGCCGACTGGGAGAGGCCCATCTACGACCAGGTCATGAGCCAGCTCCCCGCAGAACCGGTGATCCCCCCGCGGATCGACCGCGAGATCGAGGACGGCGACGAGCTCGGCTTCGGTGATGGCGCCGTGGCGGTGGCCGTTCCTGGCCACACGCCGGGCAGCGTCGCGATCTACCTTCCCCGGCACCAGGTGCTGTTCGCCGGAGACGCCGTGGCACGGAGCCCGGACGGCAAGGTCATGTGCGGCGTATTCAACGTCAACCGCGCCCAGGCCGTCGCCTCGCTTCGCCGGCTTGCCGACCTGGACGCCACGGTCGCATGCTTCGGGCACGGCGAGCCGCTCAGCAACGCCGCTGCCGCCGAACTACGGGCAGCCGCCCGCCACCTGCGCACCGACCCGGGAGCGTGAGCGCCGCAAGGACCATTCGGGCGCGGCGTAGCAGTGCGAATGGCCGTGTTAATAGGCAGAAATCCTGAACTCTCACGCGGCTCGGCCGTCGCCCATGGCACGCGCATCACCCCGGCATGACTATCCCCTGACCAAGCTGTTTCGCCCTGTACAGGTATGGCGCGCGGTCAGCGGGGGAGAGACAATCCAACCGGGCGGCTGCAATGGTGCGGCTTGGTCCGCCGATGGGGTGAACGGTATGACAACGCCCACAACGACGTGGAAGAGACTTACTCGCCGGCTCGGCCGCGACGGCAACCAGCTGCGGCGCCGCTCCGACGTAGTCGACGCCTGGCTCGTGCCCGTGGCAATAGTCGTCTTCCTGGCCCTATGCCCGCTCGTTTTCAGCGTGACCGGGAACTGGGCGCGTAACGCCAATGTCAGTGAACAGCGCGCCCAGGCTAGCTGGCACCCCGTGCAGGCGGTGCTGCTTCAGGTAGTGCCGGGGCCCCAGCAGGCCGACCACGGCACGAACACCTGGATCACCTGGACCCCGGCCCGCTGGATCGCGGCCGGCATCCAGCACACCGCCGACGTCCCGGCACGCTCCGGAACACGGGCGGGCACCGTCGTGACCGTCTGGCTCGACCGCGCAGGCAAGGTGCACCTGCCGCCGCTCACGCCGGGCGGGGCAGGCGCCCGCGTGTTTGAGGCCCGGCTGGCTGGACTGGCCGTTCTCGCCGTGGCGCTCGCGATCATGATCGTGCTCGTGCGGCGGGTCCTGGACCGGCGGCGTCTCGCCGGCTGGGAGCACGCCTGGCTCTCGGTCGGCCCCACCTGGAGCCGCCACCGCTAGCTGTTCCGGCGGGAATTGCAGACACCGGCCCCGTTCCCATCCAAATAATCATCAAGGCAAGGGAACGGGGTCGTTTTCCCCACCGCTAGTCGGTCGGCCGCGCCGTGCCTCGTGCGTATGGTGGACTGCATGGCCGACGTCCAGAAGCGCATGGTGGTCGAGTACGGATTCGAGCTAGACGGCGTCTGGCTGCCGCTGGCCATGCTGCGCCGCCTGGACGACCACGGGCCGTGGAACGTGCCTTTCACGGAAGCGACGCAGGATCAGGCGCGGGTCCTCGTGGCCCACGGACTGGCCGAGCCGCACAACACCGGACTGGCTCGCGCTGCCGGGCTGCGGAACTTCATCGACGCGCTGCCCTTCGCGCCCACGGACGCCTTCGCGAAGATCACGCCGGGTAGCGACGCGCAGGCAGGCGACTGACAGGCCGCGTTCGCATCGAACCCCCATTGTTCGAGGCCCGCATCAGGGTGCGGGTAGGGGATCTTGTTCAGGGTGGGCTGGGTGGTCTTCCCGATTGGCCCGCGGTGAGCCCGCCGGAACGCTTGATCTATGCGAACGACAGGTCTTGCGAGCCGGGCTAGCGACGGTGCGAATGCGGATAGTGACAGGGCGGATGGCGACAGTGCGGATAGTGACAGTGCCGAGAGCGATTTCAGCGCCGACTGGGCCGACTGGGCCGAGTTGGCCGAGTTGGCCGAGTGGAGCGCCAACGACGGCGCGCCGGTCGCGCGCGGCACGCTCACAGCTCCAGCCATCACAGGTCCGGCGCTCACGGGTCCGGGGCTCGATGCGGCGCCCGGCTGGCGGTGGCTGGCGAGCGTGCGGGTGCGGCGCGCTGCGTTCGCAGTCCTCCTGCTGCAAGTCGCGCTGCTGATCGGGTTTGTCGTTGCCTTCCGGCCGTTCGACCTGAACATCTACCTCTGGGGCGGCCGTGCCGTCACCCACGGCCTGCGCTTGTACCTGGTCCAGGCCGACGCGAACTGGTTCACGTACCCGCCGTTCGCGGCAACCCTGTTTATGCCGCTGGCCGGGATTCCGGGGCTACTCGCGCGGCTGGCGTGGGAACTCGCCTCGGTCGCGGCACTCGCGTGGGCGTGCGTGCTCACGGTGCGGCTTGCCGGGTACCGGCCAACGCGGACCGTGATCGTCACCATGACCGCCGCTGCGCTGCTGCTCGAGCCGATGTATCACACGCTGTACCTGGGCCAGGTCAACGTGTTCCTGATGGCTATGGTCCTCGCCGATCTCTGGCTTGTCTCACGCGGCCGCCCGGCGGGGATCGGTATCGGTGTGGCTGCCGCGGTCAAGCTAGTGCCGGGCATCTTCATCGTGCTTCTGCTGCTGACCAGGCGAACCAGGGACGCTGTGATCGCGACTGCCGCGTTCGTGTGCTGCGGCCTGCTCGGATACGTCGTCGACCCGAGCGCGTCACGGCTGTACTGGACGCGGCTGTTTCTCGACACCAAGCGCGTCAGCGACGGCTACATCAGCAACCAGTCGCTGTATGCGGCGGCGGCGCGAGTCCTCGGCGGCGCCGGTCATCTGGGGGCGTGGTTCCTGCTCGTGCTGGTCGTGATCGGCGGCGCGGGGCTCGCGGTCGCGGCGGTGCTAGGCAGGCGCGGGGACTGGCTCGGCGCCGCCGCCGTGACCGGAACGACCGGGCTGCTCGTCTCGCCGATCTCCTGGACCCATCACTGGGTCTGGATCCTGCCGGCGCTGGTGGTGCTGATGCGGGGCGGCCCGGGTTCGCGGGCGGTGGCGGCCGGGGGGTACCTGCTCTTTGTGCTCGCACCGATGTGGTGGACGCCGCACCCGGCTCGCCCCGGCACGGCGCAGACCGGATTTCACGGGCTGACGACTCTTGTTGCCAACAGCTTCCTCATGGCGGGGCTCGCCTTCCTGGCCTACATGGCGGTCGCCACCTGCCGGACGCGGTCGGCGCCTCGTCCGCGCCGACCGGAGTGGCTGGCCGATGCGTCGAACTCCCGCGACGAATGCCTGGTTGAGCCGCAGCTCGTGCTCGGCTGACCGCGCTCGTCGCTGCCCGCCGGACCACGATTCGGCGTGGGCACCCCCGGGCACCCCCGGGCACCCCGGGCAAATGCCCGATGTGCAATCGGCCGGGAATCTGCAGAATCGCTCCGGGACCTTCGTGACGGGAGAGCGGTATGCCAAAAATCGGCTGGGCGAAAATCGCTGTGGCGGCGTCGTTGCTTGTATCGGCCGCCTTCGTGGCGGCGCCGGCCGTGCCTGCGCTGGCGGACGCCCCGCCCCCGCCTCCGGTTATCAACATGTCAGCCGTGCCCGGCATTTATCTGGGGGCGGTGCAGCAGTTCGAGACCAACGCAGTGAGCGAGGTCCTCACCGACCATGGCTTGCCGTCCTCTGACGCGAACTCCGTGCTGGCCTGGGGCCGCGACGACGTACGCGCGCAGGAATGGGTCGACCTGGACAAGATCATCAACGAGTCGACGCCCAGATCGCAGAACGACCAGGACGTTTACGACTGGTTCCAGGGCGTCGACCAGCAGCAGCAGGTCGCCGCAGCGCAGGACGCGGTCAACGAGTACCTGAAGTGGTCCGGCCACACCGCGACCGGGATCTCGGATGGCTCTTCGCCGCAGAACTTTGGCCCGAACGGGACTGGCTACTGCAACTACGAGCCGCCGGGGGGCGAGACCGGCCCGTTCGCTGGCACCTATACCGACAACCAGGATCAGGACTGCTACACGCCGTGTACGGACTTCGTCACCGACTGCACGCCGGCGTACCCCTCGGTCGATGAGTTCCAGCAGTGGGGCCTGTACGACGCCAGTGAGGCGCAGACCAACACCCCCGATTACTACTCGGCGATGGTCGGCACGTCGGTTTCGATGGGGATCGGCCTGACAGCCGCGATCGGGTCGATTGCGCTTCCGTTCGGGACGGCGATCGATGCCAGCGCCTTGAGCGGGACCGCGATCCAGGAGGCGGTTTTCCCGTTCGCAGCTCGCGTCGGCGTGTGGGTGGCCCAGGCCGCCCGGCTGGGGACCACGTCCGCGGAAATTGCCTCGGATGTCGCGCCGGAAGTAGCGGCTGGCGCTGAGGTGGCTGGCGCGATCGCCTTCGTCGCCGGCATCGCCATCTTCTTCATCATCTCGACGGTGCTGGCGTCGATCACCCTGGCCCAGAATGCGGCCACGCACACCGATCTGTCTCAGGCGCTCACGGATGCCCAGGACAACGCGCCTGATCTGGTGTCGCAGGCCAGCAGCAGCGACGGCTACGGATCCTTGTACAGCACGTTCGTCGCCCAGACTCTGCCAGAGGCTAACCTGAACTGCACCAGCCAGAATCTGGTCGAGGCCACGCCGCTGTGCGGCAACGCGCCGGCGATACCGGCGCCCGCGTCCACCGACCCGGCCTTCCTGGTCACCGCCAACGGCACGACCAGCCTGCAGCGGTCGATCTACTCGGTCGACCCGACAGGCGTCTTCAACAACACCTACATGAGCGGTAACGGCTGGTTCGTCACGCAGAAGTTCGATCCTACGGATACTGCTAACGCGACCACTCCGACAGACGGCAGCTCGACCATCCAGTCGCTGTCCTTCCCGTACACCGACTGGGCCGGCAATAACTACTTCGCCGAGCGCGTGACCGTCAACGGCCAGCCAATGTTCGATATCACGCCCGTCGACAGCAGCAACGAAAGCGCCTGCGCCATCCCGCCGGGCGGAACCACGACACCGTGCCTGACCACGTCGATCCAGTTCAAGGAGCCGAACGGGACCGGCACGCCGATCGACGCCACCGCCCAGCTGGAGCCGGCCTCAGCGTCGGCCCCGACCGCGGTGGCCAGCTTCCCGGCAACAGTCCAGGAGGGCCAGCCGGTCACTCTCAACGCCATCGGCTCCGACCCGAACAACCTGCCGCTGAGCTACACCTGGGCCCTGCCTGAGCAGTGGAGCAACAACAGCATCGCGTGCCCCGGCAGCGGCCCGTGCGACGCGACGCTGACCGGCGCGTCCCCGAGCTACACGTTCACCCTTCCGGGCGTGTACCAGGGCACGCTCAAAGTCACGGACTCGGCTAACTACTCCTCGACGGAGAACTTCACCGTTACGGTGACGGACTCTACGATCACGGGCCTGTCCTCGTCGGCCAATCCGTCTGTCTACGGCCAGCCGGTCACGCTGACGGCGGACGTCGGCCCGACGCTGGTCGGCGGTAACTCCTCGTTCTTCTACAACCACGTCACCGGGTATGTGCAGTTCCTGCTCAACGACCAGCCGCTCGGGCAGCCTGTAGCGCTGCAGCAGACGGCCGGGTGCGGCAACCCGTGCGCCGTGCCCGACGGCACGGCGACGATCACGCTGCCGGCACAATCCGTGACACCGGCGGGGGGGCACGGGGCGGACCTTTCCGCGAGGTTCCTAGGCTCGAGCTATTACACGGCGAGCGGCGAGTTCCTCCAGCCGAACGGCCAGGTGGTGGACCCGGCCGCTACCAGCACGACCGTCATTTCCTCCGCCAACCCGAGCGTGACCGGTCAGCCGGTCACGTTCACCGCAGCCGTGGCGCCAATGTCGCCGGGTGCCGGGCTGCCGACTGGCAGCGTCCAGTTCCAGTTCAACGGGCAGAATGTCGGCAACCCGGTGCCGCTCGACTCCACCGGCACGGCAACCTACACATGGACGCCGGCGCACTCTACCCAGGGCGGCCTCTTCCTCATCGGCTACCACAGCGCCGAGGCGGTTTACTCCGGCGACAAAAACTTCGCCGGCAGCTCGGGCGGGGCCGACCAGGATGTCCAGCCCGACCCGACCACGACAACTGTCACGTCGTCCGCTAATCCGAGCACTTACCGCGCCCCCGTCACCTTCACGGCGACCGTCGCGGCTGCTTCCCCAGGCGGCGGAACCCCGACCGGTCAGGTGCAGTTCAGCTTCGACGGCACGCCGGTCGGCAGCCCGGTCAGCCTGGACGCGAACGGGGTGGCGACCCTGACGACAGACTCGACCGATGTCCTGGCGATTGCCGGCCCATGGACGAGCTACCCGACCGGACATGCCATCACCGCGCAGTACCTCGGCGCGTCGTGCACCGGGTGCCTCTACTACGTCCCGGATTATGGCCAGAGCACCGGCACGCTCAGCCCCGCTCAGGTGGTCAACCAGGCCGTGCTCATTATCGCGGCATCGAGTCCGACCGTGACGTATGGCGACCCAGTGCCGGCGATCACGCCGGGCTACTCCGGATTCGTGGCCGGCGACAACGCGGCGTCGCTCACCACCGCACCGACGTGCGTAACGCGGTATCAGCAGGGGAACGGGGTCGGCACGTACCCAGCCACCTGCTCGGGCGCGGTCGATCCTGACTATCAGCTCATCTACGGCAGCGGCGGGGTGACCGTGACGCCGGCCACCCTGACGGTGACAGCCAAGGACGCGTCGATGCAGGCCGGCGGGTCGCCGCCCGCGTACGGCTTCACCTTCTCTGGGTTCATCGGCAGCGACGGCTCGTCGTCGCTGACGACCCAGCCCACCTGCGTCGCCGACGACCCGGCGACCAGCAACCCGGTCTCCTCGTCGACTCCGGCGGGCACGTACCCGATCACGTGCAGTAGCGGCGCGGCCGCGAACTATGGCTTCACCTACGTTGCTGGCACGCTGACCGTCAGCCGGAACGCTACGTCGCTGCTGTACACCGGCGGTCAGACGGTGGTGGCCGGCAGTTCGTTCAGTGCGCAGGCGCTGGTGTCCAGCCCGGCGGCTGTCTGCCTGGCCGGTCAGCCGGTATCGTTCAGCCTGGACCGGAACCCGGCCACCGGCGTGACCGGTTCCTACCAGGTGGGCACTGCGACCAGCACCGCCGGTGCGGCCGCCACCATGGTCGCGACGACCGGGTGGCAGCCCGGCGTGTACACGATCACCGCGAGCGCCCAAGCCAACGGGGACTGTCTTGCGTCGACGGCAGCGGCGCTAGTGACTGTCGGACTCGCGGGCAAGACCGCCGGCGGCGGCGGCTGGTACAACGTGCCTGGCAGCTCCGGCAAGGTGACGTTCTCGCTCAGCGCGAGCGTCGTGGCGCACTTGAACCCGCCTGCGTACACCGGCACGCTCACCTGGTCCACCAGCAAGTGGAAGCTCACCGCGACAGTGTCGAAGTATGTGCTCGCTCACGGGGCAGGCAGCGTTACCGGCACTGGCACGTTGAAGTGGTGGAACCCGACGCTGAACAAGGGCAAGGGCGGCTGGCAGCTCGCCAAGTCCGGCGTGGCCTACACGGCTTCCTTTACGGCTACCAGCCACGGGACGCCTAGCAGCCCGGGCAGCTTCGGCATCAACATCATCTACAGCCCGGTATCGCCGCAGCCCGCGTTGCCGAACTCGGCGCCGCAGTCTCTCGGCGCGGGGAACGTTAGCGCATCGTAAAAGGCGGCGTGGCGCCTGTATCAGCGGCCAGCAGGCGCCACGCCGCCCCGAATCGCCCAGGCCACAGCCTCGCTGCGGCCCCGGACGCCGAGGCGCTGATAGATGGACACGGTATGGTGCATGACGGTCTTCGGCGTCATGCCCAGCTGGCGCGCGATTTCCTTGTTCGTGAGCCCGGTTCCGAGGAGTCGGATCACTTGCAGTTGCCGGTCGGTTAGCGCTACATACGCCGACGGGGTCTCCTGAACCGCATCTGTTCGGTCTGCCGTGACGGCGGCCGGCTGAGCCAGCGCGCGGAGATAGTCGCTGACCTCGGTGACGATGGCATCGAAGGACGTGCGGGTGCCCGTGGCGACGGCGGCGTCAAATGCGGCGGCGCCGAGCGCCGCCCGGGTCTCGTCAACCGCAGCGAGGTGCGCGGCGACGAAGTTGACCGTCATTGCGGCGTGCAACCGCGACTGGGTCTCGGTAAGTCGACCGTGGATGCGCGCGGCCAACTCGTGGTCACCGTGGCGGCTGGCTATCTCTACGGCCGCGAACAGTGCGAACCCAGCCGGGTAGGATGCCGGGTCGAATCCCGAAATGTCGAGGGCCGCGAAGCTCCACCCGGCCGCGGCCGATAGGTCTCCTGTTGGCAGCGACTGCAACGCCAGCAGCGAGAGCAATATCGCCTCGAAAGTCTTCTGATGCGCCGCGCGTGCCATGGCGAGCAGCTCGCCCGGGGGCGGAAGCGCGGCGGCCGCCGCCCAGGAGCTGGGCGCCATGGTCTGGAGCATGAAGGCTGCGTTCAGGATCGCTTGCGTGTCGGCTGCGCGCCGCGCGTTGTCCAGCGCGGATATACCCAGTGCGACGGCTCGTTCGTCGTCGCCTTGGAACTGCGCCCACCGCGCGGCATGGAGTTCGAAGCGGCTGACCCAGCATGGCTCGCTGCGACGCCTCGCGATATCGAGACCTTCGGCCATGGCCTGCAGGCCGCGCTCGATATCACCTGTCATGACAGTGGTGAGGCCACGGCAGTGTGCGGCCAGCATGATGAGCCGATCGTCACCTAGCTCATGCGCGCGTTTCTCGCCCCGCTTGAGGCGGTCCACGTAGCGATCCGCCCTGTCAGTCACGAGCACTCGGATGCCCAGGAGTCCAGACCAGAGCAACGCCTCGGCGAGAGCCGCGGACCGGACGTCCAGCTCCTCCGCCAGCTCGATCGTCCGGTTCAGCAGCCGGGCATGAGCCGAGTGGGACGCGCGGGCGTCCCAGTACGGCGCTAGAGCAGTCAGCAGATCGAGTGCCGCTTCTGCTCGACCCGAGTCGAGGCATACCTGCAACGCGTTGCGCAGGCAGTCGTGGTGACCCTCCAGCCAGATCCACTCCGCATCTGTTGCCGGACCGTCAAGTCCCATGGCAGCCGCCCGGGCGCGTCGTGCCAGCCAGGTGATCCACCGGTGCTGAATTTCGGCAGCCTCGCCGCGTCGACGCCAGCTCTTCCATGGCAAAGTCGCGAATGGATGGCGGCGCCTCGAACCGCGCCAGTCCGTCAGCGGCAACCGGGCCGATCAGATGGAGGTCAACAAGCGCGGACAGCGCATCGAGCACGTCGGCGGGATCGCCATCACTTAGCGCTTCGGCATCGTCGATATCGAAGGCCCCGTCGGCCACCGCGAGCCGCCTGAGCAGGCGCTGCTCGTAGCCGGTCAGCAGGTTATACGTCCAGCCGATGGCGGCGCGCATGTCATGATGCCGCGCCGGCGAATCGGGCCGGGCCGACCGCAGGACATCCAGGCGCTGCCCAGTCAGCCGGGACACCAGCTCGCGCGCCGGGAAGGTATTGGCGCGGGCGGCGGCCAGCTCGATGGCCAGTGGTAGTCCCTCAAGCTCGCGGCAGAGCGACACCACCGCCGCGACGTTGCTTTCATCAAGGCGGAAATGACTGTTAGCGGCCTCGGCGCGGTCGCAGTACAGCGCGACGGCCGGCTGCGCGAGCACTACGGCCGCATCGGCAGGAAGCTGCGGCAACGTCAGCGGCGACAGAGCCACGACCCGCTCTGCTGCCAGGCGAAGCGGCGCTTGGCTCGTGACGAGCAGCTGTAGCTCGTCGCACGCGTCCAGCATGTCCGCTAGCAAAGCTGACGCACCGAGAAGATGTTCGAAATTGTCCAGCAGCAGCACGCGAGCCGAGTGCCGGAGCCAGCGGACAACCGAGTCGGCCACGGTGACGCGCGGCCGCGTCGTGATCTCGAGCTGCGCCGCGATCTCCGCGAGCACTAGCTCGGGAACGCCGACCGAGGCCAGCGAAACGAGGCAGACGGAGCCTGGCCGGGCTGTATCGAGCGCCCACGCGGCCTCCAGGGCCAGCCGCGTCTTGCCGACCCCGCTACGCCCCGTCAGGGTCACCATGCGAACCGCCGAGTCCGCCAGCAGCCCCGTTACTTCGGCTAGCTCCGCCTCCCGTCCGATCAGCGGCGCTGACTGGGCGGACCGCTGGAGCCGACTCTGCAGATGACCGAAGCGCGACGCTCGGTCGGTTGCCAGATGGCTAGCCTCCAACACGCCTTGTCCTTCCCCCCATGCGCCGGATGGCTAGGACCGGAGCAGTACTCCCAAGCTGCTGAGACTATGTCACACGATGCCCGTCAGTGTCCCTTCGAAGACGCGAGACCAGGCGCCGTCCCAGGGAGAGTCGAACATAGTGTCGGTACCTCCCCGGCACAGTGGTCCACGCCGATGACCGCGGTCATTGGCCATGGGAAGTGGGCTGCCGGGGTCAGCTCTACGCCGGCGGCGAACGCGACCTCCGCCGGCCGGTATTGATTTGGCCAGTACCGTGTTCCACCCGGTAGGTTCGATGCTCCGGAGTAGGTGGGGAGGTTCGGGTGTCAGAGATCAGTTCAGGGCCGGCGATTCTCGTCGAGGGCCTGACGAAATCGTTCGGTGATGTGCACGCGCTGCGCGGGATCGACCTTGCCGTGCCGCGCGGGACGGTGCTCGGGGTCCTTGGGCCGAACGGTGCGGGCAAGACGACGGCCGTGCGCATCCTCACCACCCTGCTGCAACCAGATAAGGGCACGGCACTAGTCGAGGGTCGCGATGTCGTCCGGCAGGCCGCCGCGGTCCGCCGCCTGATCGGGCTGTCCGGGCAGTCGGCCGCCATTCAGGAGGAGCTCACCGGCCGGGAGAATCTCGAGATCATCGGGCGCCTGTACCACCTGAGCACGGCCGATTCTCGCGCGCGTGCCATCGATCTGCTCGAGCAGTTCGACCTGGCCGATGCTGCTGATCGTCACGCCAAGAACTACTCGGGCGGTATGCAGCGCCGCCTGGATCTGGCCGCCAGCCTGGTCGGACGTCCCAAGGTCCTCTTCCTGGACGAGCCGACCACCGGTCTGGACCCGCGATCGAGGCTCGGCATGTGGGACATCATTCGGTCGCTGGTCGCTGGCGGGTCGACTCTGCTGCTGACGACGCAGTACCTCGATGAGGCCGACGAACTGGCCGACGAGATCGTGGTCATCGACCACGGCCTTGTCATTGCCGCCGGGACCGCCGAGGAGCTGAAGAGCCGCGTGGGCGGTGACGTACTCGAGTTCTCCGTCCCGGACCGCAACCTGATCAGCGATTCGGTCGCGGCGATCGCGCGAGTTGGTGAGGGCGAGCCCCACGCGGACAAGGAGACCGGGATTGTCAGCATCGGCGTCGGCGGCCGCGGCTCCGACGCGCTGGTCGATGCGGTGCGGAGCCTGGACGCGGCCGGCGTGCAGACGAAGGGCCTGGCGCTACGACGGCCGTCCCTGGACGACGTATTCCTGGCGCTGACCGGGCACGCAGCCGAAGAGGAAGAGCAGCAGGCCAAGCGCGGTCGCGGCCGCCGCAAGCGTGCAAGCAACGACCAAGCAGACAACGACACCTCGAAGGATGCGTCATGACGGCCACCATGGTCCGTCCGGCCGCGCTGCCGGACAACCCGAGCCCGCTCGTCCGCGGCCGCTGGGCGGTGGCCGACACGCTCACCATCACCCATCGCAACCTGCTGGTCTGGCTGCGCGTGCCCGCGTACATCGTGTTCACCGTGATCCAGCCGGTCATCTTCGTGCTGATGTTCCGCTATGTCTTCGGCGGCGCGATCCACGTGCAGGGCGGGATCCCGTACGTCGACTTCCTGCTGCCGGGGATCATCGCCCAGACTGCGGCGTTCGCGACGTTCGGCACGGCGATCTCGCTGGCGCAAGAGCTCAAGAAGGGCGTGATCGACCGGCTGAAGTCGATGCCGATGGCACGCTCAGCTGTGCTCGCCGGGCGCCTCGTGGCCGATACGCTGCGCATGCTCGTGACCGTCCTGATCGTCGTCGGCGTGGGCTACGCGGTCGGATTCCGGTTTCAGAACGGCGTGATTCCCGCGATCCTCATGGTCGCCATGGGCATCTTCCTCGGGGTCTCGATCTGCATGATCTCGGCCTTCACCGGCCTTGCCATCGGCGACGAGGAGTCGGTGCAGGCGTTCGGGCTGATCTGGCTGTTCCCGCTCACGTTTCTCAGCTCGGCATTTGTGCCGATCTCGACGATGCCCGGATGGCTCCAGGCGTTCGCCAACAACCAGCCGGTCACGTACGTTGTCGACACCATGCGCGCGCTGGCACTCGGCGGACCGATCTACTCGAGCTTGTGGAAGAGCCTCGTCTGGCTGATCGGGATCCTGGTGGTCTTCGGTCCGCTCGCCGTTCGCGCCTACAAGCGCGCGAGCTAGGAGAGTTGGCCAGGATTACCTAGGCGGCGGGACAGCCGCCGCCGAATGGTCACAGTCGGTTCACCTGCCTTTCCTAGCGTGATGGCTATGGACGACATCACTGGAATGGGTTTCCCGGCCGCTGGTAGCGACGGCGGCGTGTCCCGGCGGCAGTTCATCAGCGGCGTGATTGTCGTGGGCGCCGCGGCAGGCCTGGCGGGCGGCGCGTTCTCCCGGCAGGCGGCGCTCGCCACGACACCACCGTCCGGACCTCCGACGACGACGGTGCCGCTGCCGACGACCACCGCGCCCGAGCAGCTGTGGCTGACGTGGGGCGCGAACCCGGCCACCGACGTCACCGTGACCTGGATGGCGCCCGGTACCGTACCGCAGCCAGCCCCGACGCTGGCCTACTCACGCTTCCCGATCACCTCGTCGAACCCGGGCCGCGTCATCCAGCTGCCGGAGCCGCAGGCGCTCGACGTGACGCAGGACTACCAGCGAGCCTCCTCGGTGAGCTTCACCGATGGGCTCAACGCTCAGACGACGTACTTCTACCACGTCCAGCTGCGGGACCTGGATCCCGGCACGCAGTACTTCTACCAGGTCAGCGACGGTGCGAGTACGCCGTCCACGGCGGGTGCAAGCTTCGAGACGGCACCGGCTGGCCGGGCCAGTTTCCGGTTCTCGAGCTACGGCGACCTCGCCACCCCATCCTTCGACCTGAACGCCTCCGGCAACATCTGGCACGAGTCCTGCGATAACTCGTATTACGCCGTCAGCGCCATCGAGAGCCCCGGCGACGGCAATGGCCCGCCGCTGTTCCACCTCCTCAACGGCGACCTGTGCTACGCCAACCTGGATGTCATGAACGCGCCCAGCGTCTGGCGCGACTTCGGCATCAACGTCGCCCGCTCTGCCATGAACCGTCCGTGGATGCCGGCCCTCGGCAACCACGAGACCGAATTCGGGGTGTGCGATCACGCTGGTCAGCCCGGCACCGCAGCCGGAGGCATCGCCGCACAAGGCGCCGCGGGCAACTACTGGAACGGCCCGTACGGCTATGGCCACTACCTCAGCCGCTTCCTGCTGCCAGACAACGGCGTGACGAACTACGACGGCAACCAGCTGCGCGGCAACTTCTACGCCTTCCAGGTCGGGACCGTCATGTTCATCTCCCTGGACGCCGACGACGTCATCTACCAGGACGGCGGCTCTGCGAACCTCAACGCCGCCCCGAACGCCGCGCCAGAGACGACCACCTCAGGTGCCCAGATCCCGAACGGCACTGTCACCTACAACCACGGCTACACCGGTGACCTGACGATTGTGCCTGCGGACAACTCCGCGGTCCCGGACTTCAGCACGGGCACGCCCAACCTGCAAACCATCTGGCTCGAACGGACGCTGCGCGAGGCGCGCCACGACCCGAGCGTCGACATGATCGTGGTGTTCATGCACCAGTGCGCGATGTCGACCTCGGTGCCCGGCAATGGCTCCGACCTCGGCATCCGCCGGGCCTGGCTGCCGCTATTCGACCGGTACGAGGTCGACCTGGTGCTATCGGGACACGAGCACGACTACGAGCGCACCTATCCGGTCCGCGGCTACGACGCCGGCGCGCTCGGCACAGTCGTCTCCCCGAACCCGGACCAGACTGCCGGCGAGAAGATCGACACGCGCCGCCCGCGCGTCGCGACGACGGAGCCTGTGCCTGTCAACGGCCTTCAGGGCTGGGACACCGCGCAAGGCACAGTGTTCCTGGTCCTAGGCGGCGGCGGCACCAATGGTCCGTCCAATGTCTACGGCACAGATGCGTCCGACGGCCTGCCGCAGGCGAAGGTCATCACCGAGCGAAACGCCATCACCGGGTCGGAGGCGTCCGGATTCCACCGGAACGCTGCCGACTCCATCGAGGATGCGCCGTGGTCCGCGGCCATCAACGCGGGGGACGCCTACGGCTACGCCATCTTCGACGTGGACCCCGGCAGCCGCCGCGGCGAGACGACGATCACGATGCAGTACTTTGCGATCCCGGCCGTCACCAACGAAGCCACTCCGCTTCACGACGGCACCACGACGCTGCCGACGACGCCGTTCGAGACGTTCGTCTTCGGCCGCGGTCTATCCGGCAAGCACGGGCACAACGCGACGTCACTCACGACAGTCACCGCGTAGGCACATCACGACCAGGGCGAGCGAGGCGCCCGCCTCTATAGTCGGACCATGCCGAAGATCGCGACTGCTGACCGGGTTGGCCGGGATCAGCTCATCGACTTCGTCGGGACCCGGCACCGGGTCACACTCGTGACCAGCAGGCGCGATGGCCGGCCGCAGATCTCGCCGGTGACAGCGGGCGTCGACGACCTCGGGCGCATCGTGATCTCGACATACCCGGACCGGGCGAAGGCGATCAATGCCCGACGGGACCCGGTCGTCTCCGTGCTCGTGCACTCTGACGAGTGGGATGGCCCGTACGTGCAGGTCGACGGCACCGCAGAGGTGCTGGACATGCCGGCGGCCGAGGCCGAGGATGCGCTGGTCGACTACTTCCGCTGCATTGCGGGCGAGCACCCGGACTGGGACGAGTACCGGGATGCGATGCGCCGCCAGGGCAAGTCTCTGATCCGGATCACGATCGACCGCTGGGGTCCGATCGCGACGGGCGGGTTTCCGCCGGACCGGGCGCCTGGCGCCTGACGACGCCGACACCGACACCGACACCCACGCTGCGGACGCGCCCAGCACGAGGAGCAACGACATGAACGGAGCCCAGGCGGTCGTCCGCACGCTGGTCAACTGCGGCGTGACCACGTGCTTTGCTAACCCCGGCACGTCAGAGATGCATTTCGTCGCAGCGCTGGACGCGGTGCCGGAGATGCGAGGCGTCCTGTGCTTGTTCGAGGGGGTCGCGACCGGCGCGGCTGACGGCTTCGGCCGCATGACCGGGCAGCCCGCGGCGGCGCTGCTGCACCTCGGCCCTGGTCTGGCGAACGGGCTGGCCAACCTGCACAACGCGCGTCGCGCGCACACACCGCTGCTGGCCGTCGTCGGGGACCATGCCACGTATCACAAGCGGCACGATGCGCCGCTGGAGTCCGACATCGACGCGATCGCGGGAGCGGTGTCGGCGTGGGTGCGAAGATCAACTCGCAGCGCCGACGCGCCGGCGGACGCAGCCGAGGCGGTCGCTGCGGCGCTGCGGCCGCCAGGTCAGGTCGCCACGCTGATCCTGCCCGCGGACGTGACCTGGACCGACGGCGCCGAGCCGGTGGTGCTCGCGCCATTCCGCCGCAGGGAACCATCGCCTGTGCCGCGTGATCGTCTCGTGCCCGCCATGGGCGCGCTGCGCGGGCTGGGCGACATCGGACCGCGGACCACAATCCTGCTCGGCGGGACCGGGCTGCGCCGCAGGCGATCGAGGCCGCCAGCCGGATCTCCGCAGCGACCGGCGCGCAAGTGCTCGCCGAGACGTTCCCAGCACGGCACGAGCGCGGCGCGGGCATCCCGAACGTCGACCGCCTCGCCTACCTGGTGGAGTTGGCTGCCAACCAGCTGTCCGCCACGCGCCACCTGATCCTGGCCGGGGCGAGCTCACCGGTCTCGTTCTTTGCCTACCCAGGTAAGCCCACGACGCCGCTTCCGCCCGGCTGCCACGTACAGGTGCTGGCCGAGCCTGGCGATGACGTGCCCGGCGCACTACTGGCGCTGGCCGATCTCGTCGCGCCGGACGCTCTCCCGTCGATCCAGCCCGCGGCTCGGCCCGATCTGCCCGCCGACGGTCAACTGACGGCGCAGTCGGCTGCTGCGGTCATCGGGGCGCTGCTGCCCGAGCGCGCGATCGTCTGCGACGAGGCGAACACCTCCGGGCTCTGGCTCGCCGGTGCCACCGCCGGCGCACCGCCGCACGACTGGCTCAGCCTCACGGGCGGCGCCATCGGCCAGGGGCTGCCGCTCGCCACCGGCGCGGCGATCGCGTGTCCGGACCGGCCGGTCCTCGCCCTCGAGGCGGATGGCAGTGCCATGTACACGGCCTCGGCCTTGTGGACGCACGCCCGCGAAGGGCTGGACATCACGACGGTTATCTTCAGCAACCGTGCGTACGCGATCCTGGCCATGGAGCTCGAGCGGACCGGCGCGCCGGTGACCGGCACGACAGCCCGCGACCTGCTGGACCTGTCCCGGCCCGACATCGACTTCACAGCGCTGGCGGCCGGCATGGGAGTTCCGGCGAGCCGTGCGTCAACAACAGGGGAGTTCTCCGCACAGCTGAGGAACGCGCTCGCCGAGCCTGGTCCGCACCTGATCGAAGCCGACGTATCCCCGCGCGGCTAGGCCACCGGGGTGTGCGCCTCGCGATAGTGGGCGGCGAGCAAGTCATCGCCGAAGTCGCTGCGGGGCCGTCGCATCACGGTGTGCGCGTGGTTGGCGTCGTCGGTGGTGTTGTCGTACTCGAGGAGCAGGTCGTCACCCTGCACGCGGTAGTAGTGCCGCGCACCCGGTGCCAGCGGGCCTTCCCAGGCGAAGTGCACCTCGCCGGCAGCGACGCGCGCCGCCTCGCGGGCTGCGAGCCCCGCGGGCAGCCGGTCGAGGTACAAGGCGACGAGCTGGTCGAGCACGGCGCGCGCCGTCGGGCCGAGCGCAGCCCCCGCGACGCCGCGTGGCTCCAGTACCGGCTGCGCGCGCGGCGAGGTCGCCGAACGGATGTCGTACGGAGCCTGGTCGGCTACGACGGCCACGGACCGTCCGGCCGGACCAAGCGCATCGAGCAACGCACGGGCCAGGTCTTCCTCCGGCGCGAGCGGCCGCGACACTGGGCGGCCGGCGTAGCTAATGCAGGCCGGGTTCGCCCCCAGGAAGACCGGCGCTGGTGATACCTCCTCGCCGACAACCGTCATCGTGACCGAGACGTGGTGCCCCTCGAACCGCCACGACCACGGCTCGTCCGCAGTAGGGTCTCCGAACACGCACACCCAGTAATCGCCACTGTGCCTGCCGACTCGGCCCCGTTCCCTTAGATCGAGAACTTCCTCCAGTGCCACGATCACCATCGCCTGCGCAAACGCGTGCTCGCTCAGCCCGGTCGCCAGCAGTCGGTGCGCCGCCTTGCGGGCAGCCGGCGTCGCCAGCGCCAGGCACGCGCCGGGCCTCGGCTCCGGCCGGTACTCCAGCCAGCGCCGCAGCGACACGTTGCCGAACGGCAGCGCGGCGAGCTCGCGCTGGTCGCCGTCAAGCGCGGCCAGCAGCTTGGCAGCGGCTGCGCGCATCGTGGTGGCTACGCTGTCAGCGGGCATGGCTCCGGTATATCAGGATCCGGGCGCACGGCCTTAACTGCTCGCGGCGTCTGCGCGGATATCCAGGCAGAATGCCTACTGTGACGAACCAGGTGCACCTGACCCCGTTGATCGTCGTGATCGTCATTGGCGCCGGGGCCTTGCATGCGACCTGGAACGCTATCGCGAAGCAGGTGGACGACAGGCTCATGGCGTTCGCCTGGATTGGGATCGCCTCGACGGCCGCCGGCGGACTCGGACTCATCCTGACCGGCCTGCCCTTCCGGGCGGCGATCGGTTTCGCCGTTGCCTCGGCCATCATCCACGTCGGCTACGACCTGGCCCTGATGAATTCCTACCGGCTCGGCGCGTTCAATCAGACCTATCCCATTGCGCGCGGCACGTCCCCGCTCATCGTCGCCGTTGGCGCCTACTTTCTGGCCAGCGAGCATCTGAGTCCCGCCGCCGTGCTCGGCATCGTGACGCTGGCGGTGGGGCTGATCGGCCTGGCGTTCTCGGCTGGCCAGCTGAGCGGTCAGGATCTGCCCGCCGTCGGCGCGGCGGTTCTGACCGGGCTGACGATCGCCGCGTACACGATTGTGGACGGGCTCGGCGTCCGCCGCGCGCACGACCCGTGGGCGTACGTGGCGCTGCTGTTCCTGCTGCAAGGCCCGGCGATGACAGCCGCGGCGGCGTTCCGCCGGCCGGCCAGCGCGTGGCGAGATACCAGCACCGCCGGGCGCGGTCTACTGGCGGGTGTCCTCTGCGTGCTCGCCTACGGCATCGTCCTGTGGGCGCAGACGAAGGCGCCGCTCGCCGAGGTCGCCGCAATCCGCGAGACAAGCGTGGTATTCGCTGCGCTGATCGGGGTGGCAGCACTCGGCGAGACCTTCGGCAGGAGGCGAGTCGCTGCGGCCGTCGTGATCGCGACCGGCATTGTGCTGATCAGCCTGTAAGGGGTAGCAAACGCTAGATTCCGGGCATGGTGAGCATGTGAGCGGACCGCAAGTGCACGTGACAGTGTCGGAGGAGCTCGCGCTTTTCCTCCGGTCGAGCCGCGGCCCCCAGCCGGTGGCGGTGACCTGCGACGGCGTCTCCACTTTGGGGCACGTCGTCGAGTCGGTCGGCGTGCCGCTGACCGAGGTTGGCTCGCTGCTCGTCAACAGCCGCCCTGCTGAACGCAGCTACCGGCCACGCGGCGGGGACGCCGTCGAGGTGATGCCCGTGTCACGGCCGCAGCAGCTTGATGACGCCCGGTTCCTCCTCGACGTTCATCTCGGCACCCTCGCCCGGCGCCTGCGCCTGCTCGGGATCGACGCCGCATATCACCGGTACGCCGATGATGACGACCTCATCGACGAGGCGAACGCCGACCACCGCGTACTGCTGACGCAGGATCGCGGACTGCTCCGCCGTCGCAAGCTCTGGCTCGGCGCTTACGTGCGGGGTGCCAGCATCGATACGCAGCTAGCCGACGTACTCGACAGGTTCGCGCCGGCGCTCGCGCCGTGGACTCGGTGCACAGCCTGCAACGGCCTGCTGGTTCCGGCGCCCAAGGCAGATGTCGAGCCGCAGCTTCAGCCCGGCACCCGGCGCACCTACGAGACGTTCGCGCGCTGCCAGTCCTGTGGCCGCGTTTACTGGCGCGGCGCGCACAGCAGGCGGCTCGAAGCGACAGTCGACGCGGCGACAAGCATCGTGGCGTCAGCTCGCCGCACCTGAGAGTCTGATTACGATCTCTTCCATGCACTTTGAGCGATTCACGATGACCTTGCTCGTCCTGCGCGACGACGCGCCGGCTTTCACTCCGGAGGAGGAAGACGCACTCCAGGATGCACACATGGCGCACCTGGCTGACCTGCATACGGCCGGGCACCTGCTCGCCGCAGGACCGCTGCTGGACCGGACGTCACCGTTCCGCGGCCTGTCGATATTGAATGTCGGGCCCGACGAGGCGCTGGAGCTTAAGCAGCGCGATCCTGCGGTCCTGGCGGGCAAGTACCGGATCATCGCACTGCCGTGGATGGTTCCGGCCGGAGCGATGAGCTTCGCGCCGGCCAGGTTTCCGCGATCGATGGCGGAGGCCGCAGGCGGCAGCTAGGCACTCGCCGAGATGGCGGCGCGGCTGCTTAGCGCCGCCACTCGTGCTGGTGCCACGAAGCGTCTGTCCCGGACTGCCAGTAGCGCCGCGCACGGCGTCGGAACCGGGCTGCCGCGAAGATGCCCGTCAGGCACACCACCAGCCCGAACAGCAGCGCGAGCTTGAGGAACGCCAGGAAGACGAAGCCGGCACCTGGGATCGCAATGGCGACGACCAGGGCGATGAGCACCAGCGGCAGGACCCGCGGTCCGCGCCGGTAGGCCACGACCGGCCGCCCGGTGGCCATCCAAGGCGGCGCCCAGCCCTGCGGGCCGAGGGGCCCGGCGGGCCCGGGGGTGCCCGCCGGGCCCGCTGCGCCCGCTGCTCCGACGGTCTCCGGCTCGGGGAGGTCGGTCATAACGGCGCGCAGGTCACCGTAGGTCTTCGCGCTGAGCGTCGCGGTGACGCGCTCGTCCAGCTCGTCGGAAGTGAGCCGGCCGTCGGCGTAGTGCTCACGCAGCCGCTCCACAACGTGGTCGCGGTCGGCGTCTGATATCCGGATGTTCTCGTTCATTTCCCCTGCCCCATTGACCTAGAGATCTTGCTCGTCGTCCGCCGGTGCTGCATCGTCCGCGAGGATTCTGTAGAGCTCACGTCGCGTCCGTTCGAGCAGGCGCTCGGCGGCCCGGATCTCGTCTGGCGAGCCGGTCCGGGCGAGCTGCATGATCCCGCTGCCCAGCCGGGCGGCCTCGGCAAACAAGCCGGGTACCTGCCACGCTTCCTGCTGCGCCGACGATTCCCATGCGCCGCGGGCCATCTCGGGATTCTGAGCGACGTACTCGCGGCCCGCGTCAGTCAGGCTAAACATCCGCTTGCTGCCGGACTCCTCGGGTGCGATCAGACCCTCGTCGGCGAGCTGCGACAGCGCCGGGTAGACCGCGCCAGGGCTCGGCCGCCACGCACCGCCGCTGCGCTCCTCGATCTCGGACATGATCTGGTAGCCATTGCGCGGACCATCGCGAAGCAGCGCCAGGATCGCCGCCCGCACGTCACCGCGGCTGGCTTTCGGCCCGGGTGCCGATGGCGGTCCTGGCCACCAGCCGCCCTTGGGACCCACGAACCCGCCGCCCCAGTGACCTGGGCCTGGGCCCCGGCGTCCGCCGAAGCTCCGCTCCCATGCGTCGTGGTGCTCCCGTGCGTCAGCCTTGGTGTGAGCCTTAGCCCATGCCTTCGCGCCAGCCTTGGCCCCGCCATGGCCGAGCACGTCTTGCACGCACTTCAGCAGGTCAGATAGGCCGGGCGCGAAATCGCTCGCGCCCCAAGCCGCTCCCGCCGCCATCGTCAACCGCCACCTCTCGCGATACGCTCACGATATATCGACAGCCTACGACGGTCTGGTGCGAATAACAAGTCATAACTCGAATGCCCGCGCTCAGCAGCGCCTCACCTGGTACAACGATCAACTACGGCCGGGAGATCCCGATTCCGGATCCGGCTCAGGCGAGGCGGAAGTCGGCGAAGTCAAAGCCTGGCGCGACCACGCAGCTGACGAGCACGGCTTCGTCAGCAGCGGGTGCGGCACATTGCCAGACGCCGCCCGGCACCAGCGCCTGGGGTTGCTGGCCGGCGAAGACGTCGGGGCCAAGCAGCACTTCTTCAGCCTTGGCTGGCGCCCGTGCGTCGGGTCCGGAGTCAACCGGCGATGGGCAGGCGCCCCCGAGACGGAGCGTCAGCAGGCCGCCGCTGTGCCAGAGCCACAGCTCATCTGAGCGCACGACGTGCCACCGCGAACGCTCGCCTGGATGCAGCAGGAAGTAGATAGCCGTCGCCGCGCTGCGCGTGCCCGCATAGCCGTCCGGGGCGAATGTCACCGGCGACCGCCAGGTCTCCCGGAACCACCCGCCCTCCGGGTGCGGCTGGAGGCCCAGCTGCCGCGCAAGCGGCGGGAGCAATGTCATTGCGCCTCCGGACTGAATCGGCGGCACGCACCTGGCACCCTGCTAGCGAACTGAGTCGTACCCCGCTAGCACTGGATGCCATCGGGTGACCGGGCGCTCGTCGACGCTGAACCGCTCGTGACCGCGAGCTCCACCGGCTGGCCGCACGCCGTGGTACCGCTGAGCGTGATGTAGATCGCGCCCACCGCCTGGGTGCCCGCCGCAAGACCGGCGTGCTGGCAAGTCGCGCCTGCCGAGCTTGGCTGGCAGGTCCAGCCGAAGGTCCAGTCGGAGGCGCTATTGCCCTGGTCGCCTCCGCCTCCTCCACCGCCTCCTCCGCCGGCCATCACCGAAGCTCCGGCCGGCAGCGTGATCGACGCTGTGAGCTGCCCTGTCCCTGCTGAGCCTGTGTCGGTTACCTCGAAGACAACCTGACCGAAACTTTGGGAGTGCCAGCCGCTCTCTACGCTCACGGTGGCGGCCAGATGCACCGATGAAGTCGGCGTCCGTCTGGGCGGCTGAGGTGAGGCGCCAGGCGCTGGGCTGGTCCGCTGGGAAGTAGCACTGGGAGCTGGGGTCGGCGAGGCGAGGCGCCTTCGCTTGCGGACCGGCTTCGGAGTGGGCGACGGTGACTGGGCGGGCGCTGCGACGGTGGCGGATGCCAGCGGAACCGCCGCCGGCGCGGGGTGATCATGTGGGGGACCGAGCGGCGTGCTGTTACCCGTCAGCACTACTGCGAAAGTGACCCCGACCACCGCGACCACGAGTCCAGCGCCCACGAGGAGCCAGGGCACCGCGCTACTTGCGTGTCGCCCACCCGGAAACCCCTCTGGCACGACCGCTCCTGCCCCCGACTTCGACTCCTAGCACGCAAATGAATCATCGCCGCTGCGGAGGCATCATGCAGCGCATTTGCCGTCACTCCCAGGCACGCCACCGAAAGTTGGCGGGGGCAAGACGCGTGCCTCGGGATAAATAGGTTCATTGGGCGTCAGGTCCACATCGCCGCCCTATGAAGGGCGGCAGTTCCACTCTCACGCCCTATGGAGGAGCGATCCGGTGCACGTCAGCAAGCCCGTTCCCAGATCTTTATCGGTCAGCCGGTCTGGACAACGTGCGCTGCCACGATCATCCCGTTCTGGACCGTGTCCGTACCGGTGAAATGCTGGACCTGGCCAGTGCAGGAATTGGTGGCGTCTAGGTCGAAAGTGACCTGATCGCCTGATTCGCCTACCTCGGTCACGAGCTGCGAGCCCGTACACGCGAACCCGTTCACGAACTGCTGGTAGGTCTGGCCTGTCGTGGCGCCCGAGTTCAGGAGTGCCCAGGCCTGCGCGAAGGCGCCTGACTCGATGTCGCCGTAGTAGGCGGAGACGACGGCCCACGGATCGGTCACGTTCGGCGCCGGTGCTCCGGTGGGCGCGACCTGCTGGGCCGGGGCAGTGCCGGCGGGCGGCGTGGTGGCTGGGGCGGCCGGGCTCCGGGAGGGCGCGTGCGTGGCAGCCGACGCCGACTTGGGACTCGACGACGCCGACGGTGTTGAAGAGGTCGGACTCTGGGATGTCGTGACGGTCGTGCATGCGGCGAGCCCCACGACTGCGGCGCTCAACACTGCGGTTAGAGCGAATCTCATGGCGCACCTGCCTGTAGTCAGGCTGTTTTGCCACGTTCTTCCTGCTTACAGTAGCTGGTGAGACACTGCGAGTAATCAGTGGGTCGCGCTCCGGGTCACGCTCGCGCAGGCTCAGGCTGGCTGTTCCGGCTTCAGCCAGCCGGGGAGGGCAGCCCCCAGCCGGCGTCGCACCCTGGTTCTGTCGAGTGGGAACGGGGCCGCTAGCGCCACGCCTCCGCCCAGCGCCGCGCCGGCGATCGTGTCGGTGAAGTAGTGGTAGTTCAGGCCGATTAGCGCGATGGCCACGATGCAGCCGATGACGACGAGGCAAAGCACGAGCAGCACTCGCACGGCCGGCCGTGGTCGCTGCCTCGGCGGGTTGACCATCAGCACCCCGACGACTCCGATGAGCGCGAACAGGCTCGACGTATGGCCGCTCGGATACGTCAGCGAGCCGTTGATCGTCTCGTGGACGAGCGGCTTCAGCACGAACTCGGTCAGGCCCCCGGCGACCACGACGCTGACCAGAGCCAGCACGGCGCCGTTGACCCGGCGGGCGAGCAGGCAACCTAGCACCAGGATCGCCGTCAGTACGGCGCTGATCTGGCCGCCGCCCAGGTAGCTGATATCGGACAGCACATGCAGGTGCGAAGCCAGATGGTGCCGCAGCCACGAATCCACGGGCCGGTCGACGGCGTTGCCCTGCGTCCGGTCGGCCGCGAACACCCCAAGAACCGCGACTACCGCTGCGCAGCAGGCGACCGCGATGGCGGCGGGGCGGCGGGCCTGGGGCGGCAGCAGCGGAGCGACGGGCTCGGCCGGGCTGGCCGCGCTGGCAGCGCTGGTTGTACGTCCGAGTAGCGGGGTACCAATCAAACGCTGCGGCTTGTGCTCGGGGGGCTGCTGCGGCTCTGGTCTAGTCATGGGCAAGTTATCGGGGGAGTGGCCATAGATGGACCTGGTAGTGGTCTTTCTTCTGCTCTGCTTCATAGCGTGGCTGCGGAAGTTAGATCTGTGCCGTCCGGCCGAGCGTAGCTCACAGGCCGGAGCACTTCACCTGCGCGTGAAGACGGCGAGCCAGGCCTGCGCGTAGGCCGTCTGGCGCATTGGGTTGATCTCGAATCTATTGGCCGTGATCGACTCTACCGCCCAGCCATCGCTGAATGACGCGCGCAGTTCGTCCTGATGCACTCGGCGCGGGCCGAAGTCGCCTGGCTGCCGGTCGCTGAAGCACATCAGGTACAGCGTGCCGCCCGGACGGAGCGCCGCGGCCAGGCTGGCTACGTAGCGTGGCCGATCCTCGTCGCTGAAGACGTGGAAGACGCCGCTGTCGACAATCACGTCGAAGTCCACGCCTAGCTCGCCGAGGCTGAGCGCATCGCCGACCTCGAAGTGCACGTCGAGCCCGCGGTCGGCCGCTTTGGCGCAGGCGCGAGCGATGGCTGTCGGCGACAGATCGATGCCGGTGGCCTCGGCGCCCACGCTGGCGGCCAGCAGGGCGTGCTCGCCGGTCCCGCACCCGACATCGAGGACCTGGCCGGTCAGCAGGCCGGACTCGGCCAGGCCGACGAAGGCGGGCTGCGGCCGGCCGATGTCCCACGGCGGTGGTGCTTCGGCCGTGTAGGAGTCATCCCATGATGGGTGCGTCATGTGGTTAAGTCTCCCGCGAGTCGGAGCGTCCGCCTAACTTGGCAGTCATGCAGACCAAGCTGATCCTGGTCGTTCGATCGGACCTGGGTATGGGGCGCGGCAAGATCGCCGCCCAAGCCGCGCATGCGGCCGTGGCCGCGGTACTGGCCGGAATCGGTACGCCGGCCTTCGCGGCCTGGCTCCGTGATGGCCAGCCCAAGGTCGTGCTGCGCGCGGGCAGCGAAGAGGAGCTGCATGCTATCGCCGGGGAAGCCGCGGAGGCGGGGCTGCCCGTGCAGGTTGTCCACGATGCCGGCCGGACTCAGGTGGCTGAGGGCACGCCGACGTGCTGTGCGATCGGGCCTGCGGCCGACACCGCGATTGACGCCGTCACCGGTGATCTGTCCCTGCTCTAGCAGCCGTGTGCGATCTGTGCTGCAAGCCCGGCGAACCCTGCCGCGTCAGGGCTTGATCAGCACTCTCTTCCTCGACAGATCGTTATTCACGACCTCGCTGTCGAAGGCGTCGGGGTTGTAGTCCGCTGCAGTCTCGATGCCGAGCCACCACAGCCGGCTCTTGTGCTCCTCGTGCCGGGGATTGGCCAGCACGTTAAGCATGTCGGCGTAGCCCCAGACCCCGCCGCAGTCCTCAGGCGGCGCTGCCCGGCGGCCGCCCGTGCACCGCGGGTAGGCCATGCCTGGCTCTGCCGGCTGGACGGCCTCGACGATGATGTCGAGCTCCCAGTTGTCGCCGAAGTCGTAGGTGTACCGGATCCGATCGCCCGGCCAGTCTGCGACCGCGGACAGCTTTTTATAAGCGTCGCTGCGGATGTCGTGGTCGTCGTCGGGGTCGGGCATTCCGTAGAGGCCCACTGCGGTCTCGAATAGGTGAAGGTGATAGTCCTGCCAGTTGAAGCCGGCCTGGATCACCGTGTGCAGGCGCCGGAGTGTGATGTTCGACGGCACTTCAAACCGCCGCCAGATGGGCGGCTTGGCGCCGCGCAATGTCACCTTCACCCGATGGACGTTCTTGGGCCCGGACGTTCGGCTGGTCGCGCCGGCCTTGGGGGTGGCGCCCGCCGCGGTCTTGGAGCTAGGGGGCTGAGCTGCTGTATTGCGAGCGGCGGCCAGTGCAGCGACTCGGCTGAGCAACAGGTCGATGTTGTTCTCGACATCGTCGACCTGATCCGGCTCGACTGGACACGGTTCGCACGAGAGCGCCTGCACGAGAATTGCGCGAGCCTCGGCGGGTTCGAGATCGCTGTAGATGATGTCCGGATCCCGGGCGATCTTCCGGTACTCGGCGCGGATGGACTCGGTGTAGTCAGCGACGTAGCAGTCCTTGATACCGCCGCCGAGGACGTGGTCGATCAGCACGACGAGGGCGTGCGCCTTGCGGCCGTAACGGAATGTAATGACCACGGTGCGCTGCTCGCCGTAGATGTCGTTGTAGCCGAAGCACCTGCCCGGTATCGGGAAACCGATGTCCGCGGCCCACGGCATCTCTGCCTGGCCGTCTGCCACCATCCGGGCAGCGGCGCGCGCGGCCATGATCCGCAGCGGGGGCGGCGCAACTGACGACAGTGCCAGCATCATCGCCAGTGACTCTGGACTCCGGTACGTCGCGAAGCCCTCGATGACGTCGTGCAGCACGTCGGTGATGTCGAGGTTGGGCGGCGCCGCCCGGCGCACCTGGCCGATGAACGCCGTGCCGCACAATTCGGCCTCCAGCGGCTCACAACCAGGCTCCAGCAGCGGCGCGAACCAGGACAGCATGCCCTCGTGCGTCTCTGCATCGGTGGGCATGAACCCGGCCTCCGTGAGCATGCCGATCGCCTCGTCGGCTGTCGCAGCTCTGTCGATCAGCCGGATTGCGTCATCTGGAGCATCCGTTTCGATCGCGAGCTGACGGAGCCTTGCGAGGCGGTCGAGTTCCCTTCCGTCCCACAGGGCGGCCTGGGCGTCGTCAGGCACGGCGTGAAGATGCCGGGCGGACTTATCGGACGTGGAGCGCTTCTTCGGCACGCTGCTCATCGTCTCAGTGCCTGACGCGTCATGGGTCCTTTTGTCGCCGGGCAGCGGGACGCGGGGCCTGCGTGCGGTTGCGACGAGGCCGGCAACTGGCGGTGGCGCGGTCTCGTACTAATCCGTGCCCGCAGGGCGGGCGGGTGTCGCGGTACGTGCAGACGGTGCGGACGGCATCGGGTGCACGGCGAGCCGCTGGAATAGCGCAGCGGGGAACCGCCCGGTGCGAACCAGCGTCCGGTCCACCCGGCTACCCAGGTTCTGTGCGGCGGAATAAACTCGGCCGGCCGGGACGGGACGGAAGTCGTAGATCCACATCTGGCCGCCCGGCCGCAGGACCCGGCCGAGCGAGGCGATGACGGCTCCCGCGTCAGCCCAGTGGTGCAGGCTCGCGGTCGAGACGATCAGGTCCACGCTGTCGTCCGGCAGCGGCAGGTCGGCCAGGTCGGCGACAGTGAACTGCACACGGTCTGCGAAGTGCTCTTGCTCAGCGCGCTGGGCTGCAACCTCGATCATGCCCGCCTCTAGGTCGACCCCACGCACCTGTAGATCCGGCCGTCGGCGGGCGATCTGGACCGCGAGGCGCCCACTACCGCAGCCCGCGTCCAGCACCGTTCCGCCTTTCGGCGCGGTCGCTGCCACATCCTCGACGACACTGCGGTGGATGCCCCCGAAAAGCCTGGCCGTGTACCGGTCGTAGGCCTGGCCGTGAGAGAAGTGCGCCCGCTGAATCAGCGCCAGAAATGCCTTACGCATGAGCGCTCCCTATGATGGTTGTCGACAGCAACTATATTCGATGCTCTCATCAACAGTTGATAATGTCAACCGTGGAGGACTGCCGTGCCTGACTCAGAAGCCGAGCTGCTCGAGACGCTGCTCGGTCGGGTGATGCGGCTGGTATCCGTGCATCTCGACGCGCCCGTCAGCGACGTGGCGGGAACGGCGCTGTCCGCCGCGGAGGGTTCATTCCTGGTCGAGTTGCGCGCCCTCGGTGAAGTCACCCAGCAACAGATGGCGGACCGGCTGAGTATCGACAAAAGCCGGGTCAGCAGGCTCTGCTCGGCCCTGGAGCGCAAGGATCTGCTTGCCCGCGAGCGCGACGCCAGCGACCGCCGCAACCTCCGTCTCTGCCTCACCCGATCGGGGGACAAGGCAGCCGCGCGCTTGCGGCAGGCCTGGCGCGCCTACCACGATCGGATGCTCGCCGCGATGACCCCCGGCGAGCGCCGGGCACTGCTTGTGGGCCTGACCGCGTTCGCCCGAGAACTCGCCGCGGCTCACGCTGACCAGCTGGGACACCCTGGCGGCGAAGACGCCGGTCGCGCATCGTCGAAGGTCGTCCAGCGGGGATGAACAATCCCGTCGGCGGTCCGCCGCGACGTCTCGCCTCGTCCCTACCGCGGGCACCCGCACGCGGTTGCGAAGAGACCCGGAACTGTCGGTGGTGCGGGCTATGGTCGGTGCCATGCCGCGGGTGGTGCTCGACGAGATAGACCTCGGCTCGGTCGAGGACGCTGTTGGCGTGACCGCGTTCGACGCGGGTTACCGCGAGATGCATGACGGCGTCGTCCGCCGGATGGAGTGGGTGCCGTCGAGGCGGGCTTTGCGGGGCATCGTGCAGGACAAGGGCGGTGAGTTCCACGAGACTCTGGCGTACTTCGGCAGCAGCAGCCCGATGCGGCTCGGCGGCGGCTACTGCAGCTGCGAGGTCGGCCACGACTGCAGGCACGCGGCGGCGCTCGTGCTGGCCGGGGCACTCGTCTCGGGCCAGGACCTGAGTGCTCCTCGACCGCGCTCGAGCTCCTGGGATCAGTCGCTCGGCTCGCTCATCCAGGCGCGGTCCGTCGATGCCGCCGCGAACCACAAGCCCGCTCGTGTCGCGATCGAGCTGATCTTGTCGCCCGGTGACCAGACCCATGCCGGCCCGCGGCCCGCGAGTCCTCCGCAGCTCACGGTCAAGGCGCGCATCGTCCAGCCGGGAGCAAAGCTGGATTCCTGGGTTGGCGGCCAGCTGACCTGGGACAGGCTGCAGTCCCGCCAGCACGTCACTGGCCTGGCCGACATCCAGCTGCACGTACTCAGGGAGCTGTACTGGCTGCACAGGGCCGGTGACCGCGCCGACTACGGACCGTATTACTACGGCGGCGGCGCGAAGGTTCTCGACGTCGGCACCTTCGAATCACGCCAGCTATGGGCCTTGCTGGACGATGCCGAGTCTGCCGGGGTACCGCTGATCTACCGCAAGCTCGGTGCGATTCCTCGCTACGGGACGGCTGAACTGCTGCTGGACGTGGCGAGGACGGAGCCCTCGGGACCGCTGCGCCTCAGTCCCGTCGTCCGCGTCGATGGCAGCGAGGGCGAGATCTGGCCGATCTGCTTCCTCGGCTCACAGGGACATGGGCTGGCCTACGTCGACCAGCGCGAGGCCGAACTTCAGCCAGACCCAGCGCGCTGGCGGTTCAAGCTGGCGAGGCTAATCAACCCCGTTCCCAGCGAAGTGCAGCAACTGGTCATGGCGCGGCAGCCGGTCAACATCCCGGCCGCCGACGAGCGGCGGTTCCGCGAGGAGTTCTACCCGCGGTTGCGGCGCGCCGCCTCGCTCGTCTCATCGGACGGGTCGTACAGCCTGCCCGCGATCTCACCACCGACCCTCGTCCTTGGCGCCGCATACGGCGCGGGGCACGAACTGGACCTCAACTGGGAGTGGGCGTATCAGGTGGGCGACGCGCAGCTGCGGTTGCCGGCGGATGCCTTCCCGGCGCTCCCAGGTCCCGGCAGTGAGATCGAGGCCGGCTACCGGGATCTCGACGCAGAGCGCGCCATCCTGGCGGACCTTGAGCTGCCGCCCGACAGGATGCGGCCAGCGCGGCTCACGGGCCTGGAGACGATGAGGTTCAGCACGGAGACGCTGCCCATGCTGACTGGTCGGCCCGGAGTCGACGTGGAGATCAGCGGCAGCCCGGCTGATTATCGTGAGGCCGGCGACTCGCTGCGGATCGAGATCTCCGCCGACCAGCTAGTCGACGACAACGACTGGTTTGGTCTCGGCGTCATGGTTTTCGTCGAGGATCAGGTCGTCCAGTTCAGGGAGCTATTCCTGGCGCTGAGCCGGGGCGACGAGTATCTGCTGCTCGACAGCGGCGCCTACTTTTCGCTCGACAAACCGGGCCTCCAGGCGCTGGCCAGGCTCATCGAGGAGGCGCGGGCGCTGCAAGACAGGCCGACCGACGCCTTGCGGATCAGCAGGTTCCAGGCAGGCCTGTGGGCCGAGCTGGCCGAGCTCGGGGTGGTCAGCCGTCAGGCAACGGCGTGGCAGCGCCAGGTCGATGGCCTGCTGGCACTCACCGGCGCCGGACCGGAGACGGCTGCCGACGCTGAAGCCTCCAGTGATGCAGGCTTCGGCCGCGTGCCGTTGCCTGCTGGGCTGGACGCTCAGCTGCGTCCGTACCAGCTCGAGGGATTCCAGTGGCTGGTGTTCTTGTGGCAGCACCAGCTTGGCGGGATCCTCGCTGACGACATGGGGCTGGGAAAGACGCTGCAGGCGCTCGCGCTGATCAGTCACGCGCGCGCGGAAGACCGCACCAAGCCGCCGTTCCTCATTTGTGCGCCTACCAGCGTCGTCTCGAACTGGGCTACGGAAGCCGACAGGTTCACGCCCGGGCTCAATATTGTGGTGATCACCGACACTATGAAAAGGCGTCGCCAGGACCTTGCGGAGATCATCGCGGGCGCCGACGCCGTCGTGACCACCTACACGTTGCTGCGCATCGACTTCGCGAGTTACGCGGCGCAGCAGTGGTCGGGACTGCTCCTGGACGAGGCGCAATACACCAAGAACCGGCAGGCCAAGATCTATCAGTGTGCTCGTCGGCTGGCGGCCCCGTTCAAGCTGGCCATCACGGGGACTCCGATGGAGAACAACCTGATGGAACTCTGGTCGCTCCTGTCGATCACA
Source organism: uncultured Actinomycetota bacterium (assembly GCA_963755575.1). Taxonomy (GTDB): domain Bacteria; phylum Actinomycetota; class Actinomycetes; order Streptosporangiales; family Streptosporangiaceae; genus JAJYUU01. Next base: position 1,389,393 of record CAVWKF010000002.1, read on the forward strand.
GCCCCAGGGCTCTTCCCGCATCCGGATAAGTTCCAGGACTACTACGCGAGGCCGATCGAGAAGCAGGGCAAAGCCGAGCTGCTCGAGCAGTTGCGGCGGCGGATCAAGCCGCTGATGAAGCGCCGCACCAAGGAGCAGGTCGCGGCAGACCTGCCGGCCAAGCAGGAGCAGGTGCTCGAGGTAGAACTGCATCCCAAGCACCAGAAGCTGTACCAGACCCATCTCCAGCGAGAGCGCCAGAAGGTGCTCGGGCTGATCGACGACGTCGACGCCAACAGGTTCACGATCCTGCGGTCCCTGACCCTGCTACGGCAGCTGAGCCTGCACGCTGGACTCGTGGACGCGCAGCACGACGATCTGCCGTGCAGCAAGCTCGACACGCTGCTCGAGTTGCTTGAGGAGGCAGTCGGCGGCGGCCACCGGGCACTGGTGTTCAGCCAGTTCACCCGGTTCCTGGAGCGGGCACGACAACGGCTTGACGCTGCCGGGATTCCGTACTGCTACCTGGATGGCAAGACGCGCGACCGGCCGCTCGTGCTCCAGCGCTTCAAGGGCGGGGCTGCGCCAGTGTTCCTGATCAGCCTGAAGGCCGGCGGGTTCGGGCTGAATCTCACCGAGGCCGACTACTGCTTCCTGCTCGATCCGTGGTGGAATCCCGCCACCGAGGCTCAGGCAGTGGACCGCACTCATCGCATCGGCCAGACCCGCAACGTCGTCGTGTACCGGCTGATCGCCAAGGACACGATCGAAGAGAAGGTCATGGCTCTCAAGGCGCGCAAGGCGGCGCTGTTCACGTCGGTGATCGACAGCGGGAACGTGTTCGGTGGCAGCCTGGACGCCGACGACATTCGCGGACTCTTCGAGTGAGTACTGGTCTTGGCCGGTCAGACTGCGCCTATCCGATCCTCGCGCCAGCGGCGGCGCTCGCCGCCGCTCGTCCGCACATTTCCCGGCTAAGGTGCGCCGCAGAAGCGGCAAGCCGGGCACTTAGTCGCACTCCCGGCGGGAAATGTCGGTGCAGCCGCCATGCGGCGTAAGCCGTGATTCTGATGTGGCTTCTGGTGATTCGGGGCTATGGTCTGTGCTGAATCTGAACGGTGACGGCGAGCGCTGTAGGAGGTCCGCGTGGGCGCTGTCGATTCTCGGACCGAGCTTCAGCTGCGTGATGGCGCCGAGGTGGGTCATGGCGCCGAGGTGCGTGATGGCCCAGATCTGCACGACGGCCCTGCGGCGCGCAAATTAGAGCTGCGCTTAGAACGCCTGGCGACGGGGCACCCCTCGTCGCCCGACTACGCCGACCCCAGCGGCCGGGCTGACGGCTCTCCGGACCAAGTCCGCCCGTTAACGGACGCCGAGCATGCAGAGCACGTAACCGAGGTCCGCGGACGCCTTGAGGCGGCCAGCACTGGAGGTATGGCCAATGATGTCGGCCACACCCTCGATCCTCGACAGGAAGTCTGGTCCCGAGACCGAAGGTCCCTACACGATGGAATCGTCGAGGAACTGTACGCCACAGCTAAGGATGTGCCTTGCGAACGTAAGGCGATCATTGCTGGCGGATTGCCTGGCGCAGGAAAGACGACGGTCCTGGAACAGCACGCCAACATCGAGTCGAGTCAGTATCTGACCATCAACCCGGACGTCATCAAACTCATACTTGCTAAGCGCGACCTACTGCCAAGGATTGAGGGGCTGTCTCCCATGGAGGCCTCTGTGCTGGCGCATGAGGAGACTTCTCACATAGCCAAGCGCTTGGCGCATCGTGCCCAGTCAGACGGTAAGAACATCATTTGGGATGTCACGATGTCGTCGTCAACTTCCACCGAGAAGCGGATCAACTCACTCCGGGATTCCGGCTACACAAGAATCGATGGTTTATTCGTCGACATTCCCGTGGATGTCAGCCTGCGTCGAGTCGACGCGCGACATCGGGACGCACACGACGAATACCGAGACGGCCGCGGCCTGGGCGGTCGCTTCGTACCACGGGAAACGATCTTGCAGTATGCCGATCAGGAATGGGGCAGCCAGAACCGCAAGAACTTTGAGGGGCTCAAGGCCAGATTTGACGGCTGGTCCAGATATGACAATTCGGTCGACGGCCGTCACCCACAACTTGTGGAGTCTGACTCGTCGAACGACGATCTCTTTAGGAGTGTCTGAATGGCCGTGAGCGAGGTCGATGAGCTCATCCGTGCGCTTAAGTGTGGCACGATGAGCATCGACGAGGTGGCCGAACATTTTCGTCGGCGCTCGTGGCCGTCGAGTCGGCGAGCGTCGCCTCGGACCTATCTTGAGATGGCCGAGCAGGCTGAGTCGGATCCCTATCCGGACGTTCCAGGATCGTACGACGACGTGACGGCGGCGTATGACCGCGGCGACCTTACCTCCCAGCAGTATGACGTTCTGTCGGAAGCCGTTGTCGCATCGATCCGCAGGGAGAGCCGAGCCCTCGAGTCGTGATCCGCCAGGCGGCGGGCACAGTGCTCAGGTGTATGGCGGCGTCGACGCATGCACGAGCTGTCAGCACGCGAGGCACCCCGCGTCGTGCTCACTCGCCCCATCGCAGTTCGGACTGGGCGTATCACCTGAGTTGGGCCTGGACTTGACCGTCGCCGGTATCGCGCTGCGCTGACCTGATGGTTTGCAACTCGTGAGAGCTGAACTTGCGCACTGGGCGCGACCGCAGAGTGGACGGGTACTTGCATGCGGACGGTAACGACATCGGGCCTCTATCATCGCTGACATGGTGCTGGATAGGTTCTCCCGAGCGCTGGATGGATTTGAGGCAGCACTGGCCGGAGTGGCGCAGAGCCGCTGGAGCTCGCCGTCGCCGTGCGCGGGCTGGTCTGCCGCGGATGTCGCTGGTCACGCGATCGGTGGGCTGCAGGGGACTGAGGCGCTGGCGCGAGGACGCTACGAGGAGAATGAGGAGGCTGAGCACCCGGGGTCCGCCATCGGCGACGATCCACTGGCCGCGTGGCGCCTAGCGCGGGCTGACATGACGGCGGCGCTCGGCCCGTCGGCGCTGGCCCGGATTGTGCCGGGGCCCTGGGGGCTGATGCCGCTGGGCGAGATCCTGGAACGGGGCTCGATGGAGTTCTTGGTGCATACGTGGGATCTGGCGCAGGCTACAGGCCAAGCCGCCGTAGTGGACCCAGGCCTGGTGCGCGACGCGCTAGAGCCCGCGCGGCAGTTCGCCCTGCTGGCCCGTGGGTCTGGATTGGTTGGCCCCGAGTGCGCCGTGGCCGAGGACGCAGACGATCTCACTAGGCTGCTTGCGATCTTCGGCCGGCGTAACGCCAGCAGTTAAGGATCCTTAAAGACCTCTTGGCCCTCTTGCCAAATCTTCACGGCAGGTCGTCTGTCAGCACCGTCACCGCACGCCATACAGCGACGACCACACGACTAACTTGCGCACTAGAGCTGTCAGCATGCGAGGCACCGCATCGCACTCACACGCCGCTGATTGCAGTGCCTGGCGCTTATCAACGCGTGCATGCACCTGATCCGCCAGAATGAGCCCATCGCCGCTGGCTAGGTCACCATCACCGACGCGTATTCCCCAGTCGGACAGTTGGAACTGCCGGCGTCGGACAAGCAAGCTATCAATGTGAATCTTCTTTACAGATGATCGGGCGGCCGACACACGACCGCACAAGGAGGCATCCCGATGAACGCGCCCAGCGACAGCACCGCTCCGAAAGGTCTGCGCGGGTGGTGGCAATCTCCTCCGCGACCCGGCATGCAACGCCTGATCAACCCATGGGAGTACCGCCACCTCCCAGTCTTGGGGGCCACGCGCCTCGCCGCTGGCGGTTTCCAGCTCGGCATCGGCCTCGTTCTGGTTTCGCTCGGCCGCAAGGCGGAGACCGACCAGGAACGGCGCAAAATGTACCGGCTGTCAGCTTGGTTTCTAGTCCCCGCGGCGGGGAATCTCGCGGCTGGCTACTGGTACGTCACTATCGCTAGCTCCGAATCCGCCCGAACCTGAGCCTGGTCAGACACCCGCCAGGGCGACGCAGCGGTGCGTGCCGCCCCCGTCGGTGTCTAGTTAGCCCAGTGTCCGGTTAGCGCAGTGTCCGGTTAGCGCAGTGTCCGGTTAACGCAGTGTCGCGAACGTCGCGCGAACTTCTTCCGTGAGCAGCTGCGGCTGTTCCCAGGCGGCAAAGTGGCCGCCCCTGTCGAGCTCGTTGTAGTGAATGAGGTTGTGGTAGGCCTGCTCGGCCCAGCTCCGCGGACTTTGATAGATCTCGCCAGGGAAGACGCTGACGCCAGCTGGGATGGAGACGTTCTTGGCGTCGAAGAAGCCGTACTTGTTGTCCCAGTAGAGACGGCCAGACGAGACCGCGGTGTTCGTCAGCCAGTAGAGCGTGATGTTGTCGAGGATCTCGTCGCGGGTGAGCTCGCCCACGGGGTTGCCTTCAAAGGCCTGCGTGATTTCGCCGTAGCTGTACGCGTCGTGGTTAATCATCCAAGCCGCGAGGCCGACGGGCGAATCCGCCACTCCGTACAGCGTCTGCGGTTGCGTCCCCATCTCAACCGCATACCCGGCGCCCCTGGTGTAGAAGGTGCTGATCTGCTCGAACGCTCGCTGCTCGTCGGCGGAGAGACCGGGGGGCGGCGGGCCGCCGGGGGCGAGCTGGCCGGGGATCGGGAGCGCCTGCGCGACGTCAGTGGGTATCGCCCCGGGCATGTTGGTGTGCATTCCGAGCAATCCCGGAGGTGCCTGGACGGCCATCAGGTCCGTGACAACCGCTCCCCAGTCGCCGCCTTGCGCCACGTAGCGGTCGTACCCGAGGCGCTTCATCAGCTCGACCCAGGCGGTCGCTATATGGTCTGGACCCCAGCCGGGTGCCCGCGGCTTGTCTGAGTACCCGTAGCCCGGCATCGACGGAATGACGACGTGAAAAGCGTCAGACGCGCTTCCGCCATGTGCCGTGGGATTGGTCAGCGGATCGATCACCTTGAGCAGTTCGATGATGGAACCGGGCCACCCGTGCGTGAGGATGAGCGGCAGCGCGTTGTCGTGGGCTGAGCGAACATGGATGAAATGAATGTCCAGCCCGTCGATCTCGGTCTTGAACTGCGGCAGGGCGTTGAGCTTCGCCTCGCACCGACGCCAGTCGTAGTCCGAGGCCCAGTACCTGGCGAGCTCCTGAATCGTGGCTAGCTGAACGCCCTGCGAATGATCTGGGACGGTTTCCATGTCGGGCCAGCGCGTCGCGGCGACACGCGCGCGCAGCGCATCGATTTCTGCCTGCGGCGCGACCGGGACAGTGAAGGGGCGGATCGCCGTGGCGTCTGTTGAGCTGTCGGTCGAGACAGACATGTTTGGTCTCCTTGGTTCGGTGTGGCTTAGCGGTCGATGACGCGCCTTGGCCTAGATGGAACCTCGGGCGCTCAGGGCGGACTGCTGCCACCACGCCGCAGTTGCAGCGGACGTAGTGGTGCAGGTTCTCGAAGAACTGGTCGCACCGTGCATCGGGAGCGCTACGCAATCTGCGGCCCACGCACGGTCAGGCTGGCCAGGGGCCGATGAGCGGGGCTTCATAGAGAAGGGCTAACCAGCATGCTCAGACCCCCGTGTGTGCACAGTGCTCATGTCCGCCGGCATCGCCTGCCGAGCACAGTTACCGCCGGAAAGACAGCTCTGGTTCCCTCGTACCGTTGGTTCCCGTCGGACTACCCGGCTATGCACCCGCGACCGCAGTTTCGGGCCGCCGCACCACGCAGCATCCGGCCTCAGGTCTTCCAGCCCGACGACGCCCAGACAGCTGCAAGCCAGGCCAGCTAAAATCGAACGTACATTCCCTTCGTGGGCCGTGAAGCGATCTACTCAGGCCGTCGGCCTCGCACGCCAAGCGCCCACTACGCTCCATGACACCAGCGCGGGCCGCACACCCCGGCTGCCATACCCCGTCGATTCAAGAACGGTGGCCGCCTCATGACGATCCACGACATCGTGCTGCGGTCCGGCCGGGTCATCGATCCCGAAACCGGCCGCGACGAGATCGCTGACGTCGCAATGTCCGACGGCCAGATCACCGAGATCGGCCAGTCTCTCGGACCAGCCGCGCTCGACCTGGATGTCACCGGCCACGTCGTAACGGCCGGATTCGTCGACTTGCACAGTCACGCGACGGACATTCCCGGGCTGCGGCTTCGCGCTCTTGACGGAGTCACGACCGCTCTCGAACTCGAAGCCGGCGTCAGCCCCGTCGAACCTGCTTACCGGCAGGCAGCCGCTGAGGGCCGACCGATCAACTACGGATTCGCCGCCTCGTGGGCACTAGCCCGGATGGAGGCCGTGGCCGGCGTCCAACTCGATGGAACGCTCGGCACCTTCCTCGCCAACATCGCTAACCCAGCTTGGCAAGGATCCGCATCGCCCGCCCAGGTGAACGCCATCCAGAGTCGGCTGTCGGCCGATCTCGCAGACGGCGCGATCGGCATCGGCGTGCTGGCGGGCTACGCGCCCGGATCCGATCCCGACGAATATCTCCAGGTCGCAGCCCTGGCCGCGGAGGCCGGCGTCGCGACTTTCACGCACGCCCGCGACCTCATCGAGTTCGCACCGAACGCGCTCATCGACGGGGCGCACGAGATCGTCCGAGCGGCCGCCGAGACGGGCGCGCAGATGCACTACTGCCACATCAACAGCACGTCGCTGCGGCATATCGACCGGGTCCATGATCTGGTCAGCCGGGCCAGGGCAGCTGGCGCCCGCGTGTCGACCGAGGCCTATCCCTACGGCTCCGGCATGACGGGAATCGGCGCGGCCTTCCTGGCACCCGAACGACTGCATGAGCGCGACCTCAAGCCCACCGACCTGACGTACGCGCCGACGGGCGAGCAGGTCGCCAGCGAGGAACGGCTGCGTGAGCTGCGCGCGGCCGATCCCGGCGGCCTGGCGATCATCAGGCATCTGAACGAGGACGACCCCGCCGATCTCGATGTGCTGTTGCGATCGCTGACGTTCCCCGACGCGGTCGTCGCGAGCGATGCAATGCCACTGACGTGGAGCGGCCCCGTTCCTGGTCCTATGGCCTGGCCGCTGCCTGAGACCGCCTTCACCCATCCGCGGACGGCTGGGACGTACTCGCGTGCTCTACGGATGCTCGCTGGCGACGGCGGACCGCTCGGCCTGACCGAAACGCTGCGCCGGTCCAGCTTGCTCCCGGCTCAGTTGCTCGAGTCCCGCGTGCCCGCGATGCGACACAAGGGACGCCTCCAGGCCGGCTGCGACGCTGACATCGTCGTATTCGATCCGGCCACCGTCCGCGACCAGGCGACCTACGCGCAACCGACGCTCCCGCCGATCGGCATCCGGCACGTGCTCGTCAACGGCGCCCTCGTGGTGCGGGACGCCGACATCGTGCCCGCCGCCCTGCCCGGCCAGCCGATCCGCGCAACTCCGCGTTAAAACCAGATCAGGACGGGAACGCAGCCGTCCCAACTCGCCGCCCGTCGCCTGCGCCGCCGTGTCCGCGAGGACGGTGCTGCGTGCCCCGAACGCGTGGCCGCTGGGTGTCGGCAGGCGCCGCTACCGTCATGCCACGATGAGCACGAATCAGCCGATCCGAGCGGGCGAGTTACGCACAGCAGGATTCCCGAACTGCGCCAGGTGCGCCTACTTCCGCACCGGGCCGGTCAGCGTTTGCGCGGCTTGCGCGGGCCCGGAGCTGGTCCGGCCCGGCGCGGGCTGCTGTGTCGTCTGCGCGCAGTGCCTCGGGCCTGACGGCTCCTGCCCGAACGAGCTCTGCCGCAGCCCGCACCGTCGCATCGGCAAGATTCACGCGATCGGCTACCAGTCGGGCTCGCTGCGACGCACGATCAACAACTACAAGTACCGGGGCTCCCGCAGCCTTGCCGTTGTGCTGGGCCGGCTCCTGCTCGCCTGGCTGGAGGAGCACATGGCCGCTGACCGGCCCGGGCTCATCGTGGTTAACCCCAGCTTTGTCGGACCGGGCGGGCAGCAGTTTGCGCATACCGAAGCCGTCGTGGCCGCAGCCGCTCAAGCTGATCTAGGCAACCGCTGGCCCTTCGATCCTGCCGCGATCATCAAGACCGGGCCAGTCCTGAAGTCCGCCGATGGCCAGGCTTGGTACAAGCGCGTGAGCGGCAATGAACTACGCGACGCGCTGTTCGTTCGCGATCCGGCTCGGACGGCCGGCCAGTTCGTCTTGGTCTACGACGATGTCTGCACCACGGGCACTCAGCTCGACGCGGTGGCCGGCTGTCTGCTCGATCAGGGTGGCGCGGCCAGAGTTGAGGGCATCGTGCTCGCCCGCGCTCTCTGGCGCGGTGCTGGATCGTGAGACCTGACTTGTGACACATTCGGCGATGCAGAGGACGACCAGCTCGCTGAGCCGCTGGTTCTGCCAAATGGCTACTGTGCATAGCGTGGGTCACCCTGTGAAACCGCCTGATGAGGTTTTCTGCATGGGCTGCGGCCCAGGGACGATTCTGGATGCCGACCCTGGAGCGCACCGGCTGCGCTGCCCGCGCTGCGGCTCGGAGTCCTGGCTTCCCGCGCTGCCGCTGTTTGTAGTGACTGGCGCCAGCGGCATCGGCAAGAGCACGATCACCGGACCGCTGCGGAGCCTTCTGTCCGGATGCCTGGTCGTCGATACCGATGTCATCTTGCACGTGGCCGCGCTCGGCTGGGACACCTGGCGCAACACCTGGCTCCAGCTCACCCACGCCGCGGCACTCGGCGGCCAGGCGACCGTGCTGACCGGCTCGCTCACCCCCGACCAGCTGGAGCACCTGCCCGCCCGCAAGCTCATTGGCCCGATTCACTTCGCATTGCTGGACTGCCCTGATGACGTTCTGGCTGACCGGCTGCGGGCACGCCCTGCCTGGCGCCACTCGTCCAGCGATGCGAGCATCATCGAGTTCCAGCGGTTCGCCGCGTGGCTGCGCGCCAGCATCACACCGTCGTTCGACACCAGCAACACCAGCGCTGCTGAGGTGGCCGACGGGCTCGCTGCCTGGGTCACGGCGCTGCTTGACCGCACCCAGCCATCAGCCCAGTCGGCCAGCCCACAGCCAAGCCCACCGGGCGCGGCAGCCTGACGAGACGACGCCGAACTCCTGGAAGGTTGAGAAGCCGTGCGACACGCAACTCACGCGCGGCTGAGCATGCCGTCCCTGGCCGGATGCGTAGCGGCATTCCCGCAGCTCAGAACGGAAATTGCGCGCTGCGGCAGCTCGGGCGTGGCAGCTTCCGGCCCGTTAGCTCAAGCTCAGCGTCCCCATATCCTCCTGAGCAGTGACTTCGTGATCTTCCGACGCACGAGTCGCCGCCCCAATTTGGGCGCCCCGCCTGTCTTGATTGCCTCGATGTCCGCGGCTGCGCGACTGACCTTGAATGCGTCGCGCTCTATCTCTTCGAAGCCGTCTGAACGATGCCGCCCGGTCATCGGTGGCTCCTACTTGTCAGGTTGTGCATACAAGCAATCAAGTAGGCCACAGCCAAAGCCGCACGTCAAGGTGTAGCTACCAGCAGGTAGACATTCGTGATCGTCGGAGCGGCGGACCTGCCGGCCCGGGTTATGAGCGGACCGGCCCTGGTGGTGAGCGGGACTCGTCTGTCCGTGGTCGGCCACGTCGCCGGCTTGTCGGCTGCCTTGCCCGTGCCGCGCTTTGAAGGGCTATTGGCCGCTGCTCAGTCGAAATGGCCAAGCCAGCTGCGTGTCACTGCAAGCAGCCGAGCGGTCTCGAGCCGGTAGATGTGCTCCCGCCCGCGCAACTCGATCGACACGAGTCCGGCCTGCTGAAGCACGCGCAGGTGCTGGGAAATCGTCGGCCAGGAATGCTCGAACCGCGCCGCGATGGCGCCCGACGTCATCTCCCCGCCGCGGGCGTGCAGGACCGCGAGTATGGTCCGCCGTGACCGATGGGCCAGCGCTCCGAAGACGGTGTCGAAGTCGTCCAGCTCGGCGAGGCCGCGCGGCCTGTCCGTCACGTGTCGATCGTTACGCGCTCATAATGCGGGAACGTCCACTTGGGCTGGCCGTTCCGCTCTTCGAGCAGCGGGTCCATTGGCTCCCAGATGGCGAGCACGGCCGGATGCTCGTGGGCTTGCTCGAACCCGCCTTCCACCCACGTGAAGATCTCGACGTACGTCGGCTGATCGTCCAACTCGCGGTAGATCACCGACGGCTCGTCCGTCACGAATCCAAGTTCGCGCAGCGTGCGCCAGTGCCGCCCGAGCAGCCTGAGGAACGCCGACTCCGCATCGGGGCGGACTCGGTACGTGCAGATGACAGTTTGATTAGGCATGCGCCTAAGTATTAGCCAAGCGGCTAACCATCGCAACCTCCGATGTCGGTACCCCCGTCTATACAGGGAACGTGGCCGCCGGCGGCCAGCCCGGCCGCCAAGTCGCGGCCGCTAATCCCGCTCGCGTCTCCCAAGGAGGCATATCACTATGAAGACGCAGGTCACCTTGCAGATCGATGGGCCGTTCTCGCTCGCCGCCGCAGCATCATTCGGCTTCGGGCCGACCACCGGCCGTCCGTTTCCCGATGCCCGCCTCATGCGGCTCGCCTTTGTCGCCGATGACCTTCGTCATCACGTCGGCGTGGACCTCACCCAGCAGTCAGACGGCAGCTTGCTTGCAGAGATCGATGGTGATGCCGAGATCGGCGCGGCCGAGTCGCAGATCCGCCGGATCCTGTCGATCGATACGGACGTGTCGGGCTGGCTCGCCGCCGGTCAGGCGGATCCCGTTCTCGGCGCGATCCAGGGCAACAACCCCGGACTGCGACCCGTGCTGTTCCACTCACCCTACGAGGCCGCCGCGTGGTCGGTCCTGTCGCAGCGGCGGCATCGAGCCCAGGCGATCTCGTTGCACCGTCGGTTGTGCGAAACGGCCGGCGTCTCGTTCGAGTTGGCCGGACAGTCCGAGCCCGCCTTCCCGTTGCCGGAACGGTTGCTTGAGGTCACCGAGTTCCGTGGCATCGAGGAGACTCGGCTAGCGCGGCTGCACGGCGTGGCCCGCGCTGCCCTCGACGGCCAACTCGATCCCAGCGCGCTCCGTGCGCTGCCAGCGGACGAGGCAATGGCAGGACTGCAGCGGATCAAGGGTCTTGGGCCCGTCTACTCCATGCTTGTCTACCTGCGCTCGACGGGGGTCACCGACGGGCTCGCGGTAGGTGAACCGCGGCTGGCCGGCTACCTCCGGCATTACTACGGCCTGGCGAATACGCCTGTCGCCGCGGAACTTGAGCGCATCGCCGAGCCGTGGCGGCCGTTCCGGACCTGGGCCGGGGTGCTATTCCGGGCTGCTGGTGACCGGGAAGACCTGCCATTTGAGCAGCCGACGAGGAGCAGGATCCGCCCGACCCGCAGCGAAGAAACAGCAGCGTAGCCGAGCTGCTGCAGCGGCCTTAGGTTCCTCAGCTCCGCAACAGCTTCCTCAGTCGCGTAACACGGGCCGACCTGCACGAGCAGGCCGGCCCGTTTGTATTGCCGGGATGAAAGGACATCCGTGGGTACTGGCCAAGCCGGTGCGCACTCGAGGGCGCGCGCATACGTTTCCTGCGGCTGGTCGTCGGGTGCGGGTCACAGCACTGGCTAGTCCGGGTTCACGGTGCCACTAGCGACCAGTACACGTCCACATCGAAATCGCCCGTCGTCGGGTCCGGATCACCGTAGATCTCCCAGTGAGGGCCGACCAGGCGGTATCCGTGCGCCTCGCTCCAATCACACACCGCCTTATGCGTGTCGCCGATCTTGGCGATCGGGTCGGTGTGGGTCGCGGTCGCCACGAGCCCGCCCGGAAGCCTTGACGCGACAACTTGACCGGCTGGCCCGAAGGAGCCGCTCACCTGAACTCCCACTTCAACGTTGGGCACATCGTCCTTGTAGAGCATGATGTTGTGCCCTTGCTTGTAGATCCCCGCCGGAGCGTCGCCCCGAAGAAATTTCCACACACTGTCCAGCATCGGCCCCCACATCGTGGGGAACTCCGCCCACGTCGTGGCCGCAGCAACCACCGCTGTCGGGGACGGCTCGACTGTCTTCACGGTCACCTCAACGGTCATGGCGCGGAGCCTACGCCGCGGTCATGACCAGCACGTGCTATCCGTCGGAACCGTGTGCGTCATCATCGTGGGACGCGGAGAGGCGGATTGGTTCGCGCCCGCGTATCGCCATTTACGGCTACCGCGCACGACGTTTCACGGGCGAGGTGCGCGCAAAGGCCGCAACTCGGGCGCCAGACTGCACCTGAGCCGTGAAACCTCGTCTGAGCGATCTTGGAATCGAGCAGACGATCGCGAATCGCTATTAGTCGGTTACGCACGGTTGTCCGGCGGCCGGTGCAGGATTGGTGCGCGACCATTGCGGCCCGAGATAGGCAGAGGGGCGGCGCCAAAAGGCACCGTCCCTCTTTCTGGTCGGGGCGACAGATCCGTTGCTCACCTCCAGTGGCGCGAGCTCGCGTGTCTGTCTCGGCTATGCGATCTCGCGTGGCTGTTTTGCACTGCGAGCCGCGCGGCTGTTAGCGCAGCACGAGCTCCCGCGGCTTGTCGCTCTGCGTTGGCTGCTGCGCCAGGGCGGTGTCGGAGTGCACGTGGGCGAGCTTGCGAGCCTGCGCCTTGCTCCGCTGAACGAATCCGCCAACCGCGACGAAGATGAGCGACACGGCGAGGGCGATGCCGACGGTGGTGATGATGGCGACGATGGCGTCTTGGAGGGTCTGCATGCTGATGGTCACTGGAGGTCCCCTTACTTGTGGTGTTTACGCTGTTTACAAAAACCATTATGCGTCGTGAGCATAAACACTGTCAACTAAACAAGCGGTGTTCACCGCGAGTTCGCGCGGGGTTCAGCGGCGCAGCCGGCCGGGCGCGCCGGAGCGCCTGGCCAACGGTGATCGGAGCGCGAGTTCAGTCAGGCGCGCACGTCGCGCCGGAGAGCCAGGTCGAGCGCCGTTCAGTCCGGCGCGCACGCCGCGCCGGAGTGCCAGGTCGAGCGCCGTTCAGTCAGGCGCGCACGTCGCGACCGAGGGCGAGGTCGAGTGCCTGGCTCAGGGACAGCTGCGCGCCGGCGCGGTAGGTCTTCTCGTACACCGCGTCACCCAGTCGGTCGCGGAGCGCAGCCTGTACCCGCGCGCGTACGCCTTGCTCAGCGTCCGACCAGTTGATCGTGCGAATCTCAAGCGACGCGTCAATGTCAGCATCACCGGCACCGTGCAACCGCGCCGCGCGCAGGTCGTCACCCTCCCACGCGGCGATGCACGCCGCGGCGAAGATGAGCTCACCAGAACCGACACCTGACCCGAGCCGACGGGCCGTGCGGAGGCAGCCGCGCACAAGCGTGGCGGCCTCGGCGTAGCGGTCCTGGACGAGCCGGAGCAGCGCGAGGTTGCAGCGCAGGAAGTGCAGCATGAGCTCTCCGCCCAGGCCTTCGACCAGGGTGCCTGCCTCCTCCAGGACCGCACTTCCTTCTTCGACCTGGCCGGCGTGCAGATGCATGCTGAACTTGATGTTGAGCTCGGCAGCAGTGAGCAGGACATCGCCGGCCCGGCTGCAGCACTCCAGCGTCTCCTGGTGAATGCGGACACTGTCTTCTGGCGAGGCGGCAGTCATGGCAAGGCCCTGCAACTGCTCTCCGAGCAACTGAACGTCGCCGAGTTCGCGGGCGATGGCGACGCCTTGCTCAGCGAGCAGGTATCCCGTCGCCATGTCGCCGGTGACGAATTCGGACTCAACTAGCTTGCTGATCGCATGCGCCTCCACCCGCACGTCGCCGACGTCGCGTGCCATGGCCCGCGCCTTCTCGCCGTACTGTTTTGCCACTGCGAGTTGGACGATGTCCGTCCTCCACAGCAGGCCAATCAGCTGCCCGGCAACAGTCATCGCGTCTGCCAGCAGCGCGCTCGGCTCGGCGTCTGCGCGGTCGACGGCGGGCCGGAGGTAGCCAAGTACGTCCGAGTGGCCGCGGGTCAGGCTGAATCGCCGGAGACTGACAGCAAGCTGCATGATGTCGTCATGCCGCTCTTCGGCCGCGAAGTGGGCGAACGCGGCCCGCAAGTTCTCCCACTCGGCGTCGAATCGGCGCAGCCACTGCCCTTGGCTAGGGCCGGTGGTCGCCGGGCCGCCGGCCTTCGCCAGGTCCAGGTAGTAACGAGCGTGCTGATCCCTGACGCGCAGGACCTCAGCGTCGCCCGCAGCGCGCAGCAGTTCCTGCGCGCTGTACTGGCGGATCGTCTCGAGCAGCCGGTAGCGCACGCTCTGCGGCGTGTGGTCAGCGACGACCAGGCTCTTGTCTACGAGCGACCCGAGTAGATCTAGCACGTCCAGCGCGTCGACGTCGGCGCTCGCGCAGATCGCCTCGGCCGCGTCGAGGTCGAAGCCCCCGGCGAAAACCGACAACCGGGTGAGGGTCGCGCGCTCTTGCTCACTCAGCAGGCCGAACGACCAGTCGACCGTCGCTTGCAGCGTCTGCTGGCGCGGCATCGCGTTGCGGCTGCCCCCGGTCAGCAGCCGGAATCGCTGATCGAGCCGAGCGGCGACCTGGCTGACGGACATCGCGGACAGCCGGGCCGCGGCCAGTTCCAGCGCGAGCGGGATCCCGTCGAGCCGACGGCAGATCGTCGCCGCATCGCGAGCGGAGTGCGCGTCGATGGCGAAGTCTGGCTGATGCGCCCTGGCCCGCTCAGCGAAAAGCTGCACGGCGTCGCTTCCGGCAAGGTCGTCGACAGACTCCGCGTTGGTGTCGGGCAGCGTCAGGGAGGGAACGCGGTACACGCGCTCCCCGTCGATTCCCAGTGGTTCCCGCGACGTCGCGACGAATCTGACCTTCGGGCAGTGGCGGATGACCTGGTCGCAGAACTTGGCGGCGGCGTCGATCAGGTGCTCGCAGTTGTCGAGCAGGATGAGGCTGTCCTGCCCGGACAGCGCATCGATTAGCGCGTCCTCGACGGCCGGGCCGCCGACGTCGGGTAGCCCGAGCGCAGCGGCAACGACCCCAGGGATCTGGCTGCCATCGGTCAGCGGCGCCAGCTCGGCGAGCCATACGCCGTCGGGAGTCCGCCCGATGAGCTCCGCGCCCGCCTGCAACGCCAGCCGGGTCTTGCCGCTGCCCCCAGCCCCCGTCAGCGTGACCAGCCGGGACGCGCGGATGAGCTCGCGGACCTCGGCCAGTTCCCGTTCGCGACCGATGAACGGGCTGAGCAGCATCGGCAGGTTGTTCGGCAGTTCCGGGTTGTCCAGCGAGGCCAGCGGCGGGAAGTCCGCGGTCAGGAACTTGGCTTCAAGCTGGAACACCTGCTCCGGACGGCCGAGGTCCTTGAGCCGGTGCTGGCCGAGGTCTCGGAGGCCGACGCCCACCGGTAGCAATCCAGCCAGCAAATCGGCTGTCGTACCCGAGATCAGCACCTGACCGCCGTGGGCGGCCGCTTCGATACGCGCGGCACGATTGACCACGGGACCGAAATAGTCGCTGTCACGTTCCTCGCATGCGCCGGTGTGCAGGCCCATCCGCACCAGAATCGGCCTGCTCGTAGGCCAGGACTCGGCGCCTAGCTGCTGCTGCGCCGTCAACACCGCGCTCACTGCGGCCGGTGCCGACCAGAATGCCGCGCAGAAGGCGTCGCCCACGGTCTTGAAGACATAGCCGCCTGCCGCCTCGATCGCCGACCGAAGGATCTCCTCATGCCGTCGCAGCGCCACTGCCATCAGGTCCGGTTCGCCTTCCCACAGCCTGGTCGAGCCCTGGATGTCGGTGAAGAGCAGCGTGACCGTACCAGACGGAATTGCCGCAGACTGGGTCATCTGCGCAGGATAGCGTGCGACAGTAACCGCCAGAATTGCCTCTCGCGCGAAGGCCGCCCCAGTCGATAGCATCCGAGCCACTGCGCAGTTCTATGTCCCGGTCCGTGCCCGGCTCGGTCGACCTAAGGCGCCGAGAGGAGACCGGCTACGTGACCTTCGTTCCCTACGATCGCCCCATCCGCGCCGCATTCATCGGCCTCGGCCGGATCTACGACCTGAACATGCGCGGCTACGTCGACAACCCGGACGTGGAGGTCGTCGCGCTGGTCGATCCGATCCCGGAGCGCCGCGAGCAGCGCCAGGCAGACTGGCCGGACGCTACTGCGTTCCCATCCATAGAGAAGCTGGCAGCTAGCGGAATCGATATCGACGCCGTGGAATGCCTGCTGCCGGCTCCGCTGCACGCGGACGGCATCGTCCAGCTTCTTGACCAGGGCTGGCACGTGAACGCGCAGAAGCCGATGTGCAACGACCTGGCCGCCGCCGAGCGGATGCTGTGCACGGCCAGGGCCGGTGACCGCGTCCTGCGGGTCATGGAGAACTACCTTTTCTACGAGCCGCTGCGCAAGCTCAAGGCCGTGGTCGACGGCGGGGACATCGGTGACGTCGCCGGCTACCACGTGAAGATGGTCGGCAGCGGCAGCGGCGGCTGGGACGTGCCCTGGAGCAGCTTTGAGTACCAGCTAGAGCAGATCAAGCTCGGCCGCGGCATCATGGTGTTTGACGACGGGTGGCACAAGCTGTCCACGGCGCTGTGGCTCTTTGGCCCGGTGCGCGAGGTGCGGGCCTGGATCGGGGTCACGTCGTTCGGATCCGGTATCGATATCGACGCGCCCGCCATGATCTGCTGGGAACACGAGAACGGCGTCCGCGGTATCTGGGAGATCACACTCGCGCCTGACCTCTATATGCGCTCGGACTACTACACCAACGACGAGCGCTGGGAAGTCACGGGCACCAAGGGCTACGCGCGCGTCAACCGGATCATGGCCCGCGGTATCCAGGAGCCCAGCCTCCAGGTGTACCGCGACGGCGAGATGCGCGGGTATCACGCACTCGACGACGACTGGGCGAGCAGCTTCCGCGACTCCGGGCGACACTGGCTGCGCTACCTTCGCACTGCCGAAGGCCCGCTGAGCTGGAGCGCCGAGGAGGCCGTCGACGTGCTGCGGTTCGCGCTTGCTGCCTACGAAAGCAGCGCGTCCGGCGGGATCGGTGTCGATCCGCGTCAGATGAGCTAACTCGCGCCTCGTCGTCGGTAAGGTGCCGCCATGACCGGTCGGGACGTGCGTTTGGTGTTCACCAAGTACGACGGCAGCTTGCACTGGCACCAGACGATGAAGTACCTGGGCGACGACGAGCACGGCATCTGGCTCGGCGCGCGGGCGGGCGCGACCGCCCAGCGCGGCGCCGAACCGCCGGTGCAGTATGAGGCGCCGTCGGTACAGCTAGTTCCGGCCGGCCAGTGGTGGACCGCGGTCTTTAACGATCCGCCGGCTACCGCCGAGGTCTACTGCGACATCTCGACCCCGGCGCGATGGACGAGCCCCGACGAGGTCACGATGGTCGACCTCGACCTGGACGTGGTGCGGCGGCGGCCGGACCGTCAGGTGTTCCTGGACGACGAGGATGAGTTCGCCGAGCATCAGGTCCGCTACGGTTACCTACCCGAGGTGATCACCCAGGCCGAGCAAGCCGCAGCCTGGCTGCTCGCGGCCGTTAGCGCCGGTGCCGAGCCGTTCGGGTCAGCACCTCAGCGGTGGCTGGATAAGGTCCGCTAGCCACGCGTGTGGCGCGGCGGGCCGGCGGTGCCGAGCGCCTGCGTTGGCGCCGCGACCGCCGGCCCGCCAGCTTCGAGCATGCCTGCCGCCCCCTCGTAGGCAGGCAGGCCGCAGTCCCTAGCCCGTTACGGCCGGACTTCGTAGACGATGTTGAACGGCCACTCGGCCGCACGGCGGAACCGGGTGAAGCCCGCGTCCGTCGCGATCTGCCGGATCGCGGGCTCGCCGGCCTGCGCGCCCAGCGCGTAGCCGCCGGGCTGCGAGAGCGCGTTCGGCACGCACAGCAGCGTGGAGAAGCTGTAGAACGCGCGCCCGACCGGGTTCATGTTGCCGGCGACGTTGTCGGCCGCAGCCGGCTCGACCACGAGCCACGTCCCGTCGGGCTTGAGTACCTCGCGGATATGCCGCGCGGTCCCGAGCGGGTCGCCCATGTCGTGCAGGCAGTCGAACGTCGCCACGAGGTCATAGTCGGCACCGGAGAACGCCGACGCGGAGCTGACCTCGAAGTCGACCCGATCAGCGACGCCGGCGTCGCCGGCCCGCTTACGCGCCAGCTCGATCGACCCGTTGTGGTAGTCCGAGCCGGTGAAGTGCGAGTTCGGGTACTCCTGCGCCAGCAGGATCGTCGAGGCGCCGAGGCCGCAGCCGACGTCGGCGACAGTGGCGCCGGCCCGGAGCTTGTCCTCAACACCGGTCAGCGATGGAATCCACGACGGGATCAGGTTGGCGATGTAGCCGTTGCGGAAGAACTTCTCGCATCCGATGAACACGTCGTTGTCCTGCTCGTGCCAGCCCATGCCGTCGCCGGTCCTGAATGCTTCGGTGATGCGCGGCTCCGCCTTGAGCGCGCCGAGCGCGAGGATGAACGCCCCAGGCGCGTACAGCGGGCCATCCGGGTCGGTCAGAGCGAAGGCCTGCTCTTCCGTCATCGAGAAGCTGTCGCTGGCCGAGTCGTAGCAGAGGTAGCCGCTGGCCGCCTGACCGCGCAGCCACTCGGATACGTAGCGCGGGTTGGTGTTCGTGCGGTTGGCGAGTTCCTCGGCCGTTGCCGGCTTGCCGGCGAGCGCTTTGTACAGGCCGAGGTTGTGCCCGATGACGACGCTGCCGGCCGATACGGTGGCGCCGAGGTCGCCGACGAACTTGCCGATGAACTCCTGAAGCTTGTCGTTGTCGATGGCCATGATGAGCCCTCCCGAGAGAGTTTTCGTTCCGTTGCCGCAATGCTCCGCATGGTCGTTGCAAGGGCATTGCAATCGCGTTGCAACGGCCAGGTGCTTAATAGGAAGGGAACGTTGCCGCGCCGGCCAGCCAGGCTCGGAAGGAGGCGGCCATGCGCGCCAAATATCCGGACTTCGAGGGATACATCGAGCGAGACGGCATCAAGGTCGGCTATGAGGTGTTCGGCCAGGGCGAGCCTGCCGTGGTGTTCCCGCCCATCGACCCGGTCGTGAGTTCTCGTGCGTGGAAGGCGCAGGTGCCGTACCTGGCGCGGTCATCGAAGGTCGTCAGCATCGACCCGCGGGGCAACGGGCGGTCTGACCGGCCCGAGGTCGCCGCCGCGTATGCAGACGCCGAGTTCGTCGCCGACACCATCGCGGTCATGGACGCGGTCGGCGTCTCGCGCGCCGTGCTCGTGGGACTGTGCAGCAGCGCCTGGTGCTCGCTGCTGACGGCCGCGCGGCACCCCGAGCGCGTACTCGGCGTTGTCAGCATCTCGACCTGGCTGCCGTGCCTGCATGTATCCAGGTCGGCCAGAGCGCCAGCTGGGTTCGCCGACACGCTGTATACCGACGCGGACTGGACCGACGAGCACTGGGAGTACTGGCGGCAGGACTGGCGAGGCTACGCCGAGCTGTTCTTCAGGGAGCTGCTGCACGAGCCGCACTCGACCAAGCAGCGGGAAGACTGCGTCGGCTGGGCTACGGACGCCGGCGGCCTGATCGTGCAGCGCAACGAGGAAGCGCCGCTATCCACCACCAGCGAGGCGGAGACCGAAGCCATACTCGATCGCGTCCGCTGCCCGGTACTGGCCGTTCACGGCAGCGGTGATCGGTGCGAGCCGTGGGAGCTCAGCGGCAAGCTCGCCGAGCTGACCGGTGCGGAGGTGCTGATCCTAGACGGCGCCGGGCACCTGCCGCAGGCGCGCGAGCCGGTCGTCATCAACCGCGCGATCCGGGACTTCGCCGACCGGTTCCGGCCGCCGCCGGCCCGCCCGCCGCAGCGGACCTGGACCCGGCCGCTGAACCGGCCGAAGCGCGTGCTGTACATGTCGTCGCCCATCGGCCTGGGCCACGCCCGGCGCGACCTGGCCATTGCCGATGAACTGCGCGCATTGCGGCCGGGCCTGGAGGTGCACTGGCTGGCCCAGCATCCGGTGACTGAGCTGCTGGAGCGACGATCGGAGCTGATCCATCCGGCGTCGCAGTTCCTGGCCAGCGAGTCCGGTCACATCGAGAGCGAGGCCGCCGAGCACGATCTGCACGCGTTCCAGGCGGTCCGCCGCATGGACGAGATCCTGGTCAGCAACTTCATGGCCTTCGCCGACCTGGTGGAGCGCGAGCACTTCGACCTGTGGGTCGGCGACGAGGCCTGGGACGTGGACTACTTCCTGCACGAGAATCCGGAGCTTAAGCGCGCGCCGTACGCGTGGCTCACCGATTTCGTCGGCTGGCTGCCGATGCCCGATGGCGGCGCCCGCGAGCGAGCGCTGACCAGCGACTACAACGCCGAGATGATCGAGCAGATCGCTCGCTTCCCGAGCCTGCGGGACCGGGCCTGCTTCGTCGGTAATCCGCGCGACGTGGTTCCCGACGAGTTTGGTGAAGGATTGCCGCTGATCGGCGACTGGGTGTCGCAGAACTTTGAGTTCTCCGGCTATATCTCGGGGTTCGATCCCGGTGCGTACGGCGATCGGGACGGCATCCGCGCCGAGCTTGGCTATCAGCCCGACGAACAGGTCTGCGTCGTCACGGTTGGAGGCTCCGGCGTGGGTTCGGATCTACTGCGCCGGGCGATCGCGGCGTTCCCCGCGGCCAAGCAGCTCGTGCCGGAGCTGCGGATGGTGGTCGTGGCGGGGCCACGGATCGACCCGCGCGCACTGCCTGCGGCCGACGGCCTGGACATCCGCGGCTACGTTCACGACCTGTACCGGCACCTGGCCGTGAGCGACCTCGCCGTCGTGCAGGGTGGGCTGACGACCGCAATGGAGCTGACCGCCAGTCGGCGGCCGTTCATCTACGTGCCGCTGCGCCATCACTTCGAGCAGAACTTCCACGTCCGGCATCGGCTGACACAGTACGGTGCCGGCCGCTGCCTGGACTACGACGAGGCGACGCCGGCCGGGCTGGCGGCGGCGATTGCGACGGAGATCGGTCGCCCGGTCAGCTACCGGCCAGTCGAGACCGACGGCGCCGCCAGGGCCGCGGCTCTGCTGGCTGAGCTCCTCTGAGGCCCCAGGTGGAAACTGCGGCCGCCAGCCGGGCCGGACTACCCAGCCGGGTAGTCGGCGCGCTAGCCAGGAGGGGACCGCCCGGATGCTGGCGCCGGGGCGTCAGCGCAGCGTCCCCAGCGTGGACTCGGCGTCGGCGCGGATGTGCGGCATCTGGTGATCGGCGGCGAGCCGTGCGGTCCGCCGCAGTGCGTCCCTGGCCTCAGTCGGCCGGTCTAGCGCGGCGAGCGCGCTGCCGTCGACAGCTAGAGTCTCGGCCAGCACGGGCGTCCACGGGACGCGCTGCGCCACGGTCAGGAGCGGTGTGATCACTGCACGAGCATGGTCCGGCTCGCCCCGCCGCAGCCAGGCACGCGCGACTGACAGGTACGACTCATAGCCGGGAATCCACGCGCCTGAGATGCTCGCCGCCTGCCTGAGCAGCCCGTCGGCCTCCGTCAGCAGGTCCGTCGAGCCGGTCACCGCCGCCAGTGGTGCCAGGCAACGCAGAACGTACGCCTCTGCCCCATCCTTCTGGGCAGCGGCGAGGCCACGCTCGAAGAGCCCGGTCGCCTCAGCGTGTTCCCCGACGGACAGGAGCGCCGAGCCAAGCGCGGCCGAGGCAGCCGCGGTCAACCAGCTGTGCCCGTGCTGATCGGCGACGGCGACTGCGCCACGGCCGGCCTCGATGGCGTCTGCGTCGCGTCCGCGCAGCCTGGCGATGAAGCTCAGGTGGCCGGTGTACCAGGCCGCCCACGACGGATAGCCACTGCGGCGGTTTGTCAGGAGCGCTGCCTGGATGCGTGCCTCGGCCGTGTCCCAGTCTGCGGCCGCAAACGCCGGAAACGCTGAGTCGAACTCGGCCCACTGGAGTCGCATCAGGTCGCCGCGCTTTCGCTCGAGCGGCAGGAGTTCAGCGATCAGCGCCGCGAGGCTGGCGGCGTCGCCAACACTCAGGTAGGCAGCTTTGAGTCCGTCCAGGCCGGTGATGAGTGCCTGCTCGTCCGCGGCTGCGCGGGCCGCGGCGACCGCGCGAAGTCCAAGGTCGAGACCCTCATCGAGCTTCAGCCGGTTGGTCGCGATGATCGCGAGGCGCCCCAGCAGGTCGGCCTGGCTGGCGCGGTCGCCGAGCGATTCGGCGATCTGAAGGCCGGTGGCCAGGTGAGTTTCGCAGAACGTGATCGGCAGGCCTAGCGCGACAGGAGTGTCGCCGCCTAGCTCACGCATCACGTGCATTTCCTGTCGGCGATCCCCGGTCGCCCGGGCGCGCTCGGCGCCCGCGGTGAAGTCGGCAAGCGCGGCCGTATGGTCGCCGATGACCTCATGCGCGTGGCCGCGGACGATCTGCGCCCTGACGTCGACTTCGGGAGCGTCGGCTCGGTGGGCCGCCTCAAGTGCCTTGGTAGCGAGCAGCACCGCATCGGATGCGGCGAATCGCCGGAGGGCGTCCTCGGCGGCGAGCAGCCAGGCCCGCGCCGCCCGCTTCCAGTCGGCGCTGGCGGCCGCGTGCTCGGCCAGCGCCTCGGGCTGGGCGGTCAGCAGATCAGCGACTGCCCGATGATAGGCCAGCCGTGTGGGCTCGGGCGTCGTCGAGTACAGGACTTCGCGGATCAGGTCGTTGGCGAACTCATAGTGGCGCCCGCTGTCGACGAGCAGCCGGGCCGCCAGCGCCTGCTCGCAGTGATCGACGGCGGCAGCCGCGTTCAGGCCCAGCAGCGCGCTCAGCATCAGCGGGTCGACCGCGCTACCGATCACGGCAGCCGCACGTAGCGCCGTCTCGACCGGTGCTCCTGCGCGGCGTACGCGTGACACCACAGCCGCGCGCAACGAGGAGGGCACGCCCGCTTCGCCACCGCGCAGCGCTCGAAGTACCTCCACCACGAATAGCGGGTGCCCGCGCGTTCGGTGCAGGATGTCGGCGGCGAACGAACCCTGGCCGGCGTCATTGGCGAGCTGGGCAACGGCCGTCTCATCCAGGGGGCCAACTTCGAGCGGGGTCGCGACCGGCTCGAGCGCCGCCGCCACGTCCGCTGAACTCTCGGTCCGCACCGTAATGACGATGAGCAGCCGTGCCCCGCCAAGGCGACGGCCGAGGAAGTGCAGAAGCTCGACCGTCGACCGGCCGGCGTACTGAAGGTCGTCCACGAGGAGCAGAACTGGATGGCGCCCGGCCAGCGTGCGCAGGAGCGTGGTCAACGCGTCGAAGGCTCGCGTTCGCTCGATGTCGGGGGTGCGGCGGGCAGGTTCGGAAGGCCCAACGAGGTCAGCTGCCGCCGGCAGGACTGCGGCAGCCGCATCGAGGTGCGGACCTAGCATGTCCCGCAGGTCAGTCGCAGACATCCGGCCCACGACAGGATCGAGGGCCTCGACGATCGGCTGGAGAAACAGCGAGCGCTCGGTCTCGTAGCAGCGAGTCCGCAGCACGGTTGCGCCATCGCGAGCGGCTTCGGCGGCGATGAATTCGGCCAGCGTCGTCTTACCGATGCCGGCCTCGCCGACAACCATCACGACATTCGGCTGGCCCGCCACCGCGCGGCTCCAGGCATCGCGCAGCTCCGCGATCTCGCGCGTGCGGCCTGCGAGCACAGGCACGGGCGGGTGCGCAACTGCCGGCTCCGCACGGGGCCGCCGCGCGCTGGCTGGGTCAGGTGCCGCCGCCCTGTTGTCCTCCCGCAGGATCGCCAGGTGCAGCTCGCGAGTCTGCGGCGCCGGATCCGTGCCAAGCTCGCTGCTGAGCCGCTTGCGCAGTTCCTCGTAGGCGAACAGCGCCCGGGCAACCTCGCCGCCCGCCGCGGCAGCCGACATGTAGAGCCGGTGGGCCTGTTCGTCCAGACCATCGGCGGCCATCGCTGACTCGGCGTATCGCGCGGACAGCCGAAATTCGCCGGTATCGAGAGCGGCCTGTCCGGCCGTTAGCCGCGCCCGCCGAAGCAGCGTTCGGAGCCGCTCGCGCGCGGCGCCCGCCCAATCCGCGTACGGCTCGTCGGCGATAGCGACGCCGGCGGCCAGCAGGTCGGCGGCACGTGTCGCGGCCGCCAGGGCGATCGCGGGGGTGTCAGCCAGCTTGCGCTCCGCCTGGTCGCATAGTCGGCTGGCCATATCGAGGTCGACCGCAACTGCCTCCTCACCGCCGAGCCGGTAACCGGCCCTACCGCCCTCGATCACTCCCGGGCCGAGGACGGCGCGCAGCCTGCTGATGAGCGAGGCGATGTTGCGGTCTGCCCCGACCGGCTGCATGCCGTCCCACAGGACTTCGGCGATGCGGTCCGAGCTGAGCAAGGCGGGCCTTGACGCCGCCAGAAGCTTCAGGAGCAGCCGGGACTTGCGGCTGCCGACCTGGTTCTCCGCCAGCTCGGTACCGTCGCAAATAACTCCGAACGCGCCGGCTAGGCGCAATTCCACTCGCGGGCGCTGACTGGATGCCGCGAGCGCATCCCCCTCCACGCTGGATTCCTAACATCTGCGGTGTCAAGATTGCAACGCCGTGGCGGATTCGGCAGCGCCATATCAGGCCAAGTCGGCTAGAAACGACCCCGTTCCCATAGATAATCGGACGCGGTCTGAGCGCCCTGAGCCATTGAAGCGAGCTTGAGCCAGGTGATCCGCGGCTTGACCGTATAGAAGCCAGCGAACGTGCCGAAGCCGCAGTCGGTGCCGGCGATGACGTTCTCACGCCCGACGATCTCGGCGAACCGGATGATCCGCTCCGCCACCAGGTCCGGGTGCTCGACGAAGTTAGTGGTGGTGTCCAGGACGCCTGGGATCAGTACCTTGCCGTCCGGCAGGCGGACGTCCTTCCAGACCTTCCACTCGTGCTCGTGGCGCGGGTTGGCGGCCTCGAACACCAGGCCGGTCGGCCGGGCTTCCAGCGCGATGTCGATGATGCTGGCCAGCGGGATGTCGGTGACATGCGGCCACTCGCCATTGCCCCAGCACAGGTGCATGCGCATCTGCTCGGGCGGGATATCGCGGAGCGCGTAGTTGAGCGCACGGACGTGCATTCGGATCTGATCCCGGAATTCGTCGTCGGTCAGCATGTCATTGCCGAGCATGGCCCTGGTCATCGCTAGGTCGGGGCAGTCCAGCTGGAGTACGATGCCGGCCGCGGCGATGGCGTCGTATTCGGGCTTCATCGCGTCGGCAAGCGCGAAGATGTACTCCTCGTCGGTCGGGTAATAGTCGTTAGCCAAGAACGCAGCGATGACGCCGGGGGACGCAGCGGTCATGAACACGTCAGCCGGCTCGGCGTCCTTGACCGCCGCCTTGAGGTTCGCGATGTCCTTCTGGACGGCGCCGGGGTCCTTCAGCGCGACCGGGCCGTCGCAGGCGGGCTGGTTCATCACCCGGCCGACCGCCTCATCACCCGCGATCGACTCGAAGACCTCCGGGTACTCGATCATCTCTGTGACGGTCAGCGGCCGACCTGTTCCGCCGAAGCCGGTCAGCCGATCTTTGACGTACGTGGAGTAGCCGGACTTGCCCATCTCGCCGTCGCTCACGACGCTGACACCGGCCGCGAGCTGGCTGGCGACGATATCGGCGACCGCCTCCGCAACCCGCCTGTCGAAGGCGGCGGCATCGACGTCCTCGCCCGTCTCCTTGTCAGCGATGAGCTGGTCAAGGTCCGCAGGTCTGGGCAAGCTGCCGGTGTGCGTGGTCAGAATCCGGTCGGTACTCCGTCGCATGCTCCTGCTCCTTCCGGCCTTGGGTAGCAACGTAGCTAGGGGCGCAGAGTCCACACTGCGCCGGTTCGCTGCGGCGCGCTAGTCCGGGGCGAACCCAATCCGGACTGCGAAATCCGTCACCGCTGCTTTGGACGTGATCACCAAGCCGTGACGCACCTGGCGGTGCCCAGCGCTTGGTGATCACGGTTGACAGGCAATGGCCGGGCTCGCTATATTTAACTTAGTCGTTAATTAACGAGGCGGTTAAATGGAGCCGAAAGACCAGCTCAGCGTCGTCTTCGCGGCGCTGGCGGACCCAACGAGGCGGGCGATCCTGGCCCGGCTCGCGGAGGGGGACGCGACGGTCACGGAGCTCGCCGAGCCGTTCTCGATCAGCTTGCCGGCCATCTCCCGGCACCTGAAGGTGCTGGAGCACGCGCGGTTGATCTCCCGCAGCCGCTCGGGTCAGTGGCGATCCAGCACGCTCCAGGCCGCGCCGCTCAAGGAGGCGACCGAATGGATGGAGCGCTACCGGGTGTTCTGGGATGCCAGCTTCGACCGACTCGACGCCCACCTGCGCCGAGTGCGACAGGACAGGGGCGGGATAGGCCCGCAAGGGAAGGGATAGCGCAGTGACCGAAGGGAACGGGGCTGTGAGCCACCACGACAAGGAAGGCAGTGCCATGACGACGAGCGAACTGATCATCTCGCGCATCTTCGACGCCCCCCCGGAGCTCGTCTACCGGGCGTTCGTGGACGCCGATCAAGTCCCCCAGTGGTTCGGTCCAGTCGGCTACTCCGCGCCGTATGAGTCGGTGCAGAGCGACGCCAGGGTAGGCGGTCACCAGCGGCTGGTCATGGTCAACGATGACGACCCGACGGAGCGCAGCACCATCGATATGACCTTCACCGAGGTCGTCGAGAACGAATTGCTCGTGGGGCACCAGGACGTCGACGGTATTCCAGGCACCACTGGCACGGTCAGGTTCCAGATGCGGCTCGAGTTCCATGACGAGCCGGGGGGTAAGACCAGGCTCGAGCTGCGACAGGGCCCGTTCCGTGAACCGCTCGGCGATGACGCGGTCAAGGGCTGGGAGAGCTCGTTCACCAAGCTCGACTCGCTGCTGCGCAGGTCGCTCTGATGCAACCTCGCTGCAGCCGGGTCGGCCGTGAGTAGCCGATGCGCAGGCTGATCGAGTCAACCTTCGTCACGCTAGGCGGCGACATCGGCGCGCCACAGGACTGGGGATCGCGGTACCTGGTCGGTGATGACCAGGACGACTATGGCCGGGACCTGCTCTTCGGCGCCGATGCGCTGCTGCTCGGCCGCAAGACGTACGAGGGGCTGTCGGCCGCCTACCCCGGGATGGCCAGCGGCGAGCGCGGCCCAGGGGCGGACTTCATCGACCGCATGAACGCGATTCCCAAGTATGTGGCCTCGAGAACGCTGCGCACTGTGGGCTGGAATGCGGCGCTTGTCGGCGCCGACGTGGTGGCCACCGTCGCCGAGCTCAAGCGGCAGCCAGGGACGTACCTGCTGAAATACGGAACGGGGCCGCTCGACGCCACCCTGGTGGCGCACGGCTTGATCGACGAGTTCCGGATCTGGATCGTGCCAGTGACGAACCCGCCGGGTCAGCGGCTGTTCGAGGATCTCCCCGATGCCAGCCTGCGGCTCATCGAAACGAGGACGTTCGAGAGCGGCGTGGTCCTGCTCACCTACACGCCGGACGATGTCTCCGGCCCGAGCTGACGACAGCTCCGCCTTATAGCCGCACCAGCGGCGCCCGTCCCCGATGCAGGACGGGCGCTCAGCTGGCCGGGTGGACGGCCGTCGACGGCGCGCGGACGCCCTGCCCTGCGGGGTCCTGCGGCGGGAGGGGCTGTGGTTCGCCGGTCGTGCTGAGCTTGATCCATTGGAGCGCGGCGAGACTCGCCTCCACCTGGCGGATCGGCGCCCCGCACACGCTGACGGGGATCCGCGGATAGATCACCGCGCCATCACTGCCGACGAGCGCTAGCTGGGGCCTGATCGTGAACGGGAGCAGGCAATTCGGCCGGACGTCGACGCGGAGATCTGACGGCTCGCGCAGCGCCGTCAGGAGCGGACCGAGTCCCGTGATGGCCACCTGTTTCCGCACGTAAGTCCACGTCCCGCTGGCTGGGGCGATCGTGCCGACCGGGGCGCACTGCACGACCGCGACCGCCTGGAATCCGGCCGGGATGGTCTGGCCGGGCGGTCGCAGCGGGTTCGAGCCGCTGAGGAAGAGTGGGGGGCAGATCAGCGTGCGTGCCGCGACCGGGACATCTGCCGCCGCACCGGCCCCGTTGCTGGCAGACCCGCCGCCCGCTATGCCGCTGCCGGTCGCGGCGCCGCCGTTTCCAGTTGAGCCGCTCGCCGATGCGCCGCTCCCGCTGGCAGCGGCTGACCCACTAGCCGTAGCTGCTGGCCCGGACGTGCTCGTGCACGCCGCTATGGCGGCGGCAAGCGCGATAACGAGCGGGCCTGCCAGCAGCGATTTCGTTAGCCCAGTACACGCCCTGTGTGCCATGGCACCCTTCTTTCCGATGCAGGCTATCCCTTGGACGCTCCAATCTGCAGGCCGGTTCCCGCGTGCTTTGTCGGCGATTTACACCTCGATCGCGGCCGGTATCGCCTGCGATCAGCACGGCCAGGGTGCGGTAGCGTCGGCGGGATGCCGAAGCTGCCGCCCCGCGTCCGGGTGCTGCTGCTTTTCGTTTGCGCGCTGGTGCTGGTTGACACCATCTTCTTCACCGCGCTCACCCCGCTCCTGCCGCACTACGCGCACGCCGCCCGGCTGTCGAAGGCCGGCGCTGGGGTCCTCGTCGCGGCTTACCCGCTCGGCACGTTGATCGGAGCGCTGCCAGGCGGCCTGTTGGTGGCGCGCCTGGGTGACCGCGCGGTCGTCCTGATCGGCCTCGCGTTGATGAGCGTCTCCACATTGGTCTTCGGCTGGGCGTCGCAGCCGCTGATACTCGATGCCGCGCGGTTCGTGCAGGGCCTCGGCGGCGCGTGCACGTGGGCGGCCGGGCTGGCCTGGCTCGCGACCGCGGCCCCAGGCGAGCGGCGTGGCGAGCTGATCGGCAGTGCCATGGGGGCCGCGGTTGGCGGAGCGCTGCTCGGACCAGTAGTCGGGGCCGTCGCGAGCCACGTCGGAACCGGGCTGGCGTTCTCGGCCGCGGCCGTGGCGGGCGGCGCGCTGATGATCGTGTCGTTCGCGGTGCCGCGACCACACGCAGTCGAGCCGCAGGGGCTTGCTGCCGCGTTGCCGGCGCTCCGCGACTTGCGGGTGACCGCGGGCATGTGGCTCACCATGCTCGCTGGGCTGGCATTCGGTGTCATCGATGTGCTGGCGCCGCTAAGGCTTGGACGCCTCGGCGTCGACGCCACGCTGATCGGAATCACGTTCCTCGCCTCGGCCGCGATCGAGACCGGCCTAGCGCCGCTGAGCGGTCGGCTGGCGGATCGGCGTGGTCCGCTTGTACCGGTCCGGATCTCGCTCTCGGCGGCCGTCGTGGTGGCGTTGCTGGCACCCGCTCTCGCGCCGGCACCGTGGCTCATCGCGCTGCTCATTGTCGGCATGCCCGCCTTCGGCACCCTGTTCACTCCCGCCATGACGCTCCTCAGCGCCGGTGCGGACAAGCTCCAGCTCAATCAGGGGCTGGCCTTCGGCCTCGGCAACCTCGCCTGGGCCTGCGGCCAGGGCATCGGTGCCGTCGCCTCGGGCGGGATTGCGCAGCTGACCTCAGACTTCGTGCCGTACGCGCTGCTGGCTGCGGTGTGCCTCGTGACTCTGCTGGCGACCGGTTCTCAGGGCCGTCAGCTCGTCGCCCGCGCGGTTGGGCGCGGCCGCTCCGCATAGGTTGCGTATGCGTTGGCGCCAGCCGGCCGCGGCCGCCGCTAGCCCGGTTAGCCTGGCCAGTAGGAATGCTCGCGGCCGTGAATGCCCGGGCCGGCAGCAGCGTAGGCCGCGGGCTTGGAGGTGGCCATGACGGGTCCGGACAGGCCTGCAGTTCCGCCGAGCGGGGATTCGCCGAGTGCAGACCCGCCGATCGCAGGTGCGCGCCGCGCCGCCGTAGTCGGCTGGCTGGGCCGCGACCGTCTGGCGATCGCCGCGGGCCTGGGCTTGCCGCTTGCGCTGGCGGCGATCCTGGTGCCATTCCGCACGAACTTCGCCAACACCGACGTGGCGCTGGCGATGATCTTGCTAGTGGTCGCCGTGGCCGCCACCGGGAACCGGCTGGCGGGCTACGTCGCGGCCGTCTCGGCGGCCGCCTGGTTCGACTTCTTCCTGACTCGCCCGTATGAGCAGTTCACCATCTCACGGGCGACTGATATCGAGACGACGGTCTTGCTGCTGGTCATCGGCGTAGTGGTGACTGAGATCGCGGTCTGGGGACGGCGGCAGCATGCCACGGCCAGCAGGCGAGCCGGTTACCTGGACGGTATCAACGACGCGGCCCGCGCGGTGGCGACCGGCGACTCGCCGGCCACGCTGACCGATCGGATTGCGGCCTCGCTCGCCCAGCTCTTGTCGCTGCGCTCCTGCCAGTTCCAGTACGGCGTCGCCGGCATCGGCCGCCCGGCGAGGTTGCGCCATAACGGAAACGTCGTCCTGGAGGGCAAGACGTACGACCTTCGATCGGAAAGCCTGCCTGCGGAGGCCGGCATCGAGCTCCTGGTCGAGAGCGGCGGCAGGCTTCAAGGCCGATTCCTGATGCAGCCGCAGCCGGGCGCGCGGCCGACGCGCGAGCAACTGCTGGTCGCCGTGGCCCTCGCCGATCAGGCCGGCGCGGCCCTTGCCGCCAGTTATCCGGCCGGGACGTAGCGTCTTCCTCCGCTCAGGCAAGCAAGCGCTTGGGAGGTTGGTCGGCCGCCAGCCATAATGGCTCGATGGGCGCGACGCGGAAGAGCCAGCCTGTGAGCAGGGCGCCACGCGCCGCCAATGGCGCCGTCGGGTCGCAGCGGCGGGCAGACGTGGTCAGGATCGCGAGCGAACTGTTTGCCCAGAAGGGCTTCCGCGCCACGACCGTCCGGGAGATAGCCGAGGCAGCCGGGATTCTGTCCGGCAGCATCTACCATCACTTCGACTCCAAGGAAGCCATCGGCGACGAGGTGCTGGCCGGTTTCCTCAACGAGGTGCTCGCTGATTATCGCTCGGCCGTCGCCACGGGCACCGATCCAGCCGACGTGCTCGAGCGCATCGTGCGATCCAGCAGCCACACGCTGGCCCGGCATCACGCAGCGCTGACCATGCTGCAGAACGACTGGAATTACTTCAGCACGCAGCCGCGGTTCGCCTACATGCGCAAGGACCTGCGTGAGATCGAGCAGATCTGGATCAGCCAGCTCGAGCGCGGCAAGGAGGCCGGGGCCTTCCGCGACGACCTGGACGTCAGGCTGACCTACCGGCTCCTGCGCGACATCCTCTGGCTACCTATGAACTGGCGCCAGGCCGGCGGCTTCAGCACGGACCAGGTCGTGGACGCGTTGCTGCGGCTGCTGTTCGACGGGATTACCAGTCCATCTGCGATCCCGTAGCACCCGCTGACCCGCTGAGGGCATGACAGGCTGCCGGTCGGACAGTGATCACGGAAGATCCGACACAGCCGGCTGTGTCGGATCGTCCACCAGGATCGGGCCGCGCGTCTGCCCTGCCAGATTCGGGCCGTGCATCTGCCTTCGGCCCTGGCTACCGCTCCGGCGGCGCTGTTACCCTGCTCACCAAGCAAGCGTTTGTTTGACCTGCTCGCGCCCGCGAGTGCACTGATACACCGGAAGCACTCACACACCGAAGCACTGGCACACCAGAAGCACTGGCACACCTGAAGCACTGACACACCAGAAGCACTGACACACCAGAGGTGACGATGGGCCGGCTCGACGGGAAGGTAGCGCTGATCACAGGCGGCGCGCGGGGCATGGGCAAGTCGCACGCCCGGCACTTCGTCGCGCAGGGCGCCAAGGTCGTGCTCGGCGACATCCTCGACGACAAGGGCAAGGAACTAGCCGCCGAACTCGGCGAGGACAACTGCCGCTACATCCACCAGGACGTGACCAGCGAGGCTGACTGGGCCGCCGCCGTGGCCGCGACCACGCAGGCGTTCGGCACCCTGAACGTGCTTGTCAACAACGCTGGCATCCTGGCGAACAAGAAGATCGCCGACATGACCCTGGCTGAATTCCGCCGGGTCATCGACGTGAACCTGATCGGCGAATGGCTCGGCGTCAAGAACGTGATCGAACCGATGACGGCAGCCGGCGGCGGCTCGATCATCAACATTTCCTCGGTCGAGGGGTTCACTGGGGCGGCTGGCATGTCCGCTTACAGTGCCAGCAAGTTCGGGATCAGGGGCGTCACCAGGTCGGCGGCACAGGAGCTTGGAAAGCTAGGCATCCGCGTCAACTCGGTGCATCCAGGCGGCATCATGACCACCATGACCGCGACCGCGTTCGAATCCTTCACCGACATTAGCGACGGCGAGGGCTTCATGCGGTCGCTGCCGATTTCGCGCTTCGCCAAGTCGTCCGAGGTATCCCACCTGGTCGTCTACCTCGCGTCGGACGAGTCGTCCTATTGCACGGGCAGCGAGTTCGTGGTCGACGGGGGCATGCTGTCCGGACCTGGCTACTGACAAAGGAGCTGCCAGCATGACCGACCAGCTAAGCCTCGATGGCCGCGCGGCGATCGTGACCGGCGCGGGCCACGGCCTTGGCCGGGCAGAGGCGCTAGGGCTCGCCGCCGCTGGCGCCAGTCTCATTATTAATGACATGGACGGGAACGGGGCCGACGACACCGCCGCCGAGATCAGGGCCGCGGGCGGCACCGCGGTGACCAGCGCCGGCGACATCGGGGAGTGGTCGACAGCGCAGGAGCTGCTCGCCACAGCGCTGCGCGAGTTCGGCAGGCTGGACATCCTCGTCAACAACGCCGGGGTGCTCCGCGACCGGATGATCTTCTCGATGTCGCCGGACGAGTGGGACGTGGTGTTGCGCACGCACCTGCGCGGCCATTTCCTAACCAGCCGGGTAGCCACGGCGTACTGGCGGGAGGCGAGCAAGCAGGCCGGCGGTGAGGTGTACGCGCGGGTCATCAACACCTCTTCCGAGGCGTTCCTGCTGGGCTCGTCGGGTCAGCCGAACTACGCGGCCGCCAAGGGCGGCATCACCGCGCTGACGCTTACGACCGCGCGTAGCTGCGCCCGGTACGGCGTGCGGGCGAACGCGATCTGCCCGCGCGGGCGGACGGCGATGACGGGCGACCTGATGGGCGCCGCGCCCGCGGACGGGCCCGATCCGCTCGGCGCGGAATACGTCGCGCCCCTGGTGACCTACCTCGCGAGTCCAGCCGCCGCGAACATCAACGGCGAGGTCTTCGTGGTGCACGGGGGCGTGGCGGCCGTGATGGCAGCACCGACGGTGGCGGCCACGTTCCATGCCAATGAGCACGGGTCGCCGGACGGGATGTGGACGCTGGACGCCATCGCCGACGCCCTATCTGGCTTTGAGACCGGGCCGTCGGGCGCCGGGTTCCTGTGTGAGGACACCCTCGCGCTGGCCACGGAGACGATCGGATTCGGGGCGGGCGGGAGTCGGTAGTGGCGAAGCAGCGCGACCGCGTCCAGATGAGTGACGCCCAGGTCGCGGCCATGCTGGCCGGAAATCGCAAAGTTCAGCTCGCGACGATCAATCCGGACGGCTATCCGCACCTGGTCACGATGTATTACGCGCTCGTGGATGGCAAGATCGCGTTCTGGACGTACCGGACGTCGCAGAAGGCACTGAACCTGGCTCGCGACCCGCGCATCAGCTGCCTGATTGAGACCGGGGAGGCGTACTTCGACCTGCGCGGCGTGCAGATTCAGGGCACGGTCGAGACCATCACGGACGTCGACGCGGTCCTCAAGATCGGCATGTCCATCGGCGAAGTCATGGGAGGATCGCTGGCCGGCGGACCGGGCGGGCAGAGCGGTGACGCGATCACCGACTATGTGGCGAATGCGGCCCGGAAGCGCTACGGCTATATCGTCGATCCGGTCAGGATCATCTCCTGGGATCACTCCAAGCTGCTCGGATAGCGGCAGGGCGCCCAACCTGCGCCGCTCGCGCGCGAGACCTCATCGCTGTACCGATGAGTTTTGCCGCTCGCGTTCGTTTCACATGGCATCACGTATCAACTGACTGCCAAGGAGGCTGCTGCCATGGACTTCAAGCTCGAGCTCGTCATACTCCCGGTCGACGATATTGACCGGGCCAAGGCCTTCTACATCGACCAGGCCGGCTTCCGGCTGGATGTCGATCACCGGGCCGGCGAGGATTTCCGCATCGTCCAGCTCACACCCGCGGGGTCGGCGTGCTCGGTAACTCTCATGCGCAATCCGGAGGCCGCCGGCTCGATCCAGGGCCTGCACCTCATCGTGACCGACATCGACGCGGCCAGGGCCGAGCTTGCTGGCCGCGGCATGGACGTCAGCGAGGTGTTCCACTTCGGCGCCGGCGGCCAGGTGCCCGGCCCCGACCCGCAGCGGGCCAGATACAACTCGTTCCTGTCGTTCAGCGACCCCGACGGCAACGGCTGGCTCGTCCAGGAGGTCCAGGAGGTCGAGGAGGTCCAGGAGGTCAAGGCGGGCGAGGCGGCGCGGTGAGCGCGGGCGCCGCGCTCGCGAATGCTGCGGCCGCGGGCGACCAGGCCGCGTTTGACGAGCTAGCCAGGCTGCACCGCCGCGAACTGCACCTGCACTGCTACCGGATGCTCGCGTCCTTCGATGACGCCGAGGACGCAGTCCAGGAAGCGCTGCTGCGAGCCTGGCGCGGGCGGGAAGGCCTGAGCCACGGTCCCGAATACCGAGCGTGGCTCTATCGCATCGCCACGAACGTGTGCCTGGATATGCTCCGCCAGCGGTCGCGCCAGGCAGCGGCGGTGACCACCTACGCCGACGTGCCGTGGCTGCAGCCGTATCCCGATCTGCTGCTGGATGAGGTGTCCGTTGGCGACGAGCCAGCGGACGTGGCCATCGAGCGCGAGACGATCGAGCTAGCGTTCCTGGCCGCTCTCCAGGTACTGCCGCCGCGGCAGCGGGCCGCGCTGATCGTCCGGGACGTGCTCGGCTGGTCCGCTGCCGATGCCGCCGCGCTGCTCGGCATCAGCGTTGCCGCGGCCAACAGCGCTGTCCAGCGCGCCCGATCGCAGCTCCGCGAGCACCTGCCGCCACGGCGCGCGGACTGGCCGGCCAGGCAGCCGAGTGCCGCCGAACGCCAGCTGCTGGCGCAGTTCATCGAGGCGCACGAGCGGTATGACCCGGAGGCAATCCTGAGGATCTCGGCCGCGGACATCAGGGTCACCATGCCGCCATATCCGTACTGCTTCCAAGGCCTGGACGGCATGGCGCCGCTGTTGGAGCGGGCCTTCGGGCCGAACCGGGACGGCGACTGGCGGCTCTTGCCGACCGCCACCAACAGGATGCCCGCCGCCGGAAGCTACCTGCGGCGGCCGGGCGACACGCTCTTTCGCCCATTCAAGCTCGACGTGCTGCGGGTCGCCGACGGCGTCATCGCCGAGATCACGACCTTCGGCCCGGCCTTGTTCCCGGCCCTCGGCCTGCCGTCGTCACTGGCAGGAGACGCGCTTTCCTGAAGCGTAGTCGCTGACTCGGCCGCGCTCGCCGACGTGTGCCTTTTGGCGTTCGGGCACTTCGGATGGCACGTGGCGACCTTCGTCCCTATGTTCGGGCGGCCGACGGCCGCATTCTGAAAGGAGCTGGTGAGTCTGCGCCT
This sequence comes from uncultured Actinomycetota bacterium, assembly GCA_963755575.1. Lineage (GTDB taxonomy): Bacteria > Actinomycetota > Actinomycetes > Streptosporangiales > Streptosporangiaceae > JAJYUU01. Next base: position 1,424,852 of record CAVWKF010000002.1, read on the forward strand.
GTCTACGCTTGCGGTCGCGCAGGCGGACCAGCTGGAGGATTCGTGCGTCATCGGGTTGTTTCGCTCGAGGCGGCGCTGGCCATCGCGATGGCAATCCTCACGATCGCGTGCGCATCCTGATGGACATCGCGGCCTTCTTCCACACGCTCGTGGCGGCGCCCTTGCCTCGGTCCCCCGATGCCACCCCGCTTTCGACTGACCGCTCGCGGGGTGCCGGAACCTGATGTCGCCAGCTGCTGCAGCGTGCTGGCGTGCCTGTTGGAGCTGCCTTCGGCCTGGACTGGAGACGACTGGCGGCTCTGGTCGGATGTGGACAAACAGGATGCCCGGCCGTCCGTGAGGTCTAGAAAGCGGGCTGAAAACTGTCAGTAGTCGCTAGTACGTTCGAATCGTGTCAAGGTACAGGCTGCAACCCAATCCGGACCAAGAGGCGGTCCTGCGCGCACACTGCGGGCATGCGCGATTCGTATGGAATCTTGCATGCGAGCAGCACCTGCACTGGCGGCCGGGACGCAAGGCCGCGCCAGGTTTGGCGGAGCAATGCCGCCAGTTAACCGAAGCACGGCGAGCATTCGACTGGCTGGCTAGTGGCAGCGCCATCGTCCAGCAGCAGGCACTGCGAGACTTCGCTGAGGCAACAGCGAAATTCCGGAACGGTACTCACGGGCGGCCGTCGTGGCGAAAGGCTGGACGGCGCGAGGGGTTCCGGATAGTCGGCGTCAAGCCCCAACACGTCCGCAGGCTGAACGCCAACATCGCGGCCGTCAAGATTCCTAAGGCTGGTTGGGTGCGATTCCGGTGGTCGCGTCCCGTTCCGGCGGCCGCTAAGTCTTTCCGGGTAACCCTGGATCCGGCGGGCCGTTGGCACATCGGATTCGCTGTCATTCCCGAGCCGATCCCTGGTCCAGGCACAGGCGAGGTCGTGGGCATCGACCGCGGCATCGCAGTGGCAGCGGCTCTTTCGACGGGCGAACTGCTCAATATGCCGCGACTGAGCCCTCCTGAGCGGCGACGCCTACGCTTGCTCACGCGGAAGCTGTCGCGCGCCAAGCAGGGTTCCAGGCGTCGGGCGCATGTGAGAAATCAGGTTGCCCGATTGCACGGAAAGCAGACGGAGATGCGCAGGGACTGGTGCGAGCAGACGTCCACAGCAATAGCGCGTCGATTCGATCTGATCCGCATTGAGGACTTGAGGATCCGCAACATGGTTCGGTCAGCTAGGGGCAGCGTTGATCAGCCAGGTCGCAATGTGCCGCAGAGAGCGGGTCTGAATCGGGGGATTCTCGCTTCAGGTTGGGGCAGACTGGCACGTCGTCTGGACGATAAGGCTCCGGGCAGAGTGCAAAGAGTGAAGGCCGCCTACACCAGTCAGCGATGCTCGGCATGCGGGCATATCGCACCGGAGAACCGCAAGAACCAAGCGCTCTTCGTCTGCGCGTCCTGTCGATACGCCTGCAACGCCGACGTAAATGCGGCACGCAACATCGCGGCAGGGCATGCCGTGTCTGCGCGGGGAGGCCTCCGGGAAGCCGGGCCTAGGAACCGCGAACCACAGCCGATCCGCCTGCTCACATAGGCGAACTGTCTGAAATCCTTGCCCGTGCGGGCCAGGAGGATGTCAAATCATTTCGTCGGTGGTCGGGATGAACACCGTCTTGACCTCGGTATAGGACTCGATCGCCGTGCGGCCGCCTTCTCTGCCGATGCCCGACTGCTGATATCCGCCGAATGGCGCGTGCGGTTCGAGGGCGTACCCGTTGATGCCGACGGTGCCAGCACGCAGTGCCCTGGTCATCCGCAGCGCGCGCTTGATGTCAGCCGTCCATACCGTCGCTGCCAGGCCGTACTCGGTCGTGTTGGCAATCTTGATGGCCTCGTCTTCGTCGGTGAAGGGCATCACCGAGAGCACGGGACCGAAGATCTCTTCGCGGGCGATCGTCATGTCGTTGTGGACATCGGTGAAGAGAGTCGGCGTCACGAAGTTGCCCGCCGCCAGGTCGCCGTCACCGCGCGTACCGCCGCAGACGAGCCGGGCGCCTTCCTCCTGGCCCTTGCCGATGAGGTCGATGACGCGGTCGAGCTGGCGTGTGTTAATCAGTGGTGACGAGGTGACGGCGGGGTCGAACGGATTGCCGTAGCTCACCATTCCGGCAATCATCTCGGCCATGCCCAGGAACTCGTCGACCTTGTCACGGTGTACCAGGGCCCTGGTCTGCGCCAGGCAGACCTGCCCGGACAGGCCGAGCGTGACGGTGCCCATAGTGATCGCGGCGGCGGTGCCGGCGTCCCCGTCGGCGAACACCAGTGCGGGGCTCTTCCCGCCGAGCTCCAGGCTGACCCGCTTGAAGGTGCTCGCCGATGCCTCGATGATCTTCCGCCCTACCGCGCGGCTCCCCGTGAAGGAAATCTTGTCGACCATCGGATGGTTGATCAGCGCGTCGCCAGTCGGGTTGCCTGGACCGGTGACGACGTTGAGCACGCCCGCCGGCAGCCCCGCCTCCTCGATCAGGCGGACAAGCCGCAGTACCGCGAACGTCGCGTACTCAGACGGCTTGAGCACGACAGTGCAGCCAGCCGCGAGCGCTGGGGCGAGCTTCTGCGCGGTCAGGAGCAGCGGAGCATTCCAGGGCACGATGGCCGCGACCACGCCGATCGGCTCGCGGAGCGTCATCGCCAGGTGATCGCCGCCCTGATAGGGCGGCAGTGTCTCGCCGCCGAGCTTGTCGACCCAGCCGGCGTGATGGTCGAAGACGTCCGCGACGAACGTCGGCGACATCCCGTACACGGCGCCGAAGCTGAGCGGCACGCTATTGTCCAGTGCCTGCAGCGCCAGCAGCTCGTCGCCGTGCTCACGAACGAGGTCGCCGATCTTGCGCAGCACCCGGATCTTCTCGTTGGCACGGGCCCGTGGCCAGGTGCCGGTGTCGAACGCTGTCCGCGCCGCGCGGACCGCCTGGTCCACATCGGCGGGACTGGCGACCGGGAACGAGGCGACATCCTCGCCCGTCGCTGGGTGACTGTGAGTCCAGGCCTGGTCCGACGAGCCTGGTCCCCAGGACCCGTCGATCAGCAGCTCGCCGTCGGTTAGCCCTACTTCATCCCGGTGCGTCTTGATCGAAGCGACCATCGCGTGCCCCTCAAGTGAAACGTGTTCTATTTCCTCGGAGGGTATACCGGCCAAGCGGCCGACGGTATAGGGGAGTGGTCCGACCGTGAAGCAGCGTCCCGCGGACTCATCCAGAACCGCGCGCCGCCAGGAAGCCGGGCGGCTCACCGCCGCCATGCACCAGCAGCGTGGCGCCGCTGATGTACGCAGCTTGCGGCGAAGCGAGGAACAAGCACGCGCCCGCGACGTCGGCTGGCGTCGCCATGCGCTGGAGTGGCACGGTCCGGCGGACCGCGTCGGCGCCGTCGGCGTCACCGTAGTGACCTGAGGTCTCTTCGGTTCGACGAAGCCCGGCGCCACGCAGTTGACGCGTACCTGCGGTGCCCACTCGATAGCCAGGCTGGTGACCAGGTGGTGCAGCCCGGCCTTGGCGGCACCATACGCGGCTGTGCCCGGCGACGGCCGGTTCCCGCTCACGCTGCCGATCATGATGATCGTGCCGCCGCCATCTTGTTCCTGCATGACCTCGTTGGCGCTCTGGGCCACGTGCAGCGGCGCGATGAGGTTCAGCTCAATGATTTTTTGATGGAAACGCGGCGACGCGGTGGCCGCCGCCGCTTCAGGCGAGCCGCCTGCATTGCTGATAACCACGTCGACCCGGCCGAATTCAGCCTGCGCGGTGCGGATGAGGCGGCTGGCCTGCTCTGGGTCACGGACGTCCGCCTGGCAGAAGACCGCGGTCCGGCCTCCGGCCGGCGGCAGTACGGCCCCTCCGGCCGACGGCAATGCGGCCACCTCTTGGGGAGCACTCCGGCCGCAGACGAGGACATGGCTGCCGGCTGCGAGGAACGCTGCGGCCAGGCCCGCCCCGATGCCCCGAGTACCGCCGGTGATCACGACTGCCGTGTCCGGCCGCATGGTGTCAGTCTCGGCCGACTGGCCGCGCTCCGCAGGCACGCGGCTCATGCTAGGCCTGGGCGCTAAGCGGCTGAGGTACGGCCGGCAGCACGGTGTCGAAGTAGGAGCGCGCCGCGGCGGTCGTGCCGACGTCCCGGCCGACGGCTTCGGACATGTACCACCGGTGCTCCAGGATCTCGTGGAAGATCTCGGGCGGCGCCAGCCGACCGCGCAGTTGCGCCGGGGTTGCCGCGATGACCGGGTCATAGACCTCTTCGAGCCATCGGTGCGCGGCAACGATCTCGGGTACAGGCTGGCCGAGCTTCTGCTCCTTGTAGGCGCGGAAGCTCGCGATGTCGTTGAGCAGCCTGCGCGCCTGGTGCTCCTCGGCGCTGATCCCGGTCTGCCGGAATAGCTGGCGGCTGCTCTGGCCGGACTCGGCGACCTTGGTTCGCACTCGCAGCCGCGTGCCATCGGCTCCGTCGATCAGCTCGACCTCGTCTGCGTCATAGCCCAGCTCGTTGAGCCGCCGCAGCCGCTTGGCAATCCGGTGCCGCTGGTCCTCGGGCCTGAACAGCTCCTCGTGGTTGAGCTCCTCCCACAAATCCCGGTATCGCCGCACGAGATCCTCGCTGACCTCGATTGGATCGACGTCGTCCGGCAGCAGATCCCCTGCCTGGAGGTCCATCAGCTCGCCACACACACGCTCGGCCGCTAGCTCCAGGTCAAAGCCGCGCTGCCCGTCGGTCAGCGTCGTGTGCTTCTCGCTCGTCTCCGCGTCGACCAGGTGGGCTTGATAAGTACCTGCGTCTGCACGGAACAGGGCGTTCGACAGCGAGCAGTCGCCCCAGAAGAAGCCGGACAGGTGCAGCCGGACGAGCAGTTCGACGAGGGAGTCGAGCAAGCTGTCGGTCGGCAGGCCGCCGCGGCGGCTTGAGAACAGCGCCCGGTAGGTGCTGGAGTACTCGAGGAACCGCGTGACCAGGATCGCGTCCTCGTCGCGACCGCGGTCGATGACGATGCCGACCACCTCGACGGCCGGGATGCCGAGGTCGGCGAGGGTGCGCAGCAGGCGGTACTCGCGGCGAGCCAGCGTCTCGCTCATCGACTTGAGCGCATAGAGCCCGCCGCTGTCCGCCACGAACCTGACCACGTGCCGCGAGATGCCGCGCTGCCGGATTTCCACCAGCCGCTCGTCGTGCCAGCGGTCCAGCGGCTGCGTCCACGGCAACGTCAGCAGGCCGGACACCTCGCCCGCTGGCGGGCTGAACACAAACCGCATCCGGCTCTCCGCTCACATCGTCGACCCCGAGGTGAACTCAGTGTCCCGCTCTAACTGAGTTCCGTCCTAACTGGTGACTGCCAACCTGAGGCTGTCGGCAGGCGCCGCTAGGCTAGCCAGCGTCCGCATTTTCACGCGACGAGGTGGCGGATGAAGCCAGACTGCCGGGTCCTCGCCATCATGGGCTCCGGCGAGACTAGCCCGACGATGGTCACCATCCACAAGGCACTCGTAGACCGGCTCGGGGGCGGTCGGCCTGACGCGATCTTGATGGATGCTCCTTACGCATTCCAGGAGAACGCCGCCGACATCTCCGGCCGTGCGATCTCGTACTTCGCCGGCAGCGTCGGGTTGGACGTGACCGTCCTGTCGAGTCCAGACGAGTCGGCAGGGGCGGAGGCCGTTGATGCAGCGGGCGCGGCGGAAACGGCTGCGAGCCGTGACGCCGCCAGGGCGCGCTCGGCCGACTGGGTCTTCGCAGGCCCTGGCAGTCCTTCTTACGCGCTGAGCCGCTGGCGTGACCGCCCGCTTGGTCAGGCGCTGCGCGAGCGCATCGCGAGCGGGACCGGAGTGACCGTGCTGGCGTCGGCTGCAGCTGCCACGGCTGGCCTGGCCGCGGTGCCCGTCTATGAGATCTACAAGGTCGGCGAGCCGCCGCACTGGCTGCCCGGCCTCGACTTGCTCGCGGCGGCTGGCCTGCGTGTCGCGGTGATCCCGCACTATGACAATGCCGAAGGCGGCACGCACGACACCCGCTTCTGCTACCTGGGTGAGCGACGGCTCGCCGTGATGGAGCGCGAGCTGCCTGCCGACGCGGCAGTGCTGGGCGTGGACGAGCACACTGCGGTCATCTTCGATCTGGTCGCGGATACTGCTGAGGTGCGCGGCCGTGGCGGCCTCACGATCCGCAAGAACGGCGTGTCCACGGTCCTGCGAGCACCGGCCGTCCTGCCGATAGCGGACCTGCGGGCGACGATCCGGACGGGGGCCCTCGCAGTCCCGGCCGCTGCCTCGTCGGCCCCCGTTCCCGACGAGACCGAGGTCGACTCGCCGCTGCCGCTGACCGATGTCGTCGAGCGCGCGGAACGCCAGTTCGAGGCTGCACTCGCCGACCGCGACGGCAAAGGGCTGATCATGATCATCCTGGACCTGGAGTACGCCGTGCACGCGTGGATGGCCGACACCGATGAGGATCAGGGCACCGAGCAGGCGCGAGCCGTGCTCCGCGGCATGATCGGCAGGCTCGACGAGGTCGTGACCGAAGGCCTCCGCGACCCGCGTCGACAAGCTGCGGCCCGCTATCGAACCGCTAGTAGAACTCCGGTCAGCGCTGCGGGGACAGGGGCGTTACGCCGAGTCCGACGCGATTCGGGCCGCCCTCGCAGCTGCCGCGTCCAGATCGCTGATGACGCCGACGGCACCCGGTGGTCTCTCAGGACCTGACTAAAACCAGCCCGCGGACTGCCTCTGGATGGTGCGGGATATCCTGCCCCGCTCGAGCCTGCCGCCGGTTGACCGGGGCACCCCGCGCTATCAAGCCGTCCATCTGGCCTTCTAATCCACCTGGCAGGGGATGACCAGACACGCGGCTTGCAGCGCTAAGCCGGAACGCGCAGCTCTCAGAGCTCGCGCCGCGTCTAGTCCAGACTGAAGACGAAAGACAACGCGAAGTACTCATCGCTGCTCTGGATAATGCGCATATCAGCCTGGTCAGCAGGCGTTTCGCTTCCACGGCTGGTCGCCTGACCGTCGTGTTACGCTGCCCAAGCAAACGCTAGGTTAACGTGCGAGCGGGGTATCCGTCATGGGCATCGAGACGCACACCAGCGACGGCATCGCGGAGGTCGTGATCGACTTTCCGCCCGTCAATGCCCTGCCGGTGCAGGGCTGGTTCGACCTGGCGGACGCGATCTCGAAGGCTGGTCAGGATTCCGCCGTGCGCGTCGTGATCCTCGCGGCTCGTGGGCGCGGCTTCTGCGCGGGCGTCGACATCAAGGAGATGCAGCGGTCGCCCGGACACGACGCCCTGATCGGCGCGAACCGCGGTTGCTACGCGGCGTTCGCGGCCGTGTACGAGTGCGCCGTGCCGGTCATCGCCGCGGTCCAGGGATTCTGCCTCGGTGGCGGCGTCGGGCTCGCCGGCAGCGCGGACATCGTCATCGCCGCGGACGACGCGACCTTCGGGTTGCCTGAGATCGACCGGGGCGCGCTCGGGGCGGCGACGCACCTGTCTCGCCTCGTGCCGCAGCAGCTGATGCGAGCGATGGTGTACACGTGCGACCCCGTTCCCGCTCTGGAACTGAAGAGGTACGGCACAGTCCTCGACGTCGTGCCCGCGGCCGAGCTACAGGCGGCGGCTCGAGCATTCGCTGCCAAGGTAGCGGCCAAGGACGGCGAGATCATCCGGCTGGCGAAGCAGTCGCTGAACGGCATCGAGCCGGTCGACATGCGTCGTTCGTACCGCTATGAGCAAGGGTTCACGTTCGAGCTGAACCTGACCGGGATCTCTGACCAGGCGCGGCAGTCGTTCGTCGACGGACCTCGTAGTGGCTGACGCCGACGGCAGGACCGGGGCGATCATGACGGTCGCGCAGGTCATGGGCGAGCTGCGGTCCGGCATGACGATAGGGATCGGCGGCTGGGGCTCACGGCGCAAGCCCATGGCGCTGGTCCGGGCGCTTGCCGCGTCGGACCTGACGAATCTGGAGATCGTCAGTTACGGCGGTCCTGACGTCGGGCTGCTCGTGGCGGCGGGCAAGGTCCGGCGGGTAGTGACCGGATTCGTATCCCTGGACTCGATCCCGCTCGAGCCGCACTTCCGGCTGGCCCGGCAGAGCGGCGCCATCAAGCTAACCGAGCTCGACGAGGGCATGCTGCACTGGGCGCTGCTTGCCGCGGCGCACCGGCTGCCGTTCCTGCCCATGCGCGCCGGGCTCGGCTCCGACGTGCTGCGCGTCAACCCCGAGCTGCGGACAATCCGGTCGCCGTACGCCGACGGCGAGGAGTTCGTCGCGGTGCCGGCCCGCCCGCTGGACGCAGCGCTCATCCACATGAACCGTGCCGACTCGCGCGGCAACGGCCAGTACCTGGGGCCGGATCCGTACTTCGACAATCTGTACTGCCTGGCCGCCAAGCGGGCTTACATGTCCTGTGAGCGGATTGTCCCGACGGCGGATCTGCTCGCGAGCGGGCCGCAGCAGAGTCTGCTCATCAACCGGGCCATGGTCACCGGAGTCGTGGAGACGCCCAATGGCGCGCACTTCACGAGCTGTGTGCCGGACTACGGGCGGGACGAGGCATTCCAGGCGCTGTACGCGCGGTCTGCCGCAAGCCCGGAAGCGTGGGCGAGGTTTGCGTCCGAGTTCCTCGCGGGCGGGGAGCCGGACTACCAGGCGGCGGTCGCGAAGTTTGCCGCCGAGCGGGCTGAGGCTGGCGCGCGGTCAGCCAGCCAGGCCGACGATGCGGTCCGGCCGTGACGGCCACCGGGGGCGAGCCGACGCTGGCCGAGATCTGCGTGGTTGCCTGCGCGGAGGCGTGGCGTGGTGACGGGGCGATACTGGCCAGCCCGATGGGTGTCATCCCGACCCTGGGCGCCCGGCTGGCGCAGCTCACCTTCGAACCGGACTTGCTGCTGACCGACGGCGAGGCGACGCTGCTGCGCGGCGCCGCCAGCGACGACGCCCGCGACGGAGGCGGCGAGCAGGTCGCGGAGGGGTGGCTACCGTTCCGCGAGGTGTTCACCATGCTGGCCGCGGGCAAACGGCACGTGATGATGGGCGCGGCGCAGCTCGACGTGTTCGGCAATCAGAACATCTCGTGCATCGGGGACTGGGCGCGGCCGAAGGCGCAGCTGCTCGGCGTCCGCGGCGCGCCCGGCAATACCGTGAACCATCCGGTGAGCTACTGGGTACCCAAGCACTCGCGCCGAGTGTTCGTCGACCAGGTCGACATGGCCAGCGGAGTCGGCTACGACCGGGCGAAAGGGCTGTCCGGCCGGACTGCCGGATTCCACGAGCTCCGCCGTGTGGTGACGAACCTGGCCGTCCTCGACTTCGGCGGTCCCGAGCACTCCATGCGGCTGCGGTCAGTACATCCGGGCGTCTCGGTGTCCGAGGTGGCCGAGGCCACCGGCTTCCTGCTGGCGGCGCCGTACCAGGTGCCGCACACGAGGCGGCCGACGGCGGCCGAGGTCACGCTGATCCGGGAGCGCCTGGACCCGGATTCGCGGCGCGACGAGGAGCTGGCGTGACGACCGGCGCTGCGGCCCCCATCCGCACGCGGCTGACGGACCTTACTGGCATCCGGTACCCGATTGTGCAGACCGGGATGGGCTTCGTCGCCGGCGCGCGGCTCGCGTCCGCGACGTCCGCGGCTGGCGGCCTGGGCATCATCGGCTCGGCCACGATGACGCTGGACGCGCTGCGGACTGCGCTCGCCGCGGTCAAGGAGCGCACCGACGCCCCGTTCGGCGTGAACCTTCGCGCCGATGCGCCCGACGCCGCGGACCGTATCGAGCTGATGATCAGCGCTGGCGTGCGCGTGGCATCGTTCGCGCTGGCGCCCAAGGCGGACATGATCAAGCGGCTGAAGGACGCCGGGGTGATCGTGATCCCGTCGGTCGGTGCACGACGGCACGCTGAGAAGGTCGCACAGTGGGGCGCCGACGCGGTCATCGTGCAGGGCGGCGAGGGCGGCGGGCACACCGGGCCGATCCCGACCAGCCTGCTACTCCCGCAGGTCGTCTCGGCCGTGGATATCCCGGTCGTCGCGGCCGGCGGTTTCTTTGACGGGCGGGGTCTTGTCGCGGCGCTGGCCTACGGGGCCGAGGGGATCGCGATGGGCACCCGGTTCCTGCTCACGACCGACAGTCCCGTCGCCGATCAGGTCAAGCAGGTCTACCTCGGCAAGACGCTGACCGACACTGTGGTGACCACGCGGGTGGACGGCGTGCCGCACCGAGTCCTGCGCACGCCCCTGATCGAAGGCCTGGAACGGTCCGGTCAGCTGACCGGCGTGGTGCGTGCGGCGCGGAACGCGGCCGGATTCCGCAAGCTGTCAGGACTCAGCTGGGCGGAGCTCATCAGGCAGGGCCAGGCGATGCGGCGCAGCACTGAGCTGAGCTGGAGCCAGGTCCTGATGGCAGCGAACACCCCGATGCTGCTGAAGGCCGCGATGGTGGACGGTCGGCCCGACCTCGGCGTGATGGCGGCGGGCCAGGTCGTCGGGCTGATCGAGGACGTACCTTCGTGCGCGGAGCTCATCGAGCGGATCATGGCGGAGGCGCATGACTCCCTGACCCGGCTCGGCAAGCTCGCGGCGGCGGAGGGCTAGGCCAGCTCGGCTGCGACCTGTTCAGGATTGTCGATCGTCAGCACGATGTGGTCGTAGTGCTGGCCCGTGAGGTCGAGCACCAGGCCAGGCCCGTTGCCATGACAGAGCGGCGAACGTGCTGCCGTCCCCGCCCTTGAAGCTGCCGACCATTGTCACGCCCGGGATACCCGAGCCCACGAGCTTGAAGCCGTGCACCTCGTCCATAGAGCTGGATACAACGCGTACGCCCGTGATCGCGCTGCGCGGAAGAGTCAGGTCACCGTGCAGCGCTTCCGCCTTCTCGCCGAGAGAGAGCTGGAACGTCACAGAGTCGTCGTTGATCACGAGATTAGCCACACGCCAGATTATGCCCGCGCGGAGATCAGATTACTGCTCTGCCTGACCCTGGCTAGCCTGCCTCGATGGCACGGTTGCCGACCAGGACGATCCAGACTTGCCCGGGCGCGAAGGTCATTCGCTGGCCCGACATGGTGGTGTACGTAGTGCCCCCGTTGAAACTCGGCCGCGACCATCGGACGTTGTAGGCCTTCCCGCCCCGCAGCACCACCGCAGTCCCGTGACCCACAGTCTCCGCGTACGGCGGAGGAACGCCGTATTCCAGGTATCCGGACTTGCGCACAGTTGTGCGCTGCATGACGACAGTGGCAGGCGCGAGCGGGCCTCCGTCGGTGGTCGTCGCCGACCTGCCGTCTATCGTGACCAGCCAGTGATGCCTGGACGCGGACCAGGTAAAGGTGTAGCTCGTGGCTGGGTAGGACACCGAATACGAGCGAGTGACCTGACCACCTGCCGGCGCCGGGCCGAACCTGAAACCGATGCTGTGCGCCTTGCTGGCGCCCTTGGCCTCCGACAGCAGCGTGCGCGTGGTCGCGAACAGGTTGTACGGCGCAATCCGCCCGTAGTTGCGGTAGTAGCCGCCTACCCGCCCGGCGTACAGGTCGACGATGCGGGCATGCTCCACGACCGGCAGCAGCTGTCCCTGCGCGCCCGAGAACGCGAACGCGGGACGGCCGAACTGGCCTAGCAGTTCGAGGTCGTCTTTCCTGGCGCTGCGCACCGGTCCGATGACAGGCGGGAAATGCGACGAGAAAACAGCGAGGAACCGGGTGAGACCGCCCTCCACCGGCAGCACGTAGACGATGTCCGCGTCGGTCAGCCCGGTCTGCGGCCGGGCAAAGACGATATTGTCGATCTTGACCGCGAGCACGCCGCCAAGCGACTTCACCGGCTCACCGGTGAACGGTGACACCAGCGGCTGGGCGACGACCGGAACCGGGGTCGCCTGCGGCGTCAGCTGGGCCGCTCGATGGGCCGTCGGCGCAGCTGGGTTGGCGGCCAGGACTGCGATCATAGTGCCGATAGACGCGATCGCCGCGACGGCCGTGGCCGCCGCCGCCGTCGCGATGATCTTGGTTCTGCTCGGCCACATGGCTATCTCCGTTACGGGGTGCGGCTCGCGTCGATCTGGTCGAAGTCGCCGAAGCCGTTGTAGGTCCCGCCGCCGCCAGACCACTGCCACATAAGGCCGTACTTCGATCCGCTGGTCACGCCGCCGAAGAACTTCGCGCACGTGCTCGTGCCTGATAGGCACCAGCCGCTTGGGTGGTGGCTGAGGCTGCTGGTATCGCCGGTGTAGGTCCACTCGTAGGTGTTGGGGATGGAAGCGGTGCTACCGCTGCCGAAGATCGATCCCCAGATGCTCGGCGCCGAGTACACGCCCGCCTTGTAGGACGACCGAGTGGTCACGAAGTTGGCGAAGGCGTTGAATTCCGCCCGGTCGACGCTCGCAGGGACGTAGCTGGACTTGACTATGCCGCTGCACGCCGAGGTGTACACGGAATTCCAGCCATTGTCGGAAGCCGGCGTATAACTAGGCGCGTGCCCAGGCAGCTCCACGTCCATGAAGATGATCGGGTAATTCGGCTTGTGGCTCCCGGTCGCCGTGGCGAGCTCGCTCAGCGCCGTGGCCGCTTGGGCGTCCCCCCAGACCGCGGCCTCATGGGTGGTCCCGTTGTAGTGCGGATCGACACCTGGGCCGCCCATGAACCAGTAGACGCCGACGCCGATCCCCTTGTGGTATGTCACGAAGTTGGTGCGGGCGGCGTTGCTGTCGGTCGTCGACCACACCACCTTGGTGCCAGCGCAGTGCTCCCGGACGGCCCAGTTCCCGGCCATCCCGATGTACCCGCCGTAGTATCCGCCGATGGCGGGCGTGTGATAGGGCGCGGCGCCCGAGATGGCCATGTTGTTGCTATCGGTGCCGTTCCAGAATCCGGTGACAGCGGCCGCGCTGGCGGCTGAGGTCGTGGTCGCGGCCGTCGTACTGACAGCGCCCGCAGAGCCGACTGAGATCGCGATCCCGACCCCAGCGCAGGTGGCGAGCGCGGCCAAGCCGGCTATCGGCCTGCTCCGCAGCTGCCTGCGCGTGAAGAATCTAGCCAACGCGATCGCCATCCTCTCGGGTCCAGCCGACGCCGACCGGCGCCATCTGCCCAAAAATATGCGGTGCTCACAAACATGCCAGCCAGTCCCGCCCGTCTGGACCTGGCACCTAGCAGCCGCTACAGACTAGCGGCGGCGACAGACTAACGGCGACGACAAGGTAACGGTCGGAGGGCGCAAGACCGTCGAGAAAAGCCCTCGCGGTCATGTCGATCCGAGGCAGCCGCGTTCGACGCTCTGGTAAAACAGGCCGCCGGCACCGCAGCCCGGGGCCCGACAGAAGGGAAAGACCATGAAATTCTTCGGATACACCCTCGGTGACCCGAGCACCCCGGTAGGCCCCGGGAGCCCGGAACTGTACGAGCGGATGGGCGCTTTCGTCGAGGAAGCCACCAAGGCCGGTGTCCTGCTGGCTACAGGAGGCCTGGTGCCGCCAGACCAGGGCGTCAAGATCAAGTACCACGATGGCGAGTTCACGGTGCTGGACGGGCCATTCGCCGAGGCCAAGGAGCTTGTTGGCGGCTGGGCGCTGATGGAGACCAGGGACATCGATGAGGCCGTCGAGTGGACGAAGCGGTTCCTGACCATCGTGGGCGAGGGCGAGAGCACGATCAGGCAGGTCATCTGACGGGCACGAAACGTGACCCGGCGCCAGCGGGGACCGGTGGGCAGAGCGCTGCCAGGCCGGTCCCCGCCGTAGTGTGCCGTCGGCCCCGTGGCAGCCTACGTCGCCTTGCCGAGCCGGGAACCTGGTGGTGTGATCGGATGTCGTGACGGAAGCCAGGACGCAGGCCGCGATCGAGACGGTCATCCGGCTCGAATCCGCCCGCGTGATCGCCGGTCTGGCCCGCTACACCGGCGACATCGGGCTGGCCGAGGATCTCGCCCAGGACGCGGTCGTTGCGGCGCTGGAGCAGTGGCCGGCTGAGGGCGTCCCGCGCAACCCCGGCGCCTGGCTCATGACAGTGGCCAAGCGACGCGCGATCGACTTCTTCCGTCGCAATGCTGAGCTGGAGAAAAAGTACGCTCAGATCGGACGCCTGCTGGCGGCCGAGGGGGCCAGCGTGGTGCCTGACTTCGATCGGGCATTCGCCGACGACATCGATGATGACCTCCTGCGCCTGATTTTCACCGCGTGTCATCCGGTGCTCAGCCTCCAGGCAAGGGTCGCGCTGACGCTCCGACTGCTCGGGGGCCTGACGACGGCGGAGATCGCGCGCGCCTACCTTGTCTCGGAGGCAACGATCGCCCAGCGGATCGTGCGGGCGAAGAAGTCGCTGGCCCAGGCGAAAGTCCCGTTCGAGGTACCCGACACGAGCGAGCGGCCGGCGCGGCTGTCGTCGGTCCTCGAAGTGATCTACCTGATCTTCAACGAGGGTTACTCGGCGACCGCAGGCGATGACTGGATGCGCCCCGGGCTCTGCGCTGAGGCGGTGCGCCTGGCTCGCGTCCTCGCCCAGCTCGCCCCCGTCCGAGCCGGAAGTGCACGGTCTGACTGCACTGCTGGAGATACAGGCGTCCAGGATCCCGGCGCGCACAGACTCGGCAGGCGCGCCCGTGCTCCTGCTGGACCAGGACCGGACTCGCTGGGATCGATTGCTGATCAATCGCGGGCTGGCCGCCTTGGAAAAAGCCCAAGAACTAGGAGGGGAACGGGGTCCGTATGTGCTCCAGGCTGCTATCGCGGCGTGCCACGCTCGCGCGTTCCGGCCTGCCGAGACGGACTGGCCGCGCATCGTGGCGCTGTACGGCGTTCTTGCCGAGGTCATGCCGTCGCCGATCGTTGAGCTCAACCGCGCCGTGGCCGTGTCCATGGCCTACGGTCCGCAGGCCGGACTCGATCTCGTCGATCAGTTCGCGGCCGAACCAGCTCTCCAGAGCTACCACCTACTGCCGAGCGTTCGCGGCGATCTGCTGCGCAAGCTCGGCCGCACTGACGAAGCGCGGGCCGAGTTCGAGCGTGCCGCCGAGCTGACCAGCAATGAGCGCGAGCGACAGCTATCCGCTGAACGGGCCCGCGAGGCTGCGGCAGACGTCAGCGACGGCTGAGCGGGATTGGCGCCAGACGGCCCCGTTCCCAGCCATGCGAAGATGGCGCCATGCCCGAGCCTTTTGCACGCCGGTTCGCGGTCGCCTGCGCAGTTCACGGGCCGCTGGTGTTCGGCCTAGACCCATCCGCCGCCTTGCTGGAGGCCTGGGGGCTTGGCGATAGCGCGGACGGGCTCGACCGGTTCGCCGACATCGTGCTCGCGGCCGGGGCAGGGACGGTCGGGCTGGTCAAGCCGCAGTCGGCATTCTTCGAGCGCCACGGCTGGCGTGGCATCCGCACACTCGGCCGGCTGATCGCTGCTGCGCGCGGCGACGGCTTGCTTGTCATCCTCGACGTCAAGCGCGGCGATGTCGGGTCGACGAACGACGCGTACGCCGAGGCGTACCTGGGTAAAGGCGCACCGCTCGCCGCCGACGCGATCACCGTGCATCCTTACCTTGGCCTCGGTGCGATGGGCGCATTTGTGGCACGGGCCGCAGAGTCGGGCAGCTGCCTGCTGGTCGTGACGCGCTCGTCGAACCCCGAGGGCCGAGCCGTTCAGGCGGCGCTGGCCCCAGCCGGGCCCGTGCCGGGCGCGCCGGTCAACGGCTGGCAGCGAGCAGACCGCGCTTAGCGTCGAGGCCGGCCTGCTGCTGGAGATCGGCGCTGTCAACGCCCGGTTGGCGCCCGGCGAGCTTGGTCCGGTCGGCGCCGTCATCGGGCCGACGCACATGGAGCCGGAACTCGACCTGGCGGCGGCGCACTGCTTGTTCCTCGCGCCTGGCGTCGGGGCGCAGGGCGCGACGCCGACGGACGTCGCCAGGGTGTTCGCCGCCTGCCCGGATCGGGTCATGCCGAGCGCGTCGCGCTCACTCCTGGCGGCTGGCCCGGATGTGGCTCGGCTGCGCGACGCCATCGCGGCGCTTGCAGCCGAGTTTCGCACCCACTTGTCATCTCAGCCGACGTAGCCGGGGATACCGGTGCCGGCAATCATGGCCGTCACGTGCAGATACACCGGCCCGCGGCGGCTGCACGCCTGGAACGAACCCTGGAACGGGATGTTCAATGAGCTGAAGTCACCCGGTGCGTACACGCGCAGCAACTGGGCGTTAACCGGCTTGCATGCTGACGGCGAGTAGTTGCCAACTTCGGTGATCTCCAGGAACGCGTGGGCGGTTCCGCCCGGCCGCAGCGTCACGAGGGTCGACGGCCGTGAGTGGTCCCGGCCTGCCGCGCGGCCCAGCTGCCGGCCGCCGTTGTCGGCCGACACGCCCGGGTACCCGTAGAGCGTGCACGTCGCCCGAGAGGTGTTCGAAATCTCAAGGTCGTAGTACGTAGCGCCGGCCGTGCCGTTGCCGGGCGAGCCAAGCCAGACTGTCAGTTCGCCGGCGTAGCAACGATGGGCGGCCGCCGCTGCGGCCGGGGCGGCGCTGCTGCCCGGGGACGCAAGCGCGACAGCGGGCAGCAAGGCGGCAGCGCCGGCAATAGCGGTAACGGCGAGGCCGCGACGCATGTGGTGAGGTGTCAGCTTCATGGGAATGCTCCTTTGCCTTAGTACTGACACCATGAGGACGACACACCACGGCAGAGCGTTGTATTTCGAGGTGGCCGCGCCGTTGCCAGGCTGCTAGCGGTCTGACCGGAACGTGAAGAGCCGGCCGTCAGGCAGCTGAGTTGCGGCGACCGTGTCCACGACGGCGTCGGGGAGCTGACGCGGGCCTGCGGCCTGCCGCCGGTGCACGCCGACTCCGGTCATCGTCTCCGTCGGCGGCCGGTCGAACGCCACCTCCTGGAAGCCCGCCGCCGAGAACCAGGCCCGGATCTGACCGGTCAGGTCCGGCGGCCGCCGGTGGCGTGTCCAGATCACCGTGCCGCCCGGCGCGCACATAGCGGCTGCCGCAGTCGCGGTCCGCCTGATGTCCTTGTCGCTGACGTTGCCGAATATCCCGCACAGCAGGAGAACGTCGGCTGGCAGCGCATCGGCGTAGTTGGCAACGATCCCCGCGTCGGCCACCCGGACCGTCATGCCAGCCAGGCCTGCAGCAGCGGCACGGTCAGCGGCAACCTCGGCAAGCGCCGGGTCGAGCTCGACCAGCAGGGCCGTGACATCGTCACGGCGGGGATGACCTGGCAGTACCCCGATCACGTCGCGGCCCTGTCCGGCGCAGAGGCTGACGAGCCTGACTGGCCCGTCAGGGACGGCATCGAGGGCTGCCGACAAGTGCCCTTGAACCAGCGCCAGCCGCGTGCTCAGCCCTGATGTCGGATCGTCATAGGCGTGGTGCCATTGGATCCAGTCGCGAGGCATTGGGTGTGCGTCAGCCCGCGAGCCCGAGCCCGTGCGCCAGCTCCGCGTACGCAGGCAGCGGATCGGTGTCGGCCTCGGTCAGCAGCTGGATGCAGACGTGATCGGCGCCGGTGTCCAGGTACACGCCGAGCTGGGTGGCGACCTGCTCGGCGGTGCCATGCGCGACGACCGCGTCGATCAGGCGGTCGCTGCCACCGTCTTCGAGCTCCTCGTCGCTGAAGCCCATGCGCCGGAGGCTCGAGGTGTAGTTGATCAAGTGGAGATAGGGGTTGCTCACTCGCTTGCGTCCGAGTGCACGCGCACGCTCGGCGTCGGCGTCGACGACGACCTTGTGCTCCGGGGCCAGCAGCCGGTCGGGACCGAGGATCGCGCGCGCTTCCCTGGTGTGCTCGGGCGGTACCAGGTAGGGGATCGCGCCCGCCGTGCGATCGGCGGCCAGGCGCAGCATTCTCGGGCCGAGGGCAGCAAGGACAATGCCTTCGGCCGGAACGCCGTGGTCGATCAGCTGATCGACGTAGTGCGCGAGGGCCCCGTACGGACTGGCGTAGTGGGCCGTGGCCTCGCGGTGACCTGCGCCGACGCCGAGCAGGAACCTGCCGGGATAGGAAGCCTCGATCCTCGCATAGGAGTCCGCGACAGTCGCCGGGTCGTCCTTCCAGATGTTCACGACGCTGGTGCCTGCGATAAGCGAACTCGTCGCGGCTAGCAGCCCGTCCACGATCGCGAGATCGCCGCTCGGGGAGCCGCCGAGCCAGAGTGCGCCGAAGCCAAGCTGCTCAAGGCTCGCTGCGAGATCAGGGGTTGTCAGGGAAGCAGCTCGCCAGATCCCGAACCGGCCAAGTCGATCGCGCCACTGCGATGCCATCTGCACTCCTTTGCCTCGATGCCAGTCTGCCGGAACTCCCCTCGGGCTGCTGCCGTGCCTAGGGGTCATCGGGTCAGCCGGCGCGCGTCAACCGCGTGCCTTGTTACAAGCCCACCAGGTCAGCCATCAGTTCCATCTGCCGGTCGAAGAACTCGTTGCGCGCGTCGATCACGTTGTTGAACTGGCCGAACAGCTCCAGGCTGACGGCGCCGAACATCTGCACCCACCCCGAGATCCCAGCGAGCATGAGCTCATCCGGCACGTCAGGCGCGATGTCGCGGCTCGCGCGCGCCATATCAGCGCGCACGGAATCCGGAAGCGGAGCCGAGGGCTGGTAGGCCGGCTTGGTCAGCTTGCCCGAGCCGAAGCCGTCAGCGAGGATGCGCGCCAGCACCACGGGCATCCGCGCAGCCGCAGCGATGGTGTCCGCTGGTGCCGCATAACCGGGCACCGGGCTGCCATAGAGCAATGCGTATTCGGCCGGGTTGGCGAGGGCCCAGCTGCGGACAGCGCGTGTCGCCGCTAGCCAGCGTGCCCGCAGCTGGCTGCGGTCTGTGACCGACCCGTCAGCGGCCTCTGCTGTCTCGCCCAGGTCGTTATAGGCATCCAAGATGAGCGCGGTCAGGAGGTCATCCCGGCTGGCGTAGTAGCGGTAGAGCGCCGACGAGACCATGCCCATATCGCGAGCTACCGCACGCAAGGACAGGTTCGCGCCATCTGTGGCCAGATGGCGTCGCGCGACGGCCTTGATCTCGGCCATCATCTCCGCCCGAACGCGGGCGCGGATCGTTCTCGCTGGCATACCAGTGATTATTGCACACAAGCGAGAGCAGTGCTCTTGCAACTTGGCGTCTCGTGTGGCAGACTCATGCTTACAAGCGAGAGCAGTGCTCTCGAAACGGACCGCCGGACCCATGAAGGCCGGCGCTACCAGCAACACGAGGAGAAGCAATGTCCGAGCACGTGATCGTCGGCGCCGGGGCAGTTGGATCCGCCACCGCAGTGCTGCTCGCCGAGCGGGGCGAGCACGTCCGCCTCATCAGCCGGCGCGGCAGCGGACCTGAGCACCCTGCCATCGAGCGCGTGGCCGCCGACGCGAGTGACGCGGAGCGTCTCACCGCGCTCGCGGCCGGCGCGGCGGCGCTCTACAACTGCGCGAGTCCGGAATACCACCAGTGGTTTACCGACTGGCCGCCGCTCGCCGCAGCGCTGCTGTCCGCGGCCGAGCGCAGCGGCGCGGTGCTCACCGTGATGAGCAACCTGTACGCCTACGGGCCGGTCACTGGTCCGATCAGCCAGAAGACGCCGCTCGCGGCGACTCATCCCAAGCTGCGCCTGCGCGGCGAGATGTGGCGGGACGCACTCGCCGCCCACGAGGCCGGCCGCATCCGGATGACCGAGGTCCGCGCTAGCGACTACATCGAGGCGAACTCGCTCCTATCGTCGGCGATCGGCAAGCCGCTGCTCGCCGGTTCGCGCGGCTACGTGCCCTCCCCGCTGGACGTCCCGCATAGCTGGACGTCGATCGCGGACTGCGCCAGGACCCTGGCCGCCGTGGCGACGGACGAGCGGGCCTTTGGCCAGGCATGGCTTGTCCCGACCAACCCGGCTCTGACAGTGCGGCAGCTCGCGACCAGGTTCACCGAGGTCAACGGAGCCCCCAAGGCCAAGCTGATGCAGATCCCGTACCCCGTGATGTGGACGGTCGGCTTGTTCGTGCCGCTGGTCAAGGAGCTGCGGACCACGCGGTATCAGTTCACCAGCCCATTCGTGATCGACTCGAGTGCGACGACCGAAGCGTTCGGGCTCGAGCCGAGCCCCATGGACGCGGCGCTGCGTGACGCGGCAGCCCGCCTCCGCGGCTGAGACTGAGACCACCACCACAAAGACAGTCGGGCCCCGGACCGCTTCGTCCGGGGCTCCGTCGTCGGCTCGGCTGTTGGCTCTGTCGTCGGCTCGGCTGTTGGCTCGGTCCTGCTCTCTTGGTCGACTGTCAGTGGCGCGGTCTAGCCTGATCGTGTGCCATCAGCCCAGACGCCAGATCCGATTCTGGCGCGCTACCTCGACCTGGTCGACGACCTGATGGGGATCGACGGCGTGACGCCGCCGCCAGGCGGCAGCGGATTCGGCCGCGGCTCGCTGAAGTACCGAGGCAAGATCTTCGCGATGCTGGTGCGCGGCTGCCTGGTGCTCAAGCTCCCGGCTGACCGCGTGACGGCGTTGATCACAGCAGGCGACGGCGTCGCCTTCGACGCCAACAAAGGCACCGCGATGCGCGAGTGGTTCAGCCTGCCGTCGGAGTCCGAGCTCGACTGGCTGGCGCTCGCCACCGAGGCGCTGGAGTTCGCCCGCTCGGCGGCCGGCAGACCGGCCAAGGCGCCACGAACTCGCTGACGCGCAGCGTCCCGCCGGGCAGCGATCGGGTGGCTATATGCTCGCGGCGGCGGCCAGTCAGAGCCGCTCGATGATGGTCACGTTGGCCTGACCGCCGCCCTCGCACATGGTCAGCAGCCCGTACCGGCCGCCGGTCCGCTCGAGCGAGGACAGCAGCGTCGTCAGCAGCCGTGCTCCAGTCGCGCCGAGGGGATGGCCGAGCGCGATCGCGCCGCCGCAGACGTTGACCCGGTCCAGGTCGGCGCCCGTCTCTCGCTGCCAGGCCAGGACAACGCTGGCGAACGCCTCGTTGATCTCCACCAGGTCGACCTGCTCGATGCTGAGCCCCGTCAGCTTAAGCGCGTGGGCTGTGGCCGGGATTGGCGCCGTGAGCATCAGGACGGGGTCCGCCCCGCGGGCGCTGAGGTGGTGGATCCGGGCGCGCGGCGTGAGGCCGTGCTCGGCCAGCGCCTGCTCGGAGACAACCAGGACTGCCGCTGCCGCGTCCGCGATCTGGCTGGAAAGGGCCGCCGTTATCAGTCCGTCCGCGCGCAGCGGCTTGAGCCCGGCCATCTTCTCGAGCGAGGTATCCCGGCGCGGGCACTCGTCGACGGCGGCATCGCCATATGGCGTGATCTCGCCAGCGAAGAGCCCGCCGTCGATCGCTGCGATGGCGCGCTGGTGACTGGCCAGTGCGTAGCTTTCCATCTGCGCGCGGCTGACGTTCCATTTCTGCGCGATCAGGTCGGCGCCGCGGAACTGCGAGATCTCCTGATCTCCGTAGCGCGCCTGCCACCCGGAAGAGCCGCTGAACGGATCCGCGAAGCCGTACTGCTGGCCCGCGAGCATCGCCGCCGCGATAGGGATCTGGCTCATGTTCTGCACGCCACCCGCAACGACCGCGTGCGCGGTCCCGCTCAGGACCGCCTGGGCAGCGAAGTGCACGGCCTGCTGGGACGAGCCGCACTGGCGGTCCACTGTCACGCCGGGAACCTCTTCAGGCAGCCCGGCGGCCAGCCACGCGGTCCGGGCAACGTCGCCTGCCTGCGGGCCGATCGTGTCCACGCACCCGAACACGACGTCGTCGACGGCCAGCGGGTCAAGGCCGGTGCGTGCCAGCAGCGCGGAGATGACGTGGCCGCCGAGGTCAGCCGGGTGGGCCGCCGCTAGCCCGCCGCCGCGCCTGCCGACCGGTGTTCGCACCGCGTCGACGATGTAGGCCTCAGCCACGCTGGCACCCCTCCCGTTGCTGCCGCTAGAACACGTTCCATTTAAGCCGGCCGGTTGCGGCAGCGCAGCAGTCAGTGTGCAGCAGTCGAGGTGGTGGCCCGGCGCGGGATCGCAGGTGTATTTCAGACCTAGCGCACCGACTTATCGTTGGCTGTCGTTACTGGCAGGGCGGTGGGAGATGTTTGAGCGGTTATCGACCTGGCGCGGCGGGTTGTTGTCCTGGCTCAGGAAGAGGCCAGGATGCTCAACCACAACTACATCGGCGCTGAGCGATTCTGCTCGGCCTCATTCATGAGGGCGAGGGTGTTGCCGCGAAGGCGCTTGAGTCGCTCGGCATCAGCCTGGAGGCGTCCGCCGGCAGGCTGTGGAGATCATCGGCCGGGGCCAGCAGGCGCCGTCGGTCGCTGCGTGACCCGCGAAAGGAAATGCCCGCCAGTAAGGTCGCCCGCCGGGAAGAATGGGCAGCGACACACCATGGCCCGCTATCTCTAGCCGAGCACTGCCAGCAGCTCGGCGACGAGATCGAGCGGCTCCGCGCCCTGCTCCGCCAGCACGGCATCGACTCAGAATCAGAAGACCGCCCGGCTTAGACCTCGTCATCGGCCTCTATGCAAGGTTGTCGCGTCTAGCCGTGTTCATTTCGGCTATCAATGCCTGGTACTCGGCCGTCGTGCGAGCCCACGAGTGCGGGTCCGGGTAGCGTTGCCCGCGCCGTTCCAGCAGCTGGGACAATGCCTGCCGCAGCGCCGCCGGGTCGCGTGGCGGCACCAGGATCACGCCGGGATACTGCTGAACCGCCTCAACCAGGCCCCCGACCGCAGTCGTTACAACGGGCAGACCGGCGCTCATGGCGATCTGCAGCGGTCCTGACGACGAGGACCGGTGGTATGGCAGCACCACGGCGTCGGCTTGGCCGAAGAACGCGGCTACCTCAGCGTCGGTAACGTAGCGGTCCACGCGCTCGATCAAGTCGGAATGCGGGCTTCGGGCGATCGCCTCTGCTGGAGCCGTCCAGCTCTCCCAGGTTTCGCCCACCACACACAGGCGGAACTGAATGGCCCGATCACGTTCCAGCCCGCTGAACGCCGTCACCAAGTCCTCGACGCCCTTGAACGGCCGGACCACGCCAAGGTAGAGAAGCCGGAACGGGGATCCGTCGGCGCCGGACGCTGCTTGCGACCCGCGCCGCGGCACCTGGGACTCCTGCGATGCTGTTAGGCCGGTCAGGTGGTCATACGGCCCATGCGGTATCACACGTACAGGGGCGTCGCCGAACGTGAAAGCAGCTGTAATCTCGCGCATGTCGAAGTCGGAGTGCACGACGTGTGCGTCCACTGTGGAAAGCAGGCGCGGCATCAACGTCTGCACATACCGGCGCGCACCCGGCAACGTCGCTTCCCCGGTGTCCTGTCCCTCATGCCACTCGAGAATGACTCTCGCCCCATGCCGAGCCGCATATCTGGCCAACCGGATGTAGGTATGCAGGACAGCACCGGTCCACCACTCAAGAACGACGACAGTAGGCCGCTGGCGGTCGAGGTACCGAAGCGCTCTCAAGAGCGAAGGTCCCCAATACCAGTCAACCCCGTCGTAAACAGGAATGTGGGCCGGGTATCCCGCCCTCAGCACCTGGGCACCCACCCGGGTCCGGCCTGGGTAAAGCCGCCGAGGCAGGAGACGGCGCATGAGCAATGCGCCGACTGGATACTCCTCGGCGAGCGCGCAGGAGAGCCGGTAAGTGTAGTGGCTGATTCCGGACGCAAACCGCCAGCCCGAGCCGATGACCACCAACCGGTCCTGAGAAGGGGGCCGACCGGTCCTCACATGCGCCTCCAACAGTTCCCCGCTAGTCCCAGCAACGACTGGCCCGTTGCAGCGACCTAACGCTTCCCGGGAGCTGCAGCCCGCATTGGCCGACAACCCCGATGGCCGCCCCGCGCCTGAGACAGAGGCGACCTTGGTTGCGGCCGTGCCCCGTATCCCAGCCGGGTGCTCAGCAAAGCTGTCAACAGCGGGACCTACTGCGAGCTATCTAACAACGAGCATCGCGCTGCACATGGCCTGCTTCGCTCCTGGACAACCATAATTCCAGCGCGAGCGCCGAACGAGCCCAGGGCATCAGAAGCGTGGTGGTAAGGCTCTGGCCCTGGGATGCGGCGAGTGCCTAAACCCCTTCAACCTGAGTTCTTACGGTCGCATCGCGGCTGGTCCTGTTAGTGATTGCAGTAATCGGGGGACTTCTTATGATCGTGACACACGAACTGCCGCCACCTGAGACTGGCTCGCTGCGCACGTTGACATATGCCCGCGATAAGGGATTGAACCCGATGTCTGCAATCTCTGAGCGGCAGACGGCAATCCCAACCAGGCCCCGGTAAGTCGGATTACCGATGCGCCTGGCCCGAGATCCGGTTTCCGACACGCGGGATGACACCCCGGCTATCCGCGAAGACAGCTCATCGGGGGGCAGTTGGGTCCGGAGCAGCCCACTCGCGGACCTGGCAGCGGCCGGAATGGTCGCGGTCGGCGCCATCCTGGTGATCTGGGCGTATCGCATAGCACCGACCGCCAGGATTCAAACTTACGATCCCATCTTCTGGGCAGGAATGCTGCTCGGCTACCTGGCGGTCGCGTGGCGGGCGGTATACGGATGCCATGCAGTTTTGTGGCTTGTCTTGCTCGGGCTCTTCACCATGGTGCCGACGTTCTGGATGAGCGCTGGTGGCCCGATCTCCTTTGACGAGGCTGCCCATTTCGCATTGCTGCGGAACGTTATCTCAGCAGGTCGGCTCTTCCAGCACACGCCGTTGCTGCCGATCGCGAGTTACTACCCAGGGTTGGAGAGCGCTACGGCGGCGATCCACTGGCTGACTGGTCTTTCTCTGTGGGACTCGGCCCTGACCCTTATTGCCGTTGTGCACTGCTTGCTCGCAGTACAGGTTTACTACCTAGCGCGAGCCCTCCCAGTTCCGCATCGGTGGGCCGCGGTAGCCGGCCTGGTCTACGCCGCCAATCCAAGTTTCGTCTACTTTGACGTCCAGTTCGCTTACGAATCCCTAGCGATCCTGCTCATGTTGACGATCGTCCGCCTCTACGTGGAATCGTTGGCGGCCGAGCGCTCTGGCAGCCCCACTTGGAGAAAGAGCGCATCAACGGCGCTACTGATAGCGGTGATCGCCGTCGGCCTTGTGGTGACGCATCATCTCACCAGCCTGACCGGCATCGCGCTGCTGTTCGCGGGTGCGCTTTGTCTCAAGCCAATAAGCGGGCTCGCCGACCACAACGGTGGTTGGCGCCGCATATTCGTCAGGTGGACGCCGGTGCTGACGCTGGCGACGTGCTTCGTTTTGTGGGTCGTGCTCGTCGCGCCAAGCACTGTGTCTTACCTCTCTCCCTTCGTGTCACGCACTGGATCTCAGCTAGTCTCCTTGGTCACTGGCTCGGGGAGCAGCGGTGCAGTGCGGACGATTTTTGGTCATTCCACTGCTCCTATCTATGAACGAGCGGCCGCAATCGCCGCGCCCATCATGATCGCGGTCGCGCTTCTGTTTGCGGCATTTCGCTGGCTGCAGAGACCTTCGCTGCGTTCGAACTTCCTGTGGCCGTTTGTGCTCACAGTGGCCTACCTGGTGAGTGTTCCAGTGACGCTGACCAGCGAGGGTGCTCAGGGATCGCACCGTACGTGGGCATCGACTTTCGTCGGAGTAGCCGTCCTGCCGGCGGCGCTCGTCATCTTGTTCGGATTGGACAAGAGGGGGCAGTCATTGAAGCGGATAGCCGCTGCGGTAGGAGGTGCTGCATTCGCCGTCCTGCTGGTCGGGAATATCGCAGCCGATGCACAGCCGAGCGCTCGATTTCCTGGGCCGTACCAGTTCGGCTCAGACAGCCTCAGCGTCACCCCCGAGACCCTCGGGTTTGCTCACTGGGTTCGGGCGCATCTGGGTCCCGGGGCGCGGGTGGTGACAGATCGCTTCACCGCCTTGGCGCTCACAGTTCACGCCGAGGCCGTAACCCCCCTACAAACGCATAGCCTGGCGATAGCTAACATCTGGTACAACTCGTTCCCGCCCGGACCGCTTCTCATGTCTGCGCTGGAACGTCAGGGAGATCGTTATCTGGCCGTCGATGTCCGCGACGCGCAGAACGCAGCAACAGGGCCGCCCTTGTTCTACACGGGCGAACCGAATCGGGTGCCACTGCAGAACCTAACCCGCCTGGCGAAGTGGCCGTGGCTGCGACTTATCTATTCCTCACAGCACTATCGCCTGTACAAGATCGATTACCACTTGTACTTCGTGTGGTATCCCGCCCATGCCAAGGATCAGTGACGTGCGCCACGAACAAAGAACGTACTTGCACCCGGCGCCACACTCAGGGCTCCTAGCATTCGTCGGGGCCGTCCTGCTCATATGCGCCCCAGTACTTCCAGGTCTCTCACGGCTGGTTGTCCTGCCGGCCCTGTTGCTGGCGCCTGGCTACGCGCTCCTGCGCCTGCTAGGGCAGGCCACCGGTCCGCGGTCTGTCTCTCTAGCTGTGCCGGTATCAATCGTGCTCGCCGTCTGCGCGTCACTGGTTCTCAACGCCAGCGGCATCCGACTCGGCCCGCTCTCGCTCGGATCGCTGCTAGGCGCCGTCACGATCCTTCTGCTGGCCGGTGCCTACGGCCTCCGACCGAGCACCGATACGCAGGGGCAACACGAGATGGCACAGCCCGTCGATCGAGAATTGGGCCCGCCGAGATACCACGTGGGTGAAAAGCGGTGACCGCATCACCAACGTGCCGCATTCCGGTGGTTGGTATGGAACCAGCTACGTCGCCGTCACAAGCGTCGTTGACCTCCTGCGGGTATCTCTCTTGCGGCAGCTAGTGAACGACCGGCCGACGTTATGAGCCGGACCATCCTGGCGCTACCGGTTACGCAAGCACCTCCTTAACGAGGTGTCTCTTGTAAGAGTGAGGAACGCTTTGGAACGGGACGCTGGTCGCGCTCGGGGCCGAGCCCGAGGTCTTCGCCGACCGGTAAGCCCCAGTCCTCGACACGGCGGACGCCACCCTGATGACGATATTGCGCGGACGGCACCGGGCGATCACCCAGCAGCGACGGGTGCCCTGCGGGCCATGTTCACTCGGGATTTCCTCTACCTCGGAGTGTCCGCCCTGCAGGTGGTCCTCGTAGCGCTGATGACGCCCATCCTGACCCGGCGCGTCGGCTTGGGCCAGTTTGGACAGTTGACGCTTGCCATCGTGGTGGCGCAGCTGCTGGGGCTCACTTTTAGTTTCGGTCTTCCTTTCGCGGTGCAGAAGGTGTTCGCGGGGGAGGACGGCGATCGTCGGTCTCGCGGGGTACTCGCCATCTCCGCCGTCCTTGCGGTCGCCGCTTCGCTTCTTGCGATCCTCGCCGCACCGGCGTGGGGCCGTGCAGTGGGCCTGGACCGGGTACTGGACGCGCGCTTGGTGGCATGGTGGGCCGCCTGCTTCGCGTTGACGTTGACGGCACTGGCCCTGCTTCGGTCCGCAGACAGACTATGGATGGCGATTTTCGTAGCCGCGCTGCAGTCGCTGGGAGCGCAAGCAGTCGGCGTGCTTCTGCTGTTCTGGCGGACGCCTACTGTTACGAGTTACCTCTGCGGCCTGATCATCGGGCAAGCCGCGGCTGGTGTTGTCGGATTGCTGGCCTTGCGTCCGGACTGGTCGGCACTGGCCGCGGTCAGGCGCTACGGCGGGGCATTCCTTTTCGGCCTGCCCATGGTGCCGCAGCAGCTCAGTGGCTTCATACTCGGCGTCGGCGACCGAGTGGTAGTTCGCCATGTTCTCGGGTCGGCGGCTGTTGGGCGCTATTCGGTCGCTTACAACCTGGGCAATCTCGGGTTCATCCTGCTAGTCCTCGTCAATCAGGCGTGGATGCCGCGCATCTACGCCGTGGCGGACCGAGATGCACGATCGCGGCTCCTGGCCAGCAGCCGCGATCTGATGAACCTGCTGCTGATCCCCGTGGTCTGTGGCCTAGCTGCCGGGGCCCCGCTGGTGCTGGAAGTATGGGTCCCACCGTCGTTCCAGCCAGCCAAGCTGACGCTAATTGTCGCGATCATAGCTATTTGCACGTTCCCTTTCGCGGAGTTCGTGGCCAACCTACGAGCGCTGATGAGTGAAGGAAAGACTGGCCGTGCCGCGCTGGCAACGCTGATCGCAGCGGCGGTCAACGTAGTGCTCAACGTCGTGATGGTTCCGTTCCTCGGTATCACCGGCTCGGCTATCGCGACGGTACTCTCCTATTCCCTATGTGCTCGGCTCACTAGGCCGCCCCAGAGTTCGGGTCTGGAGGTGCCCGGTGCCTCGGTCCGGCTCCGCGCCCTCACCGGTGGTGCCATCGCTGTCACCTTGGCTATGGGCATACTGCCGACCTCACCTGCGTGGCTCGCCATCCGCCTTGCCGTGGTTGCCTGGGCCACACTCGCATTCGGTTTGCTGTTGCACCGCGCGATGGCAGGGTCTGACACATTTGGACGACTCGTGACACTAGTTGTCGCCCGCCGGCAACGCTCACGATCTTGAGGTCTCCAATAGGGATCCGGAGATGTGGTCGCTGCCATGGCCCGTCGCCTCAGGTCAGGCAAAGGCGTTCAGCACGGGCAGCGCTGGGTCGCCGGTGCCGATGTCGAAGCTGTCACCGCCCTGGTTAGCGAACTGCCAGGCCACGAAGCCAGCACTGTTGGCGGCACCGAACACACCGGACATGAGCGACTGAAACCCCTGGGGACGGCCGCTTGAAGGGGCGATTCCGCACTCGCCCACGTACCAAGGCTTGCCCGCGGCGGCTGCTGCCTGCTGCACCGCCTGCCAGTTCGTCTGGTTGTAGGCACTGTAGTAGTGATAGCTCGCCAGGTCCACGCCGGGAAGCGCGTAGATGCCGCTACTCAGCGGTCCCACCTCGCCGCAGCTCACCGGCGTCAAGGCGTCGAGTGACTTGATCAGGCCTGAGACATCAGAGACGAAGCCCTGCGTGATCGCGTTCGGCTCGTTGCACAGCTCCCACACCGCTATGCGCGGGTCGGCCGAGTAGTGCGAGACCACCTCAGCCACCCAGGCGCGGTACGTCTTGAGTTCCTTGGGCAGCACCGTGGTCGAGTAGCCGCCGCTGAACCACGAGGACGACAGCGCGGGCTGGTGGCTGCCCTGCCGCTCATACGCCCAGTTGTCCTCCAGGCAGGCGATCACCTTGAACCCGGCTGCATCGCACACGCTGAGTACCTTGTCGAACGCGCTCCAGTCCCGCGCGCTGGCGTTGATCGCGAACTGCTGGAAGAACCAGGTGCGGATGACGTTGACGTGCGGGGCGGTCGCACGAATATCAGCCAGCCAGGTCTGCAGCGTGGCGCCCGCGTTCACCGCCACGCTCCCGTTCAGCGGCGCATTCCAGGTATTCACCGTGGCCTGCCAGATGTTGAAGCCGACCAGCCGGAACGGCGAGCCGTTCAGCTGCAGGTCCGCGCCCACCCGGACGACCTTGCCTGTCGCCGACGGTGGTGGCGGCGCGGACGACGTGCTATCCGACGGCGTCGGCTGCGGGGACGTCGGCGTCGGCTGCGGGGACGTCGGCGAGGGATTCGCGGACGGGCTGGACGCTGACGGCGATGGCGACGCCGAGCTCGACGTGGCAGACGGCATCGGGTGCGGGTGCCGCTTCCATCTCCTGCGCCATGACTCCTCGCCGATAGCCGCGCCGCTCCCCAGGAACACGGCGGCAGCACCCAGGCCAGCTACCGCGCCGCCTGTTCGGAGCAAATGCCGGCGGCTGACCCCGTCCTCGCTGTCCCTCTCCTCGCGCTCGCTGCCGGCACGGTGCTTACCCAAAGCGGTCCTCCCTTGAGGTTATGACTGCTTTGCACCGTAGCAGGAGCTAACTGCATGTTACAGCGAGTTAACGTAGTTCGTGATAGTCCGCATCGGCCGCTGCCTCAACGGGGCTAATCTATAAAGTTGCGTTAAACGTCCATCCGGGTTTCGGTGTTCCTGCTGCCCCTAGTCCGCTGCTGGCCGTGATCGCGATGACTACGCCGTTGCGAGTTAGTTTGGACGGCTGTTGGACTGGCCAGCGCCGGCCAGGTCACCGGGCGACGATCAAGCCGATTCCCGAGGCGACGCCAGCCCTGACCGGGTGGCGCTACGACGAACCCCCGCCTCGGTGTCGAAGGGAAGTGGGCGCTTGGAGCTGAGTACCAGCTGGGACCTCAGCCCGGCCGCTGACAGGTCCGCGAGAGTTATCTCGGGGAGAACACCGACCTCACGACGGCGGCTGCGGGTTTCGGAGTGCCGTTGAGCTGGAACAAGCCGTAGCCGTACTGGGCAGGTCTATCCGCTGCGGGGCTCGGCGGGATGGCTCGCGGATAGAAGTCATTGAGGGTCCACGGCGCTGGAGTCGGCAACCCCAAGGCCGCGGCGGCAGTGAAGACGGTCCGGTAGTAGGCGGCCTGTGCCTGCTCCCGCGCCGCTTGGTCTCCCGGCGTTCCGATCGTGCTGTAGCCGGTTTCTCCAACGAACAGTGGCCGGGGAGCCGCAAGCGCAGAGACTGCGCTCAGCAGGGAGTATGCCTCTGCTGCCGGACCGTAATAGTGATAGTCCCAGAAGTCGGGCGGCGAACTCCTGAGCTCTCGGGTGAACAGGGCGAAAACCGATGGGGGCACGCTGGCGGTAGACACCGTCCGGAGCGTGCCCGGCATGACGGCGGATAGATACGGAAGCATCGCTTCCACCCAGGCCACGGCCTCACCATTCCGCGGGTTGACTTCGTTCTGCAGCTCGACGACAGCGATACGCGGATCGTCTCGGTGGCGTGACAGCAGCGAGAGCACCCATTCCTTGCTCCCGCCGATGTCGGTGAACTGTGACCACCAGTCGAAAAGGGTCAGGTGAACCCGCAGCGAGTGTTTCGCGGCCAGGGCGATGACCTCGGATAGCCGGTCAGCCATGACCGGATGGACCGTCGGGAACCCGAAGACCGATGGCTGGATGATGATGCGCACGGTGTTCGCGTCCAGGGCGCGGATCCGCGCGAAGTCACGGTCGATCATAGTCGGGTCGAAATGGGACCACATGTACGTCCACCCACCGGACGCCGGGTAGTAGTTCACTTCTCTGAGGTCCTGTACGCTCCCGCCCGGGATCTCCGGGTCTTCGCGGGCCGCGGGGAAACGCCCCGCAGATCGCTGCGAGGCAGGCTGCCCCAGCACCAGGGCCGTGATCAGGGAGGCCGCGATGAGCAGTGCTACAGCTATAGCCACGCCATAAGGACGCACATGACTCATATCGGACTCCTCCCTGAGCATCTCGGTGAAGCACCGACTGGGAGCGCCCACGGACGGAGCCCCAGCTAGCAGGCCATCAGTGACGTCGCTTGTAGCGCCTCCTCGAACGGTCCGGTCGCGTGCGCGGCGGTGAAACGCAGACCGTGCTGCCGCCCCGCCTGACCCATGGCACGGGCCCGGTCGCCGCTTGCGAGCAAATCGGCAAGCCGGTCCGTCAGTGCCCGTTCGTCGGCTGCGGGGACTAGCCAGCCAGTCTGCCCGTCGATTACCTGCTCAGGTATCCCACCGACCGCGGATGCGATCACTGGGACGCCGCAGTTCTGAGCTTCGCTGACCGTCATCGGGAGCGAGTCGGGCCCTACCGACGGAACTATCACGCAGGCAGCCCGCACCATGGCAGCGATGACGCTCTGGTGCGTGACGCTGGTCCGCATCGTGACGCCAGGCGGCAGCGAGTCAGGAGCCGGAGCTGTCGGGTGCGGCGTTCCGAGCATGACCAGCGGCGGGGGGGATGGGAGCCGTTTATAGGCATCGACGAGGACATCGGTGCCCTTGTATCGGGATAGCTGCCCGACATAGAGGAGGTAACCGTCGTCAGCGGGCAGGAACTCCGGCCGCTCGTCCTTCCAGCCGCTCTCGTAGAGGCCATCGGGCACGAAAGAATTCAGGGTGTGGACCGGCTTGCCAGCAATCCCGCCGATGATAGGTGAAAGGCGATTTGCGAGATAGTCGCTCACCGCCGTGAACGTAGCCACCTTCTTGAGCAGGCGGAGACTAGACAGGGACGCGGCCGCCAGGACATGGCCCTTCGCTGAACCGTACATGGAACTGGCACACGGGCCGCACCGCCGCCAGGACGGGCCGGGGCAGAACGTACCCGACCGATGTACCAGCGACTTTCTCGCACACGCCAGACTGTAGTCGTGGGCGGTCACCATGACAGGTGTCCGCGGAAAGGCCCGGGTTAGGCAGGAGAAGACGCTCCACGCGTGCGCGTGAATGACGTCCGGCTTAACCTCCCGGACGACGTCGGCCAGCAGGCGCCCGAACAGCGGGTCAGGAGCTGGCGGGTGAAATGGCCGGGCCGCATCTTCACTCAGCCCGGGCGCTAGCCTCTGGTAGAGCATCGGAACCCGGTGCACAGTCACCCCATCTGACGTCTCAGCCGCCGGCGTACCCGCAACCGCGCTCGTCACGACATGCACCTCATGACCGCGGCGGGCCAGCCCTTCAGACAGCAGGGCGACGAAGCGCTCCAGGCCGCCGATCGCGGGCGGGTACAGGTCGGTCAGCTCGATCACCCGCACGACATCAGCTCACGGACCGGTAGATGGCTTCGAAGCGCCGAGCCATCGTGGACCAGCCGAGGCTTTGATCTGGCAACGTCGTCGGGCGTCCCATCTCTACCTGACTGTCGAGCGCGGCTGCGACGGCTGCCACTTCTGGCGCCACGAGAGTGATACGCGCACCCACGCCCCCCAGTCGCTGCGCCAGTTCAGCATGGGCAGCGATATCGGAAGCTACCATTCGGCTGCCCGCCACAGCTGCCTCCAGAAGCACTAGCCCAAACGCCTCCCTCGACGACAGGCTCAGGGTTGAGGTGGCGGTACGCTGCCAGCGGCGCAGCTCTTCGTCGCTGACCTGGCCCCGGAAAGAGACCATGGCGGCTATCCCCAGTTCCCGGGAGAGGCGCTCGAGCAGCGGCCGGTGCGAACCTGTTCCGCAGACAACCAGTTGTGCGTCCTTACGCATGGACGCGAATGCCCGGATGGCCGTGTCGACGCGCTTGTAGGGTTCCAGGCGACCAGCTACCAGGACGATCGGACTATCGGACTCGAAGGGCTCGGCCGCCAGGAGGGCCTGGGTATCTACGCCGGGCGGGATGATGGACAGTCGAGGCCCCACGGACGGGTAACGCCGCGTCAGCAGTTCGAACTCTGCCATGGAAACGCAGGTCACCCTGTCGGCGCGGCGAAACAAAAGCGCTGCCAGCGGGTCATACACGGTGTGCACGGCGGATGCGATCCTGGTGTGGCCGACGGCATGAAAATGCGGGGTGAAGACCAGCGGCACCTTGGGGACCGAGGCGGCCATCATCGCAGGCACGGCGTGGAAGCTGTGCGCGTGGATAACGTCAATCCTCCACCTGTCTCGCCACAGCGCGCGGGCGAGCCCAGGTGCGACCGGAAACTGCTGGGAGCCAGTCCAGTCGGCAAATCGGCGCACTCCGTAGTCGTGCGAATCCGGAAAATAGGAGCCGCGAGGTCGCTGGGCGTAGACCGTCACCTGGTTGCCGTGCCCGCACAGTTCGTCGGCCAGGCGTCCGACGACTACTTCGACGCCACCGAGTTGTGGCGGGAACCCAGGCGTGACGAGCGAGATCCGCATTGGCGCACCGGCTGACGACGCGCCGCCGTCCCTATCGAGCTGTCGGCGTATCTGGCTGGACGCTATCCGCGCAACCCCCACAGTCACTGTCCCCCCATGCTGCATCAGCTGGACTACACAGCTTTGTACCCGGGCTATGCCGTCCCAAGTTATCTCCGCGGCCGCGAACTGGGGCACTAGCCCTAACGCACAGTGACCGCGCCCGCACGCCGAGAATCCGCCTGACCATAGGATCAGAGCCCGGAAACCTACGGACACCGCGAGGGACGTGCATGTGCGGAATCGCTGGCTGCCTAGCGCTGGCCATCGACGCCCACCCCGATCAGGCCTGGGTCGCGACCGCTACTCAAAGCATTGCCCACCGTGGGCCTGATGACGAGGGCTTCTACCGCGACGACGATATCGCTCTGGGCTACAAGCGGCTGGCCATCATCGACCTGTCGCAGGGCGGCCATCAGCCGATGCGGTCCGCCGACGGCCGCTACTGGATGGTCTTCAACGGCGAGATCTACAACTACGTCGAGCTGGGCGCCGAACTGCGGGAGCAGGGCGTGGTGCTGAGATCGAACAGCGACTCAGAGGTCCTGCTCGAGACCTATGCCCTGGTCGGCAAGGACGTCGTCCATCGGCTCCGCGGGATGTTCGCGTTTGCCATCTGGGACACCGAGAAGCGCGAGCTGTTCTGCGCTCGGGACCAGTTCGGCATCAAGCCGTTCTACTACAGCGTCGATACCGGGCTGCCGCTGTCGCTGACCCCGCGAGGGAGCGCACGGCGCGCGGCACCGGCGCCGGGACCGAGCGCGAATGACTCTTTCCAGGGGTCGGGCGCCCCTGCTGCCGGGCCAGTCCAGGATTCCGGTGCCAGCGCCCCGCCGTTCGGTCCTGACGACTGGTTCGCCCGCCGTCGGCGGCCAGCGGGAGGGGCCCGGCGCCACGTAGGCCGGGCGGCGCCCGGCGGCAGGCCCGGCGACGCTTGCCTGGCCGGGAAGATCGAGGGACCACCGTCCGCGATGACTAGCCGCGAGCCCCGCCCACTCGGCCACGCCGCCGCGGTTGCCCGGCGGATCGGCGCCCCGGCGGGGCCTGAACTAATGCTGAGGTTCGCGTCTGAGCGCAA
This sequence comes from uncultured Actinomycetota bacterium, assembly GCA_963755575.1. Lineage (GTDB taxonomy): Bacteria > Actinomycetota > Actinomycetes > Streptosporangiales > Streptosporangiaceae > JAJYUU01. The sequence goes on from CAVWKF010000002.1 coordinate 1,459,523, forward strand.
GGCCGTGGCCGAGCCAGGCGGACTGCGCGACCTGGATCCCGACGCGCTGCGCCGGTACCTGGCCTTCCAATACGTCCCGCCGCCCGGCACCCTGACCCCGCCAATACAGGTGCTGCCACCAGGCCACGCCATGGTCGCCCGCCCCGGCGGAGCGCTGGAGGTCTACCGCTACTGGCGCGCCGACCTGCGGCCGGCCCACGCTCCCAGCGGCGGTACGCCGCAGGCCATCCTGGACGTGATGCGCGACTCGATCGCCGTCCATCTGCGCAGCGACGCCCCCCTCGGCGCTTTCCTATCCGGTGGCATCGACTCCGCCGCGATCTGTGCCCTCGCGGCCGAGCACCGGCCCGATCTGCTGACGTTCACGGTCGGCTTCGCGTGCGATGGCTTTAGCGAGATCGACCGGGCACAGGAGACAGCCGCCGCGATCGGGGTGAAGTCTGTCCCCTACGTCGTCAGCCCGGAGGAGTTCTTTCGTAATCTGCCGCAGATCATCTGGCACCTGGATGACCCAATGGCAGAGGTAGCGGCGGTGCCACTGTGGTTCCTCGCCCGGGAGGCCAGCAGGCAAGTCAAGGTGGTGCTGTCGGGTGAAGGGGCAGATGAGCTCTTCGGCGGCTATGCCATCTACCATCAGCCCGGCCTGGTGCGGGTCGGCGAACACCTGCCCGGCTGGAGCCGGGTCCCGCTGCAGTGGGCCGCGGCGCTCATCCCGCCGCGCGTCAAGGGGAAGGCCCTACTGGAGCGCATGTCCACCCCGCTGCGGCGCCGTTACATCGGCAACCCTCGGCACGGTGACCTGATCATCAGGCCCGACCGACCGGTCCCGGCGCGGGCCTATGAGGTGACCGACCCGGTGTACGACCAGGCCGAGGCGGCGGGACTGGACGACGTGTCCACAATGCAACTGGTTGACATCAACACCTGGCTGCCCGGCAGCATTCTGCTCAAGGCCGACCGGATGACCATGGCGCACAGCCTTGAACTGCGGGTGCCCTTCCTCGACCGGGAGGTGATGGCGGTCGCGGCCCGCCTGGCCCGCGCGGAGAAGATCGGCGCCGGCCGCGGACTGGCTGGCCTCTATGTCGGGACCACGAAACGCGCGCTGCGCACGGCCGTAAGCGAGGTCCTCCCGAAGACGGCTGCGGAGCGCACAAAGCTGGGCTTCCCGGTCCCGATCGGCCAATGGCTGAAGGGTGACGCCTACGGCTTCGCCGACCGCCTGCTGCGGGAGGCGCAAACCGACCCGTGGGTGAACCGCGAGGCGGCGCTGGATCTGCTGGCGGCATTCCGTGCCAGCGACCCAGCCGTAAACGAGCGCCACATCTGGCTGCTCATGGTCTTCTCGCTATGGCATCAGGTCTACGTGGAGCAGGCATATGACCCCGTTGCACTCGGCTGGGAGAACGCGCAGGGAGCCGGACTTCTATGCCCGCCAGCCTCGGCAGCGCGTGAGCCGCAGCGCTTACCTTATAGGTAGTCCTCAAGCTCTCCGTTCGTAGCATATCGGACCTTCGGATGAGCACTTATGTAACGGAAGAAATCTTCCAAGGGTCCCCACTCATCGTTCCTGTCGATTTCCCAGCTATGACCCCAAATATGGAATATGCCACCTTGCTGCACAACATAATCAAACATAGCGCGACCTAGGGCGCTCCATTCGAGATACTGCCAAGTGGCTCTCGGATGAAATTTCGCGAATCTGGCTGTTCGCCATAGCTCGACTGGAGAGCTGTGATTATAAATATGCAATGAAGTTCCGGCCTCATACGGATTATTCACGCCGAATTTGTACCGCGCCACGGTGCGGGCGTAGCGGTATCCAGCTGCCCGGACAAGTTGAGCATGCACGCCCGTATAGGCGCCGCGGGGGTAGCAGAAACTATTAACGGGCTTACCAGTTATCTGCTCCAATATAGTTTTTGACCCCACTATCTCTTTTTCTGCCTCGCTGATGGAGATTGTGGGCAAGCTTCTATGTGTCAGGGTATGGGCACCGATTTCGAACTGATTTGCTACCTCCCTGATCTGGTGGGAAGTTAGCAACTCGCCTGGGGTGAATTCGTTGTTGTCAGGGGAAATATAGAAGGTTGCCTTGAGTCCATACTCTCTCAGCATGCGGGTCAGCCTCGCGTCGCTTGTGTGGCCATCGTCCCAGCTGGTAGTAAGTACGATCGATTTCACACTGGCAACCTAACGCACGCCGTAGCCGAGACTGGCGCCGGCTGCAGGCGGAAGACGATGGAGCTATGCAACGAAAGGCAGACGGCTGGTTCGCGGAGAAATCTCGGGAAAGATGTGCGTGAGTAATCCCTACGCCGCTCGTGGAACCTACTCGCTCGGCTAGTCGCCGTCTGATTTGGTGCAGCTTTTGCTGTTTCATCTGGAGACGATCACGGCTGCGGAAGGACGACGGTTGTGCCGAAGCCCCGGCTGGTCCACCTTGCCTGGCTGCATGTCCAGGACTGGTTGTCTGTGACTCCGGTCTTTCTACCGACCGCGAGGTTCAATCCCGCCCTGCGGGAACCCGACGACCCCCAGCCATGGGTAAGCCGGACAACTGAGATCGTGATAGAGGGATATCCGCGCTCGGGAAACACATTCGCTGTCGTGGCATTCCGGTTGGCTCAAGATCGCAAGATCAAGATGGCTCATCACCTGCATGCCGCCGCGCAGATCAAACGCGCGGCGCGCCTCGACGTTCCGGCGATCGTCCTGATTCGGGAGCCATCTGAAGCGATTCTATCCTTGGTGGTCAGGGATCCGCATGCCTCGATGCGGTGGGCTCTTCGCAGCTATGTTCGGTTCTATTCCGCCGTCGTTCCTTGCCTCGAGAAGGCGGTGGTTGCGCCCTTTGCGATCGTCACGTCGGACCTTGCGAGTATTATTCGAATAGTGAACACGCGCTATGGCACGGCCTTTAAGGAGTTCGTGCCGAGTGAGGATGCACTGAACTCGGTCCAGCAGAAAGTCGAATGGATGGGGCAGCAGGATTCCATCAGTACGGGTTGGGATTACCGTCTAGGTGTTGCCTTGCCGAGCGAGCAACGCCGACGCGCTAAGCAAGCCAACCGGACCGAGTACCTTGCCGAAGGCAACAAGTCTCTGCGCCTAGCGGCGGAGTCGCTCTATGAACGAGTTATGCAGTATTCGCGCAACTGACTGTCAGTTGTCGCCGGTGGCTTATGCGGACTAATGCCAGCCAGGTTTAAGCCGCGCTGCGGCGACGTGGCCCACGCCGAGCGGCGTCGGCGGAGAGGGACGTTGGGGTGGCAGATCCCGGCCTCGGCCGCGCCCCAGGGAGGAGATTAAAATTGCTGCAGTTGGCGCCCTTGCTGGCCGGTGGAGCGGACGTGCGCCGCGAAGGGATGTCACCTGCAACCGAATTGTCAACCTGGTGCCGATGCAAGTGTGCAATTCGGAGCACAGCAGTAACGAGGGCTTCTCCGCGTGAGCCCAGCGCGAACGGCGTGTTCAGCGGCAAACGTGAGCCAGGAGGCGACGTGAAAGTGGGACAGACGATTCACGAGTATCTCGCCACCGATCCTGAAAGAAAACTCAAGGGTCCCGATCGCGTGGCGGCGCCGGGAAGGCGGGAGCCCGCGAATGGGTGACAGTCCCGCGGAGACGCTGCTGCGCACCGCAGAAGTGGCGGCTTACTGGGCGGCAGCGGCGCCGGTCCTAGCCCGCCTGCCCGCGCCCTTGGGCTATCGCATCGCATGCTGGCGCGGCGACCTGCTCTTCCGCTGCCAGACCCGGAAGCGGACCGAACTGGCAGGTAACGTGCGGGCTGTGCTGGGCAACGAGCTCAGCCCGGCAGCGGCGCAGCAGGTAGTTAGGGAATGGTTCCGGCTCTCGTCCTGCAGCACGGTGGACGTGAAGCGACTGCGGCGCGGAGCGCAGCCGCTACGGCGGCTTGTCGAGATCCGTGGCCAAGACCACCTCGAGGCTGCACTGGCAGCAGGCAAGGGAGCCATCCTTTGCTCCGCCCACTTCGGCTCCCCCGCCAGCGGCTTGTCGGTCCTGCACGCGAGCGGCTTCCCCATCACCCACATCGGACGCTGGGACCATAACTATAAATATCAATACAGGGCGGCCTACAAATCGAGAGTCGGCCCAACATCGGCCGAGCGGCGGTTCTGGGAACTGGTCTACGCCAGGCCGGTACTGCGCTTTCGGCAGCGGCCAAACATCGAGCCATGGCCTGGCCGGCCCCAGGTCGCGACGCTGGCAGCCGCCGCGCTCCGCGCCAATGAAGTGGTGTCGATCTCGATCGACGCGCCGCCGTTGGATAACGAGCGGGCTCGCGCCGTCGATGTTCCCTTCCTCGGCCGCCGAGCCCAGATGCTACCCGGGGTCGTGACCCTTGCCCAGGTGACCGGCGCGCCGGTGCTCATGGGTTTCCTGTATCGCGGGGCCGATTACCGCCACCAGGTGTGGGAGATCTCCGCGCCGGTGCCGCTGGACGGAGAAGCCACGACGGCATTCAGCCGGTGCGTCGCCGAGGTGAGCGGTGCCATCCGGAGAAACCCGGCGCACTGGAACTTCTGGCACACAGTCGACCTCGCCCGCCTCGGGTTGATCGACCCGCTCAAAGACGGGTGAGTGTGGTCAACTGAACTGGCCCCGGCTCGGCGGATTATCTTCACGGATTCTGGTCCCGCCGCGGTGGTGATCGCGCCGGTTGGTGGGCGGCGTGTCGTCACGAATTCTGGCCCCACCCTGGTTTCGGATTGCTGCGTTGGTGTCGTCGGCGCGGAGGTCCGGGAGTGGCGCGGTCACGAGTGGAGCTGTTCGAGCAGATCAGGAAGGACAACCGGGTCGAGGGTTCGTCGATCCGGGAGAAGTCGAAGTGCTGGACGGTCCGCAGGTCGTCGCCGTGCATGAGCGCACCGCCGGCAAGCACGCCGAGGTACTGATCCTGGATCACTACCTGGAAGTGCTGCGATACAAGCCCGGAGCGCTGCCGGGCGCGGCCGCACTGGCCCAGGCCCGGGCCGCGGGCGCGTTCACGCCCAGCCATCAGCGGTACTGGGACGCCGCCCGCCGGGCCCGCGGTGACGCGGCCGGCACCCGGTCGCTCATCGAGCTGCTGCTCGGCCACCGGACCATGCCCGCATCTGCGTTGGCCGATGCGATGGACCGGGCGGTCAGTTCCGGGGCCCTGGATCCGCAGGCTGTGCTTATCGACGCCCGCCGTCTGGCGGGCGGGCCGGTCGCGGCGGTGATCCCGTTGGGCGCGCTGGCACGTTACGACCGGCCCGCGCCCGGCCTGACCGGCTACGACCAGCTACTCACCAGGAGCACACGATGACCGTGTCCGATAGTGCTGCCCTGGCCGCGATCGGCGCGGCTGCCCGCGAGCTGAAACTGCCGACCGTCCGCGCCGACGCTGCCCGGCTCGCCGAGATCGCCGTCCGCGAGCGGCAGACTCACCTGGGGTACCTGGCCGAGCTTCTGTCTGCCGAGATTGATGACCGCACCGCCCGCCGCCGCGCCCGCCGCATCACCGAAGCCAGATTCCCGCGCCTCAAGCGGCTGGCCGACTTCAACACTGATGCCATCCCGGGTATCGCGGCCACCCTCGCCACGCTGGCAGCCGGCGCCTGGATCGACGCCGGCCAGCCGGTCGTCGCCCTCGGTGACTCCGGGACCGGCAAGACCCATCTGCTCATCGGCCTCGGGCTGGCCGCCTGCGAGCAGGGCCGCCGCGTCCGCTACGCCACCACCGCCCAGCTGGTCAACGAGCTCGCCGAAGCCGCAGACAACCGGCAGCTGTCCCGCGTCGTGGGCCGCTACGGCCGCCTCGACCTGCTGCTGCTGGACGAACTCGGCTACGTCCAGCTCGACCGGGTCACTTTCAACGCCCACATTCTCGAGACCGGCACGCAGTCCTACCTGCTCGCTACCAGCACAGCCGCCGCACTCCAGAAGGCCAGCTAGCAAGAAAGGCCTCACGGGGATTGCTCGCTGCCCCGCCGTGCCCGACGCCCTGCCGCATGGATTGGCGGCTTACTGACGCGATGGCAGGATCTATCGCATGAATACGCAGGCCGGGCCGGATCAGTCGTCCCCGCTGGTCCGCGGACTGCCGGTCCCGGCCCTGCTGGCTGACCTTCTCGCCTCCGGGAGATGGCAGCACCCTGGAGATGACGTGGTCCGCGATGTGCTGCCCTGGTTCCAGGATCCACTCGACTTCTTGTCCAGCGCCGAGGGCATGCAGCGAGAGTCGCAATCGCTGGACGTCTGCGCCGACAGCGAACGATCCTCACGGATCTTCCACATCGGTCACGGCAGCGTGGCCGGTCCTCTCCGCCTACCCTGGCTCGACGCCGAGCTCGCCTTCTTCATCGCGGTGAACCGGCATCCCGGAGATGACGTTGCCATTGCGCTGGACTACCGGAGCGATACCGGCAGCCCGGCCGTCGTCGCTAGCGACGCATGGACCCATCAAAGCGACTACCTCTGGAAGCTAGTCGCCCCGAACTTCGAGACCTTCGCCAACATGCTCGGCATCGCGCTCGCGTGACCACGGACACTATGGACCGTCAACGCAGCCTTCTCCTGACACCAGACTGCGCAGCGGGGCCAGCTTTCACGCCGACACTGGGGCCAAATCGCTTGACGACACGCAGACGGGTCACCAGCCGCGGGCCGGTACGAGCCGGAGGATCTCGCTTACTGACCAATAAACAAGCAGGGTCCCGAGCCACCCGTCCGCACCAGTTACGTTGCTGCCGCAGGTTCCGCGATCGATTGGTTGAACTCTTCGAGTGCGCTCAGGCTCTGCGAAAGCCTGGCCTCGTCGACTGTCACGGGCTCGATCTCGCCTGCAGCGAAGCTGCGGTAGGCCCCTATGTCCAACAGGCCATGGCCGCTGATGTTCACGAGGACGACCAGCGGGTCCTCGTGGCGCGGGTGCCGTGACACGACATCCAGCATCCCGGCCACTGCGTGGGCGGCTTCGGGAGCGGGCAGAATGCCCTCAGTTTCGCAGAACAGCATCCCGGCCCCGAACGAAGTGAGCTGGTCGATGGCCATCGCTTCCAGGGAGCCGTCCGCATACATCGCGCTCGTCAGCGGCCCGGCGCTGTGGTGCCGCAGTCCGCCCGCGTACACCGGCGGCGGCACATAGGTGCTGCCGAGCGAGTAGACCTTGGTAATCGGGGTTGTGCCCAGGGCGTCGCTCAGGTCGTAGAGGTAACGGCCTCGTGTCATCTTGGGACACGCTGCGGACTCGACGGCGACGAGCCGGATCGACCTGCCGGAGTCATCGGCCGCACCGAGGAAGGGCAATGCGATTCCGCCGAAGTTCGATCCGGCGCCCGTGCACGCAATGACGCAGTCGGGGAAGTCGCCTAGCTGAGCCATCTGCGAGACGGCCTCCTGGCCGATGACGGTCTGGTGGAGCAACACGGAGTTCTCGCCGCTCCCGACGGCAAACCGTGATCCGCTGTCCTCGGTTGCGAGCTCAAGAGCCTCCCCGGTGGCCACCGCCATGGTGCCGGTCGCCGCAGCGTCCTCCTTGAGCGCCCTCCGCCCGACTTCGGTCAGGTCGCTAGGGCTCTCATGGACGACAGCTCCGAAAAGCCGCATCATGTCGCCGCGGATGGGCTTCTGACGCATCGTGGATCCGACCCAGAAGACTGTGCAGTCAAGGTTCATGAGCTGGCACGCGTAGGCGAGAGCGGTCCCCCACTGCCCCGCGCCCGTGCCCGTGACCAGGTGCTTCACACCTGCGCGAGAGTAGTAGTACGCCTGAGCCAAGGCGGTGTTGAGCTTGTGGCTGCCGGTGAGGTTGGCTCCCTCGTACTTGTAGTAGATGCGGGCGTTGGCGCCGAGGCGCTCTTCCAGGCGCACTGCCCGGCGCAAGGGCGTCGGTCGGTATTGCGCATACAGGTCAAGGATCTCGCCGGGAATCGGGATGAGCCGATCGGCCGTGTTAACAGATTGCCGTGCGAGTGACAACGGCTGCTGGAGCAGTGCACCAGGTCCAGCCGCTCTCGCCGCTTCCGCCAATCGTGATCTCGACACAGCCGAGGTCACGTACTGCGGCCGGTCATGAAGGATGTTGAACCAGTGAGTGGGGAGCAGCGGGTCTCGCGCCACTCGGTTGTCATGCATGCGCGGCCTCCACTCCGGGTTCACGAGCGCGGAGGTAGGCGCAGATGGAGTTCACGCTGGCGAAGTTCTCTGGCAGCAGATCAGCGTCGTCCATCGTGATCGCGAACCGCTCTTCGAGGAAGACCACCAGCCTGAGCAAGCTCAGCGAATCTAGGATGCCGCTGTCCAGCAGTGGTGTCTCGTTCGACAGCGGCAGAAGCGCCGGGTCCGGGACCAGTTCCCGGCTGATGTAGTCGTTGATGACCGTGTCCACGTGAGCACGTTCCTTTCGCGTGTGTCTGCTAGCGCTTGTTCCTTCTGACGTTTCCGACCGGCTCGGCGTCGTGCCCTTCCTGCGCGAGGCCGGCCCGGTCGACCTTGCCGGTCGAGGTTCTCGGCAGTCCCTCGCGGAGCTCGACTATCTCCGGCACCATGTAGCTCGGTAGCCACCGCCGGCAGTGTTCCAGCACCTTCTGGCGGGTGAGGTCGCCCGCGCCGTCGGCTGTCACGACCGCCCGGAGGCGACTACCGAGCAGCTCATCTGGCACCGGCAGCACCACCGCTTCCTGGATGGCTGGGTGCCGGTAGAGCGCGGCCTCTACCTCCCCGAGCTCCACCCGGTAACCGCGGATCTTCACCATGCTGTCCGCGCGGCCGAGAAATGCGTAGTCTCCTGCCGCTTCCAGGGTCACCAGGTCACCGGTCCGGTACACCAGCTCGTCGGACTCTGGTCGCACCGGGTTGCGGACCAGCACCTCGCTGGTCTTGGCCGGCTGTCCCCAGTAACCCCGCATCAGCGAGGGACCCCGCACGTGCAGCTCGCCCACCTCGCCGGGCCGGGACGCCCGGCGGCCCTCGCTCGTGACGGCGAACACCTCGGTGTTGGCGCAGGCCTTTCCAATAGGGGTCGGCCGGGCATCAGCCCAGTCCGCCGGCACCTCGAACGCCGTGCATACGTTGGTCTCGGTAGGCCCGTACCAGTTTAGGTAACGAGCGTGCGGCAGTTCGGCCATCAGCCGGGCAAGGTGCTTGGGGGGAAACACCTCGCCAGCGAAGATCACCGTCCGCAGGGCCGAGAGGTCGACCTGCTGCAGGCTGCCGTAGCAGGCCAGCAAGGCGAGGACCGAGGGCACGGAATACCAAACCGAGATCCGGTTGGCCTCTAGCCACCTCGCAATCGAAATCGGAAAGGTGGCTGCTCCTCCCGGTAGCACCGTCAGGCACGCAGCAGCCCGGCAGGTCGAGAAGATGTCGAAGACCGACAGATCGAAATGCAGCGGCGCGGGGCTGCAGACGCGGTCCTGCTCGCCAAGCGCTGCAGCGGCCGCCGCCCAGTCGACAAACGTGAGCGAGTTGCGATGGGAGATCGCCACCCCCTTCGGGACACCGGTCGATCCCGACGTGTAAAGGATGTACGCGAGGTCGGTCTCGATCGCCCGTTCCTCCGCCAACGGCTCTCCTGATTCCCCGGCCACCGAGGTCCACGGCACAATGGCCTCGCCCCGGGACGGGGAGCTGGCCACCTCCGTACCGCCGGGAAAGCCCACCACCACCACGCTGGGCGGCCGGGGAATGGCCTCGGCCAGGCTGGCAGCCTGGGGCGCCCTTTCCTCGTCTGCCACGATCACGCCGGCACCGCTGTCCTGGACGATGTGGCTGAGCCGGCCTGAGGGTGCCTTCGGGTCGAGCGGCACGTAGCAGGCCCCGGCCTTCAATGCCCCGTATACCGCGATGACCGTCGGGGCCGCCTTGGGAGCAAGGATGGCAACCCGGTCGCCGGGGGCTACGCCGAGGCGCAACAGGGCGCGAGCCACCTTGTTGCTCAACCGGTCTAGCTCCAGGTAGGTGAGCAGGCAGCCGTCCGACGCGACCGCCGACCGGTGCGGCTGCCGCGCAGCAGCCTCGGTCAGCAACTGCTGCAGGAGATACGCCATCACCCGTCCTTTCTGGCTGCGCCTACCCGGTAGCTCAGAGCCCGAGCATTCGGGCGATTACCACGCGCTGAATCTCCGACGTGCCCGAGTAGATGGTGCTCGCGACTGCATCTCGGAGGTCCCGTTCAATCCCCGCGTCCTTCAAGTAGCCCCAGGCCCCGTGCAGCTGGATCGCGTCCTGGCTGGAGCGCACCCATGCCTCGCTGGTGAACAGCTTCGCTGCGGCCGCCTCCGACGGGGCAGATCTGCCCTGCCTTTTCAGCCATGCCACCCGGTAGATCAGCGACCTAGCCGCCTCGAGCCGCACGTACATGTCGGCCAGCTTGTCGGACACACCCTGGAACTTCCCGATGGGCTGGCCGAACTGCTCGCGTGACCGCGCATACTCAACACAAGCGTCGAGCTGTCGACGCATAGCGCCCGCGACGCTGGCAAAAAGACAGCTCCGTTCCCACTCCATGGACGAGTTGAAGATGCTCATACCCGCACCTTCGGGCCCTAGCCGACTTTCTGCTGGAACGAGGCAGTCGTGCAGGGTTACTTCGCCCATCGGCGAGGTCCGCAGGCCCATCTTCTCGAAGCTGCTGCTTACCGTGAGCCCCGGCGTCCCAGCGTTGACAAGGAATGCGGAGATCCCGGATAGTGCGGGTCGGCCCGGATCCACGGCGTAGACCAGCAGTACATCAGCGACGGGGGCGTTGGTGATGTACTGCTTAGCCCCGTCAAGCCGGTAATGGTCACCGTGCCGCTCGACGCGGGTGTTCATGTGCAGTGCGTCGGAGCCCGAGCCGGACTCGGTCATCGCGTGCGCGCCGATGACGCCGCCGGACGCCATCCCGGGCAGATACGCCTGCTTCTGCGCCGTGGTGCCGAACGTCACCAGCGGCAGCTCGACGCTCCACATCTGCGCATTGAGCGAGAAGAGGAGCCCGTTATCGTGGCACCCGTACCCCAGCGCCTCCATGACCAGGGTCGTGGTGAGGATGTCAGCGTCGGCGCCACCCAGCTCGGCCGGAACGGGCAGGCCGTGGACCCCGAACTTGGCACACTTCCGCCATGCCTCCCACGGAAACTCGCCAGCATCCTCGCGCTTGGCCAGATCCTGGTTGAGTTCCCGTCGGGCGAAGTCGGCCGCCGCCTCTGTCAGCTCGCGCTGCTCGGCGCTTAGGGAGAAGTCCACGCCGCGCCCCCGCCCGCGGCCTTGGCCTCGCCACCAGTGGTGGCTTTCGCCAGGCCGGGAAAGCCTTTAGCGACTGGCTCGCGGCCCAGTTCTGACCACTGGACTGTCTCGTACGAGCGGGGCGAAAGGAATTCGCTGAGCACCGTGCGTAGCACCCGCATGCCGTCAGACCACGCCCTCAAGTTCGAGAGGCCATTCAGCCGACCGCACTCGAAGCTCGGGACCTCCGCCACTTTAAGGCCAGATCTGGCGGCCTTGACGTTGAGCAGACTTTCAACCTCGAAGCCGTCGCTATCCACCTCTAGTTTCGCCAGGCAGCGGGTCCAGAAGGCGTTGAAGCCGTAGCACAAGTCGGTGTACCTGGTCCGGAACAGCAGGTTCACGAGGAACACCAAGGCGAGGTTTCCTGCTTTGCGCAGCGCCGTGATGTCGGCTGAACCGCCCCCCGGTGCGAAGCGACTGCCCTTCGCAAAATCTGCCCCCTTGCGCAGGGCGTCGACGAATCTCGGTATCTCTTCTGGTCTTGTTGAGCCATCGCCGTCGAGGGTTACGATCACGTCGCCGCGGGCCGCGGCGAAGCCGCACGCCAGAGCGTTGCCTTTGCCGTGTCCACCTTGGCAAACCACCCGTATGTCCGGCCGGCATCTCCTAGCCACGTCGACGGTGTTGTCCTCGCTGTGCCCATCGACCAGGATCACCTCGAAGAGGTACGTGGGCAGGCGCGCCAGTACAGACGGAAGGTTGGTTGCTTCATTGCGGGCCGGGATAACAACGCTGACGCGAGGCGAGGCACAAACCGTGGCATCGCTATCTGTCGAGCGCAACAATTCGCCGGGCTCATCCACGGTTGGCCGCCGAAGCGCCTTGATTCACTGTCCGCCCGGCGAAAGAGGCAGACGCCCGAGAGCCGGGTTTCGTGGCAGTACAAAAAGGCATAGCAGCAGGCTCGGTCATTAATCCCCCCATAAAGTCAGCGCCACTTCCGTTCCGCAGAGCGTCTTCATCTGCAGAAGGCCCGTGGGATTGAGCCGCTAGCTAACCGTGATCGTCTTGTTGCCCGTGGTCAGTGCAACATCACGCAGTTACCCCGCTGGCGACAAGACGATGCTGCCGCTCGCAGGCTTTTTTTGAGCACGTGTCCGGCAAGTCCGCCCAAGCAAGGCATCTGCCTACCCAGGAAAGGCCAAGAATCGGTACGTTGTTTAGCCGCCATGCTGAGCACGGCCAGCTACACCTGCAGCAGTGGAGTCCTCGGGACCAGTTGTGGCCAAGTTCGGTACAGAGTTGCCAAGTGACTTGCAAACTCACCCCTTGTACAGCCGCATCGGCAAAGCCGACGATGCTCCGTTACGATGGCTAGAACACGTTCTAGTTGAGCGGCAGGGGCCTGGATGCACATCAGCTACACGCCTGAGCAGGAGCAACTGCGCCAGCAACTGCGCGAGTACTTCGCCGTGCTGATGACGCCAGAGCGGCGGGCCGGGCTATCCCATGCCGACGGCGAATACGGTGACGGCGCTACCTACAAGGAAGTCGTGCGCCAACTTGGCCACGACGGATGGCTTGCGATCGGCTGGCCCGCCGAGTACGGGGGGCAGGACCGCTCGGTGCTCGACCAGCTGATCTTCACCGATGAGGCCGCGATCGCGGGCGTGCCCATCCCATTCCTCACGATCAACACGGTCGGCCCGACGATCATGCGATTCGGCACACCGGCGCAGAAGGAGCGCTTTCTTCCGCGCATCGCGGCCGGCGAGCTGCATTTCTCGATCGGCTACTCCGAGCCAGGCGCGGGCACGGACCTGGCCTCGCTGCGGACCCGCGCAGTACGCGACGGTGACAGCTACGTCATCAACGGCCAGAAGATGTGGACGAGCCTCATCCAGTATGCGGACTACGTCTGGCTGGCCTGCCGGACCGACCCGGAGGCGCCGCGGCATAAGGGACTGTCCATCGTCATGGTCCCGACGGACGCTGACGGGTTCTCGTGGACGCCGGTCCGGACGGTCGCCGGGGTGACCACGAGCGCGACCTATTACTCCGACATACGAGTGCCGGTCGCCAACCTGGTCGGCGAGGAAAACAAGGGCTGGCCGCTCATCACCAACCAGCTCAATCACGAACGGGTCGCGCTGACGTCGGCGGCTCCGGTGATATCCGCGCTCGCCGAGGTCACCGACTGGGCTCGCTCGACCAAGCTCGCCAACGGCCGGCGCGTCATCGACGCCGAATGGGTGCAGCTCAACCTCGCCCGCGTGCACGCCAAGGCCGACTTCCTGAAGCTCGTCAACTGGCGCATCGCGTCGACTGCCGGGTCGCCTGGCCCGGCCGTCGCCTCGGCGACGAAGGTGTACGGCACCGAGTTCACCATCGAGGCGTGCCGCCTGATGATGGAGGTGCTCGGCGCCAACGCCGAGGTCCGGAGCGGGTCCGTCGGCGCGCTCCTGGCCGGACGGATCGAGCGGATGCACAGGTCCGCGCTGATCCTCACCTTCGGCGGCGGCACGAACGAGGTGCAGCGCGACATCATCGGTGCCGCTGCGCTGGGTCTGCCGCTCAACCGCCGGTGAGCACGCCGTAAAGATCAACCCCACAATCACAGAGGGAACGATGGACTTTACGCTCACCCCGGCCCAGGACGACCTCGGTGCCTTGACTCGCCAGATCCTGACCGACCGGGTCACCCAGGAGCGGCTGCGGGAGATCGAGGCGGGACGGATCCGGTTCGATGCCGCGCTCTGGTCGGACCTTGCCAAGGCGGGCGTGCTGTCCGCGGCCCTGCCCGAGGCCGCGGGCGGGGCTGGGCTCGGCCTCCTCGAGCAGTGCAGCGTGCTCATCGAGATCGGCAGGACGGTTGCGCCGGTGCCCTACCTGGCGTCCATCGTGCTCGGCGCGTCCGCGGTCGCGGAATTCGGCACTCCGGATCAGCAGGAGCGCTGGCTCGCCCCGGCCGCGCGCGGCGAGCTGATCCTCGCGGCAGCGCTGGCCGAGGAGGATGGCGAGGACGTTCGCGAGCCCGCGACGGCAGCCCGCCGTACAGACGGCGGCTGGCAGCTCACCGGCACCAAGACGACCGTGCTCGCTGGCATGATCGCCGACCTCCTGCTGGTCCCCGCGAGCACGCCCGACGGCCCGGTCGTCTTCGTCATCGCACCGGCCGACGCTGGCGTGTCGGTCCAGCCGCAGCACGTCACTGGCGGGGACGGCACTGCGCTCGTCGAGCTGACCGGGGCACTGGTGCCGGACGACCGAGTGCTCGGCGGCGTCGCCGCGGGCCGTGAGGTCGTCGACTGGCTCGTCGCGCGCGCGACCGTCGCGCTGTGCGCGCTCCAGCTTGGCGTGACCGAGCGAGCGCTGGAGCTGACCGCGGCATACGCCCGCAGCCGCGAGCAGTTCGGCAAGCCAATTGGCAGCTTCCAGGCGGTATCCCAGCGCCTCGCCGACGCGTACATCGACATCGAGGGGATCCGGCTCACCCTGTGGCAGGCCGCCTGGCTCGTAGCCGAAGGGCGACCGAGCGAGACCGAGGTCGCGACGGCCAAGTTCTGGGCCGCCGAGGCCGGGCACCGGGTGGCGCACACCGCCGTCCATATCCACGGCGGAGTCGGCATCGACCTCGACGGCGACGTACATCGGTACTTCGTCGCAGCCAAGCACAACGAATTCGCCCTCGGCGGCGCGACCGCTCAGCTCCGGCGCATCGGGGTGTCTCTGGCGTCTTCTTGAACCGTGCCTGCGCCGGGCTGGCAACGAAGCAGCCAGCTCGCTTGGCGCTGGTGGCCTAGCGGCGGATTGTCGAGATGCCGCCGTCGATCGGGATCACTGCGCCGGTGAGATAGCGGCCCGCCCGCGAGGCGAGAAAGATGGCTGCGCCCGCCATGTCGTCAGGCTCGCCGATGCGGCCTAGCGGGACGCTGGCTGCGATGCTCGCTCGCATCTGCGGGTCGTCGAGCGCGAACGCCATCATCTTGCTGTCGAACGGACCGGGCGCGATGGCGTTCACAGTGATCTGCTCGGCCGCCAGCTTGCTCGCCAGGTGCCGCGTCAACATGTGGACGCCCGCCTTGGTGGTGCTGTAGGCGTAGCTCTCCATGGTGGGCACGCCGAGGCCGTCGATCGAGCCGATGTTGATGACCCGCGCCGGGTCGGCCGCGCTGGCGGCGGCCCGCAGCAGCGGCAGGCTCTGCACGGTCAGCGCGAACAGCGCCTTGACGTTGACGTTCCACAGCTTGTCGAACGCGTCAAGCGGGTACTCCTCCAGCGGTGCACCCCAGCTGGCACCCGCGTTGTTGACCAGGATGTGCAGCCGGTCCTCTCGTTCGCTCACAGCCTGCACCAGCCGGTCGACACTGCCGGGAGCGGCCAGGTCCAACGGCACCGAGATGCATTCGCCGAACGCCGACAGCTCGGCTGCCGTGGCGTCACAGGCCGCGGCCTTGCGTGCGGTGATGTAGACGCGGCAGCCGGCGCGGACCAGGCCGCCAGCGATCATCGCCCCGATGCCCCTCGATCCGCCGGTGACCACGGCAACCTTGCCGGCGACGGAGAACAGGTCGTCCGACGGCTGCGCACTTGCCTCGCTACTGGAGTTCGACACGGCCACGTTCCTCTCAAAAGGGTCTTAGTGAAGCGCATCATGCCATAGTCCGCGCTGCCTCAGCCGGAGCCTCTGTCAGGACGGGGAGAGCCTGTCCGCGGCCGCCGCTAGCGCGATCCTGGCCTCGTCGGCGAGGGCCGCGACGAGCTCGCCGGCCGGCAGATCGCGGGTCAGCTCGTGCGTCTGGCCGGCCCACAGATTGACCAGATCCGGATTGCCGGCGGACCGGCCGGCGGCGCGCAGCGGCCCGGTCAGATAGTGCACCTCCGGGTAGGCGGCCGGTGCACGCTGGTCGTGCTCGGCCATGAACCTATTCCGGATGCCGCGGGCGAGCCGTCCGGTGAAGGCGCGGGTCATCGCGGTCGGTGTGGCCG
Organism: uncultured Actinomycetota bacterium; assembly: GCA_963755575.1. Taxonomy (GTDB): domain Bacteria; phylum Actinomycetota; class Actinomycetes; order Streptosporangiales; family Streptosporangiaceae; genus JAJYUU01. Next base: position 1,475,711 of record CAVWKF010000002.1, read on the forward strand.
TGGCCACGGCGGCGCGGTGCACCGGTGATGTGCCGGCTTCCGGGCAGCGCAGGAACGCAGTGCCGAGCTGCGCCGCGCTCGCGCCAGCCGCGAGAACGGCGGCGACGCCCGCCCCGGTGCTGATGCCTCCGGCGGCGACGAGCGGCAGAGTGGTCCGGCTGCGCACGAGCTGAATCAGCGACAGCAGCCCGAACCCGCCGGCGGCGTCCTCGGCGGGGTCGTCGACGAAGCTGCTGCGGTGGCCGCCGGCCTCGCTGCCTTGGACAACGAGGACGTCGGCCCCTGCCGCGGCGGCCAGGAGCGCATCGGCTGGCGTCGTCACCGTGATCCACGCCTCGCTGCCCGCCACGTGTACGGCGTCGATGACCGACTGCTCGGGACAGCCGAATGTGAACGAGATGACCGACAGCGGATCGGCCGTCAGTTGTGCCAGCTTGGCAGTCCACTCGTCGTCATCGAACTTGGGCTCGCCCAGCTCAGCGCCCGCCTGGCTGGCTGTCGCGGCGAGTTCGGCCGCATAGTCAGCCACCGCACCGTCCGGGGCGGGGTCGCCCGGGACGAACAGGTTCACTCCGAGCGAGGCGCTGGTCAGGGCCCGTGCCTGCGCGATCCGGTCGCCAAGACCCGCCGCGCTCAGGTATCCGCCCGCTAGGAATCCGAGGCCGCCGGCATTGCTGACAGCCGCGGCCAGTTCCGGTGTGGTGGGCCCTCCCGCCAGCGGGGCGAGCACGATCGGGACAGCCAGCCGGTCCAGTATCACCTGGTCGATCCTCCCGCGACGCGGTTGCCGAGCCCACCATAGCCGGGCGCTGTCGGCACGCTGCCTCTGGCATGATCAGCGGGGAAAGTCCACGAGGGAGCTGGTGAGATTCCCATGCCGTCCGAGCTCGCGCGGTTGCCCGTGGTCCCCCTGGGCGGGTCGGATCTGCACGTCAGCCGGCTGGCGCTTGGCTCGTGGCGGACCTACGAGCGGATGAGCCCGGAACGGGGTCTCGCCGTGATGCGGGCTGCTCGCGAGGCCGGTGTGACATTTCTCGATGATGCCCGGTATAACGACGAGACCGGCACGGCGCCGATGCCGTCGGGGTATTCCGAGGTCGTGTTTGGTGAGCTGTTCCGGGGGAGCGGCTGGCAGCGCGATGAGGTCGTCGTGTCCAACAAGCTGTGGTGGGAGTTCTGGCCAGAGCAGACTCCGGCGGAGGAGCTCGCGGGGTCGCTCGGCCGGATGGGCCTCGATCACATTGATCTCATCTACTCGGAGGTGCCGCCCCCGGATCTGCCACTCGAGGACGTGGTCGCAATGATCACGGAGCTGGTAGGGGCCGGTCAGGCGCGCGCCTGGGGGACGCTGAACTGGCCGCCCGACCTGCTCGAGCGCGCTTGCCTGATCGCCGCCGACGCTGGCGTGCCAGGGCCTTGCGCGACCCAGCTTCCTTACAGCCTCGTGATTCGCAGCGTGGTGGAAGACCCGAGCCTGGGAGCGGTCGTCGCCGACCGGAACGTCGCGATCGTAGCGTCGTATGCACTCGCCGGCGGCGTGCTGACCGGCAAGTACGCCCGCGATCCGGCCGCCGGCCGGGCCGCGGGCCAGCTCGACCGGCCCCAGTATGCGGCTGGCGTGGCCGCTGGTCGTGACCTGGCTGCGCTCGCGGCGGAGCTCGGCCGTGATCCGGCTCAGCTGGCAATGGCGTTCGTGCTGCTGAACCCGGCCGTGACGACGCTGCTGTTTGGCGCGACCCGGCCAGAGCAGGTCGCTGCCAACGTCGCGGCAGTTGCAGTGGCGGCGGAGCTCACTTCAAGCGAGCGAGCTCGGCTCCGGGTAATCGGAGCTGTCGGCTAGTCCTGGCTGTTGAGCGCGGCGGCCCACTCGGCCAGCTGCCTGGCGACGCGAACGGTCAGGCCTTCCGCCGGGTCGATGTCGACGATCAGCGTGGGCGCCCCGCGGTCGCGTGCCCAGCGGTAGTGGGTCGGCTGGTGCTCATCGTCGATCCACGCACACGGCCGATCGCCGACTGCATCGATCACAGCGGGCAGCTTACGGAACACGTAGTCGGGCTCGGTCGGCGGGAACTCAATGACGGGTAGCTCGGGCAGCGCGATGACCGGGCAGATCAGCCGGTTGGCTCTGTGCTCCCAGGCGGTGGCCCAGACAAGCTCGAACGAGGTGGCCAGCGCGCGCAGCAGGTCGCCGTGGCCTTCCGACAGCAGAACCCGCTCGCCGGGGAAGAAGCTGTACTCACGGAAGCCCGGCGGGCACTCGACGGCGTGCCAGGGGTTGAGCACGCCGTCGACGTCGACCAGCAGCAGCGGTCGCGGGTCCGAGCTGTTGAGAGTCACCAGAGGTCCCTTCTCAGATCAGCATTTCGGCTCGCGGTGGCGGTCACCGGTCCTCAGCTCGCCCCGGCGCGGCGGATGCGCAGGCCATCGAACGCGACGGCGCACACCGCGTCGGCCAGCTCGGTCGCCGATGTCGCGCGTCGGCCTGGCCGGTACCACTCGACGAGGGAGTTCACAAGGCCGAACAGCAGCCGGGCTGTGATGGCCGGGTCGACGTCGGGCCGGATGTCGCCGTCCCGCTCAGCCTCGGCGACCAGGTTGGCGACGATCTCGTCGAACTCCCGACGGCGAGCCAGCGCGGCTCGTTCGGTGTCGGTGTTACCGCGGGCGCGCAGCAGCAAGGTCACATACGGCAGCCGGTCGGCCAGTACCTGCACGCTGCCGCGCACAAGGCGCTCGAGCCGGACGATGGCTGGGTCAGCATTAGCCCGGACTTCGTCGGCGACGGAGAACAGGCCATCAAGCGCGCGGTCGAGCGCGAGCGCCAGCAGATCTTCCTTGCTGTCCACGTGATAGTAGATCGATGACTTGGAGATACCGAGCCTGCGAGACAGGTCCTCCATGCTGGTGCCGTCGTAACCCCGCTCGTTGAAGACCGCCACGGCGACAGCGAGCAACGACTCCAGGTCGTATCCGGGCCGGCCCCGTCGGGGTGCTGACTGGTCGGCAGCGGCTGGGCCATGCGCCATGCGGCCAAGATAACGCACCGAACGACCGGTGTGTAATTCATGTCGACCGCGATGTCGGAGACGCCGCTAGCGCGTCTCGCTGATTTTGCGCTGGATATTGCAATCGCATCGACTCAGCGAGCTTTACAGACGGTCGGTGTGGTGGTCTAATGAAATTCGGATCGTACTCCGCCGCAGCCCTCTGCAACACCAACCCAAAATTAGCTGGTTAGTTTACTTTGGGCTGCCATTCACGAGAAGGGAACCCATCATGAGCGACGTCGACGAGGCCCCGGCCGAGACAGAAGAGTCCGCAGGTCAGGAAGCTGCTGAAGAGGAAGCTGCGCAGGAGTCCGCAGAAGACACGGCGGACGAATCGGACGCGGAAGCTGAGTAGTAAGGCGATCGACGAAAGCGTTCAACTGAATCCTCCGGTGCTCTTATCTGATTGCATTCCTGAAAGGTTTTCCCGGTATTGCAGATTGTGTTGGCTGAAAAACGCCACGCCGGTAATTCCCGCAGCCCAAATGAATTGACCAAGACCAAAAGGCCGCCGGCGCGTGCGCGTGGCGGCCTTCTGGCGCGAGGCGACGGACGGCTCCCCGTCGCGACGTGGGCACAGGCAACCGAATTTCGTCGTCCCGCCGACCGCTCCGCCTGTCTGCTGAACCAGCAATAGACTCAGAAGCTGCCGACCGAACGGTCAGGAAATGCGGGCGGCCAGATCGAGACGTTGGTCTGAAACAGCGGGCGAGGAGCTGGCAATGGCGCTGCTGCGAAGCTACGTGAACGGGCACTGGGTCACGCCTGCGGACGACGGGCGACCGGTACTGGATGCAGTCACCGGCGACGAGGTCGCCAGGGTGTCCTCGGCCGGGGTCGACATGGCTGCGGCGCTCGCCTACGGCCGGTCGGCAGGCGGACCTGCCCTCCGGGAGCTGACGTTCCACCAGCGCGCCGGGCTGCTCAAAGCGCTCGGCTCGAATCTCCGCGAGCATCGCGCGGAGCTGTACGCGCTATCGGCCAGGACAGGTGCCACGCTGGCCGACGCCAAATTCGACATCGACGGCGGCATCGGCGTGCTGCTCGCCTATGCCAGCAAGGCCCGGCGTGAGCTCCCGAACGACACTATCTGCGTCGACGGCGCACTGGAGCCGCTCGGTAAGTCAGGTCAGTTTGCCGGGCAGCACATCATGACCTCGCGTCTCGGCGTTGCTGTCCAGATCAACGCGTTCAACTTCCCGGTCTGGGGTCCGCTGGAGAAGCTGGCGCCTGCCTTCCTGGCTGGGGTGCCGAGCCTGATCAAGCCCGCGAGCCAGACCGCGTACCTGACAGCGCGGCTGGTCGAGCTGATGACTGACTCGGGCCTGCTGCCTGCTGGCTCGGTGCAGCTGGTCTGTGGCAGCGCCGGTGACCTGCTCGATCATCTGACCGAGCAGGACCTTGTGTCGTTCACGGGTTCGGCTACGACCGCACGGCAGCTGCGAGCGCATCCAGTCGTGACTGGCCGCTCAGTGCGGTTCAACGCGGAAGCGGACTCCCTCAACTGCTCAATCCTCGGCCCGGACGCAGGCCCCGGCAGCCCGGAGTTCGAGCTGTACATCACGCAGCTGGTGACGGAGATGACGGTCAAGGCCGGCCAGAAATGCACCGCGATCCGGCGCGCGTTCATTCCGGACCACATGGCCGACGCGGTCGCCGATGCCGTGACGGAACGGCTCGCCGGCGTGGTGGTCGGCAGCCCGGCTGAGCCAAGCGTGCAGATGGGCGCCCTGGCCAGCCTCGAGCAGCGCGAAGAGGTCCGCCGTAGCGTGAAGGGCCTGCAGGCAGCCGCGCGGCTGGTCTTCGGCGACCCTGAGCACGTCGATGTGGCGGGCGCGGACGCCGAGCGGGGCGCGTTCATCTCGCCACTGCTGCTGCGGTGTGACGACGCCGGGAGAGCCGAGCCGCACGAGATCGAGGCGTTCGGTCCGGTGGCAACGATCATGGGTTACGCCAGTACCGCCGAGGTGATCGAGCTGGCAGCGCGAGGGCTCGGCAGCCTGGCAGGCTCGGTCGTCACGAGTGATGCCGATTTCGCTCGGGAGGTGGTGCTGGGCACGGCACCGTGGCATGGGCGGCTGCTGGTGCTCGACCGCGACGACGCCGCGGAGTCGACGGGCCACGGCTCTCCGCTGCCGCAGCTTGTGCACGGCGGACCCGGCCGGGCTGGCGGCGGCGAGGAGATGGGCGGCATCCGCGGCGTCCTGCACTACATGCAGCGCACCGCCGTCCAGGCAAGCCCGCGCGTCCTGACCGCGGTCACTGGCACATGGGTGCCGGGCGCGGCGCGTAGTACGGAAGGTGGACATCCCTTCCGCAAGTCGCTGGCCGACCTACGGCCCGGTGACACGGTGATCGCGGGCCCGCGCCAGGTGACGCTGGCGGACGTGGAGCACTTCGCGGAGTTCACCGGCGACACGTTCTACGCGCACATGGACGAGGAGGCAGCGCGGGCGAACCCGTTCTTCGACGGTCGAGTCGCGCACGGCTACCTGGTGCTGTCGTTTGCGGCCGGACTCTTCGTCCAGCCTGACCCCGGCCCGGTGCTCGCGAACTACGGCGTCGAGAACCTGCGATTCCTGACGCCGGTGTATCCGGGCGACGAACTGACGGTGACGCTCACCTGCAAGCAGATCATCCCGCGTGAGGACGCCGGGCACGGCGAGGTGCGCTGGGATGCCGACGTGACCAATCAGAACGGGGCCTCGGTCGCCAAGTACGACGTCCTCACCATGGTCGCCAAGCAGTGGCCGCCTGCCTGAGTGGCGTGGCTGCCTGATCAGCATGGCTGACAGCCGAGCTTGCGCGTGGGCTCTCACCAGTCGCGCGGGCTCTCACCAGTCGCGCGGGCCGCTGGCCTCGCCGCCGCTGCCGTAGCCGCTCGAGCTACCTCGGCGCCTGCTCCACCGGATGGGTCCGCGCGCCATGGACCCGCGGGACTGCCGCCAGACGAGGCCTGCGACGACGATCAGCCCGAGCAGCACGACGATGAACGGCCCGAAGGTCGGGATCTGCCACAGATATCGGAAAAGTCGGAAGATCTCATGCCAGATGAACAGATGAATGAGCAAGCTCCCGATGCCACCGCCTCCGAGGGCAAGGTGGTGAGCACCAGGCAGATGGGCGGCGAGGCTCGGTCCGTGGTTCGTGAGCACACTTCACGATGCCACCGTCCGATGAGTGATCTGACCACGAACCGTGACCGCCACGTCCGACACCAGGTTTCCCGGCGAACGTCGTGCGCGCAAAAGGGGTAAGTCGGGCGCCAGACTGCACGTCGCGCGGGAAATGTTGAACTCGCCGAGGTTCTGCGCCTTCGGTGAGGGGGGATTTTAGCGTTTTGCGACCTTTTGGCGCACGGCCACCGGGGCAGGCCGGTGATCGACGTTGCCCAGATGGCCGTGCCACCGGGCTGTACTCGGCGGTGCTACTGGGCGGTGCCGCCTGGTGCTCGCGGCCGGACGGGATATAATTACTGACCGAATGATCGGTTAATAAGGGGTGCCGGATGACCGGAGCCACGGATGGTGCCGAGCTGGCCGCAGCCGGGGCTGAGCCCTCCACGGGCAGTCCAGGCGTAACGGGCAGTCCAGACGTCGCCGAGCTCGAGCGCTACTTCGAGGAGACCGTCGCGCGCGACCGGCGGATAGAGCCTCGTGACTGGATGCCGGACGCCTACCGCAAGACGATGATCCGGCAGATCGCGCAGCACGCGCACTCCGAGATCATCGGGATGCAGCCCGAGGGCAACTGGGTTACCAGGGCGCCGTCGCTGCGCCGTAAAGCCATCCTGCTGGCGAAAGTGCAGGACGAGGCGGGACACGGGCTTTACCTGTACTCGGCGGCCGAGACGCTCGGCGCCGACAGGGCTGACCTGACGAACCGTCTGATAACCGGCCGGCAGAAGTACTCCTCGATCTTCAACTACCCAACGCTCACCTTCGCCGACGTCGGGGTCATCGGCTGGCTCGTGGACGGCGCCGCGATCTGCAACCAGGTGCCGCTGTGCCGATCTTCCTACGGGCCATATGCACGGGCGATGATCCGGATCTGCAAGGAAGAGTCGTTCCACCAGCGGCAGGGCTACGAGCTGCTGATGACGATGATGCGCGGCACGGCCGCGCAGCGTGAGATGGTGCAGGACGCCACGAATCGGTGGTGGTGGCCGTCGCTGATGATGTTCGGGCCGCCGGATGCCGAGTCGCCCAACACCGAGCAGTCGATGCGCTGGCGGATCAAGCGTCACACCAACGATGACCTACGGCAGCGGTTCGTCGACATGACGGTGCCGCAGGCCAACGCGCTCGGCGTGACGTTGCCCGACCCCCAGCTGCAGTGGAACGCCGACCGCGGCCAATACGACTTCGGCCAGCCTGACTGGGCCGAGTTCAAGCGCGTCATCAGCGGTAACGGGCCGTGCAACGCGGAGCGGATAGCGAACAGGCAGGCCGCGCATGAAGGCGGCTCCTGGGTCCGGGAGGCGGCCGCCGCGCATGCGGCCAAGCGGGCTGCGCGGCAGGTCAGGAAAGAGGCGGCGGCATGAACGAGCAGACGACGTCCGAACAGGCGTCCAGCAGGCCAGCGTCCAGCCGGCGACCAGCAGGCCAGCCCCGAACAGGCCAGCCCCGAACGGGCCAGCACTGAACAGGCCAGCACTGAACAGGCGCCGCGGTCGAACTGGCCGCTGTACGAGGTGTTCTTGCGCAGCAAGCGAGGGCTCAACCACGTTCACGTCGGATCCCTGCACGCAGCGGACGCCACCATGGCGCTGCACCATGCGCGTGACCTCTACACCAGACGCAATGAGGGCGTCAGCATCTGGGTAGTCAGAGCCGCGGACATCACCGCGTCCAGCCCGGACGAGAAGGACCCGTTCTTCGCGCCGAGCGGCGACAAGGTGTACCGGCACCCGACGTTTTACGAGATCCCCGACTCCGTTCCGCATATCTGAGTGAGTGACATGGGATTCGACACTGCCTACGAGGCGATCAGCGAAGACACCGATTCCGGCCACCGGTGGGCGTTCGGTACTGGCTTCACCGATCCGCTGGCCGGCGTCGACACGACCGTGCCAGCCGGCGTCGACGGCGGCGACCTGGCCACGTACTGCCTCATGCTGGGAGACGACGCGCTGATCATGTCGCACCGCCTCCAGCAGTGGCTGGCCAGGGCGCCGGAGCTGGAAGAAGACACAGCGCTGGCAAACATCGCGCTCGACCTGCTCGGGCAGGCACGCCTGCTGCTGACGAGGGCGGGCGCCGCCGACGGGTCGGAGCGGACCGAGGACGACTTCGCCTTCGGCCGGGCCGACGCCAGTTCCGCAACGTGCGCCTCGCCGAGGTGATCGATGACGACTTCGCCGGATTGATCGCCCGCCTGCTCGTGTTCAGCACCTGGCGGCTCGCCGTTCTGACGCGGCTGCGGTCGTCGGCCGACCCCGTACTGGCGGCCGTCGCGGTGCAAGGCGTCAAGGAGCTCACCTATCACCGCGACTACGCGGCCGAGTGGGTGATCAGGCTCGGGGACGGCACCGAGTACTCGCGCGAGCGGATGCAGGCTGGCCTGGCCGCCGTCGCCCCCCTCATGCCCGAACTCTTCGAGGCATCGGCGGTCGAGCGTCGTCTCGTGGCCGCTGGCATTGCGCCCGACCCTGCGGAGGTCCGGGCCGAATGGGACGCCGTGATGGCGCGAGTGCTCGCCGAGGCAACTCTCGACGCGCCCGAGGCCATCGGACTCGCGAGCGTGTCCGGCCAGGCTGGCCGCGATGGCGTGCACACCGAGGCGATGGGCCACCTGCTGGCCGAGCTGCAGAGCGTGGCGCGGGCGCTGCCCGGGGCGACGTGGTGAGCGCCGCAAGCCGGGCCCCCGCCGGCAGCAGTGCGAGGCCTGGCGCGCCAGCCGGGCTTACCCTGGCCCGCGCGCGACAGGCCGCCGAGTCGGTGCCCGATCCAGAGCTGCCCATGCTCACACTCGCCGACCTCGGCGTCCTGCGCGATGTGACGGTGGACGGCGACCGGGTGATCGTATCGCTGACGCCTACCTACTCCGGCTGCCCGGCCATGAATGAGATGCGCCGCGACATGGCCGCCCGGCTGGCAGCGGCCGGATTCGCCAGCGTGGATGTACGCACCCAACTGAGTCCGCCGTGGTCTACGGATCTCATCAGCGCCGAAGGCCGCAGCAAGCTGGCGGCGGCCGGGATCGCGCCGCCCGGGCCTCGTCCAGGACCCGCAGGCGGTCCGGTGCCGCTGACGCTGTTCGCGCCCGGTCCGCCCGTCGACTGCCCGGCCTGCGGGTCCGGCCATACGCAGCGCACCGCCGCGTTCAGCGGAACGGCGTGCAAGGACCTGCACCGCTGCCTGGCGTGCGGGGAGCCGTTTGAGCACATGAAGGCGATCTGAGGCGTGACCGCCATCGCCGAGGAATCGACGCCAGGGCCGGGCGGCGACAGTTCCATGAGCTGACGGTCGCGCGCACCGACATGCTGAGCGCTGACGCTGTCGCGATCACGTTCGACGTGCCATCCGAGCTGGCGCCCGACTACCGGTTCCAGGCGGGGCAGTCGCTGACGCTGCGGCGAATGGTGGATGGCCAAGACGAGCGCCGGTCGTACTCGATCTGCGCGGCGTCTGGCCAGCCGCTGCGGATCGGCGTGCGCGAGGTGCCGGACGGTGCGCTGTCCGGCTGGCTGGTGCACGAGGTACGGCCGGGTGACTGCATCGAGGTGCAGCCGCCGACGGGGAACTTCACTCCGGATCTCGCCGTGGCGGGCAGGCACGTGCTCATCGCGGCCGGCTCGGGTATCACGCCCGTGCTATCCATCGCGGCCTCGGTGCTGGCGGATGGACTCTCGGAGGCGACCCTGCTGTACGGGAACCGGCGGGCGGAGTCGGTCATGTTCGCTGACGAGATCGCCGATCTGAAGGATAGCTATCCGGTGCGCTTCCAGCTTGCGCACGTGCTATCGCGCGAGGCCCAGGAAGTCGAGCTGTTCAGCGGACGGCTCGACGCGGCGCGGCTGCGCCGGCTGCTGCCAGCGCTGTGTGATGTGGCGGCGGTTGACCACTGGTGGCTGTGCGGCCCGTACGGGATGGTGACTGATGCGATGGCCGTGCTGGGCGAGCTCGGCGTTCCGGCGGCGCAAGTGCACCGGGAGCTCTTCTATGTCGAGGACATCCCGCCCGAGCCCGAGCAGCACGCGGAGCAGCCGCTGACCGGCGGCTGCGAGGTCACCATCCGGCTCGACGGGCGCCAGACGACGACGACCATCGCGCCTGGAACGCCGGTCCTGGACGGAGCGCAGCTGGCCCGCCCGGACCTGCCGTTCGCCTGCAAGGGCGGCGTCTGCGGCACGTGCCGGGCCAAGGTTGTGGCCGGCGAGGTGCGGATGCGCAGGAACTTCGCCCTCGAGCCTGCCGAGATCGAGGACGGCTTCGTCCTGACCTGTCAGTCACTTCCGGTTACCGACAAGCTCACCGTGGATTACGACGCCTGACTCAGGCTGGGAACAGGGTCTCGCGGCTAGCATGGCTCGCATGCCAGCCGACCGGCGCCGGCCGGCCGACCTGGAGATCACCAGCCCGGCCAATCCGCGGATCAAACAGCTTGTCACCCTGCGGCGGCGACGCAGTCGCGAGCAGGCAGGCGTGACGCTCGTCGAAGGCCTGGCCGAGATCGAGCTGGCGCTTGCTGCCGGAGTCCGCCCAGAGTCGCTCTACTTTTGTCCGGCGCTGGCAAGCCCCGAGTCGCTATCCCTGGCTGCCCGCGCTGAAGCGCTCGGCGCCGAGGTCGCTCAGGTCAGCAGGCCCGTCTTCGAGAAGATCTCCTACCGCGAGGGTCCCGACGGCTGGCTCGCCGTCGTGCCATCCGTCGCCACCACCTTGGACGGCCTCGAACTCGGCCCCGAGCCGCTCGTGCTCGTCTGCGCTGGCTTGGAGAAGCCAGGCAACCTCGGCGCAATCTTGCGCACCGCCGACGCTGCCGGCGTCGCGGCAGTGATCGCCGCCGACCCCGTCACCGACTGGGGCAATCCCAACGTCGTGCGCGCGAGCAAGGGCGCTGTGTTCTCGGTACCGGTCGCCTCGGGGACGAGCGCCGACGTGCTGGACTGGATCGCCGGCCTCAGCCTGCGCATCGTGGCAGCGACTCCAGATGCCGCGCAGCTGGTCACCGGGACCGACCTGACCGGGCCAACGGCTATCGCAGTGGGCGCCGAGCAGACGGGCCTGACCTCCGAGTGGCTGGACCGCGCGGACCAGAAAGTTCGAATCCCGATGTTCGGCAAGGCAGATTCGCTGAATGTATCGATCTCAGCGGCAATCATCGCCTATGAGGCAGTACGCCAGCGTATGCAAGGCCCCGATTTGAACTCCGACCAGGCGGTCCGGTAATCATCGGGGTATGACCGACTTCTCGCTGCTGCCTCCTTCCGCCGTCATCGAAGGCGCCGACATCCAGATCGGGGGCTGCTCCCTGACGAAGCTGGCCGCCGAGTTCGGAACACCCGCGTTTGTCATCGACGAGCAGGCGCTGCGCCAGCGCGCCCGCGGATTCCGCGACGGCCTCTCGGCCCGTCATCCACGCAGCCGGGTCTGCTTCGCGACGAAGTCGTTCCCGTCGGCTTCCATGATCAGCGTGCTCACCAGCGAGGGTCTCGGCCTAGACGTGGTCGGCGCGGGCGAGCTGTACATAGCGCTGGTCGCTGGGGCGGATCCGGCCGGCATCGTCATGCACGGCAACGCCAAGTCCGACGAGGACATACAGGCCGCGCTCGACGCCGAGATCGGCTACATCATCGTCGACGGCATGGACGACATCGAGCGGATCGACAGGCTAGCCCGCCGCCCGACGCCGGTCCTGCTGCGCGTCAGTCCCGGCATCGAGTCGCACACGCACGCGGCTCTCGCCACCGGGGGCAAGGCGTCCAAGTTCGGCGTCCCGGTCGAGCAGGTGCCAGAGGCCCTCGCCCGAATGCAGGCCGCGCCGCTGATCAGGATGCACGGCCTGCATGCCCACATCGGCTCGCAGATCGTCAACCTGCAGCAATTCGAAGCCGAGGTGGCGGCGCTGGCGACGCTGGGCAAGTTCGACGTCTACGACCTCGGCGGGGGCCTCGGCGTGCGATACGAGCCCGGCGATGTCGCCCCGACCATCGACGAGTACCTCCGGGTCCTCATCGACGCGGTCCATCGGCACCTTGGCACCGATATTGACCTGATCATCGAGCCGGGCCGCTCACTCGTTGCGCCCGTTGGCGTCACCCTGTATCGGGTGCTGACCATGAAGCAGTCGGGGCTGCTGCACGTCGCCGTCGATGGCGGCATGGGCGACAACCTGGAGTACCCCCTGTACGGCCAGCGCTTCACGCCGCTGGTGGTGGGCCGTTGGGATGAGCCCGAGGTGCTCGCCGACCTGGTCGGGCGGCACTGCGAGTCCGGCGACATCGTCACGCCAGAGGTCATGCTCCGCAATCCGCACATCGGCGACCTGGTCGTCGTGCCGGTTACCGGCGCCTACTGCTTCACGATGCTCAACAACTACAACGGCGCGCTGCGACCGCCGGTTATCTACTGCGCTGAAGGCAGGGCGCGCCTCGCGGTCAGGCGGGAGACGCCTGACGAGTTGCTCGCTCGCGAGCTAGACGTGGTGGCCGCCGGCAGGCTGGCCTAGCTGCCGCCGACGCCAAGCGCCGTCAGTAGCACGAGCGTGATCGTGGCGACTGCGAATGCGCCGTGCGCGATCACCACGGGCAACGGGAAGTTGCGCTCAGGCGGCCCGAGGTCGCGAGCGAGCTCGAGAGTGGAAATGTCGCCTGGCCCGCCGATCAGGGTCAGCCGTCCAGCCTTCAGGTCCGCCAGGCTGCGCCTCGCCGCCCGCATGGAGCGGTACACGCCGACCCACCGGGTGGCCATGAACGCGCCCAGCGTCGCGGCTAGGAGCACCGCACCGAGCGCGATCCAGGCCAGTCTGTCCTGGTCAGCGATGACATAGCCGATCCAGACGAAAAGCCCGCCGAGGGCCAGCGTCGCGTGCGCCGTCAGCACCGCCGGCGGCAGGCGGGTGGCCGCCACGGTCTGGAATTCCTTGTCGTACTCGATCAGCCAAATGGACAGCAGGTATAACCCGCCGCCTGCGGCGATGATCCACGTAACGAGGGCGATCAAGCTCATAGGTCCCTGCCGGTTTGCTGTGACGGCGTGGTGACACACCGCCGGACCGCATCGGCGACAACTGCCTTTTATCTAGACGGACCAGACGCCTGTGAGGTTCACCGGTCCGTCCGGCCGAGGACCAGTACGCCCGACGTAGCAAACATGCCGCCGTTGCCGAGGATTACGCTGATGTCCGCGTCCGGAACCTGCGCCGCTGCCTCGCCGCGCACCTGGCGCACGCCCTCCTGGATGGCGAACATCCCGTACATGCCGGTGTGCGTATACGACAGGCCGCCGCCGTTAGTGTTCAGCGGCAGCCGGCCACCTGGCTCGGTATTGCCGTCGGCGATGAACGCGCCCGCCTCACCCTTGGCCACGAATCCGAGCGCCTCGAGGCCGTAGATGGGTACGTGCGCGAACGCGTCGTAGATCATCATGTGCCGTACGTCCGCGGTCGTGATTTCCGCCTCGGCCAACGCCGCCTGGCCCGCCTGCTTGAAGGCCTGCGACTCGGTGAAGTCCACCATCTGGGAGATCATCGGCGTCTCCATCGCCTCCCCGGTGCCGAGCACGTGCACGGCGGGCTTGGGGAACTCGCCAGCGCGATCGGCCGCCGTGACGATCAGCGCACCGCCGCCGTCGGTGACCAGGCAGCACTCCAGCAGGTGGAACGGATAAGCAACGAGCCGGGACGCCAGCACATCCTCAACCGTGATGAGGTCGCGGAACATCGCCCGCGGGTTCAACGCAGCCCATTTACGCTGCGCGACGGCGACGTACGCAAGCTGCTCGTGGGTAAGCCCGTATTCCTTCATGTATCGCAACGCGGGAATGGTGAACGTGCTGGTGGGGCCCGTGGTCCCGTAGGGCGCCTCGAACTGGCCTGGTATCGATGACCCTCCGCGCGGCCACGGCGCAGCTCCTACCCTCGAGCGGCCTGATTCGCCGTGCGTGATCAGGACCGTTGTTGCATAACCGGCCCGGATCGCCGCCGCGGCGTGCCTTACATGCAGCAGGAACGAGGTACCGCCCACGCCGGTGCCGTCCATCCAGCGCGGTGTGATGCCGAGAGCGTGCGCGACCTGCACCGGGCCGGGGGCATTCACGGTGGCGATGCCGTCGATGTCGCGGGTGGTCAGGCCCGCGTCGGCGAGGGCGTTGACCGCGCCCTCGATGTGCAGCTGGAGGGTCGAGTGGTCGGGCAGCTTGCCGACCGCGTCAGTCTCGGCTGCCCCCGCGATGATCACACCCCGTTCCCGGCTCATTGCATTTCTCCTGCTGGCGTGAAGACGGGGAGGCTGATGTCACCGCGCTGCTCAAACGTCACCTGAAGAGCCATGTCGAGGACGAGGTCCTCGGGCGTGTTGGGGACGCCGACGATATTGGTCATCATGCGCGGGCCTTCGGCGAGCTCGACTACGGCAATGGCGTAGGGGCCGTCGTCCTCGAAGCCGTGCGCGGGCCGGTGGTTGATCACGTACGAGTACAGCGTGGCCTGCCCGCTCGCGCTGAACCACTCGACGTCGGTCGACCCGCAGTCCGGGCAGATCGGCCGTGGGTAGAAGTACGGCTTGCCGCAGCCCCGGCAGCGCTGGAGCATGAGTTCGCCGCGGGCGCAGCCGTCCCAGAACGGCTGCGTGTCCGGTGTCGGCTCGGGGACGGGCTTGCCTGGGGCCTGCTTGCCTGGCGTGCTCAAACCGGCCTGCCTGGAGCCGGCTTGAACGACCGCTCGACCTGCTCACTGAGCTCGTCGAGCTCCCATGGCTCCTGCCCGATCAGCCGGACGACGGGCGCCATGTTGTTGTAGAGCGAGACCTCGAAGCCAGCCGAGTGCACGATCCTGCCGGTCAGCCAGCCGGAACGCTCGCTGGCCAGGTACGCGACGACGGTGGCGACGTTGTCGGGCGACCTCCTGGCGTCCTCGTCGGATGGCCTGTCGGTGCGCTGCCGCGCGGTCGGGATCGAGTCGGTCATCCGGGTCGCGGCCCCCGGCGAGACCGCGTTGCAGGTCACGCCGTACTTGGCCAGGGAGTTCGCGCAGGACCAGGTGAGGCCGACGATGCCCATCTTGGCGGCGGCGTAGTTGGGCTGGCCGGGCGCGCCGTGAAGGCCGGAGACCGAGGTGAAGTTGATGATGCGGTTCTGGGCGGTCTCCTCGCGCAGCGATCGCCAGTGCGCCGCGGCGAACTTGGACGTGTTGAACGTGCCCTTCAGGTGCACGCGGATGACGTCGTCCCATTCTTGCTCGGACATGTTGAAGATCATCCGGTCGCGCAGGATGCCGGCGACGTTAACGAGCACGTCCAGCCGGCCAAACTCGGCGATGGCGCTCTTGATCAGGTCCTCGGCGGCCGCGTGATCGGAGATGTCCGCGCCGCTGATGATGGCCTTGCCGCCGCCGCTCGTGATCTCATCGACGACCTGCTGCGCCGGCGTCGCGTCAGCGCCTGAGCCGTCCACATTGGCGCCGAGGTCATTGACCACGACGCTGGCGCCCTCGGCCGCGAGCAGCAAGGCGGTGGACCGCCCGATGCCGCGTCCCGCGCCAGTCACGATCGCGACCCGTCCGTCCAGGCTGCCCATGCAGCTCACCGACCCTTCATGATCTTCAAGTGCCCCGATACTAGAACGCTCTTCTGGAATTATGTAGGAAGATCGCGCTGAATGTCTCGCGCGAGGCGCAGTATGCAAGGTCACACGGCTCAGCGAGGGTCAGACGTCCCATCGAGCTTGTCAGCGGCACTGGCACGTCGGTACCTCGTTCCCGCTATGACCGGTCGGATGGCGTCTCGCGCGCCTTGCCACTGACGGATGTGGCGCCGGCCGTGGCACGATGCTTCGAGTGGGCAGCAAGCTTCACGAGGCGGTGAGCACGCAGGTGACCGAAGCGCAGGCGCGGAAGCCAGGCAGCGCGTCCTGGCAGTGGGGACGCACCGCCCAGACTCAGCGCGCGCTCCTGGATGCGGCCCGCGACGTCTTCGCCAAGCAGGGCTTCGCCGAGGCGAGCATCGCCGACGTCGTCGAGCGCGCTGGATCGAGCGTCGGCAGCCTGTACCACCACTTCGGCGGCAAGAGCGAGCTCTTCCTCGCGCTATGGCACGAGCACCAGCAGGCGTATGAGGAAGCGGCGAGTACGGCGGTCGCCGCCGCCAAGCAGCGGGGGGCAACCGACCCCGCGGAGCTGTTCGCGGCCGGGGCCCGAGCTTTCCTCGAGGGCAGCTGGCAGCGGCGGGACCTGGCCATGCTGTTCTCGACGGGCGACGGGCCGCCCGGATTCGAGCTGATGAAGCGGCATCGCGGCCACGAGTGGATCCGCCAGAACGACGCGCTGCTTCAACTGCCCGATACGTCGCTGGACCGGCTCTACGCGGCCGTTCTCACGTCGGTGATTGGCGAGGGCGCCAGGGAGGTCGCGGCTGCGCGGAGCCATTCGCAGGCGACCCACGTGATTGAGGCGGTCATCGAATACGTGCGCCGCCTGATGGCCGGCGGCCCGGCGCGACCTTGAGGGTCGGGGCTTTTGCGTTGTGCCGGAGGATCCGACACAGCCGGCTGTGTCGGATCCTCCGTGATCATGGAACGAGACCGGTCGTACAGCTGCCGCCCCTTGACAGGCGTCAGGTTGCCAGGATTTCATCGGTCTAGAATTCGATTCTAAGATTGCGGCGGTGCCCAGTTGTCCAGCCAGGGAGGCTCCAGTGGAACTTGATCTAGGCCCGGAGATCGCCCAGTTCCGTGCCGAGACGCGGAACTGGGTAGCTGAGCACACCCCGCCCGGCCTGCCCGAGCTCATCGACTGGAACAACGTCGTCACCACCGGCGGCTACGGCAGCGAGCGACGGGCACATGCGATGCAGGACCCGCTGTATGCGCAGTGGGAGAGCGAACTGGCCGAGGCCAGGTTCATCTGCCCGCAGTGGCCCGCGGAGTTCGGCGGCAAGGGCCTGGACGCCGTCCGCGTCGCGATCTTCAACGAGGAGCTGTACCGGGCCGGCGTGCCCAGGGTCGTGCGCGGCATGGGCGAGAGCCTGGTCGGGCCCTCGGTTATCGTGCACGGCACCCCGGACCAGCAGGCGTACTTCCTGCCCCGGATCATCACCGGGGAGGACGTGTACTGCCAGGGATTCTCCGAGCCCGGCACCGGCTCCGATCTGGCTGGCCTGCAGACCAAGGGCGAGGTCGACGGCGACGAGGTCGTCATTACCGGACAGAAGCTCTGGACGTCGGGCGCGGCGCGGGCCAACCGGATGTTCGTCTTGTGCCGCACGGACCCTGCCGCCGAGAAGCACGCCGGCATCTCGTTCGTGCTCATCGACTTCAAGGACCCGGCGGTCACCTACCAGCCGGTCCCGCAGATGTCGGGTGCCGCTGAGTTCTGCGAGGACTTCCTGGACGGCGTTCGGGCACCGCTGTTCAACGTGATCGGCGGCCTCAACAACGGCTGGCGAGTCGCGATGACGACGCTCGGCTACGAGCGCGGCGGGTCGGCCACGATCATGCACCTGGCCTACGAGCGGGAGTTCTGGGAGCTGGTCGAGACCGCGCGCAAGCGCGGCAACAGCACCGATCCCGAGATCCGGCAGAAGCTCGCCTGGGCCTACAGCCAGGTCGAGATCATGCGGTTCTCGGGGCTTCGGGCGCTGGCCCAGCTTGCCCAGGGCCGCCGGCCGGGGCCGGAGGCCTCGATCAACAAGCTGTTCTGGAGCGAGTACCACAAGAAGCTCGGCGAGATCGCGATGGACATCGAAGGCACGGACGCGCTGGTGCGGCCGGAGGGCACCGGCTACGCGACGACGCCCTGGCAGAACGTCTTCCTTGCCAGCCGGGCCGGCTCCATATATTCGGGGACCAACGAGATCCAGCGCAACATCATCGCTGAGCGCGCCTTGGGTCTGCCCAAGGAGCCGCGGGTGACGGCGTGACGGCGGGCGCGAGGGAGGGTGAGCGAGCCTGACGCTGGTGCAAGCGTGACGGCGGGCGCAAGCGCGACGGGCAGCGACGGCGTGAGCGCGGGTACAAGCGTGACCACGACCATGCCCGCGAGCGCCGAAGGCCGGGCTGCGGCCAGGCAGCTGATCACGCCCGACCGGCTGCGCGACTTCTTCGCCCCGCGGAGCATCGCGCTCGTCGGCGCGTCCGAGACGTCCGGCTGGGCCCGGTTCATCGTCGCCGCGAGCAGTGCGGTCGGTTACACCGGCCCGCTGCTCCCCGTTCACCCGAGGCACGACAAGATCTTCGGCCGTCCGGCCGTCCGAACGCTGCGCGACCTGGCGGAACCAGCCGACCTCGCCTTCATCCTCGCCCCGACGCAGGCAGTCGGGACGGTGATCGAAGACGCCGCCGCCGCCGGAGTCCGGAACGCGGTCGTCCTCGCCTCCGGCTACCGGGAGGCTGGCGCCGATGGCGTGGCACTCGAGGACAACCTGATCGCGGCCGCGGCTAGCCACGGGATCGTCATTCTCGGACCCAACTGCCTCGGCTTCCTGAACACTGCAGCCAAGGCCGCCCCTTATGCGCTGACCGTGCCGCTACCGCTGACGACGGGTCCGGTCGGGATCGCACTGCAGAGCGGCGCGCTGGCTAGCGTGCTGCTCGCCTTCGCCCGGGCGCACGCGATCGGCGTGAGCACGGTCGCGAGCCTCGGCAATGAAGCCATGATCACGACCGCGGACATGCTCGACTACCTGGTCGCCGACGAGCAGACCAAGGTCATCTGCATGTTCCTGGAAGAGATTGGCGACCCGGCGGCGTTCAGCGCGGCGGCGCAGCGAGCCGACGAGGCGGGCAAGCCGATCGTCGCGTTGAAAGCAGGTGCCAGCCATGCGGGCCAGCAGGCCGCGCTCGCGCACACAGGCGCCATCGCCGGCGACGACGCTGTCGTCGATGCCGCGCTCCGGCAGCTCAACATCATCCGGGTAGCCAGCGTCGAGGAGTTGCTGACGACCGCTGCGCTGCTCGGCTACGACCGGCATCCGACCGGCCGCCGGATGGGGGTGCTGACCGCGTCAGGCGGCGCGTGCGACATCATCGCCGATCGGGCGAGTGCCCACGGCATCGAGATTCCGCCCTTCACGGAGCAAACGACAACCGCGATCGCGGCACATCTGCCATCGTTCGCCACCGCCCGGAATCCGCTCGACGTGACCGGCTACGTACTTGCCAATGCGCGGACTACGACGCTGACAGCGATCGACCAGGCACTTGACGTGGCAGTTGAGGACCCTGGCCTGGACTTCGTGCTGTTTACCGGGATCACAGTTCCGGACGCCCGCCCCCCGGACGAAACGGCCGCAGGCTTGCTCGAGGCCCGCCTGGACTGGGTCGCTCAGCGGATGGCGTCGGCGCCAATCCCGGTGATCCCGCTGGCCTCGACCTGCGTGGACGTTGCCGGCTACGCCAGGGAACTGCTCGGCAAGCACGACATCCAGCTTCTCGGCGGGATCGAGCTAGGCGTGCAGGCGATCGACAATGCACTGCGCTGGCAGGAGCGGCGCGGTCAGGTCCGGTTGCTGCCGGCCCGGCCCGACCGCGACACCCAGGCGGCCGTTCCCTGGTCAGAGGCGCGGGCGCGGGACCTGCTCACGGTGGCCGGCCTGCCGGTCGTGCCCGGACGCGTCGCGCGTTCCGCTGACGAGGCCGTGGCGGCGGCGCGGGAGCTCGCCGCCCCGGTAGCAATCAAGATCAGCTCTGCCGAGGTCAGCCACAAGTCCGACGTCGGTGGCGTCCTGCTTAACCTGTCTGGCGACGAAGCTGTTCGGCGCGGGTACGAGCAGGTGGTCGCCGCCACGAAACCCCATAACGGCGGGAACGAGGTCCTTGTCACCTCGATGCGCACCGGCGGGGTCGAGGTCTTGGCTGGCGTGACCATGGATCCTGGCTTCGGGCCGGTGCTCGCCGTCGGGCTCGGCGGCATCTGGGTCGAAGTCCTGCGCGATACGAGCCTGCGGGTACTGCCTGCTGGTCCCGACGAGGTACGGCAGATGCTCGGCGAGCTGCGCGGACTGCCGCTGCTGCTCGGCGCTCGCGGCGGTGCGGGTGCCGACCTTGACGTGCTGGCCAAGGTCATCGCCGGCATCGGCGAGCTAGCCGCGTCGGTGCCCGGCTTCCAGGCGCTGGAAGTGAACCCGCTATGGGTTTGCGGTGATCGGGTGGAAGCGCTGGACGTTCTTGTCATAGCTGAAGCAGAGCACTAATCACGTGAACGGAGCCGGATAGATGATCCTGGGTGTCAGTGCCGAGCAGGAGGAGCTCCGCGCCTCGGTCCGGCGGTTCCTTGCCGAACGCGCGCCGATCCTGACGGTCCGCGAGCTTATGGCGACCACCGACGGACTCGACGCCGGGGTGTGGCGCCAGGCGGGCGAGCAGCTGGGACTTCAGGGAATCGCGATCCCGGACGAGTACGGCGGGGCCGGCTTCAGTTTTGCCGAGCAGGCGATCGTGCTGGAGGAGCTGGGCGCCGCGCTTTACGGCGGACCGTACCTGGCCAGCGCCGTGCTCGCGGCGACCGCGCTGCTCGCGAGCCCGGACGAGGATGCCAGGAAGGCCTACTTGCCGGGCATCGCCTCGGGCGAGCTCATCGCCACGCTGGCCTTCACCGAAGAGGACGGGTCATGGGATCCCGACGCGATCCGGCTGACTGCGGCCGGCGGACCCGACGGCTGGCGGCTTGACGGCCGCAAGAGCTTCGTGCTGGACGGCCACACGGCGAACCTCATCCTCGTCGTCGCGCGGACTGGGGATGGGCTGAGTCTGCTCGCGGTTCCAGGTGACGCCAGCGGGCTGACCCGGACAGCGCTGCCGACGCTTGATCAGACCCGGAAGCTTGCCCGGCTTGACTTCGCCTCAGTCCCCGCGACACTGATCGGGTCTGTCGGCGACGGCGCCGCGGTGCTGAGCCACACCCTAGACGTCGCTGCGATCGCTCAGGCCGCCGAGCAGCTCGGCGGCGCGCAGCGCGCACTGGACATGGCCGTCGAGTATGCGAAAGTGCGGTACCAGTTTGGCCGACCGATCGGCAGCTTCCAGGCGATCAAGCACCGCTGCGCGGACCTGCTGCTCGAAGTCGAGTCGCTGCGCTCGGCCGTCCAGTACGCGGCTGCGGCCGTCGCCGAGGGCTCGGCTGAGGTCCCGGTCGTCTCGTCCCTAGTCAAGGCCTACGCCTCCGACGTCTACTTCCACGTTGCCGCTGAGAACATCCAGATCCACGGCGGTATCGGCTTCACCTGGGAGCACGACGCGCATCTGTACTTCAAACGGGCCAAGGCGAGCGAGCTGTTCCTCGGCGACGCGAGCTACCACCGCGAGCACCTGGCAACTCGCATCGGGTTGTGATCCTGGGCGCTGCCCTTGCCTATCGGCAGGCGGGCGGGACGGGATAGCTGGTGACAACCGACGGCCCGTAGCTATCGCCCAAGACGGTCGTCACGTAGACCGTGCCTGCGGCGCCTGCCAGCGCGGCAACGGATCCCCTCTCCTGCACGGTGATGACTGGCCCTGTCTGGCTGGTGGAGCTGAAGCACACGAGCGAGTGACCGCGAACGCCTGTCGCCGCCCAGACGGTGTCGCCACTAGACCAGACGTCTTCAGTCTTAGCCAGTGCGGCATTGCGCTGAACGAACATCGGCGTCGTCGCCCGCAACTGGCCGTCAAGCCGGACTAGCGGCCCAGACGAAGCGGCGTAGGAGTTCTTGATGGCGATGATCTGTGCCCAGAGCGCGCCGCCGGTGCTGGCGACCCACTCGACCTGATGCTCCAGGTCGCCGCCAAACGTGCGGCCGGGCTGGCCGGCGATCACCAGGTGGCTGTCGTACCCGTAGCCGTTGGTCACCTGTACTACTACCCGGCCATCCAGCAGCCCCGCCCATGCGCCGGGCGCTGTGTTCTGGCTCGGGCCGAGGCTCGTGCCAGGCACCAATCGCTGCGACCCGCGCCCCGGCTGGCCCGGCGCAGGCATGCGTGCTTCGAGCAAGCCGTACTGGGTCGGTGACAGGGCGGTCTGTCGGTTTGTGGGCACGACCGGTGCGCCGTCAATCGATGTGTTGGTCGCGCGCTCGGCGAGATCGGGGCTCAGCAGCAGAACTGCGCCTGGTTGGCCGCCAGCATCGATAGTGCTAACCCAGACAAAGCCGGTTGGTCCCACCGACAGCCAGGTGGGATCGCCAGGCACCGTGATAAGCCGCACCAGCTTGCCGGTGCGGCGGTCATAAGCGCCCACCAGAGCACTCTGGTTCGACGCCAGGTACAGGTACCGTCCACTGGCGGCCACCTGCGACACCGGGTAGCCGACCCGCACAAGCACGCGCGCCCCCGACGCTGGATGCGGCAGGGCCGACGCGTGGTGGCGGCCGGCCGCTGCGTACGCCCCGCCCGCGGTCGCGAGCACGACCGCGCATGCTGCCGCGGTGGCTAGCTGGCGGCGCCGCCGCGCGCGGGTCGTGCGGCGCGCGTGGTCGGCCAGGCCGGGCGCCGGCTGGATGAACTCGCTGGCAGCTCCGAACGCAGCGCGCAGCTCATCGTCGAGCTTCATGCTCATGTCCTGCTCCCGTCCTGCTGACCGGCGACGAGCTCGCGCAGCCGTGCCATCGCACGAGCGTGCTGCGACTTGACTGTGCCGACAGTGCAACCGAGGACACGCGCCGTCTCGGCCTCGGTCAGGTCATCGAAGTAGCGAAGCACGAGCACGGCGCGCTGGCGGCCGGCAGCTCGCGCACGCTTGCCAGCAGCGCGGATCGAGCTGCCAGTCCCTCGACTTGCGCATCTGGCCACCCCGGTAGCCGCGCCTCCTCAAGCGGTGCGCTGCTGAACCTGCGGCGTCGTCCCGAATCGATCGCAGCCGTCACGATCATCTTGCGCACGTAAGCCTCTGGCACGTCCTTGTCCCGGATGGATGGCCAGCGCCGGTACGCCCGCTCCAGTGCTGTCTGGAGCAGGTCCTCGGCCTCGGCGAGCTGACCGGTGATGAGGTACGCGCTGCGAAGCAGGCGCCGGGAGGACGCAGCGACGAAATTGCTGAAGTCGGCGTCGTCGGCGGCCCGCATGCAGCCTCCCTCCGCCGCAGGAGTCGCTCAGCCTGCTGCCCGGATGAGCTATCCCTAGTGCAGACGGATTGCGGCGCTCAGATAGTTGTCATCAGTCTGCGGGAAGTTAGCCGTAAGTCAGTGGCCGAGTCGCTGAGACGCCTCCTGAGTTCCTCGGCCAGCTTGGCCAGATCCGGGCCGAGGCTGGCAAGCTCTTTGACGACTTGCTCCGATGGCAGGTACTGCTTCCGCCGGAGTGCGCCGCCTGACCAGTCACCGGGGTTGTCGTGCCGCATGTCAAGCGAGGTCGGGTCCGTCACTGCAGAGACAGTAGCCAGGAATCGCGCGCCGACTCGGCTTCGACACGCCTAAAGGATCTTGACCTTGCCGTTTGACGAGCGGTAATCGCAGCGGTCAGGCTGGGCGACGAGCGTAGCGCGGCGCGTGCGGCCGATGTTCGCCGGTGATCGTTGCCAGGCGCAAGGCGGCCAGGAAGTCGGCCGGCCCGTCGAATTCCGGCATCTCCAGGTAGGCCGCCCCGATGCCCTCGGGGTCATGCGCGTCCGACCCGGCCCCGCCTGGCAGGTCGTAGCGCGCGGCCAGGTCAGCGGCGCGGACGTTGACTGCCTGATCCTCGACCTTGGCGTTGAAGACCTCGACGATGTCGGCGCGGCCCGCTGAACACAGCTCGTCGGCAACCGCGCCGAGGCTGGAGCGGCCGGGATCAAAGGGATGCGGCAGGTAGATCAGGCCACCCTGCGCACGGATCAGCCCGGTCACGTCGTTCAGCGGCAGGACATACGGAATACGCTCGGTCAGGAATAGCCCAATCACGTCGCCTTCGCGCGTCCGGATCTCCTCGCCAACGAGCACCCTGGCGCCGATGCCGCGCTCGGCCGCCGCGACGGCAGCCGCGGTCACATTGTGGTCGGTGATGAATACCACGTCCAGGTGCTCCTGCTCGACTCGCTCAGCGAGCTGGTCGATGCTGGTGACCGCGTCGCCCGACAGCGCGGTATGCAGGTGGCAGTCGACCCGAACCCAGCCGCTCCTGGCCATCAGACCTGCGGGACCGGTACGCCGAGCTCGGCTAGCAGTTCCTGGGAATACGTGACCCGGCCGGTCAGGATCCGCGGATCGCGATGACACAGCATCAGTGCGGCCTCCGCCATCACGGACGTCGGCTCGGAGTTGGCGGCTCCCTCGCTCGTCAGGTGATGGAAGATGGTGCCCGGTGTCGGCACAACCTTCGTCGGTGACAGCGCGTTGACGGCGATGTTGTCCTCGTAAAGTTCGCCGGCCAGTCCGGTCGAGAACCGCTCAATGGCGGCTTTGCACATCCCGTACACCGTGCCGCCACGGCCGGCGAACGGGCCAGGCGGCATCGTCGGATGTCTCGCAGCGATAGAGGAAATGTTGAGAATCCAGCCGGCACCATGCTCGCGCATGCCAGGCAGGACGAGCTGGGCTAGCTGGAACGGCGCCTCGACTTGGACCGCGAACATCAGCGCGTACTGCTTCGGGGTGAAGTCCTCAACCCTCGTGAAGTACGTGACGGCCGCATTGCTGACAAGGATGTCCGGCGAGCCGAGCTGGCGAACCGTCTCGGCAACCAGCCGCTCCCGGTCGTCGGCCTTGGATAGGTCGGTGCTGATCGCCACCGCGGTGCCGCCGGCGGCCCTGATCTGGTCGGTGGTCTCGGCGATCGTGCCGGCGAAGCGCGACGCGCCGGGCTCAGTAGTGCGCGCCGCGACGGCCACCGCCGCGCCCTCAGCGCCGAAGCGCCTGGCGATCTCCGCGCCGATGCCGCGGCTAGCGCCTGTGACGATGGCCACCCGGCCCTCAAGCAGACCCATGCAGGACCTCCGAAGAGTTCGAAACGAGAGAATCAGTGGTGGAGCGAAATACTAGAAGCGTGTTCTACTAGGCCATTGGACCCAGCCGGGCCGACCGTGTCAATGCGGTTGGCCGGCCTGCTGCGCTTGGAGGCCATGATGCCGCTCAATCACAGTCTCGTCGGCGTACCAGGAGAGCCGCACGAGCGCTCCTGGACGTCCACCGATGCGCTTCTCTACGCGATCGGAGTCGGCGCGGGACTGGGCGATCCCCTCCAGGAGCTGCAGTTCACGACGGAGAACACAGCCGGAATCCAGCAGCAGGTGCTGCCTACGTTCGGCGTGCTGCTCGCGCAGGCCAGGGCCGCCGGTGATCTCGGCGACTTCGATCGCGCGATGCTCGTGCACGCGGAGCAGTCGATCGAGCTGCACAAGCCGCTGCCGGTGCACGGCACGCTGCGCACCACCGCGGTGGTCACCGGTATTTACGACAAGGGCTCAGGCGCGCTGGTCGAGACGCAAAACCATGCCGTAGACGCCGCGACTGGAGAGCCGATGGTGACCACGCGCGGCAGTACCTTCATCCGCGGCGAGGGCGGCTTCGGCGGCGATCGCGGTACCGCCGAGCCGTGGCAGCTGCCCGACCGGGCGCCCGACCACAAGGTGACGCAGCAGACCAGGCCCGAGCAGGCCCTGCTATACCGCCTCTCCGGCGACCGGAACCCGCTGCACGCCGACCCTGCGTTCGCGGCCAGGGGCGGCTTCAGCCGACCGATTCTGCACGGCTTGTGCACGTACGGGATCACCGGCCGGGTGCTCCTGCATGAGCTCTGCGGCTCCGATCCAGCCCGGTTCCGCTCGATGTCCGGTCGGTTCAGCAGGCCGGTCCTGCCGGGTGAGTCGCTAGTGGTGTCCATCTGGACTGGCGACGAGGGAGCAGCGCAGTTCCAGACCGCCAAAGAGGACGGCACCGTCGTCATCGACCGGGGAGTCATGCAGTTCCGCTAGGAGGCCGATGGCCGAGCGGACGGGTCCGGCCCGCAGCGCATAACCTTGCCCGGTTGGGAAAACTAGCAGCGGGGTGGCTGGCCAGCGCGCCGCCTCGCCAAGCGTCCTCGAGGAGATGCGTGCATGAGCATTGAGAAGCCAGAGATCGATTTCCCCGGCGGCGAGCCGCCTGCGGAGCTGGAGATCACCGATATCTGGGAAGGTGACGGCGCCGTCGCCAAGGCGGGCGATACGGTCCAGGTCCACTACGTCGGCGTGGCGTACTCCACGGGGGAGGAGTTCGACGCTAGCTGGAACCGCGGGGACCCGCTGGAGTTCCGGCTCGGGGTGGGCCAGGTCATCACCGGCTGGGACCAGGGCGTGCAGGGCATGCGCGTCGGCGGACGGCGTCAGCTGGTCATCCCGCCAGGCCTGGCCTACGGCGACCGCGGTGCCGGACACTCAATTGCGCCCGGTGAGACCCTCATCTTCGTTTGTGACCTCGTATCGGCTTAACCGGCTCTGGCTCTCGGCGCGACAGCAGGTAGCTAGCGACCGGCGGCTGCCCGCGCGACGCCCGTAGTTCTGCGACGCTGATGACCGTGGATCCAGATCTGGCGCAACGAGGACTCCCGGTCCCCGACCCGGCTCTCGTGGTACTCGTGGGCGCGTCAGGCGCCGGCAAGACAAACTGGGCTGCCGAACGGTACCTGCCGAGGGAAATCGTGTCCTCGGACCTGCTACGTGCCGTGGTGGGCAGCGGCGAGCACGATCTGGACGCTTCGGCCGACGCGTTCTCGCTGCTGGACCAGATCGTCGCTGCCCGTGCGCGGCGGCGGCTGACGACCGTCGTGGACACGCTGGGACTCGACGCCGAGCGCAGGGTCGCCTGGCTCGGCCTCGCGAAACGTTCTGGCCTGCCGGCGGTCGCCGTGCTGTTCGAGACCGAGCCGCAGCTGTGCCGTGCGCGCAACCGGGCACGCGTGCGGCCTGTGCCGGCCGCTGTGCTCGACGCGCAGCTGCGCCGCATGCCTGATATCGCGGCCCAGCTAGCCACCGAGGGCTGGGATCTGGTGCTACGTCCGGCGGCGGGTCCAGATGGCGAGCATCTAGAGCCTGGACACTCGCCGGGCAGCAGGCAGGCCGCGGACGAGCAGCGCGCGTTGCCTGCTCGGCTCGCCTTCGTGCTGCAGGTCTCGAGATTCAGCTGGGCGGATGATCCAGCCGGCTGGCTCAAGTCCGTGGCGCTCGCCGCTGCCGGGGCCGGATTCGCCGGCCTCGCGCTGATGGATCACCTCATCCAGATCCCGCAGGTTGGCCGCGCATGGGAGCCGATCCCCGAGCCTTGGGTCACGCTCGGCATGCTGGCTGGACTGGATGCCGATCTGCGGCTTGGCACCCTGGTCACGCCCGTGACGTTCCGGGCCCCCGGCATCCTGGCCAAGGCCGCGGCGACCCTCGACGTGCTGAGCAACGGCCGGGCGTTCTGCGGCATCGGGGCAGGCTGGTGGGATCGCGAGCACGCCGGATTCGGCCTGGCTTTCCCGCCGCCCGCCCGCAGGCTCGACATGCTCGAAGCCGCCATCGAGACCATGCGGGCCTTGTGGCAGCCAGGAACTAAGGAGTACAACGGCAGCCGGGTGCGTCTGCCCGAGACGACGTGTTATCCGCGCCCGGTCTCCGCCATTCCGGTCATCGTCGGCGGCAGCGGCGACCGCACTCTTCAGATCGCGGCGCGTCTCGGCGACGGCTGCAACCTGCCGTCCGATGCGGCGCTGCTGGACGCACGCCTCGAGGTGTTGCGGGCACACTGCCAGGTGGCCGGGCGTGATCCTGCCGACATCGCGGTCACCGTGCTCGATGTCCCGGTGGTCGGCCGCGATCGGGATCACGTCGCCAGCCTCGTCGAGGGATTGCGTGGCCGAGTGAGCGCGGCTGCGTTTGCGCGGCTGCACCACGCCGGGGTCGCTGCGGATCACATCGGCCGTTACCGGCAACTCGCCGAGCGAGGCGTCAGCACAGTCTTCGTCTCGCTTCCAGACCTGGCCGGTCCCGACGATCTCGCCCGGCTCGCGCCCATCGTCGGCGCGTTCAGGTGAGAGCGCGGTGGACACTGTCGTTATGCCGGTCGCACTCCGCGCACGGGGCGACCGTTCTCCAGGTAGACGAGGCCGTGCTTCCGTGGTGCGCCAGTCTGCTTGCGCACGGCGCTGAGGCGTCGGCGGATCGGCGCGCGCAGCATGGACAGCGCCTCGGCAACCGGGGCCAGCCGGTGCTCAGAGATTTCTTCGGGTTGGAGCACGATCTCGGCCAGCGCGGAATCGGTCAGCGATCCGCAATCGAACAGGAATCGGATCCCACCAGGGTTGCCCTGTCGCCAGCGGCGGAAGTCCATGCAGGCCAGTCGGCCCGACGCCACCTCGAGGCCGCACTCCTCGCGCACTTCGCGCTGGCAGGCCTCCCAAGGCGTCTCGCCGTCGGCCTCCATGATCCCACCGGGGATTGTCCAGCCTGACTTATACGTCGGCTTGAGTATCAGCAGCCGGCCAGACCGATCAAAGATGAGCGCGCCAGCCGAGACCGGCACCCTGGGCAGCACGAACAAGTCGTCGACGCTCACCTCGGTGGTGCTCTCGGCCATGATTCACCCTACGTGCGCGCGTCGCTTCGGCTCGTCCGACCTGCGTCCTGGCTGCCCGGAAACCGCACAGCACGGCAGCCGATCGGCCGGTAGATTGCGCGGATGGCGACGTTCATAACCAGACTTGAGCACACGAGCATCGGAATCCGGCTCGCGGTGAAGGACCTTATTGATCTGGCGGGCGTCCCCACGACGGCGGGCAGCCGCGCCCTGGCGGAGACTGCGGCACCGGCGCGGGCTGACGCGCCCTGCCTAGCCGGCGCGCTGGCCGCTCACGTCGCGATCGTGGGCAAGGTCAACTTGCATGAGCTGGCCTTCGGCGCCTCCGGCGTGAACGACTACTTCGGTACGCCGGTCAACCCGCTCGACCCGCTCCGCGTACCGGGCGGATCGTCCAGCGGTTCGGCCGTCGCAGTCGCCGACGGCGATGCGGACATCGCCTACGGCTCTGACACGGGCGGATCCATCCGGATCCCGGCGGCATTCTGCGGTGTCACCGGGCTGAAAACAACACATGGGCGGGTCAGCCTGGACGGCGTTTGGCCGCTGGCGCCGAGCCTGGACACTGTCGGTCCGATGGCACTAGACATCGCCGGCGTCACGGCCGGAATGACGCTGCTCGAGCCCGGCTTCACGCTGGACAGGCCGCCGGCCGGCCGCGTCGGGCGGATCCGGCCGGCGGGCTGCGACGTGGACGCGGACATCGACGCCGCAATCGATCGGGCACTGGTTCGCAGCGGCCTTGAGGTTGCGGAAATCGACCTGCCTGGCTGGCCGGAGGCAAGAGAGGCGGTCGGAGTCATCATCGACGCCGAGGCCGCGGCCTCCAACCGCGTGCTCCTCGATGATCCAGCGCGCCGCGACCTGCTGGGCGCCGACGTTCGCGCCAGGCTCATCGACGGCGCAGCCATTACCGCCGCCCAGCTAGCCGAGGCGCGTGCCTACCAGTCGGCCTGGCGCACTGCCATGTCGACAGTCCTGCGCGATGTGGACGTGCTCGCGCTGCCGACCGTGATGTTTTATCCGCCACTCCTCAGCGAGGCTTCCCGCCGGCCGTACACGGCCCTGACCAACCCGGTGAACCTCAGCGGATATCCGGCCCTGGCCCTGCCCGTGCCGAGTGTCCAGCGACTGCCTGCGAGCCTGCAGCTGATCGGTCCGCCAGACAGCGAGGCTCTGCTGCTTGCCACCGGAGCGATTATCGAGGCGACTGCGGGCTACGGGCAAGCATCGTAGGACCTACGCGCCGTCGCTGAAGTAGTGACCTGCTTCCAGGTCCGCGATGAGTCCTGGCTGCTCGGGATGCCATCCCAGCTGCTTTTGGGTCAGGGCGCTCGAGGTCGGGTTGTCGATCGACACGAAGTGTGCGAGCCAGCTGAAGTGACCTGCTGCCTCGGCGGCCGAGATGGCAGTCGCCGGCACGTTCAGGTGCCGGCCGATGATGCCGGCGATCTCGCGGAGCGGCACGCCTTCGTCGGCGACACCATGCAGTCGTGCGCCTGCGGGCGCCTCCTCCAAGGCCAGCCGGAACAGACGCGCGGCGTCGAGCCTGTGCACTGCGGGCCAGCGGTTGGACCCATCGCCTACATAGGCCGACACGCCCTTCGCACGGGCGATCCCGATCAGGCTGGGGATGAAGCCGCGCTTGTCGGCGTCACTGTGAACTGACGCTGCGAGCCGCACTACCGACACGCGCACGTCGCGCCCCGCGAACGACAGCGCCGTTGTTTCAGATGCGGCGCGGGGAAAGCCGGGCTCGGGCATATCGTCTTCCGTTGCGAGCCGGCCTGGTGGCAGAGCGGCGGTCCCTGAGGTGACGACGAATGGTCGGCCAGAGCCCGCGAGCGCCTCGCCGATCGTTTCGATGGCACGCTGGTCGGTCTGGCACGAGGCCGCGAAGTCCGTATCGGGGCCCACGTTCTGGAAGGCATTGTGAATGACGCCCTCCGCTGCGGCCGCCCCGCCGCTCAGGCTGCCGGGGTCGTCCAGCGCGCCGCGGTGCACCTCGGCCCCCGCGGCTGCCAGCGCGGCGGCGGCGGCGTCTGAGCGGGCGAGGCCGGTGACATGGTGCCCTGCCTCAATGAGTTCGCTGAGGATCGCAGAGCCGATGTATCCGGTTGCGCCTGTGACAAATACTCGCATGCTGTACTCCTGCTGACGGAAACGATGGCGGCCCTTGCCCGATGGCCGGGAGTGGCCTGCCTTGATGACTCCACTGTGCAGCCGGGGACCGCTCCGGGTCCAAGACCAATCCTGAAACGGCCAATACGAAACAGGCATCACCGCCGGTCAGACGCGGTTGCCTGCGCTTAGGGCAAGCGCACAGTGTTACGCTTTTGGTTATGCCCGAGTCGCCGCATCCGGCAGACCTTGACCTTCGGCTAGTGCGGTACTTCACAGTCGTCGCCGAGCACCTCCATTTCGGCCGCGCCGCCGCTGCCCTGCATCTCGCACAGCCGTCGCTAAGCCGGCAGATTCGCCTGCTTGAGCAGCAGCTTGGCGCCCGGCTGCTGGATCGCACCCCGCAGGGCACCCGCCTCACCGAGGCCGGGGACGTCTTCCTGCCCCGCGCTAAAGCGCTGCTGCGCTCGGCCGCCCAGGCCGCGGCTTATGCCCGTGCCGCCGCGGAGCCCAGCCGGATCACCATCGGGTACACCACCAACATCATCGTCACGCCGGCCGTGCTCGACCTGCGGCGCCATCACCCGGACGCCGACGTCCACACCCTGTACCTGGCCTGGGACGAGCCCCGCGCCGCCTTGCTCGATCACCGGGTGGACGCGGCGGTAACCAGGCTGCCATTCCCGACTGATCAGCTGCACGTGACAGTTCTGTACGACGAGCCGCGGCTGCTGCTGGTCCCGCTTGACCATCGCCTGGCCGGCAAGGAATCCATCACCCTCGACGACATCGCCGACGAACCAATACCCCGAATGCCCGACCCGGTCTGGAACGCTTTCTGGCGTATCGACCCGCGGCCCGACGGCAGTCGGGCTCCCGACGGTCCCTTTGTGGCAGCCGTTGAGGACAAGATCGAGCTCATCGCAGCCGGGCAAGCCGTGGCCATCATCCCGGCCGGTATCCGCAGCCCACGCCCCGACCTGACCACGATCCCGCTGTACGACGTCGAGCCGAGCCACGTCGTGGTCGCGACCCGCAGCGACGACCGGAACCGACTCGTCGCGGCTTTCCGCAAGTCCGCCCAGGCCTACCTCACTCGTTCGGACCTGAGCGACCCGGCAAGCGCCTCGTCTTAAGGCAGTTTCCAGTCGATCGGCTGTCCGCCCTGCTGCTCCAGCAGCGCGTCGGCGCGGCTGAATGGCCGTGACCCGATGAAGCCGCGATCCGCCGACATGGGGCTCGGATGCGCGGACTGGATGCTGGGCGCGCCGCCGAGGAGGGGGGCGAGGTTGCGTGCGTCGTTGCCCCACAGGATCGCGACGAGCGGGCCGCCGCGAGCGGCCAGGGCCCTGATGGCCTGATCGGTGACCTGTTCCCAGCCCCTGCCGCGATGCGAGCCTGGCTTACCGGGCTGAACTGTGAGGACCCTGTTGAGAAGCATCACGCCGCGCTCGCTCCACGGCGTCAGGTCACCGGTCGTCGGCGGCGGATAGCCGAGGTCGGCGCTGTATTCCCTGAAGATGTTCAGGAGGCTGGCCGGCAACCGCCGAACATCAGGCGCGACCGAGAAGCTAAGGCCAACCGGGTTGCCCGGCGTGGGATACGGATCCTGGCCGACGATCAGCACGCGCACGTCGGCTAGTGGCTGCCGGAAGGCGCGCAGGATGTTGTCGCCGGCGGGTAGGTAGCCGCGGCCAGCCGCGATCTCGTCCCGCAGGAACGTGCCGAGCTCGGCGATCGTCCCCTCAACTGGCGCGAGTGCCTTCGCCCAGTCCGGGGCCACTAGTTCGCTCAGGGAGCGTGGCGCCATGGCAGCCCACTGTAGAGCAGATCGGATCGGGCGACGGCTGCCTTGAGCTCAGCTGGAACGGTCGTGCGGCAACCGCGCGCCTATCTGGCGGGTTCGGGGTGTGCGCGACGGCGTGACGGGCCTCGGCCTGTTGCCAGGGCAGCGCTTACAGGCAGTGGCCGGGCGCGCTGGTATCGCTGCTCAAGGGCATTCCGGCGAGTGCGTTAAAGGCAGTCAACGAGTCCTGCCTGATGGTGAGCAGGAACTCGGATGAAGCGAGGGCAAAGCCCGGCTGACCGGTGGGCTGACGGCCAGGCGTGCACGTAGGTCGGGCCGACGTAATCTGCTGCCCTGCCGTCGTCGCGCGGACCTCGCCCTGCAGGACGGTGATTTCCTTATGATCGGCTGCCTCGGCCCGATCGAGCGAGCTGATCTGATGCGACTGCTTGTCGATGGACGAGTGCAATGCGACCGACGCGATGATGCTTGTGCCGAGCGCTAACAGTGCCACGACGGCGAGCGCCGTGAGGATCTTATGCATTGCCGTCCTTCTGACGGGTAAAGGGCCGCGTTTTAAGAATTCGGTCGCGAGGCGAGAATTGTTACGGTCTGCCCAGACGCCGGGAACCTATGCAGGGACGAGTGAGTCAAGCGCGCGTGCGTGTCCTGCTCGGGCGGCGTTGTAACGCCGCACGCACTCGCCTCTGACATCGCGGCACCCGACAGGTGATGAGCTCAACCCCCCGGACGTCCAGGTGAGCTGAGCCCCGCGTGCCGGTCGGCTGCGGAGGCGCCGCAGCGTCAGTTGCTGCCGACGGGGGCGTCACCCTCCGCCCGCGCGGTCTTCCAGGTACTCGACCGCGCGTTGATGTAATTCTCAAAGTCGGCTGGCGTGCGCTGATTGGCCAGCAACGGCGCGGCGCGCAGCCGCTCGAGCGGGACCTGAAGGTCGGAGATCTGCTGTGCGTGCAGTTGCAGGAGTTGCGAGACTTCGCCGGCGGCCGGATTCGGGCCGATCGCGGTGGGAGCGACCACGCCGGCCAGCGGGTCGTCGGTGCGCGGCGTCTCGAGTGTGAGCGCTCCGCCAAGGTCAGGTGCCGCGGCATCGCGCGCGCTCAGTGCCGGCAGGCCCCAGCGGACCTCGATGGTCTTGAGCACCGACGTATGGTCAATGGGCATGGTCCCTGGTGGCACCCGGTAGATGGTCCCGGCCGAGATCAGCGGCGAGACGAGCACGGCGGGCACCCGGATGCCGAAGCGCGTGAAGTCGAATCCGAACTCGCCGACGCTGCTGTCTGGAGGCGTGGCTCCGGCGGGCGGCGGCACGTGGTCGTAGCAGCCGCCGTGCTCGTCGTAGCTGATGATGAGCAGGGTCTGGTTCCAGCCAGGCCCGCTGCGCAGGGCCTCGTAGACCTGCTGGATGAGGCCTTCGCCAAGGGCGACGTCGTAGTTGGGATGCTGACTGTTGCCGGTTGACCCCCAGCTCGGCTCCAGGAACGAGTAAGCGGGCAGATGCCCGGCCGCCGCGTCGGCCTGGAAGTCCGGAAACTTGCCGAAGCACGTATCCGGGGCGTTCATGGTGTCCGGGTAGTTCCCGCGTGTCAGCGGCTCGGCGTTGTAGCCATAGATCTTCCAGCTCACGCTGTGCGCCGTCATCAGGCCGAAGATGCTCTGCACCGTGTACGACGACGTGGCGTCATTCATGTGTCCCTGGCTGGTGCCCGCGCAGGCGAAGGCCCGATTCGGAAACGTCTCCGTCGGCACCGAGCTGTACCAGTGATCGCACACGGCGAAACCCTTGGCCAGTCCGGATAGGACCGGCAGGGCCGATGGCGGGAACACCCCCATGATGCTTGCGCCGGTTGTGCCCGCTAGGACGCTCCGCCCGGACCGCTGGTCGTAGGTGATCGCAGCATCGAAGTTCGTGACGAACCCGCCGTTCGTCGCCACCGGCGGGGTCGGCGGGCTGCCAGTGCCGAAGAGCTGGTCGTTGGTGTTCGCGTAGCCCTCGCCTGGGTCAGCACCTGGCATGTAATAGGCGTTCGCGCTCGTGGCGTCGATCTGGAAAACCGTGACCGGCTTGCCGTCTGTCCCGTTATTCGATTCGGTGCCCAGGAGCCCCTCGAATGGCTGGCCATTCGGCCCGGTCTTGCCGGGATAAAGGAAACCCAGCATGTGGTCGAACGACCGGTTCTCCAGCATGAGCTGGACGATGTGCTGAATCTGGGGTAGCCGATTGGGCTGCTGGGGCTGGACGGACGGCGGTGGCGCGGCAAGGGACATGCCCACATGCTGACGGACACGACCACCAAGATCAACGTAAACGGAATAGTCAGTCAGAAACCTCCATGAGCTGCATCGCAAACGCCGCAAATCATGACGGTGGCCGTCACGTGGCCACTTGCTGGCCGAGGTAAATACCCCATGGGGGTATAGTCTGCCTTGGTCACGCGCCGACTAGCGAAGGAGAGTCCAGGATGCATGCCATCGTGCACGCGCTGGCCGTGGCCGGATCGATGACCTGGCAGGTCTCCTGGGCGCTCATACTCGGCTTCACGCTGTCTGCCATCGTGCAGGCGCTCGTGCCCAAAACGGCAGTGGCCCGCCTGCTCGGCAACGACCGACCGCGGGCCCTGGCGATCGCGGCCGGCCTCGGTGCGGCGTCATCCTCGTGCTCGTACGCCGCCGTGGCGCTGGCCAGGTCGCTGTTTCGCAAAGGCGCGAGCTTCGTGGCGGCGATGGCCTTCGAGATCGCGTCAACGAACCTTGTCATCGAGCTTGGCATCCTGCTCGCCCTGTTGATGGGCTGGCAGTTCACCGCCGCCGAGTTCCTGGGCGGCCCGATCATGATCGTCGTTGTGGCCATCCTGTTCCGCGTGTTTGTCCGGCAGCGCTTGCTGACCGCCGCCCGTGAGCAGTCTGATCGCGGCCTCAGCGGCTCAATGGAGGGGCACGCGGCGATGGACATGTCCGTCGCGGCTGGCCGTCCGCTGCACCGCAGGCTGCTGTCCGGAGAAGGCCTGACGTCGGTATCGCACGTCTTCGTCATGGAGTGGGCTGCCATCATCCGCGACGTCGCCGTGGGTCTGCTGATCGCCGGCTGTGTCGGCGCCTGGGTGCCCAACAGTTTCTGGCATGGGTTCTTCCTGTCCGGGCATCCGCTGGCAGCCAAGCTGTGGGGGCCGGTGATCGGTCCGGTCGTCGCGGTCCTGAGCTTCGTGTGCTCGGTGGGTAACGTGCCGCTCGCTGCCGTTCTGTGGCGGGCAGGCATCAGTTTCGGCGGCGTGACGGCCTTCATCTTCGCCGACCTGCTGATCTTGCCGATCCTCAACATCTACCGGAAGTACTACGGCGTCAGGATGACTCTGGTGATCCTGGGCACGTTCTACGCCGCGATGGTGGCGGCGGGCTACCTGGTCGAGATCATCTTCGGTGGTCTCGGGCTGGTACCAAGCCGATCGAGCGCGCGAGTGGCGGTGACGGGCGTTTCTCTTGACTACACGACGTGGCTCAACATCGCATTCCTGCTGGTCGCAGCGATCTTGGTCATCCGCTTCCTCCGCACAGGCGGAATGCCGATGCTGCGCATGATGAATGGCTCGGCGGACGGGCACGACCACCAGGGGCATGACCACCACGGGCATGACCACCACGGGCATGACCACAAGGGGCACGACCACCACGCGGACGACGGCCCCGGCCACATGGTCGGCAGGCCAGGTCGGGCGTCCGGCTAGATACCTCCCGTAACAGGTAAATTGAACCGAGGGCAGTGCGGGAAGATCACCTTGCCGGGTAGGCTGCCCTGCTAGCACTGGCGCTACACGACGAACACACTGCAGCGAGGCGGGGCCATGTAGGCCTGCCTGCACGTATACCGGAGGTAGAGGCACAGAATGGCCCTTCGGGACCGCGCAATGATCGGGCGAGCCGTCGAGCTGCCTGAGCCATGGCGCTCGGCGATACTGACGGTTGTGCTGCCTACCTACAACGAGGCTGCCAACCTGCCCGTCATCGTGGCGGAGCTCTTCGGCCTGCCGCTGCCGAGCTTGCACATTCTGGTGGCGGACGACAACTCTCCCGATGGCACCGGCGCGATTGCCGACGAGCTCGTGGAGAAGCACGGCGCCGACCGGATGACAGTGCTGCACCGGCCAGGCAAGCAGGGACTTGGCCGGGCCTATGTGGACGGCATGACGCACGCCATCGCGGCGGGCGCCGAGTTCGTCGTCCAGATGGACAGCGACCTGTCGCACTCGCCGCAGTACT
Organism: uncultured Actinomycetota bacterium; assembly: GCA_963755575.1. GTDB lineage: Bacteria > Actinomycetota > Actinomycetes > Streptosporangiales > Streptosporangiaceae > JAJYUU01. The sequence goes on from CAVWKF010000002.1 coordinate 1,512,567, forward strand.
TGCCGCAGATGCTGGGGACGCTGCTCGCTAGCGACGCAGACGTGGTCATCGGCTCGCGGTACGTGTCCGGGGCCAGCCTGGCCACGGAGTGGTCCTGGCGGCGCAAGGCGCTGTCCGGCTTTGCGAACATGTACGTCCGCGTGCTGCTGCACCTCGGGGTACGCGACGTGACGGCCGGGTTCAAGCTGTGGCGCAGCTCGGCGCTGACGGCCATCGACGTAGCCAGCGTGCGCAGCAACGGCTACAGCTTCCAGGTCGAGATGAACTACCGGACAGTGCACCACGGCCTCAAGATCGTCGAGCTGCCGATTCACTTCGCCGACCGCCGCGAGGGCGAGAGCAAGATGAGCCTCAAGGTGCAGCTCGAGTCAGCGATGATGCCGCTGTCGCTGCGCCGCCGGCCACGCTAGGCATTCGACTCCATACGCAGCACGAAGGCCCGGCCGGTAGTCGGCCGGGCCTTCGCTCGGTTATGGGCGGCGAGGAGCGCTGGCGGCAGTCGCGCTGGCGCTCCCCGTTCCCGTCCTGAATTTGATCTGTCAGGCAGCCACGGCGGTGTGCGAGTTAGCCGGCTCGAGCGCCAGCTCAAGCACCTCCCGAACGTCGCTGACCGGGTGGATGCTGAGCGCCGCGCGGACGTTCTCTGGCACATCCTCCAGATCCGGCTCGTTCCGCTTCGGGATCAGCACTGTGGTGATCCCGGCCCGATGCGCGGCCAGCAGCTTCTGCTTGACCCCGCCGATCGGCAGCACGCGGCCCGTCAGCGAGACCTCGCCGGTCATCGCCACGTCGGACCGGACCAGCCGGCCTGACAGCAGTGACGCCAGGGCGGTCGTCATCGTGACACCCGCGCTCGGACCGTCCTTCGGCACCGCGCCGGCCGGCACGTGCACGTGCACGCCCCGGTCCTTCAGGTCGCCGACTGGCAGCTCCAGCTCGGCGCCGTGGGAGCGAAGGTAGGACAGCGCGATCTGCGCCGACTCCTTCATCACGTCGCCCAGCTGCCCGGTCAGGGTCACTCCAGTCGAGCCGGTCTCCGGGTCCGCCAGCGATGCCTCGATGAAGAGCACGTCGCCGCCGGTGCCCGTGACCGCGAGGCCGGTGGCCACGCCAGGCACTGCCGTCCGTTCGGCCGACTCCGGCGTGTGCCGGGGATGGCCTAGGTATCCGACCAGGTCGCCAGCGTCGACCGTGACCGGCATCGTCGCCGCGCCGGACTCGGCCTGCGCTGCGAGCTTCCGCAGCACCCTGGCGATCGTCCGCTCGAGCGCCCGGACGCCTGCCTCACGCGTGTACTCACTCGCGATCCGCTGCAGGGCGCCGTCGGTCAGCGTGACATCGGCGGGGTCGAGCCCGGCCCGGTCTAGCTGCCTTGGCAGCAGGTGGCCGCGCGCGATCGTCACCTTCTCGTCCTCGGTGTAGCCGTCCAGCGTGATGAGCTCCATCCGGTCCAGCAGCGGCGCCGGGATGGCGTCGACCACGTTCGCGGTGGCGATGAACAGCACGTCGGACAGGTCAAGCTCGACCTCGAGGTAGTGGTCGCGGAACGTGTGGTTCTGCGCCGGGTCGAGCACCTCGAGCAGCGCCGCCGTCGGGTCACCCCGGTAGTCGGCGCCGAGCTTGTCGACCTCGTCCAGGAGGATCACCGGGTTCATGGACCCGGCCTCCGTGACAGCCCGGACGACGCGACCGGGAAGGGCGCCGACGTAGGTGCGCCGGTGACCGCGGATCTCGGCTTCGTCGCGGACGCCGCCGAGAGCGACACGAGCGAACTTGCGTCCCATGGCGCGGGCGACCGACTCGCCGAGGCTAGTCTTGCCGACTCCAGGGGGACCGCCCAGTGCCAGCACGGCGCCGCTGCGCCGCCCGCCGACGAGCTGGAGGCCACGGTCAGAGCGCCGCTTACGGACCGCCAGGTACTCGATGATCCGGTCCTTGACGTCGTCCAGTCCGGCGTGGTCGGCGTCTAGCACCGCCCGCGCGCCAGTGATGTCGTAGGCGTCCTGCGTGGTCGTGTTCCACGGAACCTCGAGCAGCGTGTCTAGCCAGGTCCGGATCCAGCCGGCCTCAGGCGACTGGTCCGAGCCGCGCTCGAGCTTGGCCGCTTCCTTCAGGGCCGCCTCGCGAACCTTCTCCGGCAGGTCAGCAGCCTCGATCCGGGCACGGTAGTCCTCCTCTTCCGAGGCGGGCTTGCCGTCCAGCTCGGCCAGTTCCTTGCGAATGGCCGCGAGCTGCTGGCGCAGCAGGAATTCGCGCTGCTGGCGCTCCATGCCTTCCTTGACGTCGTTGCTGATGGTCTCGGCGACGTCTAGCTCGGCCAGGTGCTCCCTGGCCCAGCCGACCAGGACTTCAAGCCTGGCCTGCGGGTCGCTGGTCTCCAGCAGCTGGCGCTTCTGGTCTACGGTGAGGTAGCCCGCGTAGCCGGCGCTGTCGGCGAGAGCCGACGGGTCGGTCAGGCGCTGGAGCACGTCGACGAACTGCCAGGCGCCCCGCTTCTGCAGGATCGTGGCAGCCAGGCCGCGGTACTCGCGGGCCAGTTCGGCGGCGCGCGGAGTGGGCTCGGGCTCCTCAATGATCGTCCCCTCGACCCACAGCGCCTGGCCTGGGCCGACGGTGCCGGTGCCAATGCGGACTCGGTCGGTACCGCGGACGACCGCGGCCCGTTCCCCGCTTGGCAGGCGACCCACCTGCTCGATGGTGGCCAGGGTGCCGATGGGGGCGTAGCCGCTGTCGGGCCGCGGCACCAGCAGCACTTGGGCCTGGGTGTCGCCGCCAGCGGCCGCCGCGGCGAGCTGCGCCGCCTCGATCGCGGCACGCGGCTCAGCAGCGGAGAGGTCAAGCGGCACCACCATGGTCGGCAGCACGACGTTGTCGTCCAGCGGCAGTACCGGCAGCGAGAGAGTTTCGGCCATTACAGAGGTCACTTCCTCCGAAGGGTAGGTACGTTTGCTTACGTAATTACGAGGCTACAAGCGACCTTGGAGGTTTTTTGTTCCTGGCCTGTGAGAGCGTTCGCGCTGAGCGGACGTTGCCCGGATTCGGGCCCTTAGCGAGGAATGAGCTTCGCGAGGTCGGTAGGTCCTCGACCATGCGGCCCGATATATGCCGGTTTTGTCTAGACCTTGCCTGCGTAGTTACGCGACAGTAACAGCACTGCGAGGGCCGGAAGTGTTCCCGGCTGCTGGGGTTGAGGGATGCGCTCGGTTCGTCGCCCGGTTTGCGAGGCTGTGCGGGAGACCCTGGCAGTTCGAGTCACTCGGGCGATGGTTATGCGGCATTTGTGGTCACGAAAGCGTCAGGGTCTCGCGAGCGGCGCCTGGTTTCTGCGTTATGACGAAGGATTTGACGCCGCCGGCTGTGCTGAATCCTTCCGGATCATGGAGTAATGCGCGGAACGACGTCAGCCCATCGGGTAGTGCTGGAGCCCGACCGCGTATTCGCAGCCAGCGGCCATGCCGACGTAACCGGCCATGTTTCGCAGGAACTCGTCTGGATCGAAGTCGCCGCCGAGCCCTTCCAGGTAGGCGCGGTGCTCCCGCAGCGAGGCGATGCCCGCATCCATCGATGCGGTCACGTCGACGAAGTGGCTCGGGTTGCCGGTGGCGACCACGTAGGCGTCCTTGATCTGCGCGCGGGGTAGCGCTAGCTCGGGGAAGACCCATTCGTTCGCGGCGTCCCGGCACGCGTCGAGCACGGCGAGGCCGACCGCGCGGTGGTCGGAGTGGTTGACAGGTCCTTCCTCTCCCCAGGTCAGGTCGAAGCTCATCGTGATCACGACGTCGGGCTGAAGCTGGCGCAGCGCCCTGGCCAGGTCTCGGCGCAGCGGCAGGCCATACTCGATCAGCCCGTCAGCGTGACCGAGGAACAGCACCTCCGATACGCCGACGACCGCCGCGCTACGGCGCTCCTCTTCTTCGCGAAGCGGTCCGACCACTGCCGGCTCCTGGCCAGCGATGCCGGCCTCGCCGCTGCTGACGATCACGTACGCGACGTGCTTGCCCTGACTCGTCCAGCGTGCAACGGCAGCGGCTGCACCGTATTCCAGGTCATCGGGATGAGCGACCACGGCGACAGCGCGGTCCCAGTCCTCCGGCATTGGCTTCACGCGAACCGCCTTTCCTGGGCACCGCCGTTCGGGCCGTACGCCACGTCGTGCGTGCTGGCTCCCATTCAATCCTGAGTCGCGACCGTCGGGCGTAAGCTGCGGCGTTGTGCTGCCCCGTGTCCAGGCGATCAGGTACGTGACGCCGCTGCGCGAGGGTGGCTCGCTGCCCGCCGTAATGGAAGCTGATGACCTCGGCACCTACGTGGTCAAGTTCCGCGGCGCAGGCCAGGGCCCTAAGGCACTGATCGCCGAGATCATCAGCGCTGGCCTGGCCGCGGCCTGCGGTCTGCTGGTGCCGGACCTGGTCACCGTCGACCTAGACGCTGCTCTCGCGCCGGGCGAGCCGGACCAGGAGATCCAGGATCTGCTGCGGGCCAGCAACGGGCTGAACCTGGGCGTCGATTTCCTGCCGGGAGCACTGGACTTCGAGACGGGCGCGGCAACCGTGGCGCCGTCACTCGCCGGCCGCATTATGTGGTTCGATGCGCTGGTCGGCAATGCGGACCGGTCCTGGCGCAACCCGAACATGCTGCTGTGGCATGGCAGCCTGTATCTCATCGACCATGGTGCGACGCTGACCTTCCAGCACCGATGGTCCAGCGCGGCGGAGGCTGCCGAGCGTCTGTATGACGTCCGCGAGCACGCGCTGCTGGGCTGTAGTGCGCTGGTCGAAGCCGCGGACGCCGAGCTAGCGCCGATGCTGTGCGCTGACGTAATTCGCGGCGCCGTGGCGCAGGTGCCGGCGGAGTGGCTAGCGGGCGAACCAGGCTTCGACAGCGTCGAGGACCTCCGCGACGCGTACGTGACCCAGATTGAGGCGCGCCTAGCCGCCCGCCCGGCGTGGATGCCGTCCCTTGCGGCCGCGGCCCGGGCGGGCCTTAGTGAGCTCAGGCCCGCCGACCGAGCCGGGCGCCCGGCGGCGAGGCCGGCGTGGCCTAGCGGCGGCGATGCGACATGACTGGCCTGACCGGCGCTTCCGGCCCCGTGGGGTCCACCGGACCGTGCAGGATCCACCGGACCTGCAGGATCCACCGGACCTGCAGGATCCACCGGACCCACGGCGGCCAGTGACCCCACAGGTGCCACGCGCCCGGCCGGCATTCCTGGCGCCGCCGGTACCGCTGGACCGCCGCAGCCCTTCGAGTACGCGGTCCTGCGGGTCGTGCCACGAGTCGACCGAGGCGAGGCGATGAACGCCGGCGTCCTGGTGTACTGCCGTCCCCTCGAGTACCTGAAGGCGTGGATCGAGCTCGACACCGGCCGGCTGCTCGCCCTGGACCCGTCAGCTGACGTCGGCGCGATCGAGCGTGCGCTCGTCGCCATCGTGCGAGTCTCCGAGTCTGATCCTGGTGCAGGCCAGGCTGGGCTTCAGGACATCGGGCGCCGGTTCGGGTGGCTGACGGCGCCACGCAGCACCGTGGTGCAGGCCGGTCCGGTTCATACGGGTCTGACCAGCGATCCGGACGCCGAGGCAGAGCGCCTGCTGCGCGCGCTGGTCCGTCGGCCGACCTGACAGGTCAGGGAGCGCTGGAGTTCGTGGGCGGGCAGGGCCGATATCGCGCGACTCGCCAGCACAGAGCCGGAGTCGCCAGAACGCAGAGCTGGGACGCCAGAACGCAGAGCGGGGACTGGGCCTCGGCCACGCCGGGACGCCGAGCGGGTTACGCGGGAACGCCCGCCAGGTTACGCAGGGACGGCGGACGGCGGGACTGCGGGCCGCATACGGGCGGGTCTGGCTAAGCTTGGGCAAGGTTAAACCCTGGCAGCCAGCGAGGTCAGCGCACCGCTGACGGCTTTCCCCCGCCGGGGTGGTGAGGGGAGCTGGCTGTCGTGCGGGAAACTGTCGTGCGGGGAACACTCATGCGGGAATCAGGTATGCGCAGCGCGGACGATCGCGCGCCCATCAAGGTGGCATTGCTCGGCTGCGGCTCCGTGGGGTCGCAGGTCTATCGGCTGCTGACCGAGCAGTCTGCCGACCTGAGAGCCAGGGCCGGGGCACCGCTCGAAATCGTGGGCGTCGCGGTGCGCGAGCCGAGCCGTCCGCGTAACGCCGTAGTGAATCCGGACCTGCTCACTACCGACGGCATGGCCCTGGTGACCCGCCCAGATGTCGACATCGTGATCGAGCTGATCGGCGGCATCGAGCCCGCCCGGACCTTGCTTCTCGCCGCGCTCAACGCTGGCAAGTCGGTGGTCACGGCCAACAAAGCGCTGGTGGCCAGCGACCGGGCCATGCTGCACAAGACAGCCAGCCAAGCAGGCGTCGACCTTTACTACGAGGCAGCGGTGGCCGGAGCGATCCCGTTGCTGCGTGCGCTCCGCGAGTCGCTAGCAGGCGATGAGGTCAAGCGGGTGCTCGGCATCGTGAACGGCACCACCAACTTCATCCTGGACCGGATGGACACCTCGGGCGCCGACTTCAGCGCGGCACTGGCGGAGGCGCAGGCGCTTGGCTATGCCGAGGCTGACCCGACGGCTGACGTGGCCGGGTTCGACGCCGCCTCTAAAGCCGCGATCCTGGCCAGCATTGCCTTTCACACGGAAGTTACGGCTGACGACGTCTACCGGGAGGGCATCCTGTCGGTGACGAGCGCGGACATCGCCAGCGCGAAGGCGATGGGCTGCGTGGTCAAGCTGCTGGCGATCTGCGAGCGGTCCAATGGAGGCATCTCGGCCCGGGTGCACCCGGCGATGATCCCGCTGACTCACCCACTCGCCGCTGTGCGCGAGGCATACAACGCAGTCTTCGTCGAGGCGGAATCGGCCGGACGGCTGATGTTTTATGGTGCCGGGGCCGGCGGCCAGCCATCGGCGAGCGCTGTACTCGGCGACACCGTGGCCATCGCCCGGAACCTGCTCGCGGGCCTGCGCGGACCCGACTCATCGACTTACGCGCAGCTTCCGCTGGTGCCGATCGGGGACGCTCGGACCAGCTATTACGTGCAGTTGGACGTCGCTGACCGGCCCGGCGTGCTGGCGCCGGTCGCGGATGCGTTCGCCCAGCAGGGCGTGTCGATCAAGGCCCTGCGGCAAGAAGGCCGGGGCGAGGACGCGAACCTGATCATCATGACGCACGTCGCCAGGGAAGCAGCCCTGGCCAAGACCGTCGCGGTACTCGGCGCCATGGAGGCTGTGCGGAACGTTGACAGCGTCATGCGCGTCGAGGCGCTGGAGGGCGAGTGACCGCGGCGATGGCCAGGCCCACGCTGCCGACGCTGTGGCGCGGGATCATCGCGGAGTACGGCGCCAGCCTCCCGGTGCCTGAAGGCGTCCCGGTAGTCACCCTCGGCGAGGGCGGTACGCCGCTGCTGCCAGCCCCGGTGCTGTCCGAGCTGACAGGCTGCTCGGTCTACCTCAAGGTCGAGGGCGTGAATCCGACGGGCTCGTTCAAGGACCGTGGCATGACGGTGGCGGTCACGCTGGCAGCGGCGCGTGGTGCCCACACGGTGATCTGCGCGTCGACGGGCAACACCAGCGCCAGTGCGGCCGCGTACGCGGCCAGGGCGGGCCTCGCCTGTGCGGTCCTGGTCCCGAAGGGAAACGTCGCGCTCGGCAAGCTGGCTCAGGCGCTCGCGCACGGTGCCCGGCTGCTTCAGGTCGACGGCAACTTCGACGACTGCCTGGAACTGGTGCGCAAGCTCGCCGCGGACTATCCGGTCGCGCTCGTGAACTCCGTCAACACCGAGCGGCTCCAGGGCCAGAAGACCGCGTCCTTCGAAGTGGTGGACGCGCTGGGCGACGCACCCGACGTGCACTGCCTGCCGGTCGGCAACGCAGGCAACATCTCCGCCTACTGGCTCGGCTATCAGGAGTATCGCGCCACCGGCCGGTCGAACAAGACGCCCCGAATGCTCGGCTTTCAGGCTGCCGGCGCGGCCCCGATAGTGCTGGGGCAGCCGGTCCTCGAGCCAGTCACGGTGGCCACCGCTATCCGGGTTGGCAACCCTGCGTCCTGGCATCTGGCCGAGCAGGCGCGAGCCGAGTCCGGCGGCCTGATCGGGTCGGTGACCGATGACCAGATCATCGCCGCCTACCGGCTGCTGGCACAGCGCGAGGGGGTGTTCGGCGAGCCGGCGTCGGCAGCAGGAGTGGCCGGACTGCTGGCGGCGCGGGCCTCCGGACATGTGGCGGCGGGCTCGACGGTCGTCTGCACAATCACCGGACACGGCCTCAAGGATCCCGATACCGCCGTGGCGGGCGCGCCGCCGCCGGTGACTATCAGCATCGACGTCGCGGCCGCCGCGGGCGCGCTCGGCCTGCGGTGACGGTGCTTTCGTGGTGACGTGGGCGGCCGGGCCGGTCACGGTGCGAGTGCCGGCCACCAGCGCGAACCTCGGCCCCGGCTTTGACTCACTCGGGCTCGCGCTGGCTTTGCATGACACTGTCCGGGCGGAGGTGCGGCCAGCCGGCGTCGAGGTGCATGTGACGGGCGTCGGCGCCGACGAGGTCGGGCGCGGCGAAGGGCATCTGGTCGTCCGGGCCATGCGGGCCGGGTTCAGTGTCATCGGTGAGCAGCCGCCCGGCCTTGCCCTTGACTGCCGGAACGAGGTCCCCCAAGGCTTCGGTCTAGGCTCATCCGCGGCCGCCATCGTCGCGGGATTGCTGGCCGCGCGCGAACTCGCTGGTGCCGCTGGGGCCGCGGCGCTGCCGCCTGATGAGGTGCTGCGGGTAGCGACTGGCCTTGAGGGACACCCCGACAACGTGGCAGCGTGCCTGTCAGGCGGGCTCACCATCTCCTGGACTTCTGCGGCCGGAGTCAGGGTGGCCCGGCTGACCCCGCTGCCAGGGCTAGCGCCCGTCCTGTGCATACCCGTGGTGCCGCTGGCGACCGAATCGGCGCGCCTGGTTCTGCCCGCGGATGTCCCGCATGCGCACGCGGCCGCCAACTCGGCGAGGGCGGCACTGCTGATCGCTGCGCTCACAGGCAGGCCTGACTTGCTGCTCGAGGCGACCGATGACTTCCTGCACCAGCGCTACCGGGCGGCGGCGATGCCAGCGACGGCTGCGCTTGTCGAGATCCTGCGCAGCGCGGGCATCGCCGCGGTCGTGTCAGGCGCCGGACCGTCCGTGCTAGCACTGATGGTCGCCGGCTCAAGGCCATCGGCGGCCGACGTATCGCGCATTGCCGGCGAGGCAGGCCCTGTCTGGCGCGTGCTGCCGCTGCGCGTCGACGGGGACGGCGCGCAAGTGCTCCCGAGCTGACCGGAGGCTCGCTCACTAGCGCTAGCCGGTCAGGCTGTGTGGCGCGCCGGTCACGGGCCGCCCGGCCGATTCCGGATCAGCGCCTCGGTCGTTAGCGTAGGTGGACCCAACACCGAAGGATTGACGTGCCAGCACGCGACGACGGGGAGCCTGATCCGGAGGTCGCTCCGGCGACTCCCTCGGTGTCACTCGCGGTTATCGCGCGCGAATGGAGCCGGATCGGCATCACCGGCTTCGGCGGGCCGCCGGCCCACATCGCGCTCTTGCGTCGGCTGTGCGTCCAGCAGAATTCCTGGCTGTCCGAGGCCGAGTTCGAGGATGGTATCGCCGCCACCTCCTTGCTGCCGGGGCCAGCCTCGACGCAGCTCGCGATCTTCTGCGCCTGGCGGTTGGCCGGCCCGATAGGTGCCATCGTCGGCGGGGCATGCTTCATCGTTCCCGGTTTGATCATCATCCTGGCGCTGTCGGTCCTGTTCCTGGCCCATTCGCCGCCTGCGTGGGTGCGGGGAGCGGCGGCGGGCGCCGGTGCGGCCGTGCCGGCCGTGGCGGTCGGGGCGGCGATCGGGCTGGCGCCTGCGAGCTGGCGTCGGGCTGGCAAGGCCACCCCCGCCCGCGTGCGGTGGGTCTGCTACGCCGTCGCGGGCGCGGTGGCGGCCAATGTGGCAGGCCAGTTCCTCGTGGCGGTACTGCTCGCATGCGGTCTGGCGGAGTGGCTGGTCAGCCGCCCTCGCCAGGAAGCTGGGTCGCCGCCTGCGAATCCCGAGCGCCGTGGCGCCATGCTCGTCGGCCTCGCTGGCAAAGCCGTCACAGCGAGCGTCATCGGGTCGCTGGCCTGGGTCGCGTTCAAAGTGGGCGCGCTCTCGTTCGGCGGCGGGTTCGTCATCATCCCGCTGATGCAGCACGACGCTGTGCACACGTATCACTGGATGACCACGGCCCAGTTCCTCAGCGCGGTGGCGCTCGGGCAGGTCACCCCCGGTCCGGTGGTGCTGACCGTGGGCGTCGTCGGCTACGCCGCGGCTGGGCTGGCCGGCGGGCTGTTTGCCGTGCTCATCGCCTTTGCGCCGTCCTTCGTCTTCGTGCTCGCTGGCGGCCCGCACTTCGACAAATTCCGGCGCAGCGTGGCGGCGCAGACATTCCTGTCTGGCGCCGGGCCGGCGGCCATCGGGGCAATCGCAGGCGCCTCCGTGACGCTAGGCCTCGGACTGACGCAGCTCTGGCAGGTCGCCGTGCTGGCAGCGGCCGTCATCTGGCTCGTTGCGGCACGGCGGGGGGTCGTCAGCACCCTCCTCGGCGCGGCCGGCGTCGGCATCGTCGTCGCGCTGGCGGGCGGCCTCAGCTAGGCCCGGGCTGCGCGGTGATCCGCCGCAGCACGTCCGCGCGCAACGCCCCGAGGTCCGCGCCCGCCTGGGTCAGCACGGTGAGAGCCCCGTTGCGATCCTGGTCCAGAATGCCGAACAGCATGTGGCCGGACGAGATAGTCCGCTGACTGAGCCGGTGGGCTAGGCGCACGGCACCGACCAGCGACTGCTTCGCGTCGGCGGCGAGGGGCAGCTGCCGGTTGCGCCGGACGCCGATCCGGTCGAGCGCACCTGGCCCGAATGCGGCGTCAGTCGCCCGGCGAACGGCGTCAAGATCTATGCCGAGGGAGGAGAGAGCCTCGGCATCCAGCCCACCGCAATCAGCACCGCCGCGCGGCAGGCGGGCTCGGAGCTCCGCCAGCTTGATCCCCGCCGCGGTGAGCGCGTCGGCGGCAGGCCCAGGTTCCCTGAGAAGTCCCACCAGTACATGCTCGCTGTGGATAGCGTCCTGCCCGGCCAGCTTCGCCTCGTCCTTTGCATCGACGAACGCCTGCCGCGCAGTCGGCTCGAATCGCTCAAACATCGCCATCTCCCGTACGCCGGCGGCTCCTGCCGCGACCGCTGCCCGAATCCCGAGCCCGGCCAGCGAGCAAGCCGGCGTACTTCTTGTGCACGGCCTGCTTGCTGACGCCGAGGAACACTGCGATCTCCTGCCAGGACCAGCCGTGCGCCCTGGCGTTGCTGACCTGGAGCGCCTCCAGGCGCTCGGCAAGGTCGCGGAGTGCCCGTGCGGCCCGCAGCCCAGCAGCCGGGTCCTGTCCGCTAGCCGCCTCGGCCAGCTGCACCTCGTTGCTCATGACGTCAATATAAATTGACGTCAGCGAACTGTCAACTTAAGTTGACCGCAGCAGGGCCGACCAGCACAGACGTCGACCCGAACTGCCAGGCTCAGTACTCGTCGTGCAGCCGGATCCAGGACATCGTCGGGTCCTGGGGCCAGCCGTCGGGTGAGTTTTCCCACTGCTCCTGGCGCCCGTACGGGGTGAGGTCGAGCAGGTTGAAGTCCGTCCGGAGCCGGTCCACGCCCCTGGCGGTGGTGAAGTAGGTGCGGAAGACGTCGTCACCGTCGCGCAGTAGCACGCTCAGGCCGAAGGCCGTCAGACCCATGTCGTCGTTGAACTCGCTGCCGCAGGAGGAGTAGAACGGCAGGCTCCAGCCGAACCGCTGCCGCACCGGCTCTATGTCCTCCTGCGATGCCCGTGCCATCAGGATGAGGCGGGTATCGCGAGCGTTCAGGTGCCACTGGGCCTGGGCCAGGTTGTCGGTGAACGAGCAGCACCCGCCGCACATCCAGTCCTGCCCGGGTTCGAGCATGAAGTGATAGACGACGAGCTGGCGGTGCCCGTCGAAGAGCTCCGGGAGCCCGACGCGCCGGCCATCCGGCGCGGTGAACTGGTACTTCTGCGTGTCGAGCGCGACCATCGGCAGCCGCCGACGTTCGGCAGCGAGCGCGTCCAGCGCCCTGGTGCTCTCCTTCTCCTTCACCAGCAGCGCAGCGCGCGCCGCCGCCCATTCCTCCGCTGAAACGACAGATGGCCTGTTCACGTCGGCGCCCCTTCCGTGGAAGTTCCCTCAGGAGACTGAGGCTAGCATCACAAGTTCCTTAAGGGAACGGGGTAGTTGTACACTAGGCGCCATGCAGCGCACTGACTTTGGCGCGATGGCCTGCTCTATCGCGCGGACGCTTGACGTGATAGGCGAGCCGTGGTCACCGCTTGTGCTCCGCAACATCTACATCGGCATTACCCGGTTCGAGCAGCTTCAGGCGAGCCTCGGCATCTCGCGCAAGGTGCTGACCGAACGGCTCAAGTGGCTCGTCGACAACGGCGTGCTCGAGCGGCGGGAGTACTCAAGCCGTCCGCCGCGCTACGAGTACACCCTCACGCAGCGCGGCACCGAACTGTGTGACCTCCTGCTGGTCATGGTGCGCTGGGGCGACAAGTGGCTGGCCGGCGAAGCCGGGCCGCCGGTGCTGTACCGCCACCATGCCTGCGGCCTGATCAGCCACGTCGAGCTGAGCTGTTCTGAGTGCGGGGAGCCCATGCGTGCCACCGACGTCGACGTCCTCGTGGGACCCGGTTCGTCCTGAGCAGCGACTGGGCGCGGTGCTGACCGGGACCGCGCCAGCCAGACGGAAACGGCTGGCTCGGTCCCGGTCAGTACCGCTAGGAGCTGAGGAGGAGCACACCGGCGAGCGCGGCGATGACGCCCACAGTCTGCACGGTTCGTAGCCGCTCGGACAGGATCGTCCTGGCCAGCAGGGCTGTCACGACCGGGTAGAGGGAAGCCAGGACGGCCGCGATGGACAGGTCACCGCGGCTGGCGGCAAGCGCATAGGACCCGTTGGCGACGACGTCGCAGCAGCCGATCGCGGCGAGCGCGGCCAGGCGCCGAGCCGACAGTCGGATCCCCGGCAGTACACCAGCCTTCAGCACGATCGGGCCGAGCACGATCAGGCCGCCGATGCGCTGGCTGAGCAGCGTGCCGTACACGTTCGTGCCCGCGGCGAGCGCTAGCAACGTGTAGGCGACGCCAAAGCCCGCCGCAGCCCCGATCGAAAGGCGGAGCGCTTGGCGCCGCAGCGCGATGCCGGACCGGAATTCGGGGCCTGAGGCCAGCACGACCCCGATGAACGTCACCGCGATGCCCGCAAGCTGGAGAGCGCTGAGGTGCTCGCCCCGCAACAGGCCGACCAGCACAGGAATGCAGGTGCCGCTCGCGGTGATGGGCGCGACGAGCGACATTGGCGCCGTGGCCATGGCGCGGTAAAAGGCAGCGAGCGACAGGGTGGCGACCACGCCCGCCGCGGCCCCGGTCAGCAGGTAAGCACCCGTGGGCACGCGGAGGAACGGGAGCAGGGCGAGCAGGCCGGCCAGCGCGATTGCCTGCGAGATCAACACGGCCGCGGAGGGATCGAGCCGCCGCGAGATCAGGCCGCCGCCGAAGTCCGAAGTGCCCCAGAGGGCCGACGCGGCAAGCGCGAGCAGCGCGTTCACGTGCTGCTGGCGGCGCGCCCGGCCGCGACGCCGGTCAGCGCGGCCAGCACGTAGTCACCCGGGCAATCCTCGTGCCACACCACGGGCATGCCGAGTGCGCCGCCCTCGATAGTCATCGACCCAACCCTTCCGTGGCATGCTCGCTGGGTGAGGCTACCGAATGGACAAGTCACCCGTGCCCGTGATCTGGGCATCAGGATAGGGGTCCTGCCGAGCGGGCCGACTGCCTCGATCGCCGACGTGCCAGGTCTCGGCGTCGGGCACGCGACGGTCTGGCGGGATGAGCCAGCGCCGCCGGCCGGTCGCGGCATCGCCCGGACCGGCGTCACCGTCATCGACCCCGGCGGGAGCATGTTCGGCAGCCCGGTTCCGGCCGGCGGCGCGGTGCTAAACGGGGCCGGGGAGTGCACCGGGTTCCTCGCCACGGCGGAGTGGGGGCTCGCCGAGACCCCGGTCTTCCTGACCTCCACGATGCAGGTTGGCCGGGTCTACGACGCGGCCTGCGAGCTGCTGATGAGCGAAGATCAGCGAATTGGCGCCGACGAGGTGATCATCCCCATCGTGGCTGAGTGCGACGACAGCTTCCTGTCCGATGCGCGCCGGATGCAGGTCAGCGCGGCCGACGTGAAGGTTGCGCGGGAGGCAGCACGGGCAGCCGGGGCGGCCACCGTGCGACGGGCCCCGGCGGAAGGCGCGGTTGGCGCCGGCACCGGGATGAGCTGCCTGGGCTTCAAGGGCGGGATCGGCACGGCGTCGCGCGTCGTGCCGGCCGGGCATACCGTCGGCGTGCTCGTCCTGACGAACTTCGGCGAGCAGCAACGGCTGACGATCGACGGCGTCCCGGTCGGCAGATTGCTCCCGCCCGCCGGGGAAACAGCAGGTCGGCGCCTCGCTGACTGGCCGCCCGCGGGGTCGTGCATCACCGTGATCGTCACGGACGCACCGCTCGACCCGGCCGGCTGCACGCGGCTGGCGCGCCGGGCGGGGCTAGGCCTTGCCAGGACCGGGTCGACTGCCCACCACGGTAGCGGCGAGATTTTCCTGGCACTCGCTACCGGGCTGCGGGCGCCGCGCGGGCAGTCGGCGCCGCCGAGCGCCGTGCCCGTGAGCGGCTCCGCGCTTGACCCGTTCTTCGACGCTGCCGTGGAAGCCACGGAGGAAGCGGTCCTGACGAGCTTGCTCGCAGCCCCGACGGTCACGGGCCGTGACGGCAACACCTCGCCCGGCCTGCCCGCAGCGCGGGTGCGCGAACTGCTGATCGCCGAAGGCCGGATCGCCGCGGAGCCGGCGTAGGCGCGGTCGCCGGCTGGCTCGAGCTCAGCTGGCCCGCACTGCGTCAGGCCCATTTGCGGGGCTACCGGAGCGGCCCGATTAACCCGGCCCGATTACCCCAGCGCGGTCGCCCGGCAAGAGATAAGCCGCTCGGCGCGGAGTCTGTACAGGTGCACGTCAGCTGACCATCGCCATCAGGCAGCCGTCCCAGTAGGCAGCAACCTTCGGGCGGCGCTTGCCCTCGATCGCAATCTCGAGCACGTCCGGGCACGTGCCGCCGGTCTTACGGAAGTACACGGTGGTACCGGGCGGAGTGTCCGCGCCCGACAGCTGGGCGAAGCCGGTCAGGCGCTCCGGCGTCGTCGTCGCGGCGCGCATTAACGCCGGCGCTCCTGCACAGCACATCCGCGGCCGCGCAGCCCACACCCAGAGCTGGCCGCCGTTAGCCACGACGAACTCCGCCGCATCGCGGCTGACCGTCACGCGCATGCCACAACAGTAGGCCAGGCCATCGGCCGCGCCGTAAAACAGTCACGTATGCTTGGTTTGCTGACGGCCGGATCCTGGAACTGGGGTGAGCTGCTCATGTCGCCGACTGAGTCATCAAGCCACCTGTCTTCGGACTCGTCACGATCATCAGGCGCGTCTCTGCCATCGCCGATCAGGATCGGAAACGCCTCGGGCTTTTACGGCGACCGGCTGGCAGCAATGCGGGAGATGCTCGAAGGCGGCCAGCTGGATGTGCTGACCGGCGACTACCTGGCCGAGCTGACCATGCTGATCCTCGGCCGCGACCGCCTGCGGGATCCGGGTCTCGGCTACGCTCGGACGTTCCTGCGCCAGCTCGAGGACTGTCTGGGCGTGGCGCTGGACAAGGGCGTCGCGATCGTCGCCAACGCCGGCGGCCTGAACCCGGTCGGCCTCGCCGCAGCCATCCACGACCAGGCGGCACGGCTCGGGCTGGCGCCCAAGATCGCGTACGTGGCCGGAGATGACCTGCTCCCCCGAGCGGCAGAGCTCGGCTTCGGCGAGCCCGTCGCAGCGAACGCCTACCTGGGCGGCTGGGGGATCGCTGCCTGCCTCCAGGCTGGCGCGAACGTGGTCGTCACCGGCCGCGTGACGGACGCCTCGCTCGTCGTCGGCCCGGCAGCGGCGCGCTTCGGCTGGGAGCTGGATGACTTCGACGCGCTCGCCGGGGCGATGGCGGCCGGGCACGTCGTCGAGTGCGGCGCGCAGGCCACCGGCGGCAACTACTCGTTCTTCGCCGAGATCGCCGACCTGCGCCATCCTGGCTTCCCGATCGCGGAGGTTTATTCCGACGGCTCCAGCGTCATCACCAAGCACAGCGGCACTGGCGGCGCGGTCACCGTCGGCACCGTGACCGCGCAACTGCTGTACGAGGTGGCCGGACCCCGGTATGCCGGGCCTGATGCCACCCTGCGGCTCGACTCGGTGCAGCTCCACCAGGACGGGCCTGACCGGGTTTCGATCAGCGGCGTGCACGGGGAGCCGCCGCCGCCGACGCTGAAGGTGTCGCTGAACATGCTGGGCGGATACCGGAACCAGGTCGAGTTCGTCCTCACCGGCCTCGACATCGCCGCGAAGGCCGCGCTGGTCCAGCGCCAGCTCGCTGATGCCCTGCCGCCGGACGTCAAGTGGGAGCTCGCCCGCACGGACCACGCTGACGCTGGCACCGAGGAGGAGGCAAGCGCGACGCTGCGCTGCGTGGTTCGCGGCAGCGACCCGAAGGCGATCGGGCGCGCCTTCTCCGGCGCAGCGGTCGAGCTGGCGCTAGCGAGCTACCCCGGCTTCCACATGACCGCTCCGCCCGGCGAGGCCCAGCCCTACGGCATGTTCACCGCGGCTTACATCGACCGCGCTGAGGTGATGCAGGCCGCAAAGCTGCCGGACGGTACGTGGACGGGCCGGGTCATCGATCCGCCGGCAACCAGTGTGCTCGCGCCCGTTGAGCCGACCGTCGTCGCACCCTGGAACAGCGAGGGCCCGACCAGGCGCGTTCCGCTCGGCACCGTCGCTGGCGCTCGCAGCGGCGACAAGGGCGGCGACGCGAATGTCGGCGTCTGGGCGCGCGACGACCCGGTCTGGCCATGGCTCGCCGCCACGCTGACGACGGAGAAACTGCGCGAGTTGCTACCGGAGGCGGCCGGACTGCCGGTCACGCGATACGTTCTGTCGAACTTGCGCGCGGTCAACTTCGTCATCCAGGGACTGCTCGGTGAGGGCGTTGCCGCGGCGGCCAGGTTCGATCCGCAAGCCAAGGCGGTTGGCGAGTGGCTGCGGTCGCGCTACGTCGACGTGCCTGTCGAGCTTCTCAGGGACGGATCGCGGTGACAGCGCTGCGTTCCGCACTCGATGAGACGTCGGCTGGCTACGCGGCAAATCGCGAGGCCATGCTCGCCAAGCTCGTCGAGATCGGGAGCAGAACAGGCCAAGGCGCTCGCCGGCGGCGGTCCGAAGTACACCGACAGGCACCGCAGCCGCGGCAAGCTGCTCGTCCGCGAGCGGATCGAGCTACTCCTGGACCCGGATACCCCGTTCCTGGAATTGTCGCCACTCGCGGCGTGGGGGACCGAATTCGCCGTGGGCGGCAGCGTCGTCACCGGAATCGGGGTGGTCGAAGGCACCGAGTGCCTGATCTCGGCCAGCGACCCAACTGTGCGCGGCGGCACCAGCAATCCGTGGACGGTCCGCAAGACATTCCGCGCGCACGACATCGCCCTGGCCAACCGGCTGCCGGTCATCTCGCTCATCGAGTCGGGCGGCGCGGACTTGCCGACGCAGAAGGAGATCTTCATCCCGGGGGGCCGGACCTTCCGCGACCTGACCCGGCTGTCGGCCGCCGGCATTCCGACCATCACGCTGGTCTTCGGCAACTCGACGGCCGGCGGCGCGTACGTCCCCGGCATGTCCGATCACGTCGTGATGATCTCCGGCCGGTCGAAGGTCTTCCTTGGCGGTCCGCCGCTGGTCAAGATGGCGACCGGCGAGGAGTCCGACGACGAGTCGCTCGGCGGTGCCGACATGCACGCGCGGACCTCCGGCCTGGCCGACTATCTCGCGGCCGACGAGCAGGACGCGATCCGGATCGGCCGTCGCATCGTGGCCAGGCTCAACTGGCGCAAGCAGGGACCGGGCCCGGTGTCTGGGGCTGCCGCCATCGCGCCGCCGGCGTTCGACGAGGAGCAGCTCATCGGCGTCGTGCCGCCGGACCTGCGGATCCCGTTCGATCCCCGCGAGGTGATCGCTCGCGTCGTCGACGGCTCGGACTTCGACGAGTTCAAGCCGTCTTACGGCCCCAGCCTCGTCACCGGCTGGGCCAGCGTATTCGGCTACCCCGTCGGCATCCTGGCCAACGCGCAGGGCGTGCTGTTCAGCGCCGAGTCGCAGAAGGCCGCGCAGTTCATCCAGCTGGCGAACCAGGTCGACACGCCACTGATCTTCCTGCACAACACGACCGGCTACATGGTCGGCAGCCAGTACGAGCAGGCCGGCATCATCAAGCACGGCGCGATGATGATCAACGCGGTGTCGAACTCGGCGGTACCGCACATCTCGATCCTGCTGGGCGCGTCCTACGGTGCCGGTCACTATGGCATGTGCGGCCGCGCCTACGACCCGCGCTTCCTGTTCGCGTGGCCGAGCGCGAAGTCGGCCGTGATGGGCCCGGCCCAGCTCGCGGGCGTCCTGTCGATCGTGTCCAGGGCCGCGGCCCAGGCGGCCGGGCGGCCGTTCGACGAGGACGCGGACGCGGCGATGAGAGCGATGGTGGAGGCGCAGATCGAGGCGGAGTCGCTGCCGATGTTCTTGTCCGGCCGGATCTACGACGACGGCATCATCGACCCGCGCGACACACGCACGGTGCTCGGTTTGTGCCTGTCGGTCATCCACGGCGCACCGGTCAGCGGTGCCGCCGGCTACGGCGTATTCCGGATGTGACCGTAATGCTGCTGACCGTGACCGCGAGTGCGAAGGCTCCGTCTGCCGCGCCCGTACCGAGTCATGGATGTGCGCGGACCGGTGCTATCACCCCGGTAGTCGCACATTCATGCGGCCGCACGCGTCCCGGCCGCGCCCGCATGCATCGGCGGCGGCCGTGCTGAGCCGAGTCCTGGTCGCGAACCGCGGCGAAATCGCCCGCCGCGTCTTCCGGACGTGCCGGGATCTGGGGCTGGCGACGGTAGCCGTCTATTCCGACGCCGACACCGGGTCACCGCACGTCGCGGATGCCGACGTGGCCGTCCGGCTGCCTGGCGATACGCCGGCCGACACGTACCTGCGCGCTGACCTGCTCGTCGACGCCGCGCTGCGCACCGGGGCCGACGCTGTGCATCCCGGCTACGGCTTCCTGTCGGAGAACGCCGCCTTCGCCAGCGCGGTGCAAGACGCAGGTCTGACGTGGATCGGTCCGCCGCCGGCTGCGATCGAGGCGATGGGCAGCAAGGTGGAGTCCAAGCGGCTGATGGCCGCGGCGGGTGTCCCGGTGCTGCCCGAGCTCGCGGCTGCCGAGCTGACCGAAGCCGACCTGCCCGTGCTGATCAAGGCGTCGGCCGGCGGTGGCGGCCGGGGCATGCGGATCGTCCACGCCCTGGCCGACCTGCCGCGCGCGCTCGAAGCTGCACAGTCGGAGGCGGCGTCGGCGTTCGGCGACCCGACCGTGTTCTGCGAGCCCTACATCGAGTCTGGTCGGCACATCGAGGTGCAGCTCCTCGCCGATAACTACGGCATGATCTGGACAGTGGGCGAGCGCGAGTGCTCGATCCAGCGCCGGCACCAGAAGATCATCGAGGAGGCCCCGTCGCCCCTCGTGCAGCGGCTGCCCGGCATGCGGGAGCGGCTGTTCGACGCGGCGAGGGCGGCGGCGGCCGCGGTCGGTTATCGCAACGCGGGCACCGCCGAGTTCCTGGCCGATGAGCACGGCCGGTTCTACTTCCTGGAAATGAACACCAGGCTCCAGGTCGAGCACCCGGTCACCGAGTGCACGACCGGGCATGACCTGGTCGCCCTTCAGCTTCAGATCGCGGCTGGCCGGTCGCTGCGGCGTGCCCCGTTCGCGCCCACGGGGCACGCGATCGAGGTCCGCCTGTATGCCGAGGATCCGGCCGCCGGCTGGCAGCCGCAGACCGGCACGCTGCACAGATTCGAGGTACCTGGCCAGCCTGTCGAGTTCAGCCCGGCTGGCGGCTCGTACGGCGCGTTGGCCGAAGGACTGCCGACCGTGGGCGTGGCGCGCACGCCTCCCGATGTCACCGGAGCCAAGCCAGTGCTGCGGTTGGACTCGGGCGTCACGGATGGCAGCAAGGTCGGCGTCTTCTACGACCCGATGCTGGCCAAGGTGATCTGCTGGGCAGACGACCGCGACCAGGCGGCTGCGGTCCTCTCGGCGGCACTGGCCAAGGCCCGCATCCATGGCGTGACGACCAACCGAGATCTGCTTGTGCGCGTGCTGCGGCACCCGGCGTTCCTGGCCGGGCAGACCGATACGGGGTTCTTCGACCGGCACGGCCTGACCGGACCCGGCGGCCTCGCGTCGCCGCTGGCCGACGACGACGCGGTGCGGCTGTCGGCCCTCGCGGCGGCGCTGGCAGACGCCGCCGCCAGCGGCGCGAACGCGAGAGTGCTCGGCGGCCTGCCGAGCGGGTGGCGCAACCTGCCATCTCAGCTGCAGCGCAAAGTGTACGAGCGGGCCACGAGCGCGGGTCCAGGCCCGGAGCAGGAGGCGACCACGCTCGACGTCGGTTATCGCATCGAGCGGAGCGGGCTGGTCGTTGGCGCACGCGACGACGTGACGCTCGCGTCGATGGCGCCGGACCTGGTCGAGCTGACGGTCGCGGGAGTCCTGCACAGGTTCGAGGTGGCTGCGTATCCCGGCCTGGTCTGCGTGGACTCCGCGCTTGGTCCGGTGGCACTGCGGCCCGTGCCCCGGTTCACTGACCCGGCCGCGCACGCAGGGGCGGGCTCGCTGCTCGCGCCGATGCCGGGTACGGTCGCCCGTCTCGGCGTCACCGTCGGCGACCGGGTCGCGCAAGGTCAGCCGCTGCTGTGGCTCGAGGCCATGAAGATGGAGCACGTCATCGCGGCACCGGCGGCCGGGATCGTCGCCGAGCTGCCGGTGGCGCCCGGCCAGCAGGTCGAGGTGGGCAGCGTGCTCGCCGTCGTCAAGCCCGAGGAGGAGCCGCAGTGAACTTCACCGAGACCGCAGAACAGCAGGCACTGCGGGCGGCCGTGGCCGGCCTGGCCAGCAAGTACGGCTACGCGTACTTCACCAAGCAGGCGCGCAACGGCGGCAGGCTCACCGAGCTGTGGCAGGAGGCGGCCAAGCTGGGGTTCATCGGCGTGAACCTGCCCGAGGAGTACGGCGGCGGCGGCGCGGGCATGTACGAGCTGGCCATCGTGCTGGAAGAGCTCGCGGCCGCGGGTTGCGGCCTGCTGATGATGGTGGTGTCGCCGGCGATCTGCGGCACGATCCTCGCCAGGTTCGGCACCGACGAGCAGAAGCAGCATTGGCTCCCGAAGATTGCCAGCGGATCCTCGATCATGGCGTTCGGCATCACCGAGCCCGACGCCGGCTCGAACTCGCACAAGCTGACGACGGTGGCGACCCGCGACGGCGACACCTGGGTGCTGAACGGGCGCAAGATCTACATCTCCGGCGTTGACGAGGCCGAGGCCGTCCTCATCGTGGGAAGGACCGCCGACGCCAAGACTGGCAAGCTGCGGCCAGCCCTGTTCGTCGTGCCGACGGACACGCCCGGCTTCACGTTCCAGCCGATCGAGATGGACATCATGATGCCGGAGAAGCAGTATCTGCTTTTCCTCGACGACGTGCGTCTGCCGGCCTCGGCGCTGATTGGTGAGGAGTCGGCGGCGATTCTGCAGCTGTTCGCTGGCCTTAACCCGGAGCGGATCATGGCCGCCGCGATGGCCAACGGCAGCAGCCGGTACGCACTGGACAAGGCCGTCGGGTACGCGAAGGAGCGGACAGTCTGGAGCGTGCCGATTGGCGCGCACCAGGGCCTGGCTCATCCGCTCGCCCAGGTCAAGATCGAGCTGGAGTTGGCTCGGCTCATGATGCAGAAAGCGGCGACGCTGTACGACGCCGGCGACGACATGGGCGCGGGCGAGGCAGCGAACATGGCCAAGTACGCCGCCGCCGAGGCCAGCGTCCGAACCGTCGACCAGGCGATCCAGACGCTCGGCGGCAGCTCGATGACTGCCGAGTTCGGCCTCGCCTCCATGCTCGCCAACGTGCGGACCACCCGGATCGCGCCCGTCAGCCGGGAGATGATCCTGAACTTCGTGGCTCAGTACTCACTCGGCCTGCCGAAGTCCTACTAGCAGGAGGCACACGATGTCCGAGCTGCTTGTGCAGTACTCGGTCGACTGGGGAATCGCCAGGATCGCGCTGGACTCGCCGCACAACCGCAACGCGTTGTCGACAACGATGGTCAGGCAGCTGACCCAGACCCTTGAGGCGGCGGCGGGCGATGGCGATGTGCGCGCCATCGAGCTGACGCACACCGGCAATACCTTCTGTGCGGGCGCTGACCTGAGTGAGGCCAGCGCGGGCGGCATGGAGGCAGGGTCGACGAGGCTGGCGGCCCTGCTCAAGCTCATCGTGACGGTGCCCAAGCCGGTCGTGGGCAGCATCGACGGCCACGTTCGCGCCGGCGGCGTTGGGCTGGTCGGAGCCTGCGACATCGTGCTGGCCGGCCCGAAGTCGACGTTTGCGTTCACCGAGGTCAAGCTGGGTCTCGCGGCGGCGATAATCTCGCTGACGACGCTGCCGCGGCTGGATCCACGGGCTGCCAGCCGGTACTTCCTCACCGGGGAGACCTTCGACGCGGCGACGGCTGCGCGGATCGGGCTGATCACCGAGGCCGTATCAGACATCGACGCAGGCACGCTGGCCGTCCTGGACGCGTTGCGCGCCGCATCGCCGCAAGGTCTGCGCGAGACCAAGGAGCTCCTGACGGCGAAAATGGTGCGCGGGTTCGACGCCAGGGCCGAGGAACTTGCCGCGTTGTCGGCCCGGCTGTTTGCATCGCCAGAGGCAGCGGAGGGAATGGCCGCGTTCCTGGAAAAGAGGCGGCCGTCCTGGGTCGACGGATAAATCAGATGGGAACGGGGTCGCTTACGTCCGCCGCCGCCGGCCTGCCCGGCAGCGCTGGGCGCGCGCCACAGCAGGACCGCGGCTGGGCCACGAGGTCGCGGCTGCTGGAGTCCGCCGTGAGCTGCCTGGCCGAACTCGGCTGGAGTGGCGCCACCGTTGCTGTCGTCGCGGCCCGGGCCGGTGTGTCGCGCGGGGCGACGCAGCACTATTTCCCGACGAGGGAAGACCTGTTCACAGCCGCCCTCGAGCACATGGCTGACGTGCGACTGGCGGAGATCCTGCGCGAGGCCGCGCGGCTGCCTGCCTCGGCAGAACATCGCACCAGGGACGTCGTCCGGCTCCTGGTAGGCCTCTACACCGGGCCGCTGTTCCGTGCCGCCCTCCAGGTCTGGGCGGCCGCCGCCGCGAGCGACGTGCTGCGTGATCTCGTCCTGCCGCTCGAGGCGCGGCTGGGACGGGAAGCCCACAAGGCGGCTATCGGATTGCTCGGGGCCGACGAATCTCGTCCTGGCGTGCATGAGGCCATCCAGGCGACTCTCGACCTCGCTCGCGGCCTCGGCCTGGCCGACACGCTCGCCGACGACTCCCGCCGCCGCGACCGGATCATCACCCAGTGGGCGGCGATGCTCGACGCCGCGATGGCGTGATCACAGCCAGAGTTGGCACGCGATGCCAGTCGGCTATTGCTGCTCGCCCATCATGATCAGCAGCGGGTCGGGCGCCATGAGCAACCGCCACTGAGCTGAGCGCCACGTCTTGCCGCCGGTTGATGCGGCATGCCAGGAGATCACGGGCTGGCCGTCCTGCGCCCCCGCGCCGAGGGCCAGCGTGCGAAGGGCGCGCGTCACCGTCAGCGCCCGACGGCCCTGTTGGGGACCGCTGACGGCGCGTCGGCACGGCCGGCTAGCCGATTCAGCCGATACTGGTCTGCACAAATCAGTGCAGCCGGTTCGGATCAGGCTGGCGGGGAAGGCTGGCGGTGCGCAGCAGGCAGTACACCGACGACGTCCTGGCGCCAGCATCGCGCAAGGCGCCTCCGTCGCCTCAGATCGCGGCAGAGACGGGCCTGGTTGTCGAGGACAGCGCCGGCGACTTCTGCGGTGCCGTGGTCGGTTGCGAGAAGGACGTCGTCACGCTGGAGGACCGGCACGGCAAGCGGCGGGTGTTCCCGCTGGCTGGCACGTTCCTGCTCGAGGGCCGGCGGGTGAGGCTGGTACGGCCCGCACCCGAGCACGCGGGAGGCCCCGCCCGGACGGCGTCGGGCTCGATCGCCGCGCCGCTAGCGCGCGCCAAGGTGGCGAAGGCCAGCCGAATCTTCGTCGAAGGCAAGCACGACGCCGAGCTCGTCGAGAAAGTCTGGGGCGACGACCTGCGCGATATCGGCGTGGTCGTGGAGTTCCTCAACGGCATTGACGACCTGCCGGCAATCGCGGCCGAGTTCGCCGCTAGCGGCCAGCGCCGTCTGGGAGTCCTCGTCGACCACCTGGTCGACGGCTCGAAGGAGAGCCGGATCGCGGCGCAGGTCACTTCCGAGCACGTCCTCGTTGTCGGCCACCCCTACGTCGATGTCTGGGCCGCGGTCAAGCCCGCGGTCGTCGGTATCAGCTGCTGGCCGGAGGTGCCCCGCGGAGTGCCATGGAAAGAGGGTGTGCTCGCCGCTATCGGCTGGTCACCCAGTACCGCGGCTGCCTGGCGGCGCATTCTGGGCCGGGTCCGCTCGTACGCCGACCTGGAGCCGGCCTTCCTTGGCCGCGTCGAGGAACTCATCGACTTCGTGACAGCGCCTGACAGCAACTAGGCAAGCGCCGGCGAGCTGAGAACCGCCATGCGGTCGCTTCATGGGCAAGCGCGATCTTGCGGGATACTTTGTCCGACTTTAGTTTTAAGGCGAGGAAACCCACGAACCGAGGCAAGCTGATGACCGAGCAGGAAGAGCTGGCGGCGCTCCGTGACCAGTGCACCCGATCCTTTCACGGACACGGCAAGCAGACCGCCGCCTCCCTGCTGGCGACCATCCCGGCGGATACAGCGATGGACAACTACGGCCAGGGCGGGGTGGTAGCGGATCTGGAGGCCGAGATCTGCCGGCTGCTGAGTAAGCCAGCGGCCGCGTTCCTGCCCTCGGGAACGATGGCGCAGCAGGCGGTGCTCCGCGTGCACGCCGACCAGCGCAGCCTCCGGACCGTGGTCTTCCACCCGATGTGCCACCTAGAGCAGCACGAGGAGCAGGGTTATCAGCGGCTGCATGGTCTCGTCGGCCGGCCCTTCCGGTGGCCGTGACCGGCTGATGACGCTCGAGGACCTCACCGCCATCGCCGAGACCCCGGCCGCCCTGGTAATCGAGCTGCCGCAGCGAGACATCGGCGGCCAGCAGCCGGCCTTCGACGACTTGACCGCGCAGGTGGCCTGGGCCAGAGAGCGCGGCGCGGCCGCGCATCTGGATGGCGCTCGTCTGTGGGAGTCTGCGGCTGGGTACGGGCGGGCGCCTGCCGAGATCGCGGCGCTGTTCGACACCGTGTACGTATCGTTCTACAAGGGCATCGGCGCTCTGGCAGGCTGCTGTGTGGCGGGGTCGGAGGAGATAGTGGCGCAGGTACGGGAGTGGCGGCGCCGGATGGGCGGCACGCTGCACGGCCTTTGGCCGAACGCAGCCTCGGCCCTTGCCTGCCTGGCCAGCCGCCTGCCGAAGTTCCCGGCTTACCTCGAGCACGCCAGAGCGATCGCAGCCGCCCTGGCCGGCGTTCCCAGTGTGACGGTGATCCCGGACCCACCGCAGGTGCCGATGATGCACCTGCTCTTGCGCGTCAGCAAGGAGGACTACGCCGCGGCAGCGCAGCGCCTGGCTAAGAATCGCGGCATCTGGACGCCCCCGACCTGCATGCTGACCGCTGATCCCGGCATGCAGCGGCTGGAATTGTCCGTCGGCGACGGGACGCTGGAGTTCCGGCCGGCCGAGATGGCGGAGATCTTCGCCGGGCTCACGGGGAGCTGAGGTGCCGCGTCTTGCCGGAGCAATGCGCCCCGAATCCTTCCGTGAGCTGGAGATGCCTCACGTCGCCGGCCGACGCAGCTTCTGGGTCGCCCCGGCGTGGGTGTGCCTGTCAGTGACCGGAACGCTGGCGCTGGCGATCGGCTACGCGACTCGGCATCAGATCGACTTTGACATCTACCGCATGGGTGCCGCGCACGTACTGGGGCAGCACCTGTACGACGTGCGCCTGTCTCGGGCATTGATGGGCGGCAGCCCCGGCATGCCCTTTACTTATCCGCCGTTCGCCGCGTTCCTGTTCCTGCCATTCACGCCGCTCTCCGTACCAGTCGGCCAGGTTGCGTGGTCGGTTATCAACATTCTCGCTCTGACGGCGCTGACTGCCTGGAGCATACGTGCGGTGCGTCCGGACTGGCCGCCCCGGCGAATCTGGGTTGGTTCGACCATTGTCCTGCTTCCGGTCGTGCTGCTTGATCCGGACAATCTGACCCTGTCGTTCGGTCAGATCAACTTCTTCATCGCGCTCTTGGTACTGCTGGATCTCACCAGTTCCGTCACGTGGCGGTCGCGTACCTTGCCCCGTGGTGTCCTGCTGGGTATCGCGGCGGCCATCAAGCTCACGCCGCTGATCTTCATCGCATTCCTCTTCCTGACGCGCCAGTTCCGGGCCGCGGTCACTGCGCTCGTAACTTTCCTGGCGTGCTCACTGGCCGCGCTCGTCATAGCACCGCACTCGGCCTCGCTTTACTGGTCAACGGACATTTTCGAGGCCCATCGGTCCGGCAACCTCCTGTATATAAGCGACCAGAATCTTCACAGCGCGCTCCAGCGCATCATCGGTGCGCCGCCGTCACCGATACTGCTGGGACTTCTCACTGTCGCCCTCGCCGCGGGCGGTCTGGCCCTGGCCGCGTGGGCCTACCGCTCCTCTTCGGCCATCCTCGGCATCGTGCTCTGTGCGGCGACCGGTCTGATCATCTCGCCTATCTCGTGGGCACATCACTACGTCTGGGTAGTGCCGGTGCTCGCCTGGCTGACCCTCGGACGCGACCGTCCGCGCGGGGGGCGCTGGTGGGCATTCGGCGTCGCGGTGCTCTTCTGGGCGGCCCCGCTGTGGTGGGTGAGTGACATTAAAAGTGGCTACGGCGGACCGTTCACCATCCTGGCCGGGAATTCGTTCTTCCTAGCAGCGGTCGCATTCCTGCTGGCTGCGGGCATCATGCTGTGGTCGCGCCGCCGCGCTCCGGATGGCGCGGTTTTCGCGGGGCTCACGGAATGAGGAGCTCACAGGAACTGAGGAGCTCACCGGGACTGAGGAGCTCACCGGGACTTGAGCAGCTCACCGGGATCTCAGTGCCGCGGTCGGCTCAGCGGCTGCCACCGGGCGGCGCTGGGTGAGCAGCACAGACGCCACGACGATGAGCGGCCAGAGGGACTGATCGGCAGTGACTGCGCGTTCGGCGAGGCCCAGCTCATTGCCGTGGTACAGCTCAACCGTGAACCAGAGCACCAGGGCGAGCGTGACGAGTGCGTAGCTCCAGGCGGCCTGCGGCCGCAGGGCAGGCGGCGCGCCGCGGTCCAGGCGCACGCCAGCCACCGGCCAGAGCGTCATCAGGACAACGCCCGTGAAGGAGAAGATCTCGTGCACCGGGCTTCCGCTGTGAATGTGCTGCGGGTTCGCGGCGATCAGCATGCCGCTGACGCCGGCGAAGATCAGCATGATCCGGCCGGCTTCGGCCACCGGCCGCAGGGCCAGCCCGGTCACGACGTGGCAGGCGCCGACGCCGAGCAGCGCAATGGTGATCAGCCAGCGGTATGGCATGCCCTGAGACGCAAGTGCGCTGATCGACCTGGACATCGCGTCGAACGGGACCGGCTGGAGATCGGCCGCAGCCGTCCAGCCACCTATCAGCAATATGGGCGCGAGTACCGACGACACCACGCCCCACCATGGCATCCGCACCATTCCACGGTAGGGGTTGCTTAATCCTGATATTGGAGCCACCCTCCGCTTGCGCGAGGAAAGCCTGGTCACGGGCTAGTTTGGAATACTCGGTGGCTCGCTAACGGGCACGCGCTCGTGCTGCGCTTGCCAGCCACACGGCCACGGCGCCGGCCAGCGACGAGGGGCCAGAGGCGGCGCGCGCCGCGGCGCGGAGTGATCGTCGTCGGTTCCGTACTCACTCCTTGCGTACGATGCAAGATTGATGTGTGTGCAAGATTTACTTTAATGCAATGTTATAGTGAGCGCACTATGAGCGTCGCTCACGACATAGCCGTAGTCCCGTCGTCGCTGCGGGAGCGGAAGAAGCAGGCGACCCGCCGGGCGCTGCGCAGGATCGCCCTTGACCTGATCGCCGAGCGCGGCTTTTCCCAGGTGACAATCGATGACATCGCCGCCGCCGCAGACGTCTCGCCCCGGACCTTCTTCAACTACTTCCCGACCAAGGAAGCGGCACTGTTCGGTGCCTCTGCTGGCCGGCTTGAGGCGCTCCGCGACGCCATCGTGCATCATGCGCCGGGCGAGAGCCCGCTAGAAGCATTGCGCGAGGCGCTGGTCAACGAGGCCCGAGCCAGAGCCGCCGACCTGAGCGATCTGGGCGGGGACCCGGCCACCTGGCTAAGACGGATGAAATCGCTGCACTCGGATGTCCATCTGCGTGCGGCGCTCGCGTCGCACATGGCGATGGTGGAGCGAGTCATCACCGAGGCCCTGGCCGAGCGGCTTGGCACCGATGCCTATCGCGACCCTTATCCGGCGTTGCTAGCGGCAGCGTCGACTGGCGTCATGCGGGCGACCATGGGCTTCTGGGCCGATGCTGGCGGCCCGCTTGCCCTTGACCAGCTCACCGATCTGGCCTGCCAGGCGCTGGCAGCCGGCCTGCCCGAAGACTGCGCGTTGCGCAACCTTTCTCTGCGCAATGACGTCACGACCGCCGGAAGGAACCAGCATTCATGACGCAGGACAGCTCACCAGTTCCCGCCGCCGGTCCCGGCAGCGGCAGTGCTGTCCCACGTCACAACGGCGCGCTGCCGGGGCTCAGCCATCGGGCGATCCTCGTCATCATCGGCGCGCTCATGCTCGGCATGCTGCTGGCCGCGCTCGACCAGACCATCGTGTCGACAGCGCTGCCCACGATCGTCGGCGACCTGAAGGGCGGCTCGCACATAGCGTGGGTCATCACCGCCTACCTCCTCGCCACCACAGTGTCGACGCCGCTATGGGGCAAGCTGGGCGATCAGTACGGCCGGAAGGTCTTCTTCCAGGCCGCTATCGTGATCTTCCTGGTGGGCTCCGTGCTTTCCGGCCTCAGCCACTCGATGGTCGAGCTCATCGCATTCCGCGCAGTCCAGGGCCTCGGCAGCGGCGGGCTGATGGTCGGTGCGCAGGCGATCGTCGGCGACATCGTGTCGCCTCGCGAGCGAGGTCGTTACGTCGGCCTGTTTGGCGCGGTGTTCGGTGTGTCGAGCATCGTGGGCCCGCTGCTCGGCGGCGTGTTCGTCGACGACCTGTCCTGGCGCTGGATCTTCTACATCAACGTGCCAATCGGCATCATCGCGCTGATCGTTGTCGCGATGCAGGTGCCGGGCAGGCTCGGCCGGGTGCACCACATCATCGACTACGTCGGCACCGCCGTCCTGGCGCTCGCCGCGACAGCGTTTATCCTGCTCACCAGCCTCGGCGGTACGACCTATGCCTGGGGCTCGGCGCCGATCTGGATACTCGGCAGCTGCGGAGTTGTCCTGGTCGGGGTGTTCATACTTGTGGAGCGCCGGGCCAAGGAGCCGGTGCTGCCCCTGCACCTGTTCCGGCAGCGGGCGTTCTCGGTCACCAGCCTCGTCGGGTTCATCGTCGGGTTCGCAATGTTCGGTGCGATCACCTACCTGCCCGCGTTCTTCCAGGTGGTCAGGGGCATCTCGCCGACTCTCTCGGGCGTCCAGCTGCTGCCGCTGATGGCCGGCCTGCTGATCGTGTCCATCGGTTCCGGGCAGCTGATCTCGCGCACCGGCAAGTACCGGGTGTTCCCGATCGCCGGATCAGCGCTGATGACGCTCGGCATGTACTTGCTCTCGCTGATGGGCGTCGGCACCTCGGCGGTGCTGGATTCGCTATACATGCTGGTCCTCGGCATGGGCATCGGCGGCGTCATGCAGGTCCTGGTCATCATCGTGCAGAACGCCGTCCCGCATAGCGAGCTCGGCGTGGCGACATCGGGCGCGACGTTCTTCCGCTCCATAGGCGGCTCGTTCGGCACTGCGATCTTCGGTGCGATCTTCTCGAACGTACTGATCGGCAACCTTGCCAAGCACCTGCACGGAGCCCATATCCCGACCGGCTTCTCCGCGGCGAGCGTGACGCCCGCGCTGCTCGCTCACCAGCCTGCCGCTATCCACGCCGGGTTCGTGGCCGGATATGCCGAGTCGATCCAGACCGTCTTCCTTGTCGCCGTCCCGATCGCCGCTCTCGCGTTCCTCGCCACCTGGCTCATCCCGCAGGTCGAGCTCAAGAAATGGCCCGAGGCCAGGCAGCCGCCAGCCGAAGAGTCCGAGCAGGCGCCAGCCGAAGAGTCCGAGCACGCGCCGGCTACGAGACCGAGCCTTGCGTGAATCAGGCCTGCTGCTGCAAGGCTTGAGCGGTGGACAGGCAGAACGGATGCCCGGCCGGATCCGCGTAGACCCGGCAGTGGTCGTTTGGCTGGACGTCGTACTTCGTGGCACCGGCGGCTAGCACGCGCGTCTCCGTTACGTCCAGGTCGTCGACGTCGAAGTCCAGGTGCATCTGCATTGACGAGGCTGCATCGGGCCAGCTGGGCGGTGAGTAGCCCGCGGCGGCCTGGAAGCAGATGTCCGAGCCGTCAGGGCAGGTCGTCATGGCCCAGGAATCACCTGGCACCGTGACCTCACCGCCGGTGATCTCGGCGTAGAACGCGGCTAGCTCCCCGGCGTGCGGGCAGTCGAGCGTCACCCCGCCGAACTTGATTGAGTCAGACACGAGATCTCCTTACATGCACCTGGTGCGGCCGGGCAGTCGGCTGCCTGGCATCATCGGTCGAATGACCGTCGTAAAGATCAACGCGATCACCGTACCGGCTGATGGCGGCGACGAGCTCGCGCGTAGGTTCGCCGCCCGTGCCGGAGCCGTCGACAATCAGGACGGTTTCGAGGGCTTCGAGCTGCTGCGCCCCAACGACGACCGGAGAACGTGGCTGGTCGTGACTAGGTGGCGAGATGAGGCTGCGTTCGAGGCGTGGCGCACATCGCCTGCCTTCGGGCACGGCCACCGCCAGTCGGCGCAAGCGCCCGCGGCCGAGCAGCCCAAGCCGGTGGCCGTCAGCAGCGAGCTGTGGTCCTTCGAAATCGCCGGGGGCGCCGGGGGCGCCGGAGGACGCTAGCGTCGCGTCGCGAGGAAGACCGGGATCGTGCGGTCGGTCCGCTCCTGGTACTCCGCGTACGGCGGATAAGCGGCGACGGCGCGCTCCCACCACTTCGTCCGCTCGTCGCCGTCCAGTTCGCGCACGCTCACGGTGAACGGCGCCGGTCCGTCCTGAATCTGGACCGAGTCTGGATCGGCCACGAGGTTGAAGTACCAGACTGGATGGGCGGGCGCGCCGCCTTTGGAGGCGACCAGCGCGTACTGCCCGTTGTGCTCGACGCGCATCAACGGCGTCTTCCGGATCTTGCCGCTCTTATTGCCGCGCGTCGTCACGATCACGATCGGCATGCCGGTGTCGAGCAGCGTGTTCGCGCGCTCGCCGGCGGACGTTTCATACTCCGCGACCTGGTCGCGGACCCACTGGGCCGGGCTCGGCTCATACTCGGCGTCAAGACTCATGCGCACGACACTATGCCTGCTCGAAAACCGAGACCAACACGGCACCCAGCGAGGGTGCCGCGCCGTGGCGGCGCCGGATCATGTCCGCGACCAGGCCGGTCCACCCCGTCTGGTGCGAGGCGCCCAGACCTCTTCCGTTGTCTGCGTGGAAGTACTCGCTGAACACCAGGTTGTCCCGCCAGGCCGGGTCATCGCTCAGCACGGCGACGCCGCCGAAGCACGGTCGTCGGCCGTCGGGGCCGGGCGTGAAGATCGAGATGAGCCGGTCGGACAGATCCATAGCGATCTGCCCGAGCCCCACCTGACGGCCTGATCCGGCCGGGTACTCGATGGTCAGCTCGTCGCCGAAGAACAAGCTGTAGCGCTCCAGCACGCTCACCATCAGGTAGTTGACCGGGAACCAGACCGGCCCGCGCCAGTTGGAGTTCCCGCCAAACAGCGGTGTGGTCGACTCGGCCGGCTCGTAGTCGATGCTCGCGTGGTAACCCTCCACGTCGATCGAGTACGGGTGATCGCGATGCCAGGCTGACAGCGCGCGCAGGCCGTGCGGCGACAGGAACTCCGCCTCGTCGAACAGGACGTTCAGCAGCCGCCGCAGCCGGTCAGGCGCGGTGAGGCTGAGCAGCATCTGCTCGTGGCCTGGCGTGCCGCGCAGCACCCCGATGCCGGTCGGCCGGCCGGGGTCGGTGAGCCCATCCTCGGTGATGCCGTGCTCGGCGAGCATGGCGGCGAAGCGCTTGCCCACGACCATGGCCAGGTTGATCGTCTCCCGATCGACCACGCTCATCGCGAGCGCAGGCAGGACGGCAACGATGGACCTCACTTTGAGCGGCACCGCGTCGCCGCTCGGCGTAATCAGCCGGTCGTAGTAGAGACCGTCGGTCTCGTCCCACAGCCCGCGGTCGTCGAGCGCCTGCTTGATGGCGGCGAAGTGCTCCACGAACTTCAGAACCACGTCGGTGCCCGGCCGCTGGCCAGTCCGGTGCAGGATCTGCGCGATCGACATCATGGCCAGCGCGTAGAACGCCATCCAGCCGGTCGCGTCGGCCTGCTCCAGGATGCCGCCAACGGGCAGGTGCGACCTGTCGATGGGGCCGATGTTGTCCAGGCCGAGGAAGCCGCCCTCGAACAAGTTGTTGCCCTCGGCGTCCTCGCGGTTCACCCACCAGGTGAAGTTGACCAGTAGCTTGTCAAAGATCCGGCTGAGGAAGTGGATGTCGCGACCACCGTCGACGGCGAACACCTCGAGGGCGGCCCAGGCCTGGACGGGCGGGTTCACGTCGCCAAAGTCCCACTCGTAGGCCGGCAGCGCGCCACCCGGATGCTGGAACCACTCGCGGCAGAGCAGGATCAGCTGGTACTTGGCGAAGGCCGGATCGAGGTGCGCGAGCGCGATGCAGTGGAATGACAGGTCCCACGCCGCGAACCAGGGATACTCCCACTTGTCCGGCATCGACATGATGTCGAACGCATCGAAGCTCCGCCAGTGGCTGTTGCGGCCCGTGCGGCGCCTGTCCGGCGGCACAGGCTGCCCGGGGTCGCCGTCCAGCCACCGGCTGACGTCGTAGTAGTACAGCTGCTTGCACCACAGCATCCCGGCGAAGCCCTGCCGCATGACCGTGGCCTCGTCGGCGCTCGCCGCCGACGGGGTCAGCTCGGCGTAGAACTCGTCGGCCTCCGCCTGCCGCTGCGCCATCACGGCGGCGTAAGCCGGCCCGAGCGCCTCGCCGCCAGCGTCGAGATCCATGGGTCGCAGCCGCACGCGCAGCTGTGCCGACGTTCCGCCGGCCAGCGCGAGCTTGTACCAGAAGGCACATTTGGTACCGCGGCCAGCGGGGTTGACGGTGGCCGCATTGCTGACAACGTGATCGTTGATGCCGTCTTTAGGGAACGGGGTCAGCGCCTCTCCGCCGAACAGCCTGGCGACGTTGGTCTCGTTCTCGCAGAAGAGCGTCGCGGGCGGCGCGCCGTCCGGGCCGTCCGCCGCGAGCAGTTCCATCGGGCCGACGAAAGGGTGCGTGAGCGTCACGCGGGCCTCCCCGCCGGCGGTCAGCTCGGGTTTGCCTACGCCGCCGCCGGCGGGGTCCCCGGCGAACGACCAGGTATTGCGGAACCAGGCAGTCGGCAGCACATGCAACTCCGCCTCGTCCGGTCCGGCGTTGGTGACCTCGATGCTCATCAGGATGTCGTCGGGGCCGGACTTGGCGTAGTGGACCTCGATGATCCAGTACCGGCTCTCGGCGAACGCACCAGTGTCGATCAGCTCGTATTCCGGCTGCAAGCGCGAACGGTCCGCGTTCCCTTGAATGAGATCTTCATACGGGAACGGTCGCTGAGGGTAGTGGTATCGCCAGCGGTTCCAGACGTGGCTGGGGACCGCATCGAGGTACCACCAGTACTCCTTGACGTCCTCGCCGTGGTTGCCCTGCGCTCCCGTCAGCCCGAACGGGCGCTCCTTCAGGATCGGGTCCTGGCCGTTCCACAGTGCGAGGCCGAGGCAGAGTCGCTGCTCGATGTCGCAGAAGCCGGCCAGGCCGTCCTCTCCCCACCGGTAGGCGCGTGACCGTGCGTGGTCGTGCGGCAGGTAGTCCCAGGCCTCGCCGTCCGCGCTGTAGTCCTCGCGGACAGTGCCCCACTGGCGCTCGCTGACGTACGGTCCCCACCGGTACCAGTCCCCGGCCTGGCGTAGCCCGTCCTCGAGCCGTCCGAATCCGGCGACCCGCTCGCTTTCCGCGCCCATCTGCCTGCCCCTCGGCCCGTCTTGCCGGCTGCCTGTCGTTCGGCTGCCTGTCGTTCGGCTGCGCTGGCCACTGTAAAGCGCGCGGCGACGGGCCGATGCGGTACCTGGCCGAGTAGGCTCGGCTGGCGATGGCCGAGGTGCTCAGCAGTGCCGCGAACCCGCTGGTCAAGCGCGTCCGGGCACTCGCCGACCGGAAGCACCGACGGCGCGAGTCAGCGTTCGTCGTGCAGGGCATTCAGCCGGTCTGGCAAGCCGTCGAGGCGGGCGCGGACATCGAAGTACTGATTGTCGCGCCGGACCTGCTGCGCCACGCTGGCGCGGCCGCGATGGTCGCCGCGCGAGAGGCGGCGGGCGTGCGGGTGGCCCGGATGTCAGGAGAGTTGTTCGGCCGGATCGCCGACCGGGACGGGCCGTCGGGGCTGGCCGCGATCGTGCGGTCCGCATACGTCGACCTCGCGGACCTGCCGGCGGGTGACGGCTCGCTGTTCGCGGCGCTGCACCAGCCGGGCAACCCCGGCAACGTCGGGACGATTATCAGGACGGCGAGCGCCGTGTGTGCTGACGGCGTCATCCTCATCGGGCCGTCGGCTGATCCGCACGACCCGGCGGCGGTGAAGGCGAGCATGGGGGCGATTTTCACGGTGCCGGTGGCGACCGCGTCATCGGGCGTGGAGTTCCTGGACTGGGCGCACAAGCGCGCGGTCACTGTCGTAGCTACATCCGCGCGGGGGAGCTTGTCGTACTGGGCGGCCGCGTTGCCGTTGCCACTGGCAGTGCTGCTCGGCAGCGAGGGCGCGGGCCTGCCGGACGGGCTGCTGGCGGCCGCCGACACCCAGGTCGCGATCCCGATGACGGGCACCGCGGAGTCACTGAACCTGGCGGTCGCGGCCGGCGTCCTGCTGTACGAGGTACGACGGCGGACCGGGCTGCCGGACGGGCTGCCGGCCGGCGAATGACGGCCGGGCTCTGGACCGAACCTGGTTCTGGTTGGCAGGATCAGGGGTGAAGCTTGCTGAGGGCGAACTAACTGGAGGCTGGGGAGAACATGGGCGGACTGCAGATCGAGGTGGATCCGGCCGAGGTCGGCTTCGACCCGGCGCGGCTGGAGCGGATCGACAAGCACTTCGCCCGCTACGTCGACGCGCAGAAGCTGGCTGGCTGGCTGATCACCGTCGCGCGCCACGGCAAGCTGGCGCACGTCTCCGCTTACGGGCAGCGCGACATCGAGGCGGCCCTTCCGGTAGAGCCCGACACGCTGTGGCGGATCTACTCGATGACCAAGCCGATCACCTCGGTGGCCGCGATGATGCTGTACGAGACGGGCGGCTTCCAGCTGACCGACCCGGTCTACAAGTACATCCCGGCCTTTCGCGATGTCCGCGTCTTTGCTGGTGGCAGCGACGTCAATTACGCGACGGTCCCAGCGACCGAGCCGATCCGCATCTGGCACCTGCTCAGTCACACGTCGGGGCTGACCTACGGCTTCATGCGCAATCACCCGGTGGATGCGATCTACCGGGCGCGCGGCTACGAGTGGGGCTCACCGCGCGGCGCCGACCTGGCGGCGTGCTGCGACGACTTCGCTTCGATGCCGCTGCTCTTCCAGCCCGGCAGTGAGTGGAGCTACTCGGTCGCGACTGACGTGATCGGCCGGGTCGTCGAGGTCGTGTCCGGCCAGCGCCTCGACGAATTCTTTGCGACCCAGATCTTCGGCCCGCTCGGCATGACCGACAGCGCGTTCTACGCGGGGCCATCCGAGGCGTCCCGGCTCGCGGCGCTGTACACCCGCAGCCCCGAGGACGGCAAGGCGACCCGGATGGACGCGATGGGCAACGCCGCGCTACGCGAGCCCGTCTACCTGAGCGGCGGCGGCGGACTCGTGTCATCGGCGGCCGACTACAACAGGTTCACTCAGATGCTGCTGCACCGTCCGGACAGCCCCGCTGGTGAGCTGGACGGCGTGCGGCTGCTGAGCTCGCGGACCGTTGCCTACATGGCGAGCAACCACCTGCCAGGCGGCGCGGACCTGGAGACCTTCGGCCGGCCGCTGTACGCGGAGACTGTCGACGCCGGGGTCGGCTTCGGCCTCGGCTTCGCCGTCGCCATCGACCCCGTAGCGACCAAGTCGCTCGGGTCGGCCGGGGAGTTCAACTGGGGCGGGGCCGCCTCGACGACCTTCTGGGTCGATCCGGTCGAGCAGGTGACGGCGACGTTCTTCACCCAGCTGCTGCCCTCGAGCGCGTACCCGATCAGGCCGCAGCTACGGCAGCTGGTCTACCAGGCCCTGGTCGACTGAGGCCCTGGTCGACTGAGGTCCTGGTCGACTGAGGCCCTAGCCGCCGGCGGTACGCAGCCAGACCGCGGTATCAGGTGGTAGCAGCCCATCTTCGAGTGGATTGCTGCCGAGCAGCACCGCATCGTGCGATGGCAGGCGCACGAGGTCGGCTGAGAGGCTAATGACGCAGGAGAAGCCGGCGGAACGGCTGAACGCCAGCACACCGTCCGCGGCCTCCAGCCAGGCGAACGCGTCTCCGGCGATGTAAGGCGACGAGCGCCTGATGCGCAGAGCCGTCCGGTACAGAGTCAGCATGGAGCCCGTGTCGGTCGCCTGCACGTCCGCGGCCAGCTGCCGCCAGCCGGCTGGCTGCGGCAGCCAGGGCGGTGAAGCGCCCACCGGGCCGAATCCGAACCCCGGCTTGTCGGCCTGCCAGGGCAGCGGCACCCGGCAGCCGTCGCGGCCCCGGACGGCGTGCCCGGTGCGCTCGTACACAGGGTCGGCGATCATCTCCGCCGGGATGTCCTCGACCTCCCACAGGCCGAGTTCCTCACCCTGGTAGAGATAAGCGCTGCCGGGCAGCGCCAGCGTCAGCATGATCGCGGCCCGGGCCCGCCGGGTTCCGACAGCAAGGTCGGCCGCGCCGGGATCGGGCTGCCAGTCGTTGCCGGTGTGCGACCGGCCGTACCTGG
Source organism: uncultured Actinomycetota bacterium (assembly GCA_963755575.1). Lineage (GTDB taxonomy): Bacteria > Actinomycetota > Actinomycetes > Streptosporangiales > Streptosporangiaceae > JAJYUU01. Next base: position 1,550,163 of record CAVWKF010000002.1, read on the forward strand.
TCAGGTGCCGTGTTACGTCGTGGTTAGACAGCACCCAGGGTGCTGCCGCGCCGATTGTCGTGAGCGTCGCGTCGATGACCCCGCGCAGCCGGGCCCCGTCCCACGGCGCGCCGAGGAAGTCGAAGTTGAAGGCGGTATGCAGCTGATCGCCGGTCAGGTACGGCCGGAGCCTCGCCAGCGGCTTGAGCCAGATCTCGCCGACGAACACCCGGGGACCTGGATAGGAATCTATGACGCGCCGCCAGGACCGGTAGATGTCGTGCAGGCCATCCTGGTCCTCCCACGGCCTGCGGGAGCCATCGGGCAGTCCGCTCACGTCGGGCAGTGCCGGGTCCTTGACCAGGGTGTCGGCCACGTCGATGCGGAAGCCGTCGACGCCGCGGTCAAGCCAGAACCTGAGAATGTCCTCGAACTCGGCCCTGACCTCAGGGTTATCCCAGTTCAGGTCCGGCTGCTCAGGCGCGAACAGGTGCAGGTACCACTCACCGTCCGTGCCGTCGGTCTCGGTCACCCTGGTCCAGGCGGGGCCGCCGAACATCGACTGCCAGTCATTCGGCGGTAGCTCGCCGGACGCGCCGCGACCCTCGCGGAACCAGAACCTGGCTCGCTCGGCCGTGCCTGGCCCGGCGGCGAGCGCCGCGGTGAACCAGGGATGGTGGTCTGAGCAGTGGTTCGGGACGATGTCAATGATGATCTTGAGTCCGTGCTCGTGCGTGGTGCGGATTAGCGCCTCGGCGCCGGCCAGGGTGCCGAAGAGCGGATCGATGTCGCGGTAGTCGGCCACGTCGTAACCGCCGTCGGCCATCGGCGACACGTACCAGGGAGTGAGCCAGATCGCGTCCACTCCCAGGTCACGCACGTACGGCAGCCGGGCAGCCAGGCCGGCCAGGTCGCCGATGCCGTCGCCGTTGCCGTCCGCGAAGCTGCGCAGGTAAATCTGGTAGACGGCGGCACGATGGTGCCAGGCAGGCTCAGCAGCCGTCGGCTGCCCCGTGCCTGGTTGAGTCGGGCCTGGTTGAGCCGTGCCTTGTTGAGCCGTGCCTTGTTGAGCCGTGGCCGACGGCGCGGCCGGGTCTGACGTGCCCAGTTGCGAGTTGACCGCGGCGAGCCGATGGGGCTCGTCAGCCACCCTTTCGGTCCGTGGGCGCGCGGTGGCGGGCCTTGCCCGCCTGCGCGGCGGCAGTCGGCGCACTCATGGAGTCGACGCCGGTGCCGGTGCCGGTGCCGGTACCGACGGCCGGGTCGGCTGCGTCCGCCTGCCGCTCCTTGCGCATCTCCCGTGCCTTGTACGCGATGAGCGCGACGAGAACGAGCACGACGAGCACGGCCAGCAGGTCGCTGGCATGCGAGAAGCTCTTGGAGGCCTTAGTCCAGTCGTTGCCGAGCTCGTAGCCGATCACGGACAGGACGGTTGCCCACACCGCGGTACCGATGAGGTTGAAGATCTCGAACGGCAGCAGCGGCACCTCCATGAAGCCGGCCACCAGGCCGACGAAGGCACGAACCAGCGGGACCACCCTGGCCACCGCGACAACCCAGGCACCGCGGCCTCCGAAGAACCGCTCAGCGCGCTCCACGTCCCGCCTGGTCATGAGCAGGTACTTGCGGTGCCGCTCGACGGTGTGACGCCCGCCCAGCCGACCGAGGCCATACGCGGTCGAGGAACCAGCGAGCTCGGCCAGCGTGCCGATCACGATCACCAGCGCGAGGCTGAGGTGTCCCTGGTACGCAAGCACTCCCGCGAACCCGAACGTGATCTCGGACGAGATCGGGATGCAGCAGGCCTGAACGAAACAGAAGACGATCAGCGCCCAGTAGCCGGCATCGGTGAGGAAGGTCGTCATGCCACAGTTTCTACAGCATCGCCGATGATGCGGTGGCCATTGGCCTAAGGTCGGGCCGCCGAGCATGCTCCGTGGAGCGATTTGGCGGCAAGAATGTGCCCCGCCCTCTCGGGGAGGGCGGGGCACAGGTGCCGGCGGCCTGGGCGGGGGGATGCCCGGCGCCTGGCGGTCCGGTCGGCCTTTGCCGGGGGGAGGAGAAGGCCTGGACCGGAGACCGGGGGCTAGTGCAGGCGCATCGCGATCTGCTTGACCAGGCCTGCGGCTTGTGACTCCCACTTGGCGTATGCGAACGGCAAACCTGACTTCTGCACAGCTTGCGCATTGGTCCACAGGGGCTGCCACGCCCAGGCCGGATCGCTGGCCTGGTGCTGCTGAAGTGCGGTCAGGAACCCGTCGGCCGCGTAAGCGGGGTCAGTGATCTGAGCCGCCGTGCCCCAGCCCATCGACGGGCGCTGCTGAAACAAGCCCAGCGAGTCGAGGTCCCCATAGCGGAGGTTAAGCAGCTGCGACTCCTGCATGGCCGTGGCCACCGCGACGACCGCCGAACGGACGCCCATCCGCTTGTTCAGCGCCTGCTGGACGATCGTGGTGGCGTTGGCCAGCTGGGCGGGCGAGATTGGCATCCAGGCCTGCGGGCCGCTAGTCCCGACCGGCGTCAGGCGGTCGGCGGCCGGCAGCTTGCCGTGGTGCGCCGCGACAGGGTTCGTCTGCCTGTTGATCGCGTCGCGGACCTGCTGCCAGGTGAGCACCTGCGGCTGGCTGGCGGCTGCTCGCGGGGCGGTGTTGTGTGGCGCAGGCGCAGGCGCGGTCGTCGCCGGAGTGACGGCGGCGGCATCAGTCGTGGAAGTCAGCGCAGCGAGGGAGAACGGTGCCGCCACCCGTTCGGGCGCCGAGCCGCTGGACGTCGCGGCGCTCGCGGTACCGGCGGCGGCCGTAGAACAGATCCCGGCCACAGCCAGAGCAGTGCCGGCGTACACCACAGACCTCGTCCGGCCGCGGAAGGTGCTGGCCAGCCGCTCGGCGCCGGCCGCGGCGAGGTGTTTGCCTCGGTCGCGAGCGATGCTGGTCAGGCGGTCAGTGCGGGGGGACATTCAGTTCCTTTCCTGGATTTCATGGCCGCCCCGGGCTGGCTGTAGCCAGACCGGGGCAACCTCGCCGGTGGGGGACCGGCGCGCTCATGCATGCGGGGGCATGCCTCGCGGATTTCAAGGCGGGGTCGACCTAGGCTCGGTACGGCGGCCTTCGGGAGCAGCCCCTGGGACAAAGCCAACCTGGGGGTGGGCTGGTGTCCCGGTAAGGATCTGTAGATGTAACGCCGCCGTCACGCAGCGTGCATCCCGATGTGAAGCTTGTCACTACTGGCCAGTAACGGAATAGAACGATGCGGCCCGCGGGTCGCGACGGCTCATCAGGCCCGGTGTGGCGCGGACCTCGCGGTCAGTCGGCTAACGGCGTGTCGCTCAGGACCTCCGCCGGGCTGTCGGCGTCCTTGTGGCCAGCATCACGACGGGCGGAGCGGCCCCGCGCGACCCCGATCAGCGCGGCGAGCGCGGCGATGCCGACCGCCAGCCAGGGGACATAGTCGCCGAGCCGGTCATACGGCGTCCGGGCCGAGGCGGGCGGCAGCTCCAGATGGACGAGCAAAACGCCCTGGTAGCTGGTCCCGGCCCAGGCCAGCAGCCGACCCCGCGAGTCGAAGGCGGCCGAATCGCCGGTCAGCGCCGTTTGCACGACGGGGCGGCCGGTCTCAGCGGCCCGCACTGCGCTGAGGGCGGCGTGCTGCGGCGGAGCCCAGCTGGCCTCGAAGGTGGAGTCAGACGTCTGATAGATGATCACCTGGGCGCCGTTATCGGCGTCGACCCTCGACATGTCGGGGAACGCCGACTCAAAGCAGATGAGCGGGCCGAAGGTCAGTGACTGGCCGTCGGGCAGGAGGGCACGCAGCACGTGTGCGCCCGTGCCGGGCTCGACATTCTGCGCCGCAGCGCGGCTGATCTTGCTGAGCCAGCCGAGTACCGGACGAAACGGTATGTACTCGCCGAACGGGACGAGTCTGGTCTTGACATAGTCGCCGCGGACGCCCGTGCTGCTGATAAGCGTGGCCCGCTTGGACTTCGCCCCAGCCGCGTTTTGCGCATCCTGATCGGCCAGGATCTCCGCGCCGGCCGTCCTGGCGGTCTGCTCGACACCGGCAAGCAGGCTCTGGTGGACCGCCAGGTCGTAGCCGACGCTGCTCTCGCCCCATACAAACAGGCCCGCACGGCCGGCTTCGGCGGTCGTCAGGGCTTCATTGCGCGCTAGCCTGGCGGCGGGATCAGAAGCGTCGCCTGACTGCACGAGCGCGATGGTCAGGTGACGGGCTACGGGCGGCGGGGCGGTCAGCGCGAAGGCAACCGGACCCGCCAGGATCGCGATGAGAACTCCGGCCGCACCCGCCACCCGGACGGCTGGCGGCCTGGCCACCAGCGCGATCAGCAGGCCGGTGTTGGCCGCGACCAGGGCGAAGCTCACCAGCCAGATGCCGCCAACCGCGGCCAGCGCCAGGATGGCGGGGTGCTGCCACTGGCTGGCCCCCAGCACGGCCCACGGTCCGCCGATGCCCTGCCAGGAGCGGATCCACTCGGTGACAAGCCAGCAGCTCGGCACGACGACGAGCGCGGCGAGAGCTCGCCGGGCCGTGAGCGGCGGCCGCAGCAGGGACCAGGTAGCCAGTGCGACCGCGCTCCACAGGAAGCCCAAGACGATCGCGACGAGCAGCAGGCCAGGGCCGAGGTTGGGTGCCAGCCAGTACATGGCCGCCAGCAGGTAACCAGTGCCGAACCACCAGCCCCGGACTATCGCCTCGCGCCTGGTCGGCGCTGCGCGCATCAGGGCGAGACCGGGAACGAGGCCGAACCACGCAAGGAATTCCAGGTTCGCGGCCGGGAAGGCCAGCACCGGAAGAGCTCCGGCCAGCAAGACGGCATACCGAACGGGCTGCCGGAAACCACGCCAGAATGACACGCCTTTATTCTGCTGCCTGACCGGATGATTCTGCTGCCTGGCCGGGCGTTCCTGGTGCTCGGCCGGGCAGCGCTGCTGCCTCAGCGGGCGACGCCTCGGCCAGCGCGGGCGACGCGGGCTTGCGGCGCCGCTCCCGAACCACGCTGGCCAGCGCCAGCACCAGCGCGGCGAGCGTCGCGAACGTAAGCAGACCTTCAGGCCAGCCGCCGATCTGGTCTGCCAGCGTGGTGGTGGTGCGCAGCGGTACCCGCGCCTCGATCTCGGCCTGGCGCCACGTCCCACTGCTGGCGAGCAGCCGGCCATCCGGCGCGATGATGGCGCTGATGCCGGTGGTCGAGGCGACGACGACGGCCCGGTCATGCTCGATGGCCCGGATTCGCGCCATGGCTAGCTGCTGGAGCGTCTCACCCGTCTGGCCATCGAGCTCGAAGTCGGCGTCATTGGTCTGCACGGCAAGCAAATTCGCTCCTGCGGCCACTTCGGACGTGACCAGCCCGTCGAAGCCGACCTCGTAACAGATGACGTCGCCGAGACGGATCTTGCCCACGCGGAAGACAACAGCCCTGTGGCCAGGAGTGAAGTTGGTCGGCTGAAGAGACGGCAGCGACGTGAGCTTGTCGAGGAGTCCGCGGAACGGGATGACCTCGCCGAACGGCACCAGCCGGCGCTTGACGTAGCTCGGGCCTGGTCCCTTGCCGGGTACCCACAGCTGGCCGGCGTTGCGAACCGGGTTCTGAAGCACTGCGCCGACGAGCACGGGGGTTCCGATGGTCGCGACCGTGCCGGAGATCAGGTCGTAGATGTACGGATTGAAGCGGGGATCCTGATCGGTTGAGTTTTCTGGCCAGATGACCAGGTCCGGGGCCGGCAGACGGCCGTCGGCGACGAGCGCCGCGAGGCGGTTCGTGGCGGTCACGTGATTTTGCGTCACCGTCGTGGCACGCAACAAGCTCGGCAGTGTCCGGGCGTGCGGCACGTCCCCCTGAATCGCGGCCACGACCGCGGTCGGCTGACCGGGCGTGCCGCCGCCCGCTGGCAGCAGCGCGCCAGCCGCGCAGAGCGCCGCCATGGTCAGGAGCGCTATCGCAGGCCAGATGCGGCCGCGGACGACCGACTGGCCTCCGGGCCAGCGGGCAGCGCGCGCCGGCCCGAGTAGCAGCCACGCCAGGCACGCGGCCGTCAGTGCGATCAGAAAGGTCAGGAACGGTGGTCCGCCAATGGCCACCCAGCGAACGGTGGGCGCTGTCGCCTGACTCATGACCAGGCGTCCCCAGGGGAAGCCTTCCCACGGCCATCGGTCGCGGAGCGCCTCTGCTGCGACCCACCAGCCCGCCACGGCGAGCGGCCAGGCGCGTAGCCGCAGCAGCATCCACTGCCCGACCGTGAGCACCGCGAATATCACGGCCTCCGCGACGGCCAGCGCCGTCCAGACGTACCAGGCCACATTGCCAAGCCACGCCAGGAGCGGGAAGAAGAACGCGAGGCCGAATGCCGCGCCGACCGCGAGGGCCGTCCTGGCCCGCTGCTGCCACAGGGCGACGATCAGCATGGCCGGGCCGAGTACGGAAAACGGCCAGATACCCGCAGGCGGGAATGCCGCGGCCAGGACCAGCCCCCCTGCCAGCGCGGTCAGCAAGGCGAGCGGGGCTGGCATCCGCCATCCTGGTGCAAGGCGTAGCGCAAGCCCGGCCGTGGGGACGGCCGGTCCTGGGCTCGCAAGCCGCACGATGCCTCCGCTGACGTCGGACTCGAAGTGCTGGTTCCTGCGAGCGTAGCCGCGGCAGGACTGGCGGCCGCCGCGACCGGTGGCGATGGCCGGCTCTGCGGGCCCGAGACTGCTGCACCGTATGCCCGGCTACGTGCAAGAAGCAGATTGCAATCTGGTTACTCGTGGGATTGCAGCTATGCACCGTGATAGCGTCGTCACCGTCTGTACGGAAGCCAAGGTAATTGCTCGGATTAAGTAGGATGTGGGTCGGCTGATGGTCAAGATCCGTTACGCGGAACTGCCAGCCGGCTTACACGTGGCGGCGGAGGCCGATCGACTCGACACCGTCGTTTACCTGCAGCCGGGCCTGACGCCAGTTCAGCGGCGCGCTGCCCTCGTCCGGGTCCGCAGCAGCGCGCGGATGGGTCAGGGACCCATGCTGTCGGGCCAGGCTATGGCCCGAGCTCTCGCCGCCGACCGGGTGCGTACAACGACCCGTATCGGCGGGGCCGCGCTGCGCAGGCGGCCCATGCTGCTCCTGCCTCTGATCATGATGTTTTCCGGCGCGATCGTGTTCGTGCTGATGTCCGCTGCGCCGATGACGGCCGCTCCCCACAAACAGATCCCCGGCGCGGGCTCGTCGCTTCGGATCGACACTGCGCACGGAACGAGCACGCATCCTCTCGGGACTCGTCACGCCGGGGTAGGTCGCGCTGCAGTAGGTAGCGCTGCGGCATCGCGCCATACGCGTGCCAGACACCGCCGGCGATTGCCGAGCGCGCTGTCGACGCCCTCGCTTTCCTCAGTGCCGAGCTCGCTGCGGCCTTGGCCGCGGCCTGCGCCGTCCGCTAGCCAACCGTGCCTCACGATCGGTCTGCTTGGCCTCTGCGTGCAGACCTGACTAGGAGCGCAGAACCGCCACGCAATCGCGTAGGTGCAGCGGGCGGCTAGGCTCGGCCCGCAATTGCGTTCAAGACGCGCCTTCCGTACCTGCGACATCCTGAGCGTGGCACGGTCCGGGTGCGCGGGATCCAGGCGGAGGAGCAGCAGTGAGCCGGCGAGGCTGGTGGTTGTTCGCAGCAATGAGCGTGATCTGGGGGATCCCGTATCTGCTGATCAAGGTCGCCGACGGCGGCGTCGCGCCGCCTGTCCTCGTACTCGCCAGGGTCACTATTGGCGCGGCGCTCTTGCTGCCGATCGCGATCCGCAGGCGGGAGCTCGCGGTGCTGCTGCCGCACTGGCGCTGGCTTGTGCTGTTCGCGCTTGTCGAGATCGTCGCGCCGTGGCTGCTGCTGTCGGAGGCCGAGACGAGGCTGTCAAGCTCGCTGAGCGGACTGCTCGTCGCGTCGGTTCCGATCCTCGTCGCCGTGTTCTCCCGGCTGACCGGTGGTCAGGACCGGCTGACCGCTGTCAGGTGGGCGGGCCTGCTCATCGGCCTCGCCGGCGTCGCGCTGCTAGTCCTCGGCGGCGGGACCCACGGCGACGCCGGGTCCGTCGGCGAGGTCCTGCTGGTGGCGGTCTGCTACGCGACGGGCCCGCTGATCGTCGCCCGGAAGCTCAGCGAGCTGCCATCCCTTGGCATGACTGCAGCCTGCCTGGCGTTCGCGGCCATCATCTACGCCCCGTTCGCGGCGGCGACGTGGCCGGCGGCCATGCCATCAGGCCATGTGCTGGCCGCGCTCGCGGGCCTCGCCGTGGTTTGCACGGCGATTGCATTCCTCGGCTTTTTCGCGCTGATCGCGGAAGCGGGGCCGGCCCGGGCATCGGTGATCACCTACGTCAATCCCGCGGTCGCCGTCGCGCTCGGCATCGGAGTGCTCGGGGAGAGGCTGACCGCCGGGATGGCTGTCGCGTTTGTACTCATACTGGGCGGGTCGGTGCTTGCGACCAGGACGAGCAGCGCGCCGGAGCCTGGCGTCGAGGCCCCTGCCGCTCCGGCGCAAGCCACCGCCAGCGGATATCAAGCGGCGCGGCACGGACCGCCCGACTAGACTCGCGCAGGTGATCGACCTCAAGGCCGCCCGCCAAGATCCGGAGACCTTCCGCGCCGCCCTGGCCAGGCGCGGTGCGGCGGCTGACTTCGACGCGCTGCTGGACGCTGACGCTCGCTGGCGGTCGCTGACCACGCGAGCAGAGGCTCTACGCGCAGCGCAGCGGAGTGCGTCGAAGGGCAAGCCCACGCCCGAGCAGATCGAACAGCTGCGTGCGCTGCGGGCCGAACTGGACGAGGCTCAGGCGGAGCTCGACGAGGCGACGCAGCGACGCGATCTGCTGCTAGCCCGGATCCCTAACCTGCCGGACCCGACCGCAGCCGACGGCATGGACGAGGACGACGCACTGCTCGTCAGGACGTGGGGAGAGAAGCCCAAGTTCGGCTTCGAGTTGCGGGACACCACCGAGATCGCCTCGGCGCGCGGCTGGATCGACATGGCTAGAGGCGCCCGGCTGTCAGGCTCCAGGTTCGCGTACCGGATCGGCGATGTGGCCATGGCCGAGATGGCGCTGTACCGCTTCGTGATCGACAAGCTGACCAGTCGGGGTTTCCTGCTCGTGCTGCCGCCGATCCTGGCGAATGCGCGCGCCATGTATGGCACCGGATTCCTGCCGACCGAGGCGTCGAACCTTTACCACCTGCAGCACGACGACCTGTACCTGACCGGTACGTCGGAAGTCGCGCTGGCCGGCATCCACGCCGACGAGCGGCTCGAGGTAGCGGACCTGCCAGCCATGTACACCGCGTTCACTACGAACTTCAGGCGCGAAGCCGGGGCAGCGGGCAAGGACACCAGGGGGATGTTCCGCGTGCACCAGTTCGACAAGGTCGAGATGTTCGTCTATACGACGCCTGAGCGTTCGCGTGAGACCCACGACCTACTGCTGTCGTACGAAGAGGAGATCGTGCAGGAACTCGGCCTGCCGTACCGCGTGATGAACATCGCCGTCGGCGATCTTGGCGCGTCCGCGGCGAAGAAGTACGACATCGAGGCCTGGTTCCCGGTGCAGCAGCGGTACCGGGAGATCACGTCGTGCTCGAACACGACCGACTACCAAGCGCGGCGACTCAACATCCGATTCCGCCGGGACGCAGAACTTGAGTACGTCCACACGCTCAACGGCACCGGGGCGACCGCCAGAGCGCTGCTGTCGATCATGGAGAACTTTCAGGACGAGCGCGGCACCGTCGCGATTCCCGAAGTGCTCCAGCGGTTGGGCGCGCCGCCCACGATCGGCACGCCCGCCAGCTAGCCAGCTCGGCCGAGACCAGCCCAGCTAAGACCAGCGCAGCTAAGACCCGCCCAGCTAAGACCCGTCCAGCTAAGCCCCGCCTTGACTCGGCGTGATACTCGCGGACAGGCTCGCGAGCAGCGTGGCGCCCTCAGGTACGCCGAGACCGGTGCACGCGTCCCAGCCCGGTCCGGCGGAGTAGGCCCCGTTGCTTCCGCTGGTGATGTCGCGCAGGCCCGTCTCCGGCTTGCCGGGCTGGACGCCGGCGTAGAGCGGCTGCTGTATCAGCCCGAGCGACTTGCCAAGCGCCTGCGCGAGCCGCGCGATGAGCGCAGCCCACAGTGGCGCGACGGCGCTGGTGCCTCCGATCACGGTCTGCTGACCGTCGATCAGGACCTGATAGCCCGTGGCCGGGTCCGCATTGCCGGCGACGTCGGGCACGCCGCGGCCAGGGGCACCGGCCGGGTTGGCAGGCACTCCCGCGTTTGCTTGCCAGGCTGGGAGCGCAAACGTCGCGCTGACGCCGCCGCCGGTGGCGCCGCCGCCAGCGCCGTCATTCCATACTGTCTCGGAGCTGATCGATCCGGTGGCCGGGTCGGCCTGCAGGCTGGTGCCGCCGCACGCCAGCGCGTACGGGCTGGATGCCGGGAAATCGGTGTGCGGCATGCCGTCGCTGGCACCGTCGCCGCTGCCGTTGTCGCCGGCCGCTGCGGTCACCGTCACGCCCAGCGCGACGCCGTCGGCGATCGCCTGGTCGAGCGCCGTCATCGACTGCCCCGTCCAGGAGCTTTCTGGCCCGCCCCAGCTGATGCTCACCGCGACAGGCGTGGGCTCGGCGTGCACGGCGGTGGTGACCGCGTCCACGAAGCCCTGATCTGTGTTCGGGGCGAAGTAGACGAGTTGTGCCGCGCCTGGCGCGACGGAGCCGACGACCTCGATGTCAAGCAGTACCTCGCCGTCGGCGCCTTGCGGGTCCTGGCCTGGCACGTTGGCGGCGCCGTCGACGCCAACCGCCGTGACCGAAGGGGTCGCGATGCCGAGGGAACTGAAATAGCTATCCAGGTCGCTCGCGGCGAACCCGCCGCCGAGCTCGATGATGCCGACCGTATGGCCGGTGCCGTCGGTGCCTGCCGGGAAAGCGTAAAGAGAGGCGACCTGCGGCGGGGTATAGGAGACTTGCTGCGCCGCGGGGGCAGCGAACCGGAAGTGCGGGACCGCCTGCGGTCGGTTGTCCAGGCCCAGCACGGCGACGACGATGCCGTCGAGCGGGGCAGGTACCTGCAGAGCCCCGCTGCGGTACCGGTGGGTGACCCGCCCTCCGGTCGGACCCCTGCTCGTCACCAGGCTGAGGTCGGCGCCGAACGAACGGGACAGCGCGCCCAGCGGGCCGGTCACCGTCATCCGCCGCGCGCCGAGGTCCTGCGAGATCACCTGGATGGCCGGATCGATGCCCGTGAGCACGTTTGCCACCAGCTCGTGATCGGCGGGTACAGCACCATAGCGCTGCCGGAGCTCGGTCCGGGAGAGCCGGACCGGAGCACCGTCGGTCGTGCTGGGCAGCGCGGCCGCGCGCCGGGTGATGATGGTCAGCTCGATCCGCTCGACCGGGTCAACAGGTCCGGCCGCCGCAGCCTGCGGCAACTCGGAGCGCTCGCTTCCGGCGAGCGGGACTAAGGAGGGGGTGGTCATGGTCGGCCTTTCTCCACGTGGTCAGGATTGGCAGGGTCGACGGGCACGATCGGCCACGGCACCCATCCTGCCGTAGTCGTGCGCCCAGAACATCGCCGAGCGTTACCAGCTGCCGTAGTGCACCATCTCGGCCAGCGGCTTACGACGGCCCGACAGATCGCGCCGCTCCGTCTCGGCGTCGTGCCCGATCGCGATCGCTCCGATCGGCTCGTAGTCGGCCGGGACGCCGAAGCGGCTCCGAAACCCGTCGACGGCCTCAGGGACGATGCCGAAATACAGAGCATCTAGGCCCTCGTCGACGACGGTGAGCAGGATCAGCAGGGCTGCCATGCCGGTATCGATGTGCCAGAACGGCACTGGCCACCTGGCCTCGTCGCGGTCGGTCCAGCCCTTGTCGGGCAGCGCGTAGCGGTCGAGGTAGACGCGCTTGCAGGACAGCGGGACGATGACGAGCGGAGCCGTTTCAGCGGTCGGGCCGACGGCCTCGCCGGCTACCTTCCAGAACTCAGCCAGGTCGGACCCGGTTAGCACTAGGAACGCTTGCCCCTGGGAGAAACCAGCGGACGGCCCGCGGACCGCGTTGGCCAGGATCCGGTCCAGGCTCTGCTGCGGGACCGGCTCGCTCGTGAATCGCCGCACCATCCGGCGATGTCGCACCACGTCTTGGAAATCCATGCAGCGAGCCTAAAGGCGCGCGCCGTCGGCCCCGGAGCCAGGCACGGTCAGCCGAGGTCGCTGACCTCCTCTTGCTGCGGGCTGGCGTGCAGCCGAGCCCCCCACTTTTCCTCGATGTGGCCGTATCGCCAGATCAGCAGCGCAGCAACCCAGGTCACGATGAACAAGCCGACGATGGCGAAGCCAGCCACGTTGATATTGAAGTCGCGCATGAAGCCCCAGAAGCCCCCGGCCCCGCTGAGGCTCTTGACCTCGGTGGAGATCAGCCCGAGGGTCTCGATACCGCCGACCAGGAAGCAGATGCCGACGGACAGTCCCGTGATCGCGAGGTTGTAGTAGACCTTGCGGACCGGGTTGAAGAACGCCCAGCCGTAGGCCAGGTTCATGAAGATGCAGTCAGTCGTGTCCATCAAGGCCATGCCAGCGGTGAACAGGAGCGGCAGGCAGCAGATCGCGTACCAGGGAATGTGCTGCAATGCCAGGAACGCGGTCGTCCCGAGCAGCAGCACTTCGGTCGTCGTATCAAAGCCCAGCCCGAAGAGGAACCCAACCGGATAGAGCTGCCACTCCTTGCTGATCGCGCGCATCCAGCGGCCGAAGAACCGGTAGAAGAAGCCGCGGTTGTCCAGCTGCCGCTCGAGTTCTGCTTCGTCGTACTCGCCGCGGCGCATGGCCCGGAACACCTTGACGATGCCCGACAGGATCACCAGATTGAGGCCGCCGATGAGGAACAGGAAGGCCGCCGAGACGAGCGTGCCGAAGATGGTGCCGAACTGCTGAAGGCCAGAGCCGCTGCGCAGGACCTGCCCGAAGACGACCTTCTCCGCGACAACGATCCCGACGCCCATGGCGACGACCACGCTGGAGTGGCCAAGGGAGAAGAAGTAGCCGAAGGCGAAGGGCCGCGGCCGACCGGTGCCTTGTCGCTCCTGCATCTCCTTGCGCGTGGTGTTGTCGATAACAGCGATGTGGTCAGCGTCGAAGGCGTGCCGCAGGCCGAGTGTGTAGGCGAGCACGCTGACGCCGATCCCGAGGCCGCGGTAGTGCGCTGGTATCACGAACGCGATGAAGACGCCGAAGCCGAGCAGGTGCAGGCCGAAGATCGAGGCATACATCAGCGATACCCGGCGGCGCTCGGCCGGGGTCATCGCCGTGAACGACTGGCGCACCATCGCCGTGAGGCGAAGCTTCGGCGCGGTCGGCGCAGCTGACACTCGGCTACTCCTCACCCGTCCCGGCCGACCAGGCGCAACCTGGCTGCCGTCGACCTGGCCACCCCGGCTGTACAGGCACGATAACCTTGCTGCACATTAGTTGCAAGTACATCACAGACGCATCTGGGACGCTCGTGCAGGGCGCCGTCCTCCTGGGCCGGACCGCTGCACAGGCCTTATGGTGGCCCAGGCAGTGGACATAGGCAGCAGGCCGCAGAGGCAGGCGGCCCAGGCAGGCGGCAGAGGCGGGCCGCAGAGGAAAGGTTGTGCCATGACCGGGTCGCAGGCGAGGTTCGAGCCGGAGCAGGCTGTCACGGTCGGGGTTGGTCCGCTGACGGCGGATGACGTGATCGCGGTGGTCCGCGGTGGCGCCCAGATCCAGCTCGCAGCGGATGCGCTGGCGGCTGTCCAGCAAGGCCGCGCGATCATCGACGCGCTCGCGGACGACACCGAGCCGCACTACGGCGTGTCGACCGGGTTCGGCGCGCTGGCGACGCGGCACATCCCGGTCGAGCTGCGCGCTCAGCTCCAGGCAAGCCTCGTCCGCAGCCACGCGGCTGGCTCGGGCCCGGCCGTTGAGGACGAGGTCGTCAGGGCGCTGATGCTGCTGCGGTTGTCCACGCTGGCCACCGGCCGGACCGGCGCTCGCGTCGAGACTGTGCAGGCGTACGCGGCGTTGCTCAATGCCGGCATCACGCCCGTCGTTCACGAGTACGGCAGCCTCGGTTGTTCGGGAGACCTTGCGCCGCTTGCGCACTGCGCGCTGGTCTTGATGGGCGAGGGCGTCGTCCGCGATGCGAAGGGCGAAGAGCGTCCGGCCGCCGATGCGCTCGCCGAGGCCGGCCTCGAGCCGGTCCAGCTGCGCGAGAAAGAGGGCCTTGCGCTGATCAATGGCACGGACGGCATGCTCGGAATGCTGGTCCTCGCGATCGCTGACCTGCGCGCGCTGCTCAAGGTGGCCGACATTACGGCTTCGATGAGCGTGGAAGGCCTGCTCGGCAGTGATGCGCCGTTCGCCGCCGATCTCCAGGCGCTGCGGCCACACCCTGGTCAGGCGGCCGCCGCGGCCAACATGCGGGCCCTACTGGCAGGCAGCGCCATCATGGCCAGCCATCGCGGTCCCGAGTGCACCCGCGTCCAGGATGCCTACTCCCTGCGCTGCGCCCCGCAGGTGGACGGCGCGGCACGCGACACCGTCGATCACGCTGCCCTGGTGGCGAGTCGCGAGCTCGCCTCAGCCATCGACAATCCGGTGATCACGCTGGACGGCCGGGTCGAGTCCAACGGCAACTTCCACGGAGCGCCGCTCGGCTTCGTGCTGGACTTCCTCGCTATCGCGGCTGCCGACGTGGCCAGCATGTCGGAACGCCGAACTGACCGCTTCCTGGACATGGGGAGGAACCAGGGACTCACCCCGTTCCTGGCTCATGATCCTGGGGTTGACTCCGGCCACATGATCGCCCAGTACACGCAGGCGGCGATCGTGTCGGAGCTGAAGCGGCTCGCCGTGCCGGCCAGCGTGGACTCCATCCCCTCCTCGGCGATGCAGGAGGACCACGTCTCGATGGGCTGGTCAGCCGCCCGCAAGCTGCGCCGGGCGCTCGACGGGCTGACCAGGGTGCTGGCGATCGAGCTGCTGACGGCCGCGCGGGGGATCGAGCTGCGCGCGCCGCTTCGGCCGGCCGCGGCGACGGCGGCGGTGGTCACGGGGCTGCGCGACGGCGTGCGCGGGCCAGGGCAGGACAGGTTCCTGGCACCAGAGATCGAGCGCGCGGTCCGGTATGTCGCCGATGGCGGGGCGCTCCGCGCGGCCGAGGCCGTCACGGGATCCCTGGCATAGCGCTCGCCGGGTCGCGGCCGAGTTAGCTGGTGAGCGTCACTGCGTCGCGATGACGACGTCGGTCGCCTTGACGATCACCGAGACCTCATCGCCAGTCTTGAGGTGGAGCCTGTCGCGCGATTCTTCGGTTATGGCAGCCGTCATGTGGCCTGGCTTTACTTCGACCATGATCTCCGCCATCACGGCACCCGCCTTGATATAGGTCACTGTCCCGCGTAGCTGATTGCTCGCGCTCAGCTCCATGCTGTGCTCTCCCGTCGGTCGGCTAAGGTCTCCCGGCCCCCTGTCGTCTTACCCGGCTGTCGCATGGAGTAATGACGGCATTGCCCAAGGTTGACGGGTGCGTGTGTCCGCGCTGACCTCGCCGGTTCGTCGTGGGCACGGATTCGAGCCGACGCCGGGGTATCAGGCGCCTGCTGCCAGCGCCGCCGCGATCGCCACGCCGAGCGCCTGGGCGACCGGCGGCGGGAACGCGTTGCCGACCTGGCGGTAGGCGGCCGTCTTGCGGCCGCTGAACTCCCAGGTATCGGGAAAGCCCTGGAGCCTGGCCACCATGCGCACGGTCAATTTGGGCAGCTGGCCAACCGGGAACCCGGGGCCCGGCGGGTCCGCAGCGATGCCGAGGCCGTCAACGCCGAGCGCGCGCCAGGCCGCGCGCGCCCTGGTTGGGCCGAGATCGGGGCCGCCGTGCTTCTTGCTGCCGCCGACGATCGTGGGCGCGATCTGGTCGGCTCGCGCCGCCCAGTCGGCCGCGCCGGGCCAGCCGCCGGAGCTCATCAGGTCGGCCAGCGTCTGCCCGACAGTCGGCGGCGGCTCCGGTCTTGGCCACGGCCAGCGGAAGCCGGCTGCCCACGGGTCGGCGACGGCGACCAGCACAAATCGCGGCCGAAGCTGCGGGACGCCGTGTTCGCTGGCGTTGATGAGCTGCCACCATGCCTGGTATCCGAGACCCGTGAGCTGCCCGAGGACGTGGGCACGATAGGCGGAAAACCTCCCCGTTCCCAGCCCCCTAACGTTTTCGAGCAGAACCGCGCGCGGCTTGATCTCGGCGACCAGCCGCAGGGCTTCCGGGAAGAGGTCGCGTTCGTCATCGCGGCCAAGCTGCCTGCCCGCGACCGAGAACGGCGGGCAGGGCACGCCGCCCGCGAGCAGGTCGATCCCGGTGAACGCGTGGCCGTCAAGGTTGGCGACGTCATCCTCGATGATCTTCCAGCGGTCGCCACGGTTGCGGCGAAGCGTCTCGCAGGCGTCGGCGTCGAGCTCCACCGCGGCGGCGTGGGCGAACCCAGCCTGTTCAAGGCCGAGTGCCTGCCCGCCCCCGCCCGCGCAGATCTCGACGACCGTTAGTTCGCGCACTCGTCCTCCACCGCACCTTTCCTGGCTGATTTTGCTCGCCAGGGACGCTCGCGCGGGTTTCCCGCGCCGTCGGCCGGGGCCGGTGTCTCAGGGCCTGCGTTTCAGGCGTCCCACCGCACGTGCAGCGACGGCGGCTTGCGGAACACGAGCCCGTAGGGTGCGCTCGGCCGGCCGGGATCGAGCCGAACGCCTGACAGGTTGCCGAGCAGCGCGGATAGGGCCGCGTTCGCTTCCAGGCGCGCTAGCTGGGCTCCGATGCAGAAGTGCGGGCCGATCGCAAACGCCAGGTGCTGGCGGCCTTCCCGACGTTGCAGGCTGAAGCGGTCAGGTTCCGCGAACGCGGCCGGGTCCCGGTTAGCGCCCGCAAGCGAGACCGTGACAAGGTCGCCGCGCCGCACCTGCGCAGCACCAAGGCTAACGTCGGCCGTCGCGTACCTGTCGACAACGGCGGCCGCTGGCTCTAGTCGCAGCGCTTCCTCCACTGCGGCTGCCTCCATGCTCCGGTCGGCTCGGACTTGCGCTAGCGCCGCCTCGTCGCTCAGCAGGTACCAGATGGCATTGCAGATCATTCCCTCGGTGGTCTCGATGCCGCCGAAGAGAAGGACAGCGGCGTTGGACACGATCTCGCTGACGGTCAGGTGATCGGCTGCGGCCGTGAGTACTGTCTGCTGGTGGTGGCGACCGAGGGAGCCCTCGACGCACACGCTCAGCTCGGCGAAAGCGGCGGCGGCCGCTCGCGGCACTGCGGCGACCGCGTTGTCATCGCTGGTCGTCCGGGGCGCTGCCGCTGCCAGCAAGGACACGCCGGCGACGATCGCGTCGTACCACGCGAGCAGTTGGTCCGGTGCGACATCAAGGCCGAGCATCTCAGCCATGACCGCCACTGCGAGCTGGCCGGCCAGACCGCGCCGCAACTCGGCCGCGCCATCCTGGCGGGCGAGGTCGGCGACGAGCCTGGCCGCATGCCCAGCAGCCGCATCGGCGAGCCGCGCTCGGGTCGGAGCTGCCCGCAGCGCTCTGACGAACGGGTCCCGATGCCGCCGGTGTGCTGTGCCGTCGAGGGACAGCATGCTAGGCCCGACCACTCGAGCCGTAGTAAACCGCGGATCATCGACGGTGAACGTGCGCGCGTCCCGCAGCGCGGCCTCGGCTAGGTCAGCTCTTGTGATCAGCCAGCCGCCGAGCGATGGCAGCCACGAAACCGGCTCGGACTCACGCAGCCGCCGCAGTGCTGGATGCGGGTTCGCGGCCAGTTCATCGACGGTCACGGCCGCGCCGAGCGGGAACGCGGCTCGCCGCTCCAGGTCGGACTCGAGCACGCTGTCGACGCTAACGTGATCGGGACTAGATTGCTGTGGCGACGCGCGTGTCAGACCCGGGCCCTGGGGGGATCGATATGACCGAGATCGGTATTGCGCCTGCTATCGCGGGCTTCCATCACTTCGCGCCCACCGTCTCCGATATCGAGGCGAGCGCGGACTGGTACGAGCGTGTGTTCGGGATGGGCCGGCTATCGATGACCTTCCCGCATCACCACGCGGAGGAGTCCGGGTATGCGGTGCTGCTCATCGAGCCGCGTTCGGGCATCGCCATCGGGTTGCACCACCACGACGACAACCCCGGCGAGCCGTTCCGGGAGAACCGAACCGGTCTCGATCACATGGCGTTTGCCGTTCCCGGTCGGTCCGATCTGGAAGCGTGGGTGAGCTGGCTCGACGCCCTCGGCGTCGGGAATTCCGGGGTGGTCGACGTCACCGAGCCGATGCCGTTTTCGGTTGTCGTGTTCCGCGACCCCGACAACATCCAGCTCGAGCTCTTCCACATGGAGCGCTAGCTGAGCGCACGCCTCGGAAGGGCGCCTCGGTTGGCCACTACTGCCCGAGCAGCCACCGGTCTGGCGCGACGAGCTTGCGCGCCGCCGCCGGCCCCCACGATCCAGGCTGGTAGGGCTGGACCTTGGGCGGGCTTGTCAACAGCGGTTCGGCGACCTTCCAGACTGCGGCCAGCCCGTCAGGGCGAGTAAATAGGGAGCGATCGCCGATGAGCACGTCGTGAATCAGGCGGACATATGCCGGCAGGGGATCCGCGCCGTGCAGGCTTGACAACAAGATCTCGGCCTTGGCGGCCTGGAGGCTGAGGCCAGCTCCTGGCTTCTTCGCTATCGCGGTCAGGTCGATCTGGCCGCTGCCGGCGAGCGAGAAGGACAGCACATTCGTGTCAGCGGGTAGCTGACCGGCCAGCGGGCCGTCGTCCGGCTTGCGCAGGATCAGGCTGACACGCTGCTCCGTCTCGGCAAGTCGCTTGCCGGTCCGCAGGTAGAACGGGACACCGCGCCAGCGGGGATTGTCGATCCACAACCGCGCGGCGACGTATGTGTTCTGCTGCGACCTGGCAGCCACCCCAGGCACGTCGCGGTAGCCGGCGAACTGGCCGAGCACCACCTCGGCTGGATCGAGCCGTCGGAAACGCTTGATGACCTTCTCACGCGTTGCTTGCAGGTCGTCAGCACCAAGGCTCGGGGGCGGCTCCATGGCGACCTCGGCCGCGAGCTGGAACAGGTGCGTGATGACCATGTCCAGCACCGCGCCTGTCGCGTCGTAGAACACCGAGCGATCGGTAATGCCGAGCTTCTCCGGTACGTCGATCTGGACGGACTCCACGTGGTCACGGTTCCAGATACCGCTGAACAGGCCGTTGGCGAACCGCAGGACATGCAGATTCTGGGTGGCCTCCTTGCCGAGGAAGTGGTCGATTCGGTAGACCTGCTGCTCCGCGAGCACCGCGTGGACGGCGCGGTCGAGCGCCCGGAAGTTCTGCGGCGAGGTGCCGAACGGCTTCTCGTAAACGACGCGCGCGCCGTCGGCCAGCTTGTGCTGACCGAGCGCCTTCGTAAGCTCCCCGAACGCAGACGGCGGCACCGCGAGGTAGTGCACGAGCTGCGGGTGGCCGCCTTCGAACGCTCGGGCATCGGCCAGCACATCCAGCATGCTGCCGGGGCTGTCGCTGGTGAAACCGCCACCGGCGAACCGGAGTCGCTCGGCGAAGGAGTCCCACGCCGGCCGCTCAGGCTTCGGCCCGAACTCCGTCAGCGCATCGTGCACGTGCCTGCGAAAGTCCTCGTGCGCCATATCGCCGCGCCCGTTCCCGACGAGCAGCCAGCGCTCGGGCAGCAGCCCGTCGAGACTGAGGCGGTAGAACGCGGGCAGCACCAGCCTCTTGGACAGGTCGCCGGTGGCACCGAACAGCACGAACACGGTCGGCCCAGGATCGGCGTTGCGCCTGCCTGTGCGCTTCGAAGTCGGCATGAGACCTAACGTACGCGACGAGCCCGCGCCGCTAGCGGTAACCGGGCCGGTGGTGGCCGATCACGCCGATCGGCTTGTGAAGCGGTGCGCACCACACTTCCGAGCAGCGCGGCGCACCGCAGGACACTCGCACGTGACCGCCGCGAGCCGCCTGCGCGGCGGCGCACTCGCACGGCTCCCAGCTGATCGTCACGGTGCCCGGCCGCCACGGATGGTTCAGTCGGCACTGGAGCGGGATGCACGACCAGATGGTCGGTTGTCCCTTGGCCATGCGAATATTCAAACATGTGATCGACTACTGGACTAGCCTCGGGGGCGATCAAAGATGCGCTCCTCTGCGCCCTGCGCGAGCGCGTCAGGACGTGGTGGCGAAGTCGACGTCCCTGGTCTCGACTGTCCCCGCCGTCCGCCCTGGGGCGGTCTGGTACGTCCAGTACAGGTTCGTGTGCGCGATGACCTGATCCGGCGGCGGTGCCCCCCAGGCGGTCTGGTCCTCTGTCGTGTGGGCGTCACTGACGAGGATCGCGTCATAGCCCCTGGCGAGCGCGCCATGAAGCGTCGAGCGGATGCACGCGTCCGTCTGCGCACCAGCGACGACGAGTCGCCCTACGCCAAGACCTGACAACACAGTCTCGAGTGTGGTGTCTTCGAAGGAGTCGCCATAGTTCTTCTCGACCAGCGGCTCGGCCTCCGCCGGAGTTAGCTCGGAAACGATCTGCCAGTTGTCGCTGCCCCGCGTAAGCCCTTCGTCTGAGTGCTGGACCCAGATGACAGGGACTTGCTCTTCGCGCGCCTTCTCAACGAGGGTGCCGACATTCGCGACGACGGTGTCGCGCTCGTGATTTCCGTCGACGACGCCGTTCTGTACGTCGACGACGAGGAGCGCGACGTTGGGCCGGTTCTTCAGAGTGGTCATGTCTCTCCTCAGCGAGCTGGATTCGGCTCCGCAGGTCATTCAAGGACATTCTGCCGCAGACCGTGGCGGCGCCGACAACCGTGGTTCCGAGTGCATCCCATGCGCCGCGGCGAGCGTACGCTCAACAGACGGGTCCTGCCCCTGGCGAAGGGAGAACGGCATGGAAGCGATTGCGTGGCGGCCTCCCGACCTCGCCGCTGCCTGCAGTGCGGCGGAGGATGCCGGCAAGTTCGTCCTAGTGGACTTCTTCTCGCCAACTTGAGGCGGCTGTGCGGCGCTGGCGGCTGTCAGCTACCGCGAGGCGGCGGTCGTCGCCACCATTTCCGAGAACTTTGTGCCGGTACAAGTCGACACGACCAGCGAGGCGAACGCTCCGCTGGTCGAGCGCTTCCGGCAGATCTGGACGCCAGACCTTCGCGTGCTCGGCCCTGACGGCTTTGAGTACGACGCGTGGCAGGGGTACTGGCCGCCTGCCGAATTCACGGCGAGGCTGTTGCTAGGTCGCGCCCGCGCACTGGCCCGGCAGCACAACGAGGAGGCTGCCGAGATCGTGTACGGGGACATCTTGCGCCGCTTCCCCCGCAGCTATGCCGCGCCTGAGGCCGCTTACTGGCATGCCGTGTGCAAGTACAAGCTGACTCACCAGCCCAACGACCTGCTCGGAGGCTGGCGGCGCACTCTGCAGAGCCGGTATCCGGACAGCCAGTGGCGCACCGCTCAATCCTGGGCAGAGGCACCGCTGCGCGAATAGGTTGCAGGGCAGCGCGTCACAGGCGCAGGCGGCAGCTCGTGCACGTCAGGTTGCTATTCGGTGCTGGCTGGACTGGGGCTGCGCGGAACAGGCAGCCGGAGCTCGGCGTAGAGCGCGCGGTGGTCGGTGCCGGTCAGCCGGTGGGCAGATGTGGCCACCACTGCGCATCGCCGGTCGAGGAGGACGTGGTCGATCGCGAGCAGGGCCAGCGGGCGGTGGGGTTGCGGTCCCCAGGTCAGGACGAGTCCGTTGCCGGCCTGGCTGGCGGCGTCGACGTAGCCGCGGCCAAGGAGCCGGCGAAACTGCGCGTGGTCGAGGGTGGCGTTGAAGTCCCCGGCGAGGACGAACGGACTATCAGCGGGCGCGGGCAGCGCCGACAGCTGCCCGCGCCAGCGGGCCGTCGCGCACGGCGACCAGGGCGGCTTCGGCGGCGGTGAGTGCACGCAGGCCAGGTGCACGAGCTGCCCGGACGGAAGGTCAAGCCGGGCGGTGCACCGGACCGCGGACACGGGCGCAGTCTGCGGTCCGGCGCTAAGCGGGTAGCGAGCGTAGATGCCGCTGCCTCGCGTGCCGTGCGGCGTCGGCTGCGCCACCTGGTGTGCGAGCAAGTCGCTCAGTCCGGCGCGCTTGAGGCCAGCTGCCGCCTGGTCGGTGAGTTCCTGCACGAACAGCACGTCTGCGTGGCTGCGGCGCACGAGCTCCACGACGTCATCTGCCGCGGCTCGTCCGACAAGCAGATTCGCGGTCAGTACGCGCAGGACCGGCCCGGCCGCGGCCGGCTGGCGGGACGGTATCGCGCGTGCGCCGATGGCGGCCGTCAGGGCGGCGCCAGCGGCGGCGGCCACAGCGGCCGGACCTTTGCTGCGCAGCACTAGTGCGCTCGCCCACGCTCCCGCTGCTACCTGCGGGGTGAGAGACAGCAACGGTACCGTCCAGGCCTCGGCGAACCGGAGACGATCGGCGCCCGCCAGCCGAGCAGCCGCCCAGCCGGCCAGTGCACCGGCCACCGCCCACTCAATGCGTCGTGAAGGCATTGGCACATGATCGCAGACCCGGTTGCTCGCGAGCGCGAGGCAGCAATGCCATCGACAGCCACGGCGGCCTTGCACGGCTTAGTCCGTACGGGCGGGCAGTTTCGCCCATCGCAGGCAAGCGCGGAGTACTTGCCGTGCGAATTTTGGGGGCACCGGCCGGACGATGTGTGGTCGCTAGGCGGTCGTCCTGGCCCAGGGAATGTGCGCTCACAGCCGGTGCCTTGCTCCGGATACTCGTCCGGTACCCGTGAGCTGTCAAGACTGATGCGCCCAGAAACCGGCCTCATCCAAGGCATCGTGCCGGTCCGGCGAAACCCTGGTACTGGGGGGTTGGGTATTCGTGCGCGGCTTGTTTGCCAGGATGGCTGATTGCAGACTTGCGTCGTGGGTCTGATCGGGGGGCGATCGGTGAGCCAGGGAGCGCAGGATGAGCATGTCATCCGGACTCCGGATCGGCGTCTTCGGGTGTTTGTGAGTTCGACGCTGGGCGAGCTGGCCGAGGAACGGCGGGCGGTCTCGCGTGCCGTTTCGGCGCTGCGCTTGACCCCGGTGATGTTCGAGGATGGGGCCAGGCCGTATCCGCCGGCCGAGGTCTACCGGGCGTACCTGGCGCAAAGCGACGTGTTTATCGGCTTGTACTGGCAGCGGTACGGGCAGCCCGCCCCTGGTGCGCATGTCTCGGGCCTGGAGGATGAGTTCGGCCTGTCGGGTGAGCTGCCCAGGCTGCTGTACGTCAAAGCGCCGGCACCCGATCGCGAGCCCCGCCTGGCTGACCTGCTGGCCCACATCACGGAGGAGGCGTCGGCCTCCTACCGTCATTTCCGCACCCCGGCTGAACTGGGCCGGCTGGTCCGTGATGACCTGGCGGTGCTGCTGAGCGAGCGGTTCGCCGCCCGGGGCGACCGGGCCGCGGCCACGCCGCCGCCGTCCACGGCTCGCCAGGGCCCCCGCACGCTGCCGGTGAGCACGACGTCGCTGTGGGGGCGGGAGCGGGCCATCAGCGAGGTGGCCGGGCTGCTCGGGCAGGGCGGGGTGCGGCTGCTGACACTGACCGGGCCGGGCGGCGTCGGCAAGTCCCGGCTGGCGGTGGCAGCAGCCGAGCGGCTGCGGGACCGGTTCGGCGCAGGCACCGTGTTCGTGCCACTGGACTCGGTCACCGATCCGGGGCTTGTCCTGGCCGCGATCGGCAGGGCGGCGGGCGCCGATCTCGCCGGCGCTGGCTCGCCTGCGGAGGCGCTGGCCGAGACGTTCGGCGACGGCGCCTGGCTCATCATTTTGGACAACCTGGAGCAGGTGATCCAGGTGGCCCGCGACCTTGGCGAACTGCTGGCCCGCTGTCCGGAGGTCGCGATCTTGGCCACCAGCCGGACTGCGCTGGGGCTGCGGGCCGAGAGGGAATACCCAGTGCTGCCGCTGCCGCCGGCGGCAGATGCGGGCAGCGCCTCGGTCGAGGAGGTCGCGGCCTCGCCGGCGGTGGCGCTGTTCGCGGACCGGGCCCGCGCGGTGCGGCCCGGCTTTGCCGTCACTAAGGACAACGCCGCGGCGGTGGCCCAGATCTGCCGACGCTTGGAAGGACTGCCCCTAGCCATCGAGCTGGCTGCCGCCCGTACCCGGCTGCTCGACCCTGCCACGCTTCTCGACCGGCTGGCGGCCTCACTAGATGCCCTTGGCAGCGGCGCCGTGGACCTGCCCGAGCGCCAGCGCACCCTGCGGGCCACGGTGAACTGGAGCGTGGGCCTATTGACCGACGCCGAGCGGTCGCTCCTTGAGGTCGCGGCGGCTTTCGTCGACGGCTGGACCATCCAGGCCGCCTCCGCAGTGGCAGGGGAGGGTGAGGATCAGGCGCTACAGCTGTCTGAGGCACTGGCCCGCCACAGCCTGGTCTTTGTGGACAGTACCGAGCTCGGTCCGCGGTGCCGCATGCTGGAGACCATCCGCGAGTTCGTGGCCGAGCTGCTGGCCGCCCGGCCCGACGCTGCTGAGGTCCGGCGGCGGCATGCCGGCTGACTACCGGGCGTTGGCTGAGCAGGCGGACCGCCCGCTGCGCGGCCCCGGGCAGCCGGAGTGGCTGAAGCGGCTGAAGGCTGAGGCAGGCAACCTGGCCGCCGCGGTTCACTGGCACCTGGCCCATGACCCCGGGCCGCTGCCCCACATGTTCCGGATCCTGTGGTTGTTCTGGACGGAGCAAGATCTCGAGCGCGAAGCTTGGTCCTGGGTCGAGCAGCTGCTGCCCGCGGTCGGCACCCTGGACCCAGAGGCCCGGGCCGAGCTGGCCTGGACTGCCGCCGTGCTCGCAGTCGACGAGGAAGACACGGCAGCGCTGGCGGCCCGCCAGCGCCTGGCGCCGCTGCTGGCCGGGATCGAAGACCCGTTCCTGCATGCTGCATCGCTGCTTGCCATGGCGTGGACCCTGCCGATCAGCGGCGACTTTGACGGCGCACTGCGCCAGGTCACGGCCTCGCTGGAGGAGTTCCGCGGCCAGGATGAGCCGGTCTTCACGGCCATGGCTGCATTCACGGCCGGTTCCGTGCACACGGCGCTCGGCCGCTATGACCACGCGCTTCGATACCTGCGCGAGGCGCGCGACCTGGCCGAGCGGACCGGCGGCACCTGGGTGACCGCAGGCTCCCGGGTGCAGATGGGCATCCTGAGCGTCCTGCGAGGCAGGCCCGATGAGGCCAGGGCGTTGCTAGATGAGGCGCTGGAGTTGAGCCTGGCCGCTCGCAGCACCCCGTTCGTGACCCTCTGCCTGTCGGGTTACGCTCAGCTAGCGTTCGCGGAGGGCGACCCCGACCGGGCGGCGCTGCTCGAAGGCGCGGCCGAGGGCCTGCGCGGGCGCGTCGGCCTGCGGGCATGGCCGCATCTGCGGCGGGTGGAGGCCGATCTGGTAGCCCAGGTCCGCCACAGCCTGGGCTCAGGCCAGTTCGATCAGGCGTTCTCCGCCGGCTCCGGGCTCACTCAGCGGGACGCGGTAGCCATCGTCCAGGACATGCGCAGCAGCGGCACCCAGGCGCACTGAGCCCCGTGCACAGAGCGCGGACGCGCCGGCTGTCCGGTACGGTCGGCCGCCATCAGGCAGCTTGATCATCGATGTATAAGTCCGGGTGTGCTGGGCAGCATCTCTGATGCTTAGGCACGGGTCAGGACCGGCAGCAGAGTCCAGAAAAAAGGAAAGATGAGACAGCGCGGGCAGGGGCGGTGCCCCTCCCCGACCCAGGGGGTATGTGATGACGACCGCACGAGACATCATGCACTTCGGCGTAACGTGCATCGGCGAAAAGGAGCCACTGCAGCACGCAGCCCAGCAGATGCGCGACCTCGATGTCGGATCGCTCCCGGTCTGCGGGGACGACGGTCGCCTGCGTGGCATCATCACCGACCGTGACATCGTCACCAAGTGCATCGCCCGCGGCGTTGACCCGGCGATCGTCACCGCAGGCGAGCTGACGGATGGCATGCCGGTCACCATCGAGCCACAGGCGGACGTGGCAGACGTCCTGCGCACCATGGAGCAACACCAGGTCCATCGGCTACCGGTCATCGACAGCCAGCAGCCGGTTGGCATGATCAGCCAGGCCGACCTGGCGCGTCACCTGCCTGAAGCCTTGGTGGGGGAGTTCATCGAAGCCGTCTGCGCATCCTGAGTACGCTCCAGCTCGACGTCGTCAGCGACGCCAGGCCAAGCCGTGTCGAACATCGCTCCGCTTCTGGACCGCAACCGGGCCTTCGCCAGCGATCCCGGCGCGCGTCAGGGCATGCCACGGCTCCCGTTCATCCCGAACCTGAACCTGTACATCGTCACCTGCATCGACCCCCGGGTCGACCCGGCGCAGATCCTCGGCGTCAGGCTCGGCGAGGCTATCGTGCAGCGCGACATCGGCGGCCGGATCACCCCGGCCGCCATCGCCGACATCGCTTATATCGGCTACCTGGTCGACGCCAAGGCCCCGGAAGGCCCGTACTTCGAGGTCGCGATCGTCCACCACACCGACTGCGGCTCGACCTTGCTCGCCGACGACGAACTGCGCCACGGGTTCGCCCAGCGCATCGGGGTGGACGAGCGGGCGCTGGCCGACACGCCCGTCCTGGACCCGGCCCGCACCGTCCAGACCGACGTCGAGCGGGTGCTGTGGGCGGAGGAGATCCCGCAGAATGTCCGCGTTTCCGGGCATGTCTACGACATCAACACCGGCCTGGTCACCACTGTCGTCGACGCGAAAGGCAGGAAGTAAGGAGCCGGGAAACCGGATATCGGCCCCGCGGTGCGATCGCCGACGGCTAGATCGATCGCGCGCGCGGTTCGCGGCACGAGCGGGATCGTGTCGACCTTGCTCAGCGAGCGTGCCCGTTATGCCGGCACCGGCACCTCGTGAACGCCGATCTGCTGCATGAAAAACAGGCTGTCGGCGTTCAGCCAGTACTCGGCGAATTTCCCATCTTCTATCCGGACGATGTCGGTGCCAGTGAAAGCAACCGTCCGGCCGACCGCGTCCGGGGCCGAGCCGGTAACGCCGCCGTTGTAGGTCCCTTCCACCTTCCACCGGACCACCATGTAATGCTCGTCGGCGATCGGGCCGACGTCGATGGAGAACTGCATGTCCGGGATGAGCAGACGAACGCCGCCGCTGATCCACTGCTTCAGCGCCTCGCGCCCGCCCGTCTCGCCAACATCTGCGGCCCAGGGAAGTGGCGCCACGTGAGTTACGAAGTCGTCGGTCACCAGCTCGTCCGCTAGGCCGATGTTCCCGCCCCACAGATCCGCCCATTGGGCCAGCAAGGCGGCGTTCTGGCTGGTTGTCATATTCCCCATCCCTTACTGCTTGTGACCGGGGGCCCCTGATCTGGCTGGCAGGAGAAGCCCTCGCCTAACTTCGGCTGACTTGGCCGGCGTTTCCGCGGAAACGCAGAGGCTCATCCGAGCAGGATCGCTGCGGTGGCGACCATCGCGGCAGCGGTGGGTGCGTGCACACCGTAGGCCGTCGACTTCGGACCACCGCGACGCAGCACGATGACCGCGTCGCCAACCGGGATCACCGTGGCAGCCAGCAGGAAGCCGGCCAGCACGCGTGGCTCCCGCGTGGCCATCAGCACGAACGTCATCAGGCCGGACGCCACGTCGCGGACGCCCTTCACTGACAGGTAAGGGTCCGCGCTGCTGACTTCCCGCCCGACGGAGATCCCGTACCCGGCTGCGGCCTTCGTCGGCGAGACCAGGAATCGCGTCCCTACTGCGGTAATTCCGAGGCCGACCAGGCCCGAGAGCACGTAGCCGATGTCAGTGCGACGCATGTCCTCACGCATCCTCTCTCAGTGCGCTGCTGGCCTGACGGCGACGCCGGCGACGGCAGCAGCCATGATCAGCGCAGACGTGATGATCGAGCCCCTTCCCCCACGTCTGACGCGCCTCCCACCTGTACCCAGCTCGCGACGGCGTGACACAGCTACTGAGCTATTCAGCGTGGATGGAGCGCAACCGGTCGCGTCCGGCGGGGACGACCATGATCTTGTTCAGACAGCACAGCGATCTGCAGAAATGCATGCCGGGGCTACCCGGCTGAGACCACGGAGTTCCGATTGCCGACGTCGAGGACGACGGTCGCATGACGGTGAAACGATCATGGACGGGGTCGTCGATGACAGGCATCATCTGCCTGATCTGCAATTATGGGTTGAGCTGAGGGGATTTGAACCCCTGACCCCCTCGATGCGAACTACTGGCACACCGGTCGACGAGGGTCGCGGGACCAGCTCAGAGAGCTTTGCGCGGTCTGCCCCCGGCCGGTCATTGGTGATGGCGTTGCTGTACCTCGTCGTTGTCAACGGCGTCCAGAGCATGCAGCGGATGCTGTACGACCTGTTCGTCGAATGCAACCAGCCCAGCCACCCATGGACGTGAAGCAATGGAGCGCGCGCCTGACCCCGGAGCAACTGCAGATCCTGACCGCGCTGCCGGTCGCCGCGCCAGAACGCGACTCCATCATCGCGGCTCTGCGGGCGGCCGCATCGGCGATGCGCATAGCCGGGCGAGCTGCCGCCACGGCCTGCGGCTGCCGCTGGCCGGTCGAGCTGGACGAGGGCGTGCACCTGTTCGTCGAGCGGCGCCTGACGGTACCGTGACGGTCATTCCGAGGGCAGCATCCCGCCGGGCTGTCTTCACCCAGCAGAGCGACTTCCCAGGCCAGGAGTATCCGCCAGTAACCGTTACAACACTCAACCGGTCGCCCCTTGACGAATAGGCTCGCGCTCATGACCGACGACGACTGGAGGGATGGCGGGTTCAGGCAGCGTCGGCCCTCCGTGGAGACTCTCGCCTGGGTTGCGGCGTCGATGGGTCGGGGCAGTCGCATCGTTGGCTATCGCCGATTGACTGGTGGCGTCTGCTCCGCCGTGCATCGGCTGACTGTCGAGCGACGTGGAATGCGAATGTTCGTCGTACTGCGGCAGTACCCTGGCGGGCTTGGCCTGCAGGGGAGCTTGGAGAAGGAGATCGCCAACCTTGGTGTGGTGGCGGGAAGCGGGCTCCCGGTTCCGAGCGTCCTGGCTACTGATGTTGCTGGTGGTTCGACGGGGGGCGCGCCATCGTTGCTGATGACACGGTTGCAGGGGCATGTTGACCTCAATCCGGCGGAACCTCGGTCGTGGATGACGAGGATCGCGGAGATTGCTGTATTGCTGCATTCCCTCGATCTCCCCGCGAAGATGTTCAGACCTTGGGCGGATTCTTGGATCGCTCCTCTAGACGGGTTTCAGGTGCCGGCCGGCGCACAGAAGCCGGCTGTGTGGAAGGCGGCGTTTGGTGTCATGGCGGCGCCGCCGCCAAAGGACACTGCCGTCTTTCTGCACACCGATTTCCTGCCTGTCAACATGCTGTGGTCGCGCGGGAGGATTACTGGACTGACCGACTGGCTCTCCATCCATCGGGGGTCGCGCGCGATTGACGTCGGGCACTGTCGGCGATACTTGGCGGCGCTCTACTCGCCCGAGTGGTCGGAGCAGCTTCGGTCGCTCTATGAGTCGATCGCCGGGGTGATTCTCGATCCGTGGTGGGACCTGTATGCCCTGCTGCACTATGACGATAGCGGGCCGAAGTGGATCGTTGGTCAGGTCGCTGGGCGCCGTCCCGTCGATGTGCCCGGCATGACTTCCCGGGTCGAGGTCGCTATCGAGACAGGGCTACGGCGCCTCGGATAACTGCGGGTTCCCTGCTGTTCGCCCTCCGGCTTCTTCGGCTCACCACTGCGCGTGCCCGATACGCAACCTTGCCCCGTTACTACTTCTGTCTAGTCGATGTCCGTTGCAAGTCTTCGCAGCTGCCCGCAGATTCCTGGAATCGGCGCGCGCGGACTGTGATGCGCTGTACGCCGTATACGTCCTTATCCTTGGTTCTCGGCCTGCGGCGGGGTGAGGTGCTTGGGCTCACTTGGTCTGACGCCGAATTCGAGGTCAGAGAGGTCCATATTCGCTAGCAGCTTCAACGAGCTGACCACGAACTGCGCCATCGCGAGACTAAGACCGTCTCGTCCACGGCTGTTCTCCCGCTGCCAGACATTTGCATGGCCGCGTTGACCCTGCGCCAAGGACGCCAGGAATCCGACAAAGAGCAAGCCGCTGAGGCCTGGCAGGAGACCGATCTGATCTTCACGAGCGGCTATGGGACCCCCTACGAGCCGCGGAACTTCAACCGGCAGTTCGCGGCCCGGTGCCGCAAGCCAGGGGTCCGGTACATCCGGGTCCATGACACCCGCCGCACCTGCGCGGCGCTCCTGGTCGCCCTCGATGTTCATCCCCGAGTGGCCATGCAGATCCTGCGCCACAGCCAGATCGCGATGACGATGGAGGTCTACAGCGAGGTTCCCTCAGCCAAGACCCGGAGCGCGCTCAAGCGCCTGGGCAGGCAGCTCGATGGCTAGGGTTGCTGTACTTCGCTGCTGTACAGGCCAGCAGAAAGGCCAGCTGCATGATCGCAACTGGCCTCTGACCTGGGTGGAGCTGAGGGGATTTGAACCCCTGACCCCCTCGATGCGAACGAGGTGCGCTACCGGACTGCGCTACAGCCCCTGGAACGCCAGTCAGCGTAGCAAATGACGGGCACCCTTCGCTCTTCGCGATCGTTTGCCTCGGCCGTCCACCCAGGCGGGGCGTCCCGGCAGCTAGCCAGAGGTCGGTCCCTGCTGAGCTCGGCGCGCCAGCTTCGGTGCTCGGACTGGGGAGCACGTAAGCCGCCGCGAACGGACTACCGGTGCGCGCCGACCGCGCTGGCCCAAGCTGGTGTCAGTCGCCGACCGCGCGCACGGTGGCGTCGGCGTACTGGTCGTACAACTGGTCGCCCACCCTCGCCGAGATGTCGATGATCTGCGCCGACGGCTGGGCGTCGCGTTCCATCGCGGCGGCGTGCGCGCGCTGGCGAGCGGCCCAGACTCGCGACTCATGCTCGGCTCGCCGTCGCGCTTGGTCAGCATCGGCGAGCGCCGCCTCGCGGAGCAGGAGGAGATACAGGCCGAGCATTCCGGCTGGCGGGATGCCGACCCACCAGGACGTGAGCTTGAGCATCGTGCAGCCTACGGCTACGGCGGTCAGCAGCAAGAGCATCGTGAGCAGCCGTCGGCGAGCCTGGAGTACGCGCGACCGCGACACGGGCGCGCGACCGACAGGAGCGTATGGAGCGGGACCGCTCACCTCGACGTCGACATCGACCGCATACGTCATTTCCGGCGCGTCGGAGTAACTCTCGGCCTGCGCGTCGTCGATGTCGTCGTAGTGGTACTGCGGCCCGGGGGCGTATTCGGCCGCGAACTCGACATCGACCTCGACGTCAGCTTCGACCCGCGGCTGCGGCTGCGCGTGCTGGCGATGCAGCCAGCGCGGCACCAGGACGAAAGCCCAGACGGCGACGATAGCGAGATAGAGGAGCGAGCTGCTCACGGGCGCACCGCGCGGTCAGCGGCAGCGTCATCCTCGCAGCGCGTGACCCACCGCCGCGTCGCCTGGTTGCACGTCGCGGAAGGTAGCGAATCAGCGGTGGTCACGTCACGCACGGTAAAGGCCCGCGGCTGACTTGACGAGCATTCGGCCCGGTGTGTCGCGAGATCGGCATTCGCCCGGCAAATTACGTGCCTGTGAGCAGGCGATGGCCATGATCCCGAAAGATCCGACGCCGCCGGCTAGCCCGAATCCTTCCGCATAATCAAGCGCGTTCGGCACGCCCGGTGAGCGGCCGCGATTTGTCAATCCGAGCGCCGAAGCGACGCGGGTCAGCCTGCGCGCAGCCGCGAGTTCACCATGCTGCGCCAGCGCGGCATCAGGCCGTTAGGCACGTCTTCGACCGTCAGCGCGTAACAGATGTGGTCGTGCCATGCGCCGTCGATGTGCAGGCAGCGTCGGCGCAGGCCTTCTTCGCGGAAACCCAGCTTCTCGACCACGCGACGGCTGGCCATATTTTCCGGCCGGATCGTCGCTTCGACGCGGTGCAGCCCGACCGCGAAGAAGCACTGATCCAGCGCGAGCGCCAGCGCCGTGGGGATAACGCCCTTGCCGGCGTACGCCTCGTCGATCCAGTAGCCGACCTGGGCGGACCTGGCCGAGCCCCAGACGATGCTGCCGATCGTGAGCTGCCCGGCGAACTTCCCGTCATAGGTCACCACCCACGGCAACGCCAGGCCCTGCTTCGCCTCGCGCCGCATCGTCCGCGCCATCGCCATATACGGGCCAAGACTGGACCGATATAGCGGCGTTTCGGGGTTGGTCGGCTCCCACGGGCGCAGCCACGAAGCATTGCGCACCCTGGCATCACGCCAGATGGCGGCGTCTTTGACCTTAATCGGGCGCAGGCCTACCGGGGCATCAAGAAGTGCCGGCTCGGTAAGCGTGACCCATCCGCGCGAGCGTCCCACGCCTCCATCATCGCGTGAGCACGGCATGCTGCGCTATCGGGTCGCGAGACGAAACCATCTGAATGTCGGTTCAGTGTGGTTAGCGGACGTGGGCGGCGGCGGCGTTAACCGCCGACCTGTCGCGGGTGATCGCCACCGCGCGCCTGGTCAACGGCGTGCCCTAGCAGACTGGCGAGAACAGCCATGCCGTCCCGCACCCCGCCGGTCGAGCCTGGGAGGTTCACGATCAGTGTGTTGCTGGCCAGCCCGGCGACGCCCCGCGACAGCGCCGCAGTTGCCACGCCGGACGAGACGCCGAACGCCCGAATCGCCTCGGGTATGCCCGGTATTTCGCGGTCTAGCACGAGGCGCGTCATCTCCGGAGTCAGGTCGCCCGGCGTGAGCCCTGTCCCGCCCGTCGTCACGACGACGTCGTAACCAGCATTGATGGCGTCGCGCAGCGCCGCTTCCACGGGCGCCCCGTCCGGGATCACGACCGGGCCGTCTACCTGGCAGCCTGCTTCGCGCAGCAGCTCGGTTAGGACAGGCCCGGATTTGTCCTCGTAGACGCCGGCTGCTGCCCGGTTGGAGACCGTAACCGCAAGTGCGCGCATCATCAGCGGTGCCAGAATCCGGTTTTGCCGCCGGTCTTTTCCTCGACGCGCACGTCGGTGATCACGGCCGCGGGGTCGACGGCCTTGATCATGTCGATCAGGGCCAATGCGGCGACCGACACCCCCGTGAGCGCCTCCATCTCGACTCCGGTCCGATCGGCGGTTCGCGCGGTGCACGTGATCCGCACGCCGTGATCGGCGACCTCGAGGTCGACTGTGACCGAGTGCAGCCCGATCGGATGGCAGAGCGGGATGAGGTCGGGGGTGCGCTTGGCGCCCTGGATACCGGCGATCCTCGCAACAGCGAGCGCATCACCCTTGGGCACGTCCCCTGCCCGCAGCGCAGCGATCGCCTCGGCCGACAGCAGCACTGTGCCCGTCGCCGTCGCCGACCTGGCGGTCACGTCTTTGCCCGACACGTCGACCATGCGGGCCTGGCCGGAAGCGTCCAGATGAGTGAGCGGCCCCTGCGTCACGGCAGTTCCAGCACGTCGACGGTTTGGCCCGCGTCCAGTGACGTCGCTTGTTCGGGAACGATGACCAGCGCGTTCGCCTTAGCCAGCGACGCGAGCTGGTGCGAAGCCTGCCCGGAAACCGGTGTCACCAGGCCGGCCGGGCCGTCGAGCACCGCGCGCAGGAACGAGCGCTTCTCCGCCGGAGACCGGACCGGCTGGGTGAGCACGGCTTGCGCGGGCTTACCCCGTTCCCATCCTGAATCCTGCAGGGCATTGAGTGCCGGGCTGACGAACAAGCAGAACGAGACGTACGCGCTCACCGGATTCCCCGGCAACGTGAAGATGGGCGTGCCGGCAGGGCCGACCGTGCCGAAACCCTGTGGCATACCGGGCTGCATCGCGATCTTGCGGAACGTGACGGTGCCTAGCGTCGTGAGCGCGGCCTTGACGGCGTCATGCTCGGCACCCATGCTGACGCCGCCGCTGGTAATCAGCAGGTCGGCGCCGGTCAGCGCATCCTGCACGGCGGCCAGCACGGCGGCGGTGTCGTCGCGGACGATCGGGTAGCGACGGGCCGGGCAGCCTGCCTCGCGCGCCGCCGCTGCGAGCATCGTCGCGTTCGATTCCCAGATCTGGCCCGGAATGAGCTCGCCGCCCGGCTCGACCAGCTCGTTCCCGGTTGAGATGACCGTGACCCGCGGTCTGGGTCTCGCCCGCACAGTGCCGTGGCCGGCCGCGGCAAGGAGGCCGAGGTGCACGGCGCCGAGCCGCGTTCCCGCCGTGAGCAGCATGTCGCCAGGGCGCGCGTCACCGCCCGTCAGGCGCACCGATGCGCCCTCCGCGACCGCTGCGCGGATCGCGACACGGTCGGTGCCACCATCGGTCTGCTCGACCGGAACGACCGCGTCAGCGCCGGCTGGCATCGGCGCACCGGTCATGATCCGAATGACGGTGCCGGGAACGAGGTCACGTCTGCCCGTGTCCCCGGCCGCGACCTCGCCGTCGACTGCGAGCACGACCGGGTTGTCGGGGCTCGCGGTCGCGACATCCGCAGCCTGCACTGCGTAGCCGTCCATGGCCGAGTTGTCGAACGCAGGCAACGGCCAGCGGGCGGTGACGTCGTCGACCAGGACCGCGCCGAGCGCGTCGGCGAGCGTCAGCTCACGCGGCGGCAGCGGCCGGATCGCGGCCATGATGTCGGCGAGGTAGGTCTCGATGGAGTCCATTACGCGATGGCCGGCCCCAGGGTCTCTAGGTAGTGACGTAGCCAGGGTACGAACTCGGGAGCGATGTCCGGGCGCTCACAGGCGAACCTGATCTGCGTCTGCAGGTAGTCGAGCTTGTTCCCGGTGTCGTAGCGACGACCGCGGAACAGTACCCCGTGCACGCCACCGCCATCGCGGTGATCGCTGCCGGCGCTGCCGTCTGTGCGGTCGGTCCGCGCAAGCGTACGCAACGCGTCGGTGAGCTGGATCTCGCCGCCGCGGCCGGGCTGGGTGTTGCGCAGTACCTCGAAGATCGACGGGTCGCAGATGTACCGGCCGACCACGATCCAGTTCGATGGCGCCTCGCCGATCGGCGGTTTCTCCACGAGGTCCGTGACGGCGACAACGTCGTCGGAATCGGTCGGCTTGATCGACGCGACGCCATACGACGACACGTGCTCAGGCTCGACCTCCATCAGCGCCACAATGCTGCCGCCATATTGCTGGCGGACCTCGATCATCCGCTGAAGCAGCTTGTCCCTGGAGTCGATGAAGTCATCGCCCAGCAGGACGGCGAACGGCTCGTTGCCCACGTGGTCAGCTGCGCACAGGACGGCGTGCCCGAGACCGAGCGCCTGGCCCTGGCGGATGTAGTGCATCGTGGCGATGTCGTTCGAGGCCCGGATGCTGGCCAGGCCTGCGTCGTCGCCCTTGGCGGCGAGGATGTCCTCGAGCTCGATGTTGCGGTCGAAGTGATCCTCGATGTTGGTTTTGCTACGGGCCGTCACCATCAGCACGTCCCTGAGCCCAGCGGCGGCGGCTTCCTCGACCACGTACTGGATGGCCGGGGTGTCGATGACGGGCAGCATCTCCTTCGGCATTGCCTTGGTCGCAGGTACGAACCTGGTGCCTAGGCCAGCAGCCGGGATGACCGCTTTGGTGACGGGCGGTGAGTGAGCCATGCTGAGAACCTTAGCTAGCGGGCTGGAGGACTCGTGCACGGAACAGGTCCGGAGGATCATTGCTCCGGCAGAGCCGGTAATTCCGATGAGCCTGTTCTGCCGGAAGCTGCCGGGGATCCTGATTCTGCCGGGACACCTGAGCGCCCTGGTGCGTCCTCGCCGGCCAGCGAGTTGCGGCCGACCTGGCTAAATATGCCCGCATCTGCGCACCCAAACCAGCCTGGTTCCGGGGGGCGGGCCAGCCGGGCTGGCGAGGAGAGCGTGGCGGAAGCCAAGGCTGCTCTCAGGGCCCAGGTGCTGGCTGCCCGCCGCTCTCGGAGCGCCGGGCAGCGCGCGGCCGCTGGACGCCAGCTCAGGGACGCGATGCTTGACCTACCCGAGATGCAGATGGCCGGCACGGTGGCCGCTTATGTGTCGGTCGGCGCGGAGCCCGAGACTCGAGCACTGATCTTCGCGATGTGGAAGCGCGGCACGTACGTACTGCTGCCTGTCCTCCAGGCGGACGGGGAGCTGGATTGGGCCTCCTACGAGGGACCTGACTCTCTCGCGCCCGGTGCGCGGGGGCTGCTGGAACCGACCGAACCCCGCCGTGGCGTGACCGCGATCACGAGCGCGGACCTGGTGATCGTGCCCGCCTTGGCGGTGGACCGCGGCGGTCGGCGGCTGGGCCGGGGCGGCGGCAGCTATGACCGGGCGCTGTCACGGGTCGGCGCTTCGATTCTGACCATCGCCCCCCTTTACGACGACGAACTGGTCGGCCAGGTGCCAGTGACCGCCCACGATCAGCCGATCCGGGCAGTCGCGCTACCGGGGGAAGGAATCTGCAGGCTCCGTTAGCCGTTGCTACCATTTGGCAGTTGACGGCGGCGAGTGCTAACGCCGCAGAGGGAGGAATACGTGCCGACGTACCAGTACGCCTGCACCGATTGCGCAGACCGCTCCGAGGTCGTGCAGCGGTTCACCGATGACCCGCTGACGGTCTGCAGTGCCTGTGGCGGCAAGCTACGCAAGGTTTTCTCGCCAGTCGGCATCGTCTTCAAGGGCTCCGGCTTCTACCGGACCGACAGCCGGAACGGGTCGAACACGGTCTCTGCTGGCAAGGACGGTGCTGGCAAGGACGGTGCTGGCAAGGACGGTGCTGGCAAGGACGGTGCTGGCAAGGAAGGCGCCGCTAGCGGATCCAACGGCACGTCGTCCGAGAGCTCGTCTTCTAGCTCGGATTCCGGGAAGTCCGGCGGGTCGTCGAGTTCGTCAGGTTCGTCCAGCGAGTCGGGGAGTTCCTCGTCTGGGTCAAGCTCAGGTTCCAAGGGCAATAAGGACAAGAAGTCGTCGGTAGCTGCGTCGACAGCGACCTGACCTACGCCGTTGGGCCCTGCCGGTAAATTTGCCGCGTGAGCGACCTGGCAGAGATCGGCGTCATCGGCGGATCCGGCTTCTACGAGTTCCTGCATTCTTTCGACGAGTTCGCGATAGAGACTCCGTTCGGCTGGCCCAGCGACCCGCTGGTGATCGGCGAAGTCGCGGGTAAGCGCGTCGCTTTCGTGCCTAGGCACGGGCGTGACCACCGGTTCGCGCCGCACGCGATCCCATATCGAGCCAACCTCTGGGCGTTGCGGTCCGTCGGCGTCCGCCAGATTCTCGCGCCCAGCGCCGTGGGGTCTTTGACGGTCGACTTGCCCCCAGGCACCCTGGCCGTTCCAGACCAGCTCGTGGACCGTACATATGGCCGGTCGCAGACGTTCTACGACGAGGGCGGTGCCGTCCACGTCGCGTTCGCCGATCCGTACTGCCCCGTCGGCCGGGGCGTCGCAATCCGGGCCGCCCGGACGACCGGCTGGGAGCCGACGACGTCTGGGACGCTGGTCGTGATCGAGGGCCCGCGGTTCTCTACCAGGGCCGAGTCCCGCTGGTACGCGCGGGAAGGCTGGACGCTCGTCGGCATGACGGGGCATCCCGAGGCGGTCCTAGCGCGCGAACTGGCCCTGTGCTACACCACGATCACGCTGGTCACGGACACAGACGCCGGCGTCGAGGAGGGCGAGGGCGTCACGCACGAAGAGGTGTTCCGGGTCTTCGCGGAGAACGTGACGCGTCTGCGCCAGGTCATGCTCCAGGCGATTGAGGACCTGCCGCTGGACCGCGCGTGCCCTTGCTCGCATGCCCTGGACGGGCTGTCGCTGCCGTTTGCCTTGCCCTAGCGCGGCCGCGCCACCGACATCCCAAGTGCTCGCAGGTTTTGTCGGCTTTGTACCGATTAGCAGAACATAGTACTCAAACGTGTGTACGAAAAGGTCTGGCGGACGGGCCCTTTTGGTACACACGTTGCCTCGGGCGGACTAGCTGGGAGCGCGGCGGCTCGCTAGGCCGACCAGATTCCCCTCGCTGTCCTTAATGAACGCCATCCACTCCTCCCAGCCCTCGGGGCCGAATGCGCCCTCGGCGTCAGTGAAGATCAGATGGGGCTCAGTGTCGATCGTGACGCCGTCGGCTCGAAGCTTTTCCGTCGTCGCCGTGACGTCGTCGACCCGCAGATATACCAGGGAACTCGGTGCAGCCTGGTCGAGCAGCAGCCTTGTCTCGCCGAGGCGGAAGAAGACGAGGCCGGGCGGGTCGAAGGTGGCGATGAGTTCGCAGCCGAGCACGTCCGAGTAGAAAGCCGTGGCCCTGGCTAGATCGTCGGCATGCTGCGCTACCTGGAGGAGTTCCACGGCGGCCACGTTCCCTTCAATGATTGTGTAGTATACCTACGTATCTTTGATAGGCATGCTATATATATGCCATGGCCATGAGCAAGCCGCGGGCGGCGTTGGCGGGCGGCGAGGCCGACCTTGAGGCGGTCGCGCGGGCGCTGAACTCGGGCGCGATTCACCTGCTCAGGAGCCTGGCCGCGGTGGACAGGTTGGCCGGCCTGACGCCCGCGCGGCTGTCTGCGCTTTCGGTGATCGTCTTCGGCGGCCCGCAGTCACTCGGCGCGCTAGCTGCGGCCGAGGGCGTCGCAGGGCCGACGATGACACGGATCGTCGACGGGCTCGTGGTCGCTGGCCTGGCCGAGCGGCGGCCGGATCCGAGCGACGGGCGGGCCGTAGCGATCGCGGCGACAGCGGCAGGGGACGCGCTGATGCGTGCGGCTGCCGGACGGCGGACGGCGGCGATCGCGGAAGCGATCTCGGCGCTGCCGGCCACGGATCGGCGGCGGCTGGCGGCGGCTGCCGGATTGCTGGACCGGCTGGCTGCCGATGTCCGTCAGCGCAGTCGCGTCTTGTCCGCAGCGGAGGCTGACGGCGCCTAGTCGAGGTCGCCGTGCTCGATGCGGGCGAGGCGCCGTTCGCGCACGAGTTGGTCGAACTCGTGCTCAACGCGAACGTTGCCGGTCACCATGGCGGCGAAGACGCCTGTGACGTCCCGCATGCTCACCACTCCTAGCAGCCGCCCATCCTGGACCACAGGCAGGTGTCGGATCCAGCGGGCAGCCATCTCGCGGGCGGCGTCCTGAAGCGGCATGTCGGGGGGGACCGTGTAGACGTCGATGGTCATCGCGTCGTCGACAGTGGTCTTATCGGGATCGGCGCCGAGGGCGACGGCGCGAAGGAGGTCCCGTTCGGTGATGATGCCTACGAGGTTGCCACTCTCGGCGATGAGGAGCGAGCCGGTCTGCTGGCGCCACATCCGCTCGGCCGCAGACCGGAGGCTGTCTTGCGCCGACTCGGTGATCGTCGCCTGCGTCATGACGTCCTGTACCTGCACCGTGCCGCTCCTGTCCGGGCTGTTCTGGTGTAGGTCCAGCCTATGGTCAGGGCGGCGAGTGCGGTTGGCCGCGGCCGGGAGTGGGCTGAGACCTGTGCTGTGAAGCGGCCCGTTACCGGCTAGGCTTGGTGCGGCTTTCTCGGCCGCGTTCCCCTTCTGGTGGTGGGTTGGGAGTGCGGGCGCAGGTCGCCGCGGGCCCCGATAGCTCAGGCGGATAGAGCGACTGCCTCCTAAGCAGTAGGCCGCAGGTTCGAGTCCTGCTCGGGGCGCCATGCCAGCACGTGTAGAACATTTTTCGCCATTCCGTTCAGGGCTATGTAAACTGCCTGCGAGCAATCGCTCGTTATGGACGAATCATATTGCTTGAACTGTGGTTATTGTTCGAACAGCCGACGGCCGAGAGCCAAACTGAGAGCCAAGGCACCTGCACGGCCTGAACGCCGGCCCCTTCGAACTCGCCGGAATAGCGCCAGGGTTGAGATAGAGCAGAAGTCGGGCCGCCAGCGCGCCGAGCACCGGACGAAGGAGCCAGCCGCAATCACTAGCGGCCCTCCCGGCAGGCTGGTTCGCTGCAACAACTCCCGGCTGCCAGCGAAAACCGCCAGGCGCGAGGCCAGCAGGGTCACGAGCAGTGAACACGCGACTCGCGGCAGACATCCGGACGTTACCCGTCTGGCGAGCGTGGATAGTTAGTTATGCAGGCACCCGGCCGATAGCCAGCTGGCGGCCTCTGTACGATCATCGGTCCTGAGTTGCGGTCAATGCCGCCGTGTTATGTGTAAACAAGCCGTGGCCGTCGAGCCCAAGCGCCTCCGCTCATGCGCTGCCTTGCTCACCCGAGCTCACCTGCGAACGCGGGCACTAAGCGAACACGCCGAGGCTTGTTTGGGCTTCGAGTGCAAACGGGCCGGATGGGTCGTGCGCAGCCGGACTACAGCACGGTCGGCCGCTACCTACCGGTCAGGTTGAGTCCGTTCTCCTGCTCGTATGCAGAGATGTCGCTGATCTGCTTGTCGATCTTGGCCTGGCTGTCGGCGGTTCCGTGGCCGGTGCGCTCGGTATATACCGACGCGCCTAGCTGCTGCAGCATCGCGTTCGCGCGCTGGTTGGCTTGAGCCTTGTCGAGCTTTGCCTTCCCTGATCGAGCTGTTTCCTGGGTCTTTTGCGCGACCTGACTCGCCTGGGCTTTGGCTTTGTCAGCTATTCCCATTCTTGCGCCTCCCGATGTTCCAAGCGATCGCAGGATCTGGCCGAGACCTCGGTCCTGAGCAGGACGCGCCGGCCGTGCTCGTGGCCGCCCTGGGCGATCGCGGCGGCAGGGCTCTCTGGCGCAGTTGCTGGAGCCGGATAGCCACATTCTCGCCTCGGCGCCGCTCTTATCCACGGCAGCATTTCGCGGGCCTGCGACCGAGACGACGACCCTTGATGCGGCGGTGGCGTCAAAGGTCGGCACGACGGTCCCGGCGGGGCTACATTTCCTTGACGGTCTGCTGCAGCGTCTTGTCGATGTCCTTGGGATCCACGTCCAGGTCACGGGCGGTCTGCTTCTCCGCCCCGGTGACGGCTTTCTTGATCGCGTCCGCGACCTTGTTCTCCCCGATCACGACGAGCGCGGCCTGGCCTGGGTCGATGAAGTCCCCGAGCTGTTGCGCGTCCGAGCGCGACATGCCCTTGGCGAGGTGCCCGCTGACGGCGCCGACTGCGGCCCCGGCCGCAGCGCCGGCGAGGATCGATGGCGGGAAGATGAGACCGACGGTCGCCCCGGCGGCAGTGCCCCACCAGGCTCCTTTGCGGGTCGCGGTCTCGTCCTTGTTCTGATGCACGTTGCCACTGGGGTC
Source organism: uncultured Actinomycetota bacterium (assembly GCA_963755575.1). Taxonomy (GTDB): domain Bacteria; phylum Actinomycetota; class Actinomycetes; order Streptosporangiales; family Streptosporangiaceae; genus JAJYUU01. The sequence continues at coordinate 1,591,410 of CAVWKF010000002.1, forward strand.
CTTGGTGACCACGGCCGCATCGTAGGAGCCCACCACGCCCTGCGCGTGCGCGTCCTTGATGACCTGATAGTCGTCTTGCGCTGCTGCCTCATCTGGGTATGTCGCTACCAGGACGAACGTGCTGCTCGAATCGGACATGCCCACCTCCCCCGTATCGCTGCCATGGCGTGCGTGCGATTCAGCGACTTCCCCCGCCGCTAGATAGCCACTGCCCCCTGGCGCGGCCCTGAATCGCGATTCGCGGCTGCCAGTCAGATGCCTGCTTGTCATCACCCGCTCATGGCCAAACGTGGCCCGTGGTGCTGCAGCTGGTCAGGCTGCCTTCGGGAATTTCTGAGCGGAGGGGGTGTGAGCGCCAGCGCCGTGACCGCATGTCACCCTGCTGGGATGATGCGCAGCCGGCACAGCCCGCTGCTCACCATGCCGGGATGGAGTCCGTCCGGCCGATGCGAAGGAGACAGTGCCATGCCGGCTGACGGAGACATGGGGCGCCGACGCCGGTCTCGGGGCAAGGGACGCATAGATGGATTCAGCGACGGCGTGTTCGGAGTCGCCATCACGCTGCTCGTGGTCGATCTGGCGATTCATCCGCCCGGTACCGCGCTGCAGCAAGTGCTTCATGCCTGGCCCGCCTACTTGGCCTACACCATCAGCTTCCTGACGATCGGCGGTGCGTGGCTTCTGCACAACGCGCTGACCGAGCAGCTCGCCCGGACCGATTCGGTATTCCTGCGACTCAACTTGCTGCTGCTGCTCGTGGTGGTCTTCCTGCCGTTCCCAACCCGGCTCGTCGCAGAAGCCCTGCATAACGGCGCCGACGAGCGGGTGTTCGTCACCATGTACGGGCTCACGCTCCTGGTGATCCGCCTCCTGGGATTCGCTCTGGACGCCTACGCCCGGCACGAGGGCCTGTACGCGCCAGCAGAAGAGGGCGAGGAACTGCTTAGAGACCAGCGGAAATTCCTGCCCGTTATCATCGGATATGTCATCACGATCATCATCGGACTGTTTCTGCCGGCAGCTGCGGTGGCGCTTTACTTCGGCATCGCGGTTTACCTGGTCGTGCCATTCCGGGACGTCGCACGGCTGGTGTTCCGCGGCGTATGAGCCGGAGCTCGCGTCCGCGGGGGTGAAGGGCTGCCGGGGTCGGCTGTGCGTGCCGGGCCGACTTGGTCAGGCTACGAGTTCGCGGAGTCGCTGGACGTCGGCGGAGATTTTCTCGATGGTGCTCTGCACGGTCTCGTCCTTGTGCGCGTTGAGCCCGGAGAGGATCCATCCGCGGATGAGGCTGGACGGCGGCACGTCCAGGCGGCCGGCCAGGCGCTCGATCTCGGCTAGGTCCTCGGGGGAGAGACGGGTGGCGACGGTGACCGACTTGTTCGGTCGGGTGAAGACGGCACCGGGTGGCATCGGCTGGTCGGCGGTGGCGTCGGCTTCGGAGGCAATCTGCTCGACTACCTGCCTGGGGTCACTCATGGCGCTGGGTCCCGTCAGCGTAGATCCGGCGGTCTGTGCTATTTGCCCGCCAGCCGTTGGCGCCCCGCCCTGATCCTGGCCTGTCCTCGCGCCGGACGAGGATGACCACCAGGACCGCGGGCCGCAGTCGGCGAGTAGCCGATCACGCGGGCGCTCTGGCCTGACGTGCTCTAGGGGTCGGGGTCAAACAGCAGCGCGTCAGGATCGGCGAGTGCCTCGTTAGCCGCCTGCACCGTGATCTGGTGCCCGGTCCGCATGTGATCCTCGCCGTGCTGCCAGTCGACGTCTGACCCCATGGGTCAGTTTACAATTGTAAACAGCCCTTGTCCAGTCCGCCCGGGTGGGCGGCCCGCAGATCCCAGCCCGACTGGGGACACCCCGTTGGTTCTCTGTCGCAGGGCGGCCGAATGCCGCTGGCGGAGCTGGCAGCATTGGTCAAGCTCGGCAGGTCAGACTGCCTGGCAGACGCGGAGATTCGCCCGGGCTGTGCCAGCTTTTTAGCGGAGCTAACGATCTCCGGGGAGCCAAACTGGGAGCCAAGGTCAGCAGGGGCCGGGCGTCGTCAGACGTCGTCGGGCGATTGTCGTTGCAGGTCAGCGCGACGCGGGGCGACGGTGGGCGTTGTCTGGCCTGGTTCGGGTTTGCCTCCTAAGCAGTAGGCCCCAGGTTCGAGTCCTGCTCGGGGCGCCATACGAGCACGTGGAGATTATTTTTAGCCATTCCGTTCAGAGCTATGTAAACTGCCTGCGAGCAATCACTCAGTGCGTACGAATCATATTGCTTGAACTGTGATTATTGTTCGAACAGCCGACGGTCGAGAGCCAAACTGAGAGCCAAAGTACCTGCACTGCCTGAACGCCGGGTCCCTTTCAAACTCGCCGGAATAGCACCAGGGCGGGATAGAACAGAAAGAGGCCCGCCCGCGCGCCGAGCAGCTACCCGCAATCACAAGCGGCCAGCAATTCGCCATTCGCGAGCGCAAGCGGACCTCGGGCTTCGGCACCGTCAGCCAAGTACTGGACTGACAACCGCTGGTCCGGCCGAGCGGCCGGACCAGCGGGGCTGGTTCGCTGCAACAGTTCCCGGCCGCCAGAGACCAGACCCGAGGCCACCAAGCCAGGAGCAGCGAACACGCGAGTCGCGGCTACTTATGAGCGGACGCCAAGCCCTCTTTCCCTAGAGCCGGGAAGTAGCTATACTTATAGCCATGTCAGTGTCTGAGCAGATGCCGCTCGCCGACGTCAAAAACCGGCTGTCGGAGGTTGTCGACATGCTGGAGCGTGAGCACGGCCGGGTTGTGATCACCAAGCACGGGCACCCTGCTGCCGTCGTGATGAGCGTCGAGGACCTGGAATCGCTGGAAGAGACGCTCGGCATCATGGACAGCGCGGATCTGCTTGCCGACATCCGGGCGAGCCTCGCCGAGGTCAGCGCCGGCAGTACGGAAGTCCTGAGCAAGGATGAGGCGCAGCGGCTGACGTCCGGCCAGTGAGCGACGCCGGATTCGGCGTTGCGTGGACGGCCACATCGCGCCGGACGCTGGCCAGGTTGCCGGAGAAGGTCGGGGCTGCGGCAGTCGAGTTCATCTACGGCTCCCTCGCCGCGAGTCCCTATCGGGTGGGCAAGCCGCTCAGGCTGGGCCTGGAAGGGCTGCATAGCGCCAGGCGGGGCGACTACCGGGTGATCTACCGCATCGACGACGATCTCCGCACCGTCACGGTCATGGCCATTGAGCATCGCTCCGACGCGTACCGGCCGCGGAAACTCTGACCTCGCTCTGCAGCATGACCGGATGTTCGCGGTGGGAGCGCTCGGCGTCGAACCGGACGTTCGGCCGGGATGGTCGGCAGCAATCGGACAGCTGTCCGGCATGATCGGGACATGCGAGAGAAGCGCTCGTGGCCGGTGCGATACCGGGTGACGATACGGTCGAGCCTCGGCCAGACACGCAGATTGTACGTGCTTACGTGGCTCGGTCCTGAGAAGGCTGTGGCGATGGCCGCGCACGCTGATGGTCATGGCTTCGGCACCTCCGATGGCATTTACGACGTCGAGGTGGAGGAGCTTGGTCCTGCCGAACGCGATCACAGTGGCCTTGTCCTTCTTGAAGGTCACCTGTCTGACCGGATGGAGTTCTGAGGCAGCAGCGATGCCTCGCTAATCACGAGGCCCCCTGCGGCAGAAGGGCATGATCATGGGCTTGTTCAACGATAGTTCCGTCTGCGCCGAGGTTGCCGTGTGGTTCGAGGCCAGGGGCTTGACCGTCCGCAGCAGCGACGTCGACTACTCAAGCGAGGTGCGTTCTAGCCCGTGGGGCCGCAAGGCGCCGTCGCGAAACCATCACGTCTAGGTTGATCTGTTGGCACTTGACGGTCGTATGATCCACGGCGGCTTCGGAAGCGGTCAGTCGGCAGACGAAGCCATGCTCAGAGCACGCGACAGATATCGCGTGGAGCAAGGTGACTGACTTCCGCTCGTCGGCAAGATCGCCACTCCGGACATCCCGCACCCACCAGCAGCCAGTTGAGGACGGCTGCAGTTCCTGGAGGCTTTGCTGGTCCCTCCGGCTCCATCGCTGGCCGCTGATCACCGGCGGCTAGGTGCATTACTGCTCTCGCTCGTGACGCAGTAGCTCGAGAGCTTTGTCGGAACTCTCGGCCGTGGCCCGGATCATCGCGCGTAGAGCGTCCGCCAGCGGCACCCGTGGCACATCGAGCGCTATCGCGGCCGAAGCGGCCCATTGGGTTAGCTGCCGATAGAGTTCTGGGCTCAGGTCCAGCGTAATCCTGACCGGCTTCGACCGGATCGCGGTCCGGCCCGGCGGTCGTGCATCAGGTTCTGCACGCCTCGCAGCGGCTGCTGTCATCTGCGCTTTGCGCTGCTCTCGTTGTGCGCTCATATCCGGGCGGCGTGGAGGGGAAGGCACCGATCGACGAGTTCGCGGGCCACGTCGTGCCACACATCACGGCCGGAATGCCTAATCGGCATGCCGAAGCTCTGAGCGTAGACCTCTAGCCGGGGTACTGCGGTCCCTAGCACGTCATAACCAAGCCGCTCAAGCGCCTGTCGGGCGTCATTTGTAGAGTGCGCGCGTGCAATGCAGCGGTTCAGTAGCACCGCTGAGCGGGCAGGCCTATCACGCACCGCGCCAATTTCGTTGATCTCGTCGCGTACTGGTGTGGTGCGGTTGATCTCTATGGGGCTCGGTGCACAGGGGATCAGAATCTCATCGGCATACCGCAGCGCCGACCGGGCGATGCCAGGGTGATCCTCCAACTGTGGCGTGTCGATGATCACCACTTCATCAGCATGGGCAATCTCGGCCACCCGGCGGTGCAGTTCGCGGGACGGCAGAGCCACGATGCGGAACGGGAACGCCGCCTCCGACGGCGGTAGCCGCGGGTCCATATACGCGAGATCGGACCATTCCAGGGCGCTACCAGAGGGATCGGCGTCGACGAGAAGCACACTGTTCCCGGCTTGCGCAAAAACATGGGCCAGCCAGACCGCCGACGTGGTCTTGCCCGTGCCCGGCTTGAGGTTCGCCAGGGCGACTCTAAGCCCCCTCATCTGCGCAGTATCGCAGCGTCTGACGCCGTTCGGTAGCGGTGCAGGCAACGTTGGCACCGGGTGTACAGGCGAGAACTGTGAGTTAACACAGCGGGACGCCGCGTCGGGGTGGTGGTGACCCGCATAGAAACAGGCTGGTGGCAGGGCGAGCAAACTGGACTACCCCAAGACAAACGCAGCGAGCCGCACGCCGCCTCGTTCTCTCCGTGCAGTAATGCAGTAATTACTGTGCTACTGCAACCTGCAGCGCTGCGGTCCAGCGGGCCGTATAACGGAACGGATCATCGTGCGACGGCTGGTCACGAAGCGAGCGTTCCCCACACGGCTGTGGACACGGTCATACCTATGACCAGGGGTGGCGACAAGTTATGCACATTCTGTGGACGCCTACGCCGGAATACAGCTGCGTGAGCGGTTCTACGAGCAGCGATCTCAGCGGTTTTGCCACCGGGGCTCCAGCGGCCACACGGCCTACAGTTGACCCTGCCCAGGGCCCGGTCGTCTAGCGAGGGACCGACCTCTGCACGTCGACCGGCCAAGCTGTCAATGATCCACCTGCGGCAATAGCGCGTGTTCGCTGACATTATGGCCAACGGCATGGCGATCTGGCCGATGGAGCATATCCGGCGGTCACGGCCCTTCTGCGCGCGCAGGAAGAGCTTCCGCGCCGGCTGCGCGCCGAGATACTGGCCTGGCTGGTTCCGCCTGTCGCCGCCGCGCTGTACGGCTCTGGGGCGCGCCGGGACGGGGATGCCGACAGTGATGTCGACATCCTGCTGGTCAGGCCCGCGAGCCTGGGTTCGCGCGAGCGTGAGCTGTGAAACGACCAGGTCCACCGGTTGCGCGACCTGGTGCAGCGCTGGACCGGCAATCGCTGCCAGGTCACTGACCGGTCGGCGGCAGCGCTACGGCGACTGTCGCGCGCACGCGAGCCAATCGTTGATGACTGGCGCAAGGACGCCGTGAGCGCGGCCGGCGCTGACGTCAGCCCGCTTCTGGGGCAGGCGTGACCGGCCGCGCCTGCCGCCGGCCGTGGATGCGCCGAGGATGCTCACACCCGCGCGGCTCACGCCCGCGCCTACCTGGAAGTCGCCAAACTGGCTACTGCCCTCGACCTGAGAGACGACTCCCACTACGGAACCCTCATGGTCGGCGCCACCGAGCTTCGACGGCTCATCCGCGCTGCTGAAGTCCTCGTGTAGCGGCAGTAGAGGTGACCTGATGGGGCCTGCGAGTAACCTCAGCCCGATACCCGGGTTCCCTTGGCTGAGAGCCAAACTGAGAGCCAACGTCAGCAGGGCCTGGGCGGCGTCAGGCGGCATCAGGCGATTGTCGTTGCAGGTCAGCACCATGTGGGCGGCGGTGGACGTTGTCTGGCTTGGTTCGGGTTTGCCTCCTAAGCAGTAGGCCGCAGGTTCGAGTCCTGCTCGGGGCGCTATACCAGCACGTGGAGAATATTTTTCGCGATTCCGTTCAGGTCTAAGTAAACTGCCCGCGACCAATCGCTCGTTACGGACGAATAATATTATTTGAACTTTGCTTAAGGTTCGAACAGCCGACGGCTGAAAGCCAAACTGAGAGCCAAAGTACCCGCGCTGCCTGAACGCCGGCCCCTTCGAACTCGCCGGAATAGCGTCAGTGGCCGAGATAGAGCAGAATTAGGCCCGCCCGCGCGCCGAGCACCCGACGAGCAGCCAGCCGCAAATCACCAGCGGCCAGCAATTCGCCACTCGCGAAGGCAAGCGGACCGCGGGCTTCGGCACCGTCAGCCAAGTACTGGACTAACAACCGCTGGGCCGGCCGAGCGGCCGGACCAGCGGCCTCCCGGCAGGCTGGTTCGCTGCAGCAGTTCCCGGCCGCCAGAGACCAGACACGAGGCCAGCGGGCCACACGCAGTGAACACGCGAGTCGCGTCATTATGCGCGCGTTGCCAGGGAGTAGCCTGCGCGCATATCTACGCGGCGCGCATGCAAGGTCGTTAGCTACTGCAAGTAGGTATCGACGGCGCGAGTCCACGACAAGACGCGCGCTCACCCGCCGATACGGGCGGCAGCCGCGCAGACCTCGCACCGCGCCCCCGGACCGAATCGGGGTTCTGCGCCGGACCGCTGCGATGGCAACAGGCGTCCGGGAACAGGGGCGGCTCACAAAGAATCGTCACCGGGCCGGTATAGGGACAGCTCCTTCGCGGGCACGCCTGGGTCACCTCTCGAGCAGGTCGACGTCGCGCATGCAGAAGCCGTGGTGCGCCCACTCCTCGTTCAGCACCACGTGCAGGCACTCGAGCACCGACTTGCCCCCGGCGTACGGCGGCCAGCCCCGTCCCGTCGGCACTGGCGCGGGCGCCGACAGGTCATCGGCCGTCACGGTCGACAGCCAGCGCTCCAGCTCGGCGCCCTGCACGTCGCGCACGGCCAGCACCTGGGCAAGGCTCGGGGCCGCCGCTCGATCCAGGCCCTGCTCCTCCTGGTCGGGGACGAACTCGGACGCCAAGCCGATCGCGGTGAACAGCTTGGTCGATCCCAGGCAGCAGCGGCGGAACCACGAGTCGTGCACGAACACCAGATGGCGCAGGGTCTCCACCGCCGACCACTCGCCGCCGACCCGCTGGTGTTCGGAACCGTCGGGCAAACCTCTGAGCCGCTTGAAAGTGGCCGCCCAGTCGGCCCCCAGCTGCCGGAAGGCCTGCTGCAGGTCGGCCGGATCGGCCGAGCGGATCAGGAGCCGCACTGGATGCCGCCGGTCGAGCTCGGCCTCGACGTACGGCGTCACCTCGACACCGTTGACCACCAGATTGCTCACCAGCCCGTCGATGACGGCGTCCTGCATCACCACCCCGATCAGACGGGCGCGGGTCAAGTCGCACTCACGAAATTCGGCATCGGTCAGGTCCTGGTCCTCAAATCTCGCCATGCCCGGCAGTATCCCTCAGCGTGCCGACGCCCGCACATGCCCGAACTGCGGGTGGGAGTCTGTCGTCCCCGTCGCCGATCCGCTCCCCGCGCACCCCCGGGCGATGACCGGCGCCAAAGAGAACAGAACTGGTCTATATGGCGCAGGCCACGCGGTGAAGGTTGTCAGCGGAATCACGCCGAGTCGCCGATCTGCACGATGAAGACACGCACTGCCCACATCCCGTTGGCGGCATGACCGGATCTTAATTGTGGCCGGTATGCCGGTGACTGGCGAACTTGCTCGCACGGATGATGCATGCTGATCGTGGCTGTCGTCGCGTCATTGAGGAGCGCCCATGCCGCACATCGCCCTGAACTCTGCTGAGCCTGGGATCCGGGGGCTGTTGCGGTTCCGGCCCGAGACAGGCCGCCCGCTGAGTGACCTGGCGGAGGTTTTGCTGCGCGGGCCGAGCACGCTCACTCGCGGCGAGCGGGAGCTCATCGCGGCATACGTATCGGCGCTCAACGACTGCCGATACTGTGCGTCTTCGCATTCGGCCTGCGCCGCCGCGCAGCTGCCGGAGGGCATGGAGCTGGTGGCGCAGGTCCGTGCCGATCCCGACACTGCGGCCGTCTCAGCCAAGCTGAAGGCATTGCTGCAGATCGCGTCGGCGGTGCGCGACGGCGGCCGCGCGGTCACGGCGGAGTTGGTGGCCGCGGCCCGTGTAGCGGGCGCGAGCGATGTGGAGATTCACGACACCGTGCTGATCGCGGCGGCGTTTTGCATGTTCAACCGATATGTAGACGGGCTAGCCACGATCGCCCCTGACGATCCCGAAGTGTATGAAGCAGGAGCTCAGCGGCTGGTCACGCATGGCTACCTGGCGCCGCCAGCAGGTCCGGACCACCGGGACTGATCGAGCCGCCGAAGCCGTCTGCGCTCTGCGCCCTTGCGGTCGGCGCCTGATCCCTGGGGGCGCCTAGTCGACGAGACGATGCGAAGTGAGCGACCGGCATACTCCAATCCGGCGTCGGGTCGTGCCGCTGAGAGTGACCACCGAACTTCCGCCATTAGTCGGTCGCCCAGCTCGGAGGGTAGGTAGAGCACCGAACGGCCATGTCGCGCCGAGGCGGGTAAGCAGCGGTACGCATCGCACGCTGGTGCTGCTCTCGCGCGAGCTTGAACTAGAGATTGTCCGCGTAATCGATATCCCGGAGGCCACACATCGGCTACCGCGTCCGGAAATAGACCCGATCGGTGGCGCCGCCTGCGGCCTCCCTCGCGAACTGAACCCCTCGTCGGCCAAACTGAGTCCATGGAATACGCCGGCCGGGTGCCTGCCCCGCCGCTCGACCGGTTCATCGACGACATCTACTGCCTGACCGGGGTGCCGCGCCACCGCCGGATGAACGTCCCGCCGATGCCGTCGGCACACCTGTTCGTCAACCTGGGCGGTCCCGTCGGCCTGTGGGATTCCAACCATTCTGTGCCGCCGGCAGTGTTCACCGATGGGTGGTTCATGGGTGTATGGACCAGGCGTTCCTCTTCGAGTACCCCACACGGGTGCGGCTCGTCGGAGTGCACTTCAAGCCTTGGGGGACGTCGCCGTTCGTCGACATGCCGGGGACCGAGCTGCGGGACCGGTGGGTGCCGGTCGACGCCGTCTGGCAACGGTCCTTGGACCGGATTCGCAACCGGGTCGGCGACATCGCATCGGCCACCGAGATACTGCGGGTATTTGAGGAGGAGCTGCGATCGCGACTTGCCGAGGCACCGTCGCGCGGTCTCGACCTGGTCCAGCGCACAGGCGCGCGTTTGGCGGCTTCCCACGGCGCGGTCCCGGTCGGTGCGCTGACCGAGTCCGCCGGGGTGAGTGGCAATCACCTGGCCGCGCAGTTTAAGTCTCATGTCGGGGTCACCCCGAAGCGAGTGGGCGGATCTACCGCTTTGCGCGGCTGATCCTGTCCGTGGACGCCCTGTGTCCGGTCGACTGGCCGGAACTCGCTCAAACGGCGGGCTACTTCGATCAGGCCCACTTCGGCAGGGAGTTCAAGGACTTCACCGGCCGCACGCCGACGGAATACCTGGCCCTGCGGCGCCGGTTCCCGGCCCAGCAGGGGTTCCCGCCGGACAGCGGTCCGATGCCCGCTGATTGATTTTTTACAAGCCCAGTCGCCCCCGGGTGCGACAAGATCGGGGGCGAATGCGCCAGATGACCCGAGGAGAACCTGTTGGGCACAGTCTTCATGCACAACGTAGTGTCGGTGGACGGCTTCATCGCCGACGGGAACGACGACGTCGGGCCACTCCACGATTGGTACTTCAAAGGGGACATCCCGATCACCGAAGGCGGCCACCAGGAGTACGAACACTCCGGAGCTGGAAGCGGCTTCAAGGTCTCAAGCGCATCGGCGGAGTACGTCCGGCCGATGTGGGAGGGGATCGGCGCGATCGTGATGGGCCGCAACCTGTTCGACCTGGTGAACGGCTGGGAGGGGCAGCCGCCTGCGGGCGACCACGTGGTCGTGGTGTCCCACCGGCCCAAGCCCGAGGGCTGGCATCCCGAGGCGTCGTACCATTTCTTCGATAACGTGACGGCTGCGATCGCCAAGGCCCAGGAGCTCGCCGGGGAGCGAAACGTCGCGGTGAACGCCGGCGACGTGGGCGGCCAGATCTTCGCGGCCGGCCTGGTGGACGAGGTGGCGATGGATGTGGTGCCGGTGGTGTTCGGGTCGGGCAAGCGCTACTTCGGCAGCATCGATGGGCAGCATCTACTTGAGGATCCCCACGTAAACATCCAGGGCGACCGGGTGCTACACCTGCGATTCAAGGTACGCCGCTAGACCCCGATGGGGTGCAAGGTTACGCACCCAGTCGATGTTAGTGAGCCTCGACAGCACGGTAGTGGCGAGGTTCGGCTGGCTCCACGTCTGGTGCGCGGGGGCTTCCCGGGAGGGCCGGGGGCAGGTCCATGCGGTGCGCCTGCGGCGGATGGACTGACGGCCCACAAGCGCGTCGACCCTGTGCGGAATCGACGATCACTTCTGGGACTGGACGCTGTGGCTGCAGTCCAAGCAGCCGGCCGGCAAGCTCGGCCTCGTCGAAGCTGAACTAGGCAAACTGTACGATCATCTGCTCGGCCCGCTCGGAGTCATGCAGGCCCCCGGCACCATCGAGCTGGCCCAGGCGTGCCGGGTGGACGTTGCCGAGCGGCGGGCCAACGGGCCGTGGACCCCGGCAGTGCGCGCGATGCTGCCGCACCAGGCGGGCAAGGGGCTTCGCAGACAGCCCGTCCGCGGCAGATCCGGATGTTGCGCTGTGCGTCGAGCGTAGATAGTTATGCAAGCATCCGGGCGATGGCCAAGGAGGCGTCGCTACACGATCATCGATTCCGAGTTGCGGTCCAAGCCGCCCCGGGATGGGGTGAATAAGCCTTGGCCGTCGAGCACCAGCGTCTCGGTTTATGCGCTGCCGGTTAGCTAGGCTCGCCTACAAACAGGCGCCGAGTGAACATGCCGAAGCTGGTTCACCGTCCGGAGCACCGTAGCCGCGGTAGAGGAGCAGGATGATGGCTGTGGAGATCCAAGACGACGACCCGCTGGCAGTAGCCATCGTGTTAGCCGTTCGCCAAGGCGACGCGGATGCCGCCGGTTCGCTTCTCCGCGAACACGCAGGCCTAGCCAGCGCTCGCATCCGTGACGCCAAGGGCGGGACGCGTTCGGTGCTCCATGTCGTCACCGACTGGCCCGGCTACTTCCCGAACGGCCCGGAGATCGTGCGGCTGCTGATCGACGCCGGCGCGGACCCCAGCGCGCCAGTGACTGGGTCCTGGCACGCCGAGACCCCGCTGCACTGGGCGGCGAGCAGCGACGACTCGGAGGTCGCCGAGGCGCTCATCGACGGCGGGGCCGACATCGAAGCTCCCGGGGCTTCGATCGCCGGTGGCACGCCGCTTGACGACGCCGTGGGTTACGGCTGCTGGAACGTGGCGCGCCTGCTGGTCGAGCGCGGCGCCACGGTGGAAAGCCTCTGGCACGCCGCAGCCCTGGGAATGACAGGCCGGGTGAAGGAGCTACTGGATTCTGACCCGCCCCCCAGCTCCGAGGACATCAACCACGCGTTCTGGCAGGCCTGCCACGGTGGCCAGCGCCGGACGGCCGAGTACCTGTTCGCACGGGGAGCCGACATCAACGCCGTCCCCGACCACTCAAGGCACACCCCCCTTGATGCCGCCCCCGGACCGGACACTCGCAGAGAAGCGGTCGCGACTTGGCTTCGCGAGCACGGTGCCAGATCCGCGGAAGAGACGTCGGCCGACTGACGGCGTGCTCATGACGAAGATTCGTCGGCAGGGTCAGCGGATGGGGCGGCCGAGTGAACTAGGCGTAGCTAGTTCACTCTGGTACGTCGCTCCGTTCCGCGCACGAGTATCCGGTGCAGTGCATAAGCATGCGTTTCAGCAACGCGCTCAATTCAGGCATGTGAGTGATGTGACGCGCACTGCTTGCGCGCTCAGGTCATCCCTTCAGGTGCCACTCAGTCAAGCTGTTCGGCCGGGTCGTCACTCTCCGTGGCTACCTCGCTGGGGTGTCGTGCCCAGCGGCGTGGAACGTCTCGTGGAACGAGTTCCATGAGAACTGTGTGCGCCTGGTGCTTTCCGGGCACGAGTGTGCTGCGTTTCTGCAGGCAGAGCGTTCAGAGCGCCGCAGCCTCCCTGTCTTAATCCGCGGGTTCGGGGTTCAAGTCCCTGGCGGCGCACCCGTATTGACCTGGGCTTTTATCACCCAGGGCATTTCTTATGTGTCCGTTTTGTCCCAGTGGTTGCTCCGTGGCTGCTCGCGCGCACGGACCCAGCAACCCGGGTTTTGTCAAAACGGGCCGCCCGGCGCCCGAGGCGGGGCATTCGCCCCGGAGCCGGGCCGTCTCGCACGGCCAGCGACGCCCAGGGCTCGCTAGACCAATGGTCTAGACCTCCAGCGCGGGCACCGGGAGTCGTACCGCGCCGGACCGGGCCTAGCCCGGCTCACGCAGCGCCTGGCGGGTCTCGGCCGGCCATTGACGGCAGCCATGCGGCCCGGGTCGCGGTCCTCGCGGGTGTTTCCGCCACCGGGGTATTTCGGTGCGCCGGAGCGGTTACACCTGGCTGGGGGCGGTGCGCAGTAGCCGTGCGGACAGGCTGGTGACCGCGATGGTCAGTGCGGCTGCCAGGGCGATGACCGTGAGGTAGATCAGCGGTGACCCGGCGGGCAGGCCCGGCGCTCCGATCGCGTTGTCGAACGGCAGTAGTGTCGCCAGCGCGACCAGGGTGCCGAGCACGATCCCAGTGGCGGCGACAAGCGCGCCCTCGATGGTCATCGCCAGACCGACCTGGCTGCCGCTGGCGCCGATTTGCCGCAGCATGTGCAGCTGGGGGCGGCGCCGTGTCGTGGCCGCCACGGTCGAGGAGATCAGGTACACGGTCACATACGCGGCCACCGCCGCGATGAGTATGTAATATATCCACGCCGTTGACTGATCCTGCGCTGAGAAGGCCGCGAGCGTCTCGGACCGGCTGCTTACCTGAATATCAGCTGCCATGCGGCTGAGGTTGCGCTCGAGCGAGTTCAGGTCGGTATTCGGCGCGGTGCTTACGAGAACCTGCTCGGCCAGCCCGCTGGTCGTATGCGGTGCGAGCAGCGCGGCGGGAAGGAGCAACACGGGGTAGCCGCGCTGGGCGGTGAAGAGGCCCACGATCCGCAGCCGCGTGACGGTGTTGTCGCCGAACCGCAGCATCACGGTGTCGCCCACCCTCTGGCCGCTCTTGGCCCAGGTGGCAGGGATGGCGATGGTGTCCCCGGACAGGCGGGCAAGGCTGCCGGTGGTCACCTGATAGCTGGCGACCCGGCTGGCGGTTGCTCCGTCCAGGCCGAGCAGCGGTGTCGTGTCGGGATTGCCGTCGTCTTGAGCGCCCGGTGACTGGTTGAAGAAGCCGTTGCTGGTGACCAGCGGCGATGCGACGACACCCGGTAGGCGGCTCACCTGGGCGGCAAGGCCCAGCGGCAGGCCGCTGGCGGGCGAGGAGATCACGAGGTTGGCCTGGAGGTGCTGGGCGTAGAGGTGCTCGGCCGCCGCCTGCTGCGATGTCTGCATGTACAGCAAAGCGGTCGCCAGCCCCGTCGCAAGCATGACCGGGGTGACCAGGGCGGCAGTACGGGCGCCCCGGCCTTGGATAGTCAGCATCGCGAGATGGCCGGTACGCGGGGCGAGGGCGGCGGCGACCCTGCCGAGTACCCACAGTACCGGTCGGGTGAGGGCCGGGCCGAGCAGCACCATGGTGACGACCCACGCCATGACCGACGGCCCCGCGGTGCTCGCGGCGATTGGCCCGTTGAAGACGAGCGCGGTGACGACCCCGAGCGCTATCGCGCCCGCCAGGGTCAGCAGCCCGAGCACGAGCCGCGGCCAGCTCATCCAGGGCTGTGGCGTGTTGTCGGAGCCCAGCGCTTCGACGGGCGGCACGCGGATAGCGCCGCGCGAAGCAATGAGCGCGGCTATCACGCCCGTGAACACGGCAATGCCGGCGCCGATCAGGGTGGGAATAAAGTTCTGGTGGTAAATCAGGCCCCCGGTGACGAGGCCGTGGTCGGCCATCGCGGAGAGCAGTTGCCGTCCGGCCGCCTCGGTCGGGAGCAGGCCAAGACATACTGCAGGGATCGCGACCAGGAGGGTCTGGCGGAGCACCAGGCGCCGTAGCTGACGGGGCGTCGCGCCGACGGCGCGCAGCAGCGCGATCTGGCGGCGGCGCAACTGGACAGCCAGCCCCAGCGTGCTAGCCACGATAAAAATCGCGATTACCATGATGAGCGGGCCTGAGACGGCGGCGAGCGGGATGAGCAAAAAGCTGTCGCCGGCCGCGTGGGGGAACTCGGCCCGGCCACGGGCGTCTCCGGTCAGCACGAGTGCGCTGCCATGCGGAAGGGCGGCCGTGATCCGGCTGGCCAGCGAACCGGTCGCTACGCCGGGGCTGGGATATACCGCGACCGAGTCCACCAGGCCGGGTTGCCCGGTCAGCGCGCTGGCGCGTGCGTCTGTCACGAAGAGCGCCGGGGCCTGGCTCGTAGTGGAATCAGCGATCCCCGTCACGCGCAAGGTGACAACGGTGCCGTGCGCTTGCGCCTGCGGCCGGCTATTGATCGTTAGGTGCAGGCTGTCAGCGAGGTGCGCGTCTAGCACCACGTCACCGGGGCCCGTGGGCGCCCGGCCGCTGATCAGCCGATAGGGCGTGAGCTGGGCAGCGGACCAGTCGTGCCCATCGACGGGCGGGCCGTCCGCCTGCCCGCCGCTCAGGACCGTGACGGGGAATGACACGTCGGGTACGGTGCGCGCAACGCCGGGGACGGCGGCGATCTCGCTCGCAAGACCGGGAGCGAGGCGGTTGCGTTCGGGCAGCGGAGTGCCTAGGTAGTCCTGCGCGCCTGTCACGACGACCGGCGCGGTCAGCAGCCGCTGCGGTGGGACTTCGGAAGTCAGGCCGGTCTCGAACACGCCGCCGCACACCGTGACAAGGAACGCCGACAGGGCCAGCGTGAGGAACGAAGCGGCGAAGGCGGCGGGCTGGTGGCGCACCGACCGGACGGCCAGGCCGAGAATTACCATGACGGCTCCGTCCGGGCAGCCGCGGCCTGGCCGCGGTCGGCAAGGTGGGCCATCCGTGCGGCGACCGCGTCCACCTGCGGCCGGAATATCTCGCCGGCGATCCGGCCGTCGGCAAGGAACACGACCCGGTCCGCGCGCGAGGCGGCGACAGGATCGTGCGTCACCATCACGACCGTCGCGCCGGCCGCTCGCACCAGCGAGCCGAGCAGGCCGAGCACCTCGGCGCCAGTCACCAAGTCGAGCGCGCCGGTGGGCTCATCGGCGAAGACGACGCTCGGGGAGCCGATCAGCGCGCGGGCTATCGCGACGCGCTGCTGCTGCCCGCCGGAGAGCTGGCCGGGCCTCGACCGGTGCTTGCCGCCCAGCCCGACCTGGTCGAGCGCCGCCGTTACGGCCGCCCGCCGCGGGTTCCTGCCGGACAGTCGCAGCGGCAGCGCCACGTTGTCGGCGGCGCTGAGCTCGGGCAGAAGGTTGAACGACTGAAAGACGAATCCGATCCGCTCGCGCCGTATCCGGGCCAGGGCCCGCTCCGGCCGGCTCGTCAGGTCCGTCCCGTCCAATGTGACCGTGCCCGCCGTGGGCCGGTCCAGGCCCGCCGCGCAGTGCAGCAGCGTGGACTTGCCCGAGCCCGAGGGCCCCATCACGGCGGTGAAGCTGCCTCGCTCGAAGCCCAGCGTGATGTCGTTGAGCGCGATGGTGGCGGCACTCCTGCCGCCGTAGCGCTTGGTCACCCCGGCCAGGCGGACGACGTCTTCGTTTCCGCCGCTGCCTAGCGCATCGCCTTTCACCAGTACCCCTTCCCTATCATGTGTCTTAACAAGCAGACAGCCAGACCGGCCGGACCAATGGCGCGTGTAGCTGAGACGGCGAGCCTGCGTCCTGCATGGTTATGGGCCGCCCCGGGGTTGCGGTCACTGGCGGCCCATGACCATGCGAGCTGGCGTCCTAGGAGGGAGGCCCGGCCGCGACGGGCTGGTTCACCTGCCGTGGCTGCGGGTGCTGGCGCAGGCGCCAGGCGCGGTCACCGAGCAGCGACAGGGCCGCCGGGAGCAGGACGCCGCGGACTACGGTGGCGTCGATCAGGATGGCAGCGCCCATGCCGACGCCCATGACCTTCAGCTCGATCAGCGGCAGCGTGGCGAAGATCGAGAAGAGCGCCACCATGATCAGCGCGGCGCTGGTGATCACGCCGGCGCTAGAGGAGATGCCTGCGACGATTGCCTCCCGCGGCGAGGCGCCCCGCGTCCAGAGCTCGCGGACGCGGCTGAGGATGAACACGTGGTAGTCCATGCTGATCCCGAACAGGAACACGAGCATGAACAGCGGGACCCACCAGGTGATCGCGCCGAAGGAGGTGAAGCCGAGCAGTCCCTGCAGCCGCCCGTCCTGGAAGATCAGCGTGATCAGCCCGTAGGCCGCCGCCACCGACAGCAGGTTCAAGACGATCGACACGACCGGGACCGCGACCGACCGGAAGCCTGCCAGCAGTACCAGGAAGGCCAGCACGGCGACGACGGCGAACACCAGGGGCGTCTTGTCGTGCACCGCCTGGACGTCGTCGTGGCCGACGGCGGTGTCGCCGGCGACCGCGTAGCTGATCCCGGGCACCTTGCCCAGTGTGGCGGGCAGGGCCTTGTCGCGCAGTGCCGTCAGGGCAGTGTAGGACGCCGTGTCCTCTCCGTTGCCGGCCAGCTGCACGTTCACGACCAGCGCCCGGCCGCCGCCGATGGAGGTAGCCGTGACCGGCCCGCGGAGCGGGCCGGTGGCCGTGGTCTGGGCACGCAGCGCGCCGACCGCGGCCGCCACCTTCGGGCCGGTCACGCCCGGGCCGGTCACCACGACCTCCGCGGGCGCTGGGGCCTGCGGGAACGCGTGCTCGATCGCGGTCATGGTCTGCACCACGGGGAGGTTGTAGGGCGCGTCCATGGGCGGCTGCCCGATCCGCAGGCCGAGCGCCGGGGCGGCCAGCGCGAGCAGCGCTATGGCGGCCAGACCGCCCCAGATCACGGGTCGGGCGACCACGCTGCGAGCCAGCGCCGCCCACGCGCGCGACGGCCGGGCGGCGGCACGCCGCCGGCCAAGGAACGGGATCCGTCCCTGGTCGGCACGCGGCCCGAGCCAGGCCAGCAGCGCGGGCAGCACGGTGAGCGAACCTGCTACCGCGATGGCGACCACCGCGATGGTGCCGGCCGCGATGCCGGCGAACGGCCCGGCGCCGACGAGGAACAGCGCGCACATCGCGGCTATCACGGTCACGCCGGACACCAGGATGGTGCGCCCGGAGGTGCGGGAGGCGATGCGCAGTGCCTCCGGGAACGACCGGCCGCTGGCCCGCTCCTCGCGTTCCCTGCGCAGGTAGAACAGCGAGTAGTCGACGCCGACCGCCATCCCGATGATCACCACCACCTCGTAGATTGAGCTGGCCACCGGCAGCACGTGGCTGACGATCGTCAAGACTCCGAGGGCCGGCAGCAGCGAGGTCACGGCGAGCAGCAGCGGGATGCCGGCCGCCACCAGGGCGCCGAACACGATCAGCAGCAGGATCAGCGTGACCGGCAGCGAGGTCTCTTCGGCCTTGCTGAAGGTCAGGTCGTTGTTGATCGCCTGCTGGATGCTCGCGGCGCCGGACTCGGCGATGCGCAGGTCCGGGTGGCGGGCCTGCACGGTGGCGACCGCGTTCTGGTCGGCGGTTGCCGCCTGGCTGACGTCGGCGACGTTGCCGGGCACCTGGAAGGTGACCAGGGCGCTGCGGTCGTCCTTCGACACCAGCGACTGCCCGCCTGAGGACAGCGGGCTGCGGATGCCGGCGGCGGACTTCGGCAGGGCCGACAGCGCGGCTGCCACCTCGCGCGCGGCCTGCCGCATGCTCGCGTTGTTCGCGAACGTGACGCCGGGGGCGCGCGCCTGGATCAGCACGCTCTCGGCGAAAGCGTTGTACTGCGCGGGCGCGACCTGGTTCATGGCCCGCTCGGCCCGCCCGGCCTGCCCGGCGTCGTACTGCGGAAGATTCCCCGAGCCGATCGCCTGGCCTGCCATGAAGATGGCGGCGATCAGCAGCAGCCAGCCGAAGACCGCGGTCTTGCGGTGTCTCGCGCTCCACCCGGCGACACGCTCGGCGACCGGCGCCCTGGCTTTGCGGCGCTTCTCCCGGCTGTCGCGGGAGGTTTGATCCAAGGCTGAATGCACTGTGACCTCTCTAGCTAGTGAGCGGTTGCCGGTAGGGATGGTCATCGCGCCCCGGCGTGCCCTGGTGGGCGCGGACGATGCCGGGGTCCCGGGCGTCGGCTGGCAGCGGCGGTTGCTGTGCACTGCGCGAGCCGGGCCTGTGCTTGAGAGTGCGGATCCGCGGCATCTGTCTTGCCCTCCTGGGCCTAGGCGGCGGACCGAGACCAAGGTCAGTCCGAGGTCGCGCACCTTGACCAGCACGCCGTGCAGCGCTGGCTGGTCAGGCAGCCACCCCTCGATGGCGGATTGCGGTGCAGGGGGAACCGGGAACCGGCGCCGCTGGCTTCGTGTGCAGTCGGGCGTGGAATCGCTGCTGTTTCCATGGCTTGAAACGTTGCCCGCGGCATCCGCGCGCGCATCGGAGCGGAAGTGGAATCAGCAGAGCGCCGGAGATCGGACCACGGGGTGAGCTCAGTCCGGTGCGGCAAGGCCGTGCCGGAACGCGTACCCGACCAGCTGCCCCCGGTCGCGCAGCCCGGTCTTGCTGAAGATGTGGTTGATGTGGTCATACTCCAAGGCTCCCGGCCGGCCCGTCGCGGAGCCATCGGGCCAGCTCCCCGAATTGACCGGGAGAAAATCCCCCACGACGTCCGGGATCCGGTGGAGTTAACCCCACTGATCCTGGCCGTCGCGGTGACTTATCGTCAGGTCATGGGCATGACAGACCCAGGCCGCGGTGCGCGCTGGGATGCGACCTTGCGGAACTGAGACATTCGTTTTCGGCTTTACGCACGCCGCGAACGTCTACTTCCGCGGAACTTCGCCGTCTGGCGATGCCTGGTTTGAGGTGGCGGGTGCCGGCCCGGGGGTTAGTCCGCCTGGAGGTAGCGCAGGACCGCGAGCACGCGCCGGTTGTCGTCGGCGTCTAGCGGCAGGTCCAGCTTCATGAAGATCGAGTTGATGTGCTTGTCGACCGCCTTGGGCGTGACAACCAGCTTGGCGGCGATCGCGGCGTTGGACCGGCCCTCCGCCATGAAGGCCAGCACCTCGCGCTCGCGCGCGGTCAGCCGGGCCATCGCCTGGCCGCGGTCGCGGCGGGAGAGCATGCTGGTCACCACGTCCGGGTCGAGCACCGTCCCGCCGCCGGCCACCCGGCGGACCGCGTCGACGAACGCGCCGACGTCCGCGATGCGGTCTTTCAGGAGGTAGCCGACGCCGGCCACGCCCGAAAGCATGAGCTCGCGCGCGTACAGCGGCTCGACGTACTGGCTGAGGACCAGGACGGGCATGCCCGGCCGCCTGTCGCGCGCGCCGATGGCCGCCACCAGGCCCTCGTTGGTGAACGTGGGCGGCATCCGGACATCGACGATCGCGATGTCCGGATGCTCTTCCTCCAGCGCCACGGCCAGCGCCACCGGGTCGCCCACGGCCGCCGCCACCTCGATGTCATGTGCCCGCAAGATCCTGGCCAGCCCGTCCCGGAGCAGGGTCAGATCCTCGGCGATGACAGCTCGCACGGAACCTCCATCCGGACCACGGTCGGGCCGCCCGCCGGGCTGGTCAGCGCGATCGTGCCGTCGAAGACCTCAAGCCGGAGGGCCACGCCGCGCAGCCCAGTGCCCGCGGTCATGCTGGCACCGCCGTCGCCGTCGTCGCTCACCACCACCCACAGCACGCCGTCACGATATCCGAGGCCGACCTCGGCCCGCCGGGCACCAGAGTGCTTGACCACGTTGGCCAGGCACTCGCTGACCGCGAAGTAGACGGCCGACTCGACCGGCGGCGGGGCCAGTCCGGGGATCTCGCCGGCGACCTTGACCGGGACGGCCAGGTGCAGGGCGAGCGCGCGGACTGCTCCCGCAAGGCCGCGGTCGGCCAGCACCGGCGGCTGGATCCCCCGCATGACCGTGCGCAGCTCGTCCAGCGCGGTGAGCATCGACGAGCGGGACTCGGCGAGCAACCCGGCGAGCGACTGCGGGTCCTTGTCCAGCAGCGCCTCCGCCAGCCCGAGGTTCATCGCCACCGACACCATCCGGGCCTGGGCGCCGTCATGCAGGTCGCGTTCGATGCGCCGCAGCTCCGCCGCGTGCACGTCGATAGCCCCGCTCCGGGTCCGGGTGAGCACGTCCACCCGGTCGATGAGCGCGCGCTCGCGCTCGGCCGGCAGGCCGTGCCGGATCCAGACGTGCAGGGCGAGCGTGATGCCCAGGCCCAGTGCCGGCCAGACCGGCCAGAATGCGCGGTTCGCCCCCGCCAGCACCCAAATGGCCAGCGCCGTAAACGCCAGCACGACGCTCACGGCGCCGTGCACGGTCAGCGGCCGGTGGCCCCGGGGGGCGCGCAGCCCGCGGCGAACGCCGGCCTGCAGCGCGAGCGGAACTGCGAGCCCGAACCACACCCAGCGCGGCCAGAAACCACCGCCGCTCAGGACCCAGATGACGAGCACCAGCAGGCTGACCGCGGCCGAGACGTTCGCCTCCCGCCGCAGGACCATCCGCCAGGTCGCATCCCAGCGCGCACCGCGGCCTGGGTCTGTCATGCCCATGACCTGACGATAAGTCACCGCGACGGCCAGGATCAGTGGGGTTAACTCCACCGGATCCCGGACGTCGTGGGGGATTTTCTCCCGGTCAATTCGGGGAGCTGGCCCGATGGCTCCGCGACGGGCCGGCCGGGAGCCTTGGAGTATGACCACATCAACCACATCTTCAGCAAGACCGGGCTGCGCGACCGGGGGCAGCTGGTCGGGTACGCGTTCCGGCACGGCCTTGCCGCACCGGACTGAGCTCACCCCGTGGTCCGATCTCCGGCGCTCTGCTGATTCCACTTCCGCTCCGATGCGCGCGCGGATGCCGCGGGCAACGTTTCAAGCCATGGAAACAGCAGCGATTCCACGCCCGACTGCACACGAAGCCAGCGGCGCCGGTTCCCGGTTCCCCCTGCACCGCAATCCGCTACGAAAGGGAGAAAGACAATGAGCTTCACGAGGAGTGCGGCCCGCAGGCGCATCCTGCGCATTACCGGAGTGCTGACCGGGGTGGTCATGGTGGCCGGAGGGTTATCGGCGTATGCGTTCGCTGCTCAGGGCGGGTCCGGCAGGCAGGTTTCCGCGCAGTCGGTGCCCGGCAGGCCGCCAGCCGGGTTGCAGCAGGTCGCCAACCAGATGGTCGCCGCCGGCGCGCCCGGCGTGATCATCATGAGCCGGAACCGGCGGCAGGTCTCGCACGTGGTGGCCGGCCTTGCCGACAAGGCCACCCGCCAGCCCATGCAGCCGCAGGACAAGGTGTACATCGGCAGCATTACCAAGACCTTCACCGCCACCGTCGTGCTGCAGCTGGCCGCCGCAGGGCGGCTGTCGCTGGACGACAGCGTGCAGCAGCTGCTGCCCGGAGTTGTCGCGGGCCACGGCTACGATCCGGCGCGGATCACCGTCCGCCAGCTGCTCCAGCACACCAGCGGGATCCGCGATTACGTGGACGCGCCGGGCTTCCTGACGCCGCAGAACCTGGCGAAGACGCACCAGCCGCAGCAGCTCGTCGACATCGCGCTGTCGCTCGGGCCGCCGCTGCACGGCTGGAATTACTCCAACGCCAACTACATCCTGCTCGGCATGATCATCCAGAAGGTGACCGGGCAGAGCCCGGGCACCGAGATCAGCCGCCGGATCCTGACGCCGCTCGGCCTGCGCGATATCTCGTTTCCGCTGACCAGCACCCAGATCACCGCGCCGTACGCGCACGGCTATCAAGGCACCATCGACGCCACCAGCGCGATAAACCCGTCCGCCACGTGGACCGCCGGGGCAATAATCTCCACCGTCGATGACGTCGCGACATTCTACCAGGCACTGCTGACCGGCCGGCTGCTGCCCCCCGCGCAGCAGCGCGAACTGCTGGCCACCACGCCCGTTGACGATACCGGCGAGCTGTTCGCCGAGCACTACGGGCTGGGCATCTACAGCGTTCAGCTGTCCTGTGGCACCGCGTGGGGGCATGACGGCGGAGCCCCCAACGGCTACAAGACCATCGCCTACACCAGCCCCGACGGCTCCCGCCAGGCCGTCATGACCTACAACAGCTACACGATGAGCGTCCCGCCGCCGACGGGCACCGAGACGGCCGCGTTCGAGCGCGATCAGCGGAACGCGCTGGAGATCGCGTTCTGCGGGCAGCGATAACGTCGAACCCAGGCACTCCGCGCCGACCGGGAAGTCACCCGGCCGGCGGAACGATCACCCCAACCTTTCGTCCTCTGTAGCAGGTCTTATTACGGAATGTATCAATCGGCTAGGCCCGGAGCCGCCGCGGTGTTTGCTCCATGTTTGCTCGGCTGTCCCGGTACCATCCGACAGCGACAGGTATTTGCCGGTAGCGAAATCAGCGCTCACCTGAACACGGTCGGCCGTCCCGAGCCCGACCTCGTGACTCGCACCAGCGGAGAGCAACGCCTCTCCAACCTCCTGCTCTGGCAGGGCGCCTACTCCGAGTTGTACTTCTGCGAGGCGTACTGGCCGGCGTTCCGCGAGATCGACTTTCTCCGCGCCCTCCGCAGCTGCGCGGCGCGGCAACGCAAATTCGGGGCCTGACGGCGTCGAGGTCATCGAGGCGAAGGTCCGTACCGGTGGCGGCCTTCTTCTGGGGCTGACTTCTACGGGCCACGGATAGGTTTATGTCCGCCAGGTTCTCACGCGGCATAGTGGCTTCCCCTGGCAGAGTTCTCCGGAGGCACGGGCGACTTAGCGACGTATGCGCGCCCTCGACAGACACGCCGCCCAGAGACGTGAACCTTTCTGACGCCGGACAAACGCGTCTGTGTGCCAAATGCGCTCGCACCCGGCACCGGTGGGGTCATCAGCTCATCGAATGTCCCACCCAGCGGCCAGGGACTACGCTGGGGCCAGCGATTACCAGAAGATCGTCATAAGTGGTGGCAAACCCGGATGATCAGACGGTGACCGTCTGCCTCCAGCACCAGCACCAGCACCCAAGAACTACAGCCTGCGGCAGGCAGGGCTGCATCACTTCCAGCCGCGCCCGGCCAACATCCGCTTGCCATCTCGCGCCAGGAGGACACATGCGACGAGGCGAGGTCTGGTGGGCCCAGTTCGACGAGCGACGGCCTGTCGTACTGCTGTCGGAGGAAGATCCATCCACGTTCCGAGCAATGCAGGTCGTCGCTGCAGCGGACACCGACATCTCCGGCCTTGGAATCGAAGTGGCAGTCGGCGTCCCGGAAGGGCTGCCCTTTGAAGGCGTGCTGCGGTTCGGGTTCCCGTGGCCGGACTCTACCCCGTGCACCTGGCTGACCACTCTGAGAGGGGACGACCTGATCGAGCGGGCGGGTGAAGTGTCCACCGCCAAGCTCGGCGAGATCGACGACGCCCTGCGTGCCAGCGAACAAAGGATCGAGTGGACTCCAGCCGCAGCGGCCAGGCTCAGCGCAATCAGGGATTCCCTCCGTCGGCGCACTCAGGCAGACAGAGAAGCAACGGACGCTCACGCTCACGAAGGCCGGTCTCGTCCGCACGACCGACAGTCCGCGGCGCCTCAGCAACAAGATCACGATCGACCGCTGTAATAGCAGGCTCTTTCCGCGCGCCGACCGCCCTGCCGGTTTTGCATTTGAGGTGAAGATTCCCAGCGGCGCTGGCCCGAGCACGCCACCGCCAAGCGGCCGACCGCCCTGCCGCGTTGCTGGGCGAACATGGATCCACCGGGACAGCCTCCAGCGCGATGACTGGTCGCAGCGGAGCTTATGGTGACTCCGGACGGGCACCGAATAGATAATCTGCGCGCCGCTAACGACGGAGGTGGTCCCCAAGCGCGGCGCAAATATTCGGCGTTACGTGCGCTCTGAACGCGGCAACGACGCCGGGTGGCGGGCCGCCACGGCCTGACGGTCGGCTCCCAATATTGCGAGTAGTCATGCGCATCACAGCATGACTATTCGCTCAGTCAAAGCCCGCTATTCGGCACGAGCGTCTGAGCCGGCGCTCGCGTCCGTGGGGGTGATGGGAGCGCCGGGGGTCGGCTGTGCGTGCCGGGTTGGTTTGGTCAGGCTACGAGTTCGCGGAGTCGCTGGACGTCGGCGGAGATTTTCTCGATGGTGCTCTGCACGGTCTCGTCCTTGTGCGCGTTGAGGCCGGAGAGGATCCATCCGCGGATGAGGCTGGACGGCGGCACGTCCAGGCGGCCGGCCAGGCGCTCGATGTCGGCTAGGTCTTCGGGGGAGAGGCGGGTGGCGACGGTGACCGACTTGTTCGGTCGGGTGAAGACGGCACCGGGTGGCATCGGCTGGTCGGCGGTGGCGTCGGCTTCGGAGGCAATCTGCTCGACTACCTGCCTGGGGTCACTCATGGCGCTGGGTCCCGTC
Organism: uncultured Actinomycetota bacterium; assembly: GCA_963755575.1. Lineage (GTDB taxonomy): Bacteria > Actinomycetota > Actinomycetes > Streptosporangiales > Streptosporangiaceae > JAJYUU01. Next base: position 1,616,523 of record CAVWKF010000002.1, read on the forward strand.
AGCGTAGATCCGGCGGTCTGTGCTATTTGCCCGCCAGCCGTTGGCGCCCCGCCCTGATCCTGGCCTGTCCTCGCGCCGGACGAGGATGACCACCAGGACCGCGGCTGCGGTCGGCGAGTAGCCGATCACGCGGGCACTCTGGCCTGACGTGCTCTTGGGGTCGGGGTCAAACAGCAGCGCGTCAGGATCGGCGAGTGCCTCGTTAGCCGCCTGCACCGTGATCTGGTGCCCGGTCTGCATGTGATCCTCGCCGTGCTGCCAGTCGACGTCTAACCCCGTGAAGGGCAGTTTACAATTGTAAACAGCACCTGTCCCGCCCGCCCGGGTGGCCGGCCCGTAGATCCCAGCTCGACTGGGGACACCCCGTGGTTCTCTGTCGCGGGGAGGCCGAATGCCGCTGGCGGAGCTGGCAGCATTGGTCAAGCTCGGCAGGTCAGACTGCCTGGCAGACGCGGAGACTCGCCCGGGCTGTGCCGACTTCTTAGCGGAGCTAACGATCTCCGGGGAGCCAAACTGGGAGCCAAGGTCAGCAGGGGCCGAGGCGTCGTCAGGCGTCGTCAGGCGATTGTCGTTGCAGGTCAGCGCGACGTAGGGCGACGGTGGGCGTTGTCTGGCCTGGTTCGGGTTTGCCTCCTAAGCAGTAGGCCGCAGGTTCGAGTCCTGCTCGGGGCGCAGAGGAGCACGTAGAGAGATTTTTTCGCCATTCAGTTCAGCGCGATGTTAACTGCCTGCGAGCAATCGCTCCTTCGTCAGATCTTGCGGCGGGTGCGGCGTCGCTGGCTGGGGCTTAATGTCGCTGGATAACGCTAAACGTCCTTCCAGAATAGGACATATGTTCGGACCCGTGTCTGCTGAGAGCCAAACTGGGAGCCAATCAATTTCTGCCATGCCACGGCCGCAAGCAGCAGCAACGGGCGGACCTCAGTTCACCGCGCGACGGAACTGTAAGCGGTATGACCGGATGGTCCTGGATTACGTCGGCAGGGGTTCCGGGCATGGCCTGGGCGTCCGCTTGGCTGGCCTGCTGGCGGGAACAACTAGGTGCACATTTGCGCAGGCGAGGGGGCACCAGCATGACAACTTTCGTGTCCTTGATCAACTGGACCGAGCAGGGCATCAAGAACTTCCGAGACACCACACAGCGCGCCGACGAGTTCTCCAAGCTGGTCCAAAGCTCCGGAGGCAGAGTCCGGGAACTGCTGTGGACAGTCGGCGAGTACGACATCGTCTGTGTCGCGGACTTCCCGGACGACGAGGCCGGCGTCGCCGCCTTGCTCCGGCTCGGCTCTGCGGGCAACATCCGCAGCAAGACGCTGCGCGCCTTCGGCTCCGACGAGATGGCAGGCATCGTCGGCCGCGCTGGCTGAGCTGTCCCGGCTATCGGCGGCTGGCCGCAGCCGTCAGGCGATCATCGCAGGTCGCGGGACCTCCGCTGGGCGGCGCAGGGCTGTAGCGGTTGCGCCAAGCCGAGTCAGCGGGCCTGGCCAACGTCAGAGAGGGCAACATCGGGCAGCGCATTCGCGCGCACCTAGCCGCAACCGCCCTGCAGCGCAAGATCCCCGATCTGTCCATGGCGCTGGCCGGCAGGTTCAACGAACTCCCTCCACCGCCGCGCCACGCTGTCCATGTGCGCGCTCGCGCTGCTCGCCATTGCGGCCGCGCAGCCCATTGCTGCCGAGCCAGAACACCCCGCCAGCGCCGATTAGAATCGGAAGCCGGATTTCCCCCTGCGTTGAGCCCAGTTGCTTGTCCGCTGGCGTGGACGGGAACGAGATCGGGGGCGGACCTGTTGCAGCTGGTCCTCCCCGCACCATCGGGAGACCTGGGATTCAGTGGCCGCCCCGCCGGCGAGGCGTCAGGCCGGACTATGCCTCTGCCTCGAGGATGGCGCGCAGTGCGCTCATCGCGAACGCCGTGTGGGACTTCACCGACCCGCGGCTAATGCCCATGACCGAAGCGATCTGCGCCTCGCTCATATCGCCGTAATAGGCCAGCACTAGTACCTCGCGCTGACGGGGACGCAGGGCGCGCAGGGCGACCACGACGGCTGAGCGCTCCAGCAGGACAATGGTGCCGTGCTCGGCGTTGGTCATATCCGCCGGAGGCTCGGGCGCGTTCCGGTCTGCGACGACCTGGTGCCGCAGCACGGAACGCGACCGGTTCACAACAGACTGCCGCAGGTAGGCCAGCGCTTTGTCGCTGTCGCAGAGTCGCCTCCACCGGCTGTGCATGGCGACGAACGAGTCCTGGACCACTTCCTCCGCGGTGGCGACGTCGCGGATTAGGAGCGCGGCGAGCCGTATCAGCGACCGGTAGTGCGTGCTGTACAGCTCGGTCACTGCCCGGTCGGCGTCCCAGTCGATGCCCATGACCGGGCTCGCGTCCAGGACGTCCATGAGAATAGGGAGCTCAGTCTGCGCGCGGTTCCTCACGTAGGACGTTCCCGCGGCGCGGGACCTTCCCGGCGAGGTGCCCATCAGGCTCTCCGGGCAGCCAGGGCCCGGGCCTCGGCCAGTGCGGCCGCGCAGGCAGGGACGCGGTAGGGCACCGGTGCCGTCATCTGCCACCTCGGCTTGATTGCGCGCTAGAGGCGCCGCCGAGGTCCAGAGCAGCCGGAAGCCTCGGTCTCGTCTGCAGGGGCAAGCGAGCACGACTTCCGGACCAAGACGCTACGCCGCATTCAACGGGCAAGCAATGAGCGTGCGAGCCAGCTCCGCCGAGGTGCGCGCGGGCCCATGCCGCGATGGCCGCTAACAGCGGTTCACCTCGTGACAGCCTGACTGGCGCGGCGCGACGGCCTTCGGCCTGAATGAGCCTTCGCTGTGCACCCTGACGTCCGAGCTCGGAAGTGGCCAGCCTGCTGCCAGGCCAGGCATCCTGGCTGAGTTTGACCGACCGGAGGGGTGAAGTGGCTCAGACTTGGTTGTCGATCCGGGTCGACCTGATCGAGGGTCACGGCGAGCAGTACTGGCCGCGGCCACGACGGATCTTCGCGGCCGCGCGCAGCCACATCTTCAAACAGCTCGCCGACGCTATCGACGACGCGTTCCCCCGCTGGGACCGCTCGCATCTGCAGGACTTCACCCTCGCCGACGGCAGGCGCTTGTGCGATCCTGACGCGCACTGGGAGATCGAGGGCGAAGTCACCGACGACTACCGGCGAGTGAAGTTGTCGCGCTGCAGCCGGGAGAGCAGTTCGCCTACGTGTTCGATCTCGGCGACGACTGGGCCCACCTGTGCACCGTCGGCGCGCGCCGGATCGACCCGGTTGAGGTCCTGGGGATCCTGCCGGACTCGCTGCTGCCGTACTGGGGCTGGGGCGATATTCCCGACCAGTACCGGCGCCGCTGGGACGACGACGACGGTGAGTCAGCTCCGCCCGGGAACCCGGGGCTCGCTGACCTTCCACCGCTCCGGCCTCAGTGGGGCCTGACCGTGTCGGCCGGGGCGAGGTTTCACGGCGCTGCAGCCAGGCATCTGGCGACCATGCAATCACCCGCCTGGCCCTCGCGCCGAGGCCGCCCCGTGCCGCCGCGGCCGCGCGCACAGGCGAGATCGGTTCCACTGGAGGTGATTCCGTCAGCTCCATTCCGACGGCCATAAACGGCGGCCCGGGCGGACGGTGTGCCACCGGATCGATGGTCGTTTGTGCGGGATGGCCGGGCCGGTGACCGGCGTAACTGGCAGGAGGGTCCGGCCGGTGATGTCGCCGGGATTGGTCATGAATAGCGGCATCGGGAGCCAGAGTCGGCTGGTACCTTTCCACCTACTGGGGTACCATGTTTAGTATGGCGCTTAACATCAAGGATCCAGAGACCGAACGCTTGGCCGGCGAGGTCGCCGCCCTGACTGGCAACACCAAGACCGGAGCCGTCCGGTATGCCTTGCGCCAAGTGCTCGAATCGCTGTCTCGCCCGACTGTTAGGCAGCGGGAAGAACGCCTCACCCGGTTTCTGGAGGAAGAGATCTGGCCGCTGTTCCCGCCGGATCAACTCGGTAAGCCGCTGTCCAAGGCCGAACGCGAGCAAATCCTGGGCTTTGGTGAAGATGGCGCATGATCATCGACTCGTCGGCGGTGCTAGCGGTTATCGGCAAAGAACCGGGCCATGAACGCATCGTCCATGAACTCGCGGCCTCTACGGGGATCCGGATCGGCGCGCCGACCCAGCTGGAATCGGGAATCGTGCTAACGGCGCGCCTTGGGCCAAGGGGGAGGACGGTGCTGGCGCGCTTCCTGCAGGAAAACGCCATCCATACCGTGGCGTTCGACGAGGGCCATGTGGCCGTGGCACTCGACGCTTACTCCCGTTTCGGCAAGGGCAGGCATCCGGCGGCCTTGAATTTTGGCGAGTGCTGTACTTATGCGACCGCTTCCATCGCCGGCGAAAAGCTGCTGTGCGTCGGGAACGACTTCCGCCAGACGGACCTGCCCCTGGTCAGCTTTGACGACGGAGACGACGCCGGCTAATCCGGGTGACCTGCGGAACCGAGCCGAGGACGGCAGTTCGCGGCAACAGGCCGTTGCCGGCTCCAGATGGTCGCCGTGCCAATTTGCTGGCAAGGACGGGCCGACCTAACCGTCCCTGCCACCGCCTCGCGGGGAGCCAAACTGGGAGCCAACCTCAGCAGGAGCCGGGCGTCGTCAGGCGATTTCGTTGCAGGTCAGCGCGACGTAGGCCGACGGTGGGCGTCGTCTGGCCTGGTTCGGGTTTGCCTCCTAAGCAGTAGGCCGCAGGCTCGAGTCCTGCTCGGGGCGCCAAGATCATCTGTGGTCTTCCGTGCCGGTCAGTTATCGGTTCGTCAGTCCGATTAATGATCATCATTGGGGCTTCCGGCCGTCTGATTGAGGCCGCGTGTCCGCCGCGTGCCCGAAGGCTGCTCGACAGCCGGCTTGCGGACCATCTGTGCACGGCTTAGTTCGTCCTCGGCGAGCTTATTTAAAGCGGCGGCCACAGTCTGCTGACGGTCAGATCTTAGGTGCTGGTAAACGGGGCAGGCGAGCGCCCATGGTGGTTCCGCGCAACTTCGTATCCCGTAAAACCAGTTTCCTGCGGCGGCTCCCGGTTCTATCCTGCTCGCCGCCAAGAGCAGCGACGGTGAGGAGCAACGGATGAGGATGCATACCGATGAGGTCGACATCAGCGCCGACCTTGTTCGCAGGCTCGTCGCGGACCAGTTCCCGCTCCTGAATGACCACCCGGTGACCGAGTTCGAATCGACCGGCACCGTCAACGCCATTTACCGGTTGGGTAACGAGCTCTACGTCCGGCTACCTCGTGTTGAGCGTTGGTGGGCTCGGGGCCCGCAGAAGGAACTGAAATGGCTGCCCGTGCTAGCTCCAGGATTCACGCTCCAGGTACCTGAGCCCGTAGGTGTCGGCAGGCCGACCGCAGAGTATCCGTTCACATGGGCCATCTTCCGGTGGATCGAGGGCCAAACCTATGAGCCCGGACGGGTAGACGATGAGCGCCAGATGGCCGCCGACCTCGCCGGTTTCATAGCCGAGCTGCGGAACAAAGAACTGCCTGCCATTGATGACGAGACGCCTTACGGCGGACGGCCTCCACTCGTCGAGCAAGATGAGGCAACGAGGGACTGGATCGCACAGGCAGGAGACCTCATCGATGGTCCGCCGGTGATCGCGGTATGGGAAGACGCACTAAACGGGCCGGCATGGGACGGCACCTACAGCTGGATCCACAGCGATCTCGCGCCACCGAATCTTCTGGTTCGCGAGGGTCGTCTCCGGGCGGTGCTCGACTTCGGCGCGACCGGCCTCGGTGACCCCGCGACAGACCTCAATCCGGCGTGGAGCATCTTCAGCGAGGATTCTCGTCACGTCTTCCGTGACTTGGTCGGTGCCGACGACGACACCTGGCGCCGCAGCCGTGGCATCGCGATCAGTCAGGCAGTCGGGCTGGTTCCGTACTATGCCGTCACAAACCCAGCGCTGAGCGCGCTGGGCAAGCGCATGCTGCGCGAAATTCTCACCGACGCCCGACGCAACGGCTAGACGAATACATGCTGCAGAGCACGACCCCTGCTCAACGCGAACCGCGCACCTAGCGCACCATCGCATGCGGCTAAGCGTAGACGCTCGGCACGTGCCCGTTGCGTGCCCGATGGCACGTGAAACGGCGGTCAGCCGCGGTAGTAGGCGGCCAACCTCGCCCGGCCTGGATCTGCAAGGGCGCCGGTCCCTCACTCGTCTTTGGTGATCTCCTAAGCAGTAGGCCGCAGGTTCGAGTCCTGCTCGGGGCGCTGGGGACAGACAGCACGGTGCGCATTTGCTGACCGGCGCCCGAGGTGGTGGGTGACGACCAGTCCGGGCGAGTCGCCAGTGGCGGCTGGCCGTCATGGCCGGCTACTCCTCGATGGCACCGCCGATGCGCCGCAGGTGCCGCCGGAAGGTGTAGGAAGGTTCGGCTGCCCGCCGCGCCAGATATTCGCTGAAGGCTGTCTGCTGGCGCAGGGTCTGGCCTGCCTGGATCTTACGAGCCTGATCCCGCTCGACCTCGGCGATCTGCCGGGCCGTGGCCAGGACCTCCCCAGCCTGGCTGGCCGCGACGAACACCACGCCGTCGTTGTCCCCGAAAACGATGTCGTCGCGGGTGACCAGGCATGCCCCGAACCGTGCGCTGGCCAGCGCGGATGGTTCTTGCTCATCGATGCGAACAGGTCCGGCCGGGCAGTGGCCGTAGCTGAATACCGGCAGCGCGATCTGGGTGAGTTCCGCCGTATCGCGGTGCAGTCCCCATACCATCACCCCGCCGACCCCTGCCGCTTGTGCCTCGAGCACGATCAGATCGCCGACGCAGGCCTCATCTTCCCGCCCGCCGTTGTCGACGACCAGGACGTCACCACGGGCGGCGCCGCTGAACGCTTCCAAGAACACATCAACGCTGCCGTAGTGGCGGGCCGGGAGCGCCCGTCCGGCGATCCGCTGTCCAGGGATGACCGCGCCGATTCCCGGCGGCGCGACCCGCAGCTGCACTCCCGCGCGGATACAGGCATCGGCTACCAGCGGCGTCGAAAGGCCGCCGAACTCCGTCAGCATCCCTGCCTGTCCTAGCTCTGTTCCGGTCACACTCCCAGACGCTACCCGCAGACGCAGAAACCGTCTTGAACGATGGAGCACCCCCGCCATTTCCGGCCTCTCGCGCCGAGAGTAGCGCCGTGCCGATCCGGCGTACCGGGCCACGCGAGGACCCACGTGGCGCCGCAGGTTGACGCGTTCTTTGGTCACGCTGACGGTCCGGTGGACGGCTCCGAGAGCGCCCGCAGGCACTTGTTCACCGCTAGGCGGGATCTGGCATGGCAGAGTCGTGCGGCTGTACGTCGAGCAGGATGGCGTCGATCTCAGCGAATGTCAGTCCGGCGCCCCGCGTCACTACGTGATCCAGCCGACCGAGGTCCGCACGTTCCGGATCAACGTGGCCGCGATCGGCCAGTGCAGGAGCACCGCCCGGGCGTTCACGCTTGTCGTCTCGGGCATAGCGGGCGCGTCACTCCGAGCCCGCTGCGGCCAGCGCTGCAGCGAGGGGCTCGAGTTCGGCGATGAGCTGGTCGAGCTCGGTCGGGGTGAGGATGTCGTAGGGCGGTGCCGCGAGGTCGTCCGTGAGGGCCTCGATCCGCTCCCTGGTCTCGCGTCCGGTGTCGGTAATGCGGCCGGTGTCGTCGATGAGGCCACGGCCGCGCATCCTGTTGGCCACGGCGGCCAGCGTCGCTGCGGGGAGGTGGTGGATCCGGCCGAAGTTCTCCGCGGGCATGCCCTGGGACACCGCGTACAGCGCGTGGGACTCGAGCCCGCCGATGCCCTCCGAGACCAGGGCGGCGATGTGACCGTCGCCGCGGTGCTCGCGGAGCAGGTTGGCCGAGTGCCAGAGCCGAGCGACGGGTTCGTCGGGGACAGGGAGCGTTCGCAGGCCCGCGTACATGGCGCGGCCCTCGGTCGGGGCACTGGTCGCCGCCTTGGTGGCCAGGTCGGCGGCCCGGGCGACGCCGGTGGAGTCAGCCAGGTCAGCGAGGATCCGTCTCACGGCGGCGGCGCACCCCCGCTCGCGAGCGGCCAGGACCGCCTCGGGAGTGGCGATGTCCCAGACGCGCGGGATGTGCCGGGCGACCTCGCCGTCGGCGAAGTTGTAGAAGATCGCGTGCACCACCTCGGCCGGGCACCGGCCCAGCGGGGCGGCGCGCCCGGCGAAGTAGGTGTCCCAGTAGTTCCGGTACCCGAGCGCCATGACCTCAGCGGTCGGCTCCGGCGCGGCGTACGGGACGATCGCGATCGGCTCGGTGAGCCCGTAGAGGCGGCGGGCCAGGGCGCCTGAGGGCTTTGTCTCGGTCATCTCGGTCAGCTTCCGTGGTCGTGGTCCCGCTGTGCTCGGGGGCTGTCACCTCTTCCACGAACACCGGTGACTCAATCCGACGCTCGCGTGATGACTTTCGGTGCCGGATCAAGCGCTGCCGCCGCGAACCCACGCGACTGCGCGTCAACTCATCTGGCAAATGTCCGGACATGATCCCACGAGCCGGCAGGTCAGCGCCGCTATGGCTGGTCGGCCCTTGATCATCTCGGCCAGCAAGCGCGAGAACGGCAGCATCGTGCTGCGCGACCGCTGGTTAACGACGATGTCCTGGGTCTAGCAATCCCACGCAATCCAGAGTTTTTTGGTTAGTTTCAACGTCTGGTCTTCACTTGCGCGCCCGCTTCGTCGTACGTTCCCCTGGGAGCTTCAGTACAGAGAGGTGCCTTCATGTATCGAATCGCTCGTCTCATGGTCAGCGCGGCGCTCTTAGGCGCTGCCACGCTGACCGCGTCAACCGCAGGGGCGCAGATCGCCAGTGCGGGCCCGTCCCCTGCAAGTCTCTGTCCGGACGCCGTCACCGCAACGTTCGGTCCTTATGTCTGTATCTTCACGCCGACAATGACGCAGGCCGACATCCAGGCCGACGTCAACGCCGTCTACGCCCAGCAGGTCGACAATGAGATGGGCACCACGCGTTATGCGCTGCTATTCGAGCCGGGTACCTATGGATCCCAGACCAACCCGCTGGACATCCCGGTCGGCTATTACACCGAGGTCGATGGCCTGGGCCAGGACCCGTCGGGCGTCGTCATCAACGGTGGCGTTACCGCCATCGGCAAGAACGGCAGCGGTGCGTTGGACATCTTCTGGCGTTCCGTTTCCAACTTGACCATCCATGTCGTCCCGACCGCGGACGGCTGCCACACCGGCAACGAGATGTGGGCAGTTTCGCAGGCGGCCCCGATGCGCCGGGTCGATGTCAAGGACTACACCACCTTCATGCCGTACTGCGAGAACCCGAACTTCGCCAGCGGCGGCTTCGTGGCCGATTCGCGGCTGGAGGGCGGTGCGCTCAACGGGTCGCAGCAGCAGTTCTACGTCCGCAACAGTGACCTGGGTAAAGGCTGGTCCAACTACGTGTGGAACCAGGTCTTCTCCGGCGACATCGCCGCGCCCGCGCAGGACTTCGGCAAGGGCGCCGCCTACACGACGCTCGCGCAGACGCCGGTGAGCAAGGAGAAGCCCTACCTGTATATCGACGGCTCGGGCGCCTGGAACGTCTTCGTGCCGTCACCCCAGACCAACTCGGTGGGCCCCACGTGGGCCAACGGGCACACGCCCGGAACCTCGATCCCGTTGTCGCAGTTCTACATCGCCACGCCGTCCGACTCGGTCAGCACGATCAACGCTGCGCTCTCCCGGGGCCTCAACCTGCTGCTCACCCCAGGCGTCTATGACGTGGACTCCCCGATCAAGGTCAAGCGGGCTGACACGGTGGTACAGGGCCTGGGCTTCGCCACCTTGACAGCAACCAACGGCAACTCGGTCCTCACCACCGCTGACGTGCCGGGTATCGACATCTCCGGCCTCATAGTCGATGCCGGACCGGTCAACTCGCCGGTGCTCGTGCAGGTCGGCTCGAAGAACGGCAACAACGGCGTGCCGCACAATCAGGCGTCGAACCCGACGACACTGCAGGACGTGTTCTTCCGAGTCGGCGGACCGCATGTCGGCAAGGCGACCGTCGCGCTCGAGGTCAACAGCGACAACACCATTCTTGACGACCTGTGGATCTGGCGTGCGGACCATGGCGTGCCCGGCTCAGTCGGCTGGACCGTCAACACCGCTGACACTGGCCTCGTGGTGAACGGCGACCATGTCACCGCGACCGGGCTGTTCGTCGAGCACTTCCAGAAGTACAACGTCATCTGGAACGGCAACAACGGCGAAGTCATCTTCTTCCAGAACGAACTGCCCTACGATCCGCCGACCCAGGCCGACTACGAGCACGACGGCGTGCTCGGCTGGGCGGCCTTCAAGGTGGCCGACAACGTCCAAGCGTTCCAGGGTTACGGCATGGGCAGTTACATCTTCACCAATGTGAACCCGAACATCCACGTGTCGCATGCCTTCGAGGTCCCGGACACGCCTGGCGTCCAGATGAACGACCTGCTCACAATCAACCTCAGCGGTCCCGGCACTATCGACCACGTCATCAACGACACCGGCGGTCCGGTGAGCTCCGCCAACCCGGACGTGGCCAGCCAGGTAATCAGCTACCCGTGACCTAGCGGACAGGTGACTGCGCTCGCATGCCCGCTTAATGTGGCGGGCATGCGGGCGCTGCATATCAAGGAATGGGGCGGGCCGCTAGGACCCGCCGAGATCGCGCGGTTCGGCGGCATCAGAACCTGGGCGCGGCCAGACGAGCGGAGCCCGACGAGGGCAGTTACAGCAACCATGCCGCCAGATTCGACGACAACCAGGACGGCGTGTTCGAGCCTCTCGAGCCGGACGCGACCACACCATGATCGGGAAGGTGATCACCAGCTCGCCGTTGACGTACTCGGTGACCGCGCAGTCCCCGGTTGGCCGCTCATCGGGCTCGGCCTGGCCACTCGCGGCAAGGCCGGGTCGTCAGCGAACCACCCCCGCCGATGCCGTGGCCGGCAGCCGCGTGTCTGTCAGGTACCGGTGGACCTGCTGAATGACCACAGAACCTTCCCCGACGGCGGATGCGACGCGCTTCACCGACCGGTGCCGCACGTCGCCAACCGCGAAAACGCCGTTGAGACTGGTCTCGAACATGTGCACTGCACGTTCGGCGCAGATGGTGATGTCGCGGCCGGTTCTGATGAATCCCGACTCGTCGCGCTCAACGTATGGCGGCAGCCACGCAGTGCGCGGACGTGCCCCGATGAGTATGAAGAGGGCCGCTGCGCTGATCTTGGTGATCGTTCCGGTGGCGTTGTCCCGCAGGCTGAGCCAGGTCAGCACGCCGTCGCCGCCGCCGTCGGTTACCTCCGTGTGGTAGCGCACGTCGATGTTGCCCGCGGTCGCGATCTCCTTTCGCAGGTACGCGGACATGGTCTCGGCCAGGGAGCCTCCGCGGACGAGAATCGTGACTTCGCGTGCGTACCCGGCAAGGTGTATCGCCGCCTGGCCGACTGAATTCCCGCCGCCGACAAGGACCACATGCTCACCCGTCACCCCCTGCGCTTCCGCTGCCGACGCCCCGTAGTACACGCCAGCGCCGGTGAGACCTTCCAGGGACGGAATGCCGATCCGGGTATAGGACATGCCGGTCGCCAGGACTACCGCCTTCGATCTGACCTCACCCGCCGCACCGACGGCGACAGTGAACTGCCCATTCCCATGCCGGAGCGCGGTCGCCTCGCGCATCAGCAGGAAACGGGTGCCGAACACCCAGGCCTGCTGGTAAGCGCGCTGGGCCAGTTCGGCGCCGCTCACACCATGGGAAAACCCGAGATAGTTGCGGATCAGCGAGCTCGAGCCGGCCTGACCGCCGATGGCCTCGCCCTCGATCACAAGTGCCGCCAGGCCTTCGGATGACGCGTACATGCCGGCGGCGAGGCCGGCCGGACCCGCGCCGACGACGACCACGTCGAAGTCCCGTTCCCCGTCCAGTTTGGTGGTCACCCCGTAGGCGTTCGCAAGGTCGGCGTTGGAGGGGTCAGACAGGAACCGCCCGTCATAGGTGATGACGACTGGGCTGTCGCTCTGCTGCACTCCCGCCCCGGCGAGGAGGTCCTTTCCCTGCGGTGAGTCGCTGGTGAAGAAGGCGTGGGGAACGCCGTTGCGCGATAGCAGCTCGCGGACTTCGTGGCCGCGTGACGACCTCCGGTCAGAAACGACCGAAATCTCGCGCACGGCGCAGGGATCGAGACGGGACCACTCGTGTAGGAACTCGGAAATGGTCCGGTGAAAGAACTCGTCTGGGGACCGCCATGGCTTGAGCACGTAGTAATCCATGTGCCCGCGGGCCATGGCGTGGAAGATTGCATGGGCTGTGGGTTCGTCGCCCCACGCACCAAATTCGATCAGCAGTCCGCGCTTGGCACGCGGATGAATCCCTCTAACCTGTGCCAGCAGTTCCTCGCCGGTCAGGCCCGCCATCCACTGCGCGGCAAGAATCAACGCCAGATCGTCCCCGTCAGCTTTCATGCGCTGGAGCGCTGCGAGGGCGGCGGATGCGGAGCGCTCGCAGAGAATGCGATAGTCCCATGCGTAGCGATGCGCAAGTTCATCCCTGGTGTGTCCCAGGGCGCGCAGGTCATCATCCACGACCATGATCGCGGGTCGTCCGGCCTGGTGATCCCGTTTGCCGGACATGTCTGTCCTCCGTTATCTCTATCCTCAGTCATCGCACCATGGTGAGCGGCGCGTGAACCTCGTCGGCACTGGCGGACCTGGTGGGGGCCGCTCGCGCGGCCGTCACTAGTACAGCCCTGCCCGATGCGAATGGGGTTAAGCCGGTATGTGGATGACGTGAGGATCCGGGTTGACGCGGTCTCGGCGGCGTGCCGATCACGAGCACCGGGCCGCGACTACGGAGATACGCCCGGTGGCTGACACAGGTTTGTCATGGCACCTTCAGTGACCGTGGTGCAAACGATGGTGCCTCACTCGACCGCGAACAACTGCCACGGCTCGGGGAGGCCCTTGAGGGAGTGCATGCCCCGATCTCGGAACCGCAGGCCGGATCCCGCCACAAGTTCCCGCACTGTGCTGGACACCAGCACCTCTCCAGGGTTTGCGGCTGTGACGACCCGGGCTGCGATATGCACGGCGATGCCTCCGATGTCGTCGCCCAGTACTTCCACCTCGCCCGCGTGCAAGCCGGCCCGGATACCGATGCCGAGAGTGGCGACCGCATCTCGGAGCGCCGTCGTCGCACTGATCGCCCGGCCCGGCCCGTCGAACTCGGCCAGCACGCCGTCCCCGATCGTCTTGACCACGCGGCCTCCGAATCGGGCGATCTCGCGCGTGGCAAGCTCCGTGAAGGAGGCGAGTTTCTCCGTCCAGCGGCGGTCACCGAGCTGTCCGGCCAGTCCGGTCGAGCCCACCACGTCTGCGAACATCACCGTGGCAAGCCTGCGGGCTGGGTCGGAAGCCCGCCGGGTGCCGGTCAGGAACTCCTCTGTCTCGTCCAGGATCGCGTCGGCGTCCGCGACGAAGAAAAGATGGTCACGGCCATCGAGTTCCACCAGCCGTGCGCCGCGGATGTTCCGGGCGAGATACTGCCCAAGTGACACCTGCACCTGGGTGTCGCACCGGCGGTGTAGGACCAGCGTTGGTGCCGTGATCGCCGGCAGGACGCATCTGACATCGACCCCCAGGTAGGACGAAAGCAGCTTGTGAGCCATGGCCGGGCTCGCACCGAGCCGTTCGAGCGCCCCGAACCATTCGGCGAGGCGTGCGTCTCCGACGCAATCAGGCGCCCAGGACCGGAGGCTTCCGGGCTCACCCCAGTGCTCTTCCACCCAGTTCAAGTGCCGTTCCAGCCGATGCAGCGGATAGCCCTCGGGATAGTCCGGTGCCTGCGGGAGCCTCGCCCACGTGCCGTACAGAACCAGGGCGGTTGCCCTCTCCGGGTGAGCGGCGGCGAACAGCGCCGCCAGCGCCCCACCCTCGGAAACACCGAAAATATCGGCCCGTTCCGACCCGCTGGCATCCATCACCGCGCGCAGGTCATCCATCCGCTCCTCGTATGTAGGGGGATCACCCACCGGGTCTGACAAGCCCGTGCCTCGCTTGTCGAATGTGATGAGGCGCCGAAAGGAAGCGAGTCGCTCCAGGAAGCGCGCAAGTCCTGGCTCCTGCCATGCCCACTCCAGGTGCGAGACGAATCCGGGAACGAGCACCAGGTCTCGTGGCTGCTCGCCAATCACCTGATAGGCAATGCTGAGATCACCTGACCGTGCGTAGCGAGTGACTGGCACGTGCATGACCCCCCCGAGTTGCGTGCTGAGCCGGTCGGCGCTGCCGGTCCCTGACCTACGGGCCAGATCGGCCGTTAGCTGTGTGCCCAGTCCGGGTCTGCTGGTGCCCGCAGTGCGCACAACGGGGGCGCCCGCTGTCCCGTCCGGGAAACACCCGAGACCCGGTCGGCCGAGGCACAGGCTGGGCAAACCGGCGCGTACCCAAGCCACGAATCCGCGCCGCTGGCCGTCATGGGCCTTCGATCCCGGTTGACCCGATTCTCGGTCTTCTTTGACTTGTTGCTCTGCTGCGCCTAGTCGCCTGGTCCACGACCCGGGTGGTACAGCGGCCGGGCACCGACCCGGACCGACTGACGCAGCCGCCTAGCGACGTGCGGGAAGCAATGCCACATAGTGATTATCTCTTTTTCCCGATCCCTCCGGCCCGGCGGCCGGCCTTGGGCAGTGGTTCGTCCGATGGCTGTGACCGCGAGATCAGCCTCGCCGCCTCCGAAGGTGCCTGGGAGCCGAACTGGGAGCCAAGCACCTTGAGGAAATCGGGTAGTGCCCCAGCTCCACTGTGTTCGGCACGGCTCAGCCTGGCCGGTCACGCGGTCAAGGCTGGCGATGCTTCCGGTAGCGGCGCGCGACACTGCAGGCGACCCGATCGTCTGCTGATGCTGGGAGGACTGCCGCGCGATGTCTTGGCCCGTCGGTGTCGAGTTGGCGCGGGTTCATTCGTGTAGGACGTGAGCAGTCGGCAACGGGCCGGCCGTGAGGAAGGAACGGGCTATGCGGAAGCTGGCGGTTATCGAGTTCGTGACCCTGGACGGAGTGATGCAGAGTCTGGGATCGCCCGATGAAGACCGGGATGGCGGCTTCGAGTACGGCGGCTGGTCCGCGCCGTACGGCGACGAGGTGCTCGGCAAGGCAGCCGGGGAGGGGTTGGCAGCGACCACCGCCTACCTATTCGGCCGCAGGACCTACGAGAAGATGGCAGCGTATTGGCCTGCCGAGGCTGACGCTAGCCCGATCGGGGCACACCTCAACGCCACGCCCAAGTATGTCGCGACCAGGACGTTGACCACCTTGGGGTGGGCCGGGCTCGCAGGTGCTCACGGGCGATGTCGTCGCCTCGGTCAACGACCTGAAACAGCACGGGAACGGCACCATCGTTGTGCTCGGCAGCGGTGTCCTGGTGCAGACGCTGATCGAGCACGACCTCATCGACGAGTATCAGCTCTTTGTACACCCGCTAGTCCTCGGCGCCGGGAAGCGGCTCTTTCGGCAGACCCCGCGGCCGATCGCGTTGCGGCTCGCCAGCTGCACACCGACCACCACAGGCGTACTGCTCCTCAGCTACCAGCCGGAACCGCGGTGACCATAACCCTTGCCCGGCCGACTCATCCCCTAAGTAGGCCGCAGGTTCGAGTCCTGCTCGGAGTATTCGGATGACGACGATATGAGCTGCAGTGGCACCGACGTTCGAGCTGAGATTTCGCACGGCTTTCATAGCTCCCACAAAGCAGAAATGGGAGCGGCGATCAGGCGGTCGCCGAAGGGCAGTACGTCGTTGCCGGCGTAGAGGGCGATTCCGGCGATGAACTTTTCTCCGAGAGCGTCGCGCATCTGGGCGAGCCAGCGAAACCATTCGGGTTTGGCGGTCTGGTGGCTTTTGACCTCCACGCCGACTACCCGCCCGTCGGCGGATTCGAGGACGATGTCAACCTCCGCGCCAGAGCGGTCCTGCCAGTGGAACATGGCGACGTCGGTGGCCGTCCAGGTGAGCTGCCGGCGGAGTTCGGCGAAGACGAAGGTCTCGACAAGCTGACCCGTCGCGGGGTCTTCGCGGTCAGCGAGCGCGGCCGGGGTCTTGCCGAGCAACCAGGCGGCGAGCCCCGGATCGGTCAGGAAGACCTTGGGGTGTCTTTTAACCCGACGGGTGAGGTTGCGTGACCAGGCCGGCAAGGTGGTCACCAGGTGGACGGTCTCCAGCCAGGCCCGATGGTCGTAGACGGCCTGCCGCTCAAGCGGCGCGTCGTCGATGATTCCTTGCATGACCAGTTCGCAGCCGGTGCGCGCGGCGAACAGCCGAAGCAGCTGGGCCATTTCGGCGACCTTGCGGATGCCCGACAGCTCGACCACATCACGCTCGATCGTGGTACGCACGTAGTCCCGGAACCATCCCGGCCGCTGGCGGCTGGCGAGAAGCTGGACCTCCGGGTAACCACCGGCGCAGACCCGTTCCAGCAGCTCTTGCCGGCCGAGGGATCCGGGCCGGTAGGTGCTGAACGCGGCAGGCCCCTGGAACGCGCCGTCTATGAACCGGTCGTGCTTGCCGCTGATCTCGCCCTGGGCGAAGGGCCATACCTCGACAAAGCCAGCCCGGCCCGCCAGCGACTCGGAGATGGTCGGGACGGTCAGGAAGTTCGACGAGCCGGTCAGCACGAACTGCCCAGGGACGGGGTCGTGGTCGACAGCGAGCTTGATTGCGCGCACCAGCGGCTCACCGGCTCGCTGGACCTCGTCAATGACGAGCGGCCGCGGGCCGATTGCCAGGAAGCCGACGGGATCGGTGAGCGCGGAGTCCAAGGTGCCCTGATCATCCAGGCTCCGCAGCGTCCCTCCGCCGAGCTGGCTCTGGACCAGTGTCGTTTTGCCTGCCTGGCGGGGGCCGGTCACCACGGTTACCCGCCGGGTGGCGACCATGTCCTGGTAGCGACGGGCGACAGCCCGCTCCAACATCGGTGGCATGCTCGCTATCATACGGAACGCCGCAGCCGAGTCATACGGAACGCCGGACTCGGACCATACAGAACGCCGATCACCGCTGCTACATTTCGCCGCCTACGACGGGCCTGTGCCGGCGAGGATGGGCGTCAGGTGCTCGCTGGGCAACCAGGCATGCGGAGCCAATCTGGGAGGGCGGAGCCAGTACCAGGAGCGGCCAGGCGGCGGTCAGCCCAGTCCGGCGCCTGCCATCCCCAGGTCACTGCCGCATAGGACCACGGTTGGCCGCGCCAGGTCCGATCCGGGTTTGCCTCTTATGCGCTAGGCGCAGCTTCGAGTCCTGCTCGGAGCGCCAGACAAGCCGCCTCGCACGCCGACCCTCGCCACGGTGCCGCGGGCTCTACCTAGCCGCGGTTCAGGCTCGCAGGTACTGGAGCACGGCTAGCACTCGCCGGTTGTCGGCTTCGGACGACGGCAGCCCCAGCTTGCTGAAGATGGACGCGACATGCTTCTCTACGGCTCCGGATGAGATCACCATTGCCTCGGCGATCGCCGCGTTGGAGCGTCCCTCGGCCATGAGCTCGAGTACCTCGCGCTCCCGCGGAGTGAGGCCGCCGAGCCCGCCGAACTGCCGGCTCGCGCGCATCAGTTTCGTGACGACCTCGGCGTCGAGCGCGGTTCCGCCGGCGGCGACCCGCTCGAGTGCGCCGACGAATTCCGCCGCGTCCGCGACCCGGTCTTTCAGCATGTATCCGACGCCTCCGGCGTTCCCGGCGAGCAGCGCCGTCGCATAGGTGGTCTCGATGTACTGGGATAGCACGAGGACCCCGACCTCCGGGTGACGCTTGCGCAGTTCCGCCGCGGCTCGCAGGCCCTCGTCGGTATGGGTGGGAGGCATCCGGATGTCGGTTACCACCACGTCTGGATGATGCTCGTCGACCGCGGCCAGCAGTGCGCTTGCATCCGCGACCGCTGCGGCCACCTGGTGCCCCCGGTCCTCAAGCAGCCGCACAAGACCTTCCCTGAGCAACGCGGAGTCCTCTGCGATTACCACCCGCATGCCGGCCATAGTCCCACGGCCAGCGGCGGCCGGCGTATAGGCAGAGCGGCACAGTCCGCGGAGCAGAAGATCGGCAGCGGCTGGGCAGGTCGCCTAGGGGTGCAGGGGAAGTTCCACGCTGACGGTGGTCGGTCCGCCAGGCGGGCTGGTGACGGTTAGCGTGCCATCAACAGTGCGCGCCCGGTGGCGCAGGCCAGAAAGCCCCGAGCCGTCCGCCTCGTCGGCGCCGCCCCGGCCATCGTCGCTGACGGTCAGCACGAAGGGCCCGCCCGGCGGTGACACAGCAGCGACCTCGATCATGTTGGCGCTGCTGTGCTTGACAGCATTCGCCAGGAGTTCGGCAGCGCTGAAGTAGGCGATCGTCTCGATCGCAGGCGAGGGTCGCTCCGCCAGGTGCGCCGTCACCCGGACCGGGATCGCGCTCCCGGCAGCGAGGTTGTCCAGGGCTGGTCCGAGGCCGTTGTCGAGCACGGGCGGATGGATGCCGCTGGAGAGGTCTCGCAACTCCACGAGCGCCTCCTTCGCCCCAGCGTGCGCCGCGTCTACGAGTACTCGCGCTGCCGCCACCTCGTCCGGACCGCCCGCGGCGAGCTTGTCCCGCGCCATCCCTAGATTCAGGGCGAGGGTTGCCAGCCGAGTCTGGGCACCGTCGTGCAGGTTGCGTTCTATCTGCCGTACCAAAGCTGCGGCCTCGTTGACTACCTCTGAACGGGACCGCTCGAGGGCGGCGACCCGCGTCGCCATTTCGCCGGGCCCAAGGATCCGGCGCAGCAACCACAGTTCCGACACGACGATTCCGTGCACCAGCCACGGTGCCACCAGCAGTATCGCGCCCCCTGTGACGGCCGCCAGCCAGGTCCCTGGCCAGGTCTGGACAGTAAGGCCGCCGAGATGGACCGGGCTCAGGTGGGTGCCGGCCGGGTGGTTGCGGAACATCAGCCACCACACGGGAGAGGTGACGCAGAAGACCCCGTACGCCCACCCCAGGACTGCGATGTAATTGGCGACGGCGATCGGCAAGCCCACGATGGCGGCGGCCACCGCCCGCCATCCTGGGCCGTCGCGCAGCCAGGCATCGACACGGCCGAGCGCGCCGCGCGCTGACCGGTGCGGCGGGAGTTGCGGCAGCCGCTCACCTAGCACGCTTCGGGCAAGCGCCCGCTGCCCCGCGCTGACCGCCCGTGCGACACGCAGCCCGGTCATGAGCAGCACAAGGCCGAGAACGGTGCCCAAGAGGGAGATCGTCAGGACGGTCCCTGGCCCGAGGAATGCAACGGTGACCGTGAACCCGGCCACGCCCAGCGGTACCCCGGCCACTGTGTATAGCAGCTCCCGCCAGGCGCGCCGGGTGAACGGCGCGCCGAGCAGGGTGCGCGCGGCGGCGATCGGCCGCGGCCACGCATTGCTGCTCACGAGTCCAGTGTCCCGCTAGGCGTCGCGCCGTGCGAACAGCACGCATCCGACCGCCACCGCCACTGCCGCGTAGAGCGCGAGCATCCCCAGGCCTGCCCAAGGCCCGAGCGCGGGGTAGCCGGCGGCATGCCCAGCCTTGGTGGCAGACAGCGAGTCAGAGACGATGGTGATTGGGGCGTAGGCACGGAGCGAGTGGGTCAGCGCCCCGAGGGCTTGCGCGCCGACGAACACCGCGCCGATGACCACGCCAGTGGCCGCGGCCCCGTGCCGGACGATGGTTCCAATGCCGAGCCCGAGCAGCCCGATGAGCGGGTAGGCCGCGCCGACCATCAGCACCGCCCGCAGCACCGTCGGGTCGCTGAGCGTCGGCGCGTGGAACGCGCGAGGCAGGGCCGCCGTCCCGGCGCAGAACGCAGCGAACGAGGCGAACTCACCGACCACGACCGCAACGGCGCCGAACACCGCTGTCTTCGCTGCAAGGACCGTCCCCCGGTGTGGGACTGCGGCGAACGTCGCCTTGATCAGGCCAGAGGAGTACTCGTTGGTCATCACCAGCACACCGAGCACACCGAATGCGAGCAGGCCCGGTGCGACGCCCGCCAGGACATTGCTGGTGATGTCGCCGTGGGTGTCCTTGGAGTTGAGGCCGACAGCTGTTCCTAGGCCGACAACGCCAGCCACAGTGATGAGCAGCGTCACCCAGGGTGAGCGCAGTGTACGGAGCTTCATCCGCTCCATCCGCGCTGCCTGCCTGAACCCAACGGCGGATCTGCGGGTGGCCGGACGCCTGGCTGTGTGCAAGGTGGTGGTCATCCGGTACCCCCCGACGTCAGCGTGAGGAATGCGTCCTCGAGGGATCCCGAGCGGGCAGCAAGGTCGGCGACTGTCGTGTCAGCGAGCAGCCGGCCGCCGCTTATGACGATCAGATGGTCGGCTACCAGCGCGATCTCGCTGATCAGGTGGCTGGACACCAGCACGGCTCTGCCCTCTGCGGCCAGGCTGCGCAGCAGGGTGCGCATCCAGCGGACGCCTTGTGGGTCGAGGCCGTTCACCGGCTCATCCAGAATCAGCACCCCAGGGTCGCCGAGCAGGGCCGAGGCTATGCCCAGTCGCTGGGACATGCCGAGCGAGAACTTGCCGGCACGGCGGCGTGCCGCATCGGACAGGCCGACTATGCCGAGCACCTCGTCTACCCGGGCGCCGGGGATATTCCCCGCCGCCGCGAGCACCCGCAGGTGTGAGCGCGCGGAGCGGGCTGGATGAAAGGCGCGGGCCTCGAGTTGCGCACCCACCTCGCGCAGCGGCCAGGCGAGATCGTGGTAGGCCCGCCCGCCGATAGTGGCCCGGCCGGCGTCCGGGCGGTCCAGGCCCAGGATCATGCGCATCGTCGTGGATTTGCCCGAGCCGTTCGGCCCGAGGAATCCGGTCACCGACCCTGGCTGCACGCTAAAGCTGAGGTTATCGACGGCCCGCACCGGGCCGTACCTCTTGGTGAGGCCGCTGGCCTCGATCATGACGCCTCCCTGGCCGGGCACGCCCGTTGCGTGCCCTGTGCCATCCACGCTAGAAAACTCGTGGCGGAAGGAAAATGTGGTCTGCTGGCGTCCTCGCCCACAGGTTGGCCCGCGGTCCGGGCGGGGGATAACCTCATGTCCGTCCGAGTGGGCCGCAAGTTCAAACGGCGCTTCTTCGAGACCGTCTGCCGAGCGCTCCTGGCCGACGGCTACGCCGTGCCCGTCAGCAAGGCAGCTTGACGTAGGAGGCGTTTCATGCTCATCCGGACGATGAGGTGCTGCTAACGGGGGACACAATCGCCTGGCTCGCGGCAGAGGGCCATCGGATGATCATCGTCGTCGCTACCAACGGTGAGATATGGCCTGACCAGCATCGGGGCCGGCGGCTGGATGAGCTACGGGCGAGTGCGGCGATCCTTGGCGCGGACTATGTCGTGCATCTGGGCTACGCAGACAGTGGACACGGACCGGTCCTGTTCGATGATCCGCTCGGTGGCATTCGGTTCGCGCGGGCGGATGTTGAGGAGGCGGCGGAAAAGCTCGCCGGCCTGCTGACGGACGAGTGCGCCGACCTGCTGCTCAGCTACGACCCGCAGGGCGGCTACGGGCATCGCGACCATGTCCGGGTGCACCAGGTCGGCGCGCGGGCGGCACAACTCGCCGGGGTGCGAGTCGTGGAGGCGACGGTGCCACGTGAGCTGGTTACCCGGTTCGCCCGCTTGCTGCTGCTGCTGCTTCGCCTGGTGACTCGCCACCGCCTCGAGGAGATGCGCGCGTACGGTATGCCGCAATCCGCGATTACGCACCTGGTCGACGTTCGCCGCTATGCGCCGCAAAGCGAACGGCGCTGGCTGCGCACCCCACGCCGGTGTCCGGACAGGGCCGAACGGCCAGGCTGTTCCGTGCGCTGATCAGATCCCCCCTGCCGATATTCCGGATCGCCTGCGGGAGGGAATGGTTCGCCGAGCCCGGCGGACGGACGGGGGAACTGGTCGCCCACGGCCAGACGACCAGGGCATGACCCACCGGCGGCCGCCCGGCCAGCCGCGAACAGCGTCGGCAGCTCCAGCGCATGACGGCTGCCGCGCGCAGTCTGGGCGTCGGCCCAGGGGTCTGGTGCGATGCTCGCATCCACCGGGATCGAGATCAGCCCACGTTGAGTGAGATGTGGATGCCGAAGAGGATCCCCAGGATCAGGCAGGCTAGGCCAATCCCCGCCAGGCAGCCGCCGCGGTGCGCGTTGGCGTGCTTACGGACGAGGCCACCGCGCGAAAGCAATGTCACCGACGGTGGCTGAAAGCCCGATGTAGCGACGGCCCGCATAGACAAAGAGCGCCCTGGCCAGGAATGTGAAGCCCGCCACAGCGAGCAAGATCGCGAGCCTCAGGAAGAACTCGGCGAGGCCGTCCGAAGAAGGTTCGGCCTTCAGCAAGACCCCCGAGACGGCTACGAGTTCACCGCAGCCTGCCACGAGCGGGGCCGTCCTTGCACTCAATGCCGCTGTGGCACGCTCGAGATCCTCTACGACGACCCCTGCGGCCTCGTCGGGCTCTGGCCGGCGCTCGCGAGTGTTCCTCGACCCGTCGCATCAAGCAGGCTAGTGAAGCGATCGCGTGGCCCCTCCCGGCCTGTCGCCGCCAAACTCGCCACCTGAGGGCTCGCAGCTTTATGGCCACGCTGGCCGGAGTGCCTGCGGCCAGACTCCTCCCCTAAGAGTGAGACCCGTACCTGCGGCTCGGACACTCCGAACGGCGCCGGGCTGCCATTGCACGCGGACGATCAACGCAGAAACCGCTGCGGCCGCGGCAACACAACCACGCCTATGGGCGCAGTCCGAGGCAAACTGGGGGCGCGATGAGACGCTGGCTTACCCCGGCTGCCGCTGTGCCGATCGTGTTGGCGGCGTGCGCGTGCTCGGGCGCGCCGACGAGCACGCAGACCGGCATGCGGCATCACGCCGCAGCCAGCGGCCCGCTGCTTCCCCATCGATCGCGGTCGTGACCACCCTGGCCTGGTGGAAGCCTGACCCTACGCCCTTTTGCGACAACCCAGCGCTCGTGCGGGTAAGCGGCCGAGTAGGAGGAGTCGGCGACTGTGACGGGCTCCTCATCATTCCTCCGGTCGCGACGACCCTCCGCGTCGGCCAGCGGATCGACGTGCACATACTGAACGTCTCGCTGCCGGGCAGTTCCGAACCCGCGGTACTTGCCCAGATGACAGTCAGCCCGGACGGGGCTACCGGTACGTACCAGGCGCTGCGGCCGGGGCATGCAACGTTGATCTCAGCCGTCGGCTGGTGCGTCGGGCTGAAGATCACGGGCGAGATCAAGGGCAACTGCCCGTTCCTCGACGTCACCGTGCTGCCCGCGGATCGCTAAGGCCCGCCAACCGGCGTACGGCTGCGGCTTCGCGCCGGTTCGAGTCCTGCTCGGCCAGCTGAATCATCCATGGCTACTGCGGTTGTCCCAGGCTGGGCTGGCCGAGCCGTCGAACCGGCCAAGTGAGCAAGCAGCATTTCCGAGAAGTACTCCATGGCCATGTCCACCTCGTGGCCATCTCCCGTCGCGAGGACGTCGAGGAGCAGACCGCGGCCCACCGCGACGTACAGCCGGGCAACCGTGCGCGCCGTTTCCGGGCTGATTCCTGCTGCCTCCAGCATCGCCGCGACCGGGCCGAGCCAGTCCTCGACAACGCCCTCTAGAAGGGGCCTTGCCCATTGGCGGCCCTGCAGCGCCTGGCCGTAGACCTCGAAGAACAGCCGCTCCTGCGGCGCCAGTTCCGGACTACGCAGATGTCTCCAGAAACGGTCAGCCAGGTCTCCGGGGACGTCGGTGGACTGGGCCACGAGTTCGCTCAGGGCGCCGCGCTGCCGCGCCTCGACCGCCCGGATAACGTCGATCAGCAGTCGCTCCCGCGACCCGAAATGATGGATCAGCATGCGGTGGCTCGTCCCGGCTGCCTCCGCGATAGCGCGCAAGCTCCTATCGGCGATTCCGCCGGCCAGAGCCACGTTGGTTACTGCCTCCAGCAGCTTTTCTCTCGGGGTTGCGCTCGCCATGTACCAGATGGTACATCATCAGTTATGGAACATCACGTGACAACGGCTGCCGACGCGTCGCCCGAGCAGGTGTGGGCTCTGTTTGTGGACGTCGAACGCTGGGCCAAGATGACCAAGAGCATTAGCGCCGCGCGCCGAGTGGACGAAGGGCCCTTGCGCGTCGGCAGCGAAGCAATCATCGAACAGCCGCGCTTGCCCAGAGTGCGCTGGCGGGTAACAGATCTGGAGCCCGGCCACTCCTTTACCTGGAAGACGAGTGCCCGGGGAATCACCACTGTCGGCGGCCACATCGTGGATGCGAAGGGTCAGGGCTCGAGGATCACCCTGACCCTCCGCATGCACGGGCCCCTCGCCCCGCTGTTGTATGCCCTCACAAGCCGCCTTTCCCGCCGGTACCTCACGATGGAGATGGAAGGCTTTCGCCGAGCGGCGGAGTCGGCACGGGAAACCTCCGAGGGCCCTCGGTAGCAGCCATCGCACGTAACTACTGCCTATATCCGCACGACGGTCGCGACTGAATAGGGGCGAATCGAAGTACCTGCTGCTTTAATTCTCGGCAACAACGCAAAGGGGGGTTATTTGTGGCCGACGTTTCGGACGTGGCGATCGTAGGCGGTGGCATCGCGGGTTCCTCCCTGGCGTATGCCTTGGCGTCACACGGGCTGAGGGTGACGGTCCTGGAGTCCAGCGTCGAATACAGAGACCGTGTGCGCGGTGAGACCGTGATGCCCTGGGGAGTGAGGGAAGCCCGGAATCTCGGTGTCGAACAGATTCTGCTCGACGCCGGAGCGCATGTGGCTCCGGCGTGGATGCAGTACATCGAGGGCCTCGATGAGCCCGTGACGGTCCCGATGTCGATGATGGTCGAAGGGATCCCTGGCACCCTCAACATGCGCCACCCGGACGCCTGCCAGGCCCTTATTGACGCGGCGGCAGCCGCCGGTGCCACGGTTGTGCGGGGCGTCCATGACGTGAAACTGACCGCCGGGCCGGAAGTCTCGGTCACCTACTCAGCTGACCATGCCGGTGAAGTGCGCGCTCGGCTGGTTGTGGGTGCGGACGGGCGTTCGTCAACGGTTCGCCGCCAGGTCGGCATCTCCCTCCAACGCGACGAGCCGATCAACTACATCGCTGGGCTGCTCGTAGACGGACTCGCAGGGATCCCCGACGATCACGACATCGTGGTCGGCGAGGGCAACATGTTGTTTCTTATGTTCCACCAAGGCCGCGGCCGAGCGCGCCTATACCTGTGCCCGGGCAAGTCCGGCCAGCATCGCTTCGCCGGGGCCGACGCGGCGGCACGGTTCCTGGCGGCATGGAAGCCGGGCTGCTATCCGTTGTCGCACTTGGTGGCCGCAGGGACCCCCGCGGGGCCCTGCGCCACCTATCCGGGCGATGACACCTGGACTGACAGGCCCTTCGCTGACGGGGTCGTCCTAATTGGGGACGCCGCAGGGCATAACGATCCGATCGTCGGCCAGGGGCTCTCGATCGCCCTGCGTGACGTTCGGATTGTCCGGGACTTGATTCTCGACGGCGCCCGCCAGGCAGCGGCCTTCGCTGCATACGGGCTAGAACGATCCGAACGCATGCGCAGGCTCCGGCTGATGGCCGATGTGCTGTCGGTTACCTACGCCGAGGACGCGGACAATCGGATGGCCCGGCGCGCGTTCATGACCGAGAAGATATCCAGCATGGATGGCACGGTTTTGCCACTCGCGATCGGGCCGTTCAGTGGGCCTGAGACGGTTCCCGACGATCTCGTCCGTCCGGAGATCCTGGACCGCATTAGAAACGCCTGAGCAGCTAACGGGAGAATTCGCGCGGCGTCGGCTCAGCGCCGCACAACATAGAACATGAAAAACAGAGAGACGAAGCCTCCGATCAGGATGGCGGCAGTAGCGACACCCGCGCCTCGCTCGCCCCGTTCCTGGATCTGACCGTGCGCGATGAGTCCAGTGAAAACGGCGAGCAGCGGCACCACGGGCATCAGCGCGATCACTAGCGAGGCGACGGCCAGCTTGTTCATCGGGCGCGACGGGGGTGACACGGCACGGCCGGGCGGCTGAGGGACCAGGGCGCCTAGCGGACCCGCGGGCAGGTCGCAGGTGAGCGCGGCAAGGTCGGCGTAGGTTCGTGCGCTGAAGGCCTGCCCGGCCCGCTGCTCACATTCCTCCTGGGTCAGCCTGCCTTCGACAAAGGCGGCCTTGAGAACGTCGTTTGTGCGCTCTCTATCCGCCGTCGAGGCCCGCATGTTGCCGAATCCGCTTGTGAGCATTCCATGGCCTGGTTCCGACGGCATCGTTCCTCCAGCCCAGGGTCCGACAATCCCTCAATCCAGAGTACGACGTGCCGGCCGGTGGCCGTCGGCCGGAAATATGCGGATATCCGGCTCGCCGATCCCATCTGCGCGGTGAGCTGGAACGGCTCGACCGTGGAATTTACCTGGTCCGCGGCGCCATCCCGCGACCGTCCGTGTGGCCGCCGGGAGAGTGTCCAGGCCGGTGAGGTCGTAGAGGCGGGCTTAGCCTGGCTTGGTGGGCAACTGGGATGGGTACGACGCCGCGTTCGCGCGGATTGATGAGATCGTCGATCGGGCCGTGGAGTATGGCCAAGTACCTGGGGTTGTTGCGGCTGTAGCCCGTGGTGAGATCGTCCACGTCGCGACGGCCGGAGTCATGGCGGTCGGCGGTGCTCCGATGCGGCGGGATACGTTGTTCCGGATTTCATCGACCACGAAGCCAATGACGGCAGCGGCGGTGCTGTCGCTGGTGGATGATGGGCTGCTGGAGCTGGACGCGCCCGTCGACGAGTTGCTGCCCGAGCTGACCAGCCGTCGGGTGCTGCTCCGCCCGGACGGGCCTCTTGATCAGACGATCCGGGCTGAGCGTTCGATCACCGTCCGCGACCTGCTCACGTTCACCTGGGGTTTCGGGATGCAGGGTGCGATGTTCATGGCACCCGAGCCGTGGCCGATCGTCACGGCGGCATTGGAGCGGCAGCTGTCGACGTTCGGGCCACCGCAGCCCGGCGCCATGCCCGACCCGGACACGTGGATAGCGCGGCTCGGTGAGTTGCCGCTGCTGGCCCAGCCGGGCGAGCGGTGGCTCTACCAGACCGGTTCGCAGGTGCTGGGTGTCCTGGCGGCTCGTGCCGCGGGCGCGCCTTTTGATGTGGTGCTGCGCGAGCGGGTGTGCGACCCGCTCGGGATGAAGGACACTGGATTTCACGCAGCGGATACCTCCCGGCTCTCGACTGCCTTCGAGAATCGTGACGGTCTGCTCGTCGTCAGCGACCCGCCGGAAGGACAGTGGTCACGGCCGCCGCTGTTCCCCGACGGAAGCGGCGGGCTTGTGTCATCGGTTGATGACGTGGTCGCATTCGGCCGGATGCTGATGCGCGGAGGCAGCCCAGTGCTGACGCCGGCGACTGTCGCCGAGATGACCCGCGATCAGCTGACCGCCGAGCAGCGAGCCAACGTCTGGCCCGGCTTCAGCTTCCTCGACGACCGCGGCTGGGGCTTTGGGGTTTCGGTGCTCGACGACGGTCGCTACACATGGGAAGGCGGATTCGGGACCGCATGGTCAAATGTGCCGTCGCAAGACCTGACCGTCGTGGTCCTGACCCAGCGTGCCGCGGACGAGACCGGGATGCCGTCCGTCTGCGACGACGTGCTTTCGGCCGCGGTACTAACGAATACGTAAGCCCGCCCGACGCCGGGTCGTTCTGATACTCGTGAGCCCTCAGCAGGAACGGCGCACGCCCCGCACAACTGAACAGACCAGTCATCCGGTGCCCTGCGGGCGCTTACCCTTGCCGGCATGCCGGTGTTCGGGTTGATGGAGCAATTGTGGGACCGGGTGGGCGGGACGCAACCGGTTCCGCCCACCTGGGTGATAGCGGTGAGCGGCACCATCGCCCTGCTGATCGTGCTGAACGCCCGCACCTGGCGTCTGGCGCGCAATTCGATCACGATCGCCCACGAAGGCGGCCACGCGCTGGCCTCGGTGCTGAGTGGCCGGCGGCTGGACGGGATCCGCTTGCATGCGGACACCTCAGGGGTCACGTACTCCCGCGGGAGGCGGACCGGTCCGGCGGCAGTGCTCACCTCGGCGGCGGGCTACGTTACTCCATCGCTGCTAGGCGCCGGGGCGGCCTGGCTGCTGGCCGCGCACCACGTAACCGCGATGCTATGGCTGCTGCTTGCCCTGCTCGCCGCGACCTTCTTGGCGATCCGCAATGCTTACGGCGTCCTAGCTGTGCTCGTCACGGTGGCCGCGGTCCTGGCGGTGGGCTGGTTCGCGACCGCCGCGATCCAGGCGGCGTTTGGCTACACCGCCGCGTGGTTCCTGCTCCTAGGCGGGGTTCGGGCGGTCGCCGAACTGCAGGGCCAGCGGAACCGAAGCCGGCGCCGTGGCCAGGTCGGAACGTCGGATGCCGACCAGCTTGCCCGACTGACCGGAGTGCCAGGCGGCGCCTGGGTCACAGTTTTCGCGCTGCTGTGCGTCGCCGCGCTTGTCCTCGGCACCCGCCTGCTCATCCCCGTCTCGCCGCACCTGCCGCACCTCGGCGGCTAACGTCACGCCGCCTCGAACTGCTCCTGGCTGAAGTGGACTAGGACGACTGGGGTCGCTGTAGCCCCTGGAGGAGCAGTTCGACCAATCGGCGGGGGACATAGCGCGGGTCGCTATCACGTCCGCTACAGAGTTTGCCAATGCCGCGCATGAGTTCGTAAGCCTGCGTACCGGGTCTGATCTCGCCCGCGTTGGCTGCGGCGTCGAGCAACTGCGCGCAGACGGGCACCAAGCGGTCGACGAAGTAGGTGTGTAGCGCATCGAAGCTGCTGCTGTCCGATTGCAGGGCGTTAGCGAGTCCGTGCTTCGTTACCAGGAAATCAACAAACAGGTCGACCCACTGACGGAGTGCTGCGAAAGGAGAGCCCGCGTCGGCGAGCAGGGTCGGACCAGCCTTAGCGCATGCCTCCACCTGGTGGCGGTACACGGCGATGACGAGATCTGCCCTAGTCGGGAAGTGGCGGTAGATCGTTCCAATGCCGACGCCGGCTCTGGCTGCGATCGCACGGATGGGCGCGTCGACGCCCGAGGTGACGAACACCTCGGCGGCGGCGGCAAGCAGCGTCTGCTGGTTGCGCAGGGCGTCGGCTCGCATGCTGCGGGTCGGCTCCTCCGCGGACTGGCTCGTAGTCGACACCACGCTTCTTCCCGACGGCGGCTTGACAAATCGGAACGTTGATCCGTGTTTGCTCCGGAACAACGCTCCGGTTCTGAGTGTAGTCGAAGCGGCCGTTCGCCGACACCCGCGGCCACTGCCGAGCGCGCGGCAGACCTGATCCGCGCCGTCGCCCGCCGAGGCCGTGCCTCGGCCGTCAGGTACGAGGGCAGTGTTTTACTGAGTCGCATGCAGCAGGTCTGGTTCATCACGGGCTCCTCCCGCGGCTTCGGCCGCGCACTTGTCCGCGCCGCCCTTGAGGCTGGCGACCTCGTGGCCGCCACCGCCCGCCGGCCGGAGCAACTCACCGACCTGGTGGCCGAGTACGGTGACCGCGTCCAGTCGATGGCCCTTGACGTGACGGATGCGGCGGCCGCTCGCTCGGCGATCGCCAAGGCTCGCGCTAACTTCGGTCGCCTGGATGTGATCGTTAACAACGCTGGTTACGCGAACGTCTCACCGATCGAGACCACCGACGACCAAGACTTCCGCGCCCAGTTCGAGACGAATTTCTGGGGGGTCTACAACGTCTCGAAGGCAGCGATTCCAGTGCTCCGCGAGCAGGCGAGCGGACTTGTCATGCAGTTCTCGTCGACGGGCGGACGGGTCGGCGGATCGCCCGGCATCGCCTCGTATCAGGCCGCCAAATTCGCGATCGATGGCTTCAGCCGCGTGCTGCAGGCCGAAACCGCGCCGTTCGGCGTGAAAGTGATTGTCGTCGAGCCGAGCGGCTTCAAAACGGACTGGGCCGGATCTTCGATGATTGTCCGCGACATCCCCGGGGCGTACGCCCCAACTGTCGGCGTGATGAATACGCGCGTGCGCCAGAACCCTGACGGGCCGCCAGGCGATCCTGATCGGGCAGCCGAGATCCTCGTCAGAATCGCAAAGCGCCGCTACATCCCCTACCACCTGCCGCTCGGCGTGATCGCGGCCGAGGCCTCGATCCGGCTCGACGAGCAACTCCTGTCCGATGACCGCCGATGGCGGGACGTCAGCCGCTCCGCGGACTCCGGCCAGCCGTACCCCGTCGAGTTCCCGCCCGACACAGCGAGCTAAGCCGACTGCGCCCGGCGGCTGCATTCCACGCGACCGGCGCGCGGGGTCTGATGTGCTGCTAGGGACAACAACCGCAATACGAGCGGGAACGAGGCCGCTTCCGTCCGTCGCCGTCGCGGGCACTCCGCTCCTTGCTGCGCCAAAGCCAGCCAGCCGGCGCAGGTGCGTGACGAAAACCGAGGCTGAGCCCGATCACCCTCAGGCACTTCTGTCGCGCTCCGGACGGACTACCTGGCGAGCTCCGCCTCTGGGACAGTGAGGTATGCACTGTTTACGTCGCCGCGCGAAAGCCGGGCAGTGGAGCGCTCTGGTGATTGGCGCCCTGGTGATCGCCGGGTGCGCGGGCCCGACGTCAGCGGGGACTGCGGGGACAGGCAACGTCAGTATCACGGCGGTCGACACGTGCGGCGACTCTCCTGGGCAGCAGGGCAGTGACCCCACAGTTCGGCTCGTCAACGGGGTGGAGGGTTTCGTCGGCGATCCGAACCCTAACGACGCGCCCTACTGGGTGAACCGCGCCGGACACCGCTACCTGGCCTGGAAGTTCGCCCTCGCGGTTGCGCCCGACGCCCTGCCGTACCGGACCGTCAGCGTCGTCCGTCCAGCGTCAGCTCGGCTGGCCTATCCCGACGAGCTCGCGGCCAGCGTCCGCCTGCCGGTCTGCGGCCACCGCTACACCCTCTACGCTGGCGGCGTCTTCCTGACCAAGCCAGCCTGCGTCACCCTGTCGGTCACAGGTCCGGCTGGGAAACCAGCAGCCGTGACCATGCCCGTCCTCGTCTCGCACTGCTGACGTGCCGTCAGCAAAGGGCGACGGCGGGCTAGGCCGGACTTCGCGGTGCTGCTGAACGGGAGCCCCGGCGGACCTTCGACGATGGCGGCAGGACTTAAGGCCCCTGTGTTGCAGGGGCGCGGCGAGTTAGATGGCGGAATGATCGTCAGCGAATCGGTGCGCCTCGACGTTGGCTTCGCGGCCGCGCAGGCCCGGCTGGCGAGCCTGGCCCATGACAGCACGCTGCTGACCGCTTCCCGGCACTCCTACGGCGAGGGGCTGACTGTCGTGCGCGTCGGTCCGGTGGGCGGTGCCCTTGGTCTGTCCAAGCTCGTCGAGGTTCGGTACCGCGAGCTGGTGACGCGAAATGACGCGGCCGTGCTGACGCTGAGATGGGAAGCCAGCGGCTCCGGCGGCGGATTGTTTCCGGCGCTCGATGCTGACCTCACGCTGGCTCCCGATGGGGAAGACGCCACCCTGCTCAGGCTGGATGGCGCTTACCGGCCTCCGCTTGGCGGCATAGGTGCAGGACTAGACCGGGCGCTGCTGCGCCGGGTGGCCGTGGCGACCATCGCGGACTTCATCGGGCGCCTGGCGGACGCCATCGTTTGTCCCGCCACGCGCTGACGGGACGAAATCAGCTCGGCAGCCACTCCACGTAGAAAATGCCCAGCCCCAGGGCGACGCACAGCCCTGCGATGAGCCAGAAGCGGATCACGATTGTCGTCTCCGCCCAGCCGATCAGCTCGAAATGGTGCTGGAGTGGCGCCATCCGGAACACGCGGCGGCGTGTCATCTTGAAGAATCCGACCTGGATGATTACCGAAGCGGTGATGATCCAGAAGAGTCCGCCCAGCACCACGAGCAGAAGCGCCGTTTTGGTGCAGACGGCGAGACCGGCGAGCACTCCGCCGATCGCCAGCGACCCGGTATCACCCATGAAAATCCGGGCTGGAGGCGCGTTCCACCACAGAAAGCCCAGGCAGCCGCCGAGCGCCGCAGCCGCCACGACCGCGAGGTCAAGCGGGCTCGCGATCGAGTAGCAGTGCGGGGTGATCGGCCCGCTGATGCAGTCGTTCCGCAGCTGCCAGTTGGCGATGAGGACATAGGAGGCCAGCACCAGCACGGCGGCACCGGCCGCGAGCCCGTCCAGGCCGTCGGTGAGGTTGACCCCGTTTGCCGCGGCGGCTATGAGCAGCACGATCCAGATCACGAATGGCAGCACTGCCAGGGCGGGTCCGACGTCGCGCAGCAGCGAGATGCGCGCGTCGGCCGGGGTCAGGTCGAATTGGTCGGGGAAGTGGAGGACCAGCACCGCGAACAGGCCGCTCACCACCACCTGGCCCGTCAGCTTGGCGCCGCTGCGCAAGCCAAGGCTGCGCTGCTTGTAGATCTTGATGAAGTCGTCGACGAAGCCGACAAGGCCGAGCCCGGCCATGAGGCCGAGCACCAGGAGGCCCGATGCTGATGGCGGGTCGTCGGTAAGCAAGTGGCCGGCGAAGTATCCGAGCACCGAGGCGATGACGATGACCGTGCCGCCCATGGTCGGCGTTCCGCGCTTGGTCAGGTGCGCCTCGGGGCCGTCGTCGCGGATTAGCTGGCCGTATCCGTGCCGCCGGAATACCCGGATGGCCACTGGAGTGCCGAAGAGGGACAGCAGCAGGGCGATGCCGGCGGCAAGCAGGATCGTCTTCACGCGGCCAGCCCGTTAGATCGGCTGGGACCGCGCACGGCGACGGTAAGGTCCCACGGCAGCACCCGTACATCATGCCGTCTCCGGGAGACCAACGGTGACGGCCGGTCAGATCGCTGGTCATCCTGGACCGCCGCGGCCGGAGGTAAGAGATGGCCGATCTGTTCAAGACGGGACCCGGCCCGGCTCGTAGCCTCAGGGTCATGGACAACGCATTTGCAGCGGGAGACCGCTTCTTGATCAGCCAGGCACGGCTACTGGAGCGGCGCCTTTTCGCCGCAGTTTTCCTAGGCCAGCCTGGCACCCATGTGGTCGATGCCCTGCGCGGCTACCAGAACGACGACGGCGGCTTCGGCCACGCCCTAGAACCGGACAAGCGCTGCCCGGCGAGCCTGCCGATCGACGTCGAGGTCGCCTTCCAGGCGATGGCCACCCCGGGCGCGGCAGACGCGGACATGATCGCCAGGGCCTGTGACTTCCTTGCTTCGACCGCCGCGAGGGCCGAGGCGGGGGGAGCGGTCCCGCCGGCGTTCCCGGTTATCGAGCAGTTCCCGCGCGCCGCGCACTGGAGCGACTGGACGTTCGAGCCGGCCCTCAACCCGACAGCCGGCCTGGCCGGGCTGCTGTACCAGCTCGGCATCGACCATCCGTGGCGAACGCAGGCCACCGAATACTGCTGGCGGCAGCTGGCGGCCGGTGATCCGCCAGGCGACGCGCACACGCTGTCTGAGGTCATGATCTTCCTGGCCCATGTGCCCGACCGGGACCGGGCAGACCAGCACGCTCAGGCGATCGCCGCCCACTTCGCCGACGTCAGCATGTTCCACCTCGACCCGGACGCCGAGGGGTACGGCCTCACGCCGCTTCAGCTGGCGCCCGAGCCCGGCTCGCGCTGGCGGCAACTTTTCACCGAGGCCCAGATCGACGGTCACCTCGACCGCCTGCTCAAGAGCCAGCAAGACGATGGCGGCTGGCCTGTCAGCTGGGAACCGCCAAGCCAGGCCGCCATCCTGGAATGGCGAGGCATCGTCACCCTGCAGGCGCTGCGCACCCTGACCTCGTACGGTCGCATCAGCGCAGCTTCGTAAGCGGGCCGGGTCAGTCGGCAGGACAGGGCCGGGTTCGCTGGCCCTGTTCACCTACTGACCATATTCCGGTCATATACCTGTTCGCCACGATTCGAACTCTGCTGTGATAGTGCCCCTGGCACCAGGACAGCACCGGCACCAGCGCCGGCACCGGCTAGACGCACCGGCGCAGCAAGCGGCCGAGGGCACGTGGCGAACAGGAGAATCATGAAGAGCAGAGCTCATACACGGCTCAGACTTGCGGCACTCGCAACAGCGAGCCTGACCGCATGTGGACTCGCGTTGGTCCCGGCGCTCTCCGCGTCCGCCCAGACGACTGGGCGAGGCGGGCTCCCCGTCCCGCCGGGCGCGATCACGCACGTCATCGTCGTCGAGCTGGAGAACGAGAGCTTCGGCACGACGTTCGGCCCCTCCTCACCGGCGACCTACCTCAACGACACCCTGGTGCCGCAGGGCGAGCTGCTCAAGACCTACTACGCGGTCGGGCACGTGAGCCTGGACAATTACATCGCCCAGGTCTCCGGTCAGGCGCCCAACCTGGTCACCAACAGCGACTGCGCGGGTGGCTACAACGACGTCACGCCCGGCACGCTCGATGCGAACCAGTCGCTGTATCCCGGTCAGGTCGACGGCCAGGGCTGCGTCCTCCCGCAGAGCGTCCAGACGATCGGCAATCAGCTCGACCGCGCCTACCCGTTCACGATCGGCAGCGACTGGCGCCAGTACTCCGAGGACATGGGCAACGACCCGACCAGGGACGGTGGCCAGGCAGATCCACTCGGCGGGACCGACTGCGCGCACCCGACCCAGACGAACGGCGTCGCGACTGACGACACCAACAGCGCCGAGGGCCCGAACGCTACCGGATCGCAGGTGAAGTCCACGATCACCGACCAGTACGCGAACCGTCACAACCCGTTCGTCTGGTTCCACTCGGTGACCGATAACACGTGGCTGTGCGATCACGACGTCGTTCCCCTTGGCACGGCAACAACGCAGCCGGACGGAACGGTCGCCTACAACGGTCACCTGGCGCAGGACCTCCAGCACGCGTGGACCACGCCAAGGTTCGCCTTCATCACGCCGAACCTGTGCGATGACGGCCACGACAACCCCTGTGCCGGGACGAACGCCGCGGGCGGCACGGTTGGCGGCCTGACCGGCGCCGACGACTTCCTGCGTACGTGGATGCCGCTCATCCTGAATTCGCCTGCTTACCGCAGCGGCCACACTCTCGTCATGGTCACCTTCGACGAGGGCGGCTTGGCAGACACCGCCGCGGGCGGCAACGAGCAGCCAGGCCCGAACAATGCGAACCCCGGTTACTCACCGCTGCTGAACACTCCGGTCACGGCCTTTGGCGGCAAGACCTTCTACGACGTACTCGGAGTCACGGGTCTCACGCCCAACGTCGAGCCGCCGGCCGGAACCATGCCCGGTGGCGGCCAGGTCGGCGCGGTGCTACTCAACCCCGTGTGGATCAAGGCTGGCAGCACGGACGACGCGGTCACCTATAGCCACTACTCGGCGCTGCGCACATTCGAGGACCTGCTGGGGATCCGATTCGGCGGCGCCGACGGTGACGGTCACCTCGGGTTCGCGGCCACGGCGAACGACTTCGGATCGGATGTCTTCAACGCCCGGCCTAGCTTCCCGTAGTTGCACCCCGGCACTCACCTCATGGGTGCGGAATCGGCCCGCCTCTGTCCGGACTGATTCCGCACCCTTGAGCCCAGCCGTTTCAGCCGGGCGGCCAGTGTTCATGGGTCGCGCCGGTGCTCAGTGCAAGCCGCCGGCGGCTTGCACTCAAGATCGGATGGGTGCATCCGGAGGCGGCAGCCGACGCTGACGGTCTTCGGTTCTGGGATGGGAACGGGGCCGTCCGCCTGCATGCCGCTCACCAGCGCGACGACACCTACGCGCTGCTCCTCGAGCGATGCGAGCCGGGCACGCAGCTCGCGCACCTTCCCGAGCGGGACCAGGAAGCCGTCTTTTGTGCGGCATCCTGCCGCGGCTGTGGCGCCAGCCCGCAACCGAGTATCGGTTCCCGGCGCTGGCGGACATGTGCCAGCAGCGGGCCGATGCGTTTGAGGCCGAGAACGCCGCCGATCCGGTTCGGCTTGATGCCGGCATCGTGCGGGCAGGGATTGAGCTGTTCCGGCTGCTGCCTGGGTCGGCTGACCGCCAAGCGCTGCTCGCCACGGACCTGCATGCGGAGAACATCCTGGCGGCCGAGCGCGAACCGTGGCTCGCCATCGACCCGAAGCCTCACGTCGGCGACCCCGCCTACGACCCGCTCCAGCACATGATCAACTGCGACGCGCTGGTCGCCGACCCGGTCGGCCTGACCAGGCGCCTGGCCGAGTCGCTTGAGCTGGACGCGCAGCGGCTGCTGCTCTGGCTGTTCGCCCGCTGCGTCCAGGAGGTACGCGGGCGTCCAGCGCTCGCGGCGGTCGCCGTGCGCCTAGCGCCGTAGCCAGAAGCCCGTAGCTTGTAGGCGGGAGGCCCCAGCCAGGTTCAGGCCTGGCCGCCGATGCTCATGATCGGCCGTACCTCGATCACGCCGTATCGTGCTGCCGGAATGGTCGCCGCCCACCGGAGCGCTTCATCCGTGTCCGCGCACTCGAGCACGTAGTAGCCGCCGATGACCTCCTTCATTTCCATGAACGGCCCGTCGGTCACGAGCGGCTTGCCGCTGCTCAACCGCAGGGACCGGGCGGCCGACGGCACTTGGAGCGGCGCGCTGTCGACTAGGACGCCGCTGTCGGCC
Source organism: uncultured Actinomycetota bacterium (assembly GCA_963755575.1). Classification (GTDB taxonomy): domain Bacteria; phylum Actinomycetota; class Actinomycetes; order Streptosporangiales; family Streptosporangiaceae; genus JAJYUU01. Next base: position 1,653,157 of record CAVWKF010000002.1, read on the forward strand.
ATGGCGGCCGTCGCCGTCTGGTAGTCGTCCAGCATCTGCCGGAACTCCGCAGAGCCGGGTTCTGGGGCGGCTTCAGGATCGCCGGCGAGCAGGCATAGATACCGCATGATCGTCTCCCTCCGCGCGGCGCCGATTACCGCGCTCATCCCTTTGACGAACCAGATAGGCGAGGTCTGACATGACCTAGCGTGGCCCGGCGAGGTTTGCGGCAGCACGTGCAGCCAGGGCATCAAGGACGGGTAGGTGGGCGGCCGGAACCACGACGTCCAGGACGAGGCTGCCCGCCGCTGCGGTCAACGTGAATGTGAAGAAAGAACAGCACGACGTCTCCTCGGCCGCCAGTGCGGCTACCCGGCCGGCGCTGGCCGGGCCCGGCTCCAGCTCAAGCCGGAGCCTGGTCCGCTCGGGTCGCTCCACGCTCCGCACGGTCTCCGCGAAGGTCGCGCTGAACTCAGCAGCCCGCGCCTGCCGTCCGGCGGGCGACAGGGTGCACTCATCCGGCGCCAGTTCCGGCGCTGACAACTGCTGCGATGGCGATTCCTGCGCGGCCTGCGCAAGCTCCGGGCGGGGTTCGCGAGTGTCCATACTGACGACCGTAAGCCCCCGGCCGCCGATCCGCGGGCCGACGGGGCTAGGTCATGGCCGCTACGTTAGGCACGTGACCGGTTCAGGCGCGGGCTCGCTGACGGCGGCCATTCAGGCTGGCCTGACCGGATCTGGCATCCCTAGCCTGTCCGCCGGTGTCCAGCGGCTGATGACCGCCTACCGGTCCGGCGAGGTGCCGGACGCGCCGGTCATGGCTTCCAAGTCCGACGCCGCTGCGTACGCGGCCTACCGGATGCCGGCCACCGAAGCCGCGACTGGCCAGGCTCTGCGCGAGTTGCGGCGGTCCCTGCCTGGCTGGGCGCCCACCACACTGCTGGATTTCGGTGCCGGAACGGGCGGCGCTGCCTGGGCCGTAGCCGACCAGCTGCCGACCGTCATGTCGATGACGCTCCTCGAACAATCCGCCGAGGCGATCCAGCTCGGCAAGGCGATCTTCGCTGTATCGCGGGTGCCCAGCCTGCAGACGGCAACGTGGCGACCCTGGCGACTGGCAGCGGAGGCCAAGCCGTCAACCTCGGGCGCGGCGACCCCAGGCATCCCAACCGCGGACCTGGCGACGGTGTCCTACGTGCTCGGCGAGCTGACGCCGGCCCAGCAGTCGAGCCTTGTCGCCCTCGTGGCCTCGGCCGCGCCGGCCGTCTTGTTCGTCGAGCCGGGAACGCCGGCCGGGCACCGGCGGATCCTGGCGGCCCGTGCGCAGCTGCTGGCGGCGGGTCATGTTGTCGCGGCGCCCTGCCCGCATCAGCTCGACTGCCCACTCGACGTCGAAGGCGACTGGTGTCATTTCGGTGCTCGTCTGCAGCGCTCGGCCGTGCACCGGCAGGCGAAGGGCGTGGAATTGTCATACGAGGACGAGAAGTACAGCTACGTCGCGGCGGTCGGCGCGGCCGGCGTCGAGGTGGCCACATCGCAGGGTCGGATCGTCCGACGGCCGCAGCAGCGCAAGGGCCTGGTGCTGCTGGATTTGTGCTGGCGGGACGGCGCAACTCGGCGTGAGCTAGTGAGCAAGAGCAAGGGCCAGACGTACCGTCAAGCCAGGAAGATCTCCTGGGGCGAGCGCTGGCCCCCGGCCGACGAAGGATGAACGCGGTGACCGAGACTCGTGATCGCTGGTATCGCTGGCTGTGTGACGTCAGGCATGGCGGCGATTCAGCTGAGCAAGAACGAGTGCGTCAAGCGCTCTATCCCGTGCGCGACCAGGTGTTCGATCGCGCTTTTCTGCGCTCTGGTGACACGTTGCTGGACGTCGGTACGGGCGACGGGCTGATCGCCTTCGGTGCGCTGGATCGCCTTGGCCTAGGTGGACGCGTCATCTTTTCCGATATATCAGCTGACGTGCTCGAGTTCTGCCGGGCGGCTGTGACCGCGGCCGGGCAGGTCGGCCGGTGCGACTTCGTGCAGGCGTCTGCGGACAGGCTGACTGGCATCGCTGACGCATCAGTCGATGTCGTGACGACGAGGTCAGTCCTAATCTACGTGAGCGATAAGGCCGCGGCGTTCGCCGAATTCCGCCGGGTGCTCCGTCCGGGCGGCCGGATCAGCATCTTCGAGCCGATTAACACTCTGATGCAGCAGTGCGACACCAGCATGTTCTACGGCTATGACGTCGGCCCCATCTCCGAGCTGGCGGCGAAGGTCAGCGCGAGCTTCGCCGCGATCCAGCCGCCCGGGAGTGATCCAATGCTGGACTTCAATGATCGCGACCTAGTCCGGCTAGCAAAGCAGGCTGGCTTCACCGACGTGCGGCTGGACCTTGAAGTCACCATGCGGCGTGCGCGCCCTGCCGTCCCGTGGGAGACGTTCCTGCGGTCGTCGGGGAACCCGAATCTGCCGGCCCTCGCGGTCACGCTCGGCGAAGCGCTCACACCCCGTGAGCTCGCGGCGTTCACCGCCCATCTGCGTCCGCTGGTGGAGGCTGGACAGGGCATGGACCGGCGTGCTGTCGCCTATCTAAGAGCAGGCGATGTCGACGTGGACCGGTGCTGACTGCTGAGCTGCTGACCGCGGAGGTCAGCGAGGCTACTCGCGCGACGGACTGACGGCCTCGCCAGAGGGCACGCCATAGGGCTGGAGTTGGGCCGTCAGCTCGGCGAAGTCCTCGTAGCTCCAGGTCAACGACCCGTTGCGCAGGTCCGCGATGACGCTGTCGAGCCAGGTCAGCTCCGCGACATGCAGAGCGCGCTCGTACTCGTCATCCATCAGCACGACGCGCGGCAAGAACGCAACCTCGGCCAGGCTGGTCTCGAGGTCTGCCAGCTGGCCGCGCAGGGCCGCGGCGCGCTGCCCTAGCACCGCCGCAGCCTCCGCCGGGCTGAGCAGCATGATGAACGACAGCGCGGCGGGGAACTGCGGATACTCATTCCGCGGTCTGGCCAGCATGTCGGTGAGCCAGCCCTGGGTGGCCTGTCGCCCGGCTTCGGTCAGCTCGTAGACGGTCCGCTCCGGGTACTGCTGGTCGCGTTCGGTCTGCCGGACGGCGATCAGGCCCGCCTGGTCCAGCCTCCTGATCGTCTTGTACAGGCTGGCGCGCTGACCGACGTTGACCACGTGGTCCTTGCCCCACATCTTGAGCAGCCGCTGCATCCCATAGGGATGCAACGGCGCGGCATGCAGCAGGCTCAGCACCGCCAGCGCTAGCGGCGACGACCGGAAGTCGCTCTCCATGTCGCCAAGTCTACTAGTTCTCCTCGCACTAGTAGTTCGAGGCGATCTAGTGCGACCGAGACTAGTCGCCTAGAATCAGGTTGCATATCGACTAGTGTCCCAGCTACTATCAACTCACGATATTACTCGTCGGACTCGCCGGCGAGCAGCGACCAAAGGGAGCACAGCGAAGATGAGCACAAGCGCAACCGTCCTGAGCGACAGGGCAACGGAGCCGCCAGTTCCGATCCGAGCGCATGGCACTGTCGCGAAGCAGCTAGGGCACTGGACAGACCGGCAGGAGTTCGACGTGCGGGCGTCGAGGGGCACCGTGGTCCTGGACCTGCGGTCACCGCAGATTCCGGCCGGTGACATCGAGATCAGCCTCGACGCCGACCATGCAATCGTGAAGCTGCTGGTCAACGACGGCACAATCATCGACCACGGGGACGTCCGCAGGATCGGCCGTGGCCGCGTCAAGGACTGGACCGGTAGCGCAGCGGCCGGTGGCCGGCGCGTCGTCCTCACGGGGGAGCTACGCAATGCCGAGGTCCGCGTCCATCGCGGCGGCGTTGCCATCCTGTCGGCCATGTGCAGCCGCGAATACCTTGCCGACGCCCGACAGGCGCGCCGCGAAGGCCGGTTCCCGACGATCGACGACCCCAGCCGATGAGCGCCGCGACAGTGACAGCGGACGCGCCGCTGCTCGAGGCTCGGGCGCTCACCGTACGATTCGGCAAGGTGACGGCGCTGGACGGGCTCGAGCTCACCGCTCCGCCCGGCCAGGTGCTGGCCATACTCGGGCCTAACGGGGCTGGCAAGACAACCTTCATCCGGACCATCGCCACGCTCGTGCGCCCGACGAGCGGCGAGTTGCTGGTGCGCGGGCGGAACGTCGTTCGTGAGGCCGCCCGAGTCCGCCGTGACATCGGCCTGGCCGGTCAGTTCGCCGCCGTCGAGCCGACCATGACCGGCCGCGAGAATCTCGAGATGACAGCCCGACTGTTCGGCCACGGCCGGACTCGGGCCAGGCAGGCCGCCGCGGCGGTGATCGATCAGCTCAGCCTCGAGGAGGTCGCCGACCGCCGGACTGGCACCTACTCGGGCGGACAGCGCCGTCGCCTGGACCTAGGCGCCAGCCTGGTTGGCGGGCCGCGGCTGCTGCTGCTAGACGAGCCGACGACTGGACTGGATCCGGTCGGCAGGCGGGAGGTCTGGGACGCCGTGCGCAGACTGTCAGCCGCTGGCACCGACATCCTGCTGACGACGCACTATCTCGATGAGGCAGACGAGCTGGCTGACCAGGCGATAGTGATCGACCATGGCCGCGCGGTCGCGTCCGGCACGGTCAGCGAGCTGAAGGCGAGCATCGGCCAGGACGTCATCGAGGTCGCGGTCGCCGACCAGGCCACGGTCGCGGCCGCCGGTCAGATCCTGGAGCGCGTCACGGCGAGCCAGGCTCGGCTGGATTCGGGCGGGCGGCGGGTGAGCGCGCTAGCCCCGGGCGGGCCTGCGGCTCTGGCAGCCGTCATCGGTTGCCTTGAGGACGCCGCTATCGGCGTCGACGAGATCGGCTTGCGACGGCCGACGCTGGATGAGGTCTTCGTGACCCTGACCGGCGACGAAGCAGCTACGCCGGCCACAGCCGGCCTCGCGAACGGGAGCACGCGATGACGACAACACACCTTCCGATGCCGCCGGCTCTCGGCCGGCCCGGCCGCCCGCCGGGCGTGGCGAGCGCTTCCGGCCAGGTCGCGCTGCGAGCACTGCGGAAATATTTCAGGACGCCCGGCCTGAGCCTTATGGGCATCGTGCAGTCCGCCCTGTTCCTGTTCTGCTTCCGCTACGTCTTCGGTGGCGCCATCCACGCCGGAGCCACCAGCTACGTCGACTTTCTGGTACCTGCATACGTCGCCAGTATCGTGCTGTTCACTGGCGGTGGCATCGCCGTGGCCGTCGCCGAGGACAAGGTGCAGGGCTTCACCGACCGGCTGCTCTCGTTGCCTGTACCCCGTTACTCGCTAGTACTCGGGCGTACGCTCGCCGACTCCGCGACCAATATCTGGTCGCTACTGACTACGGCCGCGTTCGGCTTCCTGTTCGGGTTCCGGCTGCCAGGCACATGGCAGGAGGGCCTGGCCGCCTTCGGCTTGTGCGTGGTGTACGCGGTCGTCTTCACGCTCGTGTTCATCGTGATGGGGCTATACGCTCCCAGCGCCCAGGCCGCGCAGGGGATGTCCCTCATCGCGTTCCTGTTCGCGTTCATCTCGAGCGCGTACGTGCCGGCTACCTCGATGCCGGGCTGGCTGCAGCCATTCTCCAAGTACCAGCCGCTCACGCCGATGGTGGACGCGGTCCGCGCGCTCCTGACCGGCTCGAGCACCGACGTTGGCCTGGCCCTTGCCTGGTCAGGGCTGCTGCTCGTCGTCTGCACCCCGATCGCCGTACTGCGGTACCGGCGTGCCTGATGGCCGACCGGCCAGCCGCCGCCTAGTCGGCGCGTCTCGTTACGATGAGTGATGTCAGGACGAAGTGACGCACATATGCCCCAGGAAGGGATCTTGATGTCGAAGGTTGCGGTCGTCGGATTCGGCCGGATCGGCAGGTCAGCGGTGAAGGCCGGGCTCAGCGCCAAGCTGTTTGCGCCGTCGGTAATCGTGGACATCGTGGCCGCCGACGCGATGGCTCCGCTGTTCGAGTTCGACACCAACTATGGCCGCTGGCGGGATCCGGTCAGCGCCGAGGCCGATGGCCTGGTCATCGGTGACGCGACTATCAGCTGGATCGACGCGAGGGAGTCGGCGCCGGACTGGAAGGCGCTCGGCATCGATCTCGTCCTCGACTGCACTGGCCGCGCCACGACGCGCGCCGGGGCGCAGGCGCACCTGGATGCCGGGGCCAGGAGGGTGCTCGTCAGCGCGCCGAGCAAGACGCTTGATGACTGCGACGCGGTGCTTCTGCCCGGCATCAATATGGACTCCTACGATCCGGGCAAGCACCGCATCGTGAGCATGGCCAGCTGCACGACGAACGCACTGGCACCGGTCGTGAAGGTGCTGCGGGACACAGTCGGGATCCGGGATGGCTTTTTCTCCACCGTGCACGCGTACACCAACACGCAGTCGCTGACCGACCAGCCCATGAAGGAGCGCCGTGACTCCTGGGCGGCGGCGGAGAACATCATCCCGTCGTCATCCGGCGCGGCAAAGGCGCTGAAGTTCATCTGGCCCGACCTGCAGGTGACCGGCAAGGCATACCGGGTCCCCGTCCGGACCGGCAGCATCGTGGAGCTGACGGTCCGCACGACCCGGACGACCACTGCGGCCGAGGTGAATGAGGCTTTCGTGGCGGCGGCTGCCAGTGGACCGCTGGGCGGCATCCTCGGTGTCCTGCATGAGGGCTGGGCTTCGGCCCGGATCGTCGGCGAGACGAGGTCCTCGATCATGGACCTGCCTCTGACCTCGGTGAGTGACGGTGATCTGGTGACGGTCGCAGCCTGGTATGACAACGAGGCCGGGTACTCGATGCGGCTGGCTGAGACCGTCGCGCTGCTCGCCGCGGGCTAGCCGAACGTCAGCCGAACCGGCGCGCCAGTAGGCGGAAAGTACGCGGCGAGGTGCCGTGCAGCCAGGCCGGGATCCGCAGCCAGCCGGGCACGAAGACGACGTCCCGGTCGCGCTGCGCCGCCATGACGATCGCGTGCGCCACCTGCTCGGCCGGGATTGGAGCGGGCAGGCGCCGTTCGTATGGCCGCCCGCGGCGGCGGAAGAACGGCGTGTCGACCACACCGGGCAGCACCACGGACACGCCGGCACCGGTCCCGGCTAGCTCGTAGCCGAGGCTCTCGGCCAGGTAGTTGAGGCCGGCTTTGGTCGCCGCGTACACGGCCTCGTGGCGTACGCCCGTCATGCCCGCAATGGACGACACGAAGATCATGCGGCCGTAACCGCGTTCGGCCATGCCGGGTGCGACCAGCCGGGCCAGCTGGATCGGCGCGAGCAGGTTAACCGTCAGCAGCTCGGCCGCCTTCGTAGCGGGCAGGTCGCCAATCGGCCCGGCCCAGCCCGCGCCGGCATTGCAGACCAGCACGTCGATCCGGCCTTCCCGGGCCAGAACCGATTCGATGAGCCGGTCCGGCCCGTCCGGCTCGGCCAGGTCGGCCTGCAGCGCGAGCGCGTGCGTGCTCGTCGCCACCGATTGCAGCCGCTCCTTGTCGCGGCCAGTCAGGATCAGCCGTGTGCCCGCCTGCGCCAGGGCGACGGCGGTGGCCGCGCCGATTCCTGACGACGCACCCGTGATGAGTGCGACCGCGCCGACTAGCTGCATCCGGGCCGAGCTTCAGGGTTGCCGGGCGCGGAGATAGAGCGGCACGCGCCGCAGCAACTCCCTGGCCGCGAAACAGCCAGCCGGTTCTCCGCCACGCGAACACAGTATCTGCGCCAGTACTGACGGCCGTGGTCCCTCCCGGCTGTAGGCGCCGTTTCGCCCGCCGGGAACGTAAAGTGCCTGACCCGCTTGGCCGATGTGTGCGGAGCTAACGGACCGCGGACGCCGTTGATGTCAGGTCCGCGGGCAACGCTCGGCGGTGACCACCAAGGGGTCGCCGACAACTACGCGGATGCGGTGACGCGCGCCCCCGCCCAGCAGCGGACGATGTCGCGCATCGACAGCAGGCCCGCTACGTCCTGGTGCTCCAAGACGATGAGGTGTCGGAAATTGCCCGCGGACATCGACGCCGCGGCCTGTTCTAGCGTCCACTCAGGCGAGGCGAAGACCACGTCGGAGGTCCGGTGATCGGACACCATCTCGGCGTCCGGGTCCTGTCCGGCGCCGACGGAGTCAAGAATGTCCCGCTCCGTCAGGATGCCGATGCCAGCCTGCTCAGGATCCACGACTACGGCTGCCCCGACCCGCTGGGCGGACATCAGCCGGGCCGCCTCACGCAGGGTATGTGCCGGCCCGATACTGAGGACAACCGTGGTCATGCCGTCCCGCACTTTCATCTGGTGCTCCCTTCGCGTAGAGCTGCCGCAGTGCATCGTCGCGTCGGACCGCGCGCCGGGAGCCTGCTGGGCGGCCCGGAAGGCCGTGGCGACGCATGCCGCAGCGAACCCGCTCGGCGTGCTTGTGCGCTTGTGATTGCCAGTGCTGTCCAGCATCCGCCCGATTGGCGGTTAAGACAAGTCCCGATCCTCGCTGGCGAGCAAGCTGAGAACCTCGGCATGCAAGATGCCGTTGGTGCATACGGCGCTGCCGCGGTCGGGACGCGGGATGCCGGCGAGGTCCGTAAAGATGCCGCCCGCCTCCGTGATCACGATCTGAAGCGCAGCAAGATCCCACAGCGTCACGTCAGTCTCGGCCGAAATGTCGACCGCGCCCTCAGCGACGAGCATATGAGACCAGAAATCGCCATAAGCCCGAGTCCGCCAGACCTTCCGGCTGAGGCCAAGGAACTCCGCGAGACGGCCGGCCTGCTCCCAGGTGCTGATGCCCGAGTACGAAAGGGATGCATCAGACAGATTCGCCACCTGAGACACCCGGCACGGCGCCGCTTTCGTCATGCTCCGGCCGGTCCAGGCGCCGCCATCGCGGGCAGCCCACCAGCGGCGCCCGAGCGCCGGTGCCGTCACTACGCCGGCGATGACCTCGTCCTCATCCATGAGCCCGATCAGCGTGGCCCAGACCGGCACACCGCGGACGAAGTTCTTGGTGCCATCAATCGGATCGATGACCCAGCAGCGCTGGCTCGATCCGCTGTGGCCGAACTCCTCGCCGAGCATCGCGTCCCGTGGCCGCGCCCGGCTGAGCACGTTACGCAGGGACTCCTCGACCGCGAGGTCGGCGTCGCTGACGGGCGTGAGATCCGGCTTGGACTCGACCCGAAGATCCACCGCCCGGAAGCGGCGCATTGTGATGTCGTCCGCGGCGTCCGCAAGGACGTGCGCGAACCCGATGTCGCCATCAAAACCTGCCATCCCGGGCAACGGTAGCGGTAACCAGCGCGCACACGAAATGCCCTCGCCGCGGATTCGGCGGAGGTCTGTCTCTTCGGGGCGAGACACCTTAATCCTCGCCCGTCTCCGCCCCATCTGCCGGATCGAGTCCCTCGCGACTGCGCAGCAGTCGCCGCAGCGAGTCCAGGCGCGCGACGTCGGCCGGGCCGCCGTGCTCGGCTACCCAGTCATCCAGCGCGCAGCCGGCTTCCAGATGGCTGCATCCGGGCGGGCAATGCGCGATCGCGTCGGCGAACTCTCCGAACGCGGACACGACCCGGTCGGCTGCGACGTGCGCCAGGCCGAAGCTGCGCAGTCCCGGCGTGTCGATGATCCATCCATCCCCGCCAAGCGGCAGCGCGACCACTGACGACGAGGTATGTCGGCCGCGCCCAGTGACGGGGCTCACCGATCCCACGGCCCGCGCCGCTGCCGGCAGCAGCGCGTTGACCACCGTCGATTTTCCTACTCCCGAGTGGCCGACCAGGACACTGATCCGGTCGGCCAGCAGTTCCCGCACCTGGTCCAGCTGACCGGCGAACGGCCGGCTCAGCGCGATCCACCGCACGCCCAGGGGCTCGTAGGCAGCGATGAGAGCGTCTGGCGCCGCGAGGTCTGCCTTCGTCAGGCACAGCAGCGGCTCCAGGCCCGCATCGAACGCGGCGACCAGGAACCTGTCGATCAGCCGCGGCCGGGGCGTCGGGTCAGCCAAGGCTGTGACGATCACAAGCTGGTCGGCGTTGGCGACGACGATCCGCTCCGTCGGGTCATCGTCCTCCGCCGACCGGCGCAGCACCGAGGTCCGCGGCTGGACTCGCACGACCCGGGCTAGGGCGTCCGGCTGGCCGGAGATGTCGCCGACGAGGCGAACCCGGTCGCCGACCACGATGCTTCGGCGGCCCAGTTCCCTTGCCTTCATCGCGGTGATCATCCGCTCGCCCGTCCAGCAGTGGTACCGGCCACGGTCAACGCCGGTCACGAACGCGTCGATGGCGTCGTCATGGGCCGGCCTTCTCCGGGTGCGAGGCCGCGAGCCCTTACCCGGCCTGACCCGCACGTCGTCTTCGTCCAGCCGTGCGTGGCTGACAGGCCTGCTCAGGGTGCCTGCCCGAGCATCTGCTGCCACAGCGTCTGGAATGTCGGGAACGTCTTGGCCACGGTCGCCGCGTTCCTGATGTGCAGGCCGGGCACCACGAGGCCGAGTACAGCCGCGGCCATGACGAGCCGGTGGTCGTTGCGGCTATCAAACGGCTCGGTTCCCGCGCGGAGCGGCCTTGGCTGTATCCAAAGCCCGTCGGGCAGCTCGCTGACCTGCCCGCCGAGGGCGCTGATCTCAGTCGCGAGCGCGGCTAGCCGGTCGCTTTCGTGCATCCGCATGTGCCCGATGCCGGTTAGCTCGGATGGCGAGTCGGCCAGTGCGGCCAGCGCCGTCAGCACGGGCGCAAGCTCGTTGATGTCACGCACGTCGGCTTTGATGCCATGGATGACGCCGGTGCCCTCGATGCGCAGGCCGGACCCTGCGCGCTCCCACTTCGCGCCCATCTGCCCGAGGACGTCCATGATCTGGCCGGCCGCCTGGAGGCTGCTGGCTGGCCAGCCAGGGATCGTGACACGCCCGCCAGTGACCAACGCTGCGGCCAGGAACGGGGCCGCGTTTGACAAATCCGGCTCGATCGCGATGGTGCCTGGAGCCAGTCGGCCTGGCCGGACGCGCCAGAAGTCGGGAACGTCTTCGTCACTGGTGGCGCTGCCGGTCTCCACGTCGGCGCCGGCCGCCGTCAGCATGGCCGCGGTCATGGCGATATGTGGCGCGGACGGGACACGGCCGCCCCGGTGGGTGATCTCGAGGCCGGCATCGAATCGCGGCGCGGCCAGGAGGAGACCGGAGATCAGCTGTGATGAGGACGAGGCGTCGAGCGTCACGGCTCCGCCGGCCACACGGCCACGGCCCCGCACCACGAACGGCACCGCGCCCCTGCCGCCGTCGTCGATGTCCACGCCAGCCTGCCGCAGGCCGGCCAGCAGTTCGCCCACCGGGCGTTGGGCTGCCCGCTCGTCGCCGCTGAACTCCACATCCGCCGCCGCGAGTCCAGCGACAGGCGGCACGAAGCGCAGCACCGTTCCGGCGTTGCCGACATCGACGCTGACCCGGCCGCTGGGCCGGCCCGGAATCACCGTCCAGGCGGATGGCCCATCAGGTGCGACGGTGGCGCCCAGGGCCACGATCGCCCCGGTCATCAGATCGGTGTCGCGGGCCCGGAGCGGGCCGACGATGCTCGTCGGCGTGTCCGCAAGCGCAGCGAGGATCAGGGCCCGGTTGGTCATCGACTTAGAGCCGGGCAGGCGCATGGTCGCGGCAATTGCTGAGTGCGCCGCCGGAGTTGCCCAGGCGCTATCGGACCAGCCGGTGTCGGTTTGCCCGTGCGCTCGCATGCCTCCTGAGAGTACTGGCTGCCGGCACGTCTAGACGTGGCCGGCTGCGGGGAGCGACAATCAGACACCGCGACGCAGCGAGCCTGAATGAGTCCGGATATCTCGGCAAGGTTTGGCATAGCCGGATCTCGGTTATGAAATGGCACATTCTCAGCTTGGCTGTGTCGCTGCAGGCTTATCGGGTGAGGCTATGTGCGGTCGGTACGCATCAACGCGCAAGCGTATTGAGCTCCTGGAGGAGTTCAGCGTGCAGCGCGACAAGGTGACCGAGCCGTTGCAGCCGGACTACAACGTCGCACCGACCAAGCCGGTGTACGCCGTCCTGGACCGGGTTGAATCTGCACCCGCAGGTGGTGCCGCGAGGAGTGATGTCGATAGCCGGGATGATGCGGCGAGGGAGCGGGCCCGCGGGAGCGCTGCTGGGCAAGCTGCGCGGGAACTGCGCGTCGCGCGATGGGGCCTCGTGCCGTTCTGGGCGAAGGACGTCAAGATCGGCAGCCGCATGATCAACGCGCGGGCTGAGACTTTGGCCGAGAAGCCTGCTTTCCGCCGCGCCTTTGCCAAGCGGCGCTGCCTGCTGCCGGCCGATGGCTACTACGAATGGCAGTCTCAGCCTGGCGCGGCTAAGCAGCCGATGTACATCACGCGAGCCGACGGCCGATCGCTCGCCTTCGCCGGCCTGTACGAGCTGTGGCGCGATCCGGCGGTCGGCAGGGAGGACGAGGACGCCTGGCTCTGGACCGCCACGGTCATCACCACCAGCGCTCCCGATGAGCTGGGCATGATCCACGACCGGATGCCGATGATCATCGATCCGGGCAGCTGGGCCGACTGGCTCGACCCGGCCAACAGCGATCTTGCGGATGTGCGAGCGCTGCTGGCACCGGCGGCCGTGAGCGAGCTGATGACTTTCCCGGTCTCGACAGAGGTGAACTCGGTTCGTAACAACGGGCCCCAGCTGATCGAGCCGATCGGCCGTGGCCCGGCCGCCCCGTTAGCTGGCATGGGGGCAGACACGCGGACGGGCGCGCAAGGCGACGCCCGGGACCGCGGAGATGGCGGCACCGGAGTGCTGTTCTAGGCCAGCTCGTCGGCCAGGCAGCGCAGATCCCCCGATGGTGCTGTCGGCCAGGATGCAGATAGGAGGCGGGGATCAGATGGACGTCACGATGGCGAGGCAGCGGCTGGAGGAAATCTGCAGCGAGCTGGACAGGTCGATCACGGTCCTCAACGGGGCCGGCGGCCAGCAACCCTCCTCCGGCGATTATCCGCGGGATCCAGCCGACGCCGGCGCCAACCTGTCCGAGAGCGAGCGTGCCGAGGCTGTGCTGGCGGTGGCGAGAAGGCAGCGGTCCGATGTGCTGGCCGCCCTCCACCGCATCGACCTGGGCACGTACGGCACCTGCGTGGATTGCGGCACCATCGTTGCCGAAGGGCGGCTGGAGGCTAAGCCAGAGGCAGCCAGGTGCGTCGCCTGCCAGGGCAGGCGAGACCGGCTGCGCAGGTAGTCTCGGCGGCCGTTGGCGGTAGAGGCTTGATCGCACCTGGCCGCTCTGGCGTTACGGCGGAATGAAGGCGCCAGACGTCGTGTTTCAGAGCACGTGTCTCTTGCCAGCTGCCAGACCAGGCCGGAACCGTCCAAGGCGGTCGCGCGCGATGTGATGACGGTTGGCGTTGTATCCTCCCCGCGAGGCGGCATGCAGCCTGCTTGGCTGCGGCCCTCTATTCCGGAAGGGGTGGGTCCGGTCCCCGAGACACTGGAGCAGCGCAGTCAGCGGTTCGAACAGGACGTGCTGCCGTACCTTGATCAGCTCTACGCGGCAGGTATGCGGATGACCCGCAACCCGGCCGACGCCGAGGATCTGGTGCAGGAGACGTTCGCCAAGGCCTATGCGTCCTTCCACCAGTTCCAGCAAGGTACGAACCTGAAAGCGTGGCTTTTCAGGATCCTGACCAACACGTTCATCAACAGCTACCGCAAGCGGCAGCGCGAGCCGCAGCGGTCAGGCACCGAGGAGATCGAGGACTGGCAGCTCGCTCGGGCCGCTTCACATACCTCGTCGGGCCTGAAGTCAGCAGAGACAGAGGCGCTGGAGCGTCTGCCGGATTCGGATATCAAGTCAGCCCTCCAGGCGCTGCCCGAGGATTTCCGGCTGGCCGTCTACCTGGCCGACGTTGAGGGCTTCGCCTACAAGGAGATCGCCGACATTATGGGCACTCCGATCGGGACCGTTATGTCGCGGCTTCACCGCGGCCGAAGGCAGCTTCGCGACTTGCTTCAGGACTATGCGGCGGAGCGGGGCATGCTTGCGACCACGCCCTCCGCCCCGAGCACGGCGCGCTCCGATGGCGATGCGTCAGGGAAGGACGCGAAATGAGCTGCGGTAAGCCGCACGAGGTGCCGTGTACCGAGGTGCTCGCGCTGGTGTACTCCTACATCGACGGCGAGATGGAGACGAGCGGCTCGGCTCAGATTAAGGAGCACCTTGAGGAGTGCGGGCCATGCCTGCGGGAGTACGGCCTGGAGGAACTGGTCAAGAAGCTGGTGCACAAGTGCTGCGGCCACGAGGCGGTACCCGGTGAGCTGCGAGCCAAGGTGCTGACGCGGATCGCGGCCGTCCGGCAGGAGCTAGAGACGACCGACTAGCTCGGTCCACCGTCGTTGATTCGCGCAGTCGTCTCCACGACTGTTGCGCACATTCTGAGTGAGCCAACGGGAAATCGCGGGTCGCGTTACCCTAAGTGGCTATGCCGGTCGATTGTGTCGGCGGCGCCGCTGTTACGAGGGGGTCATGGCGTGGTGTCTAGGGCCGCATGGCTCTACATCCTGCTCGTCGTGGCCGCTGGCAGCGCACTCGTTGCAACCGCGGACGCGACGCGGCCGACCATAGCTCACCCGTTACTCGTCCTCATAGTTCTTCAGGTTCTTTTCCTTGTCTGCGCCTCGGCCAAGACGCCGCTGACCTCGCGTCAGACGAAATGGTCGCCGAGTTCTGCTGCGACGCTGGCCGCGGTCGTCCTACTCGGACCCATGGCCGCCGCGCTCGTCGGGGCCGCTTCGCTGTTCAGCGTGCGGCGCCAGCTGCTGCTCGCCGAACGGCTGTTCAACGGCGCGATGTATGCGCTGGCCGGCCTGGCGGCCGGGGAGACGTACGTTGCGCTCAAGGCGCCAGTCGGGACTCCAGATGCGAAGCATTTCTGGCATATCGTCGTCGCGTTCGCGGCGGCCGCGGCCGTGCACGTGCTGGCCAACCACATACTCATCTCGGGCGTGTTCCGGCTCAATCGCGCCACCGGCACGCTTCGGCGCGAGCGCCTCGAGTCCAGCCTGCCGCTGCTGCTGGCCTCCGACTTCGGCTACGCGTGCCTAGGTTTCGTCATCGCAGCGCTGTGGCCGATCATAGGCTGGTTCGCCGCGGTGCTCGTGCTCGTCCCGTTGTTCGTAGCCCGGTGGGCGATGGGGCAGTTCGCTGAGCAGCAGCGCGCGTATGCGGCGACCATGAACGCGCTCTGCCAGGCCGTGGAGACTAAGGACTACTACACCAGGGGACATGGGGACCGGGTGTCCCGCGGTGCCGTCATGATCGCCCGGCAGATCCGGATGAGCTCGGACCGGACCGAAGCCATCAGGTTCGCCGGGATGCTGCACGACGTGGGCAAGCTCGGTGTGCCGACGCAAGTGCTGCAGAAAACCGGGGCATTGACCGAGGACGAGTATGCGGCCATCCAGCTGCATCCCATGCGCGGACTGGAGATCGTCCGGGAGATCGGATTCCTGTACGAGGCGCTGAATGGCATCATGCATCACCACGAGAGGATCGACGGCCGTGGCTATCCGATGGGCCTGGCCGGCCACGAGATCCCCGAGTTCGCGCGCGTCATCGCGGTCGCTGACGCCTTCGACTCGATGACCTCGACACGGTCCTACCGCGAGGCCAAGAGCATCGATATGGCCATCGACGAGCTTCGCCGCGGCGCGGGCACGCAATTCGACCCGCTTATCGTCGAGGCCTTCATCAAAGCGCTGGACGCAGCGGAGTGGCCGGTGCCGGCCCCAGCGACGGTGCCCGCCGATCTCACCGTCGTGACAGTCCAGGACCACGACGATCCCACGGCACCCTTGCAGGTGGTGATTCCGTGACCGGTAGCACGATGACCGGCCGCCCGCCGCCGGACCGGGTGGCGTACTGGCAGGCGCTGGACTCGGGGCGCCTGTTGCTCATGGCCGTGGCCGCGATGCTGGTCACCGCGGCCTTCGCCGCGACCGCCGTTGACGCCCACGCTGGCCTCGGGACGCCCCATCACCAACCGATCTACTGGACGGGCGCGCTGGCGTTCGGTGGCTTCATCGCCTTCGGTGAGCTGCTCAGGCTTGCGCTGCCGGGCGGGCGGGAAGCGGCGCCCATTGCGATGGTTGGCGCGATGTCCTATGCGCTGTTGCTGGCACTGCCCCCGCCCGACCGCACGGGCCCAAGGGTTCAGCTCGCCGGCCAGGTCGATCGGCTCGCCGGCCAGGTCGATCGGCTCGCCGGCCAGTCGGCGTTGCTCGTCATCGCCGTTGCCGCAGTCGGGATGTCGGTCGGCGCGCTCCCGCACATCGCAGCCGGCCGCCCGGCCGGGGTCACGGGCATGTGCGCGCGCATCGTGGCGGTGGCGTGCGTGGCGTTCATCTTCCGGCCGCTCGTCTCCCACACATTCGTGGAGCGGCCCTGGGAGCTCGCGTTCGCGATCATGGGGCTGCTCGTCTTCCTCGGCTGGCTGGTTGACACGGTGGTCGCGGCGCTGATCAGAGCCGACGACGTCGGAGCCCAGTTCTCCGTCGCGATACTCGACGAGATACGGCTCCAGTGGCCCCTAGGCCTTGCGGTGGGCGCCTCCGTCGTCATCACTGTGTTCAGCGCCGAGCGGATGGGCCTCGGGGTGCTTGGCGTATTCATTGGCCCGCTGCTGGTCAC
Organism: uncultured Actinomycetota bacterium; assembly: GCA_963755575.1. Lineage (GTDB taxonomy): Bacteria > Actinomycetota > Actinomycetes > Streptosporangiales > Streptosporangiaceae > JAJYUU01. The sequence goes on from CAVWKF010000002.1 coordinate 1,669,787, forward strand.
GCAGATCGCCTTCCGGCGGTACGCCGGGATCCGCGCCACGTATCTGCAGACAGTCAGGTCGCTCGCGCGCGTGACCGAGGTCGCCGGCTACGTGGAGGCTGGCCACTCCCGGCGGGTGAGCAGGCTGGCCGTCTCGGTCGGCCGCGGCCTCGGCATGCCCGAGCCCGAACTCCTCGCGCTCGAGTACGCCGCACTGATGCACGACATCGGCCAGCTATCGCTGCGTGACCCCATCCCTGGCGGCGCGACCGTGCTGGTCTCGGCCGCCGACCAGGACCGGATCGCCGAGCTCGGCGCTGACATCATCCGCGAGGCTGGTGTCCTCGACGACGTGGCCGAGCTGGTCCGGAGCCAGGCCTGGCCGGCTCGCGGGCACGATCCGCCCCCGCCGCTCGGCAGCATGATCATCAGGGCAGCCAACGCCTTCGACGACATGGTGGGCGGGTCGACGGACCGCGACAGGTCGGCCGCAGTGCTTGAGCGCATGCGGCTCCACCCGATCGAACACGACCCGGGTGTCGTGGCTGCGCTGGCCGACGTCGTGGCGCGCCGGGTTCCGTCCCGGCTGTAGGCTGCCGGGCGTGCTCGAATCGGTCCTTATCGCTAACCGCGGCGAGATAGCAAGGCGCGTCATCGCCTCCGCCCGGCGGCTGGGCGTGCGCTCAGTTGCGGTCTACTCCGAGGCAGACGCCGAGTTGCCCTATGTACGCGAGGCAGACGCCGCCGTCCTCATCGGCCCGCCACAGCCGGCAGCCAGTTACCTGAACGGCCCGGCGGTGCTGGCCGCAGCAGAGCAATCCGAAGCCCGTGCCATCCATCCGGGCTACGGGTTCCTCGCCGAGAACGCTGACTTCGCCGCCAGCGTCATCGCGGCCGGTCTCATCTGGGTAGGGCCAGAGCCGGACTCGATGGTCCAGATGGGCGACAAGATCAACGCACGCAACCTAATGGAGCAGGCGGGTGTGCCGGTGTCAGCCGGCACCCGGCAGCCGGTCGCGGACGTGCCGGCCGCCCTGGCTGCAGCCGATCAGATCGGCTACCCGGTCATGATCAAAGCGTCGGCCGGTGGCGGCGGAATCGGCATGAGCGCAGCCGCCGACCCGGCGCAGCTGGCGGCCGGATTCGAGACGGCGAGGTCGCGGGCCGAGCGGTTCTTTGGCAGCCCGGCCATCTTGCTCGAGCGATTCGTTCCCCGCGCGCGTCACGTCGAGGTCCAGATCCTCGGCCTCGCCGACGGCCGCGTGCTAGCCCTAGGCGAGCGCGACTGCTCGGTCCAGCGGCGTCATCAGAAGGTCGCCGAGGAAACCCCGTCCCCCGGAGTCGGCCCTGACTTGCGGGCCAGAATGCTGGCTGCAGCCGTCACTGCGGGACAGGCCGTCGGCTACCTCGGCGCGGGAACTGTCGAGTTCCTGGTCGACGTCGAGGCCGGAGACTTCGTGTTCCTGGAGATGAACACCAGGCTTCAGGTCGAGCACCCGGTAACCGAGCTGGTTACCGGCATCGACCTCGTCGAGCAGCAGTTCCTGATCGCGGCGGGAGATGGCATCAACTTCGCGCCAGGCGACGTCGCCCCGGTCGGGCACGCGCTCGAGCTGCGCGTCTACGCCGAGGACAGCAAGCGGTTCCTGCCGAGCCCAGGGACGATCACCGCCTGGGCCGAGCCGACCGGCCCCGGCATACGGGTGGACGCAGGCTATGCGGCTGGCAACACTGTCACGCCGTTCTATGATCCGCTGCTGGCCAAGCTGTGCGTCCACGGCGCGGACCGAGCGCAGGCGCTCTCGCGCGCCCGAGCCGCAGTCGAAGCGTTCGAGATCAGCGGACTCAAGACGAATCTGGAGTTCCACGCGGACCTGCTAGCCTCCGACGAGTTCTCTAGCGGTGATTACGACACGTCACTGGTTGGCCGCCTGCGCCCGTGATGGCGCAGCGACAGCAATGATGGAGCGCAACCGGCCGGCGGCGCCGGGGCCGACTGCAACTGGCAGGTAGGAGGGCACATGAGCGAGGTGCGCGCGGAGATGGTGGCCAACGTCTGGAAGATCGTGGCGGCGGAGGGCGACGCCATCACCGACGGCGACACCCTGGTGATCCTGGAGTCCATGAAGATGGAGATCCCGGTGCTCGCCGAGGATGCCGGGACGGTGACCAGGCTGGCCGTCGCGGAAGGCGATATCGTGCAGGAAGGCGACCTGATCGCGGTCATTGAGTAACTGTCGGGGGCCCGCACCCCGACGGCCGCCAGGACCCCGCGAACCTCGCGTTAACGCAGCCACTATCTGCATGGTAGCCGCGCCTGACGGCGCGGCTAAACGCCGGATGTCGATCGAGGGTAGGCGTCCTTCGGGTCAGTGACGACGTTGACCATGTACGGGACGCCGGACGCGAACGCGCGCTGCAGCGCGGGACCGATGGCCTGCGGCTGCGTCACCAGCTCGCCGCCGCCGCCCAGCGCCGTCACGACCTGGTCGTAACGGCAGCCTGGCTGCAGGTCGGCGGCGACGTCGTACCCGTACAAAGCCTGCATCGGGTGCTTCTCCAGGCCCCAGATCCCGTTGTTGCCGCAAATCATTACCACTGGCAAGCCGTGCCGCACGAGTGTGTCGACGTCCATGAGGGAAAATCCGGCCGCACCGTCGCCGAGCAGCAGCACGACCTGGCTTGTCGGCCGGGCCACCCTGGCGGCGATCGCGTAACCGAGACCGGTACCGAGGCAGCCGTACGGGCCGGGATCCAGCCAGCCCCCAGGCTGTTGCGGCTCAACATATTTGCCGGCGTAGCTCACGAAGTCGCCGCCGTCGCCGATTACGACGGCGTCGGGCTCGAGGAGGAGGCCGAGCTCGCCGTAGATCCGCAGCGGATGGATCGGGCTCGCGTCGCTGTGCAGGAGCACCGCATCCGCCTCGGTCGCCTGCGTGGCGACTCGCTGGAGCCGGGGGAGCCACTCCTCGACCCAGGCGCCACCAGTTCCGGAACCGACAGGGCCGCCAACGACAGGGCCGCCAACGACAGAGCCGCCGCAGGCCGCACCAGCCTCGGCCACCAGGCCAGCGAAGATCGCGCTCAGGGAGCCCGAGGCAGATCCGGCCAGCTCGCAGTGCGTAGCCACCTGGTCGGCAGCGTCAGCGAGATGGACGACGCTGGCAGGCGGAGTGCCGTTCTTGCCGCCGAAGCGGCCGTACCCGAGCCGGAAGTCCAGCGGCGTGCCGGCGACGATCACCAGATCGGCCTCGCCGAGGGCCACCGCCCGTGCTCGGGTCACGAGCAGCGGATGCCCGGCCTGCAGGATGCCGCGTCCCTGACCATTCGCGATGACCGGCAGCCGGAAGTGCTCGGCCGCGGCCCTGGCGGCGTCCTCGGCGCCGTCGAGCCAGACGTCGGAACCAAGGATCAGCACCGGCCGGATCGCTCCGGCCAGGAGCCGGGCGATCTGACCAACTGCGTCGGCATCGGGTTCGTCCGCGGCGTGTGGCGTCAGCCCTTGTCGGCTGCCGATCGCAGCCGCAGGGTCCACGGGACCGAAGAGTGCTTCCAGGCTCGCGTCGAGGAAGACCGGACCGCGGTGCCGCGTCGTCGCGAGCCTGAATGCTTCATCGACGGCGGGGCCGACGTCGCCCGAGGCGTGCGCGGTCGAGGCCCGCTTGGTCACCGGCGCGAGCAGCGGCGGATGATCGAGCTCCTGGAGACTGCCTGAGCCCCACCGTCCGTCGGGGGCCCGCCCGGCGAGCACGACCAGCGGGGACCCGTTAAAGTGCGCGGTCGTCACTGCGCTGATGCCGTTCGTCACGCCCGGCCCGGCGGTCAGCACGGCCAGACCGGGAGTACGGGTCAGCCGCGCGGTCGCCTCGGCGGCGAAGACAGCAGTCTGCTCGTGCCGCACGTCGATGATCGGCATCGGGGGCCTGGCCTTCACGGCTCCGTCGTAGACCGGGAACACGTGACCGCCCGACAGTGTGAACATCGTGGCGACGCCGTGGTTGCTAGCCGCCGCCACCGCTTGCGCGCCGCCGTGCGTGGGAGGCTGATGTTCGCTCATGGCGGCACGCTACCAGCCGGTAGATCCGGACCATCAGTGGCCAAATGCCGGGAACGGGGTGGTGTGGGGCTCGGGCGGCTCGATCATCGCGGCCGGGCTGCGATGATGACTAGGTGCCTACGCTGACTCAGCTTGCCACGCGGGCCGGGATCCGCGGCCCGGACCTTGAGTGGCTGCACGCGCTGATCTCCGACTGGCAACTACTTGCCGACCTGTCGTTCGCCGACCTGGTGCTGTGGGCACCCCTGACCGACGACCAGGACGATGGCGGCATCTGGCCGGAAGGTGCCAGCTGGACCGCACTGGCCCAGATGCGGCCGACGACGGCGCCGACAGCCTTGCCCGACGACATCGTCGGCACCATGCGGCCCAGTGGTGACCAGCCGCTGCTGGCGGCCGCGTTCGCCGAACGACGGGTGTGCCGTGAAGGCGATCCGGAATGGACGCGCGGGGTCCCGGTCCGACACGAGACTATCCCGGTCCGCCGGGATGACCGGGTAATCGCCGTTATCGAGCGATCTACGAACCTGAGCTCGGCCCGCACTCCGAGTCGGCTGGACCTGGCCTACCTGAGCGCAGCCGACGATCTGACCCAGATGGTCGCGGCCGGCATCTTCCCGGCACCGGGGGAGGAGCCGGTGCTCGTCCGGTCGCCGCGGGTGGGCGACGGCATGCTGAGACTCAGCCGCTCAGGGAAGGTGACCTACGCCAGCCCTAACGGGTTGTCGGCTTACCGCAGGCTCGGCCTCACGGCGGACCTCGTCGGCAAGCAGCTAGGCCCGCTCACGGCCAAGCTGTGCGTCGGCCGAACGCCACGCGACGACTCGCTCATGGTGGCGGCCAGTGGGCGGTCGCACGCCGAGACAGAGGTGGACGCGAACGGGGCCGTTGTCCAGCTGCGAACCATCCCGCTGGTCGTCGACGGCGAGCGGGCCGGAGCGCTGATCCTGCTGCGCGACGTGACCGAGCTGCGGCACCGGGAACGTGAGCTGCTGACCAAGGACGCCACGATCCGCGAGATTCATCACCGGGTTAAGAACAACCTCCAGACAGTCGCGGCCCTGCTGCGGCTTCAGGCTCGCCGGCTGCGCGCGCCCGAGGCCAGGGAGGCGCTGGAAGAGGCTGTGCGCCGTGTCGGGTCGATAGCGATGGTGCACGAGACGCTGTCGCACGTGCCAGACGAGATCGTGGATTTCGACGACATCGCCGGCCGGGTCGCCATGATGGCCGGCGAGGTGTCGGCCCCCGAAGCGCGCGTCACGCCTCGGCTGGTCGGTGAGTTCGGCCTGCTTCCGGCGCTGGTCGCAACCCCGCTGGCGCTGGTACTGACCGAACTGCTGCAGAACGCGCTCCAGCATGGCCTCAGCCATCCCGGTGACGCTACGCGGGGTTCGCTCGAGATATCCGCTGTACGTGGGCCAGGTCGCCTGACCGTCACAGTCTCCGACAATGGCACCGGACTGCCCGATGACTTCGACCTCGACTCCACGTCGAGCTTGGGCCTGCAGATCGTGAGCACCCTGGTTCTGACCGAGCTCAACGGCCGGCTCGAGATAGCACCCCGCTGCGGCGGAGGGACGCGAGTGCTGGTGGAACTTCCGCTGGGCGAGCCCGCGCTGGATGCAACTGGGCTAGACGCATCTGTGCTCGAGGAACGGGGCGCAGCGGCTGGCTGACCTGCGGCTGGCCCGTCGGGAATGCTCCGTCGGCTTGGCTGTCGTATACGACGCCGGGCGTTCATTGGCCCGCAGCGGGTTCGCGCCCCCTCCGGGGCGACGCTGACGCCGACTGCGCATCCCCCACGGGCCAGCCGCGGGAGCGGCGTGCGCGATGGGCCAACTCGCCGAGCACCAGCAAGATGGCCTGGCCGTCAAGGCACCGCTCGGCCCGCGATCTCGCCGATGCCTCGACCGCGGCTATAGCGCCCCTGGAGGTCTGCCGCCTCTGGGGCGCGCGGCCGTCAGGCTCCCGCGCGCGCGGCGACCCTGCTGCGGCGCTTCTCTACGCGCCGCTCATCCTCGCTAAGTCCGCCCCAGACACCGGCGTCTTGGCCACTCTCGAGCGCCCACTGCAGGCAAGGCTCCATGACCTTGCACCGTCGGCACACTTCCTTGGCCTCGTCGATCTGGAGTAGCGCAGGCCCGGTGTTCCCGATGGGGAAGAACAGCTCCGGGTCCACGTCACGGCAGGCGGCATGGTGACGCCAGTCCATGAGTCCACTCCTCCTTGCGCCTGGGTCCTCGTCGGCCCTGTGACGCTCAGTCGCGCTTGTGAATGATTTCACGAGCTATGTTCTATGTCAGGTAAGTACGTTTCTGATCTTGGCTTGCGGTCTGACCGGTGATGCTGTGCTTGCCCGGCGTCGTCGCATTTTTCCTACGACGCTGGGGTTAACGGGCGACGCGGCGACCACCGGCAAATGCAGCCGGATCCACCGCGCCTAGGCTCACGCCCTGGTCACTCTCGGGCCATCAAACCGGACTGCGGCCACGTGCACGTCGCCAGACCGGCATGGGGCGCGCGAGCGCACCGTTCACCAGGAGCGTTACAACCCTCTCAAGGTCGGCTTTCAACCGCAAGACCCTAGGGCAAAGGTTCAGCAGGATTTCGGTGTCTGATCAGTCACATGGCTGGCATGCGTGCAGTGCCTGATCTAGTCGCGAGTAGGCCTAGCCGAGCCGTTAGCGCTATTAACGAAATATATATCAGTTCGTGAATTCTCGGCTAATCCATATATGTCCGATACTAGCGTTGAATCAGCCGATTACCCGCAAGGCCTGCGGCACCGACCGGAGCCGCACTTCCTCGACCTCCCCCATGTATTCCCCATCCAGCTGGAACGCCACCGGCCGGTTAGCGGAGAGTCGGATCTCGGGTAGATCGTGCCCGGCCACCACGCTGCGTCCGCGCGGTGGGTCGCTCCGCTCAGCCATCATCTGGCGCAGGGTGCGCATTGTGCCAATCGTGCCCATGTGCCGGAAGGCAAGCACGTCCAGGCCCGTGTCAAAGCTTGCATCCGGATTAGTGTTAACCGGGCGGCGCCCGAGGTAAGTCCAGGGCGCCGAGTTGGACACGATGCACAGATAGACCGGGCCGGCGACTAGCCCAGTGGGCTCGCGCATGGTGATCGCCGGATGCCGCCGGTCTGTGACCTGGTAGTACTGGCGCAGCGCGGTCCGGAAATACAGTCGGGGCGTCAGCGTTCGGCCGTGTGCCCGGCGCCCTTCGACGGCACGCACGACCTCGGCATCGAGTCCGAGGCCGGCGTTGAAAGTGAAGTACCGGCCGTTAGCCGTGCCGAGCCCGATGCAGCGTTCGCTGCCTGCCGCCAGATCCTCGATCAGCCGGCCCGCTGCGTCGACAGGGTCGGTCGGCAGGTGCAGGGTGCGCGTGAAGACGTTCGCATTGCCGCCCGGCAGCGCCGCGAGAGCGGGGAGGTCAGCGGCGTCCGGGGGCGCACTGAACTCTGGCTGGCTGCCTTCGCCCCGCGACGCGGCCGTGGCGGTTTCGGCTGCCTGCGCGGAATCGACACTTCGCGGCGCCCCGGCCCAGGCGGCGCCGCCTAGCAGGCCGTTGACGGCCTCGTTGACGGTCCCGTCCCCGCCGAGGGTCATGACGAGGCCAAACTTGTCAGAAGCAGCAGTAGCCGCCAGCCTGGTGGCATCGCCCCGGTAACGTGTCTGCACGACCTCAAGGTCGACGGCCGAGGCGAGGGCCCGGGCGATGACATCCCGTCGCCCGCGGGTTGTGGAGGTGGCGTGTGGGTTCACGATCAAGAGCGCGCGCACGCGCCCAGGCTAGCCAGCCCGCGGCGCAGGGACCACCACGGGCCGAGCAGCCAGTCCAGCTGGCTGCGCGGCAGCAGCGCGCATCGCAGCCATTGCCATCCGGGTCTGGTGTGCCATCCGGGTCTGGTGTGCCATCCAAGTCTGGTGCGCCCTTGAGCTCGGCCACGGCTGCACCTGTTGCCGCCGCGCCCGCGCAGTTGCCTCGCTCGGTGCTGGCCGCGGCCATTATTGAGGCGGTCGAGGCGGTTGGCGTCCTCGTCGCATCGGTGCTCGCCGCTGTCGCCACCGTGGACGGCCATTCTTACCAGCGCGCGAGCGGCATCGCGATAACCGCGATCGGGATCGCCACAGCGATTGCGCTAGCGCTGGTCGCTCGGGCATTGCGGTCGGGCCGTCGCTGGTCGCGAACTCCTGCGATGCTGACCCAGCTTTTCACCGGGATCGTCGCCATTTACGTGATCCAGTCAGGTCGGCTGGACTGGGGCGTTCCGACCATTCTGCTGGCTATCGTCGGGCTCGCCGCATTGCTGACACCTGCCAGCATCGAAGTTCTCACGCCAGGCCGAATCCGGAAATCCTGACAAGGCAGTACAGCTGGCAAGGCAGTACGGCTGGCAAGGCAGTACAGCTGGCAACGCAGTACAGCGGCCAGCCAGAGGCCTGCCTCGCGGCACGCCGGAGTCGCTACTCCTCGCTGGTGAGGCCCTCGCGGAGCTGAGCCAGCGTCCGCGCCAGCAGCCGCGACACGTGCATCTGGGAGATGCCGAGCTCGGTGGCGATCTGCGACTGGGTCATGTTGCCGAAGAACCGTAGCAGCAGGATTCGCTTCTCGCGCGGTGGCAGCTGCTCGAGCAGCGGCTTCAGCGACTCCCGGTACTCCACGCCCTCCAGCGCCTCGTCGACCATGCCGAGCGACTCGGCGACGGCCGGCGCATCGTCATCGCCGGAGTCGGGCGCGTCGAGGGAAACCGTCGAGTACGCGTTGGCGGACTCCAGGCCCTCCAGGACCTCTTCCTCGCTCATCTGCAGATGCTGGGCCAGCTCAGCTACCGTAGGCGCCCGGCCCAGGTTCTGGGCCAGCTCGCCGATTGCCTTGGCGAGCGCCAGCTTGAGCTCCTGGAGCCGCCTGGGCACCCGCACGGCCCAGCCCTTGTCCCGGAAGTGCCGCTTGATCTCGCCCACGATGGTCGGGGTTGCGTACGTCGAGAACTCGACGCCGCGTTCCAGGTCGAACCGGTCGATGGACTTGATCAGGCCGATGGTTGCGACCTGGGTGAGGTCGTCGAGCCACTCGCCGCGGTTACGGAACCGGCGAGCCAGGTACTCCACGAGCGGCAGATGCAGCTCGACGAGCTCGCTGCGGATGCGCAGCCGCTCCGCGTCACCGACCGGCAGGGCGCACAGCTGCTCGAATAGGTCGCGCGCGTGACCGCGCTCGCGCGGGCCGTGCTGCGCCCGCGCTGGCGCCGGCAGGTCCGCGGCGTCCACCATCTCCACGACCCCGGCGAGTTCCTCCGCGTCGCTGAGCTCCAGCACGGCGGGTACGACGCCGTCGGTGTCATCAGCCGCAGGTCCCCCCCTGGCCGGCGCTGTCGACATCATCTCGAACTCCTCGGTCAAGGTGACCTCTGTCTCCCCCGTCACACCGACCCCGAATTCGGGCGGGTCTTGCGCATCACGATGGCGAGCCTGTCTCCCGGGCCGACCTGCGCTTCGACGGTGCCAGCCAGGGCCGAGAGGACAGTCCAGGCGAATGTGTCACCAGATGGGGGGCGTGGGCTGAGGCTGGGAACCGCGACCGTAATGGTCATATCGTCGGGGCTCAAAGTGAAGCTGCACTCCAGGCTGCTACCGGGGATGGCCTGGCTGAGGAGCATGGCGCAGGCCTCGTCGACCGCGATGCGCAGATCCTCGATGTCGTCGAGCGTGAAGTCCAGGCGGGCGGCCAGGCCAGCAGTCGCCGTACGGAGCACAGACAAGTACGCGCCGTCGGCGGGCATCCGTACGGTCACTTGATCAGCGCCGACCTCAACCGGGCGCGCGGTGATGAGCGGGCCTGCGGCAGCGGTGGCTCCGGCCCCGGAACTGGCCCCGGCGTCGGCTGGCGGTACTGATGCGACCGCGGACGTCGTGGTCTCTTCCGTCACTACTGTCCCTCCCAAGATGCCGGATAAGCCCGCTACGGTGGGGCACCGGCCTACCTACGCAACTTACAGTGACCATCCGACTGCGTCAGACACCGGCCGGGTGGTTAGGCGATCAGGTCCAGCACCGCTGAGAACGGCGGGCCGCGAACGGCCCGCCGGTCTACCAGTGCGCCATCTGATTAGGCTTGCTTGGTCTCCCAGAAGATCTTGCTTATCTCATCGATCTTGCCCAGCAACTGGTCGGCCACGGCCGGGTCGGTGCTGGACTTCGTGCCGCCGCCACCGCCCGCCAGCTTGGTGGCCTGGTTGAACAGGGTGTCCAGCTGCGGGTACTTCTCGAAGTGCGGCGGCTTGAAGTAGTCGGTCCACAGCACCCAGAGGTGGTGCTTGACCAGATCGGACCGCTGCTCCTTAATGTCGATCGCCCGTGTGCGGAACACGGGGTCGTCGTTGGCCTGGTACTTCTCGCAAATGGCCTTGACGGACTCGGCCTCGATGCGCGCCTGCGCGGGGTCGTAGACGCCGCACGGAAGGTCGCAATGCGCGTGCGCGGTAACCTTCGGCGCGAGGAGACGTGCGAGCAGCCTCATTGATCGCCCTTCTCTCTCAGATCATTGGCTTGTAGATCATTGGCTTGGATGCTGTTGGCTTGGATGCTGTTGGCTTGGATCCTGTTGGCTTGAATCTGACAGTACATCTTCGGCCGCCGCTGCCCGCGTTGGAGGGATGCATGCACTGGCCGCTGTGGCGGGTGGCCGTCGCGGAGCGCTCGATGGAGCCCGCGTTGCTGCCCGGCGACTGGCTGCTGGCATGGCGCGGTATGCGCACGCGGCGTCCGCCACGCGTGCGGCCGGGCCAGATCGTGGTCGCGCGCCATCCGGGCGAGCCGGGCATGCTATTGGTCAAGCGAGCGACGCTGCAGTCTCCTGATGGCTGGTGGCTGGAGTCCGACAATCCGGCTGTGGGTGCGGTGGACAGTAGGACATTCGGCCCCGTTCCCATCGGTCTTATCTACGGTCGCGTGCTGCTGCGGTACTGGCCGCGCCGACCTTAGCCCGAACAGCCGTCGGGGCGGACCGGATTGCTCCGGCCCGCCCCAACGGTGACGGCGTACTAGGTAACCAGGTGCGATTCGAGTTCGATCGAGGCCTCGGCCTCGACCTCGGCCACAGCCGCCTGCACCTTTTCGGCCGACATGGCGGTGTTAGTCGCCCAGTAGTAAACGGCGAGGCTCATCGCGGCCACGGCGAGCAGATCCCACCACTCACCGAGGCGGTTCGTGGAGACCAGGGTGAGGCCGAACACCGTGGGGGGCGAGCCGTTGTAGCGGCCCAGCCAGGAGATGATCAGCAGGGCAACCAGCCACGGCACAAGCCAAAGCGCAGACCGCAGGTCGAGGATCGTCCGCTTCTCGGCTGGCAGGCTGACCTGGTAGAGGCCGAAGATGATGAACCCGACCGCGATGAACATCTCGAGCCAGAAGATCGTGCTGTAGCCGGAGACGTACACCACGATGTTGGCGCAGACAAAGGCGAGCGGGCTCAGCAACCAGGCCGCAGGAAGCCTGTACCCACGTGGCCGGTCTGCATCCTTCTTCCGAAGCCCGGCCAGGGCGAGCGGAGCCATCGCGTACATGATGACTGTCGCCGACGTGATCAGGCCGACCAGGCTGAACCAGTCCGGGAACGGCAGGAACGTCAGCATGCCGATCACGAAGCAGATCGCGATGGAGACGATCGGGACGCCGCGGGCGTTGATCCTGCTGATGATCTTCGGGAAGTAGCCGTTGCGGCCAAGGCCATACGACAGCCGAGACGAAGTCCCGAGGTAGACCAGTCCGGTGCCGCCTGGCGAAACGACGGCGTCGATGACCAGCAGAGTGGCCAGCCAGCCGAGGCCCGCCTGAGTGGTAAGCGAGATGTACGGGCCAAGCTTCGCCACGCCTGGGATCGGCTGTGTCCAGCCGTGTACCAGGTTCGCGGGGTTCAGCGACCCGACGAATGCAAAGTCGAGCAGCAGGTAGAACACCGTTCCGACGGCCATGGCGATCAGTAGCGCGCGGGGGATGTTGCGCTGCGGGTTCTGGGTTTCGCCGCCGATCTGGATCGACTGCTCGAAGCCTTCGGCCGCGAAGATGACCCCGGCCGACAGCGCCGCCAGGATGCCATGGGCACCGTACGGAGCCCAGCCGCCACCGGCGGTGAAGTTACCGCTATGGAACGAGGTGAACAGGAGCGCGAAGATCGTCGTGGTCGGGATCAGCAGCTTCCAGATCATCGCGATGCTGTTGGTCTCGGCCAGCCACTTCACGCCGAGGGTGTTGACGATAGTGAAGAACGCCATGAACAGCAGGCCCCAGAGAACTCCGGCTAGGGTCAGCGTCCCCGTGGCGGTATACACGTGGAAGCCACCGGGGAACTTGGCCTCGAGGTGACTCAGCGATGCCTCGACCTCGATCGGCGCGATGGTCACCGCCTGAATCCACGCCATCCAGCCGCCGGCGAACCCGCCAAGACCGCCGAACGCCATGAACGGGAATCGCGCGGTGCCGCCGGATACCGGGTACGTGGAGCCAAGCTCTGCGTGCACCAGCGCGAGCAGTCCGAGGACTAGCGCAGCGATGATCCAGGTCAGCAGCGAACCGCCACCGCCCGCTAGCGACGCAGCGCCGAGCGCTCCGAACAGCCAGCCTGAGCCAATGATGGAACCGAGCGAGACAAGAGTCATCCCGCGCAATCCCACCTTCCGATGAAGGTGATGCTCCTGCGGCTCTACGCCAGGTGCAGGGGCAGTCGTAGCCATGACTTCCTCCCAATGAGCTCAGCCGACAGAGTCAGCAAGAAGACATCGCGCATGGCCTGCCGTGAAACAGAAGGTGACAAGTCACGATGCGCATCCGGCGCTTGCCGGGCCCGCCGAGGATGACGGATGCCGCGATCGCTCGCGGGCCAGGCAATGGTCATCGCCTGGACCCCGCACGATCAGCAACCATGACCGAACCTTTCTGGTTCGCATACGTGAGCCATACGCCCGCGAGTAGGCCTCATGGTAATGATCGACTTGGGCCGTGAGAAGAAGTCACTTGGCGTCATTTCGGTAACGTGAGTAACTAAAGTGTCGCCGCGCGGTCGCAGCCCTTGCCGCTGGCAAGAGGTATAGGGCGAGGTCAGCGCGTGCTGATCAGCATGCTCAGGGCCCGTGTCGAGTCGGGGCTCGCTGCCGGGTGCCTCAAGAAATGTAACGGGCAGGCATCGGGCGCAGCCGAACTGCGCTTTTCGTCGCGGGATCGGGCGGGTGTCGCCTGCTGGGCCGCCGCCTGATGCGGGATCGCTATGCGGATTCGGCTAGCTCGCGGCGGGGGTGGCGTGCCTCGGCAGGACCTTCTCTGATCCGCCTGACGCGTCATCCCGAGTATGGCTGGTGGGCTTGCTGCGCAGCGTGCTCACGTTGCCTCGAGCCGCGGCGTGCTCGGCGCAGTACCGCCGGGATTTGCCAGGGCTCGCGTCGATGAAGACCTGGGGGCACGAGGCGATGGCGCAGAGCCCGAGTCTGCCGACGCCGACGAGTGAGACAGTCAGCGCGACGCCGATGACGGCGCCTGCGGCGAACCTGTCGGCTACCGAGCCCTGCGAGGCCAGGTGCACGTGCCAGCGCTGGTCATCGTGGCTGACCATCTCGGGCTGGATCGGGAACTGCAGGAGCAGGGCGTTCAGCCGGTCCATGGCCGCCTGACCGTCGCCTCTGGCCGCGGCCGTGAACATCGCGTTGAACTCGGTCCGCAGGTGCTGGAGCACGGCAAGATCGCGCCGCGTGACGGGACCGGCAAGGCAGTCCCCCAGGGCGCTTGCACATGCGGTGGCCGTGCCCAACGGGTCCGGCTCACCGGGAGCCTGGACAGTGTTGGCAAGGCGAACCGCAAGGTCTGCGTAAGACGAGAGATTCACTACGGTCCTTACCTGCGGGAGTGCATCAGGAGGCCGCTTCCCCGAACGAGTATGGCACAGTCGCCATTGGCCGGGTGGGGGTCCTTTTCATATAAGCAATTGCCTTTACCGTCTTGAGACCCGATGTCCGGTCCGGGACTGGGCGTGCTGGTGGTGCGACGCTGCTCCGGCGTTGCTGCTCCGGCGTCGGCCTGCGGCGGCGCGCTGGGGCTGGCCCACGGTCGAGATCCTGCATCCGACCGCCTGGGCATGCCTTCGCCCGGCCACAACCCGCGAAGCCATAGGGCGTCAGGTTGGAAGTACTGCCCAATGAAGGGCGCCACTTCCAACCTGACGCCCTATCGTCGCCGCCCGCGGCGCGAAATTTGTCAGACGGCGCTGCCAATCTGTGGGGCATGCCACGATTAGCCCAATTTGACCAAGGTAAGCTCGCCGCCATTCTGCGCAAGCAACACGGCATCGTCTCTCGGCAGCAGGCGAATCTGTGCCTCATGACGGAGAAGGCCGTCCGGTACCGGACACGTCCTGAAGGTCCATGGCAGGTAGTCCTGCCGGGGGTTTACAGAGACGGTCGGGGCGTCCTGACAGATAAGCAGCGCGGCGGCCGCCTTCCTCTATGCCGGCCGCGCGATCGCGATAACGGGTCTGACGGCTGTCGCCTGGCACGGCGTCAAAGTCGATCGCTGTGACTTCGTTGATGTCCTGGTACCGCCGCGCCACCGACGCGGTGACGCCGGATTCGCCCGGCTGCACCGCACGAGCGTCAAGTTAGGTGCGCTCTACCAGGACGGGCCTGTCATCTGTGCGCCACTGGACCGTGCGCTGGTGGACGCGGCAAGGCAGCTAACCGATCTCCCGCATATCCGCGAGCTAGTCGCCTCAGCCGTGCAGCGCGGCAAGGTTCTGGTCGCCCATCTCGTCAGTGAGCTTGACGCCGGGTCGGCTGCAGGATCGGCGCGGATGCGGCTCGTACTTGGCGAGGTTGCTGAGGGTGTGCGGTCGACGGCTGAGGCTGATCTGCGGACGCTCATCATGCAGGGTCGGCTGCCGACCCCCTGTATAACTATGACCTCTACGTCGCCGGCCAGTTCCTGGCGAGGCCGGACGCATGGTGGCCGGACGCCGGCGTCGCGGCGGAGGTGGACTCCAAGGCGTGGCATCTCCTGCCCGCCGACTATGAGCAAACGCTCGAGCGGCACGATCGAATGATCGCCCAGGGGATCCGCGTGCTCCATTTCCCGCCGAGCCGGTTGCGCACCGCGAAGCGAGAAGTCGCTCAGGAGATCAGGTCGACGCTCGCCCAATCGACTGGCCCGCTTGCACACATCGAGACAAGGCGTCCGCGCTGAGCGCACTTGCGTCTACCAGTAATGGCTCAATGCAGGCCGAGCGGGCCGAGTAGGGGAGCAGGCCGAGCGGGCGAGCAGGCAGAGCCCGGCCGAGCAGCCCGAGCAGGCCAGCAGGCCTAGCCGGGCCTACCGGCCTCGGTGGTCTGCCCAGGCGGTCCGTCCTCCGGCTCGCTGGCCCCGGCGGCAACGTCGTCCGTGGGCTCGTTCGCCTTCGACTTGTGCGACTTGTTCGCCGCGTCGGTCGGCTCGGGTCCGGTGCCAGCATCGCCGAAGATCTCCGCCCGGACCTTCGCGAGCGTGTCGGTGAGAATGTCGCGCAGGTCGTTGAGCGAGCGCTCGCCGAGACTTCCGGTCTCCGTGGCAGCCGCGCGCAGCTCGTTGGCGAACTGGATCGCAATCCGCTCGAGGTCGCTGAAGGGATTAGCTCCGCCCCGGCGCGACTTCGGTCCAGCGCCATGCTCGGTCTCCGGTCGGCTGCCCGCCTTGCCGCCACCCAAGCCCCATGCGGACCCCCAGTCCTTGCCTGCCCAGTCCTTCCCGCCTGCCCAGTCTTTGCCGCTGGCCCATTCCGACCATGCGCTCCAGCCAGCCCAGTCGGGCTTGCCCCGACCCCGAGCGCGGAAATCGGCGCGCATCTGCTCACGAGCGCGCCGGGCCTCCTCACGGATACGGCGAGCCTCATCGCTGCGGTCCGCCCCCGGCTCGCGTGCGGAGTCGTCGGCCGCCCCCGCAGTTCCTTTGGCCCGCTCACCCTTGCCGCTGTCCTGGATGCGGAACTCTTTGGCCGCAGAGGCGAGCTCTTCGCGGATGCTTCGCACGGTGTCCCTGACGTCGACCGAGATCTCCCTGGCCACGTCGCGCAGCGACTCGGTGAGCTCATCCTCGAGGTCGGCAAGATCGCCCAGGCGCGCCCTGATCTCTTCGCGGCCCTTGTCGGTGATGCTGTAGACCTTCTTGCCGTCTACTTCCTCATGGGTGACCAGGCCGTCCTCTTCGAGGCGGGCCAGGCGCGGATAGATAGTGCCGGGCGAGGGTGCGTAGACACCCATGAACCGGTCCTGCAGTAGTCGGATGACCTCATAGCCATGCCGCGGGGACTCGTCGAGCAGCTTCAGCAGGTACAGCCGGAGCCTGCCGTGCCTGAATACTGGGCTCACAGAACCTCACCGCCAGCCTTCGGCCCCTGAACGCATGGCAACTCCTGCCGCTGCTTCAGAAGATCGTAGTCCCTCATTCAATTACGATATGTCGCGTCGTCCAAAAGTCAAGATGTATCGTGTCCGGTCGTTCGGTCCGCCCGCCAGCAGTGGTGGCCATCCGCGCTTGCGTGCACGCGCGTTGTTGGCCTTCGCCTGGTGCGCCGCAGGCGGGTCCGTGTGGGACATGCCGACGACTGAGCTGGTCCATCTTGGCCGCTTCGGGCGGCGGTGAGCAAGAGATGCGCGACCGTCACTCGTCCGTGTCGTCATCGAGGCGCGCCAGCCAGCTCGCCAGCGCGTCCACGGTAGATTCCGCGTCGGGGTGCTCGTCCACGAAGTCGCGCAGGCGCTCGGCCAGCCAGCCGAGTGCCACCTGCTCGGCGCCGCGGCGCTCCTGGAGCTCCTCGATCCCGCGGTCGGTGAAATACATGAGCGCTCAGCCGTTCCCGGCGAACACCGCGTCCAGGATCGCGGCCTGCTCGGCAGCGTGCACCTTCGCCTTCCCTGAGGCAGGGGCGGAGCTGGCCGGCCGGGAGACGACGGAGATGCGGCGGTTCAGCTCATTCGGCAAGTGCAGCGCCATGTACGGCCAGCTGCCCATGTTCGCCGGCTCCTCCTGCACCCAGACGACCTCGGCTGAGGCCGCGAACTTGGCCAATTCCGCCGCGATCTCCTGCGGTCGGGCGCGGATACAGCCGCTCGACCCGGACAAGCGCGACGTCCGTCGCGCCGTTCTGGCGCCGGCGCTCGGCAAGGTCGTAGTAGATCTTGCCGGAGCAGAGCACGACCCGCCGGACGCCGGCCGGGTCGAAAGCGACGCCAGCGGCACCGGCCGCATCACCGGTATTCGCACCCGAGTTGGCGCCAGCAACCCCAGGGTCAGGCAGCACTGGCCTGAACGATCCCGACGTGAAGTCGGACATCGCCGATGCCGCCGCCTTCAGCCGCAGCATCGACTTGGGCGTGAACACCACGAGCGGCTTGACCCGGCTCGACAACGCCTGCCACCGCAGCACGTGGAAGTAGCTGGCCGGCGTGCTCGGCATGGCCACCGTCATATTGTCTTGCGCGCACAGCGAGAGGAATCGCTCGACGCGAGCTGACGAATGGTCGGGGCCCTGGCCTTCATAGCCATGCGGTAGCAGCAGCACGACGCCAGACTGCTGACCCCACTTCTGCTCGCCGGAGCTGATGAATTCGTCCAGGATCGTCTGCGCGCCGTTGACGAAGTCGCCGAACTGCGCCTCCCAGCAGACCAGCGCGTCCGGCCTGGCAACGGAGTAGCCGTACTCGAAGCCGACCGCCGCGTACTCCGACAGGAGCGAGTCATAGACGTGGAACCTGGTTGTCTGCGTGTTGAAGGCCCGCAGCGGCACGAACTCCTCGCCTGTGTGCCGGTCCACGAGCACGGCGTGCCGCTGGCCGAAAGTACCGCGGCGCGAATCCTGGCCGATGAGCCGGACCGAGTGGCCGTCCAGGAGTGTCGCGCCGAACGCCAGCAGCTCGCCTGTCGCCCAGTCGATCTCATCCTGCGCGACCATCGCCGCCCGGCGCTGGAGCTGGGGCAGCAGCCGCGGATGCACGGTGAAGCCCGCGGGGAGCGTGACCTGTGTGTCGATGATCCGCTTGACCGTCTCGGCCGATACGGCGGTGCGGACGCTCAAGTGGTCGGCTGGCGCGGCGCCGGAAGCGTCAGGCCTGAGCGCGCTGAGATCTGCGCCGGCTGATCGCGTCCTTTGTTTCGGTGAACGCGCGCTCCAGTTCCTGCTGGTAATTCCGTAGCGCCTGCTCCGCCTCCTCCATCGTGATGTCACCACGGCCGATGAGGGACTCGGTGTACAGCTTGCGGGTCGAGCGCTTGGCGTCGATGAGGTCGTACATCAGCGGCTGGGTGAACGACGGGTTGTCGGCCTCGTTGTGCCCCCGCCGCCGGTAGCAGACCATGTCGATGACGACATCCTTGGCGAAGGCCTGGCGGTAAGCGAACGCCAGCCTGCCGACCCGGACCACGGCTTCGGGGTCGTCGCCGTTCACGTGGAAGATCGGTGCCTGGATCATCCGGGCCACGTCGGTCGAGTAGACGCTCGACCGCGACGATTCCGGCGACGTGGTGAAGCCGACCTGGTTGTTAACCACGATGTGCACGGTTCCGCCGGTGCGGTACCCGCGCAGCTGGGAAAGCTCGAGCGTCTCCGCCACGACGCCCTGCCCGGCGAACGCGGCGTCGCCGTGGATCAGGACGGGCAGCACGGTGAAGCCAGGCTCGCCCATGTCGAGGATGTCCTGCTTGGCGCGCACGACACCTTCCATGACCGGGTCCACAGCCTCGAGGTGGCTCGGGTTGGCCACCAGCGACGTGGCGATCGCGGCCCCGTCGGCGCCCTGGTACTTGCCCTCAGCGCCGAGGTGGTACTTCACGTCTCCGGAGCCGTGCGTCGTGGCCGGGTCCAGGTTGCCCTCAAACTCCTGGAAGATCTGCGCGTATGACTTGCCGACGATGTTGGCCAGCACGTTCAGCCGGCCGCGGTGGGTCATGCCGATGACGGCTTCGTGCAGATGCTCGTCAGCGGCAGCGGTGAGCACCGCGTCCAGCAGCGGGATTAGTGACTCGGCACCTTCCAGCGAGAACCGCCGCTGTCCCACGAACTTCGTCTGCAGGAACATCTCGAACGCCTCGGCCACATTGAGCCGGGACAGGATGCGCAGCTGCTCGTCGTGATCGGCCCGCCCGTGCGGCCGCTCGACCCTGGCCTGGATCCAGGCCCGCTCCTCGGGACCCTGGATGTGCATGTACTCGACGCCGACCGTGCGGCAGTAGGAGTCGCGCAACACGCCGAGAATCTCGCGCAGCTGCATTCGCGGCTTGCCGCCGAAGCCGCCGGTGGCGAAGTCGCGCTCCAGGTCCCACAGCGTCAGCCCGTGCTGGTTGATGTCCAGGTCGGGGTGCTTGCGCTGGCGGTACTCGAGCGGGTCGGTGTCAGCCATCAGGTGGCCGCGGACCCGGTAGGCGTGGATCAGCTCGTGGACGCGCGCAGCCTTGGAGATGTCATCCTCGTGCCCGGCCGGGATATCCCGCACCCACCGGACCGGCTCGTACGGGATCCGAAGCGACTTGAACACGTCGTCGTAGAAGCCCTGACCGCCCAGCAGGAGGTCGTCGATCACGCGCAGGAACTCGCCCGACTGCGCACCCTGGATGATCCGGTGGTCGTACGTCGAGGTCAGCGTGACGGTCTTGCTGATGGCCTGCCTGGCGATGGTGTCCTCGGAGGCGCCCTGGTAAGCGGCCGGGTACTCCATCGCGCCGACGCCCACGATGCAGCCCTGCCCGGCGACGAGGCGCGGGACCGAATGCTCCGTCCCGATAGTGCCGGGATTGGTCAGGCTGATCGTCGTCCCGGCAAAATCCTCGACCGTGAGTTTTCCGGTCCTGGCCTTCCTGATGATGTCCTCGTAGGCCATCCAGAACTGGCGGAAGTCAAGCGTCTCAGCGTTCTTGATGTTCGGGACCAGCAGCTGCCGTGATCCGTCGTCCTTGCGCACGTCGATCGCGAGGCCGAGGTTGACGTGCTCGGGCTCCGCCAGCATGGGCTTCCCGTCGGCCTCGGCGTAAGCGAAGTTCATTTCCGGGACGACGGCCAGCGCCCTGACGATCGCGTAACCGATCAGATGGGTGAAGGAGATCTTCCCACCACGGCCACGGGCTAGATGATTGTTGATGACGATCCGGTTGTCGACCAACAGCTTGGCGGGAACGGGGCGGATGCTGGTCGCGGTAGGCACAGTCAGGCTGGCCGTCATATTCGCGGCAGTGCGGGCCGCCGCCCCGCGCAGCCGCACCACGTGCTCAGACACCTGGGCCGGTGCGGGCGCCTGGGCTGGGCTCGCCGTCGCGGCTCCAGCCGCCGGGGCATTCGCGGCCGCCACCGGGCCGGGCGCCGCGGTCACCGAGTTGCTCGCCGGGCCGGGTGCTTGCGGCCGCGCCGCAGCAGCTCGGGCGCCCTGCCCCGCGTTGCCGTCGCCTGCAGAGCCCTCGGCTCCGGCCACGCCGCCAGCGATTCCACTAGCGGGACCGCCGGCCATGCCAACGGTGGCCTGGCCGTCGGCGGGCGCGGTCCGTGGCGGCAGCGACGGCGGGGCTGCATTGGGGCCGCCGGGGCTGACCGTCCGGCCCGACGGCTGGGCCGTCACCGCGTCGGGCTGCGGGTGGTAGTCGGCGAAGAAGCTCCACCACGCCTGATCCACCGAGCCAGGATCGGCCTGGTAGCGCTGATAAAGCTCGTCGACAAGCCATTGATTAGGCCCGAAATCCGCTTGCCGCGCCGGGGAGCCGTTATGCGGCTGCTCGCTGGCTGCCTGGGAGGTATTGACAGACGTACTGAGATCCGCGGACCCTCGCGGGGACTCGGCAGACACGGCGGACATCGCCCTCTTCCGGAGCTTGCTTGGCTGTATATGCGCGCTTTAACAAGGCTACCCGGCAGGCGTAGCAGGAAGGGCGGCGGCCGAGCGACGTTCGGTCAGGCGCGATCTGCCGAGCATGGGGCGCCAATTGACGGCCGGCACTGACCACATGACCAGAGTGGCCTAGCGGGGGCATCCGGTCCTGGTCTAGCCGGGCATCCGGTACCGCTCTAGCCGGGCATCCGGTCCCGGCCGTGCGGTTCGAGCCAGCTCACGTATGGACCTTTCGGCACAATCCCGGTCGGGTTGATCCAGACCTGGGTCTGGTAATAGTGCCGCTTGATCTGGAAGAAGTCGGTCGTGTCGCCGAACCCGGGCCGCTGGTAGAGATCGCGGGCGTAGCCCCACAAGTGCTGGTAGTCAACGAGCCGGTGCAGGTTGCATTTGTAGAGCAAGCAGTACACAGCGTCAAACCGCGCGAGCGAGGGGAACAGTCGCACGTCGGCCTCGGTGAGCTGGCTGCCGAGCAGGAACCGCCGCCGGGCCAGCCGCTCTTCCAGGGCATCGAGCGTCGCGAATAGCGCGTCGAATGCCTCCTCGTACGCTGCCTGCGTCGTGGCCATGCCGGCCTTGTACACGCCGTTGTTGACGGCGTGGTGGATGAGCGTCGCAAGCGCCTCTATCTCGCGGCGCTGCGCTGCCGGGTACAAGTCAGGCGCGCCCGGCCGGTGGAACGGGCTGAACGCGGTCTCCATCTGCACGGTGATCTGCGCGAAGTCGTTGGTCACGATCCGGTGTGCTCTGGAGTCCCACAGCAACGGCAATGTCGCCCGCCCGACATAACCCGGATCGGTGGCCAGGTACAGCTCGGACACGTAGTAGGCCCCCGTCAGCGGATCCCGGCCTCCGGTCTGATCCGAGAACCGCCAGCCATGATCGGTGGCCACCGGCTCGGTGAGGCTGAGCCCGATGACGCGTTCAAGGCCGAGCAGCCGGCGGACGATGAGCGCCCGCTGCGACCAGGGGTCGGCAAGGGACGCATAGAGCTGGTACCGGCCAGGCTCAACCGGGAATCCCGACGAGCCATCCCGGCTGAAGCGCCCGCTGATCTCTGGAGTCCCGCGGACCCCGCTGACCCCGCCGTCGTAGCCGACGTAGGCGCTCGGCTTGCCCGCGTGCTGGGCGACGCCCGAGACGGGCCCGGTCGGGAGCGGCGGTCCGGCCTGCATGCCCGTCCCCTTCCCGGTGTCTCGGTAAGCGACGCATGATTTCCTACTAGATCATGGCTAGGGCGCGCAAGACCAGGCAGCCTGCCAGGTTCGACGGGCGTACTTGGCCCGGACGAGCAGCGCTAGGAGCCGACAGCGGCCCGGGGCGCCAGGACGTCGTCGCGTCGGTTCGCCAGACAGGGCAGTGCAGCTCGCACGCTCGCGGTCCGCTCGACGTCGACATCACCCGCCCCGAGGCCCTCGGCCGGGCCGAGGTCCAGCCTGACCACTCCCATCGGGTCGATGAGCATGCTGCGGCCGATGCCGGTCGGTGCGTGTGTGGACCGCTCGGCCGGGTCGGGTACCTGTCCGGCTGCTGCTAGCCAGATTGTGTTCTCGATGGCGCGCGCTCGGAGAAGCGTGACCCAGTGTTCTTCCTTGAACGTGCCTGCCGCCCACGCGGCGGGCAGCACGAGCAGGTCCGCTCCTCCTGCTGCCAGTGCCCTCGCCAGCTCGGGGAACCTGACGTCGTAGCACGTCATGAACCCGATCCGGAGCCCGGCCACGGTTGCGATGACGACCTTGTCGCCGGGTGCGACACTCTCGGACTCGCGGTGGCCGAGCGCGTCGAACATGTGGATCTTGCGGTACACGGCCACGAGCGCGCCGTCGCGCTCGTACGCGACTGTTGTATTGAAGACGCGGCCGTCCGGGGCCGGCTCGAAGATGCCGGCAATGACGGCTAGCCCGGCCGACTTCGCCGCCTCGGCGAGACAGCGGCAGAACTCGCCGTCGACCGACTCGGCCACAGCTCGGAGGTCAGCGGAAAAGCGAGCCTGCGTGCCCTCGGGGAAGACCACTAGATTCGCGCCCTGTCCGGCGGCTGCGTCCGCGGTCGCCCGGACCCGTTCGAGGTTCACCTGCGGATCCGAGCTGATCGGGATCTGACCAAGAGCCACGCGCATGATGTGCAGCGTAGCCGGGTTTTCCCCGGTGTCGCGGGCGCTGGTACGTCAGGACCGCGGCACGGTGAGCGTCTGATCCGCGTCGTCTGCTCGGGGAGGCGGAATGTCGGAGTAGACGCGGTTTGGGAAGAGAGGGTCGGCTAGCGGCTGTCCAGCCGGGGGCCTTGGGTTCGTGCCGGCGCTCGTGCGCAGGCAGAGCAGCCGGCGGGCCGTGGCTGTGAGCACGCCTGGCGCCCGGCCCGTGAGGCTTCGTGCCGAGTCCTCGCGGAGACTGGCGACAGTGACAAGCACAGCTGCGACGAGCGGTGCTGCGACGATCACTGCCGCCGCGACTAATAGGAAGATCATTTCTCCATCCTTCCGAGCTGCCCGGCACCGGCGTGTCTGGTTCCGCGCCTGGCGTGACCGCGCTACCCTCTCCTAAGGTTCTACACACCTGACTCATACCAATGAGCCCAGTGTTTGAAAC
Organism: uncultured Actinomycetota bacterium; assembly: GCA_963755575.1. GTDB lineage: Bacteria > Actinomycetota > Actinomycetes > Streptosporangiales > Streptosporangiaceae > JAJYUU01. The sequence goes on from CAVWKF010000002.1 coordinate 1,693,296, forward strand.
GACCTGAACGGGTTATTCACTGGATATTCACGCGGACGAGATCCGTCACGCTGACGGTGCGGTCGGGCGGGCGGCGGACGAAGGCAGGTAGCCGGCTGGTCAGGCGAGGTAGCGGCTGGATCGCGAGCGAGGCCGCAGCAGCAGGCGACCAAGCGGACCCGACAGGGTGAGCAGGCGGACCCGGCAGGCGAGCAGGCGAACTCGGCGGAGGGGCAGGGCGAACCCGGCAGGCGAGCAGGCGAACCCGGCAGGCGAGGAGACCGACGTTGGCTAATTCCAAATACCAGGAGATAGCTGACCGGCTGCGGGCGCAGATCAGCAGCGGTGCCCTGGCGCCCGGTCAGCGGCTGCCGAGCGAGCCGGACCTGGCGGCCGAGTATGACGCATCGCGCAACACGGTGCGGCTCGCTATCGCGCTCCTCATCAACCAGGGCCTGGTCGTCAGCCGCCAGGGTCTTGGCACGTTCGTCGTCGAGCCGACCAGGCCGTTCACGGCGCTGCTGTCGCGGATAAAGGAGCCGCCGACCGAGCAGCACGCGTCAGAGGCGCTGCCGGTCGTCAGTCCGGCCGCCGACGAGTCGGAGATGGTCCGGCTCATCGTCGAGACCGGTTCGGCAAGCCCGAGCGTCGCCGAGAAGCTCAACATCGCTCCGGGAGACCCGGTCGTCATCCGTCGCTCGCAGTACTTCATCGGTGAGATGCCCTGGCAGCTGATCAACTCCTACTATCCGAGCGATCTGGCCAAGGGCACGGCGCTCGAGCAGGCAGGCGAGATCGAGGCCGGCAGCATCGGCTTGCTGTCCGAACTCGGCCATCGCCAGCTGGGCTTCGTCGACGAGATCGGCGCGCGGATGCCGAACGCACGGGAATTCGACTTTTTCAAGCTGGTGAGCGGGACGCCAGTCCTCGTCGTCACCCGAACGTCTTATAGCGCGGACCGGCCGATCCGGCTCACTCGCTATATCTATCGCGCTGACCGGGTCCGGCTGCTGCACGTGGAGGGCAGCATTCCGGAAAGCTTCCGGCACGCGTGAAGCGTCTCGCGCAGCCTGCGTTTTTGCGGCTACCGTAGCGGCATGCTCGCCCTCCTCCTGGTGGCGGCCTCTGTCGGGATGTCCAACTTCGCCGCGGCCATCGCCATCGGGGTCTCTGGCGTCGATGCCAGGACCCGGCTACGCGTCGGGCTCGTGTTCGGCGCGTTCGAGTCGGGTATGCCCGTGATTGGCCTCATCCTGGGGGAGCAGGTCGCTGATCCGCTGGGGCACGCGGCGCGCTGGATCGCAGCAGGCCTGCTGGTCGTGGTCGGCGGGTACGCGCTGGTCGCCGCCATCCGCGGGCGTCGAGGCAGGTCCCCCGGCGAGCCTGGTCAGCCCGCGCAACTCGGCTACAGTCGGCTCCTGCTGAGTGGCCTCGCGCTCAGCCTGGACAACCTCGTGGTCGGATTCGCTCTCGGCACCTACAGCACGTCGATTGTGACGAGCGCGGTGGTCATCGGCGTCGTCAGCGTCGCGCTGGCGCTCATCGGCCTGGAGCTGGGTGCCAGGATCGGCAAGTGGGCAGGCGAGCGAGGCGAGCAGCTGGCCGGCGTCATGCTAATCTCCGTCGGCATCGCGATCGCCGCAGGCGCGCTCAGCTAGCGACGACGCTAGGTCACGGTCGTGCTGGCCTGACGATCATGGCTGGCTAGTGAGCTAGCTCCGCCAGCTCGGGCACGAAGTACGCGGCGTCTACGGTGCCGACGCCCGTCACCAGGTTGTAGCCGCCGCCCGCGGTGAACCCCTGGACGACGTACTTCTTTCCGTGCTGGTCGAAGGTCTGAGTGTTGTTGCCTGCGCCGATGCCGACGATGCCCCGCTCGTGCCGGGCTGCGATCGTATAGATCGCCGGGTTGATCTCGCCAATGCCATGCGGCTTTCCGTGCCCGGCGTACTGATCGGCGAGCGCTACGACTCCGGCGAACAGCGGCGTCGCCAGGCTTGTGCCGCAGATCGGATTCCACTGGCCCGACCCGCCGTAGAAGCTGCCGTAAATCACGACCGAGCTGGCGCACGAGGCGTCCATCGAGATATCTGGCACACCGCGGGCGCTGCCGGTGACCGCGCGCACGCCGTTCTGGTATGCCGGGCGTCCGAAGACGATCGACCTCCCGCCGCTGCTGTTATGCCAGGCCACGTCGGGCAATCGGCGGGTGCCGTCCGCTCGCAGTTCAAGCTGGGTACCGCCGACGGCGGTGACCAGCGGATCAGTGGCCGGCCACGACACCGCCCGGCTGGTGTAGAGGTCCTTCATGTTGTACTCGGAGCTCGTCGCGCCCTGGTCGCCTGTCGCGGACAGCACGGTGACGTGGTCGCGGGCGGCCAGCTCGTAGGCACCCCGGAGCCCCAGCAGCGACGACGTCGACGGGAATGTCTGCTCGGTGGCTGCAAAGCTCTGGCTGATCACCTGGCCGAGTTTGTGCCGCAGGACGTACTCCTCGGCGATCACGATCTGCGGGAATCCGGTCGTCCCCTCGTTCTCCGACGTCGGCGTCTCGACCAGTACGAGGCGTGCGCGAGGCGCCATGACGTGCGCCCACTCGACGTCGAGCGTCGTTTCCTCTGCCCACCCGACGCGGTTGCTGTTGCCGGACTGGAACGTCGGCACCGGGCCAGCCGGGTGTATGACCTGGAAGGATGGCGGCGCGGGGAGCTTGAAGTAGCTATCGAAGTGAGCCAGGTCGGCGGCGATGGTCGGCGAGCCGAACGAGTCGACGAGCACGATGGTCTGGCCGGCGCCTGTGATGCCGGCCGCGGTGAGCGGTGCCAGGTCGTACGCGGCCGCGACCTGCGCGGGAGTCAGGCCGTTCGCCGGCGCCGCGATCATCTTCTTGCTCGCGTGGACGCCAGGGCGGTGGATCTGGGTCAGGCCGGGCCTGCGCTGGGAATCGGAGGCTCCATGGCCCGTCGTGAACGCGCCCGCCCCGGCTAGCCCGCCGCTGACCGCCGCCGCGACGGCGACGGCCGCGCCGACCGCTCCCAGCAAGCGCCACCGCCTCGCCTGCCCGCTGCCCGGGTTGTCCGGGCCGAATGCCCGCCCGGTCGAGCCCCTCACGCCAACTCCCGTCCGCAGCCTGCGGCGAGTCTACTCAGCGAGACGCAGTGCAGCCTTCGGACAAGATCGGACCGCGTGCCGGACCCCTTCAATGAGGTTGTCGGGGATCTCCTCCACGAGGATGTTCAGGTTGTCATCGTCGTCGACCTCGAAGACATCAGGAACCAGCCCCGCACAGACCGCGTTGGCCTCGCAGGCGTCGTAGTCGGGTATCACCTTCATCGCCGGCTCACTTCCTGTCCTCGCGCGCTGTAGCGCAGACTGTACGGCATGCCAATCCAGGACAAGTTCAGGCTAGCTGCCGAGGCCGCGCGGGGATTCATGCCGAGGGTGGAGGGACTGGCGCTGTACGAGACGGCCACCAAGTACGCGGCCGTCGGCCCGGTCGGGGAGGTCGGCACCTACTGCGGGAAGTCGACCATCTACCTGGCGGCTGCCGCGGCGGAGGTCGGCCAGGTCGTCGTCACCGTCGATCATCACCACGGCTCGGAAGAGAACCAGTCCGGTTGGGAGCATCACGACCCGGAGGTCGTCGATCCGAGGACCGGCCGGATGGACACGCTGCCGTTCTTCCGTGCCACGATCGAAGACGCGGGCCTCGAGAAGCACGTCATCGCCGTGATTGGCACATCGGCGGAGGTCTCCCGGCTGTGGCGGACGCCGCTCGGGATGCTCTTCATCGACGGCGGTCACAGTGAGGCCAATGTGACCACAGACTACGAGGGCTGGGCTCCCTGGGTGGCGCACGGCGGAGCGCTGGCGTTCCACGACATCTTCCCCGACCCGGCGGACGGCGGGCAGGCGCCGTACGTGGTCTACCTGCGCGCGCTTGCATCTGGCGCCTTCACCGAAGTCAGCGTCACCGGATCGCTGCGGGTCCTGGAGCGGACTGGTGAAGGGATCGGCTAGCAAGCCGCTGGCAAGGGGCTAGCCAGCGTCTGAAGCTAGGTAGTCAGCCTCGGGCGGGCAGCCGCACGCAGCCGGGTCCGTCGCCTGCCAGACGGTTGGTCCGGCCGCGGCGTCGCGGAATATGCTCGCGGCCGCGGTATGGCTGCCGCCTGGTGCGGCCGGGTCAAACGCGGCGCCGCTCGCCAGTACGTCGGTGGCCAGCACGATCGCGGCCGCGGTCCAGGTGCTCTGCTCATGCGGGAAGTGCTTGCCGTTCTCAAACTGCCAGCCGGTCCAGTAACTGCCGTCCTCGGCCCGCAGGAACTGAATCCGCTCGAATAGCGCCATGGCCTCGTCACGGTGCCCGATTGCGTCCAGGGCCATGGCGAGTTCGCACGTCTCGGCGCCGGTCACCCACGGCTCGTCGCCGACACAGCGCACGCCGAGGTCCGGTACTACGAAGGTGTCCCAGCCGGCCTTCAGCAATCGCTCGGCTGGGACGCCGCGCACAGCGCCGCCGAGCACTGGGTAGTACCAATCCATCGAGAAACGGCTCTTGTCCGCGAACGCCTCGCCATGGCAGGCGACGGCGTGGCCGAGTAGCGTGGCGGCCAGCTCCCAGTCTGGCTGCGGGTCGCTCAGGTGCTCGGCGAGCGCGACCGCGCAGCGCAGGCTCTGGTACATGCTCGAGTTGCCGGTCAGCAGCGCGTACGTGTCGGGCCTACCGTCAGCCTGCCGGCGCCAGATGATCTCGCCCCGCGGGGTCTGGAGGCCGATGGCGAAATCGATCGCTGCGCGCACCACCGGCCACATGCGCTCGGCGAACTCCTCATCACCGGTGACGAGCAGCTCATGCCAGACGCCGACCGCGCTGTACGCGGCGTGATTGCTCTCCCGCGTCCATTCCTGGCTCATGCCGTCGGGGCCGACTTGAACCGGCCACGAGCCATCCGGGTGCTGCGCCTCTGCCAGCCAGGAGTACGCACGCCGGGCAGCGTGGCGCAGACCGCAGACGCTGAGCGCCATCGCGCACTCGACGTGATTCCAGGCGTCGACGTGCCCGTCTGGCCAGCCGATCGAGCCATCCGCCTGTTGTGCGGCTGCAATCGCGCGGCCGGTCACGACCAGCTGATCGGCGGTCAGGATGCCAGGGACCTCAGGCACCTGGCCGACGGCGGACCTGGCAGCGCTGGGCGAGCGGGCACTGCGGGTCGCCAGATGCTCAGGCTGCCGCATGCACCTTCTCCGCAGCGGCGGGGCGCGGCGAAGCGGCGCCGACGGCCGGCTTGGTCGCGTAGACGACCAGGCTTTTGCCGATCAGTGGGTTCAGCGCACGGTCGGCGAGCTGGGTGACGGCGGGCTTGCGCATGATGTCCCAGACCAGCAGCTTGTGGTACGCGCTGGCCAACGGGTGGTCGTCGTCGTGCACGCCGACCGCGCATTTCAGCCACCAGTACGGGGAGTGCAGCGCGTGGGCGTGGTGGTGATCGCCGACAGCAAGGCCAGCCCTTGCGAGCTTGGCCTCGAGCTCATACCGGGTAAAGATGCGGATGTGGCCGCCGGGGACGTTGTGATAGTCGTCTGACAGCAGCCAGCAGATCCGCTCCGGCAGCCAGGCGGGCACCGTGACCGCGGCGACACCACCGGGCCGCAGTACCCGGGCGACCTCACGGATCGCGACCTGATCGGCCGGGATGTGCTCCATGACCTCGGCCGCGATCACGATGTCGAAACTGTCGTCTTCGAACGGCATCCTGGTGGCGTCGCCGACGGACGCGGCGATCGAAGCCGGGAGCTGCAGCTCGCCCGTTTCGGCCATCGCCGCCGCGATGGCCGTGACCTGCTTTAGCTCGGTGCGGTCCATGTCGAGCGCGATCACCTGGGCGCCCCGACGGGCGGCCTCAAACGCGTGCCTGCCGGCGCCGCACCCGAGGTCGAGCAGCCTCGTTCCCGGATGAATTGACAGTCGGCCGAAGTCAACGGTCAGCATGGCGTGGCCACCTCCGCCGTCGCCGGGGCGGGTGCCTGGCGGCCCCTGGCCGCGATCGCCAGCCGGTACTCAGCCACCGTCGCCCTTGCCACGGCCGACCACGCGAAGCGCGCGGCGACCCTCGCCAGCGCTGCCTCCGATAGCCGCTGGCGTTCGGCTGGCGAGTCGTGCAGCGTGCGCAGGGCAGCGCACAGCTCCTCGGGATCACCGGGCGTCACCAGGATGGCCGCGTCGCCGGTGACCTCGGGCAGCGCGCCGGTTCGGCTGGCCACCAGCGGCGTGCCGGACGCCAGGTGCTCGACCGCAGGCAGCGAGAAGCCTTCGTACAGCGAGGGCACGACGGCGATCTCCGCGCTCGCGACCAGTTCGGCGAGCTCAGCGTCGCTGATGCCGCTGACGAACTGCACCTTGTCAGTGAGGGACAGCTCGCCCAGCAGCCGCTGCGTGGGGCCATCCGGTACGAGCTTGCTGACCAGCGTCAGCGAGACGGTCCGCTCGGTACTCAACTTGGCGAAGGCCCGCAGCAGTGTCGCGACGCCCTTAACTGGCGAGTCGGCGCTCGCTACGGCGACGATCAGGCCAGGCACACGGGCGCCTGGCCGCGGGTGAAAGAGCCGGGTGTCTACGCCCAGCGGGATGACCTTGACGTTGTCAGGCGAGACCTTGAAGTCGCGCAGGATGTCGGCCTTCGATGACTCCGATCCGGTCAGTACCGGCCCGATCCGCCTGGCCACCCGGGCCTGCATGCCGACAAAGGAGTACCAGCGCCACTTGGGGATCTTGCGCAGGCCGCGGGCGGCTTTCAGCTCGATCCGCCGGTCCACCGAGATCGGGTGGTGGATGCTCGTCACTACCGGCAGGCCGAGCCGGGCGATGCCGAGGTTGCCGTAGGCGAGCACCTGGTTGTCGTGGACGACGTCGAAGTCGTCGCGTCGCGGTCGCAGCGCGCGCAGCGCCCGCAGGCTGAAGGTCAGTGGCTCGGGGAAATAGGCGGTCCACATGCCGGCGACCTCGAGCACGTCGATCCAGTCCCGGTACTCGCGGAGATGCGGCGTGCGGAACGGGTCTTCGTCGCGGTACAGATCCAGGCTGGGCAGCTCGATCAGCTCCGGACCTGGTTCCAGCTCGGGGTAAGGCTGCCCAGAATAGACCTCGACGTGGTGGCCGAGAGCGGCAAGCTCGCGCGACACGTGGCGCAGGTAGATGCCCTGCCCGCCGCAGTGCGGCTTACTTCGGTAGGAGAGCAGGCAGACTCGCAGCGGGCCGTCCGCGTCTGCCGCCGGTGCGGTGCTCACGCAGGTTCGCGCCTCCTCGTTCACCACTGGTCCCCACGCCTGCGATGGCCCCCACGCCTGCGACCCGCGTGACCCTCTAGGCAGCGAACCATACCAAGGGGGTAACTTGAATGGCCTTTCGCCCCACTCGTAAGCCGCCGGCCTGTCCCGGACCAGTGCCGTGTCTGTAAGCTGCCGCTGCCGCGACAAGGCTTTCAACGGAGGCTCCCCTGACACGACGTGCGCTGATCACCGGTATTACCGGGCAGGATGGTTCCTACCTGGCTGAGCACCTGGTCGATATGGGATATGAGGTCTGGGGACTGGTCCGCGGCCAGGCCCACCCGAGGGTGCGCCATCTGCGACGGCTCCTTGGAGACGTGCGGCTGATCCGTGGCGACCTACTCGACCAGGGCAGCCTGATCGCGGCCGTCGAGCGCGTGCAGCCAGACGAGGTCTACAACCTTGCGGCCATTTCCTACGTGCCGATGTCCTGGCAGCAGGCGGAACTCACGGGCGAGGTCACCGGCCTTGGCGTGCTACGGGTGCTCGAGGCCATCCGGGTGTGCAGCGGCATCAGCGCATCGCGCAGCCCCGGCAACGGACAGATCCGGTTCTACCAGGCGTCCACGTCGGAGATGTTCGGCCAGGTGACCGAGTCACCGCAGAACGAGCAGACCGCCTTCCACCCGCGCAGCCCGTACGGAGTGGCCAAGGTATATGGCCACTTCCTCACGCAGAACTACCGCGAGTCCTACGGCATGTATGCGGTCTCCGGGATCATGTTCAACCATGAGTCGCCGCGGCGCGGAGCAGAATTCGTGACGAGAAAGGTCACGCTCGGCGTCGCGAAGATCAAGCTCGGCTACGAGCGGCAGCTGCGGCTCGGCAACCTGACCGCGAGCCGGGACTGGGGCTTTGCCGGCGACTACGTTCGCGCAATGCAGCTGATGCTCGCCCAGGACGTGCCGACGGACTACGTCATCGGCACTGGCGTCACGCACTCCGTGGAGACGCTGGTCGATCACGCGTTCGGCGCCGTCGGCCTGGACTGGCACGACCACGTCGTGACCGACGCGGCATTCATTCGGCCCGCTGAGGTGGACAGGCTGTGTGCGGATCCGTCGAAGGCGCGCGACGAGCTCGGCTGGGAGCCGAAGATCGGCTTCGAGGAGCTCGTGGCCATGATGGTCGACGCCGACATGGAGTTGCTCGCGGCAGGCGGCAGCGCTGGCGAGGACTTCGCGACCGAGTCCTGGTAGGCCAGCTAGACGTGGCCGGCCGCTAGCCTGCCGATGCCGTAGGTCAGGGCGGCTGCGACCGCGGCAAGCGCAAGCTGGCGGAGCGCGCCGCGCCAGAAGGGTCGGGCCGTGATCCGGGCCACCAGGCCGCCGCCGATGAAGGCGGCGATCGCCGCAAGAAGGAGCGCTGCGGCGAGCGAGGAGAAGCCGAGCAGGTAGGGCAGTAGCGGGATGAGCGCGCCCACGGCGAACGTGGCCAGCGACGCGCCCGCCGCGGTGAACGGCGAGGGCAGATCCCGGTGGTCGACGCCGAGCTCTTCGCGGACGTGGATGGCCAGCGCCTCCTCTGGCTGCCGCGACAGCTGGCGCGCGACTTCGTCGGCCAGGTCGGGATCGACTCCGCGCATCTTATAGAGCGCTGCGAGCTCAACTTGCTCGCCGTGCGGGTTGTGCTCGAGCTCGAACCGCTCTTTCTCGACTTCGGCGGCGACCAGCTCGTTTTGCGAGGAAACCGAGACGAACTCGCCAGCCGCCATGGAGAACGCGCCTGCGGCCAGCCCGGCGAGGCCGGTCAGCACGATGGTCTTTTGCGCAAGGCCGCCGCCACCGACGCCGGCGATCAGGGAGACGTTGGTGACCAGCCCGTCCATGGCGCCGAAGACCGCAGGCCGCAGCCAGCCCCCGGACACGTCGCGGTGCTGGTGCATATCCACCTGCGCGTCCTCGGTGGCCGGATGCTCGCCGTCAGCGGGCGCATGTGCGTCGCCCGCCGCCGGATGCGGCATCGGAGCCGGGGACGTTTCGTCCGCCTGAGCTCCGGGGTTGCTCCCTGCCATACAGAGTCGCCTTGCTGCTTGTGTCGGGTGCATGGGCTCAAGCTCGCGTGATGCCCGCGATCAGGCGCGCCGCAGTGGCAGCCCCCGACCAGGTGCCCAAACTGCGCTGTCGTACCGCCCATTATCGTCGGTCGTGCCGACTGCACGGGCCAGGCCCAGCTCTATGCCGCCTGGCCTGGGGTTATGTCGTCCAGGCGGGGGTAGCGTCATCCGGCGCATCGATCACCCGGACGGCGCCACACCCGCCGTGCTCGCTGCCGATCAGCCCTTCGTGCAGTTGTAGAGGAAGATGTGGCCGATCGCCGTGGGGTAGGCGCCGGACACGCTCTTCGCTGTGGCCGTCAGGTAGTTGTAGAAGTACCCGTAGATGATCGGTGTCTCGGCTAGCAGCAGGGTCTCGATCTGGCCGGCCAGCGACTTCTGCGTGGTCAGGTCGATCGCGGCGATGTACTGGGCCGAGAGCTTGTCGTACTGGGTGTTGCTGAAGTGAGCTGCGTTCCACGACCCGGTGCCGGTCGTGGCGTTGATGGTCTGCAGCGGGGCGGTCATGAACACGTTCGGCACGCCGCGGTGGCCGTAGTCGACCAGGCTCATGGTGGCATCGAGCCAGTCAGAGTTGCCGAAGGTCGCCTTCCCGTAGTAGACGGACGAGGACTCCATCTTGACCGCGATGTTGACGCCGATCGCCTTTGCCGACTGCGCGACGATCTGGGCATAGTCCGGGATTTCCTGAACGTCGTTGCCGATGAGCTGGGTGGCGAAGCCGCTCGGATGCCCGGCTGCGGAGAGCAGCGACTTCGCCTTAGCGATGTCCTCCGCGCGCTGCGCGACGCTGGTGTTGGTGGAGGGGAAGACCGGGGCGAACGGGCTGTCGTTGCCGAGGTCGGCATAGCCCTTGAACAGCGCGCTGTTGATAGCCGGCCGGTTCAGCGTCAGCGCGACCGCCTGCCGCACCCTGGGGTCGGTGAACGGAGCGACGTCGCAGCGCATCGACAGCTCGCGGTGCGCGCTGGACTTGAGCTTGATCACGTTGAAGCTGCCGGATAGCAGTTCCTCGCCGCCGGTCACCGAGAACTGCCCGAGCACGTCGATGGTCCCGCTGGCCAGGGCGCTGACCGCCGCAGTCTGGCCGGCGTAGAAAGTGAAGTTGGTCGCGGCCGGCTTGGCCTTCGGGCCCCAGTACGACTCGTTGCGAACGAAGCTAGCGCCGGTGTTGGTGGTATAGCTCTTCATAGTGAACGGTCCGGTGCCGATGAACGAGGATTGCCACTTGGACGGGTCGTATCCGTTCGGCAGGATGATCATGTTGTAGTTGTCGGACGACGTCAGGTACGGGAAGTTGCCGTTGGGGGCCTCAAGGTGGAAGGCCACCGTGAAGTCGTCGACCTTCTGCACTCCGCTCGGCACCAGCACGCCGCCAAGCGCGGACAGCGCGTTCGAAGAGCCCTTCGGCGCGGTCTGGAGCTTGTAGGTGTAGACGACGTCGTCCGCGGTGAGCGGGTGGCCGTTGCTGAACTTGACACCTTGGCGGATCTTGAACGTCCACACGTCGGCGGTGGCATTGGGCGTCCAGCTCGTGGCCAGCTGCGGCTGCAGCGTCAGTGTCTGGTTGGAGAACGTCAGGTACTCGCCCGTCTGGCCGAGCATGTCGAGGCCGCCCTGGTCGGCCACGGTCAGCGGGTTGATCGCACCGGCCGGCGTGATGATCCCGACGTTGATGGTGGCACCGGAGCTTCCTGCTGGCGTCGAGCCCGACGAGCTCGGTGCGGGCCCGGAAGAACCGCAGGCAGCGAGGACGCCGCCCAGTACCGGAGCCGAGATGCCGACGAGGGCGCCGCGCCGCAGCAGTTCCCGGCGGGACAGCCGGCCGGCCACGAATTCGTCGATGACGTGGTTGGCGATGTCGGTCTGCCCTGCCCGGAGCCCGGCTAAGCCGGTCGTTTCGTTTACTCACTGGGGCCCTCCTCGGAACCTCCAACCGGATGCGGGGGCACATCCGGTGCGAATGAATCGGAACCTAAGCTCAGTGCACAGCTGCTGTCACGACACTGGACCGCCGCCTTGCAAATTCGTTAGCTGATCGATAGGGATATGGCAGCTGATGTAGTGACCTGGCTCGGCCTCCGCCAGCGGCGGCTCGGTGGACTCGCAGATGCCGGTGCTGAGCCGCCGCGGGCAGCGAGTATGGAATACGCAGCCGCCCGGCGGATTGGCGGCTGACGGGATCTCGCCGGTCAGCCTGATCCGACTAGGCGGGGTGCCGTCCAGGCGGGGCACGGCGGACAGCAGCGCTTCGGTGTAGGGATGGTGCGGTCCGCTGAATACGCGCTCGGCCTGACCGAGTTCCATCACCCGGCCCAGATAGAGCACGACGATGCGGTCGGACAGGTACCGGACCAGGCCGAGGTCGTGGGAGATGAACAGGTAGGTCACCTGTTCCTTGGCCTGCAGGTCGGCGAGCAGGTTGAGGATGGCCGCCTGCACCGAGACGTCCAGCGCGGAGGTTGGCTCGTCGCACACCACCACCCTCGGGCCACCGCCGAAGGCGCGGGCGATGGCCACACGCTGCTTGAGTCCGCCCGACAACTGCCGTGGTCGCAAGGCCAGGTGCCGTTCCTCCAGCCGGACCGACCGCATCAGATCGATGAGCCGCTCGCGCAGGGCGGGACCGGACAGCCCGGCGAGCTTGACCAGTGGCCGACTGATCAGGCGCCGCACCGTATGCCGCCGGTTCAGCGCGGAGTCGGGGTTCTGGAACACGATCTGCATGGCCTTGAGCTGCTCGCGGTCGCGATCAGCGAGCTGTCTGCCCAGCAGGTTCCCGTCCAGTTCTATGTCGGCGGCACCGTCGGGCGGAGTCAAGCCGAGCAGCACCCTGGCCAGGGTGGTCTTGCCGCTGCCGGACTCGCCCACCAGGCCGAGCGTCTCGCCGCGCTGGATGGTCAGGTCCACGCCGCGGAGCGCCTGGACTGACTCCCCGCGCGTCGTGAAGGTCTTGGACAGACCCCGGATCGTGATGACCGGCTCGCTGGCATCGTCGACGGCCGAGCGCAACTCGACGTCGACCGGCGTGTTCCTGGGCAGGTCGGCGGTGTCCTGGTGCCGGTAGCAGCGCGAGGTCCGGTCCGGGCCGGTGACGAAGGCGGGCGGCGGGGCCTGACGGCACTGGTCCTCGGCTATCGGGCAGCGCGGCGCGAAGATACAGCCAGGCAGCACATCGCCAGGCTGGGGCAGGAATCCGGGGATCGAGTCCAGCCGCCCGTGGTCTTTACGCTGGCCCAGGCGCGGAATGCAGCGCAGCAACCCGACGGTATAAGGGTGCCGCGGCTCGTCGAATATCTGCCGGGCCGGGCCTTCCTCTATCAGCTCCCCGGCGTACAGGACCCCGACCCGGTCGCACATCTTCGCAATGACGGCAAGGTTGTGGCTGATGAAGAGCACCGAGGTCGCCATCTCGGCGCGCAGGCCTGCCACCAGGTCGAGGACCTCCGCCTCGACGGTGGCATCCAGCGCGGTCGTGGGCTCGTCCAGGATCAGCAGCGCGGGCTCGGCCGCAAGGGCCATGGCGATGACGACCCGCTGGGCCATCCCGCCAGACAGCTGGTGCGGGTACCGCTCCATGACCCGGCGCGGATCGGGAATCTGTACCCGGCCCAGCATCTCCTCGGATCTGTGGTCCGCCTCGGCCTTACCGAGGCCAGCCAGCTCGTAGACCTCGGCGACCTGCCTGCCGACTCGGATGGAGGGATTCAGCGCCTTGCCCGGCTCCTGGTAGACCATCGACACGGTATGAGTGCGCAGGTCCCGCAGCGCAGCGGCGCCGAGTCGCTGGGGATCCTGACCATTGATGTGCACCGACCCCGCGCTGACCCGGCCGTTGCGCGGCAGGTACCTGGTCAGGGTGAGCGCGACAGTTGACTTGCCGGAGCCCGACTCGCCGACCAGGCCGTAGGACTCGTTCCTGCCGATCGCGAACGAGATGTTCTTCAGCGCTAGCCGGTCGCGGCCACGGACACGGTAGGTCACGTCCAGCCCCTCGACCTGCAGGACTGGCTCGGCCGCACCGCTCGGGCCAGCGACAGGCGTCGTCGCAGCCACGGTCATCCGGACAGCACCCGCTCGAACGAGTCAGCCACCAGGTTGATGGCGATGACTAGCGAGGCGATGGCGAGCGCGGGGAACAGCGTCTCCCACCAGTAACCGGCCGAGATCACGCCGTAGTTGGCATTGATGTCCGATCCCCAGCCAGGCGTGGAGGGATCGACGCCGAAGCCGAGGAAGGCCAGCGTTGCCACCGTGAAGATTGCGTAGCCGAGCCGGACCGTGAACTCGACCAGAACGGTCGGCATCACGTTCGGCAGGATCTCGGAGAACATCACCCGGTACCGGCTCTCGCCCAGCAGCCGGGCCGAGGACAGGTAGTCGAGCTGGCTCTCGACCTGCACCGCCGACCGCACCGTGCGGGCGATGAGCGGGGTAAAGATGAAGCCGATTACCAGCACCTCGGTTGCGGCCGACGGGCCCACCGCCACGATGAACAGGAAGGCAACGATGACCGCCGGCACGGCGAGGACGGCGTCGACGAGCCTGCCGACGATCGCGTCCACTGCGCCGCCCAGGTAGCCGAGAGCCAGGCCGAGCGCGGTGCCGAGTACCGTCCCGAGCAGCGTGGCGAGCGGCGCCACCAGCAGGATGCTCCGAGCGCCGACGAGGACACGGGCGAAAACGTCACGGCCGAGCTGGTCGGTGCCGAACCAGTGCGACCCAGACGGCGCCTGGTTCACTGCCAGCAGTTGCTGCGCGTAGGCGCTATGCGGCGCTATCGACGCCCCGAAGATCGCGCACACGATCCAGAACAGCAGGATCAGTACGCCGATGATGAAGGCCGGGCGCCGGGCGACCAGCCGCCAGGACGGCAGCTCGCTTCTGGTCGCGTCGGTGACCGGAGCGACCATGATGTCGGTCACTGGCTCGCTCCGAGTCGCAGCCGCGGGTTCAGGTAGGTGCTCAGCAGATCAGCCAGCAGCGTCGCGACCATGTAGATCACGCCGATGGTCAGCACCCCGGCCTCGAGCATCGGGAAGTCCTTGTTGCCGGCCGCCGTGAAGATCAGCCGGCCAACGCCCGGGTAGTTGAACAGGTACTCGACGACGACGAGGCCGCCGATCAGGTAGCCGATCTGAGTCGCGATGACGGTGATCGTCGGTAGCAGTGAGTTACGCAGCACGTGACGGCGGATCATCGTGCTGCGCCTGAGCCCCTTGAGAGTGGCGGTGCGCGCGTAGTCGGACTCGAGCGCCTCGATCGTGCCGGCGCGAGCCATCCGGGCGATGTACCCGAAGAACTCGAAGACCAGCGGAATGACCGGCAGGATGAGATAACGCAACTGAGTCGGAAACGACGCTCCCGGCCCTGGGTAGGCCTGCGACGGCAGGAGCTTGAGCCCGACGGCGAAGATCGTAATGACGACAATGCCCGAGACGAACTCCGGGACGGTCGACAGCGAGAGTCCGCTGATGGAAATGACGCGGTCGACAGGCCCGCCCGCGTTGAGCGCGGCAACAACCCCGCCGAGGATGCCCAGCGGGATGATCAGGACCAGCGCGAAAACAGCCAGCTTCGCCGAGTTGGCCAGGGCCGTCGCGAGCATCGGCTCGACTGGCGCCCGGTACTGATAAGAAAGGCCGAGGTTCCCGTGAACGGCGCCGGTAATCCACGTCCAGTACTGCGTGAGCAGCGGGCGGTCGGACCCGAGGGTACGGTCCAGGCTGGCGACCGCGTTCTGCGATGCGAACGGCCCGAGTATCGCTCGTCCCGGATCGCCAGGCAGCACCTGCCCGGCAAAGAAAATGATCACGCTCAGAATCCAGAGCGTGACGATTGCGAGCCCAAAGCGCTTCAGGAGATATCTCGCCAACGGATCCCCCTGAGTCCCGGGCCGGTCAACCAGCAGGAAAGACCGGATTCGGGAAGCTTAAAAGGTGCGCTGCGAGGCTGCAATGCTTCGGCGGCGAGCCAGCCCGCTCGCCGGCCGACCAGCGACTGCGCCGCCGGTGACTGCGGCGCCAGCCTGCGGGCCCAGCCGCAATGCGGCCACCTGCGGGATATTGTCGCCGCCATGACAGCCAAACGTAGCCAAATGCGGGCGGCAGCGCACCACCATTGGCCAGTGGCGGGACGAATGCCCGAAGATACTGCAGTGAAGGGTCGGCGCGCATGAGTGAGGCACCGGTGATGCTTATCGGGGAGAGCTTCGCCGGCGAAGGCGCCGATGCGGCGCACATCAACACCGTCCTCGGCCGCCGGGACGGACCGGTCGGCACCGCATGGGCGACCGCGCTTGCCACTCCGA
Organism: uncultured Actinomycetota bacterium; assembly: GCA_963755575.1. Classification (GTDB taxonomy): domain Bacteria; phylum Actinomycetota; class Actinomycetes; order Streptosporangiales; family Streptosporangiaceae; genus JAJYUU01. Next base: position 1,708,967 of record CAVWKF010000002.1, read on the forward strand.
GCGCCGGCCACACGCCGTTCGTCGCGGTCCTGCGGCCGGGCGTCCCGGCCAAGCCGTTTACCGTGTTCGTCAACAAGGCAGCCATCGCTAGTGACGAGCACGCCGCACTGACCTGGGGCGCCGCCCAGGCGGGCGTGGCCACCGGCGTCGCCGACGCGGTCGCTGACGGCGTGATCGCCGCGCCAGACATGGATGACCTCGTGCTGATCGCGGCCGTCTGGGTGAACCCGGCGGCCCACGACGCTGACTTGGTGTACGCCAACAACCGTGCCGCGACGAGGGCGGCGCTCGCGGCGGCGGCCCGTTCGGAGCCCGCACTGGCGGAGGTGCTCAGGGCCCGTGCCAATCCGGCTAACCCGTTCTACCTGCCGAAGTGAAGATCACGGCGATCCGGATTGACCGGATGCGGCTGGCGCTCGACCCGCCGTTCGAGGCCGCCTGGGACCCGGTACCGCGGCGCTACTTCGACGCGACGCTTGTCCGGGTCGCCACGGACGCGGGGATCACCGGCTACGGCTCGGGCGACACCATGGACGGCTTCGGCCCGTTTGCCGATCTCTTTATCGGCACCGATCCGCTCCGAATCGCCAACCAGGTGCGCACGCTGGAGACCGTTAGCTTTCATGCCGGCCGGTACTGGCCGCTTGAGGCAGCGCTCTGGGACATCGTCGGCAAGGCATGCGGCCAGCCAGTGGCCACGCTGTTTGGCGGTGCCACCGACCGGCTGCCTGCGTACGCCTCGTTCGGCGAGCTCAAGCGCCCGGCCGCCCGCGTCGACGCGGTCCTGTCCGCACGGCAGGCGGGATTCCGCGCGGTGAAGATACGGATCAGCCGCGACGATGTGGCTGGCGGCGTGGCGGTGGTGCGTGCAGCTCGGGAAGCTGCTGGCGATGAGCTCAAGATCATGGTGGACCTGAACCAGTGGTGGCGAATGGCCGGCGACATCTCCCCGGCGCTGGACGTCGCAGCGGTCCGCCGCGTCGCGGCTGAGCTTGCCGAGCTGGACGTCACCTGGCTGGAGGAGCCGCTGCCGGCCGGCGACCTGGCCGGGATGCGGTTGCTCAGGGAGCAATGCGGCATCCGGGTGGCCGGCGGCGAGATGGCCCGCAGCGTGCCGGAGCTGCTCGACGCTCTCGCGGCCGACGCACTCGACGTCCTCCAGCCCGACGTCGTGCTCGCAGTGGGAATGCTGCGCGCACGGACGGTAGCCGAGCTCGCGCTGCAGCGCGGCCAGTGGTTCACGCCGCACACCTGGACCAACGGCCTGGGCCTGCTCGCCAACCTGCACGTCGCCGCCGGCGTCGGCGGCGGTCCTTACCTGGAGTTCCCCTACGATCCGCCCGGCTGGACCGAGGAACGACGCGACTTCTTCCTGGCCGAGCAGGTCCGGATCGACGCCGACGGGTGCGTGCACGTGCCGGAGGCGCCCGGCCTGGGGGCGGAGATTGATGAGGATGCGGTCGCCCGCTGGGCGCTGGACTCCAGTCGGCACGGCAAAGAGACGAGCGGGTAAATCATGCGGCTGGCGGAGTAGCTGTGAAAGTTGGATTCATCGGCCTCGGCCACATGGGCGCTCCGATGAGCGCCAGGATTCTCGCGGCCGGGCATGACCTGGTCGTGCATGACGTGCGGGAAGAAGCAGCCGCGGAGCTGATGGCGTCCGGCGCGGGATGGGCGGGCTCGCCGCGGCAGGCTGGCCATGACCGCGACGTGGTCATCACCATGCTGCCCGCGCCACAGCACGTGAGTGCCGTGCTGCTCGGCGATCACGGGCTGCTCGACGGGCTCGCGCGCGGGGCGACGTGGATAGACATGTCGACCAGCGTTCCTGATGTCGCCGACCGCGTCCGACAGCAGGCCGAGCCGCGCGGCATCCACGTGCTCGACGCGCCGGTCAGCGGGATGGCGGCCGGTGCCCGCGCTGGCACGCTGCAGATTTTCGTTGGCGGGGAACCGAAGACCTACCAGCGTGTGCGGCCACTGCTGGAGGCGATGGGCGATCCGGAACGCATTCTGCATGTAGGCGGGAACGGGGCCGGTTACACGGTTAAGTTGATGATCAACTTGCTGTGGTTCGCGCATCTCACTGCGACGGCCGAGGTGCTCACGGTCGGCGTCCGGGCCGGGGTGGATCTTGCAGTATTGAGGCAGTGCCTGCTCGCCAGCCCGGCCGCCAGCAATTTCCTCGAGCGGGACGTGGTGTCGGTGCTGGAGCGGGGCGACTATGACGACTCGTTCGCGCTGGCCCTGGCCTGTAAGGATCTTGGCCTCGCGGTGGATCTGGCCCGGCAGACCGGGGTGCCCGTCGAGGTCAGCGCTCTGGTCGAGCAGATCTACCGGCGGGCCAGGGCCCAGTACGGCGACAGCGGCGGCGAGATGCTGCCGATCAAGCTTCTTGAAGATGTGACCTCGACGCCGCTCCGGCTCGCAGCTGCCGTCGGCAACGACCACGGGAGTATCCATGCCGCCGACCCAGCCTGAGCTTGTCATCGGGACGACACCGACCAGCGTATTTCGGCGCCGGCGCCATCGCGCGCCTGCCCGGCGTCGTCACTTCAGCCCGGGGCGAGACTGCGCTCGTGGTGACCGATTCGGCGCTCGCCACCACTGGCGTCGTCGCCGCCGTGACCGATGTGCTCTCGGCGGCCGGCGTCGCGGTGACCGTGTTCAGCGGCGTACAGCCGAATCCGACCACGGGCGACCTCGCGGCTGGTGCCGCCGTCGCTGCTGAGTTGCTGTCTGCGCGGCCAGTGGTGGTGGCGGTGGGCGGCGGGTCGCCGATCGATGCGGCCAAGGGAGTCGCGCTGGCCGCAGTCAACCCGCAGCGCGGCCGCGACCTCGATTACCGGTCGGAGTTCGCCGCACGCGCACTGCCGCTGGTGGCGGTGCCCACTACGGCTGGCACCGGCGCCGAGACCAACGCGTTCGGCGTGGTCACCGACGAGAACAGGCAGCGTAAGTTCTACGTCGGCCACGCCACCACGATGCCGCTGGCGGCGATCCTGGATCCGGATCTGACCGTGGGGCTGCCGCCCGCCGCGACCGCGGCCACCGGAATGGACGCGCTTACGCATGCACTGGAGTCCTTCATCTCGGTGCGGGCCAACCCGTGGTCGGCAGGCATCGCGCTGCAGGTGGTCAGGATGGTTGCCGAATTCCTGCCGCGAGCTTGTGCAGACGGCTCGGACGGCGAGGCGAGGGCGCAGATGCTGCTAGCCGCGCACATGGCGGGCATCGCGATGGCCAGTACTGGGCTCGGGGCCTGTCACGCGATCGGCCACGCTCTGGGCGGGCGGTTCAACGTCGCGCATGGCGTGGCGCTCTCGGTGGTCTTGCCTGAGGTTCTGTCGTTTAGTCTGCCGGTGTCGGTAGCGCGGCTCGCGGAGCTGTCGTTTGCGCTCGGCACCGGCACGACAGCGGCGACCGCAGAGGAGAATGCGGTCGCCGCCATCGCTGCCGTCGCCTCGCTCGCTGAGTCCGTCGGGATGAGACGCCGGCTGGCGGACTTCGGAATTACGAGCCGGGACTTTGCCGTGATCGCCGCTGACGCCCTGGATGACGAGGTACTGGCGAACGCACCGGTGCAGCCGACAGCGGACGACCTTGTGCGAATGCTCGCGACCGTCAGCTAGGAAGACACGGGATCCGCCTGACCGACCCTGGCCGCTGCTGGGGTTAGATGATGATGCCCAGCAGAGGAGGACCTCATAATGACCGACCAGCTGACCGGGGCCAGACCGGTGCGCGCTCCCCGTGGCAGCCGCCTGACATGCAAGGGCTGGCCGCAGGAGGCCGCCATGCGGATGCTGATGAACAACCTGGACCCGGAGGTAGCCGAGCATCCCGATCAGCTCATCGTCTACGGCGGGTCGGGCCGGGCTGCCCGGAGCTGGGACGCGTACGACGGCATCGTGGCGTCGCTTCGCGACTTGGAGGCGGACGAGACTCTGCTGGTCCAGTCGGGCAAGCCCGTCGGCATCTTCCGCACCCACGAGTGGGCACCGCGAGTGCTGATCGCCAACTCCAACCTGGTCCCGCAGTGGGCCACGTGGGAAGAGTTCCGTCGGCTGGAAGCGTTGGGGCTGACCATGTTCGGCCAGATGACCGCCGGCTCGTGGATCTACATCGGCACGCAGGGCATCCTCCAGGGCACCTACGAGACGTTTGCGGCCGTGGCCGCGAAGCGGTTCGGCGGCTCGCTGGCCGGGACGATCACGCTGACCGCGGGACTCGGCGGCATGGGCGGTGCCCAGCCACTCGCGGTGACGATGAACGGCGGCGTGGCCCTGTGCATCGACTGCGACCCGTCGCGTATCAGCCGCCGAATCGAGCATGGGTACCTGGACGTCGAGGCCACCAACGTCAACGATGCAGTTCGGCGAGCGGTCGAGGCGGCCGGGGCGCGTCAGGCGCTGTCCATCGGACTGCTCGGGAACGCCGCCGAACTCGTGCCCGAGTTGCTGGCGATGGGCGCCCCCATCGACGTGGTGACCGACCAGACCTCGGCGCACGACCCGCTGACGTACCTGCCCAAGGGAGTCGCGTTCGAGGACATGGCCGCGCTGCGGGCCGAGGACCCGGCCGGATTCACCACCAGGGCGCGCGAGTCGATGGCCGAGCACGTCAGGGCGATGGTGGGCTTCCAGGACGCCGGCGCCGAGGTATTCGACTACGGGAACTCCATCCGCGGTGAGGCGGAACTGGCGGGATATGACCGTGCGTTCGCGTTTCCCGGCTTCGTACCTGCCTACATCAGGCCGCTGTTCTGCGAAGGCAGGGGGCCCTTCCGGTGGGCTGCGCTGTCTGGCGACCCGGCGGACATTGCCGCGACCGACGCCGCGATACTCGACCTCTTCCCGCAGAATGAGGCGCTCGCCCGGTGGATCCGGATGGCCCAGGAGAAGGTGCACTTCCAGGGCCTGCCGGCGCGGATCTGCTGGCTCGGTTACGGAGAACGGCACCTCGCTGGCGTTCGGTTCAACGACATGGTGGCGCGCGGCGAGGTGCAGGCGCCGATCGTGCTCGGCCGCGATCATCTGGACTGCGGCTCGGTGGCCTCGCCCTACCGGGAGACCGAGGCCATGGCCGACGGCAGCGATGCGATCGCCGACTGGCCGCTGCTGAATGCGCTGGTCAGTACCTCCTCCGGGGCGTCGTGGGTCAGCATCCACCACGGCGGCGGCGTGGGTATCGGCCGGTCGATTCACGCAGGGCAGGTGTGCGTCGCCGACGGCACGGCGCTTGCCGGGCAGAAGCTGGAGCGGGTATTGACCAACGACCCCGGCATGGGCGTGATCAGGCACGCCGACGCTGGCTACGACCGGGCGCACGAGGTTGCCGCCGAGCGCGGCGTCCGCGTGCCGATGCAGAAATAGGCGATGCGCCCGTGGCGGAACACCCAGGCAGCCACACGGTCGCGTACGGGCCAGCCGGAGGGCGGCGCCGATGACGTTCGCTGAACTGTGGGCCGAGGTGGCCGGGATCGGCCGGGCGGAGCTGACGGGCGGCTACCGGCGCTACTCGTGGACGCCGGCTGACGCTGCCTGCCGGGCGTGGTTCGCCCGGACGGGGAACAAGCTCGGGCTGCGTACCGACTGTGATCGTAACGGGAACCTGTGGGCGTGGTGGGGACGGCCGGGTGGCGGAGCCGGCCCGGCGGTCGTCACCGGGAGCCACCTTGACTCGGTGCCGGACGGCGGCGCTTTCGACGGACCGCTTGGCGTCGTGTCCGCGTTCGCGGCGATCAGCCAGCTGCGCAGCGACGGGTTCCAGCCGGCCAGGCCGGTCGCCGTAGCGGCCTTCACCGAAGAAGAAGGCGCCCGCTTCGGCGTCGCGTGCCTCGGGAGTCGGCTCCTGACCGGTGCAATCGACCCGGCTGTCGCCAGGGAGCTGCGCGACCAGGACGGGATCACGCTGGTCGAAGCTATGCGCGGGTCCGGGCGTGATCCGGATGCACTCGGGCCGGATGACGAGCTGCTGTCCGGGATCGGGGCGTACGTCGAGCTGCACATAGAGCAGGGCAGCGCGCTGGCTGGCCTGGGCGCGGCCGTAGGCGTTGGCGACGGGATCTGGCCGCACGGTCGCTGGCGTCTTGATTTCGCGGGCCGCGCCGATCACGCCGGGACGACCCGGCTGGCCGACCGGCGCGATCCGATGCTTCCGTACGCCGCGACCGTGCTCGCCGCCCGCGCCGCCGCCGCGCGGTGCGGCGCGCTGGCCACGTTCGGCAAGGTCTTTGCCGAGCCAGGCGCCGCCAACGCGATCAGCTCCTCGGTGCACGCCTGGCTGGACGCCCGAGCACCGGACGAGGCGGTGCTTGAGCAGCTTGTCACCGATATCTGGGCCGCGGCCCAGGCGGCTGCGAGCGAGCACGGTGTGGGCGTCAGCCGACGACGGGAATCGGTGAGCCCGCAGGTCAGCTTCGATGCCGGGCTGCGTGATCGACTCGTCGGAGTCCTGGCAGCAGCTGGCTTCCCGGCACCCGTGCTCGCCACCGGAGCCGGGCACGACGCTGGCGTTCTCGCGGCCCGCATTCCGACGGCGATGCTCTTCGTCCGCAATCCGACTGGCGTATCGCACTCCCCGGCCGAACGTGCCGAGATAGCGGACTGCGAAACGGGTGTAGCGGCGCTGACAGCCGTGCTCGCCGACCTGGCGGCGCGGTGAGCGGGCCTGGAAGCGTTCGGCGGTGGCACGCCGAGCTTGCCTGGTCGCCGGCACTAGGGCTACGCACCGACGTCCTGATCGAGGCGGAAGGGGACCGCCTGACGAGCGTCACGCCCGACGTGCAGCCGCTCCCAGGGGCAGCGATCCGTCTGCCGGGCCTGACGATGCCGGGCCTGGCCAATGCCCACTCGCACGCTTTTCACCGGGCGCTCCGTGGTGTCACGCAGGCCTCGCGCGGCACGTTCTGGACCTGGCGTGAGCGGATGTACCAGGTCGCGGATCGGCTCGACCCGGATAGCTACCTCGCGCTCGCGACGGCCGTCTACGCGGAGATGGCGCTGGCTGGGATCAGCAGTGTCGGCGAGTTCCACTACCTGCATCACGGCCCAGGCGGCAAGCCGTACGCCGACCCCAACGAGATGGGCCGCCTGCTGATCGAGGCAGCCTGCCGGGCTGGGATCCGGATCACCCTGCTTGATACCTGCTACCTGGCGGGCGGCCTGTCGGCCGACGGCCGGCACCAGCCCCTGGAAGGGCCGCAGCTCCGCTTCGGCGACGCCGATGCGGAGGCATGGGCGGCCAGGGTCGATGGGCTCGGCCCGCAGGCCAGCGGCCGGCTTGGGCCGAGTTCGCGGGTCGGTGCCGCTATCCATTCGGTCCGTGCGGTCCCGGCAGACCAGATGCACGGCGTCGTGGCCTGGGCCCAGCGGTACGGCGCCCCCGTGCACGCCCACGTGTCCGAGCAGGTAGCCGAGAACCGGTCGTGCCTGGCCGCGTACCGGGCCACGCCGACCGAGGTGCTGTCCCAGGCCGGAGCGCTCGGGCCGCGCGGCACCGCAGTGCACGCGACGCACCTGAACGACAGCGACATCGAGCTGCTCGGTGGTGGCCGCTGTCACGTGTGCTTCTGCCCGACCACTGAAGCGGATCTGGCCGACGGAATCGGCCCGGCCAGGGAACTGGCCGACGCGGGCGCCATGCTGACCCTCGGCAGCGACAGCCACGCCGTCATCGACCTGCTCGAAGAGGCCCGCCGGGTCGAGCTCGGCGAGCGCCTGGCCAGTCAGGAGCGCGGTCATTTCACCGCGGGCGAGCTAGCCGCCGCGGCGACCGAGTCGGGCCACGCGAGCATCGGCTGGCCGGATTCTGGCGAGCTCGCTGCGGGAGCGCTGGCTGACTTCGTCACCATCGCCCTCGACACGCCCCGCACTGCTGGCGCGACCCAGGCCACCGCGCTGGAGTCCGTCATCTTCAGCGCGACGGCCGCCGACGTGCGAAGCCTGATCGTCGGCGGCCGCGACGTGGTGAGCGGCGGCCGCCACATGCTGGTGCCCGATGTCGCGGGCGACCTGTCGGCGGCCATCACCGCCGTGTTGCATTAACAGCACGGGGCCAGCTAATACGGCGCCAGCTAGTACCGGGCCAGTCGGCTCGGACCAGGCGCCGTCGGCCTAGCCTCCGGGTGCATACGCCGGGGGCAGCCCCGAGCAGATGCTCGCACCGGCGTTGCGCGCTTCAACCGCCCCGGCTGAATTGCTTGGCCCAGGCTGGCTGGCGACCGATGTGCTGGTGTGCTTGCGGCGCTTACCGCCCGTGTGCTTGACGACGGCGGACTTGACGGCCGCGGGCGGGTTCACGCCGGCGAAGTTGGCCCCGAGGATCAGCGTGACCGGCCCTGCGCTGCCTGCCTGCGGGGCTGGCTCTACCAGCGTGTTCTGGCCGGCGGATGGAGCCTTCAGCGCCGTCATGACCGTGTAGGCGGCATCTGACTGGGCGAGGCCGGCGTAGTCGACGGTCGTAGTGGCGGAGTAGGTCGCGTCCCCGACACTGACGACGTCGAAGCCAAGCTTCCGCAGGGCGGTGCGCGTCCGGGTGGCAAGCCCAGTCTGTCCAGTGGCGTTCACCACGTGGACCTGGACACTCGAATACGGCTGGACGGGCAGGGCACCCGTCCACGCGTGGCCGGTCCTGATCATCTGGAACAGCACGTCGTCTTGCGGCTGCACCGTCATCAGGTGGGTGGAGTAGCTCGGGTAGTTGTAGGTGTCCATGGTCGACGGCATCGTGATGAGCGTCACGTTCCTGGACTTCAGGTGCGCCAGTGACTCGGCCAGCCGCAGCAGCGATGTGGTCGACCCGAGGGCATCGTCGACCGTCAGGGCCTTGGTGGCCGTGCCGGCAATTCGCAGCAAGCTGGGGGCGTCAGAGAGCAGGCCGGTGGAGTTGACCTTCTGCACGACCGACGAGATGAACGCCTGCTGGAGCTCGATTCTCGGCAGGTCGCCGCCGGCGTCGGCACCGGTGCCGACGCCGTGCCTGTCCCGCACGTACTGCAGCGCCTGGCCGTAGTTGAGCAGGTGCTTGCCGGGCTTGAGGTTCAGGTTCGTGGCCCGATCGTGGTAGCCGGGACCCGGCGGAACGCACACCTGGACGCCCCCGAGCTGGCCCACCATGGTGCGGAAGGAGTTGAAGTTGAATTCCACGAAGTGATCGAGCTTGATGCCCGTCAGTGCCTCGACGGTCTGCACGGCGCAGGTAGGGCCGCCGATGTTCAGCGCGCCGTCGATGATCGCGCCCGGCGGGTACGGCTGGGCTGGCCAGGTGCCGGTGCCGACGTATCTACGTTCCCGGCAGGCCGGCTCATAGACGAACGTGTCCCTCGGGATCGACAGGACGATCGCGTGCGTGTGGGTCGGATCCAGGTGGATCAGCAGCAGGTTGTCAGAATTGCTCACGCCGGGATTGGCGTCGAAACCGAAGTTCCCCCGCTGCCCGAGCCGCGTCTGCGAGCCGAGCACCAGGATGTTCTGCGCACCGTAGACGGTACGGCCGGTCAGGCCGCCCACGTTGACCCTGGTGATGTTGCCTTCAAGCCGGTGGTAAATCGCGAAGCCGCCGATGCCTGCGACGACCGCGATGACGGCAATCAGCGAAGCCGTGATGTAGCCGATCTTGGCCAGGCTGGTCTTTCGCCGCCAGGTCTCGCGCGCCTGCCGCAGCCCTTGCTCGCGGCTCGGCCCCGCTGGGCGGCCGGCCGGGCCACGGGGAGCCCAGCCGCCGGGCGCGGAGCCGGGTGGCGCTGAGCGACGTGCACCTGAGCCCCGGGGAGATGCGCCGCGTGCACCTGAGCCCTGGGGAGCTGCGCCGCGGGGACCTGCGCCGCGGGGACCTGAGCCGCGTGGACCTAGACCGCGTGAACCTGGGCCGCCGGGGTTCGAGCGGCCCGCCGCCGGGCCGCGACGGTCGCGACGCATTTCGAAGTCGTCGGGATCACGGCGCCTCGCCCCGTGCGGCATCTGCTCTCCGTCCTGCCGATGACGTGCCCCGGCCCACCCGGCCGACGTCGCGCCTGGCACGCCGCGCGGCCGGCCAGGGTACGGGACGAAGGCTACCCAGGGCTAGGACTGTTTCTCTCACTTTTGCCGTCCGGATACATACTCGCGGTCATGTCATTCCGTGTCTTTGAACCAGTTCCCAGTTGCCCACCCAGCTAGGTGACGGCCGCTCGCCAGGGCGGGAGAAGATCCTGACCCGGCCGAGACCCGGCTGCGGGGTCCAGCCGGCCATCGGCCAGCGCCGGGCTGGCCGGGGGCTAGCGGGGGCGGCCCCGTTCCCTCATCTAATCGGTCTTTCCTACGGCCAGCCGGGACGACCTCAGCGCTGTGGCACGATGCGCAGGTGAGCGTGCTGATCACCAACATTGGCGAGCTTGTCACCAACGCGCCGCGCGACGCTGTCAGCGTCGCCTCGCCGGGGCCGTTCGGCGCGATGCCCGACGCGGCCGTGATCCTGGACGACGGGCTGGTGGTCTGGACTGGGCCGGCGTCGCAAGCCCCGCCGGCCGACGAGGTCGTCGATGCGGCCGGGCGCGCCGTCCTGCCGGGGTTCGTCGACTCGCACGCGCACCTTGTGTTCGCCGGGGAACGCGGCGACGAGTTCGCTGCGCGGATGGCCGGCCTGCCTTACAGCGCGGGCGGGATCCGCAGCACTGTGGCGGCGACCAGGCAGGCGAGCGACGCCAAGTTGCGCGCGAACCTGGCCCGGCTCGCGACGGAGATGCTGGCGCAGGGGACGACGACGTTTGAGTGCAAGTCGGGATACGGCCTGACGGTCCCGGACGAGGCGAGGTCGGTCGCGCTGGCGGCCGAGCTCACGCCCGAGGTCACGTATCTGGGCGCACATGTGGTGGCGCCGGAGTTCGACGGCGACCCGGCCGACTACGTCGACCTGGTGTGCGGCGACATGCTGGCCGCATGCGCGCCGAACGCCAAGTGGGTGGATGTGTTCTGCGAGCGGGGCGCGTTCGGCGCGGATGAGGCCAGGGCGGTGCTGCGGGCCGGGGAGAGCGCGGGGCTCCAGGCGCGCGTCCACGCGAACCAGCTCGGGCCCGGCCCAGGCGTGCAGGTGGCGGTCGAGGCCGAGGCGGCATCGGCTGACCACTGCACGTTCCTGTCCGATGCGGACGTGGACGCGCTCGCGGCGTCTGGCGGGACTGTGGCGACGCTGCTGCCGGCGGTGGAGTTCTCGACGCGCCAGCCGTACCCGGATGCGCGGCGGCTGCTGGCCGCTGGCGTCACCGTGGCGATCGCATCGGACTGCAATCCCGGCTCGTGCTACACCTCCAGCATGCCGTTGTGCGTGGCCCTTGCCGTGCGGGAGATGCGGATGACCACGGCGGAGGCAGTCTGGGCCGCGACAGCGGGCGGGGCGCACGCGCTGCGCCGCACCGACGTTGGGCACCTAGGTGTCGGCGCCCGGGCCGACCTGATCATGCTCGACGCGCCGTCGCACTCTTACCTGGCCTATCGGCCCGGCATGCCGCTGATCGCCGGGGTGTGGCGAGCGGGGCAGCAGGTGGCCTGACGTTTCGGCTGAAGTCATGCCTAACGAGCAGCTCTGGCGTCCCCGCCGTGCCGGACTGGTAGGCATACCCCTACCTAGGGAAGTGGGCACGCGCCTATCGCGGCGGGTGCCCTCGGTGCGCCACCGTTAGCTCTGGCGAGCCCGACGGGGGCGGCGCCGGAAGGGGCGAACGATCATGGTCCAGCAACATCGGTACGGCGCGGTGGTGCTGATTAGCTGCCGGGCAGTGGCGGGTGGCCCGTCTGACGACGAGCCTGCTCAGCGCGGTCCGGCCGAACAACTCGCAGGCTTCGGAGCGCAACGTCCTCCTCGGCCGTGCGGAGCTGGAGTTCTGCCCCCGCTCACTGCGGATCATGCCAGCGCTTGCCGCTCCGGACGTAAATGCGGGCGTGGCGTGAGCGTGGGGATGCTGGACCTAGTGCTGCCTGTACTGATTGCCGGGGCGGTCGCCGCAGTCATCCGAACCGGGCGTGGCCAGGCAGCGAAGACTCCGCGGGGGCGCCTTCGCGACCTGGCCTGGTGCGCGGCGCTGCTGGTCATCTCGGTCTGCGTGATGAGCACCGCTGACCAGATTTTCGTCAGGAACAGCATGCAGGCCTGGGTGCTGCTTTTCCCGCTGGCGGCCGCCATCACCTTGATCGTCCGGCCGCGTCTGGCGGCGCGAATCGTTCCGATGGCGCTCATCCTTTACGGCCTGGCTGGCTTCGTGGTGGCACGCGACTACTCCCATTGGGGGGGCGTGAACACCTATGGGCTGACCGTGGTCGGTAACCCGTATTTTGAAGCCGATCTCATCCTGCCGCAGGCCTATGCGCTGCTGCTGGGAGGCGGCTTGCTCGCCTGGCGGTCGGCCGATCCCCTGCTGGCGCGCAGTCGGCTGCTGCTACACCGGGTGGCTGCCCTGGAGCCGCGCGGGCAAATGCTGGCGTTGCTCCTGCTGCCGGTGGCGGCGATTATTGCTGGGCTGATCGAGCCGAATCTCTGGCTCGGCAGCGGCCCAGGGATCATCTGGACGGTGGTGATCGCGAGCGCCGCGGTGGCCGTGCTGCGCAGATGGCCCGTACTGGCGGGGCGGGCAGCCGCCGTGGGTGTTGTCTGTCTGGGCCTGGCCGGTCTGTCGCTGGCCGCGACGTGGGCCGGCGGTAGTGGCGGCTTCCCGGTGACTGACTACGGCTGGGTGCTGGACGGGGCGGTCCTGGTCCGCACCCAGCACATGGCCGACGCCGCAGCCGTCCAGGGGCTTGCACTGCTCGTATTCGCAGTCTGGCTACTGCCGCAGGCGTTCCCAGATATCCGGCGTGTCCTCGGGGGATCGGCCGAGGTCGAGCTGACCAAGCAGGTGGAGCGGCTGACCGAGAGCCGGGCGGTCGCCGTCGATACCGCTTCCGCAGACCTGCGGCGGCTGGAACGAGACCTGCATGATGGCGCACAAGCCCGGCTGGTCGCACTTGGCATGAGCCTGCGAGCGGCGGAACGGCTGATCCCGACCAGCCCGGAGGCTGCGATCGCGCTGGTCGCGGAGGCGCGCGAAACGTCCGCTCGGGCACTCACGGAGCTGCGCGAGCTAGTTCGCGGAGTGTTGCCTCCAGTGCTGGCCGACCGGGGCATCGGCGACGCGGTCCGCGCGCTTGCGCTGGATAGCCCGCTGGCCGTCGAGACGGACGTCGACTTGCCTGGCAGCCTGCCCCGGCCAGTGGAAACCGCGTGTTACTTCGCTGTCGCGGAGGTGCTGACGAACGCGGCCAAGCACTCCGGAGCGCGGGACGCTCGGATCGTGATGTCCCATTCTGCCGGCATGCTGCGGATCGAGGTGACTGACTTCGGTGTGGGTGGCGCTGACCCGTCGGCTGGCAGCGGGCTGACCGGTGTGGAGCGCCGGCTTGCGACCTTCGATGGCATTCTGGCGGTCAGTAGCCCGGGTGGCGGACCGACGATCGTGGTCATGGAGGTGCCGTGCGCCTTGTCGTCGCCGAGGATCTCTTCCTCCTGAGGGATGGCCTGGTCCGGTTGCTCGAAGCGCACGAATTCGAGATCGCGGCGGCTGTCGGCGATGCTCCTGCGCTGCTCAGGGCGCTGCTTGATGAGCGGCCGGACGTCGCGATCGTGGACGTACGGCTGCCGCCGACCTTCACCGACGACGGGCTGCGCATGGCGCTGGAGGCGCGGCGGACCGTGCCGGGCCTTCCGGTGCTCGTGCTATCCCAGTACGTCGAGCAGCTGTACGCGCGCGAACTGCTCGCGGACCGGGCCGGCGGCGTCGGCTATCTGCTCAAGGACCGGGTCTTCAACGACGATCAGTTCGTCGACGCGGTGCGCACGGTCGCGGCCGGCGGGACTGTGATGGACAGTGAGGTCGTGGCGAAGCTGCTCGGCCGGCGGGCTAGAGAGGAACCACTGGCTCGGCTATCGGCCAGGGAGCGCGAAGTACTTGGGCTGATGGCTGAGGGCCGGTCAAACAGCGCCATCGCGCAGCGGCTCTTCGTGACTGAGAAGGCGGTCAGCAAGCACAGCACTAGCATCTTCACCAAGCTCGACCTGGCGCCGTCCGACGATGACAACCGGCGGGTACTCGCCGTGCTTGCCTACCTGAACGGCTGATCCGGCGGCGGTCATAGTCGAGTGCTCTCAGACCCGGCCGGAGATGCTCTGCTGGCCGGGCTCGCTCGTGATGCTGTGCTGGCCGATGATGCTGTGCCTGCCGCGGGTGCCAACACCACCGAAACTCCCGGGACCTAGGCCGCCATGCCCGGTGTCGATCAGAATCCCGCCGAGAATCGCCCCCCGGAGCCCAGCGCCGAGACCGCCCTCCCCGCCGTCACTAAACTGGCCGACGTCCTGCTCAGACAACGCCCTGGCCTGCTGGGCGAGCGCATCGGCGTGCTGCGCCTCGGTCAGCGCGGCGTCCGGGTCGCTCTGGGCCCAGCCGATCGCTTGCTGGAAGTGCCGCTGCCCCTCCGCCAGTCTCGTCCGGCCCGTGGAACCGACGACGCCTCGCCGAGTCGTCACGAAGTCGTCGGCCGCCGTCACTGAACTGCGCGCTACCAGCATCGCCTGGTCGAGCACGGCCGTGGCCCGCTGCCGCCTTGCCTGTTCGGTGCGCGCACCTGCCAGCGCGCGATCGATCGCGGCATCGGCCTGCTGGACGTCGCGCAGCGCCGCCAGTGCGTCGAACGCGCCTGCTGCCTGCTCGGCCCGGACATCGGCGCTGACCGCTTGCGCCCTGGCCAGCAGCGCGGCGCGCTCCTCATCCGGCGTGCGCGAGAGCAACGCAGTTGCCTCGGCAATCTCGGCGTCGACCTCTCGCAGCGCCGCTGGCACCGCCGACGCGGCCTGGGTCAGCTCGGCTTCCATGTGCTGGACACCCGTCAGCAGGTCAGTCGCCTGATCGGCGCCGGCCTCGGCGGCCTGCAGAAGAACCGCCGCGGCAACCGAGTGCCCGGCGGCGAGCTCCTCCCGAGCGCTGGCGAGGCAGTCCGCGGCGAACTCAAGCCGTTCTGCCGCCTGGTCGGGATTGGACGCGACAGCCAGGACCGCATCCGGTGTGTACTTGTCGGCTAGACGGCCGAGCACCTGCCGGGATCGGCCTAGGCGGGCGGACTGCTGCGCGATATCGGTGTCAACCTCGGCGACGAGTTGCGGTGCGCTGCCCGCGGTGTCGTGCAGCCGGTCGAAGGCCTCGGCCTGCTCATCGAGCAGACTGCTGGCCGCCGTGCAGCGCGCGTTTATCTCGGCGAGGCGTGACTGTGTGGCGGCCTCGTCCGCTGGGCCGTCATCGAGCAGCTGCCGGAGCCTGAAGGCGTCGCGCAGCTCGGCGCGCGCCGACTGGACCGCGGCCGAGAAAGGCGCTGCCGCCCGCTCCCCGAACCTCGCGATCGCGAAGCCGAGCTCCTGCTCGCTGGAGAGCACCGCGTCGTGGGTCTGTATGACCGCATGCGATGTGCGGACAGCGAGCTCGGCCGTACTCGGGCCGGGCGGCCACGGCACGCTGGCACCGCGCGCGTCGCTACGCCGTTCAGCGCGCGCCGTCAGTCGCCAGGCCACCAAAACGGCCATCGCCAGCAGCACCACGACTCCGCCGACGATCAGGGGCGTCTCGCTGGCGCCTGACAGGCCCGGCGCTGGCGTTGTTACGGACCTGGCCGGCCCGGCCGCGATCGATGTCCGGAAGGGAACGGGGTTGCCCGTCAGCTCGGCCGTGCGACCGTGCGCGGCGCGAAGGCGTAGTGGCGCCGCGGCCAGGGCGGGTGTGACTACCCATGCCAGCAGCGCGAGCGCCGCGATGAGCGCGGCCGTAACCCGTGTGCGCACCGTCCCCCCGTCCGGTTGCCCCGGCTACCGGTCGTACCCGAAGGCGCCCCCGGTGGAACACATTTCACGTCTGCCGTGCACGCGAACCGGTAGAAATCGCCCGCGGAAGTGCACCTCCGGCGTGAAATGTGGTTCTTGCCGCTGTGGATGAGCTTCCGATTAGCGGAGATAACCGCTGCGGAACCGGACCAACGGCTCGCCGGCCTCGGCAACGTAAGGGACGGCCAGGACATGGGCGACAAACAGGACGTGGTCGGCGGCCGGGGTGCGCGTCATCACTTCGCATTCCAACGCGGCCAGCCCGCCCGCCGGAATCAGCGCGCCAGACGCCTCGCCCCGTTCATGCGGCACGTTGGAAAGGAGCAGCCGCGCACCGGGACGGCCTGCCGCCGCGAACCTGCCTGCGAGCGAACGCTGCGCCGTGGACAGCAGCGTGACGGCGAACCTGTCCGCCCGGCCGAGCACCTCGGCCGGGTAGCCGGATGCGAGGAGCGAGACCAGGACCGTGGGCGGAGTCCCCGAAATCGGGCAGAACGCGCTCACCGTCGTGCCGATGTCGTCCCGGCCCTCGACGATCGTCAGCAGCGTGACGGCGCCCGCCCAGGCGCTCAGGGCGCCGGGGAACCCGGCTGCGGACACTCCGCAGCCTTACTCGAAGACCCAGGTGCCGGGCAGCATCAACGGGCCGTGCAGCGAGAGCCCAAGCCGCGCCGCTAGGTGCCCGGCCGGTCCCCAGCTGTCAGCCAGCAGGCTGGCGGCCGCGGCGCCCCGGCTCTCGCTGGAGCCCGGCGGTCGCAGCCGGTCGAGCGGCCGGACGCGCGGAAACACCCGCAACGGTGCGGCCGGAGACAGGCCAGCCCGGCGACGCGCGATCGCCGCCGCCCTGTCGATGCCGCCAAGCTCGTCGACCAGGCCGTGGGCGAGTGCGTCGGCGCCGGTCCAGACCCGGCCCCTGGCGACTTCGTGGACCTGCTCGGGCGTCATGCCGCGGCCGCTGGCAACCTTGCCGGTGAAGTCGGCGTAGATGTGGTCGAGCCAGTCGTTGACCAGCGCCCACTCGCTGTCGGAGAACGGCTCCAGCGAGGAGAACATGGCCGCGTGCGCGCCTTGAACGATTCGGTCGGTGGTGATTCCGGCGCGACCCAGGGCCCCGCCAAGCACCGGCTTGCCCGTCAGGACGCCGATCGAGCCGGTGATTGTCCCAGGCTGCGCGATGATCTGGTCGGCTGCCATCGAGATGAAGTAGCCGCCGGACGCAGCGACGTCGCCCATCGACACGACGACGGGGGTCCCCGCGGCCCGGGCCCGGACGACCTCCCGCCAGATCGTGTCGGAGGCCACGTAAGAGCCGCCGGGGCTGTTGACACGCAGCAGGATGGCGCGAACATGCTCGTCCTTGGACGCGGCGCGGATGGCGCTGGCGATCGTGTCCGAGCCCATAGCGCCGCCCGTCAGCGGCCCACGCCCGCTGCGGCCGCGCCGGATCGCGCCCGTGGCATAGATCAGGGCGACGCCCGGATCCTGGCTGCCGGGCACCTTCGTCATAGTGCTGCGGGCTCGCTCAGCGAGCGCTTTGGCGCGCTGGTACCGGGCGAGATAGAGGACGATCGGATCGGGCCGGCTTGCTTTCGTGCCTCGGCGTACACCTCGTCGCGGTAGCCAAGCTGGTCGACGAGGCCTTCGGCCTGCGCGCGGGCGGCGAGATACGGCCCGGCGTCGATGAGCTCGCCCACTTTGTCGCGGGTGATCCCGCGGCGCTCCGCGATCGCCTGGACGAGCTGCTCGGTGACCGACGCCGTCATCCGCTCGGTGGCCTCCCGGGCCGGCTCGGAGAAGTGAGTCTCGGTCAGCTGCTCGGCCGCGCTCTTGAATTCCTGCCGCTTGGCGACCTGGAAATCGGCGCCGACCTTGTCGAGCACGCCGCGAAGGAACAGACGCTCGACCGCAATGCCGGTGAGCCCGAGGTCGCCTGAGGGCTGGAGCCAGATCTTTTCGAACGCCGTCGCCAGGTAGTACTGCACATTGCCGGCGGAGAACTCGCCGAACGACTCAGCCCAGGCGATCGTCGTCTTGCCGGCGTCGGCGAAGGCGGTAATGGCGCGACGCAGCTCCTGCACCGCGGCGAGGCCAATGGGCTTGCCGCCGAGGCGAGCCACTAGGACTACGACGCGGTCGTCGTCCTGGGCCCGGCGCAGGCCGTCCAATACGTCGGGCAGCGCCGGCCGGTTCCTCGCTGTCAGGGCAGAGACCGGATCGGTCGGCCTGGTCTCGGTGATCCCCTCGGTCAGGTCAAGCTCGAGGATCAGCGGTGCGGTGCGGTGCTGGCGCAGTCTGGCCAGCCGGGCGGTGATGGGGGACTCAGCCATGGATGACAGCCTAAGCTCGGCGCTCGGGCCGGTTGTTGGCCGGTTACGCGCCGACGTCCTCGGCGGACACCTGCCAGAGCCTGCTGGCTGCCTCGGGGTCGAGCGCGTACGATGTGGAAACTGGAGGAGCCTCCGTCTAAGGCTCTGATACTAACCGGAGTCGCCTCCGGTTAGCAAAACCTGCGTCTACGCCGTTGATCGAACCCGGCGTGAGGAGAGACCGTGACCGGCGCCGACAGGCCCATGCGAGCCGATGCGCAGCGCAATCGCGAGCAACTGCTCGATGCTGCGGTCGCCGCGTTCTCGCATGAAGGGCCGGAGGTGACCCTGGAGTCGGTCGCCAAGGACGCCGGCGTCGGGATCGGCACCCTGTACCGGCATTTCCCGAGCCGGGAGGCGCTGGTCGACGCCGCGTATCGCAGCGAGCTCGCCCGGCTCTGCGACTCGGTCCCCGAGCTGCTTGACGCCATGTCGGCCGACAAGGCGCTGCGGACATGGATGGACCTCTTCCTCGAGTACATGACCACCAAACGCGGGATGGCGGACGCGCTCCGCAAGGTCATCGCCTCGGGTGGCAACCCGTTCGCCGAGAGCCGGGCCCGGCTGCTTGCAGCCTTCACGGCGCTGATGAAGGCGGGCGCTGCCGACGGCACGCTGCGCACCGACCTCGATCCCGCCGACCTGATGGCGAGCATCAGCGGCGTGTCCCTGGCCGTCGGCGAGCCAGCCCAGCGGGAGCAGGCAGGACGTCTACTGGATCTGCTGATGGACGGTCTGCGCAGTGGCGCGGCCGCCGGGCGCAATGGCTAGCCGGGACGGGAACGGCTGGGTCCGCTGTGCGCTCGGCCACCGGCACTGGGGCCGCTTCGGGGCTGCGGGACTCCTGGCGTTCGTGACCGGCGGTCCGGTCCTACTCCAGCGCCGGACCTGGTGGAGCCACCACGGTGGCACCTGGGGGCTGCCGGGCGGTGCACGGGACAGCCATGAGTCGGCGCTAGCGGCGGCGCTGCGCGAGGCCGCGGAGGAGTGTGAGGTGCCGCCGGATGCAGTACGCCCGCGCGGTGTGTTCACAGATGATCACGGCGGCTGGTCCTACACCACCGTGCTCGCCGAGGCCGAAAAACCGTTCGCGGTCCGCTCCGACGATGACGAGACCGACGAAGTGGGCTGGGTGCCGTTGCCAGAGGTACTGGCGCTCGACCTCCATCCCGGTCTTGCCGCACATTGGGAGGAGCTGAGCCGCGAACTCTCGCCTGTCACGGTCATCGTCGACGGCGCGAACGTGGTCGGCTCGCGGCCCGACGGCTGGTGGCGCGACCGGGCCGGAGCCGCACTCCGCCTCCGTGACGAGCTGGCGCCACTTGTCTCGCAGGGCATCACCCAGCTGCCCGATGACCTGAGCGCCGCGCAGCCTGCTGATCGGACGGCCGGTCAAGCCCGGAGGGACCTGAGGCAAACTAACCAGGACCGCGCAAGGCCTGATCGTGCGGCTGACGGACTGACTCAGATGCGGTGGCTGCCCGACGTCGTCATGGTCGTCGAGGGCGCTGCGCGACCTGCGGCGGCCGGACGTGCCGACAGCCCGGTGCGCGTGGTCGCCGCGCAGGGCTCGGGCGACGACACCATCGCAGCTCTTGCCGCGCAGACCGCTGGCAGGCGGATCGTCGTCACGGCCGACCGCGAACTGCGGCAGCGGTGCGTGGCGGTCGGCGCCTCGGTCGCCGGACCTGGCTGGCTATTCGCGCTGCTGTGAGGAATAGTCGGCGCACCCCGGCACCCTCGAGTGCTAGGCGCTTCCGGCCGGAAGCTGCCGCTCGCGTTCCCTAATCCGGTTAATGATGTCGCGGTAACTGCCGTGCGCGTCATTCGGCACGCGCCAGACGTCGACTGTCGCAAAAAGGCCAACGGCGCGAACGCGAATTGTCGGCGCGTCCACGGTAGCCCTGTCCTGGCCTCGGTCCCGGAGGTGACCGAAGACGGGGATTCCGCTGACGTCGATGTTGACGTGTTCTGGCACGTAGACATCGACGTTCCCGAAGACGAGCAAGAGGTTCACGGCCGCGTGCGGCTGGTCCATCACCGCATCGCGCAGGTCAAGGTCCAGATCGCCGAAGGCGGTGGCGCCTACGGTCCATCGGCGTAGCCTCAGCCGCCCGCGCCGCGCGACGTGACCGAACAAAGCAGTCGTCAAGCGCGTCGGCCTGCGGCGTGGGCGGCCGACCTCGGATGTCGCTGTGGGTAGATCCTGCTGCGCTTGCACCAGTTCCCCGGTGATGCCAGCACGCAGGGCCGCCTCGACCCGCTCAGAGAACTCTTCCAGCGTGAGGCGACCTTCAACAAGGTGCTCGCGAAGCGCTATCACTGCTTCCTCGCGTTCGGCATCTGACACCCGCATCGACAGTTCGTCCATGCCGGTCACGCTAGACCACGGCCGTACCGGCGCCTACCGCGCTAAGATCGCCAGCTCGCAGCCGTGCGCACGCGTCACTGGCTGTCGTACTCGTCGTGGCGGCGGTACCAGATGCCGCTCTCGTTGCGGCCGAGTGGCGCGCGGTCGAGCCACTGGTACATGGCCCAGAGGACGTCGAACCCGCGCTCGTAGGCGGAGTAGGTGTGGTAAGTGACGCCATCTTGGAGCGCGAACGCGCTCATGCCAGGCCCTTCACTCCGGTAAGTTTCCCAGTCCGTTCCGACGGCCGACTCGGTCCAAGAGTTCCAGGAACTCTCCTGGCCTGCGGGCGGCCGGAGATCGTTCAGGCGGAAGTTCCATTCGACGGCTCCTGACTCCCAATCCTCTTTGCTGTGCGACGCCTGGAAGTCGTAGTTGAAGTCGCTGCCGAATGACGACGCCCAGGGGAAGCTCCAGCCCATCCGGCGCTTGTATGCCTGCAGCTTTGGCAGCGGAGCCCGCGACACCGCGCAGAGAGTGACGTCGTGGTTGGCGAGGTGGACGACGGAGCCGTCGAAGCCGTCGGCGATTGACGAACAGGTCGGGCACCCGGCGGTGTAATCGGGGCCGAACATGAAGTGATAGATCAGCAGCTGCGACCGACCGGCAAACAGATCGGCGAGCGACGCCGTTCCCTCATCAGTCTGGAAGCGGTAGTCCTTATCGGTCCGGACCCAGGGCAGCTCCTGCCGCGACCGCGCCAGTTCGTCGCTGCGGCGGGTCAGTTCCTTCTCGGCCTTGAGCAGCTCCAGCCGGGCGGCCAGCCACTCCTGGTGCGTTCCGGTCTTGTGATCGGGCATGGTCTTGCCTCCTCTTCGTTAAGCGACTCGTTAAACGGCCGTAGCGTGGCCCGCCGTCCACATTGCTTATGCCCTGACGGGCTCTGCATCCACGAGCCCGGCGCGCTGGCGTTCGAGCGCCTTGACCGCGCCGCTGCGCCAGCTCTCGGCCAGCGTCTGTGACGCGGGATCGGGGAAGACGTCCTCCTGCCCTTCCTCTACCGCGTCGAAGATGGCGCGCGCGACGGACTCCGGCGATGCCTTGGGCGCGTCGAGGCCTCGCGACATGTCGGTATCCACGGGGCCAGCTATCACCGCATGAACCCGCACGCCCCGTCCGGACAGCAGAGCGCGGAGCGATTGGGTCAGGGAGAACGCGGCCGCCTTGGAGATCGAGTAAGCCGGGACGATCGGCAAGGCGGCAACGGCCGCGTCGGACAGAACGTTGACGATGGCTCCGCGGGACCGGGTCAGCAGCGGCAGGAAGGCCTGAGTCATGCCGTACGTGCCGAAGAGATTGACGGCGAGGTGCTGGTCGAGCGCATCGCGATCGGTGAGGTCGTCGTAAAGGCCCACGCCGGCGTTGTTGATGAGGATGTCGAGCGACTCGACTCTCCCGGCAGCCGCCTGAATCTGCGCCGCGCTTGTCACATCCAGGATCAGCGGCGTGACGCGGTCGTCCGGCTGGTCCAGGGGCTGGCGCGTGCCGGCATACACCCGCTGCGCGCCCCTGCTGAGGGCTTCCTTGACCAGCGCCTTCCCGATGCCACGATTGGCTCCGGTCACCAGGATCGTCTTGCCTGCGATTGTCATCGGTCCTCCTGATAGCGACGGGCCGACCGCGTGCTGCGGAGGGCCGGACGGCAGTTAGCGGCCGGTGCCGACCGTCTGCCTGCGTACTTTCGTCATGCAACGACCGTAACAGAAGGTGGTTTCATGATGCAAGTACGGGTAGGCTGAGATCATGCTCGGCCGCATGTACGACACGCAGAACTGCTCGGCAGCGCGCGCGCTTGAGTTGGTGGGGGAGCGCTGGAGCTTGCTGATCATCCGCGACGCCCTCTTCGCCGGAAGCAGCCGGTTCGGCGACTTTCAGCGCAGCCTCGGCGTGGCGCCAAACATCCTGACTGCTCGCCTTGACAGCTTCGTGGCCGCAGGCCTGATGGAGCGGAGGCGGTATTCAGAGCATCCGGAGCACTACGAGTACCTGCTCACCGCTAAGGGCCGCGATCTTGCACCCGTGATCATCGCCCTGAGCGCCTGGGGCGACAAATACGCGGCGCCGGACGGGCCGCCGATCATCTACGAGCACGCGGCTTGCGGCGGCGACATTCATCAGCAGACCCAGTGCGCCACCTGCGAAAGACCGGTGCCCAACACCGACATCACGGTACGTCCCGGACCGGGCCTGGCACCTCGAGGCTGACCGCACCCACGGGTTGGACGAGGTCTCACGTAGCGTCTGGCTTTTTCAGCGCTATCCGCTGAAAAAGCCAGACGCAGTTGCAGAACGCTGAAAAAGCCAGACGTTGAGAACGATCGTCGGCGGCAACAGCGCCGGGTCGCCCAGTTGGGCGCCCCAAGCCGGCGTAAGTCAGCAATTGGCAATAGAAGGCGGAAGGGCGTCCTTGCGCCCGCCGATCCGGACATGATGGTGTGCTGACCTGATCGCACAGACCTGATCGCACCGGGAGGGAGACTGCATCGTGGCGCAGCCAGCCTTGGTGCAGCCATTGCGCCGGTGGGACCCCGAGCAGGTGGGCGGCTTCGTCATTCTCGGTCGGCTCGGTGCGGGCGCCATGGGGCAGGTCTATCTCGGCCGGTCTGCCGCCGGCCGTCTGGTGGCGGTCAAAACCATCAAGTCCGAGCTGGCGGAGGAGCCGGACTTCCGCACCAGGTTCGGTCAGGAGGTTGCTGCTGCCCGCCGCGTCAGCGGCGCTTTCACCGCGGCGGTGGTGGCCGCGGACTCCGAGGCCGACGTGCCGTGGCTGGCGACCGTCTACGTTCCGGCGCCGTCGCTCAGCACGCTCGTGCGGACGTCCGGCCCGATCCCGGTGCCCGCGGTGCGCTGGCTCGCGGCCGGCTGCGCCGAGGCGCTGGAGTCGATACACGGCGTCGGGCTCGTGCACCGGGATCTCAAGCCTTCCAACGTGCTGGTCTCGCCGGACGGACCCCGGGTCATCGACTTCGGCGTCGCCCGCGCGGCCGAGCGCATCCAGCTGACGGTGACCCGCGGCAGCGTCGGGACGCCGGCATACATGGCGCCCGAGCAGGCAAGGGACACTCGCCAGGCGACCTCGGCCAGCGACATCTTCTCGCTGGGTGCCACGATCCTGTTCGCCGCTACCAGCCACGCGCCATACCAGGGCGAGACCGTGGTGGATGTCCTCGTCCGGCTCGCGACCGAGCCGCCAGACCTGAGCGGGCTCCCGCCGGAGCTGACCGAGATCGTCGCGGCGTGCCTGGAGCGGGATCCGCTCAACCGGCCAACGTCGGCGTCAGTCCTGGCCAGGCTGGCACCGGGACTTGCCGCCAGCGATGACGCCGCGCCGCTGCCGCCCGCGGCGCTCTCCCTCATCAATGCGTACCGCCACCTACCAAGGACGGGAACGGGGAGTCTCGCGCCGGTCAGCGCCGACAGCGAGGACGAGACATTCGGCTCGCGTGCCGGCCCGTCCGATATCGCGATGCCGGGTTCGGTGGTGCGAGCAGCCGACGTGGCTCTCGCGGTTCCGACGCGGGCAGACTCGGCCGGATCCGGGATTCGAGCTTCCGGTCCGCCGGGATCTGGCCGCGCCGGCGGGCCCTGGCGCCGGATTCTGCTAGCTGCCGGGTCGGCAGTAGCGGCCGCGGTGCTCATCGCCGCTGGCTGGGGTATCGGCGCGACCATCGGAAGCAAGAAGCAGCCGTCGACCGGGGTCGGCACACAGCACACGCTCGGTCCGGTACTGCCACCGCCTCCAGGGCAGGGGCCACCGCCCGGTGCGTCCGATCCAGCCGCGGCGAATTCCGGTACCCCGTACATCGCGCTGAACCAGGACTTCGGCGATAAGAACACCGGGTTCGCGGTACACGGGCAGAACTGGCCGCCCAACCGCCAGGTGACCATCGCCCTCATGGGGGTTGGCGTGTCGCCCATCCATCCGCTGGCCGACAACCGTGGCAACTTTACCTACGTGATCAATCAGGATCACGAGTTCTTCCCCGGCGGCCTGCGGCCGGGCGTCTACACGGTCCGAGTTACCGACCAGGCTGGCGCGAGTTCCGAGGCCACGTTCAGCGTCAGCCCGGCCTAATCGCCGCGGCTCGTCACATAACCGGGGTCCACCACAGGTCTTCCTGCCGGGAGCACCAGGCCGGATCGCCCAGGCGCCCAAGATCGCTGGTGGTGATGATTCCGGTCTCGATCAGCACGCCGACAGCGACCTCGTCCGACAGGCGTACGCCCGGCCGGACAAGCCCGCGGTCGACAAGCTTGCGGCGCAGCACCTTCAGGTGCTCGCCCACCCGCGCCGACAGCCGGTCCCGGAAGGCTGGATCGGTGTCGAAGCACTCGATCTCGTGGTGAGCGTCGGTCACCTGGAGGGCGGCCCGCGCGATCTCCGGCGTGCGCGGCAGCGGGCTGCTCCGGGCGGGATCGACCAGCCACGGCCTGCACCACAGCAGCGCCACGAGGAAGAGCTTGGTGTTCGGGTCGAGGTAGAAAGGCAGCAACGTCGCGTCGCCGTCGGCCCGCTCACCATCGCCGCCACCGACACCCGCGACGCCGTCGCTGGGCGCGGCGACGACCAGACGCAACGGCTGGCCCTCGTCCAGCATGGCCCGCGATCCCACCAGCGCGGCGCCGCGCCGCACGAACCAGCCCTTAGACGGCTCGCCGCTCTCGCCTTCGTCGTCGGCTTCGTCCAGCCTGGGCAGCCGCACGCGGTAGCCGTCGCCTTCGGCGTAGAGCGCGTGCGTGTGACTGATGTTGGCGACCCACGCGCCCCCCGCGACCGCGCTGATCACGCCCGCGCGCCTCGACAGCCCACGTCCGGCCGGGATCACCACGTCGGCGTCCGGCCCGCGGCCGAAAACCACCCGGCTGCCTTCCGGGATCGCGACCACGGCTCCGGCCGGGCTGGTGACATGCGCGAGCGCGGTAGCCGTCGCCGTCGCCGGGGTCGAGTGGGGCGTCATGTGCGTCCTGTCTGTCGCGCACGCGCTTGCACGGCGGCCACGCGCGCGGGTGCCGTCACGCGGAGTTTAGGTCCCGGCTGCAGCGTCCGCATCCACGAGTTCGGGGATGGCCAGCGGGCCAGCAGTTCGGTTGACTCTCGTGGTAACCGGGGCGAGGCGCCTGCGACTGGGCTCATGCCCGTGCTGCGGCAGGAGGCAGCGCGGTGTGGTGGGCCTAGCATGCCGGGAGTTGGGGGGGACCTGCGGGTCTCGCGCGGGCGGCCTCGCCCTGGGACGTCAGCGTGCTGACGATGCTCACGCCACCTGGACCGACCGCTTCGCCAGTCCGAGCCAGTAACCGGTGATCGTGGTGACCGGCGCCGGCGCCTCGGCCGCGCCGAGCGCGACGAACAGCGGAGCGTAGTGCTCCGTTGTCGGATGGGCATATCGCACGGCTGGCGCGCCCCGGAACCCGGCCAGCGCGTCGACGTCGCCGCCGTCGAGTGCCGCCGCCGCCCAGTGGTCGAACTCCGTCGACCAGCCCGGCGGCGTCGCGTTGAACCGGAAGTCCCGCAGGAACGGCAGCCCGTGCGTCAGGAAGCCGCTGCCCATGACCAGGACGCCTTCGTCGCGTAGCGGCCGGAGCGCCGCGCCGACGCGCAGCAGGCGCTGCGGGTCCAGGCTGGGCATCGAGATCTGGAGCACCGGGATGTCGGCGGCCGGGTACATCACCGTCAGCGGGACGTACGCCCCGTGGTCGAGCCCGCGGTCCGGCACGTCGGCGACCTGCTCTGTGCCCGCGAGCAGCGACCGGACGCGGGCCGCGAGGTCCGGCGCGCCAGGCGAGGGATAGGTGGCGCGGTAGTACCGCTCCGGGAAGCCATAGAAG
This sequence comes from uncultured Actinomycetota bacterium, assembly GCA_963755575.1. GTDB lineage: Bacteria > Actinomycetota > Actinomycetes > Streptosporangiales > Streptosporangiaceae > JAJYUU01. Next base: position 1,735,445 of record CAVWKF010000002.1, read on the forward strand.
TCATAGGTCAGCGGCGCCGCATCCCTCGTCGCGCCGATGGCCAGCGGCGCGTTCTCCCAGTGCGCCGAGACCACGAGGATGGCGCTCGGCCTCGGCAGCGCCCGCGCCCACGCCTCAAGCTGAACGACCCACAACGGATCGTCCACAAGCGGCGGCGCACCGTGGCCGAGGTACATGGCTGGCATCCGGCCCGGCTCAACAGCAGCCCGAGCCCGCTGGGCGACCACGTCCGCGGCGCCGTCCGCGACTGGCTCATGGTCCGGGGCCTGGCCGGTCAGTTCCTCATCCATCTGGCCCTCCGAAGCGGTCGTGACGGTGTGTCGCCGGTGGCGCGCGCCTGGAGTGACAGTAACCCGGCAGTGGCGAAGTCGGCAGCGGTGGTGCTCCGGCGCAGGATCGAGCGGGGCGTGGCAGCATGGCCGGGTGCGCGTCATCGTGCTGTCGGACACCCACGCCCCTCGCCGCTGGAAGTCGTGCCCGCCTGAGGTCGCCGGCTGGCTGCGAGCGGCCGACACGATCCTGCACGCGGGTGACGTATGCACCGCGGACGTCCTCGCCGAGCTCGCGCAGTACGCGCCAGTGCACGCGGTACTCGGGAACAACGACGGTCCGGACGTGGCGCAGTGGGGAGCGCCGGTGACCCTGCACATCGAGCTTGCCGGGCTCAGCGTGGCCATGATTCACGACAGCGGCGCCGCGACGGGGCGGCTGCGACGGATGCGGGCCGCGTTCCCCTCCGCGGAGCTTGTCGTCTTCGGTCACTCGCACATCCCGCTCGACGAGAGCGACGGAACGCTGCGCATCTTCAACCCAGGGTCGCCGACGGACCGGCGCCGCGAGCCGCACGGCACGCTGGGCGTGCTGGAGGTCGCCGACGGCAAGTTGACAGCGGCGCGCATCGTCACGGTGACCTGATGACGAGCACGAAACAGGCCACGCGCCAGCCACAGGTTAATTCACGTGATCATGGCGCGGTGGTGTCCGGGACCAGCCAGATGACGCCGAGCGGCGGGATGCTGATCGGAGCGGAGGCCGGCCGTGCCAAGGCTCATCGACGGCCTGCACCCGGCCGTAGTTCCCGGTGCCGCTGCCGCCGTAGGTCTCGGCGTCGCTGTTCAGCAGCTCGGTCCAGGGGCCGGCCGACGGCAGCCCGACACGGTAGTCGTGATGCGGGACAGCGGAGAAGTTGCAGACGCAGGCCAGCACGCTGCCATCGGTGCCGTAGCGCAGGAACGACAGGACGTTGCCGCCCCGGTCGTTGGCGTCGATCCACTCAAAGCCCGCCGGTGAGCTGTCCTGCTGCCACAATGCGGGGCGCGCCGCGTACGTGCGGTTCAGGTCCTTGACCAGCTGCTGCACGCCCACGTGCCTGGGGTACTCCAGCACGTGCCACTCGAGCCCGGCCTCCTCCGACCACTCGTCGCCCTGCCCGAACTCCGAGCCCATGAACAAGAGCTGCTTGCCGGGATGGGCCCACATGAACGCAAGCAAGGCGCGCAGCCCGGCGAACTGGCGCCACTCGTCGCCTGCCATCTTGCGCAGCAGCGAGCCCTTGCCGTGCACCACCTCGTCATGCGACAGCGGCAGCACGTAGTGCTCGCTGTAGGCGTAGATCATCGAGAACGTCATCTCGTCGTGGTGGTAGCCGCGGTAGATCGGATCGCGGCTGAGGTAACTCAGCGTGTCGTGCATCCAGCCCATGTTCCATTTCAGGCCGAAACCCAGTCCGCCGAGGTGCACCGGCCGAGTAACGCCCGGCCAGGCAGTGGACTCCTCGGCGATCATCGCGATGCCCGGCATGAGCTTGTAGCAGGTGGCGTTCACCTCACGCAGGAACGAGACGGCGTCCAGGTTCTCCCGGCCGCCGAGGGAGTTCGGCGACCACTCGCCCGCCTTGCGCGAGTAGTCGAGGTAGAGCATCGACGCCACCGCGTCGACGCGCAGGCCGTCGATGTGGAACTCCTCCAGCCAGTAGATCGCGTTGGCGACCAGGAAGTTGCGCACCTCGGGCCGGCCGAAGTCGAAGATCAGGGTGCCCCAGTCGGGGTGCTGCCCGCGCTGCGGGTCGGCGTGCTCGTACAGCGGGGTGCCGTCGAACCGCGCTAGCGCCCAGGTGTCGCGCGGGAAGTGCGCCGGCACCCAGTCCACGATCACCCCGATGCCCGCCTGGTGCAGGCTGTCCACCAGTTGGCGAAACTCATCCGGGGATCCGAACCGCGACGACGGCGCGTAGTAAGAGGTCACCTGGTAGCCCCAGGAACCGCCGAACGGGTGCTCGGCAACCGGCAGGAACTCCACATGGGTGAAGCCCATCTCGGTCACGTAGCTAGTCAGCTGGCTGGCGAGCTCGGAATAGGACAGGCCGGGACGCCACGAGCCCAGGTGCACCTCGTACACGCTCATCGGGCTCGCCAGCAAGTCCCGCTGAGACCGCTCGACCAGCCAGGCAGTGTCAGCCCACTTATAGCGGGACTCGGTCACGACCGAGGCTGTCGCCGGCGGTTTCTCGGCCAGCCTCGCCAGCGGGTCCGCCTTGCGGTGCCAGTCGCCGTCTGGCCCGAGGATGTCGTATTTGTACACGGCGCCGGGGCCGACGCCGGGGATCAGCAGTTCCCAGACGCCTGACCCGCCTAGCGAGCGCATCGGGTATCCCTGGCCATCCCAGTGGTTGAAGTCACCGATGACGCGGACGCCGCGCGCGTTGGGTGCCCAGACAGCGAACGAGGTCCCGCCTGCCTCCGGGTGGACCCGCGCGCCAAGTACGGTCCACAGGGCCTCATGCCGGCCCTCGGCGATCAGGTGCAGGTCAATCTCGCCCAGCGTTGGCAGATGCCGGTACGGGTCGTCGGAGACGGTCTCGGGCATGCCCGGATAGGTGACTGCAATCCGGTAGTCGGGCACGGACGTGCCCGGCACCGTCGCCGAGAACACGCCCTGGTGCACGTGCATCATTGGCACGCGGCTCCCGCCGGGCAGTACGACGGTGACGGTCTCGGCCAGTGGCCGCAGGGCCCGGATCGTGACGCCGTCGGCGCTGGGATGGCCGCCGAGCACTGAGTGCGGGTCATGATGGGTCCCGGCGACCAGCGCGTCGATCTCGGCATGACTGATCTGGTCGAGGGGATGAATGTCCGCTGTCATGCCGCCGCCACGAAGTCGAGCGGGATGGACAGCCAGGCCGGCCGGTGCCGGGACTCGTAGACCACTTCGTAAACCGCCTTCTCCAGAGTCAGCGCGTGCAGTAGCGTGCCGTGGCCATCCGGGTCGGTGCCGCCGCCAGCCGCGTAGCCTGCGCAGAAGGCAGCCTGGCACTGGCGGGCCCAGGCGTCGGCCACCGAGGCCAGCGGCTCGGCATCCGGATGGCCGACAAGCTGCTGCCGGGCCGCGTAATCGAACGAGCGGAGCATGCCGGCGACGTCCCGCAGCGCCGGGGCAGGTGCCCTGCGCACCTCGAGCGGGACCGCTGGCTCGCCCTCGAAGTCCAGAGCGACCCAGCCCTGCGGGCCGAGCAGCACCTGTCCGAGATGGTAGTCACCGTGGATCCGCTGCACCGTGACCGGCCCGGACAGGAGGGCCACAGCGTCGTATGCCGACCGGATCCGCGCCTGATGGCTGCCCAGGTCGGGAACGGCGGCCATGGCCCGCGACAGCTTGCCGTTCATGTCCGCGGCCATGCCAGCGAGCTCCGCCGCGGTCATTTCCCGGCAACCGAACGCCCTGGCCATATCGGCGTGCAGCTCAGCGGTCGCCTCGCCGAGCTGCCGGGCCTCATCGACGAAAGGTAGCGCCAGGTCGGGCGTGTCGCGCTCCGTGCGCACCGGGCCGGCTGCGACGGGCTCGGTCAGGTACTCCCGTCCGTAGGCGTCCTGCCGTGCGTACAGTCGCTGCAGGTGCTCGAGCGCGAGCGTCCAGCCGTCGCGCGCACCCGCCAGGAATTTGGACAGGACACCCAGCAGCACAGGCTCGCCGTCTAGGTCGGTCTCCATCCAGCCGTAGGGCGCCGCGACGCGGGCCGAGCCGAGCCTGGCGAGCGCATCCGCTACTTCCAGATCCGGGTTCAGCCCAGGGAACAGCCGCCGCAGCACCTTGAGTATCGCCTCGTCGCCGAATACCAGGCTGGTGTTGCTTTGCTCCGCGCCGAGGACGCGGCCGGCGGGGACGCGGCCGGCGAGCCCGAGGGCGCCGGGCTCCCGGACGAACCGGAGCGGGCCGGCCAGGCGCTGCTCGCCCATGCCAGCCAGCAGCACCTGGGCGAGCTCCGGGTCATGCAAGGCGTCATAGCAGGCGGCGCCGTCCTGATAGCCGATCAGCGTGCCGGTCAGCTCAGGCAGGAGGGAGGCCCGGTAGCCGACTGGCACCTGGAACCGGCCGGTCGTCTCGTCCCCGAGCCTTGCCTCCACGATCAGGTGCCGCAAAGCCGGGTCGCCCGCGCGCAGGAGTACATCCGACACGATGGCGATTTCGGCCAGGGCCTGCCCCCGGCCGGGGAACCAGCGCTGCTGCGGGAGCCACTCGGCCAGCAGCTTCGTCAGGCCCGCGTTGCTGTCAGGCACGGTCACCTACTGCCCACACCTGCACCTGTTTACTCCGGATCGCGGTGGCTCTGCGACCCGGCCGGCCGCCCTAGCTCACGACGGCGGCCTGACCAGGCGCCGCGCCGCTAGCGGAAGCTGTCCGGGGTGCCGTACCAGGCGATCTTGATCTGCTCCGACGGCCCGAGCGCCTGCTTGCCCCCGGTCACGATCACACTCGTCGCGCGCCACACAGCAGTACTCGTTGTCAGCCCGCGCAGCAGCTACAGCCGGGCGTCGCAGTAGTAGTCGATGACCCGGCCGTCGAACAGGCTGTGGGCGCCCTGGGCCAGCTCGCATCGCTGCCCGTTCGCCAGCTCCAGGCCCCAGGGCTCGCTGGGCGCGGTTGGCGGTATCGCGCTCAGCGGCGCATCGACCTCGAGCCTGATATCGGTCACCGACCAGGGCTGCGCCAGGCACAGCACGCTGGGCGTCGGCGCCCGCTCGGCCCAGCACGGGTCGTACAGCTCGTTGCCCGCGAAGCACCGGTAGGCCAGCCCGATCGCTTCCGAGCCCGGCTCGCAACCGGCATGACTGACAGTCGTCGTCGTGCGGAAGCCCGTAACCGGCTTGCCATCCGCGGCGACGGGGCTGACGTGGACCTGCCTGGTTGCCGTTAACGCAGGCGCCCGCGCTGAGGCACAGGCAGCAAGGACGGCGACCGCCAGCACAATCACGATTAAGGCTGGGAACGGGGTCGACCGCAGTTCCGGCCGCCCATCCGTACGCAGCATCATGTGCGTCACGCCACGATCCTGCCCCAGCAGGTGGATTCGGACGCAGCGCCGCGCCCGAATGTCGCAGATCCTCCCGGACCTCGCGGTCGCGGGCGAGAATATCGACCGCAGACCGAGCCGAGCCCGGGAAGGCTGGGAGTATTTCTTGCCAAGGCTGATGGCTGAACTAGTCGCCTAGGCCCGAGCGCTGGATGGTGGGGTGCCGACCGGACCGTTGCGGTTGGTCCGGCCGGTATCCCTCCGTCCGGCGCGTCCCGGAAGGCGAAATCAGGGTCCGTAATTAGCCGGCGGCTTCAGCATGAGCCAGTAGAACGCGTACCCAGGCAACGTGAGCAGGTAGCTCAGCTCGCCGATGGGCGGAAAGGCCACCCCGCCGGTCGTCTCGATGGGGATCGATCCGGCGTACCGACTCAGGTCGAGCTCGACCGGCTGCGGGTACCGCGACAGGTTGTTCACGCAGAGCATCCGGTCCGTGCTGTCCTCGGTGCTGTCGTCGGCCCCGGAGGTGCGGTACTCCCGGACGAACGCGAGCACGCTCGGGTTGGAGGAGTTCAGCTCGTGGTACTCGCCGAGCGCGAAGACCGGGTGCCGCTTGCGGATGTCGATCATGTGCCGGGTCCAGCTCAGCTGCGAGCCGGGGCTGCGCTCCTGGGCCTCCACGTTCAGGCCCTGGTATCCGTAGATCGGATCCATGATCAGCGGCAGGTAAAGCCGGGCCGGGTCGCACCGGGAGAAGCCGGCGTTGCGGTCGGGGGTCCACTGCATCGGCGTGCGGACGCCGTCGCGGTCACCGAGCCAGATGTTGTCGCCCATGCCGATCTCGTCGCCGTAGTAGATCACCGGCGAGCCGGGCAGGGACAGCAGCAGCGCGGTAAACAGCTCCAGCTGGTCCCGGTTGTTGTCCAGCAGCGGAGCGAGCCGGCGCCGGATGCCGATGTTGGCCTTCATCCGAGGGTCACGCGCGTACTCGGCGTACATGTAGTCGCGCTCATCGTCGGTGACCATCTCCAGCGTCAGCTCGTCATGATTGCGCAGGAAGATGCCCCACTGGCAGCCCGACGGGATCTGCGGGGTCTGGGCCAGGATTTCTGAGATCGGGTAGCGCTGCTCGCGCCTGACCGCCATGAAGATGCGCGGCATGAGCGGGAAGTGGAACGCCATGTGGCACTCATCCCCGCCGACGCTGGCGTCGCCGAAGTACTCGACCACGTCGGCTGGCCACTGGTTGGCCTCGGCGAGCAGTACCCGGTCCGGGTACAGCCTGTCGATCTCGGTCCGCACCCGCTTCAGGTACTCGTGCGTTTCCTTCAGGTTCTCGCAGTTGGTGCCCTCGCGCTCGTACAGGTACGGCACGGCGTCCAGCCGGAATCCGTCGATGCCGAGGTCAAGCCAGAAGCGCAGTACCTCCAGCATGGAGTCCTGCACCAGCGGGTTCTCGTAGTTGAGGTCGGGCTGGTGGGCGAAGAACCGGTGCCAGTAATACTGGCCGCGCACCTCGTCGTACGTCCAGTTCGACCGCTCGGTATCGACGAAGATCACCCGCGCGTCGGCGTACTTGTCGTCGGTTTGCGACCAGACGTAGAACTCCCCGAACGGGCCGTCGGGATCGCTGCGGGAGGCCTGGAACCACGGGTGCTGGTCGCTGGTGTGGTTCATGACCAAGTCGGCGATGACCCGGATGCCGCGCTCGTGTGCCTTCTCGACGAGTTCGACGAAGTCGCCGATGGTGCCGAACTCCGGCAGGATCGCGGTGAAGTCGGCGATGTCGTAGCCGCCGTCCTTCAGTGGCGAGGCGTAGATCGGCAGCAGCCAGATGCAGTCGATGCCGAGCCACTGGAGGTAGTCCAGGCGCTCGATGAGGCCGCGGATATCGCCCGTGCCGTCATCATTAGAGTCGCCGAAGCCGCGGATGAGGACTTCGTAGAAGACGGCGCGCTTGTACCACTGCGGGTCGCGCGGCGTGTCGAAGGAGAACGACTCCACCGGCTCGGTGGCCGGCGACTTGAACTCCTGGAGCGGGGCAGCGTTGGAGTGCTCGCTCGCGTGCCCGGACTGATCCACTCCTGCTCCCGCTCGTCCCTGGTGCCGACTGGTTTACCGCTCTACTGCGAAGCTAGCCGACCCCGTTCCCTCCCTGAAAGTATCTACGGGACAGCAGCGTGCGGCCGGTCCCGCCGCGCGCCGAGTTCGCCGCGCTGCGGTCCCTTAGGCCATGGTCAGGATGTGCGCAGGCGCGACCGCCGGGTCGAGCCGCACATAGTTCCCCTGCCCCCAAGGGAAACTCTGCCCGGTCAGCTCGTCCGTGACCCGGAATCCCGCTCCGGCATCGAGTCCGAGCGCCCCGCTGTCGAGCCAGACGGTGGCTTCACGCGCATTATTGGGGTCCAGGTTTACCACGACAAGAACGAGGTCGGGCCCGCTAGGGAAATCTGGACCGGTTCGCTTGGAAAAGCACAGGATGTCGGGCTGGTCGCTGTAGTGGAAATGCAGGTTGCGTAGCCAGTGCAGGGCCGGGTGCGCGCGCCTGATGGCGTTCAGCCTGGCCAGCAGCGGCGCGATAGTGAGCCCTAGCGCGGCTGCCCGGTCCCAGTCCCGCGGCCGGTAGGCGTACTTCTCCGAGTCCAGGTATTCCTCGCTGCCTGGCAGCAGCGGGATGTTCTCCCCGAGCTCGTAGCCGGAGTAGACGCCCCAGGACGGGCTCAGCATTGCGGCGAGCACGGCCCGGACCGCGAAGGCTGGCGGTCCCGCGTGCTGAAGGTACTGGCAGAGGATGTCGGGCGTGTTGACGAAGAAGTTGGGCCGCATGTACGCCGCGGCCGGGCCGGCCAGCTCGGTCATGTACTCGGTCAGCTCGGCGCCGGTGTTCCGCCAGGTGAAGTACGTGTAGGACTGCTGGAACCCGATGGCGGCCAGGGCGTGCATCATCGCGGGCCTGGTGAACGCCTCGGCCAGGAATATCACGTCGGGGTCGGTCTGCGCGATGTCGCCGAGCAGCCGCTGCCAGAAGGGGAGCGGCTTAGTGTGCGGGTTGTCCACCCGGAAGATCCGGACGCCGTGATCCATCCAGTGCCGGACCAGCCCGTGCACTTCGGCGTAGATGCCGTCGGGATCGTTGTCGAAGTTGAGCGGGTAGATGTCCTGGTACTTTTTCGGCGGGTTCTCGGCGTATGCGATCGATCCATCGGCCTTGGTAGTGAACCACTCCGGGTGCTTGGTCACCCACGGGTGGTCGGGCGACGCCTGGAGGGCCAGGTCCATGGCGACCTCGAGGCCGAGGCTGCGGGCGCGCACCACAAAGGCGTCGAAGTCTCGCAGTGTCCCGAGATCTGGGTGGATCGCGTCATGGCCGCCCGCGGGAGAACCGATAGCCCACGGCGAGCCGGGGTCGCCCGGGACGGCCGTGAGCGTGTTGTTCCCGCCCTTGCGAGCGGTCGTCCCGATCGGGTGCACGGGCGGCAGGTAGACGACGTCGAAGCCCATGTCGGCGATTGCGTCCAGCCGCCTGGCTGCACTGCGCAGCGTCCCGGACTGGGGCTTGCGCCGGTGCGTGGGGTCGAGCACGGCACCTTCCGACCGCGGGAAGAACTCATACCAGGCGCTGAACAAGGCCCGCTGCCGCTGCACGATCAGCGGATAGCTATCGGAGGTCGTCAGCAGGTCGCGCAGAGGGAACGCGGCTTGCGCGGCCGCCACCTCCGGCGTGAGCGCGGCCGCCAGCCGTTCCAGGGGCGAGATCTCGCCGTCCTGGAGCACCCGAGCGGCCGACGTGAGCGTGGCCCTGGCGGTCCTCGCGAGACGGGCCTGCTCCGCCGGCAGCTCCTTAATCTTCCGGATCTGGGCGGCCCCGCGCTCAAGCAGCAGCGCGCCCTCGGTGAGCATCAGCTCGACGTCCTGGCCGATCGGGACCTTGATCTCGGCGTCGTGGCGCCACCGGGCCACCGAATCGCCCCAGGCCTCCACCGCGAAATGCCACAGACCCTCGCTCGTGGCGGCTACCTCGGCGCCGTAGCGGTCGGTGCCTTCGGCCAGCTCGCGCATCGCGGCGATCGGCTGGCGCTGTCCCTCCGGATCGGTCAGCACGACGCCGGCGCCGAGCATCTCATGGCCCTCGCGGAACACGGTGGCGCTGACGAGGAAGCGCTCGTCCGGCACCGCCTTCGCGGGCGCGTTCGCACCCAGTTCGCTGGCAACGCGGACGACGGGCTGCACGTTGAGTATGGGGATCCTGCCGATCACGGATGAAAGCTACCCATCTGAGCGCAGCCAATGCCGAACCGGGTGCCCCGATGCAGCTGCTGCCTGGCATGAACAGGTCCTGGCGCGGGCATGCAACCAGCCAGCGGCGCCTTGTCTGGTCCTCGGGGGAGCCCGAGGATCGTCCCCGGGGGGCCGTGCACTCGGGTTTACACATTAAGGTCACTGTGCGTGAGAGCTATCCGCCGGTTCACCATCCATCCCGTCCTGCCCGAGGGCCTCGACCCGCTTCGCTCGCTGATGCTGAATCTCCGCTGGTCGTGGCACCCGGGGACACGCGAGCTATTCGCCTCGATCGACCCGCACAGCAGGGAGCTAGCGGAGCAGGACCCGGTCACTCTGCTGAGCAGGGTGCCACGGGATCGGCTGGCCAGGCTGGCCGCCGACCCGGAGTTCCTGGGCCGCCTGAGGGGTGCGAGCGATGACCTGCGCGACTATCTGACTGGGCCGAGGTGGTATCAGGCCCAGGCGGCGGACTCCGACGGCGGCCGGCCCACGGCGATCGCGTACTTCTCGCCTGAGTTCGGGATCACGGCCGCACTCCCGCAGTATTCGGGCGGCCTCGGCATCCTGGCCGGTGACCACCTCAAGGCGGCCAGTGACCTTGGCGTGCCGCTCATCGGCGTTGGCCTGCTGTACCGGCATGGCTACTTCACCCAATCCCTGTCCATCGAGGGCTGGCAGACCGAGCGCTACCCTGCCTCCGACCCCAATGGGCTGCCGCTGACCCTGCTTCGCGACTCGGGCGGCGATGCGGTGCGGGTCAGCGTTGGCCTGGCCGACGGTGCCGTGCTATCCGCGCAGATCTGGGTCGCGCAGGTTGGCCGTGTGCCGCTGCTGCTGCTTGACTCCTACATCGAGGAGAACGGCCCCGACCTGCGGGAGATCACCGACCGGCTATACGGCGGCGGCACAGACCACCGGCTGCGCCAGGAACTGCTGCTCGGCATCGGCGGCGTGCGGGCCGTGCGTACCTACTGCGCCATCACCGGGCACCCCGAGCCGGAGGTGTTCCACACCAACGAGGGTCATGCGGGCTTTCTCGGGATCGAGCGCATCCGGGAGTACTCCCTGCTCGGGCTGGACTTCGACGCAGCCCTGGAGATGTGCCGGGCTGGAACCGTCTTCACCACCCACACGCCGGTGCCTGCCGGGATTGACAGGTTCCCGCGCGACCTGGTGGCGCGCCAGTTCGCCGGTGACGGCAGCGAGCGTGGCGACGGCCGCGGTGCTAGCGGCGGAGCCCTCGCGGATGGCGGGCGGGTGCGACTGCCGCTGGACCGGATCCTGGCGCTCGGCGCGGAGACGTTTGAGGGCGGAGACCCTGCTGTCTTCAACATGGCAGTCATGGGCATGCGGCTGGCGCAGCGCGTCAACGGCGTGAGCAAGCTGCATGGCGCGGTGTCGCGGCGGATGTTCAGCGGCCTGTGGCCAGGGTTCGACCTTGCCGAGGTGCCGATCACATCGGTTACCAACGGCGTCCACGCGCCGACCTGGGTGGCGTCCGAGGTCGTCACCCTGGCGCAGGAGCTCGCGGTGGCAAGCGACGCGAGCGCCCCGCGGGAGACGATCGCTGACCCGGCCGACGACCCGTCATTCTGGGAACGGGCGGCAGGCGACCAAGCGCGGCTCTGGGAGCTCCGTCGGCTGCTGCGCGCGCGCCTGGTGGCCGAGGCCAGGCGGCGGCTCCGTGCGTCCTGGCGCCAGCGCGGTGCGTCCGAGGCGGAGCTGATCTGGATCGACAGCGTCCTGGACGATGATGTGCTGACGATTGGGTTCGCCCGGCGGGTGCCGTCCTACAAGCGGCTGACCATGATGCTGCACGACCCGGCCCGGCTGACGGCGCTGCTGCTGGATAGCGATCGACCGGTCCAGATCGTCGTGGCTGGCAAGGCCCACCCGGCCGACGATGGCGGCAAGCAGCTGATCCAGCAGCTCGTGCGGTTCGCCGACCATCCGCAGGTGCGGCACCGGATCGTCTTCCTGCCGGACTACGACATGGCCATGGCGCGAGTGCTTGTCCAGGGCTGCGATGTGTGGCTGAACAACCCGCTGCGGCCGCTCGAGGCGTGCGGCACCTCCGGCATGAAGGCGGCGCTGAACGGTGGCCTGAACCTGTCCATACGCGACGGCTGGTGGGACGAGTGGTTCGACGGCCAGAACGGCTGGGCTATCCCGTCCGCTGACGGGGTGCCCGATCCGGCCCGCCGAGATGAGGTCGAGGCGGCGGCCCTGTACGACCTGATCGGCAAGTCCGTGGCACCGCTGTTCTACGACACCGGCGCCGACGGTAGGCCGACGCGGTGGCTGGAGATGGTGTCCAACGCGCTGCGGGGCCTCGGGCCACTCGCTGTGGCCACCAGGATGGTCCGCGAGTACGTCACCGAGCTGTACGCGCCAGCGGCGCGCTCTTCCCGTGTGCTGGCCGCTGCTGCGCCGGCCGCTACGCTGCCCCCGGCCGCCGGCTCGGCGGCCGATGCCCCTTTCGAGGGAGCCCGTGAGCTGGCGGCCTGGAAGGAGCACGTCACGAAGGGCTGGCCCGGCGTTCGCATCGAGCACGTGGAGGCCGACGACGGCGATCTCAGCCCTGGCGGACAGCTGATGGTGCGGGCGAGCGTAGCCCTCGGCTCGCTGACGCCGGCTGACGTCTGTGTGGAGGTCATCTACGGGCGCGCCGGGGATTCCGACGAGATCATCAGACCGGCACGGTCGCCGATGCGGCTTGACGGCGACGTGGCGCCGGACGGCGTGGCCCGATACACCGGCTCGGCTGAGCTAGGCGAGCCGGGCCCGTTCGGCTATACGGTTCGGGTGCTGCCCGAGAACCGGCTCCTGGCGGGTCCGGCCGAACTTGGCCTGGTCACGCTGCCTGGCGCGCCGACCGGAATGGTCAATGGCGACCTTCGCTGAATGGCTGCTCAATAACTGCGACATAACTCCCTAGGCGGGACGGAAGAGGATCGGCAAATCGCCGACCTGCTATTGGCATCGTGACACCGCCCGATATGAGCGGGCAGCCAATGGAATTTCCTTACGTGACTGCTGGAACGCCAGCAAAGCTAAGGTCGTTGTGACATCCTGTGATACATCGATGCCGGTCGGTGACGGTCACAGATCGTTACCCTCTGTGACCTAGTCATCACTACTAAGTGCGAGAGGACCCCTCGTGAGAACCCAGATCAAGCCGGACAACCGCCTTCTGACCCCCGCCGAGGTTGCCGCAATGCTGCGCGTGGACCCCAAGACCGTGACCCGCTGGGCGCGGGGCGGCAAGCTGTCGTCGATCCGCACGCCGGGTGGTCACCGCCGGTACAGCGAGAACGAGGTTCGCGGTTTCCTGAATGGCTGGCAGGGCGTTTCATACCAGCGCGCGTCCGGGGAGTGACTGAGAAGCCGTTAATTGCCGGGCCCGATCGCGAGGACACCGCAAAGGAACCGGCACCCCTGAGGTCAGCACCACAGCAGTCAGCACCACAGCAGTCAGCACAACAGCAGTCAGCACACGTGAAGTCGGTACAACCGCACGCAGTTTCGGTACAACCGCAGTTAGTGCACCAGCACTCCTACAGCAGCACGGCGAGCCTCTGGCGACCGCCGTGCTGCTGTTTGAGGGCGGGCATGGCCCATGTTTACGTCCCGTACCGGCGCTCACCGTCGTCATCGCCGGTCTCGGGCGGGCCGATGCCGAGTTGCGTGGCGATCGTGGCCAGCAGCTCGCGTGCCTGGTCATGATCCAGGTCCTTGAGGCGCTCGAGCATTTCCGCGCCCGGCACGCGGCGCTGCAGCCGGGCGAGCTCGCCCGCGGCGTCTTCACGCCCCGCCTCGCAGAGCTCAGCCACAGTCACCCCGGCCACCGCCGCCATCTTGGCCAGCGTCGCGGCCGGTCCGCGCACCGCCGTATAGACGCCGGGACTGACGACCTGGTAGCCGCTGGCGATCTGCCGCCAGCGACCCTCGCTGATGCCCGCGCGCCGCGAAGCCTCGCGCGCGGACAGGCCCGCACGTTTGAGTGCCGCGGCGATCACTGCCCCCCACGGTGGCGGCTCCGGGCGGTCGGCCATCTCCGTACCTTCGCACAAGCTTCGCAGCGCGTCCAGGCGACACACTGCGTGCAAGATTGACGTATTGCCTGGCAGGAGCGCTGTGCGCACTTTGCAATCCGCAATAACCTCATGCGAACTATTGACCCTTCGCACCGCTTCGCAGTAACGTGACCGGGCAGATCCCAGGCTGATCCGTTTGCGTGCATCCGGGAGGAGGCGGGCGATGGGCGTCTCGCTCTCCCTTGAGGGGACGCGACAACCTCGCACTCGCAGACGCGGCGGCCAGCACTCTCGCACGACGGAGGAGCAGGCCTGCCTGGATGCACTAGCCGCCTTGCTGCGCTCTGATGCGCCAGGCGCCAGCCGCTGCCTCAGCAAGGTATCCAGGCTCGGCCTCGCCTCTCGGCTGGTGCCCGCCGCGCAGGCGCTTGCCCGCGCCGCCGATCTGGAACTGGCAGGTGACGCGTCGGCGATCCGAGGCGGCGAGTCCGACTTCGTGCTCTCGCCCGACTGCTTGCTTGGCCTGTGCGATGGCGTTGACGGGACCAGCGTCTGCCGGTCCCCGGCCTGCATGCACGCGTGCCACACTGATGCCGGGCCCGCAGACATCGTGGCGGGGCACACCGTGCTGGGGGACACCGGCCTGGCGTAGCCGCTCCCCCCGCCGCTCGCCGTAGCCGCTCCCTGGCAGGCTGCGTAGGATCGTGGCTCGGCACGGGAGGTGCATCGTGGGCGATCTGGTGACGGTGGAGACCGACCAGGCGGTTGCCACCATCAGGCTGAACCGGCCGCCGATGAATGCGCTCAGCGCGGCGGTGCAGGCCGACCTGACGGCCGCCGTTAGGCAAGTAGCTGATGACCCGGCCGTGCGGGCCGTCGTGATGTACGGCGGCGAGAGAGTCTTCGCCGCCGGCGCAGACATCAAGGAGATGTCCGGACGCAGCTACGCTCAGATGACGCACGACAGCAAGAGGCTGCAAGACGCGCTGAACGCCGTGGCCGGGATCGCCAAGCCGGTCATCGCGGCAGTCACCGGCTATGCACTCGGCGGGGGGCTCGAGCTCGCGCTCTGCGCCGACTTCCGGGTCCTCGGCGAGACCGCGCAGGTGGGCCAGCCTGAGATCCTGCTAGGCCTGATCCCGGGTGCGGGCGGCACGCAGCGCCTGCCCCGGCTGATCGGGCCGGCCAAGGCCAAGGACCTGATCTTCACCGGCCGCTTCGTACCGGCGGCCGAGGCGCTGGCGATGGGGCTGGCCGACCAGGTCGTGCCCGATGACCAGGTCTACCTGGCCGCCTGCAAGATGGCCGCCGCCTATGCCGCCGGCCCGGCCGTCGCGCTTGCCGCCGCCAAGCAGGCAATCGACGTTGGTCTCGAGACGGACCTCGCGACGGGGCTGGAACTGGAGCGCGCTCACTTCGCGAGCTTGTTCGCCACCGAGGACGCGGGTGCCGGGATGCGCAGCTTCCTGGACAATGGGCCGGGGAAGGCCGCCTTCAGCGGGCGCTGAGGCGAATGAGGCGGCGGAGAGGGATGCGGGAGCGATGATGGAGCCAACGGACCCAGCGGGCAGTCCGTCGCTCGACATGGTGACGGCCGCGCTGCGGGCAGACAGCAGCGACATCGCGATCTACGCCCGCGTGCTGACCGAGTCGCTGGGCGACGCGCTGCCGCCTAACTGCGTGATCGTGGACCGCGACAGGTCGGTGTCCGACCGGATGAAGGGCCGACCCGGCACCGTCACCAAGATCACTGTCCGCCTCGGCGACCAGATCATGACGCTCGCCCTGAAAAGCGGTGCGCCCGCAGCTGAGATCTGCCGCGAGGTCCGGGGCGTGGTGCTGTCGCGCCAGCCGGTGCAGGTTGGGCAGTGGGCAGCCGAGCTGGCCAGGGCGCTGGTCGGCTACGCCGAGCAGAACGCCGCTACCGCCGACGCCTTGCGTCGGCTGGTCGCGGGCGGGTAGCCGACGGAATGCCAGCCAGCCCTCGAAGCCGATGAGCCTTTAGGCTGTATGGCTATGAGTGCCCACTCGGGGGAGGAGCGCCTCGGCCCTTACCGGCTGCGCGAGCGGCTCGGCGAGGGCGGCATGGGCGTGGTGTACCTCGGCTGTGATGCCAGTGACCGGCAAGTCGCGGTGAAGGTACTTCGCCAGGGCGTCCCCGCCGAGGCGACTGCCCGCCGACGGCTCGCGCGCGAGGTTGACACCATGCGCCGGGTGCACAGTCCCTACGTGGCCGAGGTCGTCGATGCGGACGTCGAGGGCAGCCCGCCGTACATCGTGACCCGCTACGTGGGCGGACAGACCCTCGAAGACGCGATCGCCACCGACGGGCCGCTCACCGGGGCGGCCCTCGCCACGCTCGCCCGTGGTCTCGCTGCCGCGCTCGTGGCGATCCACTCGGCCGGCGTCGTGCATCGCGATCTGAAGCCAGGCAACGTGATGATGGTCGATGGCCAGCCGGTGGTTATCGACTTCGGCATCGCCCAGGCCCCGGACTCCACCCGGCTGACCATGACGGGCATGTTCATGGGCACGCCGGGCTACCTGGCGCCTGAAGTGATCGAGGGCCAGCTGAGCGGTCCGGCCGCGGATGTGCACTCCTGGGCCGCGACGATTGCCTACGCCGCAACCGGCCGACCCCCGTTCGGGACCGGCCAGTTCGAAGCGATCTTCTATCGCATCGTGCAAGGCCAGCCCGAGCTGGACACCATGCCGGTGGCGCTGCTGCCTATCGTGCTCGCGGCCCTCGCCAGGGATCCGAGCCGGCGACCGGCGGCGGCCGACCTGGCCGACCTCACGGCCGCGCTGAACCCGGCGGCCCTGGTGCGCTCGGCCCCGGGCGCCGCGGCCGACCTCGTGGCCCTGGCTGATGCGGACCCGTCCAGCCAGGCAACCCGCACCGCGCTGGACATGCCTGGCCGGGCAGTGCGCGATGTCGCCGCCGCCGTCGGCCTTGGTCCGGGGGTCGGCGCCGCGCCGGCGCCAGGCGCCGCGTACCCGTTGCCAGCACAGCTGTCGCCTGCACAGCCCCCGCCAGGGCCGTCCCCGCTTGCACCGTGGCCGGGCACCCGGCCCATGGCGGTCCAGCCGAAGGAGAACTTCGCTGACCTGCTGCCTCCAGTGCGCTACGACCAGCCTGCCGCGTTCGGCCTGGCCCCGGCCATGCCGGGCGTGCCAGGCCAGCTTGCGCCAGCCCAGCCGTGGCCGCCGGTCGCCGCGCCTCAGCAGGCAGGCCCGTCGGCCACTGGCACACGCGGCCCGCCAGTCGCCGGCATGCAGCCGGGCGCGACCGCGCAGCTTCCTGCGAGGCGTGTGCTGGTACTGGGGACACTGGCCGGCCTCGTCGCGCTCAGCGTCCTGCTGCCGATCGCCGGCGCGGCCGCTGCTCTGGGCGCGATAGTGCTGTTGCGTGCAGGCGACGTCACCACCCGCTGGCTTGATCGGCGCCGCGGACGCGCCGGCCGACGGCGAAGCGACGGCTTCACAGCAACTCTCTTCTACCCGTGGGCAGTTTGCCGATCGGCGCTCGCTTGCCTGCTCCTGGCGCCCTTGGCACTGCTGTTCGCTGCGGCGGCCGCTGTCCTCGCGGTCTTGGTGCTCGGGCCGGATCAGCTGCCGCGTGTCGGAGGGTACGTAGCCGGGGCCATTATCGCTTGTTACTGCATCGGTCCTGGCTCTGGTCCATGCCGCCGCACACTGGGCAGGTTCTACGGGCAGGTGACCCGGTCGGTTCCGGCGGCCGTTCTCGGCTCGCTCGGCGTTGCGGCGGTCGCCATCGCCGCTATCGCCGCGGCGACGACGCTGGCCCCCGGTTTCTGGCCTGCCGACCACCTCGGCAATCAACTGCAGACCGCGGCCACCGCCCATCCCGCGGTAGGGCACCTGTCCGGGAACGTGGCGGACGTAGGCCGGCGGCTGCTCCACTGGCTCGGGCTCTAAAGCCCAGCCTGTCGTCGGGGCCCTCTGGGGTCGTGCTGGCCGGCGCGCTCAGCTCGCAATCTGTGGCGCAATTTGCGCAACGTCGGCGGGCACGGCGGGCAGTGTTGGCACGCCCGGCTGCGCGTGCCCGTCCCGCGCGGCGGCCACCGGCAGCGGCCGGACCAGACCGCGCGCCACGATCTCGTTCGCAAGCCTGACCCTGCGGTTCGGGCCTTCGGCGATCTTGAGTTTCTGGTACAAGCGCAGCAGGTGCTGCTTGACTGCCGCCTCGGTCACCACCAAGTCCGCGGCGATGTCACGCGCTGTGGCCGGAGCGACGAAGGCTTCGTCGCAGAGGGCTGGCTGGCATAGGGCAGCCACCACATCGACCTCGCGGCGAGTGAGCTCGGGCACGGCTG
Organism: uncultured Actinomycetota bacterium; assembly: GCA_963755575.1. Taxonomy (GTDB): domain Bacteria; phylum Actinomycetota; class Actinomycetes; order Streptosporangiales; family Streptosporangiaceae; genus JAJYUU01. The sequence goes on from CAVWKF010000002.1 coordinate 1,753,387, forward strand.
ACCGCCGCGGGTCGGTCTCAGGCAGCGCCCCTTCGCTCGGCAGCCCGCCGACGCGGCAGCGCTGGGAGCCGAACGACAGCACGTCGCCGTTATCAAGCAGCCGCTGGGCCACGACCTTGCCGTTGACCCGTGTTCCGTGCCGCGATAATCCCAGGTCGCTAACGTAGGCGTACGGCCCGCGCCGGACGATCTCGGCGTGCAGCTTGGAGACGCTCGGGTGGTCCAGCTGGACGTCGACGGACTTGCCGCGCCCGATCGTGGTCACGTCCGGTCGCAGCCTGATAACCGCGCCGGTGCTCTCGATCCGGATGTGGGGGGTCTCCATGACGTTCCTCCGGCGTGTCCGGCCAGCTAGTGAGGTGTCACCACACCGATACCCCATCCAGGCAAACTCCATGCAAAGGCGGGTCAGGTAAAGCTGGGCGATGCCCCCGCCGGTCAATGCGGTCGGCAGCATGTCAAGTCGGGGAAAGCCAGGGCACGGAAGTACACTGCCGAGCGAATAGTGGCGAGGAGGGCACATGGCGGACGGGCCATCGCGGGGCCTGGCAGATGTAGTCGCGGCTTCGACCGCACTGAGCGACATCGATGGCCGGGCCGGGCTGCTCTTCTACCGTGGCTACGACATCAACGACCTGGCTGGCCACGCCAGCTTCGAGGAGATCGCCTTCCTCCTCCAGCGCGGCACCGCTCCCGACCGGGGCGAGCTGGCGGCGTACGGTGCTGAGCTCGCCGCAGGACGGCAGCTCGGCGCCCTCGCCGCCGACGATCTGGCTGGTGTCGCCAACCGTCAACGGCCGATGGAGGCACTACGCAGTCTTGTGTCCCTCGGAAGCGCCAATGATGCGGACGCGGCCTCGAACGCCCCGGCGGCCAATCAGCGTAAGGCGGCCCGGCTGACAGCCCAGCAGCCCGTCCTGATCGCCGCTTACCACGCGGCCAGGCTCGGCCGCGAACTGCCTGCCGCTGACCCCGAGCTCGGCCTCGCTGCCAACCTTCTCCTCCAGCTCGCCGGCACCCGGCCAGACGAGCGGGCCGCTGAGATCTTCGACACATGCCTGGTGCTCCACGCCGACCACACCATGAACGCGTCGACCTTCGCGGCGCGCGTCTGCGCGGCCACTCTCGCGGACATGCACTCGGCGGTCGTCGCTGCCCTGGGCACGCTGTCGGGGCCGTTGCATGGCGGGGCCAACGAGCAGGTGATGCGCGGTCTTGAGGAAATCAGGCAAGCTGGCGGCGATCCGCTGGAAGCTGTCTCCAGTCAGGTCAGCAAGCGGCTGGCCCAGGGCGAGAAGATCATGGGTTTTGGGCACCGCGTCTACAAGACCGAGGACCCGCGGGCGACGCATCTACGGCGCATGTCAGCGGAGCTCGCCGGGGCCTGCGGCGATGACACCTACTACCGCATGTCCCGCCGGATGGAGGAGGTCGTGCTCGCGGAGAAGGGCCTGTACCCGAACGTCGACTTCTTCGCGGCCACCGTCTACCACTATCTCGGCATTCCGACTGACCTGTTCACGCCGGTCTTCTCGGTGAGCCGGATGGCCGGCTGGACCGCGCACGTGATTGAACAGCACGCCGATAACCGGCTGATCCGGCCGGATAGCGAATACATCGGGGACCGCGGCCTCAGCTGGGTGCCGCTCGATGCCCGGTGAAGCATTCCGCGAAGGCGCTGGCACGCCAGGCCAAGAGGACGCCAGGCCTCGACAAGCGGGCCGGATCGGCTAGCAGCCGACCGCTGGTCACGCAGCTGCCTTACTGGATTGTCATGGCTGGGGTGGTAGCCGGATTGGTGACAGCGCGTGGCGGTGGGCAGGCAGTCCGGGGCGGTACCTTGGTAGTAGCTGGCGCGCTGCTAGCGGGATCGCTAGCCAGGCTCATATTGCCAGAAGGTAAGGCTGGAATGCTCGCCTCACGACGGCGAATCGTGGATGTCGGGGTGCTGGGTGTGCTCGGCGTCGGCTTGCTGGTCGCGGGCCTGATCGTCGCGGTTCCCGTCCCGTGAGCACCGGCCAGATTGAGGCTGTGAAGGTAGAGCCGGGCGCGTGGCCACCCGGCCAGGTATCGCCGTGGCAACGGCGCCGGCGCGATGAAGGGAACGCTGCTGCATGTCGAAGATAAGGGTGCTCAATCCCGTCGTAGAGCTCGACGGGGACGAGATGACGCGGATCATCTGGCAGTTCATCAAGGACCAGCTGATCTTGCCGTACCTCGACGTCGACCTCGAGTACTACGACCTATCGATCCAGAACCGTGATGCCACGGACGACCGGGTGACGATCGACGCGGCGCACGCGATCAAGCGACACGGAGTCGGCGTCAAATGCGCAACCATCACGCCCGACGAGGACCGCGTAGCCGAGTTCGGCCTCAAGAAGATGTGGCGGTCGCCGAACGGCACGATCAGGAACATCCTGGGCGGCGTCGTGTTCCGTGAGCCGATCGTCGTGTCGAGCATTCCGAGGTTTGTGCCGGGCTGGACCCACCCGATCGTGATCGGCAGGCACGCGCACGGAGACCAGTACCGGGCGACTGACTTCGTGGTACCGGCCGCCGGATCGGTGCGCATCTCTTTCGTGCCGGACGACGCAGACGCCCCGTACATGGACTTCGAGGTTGCCAAGTTTGCCGGCCCGGGCATCGCCATGGGCATGTACAACTTCGATGACTCGATCCACGACTTTGCGCGCGCGACCATGCGGTTCGCGCTGGGCCGCGGCCTCCCCCTGTACCTGTCGACGAAGAACACGATCCTCAAGGCCTACGACGGCCGATTCAAGGACATCTTCGCCGAGGTCTTCGAAGCGGAGTTCAAGGCCGAGTTCGAGGCGGCCGGCATCACGTACGAGCACCGCCTGATCGACGACATGGTGGCACAGGTGATCAAGGGCGACGGCGGCATCGTCTGGGCGTGCAAGAACTACGACGGCGACGTCGAGTCCGACATCGTGGCACAGGGGTTCGGTTCACTGGGCCTGATGACGAGCGTGCTGATGACCCCCGACGGCAAAACCGTCGAGGCGGAGGCAGCTCATGGCACTGTGACGAGGCACTACCGGCAGCACCAGCAGGGCAAGCCCACGTCCACCAACCCGATCGCGTCGATCTTTGCCTGGACACGGGGCCTAGCACACCGCGGCAAGCTGGACGGGACGCCCGAGGTCACCAACTTCGCCGACACACTGGAGCGGGTCTGCGTCGAGACAGTGCTGAGCGGCAAGATGACGAAGGACCTGGCGGTGCTGGTCGGCGAGGGCACGCCGTACTTGACGACCGAAGAGTTCCTGGCGGCGCTGGACGAGAACCTGCGCACGGCCATGGCCGGGTCCTGACCACCTCGTTTAGCAAGAGGCATCACACACCGGGCACCAGAGCTGTCGAAGGAGATCAACGGGAAATGGCCCGCACAGGAAAGGTTACGGTCGTCGGCGCCGGGTTCTACGGCTCGACGACCGCGCAGCGGCTGGCTGAATACGACATTTTCGACGAGGTCGTGCTGACCGACATCGTCGAGGGCAAGCCCGAGGGCCTTGCTCTCGATATGAACCAGTCGCGGCCCGTCGAAGGGTTCGAAACCAAGGTCACCGGGCAGACCACCGGGCCCGCCGGCGAAGGCTACGAGGCCATCGGCGGATCGAACATCGTGGTCATCACGGCGGGGTTGCCGCGCAAGCCCGGCATGAGCCGGATGGACCTGATCGGCGTCAACGCCAAGATCGTCCGCAGCGTCACCGAGCAGGTCGTCAAGCACGCCCCCGACGCCGTCCTCGTCGTCGTCTCTAACCCGCTGGACGAGATGACGGCGCTGACCGCAAAGGTCTCCGGCTTCCCGGCCCACCGCGTGATCGGGCAGGCCGGGATGCTGGACACAGCTCGCTTCAGCTATTTCGTGGCCGAGCGCCTCGGCGTCCCCGTCGGCTCCGTTCGCACGCTCACGCTGGGCTCCCACGGCGACACCATGGTTCCGGTCCCATCCGCCTGCTTCGTCGACGGCAAGCCGCTCGCGGACCTGCTCCAAGCCGCGGACATCGACCAGCTGGTCGACCGCACCCGTAACGGCGGCGCCGAAATCGTGGCACTGCTCAAGACGGGCTCGGCCTACTATGCCCCGTCCGCCGCCGCGGCCCGGATGGCACGCGCGGTCGCCGAGGACTCCGGCGCGGTCATGCCAGTCTGCGCGTGGGTCGACGGTCAGTACGGCATCTCGGGCGTCTACCTCGGCGTCGAGGCTGAGCTAGGCACCGTCGGCGTGCGCCGCATCGTCGAGCGCGACCTGACGGGCTCCGAGCTCACCGCCTTGCACGAAGCGGCCGACGCTGTCCGCGCAAAGCAAGCCGACGTCGCGAGCCTCTAGATCCTCTAACGCCGGGGTCTGCCTAGGGCGCGGCAGACCTGCGGGATGCTCTGTGCGCCGAGGGCGCGGCGGACCTGGCGGGTGCTCTGCGGGCTTGGCAGTCCTTTAGCGAGTCGTGCTGTTGTCAGGCCCGTGGCGGGATGGGGTGCCGAGCTGGCGTTGCTGACGTTACGCCCGCTGCCGCACCCGGCGGACCTGCCGCTCAGGTGAGCCGACCGCGTCCGTCCAGTTACGAGCATGCGGTCGGCCCCTGCGCACCAAGGCCGGGGGTCTGACTGGGTGCGGCAGCGGGCGTAAACGTCGCGGTCATCAGCAGGTGGCTAGCCTGCAACGGGCCGGACAAGGGCGAGCGGCGGTGACGGGTGCCAGCCCGCAGAGCACTCAGTTAGATCTCCGGCCGCCACCCCTAGCCCGCAGAGCATTCGGCGGCTTCCAGCGCGCCATAACGCTTGGTAGCTCAGTCGGCGGCGAGGCGGCGGAGGGCTAGCTCGGCGTACAGGGCGGTGCCGTCCGGCAGTACCGAGTCGTCGAATACGGCTTCGGCGGAGTGATTGAAGGGCGCGGAGAACGGATCGGTGTCCGGCGTGCACGCGCCGAGCATCAGGAACGCGCCTGGCACTTGCTCCAAGACGTAGGAGAAGTCCTCAGAGCCCGTCAGCGGATTCGGCGCAGCGAAGTACCGGCCATCGCCGAGTACGTCCGCGACGGTCTGTTCGGCGAACGCCAGCTCGTCCGCGTCGTTGACGGTGACCGGGTATCCGTCGCGGAACTCGGCGGTCGCCGTGACTCCGTGGGCTGTCGCGATATCGAGCACCAGCCTGGGCGCGGCCTTTTGGATCGCTTCGCGCGCTTGCGGCGAGAACGACCTGATGGTGGCGACGAACTTGGCCTCGTCAGGGATCACGTTGTCCACGGTCCCCGCGTGGAAGGTCCCGACAGTGACCACGACCGGGTCGAAGACATCAAAGCGACGCGTCACCATCGTCTGCAGCGCCAGCACGATCTCGCAGGCGATCGGTATCGGGTCGGCCGCGTGGTGGGGCTGCGAGCCGTGGCCGCCCCGCCCGTGGACCGTGACGTGGAGCGTGTCGGCGGCTGCCATCAGCGTTCCGGTTCGACTGGCAACGAGGCCGAACGGCAGCAGGCCGGACGTTACGTGCAGGCCGTAGGCGGCGACCGGCCGGTCGCCGGCCGCGTCGAGCACACCTTCCTCGACCATGATCCGGCCGCCGCCGGGACCCTCCTCGCCGGGCTGGAACATGAAGATCACGTTCCCGGCCAGCTCGGTCTGCCGGGCCGACAGCAGCCTGGCCGCGCCGGCCAGCATCGCCGTGTGCAGGTCGTGCCCGCAAGCGTGCATCGCTCCGTCGATCATCGAGGCATAGGACAGGCCGGTCCGCTCGGTGACGGGCAGCGCGTCCATATCGCCCCGCAAGAGCACCGTTTTGCCGGGGCGGGCCCCGCGCAGGACCGCCGTGACCGAACTCAGGCTCTCGCCCAGCGTGACCTCGAGCGGCAAGCCGTCGAGCGCGTCGAGTACCTTGCGCTGAGTGCGGGGCAAGTCCAGGCCGATCTCGGGCTCCGCGTGAATCGCCCGGCGTAGCTTCGTCAGCTCAACCGCGATCGCGACGGCATCGTCGTGTACACCCGCCACCGGGCCCACCTGTCCTTCCGGATGCCTGCTGATTGCGTCAAACAACGCGATACTGCCATACACGGAAAAGCAGCGCCATAAGGTAGCAGCCAACATGCGCCGCTCGGACAGGCTAGGCGACTACGGCTCGGTTCATCGGGCAGACTGCTTAGACTATTGCAAACCACTGCGCGGCCGAGTTCCGGCTGCTGCCGGGACGCGGAGGACGGCAGCGCTTCGCCGCAAGCCGAAACTGACGAGGTCGGGGATTCGGACGTGAATGGCGTCGGCTGGGATATTCTCCTCGTCCTTGCCGTGATACTGATCGGCGGCTTCTTCGCGGCTGCCGAGATGGCCCTGGTGTCGCTCAGGGAGGGCCAGGTCCGGTCACTGGCCAGGCACGGCAAGCGAGGCGAGCGTGCCGCACGGCTGGCTCAGGACCCGAATAGGTTCCTGTCCTCGGTCCAGATCGGCGTGACGCTGGCCACGCTGCTGTCGGGCGCCTTCGGTGCGGCGCTACTGTCGAACCACCTTGAGAACGTGTTCAGCAAGCTCATGCCTCGTGACGTAGCTGACCCGCTCGCAGTGATCGCTGTCACCTTGATCATCGCCTTCTTCACGCTGGTCTTCGGTGAGCTGGCGCCCAAGCGGCTCGCGCTCCAGCGTTCGGAGCGGGTGTCATTGGTGGCCGGCCCGGTCGTCGACCGGCTCGCGATGTTTGCTAAGCCGCTGGTCTGGCTGCTGTCCAAGTGCACCAACCTGGTCGTCCAGTTGCTCGGCGGCGACCCGGCCGCAGCCCGCGGACTCATGACCGACGAGGAGCTCCGTGACCTGGTCGCCGGGCACCAGGCGCTGAGCCCGGATGAGCGGCACATCGTGGGCGAAGTTTTCGACGCCGGCAAACGACAGGTCCGTGAGGTCCTCGTACCGCGAACCGAAGTGGAGTTCCTGCCCGCCGCGATGCCGCTAGCGGAGGCGGCGGCCGTGGCCGAGCACGCCCGGTACTCCCGGTTCCCGGTCTACCAAGAGTCCTATGACGACGTCATCGGCTTCGTGCACTCCCGTGACCTGCTCGACAGGCGGCCAGACGCCGACTACCGCAAAGTCGGGGAGGTGTGCCGGCCGGTGAAGTTCCTGCCGATCAGCAAAATGGTGCTGTCGGCCTTGTCGGAGATGCGCAAGGATCGCGCGCACCTGGCGATCGTGGTCGACGAATACGGCGGCACGGCTGGGATTGTGACGCTCGAGGACCTGGTCGAGGAGCTGATCGGCGACATTCAGGACGAGTACGACGAGGAGATCAGCCATCCGCGCCAGTTGCATGGCGGCGAACTCGAAGTGGACGGCCTGCTGAATCTCGACGAGTTCGCCGAGCAGACCGGGCTGGAGCTGCCCGACGGGCCATACGAGACCGTGGCGGGCTACCTGCTCGCAGCGCTCGGTCATCTGCCCGACAGCGGCGAGTCCGCCGAAGTCGCCGGGCGGCGGCTGACCGTGACCCAGCTGGATGGCCGCCGCATCGCCCGAGTCCTGGTCAGCCCGGCGGCACCGCCTGCCGAAGACGGGCCGGGCGACGCGACGTCAGCGGAGTAGCCAGTCGCCCCGATTAGACTCGGCGGCATGGCGGATCGCGACCAGAGCAGCTCGGAGCAGGGGCCGGATCGAGGCCAGGATCTCGAGTCCGGCCCGGTCCTGGTGGTCGACTTCGGCGCTCAGTACGCGCAGCTGATCGCCAGGCGGGTACGGGAGTGCCAGGTCTACTCCCAGGTCGTGCCCAGCACGATGCCCACGCAGGACATGCTGGCCAGGAACCCATCCGCGATCATCCTGTCCGGCGGCCCGTCGTCGGTCTACGCGCCCGGCGCCCCGCCGGCACCGGCCGGCCTGCTGACCGCCGGCGTCCCCATCCTGGGCATCTGCTACGGCTTCCAGCTGATGGTCCGCGACCTCGGCGGCCAGGTACAGCACTCGGGAACAGGGGAGTACGGGGCTACTACGCTGCGCACCGCCGGGGCGGCCGGCGTGCTCCTAGACCGGCTGCCGCCCGAGCAGCGGGTTTGGATGTCGCACGGCGACACGTGCGCGGTGGCTCCCGCGGGCTTCGCGATCACGGCGACGACAGCCGCGACGCCGGTGGCAGCGGCCGAGGCGCCGGATCGCCACCTCTACGGCATGCAGTTCCACCCGGAGGTCCTGCACACCGAGTACGGCATGGAGATGCTCCGCGCTTTCCTGGCCGCCGCGGGGTGCGAGCCGACGTGGACCATGCGCGGCGTGATCGAGGAGCAGACGGAGCGAATCGCCGCGCAGGTCGGCCCAGGCCGGGCCATCTGCGGGCTTTCCGGCGGGGTGGACTCCGCCGTTGCGGCGGCCCTGGTGCAGCGCGCGATAGGCGACCGGCTGACGTGCGTCTTCGTCGACCACGGGCTGCTGCGGGCCGGCGAGGCCGAGCAGGTCGAGAAGGACTTCGTCGCGGCGACCGGCGTGGCGCTGAAGGTCGTCGACGCAGCCGAGGTCTTTATCCGCGCGCTGACCGGCGTCAGCGACCCGGAGGAGAAGCGCAAGATCATCGGGCGCGAGTTCATCCGTGCGTTCGAGCAAGCCGCGCGCGAGGTAGCGAGGGACAGTGTGGCGGCCACGTTCCTGGTCCAAGGCACGCTGTATCCGGACGTGGTGGAGTCCGGTGGCGGGACAGGCACGGCCAACATCAAGTCGCACCACAACGTCGGCGGACTACCGGATGACCTGAAGTTCGAGCTCGTCGAGCCGCTGCGCGACCTGTTCAAGGACGAGGTACGGCAGGTTGGGAGCGAGCTCGGCCTGCCGGAGGAGGTCGTCTGGCGGCAGCCGTTCCCTGGGCCGGGGCTGGCGATCCGGATCGTCGGCGAGGTCACTCCTGAGCGGCTCCGGATCGTGTCCGCGGCCGACGCCATCGCGCGGGCCGAATTGTCCGCGGCCGGTCTCGATCGGCAGATCTGGCAGTGTCCGGTCGTCCTGCTGGCCGACGTCCGGTCCGTTGGCGTGCAAGGCGACGGGCGTAGTTACGGGTACCCGATCGTGCTGCGGCCCGTGACTAGTGAGGACGCCATGACCGCCGACTGGGCGCGGTTGCCGGACGCGGTGCTGGCGCGGATCTCAACGCGGATTACGAACGAAGTACCGGACGTCAACCGAGTCGTGCTCGATATAACCAGCAAGCCTCCAGGAACGATCGAATGGGAGTGAGGCCAGCCACGACGTGACAACTCGCAGCCAGAGCAGAGAAAATGGGGTAGGACGGTCAGGCCCACACAGGCCCGACATGAAGCGGCCAGGGCAGACAAATGGCCGCTTCACATCGCGCCTATGCGGACCTGCTAGGCGTCAGATCGTGAAACGAAGGTTCTTGGCGGCGCGCTCGCCGAATTCCGCGTTGCCGGTCCAGGTGATTTTGCCCTGATCTATCTGGGTTTGCGGGTCGATGCGGCCGCTCGCTAGCTGGATGAACGTGACTGTGTCGGTCGTGAGCTCTACGTCGGGCTTGTCTAGGCGATCGACTTGCTTGGCGCGGCCGTCGATTATGACTGCTATGTCGCGGTTGATGGGGCCGGTCAGGTGGAACACGATGCTGGCGCCGTCTGGCAGGCCGATTTTCTTGCCGACGATGTAGCCGATCGAGCCTTCGACCTGGCCTAGGGAGATCTCGGCGCGGGAGCCGGTGTCATCTGTTGGCCAGCCGAGCGGGGTCGTGATGTCGCGCTCGTGCACCCAGAAGTCGAAGATCCGGATCTCCAGGAAGCCGCCGTAGGTCTTGGGGCCGATTGGCGTCCACGAGGGCCGGAGCGGGCCCTCGGCCGTCAGACCGGCCAGGTCGGCGCGGCGCTCGTCGAAGATTTCCGCCAGCTGACTGGCGAACGCCTTGTCGTCAAGCCCGGCCGCCTGCTCGAGGTACGGCCGCGCCCGGTCTAGTGGCGGGAGGTCCTCGACGCTGGTCGGCAGCCAGCCGGTCATGACCCGCTCCATCATGCCCAGGTGCGCCACGACGTCGCGCATGTTCCAGTCCGGGCACAGCGACTGTCCGCGCCACTGCTCGCTGCTCATCCGCGTGGTCAATGACTGGACGGAGTCGTAGCACTGCTCGAGCGAAGTCCGGAGGGTAGCCAGATCGGTCACGGCGTCTCCTTCTGAATGGTGATCCAGTCCCGCGCCTCGAGATAGGGACGGAACGTCTCGGCGATCGCGTGCAGGTCCTGCTGGCGCTTCGGCCGCTGCACCTCATACAGCATCGGGAACTCGAGCCAGGAGGTCATGAGCTGCCAAAGCCGGACCGCCGCCGGACCGGTCGGCGGTTCGATGAGCACCGGACCGAATAGCGCCCGATTCCCGCCGAACATCAGCGTCGGCACGCCCCACCCGCCCGCACGGGTCACCCGGTCATGATCGGCGCGGACTTCGTCGCTCGTACTGGGGTCGTCGATGGCGGCACCAACCAGCGCCGGGTCGAGCCCGAGCTGATCGAGCAGCGCCTCGGCGACTTCGCGGCGGTGCGGCTTGCGCCCATCGACGTGCAGGGCCGTGCCGGCCGCGAAGTACCAGCGGTCGAGCAGGCCCGGATCGAGCCGCCGCAGCAGGGCCCCGACCCGCATCATCGACCAGCCATAGGACCACTCCCGCTCCCACGGGTGCTTCTTGCCCTCTGCCCGGTTGATCTCCTCGAGGCTGAAGAACCGCCAGCCGACATCGAGCCCCAGCTGATCGCGGACATCGCGGATCCACAGTGAGGCCTGGTACGCCCATGGGCACATGATGTCGAAGTGGAAGTCCACGGTGGTGATGTCGGTGCCTGTCATCTCCGCGCCGGGGATCTCAGGCATATGGCTGCCTCGCTAGCAGCACTGTCAGGGCGGTGACTAGCACCTCGACGACGGCCGCCTCCGGCGCGTTTCCGTCGCGGCTGAGCAGGTCATACGACTCGAACGAGCACAGCACATCGACGGCCTGGAGCACAGCGTCACGGCGAACCGCCGGAAGGCGCGCCAGTTCAGGTCCGAACAGCGTGCGCAGCTGCACGGTCAGGAACTCCCGGATCCGTTCTAGCTGGCCGGTGAGCAGGCCGTTCCGGCGCACGGATATCCGCAGTGCCCGCGACGCCGGGCCAACGCGCTCGTAGAGCTGAACGCGCGAGCGCGCAACGGCGATGATCTTGGCCGCAGTAGGGTCGGCCGGGCCGACGCCCAGGCTGACCAGCGGCAAGGCGACCTGGATCTGCCGGTCAGCGGCGGCTCGGTGCAGATCGTCGACGTCGTCGAAGTACCGGAACAGCGACCGGGGCGACAAGCCGGCCTGAGCGGCGATGTCCGCCGAGGTCGGTGTGTACATGCCGGTCTCGAACAAATCCAGCAACGCGTCGATGACAGCCTCGCGGTTCTGCTCGCGCCGCAAGCGCCTGCCGTCACTAGCCGGCAGCCGCGTCGTGGTGGCCGTCACTGCCAACGCTCGATCGTCGGTTCGAGCAGCAAGGCGTCGTAGTCCAGCGACGTGGAGACGAAGGGCAGCGCCGTGCCGGGCTCGATCGCTGTGTAGCGGGCGCCCGTCCACAATCTGCCATCTCCGACCAGCGTGCCTTCGACTGCGAACTCGCATACGGCCCCGTCCGCGATGGGGGCTGGTTCCGGCCCGTTCCACGTCTCCAGCAAAATCCGGCTCGTATGTGACCGGTCGGGTAGCGCAGTGGTCGGCAGCGTCCCCATTACGACGGCTTCCTCGATGCCTGCCGACTTGCTGTGATGCCAGTCTCTGAAGTCACGGCGGGCCGCCATAGTGATGAACGAGCGCCTGCTCCGGTACGCGACGACGGCGACCCGGTGCCAGTTGCCGGGGCTCGCCAGGACGTCAGCTACAAAGCACAGCCTCGCGCCGATCGCGGCCAGGACGACGAGCGGTGCGTACCGCCCCTCTGGCTCCTGGCTGTTGACCGCGCCTCCGCTGCTGCGGGCATACCCAACATCGGGCCGGTACCTGGTCAGGTTCAGCATGTAGATGGGTCCATCGGCCGCCGGCGATCTGAGTCGCTTGCCGTAGTCACTATCGATGCGTTCGTATGGCGGCACGTGAGGACCATAGGTTTCTGGCAGTGTCAATGTCAATTGCCGCGGGCGCCGAGCGGGGGGCCGCCAAGGTTCAGGTCACTCTAGGCTGCTCGGCCGGGATGTCCGCATAGGACTTCGTCGCGGCGATGTCGCGCAGTCGATCGAGCGCCGTCCACACCTCGGTGAAGTTCGTATAAATAGGAACGGGGCCTAGTCGGACCCTGTCGGGCGTCCGGTAGTCCCCGATGACGCCCTCGCGGATCAGAGCCTGGCTGATCTGCCAGGCGTCGTCGTGCCGCAGGGCGACATGCGCGCCACGCCGGGTCGAATCGCGCGGCGAGGCGATGGCGAAGCCGAGCGGGACGAGCCACTCGTCAGCCAAAGCGATCAGGTAAGTCGTGAGCTCCACGCTTTTGGCTCGGAGCTCGGGCATGCCGGCCTCGCCGAGCAGGCGGGCGCCTTCCTCGACCGCGACCGCACCGATGATGTTCGGCGTCCCGGTCAGAAACGCGTCGATACCGGGCGCGGGATCGTAGTGCGGGCCCATCTCGAACTGGTCGCGCTGGCCGAACCAGCCCCAGATCGGCTGGCGAAGCCGCGGCTGAAGGGACTCACGCACGTACAGCAAGCCGGGCGCACCGGGGCCGGCGTTGACGTACTTGTAAGTGCAACCGACCGCCAGGTCGGCGCCGGCTGCGTCGAGCTCGACCGGGACCGCGCCCACCGAGTGAGACAAGTCCCAGAGGGCCAGCGCGCCTGACTCGTGTATCAGGCTGGTGAGCCGGGTCATGTCGGCCAGCGCCCCGCTGCGGTAGGCGACGTGCGACAGGCAGACCAGCGCGGTTCGCTCGTCGAGAGCCTCGGCCAGTGCCTGCTCGCTCACTCCGTCGTCCAGGTCGCTGTGAATCAGCCGTAGCTCGCACCCGCGCTGGGCCGCGATACCTTCCAGGACATAGCGGTCAGTGGGAAAGTTGTCGTCGTCGGTGATGATGACGTCGCGGCCGGCCTGGGCATCGAGTGCCGCAGAGGCGAGCTTGTACAGGTTGACTGTGACCGAGTCGCAGACAAGGACCTGCCCGGCGGCCGCACCCACCAGGTGTTCGGCCACCATCTCGCCTGACTGCCGTGGCAGCTGGATCCACTTCTCCCAGGACCGGACAAGGCCCACGCCCCAGTCCTGGTCGACGACCTCCGCGATCCGCGCCTGCGTGCGCACCGGCAGCGGCCCCAGCGAGTTGCCGTCCAGGTAGATAAGGTCCCGGTCCTGTTGCACGAACCGGTCACGGAACGGCGCTAGCTCGTCGGCACTGTCCAGAGCCTGCGCATATGACGGATCTGCGGAGAAAGTCGTCACGGCTCCACCCTAACTGAGTAGCTGTGCGCTGACGCGGTACCCGGCTGAGCCCTCAGGTAACACTCAGCCCAATGGTGCGCTCGGCGCCGACCCGGCGCCCCCGTACGATCAAGGGATGGCTGATGCAGTGCAGATTGCCCGCGTCTTGGTGATCACGGCGCACCCGGACGATGTTGACTTCGGCGCGGCCGGGACCATCGCGCAATGGACCGATGCGGGCCTGGATGTCAGCTACTGCATCGTGACCAACGGCGAAGCTGGCGGCAGCGACCCAGCAGTGTCCCGTACCGAGATGGCGGCCATCCGGCAGGCTGAGCAGACTGCGGCGGCCAAACAGGTCGGAGTCCATGAGCTGCACTTCCTTGGCTATCCAGACGGCCGCCTTGAGACGTCCATCACCCTCCGCCGTGACATCGCCCGCGTCATCAGGCTGCGGCGGCCGGACCGCGTCGTCTGCCAGTCGCCGGAGCGCAACTACGCGCGGATGGGTGCGAGCCACCCTGACCACCGGGCAGCCGGCTCGGCCGCGCTCGACGCTGTGTACCCGGACTCCAGGAATCCTTTCGCCTTCCCGGAGCTGCTAACTGAAGAGAAGCTCGAGCCATGGACCGTGCGCGAGGTGTGGATCTCGGGCAGTCCGGCACCGACGACGTATGTGGACATCACCGAAACATTCGCCCGCAAGGTGGCCGCGCTGCGCTGCCACGTCAGCCAGATCAGTGATCCGGACGAGCTCGAAGGGTTCCTGCGAAGCTGGCTGAGCAGGGCGGCGGTGCAGGGGGGGCTACCCGAGGGAAGGCTGGCCGAGATGTTCCAGGTCCTGCAGACTGGCTAACGCGCCGGCCACCATGTCGCGACACGAGGGACTGGTGCGGCGAGGACGAGCGGCCTAGGTTTGCCTCAGGCGCATCAGCCATCCCCCGGAGGTGTCAGCGCATGACGCACATCACCGTCACGGTCGACGGAGTTAAGTACGTCGACGAAGTCGAACCTCGCCTGCTGCTCGTCCATTACCTGAGAGAAGTCCTAGGCAAGACCGGTACACCTGTCGGCTGCGACACTTCAAACTGCGGCGCGTGCACTGTGCTCATGGACGGCACGTCGGTCAAGAGCTGCGCGGTCCTCGCCGTGCAGGCAGACGGGTCCGACGTGACAACAATTGAAGGTCTGGCCAACGGCGAGCTGCATCCCATGCAGCGTGCCTTCCATGAGGAGCACGCGCTGCAGTGCGGCTACTGCACGCCCGGCATGATCATGGCGGCCACCGATCTGCTCCGCGATAACCCTCATCCCACCGACGTGGAGATCCGGGACGGGCTGGAAGGCAATCTCTGTCGCTGCACCGGCTACGAGAACATAGTCCGCGCCGTTAAGCGCGCGGCCGAGGCAGGAGTCGCGCCATGACCACAGTGCTCGACGAAACCGGCGCGCCCGCCGCCCAGATCGGCCAGGCCAGGCTGCGCAAGGAAGACGCCAAGCTCATCACCGGCCAGACCAACTGGACCGACAACATCAAGCTCAACGGCATGCTGCACATGGCGTTCGTGCGCAGCCCGTACGCACACGCCAAGATTACGAGGGTCGACGTCAGCGGCGCGCTCGACCAGCCCGGCGTGATCGCCGCTTACTCCGGCGCCGACTTCGCCGCCGAGCAGGGCAGCCTCCCGTGCGCGTGGCCGGTTACGCCCGACATCCTCATTCCGCCGCACCCGCCCATGGCGGTAGACGAGGTCCGTTATGTCGGCGAGGCCGTGGCCCTCGTGATCGCGCGCGATCGGTACACGGCAGCTGACGCGATCGCGGCGGTCGACGTCGACTATGAGCCGCTGCTGCCGGTGCTGGACATGCGGACCGCGCTGGCCGAGCACTCGCCCAAGGTGCACGAGGCTGGCAACAAGAGCTACGAATGGGTTTTCGCCAACGGCGACGTGGACGCGGCATTCCGTGATGCGCCCGTCGTCGTCGAGCGCGACTACCGGCAGCAGCGCCTGATCCCGTGCGCGATGGAACCGCGCGCCGTGGTCGCGCAGTGGATCGGAGACGAGGTCACACTGTGGTCGGCCACCCAGATTCCGCATGTCCTGCGGTTCGCGCTGTCGGCTTTCTTCGGCATCCCTGAGCAGAACGTGCGCGTCATCGCGCCCGATGTCGGCGGCGGATTCGGCTCCAAGCTTCAGGTCACCGCCGAGGAGGTACTCGCGGTGCTGGCCAGTCGCAAGGTCGGCAAGCCAGTGAAGTGGAACGAGTCGCGAACCGAGGGCAACCTGACCGTGCACCACGGTCGCGATCAGTGGCAGCGGATAAAGATCGCGGCCGACCAGGACGGCCGGATCCGTGGGCTGTCCGTTGACCTGCTCGCGGACATGGGGGCCTACCTGATGCTGGTCACGCCTGGCGTGCCGCTGCTTGGCGCCTTCATGTACCCGGCCATCTACAAGATGGACGCTTACTCCTTCAAGTGCACCGGCGTCTTCACCACCAAGATGCCGACAGACGCCTATCGCGGCGCCGGGCGGCCGGAAGCGACGTTCGCGATCGAGCGCGTCATGGACGAGCTCGCCATCGAGCTCGGCATGGAACCGCTGGAGCTGCGGGAGCGGAACTGGATCAAGCACGAGGAGTTCCCGTACACCACGATCTGCGGCCTCACCTACGACTCGGGTAACTACGAGGCGGCGACCGCGAAGGCCAAGGAGCTGTTCGACTACGACGGTCTGCGGCGCGAGCAGGCTGAACGCAACGCCCGCGGCGACAAGGTGCGGCTCGGCATCGGCATCTCCACGTTCACCGAGATGTGCGGGCTAGCGCCGTCCAGGGTGCTCGGTTCGCTGTCCTACGGTGCTGGCGGCTGGGAGCATGCCTCGATCCGCATGCTGCCCACCGGCAAGGTCGAGGTCGTGACCGGCTCCAGCGCGCATGGTCAGGGGCACGAGACTGCCTGGAGCCAGATCGTGGCTGACCAGCTCGGCGTGCCCTTCGAGGACATCAGGGTGCTGCACGGTGACACTCAGGTCTCGCCGAAGGGGATGGACACGTACGGCTCGCGTTCGCTCGCTGTCGGCGGCCTGGCCGTCGTCCAGGCCTGCGACAAGGTGGTCGCTAAGGCCAAGGTGATCGCCGCGGCCATGCTCGAGGCCTCCGCCGACGACCTGGAGTTCTCGGCCGGCCGGTTCTCGGTCAGGGGCGATCCGGATGCGTTCAAGTCGATCCAGGAGATCGCGCTGGCGACGTTCGCAGCGCACGCGCTGCCCGATGGGGTCGAGCCATCGCTGGATTCCGATGCCACGTACGACCCTGACAACTTCTCGTTCCCGCACGGAACGCACTTGTGCGCAACCGAGGTCGACACCGAGACCGGGTTCGTGAAGATCCGTAGCTACGTCGCGGTCGACGACGTCGGCGTGGTCGTCAACCCGCTCATCGTCGAAGGCCAGGTACACGGCGGCATCGCGCAGGGCATCGCCCAGGCGCTGTACGAGGAAGGCATCTATGACGACGACGGCAACCTCGTCACCACGACGCTCGCCGACTACCTGGTGCCGGCGGCTCCGGATCTGCCGTCCTACGTGACCGAGCGGACGACGACACCGGCGCACAACAGGCTCGGCGTGAAGGGTGTCGGCGAGGCGGGCACGATCGCCTCGACGCCGGCGGTGGTCAACTCGATCGTGGATGCGCTTCGTCCATTCGGCATCCGCGACATCACGATGCCGTGCACGCCCGAACGCGTCTGGCGCGCGATTCGGGATGCGTCTGACAGCAGGTCAAGCGGCAATGGAGGCGCGGCATGATCCCGGCCAAGTTCGAGTACATCCGGCCAGCGTCGATCGAGGATGCGGTCAGGGCGCTGGCCGACGGCGGCGAGGACGCGAAGGTGATCGCAGGAGGCCAGAGCCTCCTGCCATTGCTCCGGCTCCGGCTGGCTTACCCAGAGCTGCTCGTCGATGTCGGCGCTCTTGACGACCTGCGCGGTGTCACCGACGAGGGCGACCATCTGCTGATCGGCGCCAGGACGACGCACTACCAGCTCGTGCACGACCCGCTGATCACGGAGCACTGCGGCGTGCTGGCGCAGGCGGCCGGCACGGTGGCCGATCCGGCGGTTCGCCACCGTGGCACGCTTGGCGGCTCGATCGCGCACGCCGACCCTGCTGGTGACCTGCCCGCCGTGATCCTCGCGCTCGACGCGACGCTGGTCGCACGCGGCCCCCGCGGCGAGCGGGAGATCGCCGCCGGCGACTTCTTCGTGGACTACCTGACCACCTCGCTCGAACCCGGCGAGATACTCACCGGCATCCGGGTGCCCAAGTTCGGGACCGACTGGGGATATCGTTATGAGAAGTTCCACCGGACCGCGCAGGCGTGGGCAATTGTCGGCGTCGCGGCGCTGGTACGGCGCTCCGATGGCCACGTGGCCGAAGCCAGAGTCGGACTGACCAACATGGGCAGCGTCCCGCTCAGGGCGGCCTCGGTCGAGGCGGCCGCGGCCGGAGCGCAGACCAGCTCGCAGGCACTGCAGGCAGCAGCCGCCCGCGCGGCCGACGGGACGCAGCCGCCTGCGGATCTGCACGGGGCGCCCGACTATCGGCGTCACCTCGTGCGGGTGCTGACCGGGCGCGCTCTGGAGGCAGCGGCAGGAGTCTGACATATGGAGCTCGAGCACTCATTCTCGGTCCCAGTTCCCGAGGAGCGAGCGTGGGAAGTGCTCATGGACGTCGAGCGGGTGGCGCCCTGCATGCCAGGCGCCACCCTCGACTCGGTCAACGGCGACGAGATTAACGGTCGGATCAAGGTCAAGGTTGGTCCGATCCAGATGACCTACGCCGGGACCGCGAAGTTCACCGAGCGCGATCCGGCCGCGCACGTCATCACGCTCGAGGCATCCGGCAAGGAGACTCGCGGCGCTGGTACCGCGTCGGCGAAGGTCCGGTCGACTCTCGAAGGTGCCGGCGATCAGACCCACGTCATCGTGCACACCTCGCTCAACGTGACGGGCAAGCCTGCCCAGTTCGGCCGCGGCGTCCTGACGGAAGTAGGCAGCAGGCTCATCGACATCTTCGCCGACAACCTCGCAGCGATGCTGGCTGCCGAGCCAGCGACCGCACCGCCCGCCGCCGCACCGCCCGCCGCCGAGACCACCGCAGCGACCACCACGACCGCAAGTTCCGCCGCTCCGCCAGACGAGGCGCTCCCGATCGACGTACTCAACCTGAGCGGCCGGGCCTGGAGCAGCTTGCGCCACGATGGCATCCAGACGCTCGGCGATCTGACCAGGCGGACCGAGCAGCAGCTGCGCGCGATCGAGAACATCGGTCCGGCCTCGCTAGCCGACATCAAGGCCAAGCTGGCCGACCGCGGCCTCTCCCTGGCCGACTCAGCCGACTCAAGCGCGCCCGCGGTCCTGACCGCGGACGTCAACGGCAGCCGTCCGGCAGGCAAGCACGCCGGGCGTGACGGCGAGAGTGGCACCGACGAACTGGCCGAGGTCACTCCGCTGCGCCCGGCCAGGCACGAGGTCGTAGCAGAGCGCGAACCCGCCGCCTGGCAGCCGCCGGGCAATGAGGCGATCGACCTGCTCGGCGTCGCGGGTCTGCCAGTGCTCAAGCGCGCACTGCCAGCCGCCGCCGCCCTCATCGGGGCCTTGCTCGTGCTCCTAGGCATCCGTCGCCGCCGCGCCCGCCGCCGTTAACTCCCGCGACCCGCACAATCCCTCGTCCTGCCGAGCGGCTCCGTCGAGCGCCTGATGCCGCCGCCAGTTAGAGGCGCACTCCCAGCGGGAGTGGGTGTGCTGGATGCGGCGAGCGGGCGTAAGCGTTGCCGACCGCAGGTGTCGCCGTACCCGCCACGGGCCCACTGACGGAGGCGGGCGCGAGACCTGTGCCAGCCCGCCAGAGCGTCCGGCATGCTCGCGCCCGTCACGAGACCGCGCTAATCGAGCGACGACATCACGTGCTTGACCCGCGTGTAATCCTCGAAGCCGTACATGCTCAGGTCCTTGCCGTAGCCGGAGTGCTTGAACCCGCCATGCGGCATCTCGGCGACGAGCGGGATGTGCGTGTTGATCCACACACAGCCGAAGTCGAGCGCCCGCGCCATCCGCATGGCGCGGCCGTGATCGGATGTCCAGACCGACGAGGCCAGGCCGTACTCAGTGCCGTTGGCCCAGCGCAGCGCCTCCGCTTCGTCGGTGAACTTCTGCAGCGTGATCACCGGGCCGAAGACTTCGTTCTGGACGATCTCGTCCTGCTGGTCCAGGCCGTCCACGACACTGGCCTCGAAGAAGTAGCCGCGCTCGCCGACGCGCTCGCCGCCGGTCAGGATCCGCGCGTGGTCGGGCAGCCGTGAAATGAAGCCAGATACCCGGTCGAGCTGGCTTGCGTTGTTGAGCGGCCCGAACGTGGCGTCCGGGTTGTCCGGCCCGGCGGTCAGCTGCGCCTTGGCCTGCTCCGTCAGCGCGGCCGCGAAGTCGTCATGGATGCCGGGCCCGACGAGGACACGGGTCGCCGCTGTGCAGTCCTGCCCGGCATTGAAGTAGCCTGCGATGGCGATAGCCTCGGCGGCCTTCGCGGGGTCGGCGTCGTCGAAGACGATGACAGGCGCCTTGCCGCCAAGCTCAAGGTGCACGCGCTTCAGGTCGGCGGCCGCCGCTTGCGCGACCTCGATACCGGCCCGCACCGAGCCTGTGATGGAGACCATCTGCGGCACCTTGTGGGAGACCAGCATGCGACCGGTGTCCCGGTCGCCGCAGACGACGTTGAGCACGCCCGGCGGAACGAACTCGCTGATCAGCTCGGCCATCAGCAGTGTGGAGTACGGGGTCGTGTCGGACGGCTTGAGCACCATGGTGTTGCCAGCCGCCAGCGCCGGAGCCCACTTCCAAACCGCCATCATCATCGGGTAGTTCCACGGCGTCACCGCGGCGCACACGCCAATTGGCTCGCGGCGGATGAACGATGTGAACCCGGACATGTACTCCCCGGCGGACCGGCCTTCCAGCATCCGTGCCGCGCCCGCGAAGAAGCGGATCTGGTCCACCATCGGCGGGATTTCCTCGGACGCCGTCAGCGCGAGCGGCTTGCCCGTGTTCTGCGACTCGGCCTTGACGAACTGATCGGCGCGGGCCTCAAGCGCGTCGGCTATGCGCAGTAGCGCCAGGCTGCGCTCGGCGGGCGTCGAGTCCCGCCAGCCGGGAAAGGCCTCGGCGGCCGAGGTAAACGCCGCGTCGATCTCCGCACTGCCCGAGATCGGGGCCGTGGCGAATACCTCGCCGGTGCTCGGGTCGATCAGGTCGGCTCGCTGGTCATAGGACAAATCCGTCCACTGGCCGCCGATGAAGTTTTGAAGATCATTAGCCACGAGGAAACTCCGTTCCGTTATGAATGGGCGTGCGGGGTGCGGTCCTCGAATCCCCACGGTGATCCGTACTCGGTCAGCAGGTCAAGGAACGGCTGCGGCGGCATGGCTTCTGGCCCGAGCACGCCCGTGCCGGACCAGGCGCCGCTGTCGAGCAGTTCGAGGGCCACCACCGGGTTGACGGCGGTCTGCCAGACGACGGCCTGCGAGCCGTACTCTGCCATCGTCCAGGCGTTGTCCACGACGTGGTACAGATAGACCTCCCGCGGCTCGCCGTCCTTGCCGGTGCCCGTGATCCAGGTCCCGGCGCACGTCAGGCCACTCATCTTGGCGCCGAGGGTCGCCGGATCGGGCAGGCAGGCGGCCACGACGTCGCGCGGTGACACGCTCCCGCCGCCGACGTTGACCGGGTCGGTCCGGTCGAGGCCCAGCTTGTGCAGCGTCTCCAGGACGCCGATGAACTCCTCGCCGAGGCCGTACTTGAAGGTGACCCTTTTGGCCTTGACCCAGCGCGGAATCAGCAGGACTTCCTCGTGCTCGACGTTGACGCACTCGACAGGGCCGATGCCGGCTGGGAAAGTGAACGTCTCGGGCTCGCTGAAGGGGGGAGTGGTGAACCACCCCCGGCCTTCCTCCCAGATGACCGGCGGATTCAGGCACTCCTCGATTGTGGTCCAGATCGAGAAGGTGGGGGCGAAGTCGTAGCCGGCCACTTGGAGGTTGGCACCGTCGCGAACGCCGATCTCGTTGATCTCAGCGAACAGCTCCTCCGCGGCATACCGGGCGAATACGTCCGACAGGCCGGGCTCAACCCCGATACCAGCCAGCGCCAGCTTCCCGTTACGCTCCCACTGGTCCGCCATAGCGAACTGGTCGTCGCCCAGCTTCACGCCCGTCTTGCCGTATGGATCCGCCGGATCCGGGTGGGACAGCGACATGGCCATGTCCAGGTAGTTAACCCCGGCGGTCAGCGCCGCCCGGAATAGCGGCATCACGAACCGCGGATCGGTGGCGTTCATCAGGGCGTCGCAGCGGCGCTCGGTCAGCAGGGCCGCAGTGGCGGCCTCATCTCGGGCGTCCAGCTGAACAGCGGTGTAGGAGTCCTTCGCAGCGGCTGCATGCTGCGCTCGGGCTAGGTCATAGTCGGCGATGATCAACTCAGCGAATGGGCGGCGGGCGGCAATCCTGGCGAGCGCGGTACCGACTCCGCCAGCCCCGACAAGGAGAATGCGCATGCGGCGATCCTAGCCCGGCCATCCCCAGTACCATCGACGGGACCAGTAGCGATTGTCATACCTTTCAACCGAAATCGTTGCGATGGCTTCCAAAGCATGCTAGAACCGTTGCACGCCAAGCGCAGCAGCGCGTTTGCCGGGGTCCACTGTGTTACCCCGCGATGTGGCGTCGCGATAATCAGGTTTACCCGGTTCTGATGAACCGCGACTGAGGGGAGACGGCATGGCTACCGCGAGAGAGGCCACGCAGCCAACGGAGCAGCCCCTGGATAAGGGGCTCAAGTCAGGTGCTCTCGGGCTGCTATCCAGCACCGTAATTGCAACCGCCTCGGTCGCACCCGCGTACAGCATTGCGGCCACGCTGGGCTTCGTGGTCGCCGCCGTCGGCCTCCGGTCGCCAATTATCGCCATTCTGGCGTTCGTGCCGATGCTACTGACGTCGATCGGCTACTCCGAGATGAACAAGGCCGATCCGGACTGCGGCACCACGTTCACGTGGGCGACCAGGGCGTTCGGGCCGAAGACCGGCTGGGCCGGCGGCTGGGCGATCGTGGCGGCCGACATCCTCGTCATGGCCAGCCTGGCGCAAGTCGCCAGCCAGTACTGCTTCCTGCTGTTCGGGGCCAACGGCATCGGCACGAACCCGTCGAGTAACTGGGTGCTCCTCGGCGGCATCATCTGGATCGTCCTGATGACCGCCATCTGTTATGTCGGCATCGAGGTCTCGGCCAACTTCCAGAAGATCCTGCTGTCGATCGAGCTCACTATGCTCGCGGTGCTGTCGATCACAGCGCTCGTCAAGGTGGGCAACGGCAGCGCCCCTGCCGGGCACCTGACTCCGAGCTGGGCCTGGCTGAATCCGTTCGACGTCCCGAGCTTCAGCGCGTTCGTCAGCGGCATCATCCTGATGGTCTTCATCTACTGGGGATGGGACACTGCGCTGTCGGTCAATGAGGAGACCAAGGACCGCAACCGTACGCCAGGGATCGCGGCCATTCTCTCCACGCTGATCCTGCTCGTCACTTACGCGCTGGTGATCTTCTCGGCACAGGCGTTCGCCGGGATCGGCACGAAGGGCAACGGTCTCGGTAACCCCAATAACGTCGGCGATGTGCTATCCGTGCAGGGCCACGCCGTATTCGGAACCGGCACCATCGGCAACGTCTTCTTCCGGCTACTGCTGATCATGGTGCTGTCCTCAGCCGCGGCGTCCACCCAGACCACGATCCTGCCGACGGCGCGCACCACGCTGTCGATGGCCGTGTACAGAGCGATCCCCAAGTCGTTTGCGAAGATCCACCCGCGCTTCCTGACGCCAACAGTGTCCACGCTGGTGATGGGTGGCATTTCGATCGTGTTCTATGCGATCGTGAACAACTCGCATAACCCCATCGGCCTGATCGGCGACGCCGTGATCGCGATCGGCCTCTACATCGCCTTCTACTACGGGCTCACCGGATTCTCCTGCGTCTGGTATTACCGCAGAAGCCTGACCAGCAGCGCCCGAAACCTGTGGATGCAGGGAATCTTCCCGTTGACGGGAGCCTTGATTCTCTGGTTCCTTGGCGGCTGGTCGATATGGCTCGACTACGACGTGAATACGCTGAACGACTTCACGTTCTGGACTGTGCCAGGGCTCCACTGGCAGATCGGCGGCGCGTTCTTGATCGCTGCCGGCGCGGCAGTTATTGGCGTGATCTTCTTTATCTTCAACCGCATCGTGAATCCCGCGTTCTTCAAGAAGGAAACGTTGACCCGGTCGACGCCCACTCTCGCGCCAGACGAGTAGCCGGTTCCTTGGGCGTAATCGGGTGCCAGGCCGTTGGCCTGGCACCCGATTTAGTTTGCGAGAGGCGCTCCCGCGTCGGGCGCGGGCGGCTGTCGGCAACACCGCCTAGGCTTGGCACGTGACCGCCCTCGTTGTCGACACCCTGCTGGATGGGCTGAATCCCCAGCAGCGTGCCGCTGTCCTGCACCAGGGCAGCCCGCTGCTCATCGTGGCGGGCGCGGGCTCGGGCAAGACGCGGGTGCTGACCCACCGCATCGCCTACCTGCTGGCGGAGCGCGAAGTCGAGCCTAGCCAGATCCTCGCTATTACCTTCACTAACAAGGCGGCCGGGGAGATGGCGGCCAGGGCCGCGTCCCTGACCGGAGCGCGAGCGCGGTCGATGTGGCTGATGACCTTTCACTCGGCCTGCGTGCGGATTCTGCGGCGCGAGGCCAAGCGGTTCGGCTATCCGTCGAGCTTCTCGATCTACGACCAGGCGGACTCGCAGCGGCTGATGGCCATGGTCTGCCGCGAACTCGAGCTCGACGCGAAGTACTTTCCGCCGAAAGGGATGGCCAATCAGGTCTCCAGCCTCAAGAACGAGCTAATCGACTACGAGACGGTGCTGGCGAGGGCCAGCGGCTACCGGGAGAAGGCGCTCGGCGAGGCCTACGCCGAGTACCAGCGCAGGCTCGTCGCCGCAGGCGCGATGGACTTCGACGATCTGATCATGGTGACCGTGAACCTGCTCCAGGCGTTCCCGGATGTCGCGGCGGAGTACCACAAGCGGTTCCGGCACGTCCTCGTGGATGAGTACCAGGACACCAACCACGCGCAGTACACCCTGGTCCGGGAGCTAGCGGGCGCGGGCGGCGAGTCGCCCGCCGAGCTCGTCGTTGTCGGCGACGCTGACCAGTCGATCTATGCATTCCGTGGTGCCACCATCAGGAACATCGAGGAGTTCGAGCGCGACTTCGCCGGTGCCCGGGTGATCTTGCTCGAGCAGAACTACAGGTCGACGCAAAATATCCTCGCCGCCGCGAACGCTGTGGTCTCCCGTAACCCTGGCCGCATTCCCAAGAACCTGTGGTCCGACGCGGGCGCCGGGCCGCTACTGACTGGCTACGTTGCCGACAGCGAGCACGACGAAGCGGCGTTCGTGGCCGAGGAAGTCGACCGGCTCGCCGACGCTGGCGAGGCGATTCCGGGCCAGGTAGCCGTGTTCTATCGGACGAACGCCCAGTCGCGGGTCTTCGAGGAAGTCTTCATCCGTTCTGGCCTGCCGTACAAAGTTGTCGGCGGGGTCCGGTTCTACGAACGGCGCGAGGTCCGCGACTTGTTGGCCTACTTGCGGCTGATCGCCAATCCGGGCGACGAGGTGTCGCTGCGCCGGGTTCTCAACACGCCCCGGCGTGGCATTGGCGACCGAGCCGAGGAGTACGTGGCCGCGCTCGCGAATCGCGACAAGGTCAGCTTCGCCGCAGCGCTGGCCAGGCCCGATGATGTGCCAGGGTTGCCCGCGCGGTCGGCCCGCGCCATCGAGGGCTTCAACGACCTGATGAACGGTCTGCGGGCCATGGCGGAAGCCCGCAGCCCAGTTGGCGACCTCGCCGAGGCCATCCTCGACCGGACCGGCTACGTGGCCGAGCTTCAGGCATCCTCCGATCTCCAGGACGCCAGCCGGATCGAAAACCTCACCGAGCTTGTGTCGGTGGCCAGGGAATTCGATGCCCGCAATCCCGGCGGGAGGCTGGCTGAATTCCTCGAGCAGGTCTCGCTCGTCGCCGACGCCGATGAGATCCCGGAAGGCGAGGAGCATGGCGGCATGGTCACGCTGATGACGCTGCACACCGCCAAGGGCCTGGAGTTCCCGGTGGTGTTCCTGACCGGCCTGGAGGAGAACGTCTTCCCGCACGAGCGGTCGATGGGCGACGAGCGCGAGCTCGCCGAGGAACGCAGGCTTGCCTACGTCGGCATCACCAGGGCGATGGAGCGGCTGTATGTGACTCGCGCGGCTACGCGCACCTGGTTCGGACGCCCTGGATATCACAAGCAGTCCAGGTTCCTGTCTGAGATCCCGGCCGAGCTGATCGAGTGGCGGCGGGACGAGTCGGCGGCGACTCAGCCAGCCTCGGAGCGACTGGCCAGGCGGCCTGGCGTGCGCGCCATCGGGAACCGGCCGGTGCCGTCGCTCCAGCCTGGCGACCGGGTCAACCACGACTCGTATGGGCTCGGCACCGTGCTCTCAGTGGAGGGTCGCGGCGACGACCCCGAGGCGAAGATCGACTTCGGTGGCGATTACGGCATCAAGCATCTGGTCCTGCGGTACGCGCCGATCGAGAAGCTCTAACGCCGACAGACTGAGCCTCCCGCGCCGCTAGATCTCGTCCCATGGGCATCCGTCGATTGCAGCCGCAATGACGCCGATGAACGCCTCGTCCTCACCGATCATCAGGTTGTCGACGCGGCTGACCGGCGCCCAGCCACGCGCGTTGCACAACATCATCCCGTCGTAGGTGGCCAGGTCTTGCACGCGGACGTGCCCGTCGGCCTGCGGAATGCCGGCGGCCATAAGCCGGCGCCGCAAGAGAAGCATCGTTACGCCCTGCAGCTTCGGCGCGTCGGGCCAGATCACCGTGCCGTCCCGCCAGAACCCCACGTTGGTGATGGTGCCCTCCGAGATCATGCCCGCCTCGTCCACCAGCAGGCCCTCGTCGAAGCCCGCAGCCAGCGCGATCTCGCGGAACCAGCCCTGGCCCCAACTGCCGACGTGCTTGAGCCGGGCGAGGGGCCGCTGGAAATGCAAGGCAGTCATCGACTGCGGGCGGCGCGGCATGTCCTGCGGCTCGCGAACAGTGACGATCAGGCCGGCCCAGTAGCCGTAGACGCGAACGCTGGCGTCTAGCCGGCCGCCAAGAGCATGCCGGATGGCGGCCCGGACCTCCTCGCCGCCGAGTGCCCGCCCGTACACCTCACGATGGGCCGCTTCCAGTCGCGACAGGTGCAAGTCCAGGCCGCGCGTCCGGCCCCGGCGCACTTGCATCGCAGTGAAATGGCCCCACCCCTCGTGTTCCAGAAGGGACACGGCCGCCTCGTCGGCTTCGTGGCCGTTGACCCCGATCGCCACGTAGTCGCTGTGCATTCGGCGGATCCTTTCCAGCCGGTTACGCGGTCCGGCCTGACGCTGTCTTCACAGCTGCTTAATGCTGCAACAAGCCACTTTACGGCCCTGCCAGGTCAACCAACGCTGACAGGCCGAGCCACCCGCGCCGCCCGGCCGCGGTAGGCACGTGACTTGGCGCGCGAGCCGCAGACCTGCATGCTGCACCAGCAGCCGGTGCGCGTCGGTGACCGGTCGTAGAAGGCCCACTGGCAGTCGTCAGCGCTGCACACCTTCAGCCGCGGCCAGGTGCCTAGCGTCGTTGCCTCGGCGGCTATGACCAAGAGCCGAGTCAGTGCCGCTTCGGCACCGGCCCCGGCCGGTGCGACGACGACGCGGCCGCTGGCATCGACGTGAAGCCGGGCTCGCAGCGTGGCCGCGACGTGCGTGACGCGCGAAGCAGCTTCGGTGCCTGATAGCTCCGCGACGCCTGACTGCTCCGCCAGGCCTGAGTGCTCCGCCAGGCCTGAGTGCTCCACCGAGCCTGATGGCACCGAGGACGAGTGTGTGACATGCGACCGCAGCACGCCGCGCAGCGCCTCCCGAAGCTCGAGGGCCGTGGCCAGATCGCGCGGCTTGGCCCGGCCACCGTCACCAGCGCGCAGGCCGGCCTCTAGCAGCCACTGGTCGCAGCTAGCCGGCGTCGAGAGCAAGTCAGTGCCTTGCTCGATGTCGAGCGTATTGACGAACGCCTGGAGGGTCGCGAGGTCGCCGGGTGCCTGCCCGATACCTGCCTGGCTGGCCGCGCCTCCGCCTCGGCTGGATGGCATGCCCCTCCCTCGCTATGGCAGCTCCGTCACCTTCATTCTACGTTTGCCGGTTGCGTGTTCCGCAAGCGGCTCGATAGATTGGTTACCGGCATACGAATGATGCTGGTGACGCAGGGGACGACCTGACCCAAGACGGGAGACGCGGCATGGGTGGCATGCAGAGGAGCGACGACTGGGTGCTGATCGGCGTGCCATCGAGCGCTGGTGCGCATCACGCCGGACAGGACCGGGCTCCCGCGGCGCTGCGGGCAGCGGGCATCATCGACCGGCTGCAGGCCGGCGGCCTCCGGATCAGCGATGCAGGCGACCTGCCGGGCTCGGTCTTCGTCGTAGATCACAAGCACCCTCGCGCTCGCAACCTCGCGGCCGTCGTCGCGGTCGCTCGCACCGTTGCCGACGCGGTCGCGAGGGAAGTCGCCGCCGGCCGTCGCCCGCTCGTGATGGGCGGCGACTGCACGATCACGATTGGCGTAGTTGCCGGATTCCGGCGCGTGCACCCAGGCGTCGGACTCGCCTACGTGGACGGCGACGCCGATCTCGGCGGCCTGGCCACAGACGGATCCGGAATCCTGGACGCGACCGGCATCAAGCACCTGCTTGGCGACGGCGAGCCGGAACTCGCGAATCTCGCCGGGTCGCTGCCTCTGCTTGACGGCTCGCGGCTGGCGATGGTGGGCTGCGATCCGCGAGAGCAGACCGACGCTGGCCGCGCGTTCCTGGCGACGCGACGCGTCAGCTACACCGAGGGTCCCGCCCTCGCGGCGGACCCGGAAGGCACGGCGCGGCAAGCGCTCGCAGCGCTCGGGCGAAGCGGTCCGGTCGTCGTGCACTTCGACGTAGACGTCGTCGACTCCGGCGACCTGCCACTTGGCAACTTCCCGCATTACGGCTCCGGCGTCCGGCTTGAGCACGCGGCGGCGTGCCTGCGCGCGCTGCTCGCCGACCCGGCGTGCGCCGGGCTGGTCCTGACCGAGGTCAATCCCAGCTACGACGCCGACGGCAGCCAGCTCGACAGGTACCTGACGGCGCTCACCACGGCGCTGACCACTGGCCCGGCCAGCGCGCCGACGCCGCTGTGACGGATTGGCCGGCCACGACGCCTCGTGATATTGCTCACCGCAACGCTGCCGGCAGTCGAACGCGGGACTACGCTGGTTGCGTCTGCCCGGTATGTCGGCAGCACGCAGCACCTGGTCGGAGGGTCCATGAGCAGCATCCGGGTCGTCATCGCGAAGCCTGGCCTGGATGGCCATGATCGCGGCGCGAAGGTGGTGGCGCGGGCATTGCGCGATGCGGGCGTGGAGGTTATCTACACCGGGCTGCACCAGACTCCCGAGCAGATTGTTTCGGCCGCGCTGCAGGAGGATGCGGACGCGATCGGCTTGTCGATCCTGTCCGGCGCGCACATGACGCAGTTCAAGCGAGTACTCGAGCTGCTGCGTGAGCGCGACGCCACCGACATCACGGTCTTCGGCGGCGGGATTATTCCGGACGCCGACATCGCGGAGCTCGAGCAACTAGGCGTGGCGAAAATCTTCACGCCCGGCGCGACAACGACACAGATCGTCGACTGGGTGCGGTCGGCGCTTGGCAGCGAGGAGCCCGTCGGGCAGCACGGCACATAAGCGCGGGTGCTGTGCCCGCGACCCAGTCCTAGCTGGTGGTCTCACCGGCACTAGGCTGCCAGCCGCGGGCGCTGCCTAGCCAGCCACAGGCACGCCGCGACGATTCCCGAGCACGAAGGACGAACCTGAGTGGACCTGTTCGAGTACCAGGCGAAAGAACTGTTCGCCGAGTACGGAGTGCCGATTCCGCAGGGCAAGGTGGCCAGCACAGCGGACGAGGCCAGGCAGATCGCCGCGGATTTCGCAGCGGTCAAGGGCGACGCCAAGCCGCTGGTGGTGATTAAGGCCCAGGTGAAGACCGGCGGACGCGGCAAGGCTGGCGGGGTCAAGCTAGCCGACACCCCAGATGAGGCGCAGGAAAAGGCGGCCAAGATCCTCGGCATGGACATCAAGGGTCACACCGTGCATACGGTGCTGGTCGCCGAGGACACGGACATCGCGCAGGAGTACTACCTCTCGTTCCTGCTGGACCGCTCAGAGCGGAGCTTCTTGTCGATGTGCTCCGTCGAAGGCGGCGTCGAGATCGAGGAAGTAGCCAGGACGAACCCGCGGGCGCTGGCCAGGATCCCGGTCAATCCGCTCACTGGCATCGACCACGTGAAGGCGCTCGAGATCGTCCAGGCCGGCGGACTGCCGCCGGAAGCGCAGGCCGGGGCGGCCAAGCTCGCCGAGCGCCTGTGGGCCGTGTTCACCGACGAGGACGCCACCCTCGTCGAGGTAAATCCGCTCGTCTACACCGGTGACGGCCGCGTGATCGCGCTCGACGCGAAGGTCACGCTGGACGACAACGCTGCGTTCCGCCAGGACTGGGCTAAGTTTGCCGACCCGACCGCCGTCGATCCCATCGAGGCACGGGCAAAAGCCAAGCACCTGAATTACGTGAAGCTGGACGGCTCTGTCGGCATCATCGGGAACGGAGCCGGCCTGGTCATGTCCACGCTCGACGTGGTCGCCTATGCCGGCGAGGAATTCGGCGGCGTACGGCCCGCCAACTTCCTGGACATCGGCGGCGGCGCATCGGCCGAGGTGATGGCGAACGGACTGGACATCGTGCTGTCCGATCCCGATGTCCGCAGCGTGCTGGTGAACGTCTTCGGCGGCATCACTTCATGTGACGCTGTCGCGAACGGCATCGTGTCCGCGATGGCGCTCCTGGCCGAGCGCGGCGAGCCCGTGCGGCACCCGATCGTGGTCAGGCTCGACGGCAATAAGGCGGTGGAAGGCCGTCGTATCCTCGCCGACGCCGCCCTGCCGCTCGTCGAGCAGGTAGCGACCATGGACGATGCGGCGCGCCGCGCCGCCGAGCTGGCCGCCGCGGCCGCGAACGGAGCATGACATGGCGATCTTCCTGACCGCTGATAGCCGGATCATCGTGCAAGGCATCACCGGATCGGAAGGCCGCAAGCACGGCGCCCGGATGATCGCGGCCGGCACCAACGTGGTCGGTGGAACCAACCCGCGCAAGGCCGGGCAGACGGTCGAACTGTCCGGGCAGGACGTTCCCGTCTTCGCCACGGTCGGCGAGGCGATGGCCGCCACCGGCGCCGACGTGTCGGTGGTCTTCGTGCCGCCGGCTGGCACCAAGGACGCCGTCATCGAGGCGATCGACGCGCAGATCCCGCTGGTCATCGTCATTACCGAGGGCGTGCCCGTGCACGACACCGCCAACATCTGGGCGCAGGCGACGGCGAGCGGGAACAGGACGAGGATCGTCGGCCCGAACTGCCCGGGGGTCGCCTCGCCGGGCAAGTCCAACGCGGGCATCATCCCGGCCGATATCACGTCCGGGGGCCGGATCGGGCTGGTCTCCAAGTCCGGCACGCTGACGTACCAGATGATGTACGAGCTGCGCGACATTGGGTTTTCGACTGCTGTCGGCATCGGCGGCGACCCGATCATCGGCACGACCCACATTGACTGCCTGCGGGCCTTCGAGGACGACCCGGAGACCGACGCGATCGTCATGATCGGCGAGATCGGCGGCGACGCCGAGGAGCGGGCCGCGGCCTTCATCGAGAAGAATGTCGCCAAGCCGGTCGTGGCTTACGTGGCGGGCTTCACAGCCCCAGAGGGCAAGACAATGGGCCACGCGGGCGCGATCATCTCAGGCTCGGCCGGCACCGCGCAGGCCAAGAAGGAAGCGCTGGAAAAGGTCGGCGTGCGCGTGGGCCGAACGCCTAGCGAGACCGCGCGTCTCGTCCGCGAGCTCATGCAGGCGCACTAGACTCGCCATAGCCCACGGGTTTCGCCGTAGCCCCATGGTGACTGCCTAGCTCGGTTATCCGGCGCGCCTCCGCACCGTTGCCGCCCTGGATTGCCAGGCTTGAGCCTTGTGACTGCTTCTGCCGTAGGTTCACGCCGGTCCAGCGCTGACCCTGGTGTGGGCGGCTCGACCGGCGAGCCCGCCGCGGATCAACGGCCGTTGCTCCTTGTTGGCGCGCTGGCCTCCTGCGTGGTCATGGCTGGCGGGCTAGCCGCGGTCACGCTGCTCGTGGTCGCGGGCTGGATCGCCGCGCCGCACGCGGGCGCTGGCCTGCCCGCTGTCCTCCGCACGGCGGCCGCTCTCTGGCTCGTTGGTCATCATGTCGGGTTCACTTATCACGGTGCCGGGCGGATCGGCCTGCTGCCGCTTGGCCTCGTCCTGCTGCCGGGCGCCTTGCTCTGGCGAGCCGGCCGCTGGGTCGTACGGGTCGGCGGCGTCTGCCGGCTTCGCCACGTCGGCTACGCGGCCGTCGCGCTGGCGGTGCCGTATGCGCTCCTGGCCGGCGCGCTTGCGCTGGCGAGCAGATCATCGATGGAGTCCTCATCCGTTGTGCAGGCGGTCGCCTGCGGCCTGCTGCTCGCGCTGGTCGCCGGCGGACTCGGCGGTGCCAGGGCGCTGGCGCCGTGGCCGCGGCTGATCCGCCTGCTGCCGCGGCGGCAGCGATCGCTCGTCGTTGCCGTGGTGGGTGCGCTGGCCGTACTGGTCACGGCCGGAGCGGTGCTCGCCGGGGCGTCATTGGCGGTGCACATCCACGAGGCGGCGTCGCTGCAACGGTCACTCGCACCCGACGCCGTTGGCCTCGTGCTGTTGGTGCTGCTTCAGCTCAGCTATCTGCCGAACGCGATCGTCTGGGGCATCGCGTTCCTGCTCGGCCCCGGCTTCGCGGTCGGCTCGGCGACAGTCGTCGCGCCGACTGGCTCGGCGCTGGCTCAGCTGCCAGCGCTGCCCATGCTGGCCGCGCTGCCGCCTGGACTGCATTCCGCCATACCAGGCTGGATCGAGCCCACAGTGCTAGCGCTGCCGTACCTGGCCGGCGTCGTCGGCGGGCTGCTTCTGGTCCGGGCCGCGCCCGTCATGACGCTGGACGGCGCCCCACTGCGAGGACTGGCATGCGGCGCGATCTCTGGGTGCGTGCTCGGGCTGCTTGCCGCCGCGTCCGGCGGCCCGCTCGGCGACGGCAGGCTCGCCGCCGTCGGTCCTTCCCCATGGCAGGTCGGCGCCGTCTCGGCGCTGGAGATCGGGGTCGCTGCCGCCGTCACGGCGGGTATTGCTACTTTCCTGGCGTTGCGGCGGACGGGCGGGCTGGCGGGCCCTGCTGGCCGCGCCGCTGCCCGCTCGGCTGGCGCTGCCGCGATGCAGCCCGGCACGCAGGCGACCCGATCCAACGCGGATGCGGCACAGGACGGTCACGTCATCTACGTTGACCCCTGGGCTGGCGATCCGGAGCGCAGCTCACATCCGGCTCGTCGCGGCCCGTCGGCGCTGCCGTAATCAGCGGTTCGCCCGCGCCGCATGCCCTGTACGCAGCCTCTCCAAGATCGCGGCGAGCAGCGCCGCGCGCTCCGGCATCGCATCGATGAGAACGTGCTCGCCTTCGGCATGGGCCCCATCTCCCACGGCACCGAGCCCGTCAAGGGTCGGGCAGCCGACCGCGGCCGTGAAGTTCCCGTCTGAGCCGCCGCCCACGACCACGCCTTCGAGCTGGGGCGCGCCGAGCGTGGCCGCCACCTCCTGCGCCACCTGGAACAGCTCCGCGGTGGCGGCGACCGGCAACGGTGGCCGGTTCGGTCCGCCGCTGACTGTCAGCGTCGTACCGGGCACCACCGTCGCAAGCGCCCGCAGCTCCAGGCCGACGCGATCGGCCTCCGCCGGCTCGGCTACCCGCACGTCGAGGTCGACGTGGGCGTAGGCGGGGACCACGTTCGCAGCGGTGCCAGCCGCGGCCAGCGTCGGCGTCACGGTCGTCCCGGCGGCTGGCCTGGCTATGGCGCCGATACGGCCGATCAGCTCGGCGAGCGCGACCAGCGCGTTCGCGCCTTTCTCCGGTTCCAGGCCAGCGTGCGCGGCCTGGCCGGCGACATCGAGGCGGTACGAGCCCGTTCCCTTTCTGCCGATCTTCAATGCGCCGCGAGCCGACGGCTCGAGGATCAGGGCCGCGGCGGCCCCTCGCCCGGTTTCCTCGATCAGCCGACGGCTAGAAGGCGACCCCACCTCCTCGTCCGTGGTGATCAGGATCTCCAGGCCAGCCCGGTCGGGCAGCACGCTGACCGCGTGCAGGAGCTGAATGATCCCGGCCTTCATGTCAAAGCAGCCGGGGCCGGTCAAGGTGCGGGCCGTCTGATCGACACTGATCGGCCAGCGGCGCAACGTGCCGAGTGGCCATACGGTATCGGCGTGGCCGATCACGGCTATCGGCCGCTGACCTGCTGGGGCGGCCCACCGCCAGCGGACGTGCGTTCGGCCGTCGACGATGACAGGCTCGCCTGGGTCGCCGATGACGGCTTGGGCGATCTGCCGCATCACCTCAACGCCGGCCGCGCAAGCAGACAGATCGCTGGACGGGGTCTCAGCGCCGACGAGCACGGCCAGCTGATCGACCATCACGGCGGTCCGGCTGCGGAGGTCTGCCAGGAGGGCGCGGGCGGCATCCGGCAGTGATGAGTCGGGCATGTCCGTCATCCTGCCGGGTGGCCACGGTGCGCGACAGATCGCGCCGAACTCGGCTTGTACCCTGTGATCGCTAGCCGAGTGATCGCTAGCCTGTCCGCCTGGCTGGCGGCCAGGCAATTGGATGGACCAGAGGAGCTCGACGTCAGCCCGTCGCGATTGCTGGTGCTGGTCTCCGGCACTGGCAGCATTCTCCAGGCACTGCTTGACGCGTGCGCGGATCCAGGCTTCGGCGCGCAGGTCGTGGCAGTGGGCGCTGATCGCGAGGGCACTGGCGGCCTGGACCGGGCCAGGTCCGCTGGCGTGCCCACATTCGTCCGCCGACTGGCTGACTCGCCCGACCGGGCGGCCTGGGACAAGGCCCTGACGCAAGACTGCGCCGCGTTCAAGCCGGATCTGATCATCGCGGCAGGTTTCCTGAAGCTGGTCGGCGCTGACTTCCTAGCCGAGTTCGGCGGGCGGATGCTCAACACACATCCGGCGCTGCTGCCGTCCTTCCCCGGCATGCACAGCGTCCGGGACGCCCTGGCGCACGGCGTGAAAGTGACGGGCTGCAGCGTGATCCTGGCCGACGCCGGGGTCGACAGCGGCCCGATTCTGGGGCAAGCGGCGGTGCCGGTGCTCGACGACGACGACGAGGCCTCGCTGCACGAGCGGATCAAGATCGCCGAGCGGGCGCTCGTCGTGGCGACCATCGGCCGGATGGTGCGCGAGGGCTGGTCGGTGGACGGCCGGACCGTCAGGATCGGCCAGTGATCAACAACGTGATCGGGCGGCAGGTGACTGAGTGACCAACGTAGTGATCCGGCGGGCGCTGATCAGCGTCTACGACAAGAGCGGGTTGGCAGACTTGGCTCGTGCCTTGCACGCAGCTGGCGTCCAGATCGTATCGACGGGCAGTACAGCGGCGGCGATCACCGCCGCTGGAGTGCCGGTCACGGCCGTCGAGGAGATCACCGGCTTCCCCGAGTGCCTCGATGGGCGGGTTAAGACTCTGCATCCGGGCGTGCACGCAGGCCTGCTAGCGAACTTGGCCTCCGCCAGCCATCGCGATCAGCTCACCGTGCTCGGCATCGAGCCCTTTGAGCTCCTCGTGTCCAATCTCTATCCGTTCGAGCAGACGGTTGCTAGCGGGGCCAGCCCGGCCGAGTGCGTCGAGCAGATCGACATAGGCGGTCCGGCAATGGTGCGCGCGGGGGCAAAGAATCACGCGACAGTGGCGGTCATCACCAGCCCTTCCAGTTACCCGGACGTGCTGGCCGCGCTGGACGGCGGGGGGTTCACGCTCGAGCAGCGGCGGCGTCTTGCGGCCCAGGCTTACGCCCACACGGCCGCTTACGACGCGGCGGTGTCCACCTGGTTCGCCTCGGTCTACGCACCGGACGAGGTCGCGGGTGAGACCGGCTGGCCAGACGTGACGGCGACCGTGTGGACGCGCCGGGACGTGCTGCGGTACGGGGAGAACCCGCATCAGCGGGCGGCGCTGTACCTGCGCGCCGGAGGCGCCATTGCGGACGGCGCGGCCAGCGTTAACGGCGCGGCGAGCGCGGCCGGGACGATTGCTGGGATCGCCGGCGCGCAGGTGCTGCATGGCAAGGCGATGTCCTACAACAACTACGTGGACGCCGACGCGGCCCGCCGGGCGGCGTTCGGCTTCAGCGAGCCGTGCGTCGCGATCATGAAGCACGCCAACCCGTGTGGCATAGCGCTGGGCGCGGACCTTGCGGATGCGCATCGCAAGGCACACGCGTGTGACCCGGTGTCGGCGTTCGGCGGGGTCATCGCGGCGAATGGGACGGTGACGAAAGAGATGGCTGCCCAGGTCGCGGACATCTTCACTGAGGTGATCATCGCCCCGGACTTCGAGCAGGGTGCCTTGGAGATCCTGACGGCCAAGAAGAACCAGCGGCTGCTCCGGTGCGCGCCGCCGACCGCGAGATCTGGTGGCCTGGACTGGCGCCAGGTTAGCGGCGGCATGCTGATGCAGACCCCAGACACCGGGACCGAGCCGGGCGACTTCGCCGCGAACTGGCGGCTGGTGGCGGGTGCGGCCGCGGACGCGAGCCTGCTCGCAGACCTGGAGTTCGCCTGGCGGGCCTGCCGCGCGGTGAAGTCCAACGCGATTCTGCTCGCGGCCGCACAAGCGAGCGTGGGCATCGGGATGGGCCAGGTCAACCGCGTCGATTCGTGCCGACTGGCCGTGACCAGGGCAGGCGACCGAGCGGTTGGCTCGGCGGCGGCCAGCGACGCTTTTTTCCCGTTTGCTGATGGTCTCGAGATCCTCACCAAAGCCGGAGTCCGGGCGATCGCCGAACCGGGCGGCTCGGTCCGCGACGACGAGGTGATCGCGGCTGCGGAGGCGGCCGGGGTCGCGCTGTACTTCACTGGCGTCCGGCACTTTTACCATTAGCGGTCCGACGATGGCCTGGCGGCCGGACCGGTTGGGCGGCCCTCGGCTGGTAGGTAACAGCGGGCATCGGGCAGAATGAGCGCGCTATGAGTGCGACAATTCTGGACGGCAAGGCGACGGCACAGGCCATTCGCGAGGAGCTCACGCGCGCGGGTGGCCAAGCTCCATGAAGCTGGCATCACGCCGGGCCTCGGCACCGTGCTTGTCGGCGACGATCCCGGTAGCCGGTCGTATGTGGCCGGCAAGCATCGGGACTGCGCCCAGGTGGGGATCGTCAGTATCCGGCGCGACCTGCCCGCCACGGCCTCGCAGCAGCAGGTCGAGGACGTCATCGCCGAGCTGAATGCCGACCCGGCCTGCACCGGATACATCGTGCAGCTGCCGCTCCCGCCAGGCATAGACACCCAGCGCATCCTCGGCTTGATCGATCCGGGCAAGGACGCCGACGGTCTCCAGCCCGTCAACCTCGGCAAGCTCGTCCTGGGCGAGCCCGGGCCGCTGCCTTGCACACCCAAGGGCATTGTTGAGCTGCTTCGCCGCTACGACGTGCCCATCGCAGGCGCGGACGTCGCCATCATCGGCCGCGGGATCACCGTCGGCCGCGCGCTCGGCCTGCTGCTGACTCGCCGCAGCGAGAACGCCACCGTGACGCAATGTCACACCGGTACCAGGGACCTGGCGGCACACACTAGGGTCGCCGACATCGTCGTCGTGGCCGCAGGCCGCCCTGGCCTCCTCACGGCCGATATGGTCAGGCCGGGCGCCGCCGTCCTCGATGTCGGCATCACCAGAACCGAGGCTGGCCTGGTCGGCGACGTGGACCCTGGAGTGGCCGAGGTGGCCGGCTTCCTGGCGCCGATGCCAGGCGGCGTGGGACCGATGACCAGGGCCATGCTGCTCGCCAACGTGGTCGAGGCCGCGGAGCGGCAGGCATCGGGCGCTGGTCCCGGCTAGTTGTCCTACTAGCCAGTAACATATGCTCGCTGGGGTACGTCAAGGGAAGGTCGGCAGCAGGTCATGAACATCGTGGTCTTGGTCAAGCAGGTACCCGACACCTGGTCGGAGCGCAAGCTGCGGCCAGCGGACAGCACTTTGGATCGGGACGCCGCCGATGCCGTGATCAACGAGCTCGACGAATACGCAATCGAGGAGGGCCTCCGCCTGACGGAGGCACACGGTGGCGAGGTCACGATCGTCTCCATGGGCCCGGAGAAGGCCACCGACGCCATCCGGAAGGCGCTGTCGATGGGCGCCG
The DNA here is from genome assembly GCA_963755575.1 of uncultured Actinomycetota bacterium. GTDB lineage: Bacteria > Actinomycetota > Actinomycetes > Streptosporangiales > Streptosporangiaceae > JAJYUU01. The sequence continues at coordinate 1,791,308 of CAVWKF010000002.1, forward strand.
ACAAGGCAGTGCACGTCACCGACGAGGCGCTGCGTGGCTCGGACGGGCTGGTGACCTCGGCCGTGCTCGCCAATGTGCTCGGCCGCAACGGCTTTGACCTGGTGATCCTTGGGTCGGAGTCGACCGACGCGCGGATGGGGACCCTTGCGGCGATGCTGGCCGAGCGGCTCGGCGTGCCGCAGCTGTCGTTCGCCAGCAAGGTGGAGACAGACGGATCGAAGATCAGCATCCATCGCCAGGCTGACTACGGCTACGACACCGTCGAGGCCACCTTGCCCGCGGTCGTGAGCGTGGTCGAGAAGATCAACGAGCCGCGTTATCCGTCCTTCAAGGGCATCATGGCGGCCAAGAAGAAGCCGGTCGAGACGCTGAGCCTGGCCGATCTCGGCATGGACGCCGGCCAGGCAGGCCTGAGCGCGAGCGCCACCGAGGTAGTCAGCTTCGCTAACCGGCCGCCGCGGGCGGCCGGCACCATCGTGACCGACGAAGGCGACGGCGGGATCAAGGCCGCCGAGTTCCTCGCGACCCGCAAGTTCATCTGAGCACGCTGTGCACCTGAACACGCTGTGCACCTGAACCCCTAGTGACTGATGCGGAAGGCTGTCCCGAATGGCTGAGATCCTGGTCCTTGCTGAGCACGACGGCGAGACCGTCAAGAAGGTCACCACCGAGCTGCTGACGCTCGCCCGCGCACATGGCGAGCCCGCTGTCGTGTGGACCGGCGAGGGCGCCGAGGCGGCCCGCGCTCGGCTGGCGGAGTTCGGCGCAGCGAAGGTGTACGTCGCCGACAGCGCGGACTATGCCGACTACGTGGTAGCGCCCAAGGCTGAGCTACTTGCGCACCTTGTCGCCGAGAAGGCACCTGCCGCTGTCCTGGTGGCGGCCACCTCGGAAGGCCGTGAAGTCGCTGGGCGGCTCGCCGTCAAGACCGGCTCTGGCGTCTTGACGGACGTCACTGGCGTAGGCGACGGCCTGGTCGGCGAGCAGTCGATCTTTGGCGGTGCGATCACCGTCCAGTCCAGGGTCCGGGCAGGCACGCCGATCATCGCTGTGCGGCCGAACGCCGTCACGCCGGAGGCGGCTCCCGGCGCGGCCGAGATCGAGCCCGTCAGCTTCACGGTGAGCGACAACGCGAAGACCACTCGGCTGACTGGCAAGGTCGTCGCCGAGCGCGGCGAGCGGCCGGAGCTGACGGAGGCGTCGATCGTCGTCTCCGGCGGCCGCGGGCTCGGCTCGGGCGAGCACTTCGCGCTGATCGAGCAGCTGGCCGACTCGCTCGGCGCCGCCGTAGGCGCGTCCCGCGCGGCCACCGACGCCGGCTGGTACCCGCATCAGTTCCAGGTGGGCCAGACTGGCAAAACCGTGTCGCCGCAGCTATACGTCGCGATCGGAATTTCTGGCGCCATCCAGCACCGGGCCGGCATGCAGACGTCCAAGACGATCATGGTCGTCAACAAGGACCCCGAGGCGCCCCTCTTCGAGCTGGCTGACTTCGGCGTCGTGGGCGACCTGTTCAAGGTCGTTCCCCAGCTAGTGGAGGAAATCGGCAAGCGATCCGCGGGCTGACGCCGAGGCCAGCCGCACGCCGGGACGCGACCTGCGTTTCCTGGCCGGAGCCCCCAGGCGGCGGGCCGCGAGCAGCCATCATGGCCGGATCGCCGTTAGGCTGGGCGCACCATGTCAAACGCCAGTGAAGCTGCCGGTTACGACCCGGTACAGAGGCCGGAGGCCAGGATGGCCCCGGTCTCTGCGGTGTACCTCGACCACGCGGCCACAACCCCGATGCTGCCGGCTGCGCTGGCGGCGATGACCGAGGAGCTCTCCCAGCTAGGGAACCCCTCGTCCCTGCACAACGCGGGCCGGCGGGCTCGCCGGGTGGTGGAGGAGTCACGGGAACTGATCGCTGAAGCGTACGGTGCCCGGCCGAGCGAGGTCGTCTTCACCAGCGGCGGGACCGAGGCCGATAACCTGGCGGTCAAGGGCCTGTACTGGGCGCGGCGGGCTGCCGAGCCAGCCCGGCGCCGGGTCCTGGCCACCGCTACCGAGCACCACGCCGTCCTGGACAGCGTCCGGTGGCTGGCCGAGCATGAGGGCGCCGAAGCCGACTGGCTCGCGGTACAGCCGTCCGGCGCCGTGAGCCCGACCATGCTGGCAGAGTCAATCGAGGCTGACCCGGCCAGCGTCGCGGTGATCAGCATCATGTGGGCTAATAATGAGGTTGGCACCATTCAGCCCATCGCCGAGCTGGCTGCCCTCGCCGCCGAGCATCAGATCCCGTTCCACAGCGATGCCGTGCAGGCGGCGGCCCAGCTTCCGGTGAGCCTGGCTGGAACCGGTGCGACGGCGCTGACCATCACGGCGCACAAGATCGGCGGGCCGGTCGGAGTCGGTGCGCTGCTGCTCGCCAAGGGCGCCGAGCCGGTCCCGGTCTTGCACGGCGGCGGCCAGGAGCGCGACGTCAGGTCCGGCACGCTGGACGTGCCCGCCATCCGTGCGTTCGCGGCGGCGGTTCAGGTCGCGACGGAGCGACGGGCCGACGAGGCCAAGCGGCTGGCGGCGCTGCGCGACGACCTCATCGCCCAGGTGCGAGCTGCGGTCCCGGATGCCGTGCTCAACGGCGCGCCGCCAGGCCCCGGCCGCCTGCCGGGCAACGCGCACTTCTCGTTCCCCGGCTGCGAGGGCGACGCGCTGCTGATGCTGCTGGACGCCCGGGGCATCGCATGCTCGACCGGCTCGGCCTGCACCGCAGGAGTGGCCCAGCCGAGCCACGTCCTCCTGGCCATGGGCGCCAATGATGCCAGGGCCCGCGGTTCGCTCCGGTTCTCGCTCGGGCACTCGTCCGAGCAAACCGACGTGGACGCGCTCGGCGCCGTCATCGGCGAAGTCGTCGAGCGGGCCCGCCGCGCGGCCAGGTGAGCCGCTGCGCGGGCCGAGTCAAACGGCCGCGCCACTATTCTGGAGCGGGATGACTACTCTGCGGGTGCTTGCTGCCATGTCGGGCGGCGTCGACTCGGCCGTGGCCGCCGCGCGGGCGGCGGCGGCGGGGCATGACGTCACCGGCGTGCACCTGGCGCTGTCCAGCAACCCGAGCTCGTATCGGACTGGCGCGCGCGGCTGCTGCACGCTCGAGGACGCCCGCGACGCCCGCCGGGCCGCCGACGTCATCGGCATTCCGTTCTATGTGTGGGATATGGCCGAGCGGTTCCACGCCGACGTCATTGAGGACTTCGTCAGCGAGTACGCCCAGGGCCGCACGCCGAATCCCTGCCTGCGATGCAACGAGAAGATCAAGTTCGCTGCCGTGCTTGACCGTGCGGTTGCGCTCGGCTTCGATGCCATCTGCACAGGTCATCACGCCCGCCTGGAGACGGTGCCCGGAGCGAGCGGCATGACCAGGCTCGTGCGCAGTGTCGACGCGGGCAAGGATCAGTCCTACGTGCTCGCCGTGCTGACACGTGAGCAGCTCAGCCGGGCAATGTTTCCGCTCGGGGACACGACGAAGGACCAGGTGCGCAAGGAAGCCGCTGATCGGGGCCTCGCCGTCGCCGATAAGCCCGACAGCCACGACGTCTGTTTCATCGCCGACGGCGACACCAGGGGCTTCCTGCAGCGGAAGCTCGGGAGCTCGCCGGGCCAGGTCGTGGAGTCCGATGGCTCCGTCGTAGGGGCGCATGACGGCGCCTACGGATTCACCATCGGCCAGCGCAAGGGGCTTGGCATCGACCGGCCGGCCGCGGATGGCAGGGCCCGGTTCGTGCTATCCATCGAGCCGCTGTCGCGGACTGTCACTGTCGGCCCGGCGGCTGCGCTCGACGCGCTCGAGATTGAGGCGACAAGGCCGGTCTGGTCGGGCTGCCTGCCGCCGGCCGGACCGGTCGACTGCCTAGTCCAGTTGCGTGCGCACGGCGAGGTGCATCCGGCGCGCTGCGAGCAGGACGGGGACCTGATCAGGATCAGCCTGCACGAGCCGGCCCGCGGGATCGCGCCTGGCCAGGCTGCGGTTTTTTACGATGGCGATGCAGTGTTGGGCAGTGCGACGATCGCTAGGACCCGAGCAGAGCACTCGGTGCGCTGAACTGCGGCGGCCAATTCGCGGACGACTGGCAGATTCGCATAGCACCCGTCTCGTCGGTGGGCGCCATTAGGCTCAGATCGTGAGCGAGCAGAGCCAGTCCTTCCCGTGGCCGGGAGCGAGCGCAACGGGGATCGGGTCGATGCCGGGCACCGACCCAGTAGAGGCCTGCCGGGCCGTATTCGACGAGCTGCCGGACCTGCCACACATCCCGGAGCTCCCAAATCGGGGGCCCGGTGCCGATATCACCGGGCGGACCGCCGCGTTGCTCGTCGACATGCCGGTAGAGACGACATCGCACGGCTGGCAGCTGGCCGAAAGACCCGGCCGCGATATGACAAGAGCAGCGGGCTATCTCTCGCAGGACCTGGACGTGCTGGAGGAGGTCGCCGCCGGGTACTCCGGTCCACTCAAGATCCAGGTCTGCGGCCCCTGGACGCTGGCCGCGACGCTTGAGCTGACTCACTCGGCCAGGTGGGCGCTGGCCGATCCGGGCGCGGTCGCCGACCTGACCGAGTCGCTGGCTGAGGGCCTGGCCGCGCATGCGGCGGATGTCCGCAAGCGGGTCCCGGGTGCCACTGTGATTGTGCAGGTGGACGAGCCGTCCCTGCCCGCGGCGCTCGCCGGCCGGGTGCCGACGGCCAGCGGACTGAGCGTAGTGGCGGCGATCGACACCGCGGTGGCGAGCCAGCGGCTGCGGACAGTTCTGTCGGCGCCCTCGGCGTACACGATTGTGCACTGCTGCGGGAGGCCGACCCCGTTCCCTGAAATAAATGCAGCCGGCGCCGGGGCGATCAGTTTCGATCTCGCCTCGCTGCCGGCCAGGGACACCGATCGGATCGCCGAGCTGGCGGAGGACGGGTTCGGTATATTTGCCGGCGCGCTGGCGGTCGAGAGCGCGCAACGGCTCGTGACGGGGCCGCAGCTGCCGGCGCGGGAGACCGCCGAGCAGGTGGTGACGCTGTGGCAGCGCATAGGCCGTGCGCCCGACCGCCTGGCTGAGCAGGTTGTCATCACGCCTGCCTGCGGCCTTGCCGGGGTCTCACCGGCTGCCGCACGCGCAGCGCTCCGGCATTGCCGCGAGGCGGCGCGGATCGCGCCCGAGCTAATCGACCCCAGCTGACCGGCCCGAGCTGACCGGCCCGAGGAGAGCGAGGAACGCGAGCGATGACGCAGCAAGATCCACGGCAGCGGCATGCGGAGCTGGCTGCCGAGCTGCTCGAGCATCAGTACCGGTACTACGTTCTCGACTCGCCGCTGATCTCCGACATCGACTACGACACGATGATGCGCGAGCTCGAGAGCATCGAGGGACAGATCCCCGAGCTGCGCACACCCGATTCGCCGAGCCAGCGTGTCGGCGGGATGTTTTCGACCGACTTCACGTCGGTCCAGCATCTCGAGCGGCTGCTGAGCCTGGACAACGTGTTCTCGGCCGAAGATCTCGATGCCTGGGTGGCGCGGGCGGAGCGGCTCGGCGGCGGTGGCCCGTACCTGTGCGAGCTGAAGATCGATGGACTCGCCGTCGCGCTCGTTTACCGGAAGGGCCGGCTCGAGCGGGCGGCGACGAGAGGCGACGGCGTCACCGGCGAAGATGTGACGCCGAACGTCAAGACCATTGCGGCGGTGCCCAACCGGCTGTCCGGCGCCGGCTGGCCGGACGTCCTCGAAGTCCGCGGCGAGGTGTTCCTGCCGCTGACGGCCTTCGAAGAGCTGAACCTGCGGCTGACCGAGGCTGGCAAGCCGCCGTTCGCCAACCCGCGTAATTCGGCCGCCGGGTCGCTGCGGCAGAAAGACCCTCGCATCACGGCCTCGCGCGCCCTCGACATGATCTTGCACGGCGTTGGGCGAGTCGAAGGCCTGGCCGATCTGCCGGAGACGCAGTCCGGGTGGTACGAGCGCCTAGCCCACTGGGGCCTGCCAGTCAGCGACCTGTACAAGGTGGTGCCCGACATCGAGGGCGTCAGGAATTACATAGCCCACTACGCCGAGCACCGCCACGACCCGCCGTACGAGATCGACGGCGTTGTGGTGAAGACCGACATCCTGGACGTGCAGCGTCGGCTCGGCACGACCAGCCGGGCGCCGCGCTGGGCCATCGCGTACAAGTACCCGCCTGAGGAGGTCAACACCCGGCTGCTCGAGATCCGGGTCAACGTCGGCCGGACCGGCCGGGTGACGCCGTTCGCGGTGATGGAGCCGGTCAAGGTCAGCGGCTCTACTGTCGAGAACGCCACGCTGCACAACGCGGACGAGATCGCCCGCAAGGGCGTGCTCATCGGCGACATGGTTGTCCTGCGCAAGGCAGGTGACGTGATCCCTGAGGTAGTCGGGCCGGTGGCGGACCTGCGCACGGGCGCGGAGCGGGCGTTCGAGTTCCCGACGCAGTGCCCGGCGTGCGGGACCCCGCTCGCGCGGGAGGACGGCGGGGTCGACTGGCGCTGCCCCAACGCCAGGTCCTGCCCGGCGCAGCTACGCGAGCGGCTGTTCCACTTGGCTGGCCGGGGCGGGTTGGACATCGAGGTGCTCGGCTACGAAGCGTCGGGGGCCCTGCTCGACTCCGGGCTGGTGACCGACGAGGGTGACCTGTTCGGGCTGACGGCGGAGGCGCTGGCCGGCGTGCCTTTCTTCGTGACCAAAGGCGGGGTGCTCACCGCGAACGCGACCCGGCTTCTGGCCAACCTGGAGGATGCGCGGCACCGGCCGCTGTGGCGGATCCTGGTAGCGCTGTCGATCCGGCACATCGGCCCGACGGCGGCGCGTGCGCTAGCGGCCGCGTTCGGGTCGGTGGACGCCATCGCGGCCGCGCCCGAGGCTGACCTGGTCACCGTCGACGACGTAGGCCCCACCATCGCCAGGTCCCTGCGGGAGTGGTTCGAGGTGGACTGGCACGCGGCAATCGTCGCGAAGTGGCGTGAGGCAGGTGTCGACCTAGCCACGCCTGGCTTTGTACCGCGCGCCCGCGAGGTGGCTGGCAGCACAGGCGGCCCTGCCACTGGCGGCACTGGCGGCACTGGCGGCACTGGCGGCCCGCTGGCCGGGCTCACCGTCGTGCTCACCGGCACCCTCGAGGGCTACACCAGGGATGAGGCCGCCGAGGCCATCCAGGACCGGGGCGGCAAGGTGTCGGGATCGGTCTCGAAGAAAACCAGCTTCGTCGTGGCGGGCCAGAACGCCGGGTCAAAACTCGACAAGGCGGAGTCACTCGGCGTGCCGGTGCTGGACGAGGCGGGACTGACTGTGCTGCTCTCAGATGGAGCCGATGCGGCGCGAGCAACAACAGGGAGCTGACCTGCCCGATTCGTGGCTGCTACAGCTCACGAGTTGTTACAGATAGTATGCGTTTGGCTTCGGGAAGTACGTTTTTTGCCATAGGATTCACGGATAGCGCCGAGCGCTGCACACTGCGCGACGGCTGGCCGATGAGGAGCCATGAAGGACCCCACCGATACCAGGGACATTGGCCCGCGCGTCGGCTCCCCGCTGTGGATTCACATGACGCTGGTGATCGTCGTGGGCGCCGCGGTGTTCGTGCTCTCCGTGGCCGCGATGCTGCACCTCTCAACGCTCATCGGGCACCCGGTGTTCTGGATCTTGGCAGGCATGATCGTGCTCGGCGAGATCTGGCCGATCGTGACGGCCGGCCGGTCCACCCCGGAGGCGCCTGTCGCCTCGGTCACGTTCAGCTTCGCCGCGCTGATCGCCTGGGGGCTGCCGGTTGGCGTGCTACTGCGGGCCACGGCGACGATGCTGGTGCAGCTGGCCAAGCGCAAGGCACCGCACCGGGCTGCCTTCAACGCGGCGGTTGCGACTTTGGGCCTGGCGGCCGCTGGCAATGTGCTCCACGCATTCCGCCACATCGTTCGGTCGCATCCCTGGGAGCCGACCGGCGCGACCATCTGGAAGGTCGCGCTGGCGGCTGCCGCCTATTTCGTGGTCACCTACGTCCTGGACACGGTGGCCGTCGCCCTGCATGCTCGCGAGCCAGTGCTGAAGACGCTCGTCAAGGCTCTCCCGTATCAAGGCCTCGTTAGCCTCGTTCTGCTGGCCACCGCGCCGCTCGTGGCCCTGGTCATCGACGAAGGGTCAGCGCTGCTGGTGGTGTTGTTCGCATTCCCGCTCGCCGCCATCTACGTGAACGCCGCGGTTTCCGTCCAGCGCGAGCACCAGGCCCATCATGACGAGCTGACGGGCCTCGCCAACCGGAAGCTGCTGATGCTCCGGCTGCATAGCACGCTGGCCCAGGCGGCCAGTTCCGGCACCAAGGTCGGCTTCCTCCTGCTCGACCTCGACCGCGGCCTGAAGGAGGTCAACGACACCCTCGGGCACGCGGTCGGTGACCGGCTGCTGCGGCTGGTCGCGCACCGGCTGACTCACAGCATCCGGCCCGGCGACCTGGTCGCGCGGCTCGGCGGCGACGAGTTCGCCGTACTGCTGCCGGCGGTCAAGGGGCCGGCAGTCGCGCGAGAGGTGGCAGCGCGGCTGCGCGCGGCAGTCGCCGAGCCCATCCGGCTCGAAGGCATGTCGTTCGTGATCGAGGTCAGCATCGGCATCGCCATGTTCCCCGACGACGCGTCCGCCGACGAAATGCTGATGCAACGCGCCGACGTGGCCATGTACGTGGCCAAGCAGCGGCGTAGCGGGGTCGAGCGGTACGAGGCTGACCTGGACCGCAACTCGCCCGCGCGGCTCGCGCTGTTTGGCGAGCTGCGACGCGGCCTGGACAGGGGCGAGCTCGAGCTGCATTACCAGCCCATGGTGTACCTGGCCGACCGGCGCGCCGCCGGAGTAGAAGCGCTCGTGCGCTGGCGCCATCCGGTTCGCGGCATGCTCACGCCGCCAGATTTCCTCCCCGTCGTGCAGCAGTCGTACCTCATGCGCGAAGTGACGGCGTTCGTCATCGAGACCGCGGTCGCACAGGCCGCATTGTGGCGACAGGCCGGCTTTGACCTCCAAGTGTCGATCAACGTCTCCGGCCGGGACCTGCTGGACACCGGACTCGCGGACGTCATCGAGCAGTGCCTGGCTCGGCACAACGTGCCCCCGGACGCTCTTGTCCTGGAGATCGACGAGCGCGTGCTGACGAGCGAACCGGCGCACGCGGTTGCGACCGCGGAGGCCCTGGCTGACATCGGCGTCGCGCTGAGCCTTGACGACTTCGGCACCGGTTATTCCTCGCTGCTCCGGCTGAAGCGGCTGCCGTTCAGCGAGGTCAAGGTGGACTCTTCGTTCATAGGCAGGATGCTCGAGTCGCCGGACGACGAGGTCGTCGTGAAGTCGATACTCGATCTCGCCGCCGCACTCGGCATCCGCTCGGTCGCCGAGGGCGTCGAGTCGGCGGAGGTCGCCCGCGCCCTGCTGGCGATGGGCTGCGTAGCGGCTCAGGGCTGGTACTTCGGTCGGCCGATGAATGCAGCGTCGGCGACGGCGTGGCTGACCGAGCACAGCTCCGGCGCTGGCTTGGCGGTGGCACCGGCTGCCATGGACACGGCTGGGATGGATTCGGCTGCCATGGAGCCGGAGCCGGCCGCGAGAACCGTCGGGTCGCGCGACCCGCGGCCGTCGAAGCCGCACGGGTCGGTCGTGCTGCCGCCATCAGGATGGCGCGGCTAGTCCGCGGCAGGCCAGCTCGCCCGTCTGGCTCGCCATCAGGTCGTCATGAGGTAAGAAACGGGTCCGCCGGCGACACTTTTTCTTCGAGATCACGGTGAAGTCGGGGCCAGCCGCGCGGCGCAAGATCGGACGCACGGCGGCCGCGGCATAATGCCGTGGGCCTGCCCCCGGGCGGCCCAATAGGATGGCCTTCATGTCCATCACCAGGGACGAGGTGGCGCACCTGGCCAGGCTGTCCAGGCTGACCTTGACCGACGCCGAACTCGACCATTTCGCCGGCCAGCTCGACCAGATCATCGGTGCCGTCGCGCGGGTCCAGGAGGTCGCGGCCGAAGGGATACCACCGATGACGCACGCCGTGCCGGTGGTCAACGTCTTCCGTGACGACGTCGAGGAGCCGTGCCTGACGCCCGAGCAGGCGCTCGGCGGGGCGCCCGCGGTTGAGCAGGGCAGGTTCCGCGTCCCGCGGATCCTGGCGGAGGACTGACATGGCAACCGAGCTGACCCACCTCACCGCCGCGCAGATCGCCGCAGCCGTGGCTGCTGGTGAGGTGTCGGCAGTCGAAGTGACTCAGGCGCACCTGGACCGGATCGAGGCCGTCGACCCCGATGTCCATGCTTTCCTGCACATCGCGGGCCTGGGTGCGCTGGCGGCCGCCGAGGATGTCGACCGCAAGCGCGCGGCCGGAGAGATTCTTGGTCCGCTAGCTGGCGTCCCGCTGGCACTCAAGGACGTCATGACGAGCGCGGACATGCCGACTACGTGCGGATCGAAGATCCTGGACGGCTGGCGGCCGCCCTACGATGCGACGGTCACCCAGCGGCTGCGTGATGCTGGCGTGATCATCCTCGGCAAGACGAACATGGACGAGTTCGCGATGGGCTCCTCCACCGAGAACTCTGCCTTCGGCCCCAGCCATAACCCGTGGAATCTTAGCCTCGTCCCCGGCGGCTCGTCCGGCGGCTCGTCTGCCGCGGTAGCTGCCTACGAGGCGCCGCTGGCGATCGGCACCGACACCGGGGGCTCGATCCGCCAGCCGGCCGCCGTCTGCGGCATCGTCGGGATGAAGCCAACGTACGGCGGCTCCTCCCGGTTCGGCCTGGTGGCGTTCGCCTCTTCGCTCGACACCCCTGGCCCGCTGGCCCGTACCGTGCTGGACGCGGCCCTCCTGCACGAGGCGATCTCCGGGCATGACCCGCGCGACTCGACGTCGGTGGACGCCCCGGTACCGCCAGTCGTTGCCGCGGCACGGCAGGCCGACGTGTCCGGCCTACGGATCGGCGTCGTGGCCGAATTCAGCGGCGATGGCTATCAGACTGGCGTCCAGGCCAGGTTCACCGAGGCAGTCGAGCTGCTCGAGTCGCTCGGCGCCAAGGTCGTCGAGGTGTCGTGCCCGCACTTCACGTACGCGCTGCCCGCTTATTACCTGATCGCGCCCAGCGAGTGCTCGTCCAACCTGGCCCGCTTCGACGGCATGCGCTACGGGCTGCGCGTCGGCGACGACGGTACCCGCAGCGCGGACGAGGTGATGTCGCTGACACGGGCGGCCGGCTTTGGCGCGGAGGTCAAACGCCGGATCATGCTCGGCACGTACGCCCTCTCCAGCGGCTACTACGACGCTTACTACGGCAAGGCCCAGCAGGTACGGACCCTGATTGGACGGGACTTCGACGCTGCCTTCGACCAGGTCGACGTACTCGTGTCGCCGACCACCCCGACGACAGCGTTCCCCATCGGAGAGCGCGCCGACGATCCGATGGCGATGTACCTGGCTGACCTCTTTACGATCCCGTCAAACCTTGCTGGGAACGCGGCCATCTCCGTGCCCTGCGGGCTCGCGCCGGAAGACGGGCTGCCGGTCGGGCTGCAGATCATGGCGCCCGCGCTGGCCGACGATCGCACCTACCGGGTCGCAGCGGCTGTCGAGGCGGCGCTCGAGCAGCGGTGGGGCGGCCCGCTGCTGGCGCACGCAAAGGGCCTGGCAACAGCGGCCGGGCCGGCGAGCCCAAGCGGAGGGTCGCGATGAACGAGGTAGCGGTCCTGGTTCCGTACGACGAGGCGGTTGCCCGGTACGAGCCGGTGATCGGGCTGGAGACGCACGTCGAGCTCGGCACCACCACGAAGATGTTTTGCGGCTGCCCGACTAGGTTCGGCCTGCCGCCGAACTCGGCGGTGTGCCCGGTGTGCCTCGGCCTGCCCGGCTCACTGCCGGTGGCCAATCGAGCTGCGATCGAGTACACGATCCGGATCGGGCTGGCGCTGAACTGCTCGATCGCCACATGGTGCCGGTTCGCGCGGAAGAACTACTTTTACCCGGACATGCCGAAGGACTTCCAGATCTCGCAGTATGACGAGCCCCTGTGCACCGACGGCTGGCTCGACGTGGCTGTCGAAGGCCAGACGTTCCGTATCGGCATCGAGCGCGTCCACCTGGAGGAGGACACCGGCAAATCACTGCACATGGGCGGCGCAACGGGACGGATCCATGGCGCCGATTACTCGCTCGTTGACTACAACCGAGCGGGCATTCCGCTGGTCGAGGTCGTGACCAAGCCGGTCACCGGCACATCCGCGCTGGCACCCATCGTCGCCCGTACCTATGTCACCGAGCTGCGTGATCTGCTGCGCGCGCTGCGCGTCTCCGACGTCCGGATGGAGGAAGGCTCGCTGCGATGCGACGTCAACACTTCGCTCGCGCCTCCTGGCGCGGCGCAGTGGGGCACGCGCACTGAGACGAAGAACGTGAACTCGCTCCGCTCGGTAGAGCGAGCGGTCAGGTTCGAGATCGAGCGCCAGGCCGCGTTGCTGGACGCAGGCCAGCGCATCGTTCAGGAGACTCGCCACTTCCACGAGGACAAGGGCAGCACCACGGCCGGCCGCAGCAAGGAAGAAGCGCAGGACTACCGCTACTTCCCAGAGCCGGACCTGGTGCCGGTCGCTCCACCGGCGGACTGGGTCGAGCAGATTCGCGCCAGCCTTCCCGAGCTGCCCGCAGCGCGCCGCGTCCGGCTCCAAGCGGAGTGGGGCCTCACCGAGCTCGACATGACTGCGCTCACCAACGCGGGCGGGCTCGACCTGGTCGCAGAGACTGTCGCGGCCGGGGCATCGCCTGCCGATGCTCGCAAATGGTGGCTGGGTGAGCTAGCTCGCCGAGCGAACAAGGCCGGCACCGACCTGACGGCGCTCCCGATCACCCCCTCCCAGGTCGCCCGCGTCAGCGAGCTCGTGGCAACCGGATCGCTCAACGACACGCTCGCCAGGCAGGTCTTGGACGCCGTCCTCGCCGGCGAAGGAGATCCCGACGCGGTCATCGCAGCCCGTGGTCTCGCCATCGTGACCGACGACAGCGCGCTGACCGAGGCCGTCGACGCCGTGATCACCGCGAACCCCGACATCGCCATCAAGATCCGCGCAGGCAAGACGGCCGCCGCCGGAGCCCTGGTCGGCCAGGTCATGAAGGCGACGAATGGCCGCGCCGATGCCACCAGAGTCCGTGAACTGATCCTGGAGCGCCTGACCTAACCGCGACCGCGGGCCGGTCGAGATGGTAGTCGGACCGTTTCGTGTGGTCAGACTGCCGTCTCGTCCGGCCTGCGCGCCAGCCTCGCGCCTCGCCGGCCGGCTGTCGGCTGATCAGCTATAGTTGCTGCATGCAGTCCTTCGCGCATCAGGAGATGATGCCCCGCTAGCCGGGGCCATCTCACGCTGCCAGGACGACGTCCGCACGAGGCCCTTCAGGGGCCTCGATTCATTTGTGCGGTCAGGTGCCCCTGAGGTCGTAAACCCAGGAGGTTCCGATGACCGCTCAGCGGGTCTATCTCAGCACCACGATTCCGTACGTGAACTCGCGCGCCCACGTGGGGCACGCGCTCGAGCTCGTCCAGGCAGACGTGCTCGCCCGGCATCATCGCCGCATCGGCGACGAGGTCAGGTTCCAGAGCGGCACGGACGACAATTCGCTCAAGAACGTCCTTGCCGCCGAGGCGGAAGGCATCAGCACGCGGGAGCTGGTGAACCGCAACGCCAGCGAGTTCGCCGGTCTCCGCGAGCACCTGTCCCTGAGTTTCGACGACTTCATCCGAACCAGCAGCGACCCTCGGCACCGGCCGGGCGTCGAGCGGCTCTGGCGCGCTTGCGCCGCCAGCGGCGACCTGTACCGCAAGACTTATGAGGGCCTGTACTGCGTCGGCTGCGAGCAGTTTTACACCGAGGCCGAGCTCGATGCTGGCAACTGCCCCGACCACGGCACGCCCCCGCAGCTAGTTGCGGAGGAGAACTGGTTCTTCCGGCTGTCGAAGTACGCCGATCGGCTACGCGCAGAGATCAGTTCGGGCCGGCTACGGATCGAGCCGGCCAGCCGCCGCAACGAGGTGCTCGGCTTCATCGCGGGCGGCCTGGAGGACTTCAGCGCGTCGCGTTCCGTCGCCCGGGCTCGCGGCTGGGGCGTCGGGGTGCCCGGCGATCCGAGCCAGGTGATCTACGTCTGGTGGGACGCGCTTGGCAACTACATCACCTCGCTGAACTACGGCGCGCCAGATCGCGGGACACCGAATCACGGCAATCGGAACCAGCGCAGCAGCGAGTACCAGCGCTGGTGGGCGGGCGCCGACCGGCGGGCACATGTCGTCGGCAAGGGCGTGCTGCGCTTCCACGCGGTGTACTGGCCGGCGATCCTGCTGTCGGCGGGCGAGCCGCTGCCCACCGAGATCTTCGTGCACGACTACCTCACCATCGACGGCCGCAAGATCAGCAAGTCAGCCGGCGGATCCGCGGAGGCCGGCAATGGCGCTGCCGCCGCCGCGAACGCGAATGATCCCGTTGCGCTCGCCGGCACGTACGGTGTCGACGCGCTGCGCTGGTGGCTGCTGCGCGACGTACCGCGCGTCGGCGATACCGACTTCACCGTCGAGAGGCTGGTCACCAGGGCCAACGAGGACCTCGCCAACGGTCTCGGCAACCTGGTCAACCGCGTGGTGTCCCTCGTTCATTCATACCGGAACGGGGTCGCCCGGCCCTGCGCCCCGCCAGCGGGTACGAGCCGCTGGCTAGCGGCCGGGGCCAGCCCGGATGATGGGGGGGCGCCGGACCACGGCGGCGCGCCAGGCCACGGCGCTCCAGACCACGGCGCTCCAGACCACGGGGGCGCGCCAGAAGACGGGGGTACGCCCGACTGGCCGGCGGACGCGGCCCCGGTGCGCGCGACGCTCGAGGCCACACCCGCGGCGGTTCGCACGGCACTCGCCAGGTTTGACTTTCGCGCGGCCGCGACAGCGGTTTTCCAGATCGTGGAGCAGGCGAATCGCTATGTCGAGGCGGCCGCTCCGTGGCACCTGGCCAGAGCCGAACGAGCTGGAGACGCGGCCGCAGGCGAGCGACTCGACCAGGTACTCGGCGCGCTCGTCGCCACGTGCCAGGTGCTCGCCGCTGAGATCTGGCCGTTCCTGCCCGACCTGGCCGCCCGCGTGGCCACGGCATGCGGCGACGTCGGCGCGATACTGCCCAAGCCGCAGCCGATCTTCCCTCGAATTGACGTGACCGGGCCCGCAGCGCCGAGCTCCGCATCCGCCGCCACGGTGTCGGCGAGCACGGTGTTGGCTGGCACAGGGCCCGGCCGTGGGCGTCGGCAGTATGCTGCCGTCGCTACGAACGGCGGTCCGGCAGCGGACCCGACGAAGGTGAGCGAGGTCGCCTAGTGCCGAGTCGTTCAGTGCCGAGTCGTTCACTGCAGCCGCACAAGGCGCTGATCTGGGTACCGATCGAGCCGGTGGCCCAGGCCCTAGCCGACCTGGATGGCGCCAGGGTGGAGGTCGTCGCTCCGGACGGTTCGCGGCTGCCGCCGTCCGCGGCCGAGGTGGAGTTCTACGTGCCGCCGTTCTTCCCGCCCCCTGAGGCGGTGGCGGCCATGGCCCAGATGCCGAAGCTCCGGGTCGTGCAGACGATGACCGCCGGCTTCGACCGGGTACGCCCGCACGTGCCAGCGGGCGCAGTGCTCTGCAACGCCCGCGGTGTCCACGACGCCAGCACGGCGGAGTGGGTTGTCGGCGCCGCGATCGGTGCGCTGCGGCAGTTCCCGTATTTCGCGACTGAGCAGGCGGCTGGCCGGTGGAGCTACCGGTTCACCGACTGCCTGGCCGGCAAGACGGTCCTGATCGTCGGCTACGGCTCGATCGGCCAGGCGGTCGAGCGCAGGCTCAGCGGCTTCGATGTGCAGCTGATCCGTGTTGCCCGGTCGCCGCGCGACGGTGTCAGCCCGGTGGCAGACCTGCCCGGCCTGCTCCCGGCAGCCGATGTGGTGATCTTGCTGCTGCCCGTGACGCCAGCCACCGTCGGCATGGTCGACGCTCACTTCCTCGCCGCGATGAAGGACGGCGCGCTCTTGATCAACGCGGCGCGCGGCGTCCTAGTCGTGACCGAGGATCTGGTGACCGAGCTCAGCTCGGGACGGCTGTCGGCCGCCATGGATGTGACCGATCCCGAGCCGCTGCCGGCCGGCCATCCGCTCTGGTCGATGCCAAATGTGCTGATCACGCCCCACGTGGGAGCCTCGACCCCGTACTCGGGCCTGATGGCGGTGCGCTTCGTTAGGGAGCAGGCCGAGCGTTATCTGGCCGGCCAGCCGCTCGCGAACGTAATCACAGGTGATTATTAAATTCGCAGGCATACTCGCAGGTAAATTCGCAGGTCAGCGGCCTGGTTGCGACTCGCCATGAAGTTGTCGCCGTGTGTAGGCCCTTCCTCAATCGAAGCGTGACCTCGGCGTCATAGAGTGCTCTCGCTTAACTGATTGTGCGAGACCACGAGGTTTCCGGCGAGCCCCCGTCAGGGCGTGCCGGAACTGTTGGCACCGTCTGCGCGTCGTGTGCTGCCGTCGCTCAATGACGAGCCGCAGGCATGACCTCCCTGCACGGCATACGGCCTTCGGCGTCTTCTGGCTCGCTTAGCAGAGTTCGGTTTCGCTCGTACGGGACGTAACCGACAGGAGGTCTGGTGCACGCACGCCCGGTGCAGGCGCACGCATTCGCCTGGCCGCGATGAGCCCGTCCTCGCTTGTCTGGACAGTTCTTGGAGTGCTGCTGGCCGCTGCGGCCGCGGCGCTCCTGATCCGCCGTGCCCGACAAGGCGACGCTGCAAGCGGCTGGCTCGCTGTCGCCACGGTTGCCTGGGGCGCGGCGTTCGCCGCCCAGGGGGCCAGCGCTGGCGACGTCACCCCGGCCGTCATCCAGCTGACACTGACCGACCTCCTGGCGCTGCTCGGCCTGCCGCCGCTTGTTCTGGGCCTGCTCCGGCTCGCGCCGCCCGCCGCGCAGGACGGCCAGATTCGCATGCGGCGGGTCTCCGATCCCGGCTACCTGCTCGACGCCGGCCTCCTCGTGCTGGCGGTCTTCAGCGTCGGCTGGATCGCCGTCCTGCGGTCCGCTTATACGGCGTCGGCGGTCGGACCTGGCTTTTTCACTGTGGATCTGATTCATCCGGTCGCCGACGTGATGGTCCTATCCGGGACGCTGTGGCTGGCGATTCGGGCCGGGCGTCGCGCGCTGACGCCATACCTGGCCTTGTGCGCGGCGACTCTCGGCGATTTCGTGGCGGTTCAGGCGCGCGCGAGCGGCATGCACCCTGGCTCGTGGCCCCAGCTAGCTTGGCTCGTGGCCTTCTGCTTGCTCGGTGCCGGCGCGGTACGGCCGTACGCGGAGGCGAGCAGGTCAGCGGCCGAGGCCGGCGCCGCGGCCGATGATCCGCCGACCACCACCCTGATCGCACTCGGTGCGACCGGCGTGGCCAGCCTCGTTACCTTCATCTTTGCGATTGTGACCTGGGGGCACAGCGGTCCGGGGCCGCTCCTCGCCAGCGCCTTGCTGGCGCTTGCCCTGGTAGCCAGGATCGCCGGGCTGCTCCGCCGGGCAGCGGCAATGTCGGTGCTAGCAGACCAGGCCGACGGCCAGTTCTACCAGCTTGCCGACCGGACGAGCGATGTCGTGCTCGTCTGCGACGCCACCGGCCTGATCAGCTACGCGAGCAAGGCAGTAGCGCACTACGGCTACACACCCGAGCAGTTGCGGGGCGCACGGCTGCCCGTTCTGGTGCATCCAGACGATCTTGGGAACGTGGTCAGGACCGTCGCGGTGGTCCGTGCCGACACGGCCCATATGACCGGCAACCTTGCCTGTCGCGTCAGGTCGTCCGATGGCACGTGGCGGCACGTGCAGGCCACGGTGTCGCAGTACGCGGAAACGGGCCGGCCGGATTTGCTGCTGGTCACGGCGCGGGATATCAGCGACCAAGTCGCCCTGCAGCGGCAGGTCACGCACCTCACCTTCCACGACGGGCTGACGGGGCTGCCGAACCGCTCCTACCTGGAGGAACGGGCCAAGGATCTGCTGGCGGACGACCGTGACGGGGCTACTGGCGAGCTCATGGCGGCCGAGCGCATCGCCGCGATCTTTGTCGACCTCGACGGCTTCACCGCCATCAACGACTCAGTCGGCCACGGTGCCGGGGACCTGTTGCTGGCGCAGGCTGGCCGACGGCTGCGTGGCCTGGTGCCGGCACATGACACGGTTGCCCGCTGGGGCGGGGACGAGTTCGCCGTCCTCATCGAGAGCGCCAGCAGCCCGCAGGAGATCGTCGACATTGCCGAACGACTTGCAGGCGCGATCGCCGCCGACCCGTTCCAGATCGCGGGCCGGGACGTGTCCATCACGGCCAGCGTGGGCGTCGCGTTCGCCGATCCGGAGCTGGCCGACCACTTGCTCCGTAACGCCGACCTGGCCATGTCCAGGGCGAAAGACGCAGGAGGCGGCCGGGTCGAGGTGTTCGCTGCGCACATGCACGCGGACGTGATCCGACGCCTGGAGCTGGCCTCCGATCTGCGGGCGGCGATCGAGGCCGGCGGCCTGGGCATCGAATACCAGCCGGTGGTCGAGCTGTCGACGTCGCGGGTGGCAAGCGTCGAGGCCCTTGTCCGGTGGTCACGCGGCGGCGAGTCTGTCGCGCCCCTGGAGTTCCTTGGCGTCGCGGAGGATTCCGGGCTCATCGTCCCGCTCGGCGCCTGGGTGCTCGATCAGGCCTGCCGGCAGGTGGCGCTCTGGCGCGCGTCGGGCTGGCCGGTAGGGCTGTCCGTTAACTTCTCACTGCGCCAGGTCAGCGCGGCGGGCTTCGCCGAGTCTGTACTGACGGCCATTGACGAAGCAGGACTGCAGCGGTCCGCGCTGACGATCGAAGTTACGGAGCGAGTGCTGATCGAGATCGACAGCCCAATTCTGGACGGGCTGGCCCGGCTCCGCCAGCTTGGGGTTCGGCTAGCGATCGATGACTTCGGCACCGGCTATGCCTCGCTCGCCTACCTACGCCAGCTTCCTGTGGACATCATCAAGATCGATCCTTCGTTTGTGGCTGGCCTCGGCACCGACGGCACGCTGGCCATGCTGACCCGCACCATCGTCCAGGTCGGTCACGACCTCGGCATCGAGATCGTGGCCGAGGGGATCGAGCGGCCGGAGCAGCTGGAACTGTTGCGTGCCATGGGCTGCGGACTCGGCCAGGGCTACCTCGTAGCCAGGCCGATGGCAGCGCACGGGATCGAGTCGCTGGCTGTCGTCGGCACGGGGCTGGTGGCGGGTCCGCGGCCGGGTCCGGTTGGCGGCGGCCTTGTCCCGGTGGACGGCCCGGTCCCGGTGGAGGGCCCGGCTCCGGTGGTCGGACCAGGTTCAGGCGCCGGCGGAGGTGCGGCTGACCCGCGCGACGCCGCCGCGCCGGAAACGGCAGCCTTAGGCTAAAGCCGACGGCAGGGGCCCTGCCGGCACCATGCCTGACCCGATATTCCGGAGGAACTCTGTGCCCGCACCTGTCGTCCTGGTTGCCGAAGACCTGTCCCCGGCGGGGCTTGCCTTGCTGGAAGCCGCGTTCGAGGTCCGGTACGCCGACGGCGCGGACCGGAGCAAGTTGCTGTCGGCGCTGGCCGACGTCGACGCCGTGATCGTCCGCAGCGCGACGCAGATCGACGCCGAGGCCATTGCCGCCGCTCCTCGGCTCCGGGTCGTCGCGCGCGCCGGCGTCGGCCTGGACAATGTCGATGTGGACGCGGCCACAAAGGCCGGAGTGATGGTCGTTAACGCGCCCGCTTCCAACATCGTGAGCGCCGCTGAGCACGCGGTCGCGCTGCTGCTCGCCCTTGCTCGGAACGTGCCGCAGGCCAACGCCTCCCTCAAGAACGGCCAGTGGAAGCGGTCGGCTTATACGGGAGTGGAGCTGCAAGACAAGGTCGTCGGCATCCTTGGCCTAGGCCGGATCGGAGCGCTGGTGGCCGAGCGCCTGGCCGCATTCGGCATGACCGTGATCGCCTACGACCCGTATGCACCGCCGACAATCTCGACCCAGCTTGGCGTCCGGATGGTCGGCCTGGACGAGCTGCTAGCCGAGGCGGATTTCATCACTATCCACCTGCCCAGGAACGTCGAGACAACAGGGTTGATCGGCGATCGCGAGCTCCACCTGGTCAAGCCCGAGGTCCGCATCATCAATGCGGCCCGCGGTGGCATTGTCGATGAGGTCGCGCTCGCGGACGCGCTACGTGCGGGCCGGGTCGCTGGCGCCGGAATCGACGTCTACGTCAAGGAGCCATGCACCGATAGCCCGCTGTTCGAATTCGACAACGTGATTGTCACCCCGCACCTGGGTGCGAGCACCCACGAGGCACAGGAGAAGGCCGGCATACAAGTCGCCAGGTCGGTCCGGCTCGCGCTGGAAGGCGAGTTTGTCGCCGACGCAGTGAACGTGCAGGGCGGTGCCGTGCACGAGGATCTGCGCCCATGGCTGCCGCTCGGTGAGAAGCTCGGCCGGATCTTCGCCGCCCTCGCCGGTGGTGCGACAGCGTCGGTCGCGGTTGAGGCCAGAGGCGAGATCGCGGCGCTCGACGTCAGCGTGCTGGAGCTGGCGGCGATGAAGGGCCTCTTCGGCGGCGTCACCGAGGAGCCGGTTACGTACGTCAACGCGCCGCTCGTGGCCAAGGAGCGCGGCGTCGAGATGAGCCTCAGCACCGACCAGGTGAGCCATGACTGGCGGAATCTCCTGACGGTTCGCGGTACTGCGCCCGACGGCCAGCTGATCTCAGTGAGCGGCACCTTGTCGGGGCTCCGCCAGACCGAGCACCTAGTCGAGGTCAATGGCCTCGACGCCGAGCTCGCCCCGGCCGACCACATGATCTTCCTTGGCTATGCGGACCGGCCGGGCGTGGTCGGCACCGTAGGCCAGATACTCGGCAGCCACCAGGTGAACATCGCTGGCATGCAGGTCTGCCGGCACGCCCAGGGCGGCGACGCCCTGATGGTGCTGTCGGTCGACTCGGCGGTGCGGGCTGACCTGCTCAGTGAGATCGCCGCCGCCATCGGCGCCGGCCTGGCCAGGGTTGTTGACCTAGATGAGGCCTGACGAGCTATCCAGGCCTGACGAGCTATCCAGGCCTGACGAGCGATCGAGGCCTGAACAGGTCACCTGGCCGTCGGCGGCTTGCCACTCGACAGCAACCGGCCAGTAAGGTACTGCCGTGGCTGCACAAACTATCCGGCTTGCGGTGATCGGGGGCGACGGCATCGGCCCTGAGGTCGTCGCCGAGGCTATTAAGGTCCTGCGGGCCGTGGGCTCGCTGACGATTGAGCCGACGAGCTACGACCTGGGCTCCCAGCGATTCCACCGGACGGGCGAGGTGCTGCCTGGCTCGGTACTCGGTGAGCTTGCCGCCCATGACGCGATCCTGGTCGGCGCCGTCGGTGATCCGAGCGTGCGGAGTGGCCTGCTGGAGCGCGGCCTGCTGCTGCGCCTGCGGTTCGAGTTTGACCAGTACGTCAACCTGCGCCCGGTCAGGTTGTACCCGGGTGTCGCCTCGGCGCTGGCCAATGTCCGGTCCGAGTCGGTCGACATGCTGATCGTGAGGGAAGGAACCGAGGGCCCGTACATCGAGGCCGGCGGCGTCATGCGCAAAGGTACGCCCGCCGAGGTGGCCACTCAGGAGAGCATCAACACTGCGTTTGGTGTGGGCCGCGTCGCCAGGTTCGCGCTGCAGCGCGCGGCCGAGCGGCCCCGCCGACGGCTGACCCTCGTGCACAAGACCAACGTGCTCGCCTATGCCGGCGATCTGTGGCGCCGGACGGTCAGCGAGGTCGCCGCCGACTTCCCCGACGTCACCACCGAGTACTGCCACATGGACGCGGCAGCGGTCTACTTCCTCAGCCAGCCAGAGCGGTTCGACGTGATCCTCACCGACAACATGTTCGGCGACATCCTCACCGCCATCGGCGCGGCCGTCGCGGGCGGCATCGGCCTCGCTGCGAGCGCGAGTATCAACCCGGAGCGGACGGCGCCCAGCACGTTCGAACCGGTGCACGGCAGCGCGCCGGACATCGCCGGCAAGCACAAGGCAGACCCGACCGCCGCCATCTTGTCCGCAGCCATGCTGTGCGAGCACCTCGGCCTATCGGCCGAGGCCGCCAGGATCGAGCAGGCAGTGTCCGACGACCTGCTGGAGCGTCAGGGCGCCTGGTCGCCGCGGTCCACGCTGGAGATCGGTGATGACATCGCCGAGCGCGTAGCGGGCTAGCCTAGGCCTGAGGGAGGCGGCAACGGCGCCGCGCCCCGGAGCAGGGAGGGCTCGATGAGCGCAGGTGCCACGGACGGGATTACCTTCGCAATTCATCCCTCAGCGGAACCGGTCGGAGCATCCCGGCGCGCCGAGCTGCTGGCCAGTCCGGGCTTCGGCCGGGTCTTCACCGACCACATGGTGACGATCGAGTGGGACGAGGCCGTCGGCTGGCATGACGCGCAGCTGCGGGCGTACGGCCCGTTCAGCATTGATCCCGCCAGCGCGGTCCTGCATTACGCGCAAGAGATCTTCGAGGGCCTGAAGGCCTACCGTCAGGCCAGCGGCGCGGTGGTCATCTTCCGGCCGACCGCGAACGCGGCCAGGTTCAATCGCTCGGCGACTCGGATGAGCATGCCCGGGCTGTCCGAGGACGCGTTCGTCCGGGCTCTCGAGCTGCTTGTGACGCAGGATCGGGACTGGGTGCCCGGCGCCGACGCGCCCGGCGGCGAGGAAAGCCTGTATCTCCGGCCGCTCATGTTCGCCACCCACGTCGGCCTGGGCATCAGCAGGCCATCAGCGTCCTATATGTTCGCGGTCATCGCCTCGCCGGCCGGCACCTACTTCTCCCGCGGTCTTAAGCCGGTCTCGGTCTGGCTCGCCGACTCCTACACCAGGGCAGCGCGCGGCGGGACAGGCGAGGCCAAGACCGGCGGCAACTACGCGGGCGCTTACGCCGGCCAGCTCGAGGCGCTTGCGCACGGCTGCGAGCAGGTGGTCTGGCTCGATGCAATGGAGCATCAGTGGGTCGAGGAAATGGGCGGCATGAACCTCTTCTTCGTCCACGGTTCCGGCTCGCGCGCCCGGATCATGACGCCAGGGCTGACCGGGACGCTGCTCCCCGGCGTCACCAGGGACTCGCTCCTGACACTGGCGCCCGACCTCGGCATCCCCGCCGAGGAGGGGGCAATCTCGATCGCCCAGTGGCAAGCCGGCTGTGAGTCAGGCGAGATCACCGAGGTATTCGCCTGCGGTACCGCCGCGGTCATCACCCCCGTGGGCGCGGTCCGCGGCGCGACGGGCGGCTGGACCATCGGCGGTGGGGAGCCTGGGCCTGTCACGATGCACTTGCGCGAGCAACTGCTGGGGATTCAGTTCGGCCAGCTGCCCGATCCGTACGGCTGGGTGCATAAGGTGTGCTGACCGGTCGCAGGCTGCGTCGGATCTGACTCCACGGGCACCGTGGTGCGGCCAGCTCGGCCGTGCGCCAAGCTCAGCGCTGCGGACAGCTCGGCCCTGCGGCTAGCGCGGCGCGGGCAGAGTGCGTGGCCTCGAGCGCGTGCATAAACAACTCCAGGCCGAACTCGAAGTCGGCGTCCGGGTCACGAGCACTAAGTTCGGCGCCCAGGCTCGTCAGCTGCGGGAACTCGGCTGGGCGCAGCCGCGGGCGATGCGTCTCGGCACCCTCGGCGTTGGTAGCGTCCGGACCCGGCGCGAGGCCGATCTCAAACAACAGCGAGCCCATGATGTACGCCACGAAGGCGCGGACGATCCGGACGGCGTCCTGTCCGCCAAGTCCGGCATCGCGGAGCGCGGCGAGCGCAGCCTCCACCGGCCGCACCATGCCTGCCGACGACGGCGGCCTGCTCACGACCACCATCGCGCAGCGCGGATGGCCTCTTGCGACCCGACGGAACGCCCTGGCCTGCGACCGGAGCCGCTCTCGCCACTCGCCGCCAGACACAGGTGTGCTCTCCATGCCGGAGATGACCGCCTCGGCCACGCCGTCCAGCAGGGCTGACTTCGACGGGACATGGTGATACAGCGACATCAGTCCGCAGCCGAGCTCTGTCGCCAGCCGCTCCATCGATACGGCATCGGCGCCGTCGCGCTCGATCAAGTCCATTGCCGCAGCGATGATGCGGCTGCGAGTGAGCTGCACGGTGGAAACCTACACCGCATGTCCGACACCGAATGTCCGCTCTGCGGACGCCCCGTTATGGCCGCCGCGATGCCCGACCCGCGATGGCCGGGCCGCCATGGCCGGCACGGGGGCCGGGCCCGACGCGGGGGATGGAAGGATGGGCGGAGCCGCGAGGGAAGGGATCACTCCATGGACGATAAGGACATCCTCGGTCACATTGATGAGCTCATCAGGACCGAGCACGATCTGCGCGCGCGGCTTGCTTCCGGCGAGCTGACGACCGATCAGGAGCAGGAGCAACTCCGCGCGATCGAGGCAGAGCTCGACCAGTACTGGGATCTGCTGCGCCAGCGACGGGCGCGGCGCGAGTTCGGTGAGGACCCGAGTGGAAGCGCGCCTCGCCCGATCCCCGAGGTAGAGGGCTACATGCAGTAAGCCCATCGAACAGCTGGCATTACAACAGCGGGAGCAGCCGATGCGCATCGCCAGGTTTGCCGTCAACGACGAGGTCAAGTTCGGCATCGTCGACGGCGGCATCGACAGCGGGATCGTCAATGGCGCCACGGTTCACGGCGACACTGGCGCTGGCGGCACTGCCCCGGCAGGGGAGAACGGGACTGCGGACGCGGTCGGCCGCGAGCCCGGCGAACTAAGCGTCGCAGAGATCGTCGGCCACCCGTTCGGGCCTGGTGCAGGCGAGGCCAAGCTCACCGGCATGGCGTATCGGCTGGCTGATGTGCGGCTGCTGGCGCCGGTACTGCCGAGCAAGGTCGTCGCAATCGGCAGGAACTACCTGGAGCACGCACGGGAGACAGGCTCCGAGCCGCCCGCCGAGCCCCTGATCTTCCTGAAGCCGTCGACCGCCGTGGTCGGTCCCGGCGACGCGATCGTCCGCCCAGCAGACCTATCGCAGCGGGTCGACTACGAGGGCGAGCTCGCGATTGTCTTCGGCAGGCTATGCCGCGATGTCCCGGCCGCGAGGGTGCCGGAGGTGATCTTCGGGTACACGTGCGCGAACGACGTCACCGCCCGTGATCTCCAGGCCAAGGACGGCCAGTGGACGAGGGCGAAGGGCTTCGACACGTTCTGCCCGCTCGGCCCGTGGATCGAGACCGCCTTGGATCCTGCCGACGTGCGGCTGACGACGACCCTGAACGGCGACATCAAGCAGGACTCGCGGACGTCACTGCTGATCCACGACATCACGACACTCGTCACGCACGTGACCGCGGTGATGACGATGCTTCCAGGCGACGTCCTGCTGACCGGGACTCCTGAGGGCATCGGCCCGGTCGTGGCCGGCGACAGCGTCTCGGTCAGCATCGAGGGCATCGGCGCGCTCATCAACCGGGTCGTCGATAGCGGCTGAGGATGCACCAATGACGAGTACAGACAGTTCTGTCGGGCAAGTAATGGGGCAGATTTGGGAGTCGGCTTTCACGGGCTGCACCACGTTCAGCTGGCGATTCCGCCGGGAGGCGAGGAGTTCGCTCGTAAGTTCTACGGCGACGTCCTCGGCATGACCGAGCTGGAGAAGCCGTCGGCGCTCGCCGCCCGTGGCGGCTGCTGGTTCCGATTGGGCGGCCTGGAGATCCACCTCGGAGTGGAAGAAGGCTTCCGTCCCGCTGCCAAGGCACATCCCGGCATCCTCGTGGGCGGTTTAGATCGGCTTGCGGACGCACTAGCCGAGCGGGGCCGGGACGTCCAATGGGACGGCAATTTCCCGCACCACCGCCGCTTCTATACATGCGACCTGCACGGCAATCGACTTGAGTTCCTCGAGCTCCTCGAGCCGTGACGCGCGCTGGTCGCGGCCCCCTGGCCCATACCTGCAGAAAACCCTGCAAACGACCGTGCGATGATCGTGTGGCTAGGTTGGGCGGACTGTGGCTGGCCGACCGCCTGGATGCTTTGGCCCGTGCGTCTGGCTTCGGCTACACTGCACTGGCGCCTCGGGATGTAGTCCGGGGGCGCGCTCCCATGGGGTATGGGGTAATTGGCAGCCCGACGGGTTCTGGCCCCGTTAGTCTAGGTTCGAGTCCTGGTACCCCAGCGACTACGCGCAAAGACCGAGCGCGGCTGCCTGGTTGGCAGCCGCGCTTCGTGCTGCGGGCCACCTTCGCGGTGTCCTTGACCCTAAATCCGGCTCCGGCGGCGGGACCGGCCTCGTTCCAGGCCTGTGACCCGCAGCAGAAGCAGCACCACGATGGCGCCGATAATGGAGCCGATGATGCCGACGGTGCGGAACTGGTGAGTCTCGATCTTGTGGAACTCAACCAGCTCCCAGAGGAATCCGCCGACGAACGAGCCGACGATTCCGAGCAGGATCGTGCCGATGATCCCGATGTTGTCCCGACCGGGCACAAGGAGGCGCGCGATCAGTCCAACTACAAGGCCGACGACGATCAGTACAACTATGAATGCGAGCATGGCCGGGAAAGTACCAGGAAATCGACGAATCATGCTGTGCTGTTTGAGTCGGGCTGGTTCAATTCCGCCGCGTTGGCCGTGCCGGGTTTGGCGCGGGTCGGCGCTGTGCGCTAACCTGATCCCCCGGCACGCGGTTCTACGAGACCGCGCGAGTGCCGGTTTTCCGTGCGGTAGCCAGTCGCCTGTCGGGGTGCGCCGGCGTCGTGTGGGAGCAGCGAAAGTACCTGGCCCCGTCGTCTAGCGGCCCAGGACGCCGCCCTCTCAAGGCGGTAGCGCCGGTTCAAATCCGGTCGGGGCTACTCACGTAGCAGCAGGTCATGGGCCTGATCGCCGGTAACGGCGGTCGGGTCCTCATCTTTTGCCAGCCGGGATCGCCGCCAGTATGACGGCCGCAGAACGATCTCGCTGGGCGCGCCCTCCAGCGCACCCCCATGGCAGAGGCTTCGACGGTCGCCTCCTAAAGTCACTATTACGGAGGGTCATCGCCAGGGCGACGCCGAGCCTCGACGGCTCAAGCGAATTTCGTCGGCTTCCAGCGGGAAGGAGAAGGCGTGCCTGACAGCGCGATCGATGCAATTCAGGCCATGGTCTCCCCAGCGGTTCTCATCACCACATCAGCGATCCTGGCGGCCGGGCTGTCAGGGATGTACGGTTCCGTGAACGATCGGATGCGCAGCATGACCGCCGAGCGATTTGAGCTGCGTTCTGGCGCAGGCGGGGGGTTCGGGCAATCTGACAACGAGTTGCCACGGACGCGCGAGCGAATTGCCGAGATCGATACTCAGCTCCGGTGGCTCCTCGGCACGCACAGCCCAGCAGTCGGTGTCGTGGCCGAAATCCTCGTCATCGGCTGAGCAGCAACGTTGCTCATCGGGCTGTGGTTCGCGTCCAGGGCGATCATCATCGCCGGGAACGCGGTCGGCTACGAGGTCGAGCGGACCTTGTCATTGTGACAATACGACCAAACGCATGCGTTTTCGGAGGCCTCAAGTCACGGCCGTGCAGTGCCGATCCGTGCAGTGCCAATCCGTCCAGTGCCAATCCGGTCAGTGGCCCGTGAGGTGTATCACCCCGACATCCGCCAGGCCGTTGAGGGCTAGCTGCACCGCCAGCGCCGCTAGCAGAAATCCGAATATCTTCTCGGTCACGAGCATCCGGCTTGCATCCATATGGTTGCCGACCTGGACGGCCCACCGGAACACGGCGACGTCCAGGGCAAGGATCACAATCAGGATGCCGACGACGACAGCGAACACCGCGACCGAGCTGGCCTCGGCTGAGGCGGTGACGAGTACGACGATGCCGGCCGGGTTAAGCAGATAGGGGACCGCCAGCGGGTAGACGGCAGCTTGCATGGGGTCTCGGCCTTTGTCCGCCATGCCACCGCTGCTGCCGTCGTTCTGCCCGAGCACCATGGCGACCGCGATGATCAGCAGGATGATGCCGCTGGATACGCCCAGCGCCCCCGGCGAGAAGTGCAGGAGTCTGGTCAGCAAGCCGCCAAGGACCAGCAGGACTACGGCGGCCGATGCCGCGGTGGTAAGCATCTTGCGCAGGACCCGGCGCCGGGTTGCCTCCGGCATTGTGCTGGTCATCTCGAGGAAGGGCACCAGCGCGATTTTGGGGCCGACACCGATCAGGAGCAGCAGGAAGGTGTCAATGACGAAGGTGGCGTCGAGGGTTTCGAGTTTCATGCCGGCTGCCGCTGCCTGCTCAAATCCGGTGGGCTTTGGACGGCAAGCGCATCGCGCGTAGAACGTCGGGATTCAGCTTGGTGAGAGCGTCGCCAGCGGCCAGCTTGTAGCCGTAGGTGTAGGTCGGTGTGTTGTAGGCCATCCGGACCACGTCCTCGATGGTCGCCTTGTTGTGAATCATGGCTTGACCGGTCCCGGCGATCTCCGACGCGATCTCGCAGATCGCGTGGACGCCGAGGAGAACCCCGCTGCCGCCATGAAAGATAAGCTTGAGCAGGCCTTCCTGGCCTGCGATGACCCCGCGTGGGGTCGTGCCCAGCTCGCACCGCCCGACCTCATACGGAATCCCCTCTGCGGCGCAGTCTTCCTCGCTCTTGCCGGCGCGCGCTACTTCCGGCAGCCCATAGATGGCTGCGGCCGGGGTCTGGTCGACGTGGACGGAAAAGTCAAGGCCGAGCGCTCCGCACAAGGCCTGGCGTCCCTGGTCGCTGGCGATCGATGCGAGGGAGGGGCCAATAACGTCGCCGGCTGCGAATACCGAGGGGCAGCTGGTCCGCCGGTCGGAGTCGACCATGATCCGGCCGCGCTCGTCGATCTTGATCCCAGCCCTCTCCAGGCCGAGTCCCGCCGTGCTGACGCTGCGGCCCGCGGCAAACAACAGCGCGTCAAACCGGAGCTGCCGCCCGTCGCCCAGCTCGACAGCCAGACTGGCGCCGTCCCGGCGCACGGCGGCCATGCCGGTGCCGAGAATCACCCGGTTCCCTCGCTTGCGCAGGACTTGCTCGAGCCGCTGGGAGATCTCGCCGTCCATCATGGTGGCTAGGCGCGAGGCGGCGTCGAGGATGGTCACCGGAATGCCGAGGGCCGCGAAGATGGTGTCGTACTCGATCCCGATTGCACCGCCACCCACGATCAGCAGCTCGCGCGGCCTGCGCCCGATACTCGCGATGGTCTCGGAGTCAAAGACGCACGGATCGTCGAACGGCACGCTAGCCGGTCGCAGCGGTCTCGAGCCCGTCGCGATGATGACTCGGTCGGCCCGCAGTCGCCGCTGCGCGCCGCGATGGCGGACGACGACCTCGTGCTCGGCGTCCAGGTGCGCCTCGCCGGGGATCAGATCTACGCCGAGCTCGCTGATCTGCCGGAGGGTCAGCTTCCGTAGTTGTTCGCTGACGTCGCGCGCGCGTGCCAGGAGCGTCGGGTAGACGATCTCCGGCGGTGCTGACAGCGAGACCCCGTAGATCTCTTCCTTCTCGAAGCCGCTGAGGTACGCGGCGGCCTCCCGGAATGTCTTGGTCGGAGCACCGCCGCTGGTGACAACGGTGCCGCCAACGGTGTCGCGCTCTACCAGGGCAATGGAGTAGCCCAGTCTCGCGCCGAACTCGGCTGCTGACTGCCCTGCCGGGCCGGCGCCGATGACCACAACGTCGTGATCGCCGTTCCGGTCGTCAGGGGCATGAGACGTCACAGCGACTCTCCGTTCCGTCAAGACAGCGACCTGACGACGCAGGCAAGCGGTCAGGCTGGTGCGCCGGGGAAAGTAAGAATGGTCTTGATGTCATCGGGCTGCCGCGTGTAGGCGTCGGCCCAGCGGGCCAGGGGCACCTGCCGGGTGACCAGGTCCGCCAAGATGTCCGGTTCGGCTTTGGCGAGGGCTTCAGCGGCGAGTTCGTAGTGGTGCCGGTTGGCATTGACGGAGCCGAAGACGACGGAGTTCTGCAACACCATGTTCAGGTTGAGGCGCCCTGGGTCGACGGTGACGCCTTCTCCGGCGGCCGAGACGCCAGTGAGGCAGATGATCCGGTGCCGCGCGTGCTCCGGGGCCGACTCGAGCAGCATCTGGACGTGGCCGGTGCACTCGACGATGATGTCGGCTTCGGCGGCCGCTTTCCCAAGCTCGTCGATGTGGAAGTAAGTTGCCCCGAGTCGGCGCACCATATCGGGCTTGCGGCCTTCGGTGACCAGGTCAACCACGGATGTGTCGTAGCCGCTCTGCGTGGACAGCAGCGCGGCCAGCAGCCCGATAGGCCCGGCGCCGGTGACAAGCACCTTTGCTGGCGACCACGTGGACCGGCGGCCGATCTTCTCGATGTGATCCCAGGCCTTCGCGACGACCGTGGCCGGTTCGAGCAGGACGCCGAGGGTGCCGAGGGCGGGATCTACGGCCACCAGGTACTCGGGGTGTATGCGGTATCGCTCCGAGGCGTAGCCGTGCCTGGCCTTGATTCCCCGCTCCGTGTACAGCCCGTTGGCGCACATGTCCCAGTCCCCGGCCGCACACGCCGGGCACGGGACGGGGTCAGGCCGACGCACGATGCCGACCACCAGGTCGCCTGTGTTGAATCCCGTCCCTGGGTCGGCCTCGATGACCTGTCCAAGCGATTCGTGCCCAATGATCAGGCGCTCCTCGGCTGGGGGCGCCCACCCGTAGTCGCCATTAATGATCTCTACGTCAGTGCCGCAGACGCCAATGGCCTGGGTCTGAACCAGGATGGGACCGTCGCCGGGCGGCGGTTCCGGCATGTCGATGAGTGCGGCCGAGCCCGGCCACCCAGGTATGGCAGTGATGGCGCGCATAGACTCAGCGTAACTAAGAGCAAACTCTCCGTAGAGACGCCCCATGCTTGCCGCGACGAGAAGGACCGCCGCCGATGCAAGACGGTCGCAGCCGAGGGCAGGTTCTCGCGGGAAGGCCGCGAGCCGTCAGCGGATCGTGGCCGGAAGCCGGGTCGATCGCCAGGCCGCCAGGGAAACGGCGAGTAGCCACACCGCGAAGGTGAGACCGACGACCAGTGCGAGCCAGCCTTGCGGAGAGAACCCGCCGGTGCCCGCACTCACGGCGAACGGACCTGCAAGGTTGATCAGCGCGACCGGGATGCCGATCCATGCTGTCCACGGCGGCAGCGCCCGGTGCCTGAGCGCGGCTACTACGACGATCGCGATCCACGCGACAAATGCGAATCCCGCCGAGTTGTAGGCCAGCCAGCCGGCGTCCCAAAACGCCCGTGCCACAGCAAGATCCGCGACGGGCCGGTACGCGACGGTCATGAACAGCGCGGTGCCAGCACCGAAGATCCCGGCGCCGGCGACGACGCTCGACAGCGAGGCGATCGCGAGCCAGCCGTCCTCGCCCTCCGCGCGCCTGATGATGCGGTACAGCCCGGCGACGAACACCATCAGCACGGCCACTGCGATGGCGAACAGCAGGTCACTTGCAAGCAGTTGGCCGCGATTGACGGTTGCATAGTGGACGATCTGGGCGCCGGTTGATTCGGAGTTGGGCGCGTGCGCAGGGGTAAGCGCTATCGCGGCCAGATACGCCACGACCGCGACTCCGCCGACGATCCCCACGGACCTGCCTTTGACGTCAGACGAACTAATTGCGCACCATCCTGTTGTTGTCGAAAGTCGCGACACCGGTGCTGGCACCGGCGACATCTTCGGGGCGCCGACGTCGGCCCGCAGGGTCACTTACTGGCGTTCGGGTGGCTGAATGCGGTGGCTCGTCGGCGGCGCCATCTCCGCTGGTTCTGCGATGCCATCCTTCTGCTGGGCGAGATGCTCGACATAGCAGCGGAGCCTGGTGGTCATCAGCCGTTTCAGCGCATGGCCGAATCCGGCGGCGATCAGCCGGCCGGTGCCGGGAATCTTCGGACGGAACCGGATCCGCCAGGTCACTGCGGTGCCGCCGCCGTGAGGCCGGAGCAACAGTCCCCCCTGATGGCAAACGAACGGGGATCCTTTGATGATCCGGTAGCGGTATGAGTCGGGCGGGTTGTCGGCGATGACCTGCTCGATGATGTTGCCGCCGACGTGCAGCGCTCGCTGGGATCCGCGCCCGTTGGGCTCGATCTCACCGTCGACGATCCGGCGAACCGGCCCGATCCCGGCCCACCGCGACATCGCCTCGTGATCGGAGATAACTTGCCATGTCACGGCGGGCGGGGCAGCGATATGCACCGTCTGCTCGATTGCGTGAGTGTCCGGCTGAGGGCGCCTGGTGATCGGAATCGGCGTGAATCCCCAGTGCTTATCGGAGGCCTTGGACAGCTGGACAATCTCCACCGAGAACTGCTGCGGATCGTTGACGTAAACGACCCCGGCTCCGGGGATCCGGAGCGGCCTGCTGTTGGGGCGGGCACCGGCGGCGCACGCTCGCTGGTGCACCGCGTCGAACTGGTCCTTGGTGCGAGTTCCGAGGGCCACGTTGAGTATGCCTTGGTCACTGATGCGGTAGCCGTCCGGACGGGGACGGCCTACCGGATCGAGGTATTGGACGACCTCGACCAGCACATCGCCAGCATCAAAGACCTGGCTGCGGGTCGCCGCTCCCGGCAGGCCCCACAGAGCCTCGTGTTCGGGGCGCCGCAGCGCTGCCCCGGACGGGGGCATGCCGAGGCCAGCAGACAGGAAGGCTGCGCTCTGGTCTAGGTCGCCGACCGAGAGTGTCACTGACCGTGCCGCAACCGGACAATCCGCACTGGCGGGCGGCCGACCGCCACGCGAGATGTTCGGGTCGTCTTCCATGATCTCGACGAAGATTCCGTCCGGGCTGCGCACACATGCTCTCCGGCCTCCCGGTTCGCCGATCGGATCACTGAGAGGCCGTGTCCCGATGCGAGCCAGGCGGGAAATGGTGGCGTCAAAGTCGGCTACCCAGAATCCGACGCGGGTGTAGCCGAGGTCGCACGCGCGGGCGTCGTGCGGCATCAGCCGGGCGACTGGTCGCTCGAACTGGAACATCTCGAGCTGGAACCAGTCGTTGCGGTCGCGCAGCCACCAGCACGTCGATGCGGCGCGCGGTAGCCCCTGGATTCGGGATGCGAGCGGACCGCGCATCATGCGCCGGGATCCGCCAGCGGGCACGAATCCGAACCCCTCCCGCAGCCATCGCTCGGTATCGCGCAGGTCGACAACCGACATGGCAATCTGGATCAGCCTGGGCGGCAGCTGCTGGTCACGCATGGGCGTCACCTTGCTCTCCGGCCGCTGCTGGCCACGCGCGGCGCAGGAAGCCGAGCTGGTCGGCGAGGGCCTGTTCCTGCCAGGCGCCGGCGTAGACGTCGAGGTGGTCGACGGGGTACTCGCGCAGCTCGGCGCGAGTACCGGCCTTGGCGACGGCGTGGCGGCCGGCCCCCGGCGGGCAGATGCTGTCGCTGGTCCCGACCTGCACGAGCAGCGGGCAGCTCACGCGGGAGGCGAACCTGATCGGCCGGTTGAATCCGGCCCCAAGCGCGGTCCGCGCGCAGAGCTCGTTCCTCCAGCCCGGGCCTGCAATGGCGGCGAAGGCCTCTTCACCACCTGCCTGGACGATGATCGCGCTGGAGCCCGGCTCGCCGATCATCGGGACAAGATGCGGGGCGCGGCGGGCCAGTGCCCGCGTCGCGTCGCGCAGGCCGTTGCCGGCCGCACGCACGAGGTGGGCTACGCCGCCGTTACGGCTGAGCTGGATCAGCACCGGGACGCCGTCCATGGCCGGCGTCACCGAGATAGCGGCCGCGATGCGCTTGTCTCGGGCCGCGACTGCGACCACGTGGCCGCCGGAGTAGGAAATCCCCCAGACCGCGATCTGCTCAGGGTCGACGCCGGGCAGGTGCCGGGCCGCCGCGACGGCCGCGTGGTAGTCCTGGCGCTGGCCCCGCACGGATACGAGCTGGCGCGGCGACCCGCCTGACGCGCCGAACCCGCGGTAATCGAACAGCAGGACGTCCGTCCCGGCGGCGGCGAAGCCGTCCGCATACCCCAGCAGGCTGCTGTCGCGGGTGCTACCGAAGCCCGGTGCCATGACGACGCAGGGCCGTCCGCCCAGGCCCTCGAAGGCGTCGCTGGTCGCCTGCAGATGCCATGCGGAGCAGCGGTCGCTGCCGCTGGCGAAGGTGATCTCGTTCATGGTGCCGGTCTCTGTTCGGTTTGCGGTCGGGAGTGGGGCACGCCGGCGGCTAGACGGTGCTGTCACTGGCGGGTCATGGCGATACGCCAGCGTTCCTCGATGGGGATCAGGTGCTCCTGGCTGGCTGCGGCGTCATCCACGTCGATCTGCACCCAGCGGATCTCACCGGTGAAATCGGTGCCGCACGGCGGGTAGTCCGGCGCGACGGGCGAACCTGACTCGCGGCCCACGTGGGTGGCTTCGTCGGCGGAGAACACCACGGCCTGGGTGACCGGCAGCTGCCCGCTGCCTATCTCCGCGCCGTCGAGGTAGAGCGTGACGGTGCCGCCCTTGGCCAGGCCGGGGCCGTCGTAGTCGAATTCCATCCGTATCTGGTGCTCGCCGGGCGGCAGCTTGACCTCCGAGTCGACGTAGAAGTACTGCAGGCCCACCAGGTTGTAGCAGTAGCGCAGCCAGCCGTCGCGGCAGTAGAGGCTCCAGCCGCCGGCCATGCCGCCCTGCGACAGAATGACGCCCTCGACGCCGACGTCAGGAACCAGGATCTGCGCGGTGACGGCGTAGCTCCGGTTCTTGATGGTGATGACCGAGCTCTCGTTGAGGTGGCCCATGCCGGGGAACAGCACCTGGGTATTCCCGCGGATGAGCTCGGGCAGGCCGGCCAGCTCGGGGATAAACCTCTCCAGGCCCCGGTCGTCCAGCGGCAGTACGCCGTGCTTGGTTGCCTCGATCAGCCAGAGCCGTTGGAGCCGGTGCAGCACGTCAGGCTGCTCGCCGGCCAGGTCGCGGGACTGTGTCCAGTCGTTTGGGCCGTACAGCTCCCAGATGTCGTCGTCGAAGGCCGCGAGCTGCGCGCCCAGCAGCTGCCAAGGGGTGCGGTGCTTGGTGACCGCGGTCCAACCGCGGTGGTAGATGCCGCGGTTGCCTGCGATCTCGAAGTACTGCGTCTGGTGCCGTTCCGGTGCCGTGGCCTCGCCGAAGGAGTAGCCCATGGAAACCCCCTCGATGGGCGCCTGGGTGACCCCGTGCACGGTGGCGGGTTCGGGCAGGCCAGCCGCCTCCAGGATGGTCGGCGCGACGTCGATGACATGCGCGAACTGGTGGCGGAGCTCGCCCTTGGCGCCGATGCGGGCTGGCCAGTGCACGATGGTGCCGTTGCGGGTGCCGCCCCAGTGCGAGGCGACCTGTTTGGTCCACTGGTACGGCGTGCACAAAGCGTGGGCCCAGCCCACCGCGTAGTGGTTGTAGGCGGTGGGGCTCCCGAGCTCGTTCGCCTTGCCGCGCAGGAAGTCCGTGGTCTCCAGCGCGCTCAGGCCGTTGTAGTTGATCGCTTCGTTGAAACTGCCACGCATGGTGCCCTCGGCCGAGGCACCGTTGTCGCCGATGATGTAGTAGACCAGCGTGTCATCCAGCAGTTCGAGGTCGTCCAGGGCCTGCACCAGCCGGCCGATCTGGGCGTCGGTGTGGGCAAGGAACCCGGCGTAGACCTCCATCTGGCGCGCCAGCACCGGCTTGAGGTCGTCGTCCATCTCGTCCCAGTGCGGGATCTCCGGGTTGAACTTAGTTATTTCGGCATCGACCGGGACCACGCCGAGCTGCTTTTGCCGTTCGAAGATCTCCTCGCGCAGCGCGTCCCAGCCGGTGTCGAAGCGTCCCGCGTACCGGTCGCACCACTCCTTGGGGGCGTGGTGCGGGGCGTGGGTCGCGCCGGGCGCGAAGTACAGGAAGAACGGGCGGTCGGGCTGCAGCGCGTGCTGCCGGCGGATCCAGTCCACCCCGTGGCCGGCCAGGTCCTCGGTCAGGTGGTACCCCTGCTCGGGTGTGCGGGCGGGCTGCACGGGGGTGGTGCCCTCATACAAGGTGGGGTAGTACTGGTTGGTCTCCCCGCCGACGAAGCCGTAGAAGTACTCAAAGCCGCTGCCGGTCGGCCACCGGTCGAACGGGCCAGCCGGGCTCGTCTCCCACACTGGCACCTCGTGGCACTTGCCGATCTGCGCAGTGGCGTAGCCGTTGAGCCGCAGCGTCTCGGCCAGCGTGGCCTTGGTGTTGGGCCGCATCGTGCTGTACCCGGGTGCGGAGGTGGCCAGCTCGGTGATGGCGCCCATGCCGACCGAGTGGTGGTTGCGGCCGGTCAGCAACGCCTGCCGGGTCGGTGAGCACAGCGCGGTCGTATGAAACCGGCTGTAGCGCAGGCCGCCGCCGGCCAACCGCTGGGCCACCGGCGTATCGACGGGGCCGCCGAAGACACTGGACGCGCCGAAGCCAACGTCGTCGAGCAGGATCACCAGGACGTTCGGCGCGCCACCCGGCGGCCGTAGTGGCGTGATCGGTGCGTAGGACGTCTCCGGGTCCTTGGCGTCATAGGTCGTCAGCCCGGGCTGCGGGCGGTCGGGTATCGGCAGTGTGGTGCGGGGGAGGTCGTCGTGGGAAGGCAAGGTGGCAGCTCCTGTCCGGCTTGGGGCTTGGGGCGGCGGCGCGCGGCGGCCGCTTGGCTGATCGGCGTTTGGCGCTGGGGATTATGGCCGCAGCGCAGCCTCCAGGTAGGCGGCCAGCGCGAGACGGCCATGGAGGATCACTTCGGGGTCGGGGTCGCGGCGCTCGCGGAAAGCCAGATCAAGAATCCGGTCGCCGAGTTCGACCAGCATCACGAATACGAGTAGGTCAGTCTGCGGTGTTGCCAGCCCAGCCTCGACGGCCAGGCCGTGCAGTCGCTCGGCCGTCTGCCGGTTGTAGCGCAGGACTCGGGCTCGCACTGTCGGCGAGACCCGCCCGTCCAGCCACAGCCGCGCGGCGTTGCGGCTCGCCCGGAAGTAGGCAACGTAGAAGCCG
This sequence comes from uncultured Actinomycetota bacterium, assembly GCA_963755575.1. Lineage (GTDB taxonomy): Bacteria > Actinomycetota > Actinomycetes > Streptosporangiales > Streptosporangiaceae > JAJYUU01. The sequence continues at coordinate 1,828,326 of CAVWKF010000002.1, forward strand.
AACTCGCGCTCCACGAACTCGGTCATTGACGACGGCGTCCAGCCTGCCTCGGCCTCGGTGAGGAATGTGCTCAGCCGCTCCAGGTGCTGCTCGATCAGCGCATCGAGCACCTGCTCGCGATCGGCGAAGAAGCGGTACAACGATGGCGCCGTGATGCCGGCCCGCTCAGCGATGGCGCGGGTGGTGACGGCATCCACGCCGTCCTCTTCTAGGAGGACCGCGGCCGCGTCGAGGATCCGCTCGACTGTCTCGCGGCTGCGGGCCTGGACCGGCTGGCGGCGGGGGGCGCGTACCTCTAGATCCTGGCGCACGCCTGACGGCTCGGCGGGCACTGAGCTCTTGACGGCTGCTAGCATGGATGAAACTATAACACGAATTTTGTTACTGTTCCTAGAGGAGCGCCAGGCATGACGGCAGATCCCGGCCAGCAGCACCTTCGCGTTCTCGTGGTGGGCGCGGGATTCGGCGGGCTGGCCGCGGCACATGCGCTCAAAGGCCACGGTGAGGACTTCGCCGTGCTGGAGCGCGAGCCGGAGGTCGGCGGCGTCTGGCGGGACAACACCTATCCGGGCTGTGCCTGCGACATCCCGTCGCACTTGTATTCGCTGTCCTTTGCGCCCAATCCGGATTGGGCCCGGGCCTTCTCGCGCCAGTCCGAGATCCGCGATTACCTGCGACGGGTCGCCCGCGAGTACGGGCTGCTGCCGCACATTCGCCTTGGCTGCAGTTTGATCGAGGCCGCGTGGGACGACGCCGCCCAGCTCTGGCGGATCGAGACCAGCGCCGGACCGATCGCCGCGGATGTGCTCATCGACGCGAGCGGCCCGATCGCTGAGCCGTCGGTCCCGGACCTGCCGGGTCTGGACCGTTTCGCCGGTGAAGTGTTCCACTCGGCCCGCTGGAAGCATGACGTCGACCTGATCGGTCGCAACGTCGTCGTGATCGGCACGGGCGCCTCGGCGATTCAGTTCGTGCCCATGATCCAGCCACAGGTCGCGCGCATGACGGTGCTGCAGCGCACGGCGCCGTGGGTCACCCCGCGGATGGACCGTTCTGCGACCCGGCTTGAACGCCGGCTCTACGCGGCAGCGCCGTGGCTGCAGCGCCTCGTGCGCCAGCGCCAGTATCTGCTACGTGAGCTGGTGACATGGAGGATCATGGTGTCGCCGCGGGTGCGTCGGGTCGCCACCAGGCTCGCCCTGCGGCACCTTCGGCGGCAGGTGCCGGATGCTGCGCTGCGCCAGCGGCTTACCCCAGACTTCGAGCTGGGCTGCAAGCGCATCCTGATCTCCAACGACTGGTACCCAGCCGTGTCAGCGCCCAATGTCGACGTGGTCAGCTTCGGCGTCCGCGAGGTCCGGGCCCGGTGTGTGGTCACCTCCGATGGCGGCGAGCATCCTGCCGACGTGATCATCTTCGGCACTGGGTTCCACGTCACCGACCCGCCGATCGCCGGCCGCCTGCGCGGCCGAGACGGCCGCTCTCTGGCAGAGTGCTGGAACGGCCGTCCGCACACGTATCTCGGCGTCACCGTGACCAACTTTCCCAACTTGTTCCGCCTCGGCGGCGCGGGCAGCACGACCGGGCACAACTCCCACGTATTTCAGGAGGAATGCCAGGTCACGTATGCGATGGATGCGCTGCGGCTGATGCGCTCTCGCGGCATCGCAAGCGTCGAGGTGCGCGCCGATGAGCAGCGCGCCTACATCGAGCAGTTCACGGCTCGGCTGGCGGGCACGGTCTGGTCTGTCGGCGGCTGCAAGAGCTGGTACCAGGACGCCGACGGGGTGGCCTCGGTACCCTGGCCTGCCTCGACTCGCGAGTACCGCCGCGCGACTCGTCGCTTTGATCCGGCTCCCTACAGCCTGCGCACAGTCTCCGCCGCTGTCGCGCCCGCTGCGCGGTGAGCCTCGACACTGCAACGCCGGCTGCACCGGGGGCGCCGACTGAGCCATACGGCGAGTCGAGCAACAACCGCAGGTATGCCTGGGGCGTATTCGCGATGGCGTTTGCGCTGATGATGTCCGGCTACCTGGACCGCCAGCTGGTCGTAGCGATGTTCCCCTACCTGAAGCGGGCTTGGGGACTGTCGGACGCCGAGCTCGGCGGCCTGGTCTCGGTTGTCTCGGTGACCGTTGCTCTGGGCACGTTGCCGGTCGCGCTGCTGGTGGACCGGTGGAAACGGGCGAGAAGCATCGCGTTGATGGGCAGCGTGTGGAGTCTCGCCACCGTCAGCGCCGCCTTCACCGGCAACTACGCGCAGTTGCTCGCCGCCCGAGGGGCTGTCGGCCTCGGCGAGGCCGGATACGCTCCTGCCGCCGGCGCGCTGCTGAGCGCGGTCTTTCCGCAGCGCATGCGCGCCAGCGTCTTCGGGACGTTCCTGTCTGCGGCGTCCCTCGGCTCGGTGCTTGGTGCGGTAGCCGGCGGGGTCATCGCTGAGAAGTGGGGGTGGCGGGTCGCGTTCGGCGTCGCTGGCATCCCTGGCATGTTGCTGGCGCTGCTGTTCCTCCGGATACGAGAGCCCAGCGCCGGTCACGTCCCCGCCGAAGCACCGGCACCCAAGCTCGGCCCGCGGGGCGTACTTGCCGAGCTGCTGACGCCACGCTCCGCCGTTGCAGCGTACCTAGGCGGAGCGACTCAGATTGTCGTCATGTCGGCCTTGTACGCCTGGCTGCCCAGCTACTTCAATCGCTACCTACGGCTGACGACTGGTCAGGCCGCAGCCAGGACGGCGGTCGTGATGATGGCCGGATTCCTCGGCCAGATCATTCTCTCGATCGCCGCTGATCGTATCGCCCGCCGGGATAAGCGCCTGCGGCTGCTGCTTCCGGCTGTGCTGTCGCTCGTGAGCCTGGTCCTGCTAGTGGCCGCGTTCGCGGCCATGGCGCCGGGCGGCCCTCAGCTGCTCGTCATCGTCGTCGCCGGGTTCACGATTACCGCGCCATTCGGAGTGGTCGGAGCCGTGTGCGTGGACGTCGTCCATCCGGCCCTGCGTGCGAGTGCCGTCTCCATGGCCGCGCTTGTGCAGAACTTGTTCGGCTTTGCGCTCGGCCCGCTTGTGGTCGGCGCAATTTCGGATGCGTACGGGCTGCGGGCCGCTCTCTCTGTGATCCCGGTGTTCTGCGCATTCGCCGCGGGCTTCTTCTTGCTCGCCTCCCGCCATTACGGCCGGGACTTGGACCGGGTCGCGGTCAGCCGGTCCGCCTGCCCGCGCAGCGACAGCGTCGGCGCGGTCGCCGCCGATAAGGACGCGGCTCGGTGACTGCCGCCAGCGAGCCGCTCTGCCTTCGCAAGGAGCTGACCTAGTGTCCCTTTGGTTGCCCCGGCCACCGTCCATGTGCAAGCAGCCTGATGCCATGGTGTGGCTCCCCGGCGGCAAGTTCATCATGGGGTCCGACCGTCACTATCCCGAGGAGGCGCCGGCGCAATTGGAGAGCGTCGGGGGATTCTGGATCGACCGGTATCCGGTCACGAATTCCCAGTTCCAGGCATTTGTCGCGGCCACCGGGCATTGGACTCTGGCCGAGCGGCCTGCGGATGCGTCGGCGTATCCCGGCGCCGAGGCGGCCATGCTGGCGCCGGCTTCGATCGTGTTTACGCCGCCGTCGCATCCGGTGGACCTGAGTGACCCTTACCGATGGTGGTCGTACGTCCCGGGCGCAGACTGGCAGCACCCAGGTGGACCTTGCACGTCGCTGCGCGAGCGCCTCGATCACCCGGTGACCCACGTGGCATGGCCTGACGCTCTCGCCTACGCGAATTGGGCAGGCAAGCAGATGCCCACCGAGGCGGAGTGGGAGTACGCGGCGCGCGGAGGCCTGACCGGCGCCGAGTTCGCGTGGGGTGACGAAATTAGCCCTGGCGGCCGTTATCTGGCCAACACCTGGCAGGGCGAGTTCCCGTACCAGAACCTGCAACTGGATGGATATGCCGGGACCTCGCCGGTCGGGGCGTTCCCGGCCAACGGCTACGGCCTGCACGACATGATCGGCAACGTGTGGGAGTGGACGTCAGACTGGTACGCCGATCGCCATTTCGCTGCGACCAATACGCCGAGCTGCTGTGGTGCGCTGGCTCCGCGCGTCGATCCAGTCGGCGGCAACGGAGCAGAGAGCATCGAGGGCGCTCAGCTCCACCTAGGTATCCCTCGCAAGGTGATGAAGGGCGGATCACATCTGTGCGCGCCCAATTACTGCCGCCGCTACCGTCCCGCCGCACGCATGCCCCAGCCAATTGACACCTCGACCTGCCACCTCGGATTCCGATGCGTCGTCCGTCAGGCCTGAAGTTCGCTCGAGCGGATGACAAGACGTAACAGGTGTACTTTGCCCTGGTGGTCCGCTCCAGCAGTGGCTAGGCAGCCGCTGGAGGTATTCACGAAAGGGAGTCTGATGGAGATTCTGCCAAGGCAGCCGTCGGCTAAAGGTCCGGCTGAGTGGTTCACCGGCGACGTCTGGATCGACGGCATTGCCAGGGGCGAGGAGCCGTCACGCGTGCGGGTGAGCGCCGTTCGCTTCACGCCCGGCGCCCGCACCGCCTGGCATTCCCATGCGCTCGGCCAGACCCTCTACGTGACCGACGGCGCAGGCCTCATGCAGTCACGAGGCGCCGAGGTGACCGAGATACGCTCTGGCGACGTCGTCTACACCCGCGCCGACGAACTGCACTGGCATGGCGCCGCGCCCGACCGGTTCATGACGCACCTGTCCATCACCGAAGGCGTCGGTGACGCAGACAAACCGGAGACGGACTGGCGCGAGCACGTCACCGACGAGGAGTACGGCGCTAGGTAAACGCTGCCGCCGCGCTCTGGTCGGCCGGCGGATGGACGGCCGTGGCCGTTACTGGATCGATACTCAGCATCTTTGCGCTGGCCAGCTCGGCATTCCGGCGCCGTGATGCACGGGTGGTGACGACGGTGGGCCAGGCGTGCCGTTTAACCCCTGCGGTGGGCACTTCAGTCCCGGTAATATGCGGGTTTTGTCGCCACGATCCATCGGGGGGCCGACGGACAGGAGATGAAAACTTCTATGCGCCGCGCGTTCACCACCGCAGCCGCCGCAATCGCAGTCGTCCTCATCGGTGCGTCAGCCGGCGCCGACGCTGTATCCGCCAGTACGGGCGCGGCCACAACCCAGACCGGCACAAGTCACGGCCGCATAGACCGCTTCAACGTGGGCGCGACCCATTCGCCCAAGCTGGAACGCCTGCTGTCGGGTCACGCTGTCGCGGCTAAGTCGGCCGCGACAATTCGGCCCGCCGCGCTGCCCTCCGCGGCCTCGACCGTCGAGGGCATCGATGTGGCGTCCTTCCAGCATCCGAGCGGGGCGGCCATCACCTGGAGCAAGGTGGCGGCGGCGGGGTACAAGTTCGCGTTCATCAAAGCGACCGAAGGCAGTTATTACACCAACCCCTACTACGCAGCCGACGCTGCCGGAGCAAAGGCTGCGGGCATGCTGAGCGCGCCGTACGCGTTCGCCATCCCCAATTATTCCGGCGGCGCGCTTCAGGCTGACTACGCGCTCGATCACGCGAACTACCCGGCGGACGGGAAGACCCTGCCGCTGACCCTGGATATCGAGTACGACCCATACGTCAGCCAAGACGGCACGAACGAGTGCTACGGCCTGACCCCGACGCAGATGGTCGCGTGGATCAAGGCGTTCGTCGCGGAGGCCAGCCGGCGCACAGGGCAGCTACCGGCGCTTTACACCACCCAAGACTGGTGGAACTCGTGCACAGGGGGCAGCACAGCCTTCGCCGCCGACCCGCTGTGGGTCGCGAGCTACGCCAGCATGCCCGTCGTGCCCGCGGCCTGGAGTTCCTGGACGTACTGGCAGTACACCAATGCAGCGACGGTGCCCGGAATCTCTGGCAACACGGACGCGAGCTGGCTGAGCAGCACTGCGCTCGAGCTGCCCGCACCCGCCAGCCAGAGCGACCAGGTCAGCGGCACCATCAGTCGGCAGCTCAACGCGCTCGATGGCGGCGGCGCTATCACCTACAGCGCGACGAGTCTGCCAACGGGGCTCCAGGTGGACGCCAATACCGGCGCGCTGACCGGCACACTGCCTGGGACGGCGGCCCCGTTCCCGGTCTCTGTAACAGCATCAGCCACCGGCGACGCGAGCGCCACGCAGAAGTTCACATGGGACGTGCATGCGAAAGTTGCACTTGGATCGCTGAGCAGTCAGACCAGCTCCGTCGACAGCCCGGTCCGGTACCAGGTTCCCGCCTCGGACGGACTGTCCGGGTGCACGCTGCGCTTCTCGGCCACAGGCCTGCCGCCAGGTCTGGCGATGAACAGCTGCGGGTTGATCTCGGGTTGGCCGGCGATCGGCGGACACTACACAGTCAACGTGCAGGTGACGGACAGTTCGGGCACTGCGCTGGCGACCGGCTCGTTCGCGTGGACAGTTGGGCACGCGGCAAGCACAGGGCCGGCCGGGCACGTCGTGCTCCACTCGAACGGCAAGTGCCTGGCCGCGTTGTCGTCGACCAGCATCGCCATCGAGACGTGCGGTTCGGCGACTAATCAGCATTGGACGGTCGCTGCCGATGGTTCACTCCACGTCAACGGCTCCTGCCTGGCCGCCAAGGCCGTGACATCCACGTCGCCCGTGGGGCTCGATCTCACGTCTTGCACCAGCGCACAGCGCTGGCAGGCTGGCTCGAAGACAGTCCTGACCAACCTGGGTGACGGCCGCTGCCTGACCGACACGGGCACGAGCAACGGCGCGCCCGCAGTCGCTGCGGTCTGCAAGGCCACATTCAACAACACCGGCAGCTCGAGCACGCCGAGCACGACCCAGCAGTGGATCTTGCCGGCCGGACCGCTGACCTCGGGAATCCCCGGCAACTGCGCCAGCAACGTGCGGTCCTCGGGTCAGCAGGTAGGCGCCGTCACGCTCCGAACCTGCAACGGCACGAGCGCGCAGGCGTGGATCCTCGAGCCGAACGGCACGCTCAACTTGGGCGGGCAGTGCCTGGGACTCACGGCCGGAGCCACGACGCCGGGGACGCGCGTTCGGCTTGGTCCGTGCACGACTAATCCATCGCAGGTGTGGCAGCTGGCTGGCGGTCCGGCGGGTGTGCAGGTCGTCAGCCCACTTGCCGGGCTGTGCCTCGCCGATCCCGGCGACAGCACCACGTCCGGGACGCAGCTCGTCATCGGCCCCTGTGTCGCTGGCGACCCCGGCATCCTGTGGCGGGTGAGCTAGGCGCCCATTCGGCGCCGCGTACGGCCAACCCAGCGCCTGCTCAGCACGAGGGCGGGCGCTGGGTTAGCGCGGGCGCCTAGCGGGGCGGTGGGTCAGCGCGGGCGCCTAGCGCGGGCGGTGGGTCAGCGCGGGCGGCGCAGCAGGGCGGCGTCCAGCGGCGGAGCGGGTAGCGGATCGCCTCGGTAACCGCCGACCGGCGCGAACTCGCCCGCCCGCCACGCGGCCGTCGCTGCGGCGATCTCCTCTGGCGTGCGAGCGACGAAGTTCCACCACATGAGCAGCCCCTCGCCCAGCGGAACGCCGCCGAGCAGCAGCAGCGTGCTGTCGGCATGCGCGGCAACCGCCGTCTCGTGCCGCCCGGTCGGGATGTACAGGAGCTGCCCGGGATGCAGCCGGACTCCGTCGACACCGGCCTCGCCGCTCGCGACGAAGATGACGTGCTCGTACTCGGGCCGCAGCGGCAGCATTCCGCTGGCTGACCGCCCCGCCACCGCCAGCTGCGCGCCGACGATCGGCGAGAACGTGGTAGCCGGTGAGTTCGCGCCCGCCAGTTCGCCGACCAGGACCGTGATCTGGAAGCCGCCGAGGCCCGCCGTCGGGAGTGCCGCGTGATGCTCGAACGCGGGATCGACCTGCCTGCTGGCGTCGGGCAGCGCCACCCACAATTGCACGCCGTGCAGTGTCGGGTCGTGCTCGGCCGGCGACTCCTCGGCGTGCGCGATGCCGCGGCCGGATGTCATGAGGTTCAGCTGCCCAGGCTGGATCAGCTGCTCGGAGCCCAGGCTGTCGCGGTGCAGCACGTTCCCGGTCAGGAGCCAGGTCACCGTCTGAAGTCCGATGTGCGGGTGCGGCGGCACGTTCATACCGGCGACGCCGTCCAGGTCTAGCGGCCCGTAGTGATCGATGAAGCACCAGGCGCCGACGCTGCGGCGCGTCCGCAGCGGCAACATCCGCCGGACCGTGATGGCTCCGACGCGCGCGTTCCTGGCCTCGGTTAGTTCAAGATCATTATTTTCGGGAACGGGGACGTCCGGGACCTCCACATCGGCATCGACCGTGCTCATTGGCGTGCTCCTCTCCGCCTCCTGGGAATTCTGCCAGTGCCGCCCGACCGCGGCGGGAGCGCCTAGCGGATCATCTGGGCCAGGCCGAGATCGGCAGGCCAGCCGAGTGCGCGGCGGCCAACACTCGCGAGTGAGAGCCACGAGCATAGGTCGCTGCGCTGAGCAACACAGTCAGCACCACGCCGCTGGTTGCGCAGAGCCAAGCAAGCGGGTACGGGGCGGACCTGACACCACCCTTCGCCGCCGCGATGACTTCGTCGTCGCCGAGGACAGGCTGGCACGAGGCGTTGACCTGCTGCAGGAACTGCGCGTAGCTGAAGGCCCGCGGCGGCTTCACCACCGCAGGTTCTGGCTGGCGGCCGCGGCGGGAGGCGGTTCGACCGCGTCGTGACCCGCGCTGATCGCCGCGAGCACGCCGTCCAGATCTGCGCGCCGGCCGCCGGTGACGAGGAACTGCAGACCTTGCTTGGGGAAGTATGGTCCTGCGAGCCGGATGATCCGCCGACGGTAGCCGGCGCGCTCATCAGTGCCGCTCACCGATGCAAGCGGGGTGCGACTTTCGATGCGCACAAACTTGCGGCCGTTACTAGTCATCCGGACCAGGAATACGTATCGGGTCGTCACCGCGATGCACATGGGATCGCGCAGCCAGCGTGGCAGTGTTGTCAGAAGCACGGGCGCGACGACGAGCAAGGGCAAACTGTCCGGCGGTGCTCCAGCGGTACTGAGCGACCAGAAGAACCACGACGCGCCGAGCGCGCACGGCGCAATCGCGATGTGCATGAGCGGCTGCTCCCAGCGGGGAGCCCGGCCGACCTGGCCGAAGGTTCCGGCGACCAGATGGTCGCCCGGCTCGAGGTTGCCGTCGAGCCAAGACATCTGCCCGGGCACGCGGCTTTGGTGACCGGCCAATGCCACCCCGTTCCCTGGCTATACGCGACGTTCGGCGGGCTGAGCCGATTCAACCGGATCTGGGCGCGGGGGCGCAATGGGTGACCGGGCGGCGCCGCGGAAATGTCGGTGGCGTTCGATACTATGAGCGAAAGCAAGTCGATACGCAGGGAGGCGGTGGAGCAGATGGGCGAGTTCGGGATCACCGGCCAGGGCGAGCTGGACCTCGGACTCCAGCCCCCGCGACCGCCGCGCCCGGCTGCCCGGCCGCCCCGGCCCGGCACCACGCCCCGCGCCGGCGCCGCGCCGCGGCCCGGCGACAGCCGGCCGGAAGACGACTGGGCCGGCGACTTCGCTGACGGCCTCGCTGATGAGTGGGTCGACGCGGGCTGGGAGCCCGGTGACTGCGGTGACCCGGAGACCGACCCCGATGACTTCGAGGCGTGGCTGGCCGGGCTGCCGGCCGGGGTGCGGGCGGAGTACCTGGCCGGGCCGTGGACCGGGGCGGGCGAGTCGATCCCGGCCGGGTTCCTGCACCACGTCCGCGGCGGCCCGGCCGGTACCGGGTTCGCCGCCGGCGGGGCCCTGGACACCCTGCCGCCGAGCCCGTGGCTGGCCGACGCCCTCGCAGCCGCGACCACGGCCGGCCACGGCGGGCTGGGGGAGTCGGAGCTGATCGGGGTGCTGTGCGGGTGGCGGCGGATGTCGGCGTGGGCCGCCGCCGGCGAGGCCGCCGCCGTCCTGACCCTCGCCCGGCGCCGCGCCAATGCATCGGCCGAGCCGGGCAGTTCACATCTGGCCGAGCACGTGACCGATGAGATCGCCGCCGCGCTGACCCTGACCGGCCGGTCCGCCTGCCGGCTCCTCGACGATCGCCTCCGGCGTCGGCCTGGCTGCCCGGCGTGCTGGCGGCGCTGCAGGCCGGGGAGATCGACTGGGCTAAGGCGAGCGTGTTCGCCGACGAGCTCGCCGTCCTGGCCGACGACGCGACCGCGCAGGGCATCGCGGCCCGGCTCCTATGCCGGGGCGGGCCCGGCGGGTGGACCACCGGGCAGCTGCGCGCCGGGCTGCGCCGCGCGGTGCTGGCCGCGGATCCGGAGGCTGCCGACCGGCGCCGGGCCGACGCCCGCGCCGACGCCGCCGTCACCGCCTGGGACGAATCGTCGGGGAACGCGGCCCTGGCCGGCCGGGAACTCCCCCCGGCCGAGGTGTTAGCCGCCGACGCCCGGCTCACCGCCCTGGCCCGGTGGCTGCAGGCCTGCGGCGCGGCGGGCACGATCAGCCAGCTCCGCGCCGCCGTCTACACCGCCCTGCTCAACGGCCGCCCCCTCGAATCACTACTCACCGAACTCACCGCCGAGCCAGCCGCCGCCAGCGCCGCTGACGGCGAAGACGCCGCCCCTGGCAATGACGCCGCCGGTGACCCCGCTCGAGACACCGACGATGCCCTCGGGGACGCCGCCGCTGGTGACGAAGCCGCTGCGGGCGATGCCGCTGGGGACGCTGCCGTTCGGGACGCCGCTGGCCCCGCGCGGGCCGCAAACGCGGACGATGCGGCCGGCATGGAGGCGGGGTGGCCGGCCGTGTCCGGCACGATCCACCTGACGATGCCGCTGTCGGCGTTCCTGGGCGGCGGCGAGCCCGGCGAGGTCGCCGGCCACGGCCCGGTCGCCGCCAGCACCAGCCGCGAGCTCGCCGCGATGCTCGCCCGCAGCACCACGACCCGGTGGTGCCTCACCCTCACGGGCCCGGCCGGCCTGGCCGCCGGGCACGCCTGCGCCTCCCGCGGCCCCGCCGCCGGGCAGCCCGTCCTGACCTGGGCCGCGGGCCTGAGCGCCCGGCTCGGCCTGCTCGAAACCGGCACCTGCCGCCACCCTCGTGAATCGGCCACCTACCAGCCGCCGGAGTCGCTGCGGCACCTCATCACGGTCCGGCAGCGCCGGTGCTCGCACCCGGGCTGCCGGCGCCCCGCCGCCCGGTGCGACCTGGACCACACCGTGCCGTTCGACCAGGGCGGCCGGACCTGCGAATGCAACCTCGCCCCGCTGTGCCGGCATCATCACCGGTGCAAGCAGGCCCCAGGGTGGCAGCTCACCCAGACCAAACCCGGCCAGATGACCTGGCGAACACCCAGCGGCCGCGTCTACGAAACAACCGGCGAGCCCTACTGACCAGCACCAGCTCCCCGCGCATCATCATCATCCAGCTACACCCGTGTGAGCCGGGCAGGCCGAGTAACGCATCTCGGCCTACCCGGTTACAGCCATGCCCAGACACCTGCGGGTGTGGTGTGGCAGGTCAGAGCCGTATCGCCCGAAACGGTACTTGTGGCAGCCCCAGATGGCTGAACCCAAACCTTCACCGACCCACGGCTCTGCGCCGCCATCGTCGACCGTCACCTTCGCCGGGGCAGTTCGTCGAAACCGGAACCGTCAGTTACCGCCTCGCCCATGCCCGAGCAGTCACAGCTGCAAGGCCAGCTTGGGGTCACCGACTTGCCGAGAGGTCGTCCTCGTCGATCCACTCGGGCTGCACGAGCAGATCGGGCTGAGGGACTAGTTTGGCGGCGTTTGCACGCGCGACCGCGTGCGCTGCGTCGACGTTGTCGGACCAAGGCGCGGACCAGTCGAACGTCCACCTTTCGTGGTCGCTTGGAACCCAGTAGAGGTGCCCGTCGTCGCCGGCGCGCCAGACCTGGAAATAAAGAATTACCTGGCTGAGCCCAGCGAGATCCTCGATGACCCTCGTGAGATCAGCGGACCTGAAAAGCTCCATGCCCGTGTCGGCGCGCTGCACGCTCAGGTTCCCAGGGACGACCGGGACGACTGCCTTACGAGCCTGGAGGTCACCGAGCGCGCGACGCACAGCCACAGGACGAGTCCAGTCGGGTGGCACCCTCGTCTCGATCAGCCTGGAGCGCAGTTCCAGGAGCGGCGCGACTGCCCCGGGGCAACCCAGGCTCCCAAGTGCTCCCGCGGACCACTCCACGACCGTAGTGTCGTCGTCCCGGAGCAGGGCGATCAGCGATGAGCAGGCACGCGTATCAGCCAGCGCTTCGAAGACATCGATCGCGAGCAGCTTCCCCAGTCGCTCAAGGCCGACGACCCGCGCCGCGAGCTCCGGAACGACCTCGGCGCCGCGGGAGATCAACTCGAACTTCGCTTCCTCACCGCGGCCGTCTGACGAATAGTTCAGCTCCCCGATCAAGTCACCGACACTGATAGCCACGGCGGTAGTCTCTCCCATGAGGCCTCTCGCCCGAACGCCGACCAGATGAGCTGGCGAACGCGCCGCGGCCACGGCCGCGGCACCGCCGGCGACCCCTACTGACTCACGTGACGGATCTTGCTCGGGCGCCGGTGCTGCGGTTCGCGTGCCAGCACGGTGTCAACGGACTCTGCGTTCCGCGCTTTGTTCTGTGATTATGTGCTGCGCATCGTCTATTCCGTGCCCTGACGAATGTTCCTGATCCAGATACGTACGATGCTCGGCAGCCTTGACCTTGTGGCGACGCCATAGCTTCCTGATGAATCCGATCATCACATCTCATCTCACAAAGTGCATGAACCAGGGTCGCTGCGCCAGAGGTCTCATCGTATCTTCATGGTGCCGCCAAACGCTCGTGACCGCCACCTCGCAGTACGTGCAGATACCCGGATTTCACCTGCCCCGGCGAACTAGCCCGACCGGGACCATGAGAATTCCGATTCCTACCAGGTACTGCGCGATCACCGAATCCGCTGACATCATCAGGCGAAGGAGAAGGCTGGGGAGGCGATGCAGCGGTGCAGGGCCCAGTCGTGGCGGGAACGCGACTCACGCAGTGGCGGCTACGGTCGCGCGCCTGCGCTGTTGCTGACCTAGTCGTGGCAGCAGCTGGCACCAGCCTTCTCGCGCTTGCCGCGCTTGACAGCATCGTCTCGTGGCCGTCGAACCGTGTGCTGGTCGATGATAGGCAACTAGCGCGGGTGGCCGGCATCGTGCTGGGACCGGGTTGGCCATGGCTGCTTGTATCTTTCATCATGGTGTTCGGCGTCGCTCGCAGACGTCTCGATCGTTCTCGGTCGCCACGACGGTGGCCGGTGCCGTTGCCGCTGCTCGCACGTGTCGGCCTGGCTGCGGTCGCGGCATTGTGCATCGTCGTCATCGCGGGCGGGTTCGCGGTAGGAGCGGCCAAGGGCGACGCCCGGCTGCTTCCTGGGCCGCGATATGAGGTGTCCACGCTAGATCTCAACCAGGCCGACTGGACACTTGTGTCGAAGCGCCAGTACGACCTTTGGCAGGCCCGCTTCGTCCGCGAAGATGGACTCTTCATGCTCTTCGGACTCGCGCTCGCCGCAGGAAGCCTTGGCCTCTTCCAATTGCACCTGACAGCAACTCGCGCAAGCCAAGATTGACGTCTCGCCCATGCCAGGCATTTGGAATCGGCGGTCAGACATTGCCGCCCCGTCTCGTTTTCCAGGTGCCGTGGTTATACCGGCAGGGCGGTGACCAGGCGATGTTCGGCGGCGATTGTGGCCGTCCCTTCCGGGTCGACGTGAAGGCCGTAAGCAGAATTGAGAGCTGCGATATCTTCCGGGCTGGCTTGTCCGGAGCCAATCAGCGCGGCCAGTTCGATGAAGAATTGGTCGAACCCTGCAGGAGATATAACTTCCAGCAGACGCGCAGGGCCATCAGTGGCGTTCCAGAACGTATGCCAGACATCGCGGGGCTTGTAGACCAGGTCACCGGGCTCGGCGAAAGCCACGTTGCCGCCCTGCCAGAACCCCCACCTTCCCTCAAGCACGAACGAGTACTCGTCCTCACGCGTATGCAGGTGCAGTGGTGCGGCCATGCCGCGCGCGACTATGGGGTGTTCCACCAGGGAGAATCGGCCGTCGGAAGGCCCGCCGTCGAGAACAAACCGGGCGCCGACAACGCCGAGGCTGCCTGTAATCGTGTCCGCCGCGCGTGCGACGGGAGCGCTCAGACTAACGTTCATGAATGTCATTAAGTCCTCCAAATCCGTGGCGTCCGCAACGAACGCCACACAACACCGGTAGCGGAACAAATGGGTCTAAGGTCGTCACACGGCGCCGCGAACGGTGCGCGCGTCCTGGGTACTCCCCACACCTAGCGAGGGTCCATGGTCGGCAACCGCGGCCCGTGGCGGGCAAGTACTCGATCAAGCAGTTGACACCGTGGCGGCTCTCGGGGCAGCGTGGAATGAGCGGATCAGATCGCGTTGATTGGGTCAGACCGCACACCGGCGCGGGGGGGCATTCATGTTGCATGTCCGGTTTAATTTCCTTACCGCCGATCCTCTTCGGCTTGGCGACTCGGTCAAGTTCGTCGAGTCAGAGGTACGGCCACAAGTCGACAGCCAGCCCGGCAGCCTCGGCACCTCCTTCTACACCAATCCGGAGGCTGGCTTGGCGATACTCGAGTCGTTCTGGGCGTCGGCGGATGCGATGCAAGCGAGTGAGCACTCGGTTTCGTCGAGCCGCCGCGAAGCGGTCAAACGAGCTGCGGGCACCGTTTCCGTGGAGCGCTACGAGGTCCCCGTCTTCGAGCTCGAGGCACCCATGCGCAGCGGGGCTGGCATGAGGCTCACCCGGATGGACGTCGATCCGTCGCAAGTTGAGGACGCGGTCGAGGGCTATGGGGATACGGCGGTGCCATGGCTGGCCGAAACAAGGGGTTTCTGCAGCACGCTGTTCTTGGTCGACCCGCAAACGGGGCACTCGATCAGCGAGACCCTCTGGCGGGACGAGGAGACGCTCGCGGAGACCCGCAGCCTCGCCGCTGCAGTCCGCGTTGACACGGTCTCGGCGACCGGCTGCGTAATACGTGCGGTCGAAGAATACGGCCTGGTGTCTACCTCAGCGCGCAAGGCCTGAGGCGCGGAACGAGCACCCCGGAACCATCAGCCGAGCAGGTCGAGCCCCTGTATCGGCCCGCCCGGCTATCGCGGCTTCACTTAAGAGGGGCCGACGCGGTCATCGAGTGGCTCGGCGCAAGCTTCGCTACGGCCTGATCGACCGCGACTCTGGCCGCGGCCCCGAATCCGGACTGCCGTCGCGTCGCAGCGGCATTCGCTGCGTGGGTCGCCGCGATTACGCACGCCGCGGCCAACGCAAGGGCCATGGCCACAATCCAGACCCGGCGAGCCGAGATCTGCATGAAGTCCCATGAGGTCATGGTCCGATGCTGACGCCAACGCCTGTGGTGCAACAAGGGGAGGCATCCCCAAGTGGGGAGCCCTCCCCAGGTGACGCGGCGGCGCGGCGCTGTCACGGGACAGTGCGTCGAGGCGCGGAGTTTGACGGGCCGGGCGGCCAGCGTGGCAAGGTCTGCGCGTGCTGCTGATCGTGATGTTCGAGGCGAACACGTGGCGCGTGCGGCCATCCGAGCGATTCACCTTTGGCCGGGCAAAGACCTGCGACGCGGTTCTCCCCAACGATGACCGCGGCGTCTCGCGCAACGCTGGCAGCTTCGAGTGGCGCGCCGGTTCGTGGTGGCTCGCGAACGCCAGCGCCTCTTCGATGCTCTACCTGTCGGGCGACCTAGGGTTCCGGGCTGATATCCCGCCTGGCATGGCGCTTCCGCTCCAGCAGTGGCATGCCAAGGTCCGGATCGACGGCCTTCTCGACAGCTACACCCTGCGAATGCGGCTTCCCGACCTGGACGAGGAGGACGACGGGGATGAGGCCGGCGACGAGGAGGCAGCCGAGGCGATCGCCGAGGTCGTTCCGGAGCGTTCAGTAACGTCCACTAAGCTCCGCGCCCCGCTGAACGACAGCGACAGGCTCGTGCTCGCGGCCCGGTTCGAGGAGTACCTCACCTGGAAGCACTCAGGTCCCGCCGCGCCCCGCAGCGCACGGGAAGCTGGCGAACGCATCGGCTGGCAGCCGCACACTGTCTCCAAACGATGCGAGAACATCCGCAACCGCTATGTCCGGATCGGGGTTCCCGGCCTGCGCGGGCCGCGCGCTCTGGAGGAACTCGCCGCCCTGCTCATCTCTACGGGCGAGCTCACCACCGACGACCTGCGCCGGCTGCCGCCGCTTGAGCCGTCGACTAGCCCACCAGCGTCTTGACGGCGGCAGTTAGCTCGGTCAGCGCTTTTTTGGCGTCCGCGAAGTACATGCTCGTCTTCGGGTCGACGTACAGCTCGTTATCGATGCCGGCATAGCCGTGACCCATGGAGCGCTTGATCACGATGATGCTCTTGGCCTGGTCGACGTCCAGGATCGGCATCCCGGAGATCGCGGTGCCGGCCCGGCGGGCGGCTGGGTTGGTGACGTCGTTCGCGCCGATGACAAGGGCCACGTCGGCGCGCGCGAACTCCGGATTGATCTCGTCCATCTCCTTGAGCTGCGGGTAGGGCACGTTGGCCTCAGCCAGCAGCACGTTCATGTGTCCCGGCATCCGGCCCGCCACCGGGTGGATTGCATAGCTGACCTCGACGCCGTGCGATTCCAGTTCCTCAGCCAGCGCCGCGACCTCGTGCTGAGCCTGGGCCGCCGCGAGGCCGTAACCGGGGACGATGATGACCTTAGAGGCGTACGCGAGCTGGATTGCCGCGTCATCGGCCGCGATGGACTGGACGCTGCCACCGGGCCCCATGACCGCTGCCACAGCATCGCCGGTGCCGAAGCCGCCGACGATGATGTTCCGGATCGACCGGTTCATGGCGTCGGCCATGAGCTTGGTCAGGATGCCGCCGGACGCGCCGACGAGTGCGCCAGCAATGATCAGCGCCCAGTTGCCGATCACGAAGCCCGCCATGGCCACAGCGGTGCCGGTGAAGGCGTTCAGCAGTGAGATCACGACGGGCATGTCCGCGCCGCCGATCGGCATGACCATCGAGACGCCGAATGCCAGAGCCGCCACGATGACGACGAGCAGCAGCCAGATGCTGGGCGAGGCAAGCAGATAGGCGCCGATGCCTACCGCGACGACAGCGAGCACCAGGTTCACGATCCGGGCGCCAGGGAACGACACCGGCGCAGACGTGATTACGCCTTGCAGCTTCCCCGCGGCGATGAGCGATCCGGAGAACGTCACCGCGCCGATGATCACGTCCAGCAGCGTGGTGACGGATGTGGTCGCCGAAACGGCGGCGCCCGCCTGCATGTAGTCATGCACGCCGACCAACGCAGCAGCGCCGCCGCCGACGGCGTTGAACATGCTGACCAGCTGCGGCATCGCCGTCATCTGGACGGTCCTGGCCGAGTACAGCCCGGCCGCGCTCCCAACGAGTGCGCCCGCGATCATCACGATCCAGCCCGTCGTGCTGATCAGGTTCCCGTGGATGACGATCGCCAGTGTCGCGGCAATAGCCGTGATCATGCCTGCTGTGGAGACCTGGTTGCCGCGCCGGGCAGTGGCGGGGGAGTTCATCAGGTGCAGACCGTAAACAAAGCACGACGCGGCCAGGACGTAGATGAGCTGGATGACCCAGTCAAACGTGCTCATGCCGTGGGTCCCTTGCCGTTGGCGCTCGGTCGGGCCGCACCCGTTATCTCAGCGGGTGTAGCGGGCGCCGTCGGCAGGGTCGGCCGTCGTCGGAACATCTTCAGCATGCGACCCGTGACCACGTAGCCGCCGACGACGTTGGCTGCCGCGAACGCGCACGCCAGGAACGCGATCACATAGCCCACCGCGTTGTGCGCGGTCACCGCGATCAGAATGGCCCCGGCCAGCACGATGCCATGGATCGAGTTGGCCGCCGACATCAACGGCGTGTGCAACGTAGCGGGCACCTTGCTGATGACCTCGAAACCCACCCAGAGGGCGAGCACAAAGATGGTGACGTCAACGAGCAGCGCCGGATAGCTATTCATGGACGGCCCCTTCGGCGGGCTCGGCTTGCGATGGCTGCCCGGCCCCTGATGGCTGGCCGGCCGCTGATAGCTGCCCGGCCCCAGATGGCTGCCCGGCCCCAGATGATTGGGGCTTGCGCAGCGACGGGTGAACGACGGCGCCGCCAGAGGTGATAACGACGCCCGCTTGCAGTTCGTCCTCGGGATCCAGCGCGAGCTCACCATCCTTGATCAGGTACAGCAACAGGGCGCTGACGTTGCGGGCATACATCGCCGAGGCCGCTGCCGACATGCTCGACGGCAAGGCCGATGCGCCGAGAATCGTGACCCCGTGCTCGGTGACGACCGTCTGGCCAGGAACGGAGCCGGCGACGTTGCCGCCGAGAGCGCTCGCACCCATGTCCACGATGACCGATCCTGCCGTCATCGCCTTCAGCGCGTCCTCGGTCACGAGCAGCGGTGGCCGGCGGCCCGGCACCTGGGCGGTCGTGATGACGACGTCGTGCCGGGCTATGTGAGCGGCCAGTTCCTGCTGCTGCGCGAGCCGCTCATCGTCGGTCAGCGCGCGGGCATAGCCGCCCTCGCCTGAGGCTGGCCCGACGGTGCTGAGCTCGATGAACGTGGCGCCGACCGACTCCGCTTCGGTTCGCGTCTCCGGCCGGACGTCGTAAGCGCTGACGATCGCGCCGAGCCTGCGCGCGGTGCCAATGGCCTGAAGACCCGCGACGCCGACGCCAAGCACGAGCACCCTGGCGGGCCGCGCTGTTCCTGCCGCCGTGATCAGGAGCGGGAAGAACCGGCCGAACTCGGCCGCGGCCACCAGCGCTGCCTTGTATCCAGCGATGTTGGCCTGGGAGGACAGTGCGTCCATGGGCTGTGCCCTCGGCAGCGTCCGCGGGATCATGTCCATACTCAGCGCGACTACGCCGGCGTCTGCCAGCGACCGGACCAGGTCGGGGTCAGTCAGCGGGGACAGCAAGCCGATCACGGCCTGGCCCGACCGCAGTGCGGCGACAGTCGCGCCGTCGGGCTGCCCGACCATAAGCACCACGTCGGCCGCGAGGGCGTCCGCGCGGCTCACGATGCTGGCGCCCGCCTCGGCGTAGGCGTCATCGGTTAGCCAGGCTCCTTCGCCCGCACCCGACTCGACCAGGACGTCCAGTCCGGTCGCGCGCAGCTTGACGACGGCTTCGGGTACCAGCGCGACACGGCGCTCGCCGGGCGCGGTCTCCTTGACCACCGATACCTTCATTCGACAGACCTCACTCGCCCGGGGGCAAAAACGCGGCCCTACCGCCAGGCCGCACGCTCAAGTATGGACCGTACAGCCAACGTGCCTGGTGGCGGCAGTCGGCCAATGACCCAAACTCCTAGGCCGAAAGCCCCGGCGCGCCGCGCACCCGAGGCGGTAATGGCGCCAGCGTGCGCTCATCGTATGGTCGTGGGTGCGCTGCGTACCATCGACCTAGGGGAGATCGATTCATGCCTGACTTTTCGCCGCCGCCAGCCGGCAGCGCACTGTCGGCACAGCTAGCCGAGGCGCGCAGGAGGATGGCCGCGCTCGAACTGCCGCGCCCGGTGGCGGCACGGCTGCACCGGCAGTTCATAGCCGTGTGCGACGCCGTCAAGGCTGCGGGCGCCGATGAGGCATGCGGGCAGCGGCGGGTGGCGGCATTCCTGGCCGCCCTGGACGAAGCCGCGGCAAAAATCCGCGGATACGGAAATCGCTCGGATAATCCGTAATCCGCCTCAGTACGCAATCGACACAGCATCCTTGACGCGCAGGCCGCCGACGCATGTTTAGCGACCCCGGTGTTGGTGCGATGTCAGTGGATACCTTAATTTCAGGGCCATCAGAGGTCGCGAGCACGGCTTAGTGTCCGCGCGACCTCCCATACGGGGGAACCGCAGGAGTGAGGACATGAACAAGCGCGACCTGATCGACGCGATCTCCGGCCGCATCGGAGACAAAAAGACGGCGACTGAGGCGGTCAACGCCGTCCTCGACACCATCCAGCAAACAGTGGCCAAGGGTGACAAGGTGTCAATCACCGGCTTCGGTGTCTTCGAGAAGCAGGTGCGGCCGGCCCGCACGGCGCGCAATCCGGCTACCGGGGCGGCCGTCAAAGTGCCGAAAACTTCGGTGCCCAAGTTCCGGGCGGGGGCGGACTTCAAGGCCATGGTCAACGCCAAGAGGCGATGAACGCTCAGAACTAGACAACCCCAGGGCCAGGCCCAGGAGGTAGCTGGCGCGGGCGCCCGTCGACCTCGACGGGCGCCCGCGTGCGCACATACGACACGTGCCCGCGTGCTGACGTACGGCCGCTACCGGTCACGCGGCGCCCTGGGGCTGATCAGGCGGTCTCTGGCCCGGCGGCGCCTGGCCTGGCGGCGTCTGGCCCGGTGGTTGCTCGTCGCGGCAATAGCGACGCAGCCGGAGCGCTATGGCCAGTTCAGCGGCGGTGACGATGGCCAGCGGCAGCAGTGCCTTCCACGCGGCAGCTAGGTGCGCACCCGTGGCCCCGACGTACGAATAGAAGAAGAGCAGGACTACCCCGGCGGTGGCCAGGCCGCTGAGCGCGGCGCGGCGCTGGCCGTGGTTTCGGCGCACGCGGAGTGCGACGGCGGAGGCGGAGCCTCCGACGACGACGCACGCGAATGTGGCGCTGACAACCGCCATGCCCGCGAGCCCGCCGGCGCTCGTGTGATGCAGGTGGACCTTGATCAGGAGCGCTAGCAGCGGCAAGGTCACCAGCCAGGTCCCCGCGACCGTCACGAGCCAGGCAACGCTGATGCGCATGGTCAGCTGCCGCTTCACTGATATCCCCCGGTAATGACACGGGTAGCCGGGCGGGCGGCGCTTAGCGCAGCCCTGACCGCTTCTTGAGCGCGGTCTGCAGCAGCCTGTCGATCAGTTGGGGGAACGGCAGGCCGCTCGCTTCCCACATCTTCTGGAAGTACGACGCGGGCGAGAGCCCCGGCATTGTGTTGATCTCGTTGATGAGGATCTGGCCGTCCCTGGTGTAGAAGAAGTCGACCCTAGCCAGGCCCTCGCAGGACACCGCGTCGAACGCCGCCGCGGCGAGGCGGCGGATCTCCTGAAGGGCGCTGTCCGGGACCGGCGCCGGGATCGCCATGCCGCTCGCGGAGTCCAGGTACTTGGCCTCGAAGTCCCAGAACTCCTCGCCGCCGTCGACGAGCAGCTGGCCGGGAATGCTGGTGTCCGGCGGTGCCCCGTCGATTCCCTGGAGTACCGAGACCTCGATCTCCGCGCCGTCGATCGCGGCCTCGACCAGCACCTTGGGGTCGTACTGGCGGGCCAGCGCGATCGCGTCGTGCAGCTGCGCCATGTCGTGCGCCTTGGACGTGCCGATGCTGGACCCGCCCCTCGCCGGCTTCACGAACAGCGGCCAGCCGAGGTCGGCGATGTCGTCCAGCACCCGCTTTGCCTCGACCGAGAGGACATCCCCCGACTCGGTTGCCCGGCCAGTCCCGCTCCCCGACAACGACGTACGGTCCGACCGGCAGGCCTTTGGCCGTGAAGATCAGGTTCATGTACTCCTTGTCCATGCTGACCGCGCTCGCCAGCACGCCAGCGCCGACGTACGGAACCCCGGCCATCTCCAGCAGGCCCTGGATGGTGCCGTCCTCGCCGTAAGGGCCGTGCAGGACGGGCAGTACGACGTCGACCTCGCCGAACAGGTGCGGGATCTGCGCGGGCGCGGTCGCCACCAGGCCGCCTGCCGTCGACGTCGACGTCGACGCCGCGGCGACGGTGCCCGCGCCAGACCACGGCACCAGCGGCGAGCCGGGCTCGGCCACCGCCTCGACGGTCGGCAGTTTGCCCTCGGTGACCCCGAGCCGCTCGGGCGCGTCGGCGACGAGCACCCAGCTGCCTTCGGTTGTGATGCCGACCGGGATCACCTCATAACGCGACCTGTCGATCGCGCCGAGCATGTTCCCGCCGCCCATACAGGACACCTGGTGCTCGGGCCCGCGGCCGCCGAAGACGACTGCGACCCTGATCTTGCGCTGCTCGCTCACGAACTCCTCCAGTCCCGTGCATCACGCCGGTAATGTGGTGCCCCGGCGTCAGACGCCGTAACGCTCCGGCTTGGCGGACCTGCTGGCCAGCAGCAGTACCGCCTCTCCGATCTCTAGCCCGTCGTGCATGACCCCCGCGATCACCTCGGTGATCGGCATCTCCACGTCGTGGGCCCGCGCCAGCTGCAGTACCGACTCCGAGGACTTGACGCCTTCGACCGTCTGGGTCGTCGCGGCAAGCACGTCGGCCAGCGGTACGCCCCGGCCGAGCTTTTCACCGAACGCGCGGTTCCTGGCCAGCGGAGAACTGCAGCTAGCAACCAGATCGCCCATGCCCGCCAGGCCAGCGAACGTGTGCTGGTCCGCGCCGAGCGCGGCGCCGAGCCTGGCGATCTCGGCGAGGCCCCTGGTGATGAGCATCGCCCGGGTGTTGTCGCCGAGCCCCATGCCGACCGCGATACCGACGGCGATTGCGATGACGTTCTTCACTGCGCCACCGAGCTCGCAGCCGACTACGTCCGGGTTCGTGTACGGGCGGAAGTAGGCGGTGTGACTCGCCTTCTGAAGCTGGTCGGCCACGGCCAGGTCGGCGCAGGCAACGACGGTGGCGCAGTACTGCCTGGCGGCGATTTCCGGCGCCAGGTTGGGCCCGGAGATCACGGCAATGCGGTCCTGGCCTGCGCCGGTGATCTCCGCGATGACCTGGCTCATCCGGTCGCCGGTGCCCAGCTCAATGCCCTTCATGAGACTCACCAGCACCGCTCCAGGCGGCACGTGATCGCGCCACTGCATCAGAAGGTTCCGCAAGGTCTGCGCGGGCACGGCCAGCACCACGAGGTCGGCGCCCGCGAGTGCCTCGGCCGGGTCCGCGGTCGCCCGCAGCGAAGCGGGCAGCGAGATCCCGGGCACGTAATCGGGCGACTCGTGCCGGCCGTTGATGAGCTCGGCCACCTCGCGCCGACGGCACCAGAGCGTCACCGGGGTCCCCGCGTCGCAGAGCACCTGGGCGAACGTGGTTCCCCACGCGCCGGCGCCCAGCACTGCAGCCCTCACGGTGCCGCCTTCATTGGGCCGCCTTCATTGGGCCGCCTTCATTGGGCCGCCCTCATGGTGCTGGCTTCATTGGGCCGCCCTCATGGTGCTGGCTTCTTTGGGCTGCACTCGGCCTGCGAGTCCCGACCGGGATTCGCCGCGGTGGCGGTCAGCGGACATGATCACGGGCCGGAGGTCCCTCCCGCCGGTCCCTCCCCGGCTGAGCCCGCGCTGCTGGCGTCCGCCGCACCAGCTTCAGGTCCCGCAGCAGCTTCGGGGCCAGCGCCGTTCACTCCTCCTGCGTCAGCTGGGCCTCCCGCTACGCCCCCTGCTGGGCCGCCTGGGTCGGCCGGGTCGGCTCCGCTGGCGTCCGAGAGTGCCCGCAGATCCTGGCGCAGTTTCCGGCGGGCGACCGCCGGGTGGTAGAACTCCGCCGGCGGCGTCAGCCCGCGCAAATCGCCGACGAGCGCGGCCACGGCCGTCATGATCTTGTCGGTGGCGGCCCTGAGCACCTGGTTGTTCAGTGGCTGGCCGGCGAACTCGGACAGATCGACCGGCGGCCCGGCCACGACCCGCACGGTCTTGCGGGGCAGGAACTTGGGCACGACCTTGCCGTACGGCAGGATCCGCTGCGCGCCCCAGTGCGCGACCGGTACCACCGGGATATTGCGCTCGAGCGCCAGCCTGGCCACGCCGGTCTTGGCGACCATCGGCCACTGCTCGGGATCCCTGGTGACGGTGGCCTCCGGGTAGAAAATCACGCACGCGTTGTTCCTCGCGGCCAGCTCGGCCGCTTGCCTGAGCACCAGGCCAGCGTCGGACTGTCCGCGGTAGACCGGCAGCTGGCCTAGCCGGCCGATGAGCGGGCCGATCACAGGGATCGTGAACAGCGATGACTTGGCCAGGAAGACCGGGTACCGGCGAGCACTGTCGGCAAACAGCGAGACGGCGAAGATGTCCATGTAGGACAGGTGGTTGGCGGCCAGGATGACCGGACCGTCGGCCGGAATGTGCTCCTGGCCGCTCCAGTCGAGCCGCATCATCATCCGGATGCCGGGCCGCAGCAGGATCTTGGAGAAGTTCCGCCAGGCGTTGGAATAGCTGCCATCAGCCGGCCTGCGCGCCTTCTTGCCTGCCATCGCTTCCCTCCGGGCCGCCGGCCGCCACGTGGCCGTGGCGCCATGATCTGCCTCAGTCTGTCCGGTCCCGCGTCGCCCTGTCGAGGCGTCGCGGGAGGATCGTATGCATGGCACCCGACGCCGACCCCCCGGCCGCTCGCCCGGCCACGCTGACCTGGTCGTTGGTAATCCCCGTCAAAGTACTTGCCCAGGCCAAATCGAGACTCACCGGGCTAGCAGGTCAGAACAGGTCTGACTTCGCACTGGCGATGGCCGCCGACACCATCGCGGCCGCAGTCCGGGCCGAGACCGTCGCCGCTGTGCTGGTGGTCACCGATGATCCGGAGGTCGCCGACATCGCAGCCGGGCTCGGCGCAGTCGTCCTTCCGGACACGCCCATGGCCGGTCTCAACGATGCGCTCGCGCACGGTGCCGCGTACTCCGAGGATCGATGGCCAGAGCGCGGCCGGGCCGGGCTGGCCGGCGACCTGCCAGCGGTACGGCCGCAAGAGCTGACTTCGGCACTCACCGCCGCGGCGCGGCTCGGGACGGCGTTCGTGCCCGACGCCGACGGCACGGGGACGACGCTGTACGCAGCCGCGGCGAGGACGCAGTTCCGCCCGCAGTTCGGCCCGGGCTCGCGAGACCGCCACCTGGCAGGCGGCGCCGCTGAGATCACTATGGGCGATACAACCACAGCCGAAAAAATCAAAGATGAGCTGGGAACGTGGCCGCTTCGGCCAGCCGGCACTGGCACCGGCGAACTGGCTGGCCTGCGCCGGGACGTCGACACAATCGACGATCTGCGGGCAGCGACGAAAATCGGACTCGGCCCGCGGACGGCGGCACTCGTCGCGGCCGGGTCATGGGTGTGAAATTACGGTGCCTTTATCCACTGGGCTAATGTCCACCGCGATTCCGCACCCATAACCCGATCACCGCGATCGGCTAGCCGTTTGTTTGGTAGCGGCGGTCTAAATGTGCACGATCGGGCACGTGAGCGTCCTTGTGATGCCGGCCACGCCCTGGATCTGGGCGACGACAAGCCGGCCAAGGTCATCCACGTTGTCCGACTCGGCCCGGACGATGACGTCGTATGGTCCCGTAACGTCGTCGGCCTGGGTCACGCCGCTGATCTGCGCGATAGCGAGAGCTACGTCGGCTGCCTTCCCGACCTCGGTCTGGACGAGAATGTACGCCTGCACCATGTCGCCCTCCACGGTCGTGGTTGTCACGGTAACGCTACCGTAGAGATGCCCAGCGATCAGCAGCGAGTCGCCGTGCCGGAGGCCGTCATTACCGTCGCCGATCTCGGTGAGTTCGGACTGATAGCGGCGATCCAGGCGGAACTACCGCCGGATCCGTCAGCTGTCGTCGGCGTGGGCGACGACGCCGCGGTGCTGCCCGTGCCCGACGGCCGGGTCGTCGCGAGCACGGACCTGCTGGTCGAGGGCAGACATTTCCGCCGGGACTGGTCGGCCCCGCAGGACATCGGCGCCAAAGCCGCGGCGCAGAACCTCGCCGACATCGCGGCCATGGGCGCCGTGCCGACGGCGCTGCTATTCGGTCTGGCCATTCCGGGAGACATCACGGTCGCCTGGGTTCTGGACGTGACTAGGGGAATGGCGGCCGAGTGCCGCCGGGCCGGCGCTGCCATTGCCGGCGGCGACATCACCAGCGCTGACGACGTCATGCTCGCCATTACCGCGCTCGGTCACCTGGCCGGCCGCGAGCCAGTGACCAGAGCCGGCGCCAGGGCCGGTGACGTGCTGGCGATCAGCGGCGCCGTCGGCCAGTCAGCGGCGGGCCTGGCCTTGCTCCAGGCCGACGTGACGAAGAACCCGAAAATCCCGGCTGACGTATCCGGACTCACCGCCGCGCACCGCCGCCCGCAGCCCGATTACGGGGCTGGGCCGCAGGCTGCGGCTGCTGGGGCCACAGCCATGATCGACATCAGCGACGGACTCGTCGCTGATCTCGGCCACATCGCGGTAGCAAGCGGCATCGCCCTCAACGTGGTCACGGCTAGCCTGCCCGGCACCAGTGACCTGACTGCCGCAGCAGACTGGCTCGGCGCTGACTGGCGCGAATGGGCCCTCGCTGGCGGTGAGGACCATGCGCTCGCGGCCACGTTCCCGGCACCGCAGGACGTGCCGCCGGCCTGGACGGTTATCGGAATGGCCAGCCGTGGCAGCGGGATTCTTGTAGATGGACAGACCTGGAACGGGCCCGCTGGCTGGGATCACTTCCGGAGGCCCGGAGCCTAATTTGCATTTGCGGCGCCCGCGTCGCAAGTTCTGCACTGGCCGATCACGGCCGCGCTTGATATAACGCCCTTGATGCCCCGCCATCGCAGAGAGCGCGTACCCCGGCACAGGGCGCCACGGTCAACGGTGAATCCGACCCGCCGCGCCCCGATTGTTGCTGCCCTGGCGCCGGCCGGGACGGGGCTCGAGCCGACACCGCCGGGAGACGCGGAGGACACGAGTTCGACCTTGCGGCTGCCGGCCTTCCGGCGCCGCGGCCCGGGCTTGATGACCCACGCTGCGCGCGGGCTGCCAGTGACGCCGTGGTTCGCGGCAGCGACAGGTTTCGTGGTCGCGGCCGGGCTATTGATCTACTCACCGCTCCCTGAGCTTCGGTTTCCGCCGAGCGCGGTCGGCACGGTGCCGTGCGCGGTACCCGGCTGCGGCATCACGGGCGGCAGCGGCGCCGGCGCGCTCGCCACGACCAAGGGCCAAAAGATCCCGAAGTCCACGCGCATGTCCCTGCCGCAGGCCAACCTCGGTGGCGGGGCCTTGGCAGCCCACCTCACTTTCGGCTACCGCGTCCTCTGGCAGTCGCAGGGGAAGTTCGGCGTGCTGATCACCGTGTCCGGCACGCACGTCCCACTCGCCTGGAAGCTGACCTTCGCCATGCCGGGTGACATGATCATCGAAATCACGGGCGCAGCCTGGCACTCGTCCGGTCGTTATGGTGGTACCGCGAGCTGGCCCACCGCCATATCGCCCTCGCAGTCCGCCGGAGCGGAGGCCGTGAGCGGCGTCCAGAGCGACGCGAGAGTTCGGCCCGGGCGCAGCTTCCTGGTCGTCGGCGTCGGCGCGCCGGTAGAGCCGACGGGCTGCTTGTTTAACCGGGTGAGCTGCACGTTCCCCTAGGCCGCCGCTGAGCTCCTAGCGGACTGCGAAGCCGCTGATCAGGGCCCGCATGGTCGCCGCTACCGCATCCCGCGTGGCTGCGGGCTCGGGCGAGCTCGCGATCAGCAGCCCAGCCCTTGTCAGGGCGCCGAGCAGCAGCCGCGCAAGCGTCGGCGGGTCGTCGACACGCAGCGCGCCAGCCGCATTGGCGGCCTCAAGCGCCGCGACTGTCGCGGCGAGCGCATACCGCTCATCAAGCTCGGTGAACCTGGCGAGACCGAGGACGGCGGGCGCGTCGGTGATGATGATCCGCTGCACCTCAGGTTCGAGGACCTTGTCAAGAAACGCTCCAAACCCGGCTGCCAGCAGGTCGATTGCGTCGGTAGCACTAGCGGCCGCCGCAATCGAGGCCGCCATGAGGTCGGCGTGGACTTGCTCGAAGACGGCCTCGAAAACAGCGGCCTTCGTCGGGAAGTGGTGATACAGAGCACCCGTGGTCACCCGCGCAGCCCTGGCGATGTCGTCGACTGACGTCGGTGCGAATCCGCTGGTCCCGAACAGCTGGCGGCCTGCTGCCACGAGTGCGGCCCTGGTCTGCGCCACCTGCTCGGCGCGCAACGACGTGGGCACGTCGCCGTGCGCGGCTGAGCTGGGTACCGCCGTACCCGTGTCGTCGGCTGGCGTGTTCTCGTGCGCGGTGCTCTCGCGTGCGGTGCCATCGGCTGCCGGGCTGTCGGTCATCTCCACTGTGTAGCTCACCAACGGGCCTTGCGCACATCAACCTCTCGTGACATAGTCATACTATCTTCCAGAGTAACACTATGTAAAGGAGGAGCGAAATGCTAGACGCGATCGAAGCGGTCACAGCCGACCGCGCCGCGCTACTGGATATCTGCGACGGACTCACCAACGAGCAGTGGCAGGCGCCTTCTGGCTGTGCCGGCTGGCGCGTCCAGGACGTGGTGACGCACTTGGCCAACCTGTTCTGGCTGGTCGTCGACCCAGCGCGGCTGCCCGATCTGTCGGGGCTGCCCACGGAGCAGGCCCAAGAGGCGGCGGTGCAGGCCCGGCGCGGCATGTCCAGCGCTGACGCGCTGGCGGACTACGCGGAGGTCAGCAAGCCGGCGCTGGACAAGCTGGCGGAGATCGCCGCGCTCGACATCGAGTTGCCCCTCGGCGACCTGGGCACGTATCCGGCGGCCGTCCTGCCGATGGCCTACAGCTTCGACCACTACATCCACATCCGGGCCGACCTGTTCGCGCCGCGCGGGTCGCTGACGGGGGAGCTACCGCCGTCGGACGAGCTGCGTCTCGGGTCGGCGCTGGACTGGATAGCGGCGGCGCTGCCCCAGCAAAACGCGGCAGCGGCCGGCGCATGCATGCTCGAGATTGAGGTGACCGGCACCGGGGCCCGGTTGATCAGGTTCGGCGATGGCCAGGCGACGGCGACGATCCGCTCCGATGGCCCGGCGCTGGTCCGGTGGATTACCCAGCGCGGCACGTGGGCTGACCTCGGCGTTCAGGTGGCCGGCGACTCGGCAGCGCTGGCGGTCGGCCAGACGCTCAAGGTGTTCTGACCGGCGCCGACAGTTCTGACTGGGCCAGGCGCCTGGGCTTAACCTGGGGGCATGATCTCACCGCCGCCTCGCGTCCTTGCTATTGCCGGTTCCGACTCAGGTGGCGGCGCGGGCATCCAGGCCGACCTGAAGACCATGCTGGCCATGGGCGTACATGGCATGACGGTGATCTGCGCGGTCACGGCCCAGAACTCCGTGGGGGTCCAGGGCTACTGGGAGCTTCCCGCCGAGGCTGTCCGGGCTCAGCTCGACTCGGTCCTCGGCGACATCGGCGCTCAAGCCATCAAGACCGGCATGCTGGCATCGCCGGAGCTGGTCGGCACGGTGTGCGACGCCCTGGCCGAGGTCGCCGCGCCCGTCGTGGTCGACCCGGTCGCGGTGTCCAAGCATGGGGACAGCCTGCTGTCACCGGGGACGCTGGAAGCGATCAGGGAGCGCCTCCTGCCGGTGGCGACCGTCGTCACGCCTAACCTGCTCGAAGCCGAGCTGCTCACTGGCATGACCATCGGCGACGAGGCGCAGATGCTGACGGCGGCCTCGATGATCAACGCGATGGGGCCGCAGTGGGTCCTAGTGAAGGGCGGCCACCTGCCCGGCAATCCGGTTGACGTGCTGGTCGACGGAGACCGCGTCATTCGCTTCCCAGGAGAGCGGATCGACAGTGTCCACACCCACGGCACCGGCTGCACCCTGGCCTCAGCCATCGCCTCCAGGCTCGCGCTCGGCGACGATGTGCCGGACGCCGTCAAGGCGGCGAAGGCATATGTCACTGGTGCGATTGCGGCCGGGTTCCCGCTCGGCGCCGGGATCGGGCCAGTGGATCACGGCTGGCGCATGCGCGCCCCAGTTGGCGGATGACTGCTAGCGGGTGGCTGCTAGCGGGTGACCTTGCCCGCCTTGATGCAGGAGGTACACACGTTCAGCCGACGCGGGGTCTTGCCAACAACGGCGCGCACTCGCTGAATGTTGGGGTTCCAGCGGCGCGGGGTGCGGCGGTGCGAGTGCGACACGTTATTGCCGAAACCCGGCCCCTTGCCGCACACGTCGCAGACGGAAGCCACGGGATCGCTCCAGTTCGGGAGGAAAGTCAGACAGGTCAGTTGGCAGACCGAAGGCATACCAGTCGTTGAAGGATATCCGACGAAGCGGGTGCGACGCGAGTCGGGCGCCGTGAATGGGGTGGTCGGCAGCTACGTGCGTCCCGCGGTCGCGGCCATTGGGATGCACGCGCGGACCGGCCAGCTGACGGTGGCGCGCCCTATCCTGGCGGGGTGATGAGGGTCGTTGCAACCACGGGACGCGGGCATGGCCGTCCTGGCTGACCCACTCCGGCTGGTCGTGGGCGACAAGGCTGCCAAGCGGCTTGCCAGCGCGCTCGACCTGCGCACCGTGGGTGACCTGCTCAGCTACTACCCGCGCCGGTACGACAGGCGAGGCGAGCTGACCGACCTAGCCGGGCTGCGCGACGGCGACTACGTCACTGTCCAGGTTGAGGTCGCGTCCACGTCCGTCCGGAAGATGAACAACCGGTCGGGCTCGATCTTCGAGGCGGTCGTGACTGATGGCCGCGGCAAGCTGACGCTAACCTTCTTCGGCCGCGGCCGGCAGGACTGGCGCCAGCAGGAGCTGCATCCGGGGGTGCGCGGCCTGTTCTCCGGTCAGGTGTCCAGCTTCCGGGGCAAGCGCCAGCTGACACATCCCGAGTACGAGCTGCTGGGCTCGGGCAGCTCCGGGGCCAGAGCGGCCGAGTTCGCCCGTGAGCTAATCCCGGTGTACCGGGCCACTGCCCAGATGCAGTCCTGGAAGATAGCCGACTCGGTGCGGATCGCACTGGACGTCCTGGACGTGCCAGACGATCCCCTGCCGGAGGCGGTCCGCAGCCGGCATGGCCTGTGCGGCTACGCCGATGCGCTCCGCGGTATCCACCGACCGGTGGACGAGGCCGACGAGTACCGGTCCAGGATCCGCCTGAAATGGGACGAGGCGTTCGCCCTCCAGGTCCTGCTGGCCCAGCGCAGGGTTGCCGCCGCGAGCTACACCGCCATCCCGCGGCCGCCGGTTGCTGGCGGATTGCTGGCCGAGTTCGACGCGACGCTGCCGTTCGAGCTCACCGTGGGACAGCAGCTGGCAGGCGCCACGGTCGCCGACGACCTGGCGCGCGAGCATCCCATGCACCGACTGCTGCAGGGCGAAGTCGGCTCGGGCAAGACCGTCATCGCGCTGCGCGCCATGCTCCAGGTCGTGGACGCCGCCGGCCAGGCGGTGCTGCTGGCGCCGACGGAGGTGCTCGCTCAGCAGCATCTCCGGTCGATTGCGAGCCTGCTCGGGCCGCTCGGCATGGCAGGCCAGCTCGGCGGCGCCGAGCACGCCACCCGGCTGGCGCTGCTGACAGGCTCGCTAGGCGCCGCCGCCCGGCGCAAGGCACTCCTCGAGGCCGCCTCGGGCGGCGCCGGGATCATCATCGGCACGCATGCACTCCTGCAGGACCGGGTCCAGTTCGCCGACCTCGGCCTCGTCGTCATCGATGAGCAGCACCGGTTCGGCGTCGAGCAGCGAGATGCGCTGCGGGACAAGGCGGGCGACGGCCGTCCGCACATGCTGGTGATGACCGCCACGCCGATCCCGCGCACCGTGGCCATGACTGTTTTCGGTGACCTGGACGTGTCCACGCTCACCGAACTGCCCGCCGGCCGGTCACCGATCGCGACGCACGTCGTGCCGGTTGCCCAGCGGCCGCATTATCTGGCCAGGACCTGGGAGCGGATCAGGGAGGAGGTCGCGGCCGGCCGCCAGGCGTACGTCGTGTGCCCGCGGATCGGCGGCGATGGCCCAACTGACGCCGAAGAGTCCTATGCCGAGGACGCAGGCGCGGCCGGGCTCGAGGAGGAAGGAAGCGGACCTGCCCGCCCGCCGGTCGCGGTGCTGGACCTGGCAGCGGAGCTCGCCGCCGGGCCGCTGGCTGGCCTGCGCCTCGCCATCTTGCACGGCAGGCTGCCGGCCGATGAAAAGGAGAAGGTGATGCTCGCCTTCGCCGACGGACTGGTGGACGTGCTCGTCACGACCACGGTCGTCGAGGTCGGCGTCGATGTGCCGAACGCCGTGGTCATGGTCATCATGGACGCCGACAGGTTCGGCGTATCCCAGCTGCACCAGCTGCGTGGCCGGGTTGGCCGCGGCAGCGATCCTGGCCTCTGCCTGCTGGTGACCGAAAGTCCGGAAGACGCGCCAGCCAGAGCGCGGCTGGATGCGGTGGCCAGCACGCTTGACGGCTTCGCGCTGTCCAGGATCGACCTGGTCCAGCGCCGTGAGGGCGACGTGCTCGGCACTGCTCAGGCCGGCCGTAAGTCAAGCCTGCGGCTGCTGCGACTCCTTGATGACGAAGACCTCATCGCGGAGGCGCGCGAGGAGGCGACAGCGCTCGTCGCCTCAGATCCGGCGCTGGCTGACGCGCCTGGGCTGGCCGCGGCCGTGCAAGTCCTCATCGACGTGGAAAAATCCACGTTCCTGGAAAAGGCGTGACCAGGGTTATCGCCGGTGCGGCGGGCGGCCGGAGGCTGGCGACCGCGCCCGGCCGCACCACGAGGCCGACGAGCGATCGGACCAGGGAGGGATTGTTCGCGACGGTGGCGGCCATCCGGGGCGGCGTTGACGGCGCCACGGTGCTTGACCTGTACGCGGGATCGGGCGCCGTCGGCCTTGAGGCGCTGTCGCGCGGCGCCGCTGACGTCCTGCTCGTTGAGTCCGACGCGCGGGCGGCCCAGGTGATCCGGCAGAACATCGCCGTCGTGGGCCTGCCGGGCGCGCGGCTGGTCACCGACAGGGTCGATCGCATGCTCGGTCGCGGGCCGGATGGTCCCCTGCGGGATTTCGTGTTCGCCGACCCGCCGTACGCCGTCAGCGATGACGAGCTCGGCCGGGTCCTCGTCGCGCTGCTCGAGCAGGGCTGGCTTGCTCCGGGCGCGCTCGTTGCGCTCGAACGGTCGACCCGGTCCGGACCGCCGACCTGGCCAGTAGGTTACGGATTTGACCGATCCCGCAAATACGGCGAGGCCACGCTCTGGTACGGTCTCGCCGCAGGTGCACCAACCTGCTGCGATACCCCGACGGGAGAGTGAACCCGAATTGCGGCGCGTAGCCTGCCCTGGCTCCTTCGACCCGGTCACTAACGGACATCTCGACATCATTTCCCGCGCTGCCCAGCTCTACGACGAGGTTGTCGTCGCCGTCGGGGGGAATCCAGCCAAGTCCACTTTGTTCAGTCCGACGGAGCGGGTCGAGCTCATCCGCGAGGCGACCAAGGGACTGGCCAACGTGCGGGTCGATCATTTCGTCGGTCTGATCGTCGACTTCTGCCGCGACAATGACATCTCCGCCATCGTCAAGGGCCTGCGCGCCGTCAGCGATTTCGACTACGAGATGCAGATGGCCCAGATGAACTACAGTCAGGCGGGCGTCGAGACGCTATTCATGACGACCAACCCGCTTTATGCGTTCCTCTCCTCCAGCCTGGTCAAGGACTTCGCCAGGTTCGGCGGGGACGTGAGCGGGCTAGTCCCGCCGACGGTGCTCCAACGGCTGACGAGCCGGCTGGCCGAGGCCTGACACGTGGTAGCGGGCGATCTCCCCGGGCGGCCTCGGCAGCCGGGATTGCTCGGCCAAGTTGGGCTTGCCGACGACGGCCCGGTAAGCTGGCAGCACACCGTGCCCCTACTGCCGTCTGCTATGCCGCGAAGCTGACCCAACCGCCATGCCACATTCTTCGACCAAGCACCCCAAGGGGCTTGATTCCCGCAACCCGCTGGTCTTCGACACCAGGGATCTTGCGCCGGGGATTGCGCGTACGCTAACTGCTGCGATCCCAGCACCAGAGCACATGGGAGTCGAGCTGGCGAAGGTCCCGGCTGGAGCCGAGCTTGAGCTCGATATCCAGTTTGAGGGCGTAGCCGAGGGCGTGCTGGTGACCGCGACTGTGAGTGGACCGCTGGTCGGCGAGTGCGCGCGGTGCCTGGAGCCGTTCGCGTCGGCGGTGAAGGTGCGTTTCCAAGAGCTGTTCACATTCGCCGACCATTTGGATCAGACTGACGGCGCTGACGACACCGATAGCTACCGCCTCGATGGAAGCGGGCAGCTGGACCTGGAGCCTGCGTTGCGCGACGCCATCGTGCTGGAGCTGCCGCTCTCGCCGCTGTGCGAGGACAGCTGCCAGGGCCTGTGCGTAGAGTGCGGGATCCGGCTGGCAGACGCGGAGCCGGGCCACCGGCATGAGGAGCGCGGCGCGATGTGGGCGGCGCTGAAGGACTTTCAGGCGGAGCCAGATGCTGCGCCCGGACAGGCAAAGGAGCACTGAAGTGGCGGTACCCAAGCGCAAGATGTCGCGCAGCAATACCAGGTCGCGACGCGCGCAGTGGAAGGCGACGGCACCTGCGCTTGTGGCCTGCCCCAACTGCCGCGAGCCCAAGCTTCCGCACACGGCCTGCCCGACGTGCGGCGTGTATAACCGGCGTCAGGTCATCACGCCCTCCTGACCATGCCGTTCGGCGCGGACACGATCGCATGGGGGTGCTGCGGGAAGGGGCGGGCTGGTGACAGACTCACCGGCTGACGGCCTGGCCGGAACCGTTAACCGGCCGGCCGCCAGTAATGAGGGTCTCCTCGAGGCGCTCGGCGTTTCAGTCGGCGCCGAACTGCTTGAGCGTGCCCTCATGCACCGCTCCTTCGCATACGAGAACGGCGGGCTGCCGACCAACGAGCGGCTCGAGTTCCTCGGCGACTCAGTGCTCGGCCTCATCGTGACCGACACGCTCTTCCGCTCTTACCCTGACTTGCCTGAAGGCCAGCTCGCCAAGCTCCGGGCGGCCGTGGTCAACATGCGCGCGCTGGCGGGCGTGGCCCGCGGGCTCAACCTCGGCTCTTACGTCCGGCTTGGCAAGGGCGAGGAAGGTACCGGCGGCCGCGATAAGTCGTCGATCCTGGCCGACACCCTCGAGGCCGTGATTGGTGCGGTGTATCTCGACCAGGGCCTGGCAGCCGCGGACGGGCTGGTGCACCGGCTCTTCGACGCGGTGATTGCCCGGTCTGCCAGGCTGGGTGCTGGCCTGGACTGGAAGACCTCGCTCCAGGAACTGACGGCGGCCGAGGTCCTCGGCGTGCCCGAGTACCACGTCGAGGAAAGCGGGCCCGACCACCAGAAGTCGTTCCGCGCGTTCGTCCGCATCGGGGCGCGGACTTACGGCGAGGGCGAGGGCCGCTCGAAGAAGGAAGCCGAGCAGCAGGCCGCCGAGGCCGCCTGGAACGCTATCACCGAGGGTCTCGCCGCGAGCGACACGGCAGCCGTCGCCGGTGCGGCCGCCGTCGCCGGTGCCGCCACTGGCCAGAACGCCGCTATGCAGCCGGCCGTCGGCCAGGACGCTCCCACGGCGGCGCCTCGGGCCGCCGCGCCTGCCGCTGCGCAGTCTGCCTCGGGCCGGTCTGCTTCGCGGAGGTCTGCTTCGGGCCAGTCTGCTTCGGGCCAGTCTGCTTCGGGCCAGTCTGCTTCGGGAGAGCCGGCTTAGGCAGTGCCTGAGCTACCCGAGGTCGAGGTAGTCCGGCGCGGGCTCGAGCAGTTCGTCGTCGGCCGCCGCATCCAGACAGTCGAGGTTCTGCACCCGCGCGCGATCCGGCGGCACGAGGCCGGGGCCTCCGACTTCATCGCCCGGCTGACCGGCCGGACGATCGACGGAGCCCGGCGCCGGGGCAAGTACTTGTGGCTGCCGGTCGGCGAGGATGCGCTGCTTGCCCACCTTGGCATGAGCGGCCAGCTCCTCGTGGGCCCCGCTGACGCGCCTCTTTCACCGCACGTCCGGGTCCGCTTCACGTTCGACGACAGCGGCGTCGACCTGCGGTTCACCGATCAGCGGACGTTCGGGCACCTGCTGCTCGCCGCGGATGGAGCGCAGCTGCCATCCGTCATCGCCCACATCGCGCCAGATCCACTCGAGGACGCCTTCGACCTGGCCTGGCTCACCGCGCGGATGCGCGCCCGGCAGACCGGTGTTAAGCGAGCCCTGCTCGACCAGTCGCTGGTCAGTGGCATCGGAAATATCTACGCCGACGAGGCGCTGTGGCGGGCCAAGCTGCACTATGCCCGCGGCACGGACCGGCTGCGGGCCGGCCAGGTGGCCGGCCTGATGGAGGCGGTCGCCGAGGTCTTCACGGAGGCCCTCAAGGATGGCGGCACGAGCTTCGACAGCCTCTACGTCAACGTCAATGGGGAGAGCGGCTACTTCGAGAGGTCCCTCAACGTGTACGGGCGCCAGGGCGAGCCATGCCGTCGCTGCGGGGCTCTCATCCGGCGTGATCCGTTCATGAACCGCTCGTCCTACACCTGCCCCGTCTGCCAGTCGCGACCTCGCAGCGGCCGGTGGTGACGTGCCCGCGGACGTCCGGCTTACCGCCTGGGTGAGCGGCCGCGTGCAAGGCGTCGGATTCCGCTGGTGGGTCCGGGCGAGCGCGCTTGAGCTTGGCCTGGCCGGCTTCGCCGAGAACCTGGCCGATGGCAGGGTCAAGGTCGTGGCCGAGGGATCCGATGACCGTTGCAGCGAACTGCTCGCGCGCCTGGAAGACGGCCACAGCGGATCGTCGCTGCTGGTCCGGCCGGGTCGGGTAACCGCTGTGGCTCATCGGTGGGCTGAAGCGGCCGGCGGCCTGCCAGGATTCACGGAGCGGTGACTTTGAGTGACTCGGCCATGTGCCCGCGCGGGCCTGTGACCTGCATGATCGTCAAACTTGACCGAATACCCTTGACGGTGGGACCATATAAGTGTTAACCAGCGCGCAGCCATGTCCGGCGTCTGCGTGCACGCCCACTCTGGTCACTCAGTGTGGAGGACCCTACACAATGGCAAAGGCTCTACTCGGCCACGTTGGCGGGCCGGATCCCCGCATGGTCTCAGAGATGCGCCGCTTGCAGCAACGAGTACGTGACCTGGAGGCTGAGCTTGCTCGGCTCCAGGAAGAGAATGATGTGCTTGTCGCTTCCGTCGGCCATGACCTGCTTATTCCGGTTCGCGAGCCGGCGTTCACCTAACAGAGCGCCGGGCGCCAAAACTAACCAAACGGCGAGGGACGCAGTTAGCGTCCCTCTTCGGTTTTTCCGGCCAGGAACGCCAGTGCGGCCGGCAGATTCCGCGTCCAGAATGCGTTGTCGTGGCAGCCCGACGTGATCCCGCCGGCGGGCGTTTCCCCGCTGACGGCGACGAGCCGGGTTCGCATCCGGGCCGCCTCCGGCTCGAACGGGTCGTCAGTGCCGCAGCTGATCCACGTTGGTACGCGCCGCAGCGCGGCAGCGTCTCTCAGCACGTCGTGCCGGGCGAAGTCGGCCGGACTGTCGTATGACGCCTGGTTGGCTGCCACCGCTTCGGCGTAGCTGGTGAAGATCGCTGGTGACAGCGCGGCAACAGCCGTGACGCCGGGCTCCCGGCCGCGCTAGTTGCTCGGCCAGCAGCAAGGCGCCGTACCCGCCCATCGATACGCCAATGATCGCGATTCGGGCGGTGCGCAGGCCAGCCGCGGCCAGCCGCGGCAGCACTTCCTGAGTGATCATGCCGACCGGATCGTCGCCGTCGGCGCGCTTGTGCCAATACGTGTCACCGCCGTCCACGGTCACGGCGGCCAGGCCAGCGATCCTGGCGGCCGTCAGTGCCGGCCGTAGCTGGCCAGCGAACTGGCGCGCGTCACCGCCTGCGCCGTGCAGCCCGACCACGACGCCCAGGCCAGCACCGGCCGGGACGCCAGCCGGTAGCAGGGTCACCATCGTGACGCTGCGGTGGCGGTAGGCGGAATTGAACGTCACGTCGCTCTGCGCCGGTAGTGCGCCGTGCGGTGGCGGCGGCGCTGTCCCGCATGCTCCGTCGAGGTTGGCAAGCGCGTACTTGCCGGGCAGCGCGCCCGCCTGGACGAGTTCGTAAGCCACCGCGGCGCCGCCCGCCACGGCTACGCCGAAGCTGCCGAGCAGCACTGCACGTCGGGACGGACGGCTGCGGCCGCTGCCCAGCGGCTGGCCGTGCCCGTTGCCTGGCTGCTGGCCGTGACCGCCGTCCGTGGGCTGGCCGCTGCTCACATTTCCTCCCGCACTGCCGCATTGCGGCCAGCCTCCTAGCACATCAGTTTGCACGTGCGAGGAACGGCGGGCGCGGCTGGCCGCGATGTGACTCGGATCGTATGCGAACAGTCTTACCGGTCAAGCGCGCACATATCGGATCGGCCGCGGGCGCGAATGCGCAGGGTCGCCGCTCGCTCGCGGTAAGGTGCTGGCGAGGGTGGCCGCCCGCAATGGCATGCTCCATGGGCGCTGTGGCCAGGCAGGGGAGGAGTCGGCAGGTGTACCTGAAGACCCTCACCTTGCGCGGATTCAAGTCGTTCGCGTCGGCGACGACGCTCAGGTTCGAGCCGGGCATCACGTGCATCGTGGGCCCGAATGGCTCAGGCAAGTCGAACGTCGTGGACGCGTTCTCCTGGGTGATGGGCGAGCAAGGCGTCAAGCCGCTGCGCGGCGGCAAGATGGAGGACGTCGTCTTCGCTGGCACATCGGGCCGGCCTGCACTTGGCCGGGCCGAGGTGACGCTCACCATCGACAACAGCGACGGCGCGCTGCCGATCGACTACTCCGAAGTCACGATCAGCAGGCTGTTGTTCCGGTCCGGACAGAGCGAGTACGCGATCAACGGTGATCAGTGCCGGCTGCTGGACATCGCCGAACTGCTGTCGGACACCGGACTCGGCCGCGAGATGCACGTCATCGTCGGTCAGGGGCAACTCGACGACGTCCTGAACGCCGGCCCCGACGCGCGGCGCGCGCTGATCGAGGAAGCCGCCGGCGTTCTCAAGCACCGCCGCCGGAAGGAAAAGGCTGTCCGCAAGCTCGACGCCATGCAGGCCA
Organism: uncultured Actinomycetota bacterium; assembly: GCA_963755575.1. Lineage (GTDB taxonomy): Bacteria > Actinomycetota > Actinomycetes > Streptosporangiales > Streptosporangiaceae > JAJYUU01. The sequence goes on from CAVWKF010000002.1 coordinate 1,867,132, forward strand.
ACCTGACCCGGCTGGTCGATCTGACGGGCGAGCTGGGCCGACGGCTCAAGCCGCTCGGGCGCCAAGCCGAGATCGCCCGCAAGGCCGCCGTTATCCAGGCGGACCTCCGCGACGCGCGCCTGCGCCTGCTGGCCGACGACTACACGACGCTCGCCACCGAATTGGTCCAGGACCAAAGCGACGAGGCGGCGGCTGTGCAGGTGCGCGCGGCGCTTGACAGCGCGCTCGCGCAGGCCAGGGACGCAGAAGCGGGACTCGAGGCGGCTGAGCAGCAGCACGCGCCGCGGCTGGCCGCCGCGCAGGAAGCGTTTTTCGCCCTGTCGGGGCTCGCCGAGCGCATGCGCGGTGTCCAGGGCCTGGCGACCGAACGCCACCGGCATCTGTCCGCGCCGGAGCTGCAGCGCGCGGGTCGCGATCCCGAGGAACTCGAGCAGGAAGCCGCAGAGCTGCGGGCGCAGGAACGGGAACTCGCGGCGCGCCTTGCTCAGGCACGCCAGCAGCTCACCGTCGCGGTCGCGAGCCGGACTAAGGCCGAGGCAGCCCTGGCCGAGAACGAGCGGCGCCTGGCCGCGGACGCCAAGGCGGCGGCGCAGCGCGCCGACCGGCTGGCGCGACTGCGCAGCCAGGTCGAGGCGGCTACGTCCCGTGCAGCCGCCGCGCAGGAAGAGACAGGACGGCTCACGGAGGCGCAGTCGCAGGCACGCGCCAGGGCCGAACAGGCCCAGGTCGAGTACGCGGCGCTCCAGGACCTAGTCTCAGGACGCGAGGAGGGCCGGGCGGACCTCGCGACCGAGCACGAGCGGGCCGCAGCGGCGCTGAAGGACGCTTCGGTGATGGTCGCCGAGCTGCGGAAGGCTGAGCACGCCGCCAGCGACCAGCGCGCGGCCCTGCGGGCCAGGGCACAGGCCCTGGCTGAGGCCGTCACTACCGGTGCCGACGCGTCCGAGGTCCTGCTCGCCGGTCCTGGCTCATTCGACGGCGTGCTCGGGCCGCTCGCGCACCTGCTGACTGTGCAGGATGGTGCGCAGGAAGCGATCGCCGCTGCGCTGGGCGCAGCAGCCGGCTCGGTCGTGGTCGACGCCGTGGACTCGGCCGTCGCGATCATGACGAGGCTGCGCAGTGAGGACGCTGGCCGAGCGGGCCTGGTGATCTCCGCCAGTGCGGGCGGTGCTCGCCTGGAAGGGGTGGCGCCGAAGCTGCCAGATGACCTCGCAGGTCTCGCGGCGGAGGCCGGAGTCGGCCGCGTTACCCACGCAATTGATCTTGTAAGCGCACCGGCCGAACTTGAGGGCGCGGTCGCGAACCTGCTCGGCAACGCGGTGGTCGTCGATGATCTCGCAGACGGCGTCCGGGTGCTGCGGGCCGACCCACGGCTACGAGTCGTGACCACGAGCGGCGACGTGCTCGGCGCGCACTGGGCACGCGGCGGCTCGGCCGGTGAGCAGAGCCTGCTCAGCCTGCGCGCCGCGGCCAGCCAGGCGGCATCGCAGGTGGGCGACGCCGAGCAGAGGTGTCAGCGGGCCGAGGGGCGGCTCGCGGCGGCGCTGGAAGACGAGGATCAGGCGCGGCAGGCGCTGGCCGAGGCGGCCGCGGGACTCCAGCACGCTGATGCGGCCGCAGCCGAGACGTCCGGGAAGCTCGGCTCGCTGGCGGGCCGGGCCCGGGCGGCCAGGGACGAGGTGGGGCGGCTCGCCGGGGCCATCGCCGCGGCCGAGAAGTCACGCCAGCAGAGCCTGGCGCTGGTCACTGAGGTGCAGGCCAGGCTGGCGGAGCAGGAGGCGCACGACTCCAGCGCGGCCGGGGTTGCCGCGGACGGGGTCGGATCAGGCGCAGCCGCCGAAGACGCCGAGGATGAGGAGCCCGCCGACCGGCAGCAGCTGGCCGACGCGGCGGTGGCGGCGCGCGGAGCCGAGATGGAGGCCAGGCTGGAGGTGCGCACCGTTGAGGAACGGCAGCGCGCAATCTCCGGCCGGGCGGACGCGCTGGCGTCGGCCGCCATGGCCGAACGGCAAGCCGCGGCGCGGGCGCTCACCAGGGCGGAGCGACGGGCAGCTGGCGCACTCGTCGCGAGCGCCGTTGCCGAGGGCGCCAGGATCTCGCTGGCCAGGATCGAGCAGTCGGCGGCGGCGGCCGACGCCGACCGCCAGCAGGCCGAGGAAGCGCACAAGGGCCGCGACGGCGAGCTGAAGGCGGTCCGGGCCAGGATCAGGGACGTTTCCGACGAGCTGGAGAAAGTGGTCGACAGCGCACACGGCGCTCAGATCGCCCGCGCCACCCGCCAGATGCAGCTCGAGCAGATTGCCACGCGTGCGCTGGAGGAGTTCGCCATCGAGTCCGATGTGCTCGTCGCGGAGTACGGTCCGGACGTGCCGGTACCCGGCGTAGACGAGGACCAGCTCGCGGTGGCCTACGACCGGGAAGCCCAGGAGCGGCGGGCGCAGCGCGCTCAGCGCCAGCTAGACCAGCTTGGCAAGGTGAACCCGCTGGCTCTGGAGGAGTTCGCTGCGCTGGAGGAGCGGCATGCTTTCCTGGTCGCTCAGCTCGAGGACCTCAAGAAGACACGGCGCGACCTGCTGACCGTGATCAGGGAAGTCGATGAACGCGTGCAGCAGGTCTTCGCATTGGCGTATGCCGACACTGCCCGCGAGTTCGAGCTGATCATCAGCAGGCTGTTCCCCGGCGGTGAGGGCCGGCTGGTGCTGACCGATCCGGATGATTTGCTGGCCACCGGCATCGACATCGAGGCGCGGCCGCCGGGCAAGAGGGTCAAGCGGCTGTCGCTGCTGTCCGGCGGGGAGCGGTCAATGACGGCCATCGCATTCCTGGTGGCCATCTTCAGGGCCAGGCCGTCGCCGTTCTACGTGCTAGACGAGGTCGAGGCTGCGCTGGACGACACGAACCTCCAGCGGCTGCTGGAGATCCTCGCCGAATTGCGGGACGTGTCGCAGCTCATCGTCGTCACGCACCAGAAGCGCACGATGGAAGTGGCCGACACCCTGTACGGGATCAGCATGCGCGGCGATGGCGTGTCCACGGTGATCAGCCAGCGGCTGCGAGAGCGGGAAACCGTCTAGTAGTCCCCGCTGCGGGGCAGCCAGGCGGGCGCAGCGCGCGCGGTCTGTCAGACTGGTTCCGCCATGGAGACCGACCTCATCATCGCAGCCGTTGTCGCCGTCATTGGCGGCGGTACCGCAGCCTTCATTCCGTACGTGCGCAGGCGCCGTCAGTCGGTGACCTCTGGGCGCCAAGACCAGGGTGGCGTCGGCACCCTCGAGCGCGAGCAGGAGCCTGCCGCCGGCACGGGCACGCTCGCACCGCCCGAGCCCGGCGTGCCGACAACTGCTCCGCCCGAGGTTGTCGCCCCGCCCGACATCGCTGAAGTTCCGAGCGTCGTAGTCGAGCGGCCGCCGCCATCAGCCGGCCGCCTCGCCCGGCTGCGCAGCCGGCTGGCCAGATCGCACTCGGCGATCGGCTCCGTCCTGCTCACCCTGATCTCCTCCGGCAAGCTCGACGAGCAGGCCTGGGATGAGATGGAAGACACGCTGATCAGCGCCGACATGGGCGTCGGACCGGCCCGCGAGCTGGTCGAGACGCTGAGAACCGAGGTCAAGGTCGCCGGCACCCAAGACCCGGCCGAGGTCAGGGAACTGCTGCGAGGCGAGCTCGTCGCCATGATCAATCCTGACATGGACCGGACGCTGCGCCTGGCTAGGCACGGTGACAGGCCGTCTGTGGTCCTCATCGTGGGCGTTAACGGCACGGGCAAGACGACGACCTGCGGCAAGCTCGCGCGGGTGCTGGTCGGCGACGGCAAGACGGTCGTGCTCGGCGCTGCGGACACCTTCCGCGCCGCGGCCGCTGATCAGCTTCAGACGTGGGGCGACCGCGTAGGCGCGCAGGTTGTTCGCTCGGACCGGGAGGGCGCGGATCCGGCGAGCGTGGCGTTCGAAGCAGTCAACGTGGGGATCGAGGAGGGCGTCGACACGGTCATCGTCGACACCGCCGGCCGCCTGCACACCAAGACCGGGCTGATGGATGAGCTTGGCAAGATCAAGCGCGTCATCGAGAAGCACGGCACGGTCGACGAGGTGCTGCTGGTCCTGGACGCGGTCACCGGGCAGAACGGCCTGCGGCAGGCACGCGTGTTTGCCGAGGTGGTCGACATCACCGGGATCATCCTGACGAAGCTCGACGGCACCGCCAAGGGCGGGATCGTCATCCAGGTCCAGCGGGAGCTCGGCGTGCCGGTCAAGCTCGTCGGCCTTGGGGAGGGGCCGGACGACCTCGCCTATTTCGATCCGGGCGTATTCGTGGACGCGATCCTCGGCGGCTGAGTCAGCGCCTCCGCATATCCCGTCCGCGGCCTGAATTGTGGGCGAATGCGCGGCAGCGACGCTTGCAGCCGCGGCGGCGCGACCTTACTTGCAATTGCGCCACCATAGAGAAATTGCACGGCAGCCCATAAGCACTGGATGGTCATTACTGCGATAGTTAGCAACCCTGAGGTCTGATCACCCGCTAACCAATCGCACACGATGCATTTGACAAGTTCCTGACTGGTGATAATCGCGGCCGTATGCCTGGCAAATCACCAGCCGCCAGGGCTCGCAGTCGGCGCCCGACTCGTTAGCCGCCCCGGCTCGCAGTCGGCGCCCGACTGGTCAGCCGGTCGGCCGCAACCCAGCAGGTCAGCCTGGGGCCTGCCCGCGACGGTAGAAGTTCGGCGACTGGTCCAGATCCTGGTAGTACCGGTGGAAGACCGGCGTCGTCGATGAAGCCGCCGGAGGGACAATCCAGGTCCAGTCGGCAGGGCATATCCGACCCTGTCGTTCCTCCATCTCCAGATGCTTGAGGAAGCGGACCGACTCGGTGTGGTGATCGGTGATCGTCACCCCGGCGGCGCTGAATGAGTGCAGCACCGCGACGTTGAGCTCGGTCATGGCTCGGTCTTTCCACAGCGTGCGGTCGTTGTCCGTGCGCAGGCCCATCCCTTCGGCGATCCTGGGCAGCTCGTTGTAGCGGCCGACATCGCCGAGGTCGCGCGACCCGATCTCGGTGCCCATGTACCAGCCGTTGAAGGGCGCCGCGGGATAGCAGATGCCCCCTGCCTCAAGCTGCATGTCGCTGATCACGGGGACCGCGTACCAGCGCAGGCCCAGGTCAGAGAACCAGCTGAAGTCGGGATGACGCAGCGGCACCTCCAGCACGGCATCGGATGGCACTGCATGCCATGTCGGGGTGGCGCCAGGTGCCTGGATGAGCAGCGGCAGGACGTCGAAGCGGCCAGGTCGGCCTGGCGTCTGCCAGCCGAGCTCAACGGCGAGGCACGTCTGGGCTACGTTCGCCGGGTCGCCAGTCACGCGGCGGGAAGCGTCCTCGTATCCGGCATAGCGGACAAGCTGCGAGCCGAGGATCCGCGGACCTGGCCGACCCGGAGCGTCCGGAGCGAACACGGTGATCAGTGGCCTGATCCGGCCGCCGTTCGTGGCGGCCCGCAGATGGGCGGCGGACTCGGCGGCAATTTCGGGGGCCGAGCTGATGTGCCGCCGGTCCCGCAGGCGAAGCGTCCGCCAGTACAGGCGGCCGATGCAGCGCGAGCTGTTGCGCCACGCGACCCGGGCAGCGAACGTTAGTTCCGCCTCGGTGTGACGATACGTGCCGGTCGACGCGATCTCGCGCCGAATCTGGCCCATCCGGTCGTCCGCCGACCCGGCGGCAGGATTCTCTGAATGGAATAGCGCGACGAAATTGGCCGCTTCGGCTAAAAGGCCATCGTCACTAGGCGACTGCCCGCCGCTACCGACACGACCTTGCCTAAGTAGGCGAGATAACCGCGAACTCGAATCTAAGAGATAACGGTCCTCACTTAGATCCACCAGGACCTCCACCGCCACACCATGTCAGAAAATCTCACCATCAAGAACGCTACGTGCCACTCTTGAAGCCGACAAGACGCAATTGCTTGGTGCAGCTCTCAGTCTGCATAATTGGCCGCGCCGGAAACGGGCTTGGCGTCTGCACCCGCCGCCGAGCGGGCCGCCAGCGCCCGGCGATAGCGGCGCCGGGCTGCGCGGCGCCCGAAGTCGCTGTGCGTAGCCGCGGCCACTCACCCGATAGCCTTAGGGCAGCAAAATCATGTGGGAGGACGGCAGCCCGAGTGTTCGAGACACTTTCCGATCGGCTAACCCAGGTCTTCTCCTCGCTACGAGGCCGTGGCCGCCTGTCCCAGGCGGACATCGACGCCACGTGCCGGGAGATCAGGATCGCCCTGCTCGAGGCCGACGTCGCGCTGCCTGTGGTCAGGGAATTCATCGCTCGCGTCCGGGAACGGGCCAGCGGATCCGAGGTCTCCGAGGCCCTCAACCCGGCGCAGCAGGTCATCAAGATCGTCAACGAGGAACTGGTCCAGATCCTCGGCGGCGAGGCCAGGCGGCTGCGCTTCGCCAAGGTACCCCCAACCGTCATCATGCTCGCCGGCCTCCAGGGCTCCGGCAAGACCACGCTGGCCGGGAAGCTAGCGCTGTGGCTCAGGTCGCAGGGCAACACGCCGCTGCTGGTCGCGGCCGACCTCCAGCGGCCCAATGCCGTCCAGCAGCTTGAGATCCTCGGCAAGCGGGCAGGCGTTCCGGTGTTCGCGCCCTTCCCTGGTAGTGGCGTCGGCGATCCTGTGGAGGCGGCCAGCCTCGGCATCGCCGAGGCACAGCACAAGCTGTACAACGTCGTCATCATCGACACGGCCGGGCGCCTCGGCATCGACGAGGAGATGATGCAGCAGGCGGCCGACATCAGGGACGCCGTCGACCCGGACGAGATCCTCTTCGTGGTCGACGCGATGATCGGCCAGGATGCGGTTCAGACGGCGCAGGCGTTCCTCGATGGCGTCGGCTACGACGGCGTCGTCCTGACCAAGCTGGACGGCGACGCACGCGGCGGCGCCGCGCTGTCGATCAGGCAGCTGACCGGCAAGCCGGTGATGTTCGCCTCGACGGGTGAGAAGCTCGAGGACTTCGACGTCTTCCACCCCGACCGGATGGCGTCGCGAATCCTAGACCTGGGCGACGTCCTGACTCTGATCGAGCAGGCCGAGCGCACGTTCGACCAGGACCAGGCCGCCACGATGGCGGGCAAGCTCGCCTCGGGCGAGGGCTTCACGCTCGAGGACTTCATCGACCAGCTGGCGATGGTCCGCAAGCTTGGCCCGATCGGCAACTTGCTCGGCATGCTGCCTGGCGCTGCCCAGAACCGTGAAGCGCTGAGCCAGATCAGCGACAAGGATCTGGACCGGGCGGCGGCGATCGTCAACTCGATGACCGTCGACGAGCGGCGCAACCCCAAGATCATCAACGGCTCGCGGCGCGCCAGGATCGCGCGCGGCTCCGGCGTCACGGTCGGCGAGGTCAACCAGCTCATCGTGCGGTTCCTCGAGGGCCAGAAGATGATGCGGCAGATGATGGGCAGCATCCCTGGCATGGGCGGCGTGCGCCGGCAGAGCAAGACTCGCGGCAAGGCGAAGAAGAAGGGCAAGGGCGGCGGGCGGCCGGCCGGGGCGAACCGCAGCCAGCAGAGCGCACGGCAGGCCCTGGAGCAGCAAGCGGGGCTAGGAACGGCCGCCGCCGGCCAGGGCGGGCTCGGAAACGGCGGCGCTAGCCCGGCATCTTTGCCTGGCTTCGGCGCTTTGCCTGGCCTTGGCGGTGACGGCGCGTTCAAGATGCCAGCTCAGCCCGGCGCGCTCGGGTCCGGGCAGGCGAGCCTGCCGCCCGGATTCCGGGGCCGGCCGGGCAAGAAGGGCCGGTAGCCGTCCGCGTGCTCCTTCGAGCCAAACCCTTTTGATCGGGAACGTGGCCTACTAGGGCAATTGTCGCCCGAACGCTCGGCGGCGAGTTCGCGATCCATAGGGCGTGAGGTTGGAAGTGGCGCCCCTGTTTGGGCGGCAGATCCACTCTGACGCCCAATGGGGCCTTCCAGCCGTTCGCACCTGCTACCAGGCGCCGCCCGGGCTATTGGAGGCTGGTGATTACGCTCTGGTGCGCCGCGTCTGGCAGAATGTCATCACTATGCTCGGTCGCGCGAGGCCCTCTCTAACTCGCTGAGCCGGCACCATCTGGGCAGCGGCACGTCCGATCCTCACTCGGACGATGACCTGCCCGACACCAATTTGCTGGGAGAAGACCACAGTCGTGGCTGTCAAGATCAAGCTGAAGCGCCTGGGCAAGATCCGCGCGCCGTATTACCGCATCGTCATCGCCGACTCCCGTACCAAGCGAGACGGGCGCGCGATCGAGGAGATCGGCAAGTACCACCCGAAGGCCGAGCCGTCGTTCATCGAGGTGAACTCCGAGCGGGCCCAGCACTGGCTGTCTGTCGGCGCGCAGCCGACTGACCCGGTCCGAAAGATCCTCGAGATCACCGGCGACTGGCAGAAGTTCAAGGGCCTGCCGGGCGCCGAGGGCACGCTGCGAACCGCCGGGCCCAAGGCTGACCGCAAGGAAGCATTCGCAGCGGCGGTGGCCGAGAATCTGACCGAGAGCGGTGCCAAGAGCAAGCCGAGGGGCAGGGCGGACGCGAAGGCTGCGGACGCGAAGGCCGGGGACGCGAAGGCTGCGGACGCGAAGCCCGGGGACGCCAAGGCCGGTGGCGCGAAGGCCGACGGGGCTAAGGCCGACAAGGCGCCAGCGCGAGCCAAGAGGGCCGAGGGGACTGGCGCAGCCGCGCGGGCCCGTCAGCCGGCTGCTCAGGCATCCGAGACCTCTGCTGCGGCCGAGACCCCTGCTGCGGCCGAGACCCCTGCTGCGGCCGAGACCGCTGCTGCGGCCGAGACCCCAGCCGAGGCAACCGAGAGCGCCGCGTCGGGCGAGACGCCAGCCGAGACAACCGAGAGCGCCGCGGCCGCCCAGGCTCCAGCCGAGGAGGCTGCTGCCGCTGACGCAGCGGCGACCGCTGAGGCCAAGGCTGCGGCCGTTGCCGAGGTTGCCGAGGACAGTGCACCCGTCGACGAGGCGGGCGAGACTGAAGGCAGCGGGGCCTGACATGCTCGAAGAGGCCCTGGAGCATCTGGTCAAGGGCATCGTCGAGCATCCAGACGACGTCCAGGTAGGCAGCCGCGGCCTGCGTCGCGGCCGCGTGCTCGAGGTGCGTGTGCATCCCGACGACCTGGGCAAGGTCATCGGCCGGGGCGGCCGCACCGCCCGGGCCCTGCGGACGGTGATCGGCTCCCTGGCCGGTAACAACTACGTTCGCGTCGACCTGCTGGATGCCGACGAGGTCCGTTAGCCGCCATGCAGCTGGTGGTCGGCCGGATCTCGAGGCCGCACGGCGTCCGCGGCGAGCTAGCGGTCGACGTACGGACCGACGATCCGGAGCTGAGGCTGGCCGTGGGCACCGTCCTGGCGACGGAGCCCGCGGCGGCTGGCCCGCTCACTGTGGAGCGCAGGCGCTGGCACTCCGGACGGTTGCTGGTGACATTCAACGGCATCGAGGACCGGAACGGGGCCGACGACCTCCGCGGTGTTCTGCTCCTCGTCGACTCGGACGACCTGGAGGATGTCGCTGACCCGGACGAGTTTCGCGACCATCAGCTGATCGGGCTTGCCGTCGTGGCGCCGGACGGCGAGCATGTCGGCGACGTCGCTGACGTCTTGCATTACGGCCAGGATCTGCTCGTCGTCAACGGGAGCGGCAAGCGGTCCGGCGCTGAGATCATGATCCCGTTCGTGTCCGCCCTCGTGCCAGAGGTCGACCTGGCCGCCGGCGTGCTGCGGATCGATCCGCCACCAGGCCTGCTTGACCCGGAGGCCGCGCTCTAGCGGGAGGCCCAGATGCGGATCGACATCATCACGATCTTCCCTGAGTACTTCGGCGCCCTTGACGTCTCGCTGATCGGCAAGGCGGCCAGACGCGGCGATATCACTTTTGCTGTGCACGACCTCCGGGACTGGACCTATGACGTGCATCACACCGTCGACGACTCGCCGTTCGGCGGCGGGCCCGGCATGGTGATGAAGCCGGAGCCCTGGGGCGCGGCCCTCGACGCCGTTGCCGGGCGTGGCGCTGACCCGCTGCTCGTGGTTCCCACGCCGGCCGGCGTCCCGTTCACCCAACAGCACGCGGCCCGGTATGCCGCCGAACCGTGGCTGATCTTCGCTTGCGGGCGGTACGAGGGGATCGACGGCCGTGTGACCGACGAGGCCCGCTCGCGGATGCGGGTCGAGGAGGTCAGCATTGGCGACTACGTGCTGGCTGGCGGCGAGCCGGCCGTGCTGGTCATGATCGAGGCTGTTGGCCGGCTGCTGCCGGGCGTGCTCGGGAACGCCGAGTCCGCTGCCGACGATTCGTTCGGGTTCGGTGGCGGCCCGTCCGGCGGCCCGATGGCGGGCCTCGTCGAAGGGCCTGCCTACACACGGCCGCGGATTTGGCGTGACCGGGAAGTCCCGCCCGAACTGCTGTCTGGTGATCATGCCGCGATCGCAAGATGGCGGCGGGACATGGCGCTGCGCCGAACCGCTGAGAACAGGCCTGACCTCGTCGCGCGGATGCTCGCTCAGAGGTCGACGGAGGTCGGCGGGGCAGGCATCTGACCAGCCGGAACGCCTTAACGATCGAGATCGCGAGGTGCTCAGCGAGGCTGGCTTTCCGATTAGTACCGAAGATGTGGCACACTAAAAGGCGCTGCCCCGCCGCTGGCTCCGTCGCCGGGGGGTTGCTGGGTGCCTACCTGGCGCACCGATTGATCGAGCACAGATAGATCCAGCACAGATAGTTCCAGCACAGATAGTTCCAGTACAGACCGATCCAGCGCGTTCGCAGGCGTGCGCTGATGACTGACTTGAGGAAACCGCAGCGATGCACACCGCGATTGCCGAGCTTGAGCAGGCACAGATCCGATCCGACATACCGGATTTCCGTCCAGGCGACACCCTGAAGGTGCACGTCAACGTCAAGGAAGGCAACCGCTCGCGGATCCAGGTCTTCCAGGGCGTCGTGATCCGGCGACAAGGCGGCGGCGCGCGCGAGACCTTCACTGTCCGCAAGGTCAGCTATGGCGTCGGGGTGGAGCGCACATTCCCCGTGCATACTCCGGCCATCGACAGGATCGAAGTGGTCACCCGCGGCCGGGTCCGGCGCGCCAAGCTCTACTATCTTCGCTCGCTGCGCGGGAAGGCCGCCAGGATCCGCGAGCGGCGTGAGGTCACGCCCGCTAAGTAGGTCCTCCGCACGCCCGGTTGGCGCCATCGTCAGCTGGCCGGGCTTCCGGATCTCCGGTAGCTGCCGGCAAGGCCTTGTCGCCTGGCGCGGCGGCCGAGCCGCCAGCCCTCCCGCAAAGGTGACGCCAATGCCTCGTGCCAGCGCAGACGGTGGCGCCTGATGCCGGGCATTGATCCGATGGGCGGGGCAGACTCCGAGGCATTCGCGGCCGGCAGAGCAGCTCAGCCCATGTCGGCCCGCGACGGCGAGCCTGGCAGTCGACCCGTCCCGGCCACCAAGCCAGCCATGAACAAGCCGCGCCGGTCGCTGCTGCGGGAGCTGCCCATTCTGGTCGTCGTGGCCCTCGTCATCGCCATCGTGATCAAGACCTTCGTTGTCCAGGCCTTCGTCATCCCAACCGGTTCGATGCAGAACACGCTGGCGCTCCAGGACAAGATCCTGGTCAACAAGCTCGTCTACCACTTCCGGTCTATCCATCCCGGCGACATCGTCGTCTTTGACGGGTCAGGCAGCTGGGATGCGCCGACGCCCGCGTCGAGCACGAGCGCCAGTCCGCTCGCGCGAGCCTACGACGACACGCTGCGCAAGCTGTTCGACTCGATCGGGGGCCTGTTCGGCACGCCGATCGGGCAGACCGACTACGTGAAGCGGGTGATCGGCGTGCCTGGCGATCACGTCGCCTGCTGTAACGCCGGCGGCCTGGTCACTGTGAATGGCGTGCCGCTGCGGGAGTCTTACCTCTATCCGGGCGATCGGCCCGGCAGCGCGCCGGCAGGCATCCCTGGCAGGTTCAATATCACCGTCCCGGCCGGGTACCTGTGGGTCCTGGGCGATCACCGCAGCATTTCCGACGACTCGCGCGGGCACCAATCCGACCCTGGTAACGGCATGATCCCCGAGAACGACGTGATCGGGCGAGCCTTCCTCATTGCGTGGCCGCCGAGCCAGTGGGGGATCCTGTCGATCCCGGCGACGTTCGAGCAGCCGGGGATCACCAACGCGACCGGCAGGTCGGCGCCCGCCACCGCGGTTAGGACTGCTGCCGCGGCCCTCCCGGTCGTCGCTCTGCGGCCGGCAACTCCGTATGTGCCTGCGGCGGCGGGATTCACGGCCGCGTTCCCTGTCTGGTGGTTGTTTAGACGGTCCCGAACTCGCGGCGCCGGGTGGCGCTGGCGCGGCCGCCGGTGACGGCGTTAACGGCGGGGCGGCCCGGGAGGCGGGGATAGGCTCATGGCGATGATGAATGACGAGCAGAGCAGCGCGGATCGGCTGGCGCAGGGATCCGGGTACTCGGATCTGGATGGCAGCCGGGACGGGCAGGCCGGCACCTATCACGGCGCGTACGCCGGCGACGCCGCTGCTCCTGCCGGGCCGGGTCTCGACGAGGGCGCGACGGTTCATATCGGCGGGCCCCCGCCGCCGGACTCAGGTGACGGGCAGCCCACCTCCGGGGAGACCCCCGACGGGCAGCCCACAACCGACCAGCCCGACGCCGCCAGCCCCCGCGTCGAAGGCGGAACCGGTCGACGTGGCGCGAGCTGCCCATTCTGATTGTGGTAGCGCTGGCCATCGCGCTCGTCATCAAGACGTTCGTAGTGCAGCCGTTCTTCATCCCGTCGTCTTCTATGGAGGACACGCTGTTGATCGGCGACAAAGTGCTGGTCAACAAGCTCGTCTATCACTTCCGGAGCGTGCAGCCCGGCGACATCATCGTGTTCAACGGCGTGGGCTCCTGGGACGCCGCTGAGCCTGCCGCGAAGTCTTCGTCCGATCCGCTGGTACGGGCGTACGACGCGACGCTGAAGCCGCTGTTTCATTCGATCGCAGGGCTGTTCGGCACTCCGATCGGGCAGACGGACTACATCAAGCGTGTCATCGGCGTGCCGGGCGACCACGTCGCGTGCTGCAATGCGCAGGGTCTGGTGACGGTGAACGGCGTGCCGCTACACGAGTCGTCTTATTTGTATCCGGGCGCCGCTCCGTCGCTGGTGCACTTCAACAGGACTGTCCCGGCCGGGCGCCTTTGGGTCATGGGAGACAACAGACAGATTTCGGATGACTCGCGCCTGCGGCAGTATGACCCAGGTGGCGGCACCATCCCCATCAGTCAGGTCATCGGGCGGGCGTTCGTGATCGTCTGGCCGCCGAGTCGCTGGCGGGTCCTGCCGATACCTTCGACGTTCTCGCAGCCGGGGATTAATAAGGCGGTGGCGTCGGCCACGCCGGGCGGGCAGAGGTCCGCGCAGGAGACCGCGGCGCTTCAAGGCCTGCTGGGGGCGAAGGTCCAGCCGGAAGGGCAGTATGTGCCGCTCGCCGCTGGGCTCGTGGGGGCGGTGCCCTTGACGTGGCTCCAGCGCCGGGCCAGGCGCCGAGTGACGCGCAGGCTACGGGCGGGCCGTGGCCAGCGGAATAGGTGAGCCCGGTGACCCCGGTGAGTTCGCAAGGCCTAGCGAGCGCGGTTGGCCCGGCTGGCGCTGGGGGGCGGCAGGCCCGGCCGCTCGGCTACACCCCGAGGCGTAACGGCGGTCTGGGCGGCTACGAGCGCGTGCTGGCGCGAGCCGGGCTGGCGCCTGTGGCTGGCGTCGACGAGGCTGGCCGTGGGGCGTGCGCCGGGCCACTGGTCGTCGCTGCCGTCATACTGAAACCGTCCAGGATGGCCAAGCTGACGGAACTGGACGATTCGAAGGCGCTCACCGCCAAGGCGCGTAATGTAGCGTATCGTCAGATAATGGACGCAGCGCTCGACTGGAGCGTGATCACGATCCCGGCCGGGGACATCGACCGCCTCGGCCTCCACGTGTGCAACGTGGCCGGGATGCGCCGAGCGCTGGCGGCGCTCACGCGGAAGCCGGGATATGTGCTGACGGACGGTTTCCCTGTCCGCGGGCTCGCGTCACCCACGCTGGCGATGTGGAAGGGCGACCAGGTGGCGGCCTGCGTCGCGGCGGCCTCGGTGATTGCGAAGGTCACCAGGGACGCAATGATGTGCGAGCTGGACAAGATGTTTCCGCACTATGGCTTCGCCCGGCATAAGGGATATTCAACCCGTAGTCATGTGCGCGCTTTGGACGAGCGCGGGGCCTGTGCTGAGCATCGGATGTCCTTCGTGAACGTCCGCGGCCGGCTGGTCGCGGGGCTGGAATCGACTTCGGATGACCTTCTGGAGCCTGGGCTAGAGGAGGGCCTCGAGCCGGGTTTCGAGCCTGGCCTGGAAGGCCGCGCCGAGTTTGGCCTTGAGCCGGGCGCTGAGGCGGGCCTTGGGCCCGGCCTAGAGGAGCTTGAGCCTGGTCAGGGCCTGGTGGACGCCGAGCAGGGGCCGCCGCACAAGCAGCCAGGTCAGGATAAGTCAGGGGCAGCGAACTCGTGCTACCCGTCTGGCACTGGGCAGAATGGCCCTATCGTTGACATCACAGAGGAGCATGGCTGGCCGACGGCAGGCATCGCGGCGATGGCCCACGGCGCCTGATCGGAGGGGAGAACATGAGCGCGGAGGATCTCGAGAAGTACGAGACCGAGATGGAGCTCCAGCTCTACCGCGAGTACCGGGACGTCGTCGGTTTGTTCACGCATGTTGTCGAGACCGAGCGCCGGTTCTACCTCACGAACCAGGTTGAGCTCAACGTGCGCCAGGCTGACAACGGCGAGGTCTTCTTCGAGGTCACCATGCAGGATGCCTGGGTGTGGGATATGTACAGGCCTGCACGGTTCGTTAAAAATGTTCGGGTCGTTACATTTAAGGATGTTAACGTCGAGGAACTCGCCAAGAGCGACCTGGAGATCCCCGACCCCAAGTAAGCCCTCGGCGAACTGAGTCTCTCTCCAGGACGTGTTCGACCGCACCGCGCTCGGCGGTTCACTGGATATTTGGTTCAAATCGGCGCAGTTGAATCAGCGTTAGGCCTGGCTGGCCCCGCTGGTTCAGTGGCCCGGTGTCTCAGGCCCGGGCTGGCTCAGTGCCCGTGTCTCAGGCCCGCGCTGAGTCAGCGCCCGCTGTCTCAGAGCCGCCGCTGTCTCGGGCCCGTCGCCGCTCGGGCCGGGGCTGTCTCAGGCCCTCGGTGTTGGGGCGCAGCTAACGCAAACACCAGGCTCCGGGCTCGCCATCGCCTCAATGTCCGCGCCTCCGGGGGCGCTCGGCCGATCCGGCTCGAGGTTCGGTGTCCGGATCGCAGGGATTGTGGCAGGTGCGACTGACAATCGCGGCCTCGTTTCCACCGCCTGGTCCCGCGTTGGGCCCGCCGTCCACACCGCGCGGTGGCGCCGGGCGCGCAGTGCCAGGTTTCGGCAGCCTTGGCTGCCGGAGGTGGTGCGCAATGAACGCCAAGGACGTGCTTGGTCAGCAAGGCGAGCAGCTAGCGGCGAGCTTCCTCGCTGACGCCGGTCTGATCGTCGTCGAACGCAACTGGCGCTGCAAAGAGGGAGAGATCGACATCGTCGCTGTCGAGGGCAGGACGCTGGTGATCTGCGAGGTCAAGACCCGCTCAGGGCTCCGATTCGGGACGCCGCTCGAGGCGATTACCAGGCAGAAGGCGTGGCGACTGCGCAAGCTGGCCGCGCTGTGGGTCAACGCACACGGTCTCATCTTCGAGGAGATCAGGATCGACATCGTGGGCGTCCTGCGGGCGGTGTCCGGCGAGTTCACGATCGAGCATGTTCCGGGGGTGGGCTAGGTGGCGCTCGCCCGCACGTACTCGATGGCCCTCGCGGGAGTGCGCGGCCACGTTGTGGAAGTCGAGGCCGACATCGAGAACGGCCTCGTAGCTCTTCTGCTGGTCGGTCTGCCAGATACCGCGTTACGCGAAGCCAGGGACCGGATCAGGTCGGCGATCATCAACAGCGGCCAGACCTGGCCGATGCGCCGCATCACGGTCGGGCTGTCACCGGCCAGCCTGCCGAAGCGGGGTAGCGGCTTTGACGCCGCGATCGCTGTCGCGATCTTGTCGGCGGCGGGGTCAATACCAAAGGACCGGCTGGCCGGGACAGTCTTCGTCGGCGAGCTAGGCCTGGACGGTCGGCTGCGGCCGGTGCCCGGCGTTTTGCCCTGCACCGCTTCGGCGGCTGCCGCCGGTTTCGAGCGGGCCGTCGTGCCCGTCGAGAATGCAGCCGAGGCAAGCCTGGTGCCCGGGATGCAGATTGTGGCCACGCCCAGCCTGGGCGCCCTGATCCAGTGGCTGCGGGCCGGTCAGGAGGCCGGGACGGACTCTGAGGTCCTGGTGATCGACTCCGGTGCCGGGCTGGCGCCCGCCGCTCCTCCGCGGCCGTCGGCCAATGGTCAGGACCTCGCCGATGTGGTTGGCCAGCCTGTGGCCAGGCGAGCGGCCGAGATCTGTGCGGCCGGCGGCCATCACATGCTGCTGCTCGGGCCGCCTGGAGTGGGCAAAACAATGCTGGCCGAGAGGCTGCCGACGATCATGCCGGTGCTGGAGCCGGCCGCGGCGCTGGAGGTCAGCTCGATCCATTCGGTGGCAAGCGCGCTCCGGCCGGACCGGCCGCTGGTGACCGAGCCGCCGTTCTGCGCGCCGCACCACACGGCGACCAAGGCTGCGATCGTGGGTGGCGGCAGCGGCGTCATCCGGCCGGGGGCGGCGTCGCTGGCGCATCATGGCTGCTTGTTCCTGGATGAGGCGCCGGAGTTCGCCCGCGATGTTCTGGATGCGCTGCGGCAGCCGCTGGAGTCGGGCGAGGTGGTGATTGCCAGGTCGGGCCTGACGGCGCGCTTCCCGGCCCGGTTCACCCTGGTGCTGGCGGCGAATCCGTGTCCGTGTGCTCGGACGGCGGCGACGGGTTCGGGCTGCACCTGCGCGCCGCTGGCGCGCCGCCGCTACCTGGCCAGGTTGTCCGGGCCGCTGCTGGACCGGGTCGATGTCAAGGTCGGGCTGCTTCCGGTGGGGCGCGCCGAGTTGCTCAGCGACCAGCAGCTAGCCGAGCCGAGCACGGTGGTAGCGGCGCGGGTGCAGGCGGCCAGGGCACGGGCCGCCAGGCGGCTGGAGGGCACGAAGTGGCGGCTGAACGCGGAGATTCCCGGCAGCGTATTGCGGCGGAGCTACCGGCCCGCCGCGGGCGCGCTGGCACCGCTGGAGCGAGCTATGGATCGCGGACAGGTGAGTGCGCGGGGCGCCGACCGGATCATCCGGATGTCGTGGACCCTGGCCGACCTGGCAGGCGCGGCCAGGCCGCGGCTGGAGGAGATCGGCGCCGCGCTTGGCCTGTGGCTGGGGGCGGGACTGTGATCACCGACACCGAGCGGCGGGCCAGCTGGCGTTGAGCTTCCTGGCCCCTCCCGGAGATCCGGCCCTCGGCGCGGCACTGCGCACGATGCCCGCCTCGCAGGTACAGCCTGGGCGACTTGGACCTGTGTTGGTCATCCCTCTTCAGGCTCGGCGGTGCCCCTAACAGCAGCTGCCTGCTCCGCGTGGACTATATGCCGTCGGTTCCGCCGGGGGCTGGAGCCCAACACTAGGTTGCAATAGATCTTCGGAACGGGGCGGCGTAGCGTGATGTAGGGAACCGGACGTGAAGGCCGAGAGCCGGTTGCCCGTCATCCAACGACTGCTCCTCATGTAGCTCACTCGCCTGCCGGTTTCGACGGGGGATCTTGCTCAAAGCGCTCTCGACTGGACGCAGCTCCGCAGACGTGACCGCTTCTGAGCCTGCCGAGAGTGTTCCGGGCTGAGCAACCGGGCAACGCTGCCCCAGCGAACGGGTCTTCCGCAAGCGGCTGAACTAGCTACCAGCGCAAGGTAATGAGAGGGAGGAACGTCATGGAGATCAGAGGCAAGACAGCGCTCGTGACCGGGGCCAACCGCGGACTGGGACGACAGCTTGCCACCCAGCTTCGCGACCGCGGCGCCCGCGTGTACGCCGCGGCACGCGACCCGCAGGCCGTGGACCTGGCGGGCGTGACCCCCATTGCGCTGGACATCACCGACCCGGCCTCGGTCGCCGCGGCGGCGCAGGCCGCCAGCGGGGTAGCCATCCTCGTCAACAACGCCGGCTCGCAAACCCGATCCTCGCTGCTGACCGGGGACCTGGCCGCCATCCGGCTGGACATGGACACCATCTTCTTCGGCACACTCGCGGTAACGCGGGCGTTCGCCCCGCAACTGGCCGCGCAAGGCAGCAGCGCGGTGCTGAACATCCTGTCGGGACTGTCCTGGCTGACCATCCCCAGCGCCGGCGCCTACTGCGCCGCCAAATCGGCGGAGTGGTCGCTGACTAACGCCCTGCGCCTCGAACTCGCGCCGCAGGGCACCCGGGTGACAGCCCTGCACGTCGGCTACATGGACACCGACATGACCCGAAACCTCGACGTCCCCAAGTCCGACCCGGCCGCCATCGCCAAGCTGGCCATCGACGGCGTCAAGGCCGGCGACGCCGAAATCATCGCCGACGAGACCAGTAAGCGCGTCCTCGCCGGGCTCTCCGCCGGAGTCGCCGGCCTGTACCCACAGGTCGCATGACCCCGGCCCGGCCCGCGAAAGCAAGCGGAGCGTGGCCCGCCGGCGTTACCTGGCCAGGCTGTCCGGCCCGCTGCTCGACCGGGTGGATGTCAAGGTCGAGTTGCTGCCGGTAGGGCGGGCCGAGTTGCTGAGCGACCAGCAGCTCACCGAGCCGAGCGCGGTGGTGGCGCGCGCGGCGCGGACCGGATCATCCGCATGTCGTGGACCCTGGCCGATCTGGCGGCGGCGGCGCGACCGGGGCTCGCGGAGGTCGGTGCGGCCCTCGGCCTGTGGTTAGGAACAAGAATGTGATCACCGACTCTGAATGACGCGCTAGCGATGCCCAGGACGTGACACCAGCAGCCGGCCTTGCCCATGGACCGACTCTGGTCGCCGTCCACCAGAACTGCTCCGCCGCCTCGCCCATCGCGTCCGACGAGTACGCCGAGAGGAAACCTGGTCGAGACGCGGTGGGCTGCGGCTGAGCTCCAGCAGTGTTCCAAGGCCGTGGAGAGAACCTAGGGCGCGCAGCCTTGCGGCAAACGTCGGTTGTTTCGAAATTGTGACCTTCGTGAGACCGGGTACTCATCGGATCTTTCTCCGTGCCCATACCGTGGATACGCTCGGCCGATGCGTGCGGCGGCGGCCTCGACTTGCAGTCCGGCGAATGAATCACACGCAACTGCAAGTGAAATCGGGTCTTGCTAGGCCGAGGCGGCTGGTGTAAACATCCGATCAATAGATCGGATGTTTACACAGGAGGAGCGCCGGTGACGCAGGTCCAGCCAGAGGATGCCGCAACGATTCCGGCTCCGCGGCCCGGTTCCGGCCATTCCGGCCCCCGGGTCGTCGCGCTCGACTGCTTCGACGTGCGCTTCCCGACTTCAATAGAGCACGACGGATCGGACGCGATGAACCCCGATCCGGACTATTCGGCCGCGTACGCGGTGCTGCGGACCGACGTCGAGGGGCTCGAAGGTCACGCGCTGTGCTTCACCATCGGGCGCGGCAACGAGGTGGTAGTGGCCGCTGTTGCAGCGCTCCGGTCGCATGTGGTCGGTCGCCGCGTGAGCGAGATCACTGGCGACCTGGGCGGCTTCAGCGCCGCGCTGATAACCGACAGCCAGTTGCGCTGGCTCGGCCCGGAGAAGGGCGTCATGCACATGGCGATCGGCGCGGTCGTCAACGCTGCCTGGGACCTCGCCGCCAAGCTCGCAGGCAAGCCAGTCTGGCGCCTGCTCTCCGACATGACTCCCGAGGAAATCGTCGCGCTCGTCGACTTCCGTTATATAGACGACGCGCTGACGCCGTCCGAGGCGCTTGAGATCCTGCGCAGCGCCCGGAGCGGCCGCGACGAGCGGATAGCCGAACTGAAGCAGCACGGTTACCGCGCCTACACCTCCACGCCCGGCTGGATCGGTTACTCCGACGAGCGGCTCGTCCAGCTGTCCAGGCAGGCAGTCGCAGACGGGTTCTCGCAGATCAAACTGAAGGTCGGCGCGGACATCGCCATTGATGCCAAGCGACTCGCGCTCGCCAGGAACACCGTTGGCCCTTCCGTCAGGATCGCGGTGGACGCAAACCAGCGCTGGGGCGTGGCGCAGGCGATTATCGCGGTGGAGGCTTTGGCTGGCTGGGACCCCTACTGGGTCGAGGAGCCAACCAGCCCGGACGAGATTCTCGGCCTGGCCGTGATCCGTACTGCGGTCGCACCGGTCAAGATCGCCGCTGGCGAGCACGTTGCGAATCGCGTGATCTTCAAGCAGCTGCTGCAGGCGGGCGCTCTCGACGTCATCACCCTCGACGCGGCCAGGGTCGCCGGGGTGAACGAGAACGTGGCAATCCTGCTGCTGGCCGCCAAGTTCGGCATTCCTGTCTGCCCGCACGCCGGCGGCGTGGGGCTCTGCGAGATGGTCCAACATCTCGCGATGTTCGACTTCGTCGGTGTCTCGGCGACGATGACCGATCGCGTCCTTGAGTACGTCGATCACTTGCACGAGCACTTCACCGATCCGGTGCGCATCAGCTCGGGCCGGTACATGGCTCCGTCGGCTCCGGGCTTCTCGGCCACTTTCCGCCCGGAGTCGCTTCGCGACTACGAGTTTCCGCACGGCTCGGTCTGGCAGCAGCTAGGAGGCGGATAAGAGATCGAAAACCGACTAATCCCTATACGTGTCTCATAAGCTTCGAAATTACGTAAGGAGCGCCATGAACGTTAAAGGCCGTTTGCTCGGCACCCTCGCGGTCGCCGTAGCTGGGGTGCTGGTGGCCGCATGCAGTTCCAGCGGACCATCGGGGTCCAACACGACATCGTCGAAGTCTTCAGGCCAGGTGACGATCGGGATCGACCTGACCTACAACAACACCGCCTTCTGGGCCGCCTACATAAACTACGAGCAGCAATATGCAGCCCAGCTGCACGTCAAGATGCTCGGCCCGCTGCTCGCCGGCGCGAACGCGAGCTTGCAGAACCAGCAAATCGAGAACCTGGTTAACGAAGGCGCCAAGGCGATCGTGGTGAACCCGGAGACGGCCACCAGCCTCGGACCCGCGATCTCCTACGCGGCCGCGCACCACGTACAACTCGTCTCGGTCGACACGATCGTCGGGGTCGGCAAGGTATACATGGTCGTCCGCGCCTCGAACACCCTGTATGGGCAAGACGCCTGCGCTTACATCTCCAGCCATGTCAAGACGGGCTATGTGCTCGACCTCGAAGGCGACCTGACCTCGTCGAACGGCGCGGACCGGACGAACGCGTTCAACTCCTGCATGGCCGCGAACGACCCTGGCGTCAAGGTATTGAAAGACCCGACGGTGTGGACTGACGCGACGGCTGTCACCGACGCGCAGAACGCGATCAATGCCTACGGCAGCCAGCTCAAGGCCATCTACTCGCAGTGGTCAAGCCCGGACACCGGCATCATCCCGCTGCTGAAGAGCAAGGGCCTCGGCCCCGGCTCGAAGGCCCCTGTCCTGCTCATCAGCGACGATGGCGTGCCCTTTGAAATGTGCGATATCGGGAGCGGCGCCGTCTCCGCGTCGCAGTCGCAACCTGCCAATCTTTACGCGCAGTACGCCTTGACCTACGCCGTGGACGCGGCCAAGGGCGTCAAGCTAGCGGTCGGCCAGCCCGGCGGCGGCGCACCGACCCTGCAGAACGTCACTTACCAGGGCGACCAGAACCTGGCCGACCCGATCGTGGCTCCGTTCGTGACCAAGACAGCAGAGAGCCTGACAGTCGGGTCGCCGGTAGATGGCCTGCCTGGCAACGTCAGCACGACGCCGGTCTCCGACTCGACTCTCTGGGGCAACGTATATGGGGCCGCGCACGGCGGCGTCTGCTCCTCGTCTTAGCGGAGGAGGCCGGCACCTGCAAGGTGCCGGCCGCTCCGCGTTCGAAAGAACGGAAAGCCTATGACCTCACGAGGCCCGGCACTCGTCGAGATGACGGGAATCGACAAGCGATTCGGCAGCACTGTGGCCCTGCACGGCGTGGACTTGTCGATCAGCGCTGGCAAGTGCCTGGGGCTGGTCGGCCGGAACGGCGCTGGTAAGTCGACCATCGTGTCGATTCTGTCCGGCCTGGAGGCGCCCGATGCGGGCACGGTGCAGTTCTCCGGCGAGGCAGCTCCACGGGTCGGCGACGTCAGCCGCTGGCGCGAGTGGATCGCCACTGTGTTCCAGCACTCGATGGTGGTGCCGGAGCTGTCCGTCGCGGAGAACGTGTTCCTCGGCAGTACGGACACCTTCGTCTCCTGGCGCAGCATGCGGGCTAGGACGAGCGAGATCATGCGCGACTGGGGCTATGACATCAAGGCCGAGGCACCCTGCCGGAGCCTAACGGTCGAGCAGTTGCAGATCGTCGAGATCGCGCGAGCCCTAGCCCGTGGCGCTAGGTGCGTCCTGTTGGATGAGCCGACGGCAGCGCTCGAGCGCGATGCGGTCCGCCGACTCTTCGGGCGGGTGCGGCAGCTAACGGCGCGGGGCGTCGCGGTGCTGTACATCTCTCATCATCTCGAGGAAGTCTTCGAGATCTGCGACGACGTGTCGGTGCTCAGGGACGGCGAGCTTGTGCTGACCGCACCCGCGGACTCGCTGGCCAAGGAGGATCTGGTCGTCGCGATGGTCGGCGCGGCCGCCGTCAGCGCAGTCGCCGAAAGAAGCGGCCAGGAAGACCGGGTCGCCGCAACCGAAGCCGCCGAACCCGTGCTCACCGTCGAGAATCTCACGGCAAGATCGGCCAGGGGCCAGGTCGACCGAGTCTCGCTCGCGGTCGGCAAGGGCGAAGTGGTGGGAGTGACCGGCCTGCTGAGCGCTGGGGTGGTGACGATCGGCCGGGCGATCGCAGGAGCCGAGGGCCACGACGGCGGCGAAATCCGGCTGCACGGCAGGCTAGTCTCTTCTGGCCGGCGTGCCGCGGCGCAGCGAGCGGGGATCGGCTACATTCCAGAAGATCGCCGGGCCGAGGGCTTCGTCGCGCACCTCGGCGTCGCCGAGAACGTGACGATGACCATCACCGACCGGCTGTCGGACTGGCTTGGGCTGATGGGGCCAGGCAAGCAGGCTGCCGCGGCCGCGCCGCTAACCAAGGCGCTATCCCTAGTCTCGTCCGGCCCTAGCCAGCCGGTCAGGGAATTGTCCGGCGGCAACCAGCAGAAGGTAACGGCTGCGCGCACACTCGCGCACGACCCCAGGCTGATCGTCGCCATCACGCCGACGCGCGGCGTCGATGTCGCGTCCAAGGCACTGTTGCTCGACTCGCTCGCCGGAGTGGCTCGCGATCGCGGGGCCGGAGTGCTGCTGTGCACCGACGAGTTGTCCGACCTCGTCATCTGCGACCGGGTGATCGTCTTGGTCCGGGGCCAGGTCTTCGCTGAATTTACCGATCCGCCTTTTGACCGCGACAAGCTGATTGTCGCGACCGAAGGCATAACCAGCGCGGCTGACGGCACTGCCGAGGAGGCTCCCCAATGATCTCGAACCAGGGTCCGGATGGCCCAGCCGCGACTGTGACTACGGCAGGCGGCGCGGGCGCGGTCCTGGCGCGCGGCGACGCGTTGCGGGGCCGCCTACGCGGCGTGAATGTCAGCCTGGTGCGAGAGGTCGCGCTATTGCCCGTCCTTGTCCTGCTGGTAGTGGTGGGCACGGTCGTAAGCCCGGCGTTCCTGACGGTCACGAACATCGCTGGCATCGGCCAGCAGATCTCGGCGCTTGGCGTGGTGGTCGCGGGTGAAAGTCTGATCCTGATGATCGGCGGCATGGACCTGTCCCTGGAAGCGACCTTTGGCCTAGCGCCGATGATTGCGGCCTGGTTGATACTGCCGGTCAGTGCTTATGGCAACGGCCTGCAGCTCAGCCCTTACCTGGGGCTACTCATACTGCTCGGTGTCGGCGCCGCGGTCGGTCTGCTCAACGGCGTGCTGATCGTGAAGGGCCGGTTGAACGGCTTCATCGTCACCCTCGGAATGACGATCGTGCTGGCTGGCTTGCAGAACGGCGTTGTCAAGGCACAGAGTTTGTTCAACCTGCCGAAGGCGTTCGGCTACCTCGGCTCGGCTTACGTCGGTCAGGTGCCGGTCTCGTTCATCGTGACAGTGATTATTTTCGTGCTTGTTGGACTGTTCCTGCGCTATCACCGCACCGGCCGGGCGATCTACGCGGTCGGCGGCAACCCGGCGGCAGCTCGCGCGGCCGGTATCAAAGTAGAGCGGATCAAAATCGGCGTCTATGTTGCCGGCAGCATGCTGGCGGCGCTCGGTGGCCTCATGGAGGCGGGCCGGGTGTCTGCCGTTACGGGCCAGCAGGGCTACGGCGAGGGGATCATCTTCTCGGTATTCGCGGCCGCGGTCATTGGCGGAGTCAGCTTGAAGGGGGGCCGCGGCAATATGGTCGGGGCCGCCTCGGGCGTGATCCTGCTCGGCGTCGTCCAAGACATCCTCGACCTGGCGAACGTCTCGAATTACTGGATCGAGGCCATTGACGGGGGAGTCATCTTGTTCGCACTCTTCCTGGCTCGCGTAGTCGGCGGTGAGTCCACTGCCGAGGAGTGAGGCAACACGGGTGAAGCTGACGCAGGGCGAGCTGGCGGGCCTGGCGGCCATAGTCACGGGCGGCGGATCCGGGATCGGCTTGGCAACTGCCCGGCTGCTGGCGGCCAGGGGCGCTCGCGTGGCGGTGCTGGACCTGGCGCCAGGCGAGGAGTTTCTCGGGCTTCGCGCAGATGTGTGCGACGACACATCCGTGCGAACAGCAGTCGACGCGGCCGCCGAGCGGCTTGGGGGCATCGACATCCTGGTGAACAACGCGGGGATCGGAGCGATCGGCACTGTGGCCGACAATCCCGATGAACAGTGGCATCAGGTGTTCGACGTGAACGTCGTAGGTATGGTCCGCGTCAGCAGGGCGGCACTGCCGTACCTGCGCCGATCGGATCACGCCGCAATTGTGAATACCTGCTCAATTGCAGCCACGGCTGGCCTGCCGCAGCGCGCGCTGTACTCCGCCACCAAGGGAGCGGTGCTGGCACTGACGCTTGCGATGGCGGCCGACCATATAGGCGAGGGCATCAGGGTTACCTGCGTGAACCCGGGGACTGCCGACACGCCTTGGATCGGCAGGCTGATCGGCCAGGCCGATGACCCGGCCGCCGAGCGTGCCGCGCTGACCGCACGGCAGCCAATGGGGAGGCTGGTGACCGCCGAGGAGGTGGCGGCGGGCATCGCCTACCTTGCCAGCCCGGCAGCCGCATCGATCACTGGGATCGCGCTAGCCATTGACGGCGGCATGGTCGGGCTGCGGCTCAGGCCTGGGCCGTGATCGGCGCGCCCATGCCTCTGCGGCAGCTCGGCACCTCGTCGATCCAGGTCACGGAGCTGTCCTTCGGCGGTGCTGCCATCGGCAACATGTTCACCGAGGTCAGCGATGATGCGGCTGCGGAGGCGATAGCGGCGGCATGGGATGGCGGAATGAGGACCTTCGACACCGCGCCGCACTATGGACTGGGGCTGTCGGAGCGTCGGCTCGGTGCAGTGCTTCGCCAGTACCCGCGGCATGAGTACGTGATCAGCACCAAGGTCGGTCGATTGCTGGAACCGGCCCTCCGGCCGTACGGCACCGACACCGAGGGCTTCGCTGTCCCGGCCGCGCATCGCAGGATGCGGGACTACAGTGCGGACGGCGTCCGGCGCAGCCTTGAGGCAAGCCTGGACCGGCTCGGCCTGGCCCGGATCGACATTGCCCTCATCCACGACCCCGATGACCACGGTGATCAGGCGCTGCGCGAGGCATACCCAGCGCTCGAGGGGCTACGAGCGCAGGGCTGCATAGGAGCGATCGGCGTCGGCATGAACCAAACCGCGATGCTCACCCGGTTTGTTTGCAACGCCGACATTGACGTCGTCCTGGTTGCCGGCCGCTACAGCCTGCTTGATCAATCTGCCGACCTGGCGCTTCTGCCCGCGGCGCATGAACGCGGAGTCGCCGTCCTAGTCGGCGGGGTGTTCAATTCGGGCCTGCTCGCGGCGCCGGGAACGAGTGCCACGTACGACTATCAGTCTGCGTCGGCCGCTCTGATAGAGCGGGCCCGGGAGCTGGAAGCGATCTGCAATCAGTTCGGCGTGCCGCTGCGCGCGGCTGCAGCGCGGTTCCCGATGTGCCATCCAGCCGTCGCCAGCGTGCTCATCGGAGCACGCAGCGCGGCCGAGATCCGCGACGCCGTGACGCTCTGGGAATCGGAGATTCCAGCGTCGCTCTGGGACGCGCTGGCCGCGAAGCGGGCTGAGCGATGCGTGTAGCCCAGCAGATCGCCGCCGATGTGCCGGGCACGTTGCACGTCGTCATCGCCGACGGAGGCGCCTCATGAGGGTCGCACTACATACCCGCGTGCGCGCCGACCGGATCGAGGAATACGAGCGCGCGCACGCTGACGTGCCTGCCGAGCTGACGAATGCAATCCGCGCAGCCGGGGTCACGAGCTGGACGATATGGCGCAGCGGCACGGAGCTGTTCCACGTCATCGACTGTCAGGACTACGCGGTCGTGCTCGCCACGCTGAACCAGAGTCCGGTCAACGGTGCCTGGCAGCGGCAGATGGCCGCGCTGCTCGAGACGACGCACGACTACTCGGCGGGCGGTGCCGGCGCCGCACTGCCGGTGGTGTGGCAGCTATGAGCATCATCGACGCGCACCACCATGTGTGGGATCTCAGTGTCCGCGATCAGACATGGATCCGTGGTGGTGCGATGGAAGTGCTCCGCCGCAGCTTCTCGATGGACGACTTGCGCCCCGCGGCTGGCGAAGCCGTCGTCGCCGCCACCGTGCTCGTCCAGACGGTCACGGACGCGGACGAGACACCGGAGCTGCTGGCGCTGGCCGCCGCGGATCCGCTAATAGCAGCTGTGGTGGGCTGGGCGGACCTTACTTCGGTTTCGATCGCGGATGACCTGGCGCGCCTCGGGTCCATGGCAGGCGCAGGTTACCTGGCCGGCATACGGCACCAGGTGCAGTCCGAACCCGATCCCGACTGGCTGCGCCGCGCCGATGTCGTGCGGGGATTGCGCGCGGTGGCGTCGGCTGATCTGTGCTACGACCTGGTGCTGCTGCCGCATCAGCTTCCGGCCGCCAGTTACGCTGCCGCGGCTGTGCCGGAGCTGATGTTCGTCCTCGACCACGGCGGCAAGCCGCAGATTACTGACGGTGCGCTCGAGCCGTGGGCAAGCGCGATCCGCGAGTTCGCATCACTGCCAAACACCGCATGCAAGCTCTCTGGCCTTGTCACCGAGGCGGCGCCCGGAGCGCCGACCCAGGCGTTTGTGCCGTTTGCCGATGTCATACTGAGCGCGTTCGGAGCCGAGCGGGTCATGTTCGGCTCGGACTGGCCGGTGTGCCTGCTGGCAAGCACTTACGCCAGCGTGCTGGCGCTCGCGGAATCGCTGGTGAGTGGCCTGTCGGAGGCGGAGCGGACAGCGGTGTTCGCTAAGACAGCGGCGCGGGTGTACGGAATCGGGATCCCTGCCCCTGCAGATGGCGGAGACCAGGAATCTGGAGGCGGTTTGTGGCGCTTACCGATGAGGCGATCGAGAAGATCAAGCAGATGATCATCTCGGGCCGCGTGCGGCCGGGGGAGAAGCTACCCAGGGAAGCTGACCTCGCGGCGGAGCTCGGCCTGTCACGCAACTCGCTGCGTGAGGCTGTCAAGGCGCTAAGCCTGATCAACGTTCTCGACGTGCGTCAGGGCGACGGCACCTACGCGACCAGCCTCGCGCCGTCATTGCTGCTGGAGGCGCTGAGCTTCGTCGTCGACTTTCACCGCGACGATACTGTGCTCGAGTTTCTCGAGATTCGCCGGATCCTGGAGCCTGCAGCCACGGCCCTGGCTGCCATCCGGATGCCTGACGAGGACAGGATCGAGCTCGGCAAGGTACTCGATGCGGCTGACGCGCGATCTCCCGTTGAAGAGTTTGTCGCGGCCGACATGGAGTTCCACCGGCTAATCGGTGTCGGCTCCTGCAATTCGGTCCTGGCGTCCCTCGTCGACAACATCTCCGTGCCCACGGCACGTGCGCGGGTCTGGCGTGGCATGACGGAGCCGCAGGCCCAGGTGCGCACGCTGGCCGAGCATCGGGCCATCTACAAGGCGATCATGAACAGGGACGCGGACCTGGCGCGCTCGTGGGCGACGGTGCATATCTCCGGCATCGAGTCGTGGCTGCGCACGGCACTCGCCGGCTAGCACCGCGAGCAACTCGCGAGGGCGCCAGGATCTGCCAAAGGGCTGACGCGTCGGCAGCAATCCTGTGAAAGCCGATACCGTCTTGCTATGGATCTCGACTACGCGACTGCGAGTGAACTGACGTCGGCAATGCGGGACCGGACACTTTCCAGCAGGGAGCTGCTCAGCCATATCCTGGCCCGCATTGAGCAGCGAAACCCCGGCCTCAACGCCATCGTGGCGCTGGATGCTGACCGTGCTGCGGCCGCCGCGACCGCTGCCGACGAGGCCACAGCCCGCGGGGAGGCGGCCGGGCCGCTGCACGGCCTGCCGATGACGGTAAAGGACGTATGGGAGACCGCGGGCCTGGTCACCACTGCCGGGGCGCCCGAGCTGAAGGACTACGTGCCCGCGGTGGATGCGCTGGCCGTCGGGCGACTGAAAGCAGCCGGCGCCATGATCTTCGGCAAGTCCAATACACCGTTGTATGCCGGCGACTTCCAGACGTTCAACGACGTTTACGGACTCACCCGGAATCCGTGGGACGCTGCCCGCACTGCAGGCGGGTCGTCAGGGGGCGCGGGTGCCGCCGTCGCCGCCGGGCTCACGCCGCTGGAGCTCGGCAGCGACATCGGCGGCTCGATCCGTAACCCCGCGCACTACAACGGTGTTTACGGGCTGAAGCCCTCGTGGGGCGTGGTGCCGAGCCGAGGCCACATTCCCGGACCGCCTGGAAGCCTTGTCGAAACCGACATCAACTGCGGAGGCCCTCTCGCGCGCAGCATCGAAGATCTCCGCATGGCCCTCACCATCGTGGCAGGCCCGGTCCCCGAAGACGCCGCCGCGTGGCACCTCCAGCTCGATCCCGGACCCGAGATTCACACCGTGACGGGCTTGCGCGTGGCAGCCGTGTTCGCCGAAGGCAGCGACCTGCTGCCGGTGGCCCGCGACGTGCGCGCCAGCCTGGAGGCGTTCGCGGGCCGGCTCGCCGACGCGGGTGCTCAGGTCGACGCCGTGCCGCTGCCGGTGCCGCTTGCCGATGGCCTGCGGTCCTGGCTGGAGCTCGTGTTGCCAATTATCGGGACGGGGCTGTCCGACGAGGACTTCGCCGCCTTTGCCGAGCTCGAGGCCGTTGCCGGCGACGACCCGATGCTCATCGCGGGGCGGGCGCTGGCCGGCCGGTACCGGTCATGGGCCCGGGCCAACGCAGAGCGCCAGCGTCAACGCGCGGCGTGGGCAACGCTGTTCCAGCAGTACGACTGCGTGCTCGCGCCGGTCATGCCGACTACCGCGTTCCCGCACGACACCGCCCGACCGATGACCGACCGGGTACTCGACATCGACGGCACGGCGGTCCCCCACCTCATCGCTATGGCATGGTGCGGCGCCATCGGGTCCGTCCTACTCCCGGTGGTGACCCTGCCGATCGGCCCTACCTCATCCGGGCTGCCCGTGGGCATGCAGGTAATCGGTCCCTTCCTCTCCGACCTGCGCTTGCTCCAGATCGCCGAACTCCTCCAGTCTGCGGCCGGCACCGCATTCACCCCGCCTCCGTACTGAACACAGCCTCCGCTGTGCGGGCTCCGTCTCACCAAGGCTGGCCTGGCTAGGAGCCGTTCTAGCAAGCCGGACTTCCCTTCCCAGAATGGGCGGAACCCTTTTCTCCCTATTGGCCCGGTGATATACCCGTCTAGGGAACGTCATCGGACGAGCCCAGGGGCCGGGTCAGGGAGGATCTGAGTGAGAAAGTTGATGCGGGGCCGACCCTTGGGATGGCTGGCGGCCATCTCGGCGGTCGCGCTCATCGCGGCACCCACCGCGGCACAGGCTGCTGGACCTGCCAATAGCGGGCCGCCAGGCCTGCTGGCGCTGGTGACCGTCTCGAACCCCCGTCCTGAGCTCGTCAGCGGTGACGAGGTTCTGGTGCGCGTGGACGTGCCACAGCACACCCCGCCGGCCAGCGTCCGGGTCAGCGCCGACGGTCACGACGTCACCGGCAGCTTCCAGCAGCAGTCCGATGGCAGCCTGCTCGGGCTAGTCACCGGCCTCCAGATCGGCCGGAACCGGCTGGTCGCTGTGGCGAACGGCCAGTTCGCGTCGCTGGACGTCACTGATCATTCCATCAACGGCCCCGTCTTCTCCGGTAGGCAACAGCTGCCGTTCTTCTGTCAGACGACGGCCTTCGGCCTGGCGGCCGCGCAGATGCCCGAGTGCGCCGCGCCGACTCAGGTCTCGTTCGAGTACAAGAGCAGCACGTCTGGGGCCTTCAAGCCACTGGCCGATCCGACAGTCACGCCGACAGACCTGGCGATGGCGACCGTGAACGGCAGGAGCGTCCCGTACATCGTGCGGGTGGAGACCGGCACGATTGACCGCGCCGTGTACCAGACGGCGGCACTCTACGACGGTCAGGTTCCGACTCCGCTGCGTCCCGACACCAGCTGGAACGGCAAGCTCGTCTACACCTTCGGCGGCGGCTGTGACGCCGGCTTCCACCAGGGCAGCAGCACCGGCGGCGTCCTGGACGACGAGTTCCTGTCGTTGGGGTACGCAGTCGCGTCCTCGACCCTCAACGTGCTGGACAACAATTGCTCCACGATCATCTCAGCTGAAGCCGCCATGATGGTGAAGGAGCACTTCATCGACACTTATGGGCCGGTCCAGTTCACCATCGGCTGGGGGGGTTCCGGCGGCGCGATCCAACAGTATGAGATCGCCGACTCCTACCCCGGCATCCTGGACGGGATCATCCCGAGCATCTCGTTCCCCGACCCGATCACGACCGGCGCGCCAGTCACCGATTGCCGCCTGCTCGACTCGTTCTTTGCCGGACCCGGCTCGACGTTCTCGACCGCGGAGAAGACCGCGATCGCGGGCTACAACGACTACACCACGTGTCAGTCCTGGGATCTCACCTTCGCCAACCGGGCCACTGCCACCGGCAGCTGTAACCCGGCAATCCCGCTCGCCGACCAGTGGAACGCGGTGACCAACCCGAACGGCATCATCTGCAATGCCAACGAGCAGATCGTCAATCAGGTGGGAACCAACCCGGCGACCGGCTTCCCGAACAGCGCCCTGGACAATGTCGGGGTTCAGTACGGACTGGCGGCGCTGGATTCCGGGGCGATCACCCCGGCCCAGTTCGTCGCGCTCAATGCAGGCATCGGCGGCATCGACTTCACCGGCGCCGAGGTACCGCAGCGTACCGACGCCAGCACCCAGGCGCTGCGCGCCGTCTATGCCGATGATCTGACGAACAGCGCGTCAGTGGGCCTGCGCACGACTCCGGTGATCGACCAGCGCGATGACCTCGACTTCGCCGGCTTCGGCAACGACATCCACACCACCGACTGGTCGTTTGTGATGCGCGCGCGGCTGCTCGCAGCCAACGGCACCGCCGGTAACCAGGTCATCATCGAGAACCAGCCGACCACCGCCGAGGTCAACGCGGCTAACAGCTATGAGCTGGCCCAGATGGATGCCTGGCTGACCGCGATCAACAACGACCACTCCCATCGCAGCGCGCAGCAGAAGGTTCTGGCCGACAAGCCAGCCAGCCTGACTGACGGCTGCTTCCTGTCGGCCACGGATCTGGTGCACCAGACTCTGACCGACCCCGCCACGGGCCAGTGCGCTACGCAGTTCCCGGTCGCGTCGAACCCGCGCTTGGTGGCGGGTCAAGGTCTCACCATGACGCAGCTGAAGTGCAGCCTCCAGCCGTTGAACTTCCACAACTACCCGGTCACCTTCACTGCTGCAGAGCAGCAGGAGCTTCGCCAGGCCTTCCCGTCGGGCGTGTGCGATTACAACCGGCCGGGTGTAGGCCAGCAGCGGCCGATCGGCAGCTGGCTGAGCTACGGCGACAACGCCAACGCAGTAACCGGACCGTTCTTGCTGCCACCGCCGATCACCGGCTAGCAGGAGGCGCAGTCCCTTGCCGACCGCAGGCGGCCATCACATCGATGGCCGCCTGTGCGGCGCGTGGTGCGGCCGGGCCGCGGTCTCCTGACTGATCGCGACGAGGGCGATGTAGCGCGCCCTTCGTGGCGGTGAATGCGGAGCAGGCCGAGGACTGGAACGGAGCCAGCGGGCGGCACTTCATCGAGCAGCGTGAGCGGCATCAGCGGATGCGAGGTCGGCTGACGGCGCGGTTGCTCGCCGGCGCGCAGATCGAGGTTAGGGGGACGGTTCTCGACATCGGGTGCGGCTGCGGTGATACGACCGTCCTCGGGGCACGCGCCGCCGGCCGCGGTCACGCTCTGGGGCGCGGACTTGTCCCGGATCAAGGTAGCCGAAGCTCGCAGGCTCGCCGTTGCTGTTGGCGGTACTAACGCCAGGTTCGAGGTCGTCGACGCCCAGGTGCACCCCTTCGGTTTCGGGGTCTTCGACGTGGTGCTGAGCAACTTCGGTGTCATGTTCTTTCGATGACCCGGCGGCGGCGTTCGGCAATCTGAGGAACGCGCTGCCGCGGCGGTACTCGGCCTCCGCGAGATGCCCGAGCCGGATGCTGCTTTCTCTCTCGCCGACACCGGCCGGGTTGGCGCGTTGCTGAGCGGGGCGGGGTTCGGCGGCATCGAGTTCGCGAAGGTGGACGAGCCGATGCTCATCGGCCGTGATGTAGACGACGTGCTCGAGTACGAGCGCACCTTCCGCAGCGCCAGCGAGGTCCTGGCCGGGCTCGGCCCAGCACAAGCAGCCGAGCTGACCAGACGGGTCCGGGACCGCCTGGTCGCGTACGCGTCGGCAGGTGGCGTGACTATGCCCGGCGCGGCCCGGCTAGTCACGGCGCAAGCAACATGAACCGGCCCTCTCGCTGAACCGTGTCGTCGCTTCACTCCAAAGCCTGAACCCGACCCGTAGTCCCTGACAGTTCTCCTTGGTTGTCCACAGTTCGTGCGCGGCATGCTCGTCTCGTCCACAACCCCGCTATGCGGTCGGCTGTAACCGCCTGATCCGTGGCACTTTTGCTCTCGGAGGTGGACAGGATGACTAGGGTCGGCGATCGAAACGTGAGCCAAATCGCGCCTGCGCTGAGGGTCTGCGGACCGGATTTGTGCCGGGGAACACGGCGATGACCGGGGAGCAGGACGGCGAGCGGCGCGCGAGGGTCGCGCTGAGCTTCTTAGCTAATCCGGGTGACGCGGTCCTCGGCGCTGCATTAGGCACGATGTCCGCGTCCGAGGTACTGGCCGCCACGACCGGCTCAGACGCCGATGGCGAGGCGCTGTTAGCGGTTCGCAGTCCGGCTCCGGCCCTGGCCAGGGCCATTGGGCGATGGCGAGCCCGGCTGCCCGACATGCCGAGCCCTGGCCGGATGGCGGACTGGCAGGCACGCGGGTTGCGGCTGATTCACCCGGGTGACGCTGAGTGGCCTTCGCAGCTTGATGACCTGGGCGACACGCGGCCACTGGTGCTGTGGGCCCGAGGCGATGCCGATCTCCGCCTCAGCTCCGTGAACTCGGTGTCGATCGTCGGTTCGCGCGCTGCGACCGGATACGGCAACCACGTCGCGATCGAGATGGCCGCCCACCTGGCGGAGCGCGCAGTCGCGGTCGTTTCGGGTGGCGCGTTCGGGATTGATGCCAGCGCCCACCGCGGGACGCTGGCAGCCGAGGGCGTCACCGTGGCCGTCCTGGCAGGCGGGCTGGAGTTCGGATATCCGCGTGGACACAGTGAGCTGTTCGCCGCCATTGCGGCGCACGGAGTTCTGGTCAGCGAATGCCCGCCTGACTATGGCCCGACCAGGCCCGGTTTCCTGATCCGCAATCGGATGATCGCCGCGCTGAGTCGTGGGACCGTCGTGGTGGAGGCCGCTCTCCGCAGTGGTGCGCTCAACACGGCGCGGCACGCTCGCGAGTTGTGCCGACCGGTGATGGCGGTGCCCGGTCCGGTCACGTCCGAGCAGTCGGCCGGGTGTCACGAGCTGATCAGGGATTACGGCGCGATGTGCGTCACTTGCGCCGGTGATGTCGCCGAGCACATAGCGCTCCCGGGGTCGGGCCTGTCGGCTGGGCCGCGGCGCGGGCCGGGGACGGCCCGAGATTTGCTTGATCCGGCGGCGGTGGCTGTGCTGGAGGAGGTGCCAGTCCGAGGAGGCCGAGGCCCGGCCAGCATCGCGGCGCGAGCCGGAGTCGATCTCGATACCGCCCTGCGATGCCTTGGATTGCTAGCGGCCGATGGCTATATCGAGCGATGCGAGGTGGGATGGCGTGCTTTGAAGCTAGACTGACAGCGCGCTTGGGGTAAATCTTGCCCGATTCCGGGCAGGATCCTTGCGAAAATGGCGCACCGCTGGCGATGATGGGCAGCGTGTCCGCACAGTTGGCGCCTGACGATCTCGTGGATTACCTGACCAGTACGTGCCCACTTAGCCGCGCTGAGGCCAGGCGGGTGGTGGCGGATGTGCTCGGGTACTTCTCGGAACCGGCGGAGGACTATGTCCGGCGGCGGCATCGGGAGCTCAAGGCAAAGGGACTGACAAACGACCTGGCGTTCGAGCAGATCGCGATCGAGATACCGCAGCGGCGTTACGCGCCGCCGGAATTCTCGCTCCGACAGCTGCGCCGGATCGTCTATGGCTGAGCAGTATTACCACGGATGAGGAGCATCAACCTTGTGCGGAATCGTCGCGTATATCGGCAGCCGGGACAGCGTTCCGATCCTGCTCGAGGGGCTGTCCAGGCTTGAGTATCGCGGTTATGACTCGGCCGGGATCGCGGTTGTTGGCCGGGGCGGCGACCTCCGGGTGCGCAAGGCGAAGGGCAGAGTCTCCGAGCTGGCCGCCGACGTGCCCGCCAGGCTCAAGGGGAGTCCGGGTATCGGGCATACCCGGTGGGCCACGCACGGCGAGCCAAGCGATGCAAATGCTCACCCGCATGTCTGCGGGCCCATCGCGGTCGTTCACAACGGGATCATCGAGAATGCCGAGGAGCTACGATCCAAGCTGATCGCGGGTGGTGCGGAGTTCACCTCCCAGACCGACAGCGAGATTTTCGCTCATCTGATCGCGGCGCTGTCGGCACCTGAGCCCGATAGCGACGGCAAGCCCCTCGACCTAGAGGAGGCAGTGCGTCTCGCGCTCCGATCCGTCGTGGGGACCTATGGGCTGGCGGTTCTCGATGCCCGCTTTCCAGATCGGCTCGTGGTCGCGCGCAACGGCAGCCCGGTGCTGGTCGGCATCGGCGACAAGGAGATGTTCGCCGCCTCCGATGTCGCCGCGCTAGTCCGCTACACCCGCCAGGTCTTCCACCTGGACGACGGTGAGATCGCCACCTTGCGCGCCGACGGCTTCCGTACCTCCACGCTGGATGCGCAGCGGACGACCAAGCAGCCGGCCGTGGTCGAGGCCGATGCCGCCAGTTACGACGCCGACGGACATGCGCACTTCATGCATAAGGAGATCCACGAGCAGCCAGGCGTCGTGGAGCGAGTGCTGAAAGGACGCCTGGACGACAGGTTCAACACCGCCCATCTCGGCGGGCTGAACATGGATCCGCGCGACGCCCGTGCCATTAAGCGCATCAAGATCCTCGGCTGCGGCTCCGCCTACTACTCAGGCGTGCTCGGCGCCCAACTCATCGAGGAGCTCGCCCGCGTGCCCGCCAGCGCCGAGCCTGCGTCAGAGTTCCGGTACCGCGCCCCAGTGATCGAGGAAGGCACCCTCTATATCGGCGTTAGCCAGTCGGGCGAGACCTACGACACACTCGCGGCCGTCCAGGAGGTCAAGCGCAAGGGCGGCCAGGTGCTGGGCGTTGTCAATACGGTCGGAAGCACCATCGCGCGGGAGGTCGACGGGGGCGTCTACCTGCACGCCGGACCTGAGGTCAGCGTGACCTCCACGAAGACATTCACTGCCACCGCCACGGTGTTCGCGCTGCTGGCGCTCCACCTGGGGCGGATCCACGACTTGTCCCCGGCAGACGGGAGGCGGATCAGCGCCGGGCTGCGCAAGCTGCCGGATCAGATCGCGCAAATCCTGGCGATGGAGGAGGAGATCTCGGGACTGGCCAAGGAGCTGGCGCGTTATCCGGGCATGTTCTTCGTCGGTCGCGTCCGGGGCTGGCCGGTGGCTCGTGAGGGTGCCCAGAAGCTCAAGGAGGTCTCTTACCTGCACGCCGAGGCCTACCCGGCGAGCGAGCTGAAGCACGGGCCGCTGGCGCTGGTCGGCCCCGAGTTGCCGACGGTAGCGATCGTTCCCGACGACGAGCTCGTGGAAAAGAATCTGGCGACGCTCGGCGAGATCAAGGCCCGTCAGGGCCGCGTACTGGTGATCGGGCACTCGGTACCCGCGGACGCCCGGCTCGCCGACGACGTGCTCGCGGTGCCGAAGAACGAGCCCGAGCTCGATCCGATCCTGCTATCGGTGCCGCTTCAGTTGCTGGCCTACCACGCGGCCGTGGCGCTCGGGAACGACGTCGATAGGCCACGCAACCTGGCCAAGAGCGTCACAGTCGAATAAGGCTGTTCGGCGCGTCCGTGCCGCAGACTAGCCTTATGGACTCGCATCTCGGAGGGGACGCAGAGCCATCCGAGTTTGGCCATGGCGCTCGATCGTCCGAGCCTGACGAGGGCGCTGAGCTGTCGGTGTCGATCGCGCCGATCGCCGACGTGCCCAAGACAGCTGACGGACTCGTGCTGGCCGAGCCGATGGCAGCGGCGCTGGCGGCGTTCGATCGCCATCTTGCCCTGGAACGGGGCCTATCGACGCATACTGTCCGGGCCTACACCGGAGACATCGCCAGCCTGCTTGATTACGCCGCAGATGATTACTGCCACGATCCCGCCGATATCGATATCGGCATCTTGCGCGGCTGGCTGGCCAACATGCATAAGGGTGGCCATGCGCGAACGACGATCGCCCGGCGGGCAGCATCGGCCCGGGCGTTCACGGCTTTCGCGCACCAACGAGGCTGGCTGGCCGCCGATCCCGGCGTCCAGCTGCGCACGCCCAAGGTGCACAGGCATCTGCCGGAAATTCTCGCGCAGGAGCAGATGACAGCGGTTCTCGCCGGGACTGCTGGTGGGGTGGGTGCGCGTCGGCGCGGGTCGTCGGCCAACGCGGCTCTAGCGGCGGCGGTTGACTGCCGAGACGCGGCCATCATGGAACTGCTGTATGCCACCGGCATCAGGGTCAGCGAGCTATGCGGTCTCGACATCGGCGACCTGGACCTGTCGAGGCGGACGATCTTGGTTATGGGCAAGCGCAGCAAGGAACGTGTCGTGCCGGTTGGCATCCCCGCGGTCCAGGCCGTGCTGACCTGGGTCGAGCGCGGCAGGCCCATAGTGACCGAAATGCAGAGTGCCTCCGGTGCTTGCGTCTCAGCACCGGCAGGCGGGGCCTCGGCTGGCGCGCCGACTGACCGGGACACGGCGCTCTTCCTCGGCGCGAAAGGCGGCCGGATCGATCCCCGGACCGTCCGGCGCGTGGTGCACGCGCGGGTCGCTAAGACCAAGTCGGTCCCTGACATCGGGCCCCATGGTTTGCGCCATACCGCCGCCACCCACCTCCTCGAGGGGGGCGCTGACCTGCGAAGCGTTCAGGAGATACTGGGCCACGCCTCGCTGGCGACGACCCAGATCTACACCCACGTCAGCATCGACCGGCTTATCGCCGTGTACCACCAGGCCCACCCGCGAGCCTGATGTCCGGGCCTGTCTCGCCCGACATCGGAGCCGGGTCCGGGCATGTAGACTTATTGAACGGCCTGCCACCTCGCTCGCGCACGTGAGCGTTCCTGGCGGCCAAATTCGCGCGTCCGCTCGCTGCGCGGCATGCCCAGGCACCGGCCCTGAGATGGGTCCGGACCACGGCGCCGCACAGGACGCCCTTCACCGGTCCGCGGGAGCAATCCAGCGGCGAAGGACGTACGGACGCCAGGACCTCAACCGGAGGCGTGCCTGCCCGCGCGGCAGGGCGCCCTGACAAGGAAGGGGACACCGGCATGGCTCCGGTCGTCACCATGCGCCAGCTACTGGAGAGCGGCGTTCACTTTGGGCACCAGACCAGACGCTGGAACCCGAAGATGAAGCGCTTCATCTTCACCGAGCGCAACGGCATTTACATCATTGACCTCCAGCAGTCGCTGGACTTCATCGACCGCGCTTATGACTTCATCCGGGAGACGGTCGCGCACGGCGGCTCTGTGCTGTACGTGGGCACCAAGAAGCAGGCTCAGGAGGCCATCGCCGAGCAGGCGCGCCGGGTCGGCATGCCTTTTGTCAACCAGCGCTGGCTGGGCGGCATGCTCACCAACTTCGGCACGGTCTACAAGCGGCTCCAGCGGCTCAAGGAGCTGGAGGAGATGGACTTCGATGACGTGGCCGGCTCGAACCTCACCAAGAAGGAGCTCCTCCAGCTCCGCCGGGAGCGGGACAAGCTTGAGCGCTCTCTTGGCGGGATCCGCGACATGTCCAGAGTGCCGAGCGCGCTCTGGGTCGTGGACACCAAGAAGGAGCACATCGCGGTCAGCGAGGCTCGCAAGCTCGGCATCCCGGTCATCGCGATCCTCGATACGAACTGCGACCCGGACGAGGTTCAGTACCCGATCCCGGGCAACGACGACGCGATCCGTAGCGTCGCGCTGCTCACCAGGGTGATCGCGGACGCTGTAGCCGATGGCCTGATCGCCAGGGCCGGCGCGGCCGCGACCGACGAGAAGCCGACGGCGGAGACACCCGAGGGCGAGATCGGCGCGGCCGAGCCGCTGGCCGAGTGGGAGCGGGAGCTGCTGGAGGGCCGGGCCGACGCGGCGCAGGTCAACGGTGCAGCGGCGGAGGCCAACGGCACAGCACATGCCGACGGACCGGTGCCGGTCAACGGAGCGGCGCGCGCCAACCGCGCTGCGACGGTTGGCGCTGGCGACGCGACTACCGCCGCTCCGGCCGAGACTGCCGCTGCGGCCGAGACCGGCGCGGCTCCGGCTGAGGCCAGCGCGGCTCCGGCTGAAGCCACCGAGGCGACCACCGCTCCGGCCGAGGCGACCGAGACACCGGCCGCTGAGGACCCGACAGCCTGATCGTCGCGATAGGGCGGCCGCACCGGGCCAGTGGAACCTGCGGCTAGCCGAGCCGAGGATACGAGGCACCAAAGGCACAGAGCGGCCAGCGGCCCAGCCAGACCGGAGCCCGGGCCGCCCGCCGCCACCCGAACCACGACAACGAAAGATGGGGACATGGCGAACTACACCGCCGCCGATGTGAAGAGGCTGCGCGAGCAGACCGGCGCCGGAATGCTCGACTGCAAGAACGCCCTGGTGGACGCCAATGGCGACTATGACGCCGCGGTTGAGGCTCTCCGCATCAAGGGCGCCAAGGACGTCAACAAACGCGCTCAGCGCACCGCGGCCCAGGGTCTGGTCACGGCGCAGCTTGACGGGACCGGCGCGGGAGTGTTGGTCGAGCTCAATTGCGAGACGGATTTTGTCGCGAAGACCGACCTATTCCAGGAGGTCGCCGCCGATATCGCCATGGCCGCGCTGGCCGCGGGTGCAAGCGACCGGCTGGCGGTCCTCGGCCTCGAGGTCAGGCCGGGTAGGACGGCTCAGGAGCTGATCGAAGAGGCCGGGGCCACGCTCCAGGAGAAGCTTGAGCTCGGCCGCTACGCCCGCTTTGACGGCGGCTACGTGACCAGCTACCTGCACAAGTCCAACCCTGACCTACCGCCGACGCTGGGCGTGCTCGTCCAGCTCGACGAGGGTGGTGGCGAAATCGCGCTGGACGTAGCTCACCAGGTCGCGGCCATGCGCCCCCAGTACGTGACC
This sequence comes from uncultured Actinomycetota bacterium, assembly GCA_963755575.1. Classification (GTDB taxonomy): domain Bacteria; phylum Actinomycetota; class Actinomycetes; order Streptosporangiales; family Streptosporangiaceae; genus JAJYUU01. The sequence continues at coordinate 1,907,244 of CAVWKF010000002.1, forward strand.
CGCGAGCAGGTGCCCGACGATCTGATGGCCAACGAGCGTCGCATCGCGGAGCAGGTCACCAGGGACGAGGGCAAGCCGGAGCAAGCGATCCCGAAGATCGTCGAGGGCCGCCTCAACGCGTTCCTGAAGGACATCGTCCTGGTCGAGCAGGCCTCTGTCCGTGACCAGAAGAAGTCGGTCAAGCAGCTGCTGGCCGAGCAGGGAGCCAGCGTGAAGGATTTCGCGCGGTTCCAGATCGGCCAGGCAGGTTGACGCTGGCGGAGGGCGGTACCGCGGTGGCAGATGGCCCGCCGGGCGACCCGGAGCATCAGGACTCGCCGAGCCCTGTGCTAACCGACGCCCCGCGTCCTAGCTGGCGGCGCGTCGTGCTCAAGCTGTCCGGCGAGGCCTTCGCCGGCGACGAGCCACTCGGTATCGCCCCGGACGTGATCATCCATCTGGCGCGGGAGATCACGGCTGCCGTCCGAGAGGGCTTCCAAATCGCCGTCGTCGTCGGCGGGGGCAACATGTTCCGCGGTGCCGCGCTCTCCGAGCGCGGCATCGATCGCTCGCGCGCCGACTACATGGGCATGCTCGGAACGGTGATCAACTGCCTGGCCCTCCAGGATGTCCTAGAGAAGCTCGGCGTCGAGACCCGCGTCCAGACCGCGATCACAATGGGCCAGGTGGCCGAGCCGTACATTCCGAGACGCGCGATCCGGCACCTGGAAAAGGGCCGGGTCGTGATCTTCGGGGCCGGGCTCGGGGCGCCATTCTTCTCGACCGACACCTGCGCCGCGCAGCGCGCGCTGGAGATCGGGGCCGAGGCAGTGCTCAAGGGCACCCAGGTCGATGGGGTCTACGACGCTGACCCGCGCAAGAACGCTGGGGCCGTGCTGTTCCACCACCTGGACTACACCGAGGTCCTGGGGCGGGAGCTGCGGGTCATGGACTCTACTGCCGTCAGCCTGTGCATGGACAATGACCTGCCCATCGTCGTGTTCGACCTGATGGCCAAAGGCAATGTCGTAAAGGCCGTGCGCGGCGAACGGATCGGTACGCTCGTGAGCCGGTTGCCACGCTGATGGCCAGGTTGCTAGCAGCGCCACCGAATCCGGGCGCACGATGGACTTATTCGCCAACGCCGAGTGCGCGCCCGGCCCGACGCCCGCTGGACGCCCTACACACGCTCAGGAGTCACAGTGATTGACGACAGCCTCCTCGAAGCCGAGGAGAAGATGGAGAAAGCAGTCTCGGTTGCCAAGGAGGACTTTACGGGCATCCGGACCGGTCGGGCTCACCCGTCAATGTTCAACAAAGTCACGGCGGAGTATTACGGCACCCAGACGCCGGTGAACCAGCTGGCGTCGTTCCACCTGCCCGAGCCACGGATGGTGATTATTCAGCCTTATGACAAGGGCTCGCTAAGCGCCATCGAGAAGGCGATCAGGAACTCCGATCTCGGCGTCAACCCGTCGAACGACGGATCGATAATCCGTGTCGTCTTCCCCGAGCTATCCGAGGAGCGACGCCGGGAGTTCATCAAGGTCGCCCGTAACAAGGCTGAAGACGGTCGCGTCTCGATCCGCAACATCCGCCGTCATGCCAAGGACGCCATCGACAAGCTCGTCAAGAATGGCGAGGCGGGCGAGGACGATGGTAGGCGGGCTGAGCGCGAGCTTGACGAGCTGACGCACACCTATACCGCCCAGGTCGATGAGCTGCTGAAGCACAAGGAAACAGAGCTACTCGAGGTCTAACCGGGCAGTGAAGGCGGCTAGGCTCCAGGGAACTCCGGGGGCGGCCAGCCTCCCCGAGTCCGGGATGTCCACCGCCGGCCTGGCGAGCAAGGATGGGCGCAGTGCAGCAGGACGCTGACCGGCAGCACGAGGGCCCGCCAGCGCCGGAAACCGAGCCAACGGCGGAGACCGAGGCAGCGCCGGGGACCGAGGCAGCGCCCGGGACCGAGCAGGGGCCGGTGACGGAGCATAGGTCCATTCGGACCGGCCGGAATCTGCCCGCCGCCCTTGCCGTCAGCGCCGTCCTGGGCGGCCTCGTGATACTGACGCTCTTCACCGTGAAGGCTACGTTCCTGCTCTACGTCGGGATCATCGTCGCCGTCGCGCTCTGGGAGCTCAGCCATGCGCTCAGCACCCGCGAAATCCACCTGCCCCTCGTTCCGATTGCGGTCGGCGGTACCGCGGTCGTCACGCTGGCGTACTGGACTCAGACGAAATGGGCACTTGCCGCGCTGGCCCTGTCCGCCATCGGCGTGATCGCGTGGCGACTCAGAGGCGGCTCCGACGGCTACGTGCGCGACGTCACTGCGGGCCTCTTCACGCTCATGTACCTGCCGTTGATGGCGGCGTTCGTAGCGCTGATGCTGGTTGAGCCGGACGGCGACTGGCGTGCCCTGATCTTCGTGGTGCTCACCGTCTGCAGCGACACCGGCGGCTACCTGGCCGGCATCCTGGTGGGTAAGCACCCGCTGGCGCCGACGATCAGTCCGGGAAAGACGTGGGAAGGGTTTGGCGGCTCGATCATCCTGTGTCTGGCGGCAGGCGCGATCATGGTGCCGCAGCTCCTCGGCGGCCATGTCTGGCAGGGCCTGCTGCTGGGCCTCGCGGCTGTCGGCGCGGCTACCCTGGGCGACCTGGCTGAGTCGATGATCAAGCGCGACTTGAAGATCAAGGACATGGGCCACCTGCTGCCCGGACACGGCGGCATGCTGGACCGGATCGACTCGCTGCTGGTCATGGCGCCCGTCGTGTGGCTCCTGCTGGCGCTCTTCGTGCCAAACGGGCACGCCACCTAGGCCACTTACGGCGCGTAGACCCAGCTGCGTCGCTGCGAAGTCAGCTGGTTAACGAGGCTGGCGGAGCTGCGTTCCCTGGCGAGGCGGCGCTCTCGTTCGTTGATCGGGACTATCCAAAGCCAGCGCACCGGCTCGTTGCTCGAGCGGAATCCATCCAGCCTCGGGACTTCGGGGCCAGGAAGCCGGGATGGATCGTCGAGGAGGAGGACGGCCTCGTTCCCTCCCCCAAGAGGGAACGTTGCCGGCTCGTGGTACCAGGGAATGCTGTGCCCGGACCCCAGCCACGTGACCTCACGCCACGGGAACTGCCCCAGCCACAGGAAAATGCGCGCCGCCTCGGCGCTCGGCATGGTCGTCGCCAACGCCAGCTCAATGCGCGCCCGCCCGGCTGCGCCCTCGCCGGTCTGCTCGACCACCGGCATGCGCTGGCCGCTCATGCCTACCGTGGAGAGAACCGTGAAAGGTCGTTTCGGTACCGCCGGACGCTCGGAGACACCGACCATAGGCGTCTTGCCGCCGCCAACGTCCCAGTAGCCGCCGCCTGGCCCCAGCCTGCTGAGCAGGTGCCCGAGCAGCGCTTGCTGGAAGAGGGCCCAGGACCCAGCGCTCGCACGCCATCGCCAGAACTGCGCCGACTGCGAGATCCGCTGGCTGAGGCCCTCTCGCGCGTCGTCGAGTGACCAGCCGAACGGTGTCTGGCCGATGATGTCGCGGCTGTACCCTGGCATGCCCTTCCGCAGGTCTGACCAGCCCGGGATCACGGCCAGCGTCTCGCCGCCCTCGAGGATGGCGACGCCGTCACCTTCCTCGAGCCAGACCGCGGTCAGGGCCGAGGCTTCTGGCGGGCGGCGACCTGCCGGGTGCTTGGTGTGCGCCGCTGGCATCTCGGGCGCCTGGCCTGCTCGCAGCCCCGCTATGTCGACCGTCTCGGGAGCCTGCCGGTGGTTGGCGATCCAGGTGGCCGCGATGGCCCCCGACTTGTCGTGCAGGTACGCCGATGTCGTCGTGCCGTCGTACTCGACGATCACCCGCCTGCTGCCGTACGGGCTGACGCTGTCGAGCAGCACGACGGGCCGGGCGGCTCCGGCGGGCCCGCCGCGTGCGACGGACTCGCCGGGCGCGGCGGCTATCCTGGAGCTCTGACCAGACCCTCGGCGCAACGTCGGCACATGCGGCAATCTACCGACTTCCCGCAGGTCGTAACGCACATGCCAGGAGATTGCCGCGTATGACTTGTCACAGCCGTACGGACCCTGGTCGCAGCAGACGACCGGAGGGGAGCGCTCTTTGGCCGAGGCGATCGAGCTGATGCCGATTGGTCTCACGCCGCCGCGCAGCCGACGGCCGAAGCCGCCACGGCATCTGGCGGACTTGGATGAGTCCGGCCGGCGGGCAGCCGTTGAAGACCTCGGCCAGCCGGCATTCCGGGCCGATCAGCTGTCCCGGCACTATTTCGGGCGTCTCACCGACGACCCGGCGGACATGACCGACTTGCCTGCGAGCGTGCGGGCGTCGCTAGCGGCCGAGTTGCTGCCGCCACTCCTGACTGCGCAGCGGGAGCTGGAGTGCGATGGCGGCACCACCCGCAAGACCCTCTGGCGCGCGTTCGACGGCGCGTTCGTCGAATCGGTGCTCATGCGCTACCCGGACCGGGTCACCATGTGCGTTTCGTCGCAGGCGGGATGCGGTATGGCGTGCCCCTTCTGCGCAACCGGTCAAGCTGGGCTGACCAGGAACCTCTCGGCCGCCGAGATCGTCACGCAAGTGTTCGCCGGCGCACGGTCGATGGCATCGGGTCTGGTGCCCGGGGGCATCGGCCGCGTCTCGAACGTCGTCTTCATGGGGATGGGCGAGCCGATGGCGAACTACTCGAGCGTGCTGACCGCGGTGCGGCGAATCACCGCGCCGGCGCCGGCGGGCCTCGGTATCTCGCAACGCGGCGTGACCGTGTCGACGGTCGGCCTCGTGCCGGCGATCAGGAGACTGGCCGGAGAGGGTCTCTCCGTGCGCCTGGCAGTGTCGCTGCACGCGCCGGACGATGAGCTGCGAGACGAGCTAGTCCCGGTGAACAGGCGCTGGCAGGTGGCAGAGGTCCTGGACGCCGCCTGGGAGTACGCCGAGACCACAGGCCGCCGCGTCTCGATCGAGTACGCGATGATCCGCGACATCAACGACCAGGCCTGGCGGGCCGACATGCTGGCGAGCCTGCTCGCAGGACGGCTCGCGCATGTCAACCTCATCCCGCTGAACCCGACGCCAGGGTCGAAGTGGACGGCGTCCGATCCGGACGTCGCTGCCGAATTCTTCGACCGGCTGGAGTCGCGCGGCGTCCCAGTGACAGTGCGAGACACTCGGGGGGACCAGATCGACGGTGCCTGCGGGCAGCTCGCCGCTGCTGTGCCAGGCCGGCTGACGCGCGCGCGCGATCTTTCGGGCAGTCCGAGGCCAGGGTACGTTTACGGCCATGACGTGGAGACACGAGCTCGGCAAGCGGCGCCGCGCGGTCACGGCTAGTGTGATCCAGGCCGCGTGGCGGCGGATGCAGCAGGCCGGGATGGTCACCGCCGAGTCCGCAGCCAGGCGGTTTGTTGCGTTCGGGCCGGGCTCGCTTATGGCGTTCCCGACCGGCTCGGTCTACGGCGAGGGCTGGATCGAGGTCGGCGACCAGTGCATGATCGCCGAGCTGGTCACATTGTGCGCGGGCATAGCACCTGGCCAGGATCTTGGGCCTGATGCCCTGATCCGCATCGGTGACCGGTGCGTGATCGGCCGTGGCAGCCACATCGTCGCGCACCACTCGATCGAGATCGGCGCGGATGTGTTCACCGGCCCCTACGTCTACATCACCGACCAGAACCACAGTTACGCTGACCTCGAGGTTCCGGTGGGCCGACAGTGGCCCGTCAACAGCCGCGTCCGGATCGGGGCCGGCACTTGGCTCGGCACGGGTGCTGTCGTGCTACCCGGCGCGGACATCGGCCGGAACGTAGTCGTAGCCGCCGGTGCCGTGGTCCGTGGCCACGTGCCGGATTACGCGGTCGTTGGCGGCGTACCGGCCAAAATCATCCGTGAGTACCTACCGGGCAGCGGCTGGGTGCCGCCCGCGTCGGTATCCGAGCCTGGCTCCGCGCCGCTGCCTCCTGCGCCGCTGCCGGAGCCCGTGCCGCTGCCGAAGCCTGCGCCGCTCTCCACGCCGCTCGGCACCGGTCTGCTGTCAGCAGATTGACTGGCCGCGCGCAGCCGTTGGCGCCACGGTGGTGCCATGCGCGACTTCCGCTTCTCGTTCAACATCTTCGGCATCACCGGTCGGCAGGATTTCCTCGATGAGTGCCGCGAGGCCGAGGAGTACGGCTACGGCACTGTTTTCGCCGCTGACCACCTTGGGATACCGGCCCCGTTCCCGCTGCTGGTAGCGGCGGCCGGCGCGACGGAGCGGCTCCGGGTGGGCACGCTCGTCCTCAACGTGCCGTTCTGGAATCCTGCGCTGCTATCCAGGGAAGTTGCCACGACGGACATCCTGACCGATGGCCGGCTGGAGCTCGGGCTCGGTTCTGGCCACATGAAGTGGGAGTTCGACGAGGCGCGGATCGCGTGGCAGCCTCCCCTGGGCCGGGCAGCGCAGTTGGCGGAGATGATCACCGAGCTCGAGCGTTATTTCGGTACCGATTTCGAGCAGCTGCGGGGCGGGCGTCGCGGGCCGAAGCCGGTGCAGCGGTCGGGTTTCGGAGGATTCGGGCCGCCGCTCCTCGTTGGCGGTACGGGTGACGCGGTGTTGCGTGTGGCCGGGGAGCATGCCCAGATCGTCGGTGTCGCTGGCGTGTACCAGGTGAAGGGCCGCCCGCCCGGCGCGCTTCGCCTGGCGACCGCGGCCGAGGCCGACGAGCGGGTGAAGTTCGCCAGGGACTGCGCCGGGGCGAGAGCCGACGAGGTCGAATGGCATCTGCTAGTACAGGCAGTCGTCGTCACGGACGACCGGCGCGGCGCGGCCGAGAATCTACTGGCCGAGGATCGCGAAGCTGCCGAAGAGGCCCGCGCCACCGACGAACGCGCGGTCCTGACGGTCGACGAGGCGCTGGAGACGCCGTACCTGCTGATCGGCACGGTGGATGAGATCGCCGCGCAGCTGGTACGCAGCCGGGAGCGGTGGGGCTTCTCCTACGTGACGGTGCATGAGCCGTACATGCGCGCGTTTGCTCCCGTCATCCAGCGGCTGCGCGGCCAGTAGGGGGCTCGCGGCGAGCACGCCCTTCGCAGTCAGCGATGCTCGCGGAATCCGCAGTCCGCCGCGCGTCGTCTTGCGTCCCGGCCAGCTGCGGCACGAACGTTTCGCCGTGCAGCGCCTGGCTCACCAGCTCGGCTGCCGTCGCCGTCGCGACGAGGCGCCGCCCTTCTGCCTGATACACCGCAAGCACAGCCGTGAGCCCACTCGGCGGGAGGTCCTTGCCGAGCTCGGCGCGGGCGCATCGGTAACCCTGGCGGGCGCCTTCTACGCAGGCGGCCAAGTGGTGCCGCGCCAGGGCCGCGAGTGCGACCGGATGGCGCACGAGCACGCCGTGCAACCGGTAGTCCGGCGGAACCACCTCGAGCAGCCAGCTCACGGCGGTCTGCTCAAAGCCGGGGCTATTAGGCGGGTGAACGCCCTCGGGCCATCCCGTCGGGACATAAGCTCCCACGGGGACCAGCATAGCTGATTCGAACAGGATTTCTATATAGTATTGCTGCCCTTATCGTCAGCCACGGTGTAGCCCCCCGCGCAGGCCCGGCTCGCCCGCTACCCCGCTGGTCCCGGCGACCCACTAGAATTGCTATCAAGCCGTAATCCCGGCGCTTCTCACAGTTACCGGAGCTTCTCCGCATGCCTGCCAGCCTTGCCCGCACAGCTAGCACCGCGCCGTTGCGCGGCAGCGCACTTGCCACGCGCGATGACTTGCGCAACGTGGCCATTGTGGCGCACGTCGACCACGGCAAGACCACGCTGGTGGACGCCATGCTCTGGCAGTCGGGCGCCTTCCGGGTCGGCTCGCAGGTGGCCGAGCGGGTCATGGACTCCGGCGACCTGGAGCGCGAGAAGGGCATCACGATCCTGGCCAAGAACACGGCGGTCCGGCACGGCGGGATGACCATCAACATCATCGATACGCCCGGTCACGCCGACTTCGGTGGCGAGGTGGAGCGCGGACTGAACATGGTGGACGGCGTCATCCTCCTCGTGGACGCGAGTGAGGGGCCGCTTCCGCAGACCCGGTTCGTGCTGCGCAAGACGCTCGAGGCCCGGCTGCCGGTCATCGTCGTGATCAACAAGGTGGACCGGCCTGACGCCCGGATCGCCGAGGTTGTGGACGCCTGCTACGAGTTGTTCCTGGACCTAGACGCAAGTGAGGACCAGATCGAGTTCCCGATCGTGTACGCCTCGGCTCGGGCTGGACGCGCGTCCCTGAACCGGCCCGCAGACGGTACGATGCCGGACTCGCCTGATCTGGAGCCGCTGTTCCAGGTACTGCGTGAGACCGTGCCGGCTCCGACGTACGACCCGGCCGCGCCGCTCCGCGCGCACGTGACCAACCTCGACGCGTCCTCCTACCTCGGCCGGATCGCGTTGTGCCGCGTGTTCAGCGGCGAGATTAAGAAGGGCCAGCAGGTCGCCTGGTGCCGACGCGACGGCTCGATCGAGCGGGTCAAGGTCACCGAGCTATACCTGACCGAGGCGCTGGATCGCGTCCCGGTCCTGTCCGCCGGACCCGGAGACATCATCGCTGTGGCCGGCATCGCCGACATCATGATCGGCGAGACGCTGGCTGACCCGGAGGACCCCCGGCCGCTGCCGCTCATCACCGTCGATGAGCCCGCGATCTCGATGACGATCGGCGTCAACACCTCGCCGCTAGTTGGTCAGGTCAAGGGTTCCAAGGTCACCGCGCGGATGGTGAAGGACCGCCTCGACCGCGAGCTCGTCGGCAACGTTTCCATCATCGTGCAGCCAACCGAGCGCCCCGATACGTGGGAGGTCCAGGGCCGCGGCGAGCTTGCGCTGGCCGTTCTTGTGGAGATCATGAAGCGCGAGGGCTACGAGCTCACCGTCGGTCGGCCGAACGTGGTCACCCGCGACATCGATGGCAAGCTGCACGAGCCGGTCGAGCGGCTGACGGTCGACTGCCCGGAAGAGTATCTCGGCACCGTTACCTCCCTGCTGGCCGTGCGCAAGGGCCGGATGGAGAACATGTCCAACCACGGGACAGGCTGGGTGCGACTGGATTTCACCGTGCCAGCTCGCGGGCTGATTGGCTTCCGTACGCAGTTCCTTACAGAGACCCGCGGTACCGGCATCGCGCATCACGTCTTCGAGGGCTTCGAGCCGTGGTTCGGCGATATGAGGGCGAGGCCGACGGGCTCGCTGGTGGCCGACCGGACTGGGACGGCCACTGCGTACGCCATGTTCGCGCTGCAGGAGCGTGGCAGCCTCTTCATCGAGCCCGGCACGCAGGTCTACGAGGGCATGATCGTCGGCGAGAACTCGCGCTCGGACGACATGGACGTCAACATCGCCAAGGAAAAGAAGCTCACGAACATCCGCCAGTCAGCCGGAGAAGAACTCGAGCGGCTCATCCCGCCGCGGCTGCTGAGCCTGGAGCAGGCGCTGGAGTTCTGCGCCGACGATGAGTGCGTTGAGGTGACCCCGGCGGCGGTGCGGATGCGCAAGACGATTCTCGACGCCAAGGAGCGGGGCCGTCAGCGCGGTCGGCGCTCTCGGGAGTCGGTCTAGTCCTGCTTGGCGCTCGCGCGCAGGTCCGGGTGTACCTCGGCTGCGGCCTCTGCCTGGCCGATCAGCTGGCAGATGGCGGCTAGACGCAAGGACACCCAGTCGGTAGCGTCGGCTGACTCTGCTGGCCACCAGCCGGACTCGACACCGGCCTCGACGAACCCGGACGCGTAGTGCAGAAGCAATGTGACCGGCACAATCGCCTCGGGCTGGAGCGCGTCGCCGACGAAAGGCACGTCCGGGCACGTCACCCGGGCAACTCGCAGCATGGCAAGCCTGCTCTGCAGGTCAGTGATGCGACTACCGCGTGAGACGCGGCCGGTGCGGATACGAGTGCCTATGCGAATACGACGGCTGGCGCGGGCGCCTCGACCGGTGCGTGCGCTACGGCCACCCTGGCGGCTCGGCGACTGACCGGGTAGCTGAGCGCCGGTACCTGGCGGCTGCTGGCAGATCGTGAGCTCGGCCCTGACCGCAGCAACGTGCTGATCAAGCTGGGCCATAGCGGCGAGGCCGCCGTCACCAATCCGATCCAGGGCGGTCTGCCCGACGTGGCCGGCAAGCCGGAGAGCGGCGGCGGAGAGCTCGCCGGGAGGTTCAGCCATATTTAGAAGATACCTGACAATGAGCGACAATAGCGACACGACGCGGCCTGGAGAAGCGCACGCTCAACGCCCAATGGCGGCGGCGGCAGGCACCCATTGCATGGGAAGGTCAGGGCTATGCGCTGGGGGACTCGCCCGTTCCGTCGTCTACTCGTACATCGCCCTGCGAGATTACCGGAGAGTGCGCACCCGGCGGTTTAGCGCGCCCGGCACTCCGCGATCAACGCGAGCGAACGCGCGTGCACCGTAGGGATCCCGCCGGGCATCCTCGCCTTCTCGACAAGTGCAGGATTGCAGTCCGTGAAGCTTGGGCAGCTGTGGGTCCGGGAAGGATTACTGCCCGTGAAGCTTGGACAGCCGTGGGTCCGCGAGATCGTTCCGGGAATCTTCCGGGTTGGCACGACCTACGTGGGCTGCTACGCGGTCGAAGACGCGGGAGCCTACACGTTCATCGACGCGGGGTTGCCCCACTACTGGCGGCAGATCACCGAGTTCCTGGCCTCACGGAACGCTCCGCTGTCAGCCGTCAAGGCGGTGGTGCTTACCCATCACCACCCCGACCATATGGGCAATGCGGAACGGCTCCGTACGCAGGCGGGCGCCACGGTGCTCATCCATCACGATGACCTAGCGGCGGCCACGCGCAAGGGTGGCACTGTGCCAAGGTTCCCGCTGTGGAAGCCGCCGGTGCTGCGATACGTGGGACACGTTTTTCGCAACGGCGTGGCCTGGGCGGCGCCCGTCGCCGTGGCGTCAAGTTTCGCCGATGAAGATGTGGTCGACGTGCCTGGCCATCCGCGCGTGATCCATGCGCCCGGTCACACCGCCGGGAACGTGGCCGTTGGCCTGGAGGACCGGGAAGTCCTGATCGTAGGAGACACGCTGGCAACGATCGACCTGGCCACAGGCGAATCGGGGCCGCGCCTGTGCCCGCGTTGGGTCAACGACGATCACGATCAGGCGCTGGCGTCTCTGCAGAAGATCGAGCCGGTCAAGGCTCGCTGGGTGCTGCCCGGTCACGGTCTTGCCTGGGAGGGAAGCCCGCAGGATGCCGTCAAGCTGGCCAGGCAGGTCGCAGCCCGCGCAAGCTGAATAATCCGCCCGGCCGAGCTGATCGCACGCCCGGCCCGATGAACGGCGGGTTGCCACGACCTTCTGACGCAAGTTGACAGTACCGGGTTCCGGGAGGCATCCGCAGGCACCGGCAGCTACGCACGGCAGGGCGCTGACCTCCGGCACCGGAAGCCTGATCTGCCTGCAGGACAGGTCGGCTACTTGACCTGGAGGTAGATGATGGCGCCGACGCCGAAGAGGACGCAGTAGATGGCGAACGGAGTCAGCGTGCGGGTCTGGAAGTACCGCACCAGGAACCGTACCGATATGTAGGCGCCAATGCCGGACAGGATGCTGCCAGCCAGGATCGGGCCGTAGATCCCGTGGCCCTTCTGGATCAGGTCGCCCACCTTGAGCGCCCCGGCGGCCAGGATGACCGGGGTGGCGAGGAGGAACGCGAACCGGGCCGCATCCTCGCGGGACAGCCCGCGGAACATGCCGGTGACCATGGTGACGCCGTCCCGGCTGATGCCGGCTAGCAGCGCCAGGATCTGTGCCGAGCCGATGATCGCGGTCTGCAGGAAGTCGGTTTTCGACAGCCGGGCGTCGGCGCGCACCGCGGCAGCTGCCGCGGCCTCCCGTTCGGCCTTAGGGTCGGGCTTCGCAGCGGCGTGACTACCATGCCCGGGCCTGCGCGCCGGACTAGCCGGACTGGCCGGTCCAGCCGGAACGACGGCCGCGCCGCCGTCGCCTGTTGCGGCGAGGCCGACAGCGGCCACGCCGGCCGCCGGTTCGCGCAGGATCGGTGCTGGTGCCGTGACCAGCCGGCGTTCATCGGCTACGGCGGCGTCCGCGTCCAGCGACTTCTTGGTCCTGAACTTCTCTCCCGAGAACAGGATCACGCCGTTCACCACAAGGAAGACGGCGGCCAGTACGGGCTTGCCGAAAACCACCCGGAAGGCGTGCTCGGCGAATAGACCGACGAAGCCGACGGGGATGGTGGCGACGATGACCATCCAGGCCAGCTTCTGGTCGGGCGTGGTGATGTCGCGATCGCGGATCGAGGAGAAGAACCCGCCGATGATCCGCACCCAGTCGCGCCAGAAGTAGATCAGCAGCGCGATGGCAGTGGCGACGTGCAGGCCCACGATGAAGGCCAGGTACGGCGACTCCGGAGCCGAGACATTCAGCGCCTTCGCCCACGATCCGCCAACCAGCGCTGGGATCAGCACGTTGTGCCCCAGGCTAGACACCGGGAACAGCTCAGTGACGCCCTGGATCAGGCCAACCACCATGGCCTCTGGGTAGGTCATCGCGGGAACGTGGGACATGGCTGCCTTTCACTTCGCCGTGCTGGGACGCGCCTGTAAGAGTAGCCAGTGCGGACGGGCTGATGCGCCGCAGTCGGCCTCGTCGGCTCCGCGAGACGGTGTCCGGCGCCAAGCTCCGCGAGACGGCGTCCGGCGCCGGGCTCCCGGCGCACGGCCGCACGGCCGCACCGCAGCACCGGCGCACGCGCCAGCACACCATCGCCCGGCACCGCCCGCCGACACCAGACCGCGGCCGTTCAGGCTAGCTCTGCTTGCCAGGCACCTTCGGAGTATCGATGCCGCGCGGCCGACGGGTGATCTTGCTACCCAGCCACACAAGGGGATCGTACTTCCGCCCGACGACCCGCTCCTTGAGGGGGATCAGCGCATTGTCGGTGATCTTGATGTTCTCAGGGCAGACCTCGGTGCAGCACTTGGTGATGTTGCAGTAGCCGAGCCCGAAGTCGTCCTGCGCGATTTCGCGCCGGTCACCCGTATCCGCCGGGTGCATCTCCAGCTCGGCAATCCGCATGAGGAACCGCGGCCCGGCGAAGTTGTTCTCGTTCTCGGCGTGGTCACGGATGACGTGGCAGGTGTCCTGGCACAGGTAGCACTCGATGCACTTGCGGAACTCCTGCGAGCGCTCCACGTCGACCTGCTGCATGCGGAACTCGCCGAGCCCGATCGACGGGTCGGGCGCGAACGAGGGGATCTCCCGCGCCTTCGCGTAGTTGAACGAGACGTCGGTGACGAGGTCCCTGATCACCGGGAACGTCCGCAGCGGCGTGATGGTGAGCACTTCTTCCTCGGTGAACGTGGACATCCGCGTCATGCACGCCAGCCTGGGGCGGCCGTTGATCTCCATCGAGCAGGAGCCGCACTTGCCCGCCTTGCAGTTCCACCGGATGGCCAGGTCCCCGGCTTGCGTGGCCTGGAGCCGGTGCAGGACGTCGAGGACGACCTCGCCCTCGTTGACCTCGACCGTGTAGTCGGCGAGGTCGCCCTGGCCGCGGTCGCCACGCCAGACCCGCAGCGCTGCCTTGTAAGCCATCAGTGCTTCTCCTCGGTAGCAGCGGTGGCGCCCACAGCGCCTGGGGTGCCCACAGCGCCTGGGGCGCCCACAGCGCCTGGGGTGTCCACAGCGCCTGGGGTGCCGACGTCGTCGCCAGATGCGAGAGCAGGAGCGTGCGCCGGTACGGTCGCCAGCTCCTCCTCGGTCATGTACTTCTTCAGCTCGTTCGGGTCGAAGAGCGCGATCAGGTCGTCGCGCATCCGCGGCGTCGGCTGCCGGGTGATGGTGATCTCGTCGCCCTCGAGCGCGCAGATGAGGTTGACCTTGCGCCATTCCGGCCGCATGCCCGGGTAGTCATCGCGGGTGTGGCCACCGCGGCTCTCCTGGCGCTCGAGCGCCGCGCTCGCGACGCACTTGGCCATCAGCATGATGTTCCGCAGGTCCAGGGCCAGATGCCAGCCCGGGTTATAGGCGCTGCCACCCTCCGCCGACGCGGCGTCGGCCCGGATGTTCAGCGTCTCCAGCTCGGCCAGCGCCTTCTTGATCTCGGCTTCGGTCCTGATGATGCCGACCAGGCTGCTCATGGTCTCCTGGACCTCGCCGTGGACCGTGTACGGGTTCTCGCCGTGGGTCCGCGCCAGCGGAGCCAGCGCCTCGGCCCTCGCCGCCTCGATCTCGGCCTCGTCGGCGACCGGCAGCTTCGGGCCTAGCCGAGCGATGTACTCGGCCGCGCCCATCCCGGCCCGGCGCCCGAACACCAGCAGGTCGGACAGTGAGTTCCCGCCGAGCCGGTTCGAGCCGTGCATGCCGCCCGACACCTCACCAGCCGCGAAAAGACCGGGCACGCACGACTCGCCGGTGTCTGGGTCGACCTCGACGCCGCCCATCACGTAGTGCTGCGCCGGGCCGACCTCCATCGGCTCCTTCGTGATGTCGACGTCGGCCAGCTCCTTGAACTGGTGGTACATCGACGGCAGCCGCCGCAGAATCTCGTCGGCCGGCAGCCGGGACGCAATGTCCAGGAACACGCCCCCATGTGGTGAGCCCCGCCCAGCCTTGACCTCGGCGTTGTTCGCTCTAGCGACCTCATCGCGCGGCAGGAGCTCGGGCGGCCGCCGGTTGTGGTCCGGGTCGGAGTACCAGCGGTCGGCCTCTTCCTCAGTCTCCGCGTACTGCGCCCGGAACACGTCCGGCACGTAATTGAACATGTACCGCTTGCCCTCGGAGTTGCGCAGGACGCCGCCGTCACCGCGGACCGACTCGGTGACCAGCAGGCCGCGCACGGAGATCGGCCAGACCATGTGCGTCGGGTGGAACTGGACGAACTCCATGTTGAGCAGCTTGGCTCCGGCCAGCAGCGCGAGCGCGTGCCCGTCGCCGGTGTACTCCCAGGAGTTTGAGCTGACCTTGAAGGTCTTGCCGATCCCGCCCGTCGCCAGGATGACCGTGGGCGCCTCGAACACCACGAACTGGCCGGTCTCCCGGATGTAGCCGAACGCCCCGGCGATGCGCCCCTCGCCGTCCTTGATCAGGCGCGTGATCGTTGTCTCGGCGTAGACCTTGATCATTGCCTCGGGGTCACCGAGCGAGACGGCGTCCTCCTGCTGCAGCGCGACGGCCTTCTGCTGCAGCGTGCGGATCATCTCCAGGCCTGTGCGGTCGCCGACATGCGCGAGCCGCGGATACTCATGGCCGCCGAAGTTGCGCTGGCTGATCTTGCCGTCCTTGGTGCGGTCGAAAACCGCGCCCCATGCCTCAAGCTCCCAGACTCGGTCCGGCGACTCCTTGGCGTGCAGTTCCGCCATTCGCGGGTTGTTCAGGAACTTGCCGCCCCGCATGGTGTCGCGGAAGTGCACCATCCAGTTGTCGTTCGGGTTGACGTTGCCCATGGCCGCGGCGCAGCCGCCCTCAGCCATCACGGTGTGCGCCTTGCCGAACAGGGACTTGGAGATGATGGCGGTCCGCTTGCCGGCGAGCCGCGCCTCGATGGCAGCACGCAGGCCAGAGCCGCCGGCGCCGATCACTACGACGTCGTAAGGGATCCGCTCGATGTCCGTCATGTCAAAGACCTCTTGCCTGAAGGCTTAGAAAAACCGTGGATCTGCGAAGACGCCGCCGGCGACCAGGCGGATGTACAAATCGGTGAACAGCACCCAGAACAGCGATACCCAGGCCAGCTGCATGTGCTTGGCGTTGAGCTTGGAGACCTGTGTCCACATCCAGTAACGGACCGGGTGCTTGGAGAAGTGCTTCAGCCGGCCGCCGGTGATATGCCGGCAGGCGTGGCAGGACAGTGAGTACAGCCACAGCAAGGCGGCGTTCACGACCAGCACCAGCGTGCCGAGGCCCATGTGGCCCCACTGGCCCGAGTGGTTGCGGAAGGCAAGCACTGCGTCCCAGCTCAGGATCAGGTTGAAGATCAGGGCGACGTAGAAGAAGTACCGGTGCACGTTCTGCAGGATCAGCGGGAACCTGGTCTCGCCGGTGTACTTGGCGTGTGGCTCGCGCACTGCGCAGGAGGCAGGTGCCCGCCAGAAGGCCCGGTAATAGGCCTTCCGGTAGTAATAGCACGTGAACCGGAAGCCCATCGGCCCCCAGATGATCAGAATCGCGGGGGTGAGCCAGCTCACCCACGGAATCCAGGCGAACCCTGAACCAGCCGGGCACTTATTCGCCAGGCACGGCGAGTAGAGCGGCGAGATATAAGGCTTCCACCAGTAATTCTCATTGACCAGGGAGGCCCAGGTCAGATAGATCACGACCGCGCCGAGACCGACGGCGTTAATGGCCGGCTGCCGCCACCAGGGGTCGGTACGCAGGGTCTTCTGGCTGATCTGCGCCCTTGTCTTGGTCGGCGCATCCGAAATTTGCGTCATTCGTCGACGTCTCCGCCCTGGACTTCGCTGGAATCGCTCCGGGTCCGCCAGGTGGCATCCGGTCGCCCCGGTGAAAAAGGGCGCAGCCGGATCGCAGCGGGCTCGCGTCGCGTGGAAACCCTATTCCACTGAATACCACTCGCAGGCCGGAGGCGGGGCTTCCGCCCGTGTGAGACTCGCTACACAACGCTCACGCTGCGGCGGCCTAGCGAGCGGGGCGAAGGCCGATAAAAACCCCGTTCCCCTCATGATCTTGCGGCAGTAACGCGCGCCGTGACGTAGTCCAGCGGCACCGCCTGCCTGGCATGTCCGCCGACGCCCGCGGTCGTCACGGCCATGAAGAGCGAATTCAGGATCGCCTCCTCGGTCGCCTCGATCGCCGCCTGGAAGAGCAAATCAAGATCTTTATCAGGAACGGGGCCGCCTCCGTCCGCCGCCGTAGCTAGGCCGCCGCCGCTGGCGGGAAGCCGGCCAGTGAGGGCCCCAGCCGTGCTGATCGCCAGGGCGTAGTCGCCGCTGTGGCCCGAGAAATCCGAGCCCGTTCGGGCCATGCCGCCGAACGCGCGGGCAGCCAGCCTGGTCAGATGCCGGCTGTCCAGGCCGGCATCGGTGGCGAGGACGATCACGCACGAGTTGCCGCCGTCGGAAGGCTGCGGCTCCGCGGATAGGGGTTCGGCGGGGAGCTCGGGCGGCGGAATCGGTACGCCGAGCACGGTCAGCTGCCCGCCGAAATTCGCCTGCACGAGGACGCCCAGTGTGACCGGTCCCGCGCCGAGGCTGCACACCCTGGAGGACGTGCCGATCCCGGCCTTGTAGCCCAGGGCGCCCGTGCCCGTTCCGGCCCCGACACAGCCCTCGGCGACCGGCCCGGCCGAGGCGGTGTCAAGGGCGCCCGCGACGTGTTCCTCGGTGATGGGCCTGGCCCAGATGTCGGACAGGTAGCCGTCGTTGGTCTCGGCGACGACCGGGTTCAGCGTGTCGGAGCCGGCGTAGGCGGGCCTGGAATGCAAGTAGGACAGCACGGCGTCGGCGACGCGGAATACCGACAACGTGCTGGTCAGGAGCACCGGCGTCTCGATTGTGCCGAGTTCGGTGACCTGAGTCGTGCCGACCATCTTGCCGAAGCCATTGAAGACGCTGAGTCCCGCCTGAAGCGTCCGCTGCCCGCCTGGCCCTGCGCCGAGGAGCACGTCATGCACGATCGCGGTGACGCCGGTCCTGATGTCGCTGCCCTCGATCAGGGTCGTATGGCCGACGCGGATGCCGGGCACGTCCGTTATCGCGTTCATCGGACCAGCAGGCAGGGTGCCGGGTGCCAGGCCGAGGTCGCGAGCCCGGACCCGGCCGGGTATCACGGGAGGATGACGGTGGGGCTCGGCACGTCGATCGTCCGGGTGAGGGACGGAATCCCGGTCTCGTGGTCGATCGTCATCACCATCACCGAGTGCGAGCGCTCGTTGGCGACATACAGACTGTTCCGTTCGAGCGCTATGTGCCGCGGCCATTCGCCAGCCGGGACCTCCGTGACGTATCGGGGCAGGGCGCCATCGAGCGCGAACACGGCGATCGTGTCCGGGCCGCGATTGCCGACATAGAGGAAACGGCCATCGCTGACCAGCTCGGATGGTTGGTTGTGGCCGGTCGTCCTGCTAGCCGGGACGGCGCCGACAAGCTGCCAGTCCGGGTCGTAGACGAGCACCTGGCCGCTTAGCTCGGCGGTCACGTAGGTGCGCTCGCCAACCCGCAGCATGTGTCGCGGACCCGAGCCTGGCGGGGCCGGGATGACACCCTCCTGGATGAGCTTGCCCTCCGGCGTGAGGCGGTACCGGTAGATCGCGTCGCCCCCGAGGTCGGTCACCAGGAGCCCGTCATCCGATGTTCGCACCATATGCGGGTGCGCCTGATCCTGGCGTGGATCATCGCCGTGCGCCTCGTGGTGAATCAGGTCGGTGCGCTCGCCGATGCTGCCGTCGGGCCCTAGCCGGTGCACGCTGATGCTGCCGCCGGTGTAGTTCGCGGTGATCAGGAACCGGCCGGAGCCGTCCACGGCGAGATGGGCGGGCTCGGCGCCGCCGGTTTCGCCGCGGCCGAGTCGTCGGTCCGGTACCCCATCAGCGAGCGACCAGGCGTGCACCTGCCCGTCGTCGGTCTCGGCGACTGCATAGATTACGGGGAGGTCAGGGTGCCGCGCGATCCAGGATGGCGAGTCGGCCGGTATCACGGCCGTCACCTGGTCACCCTCCAGCACTGCGATGCCGGAGCCATTGCCCTTGTCGCCCGAATACCCACCGATCAGCAGCCGCGTCATGCCATCTCGATACCCAGTGACGTGCGCAGGAAGTCCACCTGGAGCAGGAGTAGGTTCTCGGCGACGTCTTCCTGCGAGGCCATATGCGTGACGCCGGACAGCGGCAGGACGCTGTGCGGCCTCCCGGCGGCGAGGAGCGCGGCGGAGAACCGCAGGCTGTGCGCCACCACGACGTTGTCGTCCGCCAGGCCATGGATGAGCAACAGGGGCCTGACGAGCTTCGGCGCGTCGGCCAGCAGCGAGCTTTGCGCATACGCCTCCGGCTGGGCGTCCGGCAGGCCGAGGTAGCGCTCGGTATAACAGGTGTCGTAGAGCCGCCAGTCGGTCGGCGGCGCGCCAGCGATTCCGGCGTGGAAGACGTCAGGCCGCCGTAGCACAGCGAGCGCCGACAAATAACCGCCGAAGGACCACCCCCGGATGCCAACCCTGGTCAGGTCCAGGTCAGGGCACTGCTCGGCCGCCGACTGCAAGGCCTCGACCTGGTCCTCCAGGACAGGGCCGGCCAGGTCTCCGGCGACCGCGCGATCCCAGTCGTGGCCGCGGCCGGGCGTACCGCGACCGTCGGCGATGACCACGGCGAAGCCCTGCTCGGCAAACCACTGCGAGCTGAGATACGCCCCGGCGGCGGCGCCTACCCGCTGGCCGTGCGGACCGCCGTAGGGGTCGCAGAGGACCGGCAGCTTCCCCGAGCCTGCGGTGTGCCAGGACGGCAGCACGATCGCGGTCCGGACCCTGCTCGGCCCGGTGGACCATGTCAGGAGAGGTTTCGGGAGGGGGAGGTTCGGCGTCTCGGCCAGGGAGCCAATGCTGGCGACCCTGCTCGGCGGTGTCTCGGTCGCCCGTGTCTCGGTCGCCCGTGTCTCGGTCAGCTGTGTCTCGCCCGGCTGGGCCTGGAGTACCTGCACGGACGCGGCCGAATCGGCGAGCGTCCGGCTGATCAGCAGCCGCGAGCCCGCCGCCTGCTGGGCGGTGTGCACGCCGTCCGCGGGGCTTATCCGCCGGGTCCCGTCCGGGCCGGTCGTCCAGACCGAAACTGAGGCCGGATCCTCGCCCGAGGCGGTGAATACGACCGTCTCCTGGTCGGTGCCGATGACCGCCCGGACGTTGATCGAGTCAGGCGTGAGGACTGCTGCCGTCCCGGCCGCGTGCTCGGCCTCGGTGCCGACCACAATGCGCTTAGCCCCGTCGATGTCGGCGGTCCAGGCGATCCGGCCGCCGGGCAGGCTGGCCGGCACGCCGGACACGATGTCCACCCACGCAGCGTCAGTATCGGCGCGGACCAGGCTCGTCGCTCCGCTCGCCGGGTCGACGGCGAGGATGCGCATGTCCCGCTGGTCCCTGCTGGCGACCACGAGCAGCGGATGTCCGCTGTTGGCGTCCCAGCTCGCTGTCACCAGATAGGGCAGTGCGGCTGAGTCCCAGCTGACCTCCGTCAGGTCGCCGGCGAGCGTGGCGACGAACAGGGAGACGTACGCGTTCGGCGTGCCGGCCGCCGGGTACCGGACGGCCCTCGGCTCGGTGGCCGGATTTGCCGGATCGGCGATATGCCAGAACTGGACCGGGGTCTCGTCGACGCGTGCTACCAGGATCGCGGTGCTGTCTGGCGCCCACCAGTACCCGCGGTTGCGATCCATCTCCTCGGCCGCGATGAACTCGGCGAGTCCAAAGCTGATGCCATCTGCGCCTTTCGGGTCAGCGAGCGCCCGGTCCGCGCCCGTCGCGACTTCACGCACGCGGAGGGCGCCGTCGCTGACGTATCCGACGTAGGCACCTGTCGGGTCCGGCTGGGCATCGGCGGCCGGGGTCGTGGTGGCGAGCTCGCGCACGCCTCCGGCCGTCTGGCGGAGGTCAGCCAGGTAGACGACGCCGGCGAGGGTGAAGGCCGCGACCGTGCATGTTGCGTCAGTTGCGAATGCGACGATGCCGCCAGCCCGCTCTCGCGCCCGCTCGCGGCGTGCCTTCTCGGCCGGGTCCTCCTCGGCGCCTGCCTTTCCAAGCTCGGCCGGGTCCGCGACCAGCCGCTCATCGCCGGTGCCGACATCGAGCGCCCATAGGCAGGTCACCGGGTCTGTCCCGCCCCGGGACCGCAGGAAGATGACAGTCTGACCGTCGGGTGAGAGCTGGAAGGAGCGCGGGGCGCCCAGCGTGAAGCCCATCGTCCGGGCAGCCTGGCGAGGGAAGGAATCTGTCACGCAGTAGATCTTGCCAGCCCGCAAGCAAGTTGCGCTGGGTAGGCTCGCTGATGTGAATAAATCGGACGCCAGACGCATGCTCCTGGTTCACGCGCATCCGGATGACGAGTCCATCGGCACGGGCGCCACGATGGCTAAGTATGCGGCCGAGGGCGCGGCGGTCACGCTGGTGACGTGTACTCTCGGCGAGCTCGGCGAGGTGATCCCGCCGGAACTGGCGCACCTGGCCTTTGATGCCGACGGCGGCCTCGGCCAATACCGGATCGGCGAGCTGGCTGCAGCCTGTGCGGCCCTCGGCGTGACCGATCACCGGTTCCTCGGCGGCGCCGGCCGGTGGCGCGACTCCGGCATGATGGGCACCCCGTCGAACGACTGGCCCGGCTGCTTCTGGCAGGCCGACGTGGACGAGGCGGCTCGTGCGCTGCTCTCGATCATCAACGAGGTCCGGCCGCAGGTCATGGTGACTTATGACGACAACGGTTTCTACGGGCATCCGGACCACATCCAGGCACACCGGGTCGCCTGGCGCGCTTTCGAGATGGCTGATGGCCTGGTCAGCAAGTTCTACGCGACGGCGGTGCCGAAGTCGGTGCTCGCCGAGGCCATGGCGCTGATGGACGACGGCGTCGGTAGTGCCGAACTCGGCGGCACGGACTTCACCAAGGTCGAGTCCGTCGACGGACTCCCGTTCGGCACCGACGATGACAACGTGACGACACAGATTGACGCCCGCGATTACCTGGACGCCAAGGTGGCGGCGATGCACGCCCATGCGACGCAGATCGCCGTTGATAGCCCGTTCTTCGCGCTCTCCGACATGATCGGCCAGCGGGCGCTTGGTACTGAGTACTACACCCTGCTGACGGGGCCGGATTCGGCTAGCCACGGGCCAGGGAACTGGGAGACGGACCTGTTCGCTGACCTCGGCTAGTCGGCCATGCACGCCGCGCGCGGCCCGCTGTGGGTAGCTGCCTACGCGGCGGTTGGGCCCGAGGTTGACTAGCCTTCCCCTGTGAACAGCACGCGCGGAACTCCCGCGCCCAGCCAGCGGCCTCCCCGCGGCGACGGGCAAGGCGTCGCCGTCAGCGCCTATGTGGCCCTGTTCGTACTGGGCATGGTCCAGGGCTTGATCGGCGCGTTCCAGTACAGCCGCGGGCCGGCTCCGCTCGCCGCGATCCTGTTCGACCTCGCGATTCTCGTGACGTGCGTGCTGGGCTCGTGGGGCATGCGGACCGCCCTGGGCGGCGTATTGCCCGCAGCAGGGTGGCTGGTCGTCACCCTGGTGCTGAGCAGTGCTCCGGCGGGCGGCAGCGTCATCGTGACGGCTTCGTTGGCGGGGGAGTGGTTTTTGTTCGGCGGGGCGCTGTCGGCCGTGGCCGGCGCTGTTTTGGCCTTCGCTCGCTGGGGCAGGCCGCGGAAGCCTTCGTCGGTCGACCATGGCCGTGGCCGACGCTGAATCGTGCCAAGCCAGTCCGAGCCGGCGCCCGGCGCCCGATCGCCCAATGATCCCGCCGCCGACGACGTCGCGACAGACACGGCGCAGCATTTTGCGGTCCGGCATGTGGCGGCTTTCAACCGTGCTGTCGAGACCGGAGATTTCGCCAGTTTCCTTACTCGCTTTGCTGACGACGCGGTGATCAGGTTCGAGAACGTACCAGGCGCCGTCGGCGTGCTCGAGTTCGCCGGGCGCGCGGCCTATACCGCCGCCTACGCAGACCAGCCGCCTGATGACCAGATAGACATCGTCGGGTCAGTACGGCAGGAAAAAGACGTGATTGTCATATCGTTCGCCTGGCGTAGCGACGGTGGGCCAGGAATCATGCGCGCGGTCGTGTCGGCGGGGCTGATCGCGGGGATGAGTGTGCAGTTCGGGTAGGGCCTAAGCCCTGCCGTTCCCGCAGACGTAGACGAAGTGTGCTTTGACTGGGCGCCTAAGGCGGCTGTGAGGCCGAAATAGGGAACGCTGCCGATCCGGAACTACTCGCCTTACGGCGAATCTCGACGCTATGGACCTCTCACCTGAGGTCCGACCTCGAGGAGACCTGAGTGCACCCTTACATCAACAAGCTGATCGCCGAGGAGCGGGAAGCCGGCTGGCGAGCTGAGGCCGCCTCGTACCGGCTAGCCCGGGAAGCCAAGGCCAGCAAGCGCAAGTCAGCCGAATCGCACGCACCCCGCCAGCAGGCTCCCGGCCAGCCGGTGTCCGGCCAGCCGGTGCCAGTACAGCCGGTCCCAGCACATCCAGGCGGACGTTCCCCATCTCAGCCCGTCGTTGGGCGTTCGTCTCGCGAGTACGTTGATCGCCTGGTCTCTGCTGGAAGGACGCGCAGCGACCAGGGGAGATGGAATTAGAGCGCTCACCGATCGCTGCAGGTGGCGAACGGGCACCGGTCGCGGCCGCAACGCTGCCGGGCAGGCTCCGGTCGCGGCCGCAACGCTGCTGGGCGGGCACCGGTCGCGGCCGCAACGCTGCCGGGCAGTGGCTGTGCGGCAGGGCTAGTCGGCCACGTACTCCCAGCCCCGCTGCCAGGCGAAGTCTGCCGTCGCCAAGTCTTCCAATGGCGTGCCGGTCAGGAGGTGGTCCAGGCCCCACCGGGTGGCGACGTGGCCGATGACCAGTACTCGTTGGCCGGCCCAGCGTCGCGGCAGGTCATCAACGAAGCTGCCCACTCGCGCGGCAGCCTGCCGCCAGCTCTCGCCGCTTGGGTAGGGCTCGTCGATGTGATCGGGCCGGTGCGCATGCAAGTCGGCCGCCGATGATCCGTTCAACTCGCCGTAGTCGCACTCGCGCAGCCGCCAGTCCAGCAATACCGGGATCCCGGAGCCGCCGAACGCGATGGCCGCGGTCTCGGTCGCTCTGGTCAGTTCGGAGCTGAATACGACCGCGATCCCATCGTTCGCGCGTCGCTTGCCGAGTTCCGCCGCCTGCTCGCGTCCCACCCTGGACAGTCGGCCGGGCAGCCAGCCGGTGGCAATGCCGTTCTCGTTGTCCTCAGTCATCGAGTGCGTCTCGAACACGATCTGAATCGACATGGCAGCTCCGCTGAGAGGCGATTACGACATCGAAACTACTCGGCTCGGCGTCGTGGCCCCGGTAGGGCGTGGATGCGGTGATCCGCCGCAGCAAAAGCAGCCGAACGCGCTCGGCCGCAGGCGACGCATGCCTGAAATGCGTAAATCACGAACCTCCGCGGCACATGATGATCATGGATCGCTGACATTTCCCGCCTGAGGTGGCGTGCGCGCAAAAGCCACAACTCCGGCACCACAGTGCACCTTTGACGTGAAACGTCGCTATAAGAGATCATCTTGGCGCTGCTCGGGCTAGGGGCCGCCGTTCCATGGCTGCCTCGGCGTCGGCTGGCGTGGGCGGTCAGCGGCTGGCGTGGCCGGTCGGCGGCTGGCGTGGGCGGTCGGAGGCTGGCGTGGCCGGTTGGCGGCGCGCGCGGTCGCTAGCGGACGAGTGCCTCGACCTGGTCGATAGCCCAATCCAGGTCCTCGTCGCTGATGACGAGGGGCGGCGCGAGCCGGATGGTCGATCCGTGTGTGTCCTTGGCCAGTACGCCGCGCTCGGCCAGCATCTCGCAGGCCTGACGGCCCTCCAGGTCGGTGAACTCCACGCCTGCCCACAGGCCGCGGCCGCGCACTTCCCTGACCTTGGCCTCGGGCAGGGCGTTCAGCCGGTCGTGCATGTGCGCGCCGAGTTTGGCTGAGCGCTCCTGGTACTCCCCAGTCGACAGCATGGCGATGACCTCGCGGGCGACCGCGCAGGCCAGCGGGTTGCCGCCGAACGTCGAGCCGTGCTGGCCAGGCTTGAAAACGCCGAGTACCTCGGCGGACGAGATAACGGCAGAGACCGGCACGATGCCGCCGCCGAGTGCCTTGCCCAGGATGTACATATCGGGCCGCACATCGTCGTGCTCGCACGCGAACGTCGCGCCGGTCCGGCCCAGACCGGACTGGATCTCGTCGGCGATGAACAGCGCCCCGTGCGTGGTGCATAGCTCGCGCACTCCGGCGAGAAATCCAGTCGGCGGGACGAGGACGCCGGCCTCGCCCTGGATTGGCTCGCCCAGCACGGCAACGACGTTTTCGTCCATCGCGGCCGCGAGGGACGGCAGGTCGCCGTAGGGAACGATGCGGAATCCCGGCGTGTAGGGGCCGTACCCGTCCCTGGCGTCGGGGTCGGTCGAGAAGCTGACGATGGTGGTCGTCCGGCCGTGGAAGTTGCCATCGAAGACCACAATGACGGCCTCGCCGTCGGGCACGCCCTTGACCTCGTAGCCCCACTTGCGGGCGGTCTTGATCGCGGTCTCGACCGCCTCGGCCCCGGTGTTCATCGGCAGGACCATGTCCATGCCCGCTAGCGCGGCCAGTTCGGCGCAGAACGGGCCGAACTGATCGTGCTCGAACGCCCGGCTCACGAGTGTGACGCGCTCCAGCTGCCGCTGGGCGGCGGCGACCAGCCGCGGATGGCGGTGGCCGAAGTTGATGGCCGAGTAGGCGGCCAGCATGTCCAGATACCGCCTGCCGTCGACGTCGGTGACCCAGGCGCCCTCAGCCTCGGCAATCACCACCGGCAACGGGTGGTAGTTGTGGGCGCTGTGCGCATGCGACTGAGCGCGCAGGCGTGCTGAGCTCGGACCGGCCGTGCCTATCATGACTAGCCTCCTGCTCGCCGTTACCGAAGTTCCAGGGTGCAGCACTTGGGCCCGCCGCCGGCCTTCAGCAGCTCGCTGAGGTCTACTCCGACCGGGGTGAAGCCAGCCGCGGCCAGCTGCGCGTGCATGCCGATCGCCTGCTCGGGCAGCACGACGTTGCGGCCGTCGCTAGTGGCATTGAGCCCGAGCACCTCCGCGTCCTCGTCCTTGACCTCGATCAGCTCGGGGAAGTGCGCCGCGAGCGCCGCCTTGGCCGCGTCATCGAACGCGGCGGGGTAATACGCCGCGGTCTGCGAATCCAGCACGACCATTGCGGTGTCGAGGTGGTAGTACCGGGGGTCGACCAGGCGGAGGCTGATCACTGGGAGCCCGAACAGGTCAGTCAGCTCATCCCGGACCGACTCGTCGCTGCGGAAGCCGTGGCCGACCAGGACGGCCCGGCCAGCGAAGACGATGTCGCCCTCGCCCTCGTTCACGGCTGCGGACTCGCGGATCTCGCCGTACCTTCGCGCTCGGAACCAGTTGAGGTATGCGGCAGCCTCAGGCGCCCGTTCCGGGTGCTTGAACTTCGCCCCGAGGACCTTACCGCCGATTACGGTGGCGCCATTGGCCGCGAACACCATGTCAGGCAGGCCTGGCTCCGGCGCGATCGTATGCACTGTGTGGCCGAGGCTGGCATAGGTCTCACCCAGGCGCCGCCACTGCTGCATTGCAAGCGCTACATCGACCGGCTTGTCTGGGTTCATCCATGGGTTGATGGCATATTCCACCGCGAAGTGCTCGGGCGGGCACATGAGGTAGTTCCGGACGTGAGTGGTGTGGCGAACGGTCTCCGTCATGGTCAGGCGCTCCTGGTTCAGCGGATGATCTGGGCGGATGATCTTCAGACAAGCGTAGGGCTCGGCGATACCACCGCGCGCTCGCGCATCATGCGCATCAACGTCGACCTGTTGCGTAATCGATCGTTGCGGCGGCGATCCGTTGCGCGGGTAGCCGCCACCAGCGCCGGAGAGCAAACGCGGCCATAGCGGGCGTGCCGACTCCACGGTGCCGACTACACCGGGGCGACCGTCCAGGTCTGGCCGTCTGGCGTATCCGCAACCGCCACGCCGAGGTCGGCGAGCTGAGCCCGCAGCAGGTCAGACGCTGCGAAGTCCTTCCGGTCCCGAGCTGCCGCGCGCTCGGCGAGCTTGGCCTCGGCGCCGAGGGGCAGCGGCGCCGCTGTCCGAGGCCTGCCGACGAGGCTGACGAGGTCCAGCCCAAGGACCCGATCGGCGCTGGCGAAGGTCTCGAACTTCGAGCCGGCTGGAATCTGCGGATCCTTGGACAGCTCGCGCAGGACTCGCAGCGCCGCCGGCGTGTCCAGGTCGTCGTCCAGGGCGGCACTGATCCGCGTCCAGTACTCGGCTGATATGGGCCTGCTAGCCTCGTCGGCCCAGTCAGCCACGCGCTCACGCCAGCGCCGCACGGTCTCGTCGGCGGCGGTGAGCGTCTCCCAGGTCAGGTTCATCTGCTGGCGGTACCGGTGCTCGAGGAAGGCCAGGCGGGCCGCCAGCGGGTCGAGCCCTCGGCGGGCCAGGTCGGAGAGCAGGACGACGTTGCCGGTTGACTTGGCCATCTTGCGGCCCTCGAACAGCACGTGCTCGCCGTGCACCCAGTGCTGGACCAGCTCGTGGCCCGCGAGCGCATTGGACTGGGCGCGCTCGTCTTCGTGATGCGGGAACCGCAGATCGATGCCGCCGGTATGAATGTCGATCACGTCGCCGAGGAATTTTAGTGACAGGGCCGAGCACTCGGTATGCCAGCCGGGGAACCCGGGCCCCCAGGGCGCCGCCCAGGTCAGGTCAAGCTCGGGCGGCGCGCTCTTCCAGAGGGCCCAGTCCGCGTGGAATCGCTTCTCCTCATCCACCTCGCCTGCGGACCGGTGTCCAGGCTTGAGCTCGTCAAGCCTGTTACCCGATAGGACGCCGTAATCGGGCACACTGCGCGCATCGAAGTAGACCGAGCCGCTGGGTACGACGTACGCGTGCCCGGTCTGGATGAGCTTGGCGATCATGTCGATCATGAGGTCGATCGATTCTGACGCCCGCGGTTCGAAGTCAGGCGGCAGGATATTGAGCGCGGCGCTGTCGGCCCGGTAGGCGTCCTCGTAGAACCGGGCGACATCAAGGGCCGTCTTACCTTCGGCCCTCGCCTGGGCGAGGATCTTGTCCTCGCCGGTCGCGTCGCTCTCGGCGTCGTCAGCGAGGTGACCGACGTCGGTGATGTTCTGGCAGACGACGGCCGACAGGCCCTGCCGTTCCGCGTTCCGCCGGATCAGGTCGGGAAGCATGAACGTACGCATGTTGCCGACGTGCGCGTACCTGTACACCGTCGGCCCGCACGCATATATACGCAACTCGCCCCGCCGCGCCGGGCGGATATCGACGATGCCACGAAGGCGCGTGTCATAGAGCCTGAACACGGGAGCAAGCCTACGGGCTGCCTTCCTTAGGTTCCCGTTGCCGCCAGCCTTCTCCGACGGGCGACGTTGAGCGAGAGTTCAGCCGGCGGTAGCTGCTGGGCCTGAGCCGTACGGCACGGCACTGACGACGCCCGCTTCGGTGGCCGGCGCCGGCAGCAGGGTATCGGGCCACGTGGGTCGACGGATTGAACCAGATCAGCGACGACGTGCCGGGGCAGCTTGTTTGCGCTAGCACCAGCAGCCGGCCATCGACGCCGGCGACGACCGAGGCGTGGTCATTGGTACTGAAGGGGATGCTGACTGGCGTCTCGGCACCGCCCTGACTGAGTTGCAGGATCTGCTCGCCGCCCGGCCGGTTCGAGACACCGGGGCACTGCGCCAACGTAGTTGACGTGATGTACACCGCGCTCCCGGTCTGCCAGGCGCCGACGAGATCGCCTTGCCCGCTTGGAGAGCCCGAGATGCCGGTCAGCTCCGTGGGGTGACCACCGCCCACAGGCACGAGCCAGAGCCGTCCGGCGTCGGGCTGGGCCCCGGCATTGCAATACGCCAGGACCCTGTCGGGGCTCCACCAGCTAATTGGCGCGCAGGAGGGCCTGGACCCCGTGCCAGGCACGCGCAGCCTGCGGATGAGACCGCCGGCGTTGCTGACAAGCTCCATCTCGTCACCGTTCACTCCCCAGACGGCGGTCGTGCCGTCCGGCGAGCTCAGCGCGTTGCCTTGCAGAACGTCGGTCGCTCCGGCCGGCCGCGGCAGCGATGCGATCATGGCCTGGTAATGGCCGACGAGGTCGTAGCGCTCGAGGCGGTACTTCGAGTTCTTCAGCTGTACAGCCAGGATGTTGAGGCCATCTGGTCTCGTGAAGCCCAGAGCGTTCACGCCGGCGGGCAGCGACAGTGGAGTGAGTTCCCCGGAAGACAGCGTCAGCAGGCCGTAGGTCTGCGTGCCCCCGCCGTCGGCGTACAGGGCCTCCTTTGCGTTACCTGACCAGGCCAGCAGGTCCGGCGCGGCGGCACCGGATGTGATTCGGATGCGGTACTTGCCGCCTTCGGGGTCCACCAGATAAGTGATGTAGCTGCCGCCGCCGGCGGCGGACCCGGTGCTGCTTGGCTGGGCGGTCGAGACCTCAGCGAGCGTCCAGCCCGGGCCGATCAGGGGCCAGGGGATCGCCCGGCGACTGCCGGTCTGGCCGGCCTTCAGCATGTGCAGCGGCGGCTTGGCAGCCGGGCCGTGAGATGTGAACGAGGTCGGCGCCTTCCCGGCCTTACCGCCGCTCAGCGCGTAGACGATCCCGCCCGCCAGCACTAGTGCGACCACGGTCGCGAAGACGACCAGGTTCCGCCGCGAGCCGAGTAGCCCCGGGACGAGCCCGCCGGGCCGGCCCGGCCGAAGGGATCCGCGCCAGCCCGCCGTTGTAGCGCCGCCGGGGAGATCACCGATAGTTGCGGTCGGCATGGCGCCGGTCCGGGCATCCCCGCCCTGCGCGCCATCGCCATAAGGCCTATCGCCGCCAACTGCCCGGCCATACGTCGGGTCGGCCCAGTCAGCGGTCGCTCCGCCTAGGGCTGCGCGGTCGGCCAGGGCACCGTCGGCCAGGGCACCGTCGGCCAGGGCACCGCCTGTCACCGCACCGCCGGTCCGGGCGGCCTCAGTCGGCACGTCCAGAACGTGCACACCTTCGGCCGCGGGATTGCCCGATGGCCGATTCCCGAAAAGGCTGCCAGGAGGCACCTCAGCCTGCGGCGCGGCCGACGGCAGACCGCCATCTGACGGAAGACCGCGGGGCGCCAGCGGATCTTCAGCCCACGTCGGACCGGCAGCCCACGTCGGACCGCCAACTGCCGTCGGACCGCCAGCTGACGGCAAGCCGCCAGCGGGCGCGTCGCCTAGCGCGCCTCGGTCATCTCGGCCCGGGCTGCCGGCGGCCACCGAGCCCTCGGCAAGCGGCCGACCGTCGGCCAGCGCCGGGCCGTGCGGCGCCATCCGGCCATCAAGCGCGAGGCCAGGAGTCGCTACTGGACCGGCGGCCGCTGGGCTGGCCGGCGCGTCGTAGCGAGGGGCCAGAGTGGCGTCGGGATCGGACAGAGGCTGGGACTTCGGCCGCGCTGGCCGGAACATCCCTGGCCAGCTCAGCGGGTCGTGATCGGATGCGGGATCCGGCGTGCGCGAGGCGACGGCCGTCTCGGCCTGCCGCCGCTGGTAAGCGTCCTTGGCGACGCGGAGCACCCATGCCTCTGCGTCCGGGTACGCCGATACCTCGTACCACTGCTGATACGCCCTGGCGTAGGCCTCGCGGATGGCATGGTCAGCCAGCGGGTCCTCGCCAGCCAGGGCGTGTATCTGGCTTGTGACGCTCCACGACGTGCGCGCGTAGAACGCGTCGAAGGACTCTGACTGGGGCATGTGCTGCTGCACCTCCGACCGCGGCACTAGGAGCGGAACCCAGTCGGCTCGCTGCACTAGCCAGGCACACGCGCCGTGGTCAGCGGTTCGATATGCCAGGATCGTTATTTAACTGATGGATTCTGGTCACGTTAGGTTAAGCCAAGTTGGCCAGTCGGGCGACCGCAGTGTCGATCCGTTCGTCGGTAGCAGTGAGCGCGACGCGGACATGCCGGATGCCCTCGGGCCCGTAGATCTCACCCGGCGCGACCAGAATTCCAGCCTCGGCTAGACGTTGCACGGAGCCCCAGCAGTCCAGATCCGGATGCGCCGCCCACAGATACAGGCCGGCACCGGAGTGATCGACAGACCATCCCGCCGCTGCCAGCGCTTGCCGCAGCCGGTCCCGCCTGGCCGCGTATCTGGCTCGCTGCTCGGCCGCGTGCGCATCGTCGGCGAGCGCGGCGGCCATCGCGGCCTGGACCAGCGCCGGCACGATCAGGCCTGCGTGCTTGCGTACCTCCAGCAACTCAGCCACGAGCGCCGGGTCGCCAGTGACGAACCCGGCCCGGTACCCGGCCAGGTTGGACCGTTTCGACAGCGAGTGCACAGCCAGCAGGCCGTCGTGCGAGCCTTCGCAGGCGTCTGGGTGGAGCACAGAAAGCGGCGAGGTCTCCCAGCCCAGCTCGATGTAGCACTCGTCCGACGCGACGACGGCTCCCCGCTCCCTGCCCCAGTTCACAACCTTGCGCAGGTGCTCAGCTGGCAGGACCTGGCCGGTGGGGTTCGACGGCGAGTTCAGCCAGATGAGCCGGACGCGCTCGGGGCCGAGCGCGACGAGGCCGTCAGCCGCGATCGGCGTGGCTCCGGCCAGCCGCGCGCCGGCGTCGTAGGTCGGATACGCCAGCGCTGGATGCGCTACCACATCGCCGTGGCCGCAGCCGAGTACCGTCGGCAACGAGGCGATGAACTCCTTGGTGCCGATGACAGGCAACACAGCATTCGGATCGACGCTGACGCCGTGCCGCCTGGCGAGCCAGCCCGCGGCAGCCTCCCGGACAGCCGGGGTGCCTGCGGTCTGGGGATATCCGGGGGAGTTGTCGGCCGCGCGCAGGGCGGCACGGACGAGCTCGGGCACCGGGTCCACGGGAGTGCCGATCGAGAGGTCGACGATCCCGCCCGAGTGCGCTCGGGCAAGGTCGGCAGCCGGAGCGAGAGCATCCCATGGGAAGGCCGGAAGCCGCGCGGCGAGAGTCGCTGGCCGGTCGGCGCGGCGGACCGTCTCTCCCATGCCAGCTGGGCCGGCAGAGCCGACCTTGGCTCGCGCCGTTGCGGAGTCGCTGACCGTCACCGGAACGGCCGGTCTAGTGCTCGGTCTCCTGCGGCGGCAGCGCCGCCACGATCGGGTGATCCTTGTCGATCTTGCCGACCTTGGAAGCGCCACCGGGTGAACCGAGGTCAGCGAAGAACTCGACGTTCGCCTTGTAGTAGTCCTTCCACTGGTCGGGCACATCGTCCTCGTAGAAGATCGCCTCGACCGGGCAGACTGGCTCGCAGGCGCCGCAGTCCACGCACTCATCCGGGTGGATATAGAGCATCCGCTCGCCCTCATAGATGCAGTCGACCGGGCACTCTTCGATGCAGGCCTTGTCGATCACATCGACGCAAGGCTGCGTGATGATGTAGGTCACTTCCGCGTTCTCCTCTTCCGTCCGCGCCCTGGTGCACTCAGCGGTGCGGCTGACCCAAGTGTCGCGGCTTACCACCAGTATCGCGTTCCCGGCGGGATCGGGCCCACGCAGCCGACCCTTTGGGGATCGCAGGCTATCAGCCGAACACCACCGCGGACGGGGCAGCCCGCGCGCGCGTCCTGGCCGGTTGCGCGGTCCAGTGTCCGGTGCCACGGAAGCCGAGCCACTGATAGCCCTGATACCGGACAAATGTAATTCCGTATTGCGATGCGTTGGCAACGAGCCAGGACGCCACCGCCCAGCCTTGGTGCGAATCCTGCACGGTGACGGTCTCGGCCGGGTCGCCGCTCGGATGCCGGGGCAGCGAGCCGAACGCGCTGGTCAGCGTGTGGCCCGCCGCCGCCAGCCTGGCCTTGCCTGGCGCGGACCCATAGGTGCACCACACCCCGCGCGGCTCCGATCCGGTGAACGCCGTGGCCATTTCCGCTCCCATATCCGCGTACTGCGCGTAAGCGGAGCCATCTGCGCTGTGCTGGACGGCCTGAGCCGCCATGTAGATCGGCATCTGGAGGTAGTTCGGCACTGCGGCGAGGGCCTCAAAGAACCGGCTCGTCGCGTAGACCGGGTCCTCGATCTCTTTGGTCGTACCCCAGCCCTCCGACGGGCGTTGCTGAAACACGCCGACCGAGTCGCGGTCACCGTAGTCCAGGTTGGAAAGCTTGGACTCCTGGAGCGCCGTGGCGTACGCGATCGCGACCGCTCGGTCCGGCATGTGCCGTTTGCTGGCCACACCCGCGATGGTCGCCGCGATGGCGGCCTGGCTCGTGGTCAGCTGCAGCCCATCGCCACCCGGGCCGGCCACGCAAACGGTCACCCGCGGCGTGATTTGCGGGGACGGCTTCAGCGCAAGGTAGGCGATGACCGCCACGATCACGACGACGACGATGCCGGCTGCGAACCCGGACCGCCTATCGCCGCGGGCGCGCTTGCGCTTGCTCGGCACGCTACGAAGCTACCCGGTCCGGGCCGCAAGCAGCCGCCGCTACTGGCATTAGGCTCCCACGCTATGACAGACCTTTCTCCGCATGCAGCCGTGCATTCCGACCTGCCGGCGGGCATCGACGAACTCTGGGAGCGGCGCGCCGACCTGACGCCAATGGATGCTGTCGCCAGGGATCTGGTGCTGGCCGCTGTCGACATGATCGACGCCGGGCACGTCCGCGTCGCCTGGCCAGCTTCGCACACCGGCGACATCGTCGTCGATGAGCGGGCCAAGCGCGCGATCCTGCTCGCGTTCAAGCTGATGCCGATGGTGGAGTCGCGGGTCGGGGACTTCCGCTATCACGATCGTGTGCCGCTGACAACTCGGCTCGAGGGCGTCCGGGCTGTGCCGGGCTCGATCGTCCGGTGGGGTGCCTACGTCGCGCCCGGCACCGTGCTAATGCCCTCCTTCGTCAATATCGGCGCGTACGTCGACTCCGGCACGATGGTGGACACCTGGGCAACCGTCGGATCCTGCGCCCAGATCGGTAAGAATGTCCATCTATCCGGCGGCGTTGGCATCGGCGGCGTGCTCGAACCGCCGAATGCCGTGCCCGTCGTCATCGAAGACGACGCGCTCATCAGCTCTAGGTGCATGGTGGTTGAGGGCGCCAGGGTCCGCGCCGGTGCTGTGCTTGGCGCCGGCACGATCCTGACCAAGTCCTCCCACGTCATCGACGTGCAGACCGGTGCGGAACTGCCACGGGGCGAGGTTCCGGCCTGGTCGGTCTGCGTCGGCGGCACCCGGATGCGCAAGTTCGACGGCGGCGAGTTCGGCATGCCGTGTGTCCTCGTGCTCAGCCGCCTGACTGAAGGGACCAAGCACGACAAGGCGGCTCTCAACGACATCCTCCGAGATCACGGCGTCAGTTCTTAAGATTGGGGAACGCGGCCGACCCCGTTCCCCACCGTTGGACGTGTCGCTGACGGATGGCTGGACGCCCGGTCCACACGCGATGTAACTTGTCTTCGTGGAACAGGCATCACGCGAGGAAATCGGGGCGGCTGTCGCCGCGCACGCCGAACTCGGGCGCGACTATGACCATGCGGTCGCCGAGGGCCTTATCGACCGGATCGGCGCGGAAGTCGACCGCCGGGTCGATGCGCGGCTCTCAGGCGCATCGCGGCGGGCTCTGCGGGGCGGCCGGCCCGGCACGTTTGCGACGCTCGTCATGGGCCTCGGATCGATGGGCCTCGGCGTGGGCGGGACGGCGGTGGTCCTGTCCGATGCCCGTGGAACCAGCGCGGCGAGCCTCATGGTGCTGATCATCTGGATCGCCATCGCGGTCATCAACGTGACTTTCAACAACCGTCGCTAGCGGTCCATCCGGCTGCCTGGGTGTCTTTGCAGTTCAGGTCGTCGCGGCGGCTACCTTAAAGGCCATGAGCCTTTCCGAGCCCCGGCGCAGGCTGCGTCGCCAGGGTCCCGCGACGCTGCGGGGCAAGCACATCCCGAAGACGACGACCGACCAGCGACTGCTCGACTGGCGCGGCCCGAGCGACTGGGTCCACACCGATCCCTGGCGTGTGCTGCGGATCCAGGCTGAGTTTGTGGAGGGGTTCGGGCTGCTGGCCGAGCTTGGCCAGGCGGTCTCCGTCTTCGGCTCCGCCCGCACGCCCCCGGGCAGCGCCGAGTACGAGTGCGCCGAGCAGATCGGAATCGGCCTGGCTAAGGCCGGCTACGCGGTCATCACGGGGGGCGGCCCGGGCATCATGGAGGCCGCGAATAAGGGCGCCACCAGCGCTGGCGGTGTGTCCGTCGGGCTCGGGATCGAGCTCCCGCTGGAACAGGGCCTGAACGAGTACGTCGAAATCGGGCTCGAGTTCCGGTACTTCTTCGTTCGCAAGACGGTGTTCGTCAAGTACTCGCAGGCGTTCGTCGTGCTGCCGGGCGGCTTCGGAACCCTGGATGAGCTGTTCGAGGCCATCACCCTGGTGCAGACCGGAAAGATCACCCGGTTCCCCATCGTCCTGGTCGGCGGCGAGTACTGGCAGGGCCTGCTGTCGTGGATCACCGGGACTGTGCTGCCCTCCGGCAAGATCTCGGCCATCGATCCCGACCTGATTCGGGTGGCGGAGGACCCGGCCGAGGTCGTGCGGATCATTACCGAGGCGCACCGAATGAACGCGGGGCGGGATAATTTCACGGAGATGACCTGAACGCCCATGGCCTGGCAGCGGTCGTGCATCATCAGTCCGCTGGCCGTGGCACGATTGCGGTGTGATCGTTGCCATTGTGGTTGCCGCTGCCGTCATCCTCGGGGGCATCATCGTGGTCGCCATGGGCAAGGGCGGCGAGCTCTCCACGGAACGGGCCGAGCTGCCGAGTCGCGCCGACTTCCAATCCTGGTCCGACGTTGCCGACTATCGTCCGCCACCAGCCCTGATGGGCTATAACGCGGCGGCCACCGAGCGGGCACTGGCACTGATCGCGCGAACCATCGCCGAGCGGGACGCCGAGATTGACTGGCTGCGCCGCCGGCTGGCGGAGCTGCAGCCTGAGAGCTTGCGCAGCACGCCGGCCGGAGCATCGGCTGGAGCGACTGCTGAGGAGTCTGCCGACGCGGACCTGCCTGCAGCCAACGCGCGCTGGCAAGCCACCACCGCCGGGTCGGCCGTCGCCAGCGGATTTGCCGCGTCCCAGCCGGTCAGCCGCAGCGGTGGCGACGACGAATGACGACGACAGGATTGCCGGTCGCCGGCCCGGACGGGCTGCTGCGTTGTCCCTGGAGCGTCGGAACGCCTGACTACCTGTGGTATCACGACGATGAGTGGGGCCGCGAAGTCCGCGAGGACACGGCGCTGTTCGAGCGGCTGTGCCTGGAAGCATTCCAGTCCGGTCTGTCGTGGCTCACGATCCTGCGCAAGCGCGAGAACTTCCGACTCGCCTTCCGCGGCTTCGACATGGAGAAGGTTGCCAGCTTCGGCCCGGACGACGTGGCCCGCCTGCTCGACGACGCGGGCATAGTCCGCAACCGAGCGAAGATCGAGGCCGCCATCGCCAATGCCAGGGCCGCACTCGGGCTGCCCGACGGACTGGCCGGACGCATCTGGAAGTACGCCGGAGACACGGCGCCCGCGCCGGTTACGACGGCCGACGTGCCGGCCGTGACGCCTGCGTCGAAGGCGCTGGCAAAGGACTTGCGCGCGGCCGGATTCCGGTTCACCGGACCAGTTACCGCCTACGCGACCATGCAGGCCTGTGGCGTCGTTAACGATCACCTCGCGGACTGTACGTTCCGAAACGCGCGGGCGTAGCCGTTCCCTGCCGCCTGGCGCGCACTTCCTTGCGTTCTGATCGCCGGCGTGTTAATGCGCCTGCGAGCCCTCTCAATTGGCGGAGCGATTTCGATCATGTTGTTCTAGTAAAGACCGGACCTTGCAATGGCAGCGCCGTTGTAAGCCGGCGGGCGCCTACGCAAGCGCCGCGCGTAGGCGCACGGTACAGCCGAAAGTCTCGGTGTCTTGGGGCTCGCGGGGACTAGCACAGATGGCCGCGGCGCGCAAGAATAGCAACGCCAACAGGGGGCAGGAGCGAGCTGGCTGGGCGGGATGGACCGACCTCTCCGGCCATTTCGCTGCGACATTAACCGGATCCCATTGCGAAACTTCGCACAATGCACATAATCTGAGGCCGGTAAGCCTTACTCGGGAGGGCGGAGGAGCATGCGGCCGCCAACGCCTGCCGACAGCGGCGGGAGCGTGCTAGGCACGCCTGTGGTCAGTAGCTCTGCCCGTGGTGCGGTCGACAACGGGGGTACTCGGCACATGCCGGGCGCAGGCTTCCTCGGGGCGCCGGTCGCCGAGGCGCTCGCGATGATACCGGACCAGTCCGAGCGACTATCTGACGCCGGGCTCAGCAGCGGCGGCTGTTTTGTGCGGCCACTGCCCATCGACACCACCTGTGCGTCGGCGGCGCGCCGGTTTTTCCGGGAGGCGGCGTCGACCCTGGCAATCCCGTCTGGTCTGCTGCACGACGGCGTGACGATGGCGAGTGAGCTTGCTGCAAACACCCTGCACGCACAGCGGAACGCCGCCCGCAATGAGATCCGCCAGCGGTCCACGGCGGGCATTCCCGAGATCTGGCTCTACCTGCGCGGCACGGGGCGGACTCGTGAGCTCGTGTGCAAGGTCTTTGACACCGAACGCACCTGGAGCGTCGGTGACGAGCCAGGCATGGGCAAGGCTCCGCTGGACTCGGTGAGCGGCCGCGGGCTCCAGGTTGTGGCCGGGCTGTCGGCTGGGCAGTGGGGCTGTCACCTGAGCCGGTCCCGGCTCGGGAACTGGAAGGTGCCAGGGAAGGCTGTCTGGTTCGCGCTGCGCATCCCTCCGGCGGCGCTGCCGGATCACGTCGGCAGGCCCCGGTACAGCCCGGACTGGCTGATCAACGAGCTCGAGGCCACGCTCGGCGAGCGAGGTCTATCGGGCAGCATCGTCAGGGCCGACCTAGACGGCATCTCGGTGCTTTCCCTCAGCCAGCACCTCACAGTCTGGCGCCACGGCGGCACGGTCTCCTGGCGCACGCTGTCGGGCAGGTACCACAAGATGGACCTCGCCGACCTGGTCGAAGTGGCTGAGCAGATCGTGTCCGCGCACGAAGAGATCGCACTAGGCATGCCCATCGGCTGCTAACAGCCACGGTGAGGGGCCGATTCGGCCCCGTTCCCTTCCTGGGTCATATCGCGACGACCACGGTCACCGGCCGTGATAGACGGGTGCTTGCTTGGCCACGAACGCCTCGGTTGCGGCCCGGTGATCAGCACTGGCGCCGAGCCGTTCCTGAAGGTCGGCCTCTTTTTCTAGCGATTCGCCCAGGGAGTGGCTGCTGCCGTACAGCAGGCTCTCCTTGATCGCGGCGTAGGCCAGGGTCGGTCCATCGGCCAGTCGGGCGGCGAAGCTAGCGGCAGTGGCGGGCAGCTCGTCATCGGGGACGACCGAGGTCAGCAAGCCGAGTTGCAGGGCGGTGGCCGAGTCGATGGGCTCGGCCAGCATCAGCAGTTCGGCCGCCTTAGCGGCCCCGACCAGCCGGGGCAGCGTCCACGACGCGCCGGAATCCGCGCCGAGCCCAACCCGGGCGAAGGCCAGGAGCAGGCTGGCGCGCTGAGCGGCGATACGAAAGTCGCAGGCGAAGGCCAGCGACGCTCCCGCTCCGGCGGCTACTCCGGGCAGGGCTGCCACCGCAGGCTTCGCCATGCTGGCGACCGTCTCGATGATCGGGTTGTAGTGGCGGCGGACCGTATCCAGCGGCGACCCGCCGGCGGCCAGCAGCTCAGCGTGCTCACGCAGGTCCTGGCCGGAGCAGAATGCGGGGCCCGCGCCGGTAATCACCACAGCGCGGACCGCGTCATCGCCGCTGGCCGTCCGTAGGGCCTCGAGCAGGGCCACCTTGGTTTCCGCCGTGAGGGCGTTACGGGCGGCGGGGCGGTTGATGGTGATCGTCGCGACCGCGCCGTCGAGCTGGTACAGCACGCTATCGGCCACGTGGCGTCCTTCCTTAGCGCTGCCTAGC
This sequence comes from uncultured Actinomycetota bacterium, assembly GCA_963755575.1. Classification (GTDB taxonomy): domain Bacteria; phylum Actinomycetota; class Actinomycetes; order Streptosporangiales; family Streptosporangiaceae; genus JAJYUU01. The sequence goes on from CAVWKF010000002.1 coordinate 1,945,900, forward strand.
GGCGCTGCTAGACCGTCGAGGCCGAGCATGCCTGACACGCGGTCCCGCCGGCAACTGGGCCGCCCGGCGGCATTGGGGTAACCGCGGCTTGAACAGGGCACAATGCCCCGCGGGCTGCCAGATGCAGTCGTGCCCCCGGTGTCCAGTTCTCTCCCGATATCGGACCGGAACGGGCGGGAAGGCTGATCGTTACCATCGGACGGCCGAACCCTGGATAATAGAGGGACTGATCAAGATGTATGTGGCTGGCTGGAGTACCGCCAGGCGCCGCCCGCCGGGTCAGTCTCGGCGGCTGCGGTTCGGTGCGGCCGGAGGGCAGGGAAGGGGAGCAGGATGGCGGCGATGAAGCCGCGGACGGGCGACGGTCCGCTCGAGGTCACCAAGGAGGGCCGCGGCATCGTGATGCGCGTGCCACTTGAAGGCGGTGGACGACTGGTAGTGGAGCTAACCCCGGATGAGGCACGGGCCCTAGGCGAGGCGCTCAACACCGCTGTTGGGTGAGCCAGCCATCACGTGCCGGGGCAACCCTGCTGCCTGGACTCGGCTTGCCTCGGCGTTTGCATTTTCGACCCGCGAGCGTCTATCCAACTTGCTTGGCCGCCGCCAGTAGCCCGTTCCCGATGGGCAGCAGCAGCGGCACAAGCCGATCGTCGGCGCGCACCTGCTCGCGCAGTTCGGCGGCGGCTGCCGCCTCGGCGTCTGTCGGCATCCGCTCGATCGGCGTGCTCCCTGGCAGGACGGCGTTGAAAATCACTATCCCGCCCGGCCTCAGCAGCCGCAGCGCGCCTTCCAGGTATCGGTCAAGCTCCTGCCGGTCGGCATCGGCGAACACCACGTCGTAGGCGGCGTCGGCCAGCCTGGGCAGCACCTCCATCGCGAGGCCGCCGATGAGCCGGTACCTGCTGGTCGGGAGTCCGGCCGCCATGAATGCCGCCCGGGCGAGCCGCTGGTGCTCGGGTTCGACGTCGACTGTGGTCAGGACCGACCCAGCGCGCATGCCTCGCAGCAGGTAGATGCCGGATGTGCCGCAGCCAGTGCCGATCTCCACGACCGCTCGCGCACCTACCGCAGCGGCCATGAAGCGGAGCGCTGCTCCGGTCAGCGGGCCAACCGGTGCAGCCCCGCCTACCTCGGCGGCGTTCCGGCGAGCGCTGACAAGCGCGTCGTCCTCGGGCAGGAAGTCGTCGATGTAGCCGAGAGTGCCGGCCGAGATGGAAATGGCTACCTCCCCGTTTGGCCACGGCGCTGGTCATTGTCGTGCCGCATGGGATGCGGCACGCCTGGCCTGACATGCATAGTCCGTCCGGCCGCAGCCTAGCGGCCGGGACGGTCGTCCGGGAACTGACCAGGTATTCTTGAGCGTTACGGGTGCAGAGCAATCGGGCTCGCGGAACAACGCCGACCGGCCGATGGTTTGCGGTGGCAGGGCGTTGAAGGGTGTGAACCGTTGCAAGGTGAACCGTCGCAGGGGGACGTAATGGTGGGTGAGGCAGGGTCGCCTGCCGACATCGCCGAGGTGACGACCTGGACGCCACCGACTTGGGAAGCCGTCGTCAGGGACCACTCTGCCCGCGTCTATCGCCTTGCCTACCGCCTGACAGGTAACAGCCACGACGCCGAGGACCTGACGCAGGAGGTATTTGTTCGGGTCTTCCGTTCACTGGATAGCTACATTCCCGGCACTTTTGAGGGCTGGCTGCACCGGATTACGACGAACTTGTTCCTGGACATGGCCCGGCGGCGCCAGCGGATCAGGTTCGAGGGCCTGGCGGATGAGACCGAGTCCCGCCTCGGGGGCTCAGAGCCCACTCCGGCGCAGGCGTTCGATGACCGGCACCTGGACGGCGACATCCACGAGGCACTGATGGCGCTCGCGCCTGAGTACAGGGCTGCCGTGATCCTCTGTGACATTGAAGGCCTCTCGTATGAAGAGATCGCCGACACCCTGGGTGTCAAGCTCGGCACCGTGCGTTCGCGCATCCACCGCGGCCGGGCTCAGCTCCGCCAGGCGCTCGAGCACCGCCGGCCGCGCAGCCTTGGTGCCCCTGTCCCGCAGCCGAGGCTGAAGATCGACCTGCCTGCGCTGCCGCAGGGAGGCCAGCCGTGACCCATCTCGGCCAGCGGCTGTCCGCGCTGATCGATGGCGAGCTTGAGGGCTCCGAGCGCGAGCGGGTGCTCGTGCACATGGGCAAGTGCGGGTCATGCCGCGACGAAGTAGCCGCCTTGCGCATGCTGAAGCGGCGGATGAACGCGCTGGGTGAACGCGCGGCGGGAGCCGGGCTCACTGGCCCTGCTGGAGCCGGCCTGACCGGCAGGCTGATGAGCATGACCGAGCTCATGGGCCTGGACGACTCGAGGCTGTCCGGGGGCATGCCCCCCGGCGAGACGATCTGGCCGCCACAACCGCCTGCTGGTGGTTGGCCTATGCATGGACGTCCTGGGCAGTCAGGGCGGCCGCCGCAGCCTGGGCCGCCGCAGCCTGGGCAACGGCAGCCTGGGCAGGCAGCCAAGCCAGCCGATCACGAAGGCAGACCGGACCAGCGAGCCGGGCGGTACTTTCTGGCGGGTTCGCTCGTGATCTTTCTGGCGGGCCTCGGAACAGCGGCAGTCATTGCCGGCGGGGAGCCGCAGGCACAGGCGCCGGCACCACCGGCCACTCCCTCGATCGACGTGATAGTTGCCCCGCATATCGCGGTGAACTTGGCTCCTACCGCCGGGACCGGGGCCACTTTCCTCCAGTCGCGGACCGACGATCTGTGGTGGCGGCCCGACGTCGACGCGACGTCGCTGCCTGGCCGTCCCTAACGGGCCGCGCTCCACGGTTGACAGTGCCTCGCGTCGGTTAATGAGCGGCCTGGGCCCGGCTGTTGGCGACCTCGCGCCGACTCGTGGGCGGCTGCACCGGCCCTGACGCAGCTTTTGCGCGGATTCGGCCGGGTCGTGCCGATCATGGCTGGGGCCGCCGCAGACACGCGCGAACCATAGGCCGTCGCCTGCGAGCAGAGCGTTATCGTCTGGCTTTTTCAGCGAATAGCGCTGAAAAAGCCAGACGATAACGCGGAACGCTGAAAAAGCCAGACGATAATTGTGGGCGACGAGACTTGGGCCGCGGGCTGTCACAGCCAACCGCCACTCGCCGCCGCCATCGCGGCCATGCGGCCACCCTCGATGGCATGCCGATTGCCGCATCGAACCCGATCCAGGACATAATCCGCCCCAAGCTGGCGTCATCTCGCGCAGCAGGCGAGCGGCCCTTCGGCGGTCGAGGCCGATCCCGGCCGACTTGGGCGGCGACGGCAGCACGCTGCCTGCCCGACTCGCGGCTCCTGACCGAAACTGCTGAGGTCCGCAGGCCTAGGCGCGCCCGCTAGAGGGCAGAAATGCTCCGATGACGGCTGGGGACGTTCAGTCGGGGGCGCCGTCTCAGGGGGAGGCAGACCATGTCCGAGCAGCCTGGGCACGGCAGTGCGGGTACGCCCAGCACTTCCGGCCACGGCTTTTCGGCGATCTCCGCCGGTGCGGCTCACGCTCGCGAGGAGGGTGAGGGGACCAGTGGGCTCGACGGCACCGGCCTAGCCCCTGGCAGCGGCGACGAACCACGGACGACCGCATTTGCTCATCCTGTTCCGGCTCAGGCCGGCAGGGACGGTAAGCGGACGAGCGAGCTCGGCAGATTTGACTGGTTCGCCGAGCTCGACGACTTCGGCCGCGGCAACGGCGCGACCCACAAGTTGGCACCGAACGCTGACCAGCAAGGTACCGGCGAGCCGCCTGCGGACGGCCAAGGCCGGATGGACGGTCCGACCGCCTACGGTCAGGCGGCGGCCGGGAGCGAGGGCGATGCGCAGACCGGCAGCCCCAAGCACCATTGGTGGCGGCCGAGTGGCTGGCTGCCCGTTCGCTGGCTGCACGGTGTTGGCTGGCTGCACGGTGTTGGCTGGCTGCATGGTGTTGGCTGGCTGCACGGTCCTCGCAGGCTGCATAGCGTCGGGCGGCATCGCAGCGGGCTCAACGACGGCCGACCAGATGGCAGCCGGCCAGATGGCAGCCGGCCAGATGGCAGCCGACGAGCAGGCGGGCGCAGCCGCTTCCTGCGCGGCTGGCGGCTAGGCCTCACCGCGTTCGTGCTCGCAGTCGCCTGCACGCTGCTCGGCGGCGTCATGGGCGGCTTCATCGCGCTTCACAGCCAGGGCAACGGGCTCTCCGACTCCAGCTACAGTCTGGGCTCAGTACCGCCGGCGCTGACCAGCCGCCCGGCCAGCTCGGTAGCCGGCATCGCCGCCAGGGACACGCCGGGCGTGGTCATGATCAAGGTGAACGGAGGGCAGGGTACCGGATCCGGCTTCCTGATCCGGGGCGGCTTCATCATTACCGACAACCACGTCGTCACGCTGGATGGGCTCCTGACTAGGGCCTCGCTCCAGGTGTACTTCAGCAATGGCAAGTCGGCCAAGGGCGTGCTCGTCGGCCGAGACCCTTACTCCGACATAGCAGTCCTCAAGGCTCAGGGCGTGACCAACCTTCCCGCCCTTACCCTCGGCAACTCGGGCAGCGTCGCCGTCGGCGACCCGGTGATCGCGATCGGCTCTCCGCTCGGCCTAGCCGACACCGTCACCAGCGGGATCGTCAGCGCCGTCGACCGGCCGGTGCAGCCCACTGCTACCACCGGGAACGCGCCGCAGGTCTTCTTCGACGCCATCCAGACAGACGCGCCGATCAACCCTGGCAACTCCGGCGGTCCGCTGGTCAACGATCGCGGCCAGGTCATCGGCGTGGATGCAGCGATCGACACGCTCGGCAACGACCCGATCACCGGGACGCAGGGCGGCAGCATCGGGCTGGGCTTCGCGATCCCGATCGACCAGGCCCGCCGAGTGGTGACGGAGCTGATCAGGACCGGTCATGCGACGCACTCGGTATTCGGCGCGACTTTCAGCGAGACCTTCGCTGGTGCCGGCGCTCAGATCATGACGGGCCACGGAGCGGTGGTACCGGGCGGCCCGGCTGCCCGCGCCGGGTTGAAGCCTGGTGACGTCATCACCGAGGTCGAGAGCCAGGAGATCAGCAACGCCTACGCGGTGCTCGACGCCACCAGGTCGCTGGCGCCGGGAACACGCGTTCCGGTGACGTATGTCCGGCAGGGCCAGACCCGCCAGACCGAACTGACGCTCGGGTCCGCCTCGTCTTGAGCCGGAGGCAGCCTGAGCCGGAGGCAGCCTGAGCCGGAGGCAGGCGAGCCGCGAGGCAGCCTGAGCCCGAACCGGTCGGTTAACGCGAGCAGATCCGCATGCGACAGCATCTGCTGCGGGGAGTCTGATGCGCTGCGGGGAGTCTGATGCGCTGCGGGGAGTCTGATGCGCTGCGGGGATTCTGATGTGCTCAGGGTTCGGGCTAGTCTGAGCTAGCAGGCCTCAGCCTGCGCGGTCCTCGTCTCCGTGGAGCTTTACCAGTGTTCCTCGACCTGAACTTCACCAAGCTGCTGCTGCTTGGCGTGGTCGCGCTGCTCGTCTTCGGACCAGAGCGGCTGCCTTCCATCGCGGCTCAGGCCGGCCGGGCACTGCGTGAACTGCGGCGCATGGCCGAGGGAGCCAAGTCCGAGCTTCAGGAGAACCTGGGCCCTGAGTTCAGCAACTTCGACATTAATGACCTGAACCCGAAGCACTTTGTCCGCAAGCACCTGCTGGATGAGTTCACCGGCGACGGCGTGTTGCTGGGCGCGGTAGCGGCAAACGGTGGTGCTGCAAACGGCGGTGCTGCAAACGGCGGTGCTGCAAACGGCGGTGCTGCAAACGGGGGTACGACTAACGGTGACGGGCTGATGGGCGCGTGGTCGACGCCTACGGCGGTGCTGTCGCCAGGCGAGAGCCCGCCCTACGACGTCGAGGCCACATAAGACCTGCGTCGGGATCAGACCGGCGTCAGGATCAGACCGGCGTCAGGATCAGGCCGACATCGGGATCAGACCGGCGTCAGGCCCAGCTGTCGGCCCGCGAGGCTGCGTGAGCGGCCCGACACTTGCTCCGCGATCTTCCGCAACTGCTGCGCTGCCGGCGAATCCGGATCGGACAGGACCAGCGGCGTGCCCGCGTCGCCTGCCTCCCGCAGCCGGGTGTCGATCGGGATCTCGCCGAGCAATGGGACCGGGGTGCCTGTCAGCCTCGTCAGGGTCTCGGCGACCGCGAGCCCGCCGCCGCTGCCGAACACGTCGATCCGCTCGTCGCAGTGTGGACACGGCAGGTAGGACATGTTCTCGATCACTCCTACGATGCGCTGGTGCAGCTGGCTCGCGAGCGAGCCGGCTCGCTCGGCCACTTCGGACGAGGCCAGCTGCGGCGTCGTCACCACGATCAGCTCGCTGCCCGGCACCAGGTGAGCTGCTGAGATCGCCACGTCACCGGTGCCTGGCGGCAGGTCGAGCAGCAGGACGTCGAGATCGCCCCAGTACACATCGGCCAGGAACTGCTCCAGGAGCCGGTGCAGGATCGGCCCGCGAAGTGGCAAGGGCTCGTTCCCTCGCTTGAGCATGCCGCTGGAGATGGCCCGGACACCGTGGGCGGTCGGCGGCATGATCATCTGCTCGACCTGGGTTGGCCGGTCGGTCACGCCGAGCATTCGGGGCACCGAATGCCCGTAAATATCCGCATCGAGCAGGCCGACGTTCAGACCGAGCCCGGCCAGCGAGACGGCCAGGTTGACCGTGACCGACGACTTGCCGACGCCGCCCTTGCCGCTGGCGATCGCGTAGACCTTGGTCAGCGAGCCCGGCTTTGCGAACGGGATCTCCTTCGCGGCCTTGCCGCCGCGCAGCTTGGTCTGGAGCTCGCGCCGCTGCTCCTCGCTCATCACGTCCAGATCGACCCGCACCGCCGTCACGCCAGGCAGCTTGCTGACTGCCGCCGTCACTTCCCGCGTGATGGTGTCGCGCAGCGGGCAGCCGGACACAGTCAGGAAGACGCCGACGAGGACGACGCCGCCCGGCGTGACCTCGATGCTCTTCACCATGCCCAGCTCAGTGATAGGGCGGTGGATCTCGGGATCGTTGACCGTCGAGAGCGCCTGTGTCACCTGCTCGGGCGATGGCAGTACGACGCTCGAGGCCGCTGATGCTGAGTCTGGGGACATGACCCCATGCTACGGCCGGGCCGCTTGTGCCTGTTCACGGCGTTCACAAGGGCAGGTGACGGGTCGGCGCGGTCCGCGTAAGCTCGCCGGCGTGACGGCACGCGCATACCGGCCCAGGCGAACGACGCTCGCCGTGCCGGGCAGCAATCCCCGGTTCCTGGTCAAGGCTCGCGATCTCGCTGTGGACGAGGTCTTCATCGACCTGGAGGACGCGGTTGCGCCCGCGGAGAAGGACCTGAGCCGGTCGGCTGCCGTTCAGGCGCTGCGTGATGGCGGCTGGAGCAACAAGATCCGCGCTGTCCGCGTCAACGACGTCCGGACCGGCTGGGCCTACCGCGACGTGGTAGACGTCGTTGAGCACGCCGGGGAATGGCTCGACTCGATCGTGCTGCCGAAGGTGACTGGCCCACTCGACGTGGGATGGCTCGACGTCATGCTTGGCCAGATCGAGCAGGCAACAGGACTGGAACGAGGCCGAATCTCCATCGAGGCGCAGATCGAGGACGCGGCCGGGCTAGCAAACGTCGACGCCATCGCCGCCGCCTCACCTCGGCTGGAGGCGCTGGTCTTCGGGCCCGCCGACTTCATGGCCAGCATGGGCATGCGCTCACTCACGGTTGGCGCCCAGCCCGCCGGGTACGCGGCCGGGGACGCGTTCCACTACGCGCACATGCGGATCCTGGTCGCCGCTCGGGCGAACGGGCTGCAGGCCATCGACGGGCCGTTCGCTGCGATCAGGGACACTGACGGCCTGACCGCGAGTGCGGCGAGCGCCGCGGCGATCGGATTCGACGGCAAGTGGGTGCTGCATCCCGGCCAGGTTGACGTGGTGAACGCCGAGTTCTCGCCGTCGCAGGCTGACTACGACCGGGCCGAACTGATCCTCGAGGCCTACGAGTACTACACCACTATCCAGCGACGCGGCGCCGCCATGCTGGACGGCGAGATGATCGACGAGGCGTCGCGCAAGCTAGCCCTGGTCGCCGCTGCCAGCGGACGGGCCGCGGGACTGGCACGCACGACGCGGTTCGAGCCGCCTGCCTAGCTGAGCGCCCCCGTGCTCTGGCCGACCTCGATCAGGTGACCGTCGGGGTCGCGGACGTAGGCGCGGATCTCCCGCCCGTGGTCTTTCGGCTCGGTCAGGAACTCGGCGCCCTTGGCTGACCACTCCCGGTAGATGCTCGCGATGTCGGCGACGCGCACGTTGAGGAATGCGCTGGTGAAGCCGGGGTCGCGCGGCGTGCCGAGGGTAACCTGCGGCTTGTCGTCCGTGGGCCCGCCGCCGACGTTGAGTATCAGCCACGTGTTCGCGACCTTCATGATCACGGGGTCGCGCTCAATCAGGACCTGCCCGTCAAAGAGCGACTTATAGAACTCACGCGAGCGGTCCTGGTCGGCCACCACGAGGAAATGCGTGATGACGAAGCCATCCTTCGGGGCGGGGAAGTCGTCTGGGTTCATTCGAGCGCCTCCATAGATGCGAGATCAGCCTGATGCTCCCCATTCCGTGCCAAGCCAAGCATGGCGACGTGCGGCCGATGCAGCGGGCCACGGCGGGGGGCTTGCTCCGGATGGCGACGCACACGGGCAGGATTGGCTGCGTGACTGAGGCCGCACTGCCCAATCTCATGCGTCACCGCGGTGAGGGTCGTGAGCGGGTCACGAACATCGAGCTGTTCTTCGACCTCGTCTACGTGTTCGCGGTGACCCAGCTGTCGCATCACCTGCTGCCGCACCCGACAGTTGACAGGGCGTTGCAGACAGCGCTGCTGCTGGCGATGGTGTGGCTGCTATGGGCATACACCACATGGATGACGAACTGGCTCGACCCGGAGCGGATCCCGGTCCGGCTTGTGCTCCTTGGTCTGATGCTGATCGCCCTGGTGATGTCGGCCGCGCTGCCGCGGGCATTCGGCGACTCAGGTCTGCTCATCGGGCTCGCGTATGCGGTGGCGCAGATCGGCCGCAGCCTGTTCGCGGTCTGGGCGCTGCGCGGCCAGCCGCTGGCCCGCAATTACCAGCGGATCCTTGCCTGGTGCTGCGTCAGCGGGGTGCTGGCCGTCGTCGGCGGCCTGGCAGCGACCCCGTACCCGCGAGCGCTGTTCTGGCTGCTGGCTGCTGGCACCGACGTTCTCGGCGGCCTGGTCGGGTTCTACACACCGCGCCTCGGCCGATCGACCACGCAGGAGTGGGACATCGAGGGCGGCCACTTCGCCGAGCGATGCCAGGCCTTCATCCTGATCGCGCTCGGCGAGTCCATCGTCGTCATCGGCGCCACGTTCGCGGGCCTCCTCGGCCCGCTGTCGCTGCCGCATGCTGACCGCGCGCCTACGATTGCGGCATTCGTAGTGGCGTTCATCGGCAGCGCCGCGCTCTGGTGGCTCTACTTCGACCGCAGCGCCGACGAGGGAGCCCGGCTGATCGCCGAGTCGGACGATCCCGGCCGCCTCGGCCGGTCCGCCTATCACCTCATCCACCCGATCATGGTCGCGGGCATCGTCGGGGCCGCCGCCGCCGACGAATTGGTGCTGGCCCACCCGGATGCGGTCGGCGTCAGCTCGACTTCATGGCTAATCCTCGGTGGTACGGGCCTCTATGTAGCCGGGCACCTGGCGTTCAAGCTGACCGTCTGGGGGCGGCTCTCCTGGTCCAGGGTCGTCGCGCTGGTCGTGATCGCCCTCCTGGGGCTTGTCGCACCGCACGTCTTTGCACTCGTTCTCAGCGCCTGCGCGGCGGCCGTCGTCGTGGCGGTCGCGATCGCGGATTACCTGTGGTACCGGGCCCACGGCGATGGCGAGTCAGCCGAGTCTGCGGCTGACCCACCGTTGACCAGCAATGGGGGCAGACTGTGAGATAGCGCAGATGCTGGCACAATGCCAAGCTAGATGCGGGTTCAGCGGGCCAGCGTCAGGCGCGAGAGGCAGCAGATCTTTGTTGTATTCCGATCAGTGGGTGGTAGCGGGGCTGGACGTCGGGGGCACCACGATCAATGCGACGCTGCTTGACGCGACGGGCCGGTTCCTCGTCGAGGACATGGCCGAGTCGCCGAGCCTGGTCCGGGAAGGCCCGGACAAGGCGATCGAAGCGCTCTCCCGGTCGCTCGACGACGTGCTGGAGCTCACCGGAGCACCGCGCACGGCTGTCCGCGCTGTCGGGCTGGACACCCCTGGCCCGGTCACGGCTAACGGCGTGATCTCGGTCAAGGGGGCGACCAACTTCGCGAACGCCGAGTGGCGCGGCTTCGACGTCCGTCATGCGCTCGAGGAACGCCTCGGCATCCCCGTGGTCTTCAACAACGATGCCAACGCGGCTGCGCTGTACGCGCACCACGAGCACTTCGGGCCCGAACTGGCCTATCAGCGGTCGTCGGTCTCAGTCATCGTCGGCACCGGGCTCGGCGGGGGCGTAGTCGAGAGCGGGCGGGTCATCGTCGGTGCGGCCGGGATGGCGGGCGAGCTCGGACATATCTGGCTGCCGATGGAAGGACTGCTTGCCCCCGGGCAGCCGATGCCGAACTGTAACTGTGGCCTGCCTGGCGACGCCGAGAGCGTCGCCTCGCTCACCGCGATCGAGAAGAACCTGCTCCCGTTCTGGCTTACCCAGTACCCCGGTCATGAACTAGCCGGCCTGCCGGCCAGCGTCGCGGCCAAGCTGGTCCGCGCCTACGGAGAGGCAGGCGACCAACTGGCGCTTAGCATCTTCGAGCAGCAGGCGATGGCGATCGGTCGGCTACTCACGATCGCAGCGAACTTCACCGACCCGCACGTGTATCTGCTCGGCGGCGGCGTCGTGGAGGCGGCGCCCGCCTTCCGGGACTGGTTCCTGGACCGGGTGCGCGCGCACACCGTGCTGCGCGAAGAGCAGGAACGCGCGTCGTCGATCGCGCTAGTCCCGGATCTGGACATGGCTGGAGCTCGTGGCTCTGCCATCGCCGCTCGCGCGGCCATCCTGACGACGGCAGACGCAACTGCATCGGGAGTCGGTCTCATCGCTTGAGGCGCCCGCTCGGCGGCGCCTGGCGTCCGCCGCGAGGCGGCCGTGCGACGCCCGATAGCGTGCGGGATATGGATCACACTCGACTCGGCCGCACTGGCCTTCCGGTCTCGCGACTCTGCCTGGGAACGATGACGTTTGGGCTCCAGAGTGACGAGCCGACCGCGGTCGCCATCCTGGACCGGGCCGCCGAAGGCGGCATTGACTTCCTCGATACCTCAGACGCCTATCCGCTGGGTGGCGACCTGTCGACCCGTGGCGTCACCGAGGCGATCATCGGCCGCTGGCTCCAGGGCAAGCGGGACCGCTTCATCGTGGCGACCAAGTGTTTCGTCCCGACCGGGCCGGCACCGTTCGACGGAGGCAATTCGCGTAAGCACATCATGTCCGCCGTCGAGGCCTCACTCCGGCGGCTGCAGACCGACTACATCGACCTGTATCAGCTGCACGGGTACGACCCGCAGACGCCCATCGACGAGACGCTCAGCGCCCTCGACGACCTGGTCCGCCAGGGCAAGGTCCGCTATGTCGGCTGCTCGAACTTCCTGACGTATCAGCTGGTCCGTGCGATCGGCCGAAGCGAGACGTTGCGGCTGACTCGCTTCGACTCAGTCCAGCCGCGGTACAACCTGCTCTTCCGTCAGATCGAGCGGGAGATGTTGCCGTTCTGCGGCGAGGAAGGCGTCGGCGTCATTCCGTACAACCCGATCGCGGGCGGGCTCCTGTCGGGCAAGCACTCGCGCACTGCGCCGCCGCCGGAGGGAGGCCGGTTCACACTAGGCACCGCGGGCGGCTTGTATCAGCAGCGGTACTGGCACAACGCGGAGTTCGACACCGTCGACCAACTGCGGGGGCTGGCGGCTGAGGCGGGAGTGAGCCTGGTGACGCTGGCCGTCGCCTGGGTCCTGGCCAACCCGGTGATCACGGCGCCCATCATCGGAGCCAGCCGTCCCGAGCAGCTAGACGACAGCCTGGCTGCGGCGGTATTCACGATCGACCAAGACCTGAAGCGGCGGATGGACGAGCTCACACATCCGTACCGGATGGGTGACGCGCCGCGGTAAGTTCCCTGACCGCGGTCGTCCCGCTGTCCGCGCCGACGGCGTAGTGGAGCAGGATGATGCAGTGCCCGCTGACTACGAGAAGATTCGCGATGAGAACATCGCGCGCTACGGCTGGGACACAGCCGTGCTCGATCTGCTCGGGCACCTGTACAGCGAGCGCACGCACTTCATCTTCGAGCTGATCCAGAATGCCGAGGACGCGGGCGCAAGCGAATTGGTCTTCGAGCTGTTCGACGACAGGCTTGAGCTGCGGCACAACGGCCGCCCGTTTGACGAGGCGGACGTTCGTGGCGTCTGCGGCGTCGGCACCAGCTCGAAGTCCGGAGACCTGACGAAGATCGGCACGTTCGGCATTGGCTTCAAGTCCGTCTACGCCTACACCAACACGCCGCGCATCTACAGCGGCGACGAGCACTTCCGGATCGAGAACTACGTCCGGCCGTTCGCGGCGGAACCCCTGCCGGAGCCTTCGGCTGAGGATCTCGGGACGCTGTTCATCTTTCCGTTCGACATGGCGAGCGTCCCGGCGTCGACTGCGGTGGACGAGATCTCGGCTGCACTGAACGCGGTAGAGCCAGCGACGCTGCTGTTCTTGCGGAGCATCGAAAGGGTCGGGGTTCGCGGATTCGGCGTCGAGGATGCTGTGCTGGCGCGGTCGACGGCGAGCGGCGTTGGTACCGGTCGGCGGGTCACACTGACGAAGCAGCCGGGCCGCCGGGCCGATGAGTTCGTCGTCTGGGAGCGTGCGGTTGCCGACCTTGATGAGCCGGGGCTTCGAGTCGAGATCGCGTTCGGCACGTCAGTGGGGCCAGGCGGCCAGCGCCGGATCGTGAAGCTCGACGGCCCCCCGCTCGTCGTCTACTTCCCGACCGAGAAGGAGACGTTCCTCGGCTTCCTGGTCCAGGGTCCGTACCGGACGACGCCGGCTCGCGACAACGTGCCCGAGCATGACCCCTCGAATCAGGCGCTGGTGCGCGCAACGGCAGCGCTTCTCGCGGACGTGCTCCGCGAGCTTCGCGCCGACGGCTCGCTGACATCTGAGATCCTCGAGGCGCTGCCGATTGACGCCGCGCGGTTCCAGCCGGGCACGATGTTCCGGTCGCTGTTCGAGTCGGTCCGTGCCGCCCTGGCGAGCGAGGCGCTTATCCCGCTCGCGGATGGCACGTACGGCTTCGCGTCGGACCTGAAGCTTCCGCTGGGAGCGGGCCTGCGGGAGCTGTTCGCACCGGCCCAGCTCGGCGTGCTGTACGGCGAGGACCAGCCCGGCGAGGACCAGCCCGGCAAGGACCGGCCCGTCGGCTTCATCCACGAGTCGATCACGGCGGACGGGACGCCGCCGCTGTGGCAGTACCTCAGAGACGAGATCGGCGTCGAGGAGGTAACGCCGGAGTCCGTCGTCGGCAGGCTGACTGCAGAGTTCCTGGAAGCACAGTCTGATGAGTGGATCGCGGACTTCTACGCCTTCCTCTACCGGCACTCGGCGCTGTGGCGCGAGCCGAGCCCGTGGGGATCTGAAGAACAAGAGCCGGGTGTCGCTCGGACCAAGCCGATCATGCGGCTGGAGGACGGGAGCCAGGTCAGGCCGTTCCAGGAGGACGGCCGCGCGGCTGTGTACCTACCGGGTACGGTGGCGACCCCGTTCCCAGCTGTTAGAAGGTCTATCGCCAGCGTTGCCGCCGCCGGTCAGTTCTTGGATGCGCTAGGGCTCACGGAGCCCGACATCGTGGACGAGGTGCTGGAGGGCATCTTCCCCCGGTACGGGCGGCTGGACGTGGCCGACCTGGACGCCGTGCAGCACGACGCGGATGTCGAGTGCGTGGCCCGCGCGATGGCGGAGGCGGGCGGTGAGCGGCGCGAGCGGCTGCTTGACGGACTGCGGGAGACAACGTTTCTGGTCGGCGAGAACGCCGCGACGGGGGAGCGGCGGCTGCTGACGCCCGGCAGCCTGTATCAGCGGTCGAAGGAACTCGAGGTGTACTTCGACGGGAACCCAGACGCGTGGTTCGCCGACGATGGCTACGGGCCGTGGCTGGTCCAGCTGCGCGCGATGGGCGTCCGGGCAAGCGTGGAGGTTCGGTCGCGGCCGCGCGATCCGCTGGGCTACGTGCTGGTTGCTGATGAGTTCGCGCGACATGAGCGCGGTATCGAGGGGTTCGACCCGGCGGCGGAGATCGACGGGCTGGAGTTCGCGCTGGGTCGGCCGGGCCATCCACGCTCGGAATACATCTGGAATGTGCTGCTGGTGCCGAACAGCCACCTGGTGGCCGGCGTGGTCGAGGCATCGCATCGGGACGGGTTCGCGGATTCTGTGCGGAGCGAGGCGTTGTCGGTGATCGGCGCCGCGGCGACGGAAGCGGCGTGGCTGCCGGGTCCTGGCGGCTCGTGGCGCCGCCCGGCGGAGGTGCGGCTGGATCAGCTGCCGCTGTCGTTCGCTCGGGATGAGACGCTGGCGCGATTCCTCGGCATGGCGCAATCGGTGGTGGAGGAGGCGGCGCGGCAGCTCGGACTGTCGCCCGAGTTGCTGCGGGGACTGAGCGAGCACCCGGACCTGGTCGCGCTGATCGAGCGGGAGCTCAAAACACGGGACTCTGGCTAGGGTTCCGGCCATCCGGCCATCCGGCTAGGGAGCTTGGGCGACAGCCCTGCTGCGCCTTACTCTGCGGCCAGCATCGGGTTGAGTCGTACGAGCCGCGCAGGGTTCGTCTCGTCAAGTTCGGCGATGGCTTGCCGTGACTTCACGAAGTCTGAGAACGAGCGGTAGCCGAGGGCTCTCTCGCTGAATGACGGGTCCATGCGCCTCATCTGGCTCTTCACTGCCGAGCTGTGGAGCCAGTCCGCATCGTCTTTTTCCTGGCCGAGCCGCAGCGCGCGCTCGAGGAGCAAGGTAGCGACCTCTTGCGGGTCCTCGGAATCGACGTCGGCCTCGTCATCGTCGTTGGTCACCACGGCCGGTGACCGCCTGGTACGTCGCGAGACGCGCCCGGTTGACGGGCTTCCAGCGTCGTCGTGCAGCGGCTGGGCTGCGTCGGTCGGTCCGGCGTGCTGAGGGGAGGCGCCGGCGGGCGTGACGCCGGGGAGCGCGTCGTAGATCACGAGTTCGTCGCAGGCTGCGGAGAGCGCTCGGCTTGTCGATCCTGCAACCCCGACGCCTACGACGTAACGCCCCAGGCGCCGGCACCGCT
Source organism: uncultured Actinomycetota bacterium (assembly GCA_963755575.1). Lineage (GTDB taxonomy): Bacteria > Actinomycetota > Actinomycetes > Streptosporangiales > Streptosporangiaceae > JAJYUU01. Next base: position 1,961,261 of record CAVWKF010000002.1, read on the forward strand.
GCGCGAGGGCGATGTAGTCCGAGTCCCCGGCCACGATCACGATGTGAGTAAGATCCGGCAGCCGGAACATGTCCTCAACCGCGTCCACGGCCAGCCTGATGTCGGCGCCATTCTTGGCGTAAGCGGCGGTCGGAAAGAGCTGAACCAAGTCCACTGCGCGGCTGACTAGCTGCCCGCGGTAGTCGGCGTTGATCGGGGCCGACCAGTCCGCATAGGCGCGGGTGAGCACCAGCGTCCCGAACGACGACGCGAAATCAATCACGGCGCCGACGTCCACGGTGGCCCGCGCGAGCCTCTCCGCGACGTCCGGATCGGCAGATCTGTCGGTTCTGTTGAACCCGCGCACCTTGTCACGCTGGAACTGCCCGCGGCCATGGACCTGTTCGTACCGCGAGATCACGATGTTGTCGAAGTCGATGTAGACGGCGACACGCGCGTCGCCAGGCTCATTCATGGTCGCTCTTCTCGTCGGGACGCTCTCGTCAGCTGCGTCTGGCGGCAAGGTGCAAGGGCTACCGACATTGTGGTGCATCGGCGCCTGGATACTGGTCCCATGGTTGACGACATCTCGCGGGACCTAGCTATCTACCATGCGCTGAAGGCGGTCGACGAAGTGGCCGCCGCCCTTCAGGCTCACCTGATCGAAGAGCACGGTGCCGATCCGGAGCGAGCCGCCGTGCACGGCAACGCCACGCACTCGCTGACGCTGCTGCGTCAGGCTCGCGAGCGCCTTGGACATGGACTGCGAGCTGTCGAAGCCGACGCCATCGCCGAGGCCGACACGATCTCTCTGCGTAACCACTAGCAGCGAACAGGACGCCTGGCCGCCTAGGGAAACGTGTGATTACCTGACGAGACAGCTAGAGTTCCGGCGCGCTCAAGATTGCGGGAGAGGCTATGGCACGCAGACCGAGGATCAGTTACGTTCCGCCGGAGGCCATGGATGAGCGGATGCGGGCGGAAATGGAGCGGTGCCGACGGGAAGGAACTCCGCGGCCGGAAAGCTCAGCAGTACGCGCTCACGTCCCGGCAGCCTTCTGGGCGTTCGCTGAATCGTGGCAAGCGATCTTTCGCCACGGAGTCTGCGACCATGCGATCAAGGAGTTGTGCCGCGTCTACGTTTCGCGAACGGTCAAATGCGAGTACTGCGGGAACCAGCGTTCCGAACAAGCCAGGGCGCAGGGGCTAGCTGAAGGGCAGTACGACGACTTGCTCAACTTCGAGAAGTCCTCGCAGCTCGACGAGCGCGAGAAGGCTGCTCTTGCTTACGCCGAGGCGATTACCTGGCGGCTGGACTCCACGGACGCGCTCTGGGAACGGCTTTACCTGCATTTTTCCGAGCCTGAGCTCGTTGAGCTCGGCTGCTTCATTGCGCTCACGATGGGGCAGCAGAGCTGGCTGCGGCTGCTCGACATCGAGCACCACCAGGTCATGGCAGGCACGGCAGCCTCGATGGCGCCAGGTTTCGAGACGCCGGAGATGCTTGCCCATTCGAAGGAGTCGCCGGAGTACTGGGCCACGACCAAGCCATAGCACTACGTGAGCCGCACTCTGCCCGCAGCCTAGCCAAGCGCGTCGGACGCCGCGGGGAGGTAGATGTGGAAGGTGGTGCCGGCGCCTTCCTCCGTGTCGACTTCGATGGCGCCGCCGATTTCGTCGATGATGCCGCGCACCGTCGACAACCCGAGCCCTGTGCCTTTACCGAACGGCTTGGTGGTGAAGAAGCGCTCGAAGATCCGGGCAGCGACATCCGCGCTCATGCCGGTCCCGGTGTCGCTCACGACAAGTTCGACGTAACGCCCCGGACTGAGGCGGAGATGCGGCCGCGGGTATTCCGGATCGAAGTCCGCGGGGCTCGTGCTGATCGTCACGGTGCCGCCCTTCGGCATGGCGTCACGGGCGTTCACGGCGAGGTTGAGCAATACCTGTTCCAGCTGGCTTGGATCCGCCAGCACCGGCGGCAGTTCCTTCGGCCACGGCTCGATGATGACCGTGCCACCACCGCTGAGGCTGACGCTCAGCAAGTCAGCAATGCCCGCGATCATGGCGTTGATATCTACCGCTTCGGGCCTGGTTCGGGCACGCCGGCCGAAGTTCAGCAGGTCGCTGGTGAGATTGACGGCCCGGTCGGCGGCGGCGCGGATTTCGCCGAGTATCCGGCGCAGCTCAGGATCTAGATAATCACCGACGTCCTCCGCCATCTCCGCGTACCCGACAACGACCCCCAGCAGGTTGCGGAAGTCGTGGGCAATGCCGCTGCTCAGCTGCCCGACGGTCTCGAAGCGTTCAGCCTGCCGCAATTCGGTCTCAAGCGCGCGGCGGTCCGCCTCCGCGCGAAGGAGCTCGGACGTTCGCTCGTTGACCCGCCCTTCTAGCTCCGCGTTAAGGACCCGGAGCGCTTCTCGCGCCCGGCTCGCGGCCTCGGTTCCCTGGTAGGCGTTGATGACGACGCCTTCGTAGGCCTGCGTCCCGGTCAGCTCTATCAGCTGAGTTACCTGCTCGAGCAGATCGTCCCGATTCACGGAAGCGGCCCCCAGATCGCCGGCCTGCTGCAGGAACGCGAGCCGTTCGCGTGCGGTGTCGGCTTCGCTGCGGGCGGCGTGCTCCCGCGCCACCAGCGCGGCTTGTTCCTGTTCTCTGCGCTGGCGGGCACTGAGGTCCACGATGAACGTGGCCCAGCGCAATGGCTGACGGTCGATCACCGCCGCGCCGACAAGGATAGGCACACGATGCCCGTCCCGGTGGATGTACTCCTTCTCGTAAGGCCGTGTTGCGCCCGTCAGTCGCAGCTGCTGGACGGCTTTGTCGTCGCTGGCGGCCCACCTGGCGGGTGTCAGCGCGCGCCAGGAAATCCATCCGGCCTCCAGGTCGTGGCGGCTGTAGCCGATGATGTCCAGGAAGGCGTCGTTCGCCTCTAGGACACGTTCCTCGTTTGCAACGACGACGCCGAGGACGTTCGCGTCCCGCAGCCGCCCCAGCAGCCGGCTGCCTTCGCGCACCGCAGCCGCCGCCCGGTGCTGCTCGGTGATGTCGGACATCATCGCGTATGCGCGCTGCGGTCGTCCCTGCTCGTCCCGGGCGTCCGGCACGGCCGTGACCTGAATCCACCGAAGTTCACCCGTGCCGCCGTGCGGCAGCCCGATCACGACGTCAGCAACGACCTGACCTGTCCGCAGGGCGACAGGCACCGGGAGCTCATCCCGTGGTAGCGGCGAGCCGTCTGCACGCACGGCAAGGGCATCTCGGTCGATTGGCCAGGTGGTCATCGCCTCCGGCCCAACGCCCAGAATCTCGCTAGCCGCCCGGTTGACTCCGAGGATCGTCCCATCCACGTTGCAGTGGACGACACCGAGGGGCAAGGTCTCGAACAAGGTCCGGTAACGCTCCTCAGTTATGGCAAGGCGGTCGGCAACGAGCTCGAGGCGTTGCTGGTCCTGGACGTGCGCAGTGACGTCGTTGCCGCAGAGGAGCACGCCAGCGATGTCACCGGCATCATTGCGCACGGCCTGATAGACGATGTCCACGAAGAGTTGCTCGGGCTTGTCGCCATCGGAGCGGATCGCTATCTGGGACTCACGAGCCTGGAAAGGCTGACCGCTCCTGAATATCTGCTCGATCAGCTGAATGCGTTCCGGCGCCAGTCCCGGCAGCGCCTCGCGAATCGGAAGGCCGATGAGATCGCGGCCGACGACCCGCAGAAATTCCTCGTTAGCGAACTCGAACACGAGGTCGGGCCCGGTCACATAGGCCACGCTGACGGGCAGGCTCAGGAGGAGTCCACGCATCAGCGCGAGCCCCCCGACGCCATTGCCCCGATCTGAGTCGGTGCCTGAAGCCATCGTCCCCCACGGCAGCCCCCCGGCCACCCGCGTCAGCATACCCGCTAGCGGCTGACCTGCTATTGCTGCTGAGGTACCAGGTTCTCGCATCCCATGTCGGCCGTTTCGGCCGCGTCGTCGCCGACGGGAAGCTCTGGGAACATCCGGTCGGATTTGTCCGTGATTACGACGCCGAGGCATGGAGTCTGGCGTCGGCGCAGGCTGAGACTGTGGACCGTGCTAGCCGTACCAACGTTTCGGGTGTCCGCACGGTGGATCTCCTGCTCGCGCGCGGCGAGCCTTGAGATGTAGGTGACGGAATGGCCGGCACCGCAGCTGACAGGAGGCATTCCCATGTATGCACTAAGTGACAACGGCACTCCCTCGCGATCTGTCCTCATGAGACTTCTAGTCAGGTCATGGGAATACCGCCATCCCCATGGCTGGGCGCTATTCCGCCTAGCCGCTGGCGTCTGGAATCTCGGACTTGGCGTCCTTCTGCTCTCCTACGGCTATTGGGTGGGACTGGTGCCGCTTGTGGGGTCGGCGCTGGTCTTCTGGACCGCTTACCGCCTGGAGACCAGTGTCCAGAGCTAGCTTGGCAGCGTCTCCCTGTAGCGGGATTGATCAACTCCTTGCCCGCTTGGGGAGATGCTGCCGCTCTCCGGGTCCGGAGCTTGCTCGCGGCGCGTGAGTTTGGCGCGGATACTAGACATCAGAAGCGGAGGATTTCGTGACGAACAGCACCGGCGCGATCCCCGCGACTGACCGGCGGTCCAACGTCCCTCCGTCGCGATCCTTCCTCATGAGATTTCTGGTCAGGTCATGGGAATATCGCCATCCCCGTGTCTGGGCGGGCTTCCGCTTTGCCGCGGGCATCTGGAACCTCATCCTTGGCGTCCTTCTGCTCGCTTACGGCTACTGGGTGGGGTTGGTCCCACTCCTGGGCTCGGTGCTGATCTTCTGGACCGTCTACCGCCTGCAGCAGCACGGCGTCAGCCGGGTGCGTGAGCTAGAGCAGACCCGGGCCCTCTTGGTGGACGATTCGGCCGCGCTTCTGCGCCGCATCGAGCGGGATCTGCACGACGGCGCGCAGGCGCAGATGGTTGCCGTGGCGATGAAGCTGGGGCTGGCCCGTGAGAAGCTCGGCGCCACGATGGACCGAACCGCGCAGCCTGACCTGGAGCGGATCTTTGAGCTGGTAGACGCCGCCCACCGCGGCGCTAAGGAGGCTATCGTCGAACTCCGCGACCTGGCCCGCGGTATCCACCCGCCGGTCCTGGACCATGGCCTCGGCACCGCGCTGGCCTCGTTGGCTGCGCGCAGCGACGTGCCCGTCGAGCTGGCCATCGACCTGCCCCTGCGCCCGTCGGCCGCGATCGAGACCATCGCCTACTTCTGCGCAGCCGAGCTGCTCACTAACGTTGCCAAGCACAGCGGCGCCCAGCACGCCACGCTGGAGGTGGTACACGCGCCCGGGCTGCTCCGGGTGCGGGTGATGGACGATGGCTCCGGCGGCGCCCGCCTCGAATGGGGCGGCGGCCTAGCGGGGCTCGCCGAGCGGGTCAGGACAGTGGACGGCAGGCTGCAGATCAGCAGCCCGCCCTCCGGCCCGACCGTGGTCACCGTTGAGCTGCCGTCGCGCGCCTGACCGAGCCGGAGAACCGATGCGGATTGTGATAGCCGAAGACTCAGGAGTAGTCCGGGCGGGCCTTGTTGAGATCCTGGCCGACCGCGGCCACGAGGTGGTCGCCGCCGTGGGCAACGCCGAGGACCTGCGCGCTGCGGTGGACGAGCACCAGCCTGACGTCACTGTGGTAGACGTGCGCATGCCCCCGGGCTACACCGACGAGGGCCTGCGCGCCGCGATCGCCATCCGTCGCGATCACCCCAAGATTGGAGTGCTGGTGTTCTCCCAGTACATCGAGACCCGGTATGCGGCTGAACTGCTGGGCGCGGCATCCGGCGGCGGCGCCGCGGGCATCGGGTACCTGCTCAAGGACCGCGTCGCCGACGTCGGGGAGTTTGTCGAAGCGCTGAGCCGGGTGGCGGCCGGCGGCACCGCGCTCGACCCGGAGGTCGTTACGCAGTTGTTTGGCGCAAGTCGCCGAACTGACGGGCTCGGCTCCCTTACGGCCAGAGAGCGCGACGTGCTGGCCCTGATGGCCGAAGGCCGGTCCAACGGCGCGATCGCCGGGATTCTCGTTGTATCCGAGCGGGCCGTAGAGAAGCACGTCGGGAACGTCTTCAGCAAGCTTGGCCTTGCGCCGTCGGACGCGGACCATCGCCGGGTGCTGGCCGTCCTCCGCTACCTGGACTCCTGACTAGCAAGCGACGACAGCTCGGTTCCATCGGCAACCTCATTTAATACATCAGCAGCCGCCGGGCCGGATCAGCTCGTCGCACCCCACGTGCGGAGCGCGGTCAGCAGGCCGTGGGTGAGCAGCCCATCAGCGTCGAGGTGTGCGACTTCGGCTGGTGTTACCCAGCGCGCGTCGGCCGCGTCGTCTCCGGCGGCAAGCTGCCCGCCGATCACGGCGGCGTAGTAGTCCCTGATCTCGACGATGGCTCCGGCCAGTCCTGGCCGCTCTACGGACCCGAGCAGCGGACCGCACGTCACCTCGAGGCCTGTCTCCTCGCAGACTTCGCGCTTGACAGCTTCCTCGTCAGTCTCGCCTGGTTCAATCCGGCCGCCAGGGATAGACCACAGCCCCTTACCCGGATCGTGGCCCCGGAGAATGAGCAGCATCCGGTCTGCGTCGTCCTTGATCACCGCCCCCACACACGGGATCCGGCGCGGACCCGGTCCGCCGCCCGGATCCGCTCCGCCGCCCATCGCTGAGACCGGAGACGACTCACCATCACCTGACACGTGACCATTATGTCCTGGGCTGGCTAGATACTCGCTGGTAGGTAGTTGACGCTGACGATCTGGGGAATAACGCTAAGTGACATGACCCAGGAACTCATGTGTCCGCGCTGTGAGTCGGGCTTGCGCTCGCCCAGCATTTGGTCGAGTTCGTACCGCTGCGAACAGCACGGCCAGGTTTACCCGCTGCGGTCGGGATTCAGCCCGTCACCGGAGGGCCTGGAGGGCGTGCTCCGCGGAGCCGAGGTCCCGGTCTGGGTGCCCTGGCCACTGCCTCAGGGCTGGCTAGTGACCGGATTCGCCGCAGCCGGCGATGAGCGGACAGGCACGCGCGGCGCAACTGTGGCCCTGTCCGGGCCGAACCCTATGGGCGGCCCAGCCGAGATGATGCTCGTCTCCGAGGAACCAGGTGTCGGGCTAGGCGCCCGGTTTGCCGGGCTGGATGGTCCCGATCCCGGCGCTCACTTCCCAGACGGGCAGCCCGCGGGCGTAGTGGAGGTCTCGAATCACGAGTTCCCGTTGTGGCACGTCGACGCCCGAGGCTGCGCCGCATTCGCCGGCGAGGTATCCGGTAGCTGGCTGTGGCTGGTGATGTGGCCAGATACGGCGGGGATGATGATGGCGGAACCGCTGGAGCTGCGCGATCTCCGGGACCCGGGCCAGGAGATGGACCTGCCGTTCGGCGCACCGTCGCCGCTGCTTCCGGGCTAATGTCGCAGTGTGCGCGCAGACCTGCACAATCACAGCAGCGTCTCTGACGGCACCGAGCCGCCAGCCATAGTCATCCGTCGCGCCGCCGAAGCCGGCCTCGACGTCGTCGCTCTTACCGACCATGACACCGTTGCCGGCCAGCGCGAAGCCGCCAGCGCGCTGCCGGAGGGCCTCACCCTGCTGCCCGGTTCTGAGCTCTCGTGCCGCCTCAACGGCCACAGCGTGCACATGCTGGCCTACCTGTTCGACCAGGACAACGACGCTCTGGCCGGCGAAATGGCCGAGATCAGGGAGAGCCGCCTGCACCGCGCTCGCGCTATGGTGCGCAAGCTGAACGAACTGGGCGTCCCGATCACCTGGGAGCAGGTGAGCGAGATCGCCGGCGGCGGCGTAGTCGGCAGGCCGCACATCGCGAGGGCGATGATCGACGCGGGCGTGGTGTCCAGCATCGAGGAGGCGTTCACGCCGGACTGGATCGGACCCGGCGGCCGGGCGCACGTGTCCCGGTATGCGCTCGACCCGGCCAAGGCCATTCGCCTCGTCCGCGCGGCGGGCGGCGTTACCGTCGTCGCCCATCCCCGCGGCGTGTCCCGTGGCTGGCAGATCCCCGACGATGTGATCGCCGACCTCGCCGCGGTTGGTCTGACCGGGATCGAGATTAACCACCCCCAGCAAAATGACCAGGAACGCGGCCGTCTCACCGAGCTAGCTTCCAGGCTCGGGCTCGTTGGCTCTGGCGGGAGCGATGATCACGGCGCGCTGACCGGTCACCGGATCGGAACCGAGGTTGCGCCGGAGGGCGGCTACGAACAGCTCATCGCCCACGCGACGGGCGCCGCTCCCGTGACCGCGAAGTAGCTTGACGGTCTTACTCGCCCGAGCGGGCGGATCGCATGGTGATCTTGATGTTGTTGTCGCCATGTCGGGCTACTTCGGTCATGCCGAGTCGCTGATACAGCGCTTGCGCACGGTGGTTGACGGAGAGCACGTCGAGGACCAGGTCTTGGCCGCTCTGCCGCGCCTCGTCGATGAGTGCGCTGACGAGGCGGGTGCCGATGCCGTGGCCCTGATGGTCGGGGTTGACTTCGATGCGGGACAGGTAGATCTCGGCGGGCCGGTATTCGACGTCGATCATTCCGATGTCTGTCCCGGCGACGGTGATGATCTGCCAGCGCCGGGGATTGAACGAGCGGGTGTGGGAGTCCCGCTGGCGCTGCTCGTCCCATCCCCAGATCGCCGTGACGTAGTCACCCATGGCGGCCTTGTGCAGCTGGAAGCAGAACTCGCTGTCGTCCCGCGTGGCCGCCCGCAGCGAGACGTCCCATTCGGGGGTTCTCGCCATCATTCCATGGTGCGCGTTTTTGCCGTCGAGCGCGATCTGCTACGCAGCTTCCTCGAGGTTCACTCAGGCGGCCCGGTCTTCGCCCGGCTCGCCCGGAGCGGCGGGGGGCACCGGGCCGGGCAGTGTCACGACCGCTCCCTCAGGAGCGCCGATGGCTTCCCATGTCTTATTCAGCTCGTACTGGTAGTAGAGCGTGTGGAGGCCGAAGAAGAAGCTCGCTATCAGGCCGATGACGCCGGAGCAGCTGACTTGCAAGCCGGCCGCCGCCTGCATCTGGCCGATCCGCTCACCGGTCCGGTAGATAGACACGAACGGCGGGACGATGATGATCGCGCCGAGTGTGATCGCCACGACCGAGATGCCCGGGCTGACCTCGATCCTGGCGAAGTCACGGGCCTCCCGGTTGATCTTGTACCACCAGACCAAGTGGTAGATGCCGAGCGTCAGGATCGGCCAGACAAGCCACACCAGGAAGATGTTCCGGATCTTGCCGATTTGGCCGGTCACGCCTGATTCTCCGATGGATGGTCGCCTGTCGCGCTAGTACACATGGTGACACTCTAGTTACCGATTGTGATGTGCCTTCGGTGGCAGGCGACTAATGCCCTCGTGTGACCAGATCGGGCTATCGTGCTGCAGAGCTAAGACAGCCTCATCGAAGGACGGAAGGCAGTTTCCCCCATGGCAGAGTTTGGCGCCCGGATCGAACGCCTCACCAGCAAGGCCAACGCGTGGATAATCGGCGACGATCACGAGGTTATCGTCATCGATCCCGGTGAGGACGCGGCCGCCGTGCTGTCGGCCGTCGGCGAGCGGGAGGTCCTCGCCGTGATCTGCACGCACGGTCATGAAGGACATACCGGAGCAGCAGTCGCGGTGGCTGCGCGCGATGAGGCACCGGTGGCTCTGCACCCTGGAGACAGGCTTGCCTGGCGCGAGGTTCATTCGGGGGGTGATCCCGAGATCAATATGGAAGACGGCGGCAAGTTCGAGGTCGCGGACGTCACGCTGGAAGTGCTCCACTCGCCCGGGCACAGCCGCGGCTCGTGCTGCCTGTACTGCGAGGAACTGGACGTGGTCTTCACAGGCGACGTCGTGACCGAGAACGGTCCGGTTCCCCGCCACGGCGGCTTCCCGAACTGGAGTAAGCAGCTCGACGCGATCGGCGCCCAGGTCCTGACACTGCCGGCGGACACCCGAATACTCCCGGGGCATGGCGACGAACTCACGGTGGCTGTCGCGGAGAAGCGGTTCAACTCCTGGGTGACGGCCGGACAGGATTCAGGAAACCTTGTCGGCGGCTTCGGATCGGTCGACGTGGACGGAGCTGAATAGGCTGGTGGGCCGTCCGGGCGGCAGCCCGCCGTTGTCGGTGGTCTACGCCAAGATGGACGCATGGAGCAACTCGGCTTTGACGGCATGCCGCGGCGCCTGTACACGTGCACGCCGACTCGGCTGAATACCTGGCTGGAATGCCCGCGCAAGTACCGGTTCACCTACCTGGACCGGCCGTCCCCGCCGAAGGGCCCGCCGTGGGCGCACAACAGCCTTGGCGCCAGCGTGCATGGCGCTCTGGCCGGCTGGTGGCGGCTTCCTCGGCGCGAGCGGAGTGTTTCCGCGGCCGGAGATCTGCTGGAGAGCGGCTGGCTGACGGACGGGTTTGCCGATGAGGCGCAGTCGCTCGAGCATCGCCGCCGCTGTCGTCAGATGGTCGAGGGTTACGTCGCTGGCCTCGATCCGGACTCTGAACCGGTCGGTGTCGAGCGCACAGTGGCGACCAGGACGGACGTCATCGCCGTGTCAGGCCGGATCGATCGGCTCGACGATCGCCTGCCGGCTGACGGATCGGACAGCGAACTTGTGGTGGTCGACTACAAGACTGGCAGGCATCTGCTCACGGTGGACGATGCACGTACGTCGATGGCGCTGGCCCTGTACGCGCTAGCCGCGGAGCGAGTGATGCGTCGGCCATGTCGCAGCGTCGAGTTGCATCACCTGCCGACGGGCAAGGTGCTCGCCTGGGAGCACACCAAGGAGTCGCTCGCCAGACAGCTTGGCCGAGCCGAGTCCATCGCCGAAGAATTCGCTCAGGCTGACGAGAGTTACAAGGTGGCCGCAGCGGCTAGCGCATCAGCCCTGGACGACGTCTTCCAGCCCCGCCCCAGCTTTGGCTGTGGCTGGTGCGACTACCACGCCCACTGCCCCGAGGGCAGGTCGGCCACAGAGAGGCGCCGATCGTGGGACGGTCTCAGCGCGGAGGTTCCCAAAGACGATCAGGTGGCTGTTGGGGCCGATCGCTACTGATTCTGGCTTCTGACGTTTCGTGTACCGGCCGGGTCCGCCCCTTCAGCCGCTGAGCGGCCCGACCGGCTCGCGCCTGCCAAGGAGGTCACTGAACGACCAGGCCGAATGCCTCACCGACCGCGGCGATGCCCGCGGAGTCGGCGAAGGCGAAGCTAAAGATCACCTCGTCGGCGCCGGCGTCGATGTGACCTGCGACCAGACCGGGGATCTCATGCGGCTGGCCGACTGTGAACCCGGCGGTCTCCTCAGCAGAGGCGGCCGCTGCCAGCATCTGGCGTACCTCGGCGGTGTTCTGGTCGGAGGTCGTGAGGATCAGCGGGGTCATCCAGGTCACGGCGACCTCGGCTGGGTCGCGGCCGACGTCGGCGCAGTGCTGTCGGAGCACCTCGATCTTGCGGGCCAGCGTCGCAACGTCGCCGGTGACGTTGCACTTGTCGGCGTAGCGAGCCACTAGCCGCAGCGTGCGCTTCTCCCCGCCGCCGCCGATCATGATCTTCGGGCCGCCGGCCTGCACCGGCCGTGGCAGGTTGCGGGCGTGATCGAGCCGGTAGTGGACGCCGGTGAAACTCACGTCATCGCCGGTGAACATGGCCCGGCATACCTGAACCGCCTCTTCCAGCATGTCCAGGCGCACTCGGTCGCTCGGATAGTCGATACCCAGGCCCTGATGCTCGACGTCGTACCACGCGCCGCCGATGCCGAGGATCGCGCGGCCTCGCGAGATGACGTCCAGCGTCGTCACGATCTTCGCCAGCACGCCGGGACTGCGGTACGTCACGCCGGTCACGAGCGTGCCGAGCTGCACCCTCCGGGTGCGGGCGGCCAGCGCTCCGAGCAAGGTATAGGCCTCCAGCATTGGCGCGTCCGGCCCGCCCAGCGGCGGCAGCTGGAAGAAGTGGTCCATCACCCACACCGAGTCGAACCCGGCATCCTCCGCCGCGGTCGCCAGGCCCGCAACGTGCTCGAACAGGTCAGCCGGATCAAAGCCGGAGAAGTTGGGCAACTGCACGCCAAATTTCGTCATAGCGCCCACCGTAGCGGCTCCTGCGGCCGGTCGACTGCCACACACTTACGCACTAAACACCCACGCGCTCACACACCCACGAGGGCCCTCCGCGGTCGGCGGCTGAGCCGCGGCGATAATTACGCTCATGGTCGGCGCGCTGACGTCGCGGCAGATGCCGCACTCGCGGTCGAATGATCACGGTGTCATCTGTCTAGCCAGGGAGGGCGCGCCACTCGCATGACAGACTGGATCTTCCAGGGCAACCACAAGCGGTATGACTTGGATGCTGCAATAGCCGCGTCGCGGCTGCACTGGTGGAGCACGCCCCACTACCGTGACCGGACAGCTGCCGGCGATCGCGTCTGGCTCCAGATCGTGGGACGAGACCATCCCGGCATCTACTACGTCGCGACGATCACGGCTCCCACGTATGAGGATCCGGAGTGGCAAGTCGCCGAGTCGTCCTACGGGCGGTGGCGGACCGACCTCCGGTTTGACTACCGCATCGATCCGCCGCTGCTGAGAACGGAGTTGCTCGCCACCGCCGAGCTGTCCGCCTTCCGCCCATTCCGCGGATTCCAGGGCTCGACCGCTCCGGTCCCTCCTGATGTGGCGGTGGCGCTGTCGGAACGTGCCGCGCCTCGCCTAGAGGCAATCGGACCAAGCAATGAGCCGTCGAGATAGCGCTCAGCTGGGACCGTATACGGCTGCCGCCGAGTCTCACCCGCCGACCTTCAGGCGCTCGTCTGCGACGGCGACTACGGTGACGATGACCCACATCGAAGTCCGGTTAGTTACGACTCGGGGCATGCAAATGACTGAACGACCGACAGTCAGGACCAATGTCGGAACCCTGTGCGGTTGCGTCGAGGACGGTCTGTGCGTGTTCCGTGGGGTGCCATATGCGGCTCCGCCGGTGGGAGCAGCCCGGTGGAAGGCCGCGCAGCCGCACCCAGGATGGGAAGGCGTGCGCGACTCGACAGAGTACGGCCCGTCCGCCCCTCAGCCATGGCTGCCGGGAGGAATGCCCCCGGTGGGCTCTCATGGGGCGCCGCCGTTTGGTGAGGACTGCCTGACGCTCAACCTGTGGACTCCTGGCATTGACGACGCTCGCCGGCCCGTCATGGTCTGGATCCACGGCGGCGGCTTCCTGACGGGTTCGGGCAGTTTGCCGTTCTACGCCTGCGACACATTTGCCCGCGGCGGTGACGTCGTAGCCATCTCCATCAACTACAGGCTCGGCCCGCTGGGCTTCCTGGCCGGCGTCGGCGACGCGAACGTCTGGCTGACGGACCAGCTGTTGGCCCTGCAGTGGATCGCAGCCAACGTCGCCGCGTTCGGCGGCGACCCGGCGCGCGTCACCCTGGCCGGCCAGTCTGGCGGTGCGTTCTCGATAGCGGCTCTCGCTCAGCATCCCGCCGCGCGCGGTCTCTTTCGTCGCGGGATTCTGCAGAGCCCACCGCTTGGGCTGGATCTTCCCGCAGTGGGAGAGGCGCTGGCCCGGACGACGTCGCTCGCCCGCCACCTCCAGCACGACGACCTCGGCGCACTACGCGCGGAGCCGTGGGAGCGATTGATCGGCGGCACCATAGGCGTCATGGGCGAGTACGCCCGGTTCGGCGAGTGGGGGCTGGCGTTCCTGCCGGTCATTGACGAGGCAACAATGCCCCGGCACCCGAGCGCCACCCTCCGGGACGCCGACATCGATCTACTGATCGGCTGGACCTCTGGTGAGGCTTCCTTTGCTTTCGGGATGAATCCGCAATACGCCGAAGCCACTCGCGACCAGGTCACCGGATGGGCGAGCACGCATTACGGTGACCGAGCGGCTGCCTTGTACGACGTCTACGCTGAGGCGAGCCCGGCAGCCAGCCCGCGCGACGTGCTTACCCAGATGGTCACCGACGGTCTCTTCCGGTGCGGCGGGTTGCGCGTGGCCGCTGCGCGGGCGGTTGCCCGTCCGGTGTACGCCTACCAGTTCGAGGTGACTTCACCGCTGGCCGGCGGGGCACTTGGCGCGACCCACTGCATGGAACTCCCATTCACCTTTGCCAACATCGACAGGTGGGGTCTTGCGCCATTTGCCCAGGGAATCGCGCCCGAGATCATCGATCGTGCGACCGACATCCTGCATAACGCCTGGATTAGTTTCGTCCGCGATGGCGATCCCAACCCGGGGCGCGCCGGGTCTTGGCGGCCCTACCGCACCGATGACCCCGCGGTCCTGGTCATCCGGGATGACGACGTTCGGGTCGTGAACGACTTGCCGAGTCCGCCCCTGTGCAGCTCCACCTGACAGCCGCCTGCCCAGCCAGCCCGGCATTTTCACGCACCGCGTCCACCCCGTGGCGAGGAAGACGTTTCACGTCCCAGGTGCACTTCGGTCGACGATTTATACCGTTCTGCGTGCACCTATGACGTGAAATGTCGCGACTGCTGGCGCCTAGCGCACCTGTTTCGGGCGATTTGTTCCACCGTGCAGGACACGCCGGGACTCTAAGGTTCACGCTCGCCACAAGTACAGGTGCGGTCCGGGACATTCCGCACAATCTGCGAAGTCCGCCCGACTGGCCGACCCGGACACACCGCCCAGCCGAGGGCCGGCAAGCATGCTCGGATGGCGCGCGCACAGGCTATTGCCAGTCCTCCGCCAAGCACCCCAGCAGCGGGCCCACGCCACGAGCCGTGGCCGCAAGGCCCGCTCGCCGGGCGGTATCCGGCCGCCGCCGCGATGGTCGTCCTGTTTTTGGTGCCCTACCTCGGCCTGTCAGCCGCTCTGCAGCCGCTCGCACCGATCATCTCTGCTCAGCTGCATATGAGCCCCCAGACGCTCGGCCTGGCCTCGGGCCTGGCCAACGCCGGCTACGCGGTCGGCACCGTGCTGGCGGTGCAGCTCGCGCAGCTGCTGCCGCAGCGCCGGCTGCTCGTCGTCTACGCCAGCGCGCTCGTGATCGGCTCGGTGCTCGCAGCCGCGGCGACCGGGGCTGGGATGTTCATCGCCGGACACATCCTGCAGGGCCTGTTCACCAGCATGCTGCTCATCGCTGCCGCGCCGCCGCTGTTCCTCGGATATCCAGCTGCCAAGCTGCGCTGGACCGCAGTCATCTTCAATTTGTGCATCTTCGGGGCGGTCGCTGCAGGCCCGCTGATCGGCGGCGCCCAGGCGTCGTTTCATGCCTGGCGGCCGCTGTTCTGGATCGTGGCGGGCATCGCCGCGCTCGGCCTGCTGATGTCGCTGCTGACGTTCCAGGACGCCCCGGCCGCCGATCCCACCGCGCCGCGAGACGGGCTGGCCATCGGCCTTGCGGCCAGCGGCTCAGTGGCGGCGTTCTGGGGCACCTCCGAGCTGCTCACCCATCGGTTCCTCGACCCCGTCGCCATCATTCCGCTGCTGGTCGGGCTCGCTCTGATCGCCACCTTGTGGGTCTACCAGTACCGGGCCAGGCGTCCCTTGCTCACGGTGCGCGCCCTGTCCAGCACCATCCCGGTGACCGGGATCGTCGTGGCAATCTGCGCCGCGGCTGCGGCGACATCCGCCATCGGGCTCACCGTCACGATCCTTGCCCCTCGCCACACACCGCTTCACCTTGGAGTGCTCTTTGTCCCCGAGCTGGTCGCGGCGGTTGTCACTTCGGTGGCGTTCGCGGCGGTATTCCGGACGCGGCTGATTCATTACTTCGCGCTGACTGGCCTAGCGTTTCTTGCTGCCGGGATCGCCGTGCTCCGGATCGCGATCCCGCCCACCTCGACGCTCGCGCTGATCGGCTCTGGCCTTGTGGGCGTCGGCATCGGCGCTTCGGTCACGCCGGCACTATTCCTGGCAGGCTTCTCGCTGCGCTCAGCCGCCATTCAGCGCGTGTTCGCGATCCTCGAACTGCTCCGGGCGGTCGCCGCCTTCATGATCGTGCCCATCTTGCTGCACTTCGCGACCACGCTGAGCGGTCTGGCGACTCCGCAGATGAATACCGCCTTGTTGATCTGTTTCGGACTGTCCGTCGGCGCGGCACTAGTCGGCATCGGCTTGTACCTGCTCGGCAGAGTGAAGCCGCCGGCTCCGGCGTTGGACCGGTGGATGGGCGGCCAGGAACCGGCCTGGTACTCCCCGCCGCTGCTGGCCGTCCTCCGCCACCACGCGGCGCCAGCCGGGGCCGCGGCCCCCGCTCCCGCCCTGGCGGGAGGCGACAGGAGCAGGCGCCTAGGTGCAGCTTCCACAAGCGCCACCTGGCCGCACCCGGTCCACCACCGCCCCGAGGAGGTTGGACCCGTGCTGTTTGCCTACGACGGCTCCGACCTAGCCAAAGCCGCCATCGTCGAGGCCGGCCATCAGCTGCCCCGCCGACGTGAGGCTCTTGTCCTCACCGTCTGGCGAACATTCAACGTCGGATTCACTCCGGAGCCGGACGCGCAGTTCGACGCAGCGTGCGGTGACGAAGTCGGGCAAGTCGCCCAGCAGACCGCCGCCCGCGGAGCCGAACTCGCCGACGCGGCCGGATTCCGGGCACGCTCACTGGCGGTCGAGGGAACTCCGGCCTGGAAGGCCGTCATCGACACCGCCAAAGAGCAGGATGCGAGCCTTATCGTGCTCGGCTCGCATCGCCACGCCGGTCTGGGCGGCCGGCTAGCCGGCAGCGTGGCCGGTGACGTTGCTGCTCGGTCACCGCGGCCGGTCTTGATCATCCGCGATCATGGCAACCCCGACGGCCATGCGGCTTCAGAGACATCACCCGCGAGTGTCGCCAGCGCAAATCGCGCTGACGCCCAGAGTTAGACCGCAACGTTGCATCTCGACTGCAACAGTCAGCGCCGCTCGGTTAGGTGTCTGCCAGGTGGTCAGCCAGGATCTTCTGGATCACCTGCATCGTGGACGCGGCGTCCTGCGGGTCGCTTTCCAGGGCACCGACGAGGACTTTCATTGCTTTCCAGATTGCCCAACCGCGACCTCGGACCCACGTGGCCGCATCTACTGGCAATCGTTGCTTGAAGACGCGGCTGCTCTCACCTGACAGGAACGTCCAGGCAATCGTCGTATCACAGGCGGGGTCGCCTATGCCGCAGGTGCCGAAATCGATGACGGCGCTGAGCCGACCGTTCGCCAGCAGGAGGTTGCCAGGCTGTGCGTCGCCATGGAACCACACCGCGCTGTCGTGCCTATCAGACCCGAGCGCGGCCTGCCAGACCTCGGCGGCAAGGGCTGTGTCGATATGGCCCTCCAGGGCCTGGAGTGCTTCGCGCGTCTCGTCGTCGTAAACCGTTAGCGGGCCGCCGCGGAAGAAGTTGTGCGTCCCCGGTAGCGGTCCGCCGGCTGGGTCGATCTTGTAGAGGGCGGCGAGGAAATCGGCCAGGTCGGCGGCGAACTGAGGGAGGTCTGTGATGGCATCGATCGTGACCGGCGAGCCCTCGATCCACCGGTAAACCGACCATGGCCAGGGGAAGCCGCATCCCGGTGCGCCATGGCCAAGCGGCTGGGGTACGGGCAGGGGCAGCTGGCTGCCCAGGATCGGCAGCCAGCGCTGCTCCTTCTCCACCCCTTCGACGTAGTGCTCGGCACTTGGCAGCCGCACGGACATCGTCTTGCCTAGCCGGAACGTCGCGTTGTCCCACCCGTCAACGTCGACGGGCTGGACGGTCAGATGGCCCCACTGCGGGAACTGGGACCTGACCAGCCGCGATACGAGGTCGACCGTGATTTCCGCCTTGCGCATCAGCGCATGGTGACACGGTCCTCGCCAGGCAGGCCACTGATATTTGTCCTGCCAGGGACGGACGCCTTCGTAGCGGGACCTGATCCCAACGGGCAGCTCAAGCTGACGAGGTTTGCTCTTCGAGCAGCACGGTCATCCCGTTCGGGGAGATGACCGTGATAACCCGGTAGGTCCAGTCCTCCCGCGGCCGCTCCACCTCTACCTCAAAACTGAGATTCGACATCTCGCACGCCGCGATCGCGGCGTCAGCATCGCGGACGCCTAGCTGCCAGGTGATACCTGCGCCGGCCGGGTCAGCGTCCGCACGTCGGCTGAGCCCGAACTCGACAAAGTCATTGCCGACGGCAATGAAGTCCGGGTACTCCGGGCCCTCGTACGTCGTGCGCAAGCCCAGCCGTTCGTAGAAACGGCGCTCCGAGTCCGGGTCCTTGACGTGCAGGATCGGCGCTAGCTTCGTGATCAGGTCAGCCATGCCACTGATTGTTCCGCAGTCTGGGACGACGGCGGCAAGAGAATGAGTTGGTCGAACCTTGGTTGCCTATGCCTATTCGTTGCCAGGAGCCGGTGGCCCGGCGCTAGCTCTCCGGTTCGAGAAGGTAGCGGAAGTACGACTCTGGTTCGGTGAGGAATCGGCGCCAGGCGCTGACGAGGTTGAGTTCCTTCCATGTCGCGGGCCGGATGCCCCAGTCACCGAGTTCGAGAATGCTGGCGCCGGGCACCGCGGCAATGATGGGTGAGTGAGTGGCCACGATGGCCTGCGAGCCCGCGAAGGCCAGGTCGTGCAGCAAGGCGACGAGACCGAGGCTGGCGGTAAAGGACAGCGGCGCGTCGGGTTCGTCCATCAGGTACAGGCCCGGTTCGTTCACCCTGGTTCGCAAGATCGCCAGGAACCCCTCGCCGTGGCTCATCTGGTGGAAACCCTCGGCCCGCTTGCCTGGGTTGTCTTCGAGGTAGGTGTACTGGCCGTGCATCGTGTCGGCGCGCAGGAAGTAGGACCAACGGGGCCGGCCGGGGCCCCGCTCGACGATCAGGCTGGCCCCCAGGCCGGGCTCGGTGGGCCGCGTCCGGTACTGCGACAGGGCTGATCCGCCCTGCGGATTAAGCCCGCATGCTTCGGCGAGCATTTCCACGACCGTGGACTTCCCGGATCCATTCTCGCCGACCAGCACGGTCAGCCCCGCTGCCAGCTCCAGGCCGTCCCGCAGAATCTGCGCTACCGCCGGGACACTCGCCGGCCAGGCCGCTGTATCGAAGGGCACGGCAGTGTCATGCCGGACACGCTGAACCGCCCGGCCAGCCGCGCCGCGGCGCGATCCGCGGCTACTCGTCACATCTCCAATGATGCCGGTCCACCCGACAGGCCCATTTCTGCCCGGACGCCCCGGCGGATCAGCAAGGCCACCGCCTGGGGATCAGGAGTCGTCTTCGGCATCGCGCAGTGATTCGGCTAGTGATTGGACGGCGCGTTCTAGTTCGGGCAGGTCATTGTCCACGGTGGCTTGCAGGATCGCGTGGGCGGTGTCGAAGTAGCGGTGAGCCAGGTGGTCGCGCATGCGGGTGATCTGGCTCCAAGGGATACCGGGCTCGTTGTCGAGCAACTCGGCAGGCATAGCTTTGACAGCCTCGCCTATCTCCAGCAGGCGGATCCGCACCGCGTCGAACACTAGACCGTCGGCGAGAGTGCCGCGTTGCAAGTGTGAGCGGATCGCGTCGATGGCGGCCTGGATGTCGGCCAGCCGCTGCCGGTCGCGGTAGCTCACAGCGGCACCAGGTCCTGGTCAGCGCGCCTGCCAACGTCCGGCTTGAGATCCGCCGCCGACACAAGGTCGACGGGGGCGCCGAGGATGGCCTCCAGGTCAGCTTGCAGCCGGGCCAGGCCGAACAGACTCATGCCGGGCGGCAGGTCGGCGAGCAGGTCCACGTCGCTGTCGGGCCGGTCCTGGCCTCTGGCGACGCTGCCGAATACGCGCAGTCCGGACGCGCCGTGCGTGGCCGCTGCAGCGACCAGGTCGTGCCGCCGCCGGCGAACCTGCCGGCCGACCGGCCCCGTGAGCCTGCTCAGCCGCCGTGGCTGCCTCCGCAGGCCGGTGACCAGCTCATGGCCCGCAGCCTCAATCAGCGCGCCCAACGTCGGCAGCGATGGCTGCCGGTGCCCAGACTCATAGGCGCTGATCACGCTCTGCGTGACGCCCGCCCGCACAGCCAGCTCTGCCTGTGACAGGCCAGCTTGCTGGCGCGCCTGACGGAGTAGCGCGCCAGCCGCAAGCTCATCCCGGATCACGTCAAGCAGTATAGCGGATCGTCGATATGCGAAATGCCCAGAACGCACCGCTGAAGAGCCAAGCAAAGACTGGAGCCGATGGGGAGTGCGGTGCGGACCGGTGCGCTTAGCCGGCTTGATGGGCGACGGCACTTATCGTCGTTGCGTTTTTGGTGCGGCCGCACGAGTGGACGGTTGGCTGGCGGCGCTCGGCGTCGTTCCAGAACTGCGTGAGAATGCTCGCCGTGGTCACCGGTGCCTCAACGGCAGGAGAGTGCGCCGCGCCCGGGATGCAGGCACGCTCGGCGCCGAGTCGCCTGGCCATCTGGTCCTGCTCCGAGGTTGGCCACGCGTCATCATTCTCGCCGTATACGACCATGGTGGGCAGGCAAGCGGCGTCAGCGGCCGTTGCCAGTTCGTCGGTGCGATCGGCGCAGTCAAGCAGATATCGAGCGATCACGATGTAGTGGATCGGGCAGGTGCGTAGCGTCCGCTCGCGCAAGAAGGCGATGACGTGGTCATCGGTGCCGTCGGCGCGCGCCTGCGGCTCGAGCTGGTCGTGCCAGATGTACCGGACCATGTCGGCCAGCTGCGCGCGGTCATCGGGTATCTCGCCGTTGCCTGGGTCCAGCACCGACAACAGCTCAGTCAGCGTGGCGGCCCGCTGGCCGCCGATCGCACCCGGCCCGGACCCGAGCAGCGTCAGCGACAGGAACGATGCCGCGCGCGCCAGTACAGCCTCGCGCCCGATCAGGCCGCCCATCGAATGGCCGACGAGATGCACGCCCTCAGCATCGGGCGAGACGGCATCGGCGATGGCGAGCACGTCGGCCGCAAGTTCGCTCGGCGCGTAGCCGGACCGATCGGCCGCGTGCGGACTCTGGAACTGACCGCGCTGATCGATGGCGTACACGTGGCGGCCGGCCGAAGCCAGCGGCTCAAGGATCGCCAGGAAGTCTTCCTTGCTGCCGGTGAAGCCCGGAACCAGCAGGGCAGGACTGCGGTAGCTCACCCCCCGGCACGGCTTTGCCTCCAGAACTGCGAAGGAGCCGCGCGCCGTCTGCACTGTCGCTGACCGGACGTGATCGGGCATTTCCAGGGACCGGGGAGTGCTCACGAGGTGGCAGCCTATCGAGAGATAGCTGAAATGTAACAGTCAAATAACGCAGGATTCGCTGAGAGCGTTCCCGCGCCAAACCGGATGATGCCCGGTCAATCTCGGGCTAAAACCAGCGCCAGCGGTTGGTCGCGCGTCACGTCGGCCCCGGCGATCCGGCAGTCGGCAGCCGGGTCGGCCAGGGCAGTAAGCCGGTCGGGCTACTCGCTGGCAGCAGGCTGGCCGCCGGAGCGACCGCGCGACGGGCGCCGCCGACGCGGCCTCCGCGCAACGCCGGCCCCCTGGCCAGCGCCGTCGGCAGCGGCATCGCCGCCGTCAGCCAGCGCCTGCCCACCATCAGCGCCGGCAATCGGCGCGCCAGCGCCGGAGACGGAGCCGCCGACAGCACCCTCAGCTGCTTGACCGGCCCGGGTACGGCGCCGGGAACGCGGTGTCCGCGGCCCAGCCTCCCGAGCTCCGCCGTCGGTGGCCTCGCTGCGATCCCGCCTCGCCGGACCGCTCGAGTCCGGCCGGCGATCCCGCGTGCCAGAGCTGGCGCCGCTACGCGAGCGTGTCTTGCCCGTCTCGCCGATGTCTTCCAGCGTCTCCGCCTCCAGGCCGGCCCGCTCCCGCTGGTTCCTTGGCAGGACGCCCTTGGCGCCGGCCGGAATGCTCAGCGCAGTGAACAGGTGCTCGGAGGTCGAATAGGTCTCGAGCGGCTCGGGGAAGTCCAGGTGCAAAAGCTCGTTGATCATCTTCCAGCGGGCGAGGTCAGCCCAGTCCACGAACGTGACGGCCACGCCGTCGCGCCCAGCTCGGCCCGTACGGCCGATGCGGTGCAGGTAGGCCTTCTCGTCCTCAGGGCACTCGTAGTTGACCACGTGCGTGACGTCATCGACGTCCAGGCCGCGAGCGGCAACATCGGTGGCGACGAGCACGTCGACCTTGCCGGACCGGAACGCCCGCATGGCCCGCTCGCGCTGGCTCTGGCCGAGATCACCGTGCACGGCCGCAGCCGCGAAGCCCTTGGTGGTCAGCGTGGTGGCAACCTGGTCACAGGATCGCTTGGTCCGGCAGAAGACGATCGTCAGCCCGCGGCCCTCGGCCTGCAAGATGCGGGCGAGCACCTCGACTTTGTCCATCTGGTGCGCGCGGAACACATGCTGCTCGGTTGTCGGTACGAGCTGTGGCTCGTCGTGCTGCTCAGCCCGGATGTGCATCGGGCGGCTCAGGTGCCGCCGCGCCAGTGTCACGATCTCGCCGGGCATCGTGGCGGAGAACAGCATCGTCTGCCGGCCCGCAGGCGTCAGCTGGAGGATGCGCTCGACGTCCGGCAGGAAGCCGAGATCGAGCATCTTGTCGGCCTCGTCGAGGACGAGCGTGTCGACCTTGCCGAGCTTCAGGTGGCCCTGCCGCGCGAGGTCGAGGAGCCGGCCAGGCGTCCCGACGACGATGTCGACCGTGGCCAGCGCGTCGATTTGCGGCTCGTACGCGCGCCCGCCGTACAGCGTCACGACGTTGGCGCCCAAGCGGGAACCTGCAAGCCTGAGGTCGTCGGCAACCTGGATCGCGAGCTCACGGGTAGGTACAACAATGAGGGAACGGGGTGATGCTTTCTCGCGGCGCGTCATGTCCAGGCGCTCGAGAATCGGGATCCCGAAGGCCAGCGTCTTGCCCGTCCCGGTACGGGCCTGGCCAATGAGGTCGTGACCGTCCAGGGCGACCGGGAGGGTCAGCGCCTGGATCGGGAAGGCTGTGGTGATGCCCTCGGCCTCGAGGGCTGCGCAGATCGGCTCTGCGATGCCGAAGTCGCGGAACGTCTTGGCGCTCGCCGGTGTCTCGCCCGCGGGTGCCTCGCCGGCTTCGGGGTCAATCTCTGAACTGTCGTCCATGATCGCTGTCAAAGTAGTCAGGGCTTCCGCCTCTATCAGGGCCCATGGCGGCCTGGCGCGGAGTGCGCCTGGGCAGAGATTGCCAGGGGCTGGCAAGTGTGACTCCTCCGGCGGGGCAAATCTCGTCAATACAAGCTTTGCCATTGCGCGGCATTGGCCGCGCACTCGCGGAGAAGAAGCAGCGCGCCATCGTCCGGGCATCAAGCTGCTGGAAGATCGTCACGCCTACGTTCTGTGTAACGCGGTCGGGGGAGACCACATTCCTCGTGTGGATCGCAATGCAGTCTATCAAGCCCAGCGTGATGCACCCGCGAGGCCGCATCTCGTGGCGCCGACGCGTCTTCTTGTACTCTGCCCTCGTGACCCACGAGGGAACTGGCGCCAGCACCCCGGCGACCGCCGGACCTCCTGCCGACGGCGTGCTTGATCTCCTCGGCCTACTCGCCTATGCCTCGCTGACCGCTTTCTTCCGGCTCTCGGACGACGCAGCGCTGGCGGAAACGCTGTACGACAAGACCGCGCTGGCCGAGATGGCCGTCGCTGAGTTCGGGCACTTCCAGCTGCTCCGCAGCGGGATCGAGGACATGTCGGCGGATCCGCAGGCTGCTATGCAGCCCTTCGTGGCGGCTGTAGATGCCTTCCACGCCAGGACCGCGCCAGCTGACTGGCTGGAGGGCCTGGTGAAGGCCTACGTGGGCGACGGGATCGCCGCGGACTTTTACCGGGCCGTCGCTCAGGTGCTGGACCCTGCCAGCCGGGACCTCGTCCTGACCGTGCTCGCCGACACCGGGCACTCAGAGTTCGTGATTGCCCGAGTGCGCGAGGCCACCGAGCTCGATCCGCGCGTCGCCGGCCGGCTGGCGCTCTGGGCCCGGCGGCTGGTAGGCGAGGCGCTCGGCCAGGCGCAGCGAGTCGCTGCAGAGCGGGAACCGCTCGCCAGGATGCTCGCGGGCGACGCGGCGAGCCAGCTTGGAGACATCGGCCGGATGTTCGCCCAGCTCACCGACAACCATGCCGCCCGGATGGCAGCGCTCGGCCTAGCTGCCTCGTAACGACTAAGCCCTGGCGTCCAGAGCGTCGGTCAGAGGCTGCTGAAGCCGACCCGGCGCGGCTCGTTACCGCTGAACTCGAGGTAGCCGATGTTTTCCGCGGGCACAAGGACCCTGCCACCCTTGGAGTCTGCGAGTACAAGGACGCCTGCCTGAGCCGCCACCGCGGTCTTGAGCGCAGCTTCTACCTCGTCTGCCGAAGCGTCGGTCTCGATCACAAGCTCACGAGGCACCGACTGAATACCGATCCTGACTTCCACACGTCTCCTCTCCGCAGTCCGAGGCTAGCCCTCGGCGGCCCCGGCTTGAGGCCCCGGCCTGCATTTGCGAGCTGTGTCGTCGTCGCGGCGTGCGGCGACGAACATCTGTCGGTCGAGGACGCCCGGAAACCATGACAAAGTGCGATAGTCACTGTGGGGAGCCGAGTGACTGGAGGCCGAGGTTGACTACCGACACGCCGATCGAAGGAACTCCATGGCAGCCGCCGACAACGGACACGGCCGCCGCCACTGCCCGCGGATGGGCCGGCAGCGACCTGGCCATCGGGGCTGGCCTGATCGTCTTGCTGATAGCGCTCTTCCTGCCGTGGTTTACCGAAACGCTGCAACTCCACCCCGGTTCAGCCATTAGCGCCACCGAAAACGGACCGCCCGCTCACGGCTATCTGTGGCTCGTGTTCGCGCTGGCCATCGTGGCCCTCGTAGCGCTCATAGACCGCGACGCCATTGAGCGGATCCCAGGCAACCTGCCGAGTGCCCAGCAAATCCTGCTGGGGGCTACCGGCTTGTCCCTGCTGCTGACTCTTCTCGGCGTCGTGTTCAGGCCGCCGGCCTTCAGCGAACCAGGCCAGGTGGTGCCTATCCAGGCCATCCAGGCCACCTCGGGGTTGTCGGTCGGCTGGAGCTACGGCGGCTTCCTAGCGATCGTGGCCGCCGCCGTCGCCTTCGCCGGCGCGCTCGGGGTCGCTGGCCACCTGCGCGCGGGCACCAGAACGTCTCGAGCCCAGTGGCGCCTACCCCAGTGGCGCCGACCCAGGTTGCGCCGGCCAAGGGCCGACGGCTGATTGGTCAGCTGGCCGGGTGGTCGCCCGTCAGCGGCCAGCCGCTGATGCCGCGCCAGGCCAGCCTGGCGATGAGCTGCTCGGCTTCGTCCTTGGGGATCTCGTTCTGGTCAGTTGCCAGCCAGAACCGGGCGCTGACCTGGGCCATGCCGACGAGCGCCATGCCCAGGAGGTGCGCCTCGGCGTCGCTGACCCCGGCGTCCTCACGGATGAACTGGCTGACCATGTCCGCGCAATCGTCCATGGTCTTCTCCAGGCGGCCACGGACGGCGGGCTCATTGCTTAGGTCGGACTCGAAAACCAGGCGGAACGCCTCGTCCGCGCCTGCGACGAAGTCGTAGAACGCCTTGAACGTGGCGGGCACCCGCTGGCGGTTATCGGTCGTGGACGACAGGGCCTCGCTCATGGTGTGAACCAGCTGCTCAGAGCTCTCGTCGAGAAGCGCCAGATACAGCTCGAGCTTGCCAGGAAAGTGCTGGTACAGCACGGGCTTGCTGACCCCAGCGCGCTCGGCTATCTCGTCCATCGCGGCTGCGTGATAGCCGTGGGCTACGAAGACGTCACGGGCAGCGCCCAGCAACTGGAGCCTGCGCGCTGGGCGCGGCAGCCGCGTACTGCCGGATCTGGCCTGTGGCGAAACGGTCAACGTTCACTCCGGAAAGGTGCTTGCTGGCGGTTGGCGGGTATGGCCGCGGCTCCCGTATAAGAGGCAATCTTACGACCGGCCCTGTGGCGTAGCCCGGTTAGCGGTATTCGTCATCATCGGGTGTTACTACCCTGGCTTGCTCGGCGGCGTCGGCTTGATCCGCTTCGAGCGGGGGTTCCTCCTCCTCTGGGGTCGGCTCGTCATTGTCGTCGGGCTCGGGTATAACGTCCTGGTGCTGCTCCGCCGCGTCGGCGTCCGGTGCCTCAATGTCCGGCTCTTCAAGGCCCATGTCGCTCATTGGGGCGCCTCCTAGGCGATATCGGCACTCGAACATATTGCCGAATTACAGAATGCGGACAACACTGCTTGTATCACTACCCGAACCCTGGCTGACATTCGCGCCTGATCAAGGTGAGAATTAGTACCCAGACTGGCTCGGGGTAAGGAGATGCCATGCGCAGCATGTGGAAGGGGGCAGTCTCCTTCGGCCTGGTCATGATTCCCGTGAAGCTCTACACGGCCACAGAGCAGAAGGACATCGCCTTCCGACAGGTACACCGCGAAGACGGCGGCCGGATCAGATTCAAGCGGTTCTGCTCGATCGATGACAACGAAGTGCCCTACGAGGACATCGCCAAGGGCTATGAGCTTCCTGATGGCGAGATGGTCGTGCTGACCGAGGAAGACATGTCGGAGCTGCCGCTGCCGACGACCAGGAACATCGAGGTCGTGCAGTTCTGCCCGGCCGATCAGCTCGACCCGATCCTGTTCAACAAGAGCTACTACGTCGAACCGGAGGCGGCCGGGACGCGCGCCTACAGCCTGCTTCGCGACGCGCTTGAGGAGTCGGGCAAGATCGCCATCGCGCAGGTCGCGCTCCGCCAGCGCGAGTCGCTGGCAATCCTGCGGGTCCGCGAAGGTGTGCTCGTGCTCGAGACGCTGCTGTGGCCGGACGAGGTGCGGACGCCGGACTTCGGCTTCCTGGACGACGACATCGAGGTCCGCCCACAAGAACTGCGGATGGCCGAGTCCCTGATCGAATCCATGACCGTGGACTTCGACCCGGACGAGTATCACGACAGCTACCGCGAGGCGGTGCTGGAACTCGTGGAGGCCAAGACCGAGGGCCGCGAAGTTTTCCAACCCGAGGCGCCGCAGGCGGACACCGGCGGCGGGTCGAGCCTGGCCGATGCCCTGCGCGCCAGCCTTGCCGCTGCTAAGGGCGGCCGGCTTGGCGCCGTCCCCGACCAGCGCGAGGCTGGCGACGAAGAGGAAGCACCGCCAGCGCGGGGGCGCCCCGCTGCCCGAGGAGCCGCGAAGGCCGGTGCTGCGAAGGCCGGTGCTGCGAACGGCGGTGCTGCGGCCGGCGGTGCTGCGAAGGAAGGCACGGGGCGGGCGAGGAGCACGAGGTCGGCCGCGGCCAAGTCGGGTTCAGACGGTGACGAGACTCAGCCGGCAGCGGCCAAGGCGGCCGCGGCCAAGCCCAAGGCAGCTACCGGGAGTAAGACGACCGGGTCCAGGGGCAAGGCTGCGGCGAAGGAATCCGAGACGACAGCGCGGCCAAGGAAGCGCGCGGGCTAGGGTGCTGGCTGGCTGCGAACACAACTCCTAGCTACGGAACTCCCAGGCCCAGAACTCCCAGGCCCAGAACTCCCAGGCCCAGAACTCCCAGGCCCAGAACTCTCAGGCACAGAACTCCCAGGCACAGAACTCCGACGCACGAAACTCGAGGAGGAGTCATGGCGAACCCAGTCGCATGGTTCGAGATTGCCGGACCCGACGCGGCCACATTGCAGACCTTCTACCGCCAGGTCTTCGACTGGCAGATCGATGCTGACAACGACATGCAGTACGGCATGGTCGCCGCGAGCGAAGGCGGCATCGCCGGCGGCGTCGCCCCGAGCCCCGACGGCTCAGCGCACGCCACCTTCTACGTGACAGTCGACGACGTCCAGGGCACGCTCGACAAGATCAACCAGATTGGCGGCAAGACCGCGATGCCGCCGATGGACGTGCCGGCCGGGCCGACTATCGCGTTCTTCATCGACCCAGCCGGCAACACCGTCGGGCTCATGAAGGCCATGTAACTGAATCGCGGATGAGAGGCTTCGCGAGGCGCGAGTTCCAGCTGATGCTGCTCCGCCGGATGGCGGACTTCCAGCCCGAACTGGTCGCTCGCGCCTACGCGAAGGCCGGCGCTAGCCGGGCCGACTACCTGGCTGCGCACAACCGGTGGCAGTCGCTGCTGCGCTCGCCGCATGCGCCGAAAGGCCTCGCCCTGTACGAGGCAGTACTCGGGCCGCCTGACGCCGAGCGCGACAAAGCCGTCGGCGACGTCATGCTCACGGCACTGACGTGGCCGCTGGCCGGACTCTGGCCTGACCTGCGCTTCGAGCTGATGGTCGGCTTCGGCGGCGCCATCCTGAACGGCTGGCTCGTCCGCGCGCCTGGTTCCTCCATCCCGGGGCCTGAAGAGCTAAATGCGTGGTCGTGCGTCATCGGCGACGTCGTTATCCGCTACCCGGAAGCGCGGCAGGCCGATCCCGGCATCCCCTCTCGCTGGCTCATCGACCTAAACGGCCAGCGACTCACCTTCGTACACGGCTTGCTCCAGCTAGTCGGACCCACTCTTGTACCGGCGAGTAGTCTTGGACAGCATGACTGACCAGTTCCAGCCTGATGTGCCATCTGCACAG
Source organism: uncultured Actinomycetota bacterium (assembly GCA_963755575.1). Taxonomy (GTDB): domain Bacteria; phylum Actinomycetota; class Actinomycetes; order Streptosporangiales; family Streptosporangiaceae; genus JAJYUU01. The sequence continues at coordinate 1,989,712 of CAVWKF010000002.1, forward strand.
GTCAACGGCTCCTCGGCGGCTCACGTTAACGGTTCGCAGCCCATGCACGCCGCGGACAACGCGGCGGCCAAGGGCAGCCCAATCCCGCAGTGGCCCGGCGAGCAGCGCCAGCTAGACATCGGCGAGATATTTGTTCGGACTGCCCCGGCAAGCCCCGATGTCGTCAGCGAACAGGCCGTCTTCGTACACGGCCTCGGCGGGTCCGCCACGAACTGGACCGACCTCATGGGCCTGGTCAGGCACGGAGACCGAGGCGCGCCCGCCCTGGACGGCGCGGCCATCGACCTGCCGGGTTTTGGGTTCTCCCCGCCACCAGCCGACGGCAACTACTCGCTCAACGCTCGTGCCGCAGCCGTCATCTCGCTGATCGAAAAGCTCGGGACCTGGCCTGTCAACCTCGTTGGCAACTCCCTCGGCGGTGCGATCAGCACGCGGATCGCCGCCCGCCGACCCGACCTGGTGCGCACTCTCACGCTGATCTCGCCTGCCCTGCCCGACTTGCGGCCGCGCCTGCTGCCGATGCGGCTCGCGCTTGTCAGCGCGCCTGGTGTGGGCACCCGGCTGCTGAAGCGCCTCCAGGAGATCCCGCCGGAGCGGCGCGCCGACATGACGATCCATGACCTCTACGCCGACCCGACCCTCATGCACCGCGACCGGCGCGCGGAAGCCGTCGCCGAGGTGATCCGCCGCGACGGCCTCGACTACGCCGGAGACGCGCTGCTGAGGTCGGGCCGTGCGCTCGTGGCCGAATACACGCGGCCAGGACCCGGATCCCTGTGGCGCGACGCCGCCCGAGTGACGGCGCCGACGCTGGTCATCCACGGCAGCCACGACCGGCTGGTGAACCCGGCGACTGCTGCCAGGGCAGCGCGCTCGTTCCGGTATGGGCGAGCCGTGGTCCTGCCCCGCATCGGGCACGTGGCCATGATGGAGCGCCCCGACCTGGTCGCCGCCGAGATGCAGGAGTTCATCGCGGCCGCTGCCCGCGCCGAATCAGGCAGCGGCAGCGCGCTCCACCGCGTCGGCAGCTGAGGCCGGCGGAGTGCTCATTGAGGCTGCGCAGCTGATTACGGCTGCGGACGGGGCCGACCCCGTTCCCAGCAAAGGGTTTGTCGAACTAACCGACGGTGTCATCAGCCGCGCTGGCTCGGGCGACAGCGGCTCGGGCGTCAGCCCCGACATCATCCTGCCCGATGGCTACCTGGTGCCGGGGTTCGTCGATCTTCAGGTGAATGGCTACTTCGGCACCGAGTTCCAGACTGCCGACGCCGCGAGCTGGGCTGACGTGGCCTGCCGGCTCCCGGCCACTGGCACGACCGCGTTCGTGCCGACGATGATCACGGCGCCGGTCGACAGCCTCACCGCGGCGATGCGGACAGCCGCCGGGTTCACCGGCAACCTGGCCGGCAACGGCGCGCGGGTGCTCGGGGTGCACCTGGAGGGCCCGTTCATCTCGCCGGCCCGCCGCGGTGCGCACAACCCGGCCTGGATCACCGACCCCACTCCCGCCGCGGTCGCCGCGCTGATCGAGGCCGGGCGCGGGCTGCTGCGGCTGCTCACGCTTGCGCCCGAGCGCCCCGGTGCGCTGGCCGTCATCGATCAGCTCGTCCGGGCAGGCGTCCTGGTGAGCGTGGGCCACAGCGACGCCACGGCGGAGCAGGTGGCGGCCGCTGCTGACCATGGCGCGCGCATGGTGACCCACCTGTTCAACGCGCAGCGGCCGCTTGCTCACCGGGAACCAGGTGTCGTCGGGCAGGCCCTCACCGACGATCGGCTGACCAGCGGCCTGATCGTCGACCTGTATCACGTGGCCGCGCCAGTCTGCGGCCTGGCGTTCCGCGCCGCGCCCGGCCGGATCGCGCTGGTCACCGACGCCGCGGCGCCGGCCTGCATGCCACCAGGGGAGTACCTCCTCGGCGGCGAGCCGATCACGCTGCCGGCCGCCGAGGGCGCGCCGCCGATGCGCGGCGACGGGACGCTCGCAGGCTCGGCGCTGCGCATGGACGTCGCGGTCGGGAACGCTGTCCGCGTCGGCGTCTCCATTCCTGCCGCCGTCGCCGCCGCTACCCGGGTCCCGGCCGACCTCATCGGCCGGGCCGACCTCGGCCGCCTCGCCACGGGCGCGACCGCCGACCTAGTCTGGCTCGGCCCCGACCTGCGTACCCGCGCGACGTGGATAAGCGGGCGCCTGGTGTATACAGATGCCGCGGCCGCCACGTTGGCGTCGTTGCGGGCGTGAGCGAAAGGGATGAGATGCAGGCACGGAACGGGGTTGGTCCATCGCTGATGCGGCAGGAGATTGCGCAGCAGCCTGAGGCGCTCAGGGCCACCATCGATGCGCTGCTGCCGCGTCGTGATGAGGTCACACGGCTGGCCGCGGACACCAAGACTGTGCTGTTCATCGCCCGCGGGACGTCCGATAACGCGGCGGTTTACGGCAGCTACCTGATCCAGGCGCACGCCGGCAGGCTGGTGTCGCTGGCGGCGCCGTCGATCGCGACGACGTACAAGGCGCGGATGGACCTCGACGGCGTGCTCGCGGTTGCTCTCTCGCAATCGGGCCGGACTGCGGAGATCGTCGAGACCCTGGAGTGGGCGAAGGCCTGCGGGGCCCGGACGCTCGCCATCACTAATGGCGGCATGTCGTCGCCGCTGGCGGAGGCGGCGGAGGTTGCGTTCGTCACCGAAGCCGGGGTCGAGCAGGCAGTGCCGGCGACGAAGACGTTCACGACGCAGCTGGCCGCGCTGGCCGTGCTGGGGCTTGGCCTCGGCGCACCGCTGGACCCGGACGAACTGATCGCCGTGCCGGACGCGATCTCGTCGCTGCTTGCAACTCCTCTGGATCTGGAGCCGATCGTAGCCGCGCTGGCCAAGGTGCCGGGCGTCGTCGTGTCGGGCCGGGGCATGGCGTACGCGGCCGCGCTGGAGCTCGCGATCAAGCTGAAGGAAGCGTGCTACCTGCACGCCATGGGGCTGTCGTACGCGGACCTGCTGCACGGGCCGATCGCGGTGGTCGACGCGCAGACGCCGGCCATCGTGGTCGCGGCCGACTCAGGGCCGACGCTGGCCGGCACCATCGACCTCGCGCGGCGGGTGGTCGGGGCGGGGGCGAGCGCGTTCGGGATCGGCGGCGGCTCCGCGCTGGCCGAAGCGTGCACGTCGGCGCTGCCCGGGCCGCGGTTGCCGGAGTGGCTCGCGCCGATCGGCCTGATCGTGCCCGGCCAGCTCGTGACCGAGGCGCTGGCCCGACGGCTCGGCATCAATCCTGACCAGCCGCGCGGCCTGAGCAAGGTGACGCAGACGGGCTGAGGCCCGCGGCCGTGCGGAATGCGCCTCCGGCGCGCGCGGTTGACGCGGGCGGCAGATGCGTAACAGTGCCGTGATGATCGGGAGCCCCCGTGACAACTCAGCTCGTCAAGCCCCTCTACACCGCCCGTGCAACCGCTCGGGGTGGCCGGGCCGGCCACGTCGCCTCGGCCGACGGCATCCTCGACCTCGACCTGCGGCCGCCCACGGAGATGGGCGGACCGGGCGGTGCCACCAACCCCGAGGAGCTGTTCGCCGCCGGTTACGCGGCCTGCTTCCAGAGCGCGCTCGCCGTGGTCGGCCGCCGCGCTGGCGTGGACACCGCCGAATCGACAGTCGAAGCGGACGTCACGATCGGCACCATCGGCGGCGGAGCTTACGGTCTCGCCGTGACGCTGCGGGTCTCCATCCCGGACGTCGACACCAGGACCGTCCAGGAACTGACCGAGGCAGCCCACGCGGTATGCCCGTACTCGAACGCCACTCGCGGCAACATCGAGGTCACGCTCGAGGCGAGCTGACGGCCTGGTTAGGGTTGCCGAAACAGACGGGAGCACGCAATGTCGTCGGCACCAGAGCCGCACCACCTCAGTAACCACCACCGCAACACGCTGCGGCAGATCTTCCAGCATCCGGTCAGCCACAACATCGAGTGGGACAACGTGCTGTCGCTCCTCGAGGCGATCGGCACGGCCGTCCGAGAGCATGACGGCAAGGTCGCCGTGACCGTCGGGTCGCAAACCCAGTACTTCGATCCGCCCCTGCACAAGGACATCGACACGCAGACTGTCGTCGATCTCCGCCATATGCTCGACGCCGGAGGTTACGGCCCGGACAGCCTGCCGGGCTGACCGACGCGTTCGTGCCGTTATCGGCTAGCCCAGGCTCCGCCTGAGCGGGCAGTCATCGCGCGGCACAACAGGGCGCGCTGCTCGAGCAGAATGCCCGCGATCACGTCGCCATCGTCCAGCCGGTCCAGCTCGGCGTCTGTCGCTCCGAGCGTAGCCTTGTCGGCCAGTGTCGCCGGGTAGAGCGCCCTCGCCAGCCGCTGCATTGTCCAGCCTTCAAGCCGGCCTGGCCGGCGTATGGCCGGAAGCGCCTCGCTGAAGTACCGGTCCCGGAAGCCCTCGAGCAGATCCTCCTGGCCGGGCACCCAGAAGCCCTCGGCATACGCGAGCGCGAGCCGTAGCGGCTGCTCGTCAGCGAGCGCTGACGCCCAGGCGGCCTGCTTGGCCGCGATGCTCGGGTGCCGGGCGCTGCACGTCGCGCGGACGACGTCGCCAGCAACCGCGTCGTCGGCGGCGTACGCGGCCAGGTCTTCGTCCGTGGCCTGGCCGTGGGCAGACAGCGTGGTCAGCATCTTGGCGCGCAGCTCGAGATCGACGACGAGCCCGGTCGGCAATGACCGGCCGTCGAGCCAGAAGCGGAGCAGGTCGCGCTGCGCTGGACTGTCGGCGGACATCGCGAAGCCCTGAGCCAGGATGCGCTGATCGCGGCCGCCGGCCCCCGACAGCTCGGCCGCCGTGAGGGCGGCAGCGGCCAGTTGCTGACGCGCGGCCGCGCGCCCGGCCGCGTCCGCGAAATAGTCGGCCGCCGCTCCCGCCCGTTGGAGCAGCTGGTCGAGGCCGAGGACCGGGCGTCCGGCGGTCATTCGCCGCGCCACGATCGCTGCGAACTCGGCCGCTGCCAGCTCTGCTGCCTGCACCATGTCGACGGCCGCGTTCCAGCAGACCGACTCCGCCAGCGGGTCGCCCACGTCCATCGCCCACGCGACCAGCGAACGCCACGAGCCCAGATCGAGCTTGATTCTGGCAAACGTCAAGTCTGTGTCGTTCACGATGATCGCCGCTGGCATCGGCGTGCCGGTCAGCTCGGGTATATGCGTCCACTCGTCGGCGAGTGTCACGCTGATCCGGCGCTGGCAGGTGAGCTGACCCTCGTCCGGTTCGTAGATCCCGATAGTCAGTGCGTGCGTACGCAGCGGTCCGCCGATCGTCGAGCAGCGGCGGTTCCTGGACGACGGCAAATGACGTGATTGTCCCGTCTGGATCTACAGTCATCTCCGGCCGCAGCGTGTTCACGCCGGCCTGTTGCAGCCAGAGGTCAGCCCAGCCCGACAGGTCGCGGCCGCTCGCGCGCGACCAGGACTCGATCAGGTCCGGGAGCGACGTCGTCAGCCACGCGTACCTAGTCAGGTAGTCGCGCAGTCCAAGGTGCATCGCGTCCGCGCCGATGAGCGCGCTGAGCTGGCGGAGCACGCTGGCGCCCTTGGAGTAGGTGATAGCCGGCGGTCTGGTGAGCGCGTCGGCGGCCGAATCGACACTCGACGAGACCGGCTGCGTGCTCGGCAATCCGTCGGCAAGATATGCCCATGCTTTGCTGGTCATGCTGAAGCTGGCCCACGCCGTGTCCGAGCCGATCGCTTCGCTCACCGCGTCGATGCTCAGGTACGTGGCCAGTGCCTCGGCCAGCCACAAGTCATCCCACCAGCGGCCTTCGACGAGGCAGCCAAACCACAAATGCGCGGCCTCGTGCGCCAGGACCACACCGACGAAATCATCTGCGGGATCCGCGGCGCGCTGAAGGAGCGTCTCGCTCACGTACATGACGCCGGGCAGCTGCATCGCGAGCGGGCCGAGCTCAGGTACGAAGACGACATCGAGCTTCTCGTAGGGACAAGCCACGGCCAGCATGCGCTCGTAGTGACGCAACGCCGCGGCGACGAGCCCGGTGATCCGGGCCAGGCCTGGCGAGCTGGCCAGCGTGGGACGGCAGTACACGGTGAGCTGGGTCGCGCCCGCATTGGCGTCAGTGCCGGCGGGCGCCGTGACATAGGGTCCAGCGCACAGCGTGAACTCGTAGGGCTTCATCGAGACCACCGTGGAGAACCGCCACACGCCCGCTGTGCCGTCGGCCGGGCTATGCAGCACCTCGCCGTTGGAGATACACGTGCAGCCGGTCGGCAGGGTCACGATCAGCGTGATCGCCGCTCGCAAGTCCGGCTGATCGAAGCAGCAGAAGACGCTCGGCGCCGCCGTGGGGAAGCAGTTAGCCAGCACGTAACGCTGGCCGTCAGCGGAATCGGTGTACTGCGTCAGGCCGCTGCCGCTGCGCGACAGCGGCACCCACGCGTCGACCACCAGCGTGTTCTCGGCCGCCAGATCATCGAGCGGGACGCGGCCGCCCGCCACGGACTTGGGGTCGAGACGTTCTCCGTTAAGGATGATCTCGTGCACCGTGACCGCGTCGAGGTTCGCGAACGTGGCCGCTCCCTCCTCGCGGCAGCGGAACCTGATCTCGGTACGTGACCAGGCAGTGTCCCCGCCCTCGGTGAGGTCCAGGAATATCGAGTAGGACTCCACCGAAAGCAACCGGGAACGGGCTGCTGCTTCGGCCGCCGTCGTCCCAGTGCGCACCGCCGTAGTCTAGTAACGCCCAGGCCGTGATCGTCGGGCTTCGCCCGCGCCTTCCACCTTGCCTAGAGCACTCGGTGCACCTTGTACTGGGCCGCTTGCGCACGTGGCCGGATCACCATGAGGTCGACGTTGAAGTGCGCCGGACGAGTGACCGACCAGACGACCGCGTCCGCGACGTCGTCCGCGGTCAGCGGCTCGGCAACACCCGCGTAGACGGCCGCGGCCTTGTCGGCGTCGCCGCGGAAGCGGTTGATCGCGAACTCGGCGGTCTTCACCATGCCGGGCGCGATCTCGATGACCCGGACGGGCTGGTCGTATACCTCAAGCCGCAGCGTCTCCGCGAACGCGTGCGTCCCGTGCTTGGCGACCACGTAGCCGCCGCCGCCCTCATAGGCGATGAGCCCGGCGGTCGAGCCCATGAGCACGACGGTGCCAGCGCCGCTGGCGATGAGCTTGGGCAGCAACGCCTGCGTCATGTTCAGCGTGCCGAGCACATTCACGCTGAACATGGCCTGCCAGTCCGCCGGGGAGCTGGTCGCGATCGTGTCGGCACCGACCGCGCCGCCGGCGTTATCGAGCAGGACGTCGCATCGGTCGAGTGACGCAGCGAAGGCGTCGACAGCTGGGCGGTCGGTCACGTCCAGTTCATGCATCGCGGCGCTGCCGCCCTTGTCGGCGATCTGGGCGGCGACCTGCGTCAGCCGGTCGGCGCGGCGCGCCGTGAGTACGACGTGATAGCCCGCTCCGGCAAGCCCGATGGCCGAGGCGGCCCCGATCCCGCTGCTTGCTCCGGTGACGACTGCGACTTGGTCCATGACGCGATCCTGCATGACGCGATCCTGCATGGCGCGATCCTCCATGGCGCGATTCTGTCAGCACGCTGCTCGGACCTGCCAGCAGGCGGCCGGGCGAGACAGGGCGGGCCCTCGTTTACGATCAATCTGTGTCAGAACTGCGCGGAGTGATCACCGACTGGGGCGGCGTCATGACCAGCCCCATCAACGACAGCGTCAATGCCTGGCTGGCTGCCGACGGCATCGACCGGGCTAGCTACGTTGCAGTCATGCGGCAGTGGGTGAAGCAGGCCTACTCCGACGGCACCGACCCCAACCCGATCCACGCGCTTGAGCGCGGGGAGTCGACGAACGACGAGTTCGAGCTCGCGCTGGCCAAGGAGCTAATGCTGGAGAACGGCGGCCCGGTGGCCGGCCCTGGCCTGCTCGCCCGCATGTTCGCCGGGCAGACGCTGGACGAGGAGATGCTGGCGCTGTTGCGGAAGCTGAAGGCCAGCGGTGTGCCGACCGGGCTGTTGTCGAACTCGTGGGGCGGCGGGTATCCGACAGAGCTGTTTCCTGACATGTTCGACGCCGTCGTGATCTCCGGCGAGGTCGGGATGCGCAAGCCCGAACCGCGCATCTTCCTGCACGCGGCGCAGTTGCTCGGGCTCGAGCCGCGGGAGTGTGTCTTCATCGACGACATCCAAGCGAACATCACCGCAGCCGAGCAGATCGGCTTCACCGGGGTGCTGCACACCGCCGCCGAGGACACCGCCCGGCAGGTCGCCGACCTGCTCGGAGTCGCGATCCCATAAGCGGCCGCGGCCGGGGGCGGCGGCGAGGGAGAGCGGCCCCGTTCCCATCTGATTTTTGGCTAGCCTTAGCGGTTGTGGCTGACTACCCGCACCCGGCGAGTCCGGGCCGTTCGGCCAATATGCGGGCCAACCGCCGTAAGGACACCAAACCGGAACTTGCGTTGCGGCGCGCGCTGCATAAGCAGGGGTACCGCTACCGCAAGGATTACCGGCTCGACCTCGCCGCTGCACGGGTGCGGCCCGATATCGCGTTCACGGCACGCCGGGTCGCGGTCTTTGTCGACGGCTGTTTCTGGCATTGCTGTCCCCAGCACGGGACGCAGCCGGCCGCGAACACGTGGTACTGGGAACCCAAACTAGCCAGGAACGTGGCCCGCGACAGGGCCGCCGACGCCGCCCTGGTCGCGGCCGGCTGGCGCGTGGTGCGGGTGTGGGAGCACGAGTCGCTGGACGCGGCCGTAGCCGCCGTCGCCGCGGCGCTAGCGGTGTCAGGACTGAGCCCACCAGGTCAGGCGATTAGCTGAACCTGCGGTGGCTAGCTGTCACACTCGTAGCTCTATTGCGTAGCGCTTCGGGGCCTGTCGTGCGCGTTTATGTGCCTTTTACTTTGCCGGCTGTGGCCGGCCTGCTGCGTGCTGGCGAGATCCACGAATCGCCGGTCCGCGGCTATGCCGTCACGCCTGCGCTCCGGGAGTGGTACTCCAGCGGCGATATCGAGGAACTCGAGTACGTCGCGATGATGCATGCGGCTAGGGAGTCGCTGCGCCTGCTTGCTGCCGATCGGGATGCGCCGCGGCGACGAGTGGTGCTCGCGGTCGATGTGACGGATCCGTCTATTGTCGCCGATTCCGGATTCGACCAGCCTGGCCTTGTGCGGATCAATGGGCCCGTCCTGATCCGGGATGTTGCGTCGGGCCTCGTCGATGACGATGACGCCGCCCCCGATCTCGCGGACGCCATCGCAGCCCTGCCGAGCGCGGACGGCGGCGACGAGGATGCGCAGTTCGTCGTCGATGGCGCCGACGGGCACGAGCTGCAGTGGTACGCGACCCAGGAGCTCAGCGACCTCGTGCGATGAACTGCGATCGGCTGGCCGCTTGCCGCAGGCTGAGGATGACGACGAGCGGAAAGAGGCCGAGGGTGGTCGAGGCTACCCGTTCGGCCAGGCCGAGTTCGCCGCCGCCAAACGAGGCGAACAGCACCCAGCCCGACAAGGCGGCGAAGATGGTAGTGACCGCCACGCAGCCGTAGATACTGACGGCCCACGACGGCGCCGGTTCGCGCCTGGCGACGAAGATGGGCCAGATCGCGGTCGTAAACACGCAGCTCACGGCGAAGGCAAGGTGGACTGGCGTGGGGCCAGGGGCCGGCTCCGGCGAGCTGGCGACGCCGAACGTGGATATTCCGGTCAGGACGAGCAGGAGGCGCGCTGGCACTCCGACATCCCGGAGGCCAACGGCGGTCGCGAGCTGGGTGGCGCCCACCAGGAACAAGGCCCCGGTCATGAGCCACGAATCAGTGCCGGCCTGACCGGCCAGCACGCTCATGGTCTGCTGCATTGGGCTATAGGCGGTCGGCTGAACTGCGCCGCCGGTGATCCAGCCGCCGACGAGCAGCACTGGGCATAGCGCGGCTGAGACAACTGTCCAGCCAGGAACTGACTGGCTGACGCTCGGCGACGCGACCGTTGACGACGCGACTACCGACGCCGAGGCGGCTGAATACGTCGGCCGATGAAACTGAGTAGAACTGGGCAATCTAGAACTGGGCAATTGCGGCAATTCGGCTGCCGAGCACGCCGAGCACGCAGTCACGCCGTCTCGTGCCGATCGGCTGCACGCGGGGTCTAGACGCGCAAGCTGAGTCATGGCGCCTCCAGTTAGCCGCTTGCTACTCGAGCTTCCGGTCGCGCTGTGGGCCCAGTATCAGGATAACCGGGCCGGCTGACACCGGACAGCCTGGCTGCGCTGTGTCATGGTGCCGCGGTCGTCAGTTCGCCCTGGTTCGCGCGGACCAGCAGGGGGCGGATTTGGGAGCTCATGGCACCATGGTGTTGCCCCCATTGATGTCGGGCTAGCTAGGAGATCGGCCATGGATGCTGTCACAAATGTCCCGGTTCCGGGGAACGAGCCGATCAAGGGATATGCCCCTGGCAGCCCCGAGCGGGTGACGCTCGAGCAGAAAATCAAGGACCTGGCTGGCGAGCGCGCCGAGCTGACGATGACCATCGGCGGCCGGCAGGTGGAGGGCGGCGGCGAGGCCGTCGACGTGGTCCAGCCGCACAATTACCGGCACGTGCTCGGACAGCTCAGAAACGCAACCGACACTGACGTGACTGCTGCGATCGAGGCCGCGCGGGCTGCGGCCCCAGGCTGGCGGGCGTTGTCGTTCGACGACCGCGCGGCGATCTTCCTCAAGGCCGCCGACTTGCTGGCGGGCCCGTGGCGGTCGGTGATCAACGCCTCGACGATCCTGGGCCAGTCCAAGTCGGTATTCCAGGCAGAGATCGATGCGGCGTGTGAGCTGATCGACTTCTGGCGCTACAACGTGCATTACGGCAGGCGGTTGCTCTCAGAGCAGCCGAACAACGCCCCTGGTATCTGGAACCGGCTGGAGTACCGCCCGCTCGAGGGTTTCGTGCTGGCGATCTCACCGTTCAACTTCACTTCGATAGCGGCGAACCTGCCCTCAGCGCCCGCGCTCATGGGCAACGTGGTCATCTGGAAGCCGTCGCCTACGCAGCAGCTGTCGGCGCACTACCTGATGCGGCTGCTCGAGGCCGCTGGCCTGCCGCCCGGCGTGATCAACATGGTGACCGGTGACGGCACGGCCGTGTCCAACGTCGCGCTGCGCCATCCGGACCTGGCCGGGATTCATTTCACGGGGTCGACAGGCACGTTCCAGCACCTGTGGCGGACAGTCGGCGAGAACATCGCCGGTTACCGCGGGTACCCGCGGCTGGTCGGCGAGACCGGCGGCAAGGACTTCGTGATCGCGCACGCGTCGGCCGACCCCGACGTGCTCGTCACGGCTCTCGTGCGGGGCGCATTTGAGTACCAGGGCCAGAAGTGCTCGGCGGCCTCACGTGCCTACGTGCCCCGCAGCGTGTGGAATCGCATGCAGGATCAGCTCGTCGCCACGGCCGAGTCCCTGACGATGGGTGACGTGGCTGCTGACCTCTCGCTGTTCATGGGCGCGGTGATCGACGAGCGGGCGTTCGGCCGGCACCGGGAGGCGCTCGCGCGGGCGGCAACGAGGTCGGCCATCTCGGTGCTCACCGGCGGGACAACCGACGACTCCGAGGGGTACTTCGTGCGGCCGACCGTGCTGGTGTCGGCCGACCCGACGGACGAGGTGTTCACACGGGAGTACTTCGGGCCGATCCTCGGCGTGCACGTCTTCGAGGACGCACAGTACGACGCGGTCGTGGCGCAGGCTGCTGACATCGCGCCGTACGCGCTCACGGGCTCGATCATCGCTCAGGACCGGGCCGCGATCGCGCGCGCTACCGAGATGCTGCGGTTCTCGGCCGGCAACTTCTACATCAACGACAAGCCGACAGGCGCGGTGGTGGGACAGCAGCCGTTCGGCGGAGCGAGAGCGAGCGGGACGAACGACAAGGCCGGGTCGATCTTCAACCTGATTCGCTGGGTCAACGCCCGGACAATCAAGGAGACGTTCGTGCCCCCGGTCGACCACCGGTACCCGCACATGGGCTGAGGCGGGCCGACGCCGTCCGACGCGGCGATGCGCAGCCATTGGGCGCCAGGTCCACATTGCCGCCACTAGTTGGGCGGCACTTCCACCCTGACGCCCTATGGGCAGAGGCTCCGCCCGTCGTTCGCGGCGGCACTGGGTCGAAGCCGCACTGGGTCGAATCAGGAACCATTGTCGCGCGCACCGCGTTAGTCGATCGCCGCTACCCGAACATGGGCTAGCGATTACGGATGACGCGCATGGTTGCCCCGAACGCGGGCACTTGGACGGTGTCGTTCGGGGCCCCGCAGGCCGGGGCTTGGCTGCGCGTGGTGGAGGAGACGCATGACCGACTACGTGTACGGCTCGCGGTTGGGACACGCTTCGCATGACGCGGACGATGATGCGCAGGATGACGACGCGCAGGATGATGACGCGCAGGATGACGACGCTCAGGATGACGACGCGCAGGATGACGACGCGCAGGACGACGCGGAGCAGGCGGTAGCCGGCCGCGCTGCGCTGCGCGCGCAGCTAATCGCGGCAGCGCAAGCGGGGTGGATCGACGCGCTGACCGATCTCGGCGGCCGAAACACGCTGCTGTACTACAAGGACCGCCGGGCGGGCACTCTCGACCTCGGCGCCGCGGACCCGGCCGCGATCGACCGGTTCCTGCGGACCGGATCCGCCAGGCTCACCAGGCTCTTCCACGATGTCGACGCTCGCGCTGACGCGATCCGCCGGGTCCAGGTCATCTACCGGAAGGCACGCGAACTACAGGAAGAGCGCGGCATCCGGGTTGGCTTCCTCGCTACCGGCATGGCCCAGTGGGACGAGCTGTTCCTAGAGCCATGCGCCCCGGTGCTCCTACGCGGTCTGACGATCATGCCGACCAGAGCGCGGCACGACGACTTCGACCTCGTGCTCGACGACGACTACGAGCTCAACCCGGTCCTGCTGCACAAGCTGGCTAGCGCGTTCGGCGCCGACACGGAGGACCTGGCAGGCGCGGACCCTGACAAGATCGACGAGCTCCTGTGCCTGGCCGCGGATGATGCTGAGGTCCCCGGCTTTCACATCACGAACCGGATGGTCGTCGGCACGTTCACCTACGCCAAGCTGCCGATGGTGCAGGATCTGCAGGCGGCTGGCGAGTTGCTGGAAGACAGCGACGTAGTCGCGGCCATCGCGGGCGACCCGGACGCCCAGGAATCGTTCCGCGCGGACGAGAGCGTGCCGCCGACCATGGAGTCGCCCGAGCATGATTACTCGGTGCTGGATGCGGACTCCTCCCAGCGCAACGCCATTGACACAGTCCTGGCCGGCCGCAGCCTGGTCATCCACGGCCCGCCCGGCACAGGCAAGAGCCAGACCATCGCCAACCTCATCGCCGCGCTGGTCGCTCGAGGCCGGAAGGTCCTGTTCGTCGCCGAGAAGCGAGCTGCCATCGACGCCGTCTTGTCTCGGCTCAAGGGAGCCAGCCTCGGCGAGGTCGTTCTCGATATCCACGAAGGAACCAAGGACCGGATGCGCATCGCCAAGGATCTTGGTGATGCGCTGGACGAGGCGCAGCGCACGCCTGAGCCGGATGTCGGCGACCTGCATCGTCGGCTGGCCGACCGCCACCGCCGGCTGTCCCGCCATGTTTCTGGGCTGCACCAGGTGCACCAGCCGTGGGGGATGACTCCGTTCCGGGTGCAGTCCGCGCTGCTCGGGGTGCCAGCTGAGGCCCGCGTCAACGTGCGCCTCGACAACCCTGAGCAGATTGGGAAGGAACAAGCCGACCGTATTCGGGACGAGCTCCGCGAGTTCGCGCACCTCGGCGGGTTCACCATTCGGCCGGATAGCACGCCGTGGTACGGCGCGATGCTGCGCGACCCGGAGGATGCCCGGCGTGCGTGTGAGCTTGCGGTACGACTCTCGAGTCGCAGCCTGCCCCTGCTCGTTGATCGCATTGCTCACGCCGCGGGGGAGGTCGGATTGCGACCGCCGCGGTTGTACCCGGACGCCGCGACGGTGATGCGGTTGCTGACCAGTATTCAAGCGACCGCGCGGGCCTTCGGGCTCGGCGTCTATGCAGCCGATCCGGCCCGGATGGCCGCCGCGACGGGTGACGGGACCGGCCTGAACTTCCGCGAGCGGCGAGCGCTGCGCAAGCAGGCGCGATCGTTCGCAAGCGCAAGCACGCTGACCGATGAGCAGCTATCCACGGCATTGGTGACGGCGGCTAGTGAGCTAGGCCAGTGGCTGGAACTGCGGACCGATGGCAGCCTTCCGCGGCTGCCGGCGCACATGGACGAGCTGACGGCGCTGTGGGCGGACTGCGAGGCTCAGCTCGACGGGCTCCGGGTAGTCGTCAGCTTGCCTGCGGATCCGCAACCGCTGCTCGAGAAGCTGGCTGCGGATCAGGACACGGCGTGGAAGCTGCCGCGGTTGTACGAGCTGGCCACCCGGTTCGGAGACCTGTGTCTCGGCCCGCTACTCGACGAGCTAGCTCGGCGCAAAGTCGGACCTGACCTGGTCGCCAGCGCGTTCGACTATGCCTGGTACACCGCGATCCTCGATTACATGCGGGTGCTGGACCCGCGGTATGCGGCCGATCGCGGCGACGCGCTCGACGAGATCGCCGGCGAATTCCGCGTGCACGACATCCAGCACCTCACCGCCAACCGGGCCAGGGTGCGCCGGGCGTGGGCGCAGGCGCTCCTCGAGGCGTGCGACCGCCATCCGCTGCAAGCCCGTGTCATCCGCAAGCAGGCGGCCCTCCGGCGCCGTCACCTGCCGCTGCGGCGGTTGCTCGACCAGGCCAGCGACGTGCTGTTCGCGATCAAGCCATGCTGGGCGATGTCGCCGCTCATGGTCAGTCAGGTGCTGCCTGTGGCCAGGCTGTTTGATGTAGTGATCTTCGACGAAGCCAGCCAGATTGTGCCTGCCGACGCCATCCCAGCGATCATGCGCGGCCATCAGATCGTGGTCGCCGGGGATGACCGGCAGCTCCCCCCGACGAACTTCTTCCGCCAGGTCGGAGACTCTGAAGACGAGGGCGCCGACGACGACGAGACGTTTGTTTCTTTCGGAGCAGGATTCGAGTCGGTGCTGGATGCACTGCGCCCGTTGCTGCCAACAGCGCCGCTGAACTGGCATTACCGCAGCCGTGACGAGCGTCTGGTCGCCTTCTCGAACAGCCGGATCTACGGCGGCGCGCTCACGACGTTTCCAGGCGTGCTCCGCGATGATTGCCTGCGCCACGTCGTGGTGGCTCAGGGTCCTGGCGGAGGCCAGGAGGCCTCGGTCGACGCCGAGGTCCGCAAGGTTGTCGAGCTGATTCTGGAGCACGCACGCGAGTATCCGACGGAGTCGCTGGGAGTCATCGCCCTCGGCATCAAGCACGCTGAGCGTATCGATGCCGCTCTGCGGACGGCGCTGGCGCGCCTCGGCGAAACAGCGAACGCCAATGATGAGCCGGACGGACCCGGTGAGCGGGGCCTACCTCGCCCAGTGGACGGCACGAGGAGGTCAGACGCCGGCGACGTCGCCAAGCTGGAGGCGTTCTTCGGCGAGGATGTACCGGAGCCGTTCTTCGTCAAGAACCTCGAGCGGGTTCAGGGCGACGAACGAGACGCGATCATCTTGTCGATCGGTTACGGCAAGCATCCCGACGGCAGGATGCGGTACCAGTGGGGGCCGCTACTGCGTGACGGCGGAGAGCGGAGGCTGAACGTCGCGGCTACGCGCGCGAAGCACCGGCTGACGCTCGTCAGTTCATTCTCCGGGCACGACGTCGATCCCGACCGGGTCACCAAGGCCGGCGCCAGAATGCTGGCCGACTACTTGGACTATGCCAGCTCCGGCGGGTCGGCCCAGGAAGCCTCCGGTGCAGGAGACTTGGACTACTTCGAGGCTGACGTCAGGGACCGGCTGGCGGCCGCGGGCATCACGGTGGTGCCGCAGTATGGCGTCGGCGGATACCGGGTCGACTTCGCCGCCACGCATCCCCAGGACCCAGGCCGCATGGTGCTCGCGATTGAGGCCGACGGTGCCTCCTACCGACAGTCCGGCAGCGTCCGGGACCGAGACCGCCTTCGCGGCGAGCACTTGCAGCGTCTTGGCTGGCGCTACCACCGGCTCTGGTCAACGAACTGGTTCCGCGATCCGGATGGCGAGGTAGCCAAGGTCCAGGACGCGTATTCGCGCGCGGTTTCGGCATCCAGGCCGGACCCGGTGGAGTCAGCATCCGAGCCAGCCCCATCGCCCTCAGCACCTGGACCGGCCCCGTCAGCACCTGGACCGGCTCCGGCGTCATCGGGACCGGCTCCGGCGTCATCCGGACCAGGTCCGGCATCATCCGGACCAGGTCCGACATCATCGGGACCAGCCCAAGCCACGTCAGGAGCAGGCCCAGCGGCTCCGGCAGCCGCGCCAGGGGCTCCCGCGCTAGTCGCGCGACCCCTGTCCGATGCCGAGGCCGTTCCCACCGCCCGCGCGCTGGAGCGCGTGGCTCGGCCGGACCTCGCCCCCGTGCCGCTGCCCGGCCGCCATGTCGCTCCGAGGGCGGATTCGGGCGAATCCTGAGTTAATTGCGTCAGTTGTCCGATCCGGAGGTACGCTCGCAGCCAACGGCTAGCTCGTCCGGAGGTCTGCCATGGACCGCTTGGTCCTCTGGAACATCGATCTCACCCTGCTTGACGTCGGCAGGGTGTCGAGGGACGCCTACGCCGATGCATTCGGACGGGTGACCGGCCGTCCGCTGGCCGCCCTGCCCCAGCTCGTGGGCCGCAGCGACACCGAAATCTTCTTCGAGTCGCTGTACCTGAATGACGTGCCCACCGGCACCGACGAGGTCGCCGACGCCGAGCTGCTGGCCCGGTACTGCTGGGAGCTGGAGGCTGCATTCACGCTGCGCCAGGACGAGCTGCTCAGGCAGGGACGGTTGCTTCCCGGCGCCATGGCCGCTGTAACGGCGACAGCGGCCCTCCCGGGCGTCGTGCAGACAGTCCTGACGGGGTCGATCAAGCCGAACGCGGTCGCCAAGCTCCGCGGCTTCGGCCTTGACCGGTTCTTTGACCTGGAGATCGGCGGTTACGGGTCCGACGCCTACCCGCGGGGCTCGCTGCTGCTGCTGGTCAAGGGCGACGCCGGGCACAAGTACGGGCGGCCGCTCACACAGGACAGGGCCGTGTACATCGCTGACAGCGTTCGCGACGTGGAGGCGGCCGGTACCGGCGGCGCGCGGTCTATCGCAGTCGCCACCGGGAGGTCCACGGTGGCCGAGCTGCGCGATGCCGGCGCCGACGTCGTGCTGCCTGACCTGGCCGACACGAGTCAGGTGATGGCGGCCATCGACCGGCTGACCATGGTGTCGGCCGAGCGCTAGCGCGGCGGCGGTTCTTCGGGCCGTGCGGGTTGCGCGTCGGCGCCTTAGCTGGGGCTGATGCGGCAGTGGTCGGATCATGGCGCTTCTGAGCTGGCGTTGCAGCTGTTTCTGTTACGCCGGTCGGGGCTGAGCGTCCGGCGCTGCCTGCGACTCTTTGCTGTTGCCGAACCTGGTGCTGATCCGGGCAAAGAGCCCGTAGTGTTCAGTCGGTGATTCGGCCTGAAAAGGAGATCCCTTGATCAGGACAAGCGCGGTCAGGGTTGTCGCGGCGGTCGCCGCCGGGCTGCTGCTCGCCGCGTGCAGCGGCAACTCGCAGTCGGCGTCGACGGCGACGCAGCCACCAAGCCCGTCGATGAAGCCGACCCCGGCGTCGCTGACCCCGGCCCCGGTGGACTTCGCGACGATGGTCGGGACGGCGCAGAAGGCGGCGACGAAGTTTCTCGGCCTATACGCGGCAGGCCAGTACGCTGCGACGTGGAAGCTGATCGATCCGGGCCTGCGGAAGCGCATTAGCGAGGCGGCGTGGGTCGGCGTGCACGAAGCCTGTGCAAACCAGCCGGCCGGGACGACGTACATGGTCAGCCGCCCAGGCGCGCCCTTCGCGGTGATGGTGTTCGCGGTGTCGCCGCGAGTCGCCAACCGCGGGCAGATCGCCTTCACCTACGGCGGCGGCAAGTGGTGGTACGACCCGTCGGACGGGTGGATCTACTTCGGCCGGACGTTCCAGCAGGCTCTCGCCGTCGCGAAGGCTAAGCGACGCTGCGGCTCGTAGCGCGACAGGGGGAATGTGACGTCAGGTGACTCCGCCCAACTTCAGGAGCGGGTCAGCGGGCGGTAGAGCGTTCAGCCGCGGGACCGTGAACGCTTTTGTGACTGCTGCCTGTCCTAGACTCGACCCCGAGATCTATCGCCCCACTTCAGGGGAATAATGGTAGATAACAGTCCAGTCAACGAGGACGGGACTTGCCAACTGGGTTGGGGGGCGTAGGGCGTGGGCAACGACCTGGCGCCGACCGCCGGGCGCGAGCAAGACGAGCCGACTTCGGCGTCAGCCGGGTGGGACCAGGGCGAAGCGGTTGGGCCGGCGTCAGCCGGGCGCGATTACGGCGACATCCTCTGGCAGCCGTCAGCCCAGTCGGCGGCCCGCGCTGTCGTCACCGCGTACGCACGCTGGCTCGCTGACCACGGCGGCCCTGTCATCGACGCCCCCGATGGAGTGCCCGTCTATCGGCAGCTCTGGCAGTGGTCAGTCGACGAGCCAGCCGTCGTTCTGGTCGTCGATCTGGGACTACTTCGGCGTGCTCGGGGCGCGAGGCGACGGTCCGCTCCTGACCGGGCAGATGCCAGACACGAGGTGGTTCGCCGGCACAACCCTGAACTACGCGCGCAATGCCCTGTACCGGGCCGGCATCGATCCGGCCCACACGGCCGTCAAGTACCGGACGGAAACCGGCCGGGACGGTCAGCTCAGCTATGGCGAGCTTCGAGCGCACGTTGCCAGGGTGCGCGCCGGGCTGGCCAGCCTGGGCGTCGGCCTGGGCGATCGGGTCGCCGCGTATCTGCCGAACTCCCCCGAGGCCCTCATCGCCATGCTCGCCACCGCGAGCCTCGGCGCGATCTGGACCTCATGCTCGCCGGACTTCGGCGCGCACAGCGTCATCGACAGGTTCGCCCAGATCTCGCCCAAGGTCCTGCTCGGAGTCGACGGCTACGCCTACGGCGGCAAGCGCTTCGACCGCCGGCCCGAACTCGCCGGGATCGCCGCCGAGCTCCCCGGCTTGCAGGCCGTCGTGCTGGTCGATTACCTCGGCACCGGTCTGGGCGACCTCAGGCTCCCCACCGACGTCGCGCTGCTGACCTGGGACAACCTTGGCTCGTCCGACGTGGCCGCGGTTGACCCAGGCTCGGCTGAGCTTGACTTCACCGAGGTCCCGTTCGAGCACCCGCTCTGGGTCCTGTACTCCTCCGGCACCACCGGCCTGCCGAAGCCGATCGTGCACAGTCACGGCGGCATCGTCCTGGAGCACCTCAAGGCACTCGGCCTGCACCAGGACCTGACCAGCGCGGACACATTCTTCTGGTACACGACCACCGGCTGGATGATGTGGAACTACCTCATCGGCGGCCTGCTGGCCGGCGCCACCGTGGTGCTCTACGACGGCAGCGCGGTCCATCCGGACACCGGCGCCCTCTGGCGGTTGGCGGCGCAGGCAGGCGTGACGTACGCGGGTACCGGCGCGCCGTACCTGCTGACCTGCATGAAGGAAGGCCTGCGCCCGGCCGCTGAACATGATCTGTCGGCGCTGCGGGGCGTCGGCTCCACTGGCTCGCCGCTCCCGCCTGAAGGTTTCCGATGGGTCTACAACCAGCTGGGAACGGGGTCGTCCGACCTCATCCTCGGCTCCTTCTCTGGCGGCACTGATCTGTGCACCGGGTTCGTAGGGCCGTCGCCGCTGCTGCCCGTCCGCGCCGGTGTCATCTCCGGACCGTGCCTCGGCGCCAAGGTCGAGGCCTTCGATCCGGCCGGCCAGCCGGTCATCGGCGAAGTCGGTGAGCTGGTCCTGACGCTGCCCATGCCGTCCATGCCCGTCGGTTTCTGGAACGACCCCGCCGGCGAGCGATACCGGGCGAGCTATTTCGCGGATTACCCCGGCGTCTGGCGGCACGGTGACTGGATCATGATCCTGCCCGACGGCGGCTGCGTGATCTACGGCCGCTCGGACGCGACTCTGAACCGCGGCGGTGTCCGCATGGGCACGAGCGAGTTCTACCGGGTGGTCGAGCGCCTCCCCGAGGTCGCCGACAGCCTGGTGGTCGATACGGGCCAGCTCGGCCAGGACGGGCGGCTGATCCTCTACGTGGTACCAGCGGACGGATACGCCGTCGACGACGCGCTGATCGCCACCATCAGGTCGCTGTTGCGCACCGAGTTGTCGCCCCGCCACGTGCCAGACGAGATTAACCAGGTGCCCGGCATCCCGCGCACGCTGTCCGGCAAGAAGCTCGAGGTACCTGTCCGGAGAATCTTGCTCGGCACCAGCGTGGCGGATGCGGCCGACCCGGATGCGCTCGCCAACCCGGAAGTGCTGAGTTACTTTTCGCCTGGCGGCGCGACGTGACGGACGGGCGCAGCTTTGGCGAGGAAGGCGGCCTGCTGACTTACGGCAGCTACCTGCGGGTCCCGGAGCTGCTGGCCCAGCAGGTCCCCGAGGTGACCCCGCCAGCCCACGACGAGCTGCTGTTCATCATCGTCCATCAGACGTACGAGCTGTGGTTCAAGCAGCTCCTGCACGAGCTGACCGCGGTCCGCGACGCCATGCTGCCTCAGCCAGCGGCCGAACTAGAAGGCGGCAGGCAGATCTGGCTGGCGCGGCACCTGCTGCACCGGGTGCACGTCATCGAGCGGCTGCTCGTGAGCCAGATCGACGTCCTGGAGACGATGACGCCGCAGGACTTCCTGGAGTTCCGGGCCGCGCTCGCACCGGCGAGCGGATTCCAGTCCGTGCAGTTCAGGGAGCTGGAGTTCCTGTCGGGCGCCAAGGACCCGGACTTCGTCCGCAGGTTCCGTGCGCTGACCGAAGATGGAGCGTAAACGGCTTGCGGCGCGGCTCGCCGAGCCGTCGCTGTGGGACGCCTTTGTCGATCTGCTCGCGGCCAGCGGCCTGCCCGTCGGCGATGACAAGCAGATCCTCGCGGCGCTCGTGAGCGTGGCCCGCGACAGGCCGCACCATGACGATCTGTGGCAGCTCGCCGAGGATCTGCTGACCCACGACGAGCTTGCCGGGCTGTGGCGGGCCCGCCATGTCCAGATGGTCGAGCGGCAGATTGGGACGAAGTCAGGGACTGGGGGATCCACTGGTGCTCCCTACCTGCACAGGCGGGTGCCGCTGCGTTACTACCCGCTCCTGTGGGAACTGCGGGATTCGTTGTGATGGTCAGGCAGTTGTAACTGGTGCAACCATGCTGGTAACGGCGGCGCAGCAGGGTAAGGCAGGGCAGCCGGGCAAGAACGGCAGCGCAGCCGGGTAAGGGAGTGGGAGACATGTCGGACAGTGCGAGGTCGGACAGTGCGAACGTTGCGACGGCCGATAGTGAGCACGCCGACGGCAATCGAGCCGACATCAAGCAAGCCGACGGGCAGCAAAGCGACACTAAGCGAGCGCTGTTGTTGCAGGCAGTAGCCTGCGCTGGCCCGCTTCCTGGCGTCGGTGACGTGTCCATCTGCCTCAAGGCTTACTACCGGCACGTTGCCGAAGACGACCTGTCGGCCGCCGGCCCCGAGCGGCTGGCCGCCGTCACAGCCCGGCACGCCCAGCTCGCCGCGCATCGCCCGCAGGGACGCGCTCTCGTCGAGGTCAGGCGCGGCGGCGAGGCCGCGCTCGACCCACCAGCGGACGTCATCGACATCGTGACCGACGACATGCCGTTCCTGGTCGACTCGGTGACGATGGAGCTTGCCAACCACGGCCTCGCGCCCAAGCTCGTGGTGCACCCGCAGCTGCGCGTCCGGCGAGACGTGACGGGCTCGCTGCGCGAGATCGTCGGCCAGGCCAGCGCCGGGCAGCTGAAGGATCACGAGTCTCGCCACGACGAGCTCGCCGAGTCGTGGACGCACATTGAGATCCCGCCGCTGGCCGAGGGCGAGGCCGACGCACTCGCCGTGGACCTGCGCCGGGTCCTCGGAGACGTCAGGGTCGCGGTCGAGGACTACACCAGGATGCGCGCGCGGGCGCTCGCGCTGGCCGACGAGCTCACGCATGAAGGCGAAGGGGCTGGCGCCAGCGGCGCCGACACTCCGACCGAGATCGCCGAGCTGTTGCGCTGGCTAGCGGACGGCCACTTCACCTTCCTCGGCTATCGCGAGTACGACCTTGTCACTGGGCCTGAGGGCATGGCGCTCAGCGCGGTTCCCGGCACCGGCCTTGGCATCCTGCGGCACGACAAGGTCGGTCCCGGCTCATTCGCGCTGCTGCCGGAGGAAGTGAAGGCGCGGGCCCTCGAGCCGCAGCGGCTCATCGTCACCAAGGCCAATTCCCGGTCCACCGTGCACCGACCGAGCTACCTGGACTACGTCGCGGTGAAGCGGCTATCGCCAGGTGGCGAGATTGTCGGGGAGTACCGGCTGCTCGGCCTCTACACGCACGCTGCGTTCTCCGAGAGCATCAAGAGCATCCCGGTCCTGCGGCGCAAGCTCGCCGAGGTACTCGAGGTGTCCGCCATGGCCGCCGACAGCCATGACGGCAAGGAAGTCGCCGAGGTGCTTGACTTCTACCCGCGCGAAGAGCTGTTCATGACATCCGTCACCAACCTGGCGGCGATTTCCGCCGGCGTGCACATGCTGCGTGAGCGCCGCCAGACCCGGCTGTTCTTGCGCAAGGACGTCTACGGCCGCTACGTATCCTGCCTGGTTTACCTGCCCAGGGACCGCTACACCACCAAGGTGCGGCTGCGGGCCCAGGAGATCCTGCAGCGTGCGTTCGGCGCGTCGCAGGTCGAGTACAGCGTCCAGGTGGGGGAGTCGGCAGTGGCCAGGCTTCACCTGGTCGTCCGGGCGGACCGGGGCCAGCAGTTGCCCGATGCCGACGCGGCCACGCTCGAGCGCGCCGTCGCGGCCGCCGTCCGGTCCTGGGACGACGACCTCGCCGACGAAGCGGTCGCGGCGTTCGGGCCGGAGCGGGCCAGGAAACTGCTCAACCAGATCGGTGAGGCGATCCCGGAGAACTACAAGACCGACGTGCCGCCGTCGGCCGCCGTCACGGACTTCGCCAGGATCCTGGAGCTGCGCAACTCCGACCGCACCATCGACTTCGAGCTATGGGAGTCCGAGACCTACGTCGGGGGCGTTCCGATCGAGGCGGACGATGATGTGCCCGACACCGTGAAACGGGTCTGGCGGCTGACGATCTACCGGACCGCTGGCCCGATCACGCTGACCGACGTCCTGCCTCGACTCCAGCACATGGGCGTCGACGTCGTTGACGAGCATCCGTATGAGTTCGCCGCGGCCGAGCCGTTCTGGATTTATGACTTCGGCTTGCATCGCAAGCCGGTCGCTGAGGCACGCGAACCCTCGCGCCAGGGCGATCTGATCTCGAACCAGCGGGTCCGTGAGCAGGTCGAAGGCGCGCTGCTGGCGCTGTGGGACGGCCGGATCGAGGACGACGGGTTCAATGCGCTCGTACTGGACGCGCAGCTGACCTGGCATCAAGTGGCCGTCCTCCGCGCTTACGCCAAGTACCTGCGGCAGGCCAACATCACCTTCAGCCAGGACTACATCGAGAGCGTGCTGCGGGCAAACGCGCCGATCGCCAGGCTGCTGATCATGCTGTTCGAGTCCCGGTTCGAGCCCACCAAGCAAGCGGGCGAGGCCGAGCGCAGCGATGCGCTCACCGAGGAACTGGCCGGCGCGCTGGACAGCGTGGCCAGCCTCGATGAGGACCGCATCCTGCGGTCGTATCTGGGGCTCATCATGGCGACACTGCGCACGAACTACTTCAGTACGGCGTCCGGCCCCGTTCCCTGCCTGGTCTTCAAACTGAACGCCCAACAGGTGCCCGACCTGCCGGCGCCACGCCCGCAGTTCGAGATGTTTGTGTATTCGCCGCGGTTCGAGGGCGTGCACCTGCGGTTCGCCAGCGTCGCCCGCGGGGGGCTGCGCTGGTCGGACCGCCGGGAGGACTTCCGTACCGAGATCCTCGGTCTGGCGAAGGCGCAGGAGGTCAAGAACTCCGTCATCGTCCCGTCCGGGGCCAAGGGCGGCTTCGTGTGCAAGCAACTGCCCGATCCGGCGGATCGGGAGGCGTACCAGGGCGAGGTGCTCGCCTGCTACCGGAGCTTCATCTCGGCGATGCTGGACGTGACCGACAACCTCGAGTCCGGCCACGTCGTCCCGCCCGACCAAGTGGTGCGCCACGACGGAGATGACCCGTACCTGGTGGTGGCCGCGGACAAGGGGACGGCGACGTTCTCGGACACGGCGAACGAGATCGCGATGAGCCGCGGATTCTGGCTCGGCGACGCGTTCGCGTCGGGCGGGTCTGAGGGCTACGACCACAAGAAGATGGGCATCACCGCCCGCGGCGCCTGGGAATCGGTCAAGTTCCACTTCCGCACGCGCGGCGTCGACGTGGATGCGGACGACTTCAGCGTGGTCGGCGTTGGTGACATGTCCGGTGACGTCTTCGGCAACGGGATGCTGCTGTCGCGCCACATCAAGCTCATCGCCGCGTTCGACCACCGGCACATTTTCCTGGACCCCGACCCGGATCCCGCGAGCAGCTTCGCTGAGCGGGAGCGGATGTTCCACCTGCCGCGGTCTTCTTGGGCGGACTACGACAAGGCGCTGATTTCGGCCGGGGGCGGCGTCTGGCCGCGCTCGGCCAAGTCGATCACCTTGTCGCCGCAGGTGCGGATGGCGCTCGGCCTGAGCGACAGCGATACGGCACTCTCGCCTGACCTGCTGATCTCGGCCATCCTGACGGCGCCGGTCGACCTGCTCTGGAACGGCGGCATCGGCACTTACGTGAAGGCGACCAGCCAGTCCAACGCGGACGCCGGCGACAGGTCGAACGACGCCGTTCGGGTCGATGCGGCTCAGCTGCGGGCCAAGGTCGTCGGCGAAGGGGGAAACCTCGGCCTGACCCAGGAGGGAAGGATCGAGTTCGCGCTGGCCGGCGGCCTGGTGTGCACGGACTTCATCGACAACTCCGCGGGCGTGGACACCTCCGACCACGAGGTCAACATCAAGATCTTGCTGGACAGCGAGGTCAGGGCGGGGAACCTCACGGCGGACGGGCGCAACGCCCTGCTCCACGAGATGACGGACGAGGTCGCGAGTCAGGTACTCGAGCACAACTACCAGCAGAACCGGGCTCTCGCGGCGTCGTGGGCGCAGTCCGCGCAGATGCTGCACGTACACGCCCGCTACATCCGGAAGCTGGAGAGAGACGGCCGGATCCGGCGGCGGCTTGATGTACTGCCGGGCGACCGGGAGATCGCCGAGCGCCGGTCGGCCGGGACCGGGCTGGTCATCCCCGAGTTCTCCGTGCTGCTGGCGCAGACGAAGATCGCCGCCGCCCAGGAAGTGCTGGCCTCGGCTCTGCCAGATGACCGGTACCTGCGGCACGTACTCGTCGGCTACTTCCCCACGCCGCTGCGGGAGAAATACGCCGTGGGGATGGGGGAGCACCGTCTGCACCGCGAGATCATCACGACCGCGGTCGTCAACGACATGGTGGACAGGTCGGGGATCACATTCGCGTTCCGGCTGAACGAGGAGACCGGCGCGTCGGTGCCGGAGATCACCGCGGCCTACCTGGTCGCGCGGGAAGTGTTCGACATGCCCGGCTTCTGGACCCAGGTCGAGGCCCTGGACGGCAACGTCGACACCGGCGTGCAGATCCTGGCCATGCTCGAAGGCCGGAAGCTGACCGAACGGGCGGCGCGGTGGTTGCTGAACTTCCGGCGGCCGCCGTTCGATGTCCAGGCGACGATCGACTTCTTCGCGGCCGGGGTGCTGACGGTCGCGGGCAGCCTGCCGACGATGCTGGTAGGCCGGGACCTGAGCGGATTCGCGGAGCGTCGCGAGATGTACGTGACCCGCGGCGTGCCGGCCGAGCTGGCCGAGCGGACGGCTGCGATGGTCCCTGCGTACTCGGCCTTCGACATTGTCGACATCGCGCGGGGGACTGGCCGGTCGGTCGAGGAAACCACCGAGGTCTACTTCGATCTGGCCGACCGGCTCCAGATCGCCAGGCTGCGCGACATGATCACGGCGCTGCCGCGCGACGACCGGTGGAACACGATGGCTCGTGGTGCCATCCGCGACGACCTGTATACCGCGCACGCGGCGCTGGCTAGGGACGTGCTCACCGTGACGGCGCCGGCCAATCCCGAGCAGCGGCTGGCGGCCTGGGTGCAGCGCAACGACTCGGCCGTCCGCCGGGCCACGCAGACGCTGACGGAGATCTGGGAAAGCAACGCGTTCACGGTAGCGACACTGTCCGTCGCCGTCCGCGCCGTCCGGACGCTGGTGACCACTAGTACGTTGCCGACCTGACCGCTAGGGTCACCTGGCCGGCTGGCTCGCCGGCTGGCTGGCTAGCTGGTCGGCTGGCTGCTGGTCGGCACAGACTGCCTGGTCCGTCAGTCAGTGTCGGAAACGGTCTCTTTCCCAAGCTCGCGTAGGCTGCATGCATGGCAACCGACCCTACGAGCGAGATCTCCGAACTGATGGCGACGCTCGCCAGCGTGGAGGCTGTCCTCGACCCCGACGCGCTGCGCAAGGAGGCCGACAGCCTGCGCGAGCGCTCGATGGATCCCAGCCTGTGGGAGGACCAGGAACAGGCACAGGAAGTGACACGGCGGCTCTCCTACCTGGACGCCGAGCTGGCCAGGCTAGAAGCGCTGCACACCCGCCTGGGGGACACCGCGGTGATGTTCGAGCTGGCCGAGAGCGAGCACGACGAGCCGACGCGAGTAGAGGGCGAGCGGGAGCTGGCCGCTTTGCGCAAGGAGATCGACCAGCTGGAGATCAGGACCCTGCTGAGCGGCGAGTACGACGCTCGCGAGGCTCTGATCAGCATCAACGCCGGCGCCGGCGGCGCAGACGCGGCCGACTGGACCGAAGGCCTGCAGCGGATCTACCTGCGGTGGGCCGAGCGGCACGGCTACTCGACCGAGGTCTACGACACCTCCTACGCCGAAGAGGCCGGGATCAAGTCCACCACGTTCGCGATCAAGGCCCCGTACGCCTACGGGACCCTGCGCGGTGAGCACGGCACGCATCGCATGGTGCGGATCTCCAAGTACGACAACCAGGGCCGCCGCCAGACCTCCTTCGCGATGGTCGACGTCCTGCCGGTCGTGCAGCAGGTCGACCACATCGACATCCCCGAAGACGAGATGCGCATCGACGTCTTCCGGTCCAGCGGACCCGGCGGCCAGGGCGTCAACACCACCGACTCCGCGGTCCGGATCACGCACCTGCCGACGGGCATCGTCGTGTCCTGCCAGAACGAGCGCAGCCAGATCCAGAACAAGGCCACCGCGATGGCGGTCCTCCAGTCCAAGCTGCTGGAGCGCAAGCGCGAGGAGCAGGCCGCCAAGATGAACGAGCTGCGCGGCGATGGCGGCCGTAGCTGGGGCACCCAGATCCGCAACTACGTCCTGCACCCGTACCAGAACATCAAGGACGTGCGGACCGGCTACGAGACCGGGAATACGGCGGCGGTCATGGACGGCGAGATCGACGACTTCATCGAGGCCGAGATCCGCTGGCTGCGCACTCAGGGCCTGTAACCCGGCACGGCGCTCAGGCCTGCTGCAAGCGCCAAAGTACCGTCAGGCAGCACTCGACAGACCCGTTCGCAGCCGGCGCTGTGCGGCCATTGGGCGTCAGATCCACAACGCCGCCCCAAGTAGGGCGGCACTTCCAACATGACGCCCTATGCGGGCTGAAGGAGAGCCCGAGCGGGCTGAAGAAGGGGTCCGGAGCGCGCAATCATCTGCCAGCGCGGCGGGCGGGTGGGCGATTAGTCCCAGGCGCTCCTTGGGCAGCCGGGGTTAGTGCCCCAGGTGCATGGCGGCCACCGTGAGCAGCGCCAGCACGAGCAAGACAGCCGCAACTAGCTGGATGCTCATCCCGTGGTTGTGGTGGTGGACGTGCGCGCGGGCCTCACGGCAAGTCGGGCAGCGACCCTCCGCTACCGGCCCAGCACACTGGGCACAGATCAGGTGCTCGCAGCTCATCCGGCTCCTACCCGACAAACCGCCCGTCGGGCCAGTTCGACGATGTTGGACGTTCCAGACCAGTTTCCCCCCTAGACTGGCCCGAGACCAAACCGGGGCACGTTTTGTTACCCGGCAACCCCGAGTCATTCTCTCGTCTACCACGTGCGATGGGCCAGTGATCCACTTCGATAACGTCACGAAGACGTACGCGAACCAAGGCCGGCCCTGGAAAACGTGAACCTGGATGTCGAGAAGGGCGAGTTCGTCTTCTTGGTCGGACCATCCGGCTCGGGCAAGTCGACCTTCCTGCGGCTGGTCCTCAAGGAGGAGCGGCCTACTACAGGCCGGATCCACGTGGCGGGCAAGGATCTTGCCCGGCTCACGAACTGGAAGGTGCCTCACCTTCGCCGCCGCATCGGCTGTGTCTTCCAGGACTTCCGGCTGCTCCCGAACAAGAACGTCTACCAAAACATCGCCTTCGCCCTGGAGGTCATCGGCAAGCCGCGCCGGTTCATCCGGAAGGTCGTGCCGGAGGTCATCGACCTGGTCGGCCTCGAGGGCAAGCGAGACCGGATGCCTGACGAGCTGTCTGGCGGCGAGCAGCAGCGAGTGGCGATGGCGAGGGCCTTCGTCAACCGCCCGATGATCCTGCTGGCCGACGAGCCGACGGGCAACATCGACCCGGCGACCTCGATCGGCATCATGAAGGTGCTGGACCGCATCAACAGGACCGGAACCACGGTCGTGATGGCCACTCACGATGCGGCGATCGTCGACTCCATGCGCAAGCGAGTAATCGAGCTGGAGTATGGCAAGGTCGTGCGCGACCAGTCGCGTGGGGTCTACGGCCAGGCCTACTGACCGCCCCCGCGACAAAACCCAGAGGATTTCAGCGACATGCGTGCCCAGTTTGTCTTCTCCGAGGTATGGATCGGCCTCCGCCGGAACCTGACGATGACCGTCGCCCTGGTCGTTGTCGTCGCTATCAGCCTGTCGCTGCTTGGCACCGGGCTCATGTTCGTCAAGCAGGTCGACAACACCAGGACGTACTGGCAGAGCCGGGTCCAGCTCTCGGTCTACCTCTGCTCGCCTGGCACGCTCGGCGGAACCTGCCAGAAGAATGGTTCGGTCACCCAGGGCGAGATCTCGAATATCCAGCAGGAGCTGAACAACAACAAGGACGTGGTCTCGGCGATCTTCGTCTCCCAGGCCGAGGCCTACAAGCAGTTCCTGCAGGAGTTCCGGACCAACGAGCCGATCGTGAAGTACACCGCGGCCAACCAGATCCCCAGCTCCTTTGAGGTCCGGCTGAAGAACACTGAGGCCGACGCCCTGCCGGTGAGCCAGGTCGTCAACGGTTACCCCGGCGTGGCCGAGGTCGTCGATGACTCCTCGATCTTGAGCGGGTTCTACAAACTGCTGGATGGGGCTAGGAACGCGGTCGTTATCATCGCCATCTTCCTCCTGGTCGCGGCCATCTTGCTGGTGGCGAATACCATCCGGCTGTCGGCGTTCAACCGGCGGCGCGAGACCAGCATCATGCGCCTGGTCGGCGCGTCGAACTTCTACGTGCAGCTGCCGTTCCTGGTGGAGGGCATGATCGCGGGCCTGTTCGGCTGGCTGATTGCCACTGGCCTGCTGATCCTGGTGAAGTCGGTCATGCTCGGCAGCCTCGAGCACATCTTCCCGTACGGGGTGTCACTGACTACCGCCGACCTGGTGGAGGTGATCATCGTCGCGATGATCACGGGGCTGCTGATCTGCGGCGCGACCTCGTTCCTCACGCTCAGGCGTTACCTGCGCGTGTGACGCTGGAATAAGCCTCCGGTGGCAGCAGAGCAAGGCAAGAAGATCATTGCCAGCAATCGGCGGGCGCGGCACGAGTACACCATCGAGGACACGGTGGAGGCCGGGCTGGTCCTGACCGGCACCGAAGTGAAGTCACTCCGGGCGGGCCGGGCGAACCTGTCCGACGGGTTCGGGCAGATCAGCGACAGCGAGGCGTGGTTGCACGGTGTCCACATCCCGCAGTACACGCAGGGGACCTGGACCAACCACGAGCCGAGGCGCACTCGTAAGCTGCTGCTGCATCGGAAGGAGATCGACAGGCTCGACAGCTCGATCCGGGAAAGGGGCCTGACACTCGTCCCGCTTTCGTTGTACTTCAAGGACGGAAGGGTCAAAATCGAGCTAGGACTGGCCCGCGGCAAGCGGACGTACGACAAGCGGCACGATCTCGCAAAGCGCGACGCTGCCAGGGAAATTGACCGCGAGCTCCGGCGGCGGAGATAACGGAGTGAGCAACGACACCCGCTCTGGCGGCCGCTCCTCGCGGGCCGGGGCGCATCGGGCTTCGCGCACCTCCACACCGGTGCGTGGATCCGAGGCCGCCAAGTCCGGCCGCGGGAACCGTCGGCGAGCGCGTTTCCGGGCAGGACTTCGCTCGCGATCGATGCTTATCCGCACATCGGCCGTGGTCGTGCTCGTCGGACTCGTCGGCGTCGGTCTGGCCAGACCCGGCGTGCCGTCGCCCGAGCCGACAGTCTCGCAGTTCTTGCTCGCCTGGGAGTCGCAGCACTACCTGCAGGCCGCCGAGCTGACCACCGGGCCACCTAAGACGGCTGCGGCAGCGCTCGCCCGAGCTTATGAGCGCCTCGACGCCAGCAACCTGACGCTGTCGATCCACAGCATCAGCCAGCATGGCAAGACCGCGACGGCGCAGTTCGACGCCTCGATCGACCTCGGCGGCACTGGCCTGGCCTGGTCTTACCAGGGTGGCTTCAGCCTGCAGGACGGTGCCTCGGGGTGGCGCGTTGCCTGGAGCCCCTCAGTGATCGTGCCCGGCATGACCGGCAGGGAACAACTCGCCGTCTTCAGCGAGTTTTACCCTCGGTCGCAGCTGCTGGACTCCGCGGGGCGGCCGCTGGGAGTGCAGTCGAAGGTGTATCAGGTCGGGGTCGTCCCGGACATGCTGACCGACCCGGTCCGGACTGCGAGCATGCTCTCCGCCGTCACCGAGATCCCCGAGGACCAGATCCAGGGGCAGATTGAGCAGAGCCTCCAGCGGGACTTCCTGGAGCTGATCACTTACACGCCCGCTGAATATGCCCAGGTGCGCGCCAGCCTGGCCACCGTCCCCGGTCTCCAGGTCCGCGAGCGTACCGAGCGGCTCTTCGAGAGCATCGCGCCGGACGTGGTGGGATCTGTCGGTACCGAGACAGCGAATGTCCTGCGGACAGAGGGAGTCGAGTACCGGCCGGGGACGACTGTCGGCTTGTCCGGGCTCCAGCAGACGTTCCAGCGGCAGCTCACCGGGACGCCACGAACCGAGGTTGTGCTCCAGCAGTCCGGACAGGCGGCAGTGGAACTGCACACCTGGCCAGGCAGCCCGGGTACACCGGTCCGCACAACGCTAAGCTCAGCGGTTCAGGTTGCGGCCGACAAGGCGCTGTCCGGTCTGCCGACTTCGGCGGCCATCGTGGCCGTGCAACCCGGCACCGGCAAGATCCTGGCCGTCGCGAGCCACGCGCCGAACGGCTGGCCGGCCTTGAGCCCGCTTTCCGGCGCGTACCAGCCCGGTCCGGCCTTCACAATCGTGTCGTCGGCGGCGATCCTGAGCACGGGGCTAGCGCCGTCCGACCCCGTTCCCTGCCCGATCAGCAATACAGCTGGCCAGCAGACCTTCACAAACGATCCGGCGGAGCCTTACCTGGGCAGTGCGCCGTCTTTCCAGACAGATTTTGCACACGCGTGCGCCACGGCGTTCGCAGGCGGCTTGTCGCTCCGGATGACTCCCGCTGAGCTGGCGAAGGCGAGCGACGAGTTCGGCCTGGGCGGCTGGGAACTCCCGGTGAGCGGCTCCTTTGCCGGGCAGATCGGGACGCCGGCCGGTCAGGGCGCGCTCGCCGCCGACATGGTCGGCATCGGCGACGTGCGGGTCAGCCCGCTGGATATGGCGCTGGTGGCGTCTGTCGTGGACTCCGGTCGCTGGCAGGCGCCGTCCCTGGTCAGCGGCCTGGCCGATCCGAGTTCGGCGCCGCGCGCGGCGATGAGTCCCTTGGTGCTGGGATCGCTGCGGCGGCTGATGCGGGCCGCGATGTCGACGTCAGCGAACGGTGCCGCGGATATCGGCGGCAACGTGTACGGGCAGGCTGGCCGGGCGCCGTTCGGCCCGCACCACCTGCATATCAACTGGCTCGTCGGCTATAAGGGGAACATCGCGTTCGCGGTGGTCCAGCTTGGTTCGTCCGCATCTGACTCGGCCGCACCGCTGGCGGGCAGCTTCCTGAGGGATCTCCGGGTTGGATCCTGACCAGTTCATTAAGACTCTTTGGGTAACTGCGAGCAACCATGGTGCGCCGCGTTGGCGTCTTTCCTAATGACTGTGCTGCCGCTTGGGGGGTTGCGGCCCAGTCGTCGTGATGAGATCCGGGCCTCATCTCGGGGGAGGCCCGGCCTTTGAGACCGGCCCCGACCCTGCCGGTCAACGCCCCCGTGGACGCATTTTCGGCCACCGCCAGCGTCCGCGGGGGCATCTCATCACCTTCCGGTGGATGCCCGATGGGGACCGCGTTCTGCGGATCGCCCGTCGGGCATTCTGCGCTTTTAGCGTCGTTCGGGCTTTTCGCCCAGACAATTTCATTGCGCGGGTGGCTGTCGGATCGGGTAGCGTTGGTCGGTACAACTCAAGAGGGGGTGACTGGCTTCGACTTTGGTAGTTGATCCAGGGGAAGCGGGTCGAGGACGGCGGACATAACCTCGTTAACACTGTGTCCGCAAACGAATAACTGCCAACACATCGCGCAGTCGCGTCGCTCTCGCTGCTTAATAACCAGCAGAGCTAATGACGCTGTCAGCCTAGGAGCGCCTCCGGCCTAGGACCTGGCATCATCAAGGAGGATCCACCAGCTGGCCCGGTCGCGGGACTAGCTGGGACAACTAACAGCGACTGAGCCTGTCGGCAGCTTGCCTGCGTGACTGCCGGGGCCGAGAAAAGCACAGCAGGCTGCACCCGGAGAAGCCCTGGTGATGTACTGAAGGACGCGGGTTCGATTCCCGCCACCTCCACGAGCCGAGCTAGAGCAGGCAGCCGACCGAGTCGGCTGCCTGCTCTGTTTTCGTACTAGCCTGCGCTCAGGTCCTTGACGAGCGCCGTGTAGTCGGTCTCGACGTGGCTGAAATCTTGCTGGAAATTTCCAGCGCTGACGATGCTCTGGTACTGGCTCACGCTTGTGGCCGCGCCAAGCTGACGCAAGTCGCTCGATGTTGCATTCGTATCGGAGACCAGGCTGGCGGCCGCGGTCGACGCCGCACCGCTGAAGCTGATTGTCTTGATCGCCCCGGCGAACGTTTCAAGAGACGTACTGAGCTTGAGGTCGAGCGCGGTCACGCAGCTCAGCTGGCTACCGCAGGCTTGGACGGCCGACGGGAAGCTCGACATGCTCTTGCCCAGGACAGTATTGGCCTGCTCGACCTGAGTGAGGTCGACAGCGTTGTTGACGGTGTTCGTGCTGTTCACGGCGTTCGCTACAGCCGAGGCGACGTACCCAAGGGCACCCACGATGATGAATGTAGTGAGCACGTTCTTCGCCGCGCTTGACATGGAGAGGTACCACGCAGCCTCATTCGTCGAGGCAACCTGGGCTAGTGGTTGACCTGCCGCGATTTCCGGACCTGGAGTCAGGTTGGGTGCTGCCGCTGACGGCGCGCCAAAGTCGGTGCTTCCGGCCGTCAGGCTGTCGCCGTACAGGCCCGCCACGGGATACACGGCCGTCACCATGGCGAGGTACCCGTAGTACCGTGCGCTGTAGCGCGTGATGGCGGCGATGGCCTGGTGCAAGGCCGGTGGGAGTCCACCGGCCACGAGCGCGATGAGCCAGACGATGAAGGCCGGTATTAGCAAACCGTAGACGAGGACTTGCGCGACAATCGACGCGGGGATGGCCAGGATTATCCGGAAAAGCACGGCCAGCCGGTTCAGCTTCGTCTGCCGTGACACTAGGCGGACCGGATAGCTGTCGTCGTCGTCCAGGGAGAACGGCGGGTACGTGTCGGTCAGCAGGTACACGTAGGCGTAGACGCGAGTATTCCATCGCAATACCTGGGTGAGGAATGTGTGCGCCCACTGAGGTAGCCGGCCCATAAAGATCGCGGCGAACCAGCCGATGATGGTGACGATCTCGGCAGCGACGCCCAGTGCCGCGATCACTATCAAGTGCGGGATGGCGAGGACAACGCGGAACAGCACCGTCACTCGGCGCTGCTTCACCGGAGGGGCAAAGCTCACCAAGATCGGGGACTGTTCGCTGGAGATCGCTGCGTCGGTGGCGCCGTAGCCGGGCGGGGCCGGGGGCCCGAAGGCCGGGTCCTGGCCGTAGTAACCAGCGGGCTGGCCGTAGCCGGGGGGCTGGCCGTAGCCGGAGGGCTGGCCGTAGCCGGGGGGCTGGCCGTAGCCGGGGGGCTGGCCGTAGCCCGGGGGCTGGCCGTAGCCAGGGGGTGGGCTATCGCCGGGGGATTGGCCGTAGCCAGGCGCCGGGCCCCCTCCGGGCGGCGGGCCGAACTCGAACGACCGGTCGTTAGGGTCGTTGGTCTCACTCATTGAGTAACCCCATCGTGGAAGCGTGACTCACGGGTCCTGCTGCAACTTGTGGTGCGACAGTGAGGACGGAACACCGGCAGCGCTGGCTGCGCAGCGTCTAAAATTATCTGATCTAGCACTAAATTTGGGAATAATAAGCCACAGCAGCTTTGGGCGATCCGAAGACCGGCGATCGCGCTAGACAGCCCAGATAGCACCGCCTAAGATTGACTGTATGGTCAGTCAGTCCAGGTTTCCGCTCGCTCCTATCGACCAGGCCGGTGTGGCCGACTCGCTGCGTCCGTTCGGCGAGAGCCGCATGCTGCCGAGGGCCGCTTACGTCGATCCGGCTGTATTCGCGTGGGAACGGAAGCACTTCTTCGACGGCGGCTGGACGTGCGTCGGGTTCGCTGCTGAGCTAGCCAGCGCCGGTGACCAGCTGGCCGTGCCCGTAGGTTCGGGCAGCGTCCTGCTCAGCCGCGACGAAGAGGGCGGTCTGCACGCCTTCGCCAACACGTGCCGCCATCGCGGCCACGAACTGCTGCCGTGCGGTGAGTCGGCCCAGACCAAGTCGATCGTATGTCCGTACCATTCGTGGACCTACGAGCTGGACGGTGACCTCAAGACAGCCAAGGGCTTCAAGGGCAGGGCCGGCTTCGATGACAGCAAGTGGGGCCTGATCGAGCTGAAGGTCACCGACTGGCACGGTCTGATCTTCGTTGATGGCTCGGGCACCGCCGGCGGCTTGGAGACGGCGCTCGGCGAACTCGACGAGCTTGTCGCGCCCTACGAACCGGAACGGCTCGTCGTCGCCGGCCGCCACTCCTACGACGCGGCAGCCAACTGGAAGATCCTCACGGAGAACTACCACGAGTGCTATCACTGCCCGATGATCCACCCCGAACTGTGCAGGGTGAGCCCGCCCAAGAGCGGCGAGAACTACCGGCCGAGCGGGCCCTGGGTCGGTGGCTGGATGGACTTGCGGCCGGGCATGGACACCATGTCGCTGGACGGGACGAGCCTCGGCCTACCGCTGCGTGGACTGGACGCGACCGGACTGCGCACGGTGATTTACGTCAACATTTTCCCGAACGTGCTCCTGAGCCTGCACCCGGATTACGTGATGACGCACCTGCTCACGCCGCTTGCCGCCAATCGCACGCTGATCGAGTGCACCTGGGCGTTCGCTCCCGAGGCTCTGAACAAGCCCGGCTTCGATCCGGGCTACGCGGTCGAGTTCTGGGACATCACGAACCAGCAGGACTGGAGTGCGTGTGAGTCCGTTCAGCGCGGCTTGAGCTCTGAGCATGCTGTCCCGGGGCCGCTATCGCCGGACGAGGACGCGGTCTACCAGTTCGTGACTCAGGTTGCTCGCGGCTATGCCGGGCGGCCGGTATGGAGCCAGGCGGTGTCGGCCGTCGCTGGCTAGCTCGCGGCGCGGCTAGCCGGTCGGCGGTGCAGTCGCTAGCGGCCCGCGCGCTCAGGGATCTCGCGGGGCAGGGCTAGCACCAGGATCAGCGCCACGACCACGAACCCCAGGTTGGCGAGCAGCGCCAGCTGAGCGCTGTGTGTAAACGCGTTTGCAACCGCGTGGGGTCCGGGCACGAACCTGAGACTGCCGAACAGGACGGTCCCGATGATCGCGATCCCGATTGCGGTGCCGACCCGCTGCGACGTACTCAGCACGCCGGCTGCAGTGCCCGGCTTCCCGGCGAGGCACCGTCGCGAGCACGAAGTCCTGGTTCGGCGCGATCGTCATGCCGGTACCGACACCGGCTAGCAGCAGCGGACCGACCAGGTCCCAGCCGCTAACGGCCGGACTCGTCAGGTGAATCACCAGGACCACGAAGGCGAGCCCGATCAGAAGCAGCGAGCATCCGAGCACCAGCACCATCCGGCCGAGCCTGGCGGACAGCTTGTCGCTGTTGGCCGCGGCCACGAGGGTACCGAGTGAGAACGGGGCAATCACGAGTCCGGTGATCAGCGCCGAGTGCCCAAGGCCCTCCTGCCACAGGATCGACAGCGTGAAGAAGACGCTGCTGAACCCGCCGAAGAATGCGATCGCGAAGACCGCTCCGGCCGAGAACGAGGTCTGCCGGAGCAGGGCCGGCTTGAGCAGCGGATCACCGCCGCTGGCCTCGGCGCGAGTCTCCCAGACCGCCAGCAGCGCGAACACGATGACGCACCCGCCGAAGCAGATCCAGGTCCAGGCCGCCCAGCCCACCGTCTGGCCCTCGACGAGCGGGACCAGCAGAAGAAGGAGGCCGCCCGTCAGCAGGGCGAGGCCGATCGGGTCGAATCCCCGCTTGGTGTGCACCTCGGCGCGTGGAAGCCGCCAGGCCGCCATCGGGATCGCGACCGCGCCGATGAAGAGGTTGACCAGGAACACCCAGCGCCAGCCGTCGGTGACTCCCACCCCGGCGATGATGAGCCCGCCTAGCAGGGGTCCCATGGCGGTCGAGACGCCGATCACTGCGCCGAGTACCCCGAATGCCTTCGACCTGGCCGGGCCGGTGAACGAATGCTGGATCGTTGCGCTGATCGACGGGAAGAACAGTCCCGCTCCCAGGCCCTGCACGATGCGGGACGCGACGATCTCGCCCTGTGTTTGGGAAACGCCGCACGCGACGCTCGCCAAGGTAAAGATCGTCAGACCAATCAGGAACGTGGTCTTGTGCCCGAAGCGGTCGCCAGCACGTCCGCCGGGCACGAGCGCCAGCCCGTATGCCAGCGCGTAGCCGGAGACCATCCACTCCAGACTGGCCGACGATGCGTGCAGCCCGGACCTGATGCTCGGCAGCGCGACGTTCACGATCGTGGTATCGAGCAGCGCCATGAAAGCGCCGACCAGCACGATCGAGACCGCGCGCCAGCCGTGCCCGTCGCTGGCAGGCGACGCCGTGGTGGCGGGGTGCTCTGCTGCTGGGGTAGCAGCGGATGTGCTCATGGGCGCGTGCCTTTCGCTTGAGGATCTGTCAACTGCTGCGGCCCGCCGACGCCTTCCCGGAAGTCCGCTGCGATCTTCGGCAGTCGTGCTGAAAGCTCGGTGTGCCAGCGAAGTTCCGCGTCGGTCCGCGCGATCACATGCTGGATCACCATGCGCTCGGCCTCGTTCAGGTATGGATCCGCGACCTCGGCTTGGTGCCTCTGCGAGTCCAACTGCGCCCGGAGAGCGGCGATGCGGTAATCGACGATCTTCTCGAGGTCCTCGTCCGCGATATCGCGGGACTGGGTCAGCGCTAGGTCGAATACGTCGAAGTGCCGGTCCAGGTCGCGGAGTGCGCCATGCCGGATGGCATCCAGTGACCGGCGTCCTGCCGGCGTGATCTCGTAGATGGTGCGCTCGGGCCGGTTGCCGACTTTCTCGGTCCGCAGCTCGTGTACCAGGTCCTCGTTAGCCAGGCGTTTGAGCGCCCCGTACACCGAGCCCGGCTGGATGTCGGCCCAGTATTCGGTGCGGTCGAGCTGTGCTTGCTGCCGGATCTGATGCCCGTGCAGCGGACCGCTCGTGGCGAGCGTGCCGAGAATGAAGAGGCGGATCGAAGACACGTGATTAGTCATACACGAGTAATCGCTCGAGAGCAAGCCGCGTTGAAGGTCCTGGGCGGCTTTGCGACCGCGACCTGGGCGCCGGTCCCCAACTCGCCTCGAACGCGGCGTACCGCCGCGAAAGGGGGCGCAACATAGCGTGGCGTCGACGTCGCGCAGAGCAAATGTGCCGCACAGTCGACTCCCGCCCGCCAAGCGCCGTATCGCTAGCGGCCGGTCGGGATGCTGCCCTCCTGCGCCCGCAGAACAAATTGTTCGAAACGGGTGCTCCGGCGCTAGCCGCCGCGACATTTCACGTTGGAGGTGCACGCAGAACGGTATAAATCGTTCACCGAGATGCACCTCCGGCGTGAAATGTCAGCTCTGCAGGCTGGCCAGGTCTAGCTTTTGGGAAGGTTGGTTAACTTTGTCCCCGAGGTCGGTGCTAGCTAGCTCTGGTGACCGTTTCGCATCAACGGCGGTCGGCGGCGCGCAAGACGCGCAGGGCGTTCAGGGTAATCATTTCGTTCGGGCCGTCGCGGCCCCAATCCACGACCTCCGGGGTGATCGATCCAGCACCCGGCTTCCACCACCAGCCGCCAGCTCGCCATCGCCCGTCGGGCAGGCGGCCACGTTCTATCTCGTGAATGGCTTCGTCGGCCCGGGAGTCACCGACCTTGCCCATCCGGGAGAGCACAACGAGCGCTTGCAGGATCTCGTAATGCCAGTAGGGCGGGTAATGCGGCACCAGCCACTGGCGGTTGATCACCTCGCCGGTGCGCACGCTGCGGAACAGGCGGTGCTGGAGGAACAGCTCAGCTGCCCGATCGGCGGCTTCGCGGGCCTCCGCGTCGCCGGTCGCCTGCCAATACTCGTGCAGGCCCCAGGCCGGTCCCAGTGTCTCGTGAAACGACGAGCGACGGCCACTGGCTTTGAGGTCGCAATTCCAGCCACCGTCTGGCCACTGCCAGGAGACGAGAGCTGCGGCCAGGTCTGCTACTTGAGGGTTGGCCGCCAGGCCGAGCCGGCTGCATACCGCTAGCGCGTTGCCCTCGATCGAGGCGCAGCGGCGGGGGAGACCGTCGATCACCGTAACGCTTCGGCGGCTCGGGCCAAGGTGCGCGAGGACTGAGCTGGCTGCAGTGACTGCCCGTGGTTCGTGCTCCGGTACAGCGAGCTCGGTCAGCGAGATCAGGCGCCAGTGGGCGCCGGTCCACTTGCGGTAGAAGCTCACCCCGAACCCGCCGTCGGCGGCCTGGCCCGACAGCAGCGCCGTGACCTTCGGGCCGCCGAGGATCTCGTCGGGGTCGAATTCGGATGGGCCATCGAGCAGATCGCGGCGTGTCATCAGCCGGATCGCTGGCTCGCTGGAGCCGAGGAGCCAGTTGACGGCTGATTCGGTCCGGGAATCCACGGTGACCATCTTGATGCGGCGACACGAAGCGCGTCCATTGGCGCGGGCGCTGGCGCTGGTGCGTCGGGACGCGTGTGCGACGCGGCATATCCCGGCATACTGCGGTGTTGTCAGCGAGTGCTGCGCTGCTCCAGTCGCAGCGATCGATCGAGCGTGAGGATTCCACTAGTGACCGTGCGCGACATCCCCGTGAACACTCTTGCGGGCCAGCCGTCATCCCTGGCAGATCTGGATGGCAGGACGCTGCTGATCGTCAACGTTGCTTCCAAGTGCGGCCTGACTCCGCAGTACACGGGCCTCGAGGCACTGCATGAGCAGTTCGCGGATCGCGGCTTCGCTGTCGTCGGCTTCCCGTGCAATCAGTTCGGCGGGCAGGAGCCCGGCAGCGCCGAAGAGATCGCCGAGTTCTGCTCGGCGACGTACGGGGTCAGCTTCCCGATGTTCGAGAAGATCGAGGTCAACGGGCCGGATCGGCACCCGATCTACACCGAGCTCACCGCGACCGCAGATGCAGAGGGCCAGGCGGGGGACATTCAGTGGAACTTCGAGAAGTTCCTGGTGGGGCCGGACGGCGCCGTAATCGCGCGGTTCCGGCCGATGACGACGCCTGAGGCGCCGGAGCTTATCGAGGCGATCGAGGCCAACCTGCCGGCGTGACTGCGCTCGGCCGGTGCTGCGGTTAGCCAGTTGGAATCCGATTGACCGGCGCGGGTGCGCATCTGACGTAGCTGGCAGGTAGGCCCGGCTGGCAGCCTGACGCCCGCCAGGCAGGCTCACGTCGGCTAGCAGGGTCACGCCCGCAGGCAGGGCTGGCGGCGGCTCGCAGGTTCGCTTGGAGTGTCACGGTACAGACAAACATGCACGGCCCGGATGGCACGCTCGTCGCCCAGGCCACGCAGGTCCAGGCGATACGAGCAGCGGCCTAGCTCTGGTCGAGCGTTACGGCGACAGCGACGTCACCGTACGGGAACGACTTGCCGATGTGGCCGATGGTGTTGAAGAGGTTCGAGACCGGCACCATGAAGCCGTACTTCGCCCGGACCTTGCTCTGCACCGCGTCGAAATCGGGCCCGGATGTGGAAAGGTTCACGGTTCCTTCGACGGCTGCCGTGCCTGCCTTCACCCTGCCGCGCCCGTCGGAAGCCTGAAGCGTGATGCGGGGATTGTTGCGGAGCCGCTTGTACTTGCCGGACTTCGATGAGGTCCAGAAGCCGACGCGGCCGCCGTCCAGGTCGACGATCCACGTCGCTGTCGAGACGGGCGTGCCCGACTTGCGGAAGGTCGTCGAGGACACGTACTTTTCATCGCTGATCGCCATGGTGCGATCGTAGAGCGAGCAGCCAGTCCCGCGCGGTGATACCCGCTGTTGAGGGCTGCGCCGGGCGGCTATTGCGCAACGGCGAAGGACCGCGCTAGCGCCGCGGGCGGAAGGCCGGCCAGCCTGGTCGTCTCGCGGGTCAGATGCGACTGGTCCGCGTAGCCCGTCCGGATGGCCAGGTCAGACAAGTCGATCGAGCCCGACGCGGCCGCCAGCTGCTCGATGACACGGCGGAACCGCAGGATCCGCTGCATGGTCTTGGGGCCGTAGCCGACGGTCACGTCGAATCGCCGCCGCAGCTGGCGCTCGCTGACCGCCAGCGCCGGGCCGAGGTCGGTCGCGCTGGTCTGTCCCGCGGCCAGCAGCCGGGTGGCCGTCACCACGAGCCTGTCGGGTGGAGCGTTCGCGACGAGCTGCGCCGCGAGGGCCGTCACCGTAGCCAGCGCCCTCTCGGGAGTGAGGTCGGCGGCCAGCTGGCTCGCTAGTCCAGGCAGCAGATCTGCGAGGTCGATGCGCTGATCGCGAAGGTCCACCAGCGGCCAGCCGAGCGCAGGCCCGCCCGCACCAGGCCAGAATCGCGCACCCACGAAAATCGTCCCGGGCGGCAGGTCGGCCGGTGCAGGCCCGGTGTCGGGACCCGCCACGAAGGCGCCCTTGCCGTGCTGCCAGATCAAGTCCGTGCAACCATCCGGCATGACTGCCGCTACGGAAGGCGGCGCGTCGGCCGCGGTCACGCTGACCCACAGGCACGCGATGGCGTCGCGTACGCGTCGATCAGGCAGCCATTCGCGATAACCAGGTGCCCAAGGGCTCGTGGCGCCGTCGCGAACGGACAACTCGCTCATGTGGGCAGTCTAGGCAGTGCCTCCGACAGTAGGCGGTGCCTCCTCCGGTGGGCCGCGCCTCCGGCAGTCGGCAGAGCCCTCGCAGGGGCGAGCCGTCGACATGAGGCAGGCCTTCGGTAGCCGGGCCGACGGGCGCGGTGAGACGCAGATCAGGCCAGCGTGCGAGGCCCGCGCTTGATCATCTGGTCGGCGATGATCGAGCGCTGGACTTCGCTGGTTCCTTCCCAGATCCGCTCGACCCGCAGTTCGCGGAAGAACCGTTCGGCGACGTTCTCGCGCATGTACCCGCGGCCGCCGAACACCTGCACCGCCCGGTCGGCCACCCGGCCCGCCATCTCCGATGCGTACAACTTGGCCATCGAGCACTGCGCATGCTGCACCTTGACGTCCGCCCCGGCGTCGATCCCGCGTGCCGTTTCATAGACGAGGGCGCGAGCGGCGAACAGCTCGGTCAGGCTGTCGGCGAGCATGCCCTGGATGGCGCCTAGGTTCGCGATCGGCTTGCCCTGGACCTCGCGGTCCTTGGCAAACGTCGTTATTTCGTCGACAAGACGCTGGGCGCCGCCGAGGCACCGGGCGGCGACCATCATCCTTTCGAACCTGAACCACTCATAAGCGAAGCTCATCCCGTCGCCCTCGGCGCCGACGAGGTGAGTCGCAGGCACGCGTACTTCGCTGAAACGGACGATCGGGTGATGATGGCCGAAGGTGTGCGTGTACGCCGGGGTGCGGACCACCGTCACACCAGGGCTCGGCAGGTCGACGATGAACATGGCGTGCTGGCCGTCATGCTCGCCGCCGACCAGCTTGCCCTGGAAGAAGGCGTAGTCGGCGGTGTTGAAGGACGTCACGTGCCATTTCTCGCCAGCGAGCACGTAGCTGTCGCCATCGCGGCGCGCTGTCGCGACGATGCCGTCGACGTCGGACCCTGCGCTCTCTTCGGTGATCGCGTAGCACTCCTCGCGGTCACCGCGGACCGTCGGCACGACAAACCTGTCGAGCTGGTACGGGGTGGCGACGCTCGGCAGCCAGGACGGCGGGGTCGCAGCAACCCAGGCGAGGGCGTTAGTGACGCGCCCGACCTGCTCCTGGACAAGGACCTGCTGGAGCGAGGTGCAGCCGCTGCCGCCGAACTCTCTGGGCATGTTCGTGGCGAACAGGCCGAGCTCGATCGCGCGGGCTTTATGGCCGGCGACGACATCCTTCGGCAAGTCGCCGCCGTTCATCTCGGCCTCGACCTCGAACGGGATGAGCTCGTCGGCGAACGTGCGGGCGCGATCCTGAATCCGTAGATCCTCTTCTGACAATCCGTACATCGCGCCTTGTGCCGTCCTTCGTTGCGCTGTTTGACTGACTGTTCAGTCTAGAGGGTGTGCCGGTCGTTGCCAATGGGTCGCTTGGGCGCGCGGGAACCGGGCGGCGGGTTGCGCATGCGGCGCCCGGCGGCGATCGCGGCATGCGGCGCGCCGAGCGGCGGGTCGCGGCGTGCAGCGCGTCAGGCGATCCTGGGGGCAAGACGGGAGACGCAGTTCGGGCAACCGGCCTCGGTACGACCAAAGTCGGTTGGCGCCGGCGAGTCTCAGTTTCTCGGTTTAGCTGGACGGGTACCAGCCAAGTTGATCTACAGCACCGTCGTGCCGGCCGGGGTCCGCCCCGGCTAGGCCGATTTGCACGAATGGCGCCTGTAGGACGTCGGGGAGGGAAATCGCTCATGCGCTTCATGAAGCCCGCCATGGCGATCGCCGCCATTTGCGCGACCATGCTCACGATGAGAGTCGTCATGCGCTCAAAGAAGAGCAGCGGCATGCGCAAGCGCCGTGGAATGATGCGGCGGGGTCGCTAGCCAAACCGCTAGCCGACTCGCGCTTAGCAAAGGGGGCGGCGGCCGCGACGCGCGGCCGCCGCCTCCGCTGTTCGGGTCAGCGGGACCACGCCGCTGCCTCGCGCATCTGTTCCGGTCCCTAGACGTACGCCGCGGCTTCGCGGTGTCGGCTTAGGTGGACGCTGGCCAAGCCCGTTCCCAGAACTGACCTTGACTGAACGTTCAGTCCATGCCATCATCAGCCGGAACCGTGCCCGCCCCAGACCAGCCGAACGGCCCAGCTCCTGACAGGATGGTCTGGCCGTCGGCAGGCGCGGCAGAACGAGCTAAGCGCGGATGGACCGGTGCACATGCAGGAGAGCGATTCGGCGGATGCCGTGGTCGTCGGCGGCGGGACATTGGGCGCCTGGTGCGCGTACTTCCTTCGCCGCAGCGGGGTCGGCCGGGTTGTCTTGCTGGAGAAACGCACGCTTGGCCAAGGCGCGAGCAGCCGCGCGGCTGGCGTTGTGCGCACGCAGGGCGGCACGCCATGGGCGGTCCAGCTTGGGGAGTGGTCTCGCAAGTTCTACCTCAGCCAGCGTGATGAGCTCGGCATCGACTCAGGCTTCACTCCGCAGGGATATGTGCTGCCGTGCTTCACGAACGCCGATGTCGTGGCCGCACGAGCGCGGATGGAGATGCAGAACGGGCTCGGCCTGCGCGTTCGGTGGCTAGAACCGGGTCAGCTGGACACGATCAACCCAACCTTGGCGCCGGGTCACACGCTGGGCGGCACTTACTGCGCGGAAGACGGTTATCTCACTCCGCCCCGCAACGTGATCGCGTACGCGGTGGCGCTGGCCAGCTCAGGGG
Source organism: uncultured Actinomycetota bacterium (assembly GCA_963755575.1). Taxonomy (GTDB): domain Bacteria; phylum Actinomycetota; class Actinomycetes; order Streptosporangiales; family Streptosporangiaceae; genus JAJYUU01. Next base: position 2,034,182 of record CAVWKF010000002.1, read on the forward strand.
TTCAGGTGCGCGAGGGCGTGACGTTCCTCGGCCTCGACACCAGCGGCGACGCGGTGTCCGGCGTCCGCACATCGGCCGGGCCCATCAGCACGCCACTCGTCGTGCTGACCGGCGGTCCCGAGCTCGCGGAGGTGGCAGGGCTGGCCGGGGTACGCGTTCCGGTCGGCGGGGTTCGCCACCAGGTCGCAGTCACCGAGCCGCACCCCGACCTGGCGCCCGAGCGGGTGCCGATGGTGTTCGACTTGTCGGCCGGGCTGTACTGGCGGCCCGAGGAGGGCGGTCTGCTGTTTGGCATGAGCAACCCGGACGAGCCGCCTGGCGTCGCTGCCTGTATCGACGAGCCCTACCTGGCGTTGATGCGCCAGCGACTGGCCGAGCTGGTGCCCGTGACCGCTGGGCTAGGGTTGCGCCGGACCTGGGCCGCGACCATCGATTACACGCCCGACCACCTGCCGATCATCGGTCCGGCAATAGCGGGAACGCAGACCATTCAGGGCGCCACCGTCGTCAGCGCGGGCGGTGCCGGGATGATGTGGGGGCCAGCTGTGGCGCGCGCCGCCGCCGACGTGGCGCTCACCGGCACCTCCGACGTGGTCGACGTGTCCGAGCTGGGACTTGACCGGTTCGACGCGGTGGGCAACAGCCGGCTCGGCACTGATCCGATCGCGCTGCCGTTCCCCGCACATGCTCCGCATGGTCCGGATGCCCCGCATGGTGCCGCAGGCGCCGCACGCGACGTATGCCCCGCAGGCGCCTGGCAAGCTCACGCTCTCCTGAAACTCGGCCGCCGAGCCGCAGACCCCGATCTCCCTCAATGCGATCCGAAAGGAACACCGGCACATGACCGACGTAACCCCCTACCTAGCCGCGGCCGCGGCTGCCGAGCTCGAGGACTGGGGCCCGCTCGAGGAAGCAACCGGCGAGCCCATGCAGACCTCAGGTCTTACCCTGTGGAACGACGGCGACCAGGAGGTCGGTGTCTGGGAATGCACGCCAGGGCCGTCCTACTGGAAGTTGGAGACGCACGAGTTCGTGCACATCGTGGCCGGCCGGATGACCGTGACTCCCGACGACGGCGAGCCAGTGGAGATCGCGACGGGCGGGACGGCCGTGTTCCCGCTTGGGTGGGCCGGTACCTGGCAGATCCACGAAACGATCCGCAAGGTCTACGTGATCTTCTAATCCGCGCTCGGCCGGCGGCCCCGACCAGGTAGGCGGAAAGGGCGACGCCGGCTAGCTGGCCTGGCGCATGACCTCGGGCTCGGCGGTCGCATTCAAGTCAGCGGCCGGAGTGCCGCCGCTGAGCACACGCAGCGCGTCCGGCGCCAGGTACGCGTGCACGGGCGTGCCCTGAGCGAGTTCGGTCTGACCGCCGTCGTTCTGCAAGAGCGCCTGGATGTCGGTGCCGGCCGCGAGCCGCAGATACACCTGCGTCGCCGAGCCCAGGTAGACGAGGCGCTCGACCATGGCCGGGACACGGTTCGGTCCGGCCGACCCGAACTCCTCGATTCGCACCCGCTCCGGCCGGATGACTGCGTGCGAGTGATCCGGGGCGTCGAGACCGCCGTGATCCACGGCTAGGACCGATTCGCCGAGCCGGGCCTCGCACCGCGAGCCGGGCCCACGGGACACGATGTCGACCGGCATCAGGTTGGACACGCCGAGGAAGTCAGCGACGTACGTGTCGGCCGGCTCCTCGTATACCTGCGTCGGCGAGCCGATCTGGACGATCTTGCCGTCGCGCATGACCGCAAGGCGGTCGGACATGGTCAGCGCTTCCTCCTGATCGTGCGTCACGTAGAGGAACGTGATGCCGACCTGCTCCTGCAGCGCCTTGAGCTCAACCTTGAGCGAGCGACGAAGCTTGGCGTCAAGCGCGCCGAGCGGCTCGTCGAGCAGCAGCACCGAGGGCTGGAGCACTAGGGCCCTGGCGAGCGCCACCCGCTGCTGCTCGCCGCCGGACAGCTGCCCGGGCCTGCGCTTCTCGAACGCGCGCAGCTTCACCAGTTCAAGCGTGGAATACACGCGCTGCTCGAGGTCCGCCTTGGGCAGCCGCTTGTTGCGGAGGCCGAACGCCACATTGTCGAAGACAGTGAGGAACGGGAAGAGGGCGTAGCTCTGAAAGACGGTGTTCACGTTGCGGCGGTGCGGCGGCACAGCCGAGACGTCCTGGCCGTCGAGGAGGATCTTGCCGGCCGTCGGCTGCTCGAAGCCGGCGATCAGGCGCAGGGTGGTCGTCTTGCCGCAGCCAGACGGGCCGAGCAAGGAGAAGAACTCACCGCTCGCGATCTGGAGGTCGATGTCGTCGACGGCGACCTCGGTGAAGCGCTTGGTGAGCGAGACAAGCTCGATTCGGCCACCTGCCACGTCGGCTACCTACCCTTCATCGAAGTCCGGCTGGTCTGCCGAATCCCGGCCGCCATCAAGGCGCTCCCGGCTACGGTCGGGCGTCCAGTCAAAGCCCAGCTGATCAGCCACAAAGTGCATGGTTAGCTCAAAAGCACGCGGCGAGTCAACTACTGGGTCGTTCAGCGCGATTTGGATGGTAAGCCCATCGAGCAGCGTGGACAGGTAGATGGCGAAGTCCGCCGTATCGATCTGCCGGAACTCGCCTGCTTCCTGGCCCTCCTGGACCAGCGTCGAGATGACGTCGCGCCACCGCTCGTCGGACTTCTGCCGGACGCCGGCGACCTCGGCGTTCCTAGCCGCCTGAGCCCAGAAGTCCAGCCACAGCTGCCACGAGCTTGTCGGCTCGGGGTCCGCCTCATTCAGGCAGCTCATCGCGACGAATTCCTCGAGCCGCTCGGCGGCTGTCTTCAGGCGCGCCATCCGGCTCTGGCCGACGGCGTACCAGTTGTCTTCGTAATACCTGATGGCCTCGGTGAGCAGCTGGTCTTTGGTCTTGAAGTAGTAAATGACAAGCGCCGGGCTCACGCCGGCGCGCTCGGCGACATCGGCGATACGGGTATCGGCATAACCGCGGGCCGATATGACCTCGAGCGCGGCGTGCAGCATCTGCTCGCGCCGCTGATCGGCGGTCCCCGGCACCTCAGCGCCGTCGGCTGCGCGGACTGTCATCGCAGCAGTTCCTCTCATGACGGCAATGATTCCGGCTCTCGTGCCGTCTGTCTGCGTGTTGCCCTCGTTGCTAGTTCGCAGTTATTTCGCGGCTTTCGCCATAGCACCGATAAGCAGAACAAGATCCGGCATCGAGAAATGCCAGTCTCCTCTTGCCTACACGCTCCATCATTTCTTAAACTGAACATTCAGTCAAACATTCCGCGCAGCGTCAGCTAGTACTGCGCGGAAGTAGCTGGCACTGCGCGGACTTGGCTGGCACTGCGCGGGAGGCCCCGCACCATCCGGTGCGGACGCTGAACCACCTGGTGCCGCCGTGCCGCACCACCCGGTGCGCACGGTGGCGGCAACACTACGGAGGCTGGCACATGGCCGCAACATACGACGCCATCGTTATTGGCGGAGGACACAACGGGCTCGTGGCAGCCGCGTACCTGGCGCGATCGGGCGCGCGAACCCTCGTTCTCGAAGGCCGTCACAAGACAGGTGGTGCGGCCACGACGGACGCCGTCTGGCCGGAGGCACCAGAGTTCAAGGTGACGAGGCTGTCCTACGTCATGAGCCTGTTGCCACCGACGATCATCAAGGACCTTGAGCTGGACCGGCACGGCTACAAGATCTACCCGATGGGGCCGTATTACCAGGCGTTCCCCGAGGGCGGGTCGATCAAGCTGTATGCCGACGACGCCAGGCGCAACCACGAGTCGGTGTCGCAGTGGTCCAAGAAGGACGCGGACGCCATGCCGAAGTGGGACGCGTGGATAGCCGGCCTGGCCGACGTGCTGGGCCCGCTGCTGCTGACGGTGCCGCCAGCGATCGGCTCGCACAAGCCGCGCGACCTGGCGGGCACGCTGAAGCTCGCCTGGCGAAACCGCGGCCTTGACGTCCGGACGATCGCGGACGTCACGCGCCTGATGACGATGAGCATCGGTGACCTGCTGGACGACTGGTTCGAGTCGCCGCAGGTCAAGGGCGCGCTCGCGGTGAACGGCGTCATCGGGACGTGGGCCGGACCGTACGAGCCGGGCACTGCATATGTGATGGCGCATCACTCGATCGGGGACGTGGGAGACGGTCACCTCGGCAACTGGGGCTTCCAGGAAGGCGGCATGGGCGCGGTGTCCAGTGCCATCGAGCGGGCGGCCCGCGAGAACGGCGCCGAGATCCGCATCAACGCCCCCGTCGCACGCGTGCTCGTCGAGGGCGGCAAGGCCGTTGGCGTCGCGCTGGCCAATGGCGACGAGATCCGGGCCAAAGTCGTGGTGTCGACGTTGCATCCGAAGACCGCGTTCCTGGACCAGGTCGGTCGTGAGCACCTGCCGGATACCTTCACCACGGACATTGAGCGGTGGAAGAGCCGGAGCGGTGTCGTAAAGATCAACCTCGCCCTCGCGGAATTGCCCGACTTCATCGCCGACCCCGGATCGCACCTGCAGGAGCACCACACTGGCTCGGTCGAGATGGCGCCGACGATGGACTACATCGCGCGCGCTTTCCAGGACGCCCGCGACGGCAAGGCCGCGGTGCGGCCGTTCAGCGACGGCGTCATCCCCACAGCGTTCGACAAGACGCTGAGTCCGGAGGGCACGCACATCATGTCGCTGTTCACGCAGTGGGTGCCGTCGGACTGGAGCACCGAGCCGCATACGGCCGAGCTCGAGGCGTACGCCGACCGCATGATCGACTGCTACAACGAGCTCGCGCCGAACTTCAAGGGCTCGATTCTGCACCGTGACGTTGTCGGTCCCTACGAGATGGAGCACGAGTACGGCCTGATCGGCGGGAACATCTTCCACGGCGAGCTGTCGCTCGAGCAGCTGTTCCACATGCGGCCTGCGCCCGGCTTCGCGGATTACCGGACGCCCGTCAGCGGCCTCTACTACGGCAGCTCAGCGACCCACGCTGGCGGCGGCGTTTGCGGCATCCCCGGCTGGCAGGCGGCCAGGGCCGCGATCGCCGACCGGAAGTCCGCTGCCCGCGACGGCTGCCGCCCGCAAGGCGTTCCGGCGGTCATGACGACCCTGTCAACCCATACGGAAGGGAACGGGGTCGGCCTGCGTCCGGACCGCCGCGCCGACCGCTCCGCGGCTGGCGCGGCGGTCCGGGCCATGCTCGAAGCGCGCAGCGTGGCGCTGGTCGGGGCGTCGTCGCGGCCGGCCAGCTTCGGCCGCCGGATGCTCGAGGAGGTGGCCAAGAGCCCAGCGCGACCGCGTGTCTACCCGATCAACCCGAGGTACGCCGAACTCGACGGCGCGCAGTGCTTTCCGTCGCTGTCCGACCTGCCGGAGCCGCCCGACCTGGCTCTGCTCGCCGTGCCGGATGGCGGCTCTCGAGCAACAGCTAGCCCTCGCCGCTGCGGTCGGCTGCCGGGGCGCGGTCATCTTCGGCAACGCGCACGAGGAACGTGCGCCCGAGGAACGTGCACCCGCGGAACGCGCGCCCGCTCAACGCGCGCCCGCTCAACGCGCGCCCGCGCGACGCGCGCCCGACGACGACCGGCCGGTGCTGCGAGAACGGCTCACGGCGATCGCGCGCTCGGCTGACATGGCCCTGTGCGGTGCCGGATGCATGGGATTCGTCAATGTCGTCTATGGCTTGCGTGCCATCGGCTACACCGAGCCCGATCCGCTGCCCGCCGGCCCGGTTGCGCTGGTGACGCACTCGGGCTCGGTGTTCTCGGCGCTGCTGCGGGCCAGGCGCGGCATCGGCTTCACGGTGGCTGTGTCGTCCGGACAGGAGCTCGTGACCGCGGCGCCGGCCTACCTGGAGTACGCGCTGGACCTGCCGGAAACTCGTGTGCTTGGGCTTGTGCTCGAGGTCATCCGCGATGGCGCTGGGCTGCGAAGCGTGCTGGCTGCTGCTGCCGCCCGTGACATCCCGGTGGTGCTGCTGAGCGTCGGCAGCTCGGCTGGTGGTCGCGAGATGGTCGCCGCGCATTCCGGTGCGCTGGCCGGCTCCGACGCGGCTGGGAGGCACTGGCGAGGGCGTACGGGGTGCTGCGGGTGAACGATCTGGCGGAGTTCGCCGACACGCTGGAGCTTTTTGCGATCGGGCGGCGCGTTCGAGCTGGGCTCGGTCGTTCGGGCGCCGGCATCGCGACCGTGCATGACTCGGGCCTCGAGCGTGCGCACGTCGTGGACGTCGCCGAAGCGGTCGGCGTGCCGTTCGCGGAGATCGGCGCGGCAACCGTCTGGAGCGGCTCAGCGACCTGCTCGATCCCGGCCTCGATTCCGGCAAATCCGCTCGACGTCTGGGGCACGGGCGCTGACGACAGGGGACTATTCGGCGGCTCGCTGCTCGCTCTCGCGGCCGATCCGGCCGTGCAGGCTGTCGCGCTCGCCGTTGACTTTGTGCATGAGCTCGACGGCGACCAGTCTTACCCGCTCGCGATGCTGGACGTCGCCGAGCGGACAGACAAGCCACTAGGCGTGCTCAGCAACCTCAGCAGTGCCATCGACCTGGACGTGGCGAGACAACTGCGCGCCGCTGGTGTGCCGGTCCTGGAAGGGACGCGGTCAGGGCTGCTTGCGCTGCGGCATCTGCTGGATCACGCCCGCCAGGCCGAACTGGACGGATCCGGCACCGACGAGCCGCGGGGCGATGGCGGCATCCGACCGGACCGGCAGGCTCGTGGTGTCGCACTGCTCGCGTCGGGCCAGGCTTCCGGTGCTGCACTACTCGAGCTGCTGGCCGAGTACGGGATCAGTGTCGCTGCAGCGCGGCCTGCCGCCGACGTGGCCGCGGTGACGGCTGCTGCCGAGGAGCTCGGCTATCCGGTCGTGCTCAAGACCGACGAGCCGCAAATTCAGCATAAGTCCGACGTCGGCGGTGTCGTGCTCGGCATCGGCGATGTCGAAGCAGCTCGTGGGCGCCTACACCGACCTGGCGGCCCGCCTCGGCCCGCGGGCGCTCGTTTGTCAATCAATACCGCCTGGCGTGGAACTGGCCCTCGGGATCGTCGCGGATCCAGAACTTGGTCCGCTCGTCGTCGTCGGGGCCGGCGGAGTGCTCGTCGAGCTGCTGGCGGACCGGCGGGTTGCGCTGCCGCCGGTGTCGCCGGGCTGGCCGCCGACCTGCTAGCCGACCTCCGCGTGCGGGCGCTGCTGGACGGGTCCGCGGGGTCCGGGCCGCCGACCTGGACGCCGTCATCCGGGCGATCCGCGGCGTATCGGAGCTGGCGATGGAGCTTGGGACCAGCTCGAGGCCCTTGACATCAACCCGCTGATCTGCGGCCCTGACGGCGCGGTCGCCGTAGACGCCCTAGCGATCCTGGGCCCGTCGGTTTGAACATCAGTGGCGGGCTCGTCTCTGCACCGTTGGGTGCGGCCGTTCCTGTCACACCTCAGTCGGCGCCGGTTATGGCCGTGAGCGCTTGCTGGCCGGTGGACCGTTCGCCGCGGGTCATCCAGCGGTAGCCCACGTAGCCGAGCGTGGCCACCGACGAAAGACAGGACCAGCATGATCGTGCCCAGAGCGTTGAGGGCGGGTCCGCCGTTGCCGCCACGTTGAGTTGAGTAGATCAGCACTGACATCGGGGTGTTAGCGGCATTGGAGTTCAGCAGATCGACAATGACGAAGTCGTCGATGACACTCGAGAAAACCAGGACGGCACTGGCAAAGATCGCTGGTGCCAGGAGCGGCAGCATGACCCTGCGCATCGTCTGCCACTGGTGGCGCCCAGATCAGCAGCGGCTTCCTCGTACTGTCGGCCCAGGGTGACCAGCCGAGCCTGGACAATGATCGCCGGCCAGCTCACGTTCCAGGTCACCAGCCCGAGCGTCTCCGCGAAAGTGCCAAGGTGCACGAAGCTGAACAGGGCCGTGAACATGAAGAACATGGCCACACCGAAGATCAGCTCGGGAATGACGAACGAGAGGATCATCACGAAGTTGAACGACGACGAGGTCACTCCGCGCCATCGGTTGATGCCAAGAGCAAACGCAACGCCGAGCGGAACAGCGATCAGCGTGGTGTACACAGATAGTCTCAATGTCTGCACGACTGAGGCGTGCAACGCGGGATCGTGGAGTACCGAGTTGACCGGGTCGGCAAAGTACCAGCGCCACGAGAAGCCTTGCCAGACCGCCTGCGACCTCCCGTTGTTGAAGGAGAACAGCACGGCCAGGGCTATCGGGACCACGGACCACGCCAGGTACAGCCAGGTAAAGCCTTCGAGGAACCACGGATGGCGCCACATATTTCGCGCACGCCAGCGCGATGTGCGAGGCAGCACCGCTCCGGTCTCGCGGCCTGCCGGCGCGTCGACGGTTGCGTGCGTCACACTGCCTCCCGCGACGTCCGGTTCGTGGCTATCACGTAATAGACCATCGGCACGACCAGGATGAGCAGCAGGGCTATAGAGAACACCGCCCCTTGCGCCTGGAACAGCGGAGTTGAAAGCTGCTGGTCGATGACGTTTCCGATCATGGACGTGTTGGTTGCCCCGGAAAGGAGCTGATTCGTGAAGTAGTCCCCGAGCATCGGCAGAACGGTGATCAGCATGCCCGTCATGATCGGTTGTCTGCTAAGCGGGAGGGTCACCCGGATGAACGTGCGCAGCCGGCCGAGGCCGAGGTCGCGGCCGGCCTCGAGGAGCGCCGGGTCGATCCGGTCAAGGCCGGCGTACAGCACCAGGATCAGGTACGGAATGTATCCGTAGACCAAGCCCAGCACCACAGTCACTGGCTGCCCACTCAGCCAGTTGATCGGGTGGCTCGTGACGTGGAGGAACGTCAGCACCGAGTTCACGTAGCCGTTTGTCTGAAGCAGATCGACCCACGCGAGCATGCGCATCATGTAGCTGATCCAGAACGGGGCGATCAGCAGGACGAGCATGAGTCCCTTGCGCTTACCAGCGAACCGGGCGACGAAGTAGGCGACTGGGTATCCGATTGCCAAGCTCAGAACGGACGCCAGGGCAGTGTAGAAGAGAGTCCTCAGCAAGATCGGGCCGACGTAAGCGGTAGGGCCAGCGATGTCGCGCCAGGCAGCGGCGAGATTGCCGGCGCTCCAGCTCAGCGGGTTGTAGACGGCGATGGGTGTGCCGAATAGCTGGTTGAGGCGGCCCGCCGCGATGGACAGCACGACGTAGAAAGGCACGATGAACAGCAGCGCCAGCCACAAAATCCCAGGTGCCGCCAGGCATACCCAGAACAGGCGGTGCTGGCTGCGCTGGGCCGCGCGCTTAGCCGGGACGCGCGGCGGCACTCATACCCCCTTGCTTGCAGCCTGCCAGGCTTGCTCCCACAGCAAGTTGGTCGAAACCGGGATCTGCAACTCCATGACACCCCGACGGAAATACGAAGGCAGGACGACGGTCGACATCAGGCTAGGCGGCAGTATCTGGGCCTGGACCAGCTTCTGCGGCGTGACTTCGTTGAGTGGCTGCATGTAGCCGTTCCAGCTGATGTTGTTCATGACGTTCGGCAGGTCCAGCATGTAGTTCAGGAACTGGTGGGCCAACACCGGGTTTGTCGCTGTCTTGAGGACGGTGATCAGGTCGTTACCCACCGGGCCCCGGCCGTCAGGCGGGAACCAGTAGCCAACGACATCCACGTTCACGCCCTTGGGCATATACGAAAGCGCCGCCGCGATGTCCCCTGACCACGCATGGTGAATCCAGACCTGGCCGGTTGGGATCTGGGTGTAATCGTTGTTGTTGATCTGCACGTTGGTGGTCTGGGCCAGGTTCTGCAGAGCTTGACCCGCAGCAGTGATCTGGCTCGCGCTCGTCGTGTTGAGGTCGTAAATGCCGTTCTTCATCAGGCCGAGGCTGATGCCCTCGCGGTAATCGTCGAGTATCGCGACTTTGCCCTTGTACTTCGGCTGCCACGGCATGGCCCACGGGTTGGCCATCTTGTACGGGTTCTCCGGCACCTTGTCTTTGCGCCAGGCCATGCCCGTGGTGTAGATCGTGTACGGAGTCGTGTACTGCCAATGGCCGTCGTAGAAGGGGTTCTGGAAGTCTGGCCACGCCTGGGTGATGTTAGGAATGTAGCTGTGGTTGATCGGCTGGACGAACTGCTGCTCGATGAGCGGGCCAAGAACGTCGATCGTCACGCCCATGAAGACGTCGAACTGGACCTGCCCGCTGTGAATCTTGGCCAGGGCCTCGTCCATCGTGTTGAACGTGGACACCTGCACCTTGCAGTTGTACTTCTTGGCGAAGTCGTTCACCACAGCCTGGTTGATGTAGGCAGTCCAGTTGTAGATCCGCAGAGTCGCGTTCTTCTCTGACGCCAGGCCGCTCTTGATCGCCTTGTTGCCGGGGTATATGGGCCAGGTCACCGGATGATTGGGCCGTGGCAACGGAAGCGCTGTGGACGCCAACGAACCGGACGTGCCCGAACTCGAACAAGCGGCTAGCAGGGAACCTGCGCCGCCGGCTAGCAGGGCTGAAGCTGCACCCTGGCGGATAAAGTTGCGCCGAGACGGAGTAAAGAGCGAGTCGGCGCCGCGATCCGTGCGGCCTTCACGCGGATGCATGGGCGGCACCTCATTTCTGTCAGCTGTGCCTGACTGAACGGTCCGTCAATACTCGCTTCAGCCGACGCCGAAGCGCAAGCATTTGGTTGTAACGAAACGATGATCAGAGCCGCGCCTCAACCCGACATATTGCTGGGGCGAGAGTACGCCGCTCATCTCACAGCCGCAGCGAACGCGGAGAAGTTGTCAATGAACAGATCGACGTCGTCTACATCGTGCTGTACCGAGATCAGCCACTGCTCGATCTTGCCCCACGGCGGCAGGAAGACCCCGCCGTTGTGCTGGAAGAGCCAGTGCGCATAGCTGAACGAGTCCCGCACGCTGAGGAAGTCACGGAAGTTGCGTACCGGCTCGGATGAGAACACCACGCAGCCCTTCGCGCCGACCGACGCTACCTGGGCGTTGAGCCTGTTGCGGGCGATCTCGCGCTCCAGGCCAGCGACCGCCCGAAGCCGCAGCCTGTCTAGCCGCTCGTAGGCCTCCGGCGTAGCCACCTCGGTCAGCATGGCCTTGCACGCAGCCATGGCAAGCGGGTTGCCGTTGAAGGTGCCGACCATCTCGTAGTCGCCGTTGGCGACGTGGGACATCACGTCGGCTGTACCGCCGACTGCGGCCACCGCGATGCCGCCGCCGATCGCCTTGGCCAGGCACACGATGTCGGGCGTGACGCCGGTGACGCCAGTTGCGCCGCCGGGTCCTGCGGTGAGCCCGGTCTTGACTTCGTCGAAGGTGAGCAGCGCACCGTTCGCGTGCAGCAGTTCTTTCAGGCCGGCGAGATAGCCGGGATCCGGCTTGATGATGCCCGCATTCATCATGATCGGCTCGAGGATCATGCCAGCGATCTCACCGGGGTTCTCCGCCAGCCTGCGTCGTACGGCATCGAGGTCGTTGAAGCCCACGATCAACGTCAGGTCAGTGATCGCTTTGGGGATGCCGCTGCTCGAGGGGACGCCATGTGGCCGGCCGGCCCTCGGTCGTCCTCGTCGTCGTCCGGGCAAACCGAGACCTGCACCGAGTCGTGGTGGCCGTGGTAGCAGCCCTCCACCTTGATGATCTTGTCGCGACCGGTGATGGCACGCATCAGGTGCACCGCGTCCATGGTCGCCTCGGTGCCGGAGTTGCCGAACCGCCACTGCGGCAGGCCGAATCGCCGTGACAGCTCGGACGCGACCGCCATCGCCGTCTCGGTCGGCTGCGCGAAGTGCGTGCCGCGTTCTACCTGCGCCCGGACTGCCTCAACGATGGCCGGGTGACCGTGGCCGGCGAGCGACACGCCGTAGCCGCCGTGCAGGTCGACGTACTCCTTGCCGTCGACGTCGTAAAGCTTCGAGCCCGTGCCGTGGCTCAGCCACACTGGCTGCGGGCGGGAGATCTGCCAGCTGGAGACGACGCCGCCGGCCAGCGAGGACCCGGCCAGGCTTGCGAGCCGGGCCGACTCGGGCTGGCGCCGGATGAAGATCTCTTCCTGCTCCTCGATGATCTTGGTCAGCGAACGCCTGGCTGAAGTTTGGATCGGCGCCTGGGCGATGCCTGTGGTCGGGATCGACGCCTGGCTGGCGCCTGTGGTCGGGATCGACGCCTGGCTGGCACCTGGAACCGGGATCGACGCCTGGCCGGCGCCTGGGGTCGGGATCGACGGCTCGTGGACACCTTCGGCCGGGGCCGAGCCCAGGCCGCGGAGCTGGACCGATGGTGATGCTGCGTCGGGGCCGGGAGCTCCCACGTCCGCGGGCTGAGCCCGGACGGGTCCGAGCCGCCGCCCCCCGCCGCCCGGTGCCGTCGTCGTTGGTGAATTTCGATCGGTCGAGCTGGCCGGTGTCCAGGCCATGAGTATCGCGCTCCCAACGCGTTGACTGAATGTTCAGTCTAAATGTCGGCTCGCTGGCCTGACAAGGGTGACCTGAGTGAATGTTCAATCAGGTTGAGATTCGCCGATGGTTGAAGGTGCGCCGGATCTGTGGCGGCTGTTGTCGGCCAAGTCTCCCGGCGGCGGAGCTGGCTGAAAGGTTAGGCCGACTCGGCTGACCAAGGGCGGCGCGCATGCAGCGGCTTCAGCGAAGGATTCGACACAGCCGACTGTGCTGGATGCTTCCCCATCATGGGAGACGTCGGCCGGCCGCACTCGCGAGCCGGCGACTTCAGCCTCGAGATACCGCGTATGCGTTATTCGTTTCCGCTGGGCAACGGAGCGGACCTAGCATCGGCCGCGTGACCAGCACCGAGCCAGTCCGGCCCACACCGCAGACCGGCACGCCAGAGACCGGCACGCCGGACGTGACCGCCACGCCCGCCGTGGCCGCAAGCGCCGCCGCCACGAGCGACCAGCCGCGGCCGTACCTGTCGACCGCCCCCTACCGCGGAACCCGTGACTTCCTGCCAGCGGAGATGTCAGTACGGGAGCAGGTGTTCGGCTCGCTGCATCGGTGCGTCGAGGGCTTCGGCTACCAGCGCTACGACGGACCGCTGCTGGAGTCAGCCGAGATCTACGAGGCTAAGTCCGGCGCGGAGATCGCGAGCCAGGAGCTGTACTCACTGACTGACCGAGGCGGCAGGCGGCTCGCGCTTCGGCCGGAGATGACGCCGTCGGTCGCCAGGATGATCGCGGGACACGCGGGCGAGCTTGCGTTCCCCGTCCGCTGGTACTGCAACGTCAACTGCCACCGGTACCAGCGCCCGCAGCGCGGCCGGACACGTGAGCACTGGCAGATCAACCTTGACATCTTCGGCTCCGACAGCCCGAACTGCGAGATCGAGATCTTCGAGGTCATCCACGCGATGTTCGCCAGTGTGGGCGCCAGCCCGAACATGTACACGATCCGCGCCAGCGACCGCGTCCTCCTCGACAGCCTGCTCACCGACCTCATCGGAATCAGCCCGGCCCAGGTTCGCCCTGTCTCCTCCATCCTCGACCGATGGGCCAAATCGCCGCGCGAGGACCTCCTCGCCGCCGCCCGCGAAGCCGGCCTGACCAGCGGCCAATTCGCACGCCTCGAGGCCGAACTCCAGGACGGCGCCGCGCTCATCCAGCGCCTCCCGGCGAGCGCCGTCGCCCGCTCCATGCTGGCCAGAATCCTTACCGGCAGCGGCCGCGACCTGGTGACCTTCGACCCGATGATCGTGCGCGGCTTCGACTACTACACCTCGACTGTTTTCGAGGTCTTCGACACGGACAAAGCTAACCCCAGGTCACTGTTCGGCGGCGGCCGCTACGACGACCTGACTGGCCTATTCTCCGACCGGCGCATTCCTGGCATCGGTTTCGGCATGGGCGACGTCACGCTAATCGACTTCCTCGAGGTGCACAGCCTGCTGCCGGACCCGCTGGCGGCGAGCGATGTCGTGGTGCTGCCGCTCGACCCCGCCCTGCACGCGGCAGCCCGAACTGTCGCCGCACAGATCCGCGCGGCCGGCTGGCGCGCCACTGTGCCAGTCGAGCCACGCAAGCTTGGGACCGAGCTCAAGCGCGCCGCGCAGTCGGGCGCCGCCGCCGTTGTCATCATCGGTTTTGACGAATGGGAACGCGGTGAGCTCACCCTCCGCCACCTTCGCACCCGCGAGCAGCTCACGATCGCCGCGGACCGCGTCGAAGCGACGGTCGCCCGCATGCTCGCCGGCCGAAGCTGAGGCCTAATCAGCCGCGGCCGCGTCGGCGCGGTGCTCCGTCGTCGCGAGCAGGGCCGTGAGGTCCACCTGGTCCCGCTGGACAGGCACTGGGACAGGCAGCGGAACGCCGCGGTCGCCTCCGTGCGCGGACACGGCCCGCAGATGATAGGCCTCCAGCTCGGCGAGGCCGGCCGGCATGGCCGCGGTCGTCCTCGTCGTCGTCCGGGCAAACCGAGACCTGCACCGAGTCGTGGTGGCCGTGGTAGCAGCCCTCCACCTTGATGATCTTGTCGCGACCGGTGATGGCACGCATCAGGTGCACCGCGTCCATGGTCGCCTCGGTGCCGGAGTTGCCGAACCGCCACTGCGGCAGGCCGAATCGCCGTGACAGCTCGGACGCGACCGCCATCGCCGTCTCGGTCGGCTGCGCGAAGTGCGTGCCGCGTTCTACCTGCGCCCGGACTGCCTCAACGATGGCCGGGTGACCGTGGCCGGCGAGCGACACGCCGTAGCCGCCGTGCAGGTCGACGTACTCCTTGCCGTCGACGTCGTAAAGCTTCGAGCCCATGCCGTGGCTCAGCCACACTGGCTGCGGGCGGGAGATCTGCCAGCTGGAGACGACGCCGCCGGCCAGCGAGGACCCGGCCAGGCTTGCGAGCCGGGCCGACTCGGGCTGGCGCCGGATGAAGATCTCTTCCTGCTCCTCGATGATCTTGGCCAGCGAGAGCTTGGCACTGGTCGGGATCGTCGTGGAGGTCAGCTAGCCCAGCGAGTGGTGATCGGCGTGATGGTCCGCGTGCCGCCTCGGGCTGGGTAGCTGGTGCCGGCCTGAACCATGTGCAGTCGTCGTTGCTGAATTCGGATCGGTGGAACTGGCCGGCGTCCAGGCCATGAGTTTCGCGACGCGGTTCTCTGAATGTTCAGTCCAATGCGTGGCCGCGAACATGACAAGACAGAAACTGAGTGAATGTTCAGACAGGGCGAGGGACCCGCTTCATAGCGTGTATCCCGCGGGTCAGCACAGTGCGCCGATGGTGGTCGGGCACCTTCTGCCACTGCCAGGCGATAGTGCTCAGAATGTTAGATTGAGGGGAGAAAACCACATTATGCTCGCGCTGTGAGCCAGACAGAGCCATCGCGCGAGCTAGTGCCCGTGGCTGGGCAAGACCGGACACAGTTCGCGAACGATCCTGATGAACTGCGCGTCGACTGGCCGAATCTGTTGGCCGCCCTGCAGCGACACAAGGTCACCATTGCGAGCCTCGCGCTGATCGCTGGATCGCTCATCTGGAAGGCCGCGTTCCTCCACCACTATTTCTACTGGGAAGACGACTTCCAGATCCTAGATTTCTCTCGGAGGAGTGATCTGAGCTGGGGTTTCCTGACCCATGTTGACTTTGGCCACTTCTTCCCTGGCGTCTACCTGATTTCGTGGATCCTGAGCCGGGTTGCGCTCTACAACTGGCTGGCAGGGTCGGTGATCGTGCTGGTTATCGTCGCTGCGGCTAGTTTCGCGGCCTGGCGGCTTCTGCGGACGCTGATGGGCAACCGGCCCGCGATCCTCATACCTCTGGCGTGGTATCTACTCTCGCCGCTCGACTTTGCGACCGTCGCCTGGTGGGACAACGCAGTTGAGACGCTTCCGCTGCAGATCGCGCTGTTCATGGCGGTGAACTCGCACCTGCAGTATGTGTGGACTGGCAAGTTCCGGCACGCTGTCTCGGCGGCGGCCTGGCTGCTCTTCGGCCTGGTCTTCTTCGAGAAGGCGATCGTCATCCCGCTTCTCCTCTTTGCCGTCACGGTCGTATTGCTCAGCGGCCGGTCGCTGCTCGCCGGGTTGCGCGCGACTGTCGTAAAGCTATGGCGAGGCTGGCTGCTTTACCTCGGGCTGCTCGCCGTTTACGCCGTGGTGTTCATTCCAGCGCTCAGGTCGACGACCGGCCCGCTCGGCCCGGCGGCGCCTGTCGCCGCTGCATTCGGTATCTTCGAGCGAAGGCTGGTATTCAAGACTCTTGTGCCTGGCCTTGTCGGCGGGCCTTGGCGCTGGTGGCACCCGGCGAACCTCTTCGGCGCATATACCAGCCCGCCTGCCTTCCTACAGTGGATCGCAGTCATCATCATCGTTGGTTTGGTTGTGGCCAGCATCGTGGTCAGACCTCGGGCCTGGCGGGCCTGGCTCATACTTGTGGTCTGGTTCGCGGTTGCGGACACCGTGCCTGTGCTCATTGCCCGGCTCAACGATCCGGCCTATGCCGGGCTGCACGGCCTGCAGACTCGCTATGTGTCCGATGTACCGGCCGTGCTAGCGATCGTCCTCGCATTGGTCTTCTGGCCAGTGGCTGCTCCTCGGCGGGCCGCGGATGACACGACTAAAAAGCGCCGCGAGTTCTTCATCGGGCGGTGGCGGATCGTCGCGATCGCGGGGACGAGCGTATTCGCTGTCAGCTCGGTCTACTCAGTGCAGAGTTTCGAGGCGCAGACCACCAAATGGACCGTGACATCCGGACAGCCGTACATCAATAACGCACGAGCAGCCCTGGCCGACACGCCAGCCGGAACGGTTGTCGTCGACCAGGCGGTGCCGTGGACGCTGATGAGGGGAACCTACGGCGTCACCGACTTCACATCCTTCGTGCTCGGGCCGCTCTCGCACCGAGGATCGCAGATCAGCTGGACTACACAGCCTTCGGGCACGATCGGGGACCTGAAGGTCTTCGGCAGCGACGGCAGATTGTGGCCGGCCACGCTGCGCGGATCGAACACGGGGGCAGTTCTCCCTGGATTGCGGGATTGCCTCAGTGCGACCAGGCGGCGAGTGGTCCTGCACTTCCAGGTGGCGTCGACCGTCGTTGCCAGCACGCTGCGCATCGGTTACGCAGCGAACTCCAACGCCGCCGGTCACGTCGTCCAAGTGTCCTATGGCAGCCAGGTCGGCCAGTTCACCGTCCAGGCGGGCCTGTGGCGCTACTACCTGCCGGTTCATGGCAGCGCGGCAACTGTCGTGCTGAGCAGCCAGGGAGACGACTTCTCGGGCGTGTGCCTGGGGCCCGCGATAGCAGGCGTCGTCGTCCCGTTCCCCGCTCGGCCCATCCCAGCACTCGGCAGCTAACTGGGAGCGACCCAGAAGCGCCTCCTGCTCTGCGGCTTGGCGGCGTCGACTACTCGGCTGGGTCGGCGTGCAGATCCGTCGTCGGGAAGGGCAGCACCGGAATCTTGGGATGAGGCCGCGGCACCGGAACCGGCAGCGGCATGGCGCGGTCGCCGCCGTGCGCCGAGATGGCGCGCAGGTGATATGCCTCAAGCTCGGCGAGGAAATCGAGATCCCGGTATGGCCGGCCGTCGACGACGGGGCCCTCCTCGCCGTTAATGATGGCGACGACATCCTGGCCGCTGATCGTCCGGTGCGTCTCGAGGGCGTGGCCGACCGCGAGCACGCAGCCACGGTTCGCGGTGAGCAGCGCGCCGGTCCGCTCGGCGAGCGTGCCGAGATGCGCCTCGGCGCGCTTGCCGAGCGCGGTCTCCAGCACGTTCCGGTCGTTCCCGTCTGCGATCGGATGCGCGTCATGCGGCGCCCTGGTCGCGGCGTAGGAGCCGATCTGACCGCCCATACCCCAAAGGCCTTCCATCGCGAGCGAGATCGTCGTGGCGTTCTGCAGATCGCCCGAGACTCCTGAGCTTGAGTCGCCCTCGAAGAACATCCGTTCGCCGACGAGCGACGCCAGGCTAACCATGACGTCGGCTTCGTACTCGCTGCGCCACGAGGTGAACTGCTCCTCGATGGGGATCGGCTTGACGAAGCCGAGGTAGTCGGCGCCCTTCTGGATGGTCGCGGTGTCGATGACGTTCCGCTTCTGCACCAGGTGGCTGATCACGGCGTGGCACGCCTCGTGCAAGGCGACCGCGTGTCGCTCGCGCTCGATGTACTCAACGCCCTCGGACGGGCCGACGCTCTTGGAGAGCTTGGCCTTGAGCACGTCGGCCCAGATGATGGTCGTCCTGCCGTCCCGAAGTGCGACGATGAGCGACTCGTTCACCAGGTCCTTAATGCTGGCTCCGGTCGCGTACGGCGTGATCGTCGCCAGGTGGTCGATCTGCTCGGGTGCCACGTCGTGGCTGACCTTGGCGAAGTACCCCTCGTACGTGCGCTTGCGACCTTCCTTCGACGGGTAACCGACGCGGTAGACCCGATCGATGCGGCCGGGCCGCAGCAGTGCTTGGTCGAGCGCACTGGGCAGGTTCGTCGCCATCACGATGAGGATGCGGTACTTCGGCGGCGGCTTCGGCCGCATGCCGAGCGTGCGCCGCACCACGCGGTTGACGAAGCCGCGCGGCTTCTTGAGGCCGGACATCTCGGTGAGCAGCGCTTGCAGCGTGCCCATGCCGCCGCCATTGCCGCCGCCGCCGGTTGGCAGTATCTGCCGGAAGATGCCTGGCCGCCGCGGCGCGGGGCTGGCCTGCTCGGCCAGCGCCGCCGCATTGGTGGACAGCATCGACTGGCTGTCCGAAGACAGGTAGCTGAATCCGTGGCAGGCGGCGAACGGGCTGTCCGGGCCGTGCCCGGCTCCGTGCCGGTGGTCATGTCCGCCGTGCCCGGCCCGGTAACCCTGGACACCCGGCTGACCGCCAGCGCTGCCGCCGCGGCTGCCGAGCGAGTCGGCCTCGTCGAAGAAGACGATCACGCCGCCGTACCTCACTGCGAGCTTGCGGAGTTTGCGGAACAGCGACTTCACCTTCAGCACGCCTACGCCGAAGAACATGTTGATGAACGCACCCGGGTCCACGAACACGTACGGCCTGCCCGTCTCACCGGCGATCGCCTCGGCCATCAGCGTTTTGCCCGTGCCGGGCGGCCCCCACAGCAGGATGCCGCCGGGCACGTACCCGCCGTGCTGCTCGATCGACTCCGGATCCTCGAGGTAGAGGATGTTCTCCTGCACCTTGGCCAGGACGTGGTCTTGCCCCCACACGTCTGCGAACCTCGTGGTGACGTCGCCGGGGTAGTAGACGTCGACGCCGCCTCTGGACAGGAACCAGAAGATCGCTGCGAACTGGGATATCCCGAACAGCATGTAGAAAATGACGATGAGGATCGTCGGCAGGTAATGGGAGATCGAGGATGGGACCTGGAACAGGCCGAGCAGCGGCGACGTGTGGTAAATCGCTCCGAAGATGATCCCCACGATCGCGAAGAAGATCAGCCACTTGATCACGCGAGCCAGCCGGAACCTGGTGTAGTCACTCATCTTGTGGGCGACCATGTCGCCGCGGCCGAAGAAGGCGTTGGACGCCCGGTAGTAGCCGCGGGAGCGCTCAGCCACCAGGAAGCTGAACTGCCGAATCAGCTCGAGGGCGAGCAGGAGCACGAGCCAGCGGCCGACGCCTGACTTCACCTGAAGCTGCTGACTGGCAGCGTCGTGGAAGCCGAGCACCGGATCGTTGGCCATCTTGAACCAGACGATGAGGAACCACGTCACGACTAGCAAGATGATGAACTTGAGCCGGTCCCAGGGCACCAACGGCCGTCGGGTTAGGCGCCTGACCTGGGTCAGCCTGGCCCGTCGGCGCTGCTGGCGTGATAGTCCATCAGGATTCCTGACGGGATTCCGCATCAGGGACCTCGCACGGTGAATGAGTTCACGACTGCCTTGATCTGCGCCTGGTGCGAGATGAAGCAGTTTTGATAGCACTGCACCAAGAGCAGGTACAGCTTCGTCGTCGAGCTGTTGGTCAGGACGGTCTGGTCAAAGGCGTCCGGCAAGCCGCTGACGGTGTACTCGAATAGCTCGTTGATCCCGCGAACGCCGTCCTTGTTCGTGATCGTCGAGCTGGAGATCAGGTTGAACCCGCTGAGCTTCAAGCCTTCAGATGTGGCCGTCTGCCGAGCACTTGCCGTTACTGGGAACAGCAGATTGCGCATGGCGTCGAAGGACAACTCGGAGCGCAGCGTCGAGCTCAGATCCTGCACGGTCGCGTACACCACCGGCGACCCCGAGCCGATGAGCAAGCCGGTCGGCGACGGGTGAGTGGCACCGTCGTACGCGCGCGCCCACGCAAAAGCGCCGCCCGCCGGTCCGGCCAGCGAGTTGCCCAGTTGCCCCTGAGCGCCCGACAGTGCCTGCGAATCTACTTGCGGCCAGCTAGCCGGCACCTTGAAATACGCGTGATCATTGGTGTCGGCGGCATAGGTATAGGTCGGGGCGGCGCACGCGGCGAGCCCAGCCAGCACCGTCCCGGCCGCGACGAGCGCGGCGGCCGTTCGGCGGAGCTGCCGAATCACCTGGCACCTCCCTGCCGAAGCTAGCCGTCAGCCCTGGGCCGGCCGCACGCCTTATCAAGGAGTATGCGTTGCTGCCTGGCAGGGCAGTCAACCCCGCTGTTCACTCCTGTGACTCTTGAGTCGGAAGTGATGCGCAACCAGGGCCAACGCACGCCAGCCGATCAGGAACAACGCCAGGAACGCGCATGCCACCACGATGAACGCCGCCGCCGTGCCCTGCCCGGCGACCACTCTGATCACCATGCCGACGCCGGCCGCGCCGATCCACGCGCCGAGCCCGGCAGGCACGATCGCGAGCGGCCTGCGCCAGTACCTGGCCGCCGCCAGCCCGACGGCAAGGCCAGCGAGGAACGGCCAAGCGGTGTGCCAGATTCCGGCCAGGCTGTCTCCGTCATCGTGGGTGTGGCGCCCGATCACGACGAAGACAAGCACGCAGCAGACGTCCAGCCCCGTGGCCTTGAGGAGTGAGCTGCTGAGCGGCGGGCGCATCCGGTTACGGTAGCCGACGGCGCCGCAAACCCGTCAGGCAGGGAACGGGGTGCGTTCCTCACGCCGCGGCGCGCCGGGCCGCCGCCGACGGAGCGATGACGCCCGCTGGTTTAGGCTCGGCGTGATGCCCACGCTGCTCATCGTTCATCACACGCCGTCGCCCGCGCTCCAGGCATTGTTCGAGGCCGCCGCGGACGGCGCGCGCACTGATGAGATCGAGGGTGTGGACGTAGTGGTCCGGCCTGCGCTGACGGCCAGCGCGGTGGATGTACTAGCGGCTGACGGCTACCTGCTCGGTACTCCCGCCAACATCGGCTACATGTCCGGAGCGCTCAAGCACTTCTTCGACGGCATCTACTACCCGTGCCTTGAGGCAACGAAGCGACGACCCTACGGGCTCTACGTGCACGGCAACATGGACACCGGCGGGGCCGTCCGCGCAGTGGAGTCGATCACGACCGGCCTTGGCTGGCGGCCGGTTCGGCCCGCGGTTACCGTCATCGGGCCACCGGCGAAGGCCGACCTCGAGGGTTGCTGGGAGCTGGGCGCCCTGCTGGCAGCCGAGGTCGCCGGGTGATCGTCACGGTCACGCTCAACCCGACGCTGCAGGTTCGATACGACGCCGATGGCCTAGAACTGGGCATGGCGAACCGGGTCAGCCAGGTTCGGCACGTGGTCGGCGGCCGCGGGCTGGCCGTTGCGCGGGTGCTGCAGACATTCGGGCACGACGTGGTCGCGGCCGGATTGGCGGGCGGATCGTCAGGTGATCTGATCAGGGCCGAGCTGGCCAGGACCGGCGTTGCGACCCAGTTCACCCGGATCAGCGCCGAGTCGCGACGTGCGATCCTCATCGCGGACGCGGCGACCGGGCACGTCACGACACTGGAGGAGCCCGCGCCCTACATCACCACCGAGGAGCTCGGCCGCCTCGCGGCTGACTACCGGGGGCTGCTGATCGGAGCGACGGCCGTCGTGCTGTGCGGGAGCCTGCCCGCCGGGCTGCCGGCGGAGACGTACGGCTCGCTGACCAGTTACGCCGCTCAGGCCGGCGTGCCCGTCATCCTGAACGCGGGCGGCAGCGCTCTGCGGCATGCCGCCGGGCGCGGGCCGGCGCTGGTGATCCCCGACGAGACGCGCACGGCGGACTCGACGGTCGCGGCCTGGATGGCAGCCGGGACTAGGGCTGTCGTGCTGCAGACCGAGCGCGGCTTGCGCGCCGTCACCGGCGAGGGGGAGTGGGCCGCGGCGGCTGGCCCCGAAAGGCCGCGCGATCCCGCCGCGGCGGGCTTTCAGCAGTTGAGCGCATCAGGCCGCCGCGACGCGCTGGTGGCCGGTTTCGTGCCCGGCATCGCCCTCGGCTGGTCCTGGCCCGACATGCTGCAGCATGCCCTCGCGCTGACCGAGTCGGTCACATCTGAAGGCGAGCCGGACCTGCGCGCCTACGAGAAGCTACTGCCTGCCGTGAGCGTTACTGGTCCGTGCGCATAGACCGCGCTTGTGCCCTAGAGGCGGAGTCTGCGCGACAAGTCTGAAGCCATGATGCCGGCCGGGTCGAGTTCGGCTCGGAAATCTCGGAACTCCTGGAGCCGCGGGTACATCCCGGCGAGCGTGTCCGGACTGACCCTGGAGTCTTTGGCGAGGTAGACGCGGCCCCCAGCGGATAGCACGTCCTCGTCAAGCGAGTTCAGCAACCTGGCCAGACCGGGGGTCCGAGATGGGAAATCCAGCGCCAGCGTCCAGCCCGGCATGGGGAAGGACAGGAGCCCATCGTCGCTTGGCCCGAATCGCTTCAGCACGGTCACAAATGACGGAGCTCTTGCGTGACTGATTCGCTCCAGCGACTTGCGCATCGTTGGTTCCGCGCCGAAAGGTACGACGAACTGGTACTGACGAAACCCAGCCGGGCCGTATACCCTGTTCCAGTTTCGGATGCCGTCCAGTGGATGGAAGAACGTGCCGATCGTCTGAATCTCGCTTTCACGACGTCGTGGCGCCTTGCGATACCAGGCTTCGTTGGCCAGCGCGACGGTGTGACGATTGATCAGGCCTGGCGGACAAAATCGCGGGGCGCCGAGCCGCGCCGCTGGCCGGAAATCCAGCGGTTTCACGCGATCTTTCAGTGCCAGGTCGAATGGCTGAGCGAAGTCTCCGCTGGTGATGACCGAGCGACCCAGGTGCTTTCCCCCGGCCAGGCAGTCGAGCCAGGCCACGGTATAGGTGTAGCGGTGGTCGGTCTCTGCTAGATACGCCATCGCCTCGTCGATGTCGTCGGTACGCACCGTATCCACTCGGACTCTCGACGTCTGCACCTTCTTGAGCCGCACAGCGGCGCGCAGGATGATGCCGGTCAGGCCCATGCCGCCCGCTGTTGCCCAGAAGAGTCGGGGCTCGTCGGTCGGCGACACGCGCCGCTCCTGACCATCGGGCAGCAGCAGGTCGAGCCAGTCCACATGCTGGGCGAAACTGCCGGCCACGTGGTGGTTCTTGCCGTGTACGTCCGCCGCGATCGCGCCGCCGACCGTTACCTGGCGGGTGCCGGGCGAGACGGGAACGAACCAGCCAGCCGGCAGCCCTCGGATCATGAGTTGCTCGAGGCTAACGCCCGCCTCGCAGACAGCTATGCCAAGTTCCTCGTCGAACGCTGTAATTCGATTCAGGCGGGTAGTCACGACGACCTGCCCGTGGTCGTTCTGCGACGCATTGTTATAGCTGCGGCCAAGTCCCCGCGCGATTATCCCTCGCACTGAGGCCTCCTTCAGCGCCACAGCCACCTGGGTCGTGTCGCCTGGCGAGCAGACGTGGGCCATCGTCGGCTCCACCCGGCCCCAGCCAGCAAGTGTTACAGTCCGACTGGCCGGACCGCAGTCAGCTGATCCGCCGTTGCGCATGAACGAAGCCTATGGGGTCGGCAAGCCGGGCCGCGCGTACGGCTGGCGGGAGCCCCTAAGGCCGGGAAAGCTCTGGTGCGTTTCCTGCCTCAATAGTCCCTAGATCACATTATCCTCGCGTTGTGAGTGAAATAGAGCCGTCTTATCGCGGTCAGGTGTTCCGGCGCACGGATCATCCCGCCGACCTTGACCCGGCGAAGGACGACGAAGAAGTCCGTTATGTCGGGTGGCAGGAGATACAGAGCTTGCTGGCCCGCCACGGGGTCACGCTAGCCGCTGTCATCCTTATCGCCGGTCAAGTGGCGTGGAAGGCCTCTTTTCTCAGCCAGTTCTACTTCCGCCAGGATGACCTTCACTTCACCGAGCTGAGCATGCAGTACGGGCTTAGCTGGAAATACCTGTCCTACGTGGGCTCCGGCCACTTGCATCCGGGTGTGCTGCTCATTACCTGGATCATGGCGAAGATCGCCCTCTACGACTGGGGTGCGGCTACCCTTCTCAGCCTGGCGTTCCTTGTCGTCGCCAGCTTCGCATGCTGGCGCATGCTGCGCACGCTTATGGGCAACCGGCCGGCCATCCTGATTCCGCTCACCGTCTATTTGGCGACTCCGCTGACCTTTCCCGATGACAGCTGGTGGAGCTCTGCGATTGAGTCACTGCCGCTGCAGGCCGCCATCTTCCTAGCGGTGACTGCGCATGTGCACTACGTGCGAACTGGCAATTACCGTCACCTGATTGCCGCTACCTGGTGGCTCGCAGTAGGCCTGTTTTTCTTTGAGAAGGCCATGGTCATCCCCGTGGTGCTGTTTATCATCACGGCCGGTTTCCTGGAGCAGGGTCGGTTTATCCACGCTGCCTGGCAGAGCCTCAAGCGTTACTGGCGCGCCTGGGCGGTCTACGCGGTCCTTGTGTGCGGCTATCTCGCCCTGCTGCTGCTGACACTGCGACAGTCCACTGTCAAGCCTGCACCAGCCTCGCTCGCCACATCGATAATTTTCTCCTGGGGCCTGATTACCAAGACGCTCCTGCCAGGGTTGCTCGGCGGTCCGTGGACCTGGGTGCAAGAAACAAATGCGGCCGTTGCTTACTCCCATCCAGCCGTTGCCATGATATGGGTCGCGGGATGTCTGGCTGCCGCCATCATCGCGGCCAGCATCGCGCTGCGGTACCGGGCGTGGCGCGCCTGGACGATTCTTGCCGCCTGGGTTCTGCTGGCGGACGTCGTGCCCATCCTTCTTGGCCGCCTGGCCACTGGCAGCTTCAGGCAGCTGCTCAGCCTGGACACCCGCTATGTGTCTGACGCCGCGCCGCTCGCCGTGGTGGCCATCGCGCTCGCGTTCTGGCCTGTCGTCCAATCCGGGGATCGCGCGGCCGCGCCGCAGCATCAGGAGCGCTTCACTGGGTCGGCTTGGACAAGAGTAGGGATCTTGGTCACCTCCGCGGTAGTGGTCTGTTCCCTCTTGTCGGTCCACAGTTATGAGAAAGCCACGCACCTTGCCAATTTGCTGGGACGCCATTACCTGTCCAACGCGAAGGCAGCGCTGGCACACCAGCCAGCGGGCACAGTAATTTTTGACGAGGACACGCCGCAGTATGTGATGGTGAGCATCTATTACCAGAACTACGCCCTCGAGTCGACGGCGCTCGGCCCGCTGGCGAGTCGCCAGACTGCCGGGAACGTGCGTTGGGCCCGGCATCCGAGCGGGAATATTGACAGGTTGCTGATGTTCGACACGTTCGGGCTCCTGCGAACGGCAGTCGTCAGAGGAGTAGGCAGCCCGCCTCATCCGCAACCCTGCTTGCCCAACCGTCGCGGCAAGATTGTCGTTACGTTCGGCCGTCCGTCGCCGGCCTACAGCGGCGTCTTGCGGCTTGGATACTACGCAGGCATAGCGAGCGCCGGACACGTCCTCAGCGTGACGTACGGGTCCGACGTGCGACCACTGACGCTCGAATATGGCTTGCACAGCGCTTACCTTCCCGTAAACGGAAGCGCCGGGGATATTACGATCTCGGTGCCTGCGGGGGTCGGAGTGTGCGTCGGCGACGCCGAAGCGGGCAATCTGCAGCCACAGCCCCTAGGCCCGATCCCTTAACCAGTGTCACGAGGCGTTCGTTTACGAGGCTCAGCTGTGGGCGTCTCGGGAAAGCGCGCTCACTAGCCATGGCGCCAGCCATCGCACTCCTTGCGGAGTCAGGTGGACGCCGTCATTGCGCACCTGGATTCCGTCCACGGTCCAGGTAAAGGTGCCGTTAGGGGAAAGCTTGCGGCCAAAGTCCAGCACTTGAGTGCCCGGATGCGCGGCGACGACCTGGCGCACCAGCCGATTCCACAGCGTCACCCGGATTGGATCATCCTCCGGCCACAGGCTCCCGTCCGACTGCTCACCGTATCGGTTGTACGGCTCAGTGGCCACGACGACGCGGGCCCCGGTCGATCCCAGGAGGCTAATCGCTTCGCCGAGCAGAGTCTCCAGGTGAAGGTCGTAGGCAGGGTCGCCGACATGCTGCCAACTGCCCTGGTAATAGTGGTCCATGGTCTCCCAGCGGCCGACCATGAGTAGCACCTCTTTCGGGCGGTCGGCTCGGAGCTGTTGCAGCCAGCGCTGCGGCCACGCGTCGCACTTAGGGTTATCCGGCCACTGCTGTCCTTGGACGATGTAGGGGCCGCCGTTTGCGATGCCGCAGCCCAACACTGAGTGGTCGATGAACCGGAAGCCGGGCTCCGGCGGCATGTAAAGAATGAGCGTCAGCGAAATGGAGTCGCCGAACACATCGACGCTCAGCGCGCCATGCGATCCGATCACCGGCGGCGTGGCCGCGGGCGACGAGGGCGCGGAAGTGGCCTGCGCCACGTCGGGAGCACTACCGACGCTATCAGCAGGCGCAGATGCCACGGGTACCTGAGGCAACGGCGCGGGCACGGCGAAGGCCGCGATCACGATGACCGCGGCCATGCCCACGGCCATCGCTGGGAGCACCCGCCGCGGCTGCCACCGGAGGCGCTGCGCGGGACGTTCGATCAGCACGAACGAGGCACCGGCGAGCACGATAGTAACCGTGACCCGCAGCGCGGCGAGCACGTAGCCGTGCAGCCCGGTGCGCTCGCCGTTGAGGACAAGGAACACCGGCCAGTGCCACAGATACATGCCGTAGGAGATGCGGCCGATGCCGACGAGCGGCCGGGTCGACAGCAGCCGCGCCAGTGGCTGCCCGGAATCGAGCACGATGCCGGCCACCAGCGCCGCGGCGGCCAGGGCTATGAGCAGTAGAAGCCCGTCCCGGAACTCGCTGGGGGCGCCGTCCGCGGTCATCGCGATAGTCGTCAGCGTCACGAGCCCGCAACTCGACAGGACTAGTGGTAGCGCCCGGCGGGCCGCGAACTGCGGCGACCGCGCGCCGAGCGGAGTGGTGGCCCGCCATCGCCAGGTTGGTGCCAGCAGCGCGGCGAGGGCCGCACCGATCAGCAGCTCCTGGGCGCGCGTATCAGTGCCGAAATAGACCCGGCCTGGGCTGGCCACGCCGGATAGCACATACGTGGTCAGTGCGGACAGTGCTACCCCGGTCAGGGAAAGTGCTAGCAGACGTACTCTTGTGACAGCGCGGCACGCGATCAGCAGAAGCGGCCAGATGAAGTAGAACTGCTCCTCCACCGCCAGCGACCAGGTGTGCTGCAACGGCGACGGCGTTCCGCCGAGCGAGAAGTAGTTCACTCCGCGTAGCGCCCAGCGCCAGTTGCCAGCCCACAGCGCTGCTGCGATCACGTCCCCGCGCAAGCCAGCAACCGATTCCGGATCGAACAGCGGGCGTGCCACGACGATCGCGACGATCATGACAAGTGCCGCCGGCAGTAGCCGCCGGGCGCGGCGTGTCCAGAATGCGCCGAGATTGATCCGTCTCGTGGTTCGCACCTCGACGTAGAGCAGTGACGTGATCAGGAAGCCGCTGAGGACGAAGAACACATCAACGCCGATAAAGCCGCCAGGCAGGAACGGGATACCGGCGTGATCGGCGAGCACCGCAAGTACGGCGAGAGCACGGATACCGTCGAGTGGGCGGAGGCGATTATCCCGAGCCACCAAAGTGCGCGTCTTCCGCACGTCTGCCGAGCTGCCTTCCAGGTCCGCCATCGCGGGTTTACCTCAGCGTCCAGACGGCTTCGGAATCGTTAGCCAGCTGCAGTAGGCGAGAATGTTCAGTTTCAGCTACGGTCGTGGACCGCTGAGCGAGCAGTACCGGAATGCCATTTGTGATCTCGTAGCGGCGCCGGAGCCTGGGGTTGTAGAGCATCATCTGGTCGTCGAAGTAAATCAGGCTGCCCTTGTCAACTGGGCAGGCCAGTATCTTGAGTAGCGCTCCTTCTAGTGCCACAACAAGGTCCTCTCCCTCTACCGACTCTCGGCTGCCGGCAGCAAAGCTGCGGCAAGTGCTACGAGCGCGAAGATTTGTGCAGGCCCGCTGAACGGGCCGCTGCCCATGACCGTCGGATTGCTCGCGCCTGCAGCTACGACGCCGGCCGCGACCATCGCGCCGAACGCGATGAACTGCCGCCAGCGCGGCAGCCAGATGTCGATCACCGCGAGAACGGGGACAGCAGCGGCTATCGGACCTCCCGCGACCACCAGTACCGCGGTCAGTGGAGCCAGCGTCAGCAGATTCCGGAAAAGCGGTCGGCTGGATATATGGAGTCGGGTCGGCGAGCGTGACTGCTCGTGGCTGGTGTCAGCGGGCCCCGAGTACGGTTGTCCGGCCTCGGCCGTGCTGGGCCTTCTGCGGCGTGGCCGCCTAACGCCCAGGGCGACTCCGGCCAGGATCAGCAACAGGATTCCGGATCCGATGAGCACGGCATGATACAGGCTGGCTGGCCGGAACCTGAGCGTAATGGTGCCGCCTCGGCCGGCCGGCACGATAAATGCCTGCTGCCATCCGTCCAGGGTCGCTGGCTTGAGGGGCCGGCCGTTCAGTTCAGCAGTCCAGCCAGGGTTGAAGTTCTCATGAATTTCAACATAGGAGGCCGGCCCTGAGCCGACACGCAGTTCCCTGGCATCGGAATTCCATGTCATGACGCGAAGTTGGCGCGCCGGAATACCAAGTGCCTGGGCACGGCTAAGTACCGCGCCTGGCGAACTATAGCTCAGCGTCATGTCAATGATATTGAAGTCGGCCGAGGAGGCCGCAGTGAGATGATGCGGCCCAGCCAGAACTGACACTGAGCCGTTCGGCGCGCACAAGTGCAAGTGAACGGGCTGTACTTGGATGAGATTAGCGAGTGTCCCGCTGACAGAGGTCCTGTAGGCATGCCCATCAACCGACACCGGCGGCCCGGATCCGCAGTTGAGCCGGAACGGGGTGCTCACCGCCGTCGCGGGCCGCAGATTGGCCAGCGCTGGAACCGACACACGGGACAGACCTATCGGCAGTTGAGCAGGCTGATCCGCCGCGGTGTTACCGGCCGCCGGTGAGTGTGACGATGAGAGGGTCAAATACAGCTTGTCAGTGCGAAGCGGCGGGCTCACTTTCACGACGCCGGCTAGACCCACTGCAACAAGGCGATAGCCATCCGGACTGCCGATAAGGACGCCGGTCGGTGCGGTGGCGACGCCAACCGCAGGCGTCAGCACCAGTCTCCCGATCGTCCGTCGACCATGCCAGGCGATCTCCAGCGTCGGATGAAGGTCACTGGCGCTGGCGAGCCAAGGTCGTCCAGTCCTTGGCCCGAACAAGTTGCCTGGGCCCAACATCGGCGAGGACTCCCACGTGGAGCTGGCAGTCACCTGAAATTGTGTTGCCGTGACCGGAGTGAGATTGGTGATGAGAGCCTGGAGCGCAGGGCCGGGCGTCGGCGCGGCGGACAGTTGGGCAGTCAACTGAACGGATCGCGAGGTAGTAAAAATGCGGTCGATGGACGTGCCGCCGTCCTGGTCGAGGCCGTTGGTCGGCGGCGACAGCAATTGGCTGAAGGAATACGCGGTAGCGGGCGCCGTGGCCCCAGCGCGATCCTGCGCCACCTGGAGGTACTTGGTCACGCGCACACCGGGGATGAGCACGTCGGTGATACCGGCGCCAGGATGGACCGCTACGACATTGCTTGCTCCCGTGATCGTAATCCTCAGCCACGTCGTCAGCCCGGTCGGCACGCTTAGCGGCTGAGTAACGGCGGTATTCACGACATCACTGACCACGCTTCCGGCCGCTGTACTGACGCGCAGCTGGTTGGCGACCGACCGGAGGTAGGAGTCGACGAGCAGTTGGATGCGGATGCTGGTCGGCAGCCTGATCGGATGCGTGAAGTTGATCTGGATCCACTGACCAACGGGCGTGGTTGGATTGCTTTCTGCCCACGCCGTCTTTGGATTGCCGTCAAAGGCGTTGACCGGGTCGTACTGGGGCGACTCGCCTAGCCAGGTCCCAGCGGAGGAAGCCGTAACGCTGGCTGCGCCGGACAGCACTGCGACAGTTTGATGGCCCGCTGCGGACACGGGGAGGATCTGTCGAGGCGGGCCACCTGCGCCGCCCAGTGGGTCATCTACCGGGTTCCGCTGCTGGGCTGTGTAGGTATAGGACTGGAAGTTGTTGGTCGAGCCGAAGTCGTTGTCAGCCCGCCGCTGCCCGTCAGTAACCGCCCATAGCGCTGGACGACCGGCGAGCGGCTGGCCGGCCATTACCGTGGGCTGGCGGCTGGTGAGGACACCCTGTCCGGCTAGCTGAAGCAGTGAATCCGGCCCGCCGTCGACCAGCACGGTCTGGCTGATCGGAAGTACGGTGACCGGACTAGATGACCGGAACTCCGCGCTGTCTGCGGCAAATATCTCGACGGCCGGATAACTCGGCGCGAATCCGGGCGCCTCGCCGACGACATCGGGATAAATGGGCGAAGCGACAGGAGGTCCGAATGACGCAACTCGCCGGAACCCGGACTGGGCCAGTGTCTCGTTGACGACCTGCGGCGGAGTGTAGGTCGCCACGAACGGCGAGGTGTCGTTGCGGACGACGATGTAACGGATCCCGGCTCTATCCAAGTATTCCGCCAGTCCAGGCACCGGCGCGCCCGACTCGATGGCTTGCTCGGCTGTCTGAAGCAGGATCTGCGAACCTGCTCCGCCGTACGGCACGAGGCCGCGCTCGGCCCATGGGGAGGTGGCGAGCGGCTCGAGCGGGTTGTCGCCCGTGTCGCCCCACGTGAACTGGCCGTGCGGATCGGCCGGCACAACGAGGGCCGTCTGCCGCGCGGAGTGGGCGGCTAGATAGTGCGCCGTCTGGTACCAGTAGCCAGGCACGCTGGTGAAGGATCCGGCCAGGAGAATTTTGCCGGACAGCTGGGGGAGCGCCAGTCCGGCCAGAGCGAGTGCGACCACCGGAGCAGTCGCGGCCGTGCTGGCGATCCTCGTGTACGGGCTAATTCGGATTCGCACCTGCCAGCAGCGGTCCAACGCGTGAGCAACGCCCAGGCACAAAGCGACGGCGATCACTGGCTCGAGCTTGTACAGACTCCGGATCGGAGCAAGCGGGCCATTGAGCAAAGCGTCGACCTGTGCGTGCCACGGCCCGCCGAATGGTCCGTAGTAGCCCGCGAGCGCCACCAGCGCCGCAAGCCCAACGCTCACACTTAGCCACCGGCGTTCCGGCATATCCCGCCGGGCAAGGCCAGCTAGCCCTACCGCGGAGACGATCGTTGAGGCCAGGATTACCGGAACCGAACTGACCGTCGCCCAACCGGCCTGGAGCCAGGGCGCGCCACCGAGATTGAGGTAAGCGGTCCAGGTTCCAGTCCCGCGCACCACGGCTGCCGCCGACATGGTTCGTTCGGTCGCCGCCGACTGCTCGATGTACGGCAGGAAATTGAATGCGTACTTGCCCTGTAGCAGGAGCGGGACCGTCCACCACGCGGTGCCGACCACGACCGCGATGGCCCACTTCCATGCCAGTTCGATCCGCTGTCGCGACTTGATCTGAGTCAGGATGTAGAGGGCCGGCAAGACCAGGACGGCGAGCGCGTAAACGGCATTAACGCCACCCATCGCTGCGATCGCAACAGCCGATCTACAGGCAGCCCTGGTTGCTGTGGAACGGCCCTGGACGGCAGAAACGAGCGGGAGCACCGCCCATGGAACGACGAGTCCGGGCAGCACTGCTGCGGAAGTCGAGCCGATCAGGATGGTGAAGGTGGGCCACAGCGCGAAGACGGTGGCTGCCAGCACTCTAGAGCTGTCGGTGCCTATCTGCAGTGCTCTGCTCAGCTTGACCAGGCCCGTAAATCCGACGGCCATGATCAAGGCAAGCCAGACCCGTTCGAGCAGCCAGATCGGAGTGTGCACTAGCCGACCGGCCCAGAAGAACGGCGCCATCGGGAGCGCATAGCCGATGTACTGGTCCCGGAGCATCCCGAACCATTCCTGCGGATTCCACAACGACCACAGTCGGCTGAGGAACTGGCCGGCATCGATGTCGACACCGAGCTTGGTGTCATAGAACACCCGGCCGGTGTCCGTGACGGCGAACACGAGCAACGCGATGAAAAAGACAATCAGGAACAGCCATCGGTCGCGCGGAATACCACGAGCCCGGACGGGTTCGGCCCCGGCTGGCCTGCCTGCAGGCAGTACGGGACGTCCAACAGCGGGAAGATCAACGGCAGCGCCTCCGCCAGGCCCATTCAGAGCCAGCGGGTGCCGATGCCGCTCGCGGCTAAATGTCTGGCCGCGACGGCTCATGCATTCCGTCGCATGATCAAGAGGAGATTCCAGGTAACGAATTCGCGGACCCAGGGCAGGCGCACTACAGGCTTGCACCACCTGGGGTAGTAGCGGGGCAGCGCCTCAACAATCTGGATATTGTCCCGCGACCGGATCAGCCGCAGGATCGTTCCGATGTGTACTCGGTAGAGGTTGTCGCCGACGCGATGCTTGGGCTCCTGGCCATGACGCCTGGCATAGCGACGAGCTGCGAAGTCGGCTCCCAGCAGGTGCCACGGCGACATCTCGTGACCACCCCAGGGCGAGTACCAGTTCGTGTACGACAAGTAGATGAGGCCGCCTGGTTTCGTAGCTCGGATGAGCTCGTCGATCAGACCGGCGGGGTCGGCCACGTGTTCCAGAACGTTTGACGTAAAGCAGATGTCGACACTGCCGTCCGCCACGGGCAGCCAGTAGCCGTCGGCCAGCACCGCGCCCGGCGGTGCCTCGGCGCCACTGAACATCTCGGCCCGGTCGGGCTCGAATAGATAACAATCTGTCCCGCGGCGCCGGAACTCCGCCGTGAAATGACCGGCACCACCGCCCACATCAACAACGGTCCGCCCAGCCAACTCGATATGCCGGGCGAGTTGATCGGCCGCATCCGCGGCTAGGCCGCCGTAGAAGGCTGCTGGCTCTGTCTGCTCGCGCAAGAAGAGCCTGAACAGGCGGATTGACCTGGCAAGACCCTGCCGCTGCGCCGGGCTTGCGACCGACCGGGGCAGCGCTGCAGCTTTCTCATCGGCTTGCTGAGCCATGGTTTGGGATTGCTGGCGCGGCATGGGAGATGGCAGGCTCATAAAGCTCGTAACGTGCCTTTCCTGGTCGCATGTGGCGGTCGGTCACTACGCTGACCGGATCAGCGAAATTACCGGAATGATGCGTCAATGTCCGGTACACATTACTCGTTGGTACCCTACGAGTGCTTGCAATGACCGACTTCGTGGCGAGCAGGGAGCGTGGTTGCGTGACTTACGACTCGGCCGCCCTGCCAGCCGCTCAGGTTGGATCACCGGCCACGGCGTCACCCGAGCCGCGCCTGTCCGAAGGCCAGGCCCGTGGCGGCTGGAGTCGGGATCTGGCGGCCAGCCCGGAGAGCGGAGATCAGGTCGCGCGTCGGTTGCTGTTCGTGGCCTGGCGTGATCTTGCCAACCGGCGCGCCGGCGGCTCTGAGGTACTCGTGGACCGGCTGGCTGCGGGTATGCAGGCCCGCGGCGACCAGGTCACCTTGCTGTGCGGGGGCGCGACGGCTGAGCGCCGGTATGCGGTCGTCCGAAGTGGCGGCACTTATAGCCAGTTCGTCCGCGCGCCGCTCGCCTACTGGCGGCACCTGCGGCACAGCGACCTGGTGATTGAGGTATGCAACGGGATGCCGTTCTTCACCCCGCTGTGGTCCGGGCAGCCAAAGATCTGCCTGGTCAATCACGTACACACCGAACTCTGGCGAATGATGTTTCCACGCCCGATCTCCGCGGCGGGTCAGTTCGCCGAGAGCAAGGTCATGCCGTGGGCGCATCGTGGCAACCTGTTTCTGACGGTGTCCAACTCGACCGCTGATGCGCTGCGGGAAATGGGAGTAGCCGACGACCGGATCCGCCAGATCTGCAACGGCGTCGTCCAGCCCGATCCACTGATTCCGAGGTCGCCCGAGCCACTCTTCCTGGCGTTTGGGCGTCTGACCGAGTACAAGCGGATCGACATCCTGCTGAAGCTCTGGGAGCGCGTTCGCCATGTGACCGGTGGCAAGCTCGTTATCGCGGGTGACGGGCCAGAGCGGTCGCGCCTGGAAGCGCTGGCCGGGCCGGATGTGATCTTCGCGGGCCGGGTGTCCGAGGAGGAGAAGCACCGGTTGCTCTGCTCGGCGTGGCTCCTCTTGCATCCGGCGCTGATCGAGGGCTGGGGCATCGTGATCACGGAGGCGGCCATCCGCGGCACCCCGGCGATCGGATTCGACGTTCGCGGCCTACGCGACTCGGTGGTCAACGGCCAGACCGGGCTTCTTGTGAAGAACGAGGGCCAGTTCGCGTCCGCGTGGGCATCGCTGGCGCTCGACCGGCAGCGCGCCGAGGCCATGGGAGTCGTGGGCCGAGAGCGGGCTGAGCGCTTGCATTGGTCCGTCGCGGTGGACGGGTTCGCTGAGGTGGCCGATGAGGCACTCGACCGGGCGCGTCGGCGATCGGGCGCAGCTGCGGCTGCCGCGCACTGGCCGTCATGACCGCCGAGCGGACCAGCACTAACGGGACCAGGCTCGCCTGCGCGTGGCCGAGCGCATCGTCAATCCTGCTGGTACGCGCCCGCAACTCATGATGGCGGACGCCATCGCTGCCGCAGCCATCGCTGTCAGTCCGGGATCTCGCCTAGGGCGCACTCGGCGATGGCTGGCCACGTTGGTGAGCGCGCACGGCCCTGCGGCGGCGGTTGGTCTGGTGCTCGGCTTGCTGGCGCTCGGCCCCGGCCTCGGCCGCGGCTTCCTGCTCAGCTACGACATGGTGTTCGTGCCGTCGCCGCCGTTTTCGAATTCCCTGCTCGGTTTGGGTGGCGCGCCGCCTCGAGCGGTGCCAAGCGATGCAGCGATCACGGTCGCTGCGCGAGTGCTGCCATCGGACATTCTTCAGAAGCTGATCCTCCTCGTGATCTTCATGGCGGCCTGCGCGGGCGCGGCAGCGTTGCTAGCGACCGGCTGGCGCACGGCGCGCGGCGGCGATGCGCCGCTGCCGGCCTGCCTTGTCAGCGGCGTCTTCTACGCCTGGAATCCGTTCGTAGCTGAGCGCCTGCTGATTGGGCAGTGGGCCCTCCTCCTCGGATACGCGGGCCTGCCCTGGGTGCTGCGCGAGGTATGCGCCGGTCCTGCCAGGATCAGATGCGGTCGCCTGGCCCTGGTCATGCTTCCCGCCGCGATCGGCGGCTTCGCGGCCCTCATCGTGACCGGGCTTGCTGCCCTGCCGGCATCGTTGACGCGCGGTAGTGGTGCGGTGCGCTGGCGACGGCTGGCAACCGTAACCGTCGGACTGGCCTTGTTCAGCCTGCCCTGGCTGATTCCCTCCCTGGCCGTGCCGGTGCATGCCGATCCAGCGGGCGCAAACTTGTTCGCAGCCAGGGCGGATACCCCGCTCGGCCGCTTGGGCAGCCTCGTCATGCTGTCCGGCATCTGGAACTCTCAGACGGTCCCGCGCGGCTACGGCGGTGTTGGGTCGTTCTTCTGGCTGGTCGTGGTGGCGTGCGCATTGACGTGCTACCTCCTGATGGCGCGACGGCCACGAGGCTGGTCGGGCCTTGGCCTGGCCGGTTTGCTGGGCCTGTGCATCGCCGCGATCGGCGTGACGTCGGCAAGTCGGGTAATGCTGCACGACCTGATCGCCTTCTGGTCAGGCTTCGCGGTGCTGCGCGATGGTCAGCAGTTCGTGGCCGCGCTCGCGCTGGTGGAAGCCGTGGGGCTTGGCACCGGCGCCGCGAGGCTGCTCGGCGGTGCTCAGCCCTTGCCCGTTGGGCAGGCAGCGGTACCGCAAGTTCGGCGGCGGTCGGAACCCGTCGCGGTCGCACTCGTGCTGCTGGCGATGTTGGCGCCGGTGGTTTTGCTTCCCGGTCTTGCCTGGGGCGTTTCTGGTCGGCTTCGGCCGGTTCAGTATCCGGCTGACTGGCTAGCAGCCAGGAAGATCATCGATACCAGCGCGCAGCACGGAAGCGTCCTGCTCCTGCCTTGGGGCGCATATCGTCGTTACCCCTGGAACGACGGCGAGGCTGTCTATGATCCGTGGAACAAGCTGCTGTCACGCGAGGTCGTCTCGGATGACGGGCTCGAGGTCGGCACTACGTCCCTGCCGCCAGAGAGTTCGGCGTCGATCCGGCTGAGCCGGATCGTGTCCGCGAGCGGGCCGCTAACCGCTCGACTCCGTGCGGCTGGAATGCGCTTCGTCGTCGTCGACGCGGGGTCACTGCTGACAGCCAGGTCGGTCAGCCCTGCCGGTCAGGCCAGCCTCGCGGCGCGAGCCAGGATTCCTGGCGCCCGCGTCGTGCTCGCTAGCCGGGACCTATTGGTCTTCCTGCTGCCGGGAAGCTAGAGGGCCACTTCAGGCGCTCGCAGGTGACGCAGCCTGATCGGATGCAGGCCGCGGCGGTGCCGTATCCAGATGCGCCGCGGACGCAGCGGGTGGTAGCCGTCTGGCCGGAGGCCTCCGGTGCCTGCCGGTCTGCCTCATCTCCGGCACACCACGACCGTCCACCTTTGCCGCGGTTGCAGACCGGCGGTATCGGGCTGACCTGGCCAGGGCTACTGCGATCCCGCCCCAGGCTATGTCAGACGCCGTCGTCACTGCCCTCAGCACGAGCGCAACCGCCAGCGCGGCTCCAGGAGTGAGTACCGGCCCGAGGGCGGCGACCAGGATTACTTCGCGGATGCCGATCCCACTGGGGACTACCACGAGCAGCATGGCAACGGAACAGGCGAGTGTGTAAGCGCCGAGGGCGACAAATAGCGAGTGACTGCCATCATGGGCTAGGTCGGCCACTAGCAGCCATGTCTGTATGCCGAGCAGGAGCCAGCCACCAACTATCCAGGCCAGAGCGGCCCCGACGCCGCGCCAGCTGACCGGCTGCTCCAACGGCTCCTGCCTGACGACCCTGAGGGCCATGTTCAGCAACCGGCGAAATATCGGTGGGGCCAGGCAGACCGCAATCACGGGAATGGCGGTCAGAAAGAGCAGATACCTTCGCGCAACTGCGGCATGGCTGAAGAGGAGGCCCGCCGCACCGATCGCCAGCCCGACGGTGAGCAACCCAGCCATCCACATGATGACGGACGCGGCGCCACGGCGCCTGGGCGCTCCGTAGTCATGGGCCAACTCCACCTGTGCGGCAAGGGACCAGAACCCGCCAGGCACGTATTTGCCGAGCTGCGCCATGAACGTAACCCTGGCTGCCACGAGGAGCGGGAGCTTCGAGCCTAGATCGGCGAGCAGGCGCCGCCAGGCGAGCATCATGCAGGCCGCGCTTGCCATCGCGGCGCCCAGTGCACCGGCTACGGAGTACCAGTGGAGACTATCGAGCGCGCGATGCACCTGCGGCCACTCCAGCGCTAGGCCGTAGGAGCAGAACCCGAGGATTACGACGAGTAGTCCGGCTCGGATCGACCTGCTCGCACGTATGCGCTGAAGCACGCCCAAAGACTACCGAGATGGTCAGCTTCGTGTCACAAGTAGCCGTTACTCTCTTGATACGACAGATCTGGCCAGGTATCTGGGCGGCGGGCCCCGTCAGGTGGCACACTTTGGTGCCAGAGTGATGGTGTGCGGCTTCAGCGGTCGCTAAGGAGGCTCAACGGTGGCGCGTATCTGGCTGATCGTCATAACGCTGGTGGTCGGTGCAGTCCTGGCCGTTGGGGCCTCAGTCACCACGACCGCCCTTGTCGGCAACTCCACCCCCTCGAACCAGGCTCCCTACAACTACGGCGGCTAACTGCGCGGCTGGCGAATGACTTCATGCTGGCTGAAGCTCTAGGCCGCCAGATTTCGCCAGCCTTCCTGTTACCGAGATGTGTCAAGTTTCCACGTGACGCGCAGGCTACCAGCCAGTACTATGTGCCAATCTCCTATCGAGATATCCCATAACTGACATCTGGAACCGGCCCTTGGAGGGGTTCGATGCGCCGTGTCTTCGGGGTTGTCCTCGCGGGGCTGGGAGCGTTCTTGATAGTGGGCGCGCTAATGTGCCGCTTCTATCTACCTGGCCAAGTCGTCAAGTTCCCGCTGAACGAATACAGCGTGAGCAGGCTGGCCGGTACGAACGTTTCGTACTTCAGCCAGCACACAGGTGCAGAGGTCAACGGCGCCACCGTCAGGGCAGTTAGCACCACGCAGGGCGACGCCGTTGCTGGGAGTTCAGGCACCGCCGTCTGGAACAACACCACCGGCGTGTTCGACGTGACCAGCCAGCCACAGGTCGCAGTCAGCTATTCGACGGAGCGTCTGGCCTTTGACCGCCGGACGGGCGCATTGGTCAACTGCTGCGGTGCCGAGATTGGGACCGCGCGCCCGCACTTCGCGGGCCAGGGCTACGTCTGGCCCATTGGGACGCAGCAGAAGACCTACGAGCTCTTTAATACTTCGACGATGAAGCCCGAGCCGGTCAACTCAATCGGGACGTCCACCGTGGACGGCTTGTCGGTCGATGTCTTCGTCCAGCCCATCACTAACCAGAAGGTCGGCACTGTCACGCTGCCCGGCTCGCTTGTCGGTGTCACGGACCAGCCGACGGTGACGCTACCCGAGTACCTGACGGCGACGAACACCTACTACGTCGACCCTGGCACCGGCGCACCCGTCAAGGTCATAGAGGCGCAGAACGAGGTGCTGGAGGACCCGGTTACTGGCGGGACCGCCTTGGCCTTGTTCAATGGCACGCTGACCACGACACCTGCGAGTGTCACCGCGGCCGTCAACACGGCGAAGCATTACGACACCGAGATCTCGGCCCTTGAGACCATCGGCCCGGTGGCTGGCTTCCTCGTCGGCCTCGTGCTCCTGGCTCTCGGCATCGTGTTGCTCGTGATCGAGGGCAGCGAGGAGTACGAATATGAGGACGAGGATGAGGCCGTCGGCGCCCAGGCCTGATCGTGCTCGGACTCATTGAGCATTGAGTGGGGCGGGTACTCCGGCCGAACAACCGGGCGCCCGCCCTTCTCGTTGTCGGTCGGCGGGGCGAGGTCTAGCCGTCAGCCCCGTGATGTGGTGTTCTTGCGCTACGCAAAGGGACAAAGCGACTCGGAGGTATGCAGTGGGCTCGAGGGGGTTCTGGCGCCGGGCTGAGGATGATCCGGGCTGGATCGCAGTAGTAGATCCTGACGGTACCGAGCACACCGCGGGCGACTTGCTCAGCCGCGTCAACCAGCTCACGCACGCACTCCGGGCTCGCGGCCTTAAGCCCGGTGACGGCATCGCGTCGCTGCTTCCCAATGGCAGCGCCCCGCTCGAGGTTTATCTGGCCGCGCTCCAGGCTGGCTGGTACCTCACGCCGCTCAATTGGCACTTCACCGCGCCCGAGGCTGCTTATATCGCCGCCGACTGCGGCGCCAAGGCCTTCTTCGCAGACGAGCGGCTCGCCAGGCTCGGCATCGACACGGCCGACCAGGCCGGCATCCCGGCCGACGCCAGGTTCAGCTTCGGTGACGTGCCCGGATTCACCGATGTCGCCGACCTGCGGGCGGGC
Organism: uncultured Actinomycetota bacterium; assembly: GCA_963755575.1. Taxonomy (GTDB): domain Bacteria; phylum Actinomycetota; class Actinomycetes; order Streptosporangiales; family Streptosporangiaceae; genus JAJYUU01. Next base: position 2,073,934 of record CAVWKF010000002.1, read on the forward strand.
CAGCCGGACACCCTGCCGACCGAGCGGACCGCAGGCACGACCATGCACTACACCTCCGGGACTACCGGGCGCCCGAAGGGCGTTCGGCGGGGCCTGACGGGCCTGGACCCAGACGACGCCGTGGTACTCGGCGCCGGGCTGCTGTCCTTTTTTGGCGTCACCGACGGCCAGCCCAATGCGCACCTGATGACCTCACCGAACTATCACACCGCGGTCACCGTCTTTGGCGGCGGAGCGCTGCACATGGGCCACACGCTCGTCTGCATGGACGGATTCGACGCCGAGACCGCCCTCGCTCTGACGGAGCGGTACAAGTGCACGAACTCGCACATGGTGCCGACGCAGTTCAAGCGCATGCTCTCGTTGCCCGATGCGACGAAGGCCAAGTACGACCTGTCGTCGATGCGCTGGCTCATTCACGCGGCCGCGCCGTGCCCCATCGGGATCAAGCAGGAGATGCTCGACTGGTGGGGTCCATGCGTATGGGAGTACTACGCCGCGACCGAGGGCGGCGGCACTATCGCCTCCCCGCAAGACTGGCTGGCTCACCCCGGCACAGTCGGCAACGCGTGGCCGATCAGCGAACTGCTGGTCGCCGATGAGGACGGCAACTCGCAGCCGACGGGCACCCCCGGCACGATCTACATGAAGATGGGTCTGGCGGATTTCGAGTACTACGGCGACAAAGCCAAGACCGAGGCAAACAGGCTGGAAGGCTTCTTCACCGTTGGCGACGTCGGCTATCTGACGGAGGACGGCTTCCTGTTCCTCTGCGACCGGAAGTCGGACATGATCATCTCGGGCGGAGCGAACATCTACCCGGCCGAGATCGAGGCTGAGATCATCATGAACCCGAAGGTCGCGGACGTTGCCGTGTTCGGCATCCCCGACGAGGAGTGGGGCGAGCAGATCAAGGCGGTCGTACAGCCGGCCGATGGCGTGGCGCCCGGCGATGATCTGGCGGCTGAGATCCTCGCCGGCCTCGAAGGCAGGCTGGCGAAGATGAAGTGGCCGCGGTCGATCGACTTCTCCGAGCAGCTACCGCGAGACCCGAGTGGCAAGCTACTCAAGCGACGGCTACGCGACCCGTACTGGGCTGATCAGGGGACGAAGATCTAAGCAGACCGGTCAGCTGGCCCAGATCGGGCTGACACCGCTTCGGCTTGTAGAGCATCGGCCTGCGCGGCCACCCGCGCCAGCATCTCGATCAGGCGGACGGTGGACTTCGACTCCGGCGGTTCGCCATAGGTCATGGCGAAGACATGCCGCCGCGCGCCGGGAAGCGGCGTCGTGACGATGCCGGGATGCCTCGCGGCCCGCAGGCACAGCTCCGGCAGGGTGGTGACACCCAGACCAGCCGCCACGAGTGCCTGCACAGCAATGTAGTCATCGGTCGTGAACGAGATCCTCGGGTTGAATCCCGCCGCCTCGCACTGCCGCATCAGGTAGCTGCGGCATCGCTCGCAGCCGGCGATCCACCTGCTCCCGGCGTGGGCGGCCAGGCCGTCGGCCTGGTCCGTCGCGATAGCGTCGGCCGCGGTCACCAAGTAGACAGCCTCGTCGAGCAGCAGCACGCCCCTTGTGCCTTCGTCGGCAGGTTCTGGCGGAGCCGGGTCCAGGTCCTCCTGGTAATGGCGGAAGACGACGGCGACGTCTACATAGCCGGCCCGTAGCATGCGCAGCGCTTCCGGCGGCTCGGCCTCGGTCAGCATGAATTCCATGCCAGGCGTCTCCGCTGCCAGGCGCGCCGCGGCGGCTGGGATCAGCGTGCCGAGCGCCGAGGGGAACGCGGCCAGGCGTACTCGACCCTCGCGGAGCCCGACGTGCGCGGCGAGCTCGGCCTCCGCCGAGTCAATCCGGCCAATGATCTCCTCGGCTCGCTCGGCCAGGAGACGACCCGCCTCGGTTAGCCGGATGCCGCGGCCAACGCGCTCGAGCAACTGGGCGCCGGTCTCGGCCTCAAGCCGGGCGATGTGATGGCTGACCGAAGGCTGCGCATAATTCAGCGCGCGGGCGGCGGCGGTGACGGAGCCGTGCCTGGCGACCGCGACTAGCACCCTCAGCCTGGTCACATCGAGCATCGCTCAACTATAGATCGGCTCGTTGTGACGGCCACATCCCATCGATCTCAACCGCAGGGCACTGACGCAGATGTTGGCGGGCTACCGTAAACAGGGCCGATCGAACCGGCGTGGCGGAGGAGGCTTTGTGCAGGATCATCCCGCTGGCGGTCCTCCGGCCAATCCGCGCTCCGGTTGCGCCGTCTTCACGGCGATCGTTGCGGCCGTGCTCGTCGCCATCCCTATCGTGTTCGCGGTTCGAGGGCTGGCGACGACATGCCAGTCTCCCCACGCTGGGCCCGCTTGGTGGGTAAGGCAGCACTGCTCCGTTGGACTCGATCGGGTGCTGGCGACCATAGAGCTGTGCCTGCTCGTGACCGGGGTGGCGTTGTTCGGTGGCGGCATCGGCTGGCTTGCGGCCGCGCGAAGACACCGCGCGCCGCGCTGGCCGATGGCGGCGACGGGCGCCGTCATCACCTTGTTGGGGCTCTACGCCGTCGGCATGTTCCTCACCCTGGCTAGCATTGGCCGCTGGAGCTGGTGATCAAGATCCCTCCGCGACGTGGCCGCGGCCTTCCAGCAGCGGCGACGCGGGATCCCTGGCCGGGCGGGCGGGATCGGCGGCCAACTGCCGGCGGCGCCAGGCGATGCCGGACAGCGCCTCGAGCACGACCCGGTTAGCCAGGAAAGCGGTCACCTCGGCATGATCGAACGGCGGGGCCACCTCGACGACGTCGATCCCCGCCAGCGGCAGTTCCATGGCGATCCGGCGAACCGCGTCCAGCAACTGGCGGCCAGTGAGACCGCCAGGCTCGGGCGTGCCGGTGCCTGGCGCCATCCCAGGGTCGACCACGTCCACGTCGACGGACAGGAACACTCCGTCGCACTCGTCTGTCGCGATCGCGAACGCCTCGGTCAGGCAGTTGTCCAGGCCTTTCGTGACCACCTCGGTCATCTCGAAGCTGCGCATCTGCTGGCCGGCCATCCAGTCCAGGGTCTCGGGCTCTGGCCAGTAACCGCGCAGGCCGATCTGGAGGAACCGGTCGCCGCGGATCGCACCTGACTCGATCAAGCGCCGCATGGGAGTGCCGTGGCCATGCAGTGATCCCCACTGAGTGTCGCCGGTGTCGGCGTGGGCGTCGAAATGGATCATCGAGAGCCTGCCCCAGCCGACGTGCCGGGCGACGCCGGTCGCGTCCGGGAGCGCGATCGTGTGGTCGCCGCCGAGTATGACCGGGATGGCACCGCCATGGCAGGTGCGATGGACCGCTTCCTCCAGGCGGCGCAGGGACAGCTCGGTGTCTCCCGAGGGCATCTCGACGTCCCCGGCGTCGGCCACCTTGAGCTCGACCAGCGGATCCACGCCGAGAGCAAGGTGCGGCCTGGAACCGTCATGCGGCAGGTAATCGGTGAACCGGATTGCCTGGGGACCGAAGCGGGCGCCCGGCCGATGGGACGTGCCGCCGTCGAACGGTGCGCCGATGATCATGATGTCCGTGCCCGCCCAGGACTGCGGATCTGCCAGGTCGGCGCGCCCGACGCCGAGGAAGGTCGCGTCCGGGCCGTACATGCCGCCAAGTCGGGTCATGTGCTATTCCTCTCGCGAGACCACCGTTCCTCTCGCGACACCACCGTATCGGGTCGGGCAGGCCCGAAACCGAGGCAGCCAGACGGAAACGGCTGCCTCGGCGCCGCGCCCGCCCGACCCGATACCGGTGGCTGCCCTTCACCAGCCAGCCGGGAGCGGGCAGCTTGCCTGAAACATGAGTATGAGAACCTGCGTGCGTAGGCGGCTACCTACGGATGGAGCAGGATTTGTCCCAGATCACAGACGCCTCTGACTACACAACCGGACCCCCGGATCTGCGGGCTGTTAATGATCTGGTGTTTGCTCGGGGGCGGCGGCTGGAGCTTGAGGGGGTCTTTAATCTCCGGGATATCGGGGGCTATCCGGCTGCGGGCGGCCGCACCACGCGCTGGCGGACGTTGCTGCGGTCGGATGCGCTGCACCGGCTGGATCCAGCGGGGAGCGCCGTCCTGGCTGGACTCGGCCTGCGCACCGTCCTTGATCTGCGGACACAGGCCGAGGCGGAGATTGCGCCGAGCGCGCTGGACGGGCTGGCGGGGCTGCGGACGCACATCTCGCTGCTCACCGGGGATCTCCAGGCACTCCCGCTTGAGCTCGACGCGATCTACCGCTACATGATCGACCAGTGCGGCGACACGATCGGCGAGGCGATCAAGGTGCTAGCCGAAGGCGGCGCCTTTCCAGCGCTCGTGCACTGCAGCGCCGGCAAAGACCGAACGGGTATCGTCGTCGCCCTGATCCTCGCCGTCCTCGGCGTCCCTGACGAAGTGATCGCTGCCGATTATGAACTCAGCGCGACCTACCTGGATGCTGAGCGCACGCCCGCAATCGGCCAGCTCCAGGCGAGCACGGGCCTCGGTGCCGACCTGACCAAGCCGCTGCTCAGCAGCCCGGCCGCGCTGATACTTGACGTTCTTGCCTGGGTGCGGAAGGCAGGCGGATCGGTAGACGGCTACCTCCTCGATCGCGGGCTCAGCGCGGCGGAGCTGGACCGACTCCGGGCCGCGCTGGTCGTATGAGCTAGCCAGGCGAGCCGGCCGCCGAGCCGCTAACGTCTGGTCATGGCCTTCGACGACCTGGACCGGCGCATCGTGGTGGCTCTGGTCGACGACGCACGCGCGACGTACGCCGAGGTCGGCTCGCTCGTCGGGCTGTCGGCACCCGCGGTCAAGCGCCGCGTTGACCGGCTGCGCGCCTCCGGTGCCATCACCGGTTTCTCCGCTCAGGTTGACCCGAGTGCGCTCGGCTGGACGACGGAGGCGTATGTAGAGCTGTTCTGCCGGGGCCGGACCTCACCAAGCGAAATCGGAACCGCCGTGGCCAAGCATCCGGAGGTCATCGACGCCTGCACGATCACGGGCGAAGCAGATGCACTGCTGCATATCAGGGCCGCCGACGTCCGCCATTTTGAGCAGGTGGTCGAGCGGATCGGGGCGGAATCGTTCGTCGTCCGGACACGAAGCGTGATCGTCTTGTCGCGACTCGTGCACCGCCCGGACGTGCTGCCGCCCGGTTCCGTCAACGTCTCCGGGGGCTAGGAACGCCGGTTCGCCGCGCTTGTCCGGGATATCTGCCGAATGGCGGTTCTGGTCGTTCTCATCGGCTACAGTCATGCCCATGACCGAGCGTCATGATGACTCCGCAGGTAACGGCCGCCGCATGTCCACTGGCGAGTTCCGCGCCGCGCCCGATCTCTCGGCCAGCACGGCTCAGTTCCAGGCGTTCGCCGAGGACCGGTCCGAGGTTACCGGCACCTGGGATGCTGCAGCGCCGGGCCGCAGTCCCGCCAAGATCGCCATGCTCGTCGCCGGCGTGGTCGTGATACTCGCGATCATCGCGATTCTGGGTGCCACCCTGGGCTAAGTTGCCCTGGGCTGGCGGGCCGCCTCCAGCCCCCCAACTGGTGTGGCCGTCGCGTCTTCGGGTGCGGCGGCATGTTTGTATTGGCAATCATGACCGCCCCGCCAGGAACAGACGTAGCGGCAGAGCCCCCTGGCGCGGGGCAAGAGCCAGACGAAGAAAAGGACAAGCTCACTGCGCTTGAGGGTCTAGCCGCGCTCTCGCTCGACGCTCTCTCCTCGGTGGCGTACGGGCCGCAGGCGATCATCATCGTGCTGGCCACAGCCGGCGTCGCCGCGCTCCACTACACCCTGCCGGTCACGCTCGCGATCGTGCTGCTGCTGACCGTCCTGGTGATCTCCTACCGCCAGGTCATCGAGGCCTTCCCCAACGGTGGCGGCGCGTACGCCGTAGCCAAGGCACACCTGGGCGTTAAGCCGAGTCTGGTCGCCGCGGCGTCGCTTGTGGTCGACTACATCCTCAATGCCGCAGTTGGCGTGTCGGCGGGCGTCGAAGCCCTGACGTCAGCGTTCCCGCCCCTGTACCGGGACCGGGTGTGGATATGCCTGGCCGTGCTCGGGGCGATCACCGCCGCGAACCTGTGGGGCGTGGCCGAGTCGGCCCGGCTGTTCATCCCGCCGACCATCATCTTCATCGTCGCGATCTTCGCCGTCATCATCGGCGGCCTGGTGCGCACGCATCCGCTGCCGTTTCCGCAGGGGTCAGCGTCCTCAGTCACGATGACCGTGGGTATCTTGCTCCTGCTGAAGGCCTTCGCATCCGGCAGCGTTGCGCTGACCGGAGTTGAGGCGATCGCGAACGCGGTGCCCGAGTTCCGGCAGTCGCGCGTGCGCAGGGCCCAGCACACCGAGCTCGGCCTTGGCCTCATCCTGGGCCTGATGCTGATCGGCATCGCTCTGGTGGCGGACAAGTTCAAAGCCGAGCCATCCACCAGTGTGACCACGCTGGCCCAGCTGACTCAGGGCGCGCTCGGCCATAACTTCGCGTTCTACGGAGTCCAGCTGATCACCACCGTGCTGCTGGCGCTCGCCGCCAACACCTCGTTCGGCGGGCTCCCGGTGCTCGCGTCGCTGCTGGCGACGGACAACTACCTGCCGCACTTGTTCTTCCTGCGGGCGCAGCGGCAGGTCCACCGGTACGGCGTGGTGGTCCTAGCCGTCTTCGCCGCCATCCTGCTCGTCGCCACACGTGGCGACACCCAGGCGCTGACACCGCTGTTCGCCATCGGGGTGTTCGTTGGCTTCACGTTGTCGCAGACCGGAATGGTGCGCCACTGGCGGAAGCAGGGCGGGTCGGGCTGGCGGGGCCGTGCCGTGATCAACGGCGTGGGTGCGGTCTTCACGCTGGCCGCGCTCGCGATTGAGCTGATCAGCAAATTCACCGAGGGCGCGTGGCTCGTCGTGCTCGTGGTCCCGCTGCTCGTGCTCATGTTCGGCCGCGTGCACACCATCTACCTGCGCATCGGCGCAGTGCTTCAGATCGGGCAGCTGCCTCCGCCGCCGGAACGACGAAGCGCCATGGTCGTCGTGCCGGTGGGCGGCATGTCGAGGCTGGTCCAGGCTGGCATATCCGTCGCCTTGTCGATCGGCGATGAGGTGGTGGCCGTGACCGTCTGCTATGACGACCTCGAGGACACCGAGAAGGTTTCGCGCTTGCAGCGGCAGTGGGACGAGTGGAACCCCGGCGTGCCGCTCGTGATCCTGCACAGCGCGCAGCGCTCGCTCGGGCAGCCGATTGTCGAGTACCTGCGAGAACAGGAGCGGGCGCCGACGCATGATCAGCTCGTGGTGCTGATCCCCGAGGTCCAGGCCGCGCATCCCTGGCAGCGGGTCCTGCACAACCAGCGCGGCTTCGTGCTCGAGCAGGCGATCCAGGGCGGCACCGAGAACGTGGTCATCTGCCGGCTGCGCTACCGGCTCGCGGCGGTCGCAGCCGAGGTTGCTGGCGACCTGGGCGCGGGCCGCGACGGTAGTGGCGGCGCTGGTCCTGGCCGCGGGGCCCCGGGGAAGATCGGCCCGGAGCTGCCACCCATAGATCCCCCGCCTGGCCAGGCACGGCCTGGCTAGTCGTGCCACCGCCGTCAGGCGCCGTCAGGATCCGGCTGGTAGCGGTAGCCCATGCCGGGCTCTGTGAGCAGCCAGCGTGGCCGGGCCGGATCGGGCTCAAGCTTGCGCCGCAGCTGCGCCATGTAGAGGCGGAGGTTCCCGGTGGCGTCGGCATAGCCGGGTCCCCATACCTCGGTGAGGAGCTGCTGCTGGCTGAGCAGCTTGCCGGGGTTGCGGAGCAGGACCTCCAGCAAGTGCCATTCGGTGGGAGTCAGGCGGACGTCCCCGTTCCCTTTATTGTCGTGCTCTGCGGCGCCCGGACGCCGCACAACCCGCTTAGCGGCCAGGTCGACGACGAGGTCGCCGAGCTCGACGTGCGGCACGTCGCCATCGGCGCCAGCTCGCCTGCTCACGGCCCGCATCCGCGCGAGGAGCTCATCCATGCCGAACGGCTTGGTGACGTAGTCGTCGGCGCCCGCGTCCAGCGCCTCGACCTTGTCGGTGCTGTCGGCTCGGCCGGACAGCACGATGATCGGCGCATCGGTCCAGCCGCGCAGCCCGTGGATCACGTCGACGCCGTCGAGGTCCGGCAGGCCGAGATCCAGGATGATCAGGTCGGGCGGATGCCGGGCGGCGACCTCCAGCGCCTCGCTGCCGTTGCCGGCCGTGTGCACGTCGTACTCGCGCACCCGCAGGTTGATCCGCAGTGCACGGAGAATCTGCGGTTCATCGTCAACGACCAGGACCGTGGTCACGGGCACCAGCGTGTCATGCGGCGTAGTCGCGGCCCGCTGCGGTCGCCTCCCGCTCCATAGTGCCGGGAACGGGGTCGCCCGGGCCAGGCACCGCAGGCAGCGACAGGGCCATCGTCAGTCCGCCACCAGGGGTGTCCTCAGGCTCGAGGGTGCCGCCCATCGCCTCGGTGAGGCCACGCGACAGCGCCAGGCCCAAGCCGACGCCGGTGGTGTTGTCGGTGTCCCCGAGCCGCTGGAACGGGACGAACATCTGATCCCTGTTTCCTTCCGGGATGCCGGGCCCGCGGTCGATGATGCGCAGCTCCACCCGGTCCCGCAGCGCGCTGCCGGTCAGCACCGGCGGGGTGCCAGACGGTGAGTACCGCAGCGCGTTGGCGATGAGGTTGGCGATGACGCGTTCGAGGATGCCGGGATCCACGGCGACCTCGGGCAGTTCCTCGGGAATGTCGACCGTCACGATCCGGGCGGCCGGGCCCAGGTCATCGAGCGAGCGCGCAACGATCTCCGACAGGTCGGCGGGCCGTGGGAACACCGCCAGGGCTCCGGCCTGGAGCCTGCTCATGTCGAGCAGGTTGTCGACCAGGTGGGCAAGCTTGTCCAGTGATTCGTCGGCGGTGGCCAGCAGCTCGTTCTGATCCTCGGCGTCCCACTGAATGTCCCGGGACCGCAGGCTGGTCACGGCTGCCTTGGCCGACGCGAGCGGCGTCCTCAAGTCATGGCTAACCGCGGCCAGGAGCGCCGTGCGAACGCGGTCGGCCTCGGCGATGGGCCGGGCCGCTTCCGCGGCTTCGGTGAGCCGGCCCTGCTCGAGCGCAGCGGCGGCGTACGCCGCGAAGGCGCCGAGCACCCGGCGGTCGGTGGCCAGCAGGGGGCGACCGCGCAAGGCCAGGATGAGGTTGTCGCCCACTGGTATCTCGACGTCGGCGTCTTCCGGCCGGGTAACAGGGAGCTCGCCGGATACCCCGGCCGCTGTCCATTTGCCACCCGGCTGGCGCTCCAGCAGGGTCACCGACTCCATCCCGAATGCCTCACGCACCCGGTCGAGCACGGCAGGGAGTGCGCCCTGGCCGCGCAGCACGTTGCCAGCGGTAGTTGTGAGCAGCTCGGACTCGGCACTGGCCCGCGCTGCCTGCTTGGTCCGGCGTGCCGCCGTGTCCACCACGGAGCTGACCACGAGGCCGACGGCCACGAAGATGATCAGGGCAAGGGCGTTATTGACCTGCGCGATCGTGAACGTATACAGCGGCGGCGTGAAGTAGTAGTTGAGAAACAGCGAGCCCGCGACGGCCGCGATCACCGCCGGGATGAAGCCGCCGACGAGCGCGACGGCGATCACGCCGGCCAGGAAGACCAGGACATCGCTCGTGAGGTTCACGTGGCCGCGCAGGTTGCCCAGTGCGAGTGTGAGCAGCGGCGGCAGGATCACTGCCAGGGCGTAGCCGGCCAGCTGGCGGCGCCGGTTCAGTCCGCCGTGCACCCGCGGCAGGGTCCGGCCGCGGCCGACGTAGGAGTGGGTGACGATGTGCACGTCGATGTCGCCGGACTCGCGCACTGTTCGGTTGCTGACGCCAGGCCCGGTCAGCAGCGAGGACAGCCAGCGGCGGCGACTGGCGCCGAGCACGAGCTGAGTCGCGTTCTCCGCTCTAGCGAACGTCAGCAGCGCATCGGGCACGTTGTCGCCGACAACCTGGTGGTAGGAACCACCGAGCGACTCGACTAGGCGCCGTTGCGTGGCGAGCGCCGCAGGGTTCGCGCCAGTGAGGCCGTCCGACCTGGTTACGTGCACGGCCAGCAGATCGCCGCCGGACGAACGGGCAGCGATCCTGGCCGCGCGCCTGACCAGAGTCTCGCCTTCCGGACCTCCGGTCAGCGCCACCACGACCCTTTCCCTGGCCTCCCAGGTTTCGTGGATGTTGTGCAGCTCCCGGTAGCGCTGGAGGCCCTCGTCTACCTTGTCGGCCAGCCAGAGGAGCGCAAGCTCGCGCAGCGCGGACAGGTTGCCGATCCGGAAGTAGTTGGTCAGCGCCGCGTCGATCTTCTCAGCCTTGTAGATGTTGCCGTGTGCCATCCGGCGGCGCAGCGCTTCAGGCGTCATGTCGACGAGCTCGACCTGGTCGGCCGCGCGGACCACTGCATCCGGTACCGTCTCCCGCTGCGGCACCCCGGTGATCTTCTCGACCACGTCGTTGAGCGATTCCAGGTGCTGGATGTTGACGTTGGAGATTACGTCGATGCCGGCATCGAGCAGCTCCAGCACGTCTTGCCAGCGTTTCTCGTTCCGCGAACCAGGGACGTTGGTGTGCGCGAACTCGTCCACCAGGGCTACCTCGGGGTGCCGCGCGAGCACGGCACCAAGGTCCATCTCCTCGAAGAAGGTGCCACGGTAGGGCAGCGTCGCCCGCTGGATAACCTCCAGGTCACCTATTTGGTCGGCGGTGTGCGGGCGGCCATGAGTCTCGACGAACGCGACGGCCACGTCGGTGCCCCGCTCACGGCGCCGGTGACCCTCGTTGAGCATGGCAAACGTCTTACCGACGCCGGCTGCGGAGCCAAGGTAGATCCGCAACTGGCCCCGGCCGCCTGGCGGTTTGTCGGACCGTGCGTCAGCGAGACCACGCTCAGAATTCATGACAATAGACCCCTAGCCCGAGCGTCTCACGGCGCGTAGCGATAGCCCATACCGGGCTCGGTTAGCAGGTGGCGCGGCCGCGGCGGGTCCTCCTCGAGCTTGCGGCGCAGTCGGGCCATGTGGAAGCGCAAGTAGTGTGTGCTGTTTTCGGCACCGGGTCCCCACAATTCGGTCAGCAGCCTGCTAGCCGGTACGAGCTGACCAGCCGAGCGCAGCAGGACGTCGAGCATCCGCCACTCTGTCCTGGTCAGATGCACGTGCTCCGGCTCCGAGCCGTCGTGCGACGCGCGCGCGACGGTGTGGCCCGCCAGGTCTACTTCGCAGCTCCCGATGCTGTAGATCAGGCTGGCCGGGCGGCCAGAGTCGCGACGCAGCGCGGCGCGCAGGCGAGCCATCAGCTCCTCCATCGAGAATGGCTTGGTGACGTAGTCGTCGGCGCCCGCGTCCAGCGCGCCGATCTTGTCGTCCGACCCAGCCCGGCCCGACAAGACGATCACCGGGACAGCGGACCAGCTACGCAGCCCGCGGATGACCTCGGTGCCATCAAGATCAGGCAGGCCCAGGTCGAGCAGCACGGCGTCCGGGGGTCGCCGTGCTGCCTCGACCAAGGCATTCTGGCCGGCCACCGAGGTTGCTACCTCGTAACCGCGAGCGCGCAGGTTGATCTGGAGCGCACGCAGCAGGGCCTGCTCATCCTCGACTATGAGGATGCGCCCAGCATCAGACTGGGTACTTTTCATCGAGCGCGCGGTTCAGCAGCAGCACGTTGACGACCGGCTGGCCGAGGAAGCCGATGGTGCGGGCCCTCGTGTTCTGCCTAACCAGGGCTTCGACTTGCGTCGGGCTGATGTGCCTGGCGGCAGCGACCCGGTCCACCTGAATGGCGGCATTGGCCTGTGAGATGTCCGGGTCGAGGCCGGAGCCGGAGGCAGTAACAGCGTCGGAGGGGATCTTCGAGATCGGTACGTGGTCGAAGGCGGAGATCTGCCGTTGCCGCTGCGTGATCTCGGCGATCAGCTTCGGGTTGGTCGGTCCGAGGTTCGAGGCCGATGAGAACAGCGGGTTGCAGCCGTAGTCGTTGCTGGCGCCGCTTGTAGCTGCCGATGGTCGTGGCTGGAAGTACTGCGGCAGCGGGTTGCCCTTGGCATCCACAAACTCCTGGCACAGCAGGCTCGAGCCGATGACCCGGCCGTGGTAGCTGACCAGCGACCCGTTGGCCCGGTTATTGAACGCGCCCTGCGCGAGGCCGAGCATGGCCAGCGGGTACACGATGCCAGCGATCACGGTGAACACCAGCAGGCCGCGCAGGGCGGCAATGTGCTGCTGGACGAACGAGGGTAGACGGTTCATTGTCATATCACCTGAAACCCGGTATGTACTGGATGATCAAGTCGATGATCTTGATCCCGGCGAACGGGATGATCAGCCCACCCACGCCGTAGATCCACAGATTCCTGCGCAGCATGGCCGCCGCGGAAGCAGGCCGGTACTTCACGCCGCGCAACGCCAAGGGGATCAGCGCCACGATGATCAGGGCGTTGAAGATGATCGCCGAGGCGATCGCCGACTGCGGGCTGTGCAAGTGCAAGATGTTCAGCTTGTTCAGGGCGGGAATCACGGCCGAGAACATCGCCGGGATGATCGCGAAGTACTTCGCCACATCGTTGGTGATTGAGAATGTGGTGAGCGCGCCGCGTGTGATCAGCAGTTGCTTCCCGATCTCGACGATCTCGATGAGCTTCGTCGGGTTGGAGTCGAGGTCCACCATGTTCCCGGCCTCCTTGGCGGCCGAGGTTCCGGTGTTCATGGCCACGCCGACGTCCGCCTGGGCAAGGGCGGGCGCGTCGTTGGTGCCGTCACCGGTCATCGCGACCAGCCTGCCGCCCTCCTGCTCCTTCCTGATCAGGGCTATTTTGTCTTCCGGGGTCGCCTCGGCAAGGAAGTCATCCACCCCGGACTCGTCCGCGATCGCCTTGGCGGTCAGCGGGTTGTCGCCGGTAATCATGACGGTGCGGATGCCCATCCGGCGCATCTCGGCGAACCGCTCGGCGATTCCCTCCTTGACGATGTCCTTGAGGTAGATCACCCCGAGAGCGTTGGCCGTCCCATTGGCCTTCTCGGCTACCACCAGAGGCGTGCCGCCGACCGCGGAGATCCCGTCGACCATGCCGCCAAGCTCGTCCGGCGGCGAGCCGCCGTTGTCCCTGACCCACTGAGCCACCGAGGAGGCGGCGCCTTTGCGGACCTCTCTGCCGTCAGCCAGGTCGATGCCACTCATCCTGGTCTGCGCGGTGAACTCGACGAATTGAGCGTCGTGCAGTTCGCCTTCGTGGCGCTCGCGCAGGTTGTACTTATCCTTCGCGAGCACCGCGATGGATCGGCCCTCGGGCGTGTAGTCGGCCATGCTGGACAGCTGAGCCGCGTCGGCGAGCTCCTGCGCGGTCACGCCATTGACAGGCAGGAACTCGGTAGCTTGCCGGTTGCCGATGGTGATCGTCCCGGTCTTGTCCAGCAGGAGCGTGTCTACGTCGCCCGCGGCTTCGACAGCGCGGCCGGACACCGCCAGCACGTTGCGCTGTACCAGCCGGTCCATTCCGGCGATGCCGATCGCCGAGAGCAGCGCCCCGATCGTCGTCGGGATGAGCGCGACTAGCAGCGCGACCAGGACCACGAGAGTCTGGGGCGCGCCGGAGTAGAACGCCATCGGCTGCAGCGTGATGACGGCCATCATGAAGATGATCGTCAGCGATGCCAGTAGGATGTTGAGGGCGATCTCGTTCGGTGTCTTCTGCCGCTTGGCGCCCTCGACCAGCGCAATCATCCGGTCGATGAACGTCTCGCCCGGCTTGGACGTGATCTTCACGACGATGCGGTCCGACAGCACCTTCGTGCCGCCCGTAACCGCCGACCGGTCGCCGCCGGACTCTCTGATGACGGGCGCCGACTCGCCAGTGATGGCTGACTCGTCGACAGACGCGACGCCCTCGACGACGTCACCGTCGCCGGGGATGATCTCGCCGGCCTCGACCACCACGTGGTCGCCAAGCGTCAGCTGGGTACCGGGTACCGGCTCCTCCCGCACCTCCTTGGCACCTGGCTGCCAGCCGACAAGCCTGCGTGCCACAGTCTCGCGCTTGGTCTTGCGCAGCGTCTCGGCCTGGGCCTTGCCACGGCCTTCGGCTACGGCCTCGGCCAGGTTGGCGAATAGGACAGTCAGCCACAGCCAGACGACGATCGTCCAGTTGAAGACCGACGGCTTCGCGATGGCGGTCCCGGTGGTCAGCACGGCGCCGACCTCGACCACGAACATGACCGGGTTCTTGAGCTGGACCCGCGGATCTAGCTTTCGGAAGGCGTCAGGCGTCGACTTCCACAGGATCTTGGGGTCGAGCAGTCCGCCACCAATCCGGCGTGGCTGTCCGCTCTTGGTGGCAACGGGCCTGCCGCCCGCATCCATTGTTGTCACGGACATCTCAATGCAGTCCTTCTGCGAATGGCCCGAGGGCGAGTGCGGGGAAGTAAGTGAGGCCGATGAGCACGAGGATCACGCCGACGAGCATGCCGATGAACAGCGGCTTGTGGGTCTCCATCGTGCCGGCACTGGCCGGCACGGGTTGCTGTCTGGCGAGCGACCCGGCTAGGCCGATCGCGAAGACCATCGGGGCGAACCTGGCCAGCAGCATCACGATCCCGCCGATGGTGTTGTACCAATCGGTATTGGTCGTCAGGCCGGCGAAGGCCGAGCCGTTGTTATTGGCCATCGAAGTGAAGGCGTAGAGGATCTCGGTCAGACCGTGTGGGCCGGGGTTCAGGATCGACGCCCGAGGCGTCTTCAGCCCGATCGAGAGGCCCGCAGCCGCGAGCACGGTCGCCGGCGTCGTCAGGAAATAAAGCGCCGCGTACTTCATCTCGGTCGGCCGGATCTTCTTGCCGATGTACTCCGGCGTCCGGCCGACCATGAGGCCGCCGACGAAAACCGTCACGATGGCGAGCACGAGGATGCCGTACAGTCCGGCACCAACGCCGCCGGGCGCGACCTCGCCGAGCGCCATGTCGGCCAGCGCGATGCCGCCACCGAACGGTGTCAGCGAGTCATGGAAGCAGTTCACCGCGCCGGTGGACGTCACCGTCGTGGAGGCGGCGAACAATGAGCAGCCGGACGTGCCGAACCTCGTCTCCACGCCCTCGGTCGCGCCATGAGCCAGGTGGGCCGCGGTGGCGCCACCCAGGTTGTAGTGAGCCTCGAAGAAGCTGATGCCGCCGACGGCGGCCGCCCAGATGATCACCATCACGGCGAGGAGCGCGTAGCCCTGCCGGTTGTCCTTGACCATCTTGCCGAACGTCCGCGGCAGGCAGAACGCGGTCAGCAGCAGCAGGAAGATCTCGAACCAGTTGGTGAACGGGTTGGGGTTCTCGAACGGGTGGGCGGAGTTGGCGTTGAAGAAGCCACCGCCGTTGTTGCCCGCCTCCTTGATGGCCTCCTGCGAGGCCACCGGGCCGCCGACGATGGTCTGGTGCGCTCCAGACAAGGTCGTCACCGTGTGATAGCTGCTGATGTTGTCGATGACACCGGAGGCCATCAGAATCACGCCGCCCACGATGGCCAGCGGGATCAGGTAGCGGACCGTGATCCTCGTGGTGTCGACCCAGAAGTTGCCGAGCCGGTCCGTCTTGGAGCGCGTGAAGCCCCGGACTAGGGCGATAGCCACCACGATCCCGACGGCAGCCGACATGAAGTTCTGCACCGTGAGGCCTGACATCTGCGTCAGGTAGCCCATGGTGGACTCGCCGGAGTAGTTCTGCCAGTTTGTGTTCGTCACGAACGAGGCAGCGGTGTTCCAGGCGAGCGCGGGCGGCACGTTGTGCATGCCTTCGGCCAGCAGGAGGTAGCTCTGCAGTCGCTGGATTCCGTATAGGAACAGCACGCTGATCGCCGAGAACGCCAGCACGCTCCGCGCGTAGGAACTCCACTTCTGGTCGCTGGCCGGGTTGACCCCCACCAGCCGGTAGATCCACCGCTCGACGCGCCAGTGCTTCTCGGTGGTGAAGACGTGCGCCATGTAGTTCCCGAAGGGCACGTAGCAGGCGGCGAGGGCCGCAACGAGCAAGCCGAATTGAAGCCAGCCTGCGCTTGCGCTACTCATCAGAACCTCTCCGGCAGCACGAGTGCGACGAACAGGTACACGGTTAGCAGAATGCCGCCGATCAAGCCGATCCAGTTCTCAGCGCTCAAAGCGCTCGACCCCTTTGACGATGAGCCAGAGGACGCCGAAAACGACGATCGTCAGCCCGATATAGGCCAGGTCTTGCATGGTGTCCTCCAGCGGACGCCTAGGCAGTGCATAAGTTGATGCCCCATAAAACCGCGCTGAACTGGGCCAAACGCGGGTCCAAACGGGACCCATGCAGCCGCGGTCGGATTCCTAACAGAACCCATGCGGCCGCCAGCCTTGCGGTTCTGGACGCCAAAGAGCGGGGCCGCTGCTGCGGCCCCGCTCAGGTATTACCCTTCGCAGTGACTCTGCTACCTAGCGTCGTATCGAGAGGCCGATGGTCTCGGGGACGAGGCCGACGAGGTCCGGTTGGCAACCGGACCTAACGACGCGGCACCGTCGCACTCTGCGCTAAAACGAACCGCCTTAGGCCGCGATGTCAGCGAGGATGTCGGCGAACCTGGTCATGGCGCCGCTGATCCATGGCAGCTGCAGCGGATCGGCTGCACTCAGCGCCCGCTCCCGCTCCTCATCGGTGTCGCCGTACAGCAGGCCTGTCGCCAGGCGGAGTCGCAGCGACGACACGGGCTCCCCGAAGGCGCTGCCCGGCAAGGTGCCGGCGCCGTACCGGTTGAGGAGGAGCCCGACGAGGTCCGGGCCGGTGTTCACGCCGAACTTGCCGCGCAGGTGCTCGCGCCACGGATCGAAGTCCGGGTACAAGTAGAACGCCGCCTGCGGCGCTGCTACATCAAGTCCGGCGTCAGCGCACAGACGCGCGGCGGCCAGGCTGACGGCGGCGTGCAGCGACCGGCTGCGGGAGACCCGGTCGGCCAGGTCCGCGGGCTCGTCCAATGCGACGGCCGCCGCTTGCTGGACTGGGCCGGCCGGAGCCGACCAGATCTCGCTGGCGATGCCGAGCAGTCGGTCGCGCAGGACGGCGCCGGCCGCGCCATCGGGCATCCGGGCGACGCCGATCCGCCACCCGCCGACAGCGAGATTCTTGCTGAGCGCCGTGGTCACCACCGTCCGGCGGGGCGCGACGCTCGCTGGGCTGAGGAACGGTGTGCTCGGGTCGTGCACCAGATCGCGGTAGATCTCGTCGCTGATGATGATCAGGTCGTTGCGCTCGGCCGTCGCACACAGGTCGCGAACCGCAGCCGGACTAGCCAGCCGCCCCGTCGGGTTGTCCGGCATGGTCACCAGTACGGCCCCGATCGGCCGTCCCGCCGCCCGGCTGGCGCGTACCTCCGTTTCAAGCGCCGCCGCGTCGCAGATGCCGCCCTCGCCGGGAACGGCGCGCACGAAGTGCGGAACGGCGCCCACCATCGTCGCCTGCGCAGCGTAGCTCACCCAGCTCGGCCTCGGCACGGCCACGTCGGTGCCCAGGGCAAGCAGGGTGGCGAACAGCAGGGCCTTACTGCCGGGGCCGGCCACCACCGCGGCCGGGTCGGTCGGCAGACCGCGGCGCGACCAGTAACCCGCCGCAGCTGTGCGAAGCCGCTGCGTCCCGGCCACCGGGCCATAGGCACCGAGGCCGGCGGTGTTGGCGAGCTCGGCGGCAAGCCGGGGGTGGACAGGAAGGCCAGCCTCGCCGAAGGCGAGGGCGAGCACGGGCTCGCCGCGTCGGCGCCGGGCCGCGAGCGCCTCGTTCGCCGCAAGCGTCGCGGATACGGGAACGGTGGTGCTGTGTGCCGCGAGGGCGGCCGGGAGTGTAGTCCGTGCTGGCGCGGACAGGGGCGCCGCGGTCCGGGACAGTTTGGGCAGGGGCAGGGTGGTGGGTTCGGTCAGGGTTGCTGGGCCAGCCCAGGGCATGGCGAAGCTCCTAGCTGCGGGGGGAAGCGGGTCGGTTTCGTCTCTTAAGCGGCGAGGCTACCCGCGTGTGGGGCTTTGACCAGCCAGTCTAAGGTAAAGCATTAGTATGGTCGGTCAGGTCTGACGCTGAGCATAAGCATGCCTTATGCTCAGTGAGTGCTCGATGCCCACCGGCTCCGGCTGCTGCTCGAGTTCGCCGAGCGCGGCACCATCGCGGCGACGGCCGCCGCTCTCGGCTATACGCCCTCGGCCGTATCTCAGCAGTTGGCAGCGCTGGAGCGCGAGGCAGGAGCGGCGCTCCTTGACCGGACGGCGCGGACGGCTGAGCTCACCGCGGCGGGCAAGCGCCTGGCTGCGCACGCGGCCGAGATCCTCGCGCTCATGGAAGCCGCCGAGGCCGATCTGGCCGCGCCCGAGCCGGCCGGCCGCGTGGCGATTTCCGCGTTCCCGACCGCCGCCGTGGCCTTCGCGCCAGCGCTCACCCGGACGGTTCGCGCACACCCCGGCCTCAGCCTGCTGCTGCGCCAGACCGCAGGCCGTGAGGTGCTACGGCAGGTAAAGGCCGGCCAGGTGGACGTGGCCATCGTGGACGACTGGACCGGTCGGCTGGCGGCGCGGCAGCCCGCCCTGACATTTTTCCCGCTTATCACCGATCCGCTCGTCCTCGTCGTACCGCGCCGGCACTGGGCCAGCGACGTAGGCGTGCCGATCTCGCTAAACCGGCTTCGCGACGAGCCGTGGCTAGCCACTCCCGCCGGCGAGGCGTCCAGGCTCGCGGTCGACCGCGTCTTGGCCGCGGCCGGCGGAGTGGCCGACGCGCCGTCAGAGTTCGAAGGCCTCGCGACGATCCTGAGCCTTGTGGCGCGGGGCATCGGCATCGCCATCCTGCCCCGCCTGACGCTGGCCGCAGGCGACGCGCGCGTCGTGGTCCGAGATCTGCCCGGCACAATCCCTGCCAGGGACCTGTATGCCGTGGCACGGGCGTCGTCGGTGCGCAGGCCGGCGGTCGCCGTCATCATCCGGGCGCTGACGACGGCAGCCCGTGGGCTGCCGGGTGGCAGGAGCGTATCTGGCGTCAGCGAACTCGCCCGCAGCTCAAGAGCGCGGAATGTGACGTAGGACTCGGTCGTCCTTCGACAGCGATGTGCGTCGTTCGTCCGCGCCGAGACGCTCGCAGAGAGGATGGCCCAGGTAACACCCGGCGGCTTGCCTGCCGGCGGTGGCTGCGGCCGCGATTGTCGCCTTGGGTTAGCCGGGTCGCTTCCGGCTCGATTTCGGCCGGCTCAGGGTCCGGCGCATGCCGTGGGCGGGGAACGAACGTGCCGACATCCCGAGAGTCTGAACTGCGTGCCGTGACGCGACTCTGGCGTGCTTCGCCGGACTGGCCTATGGAATCCTCTTCCAGGATCATGCACAGGGCCGTGATCTCCAGGATCGTCCTGGCATCGAATCTCGGGCTGCCGTCGGTGTGGAAAGTGATTTTGCCATCGCGGTTCTCGAGCGTGAGGCTGTTGTGCTCCTCGTCCGCCAGGGTTGCCCACGACGTGCCGGCGTCATCTACTTCCCATCGGATGTCTTCCCAGTAGATGATCATCGGGAGGCCCCCTTGCTATGCGCCGGGCTATTGATTGTGCATTCAGTTAGGTTCATCCCCTGCTAACTCTGACCGAGGTAAGAGGGGACCGAATAATTCCAGGCCTATCACGGTTGCATTCGAGCCGCGAATTGATCTACGTGCGAGGCAAGCGGAGCCGGCGCGAGTGAGAAGGCGTCCGGATCACGCCTTCCACCTGCGCAGAGTCGTGATCCGATGTGACAATATGTATTTTGAGTACACCCAAGATCGGGTCATCAGGGGCGCGGCGGTTACCGTGATTTCGGCTCGCCGCGCGAGGCCTGATCGATAATCCGGAATTAAACCGGGTAGCCCGAATTCGCTGATCTTGGCCGACCCTGCCGCGAGCGATCTTGTGAGCATTCTGGATTCCGGATTTCGTGTCGCTGTTGGTTTCGGGTGCGGTATCCGGATCGTGCGGGAACCCTTAGCTGACTAAGCTGCCGCCGTGGAACTTGATCTTTCCTGCGCCGCGGCCGAGCTCACCGCCCAGATCGTCGACGTGGAGTCGGTCAGCGGCAACGAGCAGCCGCTAGCTGACGCTATCGCCGTGGCGCTGGCGGAGCTGCCGCACCTGAGCCTGCACCGCGACGGCAACGCGATCGTGGCCCGGACGAGTCTCGGACGCGCTGAACGAGTCGTGCTCGCCGGCCACATTGACACCGTCCCGGTGCACGACAACCTGCCCTCGCGTCTCGACGGCGGCGTGCTCTACGGATGCGGTAGCTGTGACATGAAATCTGGCGTGGCAGTGCAGCTGCGGCTCGCGGCTCAGCTGGTTAGCCCGGTCCGGGACGTGACGTATGTCTTCTACGACGGCGAGGAAGTCGAGGCGGAGCGGAACGGCCTGCTGCGCCTGAGCCGGCACAGTCCTGAGCTGCTGGCGGGTGACTTCGCCGTGCTCCTCGAACCGTCCGGGGCCGTGGTGGAGGGCGGCTGCCAGGGCACCTTGCGCGCCGATGTGATCGCGCGCGGCGAACGGGCGCACAGCGCGCGCTCGTGGCGCGGCAGCAATGCGATTCACTCGGCCGGAGGCATCCTGGACATTCTGCGCGGCTATCAGGCCAGGCAGCCTGTGATTGACGGACTCCGCTATCACGAGGGCCTCAACGCGGTCGGGATCCGCGGCGGCGTCGCCGGCAACGTGATACCGGATGAGTGCGTTGTCAGCGTCAACTTCCGGTTCGCCCCGGACCGGGCGCCGGGCCAGGCGGCGGAGTACGTGCGCTCCGTGTTCGACGGTTACGAGGTACGCGTCACGGACGCTGCCGGCGGTGCCAGGCCAGGGCTTGGCCGGCCCGCGGCCGCTTCGTTCGTGGCGGCCGTGGGCGGGCAGCCGCGAGCGAAACTCGGCTGGACCGACGTGGCCAGGTTCGACGCGCTCGGCATACCGGCTGTCAACTACGGTCCGGGCGATCCGCAGCTAGCGCACACGAGGAACGAGCACGTGCCGCTGGCGGAGATCGACGAGTGCGAGCGGCGGCTGCTGGCCTGGCTGACGGGGGCGTTGAGCTAGGCCGCCAGAAGCGGGGGAGCAGTGGCGCCCGGACGCCGCCGCTCCCCCGCCTGCATCCGACAGGGCTTTGTGGACGATTACTTCGGCGGTGCCGACGCCAGCGTGAGCGTCCGCGTCACTGTCTGATCGGACGGGGTGACCCAGGTGAGCGTGACGTTCGCGCCACCGCGAACCTTGCCGAGGACGGTCATGAGCGACGCTGGCGAGGTGACCTGCCGGCTGTTGACCTTCGTGATGACATCGCCGGGAAGCAGGCCAGCCGTGGCGGCCGGCGTCTGGCATAGCGAGCCGAGGACCAGCGTCCCGGCGCGGACCGGCGCGATGCTGGCCGGAATGCCCGGGTTGGAACCATTCGCCACGCAGCCGTTCGGCGCGAATCCTTGCTGACCGGACGCCTGCTGGTTGGCCTCATCCTGCTGAAGCTGGACACGCGGGCTGGTGGAGGTGCTCTGCGCGCCGTTCGGCCCACTCGGAACGAGCACGCCGACGAATCCGGTCGTCCCGACCTGGATGCCCGCACCCGGCTGGCCGGCGATGATCCGTCTGGCGATGGTCAGCGCCCTGTCGATCGGGATGGCGAATCCGACGCCCTGCTGGTTCTGCGTGACGCCGTTCGTGCTTGCGGCCGTGTCCATGCCGATGACCTTGCCGCCTGTGCTGGCCAGCGGGCCGCCAGAGTCGCCGGGGATGATGTTGGCGTTGGTCTGGATCATGCCAGTCAGCCGCTCAGGCTGGACGCCGCTGCCGTCATCGCTCGCGGTGATGGTCTGGTTCAGGCCTGTGACGCTGCCAGGGACCGAGGTGATCTGGCCCGTCCCGCCGGCATTGCCCATGCCGATCACGTTGTCGCCGATCTTGACCGCCCCAGAGTCGCCAATCGGAATCGTTGTCAGCCCGCTCGCCCCGACAAGCTTGATGACCGCAACGTCCGAGCCCCTGTCGTAGCCGAGCCACTGGGCATGGTACTGGCGGCCCGTTGCCACGACGGTTGCCCTCAACCCGGTGGTGCCATTAATGACGTGGTTGTTCGTGAGCACCAGGCCCGACTTGCTGATGATCATGCCGGTGGCCGCCGCGGCGGCGCCGCTGCCGTCGTACTTCAGGTCGCTCGTGATGACGACCAGGCCGGGCTTGACTGCATTCTCGACCTTCGTGAGAGTGCCCTGGCTAATGTTGGCGCCCGGGCTGTTGCCGGTGCCAGTGCCGTTGCCGCCGGTGCCGTTGCCGCTGAACGGGTTGTTGCCGAAACCATTGCCGAACGTGCCGGAGCTCGCCGATGGCTGCTGGCTTCCGGTGTCGGCAAAAGCCACGACGAGGCCGCCGGCTGCCGCCGCGATGGCAGCCACGGCAACGTAGGTGATCGCGGTGGTGAGCCCGCTTCGGCGTGGCCGCGGCGGCCGCGGCGGCTGCCCGTAGCCGCCAGGCATGCCGTATCCGCCGCCCGGCGGGTAGCCGCCGCCTGGCGGGTAACCGAACCCGCCGCCTGGCGGATAGCCACCACTCGGCTGGCCGGGCTGGCCTCCGTAGCCGGGCTGCTGGCCGTAGCTGGGCTGCTGGCCTTGGCCGGGCTGCTGACCGTAGCCGGGTGCCGGGTGGCCGAGTTCGGGTTGGGGATAGCCGATGGGCTGGGTGAAGCCAGGAGGCTGGCTCTCATCCGCCGGGCCCGGAGCGGGCTGAGGCTCGTCGTCGCTGGGCATGCTCGCCTTAACGTCATCGGTGTTGCCGGACTCGGCTCCGGTCCGCGCCCAGCTTTCCCAAAAGCCAGGCTGCTGGCTATCGCTGTTCTGCTCGTCCATCTCCATCACCCTCTGCCCAGTGCAAGCCAGCCTATGTCCGGTCGCTCGCGCCCATTTCACTCGCGGATGGGCGGCCGGATGGAGCTAGTACCAAGTAAGCACGACTGACCTGGACGTTAGCTGAATGAGCCCTGAGGATCCCCTATCGCGACGCGCTGCAGGGCTGAAACTGATTGGCCAAGGCGATATATCTTGTCAGTACCGGCCTAGAGATATATCTTAAGACCGACAGGCACCCCGTACGCAGGAGTCGACAATGTCTGCACCGCCGAGCACACGTCAATCCGAGCTCAACCGCCGCGAAGAGGTGGCAGTCTCTGGCGCGGCGCTGTCCGAAGCACCGTGGAAGCTTGCCGGAGCGACCGGTGTCGCGGTGGCGGGCGCCGATCTCGCCGTCCACCTTGCATTCCATCTGCTGAGCTTCCGGCTCGAGTGGGCCACCGCGCTATCGATGGGTGTGGTCGCATTCTTCGCCGTGGCCGGCGCTGGGGCTCTCGTCCGCGGCAGGCACACCCGGGCGCTGCGCTGGGCCCGGAGCAACCCGTGGCGGTTCGCAGTGGCACCCGGAGCGGCCGCCGCCATCATCGTGTTCGTGCTGACGGTGCTCCATGGCAGCGGCGTCTTCGGCAGCGCATTCACCGCGTTGTGGCACGGCGCCATCGCCTTCGCGCTGACCGGTGTGGTCGGATCCGTAGTCCGGCCCCGCCGCGAGCTGCGCGGCTGACCGGAACCTGGGCCAGGCGCCTGGTCGGCTAGGCCCGCGGGCGTGGAGCCGACCGGATCCAGGCGCCTGGACGCCAGGAGGTGGAACGGACCGTGGCGCCTCCTAGCTTTGGCCCCGCAGGCCGTGCTCGGCTACCGGACCGACCCGCAGCCCGCGCTGCTGGCATTCATCCAGCAAGAGCGGGAGCGCGCCGAGCCCGGCCTGCCAGGCACCGACGGGGGACGTGCAGCCCGAGTCATGGAGCAGGACGGTCACGCCGCCGTCGAGGCTTCTCACTAGGGTCTGCAGTACCGACGCTGGCGAGGCTCCTGGCGCCCACTCCCGGCCCCATGATCCCCACAGCACCGGGGTGAGCCCGAGTTCACGCGCGGTCAGCAGCGCCGCACCGGAGAGCACCCCGTATGGCGGCCGGAACAGCGTCGGCCGCTTCCCGGTCGCATCGGCGATCAGGTCGGTCGCCCTTGTCAGGTCCGAGCGCGTAGCTCGTGGCCCGCGAAGCGTTAGATAGCGATGATCGAATCCGTGCACGCCTACTTCGTGACCAGCGGCCGCGATCTCGGCGGCCAGGCCCGGTGATTTCTCGACCATGCAGCCGAGCATGAAGAACGTAGCGCGGATGTCGCGCTCGGCCAGCATTCGTGCGAACTCTGGCGTGGAATCCGGGTCGGGTCCGTCGTCGAATGTCAGTGCCACGTGGTCGGTGTCGCCCTGGCCGGCCAGTCGGCGGAAGGCCAGCATGCGGACCGGTCCGATCCCCGTGACGCCAGGGCCGGCGTGCGCGACCGCAAGTCCGGTGGCGACTGCTGCCAGCTGCCAAGCTGCGCGTCGTGCCCGCTCTCCGCGTGCCGCATCCCGTTGCTGCGGTCTACCGCGCATTACATTCTTGGTCGAGCCTGGCGAAAAGTTCACCCACAGTCCTCGTCGACAGCTCGCAGGTCAGCCTCCGGTCAGGCTAGCCTGCCGAGAGCCGCGTGATCGCGATGCTGACACGCGGCAGCGAAATGTCCCGGCATGCCGGTCGGTTACCCGGGATCATGTCACTGTTATCGTGACCCGGTTGATGTCACCCGGCTGTTATCACCCGTCCGTATCGCCCGGCGCCTAGGGGGACCCGGTTGTCAGTGCAGGCAGCTCGAATCGTCTTTCCCGCGGCCGACCGAGAGGAGATCGCGGCGGCGACCGCCGAGATCTTAACTAGCGGCACCCTCACGCTCGGCCCGTACACTCGCATGTTCGAGGCCGCGTTTGCCGCGGCGCACTCGCCGAGCGATATCGTGCCGCCGCACGCGGTGGCTGTATCGAGTGGGACCGCGGCGCTGGAGATCAGTCTGCGGGCGATGGGCGTGACCGGCCGTGACGTCGTCGTCCCCGCCAATACGTTCTTTGCGACAGCTGAGGCGGCGCTGCGGGCCGGTGGCCGGCCGGTATTCGCCGACGTCGACGCGGAGACATTCGCGCTCAGCCCGGCAACATTGCAGGCGGCGCTCACGCCGCAGACGGCGGCCGTTGTGCTCGTGCACATCGGCGGCCTGATCACGCCGCACGTGGCCGAGCTGGCGAGGATCTGCGCCGATCGCGGCATCGCGCTTGTCGAGGATGCAGCGCACGCGCACGGTGCCAGCTATGGCGGCCAGTTCGCTGGCTCATTCGGGGTGACGACTGGCTTCTCCTTCTTCCCGACGAAGGTCGTCACGTGCGGCGAGGGCGGCATGATCCTGACCGCGTCCGACGATGTCGAGCGGCAGGCAAGGATCTACCGCGATCAGGGCAAGGGCACCGCGAGCGCCAACCATCACGTACTGCACGGTTACGCCTGGCGGATGTCGGAGCAGGCGGCAGTGACTGGGCTGGTGCACCTGCGCCGGATGGCCGGGTTCATCGAGCACCGCCGCGCCGTTGCTGCACGGTACGACGCCGCGCTCGGCCAGCTTGACGGGCTTGCCCCGCTCGTCGAGCCGCCGGGCTGCCGGACGAACTTCTACAAGTACATCGCGATCTTGCCGGCCGGCACCGACCGGGCGATGGTCAAGCAGAAGCTCGCCGAGGAGCACTCCGTGCGGCTGGCCGGTGAGGTCTACGACCTCCCGTTGCACCGCCAGCCCGTTTTCGCTGAGTTCGCTGGCCCGTCATTGCCGGTTGCCGAGGATCTGTGTGCCAGGCATATCTGCCTGCCCATTCACTCAGATATGACAGCCGACGAGGTGGATCAGGTAGCAGACGGCGTGTCTGCCGTCTATGGCGCTCTAGCTAGGGTGTGACGGGTGCCTCTGGTGTCCGTTGCCGTCCTGCGGGTAAGGGTGGACGCATGCGCATCGCAGTAACCGGGGGCTGCGGGTTTATCGGCTCGCACGTCGTCGATCACCTGATCCGGGGCGGCCATGACGTCGCCGTCCTGGACGTCGGGCGGCGCTGGCTCAACCCGCGCGCCGAGTACAGGCACGCGGACATCTTCGACGACGCTGCCCTGGAGGCTACGATGGCCGGCGCCGCGGCCGTCTTCCACTTGGCCGGGGCCGCCGACGTGAATGAGGTCGCAGCTGACCCGGTGCGTGCCGTGCGGCTGAACGTCGAAGGCACGACCCGCGTCCTGGAGGCCGCGCGTCACGCCGGCGTTGGCAGGTTCGTGCTCGCCAGTACCGTATGGGTCTACGGGGCAGCGATCGGGCGCGGCGAGCTGACCGAGGACGCCCCGATCGACCTGCGCAGCCCCGGTCACGTCTATGTGGCCACCAAGCTCGCGGCCGAACTGCTCGTGCACAGCTACTGGGAGATGTACGGGCAGCACTTCACCGTCTTGCGGTACGGCATCCCGTACGGCCCGCGCATGCGCGAGGCTCTCGTAGTCGCGCGCTTCGTGCGGGCTGCGCTGGCGGGTGAGCCGATCACCATCGCGGGGACCGGCGAGCAGGAGCGCAGCTACGTATTCGTCGAGGATCTCGCGGACGCGCATGTACGAGCGCTCGCGCCCGCCGCGGCCGATCAGACCCTGGCACTTGAGGGCGGCACGCCGGTGTCGGTACGGGAGATCGCTGACACTGTCTGCAGTCTCGTGCGCCCGGTCCCGGTCCAGCACGCGCCGGCGCGTCCAGCCGACTACGAGGGCGTGAGCATTTCCTCGCGGCTGGCCAAGGAACTTCTGGACTGGGCGCCGGTCACTTCCTTCGCTACCGGAGTCCGGCTGTACCTGGACTGGCTGAACCAGCAACCGGTCGCGCAGTCGCCCGCGGAGGCCGGGGCATGACCGCGGGGCGCAGCGCGGTGCTGTTGTCGGGGTCGATCGGAATGGGCCACGATGCACTGGCTTCTGCGTGTGCCACGTCGCTCGAGCCCCAAGGCTGGACGACCTCGACGCTGGATGCCATCAGGATGATGGGCAGCCAGAACGGTTCGGTCGGCGAGGCGGTCTTCCGGACGATGCTCGCGATACCTGGCCTGTACGACGCGTTCCACTATTCCTCGCTGCGAACAGGTGGTCGGCTCGCCCGGCTGGCCGATGCCGGAGCGCGGAGTCAGCTTGTACCGCGCCTTCGCAAGTATCTGGACGAGCATCCAGCCGATCTGCTGATCTCCGTCTTTGCTACTGGCGCCGCTGCCGCCAGCGACTTGGCTGACCGCTACCCGGCGATGCGGCACATCGTGTTCTGTACCGATGTGACGCCGCACCGGATGTGGGTGCACCGCAACGTCGACTTGTACCTGGTGACGGCCGAGATCGCCGAACTCGCGGTGCTGCGATTCCAGCCGGACGCGAAGGTACAGGTCGTGCCGGCGCCGGTTCGTCCTGCCTTCTACCATCCGCTGGGGCAGATACAAGCCAGGGCGTCTTTCGGCGTGCCGCCGGGTGAACGCTGCGTCTTGCTGATGTCGGGTGCCTGGGGGCTGGGTCCGGTCGCGGCCGCCGCGGCGGCGCTGGCCGATGCTGGCGTGCACGTGCTGGCCGTCGCCGGCCGCAACCGGCGTCTCGCGCGGAAGCTCGCCGCGGCTGCTGCCCGGCAGCATCGTGTGCACGCGTTCGGGTTCACTGACCGGATCCCCGATCTGATGTCGGCTGCCGACCTGGTCATCACGAGCTCAGGTGATACCTGCGCGGAGGCGAGGACCGTCGGCCGGCCGCTGCTCCTGCTCGACGTCGTGCCGGGTCACGGCCGTGACAACCTTCAGCACGAGCTTGAGCTCGGTGACGCGATGGTCACGTCGGCCGGCGCCGCGGATGTCACCCGGTGTGCGCTCGCGGCGCTCGACCGGGCGAAGCCGGCTCCGGCCGCGCCGGTCCGGTCATCGGACGCCTGGGAGTCGGCGTTCAGCGCGGCTATCAGCAGCTGCGGCGTCTGAGCTTCTCAGCGGTGAACTGTCGCCAGCACCATCGGTACCGCGCCGAGTAGCACCATGGCGCCGGCCCACAGGGCCAGCACGCTGCCGGTACTGGCCGTGCCTAGGGCGATGCCGAGGCCGCGCACGGCCCTGCCGGGCAGCAGGTGTCGTCGCGCAGGCTGAACTGGCACTGGACGCGCCGGCGCCAGGTTCGCGACGGCGACGTCTGCCGGCGCTGGAGCAGGCGCTGGCGGGCTAGCGCCGTCCTGCGTGCTTGCAGCCGCCGGGATCGCGATCATTGCGACGAGTCCAGCGGTCAGGATGAGGGCCTGCGGCACCATGGAGTTCGGGTCCGTGCCGAGACCGCCCAGGAAGCCGAGGTCCTGGACGAGCACCCAGTCGGCCACGCACAGCACGATCGCGGCTATCGCAGCGGGCCGCACGACGGCGGCGCGCCCGGTCAGCAGGCCGCAGCCGGTCGCTGCTAGCACGATGACGATGGCGAGATTGATGGCGAATCCGTGACTGGCGGCCAGCGAGTCGGCGCCGCTGACGAGGCTGTGCAGCATGGCCGGCTGCCTCGCAGCTGTCATGGCGCCGATTCCCGCCGCGAGCGAACCGCGCTGACCGTGCCCATTGCCCTGCCAGAAGCCGCGGCCCGGCCACGCCTGCAGCACCGCGAAGGCCAGTAGGACTGCGCCACTCGCCTGCAGCATGCTGCGGCCGAGCCGATGATGGCGCCACGAGCTAGGCGGGAGCACCAGCAGCAGGCCGCCCGCGCAGTAGAACAGCGCCGCGCCAGGAGCGCCCGTGAGCCAGCTCACGCCGGGCGCGAGCATGCTGCCGAACGCCTCGCCGAAGATCCAGACGGCCAGTCCCCAGCCGAGGCTCGCCAGCCCGGCCGCGCGTGACCAGCGCGGGCTGGCGGCGGACAGCAGCCAGACCCCGATGCCGAGCTGTATCCACACGGCACCAGCGGCCGACTCGACGGGGTGCGCCGACCAGCCCGCGGACGCCCAGCCCACCGTGCGCACTAGCCAGCCCGGCGAGCCGGCGACAGCCGGAGCGAGCACGTGCGATGGGATCCCGCCTGGCATGGCTGGCTGGGCTTGCAGCAAGCCGTCGAAGATCCACAGGACGCCAAAGCCGATCCGCAGGACCCGTCGTCCGGCAGGCTCGGGAAGGCGCGCGGCGCGGCTCGCAGCGAGCCGCACAAACAGGCGGGCCCTGGCTCGCGCGAGCAGTAGCTCGCGGCAGGTCACCCACGCGATGGCGAGCAGCACGAAGATCAGGAAGAGGACTGTGCCCTCGCTGAGTAGCGCGGACTTGAAGGCCGTGGCGAGCGCCGCGCTGGCAGCGCCCGACGGGCCCCTCATTCCTGGCATGACTAGCCCGGCCGAGTGCGGCCGGCCGTCCTGCCGGTCCACGAGGTCAGCTCGGTCAGCGTCGTGCCGTTGCCGCCAAGCTGGGGCAGGCTGAAGTTCTCGGCTGCGCGAAGGGGCGGCCAAGGCGCGGCAGGCTGGCCGCCAGCGTTCAGGATGACGACAGCACCGATGCCGATCGGCGCCGTCACCCCGATGGCCCACGCTCGCCGTGGCCGTCGCCAGCCCGGCCGCGTCGGGGTGGCAGGACCGTTCGGCGCCTGGCCGTCCATGAGTTCGGGGCCTCCGTCTAGTTATCACGCCGACCTTGATGCGGGCCGGGCAGTCGCCCGCGTCGAATCTAGCGCGACTGTCCGGGCCATCCTGGCGATGCCGGGCATATTGTGACCGGCCGCATACGGACAGCCCGGGCTGACGCCGCGGCGCATCGCGGGCGCGGGCCGAGGGTGACCCGGCTGGCCCGGTGAGGATGCACCGCTGGCCCAGCGAGGGTGCGCCGCGGGCCCGGCGAAGGCGACGGGAGCCCGGGACCTGATCCGCCGGTTACTACGGCCCGTCGTCGACCAGGCCGGCCCACCCGGTAACGTGTCTGCTGACGCGGTGGCCGTCATGCTGATTGTTCTGCTCTCCTCGGTGAGGCTGCACTGGATCTGGCGTGCCCGCGGACTCAGACCGACAGGCGCGGAGGCAAGCGAGTGACAGGGGTGACGGGCGCGCTGACGCCTGGCGTGGGAGAGCCCGCCCTGGCGGGCGGCCGCCGGCCGGCCAAGCTGATCGCCCGGAGCCTGTTCCTGCTCACCAAGCCGCGCATCATCGAGCTGCTGCTCGTCACCACGCTGCCGACGATGATGCTCGCCGACCGCGGACTTCCATCGGCCCGGCTGATCCTTGTCACGCTGCTCGGCGGCGCCCTGGCGGCCGGCAGCGCGAACACACTGAATTGCTACATCGACCGCGACATCGATGCCATCATGCGGCGCACGAGGAGCCGGCCGCTGGTGGCGCGGGCGCAGGCCACCGCGGACGGGGCCACTGGGCACGGGGCCACCGAACACGGGGCCACTGGACGCGGGCACGGCAGATCGGCTGATGGCACAGCGATCAAGCCAGGCGAGGCCCTTGCCTCGGGCGTCCTCCTGGGCGCCGCCTCGACACTGCTGCTGGGCCTCGCGGCGAACTGGCTGGCGGCGGCGCTGGCCGACGCGGCGATCTTGTTTTACATATTCGTCTACACGCTCGGCCTGAAGCGCCGCACCGCCTCCAACATCGTCATCGGCGGCGCAGCGGGCTGCTTCCCCGTGCTCGTCGGCTGGGCTGCCGTGACTGGCAAGGTCAGCTGGTGGGCAGGCGTGCTGTTCGCGGTGATCTTCTTCTGGACGCCTCCGCATTTCTGGGCGCTCGCGATCAAGTTCCGTGACGATTACGCCGCTGCCAACGTCCCCATGTTGCCGGTCGTTGCCGCGCCCGCCACCGTGGCGAGGAAGATCGTGCTCTACTCCTACGCGATGGTCGGCGTGACGCTTCTGCTGACGCCGTACGCAGGCTGGATCTACGGCTGCTGTGCGGCCGCGCTCGGGGGCTGGTTCCTCGTCGAGGCGCACCGGCTTCGGGGCCGCATCGCGGCTGGCAGCGCGCCGGCGCCCATGCGCCTGTTCCACCTGTCGATCGTCTACCTGACCCTGCTCTTCGCCACTGTCGCCGTGACCGCGCTGCTGCCCTGGCATCACTGGTAGCCACGGAGGCTGACGGCAGGTACGACTCCAGGATGACGCCCTCGACAAGGCCGGCGGCTATCCTGGGTAGCCACGGGGTGCGTCGGGATAACGGTGGTGAGTCAGTGCGCAGACTCGGTGTTCGAGCACGGTGGGCAGTTCCGGCCGGGGCCGTCGC
Organism: uncultured Actinomycetota bacterium; assembly: GCA_963755575.1. GTDB lineage: Bacteria > Actinomycetota > Actinomycetes > Streptosporangiales > Streptosporangiaceae > JAJYUU01. The sequence continues at coordinate 2,105,130 of CAVWKF010000002.1, forward strand.
AGTAGTCGGGATCGTCGCCGCGGCCACCGCGGTGGCCAGCGCGTCAGTTCCGCCACTGCCGCATCGAACGGTCGCCCAGCTTCTGGCCGAGGTCGGCCAGGCAACCAGTAAGCCCCTGGGCCCGTACACCGCGACCGTCCAGGAGACCGCGAACCTCGGTCTGCCGCAGCTACCGCAGGCCGCGCAGCCGGGCGGTACCTCGGGCCTGACCTCCGGCAACCAGTCCGTCACTATCTGGTACGGCGACCCGCAGCACATCCGGATCGCCGAGCCGGTGCAGGCGGGCGAATCCGACCTGCGGCTGAGTGGCCGCACGTTGTGGCTGTGGAACAGCAAGACGCAGACCGCAACGAAGCTGACGCTTCCCTCACACATCACGGGCCTTCCCGGCCAATTCGGGAACGGGGCCGCTCCCTTGCCCAGCCCGACGGGTGGCCAGGGCTCGGCATCCGCCACACAGACACCGCAGGCCGCGGCCAACCAGGCGCTCAAGGCGCTAGGCCCGTCCACGGTGGTCGCTGTCCAGTCCAATGCGGACGTCGCCGGCAGGCCGGCCTATCAGCTCGCGCTCGAGCCGCGGAGCAGCCAGTCGCTGATCAGCCGGGTGCTCATCGCGATCGATGCAAGCCGCGGCATACCGCTGCGCGTAGAGGTGTTCGGCCGCGGGTCAGCGGGCCTGGTGTACAGCGTGGCCTTCACCTCGCTGACCTTCGGCGCGCCCGCGGCGTCGAACTTCACGTTCACTCCGCCGCCGGGCGCGACCGTGAAGACGCAAGTGGTGCCGGGCAACCTCAAGTCGGCGATCGGGCAGTCCGGCCTAGGACCGGCCGGCCTGGGTGGCCTCACTATCGGCGGTACGGCCGTGAGCTCCTCCGCGTTCCCCGCCTCCGTGCCCGGGCCGTCGGCCAGAGTGCAGGTCGTTCCGATCCCGAAGCAGGCGCTGGCGGCGATCAATGCCAAGTTCGCCGCGAGCCTTCCGCCGAATATGTCCAATGCGCAGCGGGCGCAGGCCATCAAGACCTTCGACCGGCACTTCAAGGTCGTGGCCGGCAACACCGGTGGCGGCGTCACGCAGACCTTCACGAAGATGGGGTCGGCCCCGTCGCTCGGTGGCCCGTCGTCCGCAAGCAAGCCGAAGGTCATCGGCACAGGCTGGCTGGCGGTCGTCGCCAGCCCGGCTAACCCGGGCGTCGCAAGCGCGGTGCAGGCCATGCTCAGCTCGGTCGGGCCGGGGAACGGGTCTCAGATCAAGCACACCTCTCTGTTCGGCAGTTCGTCGTCTTCGTCGGCCGCGTCTTCAGCGGCGCCGTCATCGTCCGCCCAAAGCTCGCCACTGGCCATCAAGGGTCCGCCCGGACCGAGCTTGGCTGTGCTCAGGGCGCTGCTGCTCGCCTCCGCGCCGGTGCACGGTTCGTGGGGCCATGGGCGCTTGCTGCAGACCAAGGTCGTCTCCGTCCTCATCACCAGCAAGGGCCAGATCCTTGTCGGCGCGGTGACGCCGGCCGTCCTGTACGCCGACGTGCCGGCCGCCGGGTAGGGCCGCCGGACCGTGACCGACGCTGGCCAGCTAGGCATGGGCTCGGTGGCTGAGCTGGCGCTTGCCAGCAACGGCCTGACGAAGCAGTTCCGCGGCGGTCAGCTGGCCGTCGACGGCATCGACCTGGCCGTGCCATCCGGCTCGGTCTACGGCTTCCTCGGACCGAACGGATCGGGCAAGACGACGACGATCCGGATGCTGCTCGGCCTCATCCAGCCGACGTCCGGCAGCCATGACGTGCTCGGCCTGCCGATGCCAGCGGGCCAGGCGGACGCGCTGCCGCTGGTGGGATCGCTGGTGGAGGGTCCCGCGTTTTACCCGCATCTGTCCGGTCGCGACAACCTGGCCCGGCTGGACGCAGCGGACCGGACCGCGAACCGGGCAACTATGCGCGCCCGGATCGATGGCGCGCTTGACCGGGTCGGCCTGCTAGCCGCTGCCGAGAAGCGCTACCGCGCCTATTCGCTCGGCATGAAACAGCGGCTCGGCATCGCCACTAGTCTGCTGCGGCAGCGGCAGCTGGTCATCCTCGATGAGCCGACGAACGGCCTCGACCCGCAGGGGACGCGCGAAGTCCGCGGGCTGATCCGCGAGATAGCCGCGGATGGCACTACCGTGTTCGTGTCGTCGCACCTGCTGGCCGAGGTCGAGCAAGTCTGCACCCACGTGGGCGTGATGCGGACCGGCAAGCTTGTGTACCAGGGCCCGCTGGCCGACCTGCGCGGCCAGGCCAGGCTGCTGGTCAGGACGCCGAAGCCGGATCAGGCTGCGACCGTGCTGCGCGATCTGGGCCTGGTCGGCGTGACGCAGCTCGGGCAGGAGGTCAGAGCCGATCTCGGCGACATGCTGCCGGAAGTGATCAACGAGCGACTCGTCCTCGCGGGCGTGCCGGTGGCCGGTCTGGACACGCCGCGGCGGAGCCTGGAAGACGAGTTTGTCCATCTCACCGGCGAGGGTTTCGATGTCGACTGAGTCGAGGCCGCTGGCGGGCTCCGCGCCCAACGGGCAGGGGCCAGCAGACGCCGCGCCGGCTGGGAGCCTGTCCACTGCTGGTCCGGCGACCGCGTGGCAGCCAGCCGACAAGGCGCCTGGTGACCGGCCCAGGCAGCATCGGCCGGACGAGGAGACGGCGACCCGAGGCGGCCCCGTTCCCGGCTGGTTGAGGTTTTTCATATCGGAGCTTCGACTCGTGTTCGGCCGTCCCAGGAACCTCGCGCTGCTCGGCGTGCTGGCGGTCGTTCCGATCTTCTTCGGGATCGTGTTCCGGCTGACGATATCGGCGCCTACGGGCCCGGGCGGCGGGCCGGCGTTCCTGAACCAGCTCGCGGGGAACGGCGTGTTCCTGGCGCTCGTCGTCCTGAACCTCGAGCTGCTTCTGCTGCTGCCGCTGAGTATCGCGGTGATTTCAGGAGACTCGATCGCGGGCGAGGCGGGCCTCGGCACGTTGCGCGGCCTGTTGGCCGTACCCGCCGGGCGAACCAGGCTGCTGAGCGTCAAGTACGCGGTGATCGGCGTGTTCTGCCTGGCGGCGTGCCTGTTGATCACCGTCATCTCGCTGATCATGGGCCTGGTCTTGTTCCACACCGGCACGGTCACGCTGCTGTCCGGCACGACCATCTCGCTCGGTGCCGGCGTCGTGCGCATTTTGCTGGTGACCGTGTACGTGGCCGTCGCGCTGGCATCCGCAGGCGCGATCGGGCTCGCCGCGTCCACGCTGACGCAGCATCCGGTCGGTGCCATCGCGGGGCTGCTGGTCCTCATCATCGCGAGCGAGATCTGTGACCAGGTCCAGCAGCTATCGGCGATTCACTCCTACCTGCCGACGCATTACTGGATGTCGTGGGATGGCTTGTTCCGGGCACCCGTCGACTTGTCAGGGGTCACGCACGGGCTGGTGTCGTTCGTCGTCTACGCGGTGATCTTCGTCTCGATCGCCTGGGCGAAGTTCACCTCGGCTGACATCACGAGCTGAGCGCGTTGTCACCGGCGTGGCGGGTGCGCGGAGGCTGCGGCTCCTGACTCTTGACGCTGGCAGGCGATAGCGTGCAAGGGTGCGTTCCGAACTGCCCGAGATTGACATCCTGCTCAAGGCAGCGGTAGCTGACATCGGCGGGGCGCAGCGGCCAGGGCAGGTGGCGATGGCTACCGCCGTCCATAACGCCATGGAGTCTGGCCAGCATCTCGCCGTGCAAGCAGGGACGGGTACCGGCAAGTCTCTGGCCTACCTAGTCCCGGCGGTTCGGCACGCGCTGAGTCAGCCTGTCTCACGGGGCGGTCCGAGCTTGAGTCGGACTGTCGTCATATCGACCGCCACCATCGCCCTCCAGCGTCAGCTCATCGAGCGCGACCTGCCGCGCCTGGCCGCAGCCTTGCGGGACCTACTCGGCCGGGAGCCGGTCTTCGCGATCCTCAAGGGGCGCCGCAACTACCTCTGCCTCAACAAGGTGCACGGCACGGCGCCGGACGAACCGGAGGACTCGCTGTTCGACCCCCGGTCGGTTTCCGCCGTCGGCCGACAGGTGAATCGGCTGCACGAGTGGGCGGCCACGTCGGACACCGGTGATCGGGACGAGCTCATTCCGGGGGTCGACGACCGCGCCTGGCGGCAGGTCTCGGTTAACGCGCGCGAGTGCATTGGGGCGCAGAAATGCCCGTACGGCTCGCGGTGCTTCGCCGAGCAGGCGCGCGAGACGGCGGGCGAGGCGGACGTCGTCGTGACCAATCACGCCTTGCTCGCCATCGACGCGATGGAAAACTACATCGTGCTGCCCGACCACGACGTCGTCGTGATCGACGAGGCGCACGATCTGGTAGACCGGGTGACCAGCGTGGCATCGGGGGAGCTGTCGGCGTCGGCCGTCGAGATGGCGGTCCGGCGGTGCGGGCGGCTGGTCGGCGAGGATCTCACCGGGCGGCTTCGCGACGCGGGGGAGGGCCTGGGTCTCGCGCTCGCCGATACTCAGGCGGGTCGGCTGGACATCCTGACAGAACAGCTCGAAGTGGCACTGACTTCGGTGCGGGATGCCGCAGCGGCGTGCGCTGCCGACCTGCGCGTTCACACCGGCGGCGAGGACGACACCGAACGGCTGGTCGCGACCAGGACAGCAACGGTAGCGCTGGACGAGGTCGCCGAGAACGCGGGCCGGATGATCGCTGCGTTTGCAGCAGAGATTGCCGCGCGACCGGAAGTGGTCTGGCTGGACCGTCCCGTCGGCGAGGAGTCCACACGGCCCGATACGCTCCGGGTCGCGCCGCTTCAGGTGGGCGACCTGCTCGCGGACCGGCTGTTCAAGGACCGGACGGTCGTGCTGACCTCGGCGACGCTGACGCTCGGCGGATCTTTCGAGCCGCTCGCGCGACAATGGGGCCTGCCGCACCACGGGGCTTCCGACGCCGTCGCGCAGCCGGCTGTTGAGCCAGACGGCGGAAGCCCCGGTGCTGCACAGGCTGGCGCCGCACAGGCTGGCGCGGCACGGTCTGGCGCGGCACGGTCTGGTTCGGCACGGTCTGGTTCGGCACGGTCTGGCGAAAGCCCAGACTCGGCCGACGCGGACTCGGGCGGCCTGGACTGGACCGGGCTCGACGTCGGCTCGCCGTTCGATCATCGCCGGAGCGGCATTCTGTACGTGGCACGCCATCTGCCGCCACCTGGCCGCGACGGCTTGTCGGATGCTTATCTGACCGAGCTCCGGGAGCTGATCGCGGCATCGGGCGGCCGGACGCTGGGCCTGTTCTCCTCGATGCGGGCGGCACGTCAGGCTGCCGATGCGCTGCGCGCGGACATCGGTGTCCCCCTCCTCTGCCAGGGCGAGGACTCGACCGGGTTGCTGGTCAGCAGGTTCGCCGAGGACGAGAGAAGCTGCCTGTTCGGTACCTTGTCGCTGTGGCAAGGCGTGGACGTCCCCGGCCAGTCGCTCCAGCTCGTCGTCATCGACCGCATCCCGTTCCCGCGCCCGGATGACCCACTGGCATCGGCGCGCCAGCGTGCGGTCGCGGCCAGGGGCGGCAACGGGTTCATGTCCGTTGCCGCCGCTCAGGCTGCGCTGCTCCTGGCACAAGGCACGGGTCGGCTCCTGCGGACCATCGACGATCGAGGCGTGATCGCGATCCTCGATCCGCGGCTCGCGACCGCCAGGTACGGCAGCTTCCTGCGCGCGTCGCTGCCGGACTACTGGAGTACCTACGATCCGCAGATTGCGCGCAGTGCCCTGCGGCGCCTTGCGGAGGCCGCGGCTGCGGCGCCAACGGGCGCGACGCCGTCATCCCGCGCGGAGTCAGCCGGGACGGAGTCAGCCGCGGCGGAGTCAGCCGGGTCGGACGTCAGCCGGGTCGGAGTCAGCCGGGTCGGAGTCAGCCGGGGCCGCAGGACCGCGAACCGGAGATCAGCTAAGGCAGTGAACTGGGGCCAGCGCCAGTCATAATTCCCCCTAAATGTTGTATTCCGGACTCGAACCTGTCGCTGATCACGCCCAGAATGGCCACTGCGGTCGACGTTTCACGTCGGAGGTGCGCCGGCGCGTCCGAGTTGCCGCTTTTGCCCGCACCTCAGCCGTGAAATGTCGAATGCCTGCCGCGTAAACGCCGCAAAGCGGACACTCGGAGGCCAGCGTCAGGGGCGATCCGCAGCGATCCGAAGCGGTCCGCGGCGATCCGAAGCGGTCCGCGGCGATCGGGCAAGGATCCTCACCGATCTGCCGATGAGGGCCCATCACAAATGCAGAAAGCGCCCCACGACGGGGCGCAATCCCACATCACAGCGATGTCGCGGTGCTGCGCCGCCGGCAGGGCGGCGCAGCACGGTCGAATGGCCAGCTACAGGACGTCGTGGCCGGGATGCGGCTCGTCCGGTAGCACGGTCCGGACGGCCGGGATCGAGCCGAGCCGGCCCGCCTGGTAGTCCTCGAAGGCCTGCACGAGCTCAGCCCTGGTGTTCATTACAAACGGCCCGTATGCCGCCACCGGCTCTCGGATCGGCTGGCCGCCGAGCACGAGGACGTCCAGCTTGTCGCTGGGGCCGTTCATGTTGCGCTGCGCGCCAAAGGTCAGCACGTCGCCAGGACCGAACACGGCCAGCTGACCGGTCCGCACCGGGCGCCGCTCCGTCCCGACCGTGCCAGAACCAGCCAGCACGTAGGCGAGCGCGTTGAAATCAGGGCGCCACGGCAGCCGGAGCTCAGCCCCGGGCTCGACGGTCGCGTGCAGCAGCGTGATCGGCGTGTGCGTCACGCCGGGTCCAGGGTGGCCATCGAGCTCGCCCGCAATGACGCGGATGAGCGCGCCGCCGTCGGCCGAGCTGAGCAGCGATACCTGACCGGCCCTGATGTCCTGATAGCGCGGGGGCGACATCTTAAGGCTCGCGGGCAGGTTCACCCAGAGCTGGAAGCCGTGGAACAGCCCGCCGCTCATCACCAGTTCCTCGGGCGGCTCCTCGATGTGAAGTATTCCGCCGCCGGCGGTCATCCACTGGGTGTCGCCGTTGGTGATGAGGCCGCCGCCACCGTTGGAGTCCTGGTGCCGGAACACGCCGTCGATGATGTAGGTCACCGTCTCAAAGCCGCGGTGCGGATGCCACGATGTGCCCTTCGGCTCTCCTGGCGCGTAATCGACCTCGCCCATCTGGTCCATGTGAATGAAGGGGTCCAGCGCCTTCAGGTCGACGCCCGCGAACGCCCGGCGGACCGGGAAGCCCTCACCCTCGAACCCAGATGGCGCGGTGGTGACCGCCAGCACCTGACGGTCGCGGCTGACAGCCTGGTCAGGCTCAGAGATCCGGGGCAGCAGCAAGATGTCTTCGACGGTCACGGCTGGCATGTCGTCCTCCTCTTGCTTGTGTCTAGCAAGCTCGTGTCTAGCATGTCCGCGGCAACAGTAATTGAACGCGCAACATTCCCGTTGGGGACGCCGTCCTTCTGCCCGCGTCACGCCGCTGCGTGGCACCAGGACAAAAGGTATATAGGGAACGGGGTGAGAGGCGTTACGCCCTCCCGATCAGGTGCGCCTGAGGTTTGCGCGCCGGCCTTGAGGCTGCCGCGGCACGTGACCGCGCGAGTCACTATCGCCGTAATTGTGCTTTCTGATTACTGACGAGTAGTGACCTGGGTCTCATTGGTTACTCGTGAGTAGTGACGTGCGTCTCATTACGAAACCAGCTTCGCTCACGGCACGTCTCACACCCGTAACGCATCGTGATCCTCCCCCGGATCATGCCCCGGAATTAGCCGGGGCAGCACGCAGCGGAAGTACTGCGCAGCGTAATCCCCCCATAGGAAGGGCCCCCCAATGCGAAGCACTGGACGACTGACCAACGCCATTCGCGCTCGGAAGAAGGCTGTCGCTTACATTGGCGCAGCCGCCGCGCTCGCCGGCGCAGGCACAGCTGGTGCTGCTTCTTTTGCCGCGGCTGGGCACTCGCAACCGGCCGCTGTTGTCAGCCACTCGTCTGCATACCGGTCTGCTACCCCCAAGCAGGCCTCGCAGAAGGCTGTCTCCGAAGCACTGTCGACCGCCCGCCACGCCGTGACGAGTGCGGCTCAGGCCGCGCCGGCCAAGAGCGACGTGGCGGCGAAGAGTGCTGCGCCGGCTGCCAAGGTGGCGGCTGCGAAGACCTCTGCGCCGGCCCCGAAGGCTGCGGCTGCGAAGAGCGCCTCGCCGGCGAAGAGCGCGCGCCCGCGAAGAGCGCCTCGCCCGCCAAGAGCGCGTCGCCCGCCAAGAGCGCCGGCCTGGCTCCGACGAACGCGCCCGCACCGGCCCCCCAGCCGCCGTCGTGGCAGCAGATTCAGCAGACGGTCGCCAAGCAGACCAGCCCAAGCGAGCCGCAGGCTGCTAACCAGCTGCAGCCGACCAGCACCGCCGGTCCGCAGGCTTGGATGCCTATCTCTCCCGCGCAGCAGTCCAACGCGACCACCATCGTGCAGCAGGCGCTGGACAAGGGCATGGGGGTTCGGTCCGCCGTGATCGCCGTGGCGACCGCGATGCAGGAGTCGCAGTTGCAGAACATCAACTACGGCGACCAGGACTCGCTGGGCCTGTTTCAGCAGCGGCCATCGATGGGCTGGGGCACTGCCCAGCAGATCACAACTCCGAGTTACGCAGCTGACGCGTTCCTGACGGCTCTGAAGCAGCAGCAGGCCAGCAACCCGGGCTGGGCACACCAGCCACTGTGGGCGAACGCGCAGGCCGTGCAGAAGTCTGGCTTCCCGTTTGCGTACGCCAAGTGGGAGACCCAGGCGGTCCACCTGGTCAAAACCGTCGTCACCCAGGTGAAGTAAGTCCCCCGATACCCCGGCTGGCCAGGCAGCGCCCGGCGCCCTGGCCAGCCGGTCTCAACTCAGCGTGCCCCGTCCTCGCCCCCCGAGGGATGGGGCACGCTGCTTCATGTCGGGCCCGGTACTGACAGCGGGAGCCCCGCTTCGAGATGAGCCAGCCCCGCGTCGATCCGGTCAAACATCTCGTCCACGCCAGTCCGGCCGTCGCTCAGGGTGTGCCATGGCATGGTCGCCGTCATGATCACGCCGATGATGGCGCCGGCCAGATTACGCGCGGCGAAGTCTTCCGGGCTCCGGCCGGTCCGCGCCGCGATGGCCGCGGTGATCACATCAATGGTCCTGATCAGCTCATCGAGTGCTCGCGCCCGGATCTCCGGCACGCTCAGCGTCAGCCGCGTCGTCTCGGCGAACCGCGCCAGGTCCTCAGCGCTCATCTGCGCCCGCGAAGCCGCTGCCGCCGCGCGGAACGCAGCGATCGGGCTGAGGTCACGCGGCTGCGCCTCCAGCGCCTGGAGTGTGACGACATCGAAATCGTCTTGGAGGACCACGTCCTCCTTGGTCGGGAAGTAGCGGAAGAACGTGGCCGGCGAGACCTCGGCGGCAGCGGAGATCTGCTCGATAGTCGTCGCGTCGTAGCCCTGCTCCCGGAACAGCCGGAGCGCCTGCTCCCTGATGGCAGCACGCGTCCTGGCTTTCTTGCGTTCGCGGAGGCCGGTGTTGCCAGCGGGCGCCTCGGTCATGCCAGTCATTCTGCCCTTGCGGCACCTAGTTCGGCGTCGGCCACTCCGGCAGCGGTCGCCTGCACTGGGCCACCAGCTTGAACTGGGCCACCCGGCTGCCTTGGCAGGAACAGCGCCGCTAGCACGGCGGCCGTGATGGCGATCGCCGCGCACACCCACAGCATGACATCGACGCCATCGGCGTACGCGCCGTGCACAGCGGTCAGCAGCTGCGGCGATCCCAGCCGTAGCGCGGCCGCCACGCCGCTGCCGACGCTGCCTTTTGCCGTGGCCACCACATCCGCGGGCAGCCCGGTCATCGCGAGCCTGCCGCGGTACACCGAGCCGAGTACGGTGCCGAGAACCGCGACGCCGATCGTCGCACCGACCTGGCGCATGGCGGTCATGAGCGCCGAGCCTGACCCGCTGCGCGCTGGCGCGAGGGCGCTGAGGGCCGCATTGAGCATCGTTGGCATCGCCAGGCCGAGACCCACGCCGGTCACCGCGAACCAAGCCGAGACGAATCCGGTCCCGCTGCCGGCAGTAGTGGCCGTGCCCACCGCCAGGGCGGTCGCCATGATCGCGAAGCCGCCCGCGCCGACCGGTCGCGCACCCAGCAGCGGCGGCCTGGCCGGTTCGCCGTTGCCCGACTTGCGCGGGCTCTGCAGGCGCTGACCCACGCCGAGGCCAACTGCCAGGCCGCCGATCAGCGGCAGCAGCCTGATCCCGCTGGCGAACGAGTTGAGGCCCTTGACGTCGAGGAAGAACTGAGGCATCGCGAAGGTGAGGCCGAAGAGCGCGAAGGAGATCATCGTCGCCAGTGTCGTGCCCCAGGTGAACCCGGCCGACCGGAAGAGGCTGAGATCCACAAGGGGCTGCCTGCCGCGACGGCCGACGTGTTGTTCCCAGATCACGAACGCTGCCAGCGTGATCGCGCCCGCCACCATGGTGGCCACCGCGCGTGAATCCGACCACCCGTCCTGCCCGGCCTGGATGACACCGTAGGTAAGCGCGGCCAGGCCGACGCTGGAGAGCACCACGCCCGTCCCGTCGATCCGGAACTTTCCCGAGCCACGCGACTCAGGCATCAGGAACATGACGGAAGCCAGCGCGATCACGACGATCGGAACGTTGATCAGGAAGACCGAGCCCCACCAGTAGTTGTCGAGCAGCCAGCCGCCCAGGATCGGGCCAAGCGGGTAGCCGATGAACGTTGCGCCGCCCACCACGGCGATGGCGCGAGGTCGCTCTTCAGGCGCGAACATCACCGGTAGCACGGCCAGCGATAGCGGCAAGATGACCGCGGCCGCCAGCCCCAGGACTGCCCGCGCCGCGATCAGCTCTCCAGTCGAGGATGAGTACGCACAGGCCAGCGACGCGACGCCGAACATCACGAGAGCGCCGATCAGCAGCTTCTTGCGACCGATCCGGTCGCCAAGCACGCCGGCCGGCAGCAGCGCCGCAGCCAGAACCAGGCTGTATGCATCGACGAACCACTGGAGGTCGCTTGTCGACGCATGCAGGTCGACGGCCAGCGTCGGCAGCGCCAGAGAAAGCACGAACAGGTCAAGGCCGACCACAAGGACGCTGACCGCGAGAGCGCCGAGCGCCCACCAGCGGCGGCCGCCCAGGGCGGAGACCTGGAGATCTTGCATAGAACCGTCTCCTGACCTATAACACGGGATCGACCGCGATGAAGTGACTGTAGCTCTAATACGAGAGAGACTATCAAAAGAGATCTCGCCTCACAATCGCGAACGTCGTCGGTCCTTGATGTCCCGCAAGGCCCTATATCCGTGGCGGCGGCGTGACTTGTTATGGAAGGTCCGTATGGAAGGTGCTTGCGCGAACCGCCAGGTCGCATGGAGGCTGTTAGTGGACGGCCCATCAGCAGATTCCCGCGATTAAATGGCAGCATCGCTGCGGGAAAGGAGCCGTGAGGTGCACCCACGTAGGGTCATCGCCGGGGTTAGCGGGTCAGCAGGAAGCTTGCAGGCACTGCGCTACGCGGCCGAGATGGCCAGATCTGAAAGCGCTGTCCTGGCGCCGGTGCTCGCGTGGACGCCGCCGGGCGGCGAGCTCGCTGACCGCCGGGCCCCGTGCCCGCAATTGCGGTCGGCCTGGACGCAGGCAGCCTGGGACCGGCTGTGGCGGGCGATCGACCTCGCTATCGGAGGCCCGCCCGTCGATCTCGCGTTCACACCGCAGGTCGGCCGCGGTCCGGCCGGGCAGGTGCTGAGCGACGCAGCAGCCCAGCCCGACGACGTCCTCGTCATTGGTGCGGGCAGACGCGGGGCCGGGCGGCTAACCGCGTGCTCAGTCAGCAGGTACTGCTTGGCCCATGCGCGCTGTCCAGTCATCGCCGTGCCGCCGCCCGAGCTCGCGGCCGAGGTGCATGGATTGCATGGCTGGCGGCTGCGGCATCGCGTGCACCCTGGTGATGCGGACCTGCACGCGGCTGACGCATAGCACGGCAGTAGGTGCGGCCCGGCCTCAGCTCGTTGACAGCCTGCGGGACACTGGAGTTGTGGCCGCTCCATCGACGGGGCAACCTCCGTCGGCAGGCCGGTGAGCTAAGGAGTCAGCAATGCCAGAGCCGCAGGGCGAGGAGCTCGCACGAGTGCGGGAACGCCGGGAAGAGCTACGCAAGCGGTACCTCCGAGCGCTGGCCGACAGGCCAGCCAGCACCGTCAGCGGAGTCCACCACCTGGCGCTCATAGCCCGCGACACCGAGGAAACCATCAAGTTCTACCAGGAGTTCCTCGGTTTCCCGCTGGTCGAGCTCGTCGAGAACCGCGACTACGCAGGCTCAAACCACTTCTTCTTCGATATCGGCAACCACAACCTGCTCGGCTTCTTCGATTTCCCTGGGTACGAACACCCGGCATGGCAAGAGACGATCGGCGGCGTCCAGCACCTGGCCATCTCGGTGACGGCCGACCAGTTCGACTCGGCCAGAAAGAAGCTCGATGAGGCCGGTGTGGACTACCTAGGCCCGGATCGCGGCGCCGACAACAGCATGTACTTCCGTGACCCGAACGGCGTCGGCCTCGAACTGTACCGAGAAGACCTCGGCAAGTTCGAGGGCGAGCTGCTGGTCGAGTAGCGCCTGCCGGTCGAGTACAGTCAGCGGTCAGCCGGACCGGCTCTGCCTGTCCCGGAAGAACGTGGCGGCGATCGAGTGCTCGCTGCCCTCCTCAGGGATCAGCAGCCAGCAAGCCAGGTACAGCGGAATGCCACCAAGGTATAGAGGCAGGCCGCCGAGGTAGGCGATGCTGGTGAAGCCGACGATTGTCAGCACGGCGAAGGCTATCCGCACGATCGTGACATCGATGTTGAAGTGCTGGCTGATACCGGCTGCGACCCCGGCCAGCATGCGGCCCCTGACCGGGCGCCGAATAGGACGGCGCTGCTGGCCCGCCGGCTTGTCGCTGGCGGATGCCGCGCCGTCGGCCTGTGGTTCTTCGGTGCTGGGATGTTCGGTGAAGCTGCTCATGCCATCTACATTGCCCGACTGGCCGCGGCGGCACTATCGGGTAAGTCCCCGATTCAACCCTGATGCGAGCGCCGGTTCTCGCGGCGGATGACCAGGCGCAGGCCCGACCACGTCTCGTCGATGGCGCACACCTTGTTGTCCACGAGGCCCGTCGGCAGCGCGATGTCGCGGATGACCTGGTCGGTCATATCGGTCGGCATCCTCGACGCGCGCTTGGGCCAGGCGATCCACAGTCCGCAGGCCGGCGCCATGCGCGCTCGGAGCCTGGGCAGGTCGCCCTCAAGCTCGGCTCGCTCGGTGACGAACGCGACGATCACGTCATACCGCGCGTTATCGGCGAGGTCAGTGTGCACACTGGCCACATCGGGCAGCTCGCCAATCGCATCCTCGAACCACTCTGGGGCTCCGATCAGCGCTATCTCGTCGCCCTCGCCAATGCCGAGCTTTTGCCTCAGCGGGGTGCCCGGCTGCACAGCCTGGTCCGGCACTTGCACTCCCTCCCCGCGCGTCCCGGTCAGCCCGGCCGCACCCTATGTAGACCAGCGGGTGACTCAGAAGGCGAAGCCGCCCGGCTTGCCGTTACGGTCGGCGATCAGGCCGGCCAGTGTCGCGATGGCGATCTCCGCCGGAGCGCGCGAGCCGATGTTCAGGCCGATCGGCCGGTGTACCTTGCTGATCTCGTGTGCCGAGACGCCAAGCTCCGTCAGCGCTGCCACGTGCGGCGCCTCGTGCCGAGGGTTGCCCATGATGCCAATCCAACGCGCGTCGGCGGCCAGCGCGTCACGTAGCTGGACGCCGAGCTCAGCCCGGTGATGATCGGTTACGACGAAGTCGATCCGACTGGCCGGAAGCCCGGCCAGGCCATCCGCGAGCTCGAAGCCGTCGCCCGCCGCCTCCTTGGCCCGCTCGGGATCCGGCTCGATGAGTACCGCACGGTAGCCCGCGTCGGCGCCGTAGCGCAGCAGGTAGCTGGCGACCTGAGTGGCGAAAACGGCCACCAGCACCCTGTCATCCGATGGCGGCGGTGCGATCCCGTGAGCGACGTCGCAGCTCGCGTCGTGCACGTGGCCGTGCTCGCCGTGCCCGGGGTGCCCATGGTCGTGGTGCTCGTGCACGTGGTCCGAACTCGCCATGCGTACGAGCTTGCCACCCGGCGGGCGGCCGGGCAAATGGTCAGCGGCGGTGATGGGCAGCCAGAATGCGGGCAGTATTGGCACGACGCCATTCCGGACTATGACGAGCACCAGGAACGGAGCAGGCCATGCGGCTGAGCGCCCGCAACAAGATCAGCGCAACCGTAACCAGCATCACCAAGGGTGAGGCGATAGCGAACGTGGCGCTGGACGCCAGCGGGATCCGGCTAGTCGCGTCCATCACCGTCGAAGCCGCGGAGGAACTCGGCTTGACCGAAGGCAGCCAAGTCACCGCCATCGTCAAGGCCTCCGACGTGATATTGGGAGTGCCCGACTAGCCGAGCAGGTCCGTGACGGCCACGCGCAGCAGGTCCATCTTCCGAGCGGCGGCCTGCCGCGACGCAGCGAGCGTGCGCCCGGTCACCAGCTCGACGACCTCCAGGTACGCCTTGACCTTCGGCTCCGTGCCGCTTGGCCTGATCACGACTCGTGCGCCTGGCAGCTCGTAGCTGAGCATGTCGGCTGAGGGAAGCTCCCACTTCCCGCCGCTGTAGTCGGTCACGGCCGTAACCGGCTCGCCGGCTAGTTCGGTCGGTGCGAACGCGCGCAGCCGTGACATGACGTGCACGGTTGCTTCGGTTGGCAGCGTCACCTGGCCAGTCAGATGCACGCCATGCTCGATCTCAAGCGCGTCATATTTGTCCTGCAGTGACTCGCCGTCCGACCAGGCGACGGCGGCGAGGCTGAGGGCCGCCAGCGCGGCACTGATGCCGTCCTTGTCGCGCACAGCGCTGGTCACGGCGTACCCGAGTGCCTCCTCATAGCCGAACGCGAAGCGCATACCGTCGCGCCGGTCGGCTGCGCGGACAATCCACTTGAACCCGGTCAGCGTCCGCGCGTACTGCGCGCCCGCCGCAACGGCGATCTTCGCCAGGAGCGAGCCCGACACGACGGTGCCGACGACGAGCTGCCGTGCCATGTCGGTGCGCCCGTCGGCTGCCAGCCGCCTTAGCAGGAACGACCCGAGCAGCGCTCCGACCTGGTCTCCGGTGAGCTGCCGGAATCCGCCGGGCGCCGCCGGGTCGGGAATCGCGACCGCCAACCGGTCGCCATCGGGGTCGTTGGCGATGATGAGATCGGCACTCGACCGCCGGGCCCGCGCGATCGCGAGGTCGAGAGCGCCTGGCTCCTCCGGGTTGGGGAACCGGACCGTCGGGAACTCCGGATCCGGCTCGAACTGCGCGTCCACGACGTCCGGCGCCGCGAACCCGGCCCGTTCGAACGCGCGAAGCGCCAGCCGCCCGGCCACGCCATGCAGCGGCGTGTAGACGAACCGAAGCCAAGCGGCGCTCGCGGGGGCATGCCCGAGCTCGGCGATGATGGCGTGCAGGTACGCCTCCGTGCTGTCATCGCCGTACCGGGTGACCAGCGCGCTGTCCAGCGCCGCCACCGCAATGTCGGCGAGCGGGCCGACAGCCTCGATCGCAGCTTCGATGTCGGTGTCGGCTGGCGGCACAATCTGCGCGCCATCGCCGAGATAGAGCTTGTATCCGTTGTCAGCAGGAGGGTTGTGGCTGGCGGTGATCATGACGCCGGCGGCGGCCCTGAGGTGCCGGATGGAATAGGCAAGGAACGGGGTCGGCTGCCGGCTCGGGAGCAAATGGACGCGGATGCCCGCGCCGGCCAAGACCCTAGCGGTTTGCGCGGCGAATTCGTCGCTGCGGCGGCGGGCGTCGCAACCCACGACCACGCCGGCGGCCGCAGCGCTGGCGTCGCGGTCGAGCAGCCAGCGGGCCAGCGCCGCAGTCGTGGCGGTGACGGTCGCGGTGTTCATCCGGTTCGGCCCGGCGGCGACCGCGCCGCGCAGCCCGGCAGTACCGAAGCTCAGACGCCGCGCGAACCTGTCGGCGAGCTCAGCTGCGGCCTCTGGCGAGTCATCGGCCACGAGCGCCGCCAGGTCGGCCTTGTCCTGGACGTCTATGTCCTGGGCGATCCAGGCGGCTGCTCGCGCCCGCACGTCCGCTGTGGTCACGCTTCAGCCCACAGTCGGGATTATTGAGCCGAGCAGCCGGCCGAGCCGGGGAGCCGACTGCTCGCCGGCCGCGACGACCTCGCCGTGATCGAGGGCCTGCGCGGACAGTCCGGCAGCGATGTTGGTGACCAGCGAGATGCCGAGCACCCGCGCGCCGAGGTGCCGCGCGGCGATCGCCTCCAGGACCGTCGACATGCCGACGAGCCCGGCCCCGGCCGTCCGCAGCATGCGGATCTCGGCCGGCGTCTCGTAGTGCGGCCCCGGTAGCCCGGCGTATACGGCCTCCGCGAGGTCGTGACCTGCCGCGCGCACGATCTCGCGCAGATCGGCTGAGTACAAGTCAGTCAGGTCGGTGAACCTGGGCGGATACCCCCGCGGCGGCGGCGGCCCCGTCAGCGGCGACTTGCCGGTCAGGTTGAGATGATCGCTGATCACGACGGCCTGGCCCGGCTGAAGCCCCGCCTCGATCCCGCCAGCGGCGTTGGTGAGCACTATGGTGCGGCAGCCCGCTGCAATCGCGGTGCGTACCCCGTGCACCACCGTCGCGGGGGAGTGCCCCTCGTACAGGTGACTACGGCCGAGGAACACGAGTACGTTCAGGCCGGCTACCGGCACCGAGCGAACCACTGCCAGGTGGCCAGGTACCGTCGGTGCGGGCAGCTCGCCGAGATCGGCAAACGGGATCTCGCTGTCGGCGGTCCCGACCGCGTCGGCCGCAGCCGCCCAGCCGGAGCCGAGCACGACCGCGATGTCGTGGTGCGGCTTAGCGGTTGCTTCAGCTAGCCGCTGCGCGCTGGCGGCGGCGGCCACGTACGGATCTGTCATGCCGGGCGCATCTGGCTCTCTGCGGTGGTCACGAGGGTTTCCCCCCGTGTATTGCCCTGCCGGGGTCACGGGGGGTGTCCCCCCGTGTGTGATGATCGTAGCGACTCAGCTTTAGCCAGGGTCAGCGACATCTGTGGCCTGCGCGTCGTGGTCAAGTTTGGTGTCGGCTGCCAGACGAGCTTCGGTGATGGCGTCTGCCCGCCGCCCGGTGGCGGAGTGACCGAGGACCGCAGTCAGGAACGGCTCTCTCGCGAGTTCATAGACGGTTGCGTCCGTGCGCGCCACGACACTGGCCGTGCGGGGGACAGAGCGCAGCAACGCGATCTCGCCGACCCCCTCGCCGCGCCCGGACCTCCGCAGAAAGCGTCCATCTTGCAGTACCTCGAACTCCCCGGCAGCGATCGCGTAGTACGCATCTCCCTCCTGGCGCTGCTGGATGAGAACCGCGCCGGCCGGCAGCTCGACAGGCGTGAGGGCCGCGGCTAGGCCTTCGAGCGCTGGGGCCGGCAACTCGGAAAATAGCGGCAGTGAACGCAGCAACGCGATCTGCACAACCGGGACAGGGGCATTGGCGTCCAGACTGAACAAGGCGCGACCACCGGCGATGCCCGCAATCGGAAGTATCGCTGCTACGCCGAGCAACACGAGCGTGCTGCCGCCAAAATGCATCAGCACCGGGACGAGCATTGCTCCCAGCGCAAGTCCTCCCATGGTCAGCGCTTCGAGAAGGCCGAATATCTGTCCGAGAAGGTGGGCCGGGACCGAACGCTGCAGCAGGGAGCGGTTGGCGACGTCAGCACGGTCTGGCTCGCCCCGGCCACGATCAGCAGAGCTACCGTCCACGCGGCTGGTGGTATCCGCCCGGACCGTCGACCATCACGTGTCGGCCATCTTGCGCAAGCTTGGCGTGCGCAGCCGTAGCGCAGCGATCGCCGAATCTGCCGGGCTTCGCCGCGCCGGCCTCTTATCATGCGGCCGCCATGATGCCGCACGGCTCGTCGGTTAGTCCGGGCTCGATCATGGCCACGTGACTGAAGGTCGACTGCTGCGTTATGCGGCGCCCGCGGTGTCGGTCAGGCGTTACTCCTCGGCGAGCAGGTGAGCGGCGGGCAGGCGGCGCAGGGCCTGGGCGGGGAGCAGGGCAACGGCTGCGGTCACGATGGCGCCGGCGATGACGGCTGCGGCTGCGACGATATACAGGGCGGCTGGCCGCTGGCCGGCGAAGTTGGCGGCCGCGATCAGGCCGGCGGCCGCCCCGATGATCGACCCGCTCACGCCAATGACGGCGCCCTCCGTCACCACGAGCCGGCTGAGCGCGCTCTCCCGCCAGCCGAAGGCGCGGATGGTGGCCAGCTCGGCCGCCCGGTCCCGGATGCTCAGGAAGATCACGTCAGCGACGGCCAGCACGCCGAGGGCGACCGTCGCGATGACGGCGACGTAGTCCACGCCGCGTGTCTGGACCGCCACGGCATTGCCGAGCAGCGAGCCGACCAGCACGCCCCGGAATGCGAAGCTCACCGCGGCCAGGACGGTCAGCGCCGCAACGCCGATGGCCAGGCTGACCGCGCCCACCAGCGCCCGGCCCGGGGTTCGCAGCACGTTCGCGACCGCGAGGCCGGTAACCCCGGCCGGGTGGCGCGCTCGCCTGATCTCGAGCACCGGGGGCCGGATCGACGCAATAGGCTCGGCGTTCGCCGCCAGCCAGGCCGGGATCAGGCCGGCCACGACCGCGATGACGACCGCGATCGGCACGGCCAGCGCCGCCCGCCCCGGTGAGGCGTGCAGGCCGAGAGCCGACGAGAGCGGAAGCGCAGCGGCGGCGCCGAGAATGCCAGCCGACAGGCCGATCGCGGCGAGCTCGCCGAGCACCGTCGCGAACAACCGAGGCCTGGTCCAGCCCAGGCAGGCGAGCACTCCGAGCTCGCGGCGTCGCCCCCGGACCGCCACCGACGCGGAGTTAGCGACGAACAGCACGCACACGACGAGGATCAGCGCAAACAGCACGACGCTGTTCTTATCGACCGCGGTCAGGATCGCCAGCGCGACGCCCTTCTTGACCCAGTTCTCGGTGAGCGCCAGTGCCGGCTGGCCGAACTTCCCGGCGGGCAGGTCGATCGTCGTCGCCGCCGGCGACGACCCGGCCACGATGTCCACGTCCAGGTGCGTCCGCAGCTCAATCTGCTGGGCCACCTCGCGGATCCGCTCCAGCGACACGCTATTGGGGCCGGTCACCCCCGCTACCCGGACCCGGATCACGCTGATCGGATCGGCGGCATGTACATCCTGGCCGTAGTACCCGGTGTTCTGTAGTGCGGGCAGGGCCGACAGCGTCGTGATCAGGTCGACAGGCTGGCTGACGTAGCCGCCCAGATTCTGGTTCGGCAGCAGATCGCTGCCGTGCAGTGCCCGGCTTGTTGCCGGGCTCGCCGGGGCGGCGACTACAGGCTCGTACGCACCCAGCGGTACGCGCGACAACGGGTCGAATTCGTTGATCTTCGCCGGGTTGAAGATCCCGGCGAGCTGCGGGCTGGCGGGGAAGCTGGTGAAGGTGGCGGTAGCCGGGGCGTGGACCGCGACCTTGCGGTACTGGTTGTCCTCGTTGTCCATGCTGGCGACCTGGGCGCCGCCGGAGTACCAGGTGGACGGCGGGTTGCGTGTCAGCTGGGCAGCGAGCGTGCCCGAGGGCGACCGGCGGTAGGTGGTTGGCCCGACGTTCCAGTAGGCCTCGATGCTGACAGGTTGCCCGGTCGACGGCTGCACCTTGCCGACGTACATGATGTTCTGGCCGGGCGCAGCGCCGGCCGGGCCGCGGTATCTGACGGCGAGCGATGCCAGCAGCTGCTGGTAAGCCTGGCGCGCCGTGGTTGTGCTGGTGGAGATCACCTGACCTGGCGCGGCGGCGTGCTGAGTGATCCAGGACGCGGTCATCACAGGCGGGGACGCCGGAGGGGTCAATGTCGTCACCCGAGTGACCGCGGACTCGTCGAGTCCGCTGACCGAGGACGCCAGGACGGGGAAATTGGCAGTGGTACCGGCATCGCGGGTGCTTTCCTGCAGGTAGTGGCCAGAGATCACCGCACGGTTCAGCCCGTCCAGTTTCGCCTCGGCCACCGGATCCACCGCCGCGATCAGCACCGGGATGTCCCACTCGACGGCATACCCGGGGTTGCGTGCTCCGGCGGGATAAGGCGTGTTAAGGCCCCCGTCTGTGCCGTAGCTGTTGGCTTTCGACCAGGCCGTGCAGACTGATTGCGCGGCAACACCGAACGGATCGACGCGAGGTTCCAGATTGATGTCTGTCGGACAGATGCTGACGCTCTTGCCGTCAGCAAGCCGCTCCGTGGGCAAGTAGGGGTAGAGGCTCCGAGCATCCACGCCGAGCCGTTGCGGAGTGACGTAGACGTAGGACGGCGGGGGAGTAACGCGGCTCGCGCCGCCCTGCGAGACCCACGTGGTGGTTACCCGGTAGAGCTGTCGGCCCGGCCGGCTCAGGTCGGCTGCTGGCAGCGGGAAAGACAGCTGCGGCACCAGCAGGGTGTAGCCGACCATGGCGATGGGCGCCGCGACCTGAACGCCGGGAATGCCGGCGATCTGGTGGTACTGGGCCATGGTGATGCCGCCGTAAAGGCCGGACAGGAAGTTCGGCTGGATGGTGCCGGTCTGGGATTCGAGTGCGGTTCTGCTGCCTTCAGGCCGGACCAGGATGTCGTAGGCGGGCACGAAGTGCGCGGTGACCGTGCCGACCGTACGCAACTGCGATGTGCGCGACGCGGCCGTCAGGACAGTGAACGCGGTCGTCGCCACCAGCATCCCGACCAGCAGTGCGACCATGCGGACAGTCCGGAATCTCAGCTGTGACCAGGCGAGCCGTCGCATGAGTCCGCGACCTCAGCCGAGCTGACCGACGCGGCGGATCATCTCTTCGGCCGGGTAGCCGCCGGTGAGGTCGATGTCGTCGACGACCGCGCCGTCGCGGAGCCGGACCAGCCGCTCTGCGTGCGCGGCGACCTGGGGATCGTGCGTAGCCAGTAGCACCGTCATCGTGTGCTCCTGGCGAAGGGCGGCCAGCAACTGCAGTAGGTCCGCGGCATTGCCGGAGTCCAGGTTGCCGGTTGGCTCATCGGCCAGCAGCAGCGCCGGGGTGTTGATCAGCGCCCTGGCGATCGCGACTCGCTGCTGCTCGCCGCCCGACATCTTTGCGGGCATCGACTGCTCACGACCGGCCAGGCCAACGGCCGCCAGCAGATCGCGGCCCCGTTCCCTCTTATTGAAGGGTGTCCGGTACGGCAGCACGGGAGCGATGACGTTATCCAGGGCCGTCAGTGCCGGAAGCAGGTTGTAGCGCTGGAATACGAAGCCGACAGTTCGCCGGTATGCCGCCAGGGCCCCGCCGTGCAGGGCCGTGACGTCCGTGCCGCCGACAATAATCGTCCCGGCGTCGGGTCGTTCCAGCGCGCCGATCAGGTGCAGCAGCGTCGACTTGCCGGATCCGGACGCGCCCGCCAGCGCGACGAAGGAGCCTGCATCGATGTTCAGGCTGACATCGTCGGCGGCGCGGACCGCCTGGTCCTTGCCGATCCCATAGCTCTTGCCGACGCCGCGAAGCTCGATGGCAGTGCGGGCGCTGGTGGCGTCGGTCATGTCGTAGCCTCCCGTCTTCGGCTGGCACTGCTCTTCGGCTGGCACTGCGCCCGGCGAACGATTAGTGTGACCGGATACCTAGTCACAATGCAAGACCTACAGCGCAAACCTTAGCTAGTCACAATGCAAGATGAGACCGTTTTGTTACGGCGCTCTTGGACGAGGTTTGTAACGAGCGTCTATTACGAGTGCCTGACGGGAGCCCACGAGACACATGCCTCTTCATCACGCGGTGCTCGCGCTGCTGGCCGACAAGCCAGCCCACGGCTACGAGCTCAAGAGCAGCTTCGAGCAGGCTGTCGGCGATCAGTGGGGCGGCCTCAACATCGGGCACTTGTACCAGATACTTGACCGGCTCAGTCGCGACGGCCTGATCGACTCCGAGCGGCAGCCCCAGCAGGTCAAGCCCGACCGCGTCGTCCATCGCCTCACTGACTCCGGCCGAGCCGAGCTGGACCGGTGGCTCAGCGAGCCGAGCGCGCGCCAGCGGGGCTATCGGGACGACTTCTTCCTCAAGCTGATGGCTGCGGTGCAGGCCGGAGACCAGGCGACGCTTGACGCCGTGCTCCGGCGCCAGCGCGCGCATCTGCTCCGGGAACTGCGCAGCCTGGCGGACGCGAAGGCACAGGCCCCGTCGGATGTCGTCGCCCTTCTGATCACCGCGGCTGAGCTGCACGTCCGAGCCGATATCGGCGTAGTGGACGAGGCCGAACGGAGGCTGGAGTCAGCGGTGACGGCCACGGCCAGTGCCGCGACCGCACGCCCGCCATCGAAGGATGGTCGAGACGGGGACCGCGCGCGGAGTAGACAGGCGGCGGCGAGGTAACTTGCGGGAAGCGCCACGAATCCGGCGGTCGCCGGACGGTCCGCTTTGTCCCGAGGGGAGTTGCTGACACTGAAGTCTGCCGACAACGAGGTTTCATGGCGTGAGCCGACGCCATCGGACCACGTAACAGCCCAGGGTGAGGCGCCTCCGCCCGAGGTGCCTTGGCCTGCCGGTCAGCACGACTTCGTCGCCGCCGCCTGCCGGCTTCCGGTCGACTTGGTCGAGCGTCCGGACGGCGAATCCGAGTGGCGGCCATCCCCAGGCGGGCTGGTGAGCGCGCTGGAGCCGGTCATGCGGGACGCTGGTGGTGCCTGGGTCGGCTGGACCGGCGCGGCTGGCGACGCTCCCGAGCCGTTCGAGGTCGAGGGCATGAACCTGGTGGCTGTCGGCCTGTCAGCCGACGAGGTCCGCGACTTCTACGAGGGCTTCAGCAATGCCACGCTCTGGCCGCTGTACCACGACGTAATTGCGCCGCCAGAGTTCCGGCGGCCGTGGTGGGATGCCTACGTGCGTGTCAACCAGCGATTCGCCCGCGCCATAGCGGAGCAGGCGGCGATCGGCGCAACCGTGTGGGTGAATGACTACCAGCTCCAGCTGGTCCCGAAGATGCTCCGCGACCAGCGCCGCGACCTGCGCATCGGGGTCTTCATCCACATCCCGTTCCCTGGCTATGAGATCTTCGCTCAGTTGCCGTGGCGGCGCCAGATCGTCAACGGCCTGCTCGGCGCGAATCTCATCGGATTCCAGCGGCACGGCGACGCGGCCAACTTCCTGCGCGCGTGCCGGCAGGCGGCGGGCATGGTGACCGGCGGCTCGATCGTGCGCGTACCAGCGGGAGGCCAGGGCTCTGTAGATGAGACCACGGCCGCCAATACTGATCCTCCTTATTACCGGCGGCGCCGGCCACCTGAGGTCAGCCGAAACGTGCAGACCGCCACGCTGCCGATCTCGATCGACTTCGCTAGCTTTGCCGAGCTCGTCGAGAAGGATGAGGTGCGCGCGCGGGCCAGGGAAATCCGACAGGCACTGGGCGAACCCGACGTCGTGCTGCTCGGCATCGACCGCATGGACTACACCAAGGGCATCCTGCATCGCCTGAACGCCTACGGCGAGCTACTCAGCGAAGGGCGGTTCGGGTCGCTCCAGACGGTCCTCGTGCTGGTCGCCAGCCCGAGCCGGGAGCGGGTCGAGCAGTACCGGCTCCTGCGCGACGAGATTGAGGTCACGGTTGCCAGGATCAACGGCGATGAGGGTGAGCTCGGCAACCCGCCTATTCACTATCTGCACCAGACCTACCCGGCGGACGAAATGGCCGCCCTGTACCTGGCAGCTGACGTCATGCTGGTGACGGCGTTGCGGGACGGCATGAACCTCGTGGCCAAGGAATACGTCGCGTGCCGCGCCGATGAGACCGGCGCACTCGTGCTCAGTGAGTTTACGGGCGCGGCCGACGAGCTGAGCGGTGCGTTCCTCGTCAACCCGCACGACATTGAAGGCATGAAGGATGCGATCATGCGGGCCGCCACCGTCCCGCCGGCCGAGGCGAGGCGCCGGATGCGCAGCATGCGCCGCCGCGTGCGCGAGTTCGATGTCAATCGCTGGGCGGCCACGTTCCTCGACGCCCTGAAACAAGCGTCCGAAGCCGACTAGACATGGCGGTCGTGCGGTTCGGCATCATCATCCTGCCCGACCAGCGGTGGCAGGACGCCGCGCGACGGTGGCGGCTCGCTGAGGACTACGGCTTCGATCACGCGTGGACCTACGATCACCTCGGCTGGCGCTCGCTGGTCGACGGGCCGTGGTTCGACGCCGTGCCAACGCTCACGGCAGCTGCGCTGGTGACCTCGCGGATCAGGCTTGGCACGCTCGTCGCGTCGCCGAACTTCCGGCACCCGGTGAGCTTCGCCCGCGAGCTGACCGCGCTTGACGACATCAGCGCTGGCCGGCTCACCCTTGGCATCGGCGCGGGCGCGATCGGCGCGAGCTTTGACAACAAGGTGCTCGGTAACCCTGAGCTGACCGCGCGGCAGCGGGTCGACAGGTTCGCCGAGTTTGCCGGGCTGCTTGACTTGCTGCTGCGGATCGACCACGTCACCTGGACGGGTCACTACTACCGGGCCGTTGACGCGCGGAATCTGCCGGGCTGCGTGCAGCACCCCCGCATCCCGTTTGTCATGGCGGCGAACGGTCCGCGCTCGATTGCGCTGGCGGCCCGCCTTGGCGACGGGTGGGTGACCACGGGCCGGCCGAGCAATGACCTGCCGACGTGGTGGCGGGGCGTCGGCGAGGCGCTGCGCCGGCTGGACGACGGGCTGGCGCAGGCCGGTCGCGATCCCGCTGGAGTGCCGAAATACCTCTCACTCGACGCGGCAGGCAGCTACGCGCTGTCCAGCGTCGAGTACCTCGCAGACGCCGCGGGCCGGGCCGCCGAACTGGGTTTCACCGACGTCGTCACGCACTGGCCGCGCCCGGATGGCCCTTACGCCGGTGAGGAATCTGTGCTGGAGGCCGCCGCCGGTCAGCTTCTGCCTCAAGCACGCCGGTAGGGCGCCGCGACGGTCGACCGGCCGCGAACGTCACCGGCCGTGTCAGCCCACGAACAGCGACAGCGTGTCCGCCACGCAGGCGGCCTTTTCTTGTCCCTCGATCCCGACCCGCATCCGGATCGACGCGAGCGAGCCCAGATGGGTCTGCTTGACCTCGGTCAGCGTCGCCTCGGCCCGGATCGATGAGCCAGTTAGCACCGGCGAGGGAAAGCGGACCCGGTCGAGCCCGTAGTTGATGCCCATCGTCAGGTGCTCGATGCGGAAGATTTCCATGGACAGGATCGGCAGCAACGACACGGTGAGGTAGCCGTGCGCGATCGTGCCGCCGAATGGTCCGCTCGCGGCGCGGTCCAGATCGACGTGGATCCACTGATGGTCACCCGTCGCGTCAGCGAAGGCGTTCACCTGCTCCTGGGTGATCTTGTGCCACTCGCTGAATCCCAGGCTCTCGCCCTTAGCCGCGACGAACTCCGTCAGGCTCGCAAACGTCCGCATAGCGGCAACTGTCTCATACCTTCACCGTGTACGACGAGCACGCTTCGGCGCAGTCGGCGCGAGAGCGACTAGCTCCCGAGCTTGCGCTAGCCCTTGGTGAACGAGGTCAGCTCGTTGACACCCTCGACGTGGCTGGCGCCTGCCTCATCGATGCTGACCTGTGTCTTCACCGGTCCGACATTGTTGGCGAACCAGGTCATCACCTCGGTACCGATGGTGATGCCCGCGATGGTCTCGGTCATGGTCATGTCCACCACGCTGGCGGTGTAGGTGCCAGCCGGCACGGTGACCGTCTGCGTACCGCTGCCTTTCACGGTGATGTGCGCGGTCACGTCCCTCGTCACGCCGGCAGAGGTGAACTGGATCTTCAGCGTGCCGTGCGATACCTGACCAGAGGCCAGTGCCGAGGCTGACGGAAACATGATGCTGCCGGAGAGGAGCGCGACCTTCGTCGTCGAGCTGTTCGAGTTGAACTGATTGAACGGATAGGTGATCGAGCCGTCTGGGTGGAAGACGAAGTAGCCGGTGCTGTGCGTCGTCAAGCTGCCAGCACCTGTACTAATCGTGCCGTCCATCGTCACCTGCTGCCCGCCGGAGACCGGCGTGACCGCGGCGACCCTATCGACGGTCGTGCCGCCGGAGCCGATATTCGTGTCCTTGTACGTCCACGTGTTTCCGACGGCGATCGGGTAGGGCAGGGAGTTGCTCGAGACGGCCGACGTCGAGCCGCCAGAGCTGGTATTTGCCGACTTTGAGCTGGTGGGGGCGCTGCTACCGGATGAGCCTGAGCTGCTTAACGAGCCTGAGCCTGAATTCGCTGTACCGCAGCCGACCAGGGTAAGGCCAGCCGCGGCGGCGAGTGCGATAGCCGCGGCTGCCGGGTGGCGCAGCGAGGATGCGTGAGTGTTCATGGGCCAACTACCTCGATCTCTTTCGGACACGAGAGTCTGTGATCAACGGAAGCGAACTGTCGTTTCATGCCAGCCGAAAGCGCCTCAGCTCGCCCGCATCGACCCGGCTGCCCCCTCGACAGCCGGGACGGCGCTCGCGGTGGCGGCCGCTAACGATCGGTACAGGCCGGCGAGCAGCGGCATTGACTGCAGCCAGACGGACCCCGGGCCGGATAGGACGGCGACGTGGTGAGTGTCTTTGCCTGAGTGCGGCAGCTCGGCCAACTGGACGGCTACCGATGCCTCGCAGATGCCGATATGCCAGGGATGCATGCGCAAGGAGGTACCGGAGCTCAGGTCACGTCGGACGACGTCGCCCGCTAGTTCGACCCAGGCCCGGCCACGGCCCGTGACGCGCCGCAAGACGAACTCGTCCGTGGCGGCGCCAGTAGCACGGAGGGCCTGCTGGAAGCCGGTGGTGACCTCGATTCCTGGCGTGCCTGCCAGGAACCCGCGGCGGTGCACCAGATAGTCACGCTCTGGGGCCACCTCCAGGCAGCGGATGCTGCCAGGTAGCCTCGATGCGAAGGCGATAGTCCCTGGTGAGACCTTCGCGGTGTACGAGCTCAGGCCCGCCGGACCTGGTGCCATCTGAATCGAGTCGGTCATCCAGGCGAACTCGCCGGTCTCCGCGACGATTCTCTCGCCTGGCTCAAGGGAGATGGACAGCACCGGCTGCGTCGACCCGAGCAGCTGCTCATGCACCGGCATCTCCCTGCCCCTGTTTGCGCCAACGCCAATTTTCAGCGCCGCTACCCGTTGTACCGGCACGGTCAGCGCCGGCGAATCACGGCAACCATGTAACTTGAGGGACGTCCGCTCGCGGCTAGCTATAACAACCGCGCCTGCCGCCCGGCGTCTACGAGGCCGTTCTCCATCGCAAACCTGGCCGCCTCAACCCGGCCGCTCAGGCGCAGGTTGCGATAGATAGTCGCCAGGTGCCGTTCTACGGTGGCGGTGCTGAGGACGAGCTCCGCGGCTATCTGCTTGTTGCTCAGGCCCGCGGCCAGCAGCCGCAGCACGTCTTCCTGCCGGCTGGTGAGGTTGGTTGGCCGGGGCGCTGGCGCACCGACAACCTCGGCGAGCGCAGCATCGGCCTCGGCGCGACGCTGTGCGTTCCCTATATCTGTCGCGAGTGCGTGTGCGGCGCGGAGCTGCCGGAGCGCCTCGTCGTGATCGCCACTCTGTTCGCAGACGCGGCCGAGGCCGATCATCGCCTCGATCACGCCGTGCGGGTGGCCGCCAGCTTGCAACTCGGCGATGGCGGCCCTGAAGTGCTCGGTGGCCTCCGCCCACTGCCGCCGATGGGCGGCCAGGGCGCCCTGGTTGCAGCGGAGGGTGCCGATGAGCTGCGGGTTACCGGCCGCCAGTCCCGCGCCCTCGCGCAGCACCTGGTCGGCCGCGTCCCATTGACTGGTCCTGATCAGCACGTCGGCGAGGTTGGCCAGGCCGGTCGCGATCGAGCGCGGCTCGCCGAGCTCGCGCTTGATGACGAGTGCCTCTTCGAACAGCTGCTGCGCGCGGCGAAGATTGCCGTCGTCCAGCTCCAGGAGCGCGAGGTTGTTGACAGCGACGGAGACGCCGCGGCGATCGCCCAGCTGGGCTCGCAGGTCCATGGCACGCTCGAAACCCTGTCGGGCGCCAGCGTGCTCGCCGAGGTACCGGTGCGCGGAACCGAGCACGGTGGCGGCGAGCGCCATCCGCTGGGTAAGCCCAAGCGGCTCGAAGATCGCCATCGCTGCCTCGGCGTGCCGGACAGCCGCCGCGTAGTCGCCGTTCTCGGCGGCCAGGATTGCCGAGGCGCACTTCGCGCGGCCCGCGCGCTCGTCCTGCCGTTCCCCGGCCAGCGCCTGGAACCGTGCCAGCCAGCTGCGTCCGACAGCGAGGCGGCCGCTGACCAGCCACCAGCGCCATAGCGCCGCGCTGATGTCCAGGCCGAGGTCGACGTCGGCGTGTTCGTCCGACCAGTACAGTGCCACGTGCAGATCGCCGACCGCGGCCTCGAGACGACTCGCCCAGTCGGCCGCGTCCGGGCCGCCGAGCCCCAGTTCGCTGCCCGCCGCGATGGCGGCGAAGTGCAGCGCGTGCCGCTGCCGCGCCGCCGGGCCCACGCCGGACTCTTCGAGCTGGAGTGCGGCGAAGGTCCGGATCGTCTCCAGCATGCCGAACAGGTTTCGCTCGCTGCCGCGAGTGACCACGACCCAGGATGAGTCGACGAGCAGGCGCATCGTGGCTGCGGCCGTGTGCGCGTCGACATCAAGCACAGCCTGGACGTCGTCGATCCGGAACTGGCCGGCGAAGACGCTCAGCATCGCCAGGCGCCGCTGCTGCCGGGGATTCAGCAGGTCATAGCTCACCCGGAGCACGTCGGCCAGGCGACGTCCGCCGTGCTGACCGGCATCAGGCGGGTCGGCGTCCAGCAGGAGTGCGCGCTGCTGAAGTATCTCCCGGATGGACAGCGTGCCTACCCAGCCCGCGATTAGCTCGATCGCCAGCGGCAGGCCATCGAGTCGGCGGCAAAGCTCCGCGATCGCGTGCGGCGCGACGTCTGTGGTCTGGAAGTCAGGGAGGCGTTCGCGCGCCCTGGCAATGAACAGTTGCACCGCGTCAGAGCCTGCGATGTCGGCGGCGCCCGCAGCTACCGAAGGACAATCCAGTGGCGGAACCGGCCAGCACGCCTCGCCCGCAATGCCGAGTACCACGCGGCTGGTGATCACGATCCTGATCTCGGGCACGGCCGCCAGCAGCGTGCCGGCGAGTTCGGCCACCTGTTCGGCGAGGCGCTCGGCTCCGTCGAGCAAGAGCAGCCTGGGTGATGCTGCCAGTGATGTTGCCAGCGACTCGGTCAGCGGAGTGCTCCGCTGGTCGGCGACCTGAAGCCGGGACGCCAGATCCGACGCCAGCGACCGCGGGTAGCGGATCTGCTCGAGCGGTACGAAGACCACGTCGGCGTCGGTGAAACTGAGCCTGAGCACCTCCGCGGCCAGCCGGGTCTTGCCAGCTCCGCCGGGACCGATGAGCGTGACCAGGCGAGACTGCCTAATAAGGTCGGCGAGCTCAGCCAGTTCACGGCTGCGGCCGACGAAGCTCGTGTGGGCGACGGGCATGGTGGCGATCGCGCTGGTTCGCTGGCTTACGACCGCGAGATCGGCCTCGAGTGCGGCGAGCGCTCTGGCGGTGCGCGGGGAGAGCTGGGTGCGGCCGGACTCCCACCGGTTCACCGTGGCGAAGGACACGCCGATGCGGCGGGCCAGCTGTTCCTGGCTGAGCCCGAGGCTGCTGCGGAGGGAACGAAGCCGCGCCGCAACCGAATCCGCGTCGTGCGGCTCGCTCACGGCAAGCAGCCTACGGGCATTCGCCCGCTCGGGCATACAGCACGCGTGCGGGGCTTAGATGGTGCAAACAGCCTGGTGCTAGATGATGCCCTGCGGGTCGGCGGCGCTAGATCATGCCGAAGAGCCTGTCGCCGGCGTCGCCGAGGCCAGGCACGATGTATCCCCTGTCGTTGAGCCGCGCGTCCAGTGCGCCCGTCACAATGCGCACGGGGATCTCGTCGTCACCGAAGGCGTCGGTGATACGGGCGAGCCCCTCAGGCGCGGACACCAGGCTCACTCCGGTGACGCTGGCCGCATTCCGGTCGCGGAGCATGCGGATGACGGTCTCCATCGAGCCGCCAGTGGCGAGCATCGGGTCCAGGATGAACGTCTGCCGGCCGGTCAGGTCGGCGGGCAGCCGGGTCGCGTAGGTGGAGGCGATGAGAGTGTCTTCATCCCTGGCCAGTCCGACGAATCCGATGTCGGCCTTGGGCAGGAGCCGCGCCATCCCGTCCAGCATGCCGATGCCAGCGCGGAGGATCGGCACGAGCAGGGGGACTGGCCGGGCGAGTTTCACGCCAGTCGCGACATCGACCGGCGTCTGGACCTCTACCGGCTCGACATTGATGTTGCGCGTGGCCTCGTAGCCGAGCAACGTCACGAGCTCGTCGCACAGCTGGCGGAAGGCTGGCGTATCGGTGGTGATGTCGCGCAGCATGGTGAGCTTGTGGGCGACGAGGGGATGGTCGACAACTGTCGTCTGCATTCTCGGTAGTGTGCCAGCCGGCGGGCGCGGGCGTCAGCGGCTGCGCTCCGCTGCGTCCACGGCGAGCTGCAGCCCGGCTGTCCGCACGCGCTCCGAACCGAGCGCCTCCTCGATGGCGGCGAGCAGGGCGCGCTGGGCGCTGCCGATCGCGTCGGCCACAGCGCGAATCTCAGGGGTGGTCCAGGCGCGGCCCGTGATTCGATAGCTGCACTGCTCGCCGCTCAGCGACGCCGGCGCACCGTCCGGACCGGTGCCCCACGCGTCGTGAACGAGCCGGTTCCGGTCGCGGTTCGCATCCCGGCAGGCGCGCAGCGCCACCCGGATAGTCTCGCGCTGAGCTTCGCTCAGGTCATCCCGGTGCCGTGCGATGGCTTCGCAGTTCTCGAGTAGCCAGTGTGCCTCCTGCCCGCCCGCGACCACTGCGGCGTAGTCGCTGCTGATAAGGACGCAGAACGCCATCTGGAGGGCGATCTCCATGACAGCGGCGGCTTCGACGAGCTGGCCGAGCGCTGGGTACCGAGCATCATCGGGCGGCCCGGCTCGTTGCGTCATAGCCGGCAGCCTAAAGGAACTGGCCAGCGCGTTGCCGACGTAGCCGCAGAGCAGACCGCGCGTCGCACTACAGGTCGAAAAAACCCCTCAAGACCCGCCTGATCGCCGCTAGCTCCGCGGGTGACACCGCACCAAGCTGGCGGCGTAGCCGCTGATAGGCGACGGCTCGGGTGTCTTCGGGCCGGGCAAACGACGGCAGCTTAGCCAGCCCCGAGGACTGCGACAGGATCGAGATTTGATGACGCAGTCCGCGATCCCGGCTGGTGACTGGTGTGACGAACACGACTGCATGCGGCAACGCGAGGTGCAACGGGCCGGAGACGATCACCGCTGGCCGGCGCCCGGCCTGTTCTGAACCTGCGGCTGGGTCGAGGTCGACTAGCCAGATGTCCCCCGAACGCAGTGGCGCGCTCACTCGAGATCATCCAGGCCGTCGCCCGCCGTCTGATCCCACTCGGCCAGCTCGTTGACGTAGTCAGACCACTGCTCGGGATCATCCTGAAGGCGGGCGTAGTCGTCCTTAACGCCCTGCCAGAACCTGGCGTCCTCGGCTTGATCCAGCACCTTGGCGAGCGCCGCCTCCATCGTTGACTGCTCGGCGTCCGCGAGCTTCTTCAGCCGGTCGCGAGTCTCCGCTGACACCTTGATAGTGGTCATGACAGTCATACTTTTAGTATACCCGTCTACACATGACCATCAGCTTTGAGCGCCCGGCCGGCCGGTGACCTCGGTGCCGGGTTCATGCGCCGGCTGATGCCAGACACTGGGGCAGCCGTCGGCTCGGCATCTCACTCTGAGATGCCCCCCTCTGCCGTCGCCAGCGCACCCGCACACAACCCATGACACGGTGATCGTGCCAGGCCGCCACATATGGCCGTGGGGACACTTCTTAGGGTATTGCCACCAGTCCGGCCATATGAAGTCCACGCCAGTATTCGAACACACGTACTAGATCAGTGGGAAGACTGGGGGCTGCCGGTTGGCAAGTTGGGGCAGTTGGGTGCCTGTACGCGATTTCTATCGCCCTAGGCAGCCTTCACATCGGCCGGGGGCGAAGGCCGTCGAGTGTGGCCTGGAGGATTGGTTCGAGGTATCGAGTGTCGCGGTGGATCGCGGCGATGGCGATGATCATGTCGAGGACCTGCTCGAGCGTTAGGTCGTCTCGGACCTCGTGAGCATCTTGTGCGGCGACGAAGAGTGGCTGGCCTGCGGCGATCACCCGGGCGCGGTTGTTGCCGAATATCGGATCGCTGCTGTCGGTGTGCTCGAGCAGTTCCGAAGCGATGTGGCGCTTGCTCATGAAGAAGCCGAAGAACCTGTGGAGCCACGCGGTGAACACCTCGCCGGGCGTCCCGCCGCCAACGCTCGCCGCGGCGTTACAGATCGCGTCGACCTCCTCCGCGAACAGCGCCTCAAGGAGCTCGCGCCGACCGGGGAAGTTGCGGTAGAGGGTCGCCATGCCGACGCCGGCGCGCCGCGAGATCTCGGCCATCGACACCTCAGCGTCAGGATCGGCGAAGGCTGTGCGGGCGGCCACGAGGATCTTCTCGCGGTTGCGTTCGGCATCGGCGCGTCTCGGCGGTGATCGGAACTGCTTGGGGGGCATGGGCAATCCAAATGGACAGGCTATCCGGTAGTCAGTACAGTGAAGTGGACAGGCTCTCCGCCTGCTGACGCTTCTGATCCTACTCACCTGCCGCGACCGGGTTGCGGTCGCTGGAGAAAGGAACTCTCTATGGAATACCGACCACTGGGAGGCACTGGCGTGTCTGTCAGCCAGCTGTGCCTCGGCGCGATGATGTTCGGCGCCTTCGGCAACCCCGACCACGAGGAGTCGATCCAGATCATCCACGAGGCGCTGGACTCCGGGATCAATTTCATCGACACCGCCGACGGCTACTCCGCCGGCGAGTCAGAGGAGATCGTTGGCAAGGCGCTGGCGGGCGGGCGGCGCGAGAACGTGGTGCTCGCCGTCAAGTTCGGCGTACCTTTCGGCCAGGGCCCCAACCATGGCGGAGCGTCGCGACGGTGGATCACCGAGGCCGTCGAGGGCTCGCTGCGCCGGCTTCAGACCGACCGGATCGACCTCTACCAGGTGGGCGTTCCTGATCCGAAGACCGATATCGACGAGACCCTGGGCGCTCTGTCTGACCTCGTTCACGCGGGCAAGATCCGCTCCTTCGGCGCGTCGAAGGTTCCCGCCTCTGAGATCGTCGAGGCCCAGTGGACCGCCGAGCGGCGTGGCCACGGACGGTTTCGTACCGAGCAGCCTCCCTACTCTCTGCTGACCCGCGCCATCGAGTACGACGTGCTGCCGACGTGCCTGCGCCACGGAATGGGCGTCATGACCTACAGCCCGCTAGCTGGCGGGTGGCTTTCGGGCAAATATCGCAAGGGTCATGAGGTCAGCGCTTCGGGCTCCGCCGCTCGCGCGCGGCGCTCCGGGGTCTATGACGCCACCAAGCCGGCCAATGCGGCCAAGCTTGCCGCCGCCGATGCCTTCGGCGCTCTCGCCGACGAGGCCGGGATCACCCTCATCCAGATGGCGATCGCATTCGCCACCCGCCACCCGGCGGTCACCTCCGCGATCATCGGCCCGCGCACCACCGAGCACCTTGCCAGTTACCTCGCAGCCGACGGGATCGACCTGTCCAGTGACGTGCTCGACCGCATCGACCAGATCGTTGCCCCCGGAGTCACCGTCAACGTCGCCGACAACGCGTGG
Organism: uncultured Actinomycetota bacterium; assembly: GCA_963755575.1. Classification (GTDB taxonomy): domain Bacteria; phylum Actinomycetota; class Actinomycetes; order Streptosporangiales; family Streptosporangiaceae; genus JAJYUU01. Next base: position 2,138,952 of record CAVWKF010000002.1, read on the forward strand.
AGCTTCGGCACGACGGCGCTGGACGCCGGGTTCCGTCGCCGGTAGAGCAATTTCGAAGGTCGATAAAGCGGCTAGGCGATCTGGCCGGCCGTTACCAAGTCGGGCGGGGCGATGCCGGTCACGTCGAGGAATTGATCAATGCCGGGCTCAGGCAGGGCCATCGAACTGGCACTCGGGGCGGGGCGCGGCCGCCGCGGCTTGCCGGTCGCCGAGCTTCCGCCCCGTCCCCGGTAGATCAGCAGGCCGTTGACGGGATCGGGGACCGCGTCCAGGGCAGCGCGCACGATCGGGAGCAACCTGAACGCCTCCCACTCGGCCTCAGTCTCGAAGCAGACCTCGAACGCGACGCCCCAGCGGCCGGCGTGCCAGGAACCATCGAGGGCGCCATTCGTCAGGGCTGCCTCGATCAGTTCGGAGTCGTACGCGTCCTGCCACTGGAATGCCGAAGACTCCCCGTGCAGGACTTCGATCGACCACCATTCGGCCATTAGTTGAGATAGTACGTCTTTAGACGGGCCCACGGAAGGGTTCGGTGCACCGTACCAGCGGCGAGATGCCCTACCGCGACGCCGCTCTCACGGCGGCGGTTAGCTGGCTCACGGGAAGCCAGCCGTCGTGCTTCCAGATGATTTTCCCGGTGGCAGAGGTAAGCACGTACCAAGGCTGGTCCTGCACGCCGTAGCCATCCGCGAGTCGACCCGTCTCGTCGAGCGCCACCGGATAGCCGAGCGCACCGAGACCACTGACGTACGCGCGCACCGCCGCAAGTGACGGTTCCGTTGCCTCCTCGTCGACGGCCACCAGCCCCGGCAGGCCAGCGGCGGGCGCGGCATGGGCGTACTGGCTGAGGCTGAGCAGTTCTGACCGCAAGTCCGAGGTCTCGGTGAGCCACGTCGCGAAAAACACGACCAGGCGCGGTTTGCCGGGCGCGAGCGTCAGCGACCCTGAAGGCAGGGCCGGGAGCGTCGCCGGCTTGGCCGGAGACAGCCCGGCGATGTACGCGAGCGACTGCATGCTGGCGAGCGACGGATGTCCGGGCAGCAATCCGGCCGCGTCCTGCGCCAGCAACTGCGCTGCCTGCGTGATGCTGGCGTATGCCATCGTGGTCAGGTAGACCTTCTGCTCACGCCCACGGCCGTCGATCACGAACAGCGCGGGCGTGTGGTCGACCTGTCCCTGCGTGATCTGGACCTCGATGCCGTAGCGCTTCCACACTGCTTTGAGCTCGGGCAGGGTGCCGGTGAGGAAGTCCCACTGGTTGACGAGGCCATGCGAGCGGGAGTATGCGAGCACGTCGGAGACCTTGGTGGCCGACGGGTTGGCGTCGATGCCGAGCAACTGAACCTGATCGCCTGCCTTGCCGAGCAGGTCCTTGGCGGCGAGCATGCTCTGCGTGGTCAGCGGGCACACGGTCGTGCATTCCGAATCGGTGAAGGCCAGGATCACGACTTTGCCACGGAAGGCGCTTAGCGAGATCCGCTGGCCGAACTGATTCGTCAGCGAGAAATTGGGCGCTGGTATGCCGCCGAGCGGCGACCCGGGATCGAGGTTCGGGTTGGCCGCCGCCTGTTTCGCAGACTCGCTTGCACTGTTTTGCCCGCTGCCGCTGACGCCCGTGGCCGACCCGCAGCCGACCGCCGCGATCGCGGCGATCGCTGCCACGGCGACGATCGGGCCCAGGCGGCGGGCGCCAGACCGCAGCGACGACGCTGCGTAGTAGAACAATCGCACGACCCGATACTGCCACTGCGCAGCGCAGACGTCATAACCGGGCCACTGCCGGTCCGCCTCGGAAAGCCCCGCAATGGCGGCTTCGAGCGTGGAGCGGCGGCGCGGGCGGACGGCCGCGTTCCCAGCATGAAGGGTCAGTGGCCGTCCGGGCACGCGCCGCGATGCAGCAGCATCGCGTGGCGAGTGTCGTGGCTGACTGGCTGGCACGATGGGATGTCATGGAGCATTTCCGCACGGGGCGGCTGATCGCGCGAGACTGGACTGCTGACGACGCGCAGGCGGCTTTTGACATCTATGGCCGCGACGAGGTCATGCGCTGGCTCGGTGCGCAGCCGCGCCAGCCGGTGCCGTCCCTTCCGCTGATGCGCGAGCGCCTGGACGCGATGATCGAGCGTGGTCGCGACGAGCCTGACTACGGCCTCTGGGCCGTCGAGCTTCGGACGGGCCTGACGGCCGGCACCGTCGTCGGAGCAATCTTGCTGTCGCGATTGCCGGGTGCGGCTGGCGAAGTCGAGATCGGCTGGCACCTTAATCCCGAGCACTGGGGCAACGGCTACGCCACCGAAGCTGGCCGCGGCGTGGTCGGTGTGGCGTTCGGGCTGAGCCAGGTCGGGCCGGACACTGTCGAGCTTGGCGGTGCTGCCGGCCGCTCACCGCTGGACCGGGTCATTGCGCTGGTCGATCCGGACAATGCCAGGTCGCAGGCGGTCTGCCGACGCTTGGGCATGAGGCATCTCGGCCAGACGGACGAGTATTACGGACTTGTGCTGGAGCTCTTCGACCTTGGCCGGGCTGAGGTGGAAGGGCCAGCCTAGGTCCGACGCCTGGCGGAATATCTAGTTGCCTCCGGCGCGCTACTTGCTTAGCCTAAGTAACCGTCATCAGATTACCTGCCGGCCGGTAGGTAGTGGGTGCAGACGTTGCGGGCGTGGCGTCGCGCACGGTGGCGTCGCGCACGGTGGCGTCGCGCGCCGACTCTGGCGGGGGCCGGCGCGGGCGCTGGCCGCGCGCTTGTCGGCGAATTGGAGGGCGACGAGGTGACGAAATCAGCAGAGCTGGGAACGCGCTCCGGTCAGCTCGCCGACGCATCTGCGTGCGCAGGGGGCGGCTCTACCGCCGCGAAGCATCCGCGGCCCCGCACCGCCCTTGCCTGGATCTTCGGGACTGCGGGCCTTGTCGCGTACAACTGGTGGCTGCTCGTGCCGCTGAAGCCGGGCCTGATGACTTCGCCGGACGAGCTGTTCAGCAACCTCGAGGTCACCGGGCAGCCTTACGCAGCCGCCATGCAGCATGCCGACCTCGTCTCGGGCCTGTGTTTGATCGCCGCATTCTGGGCCGCCGGGCACATCCCGAGCGCGACGGGCCGCCGGGAGTGGCTATCGATGCTGGGATTCGCTGCTGCGGGTGCGATCGGGGGCCTCTTCCCGGAAGTGTGCGCCGACGGGATCAACGCCGTGTGCCGTCGGCTTGAGTACCGGTTCGAACTGCCTGCAAGCCAGTACATTCACGTGGTCGCGGGGATTCTCGAGTTCGCTGGGATCACGCTGGCGCTGCTGTGGGCGTGGCGGCGGACGCGCCGGCAGAGCACTCGCCCGGCGGCGGTCTACCGGGCGCTGGCAATCGGCGCGCTCATCGCCTATCCGCTGCTCGGCGCTGCCTACCTGTTCGACAAGTTCGGCGGGATCATGGAGGCCGTTTTCTTCCTCGGGTTCACCGTGATGGTGGTTGCCCAGCTGGCCGAGCGCACGACAGCCGCTCGGGCGGCCTCGCGCGCCATTGCGCCTATGCGCCAGTACTGCCGGGTGTGACCATTCCGGTCTCGTAGCCGTAGATCACTGCCTGCGCCCGGTCTCGCAGGGCGAGCTTGGTGAGCACCCGCGTCACGTGTGTCTTGACCGTGCTCTCGCCGACGACGAGCTCGCGGGCGATCTCGGCGTTCGATCGGCCGCGGACCATCAGGACGAGAACCTCGCGCTCACGTTCGGTCAGGCGCCCCAGTTCGGGCGCGGCTCGCGGGCGGACCCTGGCGAACTGCTCGATCAGCCGCCTCGTGAGCGCCGGTGCCACCAGCGCGTGCCCGTCGGCGGCCGCCCGGATGCCGAAGAGCAGTTCCTCGGGCGGCGCGTGCTTGAGCAAGAAGCCGCTTGCGCCCGCGCCCAGCGCATCGAAGACATACTCATCGAGGTCGAAGGTCGTGAGCATCACGACCCTGGCCGGCCTGGGTTTCAGCGCGAGTATCCGGCGCGCGGCCTCGATGCCATCCAGCCGCGGCATCCGAATATCCATGAGGACCACGTCGGGGCTCGACGTTGTTGCCGCACTGATCGCTGCGAGCCCGTCGGCAGCCTCTCCAACGACCTCCAGGTCGGGCTGAGTCTCGATCAGCATGCGGATTCCGGCTCGGACGAGCGCCTGGTCGTCGGCTACCAGGACGCGGATCACGGGCGCACCGGCAGCCAGGCGTGCACGGCGAAGCCGCCGCTCGGCCTTTGGCCGGCATCCAAGGTTCCGCCTAGGATCTGGGCGCGCTCGGCCAGGCCCGCCAGGCCGCGGCCGCCGGAGCCGCACATCGCGAGGCGCGGCCCGGAGTTTTGGCCGTCGGGCTCCATTGTCGCCATGGCCGTCGTCGCCGTCGTGGCCGTCGTTGGCAGCGTCGCCGGGGCGGTGGTTGCCCCCGCCAGCATCGCCGGGGCGGTGGTTGCACCCGCCAGCATGAGTTCCGAAGCGGCCGACTGACTTGCGACCGCCGCCGTTGCCCAACCGGGGGCGTCGTTCTCCACCAGCACATCGAGGCCGTCGTCGATGTAGGCCAGCCGCACCCGTGTCGGTGCCTGGGCGTAGCGGAGCGCGTTGGTCAGCGATTCCTGGACGACTCGGTAGGCCGCCAGCTCGACTGACGCCGGCAGCGAGGGTGGCAGCCCACCGATGACCAGATCGACGTCCAAGCCGGCTGCGCTGGCACCGGAGAGCAGATCGGGCAGGTCGTCCAGGCGCGGCTGCGGACGGCGGTCCAGCTGCTCGGCCGGGTCGCGCCTGAGCGCGCCGACGATCCGGTTCAGGTCCGTCAGACCTTCCCGGGCGATGTCCTCGATGTTGCCGATGACCTTCGTGGCAACAGTGGGATCGTCGCGGCTGGCGATTCGGGCCGCGCCTGCCTGAATGGCAATCGCGCTGAGCTGATGCGACAGCACGTCATGCAGCTCACGGGCGATGCGGGCCCGGTCCTGATCGTGGACAACCCGGGCAGACGCGGTCGCGGCGTCGCGGTTCGCGGCCGTAACCTCGCCAAGGCCCAGCGCGGTCGCCAGCAGCGCCAGCGGGAGCGCCTCGCTGCGAAGGCCGTGGGAGCTGGACAGCACGATCCCGGCGCCGACGACGGCGGCAAACGTCAGAATCCGGGCGGCAAGCCGAACCCTCCGGTCGCCCCAGGCGCCGAGGCCGTAGGCGCCCACCATCGTCGCCGCCGCGGACGAGAAGAGGTTCAGGCCGAGCTGCATCCTGACGAGGAGGACGGTCCCGGCTAGCGCCGCGGCCAGTACCGGCCATCGCCGCCACCACAAGAACGGCACCGACTGCGTCAGCATCAGCAAGATGAAGCCGACCACGACGGGTGTCGGGTCACTGTGACCGGGATGCCGCCACCACCAGGGGACGTCCGTCGCGGCCCAGGCCAGCAGGCTGACCACAATCAGCCGATCGATAATGTCGGTGCGCTTCATCGCCATGGCGGTTCCGTGTTGACGACGTTGAGCCGCTGGATCCTCATGGTGGATAGCGTAAGCACGGCCTGACCAGACTGCGTCATCACGCAGGGGGACCACGGGTCGGCCCTGCGACGACGGCAGCCGGGCGGGCTCGCTGTGATGACTGAGAGTGCGGAGCCGGGCGGGGCAGCGGGCCAGTCAGCCGTGGCGCCGCCGGAGTTACGATGTCCGGGCGGTCGGGGCAGCCTCGGCGGTCCGCCGTGACCGACTGACCCTCAAGGAAGGTAGTGCCATCAGCACTGCACCGGCGCCTGTGGGCGCGATCACCCGCCCCGATGCCCGGCACGACCCGGTCATTCACACCGAGGACCTGACCAAGATCTACCCGGGCGCGGATTTCGCGGCGGTGGACAAGCTGAATCTCGATGTGCAGGCTGGCGAGATCTTCGGGCTACTCGGGCCGAACGGAGCTGGCAAGACGACAACGGCGGGCATGCTGACGACCCGGGTCGTGCCGACCTCAGGTCGGGCGCTGCTCGCAGGTATCGACGTAGCTGCCCGTCCGGCGCTGGCCAAGCAGATGAGCGGCATCGTGTCGCAGCAGAACACGCTCGATCGCCAGCTCACGGTCTGGGAGAACTTGTACTTCCACGGTCGGCTGTTCGGTATCGGCGCTCGGGAGTCGCGACGGATCGCTGATGAGTTGCTGGAGCAGTTCCAGCTCTCGCGGTGGGCGAAGGCGTCGGTCTACGCCCTGTCTGGCGGGATGGCGCAGCGGCTCATGGTCGCGAGGGCAATCTTCCATCGGCCGTCGGTGCTGTTCCTCGATGAGCCAACCGCCGGCCTTGACCCGCAGAGCAGGCTAGCGCTGTGGGATCTACTCGGCGAGCTCCACCGCGCTGGCCAGACAATCCTGCTGACGACGCACTACATGGAAGAAGCCGACCAGCTCTGCGACCGGGTGGCGATCATGGATCACGGCAAGATCCTGGCCCTGGACACGCCGGACGCGCTCAAGCAGAGCATCGGCGCGGACACTGTCGTCACCCTGCGAATTGTCGGCGATGCGGGCAAGGCCGCGGACGCGCTTGCCGCCGAAGTCGGTGGCGTCACGCGTACTCGCACGGTGGACGGCGGCCTCGAGCTGCATGTGCAGGGCAAGGACCGGCTCATTCCGCGCATCGTCATGGCGGCCGAGGCGGCCGGCCTGGAGCTGGCCGACGTCTCCGTCGCCGAGCCGAGCCTGGAGACGGTCTTCATCAACCTCACCGGCAAGGAGCTGAGGGACTGATGGCTACGTCGGTAACGTCCCGGGAGCCGCAGGCGTACGTCGCGCCGATCGGCGGCGGGCCGACTCGGTCAGTGGCGGCAGCCAGCTGGACCGCGCTAGGCGCGCTCATGCTCCGCGACGTCGTGGTCCTGCGCAAGCACATCTGGGAGTTCGTGCTGCGTACGCTGATCCAGCCGTTCCTGCTGTGCTTTGTCTTCTTGTACGTCTTCCCCAAGATCGGCCAGGGTATCGGCGGCCATGGCAGCGCGGCCCAGTCCGAGTTCGCGACCATCCTGGTGCCCGGCGTTGTCGGCATCTCGGTGATGTTCCAGGGCGTGCAGTCAATCGCGCTCGCGATGGCCCAGGAGTTCGGCTTCACGAGGGAGATCGAGGACCGGGTTCAGGCGCCGTGCCCGATCTGGCTGGTCGCCATCGCCAAGGTTCTGTCCGGCGCCGCCCAGGGCGTGCTGTCGGCGATCATCGTGCTGCCGATCGCGTCGGTTGTGCATGCACCGGGCGTGCACGCGCACCTGACCCTGCACTGGCTGCTCGTCCTGACCTTCGTCCCGCTCGCGTCCATCGCGATGGCGGGGCTCGGGCTTGTCCTGGGCACGAGCTTCGAGCCACGGAACATCGGGCTGATGTTCGGCTTCATCATCTTGCCGATCACGTTCCTCGGCGGCACGTACTACTCCTGGACCAGGCTGGCCCCGGTGACGGTCGGGGGCTGGCACTGGCTGCAGACCATCGTGCTGATCAATCCGCTGATCTACGTGAACGAGGGGATGCGCGCCGCGTTCACGACGGCTCCGCACATGCACCTGTACGTGATCTATCCCGTGGTGGCGGGGTTCGGCGCGGCATTCCTGACGATCGGCCTGCGAAACTTCCGGCGGCGCGTGCTGTCGTAGGCGCCGGTCAGCTGGCGATGCCGATGTGCTTGCGCACGCTCTCGGGGTCGTCTGCTAGTGCGATCAGGCAGGTGGCAAGGTCGGCGCGAGAGACGCGAAAGCCGTGCGGGAGGTTGCGGTCGATCGCCGTGCGGTACTTGCTGGTCGCCGGCTTGCTGGTCAGCGCAGGCGGCCGCACGATCGTCCAGTCGAGATCGCTCGCGCGCACCTCGCGCTCGCCCGCGCGCATGTCCGCGCAAACGTGCCGGAGAAAGGTGCGACGTGCCAGCGGCTTGACCATGTAGCGCATGTAGGGGCTCTCGCCCTCATCGGCAGCTATGGAGCCGCTGAGCATCAGCAAACGACGGGCGCCTGATTTCTGCATGGCGGCGATGATCGCCCTGCTGCTGTCCTGAATGACGGTCGTCGGACCTGTGCCACGCGGGCCTATCGCCGTCAGGACGGCCTCGGCACCCCTGACCGCCGGGGTGATCGAGTCGGGATCCAAGACGTCCGCGACAACGACGCTGAGCAGCGGATGCGCTGGCACCCGCAACCGGGCACGGTCACGCACGACGGCAGTCACCTCGTGTCCGGTGGCCAGCGCGTGCTCGACGAGGAGCGTCCCGGTGGCGCCCGTGGCGCCGAAGACAGTGAGTTTCATACCGATCCTTCCCTGCACGCCATCCTGCTACCGCTGGCGAGTTCGGAGTACATTTGTCTTGTGATTCATAAAGTACGAGAAGCATATCATATGAGATGCGTATCAGGGAGCCGGTGCACGGGAACGGCGCCCGACGCCGGCCGATGCCCGCCGCCGGCCGGGAAGCAGTTCCGGTGACTGACGACGCCACCACCAGGGACAGGCGACGGTTGAACCGCGCGATCAGGGACGGCCTGCGGGAGGTCGGCGCTCAGCTAACGCGGCTAAACCACGGCGTTGGCGGTCGCCTCGAATTGAAGGCAAACGACCTGGAGGTTCTGGACGTGATCACCCGGTTCGGCCCGATCAGTCCCACAGCGCTATCCAGGCACAGCGGGCAGCATCCGGCCACGCTCACGGGCATTCTCGACCGGCTGGAGCGCGGTAGGTGGATCGTTCGCGATCGCGATCCGGCCGACCGGCGCGGCATCGTCGTCAGCGCTGACCGGAGCCGCGGCGCGGCGATCCTACGGCTCTACCTGGTCGACTCCGGAATGAACGCCGCACTCGACGAGATCCTGGCCGGGTACGGCGACAGTGAACTGGCCGTCGTGGCCGACTTCCTGCGCCGCACGGCTGAGGCCGGCCGGACGTCGGCCGATCGGCTGCAGTCCGGCGAGTGACATCGCGGCCTTCATTACGCGCGTTGACGCCTCGTTCACGGCCGGGGCTGGCGGCATTCGCCAGGCCGCCACCTGACAGGCGTAGAACAGCACTGGTTTGCACGCGCCGAAGAGAAAGAAGGCCCCATGCGTCCTGTACGTCTGAGTACACCGAAGATAGCTGCGGCTGCGTCGGCGGTCCTGGCGAGCCTGGCGCTGGCTGGGCCGGCGCTTGCCTCGTCAGTTGCAGCCCAGGCCCCGCGTGCTGGCGCTAACGTGCCGACGCCTGTCCTCAAGGTCCAGCAGATCTTGAACGGGATGACTTTGCACCACACCTTCATCCCGTCTGGCTCGAGCACGCCAACAACCGAACCGCTCACTGGCCCCGACGACATCACGGTCCTCGGCCAGTGCCTGTTCACGGCGTTCCAGAATGGGGTTGGCGCGCAAGGCGAGCCCAGCACCGACGGCAACACCGACAGCACCGTGGTGGAGTTCACCACCGCCGGGGCCGTCATCGGCCAGTGGGACCTCATCGGCAAGATCGACGGAATCACCGCTGACCCCGGCACTGACATGCTGATCGCCACCGTGAACGAGGACGCGAACTCCAGCATCTACACGATCAAGCCTGGCGCAAAGCCCGGCGACCAGGTGCGGCATTACGCTTACAACGAGGCGCTGCCACACTTCGGCGGCACGGACGCCATCTCGATCTACCACGGTCACGTGCTGGTGAGCGCCTCGGCACCGGGGACCACGGGAACCGCCGCGCCGTCGACCTCCCCGGCCGTCTACTCGGTGGTTTTCGACTCCGCTACTGGCGTCGCCACCATCACGCCGGTGTTCAACGACGGCGCGACCGCCCACGTGGCTAACGTCGGCTCCAGCATCGGGAAGGTCGTTTCGCTGGCCCTGACAGATCCCGATTCGAACGAGGTCGTGCCAGCCTCGGGTCCCCGGTTCGCTGGCGACTTCATGCTGACAAGCCAGGCTGACCAGGAGCAGATCTACCTGACGCCTTACTCCGAGGACTGGTCGCAAGGGGACCGCCTGCGAGTGCTTTCGCTCTCGCAGTCGGTAGATGACACTGCCTGGGCAAGCGGCTGGGGGGGCCGGATCTTCGGCTCTGACTCCAGCGCGGACACTATCGACGTGGTTACGGGCCCGTTCGTGCCTGGGACCGTGTTCGTCGCGGTGACGCCGTGCGACGCTGGCAACGCGCCATCAACCTGCCCTGCACCTGGCTTCCCGGCCAACTACCTGGGCACGCTGAACCCGTGGACTGGCAACATCTCGCCTGTCTCGCTCGTCGGCCCGAGCTTCCAGCCGAAGGGCCTGATCTTCATCGGCCACGATTCCCGATAACTCGCTACTTCGGGCCGCCAGCCCGCCGGTTTCATCGTCAGGCCAGAATGTCGGCATGGACCTGCTGACGTTGCACCAGCGCCTGTACGAGCGGACCGGCGGGCTGGTCGGCCACCACCTCATCGGAGTGCCGTCTGCCTTGCTGCGAACCACCGGCCGGCACACTGGCCAAACTCGGACGTCTGCGCTGGTCTATGCGCGCGATGGCCGGGACTACCTGGTCGTGGCTTCCAACGGCGGCTCGGATCGGCCGCCGGGATGGCTGTTTAACATCGAAGCTAAGCCGGAGGTCGAGATGCAGGTGGGCCGGCAGCGGTTCGCCGCCACGGCCCGCGTCGTCAGCGGCGACGATCTTGAACATCCGCGGCTCTGGGAGATTGTCAACGACAACAATCACGGCCGCTACCGCCGGTATCAGACAAAGACGTCCAGAAAAATCGCGGTTGTCGTCATCACCCCGAATTGACCGAGACAGCCGCAAAGGCGCCCGGGCCTGTCAGTACCGGCCCTGCAGTTCGTAGGTGCCGGCGTGGCGCACTGTGAGGCGCGTCCACGGGCCTGCCTGAGTCACGACTGCACCCTCCGCGCGGAGCAAGGACGACCAGTGCACCCTGACGATGGTGGTCCCGGCACGGCCCATGCGCAGTGTGATCTGGGCAGGTGTGGTACTCGTGACCACCGCTGGCGCGCCAGCCAGCGGATCCGAGCCGAGCACCCGGTACAAGCGCCAGTACGCGTTGTGCCAGACGAGAATCAGCCATGGTTGCCCCGCGCGCACGGTCGCGGCTTCCGCGACCGCGGCAGGATCGGGCGTTGCCGCCGAGATCGCGACATACCCCACAGCATTGGAACGCAGCCACCCGTAGTACTCCGCCGGAGTCAGGATGCCGCCGTAGAAGAGCGGGTTGCGCTCGATGTCGAGCTGCCGCTCCCAGCCGCGCGCCAGCGGGACTGCGGATGCAAGTTCCTGTGACTCCCAGTGGCCGTACTGCGGCACGGCCTCGACACGCGCCGTGTCCGCGTGCAGCATGCCGAGCTCGCGCACCAGCGCAGCCGTCTGCGGCGCATAGGGCGGCGCGTTGCCCTGCCCGAGGTCAGCGATCGGCTGCGCGACCTGCCAGATAGCGGCACCGGCGAGCGCCAGGCCGAGCGGCCAGCGACGTCGCGCGCTGCCGAAGCCGACGAGAATCGGCCCGGCCAGCAGCTCGCCCAGCCTGGCCACGTTCGACCCGATCAGGCTGGGCACTCCCAGCGTGAGGAGGACGCCAAGCCCGTAAATGATCGCGCCGGCGCGCAACAGCCGCCATCGGCGCGATACCAGCAGCAGCACCGCCACCACGGCGAGGAGCGGCGGCAACCAGTTCTGGGCCGAGAGCGGCTGCGCGCCGCCGTCAGAGAACAATGCCATCACGCCCAGCGGCACGCCTGCTGCCACGGCGATGACGATGGCCCGCGGCCAGTAGCGGCCGATCGCGAATGCCCCTGCCACCACGAACAGGAACACGGCCGCCACCGGGCTCAGCAGGCAGCACAGCAGGGCCAGCGCGCCCGCCGCAGCCAGCCTGGCGCTCTTCCAGGTCCGGGGCATCGACGGCATCGAGGACGTGGCGACATCGGCCGCCGCTACGCAGCCGAGACCCGCCGCCAGGCCAAGCGTGAAGGCGGCGCGGCCAGCCGACAGCTCCGTCAGCAAGGCAATGGCCACCCACACCGCCGCCGCGCGCGGCCGCGGCACATCGTGCCGCACCAGCAGCAAGGACAGCAGCACCGCAGAGATCACGACCGCCATCGCCATGGCCAGCCGGGTCCCGACGAAGCTGAGCACGTAGGGCGCGAGTAGGGAGTAGCTGGCCGGATGGAAGCCGCCATACCAGCTGAACAGGTACCCCGACGCCGGGTAGCGGTCCGCCCAGGTGGCGCGAGCCAGCGCCGCCGACAGATCGGTGCCGACACGGGGGAACGCGACGATCCAGACCAGAGCACCAGCGATCGTGACGAGTCCGGCGATAACCGCGGGCTGACCCGCTGCTCGTCGCCATGCCTGCGACCGCTGGCCGCTTGCGTCCCGGCCCGGCTCGGTGAGCCGCGGCCGACCGGCGGGTCCAGCCTCAACCGGCATCTGTCACCGCCATTTATGCCATCGGTCGGCAGGGTGCACCGCCCGAGTCTAGGTGGCCTCTGCGGGTGTCTTCATAACCTACGCCCGGCGCGGCCAAGGGGCCGGCCCCCGGCCGCGGGGCCGCCATAGGCCGCGGGCCGGCCCGGCCGCAGGGCAGCGGCCGGGCCGGGTGCGCGGTGAGACCCGCCTACCGGAGCGCGGGCTCCGGTGCGAGATCCGGCTGTGCCGACCCGGAGGGCTGTGCCGAGCCGGAGGGCTGTGCCGAGCCGGAGAGTTCTGCGGCGTCGGCCGGAACGACGGCGCCTGCGGCCGCCTGCCGCGGGACCCGCCGCAGCGCGAGGTAGCTGACCACCGTTCCGGCCGCGATCAAGGCCACGGTCACGATCAGGCCCGCGTGGTATCCGTCGAGGAATGCGACGGCCGGGTGCGCGCCCTGGTGCAGAGCCGCGCCCTGCCGGGACCGGAGCACGGCGCCGATCACGGTGATGCCCAGCAGCCCGGCTACTTCGCGCGAGGCGTTGAGCAGCGCTGAGGCGACACCCGAACGCTCGGTCGGCATCGAGTACAGGACTGCGTTGGTCAGCGGCACGTTCATCATTCCGGCACCCGCGCCGAAGATCAGGAAGCCAGGCAGCAGGCTGGTGAATGTCGCACCGGCGCCGAGCCGCGAGAACAAGTACAGGCCGACCGCCATGACCGCCATGCCGAGAGCGACCGTCTGGCCGGGCCGCAGCAGGCGGGACACCGGCAGTGCGAGGCCGGCGAACAGCGCCATGCACAGCGCCATCGGCACGAACGCCAGGCCCGCCTTCGTCGGCGAGAAGCCGAGGATGGTCTGGAGGTAGATCGAGGTGAAGAAGTAGATACCGAAGATCCCGAAGGCCCACAGCATCATGGTGACGGTACCGCCAGCGAACACGCGAGAGCGGAACAGGCTCATCTCGACCATCGGGTGTGTCGTCCGGGACTCGATCAGCGCGAACGCGGCCCCGGCTACTCCGGCGAGCGCGAAGGCGCCGAGGATAAGTCCGGACGTCCAGCCCTTGTCGTGGCCCTCGATCAGCGCGTACGTCAGCGAGAAGAGCGCGACCGCCGAACTGATCAGGCCGGGGACGTCCAGATGCCGCACCACGGACGGGTCTCGAGACTCGCCGACCGACATGGCCGCCACCAGGAAGGCGACGATCCCGACCGGCACGTTGATGAAGAAGATCCAGCCCCAGTGCAGGTGCTGGCTGATGAATCCGCCGATAAGCGGCCCGAACGCCAGGGCCATGGCGCCGATCGCCGTCCAGGCGCCGATGGCGATCGTGCGCTCCCGAACGTCCTTGAACGTCGCCATGATGATCGCGAGTGTGGTCGGGACGACCAGAGCCGCGCCGAGTCCCTGCACCAGCCGCGCGCCGATCAGCACGGTGCCGTTGCCCGCCAGCCCGGCACCGAGCGAGGCCACCGTGAACACGGAGAGACCAATCAGGAACAGCCGCCTCCGGCCGTACAGATCGGCCAGCCGGCCGCCGGCGAGCAGCAGCCCGGCGAACACGAGAATGTAGCTGCTGACCACCCATTCCAAGCCTGCCAGCGACAAGTGCAGGCTGCGTTGGATGGTAGGTATCGCCACATTAGTCACGTTGTTGTCGAGATAAGTCATGAACGTGGCGAGTGACACCGCCAGCAGTGACCACCAGCGTCTGGACATGGCCCGGGCTCCTCTTGCGCTCCTCGTACTGTGTACCTGTACACAAATCTTGTACGCGGTCCATGTACGTCGTATAGGTCTACTGGATACCTTGCCTTGTACGGCGTATAGTTGTCAAGTGATGGAAGCGACGAAGGCACCAGAAGCAGAGCGGGCCAGGCTGAGTAAGCGAGGTCGTGGTCGAGCGCGCGCTCGCGCTGGCCGACGCCGAGGGCCTGGAAGCGCTGACGATCCGGCGGCTCGCGACCGAGCTCGGCGTCACCCCGATGGCGCTGTACTGGCATTTCCGCAACAAGGAAGAGCTGCTCGGGGGGCTCGGCGACCAGATCTGGAGCGAGCTCGACACCGACGTCGATCTTGCCGCACCGTGGCACGTTCAGATGCGCGGCCTGCTGGAGTCGCTCTTGCGCGTGCTGCGGGCCCATCCGTGCGCCTCACAGGTGATCCTGGAGGGGGAGAAGCAGAGCGACGCCGCGCTGGTCGCCTCCGAGACAGCGCTGGCAGTCCTGCGCCGTGGCGGTTACGACCCGGACCATGCTGCCGAGATCACCCGCAGTGCCCTATGGACAGCACTCACGCTCGTGATGAGCGATCCCGGCTGCAAGCCGGCGCTGACTCAGGCGGAGATCGCGGAAGAGCAGCGCAAGGCTCGGGTTCGGCTCGCGCTGCTGCCGCCGGATCGCTATCCCCGCCTCGTGGAGGCGGCCGTGCCGATGTCGTCCTGTGATTCGGAGTTCCACTACAGGTTCGGTGTCGACGTGTTCGTTGCCGGCGTGCAGGCGATGGCCCCGGGCCAGTGACGGCGTAGGCACTGACTAACGTGCGCATCGCCTGGGATGTCCCGATCACGATGGACGACGGCCTGGTCCTCCGCGCTGACGTGTTCCGGCCGGAAGCTGACGGACAGTACCCCGTGATCATGACGCACGGTCCGTACGCCAAGTGGCTGGCCTTCCAGGACGGCTTCCCGCGGCAGTGGGCGAACCTCGAGACCGCGCACCCGGATGCGCTCGAGGGTTCGTCGAATTGCTACCAGAACTGGGAGACGGTCGACCCGGAGAAGTGGGTGCCCGACGGCTACGTCGTGATCAGGGTCGACTCCCGCGGCGCCGGGCGGTCACCGGGCTACCTGGACATCTTCTCGGCCCGCGAAACGCGCGATTACTACCAGTGCATCGAGTGGGCAGCGGTGCAGCCGTGGAGTTCCGGCAAGGTCGGCTTGCTCGGCGTGTCGTACTACGCGATCAATCAGTGGCAGGTCGCGGCGCTCCAGCCGCCCCATCTGACCGCGATCTGCCCGTGGGAGGGCGGCAGCGACTTCTACCGCGACTTCACCCGGCATGGCGGCATCCTCAACGTCTTCGTCCGCCAGTGGTACCCGCCCCAGGTCGCGGGCGTACAGCATGGCGTCGGTAAGCGGGGGCCACGCCACCGCGTCACCGGCAAAACCGTCGCCGGGCCGGCGACCCTGGATAAAGATGAACTGACCAGGAACGCGGCCGACACCCCGGCTGCAGTTCTCGCGCATGCGCTCGATGACGGCTATTACCGCGAGCGCAGCCCAGCCCTGGAGAAGATCACCGTCCCGGTGCTGTCGGCGGCTAACTGGGCGCATCACCTGCACACGAGGGGCAATTTCGAGGGTTATAGCCGGGTCGCCAGCGCGGAGAAGTGGCTGGAAGTCCACGGGCTCCAGCACTGGGTGGAGTTCTACACCGACTACGGAGTCCGCCTCCAGAAGCGCTTCTTCGGGCACTTCCTCAAGGGGGAGGACACCGGATGGGATGCTCAGCCACCGGTAGTCCTGCAGGTTCGCCGCGTGGACGGAAGTTTCGAGGAGCGAGCCGAGGCCCGGTGGCCGCTGCCGCGCACGCAGTGGACGAGGTTCCATCTCAACGTCGCCTCGGGGCGGCTGGCTATGCAGCCGGATGCCGCCTCGCAGCGAGCGTCTTTCGACGCGCTCGGCGAGGGACTGGCGTTCTGGACTGAGCCGCTCGACCAGGATCTGGAGATCACCGGTCCCGCCGCCGCACGGCTCACGGTCGCGTCGTCAACCACGGACGCTGACTTGTTCATCACCCTGCGGGTCATCGATCCCGCGGGTCGAGACGTGACGTTCGCCAGCGGTCAGGACCCGAATGGCTGCGTTGGCTTCGGCTGGCTGCGCGCCTCGCACCGCGAAACCGACCCCGAGCGCAGCCACGCATGGCGGCCGTGGCACCTACACGATGACCCGCAGCCGCTAACGCCCGGCGAGCCCGTGGATGTTGACGTGGAGATCTGGCCGACGTCGGTGATCATCCCGGCCGGGTACCGGCTCGGCGTGTGCGTGCAGGGCCGCGACTTCGAGTTGCCGGGGGAGGGACCGTGGCCGAGCGCGTTCGGCGTCACCATGCGCGGCAACGGGATCTTCGTGCACGACGAGCCGGCAGACCGCCCGGCCGACGTCTTCGGCGGCCAGACGACACTACTGTCGGGGGGAGCGCGCCCCTCTTACCTGCTGCTGCCTGTCATTCCGCGCTAGCGAGAAGTCTGGCGCCTCGCGTCTGCGATCTCACGCCTCTCCGGACGCGACTGCCCGGCCGGAACTGCCGCCGAGGAAGGAGTCGACGAATGCCGGGTTGTCGGCTAGCTCGGCCGGCGTCCCTTCCATCCGCAACTGGCCGCCGCCGAGCACGAACGTGCGGTCCGAGATGGCCAGGACCGCCTTGGCACGCTGCTCGACGATAAGCACCGCCGCGCCGCGCTCGGCGAGCCGGCGGACGTGATCTGCGAGCAGCGATTGCGCGATGGCGGGAGCAAGGTTCGCGGTCGGCTCGTCGAGCAGGAAGACCGCAGGCTCGAGCATCAGCACGCGGCCCATGGCGAGCATCTTGCGCTCGCCGCCGCTGAGCTTGCCGGCTGGCCGCTGCAGCATTGTGCCGAGCCGGGGAAACACGGTGAGCACGTGCTCGATGCGGGGGCCAATCGCCTTCCTGGCCAGCAGGTAGCCGCCCATCTCAAGGTTTTCCCTGACGCTGAGCGGCGCGAAGACGTCGTCCACCTGCGGCACGTAGCCCACCCCGGCTCGGGCTACCTCTTCCGGGGCGAGGTTGGTGACGTCCCGGTCACCGACCAGGACCCGGCCGGTCGAGACGCGAACGATCCCCACCAGGCTCTTGAGCAGGGTGCTCTTGCCAGAGCCGTTGGGGCCTACGAGGGAGACGACCTGACCGGGTTCCGCCTGAACGGTCACGGCCCTGATGACCGGGTCGCCGCCGTAGCCAGCGGACACATTCTCGGCGCGAATCCGCTCGCCGCGCACCGGGTTATCAGCATCGGCGTGGTTACCAGTGTCGGGGTGCTCGCGGTCAGGCGATACGGCCCGGTCAGCCGACAAGGTAGGCCTCCACGACTTCAGTCCGGTCTCGCAGCTCCGTCATGGTGCCCTCGGCCAGCACCGAGCCGTCCGCCATGACGATGACCGGATCGCAGAACTCGTCCATGATCGCTAGCTCGTGCTCGACCATCAGGATGGTCATGCCGCCGGCGCACAGCTCGAGCAGCGAGCCGCCGATCCGACGGGCGAGTTCGGGATGCACGCCGGCCATCGGCTCGTCCAGCAGCAGCACCTGCGGATCGGCCATGAGCGCGCGCATGATCTCCACGAGGCGCCGCTGCCCGCCGCTCAGATCGCCGGCGTACTCGTTGGCGAGGGGCTCGAGGCCGAACCTGGTGAGTATCCCGGCCGCCTTGGCCACGGCGGCCGCTTCGTCCCGGCCCCAGTAACGACGTCCGGCAACCGCTCCGAAGAGCGAGTCGCCGCGGTTGTGCGGCGCCGCGGACAGCAGGTTCTCCATCACCGTCAGCCGCTTGAACTCACTGGCTAGCTGAAACGTCCGGACCAGGCCCATTCGCGCGCGCCGGTACGCCGGTACCCCGGTGATGTCCTGGCCAAGGTAGCGGATCTGCCCGGCTGACACGTTGTCCGTGCCGGCTAGCAGCGCCAGCAAGGTCGACTTGCCGGCCCCGTTAGGGCCGATGAGCCCGGTCAGGCTGCCGCGCCGGACGGTCAGCGAGACCCCGGAGACTGCGTGCACGCCGCCGAAGTCCCGGCTGACGTCGATGGCCTCCAGGACCACGTCCGGGTCCGGTGTTGCTGGCGTCTTGGCCGCGCTGTCCGCCGCTGGCGTCGCGGCGGCTGGCCGGTCTATCACTGGCGGGATAGGCGGCACGGCAGCCGCGGGTGTCGTGGCAGGAATGGGTGCGGCCGAAGCCAGCACCGCGCCGCTAGCCGCGGTGCCAGCCGCGGTGCCAGCTGTTGCGCCGGGCAAAGCGATCACCCGCTTACGCTCTGGCAGGATGCCCTGCGGGCGGAACCACAAGAACAGACCGATCAGCAGCCCGATCGCTACCCACTGGAGCGAAGGAAGCAGGTTGGGCGGCAGGCTCGGGTTCGCGTTCGAGATCAGTCGTGTCGACTCCTCGAACCCCACCGGGACGATCACGGCGCCCACCACGGCGCCGAGATGGTTTCCGCGGCCGCCTATGATGACGGCGGCGAACAGGACAATCGTCTCGGCGTACGTCCACGCGGCGGGCGACCAGACGCTGATGAAGCTCACCAGCATGGCGCCGGACAACCCGGCAATCGCGCCTCCCACGAGGAGCACTCCGGTCCGCAGCGACTGGAGGTTCTTGCCGAGGGAATCGGCCACCTTGTCGTTGTCCCGCATAGCCCGGAGGGTCCGCCCGTACGGCGACTCAGTGATGTGGCGCAGGAACCAGTAGACGAGGCCGGCCAGCACGGCGATCGCAATCGCGAACCCCCACTGGTAACCCGTGGTCGTCGTGGTCATGACCTGGGACTGCAGCGGGGCCGGCACGAGCGCGACCCCGGCGTCACCGTTCAGCAGCGGCCGGTAGTCCATCACGAGCAGGTTCATCAGGACAGCAGTGACCAGCAACCCCACCGCGGCGAAGTCGCCGCGCAGTCGGCGGCCGACCAGGAACGTGAACGGCAGCGCAAGGGCCGCCCCGGCCACCATGGCGCCAATCCAGGGGAACGGGAACGGTAGGTGCAAGCCGCCGAGATACGTCTGGAACCCGCCGTTCGCGCTATCGGCGGGGAGCGCCAGAATCGCTGCCGTGTACGCACCCACCGCCTGGAAGATGATGAAGCCGAAATTCGTGACGCCGCCGATCCCGAACTGCAGGCTCAGCCCGAGGCAGGCGATTGTGTCGACCGCGGCGTACACCACCAGCGTGATGAGGTAGTACATCTGGCTCCCTGCCGGTGCTTACGCTGCCTGCGCTCACGCTCGGGCGCCGAACAGGCCGGATGGCCGTACGGCGAGCATGGCGAGCAACACTACGAAGGCGATCACGTACTTGTAGTCGGGTTGGATGTAGGCGGCGCTGACCTCGGTGGCGAGCCCGATGAGCAGCGCGCCGAGCATGGCGCCGTAGGCGTGCCCCGGCCCGCCGAGGAACACGGCGGCCAGGATGAGCACGACGAACAAGTCCGTGCTTGTCGGCCCGAAGCTGCCGATGTCGATGGCGAACACGGTGCCAGCCAGGCCGCCGAGCGCGCCGGTCAGCGCCCAGGTGATCGTGATGACCCGGCTGGTCCTGATGCCGCAGTTGCGAGCCAGGGAACGATTGGCGGCCGTGGCCCGCATCGACTTGCCGAGCTTGGTGTAACGCAACAGGGCGTAGACGGCCACCATCACGAGGACGCTGATCGCGAGGATCACGATCTGCACCGTGGTCAGGATCAGGCCGCCAGCCCTCAGTGTCGAGCCCTGGCCCATCGTGTACGAGACGTTCACGCCTCCCACGATGGCCTGGACGCCGAACTCGATGATGAGAGCCATCCCAAGCGACACGATCACGATCGTGATGGGCGACGAACCGCGCCGCTGGAACGGAGCGTAAACCAAGAAGTTGAGCAGCACAGACAGGGCGGAGCACGCGGCCATCGCGACGATCAGAGCGAGCCAGACCGAGACGCCCGCCTGGTTGATCCAGTAGGCAATGAAAGCCCCGGCCGTCATGATCGCCGCGAACGCCAGGTTCAGCACGTCGGTCACGGCGAACTGGAGGGTGAAGGCGACGGAGGCAATCGCCAGGACTGCCGCCGTGATGAGGCCGAAGCCGACGGACGCGACGAAGATGGTCATCGCGCGATCACCCCTCCCGGCCGCTGCAGCAGACTGACGCGGCATCCGCAGCGCCTGCATACCCAGCGGCCGGGCGAGGTGGCGTGCATCGAATCACCCGGAGACCGCGCGGAGCTGTGCGGCTGTGATGTTCCCGGACACCTGGACCGCGCCTGCAGCGGTATAGGTGTCGATCTGGAAGATGCCAGGGGAGTCGTGGTAGGAGTCGAAGCTCGTCGGTCCGCCAGGCCCGACATAGCGGATCTTCTTGCCTGCCTTGAGTGCCGCGACACCCTGCGCGAACGAGCTCACGGTTACTGCGCCGGGGACGCCGTCACCGATCGTGGCGATGAACGGCTGCCACTTCGCCGTCTCCGTGCTGCCTGCGGCGACCATGGCGAGCGCGGCCAGGTTCATCCCGTCATAAAGGTGGACGGCACCTGGCGCGGTGAAGTAGGTGGTGAAGTCACCGGTCTGGGCGCCTGCTACCTTGCCCTTGACCGCGAGCAGCGCCTGCGTGAACGCCTGGTAGGCAGGGCCGCTAGTAGCGGTTACCAAGTTGTCGGCACGGAAGTTAGCGGTGAAGTCGGCCGCCCCGACCGCCTTGGCGGCCGCCTCGAAGAAGACCGGCGAGATCGCTGCTGAGGTGCCGACGATCGGGATCATCTTGCCACCATTGAGCTGCTTGATCTCGGCGAAAAGAGTGGGGTCGGCCGAGCCGAGGGCCTCGGTCATGATTGCGTCCGGATGAGCCTGGATGATCTTCTCGGCCTCGGTGCGGAATGTCGTCGCGTTCAGGTCGAGGGTCTCGTTGGCAACGACTGTCATCCCGGCCTTGGCGATCGCCGCTATCGCGGGCTGCACGAAGGTCTGCGATCCGATGTCGTTGCCGAAGGCGAGCGCGATCCGCTTGTAGCCGGCGTTCTGTGCGATCACGGTCATCGCGTACGACTCGGCCAGGTCGGGCGGGACCAGCCGGTAGAAGTACGGGTAGTGGACGTGGTCGAATTCCGACTGGCCGGTCATGCAGAACATCACGGTCTTGTTCTTGTTGACGAGCGGGACGACGGCCGCTGCCTCATCCGAGGTGCAGCCGATGACCAGCTCCAGGTTCTGCGTCCGGCTGAGCAGGCTGCCCACGGCCGGGACGGCGTCCGCCGGATCGCCCTTGGTGTCGGCGGAGGTGCAGCTCACGGTGTGACCGAGCACGCCGCCGGCCTTGTTGATGGCGGTGACCGCGCCCGTGCAGGACACCAGGTAGATCGGCCCGAGCGCCGCGTCGGGACCGCTGAACGGAGCTACATCCGCGAACACGATCGAGCCCTTGCTGGTGTTGCTGCTCGCGGGACTGCTGCCGCACGCAGCCAGGCCGACCGCGAGGGCTATAGCCGATACGGCTGCCAGGACGCTGCCCGCGCGGCCCCGGTGGACCGCAAGCTCTCCTGCCCGTCGCAGTTGTCCCGCGGCACTGGCCGCAGGCTCGGTGGACCTGAACATATTCGTCGCCTCCGCGAAGTCTTCGGTGGATGAGTCGTTAGCCGTGAACCTCTTCTGCAATCGGTTGTGTGCGGGATCAGCCGGCGCTTGCCGACAACGAGTGCGCTGCTGCTCCGGTTTTGTTGATCCTGGGTTGTGATCCTGGGGCGGGCCTGCTCAGATGCCGACGGCCGTTGATCCCGGCGGCCGCCATCTCCAGTCGCTCAGATCCGCGTCCTCGGCGACAACCCGGTTGCGGATCGTGCCGACTCCTTCGACGGCGACCTCGATAATGTCGCCGGGCAGCAACCACACGGGCGGTTGCCGCGCGAACCCGACGCCGCCGGGCGTACCGGTGGCAATGACGTCGCCGGGACGCAGCCTGGTAAACGAGGAGAAGAACTCGATCGCGCTCGGGATGTCGACGATCATCTGGGACGTCCGCGCCGACTGCATCACCTGGCCGTTCAGCGTGGTGACGAGCGCGGCGTCGGAAACATCGGCTTCGTCGGTCGTGACGACTTCCGGGCCGATAGGCATGGTGCCTTCGAAGTTCTTGCCACCGGTCCACTGGGTCGCAGCTCGCTGCCAGTCACGCGCCGAGGCGTCGTTGAGTACGACGTAGCCAGCGATCGCGTCGAGCGCCTTGTCTGCCGGCACGTAGCGGCCACCAGCCCCGATGACAAGTCCGAGCTCGCCCTCATAATCGAAGCGGCTCGTCAGGGCCGGCTTGACCAGGTCCGCATAAGGACCGATCGCGCTGCCTTCGCCGCGCACGAATGCTTCCGGCCATGTCGGCACTTCCCGGCCGCCTTCGATGGCATGCTCGCGGTAGTTGACGCCGAGGCACAGGATGCGCCGCGGCTCGGGTACGGCCGGCCCGAAGTCTTCGGGCGCGACGTCGCGGCCGTCACGATCGAGCAGGCCGCGGACCGTGTCCAAGGCAGCCGGTCCGGCGTCGAGCAGGCCTTGCAGCGACGAGAGCGCCGGATCACCCGCTTCGTCGCCCACGTCCACGTAGCCGGAGCGCGCCCGGACGTGCAGACGCAGCCCGCGCGGCGTGGCAATCGTGGCGAGCCTCATCCGCGAACCTCCGGTCCGGCCACCATATCGGCCATATTGGTTGCGATTACCCAATTGGTTGAGCATAGGTCGACGGACTAATACGGTCAAGAGGTCGCTTCGCTAAATGCTTAACGCGAAGGTAACAATTCGGCGTGCCAATTGGTAGGATTGGTTGCGCAGCTCAGAAACAGGCGTGGCGACGGCACCGGAGCTAGATCATCGGACGCAGTGCGGGTTCATCGGACGCAGCGCGGGCCGGCGGCAAGCCATACTGAGCCAGAATGAAGCGGAGCGCGCATGCAGGCAGCCCTACCGGGACCCGATCCGGTCGGATCGGAACTCGACCTCACCGAGCCCGTGTCGTCAGCCACTGTGTCGTCAGCCGCCGTGTCGTCAGCCGCCGTGTCGCCAACCACTGTGTCGCCAGCCGCTGGGCCGCGAGCGGGCGGCCACCTTACGCGCGGGGTCGCGCTCGCCGAGCTCATCCTCGCGCGTACCCAGAGCGGTGGCCCGCAGGCAACGGGTCCGCAGGGCGGCTTCCGGTTGCCAACCGAGCGCCAGCTCAGCATCGACCTCGGTGTGACCCGCGCGTCGGTTCGCAGCGCACTCGCGCTGCTGGAGGCGCAGGGCTGGATCTCCCGTGAAGTCGGGCGCGGAACATTCCTGCGTGAGCAGTCGGCGTCAAGCCTGGCAGCAGTCCCCAGCGAAGCCGTCGGCACCGCAATCCGGGGCGGCACTGCAATATATGGCGGCGCTCCGGCGAAGCCATCGGGTGCCGACTTCGCGCCCGCCGACGTGATGACGATCAGGCGGCTGCTCGAGCCGCCCTCCATGGTTCTGGTGGTGGCCTGGGCGACCGCAGCCGACCTGGAGGAGATGGACCATTGCCTTGCGCGGGGTGACCGGGCCGCGACGTTCGAGGAGTTCGAGGCCTGCGACCTCGCACTGCACCGTTGCATCATGGCGGCGAGCCACAGTCCGCTGCTGGCCTCCTTGTACGCCGCGATCGAAGCCGCCCGGCACGGCCAGGTCTGGGGCGACCTGAAGCGGCGCAGATCATCGCCCGAGCGGCGGGACCAGTACCAGGCGGATCATCGCGCGATCGTCGAGGCGCTACGCTCCCGTGACGCCGGGGGAGCCGTGGAGGCCATGCGGTTGCATCTGGCCAGGGTGCAGGAGCACCTCAACGTCTCCGACCCCGCTGGAGGTCTGACCTGGCGTTAGCTAGCAGTCAGTCGGCGGCAGCGGACACTGTCACGACGGGCGCCGGGCCGGTCGAACCGCGGACGACGAGCTCGGGCTCGAACAACAGCTCCTCGCGGTGCATGGCCACGGACTCCATCTGGTTGACGAGCAGCGCGACTGCTGCCTTGCCCAT
Source organism: uncultured Actinomycetota bacterium (assembly GCA_963755575.1). Taxonomy (GTDB): domain Bacteria; phylum Actinomycetota; class Actinomycetes; order Streptosporangiales; family Streptosporangiaceae; genus JAJYUU01. The sequence goes on from CAVWKF010000002.1 coordinate 2,163,097, forward strand.
CGACTCGATGGGCTGACGGACGGTTGTCAGCGGCGGGTCGGTGGAGTTCAGCCAGCCGGAGTCGTCGTAGCCGACTACCGAGACGTCCCCGGGCACGGACAACCCCGCCCGCCGGGCGGCCCGGATGGCGCCAAGCGCGAGGACGTCGCTCGCGCAGATGACGCCGGTCACGCCCTGCCGGAGCATCCGGGTGGTCGCGGCCTGCCCGCCCTCAAGCGAGAACAGCCCGTGTTCGACTGGCGCGACGGCAAGGCCGGCGCGCTGCACGTGCTCACGGAACGCGCTCAGCTTCCGCCTCGAGGGGACGTGGTCCTCGGGTCCGAGCACCAGGCCGATGCGTTCATGACCCAGCGAGGCCAGGTGCCGGAAAGCCTGGCCGGCCGCGGTCACATCGTCTGTCGACACGCATGGGAAGTCCAGGTTGTCGATCCCCGCGTTGACCAGGACAACCGGGATGCCCCTGCGGTGCAGCAGGTGGTAGTGGTCGTGCGGCGCGGCGAGCTCGGCGTAGTGGCCACCGGCGAACACGACGCCTGAGGCGTGCTGGTCGAGCAGCATGTCGACGTAATCCGCCTCGGACAGGCCGCCGACTGTCCGCGAGACACCAAGGTCATTGGGGGTACAGAGCACGGGCGTGAAGCCGCGCTGGGCGAGCGCACCCCCGATCACCTCGGCGAGTGCCGGGAAGATCGGGTTCTGCAGCTCAGGCAGGACCAGGCCGATGAGCCGGGCCCGGTCGCCGCGCAACTGCGTTGGGCGCTCGTAACCGAGCACGTCCAGGGCGGTAAGCACGGCATCCCTGGTGCTGTCGGACACGCCGGCCTTGCCGTTGAGCACGCGGCTCACGGTGGCCTCACTGACCCCGACCTTCTGGGCAACCTCGGCAAGTCGCCTGGCGGGAGTTCGCGTCATGCCGCAACAATACGACATCCACTGGCAAGAGCTTGCGTGACCTGGATCACTCCTGACTCGCGGAGGCGGCCCCGTTCCCAGGCCTTATGTCGGATCCGTGCATGAAGCCCAACGGTAACGAGCGCGGACCGCCCGACTCATCCGGCATGACCCGAATCACCGTAACCAAGTTGTGTCCTTGCAAAGTTTCATCGATATCTTGCTCTCAGATGTTCGCCTCAGTATGTTCAATGCAACAAGCACGGCGCCCAAAGGGCGTAGCGCAAGGCGGTCGGATTCGGGATTATGCCGATACGGCCGACCTCGCCCCCGCCCTGCTGCCAGCGCGGCCCAGGGCTCCGAGATCGCCCACGTTCAGCCCAAGGAAGAAGGATTGACCGATGAGCAGACAGCTTCACTGGTGGTATGGCGGCCGGAAGTTTGCGGTCGTCACCGCCGTGGCAGCGCTGGGGCTCGGGGCCGCGGCCTGCTCCAGCAGCCCCGCCCCGAGTTCGTCGGGCGGCCAGGTGAGCATCAGCATCGACTGCGCCCCGCCGGCGGCCCAGTTCCCCGTGGAGCACAAGGAGTGGCTCGAGGACGTAGCGACGTTCCAGAAGGCCAACCCGACGATCACTATCAAGAGCGTCTACAACTACCCGTGCGAGTCGCCCACTACCTTCACCGCCATGCTGCGGGCCGGTACCGAGCCGAACGTTTTCTACACCTACTTCACTGACCTGCCGCAGGTGCTGCTGGCGGGCCAGGCTGCCGACATCACGCAGTACGTCAACGCCAAGACGGTGCCAGGCCTGGGCGACATCGTTCCGGGTTCAATGAAGGCAGTCACCGCAGGCAAGACGCTCTACGGCCTGCCGACGTCGAACTACACGCAGGGCCTGATCTACAACCGGACGCTGTTCACCAAGGCGGGGCTCGATCCCAACAGCCCGCCGACCACCTGGGCTCAGGTGGAGGCCGACGCCCAGAAGATCGCCGCGCTTGGCAACGGCATTGAGGGCTGGGGTGACTACAGCGCACAGAACACTGGCGGCTGGCACTTCTCGTCCTACATCGACGCACTCGGCGGCTCCATGGTGAACAACGCCGCTGCGCCGCCGACGGCAAACTTCGACAACGCCAACGGCATGGCCGTGCTCGAGGCGCTGCACACGCTCCGGTTCACCGACAAGGCGATGAGCCCGACCCAGGGCCTGGCCTGGGGCTCGCTGCAGCAGCAGATGGCCCAGGGCAAACTCGGCATGTACATCGCCGCGCCGGACGACATTTACAACGTGATCGTGCCTACCGACAAGGGCAACGTGAACGACTTCGGCATGGGCCCGCTGCCCAGCATGAGTGGCACGCCAGCCGCCTCGCTGTCGGGTGGTAACGACTTCATGTTCGCCAAGAGCGACACGCCGGCGCAGATCGAGGCCGGCATCAAGTGGATCGACTTCGAGAACCTGACGCCTGGCGACGGCCAGTTCAACTTTGCCAGGCTCAAGGCGGACGGGCAGCCGGTCGGCTTCCCTGAGCCTGAGCTATTCCAGGGCGCGACCGGCGACAAGATCAACGCCTTGCGGTCTCAGTACGGGACGGTCAACACCTCGTACTACGCCCCGTTCGTCCAGGCGAACGAGAACGGTGTCGGCGAGCCGCTGGACGCGCAGGCCGTGTACCACGCGCTCGACCCCGTGATGCTGGCAGTGCTCACCGAGCCGAACGCCAACATCTCGGCGCTGCTGAAGACGGCGACGACGGACGTGAACGCCATCCTCGCGAACAGCGGCTGACAGCGATGAGTTGATGCCAGCGTGGGGACCGGACTAGGGGACCGGTCCCCGCGCCTGGCACGGGGGCCGGTCTGCCGGCCCGGCCGCGGGGGCCGGGTCTCACGCCCGGCCCCCGCGCCAGGCTCACGCCGGCTTGGCCCCTCCCGCCGCGCTCCGCCCCGCGCTAGGCTCCGCCCCTTGACTCTGACAAGGCAGCACAAGGAGACCCGATGACCGATGTCGTGACGCTGCGCAAGCCCAAGGCGGTGTCTGGCGCCACGAGGCAGGCAGTCGCTGGGCGCTTCGGGCACCGGGTCAGGCGCAATCTGTCGGCGTACGCGTTCCTCATCGGGGCCATTCTGTGCTTCACGTTCTTCTCCTGGTATCCGATCGTCCGCGAAGTCATCATGAGCTTCCAGAAGGCCGTGTACGGGGGCGGCTACACCTGGGCCGGCTGGCGGAACTACACCCGGATCATTCACGACGCGATGTTCTGGCAGGCCTGGCGCAACACGCTCGAGTTCACGCTCCTTGCCCTCGTCATCGGCTACGCCGTGCCGTTCTTCGTCGCGATCCTGCTGAACGAGCTGCGGCACGCTCGCGGCTACCTGCGGATCCTGGTGTACCTGCCGGTCATGCTCCCGCCAGCTTCGGCGCTCCTGCTGTTCGCCTACTTCTATAACCCGCAGTACGGCCTGTTCGACGATGTGCTGCGCCTGCTGCATTTGCCGACTTCCCAGTGGGTGCTCCAGCCAGGCACGGGGTTCGTCAGCACCGCGATGATCTCGGTCGTGGTCGCCTCGACCTGGATGAACATGGGCGGAGCGACGCTGATCTACCTGGCGGCGCTCCAGAACATTCCCGGCGAGCTGTATGAGGCGGCGGAGCTGGACGGCGCTGGCCTATGGAGCCGCATCCGGCACGTGACGATTCCGCAGACCAGGCTCATCCTGATCTTGCTGCTGATGCTCCAGGTCGTGGCCACCATGCAGATGTTCGTCGAGTCTTTCGTGCTCACGAACGGCGACGGCGGAGTCGGCAACAACACCCAGTCCGTCGTGATGCTGATCTACCAGTACGCCTTCGCCTACAGCGGTGCCAGCAACTACAACAGCGCATCCGCACTTGGCGTGATCCTCATGGTGGTGCTCGCCGTCTTCTCCGGCGGGTTCCTGTGGGCCACCCGCGAGCGCGGCTAGGAGGGGGAGCCAGATGGCAGGACTTGCAACCGTTGGCACCAGTGCGGCGCGGCGCCGGGACGGGACGGCGGCGACGAGGACGAAGACGGTCGTCGCGACCCGGACGCTGATCTCGAGCTCGCAGCTGAACCGGCGCCGCGGCAAGATCACCTACCGGGTGATCCTGACCCTGGTGATCGTGGTGTTCACGCTCGTCTTCATCGGGCCTTTGTACTTCCTGTTCGCCGACGGGCTGAAGTCCACCCAGGAAGCGATCGCCACGCCGCCCACGCTGTATCCGCATCACGTGCACCCGAGCACCTATCTCGACGCGTGGAACCGGCTTGACGTCGCCAAGCTGCTGTGGAACACGCTGTACTACGCCTTCGGGGCGCTGGCTTTCCAGCTGGTCTTCGACGTGACGGCTGCGTACTCGCTGTCCAAGCTGCGGCCGGTCCTCGGCAACGTCGTTTTGTTCCTGATGCTGGCGACGCTCATGATCCCGGCGACCGTGCTAGTCGTTCCCCAGTACGTGACGGTCGTTGACCTGCCGATCCTGCACTGGAACCTGGTCGGCTCACCCGAGGCGATCTGGCTGCCTTCGGTGGCGAACGCATTCAACATCTTCCTGCTCAAGCGCTTCTTCGACTCCATCCCGACCGATTACATCGACGCTGCTCAGATCGACGGCGCATCCAGGCTGACGATCCTGCGACGGATCGTGCTCCCGATCTCGCGCCCGATCCTGGGGGTGGTGTCGATCTTCGGCCTGGTCGCCGTATGGAAGGACTTCCTATGGCCGCTGCTGGTCGAGTACGGCTATACGCCGACGAGGGAGACCCTCAACGTCGGCATCTGGCAAGCGTCGATCGTCACGCCGGAGAATCTCATCATCGCCGCCTCCGCCATGGCCGCGCTCCCGACGATCGTCTTCTTCCTGATCTTCCAGCGGAACATCATGGCCGGCCTGACTGCCGGAGGCATTAGAGGCTGACCGACTGCTGCGGGCGCGCTCCCGAACCCACCGCAACGTAACCACCACTGCGAGCCGCACGGCTGCGGGCCGATCGGTCGGTCCAGCCTTGCCCGAACACGACAGGAAGCAGGTACTCGTGCTAGACCTCGGCTCTCACGGCGTCGGCTCTTTTGGCCCGGGCCAGGCGGCAGGCGATGCGTGGTGGCGCAGCGCCGCTATCTATCAGCTGTATGTGCGCAGCTTCGCTGATGGGAACGGGGACGGGATCGGCGATCTGGCTGGCGTGCGCGCACACCTGACCTATCTGGCCGGCCTCGGTATCGACGCGGTCTGGTTCAACCCGTGGTACCCCTCGCCGATGTCCGATGCCGGGTACGACATCTCCGACTACCGAGACATTCAGCCGGCCTTCGGCACGCTCGCCCACGCCGATGCGCTCATCGCCGAGGCGCACGCCGTGGGCATCCGGATCATCATCGACGTAGTGCCGAATCATGGCTCAGATCAGCACCCGTGGTTTCAGGCCGCGCTGGCGGCTGGGCAAGGATCACCTGAGCGGGACCGGTTCTGGTTCCGGCCCGGCCGCGGCGCGGATGGCGAGCAGCCGCCCAACGGCTGGCAGTCCATATTCGGCGGCTCAGCGTGGACCCGCATCACCGAGCCGGACGGGTCGCTGGGCGAGTGGTACCTACACCTGTTCGCCCCCGAGCAGCCCGATTACAACTGGGCGAGCTCCGAGGTGCGCGCCGAGTTCGAGGACGTGCTGCGGTTCTGGTTCGACCGCGGCGCCGACGGCATCCGGATCGACTCGGCGGCGCTGCTGACGAAGGACGCTACCCTGCCGGAAGTCGCGCCGGACGAGCCGCCCGGCCCGCGCCATCCGTACTCTGACCGCGACGACGTGCACGAGGTTTACCGGTCCTGGCGAGCGGTCGCCGACGAGTATGAGGCCAGGGTGCTGATCGGCGAAATCTGGATTCCCGATGCGGTCCGACTGGCCAGATACGTCGGCCAGGGTGAGCTGCACACTGTCTTCAACTTCCCGTACCTGAGTTGTCCGTGGGACGCCGTGCAACTGCGTGAGGTGATCGACAACACGCTCGCGCTGCACGCGCCCGTGGGAGCCCCCGCGACGTGGGTGCTTTCCAACCACGACGTCGACCGCATCGTGTCGCGCCTCGGCCGGTCGGATACCGCGTTCAACCTAGGGCGACGGTCTTACTTTCACGGCCTGCCCGTCGACTTGGCGCTGGGCACCCGGCGCGCCCGGGCCGCCGCGCTGCTCACCATGGCGCTGCCGGGATCCGTGTACGTCTACCAGGGCGAGGAACTCGGCCTGTGGGAGGTTCAGGACATCGCCGACGAGCTGCGGCAGGATCCGATCTGGTACCGGAGCGGCGGTGAGGATCCCGGCCGCGATGGCAGCCGCGTGCCGCTGCCATGGGCGGGCCAGGAGCCGCCGTTCGGCTTCTCGCCGCCGGCTGCCAGTGCCGCGCCGTGGCTGCCGCAGCCGAAGGAGTGGCGCGACTTGACTGTCGAGGCCGAGACCGGCGCGGCCGACTCGATGCTGGAGTTGTACAGGTCGGCGCTGGCGATCCGCCGGTCCGAGCCGGCTCTCGGCGACGGTCCGATGACGTGGCTACCGTCGGCCGATGGCGTACTGGCCTTCGACCGTGGGGCCAGCGTGCGGTGCGTGGTGAACATCTCCTCGCGGGGCGCCCGGCTGCCCGCGCACCAAGGCTTGCTGCTGGCGAGCGGCCCGCTGGACGGGGAACTGCTGCCCCCCGACTGCGCCGTGTGGCTGCGGCAGGCCGCGGAACCGAACCGCTAACTCCTATCGGGGCCCGGGGACGGCACGCCGGCCCTGGCCACCGTCCTCGCCAAGATGCCCAGTGTCGCGCGCAACGCGCCTTCGGAGATGACAGGGAAAATATCGGCCTCGCGCCACTTGGGATCGATGTTCGACCAGTCGTAGTACGACGTGACGAGCGTGCCGCCCTCGGTCGGCTCGAGCCGGTACCCGTAGACATGGCCGATCTGGGGACGGATCTGCCCCAGGATCGTCCACGCGATCTCCCGGTCCGGCTCGTATGCCGAGATGCTGACGGTCACGTCATAGCGACCGAGTGGGTAGTCGTTCAGCGCCTCTCGGTCCATGTGCACGACGAAGCTGTCGCCGAGGCCGCTAACCGGCTGCCCGTCCGCTGACTGCAGCATCCCGGAGCTGTCGATAGCCACGTGACCTTGCGGATCGCGCAGGACCGCGAAGATCGCCGGCGGCTCGGCCTCGATGGTGCGCTGCACTTCGATCCGCTCGCTCGTCATGCCCACATTGTGTCAGCTAGTGCCGCGCACGACGACCATCTCAAGCCCTTGACTTTGCACCACAAAGCAAGGTTAACTTTGCAGCACAAAGTCTAATCGGCAGCAAGGACACGGACATGAACGAGGGACTCGACAAGACAGCCGACACCGACAATGAAATGGGTGACGACATCCAGCATGCGGCGGCCATTCTCCAGCAGGCGCGCCAGCGAGCCCAGCGGCAGCTCACCGTCCGGTATCCCGTCCTGTTGGCCACTTGGGGGCTGATGTACCTGCTTGGCTACGGATCGCTGTGGCTCTCGGTGCGCGAGCAGCACCCTTATCAGGGGCCGACGCCGACGGCGCTCCTGGCGCTCACGATCGTCGTCGCCGCGGCCATGGCGGTCACGGTCGTCATCGTCGGCCGCGCCGTGAGCGGCATCGGCGGGTCGTCCGCCAACCAGCGGCGGGTCTACGTGCTGTCGGCCGTTGCTGCCTATACCGGGCTGTTCACGCTGGAGGCCGCACTGGATCACGCGGGCGCCAGCCGAGCGGTGCTCGGCGTGTACGGCGCTGCCGCGCCGATCCTGATCACCGGCCTGATCTACGCAACTAGCTCTGCCTTCGCCCTGGACTGGACTGTCTTCGGCCTGGGTGTGTGGCTTGTCGCGGTGGCGGCCGGGAGCGGATTCGCTGGCCCTGTCACGGTCTGGGCGGTTGACGCGCTGGCGACGAGCGTCGCGTTCCTGGCGATGGCCGCCGTCCGCTTCAGGCGCCGGGCATGACAGACGAGGAACTCGACGCGGTGATTCACGTGCCGGCTCGGCTCCGCATCATGGTCACCCTCGCGACGCTGTCCGAGGGCGACGACCTGTCGTTCACGAGGCTCCAGGACGTGATCGGGCTCACCCCGGGCAATCTGATCACGCACCTGCGCAAGCTCGAGGACGCGCAGTACGTGACAACGGCGAAGTCCGGGCGCGGTGTAACGGCCCGGACCTCGGTCTCGATCACACGCGAGGGCCGCGCCGCGCTCGGCCGCTACTCCGGTGTCCTGCGCGGCTTGCTCGACTCCGTCAGGTCCGAGCAGGTCATGTCCGAGCAGGTCAAGCCTGAGCAGATCAGGTCCGACCAGCACGGCTGATGGCGCCCGGCAGCCTAGCCGGACGCCGCGTCTTGCTGGTCGAGGAACGCATTCACCAGGCCAGTGAAGATCTCGGGCTGCTCGGCAAAGCACAGGTGCGAAGCATCCTCGATGGTCTCGAGATGGGAGCTGGGCATGCGGCTGTGCATCTCGGCGAGATGCCCTGGGGTGCACTCGTCGAAGCGGCCGCCGACCAGCAGCGCCGGGATCGTGATCTCGCCGAGCCGGTCCATGATGTCCCAGGTTTTCATCGTGCCCGTGACCGTGAACTCACTCGGCCCGTTCATCGTGTTGTAAACCTGGTAGCCAGCCTCGGCGAACGAGCGCTCCAGGCCGGCCGGCCACGGGCTGAGACGGCAGACGTGCTCGCGGTAGAAGCCGAGGATGGCCGCCTGGTACTCCGGGCACGCGGTGAAGCCGTCGGCCTCGTGCTGCCGGATGACATCGCGCACGTCTTCCGGCTGGGCCGCCAGTAGCTCGTCGCAGTCGCTTACCCACCGGAGCATGCTGGCCGGGCTGCCGCAGAGGGTCAGGCTGCGCAGCCGTGGCTGGCGGTCGAGCACGTACTGCATCGCCAGCATGCCGCCCCACGAGCTGCCGAACAGGTGCAGATCATCGAGGCCGAGTGCAGCGCGCACCTGGGCCAGCTCCTCGACGAAGCGGTCGACTGTCCAGAGCGAGACGTCATCGGGACGGTCGGCATTGCCGCAGCCGAGCTGGTCATAGAAGATGACCTGCCGCCGGTCGGCCAGCGCTTCCAGCGGTTCCAGGTAGTAATGCGTGAAGCCCGGGCCGCCGTGCAGGCACAGCAGCGGCGCCTTTCCCTGGCTGTCGCCAACGGACCGGTACCAGACCCGTCCGCCAGGGACGCTGATATAGCCCTCGTCTAGTGTCACTAGATCTCACCGCTCGCGACCGGCCGTCCGCGAGCGAGATCGCCGCTGCCTCGGAGGTGCTCGCCTCTCATGCCAGTCCCTTCGCGTCTCGTGCTAGTACGGTCATAAGTCGGCGTTCACGGTTTTGGCAAGGGCTCGCCACCGCGAGGCTGAGGGCTTCGGTCACGCCAGCCCCCTGGTAGTTGCGGCTACCTGCGGCCGGGCTCGCTCGAGCCAGCTGTCGAGCGCGTCGCTCGCCTCGAACTCTGAGTCCAGCAAGAACAGCCCGGCCGTCGGGCACGTCGCACCGATCTCGACCAGGACCGGCTTGAGTAGCAGGTCCGGCGCGAGGCTGTGTTTCCAGTGACCACCGAGCATGAGCGGCACTGCCGTGCCCGTCATCGACCCAGCTGGGAATCGATCGAGGAATAGTTTCAGCAAGCCGGTATAGGTGGCCTTGTACGTCGGACTGGCGACGACGACCAGATCGCTGGCCTGAACGGCCGCGACCAGATCGGGTACGCCCGGATCGGCCCAGTCGAGCAGCGCCGCACCGACCTCGGTCAGGTCGATGGAAATGTCTGCGGGCCGCCCTGCCAAAAGCTCAGCCACCGTGTGCGCAGCGCTATATGTGCGCGAGCGCGGCTTGGGGTTGCCCACCACGACTGCGACATTCATGGATGTATCCCGCTTTCCTTCTCGGATCCCATGTGTCCCATGTCGTGCCCGGCTGACCGGGCTGCAATCTGATTGCAAGGCACCACCGGCACGATCGTCTTGAGTCCGAGAGTCTGGAGACGACGATGGCAAGCACGCAGGTAATCGATACCTTCCTGGCCGCGATCGAGCACGCGGGGATCGCCGACTGCGACGCGTGGAGCGCTGACGCGACGGTTGATGCGACGGTGCCGAACTGGCGCATGGAACTGCACGGTTCCGACGCTATCCGCGCAGAATACGGGCGCTGGTTCGCCGATCCCGCGCGGTTCGAGGAGCTCCGGCGGCATCGCGCTGTGGATGGGGCTACCGAGATCGTTGAGTACACCCTCAGCTGGCTAGAGAACGGGGTCCCGCACGCGGCCCACCACCTGCACGTTCTGACGGTGCGAGATGATCGGATCGTGGCAGACACGGTGTTCTGCGGCGGCCGCTGGCCGGCCTCCCTGCTCGCTGAGATGGAGGCGGCCCATGCCTGAGCGGGGTGGCGGACGGCCCGAGCTGGCTGAGCTGCTGGCCGCTGCCACGTGGCGCGAGACGGTGGCCGACGCGCCCGGCAAGTCCGGTGCGATCCTGGAGCGCCTGGAGATCGACGGCCAGCCTTACGTGCTCAAGCACCTCGACCTTGCGAGCGACTGGACGATGCGTGCATCGGGCAGCTTGCGCGGGGCACCGCTTGAACTCTGGGAACGCGGGATCCTTGACCGGCTGCCGGAGTGCCTGAACCAGCCCATCGTCGCGGCCGCGCGTGAGCAGCGGACAGGCGACGGCCCGGCTGGCGGCTGTGCCGTGCTGATGCACGACGTGGGGCGCTGGCTGGTCCCGGTCACCGACGAACCGATCCCGCTGGCGCAGCATCAGCGCTTCCTGGAGCACATGGCAGCACTGCACGCGGCATTCTGGGGCTGCGGACCCGAGGTCGACGTTGTGCCGACTATGCACAGGTATCTCGAGCTGTCGCCGTGGATGGCCGAGGCGGAGACTTCGGTCGGATCCGATCACCTCGTACCTCAGCTGGTGCGGAAGGGCTGGCCGCTCCTGGCCGACGTCGCCCCGGCCGCTGCGGCTGTCGCGGGCCCGCTCGCCTTTGATCCGGGTCCGTTGGTCGAGGCGCTCGCGACCACGCCGCAGACGTTCGTGCACAGCAACTGGAAGCTGGACAACCTCGGTACCGACGACGCCGGGCGCACAGTCCTGCTCGATTGGGAACAGCCGGGCCGAGGCCCGGCCGCCAGCGACCTGGCCTGGTACCTCGCCATCAACTGCCGACGACTGCCGCAGTCCAAAGAGGATTCGATAGCGACGTACCGCACTGCTCTGGACGGCTGGGGCATCGACACGGAGCCCTGGTGGGAGCGGCAGCTTTCGCTGAGCCTGCTCGGGGCTCTCGTGCAGTTCGGCTGGGAGAAGGCGCTGGGCGGTTATGACGAGGAGCTGGCCTGGTGGGAGACACAGGCGATACGAGCGCAGCCGCTGCTATCCGATCTGCTGCCGGCCTAGCCGCTGCGGGCGGCGCTGCCGTTGCGGGCGCGGCTGCCGGGGACCTGACCGGATCGGTCCGGGCGGCCTACGAGGCCGAGCCGTCGTCCTGGGCAGCTGGCCCTGAGCCGGTTTATGCGGCGCTGGCCCGCGCTCTGGCTGAGCATGTGGCTCCGCTGCTGGTCGGGGCGCGCGTGCTCGACCTCGGGGCCGGCACCGGTGTAGCCGGCCGGGCTGCGCTTGCGGCCGGAGCTACCCACGTGGCCGCGGCGGATGTTGCGCTCGGGCCGCTGAGTCTGTGCAAACTGCCACTGTGCCCGGTGGCTGCGGACGCGGCAGCGCTGCCGTTCCGTGACCAGAGCTTCGCCGTTGTACTCGCCGCCTTCAGCCTGACGCATGCCGACCGACTAGGTGCTGCGCTGGCCGAGTCGCGGCGCGTGGGCGACGTCCTGGCGGCTAGCGCCTTCGCGCCCGGCTGGGGACACCCGGCCAAAGGCGCAGTCGATGCCGTGCTGGCCCGGTTCGGCTACCGTCCGCCGCCCTGGTATCTGACGTTTAAGAACGACGTCGAGCCGCGCCTGGGCGACACACGGCTGGTCCGCGAGCTCGCACTGGCCGCCGGCTACAGCCGGGTGGACTCCAGCGTGCTTACCGTACCGACGGGCCTGTCCGGGCCGGCCGAGCTTGCCGCCTGGCGGCTCGGAATGGCGCACATCGCGCCGTTCGCCAAGTCGCTGGGCATTGAAGGCCAGAAGGAGCTTCGGCAGGCGGCTGCGGCGGCCCTCCGCGGCTGCGAGCCACTCACAGTCAGCATGCTCGTTCACGTGGCCAGCTAGCGGGCAACGTGACTGGCTTCCCGGCGCCAGTCGGCAAGGCGCGCATCCGCTGCCCGGCGAAGGCCGGCAGCCTGCTCTCCGGCCTGGCCGGCCAGCCGGCTGACCCGCTCCTCGGCCCGATTCAGCCAGCCTGCGTTGCCGAACGCGGCGCCGAGCTCGCCCGTCCAGCGCCAGGCCTCGATCGCCGCCGAACGGTCTAGCAGGTCCAGGTCGGCCTCGATCGCGGCCGGGTCGCCAGGGTGGCCTAGCATGTGAGCCGCTAGATGCGTGGTCAGCCGGGCGACGCTGGCGTAGCGCGGCACATTCAGCGCGGCCGCCGCAGCTGCCAGCTCGCTGGCCATGGAGTGAGCCTGCTCGCCATCGCCGCGCAGGAGCGCCAGCCGTGACGTCAGGAGCTGGTGCCTGAACGCTAGCCGCCAGCCGAACACGAGATCTCCGGCCAACAGCGGCGCGATCTCATTCAGCCGCGTCGTCGCGCCATCCGGGTCGCGGGCATCCAGACGCGTTTCAGCGAGGTCTTGGAGGGCGGCGATGGTCAGCTCGATCCGGCCCTCGGACCCGCCGAGCGCCAGCGCCTCGAGGTGGTGATCAAGCGCCTGCTCGGTCGCCCCAAGATTGCGGAGCACCCAGCCAGCGAAATTGACTGCGCGGCCAGCGAACCTCGGCACCTGACGGCGGTCGACTTCGGCGGTGTACTGAGCGAAGGCGGCGAGGGAAGCGGCCCCGTTCCCGGCCAGAGCTTGGGCATGGCCGGTGAACAGCAACGCGTGCAATGTCGCTGACGTGTGCTCCACTCCGATCTGGCCCCGCGCGGCGGGGCGGAGCAACGCCAGCGCCTCGGTCACGCGACTCTGATGAGAGCGCACGACGCCGAGCCACGCTGCCGCGGTAACGCGGTCAGCGCCGTCGGCCAGGGACATCGCCTCGCCGAGAAGCAGCTCGGCCTGGCCAAGATCGCCGGCGGCGTGCCAGGTGCGGCCGCCAACGGTCAGGCAGCGGGCCCGCGTCGCCGGATCCGGAGCTGCCAGCGCGCCGTCGGCCGCGAACTGGGCAGCCTGCGCGAAGCGGCGGGCGAAGTAGGACGCCCACGCGCCGACCTCAAGCGCGGCGGGCCCGGCGGGTGCAGCACGGTCGACGTCGCGCAGTGCGCCGTCATAGCGACCGCGGCGCGTGCGGACACGGGCCCGTGCAAGCCAGCTCTCCGGGTCCGCGTGCAGGCTGAGCGCGTCGTCGAGCAAACCCTCGGCGGCGGCGTGGTCGAAGCGCTCCGCTGCCTGCACCGCCGCGCCGCGCAGCGCGGTGGCGGCCAGCTCCAGATCACCGCCAAGCCTGGCGTGCTGCGCGACGATCATCGGATCGGTGGCGGCTCGCGCGGCCAGGATCCGGCCGACCTGCCGGTGGAGCAAGGCGGCTCGCCCGGCGGTGGCGCTTGCTGCGAGAGCCTCGCGCACAAGCTCATGCCGGAACCTGAGCTGGCCGTCCTGCTCGACGAGGAAGTGCTTGGCCACCGCCTCCTCGGCGTCGTTCAGCAGCTCGATCAGTGGCCGGCCCAGTACCGCGGCCAGAAGATCGAGATCGAGCTCCGGACCGACGAGCGCGGCCGTCCGCAGGGTGGCGCCGCCTGCCCCGAGTTCGTCGCAGCGCGCCGAGACCGACTCGACGAGGGAGGCGGGCAGCTCGGCACCCGATGCCTGCTGCGCCAGCTCCATCAGGAACAGCGGATGGCCCTTGGAACGTGAGTACAGGGCGTCGACGCGGCCCTTGCCGACCAGCTCGGCCGCGGCTGCGCGGTCGAGCGCGTCAAGGTGGATGACCGCTGCGCCAGGCAGGGGCTCGCTTTCCCCTGGCCGCATCGCGGCGACGATCGTGGCCGTCACGTCTTCGGAGCGCCGGAGGAAGTGCAGCAGGTCGACGAGCGCGTGTCCGGCCAGATGCGCGTCGTCGATCAGGATGGCCAGCGGGCCGCGGGCGCTGAGCCGGCCGAGGACGCGCGCAAGCGCTGCGTAAAAGACGGCCGGCCCGAGCATGCTGTCAGCAAGCACGGGGAGCGGCCGCGGTTCGCGGGCCGCGCCAAGCGGCGGGGCGAGCATGGGCGCATCGCCAGCCAGCAAATCGGCGGTGATATCGGGGCCTAGCCAGGCGCAGCAGGGCTCCGAGCGCAGTGAGCAGCGCGTCCAGGGGCAGCGAGCGATCCAGCGGTCCGCACGTCGCTGTCAGCACCGTGTCCCCGCCGGCCAGCCGGTGGGCAGCCCAGGCACGTAGCAGCGTGGTCTTACCCATGCCGGCCTCGCCCTCGACCACCACGAGCTCGACGGCGCCGTCGCGCGCCCGCATTGTCGTCGCGTCCAGGAACGTGAGCTCATCGTCGCGGCCGACGAGGGTGATGGCGCGGCCAGCGGTCGCCGCGGTGGCCGCCGGGAGTTCGCCCCGCAAGATGGCGGTGTAGAGGGCGGCGGTTTCGGGGGACGGGTCGGTGCCGAGTTCGTCGGCGAGCCGTTCGCGACTAGTGGCGTACGCTGCCAGCGCCGCCGCCGTCTGGCCGCCGAGGACGAAGCCCCGCATGAGCACGCGCAGCGCCGATTCCTCGTAGGGATCGCGTTCCAGCGCTGCGGTGGCGGCGTCGCAGGCCGCCATCCAGTCGCCCGCATCAAGCAACGCCGTCGCGGCGATCAGCCGGGCCCGCGCGCTCAGCCTGTCGATCGCGGCACGCCTGAGCTGAGCCCACTCGCCCGGCGGCGGGGCTGGACTGGCGTGGCTCAGGAGCGAGAGCGCGATCCTGGCCGCCGCGGCGGCGCCGATCAGGTTTCCGCTGGCGCGCCGCCGGTCCATCTCGGCCACGAGGTGGGACAGCTCGACGGCGTCGAGCCAGTCGTAGTGCAGTACGTAGCCTCCGTCGCGGCGGTCAATGCGCTCGCGGCCGAGCACGGCACGCAGCCTGCTCATGAGCACGGCCAGCTGGTCCTCAGGCCTGGCCGGCGCGGCGTCGCCCCATAGGGCATCGACCAGCACGTCCGAAGGCACGGCATCGCTCTGGGCCATGGCCAGCAACTGCAAGGCGAGCCGCGCCTTCTTGCTGCCGAATGCGGCTGGCGCATACCCGTCGATGCCGAACTCGCCGAGCAGCCGGACTGCTAGCGACGTCATGCCGCTATCAAACCGCGCGGCTGGCGGCAGCCGCCACTCCGCGTCCGGCGTCGCGAGGTGCTCTAGCGCGATCACATGCGGGACTGCAAGGAGAGTGCAACCCCCGAGTGGAGAGTTTAAAGGAAGGCCCGGTTAGGGCAAATCGGTAGTGAGGGGTACATACCATGACTGGACAAGCTGAGCAGAAGGCGTTTGCCGCTCCGGATGAGGTCCGCACGTTTGACCACGGCGAGCTGAGGTTGCTGAAGATCGGCGGAGCCGATATCGGGCAGCTCATCCTCGAACCGGGCTGGCGCTGGTCCGAGCACGTGAAGCCCGTCGCAGGCACCGAACTATGCGAGGCACCACATTTTCAGTACCACGCTCAGGGCACGCTGCATGTCGTCATGGCCGACGGCACCGAGTTCGATGCGCACCAAGGCGACGTGACGGCGCTCCCGCAGGGCCACGACGCCTGGGTCGTCGGCGACGAAAGCGTCATCCTGGTCGACTGGTTCGGCGCCAGCAATTACGCGCGCTGAAACCGGACCGCCTGCCCAGCGCAGTTGGTAGGCGCGGTGCGGACGATGCCGTTGCGCCCGCACCGCGGCAGCTGGCCAAGGACCTGTTACCCGTCTCGCAGCTCAGTCTTGAGAATCTTGCCTGTCGGGCCCTTGGGCAGCTCTGCGCGGAACCTGACCTCGCGCGGGTACTTGTAGGCGGCCAGCCGTTCCCGGCAATACGCAATGATCTCGTGCTCGTCGAGGCCTACGCCCTCGCGCAGCACGACGACGGCGACGACCTCCTCGCCCAGTCGGTCGTCCGGCTTGCCGATCACGGCGGCCTCGAGGATGCCGGGATGGGCGAACAGGACCTCTTCGATCTCGCGCGGGTACACGTTGTACCCGCCGCGGATCACGAGGTCTTTGGTCCGGTCGACGATGAAGTAGAAGCCGTCCTCGTCCACGTAGCCGAGGTCACCGGTGTGCAGCCAGCCGCCGGCCAGCGTGCTTGCCGTTGCCTCCGGCCGGTTGCGGTAGCCCTTCATTACGTTGTGCCCGCAGATCTGAATCTCTCCGATGTGCTCGCTCCCCGGTAGGAGCGGCTGATCGCTGTTGTCAGCGACGCGCATCTGCACGCCCCAGATCGGCTTGCCGACCGAGAGCGGCTTGCGGTCGCCCGGCCGGTTGAATGAGGAGGTGCTGCCGGTTTCCGACAGCCCGTAGCCTTCGAGTACCTCAATGCCGTACTTCCGCTCGAAGGTGCGCATGACGTCCTCGGGCAGCGAGGAGCCGCCCGATACCGCGACGCGCAGCGCGGCAAGGTCATGGCCGGACACCTCGAGCTGTGCCAGCGCGTGCAGCATTGTCGGCACCCCGGCAATCACGGAGCACTTGTGGGCCTCGATCGCTTCCAGGACGGCGCGAGGCTCGAACCTGGGCACGATGGATAGGCAGCCGCCGTACCGGACGCTCACGTTGAGCACCGACGACAGTCCGAACACGTGGAAGAACGGCAATACGGCGAGCGTGACGTCGTCCGGGCGGGCACCGAAGAGCTGACCGGAGATCGTGCAGTTCATGTACAGCAGGAAGTGCGTCAGCTCGGCGCCCTTCGGCTTCCCGGTCGTGCCGCTGGTATAGATCAGGACCGCGGTGTCGTCGGCACTACATGGCCAGATCGCGCCGCCGGGCTCCGCCAGGGGCGCGGCGCTCAGCAGGTCGGTGACCGGCAGCGCGCCGTCGGGGAGCGACGCCGGGTCGCCCACGAGGTACAGCGGCACCCCAGCCAGCTCGCACGCCTTGGCGGCCTCCGCATGCAGGCCGGCCAGGCCCACCATGACGCTCGCCGCCGAGTCCGTGAGCTGGTGCTCGAGTTCGGCGGCTTTGAGCAGCGGATTCGCTGGCAGCACGGTCATGCCAGCCTTGAGTGCGCCGAAGTAAGCAGTCAGAAACTCGGGCACGTTCGGGAGTTGAATGGCGATGACTTGGCCTGCGGTCAGCCCCGCCGCGATCAGCCCGGCGGCGAACCGACCGGATTGCTCATCGAGCTCGCTGTAGGTCGCCACGGCATCGCCGGCGCGGTAGACCGGCGCGTCGGGGCTTGCGGCTGCGGTCTCCCGCAGAATCGTCGCCAAGTTGAAGCTCATTGCGCCTCGAAAAATCGGGCCTTCCGGCAGAGTGGGTGAGACATACACTAAAGATGTATCAGCCGAATGCCTAGGGGTCGCAGAGCTGCGGATCCTGGTCGCGATGGCCGGGCTGCCGGCACGAGAGCCAGGTCAGTCGCCGCGACGGGATCGGGCCGCGATGTATGTCATGCGCGATGCTGACGCTGCTGCGGGCGACGTAGACAACAGCGGCGCTCCCGCCGGGACCAGTGCCGGCAGGTCGGCCGGCGCCCCGTCCATGCGGCTGCTGCTGACCGAGCCGGCCAGAAGCCTGGGCGACCTCGCGTCGCTGCCGCTGGCGGCGTCATGGCTGTCGTTCGCGCCGCGCGGCGACGGGCACGGCGTGCTCGTCTTGCCGGGCCTGCTCGCGTCGGACTCCAGCACCGTAGTGCTCCGCCGGTTCCTGCGCCTGCTCGGTTACCAGGTACGCGGCTGGGACCTCGGCCGCAATCTCGGGCCGACCGATGAAGTGCTCGATGGACTGCCGCTGCGGCTCGCCGCGCTCGCCAGCCTGACCGGGCGGCCGGTGTCGGTAATCGGCTGGAGCCTCGGCGGCATCTACGCCAGAGAGCTAGCACGCCAGCGCCCGGCTCAGATCCGGCGCGTCATCACGCTCGGCAGCCCGTTCGCGCTGACCGACGGTCGGCAGAGCCATGCCGACCGCGCGTACGAGCGGCGCAGCAGGCTGCATGCGAGCGGCCGGGTGCCGACGCGCGAGCAGGTCAGCCAGCCCATTGGCGTGCCGTCGACTGCTGTCTACACGCGCCGCGACGGGATAGTGTCGTGGCGGGCCTGCATCGAGCCCGAGACCGACCTCCACCAGAACGTGGAGGTCCGGTGTGCCCACCTCGGATTCGGCGTGGATCCGGCAGCGCTCTGGCTGATCGCGGACCGGCTGGCTGTCCCGGCTGGCGAGCGGCACGCGTTCCGGCCGCCGGTCCCGCTCCGGTCGCTGTATCCCGTTCGGAACGCGTGAGGAGTAGCCGCCATGCAGCAGCTGACCGGACTGGACGCCGCCTTCCTCGCGCTGGAGACAACGAACTCCACTGGGCACGTCGGCGGGGTGTGCGTCCTCGACCCCAAGGACGCTCCGGCGCCGCTGACGCTTGGCCGGCTGACGCAGGTACTGGGGGAGCGGCTGCCGCTAGTCCCCGTGCTGCGGCGCAAGCTGCTCAACGTTCCGTTCGGCCTGGACCAGCCGTATTGGGTTGACGACCCGCATTTCGACATCGAGTACCACATCAGGGAGATCGCGCTGCCGCGGCCAGGCTCGGACGCCCAGCTGACCGAGCAGGTGGCACGGCTGCATGCACGCCCGCTGGACCGCAGCCGCCCGCTGTGGGAGATCTACCTGATCACCGGGCTGGCCAGGCGGCGGGCCGCTGTCTACACCAAGATTCATCACTCGGCGATCGACGGGGCTTCCGGCGCCGAGCTGCTGACGATCCTCCTGGATCTCACCCCAGACGGACGGACCGTGCCGGCCCAGGAGCCGTTTAGGCCAGGCGCCGCCTCCAGGTCCGTTGGCGCTGGCCGCGATGGCGGCAGCGAAGCTGGCCTGGCGGCCGGTCCAGACGGTCCGCTTCACGAACGAGCTCGTGCGGGCCGTGCCGACGCTGGCGCCCGCGCTGAGCACTCTGGTCGGCGGCATGCTCGGACTCAACCGCGGAGACGGCGAGGTCATCCCGACCACTCCGGGCCGGGCGCCGATGACGCCGTTCAACGGTCAAATCACCCCGCACCGCCGGCTCGCGCTGCGCAGTGTCGATCTCGACAGCGTCAAGACGGTGAAGAATGCGTTCGGCGTGTCGGTGAACGACGTCGTCATGGCGATGTGCGCTGGGGCGCTTCGGCGCTGGCTCACCGATCACCATGCGCTGCCGGACGCGCCGCTGATCGCAATGATTCCGGTGTCCGTCCGCGACCCGGCGAGCAAGGCCGCGATGGGCAACAAGGTGTCGGCGATGCTGGCTGTCTTGCCGACCAACGTCGCCGACCCCGGCGACCGGGTCCAGATCGTCCACGCCGCGACGAAGACGGCCAAGGCTCAGCAGGCGGTCATCCCGCAGGGCCTAGTCGACCAGGTCAGTGACTTCGCGCCGCCGGCCCTGACGGCCCGAGCCGCGCGGGTGGTATTCGCAACCGGCGTCCTGCACCGGCTGCCGCCGTTTAACGTGTGCATCTCCAACGTGCCCGGCCCGAACGTCCCGGTCTACCTATGCGGGGCCAAGCTGCTTGCGCACTATCCGGTGTCCGTCATCACCGACGGCCAGGGCCTGAACATCACCCTCGTGGGCTACCTGGGGCAGCTGCACTTCGGACTGCTGTCGTGCCGAGAGCTGATTCCCGACATCGACGTGCTGGCCGACTATCTCGTCGAGGAGCTGGACTTGCTGCTCAAGGCCGCTAGCCAGCGCCCGGCGGGGTAGCGGCCCGGTGCCGGGAGCGCCAGTGCCAGTAACGACAGCGCGAGTGTCGACGGGGCCAACTGCGACCGGGCCAACTGCGACGGGGCCAGCTAGCGACCGGGCTAACGGCGACCGGGCTAACGGCGACCGGGCTAACGGCGACCGCTCGGCGCGGTCAGGCATCCGCGATGACGTGCGCAGGTCCTACCCGATGGAATCGCGCCGCCCGCGAGCGTGTCCCGGGCGAGATGTTCGCGGCGGCGGTCGACGCTTACCTGGCGGGCCGCCGGCTCGACATGCAGTCGCTTGCGCGGTGCGTCGGCGTCGGCCGCGCGACGCTCTACCGTCGGGTCGGCAACCGCGAGCTGCTGCTCGATGAGGTTATCTGGTGGCGCGGCCGACGGATGGTGGCCAGGCAGGTGCTGGCGACAGCGCACCTCAGCGGCGTGGCGCGCATCGCGGCTGTTGTCGGCGGCGCGTTGCGGGCAATCGAGCAGGACCGGGCACTGCGCGCGTTCATCGAGTCGGAGCCCGACGCCGCGCTGCGCATCCTCACCGGCAGCCGGAGCCGGCCGGCCGCGGGATGGCCACGGCCCTGGCTAATCTCATCGACCTGGAACGCGGCCGCGGTGCTTTCGACGCTGAGCTGGATACCTCGACCCTCGCCTACGCCATCATCCGGATCAGCGAGGGCTTCCTGTACGCCGACGTCGTCGGCGACCGTGCGCCAGACGTCGGGCAGGCGATCACCGTCATTCAGGCGCTGCTATCGGCCTCAATCGGCGTGCGCCTATCTGACCCAGTGCGACCAGAACCGTCCACCCGAGGCCCGAAACACTCCGGTCATGGGATGCCAACGCCCGCCATTGGGCGTCAGATCCACATCGCCGCCCCAAGTTGGTGCGGCACTTCCACCCTCACGCCCAATGCGGCCACGGAGGACCCTCATGACGCCCAGCCGACTGCCCTGGAGAAGCACCCGTAACGCCCAAATGAGGACGCGGAGATGCGCCCGATGACGGCTCCCTAGCGGGCGGGCGAGCCTAGCTTAGCTAGCTGATCGCTGTATGGGCTGAATGTTGAATCCCAGCTGTCCGAGGACTTTGACGGCGCCCGTCTTCCCGCCTTCGAAATCGCCGGAGCCAAGGCGCTGGCCCGTGGCGAACTCGTACGCCGTGCCCAAGATGGCTTTCGGCGGGTAACGGTGTTTGGCCTGGACCAGCTCATAGGTAGTGGTGCGGGCGAAACCGTGCTCAGCGAAGAACTGCTCAGGCCCCAGTCGGTCGTACTCCTTATCGCGCGCAACACGTCATCACGTGTCACCTGGTCCCACGCCACCATCTGCTGCTCCTTGCCGTATGAGTTCCCCCGGCAGTTGCCTCGTACACCGGGCGGGCACGTCGCGGTTCCGCAAGCGCGGCAGCTGCGCCAGCATCTGCGGCGTACCCACGGCTATGGTCAGCGATGCGTGCACGCGCCGGGGTCGATTAAGTTGCGCCTACCACATTGATACGCGGTGTGCTCTGCTGCGGACCGAGGATCGCGGCAAGGCACGCCGAGTGGCGGCATGTCGAGCGTCACGTCGCGTGCGTCTGCACGAGGTCGCCGACGCGCGGGAGCGCCGCCTCGACGTGCCTGCTGGCGCTACCACGTACAGTGTTATACGTCTTAATGACCACCGGATTGGCGGATTCGGCTGCGCACGCATCGGTTACCGAGAGCAGCGCCTGCGACACCTCCTCGCCGCGCTTGGCCATGTAGTCGCCGAACTCGCCGCTGCCAGAGGCGCGGAAATCGACCCAGTACGGTTCCAGCTTCTCCACCAGCTGCGGAAGCAGCGACTGCACCATGCGGCGGATGTGGCCAGGCAGGAACGTATTGACGGACTTGTAGGCAAGCCGCACCGCGGTCCCCGGAAACGCCCGATAGCTCCGCTAATTCCTGTTCGAGCAGTGCGTAAGAGTCAGCGAGCAACTGCGGCTGCGTGTCAGGTGAGAACAGGATCTCCTGAAGCGTGGCTGGCACTGGAATGCACGTCTCCCTGCTTGCTGGGGCGCTACCCATGGGATTCCGCACGCATGCTGCGTCGTTTCTCTCGTCACTAGACGGCGAGCTCCCTTGCGCGGTTTACGCGTCTTGGGAGCGAATGTCCGCTAACGGCCAGGCGCCCGCAGCCTCAGCCGCCGCTGCTCAATGATGAGGCACCGATCCTCCACGTACAGCAGGCCCGCGTCCTCGGCGATCGCCCGCGCCTCGGCGGACGCGATGCCGAGCTGCAGCCACAAGGCTGTTGCGCCCGCTGCGACTGCCTGACGCGCGATGTCGGGCGTCTGGTCCGGCGGCCGGAAGACGTCGACGAGCCCTACCTGCTCCGGGATGTCACTGATGACCCGGTAGACCCGCTCGCCGAGGATCTCGTCCGCGTGCGGGTTGACCGGGATGATGCGCCAGCCATGACGCTGCATGTGCGCCGGCACCGAGTGCGCCGCCTTGTCTGGCGAGCCGCTCGCGCCAACGACCGTGATGGTGTCGTAGCCAGTCAGGATTCGCTCGACGATGCGGTCGGTGTCGGTCACCCGGCAACGCTACCCCGGCGGCGAGCATGAACGCGCTGCCGCCTGCCCGCGGATCCGCGGGCTGTCGTGCGGACTTAAAATCGACGCTTATGCGGCGCGAGTCATCCACCGTGGTCGCCCTAGTCGGCGATCTCAGCGGCGATCTGCTGGCCGGGCTCGCCCGATCCCCGAACGTCTCGGTCGCCCGCCTGCACTCCGCAGCCCGGCCGCGAATCGGCCCGCGAGAGAACCCGGCGGTCCTGCGGCCGGGCAAGCCCGGCTGGGCGGCGGCCGCCGAGGCGATGCGGGAGGCTGCACGCCGCCGCTCGATGTATGTGATCGTCCCGGCTGACCCGCTGGCCGGCGTGGCGGCGTCCTGGCAGCAGATGTGGGACCCGGCGGGCGGGTTGCCGGGAGCGGCCGAGTTCGAGGCCAGCGCCGCGGAGGCGCTGGTGGCGTGGCGCGCCAAGCAGTTCGAGCTGCCCGACTATTACCTCATCGCGGCTCGGGCCCAGGGGAGCTTCACCAGTCCGGATTTCTATCTGGGCCCGCTGCGCGCTGTGCGCCCGCGCCGGGTCGCGGTGGCTGGCCTGCCGAACGGCGCAGTGCACCCCGGCGGCACGGTCGCCGGCACTGGCCGGCACGGTGCACCCCGGCAGCACGGTGCACACCGGCCAGCGCCCTGCATCCGGCCACCGTGCGACCGGCCGCCCGTGCAGACGTCCAGCCTGCTGGACGCGCTCCGGTCGCTGCATCACGGCCCCTGGTGGCCGCCGCTCGACGAAGTACTCGAGGCCGCTCGCGGGTTCTACGCTGGCGGCCTTGCCGAAACCCAGCAGCTGGCGACGTAGCCGGTGGCCGGCGTGCTTAGGGCGTCGTCAGCGTCGAACCAGCCGGGAAACCCCGACGCGGCCCGTCGCTGAGCACCCACGCCTGCTGCCTGCCGTGCACCTGCCAGGTGTTCCCGGCGCCGGTCATGTCGACGATCGCGGTCTCCTCGTCGATCCCGATGACGGTGGTGCCAGCCGGCGGCCGCAGCACTGCGCGCGTGAGCAGGTCAGGGACCCAGCCCAGCATCTTGTCGAAGTGCGGTAGCACGCGCAGGCCGGGCACGATCTGAAGGCCCGGATCAGGCTCGCGGTCCAGAGCCCGCATCGAAGGGACCCATCCGGTCAGCGCTATAGCGCCGGCGGAGCATCCGGCCAGGGCGGCACCCGACTGCCAGGCCGCGACGACGGCATCCCAGACGCGAGTGCCGCGCAGCGTCTTGGCCAGGAACGCAGGATTGCCGCCGGACAGGTACACAAGCCCCGCGCCATCGACCAGGTCGGCCAGCTCCGGCGAGTCGGCTTCCTCGCGGTCCCGCGCGACCACGGGCACTTGCTCTACGCCCAGCCGCTCGGCTTGCGCGGCGCCGAGATCAAGCCAGCGCCGCAGGCTCTGCTCTCCTTCAGGCGCGGCGGCCGTGGGGATCTGTACGTACCGGGGCGCGCGCGCGGCCAGCAGCATGCCCTCGACGGCTGCCATGACAGGCAGGTACTCGCCGCTTCCGACAAGCGCCAGCGGGCCGGGGCTCATCTGCTGCACCCGCGCTGATCCACCCGCCGCAGCGGCCGACCGGAATGTCCACGATGGCACGACACCCGACCATCATGGCGTGCGCAGGCTGGCGGTCCCACGTCAGGACACGCCAACCCGCGCGGAACGGGAACGAGGCCGCCACCGCCAGGATCCTGCGGCAAAGCAAGTCGATCCAGTACGAGGCGCCGTTCATGTACCTGGTCTTTGGCAACGACGCGACGGTGCAGCAGAACGCGCTACTCCCGCGGGTCGAAACCCAGCTCGGCGAGAATCGCGGCCGTGTGCTGCCCGAGCGCTGGGACGTCGCCCATAGCGGCTTCCCGGCCGCTGACCGCGACGGGCGGCAGCAGCGCGCGCACGGGGCCGCCCGGCGTGCCGACGTCGCGCCAGCGGTCCCGCGCGCCCAGCTGCGGGTGCACGGCGAATTCGGCCGGCGTGCGCAGGCGCGCGTTCGCGATACCAGCCGAGTCGAGCTTGCTCTCGACCTCGGCGGCGGTCAGCGTGCGCAAGGCGGCCTCAATGATCAAGGTCAGCTCATCGTCGTGCGCGACCCGGTCGGTGTTCGTAGCAAAGCGCGGGTCGCCGATCAGCTCGGGCTGACCGAGGATGTCGCGGCACAGGACCGCCCACTCCCGCTCGTTCTGCAAGCCGACAAAGACCTGGCCGTCCGCGGCCGCGTAAGGACCGTATGGAGAGATCGATGCGTGCCGGGCGCCGGTCCGGCGTGGCTGCTCGCCGCCGTAGACCGCGAACAGGTACGGCTGGCTCATCCACTCGCCGAGTGCGTCGAGCATCGCGATCTCGACGCTGGTCCCGGCGCCAGTTCGCTCTCGCTCGTACAGGGCGGTCAGTACTCCGCTGAACGCGTACATGCCGGCCGCGATGTCCGCGACCGAGATGCCTGCCTTGGCTGGGGCCTCCGCCGTCCCGGTCACGGACAGCAATCCGGCCTCGCACTGCACCAGCAGGTCATAGGCCTTCTTGTGCTGATAAGGGCCGTCCGGGCCGTAACCGGAGACCGAGCAGCAGATCAGCCTGGGGTGGCGGCTGCGCAGCGCGGCGGACGAAAGCCCGAGTCGGTCGGCCGCGCCGGGCGCGAGGTTCTGCACGAAGACGTCGGCGCGGGCCAGCAGCGCGGCCAGGACCTGCTGCCCGCGGGGGCTCTTCACGTCGAGCTCGATGGATTCCTTGCCCCGGTTGAGCCACACGAAATAGCTGGCCTGCCCGTGCACGGTGCGGTCGTAGTCGCGGGCAAAATCACCCGCGCCGGCGCGCTCAACTTTGATGACGCGCGCGCCGAGATCGGCCAGCTGACGGGTCGCGAACGGCGCGGCGACGGCCTGCTCGAGCGCGACGACGGTCACGCCCGCCAGCGGCAGCGCGCCTTCATTCACGGCGGCAGCCATCAGGCGCTAGGCAGGTGGCGGCGCAGTACGTCGGCCGCGCTGTGCCAGCTCCAGGTCGTCCAGTCGGTCTCAAGCCCGGCGACGCAGTCCGAGATCTTGGCGCGGAGCTGCTCGGCCGATGGCGGCCGCGCCGGGCTACCGGGCGGGTGCTGAAGCGCCGCGTCGTAAACGGCCCCGTTCCCTGTATGGATCTTTGCCTGAAGCTCGCCGTCAAGCAGCCAGTCGCCTCCTGGGACCAGCTCGGTCTCGACGAGGCTGACCAGGCGCCGGGCGGCGTCACGCTGCACGGCCTCGTCAGTGAAGCTGGCGAAGCCCGGGTAGCCGTCGAGTACGGCGGCGGCCGCTGCGTATTCCAGGCTGAACTTGCCTTGCAGCCCCGAGTCCGGCCGGTGGTGAATCAGCGGAACGACCGTAGCCGCCGGCGTGCGCAGCTGGATCCGGCGTACGTCTGCGGGGTCGAGCCCAGCCGAGACGGCCAGTCCGGCCACGGCCGCAATCGGCCGCTGCAGCGCGTAGCAGCACGGATAGATCTTGATGGCCAGGCCACCCGGCACCGCTGGTCCGGCCAGGTCCACGCGGGCCGGATCGCCGCCGACCAGCCGCATCCACTCGTCCAGCGCTGCGTGATCCGCGCTGGCACCGGCGGCGGCGAGGGTCGCGGCGCGAATGCCCGCCTCCACGGCGAAGCCGACCTGAAGTGACTTCGCGTCGGTGCCGAACGCGCGCTGCACGCCGCCCGCGGCTGGCACGGCGAGTGCGATCGCGGTGGCGATCTCGCGGGCGCTCAATCCCATGGCCATGGCCGCGCCCGCCGCGCTCGCGGGCGCCCCGGCCGTGCACGTGGCGTGCCAGCCAGCGGAGTAGTGCGGCCAGCCGAGGGCAGCGCCGAGCCGGGCCATGACGCCCGCAGCGGCCAGGTACGCGCGAGCACCACCATCAACGGCCAGGGCGGTCGGCACGCAGACGGCGCTGATGTGCGTCGTAGACGGCATGTGCAGGTCGTCGAAATCCAGCACGTGGACGGCGGTTGCCCAGCGGCCGGCTTCGGTGAGGCTAGCGGCAACCTTCAGCACCGGGTGCTCGCGGGCGGCCAGCGTGACCGCGACCGTGTCCGCCAGCGAGCGGTCGGCGAGGGCGACGTCATCGGCGCTTGGCACCAGGTCATGCGCCCACTGGCCGAGGTCGGCTGCTATCGAAGTCATGGGCGTCCCTGGCGTTGGGCGGTCGCGGGCACGTGCTCCGGCCGGCTCTTCCTCACCCTACGTTCCCGAGGCCGTCACGACGGCTGCCGGTTCGCCAGGATTGACTGAGCCCGGCGCGCCAGCGGCACGATGCGGTCGCCCTTGAGTCCCTGGCGCAGGTCGTGGCTATCGCCCTGCAGGTACCGGTAATAGAGCTGGGCGATGACGATCGCCGTTTTCCAGCAGCCGAACGCCTCGTACCAGCTGACGCTGGCGACGTCGGCGCCGGTCCTGGCCGCGTACCGGGCGATGACCTCCGCGCGCGTCGGCAGGCCCATGTCCTCCTGGCCAACCGGGTGGGACGGCCTGTTGTCCGGGTCGTCGGACGGATCGGGCCAGTAGTTGAGCAGCGTGCCCAGGTCGACCAAGGGATCGCCGATCGTGGCCATGTCCCAGTCGAAGACCGAGTGCACGCGATCGGGTTTAGCCGGCTCGAACTGGCAGTTGTCGATCTTGAAGTCGTTGTGGAGCACCGAGGTACGGACGGTGGGGGGCTTGGTCGCGGCTAGTTCCGCGCCCACGTGGGCGACTACGTCGTCGGCCGGCCCCGTTCCCATCCTGGTCAGCAGCGCGGGTGCCACCGCCAGCCAGCGCTGCTGCCAGCCACGCAGCTGCCGCTCGACGAATCCGTCGGGGCGCCCGAGATCGGCGACGCCGGCTTCTTCGGGATCGAGCAGGTGCAGGTCCGCGAGCGCGTCAACCACGGCGAAGCCGATCCGCCTGGCCGCGTCCGGGTGACCGGCCATGCTCGGCGGGACGCTGCCCCAGACCACTCGTCCGGCGCGGTACTCGATGACGAGGAAGTCCGCACCTGCCACTTCGTGGTCCGCGCAGAGAAGATAGGCGCGCGGGGCGCGGTCATAGTGCCGCCACAGCCGGGAAAGCGCTCGGAACTCGCGCTTCATGTCGTGCGCCCCGACGGCAATCTCCCCGAAGGGCGGGCGGCGGATGACCAGGCGCCGGTCGGCGAACTCGAGCAGGTACGTGAGGTTCGCGGCGCCGTTCAGGAACTGTCGCACGCCGACCTGCGGCCCGAGGCCGTCGATATTCGACCGCAGATAGTGCGTCAGCCGATCCCAGTCCAGTTCGTCGCCCGGCCGGACCGGGCCGTACTCGGGCGGATAGTCCGCAGTCACGAGTCTGTTGCCTCCGGCTTTACGTTCTAGGCAAGCGGGCGCCGCTTGGCTGCGTCCGGCATGCCAGCAGCATAACCGCGGACCGACCAAGTGGTTGGTCGCTCGATCGGCATCTGGCGGCAGGGACTAGTCATTTCGGGTGGTTCCCGCCTAGCTACTTCAGCCCGCGAGGCGCACGAGCCGGCGTCCGAAATCCCTTGAGGGCAGGAGTTTTCGAGCTTAGTAGGTGGTTTGTGGACTCCATAGCCCGAGTGAGCTATTTGCGTGTTTTCGGCTGACTCTGGCCGTGTTGCCGGCCAGGCTAGGCCACTTAGTTGTGTCAGGCCTGGCGAGAGGCGCACCCCCACTTGCCGCGTAGCTGGGCGAAGAACCGTCGTTAGGCAGGTAGTGAGTTCGGCTTCCACCACGCACCGGAAGACCAGGAAAGTCAAGCGAAACGGCCGGCATCGGGGCCCGTCCCGAGTGCGGCCCTCGGCCAAGATAATCGGAGCGGCCGTCCCGGCGCTCGCGCTCGCGGGCCTATTCGTCGGGTATCAGGCGCAGTCAGCGCCGAAGCATCTCGATCCAGTCGCCAGCAGTGTGGCCTCGTATGACATGCGAGCCCTGGTGACGGGCAGCGGAACCACTGATGTGGCGGGCCAGGCCAGGCTGACGACACCGAATGCGCAGCGATCGAGCACTGCCGCCAGTAATCCCAAGCAGACCGCGCACCCTGGCGCGACTCGCAGTTCGAACTCGAGCCCGGCCAAGTGCCACGCACTCCGCCGCGTCGAAGACCGCCGCGACGCCCGCCGCGCAGACGGTGGCCTGCTCGGGCACCGGCGGCGCCCAGGGAACGGGCATGCGGCCTTACAACTACGCCGCCATCGTCAACTTCCTGGTGGCGCACGGTTACACGAAGTTGGCGGCCGTCGGCATCGCAGGGAACATCTACCAGGAGTCGGATGGCAACCCCGAGTCGGTCGGCACCGGTGGTGGCGGCCTGATCGGCTGGACGCCGCTGCCGTCGGGATTCGTGACCGGGAACCCGGCTACAGACCTGCAGACGCAGCTGGCCGCGCTGCTGACGTACAACCAGGGCTGGGCGCAGTACATCCCCACTCTGAACGCCGCGACGAGCGCGTCCGGTGCTGCGGACATTTACATGACGTACTTCGAGCGGCCTGGCCTGCCGGCGGCTTCCAACCGCGAGGGTGCCGCGGTCGCGGTGGCCCAGGCCTGCGGGATCTCGTAGCGGCCGTACCCGGCCGTCGGTGGCGCTCGAGAGACCCTGTCACTTCCAGTCATGATCGCCGACACTATGCGCCTTTTGTCCCCACCAAAGTGCCAGGGTCTCGTCCACCGCCCGGCTAGACAGCACGAAGCGGGCGGCCGATCCTGACTGGATCGGCCGCCCGCCTGTTACCGAGCTAGCGAGCGGCGGCGAGCGCCAAGGCCGGCTCGGCGGATGGCACCGGCGGCGCGGCAGGCACCCGGAGCACCCGACCGAGCCAGCCCGGCAGCCACCAGTTCACATGGCCGAACAGCGCGACCATGGCAGGGACCAGCAGGCAGCGGATGACGACTGCGTCGATGAGTATGCCGGCGCCGAGGCCCGTGGCCAGGATCTTCAGGTCGGTCTGCGGCCCGGTGGACATGGACAGGAAACTGAGCATCAAGATGGCGGCCGCGCTTGTGACCAGGCGCCCGGTCCGGCCGAGGCCTTCAGTCACAGCGTGCCGGGCGTCGCCGCTTTCGTCGTAGACCTCGCGGATCCGGGTCAGGATGAAGACCTCGTAGTCCATCGAGAGCCCGAACAGGAACGCGAAGACCATCAGCGGCACCCACATCGTGATCGCGCCGGTGGCCGGGATGCCCCAGACGGCGTTCGACCCGTGCCCGTCCTGCCAGACCCAGGTGAGGACGCCGTAGGCGGCGGCGAGCGACACCAGGTTGAAGACGACGGCCTTGGCCGCCAGCACCACTGACCGGAACGCCCTCGTCAGCAGCAGGAACGTCGCCAGGCCGATGATGGCCAGCATGAGCGGGAAGTCGCCGTAGACGGCGTGGTTGAAGTCGATCAGCGACGGGCCCTCGCCGCCGACGCCCAGCACGTGCCGGTTCGGCAGCAGCGCGGCTTCCAGCTGTCGCATCGTCGCCTGGCCGGCCGGGCCGCCGTCCTCCGCTGTGGGGATCACCGTGACGATGGCGGTTCCTGCGCGGTGGTAGTCGCTGGTCGTCGGCGCGAACGCGGTATACACGCCAGGCACCTTCGCGGCGGCCGCGCGGACCGCGTCCGCATGCCCCGAGGTGAGGACCTCGGCTGGGGTCAGCACGCCGGCGGGAACGCCGCCGTCGGTCAGCGTCGTGAGAGCCGTGTGGGCGGGCCCGGATGTGGCCTCGGCCGAGCTGCCGGGCAGGCCTAGGTGCAGGGACAGCGCGGGCAGCATGAGGGCGGCCAGGATCGCGATGCCGCCAAGCGCCGCGAGCCAGCGGTGCCGATACACACCGCGCGCCCAGGCCGAGAACACCCGGCTCGCTGACCGCTCGGTCCGGAGCCGCGGCCAGTCCAGCCTGGGCCCGACCGTCGCCAGGATGACGGGCAGCAGCGTGACCGCCACCGCGACGGAGACGAGCGGCACAAGGACGCCGCCGATGCCGACACTGCGCAGCATCGCGACCGGCAGCACGATCATCGACAGCAGGCCGATGGCGACGGTCAGCCCGGAGAACACGACGGCACGGCCCGCGTGCTCCATGGCCGCGGTGACCGCCTGCTCGTTGTCACGCCCGGCCGCGCGCTCCTCGCGCCACCGGCTCACAACCAGAAGCGAGTAGTCGATGGCCACGCCGAGCCCGATGAGCGCGATCAGGAATTCCACAATCTGGCTGATACCGGTGATCTCAGTCAGGCCGCCCACCAGCAGGAACGTGGCGAGCACGGAGACGCCACCGATCAGCAGCGGGAGGAGGGCCAGGAAGCTGGCGAACACGAACGCCAGGATCACTAGCGCACCCAATCCGCCGATCATGGCCTCAGCCATCACGCCCGTGCCCTTCTTGGCTGTCGGCGCGCCCGCAGACAGTAGCTGGGCGCCGGTGATGCCGATGTGCCAGTTCGCCGGGACCGCGGCGGACAAAGTGCGCTGGATTGCCGGGCCTTCGCTCGGGCCCCCGAATCCGCTGACCGCAGGCGTGTAGACGAGGGCGTAGGTGGTGGCCCCGGTCTTGGTATTAAATGCGGCATTGCCGGTCGTGGCGTAGTCAGCGATCCTGACGTGCGGAAGCGAATGCTGCAGCGATGCGAATGCGCGGCCCGCCGCGGCCGCGACAGCCGGGCTGGAGACGCGCTGGCCAGGCGGCGCGGTCAGGACCGCGACATACGGCGTCTGCGAGCCGCCATTGCCATAGGTCGCCTGGATCTGGTTGTCGACCTTGAACGCCTGGCCTGGCATGGCGAAGCTGTTCGTCATCCGGTGCGTCGTCCCGCCGATGGTCAGCACGCCGGCGGCGGCGATCAGGAGCCAGAAGACGGCCACGATGAGCTTGTGGCGAAGGACGAAGCGGGTCAGGGCTTGCATGACGGCCTCCGGGGCACGATGCCGGCGGACTGTCCGCCTGGCATCTCCCAGGCTCCCGGCCACGCCGCGCGGGGTCGTCGGCCACCGGAAGGCACTTGCGGGTACGCCGCCAGGAGCAGACGAACCCGCGGTACTCCCAGCGGAGTACATGACCCGTCACCCGTGGAATGACGACCTTCACCTGCGGGCGCTTTACGCTGATCTAGTGAACCGGACACTCGCGGCGTGGTGGCAGTGGTGGCGGGCCTCGACAGCCCGCGACGTCATCTCCGCCGTGCTGGTCACGGTCGTCCTCGTGGCCGCCTCGTATGGCGAGGCACATCCGAAGCAGGCGAACGACATAGCGGTGTTCCGCTCGCATCAGATCCCGCCGATGCCAGTCGCGGCGCTGCTGCTGGTCGCGTTCGCCTGCCTGGTCCTGGCCTTCAAGCGGCGTGCCCCGGTGGCGGTCCTGGCCGCATCGACCGCGGCGATCGTCGCCTATAGCGCGCTCGGCTTCGTGAACGGCGCTGCCCTGCTCGCTCCCGCGATCGCGCTATTCGCGGTCGCGCAGGCAGTGCCGGTGCGGCAGGCCGTGGTGCTGGCTGGCCTCACGCTCGCGGCGCTGATGACGGCGACAGGGCTGGCGAACCCGTTCGGCACGACCGGTGGCGGCTTCTTCCTCATTCCGGCGCTGATCGCGGCGCCGCTGTTCGGCGGGATGGCCGTCAGCAGCCGGCGCGCCTACGTCAAGTCCATCGCCGAGCGGTCCACGGAGGAGGCGCTGCGGCGGGTCGACGAGGAACGACTGCGGATCGCCCGGGAGCTCCATGACATCGTCGCGCACTCGATGGCGACCATCAGTGTGCAGGCCGGCGCGGCCGAACACGTGCTGGAGTCCAACCCGGCGGCGGCCCTCGATGCGCTGCGCGCAATCAGGCTGGCCAGCAAGGACGGGTTGCGGGAGTTGCGGGCGATACTCAACGTGCTCCGCCAGGCCGACGAGAGCGATCCGGCGCAGCCCGCGCCCGGCCTGGCACAACTGGACACGCTGGTGACGGGCGCGTCCAAGGCCGGCCTGCCGACGATGGTCCGCCAGGAGGGCACGCCGTGGCCGCTGCCGGCCGGGGTGGACTTGGCCGCCTATCGGATCATCCAGGAGTCGCTGACGAATGCGATCCGGCACGCGGGCCAGGCCCGCGCGACGGTCTCCCTCTGCTACGGCGACTCCGCGCTGACGCTCGAGGTCGCCGACACCGGCCGGGGCGCCGCGCCCGTGACGCACGGCCCCAGTGGCGGGCACGGGCTGATCGGCATGCAGGAGCGGGCAGCTTCTGTCGGCGGATCGCTGCACGCCGGCCCCTTGGCTACGGGCGGTTACAGCGTGGTTGCAGTGCTGCCGGCGGACCGGCCGGCGTCCGTCCTGGCTGAAGCTGAATCGCAACAGGCCGGAACGGGGTCGCGTTCATGATCCGGGTCCTCCTGGCTGATGACCAGGCTCTGATTCGCGCCGGCTTCCGGGTGCTCGTCGACAGCGCGGGCGACATGGAGGTCGTGGGCGAGGCGGCCGACGGCGCGCAGGCGGTCGACCTTGCCCGACGGGAGCGTGCGGACGTCGTGCTGATGGACATCCGCATGCCAAACGTCGACGGGCTCGAGGCCACGCGCCGGATCGCCGCCGACGACGACCTGGCCGGGGTGAAGGTCATCATCCTGACGACGTTCGAGTCGGATGAATTCGTCTACCAGGCTATCCGGGCTGGGGCTAGCGGATTCCTCGTGAAGGACGCCGAGCCCGCCGATCTCATCCACGCCGTCCGGGTCGTCGCCAGGGGCGATGCGCTGCTCGCGCCCAGCATCACGAGGCGTCTGATCACCGACCTGGCGAGCCAGCCAGAGCGGCGCACCGCCGACAAGCGGCTGCTCAATTGCCTGACTGACCGGGAGCGCGAGGTGATGTGCCTGGTCGCTGCGGGCCTGTCGAACGACGAGATCGCTGCGCGCCTGTTTCTCAGCCCGCTCACCGCCAAGACGCACGTCAGCCGCATCCTCAGCAAGCTGGCGGCACGGGACCGGGCCCAGCTTGTCGTCCTGGCCTACGAGAGCGGCCTGGTGACGCCGGGGACCGCTACCACGCGGTAAGGGGCCGGGACGTTCGGCGGGACCAACGTCCCTACCCACGTTCGTCTGGGCGCGGAGTCTGGAACGTGAGGGCCGGCTGGACGGTCAGCCAGCAACCCGGCAGATCAAGGGGTGCCCCATGCAAATCCTGGTGACATACGGATCCAAACGTGGCGGCACGCAGGGACTCGCCCAGCACGTAGCCGATGAGCTGCGTGCGCAGGGCTTCGTAGTGGACGTGCGGTCAGTCGCTGACGTACACGAGCTCAGCGAATTCGACGCGGTGATCGTGGGTGGCGCGCTCTACTCGGGCGGATGGTACCGGGGCGCGCGCAAGTTCGTGACGCGTAACGCTACCGAGCTCAGGCAGTGCCAGACCTATTTCTTCTCAAGCGGGCCGCTCGACGGGACGGCCGTACAGCGCGACCTACCGCCGGTTCGCGGTGTCGCGGAGCTAATGCGGCTAGTCGGCGCTCGCGGGCACGCCACATTCGGGGGCCGCCTCTCGCCGTATGCGCGCGGATTCACGGCCAGCAACATGGCCAAGAAGCAAGCGGGCGACTGGCGCGATCCAGGCCAGGTGCGCGACTGGACGCGGCAAGTCGCCAGTCAGCTTCGCCACGGCCTCCGGGTGGGCGCCTAGCCTGCTCGCTCCAGTGGAAGGGACGTGAGCCATGTCCGTCATTACCGAACAGCGCTGCAATGAGCTGCCGACGGTCACAGGGGACGAGGTAGCGGC
The DNA here is from genome assembly GCA_963755575.1 of uncultured Actinomycetota bacterium. Classification (GTDB taxonomy): domain Bacteria; phylum Actinomycetota; class Actinomycetes; order Streptosporangiales; family Streptosporangiaceae; genus JAJYUU01. Next base: position 2,197,288 of record CAVWKF010000002.1, read on the forward strand.
TTATGTCGTGGGGGCGGCTGTGTGGGCACCGTCGGTGCACAACACACAGCCTTGGTGGTTCGCCGTCCGCGGCGCTGAGATCGTCCTGCACGCCGACAGGCAGCGGCACCTGGGCGTGACCGACCCGGCCGGCCGCGAGATGATGATCAGCTGTGGTGCGGCGCTATTCACGGCCAAGCTCGCGCTGCGGTCGCTTGGCTACATCGCCGAGACGCGTGTGCTGCCTGACCCCACCGACCCGCTGGTCGTCGCCCGCCTGCGGTGGCGGCACCGCGCGCCACCGTCTGACTACGAGCTCGCGCTGTTCAGGCACGTGACGCGCCGGCGGTCGCACCGCGGCGGATTCGGGCCGCTTCCGCTGCCAAGTGGCCTGCTCAGCGCGGTACGGCATGATGCTCGCCAGGAGGGCGCGTATTTGCGCATCGCGAGCGACGAAGGAAGCCGGGCTGCGGTTGCAGCCGTGGTGGACCTGGCGGAATGGGCCCAACGGAATGAGAGTGCCTACGTGCGAGAGCTCGCGGCCTGGGCGCCACCGCTCGGCAGCGCCCGGCGCGACGGGGTCTCGCCGCTGGCGTATCCGGCCCGACCCGAGCGCACCACACCGGAGTTTGCGAGCCGTGACTTCGCGCACGGCCGCGGCTGGGGGCTGCCAGCGTCCAGCGCTGCTGCTGGTGCGCGGTTCGCGGGAGTCGTTTGTCTGCTGACGACGCCGACCGACGGCCTGGCCGACTGGGTACACGCAGGACTGGCGCTGCAGCGGATCCTGCTGATGGCCACCGCTCACGGCGTAGCGGCGTCCCTATACAGTCAGCCGGTGGAGCTTGACTGGCTGCGCGAGGTCCTGCGCGCTCAGCTCGGCGACAGCAGCTATCCACAGCTGGTGCTAAGGCTCGGAATCGTGCCTCAGAGCGAGGCCAGCGTTCGGCGCTCCGTCGACAGCGTGCTATTCCGCGGCGGTCGCGAACCTGCGGCAGGGTAGCACGCGCTGACCGCGAGCCCGTGGCGGCACGTCAATAAGCGTGCGCCTGCACCAGGTATCCTCCGGCACGGCCGTTTATCGATGTCGACGCCGGGAAGTGCCAGTCGGGCGAGTCAGCGATCATGCCGAGCACGGGTCTCACGGGGGAGCGACGATGGAGTATCTCGTCACGATGACCACTCACGTTCCTGACGGCACCCCCGAGCAGGATGTCGACGATGTGCGGGCCCGCGAATCGGCTCACTCGGCGGAGCTGGCGGCGCAGGGCAACTTGCTGCGGCTGTGGCGGCCTCCCCTCGAGCCAGGCGAATGGCGCACGCTCGGCCTGTTCGCCGCCGACGACGAGGACAAGCTCGAACTGGTGCTCGCCTCGATGCCTCTGCACGTCTGGCGCACCGACCAGGTCACTGCGCTCGCGCCGCACCCGAATGATCCGGGCGTCGCCAAGAGCGCAGGCGGGCCGGAGTTCCTCATCAGCATGAACATCGCTGTCCCAGCTGGCATGCCTGATGCCGCTGCAGCGCAGACCACGGCGCGCGAGGCCGACCGCGCGCGCGAGCTAGCCAGCCAGGGCCATCTGCTCCGGCTGTGGGCGCTGCCCGCGGAACCGGGGCAGTGGCACACGCTTGGCCTGTGGAGCGCCGCCACTCGCGGTGAGATGCAGGAGATCGTGGCCGCGCTGCCCCAGTACGACTGGATGACCCTGCAGACCACGCCCCTGAGTCCGCATCCAAGCGACCCGCAATAACGGTTGTCAGGCTAGCGCTGGCTGGCCAGCGCCTAGAGACGCTCGGTGATCCACCGCCAGCCACGCTCTGTGTCGTGGACTGGCCGGATGATCGCGGGCTCGGCTGTGTCTCCGAGCTGGGAAACGATCTTGATTAGCTGACGGTGGAAGTCATCGGGCGTGTGCCCGCCGTCATGGCCGTGGTCGAGCACCAGCGTCACAGCCGCCTGTTCGCCGCCGGACATCCGAGCGCTGATGTTGCCGTTATAGTCACGGCCCACGGCAGCGACATCGGCGGCACGGATGACGTCGGAGCCATCCTCCTTGGCAATCCAGACGTCCGGAGCCGTCATGGTCGCTGCCTCCTGGTCAGAGTTCGCAGGCCCAATGACGCGTATACGAACTGCGACGACATCCACCTGCCATTAGACACCATAGGCCGGTCGGTGCCGCGGCGGGCAGAACTGACCTGCTCAGGGCTGCCGGACGGCAAGTGCGGGCCTGACGCTTGACCGGGAGCGCTGCCAGGCTGACCAGCCGCGGCCGATCGCGTAGGACACGGCGCCCAGGACGCCGACGAAGAAGCCGACGGGCCAGTTGTACTGATACGACAGGGCGATCGCGGCCCAGATGGTCATGAGCGCGATCAGTACCGCCAAGACCATCGCCAGCAGGGGCCTGCTGGTCAGCGACCGGGCAGCCGCTGGCGGTCCGATCATGAGGCTGAAGATCAGCAGGGCGCCAACGACCGGCACTGTGACCGCGGTCGCGAGCGCGACGACGATGAGGAAGCACATCTCGATGCGGTAGCTGCGGATGCCCTTGGCCGCTGCCATCTCCGGCACGACTGAGGACAGGAGCAGCGGCCGGTAGATGACCGCGACCGCGGCGATGCACGCGACGGCGAGCCCGGCGACGGGCAGGATCGCGCTGCTAGCTCACGCCGAGGATTTCGCCGAACAGCAGCGAGTAGATCTCCGGCTCGTATTCGGTGGTCCTGGACAGGAACGCGGCTCCTAGCGCGAGCATCATGACGAGTGCGAGGGCCGTCGCGACGTCGTTCCGGCCGCGACGGCTCAGCGAGCCGATCCCGACGGCGCCGAGGAGCGAGAAAACTCCCAGGCCGATGAGGGTGCTGATGCCCAGCAGGCTGGCAGCCGCCGCGCCGGCGAACGCGCCCTTCGGGATGGCATGCGCTGGGAACGCCGAGCCGCGGAGGACGACGAAGTACCCAACCACGCCGGCCACCACCGCGACGATGGTGCCTGTGATCCACGCGTTCATCATGAAGCCGGTGAACATGAGCCCTCCTTCCGCGCCGGTCGTGCGTGGATCACGTGGCGATGCGCTCGTGCTCGGTGGTCGGCCTGACCAGGTTCCGGCGCCGGGCGGCACTTCGCGTGGATCTCGCAGCCGCCGCGCCGGAGACGAGGTAGGTCACGAAGATGAGGGCGACGATGAAGAAGCTGACGGGCAGCCGCCCGAGGTGAGCCGATCCCCAGTAGTAGCTGTCCCAGGAGAGCAGCACGCCGAGCCAGGTGGCGAGCACGCCGATCAGGCAGGCGACTACGAGCGCGGAGGCCACTCGACTGGTCAGGCGCAGCGCCGCGGCGGCCGGGCCGATCAGCAGCGCCGTCGACAGTATGGCGCCGATGGCAAGCGAGGAGAGCCCGACCGATACGGCCAAGGCCAGCATGTACAGCACGCCCACAAGGCGGACCGGGACGCCGCGCGCGGCAGCGACGTCAGGGCTCACCGTGCTCAGCAGCAAGGGCCGGAAGATCAGCGCGATGCCAGCGAGTGAGAGCCCGCCGAGGATGGCCACGACCGGGATGGTCCCGCTGGTCGTGGAGAAGATGGACCCGAATAGGACCTGCTGGGTGGCGCCTGTGGTCGCGCCGGTGGTGGCCGTGAGGTACAGGAATAGCGCCGACAGGCCGATGGCGGCGCCGAGGACAATGCCGGTGGCCAGGTCGCGGCCGCGCAGCCGCTGAACGCCGATCATCTCCATGACCGCCGCGCCGACGATGCCGAGGCCGACGAAGCCGGCGACGGGGCTAAGCCCGATCAGCAGCGCACCCGAGCCGCCCGCCGCGGACACGTCACCGAGCGAGTGCCCGGCGAAGGACTGCCCGCGCATCACCGTGAACACACCGACGACGGCAGAGACGATGGCGACCACGCCGCCGATGGTGGCGGCGATGTGCACCTGCGGGCTGCCAAAGAACCCTGGCTCGAATACGGCTGTGTACAGCTGGTGCACGGCCGGTCAGCTCGCTTCCGCGGGCCGCACCCGCGGGCCCGCCTCGTTGTCGGCCGCCTCGGCCGCGGCGTCCGGGCCGGCCACGACGAGCACGCGGCCATGCACGTGCAGCACGTCGACCCGGTGACCGTACAGCCGGCTCAGAACCTCGCTCGTGACGATCTCGTTCGCTGGGCCGCTCGCCGCCCGCCCGCCGGCGACGTAGACGACTCGATCCATCACCGGGAGCAGCGGGTTCATCTCGTGCGCGGACAACAGGACGGCAATCTGCTGCTCCCTGGCTATGCGGGCCAGCAGGCTGATGATTCCCTGGCCGCTGCTCAGGTCGAGGTTGGCCAGTGGCTCGTCGAGGAGCAGCAGCCGGGGGCGCGCGATGAGGGCGTGGGCGATCAGCACGCGCTGCTGCTCGCCGCCGGACAGCGTCCCGACTCTGGCGTCAGCGAACCGCTCGGCATCCACCGCGTGCAGCATCTCGCGCACGGCTTGGGCTCGCTGCCCCGAGGGGAGCCGGAGGCCGAACCGGTTGCCGTCCAGTCCGAGCGCGACCAGGTCCCTGGCCCGCATCGGCATATCCGGATCCAGCACTACCTTCTGCGGGACGTAGCCGATGGGCTGGCTCCGCAGCGAGCGAGGCTGGCCGAGGATCGTCACCGTGCCGGCGCCTGGCCGCTGCAGGCCGAGAATGACTCGCAGCAGCGTCGTCTTGCCTGCGCCGTTCGGGCCGATCAGCCCGGTGAACTCGCCGGCCTGGACGGTGAAGCTGACTTGGTCGAGGATCTGCCGCCCGCCGAGCGCGACGCCGACGTTGTCGACGCGGAGTATTTCGGGCGTGACGGGGATTTCGGGCGTCAACGCGGCCTGGTCTTGGTAGCTCATTACTGGCTTCTGTGTCACAACTTTTGTGTCGAGACCTTGCTGGTCACTGCCTTCTCGATGGCGTGGACCTCAGCGAGCATCCAGCTCTGGTAGGTGTAGCCGGTCGGCATCGTCTCGTACACGCCGACGACCGGCACCCCATCGTTCAGCGCATTCTGCCGGATCGAGGTCGTGAGGGCGTCCACGACCTGCTGGTTGTAGCAGAAGACCTTGACCTGGTGCTTGCTGAAGAACCCGTTCTCCAGCGCGATGTCCTGAGGTGCGGGGTCGACGCCGTTCATGATGTCCGCCTGGAACGTGAACGGCGTGCGGTTGCTGATGCCCATGGCCGTCAGAAGGTAATCAGCCACTGGCTCGGTGGTCGCTGCCGTGGTGCCGGCGTATTTGGTCTTGAACTGCGCGATGGCTGTCAGCCAGGGGCTCAGCGAGTTGTCGAACTTTGTCAGGTTGGCCTGGAAGTAGGCCGCGTGGCCTGGCTGCAGGGCCGACAGGTCGGTGGCCATGGCCTTGGCCGCGGCGGGCATCGTCTTCGGGTCGTACCACAGGTGCGGGTTCGGAGTGCTGTCCGGCAAGCCGAGCAGATCCTGAACGACGATGACCTTGCGCTGCGTATTCGAGGAAGCCGACTCGATCCTGGTCATCCAGCTGTCATAGCCGACGCCATTCTGGACGATCAGCTGAGCGCTGCTAACCTCCTGCGCGACCTGCGGGCTGGCCTCGAACGTGTGGGGATCGGTGTTCGGATTGTCGAGAATCGCGGTCACGTGGACGTACTTGCCGCCGATCTGGCTCAGTACGTTGGCGTACTCGCTCTCGGCGCCGATGGCGTTGATCACCGTTGTGCTGTGAGCCGAATCGGTGGCGTTGCCAGCGCTGCAGCCGACGGCCGCCAGGGCAAGGGCAGTCATCACCGCCGCCAGGGCCGCTACCCGGCCCCGGCTGGTGAGGCGAGAGATTGGCATGCAACGAAACATAGTCTGAGACTGAGTCTCAGTGCAAGTCGGAATCGCCGACACGGCCGACCGTTCCGGGGGCTGGTCAGGGGGCGTCCCCCCGACTGTTTGCATAAACAGATCTGCATGTGTTTATATTATTTGGTGTCGCCGCAGACGCGAGGATTCGAGGCTGCCGGGGAACTGCTGAAAGTGCTGGCCGCCCCGGCGCGGCTGGCCATCGTCACGGAGCTGGCTGAGCAGCCGCGCTTCGTGCACGAACTGGTCGCGCGCCTTGGGATGAGCCAGCCGCTGGTATCGCAGCACCTGCGGGTACTGCGCGGCGCCCGACTGGTGGGGGTGGAGCGCCGCGGCCGCGAGGCGGTGTACTCGCTGGCCGACCAGCACGTGGCCCACATCGTCGCTGACGCCGTTCATCACAGCAAGGAGGAGCCGTGACATCCGCCGAGCATCACGTTCACGATCATGACCACGTGCACGGGCCGGGCTGCGGGCATGCATGCGCCGAGCGCGAGGGACATGTCGACTACGTGCACGAAGGGCATGCTCACGCGCCGCACGACGGCCACTACGATGAACATCCGCTCCCGCACCTGGCGCATGCCGGCCACGGTCATATGCATGGCCCGGGCTGCGGGCACGAGCCGATCCCGCACGGCAACCACGTCGACTACGCCCATGATGGACACCGGCACGCTGCCGACGGTGATCATTACGACGAGCACTAACGGGCGAATAGGGCCCGCTTGTCCGGCTAGGTAGGGAGCGTCATGTCAGCCGAGGAACTGAGCGACGACATGCACGGTGTCGTCGAGCGCCGCCTCCGCTTGATTGACCAGCGGTACACCAGCGGTCGGCGCGCCATCGTCGACCTGCTCGTGAGCGCCGGTCACCCGGTCAGCATCGGAGACATCGCCGAGCGCCTGCCTGGCTTGCCGCGCAGCTCTGCCTACCGGCACCTTACTGACCTGCACGCGGCCGGCCTGGTGCGCCGGGTTACGGCTAGCGACGAGTTCACCAGGTTCGAGCTCGCCGAGGACCTGACGGAGCACCACCACCACCTGCTGTGCATGAACTGCGGCAAGGTGATCGACGTGACGCTGCCCGCTAGCTTCGAGCAGCAGGCTGCCGACGCGATCAGCCAGCTCGCCGACGCCGAGGGCTTCCAGGCGCACAGTCACCGGCTGGACGTGCTCGGATTGTGCGCCGCCTGTCGCTAGCGCTGTTTTTGGGCGAGCCAATCGTGACGAGGGTGCCGTCCCAGGTGTCACCTTGTATTCACCGGTTGGTGCGACGATGACGTGATGAACGATGCTGTTGTGCGCACGCTCGGCTTGTGGGATCTGATGAAGCGCCCGCTCACGGATGACAAGGGCCAGCCGATCGGGCGGCTCTCCGATGTGATCGTGCGCTGGCGCGGGGCTGACCTGCCCCTCGTCACCGGACTGGTCGCCGACGTTGCCGGCCGCGACGTTTATGTGCCGCTCGAGCACGCCAGCGCGGCGGATCCAGCGGTCCTGACGCTGACGAGCAACGAGATCGACCTGCGGAAGTTCGAGCGCAGGGATGGTGAGGTGCTGCTTCGAGCTGACGTGCTGGGGCATCGTCTCATCGATGTGGCGAGCGCACGGCTCGTCAAGGCCTTCGACCTTGAGCTTGAGCAGCGCAACGGGGACTGGGTGCTGGCCGGCGTTGACACGCACCGCCGTCCCCGGCGGCTCTTCGGCGGACGTGGTGTCATGGCCGCGTCGCCGGGCCCGGCGCACTTCCGCGACTGGGCCGAGTTCGAGCCGCTGATCGGCCACGCGGGTAGCGCCCTCCTGCGAGGGCCGCTCGGGCGTATCCGGCGCCTGAAGCCAGCCCAGATCGCCGACTTGCTCGAGGAGGCGTCGAAGGCGGAGGAATCAGAGATCCTCGGTCAAGTCCACGCCGACCCGGAGCTGGAGGCCGACGTCTTCGAGGAACTCAACGAAGACCTGGCAACCCGCCTGCTCGGCGCGAGAACGGACGCGGACATAGCCGCGGTCCTGGCCAGGATGCACGCGGACGATGCGGCCGATGCTGTCGCGGAGCTGCCGCAGTCGCGGCGCCAGCCGGTACTGAACCTGCTTCCGGTCGGCCAGCGCACGAAAGTCCTGACGTTGATGGGCTTCAACCCGGCGAGCGCGGGCGGCCTGATGGGCGTGGATTTCGTGTCCGTTCCCCCGCAGGCCAGCGCACACGAGGCACTTGCCGCTGTCGCCGACGCGTCTTCCCTCGAGCCCGAGGCGCTCACGAGCGTGCATGTCGTAGACCAGCGCGGGCGCCTGTCGGGCGTCGTCCGGCTTGTCGAGCTCGTGCAAGCCGACCAGTCGGCGGCGATCACCGATATTTACGACGCTGATCCGGTGCGCGTTGGCGCCGGCACGGACGTGGCCGACGTCGCGGTTCTGATGAGCGACTACAACCTGATTAGCGTGCCAGTGGTCGACGAGCGCCGGACCATGATCGGCATCATCACCGTCGACGACGTGCTCGAAGCCACGCTCCCTCGTGACTGGCGGCGGCGCGAAGCAGCCGAGCCACCGGATGCCCATCACGGGGACTCGTCGTGACCGACGCTGCCGAGCCGCAGCCGGCGGCGACCGCCGTCGGCCCCGTTCCCGAAAGGATCTTGGTTTCGCCCAGCCCGGTGCTCGACAGCGCGCATGTCGGAGACATCGAGGGGGCACTCGGGCGCATCCGTCTCGATGATGACGCGACCCGCAGCGGGTGGCGACGCCGGCTGGTCACGTTCCTCGCGATCGTCGGCCCCGGGCTGATCGTCATGATCGGCGACAACGACGCCGGCGGGGTCGCCACGTATGCGCAGGCTGGGCAGAACTACGGCTACAGCCTGCTGTGGGTGCTGCTGTTGCTGATCCCGGTGCTGATCGTGAATCAGGAGATGGTGGTCAGGCTTGGCGCCGTGACCGGCGTGGGCCATGCCCGGCTGATCATCGAGCGGTTCGGGAGATTCTGGGGCGCCTTCAGCGTCGGAGACCTGTTCCTGCTGAATTTCCTGACCATCGTCACTGAGTTCATCGGCGTCTCGCTGGCGCTGCGTTATTTCGGCATCACTCCGTACGCCTCTGTGCCCGCGGCCGCCGTCCTGCTCGTGATCATCGCGGCGAGCGGCAGCTTCCGGCGCTGGGAGCGCGCCATGTTCCTGTTCATCGCCGCCAGCCTGGTGCTGCTCCCGCTGCTGCTGCTTTCCCATCCGAGTTACGGCTCGGTTGCGTATCACTTTGTCGTACCGGGCATCCAGGGCGGCGTCAGCTCCGATGCGATCTTGCTGATCATCGCGATTGTGGGCACGACCGTCGCGCCATGGCAGCTGTTCTTCCAGCAATCCAACGTGATCGACAAACGGATCACGCCGCGGTTCATCGGCTACGAACGGGCTGATACCTCGCTTGGCGCGGTGGTGGTTGTCCTCGGGGCAGCGGCGATCCTGATCGTGGCCGTCTTTGCGGTCCGCGGCAGCGCCCTGGTCGGACACTTCACCAGTGCGCTCGGGGTTGCCACCGCACTTGGCATGCACAGCCGGGTCATGGGCGCACTCTTCGCGATCGTGCTGCTGGACGCGTCCATCATCGGCGCCGCGGCCGTCACCCTGTCGACCAGTTACGCGTTCGGTGACGTCTTCGGCATAAAGCACTCGCTTCACCGCAAGTTCAGCGACGCCCGGCCCTTCTACGCGAGCTACGCCGCGATGATCGCGCTCGCCGCCGGGATCGTGCTGATCCCAGGCGCTCCGCTCGGCCTGCTCACCACAGCCGTGCAGGCGCTGGCAGGGGTGCTGCTGCCGTCGGCATCGGTCTTCTTGCTACTGCTGTGCAACGACGCCCAGGTGCTCGGTCCGTGGATGAACCACCGCTGGCTGAACATTCTGGCCAGCGGCATCATCGGCGTGCTACTCGCGCTGTCCGGCACGCTGGTGGTGACGACGCTTTTCCCCCGCGTCAACTCGGCTCGGGTCGCGATCGCGCTGTTGCTCCTGCTCCTGACGGGCGCGGGCGCGACCGGCGGATGGCTGTGGCTGACCCGGTCGCGGCGACCGCCCCCGGTGCCGCATCCGCGCACGATCATGTCCCGCGCCCAGCGGCAGAGCTGGCGGATGCCGCAGCTTGCGCTGCTCAAGCCGGTCACCTGGTCACCAGGGACCCGGCTCGCCATGTCGATGCTCCGCGGCTACCTGCTGATCTCGGTCGTGCTCCTGGTTGTCAAGGCAGTCCAGCTGGGCGGGGGCTGAGCGTGCGCGGATGCGGCGGCTAGTGGCCGACGGCGAGTTCGACGATCTTGACGATGACCAGGATCATGGCGACGCCGAGGTAGAGCCGCAGCGCCGACATACCGATCTTCCGGCCTGTCGACATCACTGGCCGCTCCAGCAGGTTCAGCGGCGGCATCCGCCAGTTCTCCTGGCCGGAACGGTCGACGGTCGCCGTAGCGGCAGCGCCAGCCCGCTGGCGGCGGGCTAGGGCATAGCCGGCGGCGAGCACCGACGCGACACCACAAGCGCCCATAATGTCGATGATCTGATGCGAGCTCAGGTGCGGGAAGAGCACCGAGGCGGTCAGGATGACCGACAGCGAAACCAGGACGGCCACGACGGCCGCCGTGAACATGTTCGTCTTTCGTCCGTTGACCCACGGGCCGAGGACGTCCTTGTCGTTGCAGAGCAACAGCAGGAACACCGACGCCGACGGCAGCAGAACGCCAGCCAGGACCTGGACGCCCTCGGTCAGCAGGCCCAGCGGCGAGCCCGGGATTAGCACGACTGTCGCAGCGGCACCGATGAGGGCCGCGTAAATGGCGTAGAACCCCTTCGCGTTCTTCACGCCGCGGTGCAGGGAGTGGTTCATGCCGAACACGTCGCTGATCGCATACGCAGTCGACAGCGACACCGCGAACGCACCAATGATGGACGCATCGAGCAACGCAATCGCGAAGAGTACGCCTGCGGTGCGCCCCGCGTAAGCCTGCAGGCCAACCGCGAGGTCGGCGGCATTGCTGAAGTGTCCGAAGCCGTGCGTCGCGGCGAACGCGGCTGTGGTGGCGCCCATGATGGCAGCGCCCCCGATGACCACGATGACGAGGCCGATCCACAGGTCGACCTTCTCGTACTTCATGAACCTCGGGGTGATCCGCTTGTCGATCACGTAGGACTGCTGGAAGAACAGCTGCCACGGTGCGACGGTAGTGCCGACGATGCCGATGACCAGCAGCATGACGGTGGACAGCTGGCCAGCGCCGCCCGGTAGCTGCGGGAGGACGAAGTTGTGCGCCATCTGCGACGGAGCTGGGTGCGCCAGGAAGTAGATCGGGATCAGCAGGAGGCTGCCCGCGCAGAACGCGACCGCTATCCGCTCGAACCGGCGGAAGCTACCGGTGAACGCAGCTCCGGTGATCACTGCGGCCGCGAGCGCCACCGCGCCGAGCCTGGGCAGCCCCAGGTATCCGGCCGCGAGCGTGATGCCGATGAACTCGGTGATGATGGTCAGGGCGTTCAGGATGAACAGGTCGACGACGCTGAACATGCCCCAGAACTTGCCGAAGCGCTCCAGGATCAGGCGAGCGTGCCCGACCCCGGTGACCGCGCCGAGGCGCAGCACCATCTCCTGGTTCACGTACAGCACCGGGACCAGCAGCAGCAGTGTCCAGAGCAGCCGGGTGCCGTAGTTTTGTCCCGCCTGACCGTACGTGGCGAATGCGCCGGCGTCGTTGTCGCCGACCATCACGATCAGGCCGGGGCCGACGATCGCCAGCAGGGTCTTGGCCTTGCGGCTCAGCCCGCGGCGCGGTGCGGTGTCGTCCAGCTGGATCGTGCCAAGCGCGCCGCGGATGTCGCCAACGTGCTCGGAGTCAAGTACCGCGCCCCGGTACTCCATTGCGGCCGTCATGGTGATCCTCCCTCTCCCCGGTCAGGGGCCATGTCGGGAGGCACGCAGCATCCGTCGGCGCTGCGCTGAGGCAGCGAGCTAGATTGCGATGCGACGCCGCGCAGGGCGGGCGGTTACCGCGTGCCGGAAGAGAACGAGAAAGCTCGGATGGAGGGGTCGATCATGACCCGGACTATTGCTATCCATGTCTCGCCTCCCTCCGGCCAGGACACACGCGGGTGTCGCACAGTGCCGCGAACGAACGGTGCCGCAACAGCACAGTCCTCGCGAACAGGCACATAGGGAGGAATCCGGCAGACAGCCGGTTGCACCCCTTCTCGTCAGAGCTTTGGCACGACACGACGTAGCACCATCAGGTGCAGCCACTTCGGGTCACCCCTTAGGCCGGGGAGACCTGTCCTGACCCTGGGCGTCTCTCGACGTCGTCGGATCAGTGGCCTGTGTTCATGTCGACGCCTCACCGAACGAGGTGCCTGGTCAAACGCTTAGCAGAGTACCCGGCTCGGTGCGCTCCCGGCAACCTGCCCTTGTCGTGATCTAGCTCACCGCGTCGCGACGCTTCTCGGCTAGTTGTGCCCCCGTCGCCGTTGACCCCAGCGGCCTGAGGCTGTCTTCGCCCACTACGGGTGAAGACTCCGCGAGTCGCGAGCTGACAACCTTGATCACGACGGGCGGCCAGCGGATGGCCAACGTGATCATGTCAGCGATATGGGGGAGCGGAATGTCCGGTTCTGACAGCACCTTCGTGCTAGTCGCGACCTATCCAGACGAGTACCAGGCCCGCGACGACTACCTAGTCGTCAAGGACGCGCACGCGGCAGGCCTGGTGGGCTCCTACGATGCGGCCATCATCACCAAGGATGCCAGCGGCAAGATCCACGAGAACAAGGACGAGACAGCCACCCGGCATGGCGCCTGGTGGGGAATTGCCGCGGGCGCGGCTGTGGGCGTGCTCTTCCCGCCGTCACTACTGGGCGCGGCCGCGGCCGGCGGTGTCATCGGCGGCGTTAGCGGGCACCTGGCTAAGGGGATGTCGCGGTCGGACGCCAAGGAACTCGGCGATTTCATCGATCCAGGCCAAGCCGGCCTCATCGTCGTCGGAGAGAGCAAGATCGAGGACACTATCAAGAAAGCCGTCACGAGAGCGCAGAAGCAGACCGCCAGGGAACTCGATGTCGATCCGAAGAACATTGATCGGACTCTGCAGGAGACGGTCCAGGAGCTGTGATCGCGCCGATGCCGTAGGTCCTCCCGCCCGAGACCTTCGGCCATGTCGAGGAGCCCGGTTGCTCCGTAGCGTGAGCCCGTCGCACTGGCCGTGCGGGACCGCACGGAGCACGAGGCTGGCACCGTTGGGGGCGGGTTTGTGGAGCAGCTGAATCCACTGGATGCAGCGTTCGTTGATGCAGAAGACCAGGACCATAACGCTTCATTCGCGATTGCATCGGCCGCGGTATTCGACGGCCCAGTGCCCTCGTATGAGGAGTTTCTCGAGGCGACTGCTCGGCGCTTGCCACTCTTCCCCTTCTACCGAAGGAAGCTGCGTAGGGTTCCGTTTGGCATCGGGCCGCCGGTTTGGGTAGACGATCCGCACTTCGATCTCCGGTACCACGTCCGGCACACCGCACTGCCGTCGCCGGGCGGGGACCACCAGCTTGGCCGGCTCATGGCGCGCGTGATGGCGGAGCGGCTTGACCGCAACTACCCGCTGTGGGAGTTCTGGCTGGTCGAAGGCGTGGATCAGGGCCGCTGGGCGCTGATCACGAAGGTGCACCACGCCATGGTCGACGGCGTATCGGCTATTGATCTGTACCGTGTGATCTTCGATGCGTCCCCCGAGCCGCCCCCCCTGCCAGCGGCGCCGGATCGTCCGGCGCGACCTGAGCCGTCAGGGCTGGCGCTCGCGGCGCGCGCCGCCATCAACGCGGCACTGATGCCGGTCCACGAGCGGAGCGCGATCCGGGGCGCGCTAGCGGACCCCGGGTTCGCCGTCAGCAAGGCAGCCCAGACGGCGCGAGGTCTGGCTCGATACGCCAGGGCGCTGCAACCGGCAGCCGCCTCGTCCCTGAGCGGCCCTATCGGCCGGCAGCGCCGCTACACCTGGGCCAGGGCATCGCTCGACGATGTCAAGACGATCAAGAACGAGGTTGGCGGTACGGTCAACGACGTTTTCCTTGCCGTTATCAGCAGCGGCTTCCGCGCTTTGCTGCTGGCCCGCGCGGAGGAGCCCGCGCCGTCGATGGTTCGGTCGCTGGTCCCTGTCTCAGTCCGGAGCCCGGGGGAGGAGAACGTCTACGAGAACCGGCTGTCGGCGCTTGTAGCCAACCTTCCAGTCGACATATCCGATCCGGCGGAGCGCCTGGCTGCCGTTATCGCGCAGATGGCAACGCTGAAGGCCAGCAGCCAGGCCGAGGCCGGCGAGGCGTTCGTGTCGCTGCGGCGGTATATGCCGCCAGTCCTGGCCTCGATGTTTGTCCGGCTCGTCTTCAGCATCCCGCAGCGGGAGATCGTCACGGTGACCACCAATATCCCAGGGCCGCAGTTCCCGCTCTATGCGCTCGGCCGTCGGCTTGTGGAGATCATCCCCTACGTACCCATTGCGACCACGCTGCGCACTGGTGTCTCGATCTTCACCTACTGCGGTCAGGTCACGTTCGGGATTACGGGCGACTACGCGACAACTCCGGACCTCGAGATATTGGCTGCCGGCATCGAAGACGGCATCGCCGATCTGCTCAAGGTCGTCGGGCAGCGTCGCGCTAAGCCGCCAGCGGGGCACGACAAGAAGCCAAAGGCCGCGAAGGCGTCGGCGGCAAAGCCGGAGGCCGCGAAGCTGAAGGCTGCGAAGCCGCAGAAAGCGAAGCCAAAAGCGGCGAAACCACAAAGAGCGAAGCCAAAAGCAGCGAAACCGAAGGCCGAACAGCGGCAGGCGGCGAGCACCGCCTGACGACGGCAGATCAGGCCAGCTTGTTCTTGGTCTCGAGCAGAGCCTTCCGGACCTCGGCGAACGCATTCTCAAGGCCGGTGCGCATTGTGTCCGCCACGCTCGTCGCCGTCGAGGTTCTGTCCTCGAACTGCCGGCGCGCGTCTGCCCACTTTGAGCGCAGGCCGCGCATCAGCGTGTTCAGCCGGTCCGAGCCCTCCATGGCGCCGAGGTGCATCTGAATTTCAAGATCTTCGATGCGCCCCTGCCACTGATCGATCTGGGATTTGGTCATCTGCTTGTGCAGCTCCGCCAGCTGGCCGCGCAGGTCATCGATCTGGGCCTCTAGCTGGGCGATGCGCTCTTCATTCGTCATACACCCAAACCTTTCCCGCTGGGCCGGAGCCAACCAGGAGCCAAGGTCCCCGGACCGTGAGAGCCGGTCCGCCCGTGTATCAGGGCGACGTATCGAGGCGATCGGTCACCTGGCGGAGACCGCCAGAGCCTCCGGGGGCCCGGTGAGCCGCGTGCGCGCGCTCATTGGCTGAGCGACAGATCGCCCGGCTGAGTCGCTGGCCGCCGCATCGAATGGGCCGCACTGCTCGTCAGCCGCACCAGCTGCCGCGCCCTGCGCAGTGAGGAAGACATCGAGATGCGGATATAGCCCAGTGCGGCGCAGCGCGTCGTCCACCTGCGGGGGAACTGCGGCCAGCCGCGCCCACCCGCCGAGCAAGGCAGCGCGGCGTCTGGCGCCGACCAGGACGGCGAGCCCGCTCGCGTCACAGCAAGTAACCCCAGACAGGTCGATGACAAGCCGGTTATATCGCTGGAGCACGGCGAGGAGCTGGTCGCGGATGGCCGGAGACGACGTTATCTCGAGCTCGCCGCTCAGTTCGGCGATGGCAACGCCGTCGCCAGTTCGCGCAGAGAGACTCAGTCCGAAAGCGGGCGCACTGCCAAGGTCCATGACGGACCTCCGATCAGATTGTCAGCGAAAGGGGCAGACGGCTGCGCCATGGGCGGCTGCGCGGCTCAGCTGCGGCTCGCTTCGGCCGGCAACGGGCTCACGGGGGCGCCAGTCTCGGTGTTGGCAGCGTCCGTGTTGGCAGCGTCGGTGTCGGCGATATCTGTGTCGGCAAGCAGTGCAAGTACTTCGCCGACAGTCCGTTCGCGGGCCGTTGACTCCGGAAGCGGGCGGTGCGCTTGGATCTGGTACCGATTGCGGCGGCCGTCCTTGAGCTTGGCGACGTAGCCAGCCTTGGTCAAGTCAGCGACTATGCCGTAGGCGCTTCGCTCGGTGACGCCAACGTGGGTGGCGATGTCGCGCAACCGCATGCCAGGGTCTTGCGCCAGGCACAGCAGGACGCGCCCGTGATTGCTCAGGAAGCTCCAGCTCGGCACAGTGCAGAGACTACCACAATCTATGGAAAACCATTTCTAGCTTCAGATTGCGACGTAAGCGGACGGACGGCCTCCGCCGGGCCGCCGCCCGGGTCGGATCGCCACAGGCCATCCTGGCGGCAGTCGGCATCTCAGTCGGAGACGAGACGCTCGAGTAGCAGGCTGAGATCGATGATGGCGATCCGAACGGACGAGTCGCTGCAGCCGTACGGCAGCACAATGCTGCCGTCGTGAAGCATGGCGCCACACGAGTAGACGACGTTCGGCACGTATCCCGTCCGCTCTGTTTCGTCGGCAACCAGGAGCGGTTCGGCTAGCGCGCCGATCAGGCGTTCCGGCTCCTCACGGTCGAGCAAGATCACGCCGATGCCGTACTCCCGCATCGGTCCGACGCCGTGCGTGAAGACCAGCCATCCGGCCGAAGTCTCGATCGGCGATCCGCAGTTGCCGAGCTGTACCAGCTCCCAAGGCCGGACGGGGACCTGAATAGTGGCGGCCTCGCTCCAGCGCTGCCCGTCATCGGAGTACGCGATGGCGTTGCTCTCGCGGTCCCAGCGCGACAGCGCGGCAAAGTGGCCGGCGATTCGGCGTGGGAACAGCGCCATGCCCTTGTTCCGTGCCGACGGACCCGAGAGCTGCGAAACGGTGAAGGTGCGGAAGTCCGTGGTCTCCAGCAGGTGCGGCGCGACCTGCGAGCCGTCGAAGGCTGTATAAGTCGCGTAGTACATCGCTTCTCCGCGGTCGGTGAAGCGCACGAACCTGGCGTCTTCCATGCCATGGCTTTCGGCCGGGCTAGCGGGCCACAGCACCCGCTCGGACAATGCGCTGCGCTCGTCAAACTCCACGGCATAACTGGACGCGGCCATCTGCCCAAGCAAAAGATCGCGATCATTAGGAACGTGGTGGGTTCGGCCGGTGTCGATGAACCTGCCGGGCTCGTCAAACCGAATGCCAGCCTCGCCGAACGTGCCGGTCCGGAACTCGATGCTGGACAGATGACCTTCGCCGACGGCCCGCAGGCTCATGATGAACCGGACGTCGCCAGGCTGGCAGGCAGCTTGGTCTGGATGCGCGACCATCGACGGGTTGAACAGGGCAGCAGCCTCGAGCGCGTACTCCTGCGTGAAATACGCTCCGATGAGCCGCCGTCGCATGCTTGACGGGCTGATCTCGCGGTCGAGCCGGTCCGCGATGAGCTGGAAATTGCGCTCCAGCGTCTCGCACAGGTCGCGATGCCCGGCTGAGAACCGGTCGAGCGTCCGCTCCAGGGTTTGCTCAGCTTCCAACTCGGTCAAGTCGAGGATGCGGTCGATGACGGCCAGCGCGCGTGACTCGCCCTGGATCAGGGTCTCCTCGCCGGGCACGAACAGCCGGCAGAAAGTTCGCGAGGCGTCCGGCTTCAGTACGTGCGGTGTTCTAGTCAGCAGCCGGCCGATAGCTGGGTCTTGCGTCACAGCGGCGCCGGCGCGAGACGAACACCAAGCTGCAGCACGGAGATCATCGCCAGGGTGGACTCGGCGCCCTGATTGCGACTGCGGCTGTTGCGGCTAAGGCCGTCGCATCCGCCGCCCGTCCGCTCGTCGAGGAGCGGGATCCTCGCATCGTTGTTGCCGAGGAACCAAGCCACGCTCATTTGCACGCCAGCGAGCCAGCTGGTGTCACCGGTGACTGTCGCGGCGCGCATGCACGCGTCGGCCAGCGCGGCCACTTCGATCGGTTGCTGGTCGAAACCCGGGCGGTCCTCGCCCCGACCCCAGCCTCCGACCGGCACGACCGAAAGGTGCCCGTTTCGGGTCTCGACGGTCAGCAGCCACTCGAGCATGCGCAGGCCATCCCGCAGGATCCGATCCGAACCCAGCCTCCAGCCGGCCACGATGACCGCTTCCGCGAGTGCCGCGTTCGCGTAGCTGAGCCTAGATGCCGGCCACGGCCATTCCGGATCTGCCAGCGGCGGACCGATGACGTCACTGACCCTCTCGAGCAGGGTCAGCGCGTCGGAGTTGTCGGGCCACAGGTCGAGTATTTCGGCAGCGCCAAGGGCCGCGAACGCCATGGCGTGCGGCCAGACCGACGGGACGTGCGCGCCGCGGCTGAAACGGGTCAGTGACTCTTCTCGCATACCCGCCGTTGGACCGCGCGCGGCGGCGGTGCCGAGGCCCCAGAGAGCCCGGCCCCAGCAGTCCTCTGTCCCGGCCAGGCTCTTCCAACGCCGGTCGTAACCGAGGCGGTTCCTGAACCGCCCGTCTGCGACCTGCGCCTGGGCTAGGAAGTACAGGTACCGGTGCCCCAGGGTGATGAGCTCATGCGACGGGAACGGCTCGCGGCAGACCACCATCAGACCACGAGCGACGTCGTCGACGCAGTAGCCGTGCTCATGCCGGGGTACGGTTCCGTTGGCGTGCTCGAGCAGGCCGACGTTATCCGACAGCCGCTGCAGGTGCCGGAACGGGGGAGTCGGGCAGGTCATATCGGCAGTCCCGCCCGGTCGGCGGTCAGGGCCGACGCGAGTTCCCGGTACGACCGTGCGACCGCTGGCCACAGCAGTTGCGGCGCGAGCTCGGCTGAATGACTGCTCATCCGCGCCGAGAGCCCCGGTTCGGTCAGCACGCGCTGGAGTGCGTCGGCGATGCTCTCCGGGTCCTGACGCGCGACCAGGAGTCCGGCGCCGCCGCCGAGAAGCTCCTTGGCATGCGGGAAGCAGGTCGATATCACGGGCTTTCCTGCGGTCACCGCCTCAATCAGGACTCCGGAGGTCACCTGCTCCAGCGAGTCGTACGGCAGCAGCACGACGGCCGCGGCGCCGATCAGATGGCCGAGAGCAGGCGTGGGCAAGAAGCTGTCCTGGAAATGCACGCGATCTGCCACGTCGCGGTCGCCTGCTCGTGCCTCAAGTGATCGCCGGTAGGCCTCACCTTCGCGGTCAAGCACACGCGGATGAGTCTGCCCCGTTACCTGATAATCAGCGTGCAGCCCCCGGTCGCGGAGTATGGCCATCGAATCGATCGCATACTCAATCCCCTTGCCTGGACCGAGCAGGCCCCAGGTTAGGACCATGGGCTGGGCCCTCGTTCTGGTGGACGCTGCTGCCACGCGGTTATCAGCGGCGCCATGAGGTATCACGAATACCTTCTCAGGGCTCGTGCCGTAGCTGGCCAGGAGGCGCGACCGGGCTGTCTGGGTCATCGTGACGACGGCGGTGGCGGCGGCGATAACTTCATCGAGGATCGAGCGCTGCCGTGCCGTCGGACTGGCCAGGACAGTGTGCAGGACAACGATGGTTGGCACGTGTACGGCTTCCAGCAGCGGCACGACGTCCTGGCCATCAGGACCGCCGTAAATGCCGTACTCGTGCTGCACGATCACGACATCGAAGCCATTGAGCGCTTCCGCTGCACCGGCCGCACTGGCAATCGAGCCTGAGATGAGGTCATGCGCCACCTCCGGGGCCGAGGTCGACTCCGGCTCGTCGAGTACCCGCACCACGGCGACTTGATCGCCTGGCAGCCCCAGATGAGCCAGCAGGGCAGCGGTGAAGGTCGCCAGCCCGCACTGCGTCGGCGGATACGTGCTCAGCAATGCATAGGTCGTCGGCATAACAGCTCACGTCCGAGGCTGGCTCAGATGGCCTCGCGTGCCCGTCGGAGTCTGGGGCAGTGGCTGAGCGTCCTCCGCGGCCTCGCGTAGGGAACGCATGGTCAGGATAGCCGAGTGCAGCCCTCCGGGAGCCGCGCCGACGATTAGGCGCCGATGCCTGGGTAGGACAGCAGGATACGTGGCGTAGTGAGGAGGTGGCCAGCCGTGTTCGAGGCGGCCGATATCCGGGAATGGCGTGGCCACGACGTGGTGGACGCCCAGGGGCGCAAGGTCGGAGAGCTGGAGGCGGTGTATGTCGACACCGGCACAGACCAGCCGTCATTCGCGACCGTAAAAGTCGGAATGCCGACTCGCCACCGGCTCGTCTTTGTCCCTCTGGACCAGGCGAGCGTAGGGCCGGGGTACCTCAAGGTCGGCTACGACAAAGGGCTGGTTAAGGATGCCCCGTCGATCACCACTGACGGGGAGCTGCCGGCACGCGACGAGGAGGCAATCTTCAAGCACTATGGGCTGGCCTACCAACCCGGCGCTGACGGCGCGAGACTGCTGGCCCGCCGCTGAGCGGACCGGAAGGGAGGACCCATGATTGCGCTGTTTCTGCTCATGGTGATCGCCGCAATCGCCCTGGGGATCGTCGGCGCGGTCGTCAAAGGCCTGCTGTACCTGCTGATAATTGGGATCGGCGTGTTCATCGTCGCCCTCATCCTGGCTTCCCTGCGGATGCGGCGCCGACCTGCCAGACGGCAGGCCCGGTAGAGCCCTCGCTCGGCGGCACCGCTGCAACGCCCTCGGCCGGCCCCCGACGGACCATGGCAGGCGCGTGGCGCCACACCAAGCAGGCGCCAGCGCCTAGCAGAATGGGCGGCAGGTAGGTCACGGCCCGGTACAGCAGCACCGCGGCGGTCACCTGAACCCCGATCCGGTGGCTGCCCCCCGCGGCCAGCAGTCCGACCAGCCCGAGCTCGGTGATCCCCACACCGCCAGGGGTGATGGGAAGCACGGTCAGCAGCCGGACGAACGCGAACGCTGCGAGCGATGCCTGCCACGACACCTGAGCCTGGGACAGGCCGCTGCCACGCAGGCACGCCAGCAGCACCAGCCACAGCAGTACGTTGGTGGCCACGGTCGCAGCGGTGATCCGCCAGCCGCGCGCGCCGACGAGGCCGCGGACGCGGTCGCGAAAGTCGGCCACGGTGCTGGCGACGCCCAGAGGTGGTGTCCGGCGCGCCAGCCGGCAGGCAACTGCCGTCATGCGCTGCGCCGCCCGGCCCGCCCGGAACGTGACAGCCTCGCTGTGCAGCAGGAGGCCGAGCCCGACCACGGCCGCGACTAGGAAGGCCAGGCCGGCGACCGCCCCGATGATGAGGACCCCACCCGGCTTCGTGACCGTCAGCAAGGCGACCAGCGCGAGAACTGGCAGGCCCAGGCGGGCGAAGACGTTCCATGTCCCGGACACCAGGGTGTAGAGCACGTAGTCGGCCGTGCTGACGCCCCAGCCAGACAGCATTTTCCAGCTGATCCCCATGGCCAGCGCCCCACCGGCGGGGAGCGTGTTGGCCACCGCACTGGAGCCAAGGTTGACCACCGCTGCCTGGCGCAATCGGATAGCCGGCAGCACGGAGCAGATCACGACCCAGAACGAGGCCATGCTGGCGACGGCCGTAGCCCCGACCAGCAGGAGATAAGGCCAGGTCATCGCCGCCATGGTGGTCCAGGCGCTGCGGTAGGACGCAAAATGGGGGAGCCCGAGCCCGAAGATCGCGGCAATGAGCGCAGCCGACAACGCAGTCCGCAGGACATGCCGCCCGCGTCCCGGCCGGGACCTGGCCGTGGCTGGACTTACTCTGACCCGCGGCGACGCGCCGCGAGGCGAACCGGGTCAGGCCAGCGCACGGCCGTTGCCCAGCCGACCCGCTCGAAGATCCGAATGAGACCGGCCGCGACATCGACCTGGTGCGGGTCCGCGCCATGCCGGGCGCAGGCCGGGTCGGAATGGTGCATGTTGTGCCAGCTCTCGCCGAACGAGAGAAGCGCGAGTGGCCACAGATTGGTAGCGCGGTCGTGGCGCCGCGTGCGGAACGGACGGCTGCCGAACACGTGGCACAGCGAGTTCACGCTCCAGGTGACGTGCTGGAGCAACGTGATACGGACCAGGCCGGCCCAGACAAGCGCAAGCAGGCCAGCGCGCAGGGTGCCACCCAGCGCCCATCCGGCGGCGAACGGCAAGGCGAGCGACGCAATGCACAGCACCGGGAATGCTGCGGTGACCGCTTGCATACGCCGGTCGGCAAGCAGGTCCGGCGCATAACGGTCCCGCGGCGTGGGATCTTCGTGCATCAGCCAGCCCATATGAGCATGAGCCAGGCCGCGGAGCTGACCGGCCAGGCTGCAGCCGTAGCGGTAGGGCGAGTGCGGGTCACCAGGGCGATCGGCGAACGCGTGATGGCGACGGTGGGTAGCGACCCAGCCCGTCACATCACCCTCGAAGCTCATCGAGCCAGCGATGGCAAGCGCCATCCGCAGCGCTGGCCTAGCCGTGAACGACCCGTGCGTCAGGAGCCGGTGGAAGCCCACGGTGACTCCGAGCCCGGTGATCATGTAGAACACCAGCGCGAGCACGATGTCGGTAAGGCCAACGCCGTGGCCCCAAGCCAGCCACACCGCCGCCGCCAGGCCGGCGAAGGGACCCGCAACGATCGCGACCGTCACCGCTATCTGGACCCGCCCGCCTGCGCTGAGCTCTCGCGCACCATCCACGGGAAACGGAGACGTGCCGTCATAGTCGAGCGCGCGCCGCGCTCCGGCGAAGCCGCCCGTCGGCTCCGTTCCAGCAACGGCAGGCAAGACCGAGCCCGTCGTCATGTGCACATGCCAGCTGGCGGCGGACGTCGCCTGGTCGCGGTGATTCTCATGGCCGACTCCTCAAGTCAGTGATGGTGTGACGTTCGAGCAGCCGGCTCTGCGAGATAAGAAAACTCCGGATCCTTCGCTTGTCCCAGGATGTCGTGGGGTCAGCTGCCGGGGTCCGGAGCAACACCATCACCGTACGCGACGCCTGGAGCAACGTCTACGTGTGCCCCGAGCCATGCCTGGTCACGGCAACGGATCGGGCCGGCTCGCTAGGCGTCGTTGGCCGCAGGCCGTCCGCGGCGCAGCAGGGTGGCCGAAAAGATGATCAGCCCGAGCGCCGTGGCCCCCGCGCCGACAGCAAGCGCCACGGCGAATCCCCACTGGTCGGCTACCAGGCCGCCGGTGACAGATCCGGCCAGTCCGGCCAGCCCGCTGCTGGCGTTAAGCAAACCCTGAGCATCTCCCTCCCGGCCCGGCATCAGCTGCCCCGTGAGGGCAGGGGAGGCCACGCTCAGGAATGACCAGGCGAACATGATTCCGGCAAAGGCGGTGAGTGGCAGGACAGCGCCGACATGTCCGATCGCTGCCAGGATCGAGAGGGCGGCAAGCAGCAGGACCCGAGCCGCCATGGCGCCCGCCAGCACGGCGGCCGCGCCGTGCCGTCTGCTGGCACGACCGGCCACCGCAAACAGAGGCAGGCTGACGAAGACGATTCCGGCGAACGCGAGCGCTGAGGTATGGGGCGCGACCCCGAAGGCGTTGCGGAAGAGCACGGGGTATAGGGCGAAGATGATGGCCGAGCCGGCGTAGGCCGGTATCCATGCGGCGAGCAGCCAGCCGAATCCCTTGCCGAGCCGTGTTCGCAGCGCAGCCCGCGGGTGCCGCCACTGATGCAGGTAATGGGCGCGCGACGGACTGGATGGTCCCCACTCGCCCACGTGACCGCTGGAGCGGAGCCGGTGATTGATGCGATCGAATCGGACCGCTGCCGCTCGGATGACAGAGGGACTGGACCGGTTGTCGTTACGGACTGGCGGTGCCCGCATGGCGGGAATCAGCACGACGGCGAGCGGGACGGCCGCCGCCGTTACGAGCCCCGCGATCAGCAGGCCGATGCGCGGACTGAGACCCGACAGCCATGCGGAAAGCACCAGCGCGGCGCCCTGGCCGATGCTGAGAGCGGTCTCCAGCCAGGCGAGACGCTGGTTCCATTCTTGCTCTGGTCGCCGTTCGACGATCAGCAGGCTGGCTATCGTCACCGCGCCGGCGAACCCGGCACCGTCGGCCAGGGCCAGCAGCAACTGCAGTACCGGCCCCGATAGCGGGAACAGCCAGAGCGACAGCGCGCAGGTGGCCGCGCATGCGGCCGCAAGGCTGCGGTACACCCGGTAGCGGTCAGCAAGGCTGCCGACGAATGGCGCCGCAAATGCCCCGAGGTTGAACGCGCCCATCACCAGGCCGACGTGGCCCAGGCCATCCGGCGCGGCCGCCAACGGCAGCAGAATCGGCACGAGGCCGAGCGCAGAACCGTTGACGAGCGCGAACGGCGCGAACCACGGTTCCAGCAGATGCGTAGCCCTGGTTGCGGAGCGCACGTGCCCAGGTTACGGCGGGCCACCTCGCCCCCTCCAAGAGGTGGCCCGAGCGATCCTCTGGCCGCGCGCCCCAAGTCCTGCGCCGCCCGACGTCAGCTCCTCGACGCGCTCCAGGTGCCTCCCGCCGAGCCGTTTGCCGTCGCGACCTTGTAGGTGCCGGACATGGAGTTGCCGGAAACCGAGCCCGTGTACGTGATGTCGGTCGAGCCCACAGTGCCGAAGGAGATGGTGCTGCCGTTCACGCTTCCGTGAATGGCAAGTGAGCCGGGCGGATTCGAGAGCTGAATCGTGCCGCTCAGGTTGCTAGTTGCCTGCTGCCAATTGAGCTTGAATGTGCCCTGGAAAGAGCCGCCGTACTGGCCCGTCCACGAGCCGGATAGCGCGCCCGGAGCGGCGGCGGCTGACGTGCTCGCCGTTGTCGCTGGTGCGCTGCTCGCTGGTGCGCTGCTCGACGGCGTGGTTATGGCGGCCGCCTTCACTTTCGGCGGGGCGTCCTTGTGGGATGTTGCGCAGCCAGCCAGCAGCAGGGCAGCAGCCGAAACGGACACTGCAGCCGACACGGACAGTGCAATTCTGGTGCGTGACATGTCGATTCTCCTTTAGATAGGGCTTGATCAGTTCTCGCGGTGCTCGCGGTGCTCGTCGGCGGCCAGCGCGGTAGTGAGGGCAGTCACGAGTTCAGCCGCACTGCGGAAGGTGACCCGCAAGCCGGTGGCCACCTCATCCACGACACCCCGCAGCGGCGGGACTTCGCCGCCGTGCTGCTCGCCGCCGTGCCTGTCCCCGCCGCCACCGTCGTGCTGCAAGCGGACGATGAAGGTCCTCACGATCTGAGGATCCGAGCCGAGCTTCGGGTTGCCTGAAGGTGGCCTTAGGGCCGCGAGCCTGCAGCGTCCGCGAGAGCGACGGGCACGACACCGAGCTCGCCCATGCGCCGGGCGTAGTGGGCGTACTGTCGTCGGGCTTCGCCGTAGCGCCGCAGCCGCTGCTGCCCGGCGATGCGCGCGAGCCAGGCGCCTTCGTCGTACGGATCCCGCTCAAGCAACTGGCCCAGGTACTGGCTGGCCGAGTCGTCGTCGGCGCGGTCAGCGGCCAGCCGCGCCAGCAGCCGCAAGACCGTCAGCAGTCGCGAGCGTGCTTCCTCTCGGGCCTCAACTGCCCACTCCTCGTACAGGTCTTCCTCGAGGAAGTCGCCGGCGTACACCTGACGGGCGCGTCGAAGCGGAGCCTCTGCGGCCGCACGCTCACCCCGCGCAGTCAGGTCGATCGCCTCGTCGGCAGCCTTGAGGAACTCGATCAGGTCGACGTCGACCCGGCCGGTCCGCAGCGCGATGGTCCGCGCGTCGGCGATGACGTAGTGGTCGGTAGCGTGGCGCCGGTCCGGATCGAGGATCTTCCTGACGACGCTCAGGGCCACGGACAACCGGTTACCCAGAGGCTCCGGATCCTCGTCCGGCCACAGGGCCTCCGCGGCTGCCTCCCGCGTAATCGGGTGGCCCTTCCGCGCGACGAGGACCTTGAGCAGGTCACGGGCCTTGCGTGACTGCCACGCAGTGAGGGGCACTGGTTCACCTGAGTGCAGCACTGCGAACCGCCCGAGCGCGACGATTGCCACCGTATGCCCAACCTGGCGATGTACCGCGGGCGAAGGCGGGCCGACAGACGCCAGCAAGCCGGGAACGCCGAGACCTGGCGCTACGCCGGCTGCGGTCAGCTCGCGGCGGGATGAGTCCGCTAGTTCCTGATCGCCGGTGAGCATCGCGAGGCCGAGCCGGGCGCGGGCGGCGCTTGCGATGTTGCCGACGTCGTCCCACAGCTGAACTGCCGAGCGCAGCAGCGCTTCGCCGCCCGCAGCGCGAGCGGCGCCTTGCAGCTCGAGAGACTCGGCCAGCGCGGCCCGGTCATCGGTGCTACGGGCCTCGGCCTCGGCTTGCCGGGCGAACGACAGGGCCGCCGTCCGTTCCCTGGCACGAAGTTCCACCTCCGCCGCCGCGCAGAGGGCGGCGGCACGCTCCAGGCTGCTGGCGCGAGCCAGGCTGGCCGCAGCCGCCTCACGCGCCGCGGTGAGGTCCTCGTCAGCGAGCACCCTGGCCAGGCCGCCCAGCGCCTGCACAAGCGTATGGGCGTCATCGCTCTCCTCGGCGGCAGCCCGGGCCCGCTCGAACGAGTTCCTGGCCCGGACAAGGTCGCCGCGCAGCCGGTACAACTCGCCGTTCACCACCTGCAGGACCGAGCCGTGCAGGGTCCCGAGTGCGTCGTAGATCGCACCCGCCTCGGTGACGGATGCACTGGCGTCGGCTAGCTGGCCTAGCCTCAAGTGCGCTTCTGCCTTGTTGGTCAGCGCAAGAGCCGAGAAGAAGCGGTGGCCGGAGCCGGTCTGAAGCGCCAGTTCCGCCTCTGCTATCGCCTGGGCGTAGGCGCCGCTCTCCAGCGCGCGCGAGCTGAGGTTGGCATGAATGCGTGCAAGCTGGACTCGGTCTCCGCCGTCGCGCGCTGCCGCAAGCGCGAGCCGGTACTCCTGATCATTGCGCTCGCGTTCGCCGCGGCTGGCCGCAACCAGAGCGAGTGACACATGCGCAGCGGCGACGGCGCATGCGTCGCCGCTCGAGCCGGCCTGGCTGAGGGCCGTCGCTCCCATCTTTGCGGCCGCGTCCGGTCGGCCCTGGCTCCACAACGTGGTGCTGAGCCAGGCCGAGACCATCGCGTCATCGGCTCCGTGCGCGGCCGGGTCGTGGGCTGCAGCGAGTATCGAGGCCGCTTGCACCGACTGGCCGCGGAGATAGAGCAGCAATCCATATCGCCAGGCAATGCTGGCTGGCAGCGGTGCGCCGCTGCTGGCCTGATCTACTCTGGCGAACAGGTCGATGGCCGCATCCCAGTCACCGACTGCCTGCAAAGCCTCAGCCAGGACAGCGTCAAGCCCGGGATCGCTGGCGGTGCCGTGCTGCCGGAGCACCTCGATGAGGCGAGCCGCCGCGCCGCTGCGGACCAGCGCCGGTCCGCATCGGCGCAGGAACGACCGCGTCCCTTCGATGCCGCCGCCTGCACGGCATTCGAGAGCCTCCTCCAGCCGGGAGTTGTCCTCGAGCCAGCCTGCGACCTCTTCCCGGTCAGGATCCACGCCGTCGGCTGCTGCGATGGCGCCGGCCAGCACCGGCGATAGCCGGTAATATCCAGGCCTTCCCGCCTCGACGAGCAAGCCGCGTTCACGCAGGCTCTCCAGTCCGCCCGGCCCGGCCGCAGCGCTGACGCCGTCCAGCAGCGCGACGTCGACGCGGGGTGCCAGCGACGCGACCCGCAGCACTCGGCGCGCTGCCGGTTGCTCGCCGGCGAAGAGGTCCTTGGCAAACGCTCTCCAAAGGTGTCCCCGGTCATGTGCGAGTCGGTCGAGCGCGCGGCCGTGGTCGGCGGGATCGAGACGCTCTAACCGGTCGAGTAGCAGCTGCAGTGCGGCAGGCCAGCCCCCGGTCAGCGACGTGCAAGCCGGCGCTAGCGGCAACGAAGCCGTGCCCAGCCGCATAGCGACAAGTTCCGCGGTCTCGTCGCCGGTGAAGCTGAGGTCCGGAGCGGTCACCTCGAGCAGCTCGCCCCGCCCTTGGGCGCCGCCGAGTCCGAGTTCGGGCAGGCTGCGTCCGGATAGCACGAGATGCAGCCGAGCAGGCGCCTCAAGGGACAGTACCCGGAGCAGGTGGCTAGCTGCCTCGTCGTCCCGTACGTGCTCCAGGCCATCGACGACAAGCAGCATGTCGCCCGGATGCGACTCGGCGAGTTCACAGAGCAGCGCGGCGCGACGTTCGGCTAGCTCGGTCCGATCGTCTGCGCCGGTGGCGGCTGCGATGACGGATTGTCCAGGCGATGGCGGCTCGCCCAGCGCCGCTGCGATGCGGGTCGACAGCGACTCGGCCTGGGCATCGGCGGGCCGCACCCGGACCCACGAGGACGCGCCCTCGGCCGCGGTCTGCGCCAGTGCTGTCGTCTTCCCGTAGCCGCCGCCTGCAGTCACGAGAGTAACGCGACGCTGCCAGGCGGCCGACAGCAGCGCGGCGACCCGCGGGCGGCGAAGGGCGCCGGCGCCGGGCCCGAGCGGGGCCAGCGCCGGTGACGCTGGCGGCACCTCGCTCACGCGGGGAGTCTAAGCCCGTATGCGCCAATCCGTAATTGCACCTGCATCACTCGGCCGGACGTCGCCCGCACGCGTCTCAGTCGATGCCGTGCCGGTGCGCGTAGCCGATGGCCGCTGCCCGGTCGCGTGAGCCGGTCTTGGCGAAGATTCGGCCGATGTGGGTCTTGATCGTGTGGCCGCTCAGGAACAGTCGCGCAGCGATCTCGGGGTTGGTGAGGCCTCGGGCGATGAGGCTGAGGATCTCGACCTCGCGCTGCGTCAGGCTGTCAGGCGGCGGCGCCACACTGCCCGTTCCGCTTCCTGTAGTTCCGTTTCTGGCTCGCTCCGCATCTGTGCTTCCCGCAGCTGTGCCTTCCGCAGCGGTGCCTGCCGCAGCGGTGCCTCCCGCAGCCGCGGCCAGCAGCGTCGCATGGGCGCGCGGGTCGACGACGGACAAGCCGCCGGCTGCGGCATGTAGCGCCTGGGCGATACGGGTGCGGTCGGCGTCCTTGGTGAGATAACTGCGAGCACCGGCCTGCAGCGCGTCCAGGACGGAACTGTCGTCCGCGAAAGTGGTGAGCACGACGATCGCGACATCGGGGTGTTCCGCGGCCAGCCGACGGGTGGCGCCGATTCCGTCGAGCACGGGCATATGCAGGTCGAGCAGAATGGCGTCGGGCTTGTGCTCGGCCACGAGCTCAAGCGCTTGCTGCCCGTCTGCGGCGGCGGCCACAACCTCGATGCCGGGGAGCCCTCCGAGCAACAGGACCAGGCCCTCGCGGACGCTGGCCTGGTCATCCGCGATGACGATGCGCAGCGGTGGATCCGACGAGTAGGTCATGACATGACAATCGCATGGGAACGGGGTAGCTCGGCGGTCACGATCCACTGATTGGCGCGGCGGCCCGCGTTTAGCGTGCCGCTCAGCAGCCGCAGTCGTTCTTGCATCCCGGTCAGACCGTAACCGCCGTTGACGGTCCCGACGCCCGCCGTGCTGGCGGCGTCGGAGCCCTTGACCTGGCCGAGAGCTGCCGTGCCCGGCGGCAGGTTGTTGCGGACGGTCAGTCTGACGTGAGAATCACCGTAATCGAGGCATACAGTGACCGACTGTCCGGCCGCGTGCTTGGCCGCGTTGACCAGCGACTCCTGGGCAACGCGGAGCAGC
Source organism: uncultured Actinomycetota bacterium (assembly GCA_963755575.1). Taxonomy (GTDB): domain Bacteria; phylum Actinomycetota; class Actinomycetes; order Streptosporangiales; family Streptosporangiaceae; genus JAJYUU01. The sequence goes on from CAVWKF010000002.1 coordinate 2,226,640, forward strand.
GTGATCGTGGCTTCCGGCGGCAGCGGCACAGGGTCTCCGCCGGTGTCGAAGCTGGCAGCAACGCCGTAACGCTGCGCGTGCGTCTCGCTAGCTCGCGCGAGCTCCTTGCCGAGAGGCAGTGTGTCGACGCGCAGGGCATGTACAGCCTGGCGCGTTTCCTCCAGGCCACTGGCAGCTATCCGCTGGGCGGAGGCGAGGATCTCGTCGGCGTGGCGGATGTCGCCGTGGTCCGTCAAGATCGCCCGAGCCGCCTGAATCTGGATCCCCAGTGCCCCGAGGGAATGAGCAAGAACGTCATGGATCTCGCGGGCGATGCGCGCGCGCTCATCGAGCAGATCGACCCGGCGCTGCTCAGACTGCAGTTGCTCGCGCTGTTCCAGCAGCGCCGCCGACTGCTCCGCCTGGACCCGGTACGCGCCCCGGTTGCGGCCGATCAACAAGCCGCCCAGCACGAAAGCGGGCAGCCCGAACAGCGTGCCGTAATTGTCGCTGAACGCTAGCCCGCTGACCTCGAACGCCAGAATGCCCGCGCCAGTCACGGCTAGGCCCGCAGCCAGGCTGGCATCGCTGCCGGCCAGCATGGCCGCGACGAACCCGAACACGACGAGCGCGGTGCCGCCGCCTCCGGCACCCGCCGCGAATCCCGCGGCGACGGCCATGACACCGAGAATCACGGGGAATGACCGACGGCGATGCCGTGCCGCTGCAGGGTAGAGATCTATCAGCATCCACGCCAGCAACCCAGCGCCGAGGAGACAGTAGCCAGCGACCTGAACCGGCATGGCGGACGGCCCGTGCGGCGGTGCGAGGACGAACGCCAGTATGCCGAGCCAGGCGAAGCCAGCGGCGCGGGCAAGCCAGTTGACCGTGCGCAGCATGGATCTAGTATCGCCTGGCCAGGAGGGTCACGCATCAGACGGCAGGCTGGCACCTGGGCTGATGGGCCCTGTCTGCCTGGTACCAGCTGGTACCAGGCACGTGCCCGGCGTCTCATGCCGCGCGCCATGCCGTGCTCCGATCCGCCATCGGGCGAAGAACGCGATGGTGGGTTCGTCACCGGATACAGACCGACAGGGAGCACATAATGTTGTCGCAACTGACTGAAGCCATGATCGTCAACGGCGTCGTACTGGCCACGGTCCTTGCCACCGACCTCGGTCCGGCGCGCAAGATCGGCCCGGCGCGGCTGCTGCGACCGGTGATCGCAGCGGCCGTGATCATCCCGCTGTTCGTCAGCCGCCCCGTGACCCACGGATCGGGCTTGGCTGTCGAGATCGCAGGTTGTGTCGCTGGTCTGCTCGGCGGGCTAGCCGCCGCCGCCTTGATGAGGGTGTATCGCAGCCCGAAGACAGGCCGACCGGTCAGCAGCGCCGCGACGCCGTACGCCGTCCTCTGGATTGTCATCGTCGGCGCCAGGGCGGCGTTCTCCTACGGCGCCGCCCACTGGTTCACCGCGCAGATCGTCAGCTGGGCCGTGGCCAACAAGGTAACCGAGGCAGCTATCACCGACGGATTGATCTTCATGGCAGTCGTGATGGTGCTCGTGCGGACGATCGGGCTTGGCGCGCGCGCATCCCGGTTGCCAGCCGGTACGGGCACCCCCGCGCCGGCCGCCTCCGGCCACCAGCCAGTCAGCTGACGCTTCGCGTCAGTTCTCCTACTTCTCGCCGCCAGTAGGTTCGGAATTTGCGGTTCGCGCCGTATCGTCTCCCGCTATGCCGGCAACTCAGATGGTCCTGGGCGCTCCGCGCGACACGAGAGTCAGAGGGCGAGCGGCCGGGGCCCTGGGCCGCCTCATGGTGCTCGGGGGAATCGTCGGTGCGACCGCCGCGGCCGGGCTGCTGACGGCGGCGTCCGCCCTCGCCTTGAACGGTTCGCAGCCGGGCAATCTGATCCTTCATCCCGCTAGTGGCGCCAGCAATCTGAAGCCCACCTGGTCCACGAAGGACGCGTGCCCGGCCGGCTTCCGGTCCTCTGCCGGGATGTCCGAATTCGGGGCCGACGGCGCCCTCGGCAGCCGCATCTCGGCTGTGGTCAGTGGCGGCCTGACGCGCCCCTTCAGCGGGACGCTGGACGGCAATGTGGCGATGGTTCTGGCACTGGGTGCGAATGTAGGGAACGGCCAGACGAGCGAGTGGGCGATCGGGTGCTATAGCGGACCTAGCGGCACAGGCAACGTCAAATGGGTCCAGTCCACATTCGTGACTCTCTCCGCAGACGGTAAGTCCTATTCGACCGGCTCTTCCGCCGGGAAGCGTCCGTCCACGACTGCGGACCCGGCCTCGTCGCCAACCGGGAATGGTGTCGGGGTGCCGATCGACGTTCAGGTCGAGGGGGCTACGCCGACATCAACGCCAACCGGCACTCCGACCGTGAGCGCCACGCCGACTATGAGCGCCACGCCGACCGTGAGCGCCGCGCCGACGACGACCAGTACTGGTTTCCCCGGCGGTGCTCCGGCTACTGGCGCAGGGGGAGCGTCGTCGCATTCCGGCAGTGCCACCCTGGTCGCCCTCGGCGCCACGGCCGTGGCCGGCTCGGCGGTGGCAACCGGCCTGGCGATCCGGCGGAGGCGGGATCAGTCGGCCGATTGACCGATCTAGGGCACGACGATGAGCGGTACCGGCGAGTGCCTGGCCAGGCTGACGGCGGCCGAGCCGACAACACGGTGGGCGACCTGGGACGAGCTCCCGACCACGATAGCGACGGTTGCCTCAGGGTGCGCGACGAGGAGCTCGTTGGCAGCCTCGATCAGTTCTTCCGCGATCAGCCCTTGCCGCCGCTGGAAGTCCCAGGTCTGCTCGCTGCCCCTCAGCTGCTCGGCGGCCAACGTTCGGAGTTCGCGTTCAACGTCATTGAAGTCTGTCTCCAGTTCGGTCACGGCCCCCGCCGACAGCGCTGCCCAGCTCGGCATGTGAGCCACATACACGAGCTCAATCCGGCCGGTGCGGCCCTGGAGGAGCCTGACCGCGGCCTCGAGTGCGCGGCTGGCCGGGGGAGATCCGTCGTAGCCGACGACAAGGCGCAGATCCGTCGCGGGCGGCGTGGTAATGCTCATCGACGGAGGATAGCCCGTGCGTGTGCGCCGTGTGTATCGGCATGCCGCCGAACGTGCCGGCTGTCAGTTTTGGCGGACCGCCGGTGCCGCCGAGGCGGGACGTGCGGTGACTACCGGCGAGCAGCTGCACAGGGCCACAGGAATCGCCTCGATTGCCTGTTGCTGGGCGGGCGCGTCAGGCGACGCGACCACGGCCGGAGCGGCGGGAGCTGGCTCGGCGGGGGCTGGCTCGGCGGGGGCTGGCTCGGCGGCAGCTTGTTCGGCCGTCGCGGCAGCGTTCCTGAGCTCGGTAAGCCGCCGCTTAGATGGCAGCAGGACGATCGCAAGGATGAAGCCAAGTCCGAGCAGCCCCGCTGACACGCCGAAGGCAATCGTGTAACCGTGGGTGGCCGCGATCGCTGGTGCCAGGGGGCTGGCGTGGTGAGTGATCAGGTAGGTGGCTGTCGCACTGAGCGCAATCGTGCTGATAGCCGATGTTCCGATTGAGCCACCGACCTGCTGCATCGTATTGACTAGTGCAGAGGCGACGCCTGAGTCCCGCCTGGCGACGCCGAAGGTAGCCGTATTGATGGCGGGCGCGAAGATCATGCCGAAGCCTAGGCCCAGGAGCAGCAGTCCGGGCAGCACGGCGCTCGCGTAGGCGGAGGTCACAGTCACCTGGGTGAGCAACGCCATCCCGCCGGCGCTCAGCAGCATGCCGCCTGCAATGAGTACCCGCGGGCCGAACCGGGCCAGGCCGACGATGCTGGCGAGGTTCGAGGTGATGAGGATGCAGCCGATCATCGGCAGGAACAGCAGGCCGGTGGCCAGTGGGCTTTCTCTTTTGACCACTTGCAAGTAGTACGTGAGGAACAGGAATGTTGCGAAGATCGCAATTCCCGATATGAAGACCGCGACATAGGAACCGCCCCGTGTCCGGTCGAGGATCACCCGCAGCGGCAGCAAGGGGTGACTGGACCGCTGCTCCGCGGCAACGAACCCGGCGAGTAGCGCCACGCCCGCCACGAGACAGACGAGCGTCACTATGGAGGTCCACCCGGCGGTCTCGGCATGGGAGCAGCCGTAGACGATCAGGAATAGCCCGGCGCACGCGAGCACGGCGCCCGGCCAGTCCATCCGCGGCGGTACGTCGGGGCGGGCGCTGCGGATCCAGGCCAGCGCGCCGGCCACTGCGATGAGAGCGAAGATCAGGTTGACGTACAGCGTGTAGCGCCAAGACAGGTACTGGGTGAGCACCCCGCCGAGGATCAGGCCTACAGCACCGCCGCCGGCGGCGACCGACCCGAAGACCCCAAACGCCCTGCCCCGCTCCCTCGGTTCGCGGAACGTGCTGACCAGCGTGCCAAGGGCGGATGGCGCGAGGATGGCCCCGAACGCGCCCTGGAGCGCCCGTGCTGCTACCAGCATTGTGAACGAGACGGAGGCGCCTCCGATGGCCGAGGCGACGGCGAATCCGACCAGGCCAGTGATGAAGACCCACTTGCGGTTGAACATATCCCCGAGGCGGCCACCCACGAGCAGCAGGCTGCCGAACGACAGCGCGTACGCCGTCACCACCCACTGCCGGTCGCTGTTCGGGAATCCCAGCGCACGCTGCGCCGACGGCAGCGCGATGTTCACGATCGTGGCATCCAGGACGACCATCAGCTGAGCTACGGAGACGACGACCAGGATCAGCCAGCGCCGGTCAGCAGGCGCAGCAGCCGTGCTTCGGGTTACTGGCGACGTAGCAGAAGACATGAACCCATAATCCTCGTCCGGCGGATGAAGCCTTCAGGGCGCCCTGGCTCATGGTCCTCCGGCACGGCTCGGTCAAGCGGGTGGCGCAAGCCGTCGGAGCTGGAGGAGACGCTATCCAGCGGCGGTCGCGCCGGATACGGTCATTTCGTGCCACACGCCGCCTGACAGGTTGAGGCCGTTGCCCTTCGCCTGGCCAGGCGCGGTGTCGCCGATGTAGGTGTACAACGGATGGCCGTCGTACGTGGCCTGCGTCGAGCCATCCGACCGCTTGATCGTGCCGAGCTTGCCCGTGACGCCAGAACCGGCTGTCGCAGGCCCTGGCACGGGTGGCCAGAAGCTGACGCACGACCCGTTGCAATTCGACTTGGTCGGCGTATCCGGAACGAACCAGTACAAAGTAAAGCCTTTAGCATTCGTGACGACGGCGACGCCGCCGATCGTCGTGGTCTTCAGGGCCGCGGTCGTGGCGGCGGTGCTGGACGTGGCCGGGGGCCGACGAGCTACTGGCCGGGGCCGACGAGCTACTGGCCGGGGCCGACGAGCTCGCGGGTGTTGAAGGTTTCGCCGGTGATGAGCTCCCGCACCCGGCGATGAGCAGGGCAGCGGCTGCCATGCCTGCGGCAGCCCACCGCCAGCCTTTTGGCTGTCCTGGCTAGCCGCCGGTGACGCTATTGCTCCGATGCTCATCGGACATCGTGTTGCCCCCGTCGGCTTGGCATTAGATCTGCGGGCCTGCCGGTCGGCTCAGGATGCCCGTGAGGTAGCCGAGCCTGCTGCAGGCAGTGGGCGTTGCCTGTCAGAACGTTGCCTTCAGAACACTGTCAGAACAAATGTGGAGGCTCCCCGCGGCGGAGATTCGGCAAACCTCACGTGGTCGCCGGCGTCGATGCATACCTCGCCAAGGTCGGCTGGCAGCTGCACCTACGCCATGAGTTCGCGGACCCTGGGGATGACCTTTGTGCCGTACAGCTCGATGTTGGTCATGAGCGTCTCGTGCGAGAGTCCGCCCATGCCGTACTTGAGGTCGAAGCGGCTCGCGCCGAGGACAGTGAGATTGCCGGCGATCTTCTGCGCGACCGTCTCGGGTGATCCCACGTAGAGCGCCCCGGTCGGCCCGATCTCGCGCAAGAACGAGCCCGGAGTCGGGATAGCGAAGCCGCGCGTTTCGGCGAAGCGAGCGATGATGTCCCGGTAGCGCGGCCAGAACTCCTCGCGAGCCTGCTCGTCAGTAGCCGCGATGTGGCCAGGGGCGTGCACGCCGACCGGCAGCGCGGGGCGTCCGAAGCGATCCAGCGCCTGCTGAAAGAGCTGGGCGAACGGCGCGAACCTGGCCGGGTTGCCGCCGATGATGGCGAGCATCAGCGAGTATCCGTATCGCGCCGCGCGAATGACCGACTGCGGGCTCCCGCCGACGCCGATCCAGGCCGGGAACGGCCCGTTCTCCGCATGCGGGACGACGTCCTGGTTGGAAAGCGGCGTGCGTGTCTTGCCCTGCCAGGTAACCGGTCCGCCCTTCAGTAGCTCGGCGAACAGGGCAGCCTTCTCTTCGAAGAGCTCCTCATAATCGGCCAGGTCGAAGCCGAACAGCGGGAACGAGTCGATGCTGGAGCCCCGGCCGAGGATGACTTCGGTCCGGCCGCCGGAGACGGCGTTGAGGGTGGAGTACCGCTGAAACACTCTGACCGGATCGTCAGAGCTGAGCACCGTGACCGCGGAGCCCAGATGAATACGGCTTGTGCGCGCGGCGATCGCGCTGAGCACGACGTCGGCCGCCGGCATCGGGAAGTCATCAGTGTGATGCTCGCCAATGCCGAAGAAGTCGGCGCCGACTTGCTCGGCCAGCACCCCCTCCTCAACGACGTTCCGGATCGTCTGCGCATGCGAGAGCGGTCTGTCCTGCTCGTCATGCGTGCGGTCACCGAAGGTGTCGAGCCCGAGGACAAGTGACGGCTGGTTCACGTGCAGTCTTCCTTCAAATACAGATAGGGAACGGGGTCGGCTGCGCTAGGCGGCTTCTGCGTGCACGGCTTGCTCGAACTCGAACCGGCGGAGCGATACGCCGAAGACGGGGCCGCCGGGTTCGAGAATGCTGCCGGCGCTCAGGCTGTTCAGCCGGACGGCGTCGTAGCCGATGCGTTCGACCAGATCCGCGATGACCTCGAGGGCGCGCGGGTCATCGCCAGCGACGCCGAGCGCACGCCGGTCCGGCGAGCCTGCAGGCCGCCGTTCGTCGTCAAGCTCGTGGTAACCGATATGGTTCAGGGCCTTGACGACCGTCGAGGAAGCTAGGCGGCGCTGGACGATCTCGCTGCTACTCCGCTGCCGGTCGTCAAACATCGGCACGACGCCGTCGACGGTCGGCCAGTAGTTCATCACGTCGACGACGAGCTTGCCCGATACCAGGGCCGGGTCCAGCGTCGGGAACTTGTGCAGCGGGATCGCCAGCACCACGATCTCCGCGGCCGCGGCCGCGGCGGCTGCCCACTGCGGCTCGGCGCCAGGGACCAGCACCTGAGCGATCAGGTCGATCTCCGCCGGGTCACCGGAGGCAGCAATCGACACGCAGTAACCGGCATCGATCGCAACCCGCGCAATGACCGGGCCGGAGTGCCCGGCGCCGAGCACGGCGATCCGGGGCAGCCGGGCAGAAGACACTAGTGCTGGCATTGGCTTGTCAGAAGCCGACCGATTGCCGGATCAGGACTACGTGGATGCGCCCTGGCAGTTCCTGGTGAATCTCAAGAACCTTGCCCACGGAACTGTGCTGCCCGTACGCAGCCTGGGCGCGGGCGTCCTCGAGGACCAGGCTGTGCTGGTAAATCCGCTCGTGGGCTGCTTCCAGCGTCGGGACCAGCTTCTGAGCGCCGACGACGAAGATGACGTTGGCGGCCCCCCAGGCATAAGACGCGAGCTGGCTGCCGGAGGCGGACGCGATGACCAGGGTCCCGTCGCGGGTCACTGCGTGGACGCTGCCCAGGGCGTACTCGGCCTGGCCGCCAATGACCTTCATTTCCTGCGCCTGGGTCGCAAAATCGAGGGCGAACATCTTGTTACGGGCCGACTCGTAGGGGCCGTCGTCATTGATCGCGTCGGCGATGCCGGTCTCCTGGAGAGTCACTGACGTGTTGGTCATCACGGAAGAGCCGTGCGGGATTCGGGCTAGCACAGCCTCGCGCGCTGCGCCGAGCCCGTCGACGACTTCGACGCTGAAGCCATGCTCTTCCAGCGCGACGACGGTCGCCGCGAGCGCTTGGTCATCCGGGAGCGCCGCGAACCTGTCGGAAACCTCTGTGGTGCTCATCGCTAGTCCTCCTTGGCTGGGGCAGGTCGTGCCGGGTTAAACGGACTATACCCCGCTTGATATTCCAGCCGGTAGAGTGACCTCCATGGAGCAGCGTCTCGTCCCATTGGCAGCCCCTCGCGCCGAGCGCGCTGACGCCATACGCAACCGGAGGCATCTGCTGGCTACCGTCCGCGCGATGCTCGCCGAGCAGGGCGCGGACAAAGTGACGATGGATGGCCTGGCGGAGCGGGCCGGCCTGGGCAAGGGAACCGTGTTCCGCCGGTTCGGCACTCGCGCTGGGATCTTCCAGGCTCTGCTTGACGATGATGAACGTGCCTTCCAGGAGCAGGTACTGGCCGGTCCGCCGCCCCTAGGACCGGGCGCTCCGCCGGTCGATCGCCTGACGGCCTACGGTCGGGCCCGCACCGGCTTCCTGATCGGCCACCGCGACATCGCTCGCGCCGCCCTGGACGGCAGCCAGCCCGTCCCCGCCGGATCGCAGACGCCCATTTCCCAGCTGCACATCCGCATGCTGCTCGGCCAGATGCACCTCGGCGCCTCTGACCTCGACGTCCTGGCCATACAGCTCACCGCTGCCCTCGACGGCCCGCTCCTGCTCTACTTGTCGGCCTCCGATCTGGCCGAATCAGGCGGACCCAAGACCGGTGATCGGATCATGCAGAGCTGGCAGGATCTCGTCGAGCGCGTCTGCCGACCCGGGAAGGGGCATAGCCGTGAACACGCAGACGAAGCGGAGGCGTGACCCATGGAGCGGGATAGTGGCGCAGATGCGCGGCAGGCACAGGGCGGGCGCGGCCCGGTCCTCGACGCGGCCCAACTCGACGTTCTCCGCAGGTACGGCACCGAGCAGGCCGTAGCTGCAGGTGATGTCCTGTTTGCCGACGGCGACGTCAGCTACGACCTGATCGTGATACTGGACGGCCAGGCGCAGATTGTGCAGCACCACGGTCAGCCGGGCGAGACGGTGATCGCGAGTTATAGGCGCGCGCAGTTCCTGGGCGAGATCGGCCTGCTCACCGGTCAGCGCGCCTATCTGAGCGCGGTGGCCACTACAGACGGGCGAGTGCTGCGCGTGCCAACGGCACAAGTGCGGGTGGTCATGGCACAGGAACTCGGTCTGAGCGAGCTGATCATGCGCACGTTCCTGCTCCGGCACTCGATCTTGACGGGCCTTGGCGCGGGCCTGACGCTCGTCGGGTCGCGGTTCGATCCCGGCACCCGCCGGCTACTACAGGTCCTGACGCGCAACCGGATCGTGTTCAGATGGCTGGACCTCGAAGGATCGCCGGAAGCAGAGGCGATGCTCCGAGAGCTGGACGTCCCCGTCAGCGACCTTCCGATCGTGGTCGTGCCTGGCGAACCGCTGCTGCGCAATCCCGCCAGCCGCGAGCTACTCGACGCGCTGGGCTTGTCCGGCCCGGCCGACACCGACCTGCACGGCTTGTGCGATCTGCTGGTGGTCGGCGGTGGTCCCGGCGGCATGGCAGCGGCCGTGTATGGCGCGTCGGAAGGGATGGCGACGATCCTGGCGGAGGACACAGCGCTGGGCGGCCAAGCCGGCACTTCCTCGCGGATTGAGAACCTGCTGGGTTTTCCAGCGGGCCTGTCGGGAGAGGAACTCGCCGCGCGGGCGGCCTTGCAGGCAGAGAAGTTCGGCGTGCGGTTCAAGCTCGCCGCGAAAGCGGTGTCCTTGTCCTCGGACTCAGGCATTCACCATGTCAGATTCGATGACGGTGACGTGGTCGCGTCGAAGTCGGTCATCCTGGCCACGGGTGCCCGTTACAACCGGCTGCCGCTCCCCCGCCTCGCCGAGTTCGAGGGCGTCGGCGTGTATTACGCGGCCACTCAGATGGAGGCCCAGGCCTGCCGTACCAGCCCGGTCGCCATCGTAGGCGGCGGCAACTCTGCCGGGCAGGCTGCGCTGTTCCTGAGCCGCAGCAGCGCCAGGGTTCACATCATCATCCGGGGCGCCACGCTGGCGGCCTCTATGTCGCGCTACCTGATCGACCAGATCGAGCGCGATCCGCGCATTACCCTGAGCCCTGGGACGCAGGTCAGCGCCCTGCTTGGTGAGGATCAGCTCGACGGGATAGAGCTTGTTAATGGCGAGAGGAACGCATCGACGCTGGCAGTCCGAGGCCTGTTCGTGTTCATCGGCGCGCAGCCCAGCACGAAGTGGCTGGGCGGTCAGCTCGCCGAGGATGATCACGGGTTCTTGCTGACGGGCAGCAACATCCCGGCAGAGCGGCTCGACGACGCCGATCTGGCTCCACTCTTCCTGGAGACCAGCAGGCCGGGGATCTTCGCCATCGGCGACGTCCGCAGCGGGTCGGTCAAGCGAGCCGCGACCGCCATCGGGGAAGGCTCAATGGCTGTGCGGCTCGTGTACGAACGCCTCGCGGCAACGGGGAACGCCGTCGCTAATCCAGCACGCGCCGAAGGGACGACATCGCCACATCCCTGAGGCGAAGGAGCAGGTGGTGAAAGGCAAATGAGGTGACCAGGCCCGGTGACGATCTGCCCGGAGCGCCGGGCCAGAGGCCTGTTCGCGCTGACGATGCCGATCGCGCTGCCGGCCGATTAGCTGTTGTCCGGCGGCGGCAGGCCAAGCTGTCGGCGGATGATCCGCACCTCAGCCTCGACGGCGGCATCAGCGGACTTATGGCTGCTGGTAAATGACAGCAGCGCGGCTGTGCTGCCCGATTGTGCTTGCCGCTCGGTGAGGGCAACGCGGCGCTGGTTGACGGCGACCAGCGCGCGGGCGGTGGCATCGACCTGCGGCGGGAACTCGATCCTGAGGAGGAGCTGGTCGAACCTCTGCTCGGTGGCGGCCTCCGCGCGCAGCGCCGACTCGGCGCCGGCCAGGCTGCCGTGGGCGTTGTCGTCGTAGGCGTCGTCCTCCTGGTCGAGCTGGCGGTTGGCTGGCGCGGCGATCGCCAGGTAGTCAGCCGCGAGACCCCTGATCCCGCTGCCGGGCGCCGTGGGGCTCGCTGCGGCTGCCGCGTGCCGTTGACCAGCAGGGCCGGGCGATCCCGTTACCTGGCTGGCGCAGCCGCCAGCCAGCACCATGAGGCACAGGACAGCGGTCACCGGCGACGCCGCGCTAATGCCGGCCATAGGGCGGCCTCGTCGGATTCGCACGATGACTTGTCCTGATCTGCGGTGAAGTCTGCTCCACGTCCGCATCCTCCAGGCCCGGACACGGCGCAAGAGTCCGGTGAACCGCCGGCCCGTGACTGAACGTGCTACAGGTATGACTAGCAGCGTATCGGGGGCCGGACCCGGGCCGTGAGCAGCCACGGGTCGTGCGGCGAGGTCCGCCAGGCACTGGCGGTCTACGTGCTCGGTGCGATCGGGCCCGCCGACCGGGACGTGGTCGACCGCCACCTCGCGGACTGCTCGGGCTGCCGTGACGGACTGGCCGGGCTGGCCGGCATGCCTGCCCTGCTGCGCAGGGTATCGCTGCAGGAAGCGGCCGCGCTCCTGGCCGATGACACCAGCGGCAGCCGTCCCGACGACGTGCCATCGGGACTGGCGCTGCGGCACCTGGTTGCCCAGGCCGGGCGGCACCGTCGGCGCTACCTCCGGATGAGTGTTGCGGCGGCGGCCGCCACCGGACTTGTCGCTGGTGCGGGCGTGATCGCCGGCTTGCATGCGGCGTATCCACCGGCGCAGCGGGGCGTCGCCAGTCCGGCGCCAGGGTGGGCTGTTGCACAAAGCGTGGCCAGCCCGCACGCGCACGTGACCGCGCTCGTGAGGTATGCCGCCAGGCCGTGGGGGCTTCAGCTGAGCGCACAGGTGACGGGCGTTCCGGTCGGCACGACATGCCACCTCGAGGTCATCAGCGGTCAGGGACAGGTGACGACCGCGGGAGGCTGGACTATCGCCACCGGACGGGCGAACTGGTACCCCGCGTCCTCCCCCGTGCCGCCCGCGGAGGTCCGTGGCTTCGTCGTCACATCTGGCTCCAGGGTCCTCGTCACGGTGCCGGTCTCGGCGCATGCCGAGAAGAGATCGGCGGCGGCCTTAGCCTGGCCAAGGTAACTCCCACGGCCCGCGGAATGAACCGGCGTGGAACTTTCCTGCTGGCAGCAATGCGCGGCGCCAGACGCGCTGGAACGCTGTTTAAGTGGCGTCACGGGTCCTGATCGTGGACGACAACCGTATGTTCCTCGAGGCTGCACAGGTGCTCCTCGAACGGCAGGGCCTGCACGTAGTCGGCGTCGCGGCAACCTCCAGCCAGGCTCTCCGGCAGGTAGAGGATCTGCGGCCGGATGTGGTTCTGGTGGACATCATGCTCGGGGATGAAAGCGGGTTCGACTTGGCTCGTCGCCTGGACGGACGCAACAAGGGCGCCAATCTGGCGGTGATCTTGATGTCGACCAATGAGGAGGTCGACTTTGCGGATCTCATTGCTGAGAGCCCGGCGGCAGGGTTTTTGCCGAAGCCTCATCTGTCGGCGGACGCGCTCCGGCAGATCATCGATGGCGGCGCGCCAGGAGGGCAGTCCGGCGCTCGCGTACGCTGAGCCTCGCCGCCCGATGCTGGCCAGCCGCGCTGGCGGCCGTTATGTCTCAGCGTGCGGTTGCGCGTGAGGTGCGTTCGCAGGTAGCTGGACGTTGAGGGTTGTTCCGCATCCGGGCGGACTCAGGACCGAGATAACTCCGCCCAGCGCATCAACTCGGTCCTTGAGGCCAATGATGCCGGAGCCGTGGCTGGAGTCCGCGCCCCCGACGCCGTCGTCGTGGATCGAGAGGCTGAGAGCGTCGTGGAGGCCGTCTACCCGTATGTCGACGACCGTAGCCTGCGCATGTTTGGCAGCGTTAGTTAGAGCCTCGGATGCGATGTAGTAGGCGGCCACCTCCAGGTGCTCCGCAAGCTGGCAGCCGAGATCCAGGTGGAGTTCTACCGGCACGGCAGAGCGCCGGGCGAGCGCCTTGAGAGCCGGCCCGAGGCCGGCCTCCGACAGCACAGCGGGGTGGATGCCGCGCGAGACCTCCCGCAGTTCCTCCAGCGAGGTGCCGAGACCCTCTGCCAAACGCGACAGCTCGCACTGGATGTCGTCGGCTGGCGGTGGTGCCATGGTCTCGATGGTGCGGGCCTTCAGCGCCAGCGTGACAAGGCGTTGCTGAATTCCGTCATGCAGGTCACGCTCAAGCCGCCGCCTGGTCTCGTCCGCGGCGGCTACGACGCGGGCGCGGGAAGCAGTGAGTTCTGCGCGGCTCTGGGTGTTCGCGACGGCGGCTCCGAGAAGCTCGGTGAATTCGGCGAGACGATCCTCCGCGTCGTCGGAGACAGGCCCGGCCGTTGACCCTATGACCACCAGTCCCCAGACGGCGCCGTTGACGATGATCGGGGCGGCGACGATGCCACGGAGACCGACCGCCCTCGCCTGAGCGCCAAAAGCGTCCCGGCGGTTTTCGTAGTCTTGCGATCGAGCCGGACGGCCTGTCTGCCTGACTCGCGCAGCGACTCCGGCGGGCGGGAACGGGTGGCGGCTACCGGGCTCAAAAGGATGGGGCCTGTCGCTCCGGGCAGCGACGACTGTCATCGCCTCGTCCTCGTCATAACGCAGGACCGCGGCAATGGGAAGGTGCATGACCTCGGCGACCTCGTGAGCGACGGCGGCGAAAACCTCGCCCGTCTGCGCATCATGGGCAACGAGCGTGGCAACGCGCCGGAGTGCGGCCTGTGCCTGCGCCAGCCGCTCGATCTCCGTCCGCGCAGCCGAGTTCGCGATCGCCATGGCGACGAGCTCGGCGAACTCTGCGACACGGGGCTCCGTCCCAGCGGGGAGCGGCTCTGGCCGCCGAGAGGCGACGATCATCGCCCCCCAGATCCGTCCGTCGACCAGGATCGGGGCTCCGACAGCCCCGCGAACGCCTATCACGCGGGCGTATCCGCTCGCCACGTCGCCAGCGTCGGTGTAGTGATCGATCCGGGCCGGCCGCTGCGTCCGGGATACTCGGGTCAGAACGTTCTGGCCTTGGAGTGGCACCCGCGTGCCGACTGGCGTCACCGCGCCCTGCAGGCTCCAGCTCCCGACCACCGTCGCCGACTCGTTCCGGTCATAAGTGAGCAGGTGCGCGCTATCGAGGCGAAGGAGCTTTCCGGCTTCCTCGGTCACTGCCGCAAAGACCTCAGCCGGCGAGCGATGGCTGGCGACAATCGTTGCCACCCGACGGAGCGCGGCCTGCTCCTCCGCCAGTACGCCGCGGGCCGCCTCCGACCCGGTCGCCCGCCGGCAGGCGTTGGTCGCGAACGCGCCGACGATGACGGCCATCACCAGAAACAAGGCGAGGACCAGGGCGGTCGGTGCGTCAAACTTGCGCAGGGGCGGCAGGAAATACCAGTCAAACGCAAGGATGGTCACGACCCCGACGGGAAGCGCATACATGATCCCGCTGAATCGGGCGACCGCCAGCACGGCTGCTAGCAGCAGCACGCCAAAGAGAACGTCGGGCACGTGCGACCGCGCGGCAGTTCCCACCACAGCCACGAGCACGAACGCCGCCACGCCCACCGCCATGGCCAGCACAATCTCTGCTGCGAGTCGCCCATGCGATCGTGGGGCCGCCACACCCGCTTGCCTGCGCAGGCGACATGCGGTTCCCTGCCAGGCCCGGCGAAAGCCCCCCGCCATATATCGACACTGCCACTCGAGTCCGCGGCGTGCGACGGCGGGCTGCTCCTAGCGCCGCGGTCCGGTGTTCTATGGCAAACCCGTTCATAATGGCAGCCTTCTACGCACCTATCCGCCCAGGGGCCCGCTACACGTGGACGACTCAGGCCGGCCGATAATGCAAACCATGAAGAGCCGCGCCATGTCTGGCCGTCCGGACCGCGAAGCATCGGGTTCGCTCCGGCCATGACCGGACTGCGGGTCGTTCTGGCAGAGGACGATGTCCTGCTGCGGGAGGGTCTGGCCGGCCTCCTCGACCGCTCCGGGTTCGACGTGGCGGGCCAGGCCGCCGACGGCCCGCAACTGCTCGCGATAGTCCGCGAGATGGCTCCCGAGCTCGTAGTCACGGACATCCGGATGCCGCCAACCCATACGATCGAAGGGCTCGAGGCGGCGCGGGTCATCCGTGCGGAGCTCCCTGAAACCGCGGTCCTGGTTTTGTCCGCCTATGCCGAGGTCGAGCACGCTGTCGAGCTGCTGGAGAGCGGTCGCGGGATCGGCTACCTGCTCAAGAGCCGCATCACCGATGTGGACGAGTTCCTCGACACTCTCAGACGGATCGCCGACGGCGGATCGGTGGTGGACCCCGCGCTGGTGAAAGACCTGGTTTCGGCCCGCCACCGCGATGATCCGCTTTCCGGGCTCAGCGATCGTGAACGGGAGGTCCTCGCACTCATGGCAGAAGGACGCTCCAACGCTGGCATCGCCCGGCGCCTGTGGGTAACCGAGGGCACCGTCGAGAAGCACGTCCGGGCCATCCTGACCAAGCTGAACCTGGCCGAGGCCGATGACGACCACCGCCGCGTTCTGGCCGTCATCACCTTCCTGCAGGCCGGCTGACCGGAGACCTATTGCTGCTAGCGGGCAGTCCGGAGTTCCTGCTGGCCAGGTGACGTCTTGGGGGTTCGCCGCGATGCGGCGAAGTCCACAGTCGCGGCATCGTCGGTTACATGCCCCGACTCGTCAGCGTCGCTCCCGCATACGGGGGTCAGGGCGAGGCCAGCGAGCAAAGGAGAAAGTTCATGACCACGTCACATGACTTGCGAAGAAACCACAACCGCCGCCGCTGGACGCTCGTGTTGGTCCCAGCCGCTGCAGCAGGCCTCGCGGTACTGGCCGCGTGCGGCTCGTCCGGCACTTCCTCCGGTAGTTCCGGCAGCAGTACGCCCTCGGCCTCCACCTCCGCTGCAGCGGCCGCATCCGGCCTGAAGACCGCGAAGGTTGGCGGCGTGACGGTACTCACGAACGCCAAGGGCTTCACGCTCTACTCGTTCGCCCCTGACACGGCGACCAAATCGGCCTGCAACGGAGCGTGCGCGACGAGTTGGCCGCCGGTAGCGGCGCCCGCGAACGCATCAGCGGTCAAGGCTCCGTTCGCCACGATCACGCGATCGGGCGGCGCAACGCAAATCACCTTCCGCGGACATCCGCTGTACACCTTCGTCGGCGATGCCTCTCCCGGGCAGGCCAAGGGCAACGGCGTCAACGCGTTCGGCGGGCTCTGGCATGAAGCACCCGCGTCCGGCAGCGCAGCGCATGCCAGCACATCGCCATCGGGCGGCGGCTACGGGTACTGACCCGCACCCCGGCGCAAAGTCAGAACTGCAGCGCCAGGGCGGCAAGCGCCCATCTGCCGCTCTGGCCTGCCGGCGACATCCTGTCACTACACATCGAAGGGAGCGAGGCGATGACACAGCGGAACACGACGGCAAGACGCGGAATGCTCAGGGCAGAACCTCGGACCGTGAGTGACCACGCAAAGCCCGCGACCCCCGGCTGGCTAAACATCATCCTGCGCGTAGCGGGGTCGGGCCTGCTGATCGCCACCGGAGCAATCC
Organism: uncultured Actinomycetota bacterium; assembly: GCA_963755575.1. GTDB lineage: Bacteria > Actinomycetota > Actinomycetes > Streptosporangiales > Streptosporangiaceae > JAJYUU01. The sequence continues at coordinate 2,243,262 of CAVWKF010000002.1, forward strand.
ACCTCGACCTCTACCTGACTGGCTACCGGACGATCCCGACGATAGGTTGGCTGTTTCTGCTGCAGGTCATCGCGGCCTTTGGGCTCGCGCTCGCAGTACTGGCTGTCCCAGGCCGACTGGTTGTTCCCAGTCGGCTTGCTGCCGCGGCTGGGGCGGGCTTCGCCGCCTCCACTCTGGGTGGCTACCTGCTGACGGTTTGGATCGGGCTGTTCGGGTTCAAAGAGGTACGCACCACCGCCGGCATCGTCGCTGGTGTGGTGGAGGTTGCCGCCTTCGTGGTGCTCGCTGTACTCGCGCTTACTCCTGCCCGGCCGGTCGCCGGACAGGCGGCCCCGCCCCGATTCCCTGCCCAGATCCCCCCGGCGGTCGCGCGAACGGCCGGGACGGCCGCTGCGGCCGTGGCGGTTGCGGCGGCTGTGCTGCTCGGGTTCGCGGTTAGCGGCGCAGGCGCTCCGGGACCGGCGGCCACAGGCACCGGTTCTGGCCTGAAGACCACGGTGATCGGCGGAGCGACCGTCCTGACGAACGGCAAGGGCTTCACGCTCTACTCGTTCGCGCCCGACACTCCGACGGCGTCGAAGTGCTACGGGAGTTGCGCCGCATACTGGCCTCCGGCGACCGGCACCGCCGCGGCCTCACGTTTGCCCGGAAAAATCGGCACGATTACGCGGACAGGTGGCTCGCTCCAGCTCACCTACAACGGGCACCCGCTTTACACCTACATCGGTGACTCGGCCCCTGGCCAGGCCAGCGGAAACGGCATCAACTTGAACGGCGGTCTCTGGCGCGACGTGCCCGTCTCCCGGTGAGTCACGGTTGGGTTACCCCACGCACCGCTGGCCATCAACGCGATCGGCGGACCAGGGCCGTACAGATAGGCAAATGCTCTAGACTCAATGCCGAAGGGGAGTAGTTCCTCGCTGACTGATCGACATGCTGGTGCGCCATCGCACCCGGTCGTCAGGCCCTTGAAACAGGGTGAACGAGACCTTCGCCGGTGAGTTCGGCTCATCCTGGCGAGGTCTTCGGGACCCTCGGGCGGGTTGGGCCGGAGAGGCCCAGCGCTGTGTCTGACCTGCTACTGCTGCTGACCGTGTTCGGTGTGACATTCGTCGCCGAGCTGCCCGATAAGTCACTGTTTGCGTCGCTGGTGCTGGGCACGCGTTACCGTCCGGCTCAGGTGTGGCTGGGTGTTGCGGCCGCATTTGCGGTGCACGTTGGCCTGGCGGTGACCGTGGGTGGCTTGCTCACGCTGGCGCCTCACTTCGTGGTTGATTTTGTCAGCGCCGCGCTCTTTCTCGGCGGAGCGGCCTGGATGATGTGGTCCGCGCACCAGGAGGCGAAGGAGCCAGGCCCGGACGCGGCGAGGCTCGGCGCGCCTCCCCCGACCCTGCGCCGAGTCGTTGTCACCAGCTTCGCGGTGGTGTTCGTCGGGGAGTGGGGCGATGTCACCCAGATCACGACCGCCACCTTTGTCGCCCACTACCACCAGCCGCTGATCATCGGCGTGGGCGCGCTGACAGCGCTGTGGGCGGTGTCCGCGCTTGCCGTGTTCGGCGGGTCCAAGCTCGTGGCGCGCGTGCCGGAACGCTGGATTCGCCTGGTGGGCACCGTCACGCTAACCGGCCTCGGCATCTTCAGCCTCGTGGCGGCTTTCCGCGGCCTCACCTGAGCGGCATGGCGCTGTGAGCGAAGCGCCGAACTCGCGACTGGCGTCGCTCAGGAGGCGCCGGCCCCGTCGCCGTCCGGATTGACTGCTGCCCACCGCAGCAGGCCGATGTCCGCGACCATGTTCACGTGGCGCCGCATTGCCTGACGTGCGGCCGCCGCGTCGCCGCGCCGGATCGCTTCGAGGATCCGGAGATGGGCTCGTAGGGAGCGACGCGGGCGCCCGGGTTCGCCCAGCGAACTACGTCGGGTTTCGCTAATCGGCACGGCGAGGGCCGCCATGAAGTCGGCAAGCAGAGGGCTACGTGCCGCGTTGGTTACGGCCTCGTGAAACAGGCGGTCGCCTTCCTCCCCAAAGCCGCCGGCCTCGATGTCAGCGGCCATGACGTCCAGGGCCCGGTCCATCTCTGCCACCTCCGCGTCGGTGCGCCGCGCCGCGGCGAGAGCGGCGAGCTGCGTCTCGAGCGCCTCCCTCGCCTCGAGGATGGCGGGGAGGCGATGACGCTTGGTCATCAGCTCCATGAGGTGTCCGGAGTCGTTGGACAGCGACCGAAGATAGATGCCATCGCCGTGCCGGACTTCTAGCGTCCCTCGCACCTCAAGGGCGACAGTGGCCTGCCGGACAGATGCCCTGCTCACTTGCAGAGCCGAGGCAAGATCTCGCTCTGACGGCAGGCGGTCCCCGACCCGCATCCCAGTGACCTCAACGTAGTCGAGCAGATTGGCTGCGAGCTGTTCGTAGAGACGGACCCGGTCAGGCGCTCGAAGGGCTTCGGTGCTCGGCCGGCCTGCCCGCTGACCTGCTGCCATAGTGTCGCATCGCCTCACTCCTGTATCCGCCGTCGGCCAGCCTGGCTGGCAGCGGTATTGGCAGGGAGCCCCTGCCCGCACGACGTCGTGCAGACCCGTTGACACTCAGGATAGCGAACATTATGGTCGGGCTACTGGCTCAGCCACTTACTGTTTGTCCCATGTGCCCATAGCCGACGGGATGACATGAGCACCTTCTTAGTTAGCGTCGGAGTCGGGCTCGCGACGGCGGCAATCCTGGCGCTATCGGCAGTCGCGTTCACGCTTGAGTACGCGGTGAGCCGCGTCGCCAACTTCGCGCACGGTGAGTTCCTCACCATCGGTGCGTATGCCGCATACAGCGGACAGAACATCTTTCATCAGAACGTCGTCGGCGCAGCGGTGATCGCCGCGCTCGCCGGCATGCTCGCCGGACTCGCGCTCAACATCGGCTTGATCGAGCGGTTCCGCGGACGTAGCGCCATCTCCGTCTTCATTGCGACCCTTGGCGCTGCCCTCATCGTTGAGAACGTTCTCATCATGATCTACGGCGCCGCTAATGTCTCCTACACGTTCGCGCAGGGCAACCTGCACCATGTCGGGCCGTTCCTGTGGACGACGTCCGACATCGAGGTGATCGTCTCGGCGCTGGCGGTGGCTGGGCTGCTGTATCTGCTGCTGCAGCACACGCGTTTCGGCAAGGCGATCCGGGCGGTCTCGCAAGATCGAACACTCGCGCAGGTCAGCGGCATTCCAGCACGCGGGATCGTGATGCGCACGTGGGCGCTTGCCGGCGCTGTCTCCGGCTTCGCGGGCTTCGTGCTGGCCGAGACGATCGGTACCTTCGGTCCCTCGCTCGGCTTCACCTTCCTGCTCCTGACCATCACCGCGACTGTAGCGGGCGGTATCGGACGGCCCTATGCGACGCTGGGCGGCGCGCTCATCGTCGGCCTGGTGCTTCAGATCAGCGGAACGTACACAAGCTCGTCGTACGAAAATGTCTGGGCCTTCATGCTGCTCGTGGTCCTGATGCTCTTCCGCCCGAATGGCGTCTTCGTGCGCCGCAGCGCGACGGCTGTGCGGGCCTGATGTACTGGGTCAGCGTCTTCACCGAGGCGGGCATCTTCGCCATCCTTGCCCTCGGCCTCGACATGGTCTGGGGCTGGGGCGGCGACTTCGACCTGATGTTCTACGGATACCTGGCCCTCGGCAGTTACATGACGTTCGTGCTGACGATCGGCAAGCCCGTAGGGCAGGTCCAGTACATCCTCGGCTGGCATCTCCCCGTTCTCCTCGCCATCCCCGTGGCTGTTGTCGTGGTCGTAGCGCTCGCAGCCGTCATCGGATCGATCGCGTTGCGAAACCTGCGGGAGATTTACTTCGCGGTGACAACACTCGCCGCCGTCTACGCGCTGTACTTGCTTGTCGAGAACTACACGCCGCTATTCGACGGATACAACGGCGTCTACGGGCTCATCAACCCGGGCCAGACGTCGCTTCGCCTGACCTACGATGGCTATCGCATCGCGTTTCTCTGCGTCGTTCTCGTCATCTTGTTCCTCGCTTACCTGCTCGTGCAGCGAGTGTCGCGCAGCCCCTATGGCCGGATGCTGCGCTCCGTGCGCGAGGACGAGCGCGCGGCTGCAGCCTACGGTCGCAAGGTGTTCACGGCGAAGTACCGCACCTACCTGTTCGGCGCGGCCTTCGCCGGCCTGGCCGGCGGCCTGCTCGCGATCTTCGTCAGCGCGTTCAACCCGTCTGCCTGGACGCCACAAGAACTGCTGGTCATTTACGCGGCGATCCTCGTTGGCGGTCGCGGCAATCCGCGCGGCGTCATTCTCGGCGTCTTTGTCGTCTACGTCGGGTTGATCGAGCTCACGAGGTTCCTGCCATCGCCCGCGTCGAGGCCGGACTTCAGCCCGGCGCTGCGGCAGGTCCTCATCGGCCTCATGATCATCCTGATGCTCAAGTTCCGGCCTGAGGGGCTCTTGCGGGAACGGCCTGGCCGCGACGAACCGAGCATTTCGGGCCGACCGCTGACCAGGCCGTTCAGGCCGCGGGTCAGCGCGGCAGGGGCCGTGCCCGACGGCGCGCCTGACGAGGGAGGCGCCGTATGACCGCGGCGCTGCTGGAAATCAGCGAGCTGAGCAAGTCATTTGGAGGCGTGCGCGCGGTCAGCGACTGCACGTTCGCCGTTCCCGAAGGTCAGGTCGTCGGCGTGATCGGGCCCAACGGCGCGGGCAAGAGCACAGTGGTCGACCTCGTGTCTGGGTTCGGACGCCCGGACTCTGGCACCATCACGTTCGCCGGAGAGCACCTAGTAGGGAAATCGCCGAACGTCATCTCGAGGCTTGGCCTCATCCGCACATTCCAGACGCCGCGTGAGTGGCGGAACTTGACCGTCATGGACAACGTGATGCTGGCACGGCGCAGGTTCGCCGACGAGGGCCTCTGGCGATGCATCAGCCGGGCACGAACCATTCGCCGTGACGAGGAAACGGATCGCGCCGCCGTGCGCGAGATCCTGGACCGCTTTCAGCTGATGGACCTGAAGAACGAGCTGGCGGCACGTCTGAGCGGCGGGCAGAAACGCCTGCTCGAATTCGCGCGTATCGCGGCGGCCGAGCCACGCCTCATCATCTTGGACGAGCCGATGGGCGGTGTGAACCCGGTGCTCGGTGCGCGCATTGGCGAGGCCGTCGGGCAGTTCGCTCGTGACGGTCGCACGGTTATCGTCGTCGAGCACAACCTGCCGTTCATCGAGAAGACGTGCGATCAGGTGGTCGTGATGGACCTCGGCGAGGTGATAGCGCAGGGACCATTTGCGGGCTTGCGAGACAACCCGCGCGTGGTCGAGGCCTACCTCGGGATGGATCTCAGTCATGGCTGAGCAGGCGCAGGTCATGGGTGAGTCGACCCCGGAAGTCGTGCTCCGCGCCGACGGCGTCACGGCTGGCTACGGCGGGCCTCCGATCATCGAGGACGTCTCGTTGCGCATCCTCGCAGGCCGCATCACGGCGGTCGTGGGGCCAAACGGCGCCGGGAAGTCGACGCTGATGAAGGCACTTAGCGGTGTCTTGCGAGTATCTCGCGGCGAGGTCTACGTCCGCGATGTCAAGACCACCAACCTCGCGCCGGAACGTCTGGTGAAGCGGGGACTTGGCTATGTCCCCCAGGTCTCCAACGTCTTTCCCGACCTGACCGTACGGGAGAACCTAGAGATGGGCGCCTATACGCGCAGGCACGGCGTGTCCGCCCGGATCGACGAGCTATGCGAGCTGTTCCCCGATCTCAGCAAGGCCATGCGGCGTCGGGCCGGCATGCTGAGTGGCGGCCAGCGCAGCATGCTCGCGCTCGCCAGGGCGCTGATGCTCAATCCGGCTGTACTGCTGCTGGATGAGCCGAGCGCCGGATTGGCACCGCTGCTCCAGGGCGCGGTGTGGGAGCAGATAGAAAAGATCGCCGCTACCGGCGTGGGGATCTGCGTTGTCGAGCAGAACACCCGCCGCACACTGCGTCACGCGCACTGGGGTTACATCCTCGTGCTCGGGCGCAACAGGCTCGACGGTCCCGCAGCGGACTTGCTGCACGACGAGAACGTCGTGGAGCTCTACGTCGGGCGAATGAATTGATCTAGGAACCTCACGGCTCCGAGGTATTAAGGAGTACCAGCGTGAAACATTCCATAGCCGCAAGGGCTGTCGGTGGGTGCGCTGCTGCCATGCTGCTCGCTGCCTGTGCGTCGTCGTCGAGCGGATCGGGCGGCGGTTCGTCCGGTCCAGTGACGTACGGCGTCCTGTCGTGCTTTACCGGACGGCTGGCCAGTCTTGGCCAGGCGATGCTGCAGGGTAGCAAGGTCGCGGAGAGCGAGATCAACGCGGCGGGTGGCGTGCTCGGCCGCAAGGTGCAACTGGTGACCGGCGATACCAGCTGTGACGTCGCCGACGGCGTCACCGCTGCGAACCAGATGCTAACCAAAAACGTCAGCGGGGTAATCGGGCCCGAGACACAGGAAATCAACGGCGTGGAGCCGATACTGGATGCCAATCACATCGTGGATGAATTCCAGGGCGGCGACACTGCGCGCGACCACCAGACCGATCCGTACTTCTTCCGCGACAGCCCGTCCGACTCCCAGCTCGGCGTAGCGATGGCGCTGTACGCGCATACGAAGGGCTACACCAAGGCCGTCATGCTGTTCTACTCCGACCCGGCCGCCCAGACGTTCCTGAAGCCGGTCTCAACGACCTTCACGAAGCTCGGCGGCACGATCCTCACGACGATCATCGTGACCCCGGACCAGACGTCCTACCTGAGCCAGGTCCGCCAGGCGATCGCCACGCATCCGCAAGTGATCTTCACGCAGGAAGACCCGCCGACAGCGGCTGTGCTGTTCCGCGAGTTCAAGCAGCTCGGTGGTGGGAGCATCCCGTGGGTCGGGACCGACGTCACCAGTGGCAGCGACTTCATCAAGGCGATCAGCGTCCCGACCGCGCACGCGGTGCTGACCTCGGTCTTCGGAACGTCAGTCACCGGCGCCGCGAACACCGCGTTCATCAACCTGTTCAACCAGCTCTACCCGAGCCAGAAGGCCGCGGGACCGCTGGCGAACGCGAACTACGCCTACGACTCGGTGATCTCGCTGGCGCTGGCCGATGACTACGCCAAGACCACAGCGGGCGCCACCGTCGCGAAGGACATGACGAAGGTAACGAACCCTCCGGGGACAGCCTGCTACACGTACAAGTCGTGCCTCACCCTCATCAACGCCGGCAAGAAGATCAACTACGAGGGCGCCAGCGGCGATCTCGACTACAACAAGTACAACAACACGTTCGGCCCGTACGGGGCATTCGAGGTGAGTGCCGCTGGCATCGAGACACAGGTCTACGTGATGTCCGCCGCCGCGCTCGGGGCGGCCACACCGTCGCCGGCCCCACTGGCCCGCCGCGCTACTCCGGCGCGCGGCGGGCCAGTGGAGGCGCAGCTAAGCCGGGTGCGAGGAGTCGACGCGATGTCGCAACCGCAGGACGGTGGTCCGCTGGCGGGCGTGCGCGTTCTGGATCTGGCCCGGGTGCTCGCTGGACCCTACGCGGCCATGCTGCTCGCTGACCTCGGCGCTGAGGTCATCAAGGTGGAGCGGCCAGGAACCGGGGACGATACGAGGAGTTGGGGCCCGCCGTTCGCGCGGACCAGTCACGGGGCCGAGAGCACCTACTTCTTGTCAGTCAACCGTGGCAAGCGCAGCGTGGCCATCGACCTCAAGGATCCAGCCGAGCGCGATTTCACTGAGGCGCTCGTGCGGTGGGCCGACGTGCTGGTCGAGAACTTCCGCCCTGGCGTCATGGAGCGACTCGGACTTGGTGATGGCCGACTGGCTGAGCTGAATCCTCGCCTGATCCGGCTGGCGATCAGCGGGTTTGGCGAAGCCGGCCCGGATCGCAACCGGATCGGGTATGACCAGATCCTGCAGGCCGAAGGCGGCGTGATGAGCCTGACGGGTGCGACGGGCGGCGAACCGGTCAAGGTGGGGATCCCGATCGCGGACATCAGCGCGGGACTATTCGGCGTCATCGGTGTGCTCGCCGCACTCGTCGAGCGCGAGCGCAGCGGGCTCGGGCAGCGGGTCTCGACCTCGCTGCTGGCTGCGCAGGTAGGCATCCATACGTTCCAGGCCACGAGATACCTGATCGCCGGGGAGGTGCCAGGCCTCTCGGGCAATCACCATCCGACCGTCGCTCCCTACGGGATGTTCGACGCAGCCGACGGCCCGCTGGTCATCGCGGTCGGCAACGACGAGATCTGGCGGCGCTTCGCTCCGCTAGTCGGCCTGGACCCGACCGATGACAGATTCTCCACGAATGCGCTTCGGCTGGCGAACGGTGCCGAGCTGCGCGAGATCGTGACCGCAGCGCTCTCGTTGCGGCCGGTTGCTGACTGGCTGGATGAACTGCGCCGCACTGGTGTCCCAGCAGGGGAGCTGAAGTCGCTAGACCGGGTGTACGACGGTGCGCAGGCGCAGGCGGAGAAACTGATCTGGGAGGTCGATCATTCGCAGCTCGGCAAGATCCGGCTGCCGGGGAATCCCGTTCATTACGGGCGCAGCCCGATGTCGGCCGGGCTCCCGCCGCCGTGCCTGGGCGAGCACACTGATGAGCTCCGCCAAGCCCTCCTCGGTGCCGTTCCTGCGGCTGATGGCAGCTGACTCCGCCCGCCCCGCGCCGGTCGGCCTGCGACTGCTCTACGAGGACGTAGCCGACGACAGCAGCATCAGCCGGTTCGGCGAGGAGATCGAGCCAGCAAACCCGAGCGACTGGCCCGGCTACGAGGACCAGCTGGTGGCTGCGCGGGCAGCTACGGGTACACGGCACGCCGTGACCACGGGCCGGGCCACCGTGGCCGGGGAACCCTGCGTGATTGTCGGATTCAACTTCGGCTTCCTTGGCGGATCAACAGGCGTAGCCGAGGGCGCCAGGATCAGGCAAGCCTTCTCGGCTGCGACTACTGAGCGCCTGCCCGTTGTCTGCTTCGCGGCATCGGGAGGCTCCCGGATGCAAGAGGGCACGAGCGCGCTGGTGCAGATGCAGATCTTCGCGGCGGCCGTCGCCGAAGCGCGGCGAGGAGGCATCCCTTACATCGCCGTGACAGGCGATCCCACCACGGGCGGTGTCTGGTCGTCTCTGGTCGCGTGCGCCGACGTGCTCATAGGCGTGCCGGGAGCCAGGGTGAGCTTTTCCGGTTCGCGGACTCGGCCGCCGGGCGCCGATGAGCGATCGCAGGAGTACCTGGCCGAGGGCAAGTGGGCCCACGGGTTTGTGGATGTACTGACCGCTGAGGCTGGACTTCGCGCTGAGATCGCCGGGGCAATCAGGCTGCTGTCGCCGAGGACTCGCGGCACCACCACGCGCGCGCCGCTGCCGGACTGGCCGCCCGGTGCAGACGCCGGCCCGGCCGGGCAGACCGCCTGGGCGCAGGTGACCAGCGCGCGCAGTGGCCGCAAGGACCGCGCTGATCGGTGGCTCGCTGGATACTTCACCGCGACTCTGGAGTTGCGCGGCGATCGTTGCGGTGGCGTGGATCCCGGCTTGCGCTGCGGGTTCGGCAGCCACGGCGGTGCCACCATTGCGTATCTCGCGCAGACCGGCGGGGCGACGACTGCCGCCGGATACCGGACGGCGACGCGCCTCCTCGGCCTGGCAGCGCGCTTCGGGCTGCCGGTGCTCACCCTGATCGATACCCCTGGTGCGGCGGCGCAGCCGTCGGACGAGGCGGACGGCATCGGCACTGCGATTGCTGAGTTGTACGTCGCCGTCGCCGCCAGCCAGGTTCCGATCAGCTCGGTAGTCATCGGGGAAGGCGTATCGGGCGGCGCTCTCGCGCTTGCATCACCCACTGACCTCTGGATCGCCCGTCCTGGCTATCTGGCCGTGACAGCGCCCGAGCTAGCGGCGTCGATACTGAAGCTCGGCCCTCGTGACGTACCGGCGGTGGCCGACCGGCTTCGACTCACCCCGGCCGAGCTGACTGCCCGTGGGATCGTCCGCGGAGTCCTGCAGCCCGCTGAGGCCGAGCCGCAGGAAGTTCAGGCAGCAGACCCGAGATAGTCGAGCGCACTGGCGACGCCGTCGCGTGCGATCGGCACTCCGGCCCTGACGAGACCCATCTCGACACCGCACAAGGCGCCGGCCAGCGACAGATCACTCAGATCACCCAGGTGGCCGATGCGGAATACGCGCCCGGCCAGCCGGCCAAGCCCGGCTCCGAGCGACATGTTGTACCGGTCCAGGATCAGCCGGCGCAGCTCGTCTGCGTCATGCCCGGCGGGGACGGTCACCGCGGTGAGCGTGCACGAGTAGTCGTCCGGGTCCTGGCAGACGATGTCGAGGCCCCAGCCGCGAACCGCTCGGCGGGTAGCTTCCGCATGCCGAGCGTGCCGGGCGACGACGGCCGGAAGTCCTTCCTCATCGAAGATTTCGAGGGCCTCACGAAGCCCGAACAGCAGGTTGGTGGCCGGCGTGTACGGGAACAGACCGGTCTCCGCGGCCGCCAGCATCGGCTGCCAGTCCCAGTAACTTCGCGCCAGTCTGGCTCGCTTTGCAGCGGACAGTGCTTTCGCGCTCACCGCGTTCAGGCCGAGCCCAGGCGGGAGCATCATGCCCTTCTGGGAGCACCAGACCGTGACATCGACGCCCCACTCGTCGTGCCGGTACTCGATAGACCCGAGCGACGAGATCGTGTCGACCATGAGCAAAGCAGGGTGCGCGGCGCTATCGATCGCCGCCCGGATCAGCGGAATGCGACTGGCGCAGCCCGTCGAGGTCTCGTTCTGGACGATCGTGACGGCCTTGATCCGGTGAGCAGAATCAGCCACAAGCGCATCGTGGACCTGCTCAGCCTTGACGCCGCGCCGCCAGTCGCCAGGTACGACGACGACGTCCAGCCCGAGCTTGGACGCCATCTGGGACCACAGGGCGGCGAAATGCCCGATGTCGAAGGCCAGCACCCTATCGCCAGGCGAGAGTGTGTTGACGAGCGCGGCTTCCCAGGCTCCGGTGCCCGAGCCGGGATAGAGCGCGACCGGCCGCGCGGTGCCGGACAACCGTCCGACGCCAGCTAGGACGTGTCTGGCCAGGGCGGCAAACTCCGGGCCGCGGTGATCGATTGTCGGCGCCGCCATGGCGCGCAGCACACGGTCCGGCACATTGGTAGGCCCCGGTATCTGGAGGAAATGCCTGCCGCTCTGATACGCCATGGGTATGTCCTCTCGCGTCGGCACAACCACAGAGATCGCGCAGGCGTTGCGCCGGGCTGTCAGCGGCGAGGTCCGCTTCGACTCCTACAGCAGGCACCTATTCTCGCGCGACGCGAGCATGTATGCCATCGAGCCGATTGGAGTGGTGTTTCCGCGGGAGGCCGACGACGTAAGCGCCGTCATTGCCACCGCGGCCGAGTTCGGTGTCCCGGTACTCGCCCGTGGCGCGGGAACGAGCCTGGCAGGCCAGACGGTGGGCGCGGCCATCGTGATGGATTTCTCTCGGCATATGAACCGCATCATCGAGATCGATCCTGAGCGACGGATCGCGCGGGTGCAGCCCGGCGTCGTGCAAGAGCAGCTCAACCTCGCCGCGGGGGAGCACGGCCTCATGTTCGGCCCGGACACCTCGACGAAGAACAGGGCCACGCTCGGCGGGATGATCGGTAACAATTCGGCTGGCAGTCATTCGGTGCGTTATGGCATGACGATTGACCATGTCCGTGCGCTCGATGTCGTGCTCGCGGACGCCAGCCGAGCGAGCTTCGGCCCGATGACCAGTGATGAGCTGGCGCGCCGCGCCGCCGCACCGACGCTCTACGGCGCAATCTGCCGCGATCTGCCGGGTCTCGTCGACCGGCACCGGGACGCAATTGCCACGGGCTTTCCGCGCTTCTGGCGCCAATCGGGCGGGTACCGGCTCGACCGGCTGGCTGGGCAGGCCGTGCCTGACCTCGCGAAGTTCGTGGTCGGCTCCGAGGGCACCCTGGTCACTGTCGTCGAGGCGACAGTGGACCTGGTGCCGGCGCCCCGCCATCGCGTCATTGCCGTCGGGCATTTCACGTCGGTGCAGGCGGCGATCGAGGCGACGCAGGATGCGCTGGCGTGCGAGCCAGCTGCCGTCGAACTGCTCGACCGGACCATACTTGAGTTGTCCCGGCAGAAGATCGAGTACCGGTCGCTCGGCTCGTTGCTGCATGGCGATCCTGACGCGCTGCTATTCGTGACGTTCTTCGGTGATGCGACGGCTGAGGCTGCAGCGGGCATCGACCGGCTGGAGGCGCGCTGGCGCGCACACGGCCACGGCTATCACACGCTGCGCGCCGTCACCCCGGCCGAGCAGGCTGCGGTGCTGACGGTGCGCGAGGCCGGGCTCGGCCTGCTGATGGCGGCGAGTACCGGGTCCCGTCGTCCGCTGGCATTCGTCGAGGACACAGCCGTCGAGCCGGCCAGGCTGGCCGACTACACCGCGGCATTCCGGCAGATCCTGGATTCCCACGGGCTGATGGCTGGGTTCTACGGACACTGCTCGGTGGGGTGTCTGCACATACGGCCCTTCCTGGACCTGAGCGAGCCCGGCCAGCCTGAGCTGATGCGCGCGATCGCCGAGCAGGTGCGAGAACTGGTCCTCGAGTACGGCGGAGTCAACTCGAGCGAGCACGGGGACGGACTGGCCCGCAGCGAGTTCAATCGCCGGGTCTTCGGCGCCGAGCTCTACGCGGCAATGCAGGAAACCAAGCGACTGTTCGATCCGGAGAGCAGGATGAATCCGGGCAAGATCGTGGACGCCCCGCCGATGACCGATCACCTTCGGGACTCCGCGAGGCGCGTCATCCCGTTCCCGACGCGGCTCACCTTCGATGCGCCAGGCGGGATGCGGGGCGCGGCCGACCGCTGCATGAACATCGGCGTTTGCCGGAAGGAGTCGGCCGGCGTTATGTGCCCGTCGTATATGGCGACGCGCGACGAAGAGCACTCCACCAGGGGCCGCGCGAACGCGCTGCTCCACGCGATGTCGATGCCCGATCCGCGCGCGGCGCTCGGAGAGGACAGACTGCACGGGATCCTGGATCTCTGCCTCGAATGCAAGGCCTGTAAAAGCGAATGCCCGCTCGGGGTCGACATGGCCGCGCTCAAGACCGAGGCGCTCGCCGCTTACCACGATCAGCACGGCGTCCCGTTCCGGTCCCGGCTTTTCGGATCGATCCGGAGGCTCAACAGGGCTGGCTCGGCCGCCTACCCGGTGTCCAACCTGGTAGCTGGCATTCGGCCCGCGCGGCTGTTGGCGCAGCGATGGCTTGGCGTGAGCGCCGCCCGGCCGCTCCCCAAGTTCGAGCGGCCGAACCTGCGGACGTGGTTCAGACGGCGGCCGACCCGGAGCCAGGGGCCGACGGAAGGCGAGCTGATCTTCCTGGCAGACTCCTTCACAACCTTCACTGATGTCTCGGTGGGGCGGGCTGCTATCGAGCTGTTGCAATGGGCCGGCTGGCAGGTTCGGCTGGAGGACGCAGGCTGCTGCGGCCGGTCCAGCTTGTCCAAGGGCCTGATAGACCAGGCTCGGCGGATGGCGGCCGGGATGGTCGGGCGCCTCAGCGAGGCGGCCGCTCGCGGCGTGCCGATTGTCGGGGCGGAGCCGTCCTGCCTGCTGACCTTGCGGGATGAATATGCGGCGCTGCTGGCTGGCGACGCGCGCGTTCAGTCGGTGGCGGCGGCGACGCGGCTGCCGGAGGAACTAATTTTGGAGGCCATCGCCGCCGGCCGGGTCACGCTGCCGCGAGCGACGGACGGCCCGCGGCGCATTGTGTTCCACGGCCACTGTCATCAGAAGGCCCTGGCCGGGACAGCAGCGACCGCCAGCCTGCTGCGCGCCATTCCCGGTGCCGAGGTGGTTGAGCTTGACGCAGGCTGCTGCGGCATGGCTGGCTCGTTCGGATTCGAGGCGGAGCACTACGACCTGTCCATGCGCATCGGCGAGCTTCGGCTGTTCCCGGCCATCCGGGCCGAACCGCACGACACGATCGTGGCCGCGACCGGAGTGTCGTGTCGCCAGCAGATCCAGCACGGCACCGGCCGAGTGGCGCGTCATCCGCTCGAAATTGTCTGGGCGGCCGTGCAGGCCGGGTAAGCAGAGGCAAAGCCCGGTGGCGCGGGCTCGGATCGGCGCCGTCATGCATTTAGATAGGAACGGGGCCGGATCAGCCCGCGTCGGCCTCGACCTGCGTCGTGCTCACGTACGCCCGCTGACTTGATGACTGTTGCCGAACCTCCGCGGCGCTGGACAGTCGCCTGGGTGGAGCTGCTGGGTGCCACCAGTTACGTTTGTTGATCGTGCGGAGCGTGCCGTGGTGGGGAGTGGTCTCGTCGGCTGCGGCCCCGGTACTGATGGTGGCTGGGTGGAGTGTTGCCGCCGGATTGCAGCCGCGTTCTTTCGACCCCGTTGCCGAGCCAGTCAGCGCGCTCGCCGCGGCGGGTGCTGCCGACCGGTGGGTGATGTCGCTGACGTTCGTGGTGGTTGGCGCCTGTATTTTCGTAACCGGGCTAGGGCTGCGGCCGGCTAGGGCGCCGGGGCGGCTGATCTTGATGGCCGGGGCGATTGCGGGCATGCTGGTCGCGGCGAACCCCGAACATGCAGGGACCAGCTTTCCGGTGCCTCATATGATCTGCGCGGCGGCCGGATGCGCCGGCGTGGTGGCCTGGCCAACGGGTGCATGGCGCCGCGGGCCTTCGGTGCCGTGGGGCCTGCGGCCGGCGGTGTCGGCTGGTGCCTTTGCGGTGCTGCTGGCCCTGGTGGCCTGGTTCGGCGTGGAGCTGCTCACCGGCGGTGGGCTAGCCGGCCTGGCGGAACGTATTTTTGGCGCTGCGCTGGCGCTCTGGCCGCTCGCGGTGGTCGCCTCGTGCCGTCATCGCGCCGGGAAAGCCAGCAGGCACGGCCTGAATCCGCTAGGCGCGCGTTCGGCCGACCACGCGCACGGACCGGCGCGGGGTGCCCGCAGCACGCGTTCTGCCGATTCCCATCACGGATCGTCACCGCCGGACAGTCCGGCATCGCTCTGGCATCGCCGGTACCGTCATGGTGCAGGCGTTGACGGGAGGACGTGGTGTTCAAGAACTCCGACGAGCGAGCAGCCGAGCGTGAGAAGCGCGAGGCTGAGCATGCTCGCGAGCAGGCCGCTCGGGCCGAGCAAGCTCAGGCGGCGGAGGAGCAGCGAACGCGCGCTGCTTTCCTGGCAACACCCGTCGGTGCGGCCACAGCTGCGAAAGAAGCGGGGCAGCACTTCTTCGAGGTCCAGCTTGAAGTCGGTGCTCACATGGGCACGGCCGGGTTCGGCAGCGTGGATGGTCACAGGACTGCGTCGAGTTCCGCCGCGATTCTAGGCGACATCGAGAAAGTCGGCTGGCGCCTAGAGCATGCCGGCTACTTGTACATGATCACCAGCGAGGCCAGCAGCGACCGGATCTTCCTCAGCGGGCAGGCTACTGCCGTAAGCGGTGTCACAGTCGGGGTTTACCTCTTCCGCAGCACCGACTCTTGACCCACTCAAGGCAGTCCGCTCTTGCAGCGCGTCGCAAGATGCGACGTCCGGGCCGGCCACGTCGGCGCGTTTCCGCGGAAACGTCCAGTCGTGCGGAGGGCAGATCGCCGCGTGAGCCACCCCCACCAGGTGCGCGCCGCCGTTGACATCGACGCCGGCGGCGTCGGCCCAGCGGCGGCAGGCTCGTCATCAGCTGGCAGGATCGCCAAGCCAGCGGTCGAACCACGCACGGGTGCGCCGGAGCAGGTCGATTTGATGGTTGCGTTCCGCCAGACCGTGCCCCTCCCGCGGGTAGACGACGAGCTCGTGCTCGACCCCGTATCGGCTCAGGGCGCGGTGGAAGTAGATCGCCTGGCCGAGGGGCACGTTGGTGTCGTCCTCGCCTTGCACGATCAGGACCGGGGTGCGGACCCTGGAGGCGTATGAGATCGGGCTGACCTGATCGTGCGGGTGCGGGCCGGTCCCCTCCCAGCCGAAGCTGCCGGCCAGGACGCCATCCACCCATCCGTATTCGCCGGTCCCAGCAAGCATTCCCCAATCGCAGATCCCCGCGATCATCAGCGCGGCCTTGAATCGGTCGGTCTGCCCGATCGCCCAGGCGGCCATGAAGCCGCCATGGCTAGCGCCTTCTATCCCGAGTCGGTCTGGGTCGGCGATGCCCTCGGCGACCAGCAGGTCGATGCCTGCCAGGATGTCGCCCCACTCGGCCCCGCCGACCGCGCCTACGACGGCCGCCGAGAAGTCGCGGCCACGGCCCGTGCCGCCGCGCGGATTAGCCAGGAACACCGCATAGCCCACAGCTGCGAGCCACTGGCCGGGATTGTGGGGCCTGAGCATGAACTCGTCGGCGTACCTGTCATCAGGTCCGCCGTGAACCAAGGTTACGAGCGGGAACGGGCCGTCCGCTCGACTGCGGCCGGCCGGCAGGATAAGCAGGCCATCGAGGACAAGACCATCGGATGCCTTATAGGAGAGGCGTTCCTGGATTCCCCACTCGATCCCGCGCAGTTCGGGCCGCGTATCGCTGATCCGGCTCAGCGGGCTGCCTGGCGGCCCCGCATGCACATCGGCGGGCTCGTAGGCGGTGGTCGCCAGCGCAGCGACTACCTCACCGGAACGGCTGGCTGTCAGTGAGCTGACCAGTCCGGGCCTGGTGGACAGCCACCGGAACCGAAGCTCGCCTGGCTCGAGCCGGCGGATCTGCGTGTCGAGCCCGCTGTCAAACAGGGCCAGCGGCGGGCCAGCGGCGACTTGCGCCAGGTCAGCTGGGCAGACGTCCATGCCGCTGGTCAGGTCGCGGGACGGGGCGGACGCACCAGGAACCGTGTCGTAGACGGCGAATCCGCCGAACGGCTCGGGTTCTGCCAGGTAGGCCAGGTGCCAGGCGCCATTATCGGCCCACCAGACCGGCGACCGGGCCTGGCCAGCGACTCGGCCGAGGTCCTGGACTGCCCCGGTGTCCGGCTCGACCACGTGCAGCTCATTGGTGATGGCCCCCGGGTCGAGGTCCTGGGTCAGCCAGCTGATCACCGCCAGCGGACCGCCGTCCGGTCGCTGCGCCAGCTCGACCACGTGCCTGCCGCCGAGCTCGGCTACCAGGCGCAGCTCGCGGTTTCCCGTGTCGAGGATCCGCAGCCTGCCGCAGCCGCGCCGCTCGCTCCAGACGACAGCGTCATCGCGCTCAGCGCGCCTGCGCTGGTCATCCTCGCTCGGCTCGTCCGCCGCCACCACGATCACCCGGCCGTCCGCCAGCGGGCACACGTCGTAGATCTCGCTGTGCGCGTCAGTCAGGGCCTCGGCCTCGCCGCCATCGATTCGGATCCGGTGCACCTGGTCGGACCCGGCCCGGTCTGACAAGAAGTACAGCGAAGCTGAGTCCGCCGCCCAGTGCGGGCCGCAGTCACCCGCCAGGCCGGCGGTCAGCTGCCGCGGCGGCGAGCTGCCGTCGGCGGCGGCTATCCACAGGGCGCTCAGACGGCGCTCCCCGGGCTGACCCATCGGCGCTACCGCGTAGGCGACCCAGCGCCCGTCCGGCGAGATGACCGGCTGCGATGGCTCTGCGCCGTCCACGACGAGCTCGGCAGTCAGCAGTGGTGCGTCGATTCCCACGAGATGCGCCCTCCCAGCCGCCATGACGATCGTGACCATCATGCAGCGCAACGAGATGACACGTCCGCATTCGGCACCGGTTCAGGGAATCCGCTGGCCGGATAGGGCGGCTCGGGAAGGGGCTAGTGGTGCGCATGCGCCTGGTCGGTTCGCGCACCCTTTGCATAACGGCGTGTTACCAAGATCACCGCATCCGAGCCGACATCGAACAAACATCGGCTGGTGAACTCAGTTGGAAAAGGCCAGCGAAACGAAGAAATCCCTGGTCAGGGGCACGAACGATGGGTGCGCCGCCAGGGGCTTGAACCCCGAACCCGCGAATTAAGAGTGTGCTGATTGACTTTGCAGCTGGCCCTGACTTGCACAGACGCCTCTCCATCTGCGCCGGGTTCGGCTCCACGCGCAGGTTTCGCAGGTGCATGAGCGTCGGCGGTCAGCCAACCCGCAGGAGTTCATCGACCGTCGGCCATGAGGCTCGGGCGTCCCCCGAGGGCTTCGACGTACGGTCGAGCACGTCGCGTGTAACACTGCCTCGAATTCTTCCTGCCCGATCCGTTCGATGTGCCCGTCGCGGATATCCGACCACGAGGAATAGGCCATCGGTCGCGTCCCTCCTCGCCGGCTCGTTCCTTCAGGTAGATCTCAAGCAAATGCTCTGCCCGCGGAATCGCCTGCCGGTACCCGCGCATCACCATGCGCAACGACCGGCCCGCAGCACCTCGCTAGACCGGCACGCCACCTACATCGTCGCCGCCTAGGGAGAGGGAGAGCCCGGCCGGGAGCGTCAACTGGTGCCGGCCTGGGTGGCGAGGTCGAAGGTTGTGGCCAGTTCGCTGGCGTAGGCGTGCATGTCCAGGCCGGGGCTAAAGCGCTGGGCCAGGACCATGGCGTGGGTGACGGCCGAGCGCACCAGCCCGGCCATGACGTCGACGTCGAAGTCCCGTAGTTCTCCGGCCCGCTGTCCGTCGCGGAGGATGTGCTCGAGGGTTGGCTTGTGGGTCTCCAGGGGCATGGAGGCGACCAGGGGCAGCCCGTCGGGGCCGAGCGCGTTGAAGGCGATCTCCAGGACTGCCAGGTGCAGGCTGCGGTGGGCGGTCATGTAGTCGGCTGACCCAGCTAGGTAGGCGCTGATCTTCCCGATGGCGGTGGTCTGGGCGGCTAGCCGGGGCTCGATGAAACCGGTGAATGTAGCGACGGCGGTGCGGATCAGTTCCTGCATGAGCTCGTTCTTGTCGGTGAAGTGGTAGGAGATGACGCTCTTGGCCACGCCGGCCTCGCGGGCGATCTCGGCCATGGTGGCCTGCGCGTAGCCGGCCTGAGCGATCACGTCCGCGGCGCATCCGACGATCTGGGCGCGGCGCGCCATCTCGGTGAAGGTCCGGGCAGGCCGCTCGGTCTTCGGCTGCATCCCCGTACGCTACTGTAGGCCGCATGGCCGGAAAACCGGCCGTCTGGCCGAAAGCCCTGGAGAGCGCCGTGGGATGGGAAGATCACCTACCGGGCGGGGTCCTGCTGACCACCATGGAGAAGGTCGCCGGGCACGGGCGGGCGCACTCTGTCTGGCCGGCGACATTCGGCCTGGCGTGCTGCTCCATGGAGCTGATGGCGGTCGGCGGCCCGCGGCACGACCTGGCCAGGTTCGGCATGGAGAAGATGGCCGCCACGCCGCGCCAGGCCGATCTCATGATCGTGGCTGGCCGGGTCAGCCAGAAGATGGCGCCAGTGCTGCGGCAGATCTACGACCAGATGTCCGAGCCCAAGTGGGTCATCTCGATGGGCGTCTGCGCCTCCAGCGGCGGCATGTTCAACAACTACGCCATCGTCCAGGGCGTTGACCACATCGTGCCCGTCGACATCTACCTGCCAGGCTGCCCGCCCCGGCCCGAGATGCTGATCGACGCGATCGTCAAGCTGCACGACAAGATCCAGAACACGAAGCTCGGCGTCAACCGCGAGCGCCAGCTCACCGAGCTTGAGCAGGCCTGGCTGCGGCGCCTGCCGCTAGCACCGCAGAGCAGCCGATGACCCTGGCAGCCGCCGGGCTGATGTTCCACCACCGGGCGCGCAGCCGACCGGGACATAACGCGGTGCCCGCCTGCCGCCCCCTCGTCCAGCACGACGCGGACGCACTCGAGCACCGACCTCTCCTCGGCGTCTGGCAGCCAACCTCGACCTGTCGGCGCGGGCGCCGACAGCTGATCGCGCGCCACGGCCGACAGCCAGCGGTCTAGCTCGGCCGCCCGTACTCAAGTGATCGCTTGACTATTCTCGCCAGCGCATTATGCTCAAGCATGTGCTTAACAATGTGCTGGATCTGGAGCTCGATAGCTTTGACGGGGAGTACGCACCGCTGCTGTGCCAGGGAGGCGCCAACGAGATGCTCGACAGCCTCGCCGAATACCTAGCCTGGGCACCCCGGCCCACCCCACCGGCGACTCTTCGTCGGACACTCTAAGGAGCAGACGCATGCGTACTGTGATCGCACGGATCTTCGACTACTCCCTCGAAGGCGTGATCGCAACAGAGGACACCCCCTTCTTCAACTTCTGCCGCGAACTGCCCGACGACCCGGCGCAAGAAGACCGCAACCGCGCGCTGTATGCCAGCGCTGACCTGCACGTCATGGGCCGAGGGGCCTTCCAGGGCATGGCGGGATACTTCCCGACCGCCACCGACCATCCCTACGCCGACCTCATGAACGCGGCGCGCAAGGTCGTCTTCAGCCGCACGCTGACCAGCGCCGATTGGGCAAACTCGACCATCGCGAGCGGCGACCTTGACACGCAACTTGATGCACTCAAGGCGGGCGCCGACGGCACTATCGTCGCCCACGGCGGCGTCGGCTTCTGGAAGTTGCTTATCGAGCGCGACCTCATCGACGAGTACCGCATCACGGTCTTTCCCTATCTGGCTGGCACAGGCACGCGCCTGTTCGACGACATCACCAAGTCGCCCCGGCTCGAGCTCATGTCGGCCATCCCGTTCAAGAACGGGACCTTTGAGATCGCCTACCGACGGGCTCGCTGAGCCAGGCGCTATGGACGCGGGGGTGACTGTCGCCGTACCAGCTGTGAGTTATTCAGTCGCGCCTCGAATGAACCTGGTGGAGTTCCTGCACCCGGGTCAGGCGATTTTGTGCCAGAGCCCGAGGCCGACGCGGAAGCCGTCAGGCGGGCGCACGATGGCGGCACACCATCAGCGCTGGACCCAGGTCCGGTAGATGACTCCGAGCATGGCCGCCCGCTGCTGTTCGATCGTGGTGACTTCCGCCGGCGTGATCGCTTGCGCTCCCAGCGCCATGGCGCGTTCACGCTCGCCGGCGGTGAGGGCGTAGTGCCAAGAGACCGACACCTGCTGCACCCCGGCCAGCGGGCCTGGCTCGAACCCCTGGCGGGGGATACCGAGCTGCGCGGCGAATGCGTGTAGCTCATCCTCAGTGTCGGCCGTCAGGTCATACCAGGGTTCAGACATCGTGCGGGTGACGAACCTGGTCGCCCTTATCGTCACGCAGCGTCATAGTCAGCCAACCTAATGGGTGCGCAAGCCAGTCACGTCGCGTCACCGGGATGAAGCACCGCCAGGCGCGTGGCGACTGCGACTACTGCGAAGCCAGCGACTACAGCGATAGCGAGCAGCGGATATTTTCATTGGCAAAAATGATCAATCCATTGGCATCGACTGCCGACGCAAGACCTCTGCGAGAACGAAAAAGCCCAGGTCAGCAGCCACGACCTGGGCTGATAGCAACGGGTGCGCCGCCAGGGACTTGAACCCCGAACCCGCGGATTAAGAGTCCGCTGCTCTGCCAATTGAGCTAGCGGCGCGTGAGACCTGGCGATCGTAGCGCAACTCACTAACGGGTGCGAATCACATCCATCCCGAAGCACCGCTACGGCAGGCTCGCCATGTCTGAGGGAGAGCCTACCGCGCCAGGGCCGGATTACTCCCCGAGGAACCGGCCCATGAAGCCCGCTACCTTCGATGGCCTGTCGGTCCTGGCCTCTTCGCGGTCGGCCAAGCTCATGACCCGCAGGCCGGCGTTCAGCCCCAGCCAGCGCAGCGGTTCGGGCTCCCATTCGGGCGATTTGTGCCCGACCCAAGGCAGCCGGGTCAGCGCGCTGTCGGTGCCGGTGATCAGATCCGCAAGCGTCCGCCCGGCCAGGTTGGTCGTCGCGACTCCGTCGCCTACGTAGCCGCCGGCCCAGGCTAGGCCGGTGGCAGGATCCAGTCCGACAGACGCGCACCAGTCCCTGGCGATGGCGAGCGGCCCGCCCCAGTGATGCGTTATCGGCACATCCCCCAATACCGGGAACAGCTCAGCCAGGGTCCGCCGCAGCGCCGCGAACACGGCCGGCACCTGGTCATACGAGGACCGCACCGACGACCCCAGGTGATATGGCGCGCCGCGGCCGCCGAAGGCGAACCTCCCGTCGGCAGTCCGCTGCCCGTAGATGATCAGATGCCGCAGATCGCCGAACGTCGGGCGGCCGAGCAGCCCGATCTGGTCCCATATTCCCTCTGTCAGCGGCTCGGTCGCGATCATCAGCGAGTAGACCGGCGCCACGGTCCGATGGAATCCCGGCAGTCCCGGCGTATACCCCTCGGTGGCCCGAACCACATGCCGTGCGCGCACCGTGCCGCGGGTGGTCACGACCCGGCCCGGTGCGATCTCCAGCACAGGTGTGCGCTCGTAGACCGACACGCCGGCCCGCCTGACCGCATCGGCCAGGCCGCGCACCAGCCGGGCCGGGTGGATCGCGGCGCAGTGCGGCGTGAACGTGCCGCCCATTACCCCGGTCGCACCAGCCATCGCGCGCGCCGCGTCTGCGTCGAGCAGCCGCAGGTCCAGTTCCCCGAGGCCGAACTCCCGCGCTTCCTCGACCTCGGCCTTCGCCCGCTCCAGCTGAGCCGCGGAGCGGGCGAGCATCACGGTGCCGCCCTTGGCCCAGTGGCAGTCGATGCCTTCCGCGGCGGCGGCCCGGCCGACCTCGTCGACGGTCTCGTGCATGGCGCGCTGCATCGCGACGGCAGCGTCGTGCCCGGCCATCCGGGCCAGCTTGCCGAGTGACGCCGGGAACAGCGCCGAGCACCAGCCGCCGTTCCGCCCCGACGCGCCGAACCCGGCGATCTCCCGCTCGCATACGACGATCCGCAGCGCGGGTTCGCGCTGCGCCAGGTAGTAGGCGGTCCACAGGCCCGTGAAGCCCGCCCCGACGATGGCTACGTCGGCTTCTCTGTCGCCGGGCAGCGGGTCGCCTGCCTCGAGTGTGCCGGGCACGGTGTCATGCCAGAACGACAAGGACCGGTAGTGACCAGTTCGGGCCATGCGGTACATCGTGGCAGGCGACGGCCCTCGCCCGGCAATCGGGCATGCTAGGTGGCATGACGGGAGACGAGCGGGCCGAAGGCAAGCGGGCCGCAGACAGGCGGGCCGAAGGCACGCCAGCTGCAGACCAGCCAGCTATCGGGATCCTGCCGCCGCCACGTGATCCACGCCAGCCGTACCGGATCTGCGTCGTGTGCCTCGGCAACATCTGCAGGTCGCCCATGGCCGAACGGATCCTGATTGCGGAGCTTGACCGCGCGGGCCTGGCGCACAAGGTCGTGTTCGACAGCGCTGGCACTGGCGACTGGCACCTGGGCGAGGCGATGGATTCCCGCGCCAGGGCCGAGCTCTCCCGCCGCGGGTACGACGGATCCGCGCACAAGGCCCGCCGGATCGAGCAGCACTGGCTCGCCCGTTACGACCTGCTGCTCGCGATGGACCTGGCCAATCTCGCCAACCTTCGCCAGCTGGCCGACGGCGACGTCGGCCTGTCGAACCGGATCCAGCTGATGCGTTCGTTCGACCCGGCCGCGCCCGACGGCGCCGAGGTGCCGGACCCGTATTACGGCAGCCCCCAGGACTACGCAGAGGTGTTCGAGCTGGTCGATGCCGCGGCCAAGGGGCTGGTCGCCCAGCTCGCGGCCGAGCTCTTGCCGACCTGACCGACGTTGGACGCGGCAGCGCGATGGACTCGTTGATCGTTGACAGGCTGAGCCAGCTGCTCGGCCGCGACGTGGCCGCCGCCCGCAGCGTCGGCGGCCAGCACGGCGTCCGGCACTACCGGATCGAGCTGGCCGACGGCACGGAGGCGTTCGCAAAGATCTCTGCTGGGAACGGGGCCGCCCGCCCGGCTGCTACCGGCCAGGCCGCGGCCCGTCGCGCTGCGACCGCGCAGGCACGGGCAGATCCAGACCCGGCCGGTTTCGCAGCCGAAGCGGCCGGGTTGCGGTGGCTGGCGGCGGCCGAAGCAGTCCCCGTTCCCTCCGTATTCGGTTGTGACGCGAGCTCTCTCATCATCGAATGGGTCGACGCCCGCGGACCAACCCTGGATGCGGCAGCCGCATTCGGGCGCGATCTGGCCGGAATGCACAGGGCCGGATCGAAGCGGTTCGGCGCGCCGTGGCCGGGGGTGATCGCGGGTCTCGAACTGCCGAACGACCCGGCCGACAGCTGGCCGGAGTGGTACATCGCGAACCGCGTGCTGCCCTACGTGCGGCTCGCCGGGGACGCCGGGACCTTGAGCAGGGCGGACGTCGCGCTGATCGAGTCGGCGTGCGCGCGGTCGTTCGAGCTAGCCGGACCCCCCGAACCACCAAGCCGTATCCACGGCGACTGCTGGTCCGGCAACGTGCTGTGGTCTGGCGCGCGGGGCTGGCTCATTGATCCGGCAGCACACGGCGGGCACCGCGAGACCGACCTGGCGATGCTCGCGCTGTTCGGCGCGCCGTACCTGGATCGGATCATGGCCGCGTACCAGGACGCCGCGCCGCTCGCCGACGGCTGGCGTGACCGGGTGCCGCTGCACCAGCTGCATCCGCTACTGGTACATGTCTGCCTGTTCGGCGAGTCCTACCGCGCCTCCGCCCTCGACGCGGCCCGGCGGGTGCTCACTGCCTGAATGACTGCTCATTGCCTGAACGAGTGCGGAGCCATCCAGTCCGCGTCGTGCTCCACGGCGGTGTCATCCGTCGCGAGGTCGGTGTGGTCCTGCGCGTCGTCCGAAGCGTCGTCGGCGTCCGCGAAGTCGTCGTCCGAACCCTCGACCGCCTCGGGTGACAGGGGCAGCGCGATGCTGAACGCGGCCCCCTGGCCTGGCTCTGACCGGACCCATGTGGCGCCGCCGTGGGCCGCGACGAGTGCGGCCACGATCGCGAGCCCGAGACCGGTCCCGCCAGAGGTTCGCGCTTGGTCACCACGGTAGAACCGCTCGAAGACGTGCTCGGCCTGCTCTCGGTTCAGACCCGGCCCGTGATCTCTCACTTCGAGCACGGCGGCCGGCTGGCTGGCGCGCTGAGGAGGAGCGGTGGCCGATGCCTCGCTGGCAGCCGATGCCTCGCTCGCAGCCGACGCGTCGCTGACGGTTGGCGTGTCGGTGACGGCCGGCGTGTCGCTGACGGACGCGGCCGGACCATCGCCGAGCTCGGGTGAGAACGGCGGTGGTGGCGGGGGAGGGGGCGGCGCCTCGTCCAGGTTGCCCGACCTGATCAGGACGTCGATGGGCGTGCCATCGGGTGTGTGCGACAGCGCGTTGGTCATCAGGTTGCCGATGACCTGACGGAGCCGTACCTCGTCGCCGATCACGAGCAGGGCAGCGCCGGATCCTACAGTCAGGTTGATGTTGCGGTTCGGGGCGACGACGCGCGCGTCGTGGACAGCGTCAGCGGCCAGGGACAGCAAGTCGACCGGCCGGGCCTCGAGCGGCCGCTGCTGATCGAGCCTGGCCAGCAGCAGCATGTCCTCGACCAGGATCCCCATCCGCGATGCCTCCTGCTCGACGCGGCGCATGATCCGTTCCAGGTCGGCCGGCGCCAGCTCGCCCGCGCCGTTGTTGCCCAAATCGACGCCGCCGCGCTGGCGGTAGTACTCAGCGAACCCGCGGATCGCCGTCAGCGGCGTCCGCAGCTCATGGCTGGCGTCGGCGACGAACTGGCGCATCTTCTCCTCAGAACGCCGCGCCGACTCCTCTGACCGTGACCTCGCGTGGAACGCCGATTCGATCTGGCTGAGCATGACGTTCAGCGAGCGCCCCAGTCGTCCCACTTCGGTCCGCGGGTCCAGCTCCGGCACGCGCCTGGTGAGGTCGCCTGCCGCGATGGCCCCAGCCGTCTGCTCGATGGCCGTCAGCGGCCGCAGGCTTCGCCGGACGACAGCCACACCGAGGATGGCGAGCAAGGCGATCACCACAAGGCTGGTCAGAAGGTCGATCGAGGCCAGCTGGCCGATCGTGGTGTACACGCTGGAGGCGTCAACGGCGAGCACCACAGTGCCTGTCTGGCCATTGCTGAACTGGACGCTCTGCATCAGCACGCGCCACCGGACGCTGCCGTCCTGGGCGGTCAGGGTAAACGGATGGTTCAGGTGTGAGCTGATCCAGCTCTGACTTGCTTCGATTACGGGCCCCGACATCGCGTGACTTGTGCCACCCAGCGGATTCGGGAAACTGCCATGAGCAAGGGCCTGGCTGTAGGGGATGACGACCTTGTGTACCGAGCCGCCTGCAGGAATCCAGTCGAGCACGAAATCTTGCCCTGCGATGGCGCCCGCGCTCCCATCTTGGATGTACGGCCCGACGAGGTGATTCGCCTCGGGTCCGATCTGGGCTCGCAGTTGGCTGTCGTACGGATCCAGCAGGTTGTTCTTCAGAATCTGAATGCCAGCGACGCTAATGACCGCAAGCGCGATCGCCACCAGCGTCAGCAGCGCGGTGATCAGTTTGACGCGCAACGGCGTCCGCCCTGGCAGGTCCCTGACGGACTGCCAGAAGCCGCCGCTTCGACCTGCCTGAGCCATGGGTGTCAAAGAACCTAGGAGTGCGGGAGGCGCAGCACGTAGCCGACGCCGCGCAGCGTATGCAGGAGGTGGGGTTCCGTGGTATCGACCTTCCGCCGCAGCACGGAGACATACGACTCGACGATGCCGGTGTCGCCGCGGAAGTCGTAGTCCCAGACGTGGTCGAGGATCTGCATCTTGGATAGCACCCGGTTGGCGTTGCCCATGAAGTACCGGAGCAGCTTGAACTCGGTGGGGGATAGCTGGATCTGCTTGCCGTCGCGCCACACCTCGTGGCTGTCCTCGTCTAGCTCGAGGTCGGCGAACTTCAGCCGGGCCGGTGGCTCGCTGCCGTCGCCCCTGGTCCGCCGCAGGACCGCCCGGATCCGGGCGATCACCTCCTCGAGGCTGAACGGCTTGGTGACGTAGTCATCGCCGCCCAGCGTCAGCCCGCGGATCTTGTCCTCAGTGGAATCCCGCGCAGTCAGGAAGACGACCGGGATCTGGGCCCCGCCACCGCGCAGGCGGCGCACGACGTCGAACCCGTCCATGTCGGGCAGCATGACGTCGAGCACGATCAAGTCGGGCCGGTGCCGCTGCGCGGCCTGCACGGCCTCATTCCCGGCTGCGGCCGTGACCACTTCGAAGCCGGAGTACCGCAGGCTGGCGGCCAGCAGTTCCAGGATATTGGGCTCGTCCTCGACGACGAGGAGCCTCGCATCCGGCTGTCGGCTGCCGTTGGGCTGGCTGTTCATGTGCTCATTCTCCGCCCGGCCCCTGAACGTTGCCTGAATGCCTCCTGAGTCTGGCCTCCGCGGCCGGTGAGCCGGCACCCCGTCATCGCTCATCATCCAGGGTCAGGGTCAAGCGCCATTCTGGGAGCCCGTAATGAGCGATTTTGGTACCGTCTGGCCTGTCTGCAGGTCGTTGAACAGCGTCCTCGCCTGGCCCCTGTCCCACAGGACGGCGTCGCCCGCCCAGGTGGAGTAGTTCGCGTTGGCGATCGGGACAGTGGTCGTCAATGGGTTGCGCAGCGCCTTGGCTACCTTGTAGAGCTGGTAGAGGCTTGTGCCCTGGTCGACGGTCAGGTTAGCTGCGGCGCCGCTCGCTGCCGGAAGCACCGCGAACGGGTTCAGTATCACGCCAGGGCTCGTCATCTTGCTGAGCAGTACCTTGAGGAAGATCCGCTGATCCTGCTCGCGCTGGAGGTCTTGGGTCGCGAAACTGTGCCGGTCCCGCACGTAGGCCAGCGCCTCGCCGCCGCTCAGGATCTGACAGCCCTTCGTCAGGTGCACGCCAGACGCCGGGTCGTTCAGCGCGTGCGTGACACACATCCGGACACCGCCGATGTCGTTCACGACATTGACGAACCCGCCGAAGCCGATGTCCATGAAGTGGTTGATGTACAGTCCGGTGTCGCGCTGGATGGTCTTGGCCAGCAGCGCGGGCCCGCCGATCGAGAAGGCTGCGTTGATCTTGTCCATGCCGTGGCCGGGAATGTACACGTACGAGTCGCGCGGGATGCTGATCAGCACAGGCTTCCCGCCACCCGCCGGCACGTGCAGGATCAGGATCGTGTCGGACCGACCGAAGCCAGTGGAGTCCAGGCGGCCAGTCGAGTACGCCCGCTCCTGTGCCCTGGTTAGTCCCTGGCGGCTGTCCGAGCCAGCTATCAGCCAGTTCGTGCCTGAGCCGGGGCTGGGCCGTCCCGGGTAATCGACCAGGATGTTGCCCCGGTTCAGCTTGGAGTTCAGGTAGAAGTACGTTCCGACGGTTGCGGCCAGGAGCAGCGCGATGACGAGCGCTAGCACCCCGAAGATCCGCCGCGGCCGAGCCCAGCCCCGCAGGCGTGGGCCCCCAGGCACGTTAGGGCCACCCCTTCGGGCAGGGAACGTGGCCGGAGCAGCTACGCCGCCGCCAGCCAGGCCGCTGCCGCCAGCGCCGAGAGCGTTCCCGGCACCGCGGTTCTGCGCACCGTCGCTGCTTCGGCGTCCGTAGCCGCTCCAGGAGTCGTCGTAACTGCCGCCACCGGAACCGCCCGCCCCGCCGCTAGCCGAGCTCAGCGGCGGCTGGTCGGGCCACCCGCCTGGCGGCGCGCCGGCGCTCTGGCGCTGGCCGGAGCTGTACTGGCCAGCCCGGTATTGGCTGCCGGCCCTGTACTGGCCGCCAGGGTGCTGCGGTGACGGGTTGGTGACAGTCTGGTCGGCGTTCGCCGCGCCGCCGTCCGCGCCGGCGCTCCCGCCGTCCGCTTCCCGTCCGTCGCGGAACCAGTCTTCTGGCCATTCGCCCATGAGAGCCGCCCATCGCTGTCCGCTGTCCCCATCGTCTTTACCTGGAAGACGGTCTGACAGCCAAATCGGTGGTACCCGATTGTGGTAAAGCCGCTACCCGCCGTTGGCGTTGTTAGGCGCAGCCATCCCACCAGATCGTGACGACGTCCCGGCCAGACGAACCCAGGTCCGCTGGCCGCGCCGAGTCAACTCCCAGGTCAGCGAGCGCCACTGCCACCTCGCCGGCACGCTCCGGCGGCAGGCACAGCCGTCGCCGTGTGACGTCAGTCAGTTCGGCAAAGCTCTCGTAATCTCCTCCGCCGGGCCGTTGCCAGCGTCGCGACTCCGCCCTGACGCCCATCGCGGCGAGGATCGCGAGCAGGTCGTCGGCAGTCGGCCCTTCCGGCCGTACTAGCGAGTGAAATCGGACCCAGAGCGGGTTCAGCACCGCCAGCGGGTGCGCGGCCGTCATCTCGAGCACCACGCTCCGACGCGCCGCGGCGGTCAGCGCGGCGAGGAAGGGCTCGATATCGGGAACGTTGTACGTGACGTGATGGCAGGTAACGACGTCGGCGATGCCGGCGTCATCAGCGACGTTCGGCCACCGGCCGGCCACCAACCGCGTCTCGACGCCGCTGCCGGCCGCCCGATCGGCGAGCAGGCTGAGCATGTCCGGCTCGGTGTCGACGGCCGTCAGCCCAGTGCACCGGGGCAGGAGCGGCAGGCATGCTGCGCCAGCCCCTGCGCCGACGTCTAGCACACTCCCAGGCGGGTCGAGCGCAGCCCAGGCTCGCTCGAAAGACGGCCCGGACGGCGCCGCGGTGAGCCGGTCGGCGCGGCGGGCGAACACTGTCCGAGGCAGCACCCAGGGCGAGTCCGTCACCGCGGCCGCGATGTGGTCCGGGATCGCCCAGGCGGCAAGCTCAGCGCGCCAGCGATCCAACAGCGCCGGCAGCTGATCGCCTGTCACACCGCCGCCCGTCATGGGTTGGCACCAAATCTCGCTGAGCGCATGGCTCGAAGGTATGCGTGGTTCATGCGGAGCTGAACGAGACGGGTCAATGGAGCGCCAGCCCGAGCCAGCGGATGACGCGGCCGCGAGAACGCCGTGATGCGAAACAGCATCCGCGAGCCGTCCCGGACGACGTGGAAGGCCTCCTCGCCCTGCTCAGGGTGCTGCGGGAGCGTGCCGTAGGCGAACCCGCGCAGGCCCGGCTCGTTCGTGAGATACACCACGCGCGCAGCGGCCGTCACATAGACGCCGCCAAGCCGGAACCAGAACGCGAACGTGAGGCCAGACCGCATGGGCTCGGCTGGATAGATCGAAAGGCCAGCGCCGCGCTGCACCTCCCAATCCCACAATGCCGCGCTCAGACGGTCGAACGCGCCTTCGTCGAAGGTGCCGAGGTCGGCTTCCCACCGGTCGTGGTGGTATCCGGTCGGCATCGAGCCGACAGTCGCGCCGTGCTCGGTGTACGTAAGCTCGCTGCCGGCCTGTGTCGCAGCGATTCGCGCAAGGATGCCGGGCGACGGCTGGCGCAACGAGAACACTGCGGCACCATACCGCTGGCGGCCGCCCGGCCCGCCAGGGTCAGCCAGGCCCCGGCCGTGCCGCCCGACCGGGTCAGCGCCGGAAGATCAGCGGTCGCGCGAACCGCCCGGCTATGTCGAGCACGCGAGGGCCGGGCGGAGCGGGCTGCGGCGGGCGGTAGTGCAAGAACGCATAGCCGAGCCGCTTCGCTAGCAGGCCGTCGGTCATCACCTGATCACCGACGACGACGCCTGGAGACGGGAGCCGCGCATACGCCGCCGTATGCACAGGCTTACGGGCCGACACGAGATACGACACGTCGATGCCGGGCACGCTTCGAAGCGTTGTCGGCCGGCGGGCTGAGTTGGTCGCGAAGCAGACGGCGCGGACACCCGGCATGGTCAGCACCAAGTCAAGGGTCAGGCTGATGCCGCGGTCGAGCGACCCCTGCGTGCCATCCCACGTAGCGACGAGCGGCTCGACGTCGAAGACAACCGTACGCGCGCCGAGCCCGGCGACAAGGCGAGGCAGCTCGCTGACGTCAGCGAACTGCTGGTAGCCCGCGCTCACCTGGCCGCCCTGGTCAGGCCGGCAGCGCGAGCTGCCACAGGCGCGCCCAGTCCATGCGCGCGTGCGGCGTCGGGACACCTGGCCGCTGGCGCGGCACCCGGACGCGCAGTGCACCAGGCCGGATGGCACACCGGACCGGAGGCGACAGGGCGACCGACTCGCCGTCGATGCCGGCCCGGATGGTGGGAGTGCCGCCTTCGACGATGAGCGTCGTGGCCGTGGTCGCGCCGATGTGGCCGGAACGGGTCCCACGCAACAGGCTGGCTGCCTGCCGGGCGCTTTTCACGCGCACGCCGACGACGCCCAGCACCCCTCGATCCAGCCGAGGCCGCCGGCCGAGGCCAGCCGGGTCGCCCGTTCCGTACGGATTGTTGGCAACAAGCAGCGCTTGCGGACCCGTGATGCGCCGATCGCCTGCCGTGGCCGTAAGAACAGTCCCGCGCTGGCCGCTGAGCAGGTCAGGCAGGAGGTTAAGGGTCGACTTGAGCTTGTCCTCACGGTATTCAGGCGACTCCACGATCTCGGCGTACGCGCCGAACGAGGCGTTGTTGACGAAAGTCCGCCCATTGATCGCGCCCAGATCGACTCGGAGGTCAACCCCATCGGTGAGAGCGGCGAGGCAGGCGGCCGGATCGTCGCGGTCTAGGCCCAGATCAAGCGCGAAGTGATTGCGAGTGCCAGCAGTGATGACGACGAACGGCAGCCCATGATTAGCCGCCACGCCTGCCACTAGTGCCTGCGTGCCATCCCCGCCCGCCACGCCGAGCAAGTCGGCGCCTTCGGCGACGGCCCGCTCGGCGACGGCCTCGACATCTGCCGGCTCAGGGCCGTCCACCATGAATACCTGGGCGCCGAGTTCTTCGGCCTTGTGCTTCAGGTCGAACTTCGCGACCTTGCCGCCACCTGAGCGCGGATTCATGATCAAGAACGGATGCCTGGCAGCCCGGTCGACCCGTAGCTCGGGCATCCGCCAGTCGCTGGGATCAGGCGCAAGGGCGGCCCGCGCCGCCAGGCCAGCCAGCAGCCACGCCCCGGCTGACGCCAGTGCGACCCACAGCAGACCTCTGACCGCGAACACGATGATGACCGCCACTGGAGATAGCACCAGCACCGCAAGCGCGAGCCAGCGCCGGATGCCACGCTCCGCCAGGAACCAGTACGCGGCCGCCAGCG
The DNA here is from genome assembly GCA_963755575.1 of uncultured Actinomycetota bacterium. Taxonomy (GTDB): domain Bacteria; phylum Actinomycetota; class Actinomycetes; order Streptosporangiales; family Streptosporangiaceae; genus JAJYUU01. The sequence goes on from CAVWKF010000002.1 coordinate 2,275,252, forward strand.
ACACGGCTGCGCTCGCCAGAGCGACTCCCAGCATCGCGATGCTGCGCAGGCCGGCGAATGCGATCAGGATGGCGACTGCCACAGCGACGAGGGCAAAGCACAGGCGCGCCAGCCACGCGCGAGACCGAGCTCGCGACACCGCCTCAGGCTGGCTCACGGCGATCTCATCGGCAGCTCTCACGTCTCGTTGCCGCCGTCCGGCCGCAGGCAAGCGGCCGGACGCCCTCATGTTGACAGGTGGGCTAGGCGCTCCCGCGCGAGAGCGAGCAGCGGCTCTGCGCCATGGGAGGCCCGATCGAGATGGTCGTTCAAGCTGACCGCGGCGTTGATCAGCGCGAGGTGCGTGAAGGCCTGTGGGAAGTTGCCTAGCTGCTCGCCGGTCTGCCCGATCTCCTCGGAGTACAGGCCGAGATGGTTGGCGTAGGTGTTCATCTTCTCGAAGGTGAGCTCCGCTTCCTCGAGCCGCCCGGCTCGCGCCAGGGCGTCCACATACAGGAATGTGCAGAGCGAGAAAGTACCTTCCGAGCCACGCAGGCCGTCTGGCGTCGCCTCCGGGTTATACCTGTAGACGAGGCTGTCGGAGACCAGTTCCTTGTCCATCGCGTTGAGAGTGGACAGCCACAACGGGTCGGTCGAGGTGATGAAGCCTTCCAGCGGCATCAGCAGCAGCGACGAGTCGAGCACGTCGGTGTCGTAGTGCTGCGTGAAAGCCTTGACCTTCTTGTTCCAGCCGCGCGTCATGACCTGGTTGAAGATCTCGTCGCGTTCGATTACCCACCTGGCGATGTCTGCTGGCCGGCCGCTCTTTTGGGCGAGTCGTATCATCCGGTCGAGCGCCACCCAGCACTGGAACCGGCCGTAGGTGAAGTCTTTACGGCCGCCCCGAGTTTCCCAGACGCCCTCATCGGGCTGGTCCCAGTTGTCGCAGAGCCAGTCGGTGATCCGCGTCAGGGACTGCCAGCCCTTGTACGCGATCGGCAGGCCTGCCAGGTCCGCGTTAAAAATCGCATCCATGGCTTCGCCATAGATATCGAGCTGCAGCTGATCGGCCGCGCCGTTCCCTATGCGCACGGGGCTAGATCCGCGCCAGCCCTCCCAGTGATCGAGGATCTCCTCGTCCAGGTCGGACGAACCGTCGACCCGATACATGATCTTGATTGGTCCCGATTTGTCTCCGACCTGCTCCGTTGTCCGATCGCGAAGCCAGAGGCCGAACTTGGCCGCCTCCTCCAGGTAACCAAGGCTACTCAGCGCGTGGATCGTCAGGGAGCCGTCACGAATCCAGGTGTAGCGGTAGTCCCAGTTACGCTCCCCGCCAGGCTCTTCGGGCAGACCCATCGTGGCCGCGGCCACCGGGGCGCCGGTCGGGGCGTACGTCATCAGCTTCAGGGTCATCGCCGACCTGGAGACCATCTCACGCCACCGGCCCTGATACGTCGACTGGTTGAGCCACTTACGCCAGAACCGGCTGGTGTCATCGGATAGCCGCGTGACCTCGGCTGTCCGGATCGCCTTGGGCTGGCCACCCATCGATTCGAGCACCATGCCGCCGACCTGGCCTTCATGCATGGTCACAGCGGCTCGCAGGCCGTCTCCATGACGCTCTGGGACGGCAACGTCGGGGTCACCTTGGTCACGTCTGCCGGCGACACTCAGCGTGAGCTCCATGGATTCGGATCGGAACAGCGCGCCATTCTCCGTGATCTCTGTCGTGTGCTTCGCGCGGCCGTAGTCGAATCGCGGCTGAATGTCGAGGATGAAGCGCATGCTGCCGCGTGCCACGCGCAGTTTGCGCACGATCCGATGCCGGTCGGTGGGCTTGCCCTCGATGACCGGCATGAAGTCCTGCACCTCACCGACCCCGTCGGGCGTCATGAACCGGGTGATCAGCAGCGCGTTGTCAGGGAGGTACAACTGCTTGCTGACATAATCATCGCGGTCTGGCGAGATCCGGAAGTACCCCCCCTTGTCAGCGTCGAGCAGGGACGCGAAGATGCTCGGCGAGTCGAACCGTGGACAGCAGAACCAGTCGATCGTGCCGTCCGTCGTCACCAGCGCTGCCGTCTGAAGGTCACCGATCAGGCCGTGATCGCTGATGTTCGGGTACCGCTCCATCATCTGTCTCTCCTTCCGGCGCCCCGTGGCGGCCGCTTCATGCAGGCTTATCCATCACACTGGCAGGCGGCTCCGGTCAGGCGCATCACCCGTCTTGGATGAGGTCCGTGGGCGTGATCCGCTGCTGCACCAGACGAGTGTTGTTCATTCACCCTGCGCGGGTGATGACAGCTGCGAACGCGGCCTTGATCGTGGTGCTACGACACACCCGGCCTGGCGGAATCACGCCATGGCCGCGACGGATCGGAGCGCAGATGGCGACCCTAACTGCCTGGAAGTTCGACTCACCGTACGGCGCTGACGATGCGCTGGCCACCTTGGAGAAGCTCCAGGGCGAGGCCCTGATCCAGGTCCAGGATGCGGCCGTCGTCAGCTGGGAGCCAGGGCGGAAGAAGCCGCAGACTCGCGAGATGAATTCCACGAAGAGGGCCGGCGCGCTCGGCGGCGGCTTCTGGGGCCTGCTCTTCGGTTTGATCTTCTTCGTTCCAATCCTCGGGCTAGCGATCGGTGCGGCAATGGGTGCGATGGCTGGCTCGCTCGCCGACGTCGGAATCAGCGACAAGTTCATCGCGACAGTCCGGGAGAAGGTCACGCCCGGTACGTCGGCGCTCTTCCTGCTCACCTCCGACGCGGTCGTCGATCGCGTGAGCGACGAGTTCAAGAGCACTAAGCCGGAGCTGATCAGCACCAACCTGTCCGCAGAGCAGGAAGCCAAGCTCCGCGAGGCCTTCGCGCACGAGGACTAACGACGCGCCTCAGTCAGTGCAGGTGGTTTATCACGAGGTCCTTGAGGATCACCATGATCAGGCCGAGCGCGGCTGCTATGGCCGTGGCGGCGGCGAGCTGCCAGCCACGAAGCTGAGCCGCCCGCCCAGCGGACCAGCCGTGGAATGTCAGCAAGACGATGGCGACCGCGACGCCGACGGCCGCCGCGGTGGACGCCGACGCTCCGGCCAGTCGAGCGAGGATCAGGGCAACAAGCGGCGCGAAGGACGCACTGACCATCGGCCAGCTGTCAGCGAGCGTTCTCCGCACGTGCGCCCGCTCCGGCAAGTGTCCTTGGCGCTCCGGCTCGCCGAGTAGCTCGGCGTACTGCTCGGCCAGCCAGTACACCACGAGCGTGATCAGCACCGAGAGCGCTAGCGGCGTCGTGGCCAGGCTGCTGCCACCCGCTGTCATGACCGCGGCGGTGATGATCGCCCCGTAGATGCCCGCGGCCCGCCAGCGGCAGGCACGACCGGCCGGTTCTAGCTCGCCGTGCCTGGCATCGCCTGGCGCCATCTGCTGTGTCCCCATGGATGGGCCCTCGAGCAGCTACGGCAATCCCGGCTGCCCCTCGTCCATCCCCGCGTCGCCCGGTCGCTAATCAGGGCGACGAAGATCACCCTGTCCGGATGATGCCTCGCGTCGTAGTACTGGGCACTTTTGTGCCATGGCTGCATTGTCTCCGGCCTCGTCGCGGCCCGCGGCAGCGGCCGGGTCGATGATCGTGCCGCTGGCGCTCGCCCAGTTCATCGCCAGTTACGCGGCAACGAACATGAACGTGGCGATCAGCGCGATCGCCTCGGACCTCCACACCACAGTCATCGGCGTGCAGACGGCCATCACACTGTTCACGCTGACCATGGCGTCGCTGATGATCCCGGGCAGCAAGCTCACCGACATCTGGGGACGCAAGCGCTGCTTCGTGATCGGCCTGGCCATCTACGCGGCAGGCGCCCTGCTCGCGCTGCTGGCTCCTGTTCTTGGCGTACTCATCGTGGGCTATTCGGTGTTCGAGGGCGTGGGATCGGCGCTGATGATTCCGCCGATCTACATCCTGGTGACCGTCGCTTTCCCCGACATCAAGTCCAGGGCCAAGTACTTCGGCATCGTCAGCGGCGCCGGCGGCCTCGGCGCCGCGGCTGGGCCGCTGATTGGAGGCCTGATTACCAGCGCGATCAGCTGGCGCGCGTCGTTCGGCCTGCAAGTGCTGGTCGTGCTCTGGATCATCGTGATGGCACGCAAGATCAGCGATCCGGCCCGGTCGGGGCCACGGCCGCGGTTCGACCTGACCGGCGCTATCTTGTCCGCCCTCGGCCTGCTCTTCGTGGTGCTGGGTCTGCTGATCTCCAGGACGTACGGCTTCCTGGGTGCGCGCAAGGACTTCTCCATCGGCGGCACCGTCATCATCCCGAAGGGCGGCATCTCGCCAGTTTGGATCTCCGTGGCCATCGGCGCTCTATTTCTGGTCTGGTTCATCCTGCACATCAGGGCTGGGGAAAGGAAGGGCAAGGACGTGCTGATCCGGATGCGCATGTTCCGCAACCGGGTCGCGAACCTCGGCATGGGCACGCAACTCATTCAGTGGCTCGTCCTGCAAGGGTCGTTCTTCGTCGTCTCGGTGTTCCTGCAGCAAGTCCGGCACTACGACGCCATCCAGACCGGGCTGATGCTGACCCCGGCAACCATTGGAGTTCTGGCCACGTCGGCTGCGGCGGACAGGCTCGCACGGCGGCATGCTCAGCGATCGCTGATCATCGTGGGGTTCGTGATTACGGCTGCGGGCATGGCGTTGCTGCTGGCCCTGGTACGCAAGGACTCAGGAAACCTCAGCTACGTTCCAGGCCTGCTGCTGTTTGGCGCTGGTGTCGGCATCATGCTGACGTCCTCGGTCAACGTCGTTCAGTCCAGCTTCGGCGAAGCCGATCAGGGCGACATTTCCGGCCTGTCGCGAAGTGTGTCGAACATTGGATCGTCCCTCGGCACGGCTCTGGTGGGGTCCGTCCTTGTCGCGGCGTCGGAGGGCTATCCGTTCGCGGCGTCGGCCACCATGCTCCTGGTGTTCGCCCTGATCGGCCTCGGCCTCAGCATTCTGCTACCCCGCCAGCGCGCTGCGGCAAGCGCCGATGGGGCACGCGACGCGATTCCGACGCCCGGTCCGAGCGTCGCGGCATGAGTGATCGAGTTGCTCGACAGCGCCGTCGAGCAGCTAGGCCGCCTGGACGTGGTCGTCGCCAACGCCGGGATCTGCGTGCCCAAGGCCTGGGACGCGACCACACCGAGGATCTTCGACGACACGATCAGCACCAACGTGACAGGCGTCTGGAACACCGTGATGGTCGGGGCGCCGCACCTGGTCAAGGCGGGCGGCGGGTCGATCATCTTGATCAGCTCGGCAGCCGGGCTGAAGGTGCAGCCGTTCATGGTGCCGTATACGACGAGCAAGTTCGCGGTGCGCGGCATGGCCAAAGCCTTCGCGGCGGAGCTCGGCAAGCACTACATCCGGGTGAACAGCGTGCATCCGACGGGCGTGAACACTCCCATGGGAACGGGCAACATGCAGGCCGAGCTCGGTGCTGCGATCGCGGGCTACGACCGTCTGAGTGCCATGTTCATGAACATGCTGCCTGTGGATATCACGGAGCCCAAGGACGTCGCCGACACCGTGCTGTTCCTCGCCTCGGACGAGTCGCGGTTCATCACAGCCCATGAGCTGGCACCAGACGCGGGCGTCACGGAGTTCTAGGTCAGATAGCCAGCCAGCCGGCGACCGCAATGGACGCTCCGAGTACTTCGCCAGCGGATATGGCAGCCGAGCGCGACGGCCCGCTGCCGGCGGACCGGTCAGCACGCGATCGCATCCTGGCGGCCGCTGAGCAACTGTTCGCCGAGTGCGGCTTCTATCGAACCTCGACGGCACGCATCGCCGCGGCCGCCTCGGTGCCGCACGGGCTGATCTTCTACTACTTCAAGACCAAGATGGATTTGCTGCTCGCGGTCGTGCGTGATCGCGGCGGCCTCGTCCTGGGCGACGTGCTGCCCCCACACGTGACAGACGCGGACCTGCCACAGGCCGTCGCCGAGCTGTGGCGGCACCTGTCCGCGGCCCTTGGCCGGCCGTCGGTCGTCCGGCAGATCATCTTCCAGGAGCTCGCCACCCATCCGGAGGTCCGCCAGCGGGCACTGGAGCTGCATGATGAGATCAGCGCGATCGTCAGCGAGCGCCTGGCCCTCCTCAGCGGGCATGCCGGTCAGCCCCGGCCCGAGCACGAGGCCGCCGCCCGGCTGATCACCATTGCGGCGGGCATGGCTCCCTTGCTGGGCGAGTCCGGACAAGATCGCCTCGATAGCAAGGCACTGGCCGCGCTGATCGCCGGCGGCCTGAGCGCAGGGCACGACTAGCCCGCGCGCTCCCTTCGGTCGAGCTCCTGATGCTGTGGGACGCCTTGACGCAATCGCTCGGTTGCCATAGGGTAGCAACCAATCAGTTGCTACTCAGCCGAACCGGAAGGTGGGCATCGCGATGAACACTCGCCCGATCGTCACGCCCGAAGAGTGGGAGGCGGCGCGCCAGCAGCTGCTCGTGAAGGAAAAGGAACTGACGCACGCCCGCGATGCATTGGCGGCGGAACGCCGGCGGATGCCGTGGCTGGCCGTGCAGAACGAGTATGAGTTCGACGGACCTGCGGGCAAGGCAAGCCTGCCTGACCTATTCGAGGGCCGCCGTCAGCTCATCGTCTACCGGGCGTTCTTCGAGCCAGGGGTGTTCGGCTGGCCCGACCATGCTTGCCCGGGCTGTTCCCTGGTAGCCGATCAGGTCGCTCACGTCGCTCACCTGAACGCGCGCGATACCACTCTCGCCTTCGTCTCGCGTGCGCCGCAGCCGGACATCGAGCGGGTCAAGGCGCGGATGGGCTGGACGATGCCCTGGTACACCATCACCGACGAGTTCGACAGCGACTTCGGCGTGGATGAGTGGCACGGCACGAACGCGTTCATCCGCGAGGGTGACAGCGTGTTCCGCACCTACTTCGTCAACAACCGGGGCGACGAACCGATGGGTGGCACGTGGAGCTATCTCGACATCACCGCCCTCGGGCGGCAGGAGGAATGGGAAGACTCGCCCGAGGGCTATCCCCAGACCCCGCCGTACGGATGGTGGAAGTGGCACGACGAGTACGACGCGAAACCGGCTTAGCGACCGAGGTGCATCGAATGCCGGTCATGGCGGCGTGCTCGCCTACCCCATCTGCCGCGCCCCTGGATTTTCGACCCGGCCGCTATTCCTCGGCCTTGCCGAAGTCGGCAGACTGCCAGTGCTCGGGCGTCATCTGGATCATCACGTCATCGCCACCGGGGTTGGCCGCGATGAACGCGTCGCCGCCTTCGGTGCCAAGATAACGGCGAGCGATGGCAATCCGGTCGGCTAGCTGAGCTGGCTCGATGACGGCCGCACCCTCCACCGTTACGTACTTATACGGTGGCGCCTCATCTTGCGCACACAGGCTGAATCGTCCAGCCGCAGCGATGGCCCTGGCCTTGTTGGTGGCTCCGCCAGTGGAAACGCTAACGTCGCCGCCGGGCTGGTAGCTGTACCAGACGGGCGTGACGAGCGGACCCCGGCCCGGTCCGCCCACAACGGCTAGCACGCCGACGTGCACTTCGGCGAGGAACGCCTCCCGCTCAGCGCGGCTCATACTCACCGACACGGCATCTCCCTTCAGTTTGGCCACTCTCCGTTTGGCTACTGCCATGGCCTGCCCTGACCGTCTGACATCACACCATCAGTCCTTGCTGGGCCGGGCCTGATCGCGTTTCCCGGCTAGGTCAGGGCCAGCACCGCGTAGGCGGCCAGCCAGTGCTCCACCATGTAGTCGTCTCCGACCACGTGCGGCAGTGCGGCGTCGAGGTGCGTGCGCGCTGCTGCGAGTGCTGGCGCGATCCGTGCGTCGCCGTCCGGCAGGCTCTCCGCGATCCGCCGCCAGCAGTAGGCGCGGCTGGCATTCAGGCCGTGCAGATGCGCGATCTGCCCGTCGCTGGCGTCGGAGACCACCGCGGGGGTGAACAGCGGGGCCGGCTCGCGGTCGGCGATCCCCGGCAGGAAAGCGGCCAGCCAGTCGGCGAACTCCGGCTGAGCGAGCAGCCGGCTCATCAGCTCTGCCTCGGTCAGCGCGGGAGAAAGGAAGTCGTGTCCAGACGGCTCGTAGTCGCCCGGATAGTCGGTGTCGCCACCGAACCAGCCGAGCGCCTTGTCCTCGACCGCCGCCGCCAGCTCCGGTCGGCCCGCCCGCGCCTGCCGAGCCGCGAACGGCAGCGCTACCGACAGGGCAAACGCGCTGTTGGCGTGCACGCCGTAACGGATCGGATAGGTGGCCTTAGGTAGCCAGTCGAGGAAGCCCTTGGTCAGCGCGTCGGCGAGCGGGGCGATCGCGGTCAGCCACCGGCGCGCCTGGACGTCGTCCAGGCTGGCGATCTCGTGCACCAGGGCGAGCGCCCAGGCCCAGCCGTACGGCCGCTCGTACCGACCGTCGGTGTCGCTCACGAAGCCCGCCTCCGCGGCGAGCTTGTCGGGGGCGAACTGGGCGTCGAGCAGTTCCCTGATCTCGCCGGCGCGGACCGAGTCCCCGGCCAGTCGTAGCAGGCGGACGAGCAGCCAGTGCATCTCGACGCAGGAGTGCCAGTCCAGGCTGCCGTAGAACACGGGCGTCCGCTCGGCGGGGCGGGCTGGGAAATCGCCGGGTTCTGTCATCAGGTGAATGAGGTGCGATGGGAACTCCCGACCGATGTTGGCGACCGCCACCTCGGCATAGGCGGCTGCCTGCTCGTGCAGGATGTCCAGGCACTCCGCCGCCGCATCGGCCGGCCCAGTCCGACTGTCGCCCACCCGAGCAGCCTAAGGCAGGAACCCATCACGGCGCCGCGGACCGTCCGGGGTTAATGTCATGTGCTGGCGCGTGCGCGGTCTCGCAGGTCTTCTGGGCTCGTAAGGCAGGGCCTACGTCGGTGACTTCGGCTTCGCCCACTGCCGCGACGCTGGCTGGGGCAGGTGCGGTCGTTGATAGTCCGATCCAGCACAGCACCGGAATGAGCCCAAGCGCCCAAAGGCTGAAGGAGTTCTCCGCCACGAATCCGGGAAATGACCGCAGCTGCTCCGCCGACAGGGTGACTTGTGCCCAGGTAGGCAGCGTCGTCAGGAAGAGCAGGACCGTCAGCGCGGCGAGCCCGATCCGGCTCGCCTTCCGTCCGTCGCCGGCAATGACCCCGACAGCGACGAGCACCCAGCACAGGTGATGGATCCATGCCACCGGCGACAGCAGCGCGCCAAGCAGGCCAGTGATAGTGATGCCTGCCAGATCGTGCCCGTGCTGCCAGCACGCACGCGCCGCGGCGAAGCCCCCGAAGCCCACGATGAGCGCGAGCGGTAGCCAGACGAGATCCGTGGGGACAGCGAGGTGCAGCCGCAGCACTACGCCACGAAGAGCCTGATTCCCGGCCGAGGCGTTGCCGCCCAGCCTGCTGGTATCGAAGATGGCGCTCGTCCAGTAAGCCACCGAGTCATGTGGATTTATCAGCCAGGCCAGTGCTGTCCAGCCTGCGAATGACAGCGCCGCAACACCGGCCGCCTTGCGGCGCCCGGTGATGAGCAGGTAGACGATGAAGACTCCCGGCTCCAGCTTGATGGCCGTGGCAAGGCCAATCAGGACGCCTCGCGGCCATTTCGGCGAGGTCGCTAGGCAGTCCAGTAGGCATAGCCCCAGCAGGAGCACGTCAACCTGCCCGAAGCCAATGTCCTGGCGAACTGGCAGCAGGTAGGCGGCGATAGCCAGGATGACCGGGAACATGATCGGAGCCGCGCCCGCAACACTGCTGAGGAGGGGCCGGAACCCGGCCCGAACTGCGAACACCAGCGGTCCGTAGACGAACACGATCCAGCCAAGCTTGGCCACCTGGAACGGCACCAGCGCCAGCGGAATCGCGAGGATGGCCGACACAGGCGGGTAGGTGAACGGCAAGTTGTCCGCAGCATGGATCGCGTACAAGTTCCCGCTGTGGAGGATTGCCTGGCCGCCTGTGCGATAGACGTCCAGATCGAGCATCTGCCCATCAATGGCTGTCGCCACAAGATGCCCGATAGCAGCCAGCGCCAGTATCCAGGCCGCCGCTGCCAGCAGTCGATTGCGTGTCGGCCGCGGCCACCGAGCCCGTGCGGAGGCGGCGAGCGACGCCAACCCGCCAGTCATAGCCGTCACATCCCGCTGTCAGATCGCCGCACCAGCCCGGGAACCGGACAGGACAGTACAGCACGGGCGCGGTGGCTGGCGGTCAAGCTGGCCTTCGTCAGCGGCGGGCTGATCGTCCTCGGCGCGGCGATGACCGCGATGGGGTGAGCGATGGGATTCGAACCCACGACATCCAGGACCACAACCTGGCGCTCTAACCAACTGAGCTACGCCCACCATCGCTGCCAGGCATTGTGATGCCCTGGCGGCCTACGAAGCATACCGGGAGCCGGTCACTCCGCAGAACCGGATTGGCCGTCGCCCTCGCCCTCGGCCGTGAACCTGGCGGCGACCTGGCGGGCCGTCGCGGTGTCGGGCCCTGGCCGCGGCACGAAGATCGCCTCTCGGTAATACCGGAGCTCGCGGATGCTCTCGCGGATGTCGGCCAGTGCCCGGTGCCCGCCATGCTTCTCTGGGCTGGCAAAGTATGCCCGCGGGTACCAGCGCCTGGCCAGCTCCTTGATGCTCGAGACGTCCACCATCCGGTAGTGGAGGAAGGAGTCAAGCTCGGGCATGTCCCTGGCCAGGAACGTCCTGTCGGTGGCGATCGAGTTCCCGCACAGGGGCACCTTGCGCGAGTCGGGCACGTGCTGGCGGACGTAGGCCAGCACTAGGTCCTGGGCCTCGGCAACGCTGAGCCCGTCGGGTAGCTCGGCCAGCAGGCCCGAGGTCGTGTGCATCTCCCTGACCACTTCGTCCATGCCGTCCAGCGCCTCCGCCGGAGGCTTAATCAGGACGTCGAGGCCCTCGTCGAGGGCGTTGAGCTCACCGTCGGTGACAATGCACGCGATCTCGACGAGCGCGTCCTTGGTGAGATCAAGCCCGGTCATCTCGCAGTCGATCCAGACGAGCCGGTCAGTCATTGACCCAGACTAGGTGATAGCGGCACGGTCAGTGACCTGCCGCACCATAGCCAGGCGCGCTCCCGCGTACCCGGCCGGCGAGCGCGCTGATGTGTTCAGGGACCGGAACCTGGCTGGTCATGGCCGGATCCGGCTCAGCCGGGCCGAACGTTAGGGCGGCGGGCAGGACTCCCGCCCAGATGGCGGAGTCGTAGTCCTCCGGGTCGTCTTTCGGACCGCCAGCCCTGACCTTGACTGAGGCCTCGACCAGCGGAACGGCGATCACCGCGGTAGCGGCCAGTTCCTTACGGGTTGGCTCTCTGACGTTGTCCCAGCGACCTGGCACTAGGTGATCGGTCACGGCGCGCAATGCCGCCAGCTTCTCCTGCGCGTCGGTAACCAGTCGGGCGGCACCGAAGATCACCGCGCTGCGGTAGTTCATTGAGTGGTGAAACACGGCGCGAGCGCAGACCAGCCCGTCAAGCAGCGTCATGGTGACGCATACCTCCTGGCCGTCGGCCATGAGCAGCGACCTGTTCGCCGACGAGCCATGCAGGTACAGAGTCTGCTCGATCCGGCCATAGCCGGTCGGCAGCACCACGGGCACGCCGTCGATGACAACGCCAAGGTGGCAGACGAGCCCAGCATCGAGCACGGCTTCGAGCTCACCGCGATCGTCCCGACCCCGTTCCCGTAGTCGGTGGAGGGTTGTCCGGGGAGTCGAGGACAGCGGCAGATCTGCATTCATGGTGCATACCGTACCGGTGGACGGCAGATCCCCTCTGTGCCTGGCGTCGCCGATAAGGGATCATTGCCGCAAGCGATTGCGGTTTGCGAGCGCGTGGCCGGCCAGGACGATGGGGTGAATGGTGACAGGTGGCATAGAGGTTCCCGGCGGTATCCAGCGCTTGCACGGCGTCCCAGGTGTTGAGGATCCAGTCGGGCTGGCGAAGTGGATGGCCGGGGTTGGCCTGGCCGACCTGGGCGAGCTGCGCGGAGTGCAACTGATTGCCGGCGGCCGGTCGAATCTCACCTACCGGCTGGATCTCGACGGCGGTCAGGTCGTCCTGCGGCGCCCGCCGCTCGGCCACGTGCTGCCGACCGCCCATGACATGAACCGCGAGTACCGGGTGCTGTCGGCGCTCAGCGGCACCGACGTCCCGGTGCCGCAGCCGCTGGCCAACTGCCAGGACGCCGACATCATTGGCGCGCCGTTCTACCTGATGCGGTTCGTGGACGGACTGGTGCTGCGCACCATCCAGGACGGCGAGATTCTCTCGCCGGAGCAAGCCGCGGAGCTCTCAGGCCTGCTAGCCGGAATGATGGCCACCATTCACGGCGTGGACTACGCCGGAGTCGGACTGGCCGACTTCGGCCGCCCGGACGGCTATCTGGCCCGTCAGCTGGCGCGCTGGCAGCGCCAGTGGGAGTTGTCGAATACCAGGGAGATGCCTGGCTACGCCGAGCTGGTGGGGCGGCTGGCGGCGGGCCTGCCCGAGTCCGCCGAAGGCACGCTGGTGCATGGCGACTTCCGGCTCGACAACACTTTGGTCAGGCTGACGACACCGGCGACGATCGCGGCGGTCGTGGACTGGGAGATGTCCACGCTCGGTGACCCGCTCGCGGACTTGGGCCTCACGCTGTCCTACTGGGCCGACGGGGGCGAGGCGTTCGGAGACCTGACGGTGGGCGCGACGGTCACCGCGCTGCCGGGCTTTTACACGCGCGACCAGTTCGCAGCTAGGTATGCGGCGCTGACCGGCCGCGATGTCAGCGAGATCGGGTACTACATCGCGTTCGGCTACTTCAAGCTCGCCGTCGTGCTGGAGGGCATTCACGCCCGTTACCTGCTGCACCAGACCGTCGGCGAGGGCTTCGAGCGCGAAGGCCCGGCGGTCCCCGTCCTGATCGCCCGTGCCCACCAGATGCTCGACAGCGTCGGCTGACGGCGGGCGGTTGAAGCAACGGCCCTTCACCGACGCGATTTGCCGCTAACAAGCAGCAAGGCCTTCCGGTGAACCGGAGGGCCTTCCGCTGAAGCCTGGAGTGAGGCCCGGCGCCCCGCTCTCGCCGGGCCTCACTAGTTCGACGCGTTACCCGCGCCGCAGGTTCACATCTCCGCGGATGAATTATTCGCGGCTCTAGTTGCCGTGCAGCACACCCCTACGGAACAGCCCACCCTAGGGAACAGCCCACCTGGAACAGCACAGCCCTGGGCGCACACTCGCTGCGAGATGGCTTCGATGAAGATCTTGCCGACCTCGGCGGGGGTGGTGATGGGGTAAGCGACCCCGCCGGTGGCGCTCGCAATCTCCTTGAGCGCCGTGAGGTTGCCGTGCTGGCCGAACATGATGATGACCAGCTCAACCTTGCGGCTGGGATTGTAGAGCGCTCGCAACTGCGCGACCAGGGCACTGGTTGACATGTCACCAGGTGCGCTGTCGACGCCGGACGTCAGGACGAGGACCGCGTTGGCGTAGTTCGGCGCGTACGTCTGCGTCATGTTCTTGTAGGCGGCCAGGATGGCATCATTCAGGGCAAGAGCCCCGTTCCCTGCATGAAGGGTTTGAGTGATCTGCTGGAGCTGCGCTCGCCTGGTCAGCACCCCAAATTCAGCGGGCAGCGCGCCAACCGACACGAGCTGCACATACGGCGTCGCGGCAGACGGATACTTGCCCATCTCCCACAAACCCATATGGGTGCTGTCCGGGAACAGGGCAAGCCCCAGCGATGACGTCTGATTCAGCTCCTGCATCACGGTCTGGGTGCCGTTCCCGTCCGGCTGGTTCATCGCGGCGGAGACGTCTACCAGCGTCAGGTCGCGGGAGCCGAGCCCCAGCCGCTGCCAGACCTGCACGGCGGAGGCGGCCTCACTGGGGCTCACGGCGCTGGCCAGCTGAAGCGGCTGGGCGCCGAGCCCGGCCGTGGTCGGCATCACGTCCGGCACGCCGTCGGACGAGCGGAAGCCGTAGTACCGGATGATCGATTTGGCGTAACTAGTCTCCAGGTAGTTGCCGAATTCGGTAGCGGCCCGTCGCGACGCGGCGGCCGACGTGGTGAGCACATACGGGTAGTCCAGCTCCGGGCTGCCGAGCGACGCCGAGGCACCTGTCGGGTACCTCGCATCCAGCGGGGCATCCGGGGTCGCCTTGTCATAGGCCAGCACGGCCTGCTCGGTAGCCACGGTTAGGGCATGCCGGCCGTACGGCGCCGCGGTGCTCTGCACGAACTGCTGGAGCGCCGACGGCGAGTCGAAGTCCTCGGTCGACGCGACGGTGAGGACGAACTTGGTAAATCCGGTCCGCGCCCCAGAGCTAGGTCCCAGCTGCCGACTCACCTGTATCAAGGTCGCGAGCCCAGCCGCGCTGTCATTCGGGTCGGGCAGGTCGACGGCGAGTCCCAGGCTGGCAGGCGGGCCGCCGTATCCCGGCGGCAACAGGATGCTCCAGTCAGGCGGCGTGTCGAAGACGTGTGTCGCGGCCGCAACTGCTGCCGTAGTCACGAGCAATAGAGGGGAACGCGCAACGCTCTTGCCGGTCGGCTGTATAACTTGCGCGCCGATCGGGTACCTGCGGGCCGCGTCGACCCACAGGCTGGAGTCGGGGATCCAGGCGTCGATCGGCGTCGTGCCGTGTAGTGAGGCCTGGCCGTCGATCTGCCCGGCTTCGGCCGCGGAATCGCCTTCGGTGACCTGCACTTCGGCGCAGCGGCCGGCAGCGGTGAAGTTCTCGTTGTTGAAGGACCTGGCGACGGCCTGGATGGCCGGAGCGATGTCGTCGCTGGCCGCGACGTTGATCAGGACCGGGGTCCGCGAGCAGGATGCGCGGGTAATCACTGCCCTGGCGGTCAGGGTGATCATGCAGACGACAGAGATCGCCACCGCGATCGCGACCAGCTTCGCCGTGCCGATTCGGCGGGAGCGCCCGCGCCGGCCAGCCCCCGGTCTTGCCGCGCGTAGTGACACGCCTACGTCCTTCGATCTGCCATGCGGCCAATCTGACCAGCCGATCTGGCCGGCCGATCTGACCAGCGCCGACTATATCGGACTTCCTGCCACAGATCGGCTGACTTTGGCAGGTTGGCCCTGCATTCTGTGGCCGGACGGTTCGCACCGGTCACAATGAGGACGTGACAGCTCAGGTCAGTGTCGCCGATGCGAGCGATCCGCGGCTCGCGGACTACGTCAGGCTGACCGACGTGCACCTGCGGCGAAGTCTGGAGGCGGCGCAGGGCCTGTTCATCGCCGAGGGTGCGAAGGTCATCAGACGGGCCATCGCGGCTGGATACCCCGTCCGCTCGTTCCTGGTCGGCGCGGACAAGCTGGCCACCATCGCGGACATGGTCGCTGCGTCCGACGCGCCGCTCTATGTGCTCCCGCCCGCGGTCGCCGAGCAGCTCACGGGATATCGCGTGCACCGCGGGGCGCTGGCCTCGATGCGGCGGCTGCCGCTGCCGCTGGTGGCAGACGTACTAGCCGGCGCGCGGCGGATCGTCATCTTGGAGGACATCGTTGACCACGCGAACGTCGGCGCGGTGTTCCGCTGCGTCGCGGCTCTCGGGTTCGATGGCGTTGTCCTGGCGCCGCGCTGCGCCGACCCGCTCTACCGGCGTGCGGTCAAGGTCTCCATGGGCGCCGTCCTTACCGTGCCGTACGCCCGGCTCGCCGACTGGCGCGGCGGGCTGGCCGAGGTGCGGGCGGCCGGGTTCCGGCTGCTGGCACTGACGCCCGACCAGGCGGCGGTGCCGATCAGTGCGCTGAAGCCCAAGCGTGCGGAGAAGCTTGCGCTGCTCATCGGCGGCGAGGGCGATGGACTGTCCGGGCGCTGGCTAGGCTCGGCTGACGAGGCTGTGCGGATCCCGATGAGCCGTGGCGTCGATTCGCTGAACGTCGCGTCGGCCGCCGCGATCGCCTGCTACCTTCTCGCGAATCACTAGCGACCGTTGCGGAGGCGACGACGCCGGCTCTCAGGTCCCCGGCAGCCCTGGCCGCCACTCCGCGATCTAGCAGTCGAAACTGCCCCTGCGGAAGTCATGGCCTCTTTCTACGGCACGCCCTCGTCGCTCATCGTGCTCGCGCCGTCCTGGTCGGCGTAGCACGCCCATCTGGGTAGAAATAGTCCTCGCCTATGTGCAAGGTCATCGGGTCCGGCTGTGCAAAATCGGCGAGTGCTCAGGGATCAAACGGGGCGAGACCTGCGGATTCTGTTAGGACATGTTGTAATACGTCCATGTCAGAGGAGATCGAGCAGCGACTGGCCGTGGCTGCCCGGGCGGCGCGCGAATACGACCTGTGCGCGCAGCAGCACGCCGACCTGCAGGCACGGGTGCAGGGGGCGACCGAAGATCTGGACGCAGCCCGACAGGAGTATGCGGGCGAGGAGAAAGACGTCGAGCGACTAGAGCACCTGTCACTGACACGGGTGCTCGCCTCGCTACACGGCTCCCGCGAGGACGGGCTGGCGCGGGAGAAGGCGGAGGCCGAGGCGGCTCGCTACCGAGTCGCGCAGGCTCAGCAGCGCCTGGACGCCGCGCAGGCTCACTTCACGGCGCTGGAGGACCGGCAGTCACAGCTGGCCGGGGCCCCGCAGGCCTACGCGAACGCGCTGGCCGAGAAAGAGCAGTACCTGACTCACTCCGCCGACGCTCGCGGCGAGCGCCTGCTCGCGGTAGCCGACCAGCGGGGCCGGCTGACCGCTGAGCTCGATGAGCTCCACCGCGCGAGCACAGATGCCGGCGCGGCCTTTCAGGCACTGGCCGACGTGCGGGACCGCCTCGGCACCGCCGCCAACTGGTCAACCTTCGACACGTACCTTGACCACGGCATGGTCGCCAACGCCATCAAGCACGACCGGATCGACCAGGCTGCGCAGGCGGCACGCGCGGCTGATCAGCGGCTGGCGGCCCTGCGCACCGACCTGGCCGAACTCGGCGCCTCTGAGCCCACCGCGCCCAGGCTTGAGATCAGCGCCGGTTTCAAGTTCGCCGACATTTTCTTCAACAACATATTTACCGACCTTGCGGTCGGCCACCAGATCCGCGACGCGCAGGACACCGTCGAAAGATCGCTAGGGCAGGTCCGCGCACTGCAGGACCGGCTCAGCCACCAGATCGGCACTGTTACCGAGCAGCTGCACGCCATGGAAACCGAGCGGCAGCAACTGCTGACGGCATAACTCCTGAGTTGGCAGAAGCCAGGTGTATCCCACGTAACTCGACGCGGGCGTCGGCTACCACGATTGCCCGCTACCTACCTGGCCCGGCCAACGACTAAAGGTCTTGCCCGCCGATGACTGAAGCGCTGGCGCTTCAGTTGGGCGCCAGCTTCGGCCGCGTCAGTAGAGAGGCGGCGGACGACCAGCGCTTGGACAGGCAGCCGCAATGGGACAGCTCTCACATGCTGGGTCTTTGCGACGGCACACGAGTTGTCCGTGACGGCGCAGTAGCTGATAGGCGCGCTGAAGGGCCGGCACGGTGCCCTCCAGCTGGCTCGCTGCCGCGGCTTGCGCCTGCAAGTAGCCGCGCGCATAGGAACTCCTCGGATCGGCGTAGCCCAGCCGGGCGAGCACGCGCATACCGTTCGCGTCCAGAGCAAGCACGGCCCTGGATCCGGTGAACAGGTCAATGCGGTCGGCACCTGGCCCGCCGATGCCGGGATAGGCGCGCCAGGGAGCCTCAGTTATTGCCAGTTCGGCACACCGGCGCAGCCGGCGGGCTAGCTCAGCCGGCACTGGCCCCGCGACGATGCCCTGAAGCACGTCGTCAGGCGCGGCCAGGATTTGCTCGGGCTCGAGGCCGACCACGGTCCGGAGTTGTCCGAGCGCCCGCCAGCGCCGCTGGTCGTCGACCAGGTACCCAACGTTCTCGGCGAGGCCGGGCACGTGCTTCGCGCCCGCTACCATCGGGAGAGAGGTCAGCATGCCCGATTCCCTTGACGAACTGCGCGAACGGCGCGACTACGAGTGCCGGCTCACGCCGGACCGCGCGCTGGATACGTTTGCCGATGCGCACGACTTCCTGCGGGATCGCGGTCTGCTGACGCGCACCCCCGACTGTGCGCTGCCGAGTCTGTATGAGGCCTGCCACGAGGAGCCGTACCGGGCGGGCGGCCATGGGTTCGCGAGCTGGCCAGCCACGAAATGGCCGTGGGCCGCCGAGCTGTCCGAGCTGACCGACGTGCACTCGCTCGATATCCACCGGGGCAAGACGATGCTGCTGAGCGATGAGCTGATGTCGCTTGTCGACCCCGTCTGCCGCGCGGAGCTGGCGCGCATGGAACGCGCCGATCCTGGCTGGGCCAAGCTGCTAGCGCATCTGGCGGACGCCGGGCCGTCCGTCGCCGATGACGTGGAGGTCGAGCTCGGCCTGAAGCACAAGGAGCTCCGGTCGCTTCGCGCGCCGCTTCAGCGGTGCGGGGCTTTGGTCGCGCGGTCGGTTGTGCTGCCCGTGGAGTCGGGGAATGGCCACGTGCACCGCAGCGAGCTCGCCCGCTTCGATCAGGCGTACCCGCAGCCGTCCGGCATGCAGCTCGACATCGTGGCGCTGATGGGCGCGGCTCTGCGGGCGGCGGTGCTGGCGCCGGAGAAGGAACTGGTCAGGTGGTTCAGCTGGCGCTGGCTGCTGCCAGCCAACCTCGCCGAGCAGCTCATCGACCGCGGCCTCGCTGCCCGGCCCGCTCCCGGCTGGCTTGCCGCGCCCCCGTTGCTGGCGTCCAACTAGCCGCCGGCTAGCGGCGCCAACCGAGATCCTGGCACTTTCAGTCAAGATCACGGTCAATATGTGGCTTTTGCCCTCACCAAAGTGACAGGGTCTCGGTGTAAAGCCCGCGCCGACGTCGGCCAGGTCGCGGTTACCAGGTTGCGCGGGCGCATTTGCGCAGGCGCGCGGCGGCGGCGGCGGAGGCGCCGACGTGATCGAGCCCGAGCAGGGCCGCGCCCACTACTGGCGGAACGTCGACCACGTGGATTTCGGCACCGGGCATGGTCGCGGCCAGCTGGTCCGATATGGCGTGGCTCAGCAGCGGATCCCGCGCGGTCATGAGGCTGCCGCCAAGCACGACGGGCACCCCGCGTGTCGCGGACAAGTCGAGCCGCCGGGCCGCCACGGTCACCATCAGGCGGATCTCGGTGGCCTGGCGCAGGACGACATCGCGTGCCACCTTGTCTCCGCGGTCCGCCACCTCGAATAGCAGTGGTACCAGCTCATGCAGCGCTGAGTAGTCGATGGTGCCGAGGTGCATCGCGATGACCACGTCCTCGACCCTGCTGAGGCCGAAGTGCGCCTGGACCGCGGTCCGCAACTCGGTCTCCGGGCCGCGACCGTCCTCGGCGCGAACGGCCCACCACAGCGTCTGCGGGCCGAGTGTGCCGCCGCCGCCCCAGTCGCCGCTGAGCTCGCCGAGGGATAGGAACCTGGTCGTGCGTCCGTCCGGCGCTACCCCGACGCAGTTGATCCCGGCACCGCAGACGACGCCGATACCCCAGTGCGGGCCCGCATCCGGAAGGCCAGCGCGCAGCACCGCGAACGTGTCGTTGACGACCGCGCTCGTCACAGACCAGCCGAGTGACTCCACGAGCCGGTTCAGGTCGGCTTCCTCGACCGGCAGGTCGGCCCCGGCCAGGCACGCGGATGTGTGCTGGGCGACAAGTCCGTCGGGAGCGACGCCAGCTCGCTCGGCCACCTCGCGAACGAGGTTCGTCAGCTCTTTCGCCGCCCGTTCGCTGCCGATGCCCTGGTGGTTGGACGGTCCGCCGCGCACCGTGGCGAGCAGCGTGCCGTCGGCCGCGACCAGTGCCACGTCGGTCTTGGTGTTGCCGCCGTCGATGGCGAGTACCGCTGCCGCGGCTTCGATCACTGGCCGGCCGCCCATGGCAGGAAAGCAGCGTTCTCGGCGAGCAGTCGGTCGGTGAGGCCCTGAGCGAGGTCGTACTGCCCGACCAGCGGATGCGCCAGCAGCGCCGCCGCCACCCGGTCGCGCCCGCCGTGCAGCGCGGCTTGCACGGCCAGCTCCTCATACGCCGATACGTGCGCGATCAGGCCGCTCATCAGCGGACTCACTGGCGCGACGGTTACGGGCACGGCCCCGCCGGACCCGATCGTCGCCGACACCTCGATGACGGCCTCGTCGGACAGGAACGGCAGCGTCCCGTTGTTGCGGACGTTGACCACCTGCCGGTCGCCGGTATCGGTGAGTAGCGACGCCAGGAGGGCCACCGCGGCCTCGGAGTAGAAGGCACCGCCCCGGTGCGTGAGCAGCTCGGGCTTGGTGTCGAGCGCAGGATCGGCGTACATCGCCAGCAGCTCCCGCTCGATCTCGGCGACCGCCTGCGCCCTGGTCTGGCGGCCGCGCTCCTCCTCGACGACAGCGTCGTGCGCCCAGAAGTACCGCAGGTAGTACGACGGCACGGCGCCGACATCGCGGGTCACCGCGAGCGGCAGACCGGTGTGCCCGGCGATCTCCTCACCGTGCGCGGCGAGCAGTTCAGGGAGCCGGTCCTGGCCGTCGACCAGCGCGGCTCGCTCCCAGGTGAGGTGATTCAGGCCGACGTGGTCGAGGTCGACATTCTCGGGCGCGACGCCAAGCAGCGATGCGAACAGCCGTTGATAGCCAATAGCCACGTTGCACAGGCCGATGGCCCGGTGACCGGCATCCAGAAGCGCCCTGGTGACAATCCCGACCGGGTTGGTGAAGTCGATGATCCACGCGTCGGCTGCCGCGCGCGACCGGACACGCTCGGCCACGTCCAGGACGACCGGCACCGTCCGCAGGGCCTTGGCGAAGCCGCCGGCCCCGGTGGTCTCCTGGCCAATGCAGCCGCACTCCAGCGGCCAGGTCTCATCCCGGTGCCGGGTGGCCTGGCCCCCGACGCGGAGCTGGAACAGCACCGCGCCGGCCCATCGACGGCAGCGTCCAGGTCGGATGTCCACGAGACCGTGGCTGGATGCCCGTAGCGTCCCATGATCCGAGCCGAGAACGGGCCGACCACCGACAGTCGCTCGGCGTCCGGATCGACCAGCACCAGCTCGGTGATCTTGATATCGCCGGTCAGCCTGGCGATCCCATCAACGAGCTCTGGGGTGTATGTCGAGCCACCGCCAACAACCGCGAGTTTCATTCGGCACCCTTCACTGAAGTTAGAACGCCTTTACCTCGGCACCAGACTGGGCGACGAAGCAGGCGGCGCTGTGACCGGGGGAGAGCTCAAGCAACTGCGGGTCCTGGTTGTGGCACTCGGCGATCGCGAGTGGGCACCGGAACCGGAATCGGCAGCCCGGCACAGGGTCGATCACCCGCGGCGGCTCGCCGCGGTCGGTTTCGGCGGCGACATTCAGCTCCGCCCTCGGGTCAGGCACTGCGGACAGCAGCAGCTGGGTATAGGGATGCTTGGGCGAGGCGAGCACGTCCTCCACCGGCCCGGCTTCGGCGATCTGGCCGGCGTACATGACGATGAGCCGGTCCGCCACGTACCGGGCGCTGGCCAGGTCGTGGGTGATGTAGAGGATTGAGACGCCTTCTTCGTCGCGCAGCTTGGCCATCACATTGAGCAGCCCGATGCGGATTGACACATCCAGCATGGAGACCGGTTCGTCGGCGAGGATCAGCTTGGGCCGCATCGCTAGTGCCTGGGCGAACCCGACCCGCTGCCGCTGCCCGCCGCTGAGCTCGTGCGGGTAACGCTGTAGCACCTCAGCACCCGGGTTCAGCCCGACCGTGTCGAAGACCCGCACCGCCTCGGCGAACCGCTGCTCCGCGGTCAGCTCGGGCCGGTGCAGCTTCAGCGCCCGCATGACCCCATGAGAGACCCGGAAGACGGGGTGGATCGAGGAAAAGGGGTCTTGGAACACCATCGGGACTAGGCCGCTGTAGCGGAGCCGCTCGCGCCGTGACCGGATCGCCGACAGCGGCTTGCCCTGGAAGTAGGTCTCCCCGCTGGTCGGCTTGTAGATCTTGGCGAGTACCCGCGCCACGGTGCTCTTGCCGCTGCCGCTCTCTCCGGCTATCGCGACGATCTCGCGCTCGCCGACCGTGAAGCTGATGTCGTCGACTGCGTGCAGATTTCGGCCGGATATGACGCCGCCGATCTTGAAGTGCCGGCTCATCCGGTTCACGCGCAGCAGCGGCTCGTCGCCGGGGTCGGCGTGCTGGGGCACGGGCTGTGTCCGCAGCTCAGTCACTGAGAACCTCCGAGGCGTCATACAGGAAGCAGCGCACCGAGGTGCCATCCACCTGGTAGTCGGAAGGTGGGTCGGTCTCGCAGCGTGGCATTACCTTCGGGCACCGCGGCGCGAACCGGCAGCCCGCCGGCGGCCTGGCCAGGTCTGGTGGGCTGCCGGGGATGCCGGTCAGCTGCACCCGCGGGCCCCGGATTGAGGGGAAGGCGTCCATGAGCCCGACCGTGTAAGGGTGATGCGGCTGGTCGAAGAGCTGGTGAGTGGGACCGACCTCGGACACCTGACCGGCGTACATGACCATCAGCCGGTCGGAGAAGTGCCTGACGAGCGACATGTCGTGCGTGACGAAGATGACGGCGAAGTGGTACTCCCGCTGCAGGTCCTTGATCTGGGCCATCAGCGAGCGCTGCGCCACCACGTCGAGCGCCGACGTGGGCTCGTCCATGATGATCAGCTCGGGGGTGAACAGCATCGCCATCGCGATCATCGAGCGTTGCCGCATGCCGCCGGAGAGCTGGTGCGGGTAGCTCTTGAGGTGGACCGGGTCGATGCCCACCATGTTGAGCACCTCGACCGAGCGCCGGTGGATCTCGTCTTTGGACGTCACGCCGTGGGCGCGCATGGCGTCCTTGAACTGGGCGCCGACGGACTTCACCGGGTTGAGCGCGTTCATGGCGCTCTGCATGACAACAGACATGTCCTTCCAGCGGACCGCAGCGAGGTCGTGCTCGG
Organism: uncultured Actinomycetota bacterium; assembly: GCA_963755575.1. Lineage (GTDB taxonomy): Bacteria > Actinomycetota > Actinomycetes > Streptosporangiales > Streptosporangiaceae > JAJYUU01. Next base: position 2,298,152 of record CAVWKF010000002.1, read on the forward strand.
TGAGCTGGACTAGATTGCGGCCATTGAACGCCACGCTGCCACCGCTGATCTCGGCGGGCGGGTTGAGCAACTGGGCGATGCCGAAGAGCAGGGTAGATTTCCCGCAGCCCGATTCGCCGACGATGGCCAGGAACTCGCCCGGCGCCACGTCGAAGCTGACATTGTCGACCGCGCAGACGATGCCGCTCTCGAGGACGTACTCCACTGAGAGGTCCCGGATCTCCAGCACGGGGCCCTGCCGGAGCGGGCTGGCGAGACCGTACTGGTCGTCAGCTAGCGCGTGCGCCATGGCTGGCAAGCCTCCTCTTGGTGCTGGCCTCGGCGGTCTTGCGGGCCTTCGCCGCGGTCAGCGGGCGCAGGGCCGGGTTGCCGATCTCGTCGAAGGCGTAGTTGATGAAGGCGAACGCGGCGCCCAGCAGGGCGATGCACGCGCCAGGCACGATCGCCCACAGGTAGAGCCCGCTGCCGAGCGCGTTGTTTTGCTGCGCCCAGTACAGCGTGGTGCCCCAGCTCACGTTGTTGCTGTTGCCAAGGCCGATGAACTGCAGGCCGGAGCCTGCCAGGACCGCGTAGAGGGCGTTGTTCAGGAAGCTGGCCAGCAGCAGTGAGGTCATGACGGGCAGGATCTCCACGACGATGATGTACCGGGGCCGCTCGCCCCGGACCCGCGCTGCCAGCAGGAAATCCCGGTTACGTATGGACTGCGCCTGGGACCGGAGCTGCCGGGCGGTGTAGGACCATCCCGTGAACGTCAGCACCAGGATCAGGATGTTGTTGCCGGCATTGGGACCGATGTAGGCGGCGATGATGATCAGTAGCGGGAAGATCGGGATGACCAGCAGGACGTCGGTGACGAGGTTCAGCACGCTGTCCCACACCCCGCCGAGGTAGGCGGCGGCGACGCCGATCAGCATGGCCACGACGGTGGTGAAAAGCCCGACGGCAATTGCGAGGATCAGCACGTTGCGGGTGCCGTCGATCACCTGAGCGTAGACGTCCCTGCCGAGGTTGTCCGTGCCCAGCCAGTGGGCGGCTGAGGGGTGGGCGAAGACGTGGTTTGTGATCGCATTGGGGTCTTGGTGCGCGAGGAGGCCGGGGAAGAGCGCCACGAAGATGAAGATCGCCATGAGGACGACACCGATCGTGGCCTTCCGGTTCGTCCGGATCGCCTTCGTGATGCGGTTCAGCGCGCCCCGCCGTTGTGGCCCGCTGATTCGTTCGGTCTGCTGGGGAAGTCCGGTCGTGACGGGAATAGGAATAGCCATGGTTACCCCGCCGTCCTGGTCCGTGGATCGAGAATCGCCGTGGCAATGTCGGACAAGAGGATCGCGACGAGCACGCAGATCGTGATGATCAGGAAGAGCCCTTGCATGAGGGGGTAGTCGACGTTGTTGACCGCGCTCAGCAGCATGTTTCCGAGGCCTGGGTAGTTAAAGACGTACTCGACCAGGATCGCGCCACTGACGACGAATCCCAGCGACATGGCGAGACCGGTCAAGTTCGGCAGGATAGCGTTACGCGCCGCGTAGCTGACCATGATCTTCGATGAGCGGAGGCCCTTCGCGCGTGCCATGCGCACGTAGTCCTCGGTCAGTGTGGTCACCATGGTATTGCGCATGGTGAGGACCCAGCCCCCGATGCCCGTGATCAGCAGCGTCAGCGCCGGCAGGATCGCGTACTTCAGTACTTGCCCGATGAAAACAAAGCTGAGCGAGGGTGTGACGCCCAGCGGATAAGCGCCATAGGAAGGCAGGACTCCGAGGAGCGAGGAGAAGATCAGGATCAGCATCATGCCAACCCAGAAGAACGGGATGGCGGTTGTAAATACGAACAGTGGTGGCAACGCGCTGTCCAGGCGGCTCCCCCGGCGCCAGGCAGCGATGGCGCCGATCGCGGTGCCGATGATGAAGGCGAGGATCGTGGTGATGCCGATGAGGCCGAGCGTCCACGGCAGCGCTTGCCTGATGAGCTGGCTGACGGGCTCGCCGCCGTTTCCGACTGAGAGGCCCAGTCTGCCCTGGGCCGTGTTGCCGAGGTAGGTCAGATACTGCCGCCAGATGCTCGCCGTGTTGTTGATGCCCAGCGCGCGTTCGATCGCCACCTCCTGGGCCGGCGTCACGTTGTGCAGCTTGGAGATGATGTTGTTGATGGGATTGCCCGGCATGATCCGAGGCAGGAAGAAGTTCAGCGAGAGGCAGGCCCACAGCGTGAGCAGGAAGAAGCCGGCGCGGCGGATCATGAATCTCATAGTCGTCCGCGGCCTTTCGTCCCTCGGCTTCGTCGGTGCGGCATTGGCTGTGTCTCCCCTTGCATGACCGGATCAGGCCCCGAAGCGGTGGCCGCAGTGGCAGCGGTACCGGGTCGGCACCGCTGCCACCACGCCGTTCTGGCTCTACTTATGAGGTGGGCTTGATGTTGAGCAGGTCCCAGCCCCAGTCGGGATAGGCGGTCTGCCCCTGCGCGTACGGGTTCGCCGCGGTGGGCCAGCCAGTGAACTGGGCGGAGTTGTACTGGTCCCAGGAGACTGCCGTGAGGACCGGGATGTACGGCACATCCGCCAGCACGACCTTCTCCAGCTTGAACACGATGGACTGCTGGGTGGCCAGGTTGTTGGTCATGCCGTAGGCGTTGAACAGCGCGTCCGTCGCCGGGTTGCTGTAGCGGCCGAAGTTGGTCGACGCGGCCTTCCCGATCGGTGCGGTGGCCCCGGAGAACAGCCACTGGCGCATTTCGAACTCAGGGCCGGGACCGCTCGTCTGGTCGTTGATCCCGAGGTCGAAGTGACCCAGGCTCATGTCGGAACTCCATGCGTTCCCGCTCTCGTTGCGGGGGGTGACCTGAATGCCGACCTTCGCGAGTTGCTGGACGATGACGGCGCCATCGGCCACCCAGTCGGAGTATCCGCCGTTGTTCACCAAGGTGAAGGCGAGCTTCTGGCCAGCGCTATTTTCGCGAACGCCACCGACCATCTTGGAGTAACCAGCCTGGTCCAGCAGGTGCTCGGCTTCCGTTGTGTTGAACGCGTAGTCGTTGTAGTACGAGCTGGCCTGGGTCTGGTCCACCCAGCCGCCGCTACGGAAGGAGGCGGCGACGCCATCCTGGAAGGCGGCCCCTTCACTGCCGGTCTCACCGATGGCGCCGACCTGGGCCCGGTTGATCGCCAGTGCCATCGCCTGCCGGACGCTGACGTTGTCCAGTGGGCTGTTCTTCAGTCCCAGGTTGATGTCAAGGGTCACTGAACTAACGGACGGGGCCCAGTTGTGATAAGCGCTGGGGTCCTTGGCGATGTAGGTCCCGGTGATATTAGGGATGTACTGGCCGCCCCACTGGCACTGGCCGTTGATCAGGCAGTTGTTGCCGGTGGTGTTGTCGAGGTAGGCCGGCCACTCCACTGTCTTGACGGCGGGCTTGCCTGGCTGCCAGTAGTGCGGGTTGGCCTTGTAGATGAGGTTGGTAGAGGTGCAGCCCCCGACCACGTAAGCGCCGGTGCCGACCGGGTGGTTGTCGGCGTAGGTCGGCATCTTGGCGGGTGCGATCTTCGACCAGATGTGCTCCGGGAGTATGGGCTGCCTGCCGGCTGCGTAGTAGAAGTACGTTGGCGACGGCGCGTCGAAGTTAAGCGTTACTGTGTCGCCCGAGGTGGTCACGCTGGTGAGCGGCCCGCCCTCGGCCTTCCACAGCGATTGCAGGTCCAGCGCACCGTTCTCCTTCAGGACATTGAACGAGTACGCGACGTCCGCAGGGGTCATCGGCGTGCCGTCGCTGAACTTAACGCCCTTGCGGATCGTGAAGGTGAGCGCCGTCAGAGTTGAGTTCCAGCTATAGCTGGTCGCCAGCCACGGGTGGATTCCCTGGTTGGCCTGGGTTCCTGTCTGCAGCGCGTTCACGAACATCAGCGGCTCGTAGATGACCCCCGTCTCGCTGGGGCCTCCTTCTGGCCAGTTGGTACTGAGCGGATTGAACTGACAGTTCCAGTTCGCCCCGGTGACGTCGCTGATGATCAGCGGCTTGCCGGCACCTGCGCCGGTGTTGCCGCCGCCGCCGCTAGCGGTGCTGCCACAGCCCGCCGCTACGAGCCCGGCGGCGGAGAGCGCCGCGGCGAGCGCGATTGTTTTATTGCGTCTCACGACCGGAGTCCTTCCCTGAGCATGGTGGATGGGGGTTCTCGCTCTTCACGGATGAGTTCGAGGCCGCACGGGGCCGTGCTGGCCCGCCCGGCGCAACGGCACGGATGATGGTGGCCGTCGGAGGTCCGGCGGCGCCGGGGTGGCATGAGGTATCGAATTATACGTGTTCATGCCGAATTGCCGATAGTGGATGTGGTGGGTAGGTTATCTGCGGATGTGTAGGACTCAGGCTGACGGCCTCGGGTACGGGATGTCCAGGGACGGCGCCGGCTCGCCTCTGCTAATTCCGGTGGCGGCGTCGACGGCGAGGGCGACAGCGCCGAGTAGCGGTGCGTCGTGCGGAAAGTGCGCCAGGACAAGGTCGGGCGGGTAGGGCACGCCAGCGCGCAGCGCCTCTTCCAGCCGCGGCTGGATCCTGTCCCAGGACCTGGTCATGCCGCCGCCAACCGCGATCTTGGCCGGGTTGACCAGGATCGCGAGGTTGACGAGGTGGAACGCCAGCTCATCGATAAAGGCGGTGATCAGGTCATCCAGGCCGGCCACGTCGTCCGTGCTGTCGAAGACATCGGCGGCCGTGAGGTGTCGGCCCTGGCTGCTGGCCCGACGCTGCAGCGCCATGCCGCTGACCATGTCCTCGAGCATGGTTCGGCGGCCGTCAGGCACCCCGACGTCGGCCACCTCGCGCAGGTTGTAACCGATCTCGCCGGCCGCGCCGTCACGGCCGACGAGTACTCGCCCGCCAATCACGATGGCGGCGGCAAGGCCAGTGCCGAGATTCAGGTAGACGGCCGGGTCGGCGCCCGCCAGCGACCCCCAGCGCACCTCGGCCTGAGCGGCAGCCTTGGCGTCGGTCGCCAGCGCGACCGTCGTGCCGGGGAACGCCGCGCGAAGCTCGCGGCCGAGCTCCAGCGCGTCCCAGTCACTGATGGCTGGAGCGAGTTCGACGCGGTCATCGAACGGGATGCCGAAGGTCGCCACGCCGACGGCCGCCAGGTCGGCGCCGCCGGCGCTCTCGGCCAGCAGTGCCTTGGCGGTCTGCACCCCGTGATCGAAGCTCGCGCGCGCACCGCGCTCGCCCAGGCTGTCGACAACGGCAGCGGCAAGCTTGTTGCCAGCGAGATCGCAGACGGCCATCGCGATCTTCGTGCCGCCGAAGTCGATGCCAAGCACGACCGGGGGAGTGTGCATACACGTCCTGACGAGGTGTTTCCGAAAGTTAGTTAGGACAGTATCCTAACTATGTGACAAGCAACAAGCACGGTTTGGTCTCGCTTCGGTAGCGCCGTGTAGCCAACCCCAGTCAGCTAACTTCAGTCCAGCTAACTTCAGTCCAGCTAACTTCAGGCCAGCCAACTTGAGGTCGCACGAGCGGGTGCTGCGCCGCCCGCGACCTGCGGTGCGAAAGGATATGAGAGTGGCCGTCACGACATCCGCCCAGTCGACAGAGCGAGAGGGTGTCGCCGACGTCGGCGTCCTAGTGCCGCCGGCCCAGCACCGCACGGGCCAGGCCGCGCGCCCCCAGCTGCTACGGGCACTCAACGAGCAGCTTCTGCTCGAACATATCCGCAGCCTCGGCCGCTGCTCGCGGGCCGAGCTGGCCCGGGTCTCCGGCCTCTCGAAGCCGACCGTGTCGCTCGCACTTGCCAACGTTGAGCGGTCAGGGCTGGTACGCGAGGCCGGCCAGCGCACCGGGGTACCCGGCCGGTCCGCCGTGCTCTACGAGATCCGGCCCGAAGCGGGCTATGTGCTAGGCCTGGACATCGGTCACCAGTACCTGCGCGGTGCAGTCGCTGACGTGACGGGTGAAGTGATCGCGCGGTCCGCGGTACGGACCAGGGCGTCCAGCACCAGCGGCCGGGTCGCCGAGCTGATCATGCTGGCGGACGAGCTGTGCGGCAATGCAGGCATCAGCAGGCTGGCCGTCACGCAGACGGTGATCGGGAGCCCCGGTGTCTACGACCCAGGGCACAATGCGATCGCCCTGACGGGGGGCCTCGCGGGGTGGGGCAAGCCGGCCGTGGTAGCTGAGCTGCGAGCCGCCTTCGGCGAACAGCTCGTTGTGGAGAACGACGTCGACGCCGCGACCCTCGCCGAGCGCGAGCACGGCCACGGGCGTGAGGTCCGGACGTTCGCGTTCGTCTGGATCGGGACTGGCATCGGCATGGGCCTCATGATCGAAGGCAACTTGCACCGCGGCGTCCACGGCGTGGCCGGCGAGATCGCCTACATGCCCATTTCCGCTGGCCAGGGGTCGGATCCGGGGGACGCAAGACGGCGCGGCCCCCTGGAGGCAGCAGGTTCGGCGGCCGCGATCGTCCGCGCCGCGCGCCGCAACGGGATGCGTGGCGCGGTATCGGCGCGTCGGGTATTCGAGGCCGCAGCGGCCGGAGACGAGCGTGCGGTCGCGGTCGTGTCGGACGAGGCGCAGCTCGTGGCCAGGGCAGTCTGCGCGATCGTGACTGTCGTCGACCCCGAGCTTGTCGTCCTCGGCGGCGGCATCGGCCAGGCTCCCGGCTTCGCCGCCACCGTGGCTGCCGAGCTGCGCAAGCTCGCGCCCGTGATGCCCGACGTCCGGGTGAGCGCGCTCGGCACGGAGGCCGTCGTGGACGGGTGCCTGGCCTCCGGGGCCGAGCTTGCCTGGCACCGGCTAACCGCTCTGCTTGCCTAGCTGGAATCACCGGCTACAGTCCTGTGGTGACCGCCCGTGATGACGCGCCGCCAGGGGACGCTGCCATGGGCAATGCGACACTGAGCCTGCCGCCGCCGAAGTACCTGCGCTGGGAGATCATCGCGGTCTTCGCGATCTCGCTCGGCGCGAGCGGCGTCAACGCGCTTCTCAGCCTCATCGGGTCGCTGCTAGCCAAGCAGTCACTGAGCAGCCAGCATGCGCTGCTGGTCGGCTCGCTGTCCCCGAATCACTGGTTCGACCTGGTGCTGCAGCTCGTCGGCATCGCCGAGGCACTGACGCCGGTACTGCTCGTGCTGTACCTGATGGCTCGATCGGGCGAGCCGCCATCTGTCATGGGCCTGGACGGGAGCCAGCCAGGCCGCGACTTCGCCCGCGGCGCCATTCTCGCGGCCGTCATCGGCGGCGCAGGGCTGGGCCTTTATGTTGCCGCGTTCAACCTCGGCATCAGCCTCAATATTGTGCCCGAGTCGCTGCCGAACGTCTGGTGGCGGATTCCCGTGCTGCTGCTCAGCGCCGCACACGACGGCATCCTGGAAGAGATTCTGGTCATCGGGTATCTGCTGCGGCGGCTCGATCAGCTCGGCTGGACGCCGTGGAAGGCGATCGTGGCAGCCGCCATCCTGCGCGGTTCGTACCACCTCTACCAGGGCCTCGGCGCATTCCTCGGCAACGCCGTGATGGGTGTCATCTTCGGCGTCCTATACCGCCGGTGGGGTCGAGTGACGCCGCTGATCATCGCGCACGCGTTGATAGACGCCGTGACGTTCGTCGGCTACGCCGCGCTCGTCGGCAAGGTCTCCTGGCTGCCCTAGCTCGGCCGGCCGCTCGTCACGGCAGCTAGGTGCCAACGCCGGTCAGCACGAGGGCCGCAGGGAGGCTCGCTAGCAACGCGCCGGGGAGCGTCAGCTTCGACCGCCGCACGCCGCTGCCGATGACCACGCGCCAGGTCGACGCCACGGCGTCGTCCACGAACAGCGGCCAGTCGGCAGGCAGCCCAACCGGCGTAATGCCGCCGTACTCCATGCCGGTCAGCTCCACCGCCGTCTCCATCGGGGCGAACGAGGCCTTGCGGACATCAAGCTCTCGCCTGACCAGGCCGTTCACATCCGCGCGCGTGGTGGCGAGCACCATGCATGCTGCCATCCTTGTCGCGCCGTCGCGACGGCCGGCCACGACCACGCAGTTGGCGGACTCGCTCGGCGATACGCCGTAGCGCTCGCAGAACGCGGCGGTGTCCGCCAGCTCTGGATCGATCTCTGCGACGCCAATGTCGTTAACTTCCAGCGTGCCGGCCAGATCGTTGAGTGCGGCCGCCACGGGGACGGCGAGCAAGTCAGGACGCTCCAGCGCAGGAACGGCGGTCAGGTTGCCGATGTTCATGGTCACCCCAGGGAGTCTAGGCCTGCCTAGCTGCGGTGCTGTCTAGCTGCGGTGCTGTCTAGCTGCCGAGGCTGTCTAGCTTCGCGGTGCCCTGGTGCACTGTGCTCGTGCCGCTCGTGTACTTGATCGTCACGCTCGTGCCCGGCTGGAGTGTCGATAGCGCGCTATCAAGTTCCTCGACGCTGCTGACCGGCTGATCGTTGATCCCGACGATAGTGTCGCCCGCTCGCACGCCGGCGTTATCGGCCGTGCCGCCGGGGTTGACGGCGAGGACCGCCACGCCGGCCGGCGTGCCGGACTCGCTCGCAGCGGTCTGGGCCGTGATCCCAAGGCTGGCGCGGTCGGAGTTGGTCACCTTGCCGGTCTTGATCAGCTGGTTGGCGATGTTCTTCACGGTGTTGCTGGGAATCGCGAACCCGATGCCCGGCGCGGGCCCGCCACCCTGGCCAGGGAGCGTGGCCGCCAGCGTCGGAACGCCAATCACCTGGTCCTCCAGATCGACGAGTGCGCCGCCGCTGTTGCCGGGGTTGATGGCCGCGCTGGTCTGGATCGCGGCGGTAATCAGCGCCTTGCCGCCGGGCTCGCCGGACCCGACAGTCCGGCCGGTCGCGGAGATGATGCCCTGCGTCACGCTGTCGCTCAGGCCAAGCGGATTGCCCATCGCGAGCACGATCTGGCCGATCTGCACGTCGCTCGAATTAGCGAAAGTAGCCGGATCGAGACTGCTGGCATCGCTCTCCACGCGAACCACGGCCAGATCGTCGGGCGCGAACTCGCCGATGACCTTGGCCATGAGCGTCTTGTTGCCTTCCGACTCCACGATCTTGACGGTCGTAGCCGTGCCGATGACGTGTTCGTTGGTGACGATGTCGCCGCTGGTGTCGTATACGACGCCTGAGCCGGTCGAGTCGTTCGTCGATATCTGCACGACGGAAGGCAGCACATGCTCCACGACCTGCTCGTATTGTGACTGCAGCCGGGTCGCCGAGCCGCCGAGGATCCCCGCCGCCGTTCCCGAGCCGCCGCTCGAGCACGCCGCCACGGCCAGCGTGGCCAGGAGAGGCACCGCAAGCCACGACCGACGCATTGTCATTCCCCCCGATGACGAATTACCAACCCCCCTATTCTGTCCACCATGTCCTTGAGCGAATCACTGGCGCAAAACGTGGGCACGTCCGGCATCAGCGCAGGCGAGGCCACTGCGCAGACGCTCAACCAGGCCCTCGGAGCTGGGACTCTGACCGCCGCCGAACTGACAGCCTTCTACCTCGGCAGGATCGACCGGCTGAATCCTGGCCTGCGCGCCGTGATCACCGTGAGCGACGACGCCGCGGCCGAGGCGGCAGCGAGCGATACACGCCGGGCCGCCGGAGCGACTCGAGGGCCGCTGGACGGAATCGGTGTCCTGATCAAGGACAACGTGTCCGTCGCTGGCCTCCCCGCGACGGCCGGATCGCCTGCGCTCCTAAGCGCCGCGGCCTCGGATGCGTTCCTGGTGGGCAGGCTTCGGGCGGCTGGAGCGGTCATCCTCGGCAAGGCGAACCTGTCGGAATGGGCCAACTTCCGCTCGCGGCCGTCAAGCAGCGGGCTCAGCACGCTGGGCGGCCAGGCGGTGAACCCGCACGGAGCCGGCCGGAGCCCATCAGGCTCGAGTTCGGGGTCTGCGGTGGCGGTCGCGGCCGGCCTTGCGCCTCTCGCGATCGGCACCGAGACCGACGGCTCGATCGTGTCGCCGGCGAGTGCCTGCGGCGTGGTCGGCATCAAGCCGACGCTCGGCCTAGTCAGCCGCTCGGGCATCGTGCCGATCTCGGCGATGCAAGACACCGCAGGGCCCATGACCAGGACCGTCGCCGATGCGGCGATGCTGCTGACCGCGATCGCCGGGCCGGATCCGGCGGATCCAGCCACCGAGCCCGCAGCGGGGCATGCGACCGACTACACCACGTTCCTGGACCTGACCGCGCTTGACGGGGCGCGGCTCGGGATCTGGCGGGCAGGCTCAGCGCCGGCCGACGCCGGAACCCTCGCCGTGCTGGAGGCCGCTCTCACAGTGCTGCGCCAGCAAGGCGCGCAGATCGTCGACCCGGTCGACCTCGCCGACGTGGACAAGATGGGTGACCCCGAGTTCACCGCCCTCATGCACGAGTTCAAGCACGACATCAACGCCTACCTGGCCGGGCTTGGCGGCGACCACCCCGCCGACCTGGCTGGCCTGATCGAGTTCAACGACCGGAACGCGGCCGAGGTACTCAGTCACTTTGGCCAGGAACTCTTCGTGCAGGCTGAGGCGACGACGGGCGACCTGGCGCGAGGATGGCTATCTCGAGGCGCGGTCGACCGCCAGCCGGATCGCGCGCGAAGCGCTGGACACGGCGTTCACGGACTTCAACCTCGACGCGGTGATCGCGCTCACGGGTCATCCGGCCTGGCTAACCGACCATGTCCTTGGCGACTACCACGGCTGGGGCACGTCTAGGCAGGCGGCGGTGTCCGGTTACCCGTCCATCGCGGTGCCGGCCGGGCTCGTCAGCGGGCTGCCGGTCGGCATCTCCTTCATGGGGCCGCCCTGGAGCGAGCCACGGCTGATCGCGCTGGCGCACGCGTTCGAAATGGCCCGATCCGCTGGCAACTCAGCCGGGCGCTAATCTGGCGGCCATGGACTCGTGGGCCCCAGCTGACGTACCCGACCTGCCCGGATCGGGCCAGCAGCCGTTGATCTGGGACACGGCCAGTGCCGCCCTGGTAGCTGCGGCGCCGGGCGATACGGCCACCCTGTATGCCTGCGGTATCACCCCGTACGATGCGACCCACCTGGGGCACGCGGCCACGTTCCTGGCCTGGGACTTGCTGGTGCGGGTCTGGCGCGACGCCGGAAAGCTTGTCACCTACGTCCAGAACGTCACTGACGTCGATGATCCGCTACTCGAGCGTGCCAGCCGGGACGGGGAGGACTGGCGCGAGCTCGCCGCGCGCCAGATTGCCCTGTACCGGTCCGACATGACGGCGCTGCGCGTGCTTCCGCCGGCCCGTTACGTCGGGGCGGTCGAGTCGATACCGCTGATCGAGGAGTTCAACCGGATGCTGGCGGACCGCGGCGCCTTGTACGAGGTCGAGGGGGACGTGTACTTCTCCCGCGCGGCCGATCGCGCGTTCGGCTCGGTGTCGAGGCTGGATAGCGACGCGATGATCCGGCTGGCCGCCGAGAACGGTGGCGATCCGAGTCGGCCCGGCAAGAAGGACCCCGTCGACCCGATGGTCTGGGTGGCGGCGCGGCCCGGCGAGCCGTCGTGGCCGTCGGAGTTGGGCCCCGGCAGGCCTGGCTGGCACGTGGAGTGTGCGTCGATCGCGACGTATTACCTGGGCCGGACGTTCGACGTCCAGGCGGGCGGCCGGGACCTGATCTTCCCGCATCACGAGATGAGCGCGGCGCATGCGCGCGTCGCGCTCGACGGTAACGGCGAGGCACCGTTCGCGCGCCGCTATGCGCACGCCGGGATGGTCAGGTTCGAGGGCGAGAAGATGTCGAAGTCTCGCGGCAACCTGGTCTTCGTGTCGCAGCTGCTGGCCGAGGGCAACGACCCGATGGCCGTACGGCTGGCGATCATCTCGCACCACTACCGGGGCGACTGGGATTGGACCGGTGCTTCCCTGGGCGCCGCGACGGAACGTCTGGCCAGGTGGCGCGCTGCCCTCGCTGAATCTGGGTCGGCGCAGGCCGGCGCGAGCGATGCTGGCGCCGTTGCTGGCCTGCGCGTGCTCACCGCGATGCGACAGCGCCTTGCTGACGATCTGGATTCGCCAGGCGCCATCGCGGTTGTCGACGAGTGGGCTACTGCCGCGCTGGCCGGCCAGGCTAACGGTTCCGGCGCCCTCGTCAGGGATGCCGTCGACGCGTTGCTGGGCATCGCGCTTTAGCGGTTCGGCTTAACGTGTCGCTCGGGACAGGCCCGATCGCTGTGCGGCCAGCCGTTCGCGGCGACGTCCCTGAGTTGGAATCCATCGCCGCGGCCGCCTACCTGCCGTACGTGCCGCGGATTGGCCGCGCCCCGGCCCCCGTGATGGCGGACTACGCCGCGGCCATCGCGCGCGGCGAGGTCTGGCTGGCGAGCTTCAGCGAGGGAGCCGCCGATCAGCCGACGCGTGCCGCCGCTGTCGGGCTGATCGTGCTGGTCAGCAAGCCCGGCTACCTGTTGCTGGAAAACGTCGCCGTGCTCCCGTCGATGCAGGGATTTGGCATAGGAACGCGGTTGCTCGCCTTCGCCGAGGCTCGGGCCGGCGCGCTTGGGCTGCCGGAGATCCAGCTCTACACGAACGCCGCCATGACCGAGAACCTCGCGTACTACCCGCGCCGCGGCTACGTCGAGACGCACCGGGCTGTGGCGGACGGTTTCAGCCGCGTCTACTTCAGCAAGCGGCTGTTTAAGGCAGCCCCGTGATCCGGTTCTAGGCCGGAGGTCCGTGTTACCAATTGGCACCATTACGATGAGAAAGCCCCTTTTATCGCTAGACGCAGATGACGAGCAGCGGCATGCTAGCCAGCGTGAAAGGCAAGCTAATCCCGCATATGGACGTGGCCGGCCACGCGACGGGCGCTCGCATCTGCGTCGCCTGTGCGAACCTGGCGTGTTGGCACGTTCCCTCCGAGCTATGCGCGGTGGACGAGTGTGACTGCCAGCTAGGAGTGGACGATGCTGACTTCTTCAGCAGGCCCGTTCCCGTCCTCAGGACGGAGGACAGATCTCCCCAGCGGCGCCGTAGCAATCTTCCAGCTTGAGCGTTGATCAGCTCGCCGCCGGGCGCGGGGATCCAGTGCTGGCTGGCCGCCCGTGCGCTCGAGCAGGTATACAGGTCGACGGCGGCACCATCGATGGTGCTCAGGCCAGCGACGGCGCTCGCGCACATCTGACGGCTTATGATCTTGCAGCGTTCCGCGCGGGCGGTCCGGTTCCCTCGGCCCCACGAGGCAACCCGGTGAGGAGCCGCCATTCCCCGTTGTCGGTCAGTTGACGAGTCGCAAACGTGACTACGATCTGGCCCGTGCCGCAGCTGTCGTGCACCAGGGCGCTCCAAGCGGCGCTGGCCCCGGAATCAAGCACGCCAAGCCGGTAGTCGCCGCGGAAGACAATGACCGGTTGGGGGGCCTGGTCAGGACTGGGCGTGCTGACCCCGAACCAGTGTCTGGTCATCGCGGCAGCCGGGCAGGCCGATGCACGTGCTCGGCCTGCCCGGCTCATGCCGGTGTATCTAGACGGTTATTGGAACCTGGCAGCGCTCAGTAGGGGTCGCCGGTGGTTTCGTAGACGCGGCCGCTGGGTGTTCGCCACGTCATCTGACCCGGTTTCGCTTGGGTGAGCTGCCAGCCTGGGGCCTGCTTGGCCTGGTGGTGTCTTCTGCAGAGCGGAGCCAGGTTGCATTCGCACGTCCGGCCGCCCTGATCAAAGGGCACCGTGTGGTCCAGGTCGCAGCGCCTGGCAGCACGTCGACAGCCAGGGAAAGAACAGGTCCGCTGACGAATCACGACCAAGTGCCGCAGCGAACGCGGCGGCTTGTAGCTGCCCGACTGCCGACCGTGGCCGCATGGGGCCGTTTCCAGAAGCTGGAGTTGCGCCCTCAGATCGGCGGCCCATCGGATTCCGGTGCAGCGATCCGTCGGTCGTCCTGGTCCCTTGCCTGCGCAGGCATGAGCCGCGGCGCGGCCTGCCGGGTCGGTCAGTGTCAGGCACCACTGCGTTTCGCGCGCCATCGCATCGGCCAGCTGACGGCAGGTCACTGCATCCATCGGCCCGTAGCCTGCGAGCTCGCCAGGGCTGTCGCTCAGGCCGAGCCAGGCCGACATGGGCATCGTAAGGTTCAGCGTTCCCGTCAGCCAGTCGCCGCCGGTGCTGTTTGTCCGTGCTCCGACGGCGCCAGGCGGGGTTGGGGCAGGCGCGGTGGGGTCAGTCCCATCGGGCTGCGGGGGCACGAGACTCTCGACGGGCCGACCATTGAGCAGCGCGACGAAAACGGCCGCGCGCAGCTGATCGACGCTCCCCTCGACGCCGCAGGACTTGAGCCAGCGGGCATGCGCGCTGAGGAATTCGTTCGCGGTCACGACGTCGGACGGCCGCAACTCGCGGCCGATGATGGCGGCGTTGCCCGACGGCTCGCTCCACACCTGGACTTCGGCTTCCTTGCGGGCTGCGTCCTTGCGCTGCTCGGCGGCTTCAGGATCGGCGGCCAGCACGGCGCGAACGAGCGCGGCTCGAAGCTGGCCGGTGGTCATGCCACCAGCGCGGCCGAGCAGCGAACTCACGATGCTGTTGGCGGCGTCATCCGGCAGCGCGGCGAGTTGCTCTAAGAAGAGGCAGGCCTTTGCCCAGTCGATCTCGCCGCGGCTCAGCGCAGCCTGGACCTCGCTAAGTCGCGCCAGTCCAGCCGCGGTCGACAACAGCCGGTCCGCGCTACGGCAAGTCAGGTGCAGGGCCGCCGCGACTTCGTCGTCCAGGTGCCCGATCAGACTCGGGCGGTCCAGCTCAGCCGACTGCTGCTTGCGCCGCTCAGTCAAGCCGGTGACGGCGGCCGCCTGCCCAGCCTGAGCCCAGGAAATGAGCCGCTGCCAGCCGCAGATCACACCGATCAGCTCTGACTCGCCCAGCTCCGGGTAGCCGCGCGCCGTGGTGCCCACGACCATCCTCGCGAGATCGGGGCCGGGCAGCATGGTGTCACATGCCCCGCCGGCTGCGAAGCCTCTCGCGCTGGGCTCGTGGTCATCATGGAGGAACCCGGCGGCCTCCGACTCACCCGCGCCTGTCCACGCGCCGGCCAGATAATCGGCGCGCACTTCGTCAGGGAGTCCGCGCAGCCAGGCGGCTTGCTCGGCTTCTGCGTCCTCGCCGGACCAGCAGAGAATGTCGCCTTCCGCGATGAGGTTGTCGTTGTCCTCGAACTCCCAGTCCTGGAAGTCACAGTCCTCGAGATCACAGTCCTCGAGATCACAGTCCTCGAGATCACGGTCCTCAAGATCACACGCCTCGCTCATCTGTACGACTACCTCCCTCCGATCCTCGACTGTTCGACCATACTATCGAACACCTCTGACAATTTGGCGGCGGCGTCATGGAGGGCGGGCATCGCCGAATTGGGGTGATCCAGCCACCTCGCGATCCCGGATTGGGTGGCCGCGTCAACGCAATTTCCGCGGTCCTGTGCACCGCCCGCTGGATTGTCCACCGCGCTCGATCGCCGTCAGCCTGGAGGGCAGCGCCGGATCTCATGCTGGCTCCATGACGAACAACAAGCCAGCGGGTGACAGGACCCCGCATACGTTCCCAGCAACTTCAGCGCGGCCCGCTGGGTTAGCGGGCAAGGTTCAGCTGCGAGCAGCCACGCCGGATGCCGTTCTTGCGGTCGTCCCGCACATGCTCGGTTTCTATCCGAGCCGGAGCCTGGTCGTGCTCGGACTCGGGGCGCAAAGCAGGGTCATGGTCACGTTCCGTTACGACCTGCCCGACCCGGTCGACCACAGCATCGCCGAGGACATCGCCGAGCATGCCGACTACGTCCTTGGCCGCGAGCACATCACAGCGGCGTTGCTCGTGGGCTACGGGCCGGAGGAACTCGTCGCGCCCGTCGTGGCTAGCACCGCTGATCGCCTCATCGCCGGCGGCGTTGACTTGCATGAGGTGTTGCGCGCTGACTCAGGTCGTTACTGGTCGATGCTCTGCGACGACGCGGACTGCTGCCCGCGGGAAGGGCGGTCGTACGACCCCGGCTCCCATCCCGCTGCGGCTGCTCTGACCGAAGCGGGTCTGACGGCCCATCCTGATCGCGAAGCTCTTGCCCGCACGATTCAGCGTCCGGCCGGATCAGCCGATCGCATCCGCCGCGCGACGGTGGCGGCAGAGCTGCGCTTGTCGCAACTCGTAGATCTCGGCGAGGCCGCAGGAGATCGTATTCCTCAGCTGCGAGCCATACGGACCGGTCGCAGGGAGGTGCAGCGAGCCATCCGCCGTTACCGCACCGGCGGCAGTATCGACAGCGTCGAGCACCTGGCGTGGCTGGCAGTCCTGGTCACCGACCTGCGCGTCCGCGATGACGCCTGGGCCCGGATGGACCCGGCGCACCGTGACGGGCATTGTCGGCTGTGGACCGACGTCCTCCGTTGCGCAGCGATGGAGTTTGTCCCTGCGCCGGCATCGCTGCTCGCCTTTTGCGCCTGGCAGAGCGGCAACGGTGCACTGGCGGTGATGGCGGTCGAGCGGGCTCTAGCTGCAGATCCCGACTACTCGATGGCGCATCTCCTGGATGGCGCTATCCAGGCTGCCCTTCCGCCGTCGGCGGCGCGGATGCCGATGAGCCCGGCTGCGGTCGCGGCGAGCTACTCGGTGACACCGACCGCAACCACCTCGAGTCCACGATCGAGGCGGACGTCCGGCCGTCGGCGGTCCTCTAGAGCGCAGCGCCGGTCACGGTCGGGCCGGTCACGGTCGGGCGGATCACGATCGAGCGGGTCACGGTCGAGGGGGTCGCGGTCGGACCGGTCAACGTCGGGCCGGTCAACGTCGGGCCAGTCGCGGCCGGGCCAGTCGGCGTCGGGCCAGTCGGCGTCGGGCCAGTCGACGTCCGGCCAGTCGCGGTCGGGCTAGACGTTGACTGCTGACCCGGCCATCGGCTCGCGGTCGTCCGGTTCGCGGTGCACTGGGTTGCCGTCGTCGGTCATGACGACGAGAGGCGCGAGCAGTCGGCCTTCCGGATACCGGAAGCACGCCGGCGGCAGGTGGGCTGGCCGTCCGCTCAGCAGTACGCGGACGGTGCCGCGCGACTGGAGGTCGCCGTGTTGGCCATTGACCGCGAGGGCACTCGCAGGAACGCGGCGCAGGGCCTGGGCGGCGACTGCGCCAGCGGACGCGAACGTCACCGCGCCGGGGACGGCCTGGCTGATCCGCTCGGCTGCCAGCTCGTACTCGGTACAGCCGAGGACGACGGCCTCGCAGTCCGGCGGCGTCTGCGCGGCCGCGGCGGCCACGGCCGCAGCCGTCGCGGTTTCGTCGCCCGCGTCGATCGCGTCGGCTAGGCCAGGGCACGCAACGGCCGTGACGTGTGCGGAGCCGCCGAACTCGGCGATGAGCCTGCGCTGGTAGGCACTGGAGGTGGTGGCGACGGTGGCCCAGATGGCGATGTTTTGGTGCGCTGCGGCAGCCGGCTTGATCGCGGGGACTGTCCCGACGACGGGGATGGCGGGCTCGAACTCGGCCCGGAGCGGCTCCAGGGCGTGCACCGAGCCGGTGTTACAGGCCATCACCAGCACGTCCGGCTCGTACCGCGCGGCTGCCGCGGCGCAGAGCAAGGCGCGCTCGGCGATCCCGTCTGGAGTCCGGGGTCCCCAGGGCATCCCGTCCGGGTCGCAGGCCAGCACGAGATCGGCGTCGGGCCGCATCCGGTGCAGGGCGGCGGCGGCCGCCAGCAGCCCGATGCCGGAGTTGATCAGCGCGATTCGCATCAGCCAACTCTAAGAGAGGGCCAGACTTGGCAGACATGACGACCGGCATCGACGTCCTGCGGACGGCATTCACAACATCATGCGAGACCCTGCGCCGGGTGCTGGACGGGGTCAGCGATCAGGAGTTTTTCTGGGAGCCCGTGGGTGGGTGCTGGACCGTGCATCGCAGGTCGCAGGACAGGGGTGTCAGCGTCGACGGGGCCGGGGAGTGGGTGCTCGACTACGACCCGTCACAGCCAGAGCCAGCGCCCTTCACCACGATCGCCTGGCGGACTGTGCACATCGCAGGAATCAACTACCTGTACTGGGACTACGCGTTCGGGCAGGCATCGCTGACATTTGATCTTCAGCTGCCTGGGGACGCGGCCGAGGCGACGGACTGGCTGTTCGCGAGTCATGAGCCACTGATAGACGAGCTCAGCGCCCTGACCGACGCAGACCTGGACCGGCTCGTGCCGACGAACCGGGGCGAGGCATGGCCACTTCACCGCGTCTTCGCCAGGCTTATCAACGAGCAGGTGCACCACGGCGCAGAGATCAGCCTGCTGCGAGATCTCTACCGGTGCCGGGCGTCACTGGCGGCGGGCTCCAGTTGAGGGCAGGCTTCAGTTGAGGACAGGCTTCAGTTGAGCGCGGGCAGGCCGTCGATGCTCACCGCGTTCTTCTCGGCTCGGTAGGCGGCGAGTTCGGTAGCGGACTTGCCTTCGGACCACTTGTCGAGGACGTCCCGCTCTTCCGTCAGCTTCATGACGGGCACCGCGTAACCGCAGGAGTCGGCGATTCGGTGGACGTCCACGACGATGATCGATCGCTCCGCGCCGGGCCGGAGCCCCGCGCCGGACCCCGCGGGACAAGCTGTACGGGGGAAGTGCGCCGCGAGTTCGTCCCATCGTGACGAGCCCGGCAGCACAACCTCGCCGGTGCCGTACAGACGGAGAATTTTCGTCGTGTGGTCAAATGAGCAGAACATGATCGTTATCTGGCCGTTCTGGCGCAGGTGTGCGATCGTTTCGGCACCGCTGCCGGTCAGGTCCAGATACGCCACGGAGTGCGGTCCTAGCACCGTGAAAGTGTCCCGGTAGCCCTTAGGAGAAACGTTGACATGACCGCCTTCGCCGTCGCTGCTCAGGCATGGGGCAGTAGCCACAAAGAAGACAGATTGCCGAGCGATAAACTTCTTTAGCCGTTCATCCAGTTCCGGATACAGCTTGCCCATGACGCCCTCCTCGATGCATTCTGCGACGAACTAGCGCCACCGGGCCGACCAAAGGAGGCTGTGTGACCGACCTCACGACCGCGGCCCGGCCGGACTCGCCAGTCGACCGCCACCGCGAGGCTGTCGCGGCGATCCAGCGCGATTATCGGGCGATACCGGCGGGCAGGCCAATCCGGCTGGCCAAGACCACATCCAACCTGTTCAGATTCCGGGCCGACACCACCGACATCGCTGGCGGCGGACTTGACGTGTCGGACTTCGCGCACGTGATCTGCGTCGACCCGGACGCCAGGACTGCAGTGGTCGGCGGCATGACCACCTACGAAGACCTGGTCGCCGCGACGCTGACGCACGGACTCATGCCGCTCGTCGTGCCCCAGCTCAAGACCATAACCCTCGGTGGCGCGGTCTCGGGCCTCGGCATCGAGTCCACGTCCCTGCGCAGCGGCATGCCGCACGAGTCGGTCCTGGCGATGGAGATCCTCACCGGCGACGGCCAGGTCGTGACCGCCACGGCGGACAATGAGCACGCGGAGCTCTACCGGGGCTTCCCCAACTCGTACGGCACGCTCGGCTACACGCTGTCGCTGACGATCGAGCTCGAGCCGGTGAAGCCGTACGTGCATCTGCGGCACTTCAGGTTCACTGACCCGGCGGAGTGCTTCGCGGCCGTGGCGCAGGTGGCGGCCGACGGCAGCTACGACGGGCACCGGGCGGACTTCATCGACGGTGTCGCCTTCGCGCTGGACGAGACGTACCTGACGATCGGGGCGTTCAGCGATGTCGCGCCGTGGCGCAGCGACTACACGCGCGAGCGGATCTATTACCAGTCGCTTCGCGGGCCGCGTGAGGACTTCCTCACGATCAGCGACTACCTGTGGCGGTGGGACACCGACTGGTTCTGGTGCTCACGTCCGTTCGGCGTGCAGAGCCCGGTGATCCGGCGCCTGTGGCCGCGCCGCTACCGTCGCTCGGACGTCTACCGGAAGCTCGTCGCCCTGGACCGAAAGCACGGCTTCACTCGCAAGCTCGATCAGCGCCGCGGCCGGCCGGAGACCGAAATGGTGATCCAGGATGTTGAAATACCTCTGGCTGAGTCGGCCGCGTTCCTTGAATATTTTCTGGCTGACGTCGGCATGAGCCCGGTCTGGATGTGTCCGCTCCGCCTGCGTGGGCAGATGACCTGGCCGCTGTACCCGATGCGACCAGGACAGGTGTACGTGAACTTCGGTTTCTGGGGAACCGTCCAGCTGCCGCCGGGCGCGACGGACGGGTACTTCAACCGGCGCGTCGAGGACAAGGTGACTGAGCTCGGCGGACACAAGGGCCTGTACTCAACGTCGTTTTATCCGAAGGAGGAGTTCTGGGCGCGATATAACGGTCCGGAATACGCCAAGCTCAAGCGCACTTACGATCCGCAAGGTCGGCTCGCCGACCTGTACGACAAGTGCGTGCGGGGCGTCTGAGCGCCCGCGCACGGCTCCAGCACGACGAAGGAAGCAAGGGAAAGAGGTCGCAGATGGCTCTGGCCGAGGTGTTCGAGCGGGTTGCGGGCCCGGATGCCCCAGTCGGTTTTGAGGCGTTCGACGGGAGCGCGGCAGGCGCGCCCGATGCGCCGATCAAGATCACCGTTAAGTCGCCGACGGCGGTGTCGTACCTGGCGCAGGCGCCGGGCGCGCTTGGGCTGGCGCGCGCGTATGTCGCCGGGCACCTGGACGTGGTAGGCGACATGTACGCGGCACTAGCGCGGATGGCGCACGCCCAGGAGATCCAGACCAGCCTGTCTCAGCGCCTGAAGCTGCTGAAGAGCCTGGGCGGCCCCAAGCTGCTGCTGCCGCGGGTGCCCCCGCCGCCGCAGGAGGTGCGCGTCAACAGCCGGTGGATGTCAGGGCGGCGGCACTCGAAGCAGCGTGACGCGAGCGCGATCTCGCACCACTACGACGTGTCGAACACGTTCTATGAGTGGGTACTCGGCCCGTCGATGGCGTACACGTGCGCGTGCTACCCGACCGAGGACGCGACCCTGGAGCAGGCTCAGGCGACCAAGTTCGACCTGGTGGCGCGCAAGCTCGCGCTCAAGCCAGGCATGCGGCTGCTCGACGTCGGCTGCGGCTGGGGCGGCATGGTGATGCACGCCGCCCGCGAGTACGGCGTCAAGGCACTCGGCGTGACGTTGTCCGCTGAGCAGGCGTCGTGGGCACAGACTGCGATCAAGGAACGCGGTCTTTCCGACCTGGCCGAGGTTCGGCACCTCGACTACCGTGAGGTCACCGAGACCGGGTTCGACGCGGTGAGCTCGATCGGGCTGTCCGAGCACATCGGCAAGGCCCAGCTTCATGACTATTTCAGCTTCCTGTACGGCAAGCTCGTGCCGCAGGGCCGGCTGCTCAACCACTGCATCACGCGGCCGGACAACACGGGCCCGGCCAGGGTCACCGATGGCTTCATCTACCGGTACGTGTTCCCGGACGGCGAGCTCGAGGGTCCCGGCTACCTGATGTCGCTGATGCACGACAGCGGGTTCGAGGTCCGGCATACCGAGAACCTGCGCGAGCACTACGCCAAGACGCTCGCCGCCTGGTGCGCCAACCTCGATGCCCACTGGGACGAGGCGGTCGCGGAGGTCGGCGAGGGCACGGCGCGGGTCTGGCGGCTATACATGGCGGGGTCTCGGCTCGGCTTTGACCGCAATCAGATCCAGCTGCACCAGATGCTCGGCGTGAAGCTCGGCCACCGCGGCGACGCCGGGATGCCGCTGCGCCCGGAATGGGAGCCGGCGCGGCAGTTCCCCGTCAGCTACCCAGCCACCGAACCCGCGGCAGGCAACGACCGGTAGCTCTCCGCCACAGTGAAGGCGAGGTCGAGGGCCTGGCTTCGGTTCAGCCGCGGGTCGCAAGCGGTCTCGTAACGCTGGTGCAGGTCCGCGGCGATGATCTCGTGGCTGCCGCCAACGCACTCGGTCACGTTGTCGCCGGTGAACTCGATGTGGATGCCGCCGGGATGGGTGCCGATGCGCCGGTGCACGTCGAAGAAGCCCTGGACCTCGTCGAGCACGTCGGCAAGCCGCCTGGTCTTGTGACCGCTGGGCGCTTCGAAGGTGTTGCCGTGCATCGGGTCGCAGACCCACGCGACCGGTATGCCCTCGGCTTCGACGGCTTCGATGATCGGAGGGAGCAGGCTCCGGATGAGGCCGGCGCCGAGGCGGGTGATGAGCGTCAGCCGCCCCGGCTCGCCGTCAGGGCTCAGAGCACGGATCAGGGCCCGGACGCCGTCCGGCGTCGCCGTCGGGCCGACCTTCACGCCGATCGGGTTCCGGATGCCGGCCGCGAACTCGACGTGCGCGCCGTCCAGATCCCTGGTCCGCTCGCCGATCCAGAGGAAATGCGCCGACAGGTCGTACGGCAGACCCGTGCGGGAGTCGATCCGGGTGAGCGCCCGCTCGTACGGGAGCAGCAGCGCCTCATGGCTGGAGTAGAACTCGACGGTCCGCAGCTCGTCCGGGTCGGCGCCGCAGGCCCGCATGAAGGACAGCGCCCGGTCGATCTCGCCGGCCAGCCGCTCGTACCGCTGGCCAGACGGGCTCTGCCGGACGAAGTCCTGATTCCAGGCGTGCACCTGATGCAGGTCGGCGTAGCCGCCGGTGGTGAACGCGCGGCAGAGGTTCAGCGTTACTGCGGCGCAGTGGTACGCGCGGAGCATCCGCTCCGGATCGTGCGCCCGCGAGGCCGGCGTGAAGTCGAATCCGTTGATCGCGTCGCCGCGGTAGGCGGGCAGCTCGACGCCGTCTCTGAGCTCTGTGGGCCGCGACCTGGGCTTGGCGAACTGCCCGGCCAGCCTGCCGATCTTCACGATGGGCACGCTGGCGCCGTAGGTCAGGACGACCGCCATCTGGAGAATGGTCTGGAGCTTGCCGCGGACGGCGTCGGCGGTCGCGCCGGCGAAGGTCTCGGCGCAATCGCCGCCCTGGAGCACGAAGGCCTCGCCGCGGGAGACGGCGGCCAGCCGCTCGCGCAGCAGGTCGCATTCGCCGGCGAAGACGAGCGGCGGCAGCGCGGCTAGCTCACCGAGTACCTGGTCAACCCGGTTCGAATCCGGCCACTCAGGCTGCTGCCCAATCGGCTCGGCTGCCGTCAGATGGGGGAGGCGCACGGATCTCACGCTACTCACCGGATGCAATTGCTTTCGTCGGCAGGGGAGAATAGGCCAGTGGATTCCGCGAGCAACGCCGGCCAGCGCCGGGACATCATCTTGCTGGGCTCGACAGGTTCGATCGGGACGCAGGCGGCAGACATCATCAGCCGCAACCCTGACCGGTTCCGCCTGACCGCGATCGCTGCGGGCGGCGGTCATCCGGAACAGCTAGCCAGGCAGGCGGTCGAGCTGGGCGTCGAGGTTGTGGCCGTCGCCAGTCCCGCCGCGGTCCCCGATCTCCGCGCCGCGCTCGCGGTCGCGGGCTCCGCCGACGGCGCCCGGCGCAAGCTGCCGGAGGTCATCGCGGGCCCGGACGCCATCGCCGATCTGGCCGCGCGGCCGTGTGACGTGGTGCTGAACGCGGTTACCGGCGCAATCGGACTGGGCGCCACGCTCGCGGCGCTACGGGCTGGCCGGGTCCTGGCACTGGCAAACAAGGAATCGCTGATTATGGGCGGCGCGCTGGTCGCGGGCATCGCCGCGCCGGGCCAGATCGTGCCGGTCGACTCCGAGCACTCGGCGATCGCGCAATGCCTGCGCGGCGGTCGCGCCAGCGAGGTGAAAAGGCTGATCGTGACTGCGAGCGGCGGCCCGTTCCTGCATCGTCCCAAGGCGGACCTGGCGGACGTGACTCCCGAGCAGGCACTGGCACATCCAACCTGGAACATGGGACCGGTGATCACGGTCAACAGCGCGACGCTGGTCAACAAGGGCCTGGAGCTCATCGAGGCGCACCTGCTGTTCGGTCTCGGCTTCGACCGGATCGACGTCGTCGTGCACCGGCAATCGGTCGTCCACTCGATGGTCGAATTCACCGACGGCTCCACGCTGGCCCAGGCCAGCCCGCCGGACATGCGCATCCCCATCGCCCTGGCCCTCGGGTGGCCTGACCGGGTCCCGGACGCCGCGGCCGCGGTGGACTGGACGACCGCCCAGACCTGGACATTTGAGCCCCTCGACGAGGAGGCTTTCCCGGCTGTGCCGCTAGCCAGGCAGGCCGGAGCGGCCGGCGGGACCGTCCCGGCCGTGTATAACGCCGCAAACGAAGTATGCGTAGCGGCTTTCCTAGCCGGGCAGATCCCGTTCGCCGGAATCGTGGATACGGTGGCCCAGGTAGTCTCGGAGCATCATGACCCGGCCGGACAGGCTGTGGAACTGGCGGATATCCTCGCCGCCGATGGCTGGGCAAGGTATCGCGCACGGGAGCTGACAGGGAAGCAGTGAGCGAAGATTCAGGCTGGGAACGGGGTCCGGGGAAGGAGAAGCCGTCTTAATGGCTTCTAACGGGCACTCGAGCGGGCACTCGAACAAGCGTGGCGCACGCGCCTTCCGCGCCGTCATGCGGGCCAGGGCCTGGATCCTGATCATCGCCATCCTGCTGGCCCTGGTGATCCCCAACCGCGGACACCTGGCGTTCCTCCTCGGCGTTCTGATCTTTATCGTGGCCCTGTTGGCCTCGGTGATGCTGCACGAGCTTGGGCACTTCCTGACTGCCAAGAAGTTCGGGATGAAGGTCACCCAGTTCTTCGTGGGATTCGGCAACACGCTGTGGTCGACGTTCCGTGGTGAGACCGAGTACGGCGTCAAGGCGCTGCCCTTCGGCGGCTTCGTCAAGATCACGGGCATGACCTCAGTCGAGGATGTCGATGTGGCGGACGAGCCTCGCTCGTTCCGGAACCAGCCAGGCTGGCAGCGCATCATCGTTCTCGCGGCCGGTTCTTTCATGCACTTCGTGCTGGCCCTGTTCCTGCTGTTCGTGGTCGCCATCGGGATCGGGTTGCCCACCACGAACACGTGTGCCGGCAGTCACGTCAAGTCCCCGGCCGAGGTGGCCGGCCTGAAGCCGAACGACAAGATCGTCTCGGTTGCCGGGAAGCCGGTCGCGAACTGGAATCAGCTGCACACGGCGCTGTCGGCCGAGAAGGCAGGCGTCCCCGTCCCGGTCGTCGTGGATCGTGGCGGTCGCAGCGTCCGCACCGAGGTCACGCTGGCGGCGATCCCTGGCCGCTCCGCTCCTTATCTGGGCGTGACGTCTGACAGCAACAGCAACGTGATCTCACAGGTCGCGACCTGCGTACCGGTCAGCGAACATGCACTCAACAGTGCTGCGGTGTATCAGCGCACCGGCTTCGTGGGCGCGGTGTCTTTTGCCGGAGATCAGTTCGCCAACACACTGACGGGCTCCGCTTCGGCCATCGCCAAACTGCCCGCGGCCATCCCTGACCTGTTCTCCAAGAACCGGGCCAACACGGCCGCCGGCCAGGTCAGCAGCGTCGTTGGCGTCGGTAACGTGACCGGCCAGGTGGTGGAGGCCGCGCTGCCGTGGCAGGCGAAGATCACGGTGGTGCTCCTCCTGGTCGCCTCGCTGAACATCTTCGTCGGCGCGTTTAACCTGCTGCCGCTGCTGCCGCTCGACGGCGGCCACCTGGCGGTGGTGATCTTCGAGCGGATCAGGGCATGGTTTAACCGGGTGCGCGGCCGACCTGATCCAGGACTGGTCGACATTCAGCGGCTCGTGCCGCTGAGCGTGCTCGTATTTGCCCTGCTCGTCGGCCTCGGCACCCTGCTGATCGCCGCTGACATCTTCAATCCTGTCCACATCCCGGTGTAAAGGCGAGATCGCGACATGACAGTTGACCTAGGCCTTCCTGAGCTTCCGCCCGCGCCGCTTGCGGCCCGCCGCAAGTCGCGCCAGATCATCGTCGGCAAGGGCAAGCATGTGGTACCGGTCGGCGGCGGCGCGCCAGTCTCGGTGCAGTCGATGACGACCACCCTTACGGCCGACGTCAACGCCACGCTGCAGCAGATCGCCGAGCTGACGGCGGCGGGCTGCCAGATTGTCCGAGTCGCCGTGCCGTCGCAGGACGACGCTGATGCGCTGCCAGAGATCGCCCGCAAGTCCCAGATCCCCGTGATCGCGGACATTCACTTCCAGCCGAAGTACGTGTTCGCGGCCATCGACGCGGGCTGCGCCGCGGTGCGCGTCAACCCCGGCAACATCAAGACGTTCGATGACAAGGTGGGCGAGATCGCCAAGGCGGCGGCGGACGCAGGCGTACCCATCAGGATCGGCGTGAACGCCGGCTCGCTGGACAAGCGGCTGCTGACTAAGTACGGCAAGGCCACGGCGGAGGCGCTGGTGGAGTCCGCCCTGTGGGAGTGCTCGCTATTCGAGGAGCACGGCTTCACCGATATCAAGATCTCGGTCAAGCACCACGACCCGGTCGTGATGATCAACGCCTACCGGCAGCTCGCCGAGCAGTGCGAGTACCCGCTGCATCTCGGCGTGACCGAGGCAGGTCCTACCTTCCAGGGGACGGTCAAGTCGGCCGTGGCGTTCGGCGCACTGCTGGCCGAGGGCATCGGCGACACGATCCGGGTATCGCTGTCGGCGCCGCCGGTCGAGGAAGTCAAGGTGGGCATCGCCATCCTTGAGTCGCTCGGGCTGCGCCAGCGCGGCCTGGAGATCGTCTCCTGCCCGTCGTGCGGGCGGGCTCAGGTGGACGTGTATACCCTCGCCGACCAGGTCACGGCGGCGCTGGATGGGCTCGACGTGCCGCTGCGTGTGGCCGTGATGGGCTGCGTGGTGAACGGACCCGGCGAGGCACGCGAGGCCGATCTTGGCGTGGCGTCCGGCAACGGCAAGGGCCAGATCTTCGTCCGCGGTGAGGTCATCAAGACCGTACCCGAGTCCCAGATCGTGGAGACGCTGATCGAAGAGGCGATGAAGCTCGCGGCCGAGATGGAAACAGCCGGAGCGGATCTGGCGGAGGCCTAGCCCGTCACTCGCAGCTGGGCGGGGTCGAGCCGGGATGCCTTAATGAGCAGAGCACAGACTGCGGTCCTCGTCGTGGCCGCGGCCGTCACTGCCGCGATTGCGGGCTGCTCGGGTCCATCCGCCGCGCCGTCTGGCGCCGCGCCTTCGAGTTCAAGCCAGCTGCCGGCGCCCGGTACCGCGGGCAAGCTGACCTGGCGTTCCTGCCCCGAGGTGGCCGCCGGCGCGCCAGACGCCCGGCAGCTGCGGTGCTCGAGCCTGCAGGTCCCGCTCAACTACGCCAATCCCGGCGGGCGGAAGATCACCCTGGCGATCTCGGAGATTCCGGCCACCGCGCCGGGTGGCCAGCAGCAAGGTGTCCTGCTCGTCAATCCCGGCGGTCCGGGCGCACCGGGCCGATCTTTGGCTGCGAGCACGGCTTCGGGCCTCCCGGCGGCCGTCGCGGCCAAGTACACCGTCGTGGGGTTTGACACCCGCGGCGTTGGGGGGTCGCTACCAGCCCTGAGCTGTGATCCGTCATTCTTCAGCAGGCCGAGGCCGAACTACGTACCCGCCAACGCTGCTGCCGAGCAGGTGCTGATCAGCCGCGCCAGGGCCTACGCTGCCGGCTGCGAGCGGCGATTCGGCTGGATGCTGCCCTACATGACCACGCAGGACCTGGCCCGTGACATGGACTCGATCCGAGCTGCGCTCGGTCAGCAGCAGATCAGCTACTACGGCGTCTCCTACGGCACGTACCTCGGCCAGGTGTACGCGAGCATGTTCCCGCAGCGAGTCCGGCGGATGGTGCTGGACAGCGTTGTCGATCCAGCTGGAGCCTGGTACGGCGACAACATTGCCCAGGATTACGCCTTCCAGGGCAGGCTGACCGCGTTCTTCGCCTGGATCGCGGCAAACAACGCTGTGTACCACCTCGGCGCAAGCGAGCCCGCGGTTAACGCCACGTTCAGCGCCACCATGGCCAGGCTCGCCAGACAGCCGATTGGCGGGGCATCAGGCCCGGTCATCGGGCCCGATGAGCTGAGCGACACCTTCCTCGTCGGCGGCTACAGCAACACGTGGTGGCCGTACCTGGCTGGGGCGCTAGCGGCCTACCTGCACACCGGCTCGTCTTCCCAGCTGATGGCCGTCTACCGGCAGGCCGGTCAGCAGAACGAGAACGAGTTCGCTGTCTACACGGCGGTGGAGTGCAGCGACGTGGCGTGGCCGCGCAGCTGGGCCCGATGGGATGCCGACACCAGGCGTGTATACCGAGCCGCTCCCTTTGAGGCGTGGGGCAATGCCTGGTTCAACGCAGCCTGCGCATTCTGGCCGGTGCACGGGCCTACGGCGCCGCCGCACGTCGGCGCCGCCGGCCTGCCGCCGATCCTGATGCTGCAGGGCAGCCTTGACGCGGCGACGCCTTATCAGGGCGCGCTGGTGGCCAGGCGCCTGCTTCCGACCGCGCGAATGGTCGTGGTCAGCGGCGGCGGCAATCATGGACAGTCGCTGGCCTATCCGGCGAACACCTGCGTGAACGGCTACCTTGACCGCTACCTCGCGACGGGGACGGTGCCCGCGGAGCCTGGCCTGGTCAACGCCACCTGCCCGGCCCTGCCATCGCCTTCTGCGTAGGCCCCCGCCCCGAGCCGTTAGGCTGGAGAGGTGCTGCGCACCAGGCCATGGCGATCGGCATCGCTGCGGCTGCTCACTGATCACGATCGCGACGAGGTGCTTGCCCTGTGCGATCGGGATGCGGTCACTAACGTCTTCGTGAGTTCACGGATCCGGTCCATTAGCTTTGACCCTTCGCGGCTGGGTGGTCAGCTGTGGGGTTACTCGGATGGCGGCCAGCTCACGGCGGTCTGCTACTCGGGCGCCAACCTGGTGCCCGTCGAGGCGGGCCCGGAGGCGATCGCCGCGTTCGCCTCCAGAGCGAAGCTGCAAGGCCGGCGCTGCTCCTCGATAGTCGGGCCGGCCGACGCGGTCGGCCAGTTGTGGTCGTTGCTCGCGCCGTCGTGGGGCCGGCCACGCGAAGTCCGGGCCGTGCAGCCAGTCATGGCGATTAGCGGTCCGTCGCCGGTGCAGCCGGATCCGCAGGTCCGGATGGTCCGCCCGCATGAACTGGACGTGCTGCTGCCATCCTGCATCGCGATGTTCACCGAGGAGGTCGGCGTATCGCCGATCGGTGGTGACGGTGGCGCCGCCTATCGGGCGAGGATGGCGGATCTCATCGGCGGCGGCCGGTCGTTCGCCCGGATCGAGCCCGACGGGCACGTGACCTTCAAGGCGGAGATCGGGGCCGTGACGCCCCACGCGTGCCAGGTGCAGGGGGTCTGGGTGCCGCCCGAGGACCGGGGCCGCGGCCACGCTGTCCATGGCATGGCCGCCGTCGTGCGAGCGGCGCTGGAACTGGCGCCCGTCGTGACCTTGTACGTGAACGACTACAACGCTTCGGCCAGGGCCGCGTACCTGCATGCTGGATTCACCCAGGTCGGCACCTTCATGTCGGTGTTGTTTTAGCGCTCGTGTGGCAACCGCGCGCCGCGGAAACTCAGGTGCTGTCACCAGGGGTCGGCTGCTAGGCTTCTGTGCCCTTGTGCCGCCTTCGGCGGCGTACGAAGCCAGCCCCGTTCCCTGAAGAGGTGATGTGTCATGCCGTCGGCGGGTTCGGAACAACCCCAGCCCGACAACATCCTGGCCGCCGAGCGCGAGCATTTGCGCCAGTCACGTGCGTTCCTTGAGCTCATGCGCACTGACGTCCTGTCCTTGCGCGCTCTGGGCGGCGACCCAGTCTCTGAGGAATACCTGAAGGCCGACCTGTACCGGCGCGCCGAGTCGTTGCGCGACCTGCCGGACACGCCGCTGTTCTTCGGGCGGCTCGACTACCGGCCTGGCGCCCTCGCCCTGCACCCCGACGAGGTGCCGCAGCCCGCCGACCTGCCGGATAGCGAGCACTTCCACGTCGGGCGGCGGCATGTGCACGATCCGCACGGGACTCCGGTGGTGATCGACTGGCGCGCCCCGGTGTCGCGGCCCTTCTACCGGGCCAGTCAGGCCGAGCCGATGGGCCTGGACCGCCGCCGCCGGTTCGGGTTCGCCGGCGGCGAGCTAACGGCGTTTGAGGACGAGCAGTTCGGCCACGGCGCCCAGGCAGCCGGAACGAGCCGGATCCTGATCGACGAGATCGAGCGGCCACGATCTGGCCCGATGCGCGACATCGTGGCCACCATCCAGCCCGAGCAGGACGACATTGTCCGGGCCGGGGTTGAGCAGACCGTCTGCGTGCAGGGCGCGCCCGGCACCGGCAAGACCGCAGTCGGCCTGCACCGGGTCGCTTACCTCCTCTACGCGTATGCACAGCGCCTCAGCCGGGGCGGCGTGCTGGTCGTCGGCCCGAACAAGGCCTTCCTCGCCTACATCGAGAACGTGCTGCCGGCGCTTGGTGAGCTCGACGTCGCCCAGCTTTCGGTCGCGGACCTGACCGCGCGGGTCCCTGTCCGCGCGATCGATACAGACCGCGCGGCGCAGGTCAAGGGCGACGCCCGGATGGCGCAGGTGCTCGCGAACGCCCTCTGGGAGCAGCTAGCGGAGCCGGCCGAGCCCATCATGCTGGCGAGGGGATCGCGGCGGTGGCGGGTCCCTGCCTACGAGATCGCCGAGCTCGCCGCCGAGCTGCGCACCAGGGGCGTGCGGTACG
Organism: uncultured Actinomycetota bacterium; assembly: GCA_963755575.1. Taxonomy (GTDB): domain Bacteria; phylum Actinomycetota; class Actinomycetes; order Streptosporangiales; family Streptosporangiaceae; genus JAJYUU01. Next base: position 2,328,687 of record CAVWKF010000002.1, read on the forward strand.
GGACAGGCCGCGACATGCTGTCCCACCGGATCGCGCACGTGATCCTGACCCGGATGGAAGCCGCAGGCGAGCTGTGCGATGACCGGACGCACGACTCGGTGCGCCGCTCCAAGCCGGTGCAGACGGCGGTCGCCCAGGTCTGGCCGAAGTCGGACCCAGTCCGGCTGGTGTTCCGCCTGCTATCCGACTCCAGCCTGCTCAGCCGCGCCGCCGACGGCGTACTCGACGAGCCTGAGCAGGCCGCCATCACCTGGACGAGTCCGTCGCGCGGCCCTGGCTCGGCGCGCTGGAGCGCCGCCGACGCCGTGCTCATCGACGAGGCCGCCGATCTCATCGAGCGCACGCCGAGCATGGCGCACATCGTTGTCGACGAGGCGCAGGACCTGTCCCCGATGCAATGCCGGGCCATCGGCCGGCGGTGTGCCACTGGATCAGCGACAGTTCTCGGCGACATCGCGCAAGGCACGACGCCGTGGGCGACAAGCAGCTGGCAGCAGATGCTCGGCCACCTCGGCAAGCCGGAAGCTGACCTGCGCGTTCTCGACACCGGCTACCGGGTGCCGCGGCAGATTCTCGACTTCGCGAGCAGGCTGCTCGCCCACATCGCGCCCGGCTTGTCGCCGGCCGCGTCGGTGCGCCAGGATCCAGGTGCGCTGCTGGTCAAGGAGCTGGGGGCAGACGAGATCGCCGGCGCGCTCGCGGCCGCGTGCGCCGATGCGCTCGACCGACCTGGCTCGGCGGCGGTTGTCGCGGCCGACGAGCAGATACCGGCGCTGGCCCTGGCCCTTGCGGCGGCCGGCGTGCCGCACGCCGATCCTCGAGGGCGCTGCCACCGGCGACCGCATCACGCTTGTGCCGGTCACGCTGGCCAAGGGACTTGAGTTTGACCAGGTCATTGTCTACGAGCCGACGCAGATCGCGATGGCCGAGGCGCGTGGCCTGCATCGCCTCTATGTGGCCCTGACCAGGGCCGTCTCCCGGCTCACCGTGCTCCACGCTGAGCCGCTGCCGGCTGCTCTTCGCTGAGCCAGCTGCTGAGCCAGCGCTGAGCCGGGCGCCCCGAGCTGAGCGCGGCTACATGTCCTTCAGCACCGCGGTCATCAGCGCTGCTGAGTTCTCAAACGACAGGGCCGTCGCGCACAGATGGTCGAAGAAGACGTTGTACCTGTCCACTTCGTCGACATTCTCGACCCACAGGGCGCTGGTGAGGTCCTCCAAATACACGACGTCGGGGTCCAGGTCCTCGCCGAACGCGAGGATGACAAAGGGACGCCCCATCGCTGGATGCGCGCCGCCGCCGAACGGGATCACCTGAAGCGACACGTTGCGGGTGCTGGCAAGCTCGCGCAGATACTCCAGCTGGATGCGCATGACCTCGGGGCCGCCGACCTGGCGGCGCAGCGCCGCCTCATCCAGTACGGCCCAGACCTTCGGCATGTTCGTCCTGGTGACCTGCTGACGCTCCATCCGGAGCGCGACGCTGCGTTCGATGTCCGTGCGCGGCTTGTCGACCATGCCGGCGGAGATGACGGCCCTGGCGTAGTCCTCGGTCTGGAGCAGGCCCGGAATCAGGTTGACTTCGTAGATCCTGATCTCCGACGCCGCGCTCTCGAGGCCGAGGTAGGTCCCGAAGTGCGGCAAGACGCTGTCGCCGTAGGCGTGCCACCAGCCTTTCTGCCGGGACTCCCTGGCCAGCTGCACGAGGCTGTCCCGCTGGCTTTCGGGCACGCCGTAGATCTCGAGCATGTCCCGCACGTCGCGTGGCGATACCGAGACCCGGCCGGTCTCGACGCGGCTGATCTTGGACGCAGAGCACTCCAGCTGCTCTGCGACTTCTTCGCAGGTAAGCTTCGCTGCTTCGCGAAGGCGCCTGAGCTCGAGCGCAAGCCGCCGGCGCCGGACTGTCGGGCTCTGCGCGCTTGCCATTGGCACCCCCCGTGGCTGTTGTCGACTGGTCGTTTACCTGGGCGGTGCCAATCAGTGTGGCGGCGAGACCCCGTCCCGTCCAGTCGGGAGTGTCCGTGGCGGGTAACGAGCACGTCAAACGAACGTGCTAATACCTCGATCCAGGTTGCAAATGGAGTACTGAGCACTACATTGTTGTTCCGTGTCATTACCATATGCTGTCTTGCAGCTACTAAAGGTGACGGGATGAGGCTCGAGGCAGATCAAGAGGTCCGGACGGGGACTATCGCGGTCGTCGCGAGCCAGGCCAGCCAGACCAGCCAGGCCAGCCAGGCCAGCCAGGCCAGCCAGGCCAGCCAGGCCAGCCCCACCGGCCAGACGTGGCAGGCGAACCTGGCCAGGCTTGAGGGTCTCGCCGACGTCCTGATCGGTCATGGTCTGCGTGCCAGGCTCGTGATCCCGCCTGGCCGGGTGCCCAGCCTCCACGTCGTGAACCCGGCGGCCGGCGCGCTCGCCGAGGACGTCTACGCGGGTCGCGGCCAGGACGGGCTGTGGTGGTTCTGGTGGTCCTGGGCCGAGCGCATTGCGATCGGCGAGGACCTCGAGGGTGCCGCAAGCATGATCGAACGCGTCCTCGCCACCAGCCGTTGATTTCTGCGCCCGCAGAGAGCACCACAACGCGTGGATATTTAGGGCTCAGGAAATCGAGATTTGCAGCCCTAAACGTACACACGATTGCGACGGCGGCCATTCCGTCGCCTCTGTCGGCGCAGCGGCGCGTCGGCTAGTCCCATAGCTGCTAGTTTGTCCGCCCTGGCGACCCCCGTTTGTCACGCGAGGCCCGACTCACTGGCGCCCACTCACTGGGGCAGCGCTGGGGCCGTCAGCGGCGCAGGCTGCTGGCCGGAAGGCCGGGGAACGCCTCCGTCGACCCGCGCCACGCTTCCGCACGCAGCGCGGCCGCCCTCACCTGCGTGGCGCCGAAGTTGCGCAGCGCCGCATCCGGTACTGCGACGAGCCCGAGGTAGGCCCCGGCTACTCGATCCTCGAGCGTGGCTGCGAGCGCCCTGGCCTGGGCGGGCGAGCTGACCGGGAACGGCAGCTGATAAGTCACGGCAGCTGGTGTCGGGGTCGCCCCGCGCGCGCTGATCAGCTGCGTGAGCTGATCCCTAGCACGCACGTGCGCTACCCAGTCAGTCGCTGCCTCGCCCTGGTTCGCCGAACCCTGCGGCAGGCGGGCGCCCACAATGCCGTAGCCGTAGCTGGCCGCATGCTCTGCTGCCAAGGCGTTCTGCAGGGCGGCGACGACCTGGCCGCCCCCGCTACCGCCAGCGCCAAAGCCAGCGCCAGCGCCAGCGCCAGCGTCAGCGCCGAGAGCCTGCCCAGCCGAGTCCGTCATCGTCCCCGCCTCGCTGCCTGCAGATACGGGACGTGGGTGGCCTCCGAGGCGGCGATGCTCGCGAACAGCTGGGCCAGCGACCCTGGCACCCCCGGTAGCAGCCCTGTGAGCTGGTCAGATGCCGCGGCTTCGGCCTCTTCCAGCACTGTCAGCTCGGCATCGATGGTGCTACCGACCTGCACGCTGGGCGACGGGCTGGCTGACGGCGTGCTCAGGACCGGCTGGACGAGCCTGGCCTTCAGCTGAATCAGGTGGGCCGCGTGCTCGGCCTGCACGGACCGGACCGCCAGGTACAGGAAAATGTGCTGCGCTGTCGCCCTCGGCGGGAATTGGCTCCTGAGCAGCCTGATCGCCGAGGCGTACCTCGCCACCATGAGCTTCTCGGCCGCAATGGCGGTCCGCAGGGCGACGACGTCGGGCGCCGGGGGCGGCGGCGTGCCCAGCGCCTGAATGCCCTTACAGGCTGTCAGCAGCAATGGCAGGGCAGCAGCCGAGGCGGCGAGCGCTGATCGCCGGGTGAGCGCACCACCGGGTGCCACACCGACAGGTCTGCCCGCCCCTGCCGACACTGCCTCTGCCGACACTGCCTCTGCCGACAAAGCCTCTGTCGACACCCTCGGCTCCTCCAGCACTTTCAGCCCCGCGCATCACTCTGGTCACTGCGGTATCGGCCTTGCGTGCGCGGTCAGCATCTCACGAAGGTCCGAACTGCCAGGCCGCGAACCACAAGCCCGCGTCCCGGATAGGCTAGACGACGGCGCGCGATGGATAAGCGATAAGCGCAGCGCCGATAACAGCACAGGTCGCGGGCGAGGAGGTCGTCATGCACGGTGGCTCCCGTCGCGGTTCGCATCCCCAGGCGAGGCCGGGCCAGGCCAGGCGGAGTGGCCAGGCCAAGCCAGGCCAGGGCAAGCCCAGTCAGGGCGGCGGTGGCCAGGGTAGGGCCGGCAGCCGGGGAACTGAGCCGCGGACTGCTCACTACGGGCCCGTGCCCGACCCTGAGCGCTTGACGCGCCTGCTGGAACCGGTCGTGCATGCCCTGGACATGGACCTGGAGGGCATCCGGGTCACGTCGGCGGGGCGCCGCCGGATACTCCGCGTAATCGTTGACGCAGACGGCGGCGTCAGCCTCGACGACATCGCCCTTGCCAGCCGCGAGTTTTCGGTCAAGCTGGAGGACGCCGCGGAGATGGGCGACCAGCCCTACACCCTCGAGGTGTCCTCGCCTGGCGTCGACCGGCCGCTGACCCAGCCGCGCCACTGGCGGCGCGCGATCGGACGGCTGGTTGTCGCGCCCCTGACGGTAGGCACCGATGCTCAGGACGGGAACGGGGCCGCCACCGCTGAAGGCCGCGTCGTCGGCGCGGACGCGTCTGGCGTGACCGTGGAGCACGACGGCGAGGCTCGGGTTTTCAGCTACGCCGACCTTGGACCTGGCCGTGTCCAGGTCGAGTTCGGTCATTTCGACGATCTGGGCAACGAGGACCTCGACGACGGCGAGCAGAGCGATGATGAAGTGGTCGAGGAGGACTAGGTGGACATTGACCTGAGCGTCCTGAAGAGCCTGGAGGCGGAGAAGGACATCTCGCTCGACCTGGCGATCAAGGCCATCGAGGACGCGCTGCTCGTCGCGTACCACAAGACCGATGGCGCGGCCTCGGTTGCCCGAGTTGAGGTGAACCGTGGCACCGGTCACGTGACTGTGTGGGCACAAGAGGCCCCCGGGGCCGACGGCGAGCCGGGCCGGGATTACGACGACACGCCTGAGGGTTTCGGCAGGATCGCGGCGACCACGGCGCGCCAGGTCATACTCCAGCGGCTACGCGACGCCGAGGACGAGCTGACCTTCGGTGAGTACGCGGGCCGCGAGGGCGACGTTGTCGCCGGAGTGATCCAGCAGGGTCGCGATCCGCGCGCGGTCCTGGTGGACCTCGGCAAGCTCGAAGCGATCCTGCCGCCTACCGAGCAGGTGCCTGGTGAGCGGTACGTGCACGGCGAGCGGCTGCGCTGTTATGTGCTGCATGTTCGCAAGGGCTATCGCGGGCCGTCGGTCACCCTGTCCAGGACGCATCCAGGCCTGGTCAAGAAGCTCTTCGCGATGGAAGTGCCGGAGATCGCCTCGGGCGCTGTCGAAATCGCGGCCATTGCGCGCGAGGCCGGTCACCGGAGCAAGATCGCGGTAATCTCGCATCAGCCGGGCGTCAATGCCAAGGGCGCGTGCATCGGCCCGATGGGCAGTCGGGTCCGAAATGTCATGACCGAACTGCACGGCGAGAAGATCGACATAGTCGACTACTCCGCCGACCCGGCCGAGTTCGTCGCCCACGCGCTGTCCCCGGCCAGGGTTTCCCGAGTTCATGTCGTGGACCTCCAGGCGAGGGTGGCGCAGGTCATCGTGCCCGACTATCAGCTCTCGCTCGCAATCGGCAAAGAAGGGCAGAATGCGCGGCTCGCCGCGCGGCTCACCGGGTGGCGGATCGACATCAGGCCCGACACCGGCGAAGCGGGGCCGGTTGCTGCCTCGTCGGCGCCGGCGCAAGCCGACCAAACGGCGGGTCCGCCAGCAGATGGGCCCGCTGATGAAGCGGGCACGACAGCCGGTGGCGCTGGCGCGAAGGCACTGTAAGCTGGACACCGGGCAGGCCGCACCAGTCCGAACCTGTATCGGGTGCGGAGAGCGCGCGGCCAAGCCTGACTTGGTCCGTGTGGTGGCGACGGGAGACGAGCTAGTTCCCGATGTGGCCATGCGACTGCCTGGCCGAGGTGCATACCTGCACCCGAGCCTGGCATGCTTGGAACGAGCCCAGCGCCGTAAGGCGTTTCTGCGGGCCCTGCGCCTGCCGGTGGCACTGCCGGCGGGGAAGGTCGCGGAGTACCTATCCGGCGAGTAGCGGGTAGCTGGGCGGTTGATGGCGGTGCCGACTGCCGGAGGCACCGGACGAAAGAAGGCTGACTTGCAATGAGCGCCCGATGAGCATGCGGCGATGAACAGCACAAGCTGACGCCGGACGGAGCACGCGCTGCCCCGACCGGCTGACTGGCCCGGTAGTTCCGGGCCGAGTAGAGGGAGCGCAGTGGCGAAGGTCCGGGTTTACGAACTCGCGAAAGAGTTCGGCGTGGAGAGCAAGGCCGTGATGGCCAAGCTCCAGGAGATGGGTGAGTTTGTTCGGTCGGCGTCCTCGACAATCGAGGCGCCGGTAGTCCGCAGACTCAAGGATGAGTTCGCAGGCCAGGTGGCCAAGGCATCAAATGGCGACGGCCGGGGCACGAGTGCGCCTGCTGTCAGGCGCGCGGCCAATGGCCGCGCCGCCGCGCCGGCCGAGGCGCCCGCCGCTGAGGCGGCGCCAGCCCAGGTCAGCGGACCCCCCACGATCGAGGCAGTGACATCACCGGAACCCCCAGCCGCGCAGCGGCCAGGTCCGGCTATCACGGTGCCGTTCCCACAGGATCCGAGCGTCGGCCCGCAGCTGCCGCCGACCGACACTCGGTCGGCCCCGCCGGAGGCCGCCCAGCCATCGGTCGCAGAGCCGGGTGAGTCGGCGCGGCCTGCAGCGCCGCGTCCGGCCGCCGCGGGTCCGCGCCCGTCTGCGCCGGCCCCGCCTGGTCAGCGGCACGCGCCGCGGCCTGGACCCCGTCCTGGCAACAACCCCTTCAGCTCGACGGCGACCGGCATGGGGGCGACCCCGCGCGCGGCGCAGCCGAGTGCGCCGACGGCCCCGGGCGCTGCGCCCGGCGCAACAACCGGGTCTGGCGGGCCGCGGCCTGCCGGTCCGCGTCCTGTCGGCCGGCCTGGAACCGGCAGTCCGGGCGACGCAGCGCGGCCCGGCGGCCCGCGTCCGGGCGGCCCGCGGCCTAGTCCGAGCAGCATGCCGCCACGTCCGGTCGGTGGCCGTGGCTTCGGCCAGGGCGGCCCCGGCGGCGGTGCCGGCGGTCCGCGCGGTGGCGGCTACGGATCAAGCGGCCCGGGTGCGGGTCCGCGGCCCGGTGGCGGTCGCGGTGGCCCAGGCGGGGCACCAGGCGGTCCGCGCGGCGGCACCGGCGGCGCAGGCGGCGCCCGGCCGGGAATGGCCCCGGCCCGGCCCGGTCCAGGTGGCCGTGGTCGCAGCGGCACAGCCGGCGCGTTCGGGCGGCCAGGTGGCCGGCCGTCACGCGGCCGGAAGTCGAAGAAGCAGCGGCGCCAAGAGTTCGACAACATGCAGGCGCCATCGATCGGCGGCGTATCGATTCCGCGCGGCAACGGCCAGGTCATTCGGCTGTCCCGTGGTGCCTCGCTGAGCGACTTCGCGGACAAGATCGGCGTCAACCCGGCGTCGCTCGTCCAGGTGCTCTTCACTCTGGGCGAGATGGTCACCGCGACGCAGTCGGTCAACGACGAGACGCTCCAGCTGCTCGGCGCTGAGCTCAGCTACAACGTCCAGGTGGTGTCCCCGGAGGAAGAGGACCGGGAGCTGCTTGAGTCCTTCGACATCGAGTTCGGCGAGGACGAGGGCGAAGACACCGACCTGATTGCCCGCCCGCCGGTGGTCACCGTCATGGGTCACGTCGACCACGGCAAGACCAAGCTGCTGGACGCGATCCGGCACACGAACCTGGTGGCGCACGAGGCTGGCGGCATTACCCAGCACATCGGCGCGTACCAGGTCGACACCGTCGTCGACGGCCACGACCGCAAGATCACCTTCATCGACACCCCTGGTCACGAGGCGTTCACCGCCATGCGTGCCCGCGGGGCCGAGACGACCGACCTGGTGATCCTGGTCGTCGCCGCTGATGACGGCGTGAAGCCGCAGACTACCGAGGCGCTCAACCACGCCCAGGCGGCTGGCGTGCCGATCGTCGTCGCGGTCAACAAGGTCGACAAGGAAGGCGCTGACCCGCAGCGGGTCCGGTCCCAGCTGACCGAGTACGGCCTGGTGGCCGAGGAATTCGGCGGCCAGTCCCTGTTCGTCGACGTGTCGGCGCGGAACGGCACCGGCATTGACCACCTACTCGAGGCGGTCATCCTGACCGCAGACGCCGAGCTCGACCTGCGCGCGAACCCGAAGCAGCAGGCCCAGGGCGTTGCCATCGAAGCGCATCTGGACAAGGGCCGTGGGCCGGTGGCCACCGTCCTCGTGCAGCGCGGCACGCTCAAGGTCGGAGACTCGATCGTCTGCGGCGAGGCGTTCGGCCGCGTCCGGGCCATGCTGGACGAGAACGGCGACCAGGTGCCTGACGCGCCGCCGTCCCGGCCTGTCCAGGTGCTCGGCCTGACCGCGGTACCAGGTGCTGGTGACAGCTTCCTGGTCGTCGACGACGACCGGGTGGCGCGGCAGATCGCCGAGCGGCGCGAGGCCAGGGAGCGCAGCGCGATGTTCGCTCAGCGGCGGCCGCGTGTCACGCTGGAGGACCTGGAGTCCGCGCTGAAGTCTGGCGAGCGCGAAGAACTGCTGCTCATCATCAAGGGCGACGTGTCCGGCTCTGTGGAAGCACTGGAAGACGCGCTGCTCCAGCTCGATGTCGGCGAGGAAGTCCAGCTTCGCGTCATCGGTCGCGGCGTCGGCGCTATCACGCAGGACGACGTCAACCTGGCGATCGCCTCCGAGGCCGTGATTATCGGCTTCAACGTCCGGCCCGCTGGCCGGGCCGGCGAGCTAGCTCAGCGCGAGGGCGTGGACATCCGCTACTACTCGGTCATCTACCAGGCGATCGAGGAAGTCGAGGCCGCGCTCAAGGGCATGCTCAAGCCGATCTTCGAGGAGGTCCAGCTCGGCACTGCGGAGGTCCGGGAGATCTTCCGGGTGCCGCGGATCGGGAACGTCGCCGGCTGCATCGTCCGCTCTGGCACGATTACCCGCAACAGCAAGGCCCGCCTCGTCCGCGACGGCGTCGTCGTCTCGGACAACCTCAGCGTCGATTCGCTCCGCCGGTTCAAGGACGACGCGACCGAGGTCAGGGAGGGCTTCGAGTGCGGTATCGGGCTTGGCTACAGCGACGTCAAGGTCGGTGACGTGATCGAGACGTTCGAGATGCGGGAGAAGCCGCGGACCTGACCGGTTCGCGGCTGGCACTGGGGCCGGCGTGTACGTCGGAGCACTGACCCTGGACTTGCTGCTTGGCGACGTGCGCTCGCTGAAGCAGAAGCGTTCGGTGGTCAAGCCGCTCATCGCGGAGGTGCATCGCCGGTTCCCCGGTGTCGCCGTAGGCGAGACAGGTCAGCTAGACCTGCATCGCCGGGCCGAGATCGGCGTCGCCGTGGTCAGTCCGACCGCGGCGCATGCCAGGGAAGTGCTGGACGCCTGCGAGCGCTTCATCGCGGTGCGGCCGGACATTGAGTTGCTCGCCGCGAGGCAGCAGCTACTGACGCCAGAAGGGTGAGTAGGCCATGAACCAGGCCAGGGCCCACAAGCTCGGTGATCGGATTGCGGTGATCGTCGCGGAGATGCTGGAGCGGCGAATCAAGGACCCGCGGCTTGGCTTCGTGACAGTGACTGAGGCCAGGGTTACTGGCGACCTGCGCGAGGCGACTGTGTTCTACACGGTCTACGGCTCGGACGATGAGATAGCCGGCACCAAGGCGGCGCTGGCGAGCGCGACTGGGCTGATCCGGTCCGAGGTGGGCAAGCAGACCGGTCTCAAGCACACCCCGTCGATTAGCTTTACCGAGGACACCATCCCGGATACGGCCAGGACTATCGAGGACCTGGTGGAGAAGGCCAGGGCCGCTGACGCCAGGGTGGCCGCGGTGCGCGCCGACGCGGTGCCGGCCGGCGATCCCGATCCGTACCGGACGCCCGATGCCGAGGATGACGACGACGTGGATGACGACGACGTTGATGACGACGAGCAGTGACGCGGAGTGGGCGCGCGCCGTCAAGGTCATCGACGGGGCTAGCCAGGTCTGCCTCGCCTGTCACGTCCGGCCGGACGCCGACGCACTCGGCTCGATGCTCGCGGTACTGCATGCCTTGCGCAGCCGGTCGGGCACCCAACAGAACGCCGGGCCGGGCGAGGCCCCGACCGTAGTCGCGTCCTTCGGCGATGACCCGTTCGAGGTGCCTGCGATCTTGCGCTTCCTGCCCGGTGCTGAACTGCTGAGCGCGCCGGGCCGCTACCCGGCCCGGCCCGAGGTCATGATGTCCTTCGACGCCGCTAGCATCGACCGGCTGGGTGCCCTAGCCGGCCCGGCGGCGGCGGCCGGCGAGCTCATCGTGCTCGACCATCACGCGTCCAACACCAGGTTCGGAACGATCAACCTGGTGGACCCGACGGCCGCGGCTACCGCCGTCCTGGCTGCCGATCTGATCAACCGACTCGCGATCCCGCTCACCGAGCAGATTGCGCTCGGCCTGTACGCGGGCCTCGTCACTGACACGGGCTCGTTCAAGTTCTCGGCCACGACCCCTCAGGTGCATGAGCTGGCCGCGCGCCTGCTCTCGACTGGGATCGACCCTGGCATCGTCGCCCGCGAGCTCTACGACCGCGCCCCCTTCAGCTACCTAGCCCTGCTGGCCGCGGCCCTCGACCGCGCAGTCCTCGAGCCCGATGCTGCTGCCAGGCTAGGAATGGTCTGGACCACCGTCACAAAAGCCGACCGCGCGAAGGCTGGCCTCGGCCTGGACGCGACGGAGTCCGTCATCGACGAGATAAGGCGCACCGACGAGGCGGAGGTCGCGGTAGTCCTGAAAGAAGACGACCAGGGCGTCTGGCAGGCGTCGATGAGATCAAAATCCCTGATCGACGTAGCCGCAATAGCGACTGCGCTAGGCGGGGGTGGCCACGCCCGAGCCGCCGGTTTCTCTTATTCCGGCGGCGCGGACGCGGCCATCGCCGCCATCCGGCAGCTGCTGGACCGGCAGAAATGACGGCGACCAGCGGGCTACTGATCGTCGATAAATCGCAAGGCTGGACGTCCCATGACGTCGTAGCTAAGATCCGCAAGCTCGTCGGCACCAAGCGCGTCGGCCATGCTGGCACGCTCGATCCCATGGCGACGGGCGTGCTCGTGATCGGCATCGAGAAAGCCACGCGCCTGCTCGGCTACCTCGCGCTGACCGAGAAGGAGTACACGGCGACGATCCGGCTCGGTCAGACGACCGATTCGGATGACGCCGACGGTGAGATCATCGGCCGCGTTCCTGTCCCTCATATCGATGAAGACAAGCTGCGGCGCGCCATTGCGGCGCTGACCGGGCAGATCAGTCAGGTCCCGCCCGGGGTCAGCGCGATTAAGGTCGGCGGCGAGCGAGCGTACAAACTGGCACGCGCGGGCCAGGCTCCTGAGCTCGCTGCCCGGACCGTGACGGTGCGGGCGTTCGCCGTCGACGCGATCCGGCCAGGCGCTGACGTGGTGGACGTCGACGTGCAGGTGACGTGCTCCAGCGGCACATACATTCGGGCGCTGGCACGCGACCTGGGCGGGGCGCTCGGGGTCGGCGGGCACCTGACCGCACTGCGCCGTACGCGCGTCGGCCCGTACGTGGCCGGGCAGGCGCAAACGCTCGACGATCTGGTCCAGGGCGCCGAAGGAGCAGGCGGCATCGACGTGCTGCCGCTCGCGGTGGCCGCCAACGCAGCCTTCCCGCGCCGGGACCTGACCGAGGCGCAGGCACGTGCGCTCGGGCACGGCGCGAAGCTCCCGGCCACGGGGACGGGCGAGACGCCGGTGGCGGCGTTCGCCCCGGACGGCTCGCTGGTCGCGCTGCTCACCGACGCCGACGGCCAGGCGCGCGCGCTGGCCGTGTTCGCTACTGAGGTCGCCGCTGATCCGGTCCGCGGGTCCTGACGTGCCACCGCAGCTGCCGGCGTGGCAGGCTGTTGACATGCAGCGCTGGGGCGGCCCGCTCGACGTTCCTGACGACTGGGGCCGCTCGGTCGTCACTATCGGCGTCTTCGACGGCGTGCATCGCGGCCATCAGCGAATCGTGGCGCGGGCCGTCCAGGCGGCCGCTGAGCTTGGCCTGCCCGTGGTCGTCGTCACCTTCGACCCGCACCCTGATGAGGTCGTCAGGCCTGGCACGCATCCGCCGCTGCTGTGCACCGCCAGGCGCGAGTGGCAGCTGCTCGCCGGGCTCGGCGTCGATGCCGTCCTGGTCATACCGTTCACGCTGGAGTTCTCGCGGCTGGGCCCGGACGAGTTCGTCCGCGCCGTGCTGGTAGACCGGCTGCACGCGGCCAGGGTAGTAGTCGGAGAGAACTTCCGGTTCGGGCACAAGGCGGCCGGCGATGTCGAACTGCTGGCCGAGCTCGGCGAGAAGTACGAATTCACCGCCGAGGGCGTGCCGCTGCTGACCGAGAACGGCGTCACCGTCTCTTCGACGGGAATCCGCGCCATGCTGGCCGAGGGCGACGTGGCGGGGGCCGCGCATGACCTGGGCCGACCGCACCGGGTGGAGGGCGTCGTCGTCCGCGGGCACCAGCGCGGACGCGCGCTCGGGTTCCCCACGGCGAACCTGGAGACGCTCCCGCACACCGCGATCCCGGCCGACGGCATCTACGTCGGCTGGCTGACCCAGCTGGACACCGACGGCGCCGAGCTTGACCGGTGGCCGGCCGCGATCTCGGTCGGCACCAACCCGACCTTCGACGGCCGGGAACGCACGGTCGAGGCTTACGCGCTTGATCGCGACGACCTCGATCTGTACGGCGACCACGTCGCCGTGGACTTCGTAGCCCGGCTGCGCGCGACGGTCAAGTTCGCCTCGGTGGACGAGCTGATCGCGCAGATGCGAGCAGATGTTGATGATGCCAGGCGAGTGCTGACAGCCAGCTGACTCGAAAACAATTGGGGGGAGACACATGACGCATCTGAATGAGGACCTGCTCAGGCGGGGATACGCGGCGTTCAGTGCCGGCGACATGGAGACCGTGTTCGGCCTCTTCGCTAGCGACATGGTGTGGCACAACGGCGGCTCGAATCGGATCACGGGCGATTACCGCGGCCACGACGCCATTATGGGGATGTTCGGCAAGCTGCTCGAAGTAACCGGCGGCACGCTGCGGCTTGAGGTGCACGACATCCTGGCTAACGACGCGCACGGCGCCGTCCTGGTGACCGCGCACGCAGAGCGGGACGGGCAGCCCATGGCCGTGCGGGAGGTCAACGTCTGGCACCTGCGCGATGGCAAGGCGACCGAGTTCTGGGTATTCGCCGAGGACAGCGCTGAGCTCGACAAGATGCTGGCCTGACCGGCTACGAGGCGAACGTATCGACCGCGCCGTCCTGCCGGGCCAGGAACCGCCAGGGCACTGTGGTCACGTGGTACCGTGGAGCATTGGCTGGACTATCCGGCCTGGTTAGCTGCGCCCTCAGGCGGCTGACCACTTGGGGGACATCGCCCGCATCGGCGATGATCGCCCCGACGCCCTGGCAAGGCTCTCCAGAGTCTCGGCCTGGGCGGATGCCGACATACCGCAACAAGTAGTCAAGAGGGAGCAACGTGCCGCTCAACACCACGGTGAAGAACGAGATTATCGCCGGGCACGCGACTAATGAGGGTGACACCGGTTCGCCGGAAGTCCAGGTCGCACTACTGACCCGCCGGATCGCCGACCTGACCGAGCACCTCAAGGTGCACAAGCACGACCACCACAGCCGTCGCGGGCTGCTGCTGCTAGTGGGCCGCCGCAGGCGCCTGCTCCAGTACTTGGCCCGTACGGACATCACCCGGTACCGCGCCCTGATCGAAAAGCTCGGTCTGCGCCGGTAGCTGGCAAGCGGGGCGGCGTGGCGCCGCCCCGTGCACGTAAGACAACTAGATAACGTAGACGTACAACGTCCCGCGGCTCCGGCCAGGAGCGCCAACAGCGCCCATCGGGCCGGTCCTCGGTAGTGGTTCTCGGGTCATGGCCCCGCCCAGTCGGGCGGGCCGCCAGGACCGAGGGCTTCGATCGAAGACCGGCCGGCAGCCGACCCCGGCACCGCGGCTGACGCAGCCGAGTGGATCACTCGGTGCGTGCTCAGCCGCGGCCCAGGCGCTCCGAAAGTGCGGCGGACAGGCGCGGGACCTCAGTCAAGGAGGTCACCCGTGGAGGGTGTCTATACCGCCGAAGTCAGTATCGACAACGGCGCGTTCGGCGTTCGCAGGATCCGGTTCGAGACCGGCAGGCTGGCGAAGCTGGCGAACGGTTCAGCCGTCGTCTACCTAGACGACGAGACCATGGTGCTGTCGACCACCACCGCGGGCAAGAGCCCGCGGGAAGGCTACGACTTCTTCCCGCTCACCGTCGATGTCGAGGAGCGGATGTACGCGGCTGGCCGGATCCCCGGCTCGTTCTTCCGTCGCGAGGGCCGTCCGTCCGAGGACGCGATCCTGACGTGCCGCCTCATCGACAGGCCGCTGCGCCCGTCGTTCGTGCACGGCCTGCGCAACGAGGTCCAGATCGTCGAGACGATCCTGGCTTTGCAGCCTGACCACCTGTATGACGTGGTCGCGATCAACGCCGCGTCGATGTCTACCCAGCTCGCCGGCCTGCCGTTCTCCGGCCCCATCGGCGGTGTCCGGGTCGCATTGATCAAGGGGCAGTGGGTCGGCTTCCCGACGCACTCGGAGCTTGAGGACGCCACGTTCGACATGGTGGTGGCCGGGCGGGTGCTCGAGGACGGCGACGTCGCGATCATGATGGTCGAGGCCGAGTCCACGCCGAGCACGCTGCGTCTGATCGCCGACTCCGGCAGTGGCGCTGTGGCGCCGACGGAGGAGACGGTCGCGGCCGGGCTGGATGCAGCCAAGCCATTCATCCGGCAGCTCTGCGAAGGTCAGCTGGAGATCGCCAGGCACGCGGCCAAGGAGACGACCGAGTTCCCGGTCTTCGCCGACTACGGCGACGACGTGTTCGCCGTGCTGGAGGCCGAGGTTGGCTCGGACCTTGCGCAGGCGCTCACCATTGCGGGCAAGAACGAGCGCACGACCGAGACCGACCGGATCAAGGCGCTCGCGACCGAGAAACTGTCCGGCCAGTTCGAGGGCCGGGAGAAGGAGATCGGCGAGGCGTTCCGGGCGCTGAACAAGAAGCTCGTCAGGCAGCGCATCACCCGAGACGGCCTGCGTATCGACGGCCGCGGGCTCGAGGACATCCGGCAGCTGTCGGCCGAGGCCGGTGTCGTGCCGCGGGTCCACGGTTCGGCGCTGTTCGAGCGCGGTGAGACCCAGGTGCTCGGTGTCACGACGCTGAACATGCTCCGGATGGAGCAGATGATCGACACGCTGAACCCCGAGCGCACCAAGCGCTACATGCACAACTACAACATGCCGCCGTACTCGACCGGTGAGACCGGCAGGGTCGGCTCGCCCAAGCGTCGGGAGATCGGCCATGGCGCGCTGGCCGAGCGCGCGCTCGTGCCGGTGCTGCCCACCCGCGAGGAGTTCCCGTACGCGATCCGCCAGGTCTCCGAGGCGATCGGATCCAACGGCTCGACGTCGATGGGTTCGGTCTGCGCATCGACGATGTCGCTGCTGGACGCCGGCGTGCCGCTGAAGGACATGGTGGCCGGCATCGCGATGGGCCTGATCTACGAGGGCGGCCAGTACGTCACGCTGACCGACATCCTGGGCGCCGAGGACGCATTCGGTGACATGGACTTCAAGGTGGCGGGCACGAAGGACGTCATCACCGCTCTCCAGCTGGACACCAAGCTCGACGGCATCCCAGCGTCCGTGCTCGGTGCCGCGCTGCGGCAGGCGCGTGGCGCGCGGCTGACCATCCTGGACGTGATGCGCGAGGCCATCGACGCTCCGGCGGAGATGAGCGTGTTCGCGCCGCGCATCATCACGGTCAAGGTCCCGGTCGACAAGATCGGCGAGGTCATCGGCCCCAAGGGCAAGATGATCAACTCGATTCAGGAGGACACCGGCGCCGACATCACCATCGAGGACGACGGCACGATCTACATCGGTGCGACCGACGGCGCGTCGGCGGAGGCGGCCAGGGCGGCGATCAACGCGATCGCGAACCCGCACATCCCCGAGGTGGGGGAGCGGTTCCTCGGCACGGTGGTCAAGACGACCACGTTCGGTGCGTTCGTCTCGCTGCTGCCGGGCCGGGATGGGCTGCTGCACATCACCCAGATCCGCAAGCTCCATGGCGGCGCCCGGATCGACAACGTCGACGACGTCGTCAAGGTCGGCGACAAGATCCAGGTCGAGATCCGCGAGGTCGACGACCGCGGCAAGCTGTCGCTAGTTCCGGTCGAGGTGGTGGAGCGTGAGGCGGCCGGTGAAGACCTCGGCGGTCACGACGAGCCCCGTTCCCGTGATCGTGACGATCGCGGCGACCGGAGCCGTGACGGGGACCGAGGCGATCGCCACCGCAGCCGTCAGCGCAGTCGCAGCGGCTCTAGCAGCCCCGGCGGCTCCGGTTCCCACGGCTCCGGATCGGGGAACTCCTGACTGCCGGGAGCGGACGCGTGACGGCAGGTGCCGAGCGGCTGGCCGGTGGTGACGGGAGCGTGCTGCGCACCGTCCTGCCGGGCGGCCTGCGGGTAGTCACCGAGTCGCTGCCGTCCGTCCGGTCGGCCGCGTTCGGCGTCTGGGCGGGCGTCGGCTCGCGCGACGAGGATCGCGGTCACGCCGGTGCAACCCACTACCTTGAGCACCTGCTGTTCAAGGGGACGAGCCGGCGCAGCGCGCTCGACATCTCTGCGGCGCTGGACGCGGTCGGCGGCGAGCTGAACGCGTTCACCGCCAAGGAGTACACGTGCTACTACGCGCGCGTGCTCGACCAGGATCTGCCTCTGGCGATCGACGTGCTGTCGGACATGGTGACGAACTCGCTCATCGAGCTCAAGGAGGTGGACGCCGAGCGCGGCGTCATCCTCGAAGAGATCGCGATGAACGAGGACGACCCGGCTGATCTCGTGCATGAGGCGTTCTCCGAGCAAATGTTCGGCGACACTCCGCTCGGCCGTCCGATTCTCGGCACCGTCGAGTCGATCAACTCCATCAGCAGGGACCGGATTGCCGAGCACTACCGGGCCAGGTACACGCCGGACCGGCTCGTGATCGCCGCCGCCGGCAGCGTTGACCACGATCAGGTCGTCGAGCTGACGAGGGCTACGTTCGGCGCCGCGCTCGACCGCAGCGCCGAGCCCGCCTCGCCGCGCCTTGGCACGACGATGACCGGGCTGGCGAGCGGCACCGGCGTCCGGCTCGTCTCCCGGCCAGTCGAGCAGGCCAACCTGGTACTTGGCTGCGCCTGGCCTGGCGCGTAACGACGAGCGGCGGTTCGCGCTCGGCGTGCTCAACGCGGCGCTCGGCGGTGGTATGTCGTCCCGGCTGTTCCAGGAGGTCAGGGAGAAGCGTGGCCTGGCCTATTCGGTCTACAGCTTTAGCTCCCAGCACGCGGACTGCGGGCAGTGGGGCATCTACGCCGGGTGCTTGCCGGCCAAGACCGAGGAAGTCCTCGCGATCTGCCAGGAGGAGATCACCAAGGTGATCGAGTCCGGGCTGACCGATGAGGAGCTCGAGCGCGGCAAGGGCCAGCTGCGCGGCTCCATTGTGCTCGGCCTCGAGGATCCGTCGTCGCGGATGAGCAGGCTCGGCAAGTCCGAGCTCGTCTACCCGCGGCTCGAGCCCGTCGAGGAGATCCTCGCGCAGATCGAGTTGGTCTCGCACGACCAGGTGCGCGACATCGCGGCCACCGTGCTCGGCCAGCCGAAGGCGCTGGCGATCGTGGGCCCCTTCGACGACGACGAGGTATTCACGGCAGCGTTGGCCGGCGAACTTCGCTGGCATGGCACCGACTGACCCGCCCGGCCCACTGGTCGGAGCAGGCAGGGCGGCCGACGTCTACGCCATCGGCGCGGGCCGGGTACTCCGGCGCTACCGGAGGCCGTTCGATGTCCAGGCCGAGGCGATCGTGATGCGGCACCTGGACGAGGCTGGCTTCCCCGTGCCGAAGGTCTACGACGCCGACGGCGCGGACTTGGTGATGGAGCGCCTCGACGGTCGTGACATGCTCACCGACCTGGGCCGCAGGCCATGGCTCGCACGTCGGCACGCCCGCACGCTCGCCGAGATGCACAACCGACTGCACCAGATCGCCGCGCCCGCCGGCTGGCCCGAGACGGTCGGGCCCGGCGACAAGGTGCTGCACCTCGACCTGCATCCAGGCAACGTCATGCTGACCAGCCGCGGACCCGTCGTGATCGACTGGAGCAACGCGACGTCCGGGCCGGCTGGCGCAGACGTCGCGATGGCCTACCTGATCATGGCCTGTTCGGAGGTCGACGACCTGCCCGTGCTCGTGCGGCCGGTGGTCAGCTCGGTTCGCGCGGCCATCGTCCGGCATTTCATGCTCGGCGTTCGGGACGACCCCGTTCCCCATATTGTCCTGGCCGCCCGTCACCGGATGGCGGACCGCAACGTCCGGCCAGCGGAAGCCGCCTGGCTGGCGCGCAAGGTCGCGGAGGTCGAGGCGGGTTAGTCGCGCGGCAGCGGAGCGTCTGGGTCAGCCAGCCACGCACGAATCTGCTTGCCATGCTCGTCCAGCGTCGGCGGCGGCAGATCGTAGCTCGGCGAGGTGGCTGAGAACCGCAGCGGGTTGCGGATGCCCGGTACCGCTGACTCGCCGTGCCCGGACTGGACGACCGGGTCGAGGCCGATCTGCTGGGCGAACTCGACCCCGCCCGCGACAGTGTTGATCGGGCCGCACGGAACGCCCGCGGCGATCAGTTTGTCGAACCAGTCAGCGGCCGGTCGTGTTTTCAGTCGCTCGACCAGCAGCGGCCGGAGCAGGTCGCGATTAGCGGTGCGGCCCGAGTTTGCCGCGAACCGCGCGTCGGTACCAAGCTCGGGTGCGCCGAGCACCGCGCACAGATTCCGGAACTGGGTGTCGTTGCCTGCCGCAATGACTAGGTCGCCGTCGCCGGTCGGCAGTGGCTCATAGGGGAACAGACTGGGGTGCGAGTTGCCCATTCGATGTGGCACCACGCTCGCCGACGCGAACGCGCCCGTCTGGTTGACCATCCCGGCGAGCGCGGCGGCCAGGAGATTGACTTCCACGAGCTGGCCCTCGCCGGTCCGGCGACGGTGATCAAGCGCGGCCAGCACGCCGATTGCCGTCTGGAGACCGGACATGACGTCGAAGATGGCAATCCCGGCCCGGTATGGCGGACCGTCGGGGTCACCCTGGAGGCTCATGAGGCCCGACATCGCCTCGACGATCAGGTCGTAGCCGGGCAGGTGCGCGCCTCCGCCGGCGCCGAAGCCCGTAATGGAGGCGTAGATCACTGACGGGTTGATCGCCCGGACACCTTCGTAGTCGAGGCCGAACTGTCGCAGTCCACCGGGCTTGAAGTTTTCCACCATGATGTCGGCTCGCCTGGCCAGCTCCGCAGCCGCGGCGCGATCCGCCTCATCTCGGAGGTTGAGCTGGATAGAGCGCTTGTTGCGGTTGATGGACAGGTAGTAGGTCGAGATTCCCTCGCGCACTGGCGGCATCCAGTGCCGGGTGTCATCGCCGCCGGGGCCCTCGACCTTGATGACGTCGGCGCCGAGGTCGCCGAGAATCATCGTGCAGTACGGCCCGGCGAGGACACGGGAGAAGTCGGCGACCAGCAGGCCGGCCAGCGGCCCCGAGACCTGATCCATAGGCGCTCAGGCTAGCAAGCCGCCCTGAGCCTCGCCGGCTTCGGACCAGCGCGGCTAGCGGAGACGCGGGGCGAACGGGAAGTCGCTCGTCCACTGCCGCCGGCCGTCGCAGCTGATGACGAGCGCCTCATAGTCGGGAAGCGGCTCGATGAACGCGAGGCCGGCCGGGCTGGCCACGGCCACCGCCGTCGCCAGGGCGTCGGCGAGGCCGAGATCAGGCCCGATGACACTGGCGGACGCCGCCCGAGTGGTGGCCTCTCCTGATCGCGGGTCGATGAGATGGCGGCCGCGCTCGTACGTGCCAGATGTGGCGATGCAGCAGGTGAGCTCGACAATCTCGGCCAGGCGCCGCGGCTCATCCGGGTCGGCGATGCCGATCCGAAACGGCGCGCCGGACGGCTGTGCGCCGAAGCCCGCGATGTCGCCTGCGGCATTGACCAGCGCTCCCGACACCGAGAGGCCCGCGAGCTCTTCAAGCGCGCGCTGTGCAGCCCAGCCTTTGACATAGCCGGTCGGGTCGAATCCGCCGGGCATCGCCCACGGGTCAAACCAGCCGCCAGATAGCTCTCGTGCGGTGGTGCAGGCGCTCAGCACGGTCGCCACCTCGGGCGGTGCGTCGGCTGCCGTTATCTCGCCCCGGCGCAAGCGGCTGACCGGACTGTCGGCACGCCAGGTACTGAGCACCTCGTCGGCGCGCTCGAGCACGGCCCTCGCGGCCTTGAACCGGCGCTGGAGGTCGGCCGCCTGATCCCGCGTCTGTGCTCCCTCGAGGGGAAGGAAAACGTCGATCGTCACGACCGTGCCCATCACGTGCACGAGCTCGCGCACCACGGGTGCCGTCATTACATGCCCAGCGAGTGCAGCGCCGACTGCAGGGACTGCGCGAATCCGGCGCTGGTGTAGCTCGCACCGGAGACACCCTGGATGTTGGCGCTCTGTGTTTGTAGCGTTTGCTGCTCCAGGATCGGGATCGACTGCTGATCGATGGACTGCGAGCGCGGATTGCCCCCGTCGTCCAAGTAAGCCAGGCCGACCCTGGTGATCTTGCCGCCCGATACCGTGATCTTGACCGCGAGTACACCCCAGCTGTAGTTGACCTCGGGGCCGGTCGCGGTTCGCGTGCCGGACCGCGTCGCGGCCGAGTTCGAGCCTGCGGCGGGAGGGGATTTGCTGCCGCTACTCGCGGGCTGCCCGCCCGTGCTTGATCCGCCCGTCGAAGCGGCTGGCAGCGTCGAACCGCTGGCAAAGCTCAGCTTCGCCGGAGTCGTGTGGAACTCCAGGACGGCGATGAGGCCGACCACGGTCCCGGCTATCACGATCGGCCCGCGCTTCACGGCGACCAGCCTTCCCTCTCGATCACGATCCTGCGTCCTTCGCTCTGCTAGAAACCGAATGCCTCGATGTGGATCTGGTCATCGGCTACGCCGAGCTTGCCAGCCGCGCTTACTACCTCGGTGCCGAACCCCTCGGGGCCGCAAATGTAGACGTCCCGTTCGACAACGTCGGGCACTAGATGCCGAAGCGTCCGGGCGGTCAGCCTGACCTTATGGCGTGATCCGACTATCTCGTGGAGGCGCCCGTTCCGGTCCTCGACTAGGGCGGCGATCTCCTGCCGGTGAACAAGGTCGGCGACGGTCGAAGCCCGGACGATGACGACAACGTCGGCGCCTCGTGGCAGATCCTCGAGCAGCGCCCGGAGCGGTGTGATCCCGACGCCGGCGGCGACGAGCAGCACACCGTCGGACAGCCTCGCGTGGTCGGTGAACGCGCCATATGGACCCTCGAACGCGACCCTCGTCCCTGGTCGCAGTCGTGCCAGCGCGCGGCTGGAGTCTCCGAGTCCTTTGACGGTGAAGCGCAGATAGGGCGGCTGTGGCAGCGCCGAAAGCGAGTACGGGTGCGCCTGCCACCAGAGCTCCCTGGTCAGGAACCGCCACATGAAGAACTGGCCGCCGGACACTGGCAGTCTTTCGAGATCTCGGCCCCGGCAGATGACGGAGACGACGCCGGGTGCCTCGTCGCGGACTTCAACCACCCGGAGCTGGTGCCGGATGCTCCGCCAGGCGGGCTGACCGACACGGAATACCAGCACAATCCCGGCGGTGCTCAGCCAGATGGCGATCCACAAGGCCCGCACGAGCGGATGGCCGATGAAGCTGATCCCGGTCACGATCTGGTGAGCGAATGCGAGCGCCAGCCCGATGTAGAGGTAGAGATGGACCACCCACCAGGTCTCGTACCGCATCCGTCGCCGGACGGCCCGGTATGAGGTGATGGCGGCCAGCAGCAGCAGACCGAACCCGACGGCGGCCGCCAGGATGTCGCGGTAGGAGCGCAGCAGGAGCCAGGCCTCCCCGAGCGCCGACGACCTGGCGGCTTCCGCATACCCGAGCGTGATCAGGACCACGTGCGCCGTGATCAGGCCGATCGCCCACGGGCTTATCCGCCGATGCCACCGGATCAGCTGGTCCTGTCCGACTGCCCGCTCCAGCCAGGGCAGCCGCGCGATAAGCACGACCATGATGAGGATCAAGTACGTACCAGTGAACGCGGCGAGCCTGCCAAGAGCAGTCACCGGTCCGCCCGGCGCTGCGAGCGAGCCATGAGTCTCACTCGTGATGACCGAGGCCACGACGGCGCCGAACCCGATGCCTGCCACTGCCGCGCACGCGTCGACGAACCACGGCCGCGGCGCAGGAGCTGGCGTCCGCGGCGCGTATCCCGGCCTAGACCGCCCTCCGGGCGTCCGTGGCTGTCCTGCGGCGTGCACCCGGCCAGCATCGCTGACGGGAGCGTTCTGCGTCACGTCAAGATGCTCATGTACAAGTCTGAACATAAGCTGAACGCCGTCGTTGCCCGTCTTCTGAGCCCGCCGGCCTGCCGGTCTACGGCGCACACGAGGCCGTTACTGGCGGTCAGCTGCTGGATTCGGCGATCCGCCTGATCGCCGCGAGCCTGTTGTCCCATTCGGTGGCCAGCGCCGCCAGCCAGGTGGCTGTGTGCGTCAGGCTCTGGGTGCGGATGGCGAAACGAACGTCGCGGCCTTCCTTGTGGCTCACTACCAGGCCGGCCACGCGCAACACCACCAGGTGTTTCGCGATCGCCTGCCTGCTCACGGGCAGGCCTACCGCCAGCTCGGTGGCTGTCGCTGGGCCGCTCGCCGCCAGCCTCGCCAGCAGCTGCCGGCGGGTCGGATCGGCCATGGCCGCGAGGATGTCGTCAGGCTCGGCCGGGCCGGCTCCCCAGCCCGGCCGCGGCGCCGTCATGCAGCGGGCCGTTCCGCATACTCCTTGAGCTCGGCGAGCTCGGACTGCCAGCCTTCGGTGTTCTCCTGCACTGCCTTGTCCTGCTCGGCCTCGCTGGCGTGCAGGCTGGCGAAGCCGGTCTCCACGACCCGCAGCAGAGTCCCGGCGAAGATTTCGGTCAGGCTGAACTCCACAAGGGTCGAGTTGCCCTCGGCAGGCTCGGTGTCGACGTCGCGAGCCCACCGGTACGACAGGAAGCCCGGCGGCTCCGCGCGCTGAACGACGGCGTGGAAGGTGCCGTGCTCGCTCCAGCCGAACGCGGCCCTGCCGCCCGGCCGCAGGTCCATCTCGGCCTTGTCGCCGAACCAGCCCGCTATGTGCGTGGGATCGGTCAGTACGGCCCATACTCGTTCGCGCGACGCCTCGATCAGCACTTCGCGCTCGATCAGGTCCTGCAGCATGTGGTGTCCTCCGGTTCAGTTGAGTATCTGCTACCAGATGGTTGCACATAGAACTCGCTACGTGCAACCTATCAGTTGCACTTTAGTCGGCCCCGAAGGGGCGCGGCAGGACCGCCTAGATGCTGCCCGCGTTGTCAGACGGGTTCCAGCTAGAGCTGTCCGACGCTGGTCACCTTGATCACGGCCACCCCCGCCTCGTCCGAGGCGTCGAGGTCGATAGCTGCCGAGAATCCCCAGTCGTGGTCTCCGGCGGGATCATCGAAGATCTGCCGCGCTTCCCACATCCCCGGCTGCTCGTCGAGGATCAGCAGGCCGGGACCGCGAGCATTCGCGCCAGTTCCGATGTCGTCGTGCTCCGCGAAGTACGGCGCCAGCGCGGTTGCCCACTTCTCCGCGTCAAAACCGTCATCGGCGTCGAGCTCGCCGAGCTCCTCCCACCGCCGCAGCGCCGCCAGCTCCACGCGGCGGAACAAGGCGTTGCGCACCAGCACCCGGAAAGCCCGCTTGTTGCCGGTCACTGCCGGCGGCCTGTCAGCGGCCAGGTGCGCGGCTTCCTCGACCGGATTGCGCAGCCGCTCCCACTCGTCGATCAGGCTCGAGTCCACCTGCCGGACCAGCTCGCCTAGCCATTCGACGAGGTCGGCGAGCTCCTCGGTTTTGGCCTCCTCCGGCACTGTCTGACGCATTGCCTTGTAGGCGTCGGCCAGGTAGCGCAGGACCAGGCCCTCGGAGCGAGCGAGCCCGTAAAAGCTCACGTACTCAGAGAACGTCATCGCGCGCTCATACATGTCGCGGGCTACCGATTTCGGCGACAGGGCATGGTCAGCGACCCAGGGATGACCCTGGCGGTAGATGTTGTAGGCGGCTTCGAGCAGATCGGTGAGCGGCCGGGGGTAGGTGACCGCCTCAAGCAAGTCCATCCGCTCGTCGTACTCGATGCCCTCGGCCTTCATGGCCGCCACGGCCTCGCCGCGCGCCTTGAAAAGCTGCGCCGACAGCACCTGCCGCGGATTGTCGAGGGTGGATTCGATCACCGAGAGCACATCGAGCGGGTATTCCGGCGAGGACCTGTCCAGCAACCCGATGGCGGCCAGCGCCAGCGGTGACAGCGGCTGGTTGAGCGCAAAGTCGTCCTGCAGGTCGACTGTCAGCCGTACCCAGCGACCCTCGTCGTCGGGTGAATCCAGTCGCTCGACGACGCCACCCGCCAGCAGCGCACGGTAGATGGCGATCGCGCGGCTGATGTGCCGGCGTCGCGCTCCGGTCTCCTCGTGGTTGTCGGTAAGCAAGTGCTTCATCGAGGCGAATGCGTTACCGGGCCGGCTGATCACGTTGAGCAGCATGGCGTGGCTGACGGCGAAGCTGGACTTCAGCGGCTCCGGTTCGGCCGCGACGAGACGCTCAAAGGTGGGCTCGCCCCAGGACACCATGCCCTCAGGCGGCTTGCGCCGCACGACCTTACGCCGCTTTTTCGGGTCGTCCCCGGCCTTGGCCAGAGCCTTGGCGTTCTCGATCACGTGCTCGGGCGCCTGCACCACGACCCGGCCCGTGGTGTCGAAGCCTGCCCGCCCGGCCCTCCCGGCGATCTGGTGGAACTCGCGCGCCATCAGCAGCCGTGTCCTGGTGCCGTCATACTTCGACAACGCCGTGAACAGCACGGTCCGGATCGGCACATTGATGCCGACGCCGAGCGTGTCGGTGCCGCAGATGACCTTCAGGAGTCCGGCCTGGGCCAGGGTCTCCACCAGCCGCCGGTACTTGGGCAGCATGCCGGCGTGGTGCACGCCGATGCCGTGCCGGACAAGCCGCGAGAGCGTCTTGCCGAATCCGGGGGCGAATCGGAATCCGCCGATCAGCTCGGCGATCGCCTCCTTCTCTTCCCGGCTGCACACGTTCACGCTCATCAGGGCTTGCGCCTGCTCGATGGCCGCTGCCTGCGTGAAGTGCACGATGTAAATAGGCGCCTCGTGCGTGGCGAGGAGTTCGGCCACCGTCTCGTGCAGCGGGGTCATGGCAAACGAGAAAGATAGGGGAACGGGGCGCTCCGCCGAACTCACCACCGAAGTGACGCGGCCGGTTCGCTCCGTCAGGTCCCGCTCGAACCTGCTGACGTCGCCGAGAGTCGCGGACATGAGGACGAACTGAGCCTGCGGCAGCTCGATGAGCGGCACCTGCCAGGCCCAACCCCGATCGGGATCGGCGTAAAAGTGGAACTCGTCCATCACGACCTGGCCGATGTCGGCGGCGGCGCCGTCACGCAGCGCGATGTTCGCCAGCACCTCGGCCGTGCAGCAGATGATCTGCGCGCCAGCGTTGACGCTGCCGTCGCCCGTCATCATCCCGACCTCTTCGGGCCCGAAGATGTCGCACAGCGCGAAGAACTTCTCCGATACCAGCGCCTTAATCGGGGCGGTGTAGAACGTCCGGTCGTCGCGCGCCAGCGCCGTGAAGTGCGCGCCGGTCGCAACGAGGCTCTTGCCCGAGCCGGTCGGCGCCGACAAGATCACATTCGCGCCCGACACGATCTCGATCAGCGCCTCTTCCTGGTGCGGGTACAGGGAGAAGCCCTGATCGGCAGTCCAGTTCGCGAATGCGTCGAATACTTCGTCGGGCTCGGCGCCGTCCGGAAGCTGATCGGTGAGGGTCATGGTGCGTCCATCGTGCCAGGCCGCCGACCCTGACCAGGACGCCCGGACCGGCCGGCAACTGCATGTTAACGTTGTTAACACTGCAACTGCCTATTACGTTCCGCATCAGGACGCTAGGAGCAGGGCCGCCGCCGGTCGCAGTCAGCCAGCCAGGTGGCGGCCGAAGAAGTCGAATATCTTCTCCCAACCGTCCATGGCCGCCTCGGGCCTGTACGCGCCCGCGAAGTAGTAGAAGAAGCCGTGCGACGCGCCGTCGTACCGGTGGAACTCGTAGTCCTTGCCCAGACGCGTGAGCTCGGCCTCGAGCTGATCGACTTGCGCCGGGGTCGGGTAGCGGTCGTCGTTACCGAACAAGCCGAGCAGCGGTGCGTCGAGCTCCGGCAGGTAGTCGATGGGCGCGACCGGCCGGGCCGGGCTGAGTTCTTCCTGGCTCATGATGACGCCGCCGCCCCACAGGTCAGCGACGCCGTCCCAGCCCTCGCTGCGGCACGCTGTCAGCAGCGCGTGCCGGCCACCCGAGCACGTGCCGATAATCCCAGTCTTGCCGTTGCTGCTCGGCTGAGTAAGGAGCCACTCGCGCGCTGCCTCCGCGTCGGACACCACGCTGTCGTCGGGCACGCCACCTTCGGCTCGTACCTTCGCGGCGATATCGTCCGGGGTGCCATGTCCGTACCGGCAGTACAGATCGGGACAGATGGCGGTGTAACCGTGCCGGGCGAGCCGGTCGGAGAACTCCCGGTAGAACTCATCCCAGCCTGGCATGTGATGGATAACCACGATGCCGGGCGTGACAGCATCGCCTGTCGGCCGGCTGAGGTAGGCGTGGATCTGATCCCCGTTGCCGCCGGGGTAGGTTATGACCTCGGACGTGATGGCGCCCTGAGTCGAGTCCGTGGTGAACGAGTTCCACGCCGTCATCGGCTGCATCCTCCGCGAATGTCATTGGTTGGACCGTGTCACTGATTACGCCGAGCCACTGCTGGCGTCCAGAAGCCTTTCATACAGCATCGATCCGCGCTGGCCGATCTTGGCCCGCAGCTAGGCTTCCTAGCACAGTGAGCCAACCACGGGAAGCCTGTTACCAAAGAGGGGGCGAGGGAGCACGATGATCAAGGTAGGCGTGCTGGGCGCCAAGGGGCGCATGGGGTCGCAGGTATGCAGCACAGTCGAGTCGGCCGGTGACCTCGCACTTACCGCACAGGTCGACATTGGCGACTCGCTCGACCAGCTGGCCGACGCCGACGTGGTGGTCGATTTCACGCATCCTGGCGCGGTCATGGGCAACCTGCGCTGGTGCATCGATCGCGGCGTCGACAGCGTCGTCGGAACGTCCGGCTTCGACGACACCCGGCTGAATGAGGTAGCTGGCTGGCTCGACGAGCGGCCCGCTGCTCGCTTGCTGATTGTGCCGAACTTTTCCGTCGGCGCCGTGCTGATGATGCGGTTCGCGGAGCTCGCGGCGCCGTTTTTCGAATCGGCCGAGGTCATCGAAATGCACCATGCCGGCAAGGCCGACGCGCCGTCGGGTACCGCCGGGCGCACCGCGTCGATCATCAGCGCGGCGCGGGAGGCGGCCGGGACCGGGCCAATGCCCGACGCGACCGTCACCGCGGTCGACGGGGCGCGCGGCGCCGAGGTCAGCGGCGTGCATGTGCACTCAGTGCGGCTCGCCGGCCTCGTCGCGCATCAAGAGGTGCTGCTTGGCGGCCACGGCGAGATCCTGACGATCCGGCATGACTCACTGGATCGCGCCTCGTTCATGCCGGGCGTGCTCGTTGCCGTGCGCGGCATCGGCAGTCTGCCGCCTGGCATGACCATCGGCCTCGACGGCCTGCTCGGGCTGTCCTGACGGCAACGGCACGAGAACCGAGTTGCCTGCACGCGACGGTTCCATGCACGATCACCGGGTGCCCAGGCAGCCGGTCTTCGAGGAACTGATCGCCGAAGGCGACGCCGTGCCCGTCGAGGGCTGGGACTTCTCCTGGTTCGATGGGCGGGCGACCGAGGAACGACCGGCCTGGGGCTATTCGCGGTTGCTGAGCGCGCGCATCGGCCGAGCCGCTGCGGTGCTGGACATCCAGACCGGCGGCGGCGAGGTGCTGGCCGAGGCGATGCGCCGCGCGCGGCCGGCGAGGGTGGCTGGGATGCTGGCGGGCGGGGTCAAGCCGCCCGTGGTGGAGCTCTCAATCCTGGCCGCGACCGAGTCGTGGCCGCCCAACCTGGCGCTGGCCCGTCGTGCGCTCGCCCCACTCGGCGGCGCCGTCGTGGGCGCGGCTGATGAGGCTGACCTGCCGTTCGGCGACGCGACCTTTGACCTGGTGGTGAGCAGGCATCCCACTGTTGTCCGCTGGGGGGAGGTCGCACGGGTACTAGAGCCCGACGGCAGCTACTTCTCCCAGCAGATCGGGCCGGGAACGAACCGCGAGCTCACCGACTTCATGATGAGGCCGCGGCCCGTCAACAAGGCCCGCAGCCCGGAGGCGATCGTGGCCGCTGCTCGCCGCGCCGGGCTCGACGTTGTCGATGTGCGGGAGCAGGCCATGCGGGTTGAGTTTTTCGACGTTGCTGCGGTCGTTCATTTCCTCAAGAAGGTGCTGTGGACGGTGCCCGGCTTCACCGTGGCCGGCTATGTCGAGCAGCTAGCGCGGATGCATGAGCACATTCAGGCGAACGGCTCGTTCGTCTGCCATGCACGCCGAGTCCTCATCGACGCGCGTAAGCCGTCCTGAGCTGGCGTGCGGAGAGGCGCCAGCGAGCCGCCACAACTATGACATGGTGAGTGCGCATTCATACTCGGCTGTTGACGACATGAGATGAGGGAAAGGCATGCCCACCCGCACCGCGCACACCACTTGGACTGGCGGACTCCAGGACGGCACCGGCACCGTCACGCTGGTCAGCTCGGGTCTTGGCAGCTACGAGATCAGCTTCCCGAAGCGGGTGGCTGATAACGCGGACGGCACGACCAGCCCTGAGGAGCTCATCGCCGCGGCACACGCGGGATGCTTCGCGATGCAGTTCGCGGCGCTGCTCGGAGCGGCCGGCGGCCGCGATCAGTCGATCGATGTCACCGCGGCTGTGACGCTCGGCCCGGACCCGGCTGGCGGGTTCCAGATCAGCGGCATCGCCTTGACGGTCAGTGGGTCGGCACCGGGCGTCAGTCCCGAGGAGTTCACCAGAATCGCGGCCGAGGCGAAGGCCGCCTGCCCGGTGAGCAAAGCGCTCACCGGCACCACCATCGAGCTGACCGTCAGCCCGGCCTGAGGACGAGGCTGTCTGCGCGGCCGTCAGCCGCGGTCGCGCGCTTCCTCGACGGTCAGCTCGGCCGCGGGATCAGCGTCGAGCCGCTCGTCAGGGATGGGCGCACCGCTGAGGACTGACAGTCCGTACGTGCCATCGTCGAGCCGCTTGAACGCGCGGTCGATGGCGGCAATACGGTCACGGAAGCCCTCCGCGAGCGCGTCGTCCATGCCCTGTGCCGTCAGCGGCTGCGCCGCGTCGGCATAGTCACCCGGTTCGTCCTCGGAACTGCGGTCCTGCACGCCTGCCGACTCCGCGTCCATCAGCAACCGTGCGACCTCGGCGCGCTCGGCGGCCAGCCGCTGCCGCGCGACGCTCTCATCCATCTGACCCCCACGACATCGACGACCTGCAAGCCTCTGCCACCTTACGGGGGCGGGTGGTAGGAACTCGAAGCCGCCCTTGCCCTTGGCGCTACTTCGCGGTTGGCTGCGAACATATCGGCTCGCACCGCCCGTTTACGTGGCACTGGGGGACCTAGCATGATCTTCGACATCAAGCCGACCATCGTCGGCCATCGCGGGTTCGGCTCAGGGCAGCGCGGCGGATACCGGGAGAACACGGTGAGCTCCTTCCTGGCCGCCGCCGCGAGCGGGCTCACGTGGGTGGAGCTGGATGTGCACCGCAGTCGTGACGGGCAGCTGGTGGTCCGACACGATCCGATCGCTCCGGGCGGCGGCCGCATCGTCACCCACACCGCGGCCGAGCTCGCCGCCGGCGGCGTCGCGAGCCTCGACGAAGTACTCACCGCCCTGCCTGCGCAGGTCGGCGTGAATATCGACGTCAAGACGATCATCGACGATGCGGTGGATCCGCCGGCGCAGCGCACGCATGCGCTGGTGGCTGATGTCCTGAAGCAACAGCAGGGAGCGCGGCGCTTCCTCGTCTCCTCGTTTGACCCCGCCGCGGTGGCCTACCTGGCCGAGCGCCGTGAAGTCATCGGCGGGGCGGCGATCGGCCTGATCACTGGTCTCGATTTCCCGGCGCACCACGCCATCCCGGCGGCGGCGAACCTTGGGCTGGAGGCGGTGTGCCTGCACACCGGGACCATGAACCTGCACCACGACAAGCCTGGGCAGGCCGACCTGACGCCGGAGCGCATCGTCGACACGGCGCACCGCGCGGGCCTGGAGGTTCTGACCTGGTCGCCCAGCCCGGCTGAGGCAGTACGGCTCGCTCAGGCCGGCGCGGATGCAGTGTGCGTCAACGACATTCCGGGCGTCCAGGCGGCCCTCGCGTCAGCGGCCTCGAGCCCGAGCTAGTCGGCCATGGGGGCCGGAGTCGAGCGCAAGCGCGGCTGCGAGAATGACGCCATGGCCGCTGCAATCCGCTCGTCCCGCCAGGCGGGCTCGGCTGGCTCCATGCTGGCCATGGGCTCGAGCGGGTCGATCCTGTCGATCGGCTCGAGCGGGTCGATCCTGTCCATCGGTTCTAGTGGGTCGATCCTGTCGATCGGCTCCGCCGGATCCATCCTCTCCGTCGGGTCGGTCGGCTGCATCGGGTGCGCGTTCTCTGTTTTGTCCGCGCTGAGCTGGGAGTCGGTGCTGTCGGCGCTGTCGCGCCGGTCTGTGCTCGGCTGGCGGGCCGTCGGTCCTGTGCCGGCTACGCGGTTCGGGTCTGGCTGGCCCCCGTCAGCCCGAGCTCATCGACCGACGTCTCGCGCATCTTGAATTTCTGCACCTTGCCGGTCACCGTCATAGGGAAGTCCGCTGTGACGCGGACGTACCTGGGCACCTTGTAGTGCGCGATCTTGCCGGTGCAGAACTCCCTGACCTGCTCGGCAGTGAGCTCGCTGCCCGGCCGTAGCTTGACCCACGCACACAGTTCCTCGCCGTACCTGATGTCCGGCACGCCGATTACCTGCACGTCCTCGATCTCAGGATGGCTGTACAGGAACTCCTCGACCTCGCGCGGGTAGATGTTCTCCCCGCCCCGGATGACCATGTCCTTGATGCGGCCGACGATGTTGAGGTAACCGGCCTCGTCCATGACCGCGAGATCGCCGGTATGCATCCACCGCCCGGCGTCGATCGCGTCGGCGGTCTTCTCCGGCTCGTTCCAGTAGCCGAGCATGACGGAGTAGCCGCGAGTGCACAGCTCGCCGCGACCGCCGCGCGGCAGCACGAGGCCGGTCTCCGGGTCGATCACCTTGATCTCGACATGCGGGTGGACCCGGCCGACGGTCGAGACCCGCCGGTCCATATCGTCGTCGGCCGTCGTCTGGGTGGACACAGGCGACGTCTCGGTCATCCCGTAGCAGATCGTGACCTCGGTCATATGCATCTCGGACAGGACGCGCTTCATCACCTCGACCGGGCATGGCGAGCCGGCCATGATGCCGGTGCGCAGGCTGGACAGGTCGTAGCTGGCGAAATCGGGTAGCGCCAGCTCGGCGATGAACATGGTGGGCACGCCGTAGAGCGAGGTGCATCGCTCGGCCTCGACCGCGGCGAGAGTTGCCGCCGGATCGAAGCCAGGGGCCGGGATGACGATGCAGGCACCGTGCGTCGTGGAACCCAGGTTGCCCATGACCATTCCGAAGCAGTGGTAGAACGGCACCGGCACGCAGACCCGGTCGTCGGCGGTGTACCCGCAGCCCTCGCCGACGAAGTAGCCGTTGTTCAGGATGTTGTGATGTGTCAGCGTCGCGCCCTTGGGGAATCCGGTAGTGCCGCTGGTGTACTGGATGTTGATCGGGTCATCGAACGCCAGGCTCGCCTCGCGCTCGGCCAGCTCGCTCGGATCAAGGCTTGTGCCCGCGGTCACAAGCTCGGTCCAGTCGGCCGTGCCGATGTAGACGACCTGCTCGAGGTCCGGCAGGTCGCCGCGGACCTCCTCGATCATGGCGCGGTAGTCGCTGGTCTTGAAGCTCTCGGCGCTGACGAGCAGCTTTGTCCCTGACTGCCTCAGCACGTAGGCCAGCTCGTGGCTGCGATAGGCCGGGTTGATGTTGACCAGGATCGCGCCTGCCTTCGCCGCACCGTACTGGAGGAGCGCCCACTCGGCGCAGTTCGGCGCCCAGATCCCGACCCGGTCACCCTTCTGGGTCCCCGCTGCGATCAGGCCGAGCGCGACCAGGTCGGTGTCCGTGTCGAGCTGCGCATAGGTCCACCGCTGTCCGGTCGGCATGTCAACGAGCGCCTCGTTCGCGCCGTGAGCGGCGGCGATCCGATGCAGGTTGGCTCCGATGGTGTCGCCAAGCAGTGGCTCGGCCGAGGCCCCGTGGCTATAGGACAGGTGACTGGCTGCGGGCATGGCTGGCCTCCAGTTGGCGGATAGCTCAATAGTCCCCGTTCCCACCATGATGTGTGAAGCCGGCGGGGGCCCGGCCTACGGTCACCCGCGCCTGGTTTGTCTGGCTCGCGACATCAGATGGCTGCCTGCGCTCTTGGGCGAGCGCCCGCCACGGCCGTAGCGTCGAGAAGTCAGTGCCGCACGTTACGCAGAGTGGGAGTCATCGCCATGACCATGCCATATCAGGAGCCGCTCGTGCCGAAGGCGCCGGGCGACCGGGTGATCCCGGAACCACCGCGGCGCGGCGAGCCGGGCGGAGAGCCGTGCGGCATCTGCGGGGGCGCCGCGACGGCCACGCTGTGGCACGACGACCTGTGGACCCTACATGCGCCGGTCGGGGGCAGCCTGCCGGGCACCGTGTGGCTTGCCAGCCGCGAGCACTTCGACTCTTTTGCTGACATGCCGGCTAGGTACGCGGCGGAGTTCGGGCGCGTCGCGGGCCAGGTCGAGCGTGCGATCCTGTCGCTCGGCGACGTTGGTCGCGTGCATTTGTACCGCTGGGGTGACGGCGGCGCGCATTTCCACGTGTGGTTCCTGCCGCGCCCGCTCGGCATGACCGAAGCCACGGGCATGTACTTGCCCATCTGGGAGGACGTGCTGCCCAAGGTCCCGGACGCGGACCTGGAAGCGGTGGCCAAGCGAGTCGCGGCGGCGATGGACAGCTAATCTGCACCCCAGCGGCGAGGGCTGCGCGGCCTCGGAACCCGCGGCGAGGTGCGCCGGCGGCCTGACGGGTCTACTGTCTCAAGTGACGGTCATATCGCCTTCGGAGCGCCGCGATGGGTAGCTGGATCATCTGGTTGATCGTCGCGGCTGTGCTCGGCACGATCGAGATCGCGACCACGACGCTCGCGTTTGGCTTGCTCGGAGCCGCCGCGCTCGTCGCTGCTGGCGCCGGCTTCCTGGGCGGCGACGCGGCCGTACAGTTCGGCGCGTTCGTCGTCGCTTCGGCAGCTGGGCTCGGCATCGCCCGGCCCTTCGCCATGCGCCACCTCCGGCATCCGCCGCTGCTGCGGACCGGAACCGCCGCCCTCGTCGGCCGGACCGGCTACGTGCTCGAGGAAGTCAGCGAGCATGGCGGCCGGGTCCGCATCGGTGGCGAGGAATGGTCCGCCCGGCCGTACGACGAGACGCTGGTCATCCCGGCCGGCACGAAGGTCGACGTGCTGCAGATTGAGGGCGCCTCCGCCCTTGTATACCCGAGGGAGTAGCCATGTTCGCTGAGGCTATCGGCATCGTCATCGCCGTCGTCGGCCTGCTCGTCGTGCTGACCGCGTTGCGCACGATCCGGATCGTGCCGCAGGCGCGCGCCAGGAACGTGGAGCGCTTCGGCCGCTACACCAAGACGATGGAACCCGGCATGAACTTCATCATCCCGTTCATCGACCGGGTGAAGCCCCTGATCGACTTGCGCGAGCAGGTGGTCTCGTTCCTTGGCCAGCCGGTCATCACCGAGGACAACCTGGTAGTCAAGATCGACACCGTGCTGTTCTTCCAGGTCACCGACCCGCGCGCGGCGGACTACGAGATCGTCAACTACATCCAGGCGATCGAGCAGCTGACGGCCACCATGCTGCGCAGCGTGATCGGTTCGATGGACCTAGAGGTCACGCTGACGTCCCGCGACAAGATCAACACCATGCTGCGCGGCGTGCTCGACGACGCGTCGGGTAAGTGGGGCATCCGGGTGACCAGGGTGGAGATCAAGGCGATCGACCCGCCGAAGAGCGTCATCGACGCCATGGAGAAGCAGATGCGCGCCGAGCGAGAGAAGCGTGCGGCCATCCTGACGGCCGAAGGCCTTCGGCAGGCGCAGATCCTGACGGCTGACGGTGACAAGCAGGGCACCGTGCTGCGCGCGGAGGGTGACAAGCAGAGCGCGATCCTGAGGGCCGAGGGCCAGGCGCAGGCGATCACCTCGGTGTTCCAGTCGATCCACGAGAATGACCCGGATCCGAAGCTGCTCGCATATCAGTACCTGCAGACGCTGCCGCAGATCGCGCAGGGACCGGGCAACACGATGTGGATGATTCCAAGCGAGCTGACCAGCGCGCTGAAGGCGCTGAGCAGTGCGTTCGACAGCGGCAGTGTCGACCTCGGCCGCGGTGCGGCGGCGACAGACAACCCGAGTTCGGCGCATCAGGGGCACGCGGCGGGTAAGCCGGACCGTTCTAGTGCTGCCCTGCCTGCCGGAGCCGAGAACAGCTCGGCGGACGCGGCGCTGGCCAAGGTTGTGGAGACCGCGGCAGCGCTGGCCCGCAACACGAGCGCTGACGAAGAGCAGCCGCACGCCTTGGAAGCGGCGGTGGCTGCTGTTCCGCAGGCAGCGCCGCCCCCCGATGTTCCGCTACCCGAGGCGTTGCTGGCGACGGCTGACATTCCCGAAGCCCGGCTACCCGAGGTCGCGGTGACGGATCCTGCCGTACTGGAGAGCCTCGATAGCCTCAAGACGGTCGACGTCGGCGGCGTTCAGGAGGACCCGAGCGCCGCGAACGGTGCTGCGGCGGGTGCCTAGCTTGCTGGCA
The DNA here is from genome assembly GCA_963755575.1 of uncultured Actinomycetota bacterium. GTDB lineage: Bacteria > Actinomycetota > Actinomycetes > Streptosporangiales > Streptosporangiaceae > JAJYUU01. The sequence goes on from CAVWKF010000002.1 coordinate 2,364,032, forward strand.
GTGCGCGGCTAAAACCTGATGGCCAGGCCGAGCGTTAGCAGCGCGCCGTAGGCGAGCTCGAGCCGCCCGGTCTGGCTGAGCGCGACGATGAGGCTGCGCCCACTGGCGCCGTCGCGGACCTGGCGGACTGGCGCGAACGCCAGCGGCAGGGCCGCTAGCGCCAGCAGGCTGAGCGGCCGGGCGGGCGCGAGGACCACGGCGACGCAGAACGGCACGAGGATGCAGCCAGCGTAGAGCACCCTGGTCCGCTGGTCGCCGAGTACAACCGCCAGCGTCCGCTTGCCGGTCTCGCTGTCGGTCGGGATATCGCGCAGGTTGTTGATGACCAGCAGCGCGCAGGCCAGCAGGCCGATCGCTGCCGACGCGGCAAACGGCAGCCACGTGAGTGTCTGCATCTGCACGTACGCCGTGCCCGCGACCGCAGCGATGCCGAAGAATATGAAGACCGATAGCTCGCCAAGCGCCCGGTAGCCGTACGGCCGGCTGCCGCCGGTATAGAACCAGGCTGCGGCCACGGCGGCCGCACCGAGCAGCAATAGCCACCACGAGGTCACGGCGGCCAGCACCAGGCCGGCCGCGCCCGCGACGGCGAAGCAGCCGAGCGCAGCGGCCAGCACGTGCCTCGGCTTGACCAGGCGCGAGCCGACGAGCCGGACCGGACCCACCCGCACCTCGTCGGTGCCGCGGATGCCGTCGCTGTAGTCGTTCGCGTAGTTGACGCCGATCTGAAGAGCGAGCGCCACGAGCAGCGCCAGCGCGGCCCGCCAGGGCGAGAACTTGCCGTAGCCGAACGCGACGCCCGAGCCGACAACGACCGGTACCACGGCAGCAGGCAAGGTCCGCGGTCGTGCGCCGGCCACCCAGGTCCGCAGGTTGGCCACTTCGGTGTCTGTCCTTCAGTAGGCGGGGGATGACACAGATTAGCCCGCCGCCTGTGGTGGGCAGGTACGCGGGCGGGAGCCAGTGGTACGTGCGGCGACACCAGACCGTTCTCAGTCCCGGGGCAGGACGCGGTCAGCGGCGACGAAGATCGCGCCAGCTTCTTCCCAGCCGAGCGTCTCGGACTGGTTAGCCCGCTTCCTGCCGCGGAAGTACTTCACAATCTTGCGGCCTGCGAAGACGTCGACGCCGCGCAGGTTGGTTACCCCCCAGGGCACTGTCGGGCCGTAGATGACCATGGCGGGCCGGACAGTGATCTCCTCGCCGAGATCCTCGCTCAGCAGCCTGGACGCCTGCGCCGCTTCCCAGCGTGCATGGGCCAGCCGGTCTTTCTGGCTGTAGGGCCCGTGATAGAGCAGCGCACCAGAAGCCGAGTTGCTGGCCACGGTCCGGATCGGCAGCCGCCTATCCCAGCGCTCGGAGTCGACGGCGTAGACACCGCCGGGGCCGATGACCAGGTGATCGATGACCGAGTCGCTGCCCGGGATCCCGCGGGTGTGGATCGCCATGTACCCGAATGGCCGCAGGAGGTAGAGCCGCCGTCGGGTCCGCCGCTGGGCGGAGGAGACCCGCGCCGCGGCCGGGATCAGGGCGACGGTCTTGGAGTGATAGACGGTGTCGACGATGGCCACGACAGCCGCGGCCGTGAGCCCGACGCGCCAGTCCTTCCAGAAGGTGAAGGCGAGGGCGACGATCAGCGCGACAATCGCCCGTCGGATCCAGATCGGCAGCCGCGGGTCAGCCGCGAGCCCGGCCATGATTGCACGCGAGGGGACCGGAAAGTGCGGCCCTTCCTCGGCCGGGGCCGCTGGTCCACTCGAAGTCGGCTCAGGCCCGGTTTCCCGGTCCATACGCCACAGCGTAACCGAGCCACTACTGGCGGACCGATGGCCGGCGCCAATGCGCTCTCTACGGAGGGCGTACCGGGGCGGAGCCGCCTTGCGGGTTATCGCATGCCAGCCGGGTTGGACCGCGCCGTCTGGTGGTCTACTGTTCGGTAGCGTGACTCAGATTCATGACCTCACGGTGCTTGAGCAGGCGGCCGCCATCCGGACCGGCGAGACTTCCTCGGCCGAGATCACCGACCATTACCTGGACCGCATCGACCGGCTCAACGAGCAGGTCGGCGCGTTCTACACGGTGACTCACGACCTCGCCCGCGAGCAGGCCGCCGCCGCCGACAAGGCCGTGCTGGCGAGCCGGAAGGACGGCGGCGACCTCCCGCCACTGACCGGCGTGCCGGTCCCGATCAAGGACCTGAACATGGTCGCCGGCGTCCGCCTCACCTTTGGCAGCGCCATCCTGGCCGACAACGTGGCCACTGAGGACGACTACGTCGTCGAGCACCTGCGCTCGGCGGGCATCGTGATCACGGGCAAGACGGCGACGCCCGAGTTCGGCCTGCCGTGCTACACCGAGACCAAGATCGGCCCGCCTGCTCGTACGCCGTGGGATCTGAGCCGGTCGGCCGGGGGCTCCAGCGGCGGCGCGGCCGCGGCGGTCGCGTCGGGCCTGGCCCCGGCAGCCCAGGGCAGCGATGGCGGCGGCTCGATTCGGATTCCCGCCAGCGTGTGCGGGCTGTACGGCATCAAGCCGACTCGAGGCAGGATTTCCCAGGGTCCGATGATGCCTGATCTGGTCGGGCTGTCCACGGACGGCCCGCTCGCCCGCACGGTCGGCGACGCCGCCCTCCTGCTGGACGCGATGACGGGCAATCACCCTGGGGACATGTACACGCTGCCGGCCTTGCCGGACGGCGAGTCGTTCCTCGGCTACGCAAGCCGGGAGCCGGGCACGCTGCGGATCGCCAGGTCGATCACCACGCTGGTCGACGGCGCTGTGGTGCACTCCGACTGCCTCGCCGCCTACGAGGAGGCCAGCGCGCTGCTGTCCGCGCTCGGGCACGAGGTCGAGGATGTGGATCTGCCGTTCCCGGTCGAGGCAGTGCCGTCCTTCCTGGCGCTGTGGTACGCCATGGCGACGCTGGCGCCGATCGCGCCCGAGCAGGAAGCCGACCTGCTGCCGCTGACCCGTTACCTGCGTGGCAAGGGGATGGCGCTGTCGGCCGCCGATCTGCTGTTCCATCAGGCGGTGCTACAGGGCAGCGTGCGCGCCGCGCTGCGGGCGCTGAGCCCGTACGACGTGATCCTGAGCCCGACGGTGGCGCTGCCGCCGCGGCCCGTCGGCTGGTTCGACGAGGTCGAGCCGGCCGAGAACTTCATCCGTCAGACCCAGTTCACGCCGTGGACAGCCCTGTACAACCTGTCTGGCCAGCCAGCCGTGAACGTGCCACTGCACTGGACAGACGAGGGACTGCCGATCGGCATCATGCTCGCCGGGCGGATGGGTGACGAGGCGACTCTGATCTCGCTCTCCGCGCAGCTGGAAGCGGCCCGCCCGTGGGCGCACCGGCGCCCGCCCATCTGGTGAGATAAACCCTCAGGACCGGGAACGGGGCCACATCGGCCGACCGCCTGCCAGCGCCCGCAGCCCGCAAGCGCTGGCAGCCCGCCCGCGCTGGCCGCCCGCCCGCGCCGGCCGCCGCCAGCGCCGGCCGCCTCGGCGCAAATGCGTGGAATGCTCTGCTGCCGGGGATAGTGCCCTCACGGCGCACGGGGACGCCGTTATTGCGGGGGTGCTCGTTGAACGCGTGGCTGGAGTCTCTTGGCGGGTTTTCGGTCCGGCGGCACTGGATCGTCATCGCTGCCTGGGTGATCATCCTCGGCGGCCTGCTACTAGCCAGGCAGCAGTTCGGTGGCACCTTTGTCAACAACTACAACGTGCCAGGCACCCAGTCCGACGACGGGCTGAATAGGCTGAATTCGACCTTCAGCTCCCAAGGCGGCTACGCGGGCCAGATCGTCTTCCACGCCATTCACGGCACTCTGTCTGCTGACGCGTCCGCGGTGAATCAGGCCACGGCCAACATCGCCAAGCTGCCTGACGTGATCAAGGCGAACAGCCCGTTCGGCTCGCCGCCTGGCGGCGGCCTGTCCAAGGACGGCACTATCGCGTACTCCAGCGTGTCCTGGAGCGCGAACCCGTATTCGCTGGACACCACCTACCTGCACAAGCTGAACAACGCCGTGGCTCCGGCCCGCCAGGCCGGCTTGCAGGTCGAGTACGGCGCGGGCGCGGGCGAGATCGGACAGAAGACGAGCGACACGACGTCCGAACTGATCGGGCTCGGCTGTGCGCTGCTCCTCCTGCTGCTGATGTTCGGGTCGCTCGTGGCGGCGGCGATCCCGCTGGTCTCGGCCATCTTTAGTGTCGGCTCAGGCCTGTCCTTGCTCGGTCTGCTCGCGTCCGTCATCACGTTCCCCACGACCGCGCCGACGATCGCAACCCTGCTCGGCTTGGGCGTTGCCATCGACTACGGGCTGTTCCTGGTCGCGCGGCATCGCGAGCAACTGGACTCGGGCATGGACGTCCTCACCTCGGCGCGCAAGGCGGAGGGCACGTCGGGCGCGGCAATCGTCGTGGCCGGGAGCACCGTCGTCGTCTCGATCCTGGGACTGTACATATCCGACGTCGCTTTCGTCGGCGCGCTGGGCCTGGCGGCCGCGATCACGGTTGCCATCACGATGGTCGCCGCCCTCACCCTGGTACCTGCGTTCCTGGGCGTGGCCAGGGAGAACATCCGGGCGCTGAGTGCCCGGTTGACGGCGCATCGGACCGGCGAGAGCGCCAGGGCCCAGGCGCAACGGACCGCGACCGCGACGGAGGAGCAGCACGAGCAGTCCGCTTTTGCCCGGTGGGGCCGTCGGGTCAGTGCGCATCCATGGCCGTGGGCAGCGCTCAGCGTCGCGGTGCTCATCGTGCTTGCCATCCCGTTCTTTTCGATCACGCTGGCCCAGCCGGATAACGGCACCAATCCGACCAGCGACTCGAACCGGCGCTCCTACGACCTCATGACGCAGGGCTTCGGCGTCGGCTCTAATGGCCCGCTCGCGATCGTCGTGGTCCTGCCGAAGCAGTCGAGCTCGGCGGACAACACGCTGCTGAGCAATATGCAGAAAGCGGTCGCCGGAACCAAGGGCGTCGCCTCGGTCGGCCCTGTCGCCATCAACACCGGCAGCACGACCGCGGTCTTCAGCGCGATTCCTACGACGCGCCCGCAGGCTGCGGCTACTACCGATCTGGTCAATACGCTCCGCAGTGACGTGTTGCCCAAGCAGAAGGCCACGACCTATGTCACTGGCACGACGGCGGGCCAGCTGGACTTCACCCAGCGGATCACATCGCGGCTCGGCTGGCTGATCCTGGCGGTGATCGCGATCGCATTCGTGCTGCTGACCATGGCGTTCCGGTCGATCGTGATCGCGACCAAGGCCGCCATCCTCAACATCCTGTCGATCGGGGCCGCCTACGGCGTCATCGTCGCGGTGTTCGAGTGGGGCTGGCTGAAGACGCTCGTTGGCCTGCACACCACGCTGCCGATCCCCGCCTACGTGCCCATGCTGGTTTTCGCGATCGTGTTCGGGCTGTCCATGGACTACGAGGTGTTCCTGATGTCGCGAATCCACGAGGCGTGGATCGCGACCGGGGACGCGCACCGGGCGGTCGCGATCGGCATCGGCAGCACGGCCCGGGTAATCACCACGGCGGCGGCCATCATGGTCGTGGTCTTCACGAGCTTTGTGCTGAACCCCGATCCGATCGTCAAGATGCTCGCGCTCGGCATGGCGTTCGCCGTGCTGATCGACGCGTCCCTCGTCCGGATGATCCTGGTGCCCGCCGTCATGACAGTGCTGGGCAGCCGAGCCTGGTGGATGCCGAGATGGCTGGAGCCGGTCGTGCCGCATCTCCAGCTCGAGGGCACCGCGGTCGGCGCCGGTGCCAGCGGTGCGGGCCCCGGCGCGATCGGCGAGTCGAGTCCGGCGGAATCCGCATCCGCCTCGGACACCACGCCCGACCTCGGGCGTGGTGTGCGAGGCGAGGCGGCGCGTCCGACGGCTGAGCCAAGATCCGGAGATCAGCGCAAGCCACGATGACCCGATGGACCAGTTGGGTACTTCGTCATCCGCCGGGCCGCTGTCGGCGGATGCTCGTATGGTCATCGTCATGGCGGCGGTCCGCAAGCCAGGCAGATCCGGTCGGCGCGCTGGACTGGTCGCGCTTGCGTCGACGCTGCTCGTGACTGGCGCGCTGCTGGCGTCCTGTTCGAGCGGGCCGACGCCGCAGGACGTCGCGCACAATTACCTCGCGGACTGGGCGGCGCGGGACTGGCCTGGCATGCGCGCGCTGGTCGTCAGGCCGCCCGCCGACTTCACTGCGGTGAACGCCGCTGCTCTTGCCGATCTCGGCGCCAGGCAGGCTACCTATCACCCTGGCCCGCTCGTGGTCAGCGGCAGCACGGCGCGCGAACCGGTGACCGAGCGGATCACGCTGCCGCGGGTCGGCACGGTCAGCATCAAGACAACCCTGCGGCTGACGCAGGCATCGGGCACCTGGCGCGTGACCTGGTCGCCAGCGACGATCGCGGGCGCAGCTCAGGCACCCCGGCGATCACCTGTCGGTCGCGACGACCTGGCCGCCTCGGGCACAGATACTCGGCGCGAGGGGGACGCCCCTGACGACTCAGTCGCCGATGGTAATCGTCGGCGTCGAAGGCCAGCGGATCAAGAGCGACTCCGTCGTCCGGGCCGCCCTGCGCACCGCGGGAGCGACGATGCAGGCCATCGACACCGCGCTGACGGGCGCGAAGAAGGAGCCAACCTGGTTCGAACCTGTCGTTACGGTGAGCCTCGCTCGCTATGAGCAGCTGGCGCCGACGATCTACCCCGTTCCCGGCACGGTGTTCCAAACCATCCACGAGCGTGCACCACTGACGCCGGACCTCAGCTATGTGGTGGGTTCCGTCGGGCCGGTCACGGCCCAGGAACTTCAGTCGCTGGGCGCGCCGTACACCGCGGCTAGCGTGGTGGGCCAGACCGGGCTGGAGGCCGCGTACGAGCGGCAACTGGCCGGGCAGCCGGGTGCCACGGTCACGGCGGTCAGCTCGGCCGGGGCGACGGTCGGCACGGTGGCGACGCTCAGCCCGCGGCCGGGGACGCCGGTGCAGACGAGCATCGACCCGCTCGTGCAGCAGGACGCCGAGAAGGCGCTAGCAGGCGTGCACAAGAGCGCGGCGCTGGTTGCGGTCGACGCCGCGACTGGCCAGGTGCTGGCTGCCGTGACGGTGCCGACTGGCGGCGGGTTCGATCTCGCATTGGACGGCGCATTCCCGCCCGGGTCCTCGTTCAAGGTGCTGACGGCCACTGCGCTGATCGAGCGCGGGCTGTCACCAGCCTCGCCGGCTACCTGTCCGACGCAGCTTGACGTCGACGGTGAGATCTTCCACAACGCTGAGGGCGCGGCTCCCGTCGGCGACCTGCTGCATGCGTTCGCGGAGTCGTGCAATACGGCGTTCATCGGCCTGGCGACGCGGAACCTGACGGCGTCGGATTTCACCCGGACGGCGTTGCGGTACCTGATAGGCGCTACGCCGTCGCTCGGCCTGCCGGCGTTCGCCGGCTCGGTCCCCGCGCCATCGGATCTGGCCGACCTCGCCGCGACCGCGATCGGCCAGGGCCGGGTGCTGGTTTCACCGCTGAACATGGCTATCGTCGCCGCAACTGTCGACACGGGCCAGGTACGAGCGCCTCAGCTGGTTGTCGCCGCGGCCAGCCACGGCGCGCGGCCAGCCGCGCTGCCAGCGAACGTCGTCAGCGGCCTGCACCAGATGATGGCGCAGGTCGTCGCCTCCGGCACGGCTGCAGGTAAGGGGCTGCCGGCTGGCACGTACGCCAAGACCGGGACTGCGCAGTACGGGCACGGCAACCCGCTGCCGACCGACGCGTGGCTCATGGGCTTCAACGACAGCGTTGTCGGCGTCCCGGTCGCCTTCGCGATGGTTACGGTCGACGGCGGCGAAGGCGGTCCGACGGACGGTCCAGTGGTGGCGAAGTTCCTCGACCTGCTGCATCAATCCGGGGAGTGACAGGCCAGCCGTACTCCGCGGCCAGCCGCCGGCCCGCGCGCACCGGGAGCCGCCGTGAACTTGGCCGAGAGCGGATGTTTTAGCATTCGGTGTGCCGGCGATGATGGTCGGCGGGTCACCTCAGAATGCGGGGGCACGGGATGACCATGGGCAGTCCTGGGCGCGCCCGACGCGCCCTTTTGATAGGAAACGGGGTCGCAGCACTGGCGGTTTCAGCCGGCCTGCTCGTGCTGCTTGCCGCGGGCGCTGGCGGCGTGCCCGCACTCGGCGCCCTGCTCGTGCCGGGCCACGGTGCGTGGGCCTGGCAGTTCTTGCTGATACCCGTGGGTGGCGGGGGACTGCTGCTGTGACATCCGAGTTCAGGCGCCTGGGCAAGCGCGGCTCGTACCGGCTCGGACAGCTGCGGGCACAGGGAATCCGCGAGGTACCGCGGCCGGTTCCGTTCCAGCCGCAGTTCATCCGGCCCTATCACCGCTGGCCCGCGTCTGTCTGGCTGCTCGGATTGCTGGCTGGGAGCCTGATCATCGTCGGCGCGGCAGCGGAGGGCTGGTGGTTCGGCCCCTTTGTCGTCGGCGTGCTGGCCGGGCTGGCGAACCGGATCGGTGCGTGGCGCGTCGGCGTTGCGGTGCCCGCGCTTGCCGTGATGGCGGCGGTCGGCTGGGGTGCGCCCCTAGCGTGGGCGGAACTGCGCGGGCAGCCTGACGTAGCGTTGGCGCGGGTGATCGCCGGGATCCTGGGACTGCCCGCGTCGGCGGTAGTGGGGTTCGCGCTAACGGTGCTCGTGGCGGTGGCGCAGGCTCTGGTCGGCTACTGGCTCGGTCGCGCGCTGACGCCCCGGCCAGCTCCCGACTTAGTCGCCGGCCGCTTCGACCTGCGCAGGGCGTTGGCCTCGCCGACCGGGCACCCGGGCGAGCACGGATGCCCACCTGTGAAGCCGCGCGCGACAAGGACCCGGTCGACCTCGGCGGCGACCCGGCAGGGAGTCTGAGTGACGTCGAACCAGCCGTACCGCAGCGTCGCGACGCCGTCCGCAGCAGCCGCGTTGTCGCGACGAACGTCCCACCACTTGGTGTCGGCACCATGCGTCGCGTCGCCGTCGAGCTCGATCGCCGTGCGATAGGCCTCGTAGAGGGCATCGCGATACTCATTGTGCCGGCCGCTCTCAAACCTCGCCTGGCGCTGCGCGACAGGCAGGCCGTGCGGTCGCTCCACGTTGCTGTGGTATCGCCGCTCGAGCACTGAATGGAAGCCTGCGGCGTCCGGGTTCAGCAGCTCTGCGAGCTCAGCGCGCCAGCGGATCTTGCCGCGCTGGGCCAGGGCCTGATGCAGTTTGTCTCGTGTCGTCAGTCGGCTCCCGAGGCCGCGGGTGATCCACGCGCACGCGTCGTCGATCGTTCGCGCCGCGCCAGCCAGGTCGAGCACGGTCTCCTCGACGCGCGTCTGCGGCGGCAGCTTGACCCGATGCCTGGCTGCCACGGCGCGCTTCGACCTGTGGAGAACTATGCCGAGCGTGCGCGCCACCCGCCGATCTGCCGGGACTGAGACGTGGATCAGTGGACTTGGTCGCTTGATCAAGCCTGCGAGCTCGGCCGCCGTCTGATAACTCAGCATCGCACCGGGCCCCGCGCTTAATACGGCGGCCCATAACTCCGCAAGTCGGCTCGGCTTGCCAGTGAACGTCGCGTAGACGCCTGGATACAGCCGCTGCCATCGACCGTACCGAACGTGCGACGCGAGCACGCTTCTGGTCAGGCCTGCCGCGAAAGCCTGCTGCCTCGTCACGATGCCGCACTGAAGCTCAGCCAGTTCGAGCAGTTGCGGTGGGATCTGTCGAGCCACGCCGCTCAGTTTCCCGCGCAGCACCGACAAATCATGGTTGGCGGCGTTTTGGTGGAGGATTCGACACGGCGTATTCAGGGGGTCGTCGCAACGCGCTGGTCTTCGGCGAGGAGTTAAGCGAAGGCTTCGGCTGGGGTGTGGTAGCCGAGGCGCTTGCGGGGGCGGTCGCTTGAGTTCGCGGCCGATGGCCTGCGAGGTGGGCGGGGCTGTACCGGCGCCTGCAGTGACCTACGGTGACCGTTACCTGAACCGTGGGGAACGGTATGCGCTGAGCCAGGCCGTGTGACGTTCTCGTGGCTGCCGACGCGGCCAGGGCGCGTGGGGGTCTGGCGAAGCAGCCTGGATCGACGGTGGCGGCGGTGACGCGCTGGCCTGCTGGCGCCGGCCTCGCGGGCCGCGGTCCCAGGCCTGAGGGTGCCCGCCGGCTGAGCCACGGGGGCAGCAGCGGTCATGTGCTCGAAGTGGCGTCGGCGACGGTGGCGGCGCCCGGTACTCCGGCGTGCAAGGGCAGCAGGGCTGAGGCTGGCCGGTGACACGCTCGAGCGATGGTCGCCGACGGCCGAGCCGGAGGCCTGCGAGCCGATGATGAGGTCGGCCATGCGTGGTGGCCACGGGACGATCGACCAGTCCATCGACCTCGAGGGGGCCGCTGGCCGATCGGCGCCGCGGAGCCGACGAGCCCGCCGCGTGTCTCGCGGCGGGCCGCGCGCCGCGGCGCGCGGCCCGCCGCGAGACCGCAGGCAGGACCTTCAGCCCCGGCGCAGCTCGGCCGCGGCGGTCAAAGGTAGATGGACTGGGCTCGTCTCGTGGCGACCACGAAGGCGACCGGATCGTCGGGTCGCGAGCCACCGGCTCGGCCGTCGGCCGCATCGTGGAGAGTGCCGCCGGCTCCATCACTCTGCTGCCCTTGCACGCGCGGCGCCGGGATGCTGCGACCGTCGCGGACGGCTCATTGGGCCATGACGCGTGCCGCTCCCAGGCCAGCTGGTGGGCGCGCACCCTCGGGCTGGGACCCGCCGGCCAGCGAGGCGTCGCGGGCCAGCACCCGGCTGACCGTCGACGGGCTGCGCGCACAGGCGTCCCGCGATCTGCTCGCATCGACAGCCCGGACACGCGCAGCCGGGCCAGCGCATGCAGTTCCTCACGGTTCAGGTAACGGTCACTGTAGGTCACTGCAGGGGGCCGCGTATACCTCGCCCATCTTGTGGTGCCGACCATAAGCGAACGACTACAGACACGCCGGCCTCCGGGCCATCGCCCGATTCGGGTTCAGCGCCCGCCGCCAGATAATCCAGCACCAGCCGTACCACGCTCCCAGCGGCAGCCCTCGATTGCCCATCACGCCTCCCGATCGGTCAGGCGTTGCGACAATCCCTTGAATACGCCATGTCGAATCAACCGTGATCATGGAAGGCCGCGCAGCTCGGGCTGATTAGGCGCCGCGTGGCGGGTCAATCATGGAGGTGTGACCGACCCTGAACTCGTGAAGCGCGCACGAAGTGCCGGTATTGCGCCGGAATATTATGATTGGCGTGGCCAGCACATAGAGGTCCCGGCGGAAACCCTCGAAGCGATCTTGCGGGTGCTCGAACAGACACCCGAAGATCCTCGGGATAACACCGATCTAGACGAGCCGGGTCGCGGCGAACTGGGCCGCAGCGAGTCGGGCGGTGGTGCATTCAGCGGGGGCGAGCTAGCCCGCGGCGGCGAAGAGGGTAGCGGCGGCGAGGAGGGCCGCGGCGAGGAGGGCCGCGGCGAACCCATCGGGGGCGAGCCGGGCCGCAGCGTCCCAGACCGCACCGCGCTCCGGCTGAGCATTCCGGCCAAGCGCCAGTGGGGCTTTACCGTTCAGCTGTACTCGCTGCGCTCGAAGGACTCCTGGGGGCACGGTGACTTGCACGACCTGGCAAAGCTCGCTCGTTGGAGTGCCGTCGAGCTGGGCGCCGGATTCGTCCTGATCAACCCGCTCCATGCCGTCGAGCCGTTGCCACCGATCAGCCCCTCGCCGTATCTGCCAATGACACGCCTGTTCACGAGCCCGCTCTACCTCCGGGTTGAGGACGTGCTCGAATACGGTGCGCTGCCAGCCCAGGACAAGCGCACGATTCACGAGATTGCCGCCCCGTTGCGCGCCGCCAATGCGACGGCCGACCTTATCGACAGGGACGCCGTCTGGCGCGGCAAGCGCGCAGCGCTCGAGCTGATCAGCAAAGTTCCGCTGACCCGATCGCGTCAGGGTGCTTACGCGGCATTCCGAGCCGAACGCGGTCGTGACCTTGAGCGCTGGTCCACCTGGTGCGCCTTGGCTGAGGCAAACGGTCCGGACTGGCGTGAATGGCCCGTCGAACTGGCCGACCCAGCCCGCGCGGCCGAGGTCGTCGCGGGTGACGAAAAGCTGTCGGAGGCCGCGGAGTTCCACGCCTGGCTCCAGTGGCAGGCCGACGAGCAGCTTGCCGCTGCGCAGGACGCGGCGAAGGCGGCGGGCATGGCACACGGCATCATCCAAGACCTGGCCGTTGGCGCGCATCCCGGCGGCGCGGACGCGTGGGCGGACCAGCGGCTCCTAGCTCCGGGCTTCAGCGTTGGCGCGCCACCGGACGGATTCAACCAGCTCGGGCAGGACTGGTCGCAAACACCGTGGAATCCGCGCGCGCTGGCCGACGCCGGTTACCGGCCCATGGCCGAGCTGTTCGGCGCGACGATGCGCCAAGCCGGCGGCCTGCGGGTCGATCACGTGATGGGACTGATGCGGTTGTGGTGGGTGCCCGTGGGCCAGCCGCCAGACCGCGGCGCTTACGTCAGCTACGACCACCGGGCGTCGGTCGGCGCGCTCGTCTCCGCAGCTGCCCGCGCGGGCGCGGTCGCCGTCGGCGAAGATCTCGGCACGGTCGATCCCTGGATTCGCGACTACCTCGCCGAGGAGGGCATCCTCGGCACGATGATGCTGTGGTTCGCCCGCACCAGCGATGGCACGCCATTGCGACCCGGCGACTGGCGGCGCGACTGCATGGCAACCGTCGGCACGCATGACGTGCCGCCGATCTTCGGCTTCGTCACCGGCGACCAGGTGACCGTTCGGGCCAGGCTGGGGTTGCTGAAAACCTCTCAGGAACAGGAACGCGGTGAGTCGGAAGCGATGGTCGCTCGCTGGCAGGCGGCGCTTGTCAGCGAGGGCCTGCTGCCGCCCGAGCATCAGCCCAGCCCGGCTGAGTACACCGTTGCCCTGTACGGCTACCTGCGCAAGACGCCGGCGGTGCTGCTCGGGGTGTCGCTGGCCGACGCCGTCGGAGACCGGCGTACGCAGAACATCCCCGGTACCCGCGACGAGTATCCAAACTGGCGCATCCCGCTGTGCGACGACAGCGGCCGGCCAGTCTTGCTCGAAGAACTGCCGGGCCTCGAATTGCTGTCCGCCGTCTGTCAGGCAGTCAGCCCTGCCTTAACGGGCCGGCCCAGCGTGCGCGGCCGCGCGAGCTAGCTCGCGCGGCCGCGCACACTCGGCTGGCCGAAGTCGGCCGTGGTTTTCTGCCCGTGGTTAGTTCGACTGCGCATCACGCTGCTGACACCGGAGGGCCCGGGCCACATCATCGCGTCGCTCCAGGAGCAGTCGGCGCAGAGCCGGGACTGGGTCGGAGGTCGCGATATAAGCATCCGTGGCGACGATGGTCTCCTGGCTGACGGCGTCTGGGTATCCGACCTCGGTGAAGAACTGCGCCATATCCGAGGCGCCGTCCTGCCACATCTCGGCGAGCGCGTCGTAGAACTTCTGCGCATATGGCGCCAGCAGGCCATCCTGATCCGGGTCGCGGAAACCGCGCAGCACAGCCCGGAACGTTGCATTCGGCAGCGTGCCGTTCGTGATCTTGGCCCAGGCCTCGGCCTTGGCTTCGGGCGTCGGGATTGCCGCGAGGCAGCTCTCGGCGTGCCGTTCGCCGGCGTCTGTGCGATCGCGGTCCAGCTCGGCTTCGACCTCGGCCGGTCCGGCTGCCCCGCGGCTGACCAGCCGGTGCAGCATCTCCCAGCGCAGGTCGGTGTCGACCGCGAGCCCGTCGATCGACTCAGTGCCATCGAGCAGACCGGCGAGCAGGTCCAGGCTGTCTGACGACGTCGCGACGTCCGCGAGGGCCTTGGCATACGCCACCTGGTGATCGGAGCCGGGGGTTGCCCCCCGCAGCCATGCGTGCAGCGCACTTTCAAGCTGGGCAATGCCATCTGCCCGCCAGGCCGGATCGGTGTAACGGCGGGCAGCCAGGCCGGTCATTCGCAAGAGGCGTCCGAGGACTGTGAGCTCGGTGATCGACGTCGCGCCCGCTGCAACCAGCGCCAGGAAATCGCGCGTCCGCATCTCGGCGTCCCTGGCCATGTCCCAGGCAGACGCCCAGCAGAGGGCGGCGGCCAGCGGATCGGCGAGTTCGCTGATCGACTCGATGACAGTCCGCAGCGAGACGTCGTCCAGGCGCATCTTGGCGTAGGTGAGGTCGTCGTCGTTGACCAGGATCAGGGCAGGCCGGGACTCGCCGATCAGCTCCGGCACGTCCGTGGCCGCACCGGCGATATCCAGTTCCACACGACGGCGGCGCGTCAGCTTGGTCCCGTCCTGGCCTGATCCTGCGCGGTCGTAGAGGCCGATGGCGATTCGGTGCGGTCGCAGCTCCGGGTGATCAACGGGGGCTTCCTGGCGCACAGAGAAGGACGCGAACCGCTCCTTGCTGTCCAGCTCGAATGACGGCCGCAGCGTGTTGACCCCGGCCGTCTCCAGCCACGACTTAGACCAGGACGCGAGGTCCCGGCCTGACGCCTGCTCCAGCGAGCTCAGCAAGTCCGCCAGCGTCGCGTTGCCCCAGGCGTGCCTCCCGAAGTAGTCGCGGACCCCGTCCAGGAAGTTGTCCCTGCCGACATAGGCGACGAGCTGCTTGAGCACTGCCGCGCCTTTGGCGTAGGTGATGCCGTCGAAGTTGACCTCGACCGCCTCGATGTCCGGGATGTCAGCGGCGATCGGATGCGTTGACGGCAGCTGGTCCTGGCGGTACGCCCAGGCCTTGAAGTCGTGGGCGAAGCCGGTCCAGGCGTTGGTCCAGCGGGTGGCCTCGGTCGCGGAGACCAGCTCGGCCCAGCTGGCGAACGACTCGTTCAGCCACAGGTCGTCCCACCACCGCATGGTGACCAGGTCGCCGAACCACATGTGCGCCATCTCGTGCAGAATCGTCAGCGCCCGTGATTCCCGCTCGCTGTCGGTGACCCTCGACCGGAAGATGTAGTCCTCCAGGAACGTCACGCAGCCGGCGTTCTCCATCGCGCCGGCCTTGAACTCGGGCACGAAGAGCTGGTCGTACTTTCCGAACGGGTACCGAAACCCGAACTCGGCGTGATAGTAGTCAAAGCCCTGCTGGGTGATCTCGAAGATCTCCTCCGCATCGAGGTAGCCGGACAGCGATTGGCGGCAGTAGATGCCGAGCGGGATCCCGTCGTGCTCTCGCGTCACCACGAAGTAGGGGCCTGCCGCGATGGCGGTGATGTACGTCGACATGACGGGCGTCGGCGGGAAATGCCAGCGAGCCGCACCAGGACCGGCCGGCTGCGTCGCGACGTCGGGCGCCAAGTTCGAGACGACCGTCCAGTCGGACTGCCCGGTGACCGTGAACTCAAATGTCGCCTTGAGATCCGGCTGGTCAAAGCAGGCGTAGATCCGGTGCGCGTCGTACGTCTCCAGGTCGCTGTAGAGGTACACGTCCTTATCCGCCGGATCGGTGAACCGGTGCAGCCCCTCGCCACTACGCGAGTAGGCACAGGTCGCGATGACCTCGAGCTCGTTCTCGGCCTGGAGCCCGGTGAGCGCGATCCGATCGCCGTCGAAGGCGGCCAGGCCGACAGGCGCGCCGTTCAGCGTGAGTTGGGTCACGGCAGGCGCCGTCAGCTCGATGAACGTGTCGGCACCCGGCCTGGCGCAGCTGAAGCGGACCGTCGTGGCCGAGCCGAATGTCGTCTCCGGCCCGGTGAGATCGAGCTCGACCCGGTAGGAGGCGACGCTCAGGAGCTCAGCCCGATCCCGCGCCTCATCGCGCGTGAGGTTGCTCGTCACGGCCCCGTTCCCTTCGTCTGGTCTGTTTCGATGGCATTGGCATGCTCGTGCCCGAGAGCGGAATGTGCAATGCGATTTCCTGGTTGCCGGGGGTAACCCGACATCTTCGAGGAGTGTGTATGCCCGCGCAGGAGCCTACTCAGCTGGATTTCTGGTTTGATCCGCTATGCCCATGGGCCTGGATCACCAGCCGATGGGTGCTCGAGGTCGAGAAGGTCCGCCCGGTGCAGGCACGCTGGCACGTCATGAGCCTCGCTGTGCTGAACGCAGGCAAGGAGGACATGCCAGAGCGGTACAAGGAGTTCATGAGCCAGGCCTGGGGCCCGGTGCGGGTATGCATCGCGGCCGAGCAGAAGTTCGGGCCAGACGTACTGCTGCCGTTGTACACGGCGCTCGGCACGAGGTTCCACCAGGAGAAGGCGGACCGGGACCGGGCCACGATCGAGGCCGCGCTGGCCGAAGCTGGTCTGCCCGCCGAACTCGCTAACGCGATGGACGACGAGTCCTACGACGATGCGCTGTTGGCGTCGCACAAGGACGGCATGGACCGGGTCGGCTACGAGGTCGGGACCCCGGTCATCTCGGTCAATGGCACGTCGTTCTTCGGACCGGTCGTGTCGCCGATCCCGCGGGGCGAAGCCGCTGCCCGGCTCTGGGACGGAGTGCTGCTGGTCGCGTCGACCGACGGCTTCTTCGAGCTGAAGCGCAGCCGGACTCGGGATCCGATCTTCGACTAGGCGGCCACCTGGCCGGCTGCTGCTGATCTGATCGGCGCCGCCGTCTGGCCGCTGTCGCACCGCGACGCGGCCAAGGGCGAAAATGGATCTTATGCGCGAGAACTACATCGGCGGCCGCTGGTCGCCGTCCGCGAGCCACAGATCCATCGATGTCATCAACCCGGCCACCGAGGTGGTCATCGATCAGATCCCGGCTGGGGATCTGGCCGATGTTGATCAGGCCGTGGCTGCTGCGAAGGGCGCTTTCGGCCCGTGGTCGACGACGCCGTCTGCGGAACGGGCGCGGTTCCTGGAGGCGGCGGCAGACTTGCTCGACGAGCGGTCCGAGGCGGTAGCAGCGGCGATCACTGGCGACATGGGCGCGCCCATCACGTTTGCGCGCCGCGTACAGGTTGGCACCCCGCTGGCCGTGCTGCGCGGCTACGTCGAGCTGCTTGCCAGCTATAACTTCGGCGGCGAGCGCGTGGGCAACTCACTGATCGTGCGCGAGCCCGTTGGCGTCGTGGGCGCCATTACGCCATGGAATTATCCGCTGCATCAGATCGTGGCGAAGGTGGCGGCGGCCCTCGCAGCAGGCTGCACCGCGGTGCTGAAGCCGAGCGAGGTCGCGCCTGCTGCGGCCTACGAGCTAGCCGACATCCTGCACACCATCGGTTTGCCAGCCGGGGTCTTCAACCTGATCTGCGGCACTGGTCCTGTCACGGGCGAGGCAATCGCCGGGCACCCAGGCGTCGACGCCGTCTCTTTCACCGGATCGGGTGCAGCAGGTCGCCGGGTGGCGGAGGTTGCGGCAGCGACGGTGAAGCGAGTGACGCTCGAGCTGGGCGGCAAGTCAGCGAACGTCATCCTGCCGAGCGCCCAGCTGGACACGGCCGTGAAGGTCGGCGTGGCGAAGGCGCTGGCCAACGCCGGTCAGACCTGCAACGCGCTGACCCGGATGCTGGTGCACCGCGACACGTACGACGAGGCAGTCGGCCTGGCTGCTCAGTATGCCGAGCGGTATGAGCCTG
Organism: uncultured Actinomycetota bacterium; assembly: GCA_963755575.1. Classification (GTDB taxonomy): domain Bacteria; phylum Actinomycetota; class Actinomycetes; order Streptosporangiales; family Streptosporangiaceae; genus JAJYUU01. Next base: position 2,381,618 of record CAVWKF010000002.1, read on the forward strand.
CCGATCCGCAACTCGACTCCACGCGCCTCGGTCCGCTCGCCTCCGCGGCACAGCGCGACCGGGTGCTGTCGTACCTGGAGAAAGGCCTGGCTGAAGGCGCACGCCTCGCGACCGGGGGACCGCGGGTGCCGGACGGGCTACCGGTCGGCTATTACGTGCGGCCGACCGTATTTGCAGATGTAACGCCGCAGATGGTGGTGGCGACCGAAGAGATATTCGGCCCTGTTCTGTGTGTCCTGCCGTACCAGACCGAGCAGGAGGCGATCGACATCGCGAATGGCACGCCGTACGGGCTTGCCGCAGCTGTCTGGTCGGCCGACCAAGATCACGCAGTCTCGGTAGCACGGCAGCTGCGGGCGGGCCAGGTTGAGATCAACGGCGGGGCGTTCAATACTGCCGCGCCATTCGGCGGGTTCGGCCAGTCAGGGTACGGGCGTGAACTCGGCGTCCACGGCCTTGAGGAGTTCCTGGAGATCAAGTCACTCCAGTTCTAGCCCGGTGGGGTCTAGCCAGGGTCAGTCTGGCCGGGTGTGTCGAGCCGGGTCTGCCCGTCCTCATACCGGGGCCGTGCCAGACTTGGCGCCGTGCGCGTATATCTGGGATCTGACCACGCGGGGTTCGAGCTGAAAGCCAGGCTCGTGGATTGGCTCACCCAAGCCGGGCATGAGCCCGTCGACTGCGGTCCGTCGAGCTATGACCCCGATGACGACTATCCGGTCTACGTGATGCGGGCGGCCGGGGCTGCCGTCGGCGATCCGGGCAGTCTGGGGATCGTGATCGGCGGATCGGGCAACGGCGAGCAGATGGCGTCGAACAAGGTCCGCGGCGTCCGCGCTGCCCTGGCCTGGAGCGACGAGACCGCGAAGCTGGCACGGCTGCACAACAACGCGAACGTGCTGAGCCTCGGGGCGCGCGAGTACCCGATCGACGACGCCGTGGGGTTCGCGAAGGTATTTGTCGAGACGGCGTTCTCGGAAGCGCCGCGTCACGTGCGGCGGCTGAACATGATCGCGGCGTACGAGGAGACCGGCGAGCTGCCGCCGCTGCCTTAGTGTTCGCTGGTCGCGGCGGCCACATTTCATGGGTTTGCGCGCGATCTTTAGTCACACTTTGACCGGTTTGCGGCCTAGAAAATCGTGAAGAATCTCGGAGCCTCCCAATCAACGTCGCCGCAGTAGGCCCGTGTCACGTCGGACGGCCGCGTCGTGACCGGGTGCGCCGGGGTGGTCGCGGACGGTTCGCGCGACGGCGTTGATCGCGGCGATCCGCCGGTGCGGCGCCAGACGCGGGCTCGCCTGGCACGGAGTTGGCGGCGGGCTCGCCCGGTGCAGCAGTGGATGCGCGCTCGCCTGGCACGGAGTTGGCGGCGGGCGGGGCGGACCCATCCGCAGGAAGCTCGACGGCCTCGGCCGGGGTAGTGCTCCTACGCGCCGCGGCGGTAGCGACGTCGGCCGGAGTGGTGCTCCTACGCGCCGCGGCGGTAGCGACGTCGGCCGGAGTGGTGCTCCTACGCGCCGGGGCATTAGCTGGGGCGCCCTCGGCGGCCGCATTCCCGGCTGCGCCCGCATTCTCCGCTGCGGCCGCATTCTCGGGGGCGGCGCGCCCGTCAGCCTCATCGCGATCCGGCTGGCTATCATCTGGCCAGCCCGAAGGCGAGACGTCTCGTGCTCGCATCGCGGCATCGAGCGAGATCTTCATCCCGGACATAACCAGCCCGTTCCGTGTAGGTGCCTCAGAACATCATGCTGCACCACGGTCGCGGATCCCAGGACATGGCCGTGGCTAGACGCCTCAGGGCGCCTGGCGTCAGCTCGCTGGCATACCCGGCCGCCGCAAGCTGCCCGAAGCTGGCACCTCCCAGGTAGCCAGCACCGAGCGCCTGTACGGACACCAGGAGATCGGCGGACGCCGTCGTGCGCTCGCATAGCGCGGTGGCGCCCCCATCAGGGCCGCCGGTGGTGAGCCGCCAGCGTCCCGCGTTATCCGGCAGGAACTGGTCCTGGACGTCGAGCACGACGTCGACCGCGCTGGCGTACTTGCGCTGGGTCATAGCGGCGGGCAAGTCGATCAGCCGGACCCATAGCGCATCGCTCACGAAGGGCTGAGCCCGGCGCGTATCGGCCAGCATGGCGAGCAGCGGATCGTCGACTGGCAGGTTCCTCGCGACAACCTCGCCGACGAGATCGCGGCTGAACAGGTCAGCCCACAAGGCCGCGGCCGCCGCTGGGTCCTCGGCGGTGAGTTCGCGCAGCTGGAGCGTCCCGTCGGCGACTCCGTCCGTCCAGGATCCCTTGGTCCGGTACAGCGCGTAGCCTCGCGGGCCGGCAGAGTCCTCGGCGATCAGGCAGCGCAGCGGCGACATGCCATCTCGACGTGCAGGATGATCGGACAACAGGATGTCCCACCAGGCGTCGTTCCTGGCCAGCATGCCGGGCCTGCCAGGCACTACGGCCGCGAAGAGATCCACCAGCTCCGATCGGACGTCAGCGGGATCGGCGGCGCGCAGGCACACCTGCGCGGTCTCCGGAGCCGCAGCGCCCACGGCGAGCCGCCCGTCACCACGGCGGATCCGGATGCGCTGGTGCCACGTCGCGAGACCGTAGCCGAAGCGGCCGTAGATGCCGGACTCGGATGCGAACAAGATCGCGATTGACTCGCCGCGCTCCAGGGCATCCGTGATCTCGTATCGCATCATGTCCGTGAGGATGCCCCGGCGCCGGTGGCTGGGGAGCACGCTCACCAGCGAGATGCCTGCGGCTGCGGCCGCGCCGCCTGGCACAGTCAAGCGGAAGGTGTATGCGCCCGCCGTACCCACCATCTGCGTGCCGTCGAAAGCGGCGATGGTGCGATCGAACTCGGTGACCGGGCGCTCTAGCTCTCGCTCCTCGGGCGGCCACTCGTCGAGGAACGCGTGGCCGGGCACAGCGGCGAATGCGTCGAACTCGTCGGGCGCGATGGTCCGGATCGGGTAGCTGGCACTCATGGTGGCCTTTCTACCCGGCTGGCCGTGGGCGAGCCACTACATTTCCGACCCCGGGCCGAGACCGGTACAGTGCCGGCAGGATGGTTTCACAGCTCTGGCGTCGGCTCTGGTCCGCGGCTCGGTCCGCTGCGGTACGGCAGCGCGGGTGGATAAGCCGCCAGCTCATCACCCGCAACCGGCGAGTGGCCCTCGGACTGGCGGCTGTCGTCGTTGCGATTGGCGTCGGGGCCGTCAAGGTATCCGGCCAGTGGCTCTCGCCTGGCGTGCTGATCCTGCCGATCCTCGCTGGCGGCCTGCTGTTGTGGCCGCGTGCGCTGCGCATTCTCTTCGTTTTCGTGGCCGCCATGCTGGCCTACGACATAGCGAGCGACCGGGCCGGACTAGGAATAGCCGCGACGATAGGGATCACCGCGCTGTTTGCTGATCTCCAGGCGCGCACGCGGAAGAAGCTGGGAATGCAGGGCCTGCGCGGCGATCAGATGCTGATCGAGCTGCGAGACAGGATCAGGGCGCAAGGCAAGATGCCGGCGCTGCCAGACCCCTGGCACGCCGTGTCGGTTCTGCGTCCTGCCGGCGGTTCATCTTTCGGCGGTGACTTCCTGGTCTCGGCCTGCGATGGCAAGGTGCTCGAGCTGGCGCTGGTCGACGTCGCCGGCAAGGGACTGGAGGCAGGCACGAGAGCGCTCCTGCTGTCCGGAGCTTTCGGCGGCCTGCTCGGATCGGTGCCGCACGCGGACTACCTGACCGCCTGTAATGCCTACCTGCAGCGGGGCGGGCCACCCGAGGGGTTCGTCACGGCGGTGCACCTCACCCTGGACCTCGTTACTGGCGACTATCTGATCTCCTCGGCGGGACATCCGCCTGCCGCCCAGTTCGAAGCCGGCAGCGGACGGTGGCGACTGACCAAGGCGCGCGGCATCGTCCTCGGGGTGGTGCCAGACCTGCGGAGCAGGCCGGAGAGCGGGAACCTGCGACCCGGCGACGCGCTGATGCTCTATACGGACGGGCTCGTCGAGGTGCCTGGTCGTGACATCGACGCCGGTATCGACCGGCTGCTGGGGGAGGCCGACCGGCTGGTCACCGGCGGGTTCGAGGAAGGCGCTGCCCGGCTCGTGCAGACAATGCAGGGCGGCGGACCCAATTCAGACGACTGTGCACTGGCGCTGATCTGGCGCACCTGATGCCGCTAAAGGGGGCTCACGACCGCGCTCTCGCTGATCAGCTTGATGGCGTACTCGACCAGCGTCACCAGCACGTCGCGGCTCGACGACCGCTGCCGCGCGTCGCACAGCACTACCGGTACGTCTGAGTTCAGGTCCAGGGCGGTCCTGACAATGTCGGGTCGGAATCGCTTCGCCCCGTCGAAGCAGTTCACGGCCACCACGAAGGGCAGGCTGCGGCGCTCGAAGTAGTCCACCGACGGGAAGCTGTCCGCTAGTCGGCGGGTGTCCGCCATCACTACGGCGCCGAGCGCGCCGAGTGCCAGCTCGTCCCACATGAACCAGAACCGATGTTGCCCGGGTGTGCCGAACAGGTAGACCACCAGGTCATCTCGCACTGTGATCCGGCCGAAGTCCATCGCAACCGTTGTGGTCGTCTTCTGTTCGACGCCTTCTAGCGCATCGACGAGCACGCTTGGCTCGCTCAGCTCTTCCTCGGTTCGCAGCGGCTTGATCTCGCTGACGGAGGACACCAGTGTGGTCTTGCCCGCGCCGAAGCCACCTGCGATGAGGATCTTGATTGACACCGGGCCGTCGGCGTCAATCTCCTGGTCAGAGCCTGCGGAGAGCATCAGCAACATCCTTGAGCAGTTGGGGGTCGGCGACCCGAGTCCGCGCTGGTTGACGAATTGTGATCAGTCCGTTCTCGCGCATGTCGGATAGGAGTATCCGAACGACGCCGAGCGGGAGGTTAAGATCCGAAGCAAGGTCGGCGACCGACTTGGGTCGACGGCAATGCCGGACCACCGCCTGGTACTCGGGCTCGAGCTGAAGGTCGCTAGACGCGCCGGCTCGGGTCGATATAACCGTGGCGAGCAAGTCGATGACCTCACCTCGCGGCCGGGTGCGACCGCCAGTGAGCGCATACGGCCGGACGACGGGACCCGCGTCTCGGTCGAGCCACTGATCGTCTCGCACCTGAGGTCACACCGCTTCAGCAGCGCTTGTGGGCGGACGTGCGTTCACCGCCATGTGCTCGCCGACCCGCCTCACGAGCACGGCCATCTCGTACGCGATATGCCCGGCAGCGTCCGCGTCGGCGGCGGCCAGCACAGCGAGGCAGCTGCCTTCGCCTGCGGCCGTGACGAACAGGAAGGCGGTCTCCATCTCGACGATCGTCTGCCGCGGCAGGCCGCCGCCGAAGTGGTGGCCGACGCCCCTCGCCAGGCTCTGAAATCCGGCTGCGACTGCGGACAGATGCTCGGCATCGTCGCGGCTCAGGCCGGCCGATGCTCCGATAGCAAGCCCGTCTCGAGAGAGAATCACCGCCTTGTCGATCTGGGCGACTCGCGTCACCAGGTCATCAAGCAGCCAGTCCAGCGCCCCTGTGCGGCTCACGTCGGCCTCCCCTTGCCGTGGTGTTCGGCAGTTACTACTCGTTGTCGCGCTGGTCAGCGCTGTCGGCCGGATTCGGGTCTGCTGTGTCCGTACCTGCGAAATACGGGCCGTGTGCAGAACCCGGGGTTGAAGTGGTCGATTCTGTCGGTATCTGGTGCGACCCGGATTCATCGGGCGGATAACCGCTAGGTGAGTAGCCGCCCGGCGACAGAGCAGCGCCGGCATCCTGGTCGGCCTCGGAGCGGCCGAGCTGCCAGCCGCGCTGCAGCGCGCTCATGGTGTTGCGCGCGGCCTCAGGCGACGTGAGCTCGCTGTCCGAGTCGGAAGCATCGTGCGGAGCCGACCTGCGCGGCGCGAAGGGGTCGATGGTCGAGTCTCCAGGCCGGAGGCGTCCGGCGCCTGCGCTCGGGCTCGCTCCACTGTAGAAGCCGGCGCCGAGATTGGTGTCAGCGGTCGGCCGCGGGGGCGAGTTGCGCAGCTGCGGCGCCAGGCTGGCCTGCCGAACCCGGACAGGCAGGCCTAGGTTGGAGAGCTCCGACTTGATCGCCTGCCCGTCGGTCTCGTCCGGGAAGCCGGGCGAGCTACCCGGGCGAGCCGAGCCCGAGCGAGCCGAGCCGGACGAGCTACCGGAGCCGGACGAGCTACCGGAAATGCCCGACCCAGGCCCCCTACCTGACGAGGTAGAGGCTGACGAGCCGTCGTCCGACCACGCGAGCCGGACCGGCTCGCGCTCGACTGGGCTAGAGCCTGGCTCCGGCCACGCAAACCGGACCGGCTCGTGCTCGCCCGAGCAGCGCCAGAGCTAGAGCCAGCCTCCGACCAGGGCAGCTTGACTGGTTCCTGCTCGCTCCTGCCGACGGTGTCGTCCGACCACGTCAGCTTGACCGGCTCCTGCTCGTCGGTCCCCGAGGCGTCCCCCGACCAGGCGAGCTTGATCGGCTCCCGCTCGCCGGCTTGCTGAGCAGAGCTCGCGTCTGGGATCGAGTGCTCGCCGGACCACCCGAGCTGCACTCCCTCGGGGTCGCTGATGCTCAAGTTGTCGCTGGACCAGTTCAGCCGCACTGGTTCCGGCCCAATAATGCGGGCAACGTCGGTGACGTCGGTGACGTCCGCGCGGTCTCCCGCGGACAGCCCCGTAGCTGACCCAGCGTAGGAACCCGCGGCCGAGCCGACCGCGGTCGCCGGCGCCTCGGTACCGACCGGCAGCCCGGGCCGGCCAAACTCGCCGTCGGCATCGCTGCCCGCTTGCGTGATGGCGTAGCCGTTGCTGCCGTTCGGCGAACTGGCCAGCCGGGCGGCCGACTGAGCGAGGGCCGAGTGCCGCCCGCCGACCCGGTCGGGGAGCCCACTGCCGTCCTCGCCGCCGGCCGGAAGCGCTGGGTCGCGCTCGTACGTGTCCTCGTCGACAACCAGTCCGGTCGGGATCAGGACGATCGCGGTCGTGCCGCCGTACACGGACGGCCGCAACGTGATCTTGATCTCGTGCCGCTGCGCGAGCTGACCCGCGATGAACAGACCCAGCCGGTCGCTGCCAGACAGGTCGAACTGCGGCGGGTTGGCGAGGTTGGTGTTGATCTCGTCCATGCGCGCCTGGGAGATGCCGAGGCCGCGGTCCTCGATCTCGACGGCGAAGCCCCGGCCGACGATGTCGCCTTGGATGCGGACAGGGGTATTGGGAGGCGAGAAGACAGTCGCGTTCTCAGCCAGCTCGGCAACAAGATGAATCACGTCCGCAACCGCGTGGCCAGCGACCGCAGCGTTGGTGCGGCACAGCACCCGGATCCTGGTGTAGTCCTCCACCTCGGCGACGGCCGCCCGCAGCACGTCGACCAGCGGGACGGGCTGCCGCCAGCCCCGCGCAGGTGCCTCGCCGGACAGGATGATGAGGCCCTCAGCGTGCCGCCGCATGCGGGTTGTGAGGTGGTCGATCCGGAACAGGTCCTCGAGCTCATCCGGCTCCGTCGCGCGCCGCTCCATACCGTCAAGCAGCGTGAGCTGACGGTGCAGGAGAGACTGGCTGCGGCAGGCCAGGTTCCGGAACACGTCGCTGATCCCCCGGCGCAGGCGCGCCTCGTCGATCGCGGTCTGGACAGCTGTCTGCTGCACGAGGTTGAACGCGTGCTGAACCTGCTCGATCTCGTTGGCGCCCGCAGGCTCGCCCGCGTCGTACTCGACCGGGTCAACCGGCTGCCCGGCGCGTAGCTGGCTGATGACCGCCGGCAGCTTGTTGTGCGCCAGCGTCAGTGCCGACTCCCGCAGGTCGCGGAGCTGCCGCACCAGACCGCGGCCGATGATCAACGACAGGGCGATTGAGGCGATGGTGCCGAGGAGGCCGAGCCCGGCGGCGAGGAGCAGCTGGATGAATACCACGTTGGCCTGGTGGGTTGTCTGGTTCTGGAGTCTGTTGCCCGCCTGGGTCAGCGAGGTCGACATGGCCTTGGCGTAGGGGCCGAATGCCGCGGTGCTGGCGAGCACCGCCACCGGCGGCGGCCCCTTGCGCCATGTCGTCGCGACGATCCTCGCCTCTGCCTCGGTCAGCTCTCTGTCGATGGTCGGGGTAACGTTTCTCTCGACGAGCGCGCGGTATTCCGGGAGCAGGTCGGCGGTCGCGTTGCCAGCCAGCTGCTGCCTGAGGCTCGCGAGCTCGGCGAATACGATCTTGTCGCTGTCCGGGAACTTCCGCTGCGTCATGTCAGCAGCCAGGAGGTCGCTCTCCGCGAGCGTCGCCTGCAGGGCGCGGGCCAGAGTGATCACTTGCAGCGCCTGCGTCACGATCGGGACGTTGGTCTGCGCCCCGCTCGCTGCGTCGATCACGGAGTAGCCGGCGTTGATGATGCCGTCGTAGTCAGCGAGCGCCGTGGTCGTGCTGATGGCGCCCGCAGCGACGTTGCTGCGCAGGGCCGACAGCGTCGAAGCCGAGCTGAGCAGGTTCCTGATCGCCTCCTGCTCGCTGGCCGACCCGTTGTCAGCCACGGCCGGGGCCTGGACCGCAGCCTTTAGCGCGTCTAGCGTCTTGCGGGTGTTGTTTTCCTGCATGCCGACTTCGGCCGCGAACTGCGTGCTGCTCGGAGCAGCGAGGCTGAGGAGCGCTAGGTGCCGTTCCTGGGCCAGCGCGGCCTGGAAGTTGCTCACCGGCGTGAGCAGATCGTTGCGGAGGGTCGTTGTGTGCGCCTGCGTTAGGGCGCTACCGAGAGTGATGCTGGCCGCGAATGCGTACAGCCCGATGAGGCAGAGCACCGGCACGACGATGAGGATGCCAACCCTCAGTCGGATGGACCGTTGACGCAATCCCATGGCTGAGGCCCCAGTGTGAGAGGTTGTCGCGGAGCTCGCCGACAGGGTAAAACCCCTGGCAGACGATATCGGAGCGTAACATCCGAATGCGCTGGAGAAATATAAAACGGGATTAGCAGTTCGAATTCTGAGTGTTCTCCAGCTTGCCAAGCTGTTATCTCGGCGGCATGCGGGCGCGATGTCATGCTCCGTCGCTGTACAGGCAAAAAATTCCTTTCACCCAGATAGGGAACGGGGTGTCACCCCCACGCCGCCGATCACCCGGCCGCGGCCGCAGACCGGTTCGCGAAACCTCTGGGCAGTGCATCCCAGTTCCCCTCGCCGCCACGCGGCGTGGTCACGCTAAGTCGCCGCCAGTAGTCGCGCGAACGGTGAGCCGACCGCTGAGATTCGCTAGAATCCGCGTGCTTGCAGCAATGCGGCGGGTCAACCGATGGGGGTCGGGCGTGACGGGGGATCGAGCATGGCGCTGAGCGGAAGCAGTGCGAGCGTCGTTGTGATCGGCGGGGGATTAGCCGGAATCAGCGCGGCCATCCGGCTCGCCGACGCTGGAATGGACGTGACGTTGCTGGAGGCCAGGCCCTGGCTTGGCGGCGCCACGTGCTCATTTGGCAGGCGCGGCCTGACCATCGACAACGGTCAGCATGTCTTCCTGCGGTGCTGCGAGACGTATCGGGCTCTGCTCGCCAGGCTCGGGGTGACCGCATTGTGCTCACTTCAGGACCAGCTCGACCTGACTGTGCTGAGTCCGGACGCCGTCGCGCGAGTCCACAGGTCCAGGCTGCCAGCCCCGCTGCACTTGGCTCGGTCGCTGGCCGGCTACCGGTTACTGTCCGCGACCGAGCGCGCGAAGGCAGCGGCAGCTGCGGTTGCGTTGCAGTTCGTCGACGTGGACCGGGACGATCGAAGCCTCGGTGACTGGCTTGCCCGGCACTGGCAAGACGAGCGTGCCCGCAGCGCGCTTTGGGATCTGCTGTCGCTGTCCGCGCTGAATGTGGGCGCCGACCGCGCGGACTTGCCGCTCGCAGCAGCCGCAATCAGTACAGCGTTGCTCGCGCGACGCGGCAATGCAGATATCGGCATTCCTTTGGTGCCATTCAGCAAACTTCACGGGGGCCCGGCAACGGCACTGCTGAGTCAGCTCAAAGTCACGGTGCGACTAGGTGTCCGGGCTGCGGCGGTGCGCGTCAGCCCGGCTGGCGGATTTGTCGTCCGGCTCGCCCACGGAGCGCAAAGCGGCGCACAACGCGGTGTGGCGGCGAGCGGCGGGGGAGAGTTGCCGATCGAGCGTGAGGCCGTGTACGAGCACGCTCCGACGGAGATCAATGCAGCCGGGATCGTCCTGGCCGTGCCGGCCTGGGATGCGGCCGGGCTGGCGCCGCCCATGCTCGCTGACGACGCGGCGAGCTGGTCCGGTCTCGAGCCGTCGCCCGTGATCAGTCTGCATGTCGTCTACGGCAGCCGGGTGACACAGCTGCCGTTCGCTGCCGCTGTGGATTCACCCGTGCACTGGGTCGTCGACAAGACGGAGTCAGCCGGTCTGCATTCGGGGCAGTACCTCGCCGCCTCGGTACGCGCCGCCGACGCCTACGTCGACTCTCCCGTCGCGACGCTGCGGGCGGAGATGCTGCCGGTCCTGGAAGAGCTGTTCCCCGCGGCGGCGGAGGCCATCGTGACGGACTTCTTCGTGACCAGGGAACGCCGCGCCACGATCGCGCACGTGCCCGGCTCGCACCGTTTGCGAGTGATGGCGGCGGCGCCGTCAGGTTTCGCGGTCGCCGGCGCTTGGACCGACACCGGCTGGCCGGACACGATGGAGGGGGCCGTCCGCAGTGGCCAGTCGGCGGCCCAGAAGGTCATCGCCGAGCTGCGTGTTCGGGGCGCGGCCCGTGGCGGCCCGGTCACGCGTGTGCGTCCGCCGGCGCCGCGCGCCAGCGCCGATGGCGCAGCCGTGGTGCTTGCTCCGGCCATCGCGGTCGAAGACACGGGGCAGCCGGAGATGACGGGCCAGCGCGAATCATCGGCCGATACGAAATGACCAGCGCATGGTGACCACCGCCGAGCAGGACATCCCGAAGTTCCGAGCCGCCGCTGCGGCCGCCGTGCAGCGTGCGAGCCAGATTCTGCTGGCTCGCCAGGACAGCCAGGGCTGGTGGTCCGGGCGCCCAGCGGGCGACGTGACGCTTGAGGCCGAGGCGATGCTGGTCGCCGACGTCCTCGGGATCAGGACCGCCGAGACCACCAACACCGCGGCGCAGCAGATTAGGTCGTTGCAGCAGGCCGACGGGCGCTGGACGGGAAGCGGCGAGTCTGCGGCGGAGGGCGACGGGCCGGCCGCCGTCGGAGACCTGTCCGCATCCGTGCTCGCCTATCTGGCCTTGCGCCTCGCTGGCGACTCGGCCGATGCGTACCACATGGCTGTCGCCGCCGGCTGGATCAGGGATGCGGGCGGCGTCGGCGCGGCCGGAGTGCTCGCCCGGACCTGGCTGGCGCTGTTCGGGCTGGTGGCATGGTCAGAAGTCCCCGTTCCGGCCCCTGAACTCAGCTACCTGCCCGGTCGCTACGCGGCGAGCCGGCCTGCTGCCGTCGCGCTCGCGATCATCGGCACGCTGCAGCCCGTGCACCCGCTGCCGCTCCGCCTCAGTGAGCTGCGGGCTGGCGACACCGCCCGGGTCCAGGCAGCGGATCGCCGCCCGCGCCGCCACATGCAGGCGCCGGCGGCCGCGCACACGCCAGCACTTCGCAGGTGCGGGCAGTGGCTCATCGGCTGGCAGCACCGCTCAGGACTGCCGCCAGCCCGGCGGCCCACCTGGCCGTGCTCACTGGTGGCGCTGCACCTGCTCGGGTATCCGCACGACCATCCGGTGCTGGCCAAGGGACTGTCCTGGCTCAACGCCGCCACCGCCCAGCCGCGGCAGGCAGCGGGATCTCCGCGTCCGGCCGCGGTGCGCCTGCCACCGGTGCTGGAGACGACGCTGGCGCTCGAGGCGCTGGCGGACGGAGGCGCAGCGCCTGACCACCCGGCGGTCGTCACGGCTGGCCGTTGGCTGTTGCTCCAGCGAATCGAGGGTCCGGCTGCGGGTCCCGGCCTCGCGGGCGGCCCTGAGCCGTCGGGCTGGTCCTTCGGTCGGGACGGGTATCCGGTGGTGGCCGACACCGCGCGTGTGCTGGTCGCCCTGAGCCGGGTCAAGCTGCCGGGGCTGACCGGCAGGCCAGCGATCCACAACGCGATTCGGTGGCTGATCGGTATGCAAGGGCGGGACGGAAGCTGGAGCGGTTCGGCGGTGGTGACCGCGCACGTCGTGCGGGCGCTAGCGACACACGGCGCTGCCGACGGCCGGGCTATCCGGCACGGAGTGGTCTGGCTGCTCCGCCAGCAACAGCCAGCCGGATCGTGGCCTGGCCGAGGCGGCGACAGTTCGCTCACCACCACGACGACCGTGCTGCCCGCGCTGATCGTCGCCGGAGTGCTGCCGGCGAAACCGCCCATCAGGTCGGCCGTCGACTGGCTGCTGCGTCAGCAGAACCTCGACGGAGGCTGGGTTTCAGTCGCGGGCGCGGCCACGTCGCAAGCAACCGCCCGCGCAATGGCTGCCTTGCTGACGGCGGGCGGCGCTGAGACCAGCAACGCTGTCCACCTCGCGGCCGACTGGCTCGTGCGGGCGCAGCAGCCTGACGGCGGCTGGCGCGACGAGACGATGTACGGCTATCGGAGCGACGTCGGCGCACGCAGCGGACGTGACCCGAGCCGGGCCGTCCCGAGCCGGCCCGACCCGAGCCGACCGGAGCACGCGGGCGCGGCCAGCGGGCTAGGCGCGCGAAGTTCGGCCCGGCGGCGAGGTGCACTCTTGCCGGGATTGCTGGTGCCCCTCGGCGCGCTTGGCCGGTACGTCGCGGCCGGCCAGGGTCACGGCGACGGTGAGGCGGACGGCGGTCTCGTTCGCGCCCCATCGAGATCGCTCGTCTAGCGGCGCAGGCCGCATACGCCGCCCAAGGTGTCCTGCTAGCTCGCAGAGCGCACTCAGCCCGCGTTCAGGTAGCCGGCCCATGATCTGAACCGCCGCGGGCCTGGTGCATGCGGCCAGAACGCGACGGGCCGCGACGAGGCGGCAGCCCTTGGACGTGGATCCGGGACAATAACTGGCTGCGAGGAGTGCGGATGTTCTTTACCTACTTGGGGCGCGAGTTGCGCCGGCGCGCCCGGCAGGCAAGCATCATCGTCCTCGGCCTGGCGCTCGGCATCGGGCTTGTCATCACCGTGACGGCGCTGTCGAGCGGCGTGAAGAACGCGCAGGGTGAGGTCCTCCACTCGCTGTACGGCCAGGACACCGACATCACCGTCACCAAGGCGCCGGCCGCGGGCTCGTCCACGCCGGGCGCGTTCGGCTTTCGTGGCGCGTTCGGCACCGGCAAGCGCCCGGCCGCTGGCACGAAGATCGACATTGACACGCTGCGCGGCGCCGGCCTGGGCACCATGACCGACGCGAACCTCGCCACGGTCGCGAACCTGAAGAACGTCGCGGCGGCCTCCGGCGGCCTTACGCTGACCGACACCAAGATCACCGGCACGATCCCGGCGATCAACTTCTCTGGCGGCGGCACCGGCAGCGGCGGTGGCGGCGGCGGTGGCAGTGGCGGCGGCGGGACATTCCGTGGCGCGTTCACGCCGAGCTCGTTCACCGTCGATGGCGTCGACGTCGCCAGCAGCGCAGCCGGGCTCGGCCCGCTGAGCCTCGGCAAGCTCACGGCCGGCCGCACGCTGACGGCCGCGGACAACACCGCGGACGTCGCGCTCGTCGATGCGAACTACGCCAAATCCAGCAAGATCTCGGTCGGCTCCACGGTCACGATCGCCAAGACCAGCTTCAGGGTTGTCGGCATCGTCAGCGTCCCCGCGAGCGCCAACTCATTCGACACCTACATCCCGCTTAGCCGGGCGCAGGCGCTGTCAGGCCTGAAGAACGAGGTCAACACGATCTACGTGGCCGCCGACAGCGCGACGAACATCACGACCGTGTCCAATTCGATCGGGGCGGCGCTGCCCCACACCAACGTCCAGAACTCCTCTGATCTGGCAAGTCAGCTGACTGGCTCGGTCGCAAACGCCTCGAGCCTGGCTAACAACCTGGGCCGGTGGCTCGCCATCGCGGTGCTCGCGGCGGCGTTCCTGCTCGCGAGCCTGCTGACCATGTCGGCGGTGTCGCGCCGTGTCCGGGAGTTCGGCACGCTCAAGGCGCTCGGCTGGAACAGCCGCCGGGTCGTTGGCCAGGTTGTCGGCGAAGCAATCACCATCGGCATTGCAGGCGGCATCATCGGGGTCGGCCTCGGCTTCCTCGGCTCGGCGCTAGTGGGCCACTTCGCGCCGACACTGACGGCTTCGCTTGGCCAGAACACGGGCACCGCGACGCCGGGCGGCGCGAGGTTCTTCGGCAGCGGCGGCGGCGGCGGTGGTGGCGGCGGGTTCGGTGGCGGCGGGTTCGGTGGCGGGGGCGCTGGCGGCGGGGCGAGCCGGTTCGCCGCCGCCAGCCAGCCCGCGGCGCACACGACCCTGGTTCACCTCAGCGCGCCTGTCACGGGCGCCGCCATCGCGGCGGCCGTCGTGCTGGCCATCGCGGGCGGCCTGATCGCTGGCGGGTTCGGCGGTTGGCGCGCGGCCAGGCTGCGCCCGGCCGCGGCACTGGCGAGGGTCGAATGAGAAGCCCGGTCACATCGGGTCGATTCAGAACTGCGGGATCTGCGGCCATCCAGGGAGCGTCATGTACAAGCTGACTGCGGTGAAGAAGGACTACTACAAGGGCCGCGGCGTCGTCGCCGCTCTCCAGGGCGTCGATGTGGATATCGAGGACGGCGAGTGGCTGGCCATCCAGGGCCCCACCGGACACGGGAAGTCGACGCTGCTGCAAATGCTGGGAGGCCTCGACCGACCGACGTCGGGCAGCATCGAGTTTGGCGATGACACCGGCGTGGTTGACCTGGCTGAGCTGAGGGAGAGCCAGGTGACCAAGGTCAGGGCGGCGTCGATCGGTTTCATATTCCAGACCTTCAATCTGGTGCCGACACTGAGCGCGCAGGAGAACGTCGAGACCGCGCTGGTCCCGCTCCGCATCCACGCTGCCGAGCGCCGGGAGCGCGCCGCTCAGGCGCTCGCCGATGTCAGCCTTGGCGATCGCGCGAAGCACCTGCCATCGGAGCTGTCCGGCGGCCAGCAGCAGCGGGTCGCTATCGCCAGGGCCCTGGTCAAGCAGCCCAAGGTGCTGCTCGCAGACGAGCCGACCGGGAACCTGGACGAAGACACCAGGGACGACATCATCGGTCTGCTCGAGAACCTGTGGCGTGACCAGCACCTGACGCTGGTCCTCGTCACGCACGACAGCACCGTGGCGCGCCGGGCGCAGCGCCTGGGCGTCATGCGGAACGGGAAGCTGTCCATCAAGCAGGACACCAGGGCACAGGGCACGCGGACGCAGCCAACCGCCACGGCCTGACGCGCTCGGTTCAAGCCGAGTTAGGCGGGCCGGACTAGGTCAGGCGAGCTGGGGTCGGGAGTACGGCAGGGGAAGCTCGCACCAGACGACCTTGCCGGTCGCCGCCCGCCTGGCGCCCCAGCGCTGAGCGAGCTGGCTCACGACCTGGAGACCGCGGCCACGCTCGTCGGAGTCGTCGGGGTGCCGCAGCCGCGGGAGGGCGGCGGACTCGTCCATGACCTCGCACACGAGGCCGGCTTCGAGGATCAGCCGGAGCCCGATCTTGCCCTGCGCATACCGGACCGCGTTGGTCACTAGCTCGGATACGAGCAGCTCCGCAGTCGGGAGCAGCTCCAGCAGGTCCCAGCGCCGGAGCGGCCGGCGGATCAGCGACCTGGCGCGGCTCGCCGATGTCAGCTCCGATGGCAGCGTCCAGCTCACCACGTGATCCGACGAGATCCGCCGCAGCCTCGCCATGAGCACGGCGATGTCGTCGCGGTGCTCGTCCGCATATACGCCGGCCAGCGTCGCCCGGCACAGGTCCTCCAGAGGCTGGTCGGCCGAGCCCGGACCGAAGATCTCCCGAAGCCTGCCCAGACCCTCGTCGATGTCCCGGCCCCGCTTCTCCACCAGCCCGTCGGTGTAGAGCACGAGCAGGCTGCCATCCTCGATGCCGAGGGTCCGGCTCTGGATAAGGCCGGTCCCCACACCGAGCGGCGGCGCCGGCATGACGTCGAGCAGTTCGTTGGTGCCGTCCGGCCGCACCAGCAGCGGCGGCAGGTGACCGGCGGATGCGAGTTCGCAATTGCCGCTGACGGCGTCGTAAATCGCGTACACGCACGTCGCGAAGTGCGGCTCACGGACGCCAAGCTCGTTCATCAGCTCGTTGAGCTGCTGGAGGGTCTCGGCCGGGGGCAGCTCAAGCATGGCCAGCGTGTGAATAGCGGTCCGCAGCCGCCCCATCGTCACGGCGGCGCGCACGCCATGCCCGGCAACGTCGCCCACCACCAGCGCGACCCGCGCGCCAGGCAGCGCGATTGACTCGTACCAGTCGCCGCCCACCTCGATCAGCTTGCTACCAGGCAGGTAGCGGTGCTTGACCTCGACGGATGATGGCGCGGATAGCCCGGTCGGCAACATGCTGCGCTGCAGCGTCAGCGCCGTGGCACGCTCCCGGCTATATCGCTGGGCGTTGTCCATAAAGATTGCGGCGCGGGCCGCGAATTCCATGCCGATCTCGGTGTCATACGCGTCGAACCGCCGGTAACCCACCTGGCGGACGCAGACGAAGAAGCCGAGCATCACATCCCGCGCGATAAGCGGCAGCAGCAGCATCGACACGCCAGACAGCAGCTCGGCGACCGGCCGACGGATCCACGCTGCCGCCATCGAGTCGGCGCTGCGGCCGCTGACGACCTCGCACACGGGCCGGCCCGAGTCCATGCACCGGGTGTATGGCGTGTCGGGTGGGTACCGCAGGATCTCGCCGGTCGGGAACGCGGCGTCCCACGCGGCGTCGCCGTCGTCGTGAGCGACAGCGAGGCGGCGGACGAGTTCGGTCCCATCCAGCGACGAGGACGGGAACTCGTCCTCAGCCACGAGGCTCTCGAGCACGACCAGGCCGGCGGCGTTGCAGAAGTGGGGGACGATGATGTTGATCAGCTCGGGCGCCATCTGATCGATGTCGAGCGCGCCGGCGATCTTCCGCACGGCGCCGTCGACCATAACCTGCCGCATCACCGCCGGGTCCAGGAAGCGCTCTTGAACCGGCGGCGCGATGCGCATGATGACCTGGCCGACGAGCTCTGGATCGGCCGACCGGATCGGCTGGACCGTCACGACCGCGTCGGCGGTCGCTCCGTTGGCCGTGCGGAACGACAGCACGTTAGTGCCCTCGCGGTCGGAGCAGGCTCCGTCGATGAGCGACTGGAGAACCTTGGCGTTCGGTCCGTCCGGCACGGCGAGCAAGGTGCCGAGGTCGGTCCCGATCAGCTCGCCCGGCTCGGTGGCCAGTACGTCGCCCGCGCCGCGGTCGTGCTGGCGGATCTGGCCGGCCTTGTCGATGCCGAGAATCAGCGTCCGGGTCGAGGTGTTAGCCAGCACTGCTGAGACCTCTGCCGCTACTGCGGATGCCACCGAAGCGCTCCCTTCCGGCAGAGCGGGCCTACGGCTGGTTCCCACCATTATGAAGCAGCTTCATGCCGATTGAGAAAGAACAGGTGTTTGGCTGTTCCTTTGGCGGGCGCCGCTGTCGCCCCGAATGCCGTCGGCGCGGCCTGCATTCAGGGACCAATAGCCAGGTTGTCAGGAGTCTCTGGCTGGCTCGCCATGGCCGGCATTCGCTCGGCCGCGGCCCCAGTACGCCTTCGGCGACATCTGATCCGGCGGTAGCCCGCGCGCGGTCAGCCGGTCGCGCAGTGCCAGCACAACTGAGGCCTCGCCGAGCAAGTAGGCGCGTCCGTTGCCGGGAGGCATCTCGACTTCCGCCGCTTCCGCCACGAGCGGCGAAGAGGAGGGTTCGCCGGCCGGGCGGCCGAGCCGGTGCAGCCAGCTCAGCCGGGTCCGGGCGGCGGCGGACACGTCTTGCTCGTCGTCGGCCGCCGGAATCTCGAGTACGAGCGTGGCGTCCGCGTCGCCGGGCAGCGACTCGGTCATGGCGAGGATGGCCGGCATGGCGGCCTCGTCGCCCATAAAAAGGTGCCAGTCCGCCGACACGGCGGCGAACACTTTGCCCCGCGGGCCGATGCCCTCGATGCGGTCGCCGGGCTTAGCCGAGCGGACCCAGCGCTCGCCCGGGCCATCGCCATGCAAGACGACGTCGATCGTGAGTACCTGGCGCGCTCTGTCGAGGTGCCTGATGGTGTACCGGCGCCGAACGGGCCGGCGGCCGTCGACATCGACCAGCAGCATGACATCTTGCCCTGGCCGGTAACTGAACCCGTCGAGCTCGGCTGCAGCTAGCTCGATGCGCTGCATGTGCGGCGTGAGCTGGGTGGTGCTCGCGACCTCGAAGTGCAGCTTCCTGGTGTCCGCCAGCGGTCCTGTCAGCTGGGCGAACGGGTCGTCCAGCCCCGCCACGACCGGCTGCGGTACGGCATCAGTCATCAGGTTAAGCCTTCCTCGGCTTGCGTCGCGCTCACCGTGGCTCGGCGCCGCGGGTCTGACCAGCGGCCGAGCACCTAGGGTATGCGAGCGCCCGGAGGAAATCAGAGGCTGGTGCCCGCCGGGGAATCCGGCCAGAATGAGGGCGATGGACGGCGATCAACGGGGATCGCGGAGTCTGGGGGCGCGATGAGCCAGGCAACGGGACACGCCGGCGCGTCGGCGCCGACCATAGACGACATCGGCCTCCCAGTCACGGTGCCCGCGGTCGTCAGCCGCGTCGTATCCCTTGTCCCGTCGCTGACCGAGACGGTGGCGTCGTGCGCGCCGGCGTTGCTCGTTGGTGCCACGAACTGGTGCACGCATCCTTGTGATCTGGCGGTGACTCGCGTCGGCGGGACCAAGAATCCAGACATCGCCAGGGCGCTGGCCCTTCAGCCGGATGTCGTCCTCGCCAATGAGGAAGAGAACCGTCAGCCAGACCTGGACGCCATGCGCTCGGCCGGCTTGGCAGTCTGGGTCACCAGGATCCGTGACCTGCCGGAGGCGCTGATTTCGCTGCGGCGGATGATTACCATCGCGTGCCGGCAGCCGAGTCCGGCCTGGCTCGATGCAGCCGCGTCAGTGTGGCAGCAGCCGTCCATCAGCGGCAGCCTGGCCGCCGTGGTACCGATCTGGCGCCGGCCGTGGATGGTCCTCGGCCGGGACACGTTCGCCGGCGATCTGCTGGCCAGGCTCGGCGTCACGAACATGTACGCCGGGCACGAGCAGCGCTACCCGCGCGTGGACATTGACGATCTGCGGACCGTCGGCGCTGATCTGGTTGTGCTGCCGGATGAGCCCTACCGCTTCACCGCGTCCGATGGACCGGAGGCGTTCCCTGGCAGCCGGACGGCGCTGGTAAGCGGCCGTCACCTGACTTGGTACGGTCCCTCCTTGACGGAGGCGCCTGCCGTTCTGCGCCGGCAACTGGCCGCGGCCAGGATCCGCTGACTATGCCGGACTGGCCGTACGATACGACTGACCATGCATGAGACTGGCCCAGCTGCCGTCCGGCGCCGGACGTGACGACGCCCCCGGGAGCGTCTGCTCACGAGGGCGTGCCGGGCGTCGATGCGAGGTCGCCTCTCGGCGAGTGGCGCATCGCGGCTCCAGCCGTACGGTATTCCGCGAAGGCAGTAAATGCGGCCCGGGGGACCCAAGCGCACCGACGGGAGCTACAACGGGTGTGGCGTGCGGGCTATTCCCCGCCGCAGAATGAGCATCCAGACGACGTCGTGAGGATCAGTAGCGATGGCGCGTGACGAGGCTCTCATCGGGTGCATCGGGAAGATCATCGTCGCCAGCCGCGGAGCGGCCGGTCCCGGTGAGGTCCTAGTGCCTGTCCGAGGTGGCTCCGAGGCGTTTATTGCCTGGTCAGCAGAGCCGCTTCCGAGGGGAGCGACGGTCCTGGTCATCGAGTCTCGCGGGCATCGCGTCGTCGATGTCAGCCCCTGGACCGACCCGCTCGCTGAATTCGAACAAGACGACGCGCTCTAGGTCCGCACCAGGAACATACTGGGATAAGCCGGCACTGCCGTCGGCACGGGGTCGAAAGTGGAGATGAGAGACATGTTTGGTTACCGGGTGCCTGCGCCAGATGAGGCGATGCTGATTTCCGGTGGCCGCTCGGGAAAAGGCGGCGCTCCGTTCAAGGTAGTCGTGGGGCACGGCACATTCGTCGCCCCGTTTTTCCGCAAGACAAGGTACCTGACGTTGTCCATGTGCGAGTCCGAGGTCACCGAGACGTGCGTCACCAAGCAGGGCATCTCGCTGAATGTCCGGGCGGTCATCGCGTTCAAGGTGGGCAACGACACGGAGAGCATCGTCAACGCCGGCCAGCGGTTCCTGTCGGACCAGGACCAGATGTCCACCCTGACCGGCCGGATCTTCTCCGGTCACCTCCGCTCCATCATCGGCTCGATGACGGTCGAGGAGATCGTGACCGAGCGCCAGAAGCTGGCGACCGAGGTGCTGGACGGCTCGAAGGCGGAGATGGCCAAGATCGGCCTCACCGTGGACTCGCTCCAGATCCAGTCGATCGACGACATGAACAGCGGCTACATCGACGCGATGGCCGCCCCGCACAACGCGGCTATCCAGCGTCAGGCCCAGATCGCGCAAGCGCAGGCGAACCAGGCCGCCGCTGAGGCCCAGCAGGAGTCCCAGCGTAAGCAGGCCGAGTATCAGCGACAGACGATGGTCGTGCAGGCGCAGTACAAGGCCGAGGTGGACAAGGCGCAAGCCGAGGCCGCGCAGTCGGGCCCGCTGGCCCAGGCGCAGGCACAGATGAGCGTGCTGTCGGCACAGACCGATCTAGCACACCGGCAGGCCGAGCTCCGGCAGCGCCAGCTTGTGGCCGAAGTGGTCAAGCCGGCCGAGGCCGAGGCCGAGAAGGTCCGGATTCTGGCCGAGGCGGACGCGCAGCGGACCAGGCTGCAGGCCGCCGCCGCCGCCTCGAACGACCGCGTCTCGCTCGACCGGATGCTCATCGAGCAGCTGCCGATGATCGTGAAGGAAGCGGCGGCAGGCCTGGCTGGCGCGAATGTCAGCGTGCTCAATGGAGCGGATGGGCTGAGCGAGATCGCGGCCGGCCTCGTCGGCCAGGGCCTGACCATCCTGGAATCGGTCAAGAAGAGCCTGTCCGGATCCGCGGCCCAGTCGGTCACGCTGTTCGACTCGCCGAACGGCACCAAGGCCCAGGCCGCCGAGCTCGAGAGCGGCCAAGCGGCAGACTCAGTGGCCTGAGCTTACGGGACGGCTTACGGGCCGGCCTGAGCTCACGGGCAGCCTGTACTAGGGGCAGCAGAGCGGCACCAGCCAAGCCGTGCGCCACGGGTCCGCCCGTGGCGGACGGACTAGGCAGGGCCGCAATATGCTCTCGCCTATTTACCGGCCCGCCGGAGGGAATGACAGCAGGAATGGTCGCCAGAGTGCTACGCCCGCAGGGCAAGGGCTTCATCTTCCTGGACGCACATCCAGCAGGCTGCGCTGCAACCGTCGACGCGATGATCGCGGAGACGACCCGCGATCGGCCCGGCCCATCCGAGGCTCCAGGGCCCCGCGCCCTCGTCGTCGGCTGTAGCGCGGGCTACGGACAGGCGGCTGCCGCGGCCGGCCTGTTCGGTTACGGTGCCCGCGTCATCGGGTTGTGCTACGAGCGGGCGGCGACGCCGCGCCGGTCCGCGTCGGCTGGCTGGTATCGCACAGCGACGCTGGCCGACCGGGCTGCCGATGCTCGGCTGGCGTTCGAGCCGGTCAGCGGTGATTGTTTCGATCCCGCGGTCCGGACCGATGTGCTCGACCGGGCAGCCGCGGTCCTCGGTCAGGTCGACATCCTTATCTACAGCGTCGCCGCACCGCGCCGGACCGACCCGCTGACCGGGACGGTCTATCACTCCGCAGTCAAGCCGGTCGGCGCCAGCTACCAGGCCAGGAACGTGGCCTTCGCTGACGGCATTGTCGTGCGCGAGTCGACCCACGAGCCGGCCACCGACGCCGAGATCGACGCCACCGTCAAGGTCATGGGCGGCGAAGACTGGGCCATCTGGGTCGCTGACCTGGCTGGGCGTGGCATGCTGGCCCCTGGCTTCATGACCGCGGCGCTGACGTACGTCGGCTCCGACCTCACCGCACCGATCTACCGGCTGGGCACAATCGGTCGCGCCAAGGATCATCTCGAAGCGACCGCGGCGCAGCTGACCGACGGCGTCCTGGCGCCGGCTGGCGGCACAGCCCTGACGTCCGTGCATAGTGCAGCCGTCACGATGTCCTCGCTCGCGATTCCCGGCATCTCGCTGTACCTGAGCTTGCTGCACAACGTGGCGGGCGACGCGGCCGAGTCGGCGATACGCCAGTCGTTCGGCTCTGGGACCACCTCACCGGACGCGAACCGGGACCGACGGACAACCAGGGACGACTGCGGCTCGACGACTGGGAGCTTGCTGACGAGGTCCAGGACGAGCTGCGCCGCCGATGGCAGGCAGGGACCGGTGAGCTGATGGACGGGCTCGCGGACCTGGACTGGTTCCGGAGGCAGATCTGGCAGCTCTACGGTTTCGACGTGCCCGGCGTCGACTACAGCCAGCCGGTCGAAGTCGACGTGCCCTGGCCCGTCCCGTCGGACCGTTCGGAGGCGGGTTGGAGGCGGTTCGGAGCACACGAGCGCGGAGGACACGAGTTGAGACCGAGGTGCTGACGCACCAGCTCAGCGTCGACTCCGAGCGCGGGGTTGTGGTCAAGCGCTTCATCCAGCACACGCGCGGCGAGCCTGCGCGGGAGTGGCGGGCGTTGCAACTTCTTCACGAGCACGCTCCTGGTCTCGCACCTGAGCCGTTGCGGGCCGACCTGTTCGGCGTCGAGCCCGTCGTGGAGATGTCACTGCTGCCCGGCGAACCGCTGGGCGCCTGGCCGCTGACGCAGGAGCAGGAGTCGGCGCTTGTCCGTGCCCTGGGTCAGCTCTGGCAGTCCGTCCCCGTCGACCGCGTGATCGCGGTCGCCGGCGAGTACGGCAACGAGGCGCAGCTCGTACACGCAGTTAGCGAGGTGGCCAGCGAGCGGCCAGAGATGGGTCGCGATCCGCTCATCCAGGCCGCGTACTCAGTCGGCCTGGACTGGCTGACGTGGGCCGTGAGCGTTACCGGCGACCCGGCCGGACGCCAGCCCGTGTTCGGTCAGGGTGACGCCAACCTTGCCAACTTCCTCTGGGACGGCGAGCGGATCCGGATCGTGGACTTCGAGGACTCTGGACTAAGCGACCGCGCCCTCGAGCTCGCGCTCCTCGTCGAGCACATCTCGGCCTGGCTGCAAACGGGGCTCGACGGTGATCAGTTCAGAGAGGCGTTCGACTTGACGCCGGCCGAGCGCGTCAGGCTGGCGGACTGCCGGCGCCTCTGCGCACTCCACTGGCTGCTGCTCCTGCGGCCAGGCAGCC
The DNA here is from genome assembly GCA_963755575.1 of uncultured Actinomycetota bacterium. Taxonomy (GTDB): domain Bacteria; phylum Actinomycetota; class Actinomycetes; order Streptosporangiales; family Streptosporangiaceae; genus JAJYUU01. The sequence continues at coordinate 2,404,991 of CAVWKF010000002.1, forward strand.
TGGCGAGCGAGCGGAATCCACCGGATACCCTCGCTCGCCAGGCCGAGCGCCTGCTCAGCCTCTTCTAGACCAGATCGACCGCACGAGGCCCGATCGACCAGCCGGTACCGAGATCACTCGCCGAGACGCGATCAGCCGCCGAGGTGCGATCAGCCGCCGTTGCCTGGCCGGACCGCTGTGACGCTCAGCAAGTTGACCGACCCCTTGCAGGCCATCGAGCTGTAGTGGATGTATAGCGGGACCGTCTGGTTCGGCGGGATGACGGCGAGCCACGCCGCGTTCACTGGCTTGCAGGTCGAGGCCGAGTAGTTACCCGCTTCGACGATCCGCAGGGTCGCGTTGGCGTAACCGCCGGGCTGAAGCGTGATGAGCTCGCGCGAGGTGGAGTGATCCTCGGTCGACGGCTTCCCGATGTCGGTGACCGGCGTGCCAGCGGCCTGGGCGACGCCGGGAAATCCATACAGCGTGCACGGGACATTGTTGAGGTTCTTGAAGACGATGGCGATATAGGTCGAGCCCAGAGCGCCTTGGCTCAGCCCGGTCGAGCCATTCAGGTACCGGGTGAGGCAACCGGCGGCCGCGGCGGTGCCGCTCGATGTGGTGCTGGCGGATGAGGTGCTGGTGGCCGGCTGGGTCGTCGCGCTGGCGGCCGGGCTGGTCGCCGGCGCAGTGACAGTAATCGTGTTGGTTGGCTGTGTTGTCCCGCCTGACCCGCCCGAGCAGGCGCAGGTGGTCAGGCCGGCGACAGCCAGGATCGCGACGACGAATGGCTTCATCACGGGTGGATCCCTTCAGGTCAGTGGCAGTGCTAGTAGGAGTCGCCAGCAACCTGGGACCAACAGTTATCTTGCGGGAAAGCGGACCAGTCCGGGAGGTTTCCCCGGTTTTGAGCGGCGTGTTGCGACTGGATAGGCGCGGGCGGCCGCGTGCGCGGGAAGCGGACCGAGCCGGTCGGCCGCGTTCCCAGCGGTTAATGGGTTGTGATCGTCAGGTGCACGCTGGGTAGAGTGAATGCATGAGGTGCAGCTGCCCACGCTTCGTTGCGGCCGCGCGAGCTACGTGCTCGCCGGTTGCCGCTGCCTGACCTCATCCAACTGCCGGCGACCGGGAACGGCTCGCCGGCGTTCCTTTCTCTCGTTGCTTGATGGGCTGCGCCCGCGGCGTTGTTTCCGGCGCCCGAATCCGAGAGGCGCATCACCATGGACACCAGCACGACAGTTTCCACGTTTGTCGACTTCTTCCGAAGTCGCGGCCATCGGGAGATCCAAGGCAGCTCCCTGGTGCCGCGTTCCGGCGATCCGGTCCTGTACACGACGTCGGGCATGCACCCGCTCACGCCGTATCTCGAAGGGGCGCCACATCCGCTGGGCCGGCGGCTGACGGGCATCCAGCGCTGCCTGCGCACGACCGACCTGGACGAGGTCGGGGACAGCACGCACCTGACCGTGTTTCAGATGCTCGGCTCCTGGTCGCTTGGCGACTACGGCGGACCGCAGAGCCTGCGATGGGGCCTGGAGCTGATCTGTAACCACTTCGGGCTGCCGCGTGACCAGCTGTACGCGACTGCGTTCGGCGGCGACGACCAGGTAGGACCGGATACGGAGGCGGTGTCGACGTGGTCGGAGCTCGGGCTGCCCGTCGAGTTGCTGGGCGCGGCGGATAACTGGTGGTCCAATGGCCCGACTGGCCCGTGCGGACCCGATTCGGAGATCTTCGTCTGGACCGGCACGGGCCCGCCGTCGGGCCGCCCCAGTACCGACTCGCGGTGGCTGGAGCTGTGGAACCACGTCACGATGCGGTACCAGCGGCACCCGGACCGGCAGCTGTCACCATTGGCGCAGCCGAGCGTGGACACCGGCATGGGCCTGGAACGGCTGCTCATGGTGTCGCAGCGGGTGTCGTCGGTGTATGAGACTGACCTGTTCGCACCGTGGGTGGTTGCGCTCACACGCCTGTGGCAGCCGGATGAGCGATCGCTGCGGATCAGCACTGACCACCTGCGGGCCGCGACCGTGATCATCGGCGACGGCGTGCGGCCGTCGAACACGGCTCGCGGATACGTGCTGCGGCGGCTGCTGCGCCGCGCGCTGACGGCGCTCTGGGGTCAGGGCGATGCCCGCCTGACGCTCGGTGACCTGCCGAGTGACCTAATCCTGGATGCTGCTGCGCGGTTCGGCGTGTTCGTGGAGCCGTCGCTGGTTCGCGACGTGCTGGTGTCGGAGGAACGCAAGTTCGGCGAGCTGCTGAGGCGAAGCCGGTCGCTGGTGCGGCGGCTCTACCCGGCGGGGGATCTTAGCGAAGACGATTATGCGTTCCTGCACGACACACACGGCCTGCCGCGGGAGTTGGTCGCGTCGCTGGTGGACGAACATCGAATCGGCTAGACGGGCGCGGATCGAGCGCGCGCCCCGATCTGGCGCTCCCCGGTTTTGGCGGGAGGATTCAGCCACCGCCGGCTGTGTCGAATCCTCCGTGACGACGAACTGCGCAAGTCTTAGCGGGTCTTGGCCATGACGTCCTCGGCATACTTGCGGAGTTTGTCCAGCTTGGGCGACAGCGGCTCGGTGTCAGGTCCCACGTGATACGGCCAGCGGAAGCCGACGATGACGTCGGTCACGCCTGCCTCCTCGAGGCGCCGGACTCCGTCGGCCGAGTAGGCGTCCATCGATATGACATGGACCTCGAACGGTCGGTCGGCGGTCCCGTACTCGGCGCGAAACTCGGCGAGGCGGGCAAGCAAGCGGGGCAGATCGGCCGGATCGCCGCCTCCGTGCAGCCAGCCATCGCCGGCCGAGGCAGCGCGGCGCAGCGCGGCCTTACCGTGCCCGCCGACCAGGACGGGCACCGGCCGCGTCGGCACGGGCGCGATCTTGATGGCCGGGATGTCGAAGATCTCGCCATGGAACTCGAAGTACCCGCCCGCCGAGAGACCGCGGACAATCGCGAGCGCTTCGTCCATCCGCTGACCGCGTCGGTGCCAGGGCACGCCGAGCACGTCGTAGTCCTCGCGCCACGGGCTCGTCCCGACGCCGAGTACCAGCCTGTTGTTCGTCAGGACCGCGGTCGATGTGGCCTGCTTGGCGACCAGGACCGGGTTGCGGACGGGCAGCTTGAGCACGAACGTGATGAAGCGGAGCCGCTCCGTGACGGCGCCGAGGAACGGGATCAGCGAGAACGGCTCCAAGAATGGCTTGTCCTCGAGGAACTCGCGGGTGCCGTCCGGATTGAACGGATAGACGCTTTGCGACTCCGCCGGGTAGCAGATGCTGTCGGGGATCACCATCGAGTCGTAACCGGCTTCCTCGGCCGCGCTCGCCAGCGGCGCGTAGAAGGACGGGTCCGTCATCGACTCGGCGTAGCAGAAGCGCACGGTTCCTCCAGCTGAGCGGGTTGACCAGTTGGAGTAGAACATGTTCTTGTTTGCAGTTGGAAGTCAATCAGATCTGAAAGCTGGATGACATGGACCTTGTGGCGCTGGAAGAGATCCGCCAGCTGAAGTACCGGTACCTGCGCTGCGTTGACCTGAAGCTGTGGGACGAGATCGGCGACGTGTTCACCGCCGAGGCCAGCGCCGACTACGGCACCCACGCGGTCAGCCGCCCGCTGAGCCTGCGCGGCCGCGACGAGATCGTCTCCTACCTGCGCGACAACCTGGGTCCAGGCATCATCACCGTCCACCGCTGCGGGCAGCCGGAGATCTCGGTCAACGGCGATAAGGCAACAGGAACGTGGTCCTTTGAGGACACCGTCATTGCCACTGAATTCCGGGTGGTGATCAAAGGGGCCGCGTTCTACGAGGACACGTATGAGCGCGGTGATGATGGCCAGTGGCGGATCTCGCACATTGGCTATCAGCGGATCTACGAGACCATGAGCTCGCTGGACGACACACCCTCACTGCGCTTCATCGACAACATGTGGGCGCCGAAGAAGGCCGGCTGACTGGTCGCCCGCCGTGCTGTGGTCATTGACGGCCATTTAGAACGTGTTCTACCTTGGTCGGGCCGGTTCGGATGCCGGGTCGTCATTGTCGCCGACCCGGCGCTCAGCGGGATGCGCAGGCAGGCCGGCCCGCACCACGTCGCACACGAAAGGCAGCGGTGCTTACCCAGTCGTTCGCGGACGCGGTGCTCGAGGCCGAGAAGATCATTGCGTCGGCGCCGCACGTGCAGACCGACCAGGATCTGGCCGAGGGATACGACTATCTGGCCGGCAGCATGGCGGCGTCACTCCACATGGCCTGGGCCTATGAGCGGGACTTCCCGTACTTCGTGCAGTCGACCGGCCCATACACCAAGCTGGGCCTGGACAACCCCGACACGCTGTACCTGCACGCCTACTTGCGCGACGACGCCGAGTACATCGTCACCGGCCAGCGCGGGACGACAGCGGACCTCAGCTTCCAGGTCCTGAACGGCGACTATTCGCCTGTCGACGTGCCGGACAGCCTGACGGCATTTGACGACCGGCGCCTGGACATAAAGCCCGACGGAACGTTTGAGCTGCGGTTCGGACCGCCGGCGCTCGCCGCTCCGGCCAACTATGTGCCGCTCGGCCCGGGCTCGGCGATGCTCGTCGTCCGGGAGGTATACAGCGACTGGGCGCGCGAGAGGCGTGGCACCCTGCGCGTACAGCGGGCTGACAAGATCGGCTTGGCCCCCCCGCCACCGGATGCGTCGCTGCTGGCTAAGCGCTACAACGTCGCCGGCAAGCTGCTGCTGTCGCGGCTGCGGACGTTCCTGACGTTTCCTGAGTGGTTCTACCTGAAGGAGCCGGTCAACACCATGACCCCGCCTCGGCAGACGCCTGGCGGGCTGGCGACGCAGTTCTCCGCGGCCGGGCACTTCGACCTGAGCCCGGACAAGGCGATGATCGTCACTGTGCCGGCGGCGAGCAAGGACGTGGCGCCCTACCAGGGCATCCAGCTCGGGAGCATGTGGTACATCTCGCTCGACTACATCAACCACCAGACCAGCCTGACCGCTGATCAGGCCCGCGCTGACGACGACGGCATGCTGCGGTTCGTGATCAGCGAGCAAGACCCCGGCATCGAGAACTGGCTCGAGCTCACCGGGCGCACCCGCGGCTATGTCCAGATCCGGTGGCAACGACTGACCAGGGACCTCACGGCGGCCGACGGCCCGCACGCCGAGGTTGTCCCGTTTGCCAGCCTGCGGGATCGGCTGCCGATCTATGAGCATGCCAGGATCACCCCGGCCGAGTACCGGGCGCGCATTGCGGCGCGACAGGCCGCCGTCGCGAACCGGATGGTGGGCTAGTGGACAGGGAGCCGCGCTGATGTACCTGCAGGACAAAGTGCTCGTCGTGTCCGGGGTCGGTCCGGACCTCGGCCGCCAGATCGCCATCCGCGGCGCGGCCGCCGGTGCCGACGTCGTGCTCGCTGCGCGCACGGCGTCCCGGCTCGAGGACGTCGCCGCGGAGATCAAGGAACTCGGCCGCCGCGCCCTGGTCGTGCCCACCGACATGACGGTGCCGGCCGACGCGGAGCGGCTGGCTTCCGCCGCCGTCGAGGAGTTCGGCAAGGTCGATGCCCTGGTGCACAACGCCCTCGTGATGCCGCCGATCGCTGATCTCGCGAGAGTGGATCTCGACGCGGTGCAAGCGGGTTTCAACAACAACGTCATCTCTGCGCTCCGCATGACGCGGCTGTTCGTACCTGCGCTCGCGACGACGTCCGGCTCGGTCGTCATGGTCAACTCGATGGTCGTGCGGTTCTCCCAGCGGACGATGGGCCCGTACAAGATGGCCAAGGCATCGCTGCTGGCAATGGCGCAAAGCCTCGCTACCGAGCTCGGGCCGCAGGGGATCCGCGTCAACTCCGTGGCGCCTGGTCATATCTGGGGCGAGTCGCTGAAGTGGTATTTCAGCTATCTCGGCAAGAAGCGCGGCGTCGACCCGGATGAGATCTACGCCGAGACCGCGGCCAACATCGACCTAGGCAGGCTGCCAGAGCCGGACGAGATCGCCGACGCTGTGCTGTTCCTGGCGTCGCCGCTGGCGCGCGCCATTACGGGCCAGTGCCTCGACGTGAACTGCGGCGAGTACCACCACTGAGCCATGACGACGACAGGGCGCGACAGTGTCGGCACGGTCGATGACCTGCGCGAGTCGGCGAGCCGCATGACCGGCCTGACCGACTTCGGCGCCGACGACTACAGCGACGGCCTCGCCGTGCTGCTGGAGTCTTACGCTCGCGACGCTGAGCTGACGCAGCTCGGCCAGAAGGTGGCAAGGGTCGGGCTGCGCGGCGCGCTGGCCGCCCGGCTGCTGAGCGAAGCCGGGTGGGCGGCGTACCCGGACCACGCGAACGTGCCGATCGAGCGGCCCATCTTCGTCACCGGACTGCCGAGGAGTGGCACGACTGCCCTGCACAGGCTGCTAACCGCCGATCCCGCGCACCAGGGGCTTGAGTTGTGGCTCGCCGAGATGCCGCAGCCACGTCCGGCCCGCGACACCTGGGCTGACAACCCCGTCTTCCAGCACATCCAGGCGGCCTACCAGCGTCATCACGTCGAGCATCCCGAATTCATGGGCGTGCACTACATCGCGGCGGACACTGTCGAGGAGTGCTGGCAGCTGCTTAGGCAGACGCTGCGATCGGTTTCGTATGAGTGCCTGGCGCACTTGCCGACGTACTCGGCTTGGCTGCGTGACCAGGACTGGACCGGCCCCTACCAGCGGCACCGCCGCAATCTCCAGCTGATCGGGCTGAACGAGTCTGGGCACCGGTGGGTGCTGAAGAACCCGAGTCACCTCTTCGCGCTGGACGCCATCCTCGCGGTTTATCCGGACGCGCTGATCATCCAGACCCACCGCGAGCCCCGCACCGTCATCGGGTCCATGTGCAGCCTCGCTGCGCACGCCACCGATGGCTGGTCGCAGCGGTTCCGCGGCGCGGTAATCGGCAAGGACCAGCTGGAACTATGGGCGCGCGGGCTGGAAGAGTTCGCCGTGGCCCGGGCCCGATATGACCAGGCACAGTTCCTGGACGTTGACTACGGGGATTTCACGGCTGACCCGGGCGGCACCGTCGAATCGGTCTACGCGCATTTCGGCCTGCCTTATAGCGGCGCCGCCGCGGACGCCGTCCGGGTCCTGCAGGCCGAGGCCGCAGGCGGCGTGGGCCGTCCCGCGCATCAGTACGCACTCGCGGACTTCGGCCTGACGGCCGAGGACGTCGACGACCGTTTCGGCGGTGACACCCGCGGCTAGACGCCCGCTGCGGGCCGCGAGTATGAGACCCTGTCACTTTCGTGGGGGCAAAGGCCGCATAACGGCTCTGCTCTTGACTCAAACTGACAGGGTCTCCGTCGTCAGCCCACCGACCAAGCGTCCAGGTCGCGGCGGATGCGTCGCCGGGGGTGAGGCCGAGCAGTTCGGCGGGCTTGCCGCGGCGCTGCAGGCCGACGTGGATGTTGTGGTGACCGCCAGGAACGTCCGGGCTCGGGCCGCAGGACCGGCCAGGAAGGTCGGTTCCCTCGATCCGGATCTGCATTTGACGAGCGTCCTCCACCCTCGCGGTGCTTTCAGCGTGCGGGCTCGAGGAGCACTTTAACGGCCCCGGTCTTTCGCGAGTTCTTGATCGCCAGGACGGCTTCATCCCAGCGCTCGAGCGGGAAGCGGTGGGTGATGACCGGCGTCAGGTCAAACCCGCCGGCGATGAAGTCGAAGTAGTGCTGCATGGCGTGCTGCGCTACTCCGTCGACTTCCTCGATGCCGAAGCCATTCGAGCCGATCACCTTGAGCTCCTTGAAGTACAAGGGCGTCCACTCAAAGCGCTTGGGAGGCTCGACGCCCGAGACGACGAGGGTGCCGCCGGTCGCGAGCAGCCGCAGCGATGTCTCGACGGTCTCGGTCGACCCGATCGTGTCGTAGACCACTGTCGGTCCGTCCTGCAGCCAGTCGCGCTTGCTCCACGGTTCCAGCGGCGTCGTGCCGACGCGGCGCGCGACCTGCGCGACGAGCTCGTCAGGGGAGGAGGACAGCACGGCGTGAGCGCCGAGGCGGGTTGCGAGCTCGGCGCGTGCGCCAGGACGACAGGCCGCCCACACCTGCGCCGCCGGATAGAGGTGGCGGAGGAGGGCGATGGCCGCGAACGCCAGAGTGCCTGAGCCGTACACGAGGACGGGCTGGTCGTCGGCCGGCGGCGCCAGCAGGATCGAGCGCAGGGAAACGCTGACCGGGTCGGCCAGCACGGCTGCCTCGTCGGAGACACCCTCGGGGATAGCGAATAGCTGCGACGGGTGGGCCGCGAAACGCTCTGCGTGGGCTCCGGCGGCAGCGGCGCAGTTGCCGAGGTGGATCGAGACAGGCAGGTCGCCCGAGCGGAAATTGCGGCACCAGGGGTAGCGGCCTTCTTTGCAGGCCTGGCAGGGCGGGTCAATGCCGCGGGGCCCGCAGGACAGCCACGGGTTGAGCACGACCCGCGCGCCCGTGTCGGCGCGGCGCCCGACCACCTCGTGGCCCAGTACATGCGGGAAGGAGACCAGCGCCGTCAGCGGGTTGTCGCGGGCGCCGTTCAGGAGAATCTGCTTCACGTCTGAACCGCACAAGCCCGAGAAGGTCGTCTCGACGCGCACCCAGTCGGCAGCGGGCAGCGGCTGCTCGTCGACGTCCTCGAGGCGGACTGGCGCGAACCGCGAGACGAAGGCGCGCTGATCGATGCGTCCGCCAATGGTGGAGGCGGCTTCGCGAGCGAGACTGTGACGGAATACGAGGGCCTTCAAGTCGAGCCTCCTTCGCCGGGACGGCCCGACGTACGAGAGTTTATGGTGATGCGAGCCCGAGAGATGCTCGGTCTGGCCGAGTATGCGAGGAGGCGGGGTGAGGAGCCGCCTCGGCGTCCTGCGGCGGCTGGCAGAAGCGGCCCCGTTCCTGGCTTGGATGAGAGATTTTGCCTTTGAAGTCGGACATAACTGCCGTCTCGGCCGGTCCGGGCTGCTTTAGTGTTACCGGCACTGGCTACCACACGAGCAGCGGAGATCTGGGACGGCGCGTGCGGACTAGCGCGAGCGATAGCACATGACTGAGTTGGGCTCAGTCAGAGAAACGGACAGCGGGCACTCGTACGCCGCGGGCATCGTCCGCGGCGCCAGTGTCATAGCGGGCCTTACCATACTGGCGCGCGTTTTCGGGCTGGCCCGAACTCTGGTGTTCTCCCAGACCGTGGGCGCAACGTGCCTTGGCACGGCGTATGCCACGGCAAATCAGGTGCCCAACCTGGTTTACGAGCTCGTCCTCGGCGGCGCGCTGGCCAGCGTGATGGTGCCGGTGCTGGCTCGCTCGGCGGAGCGGTCAGGAACCGATCCGGCGGCGAAGGCCGAGGTCAGCCAGGTTGCCTCGGCTCTGCTGACCTGGACGCTCGTCATCCTCGTCCCGCTCACCCTCATCGTGCTGGTGGGCGCCGGGCCTATCGCGGCGCTACTCAATCCGGCCAACCCGAGTGCGCACTGCGTCCATGCCGACGTCGTCGCGACCACTGCCACCATGCTGCGTGTGTTCGCGCCGCAAGCCGTGCTGTACGGGCTTTCGGTCGTGTTGTTCGGCCTGCTTCAGGCCCATCGCCGGTTCGCTGGATATGCGCTAGCGCCGCTGGTCTCCAGCCTGGTGCTGATCGCCTCGTTCCTCGTCTTCGCCCCCATGGGCAAGGGGCTGCCCCTAAGCCGGCTGCCAACGTCGGCGGAGATCGTCCTCTCGGCAGGGGCCACGCTGGGTGTTGCGGCGCTGGTGGTTGTCGGGCTGGTGCCGACCTTGCGACTACGCCTCCGGCTGCGGCCGACCCTGCGCTTCCCGCCGGGCATCGCGCGCCGCGCCAGCGGTCTGGTGATGGTTGGGCTGGCCGAGATGGTGGTGCAGGAGGCATCGAGCATCGCAGTGATCGCCTTGGCCAACGGCCGGGGATCGACCGGCGCACTGGTCATCCTGGGGTACGGGGCACAGGTGTTCACATCCGTGAGCTCGGTGCTTGCGATATCGATCGTTGTCAGTACGTTCCCGGTGTTGTCTGCCCGCGACGGGTCAGTGTTCGACCGGACGTGTGCCGGCTCGACGCGAGCTGTCGTGCTTGCGTCATGCCTCGGCATGGCCGTGATGGGGGCTGTTACCGTTCCGGCGGCGCATGTGCTCGCTAAGGAACCAGGGCAGGTCTCGCAGCTGATCTTGGGCTTCGCCCTGTTCGCTCCCGGTCTGGTTGGCGTCGGCGTCATTGCGAACCTGGCGCGGGCACTGCTCGCTCTCGGACGGTTCAAGGTCGCCGCCATGGCGCTCGCTGGCAGTGGGGTGCTTGTGCTGCTGGCCCAGGTCGTGCTGGCCGAGCTTGCGCCTTCGCGCTTCGTGGTGGCTGCTTTGGCCCTGGGCAACACCATCGGCAGTACCGGAGCGGCCATTCCGCTGGTGATAGCCACTCGCCGGATCCGCGGCAAGCCTGCCGTGCAAGGAGTCGGCCGTGCGACGGTGGCCGGGTTCGCCGCCGGAGTCGCCGGAGCCGCAGTCGGCGTGGCCGTTAGCACCGCGCTCCCGGTAAGCCACAAGCTGCTGTACGCGATTGTCGGTGCATTGGCGTGCTTCTGCGCTGTCATCGTTTTCTGCGCTGTCGCGTTCCTGTTTGACGACGGCGACCTCCGGGTTGTCGTCGCTCGGCTACGGCAGGCCGCCACCGGGGTGCGCGTCGGGTTGGCACTGCGCCGGCTCCCGGGCGGGACCAAACGCGAACGCGTGGGCGGCTTGATAGACGAAGTCGTAGATACCCCACCGAGCCTCGTGCCTGGGAACGACGACGGAGAGCCCTATGGAAGCCCAAGGCGCGATTAAGCCAACGCCGCGCTACCTGGCTCTCGTCGGTGCGGCAGCGAACTGGCCAGGACCTGACGTGATCCGCTGGTTACCAGACGCCATGTGCGTAATCTCACGAGAGGAGGCGAGTTCCATGACTCAGACGGGTGCGGACTCTCGATCTGCCGGGGGCTACGTCGTGCTCCACGAGGTTGAACCGGGTCATTGGCATGTGGTCGGCGACGTCGATCGCAGACCAGGCATGACTGCCCGACTGTCGCGCGTTCGGGCGGTCGAGGATGCTATCGGCGGGACGGCCAGCGCGGGCGACGTCTATGCCGCGGTACCCCGAAGCGAATGGCACGTCGCGCAGCAGCTCTGAGCGCGCTGCGCGGGCCTGTTGACGGCGCGCTGCGCGCGCCGCTGGCCTTCGCCGAGCTGAGCGGACTGTCGTCGGCGCTGCAAGTGTTAGTTATCCAGGCCCAGGGTGAAGGTGGGCTTCGGAGTCGTGTCTGGCAGGCGGTGCTCATCGGAGAGACGCCGAACGGCGGTGCCAGTTGCCAGGAACTCGGTGGCGTGCTCGCCCCAGACGTGGTTCTTGACCTCGACAGTAACGCCTACGATGCCGGAAGAACCTGCCTGCGTTGCCTCCGTCTGCATGCGAGTCAGTGCGAGCTCGCGCGCCTCATACACGCCCTGGGTGAACTGCGGCATTTCTACGTTCTGACCCGTCTGCCGGAGCGACTGCATCACCGACTGGTGCGCGATGTGATACACGCAGGTACCCAGCACGAACGCCACCGGCACCGCGCCCGCGGCGAGCAGCCGGAAGAAGTCCTGGGCCGACAGGTCCGAGGTGAATGCCCGGCCAGCGGGGGTCTTGTGCGCGCCGGTGCCCGCGAGGTGCCGGACAGCGGTGCCGGTCGCGACGAACTCGAGGCATCCCTGGCCCCAGGAGTACATCTGCATCTTGAGATTCACGCCGACGATGCCGTCGGCGCCGAGGAGATCAGCCTCGGCCTGCATCCGGGCCATCGCCAGCTCCCTGGCGTTGTACATCGCCTGGGTAAGCACTGTCAGCTCCTGGTTCTGTGACCAGCGGCCGACCTGGATGCCTACGTGGTAGATAGACGATCCGAGCACGAACCCCAGCGGCTCGAAGCCAGCCTCGCCGAGCAGGACGTATTCGGAGACTGACAGGTCGGAGCTGAAGACGGCCGCGTCCTCGGCACCGGCGGTGTGCGACAGCCTGGCGTTCGCAACCTCAGGCTCCCAGGTACTGGCCGTGGAGCTGGACTGACTGGAAAACAATGGCATCGAATGCTCCTTCGCAGTTCGTTGCGTGCCACGTTACGCCTCATCCGCTATGGGGCTGTACCTACGCATACCGATACTTTACGGCGGCCTTGCGCCTCGGACGGCTGTCGCTCTGGAGCTGCCGAGCTGCCGAGCTGCCGAGCTGCCGAGCTGCCGAGCGACGGAGCTGCCGAGCGCGGAGCGCAGGTGCTCGTGTGTCAGCTCCGCTGCGGACGCTGGAATGCCCGGCGGTCCAACCGCACCTCGCCATCCGGCATCAGCAATGATGGGTGCTATGTCGTTGCGCACGCCATTCACTGATTTGCTCGGTATTCAGTGTCCGGTCGCGTCGGCGCCAATGGGGGGATCGGCAGGCGGTGCGCTGGCCGCGGCGGTATCCAACGGAGGCGGCCTCGGCCTCGTCGGCGGTGGTCGCGAGGAGTGGACCTGGCTGGGCCCAGAACTCGCCATTGCGGCGGAGCGCACAGACAGGCCCTGGGGTGTCGGGTTCCAAACCTGGGCGCTTGACCACGACAAGCTTGAACGGGCCCTGGACCACAATCCGATGGCGGTCATGCTGTCCTTCGGCGACCCAAGTCCCTTCGCCGAGGCCGTCCGCAGCCGCGGTGCCATCCTGATTGTCCAGGTCACTGACCTCGACGAAGCCAGGCAGGCCCTGGCGGTCGGCGCCGACCTGATCGTGGCCCAGGGCGCGGAAGCGGGCGGCCACGGGGGAAAACGAGCCACGCTGCCCTTCGTACCCGTGGTGGTCGACCTTGTTGCACCGGTTCCCGTGCTGGCGGCGGGCGGGATCGCCGATGGCCGAGGACTAGCGGCCGCGCTGGTCCTTGGCGCAGCCGGCGCGTTGGTCGGGACCCGGTTCCAGGCAAGTCTGGAGGCTCTTGTCGCCCCAGTAATCGCCAAGGCCATTGTTGAGGGAAACGGCGAGAATACTGAGCGGAACCGGGTCTTCGACATTGCCGGTGGCTCCTTCTGGCCGGACCGCTATACCGCTCGTACTCTCAGGAACGCGTTCACGGAGCGCTGGCGAGACCGAGAGCGCGAACTCGCCAATGATCATGCCGTCCGGCAGGCCTACCAGGAGATGGCCGAGCGAGGGGACCCTGGCGCGGTCCCGGTCTATGCCAGTGAGGCCATTGACCTGATCACCGATCTGATCGCGGCCGGTGATCTCGTCGGGATGCTCACCGCACTAGCCGAGGAGGCACTGGCCAGAGCGGGTCGGTGAGCGCTCTCTTGGCTCGCCGCGCTCACGTGGCCGGGATGCGGATCGAGGCAGGTTGCGTGCGATGCTGCTGGTGTGGTGTCCACGGCGGACGTATACCGACAGTTCGCTTCGTTCGAGGCGCGCGGGGAGTCGCCTTGCTATGAGCAATGGGCGAACGGCGTGGCGGCAGACCGGGAACTGCTCGGCCTGATAGATGAGCTTCCTGAGCGTAATCGGCAGCCCAACCTTCTCTTCGCCGCCGCGCGGTTTGCAGGTATCCGGCCCGGCAGCTTCGAAGATTTCCGCGTTGAGGTGCTCCTGTCCTGGCTTGAAGTCCGGGCCATCATGCTGGCCAAGCGGACGCAGACCAATGAGGTCGGCCGGTGCGCGGCGCTGCTGCCACTGCTGGCGGCGCTGCCACAGCCACTCGCGCTGCTCGAGGTCGGCGCATCCGCGGGATTGTGCCTGTATCCGGACAGGTTCAGCTACCAGTACGGGAAGCTTGCACGTGTCGATCCACCGGATGGACCAGGCCGCGTGCTTATCAATTGCACCGTCGACGGACCGGTACCAGTGCCGGTCGCTGTGCCTAAAGTCGTCTGGCGGGCTGGGATCGACCTCAACCCGCTCGACGTTACCGATGCGCGGCATATGCGCTGGCTCGAAGCGCTGATCTGGCCTGAGCAGGAGGACCGGCGGCGGAGGCTTGCAGCAGCGATCAAGGTCGCGCAGTCAGGTCCGCCGTACCTCGTAGCCGGAGACCTCAATGACAAGGTGACTGACGTAGCCGGGCAGGCTCCCGATGATGCCACGCTGGTGATCTTCCATACCTCGGTGCTGGCGTATCTGGACGCCGCTGCCCGGTCAGCTTTCGCCGCGACTGTCCGGGACCTGCCCGGATACTGGATCTCCAACGAGATACCGTCTGCCGTCCAGTTTGAAGAAGGATCGCTGCCGCCATCACCGGATCCGGCCAGGCTCTTGACCGTCATCGCTCAAGACGGACAGCCGGTCGCTTATGCATCCCCGCATGGCCAGTACCTGCACTGGTTCTCCTGAAGCTCATCGCTATGAGAGGGAACTAAGGGAGTCGCGCTCGTGCAGATCGAAGACGTAGCCGACCTGGCCAAGGCCTTGACGGGTGTGCGCTGCACAGCGCCGGAGGGGTTGGCGGAATGGCGGTACCACGGCAGGGTCGTCGCCCGGCAACTGGACAACGCGCATTTGGTGATACGGGCCGGTTTCGATTATCGGGACTCGATAGTGCGGCAGTTTCCTGGAACTTTCAGCGTCCCCACCCGCTACATGAAGCACATGATGGTTGTCGCCGACCTCGCAAGCGGCGACGCTGGCGCGATCGAGGATGCGCTTGAAGCGGCTTGGGAGCTTCAGCGGAGTGCCGACTGAGTGCTAACTGAGCGCCGACTGACCCCGACGTTTCTTGATGCGTTTCGGACATCCTGACGAGGTATCGTGCGTCGTCCTGGCGGTCGGTTCCCAGTCATCTCATCCCTGGGCGCCGCCTCCTCTCGAAGACGGTCGGCGCGGGCCTGATTTACAGGCTGCGGCTACGAACTGGGTCCGGACACGTTGTCCACGCACTAGCGCCCGCCCGACGGTGACGGATCCGAGCTGTTCAGTACGTCGGGAGACTGCGGATCCTCAGCAAGCGGCTAACCTGATCCACACCATCGCGGCTGAGGTCTGCGGTCACGGTGAGTGGCTGCCTCAGGCCCGGTCGAGCCACGATGGCGGCGGCGAGCTATATCGGCGGTTGACTCGGATCATGATGGTAGATGCTGCGCTCACGTACGAGGGCCTGGCGGCAGCGCTCGATCAGGAAGGGATTCCCGCTGATCGCTACGTTATCGGCCGCAACCGCAAGCTGCACGACCAGGTGTTCGTGGCGGACAAATGGAGTGACCGCTGGGTCGTCTATTACTGCGAACGCGGGAGCCAATGGGACATCCGCAAGCACACGACTGAGAATGAGGCCTGTCGCGACTTGTTGTCGCGCCTACTGGGCGCAGGCTAGGGCGCTATGGCGCCGGCGTCGGCCGGGACAGCGGCGCTGTGACGCTACGTTGCACCAGCTGGCCGCGTACGGCACCGCCGATCTCACGTCCAGATGCAGGCCATCACGAGTCGTCGGCGTACCTGTCGTGATGCCGCAACTCCACGTTCTCGTCCTGGCGGCCGAGCGGGGTCAGGTCTAGATACTGGTCGGTGGTGCACAGCAGATCGGCGATGGTATAGCCGGTGTAAGTGCGCAGGACGGTATCGCCGTCGCGGTAAAAGACGCTGACGGCGCCCTGCTCGCCTGGCCGGGCGGCCCAGGCCTTTCCGATATCGATCAGTTCCTGCTTGGTCCTGAAGTTCCACTCGATCGGCGCGACGTCCTCGTCGTGCGTGACGTGGAAGTCGTAGTTGAAATCGCCGCCCAGGGACGAATACCACGGGAAGGACCAGCCCATCCGCTGCCGGAATGGCTCGATCTTGCCGATGGGCGCCAGGGACGCTGCGGCGAATGTCGTGTTGCGGGCGTGCAGGTGCGCAAGGTCGCCCACGTTGTCGGCTTGGTAGGAGCAGACCGGGCAGCCCTGGTCCCAGGCCGGGTCGAACATGAAGTGCTGGACGATGAGCTGGCGCCGGCCCTCGAACATGTCGAGCAAACTCACTTGCCCGGTCGGCCCGTCGAACAGGTATGCCTTCTCCACCAGCATGGCTGGCAGTTCCCGGCGGCGCTCTTTGACGCGGGTCAGCATCTCGGCGGCCTGCTCCTCCGCCGCGAGCAGTTCCTTACGCTCGGCGAGCCACTCATCGGCCGACACGATCGGTGGAACGCTCATCGTGCTCCTCCTTGGTTGGACGCTCTCCCGTTGACGACGAACAGATCAGGCGTCGGTGGACAACTCGCCAAGCCTAGCCTCGTGGGAGCTGAGTTCCCGATCCGTCGCGTCTGGTGACTCGATCGCCGGTGCCTTTAGCCCGTGACCGGCAGTCAGTCGCCCTGGTGTGATACGAGTGTGGCACCGCCACAGGCAAACCCAGCTGGCCAGCTGACCCACTGCGGCCGGCGACATCTGGTCTACCTGGCACGGAATGGTCAGGCCGTAAGGGAGATCATCTCGACATGGCCGAGCTTTGCTTCCCGGTACCGCCGCTGGCTGGCGATGTGGTGCTGCTGCGCGCTTGGCGCGAGGCTGACGTGCAGGGCATGGTGCTGGCGTTCAGTGATCCAGTGATGCGGCGGTTCTCCTGGCGTACTGCTCCCTACACCGAGCGTGATGCGCGGGACTCCTTGGCTGAGCATGAAGAGGGCCGCTTGCGCGGCGCGGGGCTGCACTTCGCCCTGGTCGAGCCGCACGACCAGGACGTGGTGCTTGGCGCGGTCTCGCTGGACGAGGTTCGCGTGGATCAGGGCTGCGCGGCGCTCGGGTACTGGCTCACCTCCAAGGCCCGCGGCCGGGGTGCCGCGACGCAGGCGGTCCGCCTGCTCGCGGGGTGGGCATTCGCTGAGCTGGGACTGGCCCGGCTCGAGCTGACTTGCGGTCCCGACAACGAAGCGTCGCAGCAGGTCGCCGAGCGTTGCGGGTTCTTCCGCGAGGGCCTCCTTCGTTCAAACGTGCCATTCAAGGGTGCCCGCCGCGACAGCGTGATCTATAGCCTGCTGCCCGGCGAGCTGCGGTAGCCGAGTTTTGGGGATTGCGCGCGTAAGCGAGCTGTACGCGAGCGTCCACGCCAACTGGGGTGCAGGGAGCACCGGCTCGATTCACCACTAGCGGCCAACATCGATGATCCTTGCGAATGAGCCGGAGCGTCCCCTTCGGAAGCTGCCACCGGGCCAGATTGTCAGTGCCTCTACTTATGCTCGCGTTATGGCGGATAGCAGTTTGTCTGTGTGCGATCGCGAACTCTTCTTGGCTGAGCCGCACGTCGCGGCCTTGTCGGTGTCGGCCGGTCAAAGCCGTGGCCCGTTTACCGTGCCGATCTGGTATCAGTACGTACCGGGCGGGCAGGCGTGGGTGCTGACCGAGGCCGGGTCCCGGAAGGCCCGGCTCATCAAAGCAGCGGGGCGCTTCACCCTGATGGTCGAACGGGTCATGCCCACTGTCCGGTACGTATCCGTGGAGGGACCGGTCGCTCGCACCGTTCCGGGCACCGATGAGCTGTTGCGGGAGATCGCTTCGCGGTATCTGCCGCCGGACAAGGTCCCGGCCTACATCGAGTTCGCCACGGAGGAACTGGGCGAGCATGTCGCGATCTACCTGCGTCCGGAGCGATGGCTGTCGGCAGATCTCGGGCCAGGAGCCGTAGCGCCCGCAGGTGACTTGATCGCCACGCCACTTCTATGAACCATCTGGGTCCTGCGTCGTGCTGTGCCAGATCGTCAGCGAAGCTGCACTTCCTCAGCTAGCTCCGCGGCCAGGCCGATGAGGAACCGCAACTCCCTTCGTCTACCTGCTGTAAGTGACTGTGCGCTGATGCCTCCGGCCGGGCTCCGGCGGGGCCCAGCACCGTGGAGAAGGAGCCAAACGGCAGCGCACAGTTCACACTCGCGCGGCCAGCTGCTGGGCAGTGGGTCAATTCACGTTAGAAGACAGGTTCGTCGGGCAGTCGATCGAAGTCAGGACGCATCCTCAGTGTCGCCGTCTAGCGCCAGTATTGTCTCGTGAAAACTTCTTGCCGGCAGCTTGTCGGATCCGGAGCGAGACGTTCGTAGCAGGGGTGAGATGCGGCCGGAGGAGGCCGCCGGGACAAGGGAGTCACAGATGACGCAGTACCTGATCTCGTTCGATGACGGCGCGATGAACCACATCCCCGAGGACGACGGTCCCGACGTGGCCAAGGCTGCGCTCGCAGTGGTCCAGGAGGCCAAGGACGCCGGCGTGTTTGTGTTCAGCGGCGGGCTGGACAGCCAGAGGGCGAGCGTGGTGGCCACCGATGGGATGATCACCGACGGCCCGTACCCGGAGACCAAGGAGGTCATCGGCGGACTCATGGTCGTCGACGTGCCCTCACGCGAGGAGGCGCTGGAGTGGGCTGCGAAGACGGCCGTCGCCTGCCGCTGTGCCCAAGAGGTCCGCGAGTTCCTGCCCGACCCGACCGTCTGATCGAAGGCCTGCCCACCAGGGCCAGTTCGTGCCCACCGCTCCGGAGCAGAACAGCAAGACCTGGCATCAGCGGGCCCTCCAGAACCGGACAGTCGGACAGGTGGATCCGAGATAGAGCAACGCCTGGCAAGATTCAGTCGGCTCACCGCACCTCGTCGCGCTCGTCTCCGCCAGCGCCATATTCGAGAATGGCGATCTCGTCGAACGTTCGTGGCGCGGCGACCGGCGTGACGTGCTCATCCCCGCCGAGTCTCAAGCCACCCTCTGAAATAGGCGTCCTGGTCAGCGACTGTTCCAACTGACTCTCTGCGTGCTGGTTCGAACGTGCCGACAAGCGGGGCCCTGCGGCGCAGGCGGCGTTTGGCGCTCAGCACATACACGCTGCCTCCACCGCCCATGTCGCGTGCCATGCCGGATGGGTAGCAGTCCACCCTCGCTCCATTGCAGAGTGGCATCCAGCCGAGGGGCTCCAGAGTCTTCCGTAGCTCCTGCAGCGCGGCAAATAGATCCGGGCCGTCGGCCTGGAGGGAAAGATCCGGTTCGAGCGCCTCGATCAACAGGTGGGCGCCCGCACCATCCCATTGGGGCGTGATAATTGCACCGATAATCTGGCCGGATCTCTCGTTCCACAGGTCAACGTGGACCGCATCCACGCGCTCAACTCCGATCTCGAATAAGCAGAAGGACGCTCAGCTAACTTGCACGTACAAGACCCAATCGCCTGGCCAGGGGGGCGACCACCCGCGCCCGCGCCTCACCGTAGGGCCGGCTGATCGCGTCCCGCACGTCGACCGCGCTCACGCGAACGGCCGCACCTCGACCTTCCGGTTGCAGGCCTTCGACCCCTCGGCGGCGAGCTTGAGCGCCACGTCGAGGTCGGCAGCCTCGATAATCCACAGGCCGCCGAGATACTCCTTCGACTCCACGAAGGGTCCGTCGGTGAACAGCGCCTCGCCGCGCCGGTTGTCGATCACGGTCGCCGTGCCCGGCGCCGCGAGGCCGCCTGCGAAAACCCAGTGACCCTCCGCCTCGAGCCGGTCGTTGAACGCGTCAAGCGCGTCAATCGTGCGGGATTCAGACTCGGGATTGCCAACCGCTGGCATCTCATCCGGGGCGGCCACGCCGGTTGGGTCGTCGATCACAGAAATCAGATACTGCATGTCCGATCATCTCCTGTGCTTCGCGGCGCCCCCTTGCAGGCGGCCGGTCACCCCTGCTACGAACAGCTCTGACCCGATCCGACACCGCCTCCCGGACTTCTTTCAAGGACCTTCTGGTACGCCGGTTAAGGCTATGAGAGCGTCGCGGCTCGAGGTGGCGGTCAAGCGTAGCTGGCGGGCCTGCGGGCGCCTGGCAGGTCAGTCAGGTCAGCGCTTGCCTGCCTTTGTAGCCAGGTATCGGCGGGCTTGATGTGAATGAGCGTCTTGTTCGTGAACTCGTCGATGCCCTGGCGTTTCCCGATAGCTGCCAGAGACCGGCGCCTCTCGGCCGGGTTCAGTCGGGCGTGGCCAGCAGCCATCGCGCAGCGCGGCACCTTGATCTGAGTAAGGCGTATTTCGGCAAGCGGATCACATTGCGCCCTTCTCCGCGAATGACCGTGGGTGCCCGTGGTTTACCTCTCGATTGGGCACGCCACGGGCACGGTCAGATGGGCGAATTAGGAGGCAGGCTCGGCGACGGGCGAATCAGGCGCGGTGAAGTGCGGTGATGCCTTGGTTATGAATACGAACGCTATGTCAGACCGCTATGTCACGCTATGGGCATGACGTTCACGACTCGGATGCTCACGCCGGAGACCTGGGACGATTTCGCTGCGCTCGTCGAGGCTAACAACGGCGTCTGGGGTGGTTGCTGGTGCATTGGATTCCACCCGGAGGGCGTCGGCCACGGGCGCGAAGGAAACCGGGAGCTGAAGCGTCGGCATGTGACGCGCGGAACGGTCCACCAGGTGCTCGTGTACGACGGTGAGCGCTGCGTCGGCTGGTGCCAGTTCGGACCACCCGCCGAGGTGGCTACCATCAAGAACCCCAAGGCCTATGAAAAGGGTCTAGCCGAGTTGCCGGACTGGCGGATCGGCTGCATCTTCACCAACGCTAAGGACCGCGGCAAGGGCGTCGCCGCCGCTGCGGTCGCGGCGGCTCTCGACGAGATCAAGCGGGCCGGGGGCGGCGTCGTAGAGGCCTATCCGGAGCAGACCGAGGAGCGGCCGCCGCAGCGTGGCGCTTATCTGCATACGGGACCGGAGGAGTTGTATGCGCAATACGGCTTCACGCGGGTACGGAAGATCGCGAAGTGGCGATGGGTCATGCGCACCAAGATCTGATCCCGCCGCTCGCCGCCGTTGTCGCAACGAGATGCACTGCGGCTGCGGT
Source organism: uncultured Actinomycetota bacterium (assembly GCA_963755575.1). Classification (GTDB taxonomy): domain Bacteria; phylum Actinomycetota; class Actinomycetes; order Streptosporangiales; family Streptosporangiaceae; genus JAJYUU01. Next base: position 2,425,792 of record CAVWKF010000002.1, read on the forward strand.
AGTAGAGCCAATGGCATCCCTGAGGCTCAGCCGATTGGCCGAGGTGGCCGACATGCTCGGCGGCAATGATGGCCGTGGTTCCGCTGACCTGGAGTTTCGGGTTGGAGCGGGCGAAGGGAATCGGAGCCTCATGACCAGCTTGGAAGATCGGTGGTGGCGGAAAGACGTTCGCGCTGGCTGAGCTAGGCGTGCCGGGAAAGGCTGCCAACCCAGGTTTGTGGCCGTGGTTACCCGCGACTGGCCGGGGCTGCGGCCCGTGTATGGCCCAGTCGATCACTCGGGCGTCTCCATCCGGGATGGCGGTCGGGACCTGGACTGGTACTCATCTAGGAGACAGCAGAACAGCCCGTCCTGGTTCACTGCTGTCCTCCACTCAGGTGCCTCCGTGCATGTTCGGATTAGCAAGGGCGGCATTCACCACGATACGGTGCAGCCAGATCGCGACCGCGGGATCGCCGTCGATGCCGGCGGCGCCGTCGGTCTGTTCCCGGAGGATGTCTGCGTGTCCGACGTGCCGAGCGGTTTCTTCGATCATGTGGACGTAGACCCACCGTAGTGAGACCTGGCCCATGTCTGGCTCGGGCACTGCATCATCGAGAGCGAATCGTGCTGCTGTTTGTCGCGACTGCTCGCAGGTTTGCTCGTATTCCTTGATCAGCGAGCTGACTGTTTCGTTCTCGGCCAGGTCCCAGCTTTCGTCGCCGCCTCCGACATTGGGACCGATATCCTCTGGCCTGCGCCCAGCCAGCACTTCCTGAAACCAGCCTCGCTCGACCCCGATCATGTGCTTGATGAGGCCGGTGAGCGTGGTTTTCGACGGCACGCGCCGATGGCGGGCTTCGTTCTCCGAAATGCCGTCTACCTTGCTGACAAGCACCTGGCGGTGGAAGTCAAGGAAGGCCTCAAGGACCTGACGTTCGCTGCCTGTGCTATCGGGTTGGTCGGCGGTAGGCGAGGCGGGAATCGTCATGGTGACACGGTAATCGCGTCGTCAAAGCATTATGTCCTGGCTCACGATCGCCCGGCCGTGATGCTTTCCGTCATGACCAGAACCCGGCTCCACGCGGATTGCGCCGGCTTGGTCTCCTCGCAGCGGGGGTCGTTGCATTGGACGTGCGGATCGTGCAGCCTTGGGTGCGCTCTGTCGATTCGCTGCTGCTCAGACCGCCCGAACTTCGGCGAGCCGCTTGACTGCGAACTGATCGGTACCGCTGGGGTCCCAGCAGACGGCGGCTTCCCATGCGGCCCTCGCTTGCGCGGCGATGTCGTACGCGTCGTCGTCGAGACCGGCGGCGTTGTGCGGCAGTGCGAGATCGAGGTCGGGGACGTCGACGTGCGACTCGTCCCAGTCGATCATCACGACGTGATCCGCGGTCATGCGGATGTTGCCCGGGTTGGGGTCGCCGTGGACGACGCATGTCGTGCGACCGGTGAGTCGCGCCCACGCTGCTCGGCATCGAGCCAGACCCTCAGGCGGCATCGTGCCGAGGTCGACCCTCGTCCCGGTCTCGGCGTGCAGAAGGTCGGTCGACGATCGCCAGCCCGGGCGCTGCGGCCAGCCGTGCGTGAACCGATGCAGCCGCCGGAGTGTGTCCGCGACGCGACGCCAGTCGGCTTCGGTCTCGGGCGATCCGCCCTCCACGTAGGTCATCACCACCAGACCGTCGGCGAAGAGCCGGCCGTCCGTGGTTGGGATCGGTACCGCCACCGGCATCCCTTCACGGTCGAGGTGTCGCAAGAGGTCGGTCTCCCACGCGAGATCAGCGTCGCTGCGCTGGCCGAGACGACCGACCGCGAGGTGCCCGTTGACGCGCACGCTCCACACCTCGTTGACGCCAACTCCGCCAGTGAGTGGTTCGATGCAAACGACGTCGTCACCCCACTGCTCGAGTGCCTCCCATCCCACCGGCCACATCTTCGCAGAGGGTCATGAAGCGCTCGACGAAATTGCCAACCCGTGTTCAAGGCTCATCCGAACCCGGTCTCGCCGGGCCGGGACGGTCCGCACTGAGTCCGCTCAACAGCCCGAGACAGCGCCAGACAAACGGTGTCTCGGCGCTCATCCCCCATTCTGGGATGCACCAGACTCGGCAAAGGGGATGGCAACATCGCAGATATGGGTGTCCGCGGCGGCGAATAGGGGTTCGACACCGGGGCTGTAGACCTCTCTCGGCGGGCCGATCTGCTGGCGGCCCGCGACTGAGACCCAGCGTGCCAGCTGGTCGTAAACAGACAAGATCGCTGGAACCTCGAAATGGATCCTCGTGACCTGGATGAATGTTTCATAATGCGCGGGTTCGACCCGCCAGGCCAGCTCTGCTCGATCATCGGGCAGGTGAGTGACTGGCACGCACACCTCGACCGGTCCGTCGCTGTCTGCTGAGACTAGGCCGTGGAAGATGACAAAACGCTGGCCCGCGACACCGCCGCAGCGACTGGCGCATTCCACTAACCGACCGGTGGCTTCCTGCGTCCAGGTCAGCTGACCGAGATAGACATGACGTTGCTCGGTCAACACCAGCTGTTCCGGGACGTACCGCTTGTGCACTGGGAGCTGCCCTCTTGGCGGAACCGAGGCGGCCACGTTTGGCCTCAAGGTCCCGGCGATCTGCCGCTGCGCGGCAAACCGCCGTTCCTGCGAAGCCCAGTAAGAGTCGATCAGATCCGCGGCTTCGGGTCCGGCCGCGGCCACTACCCGCGCGACCTCCTGCAGCGGCATATCCAGGCTTCGCAGCAGGACGATTAGACGCGCGGTGAACAGCTGGCTCTCGTCATACGCCCGATAGCCGTTGCGCCCATCGACGGCTGCGGGCCGCAGCAAACCCAGCCGGTCGTACAGGCGCAGCGCCTTGATCGACAGCTGCGACCGGCGGGAGAACTCCCCAGTCGTCATCCGCTCGGTCTGGCGGGTCATCCACCCTGTCTACAGCACCGGGAACGCCACATCAAAGACCACATCCTCCCCGGCAGCTGCATAGAAGTCGGTCCAGTACGTCTCTCGTGGAGCAGCCGCGATGTCCAGGCCGTTGCTGCCGATCCACTGCTCAATCGCCACGTACACGTCGCCGATACGACCCGACTCCACCACACTCTTCGTCACCCGGCTATACGCCTCCCGGTGCGCGGGAATGACGCGACTGGCAGCGTCAGCAGGCTTTGGGACTTCTGCCCGCAACGGGGTGCAGCACTCGACGGCGGTCTCGCCCTCGTTCGGGTTTCCTTCGTAGATCACGATGAACACCGGCTCGTGGGGAACGTGGTCGCGCTCCAGATGAGGCTGGTCGAGTGTCCCGGCCGCCGCATCGCCGGCAGCCTTAAGCACCCGCGACATCGCCTCAGGCAGCCAGCGTTCTAGGGCGGCCTGGTCCACCATCCGCTGCTCGGTGATCACCACTTGCTCAGGCACGTCACGAACCAGAACGTCCATCTCCCGTATCTCCCTCCGCTAGCCATGACATCCCGACGATCCGCTCGGCCCCAAGGGCTGAGTCAACGACCCGCCGAAAGTTTGGTTCTGACGGGTCGCTTCCCCGCAAGGCGCGGACCCGATCGAGCTCGATCACAGAAAACTGTTTCCGCCGGTTTCTGATCTGGAGCAAGGACACCTCGTCGGCGAGGTCCGGCTAAGAGCTGCGGCGAAGGTCGCCATGAATCGCTAACTGAGTCGTGATCGACCTGCCGCGTGGCACGAACCGAGCCTCTTGCCAAGGATGGCGATCCGGCGGCCTGGGACCACCCCTTCGCCGGCCTGCCGCGGCTCACAGGGTGGCGAGACGGTCAGCGGTAGTAAGCATCTGCCGTCCCAGCGGCTGCATGCCGATGCGGGTGCAATGCAGCCCGCTGGTCACCCGCTCCAGGGCCCCCCACTCCCAGATCGCCGTGACGTCCAGCCCGCAGCGCTGCGCCAGCCAGCGCGCCCTGGCCCAGGGGTCGCCGTCGAGCAGTTCCACGGGGTCGTTCCGCATCATGACGCCCAGGTCGCACTCGGCCTCGGCGAGCAGCCCGTCGGGGTCGACGAGCTTGAACGTAGCCTGGCCGGGGACTTGAAGGGCGTTCAGCTGGTGAACGTCACCATGCACCAGCACGGCCCGCTCGTCGTCGTGGGCGGCGATGCGCTGTGCCGCGCAGGCCAGGGCGTGCTCGACGGCCGCCTCGGTGCACGGATGGCCCAGCTCCTCCCATTGGGTGGTGACGAAATCGGCGAGCCGGCGTGCTTTGCCTAGTCCAGTAGGCAAGCCGGAACCCGCCGCGGGCCGCCACACCGCGGCGGCCGTCGCCACTAGTATCTCCAGCCGCTGGGCGAGCGGGCGGCCCAGCTCGTAGAGGGAAGGCCCGAGGCGCTCCAGCAGCAGCGCACCCCGGGCAGTGTCGTCCCGCAGCAGGCCGGCGCAGCCCCGGCCCCCGGCCAGCCGCAACATTGTGACCTCATGACGAGCAGCCGCGCCGTCCTGCGGAATCAGCAGTTTCAGCACAGCTGGCGTGCCGTCGCCGAGACTGGCCTCGGCCACGAAGGCCTCGGTGGCGTGCGGGTAGGGCCGTTCCACCGAGATAGACCACTCGGCCTCGAGGTCGGCGACCAGGCGCGGGAGGTCGCGCAGCCACCACTCGGCTCCGCTGGCTTGCGCAGCGTTGGCCACCACATCGGGGACGCGCAGTGTCATTTCCCCAGGTTCGCACAGGCACCGCCGGGATCCTCATTTGTCATGGCTCCCGGCTAGCGATGCGCGCGTGGGACGCTTCATCCTGCGCTCGCAACGTCGAGAGCATGCAGAAGAGGCCCGTGGACACGGAGCTCTGCGGCAAGCTCCAGCAACTCAGCAGGCCGCGAGTCGCGGCGGCGAAGATACCCTTGTAGCGCGGCCAGCGCAGTTGGCTGGCCAACGCGGTAGCGCAGTCGAAAGAGGTCTACGACGGTGCGTGCCGGATCGTAGATGCGAACGTACTCGCCGGGAGCTGCCTCCAGTCTGGTCAGGCCAAGTTCGAAGGTCGAGGGCTCGAAACGAAACACGGTCGTAGGCGGGAACGAGATGTGCGGCGGGCGGCTCGCCCTAGGCACGGCGATCTGGACAGCGGCAGGAATCTCGTCAGTCAGATCGTGCACGGAGGCCGCCGATACTAGGCAGACAACGGCAGAGGAGTTCCGGTAGGACACCGCGAGCAGATCGGGGAAGCTGGCTGGGGCCGCGTCGGCACGGCGGAAGACGCCACGGGACAACTCCAGGATGAGCCCGGCATCTCGCGCGGCGTAAAGGTCGCGGGGGTGGAGTCCGGAAGTCCGCGCCATGGTTGTAGTGAACGTCGGCGGCAGATCCGCGATCGCTACCATGGATAGAAGTGTCTCGCTGAATGCTCGTCCGTGCGACACTTTTATCCATATGCTGCAATATCTTGGTGGCGCATTAACGGCACGGACGGGCACGCGGGCGAGCAGCTGGCACAGGATTCCGGAAGCGCTAGTCCCTTCGAAAAGGCGCTGAGCTGGGGTTTCGGGTTGGAGCGGGCGAAGGGAATCGGACCCTCATGACCAGCTTGGAAGTTCGGGAAATCCCATGCTAGCTGACCAGCGCACTCGTCGTTGCTGGTGTGCGTGTCGCGGGCTGACCGTGAGTAGCCGCGGCTGACCGTCTCCGACCGCCGTGCGTGGCACGTATGTGGCACGGTCTCATCTAGCCAGGCTTGCCCGGCCGCAGATCGCTCTAGCTGTCGAGCTTTGGGCGGTTCAGGCTTGCCAGCGCCGTGTTCAGCACCTGGCGAGTGCGCGCTGGATCGCCAGTGTCGTCGGCGCCGATCACGTGGATCCACGTGCGCTCGTCTGCGCCGGTGTTGAAGGCGAACGTTGTGCCGTCAGGTAGAGCGTCGGCGATTGCTCTGCGCAGCGGGCCGTCGAGTTCCTGGCCGTCGGGCAGGAACAGTGCGTCGTCTGGAGGGCCGCCCGGCGGAGCATTCTTAGCCTCGATGACGGCGGCCTCCAGTGCATCGAGGTCGGCCAGGCCCGCGAGAGCGCGCGCGGGAATACTTTCCCGCATGCGGATCATCGCCAGGAAGGCGTGCTCGAGACCGAGATAGGAATCGCCCATTTCAAACGCGACTTCCGCTCCCCACGGGCGCACGTAGTCGTTGCCCACAAGATTCCTGGGCGGTGGGGGAGGCGAGTAGCTCGGATCATTGATGCTGGCCAGCACCGCTGCTTCGACCTGGCCAAGGTCGACATTGGCCGAGATTACGGTCACAGGCCAACCGCCGTCGTGGAGCATTGCCAGGAACAGGTGCTCCGCACCGCCGACTGTGCTTCCATGAGCTCGGGCTATCTCGGCCGCCCGGCCCTTGATCTCGTAGTAATGCGGGGTGAGTGAAACCTCCCGTCCAGATGCCTGGCCCATGAGGCCCCATGATAGGGACCGCCATCATGTCTGGCTGGAGCGGATTTACAGAGAGTCGGCTTGAATGGATCGGCACTGTCTCTGGGCTGGCGTGCAGCCAACATTGTGCGACGTGGCCGGGACTGGCGTTTCGTCGCGTTTGCGTCACAGGTGACTTGTTCTTTGTTCAGTCGGCGTTGTACAGATTGAGGTTGCTGCGCGTGGGAGTACTCGTCCACAACGCTTGCAGTGTTGGGTACTGCTGGATCTCCCACTCGACTTCGCGGAACGCGTGATCCTGCTCAGGTCCCGGCGGGCTGAGGTAGAACCCACTGTCATGCACTTCGAGTTGGTCAACGTCGGCTATCGCGGGCAGGTCATCGAAGACCAGCTCCAAATCCACGTGCCAGTACGCAGGCTGGTACCAGTCGGATTCCGTCCAGGTCGCCCTGACATCGACGGCCATCTGCCGCGTAAACGTGAGGCTTGGATGCCTGTCGTTCCAGCTGCAGCGGCCCCATTGGACGATGAATCCGTCAGCGTCGCTGTTCGGATCGGGTTCCAGTCCGTCGACCGGGGTGGCAAGGAATGACCGAAACGCCTGCCAGCTGGCCTCGACGCTGGTGACGCGGTCAGGATCTTGCCCGCAGTCGCGCAGCAGACGAGCCAGCAATTCGCGCGAATCCCGCCACACAGCTCCCATATGCCGTTCGCCTTCCATCAACCGCCGCTAGTTCCAGGGTTCAGTGTCTGGATCCTCGCCTAGCATTTCGGCCGCGACGTGGCACAGAGTGGCGCCTAGCGACTGGGTGTCGCCGAGCCCTACGTCTGTCTTCCATAGCTCCTGGCACTCCGCGCCGACAAACCGCCAGGTGCCTTGGCGATCGACACGAAGGAAGCGGACTTGTTCGGCTCGTCCTGTCGCGGCCAGCAGCTCTCGCGCCTCGCACTCGTACCTGACAATCACATTGCCCCGGTCCCTGGTCGTCTCCGTCCTTCTCGCAGGCGCCGATCCCAGGCGTAGGCGTGCCGGGTCAAGGCTCGGCGTAGCCGACCGCGCAGCGGCGCCGTGGGCGGCCTGGACGCGACACGCCGGAGCTGGACAATCTGGAACGAGAAGAACGGGTGACAGCGTCGCCGGAATAGCTGGGACAGTCAAGATGCGCTGATCCCGACCGGCGCGTCCGCGCGAGCGGGCCTCAAGGCAGAGCGCGGCGCGGGTAGCGCCGGGTGCGGCGCCGCAGCCGACGCCTTGTCCAGCCATGTAGGTCGGCTGCAGAAGTCCGGGGGAGCGGGACTTGGATGGCTGGCTCGAAGTCTCGGCAGTTCGGCAACATCAGGCGACTGCCCTCCGGGCGCTATCAGGCCAGGTATCGCGGTCCCGACGGAAAGATGCGGTCAGCTGAGCAGACCTTCCTGCGGAAGTCAGACGCGAGCCGCTGGCTGACATTGAAGGAGGCTGAGATCAAGCGGGGCGATTGACTGGCTCCGGAGCTTTCCGCAGTTCTGTTCCGCGATTACGCCGCCGACTGGCTGCGCGACCAGTTCTGAAAGTCCGCACCCAAGAGCTGTACGACGGCCTGCTTCGCAATAACCTGCTCCCAACGTTCGGTGCCGTGAGCCTGGGTGGCATCGACCAAGCGGCGGTGGGTAAGTGGTGGGAAAGATCGTCTGCTCGTCGGCCGCGTCGCCAAGCGCCGGTTCGGCCCGGTGACCGTGGCAAAGGCCTACCGGCTGCTCCACGCGATCTTCGAGTCCGCGGTCGATGATCGGTTGGTCCGCCGGAACCCTGCCGGATCGAAGGGGCGGACGAGGAGGACTCGCCAGAGCGCGCGGTGATCTCTGTACCTGAAGTTCTCGCGCTCGCCGATGCACTGCCGGTCCGGTATCGCGCCTTGGCGTTGCTAGCGACGTTCGCCGGCATGCGGTGGGGCGAGCTAGTCGCGCTCCGGCGGGTCAGCATCGACTCGGAACAATGCGAGATCCGCATCATAGAGACAACCGCCGAGCTGGACCCGTGGTGATCTGCTGCCGGAGACTCCGAAGTCGCGCGCTGGCCGCAGGACGTGAACTTTCCCGCCGAGCTGGTCGACGAGCTGAGCTGGCATCTGGAGCGGTTCGCTGAGCCGGGGGAGCGGGGCCTCGTCTTCGTCGGCCCGAAGGGTGCTCCGCTTCGGCGGTCCAACTTCCGGCCTGTCTGGAACTCAGCTTGCGCGAAAGCGGGGCTTGCCGGCCTGCATTTCCACGACCTGCGCCACGTTGGCGGCACGCTCGCCGCTACCACTGGCGCCAGCATTAGAGAGCTGATGGCGCGGCTCGGCCATTCGAGCACGCGAGCCGCCCTGATCTATCAGCACGCCACCCGGGACAGGGACAAGGCGATCGCTCTGGCCCTCGGAGATCTCGTCCGCGACGTCCGGACGGTCCAGCCCCGCCAGGCCCCAGTGGTCGCTAACTGATCCATGATCGACTCACCGTCTGGCACGTATGTGGCACGAACCGGGGTGACCAGCCGGGCCTAGCGAGCGGCAGTCCTGCCAGGGCCATGACCTGGGGTATCGGGTTGGAGCGGGCGAAGGGAATCGAACCCTCATGACCAGCTTGGAAGGCTGCGACTGCCGTCCGCCGGACCAGTGCTAACGCAGGTCAGGATGGTTGAGGTATGCACGTCAGTGACCGTGGTGACTCGTCCCTGACCGTTGCTTCGGGCACGCGGCGGGCACGCCAGTTCAAGATGTCCAGGACTTTAGGCGGGGCGTCGGAATATCAAGAGCATCCGGTCTCGGCCTGCCCAGTCTCGGACGAGGATCTCAGCGTCGCTAATACCGGCTTCCGCGCAGCGGTTCCTCAGGGTGTCCGCGTCGTGGATGTAGCCGGCGTTCGGCAGGCCATCAACAAGTCCGCGGCTGATGCGGTCGGCGGGCAGCTCATCGTCTGGCCCTAGCGGGAGGGGACCTTCGATGAGAGCGAGTCCGCCTTTGCTGAGCGCTCGCCACATACCAGCGAGAGCCTGGACTTGGCTGGCTGGGCTGAGGACCTCGTAGAACGCTGACCACAGGCAGATAACTGAATCAAACGACTCGTCTCTGAGCGGAAGACTGGTCATGCTTCCTGCGACGAGCGGCAACCGGACGCCCTGGGCGAGAGCTTCGAGACTGCCGCTGCGGAGCAGTGACTCCGAGTGGTCCAAGCCGGTGACGAGGTAGCCGCGGGCGGCCAGCGGAATGGCGATGCGGCCGTACCCGCATCCGACGTCCAGGACTCGTTTGCGCCCTGCGATGTAGCTCGCTGTCAGTTCGACGATAGCCGCGTCCCATTCGGGGCGGCTGCGTCGCCGCAGGCCCCCGGCCCAAGGCTGGCGTAATATTCGCGGCTCAGAGCCTCGTCTGCTGGCATAGACCGAGCATGCCAGCCGGCTGCCGTATTTAGAGCCGTTGCTTCAGCCAACTGTGCACTCCGCTGACTCGGTGTGCCTGGAGTGTGAGATGCCCGTCGTCCTCGAGCAGCCGGGCTTCGACCCCCGGGATGTGGGCGGCGAGCCACTGGGCGTGGGCGATGGGAATGAACTTGTCCTGCCTGCCGTGCAGGAGCAGTACCGGGATGGAGATGTCGGCTAGGTCGCATCCCCACGGGCGGATCAGGCCGTAGCTGTCGTCCCACCATCCCTGGCTGCCCGGCGCGAGGGCCTCGTGATTGGTGCGTACCGTGAATTCGGCCAGTTCGCCCGTCAGGACCGCGGCGTCTGGGGCAGACAGCGATAGGGGCCCAATCCTGAACCAGGCTGCTGGCCGTGGTGGCCAGTTCGTCCTTCCTGGCTTCGTCAAGACTGGCCCGTACCGCGTCAGGGTCGGTGAGCGCCCGCCGGTAGGCATCGGCGGCCTGAAGGCCATCAAACCAGTCAAGCCCTTTGGCATCGTAAGGCGCAAATGACGCGAGGGCAGCGGCAGCGGTGACCAGATCGGGCAGCAAGGCCGCGCACGCCAGTACGCGCGGTCCGCCGCCGGAAAGGCCCCACATCGCCAGCCTGCCGATCTCAAGCGCGGCGCAGATGGCCCTGACGTCGGCTGCGGCATCGGCAACGCTCCGCCCCGGGTGGAGTGTCGAGCCGCCGTACCGGGCCGGTCATAGCTGATCAGCCGCAGCCCTTGCTCGGCGGCATCCGCCGCGTTGGGGCCGTACAGGTGACGCGACATGGGGGTGCCATTGTGCACGAGCACCGGCATGCCCGTGGGATCACCGCCTTCTTGAACCGCGAGGACCCGGCCATCAGATGTGCGAACGGTCCGTTCCATGTCAACTCCTGGTGCGTCTCGGGACCCGCCTGCGCCACCCGCCTCGCCCCTGGAGACGACAAAAAACGCCCCCGCGAACGTACCAAATAGGCCCAGTCCAGACGAAATGCTTTTCTTGCCCCTGGGTCGGCCAGCAGGGAAAAGTGATCAATGAATTTTCCGGCGAAGGCGAGTGCCCGTACTGGCCCTGCCCCGCATAAGTGCCATCAGTCGGCGACTTTCGGCCGGGTTCGGTGAAGGGTGGCCGCTAGGCCATCGCGTCAGCGACGCGAGCGCAGCGAGCGCCCTTGGCGGGTTCCGGTCGACGCCGAATAATCGAGTAGCGGGGGATGAGGCGACTACAGATAGTGCCATGGCTTGCGCAGTTCCGGCGCGGGCGTGCCGGGCGGGCCTCCCCAAGGCTGAGCCCGGCGCGCGGAGCGCCGGTGCGGCTGCGCGGAGCGCGGCCGCCCTTGATCTTAGTAAGGCGGAATTCGGCAGCGGATCAGGTTGCGCTGCTGGGCCGGAGCTACGCCAGGGCGGCTGCATGCAGGCGGATGGTGCCGACAGTGGTCCAGTTCCATGCGCGTTCCGGGCCGTCCTGGATGACGAAGCTCACGGCATCGATGGTGATTTGGCGTGCAGGCAGTTGCTTGCCCAGGGCGGTGATGATCGGCTCGGCGGGTTGGTCAGCGGTGCTGTAACAAAGCGTGACGTGGGGCGTCCAGCCTGACTCGCTGTCGGTCACCGAGTTGGCGGCGGCGTTTGTAGCCGCCTGAACAGCTTCCCGGATTGGAGCGAGGTTCTCTGCTGGCGTGACGGCGAGCATGATCGCTTCGGGATGATAGATCATTGCGGCGCGGGAGCTGGAGTGTCCCATCCGCTCCATCAGCTCGCGCAGGCTAGCGCCGGTCGCAGGACTGTCTCGTTCCCGAAGGAGATCGTGGGCGAGCTGCGGTGGCACCTGGAGTGTTTCGCGGTGCCAGGAGCTGAGGGCCTGGTCTTCGTTGGTCCGCTGGGTGGTCGGTTGCGAAGATCAAACTTCCGCGATCTGTGGCTCGTTGCCCTTGAGGACGCGGGCCTGCCAGACCTGCACCTTCACGATCTTCGCCATACCGGCAACACGATGGCGGCGGCGACCGGCGCTAGCCTGCGCGAGCTGATGGAGCGGATGGGACACTCCAGCTCCCGCGCCGCAATGATCTATCAGCATGCGTCCCGAGAGCGAGACGAGGCCATCGCCGCCGCTATGGGCAGTGCTCTAGCGGGCGCCAGGAAGAAAGCGACCATGCCTCGATCGGGCACGCAGCGGGCACGTGGGCGCGGGAGAGCATCATGATCTTGGCGGCAATGACGTCCGTCGTCCTGCTGAGCTGCGGTTTCGGGTTGGAGCGGGCGAAGGGAATCGAACCCTCATGACCAGCTTGGAAGGTGTACCGCAACGTGGTCGTATGCTTGCTGACCTGCGGATTGTTGTAGCCGTCAAGGGCTGTGACACACCGCTCGTGACCCCAGCTAATGGCACGCTAATGGCACGGTAGCTTTCCGCTTTTCAGGCGGGGCAGCGGCCCAGTTCAGGCAAGTGAACGCATCGCCGACGTTCGCAGGACCTCTCGGACGCGCGACTCTCGGCCGGGTTCGGTCGAGGCGGCCGCAGGCCATCGCGCTAGCGACGCGCTGACCGGAGCAAAGGAGCTACCACCGTGGCGCCGAGGACTGTGACTCGGGACGATCTGGCCGGAGCAGCTCAGGCGGCGTTCGCCACACGCACGCTAGAAGCCGTCAGCCCGCTGGCGGGCGGGACGCAGAAAGGTGTCTACCGCCTGACGATGGACGACGGCACAACGGCGATCGCGTACCTGTGGGAAGAATCGGAGAACTTCTGGCCGGACTGGCCAGGTGTCGGCGATCGCGCTGACCAGTTCACCAACTCGGACGGCGCCGACTTGTTCGAGGCCGCGCATGGCAGGCTCGCGACCCTGGGAATCCGGGTTCCGCAGATCTACCTTCTGGACCGCGATCACATCCACTACCCGGCCGATATCGCGATCATCGAGGACTTCCCCGGCGAAGACCTGCTCGCACTGTACGAGCGCGACCCGATTGCGGCCGCGCCGGTGCTGGCCCGGCTGCGCGAGTACCTGGCAGCCATGCGGGACTACCGGGCGGTCTCGCCTGGCAACGTCGGCCATGTTGATTCCGGGGGAAAGTCGTACTGGCCGACGTGCGAGGAAGGCGCGCTGGACTTCGCGCTGCGGTGCCTCGCCGAGGCCGCGAGGAGGGACAGCAGGATCTCCGAAGCCGGAGAGCGGCTTGAGAACCGGCTGCGTGAGATGGCGGCGGCAATCCGGCCGCGGGCCGAGTACTCCGTGGTCCACGGCGAACTGGGCCTGGACCACGTCATGGTAGATGCGGATGGCGACCCGGTCATCATCGACATTGAGAACCTCATGTACTTCGACGTGGAGTGGGAGCACGCCCACATGCAGATTCGTCTCGATGACGACGACTGGGCGAAGACTGTCGGCGTCGAGGGCCTCGACGAGTACAGGTTTGCGTTCTACAAGCTGACCCAGCACCTGTCCCTGACCGCCGGACCGCTACGGCTGCTCGACAGCGACTTCCCGGACCGCGCCTTCATGCTCGACATCGCCGAGTGGAACCTCAATGAGGCACTGAGATTCCTTGAGGGATCAGGCCATCGCCAAGCCCCTTGGCAGCCTGGTGCAGCAGGTCGAGCTGACCGGCTCGGATGAAGCCAGCGGCGACGCCTGACCTGCTGACTGTGGCCCGGTTGTGCCCCGAAGCCTGGCCGAACGAAGTCTAGTGATCGAGACGGAGGTCGGCCTTATCCCGCTGACCTGCGGTTTCGGGTTGGGGCGGGCGAAAGGAATCGAACCCGCATGACCAGCTTGGAAGATCGGTGATGCCCAGAGCGAGCTTGTCCTGGTGGACCGACCTGGCGTTATCCGGCTGCAACTGCTCGTGAGTGACCGGTTGGCGGCCGGGAGTAGCCGCCGTGTGTGGCCCGTTTGTGGCCCGCACGTGGCGATCCGTTAACTCAGCCAGTCGGATCACGCGCCGCTCTTTGCGCGAGCTGTAGGAAGCCTGTCGCCAGCCCGAACGTGTGGACGATGTTCTGGCCGACGAGGGCAGCCTCGTAGGCCCTGCGTCCGGCGATGTCACGTGCGGCACGACTCCGCGGCGGAGGGACCGATTGCCAGGCCCAGGCGCTGATGCGGCCATCGCCTCGGTCGGGACGCGAGCCGATGGGTGCAATGAAGTCCACAACTTCGACTTCGTGGCACATTCGGTTGCGCGCCGAACGCACGCCGCGCATGGTCTCGGTGGGATTCGGTGACGTCGCTCGAGTAGCCCGGCTGTATGCCTTGCCGTAACGGGTCCTGACATTTTCATCGACCACCGTTATCCACCAGAGGGCTTCGCCGATGGCGGCGAAGGCCTCAGCCAGGCTGGGTGCCTGGACGCGGTTGACCCGGTCCGTCGCCGCGCTCATAGCAGCCACTGACCAATCGAGAGCAGTACTCGGCGGTTGGCGATGAGCCGCGGTGAATGTCACATTTCTGAGGCTAGCTGCGGCGGCCTGGCCTCAGAGATGGTTTTACAAACGGCCGCGTTCCCCGCAGGCCAGACCCTCTGACCTGCTGCAACGGCCCGGGGCTCAGTAGCGTACTACGCCTTATCGCGCGTATATCCCACTAACGCCGTTACTACGGCCCGTCTGCGAGCGTCGGGCTAGGCAGTACGGAAAGCTCGGTGACGTAGGAGTCGGGCGGCGCGGTGAGAACCCAGGTGATCATCTTGGCGAGACTTTCCGGCTGGATGCATCGTGAGGGATCGTAGGGCCTGTCGAATACGGCACGGGTTCTGCGCAGCTGCTCAGTCGCGGTTGCGGCGGGGTACACGGTTGTGACCCGGACCCCATACTCGGCTTCCTCGAGGCGCAGCGAGTCGGCCAGCTCGCGAAGCGCGGCCTTGCTGCCCACGAACGCGGCCCAGCGCGGAACGGCGCGCATGCCTGGTGACGCATTGACAAATATCACGTGTCCCCTCGTTCTGCGCAGCGCGGGCAGCAGAAGACGGGTCAGCTCGGCTGCTGCTGCCACATTGACCGTCAGGGTTTCCTGCCATGCCGCGGCATCGGTGTCTGCAACCGCGGCCACTGCCGAGATGCCAGCACAGTGGATCAGAGCGTTGAGGTGGTCAATCCCGTTGATTGCGTTGCGTAGCTCGCGCACGTTCGTGAGATCGGCGGTAACCACCTGAGCCTTGCTAATGCCTGGCTGCTTAGGCGTATGATCACCGTGGTGCAGAGCGATGATTTGGTGGCCGGAGGACGCGAGGGCAGCGACTACCGCCGATCCGATTCCGCCGGAAGCGCCGGTCACCAGCACGAGGCCCATGATCACTCCCTCCGGCATGGATAGTGCCGATCAAGGTTAGACCGCTGCCGTCGGGCTGTTAGTCGCCGGCGCAATGTCTCGCTCGTATCAGCAGTTGAGACTTCCCGATTGACCTTGGTGGCGGGCACGCGGTTCACTCCCACTTCGGACGTTGTGACCGTCCGTTTTCAGGTGTGGCGGATACGTCATATGGCGGGACAACAGCGAGCGTAACCGCCCGTACAGGACTGCTCAGGGCGATTGTCGGCATCCACTGTCGCCGTCATCGCTGCCGTCACCACCCCGCTGCCTCCCGCGCGTCAATCACTCGCCTTTGAGTAGTGAGCCAACCCACACGTCCACTCGCATGCCGCGGTGAACCTGGCGCTTGCGCAGAGTGGCCTCGATGAGGAAGCCCGCTTTCTCCGCGACCCTGCGTGAGGCGATGTTCCCGACCTCGGTACGCCATTCAATGATTTCCAAGTCCAGCGTTGCGAACGCCCACCCGCACAGGGCGCGGACCGCTTGCGTGGCGACACCGCGCTGACGTGCTGCGGGATCTAGCCAGTAGCCGATCTCGGCTGCGCCAGTCCCGTGCAGGCCCAGGCCTACCCGGCCTAGCCTCCTGCCGGTGGCCGTGTCGGTCGCCAGGAATTCTGCTCTCTGCCCGTTGTCCCAGGCAGCGATGGCCAGCCGCTCGACGAAGAAGGCGGCGTGCTCCAGTTCATAGGGCGACGGCACCGACACGAACTGCTGCACCTCCGCATCACGCGACACCTCGCATACCCAGGGAATGTCCTCAGGCGTGAAAGGGCGCAGCGTGAGCCAGTCCGCCGAGATCGTTTCCTGGTCCATGGATCTTATTGTCCATAATCCGGCGCCGCTCGACCCGGAACGTCCCTGCACCATGTGCATCGAAGCGCGGCGGGTGACGAGGATCGAACTCGACCAGCGGGCGCTTCCGTGTCACGGTGTCGGCCCGGTTACGGATGATGCCCAAATCGTCCTTTGACCTGCGGTGTGGACCTGCGTTCAGCCGATTGGTTCCCCGTACTGACACCAGTTCACCTGCTTGTCCTAGGGCAAATGTAGGGCTGGCCCTAGGGCGTGGTGGCGCACCGGCCCTGCTGATGCACATTAGTCACGCGCTCGTTCATTGTTGAAGCAGCCGTAGCACATGCTCGATGTCGGGCACGGCTGGTTCCCGGATGACGTACCTGGTAATTCCGAAGGCGTTGGCCTGGGCGCGTAGCTGCGCCGCCATTTCCTCGTAGGTGCCAATCAAAGCGAAGGGCGTATGCGCGATGTCATCGGCCGACGCCCCGGGAGCGTCGCTGCTGATCTTCTGAATCGCTGCCGCGCGATCCTGTGTGACCGTCACCACTTGTACCAGTGCTTCGATAGCCGGGGCGCGGTCAGCCCGCCGCGCCTCGTCGTGAACCAGCTGGAGCTGGCGGCGCAGGTCAGTGCCGGACCACCGGGCCTCGTGGTAATGGCCGTCCGACAGCGTCCGGCCGAGGCCGCCGAGTCCCACGACATCGGCATGCCGGGCAGCGGCACGCAGCACTCCGGGGTGTCCGCCCCCGACAGCTAGCTGGATGCGGTCACCAGTCGGCAAGCCGTCGAGCTTCGAGTTGTGCAGCATCAAGTACTGGCCATCGTGGGTGACCGTCTCACCATGAATAAGCCGGGCCAGGATGTCGACGAAATCGGCCAGTCGTCCAGCGCGTTCGGCCGGTGCAGGCCGCTGGCGTCCGAGGTCTGCCCACTCGCGCGGCGTGTGACCGGCTCCGACCCGAGCAGGACGCGGCCGGGGGCGAGGAGGTCCAGCGTGGCCGCGTCCGCCGCGACGTGCATCGGCTCGCGGACACCGGCCTGGATCACATAGGTGCCGAGCTTCAATGTTCGTGTCACCGCGGCGGCGCTGCCCAAGGCAGGCCACGGGGACGCGCCCGAGCCCGGATGATCACCCGCCAGCAGAGCCTCAAACCCTGAGGACTCCAGGTGACGCGCCAGCGTCAGCCAAGAGTCCAGGTCGGTTGGCTCGGCTTGCACGCTCACCGTGATCGCAGCCACCAGTCAAACCTGCTCGTGCCGAAGTCGCAGCAGCTAGCGTTTCGGCGCTAAGCGAACGCTCGGTCGCAGTACCGAGCGCGGATCGCTGCCCGCCGGACGATGCCCTGGGTCAGTTCTCTCCCGTCTTCTCGATAGGCGCCGATCCTTGCGAGCGGCTGCCGTGTCTGGGCTCGGCGAAGCCGAATCGCATGCGACGCCCGCAGGGCGGCCTAGACACGGTGGCCGGGAGCGGGACAATGGAGCGCCGGGAAGACGGCTACGTGCAGCGCTGAGTTGCGTAACGGCGAGGCTGCCTGATCAGTGGAGTCGGTGGGCCTGGCCCGGCGTGCGCCTGGCCGGCCTTCTGAGGCAGAGCCTGGCGCTGACGCCGGGCCCGGCGCCGCGCAGCGGCGCCGCTTGATTACCACTGAGGATTAATTCGGCAACGGCTCGATCGGCGTAAAGGCGAGCATCCGTATGAGCGGAACGTGGCGTGGGCCCGGCTGGCGGTGGCCATAAGCTAAGACGATGGGAGGTTGACGGCGAAGGGAGCCGCACTTGAGTGCCGAGGCGTCGGAGATGGTCACCATACCCCGCACCGAGTTGGAGGCCCTGAGGGCTGAGCTGAGGCGGTTGCGGCGCGTCGTCGGGCGGGAGGTGGCTTCAGCGCGAATCCAGGCTGATCGCGGGCCAGGGGACGACGCCCCGGCGTTCACTCGGGACCAGCTCGCGCAGGCATGGGGAATTAGTGAGTGAGCGGTTAGTCCGCTTTCCAGGCCAGTCGTGGCAGGAGATAGAGGCCCTGCCGCAGCCGCTGCGGTGGACTGTCCAACGCGTCATCTTTCACTTGATCGATGAGCCGGTGCCGACGCTCGCCGATCCCTTTCCCGCTGAGGATCCTGTTCCGGGTGCCTACGAGCTGCATCTACCAGCCGACTACGTCACGATCTGGTACACGGTCGCGCGCTACGAGGCCCTGGAGATCATCAGCATTCAGCATGTGAGTCTCGATACGTGACGAGTAGCCCAGCGCGGCGCACGGCAGCACGTGCAATGGCACGTTCGTGGCACGCAACGGGCACGTGGCGCCATGAAGGCCTCGCGACCAAGCCTAGTGAAGGGCCCGCGCAACGTCTCTGACCTGGGGATTCTCGGATGGAGCGGGCGAAGGGAATCGAACCCTCATGACCAGCTTGGAAGGCTGGGGCTCTGCCATTGAGCTACGCCCGCGCGGCGAACCTGTGCGTGCCAAGATCCGCCACCGGTAGCGTACCGGGTGTCCACGCCCGTGAGCGAACCTGCCAGCAAGGCGCAGAGCGGCCAGCCTGTACACCCACACAGGCCTCACTGCAGCGGCGGCAGGTCCTGGCCCGGCCCCAGCACCGGGCGGAACAGGTCGCCTTTCTCCGCCACCCGTTCCAGCACGCTCCGGACGGTGAAGCCGTCCGGTCTGAGCGCCGGATCGTCGAGCTCGGCCCACTCGATCGGCGCCGACACGGGCGCGCCTGCCGCGGCCCGCGGACTGTACGGCGCGACCAGCGTCTTGTTGCTGACGTTCTGCGTGTAGTCGAGCCGCGCCAGGCCGTGCCGCTCGCTGACATCCCACTTCCAGCTGACCAGCTCCGGCACGACGCTGCCGATCTCCTTGGACAGCTGCTCCACCCAGACTCTGGTGTCCTGATACGCGAGTCCGCCGCGCACCGGAATCCAGATCTGGATCCCGCGCCGTCCTGTCACCTTCGGCTGGGCCCGAACTCCGAGGTGCGCCAGCGCCGTCCGGTGCAGCCGCGCCAGGACGAGGACGTCATCCCACGTGGTGGCTGCGCCGGGATCAATGTCGATCAGCGCGTAAGTCGGACTCGACGGATCAGCTGCCAGCGAGGTCCAGGCGTGCCATTCGAGGGCACCGTAATTGGCCACCCAGATCAGTGCGGCAGGCTCGTCGACCATGAGATACGTGGTCGTCCGGCCTTCCTTGGCATCGGGATTGTGCCAGCGCGGGAGCCATGCGGGTGCGTGGTCAGGAAGCTGCTTATTCCAGAAACCTGAGTGCCCCGCTCCGCCCGGGAACCTGTTCATGTTCAGCGGGCGCCCGGCCAGGTACGGCAAGATCACTGGCGCAATCTGGGCGGCGTAGCTGATGAGTTCGCGCTTGGTCACCAGCGGCTCGCCCGACCTGGCCGGGAACAGCTCTTTGTCCAGATTCGTCAGCCGCAGTTCGCGCCCGAACACCTGCCAGGTGCCGTTGTTGCCGAGCTTGTCCAAGGCTGCAAGATCGGCCTCACTTGGTCCACGTACGGGCCTTGGCCGCAGCTCGACCGACGCCTCCGCCGGAGGCAGGTCCGAGCGCCAGATCCGATCTGGATCGGCCTTGACCTGATCGTTGGTCCGGCCGGTGAGCACGGACTGCGGGTAGTCTTCGGCGTCCCAGCCCGGCACCGCGTATTCGTCATGCTTGTGCATGAGGAGCCACTGATTCGAGTCCTCGTGGCCGCGCTCGCGCTGAACCAGGATGAGCCGACCCTTGAGCTTGTTCCCTGTCACATCAGCATGCAGCTCACCCGCAGCTACGGCAGCCACGGGATCATCGGTCTCGTGTGGTTCCCATGTGCCCATGTCCCACACGATCACGTCGCCGCCCCCGTACTCGCCGGCCGGGATGACGCCCTCGAAATCGATGTACTCGATCGGGTGATCCTCGACGTGCACGGCTAGGCGCTTGGCCGCCGCGTCGAGCGTAGGTCCGTTCGGTACCGCCCAGCTCGCCAGCACACCATTCATCTCGAACCGCAAGTCATAATGGCGCCGCCGGGCCCGGTGCCGCTGCACCACGAACCGCAACGGGCCCTCCGCAGTCGGCTCCGGCGTCTCGCCCGCCGGCTCCGGCGTCCGCGTGAAGTCACGCTTCGCGTGGTAGGGCGTGAGCAGTTCGCCGGGCGGCTTCGGCTGAGATGGCGCCTGGCGTTGCTGTTTGCGGGTGCTGCTGCGCTTCACCACACTGGCGATTTTCCCACGTACGGGGGATTATCACCGTCCGCAACAGATGGGAACGGGGCCGTCTGGCCGACGGCTAGCCTCAAAGGCCGCGGCCGCCCGTGGCGACCAGCGCCAGCCCGAGTTTCCCGTACACTTGCCCAGTGCCGTCGCCGCCGGCTGTCAATGCCGGCGGGGCGCCGGGATGTAGCGCAGCTTGGTTAGCGCGCCTGCTTTGGGAGCAGGAGGCCGCGGGTTCGAATCCCGCCATCCCGACTGGTCGCAGCTATTTTACGAATTTAGAATCTATTAATTTGAAGCCTTTGCGGGAGCCATTTGTTCCTGGCTGGGCGTCGGCTGTTGTCGCCGGGCGTGGCCCACTGCCTGTGCACGTTGGCTCCCACTTTTTGGTCATCGAGCCTGAGTTCTATTCAGTGCGGCCAGGCTCGCGAAACAGCCGTTATGGGCAGCCGACGTCCTGCCTCTTCTCCTGGCGGCCCTGCCTGCTGCCGGTAGCGTCGCGAAGTCTGGAGAACGGTTTCGCTCCAGGACACGGACGGCAGGACCAGCACGTCGCGCAGATGCCCCGTGGCGTGCGTTGGCTCGATGATGGTCGGGCGGCTACCACAACCTGGTCCACTGTGCGGCCGTGTGACACGGGCAGTCGAACATGCGCACTCGCCGGAATACGGCAGCCACCGTCGGCTGTTGCAGGCACGTACCGTAGTCAGAGTGAGCGAGATTCTCGACCGCATCGATCGCGAGTTGCCCATTGCGGTGGCTGCCGAGCTGAGGCGACTGCGGGCTGAGAACGCGCGTCTGCTTCGGCTACTAGACCTGACTCCCAGGGCGGTCGCGCCGCCGGGGCCAGCGCAGGCAGGGTTCTTCGAGGCACCGCCCGGCCCGGTGCACGCTAACTCCGCGCCGGAAGAGAAGGTGGCATTCTTCGGCGCGCTGTTTGGCGCTCGCAAAGATGTTTACGCGGTCCGGTACGACAACCGCCGCACCGGCAAGACGGGCTGGGTTCCGGCCATGCGGGGCGGGTTCCGCAAGGGTGTCCCGCGATCCGAGCGGGACTATCTGCCGCTGACCGCAGAGGTGCTGGCCGGGCACCTGTCCGGGAGGATGCACATCGGCCTGTACCCGATGTTGGACGGGGACCAGTGCTGGTGGCTGGCGGCGGACTTCGACGGGCCTGATGCGATGATCGACGCGCTGATGTACCTGAAAGCGGCCAGGACGCTCGGGGTGCCTGCGGCACTTGAGGTATCGAGGTCGGGCGTGGGCGCTCATGCGTGGGTGTTCTTCACCTCCCCGGTCCCGGCAGCGACCGCCCGGCGTCTGGGCACAGGGCTCCTGCGGGAGGCGATGGCGCTGCGCGGGCGGATGAAGCTGACGAGCTACGACCGGCTGTTCCCGTCCCAGGATCTGCTCCCGGCCGGCGGGGTCGGCAACCTGATTGCTGCGCCGCTGTTCAAGCCGGCCCGCGATGACGGCAGGACTGTGTTCGTGGACCCAGGCACGCTCGAGCCGTACCCGGACCAGTGGGCCTACCTGTCGTCCCTGGGCCGGATGAGCCCGCGCGAAGGCGAGCGTGCAGCCGGGCATGCTGGCCGGGTGCTGGTCGGGTCGGAAGTCACGCGGCTGGCGCCGGCGGTGTCCTCGGCGACGCGGCCGGTGCCCACGCCGGTCATCCACGCCAGGCTCGGAGCTGGGATCCGGCTGGAGCAAGCCGAGCTGACACCGGGTCTGGCCGCGACGCTACGGCACGCGGCCTCGATGCGTAATCCGCTGTTCTACGAGCGGCAGCGGATGCGAGTCTCCACCTGGCAGGTGCCCCGGTTCCTGCACAGTTTCGATGAAACCATCGACGGCGGCCTGATCCTGCCCCGAGGACTGATTGAAACCGTCGCGGCGCTGGCCGAGGAAGCGGGCAGCAACCTCGAGGTTGCCGACGAGCGGTTGCTGGGGACCGAGCAGAAATTCACCTTCATTGGCACCTTGACCGGCCCACAGCGCGAGGCCGTTACGGAACTGGCCAATCATGAACAAGGTGTGCTGGTCGCGCCGCCAGGGTCAGGGAAGACGGTCGTCGCCTGCGCGCTGATCGCGGAGCATGCCACATCAACGCTCATCCTGGTCGACCGCAAGGCCCTGGCCGACCAGTGGCGGGCCCGTGTCGCCGAGTTCCTCGGCGTAAAGCCCGGCCAGCTTGGCGGCGGCCGTGCCAAGCTCCGCGGGACCGTTGATGTCGTAACGCTGCAGACGCTGGCACGGCGCACCAACATCGGCGAGTTGACGGCAGGTTACGGGCTGGTGGTTGCGGACGAATGCCACCACGTCCCCGCCGCGGCCTTCGATGACGCCGTCAAGCAAATCCCGGCGCGCCGCTGGCTTGGCCTCACCGCCACTCCGTACCGGCGCGACAAGCTAGACGATCTCATCGCCTGGCAAGTCGGGCCGACCCGGCACACTATCGTTCCGTCTCGCGAGCGAGAGCGGAACCTGGGCCGACAGGAACTCGCTCTTCCCGGCGTCGCGCCGACAGCCAGGGACACCCGGCCGGTTCCGGTGCTGCACATCCACTCGACCGGCTACCGCTACATCGGCGACGCCGACCCGCAAGCGCCGGGCGGGATGGCCGCGATCTACCGCGACCTGGCAGGCAACGAGGACCGTAGCCGCCAGGTCATCGCCGATGTGTCAGCAGCTCTAGCAAGAGGCCGCCAGTGCCTGGTGCTCACGCTGTGGATTGCGCACTTGCAGCAACTCGCGGAGGGCTTGGAGGCGATTGGTCACGACCCTGTTCAGCTGCGCGGCGGCATGGGCGCAAAGACCCGCTCGGCTGCGCTGGCCCGCCTCCAACCGCAGCCAGGCAGCCCGCCCCTGCTGGTGGTGGCCACGGGGCCATATGCCGGAGAGGGATTCGACTGCCCTGTACTCGACACGCTGTTCCTTGCCGCCCCGGTCAGGTGGAAAGGACGCCTAGTCCAGTACGCCGGGCGCATTCTCCGTCCCTACCCCGGCAAGGAAACCGCTGAAGTACACGACTACCACGACGCGGCTACGGGTGTGCTAGCCGCAGCACTGGCCGGCCGCGCTCCCGGATACACCAGCCTCGGTTTCCCCGACCCGCGGCGGATCGCCCCGACACCAAGCGCCAGTCTCCCTTCAAAGCCGTGAGCGGTGCGTCTTCCAGGTGGCCCTGCCGTGGGGATTCCCGCGCGCGGCTATGACGCGTGTCTAGAGAGCATCCAGATAGCACCTGCAAGCCGCTAGTACCGCTAGCGCGCAGCTAGAACTCGCCCTGTGGCCTCCGGCAGGCGGCGAGGCGGTGGCTCCGTCCTGCAGTCCCTGTAATCGGGGTCTGTTTTCCAAAGAACCCGAGGTTGGGAAGTATCTTCGCGGCGGCGTCGATCATTTCGGCGGCGGCCCGGATTCCGTCAGCGGTCTCGGTGGGGCTGGCTCTGTCGGCTGGGTCCAGCGGGTACTCCAGCTCGTTGCGTCGCCGTCGAAGGGCACCGAACGGCCGCAGGATGGTCCCGAACTGAGCCCTTACGGACTCCTCGACCGCATAGTGGCCGCCGGACGTCGTAGGACGGAGGCCCTGCTGGGCGAGCAGGGCTGTGCATGCTTGGCGTACCGCGTCGTAGGCGAGGACGAATGAGCTGTCCGGACTCGCTTGCTCAATGGCGCGCGCGGCAGCTATGGTCTGCCGCGCACGGTCGAGCCAGGACGAGCCGTCGGCTTGAGCACCCAGGACACGTTCTAGGCGCCGCTCCTCCAGGAGTCGCTCGATAACGGGGGCTCCTGGCGTCCAGCCGGTCACCTCGCGCGTTCCTCAGGCGGTCCGATGACCCAGACCACAGGGGCAGACCGGATCTGCTGGATGAGCGCATCCGAGGCGGCAGCCCAGCGGGCGGGGCTGGCAAGAGTCACGTTCACGGGGAAGCCGATCCGCTGCTCCGCTTGCTCCGCGGCATCGTAGATTTCCGCCCTGGGCGGCTCTCCGACGACCAGAACATCGACGTCTGCCGGAGGAGGGCCGGCGACGCCGTGGTAGCGCGCTGCCCACGATCCGTAGATCGCGACGCCGGCGGCGGGAATGTCGGCGAACTCCTCCCGGATGACCACGTGCGGCCCGAACGCTAGGGTCAGCAGCTCGGTAAGCGGCCGCGTGTATCGACCCGCCGGATTAGCGGACACTACCCGAGTCCGGCCGACGCGCCGCTCGTTGATCAGGCCAGCCTGTGAGAAACGATTCACCTCGCGCTGCACCGTGGTCAACGGGGCGCCCAGTTTGACCGACAGCTCAGTGATGCTGTACTCCGTCTCAGGGTGGAGAAGGAGCAGCGTCAGGAGCTCAGCCTGCGGCCGGGATCGCAGAATCGGGATGAGAGCGGGCGCCTCAGCACGCATAGATGGAAGATATCACCCATTTAAGGGAAGGATCAAGGTCTTCGGGAGAAGAGGCGTCCGGCTCATGCTCATGCCAGTCACTCCCGCCGGGAACCGGGCATTCAACTGCGATTCGCCGGGGAACCCGGCGACTCGGGCAGCCGCTGCCGTGCCGCGGCATGGGGGCGACGCCCTGAGATCGCCCGCCCTGCCTCCGAAGATCGCGGACGCCTGCCTACCTGTTCGGGGGCCGAAATGGGGTCTCCGTGGCTTTTGGAGGGGAGCCAAAGTGGGAGCCAACGTGCGCAGGCACTGAGCTACGTCAGGCAACGTAGAGCCAGCGTCCTCCCAGGTGAAGGCCACATTGGGCGACGCCGGGCTACGTCAGGCGGCTGGGTAGAGCTGATTTGGGAGCAGGAGGCCGCGGGTTCGAATCCCGCCATCCCGACAGCTATTTTTCGAATGTATCGTCAGACCTCTGTGAGCCATCTTGGCAGGCACCACTGTTGCTTGGCGTTGCCTGATGTCGCCTGCGGTCGCTCGGTGACTGCGCACGTTGGCTCCCACAGTCGCTCAGTGACTGTGCACATTGGCTCCCGCTCTCACTCTCGAACTTGCGTTCTTGCCTGGGCATCAGTGCAGGGAACCGCCAACTCGCCTTACTTCGAAGGGGTTGCCGCTGTCGGCTGCCGAACGATGCCCTCGCTGCCACTGGAGATCGTGACGTTCCAAGGGCGTGCTGCGCTGATTGCCTAATGCGCGACTCTGCCTGTTAACTGAACAACGGCGGGAGTTTCTGCAGTTCAGGGGACGTGCATGCGTGGGCGGGTTTACTGTCGGCGGTCATGACTGGACGGGGGGAGCCGGGGTTTGACCTGGCTGGGTTAGCAGTGCCGTTGGCCGGGCGGCTGGTTGCCACCGGCGACCGGTGGGAGCCGTACCGGCTGCTCGATGGCGATGGTGCGGTCGTCGATTGCGTGGGGGCGTTCTTCGGTCATCTGCAGGCGGCGGGGCGGGCTGAGCTGACTGTCCGCTCGTATGGCACGGATCTGCTGCGCTGGTTCCGGTTCCTGTGGGCTGCCGGGGTGGCGTGGGATCGGGTGACCCGGTCTGATGCCCGGGATTTCTGCCGGTGGCTGCAGCTGGCTGGCAAGCCGGCCCGGCCGCACTGGCGGCAGCGGGACCGGCCGGGAATGGCAGAGCCGGTCGTGGCTTCTGGCGAGGTGTATGCGCCGTCGGTGCGTGCGCATAGCGAGACGGTGCTGCGCGGTTTTTATGACTTCCACCGGGAGGCGGGCACCGGCCCGCGGGTCAATCCGTTCCCGCTGGACCGGTCGCGCCGGGGCGGGCGCGCGCATGCGCACCACAATCCGATGGAGCCCTACCATCCGGAGCGCAGCGGTCTGTATCGCCCGGCGGTGCCGTCCCGGATCCCGCGCAGTGTCCCGGATGAGGAGTTCAACGCGATCTTCGCGGCTCTGGGCTCGCACCGGGACCGGGCCCTGGTCGCGTTCTATGTGTCGACCGGCGCGCGGGCGTCGGAGCTGTTGTCGGCGACCCGCGGCGGCGCGGATCCGGGACGGCAGCTGATCACCGTGGTGCGGAAGGGAACCCGGGAGCTGCAGCAGCTGCCGGCCTCGAGCGATGCGTTCGTGTGGCTGCGGCTGTATCAGCTGGAGATGGACGGCAAGCTGCCGGCCGGAAGCCGGCCAGCCGTTGTGGTGGACGCTGCGGCGGCCGTTCCGGCCGCTGGGCTATCACGCGGTGCACCGGATGTTCGAGCGGGCCGGCGCGGCGGCAGCCACGGACGCGACGCTGCATTCGCTGCGTCACACCGCGGCTTACCGGATGGCCGAGGATCCGGCTCTTCCGCTGACTGACGTGCAGCTGGTGCTGGGTCATGCGCTGCTGACCACGACGCAGCTGTATCTGACGCCGCGCAAGGAGGACGTGATCCGCCGGATCCTGGCCCATCACGACGAGCAGGTTCGTCAGGCCCGGCAGCGGGCTCAGCCGGTCCCGGCGCCGGGTTACCGGCCCGAGAGCCTGGATGTGCTGTTCGGGAACCAGCCGTCGTGAACGCCGCGGATACCGCGCCGCCGCGGCGGGCGGCGTCGGTGTGGCTGTCGGGTTACCGGGCAGCGCGGACCCGGTTCCCGCCCCGCCCGGCGGCCGCGCAGTGGCCGGCGACTAGCCACTCACGTGAGCAGGCGGCAGAGCTCATGGCCGGCCTGCTGCCCGGCAACGCCGGCGGGCGGGAGGCATTACTGGACTGGCTGGCCGGTCAGGACTGCGGCAGCTGGCAGCAGCGCTGGCTGGCCAGCGGCGCCGACGCTGCCGCAGCCGCGTGGTGGCAGCTAGCACGCGACTGGCTCCGCCGGTCCGGGCAGCCTGTCCCGGCGGTGGCCCCGCTGGTCTCGGCACTGATCGCGGCTATCTGCGCCGACATCGTGCGCCCGTCGCTGGCGTGGCTGGTCGCCGGCGGACGCGATCACGGCGAGCTGACCCGCGTGATGGCAGTGATGCGCGACCCTTACGGCTTCGCGCGGCTGCAGGCCGTGTGCGATGGCGATGCCGCCGTGTCGAAGGCCGCCGGCAGCCACACGCTGCGCCGCGCCGCGGTCATCCTGGCCGCCGGAGGCGGCGTGCTCGCCGATATCAGGATCGGTGATGTGCTGGAGCTGCTGGACACCGAGGCCCAAGTGCACGGCGCAGCCAGAGCCGACAGCGCCGCCTGCTACCGGCTGCTGCGCCAGGCGGGGATCTTCGGCCCGGCCGCGCCGATGCGGCTGCGGGAACTGCGCACCGCGGGACAGCGCACGCCGGAGGAAATGATCGACCGTCACCAGCTCGCCTGCCGGCCCGTCCGCGACCTGCTCGTCGACTACCTGCGCGAACGGCAGCCAGCGGTCGACTACGCCAGCCTGGAGCAGCTTGGCCGCCCGGCTGGGCATGTTCTGGGCCGACCTGGAGCGCCATCACCCCGGTATCGACAGTAGTCATCGGCGGTACCGGCCGAATCGGCTCACAGGTGGTCCAGAAGCTCAAGGCAGCCGGACACGAAGCCATCGCCGCGGCACCGGAAACCGGCGTCGACCTGCTCACCGGTAAGGGCTTGGACGAGGCGCTGGAGGGCGCCGACGTAGTGATCAACGTCGCCAACTCGCCCACATTCGATGAGAAGTCCCTGGACTTCTTCCGCACCTCGACGACCAACCTGCTCGCCGCGGGAGAGCGCGCCGGTGTCCGGCACCAGGTGATCCTTTCCATCGTTCACGTGGATCAGGTGCCCGAACTGGTCTACTACCGGGCCAAGACGCTGCAGGAGAACCTGCTCCGCCACGGGCCGACGCCGTACTCCATCGTGCGGGCTACCCAGTTCTTCGAGTTCATGGAGCCCACCACCTCCGAGGCATCCGACCCAAACACCGTCCGGCTGCCCGACACCCCCATCCAGCCGATCGCCAGCGCGGACGTCGCCGACGCGGTGTTCCAGATCGCCACCGGCCCGCCGCTGAACGGGACCTTCAACATCGCTGGCCCAGACGTCTACCACCTGGACGAGCTCGCAAGGATCACACTGGCCGCGCACCATGACAACCGGACCGTGATCACCGACGACCAAGCCGGCGTGTTCGCGGGCGTCCCCGGCGACGTGCTGACCGCGGGACTGGAGGCGCAGCTAGCGCCCACGCACTACCGGGAATGGCTCCAGATGGCCCGCTAAAGCAGGGCGCGTAGCGTGGACTGAAGGAGCCAGACGAGGCCAGCAACGTCAGGCGGGCCAACGACGAGTGCGAGGAAGCGCTCCTGCGGGTCGTCGGCATGCTCCGCGATCCCTACCTGCCCTGGCGGCCAGGACTGGATAGAGGAGATGCCTGATGAAGGCGATTGTGGTGACGGACCAGGCTGCGGGAACGGCTGGGATGACGCTGGTGGAGCGGCCCGAGCCGCCGGCGGCGATCAACGACGTCGTTGTTCAGGTTCATGCGTCGGGATTCGTCCCAACCGAGCTGACGTGGCCCTCGACCTGGACCGATCGCGCCGGCCGTGACCGGACACCGTCGATCCCGGGACACGAGCTGGCCGGAGTGGTCACCGCCCTCGGCTATGGCACGACGGGGCTGTCGGTGGGACAGCGGGTGTTCGGCCTCGCGGACTGGTATCGCGACGGCACCCTGGCGGAGTACGTGGCCGTCGAGGCACGCAACCTCGCGCCGCTGCCGGGCGACGTCGACTTCACGGTGGGCGCGAGCCTGCCGATCTCGGGCCTGACCGCGTGGCAGGGGCTGTTCGAGCACGGCCGCCTTCGGGCGGGGCACAGTGTGCTCGTGCACGGCGCGGCCAGGCGCGGTCGGTTCGATGGTGACGCAGCTCGCACGTGAGTTCGGTGCGTACGAGGCAGTTACCCGAGGCTATGAATACCTGGCTATTCGCCCAGTGGCCCGCAACGTGGACGCCATCCAACGGTTCTACGACGCCGGCTTCAGGACCCTGGGGGGACACCTTGACCTCACGATGGATCTGGCCGAACGACGCCACCGCTGGCTCGACGGCGCGCACCTCCACGGGCTGGATTTCCAGTACTGACCATCAGCCCTCGGCCACAACAGGCCAGCAGGAAATCCGGCGCGAGAGGGTCGCTCACGCGCCGGACTCGGCGGCTCCGTGCGCACACGAACAGCAGTCCGGCAGGACTCATCGACGAGAGTCCGGATCGGCACGCTCTAGATGATCATTCAAGGACGTTCAGCGAGCGAACTTACTCTTCTGCCGCTCCTCGGCCATGCGTGCAGTGCCCAGTGCCACGTCCGGCAGTGACTAGGCGCGTGAAGCGATGGGTGATTCTCACGTCGGCGGGCCGCTTACGCGGCAGGTCCCAGCGGCGGGCGGCCTGGTCAAGAGCCCGCAGGCTCTGGGGATCTTGATTTGACCCGCGTAAGCTGAGAATCAGGTCGGCTGAGCTGCCGACGGCGGCCTTGCTATGCCGACCGGAGGGGGCTGAGATGAACTCGGAAAGCGGAACCAAAGTCCTGGTACGCAAGCGCGACGGCCGCATGGTGGCCGGGGTCTGCGCCGGTCTCGCCGATTACCTCGGCTCGGACGTGACCCTGGTCCGGGTGATCGTGGCCGTGCTCGCCGTATTCACCGGCGGCGCGGGCATCCTGGCCTACCTCGTGGCATGGGCCATCATTCCCGAAGAAGACCAGAAGACGCCGGTCGACGAGCGCATGGCCGCCAAGGCCCGCGACTCCTCGCTGCGCTAATCGACGATCACGGCCTTGCAGCCACGGCGGCACCTAGCACCGATGCCCAGTTCCAGTCCGCCGAGCAGCCTACGGCACTCGCAGGCTCGCCGAGGGCGGTGATCCGGCCGGCCGCACGGTGGTATTCATAGAGGACATCACCATCAGCATCACCACCACCACCGGCGGCGGCGGCGCCGCGGCCGCGGCCCTGCGGGACCTGGGAGCCACCGTTACCACCGTCGTGTGCGCCGTCGACCGTTCCACCGTCGGCGCCAACCGCCTGGCCGGCGAAGGAATCCCAGCACGGCCGTCCTCACCATAGAGTTGCTCGATGCCGTCGCGGCCAGCCAAACCCTCCGCATCTGCCGCGCCTGGCACGCGGTCCAGTTGCGAGTACAGATAGATCGATCTGGGCATCGTGCGCGCCGTGCCCGCGGCCGACAAGCAGACTGTTGCTGTGCAGACCAGCTACAGCCTCGTGCCGATCGGTTGGGTGCAGTCGGCCCTGCGGGCCCTCGACGATGCGCCGAACCAGCGCGAAGGCGCGCCTCGGGCGTGGATCCGCTTCGATGAGCAGGTCGCGGAAGGTGCCAAGGACCTGCGACCGGGCGACGAGATCGTAGTGCTCACCTGGCTCCACCTGTCGCCTCGCGACGAGCTGAGCACGCACCCCCAGGACGACATGAGCCAGCCGCTGACCGGCGTGTTCAGCACCTGTTCGCCCAATCGGCCGAACCCCATCGGCGTGCACCGTGCCCGCATCGTGGCGCGCGAGGGGCTACGGATCGAAGTCGACGCCCTGGAAGCAATCGACGGGACGCCGGTGGTGGACGTCAAACCTGCCATCAACCCGCCCGCCTGACACACTGCACGCGGCCCACCACCTGCGCAGCTAGCCAGGGTTCCTCGCAGCCAACCGCGGTGAGCGGCCCGCCTAGTAGTGCCAGCCGCGGACGCGAAGGGACACCGGCGGCCCACAAAACCGTTCCATTGGCGCCACCCAAAGCCGCCCTCACTAGCCGCGGCTACTGCCCGCACCGGCGAACATCCGGATCTGCCGCTGTGAGCGTGACAGGCTGGGACCACGTCCAGATCTCAATGCTTGCGTATCGCGGGATGTATATTGCGTGTTATGCAAGCTCCAGCGCCACCGCTTCTGCCGCTGCTGCGTTCCCGGCTGCAAGCAGAGTTGCTGACACTAGTGCTGCTGACGCCCGGGCGGGAGTGGTCGCTGACCGAGCTGGCAGACAAGACCAGTGCGTCGCTGTCATCGGCCCAGCGGGAAATGGCCAGGGCCGAGGACGCGGGCGTGGTGTCCACGCGCAGGCTTGGCAATACCAGGCTCGTGACCGCAGCGGACTCGCCGATAACCGGCCCGCTGACTGAACTGCTGCTCCGGTCGTTCGGCCCCCGCCAGGTAATTGCAGAACAACTCGCCGGCCTGCCAGGCATCGAGGGGGCCTTCCTTTTTGGGTCGTGGGCGGCTCGCTACGCGGGGCACCCGGGCCGGGCACCAGCAGACATTGACGTGCTGGTCATCGGCCACCCAGACCGTGACCAGCTGGACGACGCTGCGCAACGAGCCGGGTCCAGGCTGGCAAGAGAAGTAAATGTAACGGTGCGCTCGCCACAGTGGTGGCGTGGCGGCGGCGATGGCTTCCACACCGAGGTAACCGCACGGCCGCTCATCCCGGTGTTCCCCGATGGCGGGCAGGAATGACCTGGCAGCCGGGCCGCGACCGGATTGCTGAACTGCTGGAAGCAGGAGAGCTTCAGCAGGTGACCGCCGATCATGCGATGGCGCAACTGCTCCTTGACGACGCTCACCGCCACCTGGCATCAGCGGCTGCGGCGTCAGCATCTGGTGACCTGTCGGGCGCGTACTTACTGGCTTATGACGCGCTGCGCAAGAGCGCTGCCAGCCTGCTCGCCGTCCAAGGGCTACGCGCTACCAGCCGCGGCGGCCACATCGCCATCCAGGAAGCAATCCTGGCGCAGTTTGGCTCAACCGTGCTCGTCTTCCGGTCGTTCAGCCGCATCCGACGCGCCCGCAACGGCTTTGAATATCCCAGCACCGTGACGCCTGGCCCATCCGCAGACGACGTGACCGACGCGATCACGATCGCCACCCAGACTCGCGATGCAGCCGCGACGATCCTCGAGCAGGACCTGCTGACCAGGTGGTAGCGCACGCGGCGGACTGCCGCCCGGCCAACGTTCGAATCGGCGACGCACGACCAGTTGGGAGGGAGCCAAAGTGGGAGCCAACATGCACAGATACGGAGCCACGCAGGGCGACGTTAGGCCAGCGTTGTCCCAGGTGAACGCCGCGCGCGGCGACGTCAGGCTACGTGTGGCGGCTGGGTAGAGCTGATTTGGGAGCAGGAGGCCGCGGGTTCGAATCCCGCCATCCCGACAGCTATTTTTCGAATGTATCGTCAGACCTCTGTGAGCCATCTTGGCAGGCACCACTGTTGCTTGGCGTTGCCTGATGTCGCCTGCGATCGCTCGGTGACTGCGCTCGGTGACTGCGCACGTTGGCTCCCACAGTCGCTCAGTGACTGTGCACATTGGCTCCCGCTCTCACTCTCGAACTTGCGTTCTTGCCTGGGCATCAGTGCAGGGAACCGCCAACTCGCCTTACTTCGAAGGGGTTGCCGCTGTCGGCTGCCGAACGATGCCCTCGCTGCCACTGGAGATCGTGACGCTCCAAGGGCGTGCTGCGCTCACGCCTAATGCGCGACTGTCTGCCGATGACATGATGTTTCCCGTCGCCACGCGCCGTAGCGTTCGTTCGTGGCCGACCGGTTCAGCCATCGACCCGGAATCAGCCGGTGATGCGCCTCACGGGCCGAGCCGGGGGCACGACGGCCAGCCTGTAATGAGGAAGCCGAAGAGCACTTGCTGGGTGTAGCTGGTCCGGTTGGCCCTGTAGGTGATGACGGCGCCGTCTGTTCGCCCCGGCCCTGCCGCGGTCCGCATGAGCCCGAAGATGAAGTTGAGATCCTGGCCGGGCTTGATCACCGCGCCGGGTATGGGCTGGCGGTTCGGCCACTCGGGCCAGCTGGTCGGCGGGTAGGACTGAACGCCGGCATAGTCCAAGCCGCCGCGCGGCGACTTATAGAGCGGCATCAGCCACGCCTTCGTCATCTTGAGCCCGTGCGGTGAGGCTAGCTTGACGCTGGTGACCGTGACCGGCGAAGTCCCGGTGTTGTCTAGCAGGGACATTCCGTCGGTCACCGGGTGGCCGAGCGCGCCGGGAACGCACTCAGATCCCCAATCGCCGCCGGCGGCGAGAGGGCCGGGTCCGGTGGTGCACGCTGCCAGGAGCGCTGCCGTTGCCGCCAGCGCCCCAAGGAGCAGAATGCGCGGCCTCACGGAATCGCGGACCGGGATGCCGATAGCTGCCCGCGGCATGGGCTAGCTCCGCTCCGCACGCTGAGGTGTGTTCGTAAACCTGCGGTTGATGCGTCCTGACAGTAGGCCCGTGGATGCGCGGGGTCAATGATTTCCCGTTATGCGAACTATCGCAGTTTCCGCAGGTCAGCTCGTCTCATACCAGGCGCGGCGACTTGTCCCGGTCGCACCCCTCTGGATGTGCACGCAACCGGCCGTGTTTGCCGCGTTCGCTACATAACGGTTCGCTCTGCCTGACTCGGCCTGTGTGGTCTGAGCCGTGCCGGGAGCGGATGGAGTGGTGTCGGGTCAGGTGAGGAATGCGGCCAGAGTCGGAGTGAACCTTCGGTCACGGGTCACCGTGATGTGGCCGCGGCCGTTAATGAGATGCAGGCGGCTGCCCGCGACCAGTTGTGCGGTTTGCTCGAACAGGTCCGGGCTGTAGAACCGGTCGTCGCGTCCGGCGATGATGAGGGTCGGCACCGTGATCGGCGTCGCGCAGGCGGCCAGATCGAAGCCGTCTTCGGCTTCGATAGTGCTCGCCACGTCCGCCCAGTCCTCGGGACTGTGCACCAATCGGCCGGCGAGCAGCCAGCCGGCGGCGGCGGCAGCGGTCTTGCCTCGCCGGGGCGGCACCAGTCCGGCGCCAGCGGTCGCCGCGGCGCGCCGGTACCTGCCACGCCGGATGAACTCCGCGACTTGGGCCTGAAGTTCCCTGCCGGTTGGGCCTAGACGGCAAGCGGCGCTGATGAGCACCAGCCGGCCAACCAGCCCGCCATGATCAGCGGTGAGCTGAGCCGCGATACTGCCACCGGTCGACATGCCGACTAGATCGACCGGCGCGGCGAAGGCGCCGCGTAGCGCATCGGCATGCTCGCCCGCCAGCTCGGTCATCGTCATGCCCGCAGGCATGCCGGCGCGACGGTTAAACACCACCAGGCGCCGTGACCCGGCCAGCGGCAACAGCGGATGAACGATGCTCCTGACCACCGCATCACCAGCGACCCCGGTGACCGGCATCAACCCCGCGAGCACGACGAGCGGAGACCCGCTCCCAACAGCGGCATACGGCAACGAGCCATATACTCCCCGCTCGACGTTCACCACGTCAGTGTGCCCACCCGCGCCGGTTCCGTCGAATTGAACGCGCCGGGACTCACCGCAGGCGCATCCGATTCTCCAGACTCGCCGGACCGGGTCAATGCGCGCCAGCGCTCAGCTGCGCCGCTTGCGCTCCACCATTCCTTGGCGTGTTGGTCAGGCTTGTTCCGGCGCCTCGGCCTGGTTCGGTTACCGCGACTGCCCGGGCGAGGCTGTCGAGACTGTCTCGCCACACAGGGCCTGCCCTTACGAAACATCCGCGTCTCCCGCGCAGAGTGCGCACCTTCGATCTGACGGCGGATCGCCGCGCCGTCGCTCATCTGGCAGCGGCCCTCGTTATGGTGGCAGTCATGACCGCTCAGCCAGCGATGCAGGATCCGCACGAGCCGTACGAGGTGATCCATCTCGGCGGCCAGGAAGCGGCGATTGTGCCCCTCGCCGACTTGCGGCGGCTAGAGGCCGTTGAGCGCCTGGCTCCGGCCGAGGTTATCGAGTCAGCGGAGATCGAGACGACGCTCGCAGCACACCGCCAGTGGGCGGCGGCTGGCCGGCCCGGCGCGGTGTCCCACGATCAGGCTATGGCCGAGTTGCTCGCTAAGCCGTGAGGATCGAATGGTCTCCGATAGCGCGGGCATCGGCGCGCCGCTGCATGGCAGACCAGGACGGGATGCGGGCGATCGGCGCGGCGGTCGCTGCCTTAGCCGAAGATCCCGTGCCTGGTGAGGGCTTCCACGCGGGCGACTATCACCGACTGCGTGTTGGCAGCTACCGCGTCGTCTACATACTCGAGGCAGATCTCATCACCGTTAGCCGGGTCGACCGGGTACTTGCTTGAGGGTTCGAGGTTCTTGAGCGACTCGGAATCTGCGCTGCGAATGCCCAGGGATGATGGGGCATATTCGTTCTGTCGGACTCGGCGCCTACCGCTCAGGGCGACTCCCTAGACAGGTCCGCGGCATCTGATCCCACGTGGTTGTGAGCGCGGCCTCCGGACGGATGGACCCGAGACCCTAGGCGTAGTCATCATCTTTAACCCAGCTAAGCGCACGAGCGCGATGCGCTTCCTGATCCGTCGATGCGATTATGGCCCGTCCCGGTCTGACGGCTGCGGTCAGCCGGGGCCGATCTGAACTGCTGCCATGACCGTGACCTGGCAGCACGGCAACAACCAGCACGGCCAGGCCGATAGCAAGATAACGGCGGGCTGACGGCGGCGTGCTTCCTTGATCAGCGCCTGGGGATCGCGGCCGGGCGCTGGATCCAGCTCAACTGTCGCCACCGCCATCTCCTCAGAGCAGCTGCTGGAGAATATCGGCCACTTCGTCCGGCCGGTACCCGTGACGGCGCGCCAGCACAACAAGCTCACGCGCCTTGGCCATCACCGCGCTTCGATGCGGAGCGAGCCCGGTGACAGTGACGCCGCGGCCGCGGCGGAACTCGACGAGCCCCTCGTCGCGCAGCGTACGCAGCGCCCTGAAAACCGTGTTGGCGTTCCACGCCAAGCACCGCCGCCAGATCGCGGGCGGGCGGCATGCGCTCGCCTGAGACAATCTCGCCGTCTGCGATGGCCCGCCTGATCGCCGCCGCCACCTGCTCGTGCAGCAGAACGGGGCTCAGCGGGTCAATCTGAACAGTGGGCTTAGTACTACTCACAGTGGCATCAGAGCGCAAGCTTTTAGCGGCGTGTTAGTGCCGCCACGAACGGTCGGCCTACGCGTGCTCCTCCAGCTTTGCGGCTGGGGAGTCGGCCGGGTGAAAGACTCCGAGGACGCGCAGCATCGCCGATCCGTTGTTCTCCAGGCAATGCCGGAGACCAGGCGGCAGATGCAGACATGTACCGGGCGTTAGCGCGATGCTCGGCACCGCCGATATGCGCGATGCCTGCTCCGTCGAGGATCAGCACGAGCTCGTCGTAAGGATGGCTGTGTTCGGGTGCACGTCCGGGCGGGATTTCGCCGACGAACTGAGTCGCCGCCGAGCAGCCGCGCCCAGGGCCGAAAAGGACCCGGAACTTCCGGTCTCCGGTCGTCTCGACATCGCAGTCCTGCAAGTCGGTGGCGAGTGGCCGGACCTGGAACATGCGCCGGGCCAGCGGACTCAGCGGTGGTGTCCGGCTCCTCGGGCAGCATGACAATGTCGAGGCGCAGATCTGATTCGTCCCCGGCCTGCACGACGTAGTCCGAACTGCGGCGGGATCCACAACCCCCGGTTTTGCGTAAGTTCCCGGCGGTGATCGGAGCCGCAATCCAGGGTTCCGGTCCCAGCGATCACGAACCAGAGCTCGCCCGCGCTTCCGGCGGTGCCGTCGAATCGGGAACGCGCCCGCACATCCAGCCCACGCCGGACCAGGCCAGGGCCGCCTGACCGGCAGTCAAGCAGGGTCCGCACGGTGATGCCTGCCGCAGGGTGGTCGGGATGAACCTCACCTGCCCGTATGACACTTCCCGCTGTCACTGCGACTCGCTCGCAGCGTCAGGCGTGGCGCCTCCGTTACCTGCCACCAGCGCGCCTAGCGCCTCGTTGAACCGGTCAATCTCGGCCGGGGTGTTGTAGTGCGCGAGGCCGACGCGGAGCGCCTCGCCCCAGCCGATTCGTTCGTGCAAGCCGATGGCGTAGTAGTTGCCGTGGCTCCACACGCCGAAGCCAAGGTCGGCCAGTTGCTCGCTCAGCCATGCTGACGAGATGCCAGGGAAGTTGATCAGGAATGTCGGCACTCGGCCCGCCATCGTTGGCAGGCCGTACATCCGGGCGCTTGGCGGGAGGCCAGCCAGCAGGCGTTCGCCGAGCTGGCGCTCCCACCCGGCAAGCTCCGCCATGCCGCCCAGGCTCTCCAGGTAGGCATACGTCGCGAGCAGGCCGCCGAGCAGCTCGTAGGGCAGCGTTCCGGTCTCGAACCGGTGACCGATGGGCTCCATCGAGACGGGCCTGGCCTTGTAGGGACGCCACGACTCCAGCAGCTCACGGCGCCCGAACGCGATGCCCAGGTGGGGCCCGCAGAACTTGTACGCCGAGCACGCGACGACGTCGGCGCCGAGCGCCTGCACGTCCATCGGCTCGTGCGCCGCGTACTGGACGGCGTCCACCCAGGCCAGCGCTCCGGCCTGGTGCGCCAGGTCACATACCGCCCGGCCGTCAACGATGGTGCCCGTCGAATTCGCGGCCCAGGGGAAGGCGACGACCTTCGTCCGGGCACTCAGCTGCCGTTCCAGGTCGGACAGGTCAAGGCTGGTGTCAGCGTGCACGTCCGCGTGTCGGACCTCTAGCCCGAGGTCGTCAGCCAGGTCGAGCCAGGGTGCGACGTTCGCATCGTGGTCGAGTCTGGTGACCACGATCTCGTCCCCTCGCCGGAGCTGGCGGCCCAGGGTTCGCGACAGCGTGAAGTTCAGCGAGGTCATGTTAGCGCCGAAGATCACCTCGTCCGGGGTGCAGCCGAGGAACCGGGCGGTTGCGACCCTGGCGTCGTCGACCAGCGTTTCAAGCCGCCTGCTGGTCGCATACGGCGCGCCGGTGTTGCCGCTGGCTTCCAGGTACACACGCGCCACCGCGGCAGCGACCTCGTCGGGGGTCTGCGTGCCGCCCGGCGCGTCGAGGTAGACGAAGCTGCTGCGCAGCGAGCTGAAGCGATCACGGACAGCGGCAATGCGGGCGGACGGAATCGTCTGATCCTCGGGGAGTGGAGCGCTGGGGTCCGCGACAAGGTCAGCGGTGAAGTTACTCATCATGAGCAAAGTAGGTCAGAAGTCCCAGCAGGGTCAACGCCGGGACCGCTCCTACCGTCCCAGGTAGGCGCGCTTGAGATCTTCGCTGAGCAGCAACTCAGAGGCCGGGCCATCAAGCACGATCTCGCCGGTCGACAGGACGTAGCCGCGATCAGCGATGGACAGCGCCATCGCGGCATTCTGCTCCACCATGAGCACGGAGACGCCGGAGGCGTGGATGTCCTTGATGATCTGGAAGTTCTGCTGAACGAGCGCGGGTGACAAGCCCATCGATGGTTCATCCATCAGCAGAAGCCGCGGGTGCGACATCAGCGCCCGGCCCACGGCGACCATCTGCTGCTCACCACCGGACAGGGTCCCGGCGAGCTGGCTGCGCCGCTCGAGCAGACGCGGGAACAGCCCGTGGATCCGGTCGAAGTCAGCATCGAGGCTCTCCCCGCCCCGCAGCACGGCTCCAAGCTCGAGGTTCTCCCGCACCGTCATGTCCCCGAAGAGGCGACGGTTCTCCGGCACGATGGCCATCCCCCCGGCGATCCGCTGCGGCACCGGCCAGCCGGTCACGTCGTTGCCGTCAAACACCACCCGTCCCGATCGCGGCTGCACGATCCCGAGGATGGTCTTCAGGGTGGTCGACTTACCCGACGCGTTACCGCCAAGGAGGCAGACCAGTTCCCCGTTCCCAACCTGGAGGCTGATGCCTTCCAGGATGCGCATCTGGCCGTAGTAGGTGGTAACGCTGTCCAACTGCAGCAGCGGCTTGGTCATCGCTACCCTGCCAGGGACTCTGGATCGTGGCCCATGTACGCCTCGACGACGTCTGGATGGTTCGCGACTTCATGGAAGTCGCCTTCGGCGATCTTGACTCCGTGGTCAAGGGCGATCACCCGGTCCGAACAGCCTTCGACGACGTGCATATCGTGCTCGATCACCAGGATGGCCAGGCCCCGTTCGTCGCGCAGCCGTCCGATTAGCTCGGTGACCTCATGGGTCTCCGTAGGATTCATCCCGGCGGCCGGCTCGTCCAGCAGCAGCAGCCGGGGCCGGGTGGCGAGGGCACGGGCGATCTCCAGGCGCCGCCGGTTCGCGTAGGACAGCGAGTAGGCGGGCTGATCCCACCGGTATCCAGCCAGGCGCTGGCCGAAGAACGACAGCACTTCCTGGCTTGTCGCCCGGACCTCGCGCTCCTCCCGCCTGGCCCTGGGCAGGCGCAGGACGGACTCCACCGGCGTTGCCTTCGTGCCCCCGTAAGTTGCCGCCATCACGTTCTCGATCACCGACATGTTCAGGAACAAGCGCAAGCTCTGAAAGGTGCGCGCCACTCCCAGCCGGGCAATGGCATGTGGCGCCCGCCCGGCGATGGACTGGCCGGATAGCCGGACGTCGCCGCCACTCGGCTCGTACACGCCCGTTATCACGTTGAAGACCGTCGTCTTGCCGGCGCCGTTCGGCCCGATGACGCTGACGATCTCGCCGTCGCCGACATGGAGATCCAGCGCGCTGAGCGCCTGCAAGCCGCCGAAGGAGAGCGACACCTTGGCCAATTCGAGCACCGGGGGCCCGGCGCGCTCGGGCGGCTGCTCTGGTTGCTGGCTCATAGCGGCGACTCCACCCGGCGCGCGCCGAGCAGGCCCTGCGGCCGGGCGTTCATCATCACGATCAGGATCGCGCCAATCATGATCTGGCGGGTGATCTGATACTCCACGATTAGCCGGGTCTCCCACGTGAATGCGGCCAGCCAGAGGGTCGGCACCATCAGGATCGTCCGCCAGCGCCCCTTGACCTGCACCAGCGCCACCAGCAGGCAGATAAGCGCGACGAAGCCGTAGTTCCCCGCGATGGCCGCGTTTGCGGGCACTATCACCCAGTCGCGTAGCACGTCCGCGATCCACCCGCCTGACTGCGGGCTGCCGGCCACCGCTGCTGGCGACACGGCCGCCGCTATCGCGTGCACGACCAAGCCGAACACGACGGTTGCCGCCATGATCAGGCCGAGCCTGCGCCACGGGCGCACCTTAACCACCAGCGTCAGCAGGATCGCGCCGTAGAACAGGTACGCCGAGTCGCTGGCGCTGCGCAGCAGCCCGTCGTAGATGACCATCACGACTAGAGCGCCGGTCGCCGCGCCAGCGATACTCCCGGCGCCGCCGAGGATCAGCGCGGCGTAAATCAGGATCAGGAAGGGCGTGTCAAAGTCGGTCGGGAACACGCTGACCTGCTGGGCGGCGTAGATCGTGCCCGCAAGTGCCGCGATCATTGCACCGAACGCGAATGCCATCAGCCTGACCCAGTTGACCGGGATCGTCATCGACGCGGCCGCCAGCGGGTCTTCACGCACGGCCCGCCAGGCGCGCCCGGTGCGCGATGTCTGCAACAGCCTCAGCACAGCCATCGTGACCACGACCAGGCCTACGAGCAGGTAGTAGTAGCTCAGGTTCGTGGTGAACCGATAGCCGAAGACGCGGATCGGATCGATCCCGACGATGCCGTTGGGACCACCCAGCGTGCCGGATCCCACGTTGTTGGTGAACTCAACGAACGCCTCGCCGAAGAACAGGGTAATGATTGCGAGGTAGTCGCCGAACAGTCGGCGGGACGGCAAGCCGACGAGGAGCCCGAGAATCGCCGCGCCAATCATCACCAGCGGCAGCGATGCCAGTGCGGGCAGATGGATACCTGCACGTCCGATCTGGCCGGACGATAGCAGCGCGAATCCGTACGCGCCGAAGCCAAAGAACGCGATGTAGCCCAGGTCCAGCATCCCGGCCCAGCCCACAACGATGTTCAGCCCGACCGCCAGCAGCGCGACCACCAGCGCGTCGATCCCTACCTGCAGCTGGAATCCGCCGAGGCCGAGGATCGGCAGGGCAGCTCCGGCCAGGCCTGCGATCGCGAGCCTGGTCCACCACCCAACGCGCTCGGTCGACTGCTGCGCCTTGCCAAGCCAGCTGGGCAGGAACTCACGTCGCTGCGCGTGCCTGCTGACCCACTCGTCTGCTCCGACCTGTGGCCCGGCTGCTGACGGCTGCTGCTCGAGGGTCATGTCGGGTTCACACCTTCTGCAGCTGGACCCGGCCAAGTAGGCCGCGCGGCCGAACCAGCATGACGACAATCAGCAGGCCGAATACGAAGAGGTTCGTGTAGGTAGAGGAAATGTAGCCAGTGATGAAGGACTCGGCAATGCCGAGCAGCAGTCCGCCGAGCATCGCCCCTGGCAGGGAGCCGATGCCGCCGACGACGGCCGCCGTGAAAGCCTTGAGGCCCGCGATGAACCCGATCGTGTTCGTAACCTGATTGAACAGCAGTCCAGACATGACGCCTGCCACACCGGCCAGCGCGGAGCCGAGGAAAAATGTGGCCGCGATCGTGAAGTTGACGTTGATCCCCAGCATTTCGGCAGCCTCCCGATCGGTGGCCACCGCGCGCATTTGCTTGCCGAGCTTTGTCCGGATGACCAGCAGCCGCAGGCCGACCATCAGCCCGAGGCC
Organism: uncultured Actinomycetota bacterium; assembly: GCA_963755575.1. GTDB lineage: Bacteria > Actinomycetota > Actinomycetes > Streptosporangiales > Streptosporangiaceae > JAJYUU01. The sequence goes on from CAVWKF010000002.1 coordinate 2,467,201, forward strand.
GATTACCACGACCATGATCTGAACGGAATCGATGTTGACCGAGCCGATCTGGATACCGGACGAGAACGAGATGAATTCAGAGGTGTTGTAAACGCGGAACTGCGAGCCGAACAGCAACAGCGCAGCGTTTTCCAGGAAGAACGAGATTCCGATAGCGGTGATCAGAGGTGCGATTCGCGGCGCGTTGCGTAGCGGCCGGTAGGCGAACCGCTCTATGGCGACACCGAGGCCGCCAACGAGTACGGCCGCCAGAACGAACATGATCAGCAGGAGCAGCGGTACAGGAATCGACAGTGCCAGCGGCCCGCCGAACCACTGGATGACGAAATAGCCGACGAACGCCCCGACCATGTAGAGGTCGCCGTGCGCGAAGTTCAGCAGCTTGAGCACGCCATACACCATCGAGAAACCGAGCGCGATCAGAGCGTAGAGCGCCCCCATCGTGATGCCGTTGACAAGTTCCTGGAAAAAGAGCGTCATCCGCCGCGAACCCCGCCCATCAACCAGGCTGCCCGGCAGCTCGCCAGCCCGAAGGCGAGCGAGCTGCCGGGAGCAGCCGTTCCGATCCAGCCGATCAAGAGGGAATCAGCTGGTACTTGCCTGCTGAGTTGAGCTTGAAGAGGAAGAACTTGCCGTTGACGAGGTCCCCGTGCGGGCCGAAGCTGATCGGCTGCCCCAGGATCGAGGTCGGCTCATTCGTCGCCTTGACCGCGGCCAGGACGTTCGCGCGGGTCGGGGTCTGCCCGGCCTTGCACACCGAGGCGATGGCCTCATCGAACACGTGGGTGGCCGCGAAGATCGGCGGACCGAAGGTTCCGAAGGTTCCGTACTTGGCCGTTGCCGTCGCGACGAGCGATGCATCGGCCGGAATCGCGGTGATGTCCGGACCAAATGAAGATACGTAGGACCCACTGATCGAGAAGGTGCCCGGTGAGAACAGTCCGTCCGTGCCGAAGATCACTGCCTTCTTGTGCTGCTGGGCAAGGTCGCGGCCGAACTGCTGCGCGTTGGCGGCGAGCTGCCAGGGCAGCACCACGACGGTTGTGGCAGGCGTGACCTTGGCCACCAGAGAGGAGAAGTCGGTGACCTTCTGCGAGACCGATTCGTGGTCAACCTTGACCCCGGCCGCCTGGAACACCGGAACCATCGAACTCACCAGGCCGGTCGAGTAGACCTCCTGATCGTCGACGATCATCACGGCCTTGGCGTGCAGGGTCTTGACGATGTAGTTAGCGTCCTGCGGCCCCTGCACTCCGTCGTTCGACACGACGCGGAAGAACGTTGGGTACTTTCCGGTCGTGAGCGTCGAATTGGTCGCCGACCCTGACATGAAGGCTAGCCCTGCCCTGGCCATCAGCGGTCCGACAGCTTCGACTTCCTGGCTGCCGGCCGGGCCGACCACTCCCACGATCGCTGAGTTCGAAGTGAACTGCTGGGTAACCGTCGTGGCCTGAGCAGGATTCAGCTGCGTGTCGCCTTGGACGAGCTTGATGTCCGTCTTGTTGGCCGTGTTATCCATGGACAAGGCGAGCTCTGCGAAATGCAGCTGCTCGTCTCCCACCGGCGACGCCGGACCGGTGATCGGACCCTCGAATCCGATACTCGTACTGCACTTGTTACTGGCGGCAGCGGTGTTGGTGCTGCCGCCGCCACCACCGCTACTGGTGCTGCCACAGCCAGCCATGACGAGCGCGCCGAGCGCCCCGGCAGCAATAATCCCAGTTCTTTTCATGTGTTACGCCCTCCCTTGTCGGGATGATTTAGCTTCGTGAGGCAGCCGCCAGCGGCTGAATGCTTGTCGCGCGGGCATCAGGCGCGTGGACGACACCTCAGGTCCAAACGCTGGTGGCGAGCACCGCGAACGCCCCCACGCGGCCTCCATAGCGTCGAATTTTTACGCTGAATCAAACCATCGCGCGCTACAAGAGTGCAAGGGGTGTGATATTACGCTTCGATCTACATAAGTGAGACCGGACGCAGACTGGAGTATTAACGGTCAAACCGACCCGCGGTTTGTTGCCCGGCGAGCGGGCAAGCGCAAATTGTGTTCAGGCCGTACCCGCCGGCCGGGGGCAAGGGATCGCGCCCGGCCGCTTTACCGCTTAATAGCCAGGATCTCCGCCAGCTTCGTCAGGTTGATATTGCCGCCCGAGACAATGCACACGACCTTTCCAGATCCCGCCCGTCCCGAGACCGCGGCGGCGACCGCGAGCGCGCCGGCGCCCTCGGCGATCACGCGACCGCGTTCCGCGAGCAAACGCACAGCAGCGGCGACCTCGTCGATCGGGATCTCCCAGGCGGAATCTACGAGCGGAGCCACTAGCGGCCACATGCTTTCGAGTACGCGCCGGCTGCCGGCCCCGTCGACGAAGGACGCGCGGAAGTCAACGTCTGCCGGATGGCCGGCCTTGACTGCGGCAGCGAGCGCAGCGCCGCCCTCTGGCTCCACGGTAATGATCTTCGTGGTTGGCCGCAGCGCCTTGATCGCAGTGGCAACGCCGCAGGTCAGGCCGCCGCCGCCGTAAGGAATGACCACGGTGTCGAGGTCGGGCAGGTCTTCACTGATCTCCAGTCCGATCGTGCCGTTCCCTGCTATGACCCCTGGATCCTGGACGGGATGAACGAACAGCCCTTCCAGCCCGTCGACGTGTCCAGTGACGATGATGTTCCACCAGTCGTCGTACGGCACTTTCAGGATGCGCCCGCCTAGCCGCTTGATCGCCGCGAGCTTGGCGTCCGGCGCGCTGTCGGGCACGATGATCGTGGCCGGGAGTCCCAGGACGCGCGCCGTCCATGCGACTCCCTGGGCCATGTTGCCTGCGCTGGCGGTAACCAGGCCAAGCGTCCGCTGACTCGGAGGTGCCAGCATGATCGCGTTCATGGCACCGCGGATCTTGAACGAGTGAACGGGCTGAAGATTCTCCAGCTTGAGATAAATCTCGGCTGGGCCATCCACATGCAGGCGGATCAGCGGCGTCCGGATCGCAGCACCAGCGATGCGCTCGCGCGCGGCTTCGATCTCGGCAAGGGTAATCATTGGCTGAACGCTCCCTCTATAGCAATCCGCTCGCCATCTGTCAGGGGATGCTCAAACGCCTCTGCGACCGGAGCCAGCTGTCCGGGAGATCCGGGGCCGACGACGACCTGCGTCACCCGCTTGTCCATGAGCAACCACGCCAGCGCGAGGCCAGCCATCGAGGTGCCGCGCTCAGCGGCGATCAGCTGGAGGCTGGCCAGGAAGTCGAACGTCTTCATCGCGACCAGGTCCTGGTACGGCTCTGGCCGCTGAGCCATGCGCGAGGCCGCCGGGAATGCTTCGCCCGGACGGTACTTGCCCGTCAGCCATCCTCCGGCGAGGGGGCTGAAGGCCAGGTAGGCAACGCCTCGTTGCGCGCACAGCGGAAGAAGATCGCGCTCATCCTGGCGGGCGAGCAGCGAGTAGCTGTTCTGGATCGCGTGCGGAGCGCCGGCCGCCAGCGCGGCAGCCAGTTGCTGGGTATCGAAGTTGCTGACGCCGTAAGCGTCGATCGCGCCGTCCGCGCGGGCCTGCTCGAAAGCGCCGAACGACTCTGTCAGCGGCACATCGGGGTCGAACTCGTGCGCGAGGTACAAGTCGACCCGGTCAACTCCTAGCCGGTCCAGGCTCGCGCGCAGCTGACGTGAGACTCGCTCTGGCTTCAGCCCGTGCTCGGCTCCGGCTTCCATCGGATTGAATGTCTTGGTGGTGAGCTGAGGCCTGACACCGCGGCTGCGGATCCAACGGCCGATTGCACGCTCGCTGCGCCCGCCGCCGTAGGCATCGGCCGTGTCGAAATGTCTGATCCCGGATTGCCACGCCGCGTCCATTAGCTTCAGTGACTGGTCTTCGGTCAAGCCCTGGCCGAAGAATTCCGGTGCCGAGCCGATCCCGCCGAAGTTCCCGCAGCCCAGCGCAATCGGTGCGATCGTCATTGTCGGGCCGTCGCCCGAGTCCTTCGCCCGATTGCCGCTTTGATGCACCAAGGGCGGATCACTCATTTGGGGCATTAAATCAAAGCCCAAGGATCCCTGCAATACCGCCGCGAGACCTCGGCTGCTAGCCACAGGAGGCCCACGATCGCGCGCCTTGGGCCGCGGACTTCTCGCATCCTGGCCGCGCGGCAGGTGACGATCTCCCTGCCCAGCTTTGTCCGCGGCATCTGATCCGACACGGCTGTGAGCGCGGCCTGCGGGCAGATGGATCCGAAAACCCCAGGCGTGGTCATCATCTTTAACCCAGCTAACGGCACTTGCGCTATGTGCGGCCTAATCCGTGATGCACGTCTCTCATCTGACGACCGGCAGATGGAGCGACGCACTTCTCGCCTGGGCACAGTGCGTTCGGACCTGTCAATGAGCTGATCCGCTCTACGTTGCGGACGGCGCGAGGCAAACGAACGCCCAAGGCCAACCTGTCGGCCGCGATGTCGTCAGCGGGCGAACTTGTCGATCGCGGCCTGGGTGACGGGGGTGAAAAAGTTGATCAGGTTGCCGTCGGGATCGCGGAACAGGAGCGACCGGTTGCCCCACGGCATGGTGGTGGGCTCGTTGACGAAGTCCTCGACGAAGCCGACCAGGTTCTGGTGGACGTCGTCCACGTCGTCGACGAGGAACTCGATGATGACGGTGTTGTTGTCAGCCGGTCGGGCGGCATCAGGCGCGAACAGCGGAACTGTGCGGGTGCTGGCGATCGCGAGGGTGGCGGAGCTGGTGGTGAGCTCGGCGAAGTTCTCGTTCGACCAGTGCGCCTGCGCGCCGGTGGCGCGCTCGTAGAACCCGGCGAGGCGGGCGACGTCGTCGGTGATGATACGGATCGAGACGAAATCCATGGTGGTCTCCTTGTCAGCGGGAACGTCCTGCAAACCACGCTAGAACTAATACCGGGCGGAATCCGCCCGGTATTGGTGAGATACTTGTGGCCATGGCCCGGCCGACTGCACGCATCCTGTCCCTGCTGGAGCTTCTGCAGTCCGGCGGCGTCCGGACGGTGGCAGAGCTGGCCGGCCGGCTCGACGTCGATGAGCGCACCGTGCGGCGGTACGTGGACCACCTGATCGAGCTCGACGTGCCGGTCGAGTCAGTGCGCGGCCGTTACGGCGGATACCGGCTCGGCTCCGGGTACCGGATGCCGCCGCTCATGCTCAGCGACGACGAGGCACTTGCCGTCATGCTTGGCCTGATCGCGGGCCGCCGGACCGGGCTGGTGACGACCACGGGTACGGCCAGCGATACGGCGGCGGCCAAGATCCGCCGGGTCCTGCCCGAGCGGCTCGCCCGCAGGCTCGACGCGGTGCTCGAGTCCCTCGCCTTCACCGCCCCGCCCGGCCAGGGACCCGTCCCGGACACCGGCATCCTGCTCTCGATCGCCGACGCCGTGCGCCACCACCGACCCATCTCGATCAGGTACACCGCCGGCGACGGCCGGCGCAGCGAACGCACCCTGCACCCGTACGGGCTCGTCGCCCACTCTGGCCGCTGGTACGTGACGGGCGCGGACCCTGGCATCGGCGAGGACCGGACGTTCCGGCTCGATCGGATCGCGGACGCCAGGACCCTGCCCGGCTCGTTCGAGCCGCCTGCCGGTTTCGACCCGGCGCAGCAGGTCCTGTCCGGGCTCGCCAGGACTCCGTACCGGCATGAAGTGACCCTGCGCATCCAGGGCACAATCGAGCAGATCCGCGCCCGGCTCCCTGCCAGTGTCGCAACCGTGGACGAGCTGCCAGCTGCGGGCAGCGCAGACCCGCAGAACGAACACTGGTTGCGCGTCGGGCTCCATGCGGAGCGGCTCGACTGGCTGCCACCACTGCTCGCGTCGCTAGACCGGCCGTTCATCGTCGAGCGACCGGACGAGCTCCGCGACCTCATTGCCGCCCTCGCCGACCGGCTTGCGACTTCCGCCCGACGCAATGTGCCCCGCTCGCTCTAGGCCGACGCTGCAAGCGTCAGCGAACGTGATGCGCGTCAGGACCGCCGTCCGTTGCGCTTATGGCTTGTCTCAATTGACGAACGTTAGCCGGGATCCGGACGTTGTCCGCGCGACGGCCCTGCACGGTCGCGCGGCGTGCCTCATCTGACGCCCCTTGATTGCTGGCGTCTTTGAGACAGACACAAACGTTTCTCAGTGACGACTGATGCTGTACGCGAGGGAAGAGGCCGAGGTTGGGAAGTATCTTCGCGTCGGCTCATGGGTCAATACAAGCCGCCGCCTTGTTCCCTTGAGCTACGTCGGCGACGGCTTCCCGTACCCGACCACCAGCTGGCCGACGTGGCCGGATCGGCAGGCCATACCCGGCGCGGTCATCAAATCCCACCAGGAACTCAACCTTTTCTTCGGGATCACGCGCACCGCAGCCGGGAGGGTGCAAGCAGGCGCGCCCGTTATCACCTACACCGCCGGCGGGGACACGTACACCCTGCAAACGCACTGGGCGTACGTCCTCCTGGCCCCTCACACCCGCTGCCCGTCGCTGCCCTAGCCGAAGATCCCTTGCCTGGTGGCGGCTTTCGCGCGCGCGAGTGACTTTTCGGTGCGGACAGTTGCGCCACCGACGAGCGATAGCCGTGGCGCTCAGCCTCGGCCGCCGGAACTCCGTTCAGCGCCGGGCTTGCGTAAGCGATGGACGGGCGTGGCTATCGGGGCGCGAGGCGGAAGATGGGCCAGCCGATTTCGGTGCGCCAGGCCTCCGGCACCTGATCGTCCCTGGGGCCGACGAGGTAGGTTTCGTAGATGGGCCCGTCGACCGCGAGGGCGTGCTCGACGACCCAGGCCCCGAGGCGGCCGTAGGTGACGTCAATGTCGTCGTGCGGCCCGTCGTGCACGGCGGAGGCCAGCTCGACGCGCGGCAGCACGACGGGGGCGACCCGCCCGCGGATCGGCGGCTCGGCCATCGGACGGTAGACCAGCACCTCGCCGCGTCCGGTCGTGAACAGCTCGTTGGCGTAGCGGCCGCCGGGCGGTCCGGACGCTCGCGAGCCCGCGACCGCCTCGTCCAACTCGGCCATCGCGATGCCATACCAGGCGACAACGTCCGAGCGCTCGACCTTGCCGCTGATCCCCGCGACTGTCCGCGCCGGCAGCGAGCGCAGACTCACCCGGAGTTCCTCGCCGTCCGGTCGCAGTAGCTGGCGCAGCGACGTGACCGCCGCGCGGGTGCGGTCGAGTTCGGTCTCCAGTCGCCGCAGGTGGCTGGTGACCAGATCGGCCCGTGCCTTCGGGTCCTCGGTCGCGAGAATCTCGCCCACCTCGGCGAGCGGCACGTCCAGTTCCCGCAGCCGGTGGATCACCTGAGCGGACGGGATCTGCTCAACGGTGTAGTACCGGTAACCGCTCCATGGATCGACGGTCGCCGGCTCGAGCAGGCCAGACTCGTGATAGCGGCGCAGGGTTCGCACGCTCAAATGGGTCAGCTGCGCGAACTCGCCGATGGTCAGGCCGCGTTGCACTCTGCCACTGTGCACCCTCTCCGAGGGGGAGGGTCAACTCGGCGCTGCGGCTTGACCCTCCCGCAGCGGGAGGCCTCATGGTGAGTGAGCAAGTCAGTGGACCGGCAACGGAAGGAACGCCATGACCAGCTCAGCCGAGGCCATCTCCCCGAACCAGCTGCCCGAGTTGATCAGCAGTTACCTCGTCGCCCATCAGGCCCGCGACCTGGATGCCGCGGTCGGCTACTACACCGAGGACGCCGTCGCCGTCGACGAGGGTCACGCCTACCGCGGGCCCAAGCAGATCAGGCACTGGCTGGCCACCGCGGCCAGCGAGTACACCTACACCATCGAGCTGACCGGTGCCAGCCGGATCGACGACGACCACTACGTGGCGATCCATCACCTGGAGGGCAACTTCCCCGGCCGGGTCGCCGACCTGCAGTTCAAGTTCACGCTACGGGACGGACAAATCAGCCAGCTCACGATCGAGCCGTAATCCCTCACAGTGTCTGCAGGTTCCCACCGTCCGAGCGGCATCCCGCCGATGTTCTGCCGGATCAGCTCGATGCGCTCCTCCGCCAGGCTGGTGGCGATGAATCCCGGCGTGACGACATTGACCCGGATGCCGCCGATCTCGCGTATCACCGCCTCGGCTATCTCCCACCGCGCCGTCCTGTGTCGCGGCATCCGCGGCCACGTATCCGTGACCCGCGCCGTCCGGCAGCGCGCGCAGCAACGATGACCTGCGCGCCCAGCCGCGCACGTACTTCGGCGGCGGCAGCGCCCTTGCCCCGAGTACCCCGCTGACCAAGGCGTGTCGCGCCTGAGCCAAGCGTCACTATGAACATTCATACCTATCTGCAACCAGGAACGCTCGCAGATGCCGCTGGTGATTCCGCTGCGTGCAATGGCCAGATCAGCGCCTCTGGACCGCCTGCAACTCGCCATGCGCTAGTCAGACTCCACCCCGACCTCAGCCGGGCGTGCTGGTCAGGCCTGTTCGGGCGGTTCGTTCTGACTTGAACCGCTGGACGCCTCCGTGACCGGGGCTATCTTGTTCAGCCAGCAGATCGCGCACAGGACATGCGGCTGTCCATGCCGGCCCTGCTCGTGCTGACTCGCGAAGTACGCCGCGCCAGCGACAAGGAAGACGTCCAGGCCTCCGCCAAAGGGAAGCCCTGGAACTCTCGGTATCCGGCGAAGCATCGCGGTTCACCTGCAGTCAATAGGCGCCTCGTTCGGGGCGATCGCATTGCAACGGCCCGTTCCATTGTGACACCACCATGCCAATGTGGTGACTCGTGCAGCGCGCCTGATTGGGGCTGCTGACCCCGGCGGGGAGCGCTGAGGTCGAGACAACTACCGCTCCCGGACTGCGTAGGTCAGGTGGGTCACCCGCTGCGTCGGCTCCGCGCGGACCGGCTCCAGGGCCACGCGGCCCGCGTCCACGCCCTCGAAGAGGCGGATTCCGGCGCCGAACAGCACGGGTGAGAGCGCGATCGTGAACTCGTCGATGAGGCCAGCGTTCACGTACTCCAGGATCGTCGCTCCGCCGCCGGCGATGCGGACATCTCGGCCGCCGGCGGCCTCGCGGGCCTGGTCGAGCGCGGGCTCGATGCCGTCGTTGACGAAGTGGAAGGTGGTCCCGCCCGGCCGCTCCCAGGGGTCACGCTTCTCGTGCGTCACGACGAAGACCGGTGTGTGGAACGGCGCCTCCTCCGGCCACATCTGCTCGCCGAGGTCGAACATGCGCTTGCCCATCACGCTCGCGCCGGTGCGCTCGAACGTCTCCCGCGCGATGTCGTTGTCGCGCCCTTCCTCGCCGCCCTCGCCGAGCTTCAGGTTCTCCCGAAAGAACCGCTGCGGGAATATCCACTGCTGCAGCTCCATCCACTGCGCCATCCAGCGCTGCACATCCGAGTCGTCCATACGCTCCTCGGGCGCGACGAACCCGTCCAGCGACATCGTCACGCTGAAGAACACCTTCCCGGCCATCAGTCCTCAACTCCCTTCCGAACGATCTCGGTGACGTAGGCAGCCAGGTTGTCCAGGGTCTGCTGGCCGCCCTCGATCGCGTGGTACTTCTCGACCGCCTCGTCGCGCAGCTCCTTGGTCGGGAACACCGTGCGCATCTCGATCCAGGTCGCCACGCCGTCGGGCGCGAAAGTCAAGACCGACTCGAAGGCGTTCGGGTCGCCGCGGGACTCACCGTGCAGCAGCGCGATCCGCTCCGGCGGGGCGATCTCGGTCCAGGAGATCCACTCCTGGTAGTCCGTCCCGTCCGGTCCGTGCATCACGAAGTCCCACTCCCCGCCGACCCGGAACTCGAACGCCCGCGTGGTGGTGGTGAACCCCTCCGGTCCCCACCACCGCGACAGGTGCCGGACCTCGGTGAACGCCTCGAACACCAGCTCCCGTGGGGCACTGATGACCCGGGAGATCACGATCTCGCGGTCGGCCGTCGCGGGCTGCGCCGGCGCTCCTCGTCCCGCCGTGCTCATCAGCTACTCCTCCTGCCTTGCCTGCTTGAGGTACTGCACGTACTCGTCCAACCGGTCGAAGCTCTCGTTCCAGAACCGCTCGAACCCGCCGGTCCACTCGTGAACCGGTCGCAGCCCGCGGGCGTCGAGGCCGTACAGGCGTTGCTTGCCTGCCTTGCGGTCCCGCACCAGTCCGACTTCCCGGAGCACCCGGAGGTGTTTGGACGCCCCCGGCAGGGTCATTCCCAGCTCCTGGGCCAACTCGGTCACCGGCCCCTCACCCGCCCGCAGCAGCACCAGGATCTCCCGGCGCTGCCGCTCGGCGATCGCGTTGAAGACGTCCGACGTCGTCGCTGCTCGTGCCATGGCGCAATAATACTTTCCGATATCGGCAAACGTCAAACCCAGAGGAATCGGGCGGGTCTTGTCGTATGACGATCGTGACCCTTGTCAGCGGCGGCGGATACGCATAACCCGGAGACTGGAGGCGCGACGGCGGCGGGCAGGGAGGGCGATGGGTGAGAGGATCGGCGAGTCACGCGACTGGCTGCGCTTGCTATGAGTTCGATGGGCTCTGCTCTTCTGCGTTACGAAAATCAACCTCTGGCGTCACGCAGATCAACCTCTGGAGGCACGATGCGCCGTGTAGTGCTGTCGTTCTGGATCTCGCTAGATGGCTACAGCTGCGACGACGGTACTGAGCTCTACCGGGTGATGCGGGAGATGCCCGATGACGAAGAACAGGATGAATACTTTGTTAGCCGGCTGCGGCAGGCTGGCACCCACATCATGGGCCGGGCTACCTACGAGAGCATGGCTGAGTTCTGGCCCAAGTTTGACAATCCGGTCGCGGCGGCGATGAACGACATTCCCAAGGTGGTCTTTTCCAGAACGTTACGGTCCGCCGGCTGGCCCGAGTCTCGAATCGCCAACGGTGACACGGCAGAGGAGATTGCCCGACTCAAGGCGGAGCCAGGTGGTGACATCGTCGCCCATGGCGGGGTCGAGTTTGCGCGGTCGCTGATCCGGCTCGGCTTGGTGGACGAGTATCGCTTGCTGGTGCTGCCCGCCGCTGTAGGTCAGGGCCAGCCACTGTTCACCGACCTTGACCACCCGCTGACCCTGCGCCTGCTTTCATGCAAGGGCTTTACGTCCGGCCTTATGGAGCTGGTCTACTCGCCCAGCTGAACCTACCGGGAGTAGTGGCGGCCTGCGGTGCCATTCCCAGGGTCAAGGCCGCGCGGCCCCGTTCAGGTCGATGCGCAGACCCGCGGCGTCAGACCGCGGCCAAGGCAAGTCTCGCTCTAACGTCGGCGAGCCTCCATCGATCAGACGTCGTCGCGGCGTCGCTGTCGGCTATCTGCCTGGCGGAGCATCGAGTCGAGTTCGGCGTCGGCCCCGAACTCCCGGACCTCTTGCGCACAGCGGCAGGCGACTGCGATCTTGGTAGCCCATTCCAGTGCCTCCTCGCGTGAGGGCACGTCGACGACCGTGAGTCCGCTGATCGCCTCCGGGTACGGGCCGTCGGTCACGGTCCCGTCGCTGGCCACGATGCTCGCCTTCTGGTTTTCCAGTCCGCCGGCACACACAAACACGCCGGCGTTCACTGCCTCCTGGACCACAGCGCGCGCGGCCTTGGCCACGGCGGGCCCGTCGTCGTCGCGGATGTGGTCCATCGCGTGAGCATCGAACGAGATCAGGTACCGCGTCATCCCATGACTCCCTTGTCCCGGCGGCCTCCTCCGGCTGCCTTTCTTCCACGAACGACTCGCGCCGGATCCGACACTATTGCAAGAAGAAATTCGGCCCCGCGGGCGTCACGTGACCTTTGTGCGCAGAAATCATCGCCGCTGCCATCGACTACGAGTAGCCCAACCACGCTCTCATGGCGCTCCGAAGCGCGAGCCCGGGCTGCGCCGGTAGATCCCCTTCAGGGTCTACTGCCGACGTGGGTAGGCACCGCTCCACCCGCCCCGCGTCAATGGCGAACCGCGTGGAGCGCAAGACCAGGCCGATAACTGCCAGGACCGCGCCGATGACCGCGATGCGGGCGCACGACCAGTCGGGTGTAATCGGAGGTTGTCGTGCGCGCTTGACAAGGCCACGCATGATCTTCTCCGAGGCGCGATCGGAATCTGGTCGACGAGTACCGGCGTGCCAGAGAACCTTGGAAAAGGAATCCGGGAGTCGGGTGTCGGATCGGGGGAGTGTTCTTCGTAGCAGGGGTGAGCGATCGCCCAGGAGGGGCCGCCGACAGCCACAGGAGATGATCCGAGATGGAGCCCGCCGCCCGCCGCCTTTACCTGCTCCTGGAGCCGATCCACCTGGTGACCTACCTCTCCGGCGAGCCGACCGATGCGCTCATGGCGGTCGGCCACCGGAACTACTGGGACGGCTACTTCGCCGGACGGGCCGCACCGCTGGGCCGGGTCCCGGCCGAGGTGGTCCATGCGATTTTCTACAACTTCGCCGAAGGCGAGGTCTCCCGCCACATCCCTGCCGTCTGGGACACCGCCACTCCCGAGGAGGCGCTCGCCGCTCGCGAGATAGGCAGCGTCGCGGCGCTGAGGCGGATCCTCGGCGACCTCGCCGACATCCCCGCTTTGGCGCGTGCCGCCGAGCTTGCCACCAAGGCGGCGACCGGCGCCGCGCCGGAGGGACGGGTCCTGTACGCCGCGCTCCGAGCGCTCCCCGTTCCCGAGGAGCCCGTTGCCCGTCTCTGGCACGCGGCCACCCTGCTCCGTGAGCACCGCGGGGACGGTCATATCGCCGCTCTGGTCACGGAGGGCATCGGCGGGACGGAGTCCCATGTGCTTCACGCTCTGTCCGAGGGCATCCCCGCGGAGAAGTTCGGCAGAGTCCACCACCTCCCGGCGGTGCGCCTCGCCGCGGTTGTGGACGGGATGCGCGCCCGCGGGCTCATCGAGGCCTCCGGCTGGCTCAGTGACGCCGGCCGGGAGACCAAACAGCGGATCGAGGCGCTCACCGACGACCTCGCGGCACCGTCGTACGACACCCTGACGCCAGCCGAGCTCGACCAGCTCATCGCGGACCTCGAACCCATCTCCGCAGCGCTCGACGCGGCCGGCTCGCGGTAGATCCAGCGTCGTCCCAGGTGAGCGACATGCCGAGCGACATTTAGCAAGGCTCGCTACGTCCCTCGGTATGTTCATCACTGCTGACGACTGCGAAGGCCACTTGCGATGAGATTGCGCAAGAACTATGGCTACTTGCGCAAGCAAACAATGATCTGATGGTGACTCTTGACAGGAAGCGGAAAATAGTGTCTTAAATCTTGTCAAGAACAGCACGGCGCCATTACGGTCATGTCATCCTCTTCGCGCGTGGCTCCACTGAGAGCGGCGCGGGCCCGCAGCCCGAGAGAAACGAGCAGCCGATGTCAGCCAACACCACGGGAGTTCGATTGAGGTGGCTCGCGTGGCCATCGCGATTCGCAGTATTGGCGACGGCATGCCTGATGGCATCTGGCGCCGCCGCAGCCGTCGCCACCGCGGGTACTGCCGACGCCTCGGCGGCTCCGTTGGTCACCCGCGCTGCTATCGATCCGGCTCTTACCTCAGGTCGGGGCGCCAACGTCCCATTCGCTGAGCAGGAAGCCGAGAACGCCGTCACCGACGGCACTGTCATCGGTCCGAGCACCCAGGCGTACACGCTGGCGGCCGAGGCCTCCGGCCGATCCGCGGTCAGCCTCGCGCCCGGCCAGTACGTGCAGTTCACCCTGCCGGACGCGGCAAACGCGATCAACGTCCGCTATAGCATCCCCGACTCGGCGACGGGCGGCGGCATCACTGCGCCGCTGGACGTGGCCGTCAACGGCCACTTCCACCGGACCATGACGCTGACGTCACAGTACTCGTGGCTATACGGCCAGTACCCATTCGACAACGACCCGACCGAGGGCGACAACGTGCCTACCGACTACGCGGTGGAGTGCCAGTGCGTTCCGGCGCAGACCACACCGACACCGGTGTTCCCGGCGCCGTGGCGGCCGAACCACTTCTACGACGAGCAGCGCCTGCTGCTCGGCCGCACGTTCCCGGCTGGCACGACGATCCGGCTCACGGCGCCGATGGGGACGGACGCCTCGCTTACGACCATCGACCTAATGGATTCCCAGCTGGTCGGCCCGCCCAAATTTGTCTTCCCTTCCGTGAACGTACTGCGCTTCGGCGCCGACCCAACCGGGCACCGGGATGCCACGCAAGCGATGAACGCTGCTATCGCGTTCGCCCAGAAGGTTCATCTGCCCGTCTACGTCCCGCCGGGCGTCTACTCGGTTAGCCAGCACATCATCGTCAATAACGTCACGATCGACGGGGCAGGCAGCTGGTACACCATTTTCAAGGGCCACCAGGTGACGCTTAGTACGCCTGCGCCGGATGGTTCGATCCACACTGGCGTTGGCTTCTACGGGCTATATGCCAATCAGGGCGGTAGCACTAACGTGCACCTATCTGACTTCGCCATTGAGGGCGACGTCCGCGAGCGCATCGACACCGACCAGGTGAATGGTATCGGCGGATCGCTGAGCAACTCCTCAATCACTGGTCTTTACATCCAGCACACCAAGGCGGGCATCTGGCTGGACGGGCCAATGACGAATCTCACCATCTCTGGCAACACCATCGTCGACCAGATGGCAGACGGCATCAACTTCCACACCGGAGTCACAGACTCGATCGCATCGAATAACTTCATCCGCAATACCGGAGACGACGGCTTGGCCATGTGGTCTGAGATCTCCGCTGACTCGAACGATACTTTCGACCACAACACCATCCAGACGCCGGTGATCGCGAACGGCATCGCGCTCTACGGCGGCAGCAACAACACCGTTTCGAACAACCTGATCGCGGACCCGATCCGTGAGGGCAGCGGCATCCAGCTCGGGTCCCGCTTCAACGCGGTGCCGTTCACCGGATCGGACTGGATCACGAACAACACCACGGTCCGGGCCGGCACCTATGAGCTCAACTGGCGGATCGGCCTGGGCGCGATATGGATATACGCGCTCCAGAGCAGTATCAATGCCGACATCGAAGTCGTTGGGGACAACTTCCTCGACAACACGTACGACGCGATGATGGTGGTATCTGACTATCCGGTGAAGGACCTGTACGACATCACCAACGTTCGCTTCCGAGATATCGAAGTCGACGGTGCGGGCACCGATGTCTTCGACGCGCGCTCCGCAGGTAACGCAACGTTCCAGAACGTCGACGTGCGCAATATCGGCTGGTGGGGCGTCAACAACTGTGGTTCATTCCACTTCCTGCCCGCAGGTTCCGAGTTCACGCTGACTGACCTAGGCGGTAATGACGGCATCGACAACGACGCCTACCACCCCGGCACCAACTGGCTCGGCCCCTACCTGCCGAATGCCATCACATGCAATGACCGTCCGCCGGTCGTGTCCCCGCCGCCTCCGTCACCCTGGGTGCAGCCGACCGGCTAATCCGCACAGAAACACGGACGACGGGCGCCCAATTCGAAGACTTTGGGTGCCCGTCTGCCGTCGTCCCGCGGCACGAGCCCTGCCTGGAGGTGATCCTGTTCGAGCATGAGGACTTCGTCCGCACCCATTGAACAACCACGTCCACGCAGCGGATCCTCCGGCATGGAAGCGGCTCGCCGCTACTAGCTCGGCGCGTCTGAGGTCGATTGGCGCACGTGCCCACGACGGGACTCGAACCCGTATTCGACGGCGTTTAAAGCCGTTGCCTCTGCCGTTTGGACTACGCGGGCGTCAGAATATTGCGTGCACCCGCGTGCGTAACTTAGGCATTGCCGGATCCGGCCTAGGGCACTCCAGCCTCACCTTACTGTGATCGGCTTCGTGCAATCCCACAAATGGAGGCTACATCGTGGCCGGCCATTCTGCGCCTGATTCCAGGAACGTCCGGGCACCTTGGTCGGGTGATCTAAGCCGCGCGTACCCGGCCCGACGGCGGCTGCACGGTCCGCGCCTACCGCGAGGAGCAGATGCGGGATGTTCACACAGCCCAGATCGCCAACGTGAACGCTCTGGTCGGGATCACGTTCTGAGCCCCGTCCGACCGGGCACTATCGATCAGTATCCGACAACCTCGTGCTGGCCGGTATCGAGTCATCATCCAGCGAAGGGGACGACAAGTGACTAAAGCCGCGTACTTCGATAAGTACGAGAATCTAGCCTTCAGCCGTGACGACGGCGTACTCACGCTGCGTTTCCACACCAACGACGGCCCGATCGTCTTCACGGGCCAGACACATGAGGATCTCCCAGGGGCCCTGGAGGAGATCGCACTCGACCAGGACAATGAAGCGCTCGTCATCACCGGTACCGGCGACTCGTTCATGGATCAGATCGACGGGCCGAGCCTGGGCGAGATCTTCAAGCCAGCATCGTGGGAGAAGGCCCGCACCGAGGGCGCCAAGATACTGCAGCGGCTGCTCGACTTGCCGATGCCAGTGGTCGGGGTGGCCAACGGTCCGGCCATCGTCCACTCCGAGTACCTGCTGCTGTCGGATGTTCACATCGCCTCGGAGCGGGCCGTCTACGGCGACTACCCCCATCCAGCTTTCGGCATTACCGGCGGGGACGGCGTGCAGGTCGTCTGGGAGGAGGTTGCGGGAACCGCGCGGGCCAAGTGGCTGCTGTGGACCGGGCAAACCATCGACGCGAACACGGCGCTGCAATGGGGCGTCGTCAGCGAGGTCGTCCCGCACGATCGGGCGGCGGAGCGGGGAGCGGAGATCGCCCGTAGCCTCGCCGCCAAGCCGGCGCTTTACCGCTCGCTTCAAAAGCAGACGCTCAATGTCAACCTGCGGCGCAGGATCACCCAGGACGTGCCGATCGGCATGGCGCTCGAAGGCCTGACAGCCGCCGACAAGGCCTACCAGACCCAAGGCTGACTGCCCGGTCCGCGCGCAGTTGGCCAGAACGCGGGCAGCCTGCCGATGACGTCAAGGGCTACTCGACAGCAAGCACTTCGAATGCCGGATGTCTGGGCGCGATCGCCCGGAGCTGGTCGTCGCTGGAGTTTGGCCCGGTGCCCTCGAAGAAGATCCCGACCTCCGCCTTCCACCGCTTGAGGTAGGCGCGCAGCACAGGCACTTTCTCATCGTCAGCGAGCTCCCGGCCGCGAAACGGCTCGGCGCGCTTGCCCAGCCGCAGTTCGCCGGTGCCGACGGCACGCAGGTTGCGCACCCACTGAGTATCGCCGCGGGGGGACACGAGGTACCTGCGGCCGTCGTGAGTCAGCAAGTTCACCGGCGTCGTACGCCACTGCCCACTCGTCCGGCCCTTGACTGCCAGGACCCGCGACCCGAGAACGCTCACGCCCTGCCGGGTCAGGAACGCCACGAACTGGTTGAAGACATTGCGCGTGAACCAACCGGGCGCGCGGTAGTGATCAGACACGCCAACCAGCGTAACTAGAGGGGAACGCGGTGGATTCGGCCGGGCCAGGTGCGTATCCGCTCAGCAGTGCCAACGCGACACCCAGTCATGCGCCGATCGGCATGAGCAGCCGCCGCCGGGCTTGATGCGCGGTCTGCGTCGTTCGGCATTCACCAGCACAAAGCCGCTCCGCTGCAGGCGAACGGCCTAGACACGTTCACGCTCGTCCAGCGCTGACGCGCCGCGTTCCTGGCCTTCAAAGGTTTTCAAGGCCTTTGCGTACCGGCTGCGCAAGGGCAAGGTAGTCGTGGATGAGGCGGACGGTGGTTGAGCCGTCGCCGACGGCTGAGGCCACACGTTTCATCGAGCCGTGCCGGACGTCGCCGACGGCGAAGACGCCGGGGGTCGTGGTCTCCAGTAGGAACGGAGGCCGGTCGACGGACCAGTGCTCACCGGTATCGGGTCCCGTGAGGATGAACCCCCACTGGTCGCGCCGTATCGCATCCGGCAGCCAGCCGGTAAACGGCTGCGCGCCGATCAGGACGAACATGCCGGCGGCTATGACCCGCTCGGACTCGCCGGAGTCGCGGTCACGGAGACGCCTGTTCGTAGGCGCGCTGCGCCAGCTCCACACCGCTGACGCCACTGGGGAAACCGAGATAGTTCCTGATCCGTGAACTTGTACCGGCCTGGCCGCCGAATGCCTCCCGCTCTAGCAAGGCCGTGCGCAGTCCCTCCGATGCCGCGTAGACCGAGGCGGCCAGGCCGGCCCGGCGCCGACGATGAGCACGTCATAGACCCGCCCTGTGGGCCGCACCTCCAACCCGAGCGCCTCGGCCACTTCGGCATTGGTCGGGTCCACCAGCACGACCCCGGTGTACAGCGACAGCACCGGCCCGGCAGGGTGATCCACGCCCAGCCGCCGCAACGCCGCCCCGCCAGCCTCCGATTCGCCGGTATAAAAGCCGAACGGGAGGTTGTTGCGCGCCAGCAGGTCGAGCATCTCGTGCACCCGGGCTGAGCGATCGTGGCCAACTACCGTGACCGCCTCGAACTGCCCTCCCTGCTCGCGCCACCACTCCTCCAGCGATCCAGTGATCACTCGGTGGAACTGCTCATCGGGAGACCACATCGGCTTAGCGAGGTAAAACTCCAGCCACCCAAGCGCCGCGGCATCCAGGATCGGCGCGGGCGTCGACCGGTCGCGCCAGGCGATCAGCAGACCGCGTCGGGCTGTTGGATAAATGTCCCTGACCCGGGCCAGCAATTGGGTTCCGCCGATTCCCGGCAGCGACTGAGCCGCCAGGACTAGCGGCACGTCAGCCGCCGCGGCCTTCAAGTCCGCCAGCCGGGCCAGACCTTCCTCGGCCCGCGAGCCAGACACAACCTGGTAATGCGCGCCGTAACGCGATTCCATCTCATGGGTCAGCGTCTGCAGGCTGGCGTCCTCATCATCAATCACAACGATCACTGGCTTCGCCATGACGGCCACTTTATGTCGCGTGTCCGCGTTACCGTCGCGTCGAGCCGGCAGATCGCGGGCGACCGCTTAAGCATGAAATATCCACCGACATCGCGCTCGCCATTCTGGCCCGCGTTGACGCCGTGCACAGCTTCTGCACCGGCTACCGCGGCCTCCTGACTAACCTCGCCTGATATGGGATCGGAAATTGGGCCACAGCCGGAACCCTCGCTGCTGGAGATCATCCGGGCGAACACCCGGCTCGGGCCAGTGCCGTTGGTGCCTGAGATCCGGATCCATCAGGCCAGTGAGCCGATCGGCTTGTGGGAGTACACCGAGCGGGCGGCCGGACGGACCGGTCTGGATCCGCCATTCTGGGCGTTCGCCTGGGCCGGCGGCCGCGCGCTTGCACGTTATCTGCTCGACTGCCCGGAGGTTGTCCGCGGCCGGCGCGTCATCGACATCGCGTCCGGATCGGGTCTGGTGGCGATCGCGGCGGCGAAGGCCGGGGCGTCGGATGTGACCGCATGCGACATCGACCCGCTGGCTGCCGCGGCGATCGCGATGAACGTGCTCGAGAACAAGGTCACGGTCAACGGCGTCTGCGCCGACATCCTCAGCGACGGCTCGCAGGCGGCGGACGTAGATCTGGTGCTGGTCGCCGACGCATTCTACGAGCGCGACCTGGCGGAGAGGGTGATGCTGTTCCTGGAGCATGCCCACCGATGCGGAGCCGCGATACTGGCTGGCGACTTCGGCCGGACGTACCTGCCGCGCGACCGGCTGATTGCGGTGGCGACCTACGACGTTCCCGGCTTGCTCGTGCTGGAAGGTAGCGAGGTCAAGCGCACGACCGTCTGGACTCTTCGCGAATGACTCAGGTGGCTGGCCGCGACGAGGCTGGCCGCGCCGACGTGGCTGGCCGCGCCGACGTGGCTGGCCGCGCCCACGGCCAGCCACGCAACGGCTCCGACAGTGCGGATCAGGTGTCGAGTACGGCGGCGGCTTCGGCGCCGCCCTCCTCCCCGAGGATCGAGCCGATATTGGCCACCGAGTCGGGACGCCGGGCTCGCAGCCACAACAGCACGCCCACGCCTGCGACCAGCCACACGACTGCCACGTACGGAGTCCATCGGAGTATTCCCGGTGGCGCCGGATGGATTGATCCGTAGAGTGCGGCGCCGAACACGATGGCGCCGATGGCCGGGATGCCGACGTGCACCACGGGGTTCCAGTTCCGGGTGCTTCGGGTGTTCCAGAAGTAGATGATGCCGCCGATGCAGATCATGATGTACACGACGATGATCAGCAGGGTGCCGGTGGTCGCCCAGAAGTAGTAGTTGGAAAGCGGCTGGCCGAACGCGCTGTCGGAGAGCGGGTAGCCCATCACCAGCGCCATCACTATTGCGAGCACCGTGACCGCGAGTGTGGCGTTGACCGGCGTCTTGAACGTCGGGTGCGTCTTGCCGAAGGCGGCCGGAAGCACTCCTTCGCGACCCATCGCGAAGAGCGTGCGGGCTGCCGCGGTAGCACAGGCGACGCACACGATGAATGCGGCGCACATGCCGCCGATCTCGGCCAGGGTGCCAAGCCAGGAGCCGACGAAAGTAGTCGCGGTCGTCTTGAGGGCGACCGCGTCATTGCCCATCTTGACGCCGTTGTTGACGCCGTAGCCGATGGTGATCGAGTAGGTAGTCCATAGGTACAAGACGATCGCGAACAGCGTTGCGACGAGAACGGCGATCGGGATGTACCGGCGCGGGTGCGCGGTCTCCTCGCCGAAGTCGGCGGCGGTCTCGAACCCTATGTAGGAGGTGACGCCGAAGATGATGCCGTAGAAGACGCCGTTGAACCCGCCCGAGTTGGTGTGGCTGAAGCTGAACGCGCTCAGTGCCTGGCCGTGGCTGCCGCCCTTGGCCGTGGTGACCAGGTCGATGAGCACGATGATGGCGACGGTCGCGATGCCCACGACTAGCTGTACCCGGGTGGTGACCTTGATCCTGATGACTGACAAGACCAGGAACAGGACCATGCCGATGAAGAAGAACAAGATCCACAGCTTAGGGCTGACCTTGAGCAGGTCGGCGGCCAGGTATCCGACCCCCGACATGGTCATGGGCACAAAGCAGATGAAGCCCAGGAAGTACAGCCAGCCGGCCATGAACCCGGCTTCCTTGCCGAGGCTGCGGCTGGCATAGGTGTAGGCGTACCCGGCCGCGGCCATCCGGCGGGTGAACCCGATCACGACGAACGCCAGCGCCAGGCAAGCGACGCCGCCTAGCAGGAACGCCAGCGGCGTGGAACCGCCGGCCACGACGGAGACGCCACTGACGTTCAGTAGCATCGCCATTCCGGGTGCGATCACCGAGACCGAGATCGCGATCGCATCCCACAAGCGAAGTGAGCCGTGCGCGAGCTCGCCGCTCGCGGCGCCCACAATCAAATCGGGACTGGTCTTGGCCATGGCTGCGGTCCTCTCTAGTGCGGATCCGGTAGTACTGCCTCAGCTGCGCTCTCGGCCTGGGTCAGGGCCGACGCCGCACCTGGGCCACCGTGATCGCCCGACTCGGTCATCAGCACTGTCTGCTCATCGAGCAGGTAGTCGAAGGCAAGCGGCGTGCAGTTGCGTGCCGCCAGCCAGTTCATGAACTCCACGTGCACCGGATGGGCCCGGTAGGAATTCATGGACTCCACGTCAGGGAACTCCGTATAGAGGAGATAGCCGTAGCCGCGGGTCCGGGCTCCGGTGAGATCAGTACCGAGTCGGCATCTGGTCATCAGGCCGATCTGCGTGGGCCAGGACGCCACCATGTCCCGCATCTGTCCAGCCTCCTCCTGGCTGAGGTCGCCGGGAAAGCTGAACAGCACGATGTGCTGCAAGGTCATGGCGGTGGCCCTCCTGTTCTCGCCCGTTAGTAGAACTCGAAGTACTCGCGCATCTCCCAGTCGGTGACGTCCTGCCCTTCGGGCGGCGGGTTGTCGGCAATCGCCGCTTCGTACCGCGCAATTTCCGAGCGCTTCATCTGCAGCAGGTAGTCGACCAGAGTGTCGCCGAAGGCCTTCCGGTAGAAGTCGTCACGCTCGAGCGCGTCAACGGCCTTAGCCAGCGACGCCGGAAGTGGGGTGTTGTCCGAGACGTACGGGTCGGCCTCAACAGGCGGCGGTGGGTCGAGCTCGCGGCCCATCCCGTCCAGGCCGGCGGCGACGTTAGCGGCCATGTACAGGTAGGGGTTCGCGGCCGGCTCGCCCATCCGCATTTCGACGTGGCTGTTGGCGTCGCCGGGCGCGCCCTGGACCCGGACCAGCGCACCTCGATTCTCCAGAGCCCAGCACACCCGGTCGGGGGCGAACGAGTACGGCCGGAATCGCTTATAGCCATTGACTGTGGGCGTGGCGAAGACTGCCATCGGAAGCGCATGATCCAGTAGCCCGGCCACGAAGTGCCGGCCGATGCCAGACAGGAAGTCGTCCTCGCTAGCGAACGCATTGCGTCCGTCCTGCCGGGATAGCAGGGACTCATGCAGGTGCCAGCCGGAGGGGAAGAAGTTCGGCAGCGCCAGCCGGCACATGAAGGTGGCGAGCAAGCCGCGGCGCTGGCATATCTGCTTGACCGCTGACCGGAACAGCACGACGGCGTCCGCGGCCGCAAGTCCGCTGATCGGGCTGAAGCTGAATTCCATCTGGCCGGGGCCCCACTCGTCCTCCATCGAGCGCGGCGGCAGCCCGACAGCTGAGAGCCCGTCGCGTATCGCCTCGAGAGTGCTGGCCACGCTGTCGAGGCGGACCTCGGACAGGTACTGATAGCCGCGTTCGAACACGCTCACCTGCGGCGGCGGCGCGGTGAACCCGGCATTCTCCGGCGCGATGTGCTCGGAGTCGACCTTGACGATGTAGTACTCGACCTCAATTCCCGCCAGGTAGTCGTATCCGGCATCAGCGAGGTCGGCCAGGCACCGGCGCAGCAGCCCGCGGCCGTCGAGCGGCATCGGCTGTCCGTTGGAGAAATACACGTCGCAGAGCATCCAGCCGGTCCGGTCGGCCCATGGCAGGAGACGGAACGAGGCTGGGTCGGGCACAAGCACGACGTCGGGGAACCCGGTGAACTCCGCAATGCCAAACCCTCCGCCCGCGGCGAAGGCCGGCACGAACACCTGATTGCCGGTGTCGAGGCTGTAAATAGCACCGGAGAAATCAAGACCGTTGGCCATCGCCGCGATCGCCACGTCTGGCGATAGCGCTTTGGCGCGCGGCATGCCGTGCTGATCGACGACGACCAGGCGGACGGTGCGCAGGCCAAGCGCACGGATCTTATCCGCGACCATCTCCGCCTCGGCAGCCTGCTCCGGCGTGTACAGGCCGTACCTAGCTACGAAGCCAGGCTGGCCTACACCGCTGACGTCGTGCCCGCTGCGATCCGGGCTACTGCTTGTCACCTGGCCGTCCTCCGATCCGGTGCGGGGAATCCGGTGTCGCGGTTCGTCGCCCGCGATCAACGGTGGGGCTCGCGCGCCCTTGCGCGACCTGGGGGGTCAGTTCTTCTTGGCGTCGCTGCGGCGCTGCACCATCTGCTCCAGCATCGCGGCGATGAAGTTGTCGGGTTCGACGTCGGCGAGTGACAGGAAAGTCTCGGTCCGCTGCACGCCGTTGATCTGGAATATCTCGGCTAGCAGCAGCTCACGTAGATGCGCGTGGTCGCGGACGCGGAGCCGGACCAGCAGGTCCAGGCCGCCGGTGACCACACTCATGTCTTGCGCCTCTGGCAGGGCCTGGATCGCCTTGATGATCTCGCTCAGGTCCATGCCAGGCCCGGCAGTTACCGCGAGATAGACAACGACGGGGTAACCCAGCGCTGCCCAGTCCACATCCACCCGGTAGCCGCGAATCGCGCCGCTGCGCTCAAGCCGGGCCAGCCGGTCGGCCACGGCGGGCGGTGACATCTCTATCTGGCGGGCGAGCGCGCGTTGAGACTGGCGTGCATCGGTGGCCAGCGCGCGCAGCAGGGCCAGATCGAGGTCATCCACCTCGACTTGCGGCGGAGCCGCCGAACAGATCTCGGTCAGCCTCGCCAGTGGTGCGGAGACAGATGCCATATGCCAGCCAACCCGTCGTAGAAACTCGTAATGTGAGCTACGCTTGGGTACGGAAGCCCAACTCTGTAAGCCTCGCGTGTCAGGATTCTTACATTTGTAAGATCCGCTGTCAAGAGATGGAAGCCCGGATGACCTCAGCCGTTGACCAGAGGAACATCAGCCCTGACCAAGATGACGCGAGTACCGCGCCGCGCGACTGGAACTCTCGCCTTGCCAGGCGCACACACGCGCTCGGTGGCGGGGAGATTACCGCGATCCTGGCTTTGGCCGGCGCCTCCGACGTGATCACGTTCTCGGGTGGATTTCCAGATCCGGCCACGTTCCCTACCAAGATCCTGGCCGAGATCTCCGCCCGCTTGATCGCTGACGATCCGGGAGTAGCGCTGCAGTACTCGGCGACCGAAGGACTCGCCAGCGTGCGCGACTACGTATCCGGCAGGCTCGCGTCGCGCGAGGGGCGGGCCCCCGGCCCGGGCGAACTGATGATCACGAGTGGCGGCATCGACTGCATGGAGCTCGTCGCCAAGAGCTATGTCGACGCTGGCGACGTCGTTGTCGTGGAGGCGCCTACCTACCTCGGCGCGATCATGGCTTTCCGCGGCTACGAGGCAGCAGTACACGGCGTGCCCGTTGACGACGACGGGATGCGTGTTGACGTGCTCGCGGGTCAGCTGGCCGGAGGCCTGCGGCCGAAGATCCTCTACACGATCCCGGACTTCCAGAACCCGACTGGCCTGACGATGAGTGCTGAGCGGAGACGCGACCTGGTCGCGCTCGCTCGCCGGTACGGGTTCCTGATCCTTGAGGACGTCGCTTACTCCGAGCTTGGTTTCGAGCACGAACCGCCGCCCAGTCTGTGGTCGATGGCACCCGACGTGGTGCTGCAGGCGGGGACGTTCTCGAAGATCTTCTGCCCGGGGGTGCGCATGGGGTGGGCGGCCGGCCCACCCGACATCATCAGCCAGCTAGTCGTTGCCAAGCAGAACTCCGACCAGTGCTCGGGGGCACTTGGCCAGCGAATGCTCGAGGAATACGGCCGGGCCGGCCATATCGATAAGCAACTGGTTGCCTCTCGCTCGCTCTATGCCCGCCGGGCTGCGCTGATGGCGCAGGCGCTGACCGCGCACATGCCTGCCGGGACGACATGGACCTCGCCCCAAGGCGGGTTCTACATCTGGCTGACCGCGCCCGACGGCGTCGACACGGTGGCGCTCTCCGCAGCGGCACGGGCCAGGAACGTGGCCTACGTGCCGGGGCGGCCGTTCTATCCCGGCGACGAGGGGACGGCGCAGATCCGCCTGGCGTACAGCCGCGTCGCCGATGACCTGATCGACGAGGGCATCCGCCGGATCGGCGATGTGCTCACGACAGCTGTGGAGAACAAGTGAGCGACGTTACCGGGCACGAGGACACGACCGAATCACTCGGCGACGCCGAGACGCATTTCACGACGCATGCGCTGGGCGAACCGGGCGGCCCTGGCCGGTATGTCAATGTGGATGCGCTCACGCCGGTCGAGTTCCTGCCAGGTCTCGGGTTCCGGCCGGTACTCGGTCAGGGAGTGATGACGAACTTTGTCAGCTTCGAGCCAGGCGCGGAGGCGCCCCGGCACGTGCACGAGGAGGAGCAGATCGTCATCGTCCTAGAAGGGGAATTCGTTTTCGATCTCGATGGCGACGTGCGCACGCTGCGCAAGGGCGACGTGGCAGTCGTCCCCGCGTGGGTGCCGCACGGCGCCTGGACGACGGACAGCCACTGCCTGGAGATCGACGTATTCTGCCCGCCGCGGCAGAGCCTGCTCAAGCTCGCAGCCGCCCAGGCCGACGCGAACGCCGTCCAGGCCGACGCGAGCGCCGCCCAGGCCGGCGGGAGCGCCGAAGCCGACGCGGTGCGCGAGCCGGAGAGCAGGGCATAGGTGGATCTTGGGCTGGCTGGCCGCAGGGCTATCGTCACCGGCGGCTCTAAGGGCCTCGGCAAGGCGATCGCGGCCGAGCTGATGGCCGAGGGCGCTTCGGTCGTGATCTGCTCCCGGAACGCCGACGAACTCGACGCGGCGGTCGCTGAACTCAGCAAGCAAGCTGCCGCGAGCGGCACGGCGTGGGGCTCGGTCGTCGGGCTGGCGTGCGATGTCACCGATCCGGAGCAGGTTGAGACCTTCGTCGAGAGCGCCGGCGCTGCATTGGGCGGCCTGGACATCCTCGTCAACAATGCTGGCGGCGCACGTCCGGGCCAGTTCGGCACGCTGACCGACGACGACTGGCATGCCGACATCGAGGTGAAGCTATTCGCGCAGATCAGGTGCACCAGGGCGGCTCTGCCACAACTGCGCCGCAGCTCCGCGGCCAGGGTCATCAACATCAACGCGGTATACGGGCATTACCCGGATCCCGCCTTCCTGGCATCATCGGTGAACCGCGCCTCCTGCCTGAGCTTGTCGAAGGCGCTATCGATCGAGCTTGGCCGCGAGGGCGTCCTCGTCAACAGCGTCAACATCGGCCTGGTCGAGACGCCGCAGTGGCAGAACATTCACCAGCGCCGTGCGCCGGACATCCCGGCTGAGGAGTTCTTCGCGCAGCTGGCGTCCGCCGAGGTGCCGCTTGGCCGGTTCGGCCGGCCGGACGAGGTCGCCGGGCTGGTCGCGTTCCTGGCCAGCGATCGCGCAAGCTACATCGCCGGCGCGTCGATCGACGTAGCCGGAGGTATGGGAAAATTCCTTTAGGGAACGGGGTTATATGTGCCGACTGCTCGGCTACTGCTCGCGGAGCGACGCCTCGCTGCAAGATCTGATCGGGGCTGGCGGCCTGAGCGACTTCGCCGGCTTGTGTGCACTGCATGGCGATGGCTGGGGGATGGCCTGGTACGAGGGCGCGAAGCCAGTGATCCGCAAGTCGCCAGCGCGCGCCGACCGCGAGCCCTGGTTCGACAAGCTCGCCCATGCGCCGCTGAGCGACCTCGGCCTCGTGCATCTGCGCTGGGCGACACCTGGCCTTCAGGTCAGCGAGCGTAATTGTCACCCGTTCCGGTACGGCCCGTATGTGCTTGCCCACAACGGCGCCATCCACCCGCAAGACCGACTGGGTGAGATGCTGCCGCCCGAATGGGAGCGTCAGCTTGGCGGCACGACAGATAGCGAGCGGTACTTCCTGCTGATAATGTCGCGGCTCGCTGCGCTCGGCGGGGATATGACCGCCGCGATAGCGTCGGCTGCGGCGGACATCGAGGACAGGTTCGAGCCGAACAGCCTGAACGCTGTCGTGCTCGCACCTGACAAGCTCTATGCGGTCAGCTGGTACCACCGGTCTCGAGTGCCCGAGGCCAAGCTGCGACTGGCCGGGTACGACCAGCCGGAGGTTATCGCCGCCTACTTCGATCTCGCCTACCGGACATCAAGCGACGCGGTAGTCGTGGCAAGCTCGGGCTGGCCGCAGCCCGGTTGGTCAGCGCTGGACAACCGCCATGTGCTGATAGTTGACCGGGCAACGCTCGAGACACAGGTAGTCGCGCTGTAATTCGTGACTCCCTGGACCGCGCGGTCGACGCTGGTCCAAGCTCGCGCCGGTCGAGCTGACCGAAGCCGACCCGCCCGCGCTCATCAATGGCGGATTGGTGCCGCTCCGGCGACAGTCATGCGCCATTCATGGAGGCCATACGAGGTCGGCTCAGGTCAGAGTTGGATGTCGGTGTCCGAGCCGAGTGTTGTTGCGCGGGCTTGCAGGTCGCGCAGCGCCGCGCGGGCGATCTCGGTGAAGGGTTGCCGGTTCTCTGGCGCCGCCCAGCGCGCATAGGCGGTGCTGAACGCGAGAACGCCCATCTCCGCGGCGAGGCGGGCGGTCGTGTCGTCGGCTCCGCGGACGCGGAGCGCATCCGCTATACCGGCGGCGAGGCGGGCCCGCTTGAGCAGCTCGCGTTCCTGCAAGTCGCTGTTGGCCGCGATCACCCTCTGTCGCTGCGGGGCGAGATCGTGGCGGTCCGGAGTGAACGCGGCGGCGGCGGACTCGAGTGCTGCGGCGAGGCAGTCGACCGTCGTGGCTGAGGGCGGAGCGGCTTGGATCGCCTCGCTGAACCGGACCGCCAGGAAGTCCTGCCCGCCGAACAGCACCTCACGCTTGTCGGCGAAATGCCGGAAGAACGTGCTCTTGGTCAGCCCAGCCCGGTCGGCGATCCCGGCAACCGTCGTGGCGTCGTACCCGTGCTCGGCGAACAGCGCAAGCGCCGCGCGCTCGAGGCGTTCCCGCGCGTTCGGTTCCCATCGGGCCATGCTGACATCCTAGGTGATGACACCAAGTCTCATCACCTGGTAGAGTGACGGGACCAAGTCTCATCGCGTCTTCGGTCATGAGGCGAACACACTCACCGAGGGAGTCCCATGCGTGTTTTCATTACCGGTGCGTCCGGTCATCTCGGTTCGGCGATCGTCCCCGAACTCATCGCCGCCGGACACGACGTCGTCGGTCTGGCGCGATCTGACAGTGCGGCGGCGGCCGTGACTGCGCTCGGCGCGACGCCGCGCCAGGGTGACCTTGATGATCTCGAGGGGCTCAGCGAGGCGGCTGCGGACTCCGACGGCGTCATCCATCTCGCGTTCAAGCACGACCAGATGCGCTCTGGAGACTTTGCGTCCGCCATCGCCGCGGATCTGGCCGCAGTGCACGCACTCGGCAGCGCTCTCGCAGGAACCGGCAAGGCGTTCGTCGGAACCTCGGGCACGCTGACGCTCGCGTACCTGGGACGGCCAGGCACAGAAGAGGACGCGGGCGCTCCTGGCGGTCGTAACGATGCCGAGAACGCAGTGACCGGCTTCGCAGCGCAAGGCGTGCGGTCCTCGGTCGTGCGCGTCCCGCCCATCACCCACAGCACGCTGGACCGGCATGGCTTTGCGCGGACGCTGATCGCCATCGCCGAGCAGGTGGGCGTCGCTGGCTACCCTGGCGACGGGGCAAACCGGTGGCCTGCCGGGCACACGCTCGACGTCGCTCACCTCTACCGTCTGGCGCTCGAGGACGCGCCGCCAGGCACCCGGTGGCACGCGGCCGGCGATGAAGGGATACCAGTGCGCGAGATCGCGCGGAGCATTGGGGAGCACCTGGACATACCAACCGCGAGCATCCCGGCTGACCGGCTAGAAGCGCACTTCGGGTTCCTCGCGATGCTGATCGCTCTCGACAACCCGACGAGCACCCTCACGACCCGGCGAATCCTCGGATGGGAACCAACGCACCCCGGCCTCCTTGCCGATTTCGACAACGGCGACTACTTCACCGCGCCGAGCCGTTCGCGCTGATCGACTCACCAAGGCCCGCGAACCTGTGAGGGCGTCCACCCACCACGAGAGCGCATGCCGCCAGGTGGCCGACTATCGGGGCGACGTTGCCAGTGCCTAGTCGACGTTCGCGGCCAGGAGTTCATAGGCAGGATTCAGTTCGTTCCATCGCGCGCCGGCGTCGCCGCGCTCACGTCCGGCGAGGTGGGCGGCGAGGTCTTCGACGTGGATCTGCACCCCGGCCCCGTAAGCGGCGAGCAGATCGACCGGCATGCCTCGCTCCTCCCAGACGAGGATGGTCTGATCCCCGTCGGCGGCCAGCGTGACCTCGCTGACACCCTCGTTCGGCTCGTCCGGGTCCTTGCCCGTCACCACCAGCCGCCGCGGCGCCTCACATACTTCGACGCGCCCGGTGCCTTCCCATCCGCTGGCAAAAAGGCGCGCGCGATACTCACCGCCGACCCGGAGGTCGCCCTCGACCTCGCCGTACCAGCGGCCCAGACGCGAAGGATCGGTGAGCGCCGACCACACGTCATCGATACCGGCGTCAAAGCGGTCCTCCATCCGCACGACGCCCCTGCCGTCTGCTGTTCGCAGGCTGCCAATGATGCGAGGGCCCGCTCCTCCATTGCTCGTCATATGGTGCTCCTTTGTTCGCGTCTCGGGCAGGCCAAATCATGCCATACCCGACGACTCCGGTCCTCTTTTGCCGAGCAGCCGCAGCCCTGGCGGCACGGTTGGCGCCGCCGTCATCGCAGCCGCCTCCACACGATCGTCGACAGTTCGTCGATGGTGTCGATGCCGTATTGCTCAGTCGGATCGGCGGTAGTGAGGACCGCGATTAGATAGTTCCGGCCGTCGCCGGAGATCCAGCCGATGCTGTTGATCTGCCAGTCGTTGTCCGCGCCGGTCAACGGCAGCCAGCCGTTCTTGAGCGCCACTGTGGCCTGCAATGGGACTCCGGTCGTTACTCCCCAGCGCTGCACGGGCGTGACGCGCTCCATCAGCCCCCGCGCGAACGCCTGCTGGACGTCAGTGAGCTGCCCGTTTGTCTGCAGCAATTCGCGCAGGAGTGCGATCTGGTCGACTGCCGTCGTCGTGCTGAGCCCCCAACCCGGCCATGCGAATCCGACGCAGTTGACGCAGTTCGACGGGGTCGTGTCCGTCAAGCCGATGGAGGCGTTGTAGCTCCTGATGCCTTGGGGCCCGCCAACTTCGTTCCAGAGGGTTGTCGCGGCGTCGTTATCGCTGTCTTCAATCATCTCCTCCGTCAGGGCCTTATCGCTGGCGGACAGCGCTGTGCCCGTACTCCGGTGCTGCGCCAGCAGCGTCTCGAGTATGTCCACCTTGATGATGCTGGCTTCGTCCTGTGCTGTTCCCCCGCCGAGCGTCCACGTCTGACCGGTCGTCTCGTCGTAGACCGCAGCCTGCACGGTCCCCGAGCGAGTGGCCACATACGAGCGGGCTGTCGCGCCGAACGGATCGCGATGCGCCGCTCCGGGCGTCGGCGCCGATGTGCGAGTCGGCGCCGCAGGCGACGGGACTGCAGTGCTGCTCGAAGGGCTGGCGGTCACGCCGGCGTGGCGCACACCGTTGCGGGAAGCCGACACTGGCTGATTCAGGTGCGCAGCGTGTGTCCGCCAGATCGCGGTGACCACCGCGAGGACAGCGACGGACGTGGCGAGGGCCACCAAGATCGCGCGCCTGCGGGTGGCCATCACGCGGGAGTGCCTGGCTGGCCCGCCCTGTTCATTGCACCACCCTACGGTTCGCAGGACTTTGAGACTGGCGATGCTGAGGGCTCAGTGCTCCCGCAAATCAGTGCTGCGGCAGACTAGTGGACAGGCCGGACAAGGCGCCCAGATCAAGCCATGAGCGGATTAAGCATGGAGGCGATTAGATGACGGAGGAGACCAGCCCGGTGTCCGGCGAGTCGCTCACTGAACTCCTCGCCGGCGGGGAGCCGGGTCGGCCAGCGCTCGTTGTGCCCGACAGCGGTCAGGTCCTGACATACGCACAGACCGCGGCGAGGGTGGAGGCTCTCGCGCAGCGACTTGCTGACCTCGGAGTCCGGCGAGGCGAACGTGTCGCGCTTGCGCTGCCCAATGGGCCGGACGTCGTGCTCTTGCTGCTTGCCGTGACGAGACTTGGTGCCGCCGCGGCGCCACTCAACCCCGCGTACACGCAGCGCGAGTTCGAGTTCTTCCTGGCGGACATTGCCCCGAGGCTGATGCTGATTCCCGCCACCGGTGCAGCGGCTGCCAGCGCGGCTGCCGCGGTCTCAGCGACCACCCTCGTTGCCGTCGAGGCCAGCGAACTCGGGCCGCCGCAACTGCTCGGCGGCGAGCCGGGTGGACGGCCCCGTTCCGTCGAGTATGGGGGTTCGGAGGATGTAGCCGTCATCTTGCACACCAGCGGTACCACCAGTAAACCGAAGCAGGTTCCGCTGCGCCAACGCAATCTGATGGCCTCAACGCGGACGATCGCGCGCCACTACCGGCTGGGCCCGGAGGATGTCTCGTTCTGCGTGATGCCGTTGTTCCACATTCACGGCCTGGTCGCGTCAACCTTCGCACCGCTGAGTAGCGGTGGAGCTGTCGTCGCCCCCCGCCGGTTCACGCCGCAGCGGTTCTGGTCGCAGGCTCGCGAGCACCATGCCACCTGGCTATCCGCCGGCCCGACACTGCATCAGATGATCCTGGACAGGGCCGATGACGCCGGTCCGCCTGAGTCGTTGCGGTTCGTACGCTCGTGCAGCTCGGCGCTGTCGGCCGCGCTGCTAGACCGGGCGGAGAGCGCGTACCAGGTCCCCATGCTCGAGGCGTACGGCATGACGGAGGCGAGTCACCAGATGTCCTCGAACCCGCTGCCGCCGGCTGCCCGACTGCCAGGATCGGTGGGATTGCCGACTGGAACCGACATTCGCATCGTCGGCAAAGCCGGGGAATCCCTGCCCGACGGCGACGCTGGCGAGGTCGTAATCCGCGGCCCTGGGGTGATGTCCGGCTACGTGAACAATCCGGTCGCCACGGCCGAGGCCTTCTTCGGCGACTGGTTCCGGACCGGTGACCGCGGTGTGCTTCAGGAACGGCTACCTGATCCTCGAGGGGCGACTCAAAGAGATGATCATCCGGGGCGGCGAGAACATCGCCCCGGCCGAGATCGAGCAGGTGCTGCTCTCGCATCCCTCGGTCGCGTGACGCCGTCTGTTTCGGCGTACCGGACGACAAGTACGGCGAGCTCGTCAACGCAGCGGTGACCCTCATCGGAGCCGCCGAGATCAGGGAGTTGATCGATCACTGCCGACAGCACCTCGCGGCGTTCAAGGTGCCGGTCCGAATCGACGTACTGGGCGAGATCCCGCGCACTCCGACCGGCAAGGTGCAGCGCCGGCGGGTAGCCGAGATTGTCGTGCGAGGCCGGGGCGAAGTATGAAGTTCGCGGTGCTCGGCGCGGGGGCGATCGGCGCCTACGTCGGCGCGGCGCTGTCGCGCGGCGGCGCCGACGTGACGCTCATCGCCAGGGGAGCCCACCTGCGCGCCATGGCGGAGCATGGCGTGCGGGTCGTGTCACCGCGCGGTGACTTCGTCGCCTATCCGCAGGCGACCAGCGACATTGAGGCGGTAGCCGATGCCGACGTGGTCTTCGTCGCGCTCAAGGCGTACAGCCTGACCGAGATCGCCCCTCGCCTCGGCCGCCTGCTCGCGCCCGGCGCCGCGGCTATCTGGGCCCAGAACGGGATCCCGTGGTGGTATTTCCAGTCGCTCCCCGGTCCCGCCGGACTCACCGGCTTGCAGAGCGTGGATCCAGACGGCGTCATCGCGGCTTCGATCAACCCGGAGCACAATGTCGGCTGCGTCGTCTACTGCTCTACCGAGATCATCGAACCCGGCATCATCCGCCACGTCGAAGGGACGCGGTTCACCCTCGGGGAGCCGGACGGGTCGGCCTCTGACCGGTGCAGGCAGATCTCTGCTGCGTTCGCGGCAGGTGGCTTGAAGGCGCCGGTCGAGACCAGATTGCGGGACCAGATCTGGCTGAAGCTCGTGGGCAACGTGGCATTCAATCCGATCACTGCGCTGACCGGGGCAACGCTCGGCGAGCTTCGCGCGGTCCCGGAGATGCCTGATCTGCTGCGCGCCGTCTTCGCCGAGTGCGCGGCCGTCGCCAGCCGACTCAGGATCGACTTTCCGGTCTCGCTGGACCGCCGGCTCGAGGCGGGTCTCGCGGTCGGCGACCACAAGACGTCGATGCTGCAGGACCTCGAGGCCGGGAAACGGCTCGAGCTCGATTGCATGACCGGGGCCATCGTGGAACTGGCCGACCACCTAGACGTGGACGTGCCGCATATCAGAACAGTGCACGCTTGCGCAAAGCTGCTGGACTACATGCGGGCTGAGCACTCCGGCCGGCGCGACTGACGCAGCACCTGCCTCCGTCGCAAGCGGGTGCGAATCCCCGCTAGCCCGACTGGTTACAAAACAGTTCTCAATTCGTTATGTCCGAGTGGTAAACCATTCCGCCCCCTGCTCATATCTCCTGGCTCTTATCACTGACATTGGGACTATTAACGGCCTTCTCATGATCCGATGGCAAATGGCCCTTGCGGCGCCGTCAGTAAGTGCGGTTGGATGAGGGCGAATCATTAAGGAATCGTTAAGACGTTGAGCCGTACGTCCAGTTTTGGGGCAGATGTACGGTTATCACACCGGTCATGGCGGGGGGTCCATTTGCTGAACTCGCTCACTTTCGCGAGCGTGCGGTTCCGCTATCTCGCTGGTTGCGCTGGCGGCCGGGTTGATGATCCTGGGCGTTGCCCGGCTGCCGGACATGGCAGTCAATGTGCTGCCTGAGACGGCACCGGTCGTGGTCGAGGTGCAGACCGAAGCCCTCGGGTTGTCGTCCCCTGAGGTCGAGTCGCTCGTGACCGTGCCGCTGGAGAAGAACCTGCTCGAAGGCATCCTCGGCGTGACCGACGTGACGTCCGATTCGATCCCAGGCTTGTCAGCCATCGACCTGCACTTCGCGGCAGGGACTGGTCTCTACCAGGCGCGCCAGCTCGTGCAGGAACGTCTTAACGGCGCCTTCATTCTGCCGAACGTATCCAAGCCGCCGGTCATGCTGCAGCCCATCTCGTCTTCCGCCGACGTGATGGTGATCGGTTTGACGTCCAAAACCCTCAGCCAGGTCGACCTGTCCGTACTGTCACGCTGGACGATCGTTCCGCGTCTACTTGGCGTGTCCGGGGTGGCCAACGTGTCGACCTTCGGACAGGCAGACCTGCAGCTCCAGGTGCTTGTCAACCCGGTGGTCCTGGCGGCGCATCATCTGGCGGTCGATGACGTCGTGAACGATGTCGGTAACTCTCAGCTCGTCACGCCGCTCAGCTACCTGCAAGGTTCGACTCCTGGAGCGGACGGATTCCTGGAGAACTCCAACCAGCGCATCACGATCCGCCACGTACTTCCGTTCGGGACACCCGCCAACCTTGCCCAGATCCCGGTGGTGACCCAGCCGCTGGGGCCGTCGCCCGCGCCGGTGCCGACGACCGGCAAGAACAAACCTCCGCTGCTCGGCAGCGTCGCGACGGTTGTCGACGGCCATCAGCCGCTCATCGGCGACGCGATGGTCGGGACGAACAGCAATGGGCTCATGCTCGTCGTGCAGAAGCTCCCCAACGCCAGCGTGACGGCCGTGACCAAGGGGCTTGACCAAGCGCTTATTCAGCTCAGGCCCGCGCTCGTTGGCGTCGCGGTTCACTCAACGCTGTTCCGCCCGGCGACGTACCTGACCAGCGTCGCTAATAATGACCGTATTGCCCTCATCGTGGCAGCGGCGCTGGCGCTGCTCGCACTCCTGCTGCTACTGCTGAGCATTCGATTCGCCTTCGTCTGCGTGGTCACGACCGCGATGTCGCTGGTCGGCGCGACTGCCGTGCTTCAAGCGCTCGGCTACACCTTCAGCTCGATCGTGCTACTCGGCCTGCTGCTGGCGCTGGCCGTCGTCGTGGAGGACGCGGTCAGCTCCACGACCGCCGTCATGGCCAGACTTGCCAAGAGTAAGGACGACGAGCCAGTCCTGCCCATCACCGACCGGGTTGCATTGGTATATCGCGAATTCGCCCGGACGTTCATCGGCGGATCAGTGGTGGCCCTCATATGCGTGGCGCCGTTGTTTGTCGCATCCGGGCTGACTGCTACCTTCCTGAGGCCGATGGTGGTTGCGTTCGGCGTTGCGGTGATCACCTCGATGATCATTGCCCTGCTGATCAGCCCGGCGCTCAGTGCGATCCTGCTCTCCGTCGGGACGAAGCGGGAGCCCCGTGGGCTGGCGGTGGCCAGACGGGTTCAGGCGGCCTACTCGGCGTCGCTCCGGCGCCTGCTGAGGCTGGGGATTTGGCCGCTCGTAGCGCTGTGCGTCATCGCGGCCGTCGGGCTCGCTATCACCTTGCCGATGCTTCACCCTGCTCCGCCTGTCTTTCAGGATCGCGACCTCGATATCACCTGGACTGGCAACCCAGGAATGTCGCTACTCGAGCTGAACCGCATCACCGCGCTGGCCGACCGGGAGCTGATAGCGATACCAGGCGTCCAGCAGGCCAGTGCCACGCTGGGTCGGGCTGCAACGTCAGATCAGATAGACAACACGAACAGCGGCGACATCTGGGTGGTGCTCAAGCCCACCGCCAACTACGCACAGACGGTTGCGTCGGTCAGGTCCATTGTGTCGGGCACGCCGGGCATGCAGGCCACGGTGAACACGTACGAGGCCGCTTCATCTGCCGGCGTATTCTCCTCGACGTCGAGCAACGCTGACATCCGGGTGTACGGCCCGAATTACCCAGAGCTCATCCGCCTCGGCTACAGCATTCGCACCTTGATGCAAGACATTCATGGCCTAGGCGTGCCGCACATCCAGGCCGCGGCGACGCAGCCGACCATCAACGTCGAGGTCAATTCGGACGCGGCCAAGGTCTACGGGCTGACGCCTGGCGATGTCCGGCGCGAGGCCGGCACGCTCTTGCTCGGGCTGACGGTCGGGAACTTCTTCGAGTCGGACAAGGTCTTCGACGTCGTCGTCAAGGCTCAGAACAATCTGGTCAGTAACCTGACCGAGATCCAGAACCTGCTCATCGACGACGGCAGCGGCGGCATAGTACGGCTGGGCACTGTTGCGACCGTCAGTCTCAGTTCTCAGCCAGAGGACATCAAGCACGATCAATTCTCGCCGTACCTCGATATCACCGCGCCCGTAGTAAACGGTGACGCCGGGTCGGTAGCTGCTGCCATCAATCGCGGTCTGAGCCAGCTGAATTTCCCGCTCGAGTACCACGCTCAGCTGCAAGCTCCGCCATCCAACGGGACATCGCGGGGGCAGCTCATCAGCTACATCCTGGCCGCGCTGCTGGGCGTGGTGCTGACGGTGCAGGCGGCGGTCGGCAGCTGGCGGCTGACGCTGCTGGCTGTTGCCGCCGCGCTGCCGCCGGTCGCGGTCGGCGCATCGGTCGCCCTCGGCTTCGGATCGACGTCCCTAAGCGCCGCGGCGGGCGTGCTGGCTGTCGTCGTTATAGCGCTGCGCCAGTCGATCGGAATAGCCGTACGAATTCGCCGCAGCCATGTCGCGGACGGCGGAGAACTGACACGCGATCTGCTGGTGGCGAGCGCTAGCGAAAGCGCTGGATCGGTCATTATCTCGGGGCTGATCGCAGTTCTCGTGCTGGCGCCGTTCATCGTCATGGGCGAGACCGCCGGTACCGAAACAGTTCATGGCGCGGCGATCGTCATCGTCTGCGGCATAGCCGTCGCGACGCTGGTGAACCTGGTGCTGCTCCCGATCGCGATGCTGATTGCCGGGCCTACCGCGCC
The DNA here is from genome assembly GCA_963755575.1 of uncultured Actinomycetota bacterium. Classification (GTDB taxonomy): domain Bacteria; phylum Actinomycetota; class Actinomycetes; order Streptosporangiales; family Streptosporangiaceae; genus JAJYUU01. Next base: position 2,504,203 of record CAVWKF010000002.1, read on the forward strand.
AGTGCCACCGGAGCTAGAAGAGCATGCCACGGGCGAGCTGGCCTGGGTCAATGCGGCACCTAGCCCGGCCGTTTAGAACCCCGCTTCGTAGAAGGAGGTGTCCGGATCCGTGCGCACGAAGTACACACGACCAGGAGCGACACTGCTCATCACGGCCGCCGCCACGGCGATGCTGGCCGGCTGCGGCCCGAGTTCGACCAGCGGGGGGCATGAGGTACCGCCGGCGCGAGTGGAGCGCATCGGCCCTAGTCTGAGCGTCGTGCTCACTCCGCTCGGACTGGAGCGAGTGGGTCTGCAGACGGCGATGGCGACCGCGGCCCGGAAACTGACAATCGTTCCGGTGGGAGCCCTGCTGTATGAGCCGAACGGGCAGACCGCCGTCTACGTCAAGACGGGCGCGCTCATCTACACCCTTCAGGCTCATCACCGTCGCCACCATCAATGGCAATCAGGTCGTCGTCAGCAGCGGCCTGGCGCCGGGCACCGTGGTGGTGACCCAAGGCGGCGAGGAACTGCTCGGCGTACAGAACGGCATCGGCGTTGAGACGTGAGAAGGGCTCCGGGCACGTGGGCCCGGCAACGCCAGCGCTGCCCCGGGGGAAGGTGAACAGTGCGCTGGATCGTCGCAACTAGCCTGAAGTTCCGGTATCTGGTCATGGGCCTCGCGGTCGTGATCATGTACTTCGGTGTCCAGACGATCGGTCATCAGAAGCTCGACGTGTTCCCTGAGTTCGCACCGGTGTCGGTAGAGATCCAGACGGGCTGCCTCGGCCTGTCGCCGTCGGAGGTAGAACAACTCACCACCGTCCCGCTCGAAGCCGCGCTGCAAGGCATCCCCGGCGTGAACGACATCCGGTCTGACTCCGAGCCGCAGCTGTCTGCTATCTGGCTCTATTTCAATCCGGGCACCAACGAACTGCGTGCGCGGCAACTGGTGCAGGAGCGGCTGCAGATCACTGCGCCGACATTGCCGACCTGGTGCGATTTTCCTCAGCTATACCCGATCGTGTCGGCGACCAGCCGGATCATTCAAATCGGGCTGACCTCGACGAAGATCCCGCCGATGGATCTGTCGATGATCTCGCAGTACTTGATCCGGCCGCGGCTGATGTCCGTGCCCGGCGTAGCTAATGCCGCGATCTGGGGTCAGCGCCGAAAGCAGATCATGATCGAGGGCGACCCGGCGGAGCTTGCGAAGTATCGCATTAGCCTTGGCGAGGTCATGGCCGTCGCCGCCAATGCTGTCGATACCACCGAGGTCAAGTACGTAACCGGCGCCAAGGTTGGCTCGCTCGGTTATATCGACGACCCAAACCAGCGCGTCTACCTGCGCGATATCGAGCCGATCAAGACTCCCGCTCAGATGGCCGCGGTTCCGGTCACTCAGTCGGGCAAGGGATTCGTTCGAATCGGACAGCTGGCCAAGGTCGTCTGGGGGTATCCGCCGCTGATCGGCGATGCGGTGATCAACGGCCAACCTGGGGAAATGATCGTCGTTGAGAAGTTCCCCGGTGCGAACACCCTGCAGGTCACGGACGGCGTGCTCGCCGCGCTGAAGCAGCTGGCGCCGGGGCTCAAGGGAATCAATGTCGACCCCAATATCTTCCGGCAGGCATCCTTCATCCAGCTTGCCATCCACAATCTCAGCCTGTCGGTCCTGCTTGGCTGCATTCTCGTGGTGTTCGTTCTGTTCGGGTTCTTGTTCCAGTGGCGCGGCGCACTGATCAGCCTGCTGGCGATTCCGTTGTCGCTTGCCGCGGCCGCGATCGTGTTTGAGGCCACGGGCGCGACCGTTAACACGATGATTCTCGCTGGGTTCGCGGTCGCGGTCGGTGTTGTTGTTGATGACGCGATCATCGACATGGAGAACATCATCCGTCGGCTCCGGGCGTGGCGCGCCGCGGGTAGGCGAGTGACGCCTTTGCACCTGGTGCTAGCGGCCTCGCTGGAGGTCCGGGTCGCGATCTTCTACGCCACCTTGATCAACATTGTCGCCGTGGTTCCGGTCATGCTGGTCGGTGGGCTGACTGGAGATTTCTTCCGGCCGCTGGCGTTCGCGTACGGCATCGCAGTGCTTGCCTCGATGCTGGTCGCCCTGACCGTGACACCCGCGCTGGGCTTGTTGCTGCTGCCCAGCGCGCGGCTGAAGGCGGCCGATCCGCCACTGATGCGGGTCTTGAAGCGCCTGTATTGCAGGGCTCTGACGCCGCTCCTGAGGCTACCGATGGCTGTGCTTGCCGTGGCGCTGGTCGTGATGACCGTCGGGGTTGTGCTTTACCCGCAATTGGGCTCGGACCTCTTCCCGACATTCAAAGAGCCGGACTTCCTGATGCACTTCGTGACGAAGTCTGAGACATCGGTCGGGGAGATGGACCGCCAGGTGACGCAGGTCCAGGACCAAGTCCTGAAGATCAAGGGTGTCTCCCAGGTCGGCGCGCACATCGGGATAGCGCCGCTGGGCGAGGAAGTGAACGGCGTCAACTTCTCCGAGAACTGGATTTCCCTCAAGCCCAACGCCAACTACGACCAGGTGATGAATGAGATCAGGGCGGTCGCCGCCAGCCATCCCGGTGCGTACAGCGACGTCTTGACCTACCTGCACGAACGCATCGATGAGGTGCTAACCAACGGGACAACTGAAGATCTGGCGGTCCGCATCTACGGACCGAACCTGGTCACGCTGACGCGTCTGGCTGGTGAAATCAATCACGCGTTCGACCACATACCGGGACTTGTTGATGTGCAGCCGGCTCCGCTGGAGTTCGTCCCCGAGGTCGATATCACGGTCAACACTGCCGCCGCGGAGAAGTACGGCTTGACGGCTGGCGGGATCCGGCGTGAGGCCGCGATCATGGTGTCCAGCGAACCCGTCGCAGAGATCCCCACCAACGGGGACATCTACACGATCGCGATGTGGAGCACTCCGCAGACCCGGGAGAACCTGCGCTAGCCTGTATCAACTCCCGCTCGACACGCCTAGCGGCGGTCACGTCGCCCTGGGCAAGGTCGCCTCGATCGTCATCAAGCCCGCGCCGAGCGTGATCTACCGTGAGAACGGGACTCGGGCGGATGAGGTCGACGCCAACATCAGCGGCCGTTCTCTCGGAACCGTCATTGGGGCGGTCCACGCGGCGCTCGCGAAGATCAAGATGCCGCGCGGCTACAGCACGGTCATTCTGGGGGAGGCGACCGAACGGGCAGCAGCGCAGAAGACCCTGCTGGAGTATGGCATCGGCGCGCTGCTCCTCATACTGCTGCTGCTCCAGGCCGCGTTCAGGGACTGGCGGATCGCTATCCTCGAGTTCCTCACGCTGCCCATCGCGCTCGTCGGCGGCGTGATCGCCGCTTACGCAGACATCCACACGATCACGCTGGGGGCGCTGGTCGGATTCTTCACCGTGCTCGGCATTGCCGCCCGCAACGGAATCTTGATGATCAGCCATTTCAGGCACCTTGAGGATCAAGAGAACGTGCCATTCGGGCCGGGGCTGATCATTCGCGGTGCGAGCGAGCGCCTGTCGCCGATCTTGATGACGGCTCTCGCGACGGCTCTGGCGCTGGCGCCGCTTGTCTTCTACGGCGACCGGCCGGGCCAGGAGATCGAGTACCCGATGGCGATCGTGATCCTCGGCGGACTGGCCACGTCAACGCTCCTGAACCTGTTCGTGCTGCCTGCGCTGTACCTCCGGTTCGGGCACGCAAGGAGCGCATCGCCGAGTGAGCCGGAAGCCGAACCGAGGCCTGTAGAAGTGCCGGCATAACGCCAGCGTCTCTACTCCAGAGGGCGTGCCGGGGGCTAGTCGGTGATCGCTGGATATATGAGCGTCTTGAGCTGCCCGCGGAAGTTGAACGTGCCTGAGGGAAGCAACTGGGTCATGAAGACCACAGTGAGGTCCTCGGCCGGGTCGACCCAGAAGATCGTCGAGGCAGCTCCGCCCCACATGTACTCTCCGGGCGAGCCGATGACCTGCGTGAGTGCCGGGGCCTTGGCGACCGCGACGGTGAGACCGAAGCCCATCCCGGCGAATCCCACCTCGCCGTAGCCGCCCGGAAGCGCGACCGACTGCAGGTCGCCGTCGCCCGGCAGATGGTTGGCGGACATCAGCTCGATTGTCTTGCGCCCCAGGATGCGCACGCCGTCCAGTTCCCCGCCGCCGAGCAGCATCTGGCAGAAACGCAGGTAGTCGGTCGTGGTAGACACGAGCCCACCGCCGCCGGACAGGAACGACGGCTCGTTCCGGTAGCCGCTGCGCTGCGGATCGTCGATCAGGACCAGCTTCTTGCTCGAGTCGCGGCGGTAGCACGCGGCGAATCGGTGCGCCTTCTCGTCGGGCACGACGAATCCCGTGTCGTCCATGCCGAGCGGCTGGAAGAGCGCCTCGCGCAGATAGTCGTCGAAGCGCTGTCCTGAGATGATCTCGACGAGCCGTCCGCATATATCCGTCGAGACCGAGTACAGCCAGTGCGTGCCTGGATGAAACTCCAGTGGGTAACCCGCGTAGTGCTCGACCATGCTTTCCAGCGTGGCGTTCGGTCCCCGGCGCAGTCCGGGCGCAAAGCCCTGGGCCTGACTGGTGCTGTCTGCCGAGAACAGTTCTTGCAGGGTCCGGCCGCCCCCGAAGCCAAGGCCCGACATATGCATCATCAGGTCGCGCACCGTCATCGGCCGCTCCGGATCGACCAGCTGCTCGGAGCCGTCCGCCGCCTTCTGGCGAACCTTGAGGCTGCGCCATTGCGGTATGAACCGTGTCACGGGGTCATTGAGCTGGAACAGCCCGCGTTCGTAGAGCGTCATCAGAGCGACGCCCGTGATCGGCTTGGTCATCGAGTAAATCCGCCAGATGGTGTCCTCTTCGACGGGCAGCGACCGCTCGAGGTCACGGGACCCGAACGACCGGAAGTAGCCCACGTGGCCGTGCCGGGCGACCGCCACCTGACAGCCGGCAATGCGATCGGCGTCGATGTAGCGCTGCTGCAGGTGCTCGGTAATGCGCTCAAGCTGGCGCTCGTCCAAAGCCGCACCGACCGGATTAATCTTCATGCGCTAACTCCTGCCGTGCTGGTACGCGGGTGAACACCAGTGATCGCGCCGTCATTTGAGTGACCGGACCGCTGCCGGAACCACGCTATCTCGCCTCATGCCTGTGACGAAACTAGTGAATTCAGAGGACTTGTTCGGCATGCTGCTAGTAGTGGTTCTGTCAGCGGGAGGACACATTGACCGGGCAGCCCGGCATTCCTAGATACGAAAGCGGCGCGGCGGACTCTGCCGGACCGCGCGCCGGAGGCATGCCCAGCGAGGCGCCAGTGGCTCGCCGCCAGCCAGGCTCGCTCCCTTACCCCGACCTGCCGGCCAGGCACGGATACCATCCCGAACATCGAGCACATTGTCGTGCTGATGATGGAGAACCACTCCTACGACAACAAGCTCGGCATGCTTTCCCGCCCCGGAGCCGACGGATTCCGGATTGGCGCGGACGGGAAGCCGACGGCGATGAATCCGTACGCCAATGGCGACACACAGCACGCGTTTGCCATGCCGACGACCTGCCAGTTGCTCGGCAAGCCTAGCCAGACGTGGACGAACAGCCACGCGCAGTTCGCATCCGGCCGCAACACGGGTTTCGTCGAGTCAGGCAGCGGGCCCGTCGCGATGGGGTACTGGCAGGAGGCCGATCAGCCCTTCTATTACTCGGTGGCGCGCCAGTTCCCGATCGCCGACCGGTACTTCTGCTCGGTTCTCGGCCCGACGTTCCCGAATCGTCGCTATCTGATCTCCGCTACCTCGCTGGGCATGATCAACGACTCCATCCCGTCCTTTATCGCCTACCCGCCGAATGGAACTATCTTCGACCGGCTGGACGACGCCGGGATCACCTGGCGGGACTACTGCTCAACGCTGGGCACCGTCATATCGACCACGGAGCTCTACCCGGAGCTGTACGCGAGGAACGTCGGCAGGAGGGTCGTCGGCATCGACCGGTTCTTCGACGACGTTGCGGCAGGGCAGCTGCCAGGTTTCTCGCTCGTCGAGCCCAATTATCTCCTCGGATCCGAGGAGGATCCCCAGAACATCGCGGTCGGGGAGCACTTCGCAGCCAAGGTAATCAACGCGGTCATCGACGGTCCGGGCTGGGAACAAACGCTCCTCGTCTGGACCTACGACGAGCACGGCGGTTATTACGATCACGTTCCGCCGCCAGCGGCCATCCCGCCAGATGACATCCCGCCCGACACATCGGCTGGCGAGCCCGCGTATAACGGCTTCGGCCAGTACGGCTTCCGGGTGCCGTGCGCGATCGTCTCGCCGTGGGCGAGGCCCAACTATGTCTCGCACGAGATCTTCGATCACTCGAGCATTTGCGCTCTGGCTGAGGCCAAGTGGAACCTGCCGGCGATGACCTACCGCGACGCCAACGCCAACGCCATGCTTGACATGCTCGACCTGCAGCAACCTGCGTTCCGCGCAGCTCCCACGCTCGCGCAGCCGTTCCTCAATGCCGACCCGCTCAAGGCGCTGGCCTGCGAGATTACCGGTCCGGGCACCATCCCGCCGCCGGGCTCGGTCACGTCCCCGCCGCGCTGACCAGCTCCGCGGATTCGCTGCCGTCGGCTGTCAGAGGGTGCCGCTAGCGTGCAGCTATGACGAATGACAATCTCGTAGCACGCCACGATGGCGAGCACGACTTCGACTTCCTGCACGGCAACTGGCACTCGCGCCAGCGTCGGCTGCGCAAGCGCCTGGCCGGATGCGACGAGTGGGACGAGTTCACCGCCGACCTGGACTGCAAGCCGATCCTGGGCGGCCTCGGCAACATGGACGAGCTGGCGTCGCGAGCCATGAGCTACACGGGCTTGGCTCTGCGCCTCTACGACCAGGCCGAGCGCACCTGGTCCATTTACTGGATCAGCGCCGGTGATGCCGTGATCGAGCCGCCTGTGACTGGCTACTTCGCCGATGGTGTCGGCGATTTCATTGGTCCCGACACTCATGAGGGCACGCCCGTCCTCGTCCGTTATCGCTGGTCGGACATCACCGCGACGTCGGCTCGCTGGGCGCAGGCGCTGTCCGTCGACGACGGCCGTACCTGGGAGACCAACTGGACCGCCGACTTCACCAAGGCATAACCCCAGACCTATACGGTCGGGCGCCCCGGCGGCCCCGCGGTCCCGCGACAAGAAATACGGTGTCTTGCGTGTTAAATTACAACGCATGTTCGTCACGGCCTTTGTCAACCTCTACACAGCTGACATCGAAGCCGGGCTTCGGTTCTACCGGGATCTCCTCGGCTTCGAGGAAACTTTCCGCACGCCGACAGAAGGAACCCCCGAACACGTCGAACTCATACTGAACGGGTTCGCCATCGGGCTCGGAACAGTCGAGGCCGCAAAGAGGGTGCACGGCGTCGACGCCTCACCCGGCAGCCCGGCCATGGTCCTGGTCGTCTGGGCCGACGACGTGGACGGTGCATTCGATCAGCTGACGTCCGCTGGTACGCCTGTCGTTCAGCCGCCGCACAACACGGGAAATAACAACCGCAACGCGCTACTGCGCGACCCGGACGGCAACCTCGTCGAGATCGTCGCCAAGGTCGCCTGACACATCAGTGCGCAACTGACTTGCCGGCTGCCTGTCTGCCGACGGGGTGAGGACCCGGGCGGTAAGGCGGCAGCCCTGGGATGGATCACCACGTGACCCCAGGGCCGCCACCTCATCTGGCTTAGTGGAGCAACGGGCTGAGAGAACTCACCTGGACCGTGTCGCCAGCATCGCCCAGCAGTGGGAGACCGAAGTTCTGCTCGATGGTCTGCAGCAGCGAGTAGTGGTCCGCGAAGACGGCGTCGACGCGGTGCCCGACGCCGGCTGCTAGCACGATCATCGGAACGTGGCCGCCGCCGTAAATGGTGCCGCCGAACAGGTCGCCGCCGCCACCGCTGGCTGGGTCGGCGGGGGTCGCGGCCAGGATGGGAGAGTCGGGTCCGGGTGAAACGTCGGTAGGCCCATAAGGGCTTGCGTCTTCGAAGCCGCCCTCATCCCAGGTGATGAAGATGGCCGAATGAGGGGTCCAGGCACGGCTCTGGGTGATGGCCTGAACCCAGGTGCGCAGGAAAGTGTCGCCATCTTTGTACAGCGCGGCCTGGTTGGCGTCGGTCGGTGTGTTGGGGTACGGGCAGGCGGTCGCGCCGCCGTGCATGTCGTTGCAGACGTTCGGGGTGATCCAGACAAACTGCGGCACCTGGCCGGTGGACAGGTCGGTAGTCAGTTGCGTCAGCGGGACGACGTTGTCGGCCCGTGCCGGGTTCTGGTAGATGTCGGGGTACACCAGGAACGGGTCGTGCTTGCGCACATACAGACCATCGGGGGTTGTGGTCACCAGGTCACCTGCGTAGGGCAGCGACTCCATGTACGCCTTCCAGCTCACGTGCGCGGCCTCGAGCTGGTCGACCAGGTTCGTGTGGTTGAACAACGGGGCCTGGCTGATGTCGTCGCTGTTGGATCCCCACGTCTGCCCGCTGGTAGCAGCGATGTAATTGGGCAGGCTCACATGGGTGACCCCGAAGTAGTTGTCCGCCAGCCCGTGGTCCGCTGCCAGCTGCCGGATGAAAGTCGTGTTCGCGTTGCTGGCCGACAGGAGATCGTTATACGAGGTGTTCTCCATCATGATCACGAACACGTGATCCAGGTGGAACCGGTCCCCTGGCGAACTGGCCTGGACAGCCCGGGCGGGACTCCCAGGGTGGGCGCTCGCCGCGATCGGTCCGACGACCGCGCCAACGACAAATGCCGCCGCCACGGCCGCGGCCCATGCCGGCAACCGAAACACGCGCCGAGCCGACGACCATGACCATATCCCTCGCGTCACTGCGCACCTCCTAGTCACTGCGAGAGCCGTGGAACCAGCCGCCGCGGCGGCATACCTCAACGCCGACATGCTGGCGACCAGGCAACCCGCTCTGCTGGGATGGGACCGGCCGACGGCCAGCGCGAGCGCAGACGACTGTTAAGACAACCCAGAACACGCGCGCGCGCTGCGCGAAGTGGACTACTCTGCCCGACGGCGCCACCATGCCGCAGCCCTGTCCCATCGCGTCAGTCTGGCCTCGCGAAATCACCAAGTCAACGCAAAGCGCCGCAGTTCCATCGTCTGAGCTGCGGCGCTAGATCACCAGCAGACGCTCCCGCCGTTCTGGGACAACAGGACCGATGGACGACACCATGCAGCGCGCATAGTGGACACCAGCCAGCGAGACAGCTGACAGCGGTATCGCGGACGTCAGCGCTGCAGTCCTTCCCATGACCATCGGGGAATGCTGAGTCCAGCGGGAACATCGTCAGCAGAGTCGTGGTAGCTGGACATCGTCGTCGTCGTGGCCCACGCGAAGTAGTCGTGCAGCACCTGGCGGACGGGCTCAGTCGGCGCCAGGCCGATGTCGTGCAGCGCCAGGTCGAAGCAGTCGATCGCTCGCCGGTCCATCTCCTCGTGCGGGCCGTTGCCGCTATGGATCCGCACCACCGACGTCTCGTCTCCGTAGCCCTCGGAGTAGCTTGCCGGACCACCAAGGGCCTCAACCCAGTACGCCGCTAGCCGCTCGCTGTGATCCGGGCGGAACCCATGGCTGAACGCGTGGCTAACTACGTCGTCAGCCAGCACACGGGAATGCCAGGCCTCGGCCAGGCGCAGGAGGCCCTCGCTGCCGCCCGCGGCCTCATACACGGTCCGCACGTCCACAGAATGCTCCGCGTCCCCAGAATGCTCCACGTCCCCAGAATGCTCCACGTCCCCAGAATGCTCCACGTCTCCAGAATGCCAGGCCTTGAACCTGGCTACTTGGGTATGTCCAGCGAATCCGGGAAGCCAACGGGTCTGCAGCTCCGTCCGAGCTCTTGACCAGGGATGGCACCATCGATGACCACCGGGCGGGAGTGCTGTGACGGTAGCCGGGCAACCGAGCCGAGCCGGGGCGAGGTCGACCGCGACCACCAATCGGATCGATAACGGGCTGATCCTCGGCGGCGTGGTGGCTCTATCCGCCGCCTTGGTCTGGTTCGTGCATCTCACTCAGGTATCGCACGGCATGTGGTCGTTCCCTCTCGACCTAACCGTGTACCGTGACGCCGGGCTCATAGTCCAGCATGTCTACCCTTACTACGATCCGCATCGCAGCAGCCCGCTGTATGACTGGCCAGGGCCGCCTGGGTACGGCGGGATTAAGTTCATCTATCCCCCGTTTGCGGCGCTGCCGTTCGCGCTGATCCCGTCGCACGTCGCAATCCTGAGAGTCGAGCAGCTATCCAGCGCCGTCAACATCGTCGCTGTCGTGCTGGCGGCCTTCGTCACGGTCAGGGCGCTCGGCCGCGAGCGCGGCCTGGCCGCCAAGCGTGCTCTCGGAATCATCCTCATCGTCATCGCGATCGCGCTGATGACGGAGCCGGTCCAGCGGACCTTCTACCTTGGCCAGGTCGAGCTCGTGCTGTTGGCGCTCGTGCTCTGGGACATGTTCCAGCCCGAGGGGCGGTGGTGGAAGGGCGTCGGCGTCGGCATCGCCGCCGGCATCAAGCTGGTCCCGTTGATCTTCATTCCGTACCTGCTTTTGACCCGCAGGTTCCGGGCCGCCGCGGTGGCGGCCGGCACGTTCGGGCTGACAGTGCTCCTCGGATTCATCGTGCTGCCCAAGGACTCGTCTCGGTGGTGGCTGCACGGGCTGTTCCTGCGCGGCAGCTACAACCACAACATCATCTACGGCGGGAATCAATCGCTGCTCGCCCTGATAGAACGCCTCGGTGGCTCTCACTCCCAATGGCTCGCCGCGGCCGCGGTCGTCGGCATACTCGGCCTTGGCGCCGCCACCCTGCTCGACCGGAACGGCCACCGCGTACTGGGCGTCGCAACCTGCGCCCTCACCGGGGTACTGATCTCACCGATCAGCTGGGATCACCACTGGGTCTGGGTCCTGGTAGCGGCCCCGCTGTTCTTGTACTACGGGCTGATAGCCCGCGGCTGGACCCGGTGGGTGTGCTTCGCAACCGGGTCGGCCGTCATGGCGATCTTCGGCGCCTGGGCGACGAGGCTATGGGGCGAGAAGGCCATCCTGGCCGGCTGGGATAGAGGCGTCATCTGGGCCGCTCCGAGCGGAAACAACCGCGAGCTGACCTGGCATGGCTGGCAGGTGATCGCGGGGAATGCCTATGTCCTCACCGGCCTCGCGCTGCTTGCCTTGCTGATCGTGACGGCTGCGCGAGTGTCCCGCACGCGCGAACCGGCGACGGTGGAGCCGTCAGGGCGCCGGGTACCGCAGTCCGAACGGACGATGTCCGGCCCTGGCTGAGGCGATTAACCCCTCAACAATGCACGGAACGGGGTGATTTCTCTCCCGGGCTCAGCGCACAATCGCGGTCCTGGAGGCAGAGCCGGATACAGTCTTATGGTCGTGATTCAGATAGGCACTCTGCTAGCAGGTCGGTACCAGCTCGACGACCGGATCGCGGTCGGCGGCGCTGGCGATGTGTGGCGGGCCGAGGACGTCATGCTGGACAGGCCCGTGGCGGTCAAGTTGCTACGCGCCGAGTACGCCCAGCATCCGGAGACGCTGGCCAGGTTCCGGTCCGAAGCCAGGCACGCTGCATCACTCACCCACCCCGGCGTGGCCCAGGTATTTGACTACTACGAGAGCGGCCTGGAGTATCCGGCGTTCCTGGTGATGGAGCTCGTCGACGGCCCGTCGCTGGCCGACGTGCTCGCCCGCGGCCCGCTAGAGCCGATCCGCGTCATGGACATCGTCGCCCAGGCGGCCGCTGGCCTTGACGCCGCGCACCGGCTGGGGCTAGTCCACCGCGACATCAAGCCGGCGAATCTGCTCCTCGCTCGAGGCGGCCTGGTGAAGATCACCGACTTCGGGATCGCGCACGCGATCGGCTCGGCGCCGGTAACCCGGCAGGGAACGCTGATCGGCACCCCGGCCTACCTTGCGCCGGAGCGAGTCACCGGCCAGCCGGCTACGCCGGCCAGTGACCTTTACTCGCTTGGCATACTCGCCTATGAATGCCTGACCGGGACGCGGCCATATGAAGGTACGCCGACCGAGATCGCTCTCGCGCACGGCCAGCGAGCGTTGCCGCCGCTGCCCGGTCACATCCCGTCGGGGGTCGCCGCATTTGTCACCGATCTCACGGCCAGGGAACCGGCTGCTCGCCCGGCAAGCGCGAGGCTAGCGTCGGCGCGCGCCGCCAGGCTGCGCGACAGCCTCGCTGGGCTGCCCGTACGGGCGGGCGTCAGGCCTGAGGAGCAAACGGCGCTCGTGACGATGGCGGGCGAGCATCCGGCCACGCTCGCCGACATGCATCCGCTCTGGCACGCGGAGGCGGCGGGCGCCTGGGCGCCAGACGAGCAGCCACCCGATCGTGGCTGGCCTCGTCGCAGGGTAGTGCTGGCGGTTGGCGCGGCGTCGATCGTTGCCGGGCTGATCGGCTGGTTGGCCAGCGGGGCGATCGGCGCGAGCCCAACCAGCCCGCCGCCCGCTCCGACTTCTTCGGCTCCGGCGCTCAGCCATTCGGCGCTGACCGTGGCCGTGCAGTCCGACGCGCTCGTCGGAGGGCCCGTTGGCGCGGCCGTCCAGCAGCTCCGCAGCCTTGGCCTGCGACCCAAGGTCGTCGGGGCTCAGGGCAGCGATCCGTCATCAGGACGGGGGACCGTGGTATCCGTCCAGCCGAGCGGACAGGTCCCGGTCGGCAGCGTTGTCACCGTGTTCGCAGTAGAGAGCCACCATGGCGGAGACGGCGGAGATGGCGGCGGCGGCCACGGGAACGGCAACGGCGGCAACTGATCGCGAGGAACGGCGGCTGCTCGCAGACGTAACGCTCCCGGGTGCGCACGCCAAACCGCCCACGTGACCGACGGAAACTGACCCGGCTCAGCAGTGAGCGCCGGGCGGTGGGACGTCCAGCGTCGGGTTGCGGCCGAAGAAGCCAGTCGGCTTCAGCGTGAACCCGCATCTTGCCGCCGGCATCACCGGCCAGTCCTCCGGCCGCGGGAAGTGCGTCGGCCCGAAGGTATGCCACAGCACGATGTCGATACCGTCGATGTCCCGGTCACCCGCGATGAACGCGGGCAGGCCTGCGCCCCCTGGGTGCTGATTGACAAAGTCGCCTGCCGGGTAGCGCTGCGCCGGGTCGTACTGCGTCACCCACAGGTGGTGGGAAGCGAATGCGGCCCGGCGGGCGACAGAGGACGACGGATCGGCGAGCAGCGTCGGCGCGGCTTCGGGATACAGCGTGTAGCTAACCGGCCTGCCGAACTTGTTCACGTGCTGCGTACTGAGCACCCGCCAGACGCGCCCACGTGAAGCCTCAGCCCGCCGGGCGCCATGTGATTCCGTGCGGAGCCTGGTCACGTGCTGCGTGATCGCGTTCCCGTGCGGGTTGTCGGGGCCGACCGGCGCGCCGACGACGTCGACTTCCTCGACCGCATTCGCCAGACCGTCGACCGTCATGTCGAGCCTGGCGCTGAAAAGGTGCTGATGCACTGGCGCACCGAGTCCCGGCGCGACCTCGGCCGAGTAGGGGTAGTCGCCGCCCGGGTAGCCCGCCGTGAACAGCGCGCCGGTCAGCTTGATCTCGCATTCGATCGTGCCGTCGAGGTAGAAGTACCAGTAGAAGCCGTAGTCGTAGTTCCCGACTGTGGTGAAGAACGACACGACCAGACGTCGCTGGCGCCTGGCCTGTGACGAGCCGGTGAAGATGTCGAAGTGCTTCCACAAGATCCCGTGGTCTTCCTCGTGGATGCAGATCGCATTCGGGATCACCGTTGCCTCGCCGAAGTCGTTGGCGATGGTGGCATCTAGGTAGGCGATCTCGCCGAGACAGTCGCAGCCAAGCTCAAGCGAGTTCACCCACTTACCGACCAGGTACTCCCCGGTATCGAAGTAGGTCTGCCAGTACCGGAACCTCGGGTCGCCGTACGGCACGACCATCTCGGGGATCGATGCCCGGTAGATCACGGGTCGATCCCGGCCGTCGTCGGCGAGGCTGATCTGGTGCAGGGTCAGTCCCTCGCGGGCGTCGAAGCCGATGCGCATCGACCAGTTCTGCCAGCGCAGCAGCGAGCCGTCCAGCACGAAGCTGGGGCCGTCGGGCTGGGTGATCTCGATCGGGCGCAGATCGGTGCGGTAGGGCCCACGGACTTCAGGGTCGACGTAGTCACCCGACTCGGCCGGTACTGGGACCTCGAAGTCGTCCACGATCTTGAAGACCTGGCGCTCGATCAGGTCGAAATACGCTGCGACCCCGTCGACCGGGTGTGACCACGCGTAGTCCTGTGGGTCGGCCTGCACGAACGCGAGCACGCGCACCATGCGTCGGCCGTCCTCGTCAGCAGCCCCGAACGACCCGGCGGTCAGGGGGCAGAGCCGGATCTTGCTGACGTCGGTGAGCCCGCGCCTGGCCATCGCGGCCCGCCACTGCGGGTCGGCCCGGACGGCCTCCTCCGTAACGGCAAAATCCTGGCTGAGTATCGGCACCTGTCCGTCGGTGCGCGTGTCGAGCACTCGCCTGCTGACCACCTCTTCACGCGTCAGCGACACGACGAGATCGCTCGACTCACCCGACGCTACGTCGATCAGGAACGCGCGCAGGCGCCGGTCCGGCGCCCGCCCGCTCAGGACTTCCTCCTTGTGCGGCTCGTCAAGCCCGTAGTACGCGAACCGCACGTTCTCGCCCAGCAGTCCGGCGGTCGCCATGACCTGCCGCCCGGCCTGATACTCGGCAGCGGTCACTGGATCGAGCGGATGGCCCGGCCGTTCCTGCGCCGGGCTGTCCGCGCGGACTGCCGTGTCGGTCATTGCTTACTCATCCGCGACGATCGAGCCCGCTCGGTCGCCGAGGCCGGGATCGCGGCGGTTCAGGATGTAGCCATAAACCACGGCAACGACCACAGTCGCCAACGCCGCGTACGGAAACCAGTCTGCCGGCTGCGGCTGGCCAGGCTTGCAGAGGTAGTACACCGGCACGGCGATCGCGACCATGCCGAGCACCGGCAGTACGACGTGCTTGAGCACGCTGAACTCGGTCGGCCGGAACTTGCGGTAGTAGAACGGCAGGGCGAGGTTCGCCAGGAAATACACCACCAGGACCAGAATGGTGCCCATGGTCGACGAATCGACGAAGAAGTTGATCGCGATCATGTTCCCGCTCTGCTTGTGGCCACCGAGCAGGTGTAGCAGCGCCCACACCAGGATGATCGCGCTCGCAATCGCCACGAAGACGTAGATGGCATTCATGGGGGTCTTGCGGACGGGATGCACCTTGCCGATCCACCGCGGCAGCAGGCCCTCACGGCCGGCGTTGAAGATGAGCCTGGCCTGTGAGTTCACGGCCGAGATCAGCACTCCGATGGTGGACGTGAGCCCGGCCAGGTAGGCGAAGAACGCGAAGCCGGCCAGGACGTTGTGCGCCACGGTGATGAACGGAATCGAGGAGCCTGCCAGCGTCGTGCCGTTGTAGTGGAAGCCGGTCACCGTTGCGAAGGCGAACAGCACGTAGCCGACCAACATCAGGGCGATCGAGAGGTAAACGGCCCTGGGCACGTTCCGCCGCGGGTTAGCGGTCTCCTCGGCCAGCGCGGCCGAGTTTTCCCAGCCGATGAACAGGTAGACGGCCAGCGGGAAACCGGCTGCCAGGCCGCTGAACCCCTTCGTGATGTGACTGGGCTCAAATGGCACGACGCTGAGGTGACCGCCGTTCTTGATGAGCACGGCGACTGACACGACGACGAGGACGAGCATCTCGAAGGCGAAGAAGAAGCCTGCGAGCTTGGTGGACACCCCGACGCCGCGGATGGTCATCAGCGTCGCACCGGCTGTCAGCAGCGCCGACAAGATGATCCACGGGACGTTCCAGCCGAAGTAATACTGCAGGACGGTGGCGAGGAATCCGCCAGAGATCGCCAGCACCGACGAGATCGCGATGATGTAGCCGGCACCGCACAGCAGGGCCGTCGTGACCGCGCTGGTGCCGCCGAACGTCTTTCCCACGAACGAGATGAACCCGCCGGTGGACGGCTGCGCCCTGGAGAACTGCGACAGCGTGTTGCCGAGCAAGGCGATCGCGATGCCGGCCACGATGATCGTGAGCGGCGCGGCGACGCCCGCGGTGAACACGAGGAATCCGAAGCCGAAGAAGAAGCTGTACGCCGGACCGATGTTGGCCATTGTGGATGCCGAGATGTCGATCAGGCTCAGCGCGCCGCGGTGCAGCCGCTCTGGCGCTTCGGGCGCCTTAGTCTCCGAGAACGGAACCGAAGCCATGTCTGCTCCTCACATCAGCTGCCCTTCCTTGCCGGAAGCGGTGCCTGAATTGTCTGCTGTAGCGCGCCGCAGGGAAAGAGGCGTGCGGGATCGGATTTCAATACGGATAGTGCGCTGGCCCTTCCGTGACGGTCAGCCAGCGCCGCTCGGTGAACTCCTCGATGTTGGCGTCGCCGCCAGACCGGCCGCCGAGGCCGGACTGGCCGATGCCGCCGAACGGGGCCAGCGCCTCGTCCTGCGGTGTTGCGTCGTTGACGTGCACCATCCCGGCGCGCAGCCGCCGTGCGAGCTGGATGCCGCGGTACGTATCGGTGGTCAGAACCGAATTGACCAGCCCGTACGAGGTGTCGTTGGTGAGCGCGATCGCCTCGTCATCGGTGTCAACCACCATGATCGGGGCAATAGGTGCGAAGATCTCCTCGGTCCACAGCCGCGACGTCGGGCTCACGCCGGTGACAACCGTCGGCCGGAAGAACGGACCGTCAGTAGTCCCGCCGGCCATGATCCGGGCGCCATCGGCGACAGCCTCGGCCAGCAGCGCCGTGGCTCGCTCCAGTTGGGTTGAGTTGATCATGGGACCAAGCCCGACGTCGTCGGTGAAGGTGTCGCCGACGGTAATCGCGTCGGCCCGCGCCGCCAGGCCGACCGCGTATTTCTCGGCAATGCCGCGCTGGACGATGTGCCGGCCGGCCGTGATGCAGGTCTGCCCCTGGTAATGGAAGCTCGACCAAGCGCCGATCATCGTGGCCTGCTCCAGATCGGCGTCATCGAGGACAACCAGGGCGTTGTTTCCGCCTAGCTCAAGTGACACCTTTTTGAGCAGACCGCCCGCGGTCGCCGCGATCTGCCGGCCTACCTTCGTCGAACCGGTGAAGTGGATCATTGCCACGTCCGGGTGGGTGACCAGCCGTTGCCCGACCTCAACGTCTCCGGGCAGCACTTGGAAGACGCCGGCCGGCAGCCCGGCCGCCTCGAAGAGCGCCCCGATAGCCAGGCCGCCGCTGACTGGTGTCTCGGGCGAGGGCTTCAGCAGCACGGCGTTGCCCAGGGCGAGCGCGGGAGCGATGACTCGCATGCCGAGGACGAGCGGGAAATTCCACGGCGTGATCGCGCCTACGAGCCCGACCGGGACGCGCTCAGACAGCGAGAATCGGCCGGCGTGACCCGATGGGAGTACCTCCCCGGTCGCGCGTGATGCTAGCCCGGCGGCTTCCATCAGCTCGCTGGTAGCGGCGCCGATCTCATAGTCGGCCTTGCCGCCGATGCAGCCGGTCTCGCGGACGATAAGGTCGCGGATCTGCTTGGCCCGTTCGGTGAGCGCGGCGGCAGCGCCCCGCAGTACCGCGGCCCGTTCCGCATAGGTGCGCCCGCTCCACGCGACCTGCGCTGTTGTCGCGGTCGCAACCGCCGCGTCGACGTCCGCCGGACCGGCGAGGCCAGCGACGGCGAAGATCTCGCCAGAAGCCTTGTCCCGGACCGGGATCATCCCGCCAGCTACGGACCGGTGGAAGTGGCCGTCGGTGAACACCGACTCCTGCCACGCCTGGTCGACAGCTCCCATTGCACTCTCCGCAACCCGCACTAGCGGCTTCGCTGTTGGCAAGCGCTTTCCCAATTAGGCGCAACGTACCCGACAGCCGGCCGGGCACGCAAGAGCCTGCCTTCGGACGCGGGGATATGTCGACGGCTGAGAGAAGACCCGAACTTGGACCGCTCTCGCAGGATTCGCCGGCCTGTCGGGGGTCGCGACCGGATGGGGGCGAAGCTGGCCGACGGCCGCCATTCACCGTCTGGTCACGGCCGTGCTGGCGGCCGCGTGCTGTCACGCAGGATGACCTCGCCGGGCATCGGGATCACTCGCGGGCGGTCTGTCACCGCCTCGGTGAGGACGAGGCGCGCCGCCATCTCGCCCATTCGAGCCAACGGCAGCCGGACAGTTGTGAGCGGCGGGTAGACGTCGCGCAGCGTCGTGATGTCGTCGAAACCCGCCAGCGCCACGTCGCCGGGGACCGACAAGCCCGCAGCGCGCAGCCGGGCGAGCGCGCCGACGGCCATGACGTCGTTGACGGCGAACACGCAATCGGGCAGTTCGCCGCGCATCGCGAGCACCGTGCTCATGGCCTCGTAGCCGCCGTCACGCGTGAACGCACCGCGCACGATGAGCTTCGGATCGATGCTGACCTGCCACGCAGCGAGCCCGGCGGCAAATCCGGCCAGCCTGTCTTGCGCAGTCAGCAAGCCGACCGGACCAGCCAGCACGGCGAACCTGCGATGTCCCTGCAGGACGAGGGCCGTGGCGAGTGCTTCGGCGCCGGCCGCGTTCTCCGGCAATATCGTGTCAATCCCAAGCAGGTGCTGCCCGATGCACGCCACACGCCCGCCCGAATTCATGAACGCGGCGATCTCCGCGCGCAGCTCAGCCACCATGATCGGGTTGTCGGACCTGCTGCCGATGATGATCACAGCCCGTGCCCGCTGCGCCCGCATGAGCGCCACGTACTCCCGTTCGCCTGCCTCGCGCTCGGCCGTGCTGGACAGGCAGACGAGCAGCCGCAGCGGATGGGCCACATCCATCAAGCCGGCCGCGATCGTGGAGAAGTACGGGTCCGCGATGTCGTGTACGACCACGCCGACCATGGAACTCTGGCCGGTGGCCACGGCCCGCGCCTGGAGATTCGCCGTGTAGCCGAGCTCGGCTACCGCATGGTGAACGCGGCCGGCCAGCTGCGGTCCGACCCGCCGCGGGCTGTCGCTCAGGACCCGTGAGGCAGTCGTGAGCGATACGCCTGCCCGGTCCGCAACATCTTGGAGCGTCACCTGCGAGCCGACTGGCCCTCCGCGCGGGTCGGTGTCGCGCTGCGTAGCATCGGGCGGCTCAGCGTCGGTTGGCGGCGCGCCGGCCGAGTCCGTCACGGTCGCCTCCTCTGCTACCTTGACCCGTCTTCCGGAGCCAGCCTAGTCTTTGGGAAAGTGCTTTCCGAAACGATGGCCCAGGCTGCGCGGGCTAGACGTACGAGCGGACATGCGCACTGACCCGAACTGAACCCGAAGGGCGATTATGACGCGCAAGGTCATCAACATTGCCCTGAACGGCGTCACGGGCCGGATGGGACATCGCCAGCACCTGGATCGCTCTCTGCTCAGCATCCGGGCGCAGGGCGGGATCACTCTCGACAATGGCACGACCATCTATCCGGAGCCGATTCTCGTCGGGCGCCGGGAGGACCGGCTGCGGGAGATCGCCGAACAGCATGGGCTAGCGCGCTGGTCCACGAGCCTTGACGACGTACTCAGCGATCCGCTGGTCGACGTCTACTTCGACGCACAAATCACGACCGCGCGCGAGGAGAGCCTGGCCAAGGCGATCGCGGCGGGCAAGCACGTGTACACCGAGAAGCCGTCGGCCAGCACGCTGACGGGCGCGCTGCATCTGGCCAGCGCCGCCCGTGCGGCCGGGATCACGAACGGCGTCGTGCAGGACAAGCTGTTCCTGCCCGGCATGATCAAGTTGCGGCGGCTTGTCCGGTCAGGATTCTTCGGACGAATGCTGTCGGCCCGGCTCGAATTCGGTTACTGGGTGTTCGAGGGCGACGACATCGCCGCGCAGCGTCCGTCATGGAACTACCGCAACGAAGACGGCGGCGGCATCGTTCTGGACATGTTCCCGCACTGGCAGTACCTGCTCGAGGATCTCTTCGGCCCGATCACCGCCTTGTACGCACGCCATACGACGCACGTGCCGCGGCGGTGGGATGAGTCCGGCCGGCCCTACGAGGTGACAGCGGACGACGCTGCCTACGCGCTGCTGGAGTTCGAGTCGGGTGTGTTCGCCTCGGTCAACTCGTCCTGGGCCGTGCGGGTGAATCGCAAGGAACTCGTCGAGCTCCACGTCGACGGCACGCACGGCAGCGCGGTCGCCGGGCTGCGGAACTGCGCCGTGCAGCACCGGGTATCGACACCGATGCCGGTGTGGAACCCGGACCTGGCTGACCCGATCGATTACCTCGCGCAGTGGACCGATGTCCCGGACAACGAGCCGTTTGACAACGGATTCAAGACCCAGTGGGAGCTGTTCCTGCGAGCCGCAGCAGAGGGCACTCCGTTCCCCTGGGACCTGGCCGAAGGCGCCAAGGGAGTCCAGCTCGCCGAGCTTGCACTGCAGTCGTCGGCGCAAGGCCGCCGGGTGACCGTCCCGCCGCTAGCCGCGTGATATGAGCGCGCACATCGTCCTGCCCGGCCGCGCCGAGGCGATCGACGTCCCCGATCCCGGCTGGGCGGCCGGTTATCCGCCGCCGGCGCGGCGGAGCGTCTACGCGGCGGCGCACGTCGCCGCCAACCACGACGGCAGCATCGACTGGGATGCCACCCTGCGGTTCCGCGAGCATCTGTGGCGATACGGGTTCGGCCTAGCCGAGGCGATGGACACAGCGCAGCGCGGCGCGGGACTGACCGCCGCACAGGCCCGCGAGCTGATCGGCCGGTCCGCAGCACGGGCGGCCGAGCTTGGCGCGCAGATCGCCAGCGGCGCCGGCACTGATCAGCTGGCTGCCGGGCCGCAACCGCTCGGCGCCATCATCGGCGCCTACACGGACCAGGTTGAGTTCGTCCAGTCCACCGGTTCGCAGGTCATCGTCATGGCGAGCCGTGCGCTCGCCGCGAGTACGCGGTCAGCTGACGACTTCCTCGCGGTCTACGCCGAGGTGCTGACTCACGCGGACCGGCCGGTGTTGCTGCACTGGCTTGGCGACGCGTTCGACCCGGCGCTCCGCGGTTACTGGGGGAGTGACGACTTCGGCGCGGCCGCCGATACCGTCATCGAGCTCATCGAACACGCCGACGGCAAGGTCGCGGGCATCAAGCTGTCCGTGCTCGACGCCAGCCGCGAGCGGGAGCTGCGCCGCCGGCTGCCGCCGGGCGTCCGCCTGTATACCGGTGACGACTTCCACTACGCCGAGCTGATCAGGGGCGACACTGACGGGCACAGCGACGCGCTGCTCGGTGCGTTCGCGGCCATTACCGCCCCGGCGGCCGCTGCACTGCACGCCCTGGATGAGGGCGACGTGGCGGGCTACGACGCGTTGATCGCGCCGACAGTGCCCCTGAGCCGGCTGATCTTCGCAGCGCCGACCTACGACTACAAGGTCGGCGTGGCGTTCCTGGCCTGGGTGAACGGCTTCCAGCCGAACTTCGCGATGCTGGCCGGGCTTCAGGAGAACCGCTCGGCAGCCCACCTGGTTGACGTCTTCGAACTCGCTGCCACTGCGGGCGCGCTCCTGCATCCGGATCTCGCTGTCAGCCGGATGACGGAGTATCTCGCGGCCGCGCGCCCGGCCGGACTTGCTCACTCGTGATCGGCCTCGGCAGGCTCTCGCTCAACCAGGCGACGGTGCAGAACCTCACTGCCGCGGAAGCCATCGACCTGTGCGTGCGGCACGATATCCCGGCCATCGGGCTGTGGCGGGATAAGGTCGCCGAGCTCGGCCTCGCGGCCACCGCCGCCGCGGTGCGGGCCGCTGGCCTTGAAGTCTCCAGTCTGTGCCGGGGCGGCTTCTTCACGCACGCGGACTCCGAGGCGCGGGCTGCCGCGGCCGCGGACAACCGGACGGCCGTAACGGAGGCCGCAAAGCTCGGCGCAGATGCACTGATCCTCGTGTCCGGCGGCCTCGTTCCCGGCAGCAGGGACGTGGCGCTAGCCCGTCGGATGATCGCCGACGCTATTGCTGAGCTTGTTCCGTTTGCACAGCAGGCCGGCGTTCGGCTCGGCATCGAAGCCCTGCATCCCATGTTCTGCGCGGACCGGTGCGTGATCTCCCGCCTCGGCGAGGCCATCGACCTGGCTGCGCAGTTCCCGGCTGAGGCTGTCGGCGTCGTGGTGGACACCTACCACGTCTGGTGGGATGCGCAGCTCGCGGCCGACATCGCGCGCGCCGAAGGCCGGATCGTCAGCTATCAGCTATGCGACTGGATAGTGCCGCTGCCGCCGGACACGCTGCTGGGTCGCGGCCACCTGGGTGACGGGTTCATCGACTTCCGCGCCATCACCGCGGACGTGCTGGCGGCCGGCTACGCAGGTTTCGCCGAGGTGGAGATCTTCAACCGCGATATCTGGGCCGCCCCGGCCGACGACACGGCCGCGACCGTGCGGGATCGGTTCGCCAGCGTGCTTGGCTGATGCTGTCCGACCGGCCGCGGACATCGGCGGCCGCGTTCCCTATCGTTATTTTACAAATCAAGCACGACGTCGTCGGTGGGCTGTGAGCAGCAGATCAGCGCGGTGCCGTCAGCGGGTTCATCGACCGGATCGGGCGAATAACTGAGTGCGCCGGACATCAGGCTCGTCTCGCACGTGTGGCAAACGCCGGTCCGGCATGACCAGCGCACGGGGACGTCGCACGCCTCGGCCAGCTCCAGCACGCTTGCGTAGCCAAGGCCCCAGCGGACCGTCAGCCCGCTGCGCGCAAAAGCGACCCCCGGACCGGTGCCAGGTTCACCCGGCGGCGCGTGCACGGGCCGCGGTGCCGCCCCGGCTATGCCGGGCGTCATAGACGACGTCGCGCCGAAAATCTCGGTCCGTATCCGGCGCCGGTCCAGCCCGAGCGCGATCAGCGCGTCCGTGACCTCGGCCATGAAAGAGGCCGGCCCGCAGATGTAGGCGTCGGCGTCTGCTGGCAGGTCCAGGGCTTTCAGCGCCGATGCCGAGACTCGGCCACGCGCCTGGTAGTCGCGTCCCTCTTCGTCATGCGGGCCCGGTTGGCTAAAACACACATGCCGGTGCGCTCGCGGCAGCGCGCTCAGCAGGGCCTTCGACTCGGCGGCGAATGGTTCCTCGGCCCGGCTGCGCGCGCCATGCAGCCACCAGACCTCGCGATCGGACCCGGCGGAAGCAAGGGCGTGGAGCATGGCCATGACCGGAGTAGCGCCGACACCGGCGCTGATCAGCAGAACGGGTGCGGTCCCGGACTGGAGGATGAACGTGCCGCGCGGCGCAGCCGCCTCCAGCAGGTCGCCCTGGTGGACGTGCTCGTGTATGAACTGGCTCGCTGTGCCGCGCTGCTCGCGCTTGACACTCACGCGGTACGAGCCGGTATCAGCCGCACCCGATAGCGAGTAGCTGCGCAGCAGGGGCTGATCACCCGGCGCTGGATGCAGCCGAAGGGTCAGGAACTGGCCAGGCATGGCATGTGGCAGCGCGGCGCCCGCAGGGTCGGCCAGGTGCACTGAGACGACAGATTCGCTTTCCCGGTCGACAGCGGTCACGGTCAGCGACCTGAAACCGGGCCAGGCGGGCGGAGGGCTCGCGGTTGTCAGTCCGGGGTTTCCTGTCGCTTCGCCGCCCCGCTCGGGCTGGCTGGCAATCTCGCGGAACGACGTCTTCCAGCCATCGGACAGCGCCGGGATAGACATCGCCGTGGCCACCCGCTCGCGCGGGTGCCCAGGCAGGTAGAGCAGCGCGTCGATCTCGGCTACGGTCATCGACTCGGGCCCGGCGGCTACCTGTACGATCTCGTCCCCGGCCTGGACCGTGCCCTCGCGCAGCACCCTGAAGTAGTAGCCGGGCCGACGATGCGACACCAGCAGCGCGGGAATGCGCGGATCATTCATGCGGATGCCGACTCGGTAGCACGTGACCCTTGGCTGCGTTACCTCGAATAGTGCCTCGCCGATCTGGTAGCGATCGCCGATGCAGACCTGGTCGTCGGGCAGACCGCGCACTGTGAAGTTCTCACCGAACTGGCCGTACTCGAAGTCGTCCCTGCTGAGCTGATCCTGCCAGTACTGGTAGGACTCGATCTGATAGACGAATACGGCGCGCTGCTCGCCTCCATGGCCCTGGAGGTCGCCTTGGCCGTCACCGTCGATGTTCAGGCGCCGGACCCGTCGCGGGCCGTCAACCGGCCGCTTCCAGACAGCAGTGCGCACTACCCGGCCGTGCCAGGGGATGTCCCGCGGCAGCCCGACGTTGACCGACAGCAGGCTGCCACCCAATGGGTCTTTGCTCACTAGCTGTTCTTCCTACCCCCGCGCCGCTATTCCGGCCTCTCGAGCGCCAGATAACAAATGATTCTCCCAGGCCAGCCTGGCTCGGCTGGCGTGGCCAGCCGGCTCGGCTGAGGGTGGCCAGGTGAGGCTGCCTGGCCGGCTGGCGCCGCCGTAGGCTGGGTGCAGGCGAGGAGGTCGCGATGGAATTTGAGCACATCCTGGTGGACAAGTCGGGCGAGTTCGCCACGATCACGATGAACCGGCCAGCCCGCCGGAATGCCCTGTCCCTGGCGCACATGCGCGAGCTGATCGCGGCGTTCACCGAGGTCGGGAGCAGCGACGCGGTCGGCATCGTGCTGGCGGGCAACGGGCCCGTGTTCAGCGCGGGACATGATTTCGCGGATGTGGCCGACGCCGACCTGGCAGCCGTGCGCGCCCTGCTCGAGACCTGCACGGAGCTGATGACGCTGATACAGCACGTGCCGCAGCCGGTCGTGGCCAAGGTGCACGGGCTGGCCACCGCCGCAGGCTGCCAGCTCGTGGCCAGCGCCGACCTCGCCGTTGCGAGTGAAGACGCGGGGTTCGCGGCTCCTGGTGGCAAGGGCGGCTGGTTCTGCCACACGCCGATGGTTGCGATCGCCAGGAACGTCGGCCGGAAGCGGGCAGCCGAGCTCGCGCTGGCCGGCGACGTGATCGACGCTCGCACCGCGCTGGACTGGGGACTGCTCAACCGGGTCGTGCCGGCTGCGCAGCTGGACTCGGCCACCGCCGACCTGCTCGAGCGCGTCACCAGAGGATCGGCCGAGAGTAAGGGCATGGGCAAGCAGGCGCTCTATGCCCAGATCGACCTGGACCAGCACAAGGCCTATGCCTACGCGATCGAGGTGATGGCGGCGACGAGTCAGCTGCCGGACGCACGCGAGGGGATGCACGCGTTCCTGGAGAAGCGCAAGCCGCACTGGCGGCGCGGCCGCGACGGAGCCTGAGCCTGCGCTCGGCGGGCAGCGCTCGTCCAGCGCGGCCGACACCTATGCGTGCACCACGTCGGCCACGATGCACGTGATGGCGTCCGGGCCGACCCTGCTCGCCGTGCTCGGCCTGGTCGCGTAATAGGGGCTGAGCAGACCGCAGGGAGTGAAATCGCGCCCTGGCGGGCACTTCAACACCGGGACTGCCGCCGCGGGCATGGCGGCCTGCCATCGGGGGAGAACGCAGCTGACCACGCCTGCCAATGCTGTCGCCTTGCTGCGCAGCCGCGCCTACGTGCGCCTGCTCGTGGTCGCAGGCGTGCTTGGCGTGCCGGTGTCTGCGGTGGCCTGGGGCTTCCTCGCGCTCGTCAGCAAGCTCCAGCACTGGGTATTTACCAGTCTTCCCGACGATCTTGGCTTCCATTCGGTGCCGGTCTGGTGGCCATTTCCGATGCTGGCCGTCGGTGGCATCCTCGTGGCCCTGACGATCCAGTATTTGCCGGGAACGGGCGGGCACTCACCGGCGGACGGCTTCAAGGCAAGCGGCGTATTCGCCGCAAAGGAGCTCCCTGGCATCGCGCTGGCGGCGCTCGCGACGCTCTCATTCGGCGCCGTCCTCGGGCCCGAAGCGCCGCTAGTCGCTCTCGGCGGCGGCCTGGCCGCCTGGGCTGTCAGCCGGGCCAAGGCGGCGTCGGCTCCGCAGGTGAGAACCGTCGTCGGGGCAGCTGGCAGCTTCGCCGCGATCAGCACGCTGCTCGGCTCGCCCCTTACCGGTGCCTTCCTGCTGATGGAAGCTGTCGGCTTCGGGGGAACGATGCTCGAGCTCGTGCTTCTCCCCGGCCTGCTCGCGGCCGGCGTCGGGACGCTCATTTTCGTCGGCCTCGGCCAGTGGTCAGGCCTTGGCGAGTTCTCCCTCGCCATCCCTGGACTCTTGCATTTCGCCCGGCCTGACGTCGCCGAGTTCGGCTGGGCGCTTGTCATCGGGCCAGCCTCAGCTGTGCTGGCCATGGCGCTTCACCGCGGCGCTGTGCTGCTGCGCACGGTTGTCCAGCGCCAGCCGCTGCTGTGGACACCGGTTGCTGGTCTGATCGTCGCCGCGCTCGCCGTCATCTTCAGCCAGGCCACCGGCAAGGGCTCAGAAGAGGTGCTGTTCTCCGGCCAGAATCAGATCGGGCCGTTCATTACTCACGTGGCCAGTTACGGGGTTGGCGCGCTCGGGCTTCTGGTGGCCATGAAGGCGCTGGCCTACGGCGTATCCCTGAGCAGCTTCCGTGGCGGGCCCGTCTTCCCCGCGATCTTTGTCGGGGCCGTCGGCGGCGCGCTGCTGTCGCATCTGCCGGGCCTGGCGCTGGTGCCCGCGGTTGGCATGGGCATGGGTGCCATGCTCGTCGGGATGCTGCGCCTGCCCTTGACTTCGGTGCTGCTCGCTAGCCTGCTGCTCTACTCGGATGGCATCGCTGTCATGCCAGTGGTCATCGTGGCAGTGGTCACGTCCTACGTCGCCGTGACCTGGCTGGATCCGCCCGCACCGGCCGAGTCGCGGGCGGCGGCTGGATCCCCCGCCTCCCCGAACCCAGGTGCTTCCCCGAGCGCAGGTGCTTCCCCGAACGCAGGTGCTTCCCCGAACGCCGGCGGATCCACGAATGCCGGCGGATCCACGAATGCCGGCGCAGCGACAGCGCCGTCTGCGGCGCCACCGTCAGCCAGCTGATCGCTGGCGAGCTGGGGCACGGCGGCAGACCAGGATGAGCTGGCAGGCCCGCGGGCGCTCGCCAGCTGGCTAGGCGCCGGCCCTTGCCGCGCGCTGGCCCGGCGCCAGGACACCTCAAACATCGCGCCGCCCAGGGCAGAATCGCCGAGCCGCCACTGTCCGTCCGTGCTGCGAACGATCGAGTCGGCAATCGCCAGGCCCAGGCCAGCGCTGCCACCCTGCTCGGTCGAGCGGTGGAACCTGTCGAACAGCCTGGCCCGATCCTCGGGGGCGACACCCGGCCCGCTGTCCTCGACCGTCAAGGTAACCCGGTTACCGCGCTGGCCGACGCTGACCCGGACGACGCCGTCGGCACCCGCATAGCGGCAGGCGTTGTCGATCAGGACCCCGGCCAGCCGGTCGATCCATTCTGGCGGCGCGCTGATCAACGCCGGGCCGGGACCGTCGGTGGCGACCTGGATGTCGAAGTGCTGCGTCGCAGCGAGCGCACGGAATCGATCCGCGCCCGCGGCCGCGATCGTGGCCAGGTCAAGCGGTTCATGGCCAGGCTCGGGCGGGGTCGAGTCGAACCTGGCGAGCCACAGCAGATCCTCGACGATGCGCCTGAGCCTGCCGCTCTCGCCTTGGATGCGCGTCAGCACCGCGCGATACTCCGCGGGCTTGCGCGGCGCGCTGAGAGCCACGCTTGTCTCGGCACTGATGACGCTCAGCGGCGTGCGGAGCTCATGGGAGGCATCGGCGGAGAGTTCTAGCTGCCGCCGACGAGACTGCTCCACGGGCTGGAGTGCGCGTAGCCCGATGGTGAGTGCGCCGCAGAACATTGCAAGGAGGAGGACGGGGGCCGCCAGCGTCTCACCTTCGCGCAGCAGCGACGTGAGGTGATCATCGCTCGCCATGCTCTGGCCGGCGATGAAGATAATGCCGTTCACCTTCGCCGTCCGGAACCGGAACGGTCCGTAGGCAAGCTGCGCGGTGGCCGGCTTGCCGGGGGTGAACCGGAGAGTGGCCGGGAGCGCGGGGGCGCCCGAGCCCGGCGCTGGGATGGGGCCGGCTGGGGTCTGGCGCCAGACGTAGACCGGCGTGCTGTCGACGTCGCTGTCGTCGCCCTGGGCGCCGTCCGGTCCGACCTCCTGGGCGTCTGACAGTCGGTCGGCCAGCCGCTCGTCCACTGACTGGGTCAGCCTGGCCGTCACGACCTTGTCCAGCACCGCCACGCACCCGGCGTAGACGATCCCTACGAACAGGCTGGCGGCGAGGGCGACCTTCGCCGCGTGGGCGATCTCGGGCCGGATGCGACCGCGCAGACGTACCATGTCCTACCGCCCGACGAGCCGGTAGCCGACGCCACGTACCGTCTCGATCCGCACCATGCCACCGGCAAGCTTGGCGCGCAGCCTGGCGAGATGGACGTCGATGGTG
Source organism: uncultured Actinomycetota bacterium (assembly GCA_963755575.1). GTDB lineage: Bacteria > Actinomycetota > Actinomycetes > Streptosporangiales > Streptosporangiaceae > JAJYUU01. Next base: position 2,532,580 of record CAVWKF010000002.1, read on the forward strand.
TTGGACCCCATGGCGTCGGCTTCGTCATCCCACACATTCATGGCGATGGAACGGCGTGGCACGACCGCGGGGGACCTGCGCACGAGTAGTTCCAGGATGCCGTACTCGGTGGCCGTCAGGACCGGCTGCTGGCCACCGACCAGCACCTTCCGGGCCGCGGGATCGAAGCGGAGGTCCCCGACAACGAGCTCGGGCTGCTGGACTGCCTGCGGCCGCCGCTGGAGTGCTCGCATCCTCGCGAGCAGCTCGGCGAAGTCGAAGGGCTTGACCATGTAGTCGTCGGCACCTTCGTCGAGGCCGGTGACGCGGTCGGCGTAGGCGTCCCGCGCCGTTAGCATGAGGACTGGCGTCGGGCGCTGGTTACGTCGAATCCACCGTAGGACGTCGAGGCCCGATACTCCGGGCATTCGCCAGTCGAGGACGGCCAGCACGTACTCGTAGCTGCGCAGGAATCGGATGGCCTCCTGGCCGTCGCTCACAGCGTCCACGACGTAGTCGTTCTCGCGCAGCCCGCGCGCGAGCACGTTCCGCAGCCCGCTGTCGTCCTCTGCGACGAGCACTCGCACTGGCTCTTCTCCTGCCTGCCCTAGCCGAGCGGCCTGCTCTGGCGGCCGCTGGCCTAGCGGCGCATCCGACGCCACAGCGGGCGCGGAATGACGCGCATGGCGACGGCGAGGATACCGACGGACCGCGGCACCCAAACCGCAGGTGCACTGCCCGCCAGCGCAGCTACCACGGCAGCGCCGACCTCGGCCGGGGTCGACGCCAGCGGTGCGGGCGTCATCCCCGCTGTCATCCGGCCGGTGACGAATCCTGGCCGGACCAGCAGCACGCGGACGCCGGTCCCGTGCAGCGAGTCCGCGAGGCCGCGGGCAAACGCGTCGAGCCCGGCCTTCGCCGCACCGTAAACGAAGTTCGCCTTGCGCGGCCTGACGGCCGCTACCGACGAGAGTACGACGATCGTGCCGCGGCCCACGTGCCTGAGCTGGGAAGCGATGGCAAGCAGCACGGTGACGTGGCTCGTGAAATTCGTGTCGATCAAGGTGGCGGCCAGGCGCGGGTCAGCGTCCAGTTCCTCCTGCGGCGTCAGAATCCCCGCGGCGGAGATCACCAGGTCCGGAGGACCGTCGGCGAACGCGGCGGACGGCAGATCCTGCTGAGCCGCCGGGTCGGTCGTGTCGTAGCTCAGCGTCGTCACTCGGGCGCGCAGCCCGGCCGCGGCCGTACGCATCCGCTCGGCGTCGCGCCCCGCGAGCAGGACCTCGGCGTCCGGGCCCAGGTCGAGCGCCGCCAGGATCGCCTGGCCGATCTCGCTCGTGCCGCCGATCAGCAATACTCTGGCGGGCTGGGCGCCCAGGCCAGCGGCTGCTGCCCGCGCTACTTGCCCGGGCCGCGATGATGTCCTCAGCATAGGCCGACCCTACGTCAGACCGGACGCTTCATTGACGGGCGGCCATTTACGGGGCGTCATCTACAGGCCCACCGTGAACATCGTCAGCCAGGTGAGCTCGCAGCAGATCATCATCGGATCCCGCACGATGAGGTCCTCGACGGGACGTCCCTCGGCCAGTCCGGTGAGGCGATCGAACCGGATGAGGGCCAGCGCAAGGGGCGCGGCGCTGGCCACGTGCCAGGCCCGCATCCAGCCGTCGTGCTCGGATAGCGCCCAGAAAAGGTAGGCGGCGAGCATAACCACACTGGCGGCGCGCTGCCCGCCGCGCAGCAGGCTAAGGCTGTACCAGCGCATCACCGGCCGGTGCGCGATGGCCTCGTCGCCGAGAGCGGACAGCTCGGTGTAGCGCTTCCCGATGGCGACCATCAACGCCCCGAGGCTGCAGACGGTCAGGAACCACCCCGACGGCGGTACATGGGTAGCGACTGCGCCGCCGAGCGCGCGCAGCACGAAGCCGGACGCGACGACCGTGAGCTCGATGCCGGGTATGTGCTTGAGCTTCAGGCTGTAGAGGAATGACACGGCGATGTAGGTCCCGATCACGACGCCGAGCATGGGCTCGCCGACCAGGAACGTGGCCAGCGCCGCCATGGCCAGACACACGACCGCTAGCAGCAGTGCTGCCGGGATCGGGAGCCGACCGGATGCGATTGGCCGCTTGCGTTTGGTTGGATGCTGCCGGTCACGTTCGACATCCAGGATGTCGTTGATGACGTACACCGCCGAGGAGGCTGCGGTGAAGGCCACGAATGCCAGCAGTGCGTAGCCGAAGCCGTCGTCCCTGCCCAGTGTCGCGCCCGCCAGGGGAGCGGCGAAGACCAGCAAGTTCTTAGGCCACTGGCGTGGCCGTACTGCCTGGATCGCTGCGGTCGGCAGCCTCCTGGCGGCTGACTTCCTGGCCGCTGCGGCGTGCGCCTCGGGTGGGACGGCCGCTTGCTCACCCGTCTCCGGCGCCCTCGTGGTCATCGAGCGTAGACCGCGGTGAAGTCGCGGCTCGAGGGGTAGTAATAGCGGTCCGCGGGCTCCTGCTGGGTCGGCAGCAGGTTGACCGGCTTGGGGTTCCCCGACTGGCTGTTCTGGTAGTACATAAACGACATCCAGGCCGGGTTGATATCGAGCTCCATGCCAGTCACGACGCCTGCATGACGGAGCAGCTCGCCAAGCTCGCGCACGTTCAGGGCCGGGCCGTAGACGAAGATCACGCGTCCGTCGGCGGTGATCCCGATGCCCGAGCGCCAGACGTAGTAACCGCCGCCCAGGGTCGCGCCCCAGCTCGTCTCGACGTTGCTGTCAACGCTGGCCGGCACCTGACCGTTCCGGACGATCGGGTGCAGGTTCTGCCGCACGCCCACGACGTCGGGGGTCATGCGGACCGTCTGATCCCAGTTGCCGATAGCGACGTGCCCATCGCGGTAGTACACCACAGAAGCCACGCCTGGGGTCAAGATCCCTCGAGTCACACCGTTGAGGTAGAAGCCGCCACCGGAAGAGCTGATCTTGAAGCCGCTATTGAAGGTCGCCAGCAGGCCCTGCCGCGTGCCTGGCGCGATGTAGGAGGACGCGTGCCAGTTGCCGGGGCCGGGGTCCTCGGTTCCGGGCCTGAGCTCAAAACGAACCAGGCCCTGGTTCAACGACACGATTCCAGCGACGTAGGAGGTGTAGACGCTGCTCGGCCGCAGGTACGTGCCGTAGATGGCCGGCTGCCCATTCACCGTGTCGAGCACTCGCCAGACGCCTTCACCGGGCAGCGGCTTGCCGGCCATGGACGTCAGCTGCGGCGGCGGTGCGTAGGTGAGGGTCTTATGAGGTATCTGCTTTGGCGGCGCCGAGGGCCCCGTCAGCTTGAATGATGGCTTGCCGCCGACTTTCGGCGGCTGATAGGTGAGCCATTCGCCCAAGGTGACGACCGGTCCGAGGTAGTGGTCCCGAGCCCACTCGGCCAGGCGCTCCGACATGGAGCCACCGCCTGGCATGGTCATCGCGTGCCCTACCGACCAGATGATGGGCAGCATGATGACGACGACGACTGCCAAGGTCAGCCGCGACCAGAGGCGCCGCGGCCAGTGCGGCGCCCAGTTACGGCCAGATCTCCGACGCGGGCGTCGGTGTCCTGGACCGCCAGCAGACGAGCCGGGTGTCGCCGGTGTCTTCTGCGAGCTTGCGGTGCTCGGCCTCAGCACTAGGTTTCCCCAATCGACAGTCGTATGCGCTGCTGCCCGTAGGCGTCCAGGCGACAGGTCTACCCACACGACATGAAGACCTCATGACGAGGCTTCCGTGCCTTGCCGCCAGCCGCAATGCTTCCTGCCCCCACAATGCCAGGTAATTCATGAGGCCTGGCGCTCGACGTCGGCTAGCTGGCTGCGCTGTCGCGCCGCCACCGTGCTCCGCTCCGCCGGCGCGAAGTGATCGAGTTCGTGGCGGCGCCCACGTCGGCTCAGCAGGCTGGCCGCCTCGCCTGGTGCCATTATCCCCGCGGCCACCTGGTCGGCCAGCGCGGCCCTGGCCCGCCTTAGATAAGCGCTGCTCACCAGCAGGTAGACCACGACCACCACGGCGAAGTTCAGCCCGACCTTGATCACTTCGGCGATCTGGGGCGCGTCGAAGATGAGGTGCATCGCCATCGCACCCAGCAGGCACGCGACCGCCGGGAGCACGCCGCCGTGCTCTGCGCCGCGGCGGCGCGCGACGAGGTAGCCAGCTCCAGCTCCGGCGATGGCGGTCATCGTCCAGTGCGAGCCGAGCGCCGTCAGGCCTACCCGGATGATGAAGGAGTCCAGAACGGCCCGCGCTGGGTTAGTCGCGCCAGACAACTCGATGCTGTTGAGGCCGTATGTGACGTTCTCGGTTGCCTGGAAGCCCAGGCCGACGAGTGCGCCGAAGATCATTCCGTCGAGTGGTCCCTGGATAATGAGCGGTGCCGCAAGGATGATCATGATGACGCCACAGAGCTTGAGTAGCTCCTCGTTGAGCGGGGCGGAGAGCGACGCAGACCAGTCGGCGGCAAAGTGCGTTCCAGCGCCCTTAGCCCACAAGCCGATCAGGCCCCGGTTCGCCAGCAAGGCGCACCCCGCGGCTGCCGTAGTGCCCCAGGCGATGGCGGCAGCCGACCAGGTCAGGGCGGGCGTGCGGGCTGGTCGCAGCAGCCGAAGCACCACAAACCCGACCAGCAGGAGCGGAATCTCCAGGGCAATGGCGAGCAGCGCCGGACCTGGGAACACCACCAGAAAGCGGGAGAACTGCCAGCTCAGCACCGCCGTCCCGAAGAGGCATGCAACCACGGCTGTGACCTCGACCAGGCGAATGCTCTGGCTTGAGCTGATCCGGCGCGTGGTCGCTGCAGACGACATCATTGGCTTGGAGCCGTGAATATGAGCGAGGTGGTGACCTGCAGCGCGGCCGCCCGCAGCTCCGGGCTCGCGCGCCGCGGCACCAGCACCAACATGACGATGGCGAATTCCCGCGACGGACCGGGAAAGATTGTGACCATGCCAATGAGCCTTGGACCCGTGACGGCGCCGGTGAAGGCTCGCAGCCGGTGGGCCGTGCTGATGGTGATCGGCTTGCTGAGCCTAGATCCAGGGTTAGTCACAGCCAGGATCTGTCGCATGCCCTGCCAGATACGCGGTACCTGGTCAGGGTTGACCAGGCCGATGTGACTGATGACGAGCTCGAGGCCGTCCTTACGGAGCACGTACTCCTGCCTCGGGTTGCTCTGCTCTGGCTGGATGGACCAGCCAGGTCCGACCGTGACGACGCCTGAGCTCGCAGGGCTGGTTCCGATCGTGAGGCGCGAGCCAGCGGCCAGCGGCTGGCGGTTGGCGACGGCCGAGTTGAGCAATGGCCAGCCGGCGGTGAGCAGCGCCATGGTCGCGACGACGACCGCCAGCCAGCGCAGCCTGAACCTCGTGGTCCTGGCTGCGGGACCGTGTTCAGTCTCGTCAGCGACCACGAAGCAACTGACCCAGGCTGTCGGGGCTGCGGCCGAAGATCGCCACGACGAGGGCGGCGATCGCGACGATGACGACCGTGACGGTGACGAGGCGCAACCCCTGCGGGGACAGATCATTACCGCGGTTCCCGCGGGCGACTGCCCAGATCGGCAGGCTGAGCACCAGCACAACCAGGCCGGCGACCGGGCTGAGCTTGAGCATCACCCCGCCGATGGCCGCGAAGGCGACCGCGGTCCGCGTCCAGGCCAGCCTCGTCCGGTTGGCCGGGTCGACGACCGGTGGTTGCGGTTTCTCTCCGGGCATGAGGACTACCTGGTCGCCGAGAGCAGGACGACGACGGCGGCGACGGTAGCCACGCCGCCGATGGTCACCGCAAGAAGCCGGGGCAAAATGGACCTCGGCAGCGGCTGATTGCGCCGCAGCGCCCGCTGGTTGCGCATCATGTCGGCGTACGCGGCCACGGCGATGACCGCTCCCAGGATGATGAGCGGGATCCCCAGTACGTGACGGCCAAAGGGCACACCGGGGAAGGGCGGCAGCAGCTGGACGATGCCGAGGCCGGCTGCGACGAGGGCAAGGGCTGTCCGGCTCCAGGCAAGGAACGTGCGCTCGTTGGCCAGCGTGAACCGCGGGTCTGGCTCTGCCTCGGTCGGCTCTGCCTCGGTCGGCTCTGTTTCGGTCGGCTCTGTTTCGGCCGGTCCAGGCGTTGCTGCCTCGTCGCCGTGCCTGTCATGGGAGGGTTCATGCCCATCCCCGGCCGCTGTCATAGCTTGGGCGCTGTCATAATGCCGGGTTGTGCCAGGTCTCGCCGCGCGGCAGCAGCGAGTGGGCTTCCGCTGGACCCCAGGTGCCCCTGGCATAGGGCCTGACCGGCACCACGTCTCCGAGTACAGGCTGCACGACGCGCCACGCCGCCTCGACAGTCTCCTGGCGGGCGAAGAGGTATCGCTCGCCGGCCATGGCAGCGCCGATGAGCCGGTCGTACGGCCGCATCATCTGTGCCATCTTCGACCCAACGTAGGCGAGATCGCGCACCTCAGCCACGAGCCCTGGACCCGGCTTCTTCCCGAGCAGCGTAATGCCAAGCTGATCGTCGGGGTTAATGCGGACGCGTAGCTGGTTTGCAGTCGCGAGGTCGCCAAGGCCGAACACATCATGCGCTCGCTTCCGGAACCGGATCACCACGTCGGTGGCGGTGACGGGCATGCACTTGCCAGCCCGGATCATGATCGGGACGCCAGCCCACCGCCAGGACTGGGCGGTGAGCCTGATTGCCGCGAACGTCTCGGTCGTGCTGCCTGACGCCACGCCCGGCACGTCCAGATAGCCCTCGTACTGGCCGCGCACTGTGGTCTCCGGACTGAGCGGCTCGAGCGCGCCGATGATCTCGGACTTGGCGTCACGCCAGTGGGTCAGGCCGCGACCGTCGGGCGGCTGGGCAATGACGGTTGCCAGGACCTGAAGTATGTGATTCTGGAGTACATCCCGGATTGCGCCCGCCTTGTCATAGAAGCTGCCGCGGTCGGCTACGTCGAAGTCCTCGGCCATCGTGATCTGGATGCTGGCCACGTGGTCGCGGTTCAGGAGCGGCTCGATGATGGAGTTGGCGAACCGGACAAAGAGCAAGTTCTCCACGGGCTCGAGGCCGAGCCAGTGGTCGACCCGGTAGATGGCCTCCTCCGGGAAGTACTGGTGCATCGTCTCGTTCAGCTTGATGGCGCTGGCCAGGTCGGTGCCAAATGGCTTCTCCACCATTACCCGTGCGCCAGCGGCCCGGCCTGCCGCAGCGATGCCCTCGGCGATCCTGCTAAAGAGCGAGGGCGGCACCTCCATGTAGTAGAGGGGATGCCGGGCGTCGCCGATCGCGACCGACATTGCTCGGTACGTAGCGGGATCTTCGAGGTCGCCATCGACGTAACGGAGCATGCTGACCATCTGGGTCGGACCAGGACCAAGCGGGTCGATGTTGTTGAGCCTGAGGGAGGCTGTCGCGTAGTCGCGGAACTGCGCTAGGTTCCAGCCGTTATTGGCGACCCCGACAACCGGAACGGTCAGGACCCCGCGTTCAACGAGCCCGACAAGGGCAGGGAAGGTCTCGATCTTCGCCAGGTCGCCGGTCGCCCCAAAGATCACCAGCGCGTCGATTGTGCCCATTGGGGGATTGCCCATTGCGGGACCGCGGGTTGCGATATCGCCCGTCGTGGTGTTGCCAGCAGCTGTTCCAGCTGCATTGTCCGTCGGCACGCCGTGCTCCCTCCGGCTCAGGTATGCACGGAAAGCCTCGCACGTTAAGCTCGCCTGCGATGATCGTGGTAGTGGCCGGCGTGGCCGGCAGCGGCAAGACCACCGTCGGCCAGCTCGTGGCTAAGCGGCTTGGCTTGATGTTCGCCGACGGTGACTCGTTGCACCCGGCCGCCAACGTCGCCAAGATGCGGGCGGGCCTGCCGCTGACGGACGCCGACCGAGTGCCGTGGCTCGCGGCCATCACCTCCTGGATGGACGACATTATCGCCAGCGGCCAGTCGGCAGTGCTGGCCTGCTCGGCGCTCAAGCGCCGCTACCGGGACGAACTCCTCGGCGGTCGGGAGCAGGCCCAGATCGTGTTCCTGGCGATCACCAGGGAACGGGACGAGGCGCGCGTAGCGGGTCGTACCGGGCACTTCTTCCACGAGCCGCTGCTGGCCAGCCAGTTCGCTGACCTTGAGATGCCGCAGGATGAGCCGCGGGTGCACCTGATCAGCGTTGGCGAACGCCGCCCCGGTCAGCTCGCCACGGAGGTCATCAACCTTCTGGGCCTCACCCCGGCGGGCCACCGGCAGCCGTCCTGACCACAGCACACCACCCGCGGCGGGTGGTGTTCGCAGGCCGCGCACCGGAGACGATTTCAGTCATCAGCGGGGTTGCCGCGGCATGCGACGAGCGGAGCACGGACGATGCGCAATCAGTTCAAGGGCACCATCAACGTCGACATCCGGGACTCGGTCCCCGACTGGAAGCCGTTCCAACCGCCGCAGGCGCCAGCCGGATCTCCTAATGTCGTCTACATCGTCCTGGACGACGTTGGCTTCTCGGCCATGAGCAGCTACGGCGGCCCGATCGAAACCCCTAACATCGACCGAATCGCGGCCGCCGGGGTGCGGTACACCCAGTGGCACACCACCGCCCTGTGCTCGCCGACGAGGTCGTGCCTGCTGACCGGCCGCAACCACACGCGCAACAGCATGGCCTGCATCACTGAGGCAGCTAGCGGGTTCCCCAACGCCAGCGGCACTATCCCGCCCGAGAACGGCATGGTCTCCGAGATCCTCGGCGAGCGCGGCTGGAACACCTACATCGTCGGCAAGTGGCACCTGTGCCCGACGATTGAGATGAACGTCGCGTCCACGCGGCGGAACTGGCCATCGGGGCGGGGGTTCGAGCGGTTCTACGGGTTCCTTGGTGCGGAAACCAACCAGTGGTACCCGGACCTCGTCTACGACAACCACCCCGTCGACCAGCCGAAATCCCCGCAAGACGGCTACCACCTAACCGAGGACCTGACGGACAAGGCGCTGGAGTTCATCAGGGACGCCAAGACGATCGCACCGGACAAGCCTTTCTTCCTTTATTACGCACCGGGCGCAGCGCATGCGCCGCACCAGGTAGCGAGGGAATGGGCGGACAAGTTCCGCGGCCGGTTCGACATGGGCTACGAGGCGATGCGCGAGCAGACCCTGGCCCGGCAGCAGCAGATGGGCATCGTCCCGGCCGAGACCGAACTGCCGCCGCTCAACCCGATCGGGACTACCGAGACTCGTAAGGGCCCAGACGGCGCTTCCTTCCCGATGATGGACGTCACCCGGCCGTGGGATTCGCTGTCCGCCGATGAGAAGCGGCTGTTCTGCCGGATGGCCGAGGTGTATGCCGGGTTCCTCGCGCACGCCGACCACCACATCGGGCGGCTGCTGGACTATCTGGAGGAGTCCGGGCAGCGGGACAACACGATGGTGATCCTGGTGTCGGACAACGGTGCGAGCGGTGAGGGCGGACCGAACGGATCGATCAACGAGAACCTGTTCGCCAACGGAATCCCAGACGACATCAAGGCGAACCTGGCGATGCTCGACGAGCTCGGCGGGACCAAGACCTACAACCACTACCCCAACGGCTGGGCGATGGCGTTCAACACGCCGTTCAAGATGTGGAAGCGGTATGAGTTCAACGGCGGCACCGCCGACCCGTGCATCATCTCCTGGCCGTCAGCGAAATCCGGCAACGCCGGCCACGGCGAGCTGCGGCACCAGTACCACCACGCCATCGACATCGTGCCGACGATCCTGGACTGCCTCGGCGTGGAGGCGCCGGAGGCGATCAAGGGTCACGTGCAAAGCCGCATTGACGGCGTGAGCATGCGCTACAGCGTGAGCGACTCATCGGCGCCGTCCGCTCGCAAGACCCAGTTCTATTGCATGCTCGGTTCCCGCGGGATCTGGCACGAGGGGTGGAAGGCCGTGACCACGCATCCCACGCTCAGCGGCTGGGGCCACTTCAACGATGACACCTGGGAGCTGTACCACACCGATACCGACCGCGCTGAGCTGCACGATCGGGCCGCTGAGGAGCCGGCCAAGCTGCGCGAGCTGGTGAACCTGTGGTTCGCCGAGGCCGGCGACAACGCTGCCTTTCCACTCGACGACCGTTCCGCAGTGGAGATCATCACGACGCCGCGGCCGCAGCTGGCCAGTGACCGCGACCGGTACACCTACTTCCCTGACACCGCCGAGGTGCCCGAGGCGCAGGCAGTCAACATCCGCAACCGCTCGTACACGATCGGCGCGCTGGTGGACGTACCTGCACCTGGCGCCGAGGGTGTGCTATTCGCACATGGGTCGCGGTTCGGTGGCCACGCCCTCTACGTCAAGGACAACCGGCTGCACTACGTCTACGATTTCGTCGGCATCGCAGAGCAGAAGATCGACGGTACTGAAGAGGTTCCCGTGGGCCAGAACCTGATCCTGTCGGCCTCGTTCGACAAGGACGCTGAGGATCCGCCCGGCGTCGCCACCGGCATGTTGTCCCTCTACCACAATGACAAGAAGGTCGGCGAAGGCCGGATCAAGACCCAGCCGGGCCTGTTCTCGATCGCGGGCGAGGGCTTGTGCGTCGGCCGCGACAGCGGCGAGCCGGTGACCGATGACTACCCCAACGGCTCTGCACACCGCTTCACTGGCGGCACCATCAAGCGGGTCGCCGTAGATGTGAGCGGCGAGCCCTACTTCGATCTCGAACGCGAAGCTACGGCCATGCTGGCGAGGGAGTGAGCAGCGGCGCCAGTGGCTGCCGTCCGCGACAGCACCTGCGTGTCAGCCTCGGCGCACGCGCGCTTCGAGCTAAGACGCCCCAAGCAGGTGCGCGGTGACCGCTAAGCGATCTCAGCTCCTGCGTGCGATTGCCTCCGCGCTGGTGATCGCGGCGGCGACCGCGGTCTACTACCAGATCCCGGTGCCGGGCCGGATGCGCGAGGACTCGTGGGCCATCCTGTTCAGCTGCGGCGTCGTCGTGCTCGGCGTACTGATCGTGCTGACTGCCCGCAGGCTCGTGCGGGCCGGCGAGGACGCCAGGATCCGCGGTCTGGTGCTGCTGCTGACGGTGACCGTGCTGTTCTTCTCGTGGGCCGATGACGCTGTAGCCATGCTGCCAAACCAGTTCGTCAGCCTCAGCAACAAGACCGACGCCCTGTACTTCAACATCAGCACGCTGGCGACAGTCGGCTTCGGCGACGTGCACGCCGTCGGCCAGCTCGCGCGCGCGGCTGTCACCCTTCAGATTGTGTTCAACCTGGTGTTCATCGGCGCGGCCGTGAGCATCATCTCCGCGTTCTTCCGCAGCCGGGCTACCGTCAGGTACCAGTCCCAGCCACCCGTCGCCGGAAAGTCAGGCGCCGCCGGGCCGGACGACACAACGGAACCCGAGGTGCCCGGTTGAGGTATCGACGGCCTCGCCCTGGCGAGCCGCCGGCCGGTAACGCAGGCAGTAACTCGGCGCACATAGATGCGAGCCTCCCTTGATGACCCGGCGCGGAATCTCAGGCGCCTGAGTCCTGCTTGCCAGATCGCTGCTGACACGCGGATTACGCGGCGCGCAACAGGCCGTGCCCGGCTGGCCGGCCTGATGCCGGTGCCGGAAAAAATCGGCGGTCCATTCCCATACGTTGCCCGCCATGTCATACAGCCCGTATCCGTTGGGCGGGAAGGCCGCGACAGGTGAGGTGCGTTCGTAGCCGTCCAGCATCAGGTTCTGCCAGGGGAATTCGCCCTGCCAGGTATTGGCCATCTGCCCGCCGTCTGGCGTGAAGTCGTCGCCCCACACGTACACAGCGCCGTCAAGACCACCCCGCGCCGCGTACTCCCACTCGGCCTCCGTGGGCAGGTCCTTGCCGGCCCAATCTGCGTAGGCGCGGGCGTCGCCGTAGGCGACGTGCGTCACTGGATGCTTGTCTCGGCTGGACACGTTGCTGCCGGGCCCCTCCGGATGCCGCCAGGATGCGCCGGGAACATAGGACCACCAGTTCGCATAGTCGCGGAGATCGACCGGACCTCGCGTAGTGCGGAACACCAGCGATCCGGGCACCAGCAGGTCTGGTTGCGCATCCGGGTAAGCGGCCGGGTCCAGTTCTTGCTCCGCGACCGTCAGATGGCCGGTCTGCTTCACGAACCGCCGGAACTCGGCGACGGTAACCGGGCCGGTGTCGATCCAGAATCCGTCGACCGCAACCACGTGGACGGGGCGCTCCTCCGGATAGAAGTCCGCCGATCCCATGGCGAACTGTCCGCTCGGAATCCACGTCATCCCGGCTCTCGGCGCGGCGGGCGTGGCCTGCCCCTCGTGAGTATCAGCCTTCACCCCGGCTGCTGTACCCATGATCGGTGTAGTGGCACACCGGTCGCTAACACGTTGTTCACCCGGACCGGGTGACGCCGCCCACCAGGCGGCGGGCATCTATCGGACATGCGGGAGATCATTTGGCAGCCTGCGCGCCGGGACCGGCGGCGTTGCTAACGGACGCCGCGGGACTTGCCGTACTCGCCGCGCTCTCGCCCACCGCCGTGCTGGTGTCGGCTGTATTCCTCGGCTCGGACAATCCGCGCCGCACCGCGTTGATCTACCTGGCCGGTGCCATCGTCGTGACCGCGGTCATGGCCACAATCGTCTTCGTCGTGCTGCACGCAGGCCACGTCTACAAGCCTCGCGAGCACCAGACCAGGTACGGCGTGCGGCTGGGCCTCGGCCTGCTGATGCTGCTCGGAGGAGGCTATCTGTGGCGTCGCGGGCCCAAGCAGCGCGACCCGGCAAAGAAGGACACGGGCATCGTGTCCCGGATGCTGGCCAAGCCCGGCACCAAAGAAGCGTTCATCGTGGGAATCCTGGTCTACTCGCCGTCCTTGACGTTCGTCGCCGCGGTCCAGGTGGTCGCGACCGCCATGCAGAGCATTGCCGCCAGCGTCGTCGACCTGGCCGTGGTCATTGCGATCACGATCGTGTTTGTCTGGCTGCCACTCCTGCTTTACTTGCTCGCGCCTGAGCGCACCGGCCGGATACTCGGGCATTTCAACGGCTGGCTGCGCTCACACGGGCACGTGCTTACCGTCGGCGCTCTCATGGTCGGTGGCGTGCTGCTCACGATCAACGGCATCCTGGGCGTAACCGGCGTCATCGGCTAGCCAGTCACGCCGTACGCCTGGGGCAATCCCGGCAGCGCCAAAAGGCCCCGGAGCGCCAGAAGTCCCGGCCCTGCTCGCAGGGCCGGGACTTATGCCAGTGGATGACTCGGAACGCCAGAAGTCCCGGCCCTGCTCGCAGGGCCGGGACTTCTGGTCGTGCCGATGATGCGGCCAGGCGAGGCCGGCGGCTGATCGACGGTGCTACATCGATGTGCTGCGTTCGGTGTCGTGGAGCAGGCCCCAGATGGCGAACACGCTCAGGGCCACGATGACGATGCCCCACACCGGCGAGTACACCAGCCACAGGAACCCGGCGATCCCTGTCAGCACTGCCAGGCCCACTCCGACTGGCCGGGCCGCTGGGACGCCCAGCAAGGCCGCAGCTCCAGCCGCGAATAGCAGCGCCCCAAGCACCAGCAGGATGATGCCCCAGCCGCGCCCGGTCCACGCGTAGGCGTAAGCCGATCCCACATGGTAGAAGTGCGGCCGAACGACGACTGCCAGGCCACCGAGGAAGGCGATCAGGCCGGCCAGAATGGCCATCGAGCCACCCATGACGCCGCCGCCTTCGTCGTACGTCTCTGTGCCGCCTCGGTAGCCGGTTGTCGGCTCGGTCTGCCGCGCGTGGCGGCTCCCGCTCGCCATCTGACCACCTGACTGCTCAGCCATTCCGCTGGTTGTGCCTGTGGTAGTGGTCCCCGTGGCTGGGCCGGTGGCGCCCGCTCCGCTGGTCATGCCGGTACTGGTCGCGCCGGTGCTCTCCCCGGCGCCCTGGGCACTGCCCTGAAGACCTGAGGATCTGTCCTGTGCTCTGCTCATCGAAGCCACTCCCCTCTGACCTGGCCAGCCAGCAAGCCAGGGAACCGGCTGGCTGTCCAGCGCGGTGCCGGCATGACTAACCGGTTCTCCGGGTTGTCCTTCTACGGACGCTACGGAGGGTCGTGGAACCGGGCATCACCCGGTTGGGGTGATCCGAAGCGGCGTCTGCCGGACCGGGACGCGCCGTGGCATAGGGGTCATAGCTGGTCTCTCAGATTGGTGCCTGGCGCTCGGGGGTATGGCGGATACGGGGCGTTGAGCTGCAATTTCGCCGCAGCGGGTGAGGGAAGCGGCGGCGGGGAGCGGCGGGGGGTCGCGCCATTTGTGCGGTTTCTGCCGCTGCCACGGGCCCTTGGCGCAAATTCTGGGGCCGCAACATCCGCTCGACGCCGGGGGAGGGTGATGACGACTACTGCAAGCGGGCCGGTCCTAACCGCCCCGCCGCAGGAAGTAACGCTGCTCGAGGACAAGCTGCGGATCCCGAGGCCTGGCCTGGCTGTTCTGCCAAGGCCCCGGATCGGCGAGCTTCTCGATGCCGCCATCACGCGACGGGTCACGCTGATCACCGGGCCGCCAGGAGCGGGCAAGACTGTTGCCACTGCCCTGTGGGCAGCGACGCGGTCCGCCAGTCGCCGTCCCGGCTGGATGAGTCTCGACGCTGCCGAGGCCGAGACATGGCCATTCTGGCGGTACCTGACAGCGGCCCTGGCCAGGTCGGGGGCACTGCCTACGGGCAGGGCCGACCTACCCGTTGGCCTAGCGACAGCCGAGGTTCCCCAGTGGATTTCGGCATCGGTCCGGCCCGCCAGCGTTCCCGCCGTACTAGTCCTCGACAACGTCCACCTGCTCGCCGGCAGTGAGGCGCTGGCCGGCCTGAATGAGCTCATCAGGCACGAACCGCCCAGCTTGCGGCTGGTGCTGGTGGGCCGGTCGGCGCCCGGCTTGGCCATATCCAGGCTCCGCCTGGAAGGCGAGCTAGCGGACGTCGGGGCAGGCGATCTGGCGTGTACCCCCGAGGAGGCGTCCGCGTATTTCGCGATGCTTGGCAGGCCGATCAGCCAGCCCGAGCGCGATCACCTCATGCGCAGGACCGAGGGCTGGCTCGCCGGCCTGCGCCTGACGGCGCTAGCTGGTCAGATCGACCAGGTTGGCGCCCAGGCCCTCGTAGCTGACTATCTTGAGGACGAGATCTTCGGCATCCTGCCTCAGGCAGTTCGCGAGTTCATGATGCGCACGAGCCTCAGCCCGACTGTGCCTGCCGACCTAGCGCACGACTTGACGGGCGAGACGGGCGCGGCAGGCCTGCTCGAGCACCTCAGCCGCGAGACCGGCCTGGTCCAGGCGCTGACACCCGATTCCGGCGAGTACCGCTATCACCCGATGCTTCGGGACGTTCTGGCCGTGAGGCTGCGTCGGCAGATGCCGGCGGAGGTGCCGGCGCTCCAGCGTCGCGTGGCCCACTGGCACGCCGCGAGGGGCGAGGTGCTGCCAGCGGTTCAAGCGGCTGCCGAGGTAGGCGAGTGGGAATTCGGCCTGCACGTGCTGCGTGACGCCGGCCCGGTCGTCATGTTCTCGGCCGCTGGCCCTGGCCTTGAGACAGCGCTGGCGGCGATGCCACCTGGAGGGATGGAGGCCGACGAGGCTCTCAACGTCGTGCTCGCGGTGGCCGTGGCGGCCGCCCGGATCTGGCAAGGCGACGCCGACGGGGCGCTGCCCTACCTAGAACGGGCCGAGGCCGGGCTGTCGGCGCTGCCCGCGCCCGATCGAGAGCAGACCGAGCTGTGGATCGCAGCCATGCGCGTCTTGCTCACGACCGCCGTCACAGCGCCAGAGCCCGGCTGGCTCGAGCCCTACTGGGCGCTGGCGACCGAAGCGCATGCCGATCCGCGTGGCGTCGGCGCGCATCGCGCGCTCGGCACGCTGTGGCTGGCGATTGGCTTTGCGAGCCTCCGCGAATGCGACAGCCAGCAGGCACGGTCGGCGTTCCTGCACGCCGGCGCACAGCTGTCTGCAGGTGGCTTGCTCGCATTGCGGGAACGGGGTCGCTCTTGGGAGGCAGTCGCGGCGGCCCTCTACGGTGACCTAGCGGCCGCTACGAGAATCGCCGGCGGCGTGGCCGATGGGCCGCTCGGCCGTAGCGACGAGCTGGCCCCAGTGCTGGCACTCGCGGGCGCGGCCGTGCGCCTGGCGCGCGACGAGCCGGAAGCCGCCAGCGGGCTGCTCGACCAGGCCGACCTGGCGGCGATGACTCCGCGGCCGGCTGGCGAGCCGTCCATCGCTGTGGTCGCGGGTCTCCTGCGAGCTCGGCTGGCGCTCGCCGACGGCAACCTCGCTGGCGCGCGCGGGCTCGTGAGATGGCTCAGTGACGCCGCCGCCGCAGCCCCAGCCGCGGGCTACGCCGGCACGCCTGTCAGCACGGCTACGGACCGGGCCGCCGACCCGACGATGCTGCTCGACCGTGGGAGCGGGCCGGACAGGCCGGGCGGCCTGGCGGCTGCCATCGCAGTCCTGGACGCGGAAATCAGCCTGGCGGCTGGGGAACTTGAACGGGCCAGAGGCACGCTCGCCGAACTGACCGACCCTGGCGCCCAAGCCCGTCCGGACGTGGCCGTCTGTCAGACGAAGCTACTGATTGCGTGCGAGGACGACAAGGGCGCGCTGGCTCTCATCGGGCCCGTTCTCGCAGGCGCATCGGCTGCGTGCTCGGCGGCCGACAGGATCGCGGCGCTGCTGGCCGGCGTAGTAGCACGGCGCCGGCTGAGCCAGGGACAAGAAGCCGCCGAGCTGCTGGCTGAGGCCCTGGCGCTGGCGGAGCCCGACGACGCCTGCGGCCAGTTCGTCGCGGCCGGGTCTGCGGTCAGGTCCGCGCTGACGGTCCTCATCTCTCCGTCGAGCCGGTGTGCCGGGTTCGCTAGCCGGATTCTGGACAGGTTCGACGGCAGGCTCCCGCGGCCGGCCTCCGCCCAGCCTGCTGCACTGCTGACCGAGAGCGAGCTCGCAGTGCTTCGCTTCCTGCCCTCGCACATGACCAACCAGGAGATCGCCGAGTCGCTGTTCCTTTCCATCAACACGATCAAGACGCACCTGAGCTCTGTATACCGGAAGCTTGGCGTCGCCAACCGGCGCCAGGCCATTGCACAGGGGCGCCGGCTAGAGCTGCTGTTACGCCGCGCGCGCTCTCGATCGCGTTGAACCTTGACGATCGCGAGCGCGCGGCGGCGGCTTCGTGCTGACGTACTACGTGCTAGCAGCCATCTGCTGCGACGGCATACTCATCTTCTGCGCGATCTTGCCGGCTCGGCGGACCTGGAACGCCAGGGCTCCGAGGATCAGCCCGTACAAGAGCAGCCAGGCGGCGACGATCAGGAGCAGCAGTCCGAGCGTGATGGATGGCCAGATCACCATGACGATGCCGGCCGCCAGGCTGAAGACGCCGAGGACGGCACGCAGACCGCGATTCGGCACCCCGGCCGAGATGGCGAGGCCGAGGTCCGAGATGCCATGCGCAATGAAGAACACCCCGGTAACGAACGCCACCAGGAACAGGCTGAGCGCGTGGTGGCGCAACAGATAGATCCCGATGAGCACGGCTAGAAGCCCGATCACGACGTACCCGGCGCGCATGCCGCCGCTCTCGGCCCTGGCCGTGAAGCCTTCCCACAGCTTGACCAGCCCGGCTACGAGGATCGCGGCACCGATCAGGATCGCCACCACGGTCAGCGAGGCGCTCGGCCAGACAAGCAGCGCGATACCCAGCGCGATCAAGCCGAGGCCGCAGATCAGCACTACGCCCCAGGAACTCTTAGCCGCGGCCGCGACGGCGGCGGGGACGGGGGCGACGGCCATCTCCCCTTGTCCGTAGATTTCTTCTTGTCCGGCGACGCGCTCCTGCTGGTGACCTAGCTGCTGCGGCACGCTCGCCTGAGCCTGCGTGCGCTTTGCGGTAGCAAGGCCGCTTGCGCCGCTGGCGGACTCGCTGCCCTGGCCGCCTGTGCTGGTTGCGCCTGTGCCGGCGGGCATATCACTCGGCTGCCCACCGGGCCCGGTGCTGGCCGGCGGGCCCGTCTGCGGATCAGTCATCATGGCCTCCTGGAGAACGTGACCACCGGGATGGCATTGGGCGCTCGGTGGGGCGGCCACGTTCCCGGCAGCATGATGTGAACTCCTGCACTCCCATCGTTAAGTCGCTGAGTTCCCGTGATCATCACCCGTCGCGGGTGAACGCGGCGCCGCTGTCCTAGACTTGGCGCTCAGTAGCCGCTAGTGACTGACACAGGTCAAACCCGCGCCTGTACGGCGCCCGCCCGCGGCATGGACCCTTTCCAGGAAGCGACCCTAGGTGAAGACCGACGTCGAAGAGCTGAGCCCGACCCGGGTCAAGCTGACCATCGAAGTTCCGTTCGAGGAGCTGAAGACGAGCCTCGACAAGGCTTACCGGGAGGTGGCGCGCCAGGTCAGGGTTCCCGGCTTCCGGCCGGGCCACGTGCCGCCGCGGGTCATCGACCAGCGATTCGGGCGGGCGACGGTGCTTGAGCAGGCTGTCAACGAAGCTGTGCCGGAGTTGTACAGCAAGGCGCTGGCCGAGCACGACGTGGTGCCGCTCAGCCAGCCCGACCTGGAGATCACCAGGCTCGACGACGGCAAGGAGCTGGCGTTCACTGCTGAGGTCGACGTCCGGCCGAGCTTTGACTTGCCGGACTTGAGCGCCCTGTCGGTGACCGTCGACAACGCCGACGTGGACCCCGACCAGGTCGAGGAGTACCTCGGCTCGCTGCGCGAGCGGTTCGCCTCGCTCAAGACCGTCGACCGTCCGGTCGAGGCGGGGGACTTCGCCTCGATCGACCTGGCGGCAACCGTCGATGGCGAGACCGTCGAGGACGCACAGGCCACCGGGGTGTCCTACGAAGTCGGCACGGAGTCCATGCTGGACGGCCTCGACGAGGCGCTCACCGGCATGACAGCCGGCGAGTCGAAGACATTCACCGCCGAGCTGGCCGGCGGCAAGCGCGCCGGCATGGAAGCCGACGTGCTCGTCACCGTGAACTCCGTGAAGGTCAAGGAGCTGCCGGAGCTGGACGACGAGTTCGCGCAGTCGGCTAGCGAATTCGACACCGTCGGCGAGCTGCGCGCCTCCACCCGCAAGCAGCTGACGGCGATGCGCCAGACCGGCCAGGCTGGCCAGGCCAGGGAGCGGCTGCTCGAGACGCTGATCGACCAGCTCGACATTCCGCTGCCTGAGCGGATCATCGAGGCCGAGGTCGAGCAGCGGCGGCACCGGCTACAGGATCAACTGGACCAAGCCGGACTGGACATGCGGGCCTACCTTGAGGCCAGCGACACGACGCAGGCCAAGATGGACGCAGACTTCGAGGCCGACGCGAAGCGATCGGTCAAGGCCGGCTTCATCCTCGACAAGCTCGCAAGCCAGGAGGACCTCAAGGTCTCGGGGGAGCAGCTCAGCGCCTATGTGACCGAGCAGGCCTACCGGATGGGCGTTGCACCGGACAGGCTCGCCCAGCAGCTCAGCGACAACGGCCAGTTGCCCGCCGTCGCGGCTGACGTGCTGCGCGGCAACGCGCTGACCTGGCTGGCCGAGCAGGCCACGGTGGTCGACGAGGCGGGTCGGCCGGTGGACATCCACGCCTCCGCCGATGCAGGGGCGGGCGAAGCTGACGAAGCTGACGATGATGGCGATGACCTGGACGACGACGAGATCGACGACGAGATCGACGAGGACTCCGACGAGGAGTAGTGCCCGGCGACCACGCTGAACGGACCACGTCCGGCGGACAACTGCGGGCGGACCATACCGTCCGTAGTAGAGCCTGCGGGCAGGACGGCCACTGAGATTCCGGTGCTGGAGACTCCGGCGCTGGAGACTCCGGTACTGAAAACTTTCCGCTGACAGCGCACAATGGCCCGCTAGCGTGCGCCGTAAGCGAACAGCGGGGATCGGCGGCGAAGGCGCTTCTGCTCGCGGGTTATGGTCACAGTCAAACGACAGGCGCGGACCAACTACTACCGAGGTGAGCACACGTGACCACGCCTCCTGGCAATCAGCAGACCGCCGGCATTCTCGCCCGGTCCGGGGAATCCCCGGTACAGCCGCTCAGCGAGATGCTGTTTCAGCGTCTGCTGCGGCACCGGATCATCTTCCTCGGCCAGCAGGTCGACGACGATCTGGCGAACCGGATCTGCGCGGAGCTAATCTTGCTGGCGTCCGAGGACGCGAAGAGCGACATCAGCCTCTATATCAATTCGCCGGGCGGCTCGGTTTATGCCGGAATGGCGATTTATGACGTCATGCAGTACGTACCTAATGACGTGGCCACGTTCGCGATGGGCATGGCAGCGTCAATGGGCCAGTTCCTGCTGACCGCAGGCGCCCCCGGCAAGCGGTACGCGATGCCACACGCGGCGATTCTGATGCATCAGCCGCACGGCGGCATCGGCGGCACGGCGACAGACATCAGGATTCAGGCCGAGCAGAGTCTGTTCCTCAAGCGCCTCATGGCCGAGCGGATCTCGTCGCACACCGGCAGGTCGGTCGAGCAGATCGAGGAGGATTCCGATCGTGACCGCTGGTTCACTGCCGAGGAAGCACGCGACTACGGGATCGTGGACCACGTAGTCACGAGCGCAACTGAGGTTCCGACAGTCGGGCCGACTCCGTGAGCGGGGCGGACATCGTGGGCAGCTCCGGCATGGTTGACAGCAGTGGCCAAGGAGGACCAGAAGTGAGTGCTGGATATGCAGGCTCCTTCCATCAGGGGGCGTCTCGTCAGAGAGGTCGGCACATAGCCGAATCGCGGTACGTACTGCCGTCGTTCGTCGAGCGCACTTCCTACGGCGTCAAGGAGATGAACCCCTACAACAAGCTCTTCGAGGAGCGGATCATCTTCCTGGGCGTCCAGATTGACGACGCGTCAGCCAACGACGTGATGGCACAGTTGATCACCTTGGAGTCGATCGACCCCAGCCGCGACATCCTGATCTACATCAACTCGCCCGGCGGGTCGATGACCTCAATGATGGCGATCTACGACACCATGCAGTACATCCAGCCGGAGATTCACACCTACTGCCTGGGCCAGGCGGCCTCCGCCGCGGCGGTCCTCCTGGCCGCCGGGACGAAGGGCAAGCGGTTCGCGTTGCCGAACTCCCGTATCCTCATCCACCAGCCGGCTGTGGAGAGCGGCTACGGGCAGTCCAGCGACCTGGAGATCCAGGCCAGGGAGATCCTGCGCATGCGGAGCGCTATGGAAGGCATCCTGGCCCGGCACACTGGCCAGGATGAAGACAGGGTCCGCAGGGACATCGAGCGGGACAAGTTCTTCACCGCCCACGAGGCCAAGGAGTACGGGATGGTGGATGAAGTTCTGACGATGCTCAAGCGCCGGGCCGAGGTAGGGTCGTCCTAAGTCGTCTTGACTGCAGGGCCATCCTGGTCAGGGCGGCCGGCGCGCCGCTCGGTGTTCCTAAGGCCACACGCGGGGCCGCCGAGGCGGTACCGTCTAAGTTCGAGGAACAGTTCGTTCAGCAGGTGTTGGGCACAGGTGGACTCGTTTGATCGCGGGCCTGAAGTGGTCGGCCGGCAAGGCTAGAGGGAGTTACTAGGTGGCACGCATCGGTGATGGCGGTGATCTGCTGAAGTGCTCATTCTGCGGCAAGAGCCAGAAGCAGGTTAAGAAGCTCATCGCCGGGCCAGGCGTGTACATCTGCGACGAATGCATTGACCTCTGCAACGAGATCATCGAAGAGGAGCTGGCTGAGCCGACCGAGCTCAAATGGGACAGCCTGCCGAAGCCGCGCGAGATCTACGAGTTCCTCGACTCCTATGTGATCGGCCAGGAGAAGGCCAAGAAGGGCCTATCGGTCGCCGTCTACAACCACTACAAGCGGATCCAGTCCGGTGGCGAGCGCGCCGGCGAGGATGGCGTCGAGCTGGCCAAGTCCAACATCTTGCTGCTTGGGCCGACGGGCTCCGGCAAGACGCTGCTTGCGCAGACGCTGGCCAGGCTGCTCAACGTGCCGTTCGCCATCGCGGACGCAACGGCGCTGACCGAGGCCGGCTACGTCGGCGAGGACGTCGAGAACATCCTCCTCAAGCTCATCCAGGCCGCTGACTACGACGTTAAGAAGGCCGAGACCGGCATCATCTACATCGATGAGATCGACAAGATCGCCCGCAAGAGCGAGAACCCGTCGATCACCCGCGACGTTTCGGGCGAGGGCGTACAGCAGGCGCTGCTGAAGATACTCGAGGGCACGACAGCCTCGGTGCCGCCGCAAGGCGGCCGCAAGCACCCGCATCAGGAGTTCATCCAGATCGACACCACCAACGTGCTGTTCATCTGCGGAGGCGCGTTCGCGGGCCTGGAGAAGATCATCGAGAGCCGGGTCGGCAAGAGCGGCATGGGCTTCGGCGCGGTGCTGCGCGTCAAGACCGACAAGACCGAGTCAGACAGGTTCGCCGATGTCATGCCTGAGGACCTGCTCAAGTTCGGCATGATCCCTGAGTTCGTCGGTCGGCTGCCCGTGATCACCAGCGTGCACAACCTGGACCGCGAGGCGCTGATCCGGATCCTCACCGAGCCGCGCAACGCGCTGGTACGCCAGTACCGGCGCCTATTCGAACTCGACGGGGTCGACCTGGAGTTCACTGAAGACGCGCTTGAGGCCGTCGCGGATCAGGCGATCTTGCGCGGCACCGGCGCCCGCGGCCTGCGGGCGATCCTGGAGGAAGTCCTGCTCTCGGTTATGTACGAGGTGCCGAGTCGCAAGGATGTGGAGAAGGTCGTCATCAGCGCTGAGGTCGTCCTCGAGAACGTGAACCCGACCCTGGTGCCGCGCGACGTCGCCCGTCGCACCCCTCGCGAGAAGTCCGCCTAGTTCTTCCTCGCCCAGCCCAGCCCAGCCCGCCGCACGTGCGGTGCTTCGTCGCGCGGCCAATGCACCTTTCGCGGTGCTGTGCGTCCGTCTGTAAACGTTTCCGTCGGCACCTGAGCGGTGCTGCGCGGGCTTGGCAGCCGTCCTACCCACCTGAGGTTCCGTCGGCCCGTTGCGGGTTGGGCGGCGAGCGCAACGTAGGCGACGCTTACGCCCGCTCCGCACCGCCCAGGTGCCGACGGCTGTGCGCGTTTTGGAAGTGCGCTACTCACGTTTCACGCTTGCGGTGCACGTGTATCGTGACGAAGTGGACACGAAAGTGCACCTCAGGCGTGAAACGTGAGTCGATGATCTTGGGCTACGACTGATCCACAGCCCGTTTGCCGGTCTTGCCCGTCTTGTTCCTGGCGCTAAGCGAGCCGATCGGCTGCGCCGCCGGGAACGATACGCCGTTGCCAGCGCGATCGGCCGAGCCGTGAACGTGTGCAAGCCTAGGGCTCAAACGGGGCCACTCTTGAGCCCTAACAATGCAAACGTTGTACGGCCGAACTTGGCGCTCGGGAGTGTTTACGGCAAAACACTCGAATCGACTCCGAGTGCCGCAGTCAAGGGGGACAGGGCTAGCGGCGGAGGGACTCCCGGTCAGCGAACGGAGCAGCGTCGGCGGGCGGCTGGTCGAGCGGAAGGGGCCAGGTTCGGCGGGGTGTTGGTCACCGGACGGGGGCTAACGGCGGCGGCACTAGACTCTGCTGACGTGAGCTCCGGTACCGAGACGACTCAGCTACCCGCGCAGTACAGCCCGGGCGAGGTCGAGACCCGCCGTTATGAGGGCTGGGTCGAGGCGGGGTACTTCCGGGCGGACGCGGACAGCGACGCGCCGCCGTTTTCTATCGTCATCCCGCCGCCGAACGTGACCGGGTCACTGCACATCGGCCATGCGCTCGACCACACGCTGATCGACGCGCTGGTACGGCGTCGGCGGATGCAGGGCTACAACACGCTCTGGCTGCCGGGCATGGATCACGCCGGCATCGCTACACAGAACGTCGTCGAGCGCGAGCTGGCCAAGGACGGGCTGTCCCGCCACGACCTGGGCCGCGAGGCCTTCGTCGAGCGCGTCTGGCAGTGGAAGGCCGAATCGGGCGGCAAGATCCTCGGCCAGATGCGGCGCCTGGGCGACAGCGTCGACTGGAGCCGTGAGCGCTTCACGATGGACGCCGGGCTGTCGCGGGCCGTGCAGACGATCTTCAAGCGGCTGTACACGGACGGGCTGATCTACCGGGCCCAGCGGATCATCAACTGGTGTCCGCGGTGCCTGACGGCGCTGTCGGATATCGAGGTCGAGCACTCCGATGACGACGGCGAGCTCGTGTCAATCCGGTACGGCGACGGAGCCGACCAGATCGTGGTCGCGACCACCCGGGTGGAGACGATGCTGGGCGACACCGCTGTGGCCGTGCATCCCGACGACCCCCGGTATGCCCGCCTCGTCGGCCGCGAGATCAAGCTTCCGCTGACCGGCCGGAGCATCCCGGTTGTCGCCGACCCGCACGTGGATCCGGAGTTCGGCACGGGCGCGGTCAAGGTGACGCCGGCCCACGACCCCGACGACTTCGAGATCGGCCGCCGCCACGACCTGCCCAGCCTGGTAGTCATGGACGAGCGCGGCGTGATCACGGCGCCCGGGCCGTTCGCGGGCCTGGACAGGTTCGAGGCGAGGCCAGCGGTGCTTGCCGCCCTGCGGGCTGACAGCCGGATCGTGGCCGAACGCCGCCCGTACGTGCACGCGGTCGGGCACTGCTCGCGGTGCGGTACGACAGTCGAGCCGCGGCTGTCGCTGCAGTGGTTCGTCAAGGTCGAGCCGCTAGCCAAGGCGGCTGGCGACGCCGTTCGCGATGGCCGGGTCAAGATCTTTCCGCAGGAGATGTCCGCCCGGTACTTCGACTGGGTCGACGACATGCACGACTGGTGCATCAGCCGTCAGCTGTGGTGGGGCCACCGGATCCCGGTCTGGTACGGGCCGCACGGTCAGGTGGTGTGCGTCGGGCCGGACGACGAGGTGCCGACGGGTCCGGGCTGGGAGCAGGACTCCGACGTGCTGGACACGTGGTTCTCCTCGGCGCTGTGGCCCTTCTCGACGCTGGGCTGGCCAGACGACACACCTGACCTGCGCACGTTCTACCCGACTAGCGTGCTGGTGACCGGCTACGACATCCTGTTCTTCTGGGTCGCCAGGATGATGCTGTTCGGGCTGTACGCGATGGCCGACGCCGGGCCGGAAGCATCCGTACCGTTCCGCCAGGTCGCGCTGCACGGCCTCGTGCGCGATCAGTACGGCAAGAAGATGTCGAAGACGCGCGGCAACACAGTCGATCCGCTGGACTGGATCGATCGGTTCGGTGCGGATGCGACCAGATTCACGCTCGCCCGCGGCGCGACGCCAGGCGGCGACGTTGCGGTCAGCGAGGACTGGGTCGCCGGAGCTCGCAACTTCTGCAACAAGCTCTGGAACGCAGTGCGCTTTGCGCAGCTTAACGGCGCAATCACGGGTCGGGGAGTGCCGTCGGCAAGCCACCTGACGGCGCCGGACCGGTGGATCCTGTCCCGGCTGGCGGCCGTCACCGCCGAGGTCGACGCCCTGTTCGAGCAGTTCGAGTTCGCGAAGGTCTGCGACGCCCTCTACCACTTCGCCTGGGACGAGTTCTGCGACTGGTACCTCGAGCTGTCCAAGGCGGCCCTATACGGGCCGGACGAAGCAGCCGCGCAGGCGACGAGGCAGGTACTCGGCGAGGCGCTCGACCGGCTGCTGCGGCTTATCCATCCACTGCTGCCATTCGTCACCGAGGAGCTATGGACCGCGCTGACTAACGGCGACT
Organism: uncultured Actinomycetota bacterium; assembly: GCA_963755575.1. Taxonomy (GTDB): domain Bacteria; phylum Actinomycetota; class Actinomycetes; order Streptosporangiales; family Streptosporangiaceae; genus JAJYUU01. The sequence goes on from CAVWKF010000002.1 coordinate 2,558,270, forward strand.
CGGTAGTGATCGCCCGCTGGCCGGGTCGGGTGGCGGCGGGGGATGCCGGCGCGCTGCCCGTGCTGCCTGCCGATCCCGCCGCCGAGGCGGAGATCTCCGCGCTCATGCGGCTGGTGACGGAGGTGCGCAGATTCCGCTCCGACCAGGGGCTGCGCCCGACCCAGCCAGTGCCCGCGCGGCTGGCCGGTCTCAGCGACACAGTGCTGGCGGAGCACGAGGGGCGGATCCGGACGCTGCTGCGGCTGGCCGAGCCGGGCCCCAGCTTCGCGCCGACCGCGTCCCTGCACGCCGAGGGTGTGGAGATCGAGCTGGACACCGCGGCCGGCCTGGACGTGGCTGCTGAGCGCAAGCGCCTCGCCAAGGACCTGGCAGCCGCGCAGGCTGACATCGAGGGGGTCGAGCGCAAGCTGGCGAGCCCGTCGTTCGTCGAGCGGGCACCTGCGGCCATCGTCGCCAAGAACCGGGACCGGCTCGCCGCCGCGCAGGCCGAGGCCGCGCGGCTTACCGAGCGGCTCGCCGCGCTGCCCGCCGGCGCCGCAGCAACCGACGCCGCGCCGGCAGCACCCGACGGCGCACGCAGCCGGCGGCGCAGCCTCCGACGGCGCCGCTTCCGACGGCGCCGCCTCCGACAGCGCATCGACCGGATCGGCATGACTGACAACTACGAAGTCCGGCTGCGCGAGATCGAGCGAGAGATCTTCGCCCGCCGGCCCGAGCACGCGATCAACCCGTCGCTCGAGCGGATCAACTCGCTCGTGACGCTGCTCGGTGATCCGCAGCGCGCCTACCCGGTGATCCACCTGACCGGCACCAACGGCAAGACGTCGACATCGCGGATGACCGAGACTCTTTTGCGGGCCCGCGGGCTGCGCACAGGCCTGTTCATCAGTCCGCACCTGTCGTCAGTCCGCGAGCGCATCTGCGTGGACGGCCAGCCGCTCAGCGTCGAGCGTTTCGTCGACGCCTACGACGAGATCAAGCCGTACCTCGACATCGTGGACAAGTCGCACGACACGCGCCTGTCGTTCTTCGAGGTGCTCGTCGGCATGGCCTTCTCGGTGTTCGCCGACGCGCCCGTCGACGTCTGCGTGCTCGAGGTCGGCATGGGCGGCACGTGGGACAACACGAACGTGGCCGACGGCGCCGTGGCAGTTGTCACGCCCATCTCCATTGACCATGCGCGCCACCTGGGCAACACCGTCGAGGAGATCGCGGCCGACAAGGCGGGGATCATCAAGCCGGGTGCGGTCGCTATCCTCGCGCAGCAGCCGCCGGCCGCTGCCGAGGTGCTGATACGCCGGGTCGCCGAGGTCGGCGCCAGTGTCGCCCGCGAGGGCCTGGAATTCGGCGTCCTCAGCCGCGAGCTCGCCGTGGGCGGGCAGCAGCTGGCGATTCGCGGCCTGCTTGGCGACTACGAGGATCTCTACCTGCCGTTGTTCGGCGCTCACCAGGCTGGCAATCTGGCCTGCGCGATCGCCGCAACCGAGGCGTTCGCACGAACCCCGGACGCGGGCGACGGGCTCGGCGAGGGGCCGGCGGACTCGATCGGGACATCGTCAGGCGGGCCGTCGCAGCGATGACATCGCCAGGCCGCCTCGAGATCGTCCGGCGCAGCCCGGTCGTAATCATCGACGCGGCGCACAACCCCGGCGGCATGGCAGCCTCGGTGGAGGCGCTGACCGAGGCGTTCAGCTTCACTGACCTGGTCGCCATTATCGCGGTCAGCGCGGACAAGGATATCTCGGGCATCCTGGACGAGCTGGAGCCCGTCGCCGCGCATCTGGTCGTGACCAGCAACTCCTCGACGCGATCAATGCCTGTCGCCGCGCTCGCGGCGGTAGCCACGACTGTGTTCGGACCGGACCGCGTGACGGTCGCCGACCGACTCGACCAGGCGATCGAGATCGGCGTGGCGCTTGCCGACGAGGCAGACGCCGCGGGCGAAGGCGGGCCGGGAAAGGCGGGCGTGCTCATCACTGGTTCGGTGATCACCGCCGGCGATGCGCGGGTGCTGCTCGCTGACAAGGCAGGGAACGGGGCCGACTTCGCTGACTCGCCCGCGGACGACCTCGGTGCGGATGGTGATATCAGGTGAAGCGGCTCTGCGCCACCGTGCTGATCTTCGAAGCTATCGTCATCGCCCTGTGCATTCCGGTCGCCGTGCACATTGACCACCTAGCCCCCCATGCGGCCGGGCTCACTGGCGGGATCGCGGCCGGAGCGGCCGTCGTGCTCGCCGCGGTGGCGCGAGGCCTGCCGCGGGTCACCATCATCGGTGGCAGCATGCTGCAGGTTTTCGTCATCGCATCCGGCGCAATAGTGCCGGTGATGTACTTTCTGGGCGGCATTTTCGCGGCATTGTGGACCGTCGGAATCTGGCTCGGCTACCGCGTTGAGCACGCCGCAGGTCACTAGTTGCCAAAGCGCTCACCAACAGGCGTGCCCTGCCTGGGCGGCCCAAGGACCGACATGTAGTGTGCAAAACGCGGGCTGTCGCGTGGGCCATCGGCAACGCTGCGCGCTAACAGCGGTCGCTGATGGTGGCAATCTCGGGGAATGCCGGATCGGCCGGTCAGGCAGGTACGGGGTCCCTGCTGTGTAACCGCTACAGGCCGGGGTAGCGATCGACTGCACCGCCCGCACGAGGTCCGACAAGTGCAGAGCTACCTGGTGGAAGGTTCTACTTCTCAATGAGCAACGCGATGGCGTTTCTGGGCCGCGACATGGCTGTCGACCTTGGGACGGCGAACACGCTCGTGTACGTCCGGGGCCGGGGGATCGTGCTGAATGAGCCGTCCGTCGTCGCGCTGAATACCAACACGGGCCAGATCGTCGCGGTGGGCGTCGAGGCCAAACGAATGATCGGCCGCACGCCCGGCAACATCATCGCGGTCCGTCCGCTGAAGGACGGGGTCATCGCGGACTTCGACGTGACCGAGCGAATGCTCCGCTACTTCATCCAGAAGGTGCACAGGCGCAGCTATCTGGCTAAGCCCCGGATCGTCGTGGCGGTGCCGAGCGGCATCACCGGCGTCGAGCAGAGCGCCGTCAAGGAAGCAGGTCATCAGGCGGGCGCCCGTCGCGTGTACATCATCGAAGAGCCGATGGCCGCGGCCATCGGCGCCGGGCTGCCCGTCAATGAGCCGACTGGCAACATGGTTGTCGATATCGGCGGCGGCACCACCGAGGTGGCCGTGATCTCGCTGGGTGGGATCGTCACATCGCAGTCCATCCGGGTCGGCGGCGACGAGCTCGATCAGGCCATCATCACCTTCGGCAAGAAGGAGTACTCGCTGATGCTCGGCGAGCGCACCGCCGAGGAGATCAAGATCTCGCTTGGGTCGGCCTATCCCGCCGTCGACGAGCCGAACGCGGAGATCCGGGGCCGAGATCTGGTGAGCGGCCTGCCGAAGACGATCGTCATTTCCGCGGAGGAGATCAGGCGGGCGATCGAGGAGCCGCTAAGCGTGATCATCGACGCCGTCAAGACCACCCTCGACAAGTGCCCGCCCGAGCTGGCTGGTGACGTGATGGACCGTGGCATCGCGCTCACTGGCGGCGGTGCCCTGCTGCGCGGCCTCGACGAGCGGCTCCGCGAGGAGACGGGGATGCCGATCCACCTGACCGATAATCCGCTCGACTCGGTGGCGCTCGGCACCGGCAAGTGCGTGGAGGACTTCGACACCCTGCACCAGGTCCTGATACCTGAAGCCAGGCGGTAACCGCCCCCCGGGCCGCGCGGCCCTACGGGCGACAGGTGACGTGACCGGCGGCAGGCGAGGTGATCGAAGTGCGGGATACACGGCGAACCCGCGTGGTGCTCATCGGGCTGCTCACCGCGGCGCTCGGACTCATCGCAGTGAGCTATGCGGACGGCTCGAACTCGGCGCTGAGCGACGTGCGCGCGGCTGGCAGCTCGGTGTTCGGCGGCGCGGAGCACGCGGCGAAGTCGGTGACGGGTTTCTTCCGTTCATCCGCCGGCTCGGCGCCGCAGGTGAGCAGCTTGCAGAAGCAGGTGGTTCAGCTCCGGGCCGACCTTAGCGAGGCCCAGCTCAGCAAGGCGGACTATGCCGAGCTGCGCAAGATGCTCCTGGTGGCGGGCGCTGGCCGGTACCGAGTGCTGGCTGCCAGCGTGATCGCGGTCGGCATCGGCTACGAACAGACGGTGACGCTCGACGTCGGCAGCAAGGACGGCGTCCTGCCGCAGGAAACCGTCCTGAACGGTGATGGCCTCGTGGGCTACGTCGCCTCGGTGTCCGCCACGACGAGCACCGTGCTGCTGGCCAGCGACGGCTCGGCCGTGGTCGGTGTCGAAGCGGCGCCCAGCGGCCAGCTGGGCTGGGTCACCGGCCCAGGCAAGGTGGCCAGCGCCGGCGGGTTGATGCACCTGCAGATGCTGAACTCCGCCGCCGTACTGAAGCCGGGCGATCAGCTTGTGACGTCGGCATCGGTGAACGACAAGCCCTATGTGCCGGGCGTTCCGGTCGGAGTTGTCACCAAGCTGATTGTCACGAACGGCTCGCTGACCGCGGCCGCGCTTGTCCGGCCCTACGTCGACTTCGGCGCGCTCGGGGTCGTGGGCGTCGTCATCGTGCCGCCTGGTCACGACCCGAGGTTCGCGGCGCTGCCGCCGCTGCCGCACCCAGGGCCTACTGTGACTGTCACGGTCACGGCCAAGCCGGGCTCGCACCGTTCGGGCGGCACGCCAACTCCGAGCCCGAGCCACTGACGTGCGCAAGGCATGGCTCACCCCGGCGGCGCTGGCGGTCGCGCTCGTCCTTCAGCTCACCGTGCTCAACGGGCTGCACCTGCCCAGGGGCGGCGTTCCCGACCTGGTGCTGGTGCTGGTCGTAGCGCTGGCTATGGCTGACGGTCCGGTGCGTGGCATGGTGACCGGGTTCGCGGCAGGCCTCTGCCTGGACATCGCACCGCCGGATACCGGCCTCGTCGGGCAATACGCTCTCGTCTTCTGTCTGGCTGGCTGGGCGGCGGGCAGCCTAGGCCGCCTCACCAGGCGGTCGCCGCTGCGCGCTCTCGCGGTGGCAGCCGTCGTCATCGCCGCGGCCGAGGCAATGACCGCCGCGCTCGGCAAGCTGCTCGAGCCGGCTCAGGTTTCCGTCGCCGAGATTCGCCAGTTCCTGCCGGTCACGATCGCCTATGACCTGCTGATCTGCCCGTTCGCCCTGTACCTGGTCATAGTGACCGGGCCTGCGCTCGGCTAGCAGCCGGCTGGCGGGCACGGGGCTAGCCGGTACCGGGCTGCTGACCGTCCGAGCCCGGTCGAAGCGGGCCGACCGTAAGCCGCGGCCGCACGAGCCCCGGCTCGACCCGGCTGCTGGCCGGGCTGGCGACGGCTGGGTGGGCGGCGGACCCGCCAGCCACCCCGGCCTCATGCGGCGCGCCCGGCCTAGGGCCCGACTGCACCCGGGCGCCGGAGTGCCAGGCTCGGCCTCCGGCTACGCGCACCAGCGCGCCCTGCCTATCCGTCCGGTGAAGCTCAGGCTGTCGGCCGCGCACCGCCGTGACGGCGCGATCGCCAGTGTTGTTGGCAGCAGTGTGGCCGCACGCCGTGCCGTCGCCAGCAGCCGGCAGGCTCAGCACTGGCGGGCAGGCCGACATCCCGGTCTGCTGAGCGGGGCGTCCAGCCGGTCTAGGTTCGGCAAGTTCCGCTACCGCGGCGAGCCCGGCGGCTCGGCCGCGAGACAGCCCGCGCCAGCGGGCCTTAGTCCGAGCCGGCTCCGGATCAACTTCGGCGCGCACCGTGGTGATGGCAGCATCGCCAGTCGGCGCGGTACCAGCTGGCTCACCCGGCCGGCCCAGCGGCGCCGCGTGGCCACACTGCGGCTGCGGGTTGGCGCGAGCCGGTCAGCGCTCGCGCCGTCCGGCCGCGCTCCAGCAAGGTCGGTGCCGACACTGCACTTCCGTACCGCGCCCGCTCGGGCCACGCACCGGCCCGTCGCCACGCCGAAGTTCCGCCGCAGATCCCGCCCGCCAGTCGCGCGCCGGGCCGCTGCGGCACCGACCTTCCGACGCAGGTCCGGCTTGCTGCGCCCGTCCGCGCTCACGAGCGGGCTGGTAGCCGGAGGAGTGCTGGATCAGACCACGTTCCGGGCCCGCCGGACAGCTCTCGGCCCGCCGCGGCTGCGGCTCGCTGGCAGCCGACGCGGCCTGGGCATGCTGGGCGGCACCGGCCGCAGCGCACTGCGGCGCCCGCCGGCCAGGGCCCGCAAGCAGCCGCGGTTCGGCTACGGCCACCGATCGCTGCTGTTGTTCCTGACCAGGTGGCGGCTGGGCGGACGGGGCACGAGCGGTCGATGGCTGTCGCGGACCCGGGTAGGACGCCGGTCGGGCGTCTGGCTGATCGGCCGGGGGACGGGGGGAGTGCGGTGATTCCGGCTTCGAGGCGCCGGCTGTTCAGCATTATGGTGATCGCGGCGGGCTTGCTCACCGTGCTCGGCTTCCGATTGTGGAACCTCCAGGTCCAGACACGGGCCACCTACCTGTCGCTCGCGAGACAAGAACAGGTCCGGGAGGTCGTCGAGCCATCGGTCCGCGGCAACATACTCGACGACACCGGCCAGCAGATGGTCGGCAACCAGTCCGCGCTCGTGGTCGCCGTCAATACGGTGACACTGTCGCAGGAGTCAGATGGCGGAGCAGCCGTGCTGGCGCGGCTCGCCAAGCTCCTGAACATCAGCGACAAAGTGATGCGGGAGCGTGTCCGGCTGTGCACAGTGGGCGTGCCGCAGCCGTGCTGGCAGGGCTCGCCGTACCAGCCGATCCCGGTTGCACAAAACGTCACGGACAAGGTCGCGCTCCAGATCCTGGAGAACAAGAGTGCGTTCCCCGGCGTGACCGCCAATATCCAGCCGGTCATCCAGTACGCCCAGCCGATCGCATCGGCCGCCGCGCAGATGCTCGGCTACCTCCAGCCGATCACCGCGCAGGAGGTTCAGCAGCTGCACATCCCGGTCACGGGATTCTCTGCCGACGACCTCGTCGGCCAGTCCGGCCTCGAGGCTCAATACGACAAGCAGCTGCGCGGCACTACCGGCATCGACGAGGTCGGCGTGAACGCCGCCGGTCAGGTGACCTCAACGATCAAGGACATCAAGCCGGTAGCCGGCGATGACCTGGTGACCAGCATCAACAGCAAACTCCAGATCGCGACCCAGAACATCCTGGCGGGCGCCGTCCAGCAGGCACACGCAGCCAATCCCGGCGCGACCTCTGGCGCCGCCGTCGTGATGACGACGACAGGCCGCGTGGTCGCGATGGCCAGCTACCCGACCTACAACCCGGGCATCTGGAGCGGCGGGATCACACAGCGGCAGTTCAACCGGCTGTTCGGCACGGGGGACGGGGAGCCGATCCTGGAGCGAGCCACGCAGGGCGAGTACCCGCCAGGGTCGACCTTCAAGGTGACCACGGCCACCGCCGCCATCAAGTTCGGCGATTCGCTGTATGGCGCGTACAACTGCCCGGCCGCAACGGTTGTCGGCGGCCATACGTTTAACAACGACTTCGGCAACGGCGGACCCATGTCGCTAGACGAGGCGCTCGTGAAGTCCTGCGACACGGTCTTTTACAACATTGGCCTGCAGATCTACAACCGGGACCATCCAAATCTCGACACTGTTACGAGCGCGAAGTTCCCTGTGCAGTTCGAGCAGCAGATCGAGCTTGACTGGGGCTTCGGCAAGGACACCGGGATCGACCTCCCGGGCGAGAGCAACGGCACCGTCCCGACCAGGGAGTGGCTGTACTACTTCTGGAAAGACAACGCGCACAGCGGGCAGGACTGGTGCAAGTACGGCCGGGCGAACGGCGACTACATCCAGCAGATCGAGTACGACGATTGCCTGTACGGCAACGTCTGGACACCCGGTCAGGCCATCATCGGCTCCATCGGCCAGGGCTACATCGCCGTCACGCCGCTCCAGCTCGCGACGGGTTACGCGGCGCTGGCGAACGGCGGCACGCTCTACAGCCCGCGTATCGGCGAAGAAGTGCTCAGCCCCACCGGCCAAGTTGTGCAGAACATAACTCCACCGGTGGACGGGCATCTCCCGGCGGGCGGGGCCACACTCGCCTACATCCGGAACGCGCTGCGGGGCGTGGTCACCTCCGGTACTGCGGCTGGAACGTTCGGCGGCTTCCCGCTGGGCAAGGTGTGCGTGGCGGGCAAGACCGGAACGGCTCAGGTGTTCGGTAAGAACTCCACCTCGGTGTTCGCTTCCTTCGCGCCGTGCAACAACCCCAAGTACGTCGTCGTCGTGATGATCCCCGACTCCGGTTACGGCGCCGACGTGTCCGGGCCTGCGGTACGACAGATCTGGGACGCGTTGTACGGGCTCCAGGGCGCCAAGGCGGCGCTGCCCGGCGGCAAGCTGCCGCCGATGCCCGCGATCACGAGTGGCGGCACGATCGTGCGCACGGCCGCCCTTCGGATGAACGCGGGGCAGGTGAGCCCAGGTCAGGTGAACTCAGGAGAGGTGAACACAGCACAGCCCGGCCCGCCGACGCCGCTGGGTCCGGGAGGCCCGTTCTGGCTCGCTGCCGATCCGGAGGTTGGCGGTCGTCCGGCCGGGAGGCACGCATGAGCACCCGTGAGGGCAAACCACCGGCGCTCGCTCCCATCGAACCTGGCCGGTTGGCCAGGCGGCCGACGCCCGCTGTACCTGGCTCGGCTAGCTACCGCGGCCTCGCGCCCGTCCGCCTGGACGGCGGCAGCGCCCGCCGGCTCGGCGTCAGCACCGGCCTCGGCGTAGGCCCCGAGCCCGGCGGTCGCCTGTCCCGGCTGCTGCGGCAAATCCTCGGCAAGGGCTCACCGCTGCGGAATCTCGACTGGATACTTCTCGTCGCCGTGCTAGCGCTGAGCCTGCTCGGGACGCTTCTTGTGTGGTCCGCCACGGACACGGCCGGCCCGTCCGGGTCGGACCCGTTCCTGACTAAGCAGCTTCTGAACGTCGCCATCGGGATCGCGCTCATGGCAGGGGTCAGCATGCTGGACTACCGCCAGCTACGGCTGTACTCCCCGATCGTCCTCGGGGTGTCCTGCCTGGGCCTGCTCGTCGTGCTGACCCCATTTGGCAGCATCGTCAACGGGGCCCGGTCGTGGATATCGCTGCCGGGCGGATTCCAGATTGAGCCGTCGGAATACGCCAAGCTCTCCCTCATCCTGGTCACGGCGATCATCCTGGGCGCGATCCCGCAGGGCGAGACCAGGCCGCGCCTGAGGGCGCTCATGGTGGCCGTCGGCTGCTCCCTCGTGCCACTGGTGCTCGTCCTGGTTGAGCCCGATCTGGGCGTGGTCATGCTGATGCTGGCCATGCTCGTCGGTCTCATCGCGTTGTCCGGGGTCCGGCTGCGCTGGCTGGCCGTCCTGGTGGCGGCGGGGGCGCTCGGTATCACGGCCGTGGTCAAGCTGCATTTGCTGAAGGCATACCAGGTGAGCAGGCTGACCTCGTTCCTGCATCCGTCGGCTGATCCGCGCGGCACCGGCTACAGCGCCTATCAGTCCAAGATCGCTATCGCCTCCGGCGGCCTGACCGGCCAGGGCCTGTTCCACGGGCAGCTCGTGGCGGGCGGCTTCGTACCGGAGCAGCACACTGACTTCATTTTCGCGGTCGCGGGGAACGAGATCGGCTTCGCGGGTGAGATGGTCATCATCGGGCTGCTCGCCGTGGTGCTGTTTCGGGCCTTCCGCATCGCCGCGAGGGCCGATGACCAGTTCGGCATGCTTGTGGCGTCCGGGATCGGGATCTGGTTCGCGGTGCAGTCGTTCATCAACATCGGCATGACGATTGGCATCATGCCGGTCACCGGCCTGCCGCTGCCGTTCGTGTCCTATGGCGGATCGGCGATCTTCGCGGACATGATCGCGATCGGCTGCCTGCAGGTCGTCCACCGCCGCCGGAACGTCTTCAGTTAACACACGGATGGCTCCGTCGCGGCCAGATCGCGCTCCTGTGCCAGCTGAAGCGCGACGTCGATGATCATGTCCTCCTGGCCGCCGACGTAACCCAGCTCGCCAACGCGCTGCAGTATCTCGTGAGCGGGCACGTCATAACGCTCGGCTGCGCGCTCGGCGTGCAGCAGGAAGCTGCTGTACACCCCGGCCCAGCCCTGGACGATCGCGGTCCGGTCCATCTTCGGCCACCGCGGCAGGAACGGCCGGACCACTTCCTCGGCTGCCGCGAGCACACCGCCCACGTCGATTCCGGTCTGCACGCCCAGGTGGTCGAAGGTGGCGGCGAGCACCTCGGTGGGGGAGTTGCCCGCGCCGGCCCCGAGCGCGCATAGCGCTCCGTCGATCTGCCAGGCGCCGTGCTGGAACGCCAGCACCGAGTTTGCTACGCCGAGAGACAGGTTCTGGTGCCCGTGGAACCCGACCTCGGCGTCAGCGCCGATCTGGGCCACTATCGCCTGTACCCGTTGCTGGGCGTCGCCGAGAACGAGCGCGCCGGCCGAGTCAACGCAGTAAACACACTGCGCGCCCGCGTCGACCATGATCCGCGCCTGCCTGGCCAGCTCGGCTGGCGAGGTCCGGTGCGCCATCATCAGGAACCCGACAGTCTCCATGCCAAGGTCGCGGGCCAGCCCGAAGTGCTGGATCGACACGTCCGCTTCAGTGCAGTGCGTCGCGATTCTCGCCACAGCGGCGCCGGCCTCGCGCGCGCCGCGCAGGTCGTCCATGGTGCCGATGCCAGGGACGAGCAGGATGGCGATGGCCGCCTGGCTAGCCTCCTGGACAGCGGCGCTGATGAGATCCAGCTCGTTCTCGCGCGAAAAGCCGTAGTTGAACGACGAGCCGCCGAGGCCGTCGCCGTGCGTCACCTCGATGACAGCCACGCCGGCCGCGTCCAGCGCGTGCACCGTAGCGCGGACCTGCGCCTCCGTGAACTGGTGCGCCATCGCGTGACTGCCGTCCCGCAGCGTGGTATCGGTGATTCGCACCTGCCGGCCAGCGCCGATCAGGCCAGCGCCAGTTGGCCCACTGCCAGTTGGCCCGCTGTCGGCTGGTCCACTGTCGGCTGGCCCACTGTCGGCTGGCCCACTGGCAGCTGAGACAGTCATGCCGTCACCGCCCGGCGCTGGGCGATGACGTCGCCCACCCTCGCCGCGGCTGCGGTCATGATGTCGAGGTTGCCTGCGTACTCCGGCAGGTAGTCGCCGGCACCACGGACCTCGACGAACACCGCGACCCTGGCGTTGCCATCCCAGCTGTCCCGCGGCTCGTCGTACTGCGGATCGGCACGCAGCGCGTACCCGGGCACATACCGCTGCACCTCGGCAACCCGCGCCATGATCGACGCGGTGATCGCGTCCCGGTCGGCGTCCGGGGGGATCGCGCAAAAGATCGTGTCCCGCATGATCATCGGTGGCTCGACAGGATTGAGCACGATGATCGCCTTGCCACGCCGCGCGCCACCGACCGTCTGCACGGCCGTGGACGTGGTGTGGGTGAACTCGTCGATATTGGCCCTGGTGCCAGGTCCCGCCGATTTCGATGCGACCGAGGCGACGATCTCTGCGTAGGGAACGGGGACGACGCTGGACACCGCGTGCACGATGGGCACGGTCGCCTGCGCGCCACAGCTGATCATGTTGATGTTCGCGGCATCGATGTGGTCCAGCAAGTTGACGGCGGGGCAGACCAGCGGGCCTAGGGCCGCCGGGGTGAGATCGATCGCGGTGATACCGGCCTCGGCGTAGCGCGGCGCGTTCGCCCGGTGCGCCGCGGCCGAGGTGGCCTCGAAGACCAGCTCGGGCAGCGGCTCCTGGCGCACGAGCCAGTCGACGCCCTCGGCCGAGGCGGCGAGGCCGAGCTGCCTGGCTCTTGCCAGCCCGTCGGACTCCACGACGCCGACGACGTAGCCGACATCGACGTGCTCGCTACGGCGCAGCTTAGCCAGGAGGTCGGTGCCGATGTTCCCGGGACCGACGATGGCTGCCAGTGTTCGTTCGCGGAGCATGCACGTAGTTTGTCGCACACCGCTTGAGGAATCGACCATTAGCCGCCTACGGTTCCAGAGAATGAACGGAGGCAGGTCAATGCCGCTGACCGACGTGCCAGGCAAGGCGAAGGCGCTGTATGAGGCGCGCCGGGACCGGAAAGCGATTGAGCCATTCACCGACACCGAGCCCGACCTCGGAATGGCGGACGGCTACGCGATCGCGCAGCAGCTCACGAGCATGCTGGTCAGCGACGGCGACACCGTCATGGGGTACAAGGTTGGCCTCACGTCCAAGCCCATGCAGCAGATGATCGGGGTCGACTCGCCCGACCACGGGCCGGTGCTCCGCTCCACGATGTATGTCGACGGAGCCGCGGTCTCCTTGAGTCGCTTCATCCAGCCCAAGATCGAGGCTGAGATCGCTTTCATGCTCGCCTCTGGGCTTCGCGGTCCCGGGGTGACGGTGCTGGCGGCCCGCCAGGCGATCGCAGGCATGGTGGCCGCCATGGAGATCGTCGACTCGCGCTTCGCGGACTGGCGGATCCGGCTTGCCGACACGGTCGCTGACCTTGCCTCCAACGGTGCCGTGGCCGTGTCGAGCCGCCTGGTGCCCCTGGACGGCCTGGATCCGCGGCTCATCGGCATGGTGCTCACCAGGAGCGGCACGCTGGTGGACACCGGGGTGGGCGCAGCGGCACTCGGCGACCCGATCGCGGTTGTCGCCTGGCTGGCCAACACGCTCGGTGAAATGGGCGCGGGGCTCGAGGCCGGCCAGCTCGTGATGACTGGCGCGCTGCACGCGGCCGTGCCCATGCAGGCGGGCGATGTCTACCGGGCCGAGTTCGACCGGCTCGGGCCGGTCACCGTCCGGGTTGTCGAGTAGCGGAACTCCCCGAGCAGGGGGCGAGTAGGCCAGCAGCACGTGAGGTAGGACGGGAGACGGGAGGTAGGACGGGGAGATGGGTGCGGAGCCAGGCGTGACGCTGGTGCCGCTTGGCGTGCCTCGCGGTCGGCGAGCCTGGGTCATCAAGCACAACGGGCGGCGATACGCGGTCTTCGACGTTGACGGCCAGCTCGAGGTAACCGACGCAGCGTGCCCGCACAACGGCGGCCCGCTGGCGCGCGGTGTCGTCCGCAATGGCGTGGTCACGTGCCCATGGCACTGGTACAGCTTCGAGCTGGCCTCCGGCCGGTGCCTGACCGCGACCAATTACGAGCTTCGTAAATATCCCGTGATCCATCGCGACGGCCGCATTTACGCAGTGCTTCCCGCTGAGGCACGCCAGCCAAGCTGGGCCCGGCTGTTGCGAGCGCGCGCCCGATCAAGCCGGTGATGCAGGTCCTGGATGTCCGGCCAAATCTGCCAGCGGGGGATGGGCGGCGCGGCCGTCGGACCGTAACCCGCGTGTCAGACGGCCTGTGCCGCCTGTCCCGCGCCCTGGACGCGGGAGGGTTAGCTCCCGGTAAAACTGCGATCCGGTGACCGTTCCTGCTGTTGCGCTTCCCCTGCTGGTTCGGGCCCACCGTTCCGGCGGCGCACGAGGATGACCACTGCCCAGGCCAGGGCGCACGCGAGCAGGATGCTCCCGAGCGTCCAGCCGAGCGCCTGAGTGGGCACGCCAACGTACTTGAGCCCGGACGCCAAGATCACGAACGTGATGATCGGACGAATGTACTTGTCCGGCGCCCGCGACGAGAACAAAGAGCCGATCAGCACAGCGGGCACGCTGCCCAGAATGATCGAGACCGTAACGCCGAACTCCACGTGACCGAAAGCCAAGGCGCCGAGCGCGGCCGCCAGCGTCAGCGGCACGGCCTGGGTGAGGTCTGTCCCGACCAGCCGCTTCGCGCTGATCATCGGGTACAGGAAGAGCAGCAGCACGATCATCAGCGAGCCGGAGCCGACCGATGTCAGCCCCACGATCACGCCGCCGACCATGCCGACGATCACTGTCGGCAGTGGCTTCACGACCAGATCCCGCAGCGCGGCGCTCCGGGCCTTGCCGCCGCGGATGTCCATGGCCCAGCGGATCACCATGGCGGCGGCACCGGTCAGCAGGGCGGCTCCGAGCGCCTGCTCGACGTGGGTGGGCGCACCGGAGGTCTTGCCGAGCAGATGCAGCAGGTAGGCACCGAGGAAGGCCATCGGCACCGAACCCAGTGTCAGCCAGCCGACCAGCCGGTAGTTGACCGTCCTCTTGCGCATGTGCACGGCCGCGCCGACGGGGCGCATCAGGACCGCGGCCACGAGATCGCTGGAGATGGCAGCCGGGGCCTTGACCCCGAACAGCAGGATGAGCATCGGCGTCATCAGCGCCCCGCCGCCGGCTCCAGTCAGGCCGACCAGCAAGCCGACGACCGCGCTGCCCAGGACGATATAGGGGTCGATGTGCACCGCGTACCTCCGGTGGCGAGGAGCTCGGATGTAACCCCGTTCCCGGTCAGGAATCTAGGGTTTTGAATTACCTACAATACCCTGTGGATCGGCCGGTAATGCCGGCTTCTCGGTGAATCTGAGCCTTGTAATCGCCGGTCGGCACGGCCCAGCGCAGGCGAGTCGCTGACCTCGGTACTCTGTAACGGTGCCTGTGCAGTCGGTGTACCCCCTGCTCGAGCCGCTGCTCCCGCTGGTGCGCAAGCCCATCCAGTACGTCGGCGGCGAGCTGAACTCTGTCATCAAGGACTGGGACTCCTGCGACGTGCACTGGGCGCTGATGTACCCGGATGCGTACGAGGTAGGCCTGCCCAACCAGGGCCTGCAGATCCTGTACGAAGTCCTGAACGAGCAGGAAGGGGTGCTCGCCGAGCGCACCTACAGCGTGTGGCAGGACCTTGAGGCGCTGATGCGGGAGCACGGGGTGCCGCAGTTCACTGTGGACGCCCACCGCGCTGTACGCGACTTCGACCTGCTCGGGGTCAGCTTCGCCACGGAGCTGGGGTACACGAACCTGCTGACAGCCCTCGACCTGGCCGGGATCCCGCTGTCGGCCGCCGAGCGTGGCGATGACGACCCTCTGGTGCTGGCCGGAGGCCACGCCGCGTTCAACCCCGAGCCCATCGCCGAGTTCATTGACGGCGCGGTGCTCGGCGACGGCGAGCAGGCGGTGCTGGCGATCACGCAGCTGGTGCGATCCTGGAAGGCGGCGGGGCGGCCAGGCGGCCGTGAAGGTCTGCTGGAGCAGCTGGCCGCGTTCGGCGGGGTGTATGTGCCGCGCTTTTATGACGTGTCGTACAACCCGGACGGAACGATCAGCCGGGTGGTCCCGAACCGGCCGGGCGTGCCTCGCTCGGTGTCCAAGCACACGGTGACGGACCTCGACTCCTGGCCCTACCCGGCCAAGCCCCTCGTGCCGCTGGCGGAGACAGTGCACGAGCGGTTCAGCGTCGAGATCTTCCGTGGCTGCACGCGGGGCTGCCGGTTCTGCCAAGCCGGCATGATCACCCGGCCGGTCCGGGAGCGGTCGATCACGACTATCGGCTCGATGGTCGAGGCGGGGCTGGCTGCCAGCGGATTCAGCGAGGTCGGCCTCCTGTCGCTGTCCAGCGCTGACCATAGCGAGATCAACGAGATCGCCGTCGACCTCGCCAACCGATACGAGGGCACCAACACCGGGCTGTCGCTGCCGTCGACCAGAGTCGATGCGTTCAATGTGACGCTCGCGGACGAGCTGAGCCGCAACGGGCGGCGATCCGGGCTGACATTCGCCCCCGAGGGCGGCTCGGACCGGATCCGTAAGGTGATCAACAAGATGGTCACCGAGGACGACCTCATCAAGACCGTGACGACGGCGTACGCCAGCGGCTGGCGGCAGGTGAAGCTGTACTTCATGTGCGGGCTGCCGACGGAGACCGACGAGGACGTGCTGGCCATCGCCGCGCTGGCGCAGCGGGTGATTCAGGCGGGGCGGTCGGCCACCGGGCGGAACGACATCCGGTGCACCGTGTCCATCGGCGGGTTCGTGCCCAAGCCGCATACCCCGTTCCAGTGGGCCGCGCAGTGCGATCACGAAACCGTGGACGCTCGGCTCAAGGCGCTTGGGGGTGCCATGCGCGCCGACCGGCGGTATGGCAAGGCGATTGGGTTCCGGTATCACGACGGCAAGCCCTCAATCGTGGAGGGGCTGCTGTCGCGCGGCGACAGGCGGGTCGCTAACGTCATCCGGGCGGTCTGGGCAGACGGCGGCCGGTTTGACGGGTGGAGCGAGACGTTCTCGTTCGCGCGGTGGGAGAAGTGCGCGTCAGCCGCGCTAGCGGACGACGGCGTGGACCTGGACTGGTACACCACCCGCGAGCGGGGCTACGACGAGATCCTTCCGTGGGACCACCTGGACGCCGGCCTCGAGCGGGACTGGCTGTGGCAGGACTGGCTGGCGGCCATCGACCCGGCCGGAGCCGAAGAGGTCGATGACTGCCGGTGGACGCCGTGTTTCGAGTGCGGTGTATGCCCGGCGATGGGCACTGAGATCGAGGCTGGCCCTACCGGGAAGAGGCTGCTGCCGCTCAGCGTTGTGCCTACCGGAGCTTCAGATCACGATGCGACCGCCCCGGGCCCTTGGGGCTCATCGGGCCGCCCGTCGGGCCAGTCGGACCCGTCAGGCGAGGGTGCCGCGGGAGATCATCGCGAGGCTCTGGCACACCGCGGCAGCGCGTCCGCGCCAGGCAGCGAGGGCTGATCATGGCACGTCGCCAGCCGCCGCGGCCAACGGGACCAGCGCCGCTGCCGGCGGTTCAGCGGCTGTCGGTCAAGTACGCTAAGCGTGGCAGGATGCGATTCGCGAGTCATAGAGATATCGCGCGAGCGGTTGAGCGTGGGGTGCGGCGGGCTGACCTGCCGGTCGCACACTCGGCCGGATTTTCTCCGCATCCAAAGATTTCGTATGCGGGCGGGGCGCCCACCGGCGCCGCTAGCGAGGCCGAGTTCCTTGAGATCTCCCTCACCGCCCGGCTGGATCCGCACGCCGTGCAGATCCGGCTCGACGCGGCCCTGCCGGACGGGATTGACGTGATCGAGGTCGCTGACCTGGCCGTGGCGCAAGCGCCGCGGCTTGAGGCCTCGGAATGGGAAGTCGTGCTGCCAGGGGTCGCGCCAGCCGAGGCGATCATGGCAATTGAGGCGTTCCTCGCCGCTCCGCACGCGGAGGTTGAGCGCCTTACCAGCAACGGAGTTCGCCGGCTCGACACTAGAGCCGGAGTGGTATCGCTGGAGCTAGATCGGCGTGCCACGGCGGAAGGCGAACTGGGATGTGCGATACTTCGAATGGTTGTTCGGCACTTGACACCGGCCGTGCGACCCGAAGACATCCTGGCAGCGTTCCGCGCCATGTCGGCCCTAGAGCCTTCGTCGCCAGCTGTGGTGACGCGACTGGCTCAGGGGCCGCTGGGCACTGATATTGCCGCCGACGGCCTCGAGAAGGCCGCTATCACGGCGGAGGCGCCCCGGCCAGACGGCCAGGACGCTGCACAGGGACAGGTATTGGCAACGTGCCTGGATGCGGAGGACGCCGCTATGGCGGGTACCGCGCCAGTGAGCGCGTACGAACAGCTCCCGCGTGGCGCGGAACGGCCCGATGAGGCTGGCTGCGCCCGGGAGCCTGACGGGAGAGATCGCCCGAATGCTCGAGATCGAGCGACAGAACAGAGAGCCAGCTGATGGACCGGCTGGCACACAGGGTCCTAGTGGGTCCGCGGGATCGACTGGCGCTGGAGCGCCGCCTGACGCCGGATCCGCGGCGCCGGGCAGCGGAGTCGTGCCAGCCGCCGGCGGGGCCGAAGCACCGGCGGAGCATGGCTCCTCTGCCCGAGGCCTGCTGCGCCGTGCTCGGCGTGCTGTAGTCAGGCCCGCCGGCCCACCAGCAGCAGCACCGCCAGCAGCGGCACCGCCAGCAGCGGCACCGCCGGTAGCTGAGCCTGCGCCCGCAGCTGCGGCGCCGCCTGCAGCCGGGTCGGCCGCGTCTGCGCCGTCGGCTGGGGCAGGCGCGAGCGCTGCTGACGAGCCGTCGAGTACCGGCGACGCGCCGGCCGCCTCGGCGCGCAAGCGACCTTCCCGGTCGCGTGCGGCTAGCAAGCAAATCGGCGCCGCCAGTGGCGAGTCCAGCGGTGGCGAGCCCAGCGGTGGCGAGTCCAGCGGTGGCGAGTCCAGCGGTCGCGAGCGCGCCGCTGCACAGCCTGGCAGCGCAGCGGACGCCGGTGCTGCCGAGACCGCGACCGAGCCGAGGACGGCGCGGGCCCGCACCACGTCGCGGCGTGCCGGGTCCAGCCGGACCAGGAGCACACGCGCCGAAGCGGCCAGCCAAGAGACTGCCAGCCAGGACACCGGCAGCCAGGACCCGGGCAGCCAGGACACCGCTAGTCGGGGTGCGGGCGGCCGGGACGATAGCTCATCCGATGGGGCACCCAGAACGGTGGCCCCGGCGGCGTTCCAGCCACCGCTGGTCATCTTCCAGCCCCCCGACATCTCCGCTGTCCGGGCGCCGACAGCTCCCCGGCCGCAGCGGCAGCAGCCAAGTGTTGCCGCCAGAGACGTCGACGAGGAAGTCGAGGACAGCGACAGCCGCGAGGACAGCGCGCCTGGGTCCGCTACCAGGCGTCGTCGGCGTGGCGGCCGCGGTCGCGGCAAGGGCCCTGGCACCGCTAACGGCAATGGGGCTGGCGCCGAGAGCGCCGAGACCGCGAGCGTCGCCGAGCAGGCCGGAGCGGGCGAGGACGTCGCCGACGAGCCCCGCGAGCAAGACGACGACGACGCCGCCGACGCCGCCGGAACGGCCAAGCGTCGCCGTCGCCGTCGCCGCACTGGCGCGGGCGCTGAGGTCGATGTTCAGCCGACTGGCCCCGATGACCCACCGAACACGGTCGTACACGTCCGGCCGCCCCGCGAGAAGAGCGCGGACGTCAACGACGTCAAGGCGATCAAGGGCTCGACCCGGCTCGAGGCCAAGCGCCAGCGGCGCCGCGAGGGCCGGGAGTCCGGCCGTCGTCGCCCGCCGATCATCACCGAGTCGGAGTTCCTGGCCCGGCGCGAGGCAGTCGAGCGGGTCATGGTCGTCCGCCAGCATGACGACCGCACACAGATCGCCGTCATGGAAGACAACGTCCTGGTCGAGCACTACGTGGACAAGGCCAGCCACCAGTCCTACGTCGGCAACGTTTACCTCGGCAAGGTGCAGAACGTGCTGCCCTCGATGGAAGCCGCGTTCGTCGACATCGGTAAAGGCCGCAACGCCGTGCTCTACGCGGGCGAGGTCAACTTCGACGCCAGCGGCCTCGAAGGCGAGTCCAAGCGGATTGAATCGGCACTGAAGTCGGGTCAGTCGATCCTGGTGCAGGTCACCAAGGACCCGATCGGGCACAAGGGCGCTCGTCTCACCAGCCAGGTCAGCCTGCCCGGCCGGTACCTGGTGTACGTGCCGGGCGCGAACATGACAGGCATCAGCCGCAAGCTGCCCGACACCGAGCGCAGCCGCCTCAAGCAGATCCTCAAGCAGGTCATGCCGGAGAACGCGGGCGTCATCGTCCGCACGGCCGCCGAAGGCGCCTCCGAGGAGGAGCTGTCTCGTGACGTGGCCAGGCTGGCCGCGCAGTGGGAAGCCATCGAGAAGAAGGCCAAGACCGCGAGCGCCCCGGACTTGCTGTACAGCGAGCCTGACCTGACGCTGCGCGTCGTCAGGGACATTTTCAACGAGGACTTCACGAGCCTTGTCATCGCGAGCGACAGCGAGTGGGATCTAGTCGACGAGTACGTCCGTTACGTCGCCCCCCACCTTTCCGGCCGCATGAAGCGGTGGGATGACGACGGCGACGTGTTTGCGGCGTACCGGATCGACGAGCAGCTGGCGAAGGCGCTAGAGCGCAAGGTATGGCTGCCGAGCGGTGGCTCGCTGGTGATCGACAACACCGAGGCCATGACGGTTATCGACGTCAACACCGGCAAGTTCACTGGCCAGGGCGGCAACCTGGAGCAGACCGTCACCAGGAATAACCTCGAAGCGGCTGAGGAAATCGTCCGCCAGCTGCGGCTGCGCGACGTGGGCGGCATCATCGTGATCGACTTCATCGACATGGTGCTCGAAAGCAACCGCGAGCTCGTGCTGCGCCGCCTGCTCGAGTGCCTCGCCAGAGACCGGACCAAGCACCAGGTAGCAGAGGTCACTTCCCTCGGGCTGGTCCAGATGACCCGCAAGCGCGTCGGTTCGGGCCTGCTGGAAGCTTTCTCGGTGCCCTGCGAGCACTGCAACGGCCGTGGCCTGCTGATCTCCCTGGAACCAGTCGACCACTCGCACGGCCGAGACACTGGCCGGAGCGGCTCCGGCAAGGGCGAGCAGTCCGGGAACGGCGCTGCACGCGACGGCGGTAGCCGGGACAGTGGCAGCCGGGATGGTGGCAGCCGGGATGGTGGCAGCCGGGGTGGCCGAGGGCGTGGCGGCAGCGGCCGCCGCGATGCCGCCCCGAGCGGCGACGCCGAGCCACGGCCCGAGGTGGATGAAGGGGCTGGGCCTACTCCAGCGGTCATCGCCTCGGCCGGATCGAGTGGCCGGGGTCCGCGAGCGCGCGCCGCCCGGCCTGCCGGGCCACCCTCGGCCGTCGCCACCTCAGCAGGACCTGACACTGGCTCGACTGGCACTGGCTCGACTGGCGTCGACTCGAGTGGCACCGCTGGCGCTGAAGCTGGCCGGGATGACACGAAGGCATCAGACGACGGGGCCGGCGAATCCGTGGGTGCCGGGC
This sequence comes from uncultured Actinomycetota bacterium, assembly GCA_963755575.1. Lineage (GTDB taxonomy): Bacteria > Actinomycetota > Actinomycetes > Streptosporangiales > Streptosporangiaceae > JAJYUU01. The sequence goes on from CAVWKF010000002.1 coordinate 2,578,951, forward strand.
TCGGAACGGATGCGGCCGCTGCGGCCACCGCAGCAGGCTCCAGGCCGAACGGGTCCGGCCGATCCAGGTCGGGGCGCTCCCGGCGGTCCGGGACGCCTGAGCCGAGCGGCGAATCCCAGTCGGCAGGCGGCGGTGCCGCAGTCGAACCGGCGAACAGCTGAGGGGGCCGCGCGGTCTGATACGCTTTATGGTCGGCGCATGTACAGATCTGGCGGCCCCGCGGCCCGATGGCGTAGTGCGCAATGGCAAGCAAGCCCGACTCCAGCTCGGATCTCGCGCGGGCTAGCACAAAGAGGAGAGAACTCTCGGTGTACGCGATCGTGCGCTGCGGCGGCAGGCAGGAGAAGGCGTCCGTAGACGACGTCCTGACCGTCGACAAGCTGACTGGAGAGGTCGGGGCCAGCGTGACCCTGCCGGCTCTTCTTGTTGTCGACGACGGCAAGGTCATCAGTGACCCAGCTGAGCTCGGTGGTTACCAAGTCACCGCCGAGATCGTGGGCGCCGCCGCCGGCCCCAAGATCAACATGATCCACTACAAGAACAAGACCGGTTACCGCCGCCGTCTCGGCCACCGCCAGAAGTACACGCAGATCCGGGTGACCGGCATCGGCACCGTCAAGGCCACCGCCGGCTCGAAGAAGAAGGGCTGAGCCTCCGATGGCACATAAGAAGGGCGCGTCGTCCAGCCGCAACGGGCGGGATTCCAATGCGCAGCGGCTCGGCGTGAAGCGCTTCGGCGGCCAGGTCGTAGGCGCGGGCGAGATCATCGTGCGTCAGCACGGTACGCACTTCCACCCCGGCGTTGGTGTCGGTCGCGGCGGGGATGACACGCTGTTCGCTCTCGTGAGCGGCAAGGTCGAGTTCGGCAGGCGGCGTGGCCGTCGGGCCGTGAGCGTACTGCCGGTCGAGGCGGCGCCGTCGGCGGCAGGGTCCGCCGCGGCAAGCTAGCCAGGACGCGCGGCGGTCAGCGCGACCGGCTGGTGCGACGCAGGCTTTGGAGGGCGGACCGGCTAGGTCCGCCCTCCACATTTATGTCAGCTGTGCTCATTCAGCTCGGTTGTCTCAGTCTGTTGTGGCAAGAGGTCGACGTCAGCCGCCGTCCTGGGTAGGTAAGTAAAGCTGCGGACACGCAGTGAAAATAGAGGGGATGGGCCGTGGCGGAGTTCGCTGATCAGGCCGAGGTCAGGGTGCATGCTGGCCACGGTGGTCACGGCTGCGCGTCAATCCACCGGGAGAAGTTCAAGCCGCTCGGCGGCCCGAACGGCGGCAACGGCGGCCGCGGCGGTGATGTGATCATCGAGGTGGACCCGAGCTCCGTCACATTGCTGGACTTCCACCGCAAGCCGGTCCGGCGGGCCGGTGACGGCAGGCCCGGTTCCGGCTCGAACCGGAACGGTGCCGACGGTGCTGACCTCGTCCTCAAGGTGCCCGACGGCACCGTGATCAAGACCATGGACGGCGAGCTGCTCGCGGACCTGACTGGCGTTGGCACCCGCTACGTGGCTGGTGAGGGTGGCCGCGGCGGGCTCGGCAACGCTGCCCTGGCGTCGGTGAAGCGCAAGGCACCCGGATTCGCGCTGCGCGGCGAGCCGGGCCGGGAGCTGCATCTGCTGCTCGAGCTCAAGACTGTCGCCGACGCGGGCTTGGTGGGCTTCCCGAACGCCGGCAAGTCCTCGTTGATCGCAGCCATGTCCGCGGCCCGACCCAAGATCGCCAACTATCCGTTCACGACGCTAACGCCGAATCTCGGGGTCGTCGAGGCCGGCGACGTCCAGTTCGTTGTCGCTGATGTGCCCGGACTGATCCCCGGTGCCAGCGCTGGCAAGGGCCTGGGCCTGGACTTCCTCCGTCACATCGAGCGCTGCCAGGTCTTTGTGCACGTGCTGGACTGCGCGACCGAAGAACCAGGCCGGGATCCGATCAGCGACCTCGACGCCCTGGAGGCGGAGCTGAGTGCTTACGAGGAGCTGACCGGCGCTCATATGCGCGACCGGCCGCGCATCGTGGCGCTGAACAAGATCGACATACCGGAGGCCAGGGAGCTAGCTGACCTTGTCGAGCCTGACCTCGAGGCGCGCGGACTGACCGTGCACCAGGTCTCGGCAGCAACGACGGAGGGACTGCGAGAGCTGGCGTTCACCATGGCCGCGGTGATCGCGCAGGCGCGCGCTGAGGCCCCGCCGATCGAGCCGACCAGGCTTGTCATCAGGCCGCAGCCCATCGCGGGACCGGAATTCGCGGTGGTTGCCACCGGCGAGAACAGTTTCCGCATCGTCGGGGACAAGCCTCGCCGGTGGATTCTCCAGACGGACTTCGCCAACGATGAGGCTGTGGGCTATCTCGCCGACAGGCTCGCGAAGCTCGGCATCGAACAGGCGCTGGCCGACGCCGGCGCGAGCCCAGGCGCCGAGGTACTGATCGGTGAAGAGGACAATTCGGTGGTTTTCGACTGGGATCCCGATGTCTCGGCGGAGGGCGCGACGCTGGGTCCGCGCGGAACTGACGTCCGCCTCGGCTAGCCGTGGGCATAAGACGGTCAGACCACGCGAATCGCGGCCGCTCGAAGAACCTGCGAAGATCAACGGCTGACGTTTCACGCGGGAGGTGTAGTTTGGTGCTCGTTTCATCCCGATGCCGGCACGCCGCAGCCGTGAAACGTCGGAGTCCGAAGGGATGCCTATTTGCGCATCGCCACCTGCTGCGGTCAAGGGTCGCGTATGCGCTAAATGTGCCAATCAAGGCGGCGGCCAAGATCAATTGCCTTAACGTGTGCGCAGCTAGGGCGCAAACTGACGGCGATCTGCGCCCCAATTGCACACGCGTTGCGGAGGGACCGGTCTGGCAACCCTCGCCGCGGCCATGGGCCCGAGGGGGCAATAGCGGGCGGGACGATCAGTGCTCGACACAAGGGACGGATCTGAGGTTCGGGGAAATAAAAAATAGCGCTACATTCTTGTAGCGCTAAAGAGGCAAACAGGCTCAAGGCCATATTCCTCAATTCGACAATAACAAAAGGGAGCATGGTTGTCAAACGCGGAACTGGATCGCGAGCAGGATTACATCACGCTGCTCTATACCAGGCTCGATGACCTGAGGAAGCGCTCGAATGACCGGCTAACGGGGGTGCTCCGTCAGAGCGGCGGGACGCATCAGGCCAGGGTAGAGCGGGAAACCTTCAGCGCCATGTACCGCCAGCAGATAGCCCAGTTTGACGCTGCTGAAAACGGGCTCTGTTTCGGTCGGCTCGAATTCGAAGACGGCGAGCTCCGCTATGTCGGCCGGCTCGGAATCCACTCCGACACTGACGAGTATCAGCAACTGCTAATGGACTGGCGTGCCGACGCAGCCCGCCCGTTCTACTTGGCGACGGCGACGTCGCCCGGTGACGTGCGCGTGCGCCGGCATATCAAGACACGTGCTAGGCAGATCGCCAGCATCGACGACGAGGTCCTGGACCTCGCGGCCGCCGACCCATCTCGGCACGAGGGCCTGACTGGCGAGTCCGCCTTGCTTGCGGCGCTGAACGCGAGCCGCACCGGCTCGATGGGCGACATCGTCGAGACGATCCAGGCCGAGCAGGACGTCATCATCCGAGCCCCGATGGCAGGCGCACTTGTGGTCCAAGGTGGTCCCGGCACGGGCAAGACCGCCGTGGCCCTGCACCGCGCCGCCTATCTGCTGTACACCTATCGTCGCCAGCTTGAGAAGCGCGGTGTGCTAGTCGTCGGGCCGAACGCTACATTCCTCCGCTACATCGGCCAGGTTCTACCCTCGCTGGGCGAGACCAGCGTGCTGCTCTCGACGATCGGTGAGTTGTTCCCTGGCGTGAGCGCCACCGGAACCGAGGCGCCCGAGGTCGCCGCGGTCAAGGGCCGGTTGGCCATGGCCAGAGTCATCGCGGCGGCAATCCGCGACCGCGAGGAAGTGCCGGACGAGCCACTCGAGATCCGCGCCGACGCTGCCAGGTTGCGGCTTGTGGCGACATCGACCCGTGACGAAGCGCCGCGCGAATTCGCTGCAGACTCCGGCCGACTTCGGCTGACACCACGCACCATCGCCCAGGCGAGGGAACGGGCCCGTCGCTCGCGACGCCCACACAACCAGGCGCGGTCGGTTTTCGCCAGGGAGATTGTCAACGCTCTGACACGGCAGCTGGCCACGCGGATCGGCACTGACGTGCGGACCGGCGCCAGCCTCATGGATCAGGACGACGTTGCTGACCTGCGCCGCGAGCTGCGCACTGACCCAGCCGTCCGCGCGGCTATCAACACGCTGTGGCCGATCCTCACGCCGCAGCGCCTCGTGCGGGATTTGCTCGCCGAGCCGGACCGGCTGGCGGCTGCTGCCCCGCGGATGTCCGCCGCCGACCGCGCCGCGCTGCACCGCGCGCCCGACGCTCCCTGGACGCCGGCCGACGTTCCGCTGCTCGATGAGGCGGCCGAGCTGCTCGGCGAAGACGATCGGGCGATCCGGGCCGCCGAAGCTCGCCGCCGACGGCAGGAGGAGTCATACGCCGAGGGCGTGCTGGAGATCATCGGACGCGACGAGGAGGACGACCCGGAGATCCTGATGGGTGCCGACCTCGTCGACGCCAGCCGGCTCGCGGCGCGGTACGAAGACGAGGAGAATCTGACCGCAGCCGAGCGGGCGGCAGCCGACCGCACGTGGGCGTTCGGCCACGTGATCGTTGACGAGGCGCAGGAGCTTTCGCAGCTGGCCTGGCGGATGCTCATGCGGCGGTGTCCGGCCCGGTCACTCACGATCGTGGGCGACGTCGCCCAGACTGGTGATCTGGGCGGACTGCACACCTGGGGCGAGGCGCTCGATCCGTATCTCAAGGATCGCTGGCGGCTGGCGCCGCTGACCGTCAACTACCGCGCTCCGGCTGAAGTGATGGCCGTCGCAGCGGACGTGCTCGCCGCCATTGACCCGGAGCTGATGACGCCTCGCTCGGTCCGCGAGTCCGGTTACGAGCCGTGGCACCTCGAAGCGGCTCCGGCCGAATTCACGGCGGCGGTCGCGCACGCGGCTGCGCGGCTCGCTGAGCAGGCGGGCGACGGCAAGCTCGCGGTCATCGTGCCCGAGCGACTGTCAGCAGAGGTCGGCGCCGCCGTCAGCGCGGCGCTGCCCGGCACGGCGATCGGCGCCGACCCGGACCTGACGAGCCCCGTGGTAGTACTCACGGTGAAGCAGGCCAAGGGACTGGAGTTCGACTGCGTGCTGATCGCCGACCCGGCCGGATTGCTGTCCGAGTCACCGCGTGGCTTGAACGACATGTATGTCGCGTTGACCAGGGCGACGCGGCAAGTCGGCGTCGTGCACGCTGGCCCGCTGCCGGCGGTTCTCGGCCGGCTGCAGCTCCGCCGCGCTCGCCGGCCAGGCCAGTCCCGCAAGCTAGCCCGCGAGCCCGGCAAGTGAGCCGCGCAGGTTCGGCGGGCCAGACTCGCCAGCCCGGCAAGCTACTCGAGCTTGCCGGGCCGGTCGAGCCCAGGCGCCGCGTCAGTCAGCAGTCCGTCAGTTGTCGTCGTCGTCGTGACGATCGTTACCAGTGAACCGGTTAATCAGCCGCGACCCTGCCTCGGCGGCTCCGTTAGCAACGCCGCGCACGGCGCCGATCAGCGGGTCCGAGCTGCGGTTCCAGGAGTCCTGATACGACTTGGCCGCCGCGCGGAACTCGTCACCCACCGACGTCTCGGAGTCGTCCTCGCGGCGGGGGTAGTTGCCGGCCAGGATGGCGCGGTACTCGCCGTCGTCTGCCCACCGGTCCAGTTCGGCGAACCGCACGACGGCGAACGGGTGCGTGGTGCCCTGCAGCTGCAGCAGCTTGAGCAGGCCCTCGCGCACGTCCGGGACGGCGTCGTACTCGCGCGCCTGCCGGTGGAACTCGTCATGGCTAAGCTCGGCCAGCCGGGCCCCTCCGGCGGTCTTCATTAGCGCCCGGCGGGCCGCCTCGACGTCCTGGCTGGCCAGCAGGCCGGCGCGGTCGCAGGACAGCTCCGACTTGCGGTACCACTCTTCCAGGCCCCAGATCACGGCCTTGAGCCCGATCCAGGCGAACGGCACGAGCGCGAGGCGCTGCGCCAGGTTCATCAGGTGGAAGAGCATGGTCCGGTACACGGAGTGCCCGGAGAGCACGTGCCCGAGCTCGTGCCCGATGATGAAGCGCATCTCCTCTTCATCGAACAGGTCGACCATGCCGGTGGTGATCACGATGAACGGCTTGTCGGTGCCCAGGGTCATCGCGTTGACCATAGGGTTCTGCCAGATGAACAGCTCAGGCACCTTGGGCAAGTCCAGGATGTAGCAGCCGTCCAGCATCGAGCTGTGCAGGTTCGGGAACTGCTCCGGCGAGGTTCGGACGGAGCTGGCGAGGAACATGAGGCGCAGCGACCGGTCGTTGAACAGCCCGGCTACGTTCTTCAGGATGGTGTCGAATCCGGTCAGCTTGCGCAGCGCTACCAGCGCTGACCGGTCGGCGGGGTGCTCGTAAGCACGAGAGCTAATACCCGGGAGACGGATCCGGGAGCGGTCAGGCACAGTGGTCATACCTGTCATCGTAAGCGTCCGCAGCGAGAGGTTGGCCCAATGCCTGCAGGTGAAGTCCCGGCTATGTTCGAGCCGGAAGCGGAGTCGTTGTCGGCCGAGCAAATGGCAGGCCTGCAGACGGAGCGGCTGCGCGAGCTGGTCGACCGGCTCCTCGCGGTCGGAGGCCTCCAGGGCACACGGCTCAAGGAGGCGGGCGTGCACGCCGGCGCGGACGTGAACCTGGCCACGCTGCACCGGCTGCCCACGACCTCTAAGGCCGACTTGTGGGACGCCTACCCGTTCGGGCTGCTGGCCGTGCCACGCGAGGAGGTCGTGGCGGTGCACGGCTCGAGCGGCACCGGCGGTCGCCCCACGCTTGTCGCTTACAGCAGAGCCGACCTCAAGCTGTGGGCCCGGATGTGCGCGCGGGCGCTGGCCGCTGCCGGGGCTACCTCGGCCAGCATCGTCCACAATGCATACGGCTACGGCTTGTTCACTGGCGGCATCGGCATCCACCAGGGCGCCGTCGAGCTCGGCGCGACCGTGGTCCCGGTCTCCGGCGGCATGACGCCGCGCCAGGTCACCCTGATCAGGGATCTGCGGCCTGACATCCTCACGTGCACGCCGTCGTATGCGATCAGGCTCGGCGAGGCCCTGGCCGATGCTGGCGTCACCCCGGAGAGCGGCCTCTCGCTCAAGGCCGGCATTTTCGGCGCCGAGCCGTGGACGCATGAGATGCGGACCAGGCTCGAGGACCTGCTCGGCATCCGCGCGCTCGACATCTACGGGCTATCCGAGGTCATCGGGCCCGGCGTCGCGTCCGAGTGCTACGTCGCGGCGGACGGCCTGCACGTCAACGAGGACCAGTTCTACGTCGAGACACTGGACCCGGTGACGGGCCACCCGGTGCCGGACGGCACGTCCGGCGAACTGACGTTCACCACGATGACGAAGGAAGCGCTCCCGCTGCTGCGTTACCGGACGGGCGACATCGCCTCGCTTCGGCGCGGCACCTGCCGCTGCGGCCGCACGCTGGTGAAGATGAGCAAGGTCCTCGGGCGCAAGGACGACATGCTCGTCGTCCGGGGCGTGAACGTCTACCCGAGCGAGATCGAACGCGTCCTGCTCGCGCAGGACGCACTGGCACCGGATTACTTGCTGGTGGTGGACGAGCGTTCGGCCCAGCACCGTCTCATTGCCATCTGCGAGACGGGAACGGGGTGGTCTGGTGCGCTGCCCGAGATCGGCGCGATCGAGCACAGGCTGAAGGACGTGCTCGGCCTCTCGGTCGCCGTACGGCTGATGCCCCCTGGCTCGGTGCCGCGAACCGAGGTCGGCAAGGCGGTCCGGGTTGCGCGCTGGCGTGACGGCGAGTCGCCGCTGCCCGGCATCGACTAGCGCCTGGCGGCGAACTTAGGCGGCCGCGAACCTGGGAACGCGACAGGCCTGGTCCGGTCGCCGGAGAACTAGTCGCGGCCGCCGGAGAAGATGCGCAGGAAGAACAGGAACACGTTGAGCGCGTCGAGGAAGATCGACGCGGCGATGAATGGCGCCGAAGCCGTATCGGAGGATCGGCGCAGCCGCTGGAAGTCGAACACCGTCAGTCCGGCGAACACCACCAGCCCGATGATCGCGTAGATCAGGTCGCCGTGGGGGATGCGAACGAAGATCAGGATGATCCCGAAGATGATGAGGCCGATCAGGGCGAAGAACGAGACCCGGCCGATGGCCGACAAGTCTCGCCTTGTGGCATAGCCGTAGGCGCCGAAGCCCAGCATGAAGAGAGCGGTCGCCCCGGCCGCCTCCCAGACGACCTTCGGGCTCGTCGATGTGTACTGCGCTACCACCGGTCCCATGGCCAGGCCGAGGAACAGGCCCACGCCCAGGAGCAGCCCGACGCTCAGGCCGCCGGAGGACCGCCGGGCGAAATTCATCGCGATCAGGCAGCCGAAACCGACCAGGAACCAGACGATGGACCACCCTGGCGACAGGTCTCGCCCGGCGTAGCAGCCGAGCGCGAAAACGCCGGTGGCAGCCGCGACCAGCCACATCACGTGGCTGAACAGGGTCCGGCTCTGATCCTTCGCAGCCGTGGCGTAGTTTGCCGAGTAATCAGCCATCGCTGATATATACCCTGCGATAGGGGCTGTGAGCTAGCGGTCAGACAGGCTGTGCTCCAAGAGTCTGTGCCCAAAAGAGTCTGTGCTCAGAGAGGACGGGCAAGATGACGCAGCGCTGGGGCGCCGGTCACTGGACGGCGCAGGATGTGGGCGACCAGAGCGGCCGGGTCGCGATCATTACCGGGGCGAACTCGGGCCTCGGGCTGGAGACGGCCAGGGTGCTAGCTGCGCATGGCGCGAGCGTCGTGCTAGCCGGCCGTGACCCGGGCCGCACGGCAGCGGCGGCGGCCGGGATCCGCGAGCAGCAGCCGGACGCCTCGGTGCAGATGGCCGAGCTAGACCTAGCGTCCCTGGAGTCGGTGCGCAAGGCAGCGGCCGACCTCACGGCCAGGTTCCCGCGGCTCGACCTGCTCATCAACAATGCGGGCGTCATGTTTCCGCCGTACAGCCTCACCAAGGATGGCTACGAGCTCCAGTTCGGTACCAACCATCTCGGCCACTTCGCGCTAACCGGGCTGCTGATGCCGTCGCTGCTCGCGAAGGCTGGCTCCCGGGTGGTCACCCTGAGTAGCAACGGACACCGAACCGGCCGGATGAACTTCACCGATCTTCAGTCCGCCCGGCACTACAACAAGTACACCGCCTACGGCCGTTCCAAGCTTGCCAACCTGCTGTTCACCTACGAGCTTCAGCGCCGCCTTACGGCCGCCAACGCACAGACCATCGCGCTGGCCGCGCATCCAGGGACCGCGCGCACGGAGCTGACCCGGCACATGTCCGCGCTATCCGCCGGGGCGATGGGCCCGCGGTTCGCCGCCCTGAACTCCTGGGCGGTCCAGGACGCCAAGATGGGCGCGCTGCCGACGCTGCGCGCCGCAACGGATCCGGACGCCATCGGCGGCACGTACTACGGGCCCGACGGATTCGTGCAGCTCACCGGGTACCCCGTGGTTGTTACCTCTAGCACCCGCTCGCACAGCAAACCGGACCAGCGGCGGCTGTGGGTCGAGTCAGAGCAACTGACCGGGATCACGTATCCGCTCTGATCAACGGGCGTCTAATCTCTCAGCCATGACTGAAGCGCCAGCCATGACCGAAGCGGACCCGGCGGAGCGACCGCCGCTGATCGGCACGGGCAAGCGGCTCGGCATCATGGGCGGCACGTTCGACCCGATCCACCACGGGCACCTGGTGGCCGCCAGCGAGGTCGGGCATTTCTTCAGCCTCGACGAGGTCATCTTCGTGCCGACTGGCCAGCCTTGGCAGAAGAACGGCCGCAAGGTCTCACCGCCCGAGGACCGCTACCTGATGACGGTCATCGCGACGGCGTCGAACCCTCGTTTCTCTGTCAGCCGCGTCGACATCGACAGGCCGGGCGAGACCTACACGATCGATACGCTGCGCGACTTGCGGGCGCAGCGCGGACCGGACGCCGAGTTCTACTTCATCACCGGCGCGGACGCGCTCGCCATGATGATCTCGTGGCGAGACGCCGACGAGTTGTTCAGCATGGCGCAGTTCGTCGGCTGTACCCGGCCAGGGCATCAGCTGACGATGACGAACCTGCCCTCGGAGCGGATTAGCCTCGTCGAGATCCCGGCGCTGGCGATCTCCTCGACGGAGTGCCGCGAACGTGTCAGAGCCGGCCAGCCGATCTGGTACCTCGTTCCCGACGGGATCGTGCAGTACATCTCGAAGCGGCGACTCTATCGCGAATAACCGGATCCGGCCGGTCACCGCGTCAGGACAACTTCGCGGCCGCACTCTGAACGATGCGGTGAAGCACTCGCCTGTTCGCGGAGCCGAGGTTGCCGAACAAGATCATCGCCACCGTGTCGGCCTTGCGGAACACCACTATGTCGACGTCGAGTGTGGCTTGCACCCCCGAGAGCGTGCCTGACAGGTTCATCTTGTAGGCCGATGACTGATCCGCGACGCCAGGGAAGGACATTTTGCTGACGGTGCCACTCACGGTCCGGCCCGCGTTCGTCAATGTGATCGGACCGCAGCGGGCGAGTATCCGCGAGACAGTCGGCATGTCGCTCTGCCCCTGGCCAGGCACGTAGGCGAGGGACTCCTCGAGACTGGGGAGGCCGCTGGACCCGTCCTTGAAGGCGGCCTCAGCCTTAGTAGCGGTCCTGAGGGCTGACCTGCGTTATCGAGGCATTTCGGCTCGCCGCCGTCTGAACTGCCTTCCGCTGACCAGCCGGGAAGATCGCTTGTGGCGAGCAGCTCGGAATTCAAGTCCGGGGGTGGCGTAGTCGCCGGGAGGCGGCGGGAGCAGCCCTGTGTATTCGCCAATGTCCTCCCTATCAGTCCGGGGCGCGATAAATCTCGAAACGCGACCTGATCCACGATTAGGCTGCGAGCATGCGGCTCGAGGCGGTCGGCAAGCGCTACGGACTGCGTCAGCCCTGGGTCGTACGCGGCGTGAGCCAAGAGCTCGCCGCGGGTCGGCTGATCAAGGTCGAGGGACCGAACGGCAGTGGCAAGTCGACGCTGCTACGCGTCATGGCCGGCGTGACCGCGCCGTCGGCCGGCCGGGTGACTGGGCGGCCGCGGGCCGGCTACGTGCCGGAGCGCTTCCCCGGCGGGCTGGGTTTCTCTGCGCGTGAGTACCTGACGCATATGTCTCGGATCCACGGCCTGCCGAGCGCGGCAGTCCCGGCGGCGGCCGACGAGTGGCTCGATCGACTCGGGGCAACTGAATACGCCCGCTCGCCGATGCGGACTCTGTCCAAGGGGATGTGCCAGAAGGTAGCGGTGGCCCAGGCGCTTCTGGCGCGTCCTGGGCTGCTGGTGCTCGATGAGGCATGGACGGGCCTGGACCAGGCTGCGCGCGGAACGCTCGACGTAGCGGTGGAAGAGCGGCTGGCCGAGGGCGCGACCGTCGTGTTCGTCGATCATGACGCGGCGCGGCTGGCCAGCCGGGTCGACGAGCACTGGCGCCTCACGAGCGGCACTGTGGCGGTGACCGATGGGGGAGGGCGCGCTGGCGAACCGGTCGCTTCCGCGCCTGGGAACGCGGCCGTGGTCATCGAGCTGACCGGCGTGGAAACTGACTCGCTTGCCCAGGTCAGCCGACTTTCCGGCGTTCTGGCGGCTGTTCCGGCCCAGGTGCCCGGCCGCGCCGCCGACGGCCCTGCCGTGGCCAGGATCACGGTGCTTGCGGCCGCGTCCGACGCTGTGCTGCGGCATCTCCTCAGCTGGGAGGGCGTGCATGTACGTGCGGTCCGTGCCCAGCCGGATTCGCCATTGACCGAGCCGAAGGTGCTACTGGCGCGGCCGGAGTCGCCGCCGAGCGAGCCGGAGGCGGACCAGTGATCGCGCTGCTGCGATACCAGGCCGCGAACCTGCTCCGATCGCACCGGTGGATCTTCCCCCTGATCACCTACGCGCTGCTCCTGTCAGTGGGTGGCGCAGGTCAGGGCAAGCAGACGCCAGCCGACGGGCTCGCCTGGAGTGCCGCCCTTCTGGTGCCTGTCGTCGCGCTGCTGACCAGGTCAATGCTGACGGCGGAACCCGCGGCAGCGCGTGCCTGCGTAGCTGCCGCGCGCGGGCCGGCGAGGGCGCAGCTGGCGGCGCTGATCGTCGCCTTCGCTGCAGGCCTTGTGCTGGGGCTCGCCGGCGCAGCCTACGAACTCGTAACATCCGGGCACCAGACTGCGCTGCTAATACCGCTCGCTGCCGGCCTCGGCAAGGCGCTCGTCTGCGTCCTAGTTGGCTCCGCCGTCGGCACTCTGTTCAACCCGCCGCTGATTCGCCACCAGGCAGCGGCAATGCTCAGCACCTCCGCCGCCGTGGTCATCGCGCTCGTATCCGGTATCTCCCCCGCGAGTGCCGCGTTGCGTGGCAACGGTGCCTCGATCCAGTCCGCGGCGTGGCCGGCCGGAGTGCCACTGCTGGCCGCATTCGGGCTGGCGGCAACGTCGTGGGCCGTGTCGTGCTGGCTGGCGGGCCGCCGGGCTGATGCCGGCTAGCGGCCCCAGATTCTGGGCGGCCCGTTCCCTGCCTTAAGGGTTTAAAAACGATCATTTATCGCGTCGCGATCACGCATACTGTCGGTGATGGCAGCTACCCTGGGTCTTAGCTGGAGAGACGGGCTAGCCGAGGAGGACTGCCAGCACACGTGACTGCCACCGACAGGGCCGTCGAGCTCGTGGAGATCGCGGCTGCAGCCGCGGCTGACAAGCTCGCTTCCGACATCATCGCCTACGACGTCAGCGAGCAGCTCGTGATCACTGACGCCTTCCTGCTCTGCTCGGCTTCCAACGACCGCCAGGTACACGCGATCGTTGACGAGATCGAGGACCGACTGCGGAAGGCCGGGGCTAAACCCGCCCGCCGCGAGGGCGAGCGGGAAGCGCGCTGGGTACTGCTCGACTACATCGACATCGTGATCCATGTCCAGCACGCGGAGGAGCGGGTCTACTACTCGCTCGAGCGGCTGTGGAAGGACTGTCCGCTGATCCCGCTGCCTGAGCCTGTCGGCGCCGGGGGCACGCGCGGAATCGGCAGCGCCGGTTCTGGCGGTCGGAGCTAGCTTGACCGCAGCTGAGGAGGCCGTCGCCCCGAGCATCTGGCCTGGCGGCGAAGAGAACGACGTTGTCACGCTCGTGGTGTGGCGGCACGGGCAAACGACCTACAACGTGGAGCACCGGTTCCAGGGGCAGAGCGACGTTCCGCTGAACGAGGTCGGCCTCCGTCAGGCGGCCGAGGCGGCGCCGTATCTGGCCGCCATGCGACCATCCGCGATCTTCTCCTCTGATCTGCTCCGGGCCTCGGCGACGGCGGCTGCACTGGCGCGGCTGACCGGCCTGCCGGTACAGCTGGACAAGGATCTGCGGGAGCGTTCCGGCGGCTCATGGGAGGGCTTGACCGAGGGCGAGATCCGGGAGCGGTTCCCCGTTGAGCGGGCTACATGGACGCCACCGGACGGGGAGCCCGCGCAGGCTGTCGCGGAGCGGGCGTCGGCGGCGCTGGAGCGGATTGCGGACAGCGCGCCTGGCGGGTCGACGACCGTCGTGGTGTCCCACGGAGCGGCGCTCGGCATGGCGGTCGCGCGGCTGCTCGAGATCCCGTGGGAGCCGCGGATACTCGGGCCGTTCGGGAACTGTCACTGGTCGGTGCTAACCCGACGGCATCGCCGATGGCGGCTTCTGCATCACAATGTCGGCATCCTTCCGGACCCCGACCCGGACCCTGACGGGGCCGGGGACGCCGGCGACGTGTAACAGCCGGTTTCTTGTACACTGGCGTGGCGCTGCAGCCGGAAGGCCGGCGCGGAGGGGCTATAGCTCAGCTGGTAGAGCGCTTGCATGGCATGCAAGAGGTCCGGGGTTCGAATCCCCGTAGCTCCACAGACCAGTTCAGAGCCATTAATTCCAACAGCTGCCGATCATCCGCTTCGGCCATACCGTTCACATATTCGACAGCTTCCTCTCAATACCCTTGGACAAGAACCCGCAGGTCATCGGCATGATCAAGGGCCTGCCAGGGCGCCAGGAGACCTCTTGCATTGCAGGCAAGCGGCAGGCTGAGAGCCTTTAACCCGACGCAGGTCAGGTCATCTTTATCAATACCGGATCCGGCGGGAGCCAACGGCCTGCCGCACTGATGCGGACGGGTCCCCCTGGAACGCGGTCACCACGCTCGCCTGTCTGCCGGCGAGCGAAGGGGCGCTGTCTTCCGCACAGCCTAGGGCGGGCGGCATCGGCACATACCCAGGATCGCCAGCCGCTCGGCCGCGCAAGGCCCCCATGCACTAAAAGGACGTCGGCCCGCGCATGGCTTAAATGAATGGCCCTTCGGGGAAGACGCGGGCCACTGCAGCGGCGCGGCTTGAGACTTGCAGGCGCTCGTAGATTGTTTCCAGGTGGGAGCGGACGGTGCCCTCGGAAATTCCGAGCCCGCGGGCGATCCGAGCGTTGGTGTCACCGTCGGCGATCATGCGGAGCACATCCAGGTGGCGACCGGTAAGCCGCGGGACGCCGTCGCGGCGGCGTTCGGCCTCCAGGTACGCCTGGTGAAGGTGCGGGCCGAGCAGTTCGAGCAGGAGCCGGTCGCGCTCGGAGAAATCAGGTCCGGGTCCGCGGTAAAAGGCGAGGATCGCACCTGACTTGACGAATGAGCCAATCCCGCTGCCAAGCTTACCGGGCACGCACACTCGCAGGATGTGTTCGCTACATCCCAGCGGCCCGAGGAAGTCGGTATACGGGCGGGTGCTGTGCCACTGTCGGGCGGAGTAGAAGTCTGAGAGTTTCGGGGCGCTGCGCAGGTCCCCGCTGCGGATTGGATAAAGGCTGAACTCGGGCCAGTGCCAGCCGTCAGTGGCTTCTTCGTCGAGGTCGCCATAATCGACCGCGGGGATCTCTTGCATGAACCAGCCCGGCTCGTGCGCGACTGTGTACCAAGTGTTGAACATGGAGATCACGTCGCACCGGACCTGGCCCATCAGCTCGATCAGCAAGGATTCCGGCAGTCCGGCAGCCGGCAAATCGGTTCGGTGTTCGCGGACGATGCCCAGCAGGGTCCGCAGGTCTTTCTCGCTGACAGTAACCGGAGCCGTCATCGTGGCCGCCTTTCCCCGGTCCACGACCAGAATAAGCGCGCCGAATAGCTCTGGCCATCCGTAGAACGTCGGATAGCGCAGGTGCCAGCGAAGTTCGCATCCTGGTAGCTGGCCGGCCACTCGAACTGCCGGTAGTTGCTTCTGATGCAGCAGCGGAGGATACCGATGGACCTGCAGCCTGAGCGGTCGTCACCTGACGCTGTCGGCCATGAGCCCGGCGCCGGCCTGCGGCATGGGCCCGGACGGCCGGGAACCGGGAACGAAGCGATGACAAGCCAGGTACTGAGCCTCCCAGGCAGGCCGCCCGCTCCGGCGCTCCGCGCCGTACCGATGTCGGCAACGCTGACGGCCAGCCAGATGATGGCCACCCGGGCGCGGAGGGGCCAGCCGGTGCTGCCATTGGGGTTCGGGGAAGCCGGTCTGCCCGTGCACCCGGCGCTACTCGCAGCGCTGGCCGCGGCCGGATCGCGCAACTCGTATGGGCCGGTGGCCGGGCACAGGCTGTTGCGCGCGGCGGCTGCCGGGTACTGGCAGCGTCGCGGCTTGCCCACCAGTCCTGAGGCCGTGGTCTGCGGGCCCGGCAGCAAGGCACTGCTATTTGCGCTGCTGATGGTGATCGACGGCGCCATCGCTATTCCGCGGCCGAGCTGGGTCAGCTACGCCGCGCAGGCCAGGCTCGTCGGCGGCAAAGCAGTCCACGTCGCGGCCGCCGGCGGCGAGGGCGGCATCTGCGACCCGGCCGCCCTGGACGGCGCAGCTGAGCACGCCAATATCCGGTCGGTCGTCGTGACGCTTCCGGACAACCCGACCGGACGTGTCGCGGCTCCGCACACGGTTCGCGCCTTGTGTGACGTCGCCGCGGCCCGTGGACTCATCATCCTCAGCGACGAGATTTACCGGGACCTCCTTCATGACCCATCCACCCCATTCGTCAGCCCCGCCGACGTGGCACCCGAACGGACTGTTGTGATCACTGGGCTCAGCAAAAACCTGGCCCTCGGAGGGTGGCGAATCGGGGCCGCGCGGATGCCTGACGGCCCGCTCGGTCGCCGTCTCCGCATGGCGCTGCTCGGCGTCGCTAGCGAAGTCTGGTCCGCGCCCTCAGGCCCGGTTCAGTACGCGGCCGCCCTCGCCTTCAATGAACCGTCGGAGATCCGGGAGCGGATAGCGGCCAGCCGCGGCCTGCACGCCACCGTCGCCCGCGCCGCGGCCGCCGCTTGCCAGGACGCCGGCCTCCTCGTCCCAACCCCGCAAGCCGGGTTCTATCTTTACCCGGACTTCGACCCATGGCGGCTGCACCTGCGGTCCGAATACGGCGTCACCACCAGCGCGGGCCTGGCGCGGCTGCTGATGCGCCGCTACGGCGTCGCGACCCTGCCTGGCAGCGTCTTCGGCGACCACCCGCATAAGCTCACCCTCCGGCTAGCCACCGCCCTCATCTACGGCGACACACCCGGACAGCAACTGGCTGCGCTCGCCGCGGCAGACCCGCTCAATCACCCGCCCATTACAGCCGCGCTCGGTCGGCTCGGCGAGATTCTCACCGACCTGACGGGCTCAGCGCCCGTGCCTGACTGGAACCAACAAGACCGCCAGTAGCGACTCCCAGCCGCCATAGCAAGAATGAAGGAGCGACGACATGTCTTTGGGTGACCCCCTATTCGAAGGTGCCTACGCCAGGGACCGGCTTGTTCGGCTCGTCGCCGAAGCCGACGCTGCCCGCGCGGCACGCCAGGCCGGGCGCAAGACGTTCCTCAGCTGCCTGCGCGCCCGGCTACGCCGGCGCGGGACACGAACAGCCGGCTATCCGACTGGAGCACGACCTAGTGGTGGCCGAGTAGAACGCGAAGATGGTTACTAGCATGTGCACGGCCATTGCTGTCATCCCTGCCACCGGGTTAGGCTCCCGCGGCGGGATGCACATCGGGCGGCACGAGCAGCCAGTGCCGAAACAGCCAAGGCGGTCCGGCCGACCAGTAGCGGCTCGCCTGCTGCCGCGTCACTGAAAGCGCGTCCGGCCTGCTCCGGGCGGCCAGCCAGAGTCGGCACGCCGGGGAAGCGGCTGCACCGCGGACGGGCCGACCATCCCGTGGGAACCAGGGTGGGAGCCAACAAGCACAGGTGCCTGGCACTGCGGGGCGACGTCCGGCGAATGTCGCCGCTGGTCAATGCCGTATCGGGCGACGGGAGCCGCCGTTGAGCGACCCGCCGAGCGTGTATGGCATGCAAGAGGTCCGGGGTTCGAATCCCCGTAGCTCCACCAGGTAGATTGGGGTCCTTCGAACAGCAAGATCGCTTCGGAGAAATACGTGTTGCGCTCCCCTGCGCGAGCGCGTGATTATCTGCTTCTCCTTGGCGGGCCTTGAGTGGTGCGGTGATTTCGCGCGCTGGCGGGCGGCATCGCGGCTGCGGCGATGGCTCGATCTGCAAGGACCAAACCAAGAACCGCTGGTATGGCGCGATCTCGCCGGACTACCGAGCTGACGGGAAGTGGCGGCGGCACAAAGTCTCGGGCCGGACCCGCGCCGAGGTCGTCGCCAATAAAAGCAGCTGCAGTCCGAGCATGATGCTGGCGCCTAGCCAGTCGCGAGTACACGGGCCGACACGCACGCGACGACTGGCTGGCTGATGGGTTGGATGGCCGGTCGGCACCGCGTAGTGCTCGCCATGTTCAGTGGCTGACGTACCGGAACCGCGCGGCGAGCGGTCGAGTGCGGAAGAGGCGAGAACTATGGATGCAGGCAGCACGCGGCGCAATCCCGGTGTTCCTGACGGCGGGGTCAGAACATCATGACGAGCATGTAGCCCATGGCTATGCTCATCGCGATCTTGTAGCAGGCGGCGAATCGGGGAGCGAGCGGCGGCGCGCCGGCGACACTGCCGACGATTCGGAGCGCCGGTGGCCTGGGAGCCAGGCTGCCGCTGATGGCTGGCCCGGGTGCGGCCGACACCAGGCTGGCTCCGGTACCGGAACGGCTGCCTGTGGCTGTGCTGGCCCGCGACAGGCCGGCCAGCTTGTCGGTGGTCCACAGGACGTAGCCGAGCATGAAAAGCGCGAGCACGAGCGCGATGGCGGGGTTGCTGCCGGTGGCGGGCCCGCTCATGCCAGGCATCGCCATGGCGGGCGCGTGGCCTGCTGACGTGGCCGGCAGGAGCATGTAGACCATCGCGCCGGATTCGACGGCGTGGGGCGCGGGGTGTGCGCACCGCCAGCCGCGGGCCTGGCCGCGATGGGAGGCGCGGAGAGCTTGCCAGCCGAACCAGGCAGCGGCGGCGGCGAACACGGCCTGCCAGGCGTTTCCGGGGAGAAGGGTAAGTCGCGGCTCGAGCATCCCGGCCATAGCGACACCCATAAGGACGTGTACCGCGTCGGCGTCCGACTCGGTGACCCGGCCGCGTAGCCGCGACACGGCCAGGCGGGCTGCGCAGCTCGCGGCGATCAGCAGCATCAGCGCCGCGGCACCGGCCAGGAGCCAGCTCGGCGGTGTCATGTCAGCCTCCCTTCTCGCGAGGCGGGGAAGGGGCGGTCGGGCTGTGCAGGCTTGGTCACGCCGGCCGACCTGAATAGGCCGCGCCGACGAAGGCGGAATGTATCCTCGTGGAGCATCGTGCTAAAAGGCTAATGGGGCTCACGCAATAGCCGCAAGGCCGGGGCTCTAATAAGCTCAACGAGGTTAGTTTTGTCTTGGTCATGAAACCCTGCTGGGGTATTCACAATACCGGACAGGGGTATTTATCTGCCTGCGCGGATACTGCCGGTGGGTATTTCGTAAACCCGCCCGGGGTATCTGCGCCGGAAATTAGCGGCGTTCTTCGTGCGCATTATGTTGCCGGGCGCTTTCATGGCTGTGTAGATTGCCGCCGTGCGGCGTAGTGAGGCCGCATTCCCGGCCAGCCGCGAGGTGGCAGGCCGGCTCTGGTGATTCGCGCACTGGCCGGGTCGTCTGGCCGGAAGGCAGGCTGAATGGCATCGGCTGCGGCCCGCGACGCCGTGTCGGCGCCGGAGCTCAGGGAACTGGTGCTCTCAATCCGGGGCATGACATGCGCGGCATGCGCGGCCCGGGTGGAGAAGAAACTCAGCGGTATAACCGCCGTCGCCGCATCAGTGAACTTCGCGACAGAGAAAGCCACGGTCACGGCGCCGCCATCAGTTTCTACGGATCAGCTGATTCAGGCAGTGGAAGACGCCGGCTACGCCGCTAAGCTCGCGCGCGCGCATCAGGCCGAGGGTTCGCCGGCTCACCACGACCCCGGGCCGGATGCGGACAGGGTCGCCTATCTGCGGCGGCGGCTGATCGTGGCATTGGTGTTCTTCGTGCCGCTGAGTGATCTGTCGGTGCAGTTGTCGCTGTTCCCGGCTT
The DNA here is from genome assembly GCA_963755575.1 of uncultured Actinomycetota bacterium. GTDB lineage: Bacteria > Actinomycetota > Actinomycetes > Streptosporangiales > Streptosporangiaceae > JAJYUU01. Next base: position 2,598,528 of record CAVWKF010000002.1, read on the forward strand.
TCCGCTTCGCTGGCTGGCAGTGGGTGCTGATCGCGCTGGCCGCGCCGGTAGCCGGATGGGCGGCGTGGCCGTTCCACGCCGCAGCGCTCAAGAACGCCCGCCACGGCGCGGCGTCGATGGACACGCTTGTGTCAATCGGCATCGTCGCGGCGTGCGCTTGGTCGGTGTACGCGATGTTCGTCCTCGACACCGGGCAGGCCGGGGTCAGTGCGTGGCAGCTGCTGATCCATGCTTCCGGCGGCGGGATCTACCTGGAGGTCGCCGCGTCCGTGACCACGTTCCTGCTGGCGGGGCGGTGGTATGAGGCGCGGGCCCGCCGCGACGCCGGCGACGCGATGCGAGAGCTGGCGGCGGCCGGGGCGAAGGACGCCAGCGTGCTGGACTCCGACGGCACCGAGCACCGGGTCCCGGTCGCCCGCCTGCGCCCGGGCGACCGGTTCGTGACGCGGCCGGGCGAGGTGATTGCCGCCGACGGCGTGGTCGAGTTCGGCGAGTCGGCAGTGGATACCAGCATGATGACCGGGGAGTCGGTGCCGGCCGAGATCGCAGCCGGGGAGACGGTCACCGCGGGCACCGTCGTGGTCACCGGCCGGCTGGTGGTCGCCGCCACCCGCACCGGCCATGACACCCAGCTCGCGCACCTGATCGCGCTGGTGGACCGGGCCCAGGCCGACAAGTCCGCCGCCCAGCGGCTGGCCGACAGGATCTGCGGCGTGTTCGTCCCCGCTGTGCTCGCGGCGGCTGTCGTGACTCTCGCGGGATGGCTGCTGGCCGGCGCCAGCGCGGAGCGCGGGTTCAGCGCCGCCCTGGCCGTCCTGATCATCGCGTGCCCGTGCGCGCTGGGCCTCGCTACCCCCGCAGCCCTGGTGGTCGCGTGCGGCCGCGGCGCTCAGCTGGGCATCTTCATCAAGGGCTATCAGGCCCTGGAGGCATCCCGCAGCGTCGACACCGTGCTGCTCGACAAGACCGGGACGATCACCACCGGGCTGATGACGGTGACCGCCGCCCAGCCCGCACCTGGCACCAGCCGGGAGGTGCTGCTGCGCCGGATCGGTGCGGTCGAGGCGGGCTCGGGCCACCCAGTAGCGGTCGCGGTGAGCCGTTACGCCGAGACGGAGCTGGGGCCGCTCCCGCAGGCGGCCGGCTTCACATCGCTGGCCGGCCTGGGCGTCCGCGGCGTTGTCGACGGCGTCGAGGTGACCGCCGGGCAGGAGAAGCTGCTGCGCGACCACGGGCTCGGCGTCCCCGAGCAGGTGGCGGAGTGGGTCGCGGAATGGGCCCGGACTGGCCGCACCGTGGTGCTGGCCGGCTGGGACGGTCACGCCCAGGGTGCAGTCGCCGTCGCGGACGCCATCAAGCCGTCGGCCGCGGGGGCGGTGGCCAGGCTCCGGCGGCTCGGCCTGCGCACGGTGCTGCTGACCGGCGACAGCGACGTGGTGGCGCGTGCGATCGCCGCGGAAGCGGGCGTCGACGAGGTGATCGCCGGGGCGCTTCCCGGCGACAAGGCAACCGTGGTCGCCGGCCTGCAGGCCCAAGGCCGGCGGGTGGCGATGGCCGGGGACGGCATCAACGACGGGCCCGCGCTGGCAGCCGCGGACCTCGGCCTGGCCCTCGGGTCGGGCACTGAGGTGGCGATCAGCGCCGCGGACCTGATCCTGCTGCGCGATGACCTCGCCGTGATCCCGGAGGCGATCAGCCTGGCCCGGGCGACCCTGGCCGTCATCCGCCGCAACCTGGCGTGGGCGTTCGGCTACAACATCGCCGCGATCCCGCTGGCAGCGGCCGGGTTCCTGAACCCGCTGATCGCCGGGGCGGCGATGGCAGCGTCGTCGGCGTTCGTCGTGGCTAGCAGCGTGCGGCTGCGTCACTTCGGTGACAGCAGGCTAGCTGCTCATGACCGGCGGGCAGCCCGAAGCCGGGGCGGCCAGCCGCATGGCCTGCCGGGCGAGCCGGAAGAGGAGACCGTGTCATGCCGGGAATGAACACCGGACTGAACCCGGCCGACCCGACGGTCGTGGCCGCGTTCAAGGCCGCGCTGCTGCACCAGGGACTCATCGCCCTGCTGATCTTCCTCGTAGTCGGCCTGGCCTGGCTGGGCGTGCGCGCGTGGCTGCCGTCCGGAGCCGCAGGAGGCATCCTCGGCGCCTCGTCGGCGCCTGCCGAGCCCGCCTGGCGGCGGCTGCTGCGGATGGGCTTCGGCCTGATATGGATCCTGGACGGGATACTGCAGGCCCAGCCGAAAATGGCGGTAGGCCTCCCGTCACAGGTGATCGAGCCGATCGCTGCCACCTCGCCGCGGTGGGTGCAGGACGTGGTGAACTGGGCCGGGACGAACTGGTCGTATCACCCGATGCAGGCAGGCGCGTCCGCGGTGTGGATCCAGATCGGGATCGGCATCTGGATGATGGTCGCGGCGCGGGGCTCGCTGTCGCAGCTCGCGGGTCTGGTGAGCATCGGCTGGGGCCTGGTGGTGTGGGCGTTCGGCGAGTCGTTCGGCGGTATCTTCGCCCCCGGCCTGACGTGGTTGTTCGGCGCCCCCGGCGCGGTGCTCATCTACGCGGTGGCAGGCGCCCTGATCGCGCTGCCCGAGCGGGCCTGGCACACCGAGCGGCTGGGCCGGCTGACCATGGGCGGCACCGGGCTGTTTCTGATCGGCATGGCCGTCCTTCAGGCGTGGCCGGGCCGCGGATTCTGGCAGGGCACCGCGCACGGCCAGCCGGGCACCCTGGCAACCATGACCTCAGCGATGGCGCCGACACCGCAGCCGCATGTCCTGTCCACCTGGATCACGGCGTTCACCGGGTTCGACGAGGCGCACGGCTTCGCCGTGAACCTGTTCGTCGTCGCCGCGCTCGCTGTCACCGGCGCGGTGTTCCTGACCGGCAGGCCGCGGCTGATCCGGCCGGTGCTCATCGGCTTCACCGTGCTGTGCCTGGCCGACTGGGTCCTGATCGAGGACTTCGGCTTCCTCGGCGGCCTGGGCACCGACCCCAACAGCATGATCCCGATGGCGCTCATCGCCATCGCCGGGTACCTCGCCCTGACCCCCTCCCCGGTCACGGCGGCAGAACCAGCCGCCGCCGCGCCGGCTACCAACTGGCGGCACCGGGCCCGGCTGGCCCTGGCCCGCGCCCGGCCTGCGAATGTGCGCCAGTCGGTCGCGGCCGCCAGCATCGAGTCCGCGGCCTCGGTCGGCGCGATCGGCCTGATCGTGCTCGGCGCCGTGCCGATGGCGGTCGCGCAGGCCAACCCGGTCGCCGACACGATCCTCGCCCAGGCCATCAACGGCTCCAGCGATCAGGTCAACTACCCGGCACCCGGCTTCAGCCTCACCGACCAGTACGGCCGGAACGTCACCCTGCCCAGCCTGCGAGGCAAGGTGGTGCTGCTGACGTTCCTGGACGACACCTGCTCGGTGGACTGCCCGCTGATCGCCCAGGAGTTCCGCCAGGCCGGCCAGCTGCTCGCCGCCGACTCCCGCCACGTCGAGCTGGTCGCGATCAACTACAACCCCATCAACACCGGCGTCAGCTACATCCAGGCGTTCGACCGGCAGGAGGGACTGGACGGCGTGCCGAACTGGCGGTACCTGACCGGCACCCCCGCCCAGCTACAACAGGTCTGGCACCGCTACGGAGTGCCGGTGGAAATCCTGCCCGCCGGGTCGATGATCCTGCACGGCGACTATGCCTTCGTCCTCGACCAGAACGGCCACCTGCGGCAGGAACTCAGCTTCGACACCGGGCCCGGAACCCAGGCCACCCAGTCATCGTTCGCGGCCGAGCTGACCGACGCCGCCCGCCAGCTCCTGGGGCACTCATGAGAATGCCAGCCCGCCCGGCAGCCACCGCCGTCGCCCTGGCAGCCGCCGCGCTCATTGCGGGCTGCGGCAGCGCCACACCCGCCGCGCCCGGCCCCGCGGCCGAGGCCCCGCCCGGCGGAGCGCCGTTCCTGGCCACCTCGATGGTCACCGCCGGCGGCACCTGGGCCGTCGCCGTGATGGGCGGCTCCGTCGCCTCGCACAACAACTTCTGGCAGGTGTTCGCCCGGCCCGCCGGGAGCAGCAACTGGAAGCTGGTCACCCCCGCCGGCACCCCCGACAACGGCGGCCTGGTCCTGGCCGACGCCGGCCAGTCACTGATCACCGGGCTCCGGCCCAGCCAGTACCTCACCTACACGCCGCTGACCATAACCGCCGACGACGGCCACGCCTGGTCATCAGCCGGCCCGCTCGACGCGGCCCTCGCCGACGTCCCCGACGCGCTGGCCGCCGCGCCGCGCACCGGGCGGCTGCTCGCCCTCCTCGCCGACGGCACCGCCGAGCTGGCCGCGCCCGGGTACACCAGCTGGAAGGCCCTCGCCACACGGCGCGCTCTCGCCGCCACGCCAGCAGGCCGGACGTGCGGGCTGCAGGCCCTGACCGCCGTCGCCTACACCCCCGGCGGGATCCCGCTGCTCGCCGGCACATGCTCCGCGCCGGAAACCGCGGGCATCTTCGGATTCGCTAACGGGGCGTGGCAGGCAACAGGACCCCCGATACCCCCCGCCCTGGACCGCGAGCACATCACCGTGCTCCGGCTCACCCAGACAGCCAGCCAGATCGTGGCGCTGCTAGTTGCTGGTACCGGGCACGCCGCCAGCTTGCTCGCCGCCTGGTCCGCCGACAACGGGCGCCAGTGGGCACTGTCACCGGCGCTTCCGCTCGGCGGCCAGGCCATTGCCTCGACATCATTCGGAACCGGCGGGTCTGCCGCCGTACTCACGACATCCGGCCGCGCCGACGTAATCGACGGCGCCGGCAGCCACTGGCACCCGCTGCCCGCCCTGCCCGTCGGCAGCGCCACCCTAGCGCCCGGCACCAGCGGCCAGGCTGACGCCCTGGCCGTCCACGGCAGCACCCTGACTATCTGGCATCTCCCTGCCGGCGGCGCAGCATGGACCAGCACCCAGGTGATCACCGTCCCCATCCAGTACGGCTCCTCGAGCTGAGCATGGGCAATGCGGCGCATGCTCGGCGTGGGCTTGCCTGTAGCGGTAGCGAAAATACGCATGCTAGGCGCGACTCCAGATCTCTCGCCGAGGCTGCTGCCGAAGATCACGTGTCGGGGAGCAATTGGGGAGCAAGGGAATGGCGATCCGGGGCGACACACAGCCGCGTCCAGCGAATAAAGCTGCAGGTAGAACGACATCTGGCTACATGCGGCGACCGGCTGGTTGCGTATGGCATGCAAGAGGTCCGGGGTTCGAATCCCGTAGCTCAACTTCCCAGTTCAATGGGATTAATTCGAACAAGTCTAGCGAGCCAGCCTCAGCTGTGCTCCCCATCCGTCTCGGCTGATTCCGCGAGTCGTTCAGCGACGAAGCCGCAGGTCAGGGGCACGGCAGGGGACTGGTGCCATGCCCATGAACACCGCTTGCGCGGCTGGGTAGAGCTCTTCAATGGTGTCCGTTATTCGTGCAGTTCAGGTGTCATTATCGAGCGGCATCAAGCTGCGATAACTGGAAGTGACACCGGTTCGCTTGCAATGAGCAGTCGGGCACCAAGCCGCGAGAAGGTGCGCGAGCCCGTTCGCCGCGCGGCGGGCGTTGCCCGGAGGCTGATAGCTCGGGGCCTGTGACTTCGCGTCGCGGATTCCAATTGGCATGCAACCAGGGGGCGGCCTGTGCGCCTCTAGGTAGCGTGAGCGTGCGCGATTAGGAGGACACCACATCCAATGCCGGCAGAGACGGATGCCGAGTTCGCCGAATACATCGCCGCACGGCTGCCGTCGCTGCGGCGACTCGCGTTGCTGCTGTGCCACGACTGGCATCGTGCCGACGATCTCGTTCAGGCTGGCGTCATCAGACTGTACGTGCACTGGCACCGGGCCCGGAAGGCAACGAGTGTTGATGCTTACGCCCGCACCATCATCGTGCGCGAGTTCCTACACGAGCGACGCTCGGCCTGGGCCAGTCGAGTCATCCTGGGCAGCCTGCAACCTGATCGGCCCGCGGCAGACCGTGACGCCGACGCCGCCATCGACCTACGCGTGGCTATCGCTCGCTTGCCCGCTCGCCAGCGCGCTGTACTAGTGCTGCGTTACTACTGCGACCTGAACGTTGAGCACTCAGCCGAGGTACTCGGATGCTCTTCGGGGACAGTCAAAAGCCAGACGGCCCGCGCCCTGGCCACCCTCCGCCGCCAGCTCGAGGCCAGCCCTAACGCTCAGCCGCGACGCGGCGCCGCGATCCCTGCCGACAACGCCGTTGAGGAGGCGATATGACACCGCTCGAAGAGCAGATTCGCGACCTATACCGGCAGGTGACCGACGCCGAGCAACCGCCGGCCAGAGTCAGCGTCGCTGAGACGCTCCACCGGGGCCGGTCCCTGCGTCGCCGGAGACGGTTCTCAGCAGTGGTCGCTCCCGTCGTGGCCGCAGCGGCGGCAGGCGGGATCGCGCTAGCAGTCACAATGCCCGCGCACGATCACCGCGCGGGGCCAGCTCGGCCCCTGATTGCTAATCCGGCCCCGGCGCCTGGCCAGTTTGATCCACTGAACGTGAGCATGTCCTTCGGCTGGCTCCCGCCCGGTGAAGCGGCCCTGACCGGCGCCACCGGCGACGTTAACGGCTCGCTCACCGTGTACCAGGAACGCAACCTGAATTTGAATTCGTATACGAGCCGGGACGCCAACACTCGCTGGCGGCTGTCGGACTACTCCCGGAGCATCTGCACCTTCGATGGCCGGCACCACCGTCTGCTGTGTAACGGGCAGAGCATTCTCTCCGGCGCCGCCCCGGATATCAACGGCCATCAAGCGTTCTGGGAGTCCGGCTATGGGCCACAACATCCGGCTCTGGTCTGGGAATACGCGCCCGGATACTGGGCCGAACTGGTCCGCGTCGGCTTGCAGCAACCAGATCAGACGCTGCTGCGAATCGCCCGCAGCGTCGCCTTTGGCGGCGATGCCACCCAGCCAGTTAAGTTCGCCGTGCAGCTGACCGGCTTGCCGTCCGCCTGGCGCATTGGCTCCACCTCCGTGACGCGCGCTAGCGGCAGTTGGCTCGTGCAGAACTCCACGGTGACGACCGGCAAGAGGGTTCTTTGGGCCGATGCCAGCTGGCCCAGCAACGGCCTGCCCACGGTGGCGACCTATATCGGAGGCGGTAACTGCAGCCAATTCGGCCAATTCCCCGCCCATTCAAAACAGCGCAGGATCAACGGCTATCAGGTCGAGACGTACACCATGAAGGCGATCACGGCTCTCAAGGGTACCCACAGGGTCATTGTCTCGCCCCCCGTGACCATGCTCTGCGCCCCGCACGCCGGTGGATTGCTGGTGTATGAATTGCTGAGTGGCGCGCGCCCCCAAGTCACTGTAACAACACTTTTCCAGCACATGAGATTGCTTGGCCCCAAGCCGTCAGCATGGACGACGCGGCCCATCGGGCCCTTGGTTGTCTCATCGGCAGTCGGGTTCATCTTGGTGGCCGCGATCGCCTTGCTCGCCCTCGTTATGATCGTCCTTGCCGTCACCGTGGTGTTGCGCCGCCGCTCCGCGAGCCTAGTCAGATCCTGACCGCCGAACCCCGATTCGACACTAACGAGGTGGGTCACCAGGTCGTTGAGCCCGCGAGCAGCTTCCTCAGCAGGGAGGCGGTCGTGTGCCGAGAACGATCAGTGAGCGGTGTGCAGTGTTGCCTAGTGCCAAGTGATCGTTGACGGATCATATGCAGTTATTGCTTGGCGGTTTCTAGCTAGACAAGCTGCTGTCCGCGCTCATCCCAGCCATGCAGTAAGAGAACAATGGCTGCATCATTCGCGCGCGGGCATTGAAGTTTGGCTTTGAATCTCAGCTACTCAGATACCGTTCCCTCCAGGTCGAGTAGTGACCTGAGGATGTCTTCCATCGCGTCGAAGCTGGCGGGCGGGCCGTCGGAGCTGGTGAGTTCGCCCGCTTCCTGAGCGCTGGCGGGATAGTGGTCACGGCCAGCTTTGTCGCGGAACGCGAGCCGCATCGCGAGCGTCGTCACTCCGTCATTTTCGTGCAGCTCCCAGGTCTCGACCGCCTCCGCATCCGGCCAGCCGCCGAATAGCCATGTCTCCACCGTCCGCGTCGGCGGCTCGACCTCCAGGTAGGTTCCGCGGAACGAGCACTCGGTTCCGTCCTCCGTGACGAAGGAGTGGTGGTAGTTCCCTCCAACGCGCAGATCGATCGAGCACTCCGTCATTGGGTCCGAGGGGTAAGCGCCCCACTTGCTCACATGCTCGGGCTTCGTCAATACCTCGAAGACGAGAGCGATCGGAGCGTCGAACTCTCGTGTGATGAGAACCTCGAGCTCGTTCGGGAACTCGATAAATGCCGATCGGTGCCTACTAGGCGTCACTGCTGCTCTCCTCGTCGTTCTAGCTTTTGAAGGCCGGTCGGCGCTGCGCGAGCGCGCCCGCGCGGAGCGCTGATGGCGAATGCGTCGGGCCAGGTATGGCCGGGACGTCGCGAACCTCACGGCCGGGCGCGATCAGCCGACGGGTAAGACAAGCCGATCTGCCGGCGGATCTCGTCCATTGCCTGCATGATCGTGTATGTCTCATCGAGTGGGAGCAGCGGACTCTCTAGCAGCCCCGCGCGAAGACAGCGTCCCACCTCGGCGGCCTCGCCGCGCAGCCCGAGCCCTTCATACGGTTCTTCGAAGCGCTCCATTTCGGTGCCGTCACGCGAGATCACACGGAACGCGGTCGGCGTGTAAAACCAGCCGTCGATCTCTATCCTCGCTGCCGTGCCGTAAATGGCGGCGGGGTTGCCCGATGCGGCCAGCAAGGTTGTGGTCAGCACCGCGTGGGCGCCGCTGTCGTACTGGAAGATCATCGACGTCGTGGCGTCAACGCCCGTGAACGCCGGATTGCTGACCGCGGTGATCCGTGTCGGCACGCCAAGCACCAGGCTCGCGAACGAGACTGGGTAGATGCCAAGGTCCAGCAACGCCCCGCCGCCCAGTTCCGGCGCGAACAGCCGGAACTGCGGATCCTGGGCGAACCACTGCCCGTGCTCGGCGGTCAGGTAGACGACATCGCCGAGGGTTCCCGCGGCGAGGATCTCACGCACCCGCGCAATGTGCGGCAGGAAGCGCGTCCACATTGCTTCCATGAGGAACGTTTTCTGGTCGCGCGCGGCGTCGATCATCTCGCGTGCCTGGGCTGCGTCCATGGCGAACGGCTTCTCGACGAGCACGGCCTTGCCCGCGTTGATCGCGAGCAGCGCGGCGTCGTGATGGCCGGGGTGGGGCGTCGACACGTACACGGCATCGACATCCGGATCGTTGACGAGAGCCTGGTAGCTCGCGTGTCGGTGGGGTACGCCGAATTCGTCCCCGAACGCGTCCGCCGATGCCTGGGACCGCGACCCGACGGCGACAACCTCACAATCGGCCTGCAACGCGAGATCATGCGCGAAGGCATGGGCGATGCCACCCGTAGCGAGGATTCCCCAGCGAATCGGGCGGTCATCCGGTTGCGTCATCCGACTCCTCCTCTGGCTGGCAACCCGGCAGCGCAGCCGTGTGCCAGGCGGAGCACCGTAGCTGGTTTGCCGGCCACCGCGGGTATACCAGGGACTGATTCGGCCCGTGGCGTGGACTCGACAACCTTAACGACGGCCGCAGAGAGCAGCAAACAGCTACCTTGCTTGGTCCAGGCGCTGAGGTGAGTCCGTGGTCGATGAGATTCGTGGCGCGTGGCTGCCCTCACCCTGGGACAGGTGCCCGGCCGGGGACGCGTGCCTGCAGGCTGCAATCCGGGCCGGACTCGGCAGACCCGGCACTTGCGATTGAAGCAGCCCGCACGAGGGCAGGGAACATGGACCGCAGCGAGCTACCCACGGAGGCGGCGATGGGGGACGAACTACGCGAACTTCGTGAAGGTTACGCCGAGATCGGCGACCAGCGGTTGCATTATGTCGAGGCAGGCGACGGGCCGCTAATCGTCCTTCTGCACGGGTTCCCCGAGTTCTGGTACGGCTGGCGGCAACAGATCAGGCCGCTCGCGGCTGCGGGATTCCGCGTCGTCGCGCCCGACCTGCGCGGCTACAACCTGTCGTCGAAGCCCGACGGTGTCGCCGCTTACGACACCGACCAGCTGACCGCAGACATCTGTGGTCTCATCCATGAACGCGGTGCCGAGTCCGCGCTACTGGTCGGTCATGACTGGGGCGGAACCGTCGCCTGGTTCACCGCGATGAAGTACCCGGAGGTCGTGGACCGGCTGGCCATCCTCAACGCGGCCCATCCGCGGAAGCTATCGCAGGGCCTGCACCACCCGGGCCAGCTCAGGAGGTCCTGGTACTTCTTCTTCTTCGACCTCCCGGAGCTGCCCGAAAGCGTTGTGCACGCCGACCACTGGCGATTCTTCCGGCACTTTCTGCGCGACGCCCGCCCCGGCGCCTTCACGCCGCAGGACATGGACCGCTATATCGAGGCTTGGTCGCAGCCAGGCGCGGCTACCGGGATGATCAGCTACTACCGGAATTCGGTGCGGCAGTCGCCGAAGCGCGCCGAGGCGCAGCTTCGCCCAATCCAGGCGCGCACGCTGGTCATCTGGGGGGACGACGACCGCTACCTCGGCTCAGAGCTAGCCGAGCCCGATCACGATGACGTGCCCAACCTAGACCACGTCGAGCACCTGCCCGACTCGTCGCATTGGGTCCATCACGACGAACCCGAGCGCGTCACGCAACTGCTGACCGACTTCTTCGCTCTCGCCGCACCAACCAAGATCCGCTGAGTGTCAACGCCTGTTCTTGCGCTTCCCGATAGTCGCAAGCCGACGTCGGAGGAGCGGGGAGTAAGAGGGACTGCGCACGTCTGGTTAGCCCCCGACGGTCAGGTGGACCGTCACAATATCCCCGAGCTCAAGCCCTTCGGCCTTCCGCACCCACGCCTTCAGCGGCACGACGTAGCGCCCATCCTTCGGGAACAACGACGTCCTCCATCCGGTACTGCCGATCTGCGCCGTGACCGGAATCATGCCCCAGCCATAGCTCACGAACGGAGAGGTCGCCTCCAGCTCAACGCAATCCTCCTCCGGAACTGTGATGAAATGCCATGGCGCGGGGCCTTTCCAGAACCACACCTCGCCGCTGAACCTCAAGTTCATCCAATCAGGATAGGAGGCAAGAAGCGTTCCAGCCGCTGTCCGTTGTCGTGCGTCCCGCCGGGCCGCCGGCGGCATGTCGAGCGGACCGCGACTTCGGCGTGAGTCACGGCTCGGACGTGCCGATTCTTATCTTCTGTCTTGGACTGTTACGAGCTAGATTGTGTGAAAGCGCCGCGGGAGCTGGTAGCTGCGCCGCGTCGCGGTCGCGATCAAAGCCGCCATCGGGCAGGGCAGGCCGTGATGAGATCCGGGAACCATGAGTAACGGGCCGCGGGAGCCGGATTCCGGCCCGCAATGCCCGGTAGATGCGAGTACCCAGAGGTGGATCGAGTCATCGATGCGATGGCTCACCGAACAGTTCGGCATGGAGGTCTTGCGGCGCGAGGTTATCCTCCCGACGGCGGACTTCATCTCACCGGGCTACTCGGCCACACCGCCGCAGGTTGACACATTCGTCAGGCACCTATGTGGCCTGATGAACGTCAAGCCCGCCCTCGTCAAGGTCGACCTATTCGACGGCTCAATTGATAAGCGCGAGGCTGCCAGGCTGGGAAAGAGCAGGACGGTCGGGCATTTTCACATGAAAGACGGCCGCGCGATCATCGGCCTCGACACCAGCGAAACGGCCGATCCGGTCCTGCTCACCGCAATCGCCGTCCATGAGCTTGGTCACGTCAAGCTCCTTGGCGAACGACGCATCACCAACCAGCGCTCGGACCACGAACGGCTCACCGACCTGCTGACGGTGTACTTCGGATTCGGCATTTTCAGCACCAACGCCGCGCTGCGCTTCGCCAGGAACGATCGCGGCTGGTCCATCGTCCCGCGCGGCGACTTGGACGACATGACCCTCAATGCCGCCCGTCGCAACGATACGTACAGCCGCTTGGGCTACCTCAGATCCAGCGAGTTCGGATACGCCATGGCCTGCTACTGCTGGCTGCGGCACGAGACCAGGCCTGCCTGGAGCAGAATGCTCACCCCCGGCCCGCTCGCCTACCTGAACCAGGGACTTGCCTACCTCACTAGCCGCGGCAGGAGCGCCGAACTTCCCACCCAGCGGGTCGTCAACAAGTCAGCGAAACTAGGCAACGTCACCATCCGCGTGACTCCAGCCAGGTCCGCCAATGTCGGATCCCTTGGCATCCTCCTCCCGCACCAGACCGGCAAGCTTCCTCCCGACGGGTCCGCGAAGCCCAGCGGCCGCTGAACGCCAGCCTGAGCAGGGCCGGTCGCGTCACGGCGCTGAGAGGACCTCGGCGATCATCCGGTGGCCTTGCGCTTCGAACGCCTCGTCGCCTACCTTGCGCGCCCACGCCGCGGTGCCGATCGCCTCGCGGACTCTGGTGCGGTGCCACGCGTCGCGCTGGCGCGGGTCGCTCCCATAGCCGTCGAGAAAGGCTGCCTCCAGGTTCGGGTCGCGGCGGAAGTCCTGGACTGCCAGCCGGGCGAAGTCTGTCATCGCCGGGCGCATCGCCGCACGCCCGAAGTCGATGACGCTGACGATGTTGTTGTGGATTAGCCAGTTGCGGGGCTGCCAGTCGCCATGAGTGGGCGTGAGGACGGCGGGCGGTGTCGGCCACGCCGCGATCTGCGCGCGCAGCAGCGCCACGACGGGCGGCGCGATGCGGTGCGGTCCGCTCAGCCATGCCAGCGCCTTCTGGTTCCCGCGCGTTTCGTAGCCGTCGTCGATCACAGCCGCCTGGGCATGGAACAAGGCTAGCAATTCACCCGCCTGCCGGTACGTGCCCGGATCGTCACCGTAGCGGCTGCCGAGCACGAGCCGACCGGGCAGATACCTGGTAACCAGCAGCTTTGCGGCCGCGTCGCCGTGCACCAAACTCGGTGCCTTGCCTCTGCTGGTCCACGGCAAGAGCCAGCGAAGATGAGCGTCGAGCTCGCGCTCGATGTGATGGTCATCGTCGCCGCCGGCCTTGACGATGAATCGCGACCCGGCGTGCCTCATCTCCAGGACAGTCGTTTCGACCAGTCCCCAGCTGTGATCCCTCTCAAGGCTCGCACCCGGAAACCACTGGTCCAGCAAGGCCTGCTGCCGCGGGGAGAGGTCGCCGCGCTCAGATGTCACGCCGGGATACTACGACCTGCACCCCAACACTCCGAGGAAGGCATCGACGACATCGCTAAGCGAATTCGCCACGATGCAAGCATCATCAAAGCGACCGTCAGCGAGTCGTCCCCGCTGCCTGAGGCGCCGAGCCCGACAGGGGAGTGGTGTCGAGGTATCTAACTTCGTAGACGCGCTCTGTGAACTTCCAACCGTCGAGCGTGCGCAGGTAGCGGTCGTGGTAAATGGCGTAGTTCAGTCCCTGGCGGCCGTTGCGGGTACGCGCGAGTTCCTGGATGTAGGCACGGCCGGTCGCGGTGTCGCCGTCCAGCTGAATCGTGCCCGGATGCGTGGTCTGTATGAAGAAGTCCCACTCGGCCTGCAGTCGCTCGCCCCCGGTGCGGATCTCGTCCCGGCCGACCAACTCGGCCGGTATGTTGGGCATCCGCAGCGCTCCGTCGGGCGTGAACAGCGAGGCGAGGCGGGCACGGTCCCGCATCATTGCCGCGTCGGAGAACTCGCCGCGCAGTGCTTCGATCTCGACGCGGTCAGCGATTGCCTGCAGATCGCTCATGGGTTGGCCTGCTCTTTCAGCTGTCTTGCGCGTATTGACGTGCTTGCCCCACTGGCGGTTCTAAGGTGCTTTTCTGGTTCTGCGAGGCGGGCGGCCCGCTATCCGAACTGGCCGGGCCGGTAGTCCCCCGCGGGCTGCCGGACGATGACGTTCATCCGGTTGTAGGCGTTGATGAGAGCGATGACCGCCGCCAGTGCGACGAGCTGGTCATCGTCGTAGTGCTTGACCGCGTTAGTCCAGGCCTCATCGGTGACACCACCAGCGGCATCAGCGATGCGGGTGCCCTGCTCAGCGAGCTCCAGTGCGGCCCGCTCGGACTCGGTGAAGACCTTCGCCTCGCGCCACGCCGCGACCAGGTTCAGGCGCTGCTGGCTTTCCCCCGCATGCAGGGCCTCCTTCGTGTGCATGTCGGTGCAGAAGCCGCAGCCGTTGATCTGGCTGGCTCTGAGCTTCACCAGCTCCTGCGTTGCGGCCGGCAGAGTCGAATCACGCAGAACGGCCACGGCCGAGTTGATCTGCTTGACGACCTTCATCGCCAGGGGGCTGGCGAGATAATCGAGACGAGCGTCCATCGTCATCTCCCGCTGCTTGTCGCGGGGCACGGTCTGCGCCGGCGGCCCGCTGGTCTGTTCTTCTCACCGATACGACGAAAGAGTCCTCCGGAATGTGAGGCGACGCGCCGACCTCACATTCAGGCGGGCTGTCTCGTCGAACTAGTGATGGCAGATGCGAATAAGGGAACGGGGTACCTTGACCAGCCGATCCGGGCCAAACGCCGCTGATCCAGGCCGGGGCCGGCCCGATCCGGCCCTAACCGCGATCATGAGCGAGCGCCGTCAGCTGATCAATCTCGCCTACCGGCTGCTGGGCTCCTTGGCCGAGGCCGAGGATGCCGTGCAGGAGACTTACGCCCGCTGGTATGCAATGTCCGCGCAGCAGCGGGACGCCATCCAATCGCCCGGCGCCTGGTTGTCCAGGGTCGCGAGCCGCATCTGCCTGGATGTGCTCGGCTCGGCCAGGGCCCGGCGCGAGCGCTATGTGGGCGAATGGATCCCCGAGCCGCTGCCCGAACCCACGGAGTGGATCAGCGGCCAGTCGAGCGCGGTCACGGCCGACCCCGCCGACCGCGTCACGCTCGATGAGACGGTCAGCATGGCCTTCCTTGTGGTGCTCGAATCGATGACCCCGGCCGAACGCGTCGCGCTGATCCTGCACGATGTCTTCGACTATCCCTTCGCCGAGGTGGCCGAGATCACCGGGCGTACTTCGGCGGCATGCCGCCAGCTGGCCTCCTCAGCGCGACGACGCATCCGGGCGTCGCAGCCTCCTGCGACCCCTGCGGCCCGGCAGCTCGGCATTGTCAGGGACTTCAAGAAGGCATGGGAAGCCAAGGACATCGAAGCCCTCATCAGCCTCCTCGATCCCGACGCTACGGTGACCGCCGACGGCGGCGGCCGCGTCAGCGCCGCGCTGCGCCCCATTGAAGGCGGCGAGCAGATCGCGCACTATGTCGTCGATATTGCTGGCCGGGCACCGAGCAACCTCGCGATCCTGGAGCGCACGGTCAACGGCCAGCCTGGCCTCGTGGCTCAGCTTGATGGCGTCACGGTGACGGTCTTCGCTTTCGACGTCGCAGGCGATCGGATCAAGCACATCTGGGCAATACGCAATCCCGACAAGCTGCGGCCCTGGACGGCGCATTGACCCGCCCGCGACACCTCCTGCTGCGTCGGGCCAGTTCAGATGCGCTAAATCGAGTACGCGATCGATCGTGAGCGCGGCCGGGGATTAGCCCGAATCCGGTACTACCACGTGCCGACGCCGCAGGCGCTCGGGCACGCTCCTCCAGGCAGCGAGAACGGTTCCGGCCAGGCTCGCCAAGCGCCTCGAAGCAGTCGGCTTGCGCCTCGGCGGAGGGCGTCTGGCATCAATCAGGCAACGGACACACCTATCCGTGCACAGGTCGTGCCGGGGAGAGCGCATACTAGTAGTGATGAAGTCGAACCGCCCAGCGCCAAGGCGCATGCTGCCCGGAAGTCCCTTCAACAACCAGACTCCGTTGCCGCCGGTGGAGACTTTTGCTCCTCAGGATCTGGTGACGCACGACAAATACGGCCTCGGCACCGTGCTTGGAGTGGAAGACGAAGTTGCCGTGCTCGTGGACTTTGGCCCGCAGCTCGTGCGGATTCCGGTCCCGTGCTCCAAGCTCTTCAAGCTCTGACCTCGCTCCGCCATCGTCGGCAGCGGCGCGAGGTCGCGGTGCCGCGGTGTTGGCGCGCGCTCGGTGAGCGCCGTAGCTGCGCTGAGGGCCACCGCTCGTTTCACCATGGCCATCAGCGCTGACGAGTTCGTCCTCGCTCCATCGTCGGGGTTCTGGTCCGCACTTACCAGGGAACGGTGCCATATCGGTCCTGGAAGGTCCCGGTCGGCCCGTTTGGTGGCAGGGTAGCGAGGCGGACGATTGCGTCGGTACCTTCGGCGACGGTCTGCGTGCCGCGGTGGTTGTTGAAGTCGGTGCCGGTAAATCCGGGGTCGGCGGCGTTGACGAGAATGCCGTCCAGCGCTCGCGCGTACTGCACCGTCAGCATGTTCAGCGCCGCCTTGGCGGCAGGGTAGACCGGCAGGGTGACCGCGTTCTCGACTGAACCCGGTGTCAGGATGCGGTGGAACGACCCGACCGCGCTTGAGACGTTGACGATGCGCGGATGTTCGGCCTCGCGCAGCAGGGGCAAGAAGGCGTGCGTCACCCTGATAGGGCCCAGAACGTTGATCGCGAAGCCCTCCATCGCGGCCGCCGCGGTTAGCTCGTCAGCGCCTAGGCGTGGTTCGGCAGTACCCGCGTTGTTGATCAGGACGTCCAGGCGTCCGTATTCGCCACGCACTCGGGCGGCTGCGGCGCCGACGCTGTCGTCGTCGGTCGGGTCGATCTGGATGAAGGTCGCACCGAGTTCACGCGCGGCTGTCGTGCCGCGCTGCGGATTGCGGGCGCCGACGAGCACGGTATGACCGAGCTCGATGAGTCGCCTGGCTGTCTCGTAGCCGAGACCCTTGTTGGCTCCGGTGATGAGAGTAATGGTCACTGGGTCATTCTCCAGCGGCTCGGGTATTGTCCGTGACGATTGACCGGACAACCAGGCTGGTGAGACGTGGCTGACCTACAGGGTCGGGTGGCATTGGTAACGGGATCGTCGAGCGGGATCGGGGCTGCGATCGCGACCGCCCTGGCCGAGCGGGGAGTCAGCATTGTCGTCAACTCGAGCTCGTCGGTCTCGGCTGGCGAGCGCCTCGCCGCCGCACTGCCCGACGCCGCCTACGTGCGGGCCGACATCAGCGACCAGGCCGAAGCAGCGCAGCTCGTCGCGACGGCGGTCGAGCGCTACGGACGGCTTGACATCCTGGTGAACAACGCCGGCACGACAGAGGTCATCCCGCACCACGACCTCGACGCCTGCACGAACGAGATCTGGGAGCGGATCTTCAGAGTGAACGTCTTCGGCACCTGGAACGTCATCAGGGCTGCTGCGCCGCATCTGCGGGCCGCTGGTGACGGCGTGATTGTCAACATCACGTCCCTGGCGGGCGTTCGGCCAACCGGTTCGTCAATCCCGTATGCGGCCTCGAAAGCTGCCCTCAACCACCTGACGCTCCTGCTCGCCAATGCGCTCGGGCCCGAGATCCGCGTCAACGCGCTCGCACCCGGCTTGATCGACACGCCGTGGACGGCCGACTGGGACGCTGTCCGCGAAGCGGTCAGAGGAATGGCGCCACTGCGCCGGTCTGGTACTCCTGAAGACGTCGCCGAGGCCTGCGTCGGGCTTGTCGCCGCCCGCTACGTCACGGGTCAGGTGGTCCTCGTCGACGGCGGATTGGCCCTGCGCTGACGGGCGGGATACCCATCGACCGCACGACCTCGTCCCATTCATGATGCGCATGGCCGGCCGCCGCGAGAGCGGCTCCGGCTCAGGCGCCGAAGTGACGTGCCAGCCAGTTAGTGCGCGTCTGGACCGACTCCCGGGAGATGCGGGCATGCGGCGCCAGTCCGTCGAAGCCGTGGAAGCCACCCGACCACACGTGTAGCTCGGCGGCGCCGCCATCGGCCCATATCTGGGATGCGTATGCGACGGCCTCGTCGCGGAAAACCTCAGCTGAGCCCACGTCGATGTAGGCGGGCGGCAGTCCGGACAGATCGGTGGCCCGCCCCGGAGCCGCGTAGATCGAAATGTCATCCGCGCCGTAGCGCTCGCCGAGGTAGGCAGCCCAGCCTGTCTTGTTGCTGTCGCGGTCCCACACCCCGACACCGACGAACTGGTTCGCCGAGACGGTCTGGTTGCGGTCATCAAGCATCGGGCAGATAAGGAGCTGGCCCGACAGCGGCGGTCCCTTCCGATCGCGCGCGAGCAGGGCCGTTCCGGCCGCGAGCCCGCCGCCCGCGCTGCCACCGGCGATGATCAGCCGGCCGGCGTCGATACCGACCTCGTTGGCGTGGTCAGCCGTCCAGATCAACCCGGCGTAGCAGTCCTCGATGAGGTAAGGGTCCGGAAACTCCGGCGCCAGCCGATACTCGACCGACAGACAGACGGCATCGAACTGCTCGACCCAGTCAAGCGCCATCTGAGCGCCGGTGAAGCGGTCGCCGATGATCATGCCGCCGCCGTGGATGTGGTAGATGCCGGGGCCGGTCCCGCGGTGGTCGTCGCGGGCGAAGATCGAGAGCACGATGTCGTCGCCGTGATAGCCGGGAACCGTCACCTCGCGGTGACTGACGTCTCGTCCCTCGAGCAACTTCTCGATCGGCCCGGATATCGGCGCAGCCCGCATGAGCTCGATCATGTCGGGCGTGACCGTCGATGGCATTTGCTCCTTGAGCAAGAACAGCGCCGCCGCGAGATCCGGGTCGTAGGGCGGACGGACGTCGGCTGGCATGTGACCTCCACTACTCGGTCGGGCGCTTCGCTTGCTCGCGCGAGGCAGGATCACAGGTGACTCGGCGTCCTGCCTTCGAATACAATCTCGACTATCGGCACCCATATGACTGTCAGTCGAACGTGTTATCGTCAGCGCGTGCCGCCTCAGCCCAAGCTCACGCGCATTCCCAGGGGTCGTCTGCTCACCGTTGACCGGCTGTCCCCAGACTGGCCACACGCGGCTGTGCTCTGTGCCGACGACCGGTGGCATCCGGTGACCATCATGGCCTGGTGCCGGTATGGACGGTCCTGGGCCGTGCTTCTCGCCTGGCCGGATGGCCACCAAGACTGGCGAATCCATGACCCGGAGCATCTTCGGCGCACCGTACATTGACACCATCGCGACGCCCTACAGCCGTTCGGGTGCTGACACCCCGAGCAGGCGAAGGCCGTTAGCCAGGACGATCCGCGCTGCTTCGGCCAGCCACAAACGCGCTCGTCCAAGGTCATCGATCGGCCCGCCGTCGCGCGGAAGGACACGGCACGCGTCGTAGAACCGGTGGAATGTACCGGCTAGGTCTTCCAGGTATCTCGCGACTCGATGCGGCTGACGCAGCTCCGCCGCACTGGCGACCACCGCCGGGAACTCGGCCAGCGTCTTCAGGAGGTCGTTCTCCCGTTCGTGAGACAGCTGGCTTGCGTCATAGTGACTGCCACGCGTGATGCCGGCCTCGGCCGCGTCTCGCAACAGGGACGCGATCCTGGCGTGGGCATACTGCACGTAGTAGACGGGATTGTCGCTGCTACGCCGTGTCCACAAGTCCAGGTCGAGATCGATCGTTGAGTCCAGCGAATATCTCGCGAGTGCGTAGCGCGCCGCGTCGACCCCTATCGCGTCAACGATGTCGGTAATGGTGACGAGGGTGCCAGCCCGTTTGGACATCCGGAGCGGCTGGCCGTCACGAAGCAGGTTCACCATCTGCCCGATCAGGACTTCCAGCGTCTCGTCGGGGTCGTCGCCGAAACAGGCGGCACTGGCGCGCAAGCGCCGGATATAGCCATGGTGGTCGGCGCCCAGGATGATGACGATCTTGTTGAAGCCGCGCCCCCGCTTGTCGAGGTAGTAGGCGCAATCGGCGGCGAAGTAGGTAAATTCGCCGTTGCGGCGTACGTAAACGCGGTCCTTGTCGTCGCCGAAGTCGGTGGTACGGACCCAGGTGGCACCGTCAGCTTCATACACGTGACCTAGCTGCCTGAGCGTGATCAATGCTGCGCTGAGTTCACCCTTGTCATGCAGGTCCTTCTCGGCGAAATACACGTCGAAATGCACGCCGAAGTCTGCCAGCGACGACTTGATCTCGTCGAACATCAGCGCTACGCCCGCATAACGGAAGATCTCTCGCGCATCAGCATCCGGCTTGCTGAGAGCCTCAGGGTGCTCGTTCAGCACCGCCTGGGCGATCTCACCGATGTACTCGCCGGAATAGCCGTCGGACGGCGTTTCCTCATGCCGCGCCGCTGCGAGCAGCGATGCCGCGAACCTGTCGATCTGCACGCCCGCGTCGTTAAAGTAGTACTCAGTTGTGACTGCAGCCCCTTGGGCGCGCAGCAGCCGGGCAAGCGCATCGCCTACGGCGGCCCATCGAACCCCGCCAATGTGGACCGGGCCCGTTGGGTTGGACGACACGAATTCAAGGTTGACGCGCTGCCCGATGAGGCTCGTTCCCTGCCCGAACGCGTCCGCGTCCTCCACGATTGTGCCTGCGATCGCCCCGGCTGCCGATGACCGAAGCCAGATATTCAGGAAACCGTGGCCGGCAATCTCCACCTTCTGGATTGCCGGATCGCTGACGAGCTTGTCGGCGATTGCCTGTGCCAGCTCATCCGCAGGGATGCCCGCCTTCTTGGCTATCTGGAACGCGAGGGTCGAGGCGTAGTCACCGTGGCCAGGATTCCTGGGCCGGGCGACAGTCACCTGATCCGGGAGCACGGACAGGTCTACGCCGCGATCAGTTAGGCCAACAGCGGCGGCCTGCAGGACAGCGTTGGCGAGTTGGCTAGGGGTCACATGGCTAGATGGTATTTGACCAGCGCTCCCAGGCCGCTAGCCAGGACTCCTTAGCCGACGACAGGGTTCCGAAGGCGAGCGGCTCCTGCCCGTGCAGGCTCCAGTATCGCGACCAGGCCCGCTGCGCCGCGGCGCTCGGCCCATCCTGCCCGTAGGCACTATGGTCGAGCGTCTCGCCAATCGCCTTGTCCGCCAGATCCGGATTGCTGAACCAGGTCGCCGACTCGGCGAGCTGGCACAAGTGGTTGACCATCGAGTGGATCTCGTCCTCGGCCTGATCTCGCTCCTGGCCGGCCAGGTCCATCTGAGCCCTGGTCGCGACTTCCCAGCGGCGCGCGTAGTCGCTGCCGAGGGACGGACCTTGCAGCGCGTCGCCGGACGCCATTCTGGCTTGCGTCATCGCGATCATGGCGCGCGCCAGCGCCTGGTGGCCCTCAATGCCGCTCGCAAGGGGGAGGTCCCAGTCTTCCGGTCCAGGTTGTGAGCCTGCACGGGCCAGGACGGCCTCGATGCGCTCGCGTCGTCCAGTCAGGAATGGCTCAAGATCATCGACTCGGGCCAGGGCAAGCTCAGACAACGGCAATCCACGGGCGGCGACCGTGACCAGCAGCGCCCTGTCGTCGAGCCGAGGAGCGGCAACTGCCACCCATACCGCGCCCTTCTCGAGCGTGTGCATGGTCTGAGGCACGCCGTCGAGGAGAATTTCGGCGCGCTGCATGACGCCGCTGTCCGACATCGGGCCATCTCCGTCACCCTCGAACTCGTGCAGAAGACTGGCCAGTAGATCGGCGAACGCCAGCGCTCCGGGATCCTCCGGCGCCGGAGCCGTGCATACAGAGACCTGGCGGCCCGCGGAAGGACCCGTCGCTCCGTACAGCAGCCCAACTTTCAGGACGTGCCCGTTGCCAGATTCGAATCCGCCCAGGCTAACCGGGCTCGGGAAGGGCGGCGCGAGCCCGACAATCGGGAACGGGGCCTGCCTGAGCGCCGCCTCGTCCGCGCTCCAGCGATCGCGCATCCGCTGGATGGCCGCGTCACGCTCCGGACCTGCTCGCAGCCTTCTCATGAACCGATCATCTCCCGATCCTCCGCACGCGTCACGGCCCCTGCCGAACGCGGGTTACCTCCAGAACCCAGAACCAGGATGGGAACGGGGCCGACGCCCTGGCTCCGCTATCCCCACGAGGCCGCGATCAGTGTCGCGTCAGGGACCGTCGGGCTGATCGAGCGCAGCGAACAGCAGTCCGCCGATCATGGCCATGTTCTTATGGAACTGAATCTGCTGTATCTTGCGGGCGGCCGGGTCCTCGGCGTTCCAGTACGCGTGACCGGCCAGGGTGGTCGGAACCAGCGAGCCGGCCAGGACCAGAGCGGACACTCGCGGGGCCCAGCCCATCGCCAGCATCACTCCGGCAACGACCTGCACGGCGCCGTTCGCGCGCACCACTAGCTCATCATCCTCGGGGAGCGGCACCGCCTTGCGGATACCGGCCAGCACGGGAGCAGCCAGATCGACTCGGGCGCCTGGCGCCCGCAGCGAGTCGAAGCCAAGTAGGGCATAGGTGGATCCGGTGAGGATGCGCGCGGCAGGACGCAATGGCGCGAGCATGCGCATGGTCGCGGTCATAGCGCCTCCATACCGAGTTCGGGACCCCTGTCAGCAGAACTGTACGCCGCCTGCCTGCGTCACTCGGCGGTCTAGAACAGGACGCCGGGGTTGAGCAGCCCGAGCGGATCGAATGCGGCTTTGATCGACCGCATGACCTCGATCTCGGCCTGGCTACGGGACAACGCAAGCCAGGGTGCCTTGGCTCGCCCGACGCCATGTTCGGAGCTGATCGAGCCGCCGAGGCTAGCTACGAGGGTGAGTACGGCCTCAGTGACAAGCTCGATGCCGCCGCTGACCCCGAGGACGTTGACATGCAGGTTCGCTTCCGCGAGATGGCCGAAGATCACCAATTCCGCAGCCGGCTCGACGGCCGTGACTGCGTCCGGCAGGCGCTCGACCAGCTCGGCGAGCCGGTCCATGGGTACCGCGATGTCGAGCTTTACCGGCACGCCGACCGCGCTGATTGCCTCGGTGTGACGTTCACGCAGCGCCCAGAGACGGGCCCGGTCGGCGGCGGATGAGGCCACGGTCGCATCGAGCACCTGCTCGCGGCCTTCGAGCGCGGCCAGCAATTCCTCGAGCGGATCTGACTCGGCCGCTACTTCCACCAGGACGTACGCGCCCGCGGGGTCTTCGAAGGGCAACCGGACGCCGAGGTGCCGGGCAGTGAGCGCGAGGCCCAGGCCGAAGCTAAGCTCGGCAGCGCTGATCCCAGGCAGCGCTGCACGAAGACCCGCCAGCAGCTCGACCGCCGCTTTGGTGTCCAGTACCGCGATCATCGCGACCGCGCGCTGCGGTTCCGCCGAGATGAGTCGCAGCCGGAGCCGGGTGACAACCGCCAGCGTTCCTTCTGAGCCTGCCAGCAGGTGTCCGATGTCATACCCGGTGCTGTCCTTGGCCGGGCCGTCCAGCCGGGAGACGACTCGTCCGTCGATGAGCGCCGCTTCGACACCCGCGACCTGCTCGCGCATGCTCCCATGCCGAATGACCCGGATCCCGCCCGCGTTGGTCGCGACCATACCGCCCACGGTCGCTGAGTCGCGCGCCGCGAGGTCGACGCCGAAGTCAAGGCCTGCTGCGCGCGCATGCGCGGTCAGCGCGGCCAGCGTCACGCCGGCGCCGGCTGTGACCTGGCGGGAGACTAGCGACACCGAGCCTAGCTCGGTCAGGCGGCTGGTGAGCAGCATCACTGGCGCGTCCTCGGCGGGTCCCGGAGCCGGAACTGAACCGCCAACCAGGCCCGTGTTGCCGCCTTGGACCACGACCGGGACGTGCCTCTCGCAGCACACGGCGAGCACGCGGGCGACCTCGGTAGTTGTAGCCGGCCGGACTACGGCTCGGGACGCGCCGGTGAACCTGCCAGTCCAGTCGGTCTCGTACGAGGCACGCAGATCGCTGTCGAGAAGAACGTGCTCGGGGCCGACCGCGCGGCGTAGTGCTTCGGCCAGCGTCAAGACAAGACCCTCAGCCGTACCGTCTCGCTCATCTCCCTGAGCCGGGCCAGTACGGCGTCGGCGTAGTCGATCCCGATGTCCGTCAGCGCGTATCCGAGCTCGCCGCGAGTGCCCAGGAGTTGCGCTTCGACGTTGACCTGGTGATCAGCGAGGACCGAGTTGATTGCCGCCATGACTCCCGGCACGTTCTTGTGCAGGTGTGCCAGCCGGTGCGTGCCAGGGGCCGGCGGGAGCGCCACTCGCGGCAGGTTCACCGACAAGGACGTAGTTCCCTCCCTGACGAAGTCGACGAGCTTGCCTCCCACGAACGCGCCAATGTCGGCCTGGGCCTCCTCGGTCGACCCGCCGATGTGCGGAGTCAGGATGACGTTGGGCAGGCCGCGCAGAACGGAGGTGAACTCCTCACCTGCCGACCGGGGCTCGTCGAGGAAGACGTCGACCGCAGCGCCCGCTAGGTGGCCGGAAAGCAGATGCGTGCGCAGTGCCTCGTGATCGATGACAAAGCCGCGACACAAGTTCAGGAAGAGGGCGCCCGGCCGCATCTGGCTGAACTCTTTCTCCCCGAACAGTGAGCTGTTGGACGGCCGGCCGTCTACGTGCAACGAGACGATGTCGGAGATCTCGAGGAGTTCGTCGAGGCTGACGCAGCGACGAGCATTACCCAAGGCGAGCTTGTCGGCGGTGTCGTAGAAAACGACGCGCATGCCCAGCGCCTCGGCGACTACCGACAACTGCGCCCCGATGTTGCCATAGCCGACGATTCCGAGCGTGCGGCCGCGGACTTCATGCGCGCCATGGGCCGACTTATCCCACTTGCCCGCATGCATCGCCCGGTCCTTCTCGGTGAGTCGGCGAGTCATGGCGATGATCTCGGCTAGGGCCAGCTCGACCACGCTCCGGGTGTTCGAGTACGGAGCGTTGAACGCGGCTACACCGAGCGCCGAGGCCGCGCTCAGGTCGATCTGGTCGGTGCCGATACAGAACGCGCCCACGGCTATCAGGTCGGGAGCCGCGGCCAGGGCTGCCGCCGTCAGCTGAGTCTTCGACCTGATTCCCAGTACCGTAACGCCCGCCAAGGCAGCACAAAGATCCGATTCGTCCAGCGCGGACCTTTTCTCGATGACCTGGAGGCCAGCCCCTTCGAGCAGCCGACGGGCGTCAGGGTGAACGTTTTCTAGCAGCAGCGCCTTCACCGGCCCAAGGCTACCCACCCTGGGCATTCGGCCTGCCAGCCGTGCGGGGTGATGGAACGCAACCTGCCGCATCGGCAGGCAGCCATTGGCGGGACTGTCCGGCAGCGAGCCTGACAGTACAAACTGTCCGCATGAGCAGATTCGGCACTAGCCACCCCCGCGTCCTTAGCCAGACTCGATGAGCCCAGTCACGCCGTTGAGCACAGTGACGCCCGTAACCGCGAGGCGCACGTTCCGCCGCGCCGAGCCAATCCACGGAATGATCTACTTCACGCCGCACGGCCCGAACGCGTTCGCCCAGGTCGGCATCACCCACCAGCGCATGACGTACTTCGCCTCACGCTCGGCCGCGATGGGCCCGGTGCCGGCCGACGTCGTCATCGCGACGTTCTTCAACTTCAACCCGGCGCTCATCCACGCGGCCATACCCGCAGCCTGGGACATCGCCTCACCCGCGCAGATCCTGGCGGCGCGGTTGGAGGCGGTCGACCGATCGCTGCGCCAGGCCTGGGGTGATGACGTGGCTAGCCCGCAGGTCCGCGAGGCGGCCGACCTCGCCCGACGCGCCGCCGAGCGAGCATGCGGCCAGCCGCAGGGCAGGCCACTGTTCGCCGGGCACGCCACCCTGCCGTGGCCGGGCGCGCCGCACCTGGTGCTGTGGCACGCGCAAACGCTGCTGCGCGAGTACCGCGGGGACGGCCACGTCGCGCTGCTCCTGACCGAGGGCCTCGACGGCCTGGGTGCGCTGATTACGCACGCCGGAACCGGTAGCATCCCGGCCGAGGCGCTGCGGGCCAGCCGCGCATGGAGCGCGGAGGAGTGGGCGGCCGGAGTCGCACGCCTCCGCGAGCAGGGCTGGCTCGCTGACGGTTCGGAGCTCGCTCTCAGCGCGGCAGGACAGCGGCGCCGCCAGTCGATCGAGGACCGCACCGACCAGCTGGCCTGCTATCCCTACGAGGCGCTCGGCGAGGACGGCTGCGCTCGGCTCGGCGAACTTGCCGGGCCGCTGTCCGCGGCCGTCATGGCGGCCGACCTCGGCTTCCCTGCCGCCTTGACTGCCCGGTATTCGCCGGCGAGCTAACACGGCCTAGGTCGCGATGACCGATCGGCGGTAGTCGGGTGGCCGCCTCTGAGGTGGGATCCTGGCAGGCGACACTGGACATATGAGCGACGGCGCTGGCGTAGCTGAACTGGCTGGCGAGATCGTGACCGGCCTGCTGGCCAGGTCACATTTGCTGGAGCCCGGGATGGTCCCGGATGTGATCACCGAGGCCGCCGGGCCGCTGGGCGTCCAGGCGGCGCGGATCTACCTTTCCGATCTCCAGCAGCGCTCGCTGCGGCTGCTGCCCAGCGGTGACGGGCAGCCGAGGGACGCGCTGGCCATCAACACAACGGTCGCGGGGAGGGCATACCGGACAATTCAAATACAGCAAAGCCAGGGAACGGGGCCGGAGTCAGTTCGCCACCTGTGGATCCCACTCGTCGATGGCACAGAGCGCCTCGGCGTCATGGAGTTCGAGGTGTCCGATGCCAGCCCGGCCAAGGTCGAGTGGTTCAAGGCGCTCGCGTCGCTGGCCGGACTCATGGTTGTGAGCAAGGCCGGCTACAGCGATACGTACGCCGAGACGCGCAGAACGCAGGAGATGGCGCTCCAGGCTGAGCTGGTCTGGGCCTTTCTGCCGCCTAGGACTTTCGCAACGGACCGGATCCTGGTGGCGGCGACGCTGGAGCCGGCCTATGCCCTCGGGGGTGACGCGTTCGACTACTCCATGCTGGGTGCCGACGACTTGTACGTAGCCATCTTCGACGCCGCCGGCCATGACCTGTCCTCGGGCCTGATGGCGGCCGTGACGATGGCGTCCTGCCGCAGCACCCGCCGAGCGGGCGGCACGCTCACCGAAATGGTGTCCCACGCCGACCACGCCATCACGGCCCAGTTCGGCGGCAACCGCTTCGTCACCGCGGTGCTGTGTCACCTCGACGTCGGGACCGGAGTTTTTACGTGGGCTCCGTGCGGGCACCCGCCCCCGCTGCTCGTCCGGCGCAACAAGGTCGTCAAGGAGCTGGACCGGCGCCAGCGGCTGCCGCTGGGCATGTCCGAAGTCGAGACGATCTACCGGCGTAAGCAGAATACGTCTCAAGAGATCACCGCGGACCGCGCCGCAGGCCTCGACGACATCGACGAATCAGACGCCATCCCGCTGCATACTGAGCGGCTGGAGGCGGGCGACCGCATCTTGCTCTACACCGACGGCATCACCGAAGGGCGGGCCGCCGACGGCAGCCAGTTCGGAGTTGAGCGCCTCATCGACTTCATCATCCGCCACAGCTACGACGGAACTCCCGCGCCTGAGATGATTCGCCGGCTGCACCATGCGATCAGCGACTACCAGCACGGCAGGCTTATCGATGACGCCACGATCGTCATGCTCGAGTGGATGCCCGATGACGCGCAGAAGCGGCTTACGCCGTAGGCAGGTCGCGAACCCGTTCGCGCTGCGGCCCGACGGTGTATTTCGGGTCGCGAGCTGAGATCTTGCCGGCCTCGAAGATCCCGAAGCGGGTGAGTGCGGAGCCGGCCAACAGGGCCGCGCCGCTCAGCCGGGCTAGTACCCGGTTCCGGCTGCCGAGGACCGTGCCCGCTAGGCCGGCCACAGTCAGTATCCCGGCGGCTTTCATCAGCTGGCCGGCGCGGCCGCGGCGATAAGGCTCGGCAGCAGTAGCCATATGGCGCAGCAGCACCCTCCTGGCCGTCACTTCGCCGACGCTCCCGAGGACGGCGAGCCGGGCGGCTTGGGCAGCATGTTCCGGGCGGACGGCTACCATCCCGAGGCCGCCAGCCGCCGAGGCCGCGGATCCCACGAAGAGGAACGGCAGCTCACGGTAGGCCCCGTGCCACGCCGGCGTGGCCGTGTCGGCGATGAGAACTGACGTGTAGGACGCCACCGCAGGGCCGAGCGCGGCCGCCGCGATCGTCGCCGCCAGCCCGGCCCATGGCAGCTTCCGCGTCGCCGCGCACGCGGCAGCTGCAAGCACTGCCGGGGCGTACGCCGACAAGATCCACGTGCCGACGCTCATCGGCGACGTCACCTTGAGGACCCGGAGCATGTTGATGAACCTGGCGGGCCGCCCGAGGTCGTGAACCAGCGCTGCCATCGACAAGCTGATCGCGCCAGCGGCCCCGTATTTCGCCGCGCGAGCCAGCTCCTGGCGACCGGTGAGGTGTGCGCCGGCCGCGAGCACTGACGAGGCTCCTGCCAGGCCGCCGAGGAACAGGTAACTGGGGATGTCCGGTCCCCACACCGTCTCCTTGACCACAGGCCGGCCGTAGTACGAGCCGAATTCGGCTTCGGGCACCATCGTGCCGTCACGGTTGTTGCCACCACGGTTGTTGCCACCACGGGGTCGGCGGCCGGTATCGGCCGTCATTCCCGGCCTGCCATGCATGCCACGGCGACGGCAGCGACAAGGCTGCCCGCAGCGACCGCCGCGCGCCGCCACATGCTCGGCAGGTCACGGGTCGTGACCACCGGGTCGGGTGGCAGGCCGTAGACCTCTGGGTTGTCAAGCAGCAGGAACATGGCTCCCGCACCGCCGATGCCGTCAGCGGGATCAGCGCCGTAGAGCTGCGCCTCGGGGTGGCCGGTGTCGTGCAGGTCGGCCACCCGCTGCTGAGCTCGGTCGCGCAGCTCGTCCAGCGGTCCGAACTGGATGGACTCCGTCGGGCACGCCTTCGCGCAGGCAGGCGTCAGGCCGTCACCAATGCGGTCGTAGCACAGCGTGCACTTGTGGGCGCCGCCGTCGGTCTCGCTCCGGCCGATTACGCCGAACGGGCAGGCTGACACGCAGTAGCCGCACCCGTTGCAGATGTCGTCCTGGACGACCACCGTGCCGAACTCGGTGCGCATGAGCGCGCCTGTCGGGCAGACGTCCAGGCAGGCAGCCTCGCTGCAGTGCTTACACACGTTACTGGCCATTAGCCAGCGGACGTCGCCGTCAGCGCCCCCAGCATCGTGCGGTGCGGAGACCGTCTGCTCGATGAAGGCCACGTGCCGCCAGCTCGAGGCGCTCAGTTCCGCGGTGTTGTCGTAGGACATGCCGGTCAGCAGGAGCCCATCCTCGGGTACGGCGTTCCACTCCTTGCAGGCCACCTCGCAGGCCTTGCAGCCGATGCACACCGACGTGTCGGTGAAGAATCCCATCCGCGGCGGGTGGTCCGCGTAACCGGCCCGAGCGGCCGGGTCGAGAGTTAGGTCATTCGGCCCCGTTCCCAGATCGAAGATATTGATCATGTCCTGCGCAGGTGCCGCCTCCATCTCACATCTCCGTTCCGGTCTCTTGGGTGATGCCGGCTCGCTCCTGGTAGGTCCGGACCAGCTCCCGCAGGCCAGGTCCTCTAGGCCGCCGGCCGGGCCGGATGTCGCAGGCCATGGCCTTGACCTCCTGGATGTGCACGTTCGGATCCAGCGATAGGTGGGCCAGCTCGTTGGCGGCGTCTCCGGCTGTGTAGCCGTTCGGCCCCCAGTGCCAGGGCAGTCCGACCTGGTGCAGCGTCCGGCCCTGCACGCGCAGGGGCCGCATGCGCTCGGTTACCAGTACGCGGGCCTCGATCGCCGAGCGAGCCGTGACGATCGTCGCCCAGCCGAGGTGCTCGAGGCAGCGCTCGGCGGCGAGATCTGGCGAGACTTCGCAGAAGAACGCGGGCTGAAGCTCAGACAAGTACGGCAGGAACCGGGACATGCCACCTGCGGTGTGGTGCTCGGTCAGCCGGTAGGTCGTCGTGACGTAGGGGAATACGCCAGCTCCCGGCTCGTCGCCGCTGGGCTGGAATCGGTCGTCCGGGTGCTTGATGATCTGCCGGACCGGGTTGTGCTGCTGGCCGTACACGAGGTTGCGGACCGGGGACTCCTGGGGCTCGTAGTGGGCTGGCATCGGTCCGTCCACGAGCCCGGCAGGCGCAAACAGCCACGCCTTGCCGTCGGCTTGCATGATGAACGGATCGATGCCGGAGATCGCCGCGACACCCGTTGCGTCCGCGGGCGGCCGGTAGGACGGCGGCCGGTTGGCGACGAAGTCCGGCACATCCTCGCCCGTCCACTTGCCTGCGCTTTGGTCCCACCAGACCAGGGCCTTACGGTCGCTCCACGGCTTACCGTCAGGATCGGCGGATGCCCTGTTGTACAGCACCCGGCGATTGGCTGGCCAGGCCCAGCCCCACTCCGGTGCTACCCAGTTCTGCTGCGGCCAGGGCGTCCGGCGGGCCGACTGGTTGACCCCGTTCGCCCGGACGCCGCAGTAGATCCAGCAGCCGCAGGACGTCGACCCGTCCGCGGTGAGCTGGGTGTACGCCGACAACGGCTCCCCGGCCGGGCCGCGGCCATTGATCTCCGCCAGCACCGCGTCCGCGTCCGGCTCACCGCGCGCACCGATCGTCGGGTAATCCCAGGTCAGGTCGAGTACCGGCCGGTCCATCTCGGTGGTCGACGTTGCGAGCTTGGCCCTGATGCGGCGGCCCAGCTCGTAGGTGAACTGGAGGTCACTGCGAGCGTCGCCGGCCGGCTCGACTGCCTGGTGGTGCCATTGCAGCATCCGCTGGGTGTTGGTGAAACTGCCGGATTTCTCGGTGTGCGCGGCGGCGGGCAGGAAGAACACCTCAGTACCGATGTCCTCGGTGCGCGCCTCGCCGGTCTGGATTTCCGGGCCGTTCTTCCAGAAGGTCGCGCTCTCGATCATGACGAGATCGCGGACGACCAGCCAGTCGAGGTTCGCCAAGCCCTCACGCTGCATCCGGGCATTGGCGGAGCCGACGGCCGGGTTCTGTCCGTAGAGGAAGTAGCCCTTGCAGATGCCCTGGATCTGGGCGACGACCGTCTCGTAGGTGCTGTGGCTGCCAGTCAGCCTGGGCAGGTAGTCGTAGCAGAAGTCGTTGTCGGCGGTTGCCGCGTCGCCCCACCAGGCTTTCAGCAGGCTGACCAGGTAGTCGCGGGTGTTGGCCCAGAATCCGTTTTGCACGGACTCGGCCCGGACATAGGCGTCGATGTCTTCGTTCCCGTCGGCATACGGCATCGGCAGGTAGCCGGGCAGCAGGTCGAAGAGCGTCGGGATGTCCGTGGAGCCCTGGATCGAGGCGTGCCCGCGCAGGGCCAGTATGCCGCCGCCGGGCCTGCCCATGTTGCCGAGGAGCGCCTGCAAGATGGCTGCCGTGCGGATGTACTGGACGCCGACTGTGTGCTGGGTCCAGCCCAGGCTGTAGACGAACGCGGTGGTCCTGTCGCGCCCCGAGTTCTCCGTGATCAGCCGGCAGACCTCTGCGAACTTGTCCGGAGTGATCCCGCTGACCTGCTCGACCAGCTCGGGCGTATACCGGGCGAAGTGCCGTTTCAGTACCTGGAAGACGCAACGCGGATGCTGGAGCGTCTCGTCGGTGTCCGGCCTGGGGTGGGCGGCCGCGCCGCCCGAGCCATGCGATTCGCCGCGTGCCGCCCGTCGCAGGTTCCCGCGGATGGCGCGGCGCCGGCCGTCGCCGTTGCCGTCCGCGCGCTCAGTCTCGGGTTCGGAACGCAGTCCGCTCGCCGGCTTGACTTCTCCGCCCTGGTAGCGCCAGGTATCGAAGTCGTAGTACCGCCCCTCGGTGTTCAGGCCAGAGAACACCCCGTCGAGGTCCTCGGTATCGGCGAACTCCTCCGTCAGGATCGTGGCCGCGTTGGTGTAGGCGACGACGTACTCCTTGAAGTACTTCTCGTTCTGCAGTACGTAGTTGATCAGACCTCCGACGAACGCGATGTCGGCTCCGGCCCGGATCGGCACGAAGACATCGGCGACGGCGCTCGTTCGGGTGAAGCGCGGGTCGACGTGAATCACGGTGGCGCCGCGTGCCTTCGCCTCCATCACCCACTGAAAGCCGACTGGATGGCACTCGGCCATGTTCGAGCCCTCAATAAGGATGCAGTCGGAGTTGATGAGATCGCGGGGGAAGTTCGTGGCCCCGCCGCGGCCGAAGCTAGTCCCCAGACCGGGGACTGTGGCCGAGTGTCATATCCGGGCCTGGTTCTCGATCTGGATGGCGCCGAGCGCGGTGAACAGCTTCTTGATGAGGTAATTTTCCTCGTTGTCCAGGGTTGCGCCGCCCAGGCTGGCGAAGCCGAGCGTGCGCCGGGTACGGGCGCCTTCTACGTGGTCCTGCCAGCCTGCTCGCCGGGCCGCGATCACACGCTCGGCGATCATGTCCATCGCTGTGTCGAGGTCCAGGTCTTCCCACTCGGTGCCATGTGGCCGCCGGTACCGCACTCGGTACTCGCGAGCGGGGCCCGTCGTGAGCTGCAGGCTCGCCGAGCCTTTCGGGCACAGACGGCCGCGGCTGACCGGCGAGTCCGGGTCGCCCTCGATCTGCGTAACCTTGTCGTTCTGTACGTAGACCTGCTGGCCGCAGCCGACCGCGCAATACGGGCAGACCGACTTGACGAGCTTGTCGGCAATGGCGACGCGAGGCGTTAGCGCTTCGGTGCGCTTGCTCCTGACAGCCGCGCCCAGGCCAAACTTGTCACTCGTGGTGAGCTGACGATAAGCCGGCCATGACTCAATCCAACGGCGTGCGCCCAACGCGACATCCCCCGGTCACGAAGTCCCCCGACCGAGCTACGATACCCAGCGCCGCGGCTCGGACACCTGGGACAGCGCGGCGGCTACGTCCGTGCAGTGACGGGATTCGGCTGACCGTAGGCTGCCCGGAACCCCTGGCGCCAGCTGGGGTAGCGCGGCGTCCATCCGAGTTCCGCCTTGGCCTTCGCGTTGGAGGCGCCGCGCGACTCCGTTGCCATGACCACCATGCCCTCGCCCGCGAGCAGCTTCGCGATCCACTCCGGAAGATGCCGGGGCGGCTTGGCGCCGATCACGCGCGCGAGCTCGGGCAGCCATTCGCGCATTGGCGCGGGCTCGTCGTCCACGACGTTGTAGAGACCGGGACCGTCGTGCTCGAGTGCGAGAACAGTGGCAGCCGCGGCGTCATCGAGGTGAATGAACGAGGAGACACCCGCACCGTCACCGACGACCGGGTAGAACCGCCTCCGCACGAGCTTGACCAGGCCATCATCGGACGCGCCGTAGAAGCCGCCATAGCGAAGCGCGATCCCGCCGGCATCCGTGACTGCCTCATCGAGGTGACTCATTGCGGCGTTGGTTGCCCGTGCCGCTTCGGGCGGGGTGGGGTCGAGGGGATCGTCCTCGGTCTTGACCGGCCCGCCTGTCCGCGCATATCGGTAGCTCGCGAAGCTCTGCGCGACGAACCGCCGCACGCCCGCTTCTCGCGCTGCGGCTAGCAGCGCGTCGGTACCTTCGGTCCGGAGCCGGTTGGTTGCCGCGAAGGTCCGGTCGAGACTCCTGGAGAAGCGCACGTTTGCCAGGGCAGTGGCCTGGTGGACGATCGCCTCGGGCTCGGTCTTCCGAACCATATTGCGCACAGCCAGCGGGTCGAGCGCGTCGAGCGCCTCCGGCTTGGCGCCAAGCGCCCGGAGCCGCTCGGCGCTGCCCGCCGATCTGAAGGTGCCGGTCACGTCGTGACCGTGTTCGATGAGCTGCGGGACGAGCCGGATTCCGATGGCACCGCTTGCTCCAACGACCAGGACTCGCATCGCCTGCTCCTTTTCCGCCAGCCAGTTTGCTGCCAGCCAGTTTGCTGCCTGGCAGTTTGCTGCCTGGCAGTGGTATCCCTGGCCAGTCACATCCGCCATGCCGAGGGGGTCATACCTATTGACCCGTGGCAGCGAGAGGATGTGACAGATGGAGGACAGCGAGTGGCTGGCTGAGCGTTTCGAGGAGCACCGGACCCATCTGCGGGCGGTTGCCTACCGGATGCTCGGCTCGATCGCCGATGCGGACGATGCAGTTCAGGATACCTGGCTGCGGCTGAGCCGGGTCGGGGCTGACGACGTCGAAAACCTCGGCGGGTGGCTGACGACGATCGTCGCCCGCGTCAGCCTGAACATGCTGCGGTCGCGCCACACCCGCCGCGAGGAATCTCTCGAGATACGCCTGCCGGACCCCGTTGTCAGCGCCGAGGACGGCCCTCAGCCGGAGGAGGAGGCCCTGCTGGCCGACTCGGTCGGCCTCGCCCTCCAGGTCGTCCTCGACACGCTGCCCCCGGCCGAACGGCTGGCGTTTGTGCTTCATGACATGTTCGATCTGCCGTTCGACGAGATCGCGCCGGTAGTCGGCCGTACCCCGACGGCGGCGAGGCAGTTGGCCAGCCGGGCGCGCCGTCGGGTGCACGGCGCCGATACGCGGACGCCCGATCGTGACGTTGCGCGCCAGCGAGAAGTAGTCGACGCGTTCTTCCTCGCCGCCCGCGAAGGCGACTTTGACTCGCTTGTCGCCGTGCTCGATCCCGCCGTCGTGGTGCGGATCGACGGCGGGGCGAGGTTTGCTCAGGCGTCGATGACGGTCACCGGCGCGGATGCCGTGGCGCGTCAGGCACTCACCGGGCTGACTTCGATACTCGGCGCCGCTGTTCTGCATCCCGCGCTCGTAAACGGCGCGGCGGGGGTAGTTGTCACCATGCGCGGCCGACCCGTAACCGTGATGGGTTTCAGCGTGGCCGATGGCAAGATCGTCGCGATCGACTCGCTTGCTGACCCGGACCGCGTTCCCGCGATCGCGGCAGCATTCGGCTGATCGCCGCGCCTACCCGTGCCTACTAGCCGTACTAGCCGTACTAGCCGCGCGTGACCGTGCCTACCAGGAGCCCCAGGCCAGGCTCGGGGGTGGCAACTCAGGCGGCTCGCGGAAGGCCGGTGGTGACTCGAGATCAAGGGCTGCGAGCGGCGCGGTTGCCGCGGCGTCGCGGCACGTCAGCGCTGGCAGGTTCCACTTCTCCTCGACGAGCTTCAGCACGGATGTGTGGTCGAAGACGTCCGACAGCACGCAGTCGGGCCGGGCGTACGGCGAGACGATCACGGCCGGTACTCGGAAGCCGTAGGTGTCGTACCGGAGCGGCTCACAGACGAGGCCCTCAGCGTGCTTGACGTAGCCGGGAAACAGCGGCTTGAGGACGCTGCGGAGCCAGGAGGGATGCGCGATAAGGCTGTGGCCCTCGACATCGTCGGGCGGCTCGGCAGCAGGGGGCGCGACGTGATCGTAGTAGCCGCCGTTCTCGTCGTACGTCCAGATGAGCAGCGTGTCCTCCCACCCCTTGCCGTACATGACCCGGTGGATGACCTCCGCGGCAAAGCTCTCGCCCTTGCGAATGTCCTGCGGGTTCTCCTCGGAGTACTCGCCGAAGTCCGGGTCCACGATGCAGAAGTCCGGCAGCATGCCGGCTTCGGCGTCGTCAAAGAAGTCATCGATGCCGCGGATGTGCACCATGTACTTGGCCATTCCGAGCGGGTACAGGCTCGAGGTGCACATCAGGTCCCGCTTGACGCCGCTCCTCGCGCGCCGGAGTGGCCGGCCGAGCACGCGCACATGATGGCTGGACCGGCGGCGGCGGTAGTGCCAGTACCGCTTGAACTGGGATTGGTCGCCGGCGTCCGGGCGGTAGTTGACCCAGGACTTGCCGTACTTCGTCAGCATGTCCAGGATCGTGCCGGCCGGCGGGTTGTCGAGAATGTTGATCGCAAGATCATCCATGAGCCCGTGCGCGGTTCCGGCTAGCAGGAATCGGCGGTTCGGGAACGTTGGCCCGAGGCACGAGCTGAACCAGCGATCTGCCAGTGGGAACGTTAGGGCGAGGCCGTGATAGAACGGCAGGTCCGCCGCCGTCCAGTAACCCATGGCCACCGTCTTGTCGGCAGCCGCGTCCTGGCTCTGGGTTGCGGTGACGAAGCCGTTCATCTTGCCATCGGCGAACTGCGCGTGTGCGGCGGCCCAGCTCTGGCTTGGCACGCCTGACTGCTGAATCGTAGAGGGCAGGTGGTGCGCGCGGACTGGCTGGCCCGCCGCGTCCGGGTTCTCGGCGTCCGGCTGCCCGTCCGCACCGAGCTGCAAGCCGTCGCCGCGCCCGAGCGTGCCCAGGTAGTTGTCGAACGAGTGGTTCTCCATCATGAGCACCACGATGTGCTTGATCTGCGGCAGCCGGTCGGTTCCAGCTGGCAGCGACGGATCCGGGCGCTGGCCGGGCAGGGCTCGGTCCATCTGCTTGCGCCGGCGCCGCAGTTCCTGTCGCTCGATGCCTTCCCACACGGCCGTGCTAGGCATGCCTAACCTGCCTTTCGATCCCGCTGCTGTGCCGCTACCACTGCTACGCATCCCTCGCCAGGCCAGTGATCCGCCGCGGGCCGCGTAAGTGCCCAGAAACCTAGCCCGCAAACGCAGTCCCGGCGCTGGCCTCGCGCGACAGCATGGCGCACCTCGGAGTCTGCTCCCAGGTCCCAGAAATGTCAGTACCCCTCGATACTATGAGCGAAAGATTATTGATATACAGGCAGGTGGTGAGGCAGATGCACAAGTTCGATGTCACCGACCAGGGCGAGCTGGACCTGGACCTAGACGAGGCGGTTGAGCGTGCCGCCGCAACGCTGCCTGCCGATGACTTCTCGTACGACGACCTAGTTGACCGGGGTTGGGTGCCTGGTGACTACGGCGACCCGGAGACCGATCCCGACGACGAGGAAGCGTGGCTTGCCGGTTTGCCCGCTGACCTTCGGGCCGACTTCCTCGCTGGTGCTTGGACCGGCACGGGCGAGTCGATCCCCGCCGGGTTTCTGCACCACGAGCGCAGCGGCCCGTCCGGTGTGGGCTTCGCTGCGGGCGGGGCGCTGGATGCGATGGCGCCCGGGCCGTGGCTAGCCGAGGCACTCGCTGGCGCCACATCGGACGGCGACAGCAAGCTGGGCGAGTCAGAGCTGATCGGTGTGCTGTGCGCCTGGCGGCGGATCGCGGCGTGGGCAGCGGCTGGCGAGGCCACCGCGGTGGTGACGCTGGCCCGCCGCCGCGCCGCCCAGGCGGCCGCGCCTGGCTGCTCGCATTTGGTCGAGCACGTGAGTGACGAAGTGGCCGCCGCGCTGACGCTGACTGGCCGGTCCGCGGGCCGGCTGCTCGAGGTCGCTACCGGGCTGGCGCGGATACCTGCCGTGCTCATGGCGTTGCACGAGGGCGAAATCGACTGGGCGAAGGCAAACGTGTTCGTCGATGAGCTGGCCGCGGTGGCCGACGACGGGTTGGTCCAGAGCATTGCCGCCAGCTTCCTTGGCCGCGCCGGGGCTGGCGGCTGGACGACCGGACAGCTGCGCGCGGCTCTGCGCCGCGCCGTGCTTGCCGCTGACCCGGAGGCAGCGGACCGCCGCCGAGCGGAGGCGCGCAAGGACGCCGAGGTCCGGGCCTTCGATGAGGCATCCGGCAACGCCGCCCTCGCCGGTCGCGAGCTGCCGCCCGCCGAAGTGCTCGCCGCAGACTCGCGGCTCACGGCACTAGCCAAGTGGCTGCAACGCCGCGGCGCCTCCGGCACGATCAGCCAGCTGCGCGCCGCGGTCTACACCGCCCTCCTCACCGGCCGCTCCGTCACTTCGCTGCTCGACGACCCGGCCGCGGTAGCCGACTGCGCTGGTGCGGACGCCGGGGAGGATGTCGCCAACGAGACGGATGCGGCCGGGCGCTGCTGGCCGCCGGTGTCGGGCACGATCCACTTGACGATGCCGTTGTCGAGCTTGCTGCGTGGCGGCGAGCCGGGCGAGGTCGCCGGCCACGGTCCCGTTGACGCGTCTACGAGCCGCGAAGTTGCGGCGATGCTGGCGCAGAGCGCTAAGACCCGGTGGTGCCTCACGGTGACCGGCCCGGACGGCCGCGCGGCCGGGCACGCCTGCGCCCGTCGCGGACCGGTCGCGGACGAGCCGGTGATCAAGTGGGCGGCGGGCCTGCGGGCCAGGTTGTCGATGCTGGAGACAGGCAGTTGCAGCCACGCCCGTGAGTCGCACGGCTACGTGCCGCCGCAGGCACTGCGTCACTTGATTCAGGTCCGGCAGCGCACCTGCTTCCACCCCGGCTGCCGGCGCCCGGCCGCTCGCTGCGATCTTGACCATACGGTGCCGTTCGACCAGGGAGGCCGCACGTGCGAGTGCAATCTCGGGCCTGGCTGCCGACGCCATCACCGCGCGAAGCAGGCGCCCGGCTGGCACCTCGAACAGCGCGAACCCGGCGTCATGACCTGGCGGTTGCCCAGCGGCCGCATCTACGAAACCACCGGCGACCCGTACTGATACCCGCGTGACGCGCTGATCTGAGCGCAGCAAATACCCCTTCAGCCAGACAGGCCGAGCTTGCGCATCGGCCCTTTTGGCGTGCCCGCCGCACATTGCCCGGCCCGGCGCGCGGCCGAATTTCCGAGATCTTGAATTGGCCGACCTTGCGGGCGAGCCGCATTAGCCGCGGCTGCTGAGACCAGACCGCGCGCCATGCGCGTGCCTTCGGCTGCGCCTTATTGCACCTGAGCACCACACGGCGCGATAATCCGCGTCGTGGACATACTCCGGGTTGTCGGGAGCAAACTTGTCTGCCTTGTCGTTGGGCATGACTGGTCTGATTGGAAAGTCCCGGACCCCGACCGCCCAATCGAGCAGGTCCGGATCTGCGCTCGCTGCTCGAGTTCCAAGTCCAATACAGCCCCGGTTGGCTACTCGTGGTGGACAGATACGCCCAATTAAGGGTGGACAGCCTGAGCCACATGCATCGGCTCGTCCGGAGCGCAGCCGTCAGCACCTGGTCGCAGCTAGTACCGCTGTCGCAGGGTGGCGAGCAGCGGTATGGCCGCGATCTTTTCGTCAGTCAGGTCGTCCCAGTGAATGCCAGCTACGGGGCGCGCGTGCTGCCGGTCCCGGCAGTCGATGACTCGTTCCGGCGTGATGACAAAGTCCACCGGCACATCGTGGGCGGTCAGCGGGATCGTTCCAGCAGGCCGCACCTGAACCTCGTGGACCGTCGTGACGCACACCGTCTGCGGCCCGATCAGGCCCGCGGTGGCCGCTAGCGCGAACTCCAGGTCCGCGAACCCGCCGCCTTTCCCCAGCCGGGCCCCGTCATCGCCCACCGCGACCGACCCCATCACCACCAGATCGACGGTGGACAACTCCGCCAGCGTCACCCGCCGAGCCGACCGGGTCGCGCCGCTGATCGACGCGGCCTTGCGCGGCGGCTCAGCTAGGTGGTCCGGGTCCAGCGCAAAGAACGGCTCGGGCTCCGCTAGCCGCGGCACCGCCATGTAGACCGTCTTGCCGTCCTCGAGCGCGCGCTGGCGGACGGGTAGCTGCGCCGAGTCCGGATTGGCCTTAAGCGTGCTTGCAGCCTGCCACGGGGGTATCGCGCGCAGCCGCTCCGCCGCCGCCTCAGCGCCGGTGAAGTTCGGGATCCGGCCGGCCGCGCCGGGGAACCTGGCTACCTTAGCCGCGCGCATCGCGTCCCACACCTCCTGGCGCAGTGCGGCCTTGGCGGCCAGCACTTCAGCCGGGCCGCCGGCATCGCGGTCGTGGCGGGGCACCGGACGGGGCATAGGCACATCCTGCCGCAGGGCCGGCGCCGGAGGAGCGCACACGGCCGAGCAACAAGTTCAACCCAGCGCCTAGGGGAGCGGGCCGAGCAGATCCCACTTGTTGCCCTCGACGTCGAGGAACACAGCGACGCGTCCGTATGGCTCCGAGCGCGGTGGCCGGACGAACCGCACCCCGGCTGCACTGAGGCGCGCATACGTGGCGTCGAATTCGTCGGTTTCGAGGAAGAACCCGACTCTGCCGCCGGTCTGCTGGCCAACCACGGCCGCCTGCTCAGCCCCGTCGGCGCGAGCCAGCAGCAGGCCAGTCGCAGCGCCAGGCGGCCGGACGACGACCCACCGCTTGTCCCGCCCGTCCGTCGTCTGCGCCGCGTCGTCCGCAGTCAGCTCGAAGCCCAGGACGCCTACGAAGAAGCCGATCGCCTCGTCGTAATCGCCGACGACCACCGTCACGAGGCTCAGGTGCACGAGCCCAGCTTAGGCGCCGGGCGAGCGCAGGCGCCTCGGCACCGCTGGCACTCTGCACCCAAAACGCCAGGGTACGTACCGGTCGCCGCTTTCATTGTGTGGTCGCCGATTAGGTCCTACGCTGCGACTCAACGACCAGGAAGGGACGCAGGTATGGCGGATGTCAGCGGCACATGTGACGGGCGATTCGAGGAAGTCCAGCGGGAGCTGGCGCAATCCCTCGACTCCGGCGAGGAACTCGGCGCCTCCATCGCGCTGGACCTCGACGGCGATGTCGTGATCGACATGTGGGGCGGTTACCGCGACGAGGCCCGCAGCCAGCCGTGGGACACCGACACGATCACCAACGTCTGGTCGACCACCAAGACGGTGACGAGCCTCGCTGCGCTCATGCTCGTGGATCGTGGCCAGCTGGACGTGGACGCCCCGGTCGCGGAGTACTGGCCCGAGTTCGCGGCCGCAGGCAAGGAAGGCGTCCTGGTCCGCCAGCTGATGTCGCACATGTCCGGCGTCTCCGGCCTCGATCAGCCGGCCGTCGTGGAAGACCTGTACGACTGGGACAAGTCGACCTCCAGATTCGCCGCGCAAGCGCCATGGTGGGAGCCGGGCACCGCGTCGGGCTACCACGCCCTGAACTACGGTCACCTGGTCGGCGAGGTACTGCGCCGGATCACCGGCAAGTCGCTTAAGCAGTTCGTCGCCGAGGAGATAGCCGGGCCACTCGGCGCCGACTTCCAGATCGGCGCTGTCGAGAGCGACTGGGACCGCATCGCGCCCGTGGTCCCGCCGCCGCCGCTGCCGTTCGACTTCGGGGCGCTTCCGGCCGACAGCCCGACCGTCAGGACGCTGACCGGCCCGCTCGCCGACGCGAGCAATGCGAATACCCCCGAATGGCGGGGGGCCGACATCGGCGCCGCTAATGGGCACGGGAACGCGCGGTCTGTCGCCCGCATCCTGTCGGTCATCTCCCGCGGCGGCGAGGTCGACGGAGTGCGCCTGCTGAGGCCGGAGACCATCGAGCTGATCTTCCGTGAACAGGCGAACGGCATCGACGTCGTGCTCGGCGTGCCGCTGCGGTTCGGCATCGGCTACGGGCTCCCGCAACTCGACATCCTGCCGTACGTGCCGGATGAGAAGATCTGCTACTGGGGCGGCTGGGGCGGCTCGGTCATCATCATGGATGTCGGCCGCAAAATGACCATCGCGTACATGATGAACAAGATGGGGCCGGGCATCATCGGGTCCGAGCGCAGCGCGAAGTACGTGTCCGCGATCTACAAGTCGCTCGCCAGTTAAGGCTGCTCAGGCACCGGCCCGGGTCTGAGGGCGCGGGCGGACACAGCGGTGATCCAGGCGAATGCGCTGATGATGCTGGCGCGCTGGAACAATCCAGCGCGGTTGGCGAACCTGGGTGCCTGGTTGAAGCCGGCGCCCGCGAGAGCAAGGTTCACGACCGTCGAGGCGGCCGTAACAGCGGAGTAGCACGCCCACCCTGGGTGGCCTGCTCGGCCGAATCGCCAGGCGCTGGCAAGCGCGGCCGCCGGGAGGCCGAAGAAGATCGGGATCGCGGCGATGCCGTGCCCGATCATTGATGCGCTCTGCACAGGGAGGACGTCGGGCGTCCCCGGTGGGTAGCCGCCGACTGGGTCAGTCGGGAACACGGCCGAACCCAGCAGGCCAACTCCAGCCGCGCCGATCAGGGTCGGCACCAGCATGGTTCCCACGATGTCGTCGCGGCTCCGGGACAGCCCCGCGGCGCCAGCCAGGCAGAGTGTCCCGGCAGCGCTAAAGTTCGCGGCCTGGACCCAGCCATCGGGACCGAGCGATAGCGAGCTCACAGGATGCCGCCATGGCCGGTAGTCCGATCGACGGGCACCCTCGACAAGAAAGACGGCGACGAACAACGGACCCGCTGCGACACCCGACCGCAGCAAGCAGCGTGTCAACGCCGCCGATCCCTCTCGCGTCAGCTTGAACGTCATGATCCGAGCGTATGTGTGTCGCTGCCGCGGCTCCCCAGAATCGGTGGCCGCAGGTGACCTCATTGTCAGACTGCTGGAGCCTTGCCTCGTGCCGTGAGGGCGGCAGCCACGCGCCTCGCCATGCCCGGCTGGGCGCGACCCAGCTGAACCGCTCTGGAGTTCCGTCAATGGTCACGTTCATCGAGAGAGTGAGCAGGTGCGCTTGGA
Source organism: uncultured Actinomycetota bacterium (assembly GCA_963755575.1). GTDB lineage: Bacteria > Actinomycetota > Actinomycetes > Streptosporangiales > Streptosporangiaceae > JAJYUU01. Next base: position 2,640,646 of record CAVWKF010000002.1, read on the forward strand.
GAGGCTCGGCGGTCACGGCATCCCTGGCTACGACGGCAGCGATCTTGCCCACCAGGCCGCGGAGGTTCTCAATGAAGAAAATCCGCCGGTTGGTGATCACGACGTAGAAGGGCGCCAACGCTCGCGCAAGGTCGCCTACGGCGCTGATGTGGCCAGGCTCGACAGCGCGGCCAGGTATCCGGCCAGCATGGCCCCGGCGACCTGGCCGACCGCGTCGTCGGCCGGCAGGAACTGCGGGTGGTGCAGGCTGACAGGCGGTGCCGCTGCCGACGAACAGCATCACGCTCGGTACGACGGCTGAGTAATAGGAGAAATCGTCGGCGCCGCAGGAGCGGAACTCGGTGTCGACTCGGAAGCCGGCCGCCCCGAGCAGCGCCTGACAGGCGGCAGTCAGTCCCGGATCGTTGACGAGGGCGGGCTCGGCCGGCGTGATGGCGACGCTGCCACGACAGCCGTACGCGCGGCAGGTGTCAGCCACCGTCTCGCGAACCGCAGTGCGCAGGAACTCCCGGTCTGGCCCGGCCAGAGTCCGGATCGTGCCCGTCGCGCTCGCCGTGGGCGGGATGACGTTTGCAGCCTCCCCGGCGCGCAGCGATCCAACCGACACGACGGCCGCATGGGTCGGGTCGACTCGCCGGCTGACGAGGTGCTGGAGCGCCACGACCGACTGGCAGAGGGCGAGGACCGGGTCGGCCGCCAGGTGGGGGTAACCCGCGTGCCCGCCGGTTCCGGTGACCGTGATCTCGAAGTCGTCGGTCGCGGCGTTGACGGTGCCGGTCGCAGCCGCGACGGTTCCGGCCGGGAACTGATGCTGGAGGTGAACGCCGATCATGGCGGCGGGTCGCTGGGCGGCGAAGCGGGCATCGGTCGCGATCTCCTCCGCGCCAGAAGGCGACGTCTCCTCGCGCGGCTGAAGCACGGCGAGCAGCGCCATCGGCAGGTCCGCCTGGCGCGCCGCCCGGCCGACGGCTGTCAGGGCGGCCAGGTGCACGTCGTGGCCGCAGGCGTGCATCGCGCCGGTCTCAGATGACCAGGCCGCGCCCGTCGCCTCGGCGATCGGCAGCGCGTCCAGCTCCGCCCGGATCGCGATCGCCGGGCCGGCCGGCGGACCGATCCGGATGAGCCGGCCCGTTCCAGCCACGATCTCGGCATCCGGGACCCCGAGCGCCGTCGCGGCCGCGGCCGCTGTTCTGTCCTCGGCGCCAGACAGCTCCGCGTGCCGGTGCAGATCGTGCCGGAGCTCAACGGCCGCGGGCAGCTCGGCCGCGAGCAGCTCCGACAGCCTTGACCCGAGTTCGTGGGCTGACCCGAGTTCGCCGGCTGACCCGAGTTCGCTGGCTGACCCGGGTCCATGAGCTGCCCCGACTCCATCTACCGGCGCGAAGTCATTGGCCGATGCGGCGGGCGGCCGGAGCGGCTCGGCCGTCACGAAGCGCCCAGCTGATATACCCGCCGGGCGTTGCCTGATCCGATCATGTCCGCGACCCGTGTCGCGTCGTCGGGCGACCACAGGCCGTCGGCCACGAACGCGCCCGTGACAGCGGCGATGTCACGCCGAAAGCCGATGGCTCCCAGGTAATGCAGTTCGGGCAGGCCGAACGCATCGGAGGAGTACAGCATTTTATGGAACGGGGTCAGTTCCAGCGCCTCTGCCAGCACGGCCGCGGACCTGGCCCCGACGTGATTGAGCACAGCGCCGAGATCCATGTACACATGCGGGAACAGGTTGGCCATCGTCCCGGCCTGCCGGTGGTACGGGTAGCAGTGCAAGAGCATGACCGGCGTGCCAGTCGGCTGGCTTGCGAGCAGGAAGTTGTGCAGAAGCGCGGGATCGGACATCGCGAGCCGCGAGTCGGTATCTCCAAAGCCCGCGTGGAACTGCAGCGGGCGGCCGGTGTCGACCGCCGCCCAGATGCCATGCCGGATCAGCACCTGATCCTCTACGCGCGCCGGCGCCCCGTCGTCGATCTCGTGCAGCCAGCGGCCCGCAGCCGCCGCGACGTCGGCCGGGGTCGGCCGGGCCGGCTCCAGCGCCAAGCCGCCGCGGTAGGCGGCCACGCTCTTGAAGCCCGCCGCCCCTCCGCCGGCCGCTGCATGCACGGCCGACGTGACAGCGTCGGCATAGCCGGCTGCCGCGACGCCGGAGCGGATCACGCGCTCGGCGATCGGCTCCAGCCGGACCACCTCGCGCGCCGGGGTCCCGCTCACGCGGGCCAGTTCGTCCGGCGTCGTCACGGCGTCGCTCTGGTAGCCGGTGTCGACGAGCCATGTGTCGGCGGCCGCCGCCGTCAGGAAGCGGCGCGCGGCCTCCGTGCTGCCAAGCTCCAGGCGCCGCCGCACGTAGTCGCGCGCCCGGGCCAGCGGCTCCAGATCCAGCACCGGCGCGCACCAGCGCCGGACGGCGAAGCCGAGCTGGGTGTCGAACCCCGAGGTTCCTGGCGGCGGCGGTTCGGTGGACTCCATCAGCCCGGACTCGATGGCGGCCGCATCGAGCTCGCCGGTCAGGATGCCATGGACGTGGTGGTCGACCAGGGCGAGAGCGGTCGGGGTTTCGGACACGGTATGCCTCACGTCAGATAAGCCAGCGGTAGTGGGCGATAACGTCTTCGTCCTTCATGCCTTCCGACAGGGCCAGCTCAGCGCGGCGAGAGGCGCTGAACGTGCTGATCAGCTCGTCACCTGCGGCAGCGCGCAGCACGTCGCTGGCGGCCAGCGCCGCGAGCGCCTCGGTCAGGCTGACCGGGAGGCGGACCGCCGTGCGGGCCAGCGGGTGCCCCGGCACGGCGGGATCACCCCTGACTTCGTCCGGCAGGCTGTCCAGGCGGCTGGCTCCGTCCAGCGCGACCGCCATCACGGCGCCGACGAGCAGGTACGGGTTCGCACTCAGGTCGAAGCACTTGAGCTCCACGTTGGCTGCGCCCGGATCGGCTGGGCTGCCGGCCACGAACCTGACGGCTGCCTCCCGGTTCTCACAACCCCAGATCTGGAACACGCCGGCCCAGCGGGACGGCTGCAGGCGCAAATACGACGACGGTGACGGCGCGCCAATGGCCAGCAGAGCGGGCACGCTCGTCAGCAGGCTCGCGATCATCGACTCGCCTGCGCCGGTAAGGCCATGCCGACCGCTGCCGCCAGCTAGCAGGTTCCGACCGTCCTGCCAGAAGCTCGCGTGCAGGTGGCCGCCATTGCCGATGTTGTTACTCACGACGGCCGGTGCGAATGCGGCGCGCAGGCCATGCCGCACCGAGACCGCCGCGATGATGAGCTTCACCAGAACGTTGGTGTCAGCCGCCGACACCGGATCCTGCGGAGCGACGGACACCTCGAACTGAGCCGGCCCGTACTCGGGGTGGACCTGTTCGACACGCACGCCAGCGGCTTCCAGGCTTTCGAGCACGTCCCGTACATAGTCGGCCGCGTTGAGAAACCGGCTCAGCCCGTACCCGGTGCCGCGGAAGGCAGGCTGGAAGTCGTGCTGGTCGCGCCCGACCATCCACTCAACCTCGATTGCCATCAGGGCGCTGATCCCGCGGGCGAGCCCCGCGGCGACCTGGGCTCGCGCGAATGTCCGCTGGCAGTTGGCGTAGACGGTGCCGTCCTGGTGGAACCGGTCGCCTGGTGCGAAGGCCCAGCCGTCGGGGTCGCGCAGGGCCACAAGCCCGTCCAGGTCGGGCACCAGCCGCAGGTCGCCGTCCGGCTTGTCGAGCGGGGACGCGGCGTCGATGCCGCCGTCGCTGACGAACGCGTCGATCACGGGGGAGAAGCCGACGCCCGTGCGCGCCGCCCTGGCGAGGGCATCCAGCGGCACGACCTTGACCCGCGCTGCTCCGCTGTGGTCAACGAAGGTGACCGCCACGCCGGAGGCCTCATCCATGAGCTGACGCTGGAGTCCCTGAGCCCGCTGCTCATCCGCCGTGCGTTCTTGCTCGTCGCGAACCGGGCTGAACGGTCGTGGCATCGTCAGTGTCCCTTCGGCAGCATCTTGCGACTGTAAGACACGCCGCCGCAGGAACGGAAGTGGCCCGGACCGGGGCACATCCCGCCCGACGCACACGGCGGCGCACACCGAGATACACACCGAGGTACACACTGAGCCATGATCTGCGTCCTCGGCGATGCACACGTTGACGTCGTGGTCCGCCTGGCAGGTCCCATCTCGGCGGCGACACTGACGGAAGAGACCGACACGCCAGCGGCGACGTCCGTGGGGGTGGGCGGCCAGGGCGCCAACGTAGCGGCGTGGGTGGCCGCACTCGGCGACCGGAGCCGGCTCATCGCCGCGCGTGGCACCGACCTCGCCGCTGACCTCGTCGGCGCGGAGCTAGTGCGGCGCGGCGTCGAAGTAGTCGGGCCGGTCGTGCCCGGCAGGACCGGCGTTGTCGTGTCGCTCTCGGACGGCGGTCAGCGGCGGTCGATGCTGACCGACCGGGGCGTCGGCGCCGGCCTAGCCGCGGCACAGATCCAGCCGCACTGGCTCGCGGGCTGCGACTGGCTGCACATCAGCGCCTACGCATTCGCCCGCGAGCCGATGCGCGGCGCAGCACTGGCGGCCATCGACGCGGCTCGCGCCGCGTCTGCACGCGTGAGCGTTGACCTGGCGTCCACCGCAATGATCAAAACCGTCGGCGTGGCACCGTTCGGCGCCATCCTGGCCGCTGTCACCCCGGATGCAATCTTTGGGAACGGGGCCGAAGCGGCCCTCCTGGACGGCCTGCTCGCGGCCGACCGAGTGATCGTTAAGCTGGGCGCCGACGGCGTGCGCGCCGCCGGGACCTACTACCCGGCGCTGCCCACCGTCCCGGTCGACGCGACCGGGGCCGGCGATGCGTTCGCGGCCGGGTACCTGGTCGGCGGCGTCGAGCTCGGGCTGGTCGCGGCGGCACGAGCGGTAGCAAAGATGGGAGCCATGCCGTGATCCCGGCACCGCAGCTAGCCGACGAGGTCGCGGCCGCGCTGAGCGACGGCCGCGCTGTCGTGGCGCTGGAGACGACACTGGTATCGCATGGCTTCTCGGCCGGGCGCGGGCTGGCCGCGGCGCTGGACTCCGAGGAACGCGTCCGAGCGGCGGGCGCGACTCCCGCCACCGTAGGCGTGCTCGACGGCGCTATCCGGGTCGGCCTGACCGCCGCGGAGCTGAAGCGCTTCGCCGACGCCGGAACGACGGCCCGCAAGGTTGGCGCGCGCGACCTGGCCGCCTGCGTCGTTCAGGGCGCCCTTGGCTCGACCACTGTGGGCGGCACGCTCGCTGTGAGCCGCGCCGTCGGCATCCGTTTCGTCGGCACCGGCGGGATCGGCGGCGTCCACCGCGGCTTTGCCGAGACGCTGGATATCTCCGCCGATCTGCCGCAGCTTGCCCGGACGCCGGCAGTCGTCGTCTGCTCTGGTGCCAAGTCGATCCTCGACGTCGGCGCCACCGCCGAGCTGCTCGAGACGCTCGCGGTGCCAGTCCTCGGCTGGCAGACCGCGACGCTGCCGATGTTCTATACAGCCCTGGGCGGGCCGCCGGTATCAGCGACGGTGACGCAGCCAGCGGAGGTCGCTTTGATCGCGGCGACGCACTGGCGGCTCGTGCCCTCCGGCGGCCTTATGCTCGCCCGCCCGCCGGCCGGGGGCCTTGACCTTGAGGCGGTCATCACCGAAGCCGTGACGCGGGTGCGGCAGGCAGGCATCACCGGCCAGGCCGTCACGCCTGCCGTGCTGGCAGCAGTCGAGGAGCTGAGCGACGGCCGCAGCGTCGCGGTCAACCGGCGCCTGATCGCCGACAACGCCGAGCTGGCCGCGCGGGTCGCCGTCGCCTATTCGGCCCTGGGGCCGAGGTCGACGATGGCCGCGACCGGTCCGCCGCCGTCAGGGCCCTGATGAGCTGCCGATACCGAGACGAACACAGCCGGATCGCCGGTCACCGCCGCGGCGACCCCGCCGACACAGGCCTTGATCTGGCGGTGCCAATGGACGTCGGAGTCGTCCAGCATGGCGTTGCGCCAGCCTCTGACCTGTCCGTCCTGGCTGGCCTCGCACTTGAGGAACACGTTGACCAGCCGCCCGTCCAGATCACGCGGATGCGGCCGGTCCGGCAGGTCAAGCCCCGCGTTCCTGATCGCCGCCCAAATGCCATCGGCATCCAGCGCGTCGCGCATGACACCGTGGCCGATGCGGTACCGGCCGCCGATGCCGCGCACGTTGCCAGCCACGACTACCTGCGCACGGTCGAGCTCGACGCCGGACGAGCACGACGCGACTGAGGAGCACAGCGTGCGGTCGCGCATCACGTCTGTGTCCGCCGGCATCGCTATCTCGCCGAGTGCCACGGCGATGCCGAGGGCGGCGGTCCCGTTGGAGACGTCCATGGACTCGCCGGTGTTCTCCGTCCACACGGTCTGCCCGCGGCTCTTGGCGTCCCTGATCGTATGAATCGTCAGCAGCGGCGTCTTGGTCTGCACGTAGTGCACGTCTGCCGGGTCGGTGATCCCGGCCTTGGCCATCGCCGCCCGGACCGCGGCCGCGACCTTGGTGATCATCGCAGTGCGGCCGATGTCCTCGGGTAGCAGCGGCTCGCTCATGGCGAACCCGACCGACAAGCGCGGCTCGTCCGTGGTCTCTGGATCGGTGGACGCGCCCGTGCTGGAAACAACCGTGTCCGGCGCCGCGGTCGCGAAGATCGTGGCGTGCGGGCTGAGCACGCCGTCCGTGCCGCCGGACCAGACGATGGGCACCTGTGCGATGGCATCGGCGCCGCGGCTGCCCTTCGCGACGAGTACATCGCGGAACGCCCGGTCGGCCAGGATACGCGTGTAGTCGTTCACGCCACCGTTGCCTTCGGTCTTGCCGATGACCGCCACGACTCGGTCGGCTGTGAGGACGCCGGCGTCGATCAACCTCGCCAGCTCGCTCGCATCGGACACATTGCGCAGCGGGACCTTGCGGACCTCGATCGGCTCGGGCACGGATCTACCTCCTGGTAGCTGGCTGTTGTCCACGGAGACTGGGGCTCACGGCATGACGGCAGTGCCGGCCTTCCCGGCCATGGCTTCGGCAATGTGGTGCAGCGACGTGATGATCGCCCGGCCGCCCCCTTCGGCGAACCGGCACGCAGCCTCGACCTTAGGTCCCATGCTCCCGGCCGCGAAATGCCCGTCGCGGGCGAGTGCGCGCATCCGGCCGACGCCGATCTCGCCAATCGGCCGGGCGGCGGCCGTTCCCCAGCCCTCGATCGCTGCGTCGACGTCGGTGGCAATGATCAGCGTGCCGGCGCCCAGCTGCCGAGCCAGCACGGCTGCGGTCAGGTCCTTGTCGATGACTGCCTCTACCCCGTGCAGCCCGCCGCTTCCGTCCCTGACGACGGGCACGCCGCCCCCGCCCGCGCAGACGACGACGAATCCCGCGGCGAGCAGTGCCGCCGCGGCGGCGGCATCCAGGCACGCGAGCGGCTCGGGCGAGGCCACGACGCGTCGCCATCCCGGTTGCCCGAAGTCTCGCCAGACCTGGCCATGCGCGATCAGGTCGGCGGCCTCATCGGCCGGCAGGTACCGGCCAATCGGCTTGGTCGGGTCGGCGAACCCGCGGTCCCCCGGGTCGACGAGCGTCCGCGATACGACGACGGCAGTGCGTACGCTGACATCCCGCCTCGCGAGCGCGGCGTCGAGCGCATTGAGGATAAGCACTCCGATCGTCCCCTGCGTCTGCGCGCCGCACCAGTCAAGTGGCACCGGCGGGACCACGGCAGCCGCGAGCTCGTTCTTCACCAGCAGGTTGCCAACCTGCGGGCCGTTCCCGTGCGTGAGCACGACCGGGCTACCACCGGCGACAATGTCGGCGACGGCTTCAGCCGCACCTGTGATCGCCGCGCGCTGATCCTCCGGACGGGCGCTGCCATCTGGCCCCGTCATGGCGTTGCCGCCGAGCGCAATCAGGACGGTCATAGCCAGTCCACGTCGGCCGCCACCCGGCCGCCCGAGAGCCTGGCATAGCCGGGTCCGCGGTCGAAGAACGACTGCCGCTCTGGCCGCGCGGCTCGCAGGCGGTCCCGCAGCGCGCGTGTCGGGCCGTCGTCGGCCGCCGGGCTCTCAGCCGCGCCGGTCAGGACCACGCCGTAATCTGCGGCAGCAGCCGCCGGTGACACTTTGCCCCAGCGCACGTCGCGCACTACCAGGGCCGGGTCGCGGTCCAGTGGGTCACCCCAGCCGCCGCCTCCGGTCGTGCGGATCCGGATCAGTGTCCCGGCCGGCACGAACTCGCCGTCGGCGAGCGCGTCTACATCGCGCTCGGCCGGACCGTCAGGATCGATCGTGACCCGGAACGGCCGACCGGCCCGGCCGCCATTCACGCCCCAGCAGGACAGGATCGAGCGATCGGCGATCGACATGAAGTAGCCATCCGCACGCATCCGCAGCACCTTCTCGTACCCGAGGCCGCCGCGGAACTGGCCAGGGCCGCCGGAGTCGACGGCGAGCCCGAGCCGCTCGACCAGCAGGGGGAAACGGGCCTCGGTGAACTCGGCCGGCAGGTTGCGCGAGTCGGGAACTACGTGAATGGTGTCCTCGCCATCGGCGTAGTACCGGCCGCCGGAACCACCGCCGAGCACCTCGCGCATCAGGTACGGCTCACCGCCTGCGGTCTCGCCGTAGACGCCGGTATAGCGAATCGTCTCCTGATCGGCGGGCATCCGGCCGCCGACGGCCTTCGCCAGCACGCCCGCGAACACGCCCAGAAGCCGCAGGATCACGAACGTGCGCGCGTTGGTCGGCGCAGGGAAGACCGGAGTGAGCAACGTGCCCGGCGGCGGGAAGCGCATCTCGATCAGGTCGACGATGCCCTCGTTGACGTCGAGCTCGGCCGCCCGCTCGGGCGTGTCAGCGAGATTACGCAGGATCGGCGCGAGCCATTTGGCCAGGAAGTTGCCGTCGGCGTAGTTCGCGGCGTGGTTGATTGGACCCTTGGCCTGTGGTCCGGTCCCGGTGAAGTCGAGGATGAGGCGGGACTCCGCCTCGTCGGTACGAGTGAGCGTGATCCGCTGCGTGTGCAGCCGCGGTTCGTCCACCCCGTCGTGCTCGGCGTAGTCCTCCCACGTCCAGGTGCCGACCGGGATCTTCGCCAGGATCTCCTGCCGGTATGTGCGCGTCGTGCTGGCCACGATCTCGTCGAAGCACGCCTCGATGGCGGCCCGGCCGTAGCGCTCGAACAGCTCGCCCAGGCGACGGGCGCCGAGCAGGCAGGCCGAGCACTCCGCGTCCAGGTCAGCGGCCAGCGACTCGGGCATTCGCGAGTTTCGGGTCATGATCGTCAGTGCAGCCTGGTTCGGGACGCCGGCGTCCCAGAGCCTGATCGGCGGCACCATCAGGCCCTCGGAGTACACGCTCGTCGCGTGGCTCGGCATCGAGCCGGGCACCGCACCGCCGATGTCGTCGTGGTGGCCGAACGCCTGCACGAACGCCACAACCTCGGGACCGCCGGCCGACCCGGTGGCGAACACCGGGACCGTGACGCACAGGTCGGGAAGGTGGCCGATGCCGCCCTCGGACAGGTACACGTCGTTGTGAAAAAACACGTCGCCCTGGCGCATCGTCGCCAGCGGGAAGTCCCTGGCGATGGGGTGGACAAGCGCGCTGTACGAGCGCCCGGTCAGCTTGCGCAGCAGCCGGTCGTGGATCCCGGCGCGGAAGTCGTGCGCATCCCTGATCATGGGCGAGCGCGACGTCCTGGCGATCGCGGTCTCGACCTCTTTTTCAATGGCGGCCAGGCTGCCGGCGATGATCTCCAGTAGCACCGGGTCCACTGGTCCGCCGCCCGGGATTAGCGTCCGCGTCATGCCACACCCACCAGTAGGTTGCCGAGCGTGTCGACGCGCGCGACGTAGCCAGGGTGCACGGGCACGGTGGCGCCGTACTCCTCGATGATGGCCGGGCCGGACACCTCGTCCCCGGCCGCCAGCAACGGGCGCCAGTAGATGGCGGCATCGGCGGCCTGGGCGCCGCGGCCGAACACCACCGCCCGGCGGCCGGTCAGCGCTCGCGCCGGATCGCCGTCACCGGCCGCGACGGCTGGCATGGCCGGTCGCTGGATCGGCCCGATGCCGGTAACACGCAGGTTGACCCACTCGACCTGCTGACGTGGGTTGCCGCGGAAGTCGTACCCGTACAGCGCACAGTGCGCCGCGTGGAATGCCTCGGCCGCCGCCGCTGTCGAGGCGGGGCCGACCGGATCAGGCGAGACCGTCACTCGTACCTCGAACGCCTGCCCGAAGTAGCGCAGGTCGGCGGTGCGGATCAGCCGGTGCTCGGCCGCCGCGAAGCCCTGCGTGGTGAGCGCCTCGCCGGCCTGGGCGGCGAGGCCGCCGTAGATCGCCTCCATCGTGGCGTGGTCGAGGTCGGACTGCCGCGCCACGCGGGTCCGGACGTAGTCGGCGCGGACATCGACAGTCAGGAGCCCGAATGCCGACACGTTGCCAGGGTTGAGCGGCACGAGCACGCCGCGGACGCCGAGGATCTCGATCAGCGGGCAAACCAGGAGCGAGCCGGATCCGCCGAACGTGACCAGGGTGAAGTCCCGCACGTCAAGTCCGCGGCGGACGGTGATCTGGCGGACGGCGTTGGCCTGGTTCCACGCCGAGATCTCCAGGATCCCGGCTGCGCAGTCCGCTGGCGGCAGTCCGAGCTTGGCGGCGAGATCGGCGATACCGGACTGCGCGGGCGCCGAGTCCAGCGGGATCTCACCGCCCAACAGGTGCCGCGGGATACGTCCGAGGACCAGGTGCGCGTCGGTGACCGTGACTTCCCGGCCGCCCTTGCCGTAGCACAGCGGGCCCGGATCGGCGCCCGCTGACCGCGGGCCTACTTTGAGCGAGCCCTCCGGAGATATCCAAGCGATGGACCCGCCGCCGGCGCCGACCGTGACGACATCCACCATCGGGATCTTGGCCGGGTACGCGCCAACGGTGCCCTCGGTCGTCAGCGCGGGCTCGCCGCCGACCACGACCGCGACATCCGTCGACGTGCCGCCACCGTCGCAGGTGAGCACCGAGGTGACGCCCGCGTGCCCTGCAATCATCGCGGCACCGACCGCACCAGCCGCTGGTCCGCTCAGCACGGTCGCGATCGGCCGGCCGATCACCTCCGCGACCGTGCCGACTCCGCCGCTCGAGGTCATGACGTGGAGCGGAATACCGCCGTTGCGGAGGTCATGCAGCCGGGCGGCGATCGCGGCCAGGTACCGTGACACGCTCGGCTTGACCGCTGCGTCGACGAGCGTCGTCATCGCCCGCTCGTACTCGCGGTACTCCGGCAGCACTTGCGATGAGAGCGAAACCACGGCGGCCGGATGCTCGCGGCCCAGAACCCGCGCCATGGCCTCCTCGTGCGCGGGGTTGGCGTAGGAGTGCAGGAAGCACACGCCGATGGTGGCAATCCCGTGATCGGCGAACCACCGGGCGACGGCAGCCGCCTGGGCCTCGTCGAACGGCCGCAGCTCGGCGCCGGTGTGATCGATCCGCCCGGCGACGGCCTTGACCCGGTCTGGCGGCACAATCCTGTCCGGCTTGACCCAGAAGTAGGAATTGCCGTACCCGTCGGGCACCGACTGGCGGGCGATCTCCAGCATGAACTCGAAGCCGGTAGTGGTGATGAAGCCGAGGTCACCCACGTCGCCCTGCAGCAGCTGGTTGGTCGCGATGGTCGTGCCGTGGCTGATCGTCGCGATCTCGCCGGGGCCCGCCCCGAGCGGGTCGAGCACCTTCGCCAGCCCGGTCATGAAGCCGTGCGCCGGATCGGCCGGCGTCGACGGCGTCTTGGTCACGGTCAGCGCGCCCGTGACCTCATCCAGCGCCACGACGTCGGTGAACGTGCCGCCAGTATCGATGCCGATGCGCAGCATCAGCGCGTCCTGCGGCCGATGAGCCTGCTCGCGACGACACCTGCCGCGGTCACCGCCGCGCCGACCAGGGCTCCGCTGACGAAGGCCGCTGCGGGCGGCGGCGCGGCCGGCACCCGCCGGCGGTCCGGCGCCGCGATCGGTGCGGAGCCGTCGGAGCTGGCCACGGCCGCGGCCTCGGGCTGGGGCTCGGTCAGGGCCCGGTCGACTGACGAGAAGAATTCGCCGATCAGCCTGTCGGCGACGCTGGCCAGCATGCGCTGGCCGACGCTGGCGATCATGCCGCCGATCTCGGCGTCCGCGTCGTAGCTGAGCTCAGTCGTGCTGCCGGCGGCCGGTGACAGCGTGACGTAGATGCTCGTGGCGACAGTACCGGGACCGCCGGCGCCGCGAGCGGTCAGCACAAACGAGACCGGTTCGCGCTGCTGCGAGGGTGGTACCAGGTGTGACGGTGCTACCTGGTGTGACAGCGCGACCTCGCCGGCGTACGTGCCCTGGATCGAGGCAAAGCCGGCGCGGATGGTGAACCGGTAGCGATCGGTCCCGATCGGATCCAGCCGCTCACAGCCGGGGATCGCGGCGATCAGCACGGCCGGGTCGGTCAGCGCTGCCCAGACATCACCGACCGGGGCGTGCATCGTGGTGGTGCCGCTGATCTTCAAGACGACACGGCTTTCATGACGACACGGGCTTCACGGTTGCTGCCTCTGCCTACTCACTGGCCGGCCTCCTCGGGGTGGGTGCAGCGTAGTTCGAACAGGTCAGACGGCGATATGGGCATCGAGCGGATCGGGATTCCCTCAGCATCTTCGATAGCGGCGGCGAGCACCGCGGCGCCGGGAATGACGCCGGCCTCGCCGGCCCCCTTGATGCCGAGCGGGTTCAGCGGCGACGGCGTCTCCAGGTGATCGATCTCGATCTGGCGCGGCACCTCGCTCACGTACGGCATCAGGAAGTCCATGAACGAGGCGTTCAGCAGCTGGCCGGTCTCGTCGTAGACCATCCGCTCGTACAGCGCGCCGCCGACGCCCTGCGCAACGCCACCGTGGATCTGTCCCTCGACGATCATCGGGTTGATGAGCGGGCCGCAGTCGTGCACCACGCAGTACCGCAGGATCGTGATCTCAGCCGTCTGCGGGTCCGTCTCGACGATCGCGGCGTGCATGCCACTGGCGAAGGTCGAGCGAATGGGCGAGAAGAAGGCGCGGCCCTCGATGCCTGGCTCGTCGTCGTCGGCCACCGGCGGCTTGTCCGGGTCGGCGTTGCCGGCGAACTGGGTGGCCGCCACTGCGGCCGCATCGAACGCGTACCGCAGCGGGTTGGCCAGCACGGCGACGGTGCCGAGGCTGATCCCGCTGTCCGGGTCGCCCTTGACGTGCACCATGCCGTCGGTGATGACCAGGTCGGCAGCCGCAACCTCCAGGGCGCCTGCGGCCACGCGCAGCGCCTTCTCCTTCGCCTTGCGGGCGGCCAGCGTGACCGCGGACCCGCTCATCACAGCCGCCCTGGACGCGAACGTGCCGACCGCATAGCCGAACCGCCGCGTGTCGCCCGTGACGACCTCAACGTCCTGCAGCGGCACGCCCAGCTCGTCGGCGACCAGCTGCGCGAACACCGTGTGGTGGCCCTGGCCCTGGCTGGTCAGGCCAGTGGCAACCTTGACCTTGCCGGAGGTCTCGACGACGACATGGCCTCCCTCGTACGGGCCGACGCCGGTGCCCTCCACGTAGCAGGCCAGGCCGATCCCGATCCGGCGCCCGGCGGCGGCGGCCGCGGCCTGCATCGCCGGGAACTCGTCCCACCCGATCATGTCGGTGAGCTTGCGGAGCAGCGCCGGGTAATCGCCGGAGTCGTAGATCAGCGGCCGCCCGTCCTGGAAGATCAGGCCCTGGTCGTAAGGCATCTCCTCCGGCTGGATGAAGTTGCGCTGGCGCACCAGAGCCCGGTCAAGCCCGCGCTCGGCCGCGATCGCGTCGATCGTGCGCTCCATCACGAAGCAGCCGTGTGGCCGCCCGGCGCCGCGGTACGGCGTGACGAGCACCGTGTTGGTGTACAGCGAGTCGAACTCGACCCGATAGGCCGCCGGCTTGTACGGTCCGAGCAGCTGGGTCGAGGTCACGATCGGCACGATGAGGCCGTAGGGCACGTAGGCGCCGTTGTCATGCCAGAACCTGACGTCGAGGCCGAGTACCCGCCCCTCATCGTCGTAGCCCACGGTGACGTGATGCAGCTGCGCGCGCTCATGCGCGCTGGCGATGAAGTGCTCGCGCCTGTCCTCGGTGAATTTGACCGGCTGGCCCAGCAGCCGGGCGGCCCAGGGGACCAGCACCTCCTCAGGCCACGGGTGCACGATCTTGACCCCGAAGCCGCCGCCGACATCGGGTGTGATGACGTCCACCTGGCCGAGGTCCAGCCCGAGCTTGGCCGCGACGGCGGCCCGAACGCCCGTCGACGTCTGCGTCGAGGTCCACAAGCGCAGCCTGGCCGCCTGGTTGTCCCAGTCCGCCAGGACGCCGCGACCTTCCAGCGGGGTGGATGCCGATCGCTCGATCTCCAGCTCAAGCTCGAGCACGTGCGGCGCGGCGGCGATCGCCGCTGCTGCGTCGCCACGCTCCTGGACCGAATTGGCCGCCAGATTGCCGGGGACGTCATCGTGCACGAGATCCCGGCCAGCGCGCGCCGCCTCGATGCCCACGACGGCGGGCAGCGGGTCGTAGCTGACGTCGATCAGGTCGGCCGCGTCCTCGGCCGCGTACCGGTCGGCCGCGACCACCATCACGACCGCCTCGCCGACGTGGTTCACCTCGCCGCGAGCCAGTGGGTACGGCGTGCGGCCGTGGGTGAGCGCGGGATGGGGGATCAGCAAGGGGAGTGGCTCGGCCAGCCGGCCCGTCAGGTCCTCATAGGTGTAGATGGCGACCAGGCCGGGCACGTCCAGCGCGCCCCTGACGTCGATATCGGTGATGCGGGCGTGCGCGTGCGGGCTGCGCACGAATGCGGCCGCCAGTGCACCGTTGCCCAGATCGTCAAGGTACGCTCCATGCCCGCGGATCAGCCGGTCATCTTCGACCCGCTGCACCCGCGCGCCGAACAGTGAGCTCATGGCCGCATCACTGGGGTTGCTTCTCGGGCGCAGCCCTCGTGCGCGCGATCTCCGCGGCGCGGTGCACAGCGGCGAGGATGTTCTGGTAACCCGTGCACCGGCACAGGTTCCCGCCCACCATGTCTCGCGCCTGCTCGTCGTCCGGGTCGGGAGTCGCCACAAGCCCGGCGGTAATCGTGGTCAGGAAGCCGGGCGTGCAGAAGCCGCACTGAAGCCCGTGGCACTCGGCGAAAGCCTGCTGCACAGGCGACAACGTCCCATCCGGGCTGGCGAGGCCCTCGACGGTCGTGACGTCCGCGCCGTCTGCACTGACGGCGAGGAGCAGGCAGGACCGGACCGGCGCTCCGTCCAGCAGGATCGTGCAGGCACCGCAGACCCCGTGCTCGCAGCCCACGTGCGTGCCGGTCAGTCGCAGGTCGTGGCGGATGCAGTCGGACAGCAGGCGGCGGGCCGGCACCCGGGCCGTCCGGGTCGCGCCGTTCACGGTGAGGTGCACCTCGTGCAGGTCCTGGCTAGCCATCATGCGTCCATCGTCTCGCGCGCGGCGCCGATTGCCGCCAGCACTGCGCGCTCGGTCAGCACGCCGGCGAGCTGACGGCGGTAGCTCGCAGTGGCGTGAATGTCAGGCTGGGGCTTCAGGCGGTCGCGCGCGAGACCTACAGCGGCTGGGAACGTGGCCGTGTCGGCCGCCGCGCCTGCGACGGCCTCGGTGAGGTCCAGGACGACTGGGACCGGGCCCATGGACAGGT
The DNA here is from genome assembly GCA_963755575.1 of uncultured Actinomycetota bacterium. Taxonomy (GTDB): domain Bacteria; phylum Actinomycetota; class Actinomycetes; order Streptosporangiales; family Streptosporangiaceae; genus JAJYUU01. The sequence goes on from CAVWKF010000002.1 coordinate 2,656,360, forward strand.
AAGCGGCGGTGGCGCCGGCGATCCGCCCGTCGGCCCCGAGCCAGGCCAGCGCCGCGACGCCGCAGACCGCGTAGTCACCGCGGCGTCTGCTGATCTCGGTGAATCCGGTGCCCGCTCCCTTGCGCGCCAGCGCGGGGAACTGGGCCTGGACGGCCAGTTCACCGGGCTGCAGGGCCGACTCCAGCGGCCCGAGGAAGAACTCGCTGGCCGGGATCGCCCGCTCGCCCGCGGTGCTGGTCACCCGCATGGTTCCACCGAGCAGCGCGAGCACGGCGGGCATCTCGCCGGCCGGATCGGCGTGCACGAGGCTGCCCACGGTCGTGCCTCGGTTTCGGATGGCCGGATGTGCGACCCACCGCAACGCCTGCCGCAGGAGCGGCTGGGCGCACGCTGCACTTGCGCTCGCCAGTACGTCGGCGTGCCGGGCCAGGGCGCCGACGCGCACCTGGCCGCCGGAAACCTCGACGTAGCTGAGCTGGGCCAGGCGATTGATGTCCACCAGGTGCTCCGGCGCTGCCAGGCGCATGTTCAGCAACGGAATCAGCGACTGCCCGCCGGCGAGGACCTTCGCGTCGGCGTCGGCGTCGAGGAGCGCTAGCGCCTCGGCGACGGACTCCGGGCGCGAGTAGCGAAACGGCAGCGGCTTCACCGCGCCCGGTGGCCCGTCGCCCGCTGGCCCGTGGTCAGGTTGTTCATAGCGCGACGTTACGCCACAAGAGCGTGACGGATATGATCTCTTGCTTCAGGATGGCCAAGTGTGAGACTGAACGCGGCCGCCAGCAGCGGCGTGCGGGCCGCCCTGTCCGGCCCGCCGCGCCCGGCAACCTGGCTCGGCGTGTCGCCTGCGGCCCTCTACCTGCGCACGCCGGGGACGCCAGGGGTGCTCGCGCTGCTCACGCATGACGCCGTCCGGCTGCCATGCGCGCTGCTGCTTCGTACCACCACGGCAGAGTTGCCCCTCACCTCGATCGCGGGCCGAAGTGGCGGCGCACTGGTCGGCGACGCCATGGTCGGGGACAACTGCCTAGCGTGGACTGGCCCGGCAGGCCGGGTGGTCGTGCGCGCCGTCCGGGAATGGGCGCCAGCCAGGGTGGTAACCCCCGGCCCGGCAAGCGGAGCAGCGCTCGCCGCACTGCGAGGCGCGCTGCCTGCGCCAGCGGCCCTCGGGATCGACGGCGCGCTGTTGGCGATGCTGACTACCGAGCCGGAGGCCGCCGTCACCGGGCTGCTCGGTCGCGGCCCTGGCCTGACTCCCGCCGGCGACGACGTGCTGGCCGGGTTCCTCGCGGGCGCTCTCGCGTTCGGGCTGGACGCCGGCGCCATCCGGGCCGCGGTCGCTGCGCTGGCGCCTCGCCGCACCACGGACTTGTCGGCTGCGCTGCTCTGGTACGCGGCCCGTGGCGAGTGTATCGACGAGGTCGCTGTCGTCGTCGCCGTGCTCTGCGGTCGGAGCGCGCAGGCCGACCACCGCTACGCCAGCGCTGCGCTAGACCGGCTGCTGAGCGTCGGTCACACCTCGGGCGCAGCGCTGGCGTCGGGCCTGGTGGCAGCGGCGCAGGCCGCCCTGCGGATCGACGCGGGCAGGGAGGCCGCGTGAGCGCTGAGCACATTGAGGCCCGGCCGGGCGCCTACGCGGACTCGGTCACGCTGATGCAGGTCAGCGCAGACGTGCAGCAAGCGCACGACGTGCACGCGGCGCTGATTGCTATGGCGACTGAGCTGAACCTCGGCCTGGCGGCGGCGATGGGTTTCGAGCCGCCCCGCAGCGCCGGGCCTAATGACCTGCTGATCGCAATCCGGGCCAGCGACGACTCCGCGCTGTCGCGGGCGCGGGCGGCCGTCGACGCCGCGCTGACCGCTCGCCCATCTGTGGTCGCAGGCGCGGCCGGAACCCAGCGGCCCACGCAGTCGTCTCGCACCACGGGGGCCGCGGTGCGAGCCAGCGGGCCCGGCCTCGCGCTGATCTCGGTGCCGGGCCAGTTCGCGTTCGCTGAGGCGATGGATGCGCTGGATGCCGGGTGCGACGTCATGATCTTCTCCGACAACGTTCCGGTCGAGCAGGAGATCCTGCTCAAGGACACTGCCGCCGAGCGCGACCTTCTCGTACTGGGACCGGATTGCGGTACGACCGTCGTCGGCGGCCTCGGGCTCGGCTTCGCGAACACAGTCGGCGCCGGGCCGATCGGGCTGGTGGCAGCGTCAGGAACCGGGGCCCAGCAGGTGCTATGTCTGCTGGACCACGCCGCCACTGGCGTCAGCGCCGCGCTCGGCGTCGGCGGCCGTGACCTGTCCGCCGCCGTCGGCGGCCGCTCAGCGCGGGCGGCTCTCACCGCGCTCGACGCTGATCCTGGTACCGACCTCATCGTCGTCGTGTCGAAGCCGCCGGACCCGGACGTCGCGGCCGCCCTGCGCGGCTACGCGGCCGGGCTGGCGACGCGCACGCAGTTCGCGTTCGTCGGGCCCGGTGCCCCGGACCTCACCGCGGCGACCGAGACGGCGCTACGCGCGCTCGACCTGCCGGTGCCAGCCTGGCCCCGGTGGCCGGGGCCGCCGGATCGACCGCGCGCCGGCATGCTGCGCGGCCTGTTCGCTGGGGGGACGCTGTGCTACGAGGCCTTGGTCATCGCCACTGAGCGGCTCGGCCCGATCCAGTCGAACATCCCGCTCCGGCCCGAGCTGCGGATAGCGCCCCTGGGAACTGCAACCGGGCACGCCATGATCGACTTTGGCGACGACGAGCTGACCGTCGGCCGGGCGCACCCGATGATCGACCAGTCGCTCCGGCTCGAGCGGCTGGCGGCGCAGGCGACAGATCCGGCCGTGGCAGTCCTGCTGCTGGACGTCGTGCTGGGCCACGGTGCACACCCCGACCCGGCGGCTGAACTCGGGCCGGCCATCGCGGCCGTGCGGGAGCGCGGGGGCGCGGCCGTGGTCGTGTCGCTGATCGGATCCAGGGCCGACCCGCAGGGCCTGGACCGACAGGCCTCGATACTTCAGGCGGCCGGGGCGCACGTCTTCGGCTCGAACGCCGCCGCCGCCCGGTTTGCCGCCGATCTCTTGCCCCGCTCATGACCGGGCTGCTGCGGCGCGAGCCGCACGTGATCAGCGCTGGCCTCAGCCTGCTGGCGGAGGCTGCCGAAGGGCAGGCCGCCAGGGTGACGCGCGTCGACTGGGCGCCGCCGATGGCGGGGGTGACCGACGACCTCGTTCCCGTCCTGAGCGACCCGAGACGGACCGCAGCGAACGCGCTCGCCGTGAGCCGGATGCTGAGCGTGCGAGCGCAGCTCGTCGATGTCGTGCCTGCGGGCCACGCGCTTGGCCTGCGGGCGGGGGAGTTCTTGCACGCCGGGCCGCCCATCGACTGGGACCGCGCGGCCGGGCCGCTGCGCGGGGCGCTCATGGGCGCGGCGGTGTTCGAGGGACTCGCCGACTCGCCGGAAGCGGCCGCGGCGCTCGCTCAGCGCGGCGGGCTGTCGCTCGCGCCGTGCCACTCGCGCGGCGCCGTGGGCCCGATGGCCGGCGTCATCTCGCCGTCGATGTGGGTCTTCGTCCTCGAGGATCCCGCGACTGGCAGGCGCTCGTACTGCTCGCTGAACGAGGGGCTCGGCAAGGTGCTGCGCTACGGCGCATTCTCGCCGGACGTCCTGGAACGGCTGGCGTGGATGTCGGAGGTCCTCGGGCCGCTGCTCGCCGCCGCCGTACGCGGGCACGGGCCCGTGGACGTCACCGCGATCCTCGCCCAGATGGTGCAGATGGGGGACGAGGCCCACAACCGCAACCGGACCGGCACGCTCATGCTGCTGCGGGACCTACTGCCATCGATGGTGACCTTCGGCGGCAGCTCCGCAGACGTGGCTAGGGCGGCGGCGTTCATCGGCGGCAACGACCATTTCTTCCTCAACCTGGCGATGCCCGCGTGCAAGCTGGCGCTCGACGCGGCTCGTGATATCCCGGGCGCCACCCTGGTTGTGGCGATGGCGCGGAATGGCACCGACTTCGGCATCCAGGTCGCCGGGACGGGCGATGCGTGGTTCACGGCGCCAGCGCCGACGCCACAGGGGCTGTACCTCGGAAGCTACGGCCCGGCCGACGCCAGCCCGGACATCGGAGACTCGGCGATCACCGAGACGGCCGGACTCGGGGGCTTCGCGATGGCGGCGGCCCCGGCGATCGCCCGGCTCGTCGGCGGCACGGCGGTCGATGCGCTCGCTACGACCCGGCGCATGTACGAGATCACGCTGGCCGAGCATCCGCTGTATCAGATTCCGGCGCTGGAATTCCGCGGGACGCCCGCCGGCATCGACGTCACGCTAGTGGCGCGCACCGGCATCCTGCCGCAGATCAATACCGGGATGGCGGGAAAGGTCCCGGGCACCGGCCAGGTCGGCGCTGGCCTCGTGACGCCGCCGGCTGACGTCTTCCCGGCGGCGCTGCGCGCCCTCGCGGCGTCGGTTAGATCCCGGCCGGGTGCCAGACCGTCTTGACCTCGAGCGTCGCCAGCAGGCGGCGCGTCCCCGGCGGATCGCTCCAGCGCTCACCGTCATGATCGGCAAGCACGCGCTTCAGGTTCCCCGCCGCGGCGCGCTCGAGGGCGGTTCGGTCAGCGGCCGGCGCGCCGGTCAGGTCGATCGCGTTGACGTCCATGTGGTCGGCCGCGACCGGGGCCAACTCGGCCGTGCTGCCGGTCAGCACGTTGACCACGCCAGGCGGGACGTCCGACGTGGCGAGCACCTCGGCGAGTACCACGGACGGCAGCGGGCGCTCCGCGCTCGCGATTACGACCGCCGTATTGCCGGTCACGATGACGGGGGCGAGCACGCTGACCAGGCCCAGCAGGCTGGAGTCGGCAGGCGCCAGCGTTACCACCACACCGGTCGGCTCGGGCACGCTGAAATTGAAGTAGGGTCCCGCGACAGGGTTGGCGGCGCCTGCCACCTGGGCGACCTTGTCGCTCCAGCCTGCGTACCAGACCCAGCGGTCGATGGCGGCCGACACGACAGCGCTGGCCTGTCGTGGCCGCAGGCCTTCGGCCCTGGCGACCTCGACCGCGAACTCGGCGGCGCGGCCTTCCATCATCTCGGCCACGCGGTACAGGACCTGGCCGCGGTTGTACGCAGTCGCTCCCGACCAGCCGGCGAATGCACCGCGCGCGGCCACGACGGCGTCCCGCAGGTCCTTGCGCGATGCCTTGGCCGCGTACGCGAGCAGGTCGCCGCCCTTGCTGTGCACCGGGTAGGAGCGCCCGGATTCCGAGCGCGGGAACGCGCCGCCGATGAACAGCTTGTAGGTCTTGCGCACGTCTAGGCGCACGGGCGCTTCCGGCACGGGCGCGTTAGGCACGGGCGCCTTAGGCAGGTCGATTCCGGCACGGGCGCTTTAGGCATCGAGGTATGCGGCCAGGCCGTGCCTGCCGCCCTCCCGCCCGTATCCGGACTCCTTGTAGCCGCCGAACGGGCTGGCCGGGTCGAACCTGTTGTAGGTGTTGGCCCAGACCACGCCGGCGCGCAAGCGCTGTGCCATCCACAGGATCCGGCTGCCCTTGTCGGTCCAGATGCCTGCCGACAGCCCGTACGGCGTGTTGTTCGCCTTGGTCACCGCTTCCTCCGGAGTGCGGAAAGTCAGCACGGAGAGCACCGGGCCGAAGATCTCCTCGCGGGCGATCCGGTGCGACTGGCTGACGCCGGTGAACACCGTGGGCGGGAACCAGAACCCCTTGTCGGGCAGCCGACACGGCGGCGACCAGCGCTCCGCGCCCTCGGTGTCGCCTGCGGCGGTCAGCTCGGTGATCTTCTCGAGCTGTTCGCGGGAGTTGATGGCGCCGATATCGGTGTTCTTGTCGAGCGGATCGCCGAGCCGAAGCGTCGCCAGACGCCGCTTGAGCCGGTCCACGACCGCGTCGGCCACTGACTCCTGGACGAGCAGACGCGATCCGGCGCAGCACACATGACCCTGGTTGAAGAAGATCCCGTTGACGATGCCCTCGATGGCCTGCTCGACTGGCGCGTCGTCGAAGACGATGTTCGCAGCTTTGCCGCCAAGTTCCAGCGTCAGCTTCTTGCCGGTGCCGGCTGCCGAGACGGCGATCTGCTTGCCGACTTCGGTTGAGCCGGTAAACGCGATCTTGTCCACGTCCGGGTGCGCCACGAGCGCGGCCCCGGCTTCGCCGGCGCCGGTCAGGACATTCACGACCCCAGGCGGCAGGCCGACCTGCTGGCAGACCTCAGCGAGCAGCAGCGCCGTCAGCGGCGTGGTCTCGGCCGGCTTGAGCACGCACGTGTTGCCGGCCGCGAGCGCAGGGGCGAGCTTCCACGCCGCCATCAGCAGCGGGAAGTTCCACGGGATCACCTGGGCGGCCACGCCGAGCGGTCGCGGCGCCGGGCCGAAGCCCGCGTGCTCCAACTTGTCCGCCCAGCCCGCGTAGTAGAAGAAGTGCGCGGCAGCCAGCGGGACGTCGACGTCGCGCGACTCCCGGATCGGCTTGCCGTTGTCCAGGCTCTCGAGCACCGCGAACTCACGGGCCCGCTCTTGGAGCACACGCGCGATTCGGTACAGGTACTTGGCCCGTTCGCTGCCCGGCATCGGGCCCCACACGTTGTTGTAGGCGGCGCGGGCCGCAGTGACCGCCTGCTCGACGTCGTCGGGCCCGGCCTCCGCCACGATGGCGAGCGGTTCGCCGGTGGCCGGGTTGATCGTCGCGAACGATCCGCCCGCGGCCGCGGGCCGGAACTCGCCATTGATGAACAGGCCGTATTCCGCCGCGATGGTGACGATGTCGCGAGACTCGGGCGCAGGCGCGTACTCCCAGGCGGCGCCGACAGCATCGACCACGCCTCGGGTGTTTCTGGGCTCGGGGGGATTCCGGTGGGCGTCCCCCCGGATGCCTGCTTTTTGCCGGACTTGCCCGAGCCCATGGTCCTGGCCCTCCTGCCGAGTCGATCGTGTTCTGACGGGCCGCGGGGTAGCTCCGTACGGCGGGCCCGCCACCTGCACACTCTAGACCGCCGGACTCTTGTGGATCACCGTGGAGCGGTGCTGCCACGGCCCAGCGGCGGCATTTCGAGTACAGGCGGTGCAGAGTCGAAAATGCTGGACGAAACGATTTTGCCGGAAGCATCGATATCTATTGCGTAGCTCATTCTGTTGCCTAGCTCCGGCGCGGCATTGTCTCGCTCTGGAAATAGGCGAATTCTTGTCGCGGCGCTGATGAGGGGGACTGTGATGACCCTGACCATGGCTGACTCCGTCACTGTCGCCGACTTACCTGCTGGCTACGACGCCTATCTCGGCTACGTCGACGGCCAGTTCCGCACCTTTAACGAGCTGCGGCTGAAGTTCCCCGGCGTGCCGGCCGTCGGCCTGACCGTGCTGGGAGGCGTGGCCGTCGCGGACGGCTGTGACATCGAGACGTTCGACCTAACGCCTGTGACCGGGGCTGAGTGGACTGCCGGCAGATTGCGCGCCGGGGCTCACCGGCCTATCTCCTACGCCTCGGTGTCGAGGATGACAAGCGGGGGCGGCGTGCTGCCCGAGCTAACCGCCCGCGGCATTTCGAGGTCGCAGGTGCGGCTGCTGTCGGCGCACTACGGCGCAGGTGAGCACATCTGCGGGCCAGGGACCTGCGGGCAGATGAGCGTGGACGCGGACGGCACTCAGTGGACCGACCAGGCCGTCGGTAACGGCGGCAGCCTGATCGACGCGAGCGTGCTGCGTGACGATTTCTTCGGGAGCGCGCCGGTGCCACCACCCTCGAACTGGCAGGAGCAGATGATGAGAGCTCTACCCACACTCAGACAGGGCGCGACCGGCACCGACGTCCGGTCGGTGCAGGGACTGTGCACAGCCCGCGGGCATACGGCGGTGATCGACGGGATCTTCGGCCCGGCCACCGCGACGGCGGTGCGCGGAGTGCAGGCGGCGGCCGGGGTGACCGTGGACGGGATCGTAGGCCCGGTGACGTGGGAGAAGCTAATGGCGGTGTGACATGAGCGTGGTGGCCCGGTTGTTCCACGGGTAGACGGTGTAGCGACTCGACGACTCCCGCTATGCGCAGTTAGCACGGCGGCAGCGTGCCTTAGCTTCACCAGGACGATATAAAGCAGGCTTTCATGGCGGCGCCGACGATTTTCTCTCGGCACTGGTAGCGCACACCCCCATGGCGCATATCGCGGAGGATTCGACACGGCCGGCTGAATACGCCGTGTCGAATCGCCCACCGAAACGACGACGGCGCCGAGAAGCCCGCATCAGTCGATCGTGACGTAGTCGGGGCCCGCGTATCGGCCGGTGCGCTGCTTCCACCGCTGCATCAGCAGGTCGTTGAGCAGGGTCGACGCGCCGATGCGGAAGAGCGCCGGGGTAAGCCACGCCGGCCCGGCGACCTCGTTCACCAGGACCAGGTACCGGATGGCGTCCTTGGCAGTCCGGATGCCGCCCGCCACCTTGACGCCTACCCGCCGGCCGCTCGTCTGCTCGAAATCCCGCACCGCCGCGAGCATCACCAGGGCCACGGGCGGTGTCGAGGCGGGCGTCACCTTCCCGGTTGAGGTCTTGATGAAATCCGCTCCGGCCATCATCGCCAGCCACGACGCGCGGGCGACGTTATCGAGCGTGGCTAGCTCGCCCGTCTCGAGTATCACCTTGAGATGCGCGGACCCACAGACTTCCCGGACGGCCCTGATCTCGGCGTACACCTGGCCGTAGTGACCGGCCAGGAAGGCGCCGCGATCGATGACCATGTCAATCTCGTCGGCCCCGGAGTTAACCGCGTCTTGCACATCCGCGAGCTTCACCGCCAGGGAAGCGCGTCCGGACGGGAACGCTGTAGCGACGGAGGCCACGGCCACGCTGCTGCCCGCCACGGCGTGCTTGGCTACTGCCACCAGATCGGGATAAACGCAGACGGCAGCGACCGGTGGGGCGGTGGCGTCTGGGTGCAGCGCCTTGGCACACATGGCGCGCACCTTGCCGGGCGTATCGGCGCCTTCCAGCGTGGTCAGGTCGACCATCCTGATCGCGAGGTCCAGTGCCGTCAGCTTGGCGTCCTTCTTGATCGACCGGGTTGCGAGCGCCGCGACTCGCTCGCCGGCACCGACCTGGTCGATGCCGGGCAGTCCGTGCAGCACCTGGCGCAGGCCGGCATCGGATGTTGCCAGATCGGCACCGTCGAAGGGCCACCGGCCAGGTGCCTGACGCTCGAGCGACTCAATCCCCACGATCACGACGTTACCGCAGGCCAGCGAACCCTGGTTTGATCACATCGGTGATGATCCCCAGCCGCTCGTCGAACGGTGCGAACGCGCTCTTCATCGCGTTGATCGTCAGCCACTCGACGTCAGCCCAGTCGTAGCCGAACGCCTCCGTTAGCGCTGCGAGCTCTGACGACAGGCTCACTCCGCTCATCAGCCGGTTGTCGGTGTTCACCGTGACCCGGAAGGAGAGGTCCCGCAGCAACCCGATGGGATGCTCGCGGATCGAGGCCGCCGCGCCCGTCTGCACGTTCGAGGTCGGGCACATTTCCAGCGGGATCCTGCGGTCCCTGATGTAGCTGGCGAGGCGGCCCAGCACGGGCCTGTCAGCAGCGTCGAACGTGATGTCGTCGATGAGCCGGACGCCGTGGCCGAGACGCTCCGCTCCGCACCACTGCACTGCCTCCCAGATCGACGGCAAGCCATAAGCCTCGCCGGCGTGGATCGTGATGTGGAAGTTCTCGCGTTCGGTGTACTCGAACGCGTCCAGGTGACGGCTCGGCCTGTTCCCTGCCTCGGCGCCGGCAATGTCGAAGCCGACTACGCCGTTGTCTCGGTGCCGCACGGCTAGCTCGGCGATCTCACGCGACCTGGCGGCCGTACGCATCGCGGTGACCAGAGCGTAGATCGTGATGCCGCGTCCGGTGCTGCCGACGCGGAAGCCTTCGAGCACGGACTCGACGACCTGATCCAGGCTCAGCCCGCCCTCGAGGTGCAGCTCTGGTGCAAAGCGCACCTCGGCGTAGACGACGCCGTCGTCGGCCAGGTCCGCGGCGCATTCAGCCGCCACCCGGATCAGCGCGTCGCTAGTCTGCATCACGGCGACCGTGTGCTGGAAGGCATCGAGGTACAACTCCAGTCGGCCGCGCGGTGCGGCGCCAGTCAGCCAGGCTGTCAGGCCTTCCGCGTCGGCAGCCGGGAGGCCGTCGTAGCCGCACTCGGCGGCGAGGTCGATGACGGTCTGCGGTCGCAGCCCGCCGTCGAGGTGGTCGTGCAGCAGCACCTTGGGAGCGCGACGAAGGTCGCTGATCGGGATCGCCATGGCGGCCTCAGCCGATCCTTTCGATGATCAGCGAGGCTGGCTCGGGCGGTTCCGCGCCGATCTCGGTCGCCTGTTCGAGCGCCTCGAGCGCGCGGGCGAACTTCGCGGAATCGTCGGTGCGTAGCTCGAGTAGCGGCTCGCCGGCCGTGACCTGATCGCCGGGCTTAGCCAGGCAGATGATCCCGGCGGCGGCCGACACCGGGTCCTCTTTCCTTGCCCGCCCCGCGCCGAGGCGCCACGCGGCCACGCCCACGGCCCTGGCGTCAAGGGCGCGAAGCCAGCCACTGGCCTCGGCGCGCACGAACTCGGTGTGCGCCGCTGACGGCAGCTCGGCCTCCGGGTCACCGCCCTGGGCCTTGATCATCGCGCAATATCGCTCCAGCGCGCGACCATCGGCGAGCGCGGCCGCCGGGTCGGCGTCGATCCCCGCCAGCGCGAGCATCTCGGCCGCCAGCGCGAGCGTGACCTCGACCAGATCGGCCGGTCCCTTGCCCCGCAGGGTCGCGACGGATTCGGTTACCTCGACCGCGTTCCCGACGGCGCGGCCGAGGGGCGCGTCCATGCGGGTCAGCAACGCGCTTGTCCGCACGCCATAGGCGTTCCCAAGCTCCACCATGGTCTGCGCGAGCTCGCGGGCCGAGGCCAGGTCCGGCATGAACGCCCCGCTGCCGACCTTGACGTCGAGGACGAGCGACCCCGTTCCCTCCGCAATTTTCTTGGACATGATCGAACTGGCGATCAGCGGTATGGATTCGACCGTGCCCGTGACGTCCCGGAGTGCGTAGAGGCGGCGGTCGGCCGGAGCCAGGCCATCGCCGGCGGCGCAGATGACGCAGCCGGTCTCCGCCAGCACGCGGATGATGTCAGCGTTGGAGAGCGAGGCGTGCCAGCCGGGGATCGACTCCAGCTTGTCCAGCGTGCCGCCGGTGTGGCCGAGCCCGCGCCCGGATAGCTGCGGCACGGCGGCGCCGCAGCTGGCGACGAGGGGCGCCAGGATCAGCGATACCTTGTCGCCGACGCCGCCGGTCGAGTGCTTGTCCACCGTCGGGGCCGCCAGGCCGCTGAGTTCCAGCCGCTCGCCGGAGCTGATCATCGCGCGGGTCCAGGCGCGCAGCTCAGCCGGCTCGAGGCCGCGGAAGTAGATCGCCATCAGCAGCGCCGACATCTGCTCATCCGGTACGGCGCCGGCGGTATAGGCGTCGATCAGCCAGCGAATATCGGCCGACGACAGGCGGCCGCCGTCGCGCTTGGCTCGGATCAGGTCGACGGCGTCAGGCATCGTGGTGGCTCCGGCTGGCCAGGTCGTCACCGGTGAAAGCGCCGGGCAGGAGGTCCCCAAGCCGCTGTGGCCCGGTGTCGGCGTCCAGCAGGAGGCCGGGGCCACCGGCCTCGAGCAGCAGCTGGCGGCACCGGCCGCAGGGCATCAGCGGAGCGCCATCACCCGCGACGACGCTCACCGCTACTAGCGGCCCCGCGCCGGCCGCGCGCTGCGCGCTGACCAGCCCGCACTCCGCGCACAAGGTCAGCCCGTATGACGCGTTCTCCACGTTGCAGCCGGTGACCATCGTCCCGTTGCCGTCCACCCCGGCCGCCCCGACCTTCAGGCCCGAGTAGGGGGCATGCGCGCGCGCCGCAACGGTAGTCGCGGCCTGCCGTAGCGCCGGCCAGTCAGTGTCCATCAGTCAGTGTCCATCAGTCATTGTGCATCAGTCATTGTCCATCAGTCAGTGGCCTTACAGTCAGCCTCTGCGAAGTGGCGAGCTGGCTGTCACGCCTTGACGTACGGCTCTCCGTCGGCCTTGGGAGCCCTGACCTTGCCGACCAGTCCCGCCACAGCGATGATCGTGGCCACGTACGGCGCCATGTTCATGATCGGCGGCGGCAGCGCCGAGTTGACAGTGGGCAGTACCAGCGCGAGTTCCAGGCAGAAGCCGAACAGCAGCGCGGCGGCCAGCGAGCCGAGCGGCGTCCAGCGGCCGAAGATCAACGCCGCCAGCGCGATGTAACCGAAGCCCGAGCTGATATCGGGGTTGAAGCTGCCGACCGAGCCGATGGTCAGGTAGGCGCCGCCGATGCCGGCGATCAGGCCGCCCAGGATGACATTGCGGTAGCGGGTCCAGAGCACTCCGATGCCAACCGTGTCGGCTGCCGTCGGATGCTCACCGACCGCCCTGACCCGCAGTCCCCATCTCGTGTAGAACAACGCGACCTGGACTCCGATGATCACGGCATAGGTGATGTACAGGAAGATGTTCGAGTCGAAGAAGATGGGCCCGACGACCGGAATGTTGGCGAGCCCGGGGATCTTGATCGAACCAAACGTGAGTCCGGTGTTGTAGTTCGGGTTCTGAGCCATCAGCCGGTGGTAGAGGTAGTCGGTCATGCCGAGGGCGAGCACGTTCAGCACGACGCCGAGGATGACCTGGTTGACCAGGAACGTGACCGCGAAGACGGCGAGCAGCACGCCGACCAGCCCGCCCGCCAGTGAGCCAGCCACGAGCCCGACCCACAGGCCGCCGAAGGCGCTGGCCACGATCGCGGCGGCAAACGCACCAAACAGCAGTTGCCCCTCGATGGCGATGTTGATCACGCCGGAGCGCTCGCACAGGCAGCCAGCGAGGGCACCGAGGACCAGCGGAATAGACGCGATGAACGTACCCTGCATGATGTTGATCACGTTCAGCGGGATCGCGCCGGCGTCGGCCCAGCAGAGCAGCGATACCACGAAGGACAGCAGGACAGCCGCAATGGTGACGCGTTTGTAGCGGATGCTGAGCTCAGTTGTCGCGCGGAGCGCCCCCAGGCCGAGACAGACGGCGCCGAGCGCGAAACAGACAGGAGCGGCAGGCACCCGGATGACGGGTATCTGGATGCCCGAGCCGGACTGCGACAGCGTAAAGGCGGCATCGCCGGGATGCGCCAGCAGCCCGAACACCAGAATGTTGATCAGCCCGAGAACAGCGAAGGTGACCGTAGCGGTATACCGGCGGTCGGCTCGGAGCGGTGTCCGTACCGCCGTGGCTATGGCCGTCACCCGTTCCACCCCTTCGTAACAGCCTCCATGCCGGTGCCGCTGGTGGCGCGTAGCCGGAAGACGGCGCGTATCAGCGCTGGCGCGGCGACAAAGAGCACGATGAGTCCTTCGAGCACCTGGACGATGTCGGCCGGGACCTGACCGAGCGTCGCGGCCTCGACATAGGTGCCGCCCACGTGCAGCGCGCCGAAGAGCAGGCCGGCGAGCACGACTCCCATTGGCTTGGCCCGTCCGAGCAGTGCGACCGTGATGCCATCGGGTCCGTAGGTCCCGTAGCTGTTGAAGGTCAGCTGGGTGTTCGTCCCCTGAACCACCGCGGCGGCCGAGAGGCCCGCCAGGCCACCGGCGAGCAGCATCACCAGGATCCAGGACCGCTCGACGTTGATACCGGCGGTGCGCGCCGCGCTCGCGCTGGCCCCGACAGTACGGAACTGGAATCCCGTCGTACTGCGCGACAGCAGCCATGCGACTGCCACGGCGGCCGCCACGGCGATCACGAAGCCGACTCCGGCCTGCGGCGGTGGTCCGCCTACGTGCCCGAGGTTGGCATTGTTCGCGATGAACGGCGCGATCTGGTTGGTCTGGCCCGGCTTCTGGAGCATCGCCGGATGGGACAGCAGATACTGGAGCAGGTCGTACATCACGTAGTTGAGCATGATCGTGACGATGACCTCGTGCGCGCCCGTCTTGGCCTTGAGCAGGCCGACGAACCAGCCGATCACGGCACCGCCGACGAACGCGCCGAGCACGCACACGATGATGTGGATCACCGGTGGCAGGCTCACGCCGAAACCGAGCCAGGTCGCTACGATCGCGCCGCCCACCCACTGGCCGGCCGCGCCGATGTTGAACAACCCCGCCCTGAATGCAATCGCGACCGACAAGCCGGTCAGGATCAGCGGTGTCGCCTGGGCGCACGTCGAGGACAGCGGATAGAAGATAGCCGCTACCGAGCCGCCATGGAAGGCCGCGCTGATCGTCGACGGATTCAGGATCGCGCCCTCGAACATTTGCGAGTACGCGAAGGACACCGCTTGCCACGTCTGGCTGAACGCGTATCCCGGATAGGAGAAGACGGACGTCCAGGCGCGGGTCACGACCGGATCGCTGAAGATGATGAGCACGCCGCCGACCACGAGCGCCAGGAAGATCGCCAGGATGGTGACGACGGCGGAACTGCCCTCCGTCACCGCCTGGACTATGACGGCACCCGTGAGACGGGCGCGCCGCCTGCCGGACTCAGGCGAAGCGCCCGACTCGTCGCTGACGGCGCTGGTGGCGGCTGGTACCGGGTCAGGGACGGCGGTCGGAGCGTCACTCACTTCCCGGCTCCTCGGCTTGCGGCTGCGTGGGAGGCTTGGCAGGCGGCAGTTCGAGGATCTCGTCGGCGGTGAGCTGGTCCGGAGCTGAGCCGTCACCCGGCTCCTCTGCTGCGCCGGCACCGGCCATCAGCAGGCCGAGTTCCTGTTCGGCGATGTCCGCCGAGCTGAAGCCGACAATCCTGCCTTCGTACATGACGGCGATCCGGTCTGACAGGGCGTAGATCTCGTCGAGCTCGGACGAGACAATGACGACCGCCACGCCGCGGTCGCGCTGCTTCACGATCTCGGAATGCACGAACTCGATCGAGCCGACGTCCAGGCCCCGCGTTGGCTGGCTTGCCAGCAGCAGCTTGTTGCCCCGGCTCAGTTCCCTGGCGACGACGACCTTCTGCTGGTTGCCGCCAGACAGGGTTCCGGCCGGAGTCAGCACCGACGAGGTCCTGACGTCGTACTCGTCGATCAGATGGACCGCCGCCTTCCTGATCGCGTCGGGCTTCAAGACGATGCCCGCGGCATAGGGCGAGCGGTCATAGACGTCGAGAACCAGGTTGTCGGCAACGGTGAAGGCGCCGACCAGGCCGTCTTCCTGCCGGTCCTCGGGAATGTAGCCGATCCCCGCCCTGAGCCGATCACGGGTGCTCGCGGAACTGATGTCCGTGCCGTCGAGCACCACTGAGCCGGTTGACGGCCGCAGCCCCATGAGCGCTTCACAGAGCTCGGTCTGCCCGTTGCCCTGCACGCCAGCGATCCCCAGGATCTCGCCCGCTCGCACATCGAAGGAGATCGACTGCACCGCTAGGTCGCCGTGTTCGCCCGGCACGCTGAGATCGCGGACGTCGAGCGCCACCCCGGCCGGGCTGGCGGGCTCCTTGCTCACCCGTAGCTGCACCGAGCGGCCCACCATCAGCGCGGCAAGCTCGGCGTCGCTGGTGGTCGGCGGGCGCTCGCCCACGACCTGGCCGCGCCGGATGACGGTGATGTTGTCCGCGATCGCCTGGACCTCCTTGAGCTTGTGCGAGATGAACACGATGGACCGGCCGCTGTCCCGCAGCTGGCGCATGATCTGGAACAGGTCCTCGGTCTCGCCAGGCGTCAGTACGGCCGTCGGTTCGTCAAGTATCAGGATGCTGGCGTCGCGTAGGAGCGCCTTGATGATCTCGACCCGCTGCTGCACGCCCACGGGCAGATCTTCGACGTAGGCGTCGGGATCGACGCGCAATCCGAATCGCTGCGACAGCTCCCGTACCGAGGCGCGGGCCCGGCCCCGGTCAAGCAGGCCGAACCGGCGGACCGGCTCAGCGCCGAGAGTGACATTCTCGGCGACCGTGAAGACGGGGACCAGCATGAAGTGCTGGTGCACCATGCCCACGCCAGCGCTGATCGCGTCCTTCGGCGAGCGGATCTGCACCGGCTGGTCGTTGACGAGGATGTCGCCCTCATCGGGCTGCACGAGCCCGTACAGGACGTTCATCAGCGTGGTCTTGCCCGCGCCGTTCTCGCCGAGCAGCGCCCGGATTTCGCCGGGCTGAACGGTCAAGTCGATGTGGTCGTTGGCTACGAGAGCGCCGAATCGCTTCGTGATGCCACGCAGCTCAAGCTTCACCCGCCCGCCCTCCGCTCCAACTGGCTGCGGTCAGCTGCCGAGGCCAAGGCCCCGGCAGCTGACCGGCTCAGACGGTTCTCAAGTTCTCCTGGATTACACAGGGTTCTTGGTGAACGGGTTGATCTTTCCGCTGATGATGTCTTGCTGCAGCGTGTTGATCTCGGCCTGCAGCGAAGCAGGAATCTTGGTTGCGTAGTCGTGGTACGGAGACAGGACCGCACCGCCGTTGGCGATCGTGCCAACATAGGTGCCGCCTGAGAACGTGCCGCCGGCGGCGGCGAGGACCGCGGTCTTGACCGCCTCGGTGATGCCCTTCGTCACGCTGGTGAGCATGTACTGGCAGTACTGGGCAGCGCTGATGCAGCCGTCAGTGTCGACCCACTCCATCGAGATCTTCTTGCCAGCGCTATCTGCGGTCTGGACCGCCTTCGCGGTACCCAGGCCAACGCCGCCGGCCACCGGGAAGATGACGTCAGCGCCGTCGCCGATGAACGTGTTGGTGAGCGCCTGGCCGGCGCCGAGGTCGGTGAAGTTGCCGATGAAGCTGCCCTTCTGGGTCTGCTCGTTCCAGCCGAGGAGCTTGACGCTGGCGTGGTTCTGGGTGTTGTAGTAGTTCACGCCATCTTGGAAGCCGTCTTCGTAGATGGTGACGGTGCCGAAATCCTGACCGCCATAGGTCGCTACGACATGGGTCTTACTGGTCGCGGCTGCCAGGTATCCGCCGAGGAAGGCGTCCTGCACGGTGTTGAACACGAGCTGGTCGATGTTCTTGACCTTCGTGCCGCTCAGGCAGAAGGACGCATACGAGCAGTCGACGATCGCGAACTTCTGCGTTGGGTCCGCCTTGGCCGCGGCCTCGGTCGCGCCAGCCATCAGGAAGCCGACGGTGACGATGATCCCGCAATGCTTTGCTTCCAGCGTGCTGATGTTGGACGCATAGTCCGCCGTCGTGCTGGATGGCAGATAGGTGACGCTGATCTTGCTGGGGTCGGTGGCCGCTGCTGCTTGCATGCCTGCCCACGATGACTGGTTGAACGACTTGTCGTCGATGCCGCCAGTGTCAGTGACCATGCAGCCCAGGAACTTGCCGCTGGCCGCCGTGCCGGTGGTTGTGGTGCTGGACGCAGTGCTGCCTGGCTTTGCGCTGCCGCACGCGGCGGCGAGCAGTGCAATCGCGCTGAACGCAACGACGGCCCTCAATGTCCCTCTCACTGATACCTCCTCTGCGGGGGCGGTCTGCGACCGCCCGGAAGGACCGCCGGCATGTTGCGCACGCCCCGCCGGCTGGGGTAAGTCGTCCCGGATGTCCCCCCCGGGATGCCCGAAGGTTAGTCCTGGCGCACCCGCCGGGGAAGCGTGAATCCGCCCCGCAGACTCCGATGTTGCCGAATCGAGACAGTGTGGGGTCGTAAGTCCTGGTCAGGAAGCCACGCGGACCGAAACTACCGCCGAATCGGCTACCCGGACGGGGGAGTCCCTAGGTGTGCGTCCGGCGGCGCCGGCGCCACCACGGTGACCGGCCTGAACGGACGCTTGTCGCCGACTCTGGCGCCGCCTCCGGCGGCGCTGACGGCGCTTCCGCTGACGGCGCGGGTTGTGCGGCCTGCCAGGCGGCGACCATCGCGTCCTCGGCGACGAGCGGGACGAAGATCGGGGGCCCGAGTGGGATCCGCCGCCACTCCATGATCCGGTGGTTCAGCTCGGCGACGGCCTCGCGCACGTCCTGTTCTGAGCGGAAGGCAGGCACGCTCTCGGCCAGTGTCGCCGCCTCCTTGCGCAGCTTCAGCGGCGTCGGCAGCAGCACGTCAGTGGAGACGCCCTCGCGGCGCAGGTAGTCGCGGACCCACGCCTGCCCGTCGTCGTCATCACCGCGCTTCGGCAGCGGCTTGCCGGCGCCGGGCAGGTCGTCGAAGGCGCCTCGCTCGGCCGCCTCGCTGATCTGCTGATCGATCCAGGTCCTGAAGGTCATCCCCGTGGGCTTGCGTTCGGTCATCTGCTGGCGCTCTCCCGGCCCGACGGTCAGGGCTACCTGACCGTTGCTGTGTCCGTTCTGACCAGGTTACCCAGCTGCCGGGAACCTGGCCGAGGGCACCGCCTGGCCGTTGGGGCACAATGCGAGTGACGGGTTTAGGTCATCGCCGGTATCGGCGTGGGCTGGCGGGGGCCAGCAGCCAGCCGGGCAATCAGGCGGGGGTGGGCACGCGATGAGCAGTGGTTTCAACGGACCTGAGGATTCGGGTCCGAGCCCGTTCGACGACTTCATCGCTCGGTTGTACGGCGCCGGCCAAGGTCCCGTGCGACCCGGCCAGCGCGTCGATATCACCCGGCTCATGAGCGGGCCGGCGCGCGAACTACTCGGCGCCGCCGCCGCGCTCGTGGCCGAGCGCGGGGGCTCCGACCTGGACACCGAGCACCTGCTATGGGCAGCAGCCAGGCTGGAGCCCACCAGGCAGATGCTCGCCCGCGCGGGTGCGGATCCCGACGCGCTCGCCCGCGCAATCGAGGAGCCGCTACGCACCGCAGCCGCGAGCGACCAGCCGCCGCAGTTGACGCCCGGAGCCAAACGCGCGCTGCTCGACGCACATCGCGTCTCGCGCTCCCTCGGATCCACCTACATCGGTCCCGAGCACATCCTGTTCGCCCTGGCGGTCAACCCGGAGTCCGACGCTGGCCGCATGCTCGGTGGCGCCCGGGTGACGCCAGAAGCACTCCAGCAGGCCTACCTGGCCGGTCAGGGCGCCGGCGGCCCGCCCGGTCAGGACGGCCGGTCCGACACCCCCACGCTGGACGAGTTCGGCCGCGACCTAACGGCGATGGCGCGCGAAGGACGGGTCGACCCAGTCATAGGCCGGGACAGTGAGATCGAGCAGACCATCGAGGTGCTGTCCCGTCGTGGCAAGAACAATCCGGTGCTCATCGGCGAGGCGGGGGTAGGCAAGACCGCCATCGTCGAGGGAATCGCGCAGCGCATCGTCAACGAGGAAGTGCCGCAGACCCTGGCGGGCAAGCGGGTTGTCCAGCTCGAGCTCTCGGGGGTCGTCGCCGGGACCCGTTACCGCGGCGACTTCGAGGAGCGGCTACGTCGGATCATCGACGAGATCCGCGAGCATGGTGACGAGCTCGTCGTCTTCATTGACGAAATTCACACCATCGTCGGAGCGGGTGCGGGCGCCGAGGGCGGCGTGGACGCCGCCAACATGGTCAAGCCCGCCCTTGCCCGCGGTGAGCTGCACGTCGTCGGTGCGACCACGCTGGATGAGTACCGCAAGACCATCGAAAAGGACGCCGCGCTCGCCCGCCGCTTCCAGCCGATCTTCGTCGCCGAGCCGACTGTCGACGACGCGCTTGCCATCCTGCGCGGACTCCGAGACCGCTACGAGGCGCACCATCAGGTCCGGTACGACGACGACGCGCTTGTGGCCGCCGTCGAGTTGTCCGACCGGTACATCACCGACCGATTCCTGCCGGATAAGGCCATCGACCTGATCGACCAGGCGGGCGCCCGCGTCCGGCTACGGACCAAGACACCCCGGAGCGAGCTGCGCGAGCTTGAGCGGCAGATGGAGGAACTGCACCGGGACAAGGACCAGGCGGTCGCGAGCGAGCAGTACGAGCAGGCGTCGAGCCTGCGCGACCAGATGGATGGTGTGCGCGCGCAGATCGACCAGCTCAGCCACGACGAGAAGGTGGTACCCGAGGTCACGGTCGATGACATCGCCCAGGTTGTCTCGCGCGCTACCGGCGTGCCGGTCCAGCAGCTCACCGCGGAGGAACGGAGCAGGCTCCTCGAGCTGGAGCGACACCTCCACGAGCGCGTCATCGGCCAGGACGAGGCCGTCGCCGCCGTTGCGGAGGCAGTCCGCCGGTCGAGGGCGGGTCTCGGCGATCCGCAGCGGCCGGTTGGCAGCTTCATGTTCCTCGGGCCGACGGGCGTCGGCAAGACAGAGCTGGCCAGGGCGCTGGCGGAGGCGCTGTTCGGGGGCGACAGCAAGCTGATACGGCTGGACATGAGCGAGTTCTCCGAACGGCACACGGTGAGCCGACTCGTCGGCGCGCCGCCCGGCTACGTCGGCTACGAGGAGGCCGGCCAGCTCACCGAGGCGGTCCGGCGCCGACCGTACTCGGTCGTGCTGCTCGACGAGATCGAGAAGGCACACGCGGATGTGTTCAACATCCTCCTTCAGATCCTCGACGATGGCAGGCTCACCGACGGCCAGGGCCGGACGGTGGACTTCAAGAACACGATCCTCATCATGACCAGCAACCTGGGGTCAGACCTGGTCACCCGGCGCGGTGCCACCCTGGGCTTCGCCGGAGACCGGGCGAGCGCTGAGGACAGCCAGGAGCGGGCCCTGCAAGAGCAGCTGATGCGGCGCCTCCGCGAGTCGTTCCGGCCTGAGTTCCTGAACCGCATCGACGAGATCATCATCTTCCGCGAGCTCGACCAGACTGAGCTGCGCCAGATCACCGAGCTGCTGCTCGGGGAGACCCACCGCCGCCTCCGGGCGCAGCATGTGACGGTGAGCTTCACGCAGGCCGCCGTGGACTGGATCGCTGAGCATGGCTTCCAGCCCGAGTTCGGCGCGCGGCCTATGCGCCGGACCATCCAGCGCGAAGTAGACAACCACCTGTCGCGCATGCTGCTGGACGGTCAGATCGCTCCCGGCCAGGAGGTTACGGTCGATGTCAGCGACGGCCACCTCACGTTCAGGACGCCCCAGTACGCCGGGGTGTGAAGCGAGGCAGTATGAAACGGCGAGGCAGCATGAACGGCGGGCCCGCCGAAAGGCTGGCCCGCCGTCCATGCGAGCGCGTTAGCGGCGAATGAGGCGGTCCGTGTCAATCCGGCCGCGCCCGAATGCGTCGATGCGCTTCCACCGGCCGGGCAGGTCCAGCAGCTCGAGGTTCCCGATCCGCTTGGGCAGCGCCGGGTCGACGACCAGGTTGTCGCCGTTGGGCTCGAGGCCCAGTCCGGCCCGCAGCAGTAGCAGCGGCGCGCCAGTCGACCACGCTTGCGGGCTGCACGCGGTCGGATACTGCACCGGGTAGCGGGTCGAGCTGCGCGCGTAACCGCCGAACGCCTCGGGTAGCCGCCCGTCGAAGACCTCGGCTGCCTCGAGTATCCCAGCCACGATGGCTGCAGCCTCGGCCTTGAATCCGTACCGGCGCAGGCCCCAGGCGATGAACGAGTTGTCGAACGGCCAGACCGTGCCGACGTGATACCCGATCGGGTTGTACCGGGCTTCGCCTTCGGCCAGCGTGCGGACGCCCCAGCCGGAGAACATCTGCGGGCTCATTAGGTGCCGGACGACCGCTCTGGCCTTGGACGAGTCGACGATCCCGCTCCACAGCAGGTGGCCCATGTTTGAGGTCAGGGAATCGACCTGGCGCCCGTCGCTGTCGAGCGCGACGGCGAAGTACTCTCCGTCCTTGATCCAGAAGTCACGGTTGAACCGGCGCTTGAGGTCGGCGGCCTCCTTCTCAAGCTGGTCGGCGAACGCGGGATCTTTCCACACCAGCCGGGCCAGCCGGGCCCCGCGCATCTTGGCGTCATAGGCATAACCCTGCAGCTCACAGGTTGCGCGCGGGAAGCCGGGCAGATCGCCGTTGCGATAGGAGATCGAGTCCCAGGAGTCCTTCCAGCACTGGTTCTCGAGTCCTGTCTTGGCGTTCCGGCGCTGGTAGGACACGTAGCCATTGCCCTGCCGGTCGGCGTACTCGTCGATCCAGGCCAGGGCCGCCCTGGCGGCGTGCTCAAGGTCCCGGACGAGCTTGGTGTCGCCAGTCCACCGCTCGTACTCATCGAGGAGGACGACCCACAGCATCGTGGCGTCGGCGTTGCCGTAGTACGGCGAGTGCGGGCGCTCCTCAAAGGCCGTCAGCTCGCCGTACCGCATCTCGTGCAGTATCCGGCCGGGGTCCTCGTCGCGGAAGTCATCGATCCGCGTGCCCTGACGCTCGGCCAGGGCGCGCAGCGTGGTCTCGGCGAGTTCACTAGTGAATGGCAGCGCCTGAAGGCTGGTGAAGATGCTGTCGCGGCCGAAGATTGTCATGAACCAGGGCAGCCCCGCGGCGGGCAGCGCGTGTTCTGGCATGGTCAGCGTTGTGAATCTCAGCGCCGCGAGGTCGGTCATGCAGCGCTGGTAGATGTGCTCCAGCGGTTCCCAGTCGCAGTCGACCGTCGGAGCGCGCTGTAGCCACTTCTGCAGGCCCCTGGCCATATCCCGGTTGACCCGGCGCTGACCCCTGACGCTGACAGGCTTGTCACCCATCTCGTCTGGACTGCCCTGCGACGCGACGACGTCCAGCTCGGTCGCCCACTCGCCGTGCGCAGGCACAGTGACGTGGAACGTCAGGCCCTTGGCGTCGATAGTCGCTGGTTCTGCAGCCGAGATCCAGGTATCTCTGACGTACGTCTCGCGCTGGTACCGCAGGACCAGACTGCCGTCGACGACCTCGTTCCGGTACTGTCCCTTCTTTTTCAGCGCGTCCTTGACCTCGAACAGGTCCGCAAAGTCGCTGGCCGCCTCGATGCGGATCTCGAGGTCGACCGGGTGGCTCTCGTGATTGAGCACCCTCAGCTGCTCGTGGAAGCCGTCGGCGACCTCGCGCTGGCGGATGACCGAGAGCTTGGAGTCGACGTAGACGGTGCCGCTGCCGGGCACCAGGAAGAAACGCGCCTGGAAGTACTGGAGGTCGTCGGTCGACAGGGCGGTCAGCCGCTGGCCGTTGACCGTGAGCACCCACCGGGACAGGAACCGGGTGTCAAACGAGAACAGCCCGGTCGGGTCCGTGCTGGAGGCCTCGATGTCGCCTTTGTCGTCGCTGACGACGAAGGTGTTGCCCTCAAGGATCTGTACGAGCGCGTTGCTCACGTTGGCCTCCGCTGCGCCATCACTGCCTCCGAAGTCAGGGGT
This sequence comes from uncultured Actinomycetota bacterium, assembly GCA_963755575.1. Taxonomy (GTDB): domain Bacteria; phylum Actinomycetota; class Actinomycetes; order Streptosporangiales; family Streptosporangiaceae; genus JAJYUU01. The sequence continues at coordinate 2,679,523 of CAVWKF010000002.1, forward strand.
TCGACCGTGCCTGTTGAGCCAGGCGGCCCAGGCAGGCAGCGCTGGAACATCATCAGGGCAGCCATGCTTCCTTCGGCGGTCACCAGTCCGCGCAGCAAAGCGGCCTGAGCGTTGAGCCGGCCGGTCACGATCTGCTCCATGTCCCGCCGTGTCACGTGCACGATGGCATCGGCAGGGAGCGCCTGGCGGGTCACGCCAACGTCCCCGTCGTGGATCGTGACATGCCAGTGCTCGACATGACCGCTGTCCGGGTTCGGTCCGTCCGCCACGTCAAATCGGAGGGTGGCAGCCTCGCGTTCGAAGGTCGCGATGTGGCCAGGCTCACTGAGGCCAGCGAAAAAATCGCTGATCAGATCTGTCTTCGTTGCTGACATAGTCTTTACGTTCGGCACGCCCTGTATGTGATCCTCGCTGGTCACGGCCAAACCGTCGCGCGGGCGGAGTTTGCGTGCCGGTGCGGGTTCTTGCCCAGGCGGTGACGAACTGCCGCCACGCGTAGTCTCTGGTCGACTGGATCGCTGGGCTGCCAGCGCGTCGACCGCGGTCGCGGTTGGCATGCCGGCCCGGGCCCCGTTTGCCGTCACCGCCAGGGCTGAGGCGGCCACGGCGCGCCGCACGCTCGTAGCGAGGCCGTGACCGGCTGCCAAGCTCGCCGCCAGCACGCCAGTGAACGTGTCGCCGGCCCCGGTGGTGTCCCGCGCCGCCACCTGGTGGCCGGGGATTGCCTGCTTCGTGCCACGCTGCGGATCGACCAGAAGGGCGCCGTCCGGGCCGAGGGTCGTCACGACGGCGCCGCTCACATGCCGGGCGAGGGCCGTCGCCAGTTCGAGCACGTCGGTCCGGGGCCCGGCTAGGTCAGGTAGGCGAGCGGCAAGGCTAGCGAGCTCGTGCACGTTAGGCGTCGCGATCGCGTTGACGAGCAGATCCAGGGAACGGGGCCGCATCGGCGCAGGGTTGACGACCAGCCGGCAGCCGACGTCGGCCGCGACGCCAGCGGCTGCCCGCAGCGCGGCCGCCGGGACCTCAAACGACAGCACGACCACGTCGGCGACCGTGAGATGCAGATCGTCAAGCGCCGCCCGGACATGCCTGGGTGAGAGGCGGGCATTGGCGCCTGACGCCACGCCGATCAGATTCTCGCCGGCGTTATCGACAAGCACGAACGCCCGGCCAGTTTGTGCGGCGACGCGCTCGATGCCGGCGACGTTCACGCCCTCGGCAGCAAGCGCCGTGAGCGACTCTGCGCTATCAGCCGCGCCTACTGCCCCGATGAGGTAAGTCAGCGCACCGACACGGGCCGCAGCCACCGCCTGGTTCGCACCCTTGCCGCCGTCGGCTCTGCTCAGGTCGCCGCCGAGCACGGTCTGCCCAGGCGCGGGCAGCGTAGGCAGACGCATGATCAGGTCGACGTTGACCGAGCCGACGACGACGACCCTGCCAGGGTGGTCAGGCATCGGCTACCCCGGCGTCGGCCCGGTCGGCAGCGAGTGGTCCCAGTCCGACAGGAGGGTCCGGATCCCCGTCACCAGGGCGATCGGCTGATCCAGCATCACGTGGTGGCCGGCGGCCGGGATCTCGATGACTGGCGCGCGCTGCCCGAGTTTGTCGTACATGAGCTCGGTGGTATCGGGCGGCACGATGCCGTGCTCAGCGAGGAACAGCGCCACGCGGCAGTCCAGCTGACGCAGCAGGGTCAGCGCTCCGCGGCTGCGGGCGAAGACCGCCGGGTCGAACTTCCAGCTCCAGCCGCCGTCGACGGCGCGGATGGACGTGCTGGCGACGTGCTCGAGTACATACGGCAGTGAGGGCTGATCAGGCATGAGATGGAACCGCGCGATGGCCGCCTCGCGCGTCGGGTAGACCCGCAGCGGCCCGAACGCACGCTCTTCCCTCGCCGCCTGTTCTTCGGGCGTGATGTCCTGCACCGGTGAGTCGATCACGACGATGCCCTCAAGCCCGGCACCGAACACCCCGGCCGCCCGCAAGGCAACGAAGCCTCCCATGCTGTGGCCCACGATGATTGGCGGCTCGGAAATACCCGCGTCCCGCGCCACCGCCATGACCTCGCGCGCCCAGCCGTCGAGGCTATAGCGTTCGCGGCGGCCGCTGTCGCCGTGGCCGGAGAGGTCCACGGCCACGACGCGCCGGCCTTGGGCGAGTAGCGGGCCGATGTGGTCCCACCATCGCGCGTGGGCTGCACCGCCGTGCACCAGCACGAGCCCGCTCGGCTCGTTGCCTCCCCACGCGCGATAGCTAATGGGGGCGCCGTCGACGGTGACAACGGCGACGTCGGCTGGTGCCGCGAGGGCGGCGCTGAACCAGGCGGGCGGGTCGCCCACCTCGGGGGTGACGGAGACTGTCATGCGTAGTAGGGAATCAGACACGGGCTCGCTCGTCACGTCCAGCCTGTCTGCGACGGTCTAAGCCCGTTCGTCAAACCCCTGTCGTCGGCTCGCGCTCCTCCCAGGCTCGTTCCAGCACCTGCGTGATGGTGCCGGCTGGCTGAGCGCCGGAGATCCCGTACTTGCGGTCGATCACGAACAGCGGCACGCCGGTCGCGCCGATGGCGCGGGCCATCGCCTCGTCGGTATCGACCTGGTCGCCGTAGGCGTCGCTCGCCAGCACCTCGGCGACCTCGTCCCGGTCGAGGCCGACCTCGACGGACAGGCGCGTCAGCGCCTCGTGATCGAAGACCGAGTCCTCCTCCGTGAAGTAGGCGCGATGCAGCCGCTCGACCATCTCCGCTTGCCGCCCCCGATCCTTGGCGAGCTGGGTGAGCCGGTGCGCATCCCTGGTGCTGCCACGGCGCAGGCCTTCCATCCGGAAGGTCAGGCCGTCGCCAGCCGCTCGCTCTTCCATCTCGCGCTGCGCCTGGCTGGCCTGCGCGGGGCTCATTCCGTACTTATCGGCCAGCAGTTCGACGGTTGGCGTCGTCGTGCCCGTCGGCGCGGCCGGATCCAGCTCGAATGACCGGTACACCACCTGCACGTCGCCCGAATGCCCGAACTCCGACAGCGCCTGCTCGAATCGCCTTTTGCCCAGGTAACACCATGGACACACCACATCTGACCAGATCTCAACTTGCATGCCCATCACTAACAAGCAGGCTGCCGGGAGCCTTCCCGCCCCGTCGGCCTGCCCGCAGCGCGGCTACGATGAGGCCTTTACCAGCCTTATCTGGGTAGCGAGTTGCACATGTCAGTCAGCGTCAACGAAACCGAGGCCAAGTACGAGGCCGATCCTGACACTGTGCTGCCGCTAGCCGCACTGAGTGACCTGCCGCAGGTGACCGCGACGGCCGTTGAGCCTGAGCAGGTGCTCGTCGCCGTCTACTACGACACGACCGATTTGCGGCTGCTGCGGGCCGGTCTCACTCTGCGGCGGCGCACCGGCGGCGACGATGCCGGCTGGCACCTGAAGCTGCCGCTCGGCAATCACACCCGCGAAGAGGTCAGGCTGCCATTGGACGACCGGCCGAGCGGGACCCGCGAGCGGGTGCCGCGTGAGCTTGCCGATCTTGTCCGCTCCCGTAGCCGGGGCGCGCCCCTGGTGCCGGTAGCAAGCGTCTCGACGCGGCGGCAGATCGTCAACCTGCTGGACGGGGGCGGCCAGGTGCTGGCGGAGGTCGCCGATGACCGGGTATCCGCGCAGCGCCAGCAGGACCCGCTGGTCGCCGACAGCTGGCGCGAGATCGAGGTGGAACTGGCGCGCGGCGACACTAACCTGCTGATGGCGGTCGACGATGTGCTGCGGAAGCACGGCCTGAACCCGTCAGAGCGGTCGGCAAAGCTGGAGCGAGTACTCAGCAGCCAGTTGCCGCCGCCTCATCGCCCGCCGCGGCTGACTGCCGCGGCTCCGGCGGCCCAGGTGGTCACGAGCTACCTTGCGGCCCAGGCGGAAGAACTCGCCACGCTCGACCCGATGGTGCGCAGGTTCAGGCCGGACTCGGTGCACAAGATGCGGATCGCCGCTCGACGGCTGCGCAGCACGCTGCGGGCCTTCGGCGCTGTCATCAGGCCCGCCGACACTGAGCACGTCGCCGATGAGCTGAGGTGGCTGGGCGAGGCGCTCGGCCGGGCCCGCGATACCGAGGTGCTCGCAGCGCACCTGCGCTACCAGCAAGAGCAGACGGACGCCGCTGAGCTCATAGGCCCTGTCGGTGCTCGCATCGACAGTCACGTCGCGAAGTCGACCGAAGCCGCCAGGACGGGAGTGCTGAAGGCGCTTAATTCCCGGCGCTACACCGCGCTGCTCGCGGACCTGGATGCACTGATTGTCGATCCGCCGCTCGGACACTTGGCTGAGGAACCTGCAGGAGCTGCTGTCACGGCCGCCGTCGCACACTCTTACCGCACGACGCGACGGCGGATGCGCAGGGCGCTGGCGGCATCGCCAGGTCAGGACCGCGATGTTGCCTTGCACGAGGCACGCAAGGCCGCGAAGCGGGCCAGGTACGCTGCCGAGGCAGCTGGCGAGGTGGCAGGCCGGGATGCGATCCGATTCGCCGAGCAGATGAAGAGGGTGCAGACGGTCCTTGGCGATCACCAGGACACCGTGATTGCCCGCCAGCTTGAGCGTCGCCTCGGCGTTGCCGCATACCTGGCCGGCGAGAACTCCTTCAGCTACGGCCTGTTCTACGAGCGTGATGCCTGCGACGCCAGGATGCTCCAGGAACTAGCCGACGATACCTGGCGCCGGGCGTCGCGCCGGCGTTACCGCCGCTGGCTGTAGGCGGTCGCCGCACGGCATGCCCGAGCCCTCGCGCTCGGCGGCATTGCCAAGGCGGGGACGTGCAGCTCTTGCCCGCGAGCGGGGCACGGGCTAGCAGCAGAGCACGGGACCTTGGGCCGAGGGCGTCCAGCCGAACGCCACCGCAGGCGCGGTGGCGGGTGCCTCGCTGTGCGTGGCATGCACGGTCCCGCCTGCGAATACGCCGGCGAGGACCAGCGCGGATGCGATGGCGATGCGGATGCTGCTCACGTGATGTACCACCCATCTGATATCGGAGACGGTCAACCACCGCCTCAACCCCAGCAGTCATGACAGACGGTCAAACAGCTACTACATTGCACTACAGAAGACCTTTGGCGCATATATTGCCGAGTCACGGTCCACCTTGACTCGGCCCGAAGTTGCCCGATACCGTCCTAGCGGCGGCAAAACAACCTGGTCGCCCCAGCTAGGCGGCCTAAACCGATCAGGGTTTGCGTGTGCATGTCTCACAGGTCAGGCAGGCGTCCTTCCGGGGTACGCCGGACTGGACTCGGCCGAGACTCGCGCCCGCTGGCGACCGGTTCGCCGCGGTCCGGTGGCATGAAGGCGCCGCAAACGTCTGGGTAGGCGCGAGCAGATCGCCCATGCAGCTCGCCTCCGACCTGCGGCCGTGGCGACTGCGCGACTTTCACTGGGGCGCTAGCGGCCATGGACTGATCCTCGTACTTAGGCAGGCAGGAAGCGACCAGCACGTGCTGGCCTGGCTCGACCTGCGGGCGCGGTCGGTGGCGCCGCTGACACCCGGCCTGGCCGGCGACGCGCAGTACGTGGGGCAAGTCGGCGGGCCCAAGCCGTATGTCCTGATCGCGATACGGCAGTCTCCCGCGGATGCGCCACGGCTTCAGGCGGTCACGCCGACCGGTGCCGTCATCGCCGAATGGCAGCCGCCGAACGGCCACGCCACGCGCTGGCTCGCAACCGGCACGCAGGCAGTAGCCGTCTGCATGGACGCCAGCACCTGCACGTGGTGGCACACCCGGCTGGACAGGCCTGCGTGGGTGCCGATCAGCGAGATCCCCCTGACCGACAGCAGGGCGTCGCGCCCGGTGGCCTTCAGCGCTGACGAGCGGACGCTGTTCGCACTCAGCTCGGCTGGCCGGGATACGGTCGCGCTGGTACGGATGTCGGCGCCGGACTGGTCGCCCGAGGTCGTCAGCGAGCGCGAGCGGTTCGACATCACGGCGGTTCTGATGTCGCCCGACGGCACAGGACCCGACCTGATCGCCACCACTGACCCCGATCGCCCGCAGCTCGCCCTCACGAGCGATGCCGATGCCGACCTGGCCAGGCTCGCCGAGCTCGGGAGCGGCGCGCTGGCGACGATCACCGGCCGGAATGCCAGTCATTGCCTTGCTGAGATCTCGTTCCCGGTCGGCGGCCCGGCATTTGTCACTTTCAGCCGGGGCACGGGGGCCGCCAGGAGCGAGGCCGCGGTCAGCAAGCCAATGGCGAGGTTTACCGGATTCGCAAGAGTCAGGATGCAGCCACGTGACCCATTCAGCTACCGCGCCCGCGACGGCCTGCAGATCACTGGCTTCCTGACCCGTCCGAGGACGCCGCCGCCGTGGCCAGCAGTGCTTGCTGTGCACGGCGGGCCGTGGGCACGCGACCGTGCGCAGTTCGAACCGTGGGCGCAGTTCCTGGCCGCCGCTGGCCTGTGCTGCATCCAGGTCAACTACCGCGGCTCGCGCGGGTTCGGTAAGCAGTTCCGCGACGCCGGGGACCGGCAGTGGGCGCTGAGCATGCAGGACGACCTGGTCGACGCGCTCAAGTCGCCCGAGCTGGACGAGGTCATCGACCGAGGCCGGATCGCGGCCATCGGCCACGGCTACGGCGGGTACGCCGCGCTCATGCTGGCCACGCAGGCTGAGGTCCCGCTGGCGTGCGTGGTATCTGGCTCAGCCCCGACCGATCTGCCGAGCTATGTCGCCAGGCTGCAGGCGCTCGACAAGCTGGCCAGTACCGAGCATGCTGCCCGCATTGGTGATCCGGTCCAAGATCTGGATCAGCTGACTGCTACGTCGCCCGTCTACCGGGCCGCAGAAATCTGCGTTCCGGTCCTGATGTTCCACGGTCGCCAGGATGGTCGTGTCCCGGTGCAGCATGCGGAGGCCTTCGCTGCCGCGCTCGATCGCGCCGGCCAGCGATACGAGCTCACCATCTACTCAGACGAAGGCCATTGGTACGCCCGGCCGCAGAACATCGTTGACTGCCGCGCACAGTGCCTGACGTTCCTGCTGACGAATCTGAGGGTCGCCGCCGACACGGCTGCTCTCTAGTAGGCTGGCGCGCTCTCGTCGGCCGGCGCGCCCATCGCGGTCGGGACCGCAAGGCCAGTGCGTATCGAGGATGCCCGGACTCCGGCGTAGTCGGCTGCGTGGCGCAGCGCCTCGATCGCCTCGACGGCCCGGCCGCTATGGATGAGGGCCTCAGCCAGCTCACGCCACGCCTGCGCGGCTTCGAGCTGCGATCCCATCGTGGCCAGTCGCTCGGCTGCCTCGGCCGCCAGCGCGGCGCCTTCCTCGGGCTGGCCTGACATGATGAGCGCGAGTCCAGCCACCACCTTGGCGAGCGCCCCCTCGGCGGCGCCTGCCTCAGCACACCGCTCCATGGCCCGCTCGGCGATGCGTACGGCCGTGTCGAAGTCGCCGCGGAGCAGGGCCGACCTCGCCATCTCGGTCTCGCAACTCGCGAGGTGCGGGCTGAACGACAGATCCGACAGCAGATCGTGGGCGCGAGCGAGGAGGGCGTCCGCCTCGTCCAGCCGTGGCGGGTCGCAGCGCAGCAGCAGCCAGGCATGGGTAATTCGCATCCCGGCCAGGTTGCTGTCGGGCGAGGCCTCGGCCAGCAGCGCCAGTGTCTTAGACGCGAGCTCAAGGGCGTCGGTCAGCTGGCCGCGCGCGGCCGCCACAGCGGAGGCGTTCCAGTAGGCGGCACCCTGAGCCTGCCGCGACCCGAGCTTCTCGGCACGCTCAACCACGCGGGTCACGAGGTGCTGAGCCGAGAACATATCGCCCCTGGCGAAGTAGCACGCGACAAGGGAAGATGCGAGCCTGATCTCATCCTCAGTGCCCTCCAGCCCCAGCTCGCGGACCTCGCGGACCGCGTCCTCGCCGACCTCGATGCTGCGTGCAAAGTCACCGGCCAGGCGGTAGATCCGGCAGCGAGCGATGAGAAGTGTTAGCAGGCCAGGGGCGCCGGGCTCGCCCGCCCTGGCCGGCTCGAGTAGAGCTTCCAGGTGCGTCATGGCCTCATGCAGGTTCCCGAGAGCTTCCTCGGTCTGGGCCAGGCCCCAGCCCGCGCCGTGGCTGATCTCGCTGCTGGCCTGGAGCGACAAGGCGCGGAATCGGTCGTGCGCCTCGCCGAGCTCGCCGTTCGCCAGGGCGATCTCGGCGAACTTGAGCTGAAGGCGCTGCTCGCTGATTTCCTCGGGCACGACGCCGGTCTCCAGGTAGAGGGCCGAGCAGCCGAGCCGGTGGGCCAGGCCGGTCAGGATCTCTCGCTCAGGGGACCGCCGGTCGGCTTCGATCAGCGATACATAGCTCGGCGACACCAGGTCCCCGGCGAGCTCGGCCTGGCTCAGCCCGCGCTCGACTCGAAGCGCTCGCAGGCGCTGCCCGAGCGATGACCCCATCGGTACCTCCTACCGCAAAGCCGGCATACTTCGTTCACTCTAAGCCGTCAAGCCGCCGAGTCAACTCTGGGGAGAATTCCAGGTGGTGACCTGTTTCGCCGACCGGCCGTGAGTACACATCGGCAGTCAGGCGCGAGCGACCGCGACAGTCCGCCCGGTTGTGGTTCGTCAGCCGCTCGCGTAGTCGACAGTGACGTGCTTGTACCCGAGCGTGGCCAGCATGCTGTCGAGCATCGAGGTCGTGTTGCGCTGCGCATCCGCGCGGAGCGTGCTGGTGCGCGCGGCATTCTGGATCTTCTGCTGGGCGACGATATAGACCTCTTGCTGGCTATTCGGGTTGCCTGAGAAGAAGTCGCCGATCCTGTTGACCAGGCCTTGCTGCTCGGCGTACACGTACGACTGGTTGACGTTCAGCACGGCGGGCTCGAGCTGCGCTGGCGGCAGCGAGATCGTCACCGCGTGTCCGGCCGAGACCGTGATGGCGCTGCCCTTGAGGCCCGCGAAGTTCACGTAGGCGATGACGGTGCCGTCGGCGACGAAGAGCGTCTGGCTGCCCGCGATGAACGAGGGCAGGAACGACGTCCGCTTGGATAGGTCGACGACCACCTGGAACGTGCCGCTAGCCGCCTCGTATCGGCTGAGCGACGTGATCGACTTCAGAAGCGGCGGCTGGCTGCGCACCGTTGTCGTCGTGTGGAACGGGTTGCGCAGCTGCGGCAGGAGCCGGACCGCGGACAGCACGAGCAGCAAGACGGCGACGGCGGCGATGGCAGCGACGACGGCGGCAAGCGGACCAATGATCCGGCCAGGACGCGGAATATGCACCACGGCTCTCCTTCGGAGTTCGCGCTGCAACTACCCGGGTTCAGCGCCAAGATTCCTTGCATAACTTCGAATTGCCAGGGGATCTGAAAGAGTCATGAGCTGGGGCACACCAAATGGCAAGCGGCGCCGGTTCAGCCGACCCGTCGGCTGCCTTGTCTGGCTGATCGCATTAATCGTGCTGCTCCTCCTGCTCTCCGTGCTGTTCGGCGGATTCCAGAAGGGCACAAAGGTCGGCGGCGCCGGCGCCGTCATTGCAGCGGCAGCTCCATGAACGTGCTGAACGGGCTCTGCTCATAGCCAGCGAAGGCGCTGCACTCAGTGAATCCCGCGTTTGCGTACAGCGTCCTGGCCGGCTCGAAGCCCGCCATCGAGCCCGTCTCCAGGCTCAGCAGCCGGTAACCCTGACCGCGGGCGACGCCGATCAGGTGCGTCAGCATGGCCCGGCCGATTCCGGCGCCGCGGGCTGCCTGCGCCGTGTGCATGGACTTCAGCTCGCCGTGCCCGTCGTCCAGGTGCTTGAGTGCGGCGATCGCGAGCAGGTCGCCGTCACGGCGATAGCTGTACAAGGTCACACCGGATTCGAGAAGGCCGCTCACATCGAGGGCAAACACGTTCTGCGGTGGGCTCTGCGATCTCATATGGGCGAGATGCCGGGCGAGCAGTTCGCGGACATCGGGCGCTCGCGGGTCGTCAACGGCGATCTCGTCCGGCACCTCGCCAGGGTACGGGCGGCACATGTCAGCGCTGTTACGCCGCTGGCGCTGGCGCTGGCGCTGGAGCGGGCGCGGGCGCGGGGGTGATGCTGCGCGGGCTTGGCAGTCCTTGCTGCACAGCACCATTCGTCGGCCCGAGACGGGCGGGCGACGGCTGACGTGGGCCACGCTTACGCCCGCTTCGCATCACCCCCGCGCCAGCGCCAGCGTCGGTAATGTGTGCGTGCCATGCGTACAACGCCATTGCAGGTGCGCTTGCAGGCAGCCCTAACCCGGTTCTGAGATCGCGTGACGCGGTCGACGCTGCGGCCATTCGCTCGGCTCTCAGCGCGATCGCGAACGCTGAGGCCGTGCCGTCGGCGGGCCTTCGTCTCCCCGTAGCGGCAGCGAGCATGTTGGTGATGCGGCGGCCGGCTTGGATCCTGCCGCCCAAGTTGCCAGCCGGGGCCAAGAGCAGCCCAACCCTGCAGCCGACGGCGGACCAGGTACAAGCTGACTGTCGGCCGCGAGTGCTAGCCGCGGTTGGCCCAGTTGAACCGCGACGAGCCGCGCCCGAGTATGCGGTCGACGGCGGCGCTCATGCTGCCGTCCTCGGCCATGAGCTTGCGGATCACGAAGATCATGGTGGGTATGGCCCAGATGTCTCCGCAGATCCAGAGGATCCCGGCGCCAATCTGCTGGTCGGCGATCGCCGGGAGAGTCACGCCAGGCACGTGGTTGTAGACCGAATACCACGACGTGCTGCTCAGGAAGCCCATCGCCATGGCGAGCACCCACATCACGCAGTTGGTGGCGAGCAGCGCCGACGCCTGGCCAATGGTCGACATTCTGATCCGGAACGGGGCCGACCCAATGAACTGAAGCCAGAACAGCACGCCCGCGATGAAGAAGCTCGCATGCATCAGCCAGATATGGACGAACGAGTTGCGCTCCGCAAGGTCAAACGGACCGGGCAGATGCCAGACCACCATCACGATGTTGAAGACCGCCACACTCACCCAGGGCAGGAGCACGAAGCCGCTGACAGCCCGCAGTGGCCTGGACCAGCCGGCGGTCATAACCTCGCGCGTGGCGGTCTTGCCCGACCTTCCTGGGAGGCCGTCGAGCAACGGCTGCCAGGGCGCTCCGGCCACGATCAACGTCGGGGCGCCGAACATGAGCAGCAGGTGCTGAATCATGTGCACGAAGAAGTAAGCGCTGGCCCAGTAGTCGATCGGCGACTGGACAGCGATCAACAGCACCGCGAGACCGCAGTAGAACCAGATCGACCGTAGTCGGCGTTCCCTGGTGCGCTCGGGACGTGATCGGCGGGCTAGCCGGGCGAGCCCAATCTCGTGCCAGACGACGAGGACGATCGCGATGATCAGGAAAGGATCGAACGACCAGTGGTGGACTAGGTAGCTCACGGGGTCCTCTCAGCCAGACGACCCGTACGGGACAGTCACCCGCAGGGTCTGTGCCAGTATCCAGCGGCTCGAGCCTGCGGCGAGCTGCCAGGCGGTCATCATGCTCGGGCTGACGGTCAGGGCCTGCGGCCCGCCGTCGGCGCCAATGGCGAGGGTGGCGGTCCGCGCGGGCAGTGGGGGCAGGCTGCGCCACGCGGCCGACTGCCAGCCAATGGTGACGCCAGTGGCGTGGGTGCCATGGGCAGTCGGCAAGACCAGGCCTACCGAGCCATCGGCCCAGATCGACACCGACGGCTTGCTGGCGGTTCCCGCAGCCAGCGCGGGGGACAGCCGCCAAGTTGCGCCGCCATCGGCCGACCATCCGGCCAGCAGGGAGATGCCAGCAGCGGATCGTGCGGCGAGAACGGTGGTTGTGCGCTGCCCAGTTGTGGCGAGGCCGACGACGTTGACGACGTCGTGCGACAGGCCGACCGGAAGTAGCGGCCCGGAGAGATGCCACGCGCCAGCCGAGAACGCGAAGATGCCGGCGACGCCTGGCTTGCCGCAGCTAGCGGCCACGAGCGGCGACCCCCCAGGCGTCCACGCCGCCGCGGCCAGCGCCTGCACGCCGCAGGCACGGCCAGCCAGCGAGTCGGTCAGCGACCGCTCCGTCGTCATCTTCGCCCACGTCGCGCCGAGGTTCGTGCTCGTATCGACGTCACCGGTGTCGGTCAGCGCGATCAGCTTGCCGCCCTCGCTGCCACCCAGCGCGTCCGGAACGTCGCCGAAGCCCGGACTCAGCAGGGCGTTCTGTGACCACTGCGCCCCGGCGTCCGCGGTAGAGGCCAACGGCGAGAACGTGAGCTTCTGGCTTGGCCGGAAACCCGTGACCAGCGAAGTCGGGCCCGTCGCGGCCATCACGAGACCGCCATTGCTGGCGACACCGCCGGGCGTAGCCACCTTCCAGCTCGTCGCCCCGGCCGGGCGGACGAACAGCTCCCAGAAGCTGTCGACCGCAGATGCCGGGCCGCCGCCCATAGGCACGACGGCCCAGCCGGTGCCGCTCGCACTCGACACCGACGTAGCCAGGGTCGGAACGCTGAGGCCCGGCGTGCGACTCGGAGCGCTCGTCCTCGCGGGCGTGGTGCCGCATCCCGCCAGCAGCAGTGCTGCCGCGAGCAGGGCCCCCCCGAGAAAGGCCCCGATGGGCAGTGCGCCGGATGGCCGCCCGCTCACGCCCGCCTCATGACCTGTTGCGCTTGCGTAACGAGCTCGCCCGCGAACGACGATTGGGTGCTCGCGGTGCCGGGACCGGGATCGAAATTCAGCTCGGCCCTGGTGCGTCCACCCTTGTCGATGACGTAGGCGACATCGTTGTGCGCGATCATCCCGCCGCCCGGCAGGACTTGCGCCGCGATCCCGTAGCTCCGCCACGCCTTCTGAAGCTCGGCGAGCGAGCCCGTGAGGAACAGCCAGTTCGGCAGTCGGCTCATGCCTTCCTGCGCGTCGAAGGCCCTGGTGTAGGCGACTGAGCGGTAGACGGGATTAGCGACCACGGCCACCATCTCGACATTCCGCGAGCCCGATCCGAGCAGCTGGTCGGCTTCCCGGAATTCCTGCGCGATCAGCGGGCAGTCCGACGTGCAGACCGGGTCGAGGAAGGTGAGCAGCACGACCTTGCCGCGCAGGCTCGCCAGGCTGACGGCGCGTCCGTCCTGATCGGAGAGCGAGAATGCGGGCGCTGCGAAGTTGAGCGGCGCCGCGTTCCCGTCGATGGCCTCCGCGATGATCGGCGCCGCGTGAGAACTGGCCTGGGCCACCGCCATCGGGCCCGCGCCGACGACGACGATCGCGGCTGCCCACAGTGCGAGCAGCGCGCGCGCACTCAGCAGTGCGCGGGCGCCGGCCTGGGCGCGCTCGGCGACGGTAGCCGGCCCGGCTGCTGTGGATGGCTCCGGGACTGTCGCTGCCTCCGGGATTGGGGCCAGTGCCAGATAGCCGCCCACAGCCAGCAGCGCCACCGGGATCATGCTGTTGGGGTCGGTGCCGAGCCCGCCGAAGAATCCGAGGTCCTCAATGAGCACCCAGTCCGCGAGGCACACGACGAGCAACAGAATCAGCGCAGGCCTCACGACCTGGCGCCGCCCGCTGAGGAACGCCGCACCGACCGCGCCGAGCGCTACCACGGCGACCAGGTTGACGGCGAATCCGTGTGCCGAGTCGAGCGACGCGAAGTCACCCACGAGCGCCGCCAATGCATGCGGTTGCGGCGTGCCCGACATCGAGTTCACCATCGTGGCCAGCGCGCCAGGGTGCCCATGTGCCCGGCCCTGCCAGAATCCGCGGCCTGGCCACGCTTGCAACACCGCCATGGCGGCGAGCAGCAGGCCGAGGGCCGCCAGGACCTGCTGGCCGAGGTTCCGCGACTGCCAGTACCGTACGGGCAGCGCGATCAGCAGGCCGGCGCCGCAGTAGAACACGACCGCGCCGGGAGCGCCCAACAGGAACGACAGGCCGGGCGCGAAGATCCCGCCGAACGCCTCACCGAATATCCAGACGATTAGCCCCCAACCCGCGCTGACCAGCCCCGCCACCCTCGATGACCAGCCTGACGGAGCGAAGAGCAGCCATGCGCCGATGCCAACCTGGATCCATACGGTGGCCGCGCCCGCCTGGATCGGATGGAAGGACCAGGCAGTCCCGGCCCAGTCGACGACGTGCTGGACCCACGCTGGCGAGGCTGCCGCTGTCGGCTCCATCACTTGCGCCGGGAGGCCCGCGGGCATCGCAGGCTGGGCCTGCAGAATGCCGTCGAAGATCCAGAGGATGCCGAAGCCGATCCGAAGCAGGCGCCGTCCGCCAGGTTCGGCCGCGCCCTTGACCAGGCCAAGCCCAGCCGCCGACCAGGGCGAACCGGTTGCCACGCGGGCAGACGGCACCCACTCCCGCACCCCGGCCCAGGCAAGGCCGAGGAGGAGCAGCAGCGCTAGCACGATCAGGCCCTGATGCAGCAGCGCCGCCTTGAACGCTGCGACAAGAATCGGGTTCGTATCGCTCAGGCCTGAGTTCATGCCGGGCATCTGGCTAGTCCTCCGATTTAGCCCGGCAGCCTGGGCGGGGATGCATGCATGGCCAGCGCACGGATGGCCTTACTGATCGGGCCGTCGAACTTGCTCCGTTCGGCGTCGAGGGCGGCCAGTGCCCGGTTCAGGCTCGCCTGAGCCGCCGCTTTTGCGTGCGGGGTAGTGGCAGCCAGCACGTTCGCCAAGTCCGTCTCGACTTGCTCGGCGTTCGGCGCAGCCCAGGCTACGAGGCTCGTCACCGCCGACTTCAGCCCAAAGCTGTCGAGCGACTCCGGTACCTGGTAGTTCTCCAGGTCGTCGATCAGCTCATTGTTCGCGGGGGAGCAGTTGGCCGCACCTTGCTGCGCGATGATGTTCGCGTCGCTGGCGTCGGTGCTGCTGCGCGGATGCTCGGCCTGCACTTGCCGCACCGCGGTGAGCGTCTCGCTGACGCCGCCCGCGCACGATTCGATATCGGTGGTGACCTCCTGGAGTAGGCCGCGCATGTCGCTGGCGCGCTCGGCCTGTGACGGCCTGTGCACGAGGGCGACGGCGATCGCGATGATCAGCAGTCCGGCCCCGGCGAGGAAGACCCAGCGCGGGGTGCGGCGCACGGGCCAGCCCGTTGCTCGGACGCGCGGTGGCGGCCGGCGGGTGAGTGCGGACACCTGGCGATCAGCCTCGATCCTGGTTCATCAGGGCCGTGTCGTTCATCAGGGCAGTGTCCCTCACGAGCGCTTTTTGCGACACCGCGCCAATGACCTTGGCGACGATCTGGTGCTTGGCGTTGAGGAAGAACGTCTGGGGAAGCGCGTAGACGCCGTACGACGTGGTGGCATGCGATGGGAGCGCGTCGAACCCGACGGGATACCGCACCCCCGCCTTGGCGACGAACCGCAGCGCCGCCGCCGTTTCGTCGTTGGCGTCGATGCCGAGAATCACGACTCGCCCGTGCTCGCTGGCGTAGAAGCGGGCGAGCATCGGGGTCTCCCGCTGGCACGGCGCACACCAGGAGGCGAAGAAGTTGACGATCACCGGTCGGCCTGCGTAGGAGGCCAGGGAGACCGTGACTGATGGGTGCCCAAGCTCGGGGAGGGAGAAGCTCCTGGCGCGCAGAGGAGCCGACGCAGCTTTCCTAGCGGGGGCGGCCGCTGAGGTCAAGACGAAAGCCGCCGCCACGAGCACGGCGACGATCGCGCCCCAGTAAGAGACCTTGCCGACCGGGCTCAGCTGACCGGGCCTGGTGAGTATGCCGAGCTTGCGGGCCCAGCTGCGCCGGGCGGGCGATGGCGTCGGGTCGCGCTCTTGAATGATCATCGGCTGCTCCGGCACGAGTCGGTATGCGGCATGCTGGTCCTCGTCGGGGCCGTCAGCACTGGCAGGGTCAGCTCGAACCGGCTGCCCTGGCCTAGGGCACTGTATGCGGCGATCTCACCGCCGTGTCCCTCGGCTACGGCACGGACCAGCGCCAACCCGAGTCCGGTACCACGGTGCCCGGCGGGCTGTGAGCCCGTCGCGAACCGCTCGAAGATGTGCGCCAGCTCGGCCGGGCCGATGCCAGTTCCGGTGTCTTCGACCACCAGCTTGGCCCCGTCTGGCCTGCCGACGACCGACAGCCTGATGGTGTCACCGTGATGGGTGTGCTGAACGGCGTTTTCCAGGAGCGCGTCGACGGCAAGCCCAAGACGCTCGCGGTCCGCGGATACGCTCGCCTCGTCGAGTCGGCCGAGCTGCCAGCGCCTGCGGGCCGTCGGGCGCCAGCGCCACAGCACGTCGGTCGCGAACTCGCTGAGCTCGACGGGCTCGGGCTGGAGGAAATCCGGGTTGGCCGAGGCGGCGATCAGCAGCAGCCGCTCGCTCAGCAGCCGCAGTCGGTTGAGCTCGCCTACCACCACGCTGATATCCCGCTTGTCCTGGTTATCGACGAGGTGCCTGGCCAGCAGCTCCGAATGCCCGAGGGCGATCGTGATGGGCGTCTTGAGCTGATGCGAGGCGTCCTGGAGGAATCGCTGCTGCATGGTGAGCAGCCGCCCGTTCTCTTCGCTCGCGCGAACGCTCTCGGCGTTCGCCGCCAGGCGCCTGCGGCCGTGCCACATCATGACCCAGAACATCGCGGCCATGAGCGGTACCTCGGTCAGCTCATCGGCCGGCTGCGCTCCGCGCAGGACGTCCATGCTGATGGCGGCAAAGGTCGTGACGACCATAGCGGCCAGGACCCACATTGTGGCGCCGGTCGTCCGCACGCGGAAGCTGTACAGCAGCGCGAAGGTGATCCAGATCAGGTGGAAGGGGATCGCCTCCCACCTGTCGAAAACTACGATGCACACCAGGCCGAGCAGCCACAGCGCCACCCACGCCAGGTCGATCGAGCTGGTCCAGGTTCGGAGCGGCTCAGCGTCGGGAAGGACGATCTCCTGCACTGGCCACCGCGGCGGGTGCCAGCGTTGTGCCGCCCACCGCAGCAGGCCCGCGGCTGGCGGCTCGGCCATCGCCGCGTCAGGAAGCGAGTCGATATCCTGCACCACGCACCGTCTCGATGAGGTCGAAGCCAAGCTTGGACCGAAGCCTGCGCACGCAGACGTCGACGACGTTCGAACCGGGGTTGAAGTCTAGGCCCCACACGGAGGCTAGCAGCGAGTCCTTCGGCACGGACTCGCCTGCGTGCTCCATCAGCTCGCGAAGCAGCATGACCTCGAGGCGCGTCAGCGGCACCAATCCGACGCCGGCGTCGGCCTGCATCCGGCCGAGATCCAGCACCAGGTGCCCGGCTCGGATGAGATCGCCGGGCTGATGCTTACCAGGCTGGTGCTCGCCGCCCGGCTGCTCGCCGCGAAGCTGCACGCGCACTCGTGCCAGCAGCTCGTCGATCGAGAACGGCTTCGTCAGGTAGTCGTGCGCGCCCATGTCGAGGACGGCGACCTTCGTCGTAATGTCCGACAGGCAGGACAGCACCAGCACCTGCGCGTCGGGCCGCTCACGCCGCAGGCGGCGGATGATGTCGCGCCCGTCGGCGAGCGGCATGACGAGGTCGAGTATGACCAGCTGGTAGTCACCCGCCAGCGCGAGCGCCATGCCTGCGCTGCCGTCGGCGGCGGAATCGATGGCGTGGCCGGCGCTCTCGAGTGCACGGATGACCATGGCGCGGATGTACGGCTCGTCGTCGACAACCAGGATGCGGGAACGCGCCGATCGTCCCTGGGCCTGGATGCTCGTCATAAGCCGCTACCACCCCAATCGATTGCAGTTACGGTGGCGCTGACCCAGATGCCACCTTTGGGGAACTCGCCAAGCCGCCTGTGCTCATCAAGACAGTGCAGGTCAACAGCAGAGGATCTACTCCATGAGGGCGGTCCCGGTCAAGTCGCTCTACCAGAATGAAACTGTTGTATTACGGCCAGAGAGCGCATAACTGCCGTCTGCCAACAACGACGGCCGCCGCCCCTGGGTTACCCCCGGATCAATGACAGTTTCGTCATTCAGTGCTGCCAACCTTGCTCTGCACCACCCCGTGATCGCAAGATCAGACTCGTTCATCCGAGGCAAGGGTAGGACGGAACGCTCTGCCATGCCGGCAACTCGGCGGTACTGCCGAAGGCGAAGAAGCGAGGTGATGGCCGGTGTCATTGCCGGCCCGTATCGTTACCCTGCTGGTGGCGTTCCTCGCCGTCGCAGCGGGCGTGGCCTTCATAGTCGTTCATTACTTCCTAGGCACTCCACCGACGGTGGACTACACGGCCGGTGTCACGGCCAACACGGGCGCGACCGTTAACGTCGTGATGCAGGAAGACCCCCAGAACACCGTCAGCGCTCATCCGGACTGGGTGTCCTACTTCATCCAGGACCCCAGCAGCCACCAGTGGGTGCACACCACCATCTTCAAGGTCCCGGCCGGTAGCAAGATCGACATGACGATCCTCGGCTACGACGGCTGCACACCACTGCGCAATCCGTTCTGGGGCCTCGTGACCGGCACGACCGGGCAGGTCGCTTTCGAAAACGGCAAGCAGTTCACCGTGCTCAACTCCTGGTCGGGTTGCAACGTCGGGCATACGTTCTCGATCCCGACTATCGGCCTGAACGTGCCGATGGGCTCGCCAAGCCTGACCGCGAGCTTGTGCGGCACGTCGCCGTGTACTACCAATAACCCGCACCAGACGATGACGTTCAGCTTCATGACGCCGCGCAACGCAGGCACCTACTTCTGGCAGTGCCGGATCCCGTGCGGGGGCGGCTTCATCGACGGCTTCGGCGGTCCCATGCAGACGTTCGGTTTCATGACCGGCAACATGGAGGTGGTGTCCTGATGGCCGCGTCAGAGACCGAGGCCGGGCAGGCACCCGGGGCGAAGGAACCTAACCACGCTTTGCGGATCTTTCTGATCTGGCTACCGATCGCGGTTGCGGCGGTGCTGGTGATCTGGATCGTCTGGAGTCCGCACCTGCCGCCCGGCAACGGGTCAGATACGGCGCACAGCCAGCAGTGGACCATGACAGTTCTCGCCGTCATCGGCGCACCGGTCATGGCGTTCGTGCTCGTGTTCGCCGCCTACGCGCTGATCGTCTGGCGGCACCGCGAGGGGGACGAGGACGACGGGCCGCCGATTCACGGGCACACCGGCATTCAGGCGACGTGGATCACGGTAAGCGCCGTCATCGTGCTGTTCCTCGCCGGGTTCGGGACCTTCGAGCTTGCGTCTCCTGGCTTCGCCGGCGCGGGCGCGGGCGAAGGCCCGAGTGCGATCTGGCGGCCGAACGGCACGCCGCTCCAGATCCAGGTGATCGGCCAGCAATGGCGGTTCACCTACCGCTACCCGCAGTTCGGTGGCTTCGAGACCACCGCGCTGTACATGCCGGTCGGCCAGCCGATCCAGTTCAACGTCACGTCGATCGACGTGATCCACAGCTTCTGGGCCTACTCGCTCGGTGTGAAGGCCGACGCCAATCCTGGTGTCAACAACATCGCGTTCACGACACCGAAGCAACTCGGCACGGTCGTCGTGCGGTGCGATGAGCTCTGCGGGCTGTGGCACGGTGCCATGTTCAACTACGGCCAGGTCGTCTCGATGGCGGCGTTCCGGGCCTGGGCGGCCAAGACGGAGACCCAGCTCGCCAAGATCACCGCGACGTTGCCGCCGTATGCGCTCGTGTATGACCCGACGGTGGTCCCGCAGATCAACGCGGCCATGGCCAAGGCGGGCATCGCCGGCGCCAACGGCTACTACTACCCGCCCAATGATCCGGTGCAGCCGTGATGACTATGTCCGAAGCCGACGCAGCGACGAAGAGGTGACCTGATGGCCATCGAGACTCAGCCGGAGCAAGCGCAGGGTTCCGGAGGCAGCGGGCCGAGCGCGGCGCTGACGGAGCGGCCGTGGTGGCGGCGGCCCGCGATCCATACCGCCGTTGTCGGGGCGGTGATCGGCTATCTGGTCGGCTCCTTCCTCGGCAGTTACCTGACCGG
Source organism: uncultured Actinomycetota bacterium (assembly GCA_963755575.1). Taxonomy (GTDB): domain Bacteria; phylum Actinomycetota; class Actinomycetes; order Streptosporangiales; family Streptosporangiaceae; genus JAJYUU01. Next base: position 2,699,375 of record CAVWKF010000002.1, read on the forward strand.
CACCGGGAATGGCCTTTATCCGAACGTGACACTATCGGACTCAAAGGACTGGCCGATCGTGCTGGGTTACCTCCTGGCGATCGTTGGCTGGCTAGCCGGGCTGGGCGTATTCAACGACGTGTTCCGGCAGATGATCGGGCGCCCTGTCAGCATCGCGAACGCTCAGGAGACCGAGACCCGAGGCGGACTGGCCAAGTACTTCAGATACGAACTTGACCACAAGGTCGTCGGCATCCAGTACCTGGTCGGCATGATCATCTACTTCTGCACGGCCGGCTTGTTCGCGATGGCGATCAGGACGGAGTTGCTTTCCCCGACGTACCACGTCTTCACATCGCAGGTCTATGTGGAGATCGTCGGCGAGCACGGCACGATGATGATGATGCTGATGACGTCCGTCATTCTCGGCCCGTTCGGCAACTACCTGATACCGCTCATGATCGGCTCCAAGCGAGTGGCGTTCCCGCGGGTCGAGGCGCTGTCATTCTGGCTGACGCCCTGTGCCTTCCTGATCCTGCTCTCCGGCCTGCTGCTCGGCGGGTTCCCGTTCGGCTGGACCGGGTATGCGCCGCTGTCGATCCAGTCCACGGTCGGCGCCGACTCCTACGCCATGGCCTTCGGGCTGATGGGCATCTCGATGATCCTCGCTGGCTTCAACATCATCGTCACGGTCATCTGCTACCGGGCCCCCGGCATGCGCTGGAGCAGGCTGCCGATGTTCGTCTGGGGGATAGTGTCGACCTCGTTCCTGATGGTTCTGGCGGCGCCGGTGCTGGTCGGCGGCATGTACATGCTGCTGGCGGACCGGACGGCACAGACCGCGCTCTTCGAGGACTCCCTCGGTGGGAGCAGCTACCTGTACCAGAACCTGTTCTGGTTCTTCGGGCACCCGGAGGTGTACATCCTGGCGCTACCAGGCTTCGGGATCGTGCTGGATATCCTCCCGGTGTTCGCCCGCAAGCCGCTGTTCGCCTACAAGGTGGCCGCGGCGGGCATGATCGGCGTCACGCTGCTGAGCTTCTTTGTCTGGCAGCACCACCTGTTCATGAGCGGCATCAACCCGGATATGCGGCCGCTGTTCATGCTGACCACCGAGCTCATCTCGATCCCGACCGGGTTCATCTTCCTGGTGGCGCTCGGTACGTTGTGGAAGGCGAAGATCCGGTATTCGGTACCCATGCTGTTCGCGCTCGCGATGCTCTTCAACTTCCTGATTGGCGGGGTGACCGGCGTCTTCGTGTCCGACGTGCCGGCCGACACCACCTTGCACGGCAGCTTCTTCGTGATGGCGCATTTCCACTACACGATCATGGGCGGGCTGATCTTCGCGTTCATGGCGGGCCTCTATTACTGGCTGCCCAAGATGACGGGCATCAAGCTGAACACCACGCTCGGCAAGTGGCAGTTCTGGATCATGTTCCTTGCCTTCAACTCGACATTCCTTCCGCTGTTCGCGGTCGGCGCGGCCGGCCAGCCGAGGCGTGTGTTCGAGTACGCACTGAACCTCCAGACGCTGAACGACTGGGTGTCCATCTCGTCGTTCTTCCTCGGCGGGTCGATCCTGCTCTTCGTGATCAACTTCGTCTACTCGACGGTGATTGTGCGCGAGCGCGAGGTAGGCAACCCCTGGAACTCGCGCGGCCTGGAATGGCAGGTCGCCTCGCCGCCGCCGCCGGGCAACTTTGAGCGCGTCCCGGTCGTGCTCTCCGGTCCGTATGAATACGGCACCAAGGACGCGCCGCCCGTCGCCGACCTCCATCCGCCGCCGGGAGTGCTTGCCGCGGCGATCGCCCAGTCGTCAGCAGTCCGAACGGAGGCGTAGACATGGCCGAGACAACGGCGCAGCCGTCGGCGGCGATGTCGCCGGACGAGGAGGAGGCGGTCTTCTATCACGAGTCCGCGCTGAACGCCTCCTGGACCGGCGTCAGGCTGGCGGTAGGCGCGATGTCCTTCGGCTTCGGCGCGTTCGTGTTCGCGTTCTTCTACCTGAAGTCGCTCAACAGCCACCACCTGTTTTACACGGCCGGGACCCACCCGCAGTCGTGGGTGGGCATCGTAGTCTGGGTGCTGATCGCGGTCAGCGCTGCCGTCCAGACGCTGGCGCTTCAGCGCATCAAGGCCGGGAGCAAGTCGGTATGGCTGGCAGGCGCCGTAGTCGCCCTCCTGCTCGGGCTGGCGGCGATCTCGATCCAGCTCTGGCAGCTTGCCGCCCTGCCCTTCTGGCCGGGCGCCAGCGGGTTTGCCCGGCGTCTTCGTCGCCTTCTATCCGGTATACGTGACGGTCGCGTTCTGCGTGCTGGTCTGGCTGGAGATCCTGATCGTGCGGTGCCGGGCGATCCCGGAGATCTCCTTCATCGAGCAGCCGCCGACCTACGCCGAGGCGTTCGCCGTCCAGCGGTTCCAGGCCTCGCTGAGCTCCTTCACCGTGACCTGGAACTACCTGGCGGTCGTGGTGTTCCTCTTCTGGGTCTTCTTCTACCTGATCCACTAACGCGAGCCAAGGCGAGCCAAGGTGTCGCAAACAGCGTGACGAGATGAGGACCACGTGGACGTAGCTCTCGAGCACTGGTCGGCCAGCTGGCCGGTGCTGATTGCCTACGCGGTCCTGGCGGCCTGGCACCTGGCTGGCCTGCGCGGGACGCTTGCGGTGCCGACGACGGGCAGCCGGCGTCAGCTGGTACGCGAAGCTGCACTGTTCCAGCTGGGGCTGGCGGTCATCGTGCTGGCCCTCGTGTCGCCCATCGGGTACCTATCAGACGTCTACATCTGGGTTCGCGCGCTACAGGAACTGCTGGTGGCTATCGCCGGCCCCGGCCTGATCGTGCTCGGCGCCCCGTGGGCAGCCTTGCGGATCCCGCCGGGCCGGGTGGCGTGGCTGCTGTCAAAGCCTGGACTCGCGGTTATCGCCGCGAACATCGTCCTGCTCGGCTGGCAGCTTCCCGTCCTCTTCGATGCGGCCCACGGCAGCGCCGGCATCGCACTTGCCGAGCACGTCAGCTACATTGCGGCGGGGCTATTGTTCTGGCTTCAGCTGATCTCGTCCCGGCCACTCAGCCAGCGGACATCGCCGATGCGCCGCGTCACGCTGCTGGTGGGCACGGTGCTGGCGTCGACGGTTGTCGGCATGGTGCTCGTTTTCGGCGACGGCGTGCAGTATCCGGTCTATGCCAATTCGGCGCATCACCTCACGAGCGTTCTCTACGATCAGCAGCTTGCCGGTGCCGTGCTGTGGATGGGCATGCTGGTGCCGCTGACCGTCGCCGGAGTGGCGCTTTTGCTGGAGTGGTTTAGTAATGAAGAGTCGGCGGAGCTGACTGCGGGCCTGGACCGGCTGCTAGCCCCGCGCCCGCATGGCTGGCCGTCCCGGCCGGTGAACAGGTGACTAGCGAATGACTCGTAGCAGGAGGCAGCAGTGCCTGGACTAATACTCGCGGCGGTTAGCCCGGACAACACTCCGCATGGGTATAACTTGACGTTCGCGTTCCCGATGCTCTTGTTCATCGTCATAGCGCTGATCCTGTACGCGCTGTTCAGCAGGCCGCATCGGCGCGTTCCCAGCCGCCCGATCCGGGCGACGTCGACGGGTTCACGGCCGTCCGACCCTAAGGCCGCGCGCGCCGCGGCGGTGGCCGGCGGCTTGAGCACGGCTCCGGGTGGAGGTACCACCGCGTCGCCTGCCGAGCCTGAAGGCGCCCAGGCCCCGGCCAAGGAGCCGGGCGGCGCGACGCTGAGTGGCAGCGTGAGCCCCGACGACACCACGGCGCAGGAGCCCGACGACGGTACGCCTGACGGAAATACGCCTGGCGGTAGTGCGGGGGCCAGCGAGTGACCCAGGCGATCAGCGTCCCGGCGGTCCCGGCAGCAGATGCGGCCGGTGCCGTCGGCCGCCGCTCCGTCGCCGTGGTGGCACGGGCGCTGTTCCTGCTGACTAAGCCGCGCATCATCGAACTGCTGCTAGTCACGACTTTGCCCACGATGTTCCTCGCCGACCGCGGGCTGCCCAGCCTTGGCCTGATCGGCGTCACGCTGCTGGGAGGCGCGCTGGCGGCCGGCAGCGCTAACACGCTGAACTGCTATATCGACCGCGACATCGACGCGGTCATGCGCCGGACCTCGCACCGGCCACTTGTGGCCAAGGGAACCAGGGCCGCAGTCAAGCCGGGGGAGGCCCTCGTCTCGGGCATCCTGCTCGGCGCCGCGTCGACGCTGCTGCTCGGCCTGCTGGCCAACTGGCTGTCAGCGGCGCTGGCCGACGGCGCGATCTTGTTCTACGTCTTCGTCTACACGCTGGGCCTCAAGCGCCGGACGGCCTCGAACATCGTGATCGGCGGTGCAGCAGGCTGCTTCCCGGTCCTCGTCGGCTGGGCGGCCGTCACCGGGACCGTCGCGTGGCCGGCCATCGTCCTGTTCGCGGTCATCTTCTTGTGGACGCCGCCGCACTTCTGGGCGCTGGCCATGAAGTTCAAGGACGATTACGCATCCGCGGGCGTTCCGATGCTGCCGGTGGTGGCCCCCGCGGCCACGGTGGCCCGTAAGATCCTCGTCTACTCCTACCTGATGGTCGGCGCGACGCTGGCACTCGCCCCGTATGCCGGCTGGATCTATGCCGCGTGTGCGACCGGCCTCGGGGGCTGGTTCCTAGTCGAGGCCCATCGGCTCCGTTCCCGTGTTGCTGCTGGTGAAGCGGCCGCCCCGATGCGGCTGTTCCACCTGTCGATCGCCTACCTCACCCTGCTGTTTGCCGCGGTCGCCGTGACCGCGCTCCTGCCCTGGGGTTAATGATGCGCTGGCGGGTCGTGCTGCGGCCGCGCTGGCTCGCGTGGCATGCCTTCGCAGTCATCGCGACCTGGGGGATGCTGTGGCTTGGCGACTGGCAGCTGCACCGTGCTCTGTCCGGGAACGAGCTGAGCTGGGCCTACACGTTTGAGTGGCCGCTGTTCACGATCTTCGGGATCTACTTCTGGGGTAAGACGCTTCGCGATGAAATGCGGAGCGGGCAGCCTGCCCAGGACAAGCACCCGGACCAGAACAGCCATCAGACTGGGAACGGGGCCGATTCCAGCTCCGAATCCGTGACGGCCGACGCCTATGTTGCGCTCCTGAAGGCCGAGGTCCAGAGCCACGGGCGGTGGCACGGCTGGCGGTAGGGCCCCTCAGCCCCTGGCTTGTCGGCCGGGTGACCTTTTAGAATCGGGTTCTACGATTTGGAGGCCGCCGTGGCGTGGGATTTCTCGACCGAGCCCGAGTTCCAGGAGCAACTGGACTGGGTCGCCGACTTCTGCAAGAACGAGATCGAGCCCCTGGACCTCGTCTTCCCCGGCGCGGCGTACTCGCGCAACCCGAAGGCCAAGGCCCTCGCGGACCCGCTAAAGCAGCAGGTGAAGGACCGGGGTCTATGGGCTCTGTTCCTCGACTCCGACCTCGGGGGACCCGGGTTCGGGCAGCTGAAGCTGGCGCTGCTCAACGAGATCCTGGGCCGGTACCGGTCCGCACCCGTCGTGTTCGGCACGGCTGCGCCTGACACCGGCAACATGGAGATGCTGGCGGCGTACGGCACGGACGAGCAGAAGCAGAAGTGGCTGTACCCGCTGATGAACCAGGAGATCTTCTCTGCATACTCGATGACCGAGCCGCAGGGCGGGTCCGACCCGAACCTGTTCAAGACCAGGGCCGACCGCGATGGCGACGAGTGGGTCATCACCGGCGAGAAGTGGTTCACCAGTGCTGGCGCTCGCGCTGACATCATCTTCGTGATGTGCACGAACGGGATGTTTGTCGTGCCGCGCGAGACACCAGGCGTGCAGATCATGGACTACCCGGCCCTGCACAACCACATCCGCTATGACCACGTCCGGGTGCCGTCCGGCAACCTGCTCGGGCCCGAGGACGGCGCGAAGGTGCTCGCTCAGCGGCGCCTGGGCGGCGGCCGCATCCATCATGCGATGCGGACAGTAGCCCAGGTCCGGCTCGCGTTCGACATGATGTGCGAGCGCGCGCTGAGCCGGGAATCGCACGGCAAGGTTGTCGCCGAGCACCAGATGGTCCAGGAGGCGATCGCCGACTCCTACGCCGAAATCAACATGCTGCGGCTGCTAGTGCTGTGGACCGCGTGGACGATCGACAACTCCAGCACCCAGGCAGCCCGCACTCAGATCGCCGCCTGCAAATACACCATGGGTAAGGTGCTGCGGGAGGTCAGCTATCGAGCCCTGCACATTATGGGCTCGCTCGGCACGACGAATCTGACGCCGCTTCAGGCTATGTATGCGGGAGCGCCGACGATGGGCATCGCGGACGGGGTCGACGAGGTGCACAAGGTGACGGTGGCCCGCAACGTGCTCAAAGGCTACGAGCCGCACCCGGGATTGTGGCCGACCGAGTACATCCCGGCCAAGCGCGACGAGGCACGCAAGAAGTTCGCGAGCCTGATCGAGTCCGACCCGGAGCTCGCCGCCTGGGCGGACTCGGCAGTCCGCGCGACAGCGCGAGGCTGAGCAGGAGAGGCTGAACATATGGAGATATCCGGCAAGGTCGCCGTTGTCACCGGCGGCGCCAGCGGCGTCGGGCGGGCGCTCTGCCACGGGCTCGCCGACCGCGGCGCGGCCGGCGTGGTCGTCTGCGACATCGACGCCGAGGGCGCGGCCAAGGTAGCGGCCGAGATCGAGGCTGGCCACGCCGGATCGGGCGGGCATCGCGCCATCGCCGTACACGCCGATGTCGCCAAAGAGGCGGACGTTCAGGCTCTCGTCGCCAGCGCCGAGGCCCTCGGCCCGGTCGGGCTGTTCTTCTCCAATGCCGGGATCATCGTGGCCGGCGGCCCGGAGGCTTCCGACGATGCCTGGGCGCGAATCTGGGCGATCAACGTGCAGAGTCACATCTACGTGGCCCGCGCCGTGCTGCCGGGCATGCTGGCCAGAGGCGAGGGCTACCTGGAGATCACTGCGTCCGCGGCCGGGCTGCTCACACAGCTTGGGTCTGCGCCGTACGCGGTCACCAAGCACGCCGCTGTCGCATTCGCCGAGTGGCTGTCCATTACGCATGGCGAGCAGGGCATTGTCGTGTCGTGCCTGTGCCCGCAGGCGTTCACGAGCAACCTGCTCAACACCAGCCGGCGCGAGCTGGGCGCCGCGGAGCTGCCGGACGCTGAAGGGTGGTCGGGCGGGTCGGCGCAGGCCGCTGTCGACGGCGTGCTGACATCGGAGCAGGTCGCGGCCGCCGTCCTGGACGCCGTCGGAACCGAGCAGTTCCTGATTCTGCCCCACCCGGACGTAGCAACATACGAGCGCAGGCGGGCCGACGACCGGGAACGATGGCTGCGCGGCATGCGCCGGATGCAGGCGCGGCTCAGTGATCCGGCCTCGGGCGGCCCGTCGTAAGCTCGTCGCGGCGAGCTAGCAGGAACCTCCGTTGTGCCTCGCTCCCGGTCAGGCGAGCGCCGGCTTCGTACTCGTCTGCCGCCTCGCTGACTCGCCCGAGACGAGCGAGCAGGTCCGCCCTGATCGAGTGCAGCACGTAGTAGCCGTCGAGGTCGAGACCGTCGACGATCGCCAGGGCCGCGGCAGGACCGTCGACTTCGGCCACGGCGACGGCGCGGTTCAGGCTGACGACGGGGCTCGGCGCGAGCGCGAGCAGCTGGTCATAGAGCGTCAGGATCTGGCGCCAGTCCGTCGCCGCCGCAGTCGGCGCGTCGGTGTGCACCGCGTTGATGGCGGCCTGAATCTGGTAGGGACCTGGCTGGTTGCGCCGCAGGCAGCTGCGGACCAGGACGTGACCTTCCTCGATCAGGCCTCGGTCCCATCGGGTTCGATCCTGGTCCGCCAGCAGCACCAGGTCGCCGTCCGTGCTGGTGCGCGCGCTCTTCCTGGCCTCGGTCAGCAGCATCAGCGCGAGCAGCCCGGCGACCTCGGCTTCGTCGGGCATGAGCGCGCCTAGCAGCCGGCCGAGCCGAATCGCCTCCGCGCACAGGTCGGCGCGGATGAGGTCGTCGCCAGAAGTGGCGGCGTAGCCCTCGTTGAAGATGAGATAGACGACGGCGAGCACCGACCGGAGCCGGTCTGGCAGGTCGGCGTCGGTCGGCACCCGGTAGGGGATTCCGGCGTCGCGGATCTTGCCCTTGGCGCGCACCAGCCGCTGCGCCATGGTCGGCTCCGGCACCAGGAACGCGCTGGCGATCTCCGCCGTCGTCAGGCCGCCGAGAAGCCGCAGCGTGAGTGCGATCTGAGCGGCGCTGCCGAGTGCTGGATGGCAGCAGCTGAAGATGAGCCGCAGCCGGTCATCATGCACGACGTCCTCCTCGGCGGGCTGCGGCGCGGGGCCCACTGGCTCGGCTGCGGACCGCAGGTCATGACCGGCCAGCAGGACAGCCTGCACGTACTTGTCGGTCCGCCTCGCCTCCCGGCGCACGCGGTCGAGCCCCTTGTGCCGGGCAGTCGTTATCAGCCAGCCGGCCGGGCTCGGCGGCAACCCCTCGGCTGGCCATCGCTCGAGGGCCAGGGCGAAAGCGTCCTGCACAGCGTCTTCGGCTAGTTCGATATCGCCAAAAACGCGGGCCAGAACGGCGACGGCGCGTCCGTACTCCTGCCGGTAGATGCGCTCGATGTCGCCGGCAGGCAGCTCGCGTGCGGCCCGGTCAGCTCCCGCTGCCGTCATAGACCGGCCGAACCTCGAGCGCGAGTCCGGTGATCTCGGCGAACTGGCGACTCCATTCGAGTGCCTCGTCGAGGTCAGCCACCTGGATGACGGTGAATCCCCCCATGTGCTCCTTGCCCTCGGTGTACGGCCCGTCGGTGATGATGACCTCGCCGCCGGAGACCCGGAGGACGGTTGCGGTGCTCGGCGGCTGAAGAGCACCGGTGAACACCCAGGCTCCCGCCGCCTCAAGCTCGGCTCGCCACTTGCCGACCTTCTCCATGATGGGACCGAGTACCTCGGGCGGAGGAGGACCTCCATCGGGTTGATACACGCTGAGTAGGTACTGCTTCATCGAAACAAACCTCCGTGTCGGCGGGCCGGCGTCAAACCGGGCTGTCGCCATCTACACGAACGACCCGGCCTCGGATCGACACCTTGCTCACGACTCGGCCGAAAGAACCTTTCGGGGGTGGTGCCCGTCTACGTACCCAACGAACGGCGGGTAGATGTTGTAGCCGAGCAGCTCCTGGAGCCGTTCGGGCAGCTGCCGGGCGGTGTCGGGCGGAACGGCGAGGCAGTGATTCTCCTGCTGGCGCAGCCAGCCTGCGCAGTACTCCAGGATCACGCCAAGCCGCGGCCGACCGGTCTGGTTGGCGCCACCACCGTGCCAGAGGCTACCCAGGTAGAACATTGCCGAGCCGGGCGACATGACGGCCGTTTCGACCTGGTCGTCCTGGCCCGGCCGTCGGCCGGGCTCCCAGGCGTGGCTGCGGGGAATGAACCTCGTCGCGCCGTTCTCGGGCGTGAAGTCGTCGAGCGGCCACATCGTGTTGACGACGAGTGGCGGGTGCGGTTCAGGCACCGGGTAGATCGAGTCGTCGCGATGCAAGACCTGCGCCTTCTCGCCGGGACCGATCCTGATGCCGACGGGGGCGCTCAGCTGGTAGTGCCCGAGGACCCGGTCGAGCACGTCGAGCAGCAGCGGATCGATGGCGGTCTGGTCGAAGGTTCTGGTCTTCGCAAACAGGGCATAGACGCGCTGGGTATCGAAGCCCTCAAAGGAGTTCCGCCCGGTACGGGTGGACTGCAAGACTCGGTCCAGGTCGGCTCGGGCGGCCTGCACGCCATTGGCGTCGAGCATGCCCGTGACGACCACATAGCCGTCGTCGAGCAGTCGCTGTGCCACGTCCTGGCTCGCGGACGTAGCGGGCATCGTTGCCTTCATCAGCCCGACACTAGGCGAAACCGTCGGCGACGGACAGGGGGTACCTGCCATGCAGCTGCGTTACGGGATGAACCCGCATCAGGCGGCGCGGGCTGCGCTGGCTTCCGATACCTCAGCGGTACGCGTGATCCGAGGCGAGCCGTCCTACATCAACATGCTGGATGCGCTGAACGGCTGGCAGCTAGTCCGCGAGGCGGCCGCGGCCACCGGACTGGCGGCCGCGGCTTCATTCAAGCACGTATCGCCGGCCGGCGTTGCCCTGGCCGGCCCGCTCGACGACGCTGCGCGGGAGGCGTGGCGGTGTGGGTCCGACCCTGCTCCGCTGACCGCCGCCTACATCCGCAGCCGCGATGCGGACCCGAAGTCGTCATACGGCGACATGATCGCCGTGTCCGAGACCGTCGGCACGGAGCTGGCCGAGTTCCTGGCTGGGGTGGTGGCCGACGGCATCATCGCGCCGGACTTCGAACCTGGGAGCGTCGCCATCCTGGCGCCGAAGAAGCAGGGTGCCTTCCTCCTGCTGACGGTCGCCGCCGACTACCAGCCGCCCGAATGGGAGCGGCGCGACGTGTTCGGCGTCGAGCTGACGGAGCAGCGTGACTGGGCGCCGATCACGACGGACCTGCTCAAGGTGGTGTCAGGCCCGGCATTGCCACCTGGTGCCGTGCGCGACGCGCTCCTCGGCCTCGTGACCGTTCGGTACACCCAGTCCAACTCCGTTGCGCTCCTAGCTGACGGGGCCACCCTGGGCGTCGGCGCTGGCCAGCAGAACAGAGTGGACTGCGTTAGGCTCGCCGCCGCCAAGGCTGCGACGTGGTGGCTACGCCGTCATGAGCAGATCCGGAATCTTCCCGCGGTGCCCGGCATGTCGCGCCAGGACCGGCTGAACTGGCAGGTGCGGATGGCCGAGGAGGACATGACAGCGCGCCAGCTCGCGGAGTTCGGCGCGGTGTTCCCCGGCATCGAACCGTACCTCGACGCGACCGAGCGGAACCGGTGGCTGGCTCGGCTCGACTCGGTGACGCTGAGCTCGGACGGCTTCCTGCCGTTCCGGGACAACATCGATCACGCGAGCCGGGTCGGCGTCCGTTACGTGGTGGAACCGGGCGGCTCCAGCCGGTCGGCCGAGGTCGCGGCGGCGTGCGCCGAGTACGGGATGACGCTCGTCAGGACTGGGCTCCGGCTGTTTCACCACTGACGTTGTGACCACGGACGTCTTGACCACGGGCGTCGGGGCGGGCTCCGCTGACCGCGGCTGCCACGTTGTACGGCAGGTGGCGTGGATGGACAAGCAGGGCCCTGGCGACCTGGCGTATCTCGAGGCGTCGCGGCGTGAGGATGTCCTCGCAATAGCGCCAGGCGGCAGCCTCGTCGCTGCCGAAATGTGTCGCGATGGACTGGCGGAACCGCCGGGCGTCGCCGCCATCCTGCCGCCAGGTGGGCAGCCACCGTCGGAGGTCGTCGTCTCGCTCGAGCGTGGTCCAGTTCATGAGCCGCTCCGCGATCTGGCCGCCCGCGTCGATGACGAATCTGTACTCGTGCGCGCCGGAGATGCCGTGGACGCGGCCCTCGCTGCGATGCCCGTGATGGATGCTGGCCGAGCTGAACCGGGCCCCCACGGCCAGCGCCGCCACTGCGTGCCCGGCCTCGTGCCAGGCAGTGCGAACCGTCGCCTGCCGGGCGGGCCCGAGGCTCGGGTAGCAACCGCAGACATAGCGCTGGTGAACCCACCGGGAGTGAACAATCGACTCGTCGTCGTACCGGACAGCCCGGCGCAGCTCCGCCTCGATCGCCTCGATCGCCAGCCGGTCGGCACCTGTCAGAACCACTGGCCACCTGTCAGAACCACGGGGCACCTGTCAGCACGTTCGAGTCCTCTTTCGGCTCGGAATTTGTCAGTGACGTAGGGCAGACTACGCGGTGGATCCGACGCTGGCCCGCTGCATCTGGAGGCATCTCATGACTGACACGCTGACCAGGACCGGCCTGGAGCAGCTGCGCGCGATAGCCGAACGGTACGTCGCTAACGGCTACGTTCCCGGCCTGGTTGTTCTGATCGCGAGCGGCGGGCAGGCGCATGTCGAAGCGCTCGGGACGCTGTCGCTTGGCGGGCCGCCGGTGACGCGGGACTCGCTGTTTCGGATCGCGTCCATGACCAAGCCGGTGACCGGCGCCGCGACGATGGCGCTGATCGAGGAAGGTCTCATCGGGCTGGATGAACCGGTCGACCGGCTGCTACCCGAGCTTGCCGACCGCCGGGTCCTGCGGACGCTGGCCGGACCGCTGGACGACACGGTGCCGGCGCGCCGGGCGATCACGACGCACGACTTGCTGACGTTCACGTTCGGCTTCGGGTTCGTGCTGGAGATGTTCATGTCGAAGGAGCCGCTCCCGATCGTGGTCGCGTCCGATGAGGCGCGGCTGGGCACGATCGGGCCGCCCGATCCGGCGATTCAGCCCGCTCCCGATACGTGGATCGCCGGGCTCGGCTCGCTGCCGCTGATGGCGCAGCCGGGGGAGCGGTGGATGTACAACACCGGCGCGTCGGTGCTCGGCGTGCTGGCGGCCCGTGCCGCAGGGCAGTCGTTCGGAGACGTCCTGCGTACCCGTATTTTCGAGCCGCTCGCGATGACGGAGACCGGATTCTGGACCAGCGAGACCGGCCGGCTCGCGACGGCGTACCGCCCGGCGTCGGGTCCGGCTGGACAGGGCGGCGCAGAGGAGCAGGGCCGCCTGGAGGCGTGGGACGTGCCGGAGGGCAAGTACAGCCGTCCCCCCGCGTTCGAGGATGGCGCGGGCGGCCTGGTGTCGACGGTGGACGACATGCTGGCCTTCGCGCGCATGTTCCTGCGCGGCGGCGATCCGGTCCTGTCGGCTAATTCTGTCCGAGCCATGACGACGGACCAGCTGACGTCTGAGCAGAAGGCCCGCGGCGGCCTCGATGATGACTTCTTCGACGGCCAGTCATGGTCGTTCTGCCAGGTCGTGCAGGATAACGGCACGTTCGGATGGGATGGCGGATTCGGCTCGACCTGGCGCGTCGATCCTGTCCGCGATCTCGTGACGATCGTGCTGACGCAACGCATGTTTGACTCGCCGGCCTTGCCGTTGCTGCACCGCGAGCTCCACGAGGCCGCATACGCCGCGCTGGCGTGAGCCGAGGCCCACGCCAGCGCGGTTAGACGTTGTTACCGGGCCAGGGCGCCCATCGGGTCCCATGCTGGCAACACGATCGGCTTGGCGTCGAGCGCCTGCTGGAGTTCCTCGGGCAGCTCGCTTCGGCGTGCGGCGATCTCGAAGACGTACTGGTCGAACCACGAGTCGTTCATCGTGTAGAAGCCCTCTTTGCCGCGCTCGCCGCCCCAGCTGTTCTCGACTCGCCACCGACGGGTGACGCCATCGAGCACGTCGACGCCCGTGAACAGCATCGCGTGCGTCATCAGCGTCTCGTGATAAGCGAGCCGGTCGGCCTTGTCGAGCGCGAACGCGGCGTCATACACCGACGGCAGGTCGTAGAGCTCGGCGTCCCAGACCGCGTAGTCGTTGCTCATCATCTTGCCGACGTCGCACCCGAACCAGACCGGCTCACCGCCCTGGATCGTCTTCGCGGCGATGTCCTTAATCACTGCCATGTCGACGTTGAGGTAGACGACCGGCGGGCCGCCCAGGACGTTACCGAGGTACTCAACGGTGAAGGTTTTGCCGACTGGGCTGGTCGGACGTGGGTCGTGCACCAGGCAGACGTAGTCATCAAGGGGCAGGTCTACGTACTTGGCGGCGAACTCCTGCGGCGTCAGGACACCATCGCGGTGGAACTGCTTGTCCTTGTCGGTCCACTGCCAGTCGAAACGCTCCGGCGGCGTGCCCAGATGAATGCACAGCGCCCGGTAGACGACGCGCAAGACCTCTGCCTTCTCCGTCCGGGCCGCCTCCAGGCCGTCCGCTGTCACGGCGGCCCGGACGGACTTGGCTCCCTGGCGTAGCAGGTAGCGCAGGACGGAGTTCATGCGGGCCGTGTTGGCCGAACTTTGCGTCTCCGGCATGTAGCCCTTCGGCACCAGACCGTGCTTGGCCACGATGGCCGCGAACATGTTCCACTGGCCACCGTCGCTCGCGACGGATTCCAGCAGGAACGCTACGGTCCTCTCGTCGACATCGCGGTCGGCCGTCTCGATGATCGCTTCGAGGAAGTAGTTGGCGCGCTCGATCTTGTCCCAGAACATCGCGTGGTTCTGGGAGAACTCGAAGTCCTTCAGGCCTGTCTTGCGCATCACGCCGACGCGCAGGAGGTTGAGGCCGGCGAACAGCCAGCACCGCCCGCTCCGCTCCTGGTTAGTGACCTTCCAGTCGTCCAGGTGCGTCGACAGTGAATGGTCGACGCTGTTGAGGATCTCGCGGTTGATCGCCACGTCATCGACGGAGACGCGAGTAACGGCGTTCTGCGCTAGCCGGTAGGTCGGGTTGGCGGAGAAGTCCTTCCGCAGCAGTTCAAGGTCGGCGGCAGCTAGCGTTCCATCCATCCGTGCATCCCTTCGCGTCGTCTCTGTCTACCTGTCCAAATTACCAGCGGTATGGCGGGCTGCGTCGAGGCGTAATTCGTCAGGCCGTGACCCGTTGCCGCCACGACGCCGCTGCTTCAGCCTCGAGCTGCCGATCCTGGCTGGATCAAACCATCGAGCATCCGGTCAACCAGCCGGTCAAAATGCGCGGCTAGGTCGATGCCGGGGTCACCACCGCGGGAGATCGCCGCGGCGAAACGGGGGTAGCGGCCAGTGCTCAGCAGGTCCCGAAGTCGCACGGCCTCCTGTGCCGCCTGCGCCGGGTCGAGCGCGGCGGCCTGATCCGTGAGCTCGGAGCGGACCATGTTGGCGACGAACCCGTTGAGCAGAGCCACTGTCTCCAAGCGGCTTGGGACGTCGAGCCCGGTCGGCTCGAGGGCAGCAAGGGTGAACTCGAGGTACGCCAGAGTGGAAGGGCCAAGCGGCTGGCGATGGGACAGCGCAACGATCAGCCAGGGATGGCGATGGAGCATGGTGCGCTGCTCGCGGGCGAGCAAGCGCAGGTCGGCGCGCCAGTCTCCGCTGGCCTCCGGCGGCAGCACGAGCTCTTCGCTAACCAGCTCGACCATGTCGTAGACCAGGGTCTGCTTGTCGGGCACATAGCTGTACAGCGACATCGTGCCTGCGTGAAGCCGGGCAGCTACGGCCCGGATAGTAACCGCGTCCAGACCCTGCTCGTCCGCGATCGATACGGCGGCCTCGATGACCTGCCGGCGCGTGTGCCGAGGCCGAGGACCGCGGCGCCGTGCCATCCCCGGCTGCGAGCTCACTGGCCCAGCGTTGTTGCCGGCCGCGATGACCACCTCCCGTGACGTGCCTGTAGCTCCACTGACGTGCCCTGGCTCCACTGACGTGCCCGTGCCTCCACTGACGTATCAATCTTGCCGCCGCGCGTGCACGGCTCGCTCCGCTCTATAATCGTATAGTGTACGTCGTACTACGTACGATAATGTTAGCGAAGTGGAGACGCGGCCGTGAACGCCATCGAAGCAGCAGGCTTGACAAAGACATTCGGCGTCGTGCTGGCGCTCGACGACCTGGACCTGACGGTCGCACGCGGCAGCGTGTGCGCCCTGCTCGGTCCGAACGGTGCGGGCAAGACCACGGCGATCCGTATCCTGGCCACGCTCATGCGCCCCGATGCCGGCTGCGCGCGCGTCGCCGGCTATGACGTCCTCCGGCAAGCCAGGCAGGTGCGCGCCAGCATCGGGTTGGCCGGCCAACACGCAGCCGTCGACGATGACCTCACCGGCCGGGAGAACCTCATCATTCTCGGGCTCATGTACCACCTGGGCCGAGACAGCGCCCGACGGCGGGCCGCCTCTCTGCTGGCTGAGTTCGACCTGACTGAGGCAGCTGACAGGCTAGTGAAAACCTGGTCGGGCGGCATGCGCCGTCGACTTGACCTGGTGGCCAGTCTCATTCTGGCCCCCGCGGTCCTGTTCCTAGACGAGCCCACGACCGGCCTCGACCCGCGCAGCCGGACGGAGATCTGGTCGGCGGTACGGGAGCAAGCTCAGGGCGGCACGACGGTACTGCTCACGACGCAGAACCTTGGCGAGGCCGACGAACTGGCCGACGACGTGGTCATCATTGACGCGGGCCGAGTGGTTGCCCACGGCAGCCCGGACGCGCTAAAAGACGCCATCGGAACCCGAATCGACGTCGTGCTCGCGGAAGCCGCCGACGTGCCGGCCGCGACGGCCGTGCTGGCCCGGTGGGCGACCGGGCCGCCCGTCAGCAACGCGCTCGAGCGGCGCGTGACGATCCCCGTTGCCGCCGAAGCGGTCACGCTGCCCGACGTTGTCCGCCAGCTCGACGCAGCGGGCTTGCGTGCGGAGGATGCCAGCATTCGCCGTCCGACGCTCGATGAGGTCTTCCTCGACCGAACCGGACGCGCGGAAATGAGAGCCAAGCGAACGGAGCAAGTGGCATGAGTGCCGTCAGTGTGCCCGCGCAAGGGCCGAAGTCAGCCGGGATGGCGGCACGCGCGAGGTGGACGTTGACGGACGGACTCGCCGCTGCTGAGCGCGTGCTGACCAAGCTTCGCCACGACCCAACCTCGATAGCGCTCACACTGGGAGCACCGGTCGTGATGGTGCTCATCTTCGGCTACATCTTCGGCAGCGCAATCACCGTGCCGAACGGCGGCAGCTATCGGGACTTCCTGGTCCCTGGCTTGTTCGTCACGATCGCCGCCAACATCGTGCCCTCGATGGTCGCGATGGCCAGGGATGCCACTCGGGGCGTGGTCGACCGGTTCCGGTCGATGCCGATCAGCCGGTCCGCGGTGCCGTTCGGGCAGAGCGCCGCGACAGCCGTCTACGGCGTCGGCAACTTCATCCTCATGTCGCTGTGCGGGCTGGTCGTGGGCTGGCGGATCCACCGCGGCGCCGCCGACGCTGTCGGAGCCCTTGGCTTGCTGCTCGCGTTCCAGGTCGCCATGACCTGGGTGGGGATGTACCTGGGACTCGTCATCGGCAAAGAGGAGACCGCCGCGCAGGCGTCGATCCTGATCTTCCCGGTCACGACGATCTCGAACGTATTCGTTCCGACCTCGGGCATGCCCGTATGGCTGCGCGTCATCGCCGACTGGAATCCGATCAGCGCCCTTGCTGCCGCTTGCCGGCAGCTGTTCGGCAGCCCGGCCGCGCCCAACAATGGCGCATGGCCGCTGGAACATCCGATCGTCGCGTCGCTGGCCTGGACAGCGCTGCTGCTAGCCATATTCGTGCCGCTCTGCACGGCCCGCTACGCGCGCCCGCCCTCCTGACCCCGGTCGGTCCTGGACCGCGACTGCACCGGCCCGAGGAATGAGGAACGAGATGGCGACCTGGCAGAAGTATGTGGGCGTCATCATCCTCGTCACCGAGATCTGAAGCGCTCGAGGTCCTGCACCAAGACGCCTTTTGGTTGGCCTTGGATCGTGACGACGGAGAACTACGTGTCGTTAGGCTTCCATCGCGAGGCCGCTCAGTGGTCGGCTCGCTAGCGTGCCTGCCCAGCCACGGCGTGCCGACGCTCGGGTGTCTGAACAAACTGCGAGGTGGCAGTCACGAACATCCGGAGGCATCATGGAGACGCAACCAGATTCCTTGCCCGAAGTATGCCGGCTGACTGGCCGTCATACAGTCCGGGCGTCGAGCGGAGCGGCGCTGGTCCCGTCGACTTTGTGAGATGAGATGTGATGATCGGGTTCATGAGGAAGCTATGGCGTCGCCACAGGGTCAAGGCTGCCCAGCGCCGCATGTATCTCGATCAGGAACATTCGTCTGTGCACCCAGCAGACGATGCACAGCGCATAGTTACAGAACTAAGTATGGAACATAGATTCCACAAATGAATCCGTCCTGGGACTGAACCGCCGGCACTAGCCGAGCGAGCACCCGTGCTCCGGCAGATTCAGCGCACAAACCTTGAGAACACGACCTCATCTCACCTCAGCCGCAGGAGGGTGCGGGCCGATCATTGTGACCCTTGGTGACGTGCAGATGGGCACGTCAGATCGGGTAGGGGTCGCCGGTGGTTTCGTAGACGCGGCTGCTGGGCAGCCGCCATGTCATGTGCCCCGGCTCGGGTTGCTCGAGGTGCCAGCCCGGTGCCTGCTTAGCCCGATGATGTCTGCGGCAAAGCGGTGCGAGTCAACGAGCACGACACACGTTGGATAAGGCCCCCACGTTCCTTAGCCGCAAAAGCGCGGGATGTGCGCACCGTCGGCTCAGTCATGCCATGGATCCTAGCTCGCGGTCGGCATCCTGATTCGGATCCGCCGGTGATACAGTCCGAGGTCTGATAGATACAGATATGAGCCTGTAACGCCTCGGTTGGACACAGTCTGCGATGAACGGCACGGCGCTAGTCACGGCGTTGCTCGGGTTCGCGGTCGGCCTTGGGGCGGCGAGGGCGTTCAATTCCGCCGGGCGCAGACCTCCGACAGGCCGCCGAGTCCAGTTCCTGGGCGGCAGCCTCATTCCTTTGGCTGTGGTGGTCATGCTGGCGACCAGCGATCCGCCATCGTCTTCGCATACCACCCACGCCGTACTCTTCGCGATTGAGATGGCCATGATAACGGTCGGCTTTGTCTGCTGGTGCGTCGGCCTGAGCCTCACGACGAAGCAGCGTCGAGAAGCATCATCTACCAGTCACGAGCACTGAGCACTGGTCAGACGTGGCCGCGCGTCTGGCCGATGCCGGTGTTGCCGCGTTGGTCAGTAGGGGTCGCCGGTGGTTTCGTAGACGCGGCCGCTGGGGAGCCGCCATGTCATGCGCCCCGGCTCGGGTTGCTGGAGGTGCCAGCCCGGTGCCTGCTTGGCCCGATGATGTCTGCGGCAAAGCGGCGACAGGTTGCACTCGCACGTCTTGCCGCCCTGATCGAACGGTGTTGTGTGATCGAGGTCGGACCGCGCGGCTGGCCGTCGGCAGCCGGGGAACGAACACCTGCGCTGCCGGATCACGATCAGATGCCGCAGCGACTGCGACGGCTTGTAGCCCGTTGACCACCGAATGTGTCGGCACGGCGCAGTCTCGAAGTGCTGAAGGCGCGAGGCTAGACCTGCGGCCCACGTCAGGCCGGTGCTGGTTGGCGGTGCGCTGTTGGGTGTTCGGCCAGGGGGAGCGCAGGCGTGCGCGACTGCTTGGCCTGCGGGGTCAGTCAGAGTAAGGCACCAGCGGGTAGCCGAGTCCATTGAGTCGGCGAGCTGGCGGCACGTCTCGGCGTCGACCGGGCCGAGGCTTGCGACCTCGCCGGGCTCGCGCGTCAGGCCGAGCCAAGTCGACATCGGCATCGTGAGATTGACGGTGCCAGTCAGCTGCGGCCAGCCGCCGCCCAGGGAGCCCGCCAGCGCGGCCGCCGACAGCTCCCCGTTGATCGGAGGCCAGGCGGTACTCGTAGCCGGCTGCGGGTTGGAGGTCGCGTCGGTGGTCGCCGTGGAGGTTGCGCCTGTCTTCGCCTCGCCAATTGTTGATGGGGAGTCTGTGCCCGAGGCGGCGCTCGCTGCGTCCGGGTCTGGCGGCAGCAGGGAATCCACAGCGCGGCCGGTGAGGAGGGCGATGTACACGGCGGCGCGGAGCTGGTCCATCGTCCCGGTCGCACCGCGCTTGCGCAGCCACCGTGCGAACGCGGTTAGGCGCACACTCGCGTGAGCAACGTCCGCCGTAGCGAGCTCACGGCCAGCGAGAGCTGCATTACCGGACGTCTCGGTCCAGGTGTGGACGCCGCTGTCCTCGCGAGCTTGCTTCCGGCGCTGCTCCGCGGCCTCGGGATCGTGGGCGAGCACAGCGCGCGTCAGCGCGGCCCTGAGCTGCCCGGACGTCATGCTGCCCGCGCGCTCGAGCAGGCTCGACGCGATCTCGCGGGCGTCGTCGTCGGACAGGCCAGTGAGCAGATCGACGAAAACGCATGCCTTAGCCCAGTCGATCTGGCCGTCCTTGAGTGCCGCGTATACGTCGGGGAGCCGATCCACGCCGTTAGCGGTGGCCAGAAGCTGATTTGCCGACCGGCTCGTCAGGCGCAGCGCGGCCGCCACTTCATCGCTGACGTGCTCGGCCAAGCTTGGCCTGTGCATCTCGCGAGACTGGGCCTCGCGGCGCCGGGCGAGGGTCATCAGGGTAGCCGCCTGGCCAGCCTGCGCCCAGGACGCCAGGCGCTGCCAGGCGCACAGGACGCCGATGAGCGCGGACTCGCCGAGCTCAGCGCGACCAGAGTCGGTCGCGGCAGCAAGGCTGGCGAGATCAGGGCCTGGCGGAAGAGTGTCGTGCGCGCCGCCCGCGCCGAAGCCGATCCCGGCCGAGCCAGGCTCGGTGTCGTGGTGATGGAACCCGGCCGGTTCTGTCTCGATCGGACCGGCCCAAGGCCTCGAGAGGTAATCGGCGCGGATCTCGTCAGGCAGGCCGCGTAGCCAGGCGTTGAACTCGGCATCCCCGGTGACGTCGGTGTCTGTCGCAGCGGTGCCATCGGCGAACCACACGGTCACGTCGCTCTCGTTCAGCAGCCGGCCGTCAGCTTCCAGCTCCCAAGTATCGCTCATGTGTATGATCACCTCATCCCGAGCCTGTCGGTACTCGTACATACTATCGGCTGCTGCCGACAATCTGCTGACTTGCCTGGATAGCGAACTGGTACCGGCGTACCGTCGGGAGCGGCGTGAAGGAGGCCAGGCGATGCTCATACTCGCTATCCGCCGCTGGCGTGATCGACGTCGCGAGCGTCGCGTCAAGCTGCGGGAAAGTAAGGTCATCGCGAGTACGACGCTGCGGGATTTCAAGAAGTGGACTGGCACCGAAGGGGGTCCGATGGGCGGCGGCGGCTAGCGCGGCTGCCTGCGACAGAAGATCAGGCCTTCTTGGCGCGGCTCGGCGCGACCCGTGGCGGCTCGCCTGGCTGCTTCGGATAGACCGGCGGCCATGGCGCGTCGAGCAGGCCGGCCGCCATGTCCCTCTCGTTCATAGCCAGGAACGGGGCCAGTGACTGCGGCTCGTTATTCATTGCGAGCCACGGATCGCCGACGGCCTCGAGTCGCGCTGGCAGGGATGAGATCGTGAATTGGTCTGGATGGATCACGTCGATCTCGTCCCAGCTCAGCGGCGTCGATACCTGGGCGCCCGGCCGGGCGCGCACGGACCACGCGCCGAACACTGTCTTGTGCGGCGCGTTCTGGTTGAAGTCGATGAACACCCGCTGGCCGCGTTCCTCCTTCCACCAGGCTGCGGTGATCAGGTCCGGCCGCCTTCGCTCCAACTCCCGCCCGATCGCAACGGCGGCGCTGCGCACCTGGTAGGAGTCCCAGCGCGGCTCGAGCCGAACATAGACGTGCACGCCGCGATTCCCTGTCGTCTTGGGGTAGCCGGTCACTCCGGACTCCGCCAAGAGCGTCCGAAGTTCGGCGGCCGCCTGCTGGATGTCGCCGAACGTCACGCCTGGCGTCGGATCAAGATCTATCCGCAGCTCGTCGGTGTGGTCAGGATCGCTGGCTAGGTACGGCCACACGTGGAAGCCCAGGCAACCGAGGTTCACGGCCCACAGCACGTGATCAATGTCGGCCGCGACCAGGGCCTCGGACGTCGTCCCGTTCGGCGTCGAGACCACGGTGGTCTGGAGCCACGACGGCTTGTTCTTGGGCACCCGCTTCTGGAAGAAGGACGGCCCGCCGGCTCCCTCGGGGAAGCGCTGCAGCAGCACCGGGCGCCCGCCCATCGTCCGCATGAGCGGCTCGGCGACGCGCAGGTAGTGTTCGGCCAGGTCAGCCTTGGTCTCGCCATGGTCGGCGAAGTAGACCTTCTCGCCTGAGGTGATCAAGTCACGGCCTGTCATCAGCGATCAGCTCCGGGCGGCATGTGCGCGATCTCGTAACTCACTGCCGAAACGCTAGCCGATCATTCCGATCGCCAGGTGGCTGCTGAGCGTCCAGAGGCAGCGATATCCCGGAATGTGTCGTTTATGCCATCCGGAAACGAGAGGGCCTGCTAGCCTCACCGGCCATGACCGAGGAGTTCTACACCGGTTATGCCGATGAGGATGCGCGAGCGAACCGTGGCTGGGTACTCGGCCATTTCATGCCAGTCGGCGATCCGCGGCAGTCAGACGACGTCGAGATCAAGTGGGCCGCGCATTCGCGCGGCGATAAGCGTCTGCAGTGGGTGACCACCGAGTCGCGCACCGCGGCAATCTTCCTGGTCAGCGGCCGGTTCCGCGTCGATCTGCCGGGCCGGAGCGTCGTGCTGGACCGGCCTGGCGCGTACGTGGTCTTCTCCGGAATCGGCCATTCCTGGGAGGCGGAGGAGGACTCGACCATCCTCGGCGTCCGGTGGCCTTCGGTACCTGGTTACTAAGCGCTAGCTGGCCAAGGGGCCGCCAGCCGCGATGGCCCCGTTCCCGGCATATGGTTGTTCGCTAGTCGTCATGTCAGCAAGGAGTTAGTGGAGAGCGATGACCGGCCCGGACCTCAGCACCCGACTCGCCCAGATAGCCGAGCAGCCGAACGGCGGCGGGGCCGCGGCGGCGGTGCTGAGCCGCTGGCTGTCGTCCGAGCAGCCCTTCGTCAACGGGGCCGAGCTGAGGAGGTTCGCCGAGCACGCGCCGGTGAGCCTGATCGTGGACTCGTTCCGGTGTGACATCCCGTTCGGCACGGGCGGGCGGCGCGGGCGGGTAGGCATCGGGCCGAACCGGATCAACCCGCGAACCCTGGCGCTGACCGTAGCCGGTCACTGCGAGTTCCTGCGCGCCACGTCGTCCGGTGCTGCTAGCACCGATGCTGGCGGCGGGACGGTCGTCGTGGCGAACGACACCAGGGTGTTCACCGACATCAACGCTGCGCACACGTTCATGGGCGAGGACTGGTCGCTGCTGGGCACCAGTTCGCGCAGCCTGGCTCTGCTGGCGTGCCAGATCTACGCCGTCTACGGGTTCGAGACGTACCTGACGGCGCCGAAGGACCACGATGCGTACATGCCGACGCCGGAACTGTCGTTTGCCATCCGAGCGCTCGGGGCTGCCGGGGGGCTGAACGTCTCGGCGTCGCACAATCACCCGGATGACAACGGCTTCAAGGTCTACACCCCCACGGGCGGCCAGTACTGCCCGCCCGACGACGCGACCCTGTCCAGGGCAGTCGAGCAGGTCGAGCTCGATCCGGACATCGAGCGGCTGGTCGCGCGCTATACCGGCGCCGCCGAGGAGATCCCCGGCGACGTGCATCACACTTACATCGCCATGTACGTCGATAGGTCTGCGGTCATTTGCGCGTCGTCGGATGCGATCCGGGCGGATGTGCCGATCGTGTACACGCCGCTGTGCGGCACTGGGCTGGCTAACGTCGGGGAGACGCTGACCGAGGCCGGGTACCAGGTGCACGTGCCGCGCGACCAGTACCCGGATGGCTCGTTCGCGTCGATCCCGCTCCGGTCGCCGAATCCGGAGATACCCGGCGTGACCGATCCGGCTATCGAGTTCGCCAGGACCGTCGACGCGGAGCTCGTGCTGTCGACTGACCCCGATGCCGACCGCCTCGGCGTTGAGGTGCGGCTGGCCGACGGGACGTGGCGGCACCTGACCGGCAATCAGATCGGCGCGCTGATCGCCTACTTCCTGATCGCCGACGCCGACGGGCCGCGGCTGGCCGGGCCGCTGATTACAACGGTGGCGACCAGCAGGGTGCTGCGCGCCATCGCTGCGCTCGGGTCGGGCGTCGAGGTGACCGACGATCTCATGATCGGGTTCAAGTTCATCGGGCAGCTGATGGACTCGATCGAAGCCGAGTCGGGGATAGCTGACCTCGTGCTGGCCTCCGAGGAGAGCCACGGCTACCTCACGACGACGAGCCTGCGCGACAAGGACGCGGCCTCGGGCGGCTACATCGTCGCGCACCTGCACGCCCTGATGCGCAGCCGCGGCCGGACGCTCTGGGACTACCTCATGGAGGTGTTCGCGGCCGTCGGCGTGCACATCGAGCTAGGCCGGTCGCTGGTGCTGCTCGGCGCCGACGGGGCCGAGAAGATCAAGTCCGTGATGCGATCGCTGCGGTCGGACCCGCTGGCGGCTCTCGGCAGGGAACCAGTGCTGGCGCGGCACGACTTCCTGGTCGACGGCACCGAAGGGCCACTCACGGAGGGCGAACGGGCGTCACGTGACGTGCTCGAGCTCATCAGCGAGCATTACAGGATCGTCGTCCGGGCGTCTGGTACCGAGGCCAAGCTGAAGTACTACTTCGACTACCGCGAGGAGCCGCTGGCCGGATCCGCTGGAGCGGCTGAGGCGGCGGCCCGGTACGCGGAGCTCGAGCCCGTCGCGCGGGCCGACTGCGCGGCCGTTTATGCCGACCTTGCCCGCCGGGCGGGTTATGAGCTCTCGGCGCGGGCACTAGAACTACCGGATGTCATGCCGGTGCAGGAGAAGGCCAAGGTGCAATGAACGGCGTGCGATGAGCGGCGTGCGATGAGCGGCGTGCGATGAACGGCGTGCGATGAACGAGCGGGCCGGTCAGCCCGCGACTGAAGCCGACCTGGTGGACGTCGGTTCGCTCGTGACCGCGTACTACACGGAGCACCCAGACCCGGCCGAGCCGTCCCAGCAGGTGGCGTTCGGCACATCGGGGCACAGGGGCAGCTCGCTGCGGTCGTCGTTCAACGAGGATCACATCGTGGCGACGACGCAGGCGATCTGCGAGCACCGGACCGCGGCCGGCATCACCGGGCCGATCTTCCTGTGCGGTGACACGCACGCACTGTCTGAGCCCGCGCTCGACACGGCGCTCGAGGTCCTGGTCGCGAACGGCGCGGAGGTCCTGGTCGACAGCCGGGACGGCTACACGCCGACGCCGGCGCTGTCCCGCGCGATCCTGGTCTATAACGACGGCCGCAGCGCCGGGCTCGCTGACGGGATTGTCGTCACCCCGTCGCACAACCCGCCCGAAGATGGCGGCTTCAAGTACAACCCGCCAGACGGCGGCCCGGCCGACGCGCAGATCACCGCCGGCATCCAGAAGCGGGCGAACGAGTTGCTTGCCGAGGGCCTAGCGAAAGTGCCGCGGGTCCAGCTCGCGCGGGCGAGGACGGCGGCGGGCCGGTTCGATTTCCTCGGCGACTACGTCGCCGCCTTGCCGTCCGTTGTCGACGTGGAGGCGATCCGGGCCGCGAGGGTGCGGATCGGCGCCGACCCGCTCGGCGGAGCGAGCGTCGCTTACTGGGGCGAGATCGCGGACCGGTACGAGCTCGAGCTGACGGTGGTGAACCCGGACGTCGACAAGACGTTCCGGTTCATGACGCTCGACTGGGACGGCCGAATCCGGATGGACTGCTCGTCGCCGTACGCGATGGCGTCGCTGATCGCTCGCCGCAACGACTTCGCGGTCTCGACCGGCAACGACACCGACGCGGACCGGCACGGCATCGTCACTCCCGACGCCGGGTTGATGAACCCCAATCACTACCTCGCGGCCGCGATCGACTACCTGTACCGGCACCGCGACGACTGGCCGCCTAAGGCTGCGGTCGGCAAGACCATGGTCAGCTCCTCGATCATTGACCGAGTTGCCGACGACTGCGGCCGCTCGCTGACCGAGGTTCCGGTCGGCTTCAAGTGGTTCGTGCCGGGCCTGCTGGACGGGAGCATTGCGTTCGGCGGCGAGGAAAGCGCGGGTGCGTCGTTCCTGCGCCGCGACGGCCGGGTGTGGACCACGGACAAGGACGGCATCATCCTCGACTTGCTCGCCGCGGAGATCATCGCCGTCACGGGCAGTACGCCGAGCCAGCTCTACCGGTCGATCGCCGAGCGCCTCGGCGATCCGGCCTACGCGCGGATCGACGCGCCCGCCACCCGCGAGCAGAAGGCGGTCCTGGCGAAATTGTCGCCCGACCAGGTCAGCGCCGCCGAGCTGGCGGGCGAGCCGGTCCTCGCGAGGCTCACCACGGCTCCCGGCAACGGCGAGCCACTCGGCGGGATCAAGGTCGTGACGGAGTCGGGCTGGTTCGCGGCGCGGCCATCGGGCACGGAGGACGTGTACAAGCTGTACGCGGAGTCGTTCCGCGGGCCAGGGCACCTGGCCCGCATCCAGGCAGAGGCGCAGGAGCTCCTGGCTGGCGTCCTGAGCTCACCGCAGGCCGCTCGCCGTTAGGCCGAGGCGGCTCGCTAGGTCAGCGAGGCGCGCCTCCCTGATTTCCGTAGCGACGTCCGCAGCGAAGCCGACCTGCCGATTGACGCGCAGCATATGCGCGTTGTCGGTGGCGTTACTCGTGCGAACGTGGGTGACACGCGGGCAATCGGTCGTGAGCCGCACCAGGTTGGCTGCCTTCATCCAGGCACCGAGTCCATGGCCACGGTGCATCGCCAGCACCGCCGTGTCCTGCTGGATGGCCAGCTCTGGCTGGTGTCGGTGAACCTCCAGATACGTCAGGCCGGCTACCTCGGCTGACGCCTCGTGCACTGCGATGACGACCATGAGCTGGCAGCCGCGGGCGTGCGCGGCGCGCTCCTCGGCACGGACCCGCTCGGCGGTCCACTCGGGTTCGGTGAAGCTCATATCGCCGTGCGGCGCCTCGCTGATCGCGTTGCGGGCGCGGGCGTAAGAATCGAGCAGATCGTCGGGACTGCTGCCGGTCCAGCTGGCGAGCCTGTAGCCCGGCGCAGCACGGACTCGCCAGCGCGCATGATCCACGGTAGCCAGGTCCAGGGTGAGCGTGATCGTGCGCTGGGCAACGCAGAATCCCTGGGCGGTGGCCCAGGCCTGGCCAGCGGATCCGTCGGTGATGCCTTCGATCAGCAGCGCGTGACGGTCGGACGCGGCCCTCGCCACTGCACGCAGCAGCGCGTTGCCGACACCGCGGCGGCGATGCTCAGGGTCCACAGTGATGTCGAAGGCGGCCAGGTCAGATGCCTGTTCGCCGAGCAGCATCAGCTGCGCGATGCCGATCGGATCGCTACCCGCGGCGGTGCGTGCCAGCCAGTGCAGACGGCGCCGGTCCGGCACCGGCGGCCTGGTCAGCCGCGCGATCGCAGCCTCACGCGTGGGTGCAGGCTCATCCGCCCGGTCGACGGCGGCGGCTGCCTGCTCGAGCCTGAAGCAGGCGTCCAGCTCAGCCAGGGACGCATCGGCTGGGACAAAAGAGGTGATCTGCACGCCTCGCCCTTTCTGGGTCATCCGTGACCGGCCTGCCAGGTTAGCGGGGACAGCTCGACGCAGCCAACCGAAAATGGACTCGTGCTCAGCGACGCGCCGCTGCCGGTGCTGATAGTGAATGTCGCGCGCGTCCGCGACGTGCCGCGCGTCGGGCACGCCTGCGAGGAGGCGGCGGCGGCCAGTGGGTGGCGGCCGCCGGTAGTGCTCACGACGACGCCAAGCGACGCCGGCGCGGCGCAGGCACGACACGCGCTAGAGATCGGCGCCGACCTGGTCATCGCGGCGGGTGGTGACGGCACTGTCAGGGCGTGTGCCGAGATCCTGGCCGGCACCAGCGTGCCGCTGGCTATCGTCCCGGCCGGTTCGGCGAACCTGACCGCGACCGCCCTCGGCCTCCCCACTCGGGCGGAGGCAGCGCTCCGGGTGGCCTTCCGCGGCCGCGAGCGGCAGATCGACCTGGCAGTCGCGGACGGGATGACGTTCGCGGCGATGGCCGGCATCGGGCTCGATGCCGCCGTGGTCGGCGCCACGTCGGCGGCGCTGAAGCGGGCAGCCGGCTGGACGGCGTACGCCGCGGCGGCGACCGGTCAGGTGCTGCGGCGCCCGGTCACGTTCGCGGTCCGGCTGGACGGCGGGGACGTGATGACCCGGCTGGCGCACTCGGTCACGGTCGGGAACTCCGGGGCGCTGCCGGGCGGCTTCGTGATCATGCCGGGGGCGCGCCTCGATGACGGCCTGCTCGATGTCCTCGTCCTGGCGCCGTCAGGCGCGCTCGGCTGGGCGAACGTCTGCTACCGGGTACTGACGCGCAGCCGTCGCAACGATGCACAGCTCGAGCGGTACCGGGCGCGCGCAATCGAGATCAGCACCGAAGCGGACCTGCCACGGCAGGTGGACGGCGAAATGATGGCGCCAGCCAGGTCCCTCACGGTGACGGTGCGGCCTGGCGCCCTCACGGTGCGGGTGCCTGGCTAGCGTTGTGCTGTCAAGGACCATACGGATGGGAACGGGGAGCGTCGTCGTGCCTCACGCTTCACGGGACCACAGCGGTTCGCTGATCTCGAAACCGACGTCGGCTCCCCAAGCGTTGCGGTAGGCGACCTCCTGCACCGGGCGCCTCGGCGCGACGCCCCAGCGGCCGGTTGGGTAACCGAACGAGACGCAGCACGCCATCGTCCAGCCCTTGCCCGACGGTACGCCGAGGATCTGCATGGCCTCCTCGCCGTGGAAGATGCCGAGGACCGAGGTCAGCGCGCTGCCGACGCCCTCCGCCCTGGCCGCCAGCTGCGCGCTCCACACGGCCGGGAAGATGGACCCGCCGCTGCCGTCACCGCGGGAGAACGCGATGAGGAACATCGGCACGGTCTCAAAGTGGTCGGCCAGGTACTGCGCGGATTTCTGCACGCGCAGCAGGGACGCGCTGTCTGGGTCGTCGGGCCGAGTCCTGGCCTGCTCCAGACGTTCGCGGTAGGCCGTCTCCCAGAGCCTGGCGATGGCATCTTGGTACAGCGGGGCGAGCTTGCGCTTGACCTCGGTGTCGTCGACAAGCAGGAACCGCCAGCCTTGCGAGTTCCCGCCACTCGGCGCACGAATCGCGGCGTCCAGGATTCGAGCCTGCACGTCGGCCGGTATGGGATCGGGCTTCACCCGCCGCATCGCCCTGGTCGTGTACAGCGCCTCACGGACGTCCATCGGATCTCCTCCGCTGCCGGTTCCTGACCGGATCATGCCACAGGTAAGGCATTGCGTCCCGAGTGACGTTTGTGATGCAGTGGCGGCTAAAAGGCCGGAATGACGCTGGGAGACGGCATGCGTGGCTTCAAGAACTTCCTGTTGAGGGGCGACGTCATCGTGGTCGCCGTCGGGCTGATCGTCGCGCTGGCATTCAGCACGCTGATCGGGGCGTTCACTACCAACGTCATCGATCCGATCATCGCGCGGGCCGAAGGCACGAACTCCATCGGCCTCGGCTGGCAGCTCGGCGCTGCCGGGAACAAGACCACGTTCCTGAACATCGGATCGTTGATCTCTGCCGTCATCTATTTCGCCATCTTCATGGCGGTCGTCTACTTCGTGATCGTGGTCCCGTACAAGGTGATCTCTGCACGGCGGGGCGTCACGGTCTTCGGTGACCCGCCGCCCGTCAAGACATGCCCGGCCTGTCTGTCGGCCGACCTGCCGGCCGCAGCGACCAAGTGCAAGTACTGCGGGACGGATCAGCCAGCGCCGGGCCAGCCAGCCTCGGATGAGCCAGTCGCCGTCCCATAACGGTCTACGCCCAGAACTCATCCGGCGCAGGCGTCGTTACGTCGGAATGGTCGACAGGTCCTTGAGTAGCAGGTCGCGGTCCTCGTCCTCGGTGATGTCGGCGCTGGCCGCCTGGGCTTTGGTGAGCCAGCGGGCTGTTTCGGCCGAGTTGCCAGCGACTGCGTACGCGCGGGCGAGCGCCTCGTAGGCGAAGGCCAGGTCCCAGTCATCGATGTCGTTCCGCTCGCAGACGTTGAGCCCGAGCTTGGCGTGGTAGATCGCCGGCTCGGCTCGGCCGAGCACCGTGTACATCCGGGAACACTGCCAGTGGCTGCGGGCAGTGTTCTCAGGCGCGCCAACCTGGAGCCAGTGATAGGCCGACGCGTGCGCCATGTGGATCATGAGTGCGTCCTCGTCGGGCGTCCGGTCGGTCTTCTCCATCAGCTCCCAGGTGCCGTTGAATAGGTCGACGCCGAGTTGTCTATGGTCGATATCCATCGGCTACCCCGTTCCCTCCCGGATCTTCTTTGTGAGTCTGACGTCCTCCTCAAGGTAGCCAAGCGAGGCGTAGAAGGCACGGGCGCCGTGGTTAGCGGCGCCGGTCTCGAGCGTGAGGTGATCCAGGCCGCGGGCCGCGCCCCAAGCCTCCGCGGCAGCCATCAGCGCGCGGGCGATACCGCGGCGCTCCATGCCGGTTGCCGTGACGAGTTCGCCGACGTAGGCGTCCAACTGGCCGGTGAAATGCGTGCGCTCGGCCGCGTGCACGACGCCGACGACCTGGTCACCGTCGAGAGCGACGTACACGACCTGGTCCGGCTGGCAGGCGCCGTCAATGGCATCGCGGATCCAGCCTTGCACAGCGGCAAGCCACGCGGTGTCGTCTCGCCAAGGCGCCTTGCCCTCGGTCAGCCGGGGCGCGAGCGCCACAAGCGCGTCCAGGTCGGCCGGGATGTACTCGCGGATTTGCACATTTTCTACCACGTGCCGACACGTTAGCGTGTGGAGGGCAGCGGAATGGCGACGCATCCCCGGAGGTCGGAATGCCCTGGGCACAGGTGAACGCGAGTGATCTCTACTATCAGGAAGCCGGCGCGGGCCAGCCGCTTGTCTTGCTCCACGGCATGAGTTCGTGCGCGGAAGCGTGGTTCCAGCAGTTCGAGGCGTTCGCGCCGTACTTCCGGGTCATTGCCTACGACAGCGTCAACCATGGTCACTCAGCCAACTCGCCGCGAGACCAGCCGGAGCCGGACCGTGCCGACGAACTGGAGGGCTTCCTTGACGCGCTGAACCTAACCCGGCCGATCATCGCGGGTAACTCCATGGGCGCGCTCACGGTGCTGCGCTGGGCCGTCCGCCATCCAGACGACGCGGCCGCGCTCGTTCCCTCTGGCATGGGCATCGGCCCCTTCAACGGCTTCGCGCGCGCGGTCGAGCCGCTCGACAACGACGTCTTGTTCCTGCCGGTCGGCGGCTCGCTCACCGACTCGCTGCGGGAACGCGATCCTCAGCTCTACGACCGGTACCTGCGGATTCGCTCGACAGCGACCCGGCTGGAAGCCCTTCGCCATCCCAGGTCCAGGTCCATGGCCAGCCCCAGCCGCGAAGAACTGGACCAGGCTGTCGGCAAGATACAGTCGCCGATGCTTGTCGTCGTTGGCGACCTGGATCCGCTTGCGCCGAACGCCCGCGTGCTGGCCGCAGCTGTGCCAGGGGCTACGTTGCACGTGGTACCAGACTCGCCGCACAACGTCTATTACGAGACCGCGGCGGAGTACAACCAGGTCGTCGGCGGCTTCCTCGCCGGACTCGGCCTGATGCCAGCGGGCTAGGCCGGGTAGGCCAGCTAGGCCAGGAACGACAGCCGGACCTGGCGCTCGGGGTTGTCCACGTTGAGATCCACTAGCGCGATGGACTGCCAGGTGCCGAGACCGAGCCGGCCACGTATGACCGGAACCGTCGCGTACGGCGGGACGAGCGCAGGAAGTACATGGGAACGGCCGTGCCCATGCGATCCGTGCGCGTGCCGCCAGCGGTCGTCAGCGGGGAGCAGCTCGTCCAGGGCGGACAGCAAGTCCGCGTCGCTGCCCGAGCCAAGTTCGAGGATCGCCACGCCCGCCGTCGCGTGCGGCACGAACACGTGCAGCAGGCCGTCACCGTCCCCGGCCGACTCGTGCGCGAACTGCTTGCACTGCCGGGTGATGTCCTGCACAGCCGGCGTGCGCCCGGTGTGAACTTCGAACGTTGTCGTCTTCATGACCTCAGGTCCGCAGGTAGGAAGCGCCGTTGAGGTCGAGTATCGCGCCGCTGGCCCAGGCAGCCTCGGGCGAGGCGAGATACACGACGGCGGCCGCGATCTCCTCTGGCTGCGCCACCCGCCCGAACGGGCTCTGCGCGCGGATGGCCGCGCCGCTCGCGCCCTGGAGATGCGCCGCCGCCATGTCCGTCTCGACAAAGCCGGGCGCGACGGCCGTCACCGCGATGTTGTGGGGGGCCAGCGCGAGCGCGAGCGACTGGCCGAGCGCGTTCAGCCCGGCTTTGCTCGCGCCGTAAGCAGGCTGGCCCGGTTCGCCGCGGAACGCCCCGCGCGACGACACGTTCACAATGGTGCCGCCGCCGGCGGCGATCATGTGCTGAACCGCGCACCACGTCACGTTCGCCGCCCCGATGAGGTTGAGCCCGATCGTGTCCTGCCAGGCCTGCTGCCAGGCCTCATAGGAGATCTCGGCTACGTGGTGGCCCACGCGACCATAGCTCGCAGCATTGTTGACCAGCACGTCGAGACCGCCGAGCTGCTCGGCCGCGGCGTCGACCATGCTGCGGACTGCGGCGGGATCCGCGATGTCGGCCTGGACGACGACGTGTCCGTCGCCGGGGAGGCCGGCGAGCACGGCTGCGGCCAGGTCAGGTGAGTCGCGATGATGGACAGCGACGATGTCACCCGCCACCGCGAAGGCCTGCGCGACGGCCCGGCCGATTCCCCTGGACGACCCGGTTACCAGAATCTTGCGGCTAGTCACCGGTGCACCTTATCGGCCCGGCGCTGCCCAGCCGCCGCTGGGCTGCGGGCAGAATGTCCTGCATGACAGATAGCTCCACTGAGCCTCAGCGCGGCGCTCGACCGGTCCGGGACGCGGCGGACGCCTTCGTAGGGGCCGCCGCTGACCTCGACCCGCTGCTGGCGACGGTGCTCGGACTGCCCGATGGCGAGGACAGGCTGCCGGACTTGTCGCCCGCCGGGCAGGACGCTAGCGACGACCTGATGACCGCGACGCTGGCACGGCTCGCCGGGGTGGAAGGCGCGGCCGACGGGAGAAATTACGGGGACGGTGACGAACGGCGGTGCGCCCGGCTCCTCAGGGAGCGGCTGGAGACCGAACTCGCGGTCAGCGCGACGGGCGAGCACCTCCGGTCGATCTCAATTATCTTCGGACCGCCGCAGCAGGTGCGCGGCATCTTCCTCCTGATGCCGGTTGCAACGGCGGACGACTGGGCCGTCATCGCACGGCGCCTCGCGGCCGTGCCATCGGCGGTATCCGGTTACCGCGCGTCGCTGGCGGAAGGCGCGAGCCGCGGCTTGCATGCGGCGCCGCGGCAGGCTGAGGCGGTCGCTGGCCAGCTCGGCGACTGGCTGGCAACTGGCGGTGGCCGCGGCTGGTTCAGCGATTTTGTGAGCGGCGGCCCATCCGACATGCCAGTCTCGCTGCGGTCCGACCTGGATACGGCCAGCGCGGCCGCGGACGCATCGGTGGCCAGCCTGCGCGACTGGCTCGTCGCGGAGTACCTTCCTGGCGCGGCCGGCACGCCGGACGGCGTGGGGCAGGAGCGGTACCTCGCCGGCGCTCGGCGCTGGAACGGCACCAGGCTCGACCTCACCGAGACCTACGAATGGGGCTGGTCGCAGTACCGGCAGATCTGGACGGACATGCGCGCCGAAGCGGAGCGGATCCTTCCCGGCTCGACGCCCATGCAGGCCATGCGCTACCTCGACACCCACGGCGAGATCATCGATGGGGTCGAGGCCGTCCGCGACCGGCTTCAGCGGCTCATGGACGAGGCCATGTCCAGTCTGGCCGGGACACACTTCGATCTGGCCGACCCGATCAAGGTCGTGGAGGCCAGGATCGCGCCGCCCGGCAGTGCCGCCGCGCCGTACTACACAGGACCGTCGCAGGATTTCTCGCGGCCGGGCCGGACGTGGCTCCCGACGCTGGGCAAGACCGAGTTCCCGATGTGGAACCTGATCAGTACCTGGTACCACGAGGGCGTTCCCGGCCATCATCTGCAGATCGCGCAATGGCGGTACGTCGCTGCGCAGCTATCGCTGTACCAGACCAGCCTCGGTCAGGTGAGTGCGTGTTCGGAAGGGTGGGCGCTGTATGCCGAGCGGCTGATGGACGAGCTCGGCTTCCTCGAGCAGCCGGGCGCGCGGATGGGCTTCCTTGACGCTCAGCTGATGCGGGCTATCCGGGTCATTGTCGACATCGGCATGCACCTGGAGTTGCCGATCGCGCCGGACTGGGCACCGGGATCCGGGCAGCGGTGGACAGCGGACATGGCACTGGAGTTCTTTGCCGAGCACAGTGGCCGGGACCGCGCCTTCCTGCAGAGCGAGATCGTCCGGTATCTCGGCATGCCGGGCCAGGCGATCAGCTACAAGCTGGGGGAGCGGGCGTGGCTAGAAGGGCGCGACGCAGCCAGGGCCGCGCGCGGCGCCAGCTTCGACCTGAAGGCATGGCACATGGCGGCGCTGTCGCTGGGTTCGCTCGGGCTCGACGACCTGGCGGACGAGCTAGCCTTGCTGTAGAGCCAGCTTGCGCAGGTCCTCGCGCACGAGGTGGCCAAGCCTGCGAGTCTCGTGATGGTCGATCAGCGCGCCGGCGGCCGCGCCAGTGAGCAGCGGCGCGAGGGATAGCGCGCTCTTGCTCGCCTTCGCGAGCAGCCGGCGCTCCAGCTTGCGGCGCAGCGGTGATCCCATAGCGAGTGCCAGGCCGCTGGTGGTGATGCGCACTCCGCGACGTTCGGCCCACGAGCCGACGTAGGCGATCATGCGCTGTGATGTCGAGCCAGGGGCTGGCCTGCCATACACCTCGTGCAGCTCGGCGATCAGCTTGAGCTCGATGGCAACCAGGGCCATCGTCTCGACGACCAGCTCGACCGGAGCCGTGGGGATGAATGGTACGGCCGCCGCCGCTCCAACTGCGGCGCCCACGCCGGCGGACGCACGGGCCGCGCCGGTGATCAGGGAATCGGCGAGCTGCTCGGTGTCGAGGCCAGGATGCTGCTGCTGGAGCGTGGCCAGGTTGCGGATCGGGACCTTGGGCGCCATCTCGAGCACCTGGCCGCTTAGCCACTGGCCGGTGGCACGCAGGCCGCGCGCCGTGGCCGAGCCGCCGCCGCGAGCGCCGCGGATCGTGACGGATCCGACAGGCCGGACGCGCAGGCCGGCGGCGCTGGCGCCCGATTGCAGACCGTACACGGCAGCGTCCCGACCCGATCGGAGGCTGCGTCTCGTGGCCTTGCTGCTCCGACTGGCCAGCTCTGGGATTCGCCGGGCGAGCTGCCTGCGGCGAGATTCGGTCTCAGCCTCGCTGAGCTCGCCGGCTAGCTCGGCCACGCGTTCGGGCAGCTGACCGTTCGCCAGCGCCTGATCACTTGACTGCGGTTCGTTATCGGCTGGCTTGGCTGGGCTCATATCTAGTCGCTACCCGCGATCGGTGTGGTTATCGCTTTGTGGGCCGGGTCTGGCGCGGCCGGTCTGGCCTAGCCGGTCTGGTGCTCCAGAGCCCGCCGGGTGAGCACCCGGGCCAGGTGGCGGCGATACTCCCGGTCGGCGTGCATGTCCTCGCCCGGTGACGTGCCTTCGGCTGCGTATATCGCGGCCTCGGGCGGGGTCGCCCCGGCGGCCAGTGCCGCCTCCGCGGCGGTGGCGCGCAATGGCGTCGGCCCCATGTTCGCGAGAGCGATTCGGCCGTCGATGGCGGCGACCCCGACGATCGCCCAGTCGTTGGCCCGGCGGACAAACTTCTGGTAGCCCCAAGGCACGCCCGGACGGCGCGGCACGCGAACCGCGATCAGCAATTCATCCGCCTGGACCGCCGTCTCGAAGTAGCCCTCGAAGAAGTCGTCCGCAGCGACAATGCGCGTGCCACTCGGGCCTTGGAGCACCACGGAGCCGCCAAGGGCGATCAGTGCCATCGGCAGGTCGGCGGCGGGGTCCGCATGCGACAGCGAGCCGCCGATCGTCCCGCGGTGGCGGATCTGCGGATCTCCGACCTGGGCCGCGGCGTAAGCGAGCAGCGGTGCCTCGGCACGGACGAGCTCGGAGGCGGCCAGCTCTGCGTGCCGGGTCGTGGCGCCGATCGTCAGCTCATCACCGGCAGCGGCGACGCCTGCCAGCTCGGTCAGGCCGCCGATGTCGATCAGCACCTCAGGGACTGCGAGCCGCAGCTTCATCATGGGCAGCAGTGAGTGACCGCCCGCCAGGAGCTTGGCGTCGTCGCCGCGCGAGACCAGCAAGCTGATCGCGTGCTCGGCAGACTTGGCCGCGACGTACTCGAACTGCGCGGGGATCATGCGCTCACCTCGGTGCTGACTGGAGCATCGTTAGCATCGGCAGCCGCCAGCACCGCACGGATGATGTTGTGGTAGCCGGTGCACCGGCACAGATTGCCTTCGAGCGCCTCCCGAGCCTGTTCCTCGGTCGGGTGCGGGTTCTCCGACAGCAGGCCCATGGTGGCCATCACCATGCCCGGCGTGCAGAAACCGCACTGCAGGCCGTGCTGCTGCCGGAACGCGGCCTGTACCGGATGCAGTTCCCCGTTCCGGGCGAGGCCTTCGGCTGTCGTGATGTCATGTCCGGCGGCCTGAACCGTGAGGACCGTGCAGGACTTGACGGACGCGCCGTCGAGCAGCACGGTGCAGGCGCCGCACGAGGTCGTGTCGCAGCCAACGTTGGCCGCCCGAAGGTTGAGCACCTCGCGCAGGTAGTGCACGAGCAGCAGTCGTGGCTCGACCTCGTCCGACCGCTTCTCGCCGTTGACAGTGAGCTCGATACGCGTCATCAGTGCTCCGATCCCGGCCGTGATCCGTGTTGCTGCTGTGCCTGCTGTATCGCCTGCCAGACCCGCCGGGACGAGGCAGGCATGTCGATGTGGCGGACGCCGAGGTGCGCGACGGCGTCGATGATCGCGTTCTGTACCGCCGGCGTCGCGCCGATCGTGCCGGCCTCGCCGATGCCCTTGGCGCCGAGCGGGTTATACGTGGTCGGCGTCGCCATGTCCGCGAGCTCGAAGCTCGGCACCTCGGTGGCCGACAGGAACGGGTAGTCGGCGAAGCTCGTGGTCAGCGGGTTCCCGTCGGCGTCGTAGACGACCTCCTCCAGGAACGCCTGAGCGGCCCCCTGCGCGATGCCACCATGGCGCTGGCCTTCGGCCAGCAGCGGGTTGAGCACGCGGCCCGCGTCGTCGACAGTGATCACTCTGGTCAGCGTCGGCTTGCCGGTCTCGGTGTCGACCTCGACGACCGCTACGTGCGTGCCGAATGGGAACGTGGCACCGGGCGCCGTGAAGACTGTCCTGATCAGCAGCCGCTCGTTCTCCGCAAGCTGGGTGAGCGGCACCGACGCCTCGGGGTCGCCGGCCACGGCGAACGAACTGCGACTCTTGTCGAAGACCAGGTCGGCGGCGTTGGCCTCCAGCTGAGCCGCGGCTCGCAGCCTGGCCATCTCGATCAGCTCCTTCGACGCCTGCTGCACGGCGGCACCGCCATGCTGGAGGCTCCGCGACCCGCCGGTGCCGCCGCCTACGGGAATCAGATCGGTGTCGCCCCACTGCAGCGTGATCTTGTCGACTGGGATGCCGAGCTCCTCGCTCGCAAGCATCGCCCACGCGGTGGCGTGGCCCTGTCCGTGCGGAGACGTGCCCGTGAGAATCGTCGCCGTGCCGTCCGGATGCACCTCGACGGTGGCGTTCTCCTCAGGTGGCGACTCTTCTCCGTCGCCCATACCGGTTATCTCCACGTAGCTAGCGACCCCGATGCCGAGCTGGCGGATGTCACCGCTGGCCCGCCGCTCGGCCTGTGCCTTGCGGAGGTCTGCGTAACCGGCCGCGTCGAGCGCCTTGTCCAGGGCCGCGACGTAGTCGCCGGAGTCGTACAGCGCGCCGAACGCGGTCCGGTGCGGCTCGGTGAATGGCGGCAGCAGGTTCGTCCGGCGCACGTCGGCCGGGTCCATGCCGATCTCCGTGGCGAACAGGTCCATGGCCCGCTCGATGGCGGCTGTCGCCTCGGGCCGGCCCGCGCCGCGATAGGCGCCGATCGGAGTGGTGTTGGTGACGATGACCTTGGCAATCGCCTCGGCCTTCGGGATGTCGTAAGGGCCGGTCGTCATCAGGATGGTGAGGAATGGGAGGACGGCGCCGATCTTCGGGTAAGCCCCCGCGTCCTGAACGATCTCGAGTCGGTAGGCGGCCACGTTCCCGTCCCTGCTGCCTCCGATCGTCACGGTTTGCTGCTGCGCCCGCCCGTGGGTCATCGCAATCATGTTTTCGTACCTGGTCTCAGTCCACCGGGCCGGGTGGGCGAGCTGGCGAGCAATCCAGGCGACGATGGCATGCTCCGGGTCGGCGCCGAACTTCGCGCCGAACGCGCCGCCGACGTCCGGCGTGATGACCCGGACCTGCCCCGCTTCCAGGCCGAGCAAGGTCACAAGCGAGTCGCGGGTGCCCTGCGCGCCCTGATTCGGCACCCAGGTGGTCAGCCGGCCATCCTCGCCCCAGACAGCGGCGGCGGCGCGCGTCTCCATCGGGGCGGGTGCGACGCGCTGGTTGACGATGGTGTGGCTGACGACAACCTCGCAGTCGTCGAACAGATCCGGCTTGAGCTGCGACGCATCGCCCCAGTTGCCGGCCACGTTCGTCCCGGCCGACTCGAAGAGCAGCGAGCTGTCGTCCGGATCGTAGGCGAGCACTGCCGGGAGCGGTTCGTAGTCGACCTCGACGAGTTCGAGCGCGTCCTCGCCCTGGTAAGGATGCTCGGTGACGACGACGGCGACAGGCTCGCCGACGAAGCGCGCCTTGTCGGTGGCCAGCAGCCGCTGAGTCATCTCGGCGTTCATCAGACCGGCCGCAGAAGGCGGTATGACAGGCAGGTCGGCCAGGTCGGCACCGGTGAAGGCAGCGACGACGCCTGGTGCCTCGAGCGCGGCCGAGACGTCAACGCTTCCGATCCTCGCGTGCGCGACCGGGGAGCGCACGAAAAAGACGTGGTACGCGCCCTCAAGACGCTCGTCCACGACGTCCTCGGTATAGACGCCGCCGGTCGTGAGGAATTTCGGATCCTCTGTCCGCAGGACCCTCGTACCCAGGATGCTCAACTGACCATCAGCTCCTCTCGCCGGCCCTGCAGACGCCACCCGTGCCGCACATGTCGCGAACCCGGTAGTACTGACCGATATTCCTCGGGCCGGTACTCCTGAGGGTGCCAGCACCGAGTTCGCGCACGACACCAGGGTTGGCACCGCAAGCCGGCACGAGCGATCATGCCGGGGGGCGGCGGCCAGGTCAACTGCGGCGGAGCCTGCGCTGGGATCCTTCTGGGACCTGAAGGCGCGGGCAGGAAAATCGTTTTCCCCAGGTCAGAGCACCGGGTAGGGTCAAATGAGTAAGCCCCCCGGTACGAAGATCGGAATTGTCGTCATGCTCGCGCGCGTGCTGATGCGCCGCTTCGCCTCGGCCACGCGCCGCCTGCCGGTGCTCGGTATCCGCGACTTCAGGCTGCTGCTGGCCGACCGGGTGCTGGCGCCGTTCTCGTTCTCGTTCTCGCTGGTCGGTGTCTCGTTCGCGGTGCTCAGCCAGACCCACGGCTCGACCGCGAAACTGTCTTACGTGCTCGCCGCGCAGATCGCGCCGTCGCTGATATTCGTGCTGGTCGGCGGCGTCATCGCGGACCGGATCGCGCCGCAGAAAGTGATCATCGCTGGCAACGCCATGATGGCGGTCGGGGAAGGCACCTTCGGGATCCTGGTGCTGACTGGACATCCACCCTTGTGGCAGATGATCGCGCTGGAGTGCCTGACCGGGACGGGCATGGCGGTGTTTTATCCCGCGTCCTCGGCGTTGCTGCCGCGACTGGTACCGGCTGAGCTGCTGCAGGAAGCCAGCGCGGTTTCGCGGCTGGCGATGAACGCAGCGCAGATGGGGGGCGCGGTACTCGCCGGCTTCTGCATCGCAGCGATCGGGAAGAACGGCCCCGGCTGGGCACTGGCGGTGTGCGGGACCGGGCTACTTGGCACCATTCCGCTTATGCTCGCGCTCCGCGTCACTGCCCATGAGCGCATACATCAGACGAGCATGGTCCGTGAGCTGCGCGATGGCTGGTCGGAGTTCCGGTCGCATACGTGGCTGTGGGTCATCGTGGCTCAGTTCTCGGTGGTGCTCATGGCCTGGTACGGCTCGTTCGCCGTGCTCGGGCCGGTCGTGGCGCGCGCGCACCTCGGCGGCCCGGCCGCGTGGGGAACGATCACCGGGGCCGAGTCGCTCGGCCTGATCGCGGGCGGCCTGATGTCGCTGCGCTTTAGCCCGCGGCGGCCAATGCTGTTCGTCGTGCTGATTGGCGGCAGCATCGCCCTCTCGCCGGTCTCGCTGGCGATGCTCTGGCCGCTTCCAGCGATATGCCTAGCGTCGTTCCTGCTCGGCATCGCGCTTGAGATCATGATGGTGCAGTGGACCGTGGCGCTGGCCCGGAACATTCCGCCGGACAAGCTGGCCAGGGTCTCGTCCTATGACGCGTTCGGGTCGGTCATGGCCATGCCGATCGGCGCGCTGGTGGCCGGCCCGATCGCCGCCTGGGCAGGCGTGTCGGCGACTCAGTACGGGGCGGCCGCGCTAATTGTCGTCGTCTCGGTATTCGCGCTGATCCCACGCGACATCCGAACGCTGCGTGCGGCTGACCTGGCTGGTCCGGTCGAGGCCGTCGCTGTTACCGGGCCCGAGGCTCGCGCCGAGGTTCGCGCCCAGGTCGGCGCCGAGGCTCGGGCCGGGGCCGCCGCGGGCGTCGGCTCTGGGTGAGCCCGGTGAGCCCGGTGAGCCCGGCGAGCCCGGTGGGCGCTTGCCGTCCCGGATAGCCGCCGGCGCCATCCCGTATCCTGCGGCACATGGACGCCCGCATTGACCTTCGCTCCGACACGGTCAGCAAGCCTTCTGAGCGGATGCGGCGGGAGATGGCGGCCGCCGAGGTCGGCGACGACTGGTATGGGGACGATCCAACCGTCAACAAGCTGCAGGACCAGGCCGCCGAGCTGACCGGCAAGGCTGCCGCGCTCTACCTGCCGACGGGCACCATGTGCAACCAGATCGCACTGCACGCCTACGTGCGGGCCGGGCACCTCGCGGTATGCGAGGCCAGTGCCCACGCGGGCCGGACCGAGGCGAGCTCGGCTGCGGTGCTGTCGGGGATTTCCTTCCACTATGTGACCGCACCCGATCGCGGCCTGATGCTGGGTGAGCAGGTGGCGACCGCGCTGGCGCCAGATCCAGATGACGTGTCGGTCGTGGACCTGGTGACGATCGAGAACACCCACCACGTCGGGGGCGGCTCTGTCCACAGTGTCACCGGCGTCCGCGACATCGCGGCCGTCTGCGCCGACGGCGGCGTGCCGCTTTACCTGGACGGCGCGCGAATCTTCAATGCATGCGTTGTCGCCGAGGTCCCGGTCGCCGCGTACGCCGGCGCGGTCACGTCGATGATGTTCTGCCTCTCCAAGGGCCTCGGCGCCCCGATCGGCTCCATCCTCGCCGGGGATGAGGAATTCATCCGGGAGGCGCGGCGGCTGAAGATCCTCTTCGGCGGGGCGTGGCGGCAGGCCGGCATCATGGCTGCGGCCGGCCTCATCGCGCTTGAGGAAGGGCCAGGGCGGTTGCACCTGGACCACTCGAACGCCCAGACCCTATCGGCGGGTGTCGCCGACCTGCTGCCAGACAGCGTCGACCCCGATGCCGTCGAGACGAACATCGTGTTCGTCGACGTGTCGGGCACCGGCCGTGACGCGACGTGGTGGCGCGCTCGGCTGGCCGCCGAGGGAGTACTCGTCAATGCGGTCGGCGGCCGGATACGGATGCTCACCCACGTGGACATCGAGGCGGCTGACGTTCAGGCGGCCCTCGTCGCCTGGCGTAACGCCGCCAAGGCTGCCTGACGACGGCGCCGCGCGCCACTCCGGCCTCCGCCCATGGGCGCGCGGGTGGCGGTGGCCGGCGGTCTGGGCGTGTTCGCGGTCCGCGCGGCCGCGTCCCCGCCCGCAGGGGGTTGACACGGCCCTCTCAACGACAATCCCCAGGTGTGTTCGGCCCACGAATAGGGCGTAACGAACCGCACGGTCAGCCCTGCGGAATCCGTCGCGCCACCTGGCTTGGGTCGTTATGGACCTTTGGACATCACGCTCAGTAGCGAATTGACTACTTCGATCCGTCCGAGACGGCGGTCCGGTGACAGGGGCGAGGAGGAAGAGGCGCTCATGCGTACTGCGGCCCGCGCACGTCCGAACCGACTTCATGCCGACGATCTCCTGTTTGAGCGCGAAGTCGAGTGCTGCCGGCAGCAGCTCTATGGATCAGCGCTCAAGATGACCGGCAACTCCAGCGATGCCGAGGACCTCGTCCAGGAAACGCTGACCCGCGCCTACACCGGCCTGCGAGGGTTTACGCCGGGCTCGAACGCCAGGGCGTGGCTGTATCGCATTATGGCCAACGCCTTCCTGAACGGGTGCCGCAAGCGCCGCCGCGAAGCGCTACCCCTGCTCAGCCCAGAGCTGGAGACGGCGCCTGCGGTGACGGCGAGCCGCGTGATAGGCGGCGGCCTGGCTCATACGCCCTCCGCCGAGGACGAGGTCCTTGGGCGGTTTGCGCACTCCGAAATCCGGCAGGCTCTGGACGCCCTGCCGGATTGTTTCAAGGCCACGATCTACCTGGCTGATGTCGAGGGCTACTCCTACTACGACGTCGCAGAGATAATCGGCGTACCGATTGGGACCGTGATGTCGCGCCTGCACCGCGCTCGGAACCGCCTACGGGAACAGCTTTCCGCAAACGATCGGACCTACTCGCCACTGAATCAGCAGCAATCCAGGCCGAGATCGACTGATTCCGTGGCGTGACGCGCGTTTCTCCGCAGTTAAGCGTCAGGCCACTAGCTCGGCGTCGCCGGTGAAGGCGGCCCACATCGAGGCGTAGGCGCCGCCGCGCTCCAGCAGTTCCTCATGTGTTCCGATCTCGGCGATCTGCCCATCGGCCAGGGCGATGATCCGATCGGCCTTGGACGCGGTCGTCAGACGATGCGCGACTACGAGCGTTGTGCGCTGAGCGGCTAGCTGCTCTGTCGCCCGGTTCACCGCGGCCTCGGCGGCCAGGTCGAGCGCGGCCGTCGCCTCGTCGAGCAGCAGGATCGCCGGATCCACGAGGTACGCGCG
This sequence comes from uncultured Actinomycetota bacterium, assembly GCA_963755575.1. Taxonomy (GTDB): domain Bacteria; phylum Actinomycetota; class Actinomycetes; order Streptosporangiales; family Streptosporangiaceae; genus JAJYUU01. Next base: position 2,742,104 of record CAVWKF010000002.1, read on the forward strand.
GGCTAGCGCGATCAGTTGCCGCTGGCCCGCGGCCAGGTTGCGGCCGCGCTCGGCTACCTCGTGGCCGAAACCATCCGGCAACCGAGAGATCATCTCGATGGCGCCGACGCCGCGAGCAGCGGCCTCGACCTCGGCGTCGCTGGCATCCGGCCGACCGTACGCGATGGCGTCACGGACAGTCCCGGCGAACAGGTACGGCTCCTGCGGCACGACGCCGAGCTGCTGGCGGTAGGCGGGCAGGTCGTATTCGCGCACATCGGTGCCGTCGATCAGCACGTGGCCTGACGTCACGTCGTAGAACCTGGCGATGAGCTTGACCAGAGTCGACTTGCCGGCCCCGGTCTGCCCGACCAGGGCAACGGTCTCGCCCGGCGCGATCGACAGGCTGACGCCGCCGATAGCTTCGGCGCGCTGACCCGTATATCCGAAATGCACGTCACGCAGCTCGATCGCACCGCGCAGGCGTCCGGGCCGGATTGGGTGCGGCGCTGGCGGCGTGCTCGTCGGCGTCTGGAGCAGGCCCTTAATCCGCTGGAGGCCGACGTTGGCCTGCTGATAACCGTCGAACACCTGCGACAGCTGCTGCACCGGCGCAAAGAGGGAGTCAACCCAGAGCAGGTACGCGATCAAGCTCCCGACGGTGATCGCGCCGCTGTGGATCTCGCTGGCGGCCGCGAGCAGCACGACAGCGCCGCCGATTGTGGACAGTGCCTGCACGAACGGGAAGTAGATGGCGATCATCCGCTGTGCACGGAGCCTGGACACCCGGTAGGCACCCGACAGCCCGGCGAACCTGCCCGAGTTGACCTGCTCGCGGCGGTAGGCCTGGGAAACGCGCAGGCCGGCCACGTTTTCCTGGAGATCGGCGTTGACGGCGCTGACCTTCTCCCTGGCCTCGGTGTACGCCCTGGACGACTTCCGCCGGAAGACGATCGTGGCCACGATGAGGATCGGCAGCACAGAGCACAGGATCAGGCCCAGCCGAAGGTTGATGATCAGCATCAGTGCCAGCACGACGATGAACGTCAGGACCGAGTTCACCATCGTGATGAGGCCAGTCTGGAAGAACGAGGACAGCGCGTCGACGTCCGTCGTCATCCTCGTCATGATCCGGCCGGTCAACTCCCGCTCGTAGAAGTCCAGGCCGAGCCGCTGGAGGTGGGAGAAGATCTTCACGCGCAGGGCGTACAGCAATCGCTCGCCGTTTCGCCCGACCACGACAGTCTGCTTCGCGTTGATCACCCAGTCAGCGAGCACGATGCCGAGACCGATAAGCGAGACGATCAGGATGGTGTGGAACCTGGCGCCAACGCTCAAGGCTGTCCTCTCGACACCGCCGTCGATGCCACCGCGGACGAGCAGCGGCATGACTGTGTTCGCGAGGGCGTCCAGGCCGTCCAGGGCCAGCCCGATCAGCAGCGCAATGGCGAACGGCCGCAGTAGCTTGCGCAGCGTGAAATGCGGCTCGGGCGCACGGGCGAAAGACTCGTCCACGCCGGGTGACTCGGTAGCAGGCGGCAGCGCATCGACCCTGGCGATGAGCTCCGGTGAAGCCGGTACGCCTGCCAGCCACCCGCCGCCCGTCGCACCGCCAGTGAGAGCCGCGCCGCGCTGGGACGCGCCACCGGCCCGGCCGCCACCGCCAGCGCCACCGGAGAAGGTGCCGCGCCCGATTCCAGCCGCCGCCGTCCTGGCGAGCTGCTCGGCGCCCGCTGAGGATGATGCCGCGCCGTCCTGGCCCACGCCGTTCTGGCCCACGCCGGTCTGGGCAGCGCCGTTCTGGGCCGCATGGGAGCCGGCGGGCCAGAGGCTGGGCGTTATTCCGCCGGCCGTCGGCGGGGTCACCATGGCGGCGAAGTCGTCGTCGGCCCCGCGCCGGTAGTAGTCGAACTCGCCGGCGTCGACGCCCTCAGCGTCGTCGCCCGGTCCAGCCAGCAGCAGCCTGTACTCCGGGCAGCGCTCGGTCAGTTCCTCGTGCGTGCCCTGATCGACCAGTCGGCCTTCGTCGAGCACCGCGATCTCGTCGGCGAGTTCGAGCGTGGACATGCGGTGCGCGATCAGCAGCGTGGTGCGGCCGGCCATTACCTTCCGCAGGGTCGCGTGGATCTGCGCCTCGACCCGAGCGTCGATCGCCGACGTCGCGTCGTCCAGGATGAGGATGGCCGGATCGGTGATCAGCGCCCTGGCCAGGGCGATCCGCTGGCGCTGGCCGCCGGATAGCGTCAGGCCCTGCTCGCCGACCACAGTGTCGTAGCCGTCAGGCAGGCCGAGGATGAAGTCCTCGGCTTCGGCCGCGCGCGCCGCCGCGATGACCTGATCCTGCGTGGCGTCCGGACGGCCATACGCGATGTTGCTGCGCACGGTGTCCGAGAACAGGAAGCTCTCCTCCAGCACCAGCCCGATCGACGCGCGCAGCGAGTCGATGGTCAGGTCGCGGACGTCGTGCCCACCGACGCGGATCGAGCCCGACCGCACGTCGTAAAACCGGGGAAGCAGCAGGGAGATCGTGGACTTGCCGGACCCCGAGGTGCCGACCACGGCCAGCGTTTCGCCGGGCCGCACCCGCAGCGACAAGCCGCGCAGCACCGGCTCGGACGGCACGTACCCGAAGCGGACGTCGTCCAGTTCGACATCCTTGTTGCCGGGCGGCAGGACCACGGCATCCGGCCGTTCTTTGATGACCGGGCGGGAGTCGATGACCTCGAAGACCCGGATGACACTCGCACGCGCTTCCTGACCAATGGTGATCAGGTTGGTGAGCGCGCGCACCGGGTTGACCATCTGGGCCAGATACGAGGCGAACGCGAGGAACGTGCCGAGGGTGATGCTGCCATTGATCGCCATCCAGCCGCCGAGGGCGAGCACGCCGACCTGGCCGAGGGCAGGGATCGCGCCGAGTGCCGGGCTGAAGCGAGCCATCAGCCGGACTGCGCGCACCCTGGCCGCGTACAGGATCTGGCTGACGCCATCCAGCCGGTCGATCTCCTGCTCTTCCTGCCCGAAGCCCTTCACCACGCGCACACCGGTGACTGCGCCCTCAACGACGCCGGCGACCTCGCCGGCCTTCTGCTGGGCATCCCAGCTCGCTGGGAACAGGCGCCGTCTGGACAGGATTGACAGCGCCAGCAGCGCCGGGCCAACCGCGAGCGAGATCAGCGCGAGCACGGGCGACAGGATGAACATGATCGCGATTGACAAGACGAACAGCAGGCCGCTACCCATCAGCATGGGCAGCATTCCAAGCAGGCTCTGGATCATGTTCAGGTCAGTGATGGACCTGCTGACGATCTGGCCGGTGTGGAGCTGGTCCTGCCGGGCACCGTCGAGCTTGGTCAGCGAGTCGAACAGCTCGGTGCGCAGGTCGTGCTGGACGTCCAGGGATAGCTGGCCGCCTCGGTACCGGCGCAAGTAGACGGCGCCAAAGCTGATGATGGCGGCGCCGATTAGCGCGACCGCGCCCGGCCAGACAGGCTGGCTGTGTTTCACGATCGAGTAGTCGATGATGTGGAGCTGGATCAGCGGGATGACCGCAGTCACCAGCGTGGCCACCAGCGAGGCGCCGAGAGCCACGAGCGTAAGGCTCTTATGCCGCCAGCAATACGCGCTCAGGCGGCGCAGCCATCCCTCGCCGTAACCCGAGCCAAGGGTCGGCTGCTGCATGGAGGCTGACCGCGGCGTTGTAGTGCCCCGCCTCACCGCTGTCCCTCGCGAGCGGCCGCCGCGCCCGTGTCTGTGATGGCGGTGCTGCTAGCCAGCCGGGCTTGCCGGCGCTCGGTCATCGACTCGTCGAGCCTGAGCAGGTCGTCGACGATCTGGTCGCGACGGCCAGTGTGATCAAGCAGCGAGCCGAACCACGCCGAGTAAGCCGCGTCGGCCCGTCCGACGACTGCTCGGCCGGCCTCGGTCAGATGAAGTCGCACGACCCGCCTGTCGCCCAGCTCAGCCTCGCGGCAGGCAAGTCCCGCCGCCACGAGGCTGTCGGCGGTCGCGGTCAGCGTCGGCCTGGCCACGGCGAGCTTCTCGGCCAGCCGGGCGGATCGCTCGCCGCCGAGGCCGATGAGCTTGAGCATCCGGTACTGCTGCGGGCTGATGCCCGCATCAATACGCTCCAGGACGCGCGTGACGCGCAGCACGGCAAGCAGCGCGCTGATTGTCACGTCCTCGTCCGTGCCACCTGCCCCGTCAGCAGCCACCTCGCCCGTCTTGACGACGACCGGCTCGACCACCCGCAACTCCTTTGATACGGCACACTTATAGTTCGCCAGTCTAACAAATGTCTGGAGCGCGCTGTTCCCGGCAGTACCGACGTCCCGGCTGTGGCGTCGGCGCGGTGACAGCTGATTCGACTGTCGCCGGCCGCGCCCGTCTCGGTCACACGTCATCGGCCACAGGACGGCGAACAGAAATCCTTCTGCTCAAACGCTCCTCCCGGCGCTCGCGCTGCGCCGCGGGCAAGTGCCGCGGAAGGTGCGCCGACGGTGACTGGTTCGGCACAGACAGGGTGCCGGCACTGGCGGTGCCGTATCCCGGCTGGTTAGCGAGGGATGGCGGTGGTGAGTGGGGATGCGTACCGTTGGAGGCAGATTTGTGGCTGGGCGGGTGCGAGGGGGGCTGGGGGCGGTGGCGGAGCAGCCTGCGTTTTCTTTCGCCGGGCTGCTGCGGCAGCTGCGGGCCGAGGCCCGGCTGACCCAGGAGGAGCTGGCCGAGGCAGCGAGCCTGTCCCCGCGCTCGGTGAGTGACCTGGAGCGGGGCATCAACCGGACCGCCCGCAAGGACACCGCGCTGCTGCTGGCGGGCGCGCTGAGCCTTTCCGGGCCGGTGCGCGAGCTGTTTGTCGCGGCGGCCCGCGGGCGGGGGCCGGCTGCGGAGGTGCTGGCGGCCCGGCACACCGACGCGCCGGAAGCTTTCGCCGCCGCGGCGGCCGGGAGTCCGCCCCGCGAGGTCGCCGGCGTCGCGGGCCGCTGGACGGGGACCCTGACCTTCCTCTTCACCGACATGGAGGGCTCGACAGCGCTACTGCAGCGGGTGACCGGGGATGTATACGCGCGGGTTCTGGCCGAGCATCATGCGGTGATCCGGTCGGCGCTAGCCGCGCACGGTGGCACCGAGGTGGTGATGCAGGGCGACGGGTTCTTCGCGGTGTTCTCCTCGGCGCGGGCGTGCGTGGCGGCGGTCCTAGAGATGCAGCAAGGACTGCACGCACATGCCTGGCCGGGCGGGGAGCAGGTCCGGGTTCGGATGGGCTTGCATTGCGGCGAGGCGGCGGAGACCGGCGCTGGCCTGGTGGGTCTGGATATCCATCGGGCCGCCAGGATAGCGGCGGTCGGCTACGGGGGGCAGGTGCTGGTGTCGGAACCGGCGGCCGCGCTGGTGCGCGACCGGCTGCCAGGCGGCGCAGCGCTGGCCGATCTCGGCATCCACCGGCTGAAGGACCTAGGGAAGCCGGAACGCCTCTTCCAGCTGCAGGCGCCGGGCCTGCAGGCGGAGTTCGGACCGCTCCGCTCGCTAGGCAACCCGGCCCTGCAGAACAACCTGCCGGCCCAGCTGTCGGCGTTCATCGGCCGCGACCGGGAGCTGGCCGAGGTCCGGGCCCTGGTGGAATCCTCCCGCCTGGTCACACTGACCGGGGCCGGCGGGTCCGGGAAGACAAGGCTAGGCCTGCAGGCAGCTGCAGGGCTGCTGGACGGTTCGGGCGACGGAGTGTGGCTGGCCGAGCTGGCCCCGGTCACCGACGAGACCGCGGTCCCGGCGGCTATCGCCGCAGCTCTGCGGATACCGGCCCAGCCGGGCCGGGAGGTGCTGGACACGCTGGCCGATGCGCTGGCGCCGCAAGACATCCTGATCGTGCTGGACAACTGCGAGCACCTGATCGGCGGTTGCGCCAGAGCGGTGGAAGCCGTCCTGCGGCGGTGCCCGAAAGCACGCGTTCTGGCGACCAGCCGGGAACCGCTGGCCATTGGCGGGGAGCGGATTTACCGGGTGCCGCCCCTGTCCCTGCCCGGGCCCGGCGACGACAGTGCCGCGGCCGTCTCGTGTGACGCGGTCGCGCTGCTTGCAACGCGGGCCGCCGCACAGGGCATCAGCCTGGCCCTGGATGCCGACACGGTCGCGGTGGCGGTGTCGCTGTGCCGCCGGCTGGACGGGATGCCGCTGGCGATCGAGCTGGCCGCGGCGCGGCTGCGGTCAATGTCGCTGCCGGACCTGCACAACCGGCTGGATCAGCGGTTCGGGCTGCTGACCGGCGGCAGCCGCACCGCGCTGGCGCGGCAGCAAACCCTGCGCGCCACGGTGGCCTGGTCGTACTCGCTGCTTAACAGTGCCGAGCAGGCGCTGCTGGCACGCCTGTCGGTGTTCGCCGCCGGTTTCGACCTGGCCGCGGCCGAGACCGTGTGCGGGTACGGGGACATTGCCTCCCGCGAGGCTGCTGCGCTGCTGGGCTCCCTGGCGGACAAGAGCCTGGTCGTAACCGAGCCGGCCGCGGCCAGCCTTCGGTATCGGCTGCTGGAAACCATCCGGCTGTTCGCTGCCGAGCAGCTCGCCGGCGCCGGCGGCCAGGAAGTCGCCGCGGCCCGGGCCGCGCACTGCGCCCACTACCTGAGTGTCGCTGAGACCGCTGCTCCGCACCTGACCGGCCCGGAACAGGGAGCCTGGCTGGCTCGGCTGGAGACCGACGATGCCAACTTCCAGCGCGGGGCCGAGCATGCCGCCGGCCAGCCAGACGGCACCACGCGGGTGCTGCGGTTCGGGATCGCGCTGTTGCCGTACTGGCTACACCGGAATCAGGAAGCGGCCGCGCTGCTGCTGCCGGTCCTCGGCCGCCCCGAAGCCGCCGCCGATCCGGCGGTCTTCGCCGAAGCGCTGTTCGCCGCCTCGGCGTTGACCCACAGCACCGACCTGACCACAAGCATTCAGCTGGCCGAGCAGATGGACCAGGTCGCCGCCGAGCTGGACGACAATCGGCTGCTGGCTATGTCCCGCGAACTACTGGCCGAGGGGTACTGGGCCCGCGGTGAGCTGGAGCGAGCATGGCCACTAGGACAGGAGTCGGTCCAGCGGGCCCGCGAGCTGGGCGATGACGTGCAACTGGCTAAGTCGCTCCTGGCATGCATCCTCAGCTGCCATCCTCTGCTGGGCTTCGACCCGCAGACGGCCGGACCGCTCTACGCGGAAGCCATCGCCTGCACTGAGCGCTCCGGCGACCTTCGCCTTAACATGTCCCTGCACAACAACGCAGGCTGTTACAGGCTATACATCGGCGACATCCCCGCTGCGCGGGCACACCTGGAAGCCTCGATCCGGACCGCGGAGATGATCGGACGTCCACAGGCTTACGCTTTGGACAGCCTCGGCGAGGTGCTATATGCCGAACACGACTTCGATGGTGCGCGCTCCGCATTCGAGGACGCCCTGCGGCTCAGCCGCCGTATCGGCCAGAAGAGACCTGCAGCTGACTCTATCCTCGGGCTGGCCCGCCTGGCCGCTGGCAATGGCGAATGGCACCGGGCAGCTACTCTGCACGGCGCTGCGCAAGCCCTGATCGACCAGATCGGATTCGTGTGGGAACCGGATGTGGCAGAGCTCCGTCAGGAAAGCCTCGACGAGATTGCGGCGGCCCTAGGTGACGAGCAGCTCAAGCAGGCCTACACCCAGGGCACGGCGCTCAGCCTCGACCAGGCCATGGACCTCGCCCTCCAACGGGCAGCGGCCGTCTGAATACTCGCTGGTGGACCGGAACGAGCGGGAGCGACTCCCGTCGTGTGCGCTAACTGCGCGAGTTGCCGGGCAGTTGCCTGGTTGGCCAGGCCATGCTCTCGCGCGTTCCAACGGCCTGCGGCGGCCAACGGGGATTGCCGCTTTACTGGGTCCGGGCCTGTCGGAATATGGGTGGGTGATCGGTGATCGGTGGGGCGTGAGCGACAACGAGACCTTGCGCACCTACCCGTGCGATGACTTTCTCGACTCGCCCACGTTGCAGGCGTGGCGGGGCGTGCGCGTCGAGGTACCTGCTGAAGCGGTGTGGCCGTGGGTGGCGCAGGTGAGGCTGGCGCCGTACTCCTATGACTGGATCGACAACCTGGGCCGCCGCTCACCTCGAGAGCTGGCCGGTCTTCCCGAACCTCGCGTCGGAGAGAGGTTCACGACGGTCGGCGGCCGCGAGGTGGGCAGGATCCTGTCGGTCGATCCTGGGAAGCAGCTGACGGGCACGATCATGGGGGCCTTCATGTCCTACGTCCTGGTGCCCGTGGATTACCGAACGACCCGGCTGCTGCTCAAGGTCGTCATGCAACCTGCCCGCTGGAAGGCCCCAGCCTTGTCCGTCGGCGACCTGATCATGGCTCGACGGCAACTGCTGAACCTGAAGCAGCTCGCGGAGCGCCATCCGCACCAGGCCATCGCCGCGGAGTAGAGCGCAGGCACGCGGTATCCGGAGCGGCGCAGTTCGTCGATCTTCTGCTGGCGACGGTACAGCGGGTTGACGCTGGGGTGTGCTCGGCGCAGCCAATCATGTGAGCGCTTATGTGGACCGCCATGTGTGGTGGACACCCGCGCTTCGTCCGACGGTGGAGCCGTGAGGACACGACCTTTCGCGACCCGCCAGCTCAATGTCGATGACCTGCAGCGGGTGCCTATCGCGGACAGCTACGACTGCTATTACGCCAGCGGCGTATACGACGCACGCTACCCACGGCCGTGTGCGGCGACCTACCGATCTGTGCTGCGACTCGCCGGGACCGCCGCACGCATACTCGATTTCGGTGCGGGCAGTGGCCGCTACGCGCTGCCTATCCTTCGCGCCACGGATGCGTTTGTCTGTGCCTATGACATATCCGCTGACGCGTGCAGGGCGCTGCAGCGCCGGGCCACGTCCGCCGGCGTCGTCAGCGAGCGTCTGCTGACTACGCCTAGCCTCGATGCAGCCCGATGTGCAGGCCCGTACGACCTGGTCATATCGCTGTTCGGTGTCCTGTCCCACATCGAAGCGGCCGAGGATCGAATCGATGCCCTTAACTCGATGCGTTCCATGCTGACCGGCCATGGTCGGCTACTGCTGACGGTGCCCAACGCTGTGCGCAGATTCCCGTTGCACACATCCTCGCCTCCGCAGGTCAGCGAGCGCGGGGGCGAGCCCTACCTTCGGGCATGCATACGACGTCACTACCCTTCGGCGCGGCAGGTGACCTACCGCCACACCCTGGAGGATGCGCAGCGTCCGTTCCCCTACTACCTTTACTCGCGCCGTCAGCTGGCCAGTGAGCTTGCTACTGCCGGTTTTGCTCTCGAGCTCCTCGAAGCCGATAGCATCCTGCCCGAGCGCAACCTGGTTCGCACTCCGAAACTGGCGCCGATCGATAACTTTCTCCGTTTGATTCTTCCGTCATGGGCGGGTTACGGGCTGCGGGCAACTTGCCGGGTCGGCCGCCCATGATTGCTGAGCGGCATCCTTGCCCCGCAGCGACGGCTTACCTGAGATTCCCCCGGCAGGTCGCGCGGCGTCGGGATCGGTAGGCCTGGATCGCCTCGGCGGATGATTCCTGTGCGTTGTCACGTGGGCAGCGATGTGCGGTGACCAAGACGATTTCTGCGCGGTGTGAGGTCAGTAGCGATGACGGCTGCTGGCGTCGCGGAAGTATTCCGGCGTGGCCACCGCCGGGATATATGGCGACAGCGCTGACCAGCAACAGGCCGGGCTCGCGGCGCCGGACCCGCTCACGCATCCGGCAATCGCCACAGCCCTAGCCGGCTTCAGGGAGATTGTCGCCAGCCTCATCACCTGAACCGCCCAGTCACTTAGAGGTACCGACCCTCACCCATACGGTACGGCCACCCGGAGATACAGCAGCAAGGCGGACCGGCTGGCAGCCCTGCTACGTCGAGCAGTACCTAGGCAGTGCACCATTAGCCAGCAGGTGTCCGCCTCGCCAGGGAGCCGTCGACCTAGCTGACGTCGCGGAGACCGCTGGCGAAGGCGATCACCTGCTCGCGGCTCTCGTTGTGCGCTGTCACTTGGTAGTGGCGGTCGCTGCCGGTTGTCCACACGAGGAAGAGCCATAGGCTCGCAGAGTTGCATGCCGGCAGTCCTGCGGCTGTCCCGCAAGCTCCGAGCAGCTGTGCCTGGGCGCCGCCGACGCTGTACGTGCCAAGCATGCTCGCCTCGCCGATGTTCGAGCAGACGCCACCGGGCTCGTCTTCCTGGTCGATGGCCAGCTCGTAAGCGCCGGCCGCGTAGGTTGCCCACACATCCGCGTGCGCGGAATCGCCCGCACACTGTCCAACCCGGATGCCGCCATTGGCAAGCGGCAGGCCGTTTGTGCTGGCTGGCTGCAGCAAGCCGAATCCGGCTGCCGTCTGAGCGGCTGTCCACGAAGTGAATGCGCCGAAGCCTGGGCTCGTCGTCGGGCTCTTTGATGCCTCGGACGGCGTCGCCGGCACGGCAGTCGCTACGGGCACGGCGGTTGGCGTGGACACCGGTCGCGATACCGGCACGTTGGGCTTGGCCACAGGCTTCGCGGTCTGCGCACAGCCCACGCACGCCAGACCCAGGCAGGCAACCGACACGGTCGCTAGAGCGGAGTCTCTGACTCGCGCCGAAACTGGAAACTTGCTGTTCATCGAGCCACCCAAGCCGGGACATCGCGGTCATTTGCGCGCTGCAGACTATAGCGGGCCGGTCAGCGAGCCGGCACGGGTAGCCCGCGCCACCAGAAAACGTCACGACACCACGTGCCGCCGTCCGAACCATCGTGACCACATCCTCCGACGAGGATGCCGGGAGTGCCGCGAGCCTGCTGGTTCTGCCCGAATATCTGGGCGGGTTCACCCGCTGAGCCCCGTTCGATCGCGGGGCGGCTGATCGGCCTGCCGGTGCCTGCGGAGAATGGGGGGACGGGCGGAATCACCCTTCTCCAGCCAGTCGCCAGCGTCGGTCTCATCGTCGTCGGTCTCATGCAGGCGCATGCCCCGGCCACGGCCCGGTGGGCAAACGGGAAGAGCTGCAGCTCAGACGGGGAGGTAAGCAAATGAGAAACGTGCATTCCCCAGATGCCGATGCTGACCTGACACTGCGGGCCGCGATGACGGCGCCGGATGCGGGGTCAGATCCCTACCTTTCCCCGCTGGTGGATGCTGAGCAGCTGGCGCTGCTGCGCCCCTACGGCCAGGAGCGGCCGACGACGGCCGGGCAGGTGCTGTTTGGTGAGGGAGACCGGGCCTACGACTTCATCGTGATCTTGTCCGGAGCCGTCACCGTGGTCGACCACGACGGCGGGGTCGAGCGGGAGCTGGCCACCTTGGGCCCGGGTCAGTTCTCGGGCGAGCTAGGCATCCTGACCGGAGAGCGGGTGTTCGCGACTGCGGTGGTCACCGAACCCGGGTCGATACTGGTGATCCCGGTTGAACGTCTGCAGGAGGTGATCGCCCAGGATCAAGGGCTGGCTGACCTGATCGTGCAGACCGCCCTGCGGCGCAGGCAATGGCTGCTGCAGCAGCGCGCCGGCCTGCAGATCATCGGTTCGCGGTCGTCACCGGATGCCCGGCGGCTGCGGGAGTTCGCGGCCCGCAACCGCCTGCTGCACGTCTGGGTCGACCTGGACACCGACCCGGCCGCGGGCGCGGTGCTCGCCCACCACGGACTAGGCCCGGGTGACGCCCCGGTCGTGGTGATGCGCGGCGGGGAGGTCTTGCGCAATCCGTCGAATGGCCAGCTGGCCCGCGCCGCGGGGTTCGGCACCGGGGCAGTGCCGCGGAAGACGTTCGATGTCGCCGTGGTCGGGGCCGGCCCGGCCGGCCTGGCCGCCTCGGTGTACGGCGCGTCAGAAGGCCTGGCCACCGCCGTCATCGACGGCATGGGGGTGGGCGGGCAGATCGGCACCACCTCCAGGATCGAGAACTACCTCGGCTTCCCGGTGGGTGTCAGCGGTGAGGAGTTCGCCGAACGGTCCCTGGTGCAGGTGCTGCGGTTCGGGGCGACCCTGCTGGTCCCCCAGCACCGCAGCCGGGCTGACAGGACACGGCGACGGCTACGTCATCCGGCTCGACGACGGCGGCGAGCTCGCGGCCCGGACCGTGATCATCGCCACCGGCGTGACCTACCGGCAGCTCGAAGCGGCTGGCCTGGACCGGTTCGAGGGCACCGGGGTTTTCTACACCCCGCTGGCCGCCCAGGACCAGGTCAGGCCCGGCGACCCGGCGGTCATCGTGGGCGGCGGCAACTCGGCCGGCCAGGCCGCCACATGGCTCGCCGATCACGGGCACCCGGTCACCGTCGTCATCCGCGGTCAGGACCTGACCGCGAGCATGTCGCAGTACCTGACTGACCGGATCGCCCGCCACCCCGCCATCACGATCATGTCCCGCAGCGTCGTGCGACAGGTCGACGGCACCGGGCGGCTCGAGCGCGTCACGATCGAAGACCTCAACACCTCAGCCCGGCGGACGCTTACCGCCGCGGCCCTGTTCGTCCTGATCGGCGCCGAGGCGCACACCCAGTGGCTGGCGGAATCGATCGAGCTGGACAGCCACGGCTTCGTCGTCACCGGTGCGGACCTCAGCGGCCAGGCCCGCAACCCGGCCGCCTGGGAAAAGCTGGGCCGGGATCCCTACTTGCTCGAAACCAGCCTGCCGGGCGTGTTCGCAGCCGGCGACGTGCGCAGCAGCCCGGTCAAACGCGTGGCCTCAGCGGTCGGCGAGGGCTCGATCGCCATCCGCTTCGCCGGCGAGCACCTCAGCCGTCGCGCCGGCCTGGCAGCCATCAGCCCCGCGGCTCAACCCTGACAGCCCGCCTACCCTGCGCTCCTAGCCAGCGCGGATTGTGAAGCTGACGACAAGTTGCACGCGCCAATCGGGAGATCCAGGCCGTCCGGTCGTGGTGAGAGGGACCCGAAATGTCTACACGGCGGTCACTGTCAAGTCAGGCGAGCCAACTGTCGGCTGAACTTCGCGGTGAACTCGTGCTGCCCCGGCAGCAGCGCTTCGACGAGGCGCGGCTGGCATTTAACCTCGCCGCCAACCAGCGGCCAGCCGCGGTCGTCTTCGCTGAGTCGGCGCATGACGTAGCAGCGGCGGTCAGGTTCGCCGCCGACCGCGGACAGCAGATCGCGGCGCAGGGCACCGGTCACAACGCCATGCCACTCGGGCCGCTGGCCGGCACCATCTTGCTCAAGACAGAGCGGATGCGCGGCGTCCAGGTCGACCCGGTGACGCGGACCGCGCACGTCGAGGCGGGCGCCGTCTGGTCCGACGTGGTGAACGCCGCGGCCCGCTACGGCCTCGCCGCGCTCGCGGGCTCGTCACCGAATGTCGGCGTCACCGGCTACGCCTTGGGCGGGGGCGTCAGCTTCCTCGGCCGCAAGTACGGCCTGTCAGCCAGCAACGTGAAGGCGATCCAGGTGGTCACCGCCGACGGTCAGCTCGTGCGCGCGGACAGCGAGAACGAGCACGACCTGTTCTGGGCCCTGCGCGGAGGCGGCGGCAGCTTCGGCGTTGTCACCTCCATGGACCTGCGCCTGTTCCCGGTCACGCAGGTGTACGCGGGCATCTTGTGGTATCCGATCGAGCGTGGCACCGAGGTGCTGCACGCCTGGCGGGACCTGACCCGCGGTGACGTGCCAGACGAGCTCACCACCCTGGCCCGCTACCTGCGGCTGCCGCCCATCCCCGATCTCCCGCCGCAGCTCCGCGGCAAGTCATTCGCCCTGGTCGAGGCGTTCCACCTCGGCGACCCGGCCCAGGCCGACGAACTGCTCGCGCCGCTGCGCGCGCTCGGACCGGTCGACGACACCATCGCCGCCATGCCCGTGCCTGGCCTGCTGCGGGTGCACATGGACCCCGAGCAGCCGGTCGCCTACCTGGCAGACGGGCTGATGCTCGGCAGCCTCCCGGACGAGGCGATCGGCGCCCTGGACGCGACCGTCGGCGCGGGCGCCGGATTCCCCCTGGCCACTGTCGAGGTACGGCACCTCGGCGGCGAGCTCGGCCGCGACAGCCGCCACAACGGCGCGCTCGGGTCGCTGCGGGCCCCGTACCTGATGTTCGCGGCCGCCATCACTCCCACCCCCGACCTGCAGCCGCCCGCGATGGCGCAGGTCGAGGCCGTCGAGGACGCACTCACGCCCTGGGCAGCGCGCCACATGTACCTCAACATGTCCGAAACAGCCCGGCCCAGGGCCACTCTCTGGACCGAGACCGCCTACCACCGGCTCCGCCAGATCAAGGCCACCGTCGACCCGCAAAATGTGATCCGGTCTAACCACCCAGTTCCGCCGGGTCGGCGTTCATTGCAGCCCCGTCAGGGGTTACCGTCTGGCAGCTGCCCACTTGCGGGCGACTAGCCACGAGCGGCATCATCCAGAGCGTCGCGCCGCACGCTGATCGAGAAATGCGTTGACCTGTGGCGTGATGATGGCCTAGCGTCGCCGGGACCGTCAGAGCGCGCTGGCCGTCACAGGGCTGGTCGGCCCGTAAGCGAGATCTGACGGCGGTGGGAGGCTGGATGCGCCTGCACCGTCAGTCGATCAGCGCGTACCGCCTGTACCTCGGCCTCGAGTCCGGCATGAACTTCCTGCTGAGCATCAGCTATGCGACGGTCACGGTCTACTGGGTGACCTCCGGTCGGCTTAACCCGCTCCAGCTTCTGCTGCTCGGGACGTCGCTCGAGCTGAGCTACTTCGTGTTCCAGCTGCCCACCGGGGTGCTCGCTGACCTGGTGAGCAGGAGGCTGTGCGTGGTCAGCGGACTCTTCATCGTCGGCGTGGCCCAGCTCATGGCGAGCTTGTCGCCGTCGTTCGGCAACCTAATGGCCTCCTGGGCCGTGCTCGGCTTCGGCGCTGCCCTCAACAACGGTGCGCAGGACGCCTGGATTGCCGACGAGCTTTCCGCCGCGGTAGGCGAGGACCGCATGACCGGCGTCTACCTGCGTGCGACTCAGCTCGGCCTGGTCGCCACCGTGGCTGGCAGCCTGCTGTCCGGCGTCATCGCGCTGGCCGGGCTGCAGATACCGCTTCGCGTGGGCGGCACCCTCACCTGTCTGCTCGCGCTGGCGGCGGCCGTCGTGATGCCGGAGCGGAACTTCCGTCCGGCGACGGGACTGGTGCGGGCGGGCGTAGGCGGCATCGTCCGCCAGGCTGGTGCCGCGCTCGCTGCGCAGACACGGTCCACGCACCGCGCGGTGGTGGCGGTGCCCGGCCTTGTGCTGCTATTCGGCATGACGTTCTTCGTCGGGATGTGGACAGAGAGCTATGACCGGCTCTGGGGCGCGTTCCTCCTCCGCGATATCAGGTTCCCGCAGCTCGGCGGCCTGCATCCGGCCATGTGGTTCAGCTTCTTCGCGTCCGCGGCCGCCGTGCTGGGGCTCGGTGCGACGGAGATAGCCAAGCGCCGGACCCAGCGGCTCGGGCCTGACTCGATCGTCGGCGCGCTCCTCGTGCTGACGCTGGCGATCGCTGGCGCGGTGATCGGGCTGGCCACGGCCCGCGCGTTCGCCGTCGTCGTGGTGACCTACCTTGTCGTCTCGGTGTTGCGGCCGGTTTTGTACCCGCTTGTCTCGGGCTGGATGGTAGGCCGCATCGAGCCGTCGGTGCGCGCAACCGCGCTGTCTGCCAAGGACATGTTCGACAGCGCCGGCCAGATACTCGGCGGCCCCGTCGTCGGCGCGATCGGCACGCTCGCGTCGCTGCGGATCGCCTTGCTGGCGGGCGCGGCGGCGCTCGGACCGGCCGCTGCCTGCATTGCGGTCGCCAGCCGCCGGATCCGCCCGGCGCCCGGTAAGGCAGCCGGCGACGATCCTGGAGACGATCCCGGCGAGGATCGCGGTATACCGATCGGTAACCCCGGGCTAGCCGGATGATCACGTCTTCGCGATTATTAGGCCTATGGCGGAAACTCCCACCCCAATCGACGACGTGCAGGAACAGCTGCGCCGCGCTGGGTACCTGGCGGACACGGCGACCGGCACGGTCGTGCACCTGGCGGCTGCCCTGAGCAAGCCAGTGCTGATCGAGGGGCCAGCCGGCACGGGCAAGACGCAGCTGGCCAAGAGCGTCGCCACAATGACCGGCAAGCCGCTGATCCGGCTCCAGTGCTACGAGGGGCTGGACGAGTCTAAGGCGATCTACGAGTGGGACTATCGCCGCCAGCTGCTCCAGCTCCAGCTCCAGGAGCGGGGCAGCGGCGACGACCTGACCGCGGCCGGAATCTTCGGCGAGGACTTCCTGCTCAGCCGGCCGCTCCTGGCCGCGATCCGGTCCATGCAGCCAGTCGTGCTGCTCATCGACGAAGTGGACCGCCTGGACATGGAGGCCGAGGCGCTGCTGCTCGAGGTGCTGTCGGAGTATCAGGTCTCGATCCCCGAACTCGGCACGGTGACCGCACGCCACATCCCGCAGGTGTTCCTGACTTCGAACAACACCAGGGACCTGTCCGAGGCGCTCAAACGGCGCTGCCTGTACTTGCACCTGGGCTACCCGAGCATGGAGCGAGAGGCGGAGATCGTGCAGCTCCACGTTCCCGAGCTCAGCGAGCACCTCGCCAGCGAGATCGCCTCGCTTGTCGCGGTGCTGCGCGGCGCGGACCTGAAGAAGCCGCCGTCGATTTCCGAGACCGTCGACTGGGCGCGCACGCTGCTCGCCCTCGGCGCGGCCGAGGTGACGGACGAGATGACCAGGCAGACCCTCTCGGTCCTCCTGAAGTACGAGCGCGACATCACCCTCGCGCTCGCTGAGCTATCGCTGGCCTGACCGATGCCCGCGACGGAGACGGCACGGTCGCCAGAGAGCACGCTCACTACCCTGGTCGACGAACTGCGCACGATCGGCGTCGGCGTCTCCGTCGGCGAGCACCTCGATGCGGCGCGCGCGCTGGCCGCCGTCCCGCTGGCCGACACTCGCGTCGTGCGGTCGACCCTGCAGTGTGCGCTGATCAAGCGTGCCGAGCACGTGGAAGCGTTCAACTTGCTGTTCGATCTTCATTTTGCCGGAACGGGGTCGAGCGAGCCCGGGCCCTTCGCAGGCCTGTCCGCCGATGAGCTGGCCGCCGCGCTCCGCGCGGCCATCGGGTCCGGCGACCCGGTGCAGCTACGCCAGCTCGCCGAGGAGTACGTCCGCCGCTACGCGGCGCTGGAGCCTGGCGCACCGGTCGCGGGCGTGTTCGCCATGATCGCAGCAAGCGACGCCGCCAACCTTGACTCGATCAGGGACGCGCTGCTCGCGGCGGGCCAGGGTGAGGGCGAGGGCGAGGGTAGTGGTGGCGGCGGCGGATCCGGGGGCGGCTGGAGCTCCGGCGCCGGGGCCATCCGAGATCGGCTCGGCCGGGCTGACGCGGACCGGGCGGTCGACCGGTTCCGGGCCGAGCTGCAGGCGGCGATCCGCCGGGCACTGGTGGCCGACCGCGGCCCCCGCGCGGTTAGCAAGACGATGCGGGTCAGGCTCGCCGAGGACGTGGATATCGCGACCGCATCGGCGGCGGAGCAGGAGGCAATGGTGGCCTCGATCGGGCCACTGGCGCACCAGCTCAGCAAGATCCTGGCCCAGCAGGAGTTCCGGAAGCGACGCCTGTCTGTGCGGCGAACACTGCACCTGGCGATGGGTACGGGCGGCGTGCCGTTCCGGATCGGGACCGAGCAGGCGCCGCCGCCCAAGCCCGAGATCGTCGTGCTCTGCGATGTGTCGGGGTCGGTCGCGACGTTCTCCCGGTTCACGCTGAATCTGCTGATCGCGCTGGACAGCCGTCTGAGCAAGCTGCGCGCGTTCTCGTTTGTCGACGGGCTATCGGAGATCACCGAGCTGGTCAGCGAGGCCCGCTCGGCCGGGCGCCAGCTCAGCCAGGCCGAGGCCGCGCGCGGCGCGGTGCGGTGGAACGGCAGCTCCGACTACGGCCACGTGCTGCGCGACTTCGCCCGCGACTACGGCCGGCAGTTCTCGCGCCGGACTGTGGTCATGGTCGTCGGCGATGCCCGCACCAACTACCTGGATCCGGCTACAGGCGCGCTGGCCGAGGTCGCCGGCCGCGTCGGCAAGCTGTACTGGCTGAATCCCGAGCCACGCCGGTACTGGAACCAGGGTGACTCGGTCATCGCCCGCTACGCGCCGCTGTGCGACCAGGTCCGCGAGTGCAGCACGCTCCGGCAGATTGCCAGCTTCGTGCAATCCCTCGCTGTTCGCTAACTACCGGGCCGGCCTCGATCGGCGCCTTGCGGTCGTCGTCGCGGTACCCGCTCGCGCCACAATTCACGGCGGACGTGCAGTATCGTGCCCGACTTACGCCTTTTGTGCGCGCCGCAGGCGTGAAATGTAGCTCTAGCTACCCGCCGGGCACGATCAGGCCCGTCTCGTAGGCGAGTATCACGGCCTGAACCCGATCGCGCAGGCCGAGCTTGGCAAGCACACTGCCGACGTGTGTTTTGACCGTGGCCTCGCTGACTACGAGCGCGGCCGCGATCTCGGCGTTGCTGCGGCCGCGCGCCATCAGCATCAGCACATCCCGCTCGCGCGCGGTGACCGACGCTAGCTGCGACGGCGACGGCGACGTCTCGGGCGGCCGGCGAGCGAACGCCTCGATCAGGCGCCGGGTGACTGACGGGGCGAGCAGCGCATCACCGGCTGCCGCCGCGCGGACAGCGGCGATCAGGTCCGCGCGGGGCGAGTCTTTCAGGAGGAAGCCGCTGGCGCCGGCGCGCAGCGCCGCGTAGACGTAGTCGTCAAGGTCGAACGTCGTGAGCATGACGACCTTCGGCGCGGACGGCTCGCCCGTGATCAGCCGGGCTGCCTCCAGCCCGTCCATCTCCGGCATGCGGACGTCCATTAGCACCACGTCGGGCCGCAGCTGCGCAGCCCGAGCGACAGCTTCGGCGCCATTGGCAGCCTCGCCGACGACGGTGATGCCGTCGGCGGCATCGAGTATCACGCAGAAGCCGGCCCGGACCAGTTCCTGGTCGTCGGCGACCACGACCCGGATGGGCGCATTCATCGCACTGGTAGGCGCGCGGTCAGGGCGAAGCCGGACGCCGGGCTGGGCCCGACGGTGAGGCTGCCGCCGCACGACGCCACCCGTTCGGCGATGCCGGCCAGGCCGAAGCCGGTACCGGACGTGACGGGCGGCTCGGTGCGCCGCGGACCGGAGTCGGCGACTGACAGCGTCACGTAGCCCGGCTCGTATGTGACGGTGACGCGGGCCTGCGCGGCGTCGGCGTGGCGAAGCGTGTTCGTCAGCGCTTCTTGCACAATCCGGAACGCGGTCAGCTCGATTCCGGGCGCCAGCGGCGCTGGGGTGCCGTTGATCTCGTACTCGACCGGCAGGCCAGCCTCGCGCACCTTGGCCAGGATGTCGCCGAGGTCGGTAAGCGAGGAGGTGGGCGAGGTGGCAGGGCGGTGCTCGGCGGGCCCGCGCAGCACGCCCAGCAGCCGGCGCAACTCGGTCAGCGCCTGGCGCGCGGTGTCGCCGATGATGTCCACTGACTGGCGGGCCCGGTCGGGCTGCGACGGCAGCAGTGACGCGGCGGCCTCGGCCTGCACGGCCATGAGGCTGACGTGGTGAGCCACGACGTCGTGCAGCTCGCGGGCGATGCGCGCGCGTTCAGCCGCGGCCGCCCTGGCAGCCTCCTGGTCGAGCTCGGCCTCGGCGCGCTCGGCCCGGCCCTGCACGGCTTGCAGGGTTGCGCGCTTGACGCGGCTGAGGGTGCCAGCCGCCATGGCAGTGGCAAAGATCAGTCCCTGGAATATCGCTTCGTACGGCTCGCTGTGCCCTGGCGATGCGAGCGAGATCGTGACGCCGGCGACGACCAGCACGGCGGCGACCGCTCGGAATGCCCGGCCGCGGCGGTCGAAGACCGTGTAGACCGCGATCGCCGGACCAAGAGGCAGCGGCGCGAACCCGAAGCCGATCTTGTCGTAGCTAATACGGGCGGCGCCGATAATAAGCCCAGTGCCGACGGTTGCCGACCGGCGCCAGGCGAGCGGCACGGCCTGGCCGGCGAGCAGGAACAGCGCGAGCCAGAGCGGGTGCAGCTGCGCGCGGTAGGGCAGGACTGACACCACGTTGACCGCGGCGAGCGCGATGGCCAGACCCGCATCCTGGAGCTGCTCCTGGCGACGCGTTGGCAGCTCGCCGAGTCGCTCGGCAAGCCCGCGGCGGACCGCCGTCATCCGCCTGGGCAGGGTAGTGGTCACGCCCTGATCGTAGAGTTTGCACGCCGACTGCCGGTATCGGCCGCGAGGGGGATCGGCGCGATCAGCCGCAAGGCGGAGACCTGACGAGTTACCGACCGGGTTCCTCCGCCGTGGAGCGGAACTGACAGAACCGGCCGTCGGCCCGATGTGAGGACGGCCCCGTTCCCGTCACGATGACCGCATGACGACAGAATCTCTTGACGCCCGCGCGGCACCTTCCGCCCGCCCTGCTGTCGACGCGCCCGCGTCGTGGCTCGCGATCGCGCTGATCGCGCTCGGCGCGGTCGCACTGGAGCTGGCTGTCAGCGGCCGGTACGGCTACGTACGTGATGAGCTGTACTTCCTCGCCGCCGGCCAGCACCTAGCGGTTGGCTATGTCGACCAGCCGGCGCTGACGCCGCTACTGGCACGCCTCGGGGCGCTGCTCGGCGGCAACACCGTCGGCCTGCGGGTGCTGCCCGCGCTCAGCCTGGGGGCCATCATCATCCTCACGGCCGCGATGAGCCGGCTGCTAGGAGCTGGCCGTACCGGCCAGGTGCTCGCCGCGCTCGCGGCCGCGACCTGCGGCGAGTTCATCGGCGCGGCGCACGAGCTGACGACCACGTCGCCGGATTTCTTCTTCTGGGCCTTGACGCTGTATCTGACCACGCGACTGCTCGCAAGCCGGGATCCGCGCTGGTGGCCGGCCATCGGTGGCTGCGTCGGCCTTGCGAGCGAGGCCAAGTGGAACATCGGCTTCCTGGTGGTTGCGCTGCTCGCGGGCTTTGCGGTCACCGATGCCAGGTCGCTGCTGCGCAGCCGTTACCTTGCCTTGGGTGCGGTGCTTGCTGCCGGGCTGGCCGCGCCGGACCTGGTGTGGCAGGCGGCACACGGCTGGCCGGCGGCTGAGGTGTTCCGCGCGCTGCAGAGTCAGGCGTGGCACAACCGGGCGACGTACTGGCCCGGGCAGATCATCTTCACCGGGCTTGCGCTGACGCCCGTGTGGGTAGCCGGGGTGATCTGGGCGCTGCGCAGTCCGCAGGCGCGCGCGTTCCGGCCGGCAGCAATCGGATGCGGTCTGGTGGTGGTGCTCCAGTTCGTTCTCGGCGGCAAGCCGTACTACTCCGGTGCGGCGTACTCGTTCTTGCTGGCAGCCGGCTGCGTGCCGATCGAGGGGTGGCTGGCACGGCGGCGGCCGCTCTTCGGCCGGATCAGGCCGGTTACTGCGATGGCCAGCTGCATGCTGCTGTCGGCCGCGGTCGTGCTCCCGGTGGCGCTGCCGGTGCTGCCCGCCGCCGTGCTGCGGACGGTGCCGCTACAGAAGATCAACTACGACCTGGCCGAGTCGATCGCGTGGCCGCAGCAGGTCGCCTTGGTCGCCCGCGAGTTCGACGCGCTGCCGCCGTCGTTGCGGCGGGTCACGACGATCCTCGCGGGCAACTACGGTGAGGCGGGCGCGATCGAGCGATACCGGGCGGATTACCGGGCTGCCGGAGGCCTACAGCGGTGCCAACAACTTCTGGCTCTGGGGGCCGCCGCCGAGCGGCGACACCGCTGCGATCGCGGTGAACGTGGATCCGGCGCTGCTGCGGCGCGAGTTCCGCCACGTCAAGCTCGTCGCGACGTTCTGGAACGGGCTCGGCGTCAGCGATGACGAGGAAGGCGCGCAGATCTTTCTCGCGACCGGACTGCGGCGTTCGTGGACGCAGGCCTGGCTGGCGTTCCGCGACTACTCCTGACCTTTGCCTCCCGGTAACCGCGTGTCTGCGGCGTAGCACCGATCTGGCAGGGTGGGCTCATGGCATCAGAATCCACGCATCGCACGCTCACCGTCGAACGGCTCGCGCCGGGGGAGTTCGCCGCGGTCAACTCGCGTGGCGGGCGCATTGTCTTCGGCACCGGCGCCGATGAGTCGTTCACGCCCACAGAGTTGCTGCTGGTTGCGATCGGCGGGTGCACGGCCATCGACGTCGACATCATCACGACGCGGCGGGCCGAGCCGGAGTCCTTCGAGATCATCGTCGACGCGGACAAGGTCCGCGATGAGGGCGGCAATCACCTGGCCAACATCGAGCTCACGTACCGGATCCGGTTCCCGGCAGGGCAGGCGGGCGATAAGGCGCGGGCAGTGCTGCCCGAGTCCGTCCGGCAGTCGCACGATCGGCTGTGCACAGTGGGCCGGACTGTCGAGGATCCGACGCCGATCTCCACCCGGATTGACTAGGGCGGCGCTGGCGCATCAGCCGGGCTGGATCGACTGGGGGAACTGGAAGACGCTCGCTGGGTCGAATCTCGTCTTCACCAGGGTCAGCCACAGGTAGTTCGCGCCGTAGTAGGCGTCCCGCCAGTCGGTGAGGTCCGGATCTGCGTAGTTCTGGTACGCCTGCCCGCTGGCGTGCCCGTGCAGCGCGTCGTAATAGGAGCGCAGCCAGCTGTGCTGACTCATGACGCCACTGCGTGCGCCCGGCGAGGTCCAGCTTGTCGAGTACTGAGCCAGGAAGAGGGCGTCCCGGTGCACGAAGGCGGTAGCGGCCGGATCGGGCGCGTTCATCGCCCCACCGCAGGCGTCGAGTGTGACGCTCCCGATGCCGCCGACCGCGCCCGTGATGCCGCCGACCTGCTCGATGCCGGACAGGAGGGCCCTGATGCCGCGGGGCCCGAGGGGCGTTGAGAAGAAGTCGGACTTGGCGAACGACGGAATCCTCGGCAGCTTGCCGCCCGGCCCAGCGTGGCAGCCGTCAAGAGGGATGGCCGAGCAGTCGGCCTCCAGCAGCATCGCGTTCAGGTAGGACTCCTGGCGCACTGAGGCCGTGGCTGGATCGCTGCCGACTCGTTCGTAGAGAGCGTCCAGGTGCCGGATAGCGCCGTGCAGCCTTCCGGCGTAGGTCCCGGTCACGCCCAGCGCTGGGCTGCCGCCGAAGCTAGCGGACAACCGCATGGTCGACCACAGATTGTCGGGTGCGGAGGGTGCCCAGGACTGCCAGGCGCTGACCACCCTGGCCGCGCTGGCCCACGGCCAGGTCAGCTCGAAGACGCAGAGTCTGCTGAGGCGATGAGTACGGAACGTCAACGTCGTCGTGACGCCGAAGTTGCCGCCGCCGCCACCACGGCAGGCCCAGAACAGGTCGCTGTTGTCCGTGTCGTCGCACGCTAGCTCGCTGCCATCCGCGGTCACCAGCTGCGTGCCGGTCAGATTGTCGCTGGTCGTCCCGTAGAGCCTGGACAGCGGCCCGACGCCGCCCCCGAGCGCCAGACCGGCGATCCCGACGGTCGGGCAGGAACCAGCGGGCACGGCCACGCCGTTGGCCGCGAGGGCGCTGTAGAAGTGGATCAGATCAACGCCGGCCCCGACCGTCACGGCTGTGCCGGCGACACTGACGGAGTTCATCATTGACACGTCGATGATGAAGCCCCCTGCAACGGTGGACCAGCCCGCGTAGCTGTGGCCGCCGGACCGGACGCGGACGGCCAGCCTGAACTTCCTGACGAAGCTCAGGCAGGTGGCCACGTCGGCCGCCGTCTGGCAGTACGCGATGGCGGCCGGTTCGATTGAATCGAAGCGCGGCTCGAAGAGCTGCGTGGCCTGGCTGTAGCCATTCTCGCGGGGGCGCAGGAGTCGCCCCGTTGACAGGTGTTTGCGCAGGGCCGCCCAGTCTGCGCGCGTCGGCTTGGGGGTGACGTGTGGCGGACGGGCAACGGCCACGCGCGTGATCGGGGATGGCTTAGGCGCTGGCAGCCTCGTTCTCTGGAGAGCGCGCGTCAGGTACGCGGCACCGGCGGCGGCGACGCTCGCTGTGCCGGTGCCGATCAGGAACTCGCGGCGTGATGATCTGACGGAGGCTTCAGCGTCAGGCGCTGTGTCGCTGTCCCTGTGGCCATCCGTCTCGCTCATCGCTCGCTCCGCAACTCCCCGGAGTCCGCGAGAGGCTCGGTGGGTACGGCTTCGCGGCCCGTTCAGTTATCGTTGCGGCGGTCGAGGAAGTTGCAGGTTGCGACGTTCTTTGCTGCTGAGGTGTTTGCTGCTCAGGTGTTTGCGCCTGAGGTGATTGCTGCCCAGGTTGAGCGCGACGGCGCGGGCGAGGGGCCTCGCCGTGAGCTCGTCGATCAGGAGTGGAGCAGGCCGAGCGGGCTCGGCGCGGCGAAGACTATCCGGACTACAGGCGGCCCGTCGGCTAGCTGTACGCTCCCGATGCTCAGCGGGACGTAAGGCGGGCTCTGCGCTCGAAGCGCGGACTCGAGCCACTGCGCGTACGCATCGCCGGTTAGCTGCGAAGCCGGGTCCGACTCGGCCAGGTAGACAACGCGCAGCGGGACGCCAGGGGCGGCACCGGGCGCCATGCCGCCGAAGCTGACGATGTCGACTGGATGAGCCACCGCCAGGAACGCGATCGTCGTCAGCAGCCGCGAATCGACGAGCCCGGAAGTGAGCCGCGCCCGCGCGCTGGCCCAGACAGTAATCCGGGCGTTGCGCAGCAACTGGGCACCGGAAGACTTCCTGGCAGCAAAGTCCGAGTTCAGCGCGGTCCGAAATGCCGCTGGGCCTTCGGGCGCGATGACGCGCACGTCGATCCGGGCTGGGCCGACACCAAAGCTGGCGATGACCTGCGGCGCGTACACGGCGCCGAGCTTGCTGCCGAACTGGCTGCGGATGTCAGCGGTCGCAATCACGAGCTGCGAGCCGTGGAGATCCGGCGCGGTCGGCTGCAGGATTGTCAGGTCACTGGCAGGGAAGCCGCGGGCGGCCAAGGCGGCGCATGTGGCGGCGTTGCAGGCCACGGACACACCTCGACCGACCTGGGCAGCGATCCACCTCACGGCCTGGTTCCGGACGGCCGACGGACTTGCGAGCCGCTGGCGACCCGCCTGTGCAGAGGCGGCATCGCCCTGCGGCCGTGTCGGCCGGTTGCTCGCGAGAAGCGCCGAGACGGCGCCGATCAGGACAACGACGGCGAGGGCCAGCCCGGCCAGTTGCCAGCGGCGAGCCGACCCGACTCGGCGCACTGGGTCCCGAGGGGGAGGGCGGCCTTGTCCGGACGACCGGTCGCGGTCACCGCCGGGCCGAGTAGCGGGACTGGCCGGGGAACGCGAAGCTGGGGCGGCCGGCGGGGCACGATCTTGGGGCAGCACCGACACTCGGGCTGTCGGGCCGGCCGTCTCGGGCAACGTGACCGGAACCGGCGGCGGCACCGTCCCTGTCGGGGACATGCGCGCCGACAAGGGCGCGGCAACCGTCGATGATGCGGCCACCGACGGGAGCGCACCAAGCGTGGGCGCAGTTGCTTCTCGCGCTGCCGGTGCTTCTAACGTCGTTCTTACTGGCGAGGCCGCAGCTGCGGGCAGTTCGACGGTCGCTGCTGAGGCGAGGTTTGCGGGCAGTTCAACCGTGGCTGCTGAGGCGAGGTTTGCGGGCAGTTCGACGGTCGCGGCTGAGGCGAGGTTTGCGGGCAGCTCGACGGTGGCTGCTGAGGCGAGGTTTGCGGCCAGTTCAACCGTGGCTGCTGAGGCGAGGTTTGCGGGCAGTTCGACGGTCGCGGCTGAGGCGAGGTTTGCGGGCAGCTCGACGGTCGATGCCGCGGCCAGGGTCGCTGGCGGGTGCAACGCGGGCGAGGCGTGGACTCTGAGTGGTCGCGCAGTTGGTGGCGCGGACGGCGGAGCCGTGGCGGCAGCGGCCGCTGCGAGTTCCGGCGCCGAAGTGGCCCGCAGCAGGCTGGCAGCCGACGAGGCGAGCGCCCCCGGCGAAGCCGGGACGGGACCGCCGCGGACGGCGGAGGTATCGGCCTCGGACCCGTCCGAGGCGGATTCGGCAGCGGCCGACCAAGACGCAGCTGCCTGGCTCGGCGTTTCCATACGTCGCGGCCTTAGCGACCGCCGCATCGCCGGGGCTGTCTGGATCGCGCTAGCGCCAGGCGAACGCCGTGGCAGCGGACCAGCCGGGCCGCGACCGCTCGGGCCGGTCGGTCTGTCCTGCGCGCGGGGCCTCGGTCGGCGCCGCCTGCGCTGTTTTGCCTGGGCTCGCAGTCTTGCCTGGGCTCGCAGTCTTGTCGGGGGTGACCGTGTTGCCTGGGCTCTGCGCGGGCAAGAAGCCACGCCTAACCTGTCCCGGCGTCAGCCCGCCCGTTCCCGGTATCCGCCGCGGCAGTCTCAGCGGCTCCTCCGGCGGCGGACGTTTGTCGTCTGCCATGCCGCGCACCCCCAAGCTGCGATAAGGGCGCCTGGGCCCAGGTCAACAGCAACACAGGACGGGCTGACGTACAACCGGAACCGCCCATTCAGTCAAAATTAGCGAGCCGGCCAGGCCGAGTTGGGCGGTCATCTGCTTGTCCTCGATGATCCGGCTCGACGGTCCGGTTCAGCGTGCGCACCTGGACGCGCGGCTTGCGCGCGCACGCACCCTACCCACCCTGCGCGTCCATGTGCGCACGCTCCATCAGCCAGAGGCGAGGCTCGTCACATACTCATCGAACCGGCGCAGGCTCGTCTCGAAGCCAGCGCGTACTTCTGCGCTTACGTACAGTGACGGAACGTTGGTCTGGTGCGTCACGACTTCTGTCTCGCCGCTGCCGAGATCGTTGAACGTGATCGTCGTGATCATGCCGCCCTGGACGTCGGCTTCTCGCCACGCGAGCCTCGACGGTCGGTCGACTGCAACGAAGACCGCGTGCATCGTGTACTGACTGCCGTCGGCCTGGCTCACCATCGTGGTCTCGAATCTGCCCCCGGGCCGAAGCTGCACCGTGATCCCATCGATCGGCGTCGTCGTTCCGTCGGGTCCCCAGAATTGCGTGAGATGCTCGGGCCGCGTCATGCAGTCGAAGAGCAACTCCGGGCTTGCCTGGTGCGTGCGCCGGTAGGTGAACTCGCCAGGCGCGCTCATGACGGCTCGGTAGCGCTCGGCGCTGCGTCGCGCAGCGCGGCCAGGTGCTCGTCTAGCCGGTCATAACGCTCGTGCCAGACCTGGCGGTGCTGGCCGATCCACTCGGCGACCGTGTCGAACTGTGCCGGCTCCAGTCGGCAGGGCCTGGCTTGCGCGACGCGGGAGCGCGAGATGAGTCCCGCGTGCTCGAGCACCTTGATGTGCTTGGAGATGGCCTGCTGCGTCAGCGCGAACGGGGCAGCCAGCTGTCCGACCGTCGCATCTCCTGCTGACAGGCGAGTCAGGATCGCGCGCCGCGTCGGATCCGCAAGCGCGGCGAACGTCGAACTCAGATCGTCGACGGCGATGCTCATCCCTTGGCCACGGACCATGCCAGGTCCGCGCCCGGACCGGTGAACAGCTGGTGCGGAATCGTCCGGCCCGCCAGCAACGGCAGCAGATCCCGGCCACGTCCTCGCAGTTCGGCGCCCTCGCCAACGGACCAGTCCAGGTCGGAAGCGGACACCCTGATCCCGTCCAGCGGGAAGCCGAACAGGCTTGTGCGCTCGGCGTCGGGCTGCACCTCGGCCGCGACGACGGCGTCGTCGGGCAGCGCCAGCGGCCCAGTGATCGAGTCGAGGGTCATCGTCATCGCCTCGACCGGGATCTCATGCGCAAGGCCAAGCAGCCACGTGCCGTCGAGCCCGTGGATGACGTCGTGGCTGAGCGCGCCGGCCAGCCCGCCGCCCGGCGGGGCCCACGGGTTCTCCGCGTTCTCGCGGAGAACGGCGACGAGTTCGGCGGGCGGGATGCTGCTGTCGCGCTGGGCTACCTGGTCCGAGAACTTAGTGAAGTCACCGCCGCACCGCTGCATCCCGGCCATGAAGTCGGCCTCGGAGATGCGGAAAGGCATCGTCTGGTGCGCCAGCACGTGGGCCGGCGTCCACCCTGCGCACAACGACTCGCCGCGCCACTGCTCGGGCGTCAGGTTTTCCAGGGCGTCCGCGAGCGCCCGCCGATGTGCGGAAATGACATCCATCATGGCTGCTCCTCGGATTGATCCAACTCAGTAGTTGTACAACTACTAAGTTTATTACTGGGAACGAGGCCGAGTCAACCGAGGTTGAGCAGACGGTTCGCCGATGCTTCAGGGCGCCTGAGCCCAATCCGATTTGGTTCGGTGTCAATTCGTGATCAGGGCGTGCGGAACCCTCGCGTACGCGCGGGCGTCGGAGGAGCATGAAGCGCGTGCTGGACCGACTTCGCCGCGCCCTCCGCTCCGAGGGCCCCAGTGCGCTGCTCGCGCTTGGCCTGGCCAGCATCCTTGCGCTAGCCGGCTGTGGCGGGATGAGCTTGAAGACGGGCTCCGGGCCGCAGAGCAACCCTGCCGCGCATATCTCGCCCGCGCAGATGCCGTCCGCGGCGATGCCGGCCGGGCAGATCCCCAGCGTGTCCGGCCACCTGTTGCGGGCGCTCTGGCAGCGTCCGCTCGGAGCCGGCCTCGTCATCGACGATGGGCTGGTGCTCAGCGTGTCCTTCCTGGCCAAACCCGCAGGCGTGGTGGCCGTGTCGGCCGCGACGGGATCGACCGTCTGGACGGCGGATATGCCTGCGCGGCTGCTGGCGCAGGGCCTCGTCCCAGGCAACGGAGTCGTCATCGTCGAGGCCGGGCGCTTGATCGGGCAGGCGCCCGCCTTGGTCGTTCCGGGTGTCACCGAATTTGTGGCGCTCGATCTCCGTACGGGCCGCAGGCTCTGGACGGCCGGCGCGCCCGGACACTTCGAGAATCCGGCGATCGCGATCTCTGGCAACCTCGTGCTCACCGCCGGCCTCTCTGGCGCGGTCACTGCCCGCGAGGCGGCAACCGGCCGCGTGATCTGGCGCCGCCGGCCGCCATCGGGTTGCTGGCCCCGAGGACCCGGTCCGCTCGTCACCGCAATCGCCCTCGCCGCGGACCAGACGCAGGTGGCGGTGTCCTTCTCATGCACGGGCTACCGAGCTCTGGTGCAGATGCTCGATCCAAGTACCGGCGGGATGTCGTGGAGCTGGGAGCCCCCGCCATCAGTTGGAGCGCAGACAGGTCTTGCCGTCACCGGCGTGGCGAGCCAAGGCAACGTCGTGTTGCTGACGGGCCAGGACGCACCGCCGGCCGGCCCATACCCGTTCGCTCGCACAATGCCGCGCTTGTATTCCTGGCCCACCAGTCTGGGTCCGCCGGACAGCATCCAGGTTGTACTCGCACTCGATGCGCGTACCGGCAGACCACGCTGGATCGAGCTTGGCGGTCAGATGGTGAATTTCACGCTGGCTGACGGAGCGATCTGCGAGACCGTCATCTCCGGCATCGAGTGCCGCGACGACGTCACCGGTGCGCCCACCGGCCCGGTCCTGGTCACCGGCCAGGGAGCGGATTCCGTACCGCCGGGCGCAGGCGAGGACTTTGCCGGAATCAGCGGCTCAGTCGCTGCCGTTGCCATCGCGCCATTCGGCGTCGCCCATGTCACAGTTGAGGTGATCCCTATCCGGGGCGAGCGGCCGCTCGGCCAGGCCGAGGTCGGAACCGGCACTAGTGCGGCTAGCGCGAGTCACGCCACCGAGCAGCCGTTCATCGTTGATGCCGGCACATTGCCCGGTGGCCGCACGCTGCTGCTCCTGCAGCGAGTGGATCTGCCGAACTACCCGGTCGTCGCGCTCGAACTAGCAGGAGCGGCCGGCTAGGGCGCGGTGACTGCCTGCGGGAACTTGAACAGGTTGTGCGGGTCGTAGGTGGCCTTGACGTTCTGGAGCCTCGGGTAGTTGGCGCCGTAATAGGCCTGCTGCCAGTTGACGAGATCGGGGTCCGGATAGTTCTGGTAGGCCTGGCCGTTGGCGTTCGGATGAACCGCCTTGTAGTACGACCTGATCCAGGCGAGCTGGTTAGCCCGGCCTGTAGCCGTGCCCGGCCATCTCCAGCCGGTGTAGTACTGCGCGCCGAACAGCGCGTCCCGGTGCACGAACGCCGTGGCGCCCGGCGCCAGCCGGTTCACTGCGCCGCCGAGCGCGTCGAATGCGATGCTGCCAGCGCCGCCCGCCGCGCCGCGGATCCTACGCAACCGCTCGATGCCGACGAGGAGCGCGCTGATGCCGCTCTTGCTGAGCGGCTTGCTGAAGAAATCAGATTTCGCATAAAACGGCACTCGCGGCAGGCTGCCGCCGGGCGGTGTGTCGCACGCGTGGACGGGCACGTTTGCGCGGCCGGCTTCGAGCAGCATCGCGCTGAGGAATGTGTGCTGCACGGTCGTCACGGACGACGGCCCGGTGCCGACCAGGTGATAGAGCTTGTCCAGTTCGGCGCGCGCGGCCGCCACTGACCCGACGAACGAGCCGCCCACGCCCACAGCTGGCAGTCCGCCGAAAGCGGCTGAAAGGTGCAGGTTGGACCACAAGGCGTCGGGCCCATGCGGCGCCCAGGACTGCCAGGCGCCGACCACGCGCCCGGCCTGTGACCAGTGCCAGCTGAGGAAGAACAGGACCACACTTGTCAGATTGTGCGTGCCGAACGTGAAGGACGTCGCAACACCGAAGTTCCCGCCGCCGCCGCCGCGGCTGGCCCAGTAGAGCGGCTCGTTGCTGGTAGGGCTGCACGTCCGCGTGCCGCCGTCGGCCGTGACTACGTCAAGGGACCGCAGATTGTCACACGTGAGGCCGTAGTTCCGAGCCAGCACGCCGATCCCGCCGCCGAGCGTCAAGCCCGCGATGCCGACGGTGGGGCAGGAGCCGCCTGGCACAGCTTTGCCATGCGCGGCCAGCCCGCTGTAGAAGTTGATCAGGTCGATGCCCGTCCCGACGGTGACGGTGGCGGTCCCGAACGACATCGAGTTCATCTCCGATACGTCAAGGACGAGGCCGCCACTGACGCTCGACCAGCCGCCGTAGCTGTGACCGCCCGAGCGCATCCGGACCGCGAGGCCGAACCTCGTCACGAAGCTCAGGCACAGCGCGACGTCAGCGGCCGTCTTGCAATAGGCGACGCCAGACGGCTGCAGCGAGTCGTACTTCGGTGAGAACAGTTCGTGTGCCTGGGCGTAGCCGACTTGCCCCGGCTGGTACAGCTTGTGGGTGGACAGGTGATTCCGCAATGCGGTCCAGTCCGCCTGGGTCGGCGCGGTACGGCTTCCCGACAGCCAGGCCGACTTCGCCTTGCGCACCGCGGCCGCCGGGCTGGTCGCCAGGCCTAGCCTGCTGCCGACTAACGCCGCGCCGACGGCGCCCGATGCATAGAGGAAGTCGCGACGTGGCAACAAGGGGTGCTGCGGCTCCGCGTCATTCGCGTGCGTGATGTCCGCCATTACGCCCCCCGATACGCGTCTCTGCTCTTTCGGCGGAGGATTCAGCACAGCCGGCTATGGCTGGGCTCAAGGGATTGTCGCAACGCCTGACCGATCGGGAGGCGTGATGGGCAATCGAGGGCTGCCGCGGGAGCGGGTACGGCTGGTGCTGGATTATCTGGCGGCGGGGCTGAACCCGAATCAGGCGGGCCCGGCGGCCGGCGTGTCGAAGTCGTTCGCTTATGACCTGCACCACAAGATGGGCGGGGTGTACCGGCCCCCTGCAGTGACCTACAGTGACCGTTACCTGAACCGTGAGGAACGGTATGAGCTGGCCCGGCTGCGTGAGTCCGGGCTGTCGATGCGGCAGATCGCGGGACGCCTTGCGCGCAGCCCGTCGACGGTCAGCCGGGAGCTGGCCCGCAACGCCGGCCCGCGGGCGCGCGGGTACCAGCCCGAGCGCGCCCACCGGCTGGCCTGGGAGCGGCAGCGCAGGCCCAAGCCGTCGAAGCTGTCGCAGCACCCGGTATTACGCGCGCAGGTGCAGCAGATGCTGGACCGGCGGTACTCCCCCGAGCAGACCGCGGCAGGCTGACGGTGGCCTACCCCGACGACCCGGCCATGCGGGTCAGCCACGAGACGATCTACCAGTCCATCTACCTTTACCCCCGCGGCGAGCTGCGCCGGGAGCTGAAGGCCTGCCTGCGGTCGGGGCGGGCCGTGCGCCGCCGCCGCGGCCGCCGCGAGACACGCGGCGGGATCGTCGGCGCGGTGCCGATCGGCCAGCGGCCCCCCGAGGTCGAGGGCCGGCTCGTGCCCGGCCACCACGAAGGCGACCTCATCATCGGCTCGCGAGCCTCCGGCTCGGCCGTCGGCACCATCGTCGAGCGTGTCACCGGCTACCTCACCCTGCTGCCCTTGCACGCCGGGCGGGACGCCACCACCGTCGCCGACGCCATCATCGAGCACATGACCGTGCTGCCCCCGTGGTTCGCCCGCACCCTCACCTGGGACCGCGGCAGCGAGGCCGCCCAGCACCAGCGCGTCACCGCCGCCACCGGCATCCAGGTGTACTTCGCCGACCCCCACGCGCCCTGGCAGCGCGGCAGCAACGAGAACGTCAACGGCCTGCTCCGCGAATACCTCCCCAAGGGCACCGACCTGCGGCCCTACAGCCCCGCCCGCCTCCAGGCCATCGCCCGCGAACTCAACGACCGCCCCCGCAAGCGCCTCGGCTACCACACCCCAGCCGAAGCCTTCGCTAAACTCCTCGCCGAAGACCAGCGCGTTGCGACGACCCCCTGAATACGCCATGTCGAATCATCCGCTGAAACCAGAGACGCGCTCGATCGGGTTTAGGTTGCGGCGACTGCGACTGTTACCCGCACCGAGCCGCCGTCGCCGACGGACTGCGTCGGCGCATCAACTTCCGGCAGGGCCAGTTGCGTCACCTCGACTGCAAGGGTCTCTCCGGCAATGAACTCCGCATGCGCGCGGACCGCGTCGGCAGCCGTTCCGTCGGCGCCGACTGTCAGCCGGATCCGATCCGAGACCGCGAACCCGGCGTCGCGGCGAGCTTGCTGCACGATCCGGACGACATCTCGCGCCGTGCCCTCCGCGGCTAGCTCGGGCGTGACCGTTGTGTCGAGCGCGACGAGGCCGACGCCGCCGGGCAGGGCGGACACCGAGTCCGGGTCGGCCGCGACCAGGCGAAGGTCGTACTCGGTGTCCGCAAGCTCGATGCCAGCCGCAACGATTGATTCGCCGTGACGCTCCCAGTTCCCTGCCTTAATCGCTTTGATGACCTCCTGCACTTTGGCGCCTATCCTCGGCCCGAGCACGCGGGGGTTGACCGCCAGCTCGAACGTGCCGAGGCTGGCCGGGTCGGGCGACAGCGCGACGTCCTTGACGTTGACCTCGTCGCGGATGAGCTCGGCGTACGGGGCGAGCGCGAGGGCGTCCGGGTGGGCGACCGTGAGGCGGGCGAGCGGCAGCCGAACGCGCAGCTGGCGGGCCTTGCGCAGGCCGAGCGCCGTGCTGCACACCGCGCGGACAAGGTCCATAGCGCCGGCGAGCTCGTCGTCGGCTGGCCAGTTCGCGAGGTCGGGCCACGCGGCCAGGTGCACGCTCCGCTCGCCAGTCAGGCCGCGCCAGATCGCCTCGGTCGTGAGCGGCAGCAACGGGGCGGCCAGCCGCGTGACCGCCTCGAGCACGGTCCACAACGTGTCGAGCGCGGCGGTGTCGCCCGCCCAGAACCGGTCCCGTGACCTGCGGATGTACCAGTTGGTGAGAACCTCGAGGTACTCCCGCAGCTCCTGGCACGCGGTCGGCACGTTGTAGTCAGCGAGCAGCGCCGTCACGCTCGCCGCCAGCGAACCGGTCTTGGCCAGGATGTAGCGATCCAGCACGTGCTCGCTGTCAGTGCGAGCGGACGCCTGATAGGACTCGGCGTTCGCGTACAGCGCGAAGAAGTAGTAGCTGTTCCACAGCGGCAAGATTGCCTGGCGGACCGCATCCCTGATGCTGGGCTCATTCACGACGAGATTGCCGCCGCGCAGGATCGGGCTCGACATCAGGAACCAGCGCATCGCGTCCGAGCCGTAGGTGTCGAACACCTCGTTCACGTCGGGGTAGTTGCGCAGGCTCTTGGACATCTTCTGGCCGTCGCTGCCGAGGATGATGCCGTGGCTCACGCAACTGCGGAACGCGGGCCGGTCGAACAGCGCCGTCGCGAGCACGTGCAGCGTGTAGAACCAGCCGCGGGTCTGGCCGATGTACTCGACGATGAAATCGCCCGGGTAGTGACTGTCGAACCAGTCGGCGTTCTCGAACGGATAGTGAACCTGGGCAAACGGCATCGACCCGGATTCGAACCAGCAGTCCAGCACCTCGGCCACGCGGCGCATGGTCGACCGGCCGGTCGGGTCATCGGGGTTCGGCCTGGTCAGGTTGTCGATGCCCGGCCGGTGCAGGTCCTGCGGCCGGACGCCGAAGTCGCGCTCGATCTCGTCGAGGGACCCGTACACGTCGGTCCGCGGATAAGCCGGGTCGTCGCTCTGCCAGACCGGGATCGGCGAGCCCCAGAACCGGTTGCGGCTGATGGACCAGTCGCGCGCGTTCTCCAGCCACTTGCCGAACTGGCCGTCCTTGACGTGACCGGGCACCCAGGTGATCTGCTCGTTCAGCTCGACCATCCGGTCGCGGAACTTGGTCACTTCGACGAACCAGCTAGACACAGCCTTGTAGATCAGCGGATTGCGGCAGCGCCAGCAGTGCGGATAGGAGTGGGTATAGGTCTGGGCGCGGACGAGGCTGCCCTGATCGCGCAGCTTGGCGGTGATGCCTGGGTTTGCGTCGAAGACGTGCTGTCCCTCGAAATCGGGCACCACGGATGTGAACTGGGCGTGCTCGTCGACGGTCAGCACCGTCGGGATGCCGGCCGCATTGGACGCGAGCGCGTCGGCCTCGCCGTAGGCGGGGGCCATGTGCACGACGCCGGTGCCGTCCTCGGTCGTGACGTCGTCGGAGAGGATCACGCGGAACGCATCCTGGGTGCCGTAGCGCTCGGTGTCGGTGAGGTAGTCGAAGAGCGGCTCGTACCGGCGGCCGGCCAGCTCCGCACCGTTAAGCTCCCCGACGACGGCGGCGCCTTCCAGCTCGCGCTCATAGGCAGCCTGCCGGTCACGGGCCAGGATGTAGCGGTCGCCGTCCTTTTCCAGGATGGTGTAGCTGATGTCGGCGCCGACGGCGACGGCTTCGTTGGACGGGAGCGTCCACGGCGTCGTCGTCCACGCCAGCAGCCATTCGCCGGTCTCCAGCTTGAAGCGGACCGTCACCGACGGGTCCTGCCGGTCCTTGTAGACGTCGTCGTCCATCCGCAGCTCGTGGTTGGAGAGCGGCGTCTCGCACCGCCAGCAGTACGGCAGGACCTTGAAACCCTCGTAGATCAGGCCCTTGTCCCACAACTGCTTGAAAGCCCACATGACGCTCTCCATGTAGGAGGTGTCGA
The DNA here is from genome assembly GCA_963755575.1 of uncultured Actinomycetota bacterium. Taxonomy (GTDB): domain Bacteria; phylum Actinomycetota; class Actinomycetes; order Streptosporangiales; family Streptosporangiaceae; genus JAJYUU01. The sequence goes on from CAVWKF010000002.1 coordinate 2,777,408, forward strand.
GCGTCTTGTAGTCGTTGTCGAAGTCGACCCAGCGGGCCTGGCGGGTCACGTAATCGCGCCACTCGTGGGTGTACCGCAGCACCGATTCGCGGCAGGCTTCGTTGAACTTCTCGATGCCCATCGCCAGAATCTCGGCCTTGCCCGAGATGCCAAGCAGCCGCTCGGCCTCGACCTCCGCGGGCAGGCCGTGGCAGTCCCAGCCGAACCTGCGCTCGACCCGCTTGCCCTGCATCGTCCGCAACCGCGGGATCACGTCCTTGACGTAGCCCGTGATCAGGTGCCCGTAGTGAGGCAGGCCGTTGGCGAACGGGGGCCCGTCGTAGAAGACGAACTCCTTGTCGAGCGGGCGATCGGTGACCGAGTCGCGGAAGGTGTTATTCGCGTCCCAGTAGGCGAGTACGCCCTCTTCCAGTTCGGGGAAACTGGGCTGGGACGGCACTCCGCTCGCGGTCTGGCCGGCAGCCTTGGCGGTCTCCGCCCTGGGGTAGACGGCACTGGGGCGTATCGGGGTCGACCTGGGGCTAGCGGCCCTGGGGCCGCCGGGGCCGGGGTTCACGGCACTGGGGTTAACGCTCATCTGGTGGTACGTCCTTGCGGCGCTGGATCGTGGTCGTCAGCGCGAGGACGACGCGCCCGCTTCTGCGCGGGCGTACCGCGGTACCACCTCGCTTGCCGCGGGCCTGGGTCTTCGACCCCGCCTGCGACCGCTCATCTGCCCGGCTGTGACGGGCCGGACCCGCCCGGTTCTAGTCAGGCCCTCGCCTTCGCCGCCGTCTGGCGGCGCTCGTCAGAGCCCTTTCTTCCGGAAGCTCCCCGGTGATAGCCGGATCATCGCCGTGTTCACAAAGTCTAGCGGGAGTCAGCGCTCCTCGGCTCGGCAGTATTCCGCGGGCGGGGCTGACTGTCGTTTGTGCCGGAAAACGGCTTGGTAGGGGTAAGTCGACGCGTGCGCTGGACCCGATGGCGTGCGCTGTCCGATATGCGCAGATCGCGCTGTGGTTGAGAGTCGATGATCTTGAATTAGTCAGCGTTTCACGGCTGCGGCGAGGACATTTCCCCTCTAAGGTGCGCCAAAAGCCGCAAGCCGGGGCAAACTGCACGCGCGACGGGAAATGTGGCGAGCAAGATCATCTGTGCCGCTGAACTGCCCTCGGTGCGGACTTGCGGTCCATCATGCGCCCGGCCAATGGCCCGGACGAGTGAGCGGCGGGCGCACCTTTGTCGTGGCGTCGCCCTTGGCCGCCGCGAGTTGCGATTGAGTTAGGAAGAGGCTTCCAGTCAGGTCGGCGCCGCTGAGGTCAGCGTCTCTGAGATCGGCTCCAGTGAGATCTGCCGCCCTGAGGTCGGCGCCCCGAAGATGAGCACCGACGAGACGACTACCTCTCAGACTGGCGCCCCTCAGGTTGGCGCCATTAAGACGGGCGCCGACGAGGTCGGCTCCCGCGTAGTCCGGGCGTTGACCAGGGACCTCAGCTCGCATGAGCTCGCTGGCTCGCCGAAGCAGGGCATTGACGGCGCTTCGATGCGAGCGCATGTCTAGGTCCGCGAGTTCGTCCTCTTGTCCCCTCGCCATGTGGTCGGTTACCTCGAGGGCCTCTCTCAGCTCACCGTGAAGCGGACGAGTGCGCACGGAGGCCAGCGCCTCGGACACGTACCAGAGCAGTTCGTGGAGCTGGCGCATGACCGCGAATGCGTCGAACATCTGCCGGGCAATGTCCGGAGACTGTCGCCAGTCTCGCCCGCTGAAGGTGACCTGCGACACGCGCTGGCCAGCGCCAAAGCAGTCGTACACCGCGCAGCCACGAAAGCCGCGCCCGCGGAGGTCCGAATGGATGCCGCACCGGAAGGACGGCTGGAGGTTCGGGCAGGGCTCCCCGGCCGGCTTGTGGATTGCGAAGTCGGCCGAAGCCGAGAACGCTGGCGCCACGCAGCAGAGCGCAAAACAGCGGTCGCAATCCGCCCGCAGCAGGTCGCGGCCATAGGCATCCAGGGCAGTGTCGGCAGCGGCAGTGTCGGCAGCGGCAGTGTCGGCGGCGGCAGTGTCGGCGGCGGCAGTGTCGGCGGCGGCAGTGTCGGCAGCGGCAGTGTCGCCAGCTATAGCGTTGTCAGCGGCAGCGCGAGCTTCGCGCGGGCCAGTCAGTGCATGCCTCCGGGTGATGCGGGACAGTGTTCCTCGTTGGTGCGTCTCGTCGGCGCTCCTTCTCGCCGCTCAGGTTAACGCGTTCTGGCATGTTCGATAAGCCGGACGGATCGGCCTAATCAGCCACCTGCCCACATGACGAGATTACGCTGAGAGATACTCGGTGGCGGCGCGTAGTCACGCGCAGGCGGCAAGTCTTGCCAGCCAGGCAGTCCTAGTTGATGCAGCTGAGTCAAACGTGCTGAGAGGTCTTGGTGCCAGGCGACGAGCTTGAGGGCCATGAGCCGGCGGCAGAGAAACCGGGTACGCAGTCGGCCGTCGGCTCCATGTTGCCCGATTCCAGAGCCAATGACTGGAATTCGGGCGCTCGCCAGCCAAGATCAGGGTTCTGGCCGGCGGGCGCCGCCTTCAGCAGCGAGCTGCTCAGGGCGCGCACGTGGCTGGCAATATTCGCCACTAGCCTCGCGCTGTTCCTGCTGAGGTTCCTGGTTCCAACGCCCGTAGCTCAGGCGGACAACCGTGACGGCCCGCGTCTGTTGTGCGGCCTGGGCCTCGGCCCGGTGACAGGCGGGCACCCGCTGTTCTTCCGTTACGCCTACTTCGAGTACGTGTCGCGGGGCGTTTGCGCCGGCCGAGTCCCCTATCCATCGTCAGAGCTGGTGGCGCTGGAAATAGGCAGGGTGCTGACACCGGTCTTCGGGCTGCGCGGCGAACTGAACATGATCGCGGTTGGGGTTCTGTGGTGCGCCCTGGCGTCGGTGGGGATTGCGAGCCTCGTCACCGGACTGCGCGTGCGTCTGTGGGCACAGATCCTGGTGGCTGCCGTCATCTGGGTGATCATGGCGGATGCCTCATTCTTCGACACCAATGCCGGGCCGTTCAGCGAGCCTGCCGCCCTAGTGGGCCTGCTGCTGGTCGCTGCGGGAGTGGTATACCTGCGCCGAGGGTGGCGCTCCACGTTGATCGGCCTGACGTTCGCGGGAACCGGCGGATTCCTCGCGATCTTGTCCAAGGAGCAGTACCTGATCCTTGCGGCGCCCATCTGCGTCACTCTGGCGCTAGCGGGCGCCGCGCCTGGCCGGTGGTACAGCCTCCGCCGATTCACTACGCGGGAGGCTGCAGCGTCTCTGCTAGTCGCGGTGTTCCTCGCCGTCCTGGCAGCCGGGTACACCGGCTGGGACTTCACCAGCAACTACGGCAAGCGGCTGCACTACATCCAGGCCGTCGACATGATCTTCACTGACATCGTGACCCAGCGGTCCACGGCTCCGGCCCAGTTGCGCGCGCTCGGACTTCCTGTCAGTTGGGCTAAGTACGCCGGGCGATATTACTGGGACGCCGGATCGGTACGTATCAGCCCAGACTTCGGCCGTTATCAAGGGCAGCTCAACGCGGGCACCATCGCGCGCTACCTCGTGACCCACCCCGGCAGCATCATCACGACTGGCCAGGCCGCCGCAGAGCAGGCACAGGTCCAGCGGGTGTATGCCCTCGGCGACTACCCGGCGTCGGCCGGATATCCACCAGGCAAGCCCGAGTCTCGGGTCATCGCTTTCAGTTGGCTCATGCAGCGGCTGCCGGCCCATCTCGGCCTGTTGTGGTACGTGCCGTTGTGGTGCGGCATGGCAGCCATTGCCATCGCGGCGCTGGCGAGGCGCCGTCGGCCCTGGCATCGAGACGGCGCGGTGCTGGTGCTGTGCATGATCAGCTGCGCTATCGCGGCGTTTATCCCGCCCGCTTACTTCGCGGGGATTTCCACGACCAGGCACATGGTCGGCATGAACCTGGCCACAGCGCTGGCGCTCACAATCGCGGCAGCGCTTGCGGTGTCCATGATCTACCAGGCGATCAAGAGGCCGGGGCGGCCGCCAGCGGCCCACCCGGCGGCGAGCCTGCCTCAGCTGGCCAACAGAAGCTCATAGCGCGTCGGCCCGGCTCGTGAGGTAGCCAGCCGCGACGCGCTTGGGCACGCACATGCGCCAGGCGTCGAGGACAAGTTCCTGCATCTCGGCCTTGTCGATGGCGGCCAGGCGCACATGCACCCAGTGATAGCGCAGATCGGACTGGCCGGGCATGAGGAATTTGGCCGGCTCGCCGGCGACCAGCGCCTCCCGCTCCTCCTTCGGGAAGCCGAAGCCCATGATCTGCTCGTCGCGAGAGAACGCCACAAAAACGATCCGCCCGACCCGGAACTTGACCCGGTCCCGGACGAGCGCCTCGTAAGCCCTTGGCAACTGGGTGGCGAACTCGCGCACATCGTCGATGGTGACCACGGGATCCAGCCTGCCGCACGGCACTGACATCGCTAGCCCGTCAGGCCTGTCGACAGCCAGCCGGTTACGTCGCTGGATGCGCCATCTCGCAGGAGCTTTCTGCCGCACGCCGGCTTGGTTGCACACTCGTCGCCGCAATAGCCTCGAATTATGAGCACGAGGCTGCCGCTGTTCCCGCTCGGAAGCGTGCTGTATCCGGGCTTGGTGCTTCCCCTGCACATCTTCGAGGAGCGGTACCGGCAGCTTGTCGCGGACCTGATGGGCCGGCCCGAACCGCAGGAATTCGGCGTCATCGCCATCCGACACGGCCGGGAGACAGGTGTTGACGGCGTCTCTGCGCTGTACGACACCGGCTGCACTGCGGTCCTGCAGCAGGCAGAGGCATACGAGGATGGCCGTTTTGACCTAATGACGGTGGGCGCGCGGCGGTTCACGCTGGTCGGCCTTGGGCCGGAGGCGCCGTATTTCAGCGGTGAGGTCGAGTTCCTGCCCGACGACGTAGGCGACGCCGCCGAGGCGGCGGTTGTCGTGCCTGTCGCGCAGCAGTCCTTCCGCTCCTACCTGGACGTGCTGTCCGAGCGTGGCGGCGCGCAGATCACGATCACAGACCTGCCGGACGAGCCCCTGCTGCTGTCGTACCTGATCGCCGCAGCGATCGTCGTCGACCTGCCGGTGAAGCAGCGGCTGCTCGAGGAGCCCGACGCGCACCGGCGCCTGATGGCCGAGCGCAGGGTGCTGGCGCGCGAGATGCAGATGCTGAAGTCGCTGACCGCGACTCCTGCGCCCGACCTCCGCTACACGCCCTACAGCCAGAACTAGCCCGGCAGCTAGGCCAAGCCCGGCAGCTAGGCCAAGCCCGGCAGCTAGGGGCCCGGCAGCTAGGGGCCCGGCAGCTGGGCAGCCCGGCAGCTAGGCCGGGCTCACAGGCACACACCCAACCGCAGCGCCGGACCTAAGCCGTGTGGCTCCCTGTTGGCGTCGTCAGCGCGACGGCCGCCTCGGCGGTCACGAGCTGGAAAGTGAAGCTCTCCTGGAGGTAGAGCACGACGTCGTCGTCGGTGTGGGACAGATAGCCGATCGACAGGTCCTGCCCGAGATGCAGGACGAAGTCGCCACCGCGAGAGGTGAGCACGACGGCCCCGCTGATGGCCGGCGCCCAGATCAGCTCGCCGTCGAGCACGTTACGCAAATGGCGGATGATGGGGTAGCCGTGATCGCTGGCCTCGCTGACGGCGGTGTAGGCCTCGGCGGACAGCACCGCGGTGTACGGGCCGTCCACTCCGGCGGCGCGCAGCTGGCCGGCAGCCTGCGCGAACGCCATCGGATAGTCGGCTACCTCGGCGGGCAGGGTGAGCGGCGGGTTGCTGACGCCCGGCGTGATGCCGCCGATGCCTGCCGCTGAGTACCCGGCGAAGATCGCCCGGTCCTCGGCGGCGGCGATCACCCGTGCAGCCTCCCTGGCCGGCTGCCAGTCCGAGTCCACCGCCCCGCGCGCCACGTCGTCGATCTGCTGTCGGCTGAGCGTGAACGGGACTCGTAGCTCGACCAGCGGCAGCGCTCGGCGCTGCCTGGCCCGGACGCCCTCCGCTGGCGGGTCGATGCTCTCCAGATGACCGGTGCCGACGGCCGACAATGTCGACCCGGCCGGGCCGTTGACGTCCACGACCCGGCGGCCCGCGAGGTAGCGCTTCAGCGTGCGCGTCGTCTCCTGCTCGATCTCGCCCCAGGCCTCGTCCGAAATGGGCGCGAGCTCGCGGTGCAGGTTGTTCATATTGATGCATCTCCTCGAAGGCTGCCGATGTTCAGCGAGCCGTCATTGGCTGGCTGGGGGCTGGCTGTGAGGTGGCTGTGACTGCTGTGTCTGTGACTGCGGGGCAAGTGGTGCTGATCCGTGGCCCGACCCGCTCGAAGATGCTGCCTCATCGGCCGCATCGTCATCGTCCGCAAGGCTGTCCAGGAGCGTCTGGGACGGGACGAAGAACAGGCAGCCGGTCACCGCCGTGCTGAAGTCCAGGATCCTGTCGTAATTACCCGGTGGCGAGCCGACGAACATGTTGGTCAGCATCTGCTCCGTCGTTGCCGGCGAGCGCGCATAGCCGATGAAATATGTGCCGTATTCTCCGGAGCCGACGCGACCAAACGGCATGTTGTCCCGGACGATGTCCACTTCCGCACCGTCCACGACGATGGTCGTGAGGGCGTTGTGTGCGGACGTCGGCTTGACCGCGTCGTCGAGTTCGATGTCGGACAGCTTGGTCCGGCCGATGATCTTTTCTTGATCCTCGACCGGCAGGAGGTTCCAGCGGGCCAGGTCGTGTAGGTACTTCTGGATGATGACGTAGCTTCCGCCGGCGTAGGCAGGCTCTTCGTCGCCGATGATGGCGGACTGCACGGCGGCCGCATCAGTCGGATTCTCAGTGCCATCGACAAACCCCAGCAGGTCCCGCTCGTCGAAGTAGCTGAAGCCGTGCACCTCGTCCACGATCGTGGCCACGCCGTCCAGCCTCGTCATGATCTGGCTGGCCAGTTCAAAACACAGGTCCATCCGGGTGGCGCGGATGTGAAACAGCACATCGCCGGGCGTGCTCACCGCGTGCCGGCGCTCAGCCCGGATCTCGCGGAAGGGATGCAGCCCAGACGGCCGTGGCCGCCCGGTCAGCCGGTCCCAGGCTGATGCGCCGAACCCGGTCACGCACGTAAGCCGACCGTTCAGGTCGCGGAATCCGACGGCCTTGACCAGGCTGGCGACGTCGGAGCAGAGGCCGACGACGGCGTCACCGCTAGCGGGATCCGCGTTCACCACAGCGACCAGGAAGATCGCCGCCTTGGTCAGTGGCGCGACGACCGCCTGCGGTTCGGCAGGCTCAGCCTGCTCCGCCAGCGAGGCGGGCACGGGCACGGCCGCGACGGGCGAGGCGGGCACGGCCGCGACGGCCGAGGCGTCAGTGCTCACCCGCTCATCTTTCCGCACGGGTGCCGGCCGTCGCCTGGCGCCCGGCCGGAATGGCTTCGCGGTCCACGTGGTTGCTGCGGGCAGGCCGCAGTCAAGCGGCGGACGGGCCTCGCGAGGGAGATCCGATGACGAATATCACGCAGGCCAGCGGCGCCAGTCCGGTGGACTTCGCGACATTCGGGGACTATGGCGACTTTAAGCCGAGGAAGGCCGCGCTGCCGCAGACCACGAAGGCCGGGGAGTTCGTCCGCGCCGCTTACCCCTTCCAGGGCAGGGTCACAGCCGACGGGTCCAGCGGCTACAAGGCGGAGCCCGGTCGCTATCACCTGTACATCTCGTGGGCGTGCCCGTGGGCGCATCGCTCGGCCATCGTGCGCGAATTGCTCGGCCTCACCGACGTTGTCTCGCTGTCCGCGGTAGATCCGGTGCGGGACGGGCGAGGCTGGGCGTTCCGGGCGGGCGATGGGTACGACCTCGACCCGGTGAACGGCTTCGCCCTTCTCCGCGAGGCCTACGACGCGACCGAGCCTGGCTATGACGGGCACGTGTCGGTGCCCGTGCTGTGGGACCGGCAGACGAGGCGCATCGTCAGCAACAACTTCCCGGACATCACGCTCGACCTGGATACGCAGTTCGGGGCCTGGGCCAACCCGGCCTACGACCTGTATCCCGAGCATGTGCGGCCGCAGATCGACGAGCTCAACGAGCTGGTGTACGCAACGGTCAACAACGGCGTCTACCGCTCGGGATTTGCCACGACGCAGGAGAGCTACCACGAGGCGGTCACCCGGCTGTTCGCGACGCTGGACCTGCTCGAGGCCCGCTTGTCCGAGCACCGCTACCTCCTCGGCGACGCGATCACCGAGGCCGACGTGCGGCTGTGGGTGACGCTAGCCAGATTCGACGCCGTCTACTACTCGCACTTCAAGTGCAACCTGCGCCGGATCAGCGACTACCCGAACCTATGGGGCTACGCGCGCGACTTGTACGCGCTCCCCGCCTTCCGTGACACGACGAGGTTCGACCAGATCAAGCGGCATTACTACACCACCCACCCGAACCTGAACCCGTCCCGGATCGTCCCGGACGGGCCTGCGCTCGATTGGACCGCTCCTGCCCTGCGCGAGCGCTTGTCTGGCCGCTGACATGGGCGGCTGCCCACTGGGACGAGAGGTAACGTGACGGGTATGGACCAGTACGCGGACGCGGCGGGCCTGGTCGAGCGGTCGGCCGCTGCGTTCATCAACGGCATCCCGGAGGATCCCGTCGACGATGGCTTCTTCGGCCCGGCGAGCGTCACCTGGCGCGCCAGCGGCGACCTGTCCGCTCCCGTCGCTGGTCTGCGGGCGCTCATGATCCAGGCACTGCACCCGCTGGCGATGGCCGGTGTCGATCAGCACAGCGACTGGCGCGCTGATCCTGTTGGCAGGCTCGCCGCGACTTCGGCGTACCTGGCAACAATCACATTCGGGGAACGGGGTACTGCTGAGCGCGCCGCCGCACGCGTCAGGCGGATTCATCAGCACGTCACAGGCGTCGATAACGAGACTGGCAAGCCATATGCCGCAGGCGATCCCGAGCTCCTGCTGTGGGTGCATGCGGGACTTGTCGACTCGAACATCGCTGCCAGGGAGAAGTTCGGGACCCCGCTCACGGCCGACGAGGCCGATAGCTACGTCGAGGAGATGGTGGTCGCGGCCGAGCTGATCGGCGTGCCGGTCGAGCTCGTGCCTGACAGCCTTACCGCCCTCGATAAGTACATGACGTGGGTGCGACCCCAGCTGCTGTGCACCCCGGCGGCCAGGGAGTCGATGGCCTATCTGCTTGACCCGCCGGGACTCGATCCGGAGGTCGCCGAGATCTGGCAGGACATCAGGGAGGCGACGCTTATTTCGCTGCCCGATTGGGCCATCCAGATGTACGGCTATTCCGCGCCAGAGCTAACCACTGCCCGCCGCGAGGAGATCCGGCAGGCGCTCGGCGTGCTCGACGCGGTCTTCATCGGCGAGCCTGGAGTCCTGGAGGCCAGGCAGCGCATCACCCTGCGCATGCGCGCCGCAGTGCGCGCATGAGAGGGCCGTGGCGGGCACTGTTCGCGTTGTCTGCTGGTACCGCCGCGACGGCAGCCGGAATAGCGCTGGTCCGAAGGCGCGTCGGACGTCTGCGGTTCGAGCGTGGCCTGGCAGCTGCGCAGCTTGCCGTGCGCGGTGGCCTGCGTTATGCAGGCAGCGCGCCCCGCCTGTTCATGGCCGCCGGTGAGAACCGCCAGAAACTGCGCACCGACCTGGCCATGCAGACCGCCGACGACGTGACCGCGACGCTCGGGACGATGAAGGGGGTCATGGTCAAGCTCGGCCAGATGGCCAGCTACGTCGACGACGGCCTGGCGCCATCGGTCCGCCGCACGCTCAGCCGGCTCCAGGACAGCGTCCCGCCGATGAGCCCGCAGCTCGCCGCCGGGGTCGTCGAGGCGGAGCTGGGCCAGCCACCCGAGCAGCTTTTCGCGCGCTGGGATCCCGAGCCCATCGCCGCTGCCTCCATCGGCCAGGTGCACCGCGCGATTACCAAGGGCGGGCTGGCCGTCGCCGTGAAGGTGCAGTATCCGGGTATCGCCGAGATGATGGCGGCCGACCTGGACAACGTCTCGCTGCTGCGCCGGATGCTGCGGGTGACTGCGCCGAGCCAGGATGTCGACGGCCTCATCGCCGAGCTCCGGGAGCGCGTGCTCGAAGAGCTCGACTACCGCCGCGAGGCGGCCAACCAGCAGACGCTGCACGAGTACTTCGCCGGCCACCCGACGATTGGCGTGCCCGAGATCGTGCCCGACTTGTCGACACGGCGGGTGGTGACAAGCGAGCTCGTGACGGGTGCCAGGTTTGCCGACGTTGTCGACTGGTCGCAGGAGGAACGCGACCTGGCCGGAGAGACCATGTACCGGTTCGTCTTCCGCAGCCTGTACGAGGTGCACGCGTTCAACGGCGACCCGCATCCCGGCAACTACATCTTCCACGGCGACGGGAAGATCACCTTCCTCGACTTCGGCATGGTGAAGCACTTCACCGACACTGACCTGCTCCCGCTGATGCAGATGGCGCGCAACCTCTGCGTGGACCAGGACCCGGCCCGGTTCCGTGCCAGCCTGGAGGAGGCTGGCTTCCTGGTGCCAGGCGCGCCGCTCAGCGATGATCAGATCGCCGACCACCTAGCCGTGTTTTACCAGTTGATCCGCGAGTCGAAGACCGTGACGGTGACTGGCGACTATGCCTCGGCCGTCGTGCGGCGATTCTTCGACGTCCGCAGCCCAGTCGCCCAGTACGCGCGGATACCGCGCTCGTACGTGGTTTTGCAGCGGATCAACCTCGGCCTTTTCGCGCTGCTTGGCGAGATGAAGGCCACGGCTAACTGGCGGGCTATCGCCGAGGAGATCTGGCCCTTTATGCAGGCCCCGCCGACGACGCCCATCGGCGTGGCTGAGCTGCCCTGGCTGGCCAGCCGCCCGCAGGCTGTCAAACTTGCCAGCACCGCTTGACTGCTGCCAAACGGTAATCATTTCCCGCGAAAATCCCGGGGTTTGGGACTAGCGAACAAGATGATCTGTATGCGACCGTCACGTTAATCATTTTCGGTTCGTAATCGCGGCTCGAGCGGCCAGGAGGGCAGGTGGCCGTCTCGAATGACTGGCGCACCGGCACAGGTCCTGGCGGTCGGCTTCGCGGCAGCTGGCGCGTTCAGCTATGCGCTCGCTTCGGTCACCCAGCAGCGGGCGGCTTCGCAGCTGCCATCCTCGGCCGCATTCGACCCGGCGGTATTGGTCCGGCTCGTGCGCCGGCGCCGCTGGCTCGTCAGCCTGATCGGCGTGATCTGCGGGTACGCATGCCAGGCCGCGGCGCTTGACTTCGGCCGGCTGGTCGTCGTGGAGCCCGTCTTCCCGATCGGGCTCCTGTTCGCCTTGCTGCTCGCCGCGCGCGCCGAGGGACGCCGCCTAGGCCACGCCGAGTGGACCGCGGCCGTCGCGGCAGTGGGCGGCCTTGCCATCTTCCTCGTGGCGGCCCAGCCGTCCGGCGGGCATCGCACCGCGCCGCCTGGTTCGCTCGGGCTGGCGGCAGGGGGAGCCATCACCATCGCGGTCGTGTGCTGCGTTGCGGCAACTAAGATGGCGTCAGCGCACCGGGCGCTGCTGCTCAGCATCGGCGGTGGCATTGGCGCCGGAGTGACCGACGCGCTGACCAAGACCGTCGCGGCGCTGGTCGGACCTGAGCGCTTTGGGCTGTTCGCTGACGTCAGGCTGTACCTGCTCGTCATGGTCGGCCTCTTGACGTTCACTCTGCAGCAGAATGCCTTCCGGGCGGCGGGACTGGCTGCGTCGCTTCCTGCGTTCGCAGTACTCGAGCCGGTGGTGGGCGCGATGCTCGGGCTGTTCATCTATCACGAGCACCTCAACGGAGGCGGCGCGCGCATTGCGGTCGAGGTGCTGGCCGTCATGGCCGCCCTCTGGGGGATCGCGAGGCTGGCCAACTCGGTTATCGCCGAGCTTGCCCGGCTTGCCGCCGCAGCCTCGCCGCCTGTCGATCCAGCGGCGTAGGCGGCCGCGGCCTAGGGTCGCGCACCGGCGATTTCTTACCCCGTTCCCATTGATCTGATGAAGGAGCTCAGACATGCCTCGATACGTGCTGACTGGGGCGCCTGGGGCCGGCAAGACCGCGATCCTGCGGCTGCTCGAGCGGACCGGGCACCGCGTGGTCGAAGAGGCGGCGACCGACGTCATCGCGCTCGAGCTGGCGCTCGGGCGGTCGGAACCGTCGATGCGCCCGGGGTTTGCCGATGCGATCGCCTGCTTGCAGCGGCAGCGCGAGGAGCAGGCGGGCGTCGGCGTACCCGAGCACGACGCCGTCTTCTTCGACAGGTCGCCGGTCTGCACGCTGGCGCTCTGCCGGTACCTGGACGTGCCGGTGCCGGCGCTGCTCGCCGCGGAGGTTGACCGGGTCGTGCGCGACGGCGTGTACGCGAAGGCGGTGTTCTTCGTGCGAAACCAGGGGTTCATCGAGCCGACCGCGGCCCGGCGGATCAGCTTCGAGCAGGCGCTTGTGTTCGAAGATGTGCACGAGCAGACCTACCGCGATGCCGGGTTCGAGCTCATCGAGGTGCCTGCTGGTCCGCTGGGCTGGCGGGCCCAACTGGTGTGCGCAGGAGCTGGTTGCTGTCTGGCGCTGGGCGACAGTCATACCCGTCGATGGGATAATCCGGGTGATGTGTCATCAAGCTAGTCATCGAAGGAGAGCTGGAGCTGTTGCTGCCGGCATCCCGGTGGTGGCAGTCAGGCGATAGGAGAGCAGGCTGATGGCTGATCCGGTGGCAGCTGGCGCTGAGGAGTTCGGAGCGAGGCTGGCTTCGTTCGTGAAGGAGAGCCGGCTGTACGGGGCAACCGCCGGGATCGTGCACGGCGACGAGCTCATCTGGTCGGGGGGCGCCGGATTCGCGAACCTGGCCGCCGGTCGGCCCTCGGGACCTGACGTGCTCTACCGGATCGCGTCCATCACCAAGACCTTCACGGGCACGGCGGTCATGCAGTTGCGCGACGAGGGCGCGCTCGAACTCGACGATCCGGCCGCCAAGTGGCTACCCGAGCTGTCGGACAGCGCCAGCCCCGCCACCATCGGTGCCGTGACGATCCGACGCTTGCTGTCGCACGAGTCCGGTCTGACTGGTGAGCCACCCGGCACAGATTTCGCGGCCAGCGAGCCGCGCTATGAGGGGCGCGCAGCGCGAAACCTGGAGCGGGTGGCCGAGATCTTTACGGCGGTGCCGCCGAACACCCAGCTCAAGTACTGCAACCTCGGGTACCAGCTGCTCGGCGAGATTGTCCACCGGGCAAGCAAGATCCCCTATCCGCAATACGTAGCGGACCGCATCCTGACCCCGCTCGACATGTCGGCTACCGGATTTGAACCGCTGGAGCCCGCGCTGGCCGCGCGGCGCGCGACCGGCTACGCGGCCCGCGCATTCTCGGACGAGCTGGCTGTCGCGCCGGCTATGCCGCCGGTATGGGCGGAGGGCGGGCTGTGGTCAACCGTCGAGGATCTAGCGAAATGGCTGTCTTTCCAGCTAGCTGCGCACCCGGATAGCTCGGAAGGCGTTGAGTCCGGTCGTGCCGATGTGCTGGCCGCCGCAACGCGGCGGGAGATGCACAAACCCAGGTACCTCAGCGACGAGGAATGGTCGAGCGCCTGGGGGATCAGCTGGTACGCCGTGCGCACGGATGGCGTGACCTGGGTCCAGCACTCGGGCGGCTTGCCGGGGTTCACCTCGAATGCCTGCTTTGACCGCAGCACGCGGGTCGGCGCGATCGTGCTGCTGAACGGCGTCGCCGACGCCTCGGCCCTGGCAATGAGTCTGGCGGCCGCCGGCCGAGACCTGGTGGAGGCCGCTGCTCCGAAGCTGCGCCCGCCGACGCCGACGCCGACGGACCTGACACCGCTGCTGGGCATCTACGCGTCGCCGGACCTGAGCGTCCTGGTCAGGCTGGAGTGGCGCGATGGCGAGCTCACGATGATCGACGCAACGGACCCCAGCGACAAGGTAGTGATCAAGCGTGCCGCAGGGTCCGGCAGCTTCGTGGTGGCGCCCGGCGTCCGCCAGTCGGGGGAGACTGTCGAGTTCCGCCGCCTGCCCGATGGCGCGATCGCGTCGCTGGCGGTCGGTGGCGCCTGTCTGGTGCGGCTCGGACCGCTCGCGTGACGTCCGGAGTCCGCTCTGGTCAGACGAACGCGCCGAGGCCGGTGATGGCACGCCCGACGATGAGCGTATTGATCTCGCGGGTGCCTTCGTAGGAGTAGATGGCCTCGGCGTCCGCCACGAACCTGCCGACCTGGTTCTCCAGCAGGATGCCGTTCCCGCCGAGCAGCTCGCGGGCCCAGCCGACCGTCTCCCGCATGCGGACGGTGCAGAAGGCCTTGGCCAGCGCGGAATGGTGATCCTTGGCCATCTCCTGGTCCTGGAGCTGAGACAGCCGCACGCACAGGCAGGCGGATGCGGTCACATTTGACAGCATCCGTACCAGCAGGTCCTGGACGAGCTGGAACCCGGCGATCGGGCGGCCGAACTGCTGCCGCTGCTTGGCGTAGGCCAGGGCGTGCTCGTACGCCCCGCGAGCGCAGCCTGTCGCCTGCCAGGCCACCCCCGCTCTCGTCAAGCGCAGTACCTTCGCGGTGTCCCGGAAGGTCGTGGCTTCCTGGAGCCGGTTCTCCTCGAGCACCCGGACGTTGTCCAGGGTTATCTCCGCGTTCTGGACGACGCGCAGCGCGATCTTGTCCTTCATTTTCCTGGGCGTGAAGCCCTCCGCGCCGGACTCGACGACGAAGCCCTTGACCTGGTTGTCGGCCACGTCGCGAGCCCAGATGATGATCAGATCGGCGAAGGTCGCGTTGCCGATCCACTTCTTCTGCCCGTTCAGCACCCATACGTCGCCGTCGCGCTGGGCAGTGGTGGTCAGGCCGCCCGCGACACCGGATCCGACGTCGGGCTCGGTCAGCCCGAACGCGCCGATCTTCTCCATCCGGGCCATTGCCGGCAGCCAGCGCTGTTTCTGCTCTTCCGAGCCACACAGGTAGATCGAACCCATCGCGAGGCCGCCGTGTACGCCCATGAACGTGGCGATGGACGGGTCCACCCGAGCCAGCTCCAGCGCGACCATCCCGTCGAGGAGGCTGCCCGCACCAGGGCAGCCATAGCCGGAGCAGGCGAGGCCGGCGATGCCAAGGTCGGCGAGCCCCGGGATCAGGTCGAACGGGAACTCCTCCCTGGTCCAGTAGTGGTTAATCACCGGGGCGACGGACTTCTCCATGAAGTCGCGCACGTTCAGGATGCGCCGGTGCCCGTCGTCATCGAGCAACTGCTCAAGTGCGTAGAAGTCAGCGTCGACGGCCGGATCCATATCAGGACCCCCTTCGGGCTCGGGCTGGCGCTCGGGGTTGCCGCTGGGGCGGCGCGGGCTGCTCGGGTGCGGCGAGGAACTGGCTGACCACCGGCGCGAGCTGCGCTGCCTCGGTGACAAGGCCGAGATGCCCGCCGCTGAATACGTGCAGCGAGGAGTTCGGGATCAGTCGGTGCATGATGCGCGCGTTCGCGACCGGGATGATCGGGTCGTCGTCGCCGGACAAGATCAGCGTCGGCTGCTGCAGCAGCGGAAGGAACGGCAGGCTGGTCCAGCCGGCCCCGGCCGCGAGCTGATAGAGATAGCCACGCGGCGACCCGACCCGGTTGTGTGCGTTCATGGCCGCCACGACGCGGTCCGCGTCGGTCCGCGCGCTGCCGCCGTACAGGCTGCCGGCGACGTCTTCGAGGTAAGCGCGATTGGTGTAGCGGCGGGGCGTGATCATCTTGGCCAGCACGCTCGGCTTGGCCGGCACCATCAGCGCGCCAGTCGCGGTGCTGACCAGGACGAGCCGTCGGCAGCGCGAACGCTGGACCGCGGCGAAGTGCTGCGCGACACCGCCGCCCCAGGAGATGCCGAGCACATCGACGGTGTCGTAACCGAGCTCGGTCAGCATCCGGCCGATGAGTGCGCACAGGCCGGTGAACCGGTAGGGCCGAATCGGCAACGGCGAGCCGCCCACACCCGGTACGTCGAACCTGATCACCTCGATCGCGGGGTCCAGCGCGTCGACGAACGGCTCGAGCAGTTCCAGGCTGGCGCCGATGCCGTTGATCAGGAGCAGCGGGGTCCTATCGGCCTGGCCGAGCCGGCGGACGCGGCTTCGCCGTATCGATGTCCGCAGTACCTGGTCGCCGATTGCGACCGAGCGGAGGCTATCGGTCGTGAACATATGTACCGGGCGCGGCGGCGAGTACCTCAAAGCCCTTACGGCCGGGCCTCCGCCGGCTCTTGCGGTCATGACCGCTGCGCGCGGCGAGCCAGTCCGAGTAGTGCGGCCACCAGCTGCCGCTGATCGTCTGCGCCATCGCGAGCCACTCGCGCGGATCGGCCGGGTTGTCGGCAGCCGTCTGGAACGTGGCCTTGGGGTTGCCGGGCGGATTGACCATCGACGCGATGTGCCCGCTGGTGGACAGGACGAACGTGACCGGGCCGCCTAGGAGCTGTGTTGTGCGATAGCACGATTGCCAGGGACAGATGTGATCGGCGATGCCAGCGATCACGTACGTCTCGGTGTCCACCTTCCCGAGGTCTACAGGCGAGCCGAGCAGCGTGGCCGCACCGGGCCGCGTCAAGGCGTTGCCGAGCGCGAGGGTGATGAAGTCGCGGTGCAGGGCGGCGGGCAGCCGCGTGGTGTCTGCGTTCCAGTACAGGATGTCGAACGGCGGCGGCGTCCGACCCTGGAGATAGTTGTTGACCCAGTAGTTCCAGATCAGGTCGTCAGGGCGCAGCCACGCGAAGACCTCAGCGAGCGCACGGCCGTCGAGGTAGCCGCGGGCACTCGACGCCGCCACGGCCGCGGCCGCTGTCGACTCGTCGATCATCGCCCCGGCGGTGCCAGCGCGCTCCTGGTCCAGCACCGTGACGCCGAGGCACAGGCTGGCGACCCGGTCCAGCTGGCCGATGTTGCTGAGGTGCGCGGCGACCATGGACGAGACGATCCCGCCTGAGCACAGGGCGCAGATGCTGGCCTTGTCCGCGCGGCTGACGGCGATCGCCGCGTCGAGAGCCTGGATGACGGCGCTGCCGTAGCTGTCCAGGTTCCAGTCCCGATGGCGCGCGTCGGGGTTGCGCCAGCTGATTGCGAAGACCTGATGGCCCTGGCCGACCAGGTACTCGGTCATGCTCCGGCCGGGCGCCAGGTCGGTGATGTAGTACTTGTTGATCATCGGCGGCACGATCAGGACGGGGTACTCGAGCACCTCGTCGGTGACGGGCGCGTACTGGATGAGCTCGAACATCTCGGTGCGGAAGACGACCGAGCCTGGCGTCAGCGCTAGGTCGCGGCCGACCTCGAAGGCACCCGGCTCGACCATGGCCGGGACGCGGGGCGGCTCGGCCAGGTCGGACAGCAGGGCTCGGAGGCCGCGCAGCGCGCTCAGGCCGCCCGTATCCACGAGTGTCTTGATTGCGGCTGGGTTAAGCAGGGGGTTGTTGCTCGGGGACGCCGCAGCGATGAGGTTGGCGAGCACGAACCGCAGCCGCTCATCATCACGCCAGTCAAGCTCCGCGCCGGCCAGCAGGCCAGTAGCTGTCTGGCCTGCCGCCAGGTACGCCTGGAGCAGGCGCCTGAGCATCGGGTTCTGGCTCCAGGCCGGGTCGGCGAAGCGGCGGTCCTTGCGGTCAGGGACTAGCTGGGAGGAGCCCTGCACGATCTTGCCCAGCTCCGCGCCGAGCCCGGCGACGCGCTGGCTGACTAGGTGAGGTCGCTGTGCGAGGCTTGCCGCGAGCCGCAGAATCGCCCCATCTGGCCGGAATCTCCGTAGTACCCCGAGCGCGCCGTCAGCCAGCAGCATGTCGAGCGCGCCGGCCAGGTCTCCGGCGGCGTCCTGGCCTGGCTGACCCGGCGAGTTCTGGTCCGTCATCACGACCTCCTGGGAGGGGTGCGTCGCCGCAGGGTTCCAGTATCCGTGCGGCCGACGACGTTTGGCCAGGGCAGCCGGCGGGCGGCCGTCAGCCGAGGGGAGCTGGAAATGCGGCCGGGATAGGAACAGGGCCGGAAAAGCGTTAGCACAGTCGGCCGGCGGCCAGTCATCCTTGATCGACTCGCTGCCCGCACGCTGAGATGCCGGATGGCCTTCGCGTGCCGTCCCCCGACCAGACCCGGGAAGCCGGAAGCCGGACCCAGACCCAGGAAGAGAGAGCCCGCCGTGACTGCCACGCTCGCCCAGCTGCGAGCCAGCCTGCCTGCGCTGATGCTGCGCGATCAGCAGCGGCTGGGCAGGCGCGCGGACAGGGTGGGGTCCGTGCGGGACGCGGCCGCGCGCGAGCGGGCGATCGCCGAGCTGGCCGCCGAGGTCGGCGCGGCCGAGGAGCGGGTCCAGTCGCGCCGCAGCGCAGTGCCGGTCATTACCTATCCGCCTGAGCTGCCCGTCAGCCAGCGCAGGGAAGAGCTGGCCGCGGCGATCCGCGATCACCAGGTCGTGATCATCGCCGGAGAGACGGGTTCGGGGAAGACGACTCAGCTGCCGAAAATCTGCCTGGAGCTCGGTCGCGGCATCATCGGCCAGATCGGCCACACGCAGCCCCGCCGTATCGCGGCCCGGACTGTGGCCGATCGGATCGCCGCCGAGCTGGGTACCGAGCTCGGGGGAGTGGTCGGGTACAAGGTCAGGTTCGCCGACACCAGCAGCGACGAGACCCTGGTCAAGGTCATGACGGACGGCATCCTGCTGACCGAGATGCAGCGCGACCGACTGCTGCGCCGCTACGACACTCTGATCATCGACGAGGCGCACGAGCGCAGCCTGAACATCGACTTCATCCTCGGCTACCTCAAGCAGCTCCTGCCGCGCCGCCCCGATCTCAAGGTCATCATCACGTCGGCCACGATCGACCCGCAGCGGTTCAGCGAGCATTTTGGCGGAGCCGAATCGAGCAAACAAGGTGCCGGAGGCGAATCAAGCAAGCAAGGTGGCGGAGGCGAACCAAGCAAGCAAGGTGGCGGAGGCGAACCAAGCAAGCAAGGTGCCGGAGGCGAATCAGGCCAGCACGGTGCCGGAGCGCCCATCGTCGAGGTGTCCGGCCGCACGTACCCGGTCGAGGTGCGGCATCGGCCGCTGACAGGTCCCGAAGACGGTGACACCGAGAGCCAGGCCGAGCCGCGTGACCAGATTCAGGCAATCGCCGACGCCGTCACGGAACTGCGGCGCGAGGGGCCCGGCGACATCCTGGTGTTCCTGTCCGGCGAGCGCGAGATCCGCGACACCGCCGACGCCCTAGCCGACGAGCCGGGCCTGGAGATCGTGCCCCTGTACGCCCGGCTGTCGGCAGCGGAGCAGTACCGCGTCTTCCAGCCGCACCAGGGCACGCGCGTCGTACTGGCAACCAACGTTGCCGAGACCTCGCTGACCGTTCCCGGCATCAAGTACGTGATCGACCCCGGCACCGCGCGGATCTCTCGCTACAGCCAGCGCACCAAGGTCCAGCGGCTCCCGATCGAGGCCATCTCGCGCGCCTCGGCCGACCAGCGCAAGGGCCGCTGCGGCCGCACGTCGGACGGCATCTGCATCCGGCTGTACAGCGAGGAAGACTACTCTTCGCGCCCGGAGTTCACCGATCCGGAGATCCTCCGCACCAACCTCGCCTCCGTCATCCTTCGGATGGCGGCACTGGACCTGGGCGTGGTCACTGACTTTCCGTTTGTCGACCCGCCCGATTCACGGAACGTGGCCGACGGCCTGCGCCTCCTCGAAGAGCTCGGGGCGATCGCGCCGGGCGGCGGGAGTCGCGCCGGCGGCGTCACCCGGCTGACGGACACCGGGCGCAAGCTCGCCGAGCTGCCGGTCGATCCCCGTCTTGGCCGGATGATCCTGGCCGCTGGGCGCAACGGCTGCACCCGCGAGGTGCTCATCATTACCGCAGCCCTGGCGATCCAGGATCCGCGCGAGCGACCTGCTGACGCCAGGGACGCGGCCGACGCCATGCACCGCCGCTTCGCTGAGCCGGGGTCGGACTTCCTGACGTTGCTCACCTTGTGGGACTACCTGCGCGAGCAGCAGCGGCAGCTTTCATCGTCGGCGTTCCGCCGCCTGTGCCGACGTGAGTACCTGCACTTCCTGCGCGTGCGCGAGTGGCAGGACGTGTACAGCCAGCTGCAGCAAGCTGCTCGTGATCTGGGCATTCTCGTCGGCCGACACGTTCGCGACGACGGCTCGGGCCGGAAAGCTGAGCAGGACCAGGCGCGCCCGCGTCGTCAGAAGCGGGCTGACAGCCAGCCTGCCGAGGCTAGCGGCCGGTATCCGGCCGACCTGGCCGATCGCGTCCATCAGTCACTGCTGGCCGGGCTGCTGTCGCACATCGGCATCCAGGAGCCAGACCGCAAGCCCGCCAGCCGCACGCCCGGTGACGGCGGCGCCGCGGGCGGTGCAGTCGCTGGTAGGCGCCGCCGGGGTCCGGTCGAGTTCGCCGGAGCCCGCGGCGCGCGGTTCGCGATCTTCCCCGACTCGCCACTCGCGCGCAAACCGCCGCAGTGGGTGATGGCGGCTGAGCTCGTCGAGACTTCGCGCCTATGGGCTAGGACGATCGCTCGCATCGAGCCGGAATGGGCCGAGTCGCTGGCCGGCGATCTGGTCCGCCGCAGCTACAGCGAACCGCACTGGGACGCTCGCCGCGGTGCCGTCATGGCGGCCGAGAAGGTCACCCTCTACGGCCTGCCGATTGTGGCCGCGCGCCCGGTGAACTACGGCAATGTCGACCCCACGGCCGCCAGGGAGATGTTTATCCAGCACGCGCTGGTCGAGGGTGACTGGCAGACGCATTCCGCGTTCCTGGCCCGTAATCAGTTTGCCAGACAGCAGGCCGAGGAACTTGAGCACAAGGCCCGCCGGCGCGGCCTTGTGGCTGATGACCGCGTCGTCTTCGATTTCTACGACGCTCGCATACCCAAGACAGTTACCTCAGCCCGCCACTTCGAGTCGTGGTGGAAGAAGGCTCGCCACGCCGACCCTGGCCTGCTCGACCTCACCGCCGCCGACTTGGCCGGACCGGTGGCAGACGAGATCAGCCCCGAGGACTACCCGGCGTCCTGGGGCGCCATCCCGCTGTCCTATGAGTTCGCGCCCGGTGAGGCGGACGATGGCGTCACGGCAGACATCCAGCTGACGGACCTTTACGACCGGAACGAGATTGGTCTGTCCTGGCAGGTGCCTGGACTGAGACTCGAGCTCGTGACCGAGCTCATTCGGGGGCTGCCGAAGGACCTGCGCCGCCATTTCATTCCGGCGCCCGATACCGCCAGGGCGGTACTGGCGACGCTCGGCGAGCCGCGCGGAGATCTCCTGGACGCACTGAGCAATGCACTTGGCCGCCTGGCCGGCGTGCGGATCCCGCGCTCGGCCTGGGACCTGTCCGATCTGCCAGCCCACCTGCGCGTCACGTACCGGGTTCTTGGCGACAACGGCGCCGCGCTGGGGACCGGCAAGGACCTGAGCGAGCTGCGAGCACAGCTGCGGCCGCATTTGTCGGCCGTCCTCACCGAGGCGGCCGCCAGCCTGACCCGGACTGGGATCACCCGATGGGACTTCGGCGCGCTGCCGCGCGAGTTCAGCAGCGGTCAGATACGCGGTTATCCGGCTCTCGCCGATGCCGGGAACTCCGTAGACATCCGGGTGTTCGACACCGCGGCGCAGGCAGCCGCCTCGATGCGGCGTGGAACGCGGCGCTTGCTGCTCCTCGCGGTGCCATCTGGCGTGCGTTCGATCGCGGGCCGGCTGCCGATGCCCGCGAAGGTGGCACTGAGCAGCCATCCGTATCCCGGCGCGCAGGCACTGCTCGACGACTGCGCCGCGTGCGCAGCGGACCAGGTCATCGCGGAATCCGGCGGGCCGCCCTGGGATGCCGAGGGCTTTGCCCAGCTTGTCGAGACGGCCCGCGACCGTCTTGCGCCTTCGGTGGCCTCGGTCCTTGAGACGGTCGCCCAGATACTTGCCGAAGCACACGAGGTCCAGATGAGGCTGGCGGGTTCGGGTTCGGGTTCGGGTTCGGGTTCGGGTTCGGGTCGGAGCGGGCGCGGGTGCGGGCGCGGGTGGCGGGGTGCCAGCGCTTGCGCCGGCCCTGGACGACATGCGGGCGCAGCTCGCCGGCCTTATCCATCCCGGATTCATCACCGAAACGGGCTCGGCTCGGCTGCCCGACCTGGTGCGGTACCTGCGCGGCATGCTGAGGCGGCTGAACAACCTCGGCGGCAACCAGGCCAGGGACGCCGAGCGGATGGCCGTCGTGCGCCGGCTCGCCTCCGACTACGACGCGGTGCGCCGGGAGCTGCCGCCCGAGGCCCGCGTCCGGGCCGACGTCGTGGCGATCCGCTGGCAGCTCGAGGAACTGCGCGTCAGTCTGTTCGCGCAGGTGCTCGGGACTCCTGGACCCGTCTCGGAGAAACGCATCCGCGCTGCGCTCGACGCCCTGCTCGGTCAGTGATCTAGCCGGCTGCACCGTCTTGAGCCGAGATGATCATGTGGCGACGGAAGGCCGCCTTGATGGACGTGACGACGCATGCCGGGTTCTCGGTGATCTCCGCCCAGCCGAAGTGAACGACCTCGAATCCATCCGCCCGCAGTATGGCGTCGCGGCGAAGCTGGTTGCTCGCCCGGAGCGGATCGGTGTATTTGACCGCCCCGTCGACCTCGACGATGGTGCGGTACTTCTTCCAGTAGAAATCGACACGTGCAGCTGGCTCGGTCGTCCCGCCCAGCCACACTTGTAAAGCGGGCGGCGGCAGTCCGCAGTCCCGGAACACTACTCGCGCGATGGATTCCAACGGCGACTCCGCGAGCCCGTCGGCGAACTCCACGACTTCTGTCGCCCGCCGGATGCCGCTGCGCAGCGGGCACGCAGCCAGGACCGACAGCAACTCCTCTTGCGTTGTCAGCTTCCGGCGCAGCGCGGAGTCGGCAGCGACGACACCGGCCCGGAAGTCCAGGCTGCGGGCCAGGTCGATCACGGTCCGGGCGGGCGTCGTCCACAGCATGCCCAGCTGCGCCGTCATGTGGTCGGCTGGCAGAGTTGCGGCGTGCAGCCGGATTCCTCGCTGGCCGCGCCATCCCCGCTGCGGCGGACAAGTCAGCGTTACCTGCGGGTACGTCGGCCCCAGCTGGTCGATGTGGTGCAGCGAGGCGGCTGACTGATGGCTGACGACGGCGTCCGGTCCGATGGCGGCAGCCGCGGCAGCGACCTTCAGCAGCTGATCGCCGCCCGTTAGGCTCAACAACTTGCGAACACGGGGCCCGCTCGCGTAGATACCGCGGCGCACGGGGAACAAGTCGCCCCGTCGCACGCGGGTCCGGATCTGCGCCGCCGACAAGCCGTCGGCGAGCAGCTCGGCCGTGGTCGTAATGTCCGCTACGCGACGAAACGGCCGTAACGCTGGTGAGTTCACAGATCCCAGGGTGGTCGCCGGCGCCGACAATTCGGCTGTGGAACTGAGACCCTGTCGGTTCCAGTCACTTTCGGGAGTAATTTGCACCTTTTGTGGCCACGAAACTGTCAGGGTCTCACGCGCGACAATGGTTCGCGTGTCGACTGACCGAGGTGAGGGCGCACGCGCTGCGGCGCT
This sequence comes from uncultured Actinomycetota bacterium, assembly GCA_963755575.1. Taxonomy (GTDB): domain Bacteria; phylum Actinomycetota; class Actinomycetes; order Streptosporangiales; family Streptosporangiaceae; genus JAJYUU01. The sequence continues at coordinate 2,800,976 of CAVWKF010000002.1, forward strand.
GGCGCGCTTGGAGCACACAATCGGGGTCGAAGTCGTCGAACGGCTGGTCGGACTCAGCGGCAGCGACTTCACGACGCTGATGCTGGAAGTGGCCAGAAGGCGCGCCGCCAGCCAGACGCCGGCGAGCGTCCTTCGCCGATACCGCAGCGACAGGTTCGTGCAGCCGGCCAGAGCGCCGTGGCGTCGACTCCGTCAGACCGAGGATCTCCTGGCCGCGAGCCTGCCCGCCTCGTTCGAGGTGCTGACGCTGGCGCCGCTGGTACCGCTCGGCACGCATTCAGCGCTCGGGCCAGTCAGCCAGGACAAGGTCGTCACCGCGATGCGGGCTTGCGAGGCCGCCGCCGATCCGACGAACGCGCTGGCGCTCGAAGCCGCGACCCGGCGGATCGCGGAGCGGGACGCACCGGTCAGGCTGGCGGCATTCCAGCGAGTGGTGCGGGCGCAGCAGGTCGAGCGGGCCGGATACCTCGCACACTTCAGCTTGCTTGGTCTCGTCACCGCCGGGCGCGACGACGGGGGTCATCGGTTTGAGCGCGAGGCGGTGGCCGAGCACGTGAATGCGGTTGCCGCCGGACTGGCGGCGATCGGATTGGCCCGGATCCAGCTGGCGCTGACCCCGATCACATCGGCCGGCAAGACGATAGCGATGTCACTCGCCCCGCTGCTTGGCGGCGTGCCGCTCGAGGTTGTGATCGACAACGAGCGCGAGGCGGGGCGCGGCTACTACCGCGAGCTGTGCTTCAAGATCAACGTCTGGTCCGGCTGCGACTGGGCCGAGGTCGGCGACGGCGGGTTCACCGACTGGACCGCCCGGCTGACCGCGAGCAACAAGGAGCGAATCCTCATCAGCGGCGTCGGCATCGACCGGGTCGCCGCGCTAAGCTCCGCCATCGAATGAAACTGTGCCCTTTCGTTCTGCACGGGGTCATCAGGAACTGGTACATCAGGGAGTGGCTCGAGGCCATCTCCACTCCCTGATGCCGGCAGGGGCTACCAATCGCCTGAGCGCAGGTCGCTGTCTCGCAGGTCGCTGTCTCGCAGGTCGGTGTGTCGCAGGTCGGTGTGTCGCAGGTCGCTGTCTCGCAGGTCGGTGTGTCGCAGGTCCAGGTCGTGCTGCTGGGGACTGTGCTGGTCGGCGCGATGGCCACCCGATCCACGATGGCGCAGCCACAAGAACGCGATCAGCCCGATCACCAGCCATGCAGCGACCGAATGCGTGAGGGTATGAACGATGATCACGATCCCCACGACCAGGGCCACGAGCAGCGGGAACCAGCGCATCGCCCGCCACCGCAGCTCGCGCTCCGCCCGCCGGTGCTCCCGCCGCTCGTGCTTGAGTAGCAACCGCTCTCGCTCGAGCTGGACCTTGAGCATCTTGCGGTGATGGCGGCGTCCGTCTGGCTGTTGCGGATCCGGCTCGCCCGGCAGGTCGGATAGCAGCCCGGACATGTCGGCCATCGTCTTGGCCCGCATCGCCCGGTCAAGGCGCTCGTTGAACTCGGCCTCGTCGAGCCGGCCGTCGCTGAAATGCTTGGCAAGGCGATCAGCGATCTCGGCCCGCTCAGCGTCGCCGACCCGCATGTCCGCGCCGGGCCAGCTGGCCCGCCGAAGCGCTGGATTGGTCGGCTGCGGCGGGCTCACCGGATTCGACATCGTGTACTGGCCTCCCTGGTCAGTCAGTTCCTGCGGGTCAGTTCCGCCATGCCTGCATGTTGCTCGTGAAGTCCGAGGCGATCGAGCGCTCGGCGCCATCCTCGGGTATCAGCAGCCAGCACGCGATATAGAGCGGGATGCCAACACCGCCGACGATCGTGAGCACGGCGAACGCGATCCGGACGAGCAGGGCGTCGATGCCGAAGTACCCGGCGATGCCGGATGCCACCCCGGCGAGCATCCGATCATCTCGTCGGCGCGTCAGCGCGCGCTGACCAACCTGGTGTCCCGTCGGTTGCCGTCCCGGCCCGTCACTGCGAGCCATCTGATCCTCCTGAGGAGGCCTTGTCGTTGTGTCCATGACCTCAGACTGCCCGCTTGCCGCCGGCTGGACTATCGGGAAGAACCCTGACCGGACCCTGAACGCCCAGCACAATGACCAGGGCGTGCCCGGATGGCGACCGGTCGGCGGAGGCGCGATGATGGGCACATGGGCGATAACGCCAACCCACCAGCCGGTCTCCGTGCCGCCGCCGCTGACGGTCTGCCGGCCGCAGGCGAGGCTAACGCCACCACGCGGCCCTACGCCAGGTTCCAGCCGGGCGGGTCGCTGCGTGCAGATAACCCGGCTGAGCCGGGCGGGTCTCCAGGTGCCGACAGCCCGACCCAGCCGGGCGCGTCGCGGCCGGCGGACAGCGATCAGGCGGCTGGGCCGGTGCGCGGCGACGGCCGAGGTCAGGGGCGTGAGCCCGATGGGCCGCATCATGCCGGTACGCCGGGTCAGCCCGGCGGCGGGCCGTTCCGCGCCGGTGCTCCGGGTCAGCCCGGCAACGGGCCGTTCAACGCGGCCGCTCCGACTGAGCGCTGGCAGTCGTGGCGCGGCACGCAAGACAGCAACCCACCGTCGGACGGCGAGCCGCCGCCAGGTCGGCCAAGCCGGTGGACGGCCCGCCTGGAAGCGCTAGGGCTGCGGGTAAGTCGTGGTCCGAGCGGCGACGGTCCGCTCCGGCGTGAGATCGACGGGTGTCTGCTCGGCGGCGTGGCCTCCGGCATCGCCAAGCGCACAGGCTTCGACGTCGGAATGGTGCGCGTGCTGATCATCGTGGCGGCGTTCGCGACCAGCGGCTTCGCTGTGGCAGCCTATGTGGTCGCGTGGCTGCTGATTCCTGCTGCTGGCGCCGACGCCAGCATTGGCGCCAGGGCGCTCGCCGACAAGCGCGGTCTGGGCTTGGCCGCCGGCCTGACCTCGCTCCTTGTGCTGGGCCTGATTATCGCCTCCGCACTGAATGCACCCTGGGTTACATCGCTGGCGGTTCCGATCATTGTGAGTGCGGCCGGCCTGGCCATCATCTGGCGCAACGCTCCGCAGTCGGAGCTGGACTACCTGCGTGGCCTCACCGACCCGGTCGCCATGACCGGTGCTGGCACCCGGTCCCGGCGCGTACTCAGGATGGTGCTGGCGCTCATCCTGCTGGTGCTCGGCCTCTGGGCTCTGCTCGGCGGCCACGCCAGGAGCTACGAACTGCTGCGCCCACTCGGCGGCACCCTGCTGCTCGTCGGCGGCATTGCCACCGCTCTCGGCCCGTGGTGGCTGCGTATCGCCCGTGACCTCGTCGCCGAGCGTCAGGCCAGGATTCGCGCCGAGGAGCGCGCCGACATCGCCTCCCGTGTCCATGACTCCGTCCTGCAGACGCTGGCACTGATCCAGCGGCGCGCCGGAGATCCGCAGCAGGTGGTGCGCCTGGCCAGGGCCCAGGAGCGCGAACTGCGCGCCTGGCTCTTCAACGGCCGGCCACCGGGCTCGCTCGACGGGCAGGCCGCGACGGTTGCCGACGCGGTCCGCCTCATCCAGCAGGACATCGAGGCCCAGCACGGGATGCCTGTCGAAGCCGTGACGGTCGGGGACTGCGAGCTTGACGACGACCTATCGGCGATGCTCGGAGCCGCTAGGGAAGCCACGGTCAACGCGGCTAAGTGGTCGGACGCCGACGTCGTGTCGCTGTTCGCCGAAGTCGAGCCCGACTCGGTGTCGCTGTTCGTGCGGGATCGCGGCCGCGGGTTCGACCCGGCGGCGGTGCCGGACGACAGGAAGGGCCTGGCCGAATCGGTGCACGCGCGGATGGCCAGGCGCGGCGGCTCGGTCACCGTCCGGAGCGCCCCCGGTGAAGGCACCGAGATTGGCCTGATGATGCCGCGGTCTGCTGCCGACCGGCTGCCGAGGCGCTCGTGACGAGCCCGAGCGCCAATCATGTCGGTGCCGGGCCTGCCGGTGGTGCGAGGCCTCGGGTATTCCTGGTCGATGACCACGGGATGTTCCGGTCAGGAGTGAGGTCTGAGCTGGCCGGGGACGTCGACATCGTCGGGGAGGCCGACGACGTCGGACCCGCGATCACCGAGATCGCGCAGTGCACGCCGGATGTGGTGCTGCTGGACGTGCACCTGCCGGGCGGCGGCGGCCAGGACGTCGTGACGGCAGTAAAAGCCGGGCATCCGGAGGTGAAATTCCTGGCGCTATCTGCATCCGACGCCCCCGAGGACGTCATCGCGGTCATCCGGGCCGGCGCTCGCGGTTACGTTACGAAGACGATCTCCGGCGCTGAGCTAGTGGATGCGATCCGCCGGGTGGCGGCCGGCGATGCCGTTTTCTCGCCCCGGCTGGCCGGCTTCGTCCTCGACGCGTTCGCCGCCGGGACGGCGCCGGAAGTGGACCGTCCGTCATTCGATCCCGAGCTTGATCAGCTGACCACTCGAGAGCGCGAGGTGCTTCGGTTGATTGCCCGCGGCTACACCTATCGCGAGGTCGCCAGGGAACTGTTCATCTCGGTCAAGACCGTGGAGAGCCACGTCTCCTCGGTGCTGCGCAAGCTCCAGCTCTCAACCCGGCACCAGCTCACGCGCTGGGCGACTGAACGCCGGCTCACGTAGCGAGGATCGGTAAGCCCCACCGCATTCGGGGTACCGGCGCCGATGATGGCAACCATGGCGTGCTGGGAACGGCCGTGGCAACCGCATCGACAATGCCAGTCGAATCAGCGAATTGTTGAGGAAGTAAGGATACTTCGTTGGCACCGCCGAGCGAATCATAAACAATTTCCACGACCTTGTCCCTGACGAGCAGCTGGGCAAATTGCAAATTGCACGGCTACGCTCGGATTCCCTCATTCGTTTTCGGCCAAGGGAGTTATTTTGTGTCCGTCGACTCCTCCATGGCCGTTGATCTGGACCGCTGCCACCTCGAGCTCGCCCTGGATATTTCGCCGTACTTTGCGTAAGGCCCAGCCTCGGAAGGTTTACTCGTCGCGGTCAGGGATCTTAATGAAGTTTTCATTAGGCCGGAATATTAACCAGATCTGAACCGCCTGGGCGCACTGGTCGCACATTTCGCAGTTAGCCTGAACAAGCGCGCCTGAGGAGTGGCCGCGCGTCCAGTTCGCTACGCAGAACGCTGTCGGCAGCGCCTGGTCTCGCCAGACTTGCGAGCAACCAGGACCAGTATGGAGGGCCGCATGCTCTATTTCTACCGCGCCGTCATGCTAGCTGCGGTACTCAGCGCTGCTGCCTGCGCGCCGACAACACTCACGGCTCAGCACGCGCCGGTGCCCGCTAAACACAGCGGTCAGCCGACCAGCGCGAGCCCAAAAGCAACTGTCGCCACCCCCCCACCGAGGCCGCACGTGGTTGTTTCTCGCTTCCGGGCCGCCGACTCGACGGTCATCACCCTGGCCAGATTCACCGGCGCCGTACGATACCGGCTGCATGGCGGCAGCCAGGATCCAGGCCCACCGGCCCTGGGGATCGTACGCGCCGGGCCGAGCATTGGCGCGAGTGAGCGCTCCCAGTTGCTCGCTGCCTTCAACGGTGGCTTCAAGCTGTCCGCGGGAGCGGGCGGCTACGAGCAAGAAGGCCACGTCATCAGCCCGCTTCGGGCCGGGCTGGCAAGCCTGGTCATCGACAGCTCGGGCACGGCGCACATAGGAGTCTGGCGTTCCGGACTGCCGTTTCCAGGCGAATCGGTCTTCAGCGTCCGGCAGAACCTAGTGCCGCTGGTCAGGCATGGACGGGTCACTCCCGCCGCCGCAGACTGGACCGCCTGGGGAGCCACCCTCGGCGGCGGCGAGTTTGTGGCGCGAAGCGCGCTTGGCGAGAACGCCAGCGGCGAGCTCATTTACGCCGCGAGCATGTCGACGGCGCCATCTGATCTGGCGGCTGCGCTCGTCCACGCAGGCGCACGGACGGCGATGGAACTCGACATCAATCCGGAATGGGTTCAGCTGGACATCGCCCGGGCACCGAGGCGCGTTCTGCGTGCCGCTATTCCCGGCCAGGCACGTCCGGCTCGTCAGTACTTGGTCGGGTGGACACGCGACTTCATCACTGTCCTCGGCTGACGGTGTCCGCGACCCCGTAATTCACGCTTAGATGCCGTGCGAAAGGCAATGATGGAAAGCTTCCTCACCCACGCCGGGTATGGCGCATTGGTTCTATTCGGATTCCTCGAGGCGTGCTGCGTCCCGATCTCTTCGGAGGTAACGTTTGGCTTCGCCGGCGTGCTGGCCTATCAGGGCCACCTCAGCCTGCCGCTCGTCATCATCATCGGGACACTGGCAGAACTAGCGGGCTCGTGCGTTTCATACACCGTGGGGAGGATTGCCGAGCGCTCGGCGATCGAACGCCTCGGCCGATTCGTTCTCGTTTCCAGGGCGGACATCGACCGAGGCACGCAGTTCCTGCTCGGCCGTGGCGCGTGGGCCATTCCGCTGGGACGGACGCTGCCGTTTGTGCGTTCATTTACCTCCGTGGCTGCCGGGTCCGCGGGGGTGCCAGCGCTGCGCTTCGCGGTTCTTAGTCTCATCGGTACCGCGATCTATGCAGCGGGCACGGCGACACTCGGATATGTGGTGGGCTCGGCCTGGCACCGCGTGTCCCGTGACCTGTCGGTGGCCGGCTACGTGCTGGCCGCACTCGTGGTGGCAGCGATCGTGGCCATCGTCATTCGTCGGCTGCGTGAGATTCGGCGCGAGGCCCAGTCCGAGGCCCGCGCCCAGTCCGTCGCGGCTCTACCGACTGCTGACCTCATAATCGAGCCCCGCCATGATCTGTGATGGCCAGTCGGCAGGCTGGCCGTCACTGAGTGCTACTCCAGGAACCGTGAATGGTCGCAGGCGCAAGCGCGTCGGCCGTCGCGATGCTGCTGCTCGACTAGTACGACAGCCGGTGCGTCCAGAGATCATGGAGGTGATTGTCCAGCGATCATGACCTGATCAGAAGCTCGTCGTCGCCTGCCGGTGTGAGTCCGGTCCGGGTAGTCGCCAGGGAGCCCGGTAGCAGGCTGGCGGTTCGGTCTGGAAACGGGCCGGGCTGGAGCCCAGCGTCGAAAGCCCTTGTGGGGGAGCAACTGAACGGTCCGTAGCGGAAGCGAAGCCTGCCGCGTCGTTAGACACCGAGGAGAGAGCCGAGCCGGGCGGTTCACGGCGAAGGCCATGGAAGCGGTGAAGATCCTGGAATGCAGCCGCGAGGGACTCTCCGGCGTAAGAGGGCGCGGAACGTTCAGATGGTGGCGGCGGGAACTGGAGAGGCCCTCCCCGGCCGAAGCGTGCTGCGGGCTACGCGGAAGACGCCGTCTTATAACCGGTGTGGAGCCGGGAAGTGGGCGGTGGCCGGGAGGGAGTCGGAGGCGGCCGTAGTACTGGTCGATCCGCAGGACAACACAACCTGCGGGTAGGGAAGGGCCGCTGCTTCGTTCGCGCGCGAGCTGGGAGCTGCTGACTGGTGAGTGCCGGAGTTACGGCTAGGTCCACCCTGACGGCTGTCGGAAGCGACAGAGTCAGAGCCTTGCAGCATGCGCTTTACCGGGCGGCCAAGGCCGATCCGGACCGACGGTTCCATGCGCTGTTCGACAAGGTCCACCGCAGGGACGTGCTGGACAGGGCGTGGGAGGACGTGCGCCGCAACCGCGGCGCTGCTGGCATTGACCGTGTCAGCCTGGCGGACGCCGAGGAGTACGGGGTATCCCGGCTGCTCGGTGAGCTGGCCGCGGAGCTGAGGGAGAAACGGTACCGGCCGCTGCCGGCCCGGCGGGTGTTCATCCCCAAGCCGGGAACAGCCGAGAAGAGGCCGTTGTCGATTCCCGCTGTCCGCGACCGGGTCGTGCAGGCCGCGCTGAAGATCGTGCTTGAGCCGGTCTTCGAGGCGGACTTCCTGCCGGTCAGCTTCGGGTTCCGCCCGAGGCGGTCGGCGCACGACGCCCTGCAGGTGCTCATCGATGAGTCCTGGCGTGGCCGCCGCTGGGTGGTGGAGACCGACATCGCGAGCTGTTTCGAGTCGATTCCGCATGACCGGCTGATGCAGGCGATCGGGGAACGCGTCTGCGACCAGGCTGTCCTGGCCCTGATCCGCACGCTGCTGCGGGCCGGGGTGATGGAGGACGGGTCGCTGCGGCGCAGCGTGTCCGGCACGCCACAAGGTGGTCCGTTATCGCCGTTGCTCTGCAACGTCTACCTGCACCGGCTGGATCGGGCATGGCAGGCGGGCGAGCACGGCGTGCTGGTGCGTTATGCCGACGACGCTGTGGCGATGTGCCAGACAAGGGAGCAGGCCGAGGCCGCGCTGGCGCGGCTCACCGATCTGCTGGCCGGGCTCGGCTTGCAGCCGAAGATGGCTAAGACCCGCATCGTGCACCTGGCCGAGGGCGAACCGGGGTTTGACTTCCTCGGGTTTCACCACCGGCTGGTGCGCGGGCGGACCCCCAAGTCGGCGCACCTGACCTTCCTTGCTCGCTGGCCCTCACGCAAGGCCACCCAGCATGCCCGCGACCGGATCCGGGACATCACCGGCCGGGACCGGCTCTGGGTGCCGGTCGAGGATGTCGTCGCGGAACTCAACATGTTCTTGCACGGCTGGGCCGGGTACTTCCGCTACGGAAACTCGGCTCGTGTCCTCGGCCAGGTCGGGAATTACGCCCTCTGGCGGCTCGGGCTGTGGTTGTCCAAGAGGGGCAACCGCCGCCGTGCCTGGCGGTGGGGCGTCACCCAGGTGCTGCTGTCACCGGATCACCTGGGCCTGACCAGCCTCCATCGAATCGTCATCCCGCCCAGGCCCTTCCGAGACTGGCGCGGGCAGGCCGAACGCCGACGGTGAAGAACGTCGGTAAGCCGTGTGCGGGAGAACCGCATGCACGGTTTGACGGGCGGGGACTGGAAACGGGCCGCTACCAGCGGAAACCGCGCCAGTCCCCGACCCTCCCAGCCTGAGTCTTAGCAGCCGTCGCTGGTAGTGATGGGTGCGAGCGCGAGCCTGATGCCGACGCCGGCACTGGCGAATTCGCCTTGCCGCTGCGCAAGCGTCCACCCTGCTGACTCTGCGCTGGCTGCTGGCTGATCGCGGGCGTGCGGTGGCTGCGCTCCGTTTTCCTGTGGCTGGGTGCTGAGGACGCTGGGACAGCACAGGCTAGCGTTCGTAGGCTGCGGCCGGGCCCCTTGCTTGGCGGTCAGGTCTCGGCGTGGATGCGGAACACTGGGTAGTCCGCGGCGATCCGCGCGAACTCAGTCAGCGGAGCTGTCCGGCCGACTCGGATGTGCGGCCGGGCGCCGGGGGCGACCTGCAGGTAGCGCCGCAGGATCGGGGCGCGTGCTCCAGGCTCGACCTCCTCCAGGTGCACTCTCTCGCGGCGGCCATGGCGGAGCACGGCCCGCCCGCCCGCGGCCTTGAGGTTGCGCACCCAGTTCGCGTTCGCGCCGAGCATGGAGACCAGGTAGCGGTCGCCGTCGAGGTCGGCGATCACGATCGGGAATGAAATGACACGGCCGCTGCGCCGTCCGGTAATCTCCAGTGCCGCCGCTCGCCTGGGCGCGATCCCGGCCGCGAATGCGATAGCCGAGGCGCGGTTCTCGAGGCGAGCGAGACGGTTCGGGTGACCGCCACGGTATAGCCACCGCAGGTGGGTGTCGTACATCCTCATTTGTGCCGCCCTACCTCTCGGGCTGGCATATCGTTCCAGCCCAGTGCTGAGCCTGAGGGCAGCGCACTCAGGCCACCAGGGCCGTACGTCCATCTATGAGGTCCCGAACACCCACTCGGGCGCCGCTCGGACTGCGAATCCGGCCAGCTGGACCGGCGTCCAGATCGAGCAGAATCAAGAGCGGCCCGGTACTACGGCCGCAGCCTGAGACTTAGCTGCTGTCGTCGTTGGTAGGGGTATCGGCGAGCGCATGCCTGGTGTCTTCGCCGCCATCGTGATCACGCCGCTCCTGCTTCCGGGAAAGTTGTCCACAGGTGCTGGTGCCCCCTTTGAGCTGCGGTGACCTGGAGGAACGCCAGGGCGAGCATGGAGAGGGTGGCGTGCCAATACCAGGCGTCATAGCGGCGGACCTGGTAGTGGTCCAGGCCGGTCTCGTTCTTGGCGGCTGGAAGCATTCCTCGACCGCCCACCGGATCCCGGCAACCGTCACCAGCTCGGCCAGGGTAGTGCCGGGCGGGGCATGGCAGGTGAAGAATGCGCTCGCCTTTGACGGCTCTTCGAAGTTGAGGGGGCTGGGCACCCTCGCAACGGCTAGCTGGTGATCGTCCGTTTGCAGTGCAACCGTACTCGGCGGCGCTGGTTGTCGAGGTTGCGGAAGCCGAACGCGATCCGGGCGGCGTCTTTGATGAGCTGGTTGTTCGCTTCGGTGGCGGCGTTGGTGATGCCGGTGTCGATGAAAGCGAGGATCTGCGGCCACCACGCCTCGATCGTCTTGGCCAGGGTGGTGACCTCGGGGACGTCGGCGCGGGCGCACCAGTCGTAGAAAGCGAACAGCCGGCTGCTGATCTCCGACCTGGCGGCGTGGGTGCGGGCCAGGGCGAGCAGGTACAGCTCCCGGTCGATCAGTGCCCGGCCGCCGGGCACCGCATAGGCCACGAACACCCCGACGTGGCAATACTCGATCCGACCCGCAGTACCGGAGTACTGGCGAGCGACTCCGGCCGACATCGTCCCCTTCTTCAAGAACCCGGTCTCATCCGGGATCAGCACCCCGCCGGCGTGACCGATCGGCCCCGGTCATACCCCCGCAGGTCATCCCGCACCGCATCGGCTGACCAGCAGCGGAAGTTCAGCAGCCGCTGCATCCCATCCGGCGTCGCGTCCCCTGCCAGCTCCGCGATCGTCCACCCGTTCTTCCGCTCGGTGCGCGACAGCAACCCCAGCAGATACGCCCGCGCCCGCTTCCGCGAGCACGCCTGCGCGAACCGCCCCGCGATCCGCGCGAATACCTCATCAAACCCCGCCCGCCACGCCGCAAGGTCTAAACCGGGCGGCGCGGCCACCGCCTGATCTGAGAGTCCGTTCACACCTCGAAGACCTACGGTGGCCGCCCTCACGTCACGCCGCCACGCCCGACAAGATCACAAGCTGCGGCTGTAGTACGAGGCGTCGATGATGTCCACCGCGGAGATGGCCCGCCGCCGCCGAGATCCTTTCTACGGTGCTGCCGGACCACCGCCTGCCAAACGTATCCTCGTCCAGATCCCCGAGAATCAGATTCAGGAGGTCCGCTCGGACCCAGAACTGGAGCAGGTCCAGTCCGACGTGTACGCGGCAGCGCTGGCCGGCCGTCAGGCCGGGGTGGCCATGCCGAGCGCCTGTGCGGCCGCTGGCGTTGCAATAAGCCAGCCACCCACTCATCGAGGGCTCACAAAACTCCGGAGCCTGAGGCAGTTCTCCTGCCCGGCATGGTTAAGAATCTGTCGGGTTCTAGTTCAGATCTCGATAAGAAAGCTCGCTGCGCAATAGCGCCGCGAAATTGCACTTACCGTTATGGGACAGAATCTCGGCGTCGGTACACCCAGGGGAGTCGCGTGACTGCGCAGCACGTACCCGAGTTGCCTCAGCCCGAGGACAGCCCGGCCAGGGTGCTAATAGTCGAGGACGACCAGGCGATCTTGGCTCAGCTCGTGCGCGGGCTGACACTTGCTGGCTACGTGACTACTGCGGTATCCACCGGGCTTGACGCACTGCGCGCGGGCCCGGCAGACGTAGTGGTACTCGACCTGGGCTTGCCAGACGTGGACGGCGTCGAGGTGTGCAGCCAGTTGCGGGCCAGGTCCGGGGCCGCCATCATCGTGGTGACCGCCCGCGGCGAGGAGCCTGACCGGGTGCTGGCGCTGGACCGCGGCGCCGACGACTACATCGTGAAGCCGTTCGGGCGCGCCGAGCTGCTAGCCCGGATCCGGGCGGTGCTGCGCCGGATACGGGCGCCGGAAGGCGAGCTGCTCAGGCACGGCGATCTTGAGGTGGACATCAGGACGTGCAGGGTCACGCGGGCCGGCCAGGAGATAGAGCTGACGCGCAAGGAGTTCGACATCCTGGCCTGCCTGATGGCCGATCCTGGCCGGGTGATGAGCCGCGAGCAGATCCTCGAGCACGCGTGGGACGCGCACTGGTACGGGCCGATGAAGGTTCTCGATGTGCACGTCGCCTCGCTACGCCGGAAACTGGGCGTTTCCGGGCTGATCGAGACCGTGTACGGGCGCGGCTTCCGGCTCGCTGACCACGGATGAGAAAGCGCATCCTGATCGCGCTGGTAGGCCAGACAATAGCGATCCTGGTCGGCGCGGTGATCCCGCTCGGCCTGAAGGCATCCGCGCATGACTACTCCAGCTTCGTGGAAGACGCCCAGTCCAGGGTCAGGGCAGCCACGGCAGCGGCTGAGGAACTGCTGGCGGACAAACTCTCGGGCCCGGAGCTGAGCCGCGACCTGACGTCGGCTGCGCGCCAGGGCGACGCCATGATCGTCATGTCCGCCACCGGGACTGTGATCGCGAGGGCGGGACGAACCTTCACGGTGCCACCGAGCATGCTCAGCCGCGCGAGATCGACAGGTGAGCTGATCACGGAGGTCCGTCACGATCAGGTGCTGGTCGTGGCCCCGGTTCGCAGCAACGGCGAGATGGTCGGCATGACTGCCCTGATGCGGCCGACGCAGCAGCTGGAGTTCAGCCTGCGCACGTTCTGGCTGACACTTGCCCTGATCGCCGTCACCGCCCTGGCGGCCGCGATCGTTATCGGCGTAGGCCTGTCCAGGTGGGCGGCTAGGCCGCTGGCCCGACTGGGTGCCACAGCGCGCAGGCTCGGCGAGGGTGACCTGGGCGCGCGCGCGCCAGCAGATGGCCCGGACGAGGTCCGCGAGCTCTCGGAGACCTTCAATGCCATGGCCGGTCGGCTGGAAACACTGATCCACGGGCACCGGGCAATGCTCGCGGACGTGTCACACCAGCTGCGCACCCCGCTCGCCGCGCTACGGCTGCAGCTTGAGGCACTAGCAGCCGAGGCCTGCGACGGGGCCGCGGAGTTCTCCGCGCCGCTCAGCGAGGTTGCCAGGCTCGGCCGCCTCGTCGACGGGCTGCTGGCCGTCGCCCGGGCAGAGAACGCAACGCCGGACATCGTCTTCGTATCCGTATCTGAGGTCGTTGCTGAAAGAACGGCGGCGTGGGCGCCCGTCGCCGACGACCAGGGAGTCGCGCTGCAGTTTGCCATCCCGGTTCCGGTCGGGGTTGGTCTCGGCGACGGATACCTGGAGCAGATTCTCGACAACTTGATCGCCAACGCGATCGAAGCCACGATAGCGGGCTGCCGCATCACGGTGACCGCTATGCCGACCGCTCGCGGGGCCCGGATCATTGTTGCTGATAACGGATCTGGCATGAGTCAGGGCGAGATGGACAGGGCGTTCCTCCGCTTTGCCAGTACGAACCCGCGCGGCTCAGGTCTTGGCCTGGCGATCGTGTACCGGCTCGCGGCGGTCGGCGGTGGCGGCGCTGCGCTGACCGGGACACCGGGTGGCGGCCTCACCGTGACCGTCGACCTCTGCGGGCCGTCCCAGGATGCGCATGGGAACCCTCGCTCCGGTGCGGCGAGCAGAGCAGCTGAACGACCCGCCGCGTCGCCCACCTAGGTGTCAGCGTGAGCCGCTGCCGGCTCGGGCCGGTCAGCATGAAGGCAAGGCCGAGGAAGCCGACGTCGCGGAGCGTCAGATCGGACAGGCCGGCGGTGACGGTCAGCGGCAGCACTATCTCCAGCAGCAGTTCTTGTATGCCATTCCTGCACGCTATTCGGCAGTCCTGTTGCTTGCGAGCGCGCAGGAATTCAGAACCAGCGAGAATCTCGTTCAGAGATAGTAAAGACCGCCTTCTTCGTGCGGAGTTCCTTAAGACTTTGGAAGGCGCCAAGGCAATTGCTACTGGGGGCTGAAAACTGGGGCGGGAAGAGGGGCAGCGCTGAGCGACAGGGCAAGATCGGGTAGGGCGCGGCGGCAAGCAGGCAGCTGTGCCTGGCCGATACGACGGGCGCGCGCGACTACCGGAATTTGCCAGGCTCTGATCACTTCGCCCGGACCACGGTGGCGGCACCCCGGTGCCGATCGTGGCGAGACCGACCATCGACTTTCTCGACTACTGCATGCTGACCGGAAACGTGGCCGTCTGGGCGCGATGTGGCGGGCGAGCCGGGAGCCGGGCGTGGCTGGGATGGTCAGCGCGGGCGAGCCGCCGCCGTGACAGCGAACCAGGCGGACCAGCGGAGTGCTCTTTCGGGGGTGCGACCTGGTCTTCACATGTCCTTCATTATCCGTTTCTAGCCTTCGTGTGGTGATGAGGAACTGTTATGCGTGGTGATGGCGGTTGAGTCACCGTTCTGGGCCTGGCCAGCGGGATTTCCCTTACAGGCCAAGCTCGGCCGCGGATGCCCGCCGCGGGCCTGAAGACCTGGAATCGTGGCCGCAGTCATGGCCAGAGGCCCGTCGGCGGACCCGGACGGACGGTGCGTCAGCCCCATCGCATCGCTCGGCAGAGCGGCAGCGCCCTGCCTACACTCGCGGCGCGGATCACGCTGACCCAGTTGACTGGCCGCAGGGCCACCGCGCTGCGCCGCGACTGAATCCCCGCCAGCCTGGCACGTTCTGGCAGCGGCGGTCGCGCCGCCGCGACCGGCGCCGGCAGGTGCGCGCTGCACGCCGGAGCGTGGCGGGCCGCCACCCGTTCGCCGCAACCGCGCTCGCGATCGTGCTGCTGCTCACCCCTGTGTGTATCTCGCTGGGATCCGCGCTCGGCAACCCCGGCATGGGCTCGTCCGCGGGCGCGCGCGCCGCGGAGTGGTTCCGCTCCCATGGCGGCAGTTCCATCGTCAACTGGGCGGAAAACCAGTGGTACTCCCACCATCCGCCGCCCGTCGGCGGCACGCCGCCGAAGTCCTCGATCCCGGACTTGGGTACCGCCGGGTCGCGGACTGGTCGCGCCCTGGGCGCGACTGCTCACCTCACTGCCCCGGCGCGCCTGGCCTCACCGGCGGGTAGCTGGCTGCCCGGCGAGGGAGTCTGGCACCCGGTCGGGCGGCGGGTCGGCGGTTACCCGGCGGTGTACGAGACCTGGGTACGGCCGGACGCGGTCCACACCAGCCTCGTCATCGGGGTGGCCTGGATGGACACCAAGCTGCTGCGGGCGACGCTCTACTCGGGCAGTACTATTCCGGGCGGCGGCCCGTACCGGCAGACCGCGCCGATCTCGCCGGGCGCCGCGAAGAGCCTCGTGGCAGCCTTCAACGCCGGCTTTCTCATGGACAACGCTCAGGGCGGCTATTACACCGACGGCAAGACGGTCATCCCGCTGCGTGCAGGGGCCGCCTCGTTCGTCGTCTACCGCGGCGGGACCGCGAATATCGCTCAGTGGCGACGGGACGCGACCATGACCCCGGACGTGGTGTCAGTCCGGCAGAACCTCGACCTGCTGGTCGACCACGGGAAACCGGTGCCGGGCCTCAACCCCAACGACACCACCCGATGGGGCTTCACGCTCGGCAACGCGGTCTACGTCTGGCGGTCAGGCCTCGGCATCACCTCCGACGGCGCCCTGGTCTACGCCGGCGGCCCAGGCCTGAACATCACTACCCTGGCGGACATCCTGGCCCGTGCCGGCGCCGTCCGCGCCATGGAACTCGACATCAACACCGACTGGGTCAACCTCGCCACCTACGCCCCCCGCACACCGAACGGCGCCGCCACTCCCGCCAACGGGACCGACCTGCTGCCCAGCATGTTCGGCACGCCGGCCCGGTATTTCGAATCCTGGTGGTCCCGCGACTTCATCACCCTGTCCGCCAGGGCCACCGCGTCCAGCGCGGGCCGGGCAGCGGGCTGACCAGTGCTGCCAGCCACCAGCAGGCCCTCTCTCCCTGAGAGGTCAGGCGGCCGCCGGGTGGACGAGGGAGACAAAGCGTTCCAGCGGCTTGCGGGGCAGCAACCGACCGCGCGTGCCCCGCGAAGGAGCAGGAACGGCGGCGCGGTGCAGCCAAACGCCGCTGACACGCAGGTGTCTACGGCACGCCCGTCGCCGGCAGCGCGCTGCAGTCCGGTGACCTGGTGTTCTGCCGCGACAGCAGAAACGGCATCATCGGCCACGTCGGGGATGTACATCGGTGGTGGGACATGGTCGACGGGCCGGACGCCGCAGACCGGATCCGCGTACCTCCGCAGCTGCATCCGTGCCTGGCGAGCCGGGCATTCTGATGTGCCAGGAGTCCGGCAATAGGGTGCCCGCCTTCCGCCGGGCCAGGCGATCGATAGCGCGAATTGAAGGCTGGGTGGTTCAATCCGTCCCTTTCTAATTCGAAAGGTCCTGCAGCCTTGTGACGTAAGCCTCTGCGTCGCATCGCACGGACATGCCTAGCATTGTGACCTGGGGTGATGACCGTGATCAGTTCCGGCTTCGCTGACGCGCCTGAATCCGCGTCTGGCTCGTCCCTAGCTGGCATCGCTATCCGGACGCCACAGCCCGGCCAGATGGATGAGCCCGGCTGCCCGGCACGGTGGACAGCAGGCCGCGTGATTGCATTGGTGCTGGGCTCGGCGTGGCATTGCTGTCACTCGGCCTGCTTGCAGGTGGTTGCAGCCTGGCCGATGCTGACCAGACGCAGCGTCCGGGCGGTTAGGTGATGACGAGGACGGCCGCGTTCTCCACCAGCGGCGATGCCTCGGGACTGTTTTCAGGTAGTACGTACGCGACAGTCAGCAGATGGTGTGGCGGCGTCATCAGTCCCACGGGCACCGTGTCGGCTGTCCGCTTCTCCGGCGCGTTCCTGCCGCCGCGGGCCTGAGCCCGGAATGAGCATGCCTGCGAGGGCAGACACTCGGCCGGCGCAGCGGGCGGCTTCTGTGTTTGCCGGTGTCACGTCGGCGGCCGGGCTGAGCAGTATCGAGGTAGCGCAGCGGCGCAGCCAGGGCCAGGCGAGTGCGGCTGCCGAGCGCACCAGCCGCTCGGTTGGCGAGATCTTGCGGGCGAACATCCTGACCCGGTTCAACTTCATCCTGGGCGTGCTGCTGGCGGTCATCCTGGCGGCGGGCGCGCCGCAGGATGCCGTGTTCGGCATCATCCTGGTCGCCAACGCGGCGATCGGCATCGCGCAGGAGCTGCGCGCCAAGCGGACGCTGGACCGGCTCGCTGTTCTCACGGCACCCACCGTCCGGGTCATCCGCGACGGGACGCCTTGCGACGTCCGGGTCGCGGGCCTGGTGCCCGGCGACCTGGTGCAGCTACGCCCGGGCGATCAGCTCGTGGCTGATGGCGTCGTGCGGACGGGCATGGGCTTGCAGGCTGATGAGTCGCTCCTGACCGGCGAGTCCGAGCCGGTCGACAAGCATCCGGGCGACGAGCTGCTATCGGGGAGCTTCGTGGTGGCCGGATCCGGCGGTTACCAGGCCACTGGTGTAGGCGCCGAGTCCTATGCTCGCCAGCTCGCCGCCGAAGCGAAGCGGTTCGCCCTGGTCCGATCGGAGCTGATGGAGGGCATCAACCGGATCCTGCGGTATGTCACCTGGGCCATCGTGCCGGTCGCCGTCTTGCTGCTGATCAGCCAGCGGTACGGAGGTGCCACCTGGCGGGCGACGCTGACCGGGACGGTCGCGGCGCTGGTGGGCATGGTGCCGCAGGGCCTGGTGCTGCTGACCAGCGTTGCGTTCGGTGTGGCCGCCGTCATGCTGACCCGCCGCCGTGTCCTGGTGCAGCAGCTGCCCGCAGTCGAGGGCCTGGCTAGGGTCGATGTGGTGTGTTTCGACAAGACCGGGACCCTCACCGACGGAACGATCACGTTCGACGGTCTGATCCGCCTCGACGATCAGGCCCCGGTCGAGGCGGCGCTCGGCGCCCTCGGGGCCGACGAGAACCGCAACGCCACCCTGACCGCAATCGGAAATGCATTCCCGCCGCCTAGCGGGTGGATGCCCCAGGCCGCA
Organism: uncultured Actinomycetota bacterium; assembly: GCA_963755575.1. Classification (GTDB taxonomy): domain Bacteria; phylum Actinomycetota; class Actinomycetes; order Streptosporangiales; family Streptosporangiaceae; genus JAJYUU01. The sequence continues at coordinate 2,818,882 of CAVWKF010000002.1, forward strand.
GTGCCGTTCTCGTCCGCGCGCAAGTGGAGCGCCTCGACCTTTACCGGACACGGCGCCTGGGTGCTCGGAGCCCCCGAAATGATGCTGCCGGCCGGCGACCGCGGACTGCCGACGCAGGCGGCGGAGCTCGCATCGAGCGGGCGGCGGGTCCTGCTCCTGGCCCGCGCCGACAGCCTCGGAGGAGGCGACTCGCTGCCAGCTGGCCTCAGCCCGGCTGCCTTCGTCCTTCTCACCGAGCGGCTGCGGCCACACGCGGCCGAGGCTATCGGGTACTTCGCCGCGCAGGGCGTCGCGCTGAAGGTCATCTCGGGTGATAGCCCGCTGACGGTCAGCGCAGTGGCGGCGCGCGCTGGCCTGCCGGGAGGCGGCGACCCGGTAGACGCCCGCGACCTGCCCGATGACCCAGCCGAACTCGGCCGGGCGCTGGAGGAGTACTCGGTGTTCGGCCGGGTCGCGCCGCATCAGAAGCAGGCGATGGTCACGGCTCTGCAGGCACGCGGTCACACCGTGGCGATGACCGGCGACGGCGTCAACGACGTGCTCGCGCTGAAGCTCGCCGACATCGGCATCGCCATGGGCTCGGGCGCACCAGCCACCAGGGCAGTCGCCGATCTGGTGCTGCTCGATGGAAGCTTCGCAACCCTGCCAGGTGTCGTCGCCGAAGGCAGGAGGGTCACCGCCAACATCGAGCGCGTCGCCAACCTCTTCCTCACCAAAACCGTCTGGGCGACGCTGCTCGCGGTGGCGGTGGGCATCACGCTGCTGCCCTACCCGTTCCTGCCGCGCCACCTGACGATCATCGACACGCTGGCCATCGGAATCCCGTCCTATTTCCTGGCGCTTGCCCCGAACCGGCGGCGCTACAAGCCTGGCTTCGTCGGCCGGGTGCTGCGCTTTGCCATCCCGGCCGGCGGGATCGTGGCCGGGGCAACATTCGCCACCTACGAGCTGGCCCGGCTATATGCCCTGCCGCTGGTACAGCAGCGCACTGCCGCGGCTCTCGTGACACTGACGCTCAGCCTGTGCGTGCTGGTCCTGCTGGCGATACCGCTGACCTGGCGCCGTGTCTTGCTAGTGGTGACGATGGTGGCCGGGTTCGCGGTGCTATTCCCACTTGCTGTGGTGCGCCGCTTCTACGAGCTGGACCTGCCGCACGGCTATCTGGGCACCGCGCTGCTGATCGCGGCGACCGGTGCTGCCGCGCTGGCAGCCGTCTGGCTGTTCCTGCGGCGACGGCACCGTCAGGCGGAAGAGCGGCCACCCGATCAGTCAGGCAGTCCGGCCGGCTAGCACGTCGGCCCGCGGCTCGTCGTCGTGGGTGTCACCGGCCAGGGACAGGTAGTTCTCGTCTTCCTGGGCGGTGTGCAGCCGCAGGATGGCGTGCAGCCCGTACAGCAGGGCGCGCAGGTCGGCGATATCTGCGCCGTCGGGCGGGCCGACGCCGATGTCCTCGATGAGCTGGCCGAGGCGCCTGGCCTGGCGGGTGATTTCGGCGTGGCCGCGGCTCATGGTGGCGGTTGCCTCCGCCGAGCCGAGCACACGGGCGAGCGCCGGGTACAGCTCGCGTTCTTCGGCCTGCTCGTGGGGCACGATCTGGTCGGCCAGTATCTGCTGCGCGTGCCTGACGCTGGCCATCGCCTCGCCGGGCGCGGTGAAGCCGAGGGAGTCGGCCACCGCGCGGAGCTGCTCGATGTCCGCCCGGATCACCTCGTGCTCGCCCCGGAACCGGCGGGTCAGCGCGGCGTCGGCTGGCTCGAGGTGGCTGGCCTGCCCGGCCGGCCGCAGCGCGCGCAGGGCGTTGAGGATCACGGCGACGTCGATGCCTTCCTGCAGCAGCGCGCCCCAGACGGCGGGCAGCAGGCCCGCAGCGGCGGCGCCCATCGCGATCAGCGACATGGCCATCCCCGCGAGCACGCTCTGCAGGGCGATCCGCCGTGTCCTGCGGGCTATGGTCATGACCTCGCCGAGCCGGTCAATGCGGTCGACGGTGAGCACGGCGTCGGCTGCCTGCGAGGAGGCGGTCGCCCCTCGCGCGCCCATGGCGACGCCGACATCGGCCAGGGCCAGAGCGGGAGCGTCGTTGATGCCGTCGCCGACCATGACGACCGGCCCGCGGACCTGCTCGGCGCGGACGGCGTACAGCTTCTCGCCGGGGGTCCGCTCCGCGAGCACGCCATCGACGCCAATAACGGCGCCGACTGTCTCGGCGACCTCGGCGCGGTCTCCAGTCACCATGACGATGCGGCCGATGCCGCCGGCCCGCAGCGCGCGGATGGTCCTGGCGGCGTCTGCCCGTACCGGGTCGTCCAGGACCAGGACGCCGGCGGGCTGGCCGTCGACGCCGATGAACACCGTCAGCGCGCCGTCCAGCCGCGCGCGGCGCCGCGCGGCCTTCACCCACTGAGGCGTCCCAGCTGTGCCGCCGATCCCGCACCACGCGGCCTTGCCGACCGTCACCTGATGGCCGTCCACCACGCCGCGGATCCCCTGACCTGCCACCTCCTCGGCGTGCTTCGGCATGCTGAGCACGCAGCCTTGCTGCCTAGCGGCGGTCAGGACGGCCGCAGCCAGGACATGACCGGACACCTGATCCAGCGACGCCGCCAGCCGCAGGGCGTCGCCGGCCGACCACGGGCCGGCCGCCACGGTCGCGGCGACGGCGGGGTGGCCGCTAGTCAGGGTCCCGGTCTTGTCCAGCAGCAGCGTCGTGCACCTGGCCAGCTGCTCCAGCACTCCGCCGCTTTTGACCACCACGCCGCGCCGGGCCGCGACGGACATGCCCGAGACCAGTGCGACGGGCGCGGCCAGGATCAGCGGGCACGGTGTCGCCACCACCAGGACGGCCACGGCCCGGTCCGCGCCCGCGGCCACCCACGCGATCCCGGCTGCCGCCAGGGTCACCAGCAGGAACCACACTGCGTAACGGTCGGCCAGGCGCACGAACGGGGCCTGCGATTCTTCCGCCTCGGTGACCAGCCGCACGATCCCTGCATAGGTGCTTTCGTCTGCCTTCGCGGTCGCGAGCAGGTCGAACGGGCCGCCGGCGTTCACCACGCCGCTGCGGACGATGTCTCCGTCGGGTCGCTCTACCGGGACCGGCTCGCCGGTCAGGGCCGACTCGTCCAGGACCGCGCTGCTCCTAGTCACCGAGCCGTCCACGGGCACCAGGTCGCCGTGCGCGACCAGGATCACGTCGCCGGGGACGATGTCACCAAGGCGCACGGTGTCCAGCTGGCCGTCGCGGTAGCGCCGGGCTGTCCTCGGCACCCGCCGCAGCAGCCCGGTCAGGTCACGCCGCGCCCGGCCCGCAGCCCAGCTTTCCAGCGCCCGCCCGCTGGCCAGCATGACGGTGATCACCGCGGCCGCCAGCAGCTCGCCGACCGCGATGGCACCCGCCAGCGCCAGCAGTGCGATGACATCCACCCCGGCGCGGCGCCTGCGCAGGCTGTCGGCCATCGCCCATGCCGCGTACAGCAGCCCGCAGGCGCTCACCGCCAGCCAGGCCACGTCGCCAGCGCCAGGATCACCGGCCAGGTGCAGGCCGCCGCCGACAGCCAGCCCAGCCACCGTCACCGAAAGGACGGCGGCCGGCACCTGCCGGAGTATCCACGCAGCTGAGGCTCGCCCCAGCAACAATCCGAGCATCTCCCCACTCTCCTGACCGTCGCCCCGCGACGCCAGGGCCCAATGTCGGCAGATCCGGGTCCTTCGGCCCAGACAGTCGTCGACCACTGGTCAGCCTCCAGGGCCAAGCAGAGCGGACCGCAGACGGAGGCGCTCTGGCGCGGGCGACTCCGGCGAGCACGCGCCCGGTGTTCCTGAGCGGCGCCCGTCGAAAGGCTCGTAGGGATGCCTCAGTTAGGAGAGCACCAGGCGCGCACAGAGATCCGCACGGCGTCAAGCAGCCCAACGGGGCCGTTGAGCCTCAGCCGCCTGGTCAGCGCATGGCCAGCGCTCAGGCGGCTGCTTCTGGCCGCACTCAGGGAACGCGGGCGCCGGGCAGGAGCAACTTCACGACGGCGCCGCTGGCCAGCCGGTTGCCGGCGGTCGCCGTGCCGCCGTGCGCACGGGCGATCGCGTCGACGATCGCGAGGCCAAGGCCGGCTCCGCCATCCGCGCGTGCCCGTCCGCCATCTGGCCGACGGAATCGCTCGAACGCATGCGGCAAGAAGTCGGCTGGGAAGCCCGGCCCTGCATCGGCGACGGCGATGGTGACGTCTGGCCCGCTGGCTGTCGCGGAGATCTCGATCTGGCTGTCGGCCGGCGCGAACCTGAGGGCGTTGTCGATGAGATTGTCGACAGCCTGCCGGATGCGGTCCGCGTCGACAAACACCATCACACCGGGTATGGCGCTGATCTGGAGCCCGACGCCGGCATCCGCCGCCCGGCGGGCCGCCTGCTCGGTACTGCCGGCCAGCAGCCTGACCAGGTCTGTCGGTGCAGCCCTGATCGCAAGCTCGCGTTCGTCGCTGCTGGCGAGGGTGAGCAGGTCGTCGGTGATGCGGGCGAGGCGCGCGGCCTCGTCGGCCGCGCTCGCGACGGCGTCGGCGAGCTCTTCGCGGGTACGGCCGGGCCGGGCAGCGAGCTCGAGCTCGCCGCTCAGCACGGCGAACGGTGTGCGCAGCTCATGACTGGCGTCTGCGACGAAGGAACGCTGTCGTGCCAGTGCGCTGTGCAGACGTCCGAGCAGGTCGTTCATGGTGCCCGCGAGCGCCGCGATCTCATCGCGGGTCCGCGGCACGGGCAGCCGCGCGGCCGGGTCCCGCCCGGAGAGTGCGGCGGCCCCGCGGCGCAGGCGCTCGGCAGGCGCAAGGGCCGCGCGAGCCAGCAGGTAGGCGCCGATGCCGCAGATCAGGATGAAGATGGAGCCGCCGATCGCCAGCCTGGTGACAAGCGCTGAGACGGTACCGTCGGCGGCTTCCAGCGAGGCACCGGCGACGGCGATCCAGCCAGGCCGCGCGGGGACGGGCTCGGCCATGACGCGCTCGGCGTCGCCGTCGATGGTCGTCGTCACCGTGATGCGGCCCTGCCGGGCCGCGTGCTGCAGCGCCGGAGTCAGAAGCGGCGTGCCGGCGTCCTCCGGCCCGGCGGCCCGGACGTGCCCGGCTGGGTCGATGAGCTGGAGTATGTAGTCGCCCGGCACCAGGGTGGGCAGCCCGGCCGGGCGAGCCGAAGCCGCAGACGACGGCGCGAGCCGGCTGGCCGACGTGAGCTGGGCCGTCAGTCCGGCGTCGACCGACCGCAGCACGACGCTGCGCAGCTGGCTGGCAAGCAGCAGGCTGCCTAGGGCGAACGCCACCGCGAGGGCCAGCGTGAATACAGCCGCTACGCGGAGGCGGATCGACACTCTGGCCTCAGACCCACTCGGCCTGGCAAAGCCGGTAGCCCATCCCGCGGACCGTCTCGATGTCGTGCCGGCCGAACGGCGTGTCGACCTTCCGCCGCAGGTACGCCACGTACTGGTCGACCACATTCGAGCCGGCGTCATAAGCGAAGTCCCACACCGACTCGATGATCTGCGAGCGGGTCAGCACGGTGCCCGGGTGCCGCAGGAAGAGCTCGAGCAGCGAGAACTCCTTTGGCGACAAGGCAAGCCGTGCCGTGCCGCGCCACGCCTGCTTCGTCGCCGGGTCCAAACTCAGGTCGCCGACCGTCAGTACCGCGGGCCTGGCGCGGTCGTCGCGGCGCGCGAGCGCACGGAGCCGGGCCGCCAACTCGAGCAGGCTGAACGGCTTGACCAGGTAGTCGTCGGCGCCGGCGTCCAGGCCGCGGACGCGGTCGCCGACCGCATCCCTGGCCGTCAGCATGAGGACCGGTACCCAGATGTCCTGGGCCCGGAGCCGGCAGCACAGTTCGACTCCGTCGAAGCCGGGCAGCATGAGGTCCAGCACGATCGCCGCGTAGTCGTTCTCCGTCGCCATCCACAGCCCGTCGGGCCCGTCGGCAGCGACATCGACGGCGTGTCCTTCCTCTTCGAGGCCGCGCTTGAGCAGCCGGGCCATCCTGGCCTCGTCCTCGACTACGAGCACGCGCATGCCTCGAGGTTACGCAGCGTCAGATGTCGAAGGCGTGTGAGGACTATGTGACCAGCTCACATGTCGGCCACACGGTCCTCTCATGACGCCTGCCGCATCGTGGCAGACAGAACAACCACGAAAGGACGAGACGATGCAGGACTTCGAGGGAACTGGCCGCCGTCAGCTGGAGCCGCCGGATGAGGACGACTGGACCGCGGGTAGCGCCCGCCGGCGCGCTGTCGAGCGACGGGACGCTGGCGTGCGGCAGAGCCGGCGGATCTCAAGCTGGACGGCGGCTGCGCTTGTCGCGGGTGTAGCGGCGAGCGCCGGCTACTTCGCGCATGCCGCGATGACGCCGGCGGGCACGACGAGCGGCACATCAGCCACCGGCACGGTGACCGGCACCGGCGCGGCGACCAGTCAGAAGCCGAGTGTGACGCATGCGGTCGTGACCTCCGGCGGATCGGGCGTGGTGGTCGGCGCCAGTGGCGGAGCGGCCGGTGGATCGGCAGGATCCGGCAGCGCGGTGCACTGGCGGGATAACTGATGACAGGCCCGGCTGAAGTGCTCGGCGGTCCGCGCTGGCATGTCGTGGACTCTGGCCCGACGGCTGTGGCCGAGCGCGACGCACTCGGCACGACGGCCCGGCTTGCGGTCTGGCCGCCGAGCGCGCTGCGCGCTGCCGTGGGCGCTGTCGACCGCGAGCTGGACCAGCTCGACCGTGCCGCGAGCAGATTCCGGGCCGACTCGGAGATCTCCTTCGTCCACGCGCAGCACGGTGCGCCGATCGACATTAGCGCGGGACTTGCCGAGGCGATCGGCGTCGCGCTGGCCGCCGCGCGGTGGTCCGGTGGCCTGGTCGATCCGGCCATCGGCGCGTCGCTGATCGCGCTTGGCTACGACCGCGACTTCGTCGAGGTGCAGAGCCGCGCTGAGGACGATGTGCCTACGCCTGCGCTGCCGCGGGCGACTTGGCGGTCGGTGCAGCTGGATGGCTTGCGCATGCAGATTCCGGCGGGCGTGCTGCTGGACCTCGGCGCGACAGCGAAGGGCCTCGGCGCCGATCGGTCTGCCAGAGCGGCGGTCACTGCAAGCGGGTCAGGCGGCGTCGTCGTCAGCCTGGGAGGTGACGTCGCAGTGGCCGGCGACGGTCCACTCGGCGACTGGCCGGTCCTCGTCGCTGACGACCACCGGCAGTCGGAGCCCGGGTCGGCTACCCAGATCGTACGGCTGACCGGCGGCGGCCTGGCCACCTCGTCCATCACCTGCCGGCAGTGGCGGCGATCCGGCCGTACCTTCCACCACATCCTCGATCCGCGGACCGGGTTGCCGGCAGCTGGCCCGTGGCGGACTGTCAGCGTCGCGGCGGCGACGTGCGCCGACGCCAACGCCGCATCCACCGCGGCTGTCATCTGCGGCGCTTCAGCGCCGGAGTGGCTGGCCGCGCAGGGTATACCTGCTCGCCTCGTCGGCGGTGACGGCACGATCGTGCGTGTCGGCGGCTGGCCGACCGCTGACGGCGGCAAGCTCACGCCGCCGGAGCAAGGCTGGCTGCGGCTGCCGGGCGCGACAGAAGTCTGGGCACCGGGATGAGCGCGCTCGCGGCCGGCGCGGCAAGCTTCCGGGACCTCTGGTTCCTGTCGCGTGGCAGCGGCATCGCGCTCCTCGTGCTCTTCAGCGTCGTGATGGTCCTGGGAGTGGCGACCCGGCTGGGGTCGGCGCCACGCTGGCTGGCCAGGTTTGCTGTCGCGGAACTGCACCGCACGCTGTCGCTGTTCGCCGTGATGCTGCTCGTGCTGCACGTCGTAACCGCGATCCTGGATCCGTATGTCAGCATCGGCTGGGCATCGACCGCGCTGCCGTTCTTGTCCCATTACCGGACACTGGCGATTGGCCTCGGCACCCTGGCGGTCGACCTCGGCGGCGCGGTCCTGCTGACAAGCCTGCTCCGCACCCGGCTCAGCTTCCGGACGTGGCGGGCCGTCCACTGGCTCGCCTACCTGGCCTGGCCAGTCGCGTTCATCCACTCGCTGACCGCCGGTAACGACCTGCACATCTGGTGGGTTGCACTCGCCGAATGTCTGTCGGCCGGGATGGTCACGACCGCCGTCATCGCGCGGCTGCTCACCCGCCACGACCGTAGCGTGCCGCCCGCTTCGCGGGCGGACCTGAACGAGAGGAGAGTACCGCGGCGATGAGCGCCGACACCGGCTGTGCAGTTCGCGGCCGAGCGGTTCGCGCGACGCACGGGCTGCCGCGGCTACTGCCGCAGACCCTTGACGGCCAGTCGGCCAGCCTGAACCGTCATCTCGCCCGGCACGGCGACCTGCGAATCCAGCAGACGACCATGGCCGAGATCGAGCAGTCCGGCCTCACGGGTCGCGGCGGGGCGGCGTTCCCGACAGCGCGCAAGCTCGCGGCCGTCGCGGCCGCGGCCGGTCGCCCGGTCGTGGTCGTCAACGGCACCGAGGGCGAGCCTGCCAGTGCGAAGGACAAGGTGCTCCTGGCGACCGAGCCGCACCTGGTCCTCGACGGGGCTGTTGTAGCCGCGCACCTGGCTGGGGCCCGCGAGGTCATCGTCGTTGCCCATCTGGCGGTCGCCGGCTCCATCGAGGACGCGATCGGTGAGCGGCAGGACAACGTGAACATCTGCGTGGTCGAAGCTGCCGACGGGTTCGTCGCAGGTGAGGCGAGTGCAGTCGTGAACTGGCTAGCTGGGGGTCCGCCGGTGCCGACGCAGGTCCCGCCGCGACTCGCGCAGCACGGCCTGAACGGTCGGCCCACGCTTGTGCAGAACGCCGAGACGCTGGCGCACGTGGCACTCATCGGACGGCATGGGGCGCGCTGGTTCCGCGAGCTCGGCACCGTCGCGGAGCCCGGCTCGATGCTGATCACCGTGATCGGCGCAGTTCGGGAGCCTGGCGTCCGCGAGATCGAGATCGGAATACCGGTGGCCGACGTGCTGGCCGCGGCGGGCGGTCCGGATCGGCCGCTTCACGCGCTGCTGATCGGCGGCTACTTCGGCACCTGGGTACCGTGGCCGGACGCAGCGCGCCTGCCGTTCTCCGCTGCCGGCCTCGCCGGCGTCGGCGCAGCACCGGCCGCTGGCCTGGTCGCGGCGCTGCCCGCTGACTGCTGCGGCGTTGCGGAGACAGCGCGCGTCGCTCGCTATCTGGCCGGCGAGTCGGCCGGCCAGTGCGGTCCCTGCGTGTTCGGCCTGGATGCGATCGCGCGTGAGCTAGGGCGTGCGGCCGCCGGACAGAGCGCCAGCGTGCCGCTGCTGCGCCGCTGGCTCGGCCAGGTTGACGGCCGAGGTGCCTGCCGCCATCCCGACGGCGCCGTGCGCTTCATCCGCAGCGGGCTGGACGTATTCGCGCCGGAGCTTGACCTGCACGCACGGGGCTGGTGCAGCGCCACCGACCTAGACCCGCTGCTGCCTGTCCCGCCGCGGCGCGCGTCGTGACCGGCGAGCGCGTCCTGCACGTCAGCCCCATAGCCTGCGACGGCCGCGGCCTGTGCGCCGAGATCGCCCCTGAGCTCATCACCCTCGACGACTGGGGATTCCCGATGATCGAGCCCGGCCAGATCCCGTCTCGCCTGATGGGTGAGGCCGAGGCTGCCGTCCGGATCTGCCCGCTGCTGGCGCTGCGGCTCTCAACCCGGCAGCAAGAGGGATCTCCTCGTCGTTAAGGCACCGCCGAGCACCCCCCACAGCGGCACCAGCTCACGCGCTGGGCGACCGAGGGCCGGCTGACGTAGCGCGGCCATCGACCGGTCACGTCAGCCGAGCCTCCGCCCGCAGATACGCGGCCAGCTCGGTGGGCCCGGGGTAACGGCCGATGGCACCAGGCAACCCGCGCGCGGTGAACCACCTGCCCACATTCTCGGCGTCGCGGTCGAGGAAATCGCGACCGCGCGGATTGGCGATCACATCCACCACTTGGGGCGTGTCGATTATGACGAGCTCGCCGCGATGTACTAGCAGGTTGTACGCGGACAGGTCGCCATGGGCCAAGCCGAGCCGCGCGAGCGTCGCCATCGACTGCACGAGCTGGTGCCAGAGCCCGGTCAGGTCCGGGCCGCGCAATCCGCTCTCGGCCAGGCGTGGTGCCGCGGTTCCATCGGCCGTGCCGATGAACTCCAGCAAGATCTCGGTGCCGAGTACTTGCACCGGGTACGGCACACGCACACCGGCCACGTGAAACTGGCACAGCGCGGAAAACTCCGCCTGCGCCCACTGCACCGCGATCATCTCCCGTCCGGCGACGCTGCGATTGGCCATCGCGCGGCTATCGCGAGACTTGCGGACGCGCCTGCCCTCGAGGTACTCGCTGTCGCGATGGAACAGCCGGTGCTCGGCCGAGCGGTACCGCTTGGCCGCGAGCAGGCACGTGCGGTCGGTCCCTGGCACGCCGCGTCTTAGCAGGAAGACGTCAGCTTCCTTGCCGGTCTTCAGGATGCCGAGCTCAGTATCGGTGGCCGCCAGCTCAGTGATCAGCCAGCGCGGATGCGGCCGCGGACCGCGCTCGGTGGGCGTTGACTGATCCCAGGTCGACCATCGGTCACCGTCGGCTACGCCGTCGGCGGCCTCAATGTCGGTAAGCGACGGCAGCGATGAACGGTGCCGGTTGCGCTTAGCGAAGCTGGGTTCGTCGTCGTCGAATCGCCATTTGGTACGGCGCTGGTGCGCAGAGTCGTGCACGGCAGGTGCTCCTCAGGCAGAAAGGAAGGGTGGGCAGTGTGAAGCTCAAGGCGTTCGTCATCTGCGTCCTCCCTTCTGTCTGTGCTCAGTGCACCTATCGGGGCCCAGACAGCCTCGCACGCGGCCGGGCCGACGGCAACAGGTTTCCTGGCCAGGCGGCCCCTCGACCGCTGTGCTGACCTACTGTGCTCGACTACTGCTCGACTATTGGGGCGCGATGGCCCGGCGCGCCTGGTCCGCGGTCAGCACTCTGGCGATCCCGACAGTTGTCCAGCCGTTGCTCTCCTCGAGCTCGTCGCGAAGCATCGCGGCCTGGTATTCGATCGAAACCGGACCGATCGCTACCAGGTCATCTTGCTCGTTCCGCATGACCAGGATGAAGTTCACGTTGGTTCCCTCTCGGTCGGCCACTGCCTGAATCTACGCGCGGGTCGGGTCGGAAGCCCTCACCTTTCCGGTGACATCAGTTGGTTAAGTGATCTTGAGCGGAGGTTTGACCCTGTTTGTGTGCGGCTGCCAGACCGAGGAAGCCTGGTCTCACCTAGGCCAGGACCAGGATGTGGATCGTGTCCAGCCCATCTCACCTGATGCGGTCGCCTACGGTAGGTGGCATGAGAGCGCCTGGCAGCCAAGCGAGCGCCGGTTCTGGACCCGACGACGCCGCCACGAGCGTGCTGATCGTAGAGGACGATGCCAGCATCGCTGCGCAGTTGGTCAAGGGGCTGACCAGGGGCGGCTACCGTGTCGACCACGTCCTGACCGGACATGACGCGCTTGCCTGGGGCCAGCCGGATGTTGTCTTGCTCGATCTCGAGCTGCCAGACCTGGATGGGGTGCAGGTCTGCCGGAAGCTGCGTGAGCGGAGCGGGGCGGCCATCATCGTGGTGACGGCCCACGGCGAGGAGCCGGACCGCGTGATGGCACTCGATGCCGGCGCGGACGACTACCTGGTGAAGCCGTTCGGGCTGGCCGAACTCCAGGCCAGGATCAGGGCAGTGCTACGCCGAGTGCGCCCAGGCGGCGACGTGGTCAAGCACGGCCCGCTCGTCGTCGACATCCGAACGCGCCGTGTCACCGTGTCCGGTGCGGAGATCGTGCTCACGCCGAAGGAATTCGACATACTCGAGATCCTCGCTGCTGATCCCGGTCGGGTCGTTGGCCGCCAGGAGATCCTGGAGAGTGCGTGGGATGCGCACTGGTACGGGCCGACCAAGGTGCTCGACGTCCACATGGCCTCGATGCGCCGCAAGCTGGGCGTGCCCGGCCTGATCGAGACGGTCTACGGCCGCGGATTCCGGCTCGGCGAGGTCTAGGTGGCTCGCAGGATCGTGCTCGCGGTCCTGGCCCTGGTCGCCGCGGTGCTGGGGTCCGTCGCTGTGCCTCTCGGTGTCATCACGACTGACCAGGACGTGCGCGCGTTCCAGAACGAGGCGCGCGTCGCCGCAGCCACGCTGAGCAACGTGGCTGAGGAGCGGCTCGACGACAAGGCCCATGGCTCGGCCCTGGGTCGAGAGGTGAGCCAGCTGACCCGAGGTGGTGACCGTGTCCTCGTGGTCGACCGGGCCGGCGCTGGTGGCTGGGGGCGCCGCCCGCCCGGCGGTGACGCAGGCGCAGCTCGCCACAGCACTTGCCACCGGGCGGGCCGCCACCTATCAGCATGAGGACTCGTACACGGTGGTCGCGCCGGTCCGCCACGACTCCGGGTCCGGCAGCGCCGGCGTCGTGGTGCTCGCCCGGCCGACATCCGCGATCGAGCGCCAGGCCGCCGTACTGTGGGGCGTGATCGCGGCTGTTGCGTCGGCTGGGCTGCTCGCTGCGGCACTGGTCGCGATCGGGCTGGCGCGCTGGGTTAGCAAGCCGCTCAGCAAACTGGAGGTCGCGGCGCAGGAACTCGGGGACGGGCAACTCAGCACCAGAGCGCCTGCTGAGAGCGGGCCGCGGGAGGTTCGGCAGCTGGCAGGTAACTTCAACTCAATGGCCGCCCGGCTCGAAGCGCTGGTGAGCGGCCACCAGGCCACCGTCGCCGATGTGTCGCACCAGCTGCGCACGCCGCTGGCGGCGTTGCGGCTGCGGCTTGACCTGCTCGCACAGGACAGCGACGCCACTGTGGCCGCCGAGCTAGCGGGTGCCCAGGAAGAGATCGCCAGGCTGTCGCGGCTGGTCAACGGGCTACTCGCGGTCGCGCGGGCAGAAAACATCGCGACACCGCAAGTCAACCTGCCGGTAGACGCAGCCATCAGGACTCGGGTGGCAGCGTGGCTACCTGCGGCTGACGAGCGCGACGTGCAGCTTGCGGCGGACGTCGAGCGTGTGACTGCCAGGATGGGCGAAGGCCACCTGGAACAGATCTTGGACAATCTGATCGCTAACGCCTTGGACGTTCTGCCTGCGGGCGGTGCGATCTGGATCACAGCCGCGGCGGTCGGGGAGCGCGCCAGGATCGTCGTCGCAGACAACGGCCCCGGCATGAGCGAGCAGCAACAGAGGGTCGCATTCCGGCGATTCGCTACTAGCAATGGCGGCGGCACCGGCCTTGGGCTCGCGATCGTGGACCGGCTCGCTGTTGCTAGCGGCGGCACGGCTGCGCTGTCGGATACTCCAGGCGGCGGCCTGACGGTAATAATCGACCTGCCTCTTGCACGGCGGGAGCGCAGCCAGCGCCGCGGAATCCACTTGTCCTCAGGGGGCGCCCCGCCAGCGGATGCGGCGAGTCAACGCCGGCAACGTCACTGAGGGCGCTTCAGGAGCTTACTTTGGGCCGAAATATCGCCCAGCTGATCATGATTAACCAGTTCTGAACTTTTCCTGAACCGGTCATCGAGGTGCGGCAGGGCAAGCTGAGGTACGCGGCCTCCGCTGCGGGATTCGTCGCACCGGGCCGCGTGGACGTCGAGGCTTGCCAGGCTCAGTAGTGCAGTTCAGGACAGCACCGCCATACCCATAGGAAGAGTGACATCTGCATGCGTGATCACCTGCATTTCGCGTCCGCACGACGCGATGACAGGCTGGCCAGGATCCGGAAGCTGACACTGTGGGTCGGCGGCGGCGCTGCCGCCGCATCCCTCGGCTTGGGCACGGCATTCGCGCACGCAGTTCCTGGTCATTCAGCCACCCCGCCAACCACTGCGGCGAGGGCGACCGCGGGCGCGGGCTCGTCCGGCGGCTCAGGTCAGTCCAGCGGTGGCCCGGCCGCCACACCGTCGGCCAGCACCACCACGCATCCGCACCATCACCACAAGGCGCTCGCCCAGCCGCAGCAGGCGCCGGCGCCGACGCAGGCGCCACCAGTGGTGACCTCGGGCGGATCGTGATCGCATTGCCGAGCTCAGCGCATGCCCTGATCACCCTTACGGCCAGCCACGCGCTGGCCGCTGGTACTTCTGGGCCTAGCCCGCTCTGGTACACCACCAGGGCGACCGGCGTCGTCGCGCTCATCCTGCTGACATTGACCGTGGCGCTCGGCGTCGCCGGGACGGCTCGCCTGGAGACGCGCGCGATGCCGCGCCTCGTACGGTCGGGGCTGCACCGCAACGTTTCGCTGCTGGCAGTCGCGTTCGTGGCCACCCACATCCTGACCACGGTTCTCGACCCGTACGCGGGGATCGGCTTCATCTCGGCGGTGATCCCGTTCAGCTCCGCCTACCGCCCGCTCTGGCTCAGCCTCGGCGCTATCGCCTTCGACATGCTGCTCGCGATCGTCATCAGCAGCCTTGTCCGCACACGGCTGCCCCACCGAGCCTGGCGTGCCGTGCACTGGCTGGCGTACGCGTCCTGGCCCGTTGCCCTGTGGCACGGCCTCGGGACGGGCACCGATAGCCGCCTGTCGTGGTTGCTGCTCCTAGACGCCGCGTGCGTGCTGGTCGTCGCCGGGGCAGTGTGGTGGCGGCTTCGGCTGGCGCCACGCACTGACCTGCGCAAGGCCGGCATCCTCGCGACGGCGGGGTTCGTCCTAGCAACCATCGTGTTCGTGGCGATCGGCCCGTCGCAGCCGGGCTGGGCCCGACGTGCCGGCACGCCCGCCCATGCGCTCGGCTCGGTGCACGCTAAGACAGGACAGCGGACTGTCCAGGTGCCCAAGGGCAGCGCATGAACCTCGACGCGACCACAAGGCTGGCGCCGGGTCCCGTGCAGCTGAGCCGGCTCACGGTTGGCTGGCAGGACACCGACCGGGCCGCGACGCTTCGGCAGCACGTCGCCATTTACGGGCCGGTCCCGGACGTCACTAGGCGCGGCAAGCATGGCCTGCCCGACGAGGTGGCGGCCGCCCGGCTAACCGGGCGCGGGGGCGCAAGCTTCCCGACCGGGGTCAAGATGCGCACGGTTGCCTCGAAGCGCGGGCCGGCCGTTGTCGTCGCGAACGGCGTAGAGAGCGAGCCGGCCAGCGAGAAGGATCAGGCGCTGCTGGCACGCGCCCCCCACCTGGTGCTGGACGGCATCGCGCTGGCGGCCGAGGCCGTCGGCGCAAGCGAGGCGCACCTCTGCCTGGCGCGCACCAGGAACTGGATCATAGACACGGTGGTCGCGGCGCTCGATGAACGCCGACGGGCTGACATCGACCCCGTTCCCATCTCTGTGCATGACCTGCCCCACCACTACGTGTCGAGTGAGGAAACCTCGCTCGTGCATTGGCTGAACGGCGGCGAGGCCAAGCCCACCAACACGCCGCCACGGCCGTTCGAGCGGGGCGTCGGCAAGCGGCCGACGCTGATCGACAACGTGGAGACGCTGGCGCACGTCGCGCTCATCGCCCGCTACGGCGCGCAGTGGTTCCGCGAGGCCGGCGTGGGCGGCGCTGCCGGCACGATGCTGACAACCGTCTCGGGCGCGGTCGCCGAGCCGGGCGTCTACGAGATCGAAGCCGGGTCCAGCGTCGGCGACGTGCTGGCGATGGCCGGCGCCGACATGGCCGCTTCGGCCGTGCTCATCGGCGGCTACTTCGGCACCTGGCACGAGATCGCCGAGGTTGGCGGCCTGCCGTTCACGGTCGGAGGGCTGCGCGGCGTCGGCGGGGCGCCAGGCGCTGGGGTCGTGTATGTCCTGCCCCCGGCGGCTTGCGGACTTGCCGAGGGTGCCCGGATCCTGCGGTACCTGGCTAGCCAGAGCGCACAGCAGTGCGGCCCGTGCATGTTCGGGCTCCCGGCGATCGCCGATGACCTGGCCCAGCTGGCGGCGGCCCGGCTGGAAGGTGATCCGCTCGGGCGCATGCAGCGTCGCTTCGGGCAGATCACCGGGCGCGGAGCGTGCCGTCACCCCGACGGCGCTGTCCGGATGGCGGCGTCCGTGCTGAGGGCATTCGCGGCGGATGCGCACGCGCACTCCCGGCGGCGGACTTGCCTGGCGTCGGAGCGCGGACGTTACCAGCCAGCACAGTTTCAGCCAGCACAGTCTCAGCCGGCACAGCTGCCGGTGCCACGGCCGGCTGGCGAGGGGGAGTGGCGATGAGCCTGAAGCTGGAGATCAATCCCATCGCGTGCAGCGGCCACGGGCTGTGTGCCGACCTGCTGCCCGAGCTCGTCGAGATGGACGAATGGGGCTACCCGATCATCCACGAGCGGGTGCCGAACGACCTGGCTGTTCATGCCCGGCGCGCCGTCAACGCCTGCCCTACGCTGGCGCTCCGCCTGTCGCGTACGCAACGTCACCAGGAGAAGAGCTAAGTGGGCCGACCGGACACGGCGCGCCTCACGCCGCAGCACAGGCGGATCATTCCCGCCATCGGAGTCGAGGGCAACGAGAAACTGACGGCGATGACGGGCGCGCTGCTGCTCGCCGGCTTCGCGGTGGAGGGCTTCACGATCCTCTCGATACACCGGCTGCTGTTCCTGCACTTCCTTCTTGGCCTGGTACTGATCGGGCCCGTGCTGCTGAAGATCGGCACGACTGTGTACAGATTTGTCCGTTACTACACAGGCGCGCCGCCCTATGTTCGCAAGGGCCCGCCGTCGCCGATCATGCGCGTGCTCGGGCCGCTGGTGATCCTGACGTCGGTCGCCGTGCTCGGTACCGGGGTGATCCTGGCCATCGTGGGGCGCGGCGGCCCGTGGCTGTTTCTGCACAAGGCATCGTTCGTGCTTTGGTTCGGCGTGATGACGGTGCACGTGCTCAACTACGTGCCGCGGCTGCCCAGGATGCTGACCGCCCGATCCGGAGGTGGCAGCCGCCGGGCGGCCGTGGCGGGCGGGGCGGTGCGCTGGGGGCTGCTCGTTGCTTCGCTCGCGGTTGGCGTTGGCGTCGCCGCGGTGACCATGCACATGTCCAGCTACTGGGGCTTCAGCTTGTGAACGAGCACTCAGCTTGTGACCGAGTACTCAGCTTACAAACGAGGGGCCGCAGGTTCGAAACCTGCTGCGCCCACTTAGTTATGCGGCTCGACATAGTATTTCGGTTTGGTGTTCGATCACGCGATGGCCTTGGTTGCAACGGGGGAGCCAAGATGGGAGCCACCGGCTGCTGCCTGTTGCGCTCGTTAGGCCACACCAGGCGCCGTCGGGTAACCGAGCGCACTCGCGTCCGAGCGCGCGGTCAGCCAGGCCTACGGCGGGGGCATCCGACGGAACCGGACCACGGTCGCAAGATCGACGACCTGTACCCAAGGCCCGCCAGGCTGCGCCGCATCAAGGTGCCCTATTGCGCGGCCATCCGAGCCCGCGCTCGCCCGACCAGGTCTTCCGCTCGTCTCGACAGTGGTGCGTTCACGGCGGCGCATAAGAATGCCGGTCACCGCATAAGTTTCGTACCGGCTTCGATCTTGGACCGAATCCCGCGCGAGGGCCAATGCCCCTCCTGCCAAAGTTGATCATGGCCCGGCCCGTCAGGGAACTGTCGCTGTAGAGTGTCAACAGTGACGCACTCGATGACGGTGACTCTCGGGATGCCGTGTCTGGAACGACGACG
Source organism: uncultured Actinomycetota bacterium (assembly GCA_963755575.1). GTDB lineage: Bacteria > Actinomycetota > Actinomycetes > Streptosporangiales > Streptosporangiaceae > JAJYUU01. Next base: position 2,836,495 of record CAVWKF010000002.1, read on the forward strand.
GTGACTCAGCACACTGAGGGAGCGGCTGTTCGCTTCGACGCCACACTGTCCGCGATCGGCACATCGACTTTGTTGCGGTTGCCTGAGGCGGCGAGCATGGAGCTGCCCTCGCGCGGGCAGGTGGCCGTCCACGGAACGATCAATGGCGTCGAATTCCAGACGGTCCTCGAACCAGACGGAGAACTTGGCCACTGGATGAGGGTCGATGACACGCTGCGACACGCTGCTGGCATCAGCGCGGGTGATACCGCGACGCTCGACATCGAGGTGACCAAGGACTGGCCAGAGCCGAGCGTGCCCCAGGATCTTGCGGCAGCTCTGGTAGATGCCCCGCAGAAGATCCAGAACCTGTGGAACGAGATCACCCCGATGGCGCGCTGGGAATGGGCGCGCTGGGTCAACGCCACGAAGAACCCTGACACGCGCAGACGACGGGTCGACGTGAGCATCTCGAAGATGCAGAGCGGGAAGCGACGCCCCTGCTGTTTCAACCTCTCCGCATGCACTGACCCGGACCTGTCAAAGAACGGCAGGCTCCTCGAGCCAGCAGACGACCGCCCATGACCGACGATCCGACGAGAACAGTCAGGGACCCTGCACGCGGCGGATCACCGCCTCCGGATCAGCACCACGACTGTCTGTAACCAACGTTCATGCCGAGGTCTGTGCCCGGTTAAAGGCTCAGGCGGATTACACGGTCCCCTCAGTCATCCCCGATCTAGCCCGTATTGGGATCGATCATGGCGAGGAATGCGCGGATGCTCTCCCGGTGCTCCTCCTCCACCGACCGATTCGGTGTTCCGCTCGACCCGAATCCGTAGCCCTTGTTAGGCCCGCTCAGCCAGTCGTAGGACGTGCCGTCGTCTCCATCTCGGCGAATGGCGAACCGTTCGTCATCGACGTCGAGGGTGAACAACACCGGCCCGGGCCTTCCGTCCGTTCCGCGGTACACGGCTGGAACGGCGGCGGGACCGTCGCCATCACCGCTGGGGCTTCTGCCCACAAGAGCCAGCATCCACGGCCGCCGGCTTTAAGTCCATCGCACACGCGCTCGGCTGAGGCACTCATGTGCCGCGCTGCGAACGCCACAACCCTGGTCCGGAATCAGTGCTCGTTTTCGTACTTGAAGGAGAGCTGAAGCTTGGTGCGATAAGTGATCGCGCCGTTCTCGTCGAGGTGAATATCCTGCTTGACGACCTCAGCCACTCGAAGATCGCGGATCGTCCCAGCCGCGGTCCTGATCGCTTCCGCTGCTGCGTCTTCCCAAGATGTGCCGCTTGTCCCGATGATCTCGGTCACCCTGTATACACTCATCGTGCTCTCCTTTGAGGACTACGGCTCAGACGACGCCCAACGCGGGCGGTCCGCTTCCGGCTGGCGATCAGCATCGGATCGTCAAGTATGACGCCCGCCGACAGATCCGAGCCTGGCACTTAGCATCGGCGGCGTCCAGCACACTTCCCCGCCGACCAGCGAGCGCGCTGAGAAGCATTACCCCTCGCTAGAGCAAAGGTTGCGCGCTTCTGCCGCGAGCGGCACGCTAGGCGGCGTCACAGTGGCCGGATCATCTTGCTGACGGTATTCCGCGAGACCCGGAGCGCCGAAGTCGCCGACGTTGTCCGTGCTTTACAAGCACAGAAGATCCGAGAGATCGAGCACGAACCAGCCCACGACACGTTCGACCGAGAGGCATCCTGAGATGGCCGCCGACCATACTTGCTACGCGCAGCTGGCCAGCCAGCGGCGTGACAGCGCAGAATACGGGGAGGGCTACACCGAAGCCCAGCGCGCGTACAGCCCGCACTCTCCCGCCTTGAGGCGGGCGCTGTAATCCCCACCATCACCCTGCTCAACCGGATCTCAATCGCTCTCGACGCGGACCTCATCGTCGAGATCGCGCCACACACCGCGTGGCCATCTCATTCGCCGCAGATGCCGATGAGCGGTCCGGTTGCACGTCAGTTACGTGATGGTGCATTCAGCAGCGGTCATTCCTGCCTGCGCCCGAGTCCTCGGAAGATCAGAAAACCGAACGCCGCGAACACGAGAACAATCCCGACGTTGGCTATCAGCCGCTCCGTGAAGTGGTGCCTGAGGAACAGGATGTCCACGCTGACCACGACGGCTATCAGCGCGAGCACGTACAGCACGATGCCTACCTGTCTTGCCATGGCCTCGTTCTACACGACGGGTTGGGGCAAGAGCGACAGCCAAAGGTCACAAGTCCGCTCGGCCAGCACGTGCGCAGCTCTCACACCTTGTGCATGCAGACCGCCGCCCCGTCGAATCGCAGCCTTATTGCTTATGCTGCAAGGCGCTCGGGCGGTGGCGCATATACGGGTTCTACCGTCCGCCGCTCAGACCATACAAGAGCAAGCCGAGTTCCGTGCCAGCCCACCACGACCCGCCCCGACCCGCGATCTCAGAGCCACAGATCGTCGACGCAGCATCCGCCAGTAACTCCTCGGAGCGCGTCGGTGCTGGATGTGGGGACGTCTTCCTTATGCGGCTGGCGGGCTTGGTATCCCAGCGCATCGAGGAGGACGTCCGTGAATGACCGCACCGGCTTGTCCCCTGTGATCGCAACCGCAACGCGCGGCTGGCGCGGCTGAGGGAGCTGCTACCGCCGGAGAACGCGATCGTGGGGTCGATCTGGCCGACAGCAAGCAGGCTGCGGTGGTGACTGACCACGACTCGCGGGTGATCGCCCGACGCCGCGATCTCATCGTTGGACGGCTATCTGGCCCTCCGCTTGGCCCAGGCGCTGGACACCGCTGCTGTTGTCGGCCAGGAACTGGAGAGATCGTCTCTGATGGCCATCTTGGACAGGACGGCCTGGCTCTAGGGGGTCTGGTGGTCGATCACGCCAAGCGTCGGGTCAGGCCGATGGATTGACCACGGCTTCGGACTATGAGCATCGCTTTCACTCCCGTAGCCCTGTCCGAGGCCAAGGCCCGGCTGTCGGAGTTGGCGCGGCGGCTGCAGCACGAGCGGATCACCTTGACCGAAACGGCGCGGCCGAGGCTGTCTTGCTGTCGGTCGATGACCTGGACGGCCTGGAGATGACCCTGGAGATCCTCGGCGACAGCGACGCCGTCGTCCGGATCTCTGAGAGCCTAGCCGCGCTCGGCCGGGGCGAGCCCGGCGCGGACTTGGCGACCGTCCGCCAGGACCTGGCCCGGCGCCGCGCCACCGGGCGGTGACCGTCCCGGCGGGGAGCGGTACGACGTCCGCTTCCAGCCTGCCGCGCGCCGAGCCATGTCCGAGCGGCTGCCTGAGTCCGTCGCCGCCGCGGTCCTGGAGTTCTGAGATGCGGCTCTGGCTGTCAATCCGCAGCGCGTCGGCAAGTCGCCGTTCGGCCCGCTGGCCGGCTGCCGTGGCGCCCGGCGCGGCACCTACCGGATCGTCTACCGCATCGATGAAGCCGCCCACACTGTCCACGTCCTGGACGACGATCACCACCGCGACATTTACCGCCAGCCGAGGGCCTGACCAGGCACGTTCGCCCACCGCTGGCGCTGGGATGCCGTGCGGAGGACGGCGGCACGTCCAAGAGCCAGACCAACGGCCAAAGAGCCAAACCAAGACCCAACGGCCAACTGCGCCAGGCAACAGCGAGCCACGTCCAGCGAATATCGCAGCAGGTAAAGGCCTTACCGGGCCATGCCAGGCGCTGTCACGCCACAGAACGAACCCGCCCTGCGAACGAGTACTCAGCTTGTGACCGAGTACAAGGTCTCGCCCCAGGTCAGCCCGCCCTTCTGTGTGTACCACGTCATAGCTCGGACGACGAAGCGCCCGGCGCGGACTGCTGGGTCGTCCTCGGCGAGCCTGCGGGCCCGCTCTAGCGAGCCCGCCTGGTACAGGCAGATGCCCGCGATCTTGTCGTCCTCGTCGATCGGCCCCGCGATCTTCAGATAACCGGCGGCGTGCATCTTCCTGAAGTGGCCGAGGTGCTGTAGTCCGAGTGCCGTGCTGGCCTCTTCGTCGAGCTGGGGCTGGTCCGGCGGCCGGACCAGGAGAATCAGCTGGTAGGTGTCGAACTCTCCCGGCGGCGCGTCGGGCGCCCAGGTCGGCTCGAGCGCCTTGATCTGCTCGTGGTGCAGCCGCAGGTGGAACGTTGCGTTGCCCTCAATAAATGGGCCGATCGGAATCGGCCCGTCCTGCACCACGGTGCCGCCATCGCGGATGACAACGTGCACAGGCGTGTCGGCCTTGGCGCCGAGCGCGTCGCGAGCCGCCTCTAGCCGCGCCGCCGACCGCTCGATCTCAGCCGCGAGCCCTGGCAGCCCGCCGACGCTCGCGGCGTACGCCGCCAGCTCCACGTCGTCGACTGTGCTGACGTTGTCGTAGGAAACCTCGGCTCCCTCCGCCACCAACTCGGCCGTCTCCGCGATCAGGTCGTTGTTCCTGGCAACGTGCGCTGCGACGACCTCAGCCGGCCAGCCCTCGGCCGGATCGCGGAATCCGCCCGCCAGCAGCGAGGCAACGAACGGCGCGTACGCTGCGGCTACGCTCTCCGATGTCATATCCGGCCTCCTCCTGTGCTGCGGCGCCGACACACGCGTCTTTTCGACACTGCCAAGCTAGCGCTGGCCGCGTCAACAGGCCTGGGCCGCGGTGGCAGAAACCGAGGGATGTGCGGTCGATCGCGTCGCTTCGCCCCGAGTGCCACGGTCCGTACGCGCCTATGGCCGCTGGTGTGCGCCAGACGTATCCTCTTAAGCGTTCCGGGTCCTCAACCACGGGAGTCACACTGGTCACCGGGAAGCCGCCCCCGCTGCTGCCCAACTTGCGCCTCGATGAGCTCCTGGCTGAGCTTCAGGTCAGGCTGCAGGCGGTTCTCGCCACGCGCGATCGGGTCAATGCCCTCTTCGAGGCCGTCATGACGGTCGGCAAGAACCTCGACATCGAGGTCGTCCTACGGGGGATCGTCGGGTCGGCTGTGAGTCTCGTGGACGCGCGTTACGGCGCCATGGGGGTTATCGGCGACGGCGAGAGGCTTGCCGAGTTCATCCCGGTCGGGTTGACCGAGGACGAGATCAATCGGATCCATCACTGGCCGGAGGGCCGAGGCCTGCTCGGTGCGCTGATCACGGACCCGAAGCCGATGCGGATCGCCGACCTTAGCCAGCACGAGCTGTCGTCGGGCTTTCCGGCCGGTCATCCGCCGATGACCTCGTTCCTGGGCGTGCCGATCCGGATTAGGGACGAGGTGTACGGAAACCTCTATCTGACAGAGAAGCTGGGTGGCGGCCAGTTCGACGAGGAAGACGAAGCCGTCCTAGTGGCCCTGGCTGCTGCCGCCGGCGTGGCGATCGAGAATGCCCGGCTCTACGACGAGGCGCGCCGCCAGCAGCGCTGGCTGAGCGCGAGCGCGGAAGTGACCCAGGCCTTGCTATCCGGTGTGGATGCCAGCGACGCGCTGGAGCTGATTACCAGTAAGTCGCTCGAGATGTCAGGAGCCGACCTGGTCGCCCTCGCGCTACCGACTGCGGACAAGTCAAGGCTCCAGATCGAGCACGCGGCCGGGGCGGGCGCCGATGAGGCACTCGGCCTGGTGCTGCCTGCGACTACTTCGGCGTCCGGTCAGGTGCTCGCCTCCGGCGAGCTCCTCAGCGTGGATGACTTCAGCGCCGATGCCCGAGTGGCGCTGGTCGCCAGGGAGCATATGAATCTCGGCCCCGCGATCCTTGTCCCGCTGGGCAAGGCTGGCAATGTGCGCGGCGTGCTGACGGCAGGCCGCCGTCCAGGGGCCATGCCGCTGGCGCCGGCGGCGGCGGACATGCTGGTGACGTTTGCCAGTCAGGCCGGCATTGCGCTGGAGCTGGCCGACCACCGTCGTCAGGCCGAGCGGGTGGCCGTCTTCGAAGACCGGGACAGGATCGCGCGCGACTTGCATGACCTGGTGATCCAGCGGCTCTATGCGACGGGCATGTCGCTGCAAGGCGCCACGTCCATGATCAGCTCGCCCGAAGTAGCGCACCGAGTCAGCGTCGCCGTGGACGCACTGGACGAGACGATCAGAGAGATCCGGACATCGATCTTCGCGCTGCAGACCCGCCAGGATACTAAGCCTCCCGGCTTGCGTACCCGGATTCTGCAGGTCGTCGATGAGGCGACGGGGACGCTCGGCTTCGCGCCCACGCTACAGCTAGACGGCCCGATCGACGACGTGCCTGGCGATGTCGGCGAGCACGTGCTGGGCGTCCTGCGGGAGGCGCTGTCCAACGCAGCCCGGCACTCGGGGGCCAGCAAAGTCGAGGTACAGGTGCGGGCCGCCGCCGACCTGTCGCTGACGGTCCGCGACAACGGGTCGGGCATCAAGACGGGCGGGCGCCGTAGCGGACTGGACAATCTGTCGCAGCGCGCCACCCAGCTCGGCGGCTCGTTCCGCATCCAGTCAGCCGCCGGAGGCGGCACCGAGCTTGACTGGCGAGTTCCGCTCGGGGCAGCCGGGCCGTAGGTCCCGAAGCCCTGGGCTCATCGGCTCTGTGGCCACGCTGGCGCGCCGGCCAGCATGGCGCCATGTCTTGCTACGAGCACCCGAGCTACCTGGGCCGGATCGGCGCGCAGCAGGCGCGGCGGGTCCAGGCCGCGCCTGCTGTCGAATCGATGGCCGATATCGGGCTTACCGCGCTGGCGAGGGCAGATCGGTCCTGCTGCTGCGTCAGCAAGCCGGCGGTCATCGTGTTCATGCCCACGGCTGCCGGCGAGGGGAAGCAGGCCGATCTGCTGCTGTGCATGCATCACTATCGGGTGTCGCGGGAGAAGCTGGCGGCATGTGGTGCCAGGGTTGTGGACGCCAGCGGCGCGCTGGTGACCGACCGGGACGTCTGGCTGGCGGTTCCCGAGCCGCGGTGCGAGGTCGGCTAATTAGGGGACAGCGGGCTAACCAGGGGACAGCAGCGGTCGGCTTGGCCGCCAGACGTGCTCGGCGCCATGCGGCCGGATCGCGGCGAGCGCCTGCCCGACGATCTGCGAGATGCCCGGCCCGAAGTCTGGCCCAGAGCCTGGCCTACAGTCCCGCCGGGAACCGTCCGGCTTGCCGATGTCCGGGACCGAGCCGCCGTCCTCGGTGTCGATTACGGAGGCGTTCGGCCAAGGTGCTGCCGCCGCCGCGAGCGTGTACGAGGTTCGAAACGTCGGAGTGAGGTTGGCCCGCTTTGACGGACAGGGCTCGGCAGTGCCAATTCGGCGCCGGCGCCGTCACTCGTTCTGCAAGGCCGGAGCACGTGTGGCGTCCCTACCGGCCAGTGATTCAGCCTGCTAAAAGGCTGACGTCGACGTTGCCTCGGTACTTTCATCGCCCCGACCGGGATCTCGGTCTCTGTAGGCCGAAGGTCCTGGGATCGCTGCCGTTCGGCCTCTGGGTCGCGCGCCCGCGACGGCATGTCATAAGGACGTCTGAGGCGGCCGCGGTCGGCGAGTTAGCAGGCCCGCGGACTTACTGGGGGAGGCGCCATGGGCGACGATGTGATTCTGGTGGGGTATGACGGATCGTCAGACAGCGAGGACGCTCTGGCCTGGGCAGCCAGGGAAGCGCTTGCACGCGGCTCCGCCCTCACGATCTGCCTGGCGCATGGTGTCCGATATCCGGCGCTGCAGAACGAATCCGCTGCTCCCCTCGAAGAAGGGCAGAGCAGCGACGAGCAGACCTTCGCCGCTGGCCTGCGCCACGCCCGCGATCTGATGCGCGATGGGGAAGTCCGGCCGCTGTTTGTGGCAGGGCCGCCTGCCGCTGTCCTATGCCTGCAGTGTTCCGATGTCGGAATGCTGGTGGTGGGCTCGCGCGGCAGCGGAGGCCTGCCGGGCCTGCCCGTGGGCTCAGTCAGCCTCCAGGTCGCTGCCCATGCCCCTGGCCGGGTAGTGGTTGTCCGTGGATGCTGGCACGATGTCCCCGGCCATTCGCCGGGTCCTGTAGTTGTCGGCAGCGAAGGCTCGCCTGCCTCCGAGGCAGCGGTGGGGTTCGCGTTCGAAGAGGCTGTGCTGCGCGGAACCTGGCTGCTGGCCGTCTGCGCACTCGCTGATGCCCCTGGCGCCTTGGGCGGTGGGCGCAGGATCAGCAACGACTTCGAGCAGCTCATCTCCCGCCGGGAGCAGGGATATCCGGACGTCCGCGTCCGTCGGCAGGTGTCTGAGGGTTCAGCACGTCACGCCCTGCTGGAAGCTGCCGCCGGCGCGCAGATGCTCATCGTGGGCGCGCGCGGGCGGGGCGGGTTGCCTGGCATGTCGCTTGGCTCGATCGGTCATGCCATGGTTGCGTACGCGCCATGCCCGGTCGGAGTTGCGCACGCAGATGCCACCCGATGACCTGGTCGTCGCGATGCCTACGGCTGGACAGCAGCGACTCCGTCCCCGGCCAGCAGGCCTTTCGAGGCGGCCGATCGGCGCGATTCGGGCAGTTGCTTCCGCGAGCGGCACGCGGTTTAATCCTGGCCCTCGGCGGAATCGTCGACGGCGTTGGGCCGCAGAGGCTCGCCGTCGGCCTGATGCCGCCCGTCACCTACTAGCCTCGCGGCAGCCCGTACTTCCGGCAGCGAACGACCCTGGGCAAGACCACGCCTGGCAACGAGCCCTTCGGATGTTCCCAACAACGCTGAGACGAGTGGCTCGCTCAGGCATTTGCTTGGCGACGTCAAAATTGGCAGTTCATGACCCGGCAGCGCCCGAATCGCGGATCACGGCAACTGGGCATTTAGCGTAGTGCACGCAGGGCTGACCGACCGACCCAAGCAGCGCATCGACGAAACCGCCGTGCCCGCGGCCGCCGACAACTAGCAAGTCAGCGTCGGCTGACTCATCGAGCACTTCGGATGTTCCAACAACGCTGAGACGAGTGGCTCGCCGGCTCAGGCTTTTGCTTGGGCGACGTCAAAATTGCAGTTCATGACCCGGCAGCGACCGAATCGCGGATCACAGCAACTTGGCATTTAGCGTGGTGCACGCAGTGCTGACCGACCGACCCAAGCAGCGCCTCGACGAAACCGCCGCCCGCGGCTGCCGACAACTAGCAAGTCAGCGTCGGCTGACTCATCGAGCAGAACTTGTCCTTTTCGCCCATGCAGCACCGTGACTGCGACGGCGGGCTCTCGGCAGGTTCGCGCACATACGGCGCAGCGACGACCGACACGCAGCGCTCATCACGCAGACGCTGATGAATCGTCGCACCGTCACCGGGCAGCTGCCGCGATGTAATCGGTGCTCGCTGATCGCGGACGTCACCTGCGCAGCCGCGTGTCGCAGCTCCGGAACGACTGGCGGGCCAGCTCCGCCCACTCATGCTGAGACACCGCCGGGCCGCCCGGTGCCATGCCCGCGGCTTCCGCCGCGGCCACGTACTTGCGGACAGTGTTCCGCGACAGCCCCAGGCTGCCGGCGATCTCGTTCTTCGACCGGCCCGCGTGCCAGTGCGTGAAGATCTCGCAGATATCGATCACGTCGAACGTCCTCCTCGCCATCGGCCCCCTCCGTCACAAGGACGAGGGGAACGATCCTGACTTCCCGATGACCAGGTCCACCCCGACACGCACGTCCTGACCATGGTCAATAACGTGATCGGGATGGTCAATTACGTGATCGCAGCACCCCCCTCACCGCTCAATTTCGTGATCGCCGACACAGCCGGGCAATCTGCAGTGCCAGCTCCTCCTGCTCCGCCGCGCTTGACCCAGCGCCACCAGCACGACGCCCGCGACCTTGCCCGGCAGCCATGCCACCGACGCGTCGGCTTCAGCCCGCAGGACCCGCTCTGCGATCTGGCTGGGGCCGGTCTCCACCGCGACTGCCTCTGGTCTGCTGCATCTAATCGGCGCTGCACACCGTTACCGCTCCGGGCAACCGCCTGTCCCGCCGTCAAAATGGTTGGCTCGCTGGCCGTCGGGGGGCGACCAGCGGGGCAGTTGCAAGATCGACGCCCTGCGACGGATTGCGGTTTACATCATGTGTAGAAGTTTCCTACAGCTTGTTTTCGAGCCGGAAACCTCCCGTCAGGCTGGCGGACGGTGGTGGCACAGCATCAGCGCCAAGCCTGAGTCGGGTAAGTGACTCCGAGCATACCGCCCGCTGCTGTTCGATCCTGGCTACTTCAGCCGGCGTGATCGCTTGCGCTCCAACGCTATGGCGCGTTCACGCTCGCCGGCGGTGAGGGCGTAGTGCCAAGAGACCGACACCTGCTGCACCCCGGCCAGCGGGCCTGGCTCGAACCCCTGACGGGGGATACCGAGCTGCGCGGCGAATGCGTGTAGCTCATCCTCAGTGTCGGCCGTCAGGTCATACCAGGGTTCAGACATCGTGCGGGTGACGAACCTCCCCTGGTGTTGCATCTTGTAGGCGTAGACAGTCACGTCATCCTTACTCACCAAGAGCGGGCTAACTGCGCTCAGCAGAATGCCAGCCGAGAGTAGTTAATGATCGCTCCCGATGGAGATCACCGGCAACTCCTGACCGGTAGCGCCCGATCGGCTCCGAAACATTCGAGGCCTTCCACGCCGCAAGCGCGGCGACCGGCGGCGGAGCGGAGCTGGCCGGGGCGAAACCTGACCATGTGGAAGCGCATATGATGAGACTGCTCGCGGCCAGTCGGTTGCTGACCCGACTGTCCGATCGGGCACATGCCCGAACGATCCGCGGGCGAGAGCAGCTGGCCTGCGAGGCGCCGGTCCGGGTGAGCAAGATACACGAACCGCACCCATGTTGACAGCCGCATGGCCACGGCCGTTCAGCCGTGCGAAGACCCGGAATCAAGGGCAGTGCAAGGAGGGCAACGCTTCCGAGCGACAGTGCTCCGGCCGTGATACCGGCTGAGCTGTGCCATGCGGCCCGAAGCGCTCGCGAAACCCCGGGTCATCTCTGATCGGTGAGCGCCCGCCTGGGAAAGGTCACGCGCGCGGCGACGACTACGAAGGCCCGGGCGAGCTTCGGTCGGTTCGGTTCCTGATGCGAGTTGCACCATCAGCTTGCGCCCGACCGGCGCGTCTAGGAGTCTCCTGGCGGAGCGAGGGAGGCGTCATCCGGCGGTGATGGGTGCGAGACGGCGGACAGAACGCTGAACGCAAGTGGTGTCCGCTGGTAGAGGACGCGGCGGCCGGAACGCCATGATGTGACCATGCCGCAGCGCTTCAGCGTCGACAGGTGCACGCTGACGGTGGCGCCACTCAGGCCAAGCGCACGGGCCAGCTCGGTGGTGGTTCTCGGTAGCTCGACGCGGCGCAGGATGGCCGCGCGGCCGCGTCCATCAGCGCGCTGAGCGGATCCTCGCTGAACCGCCGGATGGCCCTTTCGTCTCCCACACCGTGCCGAGGCCACGGGGGCCATACACGATGGTCGGCGGCCCGATGCCCCCCGGGTCGAACATGATGTTCGGCGCGGCGAACACGCACGGGATGAGCAGGACGCCCTTTCCGGCCAGGTCGCATTCATAGTGGCTGGCTTGTTGATCCGGATCGTGGACTGGTCGAGCTGCAGTTGCGGATGCAGATCTCCAGCAGCGCGGAGATCCCGCCGAGGGCGACCGGCGCGCCCGGTAGGCAATGTCAGCGTCGAGGACGGCCTGCAGCTGATCCCAGTACGGCGCGATCGTGGCGTTCCAGTAAGTTCGCAGGGCGGCCGCGATCCGCCGGGCCCCCGCAGGGCCATCCGCGATTACCTCACGGGCGGCAGCGGGCATCGGAAAGCCTTGCCAGAGGCTATCCAGCTCCGCGCGCAGGAGATCGGGCGGCCAGTCCGCGACGAGCTGCAGCTGATGCTCGATGGTGGTTCTGCCGATGATGTCCAGGGGCGGAGTCAGCACCACCCTGCGGGCGGGAACGATCGCGCGCAGCAGCGCCGTATAAAGGCCTCGCAGGCGTTCGCTAGCCATGTCAGCCCAGCCACGATGCAGCGGGTGCACAGACCCGTACGCAGCATGTTGAGGGAGTCGATCGCCTCAGAGACGGGCGAGTAGGCGAACCGCATCTGGCTGAAATCACCAGCCGCCATCCGCAGTTCGATCATTGCGTCACCACCTGCAGCAGCGTGACCAGCCCGGCCCAGCGTCTCGCGATCAGAGGCCAGCCTGAGCTCGCAGATCCCAGTATGAGGCTGCTGCCCAGAAATGTTTAGGCTCCTGCCTAAACGTTGGTCCGGTAATCGGTGATCTGGCATAGTGCGCGAGGAGCGCGCAACACAGGCGGTTTATCTGGTGTTTTTTTCGTGGATCTACTCATCTTCGGCCCAGCGTACGGCTGAAGACGGACCGCAGCCGCCGCGGCGCCCAGCGTCGTGGCCAGCTGCAGGAACGGCGGGCGGAACTCTCCTGCGCGAAGCCGAAATTGTAACCGACTCGCCATCGATGGATTCCGTGAACTATCGCCATCGATGCCTGTGGCCAGCTTCACGTCAGGCATGCGAGCCCATCGCAGCTGGCCCGAGGGCCTGCCACCTGCACCATCACCACCACCTATCCCGGAGTGCGCCGAGATCGCCGCCCGCGCCTCCCGGACCACCAGCACAGAAAGACCGCGCACCCAGATCGACGCCTTGCCGAGGCCAGGGGCTCCTGGGCTGCGATGACGACCGAACTGGCACGTACCTCGAATCGCGATTGACAGGTGCCTATCAAAGTGATATCACTTTTGATAGAATGCGGCCCGGCCGCGGTCACAAGTTAATGGAGGCAGCCCGATGCAGGCATCAACCGAGAACATCACTTCTTCGCGACCCATGATCGTCACGACGACCGAGAACATCCCGGGCACCCGGGTGGTGAAGACGATCGGCCAGGTATTTGGCCTCACCGTCCGGTCGCGGAGCCTCGGCGGCAACATCGCCGCCGGCCTCAAGAGCCTTGTCGGCGGCGAGATCGGGTCATACGTCAAGCTCAACGAGGATGCCCGGCGCCAGGCGCTCGACCGCATGGTGCAGAACGCCGCCGCCATGGGGGCCAACGCCGTGACCATGATGCGCTTCGACTCCACCGAGATGGGCCGGTACCATGAGCGAGATCGTGGCCTACGGCACCGCCCGGATCGTCGAGACGGTTACCGACGCTCCCGACTCCGTCAGCGCGCAGGGCTGAGGGGCAGTCATGCCTGCGGTGGAGTGGGTGATCCTCGCGGTCGTCGTCCTCGGAATCGTTATCGCCATCTTCGGCTGGGACCGGTACCGCGGGAATCGAAAGAGCGCCGGCGCAGGCAGCGGCTCGGAGCCCACGAGCGAAGTGTTCATTGACCCAGCTACTGGTCAGCGGATGCGCGTGTGGTACGACCCGGCGACCGGCGACCGGGAGTACCGCGCCGAGTGACCCGCGGCGAATGTCCATACTCAGACGACGACGCCGACAGCGCCGCCCACGCCAGTGCCGGTGGCGAGCGCGGCCGAGGCGACCGGCTTTTCGAGCCGGTCGCTGATAACGGCGGAGCGAGATGCGCGGCCCTGGGAGAAGAGTCTGATGAAGACCAGAAAGATTGCTACGGGCGTGTCTGTGGGCCGTCCCTCTTGCTGCGGTTAGCTTGCTGTTAGCAGCCTGCAGCAGCGCCAGCACGCCGGCCGGGACTACAGTGACGAATTCGAAGGCGGCCAGCCCCGCCGGGTCGTGGCCGTATCCGAACGGCGATCTTGCGAACACGCGGGACGCAGCGGGCTCCACGATCTCGTCGGTCAATGTTGCCAGCCTGCAGCAGGCATGGACGTTCAGGCTGCCCGCCTCAGAGGTAACGTCCGGCCCTGGCTTTGGCGCGCTGACCGGGACGCCGATCGTGACCGACGGCGTCGTCTACCTGCAGGATCTCGGCGACAACGTGTATGCGCTGGCGCTGGCTACCGGGAAGCTGAAGTGGGAGTTCAAGCTCAGCCCGAAGATAGTCGAAGGCGGGCCGAACGGCGTCGCGGTCGCGGGCGGTGTCGTGTACGGGGACACGATGACCACGGTGTTCGCGCTCAACGCCCGCACTGGCAAGACCATCTGGGTCGACAGGAATCTGCTCAACGCGGGTCAGGGCACGTTCGGCATCGAGCCGCAGGTGGCAGACGGCCGCGTCTACCTGGCCAGCTCGATCGGAACCGGGCCTGGCGGCGGGGTACTGCTGGCGCTGAACGCCTCGACCGGCAAGCTGGTGTGGAGATTCAACACCATCCTCCAAGGAATCCGCAGCCACCTACGGCTCAGGCGGCGCCTGGGAGACCCCGCTGGTCGGCAGCGACGGCTCGGTGACGTTCGGCACCGGCAATCCCTATCAGACGGCCGCGCAGGCGATCGCCCACCCGTCCTCATGGCTCTACACCGACAGCGAGGTGAACCTGGACGCGGCGACGGGCAAGCTGCGCTGGTACTACCAGGGCGTGACCGATGACTTCATGGATCACGACATGCAGACCTCGCCCATCGCCGCGACCATCAACGGAGTGCCAGCGGTCATCGGCTCGGGCAAGATGGGCGTGGTCTACGCGATGAACGCCAGCACCGGCACGCTGATCTGGAAGACGCCCGGTCGGTGAGCACAGCAAGTCCGACGACTACTCGCTCGAGGCGATGGAGCACAAGCTCACGCTGACGGCGCCCTACACGATCCTTCCCGGCTCGCTCGGCGGTGTGCTGTCCAACCTGGCCCTGGCCGGCGACGCCGTGTACGTGGCCACCGTCGACCAGAGGTTCACCCTCGCCAAGATGAGCTACCCGCTAGGCGCCCTGGACGGACGCGGCACCGGAGAGATAGAGGCCCTCAACCTCACCACCGGCAAAGTCGAGTGGGACACCAAGGTGCCGGCCATGCCGCTGGGTGCCGCGACCGTCTCCAACGACCTCGTCTTCACCACGCTGTACACGGGCGTCCTGATCGCGCTGAACCGGGCCACCGGCGCCATCGTCTACCAGCGCAAGCTGCCCACCTCGGCTAACGCGCCCATCGCCATCGCCGGCAACGCGATCCTCGTCCCCGCAGGCGGACCCAGCGTTTACGGGCCAAAGGGCGGCTCACCGCAGCTGGTGGTCTACACGATTCCCTGATGAGCACTCGGCCTGTCAGTTGCACTGGCGGCCGCGGCGACGTTCATTGTTGGCATCCAAGGCACCTTCGATGTCGCCACCACTCCGTTACCCTAGCGAGTTCAGGTCAGCGACGTTGCTGGCAGTTGTTCCCCACGGGGATTGTCCTCAGGGCATACGGAACGAGCGAGCAAGGGCCGAACGCCCTCGTCAGCCTCATGTCTCAACAGCGACGTCGCAGTCGAGGAGATCGCCCGGCCCGTCAGCGGCGCCAGCAGCAAAGTAACCGAAACGGTCTGCCGCCACCAGTTCCGGCCGTCCTCACTACCCGGATGCGCTGCTGGCTGGTGTTCGGCGCTGCGTGTCGTGCTGTGACGGCAGCCTTAGCGCGAGGACCGGACGCGGGGAGCGCGCGAGGTTCGGCGCCTGGGTCGTCACAGCTTGGTAGCACTCTTCGGCTCGCAAGTCAGCCGCCGGTCATTGAGGAAGGCGCCGCTGGGTAACCGTCCTCTTCACGCTGCCGAAGTTCACAGACGGTCGACGCCTGCCCTCAACCGTTTGATGCGTGTCGCGGCGGCCATCATCAGCCGCCCGTCACATTCTCAGGAGGCCGGAACGCAGATCCTGACCGACCTGGGGCGTACCTTGATCCGCAACTTTCTCACGGCCTTGCGCGCACCGCCATCGAGTTCGTGGGGGAACGCGCGATCGAACCGCACCGTGATCCGGCAGCCGCGGGTGACCGGGCGGGCGCCTGGCAGTTCCGAGTAGGGCGCGCGTGATGGGCTCCGCGGAGCCCGGACTCGGGGACCTGGTGGTGTCCGGCGTGGGTGGGTGTGTCGGCGGCTCGGCGGGCGGTCCGCACTGTGAAGCTGGAGGCATACCCGGTGCTGGCATGCGCTGACCCGAAGGGCTATTTACGCGACGTTCCTCGGGCTCCTGCGGGCGGCCGGCGATGACGCGAGCACGAGCAGCGGCCTCGGCGCGCTGATCCTCGCGGAAGCGCCGTTGCAGAAGGTCACCGCGGTCGAGACGAAGCTCGCTGCTGAGGTGAAGAAGGACGCCGGGGCGGGGTGACCCGCGCGACTGCGCTGGCTCCGCGCCATGAGCACGCGGCTATTCGCGACGCCCGGCTCAAGCGAAGGAGTTTCCGCGCATGATCAGCCCGGTGGTCCTGGTCGTCCAGTCAGATGACCTGGCCGCATGGTTGGGTGGCATCAGCGGCCTGGCGCGAGTCGTCCTGGGCGCCGGGATCGACCGCTGCCGGGCGCGGGCGCGCAGACAGAAAGCAGAAGCGCCGCGACCTGATCCATGCAGGCACCCGGCTTGCGACTGCCACGACCGCCTACCGGCGTGCTGCAGCTCATGGCAGGCGAGGCGCAGACCGAGCCGTAGTGGCGTGCGATGCTCGCCGCCCACCTGGCGGAAATGGGCGCAGCCGGAGTCATCGATTAACTAGCCGGAGATCCCTGAAGTCACGCAGGCAAGCCCGGCCATCGTCTCCAGCATTTTCGGCGCCGCGGACCTCTCGACAGCGGAAGGCACTGCGGCCCTGGCCGCGCGCAGGCAGACGTGATCAAGGCATACAACGATGCCGTGCGGAAGGCGAAGCTCTGGCCGGGTACCCCAGGCAGAAACCTTTGCGGAATACGGTGCGGGCCCGTGACATTCCGGAACCGAGAAACACCGTGTTACATTGAGTTGCTGATGTAACTATTAGGGAGGGCCATGGACCGGGTGGCGATCGACCTACTCGAACAGCAGATTGACCCGGAAGTGAAGAAGCGCTTCCCCGGCGCGGTGCAGCGGGTCGCGGTGCTGCAGTACGGCGATGACCCGGTGATCGAGCCGGGAGAGCTGCTGGTCCGGCTGATCCTCGAGGCAGCGGAGGGACGCGAGGGCCAGCAGCAGGCCCTCAAGGCGTTCGAGCACGCGAACGGCGCGGCGATCAAGCAGTTCCGGAACGATCTGTGTGCTCAGCTTCCCGAGCTCGGGCGGCTAGAGTTCCGCGCCGGTACCGGCACCGGCGACGGCCCCGGGCTGGTGCTGGGCGGCAAACCCCGCGGCTCGCTGGAGGCCCGCGCGGCCGAGGGCGGCGGCGATCTGACCCCGGTGATGGCCCGGCTCGGCCCGGTGGACCTGGAGACTCTGGACGCGCTGATCACCGCGGGTATCGTGGCCAGCCGCGCGGAGGCCGTCCGCTGGGCTCTGGCCCGGATCCGCGAACGGCCCGCGTATGCACAACTGCGCGAGCGGGCCCGCGAGATTGAACGACTAAAGACCGAGTTCTAACCCGCGGCAGATTCCGCCCCCCGCGGCCACGCCAGCGACCAGGCCAGGGCAATACCGGCCAGCATAAAACCGGGCGCGCCTCTTAAAGGTGAAACTCCACAGATATACACGGAAGCCAGCCGCCATTCCAGGAACCCCAGATGACCGTCCCGGCGATCAGATGGGACATTCCGGGCCGCAACCTAGGCTGAAAAGTTGGAAATATGTGCGACGGTTCGTCGCACTTCGGATCGCCGGGATACCGTTCCGGCGATCACCCGGAGCGGGGAGAAACAGCGCCTAAGCGTGCTCTTTCGCGGCATGCTGAAGGTCATGAGCAGCCTCGGGTTACTCGCGCACACGGCGAAGAACTCTTCGGCGAGCCGACAACATGACCAGCGACTCTGGTGCGGCCAACGCACTTGACAGGATCACCCGAATAACGCGGACTTGAGCGGCCGGTGTATGGGCAGGCGCGCGGTCGGTGGCGCGCCGAATGCCTAGTCCTGGCCGCAAGGTGGGCGGGTGGCCAACAAAGCTGCATCGCGGAGGGGTTGGTGGCCGGCTGGCTTGCAGGTCGGCATACTGGCCAGTCAGAGGGAGAGTCCCGTGGAGACAGGCCAGCCCGGCTATCAGCTCGGCCACGACGCCGCTGCGCTTGACCGCTTGAACAAGCAAGGGCGCCTCCTGGCCCCGGCGACGCGGGTGCTTTTGCAGGCGGCTGGGCTTGGCCCGGGCATGCGGGTGCTGGATCTTGGCTCAGGATCGGGCGACCTGGCGTTCGTCGTGACGAGCTTGTCGGGCCCGCCGGGGTAGTGGTCGGCATTGAGCGCTCAGCGGAGGTGGTCGCCACCGCGCAGGCTCGGGCCCGCCATCTCGGGCTCGGAAACGCGCATTTTGCGGTCGGCGACATCCGGGAGGCCACCGCGGACGGGCCCTTCGATGCGATAGTTGGTCGGCTGGTGCTGATGTACCTGCCCGATGCGGCCGACGTCCTCAGAACGCAGCTCACGCTGCTGCGCCCGGGTGGGCTGGTCGCGCCGATTGAGTTCGACCTCAGCACCGCCCGGTCCCTGCCGTCGACTCCGCTGGTGAGTCAGTCACTGGCCTGGCTGGAGGAGACGTTCAAGCGGGCCGGTATCCAGCCGTCCCTTGGGTCCCGGCTGTGGGCAGTGCTACACGACGCCGGGGTGCAACCGCTGGGCATGCTGGGAGTGCAGCCGCATTTCGGCCCGGACAACTGGGCCGGGCCCGCGCTGCTGGCCGGCATTGTCCGAACCATGCTGCCGTTGATCGAGCAGACCGGCGTTGCGACGGCACAGCAGGTCGCGGCGCAAACACTGCATGACCGGCTTGCGGCGGAAATGACTGCCAGCGGCGCGGTATTCGCCTACCTGATCCTGCTCAGCGCTTGGGGCCAACGCAGATAAGCATCCTGCGGCGGACGCCGACACGGTTCAGCCTGGCAGGTCGGGCAGCGTGCAACCAGGCCAGCCCGGCGTCTTAACCAGCCCGCCGGCGACATGTTCGACAGTTGCGCAACTGCCGTCCGCAGATTAACCGGTACGCCGGATACCACAACGTCCCGTCAGCGGCCCGGACGTGGAAGCCATCCGGCACTATCGCCGCCAACCGGGCAGCGATAGCCTCGGTCAGCCGATCCGCATCGACGTCCACGCCTGAATTCTGCGCTGCAGAAGTCAGCCACCGTGTGGTCGGCAAGGCCGCCGCGGAGGTGAGCAGCTCATCGAGGCCGAGCCCAACGTGGTAGCTGAAGACGGGCAGCCGTGCTTAGCCGTGACGGCCGGGAGTAGCCTGGATGCCAGCCCACCCAGATGATCGGGGAGGTGCAGATGACCCGGCCAGGCGCCACCCGGGATAGCCGGATTCTTGGCCGGGGCTTGCTCACCGTGGCCAATGTGGTCACTCTGGTGGCGCCTTTTGCCGCGGACTGGAATGACTCGCATATCTTCAATAAGCGCTGGCCTGCGCATGCCCGGTTCCACGGCGTGACCGCACTGGCGATGGCGGCCACGCTGTCGTCTGTCAACATCTGGTCCATCTGGTCAAGCGCGAGCGACAGGACCACGGCGCGGTTCTTTGCGGCGGCGATTCCGGTGGCCTACTGGGCGCCGTTCTTCCTGGCCCCCCTGGTTCCTGGCACCGCCGTCGATGACCCGCCGCACCCTGTCCCGCGTCTGGCAGGTGTGCCGACGAATCTGCTGGGCGCGGCGGCGACCACCGCGACGGCGGCCGCTGGATGGTTCATTGACCGCCGGTCTGCCGTCGCCGAGAGCGGATGACCAGCCAGGATCGGTTCAGCCAGTTACCGCCGCGAACCCGCTCACGGATTTATGATCACGTGCCGGGGCGCGCGCATTCTGCCGACATACGGGGCGCCGATCTCTGAGATCGCGTAACTGAGCGCGGTGCAGCGGCTCCGCGGCGTTGATATCTGCGATCGTCACCGGCGCTGGCAGTTCGTGCGCATGGGCCTTGCTGACAAGCTGCAGATAGAAGTCACGGTCGAACTGGTCCTCGATGTCGGCATCCTTGGTGAACTCGCTGATCGCTATGAGGCCGTTGGCGGCCAGAGGCCCGCTCTCGCGCGGCCGCCGGACGGCGCCGGTGTCCTTGGTGATAGTCAACGACCACCGCGACGTCGAGTTTGTTCTAGCCGAGCAAGGTGACGAAGGTCGACAGCTTGCCCGCGCCGCCGAGAGGAGTCCGGCTGGGCGGCGCATCCCCTGCCCGACCGACAAGCGCAGCAACCTGGCCCAGCTCGCGGCGAAGGGGCGCCAGAAGCTCTCGGAAACCGCGCCAGGCCGCGTGGCCGCGGCACGACACCTGGTGACCGACGCGCTCAACGGCGAGCAACAGCGGGCCCTCGCATAGATCAGTGAAGCCATCACCGCCCGCGCCGACGCGCCGAGGCCGTAAACGCTGGAGTGCTCGGCCGGCAAAGCGAGGCGCTGAACGCCAACCCGCTGATGTGGGCAATCTCCCAGGCACACCCGCTCTGATGACGTCGATTTCAGTGCGACGCCTCGCAAGTAGGGAGTGTGCGAGGCAGCGCGCTGCGGCGGGGCTTGGCTTAACTGCCCGAAGCTGAGTTCCGCGGCCGGTGAAGGAGGGCGGAGCAGTTCGCTCTCGGCCGGGTGGAGTCTCGCTCACGGCGCTGTTAGCGTGACTGACGTCAGGCAGGCGAAGCAGACGTGTCTCGGTCTGAGCTATCGGCACTTTAATCCTGGCGTCGGGAACTCCACGCTGGGCGGTCGCCGTCGTCACCCTGAGTGAGCAAGTCATTGGCGCTTCCGTCAGTGGCTTCGAGCCGATCGCCGATTCGGCGCTTCGCTAGCCGCCGAGCGGGACAAGGCCCTGGCCTCATTCGAGCACAACGCCCACCGGATGCGCTACCAGCAATTCAAGTCACTTGGATTGTTCGTCGCTCCGGCGTCGTCGAAGCCGGCTGCAAGTCCATCGGGCAGCGCCTGAAACTATCAGGTATGCGCTGGACCCTCGCCGGCGCGACCGGCATCGCCACCCTGCGCTGCCAGGACGCCAGCCACTGCTGGGACGAGATCTGGCAGCGGCCACACGGCCAGACGGCACGACCTCACCTCGCCAGCCAGGCGGGTTGATCTTGCTACCTGCAGAACTTGGCGCACACGGCTGGGGAAGTTCACCGGCGCCCAACTTCACTTAAAAGGGGGATGGGGAAACGGGCCTTCAACGGCACCGCGCCCCTGACTGCTAATGGCGACGCGACTTGTTCAGATTCATATGAAGGCTCGGGATGACTCGGCGCTCGGCCGGTTCTGGGCGGAGGTGCTGGGCTGGGGTGTTGACGGCGAGGAACCCGGCGTGACCAACCTCGAGCCCGTGGGCTTCGTCTATCCCGATGCTGCTGCCGTCTGCATCGACGTCGTTGCCGACCCGCAACCCAAGACGGTGAAGAACCTCGTGCGCATCGAGCTCGCCACGACCTCCGCAGCCCATCAGACGGACATGGTCGCGCGCCTGCAGGAACTCGGCGCAACGCCCGCCGACGTGGGCCAGGGCGACGTGCCATGGACTGTCCTGGCCGATCCGGAGGGCGACGAGTTCTGCGTGCTGGAGCCTCGACCGGTCTACCGGGACACCGGACCGGTGGCCGCGGTGGTGGTCGACTGCGCGGACCCGCGGGCCATGGCGCGGTTCTGGGACCAGGCGATGGACTGGACCCTGCACGAGGTAACCGACGATCACGCGGTGCTGCGCTCGGCCAAGGGCGTCGGCCCTTATCTGGAGTTCCTCCGCACGCCCGACGTGAAGACCGTGTGGACCCGGGCAGCTCGGCCGCGCATCGATCGTCTGGGTCGCACCCCGACGTCCTGGTGGTTGATAGCTGTACCGGGCTGACGGCCCGTCCCGGCTGGCCAGCACGGCAACTTCGGTCGCGGCGTGGTCCGCCTCAGCGCCGTCCGACGCAGGGATCGTGGCCGCGTCAGAGTGATACGGCGCCAGCCCCAGCGCCGCCCGGAGCGCGTCACCGAAGTCCGCGCAGGTGGGATACCGGTCCGCATGAACCTTCGCCAGCGCACGCGCGAACACTTGGTTGCCTTCTGCTGGCAGTCCGGGCCGCAGTTCTGTCAGCAGCGGAGGCGGCGCTGACATGTGCGCCCAGATGACCGCGGTGGCGTCATCGCGCTTGAACGGCGGCTGGCCGGCAAGCATCTCGAAGGCTGTGCACGCGAGGGCGTACTGGTCGGATCGGCCATCTACTGGCTTGCCGTCGATCTGCTCCGGCGCGCTGTAGTTGGGGGTGCCGAGGAACATGCCGCTGCCGGTCGGTGCCATTGACCCGGGCCAGCTCTTGCTCAGCCCGAAGTCCGACAAGTAGACGTGTTCGGGGTGACCGGGCGTGGCATCCAGCAGCATGTTGGCCGGCTTGACGTCCCGGTGCACGAGCCCGGCGGCGTGAGCGGCGTCGAGTGCGGACGCGGCGGCGGAGATGATCGAGGCTGCTCGGGCGGCTGTCAGGCGCCCAGTCCGGCCGATCAGCTGGTGAACGTCGCCGCCTGGCACGTACCGCATCGCGATGTACAAGGTGCCGCCGACCTCACCCGTCTCGTAGATCGGGAGGATATGCGGATGGTCCACTGCGGCAGCCGCGCGCGATTCCCGGGCGAACCGTTGCCGGAAGGCGTCGTCGGCAGCCAGCGCTGGGGCCAGCACCCTCAGCGCGACCGTCCGGCGGAGGCGCACATCGACAGCCTGGTACACGACCGCCATGCCGCCACGGCCTAGCGCGTCCTCGACTCGATAACCAGGAATGCGAAGATCGGCAGGACTCCCGTCGACCACCTTGTGGCCGATCTCAACCTGCCCGACAGACTTGCGAATGTCGCCGCACGGCGTCCATGACGACCTGCTCGGCCAGTTCCTCCAGTTGACGTCCGATACCGGCACCGGGTATCCGTATGCCGTCGGGAACTCCGCGATAACGGCCTCGACCGGCGCGCCGGTCAGCTTGGCCTGCCCGACGGCCCACGCCAGCGCCGACTTCGACGGCACCGAACCGTCCACTCCGACCACGATCCGGTGTTCGCGCATTGCTCCGGGCTGACTGGTCATCGTCTCTCCCGTTAAGAGACTTCGTGTCACGGACATGGCGCCCGCCGGATAGATGAAACTTGGGGCCGCGCGAGCTCCGGGGGCTGCTGGTGCGTCAGCTTCGGCCGGCGCGACCACCGGCATGGTGAACTCGCCGGCATCAGCTCGGCGCCAATCTTCCGCGTCAGGCCGAAGGCGTCGAGCCGGGCCAGCAGGTCCCGCTTGACGCGAGCGAGGGCGAAGACAGCACCGCGGCGGACCATTTCTGCCCGCAGATCGTCAAGTGCCTCCAGGGCAGTGAAGTCGACTTCGACGTTCGCTTCGACATTGAGGATGAACCACCGTAGCGGAGCGGGCGTGCTGTCGGCTGCCGCGAGTGCCCGCTGGCGGAAGTTGTTGGCGTTGGCAAAGAACAGCGGTGCGTCGTACCGGTACACGACCAGTCCGGGAATCGTCGAGGCGCTGGGGAAGTCGTCCACGTCATGCATGCCAGCGAGGCCAGGGACGCGGCCCAGGATGGCGTCGTGCGGCCGAGCGACGCGGACCAGCAGATCGGCGACCGACAGGCCGACGGCGATCAGGCCCCGTACAGGATGTTGAATGCCAGCACCGCAGCGCATGCGGCAAGCGCGATGGCCAGTTCCGTCCGGCGGAAGGTCAGCAGCCGCCGGAAGGCTACGACGTCGATCAGACGTACCGCGGCATAGATGACGATGGCGCCAAGGGCCGCAGTGGGGAAATGCGTCAGCGCACCGCGCAGGACCGTCAGGACGAACACGATCGCGCCGGCCACTACGAGCGAGTAGGCCTGACTGCCGTTGCCGGTCGCCTTGGCGATAGCGGTGCGCGATGCGCTGCTGCTGACGGGGAACCCATGCAGCATGCTCGATCCCGCGTTCGCGACACCCAGCGCCAGGAGCTCGCGGTTGGCCACGATCATCGTCCCGCGCGTCGCGAAGGACCGGGCGGTGAGCACGTCGTCGGTGAAGCCGACGATCACGACGGCGACAGCAGGCAGTGCGAGCTCTCTCAGCACCGATAGATGCAGGTCAGGGAGCTGCGGCGTGGGGAAGGCCCGACGGGATGGGACCGACTGTGCTGACTCCGTGACTGCCCAGGTTGGCAGCTGCCACCACCACGGTTGCCAGGATCACCGCCAGCAGCGGGCCTGGTGCCTTGGGCCAACGCGTGCCGACGAGAAACAAGAAGAGCAGCACACCGGCGGCCACTGCCACTATCACCGGCTGTATCTGCGCGGAGTTGTCCGCGAACGAGGTCAGCTGCGCGAAGAACGTCTGTCCCCTGATAGGGACGCCCGTGACACGCTGAAGCTGGTCACCGATCATGATCAGCGCGACGCCCGCCATATAGCCGACCAGGACCGGCCGTGACAGCAGATCGGCGACGAAGCCAAGCCGCAACAGGCCGGCCGTCGCCGCGATGACGCCGACCAGGAGGGCCAGCGAGGTGGCAAGCTTGCCATAGCGCCCAGGATTGCCAGCGGCAAGCGGCCCGATGGCGATCGCCGTCATCAATGCTGTTGTCGCCTCTGGCCCGAGCGACAGCGACGGCGAGGAGCCGAGCAGCGCGTACACCACGAGGGCCGGAAGCGCCGCCCACAGGCCCGTCACCGGGGGCGAGCCCGCGACCGTGGCATAAGCCATGACCTGCGGTACCAGGTAGGCGGCCACCGTCACGCCGGCCACAAGGTCGCCGCTCAGCCAGGCTCGCTGGTAGCGGACCAGTGTCGCGAGCCCAGGGATCACCGCAGATTACCTATCCAGGGCACGAAGCTAGTCCGGGCTCAGCAGCGGCCGTGTTGGGCGCCAGACGTGCTCGGCGCCGTGCGGCCGGATCGCGGCCAGTGCCTGCCCGACGATCTGCCCAAAACCGTCCGACCCAGAGCCGTCCGATTGGTCGGCGTCCGCCACCATGCCGCCGGGCTCGGTGTCGATGGTGATAGCCGTCGGCCATGGTTCTGCCGCAGCCGCGAGCTGTACGGCAATCTCGGGACCGGCGTCGGACGGGCCGGGTGGCCGGGCTTGCAGGCGCCGCCGGCCGAGCGCGGGTGAGGCGACGCAGCGTAGCTCTACGAGGTGCGCGTGCTGCTCGAGCGCGAGGCTAGCGGCGGCCGACCGCAGCTCGGCTGACGACCAGGACGCGTCGAGGATGACTGACTCGCCGCGTGCCAGGAGCTCTCCGGCCCGGCGGAGCAGCTCCGCGTACGTCCGCGCAGTCCACGCCGGGGTGTAAATCCCGGTGCCGAAGACGGTCCGGCCGTCCGCGTCCGGCGCGATCCCGGCGAGTTCCTTGCGGATCCGGTCGCTGCTCAGCACTGTCCAGCCCAGACTGTCCGCGACGGCGCCGGCGAGCGTCGACTTGCCGGTGCCGGGGAGCCCGCCGATGAGGACGAGCGCGACGACTCCGGCCCGCAGGTGCTTCAGCGCGAGGTCGCCCAGCTGGCGGGCGTCGCGGCCAGCGGCGGCCGCACCCTCGCTCGCCCTGATGCAGGCGATCTTCGCCCGCATGAAGGCGCGATAGGCGACGTAGTGATGGAGGAGTGATGCGGGCGGCTGGTCACCGGCGAACTCGCTATACCAGTCAGCGAACCGCTGGCCGAGGGTGCCAGCACCGAGCCGCTCCAGGTCCATGACCAGGCACGCTGCATCGTCGAGGCCGTCCAGCCAGCGAAGCCGGTCGTCGAAGTCCAGGCAGTCAAGCAAGCGCGGGCCGTCGTCCAGGCAGTAGATGTCGTCGGCGAGCAGATCGCCATGTCCGTCCACGACGCGGCCGTCGGTGATCCTTTGCTCAAGGAGCAGGCCCCGCCCGGCAAGGAACTGGCGGGCCAGCTGGTCGATCTCGGTGAAAGCGCTGTCGTCGAGCAGCGTCCCCGCAGCGGCCGCAGTCTGGCTGATGTTGTCCTGCCACCGCTGGGAGACGGCGTCGGCGCTGCCCGCGGCGCTGATCTGCGCAGATCGCGGTGCGCCGGCATGCGCGGCCGCGAGGATCCTGGCGATGTGCCGGACCGGTCCATCAACGGGAGTTCCTGCCCGGACCAGCTCCGACAGCCGCCGCCGCGCCGGCATCCGGCGCATGACGACCAGATAGTCGCATATCTCCCCGGCCTGGTCGGCTACCTCAGCGACGCCGAGGTAGACATCGGGCGCGAACCGCCGGTTCAGCTCCGTCTCGCGCGCGCACGCCCGGGCGCGCGCTCCGACGGTCGTGAAGTTGAGGAACCCCAGGTTCACCGGCTTCTTGAGCTTGTAAGCGCGGTTCCCGGCGAAGTAAACCGCGGCCGACGGCGTCTCGGCCACGTCCGCGTACGGTTCGCTCGCCATACTTGGGTCAGTACCCGGCCAGATCAGTGGCCAGCCTGATCGAAGACGCGGGTTGCGTAGGAGGCGGCCTGGGTCCGGCGCTCCATGCCGAGCTTCGCGAACAGCGCCGAGACGTAGTTCTTCACAGTCTTTTCCGCCAGGTACATCCGCTCGCCGATCTGCCGGTTCGTCAGGCCCTCGCCGATCAGCTCCAGGATCTTGCGCTCTTGCGGCGTCAGCCCGGCGAGCGGGTCCTTCTTGTTCGCCTGGTCGCGCATCCGGGCCATTACCTTGCTGGCCGCCTCCGGATCCAGCATCGACTCCCCGGCCGCCACCGTCCGCACCGCCCCGACCAGGTCAGTACCGCGGATCTGCTTGAGCACGTACCCGGCCGCGCCGGCCATGATCGCGTCGAACAGCGCCTCGTCATCGCCGAACGACGTCAGCATCAGGCACGCGATTTCCGGATACCGGGACCGGATCTCCCGGCAGACCGTCACCCCGTCACCATCAGGCAGCCGCACGTCCAGGACGGCGACGTCGGGCATCAGCGCCGGGATCCTGGCCAGGGCCGACTCGGCTGTGCCAGCCTCGCCGATCACCGTGATGTCAGGCTCGGCCTCCAGCATGTCCCTGACCCCGCGCCGGACAATCTCATGGTCATCCAGCAGGAACACTTTGACGCCCGCCTTGCCGTGCCGATCTTCGGTCATCCCAGTCGCCTTCCGCGGGGCCTTCTAAAAGAACCATTCACGCCGGGAACGGGGTCAGTCCCGCCGGTCACTCCACGATAACCGCGGCCGCCTGCGCCCGTGCAGGACCTTGGTCCCGCTGATCAGGTGCCAAACGGCTCCGATTTGCTCCGACACGACGATGCGGCCTGCTTGCGCAGGCCGCATCGGCATGGACTTGGCCGGGGAACGGACCGTCACGCGGTCTTGTCAGCGGTGGGGGTCCCGGCCGCAACCTGGCTGAGGAGCTCGCGGACGGGGGTGTGCAGTCCGCGCTCGTGGTGGTGGCGCTGGCGGTAGCCGGCCACGACGCCGTCGACGCCGATCCAGCTCGAGGTCCGCCACATGGTCAGGATGACGATAGCGAACAGTGCGTAGAAGGCACACACACTCGCCGTGCCGGACATCACGTAGGTGAACAGCAGCGCCAGGCTGCCGAGCGCCGCGATGCGGGTGAACAGGCCGAGGCAGAGCGCGATGCCGATCGCGAGCTCGCCGACCGCGACGAGGATGGCGATCCAGCCCGCGTTCGGGACGACGAAGCTGTGCAGGAAGCTGCCCCACCAGGTGTAGGCGGGTGCGCCGTGCGAGGCGAAGCCGGCCACGGCCGCGCCGTTGTTGTGCAGGAATCCGGCGTTCTCTGCGCCCCACAGCTTGGCGACGCCAGCCTGGATCCACATGATGCCGAGCCAGACCCGCATTGCTGTCCAGCCGACCGCCATGATCTTGGACTGCTTGACCCACTCCCACACGTTGAGGTTGGTGCGTGCAGTCGGTTCTCCGAGGAATTCGATCGGGGTTGCCATTCGAATTCGCCTTCTTTCCTTCGCTGATGAGCCCGGTTCCTGCGGGTTCTGAGATCAGTGTGCGCTTCGCCGGACGATTGCCGGCATGAGCGAATGTCACGTCTGCGGAGGACTAAAGGCACCAGGTGACAAAAAAGAATGGCCCGCGAAGGGCCAGGAACGGGGACGTGTCATGGACGCCGCCAGGCTTGGTTCAGGCCCGGACCAGCCGCCGAAGCCGCGATCAGCCTCTACCAGCCGTTAGCGTGCGGGCCGCCACAGGGCTCACCGAGACCGCATTCCCTACCGTGTAGCCGCTCGAGGTCGATCAGCCTGTCATCAGCCACGGCTGCGTCGTCACCGTTCTGGAAGTACCTGCCCCAGGAAGGACTCACGCCGGACCCGACCGGGGTTCCTGCTCCGCCGGCTGCATCGGCTAGACACGCCGCCGTTTTCTCTGCCTGCTTACCAGCCTCTGGTATCCATCCGCCGGGCGATTGAGGCAAGTCTCGCTTTCGATCATCTGATTTGTGATCTCGGGACCAACGGCCTTACCAGCGGTCGGCCGGATCAAGGAGATTTGTAGAAACACAATGGAGGGACGGCCGATGTACGAGCGCATCCTGGCGGCCATCGACGACTCGGACGCGGCTGAGCAAGTGCTCGTTGCAGCACAGGAGCTAGCCATTCTCTCCGGCGGCGAGGTCTGGGTAATCCACGTGCGGGAAGGCGATCCATCGAAGCACGCGTCGCCAACCGCGCGCACCAGCTGGGACGCGCACGCCCTGGTTGCCGCAGCAGTCGACAAACTAGTTGCCGCCGGTGTCACGGCGCACGCAGAAGTCAGGTTCAACTTGTACGACTACGCGGCACGGGAGATCATCTACTCAGCGCAGGCGCATGATGCCGATGTCATCGTCATGGGCTCTCGCGGCCGAGGTGAACTGGCTGGCCTGCTTCTCGGCAGCACGGCCCACAAAGTTATTCACCTTGCCGACCTTCCCGTGGTCGTACTTCGGTAGGCGTCGTTGGCGGTGGTGTGCCGGTACGGTTGGGTCCGCGGTGATTCCGCCGCGCAAGCGTCTGATTAGCACATCGCCACGGGCAGGTGATCGGTGAAGGAGTACGCCGACTTCCTCGGCCGTCAGCCGCCGTACGACGCCCTCGACTCGGCAGACCTGGAGCAGCTGGCACGGCACGTCGAAGTCGAGTATTTCGGCCGCGGGACGGTGATCGTCGCTGCCGACGCGGAGCCTCTGGATCGCCTCTATATCGTCCGCACCGGCTCGGTCGAGGCGCTAGACCGCGGCCGGGTCGTTGACCTGCTCGGGCCCGGCGACACATTCGGGCATGTGTCGCTGCTGTCCGGCCTTCCGCCGGCACTAGCGGTGCGGGCGGCGGAGGAGACGCTCTGCTACCTCCTGCCAGATCCGAGACCGATTCTCAGCCACCCGAATCGTCTGCGATTCACTCGTTACGGCTCGCTGATCGGGCGCGACCGAATTACTGGTAGCGGACTGACTGATCATGCCACCGCACCCGTTTCTTCCTACGCGCGGCCCCTGGTCTGGTGTGACGCGGTTGAACCGATCGCCGACGTGGCGCGGCGGATGGGCGAGGCACGCCAGTCATGCGCCGTAGTGCGATGCCGGGACGGGCTCGGGATCGTCACCGATTCTGACTTCCGGCGGCACGTGGCGACCGGCCGGGTGCCAGCGGACGCTCGGGTCGGGGACATCGCGACCATGCCGGTCGTGGTGATCACTGACAGTGCCACGGTCGCCGAGGCTTTCCTGCGAATGGTCGAGCACGATGTGCACCACCTGCCGGTGGCGGACAGTCAGGGACGGCCAAGCGGAGTGGTCCGGGTGGTGGACATGGCCTCGGCTGAAGTCCGCGACCCGCTTGTGATCAGGTCGGCGGTGGAGCACGCGGCGGACGTGCCCGCGCTGGCTGTGGCCGCGCGGATGCTGCCGTCCACCGCCGTGGCCCTAGCCGATGCCGGAGTTCCTCCGCTGCGGCTGGCTGCATTGCTCGGGACCGTGCGGGACGCCATCATGCGGCGCCTGATCGCCATCGACGCCGACACCGACGCCACCGGCACGCAGTGCTCGTGGATGGTCCTTGGCTCTACCGCACGGTCAGAACCACTTCCTGCCTCAGACCTCGACACCGCCGTGGCCTGGGCTGACGAGCCCGGCAAGGCAGGCCACTTCGAGCGTGTTCAGGCTGCGGCTTCGCAGCTGCTCGACGACATGCAGCAGTGCGGCCTGCAGCGCTGCACGGAAGGCGCTAACGCCACCGACCAGCTGTTCAACCGGTCGGTTACCGACTGGAAGGCAGCCGCGAGCCGGTGGGTCGGCCAGCCGACTGGCTCGGGCACCGCCCTGCTGGTCTCAATCATCGCCGACAGTCGGCCGCTGACCGGCATACCTCTTGGCCGATCCGTTACCGACGCGCTCGCAGCCTCCACAAGGAGCTTCGACTTCACCGAGGGCGTGCTGCACCTGGCGCTGCACTACCGGCCTCCCACCGGGTTCGTGCGAGATTTCGTGGTCGAGCACACCGGAGAACATCGAGGCGAGCTCGATCTCAAGCACGGCGGCCTAGTCCCCGTCGCCTCGATCGCACGCTGGGCAGCCATCGTGATGCGTGACGTCAGGGGCTCGACACCCGAGCGACTGCGCCGGGCCCAGCAAGCCGGCCTCCTCACTGCGGACGAGTCGAGCAGCCTGACCGGAGCATTCGAGGAAATCTTCGGCCTGCTCATGACACGAGAGATCGACGCCATCAAGGCAGGCACGAGGCCAAGCAGATACCTGGCTCCCCGCGAACTCGACTCACTCACCCGCCGGCTTCTCCGTGAGACGTTCCGCGTCATCTCCGCGGTGCAGGCCACGCTGGAGGGCGAGTGGATATCGCGGGTCAAGTAAG
Source organism: uncultured Actinomycetota bacterium (assembly GCA_963755575.1). Lineage (GTDB taxonomy): Bacteria > Actinomycetota > Actinomycetes > Streptosporangiales > Streptosporangiaceae > JAJYUU01. The sequence continues at coordinate 2,867,093 of CAVWKF010000002.1, forward strand.
ACTCGCCGTGCGCCGCCCCCGCGGCGAAGTGGCCCGCGCATACGCAGATACGACTGTGCGCCTTGATGAGCCCTGGCGCTCGGCATCTTACTGTGCACTCGACCTGGAGACCACCGGGCTCGACCTCAGGCGCGACGTGATCATCAGTTTCGGCTCGGTGGCCATCGACGGCGGGCGCGTCATCGCAGGAAGCTCCAGCTACCGCCTCGTCAGGGGACCCGAGCGCATGTCCCCAGAGGCGATCGCTGTGCACTCGCTGCGCCCAGCGGACCTGGCCGATGCCCCGACCTGGGAGGAATCAGCGGACGTACTGCTCAGCGCGCTGACGGGCCGGGTGCTCGTAGCCCATGCCGCGTGGGTTGAGCGCGCGTTCCTGCGCCGCGCCTTCCGTACGCGACGGGTCCCCGCGCCCAGAACCGTCGTCGATACGGCGGCTCTCGCAAGGAGGGCCGGCCTGGCCGCGGCCAGCGCCTCCAGCGAGCCGTCTCTAGAACTTCTGGCGCGCGATCTCGGGCTGCCAGTCCACGAGCCGCACCATGCCCTGGGTGATGCGCTGACCACAGCCGAGGTATTCCTGGCGCTGTCGACACGGCTCGACGCCGACACGCCGCAGACTGTTCGCACCCTGGTATCCACCTCGCGGCAATTTGCGTTGCGGTGATGCCTGGAGCATGGATCCCCAATCGATCTGTCTCGCCAGCGAGGGGCCTTTCGACCCTGTTGCCTGTGCTGGGCTGGCGTCAAGACTGGCCGTGTTGTGGTCAGCCTGGAGGTGTGCCATGAGTGATGAGCTATCCGCTCCTGTTCTGCTCCGGGCGTTACGTCGGGAGGAAAGCAGATGTTCGAGAGAGTGTTAGTAGCTATCGATGAATCGGAGATTTCCGAGCGGGTATTGGCTGCCGCGCAGGATCTGGCCACACTGGCCAGCAGCGAGATCTGGGTCATCCATGTGATGGAACGGGAGCCGTCGAAAATCGGTAGCTCGCCTACGGAGTCGACCGATCAGGTGCTCGCCATCGTCGACGCTTCCGTCGGCAAACTGACCAGCGCCGGCTTGAGGGCGCACGGCGAAGTCGCGCATACGATCTATGGCTACGCGGCACGGGAGATCATGAACTTTGCTCAGGCGAATGACATCGGTGTCATCGTGATGGGCTCGCGTGGCCGCGGCGATCTGGCCGGCTTGCTAGTTGGTAGTACGGCCCACAAGGTGATCCATCTGGCGGACCGGCCGGTCATGGTAGTGCGGTAGCCGTCCGGCCGTCGGCCAACGCGAGTAAATAACTATTTCGCGTTGTGGGGAGTGCCTGGTCCACTCACATGACATCGGTGTCCAGGAACTCGGGCGGAAGATGCTTGCGTGCCTCTATTAGGCGCGCTCTTGTTGCCTGCAGCCGATGCGCTGCGACCGCCATGAAGCGCGTGACCACTGCATAGCCGAATGCCGGGTCCAGGCTGCACGCCGCCCGAATTGCCCGCGCGTCGAACTCGATTGCCTGCATCGGCTGAGTTGTGATGGCGCCGTATCGCCACTGGTAGGGCTGCTGCAGCCAGGACAGCCCGATGACATCCCCCCGCCCGAGCATCTCGAGAACCACTCTGCCCTGGCCAGGCACGAGCACGTCGAGTGCGGCTTGGCCCGCGTCAATGAGCCAGAACTTGTCCGCGGTCCCGCCTTCAGCGAAGAGCCTATGCCGCGCCGGAAGGCTGACATGGCAGGCGACGTTTGCCAGCCGGGCAATGTACCTGGGTGGGAGGCCGCGCAGGAATGGTTGCGCACCAACCAGTGATGTCTGCTCGCCCATGATGAACCCCTCACGCCCGACTGGCCCTGATGACCGGCAACCACAACTCACTCAGATCCGCTCCGGCACCATGTCGATGGCCCCGCACGGGCATTCGGCTGCGCAGATGCCGCAGCCCTTGCAGTAGTCCAGGTCGATCTCGTACCGGCGGCCTGGTCCCAGCTTCACGACCGCGTTGTCCGGGCAGACGCCGTAGCAGTTGTCGCACTCGAAGCAGTTGCCGCACGACATGCACCGGCGGGCTTCGAACTGCGCGGTAGATTCGTCCAAGCCGCCGGTGACCTCGTCGAACGTCGTGATCCGCCGGGCCGCGTCCAGCTGCGGCCGGACCGTTGCGGGCGCGTCGGCGTAGTACCAGCTGTTCAGCCGGTCGGCGGTCGCTAGGCGCGGGCCGACCGCCGCAGCTGTCCGGTAGGCGTCGACGGGGACGGCCCCGTTCCCTTCATGGTTGCTTGCCAGCCAGGCGTGGATGCTATGTGCCGCTCTCTTGCCGTGCCCGATCGCCACGGTCACCGTGCGCTCGGCCGGCACCATGTCGCCGCCGGCGAAGACGCCGGGGCGGCCGGTCATGAGATCCGGGCCGACCTGGACGACGCCGTCGGTGATCGTCACGCCCGGAACCCCGTCCAGCAGCGACAGCTCGGCCTCCTGGCCAAGTGCCAGCACGACGGTGTCAGCGTCCAGTTCGGTGAACTCGCCGGTCGGCTGAGGGAAACCGGTCTCGTCCAGCGCCATCTTCTCGATGACGAGCTTGCCTTCGTCGGCCCTGGCGATAGTGGAGAGCCACATCATCCGCACGCCTTCCTCGGTGGCTTCCTCGACCTCGACGTCGTGGGCTGGCATCTTGTCCCTGGTTCGCCGGTACACCACGACGGCGTCGGTGGCGCCGAGGCGCCGGGCGGTCCTGGCCGCATCCATCGCGGTGTTGCCGCCGCCGTAGATGGCGACGCGCCGGCCGAGCTGCGGCGGCTCCGCCCCTTCCATCGAATGCAGGAGCGCGACCGCATCCAGGATCTTCGCTGAGTCGCCCGCCGGGATGTAAGCGCGCTTGCCCTTCTGCGCGCCGACCGCGAGGAACGCGGCATCGAAGCCGCCTTCCGCCATCTCCGCCTCGATATCGGTGACCTGCCGGCCGCCTTCCCAGGTCACGCCCATGGCCAGGATGCGGCCGACCTCGGCGTCCAGGACGTCGCGCGGCAGCCGGTAGGCGGGGATTCCAAAGCGCATCATGCCGCCTGCCCACACGGCCGAGTCGCGCAGTGTGACCTGGTGGCCGAGCAGGCGCAGGTGGTAAGCCGCCGACAGGCCGGACGGGCCCGCCCCGACGATCAGCACGCGCTTGCCGGTATCCGCTGCGGTGATCCGGACGGTCCAGCCTTGATGGATAGCCTCGTCGCCGAGGAAGCGCTCCACCGAGTTGATGCCGACGGCCTCGTCGACCTGAGCGCGGTTACAAGCCGTCTCGCAGGGTCGGTAGCAAACCCGGCCCATGATCGCAGGCAGCGGGTTGTCCTGCATAATCTGCCGCCAGGCCGCCTCGTAGCTGCCATCCTCGGCGTGGTAGAGCCACTGCTGGATGTTCTCGCCAGCGGGGCAGGCGTGATTGCACGGCGGCATGAGGTCGACGTAGGCGGGCCGCTCAGTCCGCCAGGAGCCAGTCTTATTGGCCAGGCTGGAACCGGGGTTCAGCGTGATCGCAAAAGGCTTGTTCTGCACGAGGTCCTCCTTAGCCGGGCTGGCTGGTGGCGGGGGCGCCGGTCACCGGCGGGATGTGTGCGTCGGCCGGCGGTAGCTGGCCGCTGAAGATGTCGTCCGGGTCGGCGGCCAGCCCTATGCTCGGCTCGGCCGGTCCGAGCAAGCCGAACCGGGCTATATTCCGGTCGGCGATCTGTTGCAGGCGGGTGATGGTCGCAGCCCCCTCGGCCGACTTGAAGAGATGGGCGTACCGGGTCTGCAGCTTCAGGTACTCCTCCACCGGCGCCTGCCTGCGGATCGGGGTGACGCTGACCACCTCGCCGCCGACGGCCTCGAATACCGGGAAGAGTCCGGTCTGCTCAGCGAGCCGCGCGATCTTGATGGTGTCTCCCGACGCGCTGCCCCAGCCGAGCGGGCACGGCACCAGGACGTGCAGGTAACGCGCGCCACGGAACTCCATCGCGCGCTGCACCTTGTACTCAAGGTCGCGCAGGCCCGCTACCGTCGCCGTCGCGACATAGGGGATCTCGTGCGCCATCGCGATCAGCGGTGCGTTCTTGCCCTGGCCGAACACGTTGCCAGGCTCCGGTCCGACAGCGGGTGTCGTAGCCGTCCTAGCCGCCGGGGGAGTAGCACCCGAACGCTGGACCCCGGTGTTCATGTACGCCTCGTTGTCGTAGCAGATGAACAGCACGTCGTCGTTCCGCTCGAACATGCCGGACAGGCAGGCGAACCCGATGTCTACGGTGCCGCCGTCGCCGCCCTGGCCGACGACGCGTACGTCTGAGCGGCCCTTGGCCCGCATGGCCGCGGCGATGCCGGTCGCGACCGCGGGCGCGTTGCCGAACAGCGAGTGCATCCACGGGATCTGCCAGGACGTCTCCGGGTATGGCGTGGAAAAGACCTCGAGGCAGCCGGTCGAGTTCACGGCCACCATCTGCCTGCTCGTCGCGCGCATCGCCGCGTCCAGGGCGTAGCGCGCGCCGAGCGCCTCGCCGCAGCCCTGGCAGGCGCGGTGGCCGCAGTTGAGCGAGTTCGTGCGGCTGGGCTCGGACTGCACCGAGCGCTGCTCGGGGCTCAGCAGCCTGTTGCCGACCGCGAAGCTCCCGACCTGGTAAAACTTCACCGGCTGGACTGGCATGTTGTGGGCTCCTATCCGATCCGGGAGGCGACTGCGCCAAGGTCGCGCAGGATGTTCTCGGCGGCGGGTCCGGACCTGCGGGCGGCGCCGGTGCGCTCCAGCTCCCGGTTCACCAGGTCGGTGTTGAGGTCGAGGAAAGTCAGCGGCTCCAGTTCGTCAGCGGCGGCCTTGTTGAACAGGTCGCGCAGCGAGGCCTTGGTGATGGCCCGGCCGCCGAGGCCTGCGATCACCGTGTAGCCATGCAGCTGACTGCCGGCCATTGTTGGGTGCGACAGAGCCATCCGGACGTTGGCCGACACGATGCCGCCTATGCCGACGGCCAGGGCGCGCTCGAGCACGACGACTCTCTGCGCATCGGCCAACGCTCCTCGCACCGCCTCCAGCGGGAATGGCCGGAACGAGGTGATGCCGAGTGCGCCGATCTTCATGCCGTCGGCCCGCAGCTCGTCGATGGTGTCCTTGATGGTGCCGAGTACCGAGCCAAGCGCGACCACCATCGTTTCCGCGTCCTTGACGCGGTAGGGGCGGACCAGACCGCCCGAGTCGCGGCCGAACTCCGCCGCGAATTCGGCGGCGACGTCCGGGATCAGGCGGAGTGCCTGGTTCTGCCGTGCGTGCGCGAGGTAGCGCACCTCGGTGAAGGCCTCCGGGCCGACCATCGCGCCGATCGACACCGGGTCAGCGGGATCGAGCACCTGCCGCGGCTCGTAGGCGGGCAGGAAGCGGTCGACCTGAGTCTGGGCCGGGATCTCCAGCCGCTCGTGGGCGTGCGTGAGGATGAAGCCGTCCATGCACACCATCACGGGCAAGGACACCTCCTCGGCGATCCTGAACGCCTGGATGTGGAGGTCGAGCGCTTCCTGGTTAGTCTCGGCGTAGAGCTGGATCCAGCCGCAGTCGCGCTGCGACATAGCGTCGCTGTGGTCATTCCAGATGTTGATCGGAGCGCCGATCGCCCGATTCGCGACGGTCATCACGATCGGGAGGCCGAGTCCGGAGGCGTTGTACAAAGCCTCGGCCATGTACAGCAGGCCCTGGCTCGCCGTTGCCGTGTACGCACGGGCGCCGGCCGCAGAGGCGCCGATCGCCACCGACATCGCTGCGAACTCCGACTCGACGTTGACGAACTCGCACGGGGCGAGATCCCCGGCCTTCACCTGCGTGGCGAGTGCCTCGACGATATGGGTCTGTGGCGAGATCGGGTACGCGCAGATCACCTCGGGTCGGCAGAGGCCGACGGCGTCGGCCACGCCGCGCGATCCCTCGATCTGGCCGACGCGACCCTGGCCTGGCCTGGCTCGTCTGGCTGGCTCGATGGGCGCGACTGGCTGGCTAGCCGTCGGCTGGCCGCCGACGCCGAGCTGCTCGAGCGCGGCTCCGTACGCGGCGCGGGCTGCTGCGGCATTACCCTCGCCGACCGCGCCAGTGAACCGGTCCGTGATGGCGGTCAGGACCGACTCCAGCGAGACCGCGCCGGTCATTGCCGCGAAGGCGCCGAGCAATGCCGCGTTCGGAACGGGGCGGCCGGCGTGCTGCTGGGCGAGCTCGCTGGCGGCCACCGTGACGACGGCACCGGGGCGCAGGTGACTGGTGAAGTCCTCGATGCCGAGGTCGGCGGCCGGGCGCCCGGAGTTGATCAGCAGGAGCGCGTCGTCGCCTGCGCCTTCGAAGACACTCACCTGATGGAGCAGCGTCGGGTCCTGGATGATCAGGACGTGCGGATGCATGACCGGCTCGCGGACCCGGATCGGCTTGTCGTCGATGCGGCAGTACGACACGACGGGCGCACCGGTTCGCTCAGAACCGAAGCTCGGGAACGCCTGTGCGTACTTGCCCTCCGCGAAGACGGCCGCCGACAGCAACTCGGCCGCAGTCACCACGCCCTGGCCGCCACGACCATGGATCCGGATCTCGAACATAGGTGCCCTACTTCCTTGGCTCTGGTGTCCAGAGTGCCCGCATAGCGGCCCACGGCGCCGGAGGCCTCCGGCACCCGAAGTTGGGACCAATGGCCTCGCCTGGGCGCCTGGCCCACACCAGGGCGAGCAGCCTCGCTGATACGCAGCGGTCCCCGGCGATATCGCCGGGGGCCGCTGCTATCAAGCCGGCCAGGCATTTCTCGCCGGGCCGGGCGTCGCACATCAGCTAGGCGTGATGTGCTGGTTCTGCCGGATGGGGACCTTGCGGATGGACTCCTCGACTACCTTGTCGGCCAGGCGAACCGTCACTTCTAGGATGCCGTGCCCGTACACCGCATCGATGTGCTGCTCGTCCGCGCCCGGGGGCAGCGTCACACTGCGGCTGAAGGTGCCGTAGTGGAACTCGGAGTGGTGCTTGCTAGTCTCCTCTTCGCGCCGCTCAGCCTTGATGGTCAAAGCACCCTTGCCCACCGTGACCTCGACGTCCTCCTCCGGGTCAATGCCGGGGAGCTCAGCCCGAATGACGTAACTCCCGTCCTTGACGTAGTCCTCCACCCGCATCAGATGGCCGGTGGTGGGGCGCAGAATTGTCCACGGAGCCTCGAGCCAGTCGACCATGTCGCCGAATGGGCCTCGATAGTCTCTGCGTGTCAGCGTGCTCATCGTCACGCCTCCTTTCGCTTCTGCCTTGCGCTCTCAGTCCAGCGCGGCGGAAGTGGCCTGACCAGGGCCGAAAGAGCCCTCTTGGCAGGACCTTGGCGCCGTCAGCGCGCGACCGCCTGGATGCCTGTCTCGCGCACTACGCTGATCGCGGAGGATGCTCATGTCTGGACGTGGTGGCAAGGCTCGAAAGCCCGTGACGAACGCAGTGACGGCGCCAGAGCGCGTCCCGGCGAAGCTGTATCAGGCCGAACTCGTGCGACTCCAGGCCGAACTGGTCAAGCTCCAGGAGTGGGTCCGTGCCGAGGGCGCCCGTCTGGTCGTGGTTTTCGAGGGCCGCGATGCGGCCGGCAAGGGCAGCACGATCAAGCGTGTGTCGGAGTACCTCAACCCGCGCGTAGCCCGGATCGCCGCATTGCCTGCTCCTAGTGAGCGGGAGCGAACCCGGTGGTACTTCCAGCGATACATCAGCCATTTGCCAGCCGCTGGCGAGATCGTGCTGTTCGACCGGAGCTGGTACAACCGGGCCGGGGTCGAGCACGTCATGGGGTTCTGCACTAAGGAGGAGTACGGCAGGTTTCTGCATCAGTGCCCGATCTTCGAGCGGCTCCTAGTGGAGGACGGGATCCTGTTGCGGAAGTACTGGTTCTCTGTGAGCGACGAGGAGCAAGAACACCGGTTCCGGTCACGGCTTGACGATCCGATGCGGCGGTGGAAGCTGTCGGCGATGGACTTGGAGTCAATCACGAGGTGGGAGGACTACTCGCGCGCCAAGGACGAGATGTTCGTCCATACCGACATCCCGGAGGCGCCGTGGTACGTAGTCGACAGCGCTGACAAGCGGCGGGCCCGGCTCAACATGATCGCGCACCTGCTTAGTACCGTCAGCTACCACGACGTGCAGCGGCTACCGCTCGAGCTGCCGCCGCGGCCGAAATCGACCGGATACGTGCGGGCGCCTCGTGAGTCGCAGACATTCGTGCCCGACTACGTCGGCGCGCTGCTCAAGGAGTGGGTGAGGGGCTAGCCGGTTATTCGTGCGTGGCGGCGCCGGCGGCATCGCTCTCGGCGGCATTGTCGCCAGGTATCACCCGCGCAAATGCACCAGGGGACACCATCGCGACGTGCCCGTTCGCCAGCCACCTGACGATGTACGGCGGCGAGCCGTCGGCGTGCGGGACATCGATGATGAGGCCCGTCCGTGCCAGGTCGCCCTCAACCACGAGCCGGTCGCCGACATGTGCGTGCATAACGGCTCTCCTCGTCACGTTGGCTTGCTTCAGCGTGGTGCCTAACTGGCGCTCGTTCATCAGCGTGTCCCACGAACAAGCACCGGGTAGCGGGCAGACGACCTCAGGCACCGGGACCTTCGCCCCCGCTCTGGTGCCCGCCGCCCGGAGACGAGATCGTCCGGGCCGCTCCGTAACGGCCCGGACGATCCCTGCAGCTGTCCGAGTTAGGACACGACCCCGCCTTCCTGGCTTGGCGCCGCCTGCGCGGCAGGGCCGGCGGGCTCATCCGATGGCTGGCTCCAGTCGCGGCGCCAGATCAGGCGATGCACGGGAATCACCCGCGGGACGTCCCGCAGGCCCGGGATGAACGGGATGAGCAGCAGCAGGATCGTTGCGACGCCGGTCAGGTAGACGGCCCAGATGTCGACGTTTGCGGAGTTGTTGAACGGCGCGACGTGGTACCACAGCTGGTAGAGCCAGAGCCATGGCTGCCCGGGGTAGCTACCGGTCTCGTTCATGACGCCCCACTGGCCGCCGGTCAGGTGCAGCGACGTGGCGAGGTTGGCGTAGTAGCCGCCGTCGGCGATGAAGAGTAGCGGCCTGGTGAAATCCGTGCCGTAGAACTTCGTCTGGGCCAGCAGGTCGGCGTCCAGCGTCCCGCCTTGTGCCGCCTTGAGCTCGTAGAACATCATCACCGGCACCGGACCAGCCGCTGGCACGACCAGGTTGCCGCCGTTGAACGGGACCTTGTTGCTGGTCACGGCCTTGTCAAAGGCGGTGGCCCAGCTCAGCTGCTGCGCCGGCGAGGCACTCGTGTATGTGTGCAGCGCGGTGGCGAGCGCCGGGGTTGTCGGGGCCAGCTTCGATAGCGGCGTGATAACGAACGTCTGCGCTGCGTTGAGGGGCTGGGTCACCCCGGCCAGCTTCTGCCAGTTGACGGGCCCGACCTGCTGCACTGCGCTGCTGCCGTTGTTGTAGGGCGGTCCGTACGATGCCGCCAGGGCAGTGCCGTCCAGTTCCGCAGCGGCGGTGCCGACGAAGTCGGCGGCACTGGCCTTCGCCCAGGTCTGCACGCTCAGTGGCGGCAGGTCAGGGGAGGACAGCAGCCCGGCCATGAGCAGCACAAGCAGGCCGGTGATGGCGACGGCGACGGTGCCTTCCTTCAAGATGTCGTAGCGGCGGGTAGCGCCGCGCCACGGTGCTGCGTCGGCGGCAGCGGCAGCCTTACGATCGGCGCGGTTGCGGCGGAAGGTGGTCCGCGCTGGCAGTGGGTGGGCGACGCCGCGGACCCGGACCATCAGCACGTGCGCGCCGACGATCGCGACCAGGATGATCGGGATCAGGACGATATGCCACATCAGCATCTGGCCGAAGTTCAGGACGTTGAAGAAGGCTCCGATGCCCACGGCGTTAAAGGCGTCCTTGCCATTGGTGGCGATCCACTGCGAGTCGAAGTTCGACTGCGACAGGTAGCCGGTGAAGCACTCCACGACCGAGGCCATGAACGCAATCACGCCGGTGATCCACGTCAGCGCCCTGCGGCCTCGCCAGGCGGCCATCCAGAATTTGCCCCATAGGTGGATGACCATGAACGCCATGAAAAGCTCGACGCTCCACAGGTGCATGCTGTTAAAGAAGTGGCCGACCGAGTTGTAGTGATACCAGTCCGGGCCGCCGAGCGCGAGTGCGAAACCAGTCGCGATCGCCAGCCCGAGCGTGGCAAGCGTGGCCACGCCGAACACGTAGATCCACGAGGCAACGTAGGCCGGCTGGCGATCGGGCAGCAGCTTGCCTGGAGGCAGCAGCCGCAGCGCGCGACGGCGGACGCGGTTAGTCCACATGTCGGCGTCCGGGTCGTCAGCCACATCGTCGGCTGCTGTCGCCCCGTCGGTATCGGTGGCGCCAGCCATGGTGCCGGCGCCCGGGGCCGTAAGCTGCGCGTCGTGCCGGGAGGGGAAGCGAATCAGCAACGCCGCTCCGAAGATCACCACCATGACGCCGATCACGATCAGGTTCGCCACCGAGATGTCAATGAACGACCAGCTCAGGTACGTACCTGGATGATCCAGGTTGATGGCCGAGGCAGCATCTGCCACCGCATATGCGCTCATCTGTCTAGCTCCTTGCAGGACTGAATCGTAATGCGGCGGAATCCGCAGACTGAGCTTCGCCCCGACTTGACCTGCCCCGGCAGTGCGAACGGTCACTAGGGCGCGGGACCTTGGTCCCAAGCATGCTGGCACAAGAACGGGGCATAAGAAAAACGCCTCCCGCCCGCGTGAGCCGCGGACGGGAGGCAGGTGGCCGGGCGTAAGCCCTCGGCGAGGGCTGCGTCAGCTGGCGTTGACGTGGACGCGGGTCGCGACGTTGGGCAGGATCTCGGCCTCGGGGGCGGTGCGCCGCAGGTGCACGAACCCGAAGATGGACAGAACCAGCATGAGCGCGGCCGCGATGTAGGACGCGATCGCTGCGATCAGCGCGATCTCACCGAGCTGCCAGAATCCGTAGGCCTCCAGCAGCATGCTGCGCAGCGTGGTGCCCTTGAAGACCGTCTCGACCTGGCCGGCCAGCACGGTGTTCTTCGGCTGGGCCATGGCTTCCGCTGACAGCTGCGAGTAGGTCTTGCCGCCGCCGATCAGGAACAAGTGGCGGCCGATGAAGTAGTTGGCGTAGACCTCGGCCTGCGCCCCGGTGGTCATGGCCTGGCCGGCGTAGGGGGCCATCTGAGCCCGGTTAGCGGCCGGGAGGATCTTGAACTCGGGGCTGCTGGTGGCCGGGAAAACGATCTTCTGTGCGGACAGCTGGCTGGCTACCTGGTTGTTGGCGTATGAGTGGCCCCAGGACAGCAGCACTCCGGCGACGACGAGCACGACCACCAAAAGCAGCCCCGCCGCTGTCGCCAGTGCGTCAAAAGTCCTCCTGCGCATTTCTTGTTCCTCCTTGTTGACCCGGGGCTTGCCGACCCGGCCAGTGGACTTACTTAGCTGGGCTGAGCATCCCCCCGGCTCGGGATCACCATCCAGAGCCGTGCGGCCTCGCTGGGCGGGACCTCAGTCCTCGGCTCGATCGACGATCTGACTCGGGGCCCGATGCCTTCGGCCCAGCCAGCTATGCACGTGGCAAGATGGCGCTGCGATGACACATCGGCATGAGCGGACGCTGGCAGCTGCGGGCATAGCGCGGGTAGAGGGCGAGGGCGCCGTCCACATCCGCGTCCGCGGCGACCACGTCGACGAGGTGCGGCTGGACATCTACGAGCCGCCCCGGTTCTTTGAGGCGTTCCTGCGCGGGCGCTCCTACCGGGAGCCACCGGACATCACGTCCAGGATCTGCGGCATCTGTCCGGTCGCTTACCAAACGAGCGCGTTCCTCGCCATCGAGGCCGCCTGCGGCGTGACCGTTGACGGCCCCATTGCTGACCTGCGCCGGCTGCTGTACTGCGGCGAGTGGATCGCCAGCCACGCGCTGCACATCTACATGCTGCACGCGCCGGACTTCCTCGGCTATCCAGGGGCTGTCGAGCTCGCACGCGATCACCGCGACCTCGTTGAGCGCGGACTCGCGCTCCGGCGTGCGGGCAACGCCATCATGGAAACCATCGGTGGCCGTGCCGTCCACCCCATCAACGTGCAGATCGGCGGGTTCTACTCGGTGCCCGAGCGCCGCGATCTCGATGCGCTCGCCGCGCAGCTGCGCGCCGCGATGGACGATGCGGTCGAGACCGTCCGGTGGGTGGCTGGCTTCGACTTCCCCGAGCTGACCGTCGACCACGAGATGCTCGCGCTGCGGCAGCCTGGCCGCTATGCGATCGAAGGCGGCACCGTGGTGACGACCGGCGGCCGGGAGTTTCCGGCCGCCGAGTTCGAGCAGCACATCGTGGAGGAGCAGGTCCGGCATTCAACGGCGCTGCACGCCCGGCTGGCTGGTGACGATGGCACCTACCTCACCGGTCCGCTGGCCCGGTACAGCCTGAACTCGGGTTTGCTTCCGCCGCTTGCCGCCGAGTCGGCCGCCGCCGCGGGGCTCGGCTCGATCTGCCGCAACCCGTTCCGTAGCATCGTCGTGCGCGCCGTCGAAGTAGTCTGCGCCGTCGAGGAGGCGATCCGGATCATCGCGGAGTACAAGCCGCCGGCGGCCGCAAGCGTCGCGGTTGCGCCGCGCGCAGCGATCGGTCACGGCGTGTCCGAGGCCCCCCGCGGTGTGCTCTATCAGCGCTACGAGTTCGACAACGAGGGCACCATTCTGTCCGCCCGGATCGTGCCGCCGACCTCGCAGAATCTGGCGGCCATCGAGCACGACCTGCGCCAGTTGGTCCAAGCACGGCTTGAGCTTGACGATGAGCAGCTCACCCGCGCCTGCGAGCGGGCGATCCGCAGCTACGACCCGTGCATCTCCTGCGCCACGCACTTCCTGACCCTTTCGGTTGATCGCGCATGACTCGGGGGCGCGATGTCGTCGTGATTGGCGTCGGCAATGAGTACCGCGCCGACGACGGTGCTGGACTTGCCGCACTTGGCTTGCTTGGCGACCTGCCTGACGGTGTCGCGCTGGTGCTGAGCGACGGAGAGGCCACGAGCTTGCTGGAAGCCTGGACCGGTGTCGCGACCGCCATCGTGATCGACGCGGTCGCCGGTGGTCCGGCCCCGCCTGGCACGCTGCACCGCCTCGACGTGATGGCTGACCCGGACGCGCCTGGTGCCACGGTGCTGGCTGGCGGCTCGACTAGCTCACACGACCTCGGGATGGGCTCGGCCGTGGCACTGGCCAGGGCGCTTGGGCGGATGCCCGGCAGGCTGATCGTGCACGGCATCCAGGGCGCGGACTTCGGCCAGGCCGTGACGCTCAGCCCGCCGGTGGCTGCCCGGATCGGCGATCTGGCTGCCGCGGTCCTCGCTGACATCTACGCTGCATCGCCGGAATGATCACCCGGATGCTGGCGGGCGCGTTTCGGCCGCGGCGAGGAACGCCTCGGCTGCCGCGTTGAACGTGCGGAAGACCCGGTGCACGTCGGTGCCGGTCATACCGAGCCGCTCCAGGTGCGGCACGAGGGCGTGGGCGTTCGGCGTGGCCATCGGCCCGAAGCAGCCATAGCAGCCGCGGCCGAAGGCCGGGCAAATCGCGCCGCAGCCCGCCTGCGTCACCGGGCCCAGGCAGGGCGTGCCGTGTGCCACCATGATGCACGCAGTGCCGCGGAGCTTGCACTCCTGGCAGACGCTGTAGCCGGGGATGCGCGGCTTGCGACCAACCAGAAGTGCCGACAGCACTCCGAGGAGCTGGCGCCTGTCGATCGGGCAGCCGCGCAGCTCGAAGTCGACGGCGACATGGGCTTGCACCGGGGTCGAGGTCGCTAGCGTCGCGATGTAGTCCGGCCGGGCGTACACGGTGGCGGCGAATTCGGCGACGTCGCCGAAGTTCCGCAGCGCCTGGATCCCGCCCGCCGTCGCGCAGGCGCCAATGGTGACCAGCGTGCGCGACTGTTCCCTGATGCGGCGGATCAGCGCCTCGTCGGCCGCGGTGGTGACCGAGCCCTCGACAAGTGAGACGTCATAGGGCCCCGGCAGATCGGTGCTCGTAGCCTCAGTGAAATGCGTGATATCCACCTCAGCGGCTAGGGCGAGCAGCTCGTCCTGAAGGTCGAGGACGACGAGCTGGCAGCCGTCGCAGGACGCCAGCTTCCAGACCGCTAGCGTAGGCCGAGTGCTGTCTGGGCTCATCTACAGCTCCCTGATCGCCATCAGCGGCTCGGCCACGGTGTAGCTGACCACTGGCCCGTCCCGACACAGCAGCAGCGGCCCGAGCTGACAATGCCCGCACTCTGCCGTTCCGCATTGCATGTTGCGCTCTAGCGACAGCCGAATGCTGGCAGCCGTGACACCAGCGGCCAGCAAGCTTCTGGCGGTCAGGCGCATCATCACCTCGGGACCGCAGATCAGGGCCGTGGTGCGGGATGGCTCGAGCCCGGCTCGGCCGATGAGCTGAGTGACGACACCTACGTGGCCTGGCCAGCTGGCATCGGCTCTGTCGACCGTTACCGTGACCTCGGCACCGTTCTCCTGCCAGGTCGTCAGCTCGTCCGCGAAGACCAGCTCTGCTGCTGAGCGCGCCCCGATCAAGACGATGACGCGACGGTAGCGCTGGCGCTCGCGCAGTGCGGCCAGCAGCGCCGGCCGCAACGGTGCGAGGCCGATCCCGCCGGCCACGAGCAGCAGATCCCGGCCTACGGCAGCAGCTTCATCCCAGCCGGTACCGAATGGTCCGCGAACGCCGATGAGATGGCCAGTCCGAGCAGTGCACAGGGCTGTGCTCACCGCGCCGACGGCACGGATGGTCTGAGTCAGCACGGGTGATCCGGCGGGCCCGCTGATGGAGATCGGTATCTCGCCGACGCCGAACGCGTACAGCATCGTGAACTGGCCGGGCCGGAAGTCGGCGATCGGCTCACCAGCCGGTTCGAGCGTGATGCTGACCGTGTCACGGGTCTCCTCCTGCCGGCCGCTGATCCGGTAGCTGGACGGCATGGCCGAGCTAGTCATGGCGCACCTGCGCCTCGCGGTGTCGGCGTGGCGTAGAGGTCGAGAATCCGGATCCTGGCTGCCTGCAAGCGGGATATCGCTGTCGTGAGCAACCGCCGGGTCAGCTGATAGCCGAGCTCGTGGTCGCTCTCGCACAGGTTCGTCACCGCCGCGCTACTGAACTCGAATACGGCCGTCGTGGCCTGGGCGATCGCGCCGAATTGCCACTGAGACGCTGGCATCAGCCAGGACAACCCGAGCTCGTCGCCGGGCCCGAGCGTCTCCACGATCAGCCTGTCCCGGCCGGGAACTCGCAGATCCAGCGCGATCTGGCCGCTTCTGATCAGCCAGAGGCTCGCCGCCTGGCCGCCCTCCTCGAACAGTCGTTGGCCAGCAGTGATCTCGGCCTTCGCGGCCACGGCGGCGAGTCGCTCGACCTGGCCTGCGGTCAGCCCCGCCGCGAACGCGTGCCCGGCGAACTCGGCGCTGCTCACCCTGGACGTTGCAGCCGGAGTCATTCCTGCTCACCCAGCTCGGTGCGCAGCGCCGCCACTTCCTCGGTGATGTCGATGCCTACCGGGCACCAGACGATGCACCGGCCGCAGCCGACACAGCCGGATGAGCCGAACTGATCGTGCCAGGTGCCTAGCTTGTGGGTCAGCCACTGGCGGTACCTGCTCACGCCCGATGACCGCACCGGGCCGCCGTGCAGGTAGGAGAAGTCGAGATCGAAGCAGGACTCCCAGCTCTGCCAGCGCTCGGCGTGGTCACCACTGAGATCGGTGACGTCTTCGACCGTCGTGCAGAAGCACGTAGGACACGCCATGGTGCAGTTACCGCAGGTCAGGCACCGTGCAGCAACGTCCTCCCAGCGGTCGGCGTCGTGGCTGGCGGCTAGCAGCTCGCGCAGCCCGTCGGTCTCCATGGACCTGCCCATCTGGGCGGCCGCAGATTCCACGGCCGCGTGCGCGCGCTGCCGGATGCCCGGATCGGCCGACCGCACCGGCAGCCCGGCCAGGATCGCTGCACCGGCCGCCGACCCCTCTTCGACGATAAAGGTGTGCTCTGCGTCGGCGGCCAGCTCGGTCAGCAGGAGGTCATAACCGGGGCTCGCCTGCGGCCCGGTGCCCATCGAGGTGCAAAAGCACGTCTCGCCCGGTTCTGTGCAGTTCACCGCGACGATGAACACCGCGGCCCGGCGCTTAGCGTAGGCGGAGTCCGGGTGCGTCTGTCCGCCGAGCACCCTGTCCTGGATCTGGATCGCGCGCAGGTCGCAGGGGCGGACGCCGAGAAAGGCCATCGGGGTCGCGGGCTCTTCGCGTTCGTCGGCGCGCAGGCCTGATCCGGCCTGGTCGCCGCCAGCCGACCACAGGTGCTCGCGAGGCGGATGGAGGAACTCCTTCCACGAGCCGGGCCCGGCCGAATGGCCGAACGCGGCCTGATCGTCACGCTCGCGCAGCCGGTATCCGCCGGGGGAGAGCATGACACCCCAGCCGAAGGGCAGGTCGGCGGCGGACTCCAGCTCGCCAAGACTGATGGCACCGGCTTTCACTCGCGGGCCGATCACCCGGTAGCCGGCGGATACCAGGGCGCTGCGCAGGTCATCGAGTCCGGCGGCTGGCAGCTGCCAGGCGGATGCCCGCGCACTCGTGTGCTCAGTCATGACCCCTCCACCCATTGACCTGCTCAGCTCACTACCATCATGGGCCGTGGGCCCGTTCCGCTAGGGCCGAAGGTCAGGGTCGCGCCGCGGAACCCCGCACGGCCACCAGGCGGGCACAACGTCACCGAGGCAGCGGACGTTCGACCCTGCTGCGGCGCTCTCCAGCGACCTGGTATGGGAGTGGCGAGAGGGACCGACCACCTGAGTCGCGGAGATACTGGTCAGAGCGGGCCAGCACACCGCGAAATCTGGATCCGCGAGAAGCGGGCGGGTCCCTCTCGCTGGCATTCGGTGCCAGAGTCCCGTTTCGCCGGGTCTTTTGCCCCTACCATGCGCATGGCCTCGCTGGCAGGCTGACGATAAGCGAGGAGAACGGCGTCGGGGCTGTCCGGGACAGGCTCAGCTACCCGCATAAGTAGAGAGGGGCTCACGTCGTGTCCGAAGTCGTGCTCGAGGAACTGGACGAGGCCGAGTGCGTGCGACTGATCGCCCCTGGTGGTATCGGCCGGCTGGTGTTCGCCGGGCGGTTCGATCTCACCGTGCTCCCGGTCAACTACAAGTGGTATAACAACGCCATCCTGTTCCGGACCACGCAGCATGGCGCTACCGACGAGGACCTGCGCACGGGCATCGCGGACGCCGAGTACAGGATCGCTTTCGAGGTCGACGCGTTCGACCAGGAGGCACGTGAAGGCTGGAGCGTGCTTGTGCAGGGCCCGGCCCATCACCTGGATTCCGAGTCCGAGCGTGCCGATGCCGTGGCCGCGGGCGTGGTGCCCTGGCCCGACGGCGTGCGCGAGCACTTCATCCGCATCACGCCCGCCCGGATTACGGGCCGGCGCATCAAGCGCAGCGCTGGTGCATGACTCGAGCTGCAGGATCCGACGACGACGGCAGGAGCAGGACACCATGCGAGCGATGGTCTACCGAGGGCCGGGCGAGCGGACATTCACCGAGGTCCCTGACCCCGAGATTACCGATGACGCCGATGTGATCGTGCGGGTCGACTCGACCACGATCTGCGGCGTTGACCTGCACATCCTGGCTGGCGACGTGCCCACCGTTCGGCCGGGCCGGATCCTCGGACACGAGGCGGTCGGGACCGTCGAGGACGTCGGCGGCGCGGTGCACACGATGGGCCCTGGTGATCGCGTCCTGGTGTCATGTATCTCCGTCTGCGGGGCGTGCAGGTTCTGCCGGGAGGGTCACTACGGCCAGTGCCGAGGCGGCGGCGGCTGGGTCCTCGGCCATACCTTCGACGGCACGCAGGCCGAGTTCGTCCGGGTACCGTTCGCCGACCTGTCCACCTACCGGTTGCCGGCCGGCGTCAGCGATGAGGATGCCCTGATGCTGGCCGACATCCTGCCGACCGGCTACGAGGTGGGCGTTCTGAAGGCTGGCGTCAGCCCCGGTGACGTGGTGGCCGTGGTGGGAACGGGACCGGTCGGGCTGGCCGCCATCATGGCTGCTCGGCTGTTCAGCCCGAGCCATGTCATCGCCATCGATCACGCCGAGATGCGGCTCGACGCCGCCAAACAGTTCGGCGCAGATATCACCGTGAACAACGCGGTCACGGACCCAGTCGCTGTGGTCCGGTCGCTGACCGATGGTCTTGGCGCGGACGTGGCGATCGAGGCGGTTGGCCAGCCGGAGACGTTCGAGCTCGCGGTGAATCTGGCCCGGCCGGGAGCGCGGATCGCCAACATTGGCGTTCACGGCAAGCCGGCAGCGCTCCATCTGGAGGACCAGTGGATCAGGGATATCACCGTGACCACCGGCCTGGTGGACACCTACTCAACGCCGACGCTGCTGCGGCTGGTGGCCAGTGGCCAGCTCGACCCTAGCAAGCTCATCACGCACCGCTTCGGCTTCGACGACTTCGACGAGGCGTACGAGATCTTCTCGCACGCCGGCGACAGCGGAGCACTCAAGGTGGTGCTCAGCACCTAAGGGAGGTGGCCGCCATGACCTTGATCGGAGAGCGGCCGATCGCCACGGGTAGCAAGACGGTCGGGCAGATCGACCGAGTGATTGTGGGAGTCGACGACTCCGATCCCGGACTGGCCGCCCTTGTGACCGCGATCGAGCTGGCCAGATCGCATGGCGCCCGCTTAGTCGCCGTCCGGTCCTGGGCTCTTGGCTTGCCTCGGCATGGCGGTCGCCGGTTCCGGCACCTGGCGCACCCACACGTCATCCTGAGCTTCTCCGGTGCTGAACAGCGCTCGGCGGCGTTGGTGCTCATCGGCAAGGTGTTCAAGGCCGCCGTCGGCCAGGTGCCCGCAGACGTTCGGGTGATGTTCGCGACGCCCGACAGTGACCCCGCTGTGGCCCTGGTCGGCATGGCGGGTAAGCCGAGCGACGTGATCGTCGTCGGCACCAGCGGCGGGCACCTGATTCGCCGCCTGGTTCATGGCTCGGTGAGCAGGTACTGCACCAGACACGCTCGGTGCCCGGTGGTGGTGGTACGCGCATCGGACTAGGCGTGGCCAGCTGAGCCGAACGTCCTCTCGCGGGGGACCATCGGCCGTGTCGGCGGGGGCCTCGGCTGCTTAGCGTGAAGGGGTGTGCCATTCGACGCGCGGTCGCCGCTCGTCGCACAAGATGGCGCAGTCAGGGGCCTGGTTATGCAACAGCTGAACTCGCTAGATGCCTCTTTCGTCGATGCGGAAGACCAGGACCACAACGCCTCGTTCGCGATTGCCTCGATCGCTGTCTTCGCTGGTCCAGCGCCCTCATATGAGGAGTTCCTCGCGTCAATCGCGCAGCGCCTGCCGCTTGTGCCGATCTACCGCAGGAAGCTGCGCAAGGTGCCTCTTAGCCTCGGCCCGCCGGTCTGGGTTGATGACCCGAACTTCGATCTCCGGTACCACGTCCGGCAGACAGCATTGCCGGCGCCGGGCGGGGACCAGCAGCTTCGCCGGCTAATGGCCCGCGTAATGACCCAGCGGCTGGACCGCGACTATCCACTGTGGGAGTACTGGCTCGTCGAAGGGCTCGCCCAGGGCCGCTGGGCGCTGATATCCAAGGTGCACCACTGCATGGTCGACGGCGTATCGGGCACGGACCTTTACCGCGTGATCTTCGATACGTCGCCCGAGCCGCCGCAATTGCCAGCGGTCGACGACAAGCCTGTGCCACCCGAGCCATCTGGGGCTGAGCTCGCCGCGCGTGCGACACTGAACGCGGCCATGATGTCCGTGCAGGAGGGCGGTGCGATCCGGCGGCTGCTGGCAGACCCGGAGCTCGCGGTCCGCAAGGCAGCCGACACCGTGCGGGGCCTGGCTCAGTACGCTAGGGCGCTGCCGCCAGCGGCCGGGTCATCCCTGAGCGGTCCCATTGGCCGCCAGCGCAGGTACACGTGGGCGAGGGCGTCGCTTGACGACGTGAAAACGATCAAGAACGAGCTTGGCGGCACGGTCAACGACGTTTTCCTCGCCGCCATCAGCAGCGGCTTCCGCGCTCTGCTACTGGCCCGCGGCGAAGAACCCACACCGTCCATGGTTCCATCCCTGGTCCCTGTCTCAGTCCGGAGCCCAGGGGAGGAAGGCATCTACGAGAACCGGGTCTCGGCACTCGTCGCCAGCCTCCCGGTCAACATCGCCGACCCGGTCGAACGCCTTGCCGCGATCACCGACCAGATGGCGACGCTGAAGGCGAGCAGCGAGTCCGAGGCCGGCGACGCGTTCGTCTCCCTGCGGCGGTACACGCCGTTCGTTCTGGCCTCCATGTTCGTCCGGCTTGCCATTAGCATCCCGCAGCGAGAGATCGTCACGGTCACCACGAACGTCCCAGGGCCGCAGTTCCCGCTCTACGGCCTCGGCCATCGACTGCTTGAGATTATTCCCTACGTGCCCATTGCGACCACGCTGCGGACCGGCGTGTCGATCTTCACCTACTGCGGTCAGGTCACCTTCGGGATCACCGGGGACTACGCGACCACTCCGGATCTCGATGTCTTCGCCGGCGGCATCGAAGATGGCATCGCCGAACTTCTAGCGGCGGTGCCGAGCCGGTCGAAGGCGCCTGAGCCGCTGACGGATCGCAACGCCCCGCAGGCAGCCAGAGGCTCGAAAGCCAGGGGCTCGAAGAGCGCTAAAATCCGGTAAGACGCCGAAGCTGGCCACCCATCCGGCAGGTGCGGATTAGCTGCGGGCGGTTGCGCCCGAACCGCTCGTGCGCGGCGACCAACTCGGCTCCCGCCGATGGCAATGCGAGCCCGCGGGACCTTCGGCCCTGGCGGCTGGACCCAGCCACACGCACGCTGGCGTCAGACGGGGGCCTCGACAGGCACCGCCGTTCGCACCCCCGGCTGGAGTCTGTCATGAAGGTCCTCCTCATCCCGTTCGTAATGATGCCTGGCCGACGGCGGTACGGGCGCGGCGCGCTCGTCCCCGTAACTGCTGGAGTACCGCAGTGACGGTCACTGCGCAGCATCCGGCCGGGTCCCTGGCTGGAATCGTGTCAGCGGCCGAGGCGACAGGCCCGGACCTGCTGAAGCAGTTCGGTGTGACCGCCGATGCCGGCCTGTCCAGTCCCGAGGCTGCGCGGCGGCTGGCTCAGTGGGGCCCGAATGCGGTTGCCTCGCACCGCGCCCGGCCGCTGCCGGTGCTGTGGCATCAGCTGCGCTCCCCGCTTCTGGTGCTGCTACTAGCCGCCGCTGCGGCCTCGTACGTTACCGGGGAGCGCAGCGACGCGGTCATCATCGGCGTGATAGTCGGCCTGTCCGTCGGGCTCGGCTTCGTCAACGAATACCGGGCCGAGAAAGCCGCGGAGGCGCTGCATTCCCAGATTCGCCACCAGGCAGTCGCCGTCCGCGACGGGCGTCTGTCCTCCATCGACGTCACCGCCCTGGTGCCCGGCGACCTGATGGAGCTAAGACTGGGCGATATCGTGCCCGCCGACATCCGGCTGCTGGAGGCGACCGGCCTGGAATGCGAGGAATCAGTCCTCACTGGCGAGTCGCTGCCTGCCGAGAAGGACACGTCAGCGGTGCCTGCGGGGACGCCACTAGCTGAGCTGTCGGGCTGTGCGCTGATGGGAACGGTCGTCAGCGCCGGCAGTGGCACAGGGGTCGTGGTTGCCACCGGCGCACGGACCGAGTTCGGCAAGATCGCCGCCGGGCTTGACACACACCCGCTTGATACCGAATTCCAGGTCGGCCTGCGCCGCTTCTCCATGCTGCTGGTGTACGTCGCGGGCGCGCTCACCACGTCAATCTTCGTGATCAATGTGGCGCTGCACAAGCCCGTCATTGACGCGCTGCTCTTCTCGCTCGCCATCGCGGTGGGCATCACTCCCCAGCTGCTGCCCGCGGTGGTGTCCAGCAGCCTGGCCGCCGGGTCGCAGCGGATGAGACGCCGCAAAGTCCTGGTCAAGCGGCTTGTCTGCATCGAGGATCTCGGCGACGTCAATGTGCTTTTCACCGACAAGACCGGCACCCTTACCCAGGGTCGCATTGACTACATGCGCGCAGTGCCCGCTGCAGCCGCCGACCCGGACGCCGTGCTGCGGTGGGGACTGCTGTGTACCGAGAACATGACGCTGGACGGCGCGGCGGTCGGCGGTAACCCGCTCGATCAGGCGCTCTGGCAATCCCCGGCCGCCGGAGCCGAGCGGGCCGGGCTGGCAGGATATGAGCGGCTCGCGGTACTGCCTTTCGACCACGAGCGGCGCATGGTGTCTGTCCTAGTCCAGGACCACGCAGGCGAGCACATTCTCATCACGAAGGGCGCGCCGGAGTCTGTGTTCGACCGCTGCGTCGCCGTGCCCGGCGAAGTCCGAGACGCGCTCGCCGGGGAGTTCGCGGCCGGCAACCGCGTAGTCGCGGTGGCCACCCGGTCCGCCGGCGACATGCGCCAGCTCAGCACCAGTGAAGAGCACGGCCTGCAACTGGCTGGGTTGCTGGTGTTCCTCGACCCGCCCAAGCTGGATGCTGCCGAGTCGCTGCACCGACTCACCAGCCTAGGCATCGCCGTCAAGGTCGTGACGGGCGACAACGCTGCCGTTGCCGTCAAGGTTTGCCGAGACCTCGGGCTGACCGCGGGCGGTGCGCTGACCGGCGCCGAGCTGGACGCGCTCGACGACGCTCAGCTCGCGGCGGCGATCCCCGGCACCATGGTCTTTGCCAGGGTCAGCCCCGAGCACAAGGCCAGAATCGTCCGGGTCCAGCGGCGCAGCGGCGGCGGAGTCGCTTTCCTCGGCGACGGCGTCAACGACGCGCTCGCCCTGCATGCCGCCGACGTGGGTATCTCTGTCGATTCAGCCACCGATGTCGCTAAGGACGCAGCCGACGTGATCCTGCTGAAAAAGGATCTCTCCGTGCTTGCCGACGGCGTCGCCGAAGGTCGCCGGATCTTTGCGAACACCATCAAATACGTGCTGATGGGCACGTCGAGCAACTTCGGCAATATGTTCTCCGCGGCTGGCGCGTCTATCTTCCTCAAGTTCCTGCCGATGCTGCCGTCCCAGATCCTGCTCAACAACCTGCTCTATGACACCAGCCAGCTGGCCATCCCCACCGACAACGTCGACGAGGAGCAGCTACGCCGGCCCTCGCACTGGGACATCGGCTTCATCCGGCGGTTCATGATCTTCTTCGGCCCGCTCAGTTCGATATTCGACTTCATCACGTTCGGCATCATGCTGTGGATATTCCACTCCGGTCCTGCGCAGTTCCGGTCCGGCTGGTTTGTCGAGTCCCTGGCCACCCAGACCCTTGTAATCTTCGCGATCCGGACACGCCGTGTGCCCTTCTTCCGGAGCCACCCGAGCCTGCCGCTGACCCTCGCCGCCCTGGGCATCGTCACGATCGGCACCCTGCTTCCGGCTACGCGGCTGGCTCACACCCTTGGCTTCCAGCCGCTGCCGGGGCTGTTCTTCGCCGCACTCGCCGGCATGGTCGCCGCATACCTCGCCCTTATCGAGATTGGCAAGCGAGTCTTCTACCGCGCTTCTGGCGCCACTGCGGCCAAATCCCGTCGGTACGGCACACTGCACCACCTGCGCCGCCGGGCCGCCCGCTTCAGCACTGGCGCCCGCGCATAGCGAGCGGCAGATCCTCGGCGCTGACGACGCACCTTATCGTGGGCGGCATGGAACAAGCTGGCGAGCGGCATCCTTCGAGCCCGAAGGCAGCCCACTTCAGGCCCGCGCCAATGGTCGACGAGCGCCTCGGGCTCAACGCTCGCCTGGGTGCGTTCATCACCAGCAAGGTGGGCTCAATGTGGTCGGTGTACATCACCATCGGCTTCGTCTGCGGCTGGATCGTCTTGGCCACCACCGGCCCGCTGCGCAAGTCCGATCCGTACCCGTTCCCATTCCTGCTCTTCCTCGGCAACCTGGTACAGCTAATGCTCGTGTTCATCATCCTTGTTGGCCAGGGCGTTTTCGGGCGCCGTGCTGACAAGCGTTCGGAGCGGACCTTCCGGGATGGTGAACAGATCCTCCGGGAGATCATCACACTTCACTCCCACCTCGAAGAGCAGGACAGGATCCTGAACCATGGCGTCGAGCTGGTGCAGTCTCAGGCCCATCCGTGGATCAAGGAACGGGCGGCGACCAGCGCGCCCACTGTCGAGGCGCAGTACGTGGGCCTGAATGGCCGCGTCGCCGCGTCGATCACCAGGGCCGTCAGCACCATGTGGGCGTTCTACCTAGCGGCCGTCTTCCAGTTCGGCTGGATCGCACTGGCCGAGGCCGGGGTCTTCTCGTTCGACCGGTACCCGTTTGCGTTCTTGCTGTTCATCTCCAGCCTCCTGCAGCTGGTCTTCATGTTCGTGATCATGGTTGGGCAGGACGTCCTTGGCCGCGCCACCGATCAGCGAGCCCAGCTCACGTTCCTGGACACCGAAGCCATCCTGCACGAATGTCGCCGACTGCAGCGCCACCTCACCGCTCAGGACAAGGCGATGGTGACCATCTGCTCATACGTCGAGGAGAACGCCCCATCCGACCACCCCGTCAGGACGGCGCTGCCCACCAAGACGGCGTGATCAGCAGCACGGGACCAGCAGTGCGGACGTCAGGGGAGTAGGCCGTGCTGCGGGAAGACCGCGCTACGGGTCGCCTTGATGGCCTGATCGACGGGGTCGGCCGGGTCGTAGCCGGAGTCGAAGTCGGAGAACTGCGCGGAAGCGCCGTCCGTCATGAGCTCAGGCGCCGGCTCGTTCGCGACCCAGTCGACGTATTCACGCCACAGCGCAGGCGTGGGAGTGGCCGGGTCGATCGGACGGCCGCTGGCCTCGGCCAGCAGGTGAGTCCAGGTCCTGGGCACGACCTGCACGAGCTGGTAGCCGCCACCACCGGTCAGCAGCCACTTGCCGTCCGCCGTCTCATGCGCAAGCTGGTGCACGAGCGCGTGCGCGGCGCGCTGCGCGTCGATGCTGACCTGCAGGTCAGCCAGCGGGTCACTCCAGTGGGTATCGCAGCCGTGCTGGCTGACCAGGATCTGCGGCCGGAACTGACGCAGCAGCGGCGGCACCACTGCATGCAGGGCTCGCAGCCAGCCCGCGTCCCTGGTGCCGGCCGGCAAGGCGACATTGACGGCCGAGCCGTCGGCGTCCGGGCCGCCGGTTTCCGTTGGCCGGCCTGTGCCCGGGAACAGCGTCACCGGAGACTCATGCAGGCTGATCGTCAGCACCCGAGGGTCGTTCCAGAACGCGGCCTGCACCCCATCTCCGTGGTGGACGTCGATGTCGACATAGGCGACCCGCTCGGCCCCCTGCTCGAGCAGCCAGGCGATGGCGATCGCCGGGTCGTTATAGATGCAAAAGCCGCTGGCGTTGCCGCGCATGGCGTGGTGCAGGCCCCCGGCGATGTTGGAACCGTGCTGCGCCGAGCCGGACCAGACCGCACGCGCGGCGGCCAGCGTCGAGCCTGCGACCAGCGCCGAGGCCTCGTGCATGCCGGCGAAGACCGGGTCGTCAGCGGTGCCGAGCCCGTGGCTCAGCAAAATCGCGGCATTGAGCTGCGGCACGTCGCGGCCGGCGGCGAACGCACCCGCGTTCTTCACTACCGCGATGTACTCCGGGTCGTGGACGAGCGCCAGTTCTGCGTCGGATGCCGCGGGGGCCGTTGCCACCGTCACGCCATCGCGAGTCAGCAGCCCGAGCGCCTGCGCCAGCTCCATAGTGAGCTTGACCCTGATCGGCGCGAGCGGGTGCTCCGGTCCGAAGTCGTAGCTGGTCAGCCGCTCGTCCCAGGCCACGTGCAGGGTACACGTCACGCTAGTGATCCTTCCGACGTCGTGCGGCTAGCCTGCCACATGGCCTGACGGGGGCGGCGGGCCGCGGTGTAGCGCAAGTGGACCACTAGGAGCCGGCAGCGTATGAGGGTCTCCTGGCTGTCCGCCGCGGGACGTTGGTCACTTCCGGTTCGGCGCTTAGTCACGAACGATCGCGGCAGGAGCAAAGGCAGAAGGAGTCGTCGTGACCATTCCCAGCGCGGGCTTAACGGCCGCGGACACAGCAAACGCCCTCGGCAGAGAGACCCTCGCCGGCCGGGTGGCCTTCGTGACCGGCGGCACGCGCGGCATCGGCGCGGCCATCTCCGGGCGTCTCGCGGCCGACGGAGCTGCCATCGCGGCCGGCTACTGGCGGGACGCGGAGAGCGCGGAGAAGCTTCAGGCGAGCCTGGCGGCGGAATGCCCGCGCCAGCTGATCACAGTGCACGAGGGGAACATCGGCGCTGCCGCGGACTGCCGGCGGGTGCTGCACGAGGTTATCGATCAGCACGGACGCCTCGACATCCTGGTCAACAACGCTGGGATCACCATTGACAGGACCGTGGCCAAGATGTCTGACGAGGACTGGCAGCGCGTCATCGCCGTCAACCTGTCCGGGGCCTTCTTCATGGCGCAGGCAGCGCTTGAGCACATGCTTGCGCGCGGCACCGGCCGGATTATCAACGTGTCGTCGGTCATCGGAGAGACAGGCAACATCGGCCAGGTGAACTACGCGGCATCCAAGTCCGGCCTGTTCGGCCTCACCAAGTCGCTGGCCAAGGAGGCCGTCTTCCAGCTCAGCCGGGCCCAGCTCCCGGTCGGGGATGGCGTCGGGCTGACCGTCAACGCGGTCACCCCCGGCTTCATCGCCACGGACATGCTCGCGACCATCCCGGACAAGGTTTTGGACCGGATCCGCAGTCAGATCCCTGTCGGTCGGCTCGGTACGCCGGAGGAGATCGCGCGCGTCGTGGCGTTCCTGGCGGCCGATGAGTCCGCCTACGTGACCGGCCAGATCTGGGCCGTCAATGGCGGACTGGACATGTGAGGACCTGACCCAATGAATAAAAACTCAGCACAAGCCGAGGACGTTTTCGTGCTATCGGCAGTCCGGACGCCGATCGGCAAGTACGGCGGCGGCCTCGCCGCCGTGCCGCCTTGTGATCTCGCCGCCACGGTCGTGCGCGAGGCTGTCCGGCGGTCAGCAGTGCCCGTCGCCGATGTCGGCCACGCGGTCTTCGGCAATGTCATCCACACCGAGGCCAGGGACATGTACCTGAGCCGGGTCGCGGCCATCAACGGCGGCCTGCCGACGCAGACCCCGGCGTTCACGGTGAACCGCCTGTGCGGCAGCGGCCTGCAGGCCATCGTGTCCGCCGCGCAAGCGCTGCTGCTTGGTGACTGCGAGGTGGCGGTCGCCGGCGGCGCCGAGTCGATGAGCCGCGGCATGTACTGGCTGCCCGCGATGCGGTGGGGCCAGCGCATGCAGGACGGCACCGTCGTCGACGCGATGGTCGGCGCGCTCACCGACCCGTTCGACGCCTGCCACATGGGTGTTACGGCGGAGAACGTCGCTACCGACTTCGACATATCGAGGGCCGATCAGGACGCACTGGCAGTCGAGAGCCACCGGCGCGCCGCCGCCGCTACGGCGGCCGGCCACTTCCACGACCAGATCGTGCCGATTGAGGTGCCCGGCCGCAAGGGCAGCGTCACAGTCGACGCGGACGAGCACATCAGGCCAGACGTTACCGTCGACGATCTCGCCCGGCTTCGGCCCGCATTCGCTCCCGACGGCACGGTAACGGCCGGTAACGCGTCTGGTATCAACGACGCCGCGGCTGCCGTCGTGCTTGCGACACGGGCCTACGCCGACGGCCAGGGGCTGACGCCCCTTGGCCGGCTGGTCGGCTATGCGCACGCAGGCGTGGAGCCGCGGATCATGGGGATCGGGCCGGTGCCGGCAGTCCGCACGGTGCTCGACCGGACCGCTGTCAAGCTCGACGAGATCGATGTCTTCGAGGTCAATGAGGCATTCGCTGCGCAGGCGCTCGCGGTGGCGCGGGAGCTCGGGCTGCCGCCCGACAAGACCAACCCGAACGGCAGCGGCATATCCCTCGGCCATCCGATCGGCGCCACCGGTGCCATCCTGGCCGTGAAGGCGCTGCACGAGCTGCATCGCATCTCGGGCCGGTATGCGCTGGTCACCATGTGCATCGGCGGCGGGCAGGGCATTGCCGCGATCTTCGAGCGGTGCTGAGCTAGTGACGCAGGCACGACGAGGGGAGTCATCCATGAGCGCCTCGGAATCTTCGGTGCCGGAGATTGAGGACATCGTCGCCGCCGCGGCGCCGGAGGCCGCTGAATTCGGCGGCCTTGACATGGCCGGACTCGGCGAGGCGCTCGCAGGCGCGGCGAGACGCGCGGCATCGCGGCCGGCGGACATCGTCGCCGCCATGGCGACGTTCGGTCTGACCGTCGCTGAGGCCGGGCGGGCCGCTGCGGCCGTATGGCTCGGCGTACCTGGTGAGCCGCCGATGCCGGTCGTGCCGGACCGCAGGTTTGCGGACCCGGCCTGGGCAGATAATCCGTTCTTCTTCGCACTCCTGCAGTGCTACCTGGCGGCGGGGGGGCTCGGCACTGATATACGAGCCGCGGGCCGGTCGGGCGATCCGGTCACCGACGCCAAGGCTGAGCTAGCCGCTGGATTCGTTCTGGACGCGCTCGCGCCGACCAACTTCCTCCTGACGAACCCGGCGGCGCTGAAGCGCGCCTTCGATACCGGCGGAATGAGCCTCGTGCGCGGCGCCAGGAACTTCGTCGCCGATCTGCTCACCAACGGGGGCATGCCGAAACAAGTCGACACCAGTCCGTTCGAGCTGGGCGTGAACCTGGCCGCGACTCCCGGCAAGGTGGTCTTCGCTAACGACCTGATGGAGCTGATCCAGTACACGCCGCAGACCAGCCAGGTCCGCGCCGTGCCGATGCTGGCCAGTCCGCCGTGGATCAACAAGTACTACGTCATGGACCTCGCGCCGGGCCGCAGCTTCCTGGAGTGGGCTGTCACGCATGAGCGGACCGTCTTTGCCATCTCTTACCGGAATCCGGACGCGTCGATGCGCGGCGTCACCCTGGACGACTACCTGCTGCACGGACCAAGGCAGGCGCTGGATGTCATCGCGGACATCACCGGTGCGCCCAAGATCGACATCGTGGGGCTGTGCCTCGGCGGCGCGCTCACCGGGATGCTCGCCGCCTACCTGGCAGGCACCGGCGACGACAGACTCGGGTCGCTAACGCTACTCAACACGATGCTCGATTACGCCGACCCGGGCGTGCTCGGCGCGTTCACCGACGAGCGGACCGTCGCCCGGCTGGACCGGCAGATGGCCAGGGAGGGCTATCTGCCGGCCCGGCAGATGGCGACCACGTTCGATGTGCTCCGGGCTAACGACCTGATCTTCAGCTACGTGGTATCCGGATGGCTGATGGGCCAGGATCCGCCCGCCTTCGACATCCTTGCCTGGAACGCCGACAGCACCCGGATGCCCGCGGGTATGCACTCGTTCTACTTGCGCCACCTCTATGGAGGGAACGAGCTTGCTCAGGGCGTCATGGAGCTCGCAGGCCAGCGGTTGTCGCTTGCTGATGTGAAGAGCGACGCGTACGTCGTTGGAGCCGTCAACGATCACATCGTGCCGTGGCACGCCTCCTATCAGGCCACCAGGCTGCTCGGCGGCGATGTCAGGTACGTGCTGTCCAGCGGCGGCCACATCGCCGGCATTGTCAACCCACCTGGGCCTAAGGCGTTCTACGAGTCGGGCGCCAGCTACCCGCCGGACGCGGCCGCCTGGCAAGCCGCCGCCATCCGGACGAACGGCTCGTGGTGGCAGGACTGGACCGACTGGGCCGCGCCGCGGGCCGGCCAGTTGGTGCCACCGCCGCCGATTGGCAGCGAGCAGTTCCCGGCTGTGCGCGACGCGCCGGGCGACTACGTGCGGGGTTAGCTCGCCCTGCTTGACAACGCGAATATTTGCTAGCTATACTGAGCAAGACGAAGAAGCCAATCCTGAGGAGGAAGAAATGGCCGAGTCCAATGTCGCTCAGGAACTCACCACCGAGGTCCTGAACACCATCAGCAAGAGCCAGGCCGCCGTCGTTGAGGCGATCGAGACCTGGGCGAGTGCGGTGCAATCGATCAAGCCCGACCTGCCGGACGTGAACCTGCCGTTCGCCGACAAGCTGCCCACGCCGCAGGAAGTGGTGACGAGCGCCTACAACTTCGCCGAAGCGCTGCTGGCCAGCCAGCGGAAGTTCGCCGAGGACGTGCTTAAGGCGACCGCGCCGCTCCTGTCCACCGGCACGCCGACCGCCAAGAAGAACGGCACCGCCGCCAAGTAGACCGCGACATCTCATCCGTGGACCGCGACATCTCATGCGCACCGCGCGGCAGACACTGGTCTGCCGCGCGTGCTGTCGTCGCAGGTCCCCCGTGCGAGCAAGCCGCATGCGCAGTCGGCCAGACCGCCCTGGGATACTGATGCGCCAGAGGGAGATAGTCATGACCAGCCAGTGGGATGCGCAGATGGAGGCGTTCGGCGCCTTCGTACGTAGCCAGCGCAAGCTTGCGAATATGACGCTTCGTCAGCTCGCCGAGCTGACGAGCCTGTCGAACCCGTACCTCAGTGAGCTTGAGCGCGGCATGCACCAGCCGTCGGTGCGCGTGCTCAAGCAACTCTCCGACGCGTTGAATGTGTCGGCCGAAATGCTGCTCACTCAGGCCGGGCTGATCGATCGCCGCACCAACGGCGAGGCGCCCGAAGATGACTCTGGCGGAGTCGAGCACGCGATCAGGACCGATGCTACGCTCGACGACGCTCAGAAGGCCGCGCTGCTCGCGGTGTACAACAGCATGACGAGGCCGCAGCAAGCGGCTGACTGACGCAGAGCCGGCAGGCGGGCCAAAGGTCCCGTCCTGGCGGCACCTTTGCCCGGTGCGGTATTTGGCGGTCGGCGGTCATCCTGGCAGGACGGAGATCCTGCGCGGGAGGCGGCCACGACATGCAGATGACCAGGAATGCGCATGAGCTGGCGGAACTGCTATTGAACTCCCGGCCAAGCTACGCCCTGCTCGCAGACGGAAGCACCGTCGAGATCCGGCAAGCGCGACCGGAGGACGCTGATGACGTCAGGCAGATGCACGCGGATCTATCGCCCAGCAACTCGTACTTCCGGTTTTTCAGTTACAGCCCGCAGGCGCCCGAGCGGGAAGCACAACGCCTGTGTCGTCCCGACGACGACCAGCATTCAGCGCTGCTCGCCCGGCTGGACGGCCGGCTAGTAGGCGTCGCGAGCTACGAGCCCGCGGGCCGGCCTGGGGTCGCCGAGATCGCCTTTGCGGTGTCTGACGAGATGCACGGCCGCGGCGTCGCCACGCTGCTGCTCGAGCACCTGGTGTCGATTGCCCGGCAGCGCAGGCTAACGGCGTTTGCCGCCGAGACGCTGCCAGACAACTTGGCCATGCAGCGGGTGTTTGCCGACGCCGGCCTGCCGGTTGAGCGTCAGTTCGCCGACGGCCTGATTGAGCTGGTGATGCCGCTGCCTGGGCACGACGGTGGCCAGCTTGATCACTACCTCGACGCAGTGGCCGGCCGCGCGAGCCGCGCGGAGGTCGCGAGCCTGCGCCACCTGCTGTTGCCCGAGTCCGTCGCCGTGATCGGCGCGGGACGCCGCCGCGGTTCGGTCGGGCGGGAGATTCTGCACAATATCGTCGCGGGCGGTTTCGTGGGCCGCATCTATGCGGTCAACCCGCGTGGCCACTCGATGGAAGGCCTGACCTGCCTCGCGTCCGCAGCTGACCTTCCGCTCGGCATCGACCTCGCCGTTATCGCGGTGCCGCCGTCCGAGGTGCCGGCCGTGGCCGCGGCCTGCGGCCGCCGGAGCGTGCACGCACTCATCGTCATCACCGCGAGCCTCGGCGGCGGCGGGGCTGACCTGCTGGCGATCTGCCGTCGGTACGGGATGCGTCTGGTCGGGCCGAACTGTTTCGGCGTCGCATCTACTCCGGCGCAGCTGAATGCAACGTTCGCGGCCGGGGCGCCGACGCCGGGCAGCGCGGGCCTGGTGATGCAGTCTGGCGGTGTTGGGATCGCGCTGCTTGAGCACCTGCGCCGGCTCGGCATCGGCGTGACGTCCTTCGCATCGGTCGGCGACAAATACGACGTTTCCAGCAACGACATGCTGACCTGGTGGGAACAAGACGAGCAGACCAGGCTCGCCGTGCTGTATGTGGAGTCCTTCGGCAATCCCCGCGGCTTCGCCCGGACTGCCCGCCGTGTCGGGCGCAAGCTGCCGGTGCTGACCGTCATCGGCGGCCGCTCGGCGGCGGGGCAGCGCGCTGCCGCTTCGCATACGGCCGCCTCGGCCACGCCGCTCGTCACGCAGGAGGCGCTGTTCGGCCAGGCGGGCATCATCGCGACGCACAGTCTCGGCGAGCTGATTGAGGCGGCGGCGTTCTTGTCCTGCCAAGCGCTGCCGGCCGGCCGCCGCGTCGCCATCGTCTCCAACGCTGGCGGTGCGGGCGTTCTCGCGGCGGATGCCTGCGGTGACGCTGGACTGACTGTTGCCACGCTCGGAGCGGCGACCCAGCGGCGGCTCGGCCGGCTGCTGCCGGCCGGAGCGTCGGTGGCCGGACCGGTAGATGCCTCGGCGACCGTGAGCGTCAGTGCCTTCCGGGAGTGCCTCGAGACGGTCGCGGCCGACGACGGGGTCGACGCGGTGCTGGCGATCGGCGTGCCAACCGCGGTGGCCGATCTCAGCGGCGCGATCCTGTCGGCGCGGCTGGGCAAGCCCGTCGCCGCGACGATGCTCGATCAGGCAGCAGCTGTCAGCCTGCTGCCCGTGGCCGGAGGCGCGGCTTCGGCTGACGCACATACCGAGCGTCTCCCACTGCGCGTTCCTGTCTACAGCTATCCGGAGAGCGCGGCTAGGGCTCTCGGGCATGCGGTCCGGTACCGGGAATGGCGCGACGCGCAGCAGGGGCAGGTGCCCGAGTTCGCCGACATCGACGTGACTAGCGCGCGCGCTCTGATCTCGGCCTTCCTGACAGCGAACCCGGATGGCGGCTGGCTAGCCACTGCCGACGCCGCTTCGCTGCTAGCCAGCTACCGGATCCCCATGGTGACCACCAGGACCGGTGCGAGCCTGAAGGAGGTACTCAAGGCTGCTGCCGACCTGGGCGGCCACGTCGTGCTGAAGGCCGAGGCGGCGGGTCTGATCCACAAGACCGACGCGGGCGCGGTCAAGCTGGACTTGCGTACCAGCGCCGAGATCGCGGACGCGTACGCGCAGCTGGACTCCGCGTTCGGTTCCAGGCTGAGCCGCGTGCTCGTTCAGCCGATGCTCGCCGGCGGCGTGGAGACCATCGTCGGCGTCGTGCACGAGCCGGTATTCGGGGCGCTCGTCGTGTTTGGGCTCGGTGGCGTCGCCACCGAGGTACTCGGCGACCACTCCGCACGGCTGGCGCCGCTGACTGATACGGACGCCGCGGAGATGATTAGCGGTGTACGGGCAGCACCCCTGCTGCTCGGCCACCGGGGCTCGCCGGCCGTGGATGCGGAGGCCCTGGCCGACCTGCTGCTGCGCGTGTCCCGGCTGGCCGATGACCTACCGCAGGTCGCCGAGCTTGATCTCAACCCGGTGATCGCCAGGGCTGACGGCCCGCACATCGTGGACGTCCGGGTGCGGATCGCCCCGGCCGAGCCGAGCGACCCGTTCTTGCGACAGCTCAGGTAGCTGCCAGCGAGCTGGACTGACCGGGACCAACGTCCCCGTTCCCTGGGCTTGACGCCCCTGCTCCAACGTGCAGGGATGCGCAATCCTGAGGGTGAGGCACGGAATCGGGGAGCTGAGGATGAACGAGCAACAGCAACTGGCTAACCACCGGGTCGTGGTGGGCGTTGACGGCTCGGCGTCGTCTAAGGCCGCCCTGGCCTGGGCAGTCCAGCAGGCCGAGCTGACCCATGCCACGGTTGAGGCGGTCATCGCCTGGCACTACCCGACCGCGTTGGGCGGGATACCGTACGCGCCGATCGGATCGGTGATGGACACCGACTTCGCCGGGATGGCGGCACAGGTGCTCAGCGAGGCGATCAGCGACACCGTCGATCCGGCTAGCTCGGTGAAGGTCAGCTCGACCGTCCGTGAGGGCATCGCCGCGCACATCCTCCTCGACGCTGCCGACGACGCCGAGTTGCTGGTGGTCGGCAGACGCGGACACGGCGGCTTCACCGAGGCACTCCTCGGCTCGGTGAGCCAGAACTGCGTGCACCACGCCCGGTGCCCGGTGGTCATTATTCGCGGTCCCAAGGATCAGTGATGCCTGGCTGCGGACACGGTGTCGCGAACGCAGTTGTGCGACGGAGGAGGAGATTGCCATGAAAGCCACGGTCGGCGATGTGATGACTACCAGGGTAATCGCGGTCAAGCGGTCTGCGGATTACAAAGAGATCTGCTGGGTGCTTCGCCAGCATCGAGTGAGCGCATGCCCGGTCATCAACGACGCGGGCAAGGTTGTGGGCGTCGTATCCGAGGCCGACTTGCTGTACAAGGTGGCCGATCCTGATCCGCCTTCGGGGCTGATCAGGCTGCGCTGGAAGCTCGGCGAAGAGTCCAAGGTCAACGCCGTCACGGCCGACCAGCTGATGACCTCGCCCGCGATCACCATCGCCCCGGACGCACCCGTCCAAGTCGCGGCCCGCGTCTTGCAGGACCGCCGCGTCCGGAGGCTGCCGGTCGTCGGTCCAGGCGGCATGCTCATCGGCATCGTGAGCCGGACCGACCTGCTCAGCGTCTACGAACGTCCCGATTCCGACATCCGCGACGAAATCATCAGGAGCATCATCGCGGGGGAGTTCAGGCTAAACCCGGCGCCCTTCGAAGTGACGGTCGCGGCCGGTGTCGTCACGCTGGCGGGGCCGCTGGCGCGGATGGACACCGCCCTGGCGCTGCTAGTGCGCGTCCGCCACGCCGAGGGCGTGGTGGCCGTCCGCGACCGCCTCACGGTGGCGGAGACGACCGGCAACCTGCTCGGCGCGTAGTGGTCGCCAGCCTCCCGGCTACCCGCTGACCCGGATGCGCCGCCCGGTGACCTGACTGGGAGTCAGGCGCACGTATGTATTCCGCTCGCCGCCGGGCCATGGCTCGATGTCCAGAGCCTGTAGCCGAAGGACTTCCGCAGGGCTCGCGATGACGCTGGCGGTGCCGGTCAGCAGGACACTCCAGCCCTCGCGGAGCGCGTCATCGAGATTGTCGACGTCGAATGAGACGGGCTGCTGGTGGATGCCCTGCGCGACGGTGGAGTCGCTGACGGTCCGGAAGATCACATCGTCTGCGTCCATCTTGAAGTTCACCGGGATCGCCACGGGTCCCCGGCCGGGCTGGACGAACAGGAACCGGCCGACACCGCCAGCCGCGATCAAGGAACGGCACTCCGCCGGGGTCAACTCGTGCAGCGTGGCGTTCCGGGCAGCCGACCGCTGGCCAGGAGGGATGTTGAGGCCGGAGCCCGCCAATGAGCTCGGCATAACATCCAGCGCCACGGCCAACCGTGTCAGCGTCGCCGGGGTCGGGTTAGCGGCCGGACTCGTCTCTAGATAGCGCAGGTATTGCGGTGCCATGCCCGCGCGGTCGGCCACTTCGTCCACAGTGAGGTGCGCTTCGTCGCGCCGCTCGGCTATGCGCCTCCCCAGATCGGTACCGCCGGGATTGGCCTGCCCCGGACTGGCTTGCTCAGCCATGCTTCCTCCAGTGCCGCTGGCTGCCTTCGGCTGTCCCCCGAGATCAGCCGGAACCGCGTGCGGCGGCGAGTCGGTCCGCGGTCAACTCTACGGACATTCGATCCAGCCGAGTAAGGCCGTTCGGCCCTGCCTGCACGCCGCGTCGTGGCGCACCCTGGAGAGGGGTGATGATCAGAAGAGGGGTGATGGCCATGAGCTCGACTTCGCGACCAGCACATGGGGAATCCGTGCCCCAGCCGCGCGAGTCCTCGGTGACCGATCAGGGCGGTCTTCTGGCGGGTCCCATCATCCGGCAAGCTGCCCAGGCCCGGAGGCGAGGGAAGCCTGGGGGCCGCCCTAGGGCATCTCGGTCAGCGCCTTCCGGGTCTGGGCGGCCTGGAGCCGCGCTCACTTCGGCCAACCTCGCCAACGTCGTCGCGATCGCGGCCCGAGCGCCGTCAGTGCATAACACCCAGCCATGGAAATTCCGGGTCAGCGGCGACATGATCGAGCTGCGCGCCGATCCAGAGCGTGTCCTGATGCAGATCGACCCGGTCGGCCGCGAGCTGATGATCAGCTGCGGCGCGGCGCTCTTCGGACTGCGGCTGGGCTTCCGGCAGTTCGGCTACCTGCCGGCGGTGCATTTGTGGCCGGATCCGGCGCAGCCAAGGCTGATCGCACGCGCCTGGCCGGACGCGCACGTGGCTGCGAATTCCGCCGAAACGGAGCTGCTCGCAGCCGTGCCGCACCGCCATACCCATCGGGGACCGTTCACGCCGGGAGAGGTGTCGCCGCGATTGCTCGCGGCACTGGCCGCGGATGCGGCCGCCGAGGGTAGCGAGCTTCGGTTCGTCGAGCAGCCCGAGCTGGTCAGCGACCTCGCCGCGCTGGTAGACCTCGCGGCTGCCGAGCAGGAGGCCAACTCCCAGATCAGGGCAGAGACACGCGACTGGGCTCGGCCCGCGGGGAGCCAGTCCCGAGACGGTGTGCCCGCCCGTGCCGCTCGCGGCGCTGAGGAGTCGGCTGCGCCTGCCCGGCTGCGCTTCCGGACCCGCGACTTTGGGGTGGTCCCAGGCGGGGCGGCCGATGCTGGCGGCAGGACCGGTGCGGGGACTGGCGCCCAGGCTGCCGCGCGGACTGGCACGGGGCCGGTCACGGCTGCCGAGGATGAGACTGCCGAGCCGCCGGTGGTGACGGCGGTGCTTGTCACGCCCGAAGACACGCGGGACGACTGGCTACGCGCCGGGCAGGCGCTCAATCGGCTCCTGTTGCGTGCTGCCACCCGGTGGGTGTTCGCCAGCCTCCAGTCGCAGCCGATTGAATCGCCGCGTTACCGCGACCAGGTGCGAGACCTGCTCGTGCTGCCGGGCCAGCCGCAGATGCTGCTGCAGTTCGGCCGGGCTAACACCGCGCCGGCGACGCCACGGCGGCCACAAGCTGAATACAGGACTAACGAAAACCGGGCTTAGGCATTTAGTCTGCGTGTTACAGGCTCATCGTCCCTGCCGTGAGCGCCATCTAAAGCGCACCGTCGAGACGACAGCTTGGACCGGAGGTACCTGCGATGAATCAGCAGCGATTGCAGCGACTGCACCGGATAGTCGTTGGCGACGATAATCCGCTGCGACGCTACGTCGACAAGCTCGAGTCGGCTATCGCCGTGAGCCTCGTGATCGCGTTCCTGGTCGCCGCCCCGCTCCTCGCCATCGTCAGCGTCCGGGCCGTCGGAGCCGCGGGCGTGCGCGAGCAGGGCGCCGAGAGCAAGTGGCGACCGGTGGGCGCTGTGCTCACACAGAGCGCGGGTGCCGGGCTAGTCGGGCTGGACGGCGATTGGGACACCTCCTGGGTGACAGCGAAGTGGACCGCGCCCGATGGCGCCCACCGGAGCGGCATCATCCCGGTCCAGCTCAACGCCAAGGCGGGGCAGCGCCTGACGGTCTGGGTTACGTTCGCCGGCGAGCTGACTCCTCCGAGGCTCACGGATGCCGCCGTGGTCGATCGCGAGATCACTGCGGCGATCGGGGTTCTGGCTGGCCTGGCCTTGCTCCTGTCGATGGTGTGGTGGGCCATCCGTGTCCTGGCGAACCGGCGCCGCATCGCCCAGTGGACCAGGGCATGGGAGGCGATCGGCCCGCGCTGGTCGTCGTTCCGCTAGCGGAGTCAGCGGCCCCCGGTTGCCGAGCACGCGAGCTGGATTAGGTCAGATCGAGTTCAGGGCTCGCGACGTGGTCGATGAGGTCCACGACGCCGTCGAGGTCCCAGGCAAGGTCGATCGCCTTGGCAATGGACTCGCGCTCGGCGGCTGTCTGGGTCTGGCCGGTCAGCGTGACGATGCCGCCATGCACTGCCGCCTTGATCGAGGCCGATTCGCCTGGCACGACCTCAGAGAGCACTTCACGCACCTGGCGGGCGATGTCGCTATCCGGAATGCAGAACACGTTCAGCAAGTCGCGGCGGCTGACCAGGCCCATCAGCGTTCCATCGGAGTCGACGACGGGCAGCCGCGTGATGTTGTGGGTGCTCATCAGCCGAGCCGAGGCGGCGATGCTGGCGTCCGGATGAATCGAAATGGCCGGAGACGTCATGAGTTGCTCGGCGGTGAGCCGGAGATACCTGGCGCGATCAGTGTCGTACCGAAGCATGCCCGTCCAGTTCCGGCGCTTGCCCGCTCGCCTGTCTCGAGCGACGATGAGGTCGCCTTCGGTGACGACTCCGACAAGGTGCCGGCCCAGCCCGATCACCGGCACCCCGCTGATCTTGTGCTCGACCAGCAGTTCCGCGATCTCTTTGAAGGGCGTGATCCTGTCGACCGTGACGACCTCGGTCGTCATCACGTCACGGATGCGGCTGTGCAGTCGGCCGTGATGCCGCGGGACCCGGTGATGCGCCTGGTCGAGTGACGGCTGGTGAGCCGGGGGGTGCGTTTCGGGCTTCTCGCCGATCTGCTGGGCGACCTGGTCGACTGCCCTGGTCACGTCGGACTTCGCTGCTCGGCCGTGCAGTGAGTCGTAATACGCCGCACCTAGATGGCGCAGCATGGCGTCGAGGTGCATCTCCTCGCGGCTCATGGTTACCTCCCGTTATGTTCGCTGGCCGGTTAGCTGGCGTCCGCGCTCGACCGCGCCATCTATCGTCTGCGGGTCCGCGCTGCCACGCTCGTGGCTGGTCGGGCCGGTGTTCTGGCCCTCTGGGCCTACGACAACCACGGGGCAGTGCGCATGGCTGAGGCACGCCCTAATCGCTGCGCCGATCGACCGTCCGGTCATGGCTGCGGACGCCGACCCGAGCACGAGCAGGTCGGCACCAATTGACTCCTCGACCAGGGCTCGCTCGGGCGCGCTCTGGACGACCTGGGTCGTCACAGTGTCCAGCGCGCCCGGCCCGAGCTCGGCCCGCACCGTTGCCGCCAGTCCGGAGACGGCGCGCTCCAGGCGCCGGTCATACTCGTCCGGGCTGCTGCCGGGTGCATAGTATGCGCGAGGATCGATCCGCCAGACCAGGACTATCTTGAGCCGCGCGTCGAGGCGAGCTGCCTCAGTCGCGGCCCAGCGCAATGCTCGGGCCGATGCCGGGGAGCCGCTGACACCGACGACGATCGTTGGCCTCGCCGGAGCGTTCGTGCCAGGGTAAGTGCTCATCTCAGCCCTCCTCTGTTCACCTTCCACTTAATCGCTAGAAGTGGCGGCGGGATTAGGGTCGAAGGTAAGTTCCTGAAGGTTACGTGCGTCCCTCGTGACATCCAGATCCGGATGGTCATGAGAAGCGCGGGCGACTGCCCGCGGACAGCAAACCGGCCAACCACCGCGACGGGCGCCGCTGGCCCCGGCGCTAGCACGGCAGCCGCGTCAGCACCTCGCGCGACTGCCGAGCGATCTCGATGTCCTCCCTTGCGGTGATGACCAGGCTCGACACCTCCGCTTGCGGGCCGCTGATAACCGCGTCTGATGTGACCCAATTGCGGCCGGAGTCGACGGTGATGCCGAGGAACTCCAGGCCGGCTGCCGCGGCGGCCCGGATGGCCGGGTTGTGCTCCCCGATGCCGCCCGTGAACACGATCACGTCCAGGCCGTTCATTGCGGCCGCCATGGCCGCTATCTCGCGGCGTAGCCGGTGCAGGTAGACCTCGATGGCCAGCGCGGACGCCTCATCGCCTGCGGCAGCAGCCCGCTGGACGTCCCGGATGTCCCCGCCCGGTTGTCCCGACAGGCCGGCCAGCCCGGCCGACTGCTCGAGGCCGCCGGCGACCTCGTCCAGGCCGAGCTGGCCGTGCTGCAAGAGCCAGACGATAAGCCCCGGGTCGACGTTGCCGCTCCTGGTCGCCATTACCAGGCCCTCAAGGGGGGTGAATCCCATCGTCGTGTCGACGCTGCGGCCGCCATGGACTGCGGCCAGCGAGGCGCCCGCGCCGAGGTGGCACGTCACGATGCGCAACTTCGCCGGGTCGCGGTCGAGCAGCTCAGCGGCTCGCCGGGCGGCGTACCCGTGCGAGAGGCCATGAAAGCCGAACCGCCGCAGCCCGAACCGCTGCGTCCACGCGGCGGGCAGCGCGTATCGTGCGGCGGCCGCGGGCATCGCCGCATGAAACGCGGTGTCGAAGCACGCCACCGCCGGGGTGTCCGGCAGCGCTCGCCGGGCGGCGGCGATGCCGGCGAGCGCACGCGGCTGATGCAGCGGGGCCAAGTCGGTCAGCTGGCGGATGGCGTCGATAACGCTGGCGTCAATCAGTACCGCCTCGCTGAACCTCGTGCCGCCGTGCACGACGCGGTGACCGACGACCGCGGCATCGGCGCAGGCGTTCGTGAGGAAGTCGGCGAGCTCGGCATGGTCCGGGCTGCCGTCCCACGCATCGAGGTCGAGTGAGGCCGCCACGACGTCGTCCGCGCCGAGCAGCCGGACCTTGAGGCTGCTCGACCCGGCGTTGACGACAACGACCATCGTCATCGAGGTGTCGGCGCCTCTGCCCAGGTCCAGTTCCTGACCTCAGGCAGGTCCTCGCCGTGCTCACGCGTCCAGGCGTGATGCCGGGCCAGCGTATCGACCATCCGCTGTCGCAGCTGCCCGGCCCGCTCCGCTAGGCCGGGGACACGGTCAATGACGTCCATGACCAGGTGGAACCTGTCCATGTCGTTCATCACCACCATGTCGAAGGGCGTGGTCGTCGTGCCTTCCTCCTTGTAGCCGCGCACGTGGAACTCACCGTGCGCTTCACGCCGGTACGTCAGTCGGTGGATCAGCCACGGATAGCCGTGGTAGGCGAAGATCACCGGGCGGTTCGGCGGGAAGAGTCCGTTGAACTCGGCGTCGTTCATGCCGTGCGGGTGCTCGGTCTCTGGCTGCAGCCGCATGAGGTCGACGACGTTGACCACCCGAACGTGCAGGTCGGGCAGCTCGCGCCGGAGTATGTCGGTGGCCGCCAGGATCTCCAGCGTCGGCACATCTCCGGCGCAGCCGAGGACGACGTCCGGCTCGGTCCCGTCTCGGTCGCTGCTGGCCCATTCCCAGATGCCCGCGCCGCGGGTGCAGTGCAGCACGGCCGCGTCCATGTCCAGCCAGTCAGGATTGGGCTGCTTACCGGCCACGATGACGTTGACGTAGTCGCGGCTGCGCAGGCAGTGGTCGGCGACCGACAGCAGCGTGTTGGTGTCCGGTGGCAGGTAGACGCGGATTACCTCAGCCTTCTTGTTCATCACGTGATCGATGAAGCCCGGGTCCTGATGACTGAAGCCGTTGTGGTCCTGGCGCCAGACATGCGAGGTCAGCAGGATGTTGAGCGAGGCGACGGGTGGGCGCCAGGGCAGGTGCCTGGCCACTTTCAGCCACTTCGCGTGCTGATTGAACATCGAGTCGACGATGTGGATGAAGGCCTCGTAACAGGAGAACAGGCCGTGCCTCCCGGTCAGCAGGTAACCCTCGAGCCAGCCCTGGCAGGTGTGCTCGGACAGGATCTCCATCACCCTTCCGTCGGGTGCCAGGTTGAGGTCGACCGGCAGCGTCGCTTCTTCCCACGTCTTGCCCGTCACCTCGAGCACGGCACCGAGGCGGTTCGACTCGGTCTCGTCCGGGCCGAACACGCGGAAATTGCGCTGCTTGCCGTTGCGCCGGAGGACGTCGCGCAGCATCGTGCCCAGCACTCGGGTCGGCTCAGACACGCTGGCGCCGGGTGCGGTCACCGGCACGGCGTAGTCGCGGAAGCCTGGCATGTCCAGGTCCCGCAGCAGGACACCGCCATTGGCGTGCGGTGTCGCGCCGAGGCGGAGCGCGCCGGGCGGTACGAGCTTGACGAGGTCGTCGTGCGGCACGCCGTCCGACGCGAACAGTTCCTCCGGGCGGTAGGACCGCATCCAGTCCTCAAGCTGGCGCAGATGCGCCGGATTGGTACGTACCTC
Organism: uncultured Actinomycetota bacterium; assembly: GCA_963755575.1. GTDB lineage: Bacteria > Actinomycetota > Actinomycetes > Streptosporangiales > Streptosporangiaceae > JAJYUU01. The sequence continues at coordinate 2,909,102 of CAVWKF010000002.1, forward strand.
TGCTAGCGGCACCTGGTGCGCGCGCCACGTGCCCTCCACTGGCAGCCCGTCGACCTCTTTGGGCCCAGTCCAGCCCTTCGGCGTCCGCATGACGATCATCGGCCAGCGCTGGCCTTGCGGCCGGCCGGGCTCCAGCTGACCCGGCTGATGGTGCCCAGCCCTGGCTTCGTCCTGGATGCGGCGGATGCGGGCAATCGCGGCGTCGAGCGTTGCTGCCATCTCAAGATGAGGAACGTGGTCGCCCTCGCTGGTGACGTAGGCGGGCTCGTAGCCGTATCCGCGCAGCAGCGCGTCCAGCTCGTCCTCGGGCAGCCGGGCCAGCACAGCCGGGTTCGCGATCTTCCAGCCGTTCAAATGCAGGATCGGCAGCACGGCCCCGTCGCCGGCCGGGTTGATGAACCGGTGTGAATGCCAGCTGGTGGCGAGGGGGCCGGTCTCCGCTTCGCCATCGCCGACGACGCAGGCGACGATGAGGTCGGGATTGTCGAAGGCGGCACCGTGCGCGTGCGAGAGCGAGTAACCAAGCTCGCCACCCTCGTGGATGGATCCCGGTGTCTCCGGTGATACGTGACTCGGCACGCCGCCGGGAAACGAGAACTGCCGGAACAGCTGCCGCATCCCAGCCTCGTCCCGCTGCACGCTGGGGTAGACGTCGGTGTAGCTGCCCTCTAGCCAGGTGTTGGCGAGCGCGGCCGGGCCGCCGTGGCCGGGCCCAACCACAATCATCATCGGAACGTCATGCACCTTGATCGCGCGGCTGAGGTGCGCCCAGACGAAATTCAGCCCTGGGGTGGTGCCCCAGTGCCCAAGCAGCCTCGGCTTGATGTGGGCGGGCACCAGCGGCTCGGCCAGCAGCGGGTTGTCCATTAGGTAGATCTGGCCGACCGCGAGGTAGTTGACGGCTCGCCAGTACCGGTCCAGGACATGAGCGTCGGCATGCGAGAGTGGCGCTGCCTCGGTCACGGCGGTCACGCTGCGCCGCGCACAACGACGATCGGGCAGCGCGCGTTGTTCACGCAGTGAATGCTGACGGAGCCGGTCAGCATTCCGGCGAACGCCCCGTGACCCCGATTGCCGACGACCAGGAGATCGGCGTTACGCGACTCATCGACGAGAACCACGGCGGGGTGGCCGTAGACGATCTTCGGATGCACGGTGGCCGGCGTGGTCGTCCCGAACACCTCCGTCACCGCCCCGTCCAGTGCCTCCTGCATGGTGGCGCGAACGTCATCGGTGAGCAGCTTGGGTGCGGGGCCCGGCTGGACAATCCCGGCCGCGGTCGGATAATGCCACGACAGCACCGCGCTGATGGTCCCGCCGGTCGCTGCGGCGTACCCAGCCGCCCAGCGCAGCGCTTCGACCGACTCAGCCGAGCCGTCGACGCCGACGACGATCCGGGGTCCTGAATCGTCCTCACTGCTCATGGAACTACCTCGCTTTCCGTTGTTTCCCAGCCGCGTTGTAACCAGACGCTGGCGCAGGGATCTGCTGGCAATCGAACCGAGCGCGTAGTAATCCGACTAGGGCCGATGGTCCTGTCCAAGATCGGTTCCCATGCTCCCACCGGAATGCTCAGAGAGGCGTCACGACCCAGGGCTTCGCGGTGGGTTGGCCCCGCCGCTGGTCATGTCAAGCCGACCGACGCCCAAACAGCCTTGCCCCGACGAGGTGTGCTAATTCGTGATACTTACGAGGCGAAGGTCACCAGAAGTGACGACGTTTGATTGCTGTGGCGCGCGTTTCTGGTAGCGAGACTGAAGGTGAAAATAGAACGCACTTGCAACCAGTGCAGGAGAGGTCATGAGTAGCAAGCCGGTGCTATGCGATGTCTGCCATGAGCCGATCACGCCGCTTGGCGGAGTCGCTATCACCATCAAGACTGAGCCGGTACGGGACGCAGCGCTCTACAGCGAGGGTTTTAGCAGCACAGATTTCATAGTCTTGTGCCGGATGGGCTATCACAGCGACGACGAGTTTCTGAGCGCCGGTTTTGTGCCGCCTGCGTGGGTCCGCAGCATGCCCGGAGGGGTTGAAGACCACTGCCAGCAGCAGCCAGCGCTGGCCTGACGGACTTGGCGTCGTCGGCGTCGGCGGTGCTAGGGCTGCAGGACAATGCGGGCCTTGGCCTTGCCGTGCAGGACGTCATCGATCGATTCGTTGACCGAGCCGAGGTCGCGGATCTCGTAGATCACCTTGGTCCGGCCGAGAGCGTGCAGCGTGAACACGTCGGCCAGGTCGGCGCGGGTGCCGACGATCGAGCCGATCACCGAGGTTCCGTTGAGCACCGTGTCGAAGACCGGGATACTAAGCGCCCCGGCAGCGGGCAGTGCGACGAGCACCAGGCGGCCGCCGCGGCGGAGGCCGGCGTAAGCCGTGGCGAACGACTTGTCGTCAACGGCAAGCCCGATGGCGACGTCGGCGCCGCCGTGCGACTGCAGCACGGCTGCCGGGTCCTCGGTGCGGGCGTCGATCACGAGGTCAGCGCCGAGGTCCTTGGCGAGCTGCAGCTTCTCGTCGGTGATGTCGATGGCCGCGACGGTGCCGCCGAAGATCTTGGCATACTGCAGTGCCAGGTGGCCGATGCCGCCGATGCCGGAAATCGCGACCAGGTCGGCCGGCCGGACGTTGCCGACTTTGACCGCCTTGTAGGCGGTCACGCCGGCGCAGGTCAGCGGCGCAGCGTCGAACGGGCTGATCCCGGCCGGCACCTTGGCCGCGAAGGCCGCCTCCGCGACGAAGTACTCGGCGTAGCAGCCGTCGACCGAATAACCAGTGTTTTGCTGCCGCAGGCACAGGGTCTCCCAGCCGGTCAGACAGTGCTTGCATTCGCCGCACGCGTAGCCCAGCCACGGAATCGCGACCGTCTCGCCGATACGAACGCTAGTGACACCCTGGCCGATGGCGTGCACGATGCCGACCCCTTCATGGCCGGGCACGAACGGCGGGGTGGGCTTGACCGGCCAGTCGCCATGCGCGGCGTGAATGTCGGTGTGGCACAACCCAGAGGCCTGCATCTGGATCGTGATCTGGCCTGGACCTGGCTCCGGTATCGGCCGGTCCTCGATAACGAGTGGTGCGTTGAATTGCCGGACAACTGCTGCCTTCATTTCTGATCTCCTGGTCAAGTGATCGGTTGGACTAGTGCCGGGAGAGCACGTAGTGAGGTAGCGGAGCTTGCCGCTCGGCTCCTCAGCTGCGCGTCAGCTCGGTCCTCCGTCTCAGCGTCTGGCTGTCCGGTCCGACACCGCAGAGCCAAAGGTCCCCAGTTAGCTGGGGCAGATGGCCGCGAGTGACCCGTGGTGGCAGTTCCGGCCAGTTAGCAACTTGAGCCCAGGCCGCTTGGCCATGGCGGCCCGGACCATTGGCCCTACGGCCGCCGGTTAGGCACTGCGCACGATGGCAGGAGAACAAGCGGGTTTCGCCGCCCAAGACATGGAGGCAGTGGTCATGAAGCGAGTCGTGTTGGTGCTTGGCGTCGCCGCGGTGTGCGGCGCGCTACTGGCGGGACGGGAAGACATTCGCCGGTTCCGGGAGATGCGCAAGCTGTGAGTGGGCAGGCGCGGGGACGCCGATGGCCGCCAGGACTTAATCCTGGCGGCCATCGTTGTCTGTCGTGGTCGGGTGAGACTCCCTGCTACCGAGCCGCACCGACCATCGCGGCGAGGTCGACGAGTCGGCATGTGTAGCCCCACTCGTTGTCGTACCAGCCGAATACCTTGACCAGATTCTTCGCGGCCTGGGTCAGGCCCGAGTCGAAGACGCAGGACGCCTCCGCACCGATGATGTCGCGTGAGACCAGCGGATCCGTGCTGTACTCCAGGATCCCGGCGAGGGGGCCATCAGCCGCTGCCCGAAACGCGTCGTTGACCTGCTCGGCTGTAACCTCGTGACTGACGATCGCGGTCAGATCGGTCAGCGAGCCGTCGTCGACTGGCACTCGCAGCGCAACGCCGTCGAGGCGGCCAGCGAGCTTCGGAATGACCAGACCGGTCGTACGTGCGGCGCCCGTCGACGTCGGCACGATGTTGATTGCGGCGCTGCGCGCGCGGCGCAGATCCTTATGCGGGCCGTCGAGCAGCATCTGGTCGCCGGTGTATGCGTGCACCGTTGTCATCAGTCCTTGTGTCAGACCGAAGGCGTCATTCAGCACCATGGCCATCGGGGCGACGCAATTGGTCGTGCACGAGGCGCAAGAGATGACGTCATGCTGCTCCGGGTCGTAATCGGCGTCGTTGACGCCGACGACAACCGTGAGGTCCGCGCCCTTTCCTGGTGCCGAGATCAGGACCTTGCGCGCGCCGGACTTGAGGTGCAGAGCCGCGTCGTCACGGCTGCGGAACTTCCCGGTGGATTCGATCACGACGTCGACGCCGAGTTCGCGCCACCCTATCGCCGCAGGCTCGCGCTCGGTGAACGCAGCTATCGGCTTGCCATTGACGATGATCGAGCTCTCGTTGTGTTCGACATCGGCCCCGAACTTGCCATAGGTCGAATCGAAGGCCAGCAGATGCGCAAGCGTACGCGCGTCCGTGATGTCATTGATGGCGACCACGTCGAGGTCGTCGTACTCGAGGCTGCGCCGGACGAACGCGCGCCCGATCCGGCCAAAGCCATTAATACCGATGCGGATGGACACTGTCGTTCTCCTTGGCTACACAGGAACTCGGGCGGCTGGGCCGCCCGAGTCCTCGGCGGGTTTGCTAGCTCGTTACCTGCCGGACGGCACGACGACGACCGGGCAGTGTGCGTGGTGCACGACTTGATGACTCACGGAGCCGAGCACGAGCGGCGCGAATCCGCCGCCGCCCCGGCTGCCGACCACCAGGAGGTCACTGTCCTTGGAGGCGTCAATGAGCGCCTGTGCGGGGAAGCCACTGAGCGCCGTGACTGTGACCGACTGTGGCTGGCTCGCGCCGAGCGCTTCAGCAGTGTGCGCAACTGCGGCCTCGGCGGTCTTGCGGATCTCGGCGACCCTTTCGTGGTCTCCAGCAAGTTCGACCGGAGCACCTGACCAGTAGCTCGCCGGAACCGAGTTGACCGTGATAACGGTCAACGGCGCCTTACGGATCGCGGCTTCGCTCATCGCCCACTCCAGGGCGTGACTGGCATTATGCGACCCATCAATGCCTACGACGATGCCTGACATGGGGAACCCTCTCTTTCTGGGCGGCATCTAAGGCCTGCCCTGTCGTTTCAGGTTTTTTGGTGGGGGACGCGAGCAGCAGAGGCATTCGGCCAATGTCGAAAGGCCTTTAGCCCTGTTTCGCGCCGCGACTACACAAGCGCGTAATGGTCGGTTCAGGTGGTCCGAGCGGACGACGCCGACCGGACCTTGTATGGCGGATGAATCCAGCGCCGACCACCGCCAGCGTCAGTTGGGCAATAGCTAGTTGTCGCGCGTTAAGTCGGGCTGGCCAGCACGCAGCGCGGCAGCTACGCCAGCCAGCTCCGTCCGTTCGGGCGGCTGCGGCGTGTACAGCGAGATTCTGTCGATAATGTCGCCGAAGCGGCGCTGTACGGCAGCGGCCACTGCCGCCGGAGTCCCGCTGACAGAGAACGCGTCCAGGACGTCGTCGGTGATCAATGTATCCATCTCGGCCCACGCCTGCCGCCTGGACAGCTGGTTGAGCCGGTCGTGCAGGTCCGCCCACCCGTGCAGTTCGAGGACGGGCCGATAGGCGGGCGTGGACCCATAGAACGCGATCTGAGCGCGCACGGCCATCTGTGCCTCGGCCAACATCCTGGCGTCGCTTGCGATGGCGGCGAGTACGGGCAGGCAGAGCGTGAAGCCGTCCAGGGTGCCGCGCGCCGACCGCAGCACGGGCAGCGTTCGCTCACGCAGGTATGCCTCGGTAGTGAAGCTGTGGCAGAGCATTCCGTCGGCGCCGCGGCCCGCCGCGGCCGTCATCCGCTCGCCAACCGCAGCGAGGAAGATAGCCGGATTGCCATGCGGATTCGGACCTGGGTTGAAGAAGTCCGTCATGAGCGTGTGCTGGTAGAACTGGCCGCGGAAGGCCAGCTTTTCGCCGGTAGCCCAGCTATGCCAGATCGCCCGGAGCGCGCCGATGAACTCCTCCATCCGCGCGGCCGGGTGACTCCACGGCATGGAGAACCGGCGCTCGATGTGCGGCCTGACCTGCGAGCCGAGGCCCAGCTGGAACCGGCCGCTGGCTACGAGCTGGATGTCGTTTGCCAGCATGGCCACGCTCATGGGGTTACGCGCGAACGCGACGGCGATACCGGACTGCAGCGTGATGGACGTAGTCGCGCGCGCGGCGAGCGCGAGCGAGACAAAGGCATCGTGTCTGGTCTCGGCGACGCTGAATCCGTCGTAACCGTCGGCCTCGGCGGCCACAGCGGCGGCCTCGACGTCAGCCGGAGCATCGGAGACGTGGGCGGCGGCGTCGATCAGCATGCGTGGCCCTTCAGGAGACTGCGGCGTGGTGGACCCGACACGGTCAGGGGCTGACGAGCGCGTCGGTGAGCGTGTCGATACTTGCCAGCCTGGCGGTCAAATCATCGCGGAGTTGATAACGGCGGCCGAGTTCGGCCGGCGGCACGTAAGACACCTTCACCTGATCCCCGTCGGCCCAGATCAGGACCTTGAGCGGAAGGTCGAGGGCGGCGAGCGGAGCGGCTGCCATGACGGGCGTGCCCGCCGCGGGGTTTCCGAAGATGACCATCGTCGTGTCACGCAGGTCCTGGTTGGGGCTCTGCGCCTCGGCGCGCTGATCGATGACGGCGAAGATCTTCATATTCTTCGCGCCGACGAGGTTCGTCAGCCGCGACACCGTATCGGCGAACGGCCGCGGGTTGACCTTGGTCGTAGCCGCGGGCTGCATATCGGTCGTGCTGCCGGTCATGGAGTCCTCCTGCGCTGGAGTTCCTGTGCGTGCGACGCCTGCCGACCATCTTGGCTCCGCCACCTGACGGCACCACTTGGCGGCTAGGTCAGGCGACGTCTGTCACGAATCTGAGAGCCTGTCCGGTGACGGTCGCTACGGTCCGGTAGTCGTGATCGTCGCTGAGGATCACGAGCCTCTCGTGTTCTGCGGTCGCAGCGATCAGCAAGTCGATGGCTCCCGCAGATCGGTGCTGTCCCGTCTCGGTGAGTCGTTGCTGGACCTCGCTGGCCCGCTCGTAAGCACCTTCATGCATCGGGACCCAGCTAAACGCGTCACGCATCAGCTTCTGTTTCTCCAGCCTGTCTGCCAGCGATTTGGCTGAGTAGAGAAACTCAAGCTCGACTACTGGGCAGACCGCGATGACGCCCGCGCCGATGGCATCGGACCAGGCGTCACGGACGTCACCTTCAAAGATCCGGAATAAGGCGGACGTGTCAATCAAGTAGAGAGCCGCGCTCACTTGCGGTACGCGGCTTTGTTGCCCCGGAACTCATCGAAGTCCCCGCGATCTGACATCTCGCCCAGCCGGGCGAGCGCGCGCAGTCGCACAAGCCGCTGGCCTACCTCACGCAGAGCGGCGTTAACTGTGTCTTTCTTCGTGGTCGTGCCGAGTACCTCGGCAGCCAGGGCCAGGGCGTCCTGGTCGATCTCTATTGGCGTCTTAACAAATGCCATCGGTACGGCCTCCTCTCTTCAGAAGGATACCGCAGATACCTAGTGCGGATACCCTAGATATCTCGCCGGCACGAGTAAAAGCCTTCTAAAGACTCATAAGCTGGCACACTTCAGATATTCGCCTGCCGTGCCTGCCCCGGCAGCACAGCCAGATCCATGCACCATGAGAGGTGAAGTCGTGGAAATGCGTGACCCACTTCGACATCACAAGCATTACCAGAACCCAGGGCCCGATGGCTCTCCGTACGCCGGCGGCAGCAGCTTCATGGAGCGGCTGTCTGAGGCAGTCGCGAGCGGCATGGGCACGGTCAGTTTTCTTGTGATCAGCTCCGCGATCATCATCGGCTGGGTGTTCGTCAACCACGTGACCCAGTTCGTGGCGACCGCTTGGCACGGACTTCTGAACGGCAGGGGTTTCGACCCAGAGCCGTTCATCTTGCTCAATCTGTTGTTCTCCGCGGTGGCGTTCTACACCGGCGCGCTGGTGATCATCGCCCAGAAGGCGCAGACGAGGACCGACAAGGCCAGCGAGGAGGCGTCGGCTAAGCATCGCGAGGAGCTCGCTCAGTTTCAGAGCGACCTGCTGGAGAAGAACACCAATCTGACCGAGCAGATCCATACGCTGGCCGAGCAGCTCACGCAGCTCACACGGGAGGTCCACCACGCGACGTGTGCGGGCGGCGGTTCGCCAGCGGAAGTGGCGAACGCGTCGACTTAGCCGCCAGTCTGGTTAGCCGGCAGTCTGGTGAGCCGCCAGTCTGGTGAGCCGCCAGTCTGGTGAAGCCTGGTCACCTCACTCGCCGACACCGCCGTCGATGGCCTCCCTGATGAGGTCGGCGTGACCGTTGTGCCGGGCGTACTCCTCGATCATGTGCGCATAAACCCAGCGCAGCGGCCGAGCCTCGGCCGCGCAGTCCGGGCACGGACACGTCGCGTCCAGGTCGAGCTCGGCAACGGCGTCCCTCGCCCGCTCGACGCTGACCTGATACGCGGCGAGAGTCGCGTCGGTCAGCGCCGGATCCAGGTCCTCGAACGCCGCACTAGGGTTCGCCTCAGTCCAGTACCCGGCCCGCGCCGGTGACCCGTCGAAGTCATGGAACCAGCCCTCGACGCCGGTCATGTGACGTACGAGCCCGAGTAGTGAGAGCCGGGACGGCGGGCACGACCGCTGCACGAGCTGCTCGGGCATGAGACCAGCGCACTTGTGCAGCAGGGTCGCGCGGTGGAAATCCAGCCAGGCGCACAGGGATCCGCGCTCATCGGCTGTCAGGGTCGGGCCTGTGAACAAGTCGTCGCGCTCAACGTCGGGCCATGGAGACATGGCCCGGAACGTTACCTGCCGCGAACGCCAGTTGTCGTCCCGTTATCCGCTGAAGCCGACTGGCCGACGTACTTGTACGGCGACCTGTTGCCCAAAGCTGACCGCTCCGCTACTGCCGTCGCTCGTCGCGAGTTGGACCGCCGAGCCGGTCCCGTACTGCCACGACACCCTGGACATGCCGTATCGCATCGACGACGGCGCGGCCCTGCTGCTCCGACTGCGGTTCGCCGCTTATGGTGACGATGCCCTCGCTCACCTTGACCGCATAGCGCGTCGGGTCTGGCGGCATAAGCCCAGGAATCACCCGGCGCAGGAGCTCGTCCCGGATGTCGTCGTCCGGGCGGCTGAACACGGCCAGCACATCGACCCGGCTGATAATCCCCAGCAGCCGGCCGGCGCTGTTGACCACCGGCAGCCGCTTGACCCGCCGGTCGTACATGAGCCGGGCCGCTTCCTCGACCGGGGCATCTGGGCCGATGGTGACGGCAGGCCCGGTCATGAGGTCACCAGCGGTGATACCCCTGGCCTTGTCCTCCTCCCGCAGGTGCCGCAAAGCGGCGAACAGACTCGTGCCGTACGCCTGAACCGCCTCCTTGACGAGAAGGTCGCCTTCCGAGACCACGCCGACTACGCGGCCCGCGTCGTCGAGCACCGGAAAGGCGCTGATACGGCGGCTGCGGAGCATGGCCGCCATCTCCTTGAACGAGGCGTCCTTCCTGACTGCCACCACTGACGTCGTCATGACGTCCCTGACGGTCGCGCTGATGGTCATCACCCCCTTCGCAGATCTCAGCTTCCAGCATCTCGCCGGAGAAGGTCAGGCCGGTATGGCCCAAGGTCACAAGCCCAGCCTCGCCAGGTATAGCCACGGACTACCCGCCTTTCGCTAGCGGACCTTCGGCCCTGGTGCCGGCGCGTTGCCGACCGCAGTCTGGCCGAGGAAGTACAGCGGAGGTGACGGATCATGAAACTGATTACGGCAATCGTCAAGCCGGACAAGCTCGATGACGTCATCACCGCGGTGGCCGGGAACGGCGGTTGCGGGCTAACCGTCACCGAAGTGATGGGCTTCGGCCAGCAGTACGGGCATCACCCGGCGCTGCCTTCCAGCGATCAGAGCGCACTGGTGCTGCCGAAGGTCCGCGTCGATGTACTAGCCGAGGACGAACTGGCCTGCGGGCTGACTGATGCCATCGCCAAGGCCGTGAACACCGGGTCCATCGGTGACGGGAAGATCTGGGTGTGCCCGGTAGAGAGCGCGCTGCGGATTCGGACCGGTGAGCGCGATCGCGCTGCCGTGTGACCCTCAATGTGACCTGCAGCTTGATAGGAGGCGGCCATGACCACGCGGCCGGCACTTGAACAACTTGGCCTAAGCACCGGCAAGAAGGCCCGCTTGCATCGGATTCTGCGCAGGCATGGCCTGGCCAACGGCACCGCCATGTTCCTGCCATATGACCAGGGACTTGAGCATGGGCCTAGGGATTTCTTCGCTAACCCCGCCGCCAGCGATCCCGCCTACGTGATCAACCTGGCGCTGGAGGGCGGATTCAACGGCATCGCCATCCAGATTGGCTTGGCCGAGAAGTTCTACTGGGATTACGCCGGGGAGGTGCCCCTGGTCCTAAAGCTCAACGGCAAGACCGAGATTCCGACGATCGATCCGCTGTCGCCTCTGAACGCGAGCGTCGAGGACGCAGTGCGGCTGGGCGCCGACGCCGTCGGCTACACGCTGTATGTCGGCTCGCCAGCCCAAGAGCAGGACTTCAGCCAGCTCCGGCACGTGCGCGACGACGCCGTGCGGCTGGGCATGCCGCTGATCGTCTGGTCGTACCCGCGCGGCTCGTCTGTCGACAGCAAGGGGGGGAAGGACTCGTTCTACGCCGTTGACTATGCGGCCAGGACCGCCAGCGAGCTAGGCGCTGACGTGGTTAAGGTCAACTTCCCGCACCCCGAGAAGCATTCTGGCGTGCCGCAGGACTACGCCCGTGACATATCGGCGCAGCAGGCCATCGATGCTGTAGTCAGATCTGCAGGACGCACGTTGCTACTGGTTTCAGGCGGGGAACGCGCTGGCGATGAGGTGATGCTGGGAAAGGCCAGACAGTCGATGGAAGCAGGGGCCACCGGCCTGATCTTCGGGCGCAACGTCTGGCAGCGAAGTCACCAGGAGTCGCTACGATTCGCGGGGCAGCTGCGCGAGATCCTCGCCAAGTACCCGTCCCCGTGAGACGCTCATCTTCCGGACGTGCTGACCCCTCGGCCCGCCTGACCAGCCGGGCCGCAGCCCATTGCGGCGAGGTGGCGGCGGGCATCATCGTGATCGCTGCGATGTATCCCGTCTGGCGACGACGGTGTCTTAGCTGGGGGACGACCGCGCACGAGGCCGCCGCCGCGCTGCCAGGCGACGACCTGCTACCAGCGCCAGATACTCTCTCCACTCGCGCCATCTCGGTTAATGCGCCGCCTGCGGCGATCTGGCCGTGGTTGGTGCAGATGGGCCCAGGGCGCGGCGGGGCTTACACCTACGACTGGATAGAGAATCTCCTCGGGCTGGGCATGCACAGCGCCGTCTCGATCCTGCCGGAGTTCCAGGATCTTAAGGTCGGCGACGTGCAGCCCCTCGGCGCACACGGACCGATTCTCCGCGTGGCCGTTCTCGAGCCTGAGCGATCCCTCGTGCTCCGGTCGGATGACGGCAACTGGGTGTGGGCCTTCTCGCTGATGCCAGATAGCCGCGGGACGAGGCTGATCAGCCGGAACCGGATCGCCACGCCGGACGCCTCATTCTTGGCACGCGCGCTGTACCGGTACGCCCTGGAGCCAGGCAGTCTGATCATGGAGCGGAAAATGCTGCTTGGCATCAAGGAGCGGGCAGAGGATCTTGTCGGCACCGCTCGGTAGCAATCGGCGGGAGTGACGATGACCAGCGAGAAAAACGGAGTCTTGACGCAGCGCATCGTTGTTGGCGTGGATGGCTCGCCGTCGTCTCAGGCTGCTCTGGTCTGGGCGGCGCGGCAAGCCGAAATGACGGGAGCCTCGATCGATGCGGTCATGGCATGGCAGTACCCGGCCATGATCAACCGAGCCGCCCGTGCGCTGGTCACGCCGCAGGACGAGGCCGAGTTCGAGGCGTTCTTCGCCAGGGAACTGGACGACGCCATCGCCAAGGCAGTCGGTCAAGCCTGCCGGGCAAAGGTCCGCGCCATCGTCCGGACGGGCAACGCCGCGCAGGTCCTGCTGGCCGCCGCTGATGGCGCTGACCTGCTGGTGGTCGGCAGCCGCGGGCATGGCGGCTTTGCCGAGTCGCTACTTGGGTCGGTAAGCCAGCATTGTGTGCATTACGCCAGCTGCCCTGTCGTAGTGATCCGTGATTCGATCCCAAGCTGATGGACCTGCGGAAGGACCATCGCCTCTAGAGCCGTCCGCGGTCGGGCCCCAACGTGGGTTTCAGGAACGCGAGAAGGGAGAATCCGATGCGCATCCTGGTGACATTTGGCTCCAAGCGCGGCGGGACGGCGGGACTGGCCCGAATGGTAGGGGACGGCCTGCGCGAAGAAGGCTTCGCCGCCGACGTGATCCCAGCCGCGGAGGTCGGGCGGCTCGACGAATACGACGCTGTGATCGTCGGCGGTGCACTCTATGCCATGCGCTGGCATAAGGCATCGCGCCGGTTTGTGCGGAGTCATGCAGCCGAACTGCGTACGCGGCCGACGTACTTCTTCTCGAGCGGTCCGCTCGACGACTCGGCCGCCCGCGGCAAGATACCGCCAGTTCGGGGGGTCGACGCCCTGATGCGACGGGTCGGCGCCCGCGGTCACATCACCTTTGGCGGCAGGCTTGCGGCCGACGCAAAGGGCTTCCCGGCCAGCGCCCTAGCAAAGAAGCAGGCAGGTGACTGGCGCGATCCAGCCGAGGTGCGCCAGTGGACGCAGGCGCTGGCTTCGCAGCTTCGCGGTCAGGTACTGCAAGGCGCCTGAATAGGTGGCGTCGCGTTGCTCGTGCGCGAGCGCCGCGCCCGCGACCTTCGGCTGGCGTGGTCCTTCCAGCCTGACCGGCCGCGCGGCTAGGACGGTGAGTCGACGCGGATCACCACGTTCCCTATCTTGTGACCTGTCTCGACATAAGCGTAAGCAGAGACGATCTCCGCCAGTGGGTACCGCCTGTCGATGAGCGGCACGAACTGCCCGGACTCCATCAGGTCGCGGAAGTATCCGACCATCGCCTGGTCGATCCGCGGGAATGCGAACAGCACCCGCTGGCCGCGCAGCAGAGGCGAGATGAGCGGGAGCACGAGGTTCTTGTAGCGGGGGCCCGGCCCTGTAGACATGTAGATGCCGCCGGGCTTCAGTAGCCGGCGGCACTGAGCGAACGACGCCTTGCCGACGGCGTCGAAAGCGACGTCGTACCGCTCGTCGTGGGTTGCGAACTCCCCGGTCGTGTAGTCGAGCACCTTCTGGGCGCCCAGGCGGCGGACAAGGTCGACCTGCTCAGTGGCGCAGACGCCCGTCACGGTGGCGCCAAGGGTCCTGAGCAACTGGACGGCGGCCGAGCCGATGCCGCCGGTCGCGCCGTAAACGAGGACGGCGTGGCCGCTCTTCATACCTGCCCGCCGGATGTGCGAGAGGGCGTAGTGCGAGCCCTCGGTGGCCGGCGCCGCTTCGTCGTAGAACATGCTGGCCGGCATCGTCGCGATCGGGCCGTCAGCGCGCACCACCAGGTACTCGGCGTGCGCCCCGAACCTGCCCTCGCAGTAGCCAAAGACCTTGTCGCCAACCGCGAACGCGGTCACGTTAGAGCCGACGGCCGCGACGTCACCAGCAAACTCGTTCCCGAGGATGGTGGCCCGGGGCCGGCGCAGGCCGGACAGCAGCCGCATGACCGGAGGCTGAGCAGCCCGGTAGTGGCAATCGGTCCGGTTGACGGTCGTCGCGCGAACTCGGATTAACAACTCGCCCTCGCCGGGCTCCGGCTGCGCGACCGTCGTCATCCGCACGACGTCAGGCGAGCCGTACCGGGTATGAACCGCACCTTTCACGCCTGAATCGTAAGCCTGCGGCTGGCTACACGATCGACGTCTGGTGGCCTGTCCAGTAGGGGTCCCGCACCAGGCGCTTGTATAGCTTGCCCGTGGGGGACCTCGGCAGCTCGGTCACGAAGTCGACGGTCCGCGGGCACTTGAAGTGCGCCAGCCGCGCCCGGCAGTAGTCGATCAGCTCCTGGGCCAGGTCAGGGCTGGCGCTGGCAGGATCCGCGAGCTGCACGACCGCCTTGACCTCTTCACCGAGGTCCTCGTTCGGAACGCCGATCACGGCAACGTCGAGGACAGCGGGGTGCGCGGCCAGCAGGTTCTCCGTCTCCTGCGGGTAGATGTTGACGCCGCCGGAGATGATCATGTACGTCTTCCTGTCGGTCAGGTACAGGTACCCGTCGGCGTCGACGTGACCGACGTCGCCGACGCTGCTCGCCATGCCGTCGCGGCTGCGGCTCTCCGCCGTCTTGGCGGGATCCTCGAAGTACTGGAAGGCAGTCGCGCCGCGGAACCAGATCGTTCCGTCCATGCCCGTCGGGCACAGCTGGCCGTCGTCGTCGAGGATCAGCAGCTCGCCGAGGATCGGGCGGCCGACGGTGCCGGGATGCGCGAGCCACTCCGCGCTGTCGCAGAACGTGAAGCCGTGGCCCTCCGTGGCCCCGTAGTACTCGGTGATGATCGGGCCGAGCCAGTCGATCATCGCCTGCTTCACGGGGACGGGGCACGGTGCGGCGGCGTGGACGATGCACTCCAGCGCGGAAGTGTCGTACTGCTCCCGCACCTCCGCCGGCAGCCGCAGCAGCCGGCTGAACATCACCGGGACCATCTGGCAGTGCGTCACCCGATATCGCTCAACCAGGGCCAGCCACTGCTGTGCGTCAAAGTGCTCCATCACGACAGTGGTGGCGCCGAGCCGCAAGGAGGCGGACACGCTCGCCGCCGGTGCCGAGTGATACAGCGGCGCCGGATTCAGATAGGTCATGCCCGGCCGGAACCCGAACATGGAACTAACGAAGCTCATCACCAGCAGCGGCTCGCTCGGCGCGATCGCCGGCAGGTCGCGCAAGATGCCCTTCGGCTGCCCGGTGGTCCCGGAGGAATACAGCATGGCTGCGCCGAGCGACTCGGCCGGGACCGGGTCAGCCGGGAATGCCGCAATCGCGGTCTCGTAGGACTCCCACCCCTCGGGCGGGTCGCCGGGTCCGGTCATGAACATACGCTCGAGCTGCGGGCATTTGGCCGCAGCGGCCACGGCGACCGGGCACCGGGCGGCGGAGCTGAAAAGCATCCGGGACTTCGAGTTGGTGAGGATGTAGGCGACCTCGTCCGGAGCCAGGTAGGTGTTGATCAGGGTGAAGTACAGGCCGGTGCGCTCCGCCGCTGCCTCGATCTCGAGCATCCGGATGCTGTTTTCCATGAAGACGGCGATGTGGTCTCCGCGCTGAAGCCCGGCGGCCCTTAGAAGGCGCGCCGTCCGGTCAGCCCGCGCTTCGTATTCGGCGTACGTGACCGTCTCGCCCGTCGCGCCCATGATGACGGCAGGCTTGTCCGGGTGGCTTTCGGCATGCTGGCGCGCGAACATGCAACTCCCTCGGCGTGACCGCGGTCATTGCCGTCGAGGCTACAGGCGCGCGCGGGGGATGGGCAGCCCTCAGGTCGGCGACTCCCGCACGACCTCCCGCGGATCCTTGTCATCGCGCAGCCCCTGATAGCGCGGATGGCGGAGCTCCCCGTCCGTGGTCCATTCGCTGAACCCGACCTCGGCGACCAGGCGCGGCTCGACCCAGTGCACCCGCGTCCTTGGCAGCCGTCCCCGGTCGTCGAACGCCGGGCTGGTCCGCTCCACCTTCGACAGCGCCGAGTGCAGCTGCCGCAGCACGACGTCGCTGAAGCCGGTTCCGACCTTGCCCGCGTAGGCCAGCCTGCCGTCGGCGTCGTAGTAGCCGAGCAGCAGCGCGCCGAAGCCCTGCCGCGAGCCTTGTGGATCGGTGTAGCCGCCGATGACGAACTCCTGGGCGTTCTCGCACTTGAACTTCAGCCAGTTGCGCGTCCGGCCGCTTTGGTACGGCGCGGCGGCACGCTTAGCGATGAGGCCCTCCCAGCTGTCGCGGCAGGCCTGCGCGAAGTACCGCTCCCCGTCCTCTTCGCGATGCTCGGTGTAATAGAGCGGGTCGTCGAACGACAGCAGCTGGCGCAGGATCTCTTTGCGCTCTCGCTGGGGGAGCGGCCGCACGTCCTGACCGTCGGCGTACATCACGTCGAAGATGTAGTACGCGACTGGCACCGAGCTGACCAGGCTCGCGCTCGGATGCAAGAGGCCCAGGCGCTGCTGGAGCTGAGCAAAGCTCGTGGCGCTGCCGCGAAATGCCACGATCTCGCCGTCCAGTATGTGGCCTGCGGAGGTCATCTGGTCCGCCAGCGGCGCGGCAAGGTCCGGGTACGTACTCGTGATGTCGCGCTGGTTGCGGGACATGAGGCGGATCCCGCCGGTATCGGCGAACGTCAGGCAGCGCTCGCCATCCAGCTTCCGCTCGAAGAGCCACGCGGGATCGGAGAATCTGTCTCGCGTCAGCGTCGCCAGCTGCGGCTCAACCCATGCGGGCAGGCTGGCACTGCCTGTCGGTGTTCTGCTCATCGCCGCTGAGTCGCCGCCTTCCCGCGTCAGTACCGCCGTTTCGCCGGACATCGGCCAGGCTAACTTGCCGCGTACCCGCGCCCGAAGCCGGTCCGGGCCTCGGACGCGCCCAGGTCCGTATGCCCTATGCTGGCTCGCCGGCAGTCACCTTGGATCGCCGAGCAGGGGAGCCACGACGGATCGCCGAGCAGGGGAGCCACGACCATGGGATTTCAGGGTGCCATTTTCGACGTGGACGGCGTCCTGGTGAATACGCCGCACTACCAGGCCTGGCGCGACGCGCTCCGCGAGCTGATGGATACCCAATGGGCTGACGTGCGCGACCGCACGACGTACTCGCCCGACGGCTTCACCGAGGCCGTCTACCAGGAGAACGTCGCCGGTCTGCCGCGACTGGCCGGCGCGCGCGCCGCGCTCCAGTACTTCGGCGTACCCGACGCCGAGACCAGGGCTGAGCAGTACGCAGCGGTGAAGCAGGCCCATATGACGCGGCTGATCACCTCCGGCCAGTTCGACGCGTTCGACGACGCACTGCGACTGGTGCTGGACACCAAGGCCCTGGGTGTCCCGGTAGCGGCAGCGTCCTCTTCGAAGAATGCCGACCTGATCATGCAGCACATCCGCCTGGACAGCTTCGCCAAGCAGCAGCATCTGGACAATCCCCTCATCCGGCCCGGACTTACCCTGCTCGATGTGCTGGATGCCGACGTGTCTGGGCGCGATCTGCCGCGGGGCAAGCCCGACCCGCTGATCTTCCTGACCGCGGCGGGTGAACTCGGAGCCAAGCCGGGCGGGTGCTTCGTCGTCGAAGACGCCGAATCCGGGGTGCAGGCGGCCAAGGCCGGCGGCATGGCGGCGCTGGGCGTCGCCCGCCTCGACGACGAGAACGTCCTGCACAGCGCCCACGCCGATCTCGTGGTGACCACGCTCGACGCTGTGTCCCGGCAGGCCCTGGCCGAAGGCCGGCTCGAGCGGAAGGACAGCTGACGTGCGTTGGAGGAGAACCGGACCGTGACGAACAAGGCCGTCCTGGACCATGTCGCGATCGCCACGCTCGAGCTCACCGATGGCTGGGACCTGTTCGGCGGCGTCCTCGGCGGCTCCTGGGTATACGGCGGTGATTCGCCCGGCTACTGGTGGGGGCAGCTACGGTTCCGCACCGGCCCCAAGATCGAGCTGCTCACGCCGACTGGTGGCCCGGACGCTGCCTTCCTCGAGCGCTTCCTCGCCGCCCGCGGCGCCGGTCCGCATCACCTGAACTTCATCGTGCCCGACATCTCTGACACACTGGCGCGGGTCCGCGCCCTAGGTATCGAGCCGGTCCAGGTGAGCCTCGCGAACCCAGCCTGGAAAGAAGCGTTCCTGCACCCTAGGGACGCGCACGGCATCGTGATCCAGGTGGCCGAGCAATCCGGGCCGCCGCCGGAGCTCGCCGCCCCCGCGGAGCTTCCCGCGCCCGGCGCGCCCTCGGCTTTTAACTTGGTGGAGCATCACGTGGCCGACCTCGACGGCGCACTGCGCCTGTATGCCGATGCGCTGGACGGCGAGGTCGTCAGCCGGCCGACCGTTGGCGAAGCAGCCGGCGCAGAGCTCGCGTGGGAGAACGGCGCGCGCGTTCGGCTCATACAGAAGGGAACGGGGACCGTCGGCGGCCTCGGGCAGCTCACGTTCGCCTGCGACGGCTGGCGCCTCAGCGCCGCTGACCGCAGCGAGGCAGCAGATCTGGCGCGGCGGCTCGGGACGGTGGTCGAGCTCGCAGATTGAGTCAGCCGCCAATCACGTGGCACCTGGCAGCCGGCTGAGCCTTACGCAGCCCCGGCCGGTGGCGGCTGGTGGCCGTGCACGATGAAGACCGGGCAGGAGGCATGCTCGGCGACGTTTGCGCTGACCGAGCCGAGAAGCAGCCCGGCGAAGCCGCCGTGGCCGCGGCTGCCGACGACCAGCATGACCGCACCCTGGCAGGCGTCAAGCAGCACTTTGGCGGCGCCGCCCTCGTATACCTGAAGTGCGATGTTGGTCGGAGGCCGATCTCCAAAGACCGCGGCAACGCTGTCGTCGAGGACCTTCGCCATGTCCTTCGCTGGGTTCCATTCTGGCGCGATCGAACTCCATCCAAACGACGGCGGGTATTCCCAGGACGTCACGACCTCCAGCCGGGCGCCGTAGACGGCCGCGAAATGAGCCGCCCAGCGCAGCGCGTCCAGAGACGGTGGCGAGCCGTCTACGCCCACGACGATTCTGGCCTCGCCTGTGCTGGTGCCTTCGGTCATGATCTGCTCCTCGCGTGGCTTGCTTGTGCGCCATCCGATGATGGCAGAAGGCCCCGCTTGGTCGCTGGCCGCGTCAGACCAGCGACTCCAGCGTCGCCCGGGCGCCGCGACGATGGAGCGAGTCAAGCGCCGACCGGTAGGACGTAACGAATCGCTCGTTGCGAGCGAGGTCTCCGAACAGGTCGCGATTCTCGATGAACGCGTCGGGATCCTCCGCCTGGCGTCGCGCGAGTTGCATGAGGCTGTCCCGGAGTCGGTCGACGACCTCGATCGTGTTGCCCGCCTCGTCGACACCTTCGGCGTAGCGTGCCCAGCTCGCGACCACCGCAGCAGAACGCCTGACCTCACCGCCCGTCGCTAGTTGCTGGCGTACCACGGGCAGCAGCCACTTCGGGATCCGGTCTGAGCTCTGCGCACACAACCGGGTGACGGTGTCGCGCACCTGCGGATTCGAGAATCGGTCGAGGAGCGTGTGTTTGTACGCGTCGAGATCGACGCCCGGTACTGCGGGCAGCGTCGGCGTGGCTTCCTCGTCCATGTAGCCGAGGAGGAAAGCCTGGAACAGCCGGTCTCGCGCGGCATCGTGCACCAGCCGGTAGCCACATAGATAGGCGAAATAGCACATCGCCTGGTGGCTGCCGTTCAGCAGCCGCAGCTTCATCAGCTCGTACGGCTGCACCTGGTCGACGAGCTGCACTCCGGCGTCCTGGTACCGCGGTCGCCCGCCAGTGAACGAGTCCTCGAGCACCCACTGCGCGTACGGTTCGCAGACGACCGGCCACCGATCGTCGATACCGAATCGCTCGCGGACCTCGGCTCGGTCGGCGTCGGTGGTCGCCGGCGTAATGCGGTCCACCATCGAGTTGGGGAAGTGCATTTCGCGCTCTACCCAGTCCCCGAACTCGGCTTCGCGCAGCCGCGCGAATTCGGCGAGCACGCGCCTGGTGAGATCGCCGTTGCCCTGAACGTTGTCGCAGGACATGATCGTAAACGGCGGCAGCCCTCGCGTTCTGCGCCGCGCCAGAGCCTCGCTGATCAGTCCGAAGACCGTCCGCGGCACAGCGTGAGGTTCGACATCATGGATAACCTCAGGATTCGCGACGTCGAACTCGCCGGTGACGTCGTTGATGTAGTAGCCGCCCTCGGTGATCGTCAGCGACACGATCCGCGTCGACTCTGCCGCCAGCGTCCTGATGACCGCCTCCGGGTCATCCGGCGCGAAGAGATAACCGACAACTGATCCGACTATCCGAGGCTCGTACGTGCCGTCGCTGTGCTTGATGACCAGCGTGTAGAGACCGTCCTGGGCGTCGAGCGCCGCCTGCATCCGCCTGTCGTCTGGCAGGACCCCGACGCCGCAGATACCCCAGTCCAGCGCTCCACCGGCGTTCATCAGGCGGTCGTGGTACATCGCCTGATGGGCACGGTGAAAGCCGCCTACTCCGAAATGCACGACCCCTGGTATGACGAGGCGCCGGTCGTATGCCGGAACTGGCAGCCGGCCGCTCCAGGACGCCACCGTGCGAGCGTTGAGTGGCTGCGGCTTAACCTGCAAGGCGGATACCCCTTGGTGGGCGGGGCCTGTTGCAACCCATCTCCGCAGGCTATCGATGGCTGCGGCCGACAACGGAGAGCAGGTGGTCGTGACCTGGTCGGACGTGACGTTCCAGTTGCTCGACGGCCCACAGGCAGCCGAGGACACGGACGACCTGCATGCCCTCCATGCCGAGGTCTACGCCGACCCGCCGTACAAGTGGCGAGACGATGCGACGTCGTTTGCCGAGCGCTTCCGTGTCCAGCGGCGCCAGCCCGGCTTTGTGCTGGCTGAGGCGCGCCGTGGCGGTTACCTAGTCGGCTACGCGACCGGGATGCCGCTCCGCGCGTCAACGTCCTGGTGGCGGGACTTGACGACCTCGCTGGCAGACGACGTCACCCTGGAGTATCCCGGCCGCACGTTCGCGCTGACCGACATGCTGGTGCGGGCCTCGTGGCGGCGGCAGGGCATCGGCCGAGCGCTCCACGACCTGGTGCTCCGGAGCCGACGCGAGGAACGAGCGACGCTGACCGTGTTGCCGGCGGCGACTCCGGCGCAAAGCGCCTTCCAGAGCTGGGGCTGGCGCAAGGTCGCGCGGGCGCAAGATCCTCGTCCCGGGTCGCCCGTATTGGATGTCCTCGTCACGACGTTGCCAGTCGGCCGCCGACCCTGACGCCTAAATATGCGGCGACGCGCCGATGTGCGAGGCCGTACGCTCCGCGGTATATGGACGGGTACAGGCACTCGGTCGCCGGAGCAGACGGCGTCAGGATCGGCCTGCTGACTGAGGGCGCCGGACCAGCGCTGCTGCTAGTCCACGGCGCGATGGGCAGCATCGAGCGCTGGGAGCCGGCGTGGCCCGCGCTGACCGCCGGCCGGCGGGTCACTGCCATGGACCGCCGCGGTCGCCGGTCCAGCGGTGATTCTGAGCTGTACACGCTGACCAGCGAATACGGCGATGTAGCCGCGGTCGCGACCGCGCTAGCCGACGAGCAAGGCGGACCGGTGGACGTCTTGGGCCACAGCTTCGGCGGAACCTGCGTGCTCGGGGCCGCTGCGCTCGGCGCCCCGTTCCGTCGCATTGTGCTGTATGAACCGCCGGGGCCGCAGACGTCCAGCGCCCAGTGGCAGGAGCAGCTCACCGCCTGGATCGCCGCGGGCGAGGTAGGCCGGGCAACTTTCCGCTTCCTGACCGAGATCATCGGCCTGACAGCGAGTCAGGTCGAGGAACTCGGGCGCGCACCTGGCGGCCGCGACGTACTGCCCATCGTCGCCGCAACGCTGCCGCGTGAGGGGCGTGCTGTTGCCGGCTCTGACCCTGCCGCCGCCGCGCGTCTAGTCCGCCAGCCGGTGCTGCTTTTGCTCGGCATGCTGAGCCCGCCATGGGCAGCCGAGGTGACGGCGGAGATAGCCGCAGCGCTCGGAGGTCCCGTGGTCATCGAGCTGCCGGGGGTGGGTCACGAAGCGCTGGATTCCGCGCCGGACATCGTCGTGGCCGAGGTGCTTCGCTTCCTCGAGACCGCTCCGCCCAGCTAATTCCGCGGTTCTAGGGCCTCCCACCCTCGCGGCGTCGGTAGAGTATGCCCCAATATGCGGGGGAGGGGCCGACTCTAATGGCAACGGCGGATACGTCCACAGAGCGGCCGGGTCCCTTCCCCACCGGAGACGAGGCCGGGGCAGGACGGCCGGCGCTCAGCGATCGGCTGCCGCGGCCGTGGATGTTCCCGCTTGCCGCCTTCGTCACCGTATGGCTCCTCATCCTGGTGACCTGGGATGTCTCCGACACCATCACTGGTCACAGCCATCCCTGGGGCTGGCACATCCTGATCGCGGATACCGGTTTCTACCGGGGGATCGCCCAGTACGGCTACACCGGTGATCCGGCGCGGGGTGCGTTCTTTCCTCTCTATCCGCTGCTCATCCACCTTGCCAGCTACCTGACCGGCGGAGATTACCTGCTCAGCGGGCTCATCATCACGGTAGCGTGCGGGGCGGCGTCGGCCGTCGCCGTCTGGGCGCTCGCGGTCCGGGTATGCGGTCGGCGGGTCGCCGACGGCGCTGTCGTGCTCTATTGCTTCTTCCCGGGCGCGATGACCTTCGGCATCCTGTATTCCGAGCCACTCGGCGTCGCTCTCGCAGCAGTCGCCCTCCTCGCCCTCCTGGACCGCCGGTGGCTGCTGGCGGGGATCGTCGGCGCCCTGGCTACATTCGAGCGGCCGACGCTCATCGCGCTCGCTGCAGTCTCTGGGGTGGCCGCGATTCAGGCGATCTGGGCCCGGCGCGAGTGGCTTGCCCTGGTCGCGCCAGCTCTCACCCCGCTCGGCATGCTGGCCTTCTTCGACTATCTCGGGCACCGATACCACAATTACGCCTACTGGTTCTCGGTTGTGAACAAGGGCTGGCACCAGCACTTCGACTGGGGCGCCAGCACTTTGCGCATGGTCCTCTGGCTAGACCCCCATGACCGGGTTCACAAGGCTTTCGTCGTGATGCTCATGATCATGTTCGTCGCCGCCCTGGCCGGCGCCGTCCTGATGGCGGCTGCCCGCCTCCCGCTTCCCCTCATCCTGTTCGGAGGCCTGACGATACTGCTCGCCCTCACGTCGGCCGGGGCGGGCCCAAGGCCGCGGCTGGTCTGGAGCGCGTTCCCGATATTCATCGGCGCGGCCGCGAAACTGCCACGGGTCGTCTACTGGCCGGTGCTCGTCCTCTCGGCTGCGGGCCTCGTCCTCCTCGTCGGCTTTTGGCGGCAGCTCTTCGGGCTCAAGCTCGCACCCTAAGCCGTCAGTGCCGCCCGCGGCCGTCGGTCAGCAGCCGGCGCGCTGGGCGCCTATACGCAGAGGTGCTCTATCGGCCGCGTTCCTTCTCCTGCGGCTGGGTATGGCTCACCCGACTGGGCTGACCTTTCTGCTTGGGGGGCTGACTGTGAGTCTGGTGAGGTGGGTGGACCTGCCCGGGCGGCCGGTCGCTCAGCTGGAATCTGTCATCGGAGGCGATCGGTACGAGCGGCTTGTTCTGGCCGGACGCCGGTTCCGGGAGTCGCTGGGGGACCGCACGGTCTGGAATGTCAGCTCAACCGCGGTCGGCGGCGGAGTCGCCGAGATGTTGCATGTCCTGATCGGGTACGCGCAGGACCTTGATGTTCGGACCGGCTGGGGCGTGATAGCTGGCGATTCCGAGTTCTTCGTCATGACGAAGCGGCTGCACAATCAGATCCACGGCGAGTGGGCCGGGGGCCCGATCAGCGGGGCGGAGGCTGGCCACTACGCCCGGATGCTCGCCGCCAACGCCGTCGAACTGCTGGAGCGTATTCAGCCCGGAGATCTCGTGCTGTTGCACGATCCGCAGACGGCCGGGCTTGCGGCGCCGTTGGTGAGCGCGGGCGCGCGGGTAGCGTGGCGCTGCCATATCGGCGTGGACTGGGAAAATGACGCCACTAGCGCGGCGTGGAACTTCCTCCGGCCGCACCTGGCCGCGGCGCAGAAATTTGTCTTCTCGCGGCGCGAGTACGTGCCGTCATGGATACCGGCCGGGAACGTGGCCATCATCCCGCCGTCGATCGATCCGTTCTCACCGAAGAATCAGTACCTGGATGACGCCACAGTGCTGGGCATCCTCGTCCGCCTCGGCGTACTGGATGGGGCGGTGCCGGACAGCGCCGCGTCCTTCGTGCGCGGCGACGGCACCTCGGGCGTCGTATCCCGGCCGGCTCAGATCACCGGTGACAGCCGGCCTGGCCCCGAGGATCCGCTGGTCATCCAGGTGTCCCGATGGGACCAGCTGAAGGACATGCCGGGCGTGATGAACGGATTCGCGAACTACGTCGTGCCGGGCGACGGGAATGGATACCTGCTGCTCGTTGGTCCAGCAGTTGCTGGCGTCGCCGACGATCCCGAGGGCGCCGCCGTGTTCGCGGACTGCCTTCTGCAGTGGCACGAGCTCCCGGCGGCGGCTCGCAGCCGGGTGCTGCTGGTCACGCTTCCACTCGACGACGCCGACGAGAACGCTGCGATGGTCAACGCACTGCAGAGGCACGCGACCGTCATCGTGCAGAAGAGCCTCGCCGAGGGTTTCGGACTGACGGTCGCCGAGGGAATGTGGAAGGCGCGGCCTGTCGTCGGGTCTGCGGTCGGCGGGATCATCGACCAGATCGCCGACGGCACCGGGATCCTGCTGCCCGACGCGAGGGACCTCAAGACGTTTGGGGTGGCAGTGCGCGAACTGCTCGACGACCTGGATGGAGCCAACCAGGTGGGGCGGGCGGCTCAGGTCTACATCGGTGAGCACTATGTCGGAGACCTGCACCTACTTCGATACGCAGAGCTGTTCGGGGCGCTGATGTCACCGAGCTAGACCGGCGCTAGCGATCACCGGCTGACCTGGCTAGTGTCAGGCCGAAGTCGCGGGCCGGATCGGTCCAGAAACGTATCGTCTCCAGCCCGGCCGTGGTGAACTCGGCCGCGAGCGCGTCGGGGCGGAATTTCGCCGATATCTCGGTGCGCATCTCTTCACCCGCAGCGAAGGTGACCGTCAGGCCAAGATCCCGGACCGTCACCTCTTGGTCGCATGCCGAGCGCAGCCGCATCTCCATCCACTCGCTGGCGGCGTCCCAGACCGCGACGTGCTCGAACTGGTCGACCGCGAAGTTGGCGCCGAGCTCGCGGTTCAGGACCACAAGCACGTTGCGGTTGAACTCGGCGGTCGTGCCTGCCGCGTCATCGTAGGCGCGCAGCAACCTGTCGACGTCCTTGACCAGGTCTGTGCCGAGAAGGAAGGTGTCGCCGGGCTGCAGAATGGCGCCAATCTGCTTGAGGAAACTTGCCCGGGCCGGAGGCTCGAAATTGCCGATCGTGGAGCCGAGAAACGCGATCATGCGGCGTCCGCTGGCCGGAATGGCCGCGAGGTCGCGCTCGAAGTCGCCCACGACTGGTGCAACCTGCAGGCCGGGGAACTCAGTCGCGAGCGCTTCGCTGGATTCGGCGAGCACGGTCGGGTCGAGTTCGAAGGGCACGAACTGCCGCAGCGTGCCGCCTTCAAGCAACGCCCGGAGCAGGATCCTGGTCTTGGCCGAGGTGCCGCTGCCCAGTTCAACAAGCGACTCACACCGCGACAGATTCGCGATGTCGGCTGCGCGCCGCTGCAGGATCGTCGTCTCGGCCCGGGTCAGGTAGTACTCCGGCAAGCGCGTGATCTCGTCGAAGAGCTCGCTGCCACGCTCATCGTAGAAATACTTGGGCGGCAGCGTCTTCGGTGTCGCGGTGAGACCGGCCCGAACGTCTGCGCGCAGCTCGTCGTAATACCGGCCTGGGCGAGCTTCTGTGCAGTTGTTGGCTTGCATAGTTATGCCTCCAGATCGGTGAGGGTCACGACGCCGGCCGTAATGTCGACGAGGTAATGGTCGGGGACGTCGGTCCAGCCTGGGTCGTCGTCGTAGGGCTCGCTCGCGACGACGATGCCGTCGTCGGCGCGCAAGACGCTCAGCGTGTCGTTCCACCGGGTCGCGATAATCCGCTCTCCATTCGCCAGCAGGAGATTCAGCCGGGCATCCGGATCGCGCTTCCCGAGTTCGGCGACAAACTCGCCGGTCCGCTCTGGACCGAACTCGAAGAGCCAGGCCGCAAGCTGCGCCGAGTCGCACACTGACTCCGCTGCCGGGTGGGGCCCGAGCATCGCGCGGTCGACGACGCCGTTGTGCGACAGCAGCCAGCGTCCCGACTGGAACGGCGCAACTGCCGTTTCGTCCAGCGGCATTCCGGCGCTGGCCGATCGCACTGCGGCCACGACGCAGGTCGAGGAGATGACCGGCGCCACGGAGGCAAAGGACGTATCACCCCACAATGGCCGGCTTGACCGCCAGCGTGCTGGCACGAGCCGCTGGCCCGTGCCAGCACGCTGGTCTGTACCATCCAGTTGGCGTGCTGGCTCGGGTCGCGGGTCCGCGAAGAACCCGACTCCCCAGCCGTCGGCGTTGATGGTCCCGTGGCGCTGGCGTCGCGGGGCATAGGACTGGACCAGGAGCCCGTGCGCGGGCTCCAGCAAGAGAGCGGCAAGCGATCGCGGCCCCGTTCCCAGATATGCGAGGTGGCGGCACACCTATGCGTCCCACGCCAGCCGAACGCCTGTAAAGATCTGCCGTCGGATCGGGTAATCCCAGTTGCGGAACGAGGGCCGGATCGTGGACGGTGCGACGGCCCACGATCCGCCGCGGAGGACCTTGTAATCCCCGCCGAAGAACGGCTCGCTGTAGGCGCGGTAGATCATCGGAGTGAACCCCGGCCACGGGACGAAGTCCGACGATGTCCATTCCCAGACGTCGCCGATCATCTGCTCGGCGCCGTAGGCGGACGCCCCCGCGGGGTAAGCGCCCACAGGAGCTGGCCGCAGTCCGAGGCCGCCCAGGTTGGCGAGGTCCGGGGTCGGCGCCTGCGATCCCCATGGCCAGGTGCGCCTGGCTTCGCGGACGGGATCCCACGCGCAGGCCTTCTCCCATTCGGACTCCGTCGGCAGGCGGGCGCCAGCCCATGCTGCGAACGCCTCCGCCTCGTAGTAGCCGACATGCTGAACGGGCTCATCCGGCGGCACATCCTCTTGCGTCCCGAACCGGAGCCGAGTCCCGTACTCGGTCCAGAACTTGGGCCGCTCGAGGCCGGCCTCAAGCCGGTGCTTCCAGCCTCGCTCGGACCACAGCTCGGGGCGGTGATACCCGCCGTCGGCGACAAAGTCGAGCCACTGCTGGTTGCTCACCGGCACGCGGCCAATCCAGAACGGCCCGAGATCGACGGAGTGCGCGGGTCGCTCGTTGTCGAGTGAGAACGGCTCGGTGGCTGCGTCAACTCCGAGCACGAAGCGCCCGCCGGGCACGTAGACGCGTTCGCCGGCGATCGGGCGGCCCGGCGGCAGGGTGCGTCGCTGCAGGAGAACCGGCGGTCCCTGCCGCAACTGCAGCGTTGCGTACATGGTCTCGTCGTGCTGCTCTTCATGCTGGACGACCATGCCGGCCGTGAAAAGGTCATCCGCCGGGGTGCGTTCGAGTAGATCAAGCACCCGGCCTCGCACCTCGTGGTTGAACGCTCGTGCTTCAACTGGCGGTAGCAACGGCAGCGACGGCCGCTCGGCGCGCCCGTGCTTGAACGCGTCATACAGCGAGTCGACGTCCGGGGCCAGCATCCCTGGCCGCGCGGGATTGCCGCCGCGCAGCAGCCAGAGCTCTTCCTGCTGGCCGACGTGGGCAAGATCCCAGATCAGCGGGCTCATCAGCGGGTCGTGCTGCGCGAGCAGCGTCGGCTCGTCCAGATCGGTGAGCAGGAGTGTCCGGGCGCGTGCATTCTCTAGGTCGCGAACGACGTCCTCATGCATGGGCTAGCTCCTCGAATGCGGCTTCCGGTCCGACCTCGGCGATGCGCTCGGCGAGCAGATCGCCGGGACAGCGGCCGGCGCCGATCAGCTCGGCGAGATCGGCCACGGCGCCCGCAAGCTCGGTCGGCACATGTCCGGCGGCGATCTCGACGCACCGGCGCGCGCAGCCAGCCAGGACCGGGTCGTCCAGCCCGTGACGCGCCGCCCGCGTCCACAGCAGCGCTGCAGGCTCGGTCGCCTCGGATGCCAGGTCAGCTGCGACCGGATCATCCATCAAGGTCGTGACGACTGCGGCAATCGCTGGCCACCACCGCGGCGCGGTCATGTCCAGGTAACGCAGCTCCAGATAGCTCCGCATCCGCACAGGCGGGAACAGCGTCGTCAGGTGGATGTCCAGGTCGGCCGCGGTCGGCAGCCTGCCGCCCAGCCGAACCGCACCCCTTGCCCACTGTTCGAACGGCACTGACCGGCCCACAGCAGCGACATCGCCGGGCCCGGTCCGGACAAAGACGACGGGAGCCCGCAGGGCATAGGTCGCCCAGGCCGCCGTGGGGTCCAGTACGCCGGCGGCCGTCAGGTAGCCCGGCACCGGACCGCACGCACGAGGGTCCAGGCCGCCCCAGGCTCGCTGTCGAGCTGACTTCCATCCGGTGTCCCGACCACTCAGCCACGGCGAGCTTGCCGAGAGCGCGACCAGCGTCGGCCCGAGCTGGTGTGCGCGTGCTACTCGTTCAGACCAGCCGCGCTGCGGTCCGGCCTGCAGATTCACCTGAAGCGCCGCCGTGGAGTTCATCATGACCGCGCCGGCCGCTGCTGTGCCGGTGGCGGCAAAGTGCTGCTCCATAGCCCGGTAGCGCGGTCGCGGATTGACCCGGTACGGCGAGCGCAGCGGATCGGCGCCCGCATGAGCAAGCCCGAGGCCAAGGGGGTCGAGAGCCAGCCGTGCACTAGTCACGTCGCGGCGCATGTCGGACACGGCAGTCAGGATCCCCGGCGCCGGCGAGCCGGACAGCTCAAGCTGGCCGCCGGGCTCAACTGTTACCGAGCTGCTGTCGGTGACTGCGCGCACGCGGTCGACGGCTGGCTCGACTCGGTTCCACGGCACAGCGGCTGCCGCTGCACCGAGGTCGACAAGATGCGTTTCGACTTCGAGCCCGACCGTGCCTATCTCGGAGTCAGCGAGGGCTAGACGGCACGATCTGTCGTAGGCCGCCTCCGCTGTGAGCGGTGCAGCGTCGTCAACGGCGTCTTGAACGGCAGATCGGAGAACGGCCATCCGTCCCCTCCAGGTCCGGGCCGGCGGACCTATGTCCGCCGCGGGTCGGTGCGGGGCGACTGATGAAGCCGTCCGTGTCGCCGGCAACCCCTTGTGGTTGCCTGCAACACCCATTGTACTGAGGCCTCTGACAATCGGTCGGCCTGGCCAGCTCCGAATGCGGCCATTATGGGATTATTCTGCCTAATATCCCCCTGAGGGAAGCCGTAGTTGTGGCCCACGAATCTGCGGGGCAGGCCTGCCTGCGCCTACGAACTGGCGCCGGGGTTGGCTAGCAGTTGCCGGATCTCCGAAACCATCTGTGCCATCGGTGGCAAGCCAGGCATTTCAACGTCTAGGACTGGATTGTCGCCGTTCGCGATACTCTGCCACCGGCGGAGCGCTATCGCGGTGAAGCTGGGATCGGTCAGCACCCAGAACCTGTCGCCAGCTATCGCGTCGGCCACCAAGTCAGCCACCCCGGCCGGCTGCATGCCTTCGTCCACCGCCCGACGAACGTGCTGAAGTGTCACCTCGGCTGTCAGAGCTAGCGGCGGAATCTCGCCCATGTCGCCCGGCCAGTTGCGTTCCGCGTTAAGGATTCCCGTGCGAACCCAGCCTGGGCACAAGACGCTGACTCCCACGGGAAGCGCTGCCACCTGCATCGCGGTATAGAGGTCTTCGGAAATGGCGACCACGGCGTGCTTGGACGCGTCATAGGAGGGATGGAAACCGGGCATCAGCCCCGCCACGCTCGCGGTGTTCACGATGTGACCTTCGCCTTGCATTGCCAACAGCGGCAGGAACGCCCGAATCCCGTGGATGACGCCCCACAGGTTTACTCCGAGCACCCACTTCCACGCCGATAGCGGGCCGAACCACGGGTCGGAGGCGCTCGACACGCCTGCGTTGTTGCAGATGACGTGCACTGCGCCAAAGCGATCCACGGACGCAGCAG
Organism: uncultured Actinomycetota bacterium; assembly: GCA_963755575.1. Taxonomy (GTDB): domain Bacteria; phylum Actinomycetota; class Actinomycetes; order Streptosporangiales; family Streptosporangiaceae; genus JAJYUU01. The sequence goes on from CAVWKF010000002.1 coordinate 2,939,043, forward strand.
CTAGGGCCTCCACCGACGCGTCGTCACTGACATCTGTGGGCACAGCCAGCGTTCGGACACCCAGGCGCGCGATCTTCTGCTCGGCTGCTTCCAAGGCAGTCCGTTCGACGTCGGCCAGGACCACGTCCAGCCCGGCACGGGCGAAGCGCTCGGCAAGCGCCAGGCCGATCCCACTTGCTGCGCCGGTAACGACTGCAACCTTGCCCGCGGTCAGTTCCATGACTGTCCCTCCGCCTCCGAGACCCGCGGCCCGTGCGGTCCGCGCAAGTACCGATTGTCGCCCGTGGATCCGTGCTATGGGTGCGTTGGCGCTGTTTGGCAACTCCGCAGAGAAGCAAGCACCTCGGCCAGGACCGCGAATCTGGACGACGAGTCAGGCCGGGACACCTGCCGGGAGGGCCTGGGCAGCAGACTCGGGCAGGCTGATCGTGACGCGCAGGCCACCTGCGGACCGCGCCTGCAGGTCGACCGAGCCGCCGTGGGCCTCGGCGATGGCCGCGACGATCGATAGGCCGAGGCCTGAACCCTTGTCTGAGCCGGTCCTGTCCGCACCAATCCGGCGGAATGGCTCGGACAGCCCCGCTACTTGCTCCTGGTCAAGCAGCAGCCCGCCATTCTCAACGATCAGACGGGCCCGGCCGGCCGCGGTGCGGGACACAATCCGGATCCAGCCGCCTTCGGTGTTGTGGCAGACGGCATTGTTGATGACGTTCTCCACCATTCTGGTAATGAGCGCCTGGCTGCCGGTTACCCACGCGCTGCCGAGGGAGTCTGGCTCCTGCACGGTCAGGTCCATGGCGCGGATCGCCGCGGCCTGATCGGCGAGGGCGGCGCCGACGACATAGTCCAGCGGGATGACCGCACGGCCAGGAAGTGCTCGGTGCTGGGCGCGAGCGAGCACCAGGAACGCCTCGAGGAGCCTGTCGATCTTGTCCAGCTCGGCACGCAGCCGACCGGCCAAGGCGACGGTCTGCGGCGGGGCAGGATCAGGCTTCGCCAGCGCCACGTCCAGCGAGGCCCGCATGGTGGTCAGCGGAGTCCGCAGTTCGTGGGAGGCGTTAGCGACGAAACGGCGCTGGGCGCTGAAAGCGACCTCCAGCCGCTCCAGCAAGCCGTCGATTGTGTCCCCGAGCTCCTTCAACTCGTCCTCAGGGCCTTGCACCGCAAGCCGCTCGTGCAGGCTGTCCGCGGAAATCCGCTGGGCCGTGGCCGTCATCTGGCGGACCGGCCTGAGCGCGCGGCCGGCCACCAGCCAGCCGAGCCCCACCGAGATCACCGTCATGATCGCCAGACCGATCAGCGACGAGATCAGCAGCACATGCGAGAGCGCGTTATGGTCCGGCGGTCCGGCAGCCTGGGACTGCAGCTGACTGATCTGGGCCTGCAGTTGGTGGATGCGCGCGTTGGCCCGGTCCAGCGGCGATCCGGGAGCGGAGTTCATGGCGGCCGGCACGGCCTGGGCCACCGAGGAGGAGTGGACGGCAACGCCGCTGGAGATGGTCAGCAGCAGCGCGCCGGAGAATACGAACAAGATCCCGTAAAGGATGGTCAGCCGTGTGCGCACCGTCCGGCCCGGCAGCCGTACCCAGCGCGGCAGTCGTACCCAGCGCGGTAGGCGTGCCCGGCTCGGCAGCGGGGGCCAGAGCGGTCGGCGCGGATGGCCGGCACTGACAGCGCTGCCGGGCAGGGTGGCGGGGTCGCGGTGCGACGCGCGCATGTGCCCTTCCTTCCCGTCAGCGATGCCCCCGATCAGGGATTCCGGCTCTGTCATCGCACTTCAGCATGCCCGGGTGGACCTAACAACGGGATAACGGCATCCGTGCGGCCCATGTTATGGCCACTCCCGTAGACCTCAGATCACAGTAAGTTCCGTTGCGAACGAGAAGGACCTGGGAATGCAAGCCACGATCGAAGTGAACGGACTGCGCAAGCGGTTCGGGCCGACGCTAGCGCTGGACGGCATGTCATTCGCCGTCCAGCCTGGCCAGGTGACAGGCTTCGTCGGTCCGAACGGGGCCGGCAAGTCCACCACGATGCGGGTAATCCTCAGCCTGGACGCACCCGACGAGGGCAAGGCAACCATCGGCGGCAGGCCCTATTCGAGCCTGCGGCAGCCGATGCGAGTGATCGGGTCGCTGCTGGACGCGGGCGCGCTGCAACCGAGCCGGTCCGCGCGCAACCACCTGCTCTGGCTCGCCCACTCGCAGGGCCTGCCGGCCAGGCGGGTGGACGAAGTGATCGGGCAGGCGGGCCTGGAGGGCGTCGCCAAGCGGCGGGCCGGGGGGTACTCGCTCGGCATGCGGCAACGGCTCGGTATTGCCGCCGCGATGCTGGGAAACCCGGTCGCGATCATGCTGGACGAGCCATTCAACGGGATGGACCCCGAGGGCATCGTGTGGGTACGGGGCTTCCTGCGCTCGCTGGCCGCGGAGGGCCGGGCGGTGCTGGTGTCCAGCCACCTGATGAGCGAGCTTCAGGACACCGCCGATCATCTGGTGGTCGTCGGCCGCGGCAAGGTCATCGCCGACACGACAGTGGCGAGTCTGCTGGCAGCGGCGTCCGGTGACCGGGTGACATTGCGCACGTCCGCCTGGCCGGACGCGACGACGGTGCTGGAGCGGGCGGGGGCCACCGTCGTCGCGTCCGGCCAGGACGTCCTCACGATCTCGGGCATGCCCGCGGAGCGCGTCGTCGCGCTGCTGGGCGCGGCGAGCGTGCCGTTCTCGGAGGTCTCCGCGCACCGGGCCACGCTGGAGCAGGCCTACATGGAGCTGACCAGGCAGGCAGTCGAATTCCGCCCGGCCGGCTTCGACGCGAACGCCGTGCAGGAGGTACAGCGATGACGACTCAGGCCATCTCTGTGCCGCGGCCCGGCGCCGGGTTCGACGACGGATCTCGCGGCGGTGGCTTCGGCTCCTCGCTGCGCGCGGAGTGGACCAAGTTCCGCAGCGTCCGCGGCTGGGTGATCGGCATGTTGCTGGCCGCGATCCTGACCATCTTCCTGGGCGTATTCGCGGCCGCGAACTCGAACATCGGCTGCCAGATCAACGGCGGTCCGCAGAAGTCGGGCAAGGCCTGCCTGCCGTATGTCCCGTATGGGCCTGGCGGCGAGATAGTCAGCGACAGCTTTTACTTCGTGCGCCAGCCGCTGACCGGGAACGGCACCATCACCGTGCGCGTCGCCTCGCTCACCGGCGAGCACGTGAACCTCAGCAACGGGAATCCGCAGGTCGGCTCGGGCCCGAACCTGGTGCCCGGCCTGGCGCAGTGGGCCAAGGCGGGGATCATCATCAAGCAGGGCACCCGGCAGGGCTCTGCTTACGCGGCGATGATGGTGACAGGCGGTAACGGCGTCCGGATGCAGTACAACTTCACCGGTGACACCGCCGGAATGCCCGGTGCTGTCTCGGCGGCGCACCCGCGCTGGCTGCGGCTGACTCGCTCCGGCGACACGATCACCGGCTACGACTCCGCGGACGGCACGCACTGGACGCAGGTCGCCACAGTGCCGCTAACCGGGCTTCCGTCCACCATTCAGGTCGGCATGTTCGCCACCTCGCCGGGCTACACGGTGACCCAGAACTCCTTCGGCGGGAACAGCAACAACAGCGGCCCCGCCCAGGCCACCGGGGTCTTCGATCACGTCAGCTTGACCGGCACCGCGCCCGGCGCCTGGACCGGCACCGCGGTCGGCGGCGGGGGCCCGATCGGGGGAGGGCCGGGGGCGGGCGACGCCGGAGGCTCGGCGCCGTTCACAACGGCCGGTGGCACGTTCACGCTGACGGGGTCGGGCGACATCGCGCCCGTCACGCCGGGGCCAGGCGGCGGCCTCCCGACGGTGACGATTGAGCAGAGCCTAGTCGGCGCGTTCCTGGGGCTGATAGTGATCGTCGTCGTAGCGGCGATGTTCTTCAGCACCGAGTACCGTCGAGGCCTGATCCGGACCACGCTGGCCGCCACTCCGCGCCGCGGCGCGGTGCTGGCCGCCAAGGCCGTGGTGATCGGCGCGGTAGCCTTCGTCACCGGGCTGGTTGCGGCGGTGATCTCGATCGCCGTCGGTGTGCCGAAGGAAGAGAACCAGGGTCAGGTATTGCTGACCACGCCAGTGCTGACTGACGTGCGCGTCATTGTCGGTACGGCGGCCATGCTGGCCCTGGCCGCGGTCTTCGCCGTCGCGCTGGGTGCCATCCTGCGCCGCAGCGCGGCCGCGATCACGATCGCGGTGGTGATTGTCGTCATGCCGTTCCTGCTGACCGCGCTGAATGTCCTGCCCGCCGGGGTCGGCGACTGGCTGCTGCGGCTGACTCCGGCCGCGGGCCTGGCGATCGAGCAGAGCATCCCGCGGTATGCGCAGGTCACCACCGTCACCTCGCCCGTGCGAGGCTACTACCCGCTGTCGCCTTACGCCGGGCTTGCCGTGCTGTGCCTGTGGGCGGCGGCGGGTCTTGCGCTCGCGCTGGTCATGTTGCGGCGGCGGGACGCATGAGTGCCGCCGTGCAGACGCAGCCAGCAGCGACGATGGCCACGGCAGCAGTGCGGGGGGCGAGCCTGCGACACGCGCTCCACGCCGAGTGGACAAAGCTGCGTACGGTGTCCGGCCCAGCCTGGCTGCTTCTCGGGGTCGCGGCGCTGACCATCGCGGTCAGCACCGCGGCCTTGGGGGCAACCCACTGCCCGCAGACCATGACCTGCCCGATCGACACGACCAAGCTCAGCCTGACCGGCATCCAGTTCGGCCAGGCCGTGGTGGCGATCCTGGCGGTCCTGGCGTTCTGTAACGAGTACAGCACCGGGATGATCCGCGTCACGCTCGCGGCGATGCCGAGGCGGCACACGGTCTTTGCGGCCAAGGCCATCTTGATTGCCGGCCTGGTGCTGGTCGCCGGGGCGGTAGCCGTGTTCGGGTCGGTGCTGGCCGGGCACCTGATCCTGCCCGGCCACGGCTTCACCGCGGCACGGGGTTTCCACCCGGTCTGGCTGAGTTACGGGCCGACGCTGCGAGCCGCGTGCGGGTCCGTGCTGTACCTGGCGCTGATCGCGCTGCTGAGCCTGGGCGTGGCGGTCATCGTCCGGGACTCGGCAGTCGCCATCGGGACCGTGCTGGCACTGCTGTACCTGTTCCCGATCGTCCTCGCGTTCATCGGGAACGAGCACTGGCAGCACCGGCTCGAGCGTTGGACGCCCACGACCGCGGGACTGAACATCCAGGACACGATCGGCCTGCGTAGCCTGGCGATAACCCCGTGGGCAGGCCTTGGCGTGCTGGCGCTCTGGGCCGCCGCCGCGCTGCTGGCCGGCGGCCTTGCGCTCCGGCTGCGCGACGCCTGAGGGGCTGGTCACAAAGGCAGCGTCTGGCCGGCGGCCTGCGCCGGCCGGACGGCCAGGGCTCCCGCGGTCCCCGCTGGACCTGGCAGGCCTGGCGGATGTCCCTACGTCTCGGCTTGCGGGCTGTAGTCGCGCTGGAGGTAGCCGGCCGTCATTCCGCCGTCCACGAGCAGCGTTGTTCCGGTTATGAACCCGGCGTCGGCGCTCGCGTAAAAAACTGCCGCGCCGGCCACGTCGCTGGCCTGGCCCAGGCGGCCAATCGGCGGCACGAGCCAGCCGCCGTCCTCCTCGCCCCGGTCGTGCTCGCCGGGCGGTCCCATGTGCCGCATGCCGGGCCAGATGTCGCCCGGGCACAGCACGTTGGAGCGGACTCCGTCATGGCCGCCGTCGAGGGCCAGCATCTTGCCCAGCATGACGACGGCGGCCTTGGTCACCGAGTACAGCCCAATCGCCTGCTCGCCCCAGATCGCGGCGTCGGAGGCAATGTGGATCATGCATCCCCGGCTGCGCGCCAGGTGCGGATAAGCGTGCTGCGCGTACAGCACGTAACCGCGGACGTTCACGTTCATGACCCGGTCATAGTCGGCTAGCGGCGTGTCGACCAGCCGTGCAGTCACCCCGACACCGGCATTGTTGACCAGCACGTCCAGGCCGCCGAGGTGCGCCGCGGCTGTGTTCACCGACAAGGCGACCGCGTCTGGGTCAGCAGCGTCGGCGGCGATGAATCGAGCGTCGGATCCCAGTGCCTGTTCAGCACGAGCGCCGAGATCGCTATCGCGGCCGGTGATCACCACCTGGGCCCCCTCGGTCAGGAACCGCTCGGCGATGGCTAGGCCCAAGCCGGTGGTGCCACCAGTGATCAGTGCCCGCTTGCCCGCTAGCTTGTCCATGGTCGCTCAGTCTAGAAGCCCGTCAGCGAGAATCTCCGCCAGTGCGTGGGAGCACTGACGGACCATTCTTGGGCTGGTATCCCAGTAGTAGTTAATGCCGGCTACCGCCTGGAGCGCCCAGCCGCGGCCCCGGAGCCACGACGCTTCGTCCGCATTGACTGCCGCGCGGAATCTCTCCCTGCCCTCTCCGGTGAACATGTTCCAGGCGGGCTGCAGATCGCAGGCCGGGTCGCCGACGTTCAGACCGCCGAAATCGATCACAGCTGATAGTCGACCGTCGACGACAAGCAAATTCCCTGGCAGCAGATCACCGTGCACCCAGACCTCCGGGCGATCCCACTCCGGAGCGCTCAGTGACTCGTCCCACGATCGCAGGACTGCTCCGCCATCGACGCGCTTGCCCAGCTGTGCCACCGACCAGCGAACTATCTCGTCGGCTTCCGAGAGCGGACCGCCTCGGGCGCCCGGCAACCGGGGATGTGCGCCGGTCGTGTCTATGCGCCGCAGCGCCGTGATGAAGACCGCGAGATCGGTAGCGGCCTGATTCAGATCGTCGAGCGTGCCGTTTGCATCTGAGCCGGGCAGCCACTCATACACCGCCCAATCAAAGGGATACCCCTCAGCTGGATGCCCCATGGCCACCAGCACCGGCACTGCAAGGGGAAGGTGAGGCGCCATCTTAGGTAGCCATTTGGCTTCGAGCCTCACCTGTTCAACGGCCCAGCCAGGGCGACGGGGCAACCTGGCGGCTAACTGATCGCCCAGCCGGTAGATGTCGTTATCCGTGCCGTAGGACGTGACACGGCTGATCGGCAGGTCCACCCATTGCGGGAACTGTCCGGCGACTAGCTGGCGCACGAGCGCAACGCTTGTCGCCACCTCATCGGCATGCATCTTGGCGGCGCCCATCAGCGTCATGATGGCCGAGCGGGCGGCAGGCCGCAGCCGATTTTTCACTGCCGCCGAGCTCCAGAGATGCCTTTGTCCGACCTCCACATGCGGTGCGCCGGTCGTGGTGGGGGAGGCAGATGACCGGCCGGGCGGCCAGAGCCCTAGGTTGGTGCTGTGACTAATCGCGGGTTCGAGATCGTGTGCGAGATCGAGCCGCCGACCCGGCCGGACCTGAGGCATGTTCGTCATCAGATCGGCACGCTCAGCACGGTGGCTGACGCGTTCCTGATCCCCGATAACCACCTCGGCCGGGCGACGGTGTCCAGTGTGGCGGTGGCGCATGAGGTCGAGGCGATGGGAGGCCGCAGCATCGCATGCCTGAACTCGCGCGACCGGAATCTGCTCGGGTTCCGCCGGGACCTGCTGACGGCGGCGGCGTACGGCGTTGACCAGTTCCTGTTCGTCTATGGCGACAAGCCGAGCTCCGGTGGGCGGACGGGGGAGCTGACCGTCCGGACGATGATCGAGGAAGTCCGCGCGCTGACTGGCGATGCGGCGTTCGCCGCATCTGCGCCCTTCCGGATCGGCGCGGCGGCGGCGCTCGGCCCGGTTCCGGACTGGAAGCGCGCCGCAGACTTCCTGTTCGTGCAGGTCGGTTTCTCGCTGGAGGCGCTGCTGCGGTGGCGGGAGGCCAGCCGGGTGGAAATCCCGGTCTACGCGGGAGTGATGGCCGTGGCCAGTGAGGCACAGGCCCGGCGGCTGGCAGCGGCGATACCCGACATCGAGATCCCGGCCGGGCTGGTCGACAGGATCGCAGCCGATCGGCTGGCTGGAGTCGAGGCCGCGTGCGAGTACGTACTGCAGATCCGGGACAGCGGCGCCTTCGACGGCGTCCACCTGATCCCGGTCTCCCGGTACCGGGAGGTGGCCGCTCGGCTCGAGCACGTGCTCGGCTGAGCGAGCCCGGTCGGCTCCGGAGGATGCACCCGGCGCACGCCTGCGTGTCAGCGTGACGCGGTTTGATCGCGTCGCGCCGATCAGGCGGGTTCGGTCGTGTTGCTGGCACGCGGCCGACCACGGGACCGCATCTGTCCCGCCTCCCTCGGCTGCCGCCCTGCGTCGGCGAGCGCGCGGCGTAGCAGGAACTCGATCTGGGCGTTCGTGCTGCGCAGCTCGTCGGCGGCCCATTTGGCCAAGGCGTCGTGGACGGCCGGGTCAAGGCGGAGCAGCACGCCCTTGCGCTCGCTCACTGCGTCCCCCCGGTGCCTGCCGTTAGCGTTACTGGCTCAGCGGTCGCTGGTAGAGCGTGCCGGCGTTGACGACTGGCTGCGTCGCCTGCTCGCTGCACAGGACCACCAGCAGGTTGGACACCATTGTGGCCTTCCGCTCCTCGTCCAGCCCGACGACGCCCTCGCCTTCGAGCCGCTGCAAAGCCATCTGCACCATGCCGACGGCGCCTTCGACGATGCGCTGCCGTGCGCCCACAACGGCGCTTGCCTGCTGCTGACGCAGCATGGCCTGGGCGATCTCCGGAGCGTAGGACAACCGGGTCAGGCGCGTCTCGATGACCTGCACTCCGGCCGACTTGACGCGGTCGGCGAGCTCAGCCGACAGCCGCTGGGTGATCTCATCAGCGTTGTCGCGCAGAGACATGGCGCCGCTGCCGCGGTTGTCGTAGGGATAACTGGATGCGATGTGCCGGACGGCCGTCTCAGTCTGGATCGTGACGAAGTGCGTGTAGTCATCGACGGCGTAGATGGCGTGCGCAGTGTCGTGCACCTGCCAGACGACGACGGCGGCAATCTCGATCGGGTTGCCGTCGGCATCGTTGACCTTGACCTGTGCCGACTCAAGATTGCGGATCTGGACGTCGGATGTCATGTGACCACCTCCACTTGACGTGCTAGATACCACGCGCTTAGCATAGTGATATCAATTTAATTGCGCAAAGAGCGCCGGGAGAGGCCGGCAGCTGCCAGCAGGGGAGATGCAGTCAGATGAGGTGTTTAGTTACGCGGACCGCGGTTGCCAGTGTGACGCTGCTGGCGGCCGCGAGCCTGGCAGCCAGCGGCTGCGCGAGCACCACGCCCCATGCGAGTGCGCCGAGTTGTTCCGGTAAGCAGGCGGGTGCGGGAGGCCCTGTGTCGGCCAGTGCCGCTAGTCCGGGAGTCGCGACGGCCTGGACCCTGCCGGGCGGCAACCTGGCCAACACGCGGGACGTCGCCAGCGCGATCACCGCCTCAAACGTCACCGCGCTCGGCGTGGCCTGGTGCGTGCCGATCGAGTCGACCGGCGAAGCCCAGAGCATCGGAATCACGGACGGTTACTCGACCACCCCGGTCGTCGTGAACGGCGTGGTGTACCTGCAGGACATGGAGTCGAACGTGATGGCGATCAAGCTCGCCACCGGCAAGGTCCTGTGGATGCACAACTACAGTTCGCCCAATGGCGGCCCCGACGGTGTCAACGTGGCCTTCGGAACGGTGTACGCGGCGACGAATCACGCAGTGGTCGCGCTGTCGGCGGCCACCGGCAAGCAGCTGTGGAGCCGAACAGTGATCGGCAACAACCACGAAGGCATCGACATGGCGCCCGGCTACAACAACGGCACCGTCTACGTCTCAACCGTGCCGGTTAACCCGGCCGTCGGCGAGTATCTGGGCGGTGGCAAGGGGATCTTGTGGGCGCTGAACGCCAGGACCGGCGCACCGGAATGGTCGTGGGACGAAGTACAGAACCTGTGGGGCAACCCGAGCATCAACTCCGGCGGCGGCCTGTGGGACCCGCCGTCGTTCGACGGCCAGGGCAACCTCTACATCGGCATCGCCAACCCCGGCCCGATAGGCCAGGGCGGATGGCCCAAGGGCTATCCGTGGGCGACCAGCCGGCCTGGCCCGAACCTGTACACCGACTCGGTGGTCAAGCTGAGCCCGCAGGGCAAGCTGCTCTGGTACTACCAGCTCACCCCGCATGATCTGTACGACTGGGACCTGCAGAATTCGCCCGTGCTCACCACCGCCAACGGCCAGCCTGTAGTGATCGATGGCGGTAAGGCTGGCATCCTCATCGAGCTGAACGCCGAGACTGGCAAGCTCATCTGGCAGCTCCCGGTCGGTGTCCACAGCGGGCCGCAAGACGCCGGGCTGCTCACCGAAAACGCCACCCCGACCTCGGCCTTCTCGCTGCCTGCCAAGTTCGTCCTCGAGCCCGGCGTGTTCGGCGGAGTCGAGTCCCAGCTGGCTACCAACGGGTCGACCACGTTCGCCGCGGTCAACAATCTTGCTGTGCCCATGTCGGTCAAGGGCGTGACGGAGAGCGGCAAGGCATTCGACGCCTCGATCGGCACAGCCACCGGCGAGATGGTCGCGGTCAACCAGAACACCGGCAAAATCGAATGGGACGTCAAGCTCCCGTCCTCCCCATACGGCGCCGCCACAGTCACCAACGGCGTCGTGTTCACCACGACCTACAGCGGATACCTGTACGCGTTCAACGCCGCCACCGGCGCGATCCTGCTCAAGACGCCGCTGTCCTCCGGCTCCAATGCGCCCGTCGCCGTCGACGGTGACTACGTCCTCGTCGGGGCCGGCGTCCAGGTTCCAAAGACCGACAAGCAACTGATCATCGCCTACAAACTCGGAGCCACGGGCAAGCTCCCCGACACCGTGGGCCCGTAGCCGATGTTCACGGACATCGTCACGGACCAGCTGAGTGGCTGCTGAGGAGGCAGAGATGGCTGAGATAGCTATCGAAGTGCGCGGACTGCGGAAGAGTTTCGGTACGAAAGTAGCGGTGGCCGGGATCGATCTGCAGATCGCGGTCGGCTCCCTCGCCGGGCTCGTCGGCCCGAACGGGGCGGGCAAGACCACGTCCTTGTCGATGATGACCGGGCTCCTGCGGCCAGATGCTGGCCAGATCCTGATAAACGGGCTGGATGTGTGGGCAGACCCGGTGGCCGCCAAGGCCGTGATCGGGGTAGTGCCAGCCGAGGCAAGGTTGTTCGAGCGGCTCAGTGGTGAGGAAATGCTGGAATACGCAGGGCGGCTGCGCGGCCTGCCCGTCGCCGAGGCCCGGTCGCGGGCGGCGCAGCTGCTGGACGTGCTCGACCTAACCGCTGATGGCAAAAGGCTGGTCGCTGACTATTCCACCGGCATGCGTAAGAAGGCCACGCTCGGCTGCGCGCTGATCCACAACCCGCCAGTGCTGTTCCTTGACGAGCCGCTCGAGGGGGTGGATCCGATCTCTGCCGATGTGATCCGCCGTCTGCTGACGCGCCTGGCCGCCTCGGGCTCGACTGTGTTGTTCTCCAGTCACGTGATGGAGCTGGTCGAGCAGGTCTGCGATCACGTGTCGATCATCGACAAGGGCCAGATCGTGGCCACCGGCACCACAGACCAGGTGCGCGGCGGCAAGAGCCTGCAGCAGGCGTTCATCGACCTGGTCGGCTCGAAGGCAAGCGAGGAGGAGGGATTGTCATGGCTCGGGTCCTCGTCCAGCTGAAACTGCGCCTGCTGACCAACGCACTGCGCTCGTCCACTGCTGCCCAGACTTCGTTCATCCTCAGTACGTTCTTTGCCTTCGTGGTGGCGGTCGGCGGCTTCTATGTCCTGACCCTGTTCCGCGGGAACAGCGCGTCGGTGGACCTGACCACAGTCATCTTCAGCGCGTTCGCGCTTGGCTGGCTGATCCTGCCGATCATGGTCTCCGGCCTCGACGGCACCCTCGACCCGGCCACGCTGGCGCTCTATCCGCTGCGCACTCGCCCGCTCGCGGTCGGGCTGCTCGCCGCGTCGGCCACCGGCGCCTGGCCGGCGGCCAACGTGATCGCCCTGCTCGGGGTGATGGTCGGGCTGGCTCGCGGCGGGCTCGGCCTGCTCGTGGCGGTGGTCGCGGTGGTGTTGCAGGTACTGTTCTGCATCACGCTGGCCCGGCTGGTGACTACCAGCATGGCGGGGATGCTGCGCTCGCGCCGCGGCAAGGACCTCGCGGTCTTCCTGTTCATCCCGGCCTTCGCCCTGATCGAGTTGCTGGGCCAGGTGATACCCAGGGCGGCGGCCCAGGGCGGGATCACAGCGGCGAGCTTCGCTGGCGTCGACGCGTGGATGCGCTGGCTGCCGCCGGGCCTGGCCGCCCACGCGATCCAGGACGCCTCTGACGGACGGCCCGGTACCGCGCTGGCGCGGCTAGGGGTGCTGGCCGCCGTGATCGTCGCGCTGGGCTGGTTGTGGATACGCTCGCTGAGCCGCGGCCTGGTCACCGCCGACGCGTCCACCCAGTCGTCGCAAGTGCGGGCCGCCGTGCTGCCGCTGGCCCGGTACGGTCTGCGCGGCGCCGTAGCGGCTCGAACCTGGATCTACCAGCGCCGCGAGCCGACATCGCTCGTCTACTGGGGCATGACCGCGGTCATCACGGCCGTCGTATCCGCCAGCACCATCCTGGGGACAGCCGGCCCGCACAAGCATCCGGGCGTGGTGATCGCCAGCGCCGTCGTCGGCGCCGGGTTCGTCGGGTACTTCCACGCCAACTCGGTCGGCCTGACCGGCCCGCCCTTCATCATCGAAGCACTCGCACTGACCAGCCGCCGCTCCCTGCGCGCCTACTTCTCCGGCCAGAACATCGCGCTCAGCGTGATCGCGGTACCGCTGCTCACCGCGATGTGCTTCGGCCTGGCGGCCGCGGTCAGGCATCCGATGGAGGGAGTGCCGGCCACCGCGGTCGCCCTGGCCGGCCTCGGCGCGGCCCTTGGCCTGAGCAACATCTTCTCCGTCACCCTTGCCTACCCGATGGCCAAGAGAACCGGCAGTCCCATGCGCCAGGCCGCCCAGGGCTACGGCTCCTACACCTTCGGCGGCATCCTCGGCAGCCTGGCCGGCACCGCGGTCGCGGCCACGCCGGTCATACTGGCGGCTGCCTTCACCGGCAGCGTCTCGGTCGCGGTCCGGGCACCGGTACTCATCATCTGCTCCGCTGCCTACGGCCTGGCGCTGGCCTGGGTGGGCGTCCAGGTCGCTGCCAGGGAGGCTGAGGGCAGGCTGCCGGAACTTAGCCAGATCGCCATGCTCAGCACGGCATAGCTTCGGCGAGCACGTCAGTGGCCGGGTCGGCGACAACACCGTCGAGGTAGGTAACGGTGTGCGCGGCGATAGCAGGGACGCGCGGGCCAGGGAGCACGACCCCAGTGAGGTTCAGCGGATCGGCGGCCGAGATCCGGACGGTCTCGCCGGCGAGTTGCTGCTTACGGACTGACTTCAGCACATCGATCGCGTCAGGGTGGGCGTACTGCTCGCCGCTGAAGCCAGTAACGAACCGGCCGCCGCGCATCGTCCCGCGCGCCTCCATCCGCCTGAACGCCCACAACAGGTCGCGCCAGGGTATGGCGAGGCTCTCCCTGACGGCGACGTCGCGGAACACTACTCCCCACCTGGCGGCGAGCTGCTCGGCGACGGCCTCGGCTAGCTCGTCCCGGTCCGCGCTGACATCTGGTCCCGGCAGCAATGACCAGCGGCCGGAAGCACCGGCCGCGCTACGCAGGCCGCGACGCAGACCGCGGGTCGGGGCGTACCGCTCCGGGCTGCCGCGCCGCAGCAGGGACCGGACTGCGCGGAACCCGTCGGCCGTGACCAGCCCGCGGGCCACCCCGTCCCAGAGGGCCTCGTCGACCTCATGGGGCAGGCGGCCGGTCAGGGTCGCCAGGTCGGGCCGGAACAGCGCCCCGTGCTGGCGCAGCGCGTCGAGCACGTCGCAGGTCCGGCCGTCGGCCGGCTCGGCCGGGCAGAGGTCACCGCGGACCGCGCGGAGCAGCCACGGCAGGTCGTCCCGGATAGCCAGCGTGATGGGGGTGGCGCGGGACGGGGTCAGACCGCTGCGCTGCGGTGCTGGGTCAGGCTCGGCGTCGCGCACCGACAGGCGTCCCCAGCTGACCTGCCCGGACATGCACAGCTCGTCGAGCCACTCGCGGCGGTAACCCTCAACCCGCGCCTCGAGGACGGAAGGTTCCCAGGCTCCGGTCGCGATCTCGAAGCCTTGCAGCTGCTCGATGACAGCGAGGACGCCAAGCCGTCCCTCGCGCCTGGTGCCGGGCGCGACATGCTGCCAGCGCAGCAGGAAGCGCATGTAGTCCCGCGGGGTGACGGGCTCGACCTCCCGCCTGCGGCGCTGCCTGGTGTAGGCATGGATGCGCGACAGCAGGCGACGGGAGCAGTACTCCTCGGACCCGCCCGGTGCGGTGAAGTGACCGCGGATCGCGAAGCCCTCCGCCTCAAGCTGTGCGAGCGCGCGGACGATCAGCGGCTCGGGCAGCGCCGAGGCGGCCGCCAGCTCCGGCACCGTGGAAGGGCGACGGCTCTCCAGGTGACCGCGAAGGAGATCCGCCGCTGCGGTCTCCTCCTCAGGCGGCTCTGCGGCGACCGGACATGGATGATCCGGAACGCGGTTCGCTGCAGGGAACAGTACTTGGATCGCCGGCAGACGCTCGACGGCTGACCAGAGCACGCCCGCCGCGGTGTGGACTTCGAGTGCACGCTGGCCGGCGACGAGGACCTCGAACCATGCCCGCCAGTCACCGACCGCGCGCATCGCCACCATGTTCATGAGCACGTCGTGCAGTTCGTGCTCGTCGCGCGGGTCGGGGCGCACCTGGTCGGCGACCCGCTCAATCGCGGCCTGATCCAGCGTGTCGAGCTCATGGGGTTCGACGGGCAGGCCACGGCGCAGCGGCACGGCCCGGCTCCGCCGCTCTTCCAGCGGCGCGTCATCCAGGTAAGTGAACGGCCGTCCGTTCAGGATTTCGTGCGCCAGCACCGAGGGCTCGGTGGTATCCCGGACCAGGACCTGGACGCGGCCGGACTCGATGCCGGCCACGAGGTCCTTCAATCCGTCGATGTCCATGGCCTCGCGCAGGCAGTCTTGCAGTGTCTGCCGGACGAGCAGATGATCGGGGATCTCGAGCGGGCCCGGCGCGACGTTCTCCTGACAGGCGGCCAGCGTCGGGAACACAGCCGCCATCAGGTCGTCGGCTTCCATCCGCTGGATGGCTGGCGGATTCTTCCGGCCACCGCGCATCCGCAGCACGGCAAGCGAGGTATTGAGGTTCCACCGCCAGCGGGCGGCGAACATCGGGGACGTGAGGACGGCCTGGCGGACCACCTCCTCGACGGTTCCTGAGGCGAGGAATTTGGGGACCCGGTCCAGCGGGAAGCTGTGCTGGGGGCCGAGCGACAGCAAGATCGCATCGTCGCTAGCGGCTGCCTGCAGCTCGAAGTCGAACGTCACGCAGAATCTCTTGCGCAGCGCCAGCCCGAGCGCCCGGTTTAGCCGGGCTCCAAACGGCGCATGCCCCACAAGCTGCATGCCGCCCGCATCGTCGAAGAATCGCTCCAGCACGATGGTGTCCATCGTCGGCAGGACTCCGAGCTGCGCCAGCCCGGCGCCCAGGTAGGCCACGATGATCTCGGCGGCGGCGTCGTCGATGCCGCATTCGATCGTGAGCCACTCGGCTGCTGGCGCGCTGCCGTCCCGGGCCAGGCGCTCCGCGACGCCGACCCGGAGCGCGCAGACCTCCTCCGACAGCTCGACGGTCCGGCCCGGCGCTTCGCCGAGCCAGAACGGAACCGACGGCGGCGCGCCCTGCGCGTCGACCACGCGGACGATGCCCGGCTCGACCCGCCGTATCCGCCATGATGTGGTGCCGAGCAAGAACACGTCGCCCGCCATGCTCTCGATCGCCCAGTCCTCGTTGACGGTGCCGACCAGGACGTTGTCGGGTTCGGCTAGCACCCGGTAATCACCGAGCTCCGGGATTGCGCCGCCCGAAGTCAGCGCTGCCAGCCGGGCGCCCCGCCGGCCGCGCAGCTGCCCGCTCACCTGATCGCGGTGCAGGTAAGCCGCCCGACGACCGCGGCCGGTCCGGATACCTTCCGACACAAGCTCGGCGACATCCTCGAAGTCTTCCGCCGACAGATCCGAGAACGGAGCCGCGCCGCGGGCCAGGGCTAGCAGGTCCTCGGCAACCCACTCTGCTGCCGAGCACTCGGCCACGACCTGCTGGGCCAGGATGTCCAGCGGCTGAGACGGAATCCGAAGCCGGTCGAGCCGGCCGGACCGCGCGCCGCGCATGAGGGCCGCGCATTCCACGAGCTCGTCCCGAGTTGTCGGATAGAGGAGTCCGGCCGGCACCCCGTTCCTGGTGTGATTGGAGCGCCCTACCCTCTGCAAGAACGTGGCGAAGCTGCGCGGCGAGCCGATCTGGCAGACCAGTTCGACGGGGCCGATGTCGATGCCGAGTTCCAGTGACGCGGTCGCTACCAGGGCTCTCAGGTCGCCCTCGCGGAGCCGTCCCTCGATCCGCTGCCTACGGTCCTTCGACAGGCTGCCGTGGTGAGCTGAGACCTGGCCATCGCCCAGCCGCTCGCCGAGCTGATGGGCGAGCTGCTCGGCCATTCGCCGGGTGTTGACGAACACGAGCGTGGTCCGGTGCTCCTGTACGTGCCCGGCGATCAGATCGCAGATCTCGGCCATCTGATCGGTCGTGGCAACTGCCCCGAGCTCATCACCCGGAAGCTCCAGTCCGAGGTCTAGCTCACGGCGGTGCCCGGCGTCGATAACGGAGCAGCGCGGTTCGCCGCCCGGCTCCGATCGGTCCGCGCCCGCGCCCACCAGCAGCCGGGCCACGGCCTGGACCGGGCGCTGAGTCGCCGACAAGCCGATCCGCTGCACCGGCCGGTCGGCAACGTGCTGGAGGCGCTCCAGGGTCAGCGCCAGGTGAGATCCGCGCTTGTTGCCCGCAACAGCGTGAATCTCGTCCACGATGACCGTGGTCGCGGCACGCAGCATCGCCCGGCTGCGCTCCGCGGTCACCAGCAGGTACAGCGACTCGGGTGTGGTGATGAGGAAATCCGGCGGCCGCCTCAGCATCGCCGCCCGCTCGGCCGCCGCGGTGTCACCGGTCCGCACAGCCAGCCGGATCTGAGGCGCGCCCATCCCCAGCTCCGCTGCCACCTCGGCGATCTCGGCGAGCGGCCGCTCGAGGTTCTGCCAGATGTCCACGGCGAGGGCCTTCAGCGGCGACACGTACACAACCTGGGGACCGTCGTTCGGCTCGCCGCCCGCCTCGTGGGCGCGGTAGATGCGGTCAATGCAGACCAGGAACGCCGCCAGTGTCTTGCCCGATCCCGTCGGCGCCGCGATCAGCGTGTGCCGCCCTGCGGCAATCTCGGTCCAGCCCTTGGCCTGCGGCTCCGTCGGCCCGGCCGGGAACCGCCGCTCGAACCAGGCACGCACGGCCGGATGGAACGACTCCAGCATCCAGCCACACTAACCGACGCTTCCGACATCGCGCCTAAGCCAATGTGGTGGCAGTCTGGCCACATGGCAACTGACGAGCGGGACCGGCAGAGCGCGTTCGCATTGCGGGTGTGGAGCTACAAGCAGGGCGAAGTGGTCTCGCTGATGATTCACCTCGGCGACCGCCTGGGCTTGTACCGGGCCATGACGGGCCGGGGAGCGATGACGGCGGCGCAGCTGGCAACCGCCGCGGGATTGCAGGAGCGGTGGCTGCTGGAGTGGCTTCGGGGCCAGGCGGCAGCTGGCCTGATCGATACGGACGACGGGGAGGCTTTCGAGCTCAGCGCGGAGGCCGTGGCAGTCCTGGCGGATTCTCGCCAGAGTCTGTGGTTCGCGGCTGGTGCGTTCACCGGCAGCGGCGCCGCCGCACCGGATGTGGTGGAGCGGCTAGCCGATGCGTTCCGTTCTGGCATCGGCCTGACCTACGACGATCGGGGTCCGGCCGCAGCTGAAGCGGTGGAGCGCATGACAGAGCCGTGGACCAGGCTCGCACTGGTCCCGCTGATCCTGCCCGCCCTGGACGGCGTGGTTGATCGCCTGGAGGCCGGCGCGCTGGTCGCCGACGTCGGATGCGGTTCGGGAGTGGCTGTCTGCGCGATGGCAGCCGCCTTCCCCGCATCCCGGTTTGAAGGCGTCGATCCGTCAGACCTTGCAGTCAATCGCGCCCGCAGCAAGGCGGCCGACATGGGACTGGACAACGCGGCATTCCGGACGGCGGGGGCGGAGGATCTGCCGGACGACAACCGCTACGACTTTGTCACGACACTCGACTGCCTACACGACATGCCCCGCCCGGCCGAAGCGTCGGCCGCCATCGGGCGTGCCATCCGGCCGGACGGCACCTGGCTGATCAAGGACATTCGGTCGGGCTCTACCTGGCAGGACAACCTGCGCAACCCTGTCCTCGCGATGATGTACGGGCTGTCGGTGACCAGCTGCATGTCGTCCGGCTTGTCCGAGCCGGGCGGGGTTGGGCTCGGTACGCTCGGCCTCCACCCGGAGCTGGCCGAGCGCATGTGCCGGGAAGCCGGTTTCTCGCGCTTCACCCGGCATGATTTCGAAGACCCTGTCAACCTCTACTACGAGGTTCGCCCTTGACCGCTCGGCAGGCCAGGCTTCGCGTCCACGGTGTCTAGCCGCGTACCTTGCGCCCGGCTGAGTAGACGGCGCGGATGTTCGCCTTGAGGCTGGACAGCTCGAACGGGTCGCCCGCCACAGCGATCAGGTCCGCGCGCTTGCCGGGCATGATGGTGCCAGTCTCGTCCGCCATCTCGAGCAACCCGGCCGCCGAGCTGGTCGTAGCCGTCAGCACCTCCGCTGGAGTCAGCCCGCCGGCGGCCATCAGCGGCAGCTCGTCGAGGTTGCTGCCGTGCGGGCCGACGCCGCTGTCGGTGCCCATGGCGATCTTTACCCCGGCTGCTACGGCGCGTCCAAACGCGTCGGCGTGGGCCGAGATCACCTCGTGGGCCTTGGCTACCACGCCCTCGGGCAGCTGACTGCCCGTGCTGGCCGCATGGACGACAGCATGCGGCGCCACCAGGGTCGGAACGAGCCAGGTGCCCGCCCGCAGCATCATCTCGATGGCCTCGTCGTCGAGGTAGATCCCGTGCTCGATCGACCTGACTCCAGCCCGCAGCGCGTTCTTGATGCCGTCAGTCGCCTGCGCGTGCGCCATCACCGGTAGCCCGGCGGCCGTGGCCTCAGCCACTAGGGCGGCCAGTTCGTCAGGCCGGAACTGGGCATGCTTGGGGCTGTCGCGCGGCGACAACACGCCGCCTGAGGTGTGCACCTTGATGACGTTCGCCCCCGCGCGGATGATTTCGCGCACTCGCTTGCGCATCTCCTCCGGTCCGTCGACGAGGCCTGGCGGGCGGCCTGGGTGCGGCGACATCAGGAACGTCGTTATCCCCGACGGCAGCCAGCCGTCGCCGTGGCCGCCCGTCTGGCTCAGTGCACTGATCGCGATCTGCAGCCGGGGCCCGTCGATCAGACCATCTTCGACAGCGCGCTGGACGCCGAGGTCGGCCCCGCCCGCGTCGCGCACGGTGGTGATGCCGCAATCCAGGGTTGCCGCCAGATTGCGGGCCGCCTCGAAGAACTGGTAGGAGAAGGGACTCTGCAGCCGTTGTACCAGGTCGATCCCGGAGACCATCACGTGCACGTGGCAGTCGAACAGGCCGGGCAGGAGGGTCAGGCCCGAGACGTTAACTTGCTCATCGCCATCGAGCCCGATGCCGACGTCGATGATCCGCTCGCCCGAGATCACCACATCCGCATCGGCTATCACGCTGCCGGTACCGTCAAAGACTCGCCCGCCGCTCAGCACCGTCCTGGTCATCGGCTGCCGCCTCGGTCGCTGATCAGTGGCCAGTGAAACGCGGATCACGTCGCGCTACGAAAGCCTTCGCCGCCTCGCGGTGATCGTCCGTCAGCCCGGTGCGGACGTGGTGAGTGACCTCGATGTCCATGCACTCCCCGAGCTCGCCGTTGACGGCGCGGTTGAGGTTTTCCTTCATGTAGCGGTATGCCAGCCGCGGTCCCTGGGCGAGGCGCCGGGCGCGCTGCTGTACCTCGATCTCGAAGTCGGATGCCGGGAACACGGCATTGACAATGCCCAGGCGCTCGGCGTCAGCCGCAGGCAGCCGTTCAGAAAAGTAGTACAACTCCCTGGCCTTGGCGCTGCCCACCAGCCGGGTGAGGAACCAGGTCCCGCCATAGTCGCCGGAGAAGGCAACTCTGGCGAACGCGGTCGTGAGCACCGCGCCTTCGACGGCGTACCGCAGGTCGCAGGCAAGCGCGAGCGACAGGCCCGCGCCCGCCGCCGGCCCGCCGATCGCGGCGATGGTGGGCTTGGGCATCTGCCACAGCCGACCGCTCGTCGCGCGCTGCCGGAGCCGCTGCCGGTGGATGGCGGCGTCCATGGTGTGGCTCGATCCTCCGGCGGGGCGCTCGGCCATGGCCTTGACGTCGCCGCCCGCGCAGAACGCGCCGCCAGCCCCGGTGAGCACCACGCAGCCGACTGCATCATCGGCCTCGACGTCGCCGAGGATCCGGTCCATGGCCGCCATCATGGCCTCGGACATGGCGTTGCGCCGTTCCGGGCGGTTCATCGTGAGCACGGCGACGCCGTCGTCGACCTCGGCCAGCAGATCCTCAGTTCCCGTGTCGAGCTGCGTCATGCTGATCCTCCTTCGGGAGCCTCCACTGCCGAAACGAACCGCACACCGGCGATCCGGACTGGCGATATCTGGCGCTCCATCGTGAGCCGAACCTCCGTGATGGCCTCGCCACAGCCCGCGGTGACGGGCACGAAACGCAGATCCTGCCCGGCGTGCTCCAGCTGAATGGTTGCGGTGCCGTCGTGTTGGGTGGAGGTCAGGCCCAGCACCTCGGCCCACCGGGCGGCAGTCCCGCCTGGATCGGTCACCTCGATCGTGAGCCCGGACACGCCTCCGTCGGCATGCGCCGGGGCATGCGCGGTCCACTCCGGGCCGGCCCAGCGCCACGACTCCGGCGGGTCTGCCCAGTCCAGTGACACGATCGCGCCCGGCACGTCCTTGGGATGCAGGTGAGTGCCCGCGATGTCGGCGAAGTCGGCCGTCCAGACCACGCGGACCTGCGCAGCGGCCACCCGGCGTCGGGCCTCGGCCAGATCCGGCATCTGGAAGATCGCCATGTAGCCGCTGTCGCCACCACGGCGCTCCAGATAACGGCCAGCGGCAGTATCCGGCTGAACCGGTGCCACGATCTCGACGAACGTGTCACCAGCGGCGAAGACGGCGTTGGTGAGCCCGAACCGGCCTACGCCCGGATCGTGGTACGGCTCCGGCCAGCTGAACGCTTCCCGCAGTTGCCCGGCCGCTCGCTCGCAATCGGCGGCTACGAGCGCGACCTGGCGGAGACGCGGCCCAGCGAGCATGCCCGCACAGTACCCCGAACAGGCCGCTCACGTCCTAGCCAGGTGGCCCCTTGAGTGCCCGGCCGTCCGGTACGGAAAAATGAGGCTCTATGCATGCGCCGATCAGGCTGCCCAGCGGCCGGCTCGCGTGGTGGCGGGGTCTATGCCCCTCCTCGTTTGTCCTGGCCGGAGTGACGGTCCTCGTCCTGTGGGTCGCGATCGCCGAGCTGCTTCGGCAAGGCCGTCTCGAAGCCGTGCTGTCAGCAGGCCGGGCAGAGCTTGCCGCCCCGTTTCTCATAGCGCTGGTTGTCGTGACAGGCATCTGCGAACGAATATGGCCGGCGGAGCGTCGTCCCGTCCTCGCACGCGGCCACGTTCAGGACGTGTGCTTCCTGGCCCTGCACGCCATCGTCGTGATCCCGATGATGACTTTGCTGAGCGTCGGGGCGGCGGCACTCATCGGTAGTCATGCTCGCTGGATCGAGCTGCCAACGACCGCACACTGGCCTGGCTGGCTCCTGGTACCCCTCACTGTGGTGGCAATGGATGCAGCCAACTGGCTGGCTCACTATGCCGATCACCAGTTCGGTCCCCTCTGGCGGTTTCATGCCCTCCATCACAGCCAAGAGGAGCTGAGCATTCTCACGTCGTTCCGGGCGCATCCTCTGATGCACACGACGGGGTTCTTGCTAGCGAGCGCGAGGTTCCCTTCCCGCGCCGATGCCGTCGGGCGTACCGGCCTGGACGGCCGTCCTGTTCCGGTCGAACAGGGCGACTCGGCTGGCCCTGTGCTGCTCCTGGCCCGTCAGCTCGTCGAGCCATTCCAGACTACTGGTCAGGCAGGTCTCGCGGCGGAGCCGGCCGAGTCGCTTGCCGGGCTAGCCGCTGGCTCAGCCACGAGGCCACGCTGAACAGCGGCAGGGTAATCGCCAGCAGCAACGCGGTCCCGGTGAATGCGCTTTCCAGAAAGTTGCCGCCGACCTTGGCGACGCCGTAGTAGTACAGCACCACGATGGCCATCAGGACCAGGTAGCCGGCAACCGCATCGGTCAGGACATGCAAGATCAGCGCGCGCCGGCCATGATCCCGCCGCCCAGTCAGCCGGGTGATGGGCCGACCGGCAGCGGCGCGGCGGCGCTGGGTCCGCAGCCCAACGGCGAGTATCACCATAAGAATGAGGTAGCCGCCCAGGATGGGAATCAGATCAGACCGGATGAGATGCGACGACATCTCAGCAGCGACCCTGCCGGCTCGTCATGCCCGCTGCCCGGTCTGCGCGCTGCCTCGTCATGCGCGGAGCAGGAAGTGCCAGCCGCGCACGAAAAGGTGCCAGCCTAGCCACAGCCACAACGCGAACAGGGCCCAGCGGCCGGGCGGATAGCGCATGATGGCGCGGAACGTATCGCTGAGCGTGGGCACGCTGCCGCTGATGCCGCTGAGCGCCAGGCCCTCCCACGCAAATACGGCGCCGATCAGCACCGCCCATACCAGATAACCAACAACCGGATGATTGGCCATCCCGACCTCCCGGTGACGCTGAGGCAAGCGAAAGAAAAGACACTATTCCGGAATCCGCCCGGCGCGAAGTGACCGAGCGATGCCTCGACTCTGCCAGGAACGAGGGGAATTACCACGTGACTTGCCGCACGACTTTGTACCGGATGCGAGTTGACGCCTGGCGTCGGTGACAGGAATCGGGGGGTACCGAGACTCTCGCGCCCGACTCTCGTGGTCAATCTGCGACTGGATCTTCCGCAAGCGCGAGCAGGAGCCGGGCCAGTGCCTCGAATCCGTCGGCTCCGACTGCGGCGTGCAGTTGCCGTTCAATCTTTCTGGCCGCCTTCCGGTGGGCGTCCAGGAAGCGCATGGCACGCTCCGTCAGCGTGACGATCTTTTCGCGGCCATCTGTTGCTGAGTCGGTGATGCGGACGTAACCGCGGTCACGAAGGCTGGCCACTGCCTTGCCCGCGCCTTGCCGAGTGATGCCGAGCTCCCTGCCTATCTGTGAGATCGTGGCCTGCTCGGATCGCAGGCAGATCCGCAGGATTCGGCCGTCGGGGAAGCCGGTATCAGCGAATCCGGCGGACTTGAGCTCCGCCAGCAGCCGCACGCGGTAGCCGATCCACGCCCGTCGCAGATCGGGGCCGAGCCCGCGCTGGTCGCGAAGCTCGGGCATCTCCGGCAGTCCTGAATTGACAACCATGGTTTGCATTGTACGCTCAGAACCAGGCGTCGGAAACGAGCTGCACGGGGAGCCCGGCATGGACAACGCAACTGCGAGTACCCGGCGGCAGCTTGTCATCCGGGGTCTCGCGATCACCAGCGTGGTCGCGGCGGTTATCCACTTCGCCGTGTCCGGCACACACTTTCAGGAGTACTGGGCCTTCGGCGTCTTCATGCTGGCTGTGGCCTGGCTCCAGCTGACGTGGGCGATCGGGATCATGGTCCGGCCGTCCCGTCCGCTACTGGCCCTCGGCGCGATCCTCAACGGCGGAGTGATCGCCGTCTACATCCTCACCAGGACCGCGGGTGACGTCATCGGCCCGACGCCCACTGCCGTGGAGCCGGTCGGATTCGGGGACGCCTTCTGCACCGCGTGCGAGGCGCTGATCGTCGCTGGCGTGCTGGTACTGCTCGCCCGGCCGCTGCTGGAGCCCGTGTCTCGCAGAGCCCTGTGGTCCGGATCGGCAGCGGCAGGAACCCTGGCGATGGTCTTGCTGAGCCTCTCGCTCGTCGACGGCGGGCCGGAGATGGTGATGACCATGTCTGCCACCCCAGCTGCGGTGACCGAGCAGATCAGCCTTCCCACCGCATCGCCAGCCGGGCCCGTGACCATGCCCGATGCCAGCATGCAGATGGCGCCTGGGATGAAGATGGCCGGCGGCTCGTGCACAGCGACGCCAACGAGCGCGCAGGAGGCGGCGACAGTCCGTCTGGTAAACGCCACCTGGGCCGCGGCCCGGAAGTACCAGAGCCTGGCCGTCGCCGAGGCGGCGGGGTTCAGGCCCCTGACGGCAACGGGCAAGGCCGTGGTGCACTACATCAACGTGGCCAGTTACCGGGCGACCGCGCTCGGCGGGCCGGTCATCGATCCGTCGGCGCCGCAGTCGCTGGTCTATGCGAACACCCCGCATGGCGCGGTCCTGGCCGCCGTCATGTACATCACCTCGCCACTGAGCACATCCGCGCCGCCCGATCCTGGTGGCTGCCTGACCCAGTGGCACGTCCACACCAACTTGTGCTTCGCCCGGCTGCGGGTAGTCGGGAGCATGGACCCAACATGCCCGCCCGGATCGGTCAACCGCGTCACCCAGCCGATGATGCACATCTGGTTCGTCCCGATTCCCGGTGGCCCCACTGCGGTAGACGCACCCGACGCCCAGGTAGTGCGCGCTGCTGAGCAGGTCGCGAGCCCGCACAATCCAACGGCGTGACCGCCCTCAACGGCCTGAGGGCGTGAGTAGTCTGCGGCTATGAATGATCACGCCCCCTTTGGCCGGACCGGGCATGAGAGCAGCCGTGTCATCTTCGGCGCGGCGGCCCTGGGGTCTATGCGGCAGGAGCGCGCGGACCAGGTCCTTGCAACGCTGCTTGAGTTCGGCGTCAACCACATCGACACGGCGGCGTCTTATGGCGACTCAGAACTTCGGATCGCGCCCTGGATGGCTGAGCACAGGGGACGGTTCTTCCTCGCCACCAAGACGGGAGAGCGCTCGGGCGACAGCGCGCGCGCCAGTCTCGAACTCTCGCTGACCCGCCTCGGCGTCGACTCCGTCGATCTCATCCAGCTCCACAATCTCGTCGAGCCAGACGAATGGGAGATGGCCCACGGCCCGGGTGGCGCGGTCGAGGCCTTGTCCCGGGCCCGGGACGAGGGGCTCGCAAGGTTCATCGGCGTGACCGGGCACGGGCTTCGGATTGCAGGTATGCACCTGCGCAGCCTGGAGCGGTTCGACTTCAGCTCGGTGCTCTTGCCCTACAACTACACGTTGATGTCAGATGACGGCTACAGGGCTGACCTGGAAACGCTGCTCGGGGTGTGCGAGCAGCGCGGCGTTGCGGTGCAGACGATTAAGTCGGTCGCGCGTCGGCGCTGGCCGGAAGGAGCGGGGCCCCAGTTCAGCTGGTACGAGCCGCTAGCCGATGGCGATGCGCTGGCTCGAGCAGTGCGTTACGTGCTTGGCCGGCCGGGTATCTTCCTCAACTCGTCGAGCGACGCCCGGCTCCTCAGGCCGACGCTCGAGGCGGCCGCCGTCGGCGGGCCGACTCCGACGAATCAGGAGATGGCCGCCGATGTGAGGCGGCACGAGATCGAGCCGCTGTTCGACGGCGCCAGACTGGAGCGGATCTAGTCCCTAGATAGGTCCGGCAAATCCGGCCGTGGATTGTCCGCTAATAGCTTTAGAGTGCGGCGTAGATCGGGCGAGCCGGCCATCGGCACTAGCGGACTTGTCGCGTGCAGGTCATGGATGGCTTGGCGGGTCGGCGTGAGGAGGAGATTGCCGTGGGCGAGTACGTGATCAGACCGCTGGGTGCCGACACCTGGGACGCTTTCGCTGGCCTCGCCGAGCGGCACAACGGGGTATGGGGCGGCTGCTGGTGCACCTGGTTCCAGGACAAGGCCAACACGCGGATTTGCGATGGACCCGACGGTCGGCACAAGGCTCTGTTCCACCGGGCCTGCGAGGACAAGGGGCAGACGGTGGAAAGTAACCGGGCGCTCAAGGAGCGGCTTGTCAACGATGGTCAAGCGCACGCTGCGCTGGTGTTCGACGGCGACGTTGCGGTGGCATGGTGCCAGTACGGCAGCCCCGCCGAACTGCCGAATATCTACCACCGGAAGGAGTACGAGGCCGCCGTCGATAGGCTGCCCGACTACCGGATCACCTGTTTCTTCGTCGACAAGGCCTACCGGCGCAATGGAGTAGCAGCGGCCGCACTGCGTGGCGCTCTGGGTCTGATCGCGCAGGCGGGCGGCGGAGTAGTGGAGGCGTATCCGCAGGACACTCCTGGGAAGAAGGTCTCGGCGTCGTTTCTTTACAACGGCACTCGGAATCTCTTCGAACAGGTCGGCTTCAGCTACGACCGGCCCAAGGGCACGAAGAACTGCGTGATGAGCAAGACCGTCCTGCCTAGTTGAGATCGCGAGCTGCTAGGGGCAGGCGGATGACGAACTGGCAGCCGTCTCCTTCGTTGCGTACCCTGATCTGCCCGCGGTGGGCCTGGATGATTCCTCGTGCGATGCTGAGGCCAAGTCCCGCGCCTTCGCCGGTCGCTGGCGTGCGAGCGGTCTCGCCGCGGAATCCCACGTCGAACACCCGCGGCAAGTGCTCGGCGGGGATCCCGCCACAGCAATCAGACACCCTGACGGCAGCCATGCCGGACTCGCTGGAGGCGAGCACCTCGACCGCCTTGTCGGCCGGTGTGTGCCGGATCGCGTTGGCGACAAGGTTGAGCAGCGCGCGGCCGACCGCGGAGGTGTCCACCCATACCGGGAGCCCGGAAACTGCCGAACCGCGCAGCCGCACGCCTTTGGCGCGTGCCAGCGGCTCAGCGCTGGTCAGCGCCTCGCTGATCAGATCACCGAGGCCGACGACCTGACGGGACAGCCGCAGTGCGCCTGCGTGAATGCGAGACAGCTCGAACAGGTCGTCGATCATCAGCGTCAGCCGGTCAGTCTCGGCGCGGATCTGCCCGTGATACTTGGCGACCGTCTGCCAGTCGTTGACCACTCCGTCCTCGAGTGCCTCGGCCATGGCGCGCAAGCCCGCCAGGGGCGCCCGCAGATCGTGGCTAACCCACGCGACAAGCTCCCGCCGACTCGCCTCCAGCGCCCGCTCACGATCCCGGGCTTCTGCCAAGAGGTGATGCGCCGTCTCCAGCTCCGCGGACAAGCCCGCGAGCTCAGCCGGGAGGACGGTGGCTGGCGGGCGGTACGCGCCGCCCCTGCCCACCTCCTGGACCGCGCCCAGCATCAGGCGGCTCGCCGCCGACACACGGCGGCCGAGGAGCAGAGCGACGGCGAAGCCCGCGATCCCGGCGATGGCGACGACCGCGAGCACCACGTCGAGATCCTTGCGGGAGATGAACATTTCCATCGCGATGACCGCGACACCGGCCAGCGTCGCTGCGACGGTCACTGCCGCGACGACCGTCAGGCTTGTTGCGACCGACCGGGCCGCGAGCAGCCGCAGCACAACCATCCCGGCTACCGCGGCCAAGGCGGCTATCGCGGCGACGTTATAGCTGACCGTCCACAGCTCGGCTGCGGTAATCACGCTGCCTCCGGCTCGTACCGGTAGCCCACACCCCAGACAGTCACGATGCGTTGCGGAAGTGTCGGATCGGCTTCCAGCTTCTCCCGCAGCCGTCGCACGTGAACGGTGACCGTCGAGGTATCGCCGAAGGACCAGTTCCACACCTGGTCCAGCAACTGCTCGCGGTTGAACGCCTGCCGCGGATGGCGCATCAAGAAGACCAGCAGGTCATACTCACGGGAGGTGAGCGCGAGCAGCTGCCCGCCAAGGCTGACCTCGTGCGCGCCGAGGTCGACCGTCAGGTCGCCGTCACCGATCACGCCACGAGATTCCGTGCCCGGCAGTCCGCCGCCGCGGGCGCGCCGCAACACTGACCTGACCCGCAGCACCAGCTCTCGCGGGCTGAACGGCTTGGTCATGTAGTCGTCCGCGCCGGTTTCGAAGCCAGCGATCTTGTCGGTCTCCTCGCCCAGCGCAGTGAGCATGACCACCGGGATCGGCCACCGGGCCCGCAACTGCCTGCAGAGCTCCAGCCCGCCGACGCCGGGCAGCATCAGGTCTAGCACCACCAGGTCCGGCTGCTGCTCCTCGATCCGGCCGAGTGCCACCAGCCCGTCATGCACGCACTCCACCCGGTGGCCGTCACGGATCAGATACCGGCCGACGACATCAGCCAGCGTCCGGTCGTCGTCCACGACCATGATCCGGCCGGGAGGGTCCGGGTTGCTTAGCATTCAGGCCGCCCACGGTGTGCGGCCAACCGCCGTGGTCGTTTGCAGGTCACAGTGGACACGGTAGACGGATATGCCCAGCGCAGCTTGTCGCTGGTGATCTGTCACCGGTTCGTAAGGGATCCGGGCGCAGGATAATGCGCCACAGTCCCGGGCCCCGACGGTGCGGGGCCCGGGACTGTGGCCGGAGCCGGCCTGTTGTTGCTAGGTGTTCACGATCCCGGATGAGCTAGCCCCGCCGGGCAGCGCGGTCGGTGAGCCCGTCAGCTCGGTGAGGTTGCCTCCGTTAACTGCGAACACCGACACGAAATTGTGCCCAGCGCCGTCAACGAGCAGGTACTTGCCGTCCGGGGACAGCCGGGCATCGATGTCTGCTCCGCCGCCGGCGATCGTCAAGCTGCCGATCAGCGCGAGCGAGCCGTCCGGGTTGATGGAGTAGCTGGAGATGTTGCCTGAGCCGGTGTTGACGGTGAACAGGTACCGGCCGTTATGGCTGATCTCCACCCAGCACGGCGCAGTCTGCCCATCGGCGTAAGGCGAGGATCCGATTGGGGTGAGGTGGCCACGCAAGCCATCGCGGTACGCGGACACCGTCCCCAAGCCTGGGCCGTTGTGCGCGTTGCTGACGAATAGCTGCGAGGAGCTGGTCGGCGAGAACTCGGCACCGAGCTGGCCGAGCCCCTGCCCCGTGAGAGGAGATCCTGGTGCGGCGCGCAGGCGGCCGCTCCGCAGCACCACGAAACTGTCAATCTCTGACGAGCCGGTGCGGGTCCCGACGAGTCGGTTGCCGGTGGCGTTGAAGAACACGTCGCCCAGGCCGGAGGCGTCGGGGACGGTGACTGTCGAGTGCGGGATGGGGATGAGCTTGCCAACGGAATTCAGCCGGAAGCCGGAGTATCCGCTGCCGCCAGTGCCGGAGTTGGCGACATAGACGAGGCCGGCCCGGGAGACCGCGACGCTGACCGGCTGGATGCCGCCAGACGACGCCGGCTGGCCGACCAGCACCGGCACGCCGTCGGCGGTAATGCGCAGCACGGAGATCTGGTTGCTGCCGGCGTCGACAACCAGCAGGTATCTGCCGTCGCTGGTGACCTGGATCGCGCCCTGAGAGGCCAGGCCAGCACCAAGTCCAGCGCCGCCTGCGGCAAACGGTGAACCGGGGATCGGCGTCAGCGAGCCGTCCGCGTGCCGGTCGAAGCCGGCGATCGTATTGGCGGTCGCGGTGTTGTCGTTGAGGTAGGTGTAGCCGACGACTGGCGAGGTCGTGCCGGCGCTGGCATAGGCTGCCGCGCCGAACAGACTGATCGTTGCCGCCAGCAGGCTGCCGCCCGCTGCCAGGCAAACGCGCTTGCGCATGTCCGTCTCCTTGGGTCATCAAGGGGGTGGATCTGCTGTGATCCCTGGACCCCGCTCCAGTGAACTCGCGGGGCACCGAGATGAATACGGCCACGCCGCGTGCGTCACAGAACCGTAAGGCGGGGTTACGGATACCTTGCGCTGCCGATATGTCAGCCGCTCGCCGGCGGCAGGTGTTGGTGCTGGATAACGGGTATTGACGGGTTGGTTCGGAAAGTATACAAACTAAACAGAAGTTCAGGGGGGGTCCGGGTTAGAGGTACGACCGCGACAGGAGTAGCCCGCATGACCCGAGCACCGTCCCGCCAGCACGACTTACCGCCCCCAACCCAGGCGCAGGGAAAACCCACGATCGATTCTTGGGAGAGGACGCAATGAGAGTTCGGCACCGACTTACATTCGCCATAGCCGCCACGGCCGCCGTGATCTGGCCTCTTGCCGGCGCGGGGGAAGCCTCCGCGGCGGCGTACACCCCGTTACCTGCACACGTGTACGCGCCGTACTACGAGACCTACCTCGCGCCTAACACTCCGAGCATCACCGCGACGGCGCAGGCATCTGGCGCCAAGTACTTCACGCTGGCCTTCCTGCAGGCGACCGGCAAAGGATCGTGCACCCTGGCCTGGAACGGCCTGGCCAGCCAGCCCCTGAACTATTACGCATCGGACATCGCATCGCTGCGCGCGATGGGCGGTGACGTCATCCCATCGTTCGGCGGGTACAGCGCCGATCACGGTGGCACCGAGATCGCCGACTCCTGCACGAACGTGAACTCGATAGCGGCCGACTACGAGTCAGTGATCACCACGCTCGGAGTGACCAGGCTGGACATGGATGTCGAGTCCAGCTCGCTGAACAACACAGCCGGGATCACCCGCCGCAACCAGGCGATCGCGCTGACCGAGCAGTGGGCAGCCCAGAACGGCATCCCGCTCCAGATCCAGTACACGATTCCGGTCGAGCAGTACGGGCTCGACCCCAACGGCGAAGCCGTGTTGCAGAGCGCTGTCGCCAACGGGGCAGCCGTGACCTCGGTCAACATCATGGTCTTCGACTACTACATCGCCAAAGAGGGCGTGGTCAACATGGGCCAGGCGGCCATCAACGCGGCCACCAACACCCACGCCCAGCTGCAGACCATCTACCCGAGCCTGAGCGCGGCGCAGATCTGGAACATGGAAGCGATGACCTTGCTGCCCGGCATCGACGACCTTCGCAAGAAGACAGAGGTCACCTACCTCCCTGACACAACGACGATGCTGAACTTCGCTGAAGCCAACAACATGAACCTGCTGTCGATCTGGGCCATCCAGCGCGACAACGGCGGCTGCGTCGGCACCGTCGACAACAACACCTGCTCCGGCATCGCCCAGAACACCTGGGACTTCAGCCACCTGCTCGAACCATTCACCAGCTAGCTGAGGGGAGCTGCCCATGCGCCGCGCCGTTTCTGCCCTGCTTGGAATCGCGACAGCGGTTCCGCTTCTAGCCGTCGGGCTGTCGAATGTAGCCCACGCAGCCACCGGCACCGCCTACATCAGGATCAATCAGCTCGGCTACTCCGCCACGACGAAACGCGCTTACCTCATGGCATCAACCGGCGAGACCGGAGCGACCTTCTCTGTCGTGAACTCGTCGGGGACGTCGGTCTACTCCGCGCCGATCGGAGCGAATCTTGGCTCGTGGAGCTCCAG
Organism: uncultured Actinomycetota bacterium; assembly: GCA_963755575.1. Classification (GTDB taxonomy): domain Bacteria; phylum Actinomycetota; class Actinomycetes; order Streptosporangiales; family Streptosporangiaceae; genus JAJYUU01. Next base: position 2,970,426 of record CAVWKF010000002.1, read on the forward strand.
CTATCCGGACGTCTACGCGCTAGATTTCGGCTCGGTCACGACACCCGATGCCTACACGATCACAGTAACCGGACCCATCGCCGCGACCTCGCCGTCGTTCAAGATCGATACGGCCCAGAACATCTACGCAGGCGCGATGGCCAACGCGCTCTCGTTCTACCAGAACGAGCGCGACGGCCCGAACTACATCCCGTCGGCCTTGCGGACAGCAGCAGCCCACCTGAACGACGAGAACGCCATGACGTACCTGACCCCGAGCTATAGAGCCAACACGGGCGGGTTCTCCGGCAGCCTTACCTCGCTCGGCGTTTCGATGGACGCCTCCGGCGGCTGGTGGGACGCCGGTGACTACCTGAAATTCGTGGAGACCACCAGCTATACGGTCGACATGATGCTGCTGCTGGTCCGCGACTTCCCGAACCAGGCTGGACCCGGCTTCACCGCGGAGGCGAAGTTCGGTACCGACTGGCTGATGAAGATGTGGAACGACTCCACCAAGACCATGTACTACCAGGTCGGCATTGGAGCCGGCAACGGTAAAACGATCAGTGACCATGACATCTGGCGGCTGCCCCAGGCCGACGACACGTACGGCGGCACGAGCTCGCTGTACCGCTACATCCGCAACCGGCCGGTCTTCCGTGCCGGTGCTCCAGGATCCCTGATCAGCCCGAACATCGCCGGCCGAGACGCCGCCGCGTTTGCTGAGTGCTATCAGGTGTTCCGGCTCAGTGACCCGACCTACGCCGACACCTGCCTGCAGGACGCGGAGGACGTCTACGGCCTCGCAAACACCGCGTGGACTGGGAACCTGCTGACCGCCATCCCGTACAGCTTCTACCCCGAAATCGAGTGGCGGGACGACATGGAGCTGGGCGCGACCGAACTTTACAAGGCCCTCGCCGCGGCAACTCCGCCTGCCGGGCTCCCGCACACCGACCCGATGTACTACCTTCCGCTGGCCGCCCAGTGGGCGAACGCCTACATCACCGGCCCGAATGACGCCGCAGACACCCTCAACCTCTACGACGTGTCGGGCGTCGCCCACTACGAGCTGGCGAACGCGATCGCCCAGGCCGGGAATCCTCCAGGGCTGGCGACCACACCCGCGGCACTGACCGCCGACCTGAAGAAGCAACTCGACAAGGCGGTCGCCCAGTCGAACACCGACCCGTTCGGCTTCGGGTTCACATGGGGGGCCTGGGACACCACGTCGCACGGCGCCGGGCTGTCGGTCATGGCGAGCGAGTATGACCACCTGACCGGCACCACCACCTATGCGGCCTACGCCGACGAGTGGCTGGGGAACATCCTCGGCGCTAACGGCTGGGGCCTGTCCTTCATCGTCGGCGACGGCGCGAAGTTCCCGGACTGCCTGCAGCATCAGGTCGCCAACCTGGTCGGCTCGCTGAACGGGACCGGCGCAGTCCTGGCTGGCGCCGCCGTCGAAGGACCGAATGCTAAGGCGACGACGGGATCGGTCAGCGGAATGATCGCCTGCCCAGCGAACGGCGTGGACAGCTACGCTGCCTTCAACTCCTCCAGCGCCGAGTTCCGCGACAATATGCAGTCCTACTCCAACACCGAGCCGGCGATCGACCTGACCGCCGCCTCGCCGCTCGCATTCGCCTGGCGGATGAGCGGGCAGTAAGCGGAGGTACAGCAAGCAGGAATCCCGCTGGCGGGCTGGGGTGGTCATCATTCCAGCCCGCCATCGGCGTCAGGGTCGTTCTCCTAGCTCCAGGGCCCGTCCTTCTGCCTTGTCTGCTGGCTACACTCCGGCTATGAAGGCAGCGGTCTGCACCAGGTACGGCCCGCCCGAAGTGGTTGCGGTTTCAGAAGTAGAGAAGCCGGCTACCAAGGACAACGGAGTGCTCGTCAAGGTCCACGCGACGACGGTGAACCGGACCGACTGCGCTTACCGGGCTTCCAAGCCCTTCTTTATGAGATTCCTGACCGGGCCTATCAGGCCACGGTCGACGGTTCTGGGCACTGAGTTCGCCGGCGTGGTCGAGGTGGTCGGCAGCGGCGTCACGTCTTTCGAGGTCGGCGACAGGGTGTTCGGATACTGCGAGGGTCAGTTCGGCGCTCATGCGGAGTACATGTCGATCCCCGAGAACGGATCGGTCGCGACGATGCCCGCCAACGTGAGCTACCAGCAGGCCGCTCCTAGTACCGAGGGAGCGCACTATGCCCTCGCGCACATCAAGGCGGCGAAGATCCACGGCGGCCAGGACATCCTGGTCTACGGCGCGAGCGGGGCCATTGGCTCAGCGGCGGTCCAGCTGCTGAAGGGCCTTGGCGCCAACGTGACCGGTGTATGCGGCCCGGACCACCTGGAACTGGTCAGGGGCCTCGGCGCTGACAGGGTCATTGACTACACGGCCGAGGATTTCACGAAGGACGAGCAGAAGTACGACGCGGTGCTCGACTCGGTCGGCAAGAGCTCCTACGGCCGCTGCAAACTACTGCTGAAGTCGCACGGCATCTATATCTCCTCGGAGCTAGGTCCGCTGGCCCAGAATCCGGTCTTGGCGCTGATCGCCCCGTTGCATGGCGGCAAGAAGGTCATGTTCCCCATTCCGAAGCACGACCAGGTGATGGTCAGGAATATCAGCAAGATGATCGAGTCCGGAGCATTCAGGCCGGTCATCGACAGAACGTATCCGCTGGACCAGATCGTCGAGGCTTACAGGTACGTCGAGACCGGGCAGAAAACCGGCAATGTCGTTATCAGCGTTGAGAGTTCGCTCTGACGGCTTGCCTGTCGACTGGCGCTGATGCTCGACCATCGGCTACCATCGAGACATGTCGCATCGTTAGGGTGTTGCGCCCGGTCGGCTTTATCTCGTCACTCGCGCTGACCTTCCGCCGGGTACCCAGGCATGTCAGGCCGTGCACGCGGCTATTGAGTTTGCTCTCGCATTTCCCGACGTCGCGTTTGCCGCTCCGGTTGTCGTGCTGCTCGCCGCCAGGGATGAACTTGCCCTCAGCTGGCTTCGCGCGGACGCGGTCTTGGCGGGATTGCGGATCGCGAGCTTCCATGAGCCTGATCTCGGCGGGGCCCTGACGGCGCTCGCGCTCGAGCCGGCTGGACGCCGCCTCGTCGCTGGGCTGCCGGTGGCTCTCGCACACTCACCCACCTCCATGAGCAGAGGGGAGGTGAGAAGATGACTATCGCTACGACCGACCTGCGGGCAGAGCTTGTTGAGCTGATGGCCGAGCGTGATGCGCTCCGCGGGCAGCTTGCTGGCGACCTGCCCCAGGCCACGCGCTGGCTGCAGCGCAAGGTGTGGCGTCAGGCTGTGGAGCTGGACAGGCTCAACCGCCGCGTTACGAGTCAGCGTGTCGTGCTGCGGACGCTGGACGAGCTCGGCCGGTCCCTGACAGCCGAGGAGTACCGCGCAGCGCGTGCAGCGGTCACGAACGTTCAGTTGCGCGACCGCATGACCACCGACGCGGGCTGAGTCGCGGGTCCTGGTGACAGCGCGGGCTGTCACCAGGACCTGCCACGATGGTCTCAGCGCCCCTGGAGCCCGACGGCAGGGCAGCCGCCTCTAAAGCGGCGTGAGCGGGTTCGATTCCCGCCAGGGGCACCAGTCAGGGATCAGGCGTCGTATCCCATGATGGCTTTGGTCTCAAGGTATTCGTCGAAGCCCAGCGCCCCCCATTCCCGGCCGTTGCCAGACCGGCGGTAGCCCCCGAAGGGCGCGTTGAAATCGGGGCCGGCGCCGTTGAGGTGGACGTTACCGCTCCGGATACGCCGCGCCATCGACCTGGCCCGCTCGCTGTCGCCGGAGATGTAACCGGACAGGCCGTAAAGGCTGTCATTGGCGATGCGCACAGCGTCATCGTCATCTTCATAGCCGATCAGCACGAGAACCGGCCCGAAGATCTCCTCTCGGGCGATCGTCATGTCGTTGGACACATGCGAGAACACTGTCGGCCGGACGTAGTAACCAGTTGCGAGGCCATCAGGCTTGCCCGGCCCGCCGACCTCAAGCTTGGCGCCCTCGCCGATGCCCTTCTCTATGAGCTGCTGGATTCGGCTGTACTGAGTAGCCGATACCACCGGGCCGATCATGCTGGTCGCCTCTCGGGGGTCACCGACCACGACGGCGCTGGCGGCTGCAGACGCGACGGCGGCAGCTTCGTCCATGCGCGCGGCCGGGACGAGCATGCGGGTAGGGGCGTTGCAGGACTGGCCCGAGTTCGTGCACATGCCGGCCATGTCTCGTGCGACGACTGCCTCGAAGTCGGCATCGTCCAGGATGATGTTGGCGGATTTGCCGCCGAGTTCCTGGGCTACGCGCTTGACGGTTGGGGCTGCCGTCCTGGCGACCTCGATGCCCGCGCGCGTCGAGCCGGTGAACGACAGCATGTCGATATCCGGGTGGGCGGACAGGCAGGCGCCAACGTTAATGCCATCGCCGTTGACCAGATTGAAGACCCCGGCAGGTACCCCCGCCTCGTCGAGGATTTCCGCGAAGAGGATGGCATTCAACGGCGCAACCTCCGACGGCTTGAGCACCATCGTGCAGCCGGTGGCGAGAGCCGGCGCGACCTTGCAGGCGATCTGGTTGAGCGGCCAGTTCCAGGGCGTGATCATTCCGCAGACCCCGACCGGCTCACGAACCAGCAGAGTACGGCCCATCGGGCGCTCGAACTCGAAGTCGGCGAGCACAGCGCGTGCGGTCCCGATATGCGCAAGCCCCGCTACGGCTTGCGCTGCCCTGGCCAGCGAGAGCGGCGCGCCCATCTCCTGGCTGATGATGTCGGCAAGTTCCTCAAGGCGCCTGGAGTAGACGGCGATGATGCTGTCGAACAGGGCAAGGCGCTCGGCCCTGGTAGTGAGCGAGAATGTCTCGAACGCGTTCCTGGCCGCGGCGACGGCGGCGTCGACATCCGCTGCCGAGCCCATCGCGATGGAAGTGATGGGCTGTTCGGTGGCTGGGTTGATGACCTCCATTGTTTCGCTGGTAAGCGGGGCGACCCACGTGCCGCCGATATAGAACTGCCGGGCGTGCTCCACGGACTTCCTCCTTGCGACGGATGCACAGCCAACATACGAAGCCGACATCGATCGGTAAAGTGCGCTGGCCTCGCAACTCTCGAGGAAGCCGGCTACCAGTCCTGATGTCGGTCGGCGGCGGCAATGGCCTGTTCCAGCGCGGTCAGGCTCGCCAGGATGTCCTCGCCCTGATGAGCCGTGGCCCACCGCCTCATCATGCTCGCCAGTGGTTGTGGCAGGTGGACCTGGAGCGTGACGGACACGCCGTACACGTCGAGCAGCTGCGCGCGGACCTGTTCGGGGTCGGCATCGGGCTCCGGCACGCAGGCGAACCAGGTCCGGCCTCGACCTGACTCGTCGTGAACCTCCCGGACCTGGAGCCGAGTTGCCTGGTGCAATTCCGGATGCCGCCGCGACCAGTCGGCCGGGCGGGCCCGCCCGGCGATGCTCTGGACAACTTCGTCGGTGTTGACCATCGGCGGAAGGTTGTCGATGACCAGCAGCGTGCGGTTGCGTTCGGGCCTGAACCACGGCCCGGCGTCCGGGGTCTGCGCGGCGACGGTGGCTTCGTCGGTCACAGTGACGCGGGCCGCCAGCTGGAGCTCGGCCGGGTTGCCGGCTCGCAGTTCGGCCAGGTCCCCGGTGACAACGGAACCGGTGAGGAAGTCAGGCGGCCCGACGATACCGACGAGCTCCTCGCCGGACACCGACGGCTCGCCAATGACTCGGCGGAGGGCATCGATGACGCCCTGGGGCCGGAACGGCGGCCTGCTGCCCTGGCCGTAGCTGTTGCCGTTGATGAGGCCGACCGGGACGGGCGCCAGCTGGCCGCGCTCGGCGGCCAGCACCACCTCGCCGGCGCGCGAGAGGCGGACCTCGGTGTACCGGGCGTTGGCCGGCGGGTCGTTCCCGCGGCCGCCGAAGTTGCCGTGTCCATCCGCCAGCAGGACCGGCATTCTCCACGGCAGGACCAGGTCGGTCAGGATCTCGTAGCCGTAACCGGGCGCGAGCCCGACGCTCTGGTCGACGGACGCCAGCACTCTGGACGACTTAACGTAGGCCTGCCCTGCGCGGGCGCCCAAACCGTCGAGCGCCTCGAGGATGGCGACCTCGACCAGCCCGACCCCGCCGCGTTCCCCCAATGCCTTACTCCCTGAACCTGCGCCGCAGCGCCCACGTGTCGGTGGCGGCGGCGATCCGGACGGGGACATCGGCCACTGTGATCACGTCCGCGCCCTGGCTGAGGCTTGCCCAGTCCAGCCGGCCGCGCTCGAGCAGGCAATCCAGATGACCGTAGGAGGTGTCCACGCTAGCGACGGGCAGCTCGGCCAGGCGCCCCACCGCGGGCACCGAGCGCCGCCCGACCGCAAGGCCTAGCAGGGCCGCGTGCAGGCGCGCGAGGTTGCGCGCGCCAGGCTCGATCGCCGCGTCGACATCGCCGACTGCAAGGCTTTGGCCGCACAGCCACAGGGCGGCGCTGCCCACCAGCACGAACGACACGTCGCAGGCAGCCAGTACGGCGGCGGCCAGCAGGACTGGCGGAAACGCAGATCCAGCATCGAGCTGCTTACCACCACCGATCGTGATCACCTCCCCCTTCCGTGCCGGACATACCGAATCATGGCAGGAACCTAGGTCATCGCGAGCCGACCTGACCGCATACCTGGGCCTGCGCCGGGTAGGCCACGTACCGGCCGAGGGAGCTTCTGGCGTAGATGGCATAGCCACTCAACACGCGGCAGCGCTCGGGTCGCTGCGACCCTGACTCGACGAGATGCCGCAGTCGACGCGCTGCTCTGACGAGCAGGAGGACGTCCGATTATGAACGTGACACTCACTGGTTCTGCCGGTTTCATCGGATCGCACATACTGACCGATCTGCACGAGCACGGCCACACAGTGACCGCCCTCGTCCGCGACGACGCCCAAGCGGACAAGGTCGCGGCTATGGGAGCGATGCCGGCGGTGGTCGACCTCTACGACCGGCCGGCCATCACGAGCATGTTCGGTAGCTCAGACGCCGGCATTCACACGGCCAGTCCCGGCGACGCCACCAGCGCGAACCTCGACTCCGCAGTCGTCGACGCGGCTATCGCTGCCTTCGCCGGCACAGGCAAGCCCTATCTGCAAATCAGCGGCGACTGGATCTACGGCGATAATCCCGACATCACTGAGGAGTCGCCCATCAACGCACCTGCGATGGTTGCGTGGAAGGAACCGATCGAACGCCGGGTGCTCGACGCGGCAGGCATGCGCGGAGTCGTGATCGTCTCCAGCGTCGCCTACGGCGACGGCGGAGGAGCGGTTCCAGGGATCCTGCTGGGCTCTCCCCGCGACGACGCTGGCAACCTCATCATGCTTGGCACCGGGCAACAGCACTGGTCCACAGTGCACGCGGCGGACCTGGCCGATTTCTTCCGGCGCGCCCTCGAAGACGACTCGGCCCGTGGCCGCTACATCATCGGTGACGGATCGAATCCGACCGTTGCCGAACTCACCGAGGCGGCAGCTGTCGCAGCCCGCGCGCCAGGAGCCGTCGCCGGGTCCGACGATGAGGCCCGAGCACGCCTGGGCGCCTTCGCCGATGTTCTTCTGCTCGATCAGGGTACCGACGCGGCGAAAGCTCGAGCCGAACTCGACTGGCAACCGTCCCATCCCGCGCTCGCCGACGAGTTCCGTAAGGGGAGCTACCGGATGAATGGAGGCTGACCGACTGGCCCCCGACATCGACGACTCCAGCGGGTCACCGCAGCCCACCTCGGCAGGGGGTAATCGGGCTGCCTATCTGCCGGTATCTGACCACGGCATGATCGGCGACCTGTACACCGTGGCGCTCGTGGGAACGAATGGGACCATCGACTGGCATTGCAGCCCGTCTTTCGACTCTCCGAGCATTTTCGGATCGATCCTGGACGCAGACGGGGGTGGATGCTTTGAGCTGGCCGCAGCCGTGCCAGCGAGGACCCGGCAGTTCTACCTCCCCGATACCAACGCTCTGATTACCCGTTTCTCGGCGCAGGATGGCGTCGGGGAGGTCCAGGACTTCATGCCGGTCGGGGATGCCGCTGAGACGGGGCGGCACCGGGTGATCCGGCGAGTGGTGTGCGTGCGCGGGGCTATGCCGTTCCGTGCGCGGGTCGCGCCGCGGTTTAACTACGGGACGGACCCGCACACCGTCAGCGAGGCAGAATTTGGCGTTGTATTCACCTCAGACAGCCTGACGGTGGGGCTCAGCGCGACGGTGCCGGTCGAGCACGACGGCCGTGATGTGACCGCCGCGTTCAAGCTGGCGGAGGGCGAGTCGGCGGTATTCGCGCTAGACGAGGTGAGCGGTGGCGCCGTGCCGCGCGGATGCTCGGGCCAGGAAGCGGAGGAACTAGGGGACGCCACAATCGCTTTCTGGCGTGGCTGGCTCTCGGCGTCCCGGTATCGCGGCAGGTGGCGGGAGATCGTGCACCGCTCCGCGCTGACGCTGAAGCTGCTGACCTATGCCCCGACCGGCGCCATCGTGGCCGCGCCCACGACCAGCCTGCCTGAGCAGATCGGCGGCGAGCGGAACTGGGACTATCGCTACGTGTGGGTGCGGGACGCGGCCTTCTGCGTCTATGCGCTGCTGCGGCTGGGCTTTACCAGCGAGGCCGACGCTTTTATACGCTTCATTCTTAAGCACGCCACCGCGCGCGAAGCTAGCGCTTCTGGCCCGATGCACATCATGTACGGCATTGACGGGCGCACCGACCTGCCCGAGCGGGAGCTGCCTCACCTCGCCGGCCACCTGGGCTCGCGGCCGGTGCGGATTGGCAACGCCGCGGCCGACCAGCTTCAGCTCGACATCTACGGCGAGCTCATGGACTCGGTCTACCTCTACGACGACTGGTACCAGCCCGTCTCCAGTGATCACTGGGAGGCGATCATTACCCGGGCCGAATGGCTATGCGATCACTGGGACCAGCCCGACGAGGGCATCTGGGAGACCCGCGGCGGCCCGAAGAAGTTCCTGTACTCCCAGCTCATGTGCTGGGTGGCGATGGAACGGGCAATCCGGATGGCCAACCGCAGGGGCCTGCCCGCCGACCTGGAACGCTGGCGGCACGCCCGCGATGCGATCTACCGGCGGATCATGGACCGCGACTGGTCCGCGGCGCTTCATGCGTTCGTCCAATATGAGGGCGCAGAGGTCCTGGACGCATCCGTTTTGATGATGCCGCTAGTCAAGTTCATCTCCCCGACCGATCCCAGGTGGCTGTCCACTCTCGACGCACTGACCGCCAGCCTGGTCTCCGACTCCCTGGTCTACCGTTACGACCCGCAGGCAAGCCCGGACGGGCTGCGCGGGGCGGAGGGCACCTTCTCGGCCTGCTCGTTCTGGTATGTCGAGGCCCTCGCCCGCGCAGGACGCCTCGAGGAGGCGCGGCTGGCGTTCGAGAAGATGCTCACCTACGCCAACCACCTTGGCCTGTACGCCGAGCAGATCAGCCTCACCGGCGAGCAACAGGGCAATTTTCCGCAGGCACTGACCCACCTGGCGCTGATCAGCGCGGCCTTCAATCTCGACCGCGCCTTGGGCTGAGTGCATCAAGGAAAACGGCGGCCGCGCCAAGTTAGGCGCGGCCGCCGCAATCGGCTGGGCACAAGGGATGTGGCTACCTGGTCGTGCGGGCCTCTAGCGCTGGGCTGGGTCTAGCTGGCGGTGCGGGCGGTACGGCAGGGGCGACTTGCTGGGGTAGAAGATGAGCGCGATTGCTCCGAGCTGGATCTGTATCATCACAGCGCTAGCGATCCCGGCGCCTATGCCGTAAACCGCTATGGCCGGGGCAGCCTCGGCGATAACACCAAGGGTGATGATGACGTGGACCACCCGGAAGGCGACCCTGCCCGCGTGATGCCCCCTGGCGTTCGCGCAGGCCATCCAGATCCACAGTCCCAGCAGGATCGGCGCACCGGCCGCAACCGCGGTGAGATGGGCGAGCAGGACCGCGTGCCACTGCGCCGCGCTGAGGTCGGGGTGCTGACGGATGCTGGCGGAGGTGAGGCTGGCGAGGGTCACCAGGAGGGTGATCAGCACGGCCAGCTCCAACGCCGCGCCGGCGTATGTCCGGCGGACGGCGTTCAGCAGCGTGCGGGGCAGCCGCGGGCCCCGGTGCATCCGCAGCGCGCCCCTGATCAGGTCCGCGGCCTCGGCCAGGCCAACCCGCCGCTGGCCCTCGCGGGCGGTGGCCATCAGCACGGCGAGGATCTCTTCCTCGCTCTCTTGCCGGAACGCGCGCGGGTAGCACGCTAATATCCGCCGGTACCCGCGCTCCAGGGTTAGTGAGTCAGTCATGCGACACCTCCGGCCAGATTCAACCGCATCAGCGCGGCAGCGGCATTGGCGTGCAGCCGGGCAGCCTCGGCGGCCAGCAGCCGGGCGCCGCCGGGCGTGAGACGGTAGTACCGGCGCAGCCGGCTGTCCACGATCTCTTCCCGGTCCACGCCGATTAGCTTGTCCGCGCGCAGCCGGTCCAGCGCCGCGTACAACGTCCCGGCGCGCAGCCGGACCCGGCCACCGGAGATCTCGCTGACCTCGGCGATGATCCCGTAACCATGCTGGCTGCGGTCCGCCAGCGCGGTCAGGATCAGGAACGTCGCCTCCTGCATCGCGCGTTCGCTCATACCAGCAACATATACCGTTGAACTAGCGGTTGCGAGCGTCAGCGGGTACTGTCTCGTAAATCCAGCAGCCCCCAGCAGTCGCTGATCGCACGCTGCAGTTAATGGCGGCGGCTTACGCGCTGGTCGTATTGCGGATTCGATTACCCGGGCACCAAGTTCGCCTACGGGCAGGGTTCGCAGTTCGCCACCACGCCGTTGTGCGGCGCAGGCCGAGCAGCTGCTCGGCGGTACCGAGTAGCGAGCGAGCGCCGATCGTCGCGACCTGGCAAGGGCTTGGGCATCGGCTGCTGCCAATGTCAGGACGGCCGACAGTACAACTCACTCAGCAGGTCAACTGCCGCCTGCGTCGATGGATGCGGGTCGTTCCGCTCCCAGATCACCTGGACGGCAATAGGCGGCGCATCACGAAGTGGCCGGAAGACCACGCCGTCACGCCGGTACTGCGCAGTCGTGCCCTCAGGCGTGATTCCGATGCCGTCGCCGGCCGCGATGATCGCGAGCCAGTCGTCGATGTCCCGTGTTTCGTGAATGGCGGGCCGGGACTCGGCCGGCCACAGATCTGGCGTCGTAGTGCCGGTACGCGTGTCGATGAGGAGAGTGCGCTGCGGAACGTCACGGAGTCTGACGTAACGCCGGCTGGCCCATGGATCATCAGCGGCGAGTGCACAGTACCGACGCTCGTAGCCGACGATGGCGCTAGCGAACCGCCTGTCGTCGACAGCAGCTCGCAGTACTGCGATGTCGCACAAGCCTTCGGCTAGGCCCCCAGTTGCCGAATTCGTGCGGATCAATTGCAGTTCGACCGCCGGGAATGCGGCGGCCCAGCGGCGTTGAAACTCTCGGGTGTGGCGGCCCATTGCCGACCACGGGTGCCCGATGCGGAGTCGCGTGTGGCCGGCTGCGGCTTCGACGACCAGGTTGTCAGCTGCGGCTAGCACATGCCGCGCCTGGGCTAGCACGCGGACGCCAGCGGCAGTCAGGCCGATGGCCCGGCTTGTCCGGTGCAGTAGCCGGACGCCCAGCAGTTGCTCGAGAGCACTGAGATTCCGTGACACGGCGGCCTGGGAGATGCCGAGATCGATCGCGGCATCGGTGAAGGTGCCCGAGTCGATGATCGCACGAGGCAGCGCAAGTGCCGAAGCTCCAGATCCATGAGCTGCAGCGTATAGATACCTGCATCCATGCATTTTGCGAATGGAGGCGTCTGGTTCAGGATCGGGCTATGAGTCGCTCGACGCGTGAGTCAGATCGCGGCGGCCGTTCCTGTTGGCACACTCACCGCCAGGCGGCCGGATCAGCTGACGGGTATCGCCCTGATGACCGGCAGCGCCATGTCGAATCAGTTCGGCGCGGCCTCGGCCGCGCTGGCCTTCCCGGTGCTTGGTCCGGCCGGGGTCGTAGCGATCCGCCAATTGGTGGCCGGCGCGGTGCTGATGGTTACTGTCCGGCCCAGGCTCAGGACATTCACGCGCGACCAGTGGCGTCCCGTGCTCGCGCTGGCGCTGATCTTCGCAACCATGAACTTGTCGCTGTACGCGGCTATCGACACCATTGGCCTTGGCCTCGCCGTAACACTCGAATTCCTCGGCCCGTTGTCGGTCGCGCTACTGGCGTCGCGGCGAATGCTCGACCTCGGCTGCGCGGTGATCGTCGGCGCGGCGGTCGTCGTGCTCGCCAGGCCGCAACCGAGCACCGACTACCTCGGCATCTGCCTGGCATTGCTGGCTGCCGTCTGCTGGGCCGCCTACATCCTGGTCAACCGGATTGTTGGTGTGCGCGTGCCGGGTTCGCAGGGACCTGCTGCCGCGGCCGGCCTGTCGGCCCTGCTGTATGTGCCGGTCGGCATCTGGGTCCTCGCCAGCCACGATGTGACCGCGGTGGCGGTGGGCCGTGCGGCGTCAGCCGGCATCTTGTGCTCGGCGGTCCCCATGGTCGCTGACCTACTCGCGCTGCGACGGGTTCCGGCGCGGTTCTTCGGGGTCTTCATGAGCGTCAACCCGGTGTTCGCGGCCCTGACCGGGCTGATGGTGCTGGGCCAGTCGCTCCAGGTTGCCGACTGGCTCGCGATCGCTACGATCGTTAGTGCCAACGCGGTCACTGTCGCCGGCACCGGGGTCCCCGGCGCCGGGGCGAGGCTCCCTGTCACGCCCCGGTCGGACAGGGCAAGAACGTCAGGCCGTCGAGATTCACGTCGAACTTGACCGCGGCAAAGCCATAAGACGGCGCATATACAACCTTGCAGAAGGTCGAAAACTTACGCGGGTAGCTGCATGACTGCCCGGGATTGCAGACGTAGTTGTCGTCGGAGTACTCCGCCTCGCCAACCCACTTGCCGGTCGGCCGCTCCGGCGTGCGGTCAGTGGTGAAGTCGTCCCAGCCGCACGGGGTCGGGCCGGCCAGGACGGTGCAGGTAATGCCGTACTGCTTACTGCCGCGTAGCTGGGAGGCCAGGCACTGGTGGTAGACGTAGCATTCCTCGACGACGGCGCCGTCCGCGTAGCCACGGCCCCACCAGCTCAGGTAGGGCGAGTTTTTCCACAGCCCCGTCATGCCGTATCGGTGAATCTGGTTGAAGGCGTAGGCCAGGAAGTTCTGCGCGTCACCGGGGGTCAAATGGAATCCAGTGGTCGACGGCGGGTCGAAGCTGTCGATGTCGTCGAGCTCGACCGCGTCGAAGCCCTTATGCGCGCACATCGCGATCCGCGCGTCCAGCATCGGCTTGAGCGCGTCGAGCTGGCGGAAATCCACCCACCGTTCTTGCAGGTAACCGTAGTAGATCTCGCCGAGAGTGGCGGCCGGGAACACCTGGCCTGGGCTCGCATCCGGGCGGTAGTCTTCCCAGGCCATGTCCAGATAGCAGATGAGCTTCGGATGCGGCAGCGTGGTCGCCTGCCAGCTGGTGTGGATCTGGTTGACCTCGGCGGCGGTGGTCAGGAAGCCGTCGACGTCGTAGATATCGACGGCGCGCGCACCTGTGCGTTCTAGCGGGGTTACCAGGCCGATCTGCCAGTCCCACCGCATGGGCTTGCTGTCGGCGGTCAGGTGCGGCGGATACCAGCAGGGCCTTCCGTGCAAAGCCCGGCAGGCGGCAGGCGCGGGCATCGCGACCACTCGCCAGCGAAACTCCAGGGTGGTGGCCCCAGCTGCGTCACTGGTCCGTATCTGCACGCTATGCGGGCCTGCGGCCAGCTTGCCGGTATAAAACACGCGATTCACGGGCAGCGACCGCCAGGTGTCGTGGTCTACCCGATAGGTCTGCTCCGGCGCGCCTGATGCCGCGGCGTAATGCGGCGCGTCGACCTGGAAGTACTCAGCGTCCGACGCGGTCCGCTGCTCGGGCGTGCCGTTTACGAATTCGGTAACCGGGGCTCTCCCGGCGCGGAAGGCCGCCACCGGCCCTGCCGTCGTGACGCTGGCAGAGGACTTGACCACGGTGAAGGCGAACGTAGCCGGATCGGTCTCGATGACCTCGCTCGCGGTCTCGGTCAGCCGGATCCGCAGGCCCGTGTCGGCGTGCCCCACGATGTAGCGGTTGGCCGCGAACGGCGTGACGGTGGTATCTGCCCCGGCCCGGCAGCCTTGCGTGCCAGCGCCGACCGGACATGCCTGCCATCTGTAGCTAACCTCGAAGCTGAGCAGCCGGTCACCGTGCGTCAAATGACCTGGCCGCCAGCGCAGGCCGGTTGCGGTAACCACTCGGCCGTCACGCAGGCCGCCGGTGACGCGCAGCTGGCCAGTCGCGACTGGCGGCGCGATCGCAATGGCTGGCGCAGCGGAAGCGGGGCTTGCGGTGGTCACGCCAGCTAGCGCAGTGACTCCCAGCGCGATCACCGCAGGGAACGCGGTATGCCGGCCAACTCTCATCCGTCGCATGCGCAGTCCTTCAGAGTGGGCGGCCCGTGGCCGGGCCGCCAGATGTCAGCTGTTGAGGTCGGCTGGCAGCAGGTCGCGGTGAGCCGCGAGCAGCTCGTCGCACATCGCGACCGTCTGGCCGGTGGTGAGCGTGGCGGCAGTGTTCGGATCCAGCAGTGCGGCCTGGTAGACGTGCTCTCGGCAGCCCTCGAGCGCGGCCAGCACCGTCAGCTCCACCACGTTGAGGAAGGTCCGGTTCAGCGCGGCCAGCTGCGGTGGCAATGCGCCGACTGCCCTCGGCGTCGCCCGGCCCGCGGCCAGGTCGCAGGGGACTTCGACGCAGCACTCGCCGGGCAGATTGGAGATGAGCCCGTCGTTGCGCACGTTGACGTAGATCTCGCGCGGCGTCCCGGTTTCCACCGAGTGGATGAACTGGGAGGCCAGTTCATCGGCCGGCTCGAGGTCCAGGGGAGTGCCCGCACCGAGCTGCGCCTGCAGCGACTCGAGCTCCGCAAGGTTCTCCTGCGACCTGGCCAGATAGTCGCCAACGAAGATACGGAACTGCTCGATCTGATCGTCATGGCGCATGAACCACGGCACGTACTCGGCAGAGTGCTCGCTCGACTCGGTGGGGAAGTAGCCGAACTGGCGGAACACCTCGACTCTGACCCGGCGCTGCAAGTCAGGTGAGCGGCCGATGATCTGCGACAGCATCGGGTAAAGGGACTCCCCGTTCCGCTCGAAGCGCAGCACGAACGCCTGGTGGTTGAAGCCGGCAGTCTCGAACGTGACCTCGGCCGGATCGGCGCCGACGAGCCCAGCGAGGAACGCATGGGTGTCGCGGACCGAGTGACACAGGCCGAACACGTTGCGGAAGCCGGTGCCGGCGTACACCGCCCACGGCAGCATGGCCATCGGGTTTGAGTAGTTGAGCAGGTAGGCATCAGGGCTGTGCCGCAGCATGTCTGCCCCCAGCCCGGTGACCACCGGAATCGTGCGCAGGCCGCGGAAGATGCCGCCGATGCCGAGAGTGTCGCCGATGGTCTGGCGCACACCGTACCTGGCTGGGATCTCGAAGTCGGCGAGCGTCGCGGAGTACCCGCCGACCTGGACCTCGTTGATGACGTACCGGGCTCCGTCTAGGGCCGGGCCGCGCTCGGCAGACGCGGTAACCACAGCCCCGGCGCCAGTCTGGGTCACGACCTGCCGCGTCAGCGCTTCGGCGAACGCCAGGCGGTCGGAGCTGATGTCGTGCAGGGCGAGGTGCAGGTTGCCGCGAAGTTCGGGGTACCCGCACAGGTCCGTCACGACGTTCCGGGTGAACTCGATGCTGCCAGCGCCGATGAACGCAACCTTGATCACAGCTCGACAGTGTTGCATTCGGGGCTTCAGTGAGCAAGACCGTGCAGAGGTTGGAAGGAGATCAGTACCCCGATTAATACCGATTAGATGATTGTTAGGGGTTGACAGGGGTCCTTAGCGGTGCGCGATGATGTCGGAAACATTCAAGATCTGCGCATTATCAGTCGCTAAGAGGTCGGCAATGAGAAGGTTCTGGCTGCGTGCAGCGCTGGCGTCGGCACTACTGGTGTTCGGCCTGACGGCGTGCGGATCGGGCAGCGGCGGCTCCAGTAGCGGCCTGGCGATCTGGGAGGGCTACACCGGCGCCGAGGCCAACGCCTTCAAGCACCTGCTCAGCCAGTGGAATGCCGCCCACCCGAGCGAGAAAGTGACCTATCTGTACGTCAATAATGACGACTCGCTGCCCAAGCTGCTCACGGCGGTCCGCGGCGGCAGCCAGCCCGATATCGCCTACGTCTACGGATCCTGGGCGCCGAACATCGCGCAGATCAAGCAGGTCGTGAACCTGACCAAGGTCGTGCAGCAGCCCAGCGTGAACTGGAACGACTTCTGGGTCGGCGAGCGGGACGTGGCCACCGTGAAGGGCGAGGTCATCGGCATCCCGGCACTGGTCGACAACCTGGCGGTCGTCTACAACAAGACACTGTTCGCCAAAGCCGGCCTCCAAGCGCCGTCACCGACCTGGACCTGGAACGACTTCGCCGCCGATGCGCAGAAACTGACCGACCCGGCCATCAAGCAGTTCGGAACCGCGTATGTGACACCCGGCAGCGAGGACACGGTGTGGCACTGGGAGGCGCTGCTGTGGGAGGCGGGCGGAGCAATCTTGAATTCCGGGAATACCAAGGCGGCGTTCGACTCGCCAGCAGGACTGCAGTCGCTGGACAGTCTCCGGACGATGGCGGTCACCGCCCACTCCATGTACCTCGACCCGACCGACTCCGAATATGCCAACCTGTTCAACTCAGGCAAGATCGGCATGCTGGTGACCGGTCCCTGGGACCTGTCCGGATTCCCGAACGTGCATTACGGAGTGCAGATCATGCCGTCGTTCGCCGGGACTGACGGCGGCCATCAGACGATCTCTGGCCCGGACAACTGGGTGATCTTCAACAACGGCCCGGCGAAGGTCTCCGCTGCCGAGAAGTTCCTGCTCTGGATGACGGCCACGCCGCAAGCGACGTACTTCTCGCTGCACACCGGCGACCTGCCGATCCGCGCGTCGGTGGAGAACTCGCCTGGCTTCCTGCAGCAGATGGACACGGCTCTGCCAGGCGTCGACACTTTCGTGACCAACCTCAGCAACGTGAAGCAGGCGCGCCCGCAGCTGGCGGCATACCCGCAGATCTCCACGATCCTCGGTCAGATGATCGTCTCGGTGCTGCTGAACAAGACGCAGCCGCAAGCGGCCCTCGCCAGCGCGGCGCAGCAGGTGAACAACGTCCTGGCCGGCGGGTCGAGTTCCTGACGTGGTAGCCCGGACTCTCGCGTTGCGCGCCCGGCGGCAGCCTGCCGCCGGGCGCCGCCTCCGGCCTCGCGCATCCGAGCAGATCGCGGGCTGGGCGTTCATGACGCCCGGCGTCGCCATCATCATGCTCTTCGGGCTCGTGCCGATCGCCTGGTCGGCCGTCATGTCGTTCCAGCACAACAATCTGCTGACGCCCGCGAAGTTCATCGGCCTGGGGAACTACCGCTCGATGCTGCACGACCCCGTCGTGGGCCAGGCAATCAGCCACACCCTGGTCTATACGGCGCTGTTCGTGCCGGGCACCATGATCGTCGGCCTGTTCCTGGCGGTCGCGATGAACAGGCAGATCAAGTTCATCTCGTTGTACCGCACTGCCGCGTACGCGACGATGGCCATCTCCACCATCAGCGAGGCGCTGGTCTTCATCTGGCTGTTCGACCCTTCGTACGGCATCGTCAACTACCTGTTCAGCCTCGTCGGCATCCCGCAGCAGCCGTTCCTGAACTCGACGTCGGAGGCGCTCTACGTCATCGTCGTCATGACAATCTGGGGCTGGACCGGCTTCGCAGTCGTGATCTACCTCGCCGCACTGCAGGGGATCCCGAAGACTCTGCTGGAGGCAGCGTCCATCGACGGCGCTGGCCGCTGGACCACGTTTCGGCGCGTCACGCTCCCGCTGCTCAGCCCGGCGTCGCTGTTTCTGCTGGTATGGCTGACGATCAACGCACTGCAGCTCTTCGACGAGGTGTACCTGAGCACGATGGGCGGCCCGCTGAACTCGACAACTGTGCTGGTCTATTACCTGTATGAGCAGGCATTCTCGAATTTCAACTTCGGCTACGCCTCCGCCATCGCGTACTTCCTGTTCGTGGTGATCCTGGTGATCACGGCTGTGCAGTTCCGGGGCGGCCGCCGATTCATCTACTACAGGTCATGACATGAGCGCGCCCGCCCTCACGCTGCCAGTCCGCCGCCGCCGTTGGCGGCTGCCGTTCAGCCCGTGGCACCTAGTCCTGATCCCGGCGACGATCGTGCTGATCGCGCCCTTCGCGTGGCTCATCATCACCTCGATCGAGACTCCGGCCGAGGCGCTGCATTTCCCGCCGATCCTGGTGCCGCATCGCGTCGACTTCGCGAATTACTCGCAGGCGCTGCAGGCGGCCCCGTTCGGCCGGTTTTTCCTCAACAGCGCCGTGGTCACGGTCACCACGGTCATCAGCAACCTGGTGCTCTGCTCGCTGGCCGGCTACGCGTTCGCCCGATACCGGTTCCTCGGCCGCGGCCTGCTGTTCGTGCTGATCATGGCCACGCTGATGGTGCCGTTCCAGGTCACGATGATCCCGCAGTTCATCATCACCAAATGGCTGGGCGTCCACCTGCTGGCGTCGGTCGGGATCAATCACATCGGCGCCCTCATCCTGCCCAACGCCGCCACCGCGTTCGGGGTGTTCTTCCTCCGCCAGTTCTTCCGCACGCTGCCGATCGAGTACGAGGAAGCCGCCAGGGTCGACGGGGCGAGCCGGCTGAAGGTGCTGTGGCGGGTCGTGCTGCCGCTGTCAGTACCGGCGCTGGCCACGCTCGCCGCGCTCACTTTCATAGATTCCTGGAACAGCTTCCTCTGGCCGCTCATCGCGGTCACCTCGACTAATCAGATGACGCTGCCGCTCGGGCTTGCGACTTTCCGGAGTGCGCACAGCACCGAGTGGACGCTGCTCATGGCCGGCAACGTCATGAGCCTGGCCCCGATGATCGTGATTTTCTTTGCGGCGCAGCGCTATTTCGTCCGGTCGGTCGCGGCCACCGGGCTGGCGGGCACCTGACGGCTGTGGTCACGGCGAGTAAGTACGAAAGGGCGGGCAACGTGGGGTCGAACATGAGCGAGCGGGCAGGGCATGAGGATGCCGTAGTAGGCAGCATCGAGGCGGAGGTCGCCTCGCAGCCTGCCTGCTGGCGGCGCGCTGCCGAGCTGGCGCCGCAAGTGACGAGACTACTGCCGGCGCCTGGCGAGCGAGTTGCGGTCGCGGGATGCGGGACCTCCTGGTTCATCGCCCAGTCCTACGCAGTGGGGCGCGAGGCATCCGGACAGGGCGAGACAGACGCGTTTGCCGCCTCGGAAATGCCTGCGAACCGGCGGTACGACCGGGTGCTGGTGCTGTCCCGGTCCGGGACGACCACCGAGATTCTCAGGCTGCTTGCCCAGCTGCGCGGCTTGGTGCCCACGGTCCTGATCACTGCCGATGCGGCCACGCCGGCGGCGTCGGCGGCTGAT
Source organism: uncultured Actinomycetota bacterium (assembly GCA_963755575.1). Classification (GTDB taxonomy): domain Bacteria; phylum Actinomycetota; class Actinomycetes; order Streptosporangiales; family Streptosporangiaceae; genus JAJYUU01. The sequence continues at coordinate 2,990,040 of CAVWKF010000002.1, forward strand.
GCGGTGATCGCGCTCGATTTCGCCGACGAGCAGTCGGTCGTGCAGACCAGGTTCGCGACCACCGAGCTGGCGCTGCTGCTCGCTCATACCGGCGAGGATGTCGCCGCGATGGCCGCTGGAGCAGAGCGGGTCCTCGCCCAGGAGCTGCCGCCGGAGCTGACCAGCGCGCGGCAGTTCACCTTCCTCGGTACCGGCTGGACCTGCGGCCTCGCCAGCGAATCCGCGCTCAAGCTGCGGGAGGCAGCAGGCCTGTGGACCGAGGCGTACCCGGCAATGGAGTACCGGCACGGGCCTATCGCCGTGACCGGGCCCGGCAGCGTGGTATGGCTGCTCGGACCCGCGCCCGACGGCCTGACGGATGAGGTCGCCGCTGCGGGCGGCGTTGCGTGGGAGTCCCGCGAGCCCCCGCTAGCGGAGCTGGTCAGGGTCCAGCGGGTCGCAGCCGCGATCGCGCGTGCCCGCGGGCTCGATCCGGATCGGCCGCGGAATCTGACCCGGTCGGTCATCCTCTTGCAGCGATAGCGGGCCCGGCCCACGGTGATAACGGTTGTTGCGCTCAACCCGGCGCTGGATGTCACGCATCATGTCGATGGCGTTGACTGGGCGGGCGTGAACAGGCCCGGTGCAGTGCGCGCAGCGCCCGGCGGCAAAGGACCCAACGTGGCCAGGACGCTGCACGCGCTCGGAGCCGACGTGCTGCTGCTCGGCCTGGCGGGCGGCAACACCGGCGAGGCGGTGCAGTCCGCCCTGCAGGCGTCGGGCGTGCCGAACGTCTTCACCGCGATCGCGGCCGAGACCCGGCGCACCTTCGTGGTCGTCGACACTGCCAGCGGCGACGTCGCCTCGTTCTACGAGCCCGGGCCTGCGGTGACTGACGAGGAGTACGAGCGGTTCGTCGCCACTTACGTCGAGGCGCTCAGCGGCTGCTCCGTGGTCGTGCTGTCGGGCAGCCTGCCGGCCGGGCTGGCGGCCGATGCCTACGCCGGCCTGATCCGGATGGCGGCCGCGGCTGGAGTGCCGGCCGTGCTGGACACCTCGGGTGAGGCCCTGCTGCACGGCGCGGCCGCGCAGCCGAGGGTGGTCAAGCCGAACCTGGCCGAGCTGGCGGCGGCAGTTGGCCGTGATCTGGCCTGGGCCGGTCCGTCCGAGCGGGCAGCCGTCGTGACCGCGGCGACCGAGCTGCGGGACTGCGGCGCGGAGGTCGTCGTCGTATCGCTGTCTGCCGACGGCTTGCTGGCAGTGACCGGTGAGGGATCGTGGCACGCGTCGCCGCGCCCGGTGCCGGGAAACCCTACCGGCGCGGGCGACGCGGCCGTCGCCGCTCTCGCGCACGGGCTGACGCTCGGCCGGCCCTGGCCGGAGCGGCTAAGGCACGCAGCAGCGCTGGGCTCGGCGGCAGCGAGCGCGCCGGCAGCAGGCGAATTTCGGCGGAAGGACTATACGCAGGCGCTGGACGACATTCGCGTGACCAAAATGGATCAGGACAAATGAACCCCGTTCCCATCCAAAAGATCGTCACGCCGGCCTGGGCCGCGGGCCGCCCTGCGTGTGCCTTCAACGTGATCGGGATCGAGCACGGCGAGGCAATCGTGGCGGGCGCGGAGCTTGCGGGCAGTCCGGTCATTCTGCAGTTGAGCGAGAACTGCGTGGCATATCACGGCGCGCTGGAGCCGATCGGGCGCGCGATCCTTGCGGTAGCAGACGCAGCTAACGTGCTGGTAGCGGTGCACCTGGACCATGCGACCAGCGAGGATCTTGTCATGCAGGCGGTCGGGCTCGGCTTCGGGTCGGTCATGTTCGACGCGTCCAGGCTGGCGTTCGCGGACAACGTCCAGGCGACCACAGCCATGGCGGCATGGTGTCATGAGCGGGGCGTGTGGATCGAGGCGGAGCTTGGCGAGGTGGGCGGGAAGGACGGCGTGCACGCTCCCGGAGCCAGAACCGAGCCGGGTGAGGCGGCCCGGTACGTGGCCGCGACGGGCGTTGATGCCCTAGCCGTCGCTGTTGGCAGCTCGCACGCGATGCTCAGCCGGGACGCGTCGCTTGACCTCGAGCTGATCAGCGCGCTGCAGCGCGCCGTGCCAGTGCCGCTGGTGCTGCACGGATCCTCAGGGGTGCCCGACGAGATGCTCTGCGCGGCGATCCGGGCCGGCCTTACGAAGATCAACATAGCCACCCAGCTGAACAAGGTCTTCACCGCCGCGGTTCGCGAGTGCCTGGCCGGCGATGCGCTGGTCGCCGACCCGCGTCGGTATCTGCTGGCGGGCCGTTCGGCTGTGGCGAGCGAGGTGGCCCGCCTGCTGGGCGTACTCGAGGGAGGAACGGACCGGTGAGCCGCTACCGCCGCTGGAACCAGCTGCTTGAGCTGCTCGCTGCCGAGGGCCAGCTCCAGGTCGAGCACGCGGCGCAGGAACTCGGCGTCTCGGCTGCGACGATTCGTCGGGACTTCGATGAGCTGGCCGCACAGCAGATGCTCGCGCGCATCCGCGGCGGGGCCGTCGCCCAGGGCGTCACCTATGACCTGCCGCTGCGCTACAAGACCGAGCGGCATCCGTCGGAGAAACGCCGGATCGCCGAGGTGGCAGCCGGCCTGGTCCAGCCAGGCCAGGTCGTCGGGCTCAACGGTGGCACCACCACGACCGAGGTGGCCAGGGCGCTAGCGATACGAGCGGATCTGAACAACGTGACTGCTGCTCCGGGCGTGACGGTGGTAACAAACGCGCTCAACATTGCTACCGAGCTCGCGGTCAGGCAGCACATCAAGATCGTCGTGAGCGGCGGCGTGGCCAGGCCGCAGTCCTATGAGCTGACGGGCCCCCTCGCGACCGGCGTGCTGGAGCGCGTCAGTATCGACATCGCGATTCTCGGCGTCGACGGCATCGACCCGGTTGGGGGCGCGATGGCCCAGCACGAGGGTGAGGCCAGCATCAACCACCTGATCGCGAAGCAGGCAGCCCGCGTCGTGATCGTCGCCGACAGCTCGAAGATAGGCCGCCGGGCATTCGCTCGAATCTGCGCACCGAGCGAGGTCGACGTCCTCGTCACCGACACGGGAATAGCGGACCCGGACCGGGCCGCGTTCGCTGACGCCGGCGTGCAGGTGATGACCGCGTGAGTAGTGGGGGCGCCCGGCCTGGTGCCGACGTCGACCTGCTGGTCATCGGCGACTGCAATCCGGATGTCGTGGTCATGGGCGACGACGTCACACCGGCCTTCGGGCAGCAGGAGAAGCTGGTAGACAGCGCGTCGATGGTGATCGGCGGCTCGGCCTCGATCATGGCGGTCGCAGCTGCCCGGCTGGGCCTACGGGTTGCGCTGGTGGCCGCGGTCGGCGCCGACGCCGCGGGCGAGTTCATGATCGGCCGGCTCGCTGCCGAGGGCGTGGATACGACAGGCATCGTCATCCGGCCAGACCTGACCACCGCCCTAACCGTGGTGCTCGCTCAGGGAAGTGACCGTGCGATCCTGACGGCTGCCGGTGCCATGTCGACTCTGACCAGCGGGGACGTGTCCGCCGACTTGCTGGCTCGGGCTCGGCACCTGCACGTCAGCTCGTACTTCCTGCTAGAGCAGTCGCTGGGACCAGGCCTGGCGGGTCTGTTCGCAGCCGCGCACGAGATGGGAGCCACGACCTCACTCGATACCAACTGGGATCCCGCTGAGCGATGGGGTGACGGGCAGCTTCGGGCCGTGCTGGCCTTTACCGACGTACTGTTGCCGAACGAGGCAGAAGCGCTCGGGCTCAGCGGCGCGAGCGATCTCCGGGACGCGGTGCGCGCGCTGACGGCAGCGGGGCCAAAGGTCGTGGTGAAGCTCGGCAGCCGCGGCGCGCTGAGTGCTGACGGTTCCGACTGGCACGAGGTCGGCCCGCCCGGCGATCTAGCCGGCCCATTCATCGACGCGATCGGCGCGGGCGACTGCTGTAACGCCGGCGTCATCGCCGGGCTGCTACGCGGAATGAACCTGGCGGCCGCTGCCTGCCTCGGCTGCGCGGTCGGCTCGGCGTCCACGTCCGCAGTGGGCGGCACCGGCGCCCGTACCACCATGACGACCGCGCTGGCCCTGGCCCAGACAGTCGCAGTTACGCCCTCCGCCTGACCCCTTGCACGTGGCCGAGCGAATTCGGTTGGTGACGTTAACTGCGGCATGTCAGGACGTTGTCCCACCCTCGTTCTATCCTCGCACTGTGGCGCCAGGGACTGCGGCGAATGAGTGTCCGCGAGTTGTCGTTTCCGTCATCGCGAGTGCCGACGGGCGAGTCGCTCTGAACAGAGACTCCCGGCTTCTGGAAGAGGAGCCAGGCATGCGGTGGCGAAGCCTCTGGCCAGAGGATCTCACTGCGCTGCTCGAACGGCGCGCCGCGGATATAGAGCGACGTCACCATCCTGGCGTCGTGCTCGAGGGCAGCGGCACGTTCGTCCACGACGCGGCTGGCCCGCTCCAGCACGAACGATCTACTGCACACGACGGCGACGACCTGCTAGATGACTTCCTCCCCGTGCGACGCAACACGAAGTGGTTCGCCGTCGTCGACGGAAGGGGCCGTATCGAGTGGAGCCATAAGGGTGACGAGGCGTCGAGACTGCTGGTTCTAGTTTGCGCCACCACCCCGCTTGAGCACCTGGCCTATCTCCGCGGCGAAGGCATCCCCTACTTGGTCGCCGGGTCCGGGAGGGTCGACCTTGACCTGGCCCTGCGGAAGATGCGGCTGCGTCTGAACGCGCACTGCGTCGTGTCCGAAGCCGGTGGTGGGCTCAACGGAGCACTGCTGCGCGCCGGACTGGTCGACGAATTCCATGTCATCCTCGTTCCAGCGATCATCGGAGGCATGGGCACACCGACGTCATTCGACGGTGACCCGCTTCTGCCTGTGGATTCCGCCGCGGCACTTCAACTCGTGCGCGCCGAATCCTCAGCAGGAGGAGCCGTGTGGCTGCATTACGACGTGCGGCGAAGTCCATAAACCGTGTCACCGGGTCGGCCAGGCGGCATTGCGGCGCGGCCGGACTGACCCGAGACCGAGGATAGGAAAGACATGGCGATAGCCGAGATCACCAAGACCGAATCGGCGCAGCGGGCAGGCTTGCTGCGGGTCCGCTCCTACGATGTGGCGCTTGACCTGACCCGCGGGGAGGGTGAGTTCGGCTCGCAGTCGGTGATCAGGTTCGACTGTGCCCAACCAGGCGCGGCCAGCTACGCCGACCTGGTCGCGCGGACCGTGCATGAGATCACGCTCAACGGGCGCTCGCTCGACCCGGGCCGGGCCTGCGCCGACGGCCGGATCACCCTGACGGATTTGGCCGCCAGTAACGAGCTACGCGTCCGTGCTGACTTCGGCTATACCGGCGACGGCTCCGCGCTGCACCGTAGCACCGACTCCGCTGACGGCAGGTCGTACTGCTTCACGCAGCTGTTCCCGGCCGATGCTCGCCGCGTCTTTGCGTCCTTCGACCAGCCCGACCTGAAGGCCGAGTTCGGCATCACTGTCGCGGCCCCGGCCGGCTGGCTCGTGCTGTCCAACATGCCCGCGTCCGCATCCGAGCCAGGCGGCGACGGCACCGCAGTCTGGCGGTTTGAGCCGACGCCGAGGATCTCCACCTATCTGGTCGCGGTGGTGGCCGGGGAGTACCACCTGGTGACCGGGTCGCACACCACCCCGGCCGGGCAGGTCATCCCGCTCGGGGTTGGGTGCCGGCAGTCGCTGGCGCAGTACCTGGAGGCCGACGACATCCTCGGCATCACGAGGCAGGGGCTTGACTACTACACGCAGCTTTTCGGCAGTGCGTTCCCGTTCCCGAAGTACGACCAGGTCATCGTGCCGGAGTTCCAGGCCGGGGCGATGGAGAACGTCGGCTGCGTGACGTTCTCTGAGGGCTACATCTACCGGTCGAAGGCGACGCAGTCGCGGTACGAGATACGGGCCGTGACTATCTTGCACGAGATGGCCCACCAGTGGTTCGGCGACCTGGTCACGATGCGCTGGTGGGAGGACCTGTGGCTGAACGAGTCGTTCGCCGAGTTCTGCGGCACGCAGGCGGCGGCCGAGGCGACCAGGTTCACCGGTGCGTGGACTACGTTCTGCGCTGGCCGTAAGGTCTGGGGCTACGTGCAGGATCAGCAGCCGACGACTCATCCGATCGCCGGCGACGTGTCGACGCTGACCGAGGCGATCTCCAACTTCGACGGGATCAGCTACGCCAAGGGTGGCTCGGTGCTCAAGCAACTGGTCGCCTATCTCGGCCGGGAGCAGTTCTTCGCAGGGATCAGGGCCTACTTCGCCGCGCACGCCTTCGGGAACGCGTCGCTGTCCGATCTGCTGGCCGCGTTGGAGGCCAGCTCGGGTAAGGACCTCGCTGAGTGGTCCAAGGCGTGGCTAGAGTCGGCCGGGCCGAACACGCTGCGGCCGGACTTCCAGCTCGCGGAAGACGGCACGTTCACTGATTTTGCAGTCCTGCAGGAGACGTCGCCTGAGCATCCGACGCTGCGTCCGCACCACTTCGCGGTCGGGCTGTATTACCGGGACGAGGCGGGCAAGCTGGTGCGCGCGCACCGGACCGAGCTGAACGTGACGGGCAAGCGCACCGTTGTGCCCGAGCTGGCGGGCATGCCGCGGCCCGACCTAATCCTGCTCAACGACGATGACCTCGACTTCGTGCTCGGCAGGTTCGACGACCGCTCGCTGGCCACAATGATGACCTCGATCGGCGACGTCACCGACTCACTCGCCCGCGCCGTGTGCTGGAGCGCGGCACTGGACATGGCGATCCAGGCCGAGCTGTCAGTCCCTGGCCTGGTCGCCATTATCGCGGCCGGAATGGGCGCGGAATCTTCGGTGCAGGTCGTCCAGACCGTGCTGAGCCTCGCCCAGCGACTGATCGAGATGGCAGCGGACCCCGCCGAGGTACCCGGACTGCGGGCGGCGCTGGCCGGCCCGGCGCTCGCCCTGCTACGCGGCGCCGAACCAGGCAGCGACTGGCAGCTGGCGTGGGCGCAGCTGCTGAGCCGGACCGCCGTCACGGCGGAGCAGCTCGACGTGCTGGCCGACCTGCTGGACGGCAGCGCCGGGTTCGACGGGCTGCCAGTCGGGCCGGAGCTGCGCTGGCCGGTGTTGCGTCGGCTAGCGGTTACCGGCCGGGTCGGCGATGAGCAGATCGACGCTGAATTGGCGCGGGACAGCACCGACGCAGGCCGGCACCAAGCGCGTGGCTGCCGCGCGGCGATCGGCGATGCGGCACACAAGGCCGAGGCCTGGCGGCTGCTGGCCGAGTCCGAAGAGCTTGGCACCGACGGCATCCTGGAAGTCGCGGCCGGCTTCGGCCAGCCCGAGCATGCCGCGCTGCTCGTGCCGTACGCGGACAAGTACTTCGAGCAGCTACCGGCCATCTGGAGTACCCGGCCGGACATGCTGCGCATTGTGCTCGGCCGCCTGCTTTACCCGTACACAGCGGCGTCGCCCGCGCTGCTCCAGCGGACGGACGAGTTCCTCGCCGCCGGGGACCTGGACCCAGGCCTTGCCAGGGCCGTGATCGAAGGCAGGGACGTAGCCGCCAAGGCGCTGCGCGCGCGCACGTTGACAGCGACTCGAAGCTGAGGATGGGCGCCGCCGCTTAGGCCGTCAACGCGGCTTAGCGCCAGATGGCTTGTCGGAATATGTAGTCGCGGTAGCTTTCCTCCGGTGCCCGGCCGGGATTCAGCAGGTCAGCTTTCATGTCGGCCCTGGGCTGGCGAGGTCGATGCAGAGCCTGCCAGAAGTGTGCCGTGATCGCCTCAGCTCGGCGGGCAAGCCGCCGCCCGATGCCCATGCGCAGGCCAGGCTCGCAGGGCAACACGTGAGAATGCATCGGACTTCCTCCTCGTTGCGGACGCTCTGTTGCCCCCGCACGAGCCAGGCTGCCTGTAAGGACCCGTGCACTACATCAGGTAGATGCCCTGTTCGGCGGCATCTCCAGGCCTTAGCTGGCTTAGGCAGGCGAGATGCGACTGGGCACGGCCACCGGTGATCTTCAGCGAGCACAAGGTTCTGCGGAGAGGCTGGCACCGGTCCTGTCCGGCGGCAGGTGGCTGTCGCCTTCTGCTGCGAGCCGCTGATGCGTGTCTTTCGACGGCTGCCCAAGCCTCCCCGCGCCTCACGGGCGGCCGCTACTCGAGCGTGAGGATGATGCGCTGGTGGACGTTGCCGCTTTCGAGCTGGCGGTGGGCGTCGGCGCCTGCTGCATGGGCATGGTTTTGCGGGCGCGCAGGCGGAGCCGGCCTTTGGCCAGTAGTGACATGGCCGCCTGCTGGCAGGCTATGTCTTCGAAGAAGACGGCCCCCGGTACTTTATCGCCGACACCGCGGCGCTGGCGTGGCGTGTCGGGCCGCCCGGCAAGCCGATCGCCCGCGGGCTCGATGTCCTTACGATCCGTGACGGCCGGGTCAGCGCAGTACGCACCTTTATCGCTCCTGATCCGGACGCGTGATCGGCCGACGCCGTTGGCGGAAGCAGCCCATTTCGCCCCGGTGGCGGTACCATTTCGCGCACGGCCACGTTCCGGGAGGTGAACATGGCGGGACTTGGCGTTCCTGATCCGGCGGCGGAGTCCGCAGGCGGTTCGCTGAGTTCTGTCCCGGCCATGCCGGTGGTGTCGGCCACCGACTTGTACCGCGGCTCTCCGTACCTGGTGGTGCAGTTCGGCCAGCGTTACAGCATCGGCTGGCAGGAAGCCAGGAAAGACGGCCCGTGCTTTGTGATCGCGCGCATCAGCCGCCTTGACACGACCAAGGTCGTGGACAGATTCCCGATGACGGAGGCCGGATGGGCCAAGGCGTGGCGTGCCTTGGTAAGGCTCGACGCCGATGCCGCCCGAGCCTCCGCAGCAAGGCTGGCCGCGCTCGCGGCCGCCCAGCAAGCCCTGGCTGAACTCGCGGAGCTCAACGCGGCTTCGGTGAGCTATCTGCCCAGCGTTCTGTTCCTGGGCGGGTACGCGCCAGCAGCCGAGCTCGCCGTGGGCACTCGCTACGATCTGCGGTTCCTGGACGACCGGCTCGCGGTGCTTCTGGCCGGCCGGGTCGACGCGCTATTTGAGGTGCCGTACAGGGACATTGAAATGATCGACATCGGCGGGCCGGGATTGGTGAAGAGATGGTCTCCAGGTGAGCAGGCTGGCCTAGCCCTGGTCCTCGGCATGCCGGGCGTTCTGCTGGGAATCAATGATACGAAGATACAGACCATATTCCGGATCAATACAGCGGACCGCGAGCTGTTCTTCCTGAATACGCAGAAGCTGGCGGACGCGCTGCGGATAGAGCTCTCCGTCCCGCTCAAAGCCATCCGAGATGCACGAGCCGCGGTAAGCCCTGATCAATCTGCAACCGCGGCTCCCGAATCCATCACCGACCAGCTCACGAGGCTGGCATCCATGCTCGACGCGGGCCTGCTGACTCGCACGGAGTTCGACCATCTGAAAGCCAAACTGATCGCGGAGTCTTAGAAGGCCGCGCGGATCTCGACGGGCAATCCTGCGGTCGGCCTGCGGCGGCCGGGCGTGGTGCTCATCGGTGTAAGCACGGTGATACTGGCGCTATGACTGAGACCGAGTCCCTGATCGCCGAGGTGCGCCTACTGCGCGCCGACGTCGCCCGGCTGCACGCCGCGCACACGCCGGTGCACATCCGGCACGGCTGGATGAGCCTGCTTTTCAAAGACCTGTCCACCAACCCGTATACCCAGTACAAGGTCCACATGTGGGGCGCGATCTACTGGCTGATCAACTTCCCGCTGATCTGCGCCCTGTTTTTCCTCGCCCCCACGCTGTGGGTCAAGCTCGGCATCTTCATTACGCTGATCTACTCGATCTACGCCAACCTTGCGACCGACTACGGAGCCATGTCGGCGGCAGAGGCAGCGTTCGGGGAGGCGCAGCCGCCGCCGATTCCACTTGAGCCGCCGCCGCCGGTATGAGCTGGCGCAAGCCTCCGAGTACCAGATCATCCCTGGTTAGATCGAGCATCCTCTGCTTCAGCCGCACGGTGTAGCTGCTATAGGTGCCCCTGAACATCCACGCGGCTGCTCGCCTTGTCCTCCCTGCCGCCTGTCAGGGCTGGTCGGTCGCGAGGATCGGTCCGGGGGGCCGTATGTCTCCTTCGGCACCGCCTCGACTGGCAGGCCCAGCCGCCGGCCGATCGACGGCCTTGCGCGCGAGGCCGTTGTCGTGAGTCAGCCACTGGGATGGCCGGGATGGCCTCGTCATGCCAACGCTCGAAGGCTAAGACGACGGCGTCCTGGACGAGATCTTCGGGGAGGCCGACATCGCCGAACGGGCGCTCTGGCGTCGCCCCGTAGCACTGTGGCCCGGCTCGGGTACGCCTGCTTCAGCTGACCGGCGTCCTGGGCCAAGCCTGGGAAGATAGCCCGGCGGGTCGGGCAGATTGCCCGACGGCGGCCGTCCAGCTCAATAAACTTGCCGCTTCGGTGCAACTCCCCGCGAGCGAACTGAATCTTCTTGGTGAACGGCCGCCCGGCCGGGGTGGAGGAACGCGGACTGGATGTCAGCCAGCGAGGACGAATTTACCCAGTTCGCCGAGGCGGCATCCGGTCAGCTCCTCGGCACTGCCTACTTGCTCTGCGGGGACTGGCACACAGCTGAAGACCTGGTCCAGACGACGCTGGCCAAAGTCTTCGCGTCCTGGCATCGCATCAGGTCTCCGGCCCTGGCGCCCGCCTACGCCCGGCGCACGCTCGTGAATACCTATTTCGTCGACTACCGCAGGAGGCGGTGGCGCGAGGTGCTCAGCGGTGATGCCCGCGAGCTTCCCGGTCGCGTCGTCGAGCCGCCGCCCCTGGAACTGCGGCTGGAGCTGACCGAGGCGCTCGCCACGCTGCCGCCAAAGGCGCGGGCGATCGTGGTGCTGCGCTACTGGGAGGACATGAGCATCGAGCAGGTGGCGGCGCACCTCGGCTGCTCGCCGGGCAACATCAAGAGCCAGAGTGCTCGCTCCCTGGACAAGCTCAGGCGGCTGCTGGATGCGCCACTGCCCGACGCCGGCAGCCCAGCCGACGATCATGACAACATTCGGGAGGGACGCGATGGACGAGACGCCACTACGAGCGCTGTTTGAGCGCGCGGTGGCTGAGCGGCCGCTGACCCCGCTCCTGGTTCCTAAATCCGTACGCGCCGGGATCAGGCTCCGGCGGCGCCGTAAGATCGGGGCCGCAGCCGCCTCGATTGCCGCGGTGGGCCTGATCGCTGGCCTCGTCCCGGCCGCGGCCGGGGTTTTCGGCGCAGCCGCGCCGCCGGCTTCATCCGCGAACCGCGCTAGTCCGCAGACAGCCTTTGTCTGGACTGGCACCGACACCGTGACCCCGGTCCGCCTGGGCACTGGCAGGGTACTCACGCCGATGAAGGTTCCCGGCTCGATCGCGGACATCGTCGCCGCACCGGACGGCAAGACCGTCTACGTCTTCAGCGACCCCCAGAGCGCCGGGAACCCGGCCACGGGCAGTTACGTGACCAAGATCAGCAACGCGACCGGGAAGGCCAGCCGCCCGGTCCGGCTGACCGGCAACAGACTTTCGTCCATTTTCAGTGTCCAGATCACTCCGGACGGCAAGCTGGCGTACGCAGGCGAAATGGCAACCTGGCCGACCGCTGACGGCACGGGCGACGGCTTGTGGCTGGCGGCGATTAACCTCACGACCGGCGCCCAGCTGAAGATCGCAGCTGCCGACAACAGCTTCGGCTGGGCGATCTCTCCCTCCGGCCAGATCGCCTACAACGGCCTCGCCACCGGCGCAGTGGCTGCCGTCGACCTCACCAACGGCACCGTTCTGCCATCCATTGAGCTTCGGGCGCCCGGTGCGGCCTACGGTGTTGCCTTCGCGCCTGACGGCAGGACCGTCTACGCGGTCAGCGCAAGTAACCGGGTAGCGGGATCCGACCGGGAGAGCATGTGGGTCACGCCGATCAATGCGGCCACCGATATCGCAGGCGAACCGATCCGGACTCCGCAGACGGGCTACGTACCGCAGATCACCATCGCACCCGACGGCGGCACTGCCTATGTCACCGGCGGCCTGTCCCTGTGCCCGGTCAACCTGGCCACCGGTACGGCACTGAAGGCCATCAATCTGCCGGGCGAGAGTGCGAATTACTACACGCAATTCGGGATATCCCCGAACAGCGAGTTCGGCTGGGTGTACCAGATCAGGTCCTCGGTACAGCTGATCAACCTCAGGACCAGAACTCTGCTCGGGCCGGTAGCGCTGCCCAGCGGGTACCGGCAGTCGACGCCCGGATTTTCTTCAGGCGGATCGACCCTCTACGTTCCCGCCTCCATCTACAGGGGCGCCCTGCCGGCGCTAGGCGCGATCTTCCCTGTTCAGGCGGCCACCGGCAGGATCGGGAAGCCGATCTCGTTCTCGGGTGCTCCCAACGGGATCGTGATTGTGCCGTAGCCGTGCTCAGGCCAGTGCGCCGCCGCAGCCGGCGCCGCCGTCACATTGGACGGCGGCGGATCGAGCCTCAGCGGCGCGAATCTCCGCGACCTCGGCGGCGCGAATCTCCGCGGCGCGAACCCCACCGGCCCGCAATTTTCGGAAGCTTCATGGTCGGCGGGCCGGTGCCGTCTATCCGCCGCCAGCCGAGGGCGTTGCGTGCAGGCAGAGGCGGAGTGATGAGATGGCCGTCCGGTTACCATCTGCTGATGAGTGACCAGTTGTTTGTTCCGGTGGATTTCGCGGTACCGGGCGGGCTCACGGCGCAGCAATTCCGGCTGGAACCGCTCGGGCCGTCGCACAATGACGCGGATTATGCCGCGTGGACGGCCAGCATCGGCCACATCCAGGCCACGCCGGGATTCGACGGGACGGGCTGGCCGCACCAGATGAGCCTGGCGGACAATCTGCGCGATCTCGAACGCCACGCACACGACTTCGCCGAGCGCCGCGGGTTTACCTACACCGTGCTCAGTATCGGCACGGGCGACGTCATCGGCTGCGTATACATCTACCCACCGCGCGGCGAGAGCCTAGGTGGCGGCGCCGGCGAACGGCGTGCGCTAGTCAGGTCCTGGGTACGCGCGGACCGTGCCGAGCTTGACCCGGCGCTGTATCACGCGGTCATGGCATGGCTGGAACGCGACTGGCCGTTCCATGCGATCGAATACGCGCCACGAAGCTAACCCGCTTGTGACATCGTTGGCCGGCTTGGCGCGACCTTCACGTAGACGACGTCGATCCAGGACAGGATCGCGCAGGGCGGCAACGCGACGACTCTGATTTTCCGCGAGGCAATGGCACGCGGCGCGACATTATTCGCGTGCCACGCGGCGGCGACGGTTAGCTGCGGCCAGCGCACCGAGTGGTAGCACGCAATGGATCGCTGTCTCCGGCACGCTCAGGTGACAGGCGCGGTCCACGACGCCTCCCAGGTGCGCGGGCCGACCAGCCCGTCCGCCGCGAGTCCCTTCTCGGACTGGAAACTCAGGCACACCGAGCGCGATTGCGGCCCGTACTTGCCGTCATGGGCGATCGCCCAGCCCCGATGCGACATCTGGTGCTGCCAGGTCAGGACGACCTGAGTGTCCTTGCCGCCGTAGTACCCGGAGTGGCAGTGCGGATCGGCTGAAGGCATCCCTAGGTAGTCGTGCGGGCCGTAGGGCCATGGCTGCGTGGGCGCCTTCGGCTTCGGCTTGGGGGCACTGGCGCTGAAGCCGAACATCTGCTCGAGCTCGACGACATCCAAACCGGCGGCGGAGTTGATGTCGCACGCGCCGAACGGCGGGGTCACGTAACTGTCGGAGTACTGGTGGGCGAACTTGCCGGGGTAGGCCGGGTTCGATCCGTAGGCCGCGATGACCAGTCTGATGCCTTGCGGCTTGGACGGCCAGAGGGAGTCGAGATCGCCTGTGTTGCCATACCCGGTGACCCGCTGTGGACTGCCGAGCCAGCGGGCTAGCTCGTCGAACTGGGCGTTGATCGACGCTGACTGGTTGCCGGTGATCTGTCCCGCGTCGGACTCGACGTCGATCATCACTGCCATGCGCTGGTTCGGGCTGCCGACCATCGACTTCAGGACCGCGGCGCCGTTCACCCCCGGACGGTAGAAGTAGTAGACCATGTAGCCGAACATCCGCCCCGCGGCGACCGCTTTGTCCGCCCAGTCCCGGTTGGCGGCGAAGCTTGCGTCGCGGTGCTCGCCGTCGTTGGACCGGAAGCAGAAGAACTGCCACGGATAGGCATCGTCGACGGGGCGCTGCCACTCAGAGACATCAGCCCACTGGGTGTCGGTCATGGCTCCTCCTGGCCTGGCGCGCGTCGTGCAGACGCCGGTTTATCGTCTGGCGTAACTGAAAAGGCCGTTGCCAATGTTCAGTCAGTCATCGCGATAGCAAATACTTTGTTACAGAAATGGCTCGATGCATTTTCGCCGGACCTTGGCCATATCGCTGAACAACCAGTGCGCCTCCATGTCGGAGCTGGAACGGCGGGGGAGGCGCGGTTCGTTCTGGTCGGCCCGGGCAGCGACGCGAATGTTCGCGCGCTTATTCGGCTCTCGGCACCGCGCGGCAACCCCGTAGCGGGGATACCCATTTGCCTACCGGAGCGGGGCGGCGCCTGGCCGGTAGCGGCCAGCCAAGGGTCGACCCCACGCGCATCGCGGTCCTGGGCATCTCTCGCGGCAGCGATGCCGTACAACTGCTCGGCGTACCCGGCCGCGATCATCCTGGACCAGCGGATGGGCATGGGCGAGACCGTGACCAGCAAAGTTCGGAGCGGAATTTGACCGCTACCCGTTCGTCACCTGCTCGCGCAGGATGTCTGCGTGCCCGCAGTGCTGAGCGAGTTCGCGCAGCATGTGGAGGTACACCCATCGCAACGGCAGCGGGCCGCGCCGGTTGCCAAGGACCACGTCGTCCAGCCCCAGCGATGAGGCCGCTCGACGCGACGACTCGCATGCCTCGCGATGCGCTCGTTGGGCGGCGGCGATGGTGTCGTCGTCGTTGAGAATGAACGACTCATCTGGCGTGGCGGGAATGCCGATCTCGGCACGTGACCGGCAGGTGACGGCTTCGTCAAACCAGACCTTCTCGACGAACGTTGCGTGCTTCACAAGACCCAGCAGCGTGGTCCTGGACGGCACCAGTGATCGGCGCGCCTGCTCCTCGGTCAGCCCGTCCAGGCAGCCGTTGAGCGCGGCCCGGTGCTCATCGAGGAAGACCTCGAACTGGACCCGCATCGGCTCATCGACGACGTCCCCGGCGGACCTTGTCGGCAAGGAAGACATGCGCGAAGCATTTCAAGGCCGACGCGAGCAAGCAACTCGCGCTTGCCGGGTCACACTAATCCGGCCGAGAAGCCGGGCACGGCAGGTTCGGCCCTTCCGGCAAAGACAAGGCGCTCGACGCACGGTCAACCAGCAAGGCGATCTGGCTTTCCGCATCTCGGACCAGGCGCGGCCCGCCTGACCGCGGCGGTCTCCTCTGACCGGCGTTGCCGCCGCTGTCTCACGAACTGCGGCTGCCCCGGTGAGCGCAGCGCCGCAACGCCGACCGACCGGTGCCGTCGGCGTCGCCGCGGCGGGCGCTAACTGGAAGATCTCGTGCTGGGTGCCAGGCTCAGCGTGACAGGTCCGGGCTGAGCTCAGTGCGGGTCTTATCGTCCACGGTCAGCGTCACCACGCCGGGATGGCGGAGTCGCAGTGTGACGGGCCGCAGTTCGGTCCAGATCCTCGAAGTATCCGGGTCGATGATGCCCTGCTCGAGCAAGCGAGAGCTCTCGGGGGGCGACGCCGCATCGAACGATGAGGTGTCGAATCTACCTCGGGGGGGCCTCCGCTGCCTGCACCAGGCTGGCCACGATGACCCGGTACAGGTTACGCAGCGGCCGGTACACCAGGCGGCCCAGGATGGTCCGGTCCCACGATGCGCCCCAGCGGATGAGGGTGCCATCGGGTGACGGGGTCAGCGTGACCTCGGCCCGGTAATTGCGCACCGGGATGCCGCGCAGGACGGTGTAGGCCAGCCGCTTGCCCGGCTCGACGTCGAGGATTTCCTCAACCGAGACGGGGTACCGGAATCCGTACCGCTTTGACCCCTCGAGCCAGTAGACGGCGCCCTTGCCGTTCGCGGCGGGGTCGCCCTCGCTCCGGTAGCCGGCCTTGCGCCATGGTCCCCACTGCGGGTACACCATGACGTCGCTGAGCAGGGACCAGACGACCTCGGGGGGCACGCGGGCAGTCTGCTCTGCCGCAGCTTCCACCTTGCGCATATACAGGTTCTACCGCCCGCCGGTCTGACGGTACAAGAGCGCGTCGGTGCTGGAATGTTGGGACGTCCTCCTGATGCGGTTGTCGGGCTTGGTATCCCAGCGCATCGGGGAGGACGTCCGTGAATGACCGTACCGGCTTGTCCTGGGGTGATCGCAACCGCAACGCGCGGCTCGCGCGGCTCGCGCGGCTGCGGGCGTGCTGCTGCCGGAGAAGGCGATCGTGGGGATCGACTGGCTGTCGGTGCCGGGCGCGTCCAGCGCCGCGATGGAGGCCGCTCGGCTTCTCTGCGTGCACCGCCCACCTGGCGGATGAGTTGTTCAGGACGCTCGTGACCGAAGTGGCGGAACGGATCGTCGGAGCGGAGGGCGAGCTCAAATCGCTGCGGACCTTGCAGCGCAAGCCCGCCCAGCGGGGCTGGTCCGCAGATCGGGCCTGCCTGACTACAGCCTGCCACGCTGCAAAACAACTTGCCCACAGCGTTCAGCCCTCCCTCAGGACACCGTTACGCTCACCCCCGCCTCTCTGGTCAGGTTGCCCATGACGGCGGTCGCGTGCACCACGGCGACGGCATTGGGCCAGTAACTGGGCGGGGTCACCTGGAAGGTCGCGGTGGGCGCGGTGCCCGGCGCAACCGAGGTAAAGTCCGTCGGCCCGACTGGCACCGCGGTCCACCCTTCTGGCAGCTGCAGCGCCAGCTGCACGTCCGGCACGGTCTCGTCACCGGACGCAGTGAGCTGCACCTGCACCGTCGAGGCCTGGCCCGGCGACATCGTCGACGGCGCGGTGACCACGACCTGGCGAGCCGCGGGGGTGGTCGACATCGTGAACGTGCCCTGCAGCGGCAGGTTGGCCTGTGCCGAGGAGTCGCCCAGATAGACGCCGTAGGTGCCCTCGGTCTGAGACCAGCCGTTGGCCGAGTCGTCCCACCACGACATCTGCTGCGGGGTGACAGCGAACGACACGGTGGTCGAGCCCCCGGCGGCGAGGTTCACCCGCTGGAAGCCGGCTAGCTGGCGAGGCGGCTCGCCGGATGACGAAGGATCGCCCAGGTACAGCTGCGCCACATCGCTGCCGGCCCGCTGGCCCGTGTTGGTGACCGTGGCGGACACCTGGACGTTGTGCGTGCCGTCCACGGTGGTCGGCGAGATCTGCAGGTTGCTGTACGAGAACTGGGTGTAGGACAGCCCGAACCCGAACGGGAACAACGGGGCGAGGTCGTTCGCGTCGTACCACCGGTAGCCGACGTCGATGCCCTCGGAGTACTGCACCTGGCTGCCGTTGCCGGGGAACTGCGCGCTGGTACTCGCCGGTACCTGGCTCAGGCTGGCCGGGAACGTGACCGGCAGGTGCCCGCCGGGATCGGTCTGGCCGAACAGCACGCTGGCCAGCGCGGTGCCACTGGTCTGGCCCGGATACCAGGTGTCGAGCACCGCCGCGACCTGGCCCAGCCACGGCATCACGACCGCGGCGCCCGCGTTGACCACCACGACCGTGTTCGGGTTCGCTGCCGACACCGCCTGGATGAGTTCGTCCTGCGCGGATGGCAGGTTCAGCGACGGACGGTCCGTGGCCTCGGACTCAGTGTCGTCGGACACCACGACGATCGCGGTGGATGCCGACTTGGCGGCGCTCACCGCGGCGCTGATGTCGGGGGACAGCGCCGACGGCGTGCCCCACAGCAGCTGCGACGACTGGCCGCTGATGGACAGCGTGTACTGCTGGCCCGCTGTCAGGCTAACCGCGACCGAGTAAGTGTGCACCGGCGGCGTGCTCGGGTTGTCCAGGATCTCCTCCCCGTTCAGGTACAGGTAGGTCGAGGTGTAGCAGCCGCACGGGTTGGTGAGGGCCAGCACATAGGTACCGGTCTCCGGCGCGGTGAGCGACCCGGCGTAACTGCCGCCTGACCCGGTCGAGGAGTACGCAGGAGACAGGTTGCTGGCCGGGATGGACGGCAGCGAGGTATCGGTCGGCAGGCCTTGGGAGTAGGTGATGTTCGTCCCTGACCCGGCTGCGGCCTGGATGCCGGCCAACGGCGTGACGGTACCTGACGGGATCACGTAGGCGCTGCCGCCGCCCGCATAGGTGGGCGAGGCGGACGCGGACGGGCCGATGACCGCGAGCGTGCCGGCGTTTGTGGTGGGCAGCGGCAGGATTGCGCCGGAGTTCTTCAGCAGCGTGCTGCCTTCATCGGCGACCTGGGTGGCCACTGCGACGTCCGCAGGCGTAGTGACCGTGGCCGAGGTGGACCCGGTCCGCGGCTGGTTGAACAGGTTGTACTGGAACATCTCGGTGAAGATGCGCTGCACCATCGTATTCAGCGCACTCAGCGGGATCGTGCCTCGCTGGATGGCGGACTTCAGCGCGCTGCCGTAGTACGTGCTCTCCGGCTGCTCCATGTCGGTGCCTTGCACGGCCCCCTGGGTCGAGTGCAGCGCAGCGTAGTCGGAGGTCACGAAGCCGGGGAAGCCCAACTCGTCGCGCAGCACGCTGGTCTCCAGGTATGAGTTGTTGCAGCTGAAGTTGCTGTTCACCATGGAGTACGCGCACATCACCGAAGCGGCGTTGGCCTGATTGATCGCCGCGTCGAACGACGGCAAATAGATCTCGTGCAGGGCCCGGCTGTCGACGATGACATTGTCCGCTGAGGTGTTGCGGTAGGTCTCCTGGTTGTAAGCGTCGAAGTGCTTGACTTGGGACATCACGTCCTGGCTCTGCACGCCGTCGATCTCGGCGACATCGAGCGCGGAATTCAGGGTGGGGTCTTCCGACAGCGCCTCGAACGACCGGCCCCAGCGCGGGTCCCGGTCGATATTTACCGTCGGGCCGAGGTTGACGCTGGCGCCTTTGCCGAACTCCTCAGCGCCGATCACCTGGCCGTACTGCTGCGCGAGGGAAGGATCCCAGGTCGCGGCCAGCGCCACAGGCGCAGCCAGCTGAGTGACGCCGGTCAGCCCGTCGGCGACCCCGGCCGGCCCGTCCTCGAGCCCGAACGCCGGTATGCACAGCGAGGAGATCGCGGGCGTGTAGAACACATAAGGGTTGGACGTGCCGTGGCCCTCCACCATGCTGATCTCCTGGCTAGGCGACATCGCCGCCATCAGCTGCGCTACCCGCTGGGAGATGGGGGCGGTCGAGGTGACCCAGGGGCACGAAGGCCTGGGCGCGGCCGGGCTGGTTCCCATGGTCGTCGCTGCCGCGGCCGGCACCGCGAGGAACCCGGCCAGGGCCATGGCACCGCCAGCCGCCACGAGCCGTCGTCGCAGGTGTCGCCCGAGTGTTAACACGAGTTGCATGCGTATCATCTCGTTGCCTCCGATGTGCCCGAGTCGAAACGAATGCCCCGTGGTTTCGATACTTGCTCCGCGACGGCTGCCTGCCAAGACCGCACATCCCGTTTTCAAGGGTTTGTTGCGCAGACAGGTCAGGGCTCCTCTTGGGACTGGTGCGCAGCGCTCGGTGTCGAACTTCCCGTGAACAAGCCGGGCATCTTCCATCGCTGGATTATCACCGTTCACGACGGGTCCGGTATTGGCATGCGCCGGAGCGGCGGGGCCGGATTTCTAGACGGCAAGGCCACCGCGACAAACCCTCGCTACTTCGCCGCGATCGGCATTATCGCGAACGCGCATGTGAGAGAGATCAGCAGCGGCAATTCGGCCGACGCCAGACTCCAGATAGCCGATGCGCCATGTGGCAACGGCGAGATGCCGAGTACGCCCCTGGCTAGCCGGGAGACCTTCGCGGACGGCACCTGTTGTGTCTGGTGGGCGGCCTCGTCCAGCATGCGCCTGACGAGCCGGATGTCGGTCTGATCGCTGAACGCAATGCTCACGCCTGCACCATCGGTAACGATGAGGTAATCGACGCTGCCCATCCGGCCAGCGATTCTCCGGGCCCGGATCCGTCTGAGGTCGCGCAGGTCGATCGTGCGCGACCCTGTCCAGGTCTTGGCAGTCAGGAATCGTGCGCTCGCACTAGACAAGCGGCGGGAACCGCGGGCATTGCACATGCCGCGGACTAGAGCAAGGCCAAGGCCAACGGCAAAGCCGACCGGGAATGCGATCGCGGCGGGATCGGTCACCGGCCCGACCACCACGGCGGGAACAATCCAGATCGCCGCCAGACCCGCGAGTGCCAGAGTCACCGCGACGCGTGCTCGCTGACGAGCCCCCGCAGGCGGTACCTTCCTCTCCTCAATGCCAGGCTGGCTCCCGGGGAGGCGACGCTTCACTCATCATCTCCCGAAGAGTCCACGAAGGAATCAGCCGAACAGGGACATTCAACGCCTGTGTTGCCTTCCCGGAAAGAAGCTACCAGACGCACTCTTCTCGGCAGATACACGCGTCGGTCCTTCAGATGCGGCAGACCACGCGGACCTGCATGTCGCACGTGGCTGCCCGGAACGGCGGCATCTTTGCGCCAGACGAAGCTGAAGGTGCAGCGGAAAGACTCGAGCATGCAGCCCTTCAGGTCCGCCGACTTCACGGCGGTCATCGACGGCCTCGCTGAGCTCAGCCAGCTTTGGCTGCTCGGGCTTGCGCGAGGCGGCAGCTTTCCGAACGCACCGTCACCGCGCAAGATCTGTGTCCCGCAACGGGACCCTCGCGAGGACGCCGAGAACTCCATCTTCGGCGCGGTGACGGTGGCCCTGGCCTTCCCGTCCAGGCGGGGCACACCGATGGAAGCCCGAGAACCTGCTGTTCAGGTCGCCGGGTGATCGGGCAGCCGAACGCCGAAGCCCTTGACCGCGAGCTTGAGCAGGACCTGTCCCGGTGCTTGCAGCGCAGTTATCTTGGCGGCGCTGAGTTCCTCGAGTTCGGCGAGCCGGGCCGCGTAGGCCCCAGCGCCGGTGCGCCGCGCCTGACTCAGACTGATCGCGTTGGCCCATACCTTCTGCCGCGCCTCGCGCAGGAAACGTCTGGTGCCACTCTGATTGAACGGCTTAAGCAGCCGGTCCACCAGCGAGCCCGGCCCGTCGATGCCGATCAGCTCGTCGCCCTCGGGCGACACCCGGGAGGCGAGGATGTCGTCGATCGCCTTGTGGTCCGCTTCGCGCCTGGCGACCATCTCCGCATCTTCAAATTCCTCGTCGGTGATCACTGCCAGGAGGGCCTGCGGCAGGTCGTAGTTGATGTGCGCGTTCATACCGAGCAGCAGACCGTTCAGAACGGGCAGCCCGCGCCGTGCGCCGAAGGCGATCGCCCAGGGCCGCGACGGCTGCTCTCCGGCCTGAAGCCGTTCCAGCGCCTCGAGATACAGGTCGGCGAACGCGACGTCCCAGCGCTCGGTCCACTGAGGGTCGGCAAAGCCGCCCGGACGCTTAATCTCCTCGGCGACAGCGATCGTGGTCCGCAGGTAGGTGGCGTGGAAGACCCGCTTCGGATCGTGAGCGGCTTCCATTGGCTGGAGGAGATCCGTCATGCGCTCGATCAACTCGTCGATCATGCGGCAATTATGACGGCTCTGTACCCGGACTCAGCCTCTCGTTTCGCCGGGCCGGCGTGAACCTCGCCCGACCACGACTTCCCAGCAAAGCCATATCGCAACCGTCGACAGTCGGTATCGGGCCACCCACACATCTGGTTTAACCAGCATCCGGCCGTCAGAGGCAGGCGTGCAGGTCATTAAGAGCGCGCGCGATCGGCAGCGCCGTGTTGATCGCGAGCAGGCTGGGCTCCTCCTCGCCGCGCAGAACCGCGTGGATGTGCCGGATTGCCGGGCCGAAGGACGGTTCGTCAGAGGAGTGCTGTGTCGTTGGGACGCGGCCCGGTGCGAGTATCTGAAGTTGATCGTCCGCCGACGGATGGAACGGATTGCTGATCCGAATCTCGCCAGCGGTGCCGAGCAGCCGCGTGAACGTGTCGTAGCTTCGGCGAAGCCCGCACGACAGCATCAGCCGACGGCCGCCTGAATATCCCAGCGAACCCCAGCTGTCGATGTCCACGCCTCGCCCGCCAGATACTGCATCGGCCCAGGCAGCCTCGTGCTCCTCGCCGAACAGATCAAACGCCAGCCGGATCGGGTAACAGCCGACGTCATTCAGTGCGCCGCCCTCGAGATCGGCGGAGAGCCTTATGTTGTCCGGGCGGCCAACCATGAAGTGAAAGCTGGACTGGATCTCGCGCAATTCGCCGATCGCGCCGCTGCCCACTGCCGCTCGGACGTATGTCATCTGCGCTTGGAACGGAAAGACAAACGCCTCCCAGAGCAGGGTGCCGGTTTCACGCGCGACGGCCAGCACCCGCTCGGTGTCGGCGAGGTTGCCGCAGAGCGGCTTCTCGGACAAGACCGGCTTGCCCGCGCGAAGTGCCGCGATGACCCAATCCGCATGCATCGAGTTAGGCAGTGGAACGTAGAGCGCATCAATACGCGGATCATCGATCAGTTCCTGATAGCCAGCGACAGCCCTGGCGATGCCGTGCTCGGCAGCGTACTGCTCTGCCCTGGCAAGATCGCGGCTGGCCACTGCCTCGGCGGTGCCCCCGGCGTGGCGCATCCCCGGCAGGAAGGCCGCACGGGCGATGTTGGCAGTGCCGACGATGCCCCACCGCACGGGGGATGCCCCGGCGGACGTCACTGGCCCGCCTGACCGAGGTGATCCGGCTCGAGC
Source organism: uncultured Actinomycetota bacterium (assembly GCA_963755575.1). Taxonomy (GTDB): domain Bacteria; phylum Actinomycetota; class Actinomycetes; order Streptosporangiales; family Streptosporangiaceae; genus JAJYUU01. The sequence goes on from CAVWKF010000002.1 coordinate 3,012,897, forward strand.
GGCAGGCTGACCCACCGCCGCTCCCGATGCGAGATCTCGACCGCGTTCACAACCTCTTGCACCCACAAGCCGTCGTCGAAGTTTCCCTCGTTGCCGTCAGCCTCCCCGAGCACCTCGCTGGCGAAGCTAGCGGTGAGATTGGCGTAGTAGAGCGTCCGCCACGACTCACGCGGACTGCCGCCGGCCGGGTAGTAGGTAGCCGGGACGTCGATGTCGCGGAATTCGACGTCATCCGGACGCGCGACCTTGAGCGTCTCGCAGATCCCGAACTCCTCGATCAGCCGAGCGATCGCGGCTCCCTCGCTGCCGTACACACGGACCTCAATGCCCGGGTAATTGCCGACCGTAACGAAGCTGGTCTGCACCGAGCAGATCGCGCCGCTGGCGAACTCGCCGATGAAGACGTCGCCGTCGTCGATGTTGACGCGGGCCATCTCCCCGGTGGCGGCGAGGATGCGCTCGGGGACGAAATTCTTGAGGATCCCGACGACCGCGGTCAGGTCCGATTCCATGAGCCAGTGGCCTATGTCGATCACCGGCGCGCCATATCCCTCAAGCGAGGCGACCTGGATCGGGCCGTCAGCGGCCGCCCCACGGCTGCGCAGTGGAGTCCGCGGGTCGAGCCACTGCGAGTTCTGCTCGTAGGCGTTGTAAATGTAGGGCGTGCCAAGGCTGCCGCTGCGAATCAGATCCTTCATGTACCGGACAGCCGGGCTGTACCGGAACGTGAGACCGACCTTGGTCTTAAGTCCCGAGGAGCGGGCAAGCTCGGCCAGGCGGGCGACCTCGCGGTGATCGTGCGCCACCGGCTTCTCGCTCAGCACGTGCTTGCCTGCCTCCAGGGCGGCCGAGTTCAGCGGGAGATGCTCGCTGTCCCGGGTCACCACGTCGATGATGTCGATGTCGTCTCGCTTCAGCAGCTCGCGGTAGTCGGTCGTGGCCAGCCCGGCATCGAACGTGGCGGCGGCGGCTGCTGCCCGCGCTTCGTCGATGTCGCAGATGCCGACGATCTTGCACCGGTCATCCCTCGCCCAGCCCGGAAGGTGAGCAAGGTTCGCCCACCGGCCGGCGCCGATTACGCCGACGCCGAGTCGCTTGGTTCCCATGTGTCCCGCCCTTCAGCGATTTCCTCATGCCGCCAGCACCGCGCAGCGTGCTCTCGCTCGCCGGCTGCGACAAGCGCCGTCTCCCAGCTCAGGCATTCCTCCGTCGCGAACCGGCAGCGCGGTGCGAAGCGGCAGCCCGGCGGGACGTCAATGAGACTCGGCGGCGAGCCGGAGATGTTGCGCAGCTGCCCGCGAGACCCGGCATGCGGGAGGGCTTCCAGCAGGGCGTGCGTGTAGGGATGTTTCGGCGCCGTGATGATGTCGGCGGCCGCTCCTTCCTCCACGATCTGTCCCGCGTACATGACGATGATCCGGTCGCACATCTCGCTGATCACAGCGAGGTCGTGGCTGACGAGGATCATGCTCATGCCGGTGTCTTCCTGCAGCTCAAGCAACAGGCTGAGGATCTGGTCCTGAATGATGACATCCAGCGACGTCGTCGGCTCGTCGGCCAGCAGCAGCCGGGGTGAGGAGGCCAGCGCGATCGCGATCAGCGCCCGCTGCAGCATGCCGCCGCTGAACTGGAACGGGTAGTCACGCATCCGCCTGACGGCAGCCGGGATGCCAACTCGGTCCAGCAGGCCGATGGCGCGTGTCCTGGCCTCGGCGGCAGTGCAGTCGGCATGCGCCCGGACGGCCTCGATGATCTGGTCGCCGATGTTGAGCACGGGATTCAGCGCGGTCATCGGGTCCTGGAAGATCATCGCGAGGTGGTTGCCGCGGATGGACCGCATCTGGCTTTCCGGCGCGCCCAGCAGGTTCCGGTCGCCAAGCGGATGGTAGATCACGGCCCCGTCGGTGTGCACGGACCGGGCCGGCATCAGGCCCATGATCGTGCGGCAGGTCACCGTCTTGCCGCAGCCGCTCTCCCCGACGATTCCGAGGACCTCGGCCTCATTCACCGTGAACGACACGCCGTCGACGGCGCGCACGACTCCCTGTCGCGTGGCCAGGTAGCTGTGCAGGTCACGGACTGTCAGCAGAGGCACGCCGGTCGCGGTCACCGGTCACCCGCCCGGAGCACGTCCGCAAGGCCGTCGCCGATCAGGCTGAAGGCGACACCGACGAAGACAACCGCAAGGCCGGGGAACGCGGCCAGCCACCATGAGGACAGGATGTAGCTCTGGCCGTCGGAGATCATGGCGCCCCATTCCGGCGTCGGCGGCTGGGCTCCTAGCCCAAGGAATCCCAGTGACGCGGCCAGGATGATGTTCCCGACCGCGTCCACCATGGAAAAGATGATGACCGGGGACGCGCAGTTGGGCAGGATGTGCCGGAACATGACTCGAACCGGGCTGTACCCGAGCGCCCTGGCCGCGAGCACGTACTGCTGTTTCTTGGCCACGACTGTCTGCGCCCGCATGATGCGCGCGTAGCTCACCCAGCTCGTGATCCAGATCGCGATGAACAAGTTGAACGTGCTGGGACCGAGCATCGCGATGATCGCGATGACGAGCACCAGGAACGGGAAGGCGAAGAACAAGTCGACCAGGCGCATGAGGAAACTGTCAACTCTGCCGCCCAGGTAACCGGCCACGAGGCCGATCATCGTGCCGCCCACCAGGGTTACGCTGGTTGCGCCGAAGGCAATCGCCAGGTCAATCCGGCCCGAGTACAGGATGCGGGACAGCAGGTCGCGGCCGTACTGGTCGGTGCCAAGCCAGTGCCCGGCGGTGAACGGTGCCGACAACGGATGCAGCACATCAATCGCGGTAGGCGAATACCCCGTCAGCAGCGGCGCAAAGACCGCGGCCACGATGGCGATGACCAGCATGCCTATCCCAATGATCAGGACGAGCCGCCGCCTGACCAGGCTGCGCTGCCTGCCCGTCGCTTTGGCCGCGACCTGCATCAATATCTCGGACGGGCTCGCTGCCCACGTGGCGCTCATGTGCCGATCTCCTGGCCGACCCGTGGATCCAAGGCTGCCTGCGCTATGTCGGTGAACAGGTTGATGAAAACGATGAGCACGGCGAAAAGCAGCGTCACGCCCTGCACCACCGGGTAGTCGCGGTCGGAGACCGAGCTGACAAGCAGCGAGCCAAGCCCGGGGAGGGAGAAAACATTCTCCACGAGGACGGTGCCGCCGATCAGGTACGCGAGGTTCACGCCGTAGACGGCCACCACAGCGAGCACCGAGTTCCTGAAGACGTGCCGCCAGAGGACCTGCGACCACCGGATGCCTTTCATCCGGGCGGTATCGACGAACTCCGCTTGCAATGTCGCGATCGTCGCGGCCCGCAAGCTGCGGACCAGCACTGTAGAGAATCCGAGTGCGATGGTCAGCGCCGGCAGGAACAGGTAATAGATGTGGCCGCCGAATCCGCTGCCGAACCCGTTGATCGGGAAGATGTGCAGCCGGACGCTGAAGATGATGATGAGGATGATGCCGAGCCAGAATGCCGGCATCGCGAAGCTCAGGGTGAAGAAGACGCGGCCAGCCTGGTCGAGAACGCCACCGCGGCGGACTCCCGAGATGAAGCCGATCGGCAGCGAGATGAGCGCCGCGAGCACAGCGCTGTATATCACCAGGAAAACTGTCGGGGCGATGTGCTGCCGGATCACGATGGTCGCTGACTCGTTATAGAAGAACGAGAAGCCCAGGTTCCCGTGGAACAGGCGATCCATGTACTGGCCGTACTGCGTCCAGATGGGTTTGTTGAGCCCGAGGAAGTTATCGATCGCGACGGCTCTGGTGTGGGTGTAGCTGCTGCCGAGGATGGCGAGCGCTGGGTCGCCAGGGATGAGCCGGAGCAGGAAGAATGTCACCAGGGTGATGCCGAACAACACGATGACCACGTGCACGAGACGTCGCGGCAGTGTTCCGAACCGGCTCACCGCGTCTCCTCACCACTCGATTCTTGCCGGGCGGGCCTCTGCATGGCCCGCCCGGCCGTACCGGATAGCCCTGGCTCGCTAGTGGGCGGATACCGTCAGCGCCTCGAGGGACAGGTCGTAGTTGCCGAGTGGCGTGACGTGGAAGCCGTGCACCCAGTTTCCAACGCCGTACCGGTAGGGGCTGTAGTCGATGACCACGAACGGCGACTGCTGGTAGATGATCTGCTGAATCTGGTCATACAGCTGCTGGCGGGTGGCCGGGTTGAGCTCGGCGCGCGCCTGCGCGACCAGGCTGCTCGCCTGTGTGCTGCACCAGTAGCTGTTGAAGGCGAAGGCACCACCCTTGCAGTCGGCACCGAATGTGGCGACCTCGTCGGGGTCGACGATGTCATTCGTCCAGTACCGCTCGCCAAACTCCGAGTGGCCGCCGTCCTCCTTGTTGTACGCGGTCAGCAGCTCGTAGGACTGGATGCTGATGTTGATGCCAACGGCAGCCAGCTCGGACTTCACGACGATGGCCTCGGCCTGGCCCGCGACATCACCGCTGACGGTGATGAGGAAGGCATTGAAGCCGTGCGGGTAGCCGGCCTGGGCCAGCAGCTGCTTGGCCTTCTGGGGGTTGTAGGGGTATGGCGTGATGGAGCTGTCGTAGTACTGCATCTTGTACGGCATGAACGACGCGCCTGCCACCGCGTGTCCCTGGTAGGCGAGCTTGACGATGGCGGCCCTGTCGATCGCGTAGTTGATCGCCTGCCGCACCAGCTCGCTCTTGAACGGCTTGAAGTGCTGGTCGAGCTGGATGAAGTCCACCCTCGTGGACGGGAACAGCTGCACGCTCAGACCAGGCGTCTTGTCGATCTGGCTGACGAGGTTTCCTGGCGGGTTCTCGATGACGTCGGCCTTCTTGCTCTCCAGCATCAGGACCCTGGCGTTGTCGTCCGGCACGATCAGGACTCTGACCTTCTTGATCTGCGGCTTGGTCCCGTAGAAGTAGGGGTTCGCCGACAGGTCAACCTCGCTGTCCGGGCTGTAAGAGGTGACCATGAAGGGCCCGCTGCCGACCGGGTGCTGGAAGAAGCCCGAGCCCTGGGCCTTCACGAGGCTCTCGGGCACTACCGAATAGGCATACATGGCGAGATCGGCCAGGAGCGGAGCATGCGGCTCCGACAATGTGACCACGACCGTGTGCGCGTCGGACGCCGTGATGGACTTGACCGCCGTGAGGAGGAAGCCCCAGCCGCCCGCGAACGCGCGTGCTCGATCGATGGAGTAGACGACGTCGCTGGCGGTGACCGGGCTGCCGTTGGAGAACTTGGCATCGGTGCGCAGGTGGAAGGTGTAGGTCATGCCGTCGGGCGCGATGGTCCATGACTGTGCAAGGTCGGGGAGTAGCCCCGTGCCAGTGTCGTTCGGCTGCAGCAGTCGGCTGTAGAGATTCTGGTCGAGCCAAATCGACTCGTTGACTGAGTTGGCCTCGGGATCAAGCGTATCGACCTTGACCGCGTTCGCGATGACCAGCGTGGTTACCTTCGCCGAGGTCCCAGGGCCGCCGCTGCCGCCGCCGCCGCTGCTTCCGCAAGCGGCAGCCATGGCGGTGAGCGAGATCAAACCCACGATGCTCAGGAACCGGGACGGAGTGGCTCTGACCATGTCACACTCCATTTCGTCGATTGTCGACAACATCGCTAACTGTAGGAGCGGCGTTTTCGGGCAGTCAATACCTGATGGACACCTGTGGCCCTTTCGTCATTCAGGTTTACGTCGACGCCATATCTGACGCAGCGGCCGCTACCCGGACCGGGGAAGTCTTGACGCGATGGGCAGGAGCAAGATAGTCGTTGACTGTCGACAATCGTCCGGCGAGTGAGGATGCATGCCTGTTCGTGGCCCGGTCAATGTCTTGGTCGCGTCGCCGCTGGAAGCGGAGTACGTGGCCAGGATCGAGGCGGCAGACGGTCGCCTTCGGGTGCTGTACGCGCCGGACCTGCTGCCCGTGCCGAGGTATGCATGTGATCACTCCGGCCTGCCGCGGGATCTGACGGGGGCTGAACTGGATCGGTGGGCGGCGCTGCGCGAGCAAGCCGATGTCAGTTTTGACTTCGACTGGCAGTCCCCGGCCGAAATGGCCAAGCTCTGTACCAGACTGGGCTGGGTCCAGGGGACTAGCGCTGGCATCGGCGGCTTCCTCGAGCGCACCGGGCTCGTGCACTCGGATCTGGTCTTCACCACTGCAGCCGGCGTGCACGGCACGCCGCTGGCGGAGTTCGCGCTGCTCGGCCTGCTTCACTTCGCGAAGGAAATGCCGACGCTCGCCCGGTGGCAGCGCCGGCAGCACTGGGAGCGACACACCTCGGGCGTGCTTGCCGGCACGACGGTCGTGGTCGTTGGCCTTGGCGGCATCGGCCGCGAGGTGTGCCGCCTGCTCGCAGCCGCCGGCCTCCAGGTGTACGGCTGCGGTCGGCCAGGCCGGAGCTACGAGGTACCCGGCGTATCGCAATACACAGACACCAAGCGCCTGCGCGAGGTACTCCCCGCGGCCGACGCGCTTATCCTGGCCTGCCCGCTGACCAAGGAGACCGAGGGCCTGATCGGGCCAGGTGAACTCGCCGCGCTACCGCCCGGAGCCGTCGTGGTCAATGTCAGCCGCGGCGCGGTGATCGACGAGCCCGCGCTGGTCAGCGCGCTGACGAACGGTCATCTGGCGGGTGCGTGCCTCGACGTGTTCGCGGTTGAGCCGCTGCCACCCTCCTCGCCGTTGTGGGCGATGGACAACGTCATCATCTCGCCGCACTCCGCCGCGACATCCGCCGCCGAGAACCGGCTCCTGACCGACCTGTTCATCGACAACCTGCGGCGCTGGCTTGCCGGTGAGCCGCTGCGCAACGTCTACGACCGGGTAGCCGGCTACTAGGGAGGCAGGGAAGATCATGGCTGGAGATCGGATCAGGGTCGCCGTCGTCGGCGCGGGTCGTTGGGCGCAGGTGGCGCACATACCCGGCTGGCAGCGCGACCCACGGGCAGACGTCGTCGCGCTCGCCGACGTCGACGCGACTGCGCTGGCCGCCGCGGCGAGCCGGTTCGGGGTTGCCCGGACGGTCTCGGACTACCGCGAGCTGCTCGACGACGCTGGCATCGACGTCATAGACGTGGTGACGGGCAACCAGCCGCACTTCCAGATCTCCTGGGACGCTCTCTCGGCGGGCAAGCACGTGCTGTGCGAAAAGCCAGTGCACACCGATTACCGCCGGACAAGGCAGGCCGCCGAGCTTGCCGCAGCCGCCGGGCTGCGGACCAAGCTGGGCTTCACCTTCCGGTACGCGCCAGCCGTCCGCTACGCCAAGGAGCTGATCAACGCCGGCTTCGTCGGCGAGCCCTACATCTTCAACGGGTACGAGCAGAACAGCCAGTGGATCGATCCAGCCACGCCGCTGCGCCAGTTCGACCCGGGCGCCGATCCGGGCGAGATCGCGGTGTCCTCCATCGAAGGTTACGGCGCGCCGATCATCGACATCATGCACTGGTGGATGGGCTCCGAGCTGTCCGCAGTAGTCGGAGCCATGCGGAACTTCGTTCCCAGCCGGATCATTCGCGACACCGGGCTGATGACCCGAGCCAACATCGACGACGGGGACATGTGGATCGCGGAGTTCGGTTCCGGCGCGCTCGCCTCGATCCAGTCCTCGTACGTCACCGTCGGCAACTACCCCGGCATCGAGGCGCGCCTTTATGGATCGGAGGGCGCGGTAATCATCCGGCTCGTCGACGAGTTCGGGTGCTGCCAGACGATCAGGACCGCGCGCAAAGACGCGGTGGAGTTCACCGAGGCGGACATCCCGGCGAAGTTCTTCCCGCCCGGCGGGAATTCGGGCGAGGACTGGCAGTTCCTGTTCTACTCCAACCTTGTCGCGAACTTCATCGACGAGATTACTGACGCTGGCCTGACAGCCCAGGGTGACTTTGCTCAGGGTGCGCTCGTGCAGGAGACGATCAATGCGTTCGAGGAGTCCTTCCGCCGCCGCGCCTGGGTCGACTTCCCGCTCGACGCGCCCGCCATCGCCGCAGCGTCGTGAAACTGACCGCTAACCAGGTGCGGCTGCCCCGCCAGGTGCTCGCGGGGGAGATCTGGCCCGCGCTCGCCGACCGGCACGTCTACCGGGTTGACCCAGATGGCAGGCCCTTTGTCCTGCCGGGCATGGGCGCGGTCACGCTCGGAGTGCACTGCGGTGATCCGGCGACCGGGTACGCCTCTGATCATCTGGAGCCCGGCGCCTCGGTTCGGCACCGTGATCCCGCGGCTAACTACGCACTGCAATTCCTGACATGCATTGGGAACGAGGTGCGGGTCGCAAGCGGTCTGGCTGCGGGCGCGGTCGGGCACGTTATCGGACAACATGCCTACGTTCTCGTGGATTTTCCCGAAGCCGCGCTTCAGGTCATGGGACCTGGCGACGGTGTGACTGTGATGGCTGTCGGACAGGGCCTGGCGCTGGCGGATCACCCGGCAGTCGTCGTCAAGAATTGCGATCCTGACCTGCTTGACCGCATGCCTGGCGGGACGGACGCGGATCGACGGCTCGAGGTCCACGTCGCGGCTCGGGTGCCGGCCGAGGCGATCGGCGCAGGCGCGGGCATGATCTCCGAGTACGCCAACACCGACCTGATGGGCGCCTATCAGGGCCTGGGCGATGACCTGTCGCTGGGCCTGGAGTCTCTGCGTATCGGCGATGTCGTCTGTCTCGAGGATTCAGACCATCGATTCGGCCGGGGTTACCGCCCCGGCTTCCTGACGATCGGCATCATCTCTACCGGCCAGTGCATGCTGTTCGGGCACGGGCCTGGTCCGAGCACCCTGATGTCAGGTCCCGCCGACGCGTTCAGCATCGTAGTCGACGCTGGCGCCAACCTGGCGAGCTGGTTGCACCCGTGGCCGCTGGAGGGCGCAGATGACCAGCGTTAATCTCGTCGGCTACGTCGAGCATCCGGTGCTCGGCGAGTCACCGTATCGGGTTAACCGGGACGGGGTCAGTTATGTCCCCGTGGGTGACGGCGGCATCGTGCTAGGACTCCGGCTTGGTGAGTCGGTGTTCAAGCTGGCGGCCGATCACGCCGCTCCCGGCGCGTGCCTGATGCATCCGGATGCCGCGGCCCGCCACGCACTCGCCGCCTTCGCGTGCATCGGGAACCGCGCGTTGGTGCGGACCGGTGGGGCGTCGGGCGCCGTCGGCTGCGTGATCGGGAAGCGAGGCGAGGAGGGACGCGTCATCGTCTGGTTCTCGCCGCAGGATCTGGCCGCCATGCGACCGTCTGACGAGGTACTCGTACGATCATCCGGGCAGGGCTGGCGGCCGGCCGGCCTCCCGCCTGACGTCGCGGTGATGAACCTGGATCCGGCCGCTTTCGCCGCGCTGCCGTTCCAGGTTTCGGCGGACGGCAGCAGGTTGACCGTGGCCGTGCGCGCTGTGCTTCCCGGCAAGCTGGCGGGGAACGGCATCGGCCGGCCCTCGGCCAGCTGGGACCTCGATCTGCAGCTGACCTCAGCTGACCTGGCGGCCGAAGGTGAGATGACGGATCTGCCCGAGGACGTGCTGCTCGGCGACCTGGTCGCGCTGTCCGACATCGACGCCAGTTACAACATGGGGTATCGCCGCGGCTGGCTGACGGTGGGCGTGGTGGTCCATGGCGCGAGCCCGTTGCCCGGCCACGGGCCCGGCATCACGCCCATCCTGACCGGACCGATGGCGACGTTGCAGCCGAGCCCTGACCTAGCTGGTCACGTCGGTTTGACTGCGGCGTTGTTGGAGCTACAGTGACCGACGACGGCCGATGTGACGCGAAGAGGGGAGCGAGAGCGCGTGCTTGAGCACGTCTCCCTTCCGGAGGCAGTCAGCCGGGCGCTGCGGCATCGCATCCTGAACAACGAGTTGCCAGCCGACACGCGCCTAGTCGAGGCGAACCTAGCGGCCGAGTTTGGCGTGAGCCGGGGTACGATCCGCGACGCGATGCGCAGCCTGCATGCCGAGGGACTCATCGCCATCGTTCCCCGCCGCTACAGCGTCGTGACGCGCATGTCGCGCGAGGATGCCGAGGACGTGTGCTACGCGCGGTACGTGCTGGAGGACGCCAGCGTGGAAGGCGGACTCGGCCGGAACCGCAAGGAGCTGCTCAGGTCCCTCAGGGTCGCCATGGAGCACATGTCGATCGCGGCGCGAATCGACGACCTGGACGCGCTCGTGGCGAGCGATACCCAGTTCCACGAGTTGCTGGTGGAGATATCTGGGAGGCCCAGGCTGAAGGATCTGTGGAGCATACTCAACAGCCAGATGGGCGCCCTGATGCGATCGGAGATCGAGCGGCAGGGCATCGCCATGACCGACGCCGTGGAGCGGCACCGGGGGATCCTCGAGGCCGTCAGCGAGGGCGATCTCAGCAGGCTTCGCAAGGAACTGCGCGACCATTACCTGATCGCCTTCCCTGACCAACAGGCGCCTTCGCCATAGCGCGGTCAGGACGCCGCGGCCAGACCTGGATCGTGTAGGTGACAGGCCACGGAACTGCCGCTGCCCAGCTGAAGCACAACGGGCTCTCGCTCCCGGCACACGGGCATTGCCAGCGGGCAGCGCGGATGGAAATGACAGCCCGAAGGTCGCTCGAACGCGTTCGGCAGGTCGCCGGTCAGGGCTGGCTTCGTGGCCTTGCGCCGTGTCGTCAGTCGCGGCGCCGCCCGGACCAGCGCCTGGGTGTAAGGGTGCAGCGGGTCGGAGAAGATCTCCTCGGTCGGTGCGACCTCGACCACGCGGCCCAGATAGAGGACGGCGGTGCGCTGGCTGATGTGCCGCGCGACGTCGAGGTCATGCGTGACGAACAGGTACGTCAGGCCGCGCTCTTCCTGCAGCCTGATCATCAGGTTCAGGACCTGCGCCTGGATCGAGACGTCCAGCGCCGACAGTGGCTCATCGGCGATCACCACTTCGGGCTCGACCGCGAGCGCCCGGGCGATTCCCACTCGCTGCCGCTCGCCGCCGCTGAAGGCATGTGGCCGCCGGTCGGCCTGGGAAGGCGACAGGCCCACTGTCGTGAGCAGCTCGGCTACTCGCTCATCCCGTTCCTGTCGGCCCACAACGTGGTGCACGCGGAGAACCTCGGACAGCGACTGGCCAACGGTCATAGTCGGATTGAGCGACGAATACGGGTCCTGGAAGACACCCTGGATTTGCCGGCGCACGGACTTGGCGGCGTCGCTCTTGCGATCCAGAATGCTCCTGCCGCGGTACAAGATGTCGCCGCTCGTCGGTGTATACAAGCCCAGTAGCAGGCGGCCGTAGGTCGTCTTGCCAGAGCCCGTCTCGCCGACTAGGGCAAGCGTCTCACCGCGGTGGATCGACAGCGAGACGCCGTCGACTGCCTTGAGCACCGGTCTCGCGCGCCCAAACGAGTCCCGGCCGACGGTAAAGTACCGGGTGACGTCGCGGGTCTCAAGCACGGGCTCAGGCACGTCTGACGGTGGCCGACTCTGCTCCGCCGCGGACACTGTGTCACCCGCGGACACTGTGTCACCCGCGGACACTGTGTCACCCGCGGACACTGGCAGCTCCGTCGCTCACGTGAGCCCGGAGCCCGTAGCGCCCCGCGTTACTGCCGCCGTCTACTTCCAGCACAGTCCCGGTGATATGGCTGGCGTCGCCCGACGCCAGGAACAGGACGGCGTTCGCAATGTCGCGCGGATCGCCGGCCCGGCCAAGCGGGATCGACTTCACCAGGTCAGCACGCAGGTCATCCGGCGCTCGGTCCGGGAACGCCGAGCTCCATTCCCGGACGTCAATGTAGCCAGGTGACACGACGTTCACCCGGATACCGTGCTGGCCGAGTTCCATCGCGAAGACCTTGCTCATAGTCTCGACCGCAGCCTTGGATGCGCTGTACGCCGCCCCGCCGGGCCTCGGATTGCGCGCCGATCCGGTAGTGATGCAGACGATTGAGGCGTCCTGGGCGTGCCTTGAGACGCAGTGGCGCGCGAACGCCTGGGTCATCATGAACGTTCCGGTGACGTTAACGGTAAAGACCCGGTTCCAGTCCGCGGATGGCATGTCCAGCAGCGTGCCGTCCGGATAGGCAGCCGCGTCGTTGACGAGGATGTCGACCTTTCCCCAGCGGCCGACGGCCTCGGCCATGACGACGTCGGCGGTGGCCGGGTCGCTGATGTCGGCGACGACAGTGGCGACGCTGGGGTGGTCGGCGAAGTGCTGGGTGTCCACGAGATCGCAGATAACGACCGAGGCGCCCTCGGCGGCCATGCCTGTCACGATGGCGCGGCCGATACCGTTGGAGCCCCCGGTGACAACAGCCACCTTGCCTTCGAAGCGGACCTGCGGCATCCGACCTCCGGTCGACCAGTCGCGGCTATTGTCGATTGTCGACTACGTTGACTATAGGGGACGTAAGGGCTGTCCGACTAGGTCGATAAGGGACGGATAAGGATGACCATCTTTACCGGCGTCGGCGTCGCACTCATCACCGTGCGAGACGCGCGGGACAGGGCCGACGCAGGGGCGACGGGCGATCTCGCTGCACGGCTAGTTGGCCGGGGAATGCGAGCCGTTCTCGCCTGCGGCACGACAGGCGAGGCAGGACATCTGACCGACCAGGAGCGAAGTGAGATCGTCGCGGCGGTCCGGGAAGCGGTACCGCGCGACGTGCCGGTCATCGCCGGTACCGGCGCCGCGAGCGCCGCTCGCGCCGCTGAGCTCACGAGCGCAGCCGCCCAGGCGGGCGCCGATGCGGTGCTCGCCTGGCCGCCACCGGATTGCGCCGACCTGGTCGGCCACTACACTGCCGTCGGCTCCGCCGCACCCAGCCTGCCGGTTCTGGCCTACCACGTGCCGTGGGTTTCGGCACCGGGCGTTCCCGTCGATTCCTTGGCAGACTTGCCGGTGGCTGGCATTAAAGATTCATCCGGTGATCCCGACCGGCTGCTATTTGAGGTTGCTCATTACTCCGGGGCCACATATGTCGGCTCGTCCGCACTGCTCGCGCTCGCTGGTCCGCTTGGCTGTTCCGGAGCGATACTTGCGATCGCGAACGTAGTTCCAGAACTCTGCACGGCGGCCTTCGCCGGCTCGGCGCAGGCGCAGCTCGAGCTCACAGACGTTCATCTCGCCGTTCGCGCGGGCGGGGCGCCTGTGCTGAGGCAACTGCTCGCCACCGACTATGTCACCGGCGGTCGCGCCGCTCGCTAGGGCAGCAAAGTATCGGGGCCGCGTTCCCGCCGATGAGAGCTGCGGCCGGGTTCAGGACCGGCTCGCCGGACCCGTCCTGGCCGCTCACGCCGCGCCGTTCGCGGGCACTGCGTCGCGCCACGCCTGGATCTGCCGGTCGCGCTGATTCCGCTCGGCGTCGGAACGCCCGGCATTAGGGACTCCGTCACCATGCCGGGCGGAGGCCGCCGGGCGGCACGACTGCCTCAAGGGCAGAGTGCAGGGCTCCCATGGCTGCGTTGCCGAGCTGTTGTCGCCAGGCTTCGGTGGTGTCGGCGGCGGCCTCCTCTGCCGCCTGTGTGCAGGCCCAGCCGCGGTCGGTCAGTCTCAGTATCCGGGATCGGGCGTCGGCGGGATCGGCTTCGCGGATCACGTATCCGCGTTGCACGAGCTGCTCGACGAGCTGACTGGCCGCCTGCTTGGTGACGCCAAGATAATCGGCGACATCGACCATGGCGGCGTCGCCTGCGCTGATCCGCACGAAAGCGAATCCGTGCGCGGGGCGGACGTCGGCGAAGCCGCGCTCGGCCAGCCCGTGCTGGATCCCGTCAACAACCTGCGTCGCCGCGCGAAGGACGAGCATCGCGACGGCTACGTCACTGTCGTCAGTCATGACCCCAGTTTGACAGACAGGTCAATCTGATTGACCATATAGTCAAGTCACTTGACTACGTGGAGGATCCGTGCCCGTCATCCGCCCCGCCGATATTGCCGTGCACCAGGTACACGGCAGCACGTTCAGCTCGTTCGTTGCACCATCCAGAGGCAGCACTCAGCTCTGCGCCTGGCAGCTGAGAGTGCCCGCCGGCCTGACCGGAGCAGCGCACCGGCCCACCCGAGACGAGGTGCTGCTCCTGCTCGACGGGGAACTCACCGTCACCCTCGACGGCACCGCTACGCATCTCGCCGCGGGCGATGTCGTCCTCGTGCCCGCCGGCAGCGAGTTGCGCGTGGACGGCGGCACTTCCGACGGCACAGCCTGGGTGACAACCACGCCAGGTCTCGAGGCCGTCATGGCCGACGGCAGCCGCATCGCGCCCCCGTGGGCGAACTGAGCCCCGGCAGGTCCCGCCAAGGCACCTCCACTGAGGGTATGGGGAGCCTCACAGCCATCACCACGACGTGCCCTCCGCCAGGTCGCGGGCATCGGAGCTGCTCATCCGTTCGGTTTGGGTGGGACTGGCCAGACCCGTCTCGTACGCCAGCACGACAGCCTGGACGCGATCCCTGACCTGCAGCTTCGCGTTCGGCCGGTACTTCTTCTTGTAGTCCTCGCGCAGCCCCGGCCGGACTGCCCAGTCTGCCGGGCGGCGCGCAGCCCGGCGCCGGGCTCGTGCAGCATCAGGACGCGGCCGCTCTTGCTGGTAATGCAGCAGCCGCGCAGCCCGCCGCCGCGGCGGGCGGTGACCCAAGGGAACCCCGGCGCGAGGGAACCCCGGTGCGGAGTGACCACGCCGCACCAGGGTTCGCCACTCAGACGAGCTCCGGCGTCTCCGGCTCTGGCCGGCCAGAGCCGATGTCGGCCTCGGCCCGCCCGGATGACCGGATGGTCAGCCTGCCCTTGCTCATCACCGCGACGCGCATAGCTCGCATGGCGATGGCCGTCTCGTGCGTGACAAGGACCATCGTGAGGCCGCGCTCGCGCCACAGTTTTTCCATTAGTGCCATGATGTCCTCGCGGGTGTCCTCGTCCAGGTTGCCGGTCGGCTCGTCGGCCAGCAGCACCTTGGGTTCCTTCACCAGGGCCCTGGCGATCGCGACCCTTTGCTGCTGCCCGCCTGAGAGCTCGGACGGCAGGTGCCGGGCCCGGTCCGATAGCCCGACGCTGTCCAGCGCCTCGAGCGTGCGACGGCGCCGTTGCGCCCACCCCTGGCCAAGCGGGATCAGCGCGGCTTCCACGTTGTCGGCCGCGGTCAGCGTCTGCACCAGGTTGAACGTCTGGAACACGAACCCGATCGAGCTGGCCCGCAGCCGGGTGACCTGGGCCTCGCGAAGCCGGGTGAGGTCCTGGCCGTCCAGTTCGATGGTGCCCGAGGTGGGATGGTCCAGGCCGCCGAGCAACTGCAGCAGGGTGGTCTTGCCGTGGCCGGTACGGCCCTGGACGGCCAGCCAGTCCCCGTCGGGGATGACCAGGTTCACGTCCCTGACGGCTGGCACGGTGTGCCGCCCCTTCTGGTAGAGCCGTGTGACATTGGTGAGCGTGTACATGAACGCAGTCCTTTCAGTCCACTCGGGCTAGTGCGTCAGCCGGGCGCAGCTGAGTGATCCGCCAGCTGCCGAGGGCGCCGGACAGCAGGCCGCCGACGACGGCCAGCAGCACGGCTAGCGCGATGACGCTGAGGGTCACCGTGGCCGACCAGTGCACGGGGATGTTCTGGGTCGTGCTTCCCAGCGAGCCGCCGGGGCCGATCGAGACCGGGCCGGCGCCCGCGCCGTCGGCGGACTGCTGGGAAAAGTGCAGGCCCGAGTTGGTGGGGATGACCGCGGTCAGCTTCGGCGCGACCTTGTTGATGATCGCCGCGCCGGCGAAGCCGAGGCCGATGCCGATCGCCCCCCCGATCAGTCCGGTGGCCACCGACTCACCCATGACCTGGCCGATGATCCGGCGGCTGCGCCAGCCGATGGCCTTCAGCGTGCCGAACTCCCTGGCCCGCCGCGACACCGCCGACATTGTGAGCAGGCCGGCGACGGCGAACGCGGCGATCAGCACCAGGATCGACAGCCACGTTCCCAGATCCCCGGCCAGCTTGGCCGCGCTGCCCAGCGAGCCGTTGATCTCGCTGGCGAGGCTGGACGGAGTGGTCACGGTCGCGCTGGGCAGCAGCGCCTCGATCTCCCTCTGCACCGTGGCGATGTCCGCGGTGCTGGCCGCGGTCACGTAGATCGTGTTGACGCACCCCTTCAGGTTCTTGCCGCCGGGGCCCTGTGTGCCCAGTGCCTGGGCGGCCGCCAGCGGGATGTAGACGTTCGGCGGGCTGCCGGCCTCGGGCTGGCCGACGATGCCGATCACCTTGAACTGGTGCTTGGCGACCGTGACATCCGAGCCGACCTTGATCTTGTTCGCGGTCGCATAGTTGGCGTCGACGAGGGCCACGTCAGAACTGGCGTCTGAGGAGCGGAACGTGCGGCCCGAGCTCAGCGTGCCTGAGCTCAGCGGGCCGAGGTTGTCGTGGGCCAGGTCCACGCCCTGGACGGAGAACTGGGTCGGCGGCGAGAAGTTGGTCGAGCTGATGGTGACCCGGTTGTCGGTCAGGGCGAGGCCTCCGGCCGCCGCCTTGACGCTCGACAGCTTGGCGATTTTGGCGATCTCCGAGTAACTGATCGTGCCCTTGCCGCCGGATATCAGGTTGTCTAGGGTCTGATTACCCGAGGTGCACTTGCCGTTGACACAGACCGAGGGTTTGCTGCCGGGTCCGCCCTGGATCTGGATGCGGCCGCCGCCCTTGTCGCCGGGCAGGCCAGATCCGGCCTTGGGCGTCTCGGTGACGGTAAGGTCTGTGCCTACGCCGTACAGCGAGTGCAGCACGCTGGCCTGGGCGTTCTTTACCCCGGCGGCGGCAGCGGACACAGTGATCACCAGGCCGATGCCCAGCGCCAGTCCGAGGGCGATGACGGTGGCCTGCCTGGCCCGTCGTCCCAGCTCGCGGCCCAGGTATCTCAGGAAGAACGATCGGCCCCCAGCAGGCGAGGACCGGCCACCGGCCGGTGCTGCCTGGACCTCTGTATCAGCAGACATGTGAGTGCTCCGTTCAGATCGGCTGAGCACAAGGAGTAGCCGGTGGCCGGTTGCACAGCGGTTGCACGCGGCGTTACCGCGGCGCAACCGCGCGCGCGGGAGTGTCACCACGACGCACTAGCGCGGGATGGGAGGCACCGAGATGACGTGGGGCACCACACAGGACCCCTGGCCGGATCAGCCGGACGACAAATATCCGGACTTTCTCTGGCCGGACGATGACGACCAGGACGCGGCCCGTCCAGAGCAGGCCAGACGACCGGGCGGCGGCGGAGCAGGAGTTCCGCCGACCCGGCCCGTTCCCCTCCAGTGGGCCTCGCCGAGCCCGGGGCCGTCAGCCGACGCGGCGGAGCGCAGGCGCAGGATGGTGGCCCTTACGGTCACGGCGGTCGTGGCGATCGGGCTCGGCGCCGGAGCCGAGCTTGTGTACCGGAACGCGCAGGTCGGTTCCACCCCGCCCGTCGCCACCTCGCACGGCACCGGGCTGACTCCCGCCCAGGGCGGGGGCCCGGCCGGGCCGGGTTCGGCCGGGTCAGGCCAGGCGACAGTGATGCTCGTGGTCGGCCACGTAACCGCGCTCGGCAGCAACTCAGTCACGATCGGCGGCGGCCAGGTCCAGTCGGTGCGCGCCGCGGTGACCAGCGCGACCAGGTTCACCGGCACCGCCCGAACGCTCACCGCCGTGCGGGTCGGCGACACAGTGCAGGCGCAGATCGCTGTCGTCAACGGGACCGCGAAGCTTGTCAGCTTGCAGGATCCGGCCAACGAGTCCTAAGCGAACACTCGGACTGAGGTGCTACCTGTGGAGGTGAACGGATGGCGGCGAGGGCACTCCTGCTGCGCTCGGGGCCAGGAGGGAGCGCCGGTGCGGGTGTTGCTAGTCGAAGACGACGCGGAGCTTGCTGAGGCCATCGCCGTCGGCCTGCGACGGGAGCAGCTCGCCGTGGACGTCGCGCTCGACGGGATCAGCGGGCTGGAGCGGGCCCTGTTCACCGCGTATGACGTGATCGTGCTGGACCGGGACCTGCCCGGCCGCCACGGCGACGAGGTCTGCGCCGAGTTGATGGCGGCGGGCTGCCGGAGCCGGGTGCTGATGCTGACAGCAGCCGCCACGATCGAGGACCGGGTGGACGGACTGAGCCTCGGGGCAGACGACTACCTGCCGAAGCCGTTCGCGTTCGTGGAACTCGTGGCGCGGATCCGGGCACTGCTGCGCCGGGCGCAGCCCGCGGTACCGCCGGTGCTCAAGAGCGGTGACGTGTGCGTCGACCCGGCACGGCGCAGCGCCAGGCGTGGCGAGCAGCCGCTTGACCTCGGGCCGAAAGAGTTCGGCGTCCTCGAGCTGCTGCTGTCGTCGCAGGGCCGGGTGGTGTCGGCGGAGGAACTGCTGGAGCGCGTATGGGACGAGATGGCCGACCCGTTTAGCTCGGCGGTCAAGGTGACCATGAGCCGCCTGCGGCGCAAGCTCGGCGAGCCGGCGGTCATCGAGACGGTTGCGCAGGCCGGCTACCGGGTCCTGGGGTGACATCGCCGCTGGCCCGGATGCGCGGGCCTCGGGTGGCACGGGCGCCGAGAATGTACGCGCTGCGGCTGCCGCGGCGGACAATCCGGCTACGGCTGACCGCCATCTACGCGGTGCTGTTCCTGCTGTCCGGGGCCGGCCTGCTGGGGATCACCTACGTCCTGGTCCAGAATCACGTGACTCCGCCGGTGACGGTGAAGGGCAACGGCGCGTTCTCCGGCGGCACCGAGCAGATCCTCGGCGGTTCCGCCACGCTAGGCCCTCCGGCCGCGCCCGCCGGGACCGTTTGTTACATCGCACACACCGGGCCGGTCCCTAGCACCGTGCCGCTCCCGAGTCCGGCCCAGCTTGGCCAGTGCGCCGACTACTACCGGACCCAGGCGGTCAGGCTCCAGGCACAAGTCGCGTCGCAGCGCAACGACTATCTGAACACGCTGCTCCTCGGCTCGGGCATCGCGCTGGCGGTGATGACGCTGGCCGCACTCGGGCTCGGCTGGCTCGTATCCGGCCGGGTGCTCAGCCCGCTGCGAACCATCACAAGGGCAGCCAGGAACATCTCCGCCAGCAACCTGCACGAGCGGCTCGCGCTCAGCAGGCCTGACGATGAGCTCAAGGAACTCGGCGACACCATGGATGGCCTGCTCGCCAGGCTGGAAGGCTCATTCGCCGCCCAGCGGCAGTTCGTCGCGAACGCGTCGCACGAGCTGCGTACGCCACTGGCCCGGCAGCGGACCCTGGTCGAGGTTGCGCTCGCCGATCCAGGCCGCACGGTCACCACGCTGGAATCCGCTTGCCTGCGCGTGCTGGCCGCCGGGCAGCAGCAAGAACGGCTGATCGAGGCGCTGCTCACGCTGGCCCGCAGCCAGCGCGGGCTCGACCAGTTCGAGCCGGTCGACCTCGCCGCTCTGACCCAGGACACAGTGCTGTCCCGTTCCGCCGACGCGTGGCAGCGCGACATCCAGCTCACGGTCGTAACCAGCCCGGCCTTCTTCCCCGGCGATGCCCGGCTGGCCGAGCGGCTGATCACGAACCTGGTCGACAACGCGATCCGGCACAACCAGCCCGGCGGCCAGGTCACGGTGCGCACCACGGCCGTGTCCGGGGACGCCTTGCTCTCGGTCACCAACACCGGACCGGTGATTCGCCGTGAGGAGGTGCCCGGCCTGTTCGAGCCGTTCCGTCATCGCGGCGCGACGCGCACCTCGGCCGGGGATAGCCCTGGGCTCGGCCTGTCGATCGTCGGGGCGATCGCCGCGGCTCACGGCGCGGCAGTCTGGGTGTGGGCTCCGCCTGCCTGCGGCCTGGAGATTCACGTCCGGTTCCCGTGCCGGCCCGGTCCGCGGGCAGCGGCCTCCGGGGCTGCTCCGGGGGACGCGGCCTCCGGGGCAGCCGCTCAAGCCGGGTCGGGGAACGCCAGTCCCTCGGTACCGGTGCGCGTCGGATAGCTGCTTCGGAGACCGCGCGACGCCATGCCGCTGCACTTGTCCTGACCTACGCAAAACGCTGTATCGAGTGGTGTTCGGGCGGATTGCTCTATCGCAGGTATCTCGTGGAGGCAGGAACGGGGCAGCGGCCTGGGCGATCTCTGCTGGTGAGCGCTGACCCCCGAATGCCGGGCGGCCAGGTGCGTATCCTGTCGCATGTGAGCAATCCGGTCCAGGTTCCCTCGGGGACGATCACTTTGCTGTTCACTGACGTCGAGGGCTCCACCAGGCTCTGGGAAGCGGAGCCCGACCTGATGGCGCAGGCACTTCGCCGGCACGATGAGATCCTGCGCGATGCGATCGGACAGGTCGGCGGATACGTCTTCAAGACCGTCGGGGACGCGTTCTGCGCCGCGTTCTCCACGGCTCAGGCCGCGCTCACCGCCGCCCTCCGCGGCCAGCGGGACCTCGCCGCGGAAAGCTGGCCGATCCGCCGCCCGATCCGGGCCCGGATGGGCCTGCATACGGGCATATGCGAGGAACGTGACGGCGACTACTTCGGTCCCGCCGTGAACCGAACGAGCCGTCTAGTGGCCATCGCTCACGGTGGCCAGGTGCTGGTGTCCAGGGCAACAGCGGAGCTGCTGTCCCACACACTGGCCGACGATGTCCGGTTAAGGGATCTCGGGACGCTGCATCTGAAAGACCTGGGCCGTCCTGAGCAGGTCTTCCAGGTGGAGGCTTCCTTCCTGCAGCGGGACTTCCCGCCACTGGCGTCTGCTGCTAACGGCGGCACCGAGCTCAGTGCTGACCTGCCCGGCAAAGTCGCGACCAGGACCGACGTCCGGGCCTCACATACGGACAGGGACTGGGTCGTGGAGCAGCTCAGGATTGCCGCAGGCGATGGTCGGCTGACGGCCGAGGAACTAGACGAGCGACTTGAGGCAGCCCTGACTGCGCGCAGCTACAACGAGCTGGCCGTCTTGACCGCCGACCTGCCAGCCGTGGCCAACCCGCGCGGGCTGGTCCCGGCCCAGTCGCCGGAACCCAAAGATCTGGTGCGTATCCAGTGCAGCAGTGGCACATCCAAGCGCGATGGCCAGTGGGTGGTGCCGCAGCGCATGGAGGTCGTTGTGGCGAGCGGCACCGTCAAGCTGGACTTCACCGACGCCGTCATCACCGAGCCCGTCATGCGCCTGGCAGCGACCGTGAACTCCGGCACCCTGATCTTCGTCACCAGGCCCGGCATCGTGGTGGACGTCGACGACGTTGTCGTCAGCAGCGGAACTGTCAAGGTCAGGAGGCGCCGCGGACCGGCTGTTCCGCCGGCGCTGCGCGTCGAGGTGGCCGGAAGGGTGGGCAGCGGCACGCTGGTCGTTCGCTCCCGCAGGCGGAGCTTCCTCCAGTGGCTCCTACGCAGGCCGGCGGTCGAGCGTGATGGCCCGATGACCTGACGGTCGTCCGCGACGAGGCCGAGCGTGTTCTGCCGATGCCATGACCGGCGACGGCGAGTTGTTCGCGTGCCTTGGCAGCCCGGGGTCCAGTTGCGGTCGGCGAGCAGCTGCGATGGAGGCGGCGGTATGCCTATGGTCGAGGCGCTCGTGGGATCTCCTTCGGGTTGCGCCTGTCATCGCCACGACGCAGCCTGGGTCCGGATGATGCTGGCTGCGCGCGCATGGTTCGTGTGCTGACCCGCGAAGAGGGAACATCGGCCTCGACGTGTTCGTTAGAATGTGCGAAAGTTAGAAAATCTCAGTTCCAGAGACTCAGGACGCTGTCATGACCGCTGAAACCGCCGTTACTACAGCCCGGATCCGCGGCCGGGGCCAGCTCACCCTGCCGACCGAGGTCCGCCAGGCACTGCGGGTCGGCGAGGGCGATGAGGTCGAGTTCACCCGCCACGAAGACGGCACGGTCACCGTGCGGGGATTGAAGACGATCCCGGCCGACCAGGCCTGGTTCTGGTCACCGGACTGGCAAGCCGGTGAGCGCGAGGCCGACGAGGAGATCGCCAGCCGGGAGTTGTCGCGGGTGTACGGCAGCGCTGATGAGATGTTCGGTGACCTGGACAAGCGAGACTAGCGGGACAGCGGGTGGCGACCTTCCAGACGACGCCGCGGTTCGACCGTGACTGGAAGCAGCTGGCGGCCGACTCGCGGGTGCGGTTCCGCCGCGTCATCACCGAGGAGTTTGTGCCGGACTTGGCCAGGGGTGCGTTCCGAGCGGGCTTGCGGGTCAAGGGCGTCCAGGCCGCCGCCGGGGTGTTCGAGATGACCTGGGCGCCTGACGGCCGGGCCACTTTCTCCTACGGCCCGCCCCAGCGGCCCGGCGAGCCGCATGTCATCTGGCGTCGGATCGGCACGCACGAGGTCTTCCGAATCCCATGAATCACCCCAGCGAGGCCGCCGGCTTGCCCGATAGTCACCGCCTCGGTGCCCGGCGGCATCACCGCGCCGGCCGATAGGGCTGCCCATACCGTGCCCCGGTAGCGAACCTGCGGCGCGCGCAGATACGCGGTTTGGTGGCGCGTGTTCTGTCGTCATTCTCTCGTGATCAAGGTTCCGGGCACGCGACCGCTGGACCGTGACGCTTGCGTGGCTGACGATGACGATGCAGGTCAGAGGCCCTTATCTTGCTGTCAGCCCTGATTAGCGTGGATAAGGTTCGAATTCTTCAAACAAGATTTCGAAATATCGAATGTACCTGCGCCCCCAGCAGGATTCGAACCTGCGCACCCGCCTCCGGAGGGCGGTGCTCTATCCCCTGAGCTATGGGGGCTGGCGCACATCTCGGCCCACGCGTCAGTGCCGCGCGGCCGGACCAACAGTATCAGGAGCGCGGATCCCCGGACACGCAGCCGATCTGCGCGCATCAGCCGGCCAGAGCCGATACCCTCGCGCCGTGACCCAGGGACTTGGCCGCGTGCTGGTTGTCGACGATGACGAAGTCATCCGGCAGCTTATCGCCGTCAATCTCACCCTTGAGGGGTTTGAGGTGGTCACAGCCGTCGACGGCCGCGACTGCCTCGAAAAAGTCGCCGAAGTCGAGCCCGACGTCATCACCCTCGACGTCATGATGCCCCGCTTGGACGGCTGGGTCACCGCGACGCAGCTGCGCAAGAACCCGGCCACCGCAAGCATCAAGGTCGTGCTCATCACCGCACGCGCGCAGGAGGACGATCGGGACCGGGGACGGCAGATCGGCGTTGACGCCTACCTCACCAAGCCCTTCGACCCGGCGGAGATGATCAGGGTCGTCCGGGCCTTGGCCGGCGCGCCAACCAGCGCCTTCGATTGAAGCGCGAGGACGGTGTTCGACTAACGCGGCAGCAGCGCGTTTGATCGACCGGCGGACTCCGGCCCGGCCGTAGCCTTGGGTGGTGATCACCGGCGATCTCGACCGCGAACTGGCCGGCTGCCTCGCCGCCCTGGCAGGCGCCGGCGAGCTTCCGGCTGCGGCGGCGCAGTTCACGCCCGGTGGCACCTGGCGTCCGGCGCCCGGTGGCGAGCCCGCAAGCTTCGCCACGTCGCTCACCTTCGAGATCGCCAGGCTGAACGGCCGTTCGCCCACAGAGGTTGCCGCCGCACTGGCCGCACCCCTCGGCGAGCTGCCGTGGGTCCAGGCGGCCGAGCCTGCCGGTGACGGCTACCTGACGATCACCGTGACCCCGCAGGCACTGGCGGCCTCGGCCGAGCGGATGGCGGCGGCCGGCCTCGACTGCGCGCACAGCACGATCCTGCGCGGCACAACGGCGGTTGTCCGGCCCTGGCCCGACCTGGCCGCCGCGCTCAGCTGGACAGAGGCATGGCAAGACCAGACGGACACGATGACCGGCCGGCTCGCGCAGGCTGCCAGCGCGACCGTCACCATCACATCAGAATGGGAACGGGGTGGGCTCCAGCAACGTGCCGCCCGTGACAAGCGGTCGCCGGTGTACGCCGCAGTGGCCTATCTTGGCGCGAGCTCGGTCCGGTACCGACTGGCGCGCACGCTGCCGGGTGGTACGGCTCAGCTCGCCGAGCTCTCGGAGGCGCGAGCGCGAACCGCGGATCCGCTCTATCCAGTTCAGCAGGCGCACGCCGACGCCGCGTCGACCCTGCGCTGGGCCGCAGATCTGCAGTTCGAGGGCCTGGATCCGGCGGAACGACTGGCAGACCTGCTCGCCTCGCCCCCAGAACAGCACTTGCTCGGCCTCCTGCCGTGGCTTCCTATCCGGGTTGCAGCAGCGGCGCGACGGCACCGTCCCGATGAGGTACCGCGTTACCTCGAACAGGTGGCAGCAGCGTGGCTGGCCTGCAAGCAGGCGGCCCCCGCTCTGCCGTTCGGCGGCCTCGCGGCGCCGAGCGAACCTGACCTTGCGAGCGCCAGATTGGTTCTCGCCGACGCGGTCCGGGTCGTGCTCGCGGCGGGGCTGACACTGACTGGCATCACGGCTACTGAACGCCTGTAGTCCGGACAGTCGGGGGGACACCCCCCGACTGTGTGAGTTTTCGGGGGGTCGTCGGGGGGTGTCCCCCCGACTGTGGGTGTCCCCCCGACTGTGTGAGTTTTCGGGGGGTCGTCGGGGGGTGTCCCCCCGACTGTGGGGGTTGAGAGATCCGCGAGGTTCAAGTAGGTTCGCGGGTCAACCAGAAGTATGTAGTGCTACGGGGGGCGTTTTGGCACGCCACGTTTCGTTGGATGTTCGCGGCGATCGCAGATGGTTCCCCACGAATCTGCGGTTCAATCACCGGCGAAACGGGTAACGCATGGCTTGTAAGCCCCCCTGGACGTACCCAGCTCACGCCCGCCCGGGTTCCCCGCGCCAGCCCCACCTAGCTGGCGCGAGCGTACCCGCGGGCATGTCACGACAAGGCCGGGAAGTTGGCGGCTGGTCGCGGCTGTGCTTGAGGTGCGCCCACAGCCAAAGGAATGCCGTGGGTCAGGTTGGTGTTAAGCTAGAGGCTGCACCAGATGCCCCTCCATGGGGACAGGTGCTCGTTCGTACTCCTCCCGGTTGTCTTCCGAGCGCTTGGCGGCGTGCGATCTCGACATTCATCTGCCCATCGCGGGAGTTCCCGGTCTGCCCGGCCCTAGCCAAGGACCTGGTCGACGCGGACCCTTGCGGCATGACGCCGCGACCGGGATGGCCTGTTAGCGGTGGCGCTAGCAGGCGGCGGTGGCAGGTAGCAACACGACAGCGGACCACAGGCCGCAGCTGCAGCCGTGACCCGCACCCTGGGAAGGACCCCTTGTGAGCGAAACCTTGGACCTGTTCTCGGCCGAGAACGGGGATTCTGCTGACCTGTCTGGACCTCGTTCGTCCGGGTCAGACGGCCAGTCTGTCGGCGTGGCGGAGTCGGCCGGGACTTCCCACGACCGGCCCGGCGCGGTACGCTCCGTGCCGAGTGCCGTTCACGCGGCCACAGGCGGCGACGAGGCCAGCGCGAATCCTCCTGGCGGCGCTACCAGCCGAGCCGGGGGACTGTCGGCGATGCTGCTGCCCGAGCTTCAGCGCGTCGCCCAGTCGATGGGCATTACCGGCACCGCGAGGTTGCGCAAGGGCCAGCTGATCGCGGCCATCGAGGAGAGGCGGCAGGGCGGGGCGCCGCAGGAGGCTAGCCCCAGTAGCCGTAGCGGCGGGGGTTTCCGGGCAGCCGCAGCCCAGGACCTGGCGGCACATCAGATCGAGACTTCCGACAACTCAGTCCAGCGGGGAGCGCCTGCGGGAGCCGGCGCTGATCGCACCTTCGAGCAGGACGCCATGGAATCTCAGACATCGACACAGCCCGGGCTGGGCAACAGCAGCACGACTGGCATCGGCGAGGTGTCGCGCCCCGCTGACGGGGCCATTGGCAGCGCGCCGGCTGGCGGCGCGACCGCCCTGGACAACGGCAGTCCCGCCGTGAACGGGTCCCCGCGCAACGACGCCCAGCAGGCTGGCGATGGCCAGCGCACCGACCGCCGCCGCCGATCGGCTCCGCGCCGCGACGACGCAAGCGAGGAGCCCCGCGCAGCAAGCGACGGACGCGACGCTGGCTCCAGCGGGCGCGAGCAGCAGGGCGGGCGTGACCAGGGCGGGCGTGACCAGAACGGGCGTGACCAGAACGGCCGCGAGCAGAGCACGCGTGACCAGCAGGGCGGCCGCGATCAGCAGGGCGGCCGGGACCAGCAGGGCGGCCGGGACCAGCAGGGCGGCCGGGACCAGAGCAACCGGAACGACGACGACCGGGACGGCGGCAACCGCCGGAGCCGGGACCGGTTCCGCAACCGCAACACGGCCAACAGGCGCCGTGAGCGCGGCACTGGCGGCAACGAAGCCGAGCCGGTGATCAGCGAGGACGACGTGCTGATTCCGATCGCTGGGATCCTGGACGTACTCGACAACTACGGCTTCGTCCGCACGACCGGATACCTGCCAGGTAACAACGACGTGTACGTGTCGCTGTCTCAGGTCCGCAGGTACGGCCTGCGCAAGGGCGATGTCATCGAAGGCGCTATCCGGCAGCCGCGCGAGGGCGAGCGGCGCGAGAAGTTCAACGCGCTGGTCCGCCTCGACAAGATCAACGGACTCGACCCGGAGCAGGCCAAGAGCAGGCCCGAATTCAACAAGCTAGTGCCGCTCTACCCGCAGGAGAGGCTACGGCTGGAGTCAGACCCGACCATCATGACCACCCGGATCATGGACCTGATCAGCCCGATCGGGAAGGGCCAGCGCGGGCTGATCGTGTCGCCGCCCAAGGCCGGCAAGACGATGATCCTCCAGGCCATCGCGAACGCGATCACGAAGAACAACCCCGAGTGCCACCTCATGGTCGTGCTGGTCGACGAGCGACCTGAGGAAGTCACGGACATGCAGCGCACGGTCAAGGGCGAGGTCATCCACTCGACCTTCGACCGGCCAGCGGAGGACCACACCACCGTCGCCGAGCTTGCCATCGAGCGGGCCAAGCGGCTGGTGGAGATGGGTCACGACGTGGTCGTGCTGCTCGACTCCATCACCAGGCTGGGCCGTGCCTACAACCTCGCGGCTCCGGCCAGCGGCCGGATCATGTCCGGCGGCGTCGACTCGACGGCGTTGTACCCGCCGAAGCGGTTCTTCGGCGCGGCGCGCAACATCGAGCACGGCGGCTCGCTGACGATCCTGGCCACGGCCCTGATCGAGACCGGGTCACGGGCCGACGAGGTGATCTTCGAGGAGTTCAAGGGCACCGGCAACTGGGAGCTGCGGCTGCGCCGCGAACTGTCCGACAAGCGGATCTTCCCGGCCGTGGACGTGGACGCGTCTGGCACCCGGAAGGAAGAGCTGCTCATGACGCCCGAGGAGCTCAAGATCGTCTGGCAGCTGCGCCGGGTGCTGCACGCGCTCGAGCCGCAGCAGGCCCTCGAGGTGCTGATGGACCGGATGAAGGGCACCAAGAGCAACGCCGAGTTCCTGCTGCACGTGCAGAAGACGACGAACGCTCAGTAACGCCGCGGCACCTACCCGGACAAGAGCTGCCGGACAAGAGCTGCCGGACAAGAGCAGCAAAACGCCTGCGTGCTGTGCGGGAATGCGCTGATGCCTGTGCACGTTGCAGCGTCTGGCACACTGGTAGGCCAACGAATATGCAGTACCGGTTCACGCCGCGCGCTTAGCGCACCGGCGACCCGGCGACTGCGGGAACCAGGAGTTACCAATGAAGTCCGGTATTCACCCGGAGTACGTCAACACGACGGTGATCTGCAGCTGTGGCAATACATTCCAGACGCGCAGCACCGCCAAGAACGGCGTGATTCACGCCGACGTCTGCTCAAGCTGCCACCCGTTCTATACGGGCAAGCAGAAGATTCTCGACACCGGCGGCCGCGTCGCCAGGTTCGAGCGCCGATTCGGCAAGAAGGCCGCTGGCGGCAAGTAGTCGGGCTACCCCGTTCCCTTCCTGAATGTCGGGAAGGGAACGTTTAGCCTGTCCAGCCATCATCAGCCATACAACAGGGAGGTCAGCGGTGTTTGAGCGGCTTGCCGACCTCGCCGCCGAGCACGCGCAGCTAGAGCTCGATCTCTCTCAGCCGGCCATTCATTCTGATCAGGACCGGGCCAGGACGCTGAGCCGCCGTTACGGTGAGCTCACGCCGATCGTGCAGGCCTACGGCGAGTGGCAACAGGTATCGGCCGACGAGGCGACCGCGCGCGAGCTCGCGCCTGAGGATGCCTCATTTGCGGCGGAGGCGCTGCAGCTCGCCGCGCGCCGCGTGGAGCTTGAGCGGAGGATCGGCGAGCTTCTGGTCCCGCGCGACGCCAACGACGACAGGGACGTCATCCTTGAGGTCAAGGCGGGGGAGGGCGGCGAGGAGTCAGCCCTGTTCGCTGGCGACCTGTTGCGGATGTACTTGCGGTTCGCCGAGCGGCACGGCTGGAAGACCGAGCTACTCGACTCCACCATGACCGGCCTGGGCGGCTACAAGGACGTCACAGTCGCGGTCAAGGCCAGGGGCGACGAGGGCGCCTGGTCCAAGCTCAAGTACGAAGGCGGCGTGCACCGCGTGCAGCGGGTGCCGGCGACCGAATCGCAGGGGCGCATCCACACCTCAGCGGCCGGGGTGCTCGTCATGCCCGAGGCCGACCCGGTCGAGGTCACGATCGACCCAGCAGACCTGAAGATCGACGTGTTCCGGTCGTCCGGGCCCGGCGGGCAGAGCGTGAACACCACGGACTCGGCTGTGCGGATCACGCACCTGCCGACGGGCGTGGTCGTGTCCTGCCAGAACGAAAAGAGCCAGCTCCAGAACAAAGAGCAGGCCTTGCGCGTGCTACGGGCTCGACTGCTAGCCGTCGCCCAGGAAGAAGCAGACGCGCAGGCCTCGGCCGACCGCCGCAGCCAGGTCGTCACTGTGGACAGATCGCAGCGGGTCAGGACCTATAACTTTCCGGAGAACCGGATCTCCGATCATCGCGTCGGTTTCAAGGCCTACAACCTGGATCAGGTCATCGACGGCGACCTGGATGCCGTGATCGGCGCCCTGGTTGATGCCGACCGGGCGGACAAGATCGCCGGTCCCGAGTCAGGCTGATCGCCGTGAGCCTGCTGCTCGACGAGATTGCCATCGCCACAGCCAGGCTCGCTGAGGCCGGGGTGGAGTCGCCGCGGACCGACGCCGAGCTGATCGCCGCACGCCTGCATGGGGTCTCCCGCAGCGAGCTGCACCTGGTTACCGACGTGGACTTCAACCCCCGGTTCTGGGACGACGTTGCCCGCCGGGAGGCGCGCGAGCCGTTGCAGCACATCACCGGGGTCGCCTACTTCCGGTATCTGGAGCTCGCCGTCGGGCCAGGCGTGTTCGTTCCGCGGCAGGAGACCGAGGTGATGACCGGCTGGGCCATCGATCGGCTCGCCGCAATGGACGTGGCCGAGCCGGTGGTAGCTGATCTGGGCGCCGGATCCGGAGCAATCGCCTTGTCGATCGCTCAGGAAGTGCCGCGAGCCCAGGTGCACGCTGTGGAGGCCGATCCGCTGGCCCGGCACTGGGCCGAGCGCAATATCGATAGCGTGGCCGAGGCCTCTCCGCACACCGCGGGCCGGGTTCGATTGCACGCCGGGGACTTCGCATCGGCGCTCACCGAACTGGACGGCCAGGTGGACCTGGTGGTGAGCAACCCGCCGTACATTCCGATCGGGGCCTGGGTGCCTCCCGAGGTAGGGGAGTATGACCCGGCTACGGCCTTGTGGGGCGGCACCGACGGGATGGACGCGGTCCGGGTCGTCGAGGCGGCGGCGCGGCGGCTGCTGCGGCCCGGCGGACTTGTCGCCGTCGAGCACGGAGCTCAGCAGGGCGCGGCCGTGTACTGGGTGTTCGCCGAAGAGAGCGGCTGGCGGGAGACCCGCAACCACACGGATCTTGCCGGGCGCGACCGGTTTGTCACCGCGACACGGCCGTGAGGCTCACGCGACGTGGCAGGATGATCAGCTATGAGCGCCTGGTACGACTGCGCCGATGAATCCCAGCGAACTGAGGGGCTCGCTGCTGCCGTCACCGCGGTCCTCAACGGAGAGCTTGTCGTCCTGCCGACCGACACCGTGTACGGCCTCGGGGTCGATGCCTTCAGCCCGGCGGCTGTCGCCAGGTTGCTGATCGCCAAGGGCCGGGGCCGAGATATGCCCCCGCCCGTGCTGGTCGGCACCGTCCGCGCGGCGACTGCCCTGGTCGAGGATCTAGGGCCGGACGGGCAGCGGCTAATCGACGAGTTCTGGCCTGGCGGGCTGACCATCGTCTGCCGGGCCGCCCGAACGCTGAACTGGGATCTCGGTGACACCAAGGGCACCGTGGCGATCCGGATGCCTGAGGACGCGGTCGCGCTCGACCTGCTCCGCGAGACCGGGCCGATGGCCGTCAGTAGTGCCAACATGACGGGCCAGCCGGCCGCCACTACGGCGGTGCTCGCGAGGGAGCAGCTAGGCGATGCCGTTTCGGTCTACCTGGATAACGGGACGGTCTCTGGCGGTGTCGCCTCGACCATCGTTGATCTGACCGGCCCGCAGCCGCGGCTGTTGCGCCGCGGTGCGATCTCGGTCGGCAGGCTGCGGGAGGTCGCCGCCGTCGCAGCCGGACCACCAGGAGAAAGCCGAGCGGCCGGAGAGAGCGGGGCGGCCGGAGAGAGCGGGGCGGCCGGAGAGAGCGGGGCAGCCGGAGCGGCCGGTGCCGAGACGGACTCGCCGTGATCCGGGCGGCTTCCCTGACTGACTGTCGGCCGGGCGGGCTGCGAGCCTGCGTGACGGGTGGACTGGTTTGCCGCGCGCACGGGCTGAGTGCCAGCCCGGCGAGTCGGCTGGGGATCTACCGGCGCACGCACCGGCGAGCTGAACTGTACGCCCATCAGACCGCCGGCCGACGCGCCGGCTTCAGCCGTGGCAGCCAGCCTTGTGCTCTACAGTGGCCGTGATGCTGCTTACACCTGGTTCCTCCTGCACGGGTCAGGTGACCCGGTGAGGGACTATGTCCTGACACTTCTGGTTACAGCGGCCGTGACGTACATGCTGACGCCGCTGGTCCGCCGGCTCGCTCGCCGAATCGGCGCCATGAAGGAGCCGAGGGACCGGGACGTCCATGTAGCGCCCGTTCCGCTCATTGGCGGCGTGGCCATGTACGGCGGCCTCGTCGCCGGCCTGCTCGTGGCCGATCAGATCCCGCAGCTGCGGGATGGCTTCGCCAACACCGGGATGGTCAGTGGCCTGCTGCTGGCAGGCGGCCTGCTCGTGGCCGTCGGGATTATCGATGACCGCTGGGGCTTGAGCCCGCTGACGAAGGCGGCCGGACAGGTAGCGGCGGGGGGCATCCTCGTAGCCACTGGCACGCAGCTGAACTGGCTGCCGCTGCCAGGCGGCAATACTCTGGTCCCGACGCCACCCGAGGCCACGGTCCTCACCATCCTGATCGTCGTCGCGACCATCAACGCCGTGAACTTCATTGACGGCCTGGACGGCCTGGCCGCCGGCATCGTCGCAATCGCCGCGGTGTCGTTCTTCCTGTACTACTACTCGATGACGAAGGTCATCGATATCTCGTCGCTGGCCGCGCCCGCGCTTGCGTCGGCCATCTTGATCGGCATGTGCCTGGGCTTCCTGCCACACAACTTCTCCCCTGCCAGCATCTTCATGGGGGATACCGGCTCGATGCTGCTCGGGCTGCTGCTGGCCTACGCCCCGATCTCGAGCATCCCCTCGCTGGACCCCGCCGTCCTGGCCAGCCATATCAACCGGTATCCCGTGATCATGCCGCTGCTGCTGCCTGCGGCGCTGCTCGTGATCCCGTACGCCGACCTGCTCCTGGCGGTCGTGCGCCGGACCCGGGCAGGTCAGTCGCCATTCGCGCCTGATCGCAAGCACTTGCATCACCGGCTGCTGGACATCGGGCACTCACAGCGCTCGAGCGTACTGATCATGTACCTATGGGCGGCAGTGTTCTCCGGAAGCGTCGTCTGGCTGTCACTGCAGCGGACGCAGCAGCCAGGGGGCGTCAATCACCACGGCCATCCTGTGCTGGTGTTCGTCGCGATCACCGCGGCCGCCGTCGTGGTCCTGCTGCTGATGTCGATGCCCAAGCTGCGCCAGTGGGGGAGCAGCGCGCGGCTGGATGAGGCTGCTGCCAGGCTGGATGATTCTCGGTCGTCGCCGGCCGGGCTCACGGTTCGGGCTGGTCTGGCGGCGGCCGCGCTCGAGCCAACCGTGCTCGAATCGACCGCGCTTAAGTCAGCGGCGCTAGAGTCAGCCGCGCTTGAGCCCGCCGCGTTCGAGCCGGCCGCAACTGAGCTCCGGCCGCCCGCGGCCGCCCCGGTGGCAGCCACAGGATCGGCAGAACCGCAGCTTGTCGCGGCCGCAGCCGTGTCGAGGATGTCGCCACTAGACGTCCCGGCGCCGAACGGTCGCTCGGCCGGCCGAACCATGCCGACCCCCGGCTGGGTGGATCGCCGGGGGGTTGAGCGTGAACGGGCCGAACGGGTCGCTACCGCCTCGGATTGGGTCGGTCGGGATTGGGCTGACCCAGGCTGGACGCGTCCGGAATGGACCGACCCGGACTGGGTCGGCCCAGCTTGGGATCGACGTGACGACGCTGCTAGCGGCTGGCCGGCGGGCTCCGACCGCACCGCGGCCGATCCGCCTGATGTCCCCGGTTCCGACCGTGGCCGAGGCGCCCCGGCGGCCGGATGGACATTCGGCGACCGGCAGCGTTCGGATCGCGAGGCGAGCGATTGGCGAGCGGTTGCCGATACGCCGTCCAAGGTCAACGATGCGCCGTCCGGGTTTGCGCCATCGGAGTCTGCGCCATCGGAGTCTGCGCCGTTCGACTCATGGCGGAGTGGCAGTTACCGCCCGCCGCACAGCCCGCCCTGTCCCGCGAACGGCGCATCTGCGCCAGGGAACGGGTCGCCAGGGAACGGGTCGCCGGGGATTGGGTCAACAGCGAACGGGTCGCCGGGGAACGGATCATCAGGCCCGGCTCAGGACCGCGACGCGCAGTCGCGGATAGAAGGCGGACTTGCAGGCAACGGGGACGTCGCCGCTCGGTCGATCATCGGAACTCCGCCGCCCGCCGTCACGAGCATGGAATCCAACGGCATTCCCGTCGTCGCCAGCAAGGACCTCGATTCCGGCGATGCTGAGCCGCCAGAGCTTTAGCATGGCGAACGTCGCCACATGCGGACGCGCACACCTATAGCTTCGGGCGCCAACGCCGCGCGCGGACAAGCGCACGCGAGCGCGCGTCGCTTCGTTCGCGAAAGGTCGCCACGCGAATGCGCGTGGGTCACTGGAGGCCAATCGCCGCCCGCGGCTTTGACGCTAAGCTGACGTTCTGGCGACGATCCGTCGACCGACGGCATAGCCGCCGTCGCTGGCCCGTGACCAGCCACGATGTCTGGCTTGACAGGGGCTTTCGTCACGGTAGGTGACCTCGTGAACTACTAGGTCGGAGAGCTTGTGATATCTTTCACGAGCACCCAGTCGAGGCACGGTGCGGGGCCCGTGATACGTTGCGCTCACCTGACCACAACGGTCAGTTGGCCAGGTGTCAGCGGGCACTGGCCCCGACGCCTCGCTTCGCGTTGAGCTGCAGCCCAGCTGCACATAAAGATCATCCGGAGTCGTCCAGAAAATGCTGGCGAACATCGCCCCGATGGCGCGGCGATCAGCCGCCGTGACGGCCATTGCGGCCACCGTCATGGTGGTGCTGAGCGCTGTTGTCGGCGGCCACAAGGGCGTCATTGGCGCTGCAATCGCGGTGGCCGTCGTCGCCGCGTTCTTCGGCTTGAGTGTCCTCGCGCTAAGCCGCGCCGCGAAGATCAGCCCTCAGGCGATGATGCTCGCCGGGATGGGTACCTACATCTTCAAGATCCTTATCCTCCTCTTCCTTGTCGGTCGCTTCCAGAACAGCACGGCGTTCAGCCCGTGGTACTTCGGCCTGACAGCCATCGTTCTCGTCCTGGTCTATGACGCCGCCCTGGCGATCACCTTCAGCCGGACGAAGATGCTCTATGTCGAGCCGGAAAGAGAACGATGACCCGTGGCTCGCATACGTCTCCCGGACGGCAGATCGCGGCCCGCGGCCGGTGCTGCCACGGGCCTGGACCTGCGGGCTCGCTGGTATGAAGGCCGGGCCGTTGGAAGGGGATCGCATGCCGGATCAGCAAGCCGAGCGCACCCAGCTGGATCGGCCCGATGCGGAGCCTCAGGACGCGCAGGCACAGGCGCCACGGCAGGCCCGCGAGGCCGACGGCTGGCAGATCCTGAGCTACATGCTCGGCGGGATGCTGCTGTATGGCGGCATTGGCTGGCTCGTCAGTCACTGGACCGGGATCGCGATCATCTTCCCGCTCGGCATGATTCTCGGTATCGGCCTGTCCGTAGCCATGATCATCTTTCGGTTCACGCGGACCTGATAAGCCCCGCTGCGACTATCGGGACGCCTGGGGCATACCCGCGTGCAAGCGCATCCGCCACCTGCGCCATGATGACCTACCTTGACCCGCAGCGGCCTGCCACGGCGCCAGTCTGCACGCGACGGCCCGAAGGGGTAACTCGGTGAGCAATGTACTTGCGGCGGGGGCGGCCGGCGGCTGCCATCTAGGCTCCGGCTGCGGCTTCCCTGCACCCTCGATCAACGACTTCTATTTCACGCCGCTGTTCAAGGTTGGCAGCGTCGGGTTCGGAAAGCCCGGCCTGCTGATTCTGCTGAGCGTCCTGATCGTGGTGACCTTCTTCTGGTTCGCCTTCCACAGCCCGAAGCTCGTTCCGCGGGGGGTGCAGAACGTCGGCGAGCTGGGCATCTTGTTCGTCCGCGACCAGATCCTGCGGCCGCAGCTCGGCAAGCGGGGCGACAAGTGGCTGCCATTCCTGGCGTCGCTCTTCTTCTTCATCTGGGTCAACAACATCTTCGGCATCATTCCCGTCTTTTATTTTCCGGCGATGTCGAAGTACGGCTACCCGGTGGCCCTGGCCGGGATGGTTTGGCTCATCTACATGTTCCTCGGCATGAAGCACCAGGGCGTGTTCGGTTACTTCAAGAACATGGCGGTCCCGCCGGGGGCGCCTTGGTGGATCCTGCCACTGCTGGTACCCATCGAGCTGTTCTCGAACATCCTCGTCCGCCCGTTCACGCTGTCGGTCCGGTTGTTCGCCAACA
The DNA here is from genome assembly GCA_963755575.1 of uncultured Actinomycetota bacterium. Classification (GTDB taxonomy): domain Bacteria; phylum Actinomycetota; class Actinomycetes; order Streptosporangiales; family Streptosporangiaceae; genus JAJYUU01. Next base: position 3,047,909 of record CAVWKF010000002.1, read on the forward strand.
TGCTGGCAGGCCACGTACTGCTGCTGGTCTTTACGCTGGCCACCTGGTACCTGCTCGTGGCGTCGATCTCCCTGCTGTACTCGGCCGCGTCGTTCGTGCTCGTAGTCCTCCTGACTGGACTTGAGGTGCTGATCCAGGCGCTTCAGGCATTCATCTTCACGATCTTGACAGCTACCTACATCTCGGGCGCCTACGAATCCGGGCACTGAGCCGACCCCAGAAGGAACCCGGCGGGCATCCGCTGGCCAACACAAAGGAACACACCATGCAGCACCTGGTGCATCTGCATCACCTGCTCTATGTCGCCTCCGGCGCCCACCACCTGGTACTCGCTTCCACAGCGCCAGGCTCTTCCTCGGGTAACCCGATCTGGTACCACATCATCAACCTGGGTGCCCTGACCTATGGCCTCGCGGCCATCGGACCCGGTGTCGGCATCGGCCTGATCTTCGGCCGGACCATCGAGTCGATCGCTCGTCAGCCTGAGGCTGCCGGGCGGGTCACGGGCCTGATGTGGATCGGCTTCGCGCTGACCGAGTCGCTGGCCCTCATCGGCATCGCGGTGCCGTTCTTCATCAAGTAGATATAACGGCTGGAAGGTAGCCGCACATGGTGCATTATCTAGCGGCCCCATCGAACCCGAACCCCCTCGTGCCGAACTGGACCGAGGTAATCGTCGGCGCGATCGGGTTCTTCATCGTCTTCTTCGCGCTATGGAGGGTGCTGCTGCCCAGGATCACCAAGACGCTGGAGGAGCGGACCGACAAAATCGAAGGCGGCCTCCAGCGGGCAGATGAGGCAATGGCCGAGGCGAACCGCAAGCGCGACCAGTACCAGGCCCTGCTCGCCGACGCCAGGCATGAGGCAGCCAGGCTGCGCGAGCAGTCCACGGAAGAGGGCGCAGCGATCATCGCCGAGATGCGCGAGCGGGCGCAGGCCGAAGCTACCCGGATCACGGCGGCGGCCCGAGCTCAGATCGACGTCGACCGTCAGCAGGCGTTCGCGTCGCTGCGTGCCGAGATCGGCACCCTCTCGGTTCAGCTGGCTAGCAAGATCGTCGGCGAGTCGCTCGAAGATGAGGCACGCCAGAGCCGGGTCGTCGACAGATTCCTGGAGGACCTCGACGCGAGTCGCGCCGCGGCATCCGCTGCACGTTCATCGTCAGGGGCGCAGGCATCGTCATGAGAGGGGTGAGCAGGGCATCTCTTGCCGAGGTCGAGGAACGACTCGAGGCGCTGACCGCCGACCCGGAGCTGTCGGCGGCGCTGGGCGACGAGTTGTTCGGCGTCGCGGGGCTGCTGGCCACGCAGTCCGTCCTGCGCAGGGCGCTTGCCGACCCGTCTCGCGTGCCCGAGCAGCGCAGCACCCTGGCGAGGTCGCTCCTCGCGGGCAAGGTACACCAGGAAACAGCTGACTTGGTCGCGGCTGTCGCGGCGGCCCGCTGGTCGGCGCCCGGAGACCTGACCGACGCGGTCGAGCAGCTAGCGGTGCAGGCACTTGTCGCCGCGGCCCAGCACGAGGGTCACCTGGACGACCTGGAGGACGAGTTGTTCCGGTTCGGCCGGATCGTCGCCAGCCAGCCCACCCTGCGGATGGCGTTGACTAATCCGTTCATCGCGCCCGATGCCAAGCGCCAGCTGCTGACCCGCTTGCTGACCGGCAAGGTCACTCCGGAGTCGCTGCGGCTGATCACCGAGGCGGCGGCCAGTCCGCTCGGGCGCAGCCTGGACATTAGCCTGGAGGAGTATGCACGGCTGGCAGCGCGCCGCCGCGAACGGCTCGTCGCTGAGGTGCACGTAGCGGTCGCCCTGACAGCCGAGCAGCGCAGGAAACTGGCGGCTGCTCTCACCGAGACTTACGGGCACCAGGTGTACCTGAACGTCGTGCTTGACCCGCGGGTCGTTGGCGGCATGACGGTCCGGGTGGGCGATGAGCTCGTCGATGCGAGCGTGGCGACCCGGCTTGCCGAGGCACGGCGCAGGCTGGCCTCTTAGGTACGAAGCGCCAGACTGATAGCGGACAGACGTGGACGGCACAGACCCAGACCAGATAGATCCTGACGACATAGATAACAACCAGATAGATCCAGACGAGACAGATCCAGACGAGACAGATCCGGACGCGACAGATCCGGACGCGACAGACCCCGACGCGACAGACGAGAAGGATACGAGGAAGATGGCGGAGCTGACTATCCGGCCGGAAGAGATCCGAGACGCTCTTGAGCGTTTCGTCGAGGCCTACGAGCCCGGAACCGCCTCCACGGAGGAGGTCGGCGCGGTCGTTGAGTGTGGCGACGGCATCGCCAGGGTCTCCGGCCTGCCCTCGGCTATGGCCAACGAGCTGCTGGAGTTTGAGGACGGCACGCGCGGCATCGCGCTGAACCTCGACGTCCGCGAGATCGGCGTCGTCATTCTCGGCGAGTTCAGCCAGATCGAGGAAGGCCAGCGGGTCAAGCGCACCGGCGAGGTCCTGTCGGTACCCGTCGGCGACGGCTTCCTCGGCCGCGTGGTCGGCCCGCTGGGCGCCCCGCTAGACGGCCTCGGCCCGATCGAGGGCCATACCGAGGAGCGTTTGCTGGAGATCCAGGCGCCGAGCGTGATCGACCGGAAGCCCGTGACCGAGCCTCTCCAGACAGGTATCAAGGCCATCGACGCCATGACGCCGATTGGCCGCGGCCAGCGCGAGCTGATCATCGGCGACCGGCAGACGGGCAAGACCACCATTGCGATCGACACGATCCTGAACCAGAAGCAGAACTGGGACTCCGGCGATCCGGCGAAGCAGGTGCGCTGCGTCTACGTAGCGGTCGGCCAGAAGGGCTCGACGGTTTCCGCGGTCCGCGCGACCCTCGAGGAGGCCGGGGCACTCGAGTACACCACAATCGTGATGGCGCAGGCGTCCGACCCGGCCGGCTACAAGTACATCGCCCCGTATACCGGCTCGGCGATCGGGCAGAACTGGATGTACCAGGGCAAGCACGTGTTGATCGTCTTCGACGACCTGACCAAGCAGGCCGAGGCCTACCGCGCAATCTCGCTGCTGCTGCGCCGTCCGCCGGGCCGCGAGGCGTATCCCGGCGACGTGTTCTACCTGCACTCGCGGCTGCTGGAGCGCTGTGCCAAGCTGTCAGACGAGCTGGGCGGCGGCTCGCTGACCGGGCTGCCGATCGTCGAGACCAAGGCCAACGACATCTCGGCCTACATCCCGACGAATGTCATCTCGATCACCGACGGCCAGATCTTCCTGGAGACCGACCTGTTCAACTCGGGTGTCCGGCCGGCCATCAACGTCGGCCAGTCGGTGTCCCGAGTCGGCGGCAATGCCCAGATCAAGGCCATGAAGAAGGTGGCCGGCGGCCTGAAGCTCGCGCTCTCCCAGTACCGCGACCTCGAGGCGTTCGCGTCGTTCTCCTCAGACCTGGACCCGGCGAGCCGGGCTCAGCTGGACCGCGGCGCGCGGCTGGTCGAGCTGCTCAAGCAGCCGCAATACAGCCCGTTCCCGGTCGAGCGCCAGGTCGTCGCCGTCTGGATGGGTAACGAGGGCTTCCTGGACGACGTGCCCGTCGAGGACGTCCGCCGGTTCGAGACCGAGTTCCTGAACGAGCTCGGCCGCTTGAATTCGGGCATCTACAACACCATCCGGGAGACCGGCGATCTGAGCGAAGACACGATCGTGGCGCTCAAGGACGCGATCGAGCGGTTCCGCGCCACCTTCGAGAAGTCCGACGGCTCGCTGCTGGTGACCGAGGAGCCCGCCGAGCCGATGGATGCTCGCGACGTGGAGCCGGACCGTGTCAACAAGTACAAGCAGGCCACGCCGGCCGGCAAAGAGTAGGGCGGTATAAGCCACCATGGGAGCACAGCTTCGCGCGGTACGGCGGCGGATCCGGAGTATCCAGTCCACCGCCAAGATCACGCGCGCCCAGGAGCTGATCGCATCCTCGCGGATCATCAAGGCGCAGCAGCGGCTGCACGCAGCTACCCCATACGCCAGGGAGCTCACCCGGGCGGTGGAGGCCGTGGTCAGCAGGTCCGAGCAGATCGATCACCCGCTGACGCGTCCACTGATGAATCCGACCAGGGCGGCGGTCGTCATCCTGACCAGCGACCGTGGCTTCGCCGGCGGCTACAACGCCAACGTCCTGCGCGAGGCGCAGAGCCTGCGAGGCCTGCTCCGGGAGCAGGGGATCCATGAGGTGACCTTCGTAGCGGGCCGCAAGGGCATCAGCTGGCACCGTTTCCGCAACCGGGCAATGGCTGCAGAGTGGAGTGGCTTCTCCGACACCCCGCGTCAGCAGAACGCGGCCGAGATCACCCAGGCTCTCCTGGAGGCCTTCGAGCGCCCGACCGACGACGGCGGCGTGGACGAGATCCACGTTGTCTACACGGAGTTCGTCTCCATGCTGACCCAGCGGCCAGTAGTCCACAGGCTGCTACCGCTGGAAGTGGTGGAGACCGATGAGCCGCCGCCCAGCGGCCCGCTGCCGATCTACGACTTCGAGCCGTCCCCTGAGGATGTTCTCAATTCGCTTCTGCCGTGGTATGTGGAAAGCAGGCTGTTCCAGGCTCTGCTGGACTCGGCGGCCTCCGAGATCGCAGCGCGGCGGCGGGCAATGAAGTCGGCCACCGACAACGCGAATGAGCTCATTGAGCAGCTCAGCCGGGAAGCGAACAAGGCACGGCAGGCCGAGATCACCCAGGAAATCAGCGAGATCGTAGGCGGCGCGAACGCGCTAGCCGACGCGACCAGGGAGTAAGTGAGCAGCAAGATGACCGCTACCGCAGAGACCACCGCCGGCGCGTCAAGCCCGGCAGCCACCGGCCGCGTAGTCAGAGTGATCGGCCCGGTCGTGGACATCGAGTTCGCGGCCGAGGAGATGCCCGAGATCTACAACGCGCTGCACGTGGACGTGACGCTCGGCGAGAAGCCCCGGACGCTGACGATGGAGGTCGCGCAGCACCTGGGCGACGACACGGTGCGCGCGATCTCGATGGAGCCCACGGACGGGCTCATCCGCGGCGCGGCCGTGACCGATACCGGCAGTCCCATCACGGTCCCCGTGGGCGATGTCACCAAGGGCCACGTGTGGAACGTGCTCGGCGAGCCGCTGGACGTGCCGGAGGACTCGCTCAAGATCACCGAGCGCTGGTCGATTCACCGTGACCCGCCGCCGTTCGACCAGCTAGAGGCCCGCACCGAGATACTCGAGACCGGGATCAAGGTCCTTGACCTCCTGACCCCGTACGTCAAGGGCGGCAAGATCGGCCTGTTCGGCGGCGCGGGCGTGGGCAAGACCGTGCTGATCCAGGAGATGATCACCCGCGTCGCGAAGAACTTCGGCGGCGTGTCCTGCTTCGCTGGGGTGGGGGAGCGGACCCGTGAGGGCAACGACCTCTTCCTGGAGATGACGGAATCTGGCGTCATCAAGGACACCGCCCTGGTGTTCGGCCAGATGGACGAGCCGCCGGGCACCCGGCTCCGGGTCGCGCTGTCGGCGCTGACCATGGCCGAGTACTTCCGCGACGAGCAGCAGCAGGACGTGCTGCTGTTCATCGACAACATCTTCCGGTTCACCCAGGCTGGCTCGGAAGTGTCCACTCTGCTCGGCCGGATGCCATCCGCGGTGGGTTACCAGCCGACGCTGGCCGACGAGATGGGCCAGCTCCAAGAGCGGATCACCTCGACTCGCGGTCACTCCATCACCTCGATGCAGGCGATCTACGTGCCAGCCGACGACTACACCGACCCGGCTCCGTCCGCGGTTTTCGCTCACCTGGACGCCACCACGGCCCTGTCGCGGGAGATCACCCAGAAGGGCATTTTCCCGGCGGTCGACCCGCTGGCTTCGACGTCGCGGATTCTCGCTCCGCAGTACGTCGGCGAGGAGCACTACTCTGTCGCGCGCGAGACGCAGCGAATCCTGCAGCGGTATACCGAGCTGCAGGACATCATCGCGATCCTTGGCATCGACGAGCTTTCTGAAGAGGACAAGGTCACCGTCCAGCGAGCCCGCCGCATCGAGCGGTTCCTGTCCCACCCGATGTTCGTGGCCGAGCAATTCACCGGCCAGCCCGGTGTCTTCGTACCCCTCGAGGAGACTGTCGCCTCGTTCAAGGCCATCTGCGAAGGCAAGTACGACCACCTTCCCGAGCAGGCGTTCTTCATGGTCGGCGGCATCGAGGACGTGGAGAAGAAGGCGAAGGACATGGAGCAGCGCCCGTGACGGAGTCAGGCAGATTCAGGATGGTGGCGTCGTGACGGAGTCACGCAAATTCAGCACCGTGACGGGGGCACCCCGCGCGGCGGAGCCGAGCGGGGTGGCGTCGTGACGGAGTCACGCAAATTCAGCACCGTGACGGGGGCACCCCGCGCGGCGGAGCCGAGCGGGGTGGCCCCGTGAGCATGGACGTCCAGCTCGTCGAGCCCGAAGGCGAGCTCTGGTCCGGACGCGCCGAGATGGTCATCGCCCGCACGCTCGACGGCGAGATCGGCCTGCTGACTAATCACGCGCCCATCATCGGCATCCTTTACGAGGGCAGCACCGTTCAGATCAGACCAGACGGAGGGAACGGGGCCGACATCTTCGCCGCCGTGACGGGTGGCTTCTTGTCTATGGCTGATAACCGCGTCTCGATCCTCGCCAGGGCGGCTCAGCTCGGCCGGGACGTGGACAAGGCCGCCGCGCAGGCAGCGCTGGACCAGGCGATCACGGACCTCGGGCCGGCTGGCCCCGGTCCCGAGGACCCTCCGAACATCCGGTTCTACAAGTCGCTGCTGCTAGCAGCCAACCAGACCAGCTGACCGGCGACACCCCGACGTTCAGGCGCGAGCTGCAGTGTCAAGCCAGCTAGTCCTCATCCTGGCCCAGGTGGCGCTCGCCCTGGTTGTGGTAGCCGCGGCCTGCCTGGTCCTGCGTCGGCGAATTATCACCAGGGGCGGGGGCGTCGTAGAGTGCTGCCTGCGGGCGGCCCAGACTGGCCGCTGGCAGCAAGGCCTCGCCGAGTATCGGACGGGCAAGCTGTGCTGGCACCGGTCGCTCAGCCTGGGGCTAGGCCCGCAGGCTGTCTTCGAGCGTCGCAACCTCGCCCTGGTCGGCACCCGGCCGGTCGGCGTCGGCGACGCCACCTGGCTCGGGGCCGGAACCATGATCGTGACCTGCCTCGTCAGGCCGGCGCAGGCGCGCCGGTCACGGCCCAGCGCGACATGGGACCATGCGCGATCGGAGCACGGAGGCCGGCGCGCCGACGCCTTGGTTATCGAGATGGCAATGTCGCAGCCAGCGCTGACCGGCTACCTCGCCTGGCTGGAGGCGGCTCCCGCGGGTTACCTGAGCGGGGCTTCCTAGCGCTCGCCGCCCGGCTTCCACAGCAGGTCGCCGTCTGGCTCGTTGACATGCCGGGCCAGGATGAACAGCAAGTCCGAGAGCCTGTTCAGGTATTGCGCGGTGAGTGGGTTCATGCTGGCGCCATGCGCATCGAGCGCCGCCCACGTACTGCGCTCGGCGCGCCTGACGACCGTCCGCGCCACGTGCAGCAGCGCGGCGGCCGGGCTGCCTCCTGGCAGGACGAAGCTCCGCAAGACGGGCAGCCCCTCGTTGAACTCGTCGCAGGCGTGCTCGAGCGCGGTGATATAGCTGGCATCGATCCGCAAAGGAGGATAGGCGGGATCCTCCGATACCGGGTTACACAGGTCCGCGCCGACGTCGAAGAGCTCGTTCTGGATGCGGACCAGCAGCGAGGCGATCTCGGGTGGCAGCTGCCCCATGGTGACCGCGACCCCGATCGCGCAGTTGGCCTCGTCAGTGTCGGCATACGCGGCCAGCCGGGGATCGGTCTTGTGCGCGCGGCTCATGTCGCCGAGCGCAGTGGTCCCGTCATCGCCGGTGCGGGTATAGATCCTCGATAGGACGACGGGGGTTTCGTGGTCGCGTGGCATGAACCCACGGTACCGGGATCGGATTTTACCTAGCCGAGGTGATCGGAGTCCTGGCACGAAAACCCTTGGTAGCAAGGTCTTCAGATCTTGGTCGCTTCTCGGGAATAGTCCTTGCTTCCCGGCGGGGTTAGGCGCCTGACCATGGGGTATTCACAAAGCTGAACACGATGTGGCATCGTATGAATACGAAGAGTGATCGAGCTGCACGGCTCGGTCAGCGCCGTCAGAGGGTTTAGTCCGACAGGAAGCTTGGGCCTGATCTGGGCCCGGAAATGAGCCGCTCAGCGGCTCGCGGTCCATCTCGGTACGTCGGCGGTTCTCGGGGGCCCGCCGGAGTGCGGGGGCCGCATACAGGTGGGGGGAGCGCGCTCCCGGCCTTCATGGCCGGGAGCGCGCTGATGTCCGGGCCCGGAAGCCCCAGGGCCACCCCGTACCTCTGCGACGGCGTTCTGCACATTGTCCTGATTCGCACGAACAGGTAGAGCTGAGGATAAATAGCTCGATACTCTTGTTCAGCGTCCCCGGCAGCTAGGTCCAGGAAGCCATCTGCGGCAGCAGGATCCCCGGCCCCATGTTGCCGGTGCCAACTGAGGCGATCGTGCCGGCCGAGCAGGGTTCCGGTGGGCCTTGATCCGGTGGATTGGGAGGACAGGGGCGTGTACGACTACGTCATCGTGGGCGCGGGCAGCGCTGGCTGTGTTCTGGCCTCGCGGCTCAGCGAGAACCCCGACTCGCGCGTGCTCCTGCTGGAAGCCGGACCTCCGGACACCGCAGACGAGATCCATATCCCCGCCGCGGTCAACCTGCTCTTCCAGAGTGCCTACGACTGGAACTACCAGACAGTCCCGCAGGATCGCGCTGGCGGTCGCTCCATCTACTGGCCGCGGGGCCGGGTGCTCGGTGGGTCATCGTCGATCAACGCGATGATTTATATCCGCGGGAGCCGACACGACTACGACTCCTGGCGTGACGACTACGGCTGCGAGGGCTGGGGTTACACCGACCTGATGCCCTACTTCCTGCGAGCTGAGAGCAACTCGCGCGGCGCTTCGGCCTATCACGGTGCAGCTGGCCCACTCAGCGTGCAGGATCTCAAGTTCCGCAGCGGGCTGACCGGCGATTTCGTCACTGCCGCGCGCAACAGCGGCCTTCCGGCGAACGACGACTTCAACGGGCCCGAGCAGGAGGGCGTCGGCTACTACCAGGTCACGCAGAAGGCCGGGCGCCGGTGGTCGGCGGCCGACGCGTACCTGCACCCGGTAGCCGGCCGTCCGAACCTGACGATCCACACCGATGCGCTCGTCACCGGGATCGAAATCGCGGCTGGCCGGGCCACCGGCGTGCGTTACCTGCGCCGCGGCGTCGAGGAGCTCGTCAGGGCCGAGGCCGAGATCATCGTGTCGGCCGGCGCGATCGGCAGCCCGCAGCTGCTGATGCTCTCGGGCGTCGGCCCGGCGGATCACCTGCACGAGCACAACATCGCGGTGATGGCCGAGAACGCCGGCGTCGGCAGCAACCTGTCCGATCACCCAGTCGTGCCGGCGATGTGGAGCGCGCCGAAGACCCGCAGTTTGTGGGAGAAGGCGGGTCCGCGGAACCTGGCCCGCTGGCAGCTGATGCACTCGGGGCCAATGACTACCAACATTGCCGAGGCGGGCGGCTTCAGCCGGACCGATCCAGCCTTGGTCGCGCCGGACATTCAGTGGCACGTGCTGCCGGTGCCGTTCGTGGATGGCGGCCTCGCCGATCCGGCCAGCCGGGCGCTCTCTGTGCTCATCACGCTCGTCTCGGTTGGCAGCCGCGGCAAGATCAGGCTGCGCAGCACTGACCCGCGGCACAAGCCGCTGATCGATCCGTCGTACTTGTCGGACATCGATGACCTTGAATCATTGGTTAGAGCCGTCCGCATAGCCCGCGAGATCGCGGCCGCCAGGCCGCTGAGCAAGGAGCTCCGCGCCGAGCTCGCTCCGGGTCCGGCCGTGCAGAGCGACGTCGACGTGCGCGATTGGGTCCGCGGCAGCCTGTCCACGCTCTATCACCCGGTCGGGACGTGCGCGATGGGCGGCGATTCGCGCGTCGCAGCCTCGAAGCTGGCGAGCGTGGTCGACACCGAGCTGCGGGTGCGCGGCGTCGAGCGCCTGCGTGTGGTCGATGCGTCGGTCATGCCGACGGTGCCGCGCGGCAACACCAACGCGCCGACGATCGCGATCGCCGAGCGCGCCGCTGACCTGATCCAGGGCCGCGCGCCCCTGGCCGCGCTGGAGCCCGCCAACTCCGTGCTCTCGATCCTCAGCGCGCAGTAGATCGAGTCCTCAGCGAGACCCTGGCAGATTCAGTCATGATCGCGATCATTATGCGGCATTTGCCCTCACCAATCTGACAGGGTCTCCACGCAGCCGGGACGCGCCGCGATTCGCCTGCGAAGTTTGTCCAGATTAGTGCTCGCCCCGCTGCTTGTATCGGCGCCCGTGCAGCATGGTGACGATGTTCAGGAGCTTCTTCATGTCCGCGTCGGTCCGGCTGAACGACGTGAGGTTCACGAGCGGCTTAATCCACTGCCTCGCGATCGCCTTGGGCCGGGCGAATTCTCGCAGCCCGTCCGCGCCATGGATCCGGCCAAACCCGGAGTCCCCTGACCCGCCGAACGGCAGCGACGGCACGCCGGCGAACGAGATAACCGAGTTGATCGCGGTCATGCCACTGGTCAGTTCGCGGGCCGCCGCCATTGCGGCCTTCCTGCTGCCGGCGAAGACAGTGCCGCCCAGGCCGTAGCGGCTGGCATTGGCACGCTCGACGCCCTCGGCCAGGCTCGCGACCTTGGCGACGGTAATGGTCGGCCCGAACGTTTCGTCGGTGACCGCCTTGCTCTCTTCGGGCACATCGGCCAGGATCACCGGGCCGACGAACGGGCGCCGGATGCTGGCGATGCCGCCGACAACTGGGCGTCCGCCACGCGCCAGAGCGTCCGCGATGTGCCTCTCGATTACTTCGGCCTGGCCAGGCAGCGTCATCGGCCCGTAGTCGGCCTCCCGGTCATCGCCCGGACGGACCCTGCTCACGCGATCGGCCAGCTTCTCGAGGAACGTGTGATATACGTCCTGAACGACGTAGACACGCTCAACACCGACGCACGTCTGGCCGGCGTTCGAGAGCGCGCCCCAGGCGCACGCATCGGCGGCGGCATCGAGGTCGGCGTCGGCGCCGACGATGAAGGCGTCCTTACCGCCGCACTCGGCGACCATCGGAGTGAGGTTCTCAGCGCATGCCGCCATGACCTTCTTGGCCGTCGCGGCCGAGCCGGTGAATGCGATCTTGTTGACACTGCTGCGGGCCAGGTAGCCGCCGGTCTGGCCCATGCCCGTCACTAGCTGCAGGACCGGCTGCTCGGGCACGACCTCGGCAAACGAGCTCACCAGCCAGGCGCCCACCGCGGGGGTCAGCTCACTGGGCTTAAAGACGACCCCGTTCCCAGCTGCAAGTGCGTAGGCAATCGACCCCATGGGAGTGAACACCGGGTAGTTCCACGGCCCGATCACGCCGACAACGCCGAGTGGCTGGTACTCCAGGGTCGCCACCTGGTTGATCGCGACCAGGCCGCTGCGGACCCGGCGGGGGCGCAAGACCCTGCGGGCGTGTTTGGCGGCCCAGTCGATGTGCACGATCGCGAGCATGATCTCGACCTGCGCGTCGGCAAGCGGCTTGCCGGTCTCGTTGTGCACAAGCTCGGCCAGGCGGCCGATGTAACGAGTCAGGTACGACTTCCACGCCAGGAGACGCTGTTTGCGTCCGGTCCAGCCGAGGTCTGCCCACCATTGCGCGGCCGCTGCGGCGCGCTCGACAGCGTCCGCCACGTCCTGCTCGCCGAAGACCGGATAGGTGCCGATGACCTCGCCGGTGGCCGGATTCAGGCTGTCGAACGTTTCGGCCGACCGGACGAACCCGAACGTCCCGAGCGTGGCTGTCATGACCTTGCACCGCCGTTCTGTGCGATTTGCTGCGATTGTACGCGTGAGCGCTGCTCTGTGCCTGGTGCCTGAGATCAGTACATCACCGGCTCGCCTGCCAAGATCGCCTCGGGTAGGTTGTGCCGCGTGACTCAGCCTGGCAGCTCCGAAGCGGACCGCCGCTGGCTCAGCGCTGCCATCGAGCTATCGAGGTGCTGCACGCCATCGGCGACCGCGTTTTCGGTCGGTGCGGTGCTGGTCAGCGCGGACGGCACCGTACTGACGGATGGCTACTCCCGCGAGCGTGACCCCGCCGATCACGCCGAGGAAGTGGCGCTGGCCAAGATCGGCCTCCCCGGCGCAACCGCCGTGACGGGCCTGGCTGGCGCGACCCTGTACAGCTCGCTCGAGCCCTGCGCGGCGCGAGCGTCCAGGCCGGCACCGTGCGCTGACCTGATCATTGCCAGCGGAATCGGCCGCGTGGTCATCGCCTGGCGCGAGCCGCCCATCTTCGTGCCAGGCGGCGGCGCGCTCCGGCTGCGGGCCGCGGGAGTTGCTGTTATGGCCGTGCCCGAGCTGGCGGCGGCCGCCAGGGCCATCAACGCCCACCTGCTTGCTAGCTGAGTGCGTGAGCGGCGCTGTCGCTGGCAGCCGTGACCCGGTCCGGCTCAGGGCATCGGATGGGGGCTGGGCGGCAGCCGACTGTCACCTCTCGCTGGGTCGCGCCAAGTGATAGGCGACGTGCGGCTGGGTGGGATGGCCGGCTGGTATTCGCGGGTGGTCGAACCTGGCGACCTCCGTCATGCCGATCCGCCGCATGACTGCCTGCGACGGCTCGTTGACCACAGCCGTGATCGACCAGAGCTCGGCTAGGCCAGCGCCATCGAAGGCGATGGCGACGGCGGCAGTGGCGGCCTCAGTCGCATAGCCGTGGTGCCAAGCGTGCCGTGCTAGGCGCCAGCCGACCTCCATGCAACCGGCGCCCGGCACGCCGTCGGGCAACGGATTCAGGCCTGTGTAGCCGATGAACTCGCCAGTGGCGGCCAGCTCAAGAGCCCACAGGCCGTACCCTTGCTCCTCGAATCGCTCCTCGATGCGGTCGACGAACGCGTCACTCGCCGCACTATCGAGCGTCGCCGGGAAGTACAGCATGGTTTCCGGATCGCCGTTCAGTGCGGCGAAGGGCGCTCGGTCGGAATCCCGCCAGCGCCGCATCAGCAGCCGGTCGGTCTGGATCTGATCGAATCGCGGCGTCGTTGCCATTGTCCTGTCAGCCTCCCACGGCGCTCGCAGGCCTCAGCTGGCGACCACGCTGACGTCGCCGATCCCGAGTGCCTCAACCGGCTCCTTGATCCGGGCGGCGTCGCCGACGAGAACCGTGACGAGGCGGTCCGCGGGGAACGCCGCGACAACCGCTGCCGTCGCTTCGACTGCGCTCGTCGCGGCAAGCCGCTTGTACAGCTGCGCCTGGTAGTCGTCGGGCAGGTGCTGTTCCACCTGATCCGCCAGCGTGCCAGCGACGGCCCCGGCGGTCTCGTACCGTAGCGGGGCGACGAGTACCAGATTCTGCACAGCCAGGTCACGCTCGCTATCCGTCAGCCCCCCGGCGGCCAGCGCTCGCAGGACGGCCTGCAGGTCAGCCAGAGCAGGGGCCGTTGACTCGGTGTCGACCGCACCGCTCATGGCCAGGAGCGAGCTGCCCACCACGCCGTCGCCGAAAGCCGATGCCGGTGAGCGCAACACCTGTGCAAATGCCCGGACACCGTAGGTGTAGCCCTTCTCCTCGCGCAGGACCCGGTCCAGCCGCGATGTCAGCGTCCCGCCCAGGCAGTAGGTGCCGACAACGAGCGCCGGCCACATCGGGTCGCGCCGATCGGGCCCCGTGCGGCCGATGAGCAGCTGGGTCTGGACCGCGCCCGGCCGGTCGACGATCACGACCCGGCCGGTGTCGTCGGCCGTGACGGGCGGCACGGCCTGCGGCGCGGCCACGTCGCCCGCCCACGCGCCAAGGGTCTCGGGGAGCAGCGCATCCAGATCGGTGCGTGTCAGATCACCCACAATGATCGCGGTCGCCGTCTCCGGCCGCATGTGCGCCTCGTAAAACGCGCGCACGCCGGGGGCGTCGATTCGGGCGACCGTGTCCTCGGTGCCCTGGCGCGGCCGGGACATCCGCGACGACTCCGGGAACAGTTCCGCGGCCAGCTGCTTGGCCGCGCGCCGTGGCGGGCTGGCCAGCTCGTGGGGGATCTCGTCGAGACGGTTGTGCACCAGCCGATCGACCTCGCTGACCGCGAATGTCGGAGCCCGCAGTGCCTCCGCGAGCAGACTGAGCGCCCTGGCCAGACGGGAGGCGGGCACCTCCATCGAGATGCGAGCGCCGGTGTAGTCGACGTGCGAGCCGACCGTCGCGCCGCACCGCTCCAGCTCAGCGGCGAACTGCTCGGCTGAGTACGGGCCGCATCCCTCCGACAGCGCGTGCACCATGATGGTGGCAATGCCGTCGAGCCCGTCAGGCTCGGCGTCGAGCGGCGCGTCAAGGCAGATCTCCACGGCTATGACCTGCTGGCCCGGCCGGTGGCACCGCTGAAGTTTCAGGCCGGTCGACAGGGCGCCGCGCTGAGGCACCGGGAACTCCCACGGCTTCGCGTGTCCGGCGATGGGCAACGGGTGCAAGTCCATCGTCACGAGCGGGTCGGTCACTGGCCTGCCTCTTCCTGCGTGCCAGCCGCCGGCGTGGGCAGGTCTGGCGGAGTTGCCTGGTCCGGCGGGGGTGCCTGGTCCTGCGGGTTCACTGGCTCGTACTCCAGCATCGCGCGATTGTCGGGGCGGAACCTGGCTGCGGCGACGGCCCGGACTTCGGCCGAGGTCACGTCGAGGATCCGGCCGATGGCGGTGAACGCGAGCTGCGGGTCACCGAACAAGACCGCGTACCGGCACAGCTCGTCGGCCCGGCCTGCCACGGTGCCAAGCCGGTCGAGCCACTCTCGCTCCAGCCTGGCCTGGGCCCGCTCCATCTCCTCGGCCGACGGGCCGTCTGCGCCGAGCCTCGCCAGCTCCTCATCGACGGCCGACTCGATCCCCTCGAACTCGGCGCCGCTTGCCGCCTTCACTTCCAGCCACCCCACGGACGGGGCGCCGACGAGCCGCATCACCCCGAAGCCTGCCGATATGGCCGTACGGTCGCGCCGCACCAGCCGGTTATAGAGCCGGGATGACATGCCGGAGCCAAGAACGGTGGCGGCCAGGTCGGCAGCGTCGCAGTCACGGGTTCCGTCGGGTGGCAGTCGGTAGGCGGCCATCAGAGCCCGCGCCGGCACTTCCTCGCGGATCTCCTCGCGTATCTCGGCACCGATGGTGTGGGGCAGAGTTCCGTCGCGCGGTGGCACCTTGCCCGTTCCGGGCGGGATCGACCCGAAGTACTTGTCGACCCATGCCAGCGTCTGCTCCGGGTCGATGTCCCCGACGACCGCGAGCACCGCGTTGTTTGGCGCATAGTTCGCCCGGAAGAACGCGCGCGCGTCCGCCAGCGTCGCCGCATCCAGATCGGCCATCGAGCCGATCGGCGTGTGGTGGTACGGGTGGCCGGGCGGATAAGCGAGCGCGATCAGCCGCTCGAATGCGGTGCCGTAGGGCACGTTGTCGTAGCGCTGACGGCGCTCGTTCTTGACCACGTCCCGCTGGTTCTGCAATGACTCCTCGTCGAGCGCCGCCAGGAGCGAGCCCATGCGGTCCGCTTCCAGCCAGAGGGCGAGCTCCAGCTGGTGCGCGGGCATGGTCTCGAAGTAATTCGTGCGCTCGAAGCTTGTGGTGCCGTTGAGTGAGCCGCCAGCTCCCTGGACGAGCTCGAAGTGGCCATTGCCGTGGACCTGAGCCGATCCCTGGAACATGAGATGCTCGAAGAGGTGCGCGAGACCGGTCCGGCCTTCGGTCTCGTTGCGGGAGCCGACGTCATACCAGAGGCAGACCGCCGCGACCGGAGTGAGGTGGTCCTCGGAGAGCACAATGCGCAGGCCATTGGCGAGCCGGTGCTCGGTCGCGGTCAGGCTGCCGGAGGCGAGGTCGTGCGAAGCTGTCTGGCCCATGAGCTGGTTATGCTCCTTCGATTGCAGAACCTGGCGAATCAGGCACGATTACCGGCGCGCTTAGTCAGAACAACCGCAGCGCGCCGTCGTCCATGCCGCGCATCGTGTCGTAGTCCAGCGTGACGCATCGGATGCCGCGGTCTTCAGCCAGCACCCGTGCCTGCGGTTTGATCTCCTGCGCGGCGAAGATGCCCTGCACCGGCGCGAGCAGCGGATCCCGGTTGAGCAGCTCGAGATAGCGCGTCAGCTGCTCCACGCCGTCGATCTCGCCGCGCCGCTTGACCTCAATCGCCACGCTGATGCCCGCCGCGTCCCGGCACATGATGTCGACCGGGCCGATGGCCGTCGGGAACTCGCGCCGCACGAGCCGCCAGCCGGCGCCGAGGACGTCAAGCCGGCCTGCCAGCAGTTCCTGCAGGTGCGACTCCACACCGTCCTTGACCAGGCCTGGGTCGATGCCGAGGTCGTGGGAGGAGTCGCTGATGATCTCGGCGAGCTCGATCGTCAGCGTCTCGCCCGACTTGCCGGTGACGACCCAGCGGCCCGGCTCCTCCTCGAGCCGGCATGGCGGTGACATCCAGTTCAGCGGCTTATAGGACCCGCCGTCGGAGTGGACGAGCACGGAGGAGTCAGCCTTGACGATGAGCAAACGGGTGGCCAGCGGCAGGTGTGCCGACAGCCGTCCCGCGTAATCCACGCTGCACCGGGCGATCACGATACGCACGAGTCCTCACTGTAGCCGGGCCGCACCGTCACTGGGCCGCACCGTAGCCGGGCCGCACCGTCGCTTGGGCCGCACCGTCGCTGGCGCGCCTCGGTTAGGCGTTAGCCGCCCCGCAGGCCACTGAAAGCGTCGCCGGCCAGGTCGATGATGAGCTCGATGCCATCTGCCCGGCTGATGGTCTCGTCCGTCGTCAGCGTCGGACTGCTCTTGCCGCCGTGTTCGGCCAGCGCGATGCAGGCGTGCAGGGCCGCCCGGCCCAGGCCGACGAGCGCGGCTTCGGGCGCGGGTACCTCCGCGGTGTACGGCGGTACCGGCCGCGGGATGACCTCGGGCCAGTCGGCCGGATCGCGCGGCGTGTCCAGCGACAAGACGGGCGCGAGATCGGCGGCGATAGCGTCGCGCCCGGTAAGCGGCGCGCCGAGCTGCCAGCGATTGCGCAGTGTGGCGATAACTGAGGTGGCACGGTGCTGGCTGGTGATGACCGACTGCCCTGGGATCCAGGCGGAGATCGCGATTGTCGGCACGCGGACGCCCGATCGGTCGAAGCCGAAGTTCATCTGGCCTGTCGCCGTCGCCGGACTTGGCGGCGGCGCCAGCGGCGGGGGTACGTGGTCGTAGGTGCCGCCGTGCTCGTCGAAGGTGATGACGAGCAGCGTGTTCCAGGCATTGGAACCTTGCGGCGACGACGCCGAGCGGACCGCGTTGTAGATCTTCGCCAGCAGCGCCTCGCCGCCGAGCAGCGACGACGGCGAGTCGATCGGCGTGTCGCGGAACAGCGCGTCGAAGGCCGGATGCATGTCGTTGTGGCCGTACAGCAGGTTCGGCTCGATGAACGAGTACGTCGGCAGGTTGCCGTCCGCGGCGTCCTGCAGGAACTGATCGGTGGAGACGAACTTGGTGGCGAAGTACGGCCACAGCCGCGGCGCGTGGATGATGCCAGTCAGCGAGATATGGCTCGGCGGATCACAGTAGACGCGCCAGCTGAGCCCTTGCTGGTCCAGGCGCTCGAAGATCGTCTCGGCCGTGTTGTGGAGCGGGAACGAATCGGGCGGGGAGAGGTTGTCGACATACCCGGACGAGCTCCCCGCGTGGAAGAACGAGCGGTTAGCGAAGGTCTGGGACGGGACCTCGCAGAACCAGTGGTCGAAAGCCGCGAATCCGCGCGCCAGCGCGGCGGTGACCGGCATCTGCTCGGGCGCATACCCGGTCATGATCTGCGCGTACTCGTCGTAGCGCGGCTGTCTGCCGATCTCGGCGGTGAACGCGCTGATGTAGTCGGTGACGAAACCGTCCATGGACGGCCGCTGTCGCGCATCGGCCGGGGAGTTGAACGGCGCCACCATCTTGCCGGCGAGCACGTCGCGGTTGGCCGGCGGGTCGATGACGCCGAACAGCTGGGTGTTGACGTGCTGGTACTCCTCGCCAGGGTCGGTGCTCGGCGTGTTCATGTCCGCTGCGAGGCCGTAGCTCAACAAGGCGCCGCCGGATCGATCCGCAGCCCAGTCCGGCACAGGGTTGGCGAGGTCCTTGCCACTCACTCCCTCGAACGACGCGATCTCACCAGGCTGGTAGAGCCGGCCCAGAAGATTGTCGAATGAGCGGTTCTCGAACATGAGCACGACGACATGGTCGAGGGCACTGCTGCGGTCCGGACGTGGCATGCGGCTCGCTCCACAAAGTCAGGCTGGGTCGGAACGCTGGACTCCTGTCATCATGATCGCTCAGCGCACTCGTGGCTTGCACCACTGCGGATCTGACGGCGCGGCGCATCGCATCGCGGCTAGCCGGGCGCTGACGGCACCTGGTGGTGGCGACGGTAATGTCGCCGCCATGGACATTCGCGAGGTAGCGGTCGTCGGCCTCGGCACGATGGGCGCGGGCATAGCCGAAGTATTCGCGCGAGCCGGGATCGGGGTTGTCGCGATCGAGGCCGATCCAGAGGCCTTGAGCCGCGGCCTGGGCTTCCTGGATGCCAGCCTGTCGAAGGCCGTGAGCCGGAGCAAGCTGTCCGCCAGCGAGCAGGCGGAGATACGCGCCCGGGTCCGCCCGGCCGCCGGGTTCAGCGACGCGGCGGCCGTTGACCTGGCCGTCGAGGTCGTGCCAGAGCGGATCGAGATCAAGCGGCAGATCTTCGCGGAGCTGGACCGGGTCACGAGCCCGGAGGCGATCCTCTCGACGAACACGTCGTCGTTGTCGGTCACCGCGATCGCGGCGGCAACAAAGCACCCCGGCCGCGTCGTCGGAATGCACTTCTTCAACCCCGCGCCCGTGATGCGGCTGGTGGAGGTCGTCTCCACCCCGCTGACCGGCGACGGTGTCGCGGATACTGTCGCGGCGCTTGCCCAGCGGCTCGGCAAGACGACCGTGCAAGTTGGCGACCGGGCCGGCTTCGTCGCGAACGCGCTGCTACTGCCCTACTTGAACCACGCAGCCCAGTTGCTGGAGACCGGTTACGCCAGTCGGGAGGAGATTGACCTGGCTGCGACAGCCGGGATTGGCCTGCCGATGGGGCCGCTGGCGCTCCTCGATCTCATCGGGCTGGACACCTCGCTGTCGATCATGGAAGTGCTGCGCGCCGAATTCGGCATGCCCAGGTACACGCCCGCGCCGTTGCTGCGCCGCCTCTGCGATGCGGGCCGGACCGGGCGCAAAGCCGGCCGTGGGATCTACGACTACGGCACCAAATCTAACGATTCGGGCGGGAACGGGCTCGGCTCGACTGCTCCTGACATCGTCACGCTGATCGGGTCCGGCGATGAAGTCGAGGCCAACCTCGCGACCGCGCTCGCGAGCGCAGGCATCAACGTCACCAGGAACGCGGCCCATCCGACGGACCTCGTGCTGATTGCCGCGGCGGAGGGGCAGCCGGTGCTGCCAGCCGCGCTTGCCGCCGGGCGGCCGGAGCAGTCAGTCGGACTGAACCTGCCTTGCGGTATCGCCGCAGGCAGCCTGGCCGAACTCATCCAGACGAGCCTGAGCTCGGACAAGGCAATGGCGGTCGGCGCCGCGCTTGCGGCCAGGCTCGGACTGGTCGTCGTGCAAGCGCCAGACCGGCCGGGTTTCCTGGTCGGAGCGCTGCTCTATCCACACCTGGCCGACGCGGTCCGAATGGTCCAGGACGGCTACGCCACGGCACAAGACGTGGACACGGCGATGATGCTGGGCTGCGGGTATCCGCGGGGCCCGTTCCAGTTGCTGGACTCGGCAGGGCCGTCGGCCGTGCTCGCGGGCTTGCGGGCCATGCACGACGCCTACGGCTACCCGGATTTCGCGCCGCCTCCCCTGCTGGCTGAGCACGCCACAGCCGGCATCGAGTTCCGCAGCGTCGGGCGCGGCCGTTCTGGCCCAGCCCCCGGCGGAGGCAGCTGAGGCACGCAGGCTGTGCACGTGAGCCCGCGAAAAGCGCGGCGGTTGCCGTCGGAGGCACCGAGCAAACCCCGGCGAGCACGCCGGCCAAAACCAGCGCCCCCGGCCTCTGGCGACGACGCGGTCCGGCTCGGGCCGCCGCAGTTGCAGGAGTGGCCTGATGGCGACTGGGTCGTGCGTCAGGTGCCTGGCGCCGCGGCGACCAAAACTTACCGCTGTCCGGGCTGCGACCAGGAACTCGTCGCGGGTACCGCACACGTCGTTGTCTGGCCCGCCGACTCGCCGGCCGCAGAAGAACGACGCCACTGGCACAACGCATGCTGGCAGCGACGCCCGCGCCGCTCCGGACCTGGTCCGCAGACGCACCGGTGAGGACGCGATGACCGAGATCACAGCCAGCACTGTCTTGCCGGCCCGGCGAGAGCAGATCACGCTGGGTACCTCCGACGGCCTGAACCTCGTCGGCGAGCTTGCGCTGCCGGCCAGCCGGCCGCCGGTCGCCACGCTCATCTGTCTGCATCCACTCCCGACCCACGGCGGCATGATGGACAGCCACATATTCCGCAAGGCGTCCTACCGGCTGCCTGCGCTGGCGGACCTCGCGGTCCTGCGGTTCAACACGCGCGGCACGTCGTCTGAGCGCGGCCGCAGCGAAGGGGAGTTTGGCGCCGGCGAGACCGAGCGGCACGACGTGGCAGCGGCGATCGGGTACAGCGCCGACTTGGAGCTGCCGGGGCTCTGGCTTGTCGGCTGGTCCTTCGGCTCCGAGATGGCGCTGCGCTGGGGCAACGATCCAGACCTCGCCGGCGCGATCCTGCTGTCGCCGCCACTACGTCGCGCCGGCGATGCCGACCTTGATGCCTGGGCCCGGTCGGGCAAGCCATTGCTCGCACTGGTACCCGAGCACGATGATTACCTCCAGCCGCCGGAGGCGCGCCAGCGATTCGCGCGGGTGCCGCAAGCGGAGGTCATCGGAGTTCCGGGCGCCAAGCACCTCTGGGTGGGGGAGCGCTACGTCCGGATCGTGCTGAACGAGATCGTGCGCCGGGTCAACCCGGCGGCGTGGCCGTTGCCCACCGACTGGGAGGTCTGATCGTGAGCTTGTTTGACCTGACTGGCAAGACCGCATTCGTGACCGGCGCTTCCCGCGGCATCGGCCGTGTCATCGCGGTAGCGCTGGCGGACGCGGGCGCTGATGTCGCCCTCGTCGCACGCAGTGCCGACGGGCTCGCCGAGACCGCCGAGGCCATCGACGCCGTCGGCCGCAAGGCCATCGTGATTCCGACGGACGTCACCGACTACGACGCGGTCGGCCGGGCTGCCAACACCGCGATTGACCAGCTCGGAGCCGTCGACATCGTCGTGAACAACGCCGGCGGGTCCAATTTCATGGTCCCGTTCCGCGATCTGCGGCTCTCGGGCTGGGACAAGCTCATCCAGCTCAACCTCAGCTCGGCGGTGTACGTCTGTCACGCGTTCGCTGGTCACCTGCTCGATCGGGGGACCGGCACGGTCATCAACGTCGCGTCGGTCACGGGCATCGCAGCCTCGCCGTTGATCACCCCGTACGGCGCCGCCAAGGCTGGGCTGGTGTCGCTGACCAAGTCGCTGGCCGTCGAATGGGGCACCGCCGGCGTGCGGGTCAATGCGCTGTGCCCCGGCTGGACGGCGACCGAGCTGAACCGCACGCTCTGGGAAGATCCAATGGTGGGTCCGGCCACGGTTGCCACCTCGGCGATGAAGCGGTGGGCCAGCCCGGAGGAGATGGCGGGCCCAGCTGTGTTCCTGGCCAGCGAGGCGTCGTCGTTCATGACCGGGCAGACGCTGGTTGTGGATGGGGGTCAGACGCTCGCCGTGTGACCGGAGCCGCAATGCGCCAGGATTCCAGCCCCACGTTCCACAGCGACGGCGCCCGCGGCGAGTACGCACCTGGCGGTGGTGATGACGCTGAGGGCCCTCCCGCATTAGCGGGAGGGCCCTCGATCCGTCTAACGAGGCCGGCTCGGCCAGCGCCCGGAGCTAGGTGCCGGGCGACTCACACTGACCGGTTACTCGGTCCACCACTCATCCTCGCCCTCACCCGGCTTGCCGTTGGCCGACGCCTTGGCCGGGGCGTCGGCGACCGGAGCGGCAGACTGCCGGACCGGAGCCGCAGCCGTGGCGGGCACCGGAGCGGGCTCCGCATCGGCGGCCGGTCCGGCAGTGACAGCCCTGACCGGCGCGGACGCGACGGCGGCCTGCTGCGGCGGGCTGGACTTGAGCACGTCCGCGAGGCCCGGCATCGTGCCGCCCAGCAGTTGGCTGATCTGCGCGAGGTGAGCGCCGACGCTCTCCTTCTGCTTGTTCAGATCGTCGACCTGGCGCTGGGCATTGCTGCGCACCCGCTCGGCCTCGGACTTGGTGTCAGCGAGCAGCTGATCGGCCTGGCCCTTCGCCTGGGCCAGGATGGCGTCGGCGTTCTTCTTGGCGTTGCTGACTAGCTGCTGCGAGTGCTGGTCGGCCTCGCGCCTGGTCTGCTCGGCCTGAATGCTCGCCTTGCTAGCCCGCTCCTCGGCAACAGCTGCCCGCTGCTCGGCCTCGGAGACCATCTTCTGCGTGGCTTCTTGCGCCTTCGCCAGCCGCTCGGTCTCCTGGCGCTCGGCTTCCTCGCGTCGCGCCGCGAGCTGCATCTCGAACTCGGCTTCGGCCTGCGCCCGGGCCGCCTCGCTGTCCTCGAAGGCCCGCTGCGCCTGGCTGCGCATCTCGTCGGCTTGCCGCTTCGCCGTGGTCAGAATCTCGTCCCGGTCACGCTTGGAAGACGCGCGCATCTGCGCGACCTCGCGCTCGGCGGTCGTCCGCATCTTGGCGACCTCGCGCTCGTTGCCCGCGCGCTTCTCGGCCACCTCGTGATCAGCCGTGGCCCGGAGCTTGGCGACCTCACGCTCGGTGGTCGACTTAAGCTCGTCGGACTCGCGCCCGGCCTTGGTCCTGATCGCCTCGGCCTCGCGCTCAGCGGATGAGCGCTGGTCGTCGGTCTCGCGCTTGGCGACAGCGCGCAACTCGGCGGCCTCGTTCTCGGCCGACGCTCGCGCCTCGGCGGCCTCGACCTTGACGGCCGCGTTCATCTCGTTGGCGGCGGACCTGGCCTCCTGCACTATCTCGGTGGCCTGCTCCTCGGCGAGCCGGAGTAGCTGCTCGATCCTCGAGCCGAGGCCCGAGTACGTCGGCCGTTCCTGCTCTTGAAGCTGGCGGTGCGCGTCGGCTAGTTCGCGCTGCAGGGCCTGAGCGTTCTCCTGGTGCTTGCGCACCTCGGTGTCGAGACGCCCCAGTTCTGTCTGGACCTGAGTCGGGTCATATCCGCGCATGACCCTCGAGAACTCGGGGATGGAGTTCTCCACAAAGAAGTTGCTGAGCTGAGCATCAATGTCGGGCTGCATGTCGCCTAATCCTGTGTAGACGGGAGGGTCGCGCACCGAAGCGATCGCCTGTCGGGTCCGATTGCCGAGCCTGATCGGCGCTGGTCAAAGCCGCCTTGCCCGGCCGGCACGAAAGAGCTTCCGTCCGGTGGTGGCAGCGTACTCCCCCGGTGACCCGTTGGCGGCGTGTTCGCGGCTGGTAGTACTGGAGATGGCGTTTTTTAATGATATGTAACATACGTGACGACACTTCGTCACCCTCCGCGAGAAGGTACGGGCGAGAAGGTCTACGCCTTGCCGACCGGTTTAGGACCACGCCGCCGGGCCTGCGTCGAGGCTTTGGACCAGCTCAGTCAGTACCCCGCCGATGTCCGCCGGGTGCAGGAAGGCGATCGAAGCGCCCATGGAGCCGTGCCGAGGCCGCTCGTCGATGAGCCGCACGCCCGACGCGCCGATGGCCGCCAGCGCCGCTGTGATGTTCGCCACGCCATACCCCACGTGATGTACGCCCTCCCCGCGGCGCGCCAGGAACCTGCCGACGGGCGTGTCCGGGCCGAGTGGCTCGAGCAACTGCACATAGGAACTGCCGGCCGGACCGTCGGCGACGTGCAGCATCGCTTCCTTGACTCCCTGCGCCTCGTTCACTTCCAAGCTGGCGACCGTCAGCCCGAAGGCTGACTCGTAAAGGGCGATCTTTGCCGCCAGGTCGTGGCACGCGATGCCGACATGATCGATGCGGGTGAGCACGGCTTCTGCACCTCCGGGCGCTAGGTCACTGACAGGTATCGTTTCAGCTATGCGCGAAGCAGTAATCGTGGGCGGGGCCCGAACCCCGATCGGCCGTCTGCTCGGCTCACTGAGCGGATTCAGCGGAGCCCAGCTTGGCGGGCTAGCAATCAAGGCGGCGCTGGAACGCGCGGGCGTGCCCGGCGACCGCGTTGACTACGTGATCATGGGCCAGGTGCTCCAGGCAGGCGAGGGGCAGATCCCGGCCCGGCAGGCAGCGGCAGCGGCTGGCATCCCGATGACCGTCCCGGCGCTGTCCGTCAACAAAGTCTGCTTGTCGGGCCTTGACGCCATCGCGCTCGCCGCTCAGCTGATCCGGGCCGGTGAGTTCGACGTCATCGTCGCCGGCGGGATGGAGTCGATGTCGCAGGCGCCGCACCTGCTGCCGGGGTCCCGCCGTGGCTTCAAGTATGGTGCCACCGAGCTCGTCGACTCGATGGCGCTCGACGGCCTGACGGACGCCTTTGACCAGGTGTCGATGGGGGAGTCGACCGAGCGGCACAACGCCAAGCTCGGCATCACCCGGCAGGAGCAGGACGCCTTCGCTGCCCGGTCGCACCAGCTCGCCGCCAAGGCCATCAAGGACGGGCTGATGGCGACCGAGATCGCCCCGGTGCTCATCCCGCAGCGCCGCGGCGAGCCCGTGATCGTCGACACGGACGAGGGTGTCCGGGCCGACACCACGCCTGAGTCCCTCGCTGGCCTTAAGCCCGCGTTCGCCGCCGACGGCACGATCACCGCGGGATCGGCGTCGCAGATCAGCGACGGTGCCTGCGCCGTCGTCCTCATGTCCGCTGAGGCAGCGGCCGTCGCCGGCGCGACAGTGCTCGCGTCGGTCGGTGCGCACGGCGTCGTGGCGGGCCCGGACAACTCGCTGCACTCCCAGCCATCACGCGCGATCCAGCACGCGCTCGCCAAGGCCGGGCTCACCGTCGGCGACCTGGATCTGGTCGAGATCAACGAGGCGTTCGCAGCGGTAGCCATCCAGTCGATGCGTGACCTCGGTCTGGATCCCGACAAGGTCAACGTCGACGGCGGCGCGATCGCCATCGGCCACCCGCTCGGCGCGTCCGGCGCCCGGATCGCCCTGCACCTCATTCACGCACTGCGGGAGCGCGGCGGCGGGCTGGGTGCGGCGGCGCTGTGCGGTGGCGGTGGGCAGGGCGATGCGCTGTTGTTTCGGGTTCCAGCCGCCGAACAGGGCTGAGCCAGCCTTGACGAGGCTGCCGTGACCGAGTCGGGCGGGCCGTGACCGGGCTAACCGCGCGGGCCCGGCGTAGCGCCGACCCGGAGGCCTTGATGACGGCTGCCAGGTCGGGCGATCCGCGTTCCCTCGCTCGGCTAGTTTCTCTAGTGGAAGACGAATCCAGCGAGCTTCGCCGTGTCATGAAGGTGATCGCGCCGCTGACGGGGCACGCGCACATCGTCGGGCTGACGGGATCGCCGGGCGTGGGCAAGTCGACGGTGACTGGCGCGCTCGTGCGCGTTTACCGGGGCGCGGGCCTGCGCGTTGGCGTGCTCGCGGTGGATCCGTCGTCGCCATTCAGCGGCGGGGCGCTGCTCGGTGACCGGGTGCGGATGCAGGACCATGCCAACGATGACCAGGTCTTCATCCGGTCGATGGCAAGTCGCGGACACCTGGGGGGTCTGTCCTGGGCTACTCCGCAGGCGGTGCGGATCCTCGTGGCGGCCGGCTTTGACCTCGTGCTGATCGAGACCGTCGGGGTCGGCCAGGCCGAGGTCGAGATCGCCTCGCTCGCGGATACCGCGCTGGTCCTCGTCGCGCCGGGTCTCGGCGACTCGATTCAGGCGGCGAAGGCGGGCATCCTGGAGATCGCTGACATCTTCGCGGTCAACAAGAGCGACCGGCCCGGCGCCCAGGAAGTCGTCCGGGACCTCCGCACGATGCTGGCCATGGCCCGTTACGGCGCTGACGAGTGGAGGCCGCCGATCGTGAGCACCTCGGCTGCCACCGGCGAGGGAATCGCGGATCTCGCCGCGGCCATCGACAAACATCGCGACTGGCTCGGCGCCAGCGGGCAGCTTGACGAGCGCCGTCTGCGCCGGGTGCGGGAAGAAGTCTCGGCGATCGCAGTCGGCGAGTTGCGGTTGCGCATGGGCGGTCTGCCCGGCGAATCGCGCCTGGACGAACTAGCAGGCCGCGTGCTGGCTGGGGATCTCGACCCTTACTCGGCCGCGGACGAGCTCATCTCCGGCTAGCGCCCGCCGGGCTAGCGCCCGCCCGGCTGACGCCGCCCGGCTGACGCCGCCCGGCTTCAGCGGCGCGGGCGGCTATGGGTGTGCTGGAGCCTCGGCTGTGCTGGCGGCTTCGGTTGCAGTGGCGGCTTCGGTTGCGCTGGCGGACACGGGCGAGCTGGTGATTACGGTTGTGCTGGCGGCCATGGGCGCGCTGGCTGCGTCGGCTGTGTCGGTGGCGACGGGCGCGCCAGTGACCTCAGTCGCGGCCGCAGGCGCGGCTTGCCGCACCGCTGCCCGCTGCGCGGCTTCCAGCACCGACTCGCTCCGCAGCCGGGCGTCGTAGGCTTCCTTGCCACCGCGGACGCCAAGGAGCCGCTTGGTGATCACCAGGTAGAGCACCAGCGCCAGGTTGACGGCGAACAGCACTAGTGCCGTCGCCGACACGTTCTTTGCGAGGTCATAGATCTCGAGCGGCAGCCCCAGCGACGTCGCCACCATCGCGAAGTACTCGCCCCAGCGTCTGGCCAGCCACAGGCCCGTACCCTCAACCAGCTCGATGACGGCGTAGAGCGCGAGCCCGATCGCCAGCAGGGTCAGGGTCTTGCTGCTGAGAGTAAGGGCATGGTGCAGCAGCCCAACCAGCTTGGAGTTGGTGATGTTGAAGCCAAATTGGCGGAACAGGCTACGGACAACGGGCACTTCGCGGTCGAATCGCTGTTCGATGGTGGCCTGCGAGGACCGGTACTGCCACAGGAAGACCGCGATGAGTCCGAAGACGATGCCGCGCAGGTAGCGCTCGATGGCGAACACGCGCAGGATCAGGTTGCTTCTGATCTCCCTGCCACGTGGCACCACTGGCGCCGTCGCGGCCGGGCCTGAACGCGTCGGCGGCCCTGGCACATAAGCGCCACAGCGCAGGCACTGCCACGCCTGCCCGTTCGGCAGCATCGCAGCCATCTGGGCCGCGAGCTCCGGCTCGTCGGGCGCGAACGTTACATGTCCGCCTCGTCCGCAGCCAAGCGTGCTCCAGTCCACCCTGGCAGCCTAGGGCAGCAACCTGACTTGAACGTCACGGCGCGGCGAGCTCGGCACCGATGAGCACGCCGTCGGTGAGGATGAGGACGTCATCGCACGCCAGCTCGAGCGCTTCGCGATCACAGCCGGCCAGCAGGATGCCGCTGTCCCGGCTCAGGTCACGGATCGCGGCTGCTAATACCTCCACTTCTCGCGCCTCGAGTCCGTCAAGCAGGCCGTCGAGCAGCAGTAGCTCGGGCTGATGAACGGCGGCAGCCGCCAACCGGGACCGTCTGGCTATTGCGTCCGGCGCGGCCCGCAGCGTCACTTCGGCCCACGGCGTCAGTGACAGCCTGTCCAGGACCGCTGCAGCGAGCAGGTGCCGGTCCTGCGGGTGCGGGCGCGCGATCCGGGCCGAGTGCTCGACCAGCCCGCGAATGCGCATGACCGGCAGCGGCCTGGCGTTGCGGCGCGCGACGCCGACGCGGCGCCGGACGGCCGCTCGGCCGCGGATGGTAGCCATGTCGTGGCCAAGGACCCGTAGCTCGCCGTAAGCCGGGCGGGCAACCCCGGCAAGCAGGTCCACGAGGGCTGCTGACTGCGCGGGGTGATCGCTGAGGATGCCGAGGGCAGACCGGCCAGGAACGGGCGGCCCGATGCGGAAGCTAGCCGCGCGCACAGCCCAGCCGCGCCCGCGCCTTACGCCGATCCCGGCAGCAACCACGGGATCCGGGCCCATGACGGCGTGACCAGACCGCACATTGTCCCCCGGATTTAGCTATGAGTCGATCCCCAGCTGGCAATGTAACTATCTGTAATTGGCCATGTCCACGTACGCGCCGGCCGAGCCGGTTGCTGTTCGGTACTCGCCGAGAAAATGCCGGGCAAGCCGGGCCACGGTACGTTGTGCCTGTGCCCAAACCGCTTGATCTGCCGTTCGATCCGATAGCCCGCGCCGCCGAGACCTGGGAGAGCCGGTTCGGGGACGCCAAGGCCATGGCGGCGGTCACGGCGATCATGCGCGTCCAGCAGATCTTGCTCAACCAGCTCGATGCGCTACTCCGGCCGCACGGCCTGACGTTCGCCCGGTACGAGGCGCTGGTCCTGCTCAGCTTCAGCCGGGACGGCGCGCTGCCGATGCGGCTGATCGGCGAGCGGCTGATGGTGCATCCGACCAGCGTGACGAACACGATCGACCGGCTTGAGCGCCAGCACCTCGTGATCCGCAAGCCCAACCCGCGGGATGGCCGCGGCACGCTCGCCGAGATCACGCCGGAGGGTCGGACAGTCATGCAGCGCGCCACGGCGGACCTCATGCAAGCCGAGTTCGGCATGGGCGGCTACACCGAAGGCCAGCTGCAGGACATGTTCAGCCTGCTGCGCGATCTCCGGGTGACGGCCGGCGACTTCAAGGACAGCTAGCCGACCCGCTCAGCCGCTGATCGGCGACGGGCTCCAGGTCAGGCCACCGTCGCTGGTGACGAAGATCTCGCCGAGCGACGAGACGGCCGGGACGGCGACTCCATCGCTGGCGTTCGTCATGCCGATGTAGCTGAACCCGCCGGCCGGAGCGGCGCCACCCAGTTTCGCCTGTTGCCAGGTCTTGCCGCTGTCGCCGGACTGGTAGATCCCGGCCGTCGTTGCCAGCACCACCTGGCCGGCAGTGCCCGAGGCGAGCGACGTCGCGGGGCTGGGGTGCTGCACGGTGCCGGCGAGCTGCCAGCTCGCTCCGTTGGGCGAGGTGTACAGCCTGGTCAGGCTCATGGGCCCGGTCGAACTTGGACTACCGGTGGACCCGGCGGCGCAAGCCACCAATAGCTGCTGCGGGCTGGTCGTCAGCTGCGCCTTCGATGGCAGCCCGCTCAGCTGGGCCGGACCCGGCGCGCATGGTGCGTGGCCCGCCACGCGCCAGGTACCGCCGGACACCGGTCCGGTCAGCACATCACCCGTCGGCGCGAGCACGTATCCAGTCGTCCCGGTCACGACAAGGCTGGCCGACGTGGCCTGTCCCGTCGACATCGTGCCGGACGGCACGCTGACCGGCGTCCACTTCCGGCTGCCGGCAACTGATGTATTCAACGAGAAGCTCGTACAGTTCGCCGCGTACGCGGGCCCGGTGCCTGTGCAGGTGGCGAACAGGCCGAGCGCCGGACCGCCGGCGGCCGCTTCGATGTCGATAACCCGCTGGCCGCCGGTGAACTCCCGTTGCCAGGACGCGCCGCCAACGCTCGTCTCCGACAATGCGGGACCGAAGGCCCAGCCGTCGCGGAGGTTGGCGAACCGAAGCTGACTGACACCGGCGGGGCCGTTAGGGCCGGCAACATACGGAGCGCTGACGCCGTACCAAGTGCTGCCGTAATCCGATGTGCCAGCCAGCGAAGTGCAGAATTGCGATGCGCACGGAGGTCCGGCCTGGCCGATGACCGCGCCGACCACGCCGCCTTGGGCATTGCCGACAAAGGTGACCGAGGTCGGCCGGAAGTGCGGCGGCGGGATCGTCCCCGACGTGGTCGTGGACAGCGTACTGCGCTGCTGCTGCTGGATCGGAGCGCTGCTATTCGAGTCCGGCCCGACGCTGCTTGACGTGGCCTGGCTAGTGCTGGGCTGGACGGACGGCTGCTTAGGCCCCACCGCGATCGGCGGATTGGACCTGCCCGGGGGGTTCGTGCCGCCAACGAGCTGGGGCACAGCGACAGCGGCCGCGACCACGACCGCGCAGCCGGCGGCCGCTACCATTGCCTGCCGCGCCTTCCGGTGCCGTGCCCGGCGCCGGATCCGGTCCAGCGAACCCGACGGCGGGCTGAGCGGCTGCACGTCGCCTTCAAGCCAGTCGTCGATTTCGTCGCGTGGGGTAGTCATGCGTCTCCCAGCGCGGCCTTCAGGCGGGCCCTGGCGTTGAACAAGTCAGCCTTGATGGTGCCCTCGGGGCGGCCAAGCATGACCGCAACCTCTTTGAGCCCGAAGCCGCCGTAGTAGTGCAGCAGGAATGGGCTGCGCAGCCGCTCGGGCAGCGCCTGGATCAGCGCCCGGACGTCAACGTCCTGCGCCGGGTGATAAGCCGGATCGGCGGGGCCCGCGGCCGTCATGACCCTGATCGCGTTGCGCTCCCGGCCGGTCTTCCGCCAGTGATCCCGGACGAGATTGGTGGCGATCATGTAGAGGTAGCTCTGCGGGTTGTCCAGGCCAGTCCACCGCGACAGCAGGCGGGTAAACGCCTCCGAGGCGATCTCATGGGCGGTCTCGTCGTCGTCGACGAGCCTGCGCACCCAGCCGGCCAGGCGCGGGTAGCAGGCATTGAACAGTTCCTCGACGGCTTGCTGGTCCGAGGCGCGAAGCCTGGCCGCCGTGCTCTTCTGGTTAACCGGGCTACCTCGCTTGGCCGCGCGCGCTGATCCCAGCGGCCACGTTAGCTGAAGGCTCCCTGTGTCTTCTAGAGCTGCGGCCCTGGGACGGAGCACAGCGCAGCCTGCGCTGGTTACACCGTCTTGCATAGCTTCATCACATTTCCACCGTTTGGGAGGACAGCGACGTTCTTGACATATTCGACGCATGCCGGGCACTAGCTAAGACGACGCAGGGCCCGGATGGTTGGGACTTCCTGTCCGAGTTTCCTGGCGACCCCGATGGGCCTGGGTTCCCCTTGGCCAGCGGCACTAAGTCGGCTATTAGTAGGACGTCCGAACTTCTTCATCACCGGATCGGCCGGGTACACTCTGACTAGATAGTAGGACGTCCGACTAAATCTGTGGTTGGGGTGCTCGATGGCCGACGGACGGGATTCTGCGGACCGCCTTGCCGAAGACGGGGGGCGGGAGCGGTGGCAGCGCCGGTATGACGCCTCCCGCAAGCGAGACGCCGACTTCACCACTTTGTCCGGAGTCAAGGTGGACCCGGTTTACGGCCCGCCCGCGGGCGCCGTGGTTCCCGGCTTCGAGCGGATCGGATGGCCGGGGGAGTTCCCGTTCACGCGTGGCCTCTACCCAGGCGGGTACCGCGGCCGTACGTGGACGATCCGGCAGTTCTCCGGATTCGGCAACGCGGTGCAGACCAACGAGCGGTACAAGATGCTGCTGCAGCAAGGCGGGGGCGGCCTGTCAGTCGCGTTCGACATGCCGACGCTCATGGGCCGCGACTCCGACGACCCGCGATCGGCCGGCGAGGTCGGTCACTGCGGCGTGGCGATCGATTCCACCGCCGACATGGACATGCTGTTCGGCGGCATCCCGCTCGCCGACACTACGACGTCGATGACCATCAGCGGACCCGCGGTGCCGATCTTCTGCATGTACCTGGCCGCAGCCCAGCGGCAGGGCGCCGACGTGCGCCGACTCAATGGCACCCTCCAGACTGACATCTTCAAGGAGTACATCGCGCAGAAGGAGTGGCTCTTCCCGCCGCAGCCGCACCTGCGGCTGATCGGCGACCTGATGGAGTACTGCGCGGAGAACATCCCGGATTACAAGCCGCTGTCAGTGTCGGGCTATCACATCAGGGAGGCGGGCTCAACCGCCGCGCAGGAACTAGCGTTCACGCTGGCTGACGGGTTCGGCTACGTAGAACTCGGGCTCTCGCGTGGCCTCGACATCGAGCGATTCACGCCCGGTCTGTCGTTCTTCTTCGACGCGCACATTGACTTCTTCGAGGAGATCGCCAAGTTCCGCGCGGCCCGGCGAATCTGGGCGCGCTGGCTGCGTGACGAGTACGGCGCGACCACCGATCGTGCGCAGTGGCTGCGTTTCCACACCCAGACGGCCGGAGTGTCGCTCACGGCGCAGCAGCCCGACAACAACATCGTCCGAACCGCCGTCGAAGCGCTTGCCGCGGTCCTCGGCGGGACCAACTCGCTGCACACCAACGCGCTGGACGAGGTGCTCGCACTGCCGAGTGCCAAGGCCGCCGAGATCGCGCTGCGTACCCAGCAGGTGATCATGGAGGAGACGGGCGTCGTCAACGTCGCCGACCCGCTCGGCGGGTCGTGGTACCTGGAGGCACTGACCGACAAGCTCGAGGCCGAGGCCGAGGAGATCTTCGCCCGGATCAAGGGGATGAGCCCGGACGGCACGATGACCGGCGGCATCCTGCGGGGCATCGAGGACGGCTGGTTCATGTCTGAGATCGCCGAGGCGTCCTTTGTCTATCAGCAGAAGCTGGAGAAGGGCGATAAGCGCGTGGTCGGCGTCAACTGTCACACCGAGACGGTGGAGAAGCCGATCGAGATCCTCCGCGTCAGCCACGAAGTGGAGGTTGAGCAGGTCGCCGACCTGCAGCGGCGGCGGACAGGGCGCGACCAGTTCGCCGCCGATGCCGCGCTCTCGGCCATGCTCGAGGCCGCGCGCTCTGGCGAGAACATGATCCCGGCGATAATCGCCGCCGCTAGCGCGGAGGCCACGCTCGGCGAGATCTGCGGCGCGCTGCGCGAGGAATGGGGCGGGTACTTCGAGGCGCCGGCGTTCTGACGCAGACGTGTTCCGGGGCCGAGCGCGCCGTGGGTAAGGGGTCCGGGGGGTTCACGGGGGCGGAGCGCCCACGTGGGGAGGGTTCGGGGGGTACACGGGGGCGGAGCCCCAACGTGGGGAGAGGTTCGGGGGGTACACGGGGGGCGGAGCCCCCCGTGGGTGCGGCAAGATGGAGTCATGAAGCAGCCGCGGGACTTTTCCCTTTCTGGCGCCATTGACTTGGGCGCGCGTCAGGCCGCTGCGCAGCGCAGGCAGCGCACGGCGGATCAGGGCTCGGCCGAGGGCGGCGAGCCGGGCGCGCAGTCCGGCCTGATCATCGATGTCACGGACGAGACGTTCAACACCGACGTTGTGGCACGGTCGCGCACCGTGCCGGTCGTGCTCGATCTATGGGCCGACTGGTGCGGGCCGTGCAAGCAGCTCGGTCCCATCCTCGAAAAACTTGCGCTCGAGGCTAACGGTGCGTTCCTGCTCGCGAAGATTGACGTCGACGCGAATCCCCAGCTCAGTGCTGCCCTCCAGGTGCAGAGCATCCCCATGGTGGTGGCGATCGTCGCGGGCCAGGTCGCCGATGGCTTCCTCGGCGCGATGCCCGAGGCGCAAGTGAGGGAGTGGCTCGGGCAAGTTATGCGCGTGGCCGAGCAGCTCGGCCTGCAGCCGGGAGCTCCCGCTAGCTTGTCGAGTGACGGGCAGGACACTGGCGCGACGGGCAACGGCCAGCTGCCCGGCTATTCGGAGGGACTCGAAAACGCCGGGCCGGATGCCGTTTTCGCCGAGGCACAGGATGCGATGGAGCGCGGCGACATGGACGCAGCAGCCGTGGCGTTCCAGAAGGTGCTCGATGGGAATCCCGGCGATCCTGTTGCGACCATGGGGCTCGGGCAGGTCGGGCTGATCCGCCGTGTGGAGTCCTACGACCAGGCGGCCGTCAGGCGCGACGCAGAAAGCCGGTCCGACGATGCGCAGGCGCAGGCCAGGGCGGCCGATATCGACCTGGCCATGGGTCAGATCGAGGCCGCGTTCCAGCGGCTGCTCGATACCATCAGGCGCACCTCGGGCGAAGAGCGAGACGCCGCGCGCAAGCACCTGGTGAGCTTGTTCGAGATTTTCCCGCCGAAGGACCCGAGGGTCGCCAAGGCCAGATCGGCGCTGTCGAGCCTCCTCTTCTAGCCGGCGCAGGCGCCCCGACTAGGTGGTGTTGGTCTGGCCTGAGCGGGCCGTACTGGAGCTGGCCGGACTGGAGCTAGCCGAGCCTATGGCCGAGGTGGCGAGCTGCTCCAGCGCGGGCAGCGCCGCCTCGAGCGCGGCCAGTTGGGCGGCCGGGAGCGTCGTCAGGATGTCGGTCAGCAGGTTCGTGGCTTCAGCGCGGATGCGCTCCAGAACGTCGCGGCCGCTATCGGTCACTGTGACCAGAAACGCTCGCGCGTCGCCAGGTGCAGGCTGCCGCAGCAGGTAACCGCGCTCTTCGAGCACGTTGACGAGCCGGGTCAGGGTCGACGGCGCGATTCGCTCAGTCGCAGCGAGATCGCCGAGTCGTACCGGCCCGCACATGCCGACGCTTGACAGGGTCGACAGCTGGCTTGGGGTGAGTCCGGCCAGGTCATGCTTGCGCAGCCGGCGCGAGAGCCGCAGGACTGCGACCCGCAGCCGGGCAGCGTCGATGGCGGGCTGGCTTTGCCCGGAGAGCCCGGGCTCGGCGACGCTCGCCGTGGCGGCCGCGATGGCGGCGCTAGATCTGGAGGACACACTTGCAGGGTACGTCCTGCGCTAGGACAACGCCCATGATCGGCATGTTGGCATATGACGATGCGGCACCGCCGCGCGGACCGGCAGTTCCCTGGCGCATTATGGGTCTATGGAGGCGCTATCCCTCAGCGGGCAGGTGTTGGCGGCGAGCCCGAAACTCGGTGATCCGAACTTCCGCCGGGCGGTTGTCCTGATCGTCGAGGACGACACGGAGGAGGGCACCCTCGGCGTTGTCCTGAACCGGCCCACCGAAGTCCCCCTCGACCAGGTCCTGGAGCCGTGGACGCCGCTGGCAACCGGCCCCCAGGTGGTTTTCCGCGGCGGGCCGATCTCGCCGAACAGCGCGCTCGCCCTGGCGCTCGTCTACGGCAGCGAGGAACCCGTCGGCTGGCGATCGCTCGAGGGTACTCCGATGATGTCCAGGATCGGGCTCGTCGACCTGGGGGCGCCGCCCGAGCTGCTCGCCGGCGGCATTACGTCAATGCGGGTATTCGCCGGATATGCGGGCTGGGGTGCTGGCCAGCTGCGCGACGAGATCGACGAGGGCGCCTGGTTTGTGTTGCCTGGGGATCCGGCGGACGCGTTCGCCGCCGAGCCGGAAGGCCTCTGGCGTGCCGTCCTCCGGCGCCAGGGCGGTGACCTGGCGCTGGTCGCCACGTTCCCAGACGACCCGGTCTTGAACTGAGCGCGACACCGGCGTTGATCAGGGCGACTAGACCGCCGGGCGTAAGCTTGGCGGCTATGAGTACAGAAGTCATACCTGGCACCGACGTTCGCCAGGACGCAGATGTCCGGCCTGACCTCTCCTTTGGCGATGGGGACCACGAGCGATTCGCGCACTACGTCGACAAGGACAAGATCGTCGACAGCGCGGTGACCGGCACACCTGTCGTGGCGCTCTGCGGCAAGGTCTGGGTGCCGAGCCGGGACCCGAAGAAGTTCCCCGTCTGTCCGGATTGCAAGCGGATTTACGAATCGTTGCCTGAGGGCCAGGACTAGGACCGTAGGGGCGTGCCATCGAGGATGACGCCCGCCGCGCGCATCGAATCGATGGCGGCGTCCGTCGTGGGCTTGCTTGCGCCCGCGGTAAGTCCCAGCAAGACCGTTGTGGCGAAGCCAGCCGCTACTGAGTCCAGCGCGGTCGCCCGGACGCAGTAGTCGGTCGCGATGCCGACCACGTCGACATCGGTCACGTCCCGCTCGGTGAGCCAGTCCCGCAGTGTGGCACCGGTTGCGCTGGCGCCCTCGAACCCGCTGTAGGCCGCGTCGTAGGCGCCCTTGCGGAAGATCTCCTCGACTCGGCTGGTGTCCAGTTCCGGGCGGAACTGCGCACCGGCCGTCCCGGCCACGCAGTGGGCGGGCCAGCTCGCCATGTAGTCGGGATGCGCGGAGAAGTGCGCACCCGGGTCCACGTGGAAATCCTGCGACGCCACCACATGGTCGTACCGAGGCGCCGTCGTTTCCGGCCAGGTATTCGGTGATGGCACGGGCCACGGCGATGCCGCCGGCGACGGCCAGCGATCCGTCTTCGCAGAAGTCGTTCTGCACGTCGACGATGACGAGTGCGCGCACGGCCCGAGCGTAGCGCTAGCCGACGTCGGCCGGCACGCCGCCGGTGATGCGCACGAGCTCGTCGAACGAGGTAGGGAACACCGTGTGCACGTGGCCGGCGGCGGCCCACACCACGTCGTAACCAGCTAGGGCGGTGTCCACCAGGGTCCTGATCGGCTTCGGATGCCCGACGGGCGCGACCCCGCCGATTCGCTGGCCCGTCGCGGCGTAGACGAACTCGGGGTCGGCGCGACTAACCTTCTGCACGCCGAGCTCGGCAGCGACCTTGGCGGTGTCAACCCGGTGGGCGCCGCTGGTCAGGACCAGCAGCGGCTCGCCATCGGCGCTGAAGACCAGGCTGTTCGCGATCGCGCCGACGTCGCAGCCAAGCTGGGCAGCAGCAGTCGCCGCCGTCGGCGCGGCCTCAGCCAGCTCCCTGACCTCACCGGACACCCCGAGCGTGCGAAGGGCACTGGCGACGTGCTGTGCGTTCCCATGCATGTAGAGATTTTGTCATGACCGGCGGAACGCAGGACGCGGCGTTACTCCCGGTCCGGCTCAAACACGGTCGCGAGCGCGGGGTAGCCGCGCGACAGCTGCAGTGCATAGGCCGGCAGCTCGGCGAGGGCCTGCCGGTGCCTGGTCCGCGCCGCGCTGATCGGCTCGCGGCCGACGACTTCGCCACCGCGCACGAGCTGCGTCAGCAGCGGGCGGCTGGTCGGCGTGTCAGCGGGCTCGTGGTCCGTGACGACCTCGGCCGCAGCCGACCCAGACTCGTTGAGTCGGCGCGCTGCCCACTTGCGGCCGCCCCGCGAGGGCTTGCCGACCGAGCGCTTGGCGACCGGGCGCAGTGGACCGGGCGCGTCGCTGTCGGCCCTGGCGACGAGCTTGTAGACGAGCGCGGCCGTCGGTGCGCCGGAGCCGATGACCAGCGATGTGCCGACGCCGTAGCCGTCGACCGGCTCGGCCGCCAGCGCGGCGATGGAGTATTCATCGAGGTCGCCGGTGAGCACGATCCTGGTTTTGGTGGCGCCGAGCGCATCGAGCTGCTGGCGGGCTTCGCGTGCAACGATCGCAAGGTCACCGCTGTCAATCCTGATCGCGCCGAGACTGGGCCCGGCTTCCTCGACTGCGGCGCGGATCGCGCCCGGCACGTCGTAAGTGTCGACGAGCAGCGTGGTTTCCTTGCCGAGGGCGTCGAGCTGTGCGGCAAAGGCCCGCCGCTCGTCGTCGTGCAGCAGCGTGAACGCGTGGGCGCTGGTGCCGCTGGTCGGGATGCCGTACTCGTATCCGGCGCGCAGATTCGACGTCGTGGTGAAGCCCGTGATGTAGGCGGCCCGCGCACTCGCAACGGCCGCGCGCTCGTGCGTCCGGCGCGAGCCCATCTCCACGAGCGGTCTGCCGTGCGCCGCCGTGACCATCCGCGATGCGGCCGAGGCGATCGCGCTGTCATGGTTGAAGATCGACAGCGCGAGGGTTTCCAGGATCACGGCCTCGGCGAACGTGCCCTCGACCACGAGGATCGGTGAGCCTGGGAAGTAGCAGTCGCCTTCGGCATAGCCCCAGATATCCCCGCCGAACTTGTATCCGCGCAGGAACTCAAGCGTTGGCCCGTCGACGATCTGGCCGCGTTCCAGGAACGCGAGCTCCTCGTCGCCGAACCGGAACTGCTCCAGTGCCTCCAGCAAACGGCCGGTGCCGGCGACGACGCCGTAGCGACGCCCGTTCGGCAGATGGCGCGCGAACATCTCGAATACGGCCCGCCGATGAGCCGTGCCGCTGCGCAGCGCGGCGCGCACCATGGTCAGCTCGTAGTGGTCGGTCAGCAGCCCGGTGGCCGGCCCGGTGCTCGTCCCGGCGGTCGGCGCGGTGGTCGGGCCGGTGGTCGACGTCACCAGGGCAGCCTACGGTCAGCCGTCTGCGTCACGACGCCAGGCTGCCCCGCGTCGGCTTCGAGCTGCCGTGCTAGCTGGTTCGAGTCAGGCCGCAGCACCCACCGGACAGCGCGTACCGCACGGACGCGGCCTCACCGCGGCGCCGCGCACTGTGAGCAGCGCGGCGATTTCTGCGGCGACACCGCAAGGCCGGCCGGCCACGTCTGCCCAGCTGTAGCGGACCGTCAGGATGCCCAACGTTGCGAGCGCGCCGTCGCGGCGGTTATCGGCCCAGCGCTGCTCAGGCGGGTGGTAGGCGCGCCCGTCCAGCTCCACGGCTAGCCGGGCATCGTCGTAGAGGTTATCCAGCAGCCCGCAACGGCCTCCAGCTTCGAACGGCACCTGCCGCCGGGCGGCTGGCAGCCCGTGATCTCGCTCGACGTTGGTGACGTAGCGGAGCTCGAGCACCGAGTGCCCGCCGCTAGCAACGTCGCCCAGCGCTAGCTGCAGGTCTTTGCGCCATCGCGCCCGCGAGCGGCTCGCGAGGGCCGCCAGAAGGCGATCGCTCGTGGTGAGCCGACGGCCGACTGCGCGGCATATCCAGTCCACCGCCTCATCCAGCGAGCCAGACACCTGGATCAGGTCAAGGACGGTTTCCTCGATGCGGGTTCGCGGCGGCAGCAGGGTCGGATGCTGGGCCTGGTCGGCAGTGCCTGAGTAGTGGAGTACGGCGCCGCGGACAGGACGGGTGCGCTGGTTGCTTGGCACGGTGATGTGCACCAGCGGCGTGTGCTCGCTCACCAGACCGTAAAGTTCGGCTGCGGTGCGGAAGCTGAGCGCTGACCTCGGACCTGCTCGCAGCGTGACCGCCCAGAGCTGGGCATCGCGGCCCGGAGCACCGCTGAATGTGGCGTACACCGCCCGCTGGAGTGGTTGCCAGCGCTTCGAGCGCAGCTTGTTGTCGATGCTGGTGGTGGACATGCCTGCGACGCACGCCTGCTGGCGCGAGATGACGCCAGCTTGGCCGCGGATTATGTCCGGGATTGAGTTCGATGCGGCAATCGGCATGCCTTCTAGGGTGGTCGTAGGGCCGCGATAGCCGCTGCGCGCGGCGCTTGCTGTGGACAGTCCGAGGCCCAAGTCTCGTCGTCCACAATTAGCGTCTGGCTTTTTCAGCGTTCCGCGCTATCGTCTGGCTTTTTCAGCGAATAACGCTGAAAAAGCCAGACGCTAACGCTCCAGCGCGCCGACCGAGCGTAGGCTCCGTCGTCGTCAGCGCGGAAGACCCGCAGGCGAGGTGCGCCGCGCGCAGTTCGCGGCAAATGTCCGTGCGTTCGCGGGCGGCGGGAGTGGAACACTAACGTCGGGAGAGTGGGACACTTGGCTACTGGGGAGGTGACGGCGGGTGGGCGTCGCGCCAGCTGAGGTTGAGCAGCCGGTGGCAGGCCAGGAAACGGCTCTGGATGCACCGTGGGTGACTGTCGTCTGGAATGACCCGGTCAACCTGATGACCTACGTGACGTACGTCTTCCAGAAGGTATTCGGTTATGCCAAGCCGAAGGCGGAGAAGCTCATGCTGGACGTGCATCACCGGGGCAAGGCGGTTGTCTCGTCGGGCACGCGCGAGGCCATGGAGCGCGACGCCGAGACGCTGCACGGCTATGGCCTGTGGGCCACTGTGAGCCACGACTCGTGACCTGGGACTTTCTAGAGCCAGACGACGACGGTGAGGACAGCCTCGGGCTGGCGGCGTCGTTCCGGCCGGTGTCCGGTGGCGCGGCCGCCAATTTCGAGCAGGCGCAGGCCGGCGTGATCCGGAGCCTGGTCAGCCAGATCGCCGAGCTGGTCAGCGCTGACAGTACCGCCGCCGAGGTGGCCGAGACCGGCGAGGACGACGCCCTGGAGGCTGAGCTAGGCCTGTCCACGCATGCCGAGATCCCCGAGGATCCTGTGCTCGCCCGGTTGCTACCCGACGGGTACCGGGACGATCCGGAGGCCTCGGCCGAGTTCCGCCGCTACACCGAGGAGAGCCTGCGGACCGCCAAGGTCGCGGCGGCGCAGACGGTCCTGTCATCGCTGCCTGCTGCCGGCGGCGAGGTACACCTGAACGAGATGGAGTGCCAGCAGTGGCTCCGAGCGCTCAACGATGTCCGGCTGGCGCTGAGTGTCCGGCTCGGCATCACCGACGAGAACGAGGACCTATCCGAGCACCTCGCCGCCGACGATCCGCGGTCGGCGTATGTGTGGGTTTATCAGTGGCTGGCGTACTTGCAGGACAGCCTTATCGAGGCCCTGACCTGAGCGCCACAAGGCGCTGGCATCAGGGGGTGCCGAAGGCTCCGCTACTCTCCTGGCATGCTGATGATCAGCGCCGAGCTGCGCACGAAGATTCTGGCGCACGCCCGAGCTGACCATCCCGACGAGGCTTGCGGGGTGATCGCCGGGTCGGCCGGGAGTGACAGGCCGGAGCGGTTCATCCCGATGCTCAACGCCGAGCGCTCGCCGACGTTCTACCGGTTCGACTCGATGGAGCAGCTCCGGGTGTGGCGCGAGATGGACGACCGGGACGAGGAGCCTGTGGTGATTTATCACTCGCATACGGCTACCGAGGCCTATCCGTCTCGGACCGATATCTCGTACGCCAGTGAGCCGACCGCCCATTACGTGCTGGTATCGACCAGGGACCCGGATCAGAGCGAGTTCAGGTCGTTCCGGATCGCGGATGGCATTGTCACCGAGGAAGAGGTAGTAGTCGAGCCGGAATGATCGCGCCCGCTGGCCGGTTGGACCGGCTAGCGGCTGTGCCACTGGGCGGCTGCGCCACCCGGCGGCGGCGCCACCTGGGGGTGCGGCCCGTCTTGAGCGCCCGGCTCGCGGGGCACCCACTCATGTGCGAACGTACTAACTGGAGCAGAAATAGCCATGGCAATCGAGGTCCGCATCCCGACCATCCTGCGCAGCTACACCGGCGGCCAGAAGTCGATCGAGGGCACGGGCTCGACTCTTGACGAGCTGCTCGCCGACATCAACGGCCGTTACGACGGCCTGCGCGAGCGGCTAGTTGACGACTCCGGGTTGCGCCGGTTCATCAACGTGTACCTCAACGACGAGGACGTGCGGTTCATCGGCGGCCTGTCCGCGCCCGTCAGCGACGGCGACACGATCACAGTGCTGCCGGCGGTGGCCGGCGGTTCGCGCTGAGCTGGCGGCAGCTGACACACGACCTCGCTGACACGACTAGCTGACTCACCACTGGCTGACACGACTGGCTGACAGACAACATGCGCTACGAGTCCATCCTTGACGCCGTCGGCGGTACCCCGCTTGTGGGGCTGCCGAGGCTGTCGCCGAGCCCTGATATCCGGCTGTGGGCCAAGCTCGAGGACCGGAACCCAACCGGGTCAGTGAAGGACCGGGCTGTCGCCTACATGGTCGCGGCCGCCGAGAAGGACGGCCTGCTGTACCCGGGCGCCACGATCCTGGAGCCCACCTCGGGGAATACCGGGATCAGCCTGGCCCTGGTGGCCCGCGTGCGTGGCTACAAACTCATCTGCGTGATGCCGGAGAACACTTCGGTTGAGCGGCGGATGCTCTTGGAGGCCTACGGCGCCGCGATCGTGGCGTCGCCGGCTGCGGGCGGCTCCAACGAGGCCGTCCGAGTGGCGCAGGGCCTCGCCGCCGAGCACCCGGACTGGGTCATGCTCTATCAGTACGGGAACGAGGCCAACGCCCGCGCCCACTACGAGACCACCGGGCCCGAGCTGCTGGCCGACCTGCCGGGGATCACTCACTTCATAGCTGGACTCGGCACGTCAGGAACGCTCATGGGGACCGGCCGGTTCCTCCGCGAGCACGTGCCAGACGTCCAGATCGTGGCGGCGGAGCCGCGGTATGGCGAGCTGGTGTACGGGCTGCGGAACATGTCCGAGGGCTTCGTGCCCGAGCTGTACGACGAGTCGGTCCTGACGTCGCGGTTCTCGGTATCGTCGGCCGATGCGCTGCGCCGGACCAGAGAGCTGCTATCGGTGGAGGGCCTGTTCGCCGGCATCTCGTCCGGCTGTGTCCTGCATGCTGGCCTCGGCGTCGCCGCCAAGGCGCAGGCGGCAGGCGGGCGGGCGGACATCGCCCTGCTGATCGCCGATGCGGGCTGGAAGTACCTGTCGACCGGGGCTTATGGCGGCACGCTGGCGGAGGCGGAGGCCCTGCTGGAAGGCCAGCTCTGGGCGTGAGCTGACCCATTCTGGGAACGGGGTCGTCCACGAAGCTACCCTTCAGTAAGTACGCGGTTCAGTAAGTACGCCGCAAACCAGGCAACCAGGCAACCAGGCGCAGCGCCTGCGGTGCGGCGACGACGAGGAAGACACGGGCCGGATGACGATCTTCGACGAGGCCACGGCGGTCACCCGCCGCGCCGAGGGACTCTACGACACGACGCCGGATGCCAGGTTCGCCATGGCACCCGGCGGTACGACCCCGTCGGCCATTAACGGCGGTGCGCTGCTGGCGACCGTCATGCGGGCCGTGCTGGCCGAATCGCCGCTGCCCCATCCGGTCGCGACCAGCGCTCACTTCCTCCGGGTCGCTGCCATTGCGCCTGCGCAGGTGCAGGTGAGCTGGCTCAAGCAGGGCCGGACTGCCGCTACCGCGCGCGCCGCTCTCGTTCAGGACGGCAAGGTCATCCTGGACACGACGATGACGCTCGGGACCGTAACTGGCTCGGACGAAGCCGCAGGCGCCGGCAGCGCGAGCGCCGATCGTGCGAGCGCCGACAGCGCGCGGGCCGCCCGTGCGCTTGGCGACCGCGCGCTTGCCGACGGCGCGCTCGCCGAGGAGGCGAGGCTGGCCGCGCTAACGTGGACCGGGCCGCCCCCTGGCTTCCCGCCGATCGCTGACTGTGTCGATCTCGGCAAGTGGCGCGGCACCACGGCCGCGGACGGCACGTCCGGCTACGCCGCGCAGGTCGAGGTGCTGATGGACCCGGCAACGACCGGCTGGCGCCAGGACGAGCCGTCGGGGCTGCCGGAGATGCGCGGCTATTTCCGGCTGCGCGACGGGCAGGACCCTGACCCGTTCGTGCTGGCCCTGGCTCTGGACGGGCTGCCTCCGGTGGTCTTCGGCCTAGGCGCCACTGGCTGGGCGCCAACGGTGGAGCTGACGTGGCACATGCGCGCTGTGCCGTGCCCTGGCCCGCTCGCGGTCGCTGCACGGTCGCGGCACGTCGGCGGCGGCTGGTTCGACGAGGAGGCCGAAGTCTGGGACGCCTCGGGCCGGCTGGTCGCACAGAGCAGGCAGATTGCCAGGGTCGGCCGCGGCCGGATTCGCGGCCTCGCCCATGGCGCGAGCGAGGCGGGCG
Organism: uncultured Actinomycetota bacterium; assembly: GCA_963755575.1. Taxonomy (GTDB): domain Bacteria; phylum Actinomycetota; class Actinomycetes; order Streptosporangiales; family Streptosporangiaceae; genus JAJYUU01. The sequence goes on from CAVWKF010000002.1 coordinate 3,091,337, forward strand.
TGGACGCATCAGCCCAGGCGTCGGTGCGGGCGTAGCAACCCAGGCGGCGGGCATGGACGCTAGCCGGCCAGGCGACGGTTCGGGCTTAGCAGCCAAGGCGACGGCGCAGGCGTAGCAACCCAGGCGACCGCGAACCGCTCGGCCGATCGTGACGGGCCAGCGTGACTACGGGACGTTCTTGATCTTCCAGACGAAGATCGAGCCAAGCGCAGCGATGATGGCGGTCCCGGCGAACAGCGTCGGGTAACCGCCAAGTATCACCAGCGGGCCTGCGATCGCGGCCCCGATGGCGGCCGGGCCGACGATCGCGATGTTGATGATGCCCAGGTCCTTGGCGCGGTCAGCAGCCGCGGGCAGCACCTGGGTGATGAGCGCCTGGTCGACGGCCAGGTAGGCGCCGAAGCCCATACCGAACAAGACCGCGGCCACGAGCGAGGCATCCCAGTTCTCGACGAACGTCAGGAGCAGCGCGGCCAGGCCCATTAGGGCTCCGGAGACTGTGACGATCATCTTCCGCTTGCCGATCCGGTCGGAGATGATCCCGCCGACGATGGCGGTCAGCACCACGCACGCCGTGTAGATGACGATCAGGATCAGCAGGCCGGTTGCGGCAGGGATGTGCTCGTGCTTGTACAGCTGCACCCGGTCGCGCAGGAAGTACAGCAGGTACAGCGTGCCCATCGCGATGGCCAGTGAGGCCAGGAAGCGGGTGATCCATGCCCAGGCGAAATCCGGATACTCCTTCGGGCTGATCCAGTAGGCCTGGATCATTTTCCTCCAGGTGAAGGCATCAACGTGCTCGGGATCGAGCGGGTGGTCTGGCGTCAGGAAAACGAAGGGAATGACGAGCACGAAGAACAGCGCGGCCATGACGTAGTACCCGCTGATGACGTTGCTGGCGAGCACGAGGACGACCAGGATCGTGCCCACGACCAGGCCAAGGGCTTGCGGCATGCCAACCCAGCCAGCCACCGTCGCCCGCTGTCGCACCGGCACGTGATCAGGAATCGCCGCGCTCAGGCTGGCATACTCGCCGTTCTGGAATGCACTGAACAACACCCACAATGCCGCCACGCCCGCCACGCTCTTCTGGTGCGCCAGCACGAGCATGCTGAGGGCCCCGAGCAGGGCCATGATCAGCGTCCACCGGTGCCGCCGCCCGTTGAGGCCGATGAAGCTGAACGCATACGTCGTCCGGTCGGACAGGGCGCCGGCCAGCGGAGTCGCCAGCACGGAGGCAACGGCGCCGACGCCCGAGACGATCGCCAGTGCCTCGAGCTTGTGTGCCTTGTCAATGTTCTGCAACTGGATCGGCAGCAGTACCTGAATCGGGGTCAGGGAGGCCATCCACATACCCAGGCTCGCCAGGCTGAGCCCGGCGATCCAGCCGGGCCTGACGTGCACCGACGGCTCGGCCAGCGCAAGCGGGACAGCCCGCTCGGAGTCGGTCGACTGGTTGGTCATGACACCTCCGCGGGCCATGAAGGCTCGCTGTCGCTAGTCAGGGGTCCGTGACCCGGATCATGCCGTTTTGGGGATGATAGTGGCAGTGCCCGTTTCGTCGGCACGTTTCCGCTGCCGGCTCTTCTGACCGCCGGGCTATTGTAGACGGCCATGGGCACCAAGATCCGTCTCGCGAATCCTGAGTCGCCATGCAGGTAACGATCGTGGGCTGGTCAGGCAGCTTCCCTGGCCCGCAGAGCCCGGCGTCTTGTTACCTGATTGAGGCTGACGGATTCCGCGTGGTACTCGATCTCGGGAACGGGGCCGTCGGTGCCCTCCAGCACTATGCCGGGCTCGGCGACGTCGATGCCATCTGCCTGAGCCACCTGCACGGCGACCACTGCCTCGACATGATCGGATACTCGGTCTTCCAGAACTATCACCCGGACGGACCGCGGCCGAAGATCCCCGTGTACGGGCCCGCAGGCGCTGCGGACAGGCTCGCTAGGGCACTCGGCGCCGAGCACCTCGGCATGGGCGATGCCTTCGAGTTCGCCACGCTGGCTGCTGGCCTGATCGAGATCGGCCCGCTGCGTGTGACGACCGGACACATGAATCACCCGGTCGAGACCTTCGGGTTCCGGATCGAGCACGCGGGCAAGGTCCTGGCGTACTCGGCCGACACCGGGCCGAGTGAGGAGCTGGTCAAGATTGCGGCCGGCGCGGACGTGCTGCTGTCGGAGGCGTCCTTCCTCGACGGCCCGGATCTCCCGACGGGCTTGCACCTGACGGCCCGGCAGGCGGCCGAGCACGCCGCCCGGGCGGACGTCGGTGAGCTGGTGCTGACCCATCTGGTGCCGTGGAACGACTCGGCTGTGTCCCTGGAGCAGGCGTCCGCGGCCTTCACCGGCCGTGCGCGCCTGGCCAGCTCCGGACTGCGCTTGTTCGGCTGACCGTCGGGGGACACCCCCGCCGACAGCCCCCGGAAACATCCTGACCGGCCGACTATTGCCAAACGGGTGTCGCGAGCGTCCCGCATAGACTCCTCTCCCATGCGCGTGCTCGTCACTGGCGGTGCCGGTTTCATCGGCTCGCATCTCACCGATGCGCTCGTCGCTCGGGGCGACGCGGTCGTGGTCGTCGACGACATGTCCGCCGGCCGGCCAGGTCGGCTGCCGACGCAGGCGAGTGTGCACAAGTTCAGCATCACCGAGGCCGCTGCTGTAACCGCGCTGGTCGCGGACTTCGTCCCGGAGCTGATCTGTCATCTGGCCGGGCAAATCGACGTCCGGTCCTCGGTGGCGCACCCGGCGGCAGACGCGCAGGCGAACATCGTCGGGACCGTGAACGTGCTCGAAGCGGCGCGGGCCGTGGGCGCCAGGGTGCTGTTCGCTTCGACCGGCGCGGTGATCTACGGCCGGGATGCGCCGATCCCGTCGATGGAAGACGTGCTTCCACTGCCGGAGTCGCCCTACGGCGTGGCTAAGCATTGCGCCGAGCAGTACGTGCTGCTCTACAACCGGCTGCACGGGACGAGCCATGCGGTCCTTCGTTTCGCGAACGTGTTCGGCCCGCGGCAGGATCCGGCGGGGCTGGCGGGCGTCGTTGCTATCTTCTGCGCCCGGGCCCTCGCGGGGGAGCGGCCCGTGGTCTACGGCGACGGCCGGCAGACTCGTGACTACGTCTACGTCGGCGACGCGGTCGAGGCCTTCCTAGCGGCCGCCGACAGCGGCCGACCCGGTACCTGGAACATCGGCACAGGCGCGGAGGTCAGCGTCCTGGCGCTGACGCGGGTCATTAGCCAGGTCGCCGGGTATGAGCTCGACCCTGTCTTCGCCCCGGCCCGGCCCGGCGAGCTGCTGCGCGGCGCACTCGCGTCCGAGCGCGCGCGGCGTGACCTTGGCTGGACGCCGGCGACGCCTCTCGCGGACGGCATCAGCCGGGTCTACCGGTGGATCGAGGCCGGCTCGCCCGAGCGAGCTGGCTGGTAGCACTAGGCTGGCCGGTATGTCACGACCCGATGGCCGGCGGCCGGATCAGCTACGAGATGTCAAGATCACCAGAGGATGGCTAGACCACGCCGAGGGGTCGGTGCTGGTCGAGTTCGGCGCCACCAGGGTCCTGTGCGCAGCGAGCGTGCAGGAGGACCTGCCTCGCTGGCGCCGTGGCAGCGGGCAGGGCTGGGTAACGGCCGAGTACGCGATGCTGCCGCGGTCAACGAACACGCGTACTGACCGCGAGTCGGTCAGGGGCCGGATCGGCGGCCGCACGCACGAGATCTCCCGCCTGATCGGCAGGTCGCTGCGCGCTTGCTTTGACCCCAAGGCCCTCGGCGAGAACACGATCCTCATCGACTGCGACGTCCTCCAGGCCGATGGCGGCACCCGGACAGCCGCGATCACCGGCGGGTATGTCGCGCTGGTCGACGCCATCGGCTGGCTGAAGGAGCGCAAGCGCACCAAGGGCGAGCCGCTGGTGACGTCCGTAGCCGCCGTCAGCGTCGGCATCGTCGATGGGCAGCCGCGCCTTGACCTCTGCTATGGCGAGGATGTCGCGGCTGAGACCGACATGAACGTGGTCTGCACTGGCGATGGCAGGTTCGTCGAGGTTCAGGGGACCGCCGAGCGCGAGCCCTTTGACCGCAAGCTACTGGACGAACTGCTCGACCTCGGGGTCGCCGGGTGCGCCGAGCTGACGAAGATCCAGCAGGCTGCGCTCGGCGCATGACCAGCGCAGCAACCGAGGCTCCGCCGCGGCTCGTCCTTGCCACCGCGAATCAGCACAAGCTGCTCGAGCTGACCCGCATCCTGGCGGCCGGTCACGTCGACGTAGCACTGGCCAGCCTGACCGAGTTCCCCGGTGCGCCGGACGTCGCCGAGACCGGCGCGACCTTTGCCGAGAATGCCTTGCTGAAGGCGCACGCCATCGCCGATTTCACCGGGCTGCCGGCGGTCGCCGATGACTCCGGCCTCTGCGTCGATGCGCTCAGCGGAATGCCCGGCGTCCTGTCCGCGCGGTGGGCCGGCCGCCATGGCGACGATGCGGCGAACCTACGCCTCCTGCTCGCGCAGCTGTCCGACGTGCCCGACGAGCGCCGGGGCGCGCAGTTCGTGTGCGCGGCGGCGCTGGTGCTGCCGATTGGACGTGAGCACGTCAGCGAGGGAGTCGTGCGCGGCCGCCTGATCCGGGAGCCGCGCGGGCGGAACGGCTTCGGCTACGACCCGATCTTCGTGCCGGACTCCGCGGCCATCACGACGGCCGAGATGGACCCGGCGGACAAGGACCGGATCAGCCACCGAGGCAAGGCGTTGCGGGGGCTTGCCCCGGTAATCGCTGCGTTCCTTGGCTAATCTCGAACCGGACAAGCTTAGGGAAGGGAACGAGCATGCCCGACGTGCGCCTGGCTCCCGGTGACGCGGCACCCGACTTCTCCTTGCCGGACGCCGACGGCAACGAGGTGAGGCTGTCGTCGCTGCGCGGTCAGCGAGTCATCATCTACTTCTACCCGGCGGCGATGACGCCAGGCTGCACGAAGCAGGCGTGCGACTTCCGGGACAGCCTGGCGAGCCTGGCTGCGGCCGGGTTCGCCGTGCTCGGGATCTCGCCTGACAACCCGGCGAAGCTAGCGAAGTTCCGTGAGCGGGATGGCCTGACCTTCCCGCTGCTCAGCGATCAGAAGCGCGCGGTGCTCGAGGCCTACGGCGCTTACGGCGAGAAGATGCTGTACGGCAAGAAGTCGGTCGGCGTTATCAGGTCGACGTTCGTCGTCGGTCCGGACGGCAAGATCGAGCAGGCGCAGTACGCGGTGAAGGCGACCGGCCACGTCGCGAGGCTGCGCAAGGAACTCGGCGTTTGACGGCACTGAGTTCGCAGCACTGAGTTCGCAGCACTGAGTTCGCAGCACTGAGTTCGCAGCACTGAGTTCGCAGCACTGAGTTCGCAGCACTGAGTTTGCAGCACGGGGCCGTAGCCCAACGGCAGAGGCACAGGACTTAGGTTCCTGCCAGTGTGGGTTCGAATCCCACCGGCCCCACTCACAAACATGCAGGTCACCGGCGTGAGGAGCTAGATGCCAGTGGCAGGGCCGGTCGGCTTTGACCTCGACCTGACTCTGATCAACTCCAGGCCAGCGATCATGGCGGCGTGGTCGGCCGTCGTCGAAGAGCTCGGCGTGCACATCGACCTGGACGAGGTCGACATGCGCATGGGGATCAAGCTTGAGGACGAAGTCAGCTACTGGTTTCCCGCCGACCGCCAGCAGGCGGCAGCCGACAGCTACCGCCGCCATTACGTCAGGCTGGCGCCGAGCATGACGTTGCCGCTGCCTGGCGCCGCCGAGGCGCTGTCGGCCGTCAGGCTGGCAGGCGAGCGCGCGGTCATCATCACGGCCAAGCACCCGGTGTCGGTGGAGCCGAGCCTGGCGGCGGTCGCGCTGGTTGCGGATGAGGTATTCGCCCACGTACACGGCCCGGAGAAGGCGGCCGTCCTGGCCAGCATCGGCGCGGCCGTGTACGTCGGGGACACACCGGCGGACATGGCCGCGGCAGGCGACGGCGGCGCGGTGGCCGTCGGCGTGCCGACTGGGTCGTTCAGCGCCGCCGAGCTCACGTCGGCCGGAGCGCACGTGGTGCTCGGCTCGCTGCTGGAGTTCCCGTCGTGGTATGCAGGCTTTCGCGGCAACTGAAGTTTGTGTGTCGGAGTCAGAGGTGAGAGAGCGAGCCCGATGAGCACGGACATCCTGGCACTGGCCGACCGGCTGTGGCGCGGCGAGGTGCACATCAGCGAGTACCACCCGGTAACGCACCTGGGCGGCCTCGCCGAGATCACGGATGACGTGGCGTTCCTGCCCGCGTTCGCCAACGTGACGGCGATCAGGACATCAGACGGGCTCGTGCTCGTCGATACGGGCAGCGCGTTCGTCGCGCAGGCCATCCATGACGAGCTGCGGCGCTGGACGACGCAGCGGCTGCACACGGCGGTGTATTCGCACGGTCATATTGACCATGTATTCGGCGTCGGCGTCTGGGAAGCCGAGGCCGCCGAGAAAGGCTGGCCGGCGCCGGTCGTAACCGCGCATGAGGCACTCCCGCGCCGCTTCGACAGGTACCGGATGACAGTCGGCTACAACGAGATCATTAATCAGCGCCAGTTCGGCATCCGACGGCTGCGCTGGCCGACCGAATACCGCTACCCGGACCGTACCTACGCCACAGAGCTCACCTTCGAGGTCGGCAGCACAAGGTTCGAGCTGCGGCATGAGAAGGGCGAGACCGACGACCACACAGTCACCTGGATTCCTGACCACAAGGTGCTGTGCTGCGGCGACCTGTTCATCTGGGCGTCGCCTAACGCTGGGAACCCGCAGAAGGTGCAGCGGTACCCACTGGAATGGGCGGCTGCGCTGCGCCGGATGATCGAATTGCGCGCTGAAACCCTGCTGCCCGGTCATGGCCTGCCGGTCAGCGGAGCAGATCGGGTGGCCACGACGCTAACCGACACTGCAGAGTTGCTGGAATCGCTCGTAAGCCAGACGCTTGCGGTGATGAACGCGGGCGGCCGCTTGGACGAGGCCATTCACAGCGTCGTCGTGCCACGCGCGCTGGCCGACCGGCCATATCTGCAGCCTGTCTACGACGAGCCTGAGTTCATCGTCCGGACCATCTGGCGGCAGTATGGCGGCTGGTGGGACGGCAACCCGGCGACGCTCAAGCCCGCACCCGAGCGCGCACTTGCCGCTGAGATCGCGGGGCTGGCAGGCGGCGCGACTGCGCTGGCGGCCCGGGCCGTCGAGCTGGCCGAGTCGGTCCCGGCCGCGGCCCACGATGCGGCGGCGGCTGACGGGGCGGCCGAGCGCACCGATCCCCGGGTCGCCGGCCTGCCCGGCGGCGAGGATGCGCTGCGGCTCGCCGGGCACCTGGCCGAGCTGGCCTGGCTGGCCGCGCCCACAGACGGCGACGTCAGGCAGGCCAGGCACCAGGTCTTCACCATCCGCGCGGAGCGCGCGACTTCCACCATGTCCAGCGGGGTATACCGGTGGGCGGCCAGCGAGTCGTTCGGCGAGCCGCCCGAGTAGCGACCAGATCTGGAGGACATATGACGATGGATGACGTGATTGATCCCTCAGTTCCACCCAGCGGGACGGGCTGCGTCGAGTGTGAGGCGGCCGACGGCTGGTGGCTGCACCTACGCCGGTGTGCGCTCTGCGGGCATATCGGCTGTTGCGACACATCTCCATCGCAGCACGCGAGCGCGCATGCATCGGCGAACGCGCACCCGGTCATTAAGAGCTTCGAGCCCGGCGAGGACTGGTACTACGACTACCGGACCGACGAGATCTCCGAAGGCGGCCCGGCGCTGGCGAAGCCAGAGCAGCACCCGCTGGACCAGCCTGTGCCGGGACCGAAAGGCCGAGTTCCCCGTGACTGGCAGTCGCACCTGCACTACTAACAGGTGGCAGCGATCCGAGGGCGCCGCTAGTCGGCCGCTTGAACGACCATCGGGCCGGGATCGCCGCCGTCAGTGGCCGCTGCGGCGGCCATTGCCGGAATCGGGTGAGACCAGCCGTAGCCGCCCTCGCCATGCTCGCCGAGGTCCAGGCCGGATTCCTCCTCCGCATCGGTGACTCGCAGACCGACGAGCTTGTCGGTGACCAGCAGGAGGAGCCAGGTCATGGCGAACGGGTATACGACGCCGGCAAGCGCGAGCACGGCCTGCCGGCCGAGCTGAGTCAGACCGCCAGCCTCACCAGCAGCGTTGACCGCGAGGCTGGAGAACACCCCGGTGAGGACGACGCCGATCAGGCCGCCCACCATGTGCACGCCGACTACGTCCAGCGAGTCGTCGTAGTGGAGCAGGTCCTTGAGGTTCACGGCGAAGTAGCAGAGAGTTCCGGCGGCCGCGCCGATGATGATCGCGGCCCAGGGAGGCACATAACCAGATGCCGGCGTAATCGCCGCAAGGCCCGCCACCGCGCCAGCCGCGATGCCGACGCCCGACGGCTTCTTCTTCTGCCACCACTCAAAGCCCATCCACGCGAGCATCGCGGTAGACGCGCCCAGCTGCGTGTTCACCAGGGCATAGGCGGCGACGCCGCCAGCTGAGGTAGCGCTGCCAGCATTGAAGCCGAACCAGCCGAACCACAGGATCCCCGCGCCGAGCAGCACCAAGGGCACATTGTGCGGCCGGTCGAGCTGCTTGGTGCGCTTCAGGTAGAACGCGGTGGCCAGGGCAGCTGCTCCGGCCAGCTCGTGCACGACGGAGCCGCCCGCGAAGTCGATAGCATGCAGGCCGCCGGTTCCCAGGATGCCGCCGCCCCACACCGCGTGTGCAAACGGGCAGTAGACGACGAGGGACCACAGGCCGATGAAGACCAGATAGCCGCGGAAGCGCATTCGTTCGCAGAACGCCCCGGCGATCAGCGCCGGCGTAATGACCGCGAACTTCATCTGGAACGCCATGTAGACCAGCGCCGGGATCGTCGGCGCAAAATGCGTCGGGCTCACCCCGACACCGCGCAGCATCACGTTCGACAGGCTGCCGATCACGCCACCGTGATCACTGCCGAAGGCGAGGGAGTAGCCGACGATGACCCACAACAGGCTGATCAGGCCAATCGCGACGAAGGACTGCACCATGGTCGCGACCACGTTCTTGGCTCCGACGAGCCCGCCGTAGAACAGCGCGAGCCCCGGCAACATGAACAGCACGAGAGCCGTGGACGTGAGCATCCAGGCCGTGTCTCCAGCACTTATATGCATAAAAGCCCCTTGCACGATAGTCGCGGCGGCGCTGCCGAACCCGCTTGCGGGCGAATAGCGTTGCTACGTTTGGACCGCTATGTGATTAATAGTGATCCGCCGTTGCGAACGCTAACTATAAGACTGGAATGAGCAGTTCTGGAAGACCGCGAACTCGCCGGCTTTCGTCGTCAGTCACCAGGACTCGACGAGGGGGCGGAGCTCGGCCAGGCTGCCGATCACCGCGTCCGGCACGGCCCCTTCGAATGGCGGGACGTGGCTGTTCGGGAGGAGCACTGCCCGCATACCCGCGCCCTGGGCGCCGTGCACGTCGTCGTACGGCCGATCGCCGACGAAGACGCAGCGGGCCGGTTCGGTCACGCCGACGCCCGTCATCGCCGCCGCGAACGCCTCCGGGTGCGGCTTAGTCCAGTCAATCTCGCTTGTGTACACCGCACCGTCGATCAAATCGAGCACCCCGTCGCGGCGGAAAATTTCCTCGTGCCAGCTCCTGGGCCACATGGTGTTGGACAGCACGCCAACCTTGACCCCGTTGCGGCGCAAGAATCCGAGCAACTCCGGCACGTCCGGATCGGTGTACGTGTGAGGCTCCCAGGCATCGACATAGCTGGCTAGGAATGCCTCCGTCACCGTCAGGCACGCCAGTTCGAACAGGGCGCTCATTGTGGCACTGCGATTCTCGGTGCGCGAAGCTTGCTGCAGCGCGTCCTCGGCCGCGTACAGGGCGGCTGCGATGCCGTCGGCCTCGTCAGCCGGGAAATGCTGCCGGCAGATCGCCGACCACAGCTCGGCCGCGTCGATGCTGTGCGACGGCGTCAGCGTCCCACCCCAGTCAAAGATCACCGCGTCTACCCTCACGTGCCGATCCTAAGTGGCTGGGAGTCGACGACAGGCAGATGTGCCCTGATGGTTATGGCCAACGCTGGCCCGTCCGGTATAGCGTCCGCTTGCCCAGATGCGCGGTACGGAATGGACCTGAGGATTGGCTGAGTCGTCGGTGATTTGTCGCCGAGAGTTTGACCAGCGTGCCTAACGTCTGTGGCGGCATTGTCCATTTTCCGCCCCGTGGGCGGAGTACGAGGAGGACTGAATGCGACCTCAGCAGCGAGGCGGGGGAGCACACCGACTCCGCCTGACAGCCGCAAGCGTCAGCGCGGCGTTGATCGGCGCACTCTGCGTCGTCGGCGCGACCACTCAGGTAGTCGCCTCGGCCAGCACGGCGGCGAGCGACCACAGCAATCAAGGCGGCGCGTGCCACCTGGGTAATGGCATCAAGCACGTTATCCAGATTGGCTTCGACAACACGCACTTTTCCCGCGACAACCCGAACGTCCCGTCTGATCTGGAGCTCATGCCGAACCTGCTGAACTTCTTCGAGAGCAACGGCACGTTCTTGTCCAACAGCCACACGCCGCTCATCGCACACACCGCCACTGACCTGCTGACCACAGCCACGGGACTGTACGGCGACCGGATGGGGCCGAGCAGTAACAACAGTTACCAGGCGTATAACGCTGACGGCACGACCGACCCGGCCACGGCGTTCACCTACTGGACCGACCCGATCGACGACACGGCCAGAACTGCCAACGCGGGCCACGACACCAATCCCAACATGGTGTACTCGCCGGTTCCGCCCGCCACCGCGTCCTCGCCCGTCTCGCCGACAACCGCCGCGCCGGCGCCGTGGGTGCCCTTCACCAAGGCTGGCTGCAACGTCGGCGAGGTCGCGACGGCCAACCAGGAGCTGGAGAATCCCACCTTCGACATCGCGAAGGTGTTCGGCCCCAGTTCGCCGGAGGCGCAGCAGGTCGCTGCGGACACCAGCGACTCCTTCAAGGACAACGAGACTGCCGACTACGTCGGGCTGGGCGTGCACTGCGCCCAGGGCGCCGCGTTCTGCGCCGACGCCCAGGCAGTCAAATTCGACCAGATGACGCCGTCGCCCACGGCCGTGGCAGACCTGCTGCCTGATGAGCCGGGCGGCTACAGCGGTTTCCAGGCGCTGTATGGATCCCGCTATCTCACCGGGCAGATCGGCGGCGCCAGCGCGAACGCTACCCACGATGGCGTCCCGGTGACCGACGCTGCGGGCAACCTGACCGACGAGTTCGGCAACACGATGGTCGGTGACTTCACCGCCAACAGGCCCGGATTCCCTGGCTACGGTCAGATCAACGCCGCCCAGTCACTGTCGTATGCGGCGGACATGCTGGAGCACGGCGTCCAGGTCGTGAATATGTACATCTCCGATATCCACGGCAACCAGGACCTGCCCAACAGCCCGCAGGTACCCACCATGGGCACGGACTGCGCCAGCGCGCCGGGCGCGCTCGGTAGCGGCACTCAGTGCTACATCGATCAGGGCAAGTACTACGACGACGCGTTCGGCGTGTTCTTCAATCGGCTCGCCGCGGACGGCATCACGCCAAAGAACACGCTGTTCGTGCTCAGCTCGGATGAAGGTGACCACGAGGCCGGCGGCAACGTTGGCCGTGCGGTCGGGCCGTCGCCGGCGGGCTGCGACGGGGTGACGTTGCCGTGCACCTACACCTCGGCGAACTTCGGCGAGATCAGCGTCAATGCCACCGGCCTGCTCGCCAGCGAGACCGGCAACACCATCCCGTTCACCATGCAGAACGACACGTCCGCACAGTTTTACCTGACGGGAAATCCCGGCCCGGCGGATCCGACGGTGCGAACGTTCGAGCATGAGGCGGCGAGCCTGACGAACCCGTTCAACACCTACTCGGGCACGGCCAACGAACCGATCGCGAACTATCTCGCGAACCCGGTCGAGGAAGGGATCCTGCATTTCGTGAACGCGGATGCGGCGCGCACTCCGACGCTGACGATGTTCGCCAAGCCGGACTACTTCCTCCAGTCATCGCCGCTCAGCGGTACCTGCAAGGGCCAGCTCATCTGCCCGACTACCGCTTTCGCCTATGACCACGGCGACTACGCGGCCGAGATCAACACGAACTACGTCGGCTTCGTCGGGCCGGGCGTGCAGCAGCTCGGCCTGGATGGCCCGACGGCGAGCGAAGGCCCGTCGTCTGCGGGCCCCAACAGCGGCCAGACGGTCGTGGCTGACAACCACTTCCCCGGCCCGTGGGTGGACGAGACCGACATCAGGCCGACCATCATGTATCTCACCGGACTGCAGGACGACTACGAGCACGACGGGCGTGTGATCACCCAGATCCTCACGAACCCGAACTCCGCGCTCAGCGGCCCTGGCGTGACCAATCTCGGTGAGTGCTACAAGCAGCTCAACTCCAGCGTTGGCGACTTCGGCGCGGCGACACTTGTCGCCTCGACGAACGCCATCGAGAGTACGAGCGCTGGTGACAGCACCTACGCCAGCGTGGAGAGCCAGCTGCGCGGGCTTGAGATTGCCAGGGACCACCTGGCCGGCCTGATCAAGGGCGAGCTGGAGGCTGCGGCCTTCCAGAACAAGCCGGTCTTGGCTGCCGGTATCCAAATCCTGGCCTGCCAGGGGCTGATTCACGCCGCGCAGCAGGTGTCCAGCAACAGCTAGGCACCATCACGAGAAATACCGGCGGCTCCGGGCGATTTGCCTGGGGCCGCCGGCGTTGTGCTGGCCGTCAGTACGGTCGGTGCGTGTCTCCGCCGCCCACCAACGCATGAACGGTGCACGGCGCCGTCTCTGCGAACTGCCAGCCGGCCGTGCGTAACTGGAAGCTGCCTGGGAGACTAGTCGCCATGCCATCGCCGTTATGGGGGCTGTGGTACGGAAGGGACGAGGTGTAATGGCCGAACCAGGCCGGGGCATAGAGGTCCGCGACGCTGCGCCAGTCGAGGGCGCTGTCGCCAAGAGCGATCCGGACCTGCTGGTTGCACAGATTGAGCGCACCCGCGAGGACCTCGCGCGGACAATCGACAGCCTGGCCGAGCGGGTGAGCCCTGCCAGCAACATCCGCCTGCTCCGCGAGAAGGTCGCCGCGCAGGTTGCCAGGCCTGAAGTCCAGATGGGTGCGGTCGCCGTCGGTCTCGCGGTTGCGGGAGTGACGATCTTGCGCATCTGGGCCCGGCGGCGGCGCAGCCGCTAACGGCGCCGACTCTCGCGCCCCTTAGTCTGACGTTCTCAGGCGGGCGTGAGCCTCGGTTCGAGTCGCTAGAGAAACGTTTGGCCTTCGCCCCGGTAGGTCGGCACGGCGGTCGCGATTGCGTCGTCTTCAATCAGGTGCAGCTCGCTGAATCGCTCGCACAGCTCGCCCGCCTTGGCGTGCCGCATCCAGACCGTGTCCCCGATCCGGAGACTGTCCGCGGCCGGGCCGATGAGCGGAGTCTGTACCTCGCCAGCGCCTTCCTCCTTGTCCAGCCGGAAGCCGGCCGGCAGGTACGGCGACGGCACGCGGCTCGGCGCGCCAGGGCCGGATGCCGGGTAGCCGCCACCGAGTGCGGTGATGATACCGGGGCCGGGTCGCCGCACCACGGGCAGCGCGAACATCGCCGCCGGAAGGCCGGTGAAGCCGCGGTAGGCGTCGAACAGCGTCGGGTGATACAGGCCGGAGCCGGCCCCGATCTCAGTGACGGCTGGCTCGGCTGACGTGCCTTCGAGGGAACCTGTGCCGCCGCCGTTAACGAATTCGAGCGACGTCAGCCGGCGGATGCCCGCGACGATGGCGCCGCGGCGAGCGGCCAGCTCGGCGGCCGATCTGCGCTGCATGATCCGGACCGCGCGGGCGTAGAGCGGCCGACCCGGCGGGTTGTCGCCGACGCCGGCGATCTGGGACTCATAAGCCATCAGGCCAACCAGCCGCAGGCTGGGGCGGCTCAAGATCGCCTTGGCCAACGCGACGGCGTCGGCCGGCGTGCGGACCGGGGATCGCCGCGCGCCTGCTCTGAACTTGCCGCTCAGAGCCTCGTAGCCGGCGTCGATGTCGATGGCGACGCGCACCTGGTGGGGATGGCTCACGCTGGCCGTGGCCTTCTCGATCAGGTCGAGGTGCTCAGTGCAGTCAACCATCAGCGCGATGGACGTTGCCGCAGTCGCGTCGCCGGCTAGCCGAGCCAGCGCGGCCCGGTCAGCCGTTGGGTATGCGACCACGATGTCATCGCTGGTGTCACATGCTGCGAGCCAGAGCGCCTCGGGCAGCGTGTAGGCGAGGATGCCGCGGAAGCCGTCCATCGCCAGGACCTGCTCGATGAGGTGGCGGCAACGCACCGACTTGCTGGCCAGGCGAATCGGCTTGCCGCCGGCGCGGCGCGTCATCGCGGCGGCGTTAGCGCGGAAGGCGGCCATGTCCACGATCGCGAACGGCGCATCGAGGTGTGCCGTCGCCAGGTCGAGCCGGCGGAGATCGTGCGGGCTGCCGCTACGACTCACTCGCCGTCCTCAGCTTGGTCTTCCTTGGTCAAGGCGGCGTACTCGGCTGCGGAGAGCAAACCGGGTGGCACATCGCCGTCAGTGTCGTCAAGGTGGACGCGGAACAGCCAACCCGCACCGTACGGGTCGGAGTTCACGAGGCCAGGGTCGTCATCGATCTCCGGGTTAACCTCGGTCACTTCGCCGTCGACGGGGGAGTAGAGGTCACTGACCGATTTCGTCGACTCGACCTCCCCGCACGGCTCACCGGCGGTGACCCTTGCCCCGGTCGTTGGCGCCGACACGAACACGACGTCGCCCAGGGCACGTTGCGCGTGATCGGTGATCCCCACTGAGGCCGTCGAGCCGTTGATGGCCACCCACTCGTGCTCTGGGGTGTAGTAGAGCTCGCTGGGAACGGTCATATTCGCCTCTCTTGCACGGATTAAATAGGTATGAGATTGAGTACCGCGGCCGTGATCAGGCCGCGCGGCGATAGAAGGGCAGTTCCACCAGTGTGGCCGGCTCGGCGCGACCACGGACATCGACTGCCAACGTCCCCGTCCCCGTTCCCGGTCCGGAGCGGGAGGCGGCAACGGCAACGTCCGGCCGAACGTACGCCATCGCAATCGGGACGCCCAGCGTCGGTGAGGGTGCGCCGCTCGTGACCCTGCCAGCCGGCTCGCCGTCCCACAGGACGGCATAGCCGTGCCGCGGTACGCGGCGCGACTGGGCGGTCAGGCCGATCAGCTGGCGCTGCGGCGCCGCGGTAGCGCGCTCGGCCAAGGCGTGACGGCCGACAAAGTCACCGGGCTTATCGAGCTTGACGACCCGGCCGAGACCGGCGTCGAACGGCGTCAGGTCGGCGGTGAGCTCGTTGCCATAGAGCGGCATGCCGGCCTCGAGCCGAAGTGTGTCGCGGGCCGCGAGGCCAGCCGGGACCATCCCGTGGGCCGCGCCTGTGTCGCTGAGCTCGGCCCATAGGTACTCGGCATCGTCCGGCGCTGCGAAGATCTCGAAGCCGTCCTCGCCCGTGTAACCGGTCCGGGCCAGCAGGACGTCCCGGCCGGCCACGCGCGCTGGATAGCTGGCGTAGTACTTCACCGCAGCCAGGTCGGTGTCGGTGAGCCGGGCCAGAATGGTGGCGGCCCTCGGTCCCTGGACGGCGATCAGCGCGTAGTCGTCGGTGCGGTTCTGGACGTGGGCGTTACGGCCAGCGGCCCGCTCGGCGAGCTCGGCGCCGACCACGGCGGCGTTAGCCGCGTTCGCGACGACAAGAAAGCCGTCGTCAGCAAGGCGGTAGACGATCAGGTCGTCGAGGATGCCACCGTCGGCCGCGCAGATCATGGTGTAGCGAGCGCGTCCCGGTTTCAGCGCTGAGGGTTCGCCAGTCAGCGCATAGTCCAGGGCGGCTGCGGCCTCATCGCCAGTGACTGCGAATTCGCCCATGTGAGACAGGTCGAAGAGGCCTGCTGCGGTCCGGACGGCGGTGTGCTCGGCAGTCTCGCTGCCGTAGCGCAGCGGCATCAGCCAGCCGGCGAAGTCAGTCAGGCTGGCACCGAGCTTCTCATGAACGCCCGTCAGCGGCGTACGGCGCGCTGGCGCTTGCGCGGATGCCGATGTCGGCGGTGAGTCTGTCACGACCACGGAGCCTACCGGGCGCTGGCGGGCATTCGCGGCTGTGACCCTGCAGCCGCTGGTAGCGCGGCTGGTGCGCCCTCGCTGTGGGCTGCTCGGCCGCCGGCGGCGGGACTGCGCGGCCCGCCCGGCGGATGACTCCTCGGCCCGCTCGGCGGGTGACTGGTCGGCCCGCTCGGCGGGTGACTGGTCGGCCGACGCGAGCAAGGCGGAGACTAGAGGCACTGAGCCGAGCTAGCTCGCGGCGACGCTCGCCGGGCCGACTCGCTGAGCCATATGCACATGGAGGTGCCGTGGACGTGCTGACTGACGAGCAGGTGGCCGAGCGGCTGGCCGGACTGCCGGGCTGGATCCGCCAGGGAGACAACATCGTGCATGCGGAGACGCTGGCCGATTTCAAGGCAGCGCTGCTGTATGTAGGCGCCGTCGCGTTTCTGGCCGAGGCAGCCAACCATCATCCGGATATCACGATCCAGTGGAACAAGGTCACACTGACGCTTTCGACGCATTCCGCTCACGGCCTGACGATCAAGGACTTCGACCTAGCGGAGCAGGTCAGTCGGCTGACCGGATGAGCCGGGCCGCAGTGCAAGAGATCGAACTGCGCAGTCCTGACGGGTGCCGAGGACGCACGCCCCCGAGCGCGTCCTCGGCCTCCCGTTATCTTCGCCCTGCAGGCGGCCAACCCGTCTGAGGATGACGACCCTCATGTACCCGGGGGCGCCGCCCACAGGGCGAAGAACCCGCCGCTCGCCGCGACCTTCGTTCGCTGCCTGCCGACCCTGTGCACCGGGGCGACACGCAGCCGGGCGAATCCGCCGGGGATCGAACGGCCCCAGACGAAGGTCCCCCTCCGCGACTTACGGTTTCCTCATTTCCAGCGGCGCCTTCCCCCGTTCCGGCCTGGACCGGACCCCTCGGCGCTGCGTGGGACTCTAGTTATACACGCAGTGCTGTCGCCATCACAGGTAGTTACAAGATTGCGTTCCGAGCCAGTGATAACACCAATGAGGGAACGCGGTTCAGCCCAGCCAGACGCTCTTGAGACGGCGCGGTGGTCGCCGCAAATGGGGTGGCCCTGACCAGCCCGGACGCGCGTTCAGGCGCGCTTGAGGCCGCGAAGCCGTCGTCCTAGCGAGGGATCAGTCAAGCTCGCACGGGAGATGCTTGATGCCGTTGATGAAGCTTGATAGCAGCCTGTCGGGCTCGCCGGACGCGCGAATGCCCGGCACTCGCGTCATCAGTTCGCGCAGCATGACCGTGATCTCACGGCGGGCGAGGTGCGCGCCCAGGCAGAAGTGCGGGCCGGCGGCGCCGAAACCCACGTGCGGGTTGGGGGTGCGCGTGATGTCGAACTTTCCAGGATCGGCGAACACCGACTCATCGCGGTTGGCTGCCCAGTAGAACAGCACCGCCTTGTCGCCCTCGCGATAATCGTGCCCATTGAGGGTGCAGTCCCTGGTAACCGAGCGGCGCATCCAGACGACGGGGGAGACGTACCTGACGATCTCCTCGACCGCGGCTGGAAGCCGGCCCTCGAGATCGGCTAGCAGCAGTTCACGCTGGTCGGGGTGCTCAGTCAGCAGGTTCAGCGCGTGCGAGATCGCCGTACGGGTGGTCTCGCTCCCGGCGACGACGAGCAGGATGAAGAATGACCCGAGCTCCGCGGGCGTGAGCTGCTCACCGTCGATGTTCGCGCTGGCCAGAGACGTGATGACGTCGTCTTGCGGATGCTCGGCGCGGTCTGCGGCAATCTCGGCGACCAGGTCGGCGAGGTCCTTGCCAGCGGTGAGCAGCTGAGTGATGGCCTCGTCCATGTTCTCGCTGATGAACTCCGGGTCCGCGCCGGACAGGATGATGTTGGTGTTGCGCAGCACCATGGTGTAGTGCTCGTCACCGATGCCCATCATCTCGCAGATGATCTTCAAGGGCAGGCGCGCGGAGACTTGCTGGACGAAGTCGCACGGCCCGGTGACCAGCAGTTCGTCGACGATGCCGGCTGCGGTTCGCTGGACGTCCTCCTCGAATTTCTTGATCATCTTTGGCGTGAATGCGCGGGATACGATCCGGCGCAGCCGGGCGTGGCGCGGGTCGTCCATGTTGATCATGGAGCCGAAGTACTCATTGAATTCCGCCGGGAGGTCCTCGATGCTGGTCGCGCCGCGAGCTGAGGAGAACAGCTCGGGATGGCGACTGGCCGCCGATACGTCGGCGTGCGAGACGAAGGCGTAGTAACCGTCGCCCGCAACGCTGAGCGGCCCCTCCGGCACGGCGAAGTACGGCGGCTTGCCGAGGGCGCGCAGCTTCGCGAAATCAGCATGTCGGCCGCCGAGGGGCTGTCCCCAGAACTCCATGAGCGACAGGTCGATGCCCTCAACTGAGCTGGCCGGTGTGGTCATGACGCCGCCTTCGACTAGAACCTCGTTCTGGTCCTAAGTTACAGACTGGCGTTAGTCTCCGCTATGTCCTAGCGCTCAGCTTGCGCGGCGATCGGCGCGCTATCGGCCAGCTTGCCAAACGCCTTGACCGTATGAGTGACGCGGAATCCTGCCGCTTGATAGGTGCGGATCGCCGCCTCGTCGCCATGCGCGGCCTCGACCTGCGCGAAGGTCGCGCCATGTGCGCGAAAGCGGGCCAGTACCTCGCCGACCAGCGCCTTGCCGATGCCCATGCGGGCGAAATCAGGGTGCACGGTGAGCGGTTCGACCTGCCCAATGCTGCGGAGCGGGTCGAGCCACCCGAGGACATAGCAGCCAGCCGGCCGTTCTCGGCTACCGCGACCAGGTCAAGCTCGGCGCGGTACTGGGGCATCTCCAGCGTGCGTGCGCGCCATGTGCCGGTCATGGGAGAGCCCGAGCCGAATGCCGCCCGGTGCACTGCCGCACAGGCGCTGCCCTCGGCCGCACCGGCGAGCGCCCGGATGGCGAGGCCAGTAGGCGGCGCGGGTCTCGGCGGGCAGTCGAGTGGCCGCGCCAAGCTCACGTAGCGGTCTTCGCACTGGGTGAAGCCGCGAGCGGCCGCGAGGTGCGGTGTCTCATCGTCGTCACTGCGGCATTCGAGCCAGTAGGGCAGTGCCCTGCCCCGTTCCGCGTCGAGGTCGGCGAACAGCCGCGCTGCCCAGGCGAATACCGCATTCAATACGTCCTGCCGGCCTGGACCGCCGCGCACGTAGACGTCTAGCGCCGCCCAAGGGGTCTGCCAGGCAGCGAAGCCGACGAGGTGGCCCGCGGGCTCCTGCCAGAGTCGGGCGAACCTACCCGACTGGGTGTCGGGACAGGCGAGACGCCAGGGCTGATCGATCAGATGCCGGGCGGTCGGCGGCTGGCTGCTCAGCAAATCCGCGATGAGGACGTCGTCGGAGCGCAGCCCGCTGTAAGGACGGCCGTCGACGTTCATGGCGCCCTCACGGTCTGATTCTCGCCTCAGGCCACCGGTACTACGACCATGCCAACGAGACCCTGTCGGTTTCAGTCACTCTCGGGAGCTATTTGCACCTTTTGTGGCCACGAAACCGTCAGGGTCTCGCGATTGGACATCGCGGGCGCTCGCGTGCACGGGATTTCGACGCTTACGACGTAGTGACCGCCGCCCGGCCCGCTGGGATACGCGCATGTGCGTACTGTTTGGTCAAGATTGCGATGGCGACAGGAGTTGACACCCCGCTCATCTCGACGACGGCACACACGATGTGCGCCCGCCCCAGCGACAGCACCGCCCAGCCGTCCCCGGTCGTTCGCACGACGGCAAGCTGATTGCCGCCGTGGTCAGCAGGCACGAGGTTCGCCATCGCCAGGCAGGCGCCGACGGCATCAAGCCTGGCCGCCAGGTCCGCGGGTGACTCGGCTAGCTCAGCGCGCAGCTGAGCGTGCGCCGAAGCCATTACGGGACTCACGTCCCGCTGCCGGTGACCGGACTCGACCGCGGTCCATGCGCATGCGACCGGAACGGGCGCCCGCAGCGCAAGAGCAAATCCCGCCAGCGCACCGGTGCCAACCGCACTTGCTGTGTTCAGAGCTCGCCGCTCTGGTCCGGCGTGGCGGCCCCTGCTGGGCGGCCGTGCCTCGGCCGACGCTGTCTGGCGGGGGACCACGGTGG
This sequence comes from uncultured Actinomycetota bacterium, assembly GCA_963755575.1. Lineage (GTDB taxonomy): Bacteria > Actinomycetota > Actinomycetes > Streptosporangiales > Streptosporangiaceae > JAJYUU01. Next base: position 3,111,602 of record CAVWKF010000002.1, read on the forward strand.
CCGCGTTCAGCAGTAGATCGTCCGGCTGGCCGCAGCTGACCGTGACGCGCAGAGCCTCATCGAGACCTAGGTCCATCGCACTGCGCTCCAGGAACACCGAGAGCAGTGTCGGCGGCCACGCGGCGTTGCGAGGCAGCGGGCCGGAGTCGTGCAGCTGCACGCCGCGCCAGGTCGCGACGAGCTGGCCCGCCGCGTCGACGGCCTCGATGTTCCAGAGCTGGGGAACTGGCACCGACAGGGGCAAGGGCCGAGCGGCCTGACCGGGCGCCCGCTGAGCAGCCAGCCCCGGTGAGGGCTGAGCAGGTTGCCCGGCCTGCGGAGTCTTACGGGCGCCCGCCGACCTGCCGCGTACCTTCGCCCCGGCCACCGACGGTGCCTGCGCGGCCTGCGCGACCTGCGCGGCCTGCGCCGCCTGCAGAGGCTGCAGCGCCTGCGTGGATGACCTGCCGGTTGCCGTCTCGGCCGCGCTGTCACTGAGCGCAGGCGCCGGAACTTCCCACGTATGCAGCGCTGAATACGAGGTGCCCTTGGCGGGCCGGCTCTGACGCGCAGAAGCCTTGCCTCGGGGCGATTGCGCCTCGGCGGCCGACGGCGACCGCCCGGCGCGCGCGGCCCGCACGGCCCGAGCGGATGAGCTCCTGGTCGTCGGCTCGGCCGCGTTCTCGCTCGGCACAGAGCCCGGAACCTCCCAGGTGTGCAGCGCAGAATACGAGGCGCCGCCCTGCTCGGAACTGTTCTCGCCCTGGTTGCGACGATATCTCCGCGACTTCCGCGACTGCGGACGGCGCTCGGCTACCTCCATATCTGCCAGTTCCTCGGGCGTCATTTCTGGGGATGCCACGGCGCTGGTCGCGGGCACGATCGGCACGGCGCGCTCGACGTGGGCTGTCCCGTTCGTCGTCTCGGCCTTGGGCGCGCCTCCCTGGCCGGGCACAAATGCCGGCTGTGCTGTGTCCGCCGGCTTTACTGCGACGAGTTCGAGCGCGTCACGCACGGCGGCGTCCAGAGTGCCCGCGTCGGAGACCGCATCGAACGCTTCGATCGCTTCGATCGCGTCCGCCGGGTCGCCCGGAGCCGAGCGAACCGGTTCGGCGAGTGCGCGGATCTCCACCGGTCCATCGGCACTGTGCCCCGAGAACTGCACCGATTCGCACGCGGCAGGGCGCACCCGCCGGTGCGGCATGCAAGCCTGGAGCACTTGCAGCGCAGCGTCGTTCAGGCCAGGGCTGCCGAGCAGGAACTCGGTGCTCGCCAGCTCGCTGTCGGCTGGGTACCACGGATGCTCGTCGGAGCCCCTGGCCAGGGCCCGGCCTGAGCGCGCCGTCACTTCGGGCAGCAGCGCGATCCGCCGGAACCGGCCCGACTGGAAGCTGATCGGTCCGTAGAACTCCGCGCCGTCCACCAGATCAGACGCCCCAGCCACGAGCTGCTGCAACGCCGGCGAGGCCGCCGCGAACGCGGCCTTTGGCATGTCGGACAGACCGGGCAGGCTGGGCGCGCCACTGAACTCCGCGGTCGCGTGATCGACCCGATAGGAGCTGTCCGCGCAGCGGAGGGCCGTGACGATCCGGTTGCCGTCACGGAGCGCACAGACTTGCAGAATCGCCTCGCCGCCAGCGGGGATGAGCACCGGTGAATCCAGCCGCACGTTGACAGCTCGCCGCATTGGCCACCCGGCCAGGACCGACGCCGCCTGTGCCAGTGCTTCAAGCGCGAGGACGGGCGGCAGGACCGGCATCCCGTCAATCCGGTAATCGGCCAGGTAAGGGTCGCTGGCTAGGGACAGGGTGGCTGAGCATACGAGCTCGACGCCGGGATAGTGCACGGCCACCTCGCGTAGGAACCGGCCACCCCGCGCAAGTCCGGCCGCGCTGAGCTCATCGGGAGTGATGACTGGCGCCGGAACGGCAGGGAGGCCACCGACACGGCCATGCAGCGCGACGCTGTCGGGCAGGCCGGACGTCGTCATGAGCTTCAGCAGCAGCCGGCTGACGGTGTCGACCTCCAGCGCGGGTGCGTCTGCTGCGGCCAGCTCGATGGCCAGTTCGGGGCGGTCGCCGAGGCCGCTCGCCCACCAGGCGGGCATGTCGAGATGCAGGTGCTGGCATCCAGCAGTAGCGGCAGCCAGCTGTCCCGCTCGGCTCGCGAGCGCGCCGCTGCAGAGGGCGTGCATGCTGGTGCCTGCGAGCCCGTACCGGTCCGCAACCGTGCCAACCGAGATGATCAGCTTGAGCTGGCCCGGCCGGATCGAGCCGGCCAGCAGCTCGAGCGTGGTGATCTCGTTGACAAGCTGCGTGCGGACTTGAGCATCGGTCATTTCCAGAACAGGAACGGGGTCATCCGTGCGAGCCCCGTACGCCAGCGCCGTCACTTTCCCGAGCCGGTCCTCGATCCGCCGGATCGCGGCCGTCAGGCTGGCCCGGTCCGCGACGTCGATGACCTCATAGCCGATCCGAGCGCCGGCCGACCGCAACTGCTCCAGGCCGGCGACGAGCTCGGTGTCGTCATGTTCACCTGCGCGCCCCACGACCGCGATGCCAGTTCCGCAGCACGCAAGCACATGAGCCAGCGCGAGTCCCGCGCCGCCCGTGCTGCGGCTGATCAAGATCACGTCGTCCGGACCGAGCACGGCGTCGTGGCTGCCCGTGATCGCAACCTCGGCCAGGACAGGCTCACTGGCCTGCCCGGTTGGGTCGAGGACGAGCTCACGGAACTGCCCAGCCTCCGCACTGGCGTACTGGCGGATCGCGTCTCCGCTGACGCCGTCTTCCGGCACTCGGAGCACGGTGACGCCGATCGAGGGATGCTCGGCTTGCAGGCTGGCAAAGAACCCGGTGAACTGCGCGCTCGTCGTCAGGACCACCAGCTCGCCAGTCTCGAGGGCGTCTCTGGCCGCCTTGATCGCGGCGGTGCGTGATTTCTGGTCGGCGGGGTCCGCCAGGATCGCCACTGTGCGCCGGGCTGTTCGATCGGCGGCGAACAAGCTGCTCATGTCCGCGAGCATTGGGCTGCGGGCCGCCGTGTGGCGGCGCCAGGGACCGGGCTCGGCGGGCGCCGTTGGCGCGCTCGCTGGCCGGAGCCCTTCGGTAAAACATCGCGCCCACTGTCCGACCCCGCCGACCGGCCCCCGAGCCATAGCTGGCGGCACCGCGACCTCATGGGGTGCGGGCGCGGCTGCCGGCTCGGGGATCGATGGCGGTGTGGCGGCGGTGAGCTTGGGCTCGCCGGAAGCGTTCGGCTTGCCAGGAACGACTGGCTGGCCGAGCACGACGGGCTTGCCGACGATCGTCGGCTTGCCGTTCGCGCCAGACTCGCCGTTGCTGGCGGGCTTCGCGCTGGCGGCCGGGACCGGCGCGTCGGCGGCGGCTGTTTGAGCGGCCTCGGCCGAATCGGCGGGTGCGGGGACCGGCGCGTCGGCGGCGGCTGTTTGAGCGGCCTCGGCCGAATCGGCGGGTGCGGGGACCGGCGCGTCGGCGGCGGATGTTTGAGCGGCCTCGGCCGAATCGGCGGGTGCGGGGACCGGCGCGTCGGCGGCGGCTGTTTGAGCCGCCCCGGCCGAATCGGCCGACGGCGCCACGTCGACCAGCGACCGCTTCGGCAGCCGCCGCTCGAACTCGTCGCGCTTGCTTGCGATGTCGAGCTCGGCGACCGGGCCACCCACCGGCTGTCCGCTCGCCGGCTCGGCAGGCGCCAGCTCGGCTGGCGCTGGCTCGTTAGCCGCTAGATCTGCGGGCGCGCTGTCGGCCGCGACCGGCAGCTGCGGCCCGACCTGGCACGGGTTGGTGATGAACACCTGGTCCCGCCAGATGTCGACCGGCCGCGCGGGCCGGCCGATGAACAGCGGCTTCGGCTGCCCGAGCGCCCCCGACGCGAACAGCGCCGCCGCGACGGTCGAGCTGTTCTCAGCGTCGGTGAAGCCGGATTGCAGGCTAATTGCCGGAACCCTGGCGACCTGCGCAGCCGCCGACGTCAGAATCCGTCCCGGCCCGGTCTCGACCAGCAGCGTCGCGCCGATCGCGCCGTCGGCTACCGCGTCTGTGAGCTTTTCGGCTCCACCGAAACCACTGCAAATGAGGTCGATCGCGTCGTCAATCGATTCGATCTCGGCGCCGGTCATGGTCGAGATCAGGCGCCGGCGCGGCGGTCCGAATCGGAAGCGCTGCGCGATCGCCGCACGCAAGCCGACCGCGCCGGACAGGTCGCCGGTGCCGCCGCCAGCGTGCCCGGCCGGCATCGGCTGATTGCCGCCCTCGGCGCGAGCGGCCGACCGGAGCAGGTACTCGGCACGCAGGTCGGCGATCTCTACGACCTCTGCCTCGCCGAGGACGCCGGCCCAGGCGAGCCCTGCAAGCGCGGCGATCCCGTGGCCGACGGCAGCCGTCGGCAGCACCTCCATCGACTCCAGCCAGCGCAGCGTATCGAGGCAGTGGGCGACACCCGATGTCAGCGCGACAGGTCCGAGTTGTGCGTCGTCGGCGTCGCCACTGTGCCCGCTCGCGTCACCGGACAAGAGCAGGGTCACGCGGCCGTCGGCTTCGTCAGAAGCGAAGATCCCCGGCCTCACCGAGATCAGTCCGTCGGCCAGATGCGGCAGCACCGTCACGGCTTCCCTGGCGAGCAGAGCGAGCTCGGCCTGGCGCGTTGCCACGAGCCCGACCCTGGCCGGGCCTTGCTTGCCGGGGTCGCGTCCGAGCATGCAGGCCAGGTCCTGGAACTCGGCGTCCGAGAGCGACGCTGCGACATCCGCGAGCCTGGTCAAAAGTGACGCAAGGGCGAACTTGTCCGGCGCGTGCAGGAGGAACGGGGTCGGCTCAGGCTCCGGCTGCAGCCGCGGCTGCACGCCCTCTGGACTCTGCTTGGGCGCCGCCCTGGTCAGCATTGGCGCCGACCGCAGCCAGCGATCCTGGCGCTGCCGGCTGCCTTGCGGCTCGTGCCGGAGGACGAGGTGCACGTTGCTGCCGCCGATGCCCATCGTCGAGATTGCCGCGAGCCGGATGCCACCAGGCCATTCCTCCGGCGACTGAGGGAGGACCAGGCCGGTGTCGCCGGCCGCGATCAGCTCGTGCGGCTGGTGTACGCCCGTCGTGGGCGGCACGACCCCGGTGCCGAGCGCCAGGACCGTCTTGATCAGTCCGGCGGCGCCAGCCGCGGCCTTGGCGTGACCGATGTTCGCCTTGATCGACCCGAGTGCTGCCCGCCGCCTCGCGCCAGCGCGGAGCGTGCTGAGCGCACTGAGCTCGGCTGCATCGTCGGCGGATGTGGCGGCCCCGTTCCCTTCAATGAATTGAATGTCTGCGGGGTCGACGGCGGCGCGCTCGTAGGCCCGCCGCATCGCCAGCAGCTGTGTGCTGGCCTGCGACTCGACCTCGCCGGGAACGCTGCCGGCCGAGGTGCCCCAGCCGAGAATCTCGGCGTAGACGGGGAGCTCGGCCGCGCGGGCGTCGGCGGTGCGCATGAGCACGAGGACGCCGCAGCCTTCGCCGGGCAGGTAGCCCGTCGGCTCCCGGTCGTAGATCCGGACGTCGGTGGTGGCCAGGACGCCGGCCTTCGCGAGCCCGATGAGCTCCAGCGGGTCGAGGCTGAGGTCGACCCCGCCGGCGATTGCCACGTCCAGGTCCCCGGCCGCGAGGGCGGCACAGGCAGACGCGACCGCCTGGAGCGAGGACGAGCAGGCACTGTCAACGGCGTGGCTTCCGCCGCGGAACCCGAAGTACGCGCTGATTGCGGTGGCGATCGTGGCGGGCATGCCTCCGGCCAGCGAGCGGGGCCCCATGGCAGGGAACGGGGCAAGATAGCTGGTCTCCGCCGTCCGCAGGACGAGGCCGGCCTGGTTCGCCGGGATCTCCTGGTCGCCGAGCGCCTCGGTCAGTACGCGCCGGACGTAGGGCCACCGGACGCGCAGCGCGTTCGCTCTTGAGGTATCGCCGGCCAGCGTGTTGCCGATGATGACGCCGGTGCGATCGAGGTCGAGGCCGTTGCCCGCCGGCAGGCCAGCTGCCGCCAGCGCGCGAGCGGTGGTCTCCAGGGCGAGCCAGCGCGCCGGGTCAGCGGCGAGGTAGGCGGCGGGCTCGATGCCGAAGGCCGCGCGCTCGAACTGCCAGCCCTCGATCACCGCCGCCCTGGTGCTGTACGTCGCGTCCGATGTCGTGCGGTCGGCCTGGAAATAGTCGGCCAGGTCGATCCGGCCCGGCGGCAGACGCCGGAAGGACCGGCGGCCTGTCAGCACCACGTCGAGCAAGGCTGCAGGGTCATCTGCGTCTGGGAATCGGCAGGCGAGGCCGACAACGGCGAGCGGCGGGGTGCCCGTGGTTCGGGCGCCCGTGGTTGGGGCTGCCGCGTGGTTGGGGGCCGGTGGTTGGAGCAGCTGTGCTCCGGGCGGTCTTGGCGACCGCGTTCGCGTCAGGCACGGCGCGGCCCCGAGGTGACATTAGGGACAGCCGGGATGCGAACTAGGTCATTAATGCGGCGCTGTCCATTACCCTGCGTCCGCTCTGCGGCAATTCCGCGAATCAGCAGTAGTAATTTCGTGCACGAGCAAGTGTGCATTTTTCCCCCGGATAACGGCCTGTCTCCACATGGCCCGGCTCAGCGGCGCTAGCCAGGCGCGGACGCGGTTGCGACCCCAGTCTGGCCTGTTCAGCCAGCTCGTTCCCGCGATGTCCGATTGCTATTGCTGCTGGTGTGTCAGGACATTATTCGTCGCCCATGGGGCCGGGTCAAGGCGGATTTCACGACGCGTTGGTTATCATGACTAGCGGCATTTCTGGAGTCCGCGATCATCTATTGGTTAATGTGCATACCGGTGCCTAAGTGTCCGCATAATCTGCTCGGGCGCACCGGCCCGGGGCAGGCGCCGAGGCTCCCAGGAGAGCGTGATCGTCCGCAGGGATCTGGACCTGGGACGCAGTGCGCTACCCTGAACCCATGCGTTTCGCCGGGCTGCTCCTTACCTAGCCGCGCCGACTGTCCTGTCGCTGGCGCGGCTGCCCCTCGTGATCCGGGGGGCGCTTCTGTTTCCTGAGGCAGTGCCTTGTTCCTGAGGCACACCCTGGGGAGCAAGGCCGGCAGGGGCCGATCCGGACCTCACCATGTACGCGAGGAAGTCATGACAGCCGCCGATAACGCGGATCGCTTCGATCCGCGCGCGATCCAGGACAAGTGGCAGCAGCGCTGGGCCGAGCTGGACGTTTTCCGTGCCAGCGACGACCCGGCGGATCCGCGCCCGCGCACGTACGTCCTGGACATGTTCCCGTATCCCTCGGGGGACCTGCACATGGGTCACGCTGAGGCCTACGCGCTGGGCGACGCGATGGCGCGCTACTACAACCTGCGCGGTCACAACGTCCTGCACCCCATCGGCTGGGACGCGTTCGGCCTGCCCGCGGAGAACGCGGCGATCAGGAACAACACGCACCCGGCCGACTGGACCTATAAGAACATCGAGACGCAGGCGGCGTCCTTTCGCCAGTACGGCGTGTCGTTTGACTGGTCCCGGCGGCTGCAGACATGCGACCCGGAGTATTACCGCTGGACTCAGTGGCTGTTCTTGCGGTTCTACGAACGCGGGCTGGCGTACCGCGCTGACGGCTACGTGAACTGGTGCCCTGTCGATCAGACCGTGCTGGCCAACGAGCAGGTCATCGACGGCAAGTGCGAGCGCTGCGGATCGGAGGTGATCCGCCGGGTGCTGACGCAGTGGTACTTCAAGATCACCGAATACGCTGACCGGCTGCTGGCCGACATGGCGCCGCTGGAAGGCAAGTGGCCCGAGCGGGTACTGCTGATGCAGCGCAACTGGATTGGCCGCAGCCAGGGCGCCGAGGTCAGCTTCGAGATTGAGGGCCGGGACGAGCCCGTCACCGTGTTCACTACCCGGCCGGACACCCTGTATGGCGCGACGTTCTTCGTCGTCGCGGCGGACTCGCCGCTGGCGGTGGAGATCTGCGCCGATGGTCAGCGTGCCGAGCTGGACAGGTACGTCGCTGAGGTAAGGAAGCTCACTGACATCGAGCGGCAGTCGGCCGACCGGGACAAGACGGGCGTCTTCTTGGGCCGTCACGCGATCAATCCGGTCAACGGCGAGGCGATTCCGGTCTGGGCCGCCGATTACGTGCTGACTGACTATGGCACCGGCGCGATCATGGCGGTGCCGGCGCACGACCAGCGCGACCTGGACTTCGCCCGCAAGTTCGGCATGCCGGTGCGGGTGGTACTGGACACCGGGTCGGCGGACCCTGCCGCGACCGGGATCGCGACGCCCGGCGAGGGGAAGCTGATCAACTCCGGTCCGCTCGACGGGCTGTCGAAGCAGGAAGCTATCGCCAGGATCATCGAGATCCTGGCCGAGCGCGAGCTAGGCCGTAGCGCCGTGAACTACCGGCTGCGGGACTGGCTGTTGTCGCGGCAGCGGTTCTGGGGTGCGCCAATTCCGATCGTCTACTGCGAAGGCTGCGGCGAGGTCGCCGTACCGGACGACCAGCTGCCTGTCCTGCTGCCAGACCTGCGCGGGCAGGAGCTAGCGCCCAAGGGCGCGTCGCCGCTGGCCGCGGCCACCGACTGGGTCGATACCGTGTGCCCGAAGTGCGGCGGCCCGGCCAAGCGCGATACCGACACCATGGACACGTTCGTGGACTCGTCGTGGTATTTCCTACGGTACTGCTCGCCGACGTTTGAGCACGGGCCGTTCGAGGTCGAGTCGGTGCGCCGCTGGTCGCCCGTCGACCTGTACGTGGGCGGTGTCGAGCACGCGATCTTGCACTTGCTGTACTCGCGATTCTTCGTCAAGGTGCTCTACGACATGAAGATGCTGGACTTCACCGAGCCGTTTACGGCCCTGGTGAACCAGGGTCAAGTGATCAACCAGGGCAAGGCGATGTCGAAATCGCTGGGCAACGGCGTCAACCTGGGCGAGCAGCTGGCAGCGCACGGTGTCGACGCGATCCGGCTGACGATGATCTTCGCCAGCCCGCCTGAAGACGATATCGACTGGGCCGACATGCATCCCGACGCCCTGGTCAAGTTCCTCGGCCGGGTGGCGCGTATCGCGGCTGAGGTGGCCGGGTCCGGAGCCCCAGGGCCTGCCGGGGCTGCGGCCGCCGGAACGGTCGCCGATGTGAACGGTGGCAGCGCTGCGCTGCGCAAGACGACGCACCGGACGATCGACGAGGTAACCAGGCTGGTTGAGTCAACCAGGCTGAACGTGGCGGTCGCCCGGCTGATGGAGCTAGTCAGCGCCGCTCGCCGAGCTATCGACAGCGGGCCGGGCGCCGGTGACCCGGCCGTGCGCGAAGCCGCGGAAGCATTGTCGGTGATGCTGTCTCTGTTCGCCCCGTACACCGCGGAGGAGTGCTGGGAGATGCTGGGTCACCCGCCGTCGATCGCCCGGGCCTCCTGGCCAGCTGCCGACGCTGCGCTTCTGGTGGAGGACACCGTGACGTGCGTGGTCCAGGTGGACGGCAAGGTGCGGGACCGGCTGGAAGTCGAGGCTTCCGTCGGCGAGGACGAGCTGCGCGACCTGGCGCTCGCAGCGCCCGGGGCTGAGCGCGCGCTGGCCGGGCGCGGCATCCGCACGGTGATTGTCAGGGCGCCGAAACTCGTCAACATCGTGTCGGCGTAACCGCCCGCGCGACGGCCTAGGGCCCGAAGACGACGCGGAACCACCGCCTCTTGCCGACCCGGATCACTCAGACGCGCCGCAGGACCGCCACTACCTTGCCCAGGATCTCCGCCTCGTCACCGGGGATGGGCGCATAGGCGGGGTTGTGCGGCATCAGCCAGATGTGATCGGCGGATCGCTTGAACGTCTTCACGGTCGCCTCGCTGTCCAGCATCGCGGCGACGATGTCGCCGTTCTCGGCCACCGGCTGCTGACGCACAACGACCCAGTCTCCGTCGGCAATCGCCGCGTTGATCATGGAGTCGCCGACTACCTTGAGCAAGAACAGGTTGCCCTCGCCCACGATCTGTCTGGGCAGCGGGAAAATGTCCTCGATCGATTCCTCGGCGAGGATCGGGCCGCCGGCCGCAATGCGGCCCACCAAGGGCACGTACGCCGCCTCCTGCGACGTAATGTCCATGGGCCTGTCGTCGTCGGAATCGGGCTCGGGCCGGATGGCTGGATGTCCCGGCAGCCGGACTTCGACTGTGCGTGGCCGCCCGGCGTCGCGTCTGAGGTACCCCTTGGCCTGCAAGGTTGACAACTGATACGAGACGCTCGAGGTGCTCGTGAGGCCGACTGCTTCGCCAATCTCCCGCATGGACGGCGGGTAACCGCGCCGCTGCACGGACTCCCGGATCACCTGGAGGACCTTGCGCTGGCGCCAGGTCAGCACGTGCGCGGGATCGGGCTTGTCGGGCAGATCGGCAACGACAGTCGGCACGCTGCCCTTGGGCCGCCTGCCTGGCTTGCCCCGAGGGCGCGCCGCTGCCGCAGCGTCCATGTCGGCGTCGGTCAGTTCGAGATCGATGGTCGGGGCCTCGCGCGCCCCGTCATCGCTGGTCGCATCGCTCATTTTCGGGCCTCCGGCTCAGGTGCGGTGGTGTTGGGAATGCCGTGCTGTCGAAGCCGACGCTAACGGTTCTGGCATCGGATCTCAAACATCTGTTCGACGACACTCAAAAATGTCGTACCCCTGAGATAGAACAGTACCGTATCTTCGTTCGATCGAACGAGAATGCGATAGAACACAGATACTATCGAACTGTCATTCGTTAGATGGAGGCTGTGATGAGCGTACTGAGCGTTATCGAGACGCCGGCTGCTGGCGCGCCCGATGCTCGCGACGCGGCCGGGCCGACCCTAGCGAGCCGTGAGCGGCCGCTGCGGGTTGTTGCCGGGCCGGCGCCATCTATCGCGGCTCCGGCCGCTGACGGGACGGCCGGCACTGCCCGACCGCGCTCTAGTTCTAATCCGATGGTTGGCGACCCGCCCCGCGCGCCCCGGCCGCCCCGGGCAGTTGCGGACGGCGCGCCGATTCTTGGCGGCTCGGTCCAGGCGGGCCTGGTTCTTACCGGCACCGTTGTGTCGGGCAGTCGGCAACGGCCTCGGCTCGCTGCCGGTACTGACGTGCCCAGCGCCCGGCTTCGCCTCACGAGGCGCGGTCGTGTTGTAGTGGCGACCCTGGTCGTCCTTGCCGTCACGCTGGCCGTACTGCTGGTCACGATGCTCGCGTCCGGTGGTGCGCAGGCGACGAACCATGGCCAGGCCCGAGCGGGCTACCAGGGCATGCACCAGGTCGTCGTGCGGCCAGGGCAGACGCTGTGGTCTCTCGCCGCCGCAGCCGAGCCGACCGCCGACCCGCGCAATGTCGTCCAGGAGATCATGTCGGCCAACGCGCTCGCCAGCCCGAGCATCAGCGCTGGCCAGCTCCTCTGGGTGCCGTAGGCCGTGCTGGCTGGGTCCCGGTACGCGACAAGCCGGTACGCGACAGAAATGACGCTCTGAGACTAATTAAACGTAGGTGGCGGGCTTGCGGGGATTCGCGACAGGAGCTTGTCGCGACACGCCGGCGTGTTATGCGGATTCCGAGACGCGCCCTCGGCAGCCGGGTGCATCGTCTACCAGCGGGTTCTGCCCACGGCGTGATCGACTTGCCAACGACGGCCTCGTGGACCACAATATGTAGTAGTTGCAGGCTTGTAATTTTCCTATAGCTTGTGCTTTGAAGGCGCGACGTCCAGGCCACCGGGGAGGTGATCGCGTGTACTGCCCATATTGCAGGCACCCCGACAGCCGGGTTATCGACAGCCGGACTGGAGATGACGGGGCCGCGATCCGCCGACGCCGGTCATGTCCCGCGTGCGGCCGCCGGTTCACCACCCAGGAGACGGTGATCTTGACGGTGGCGAAGCGCAGTGGGGTCACCGAGCCCTTCAACCGGGACAAGATCGTCCGTGGTGTACGGCGCGCATGCCAGGGCAGGCCCGTCTCCGAGGACCAGCTGGCGCTGCTGGCCCAGCAGGTGGAGGACGTGATCAGGAGCAGAGGCAGCGGCGAGATTCCCTCGCATGAGGTCGGACTCGCCATTCTCGGCCCGCTCCGCGACCTTGACGAAGTGGCGTATCTGCGATTCGCCTCGGTGTACCGGGGGTTTGAGTCGCTCAGCGACTTCGAGCAGGAGATCGCAGCGTTGCGCGCCGCGCACCTGAATGATCAGCATTTGAATGAATGGCGACCCGAGGACGTCCAGTTCCTCGCCCAAGAGGCGGAGCTGCGATCCGAGGAGGAGCGCGGGGCCGATTCCGGGGCACCGGCCGGTAATCGCGCCACTAGGCAGCACGGGCAGCAGCCCGCACCGGCCAGCTAGAGCGGTCGAGCAGTACGAAACCACTGGGAGGGCCGGTAGGCCCACTATCGGGTCCGATCGGATCCGCGGAGGGGGAGCAGATGACCGAGACGGCGAGCGGGGCGGCGTCGCAGGGCGGCAGCAAGCGTGCCGAAGGCCTGACCTTGCGCCGTATCTACACCCGCGAGGGCGTGCACCCCTATGACGAGGTCACGTGGGAGCGCCGCGACGTCGTCATGACGAACTGGCGGGACGGCTCGGTCAACTTCGAGCAGCGCGGTGTCGAGTTTCCAGCCTTCTGGTCGGTCAACGCGGCCAACATTGTCACGACGAAGTACTTTCGCGGTGCACCAGGCACGCCGCAGCGTGAGTGGAGCCTGAAGCAGCTCGTTGACCGGGTGGTGGGGACTTACACCGCGGCCGGACGCGAGCATGGCTACTTCGCGACGTCGCAGGACGCGGAGATCTTCGAGCACGAGCTGAAGCACGCCCTGATCCACCAGACCTTCAGTTTCAACTCGCCGGTCTGGTTCAACGTCGGTACCTCGTCTCCGCAGCAGGTGTCCGCCTGCCAGCCGTATGACGCCTTGGTCAGCACGCCGACCGGCCCGGTATCCATCGGCAGCCTGGTTGAGTCGGACGCGGTTGGCGCGAAGGTGTACGACGCGCACGGCACGACTCGGATCCTGGCGACGAAGGCCAATGGCGTCAAGGAAGTGCTGCGCGTGCACACCACCTCCGGCCTTGTGCTGGATGCGACGGCCGATCACCGTGTGTGGCGGGCTGCGGACCTGGATTTGGGCGAGTTCACTGTGGCCGGCTTCCTCCGGCCCGGCGACCACCTGCTGTACGTGCAGCCTGATGTCGGCGGATCCGACCGGATGCTGCTGGACGTCAGCAAGATCGAGAATCTCGGTCCGATGGAGGTCTACGACATCCAGACCGAGAGCGGCGAGTACCTGTCTGGCAACCTGCGGGTGCACAACTGCTTCATTCTCGCTGTCGACGACACCATGGACTCGATCCTCGAGTGGTATCGCGAGGAAGGCCTGATCTTCAAGGGCGGGTCCGGCGCCGGTGTCAACCTGTCCCGGATCCGGTCGAGCAAGGAACTGCTGTCATCGGGCGGCACGGCGAGCGGACCCGTTTCGTTCATGCGCGGCGCGGACGCCTCCGCGGGAACGATCAAGTCCGGCGGGGCGACGCGGCGCGCGGCCAAGATGGTCGTCCTCGATGTTGACCACCCCGACATCGAGGAGTTCATCGAGACCAAGGCGCGCGAGGAGGAAAAGATCCGCGTCCTGCGTGACGGTGGATTCGATATGGACCTCGGCGGCAAGGACATCACCAGCGTCCAGTACCAGAACGCCAACAACTCGGTCCGCGTCTCCGACGAGTTCATGCGCGCCGTTGACTCGGGCGACGCGTTCGACCTGGCCGCTCGAACCACGGGCGAGCCGCTTGAGCAGGTGGACGCCAAGACCCTGTTCCGCAAGATGGCCACGGCCGCGTGGGAGTGCGCCGATCCTGGCATCCAGTACGACAGCACTATCAATGACTGGCACACCTGCCCGGAGTCGGGCCGGATTACGGCCAGCAATCCCTGCTCGGAGTACGTCCACCTCGACAACTCCTCGTGCAACCTCGCCAGCATCAACCTGATGAAGTTCCTGCGGAACGACGACACCTTCGACGTCGAGAAGTTCGAGCAGCTCACGGAGCTCATCATCACCGCGATGGACATCTCCATCAGCTTCGCCGACTTCCCGACGCACAAGATCGCCGAGACCACCCGTGCGTACCGGCAACTCGGCATCGGCTACGCAAACCTCGGCGCACTGCTGATGGCCACGGGCCATGCGTACGACTCCGAGGACGGCCGGGCCATTGCGGCAGCGATCACCTCGCTGATGACGGGCACCGCCTACAAGCGGTCGGCCGAGCTGGCTGCCGTGGTCGGGCCGTACGACGGATACGCCCGCAACGCGACGGCTCACCAGCGCGTGATGGCGAAGCACGCGACCGCGAGCGCATCGATCAGGCCCGTTGGCAGCATCGACACGCCTGTCCTGGCGGCGGCGAACAAGGTGTGGCAGGAGTGCCTGACGCTTGGCCACGCAAACGGGTACCGGAACGCGCAGGCTAGCCTTCTAGCGCCGACCGGAACTATCGCCTTGATGATGGACTGCGACACCACCGGGGTCGAGCCAGACCTGGCGCTGGTCAAGTTCAAGAAGCTGGTCGGCGGCGGGTCAATGCAGATCGTCAACCAGACCGTCCCGCGTGCGCTTAAGAATCTGGGTTACCAGCCCGAGCAGGCTGAGGCGATCGTCGAGTACATCGCTGAGCACGGTCATGTCGTGGATGCGCCCGGTCTCCGGCTTGAGCACTACCCAGTGTTCGACTGTGCGATGGGGGAGCGGTCCATCAGCCCGATGGGTCACGTTCGCATGATGGCGGCGGTACAGCCGGCGCTTTCCGGGGCTATATCAAAGTGCGTGACCGGCGACACGCTGGTCCCGTCGTCCGACGGTCTGATACGAATCGGCAGCCTGCACCGCAATGAGGCCGATGACAGCTTCCGCGACGAGTTCCTGGAGATCTCCTCGCTCGACGGAGATAGGAAGACCGACGCGTTCTACTACGGCGGCATCCGTCCGGTCCGCCGAGTCGTTTTGCGGTCAGGTCACACCATCACGGGAACCCTGCCGCATCGGCTGCTGACAGCCGGCCATGGCGGGCTGGAGTGGAAGTCGCTGGCAGAGATCGAGGTCGGCGACGGCGTTGCTATCCAGTCAGGCGCGGAGAAGTGGGCTGGCACGGCGTACAGCCTGCGCAACATCACCACCTCGATGCCTCACGGGAGCCAGAAGAAGATCACTCTCCCGGCGGAGATGAGCGCTGATCTGGCGTTCCTGTTGGGTGCCTACGCTTCCGAAGGGCACACCGTCCGCTCTAACTGGACGGTTAGCATCACGAACTCGGTCCCCGCCGTACTAGAGCGCGTCCAGGAGGCCTGGCGCACTGTGTTCGGACTGGAGGCGCGCATCAGTGCCGATCCGGGCAAGTGCCCCCAGGTTGTGGTGGCGTCCAAGTCTGTAGTGGAGTTCATGGCTGCGCTGGGCTGCGGCACGCGCTCGTCGAACAAGCGGATACCCGACGCAGTGCTGCGTTCGCCCCGCGAGATGGTCATGGCGTTCCTCCAGGGACTGGCGCTGGACGCCTACGTCACAACGGCAACCGCGCCGAAATGGGCAATCTGCCTGGACAGCCCGGAGCTGCTGGATGACCTGCAAGCAGTGATGACCAACCTCGGGGTGCTGCATGGAAGGGTCACCAAGTACAACAAGGAGTACGACAAGAGTTACGACGAGGTTTACGCAGCGGGACTTCAAGGCCAGCTCATGGCCAGCCTGGTTCCCTTCCTCGAGCCTGACAAGGCAGCGAGGGCAGCGGAATACCTGCAGCGAGACTGCTCGGCCGGAACTGCTGACGTGGTTCCCGGAGTTTCCGGCCGAAAGCTCTACGAGCTGATACCGCTGGGTGATCGGGGTGTCGAGCACGGGCGGAGCTGGCGCAATGCGTTCACGTTCCTGCTGGATCCCCGCACGCAGCAGGTGACACGTCGGACGCTAGAGCGCGTTTCGTCGCTTCCGGGAGTCGTGCTGCCGGCATGGCTACAACAAATCGTCGACGGCAATTTGCACTTCTCCCCGGTCGCGTCAGTGACGGATGCCGGCGATGCGGAGGTCTTCGATCTCTCTGTGCCAGTTACGCATGCGTTCGTCGCGAACGGCATCGTCAACCACAACACCGTGAATCTGCCGGAGTCGGCGACGGTGGAGGACATCGAGAAGATCTACTTCGAGGGCTGGAAGCTCGGACTCAAGGCGCTGGCCATCTACCGCGACAACTGCAAGGTTGGCCAGCCGCTATCGGTCGCGAAGAAGAAGGTCGCGGAGGTGGCCGTGGCCGCCGAGTCGGCTAGTCCACACGAGGTCCGTCCGGTGCGGCGCAGACTGCCAAAGCAGCGCTCTGCGACGGTGACGCGATTCTCGGTCGCGGGTGCCGAAGGCTACATGACCGCGTCGAGCTATCCCGACGACGGGGTCGGCGAGGTCTTCCTGAAGCTCGGTAAGCAGGGCTCCACGCTGGCCGGCGTCATGGACGCCTTCTCGGTGGCCATCTCGGTTGGACTCCAGTACGGCATCCCGCTGGAGTCGTACGTCGCGAAGTTCACCAACATGCGATTCGAGCCGGCGGGCATCACCGACGACCCGGACGTCAGGATGGCTAGCTCGGTCATGGACTACATCTTCCGTCGCCTGGCGCTCGACCACCTGTCGTATGACCAGCGCGCCGAGCTTGGCATCCTCACCACCGCCGAGCGGACAGCGCAGCTCAACGGCGACGACCCGGCAGCTGTCGCCGACGACCTGGACCCGGAAGAGCTCGCGCAATCGGTGCCGGTCGAGAGGGTACAGCCAGCGCAACCTGCCGAGGCTGGCCACGCGGCTGCGCGGTCGGCACCTCCGACGGACGCGCCGCTCAGCTCTGCGGAGCTGATCGAGTCGCAGCAAGGTCGAGTCGCAGATGCGCCGCTGTGCCTGACCTGCGGCACGAAGATGCGCCCGGCGGGCAGCTGCTACGTATGCGAAGGCTGCGGCTCGACAAGCGGATGCAGCTAAGTCGAGAGGTGGTTCGACGAAGTTTTCCCAGCTCGGGCGAGGCGCGGTCTGACAGGCTGCGCCTCGCCAGAGTGGTCATTAGACGTCCCACGTTGCGTCAGATGCAACCGTCGACAAAGAATTCCGCCAGAACAGCGGTCGCACTTGCTTTGTCTTTAGCTTTAATGCTAAGACGCTAAAGTGGATGAGATCGATGCTGGCCAGGAGGCAGGCGCATTCCGTGCGCTAGCGGACTCCACTCGGCGGCAGATACTCGAAGAGCTCCGGGCAGGTGAGTTGTCGGCAGGCGAGATTGCCGCGAGGTTTCCGATCAGCGGGCCGTCGGTCTCGCGCCATCTCGGGGTGCTGAAGACTGCGGGGCTGATTCGTGAACGGCGTGAAGCTAACCGGATCTTCTACTCCCTTGCCGAGGAACGACTCGCGCTATGCGTGCGCAGGTTCTTGAACACGGTCTGTCCCGACCAGTTCGTCTTCAGGCAGCATGCGCGCAAAGTACGGAAGGGCGGGGGGAGTGCGGCATGAGGACGCCGACTATGTCAAGCGTCATCGAGCGCCGTCTCTTGGTGAACTATCGGGTTGATCCAGAGGTCGCATCGAGCCTGTTGCCGGCTCCGCTGCGGCCGCAGCTGGTGAATGGCTGGGCGGTCGCAGGTATCTGCCTGATCCGTCTTGGGCAGCTCCGGCCCAGCTGGGTTCCGAGCTGGGCCGGAATGCGCAACGAGAACGCAGCGCATCGCGTTGCCATCGAGTGGGACGGGATGGGCGGCCGTCGGACCGGCGTGTACATTCCGCGACGCGATAGCGACTCAGCGATCACGTCTCTTGCGGGCGGCCGCCTCTTTCCCGGCGAGCACCACCGCGCGTCATTCGACGTCCGCGAGACCGCGCGGGAGTTGCACGTGGCCTTCACCAGCGCTGATCGCACCACCCGCGTGAGCGTCGATATTCGTGTGGCACAGAGGCTGCAGAGGAGCGCCTTGTTCGCTGACGTGAGGGAGGCGTCGGACTTTTTCCGGAGTGGCTCGGTGGGATTTTCAGCCACGCGCGATAGCGGCAGGCTCGACGGGCTGGAATTGCGGGCTGACCGCTGGGTCGTCGAGCCGACCGAGGTGGACGCGGCATCCTCAAGCTTCTTCGATGATGCGCGGCTGTTCCCGCTCGGCAGCGCGACCATCGATTGCGCTCTCTTGATGCGGGACATCCCAGTGACCTGGACCGCCGTCCAGCCGACGTTCCCAGCTAGCTCGACGAGCATTTCGCGCCAGTGAGCAGACCAGGCGCCGTTGTCCCTGACCTGTGCGCGGTCATCGGGCTGGTGCGAGCCACATCGTGACCCGGCTCAACGCCATCGACTTCGCCCAGGGCTCGGAAGCGCGCCACCGTGACCAAATGCCATCCGAGGCTCCCCGAACTTGTGGTGTCTTCAGGGTCCGGACGGTGCCTGTGCCGGTCGTGTAGAGCTGACCGAAGCGGTGTCGAGGGCGAGCGGGAGATCGAACAATTCGAAGAGGTGCGAATCCTGGAAGACCACGTTGCGGCTGATTCCGGAGGAGGTGAGGCTGAACACTTGCAGCGTGTGGGCCTCGTATCTGTCCTGGTCGCCCCGGCAGTAAGCTCCCACCGCCGGCTGGCCGTTCGCGGTAGTGCGGAGCATCCGCCAGTCGGGGCCTCGCATCCGGAAGACCCGGGCGATGAACTGGCTGTAGTGCTCGCGGCCAAGGAACCACAGCGGCACAGGCGGCATCTCCAGCACCACTTGATCGGTCAGCAATCGGGTGAGCGCAGGGACGTTAGCGGTCTCGAAGGCAACGACGTACTTGTCGATGAGGGCGCGGGTCGTCGTGTCCGATGGTTCCTCGATCTGGTCCTCGGCGGCTGAAACGTGATCGAGCCGGGCCCTGGCGCGCTGCAGGCCGCTGTTCACCGCGGCGGGGGTCGTGCCCAGGATGTTGGCAACTTCAACGGCAGAGAACTCCAGTACGTCGCGCAGGATCAGCATGGCCCGTTGGCGAGCCGGCAGATACTGGATCGCCGCGACGAACGCCAGACGCAAACTGCCACGGATGCCGACCGTCGTCGCCGGGTCGTCTGGAGCCGCGCCGAGCATCGCATCGGGCATCGGCTGGACCCACGGGATATCGAACGCCGGGATCAGGGCCTGTTCGGGATCTTCCCCAGGGGCACCGAGCCCCGACGGCAGGGGGCGACGGCTCACCCCCGATAGGGCCGTCAGGCACGCGTTGGTGGCGATCCGGTACAGCCACGTGCGAAGCGAGGCCCTCTGGTCGTCGTAGCGATCGTAGGAGCGCCAGGCGCGCAGCATCGTCTCTTGCACTAGATCCTCGGCCTCGTCGACCGATCCGAGCATCCGGTAGCAGTGGGCGAGCAACTCCCGTCGAAACGGATCGGCGAGGCGCTCGAACTCGTCGCTGACGGCAGTCACGGCCGCTCCTCCCTGTCCCACGCAGATATCTACTCGGCGGCGTAGCAGAAATCATCGCTCCAAGCGATGAATCTCGACGGTCGGCCAAGTAGGTACCCACGTCAGCCTGCCAACCGAAAGGCCAACGTCATGACAAACAGCAATTCAACCGACGGCGTTCTGGGCGTTATCAAGGCCATCTACGACGCCTGGGCGGACGGCGATGCCGACGCATTCGCCAAGCTCTACACCGAAGACGCTACGGTGGTGCAGCCGGGTATCCACAAAAAGAACAACGACGACATCCGGACTACCATGGCCGCCGGGTTCGCAGGGCCTCTCAAGGGATCCCGCGTCCTTGACGAGCCGCAAAGCGTCCGGTTCCTGGGGTCTGACACCGCCGTGGTCATCACGGAGGGCGGCATTCTCATGGCCGGTCAGACCGAACTTCCGGCCGACCGTTGGGTTCGAGCCACCTGGGTGCTCACCAAACGGAACGAGCAGTGGTACGTCGCCGCCTACCAAAACAGCCCGGCGAACTGACCCCGACCATCGTGCGCGGCCGGACCCGCAGACAGCCGCTTTCACAAGCGGTAGCCGTGAAAACGGGTCTGGCCCAGCACGCCGATAAACGTCCGAGCAGTGGGCGGATGCGCGGCGTCGGCAAGTGGGCACGGCCATGTATAGCTGTCTTTGTCCACCGGCCTGATGGTCTGGGAGGATGGCAAGCATGACCGTGACCGATGCCAAGACGGACCTCCGCAGTGACCTGCAAGAGGCGCGCGAGGCATTGCTGTGGAAGCTAGACGGGCTGTCGGAGTACGACATCCGCCGTCCGCTGGTGCGCAGTGGCACCAACCTGCTCGGGCTGGTCAAGCACATGACAGGCGTCGAGCTGGGTTACTTCGGCGAGACCTTCGGCCGACCTTCCGCCGACCAGGTGGCCTGGGACGAGTCAGATCCGAACTCGGACATGTATGCCAAGCCAAACGAGTCGCGCGAGTTCATAACGGACCGGTACCGCCGGGCCTGGGCTCACGCCGACGCCACAATCAACGAACTGCCGCTCGACGCCATCGGCCGCGTGCCGTGGTGGAATCCCGAGCGCAACGAAGTAACGCTGCACAAGATCCTGGTCCACGTTGCCACGGAGGCCAGTCGGCACGCTGGGCACGCCGACATCATCCGGGAGCTCATCGACGGTGAGGCGGGCCTGACGCCCGAGTCCTCCAACATGCCGTCGGAGGATGCCGCGTGGTGGCAAAGCTACCGTGAGCGGGTCGAACGTGCGGCCCGCGAGGCGCCCACGCCCAGCCCTGCCCAGACTCAGCAAGCTAGTCCAGACTCGGCGGGCTAGTCCAGACTCGGCGGGCTAGTCCAGGTTCGGCCAGTTGATGAGCTGCGGCACGAGTTCGGCGTCTCCGTCAATCTGGAGCCGACGCGCGGTGTCCCGACGGTAGAACGCCAGCACCATATCGCTCGGGTCCGCGGTCACGGTGGCGGTCGGCTTGACATTCCCGTGCACATCACCTTCGAGGACGTGCACGCCGGCCGGCCCTGAGGTCAAGAACCCAGCTACCGCCAGGCCCGGTCTCCAGGACGATGGTGGCGGGCTCGTAGGGCCACGGGCCGTTGGTCGGCAGTTCGACGGTGATGTACTCGTTGACGCCGTCGGCCGCCACGGCGGACGGCAGTGGCAAGGCGTGACCAGCGGCCTGCTGGGCGTCGAATGCGTGCACGCCGGCTTCTTGCACCTGGTGCCTGGCGATGGCCGCGGATGTGTTCGGTGCGACGGCGAATTCATCCCACCACGTCCAGCAGAGCCGGTCCGGACCCGCGTGGGTGAGCTCGGTGACGAGCCGGCCTGTGGCGGCTGCCGACCACTCGAGCAAGTCGCCGTGCGGCTCTCGGTCGCCAATGACATCATCGTCCGGCGGACCCTCGGCCGGGCCGACGGCGACAACCGCGGCCCAGAACAGCTGCACGTCGCCGAGATGGGTGATCAGGTCGGCCACCGTCCAGTCCGGGCAGCCAGGAACACGCGCCGCGAATCCAGCCTGGGCCGCGGCTTCCCGCAGCGCCGTGGACCGGTCGTCGATCAGAGCCGTCATGTCAGGGAAGCTGAGATTCTGCATGCCAGCGTTCTAGCACGAGCCGCCGACAGCCGGTCAGGCGGACAGGATCGCCCGCTGGTTGACGAGCCGCGGCCCACATCTTTGCGCCATTTGTTGCGCCAATCCGCGATACCCATGTGACGACATTCCCGCGGCATCTGAATGTGGACCTCAGGATGCGATCTGTGATGCGCTATACAGGTCTCAGTACAAGGGAGCGAGATGGCGTCAACGCAGCAGCATTCTTCCCTGCCCGGCCGCGAGGCCGTTCAGGGCTGGCTGACTCGTTCCCGCCAGTTCGCGGCAGCCGCGCCGCTGCCCGTCAAGGTACTGATAATCGCGCTTGTCTGCGTGTTGGCTCCGGCGCTGCTGGCGATCGGCCTATTCGGCGCCCTCGCATACGCGCCGTACGCGCTCTGGACGGGTGACAGGTCCAGGCTCGCCTCCGTCTCCGTCGCTCTCTGGGGCGTCGCGGTCACGGCCGCCCTCGCGCACGGCCCGGACCAGCCGAGGTACCTGCTCTTGCTGCTGCCGCCTGTCGTGTCCGTGGCGGCAAGGGTCGGGCTGCTCGGGCGGGTCCCGGTCCCGTGCCGGACCGCGGCCTGGGTGATGATCTGGTCGCTTCCGATTGGCATTGCGACGTTCCGACTGTGGCACAGTCAGCGCCTTTTCGGCCCGGCGGCTGCCTGGCTGATCGCGCTCGTCGTTCTCGGCTGGCGCCTGGCCATGGCGCTTCAGGAAAGTAGGGAACAGAGCCGCAGGTCAGCTATGGCCGGTGCGCTCGCTGCCCCCTACGCGATGGCGGCCGCCGGATCAGGCGGACGCGCCGGCGGTCCGACCGGCGCCGCGCCGATCTCGCCGGGCGCAGCTTCGCACAGGCAAGCACCGTCGGGCGCGCCACCCCAAACTGGCACCGGCGGCCAAGCTGGCACGGGTGGCACCGGCAGCGCCGGCGGCGCCGGCGCGGAAGTAGGCACCGGCGCGGGCGCAGCATCCGGCACGGTCCGGGCCGCGCAGGCTGCCCGCGGCTTGCGCAGTCTCGACGGCGACGGTGGCCGGCAAGGCCAAGCAGCCCAGTCGGTCGCGAACTGGCCCGTGATCACCGTCGACGAGGCCATGGCTGAGCTCAATGCGATGATCGGTCTGGCCGCCGTCAAGGATCAGGTGCGCTCGATCGCGGCGTCGGTCGAGGCTGCCAGGCGGCGGGCGATGGCCGGGCACGGCACCGAGAAGCCGATGCAGCATTTTGTCTTCCTCGGGCCGCCCGGCACTGGCAAGACGGCGGTCGCCCGCGTGATCGCCAAGATCTTCTACGCGTTCGGCCTGCTGGACTCTCCGGCCGTCGTCGAAGCGCAGCGCGCCGACCTGGTTGGTGAGTATCTCGGCGCCACCGCGATCAAGACCAATGAGCTTGTCGACTCCGCGCTCGGTGGCGTGCTGTTCGTCGACGAGGCCTACAGCCTGGTGAACGAGGGCGACGGCCAGGGCGACAGGTTCGGGAACGAGGCCGTCCAGGCACTACTCAAGCGCGCCGAGGACGACCGGGAGAACCTGATCATCATCCTGGCTGGCTACGACCGCCAGATGGAGTCGTTCCTGACCTCCAATCCCGGCCTGAACTCGCGATTCGGCCTGCGGGTCAAGTTCCCGACCTACTCGCCGGCCGAGCTCATGGCCCTTGCGGAGACCGCCGCCCAGGGCCGAGGCGAGCTGCTTGATCCGGATGCCCGCCCAGTGCTGCGCCGGCTGTTTGATGAGATCGGCCGCCGCCGCCTCGCCGACGAGCTCGGGAACGGCAGGTTCGTCCGCAGCCTGCTGGCCAAGGCCGGCCAGCAGCGCGATGTGCGGGTGATGGCCGGGCCGACCGAGCCGACGGCGACCGAACTGGTCAGGCTTCGCGGGCAGGACGTCGAGCTCGCCTATGCCGAACTCACGGCTAGATTCCGCGGCTACACCGACACACCGACGGTCGAAGGCGCGCTGGCCGAACTCGACGCGCTTGTCGGGCTCGAGCCGGTCAAGCGCCAGGTGCACGAGATCGTCGCTCAGCTTCAGGTTGCCAGGCTCCGGGACCGGCAGGGACTGGCCAGCCAGCCGCCGTCGCGGCACTTCGTCTTCACCGGCCCGCCAGGCACTGGCAAGACCACGGTGGCGCGCATCATCGGCCGGATTTTCGCCGCCTTGGGGCTGCTCGTGCGCCCCGAGGTCATCGAGGCTCACCGGGCCGACCTGGTGGGCGAGCACCTTGGCTCGACCGCGATCAAGACGTCCAAGCTCATCGATTCGGCGATGGGCGGCGTGCTGTTCATCGACGAGGCATACGCGCTGTATAACGAGGCCTACACCGGCGGGGATGCGTTTGGCTCCGAGGCGGTCGCCACGCTGCTCAAGCGGGCCGAGGACGACAGGGAGCGGCTCGTCGTCGTCCTCGCTGGCTACACCGACGACATGGACCGGCTCCTGCGCAGCAATCCCGGCCTGGCCTCTCGATTCAGCACCCGGATCACGTTCCCGAGCTACACACCCACCGAGCTCGGCCGGATCGCCCAGGTCATCGCCGCGCAAGCTGGCGACACCTTCGACGCCGAGGCACTGCCGGTACTCCAGTCGATCTTCACGCAGGCTGTCGAGGCGGGCCGGATCGACACGCTGGGGAACGGCCGGTTCGCCCGTTCGCTCTTCGAGCGCGCGTGCGCGTCTCGTGATGTGCGGGTGTCGCTCCACGGCGAGGAGGCCTCAGCCGCCGACCTCACGACCGTGCTCGCGGCTGACCTGCTGACCGCGTACCGCGAGCTAGCAGGCTGAAAGCAGCGGGCTGAAAGCTAGCGGGCTGAATCAGGCGGCGCCGGCCAGTCCAGGCCGCGGCTCACCAAGAACCGGACCTGCTGGCCTGGCCGTAGCTGAGCAGCGCGGCCAAGGTCGGCGGACACCACGACAGCGATGACTGGATACCCGCCTGTAGTCGGGTGATCAGCCAGCAGCAGGATCGGCTGGCCGTCGTGCGTGACCTGCACGGAGCCCGTGGCCATGCCCTCGCTTGGCAGCTCGCTCTGCCTGCTGCGGCGCAGCTCAGGCCCCGTCAGCCGAAGCCCGGTCCGGTTGCTGGCCGGGCTCACGACGTATACCCCGGCCGTCAGCGCGTCGAGGGCGGCGGCAACGAACCAGTCGTCGCGCGGCCCGGCGATCGCCCGCAGTTCCACGGGACCAGCACCCGCCAAGGCAGGTTCGGCCATGCGCGGACGCGCATCTCGCGGTTCTTTTTGATGGGAACGGGGCCGCTCTACCGGCAGCCACTCGCCAGGCCGCAGCGGTGCCGGTCCAAGCCCCGATAGGCAGTCCGCCGACCGGCTGCCGAGGACCGGCCGCACGCCAATGCCGCCGTCGATGGCGACGTAGCTGCGCAGCCCGGTCGCCGGCGGACCGAGCCTTAGCACCGAGCCGGCTGCCACCGCGAACGCCGTGGCCGGTGTGAGTTCGCGGTCGTTGGCACGTTCGCCGCCCAAGCGGGAGTTGCTAGCACGGCCGACTCGGATCGGCGCTGGCGCCCCGGTAACGGCCACGACCGCGTCGAACTCAAACCGCAGCACCAGCCTGCCGAGCGTGACCTCGAGGCAGGCGGCGCCGGCATCGTTCTCGACCAGGTAGTTCGCCTGCCGCAGGCTCTCGGTGTCGGCGGCGCCGCTCGGCGGCACGCCGAGGTGGGCCAGGCCCGCGCGGCCGAGATCCTGGATCGTCGCGAGCGGCCCTGGCTGGAGCACCTGGAGGCGGCGCGGCCAGTTCGGCGCTGCAGGCTCGGAGGCCGGCGCTGCAGGCTCGGGAGCCGCCGCGGGCGGCGGCAGGCTATCCACCGCCCGGAACCGCACCCCCGTCCCAGGTGCCAGCAGCGCGGGCGGATTCCGGTCTTGCTCCCACATTGGTGCGGCGGTGCGGCCGATCAGCCGCCAGCCACCCGGCGAAGCGGCCGGGTAAACGGCGGCCAGTCCGCCGGCAATAGCGACCGAGCCGGCTGGGACACGCAGCCGCGGGCTGTCCAGCCGTGGCACCTCGGCGAGCGGCGGCTGGAGGCCAGTCAGATACGCAAAGCCGGGTGCGAACCCGAGCCAGCCGACCAGGTACGGCGCGGCCTGGTGCCGGGCGATCACGTCCGCGACGGATAGCCCGGTGAGAGCTGCGACATCGGCCAGATCAGGCCCGTCGTAGCAGACGTCGATCTCGACATCACCGTTGTCAGCGACGTGGCCAGGGCCGGTCAGGCCGTCGGCATTCTCGAGGGCGGCGGCCGACGCCACCGCGGTCAGCCGCGCCGCCAGGTCGGCCGCGATCCAGCTTCCCGGCTCGGCAGTGACCAGCACGCTCGCCGCGCCCGGCACGACGTCGATGACGCCCGGCAGCGCTGCGGCCTTGATGAGGGCGGCGATGGTGGCGGCCCCGTTCCCATCCTGATCTGTCGCTGACCCCAGCAGCGGTGGCTCCAGCAGGAGTGCCGCATCGCCGGCCGGCCGAACCCGCATCACGCAAACGACGCCAGCGTGACGCCTGCCTCGTCGAGCGCAGCGCGGACGGCGGCGGCCAGCACCACAGCGCCTGGCGTGTCGCCGTGCACGCAGATGGAGCGCGGGCTCAGCTCGAGCGCGGCGCCGGATACGGTCTGCACCGTCCCGTGTACGACCATGTCGACAGCGCGCGCCGCGACGACCACCGGATCCGTCAGGACCGCGCCCGGCTCCCTGCGCGGCACCAGCGTGCCGTCGTCGCGGTAGGCGCGGTCAGCGAACGCCTCTGCGATGGCCGGCAGCCGGACATCAGCCGCGGCCGTCGCCAGCGCTGAGCCGGGCAGCGTGAGCAGCGGCAGCGCGGGGTCGTAGGAGACGGCCGCTGACGCGATCGCCGCGGCCTGCTCCGGATCGGTGACGGCCCGGTTGTAGAGGGCGCCGTGCGGCTTGACGTAGCGGACGCGGCCGCCCTCCGCGCGCGCCACTCCGTCGAGGGCGGCGATCTGGTAGAGCACTTCGGCGGCCAGTTCCTCGGCCGGGACGGTCATCTCGCGACGGCCGAACCCGGCCAGGTCGCGGTAGGAGACCTGGGCGCCGATTGCGACTCCGCGGGCGACCGCGCCTGCGCAGGCGCGGCGGATCGTCAGCGGATCGCCGGCGTGGAAACCGCAGGCGATGTTAGCGCTCGTCACGATCGCCAGCAGCGCCTTGTCGTCGCCGAGCCGCCAGGCGCCAAAGCTCTCGCCCAGGTCGGCGTTCAGGTCGATTAGTCGCTGCGGGCCTGTCATCCGGCGCTCACCCCCAGGGCCAGGTTAGCCCGGCTCCTCCGGCGGGAGGTCGGCGAGCGCGGCCGCGATGTCGGTATCCCTCGGACCGGCGGACCGCACTGTCTCGATCAGGACGTGCAGTACCTCGTGACGATCCTCGCCCAGGTCAAGCAGGCGCTGGGCGGCGTCCCAGAGCTCGGGGGGATCGCCGCGCCAGAGCCGGTCGGCAAGCGCGATGTGCTTGTCCATGTGCTCGCCGTTCGCGTCGCGTTCGCCCCGGCCGTGCCTGGCGTCGGCGTCGTCGTGGTCTGCGGCGAGCAGAGTCCGGCGGTCGCCGTGCCGGGACGGATCCAGCGACGCCAGGTCGGTGCCGCGGTAACTGCCGCGCAACAGCGGGAACGCGAATACCCGCCGCGCCAGCGCCTCCAGGTCGCCGTCGGGCAGCAGGCGCACGACCATGTCCGGCTCGAGGCCGAACGACGCCGGATCGCGGTACACGCTTGGGAACGTCCGCATCGAGTCGAACACTGCGTCCAGGGTGGCTCCGACTGCGGTTTCGTCCAGGCCTGACCGCGCGCCGGCCCAGCGGACCCAGGCCAGCAGGACGTGCGGCATGGCCTCCTGGTCGGCCTTGGACAGGACCACCTTGCGCGGCAGCCAGTCCAGCAGGAAGGTCTCGGCCTTGGCCGGGCTCACCCGCAGCGGCCGGCCAAAGTCGCGCTCGCAGCCGTACTCCACGATGTGGTCAGCGCACCGGCTCGCCGCCTGCCGGTCGGACAGGTCCTCGGCATCGTCGGAGGCGAGGAATTCCGCGACGAGCATGGCCCGCCTGTCCTTGCGCCACAGCGCGCGCCGGCTGGCGGCGTTGACGGCGGGCGCGACCGGCACCGCCTCCTGGCTCACGGTGCCCGCCGGCAGCACGGGTGGCAGCGTGCGCACCCTGGCCCGGATGAACGCGTGATACGAGGGGAACGAGGAGCTCACGGTGGGATCCGCCGCTCCCTCGGTCGCTGCCAGTGCGGCCGCCAGGATACGACGGGCCTGCGGGGGGTCGATCTGCATGAACGTCGGCCGGGTGCCGGTGCCGACGGTGCCTGTGCCCGTGCCGCTGGTGCCCGTGCCGCTGCTGCCCGTGCCGCTGGTGCCCGTTCCGCTCGGGCCGCTGGTGCCCGCGCCGCTGGTGCCCGTGCCGCCGCCGTCGCGGCAGTAGTCAAGCAGCTTGGCGACCTGCGATGTCACCCAGCCGTCGCGAGCCAGGCCGCCGGCGTTGTAGTCGACGACGACGACCAGCGCGTGCTGCTCCTGGCCGGCGTAGCTGAAGACGCAGACGACCTCGTCCCGATCGCCATAGGCGTCAGAGTTGACGTAGCACTCGGCGGCCTCGACGGCGCCGACGTGCTCAGCCCAGCCCGGCCTGGCCACGCCGCGGTCCATCAGCGCGAGCGCGGCCTCCTCGGCCTGGGCGGCCTGGCGGGAGGTGCCGAGGCAGGCGATGCCGGACAGCAGCGCGAGCGCAGCTGGGCTGCCCTGCTCGGCCGCGTAGCTCACGAGGCCTTCGCCGACCAGTTCCTCGATACCGGCGCGGCGTCTCGCGCCGCGGGCGCTGCCGCCCGGCCGGTGCCCCCACCAGGTCCCGAGCAGTTCGCTCACCATGAGCTCAGCGTCGAGGGGACTGCGGACGGCGAGCAGCTCGCGGGCAGCGCGCAGCATCTCGGCGAACAGGGCATTCGGCGGAGGACCGCCCAGGCCACCCGCCCGGCGGCCCGGCGGCGGGCCGGAGGACCCTCGATGACCCCTGTTGCCCGCTGGCTCTCGGCGTCGGCTTTGGGGGCTCACTCTTCTAGCTTCGCAGATTTCCGGAGCGGGCACGCCCCGCCTCGCCATGCTCGTGCCCGATTCTCAGGTATCCGGGATAGTTCGCCGGAATCAGGTGACGTCAAGAGCACCGCTTCCGTCCGTCTTTCGAGCGAACAGCCCATTAGTCCGGTACCGTCCTACTGAGCCATGCCTGACTGCCTACCGCGCCAGGGGTTCAGACCGGGTGAAGCACCCGGCCTGGCGGGGTTCCCGCAGTTGGGCGGCTTGTCGGGTCGGTGGTACGCAGCCGGCGGTGTCGTCTTACTGGTGGGCTTCCCCTTGAGGGACTGGCCTCCCGCTGAGACCGACTCCCGGCTGTGTCGGCCACGCGGGTCTGGTACATAAGTAATAATTACGTATTTGAGTGTCTAAGCGGTAAATCTGGGACTCAAGAGCAGGTCGGCTTGCGGGTTGCTCCCAGGGCGAGAGGACGGCGGTTACCAGATGCGAGCAGGACTTGGGGCGATCCGGCGAACCCTGGGCAAGCGCGCCCTGGGCGCGTGCTGGGCCGCGGCCGGCCTGGCGACCGTGCTAGCCGCCTGCGGGCCTGCCTCGAGCGCCACGTCGGGCGGCGCGACGCCGGATGGGTCGGCAGCCAGTAACTCGGTCACCTATGCGATGCAACCGGGCGGGTTCGCGAACTATCCGTTCCCGTTCATGGCCGGTAACTTCGATTCCGACTTCAGCGTCTACAACGTCAACGATTTCCAGTACCTGTTGTACCGGCCGCTGTACTGGTTCGGCACCGGCACCACCCCGCTGGTGAATCCCGCCGAGAGCCTGGCCGAGCCGCCCGTTTATCACGCCCATAAGGTGGTCATCCAGCTCAAGCGGAACTACAAGTGGTCCAACGGTGAGCCGGTCGAGGCTAGCAACGTCGTGTTCTGGATGAACATGATGATCGCCGAGGGCAAGAACGCCGTCATCTGGACCCCGAACGGCCTGCCCAACGACGTGACGAATATCAAGGCGACGAGCAAGTACGTCTTCACGATGGACATCACCACGCCGAAGTTCTCCGAGTCGTGGTTCAACAACAACATGCTCAGCTTGATCACCCCGATGCCCGCCGCCTGGGACAGGACTGCGGCAGGCCCGAGCGACTGCTCTACAAGGGTGTCCGCCTGCAAGGCGGTATACAACTACCTGAGCTCGCAGGCACTCAAGCCGTCGACCTTCGCCGCGTCCCCGATCTGGAGCGTCGTCGACGGTCCGTGGAAGATCCAGAGCATGAACACCCAGGGCAAGGTGGTCCTGACTTATAACACCAGCTACGGCGGCCCGGTCAGCGCGCACCACATCACGACGTTCACCGAGCTGCCGTTCACCTCGGAGCAGACCGAGTACAACGTCCTCCTGGACCCGAACGGCAGCCAGACCATCGATGTCGGCTACCTGCCGACAGTTGATGCGCCCGTGCCGCCGGCAGGCCAGCTCCTCGGCGCAAACCCGTCGACGCTGCCGAATTATCAGCTCAGCGCTATCTATCCCTGGGAGCTCAGCTACTTCCCTTACAACTTCAACAACAACACCGGCCAGGGCCCGATCTTCCACCAGCTCTACTTCCGGCAGGCGTTCCAGGACCTTGTCGACCAGGAAGGCGTCATCAACGGGCCGCTGCATGGCTACGGGAAGGCGACGATCGGCCCGGTGTCGGCGTACCCCACGACCCAGTTCCTGTCACCGAAGCTGGCGGCTGATGGAGATCAGTGGACGCTGAACGTCCGCAATGCCGGGACACTGCTGCACAACCACGGCTGGACTGTGAACGCGAGCGGGATCGAAACCTGCACCCATGCGGGGGCAGCACCCGCTGATTGCGGCAGCGGGATCGCAGCCGGCGCTCAGCTGAAGTTGAACTTGATGTACGCCACCGGCACCGACTGGATGGAATCGGCGGTTCGCGAGCTCGCCTCCAATGCCTCTCTGGTCGGCATGCAGGTTAACCTCCAGCCCGAGTCATTCAACAACGTCATCAATTGGACAATCGGCCTTAACGGCGAGAGCTGGCAGATGGCCTACTACGGCGCTTGGACTTACGCGCCTGACTACCTGCCGACTGGTGACACGCTGTTCCAGTCCACCGCGCCGAACAACTACGGTGCTTACAGCAGCGTTCGCAACGATCAGATGATCGCGGCCTCGCTCGACGCGCGTACCGCCAGCCAGTTCAACAGCGCGATGTACAACTGGCAGAACTACCTCGCCAGCCAGCTTCCCGTCGTGTACGAGCCGGTCGCCCCGACCCTGCTCGAGACCATCAAGGGCCTCCAGATTGGCCCGCAGAACAGCGCGCTCGACATCACCCCGGAACTGTGGTCCTACCGGCAGTGAGCCTGCGCGGGCCAGGCAGGCCAGACTCGTGACGGCATACCTGACCCGCCGGATGCTGCAGGCGATCGCCGTCTTGCTGCTCGTGACGCTGATCGTGTTCGGGCTGCTCAAGCTTGCGCCTGGCGGCGCGGCCACAGACGTGCTGGGCACCGGGTCGACGCACCAGCAGTTCCTGCTCCAGTACCTGACGTGGCTCGGGCGGATCCTGCACGGTGATCTTGGTTACTCCCGGCAACGCAACGAGGGCGTGACCTCCCTGCTTGCCGCCAGCCTGCCGCGGACGCTGGCGCTGATGGGGATCTCGACGCTGATTGCCCTGGCCGTCGCCATCCCGCTCGGTCTGGTCCAGGCGGCCCGGCGTGGCCGGGCGGCCGACCACGTGGCGCGCGGCCTCGCCTACGTGTTCTACGGCATGCCGACGTTCGTGCTCGGCGCCGTGCTCGTGCTGTTCTTCGCCGTCGACAAGCACATCTTCGGCGCGGAGGGGCCGCAGGCGCCTGGCATCGTCGGCGTGGTAACGGACGTGCGCGATCTAACGCTCCCGGTCCTCACGCTGACGCTAGTAACGATTGCGACGTTCGCCCGGTATATGCGCTCGGCGGCACTGGATAGCCTCGCAGAGGAGTACGTCGAAGCGGCCAGGGCGCGTGGCGCGGGGGAGCGCCGGGTGGTCGGCGCGCACGTCCTGCGCAACTCCCTGATCCCGGTTGTCACGCTGGTCGGGCTCAGCTTCCCGCAGATTGTCGGCGGGGCGGTGGTCGTGGAGAGCTTCTTTAACATCCAGGGCATGGGCTGGCAGATCTGGCAGGCGGTGCTCAATCACGATTTCGCGGTGACGCTCGGCTTCACGCTGGTGATCGGCATCGGCGCCGTGGTGGGGTCGCTGCTCGCCGACATCGGCTACGCAGCGCTTGACCCGCGAGTCAGGTACGCGCAGGCATGATGACAAACCAGGCAGCCGGCGAGGGCGCACCGGTACGCGGCAGTCGTGGCCGGCATGCCGGCCCCGCGTCGGCCGGCCAGCCGGTCAGCGCGCAGCGGGCCGAGCTCGCTAGCCGGGCCCGGCGCGGCCTGGCCGCCGGCCGGGCGAACCCGCTCGCCACCGCTGGCGGCCTGGTCATCATCGCGATGGTGGCCTTCTGCTTCCTCGGCCCGGCGCTTTACCACACTGACCAGACGCACGTGTTCTTGTCGCAGGCCAACCTTTCGCCGCGGGCGGGGCATCCGTTCGGTTCGGACGGTGACGGGGCTGACGAGCTCGGCAGGCTCATGAAGGGCGGGCAGGTCTCGCTGGAGGTCGGAGCGGCGGCGGGGCTGCTGGCGGCGGTCCTTGGCTCGCTGTGGGGCGCTACAGCCGGGTACCTGGGCGGCGCGGTGGACGCGGTCATGATGCGCATCGTCGACGCAGCTATCGCGATCCCCGCGATTGTCCTGCTCCTGCTGCTGGCCTCGATCTACCAGCCCTCGACGGACATGCTGATCCTAGTGATCGCCGGAACGGCGTGGCTCGGCACGGCGCGCCTGGTCCGCGCCGAGGCGCTGACGCTGCGCGTGCGCGAGTACGTCCAGGCGGCCCGCGTAATGGGGGGCGGCAATCTGCGCGTGATTCTCCGCCATATCGCGCCGAACGCGCTCAGCACCATCGTGGTCAATGTCAGCTTCCAGATCGCCAATGCGATCCTGCTGCTGGCCACGGTGAGCTACCTGGGTCTCGGCGTCCAGTTCCCGTCCGTGGACCTGGGCGACATGATCAGCTCGGCGACGCAGACCATCTCTGATGGCTACTGGTGGCAGATCCTGGCGCCCGGAACGGCGATCATCGTTATCGTCGTGGGCTTCACCATGCTGGGCGACGGCCTGCGCGACTGGTTCTCGGCCGATGGCTGAGGCGGCATCGGCTGGCACGGGGCCGGCGGGTCCGGTGCTCCAGATCACCGGCCTGCATACCGAGATCCGCCGACATGACGCGACCGTGCACGCCGTCAACGGCGTCAGCCTCGCGATTGCCGCTGGTGAGTGCGTCGGGCTGGTAGGCGAGTCCGGCAGCGGCAAGACCATGACCGCCCGGTCAGTTTTGCGGCTGCTGCCTGCTGGCGGCTTGATCACCGCCGGCTCGATCAGGCTGGCCGGAACCGAGCTGACGAGCCTGTCGGAGCGCGACATGCAGGCGGTCCGGGGTAACGACATCGGCATCGTCTTCCAGGACCCGTCGAGCTCGCTCGACCCCACCATGACGATCGGCAGGCAGATCGCCGAGTCCGTCATCGTGCACCGGGGCGCGGACCGTCAGGCCGCGGCGGCGCGGGCCGTCGAGATGCTCGGACTGGTCCGGATGCCAGAGCCGGAGCGCGTGACTGGCCTGTACTCGCACCAGCTGTCCGGTGGCATGCGCCAGCGCGCGATGATCGCCGCTGCCCTGGCCTGCGAGCCCCGGCTGCTGATCGCCGACGAGCCCACGACGGCCCTGGACGTGACGATCCAGCGCGAGATCCTTGAGCTCATCGATGACCTGCGCGCGCAACTGCGGATGGCGGTGATCCTGGTGACGCACGACCTCGGCGTCATCGCCGGGCGCACCGAGCGCGTTGCCGTGATGTATGGCGGCCGGATCGTCGAGTACGCGGATACGGGCGCTCTGTTCTCGGGTCCGCGGCACCCGTACACCGAGGCACTGTTCGACGCCTTGCCGGAGATGGCAGGCCCGGCCAGCCGGTCGCTGTATAGCATTCCCGGCCGACCGCCCGACCTGACTGTGCGCCCGCCGGGATGCAGCTTCGCGCCCCGGTGCCGCTACGTCCGTGACTTTTGCCAAAACCACGAGCCGGCCATCGATGGTGATCATCCAGGCCATACCTACGCCTGCTTCTTCCCGCTCGGGGCGAGCGGGCCCGCTGGCCAGGGCGGGCAACGGCTCGTCAGTGCCTGGGCAAGCGGCGCCGGCCCGTCGGTGCCGCGCCGGGCTGGCCTCGGTAGCTCACCTGGTGTCAGTAACGCGGCAGCCGACGGCAACGCGGCAGGCGACGGCAACGCGGCAGGCCGACGGCAACGCTGAGGCCGACGGCAACGCGGCCCCCCCGCTGCTGCAGGTGTCAGGGCTCGTCAAGGACTACCAGGTCAGCCGGGGCGTGCTCGGCCGGAACAGCCACACCGTCAGCGCGGTCGCTGGCGTCAGCTTCGAGCTTGCGGCTGGCCAGACGTTCGGCCTGGTGGGCGAGTCTGGCTGCGGTAAGACAACCGTCGCCCGGCTGCTTGTCGGGCTGGAACGACCAGGTGCGGGTTCGATCGTCTTCAGCGGGACCGAGCTCGCGACCATGTCGGCGGGTCAGCGGCGCCGCCAGCTGCCAGGCATCCAGCTCATGTTCCAGGACGCCTTTGCCTCGCTCGACCCCCGGATGCGCGTCCGCTCGATACTGCGCGAGCCACTGGCGATCCAGAAGACGATCCGTCGCCGTGGTCATCGCCGGCAGGTCGCCAGGATCCTGGATGAGGTCGGCCTGCCTGCGGACGCAGCCTCCCGCTATCCGCGGGAGTTCTCCGGCGGGCAGCGCCAGCGACTGGCACTCGCCAGGGCGCTGATCCTGCGCCCGGCGCTCATCGTCGCGGACGAACCGGTGTCAGCGCTGGATGTGTCGGTCCAGGCCCAGATACTCAACCTGATGCGCAAGCTCCAGCGCCAGTACGAGCTGAGCTACCTGTTCATCTCGCACGACCTGTCGGTGGTCAGGTACATGGCCGACACCATCGGCGTGATGTACGCCGGGAAGCTGGTCGAGGTCGGCGCCGCAGAGGACATCTGCACGGCTCCCGCACACCCGTATACGGTCGGCCTCATCGACGCGGTCCCGGCCGTGACCAGGCAGCCGATCCCCAGTGCGGCGCTGGCGGGGCAGCCCGCGAAGTCTGCCGGCGCACATGGCGGGTCAGCCGCGGCCCCGGCTGACCCGGCGCAGCCGACAGTCGGCTGCCGGTTCCGGTCCCGATGCGCGTTCGCCGCCGATATCTGCGCTGAGCAGGAGCCGCCACTGCGGCCGCTGCTGGCGACGGGCCAGCTCGTGGCGTGCCATTTCCCGGTCAATCCGGCTTCTCCGGATCGACGGTCAGATCAGTCAATTCCGAGCAACGTCTGAATCGCACCGCGTCGTCGCTTTGCCGGTGTTACTGGCGCCATGCAGCGCCGTCGGCGGGCGCGTATTCCCTGGTCAGACCACGTGCGACCGACCATGCCTCGGGGCCTGGCGCAGCGCTCCGCAATGGCGCTTTCGTCAGCCAGTTGTTCCTGCCGTCCTGCTTGTGTCCGTTGTTGCCGCTAGCCTTCTTGTGTTTGCAGTGAGCAGGAAGGAGCCAGGGATGGCGCGCGATCGGCCTGGGCCGGGGTGCTCGCGATGAGCACCGACACGTCCGTGCCCCGCCCCCGGCTGCCTGGGCTCGACGTCTCCGACTCCGCACTGCTGGCCTCGCTCCTGCACGACGCTCCTGTCGGATTCACCTTCATCGGCCCCGATTCCCGTTTCCTGCGCATGAACGCAGCGATGGCGTCGCTAACCGGTGGCGACCACGCTGACCAGGCGGGCCGCACGCCGACCGAGGTCTGGCCGCCTGACCTCGCTGAAGCCGCGGAGGCCGCGCTGCGCCGAGTCGCCGCTGGCGACCGGCCGCTGCCTCAGACGTCCCACGTCATCGGGAGTGGCGCCAGCCACGGCGACGACGGACAGGAGGTGCGGCACTGGTCGTTCTCCTGGTTCCCATCGACCGACGGCGACATCAGCGGTGTCGGGGCGATCGCCATCGACGTCACCACGCAGCACCTGGCGGCCGATGCGGTGCGCCGCAGCGAGGAGCGTTATCGGTCCCTTGTCCAGGCAGGCGCGCAGGTCGTGTGGGTGACCCGGCCGGACGGCCAAATCGCGGAGGACTCGCCTGAGTGGCGATGGATCACTGGGCAGACCGCCGAGGAGTACCTCAGCAAGGGCTGGCTTGAGGCGATCCACAGTGACGACAGGGAGCGGGTCGAAGCTGCCTGGCGGGAATGCGTGCGATCGGGCAAGGTCTTCGACAGCCGGTACCGGGTGCGCAGCCGGACAGGTTCCTATAAGCACTACGACGTCCGCGCGGTGCCGATCGAGCGGGACGGCAAGATCATCGAGTGGATGGGCGCCAGCACGGACGTCACGGCGCAGCGTGAGGCCGAGGAGATGCGCGGCCGCCTGACCGAGCAGCTGTCCGCCGCCGCGCTGCGCACCGCTCGCCTTCAGCAGGCCACCTCGATGCTCGCGGAAGCGCTGACCGTCGAGCAGGTGGTGCAGGTCATCACCGAGGTGGGGCGCTCGGCCATCGGAGCGGAGCGGTCCGCGGTAGCCATTCTCGACACCGACCGGCTGCGGCTGCGAACGATCAATCCGGACGGCCTGCCGGGCAGCCTAGGCGCCCCTGGCGGCGATATCCCGCTATCGGTCGCCAGCGTCATGACGTTTGCGATCACCTCGCGCAGGCCACTGCTGCTCGAGAGCCCGGAGGCGCTCCGCCGGTACTTCGACGCCGAGGGCGTGGACGTCAGCCTCTTCCTCGAGCACAGTGATGAGAAGGCCTGGGTCGGCCTCCCGCTGCTGTCGTCGGGCGCCTCGCTCGGCGCACTCCGCTTCTCTTTCACCCGGCCTCGTCAGATCACCGAGGAGGAGCGAGTCTTCCTGGAAGCGCTCGCGGGGCAGTGCGCGCTGGCCGTGGAGCGCGCCACGTTGTACGAGCGCGAGCACACGACGGCCGAGACCCTCCAGCGCAGCCTGCTGCTGGACACGCTGCCGACGGTCCCCGGCATCATCCTGGAGGCTCGGTGCCTGCCGGTGACCAGGAACATGGAGATCGGCGGCGACTGGTACGACGCCTTCCGGCTGCCGGACGGACGGCTTGCGGTGGCCACCGGGGACGTCATGGGCAAGGGACTGACCGCGGCCGCCGGGATGGGCCGGGTCCGCAACGCCCTTCGGGCGCTCGCACTCACCGATCCGCGACCTGCCGCCGTGCTGGCCGGACTCGACCGGCTCTTCCTCGCCACCGAGCTGGCCGAGCAGGTGACGACGGTCGCTTACCTGGTCGTGGATCCGCTGACCGGCGATGGCGTGGCCGGGAACGCCGGCCACCTGCCGCCGTTGCTGCTGTCGCCGGACGGGCCGCCTCGGCTGGATCCGACCGAGGCCGGCACGCCCCTTGGGTGGGCGAGCCCGCGCGAGCAGTACACATTCCGGCTGCCGCCCGGCAACACTGCCGTCCTTTATTCCGATGGACTTGTAGAGAACCGCAAGCGCGGGCTGGACGTCGGGCTAGACGAGCTGGTAGCGGTGGCGGCGCAGGCGCCGGCTCCGGTCGCCGCGGATCCGGCACAACTGCTTGATTATCTCGTAAACCGGATGCTGACCGGGTACGAGCAGGACGACGACGTGACGGTGCTGGTCCTGCACGTCCCGGCCGACGGAGACAAGACCGGTGGCAGGGGGCGAGCCGGTTCCGTCAGGAAGGGGAGGGTGTGAGGAATGCGGGTACCATTCCGGAGGTTGTGCTCTCAGCCCGGTGGTTCCAGGCACGGTCGTTCCAGGCCCGGTGGTTCCAGGCACGGTCGTTCCAGGCAGGGGCGTTGCTAGCGCGGCCCGCGCAGGATGGCGACGGAGCTTTCCCGCAGCGGTACGACCTACCCGCACACTGCGCCTAATGTGGTGGACGGGAGAGAACCTCGGGCAGGACAAGCTTTCCTGCCGCGGTTTCCGCGCTTCCGGCACGGTCCAGGGAGCGGGATTGTCGCGGTAGGGTCCGTTGCTTACGACAGAGGTATGCCGGAGGTGGCAGTGTCGCCTGCGAGTTCGGACAGCCGGGTGCTGGTCGCGGCATGGCGGCCGTCATCCAGCGAGGGAAGGGGTGACCGCGGTGGCTAGCGCTGCAGGCTCGGCGGCGCGGCGGCAGACTCGGCCGTCAGCGCAGAACGCACGCGTTCCTCAGCAGGCCCGTGACGGCGCTGCCGACAGCAAGAAGCGCCCGGCAGACCAGCCAGTGGCCCTGGTACCGGGCGATGGCGTCCCGGCTGCCAGGCGGGCCGCGGGCAGCCGCAGCCGCAAGTCAGCGGCCAGGCCCACGACCTCCGGCGGCGCGAACTCAGGCAGTGTCTCCAAGCCAGGCAGTGTCTCCAACTCAGGCAGTGTCAATGGCACAACTGCCGACGATCAGGTTTCCGCAGGCAAGAGTCGTGGCCGGTCTGGCGCGGCTGGCGCCAAGGGCAGGCAGGGAAAGAAGGCCGCGAGTGAGCTGCCAGGCAAGGGAGAACATCGTGACAACGGGAGCGCGGACGTGACGGCGGATCCTGAACTGGCGGCGAAGGCCGGCGTCGATACTGATCCGGAGCTGGCCGAGGCCGGCGGTCTTGATGTCGATCCCGATCTCGCCGACGTAGCGGACATCGACGGCGACCCCGATCTCGCAGACGTAGCGTTCCTGGACGTCGACGCCGAACTGGAAGAACTGGAGATCCTCGAGGTCGACGAGACCGAGACCGAGGCCGACGCCGAGGATCTGACGGGCACGACCGACCAGGCCGAGGCCGGCGGGCTGGCCGCCGACACCGCGGACGATACAGAGACGGCTGAGGACGCTACCGGGCCTGCGGCCAGTGCTGACGGCGCGACGACGGCGGCAGCAGAGGAATCTGAGGACGAGGCCTTCGTTTACGGCGACGATGACGAGGACCTGCCCGCCGCCCAGGTAGCCGTGGCTGGCGCGACGTCTGATCCGGTCAAGGACTACCTCAAGCAGATCGGCAAGGTCCCGCTCCTCAACGCCGAGCAGGAAGTCGAGCTCGCTAAGCGCATCGAGGCGGGCCTGTTCGCTGAGGAGAAGCTCGCCGAGAGCAGCAGCTCGCTCCGCCCGGAG
This sequence comes from uncultured Actinomycetota bacterium, assembly GCA_963755575.1. Lineage (GTDB taxonomy): Bacteria > Actinomycetota > Actinomycetes > Streptosporangiales > Streptosporangiaceae > JAJYUU01. Next base: position 3,150,469 of record CAVWKF010000002.1, read on the forward strand.
GGCAGGCTGGACCTGGAGTGGATCGCTGATGATGGCCGACGGGCCAAGAATCACCTGCTCGAGGCCAACCTCAGGCTGGTGGTCTCGCTGGCCAAGCGCTACACCGGCCGCGGCATGCTCTTCCTGGACCTAATCCAAGAAGGAAATCTCGGCCTGATCCGCGCTGTGGAGAAGTTCGACTACACCAAGGGCTACAAGTTCTCGACGTATGCGACCTGGTGGATCCGGCAAGCCATCACCCGGGCCATGGCCGATCAGGCACGCACGATCCGGATTCCCGTTCATATGGTCGAAGTCATCAACAAGCTGGCCCGCGTCCAGCGCCAGATGCTCCAGGACCTCGGGCGCGAGCCGACCCCGGAGGAGCTGGCGGCTGAGCTCGACATGACTCCCGAGAAGGTCATCGAGGTCCAGAAGTACGGCCGTGAGCCGATCTCCCTGCACACACCGCTCGGTGAGGACGGGGACAGCGAGTTCGGCGACCTAATCGAGGACTCCGAGGCCATCCAGCCGGGCGAGGCCGTGAGCTTTACCCTCCTGCAGGAGCAGCTCCATTCCGTGCTCGACACGCTGTCCGAGCGTGAAGCTGGGGTCGTATCGATGCGATTCGGCCTCACCGACGGCCAGCCCAAGACGCTGGACGAGATCGGCAAGGTTTACGGAGTCACCAGGGAGCGGATCCGCCAGATCGAGTCCAAGACCATGTCCAAGCTCCGGCACCCGTCGCGCTCGCAGGTGCTGCGGGATTACCTCGACTAAGCAGGCCGTCGGCGTCCGGGCTCCCCAGGCGCCGACCGGCCCGCTGGCACAACTAAGTCGGCCCCTGACCAGCTCAGCTGGTCAGGGGCCGATCGTTACGTTGGAGGTCAGGAGGCCGCGTCTGTCGGCTTGCTTGTCAGCCTGCCGGTCTCGTCCTGGATCTCGACTGCGATCTTGGCAAGCGCATCGGCGTGCTTGCGGTTGTGGTGGGCGCAGAACAGCAGCTCACCCGAACCGGGCAGAAGAACGCGTACATACGCGGGCGCCCCGCATCGATCACACAAGTCAAGGGCGCTCAGCGGCCTCGTTGGGGCTATTGCTCCGGTCATAGTCGCCTCCTCGCCTCAAGGACGGTGCCGGGTGCACTCCGGTGCCGGGAACACCCCGACTCTGGCGGCCACGTCGCCGACAGTCCGTCCAAACCTGTGATCTCCTAAGCATCACAACACTCAGGGCGGTTGTTTGTCATCCCCCGCAGGGCAGGAGTATGCCGAGGGCGAACAATCGGCTATGCCCGGTCGCTCTCGGCTGTACGGGTATGAGGAGATATAAGAAGTTCTCGACTTGGTGCGCTATATGTCCCCCGGCGTGGTGGCGCGAGTCTGGCAGTAGGGGCGGCTAGTCTGCCCTCAGGACCTTGTCAGCCCGCGGTGCGGCACTCAGCATGCTGGTTAGTGTGCCCATCGCAGGGCAGATGTAGCGGCGATCAGCCGCTGCACCTGCGGCCGCTCCGCTGGCCTCACAGCGTTGGCCTGACAGGGCCGCGAGACCACGTCGCGTTCAGGGGAGCCGTTGTGACTGCCGTCAGCACAGAACCCGCCAGCGGGGCGTCAGCCGTCCGGGGGCGAGTCGGCGACGCTCCGGCCAGACGCGGGCCAGCCGGGCGTGGGAGCGCCGCCGCAGCCGCTGGGAGCGCCAGCCAGGGACATGCGGCCGACGGCTATACCGCCCGCCACCTAACCGTCCTGGAGGGCCTCGACGCCGTTCGCAAGCGGCCTGGCATGTACGTCGGCTCGACCGACGGCCGCGGGCTGGCCCAGTGCCTCGGCGAGATATTCGACAACGCCGTCGACGAGGCGCTCGCGGGAGCGTGTAGCCGGATCGAAGTGACCCTGCATGCCGACGGCTCGGCCGAGGTGATCGACAACGGCCGAGGCATCCCTGTCGACGACGAGCCCAAGACGGGCCTGTCCGGTGTCGAGCTGATCATGACCAGGCTGCACGCGGGCGGCAAGTTCGGCGGCGGGCTCTTACACGGCGTCGGGCGGCCTGCACGGCGTCGGCGCCTCCGTGGTCAACGCTCTATCCGGCCGGCTCGATGTCTGGGTCGAGAAGGCCGGTTACGAGTGGATCATGAGCTTCCGGCGTGGTGCCCCGGGCGTGTTCGCCGGCGAGGGCCCGGATGCCGCCTTCACGCCGGGCTCCGGCATCCGCAAGGGCCGCAAGGTGGCCAGGTCCGCGACCGGGACAAGGATCCGGTTCTGGCCGGACCGGCAGATCTTCGTGCCCGGCTCCGAGTGGAAGTTCGGCTGGCTAGCCCAGCAGGCCAGGCAGACCGCCTACCTGGTGCCGGGGCTGAGCATCAAGGTGACCGACGAGCGCCCGCCGCGCGAGCACGCCGATGAGGCCCACGCCGAGGACGGCATCACATACGAGAGCAGTAGCCGGGCGGACGGCCGAGTTCAGGTTCGTCGGCGGGATCAGCGAGTTCTGCGCCCACCTGTCGCTGGCGAGCCAGTCACCGATGTGATTCGCATCACTGGCAGCGGCATGTTCACCGAGACGGTGCCGGTACTCGACGACGACGGCCACCTGACGCCAACCGAAGTCGAGCGCCAGCTTGAGGTCGACGTCGCGCTGCGCTGGGACAGCGGCTACGACAGCACGCTGCGCTCCTTCGTCAATGTGATCCCCACCGCCAAGGGCGGCACGCATGTCACCGGCTTCGAGCGGGCGATCGTGCGGACGCTGAATGACCAGCTCAAGGCGGCCAGGCTGCTGAAGGCCGGGGACGACGCGGTCATCAAGGAGGACGTGCTCGAAGGCCTGACGGCGGTGATCTCGGTCCGGCTGCCGGAGCCCCAGTTCGAGGGTCAGACCAAGGAAGTGCTCGGCACGCCCGCCGCCGCCAAGATCGTCAGCCAGGTCGTCGCCACCGAACTGGGCAACTTCCTTGACGGCCGGGTGCGAGGCAGCAAGCAGCAGGCACGAGCCGTACTCGACAAGGTCGTTTCGGCAGCGAAGACGCGGATCGCCGCTCGCGAGCACCGGGAGAATCAGCGGCGCAAGTCAGCACTCGCCACTTCGGCGCTGCCCGCCAAGCTGGTCGACTGCCGGTCAGCTGACGACCGGAGTGAGCTGTTCATCGTCGAGGGCGACTCCGCGCTCGGCACGGCGAAGAACGCCAGGGACTCCGAGTTCCAGGCGCTGCTGCCCATCCGCGGCAAGATACTCAACGTGCAAAAGGCGTCACTCGCCGACATGCTGAAGAACGTCGAGTGCGCCGCGATCATCCAGGTGCTCGGGGCAGGCTCGGGCAATGCGTTCGACTTGGACTCCGCCCGCTATCAGCGCGTGATCTTCATGGCTGATGCGGATGTCGACGGTGCGCACATCCGCACCCTGTTGCTCACGCTCTTTCACCGCTACATGCGCCCGATGGTCGAGGCGGGCCGCGTATTCGCCGCTGTGCCACCGCTGCATCGGATCGAGCTGACCAACCCGCGGAAGGGACAGCAGAAGTACATCTACACCTACAACGATGGCGAGTTGCGTCGGACGCTGCTGGAGCTGGAGCGCAAGGGTCAGCGGTTCAAGGAACCGCCACAGCGCTACAAGGGACTCGGCGAGATGGATGCGCGCCAGCTGGCGGAGACGACCATGGATCCACGTCGGCGCGTCCTGCGGCGGATCAGGATCGAGGACGCGGAGGCCGCGACCCATATGTTCGACCTGCTGATGGGCAGCGAAGTCGGGCCGCGCCGCGACTTCATCGTCCGCGGCGCCACCGAGCTCGATCCCTCGCGCATCGACGTCTGATGACGGGACCGGTAGTACTTGCCTAGGCGAAATTCTCGGCAACCACCGCGCTCGGCAACGGCCGCGCTTGATAACGGCAGTGCTTGATAACGGCCGCGCTTGATAAGGGCAGTGCTTGATAACGGCAGCGCCGCGCGACCACGGGGGTTAGCCGCACGGCACTGCCCAGTGCTGGAGAGCCGCCTGGGCAACGGCCCGCCAGCGGGATCTACGAGCCCGTCGAGCTGCTGGAGCCAGGGGCGCTTGAGCTCCCCCCGGTCGGGCTCCCCGAGCCACTGCCGCTCATGTGGGTGCACTTGTGCGAGCCCGTCGATCCCGGCATTGTGCCGGTGTGGCTAGTCCCCGGCGACGCAGACGAGGACGGCGACGCAGACGAGGACGGTGACGACGCGCTCGACGATGATGAGGACGACGTCGTCGAGGCGTTCGACGTTGCTGGTGATGCCCCTGAGGCGCCCGTGGACGCAAGCGCCACGCCAGTGAAGCCCGCCCCTACACCCGCGGCGACGACGCCGGTGACGATGAGCCGCCGCGCGCGGCCGCCAACCTTGGAAACCATTGTGGTTCCTCCCTTCGCGACGGCCAGCCGCATGGCGCGGCTAGCTCGCCTTCGGGGATCAGCGTGCGTCGCGGGCATAGCAGACAGCCCAAATCCCGCTCTCAGCAGACTATGAATGCTGGCGCCGCTGGGCCGCCGCTGCTGGGCGGCCGTCGCCGGGGCCGTCGCTAGCTAACCGTGCCGCCGATCGCTGCCAGCGGATGACGCACCCGCTCGCCGGAGCCATCCCGGCGCCCGACCGGCGGCGGCAGCTCGACCGGCGTACCGGCCTCGGTGGCGCCCCGAGCCGGGCCGGGCCCGGCCCACGCCAGAACGAGGACGTCCTCGCCCTTCAGGAAGCGATGACACCGGACGCCGCCAGTCGCGCGTCCCTTGGGCGGGAACTCAGCGAACGGAGTGACCTTGACTGTCGCCGTTGTAGTCCCTGGCAGAGCGCCAGCGACGCCAGCCACGGTGACGACGACAGGGCCGGCCGCCGGACCCGCCGTGGTGGCGTCCTGCACCCCCGCGGCTGGGTCGACGGCCCCGAACCAGATGACGCTGGCGCGCGGTGCGAGCCGGATTCCCGCCATCCCGCTCGCGGCACGGCCCTGCGGCCGAACCGCCGCAGCCGGGAACCGCAGCAACTGGGCGTCGCTCGTGATGAACGTGAGCTCCTGATCCTCGTCGGCAAGCTGAACGGCCCCGATGACCCGGTCACCGTCCTTCAACGCGATCACGTCGAAGTCCGCGGCATTCTGCGGATAGTCCGGCGCGACGCGCTTGACGATGCCCTGGGCGGTGCCGAGCGCCAGGCCCGCGTCGACGGCCTCCGCGGCGACGATCGCCACGACTGTTTCGCCCGGCGCGGTCGTGACGAACTCGCTGATGGGGGCGCCACCGGACAGCGCGGGGGAGTGCGCGCTCGGCGGCAGCGCAGGCAGTTCGAGCACGCCAAGCCGTATCAGCCGCCCGGCGGAGGTCACCACGCCGATCGTGCCGCGCGCCGTCGAGCTGACCGAGGAGACGATGACGTCGTGCGCCGCACGCTGCCCGCCCGGGCCGGGGGAGGAGCGCGGGGGCGAGCTACCCCGTTCCCCTTCTTGATCATCCATCGGCAACGTGCCCTGCCCGCCAGACGCCGGCCTGGTAGCTGCGCGGGCCAGCAAGCCCGCCGAGGACAGCAGGACCATGCAGGGCTCGTCAGCCACCTCGAGCGGCGCAGCGGCAGTCCTCGCCGCGCCTGTGCCCTCCAAGAGCACCGTGCGACGCGGTGTTGCGAATTTCTCACTGACCGCACCGAGCTCGGTCGATACGAGCTCGCGGAGGCGCTGTTCCGATTCCAGGATCGCGGTCAGGTCGGCGATCTCGGCCTGGAGCGTCTCGCGCTCGCGCTCGAGCTCGAGCCGGTCATAGCGGGTGAGGCGTCGCAAGGGTGTATCCAGGATGTACTGCGCCTGGATCTCGGTCAGGTCGAAGATCGACATGAGCCGCTCCTTGGCGGCCGCGGCGTCGTCGCTGGAGCGGATGACCTGGATGACCTCGTCGATGTTGAGCAGCGCGATGAGCAGGCCGTCAACCAGGTGCAGGCGATCAGCGCGCTTGCGCCGCCGGAATTCGCAGCGCCGCCGGACGACCTCGATCCGGAAGTCCACGTAGATCTGCAGCAGCTCCCGGAGGCCGAGCACCTTGGGCTGGTCGTCCACGAGCGCGACGTTGTTGATGCCGAACGTCTCCTCCAGCGGCGTCAGCCGGTACAGCTCGTCGAGCACCGCCTCGGGAACGAAACCCGACCGGACCTCGATGACCAGTCGAAGGCCCTTCTTCATGTCAGTGAGGTCCTTGAGGTCGGACACCCCGCTCAGCTTCCTGGCCTGCACCAGGTCCTTGATCCGCTGGATCACCCGCTCCGAGCCGACGCCGTAGGGCAGCTCAGTAATCACGATGCCCGTCTTGCGCGGGGTGAGCTTCTCGATTCTGGCCGCGGCCCTGGTCCGGAACACGCCGCGGCCGGTCTCGTACGCCTCCCGGACGCCCTCCAGGCCGACAATCTTGCCGCCGGTTGGCAAGTCCGGACCGGGCACGAACCGCATCAGCGTCTCGAGATCAGCGTCCGGGTTGCTGATCAGGTGCCGCGCGGCCGCAATGACCTCGCCGAGGTTGTGCGGGGCCATGTTCGTGGCCATCCCGACGGCGATGCCGGCCGCGCCGTTGACGAGCAGGTTCGGGAAGGCGGCGGGGAGGACCGCAGGCTGCATCTCGCTGCCGTCGTAGTTCTCGACGAAGTCGACGGTGTCCTCGTCCAGCGAGTTGGTCATCTCCAGCGCCGCGGCGGCCAGCCGTGCCTCGGTGTACCGCATCGCCGCCGGCGGATCGTCGGGCGAGCCGAAGTTGCCGTGGCCGTCGACCAGCGGCAGCCGCATCGCCCACGGCTGGCTCATCCGCACGAGCGCGTCGTAGATGGCGCTGTCGCCGTGCGGGTGCAGGCGGCCCATGACGTCGCCGACGACGCGGGCGCACTTGACGTAAGCCCGGTCAGGCCGCAGGCCCATCTGGCTCATCTGGTACAGGATGCGGCGCTGGACCGGCTTGAGCCCGTCGCGCGCGTCTGGCAGGGCGCGCTGGTATATCACCGAGTAGGCGTACTCGAGGTAGCTGGCGCGCATCTCGTCGGTGACGTCGATGTCGACGATGTTTTCTTCGAACTCGGCCTCGTCGAGGTCGGTGCTGTCGCCGCCGCGGCCGCGGCCGCGACCGCCGCCGGCGGGAGATGTTGTAGTGCGTCTGGCCATGACCGCCATTGTGCCGTCCCGGCGGGCCTGACGCTCGCGCCGAAGCGGCCGGCGCGCCGCGCTGAGCCTGACGGCGGACGCGGGCCAGCCTCAGGTCGCGGAGAAGCCGCCGTCCACCCGTATGATCTGCCCGGTCACGTAGTCGCTGGCGGCGCTGGCGAGGAAGACGGCGGCCCCGGCGAAGTCGCCGGGCATGCCGTTGCGGCCCACCATCGTGCGGCCAGCCAGCGCAGCGAGCCGAACTGGGTCCGCCGATACCTCGGCCGTCAGGGGCGTGACAACAAAGCCCGGGCAGATCGCGTTGCAGCAGACGCCGCGGGCCGCCCATGCCTCCGACTGCGACCGGGTCAGCGCCGCAACGCCTCCCTTGGCGGCCCCGTAGCCGCCGCTGTTGCCGAAAGCACGGTCGGCCTGCTGCGACGTGATGTTGATGATGCGGCCCCAGTTGCGCTCAGCCATCTGCGGACCGAACCGCTGGCCGAGCAGGAACGGGGCTGTCAGGTTGACCGACATGAGCTGGTCCCACTGCTCGGTCGTGAGCTGGGCCAGCGGGGGTCGGAGATTCAGGCCAGCGCAGTTCACCAGGATGTCCGGCGGCCCGAACGGAGTCTCCGCCGCCGCGCCAGCGCGCTCGAGGTCGCTGCGGTCGCCTAGGTCCGCGCGCACGCTCGCCGCCTGGCACCCGGCGGCCCCGAGCTCGGCGACCGTGCTCGCCAGGTTGCCGGGGTCGCGCGCGATGATCACCACGGCGGCGCCGGCCTGGCCGAGGGCGAGCGCGATCGCGCGGCCGATACCCGAGCTACCGCCGGTGATGGCAGCGACGCGATCGCGGAGCGAGAAGAGCTGATCAAGGTAAGCGGTCATCACTGCATTCATTTCAAGGGCCAGGAACGCGGTCGTTCCAGGCTGGGTCGCGGGCACAGCCGGTGCAATTCGGGCGCGACCAGACTAGTTGCTCGCGCCCCCGGCCTTCGCTTGCACCCGCCGCCGGCGACGGCGCCAGATTTCACCAGTGCGGCGTCCATGTCCGCCTACATGAGCATCACTAACATGGCCGGGGCAGGCCCATCGCATCACGGACTCGCCGTCTGGAGGCCGAGCAATGCAGCTAGCACAACCCTCGTCGGCCACATCGAAGCTCAGCATGCAGGGCTTGGTCATGTGCGGTCTGCTGCTTGTCCAGTTCTTCTTCGGAATGATCACGAACCTCTACGTCGCGGTGCCCGCTCGTCATCCTGGCGCGCATGTGGCGAACTACCTCTCCGGCGCAAGCTCCAGCGTGGCCTGGGCGATCACCCAGCAAGGCTCCTGGCTTGCTGTGCACACCGTGCTCGGACTGGCGCTAGTGATCACCGCAGTCCTGTTCATCGTCAATGCTGTCCGGCGACGCGACCGAGTGTGGATGTGGGCCGCCGTCCTCGGTGCGATGTTCCTAATCGGGGCCGGATTTAATGGCGCGAGTTTCCTGGTATTCGGCAAGAACTACAGCTCACTGCTGATGGCCGGACTCTTCGCGTTGAGCCTCGCTAGCTATCTGGCCGGCCTGTTCCTCAGCGGCCAGCGGCAGCGAAACAGCGGACAGCGAAACGGCTCGTAAAAGCCAGGGCGCTAGAGGAGCGGCCGGGCGCCGACCAGGTTGAGCGCCTTGGCAGCCAGCCGGCAGCCGCCGGCGAGCGCCTCTCCAGCCGGCTTCTTGTCCAGCCAGGGGGGCAGGAACCCGGCGACGAAGGCGTCGCCTGCCCCAGTGCCATCCACGATGCGCTCGATCGGCGGGGCGCTGACTCGCACGGGCTCGGGTCGCCCGCCGGAGTAGATCATCGCGCCATCGGCTCCGAGCTTCATGACCACGTGCGGGTACCACGCGTTCAGCACCCTGGCCGCCTGTCCCGGGTTCTCCCGGCCGGTCAGCACCTTGCCTTGATCAGGGTTGACGAACAGCAGCGTCGCCCCGTTAGTGAGCTGCAGGAAGGGCTCGGCGCCCGCGCGGGCAAGCGGCGCTGACGACGCCCCGTCCACGGAGATTGTCATGCCGACCCGATGGGCTTGGCCGAGCGCGGTCAGCACGGCCTGGCGCGAGCCGGTGTTCAGCAGCGTGTAGCCCGATACGTGCAGGTGGCTGCCGGGGGTGAACAGATCCTGGGGCAGGTCGTCCGGGGACAGCGCGGCGTTGGCGCCAGGATCGGAGAGCATCGTGTGATCGCCCTTGTGGGTGATCATGACGACGCAGGTCCCGGTTGGCCGCTCGGGGTCCATGACGAGGCGCGCATCGACGCCGTACCCCATCAGCTCCATGTCCCGGTTGCGGCCGGCGATGTCGGCGCCACGGCGGCCGACGAAGGCGACCTCGGCTCCATCTACAGCCAGCCAGGCGGCGATGTTGGCGCCGGACCCACCGCCATGCATGGTTACCGTGGCGGGGGTATCGCTGCCTCTGGCCAGAGGCGCGGTCGCGTGCGCGACCGTGTCCGTCATGAGGTCACCAACGACGACAACGCGCGTCAATGTCGTCACCACCTTGATCAACAGGCTGCGTCAGGATCCGGGCGGAGAACAATAGTCCTGATCAGAGCTCGCGCATAGAACTTAACAGCTTCCCGGGCCCATCTCGTGCCGTTCAGGGACGCAAGCTCTTGTTACGGATGGTTCCGATCAGCCTGGGAGCGCTGTCACATGCCCGGCTATGACCTGCAGAGTTAGCTCCGATTCCGCCGCCAGCCGCTGGTTCAGCCAGCCTAGCTGATCCCGGAAAACCCGCCCGGCCGGATAGGCGGGCACGAGCCCGGAACCTACCTGATCGGTCACTGCGACCACGAGCGCGCTGGTCTGGCGCCAGGCGTCGACCAACTCATCGATCCTGGTCTGGACGACCGCGGCGGGGTCCGGCCGGACGGTGATCGGCCGACGCTGCTCGGATTCGTTCTCGGCGGATTCAGTCCTTGCGAGGCCCGCCTTGACGGCCCACATGCCCGCCTCGTCGAGCACCGCCGCCAGCCAGGTCCCGATCCCGTCGATGAGCACGGCGCCGGTCTCCGCGCGCAGGATCTCCGCGATATTCAGGCTCTCGACAGTCCGCCACCAGCCGGGCCGCCGCGCCCGGTGGACCGCGACCCGGTGCTCCCACTCGGTGTCCGGGCCGCCATCGCGCCCGACCCAGGACTGGCTGTCGGCCGCGAACGGGCCTGCGGCGACGTACGTCACGTGCGGCTCGGCCGCTAGCCGAAGCTCAGCCTCGGTGGACTTGCCTGATCGAGCGCCCCCGATGATGAGCGTCCGGTGCGGGCGGGCGGTGTGCGGCGCCTGGTCGGTTGCCGGGCCGGTGATCAGCTGGCCATCGCTGGCCTGGCCGACGCCCCAGAGGTCGCAGCGGCGAGCCATCTCTTCGTCTGAGCTGATCCGGTGATCTGTGTAGATCGCGGCGACGGCCGTGCGCTGGTGCACGAGCCCGCTCGCGCGCAAGCAGCCGAGCTGGGTGGGGCTGGCCAGCAGATCGAGCAGGGCAATGTCATAAGGCCGCGCGCCCGGCTGGGGCTCCGGGATCTCGCCCGGGCCGCCCGTGAGCAGGAGGCGCCTGCCGTCCTGGCCGGTGATGTCGAGCCCGCCAGCGAGCCGTTCGATGTGCAGGGCGGCGGCCGGGGTCGGCCCCGTTCCCGGCACGAAGGGCCTGCCGGGGACTACCTCCAGCCAGTCATCGATCAGCACGCGGCTCGGACCCCGGTGCTGCCCGGCAGAGCGTGCGCGCATGCAGGACGCGCAGCGACATCCGTCCTCTGGCCAGCCACGCGCCCCGCCGGTGCCGATTACGAGCGCGTCCACTGGCCTGCCTGATGATCGCGGTTGGTTACGATGGCGGCCTTGATCCTAGCTATCGAGGCGAGAGATGACCTGGACCTGGCAGTTGGAAAAGGAAGACGGCACGGTGGTCACCGGCCGCGAGCTGTCGAAGGATACGTGGACCAGCCAGGGCGACGCGGAGAGCTGGCTTGGAGAGCACTGGCCCAGTTTGCTCAAAGCGGGAGTGGACCAGGTCACGCTGACCGAGGACGGCCGGGTCGAATACGGCCCGATGAGCCTGCGCCCCGCACAGGAGTAAGCGCAGAATGCCGCGCAAGTCGTCATGAGGTAAGAAACGGGTCCGCCCGCGACACTTTCCCTTCGAGATCATGGTGAAGTGCGCACGTGTGGTCAGGGCCGCTTGCGCGGGCTGGCGGTGTAGGCGGGATCGGTGACTATCTGGTCGCCAAGGATGTCATCGATCTGCCTCAGTACCGCCGGGTCCAGCCGGATGCCGGATGCCTTGACGTTCTCCCTGACCTGGTCCGGCCGGGTCGCGCCGATGATCGCGGCTGAGACAGCCGGATTCTGGAGCGTCCACGCGACCGCGAGCTGGGCCAAGCTCAGGCCAGCCTGCTCGGCGATGGGCTTCAGTTGCTGGACTCGGCTGAGGAGCTCGTCCGTCAGCAGCCGCGAGATGAAGCCAGAGCCCTGCTCGTCGGTAGCGCGCGAGCCAGCTGGGGGAGCCGCACCGGGCTGGTACTTGCCCGTCAGCACGCCCTGGGCGATCGGTGACCAGACGATCTGGCCGATGCCTTCCTTCTGGCTCAGTTCGATGACCTCGGTCTCGATCACGCGCCAGATCATGTTGTACTGCGGCTGATTGGAGACGATCCGGTCCAGGCCCATCTGGTCGGCGATCTTGAGGGCCGCCGCGATTTCCTCAGCGCGCCACTCCGATACGCCGATGTACAGCACTTTCCCTTGGCGAACCAGGTCGTCGAAGGCGCGGAGCGTCTCTTCGAGCGGCGTCTCGTGGTCGTAGCGGTGCGCCTGGTACAGGTCGATGTAGTCGGTCTGCAGGCGGCGGAGCGAGTTGTGCGCCGACTCGATGATGTGCTTGCGAGACAGGCCCCGGTCGTTCTGGCCAGGTCCGGTGGGCCAGAAGACCTTGGTGCAGATCTCCAGTGATTCGCGCCGCACGCCCTGCAGGGCCTTGCCGAGAACCGTCTCGGCCCTGGTCCCTGCGTATGCGTCCGCGGTATCGAACGTGGTGATGCCTTCGTCAAGGGCCGCGGCGACGCAGGCCAGCGCCGCGTCCTCGGCTACCTGGGAGCCGTGAGTAATCCAGTTCCCGTAGGCAATTTCGCTGACTTTCAGGCCGCTGCGGCCGAGGTGACGATGCTCCATATCGGGACAACCTAGCGAATCCGCCGACGTCAGCCGAGGCCGAGGGTGGCGCAGGCGCCACGGGTACTGCAGCTTGCTGCGACTGCTGTGGGTGCTGTGAGTGCTGCGACTGCGCCCGAGCGTCAGACCTTGTCGCCGCGGTTGACGCGAGGCTTCGGGACCCGCATCCGGCGCATACTGATGCCGCGCATCACCGTGTACATCATCACGCCCTGCGTGCTGTGGCCAGGGAACCGCTCGGCGGCCAGTCGCTTCACCTTCCGGGCGACGAACCAGCCCTCCGCGATGATCAGGACCAGCAACATCAGCACGATGAGATCCGCGATGATCTTGGAGCTGCCCGGCAGGAATAGCAGCGCGAGCAGGACGACGACCATGAGCATGTACCACTCGCCGAAGCTGCGTCGCGCGTCGACCACGTCTCTGGCCAGGCCGCGCACCGGGCCCTGATCCTTGCGGGGCAGGGCCCACGGCTCGCCGCGCTGGAGCGCCTGCGTCCGGCGCAGCCTGTCGTCGCGGTTGCGGTCCTTAGACTGCTGGGCGGCGGCCTTCCGGTCGCTCGGTGCCTGGTACGGCTGACGCCTGTTGTTCTGCGCCTCGCTGCGCTTGGGCGTCGGCGCACCCTTCGGCGCGGTCACGCTGGACCGGGCCGGGCGAACCTGCTCGTCGTCGGTGGTGCCGGTAGCCGCCTGATCCTGATCGAGCAGCTCGGCAGTGTCGGTGGAACGTCGTCGGAACACGCCTACAGCCTACCGGGATGAACGGCGCAGATGTGTCTCGCGCGCGAGGGTGGCCCGCATGCGGACGCCCAGGCAGACACCTGGGCTGTCGGCCGTCATTAGCCGGTCGGCGAAGGGAATCAGCCGATCTTGGTCCGTGGTGACGGTTCCGGTAGCTACGTCGTAGGCTTGAGCCGAGATCTGCCAGCAATATGTGTGTTGCTTTCAACGGCGGCAGTCCGTGACCCCGGACGCGCTGCGGCAGCAGGATTTTCCGATCGAGGGGATGGTCGCGCCCATGGGCGTCATGAAGCGGGTCACGATGGTTTTCCGCGCCAAGGCCAACAAGGCGCTCGACCGGATGGAAGATCCTCGCGAGACCCTGGATTACTCCTATCAAACCCAGCTTGAGCTCTTGCAGAAGGTGCGCAGGGGCGTCGCGGACGTTGCGACCTCCCGCAAGCGGGTCGAGCTCCAGATCAACACGCTGCAGCAGAATGGGGCCAAGCTGGACAGGCAGGCCAGGGATTCGCTCGCCGCCGGGCGCGAGGACCTCGCCCGCGAGGCTCTGACTCGCAAGGCCGGGGTTGGGACTCAATTGGAGGACCTCCAGACGCAGTACGCCTCGCTCCAGAGCGAGGAGGAGAAGCTCACCCTGGCCTCGCAGCGGCTGCAGGCCAAGGTCGATGCTTTCAGGACCCGCAAGGAGACCATCAAGGCCACCTACACCGCAGCGGAGGCACAGACGCGGATCAACGAGGCCTTCACCGGGATCTCCGAAGAGATGGGCGACGTCGGGCTGGCCATTCAGCGGGCCGAGGACAAGACCGCGCAGATGAAGGCGCGGGCAGGCGCGATCGACGAATTGATGGCTTCGGGCGCGCTGGACGACATGGTCAGCGGCCCGCACGACGACATCCAGGCTGAGCTCGACCGCATGGGCGCGGGTCACGGCGTCGACCGTGAGCTTGAGCAGATGAAGGCTGAGCTTGCCCAGGGCAGCGCGCCTAGGCAGATCGAGAGCACGGCACCCGGCTCGAGCGATGGTGCGACGACCGCTCCGGCCAGCGCCGCATCGACCGCTGAGCCTGGCGAACCGGAATGATCGTCCGCATCCTCGGCGAGGGTCAGCTTGAGGTTCCAGAGTCGGTGGTCGCCGAGCTGAACGAGCTCGACGCCACCCTGGAAGCGGCGGTTGAGCACAATGACGAGGCGGCGTTCCGGTCTGCGCTGGCAGCGCTACTGGCCAGGGTGCGGGAGGTCGGCTCGCCTACCGAGGCCGACGACCTGCGGCCGTCTGAGCTGATCATCCCCCAGCCAGACGCCACCATGGCCGACGTGCGCAAGCTGCTGACCGACGAGGGCCTGATCTCCGGTTAGGTTCGCGATCTGGGCATGAATGTGGCCGTCCGTTCGGGCCTGGCGTCGCGAGGTGAGCCGGCGAGGGACGCGGGCTCGGTCGGTGCGCGTCGGCTTGCGGACGGTCGGTGGTGGAGGCTGCGGTGGGCCGCTGGAATGTGCGCAAGGCCCTCGGTATTGCGCCGACCGCGTACTTACCGGTTATATGCCTTTCATCCGGCGGGAACGCGCGAGGCCCCTTTGCCGTTTACTCAGAGGATGCTGAGGCTGCTTGCAGCCAGCAGCATGGCTGTCCGGGGCAGGGTTGGAGACCCTGCCCTGAGCACTGTCCGGCATCAGGTGTAATGAAGTAACAGGGCGGCAAAGCAGCCGCTCAGAAAAGGGAGGCGGCGCCGATGGCGCGCACTCGCTACGCGTCCGACCCAGGACTTATCGCGCGAATGGGCGCGACGATGTTCCTGCTCGGGCTGGTCTTTGCCGGATTCGCGACCGGCCTGGTGTTCCTCATCGCGTACTACAGCAGCTACCGTCACGGTGGCGGCGGCGCCGGGTCGACGGGGAATGTCGACGTCTTGATCTTCTTCGCCGCGGTGATCGGCATCGGCAGCGCGCTGGGTTCGTACTACTGGTCCGACAAGATCGCGCTGCGGACTTCGGGCGCACGGCTCGTCAGCCCGAACGACGGGCCGGCCGCCGCGAGGCTGCACGGCATCATGGACAGGTTGTGCGCGCTGGCGGACATGCCCAAGCCGAGGATAGCGATCGCGCCGACTCATATGCCGAATGCATTCGCGACCGGGCGTAACAGCAAGGTAGCCGTGCTGTGCGCCACCCAGGGCATCCTGGACCCGAACAGGCTGACCGATGCCGAGCTTGAGGGCGTGCTGGCGCACGAGATGTCACACGTCGCCCACAAGGATGTCGCGGTGATGACGATCGCCTCGTTCCTGGGCATCATCGCCGCACTGATGGTGCGGTTCGCGTTCTACTCCGAGCTGTTCGGTGGCCGGGGCCGCAGCAACAACAATCAGAGCGCGCTGCTGATCCTTCCGGTCATGGCGTTGAGCATTGTCGTGTATGCGGTGAGCTTCCTGCTCATCAGGCTGCTCTCGCGGTACCGCGAGCTGTCGGCGGACCGGTCTGGCGCGTTGCTGACCGGACGGCCGTCGGAGCTAGCCAGCGCGCTGGTGAAGGTCACCGGCGACATAGGACGCATCCCTGTGAAGGACCTGCGCGAAGCAGAGCCGCTGAACGCGTTCTACTTCGCGCCGGCGCTTCGGTCCGGTCAGAACCTGGCCACGATCTTCTCGACGCACCCGTCGCTTCAGCGGCGGCTGAAGGAACTCGACAAGATCTCGAAGCAGCTGGGCCAGGGCAGCTGACTCAGATCAGCTGACTCAGGCCAGCTGCTCGGGCCAGCGGCCTAAATTCAGCTGATCCGGCGCCGAACCAGGGGAGGGATAGCACGTGGGGTTCTTGGACACCTTGCTTGGCAGGACCAAGCCGGTGCCGCCGAACCTGGACGAGCTGTTCGCCCTGCCGGGCGCGGCGCTGACACTCGAGGCTGGGACCGAATTCAAGCCGACCGGATCTGGCTCGGTGTGCTTCCGCGCCGCAGAGGGCAAGGCATTCAGCGACATCGAGCAGGATATCCGCGACCTGCTCAACATGGGCAAGGACAGCAAGCCGGTGGAGGTATCCACCGATACCTTCGGTTTCACGTGGCTTGTCTGCCGGCATACGCCTGACGATCCTGAAGGCCTGGTCACGGACCTGCACGCGGTGAATTCCTCGCTCGAACTAGGCGGCTTCGGCCCGCAACTGCTGTGCACGATCATGGCGTTCCGCGACCCCGGTGGCCGCTCGCTCGGCCTGGTCTACCTTTACAAGCGAGGCTCGTTCTACCCGTTCGCCCCACTGTCCGGTCAGCAGCGCGATAGCGCGCTTGAGCTGCGGATCCGCGGCGAGCTGGGCGCGGATCTCAAGATCGAGCCGGACCTCGGGCGTTGGATGCCGATCTGGGGGGCTCCCGGGCTGTAAGGCCCCCGGTCGATAACGCAGTCCCTATGTGACGCCGGGCCTCCGGTCAGGCGGCATTGGCGGCTACTAACGGCAGTGCGAGCATCTGCTCGAGCGCGGCCCTGGCCTGGCCCGCGGTCTGATCGTCAACGGTGATCTGGTTGACCACCTGGCCCGCGACCAGGGACTCCAGCGCCCAGACCAGATGCGGCAGGTCGATCCGGTTCATCGTCGAGCAGTAGCAGACGGTCTTGTCGAGGAAGACCACCGACTTGTCCGGGTTGGCGTTGGCGAGGCGCTGCACCAGGTTCAGCTCCGTGCCGACGGCCCAGGCCGAGCCGGACGGCGCCCGCTCGATCGTCGAGATGATCTTCTCAGTCGAGCCGACGTAGTCCGCCGCCAGCACGACCTCGTGCTGGCACTTCGGGATGGACGATGACATTCACGCCGGGAATGCGCTCGCGGACCTCGGCGACGCACTCGGGGGAGAACCGGCCGTGCACCGAGCAGTGCCCGCGCCACAAGATCATCGTGGCGTCCCGGAGCTGCGTCGGGAGTCAGGCCGCCGGTCTCGCCAGGCGCGTGCGGGTCCCACACGACGCAGTCGTTCAGGCTCATCCCCATCTCCAGCACCGCCGTGTTGCGGCCCAGGTGCTGATCAGGCAGGAACAAGACCTTGCTGCCCTTGCCAAGCGCCCACTTGAGGGCGCGGCTGGCATTGGACGACGTGCACACGGTGCCGCCGTGGCGCCCGGTGAACGCCTTGATGTCCGCAGAGGAGTTCATGTACGTGACTGGGATCACCTCGTCGGCGATGCCGAGGTCCTCGAGCGCATCCCAGCACTGCTCGACCTGGTTATAGGTCGCCATGTCCGCCATCGAGCAGCCAGCCGCGAGGTCGGGCAGGACGACCTTCTGCTGCGGCGTCGTGAGGATGTCGGCCGACTCGGCCATGAAATGAACGCCGCAGAACACCACGAACTCAGCGCCCGGCCGCGCCGCCGCCTCGCGCGCGAGCTTGAAGGAATCTCCAGTCACGTCCGCAAACTGGATGACTTCGTCACGCTGGTAGTGGTGGCCGAGGATGAAGGCGCGGTCACCGAGCGCTTTGCGAGCCGCTCTTGCCCGCGCGACCAGGGCCGGGTCGCTGGCTGGGGGCAGCTCGCCGGGGCAGCTCACGCCCCGCTCAGCCGCCGGATCCGCGCCCGCGCCGAGCACTAGCAGCGGCAGCGAACGGCCGGTCTTAGTGGCCTCGGCACGCCTGGTAGCTTCGGCGGGCCTGCTGGCTTCGGCACGGTCTGTCCGGCTGGGCGACGTGGTCATGGCAACCCCGATCCCTTGGCACTTATCGTCTGAGTGACGATACCTATCCTAGCCGAGCCGGCCAAGCCCGGTGTCGGCTGGGGTCGGGCAAATGCCGCGACAAGCTGACGGGCGGCGGTCCTGGGCCGGGACCGCAGCCGTTCGTCAGGGTCTAGCGCGGGATCCTGACAGTTTGAGTCATTCCGGCGGACTATTTGCCCGTTTTATGGTCACGGAACCGTCAGGGTCTCAACGAGCGGACCGGCGATCGGGCGCCAGGCGGGACTGGCGGAGGCGATCCGGCCGCGAGGCAAGCAGCGGTCCGGGGGCAAGCGCTGCCGAGGCCAGCCGGCTGGACTGGAATCAGCGGGCGGGGACTATCGTTGTGAATGCAGGAAGGCCGCACAGGTAAGGGAGCGGCCACGCCGGCGGACGCCGGAGCCTACGCGACGCAGGAGCTAATGCAGATGACAGTTCAGGACGAAGCGACTATCAAGGGCATCGTTCTCACCGACGCCGCAGCGGTCAAGGTGGGCAACCTGCTCCAGCAGGAGGGCCGCGATGACCTGCGGCTGCGCATCGCCGTGCAGCCGGGCGGCTGCTCTGGCCTGCGTTACCAGCTGTACTTCGACGAGCGCGACATGGATGGCGACGTCGTCACCGAGTTCGGGACCGTGCAGGTCGTGACCGACAAGATGAGCGTCCCGTACCTGGGCGGCGCCACGATCGACTTCGTGGACACGATCGAGAAGCAGGGCTTCACGATCGACAACCCGAACGCCGGCGGTTCGTGCGCGTGCGGCGACTCGTTCCACTAAGCACGAGCCGCTGACCACAGGCCAGTCGCTGACCACGAGCCAACCACTGGCCCAGGGCCAGTCGCTGACACGAGCCAGCCTCTGACCCACAGCCAGCCTCTGACCACGGGCCACGTGCGTAGCAACTCGCCGTAACTGCCGCCTGAGCCGCGCCAGGAAGCGCGCGGCCTGGCGGCAGTTACGTGTCGTCCGGCTTCTGGCGGCCGGTTACGGCGTCGGCAGCCCAGCCTTGTCAACGGATCGGAGCCGGGCAGCGCCCGGTCCTCCGAAGTTCGAGGCCGGACGCCGCCTCCGCCGGCTCATCCCGTGTAGCCTGTGGCCGCTACCTCGGACGACCCGCGACAACCCGGCACGGACAATCCCCGCAGGGCAGCCGCGACGCACCGAGACAGCCCGGGCACGCACAACCCCCAGCACGCACAAACCCACCGCGCGACGTCCCCGCGCGGATACACGGAGCCTCTCAATGCGCATTGCCGTCACCGGATCGATCGCCACCGATCACCTGATGACCTTTCCAGGCCGGTTCACCGACCAGCTCCTGGCGGACAAGCTGGACAAGGTCTCGCTGTCGTTCCTGGTGACGGGCCTTGAGATCCGCCGCGGCGGCGTAGCGGCGAACATCGCCTTCGGACTCGGCTGCCTCGGCCTCCATCCGCTGCTGGTCGGCACCGTGGGTAGCGACTTTGCCGATTACCAGCACTGGCTCGAAGAGCATGGCGTTGACACGAGCATGGTGCGCGAGTCGACCAAGTTCCACACAGCGCGGTTCGTGGGCACGACCGACGCCGACCTGAACCAGATCGCTTCCTTCTATCCCGGCGCCATGAGCGAAGACGCCATGCTCGATCTCAGCGGCCTCGCCGGTATCGCCGACCTGGTGCTGATCGGCGCCGGCGACCCGGCCGCCATGCTGAGCCTGACTAAGCAGTGCCGTGACAATCAGATTCCGTTCGCGGCCGACACCTCGCAGCAGCTGGCCGTCCTCGAAGGCCACCAGATCCGGGAGCTCATCACCGGTGCCGCGTATTTGTTCAGCAACGAGTACGAGGCGTCGCTCACCGA
Source organism: uncultured Actinomycetota bacterium (assembly GCA_963755575.1). Taxonomy (GTDB): domain Bacteria; phylum Actinomycetota; class Actinomycetes; order Streptosporangiales; family Streptosporangiaceae; genus JAJYUU01. The sequence goes on from CAVWKF010000002.1 coordinate 3,170,060, forward strand.
GCACAAGACCGGCTGGAGCGCTGCGGACGTGATCTCGCGCGTGGGCGTCCGCGTCACCACCCTTGGCGCTGACGGCACGAGGGTCGACCAGCAGGGCGAGCCGCCCGTCCTCGTCGGCCCGGTCAAGGACGTCCACCCCGCCGACCCGACAGGCACCGGCGACGCGTTCCGGGCCGGCTTCCTGGCCGGCGTCGCCTGGGGCCTGAGCCTCGAGCGCTCCGCCCAGCTCGGCAACCTGATCGCCGTGCACGCGCTCGAGACCACCGGCACGCAGGAGTACACGCTGGAGTCCGGCGAGCTGCTTGCGCGGTCCGCTGCCTCCTATGGCCAGGACGCCGCCGACGAGCTCGCCAAGCAGGTCAACTGATTTCATACCGGGAACGGGCCCGCTCGCGTTCTACCCGCCTCCACTACGCGCGGTAGTGTGGCGTGCATGCTCGCTGCGCTCGCGTCCGGTTATCACGGACCGCCGGAGCTGACGTTCGCGAGGGCGTTCACCTCCTGGCAGCTTGATCCGTGGACGCTGACCGCGGTCGTCCTGCTCGGCGCCGCCTACCTCGTGGCGGCGCAGCGGGTGCGCCGGTCCGGCGCGCCGTGGCCGGTAGGCCGGACCATCGCGTTCTGCGGCCTCGGCCTGTCATTCGCCGTGATCGCGACCATGTCATCGGTCGGCGTCTACCAGCCTGTGCTGTTCTACATGCGGTCGGTCCAGACGATCTTGCTGCTGCTCGTCGTGCCGCTGTTCGTCGCCCTCGGACGGCCGCTCTCCCTCATCATCGCGACCGTGCCGCGATTCGGGCAGTCGCTCGAGTCGGCAATCAAGAGCCGGGTCGCTCGTGTGCTCACGTTCCCGCTGATCACTACGTTCGTTCTGGTCCTGACGCCGTTCTTGGTGTACTTCACGCCTTGGTATGCGGCCGGCTTCCGGTCGGTGCTGGTGGCTCAGCTGACCCACGCCGCCCTCATGGCGCCGGGCTTCGTGTTCTTCTGGACGCTGCTGCGCGTCGACCCGGTGCCCAAGGCCTATCCCTACGTGGTCGCGCTGTGGATCACGGCGGCCGAGGTCATCGGCGACGCGGTCCTCGGCCTGGCGGTGATCGCGGACACCAACCTGATCGCCGCGCCGTATTATCACGCGCTCGCCCGGCCGTGGGGTCCCAGCCTGGCGACCACGCAGGTGCTCGGCGGCGGCGTGCTGTGGATTTTCGGTGACATCGTCGGCCTGCCGTTCCTGGCCGCTCAGCTCATCCAGATGATCCGTGAGGACGAGGCCGAGGCGAAGGTAGTCGACGCCGAACTCGATGCGGCCGCAGCAGTTCAGGCCGCAGCAGTTCAGGCCGCAGCAGTTCAGACCGCAGCAGTTCAGACGGAGGCGGCTCAGACCGTCACCGCACCGACTGCGACCCAGCAGCCGTGGTGGGAGAACGACCGCAGGTTCGCGGACCGTTTCCGCGCGGTCGACGACCCGGACTAGCCCGCTCGTGGGCATGAATGTGCCGTCACTGTCGCCCCGGCGACAGTGACGGCACATTCATGCGGTGCCTCAGTAGCTCCGGCGAACCAAGAATGACCAGCCGACGGGCAGATCGGCGGCGCTCACGAACTCCTGCGACTTGAGCGCGCACCATGCAGGCAAATCGGTCTTGGCGGCGGGGTCGTCGGCGAGTACCTCGATCGTCTGGCCCACGGGAATCTCCCTGATCCTGTCAGCCAGCATGATGATAGGGATCGGGCACTTCTTGCCGAGCGCGTCGAGTGTGAGCGCGGGCTTCGCCGTGGCGCCGACGCTGCGATCAGCGGGGCGAGTGCCTGATGCCGAGAGTGGGGTGCTGGCGCCCGCTGCTCTAGCGGCGCGGCGCTGGCGGTTCACTCGGGTACCTCCGGTGCTTGAGCGTGCACTGTTTGCGCATCGACTGGCTGATCAGGGCTCGGCCGGCGACGTGGTGCCCGCCCTGACAGTGTCGCGCACAGTCGCCACAATTCGCGGCAAGACCTCCAGGAACTCCTCAACTGACCGCGCGGTGACCCCACGCGGGAGCGATACCCGCACATTGCCATGGGTAAGCGCGCCCATTGCCGCGAGCACGTGACTTGGCTGCCGGGTGTCGGCCACGCAGGCGCTGCCCGACGACACCGAGAATCCGGCCCGGTCCAGCTCGGTCACCAGCGCCTCGCCGTCGACGTACAGGCACGAGAACGTGACGATGTGAGGCAGCCGCGCCACCGGGTCGCCATACACGACCGAGTCGGGCACGGTTAGCGGAACGGCGGCGCGGATCCGATCGACCAGAGCGCGCAGCGCGGCGTCGGAATCACCCCGTTCCCTGCCCATTGCCGTGAGGGACGCGGCAGCAGCCAGGATCGCCGGGACGTTCGGGAAGCCAGGGACACGCCGGTTCTCGCGGTCGTCAGCCGGGAACGGCTCCCGCCAGCGCGTGCCCTTGCGGACGGCTAGCACGCCGACGCCAGCCGGGCCGCCCCACTTGCGGGCGCTCGCGGTCAGCAATGACCAGCCGGCAGGCGCCGGCAGCCGGCCGGCGGAGGCGCCGGCATCGACGAGGAGCGGCACGCGGTCGCGCTCGCACTGCGCAGCGACCTCGTCGACCGGCTGGATCGTGCCAACCTCGTGATTGGCGGACTGGAGGCAGGCCAGCAGCGTGCGGTCTCGCTGCGTCGCGGCAGCGAACTCGCCGACGTCGGCCCGTCCGAGGGCATTCACGGCGGTGAGCGTGACCGCGGCCCCGGTGACTCGCGCCAGCCAGTCGGCGGCGTTCAGGACAGACGAGTGCTCGACCGCGCTGGCGACTAGGTGGCCAGGTCCGCGCGCCGCGGACTGGCGGGCCTGCACGGCGCCGAGGACGGCCAGGTGCACGGCTTGCGTGCCTGAAGTCGTAAAGGAAAGCTCGTCGGGACGGCAGCCGAATTCGCCGGCGACGGCCTCTCTGGCCTGGTCGAGCAGCAGCCTGGCCTGCCTGCCCTCGCGGTGCAGGCGGGCCGGGTCGGCCCAGCCGTCGTCCAGCGCAGCCAGGAACGCCTCGCGCGCGCTCGGATGCAGCGGCTCGGCCGAGGAAGCGTCGAAGTACGCCACGGTCCGACTCTAGGTGGTGGCCAGATAACGCAAGTCGCGCCGGAGGTTGGGGGTACCCCGTGCTACGGCACGTCGGCGTTGTACTGTTTTCCACGACAGGCTGTAGGACGTCGAACTCAACCGGCCGCTGACGCCGGGACTTAGCTGCTGGGAAGGCCATAAGTGAGTCCCATCCACCGGGCCGAGAGGCACCGTGCCGCGGGGCGCGGGGCCGACAAGGACGGGGGCCCGCACCGCGGGCCGAGGCCGCGGCTGGTTCGGCGCTGGCTGCCGCGCGCTGCGCTGGCCATCGTGCTGGTCACGCTGACCGCTGGCTGCAACTCCACCACGGTCGAGCGGCTCGGGCTCCGCAATCCGCTGACCACGCAGGCGAAGCTCGTCGTAGGCCTCTGGCAGGGTTCCTGGATCGCTGCGCTCGCCGTCGGAGCCTTGGTCTGGGGCGCCATCTTGTGGGCCGTCGTCGTGTACCGCAAGCGCAGCGAGCGGATTCCGCACCAGGTCAGGTACAACCTGCCGATCGAGATTCTGTACACCGTGGTCCCGTTCATCATGGTCGGCATTCTGTTCTACTTCACGGCGCGGGACGAGAACAGGATCACCGCGCTGTCGGCCCATCCGGACGTGATCGTGGACGTGACCGGGTTCCAGTGGAGCTGGGAGTTCCAGTACCCGCAGTACCCGGTCAAGAACTCGCCCGCGGGAGTGACCGAGGTCGGCGCGATGTGGAATGGTGAGCTCGGCACGGCTAACAACACCAACGAGCTGCCGCTGCTGGAGATCCCCGCGCACGAGACTGTGCGGTTCAACCTCAAGTCCAACGACGTCGTCCACTCGTTCTGGATCCTGCCGTTCGACTTCAAGCGCGACGTGCTGCCTGATCACCCGAACCACTTCGAGGTGACGCCGACCGCCACTTTGTACAGCGGTCCTGACACCATCGGCCGCTGCTCAGAGCTGTGCGGGCTGTATCACAGCCGGATGCTGTTCCGGATCAAGATCGTGACTCCAGCCCAGTTCAAGGCCTGGGTCACCGGGTTGCAGACGTCCGAGAACGCTTCTGGGGGTGCTCAGTGACGACGTATAACCAGCCTGCAGCCGACACAATGGCTCCGGTTGTTGCGACGGGTGGCTACCGGAAGGGCTCGATCCTCGCCGACTGGCTGTCGTCGACCGACCACAAGATCATCGGTCACCTGTACCTGATCACGTCGTTCGCGTTCTTCCTGATCGGTGGCGTGATGGCCATGATCATGCGAGCGCAGCTGATGGGCCCGGACAACCACATCGTGTCCGACCAGCAGTACAACGAGCTGTTCACCATGCACGGCACGATCATGCTGCTGCTGTTCGCGACACCCCTGTTCGTCGGATTCGCAAACGAGATCATGCCGCTCCAGATCGGCGCCCCGGACGTGGCGTTCCCGCGGCTGAACCTGCTCAGCTACTACATGTTCACCTTCGGCGGCATCATTCTGCTGTTCAGCTTCCTCACCCCGAACGGCGCGGCCTCATTCGGCTGGTACGCCTACTCGCCGCTGACCAACGCGACGTATTCGCCGGGCGTCGGCGGTGACATGTGGATCATGGGCCTGACCCTGTCGGGCCTGGGCACGATCCTTGGCGGCGTGAACTTCGTCACGACGATCCTGTGCATGCGCGCACCTGGCATGACGATGTTCCGGATGCCGATCTTCACCTGGAACATCCTGCTGACCTCGCTGCTGGTATTGCTTGCGTTCCCGGTGCTGGCCGCCGCGCTGCTGGTGCTGGAGATCGACAGGAAGCTCGGGGCGCAGGTCTTCTCGGCCAACAGCGGCGGGGCGATCTTGTGGCAGCACTTGTTCTGGTTCTTTGGCCATCCGGAGGTCTATATCGTGGCGTTGCCATTCTTCGGCATCGCCACCGAGGTCCTGCCTGTCTTCTCTCGCAAGCCCCTGTTTGGCTACAAGGGCCTGGTCGCGGCCACCATCGCCATCGCCGGCCTGTCACTGACCGTGTGGGCTCACCACATGTTCACCACCGGCGCGGTCTTGCTGCCGTTCTTCTCGTTCATGACCTTCCTGATCGCGGTGCCCACCGGGGTGAAGTTCTTCAACTGGGTCGGCACTATCTGGCGAGGCCAGATCACGTTCGAGCCGGCGATGCTGTTCATCCTCGGGTTCCTTGTCGTGTTCCTGTTCGGCGGCCTGACCGGTGTCATCCTGGCTTCTCCGCCGCTTGACTTCGCGGTCAGCGACTCCTACTTCGTGGTGGCGCACTTCCACTACGTGCTGTTCGGCACCGTGGTGTTCTGCATGTTCGGCGGGTTCTACTTCTGGTGGCCGAAGTGGACCGGCAAGATCCTGGACTACAGGCTCGGGGCCTGGCACTTCTGGCTGGTGTTCTTCGGGTTCAACGGAACGTTCCTGGTGCAGCACTGGCTGGGCCTGATGGGCATGCCGCGGCGGGTGGCGAACTACCCGGATCTGCCGCACTTGGCGACCACGCTGAACGACATCTCCTCGATCAGCTCGTTTGTGCTCGGCGCGTCCACGTTCGTGTTCCTCTACAACATCTACAAGACGTGGAAGACCGGCGAGACAGTGACGGCAGACGATCCGTGGGGCTTCGCTAACTCGCTGGAGTGGGCGACGTCGTGCCCGCCGCCGCGCCACAACTTCACCTCGATCCCGCGGATCAGGTCCGAGCGGCCGGCCTTCGACTTGCACTACCCGCACATCAGGACGGGCCGGGATCGGCATCTTGAGGAAGAACAACAGTCGATCGGAGCTGGGTCGTGAAAGTAGAGGCTTACCTCTTCCTGGGGTGCGCCACCTTCTTCGGCGCGTCGGACATCGTCTACTGGCGCTTCTCGTACGACCCGACCGGGACGACGGCACTAGCGCTGGCCGTGTGCCTGGCGTTCCTGATCGGCTTCTATGTGCTGTTCACCGGGCGTCGGCTGCCTGAGCGTCCAGAGGACACTCCGGACGGCGAGATCGAAGAGGGCGTCGGCGAGCTGGGCTTCTTCAGCCCGCACAGCTGGTGGCCGCTGTTCGTCGGCCTGGCGGCCGGCCTCGCGGCGCTCGGCGTGGCGCTCGGCTGGTGGCTGTTCCTGATCGGGGCGCTCTCCTTGATCCTCTCGGTCATCGGGTTCGTCTTCGAGTACTACCGCGGCCACTACGCCCACTAGCGGTCGATCGCACCCTGCGCGCGCGACGTGACGTGGTCACTCGCCAGCTCCTGCCTAGAATGGCTGCCCAGAATGGGTATATTCCGGGCGCCAGCTGGCACCTGAACGGGCGCAGCGCGGAGACCCTGACGCTTCCAGTCATAATCACGGGTGCTATGCCGTTTTTGTACCCACGAAACCGTCAGGGTCTCGAGGGAGCGCACCTTGACAGCCTGCGCCATGTCACCGCCGTTCGCGGCCAAGCGACAGGCCCGGCGCCGGTTGCGACAGGCCCGGCGCCAGTTGCCTGGCGCCGGGCCTACGAGCCGTCCTGGCGGTTCTGAGACGCGCGCAGCGCCTTACCTGTCGTCCTCGTCGCTCTGATCAGGCTGCGTCGAGCTGGCGCCCGTGGAGATCGCTGTATGGCCGTGGCCGTTGCCTTCGACGGCGTGCCCATTGCCATGCCCGTTCCCGTGACCAATCGCGTGACCGTTCGCCTCGGGAAGCGGAGCGGTCTCGGTGACGACTTTGTAGAGCCGCTCGCGCACCCGGCCGACCCCCCCGCGCATCTTGGTCGGCGGGACCTCGCTCTCTGCCGTCTCGATCTCGGGCAGCGGCGGGTAGTCCGTCCGCGAGAGCAGCACGGCCAGCGACTCCTCGTCGACCGGGCGCGTTTCCTCGATGAACTCGCCGCCCGGCAGCTGCCGGATGATGCCGGTCTCGACGCCGTGCTCGATCAGGTGATTGTCCTTGCGCTGGAGTCCGAGGCAGATCCGCTTCGTGATGGTGTAGGCGATCACCGGTCCCACGAAGATGCCGACCCTGGCTGCCCAGGTAATCCAGTAGAGCGGGACATCAAGGAAGTTGGCTATGACGTCGTTTGCGCCCTCGGCCCACAGGATGCCGTAGAAGGCGATCACCGCGATGCCGAGTGCCGTTCGCGTCGGAGCATTCCGCGGCCGGTCGGTGACGTGGTGTTCACGTCTGTCGCCGGTCACCCACTGTTCCAGGAACGGCCAGATAGCCGCGAGGGTGAACACCAGGCCCAGGGGGAGCAGGGCCGGAATGAAGACGTTGAAGGCAAACGTGTGCCCGAAGAACACCCATTGCCAGGCAGGCATCACGCGCAGTGCGCCTTCGAGCATGCCCATGTAGAAGTCGGGCTGCGACCCGGCCGACATGGCGACCGGGTTAAACGGCCCGTACAGCCAGATCGGGTTGATCTGGGCGAACGTCGCGGCCAGGGTCAGGACGGCGAATACGAAGAAGAAGAACGCGCCCGTCTTGGCCATGAAGTAGGGGTACGTCGGCGCTCCAACGACATTCTCGTTCGTCCTGCCCTTGCCCGGCATCTGGGTGTGCTTCTGATGGAACATCAGGAACAAGTGCGCGCTGACCAGCGCCAGGATCAGTGCCGGGATCACAAGCACGTGCAGGATGTACAGCCGCGGGACGATCAGATTGCCAGGGAACGCACCGCCGAACAGGAAGAACGCCACGTAGGTGCCGACGATCGGGATCGACTGGATGACGCCTTCCAGGATCCGCAGGCCAGCGCCGGACAGCAGGTCGTCCGGCAGCGAGTAGCCAAACAGGCCCTCGAGCAGGCCCAGGGTGAGCAGGGTGATACCGATCAGCCAGTTGATCTCGCGCGGCTTGCGATAGGCGCCAGTGAAGAACACCCGCAGCATGTGCGCGAAGATCCCGGCCATGAACAGGTCAGCGGCCCAGTGGTGGATCTGCCGGATGAGCAGCCCGCCGCGCACGTCGAAGCTGATGTGCAGGGTCGAGGCGTACGCCTCGCTCATCCTGACGCCGCGCAGCGGGATGTAGGAACCGTGATAGATGACGTCCGTCATGCTGGGCTGGAACCACAGGGTAAGGAACGTCCCGGTCAGCAGCAGAATGATGAACGAGTAGAGGACGACCTCTCCCAGCAGGAACGACCAGTGGTCGGGGAAGACCTTCCTGAGCAGGACGCGCACGCCCCGGGCTCCGTGGAGCCTGTCGTCAAGCCAGCGGCCCGTACCTTCAAGCGCTCTGTCCACGCTCATGACCGCTCCCAGAAACTCGGGCCTACCGGCTCTTGGAAATGGCCGTTGCAGACGAGGAAACCCTGCGCGTCGACGCCGATCGGCAGCTGCGGCAGCGGCCTGGTAGCCGGACCGAAGATGACTCGGGCGCCTTCTGTGGCGTCGAAGGTTGACTGGTGGCACGGGCACAGGATGTGGTGCGTCGTCTGCTCATACAGGGCGGCGGGGCAGCCCACGTGCGTGCAGATCTTCGAGTACGCCACGATGTTGTCGACGGTCCAGTTCTGGACCACCTTGTTCGGCACCGCGTGATTCGCCGAGGTGAACTGCAGCTCGCCGGGCCGGAACTTGATGATAATGACCGCGGCCTTCGCCATCGCGTCGTCGTCGCCCAGAAAGCCCTCGGGTCCCACGCTGATGATGCCGCCGGGCGAGCTGAACTCGGCTGGGGTGAGGGGCCGGCCAGTGCCGTACACGAGCAGCCTGAGGCCCTTGCGCCAGACCGTGGTGTCCAGGCTCGTCCCTGGCAGCGGGCCGAGGTCGCGCAGCAAGAACAGGGGCGCGACGGCGAGCGGGACCGTCGCGGCGATGAGGCTGCGGCGGACCATCGGCCGCTTGACGAACTGGCTGGTATCGGCGCCTTCCTCGAAGGTTTCCTTAAACGCCTCCCGCTCCTTCGGGGTTGACCTCATCGGGTGCCGTTGCTCGGTGAGCTCGACGTCTGGCATCAGGTGCCGGACCCAGATGACAGCGCCGGCGCCGAGCCCCAGGAAAACCAGGGAGAGCGTGCCGCCCAGGAACAGGTTCGAATGCAGCGCCGCGGTAATGGAGCCCACGCCGACGAGGGCGTAAGCGACGAGGAAGCCGAGACCGGCCAGGAAGGCGATGAGGAAGCACGCGACGACGATCCGCTCGGCCTTCTTGGCATGCACGGGGTCTTGCGGGTCCGCGGGCATTTCGCGGACCGTCTCCTTGCCGCCGTCGCCGCCGCGATCGGCCAGCATCGTGCGGGCGGTCGCGGGCGGCGGCGTACCGATAACACGCCGCGGCGGAGCGTGGCCTTCGGACTGGGCCTCGCTCGGGGGACCTGCCGCCGTCTCAGCCCTCCCGTGGCTCTCGCTACCAGTGAGGTACTCGGGCCAGCTCTGCTCGGCGGAAGCCCCGCCGCCCGGCTGGCCTGGAGGGTTGTTACTCATGCGCCTTCCCGTGCTTCGCAGTGATCCACAGTGCCACCAGCACCATGAACAGCAGCAGGCCGAGGAACGCCACCAGGCCCTCGGTCACCGGCCCGACGCGACCCAGGCTGAACCCGCCTGGGTTGGGCTGGGCGCGGACGGTGGTGACGTAGGAGATCATGTCCCGCTTCTCCTGCGGGGTGATCGTGAGGTCGTTGAACACCGGCATGGCCTCGGGGCCGGTCAGCATGGCCTCGTAGATCTGAGTTGGAGTCGACGCGGTCAGCGGCGGTGCGAACTTGCCGTAGGTGAGAGCACCGCCGGCGCCCACGAAGTTGTGGCAGGCAGCGCAGTCGGCGACGAACAGCTGCTGACCAAGGCCAATGTTGGCGCCGCTGCTGCTGACCTGCGCCGCGGACGGGATCGGCGGACCGCCGCCCAGCGACTGGATGTACGCGGCCACGGCGTGCGTCTGGGCCGGGTTGAGGTGCGGTGGCTTGCGGACGTTCTCGGCGCCGATCTCAGCGGCAGGCATCCGGCCGGTGCTGACCTGGAAGTCGACGGCTGCGGCGCCGACGCCAATGAGGCTAGGCGCCTGGCCTGAGATGCCCTCGGCATACGGGCCGTGGCAGGTGGCACAGTCCTCGACGAACAGGGTCCGGCCCTGGACGATCTGGGCTGCGTTGGCCGCGACCGGCGAGGACGCGGAGGCGTTGCCGCTGGTGATGACGGCGTACCCGACGCCGATCAGAACGAGCACGAAGACGACGACGACGTAGCCAGCAGCCGGGCGGCGGCGCCTCGCGGTGATCCAGCTCACAGCTATCCCCAGGTCCGGTCAGTGAATCAGGTAGATGGTCGTGAACAGGCCGATCCAGACCACGTCGACGAAGTGCCAGTAATACGACACGACGATGGCACTTGTCTGTTGCTCGAGCGTGAACCTCTTGGCGGCGAACGTTCTGCCGAGCAAGAAGATAAACGCGAGCAGACCGCCGGACACGTGCAGCCCGTGGAAGCCGGTTGTGAGGAAGAACACCGACCCGTAATTGCTGGACGCAATCGTTACGTGCTGCTTGCGGATGAGGTCCAAGTACTCATAGCCCTGCCCGAGCACGAAGTACAGGCCCATCAGGAACGACAGCACGTACCACTCGCGCAGCCCCCACTTGGGGAAGTTCCAGATGCGGCCGGCCCGGCGAATCTGGTGCCGCTCCACCGCGAAAACGCCCATCTGGCAGGTCACGCTCGACAGCAGCAGCACCGTGGTGTTAATCGAGGCCAGTTGCAGGTCGAGGTGCGCTTTCGGCCACGCCTGGCCCAGACCCTTGTCAACCGACCGGACGGTGAAGTACATCGCGAACAAGGCCGCGAAGAACATCAGTTCCGACGACAGCCAGATAATCGTGCCCACGCTGACGAGGTTGGGCCGACTGGTAACTCCCCTGGGAGCTACCTCAGTAGATGCTGTGACCACGGGGCCATTATTACGACACCGCGTAGGGATGCGTAGCCCGACCCCCCGGGTCGGTACCATCCTTTGACATGAAGGTTGTCGTCTATAGCCACGATGCCGACACTCGGGGCAGGGTGCGGCTCGCCATCGGCCGCCGCCCGGCCCCCGACGTGCCGGAGGCGGAGATCATCGACGTTGCCACCGAGGCCATGCTGTGGCGCATCCTGGACGCTGGCGGCGCCGATGTGCTGGTGCTGGACGGCGAGGCTCAGCCCGCGGGCGGGATGGGCGTCTGCCGCCAGGCCAAGGACGAGATCTACAACTGCCCGCCGGTACTGCTGATCATCGGCCGTCCCGACGACGGCTGGCTGGCGACCTGGTCACGGGCCGACGCGGTGGTCAGCCACCCGATCGATCCGATAGCGCTGGCCCGCGGGCTTGCTGGCCTCATGCGCCAGCGCGCCGCCGCTGGCAGCGAGGCGCCACACGGCTGACCGGCCCGCGCTGCCTTGTCCTGTCCATCACAATGGGAACGGGGTAGTCCCCTCCCGCAGTAGCTTGCCAGCCTGATCGGATTGAGGTGGCCCTAGATGGACTCGCGTGCAACGTGGCCTGCCTTGATCGGCGCGCTGATCAAAGGCGAATCGCTCACCGCCGAGGAGACCGCCTGGGCCATGAATGAGATCATGGAAGGGGCGGCGACCCCGGCCCAGATCGCGGGCTTCGGCGTGGCCCTGCGGATCAAGGGGGAGACGGCCAGCGAGGTCACCGGCCTAGCGCAGGCCATGCTCGACCACGCAGCGCCGATCTCCATTCCGGGGCGGACCGTTGATCTGGTCGGCACCGGCGGAGACGGCGCCAAGACCGTCAACATCTCCACCATGGGCACGATCGCGGCGGCCGCAGCCGGCGCCCGGATGGTGAAGCACGGCAACCGGGCCGCGTCCTCGGCGTGCGGCACGGCCGACGTCCTGGAGGCGCTGGGTGTCGTCATCGACCTGCCAGCGCCCGCAACCGAGCAGCTGGTGAGCGAGATCGGCGCGGGGTTCCTGTTCGCGCCGCTCTATCACCCGGCCCTGCGGCACGTGATCGTGCCGCGGCGCGAGCTCGGCGTGCCGACGGTCTTCAACGTGCTTGGCCCGGTGGCCAACCCGGCTATGCCGCAGGCTCAGGCGCTCGGTGTGGCCGACCCGCGCATGGGGCCGATTCTGGCTGGCGTGCTGGCGGCCCGTGGCTGCTCGGCGCTGGTGTTCCACGGTGGCGACGGCCTGGACGAGCTCACGACGACGGCCCCGTCGACTGTCTGGATCGTGCACGACGGCACCGTGAGCGAGACCTCGTTCGACCCGGCCGAGCTGAGGATCCCGCGGTCGCTGCCGGCCGACCTGCTCGGCGGCGACCCCGCGCACAACGCTGGCGTGGCGAGGGAGTTCCTCGGCGGACGGCAGGGGCCGGTGCGCGATACCGCGCTGCTCAACGCGGCCGCTGCGCTCGCCGCCGACGCCGGGGTCGCGGGCCCGGATGCGCTCGTGCCTGCGCTCGCCGACGGATACCGCCGCGCGGCTGAGGCGGTCGATTCCGGCGCAGCGGCAGGCCTGCTGGACCGCTGGATCGAGACCAGCAGGCGGCTCGGCGACCGCTAGGCCGACGGCCGCGCCGATCTAAGCCGCCATGCGGGCGCGATCTAGGCCTCCGCGTATCCGATCGCGAACGCCGCCTCGAGGTCGTGCCGGGAGTAGGTGCGGAACGCGATGTGCGTCTCCGTATGGGTCACTCCGGCAACCTTGTTGACCGTGCCGGGGATGACGTCGCCCAGTTCCTCGTGCGCACGGACGCGGACCATGGCGACCAGGTCGAACTCCCCGGTGACCGAATAGACCTCGCTGACCGCCGGTATCTTCGCGATCTCCTCGGCGGTCTCGGGGATGCGGGCCACGTCGGCCTTGATCAAGACGATTGCAGTGACCATCGCTCGCCTCCTCGGCCGGCCGGGATCGAGTGCCCCGACCGCGCCAGTAGCGTACCGCCGGATCAGCTCGCCATGCTGATGAGCCTCCGCGGACGGACCGGCCGGATACCTGCCGCCAGGCCGAGCAGTCCGGTCAGCACGTCCGCTGTCGCCTTGGCGTCGGCCAGGGCCCGATGGCATGGCGCCGTTTGCGCGCCGAAATAGTCGGCCAGCGTGCTCAGGCGGCAGTCCGGCACGTCCTCGGGGCCGAGGAGCAGGCGCGCGAGCACGGCTGTGTCCAGTACGGCCGCCGCCGGCCAGGGAATCTGACAGGCCGCGCAGGCGGCCGTGAGGAATGCCAGATCGAACGGCGCGTTGTGCGCGACGAGCACGCAATCGCTGGCGAAGGCCAGGAAGGCGCGCAGGGCCGGGGCTGGCTGGGATGCGCGGCCGACCATCTCGTCGGTGATGCCAGTGAGATCGGTGATGTCGGCCGGTATGGGAAGGCGCGGCTGGACCAGCAACGAGAACTCGCCGGTGACCTCACCGCCCGTCAGTCGCACGGCGCCGATCTCGGTAATCTCGCCCTGCTCGTGCTGCCATCCGGTGGTCTCGACGTCAACCACCGCGAGGCTGAGGTCCGCCAGCGCTCCGAGCATAAATTCACGCTAGGACCTGCTGCCGACAGTCCGGTTCAGGCGCGCCGCCAACCTCTGGAGTCCGGAACCGACGGCCCAGCGGAGCGCGGGAACGACGACCCCCGAAAAGCAGACATGCCTTTCTTCGGGCTTCCTGGCCAACAGAAACACGGCGTGAGAGTTCGCGAAGTGGTTGAATCCACACTCGCCACGCCGCTAGGGTCATGGACCGAGCCGCATCGTTAGCAGTCGCCATTCGGCGACGGCGAGCGGCCGCAGCCGAATCTCCCGATTCAGCGGGCTCGTGTCGCCTGCTGGGAGAGCCGGGGACCCACCGGTGGGTGCGCAGGTGCGGCGCCGCCAGGGGTGAATCGGTCTGGAGCCAGGCCGTAGGGCAGACTTCCACAGCCCGAACCCGTCAGCTGACCCGGTAGGCCGACAGTGGAAGAAGGAGCGTGTCACGCAGGTGCATACGCCGCCGTCGGTTCGCAGGATCGTCAGGCAAGGTGTTGCGGCTGTGACCGTCTCGGTCTTTGCCGCCGGACTACTCATCGGCGTCAGCGCGAGTGCCAGCGCCACGCCGACCCCGACCATCAGCCAGGTCCAGGCCAAGCTCAAGAGCCTCCAGACGCAGGCGGACAAGCTGGACCAGCAGTACGCAGAGGCTCAGCAGGAGCTCCAGTCAGCTGACCAGCGCTTGCAGCTCGTCAACAGGGAGATCGCTCTCGACTCCGGCCGCTTCGCGTCGCTGCGCCAGGCGATCACGCGCATCGCGGTCACCGCCTACGAGGACGGCAACCTCAACTCTTCGGTCGCGCTGCTGACCTCGGGCAACCCGCAGCAGATCCTCGACCAGTCTTCGATCCTCCTGGAGCTCTCCGCATCGAATGACGCGCAGATTAACCAGTTCCTCGCTGCTGCCCGGCAGCTGACGGGCACGCAGCTGCTTGCGCAACGGACCAAGGACGGGATTGCCCAGCTGAAAGGCAGCCTGGGCAAGCGCAAGGCTGCCATGAACAAGCTGGTGAGCAACGAGCAGGCCCTGCTGAACCAGCTCTCTCCCGCCCAGCAGGTCGGCCTGGGCGCAGGAGGCGGGCAGACCGGCGGACTCAAGTACACGGGGCCGACGTCGACGCAGGCGGAGAAGGCGGTTGCTTTCGCCTACAGCAAGGTCGGCTGCCCGTACAGCTATGGCGGCACCGGCCCATGCTCAGCCGGCTACGACTGCTCCGGCCTGACGATGGAAGCGTGGGCCAGTGCCGGTGTGTCGATCCCTCGCATCAGCTACGACCAGGAAGGGTCGCTCCCCAGAGTTGACCTTGTTAGCGGCGACGTCACCAAGTACTTGCAGCCTGGCGACATCCTCGGGTTCGCCGGCAATAGTCACGTAGGACTGTACGTCGGAGGCGGCAAGTTGATCGACGCTCCGCATACTGGCCTTAATGTTGAGCTAATTCCACTCAGCGGCTGGTACTTGTCCGAACTCGACAGCGCTGTCCGGCCTTAGCCCAAGGTACTTCGCACTGGCCGTGGGTACGATCTGAGCTTCGGCCCGCTTGTGGCGTCGACCTGACGGCGCCACCTGGTGCCGGGGAGTCAGATGACCAAGGTACTGATCGTGACGAACGACTTCCCGCCGCGCAGCGGCGGGATTCAGTCGTTCGTGCACGCGCTGGCTGTCCGACTGCCCGCGGACGGCGTGGTCGTCTACGCGCCAGCCTGGCCAGGAGCGGCCGAGTTCGACGCCCGCCAGCAGTTCCCGGTGATCCGGCATCCAGGCTCGCTCATGCTCCCGATTCCGTCTGTTCGGTCCAGGGCGTGCGCGCTTCTGGCGGAGCACGGATGCGACAGGGTCCTGTTTGGCGCCGCGGCCCCGCTCGGACTGCTGGCGCCGCAACTGCGCAAGGCAGGCGCCGAGCGCATCGTCGGCCTCACCCACGGGCATGAGGCTGGCTGGGCCGCGCTGCCGGGCGCGAGGTCGCTGCTGCGGCGCATCGGCGACGAGGTGGACGTGCTGACTTACCTGGCTGAGTACTTCCGGATCAGGATGGCCAAAGCGCTATCACCGGATGCCGCTGGCCGCATGGTCAAGCTGACGCCCGGCGTGGACACGATGGAATTCAGGCCAGGCGCCGGCGGGATGCAGATCCGTCGCGATCGCGGCATCCCGGCCGACCGGCCCGTCGTCCTCTGCGTGTCACGGATGGTCTCGCGCAAGGGCCAGGACACGCTGATCAAGGCCTGGCCGGCCGTCCGCGCGCGGACCGACTGCGATCCGCTGCTGATGCTTGTCGGCGACGGCCCCTACCGGCCGGCGCTAGACCGGCTGGCGCGACAGGTCGGCGTCTCAGACTCGGTACTCTTCACCGGTCCGGTCAGCTGGGACGACCTGCCCGCCTACTACGACGCGGGCAACGTGTTCGCGATGCCGTGCCGTACCCGCCGCGCAGGCCTCGACGTCGAAGGCCTCGGCATCGTCTACCTGGAAGCATCGGCAACCGGCCTGCCGGTCATCGGCGGAGATTCCGGTGGCGCGCCCGACGCCATCCTCGACGGCGAAACCGGCTACGTTGTCCCAGGCCGCAGCGAACCAGCGCTGACAGACAAACTCGTCCAGCTCCTATCCGATCCGGCAGGCGCTGCCGCGATGGGCGACAAGGGCCAGGCTTGGATCGATCGCGAATGGACCTGGGACCTGGTCGTCGAGCGCCTCGAGCACATCCTGGCCGGCAAGCTTGCCGCGTGACCTGGTCGGCTAGCGCCGGGTATACCGGGGCAGCCAGGGCAGAGAAATGGCTGCCCCAGTACACCCGGCACTAGCCGTGGAACGCATCGCATCGGCACACGGCAGTCCGCAGGCTGGCGTCGAGCAGATCGGAGCAGCTATTTCTCTGCCCTAGCTGCTCCGGTCTGGTCGATGCCAGCCCCTACCTGGTGTAGAGCTTTTCGATATCGGCGGCGAAGTCCTTCGCGACGACGGCTCGCTTCACCTTCAACGATGGCGTGATGTAGCCGTTGTCGGTCGTGAAGTCCACTGGCAGGACGACGAACTTGCGGATCGACTCGGCCCTCGAGACTGCCTTATTGGCGTCGTCGACGGCAGCTTGGAGCTCGGCAAGTAGGTCTGGGTCGGTGCTCAGGTCTGCAGGCGTTGCGTCGGCCGACTTGCCGTGTTGCTGCTTCCAGTGCTCGAGCGCCTCGGGGTCGAGGGTGATCAGGCACGCGATGAAGGGCTTGTTGTCGCCGACGACCATGACCTGGCTTATCAGCGGGTGGGCGCGCAGCCGGTCCTCCAGGACGGCCGGGGCGACGTTCTTGCCGCCCGCAGTGACGATCAGCTCCTTCTTGCGGCCCGTGACCCGCAGGAAGCCCTCGTCATCAAGCGAGCCGAGATCGCCGGTATGCAGCCAGCCGTCGGCGTCGAGTATTTCCTTAGTGGCTGCATCGTTCCGCCAGTAGCCCGCGAAGATGATGCCGCCGCGGAGCAGAATCTCGCCGTCGTCGGCGATCATGGCACTCACGCCTGGCAGGGGCTGGCCGACCGTACCGACCTTGTTGCGGCTCGGCTTGTTGACCGTCGCCGCCGCCGAGGTCTCAGTCATGCCGTAGCCCTCGAGCACAGTGATCCCGGCCCCGCGGAAGAAGTGGCCGAGCCGCTCACCCAGCGGCGCCCCGCCGGAGACCGCGTAGGTGACCTTGCCGCCGACGGCCGCCCGGAGCTTCCCGTAGACCAGCCGATCGAAAAGCGCGTGGCGGACCTGGAGGCCGGCGCCCGGCCGTCCCGACTCAGCCGCCTGGCTGTAGGCGATGGCAGTGGCCGCCGCGGCGCCGAAGATCCTGTTCTTGGCCGGACTCGCCGAGGCCTGCTGTTGTGCGGTGTTATAGACCTTCTCGAACACCCGTGGCACAGCGAGGAGGAAAGTCGGCCGGTACTCGCGGAGGCCCTCGGCTACCGTGCCGATGTCCTCCCAGTGCCCGAGCACGGCGCCGGACTCGAGACAGCCGATCTCGATGATCCTGGCGAACACGTGTGCCAGTGGCATGAACAGCAGCGTGCTGCCGCCCGCGATCTCGAAAATCTCGGGCAGCGCGCCGTGCACGGCGTTCCGCACGGCGCTCAGCAGGTTGCGGTGGGTTAGCTCGCAGCCCTTTGGCCGTCCGGTGGTTCCTGAGGTGTAGATAATCGTGGCCAGGTCGCTCGCGCGACGACTTGTGCGCTGCTGGCGCAACTGCTCGTCGGTAACGTCGGCGCCAGTCGCGGCGAGTTCGTCGAGTCCTGAGATCCGCCAGACCTGTGACAGGCCAGGCAGCCGGTCCCGCAAGCTATCGATGATGGCCACGTGCTGGTCGGTCTCGGCGATGACAGCTCGGGCGGCGGAGTCGCTGACGATCCATTCCACCTGCTCGGCGGACGACGTTTCATAAACCGGTACGGTGACCGCTCCCGCCGCCCAGATCGCATAGTCGGCCAGTGTCCACTCGTACCGGGTCCGTGACAGCAAGGCGACGCGGTCACCGGGTTCGATCCCGGCGGCGATGAGGCCCTTCGCCAGCCCGGCTACCTCGGCCTGGAACTGGCCGGCGGTGACGTCCTGCCAGGACCCGGCTGTGCGCCGCCGCAGCATTACCTCGCCGGGATCGGCAGACGCTCGGCTGAAGATGACGTCGGCCAGCCCGGCATCGTCCGGTACCTCGATGAGAGCAGGCATACCAAATTCGAGCACCGAGCCTCCAGAAACGACCACGTTCCCATCCTGATCTTCTTGGACGTTACCCCGTCTACGGCCGGCAAGCTCTTCGCGGGCCGGCTAGGCCGGCGCGGGGGATTTGCCTACTGTAGGTGGATGCGGGTGCACGCGGTGAGCGATGTTCATGGCCGGGCGGACGCCCTGAGCGCCGCGGGTGCAGGCGCCGATGCACTGATCTGCCTCGGCGACCTGCTGCTGTTCATCGACTACGCCGACCATAGCCAGGGGATCTTTCCTGACCTTTTCGGAGCGGAGCAGGCACGGCAGCTGATCGAGCTGCGGTCGGCTGGCAAGTTCGACGAGGCGCGGGAGCTGTCGGGGAAGCTGTGGGCGCAGCTCGGTGGTGATCCGCGCCAGCACATGGAGGCGGCGGTGTCGCGGCAGTACGCCGAGTTGTTCGCGGCGATGCCGGTGCCGGCCTATCTAACCTACGGAAACGTTGATCTGCCGAAGTTCTGGGCCGAGCACGTGCGGCCAGGTCAGCAGATCCTGGACGGCGAGCGGGTCGATCTGGACGGCTGGACGTTCGGCTTTGTCGGCGGCGGCCTGCGGACCACTTACCGCACGCCCAATGAGATCGACGACGACGCCTTCGCGGCCAAGGTCGATGCCATCGGCGAGGTCGACGTGCTCTGCTCGCATATCCCGCCCGCCGTGCCCGACCTGCTCTATGACACGGTCGCCCGGCGGATGGAGCGAGGAAGCGAGGCGCTGCTGGCGACGATCGAGAGGACGCGGCCGCGCTACGTGCTGTTCGGTCACGTGCACCAGCCGCTGCAAAGCCGGGTCCGGATCGGCCGGACCGAGTGCATTAACGTCGGCCATTTCCGGGCCACGGGGACGCCTTACGTGCTCCAGTGGGGCTAACTACGGCGGACTGGCAGGTCAGGCAGCACCCGCGCCTAGGGGTACGCTCCGAGTCATGGCGGACAGGACTTCCTCCAGCATTGCTGTATCGGCCAGCCGGGCGACGGTCATGGGCGTGATCGCTGATTTCGGGTCCTACCCTGAGTGGGCGACCGGAGTGCGGTCCGCCGAGGTGCTGGAGGTGACCCCGGACGGTCGCCCGTTGCGCGTCCGGTTTGGCTTGGACGCGGGGGTGATCAGGGACAGCTACGTCCTGGCCTACGAATGGGACGGGGACGCGGCGGTGCGGTGGCAGTTGCGCGAGACAGGCTCGATGGTGACCGAGATGTCCGGCGCTTACTTGCTCAGCGACGACGGGACGGGCACCAAGGTGAGCTATGAGCTCGCCGTGGGTACCAGGGTGCCGATGATCGGGCTGCTGAAGCGGCGCGCCGAGAAGACGATCATCGATACCGCGCTCAAAGGCCTGAAGTCGCGGGCAGAGTCCATCCCGTGACCTCACGGGGATCAGGAAACGGTGACATCAATGAGTGAGCAGTCCGGGCGCAATGACTCGCCGGAGCGGTCGAGTTCAGGCCAGTCGGGATCGGATCGGTCGGGTTCGGATCGGTCGGGTTCGGATCGGTCGGGTTCGGATCGGTCGGGTTCGGAGCGGCAGCGGCAGTCCGCGCCTGCCGCTGACATGCTCAGCGACCTCCAGCGCTGGCTGCTGCGGTCAAGCGCTCGCAGCGTGCGCAGGGAACTCGGCGGTCAGGTGCGCCGGACGTTCGGCGGCGGCGAGCAGAAGAAAGGCGCTGCCGAGGTCTGGGATACCGCCACCAACGAGATCCCGCCCGAGGTCGGCGAGTCACCGGAGTGCCAGTGGTGCCCGATTTGCCGCGCGGCGCGGCGGATGCGTGATTCAGGACCTGGCCTCGGCGGCCAGCTGTCAGGCGCTGGGGATGCAGTGGCTTCAGCCGTCCAGGACGCAATCGGCGCTCTCGACTCAATCCTGACCAGGGCTGGCGGTGGTAGCGACCAGCGCGGCGCCAGCAGTTCCCCGACGGGCGGCTCGGCGAGGTCTGGGCCGTCCCCGGCCCCCGCGGGGCGAGACCGCACTGCCACCAGCCCAGATGACGGGGGAGCGGCCTCTGTTGATCGTGAAGCTGCCGGTCGTGACGCTGCCGGTCCCGGTGACGACGCGGTTGACCAGCACGGGTCTGTGGCGGGAGACCACGGGCCTGGTGGCTGGAAGCCCGGTGACAGGCTGGCGACCGTGCACGTGATCGACCCCGATCCGTGGGCCGGGGCCACGGATGCTGACGATGGTTCGGAGGACGGCGGACAGCCAGGAGCGGAGGTAGGGGATTCGCCGCTCGGGCCGGACGAGGCGCAGCTGGACGGGCAGGGGCATGGGCCTGACGATCGGGGTTGATGTCGGCGGCACGAAGGTTGCCGCAGGCGTTGTTGATGAGTACGGGCGCATCGTCGAGAAGCTGAAGCGATTCACGCCGGCCGCAAGCCCCGGCGGCACGATCAGCGTGATGGCAGGCGTCGTCAACGAACTGCTCGCACGCTACGAGGTCGAAGCCGTCGGGATCGGGGCGGCAGGCTTTGTCGATCAGACGCGATCCACCGTGCTGTTCGCGCCCAATCTCGCGTGGCGGGACGAGCCGGTGAAGAAGCTGGTAGAGGAGCGCATTGGCCGGCCGGTGGTGGTGGAGAACGACGCCAACGCCGCAGCCTGGGCCGAGGCTAAGCTCGGTGCAGCCCGCGGCCTTGAGCAGGTGCTCCTGATCACCGTCGGGACGGGCATCGGAGCCGGCATTGTTCTGGACGGCAGGCTTTATCGCGGTCGGTTCGGCTCAGCAGGCGAACCCGGTCACTATCGGGTTGTGCCCGACGGCCGCCTGTGCGGTTGCGGCAACAGCGGCTGCTGGGAGCAATATGCCAGCGGGAGCGCCCTAGTGGCCGAGGCGCGCGAGTTTGCGCAGGAGGTCACCCGAGGCGGCAGTCCGGCTGCTCCAGCTGGGTGGCGGCAGCGCGGAGGGGATTGACGGGCCCGCAGTCACGATGGCGGCGCGGGAAGGCGACATCGCCGCGCGGCGCTGCTTCGAGATCGTGGGTAGCTGGCTCGGCACGGGCCTGGCCGACTTGGCCGCGATACTCGATCCAGGCTGCTTCGTGATTGGCGGCGGCGTTTCCGAGGCGGCCGAACTGCTCCTGGATCCCGCACGCGAGGCGTACGAGCACGGTCTCACGGGCCGTTCCCACCGGGAGTTCGCGGACGTCAGGCTTGCCGAGCTCGGACCAGACGCCGGGCTGATCGGCGCCGCCGACCTTGCCAGGAACGGTGAACGCCTGACGTAACGCCGCGTGGCCACACAGCCGAGTCGGCTCAATCAGCCAGGTCTACCGACTCGGGCAGGCGCTGCGGCTGACAACGGCTACAGGACAGCTCCGTCATCATCGTCGTCCCGGCTCGAACGATCACCGAGCTTCATGATGAGGGTCACGAAGCCGCCAACGAACGCGGCGACGGCGATGAGTGCGGCCTCGGCGGAGATACTCCAGTGCAGGAAGACGCTGGCGATCAGCAGGTAGCCGGGGCCGCCGATGACGCCTACCAGCGCCGCTTTTGACGCCGTGTCGAGCTTGGCCGGAGGCGGCAGGGGCACGGGTACGAACGGCTCGTCCTACTTCCTCCGCTGGCGTGTAGGAGCGCGGGTAGCCGGCCGGACGTATGACCCGCATGCGGTCTATGGGGATGGTGAAGCTCGTCGTCGGCCGCGCGGGGTGATCTGACGCGCCGGGCGGATCCGCCGTCCAGTCTGAGCCATCCAAGGTCTTGCCCGAGGGGTCCGGGGTCCTGGCCGAGGGGTCCGGGGTCCTGGCCGAGGGGTCGGCGGTCTTGCCCGAGCGGTCCATGGTCCTGCCGGACGGGTGCGCGGTCCACCTCGATGGATCTGTGGTGCCGCTCGGCGAATCTGAAGTCCTGCTGGTCGGATCCGCAGTGCCGCTTGACGAATCTGAAGTCCTGCTGGTTGGATCCGCGGTGCCGCTTGACGAATCTGAAGTCCGGCTCGACGCCGCGGTCCCGGTCGGCGGCTCGCCCGGGGTAGCGGACGGCTTGGCCGAAGGGTCGGAGGCGTCGGAGGCGTCGGAGGCGTCAGATGGGTCGGTGGTCGTACCGGCGGACTCATCCGAGCTGGCCTGCTCGGCCAGGTCTTCCCTGGCCGGCCACGGTACGGCCGTCCTTATCCGATCGGCCGGGTCATCGAAATGCGCAATCAGGTCACGCCATGCGGCCTCATCACCGCTGACCTCACCGTCGATGTCCCCAGGTCCGCTCATCCGCCGTCGATCCCCGCCTGCTGGTGTGCTGTCTGCTCGCCTGTTCCTTCCCGCCCCACGCGGGAATGCATACGCACGAACTCTAGGCTTCCCGCAAATATTGCGTCTGCATCATGATCCAGCGTGGCCACGTGGTAACTATTGGCCAGTTCACGCACTTCAAGCTGGTTCGCCGGCAGCGCTCGGCTGAGCAGTTGCAGGCTGGCTGGCCCGACGACGTGATCGGTGGCGCTGTGAAATGCCAGCACCGGCTGCGTCAGATCGTCCAGATGCTGCTGCGTCGTCTTCCACAGACCGGGCAGCGTGGCTGCGGCCTTCACAGGAGTCCGGTCATACCCGGCCTCGGTCGCGGCCGGGTCCTTGATATCGCTGGCGATGCCCTTGACCGACGGCACCAGGTGCTTGAGAACCGGGATGAGGGCAAACAACAGCTTGTTGTCGGCGGTCAGGGACGGGTTCACCAGCACGAGCCCGGTGACCGCGCGGCCGCGAAGCTCGGCCAGCCGCAGCGCCAGGCATGCGCCCATGGACAGGCCCATCAGGAAGATCTCATCGGACCGCGCCTGGAGCTCGTCAAAAGCTCGGTCGACCTCGGCGAACCAGTCTTCCCACCGTGTCCTGGCCATCTCCTGCCAGGTGGTGCCGTGACCTGGCAGGCGCGGCAAACTCACGCCAAGACCTGCCTCGGCGAGATATTCGGCCCACGGCCGCAGTGACTGCGGACTGCCGGTGAAACCGTGGCAGAGCAGCACGCCTGTCGGGCCGCCGTCGTGGGTATAGGCCTCCGCACCTGGCATAACGGGCATGACCTGCATCCTCTCGCCCTGCCCGACCTGAGCCGGGTTTTGTCATCTCATCCGCATGGTTGCACGTCGCGCTCGGCAGCGGGAATCAGTTTGGTGGTCTGCGGTATGCAGTCTGGTGATCGCCGGATCATCCATGACGTGGGAACATATGACCGTGTTCTATTGGGTGGTTAAGGCGATCCTATGGCCGTTCCTGCGGCTGATCTTCAGGCCGTGGGCCGAAGGCACTGACAACGTCCCCCGCGAGGGCCCAGCCATCCTCGCCAGCAACCACCTTTCCTTCTCCGACCACTTCTTTGCCCCCCTGCCGTTGCCGCGCAAAGTTGTGTTCCTCGCGAAGTCCGAGTACTTCACCGGCCGCGGCCTCAAGGGCCTGTTCAGCAAGGCATTCTTCAGCGGCATGGGGCAGATTCCCGTCGACCGGACCGGCGGGGCGGCGAGCGAGCGAGCACTCCGCACGGGCTTGCGCGTGCTGGCTTCGGGGGAATTGCTCGGCATCTACCCGGAGGGCACCAGGACCCCGGACGGTCGTCTGTATCGCGGCAAGACAGGCGTGGCCAGGCTCGCCCTCGAGGCAAAGGCGCCCGTCGTCCCGACCGCGATGATAGGCGGCTTTGAGTTTCAGCCGCCCGGCAAACTGGCTCCGCGGCTGGCCATACGGCCCGGCGTGCGGTTCGGCAAGCCGCTGGACTTCTCCCGTTATTACGGTCTCGAGAATGACCGGATCGTGCTGCGGGCAGTCACCGACGAGATCATGTACGAGCTCATGAAGCTGTCCAGCCAGGAGTACGTGGACGAATACGCGCAGCGGGCCAAGGGCAGGCGCGCCCATGCCCTCCACCATGACTCTCGTGGCAAAGCGAGTCGGGATGACGACACTGGTCACGAGGCCAATGGCGACGGCCGCGGAACAGGTCCGTCAGGCAGCGCCGATGCCAATCTCGACGAGTACGAGGACGCACCGGACTAATCCGGGCGGGCACTGTCCGGATTGTCGGAACAGGCGCACCAATCTGCAGCGTTCGCCGGATGGTTGCGACGACCGAGTCTGGCTCGGCCCTGATTCGCCCAGGCGTGAAGTGCAGCACTCTGATGCCGACAGCCGTCATCCGGGCATGGCGCTGCATCGTGTGCTCCCAGTCAGCCACGGAGAAGTGGTACTCGCGAGAATCGACCTCCGCCGCAACACCGAAGCGCTCCCACCAGGCGTCAGGCACGGCGAGGAAGGCGTCGCCGAGATAAAGGCGCGGGTTGTACAGAGGGGCCGGCAGGTCGGACCGGTCGATGAGATCCATCAGGTCGCCCTCCGGCCCCGACCTGATCCCGCGGGCGACATCGTCGATCACGGCACGTAACCGCGCCGAGTTGCGTAGCCTGCTGTGTCCCGAGTTCGGCTGCGAGATCCTCGAGCCTGCACCGCCCCCTATCCGTACCGACGCAGACGATCGCCCGCATATCGCGCACACTGGCAGCGCCGATGGCAGCGTCCGTTATCGCGCGCGGGATGGCAGTGAACCGGATGGGCCCTTGCCGGAAGGACGTATCGGGCATCCGCCGAGTGCGGTGCACGCGGACGTAGCCGCGGTCAGCGGGCCGCGCTGCCGTCGGCACCAGAACATCGACGATGCCGGTCGTCATCGGCAAGAGGCCGTAACGTCGAAGCGCCGCCCGGCCCGTCAGGAGACTGGTCTCGCCCGCGTAGAGCAGGGCAGCCATATCCAGCTGATCCACGGTGGGGGTGCCGCGCATCGGTCAGGTAGACACCCGGGAACAACCGCTGCCACGGCCCGCCCTGTCGGATTCGGTATTTGATCGCGCCAACGCCGACCCCGAGCGCGGTGGCTTGCATGCGCGAGATGACACCAAACTGCTGGTCCAGTAGCTTGGCCGCGGGGTCACGGCGCCTGGACGCCCCAATCGAGGCCGGCGTCGCGGCGGAGGAGCGACTAGCGGGCGACTGGCGCGGCTCGGATGCTGGAGTCACGCGAACAGGCTCGCAGCGGGTACCGACAAAGCACTTATCTCGGGCGCTGCCGCCTCGATTCCGCGTCGTCGCCACCAAGCAGCGCAAACGCGTGTACCTCAGGGGCGCAGTTTCGTCTGATGCTCAGCCCTAACGGTACGCACGTTTGGAGATTTGACCCTCAAGCTCGAGGCGATGGCGACTAAAGGTGCATTTCGGTCTCATCCGCCCCGTACAGGCCCCACCGAATCAGCGCGCCCAGGCCTTCGTCTGCTCGACTGCGCTGCGCCAGCGGGCGTGGCGCGGATTCGTCCCGCGGCTCAGGCGTGAACCTGCGGTCGAGCCGCCAGGTCGCCGCCAGCTCCGCGCGCGAGGACCAGACCCCAGTCGCGAGCCCCGCCAGGAAGGCAGCCCCGAGCGCTGTCGTCTCGGCCACCACCGGCCGCTCGACTGGCCGCTGTATCTGGTCGGCTTGCAGCTGCATGAGCAGATTGTTGGCGCTGGCGCCGCCGTCGACGCGTAGCGCGGCGACGCTCGTGGCGATGGCTGGCGCGCCCCGAGTTCGGTCGCCGGCCAAGCTTCCGCTCGCGGCGCCAACGCCCGCGGCGCCACCGGCCACGGCGCTAACGCCCGCGGAGCCGCCGCTCGCGGCGCCAACGCTCGCGGCGCCACCGGCCGCGGCGCCACCGGCCGCACCGGCCCACGCTGCCGCCTCCGCGGCCATGACGTCGATGACATCGCGCACCTCGAACGTGATCGCCTCCAGCGCCGCCCTGATCAGGTGCGCCCTGGTCGTCCCGCGCGTCAGGCCGAACATCGCGCCCCGAGCGTCGGGATCCCAGTCGGGCGCGCCAAGCCCAGTGAGCGCGGGAACGAAGACGACCCCGCCGGTGTCCGGCACCGAGCGGGCCAGTGCCTCGCTCTGGCCCGCGTGATCGAGAAGGCCGAGTCCGTCCCGCAGCCACTGGATCGCGGCCCCGGTGACGAACACGGATCCCTCGAGCGCGTAGGTCAGCCCCTCAGATGGCGACAGCCAGGCCACCGTCGAGAGCAGCCCGGCCGAAGACCTAGCCACGTTCGGCCCCGTGTTGACCAGCACGAACGAGCCAGTTCCGTACGTGCACTTGGCCGCGCCTGCCTCGAAGCACGCCTGCCCGAACAGGGCCGCCTGCTGGTCGCCCGCGATCCCGGCGATCGGCACCGACAGCCCGAGGAACGCCGCCGGGTCCGTGTGCCCCACGACCCCGAAAGACGCCACTACCTCGGGCAGCGCATGCGGCGGAACGCCAAACAACGAGCACAGCTCCGTTGACCACTGCCCCGCCTCGATATCGAACAGCAGCGTCCTGGAGGCGTTTGAGGCGTCGGTGACGTGCAGCCGGCCGCCGGTCAGCCGCGCGACCAGGTACGAGTCCACGGTCCCGACCGCCAGCGAGCCGTCGGACACGCCTGCCCAGACAGCCGGCTCGTTCTCGGCCAGCCAGGTGAGCTTTGTGCCAGTGAAGTACGGATCAATCCGCAGCCCGGTCAGCTCAGCGACTCGCGGCTCAAAGCCCGCCGACCGGAACCGCTCGCAGATAGCCGCGGTCCGCCGGTCCTGCCAGACAATGGCACGGCGAGGTGCCGCCAGGGTTGCTCGATCCCAGATGACAGCCGTCTCTCGCTGATTCGTGATGCCGACGCAGCTGATGGCAGGCGAACCAGCCGAGGCAATCGCCTGGGCGCATGCGGCCAGGGTCGCCTGCCAGATACCCTCTGGCAGGTGCTCAACCCACCCAGGCTGTGGGAAATACTGCCGGAATTCCTGGTATCCGCGGCCCGCCAGGGTGCCCTGGTCGGTCACGATGAGAGCGGTCACGCCGGTGGTCCCGGCGTCGATCGCGAGAACTGTCATGAGCACTAGTCTGGCGTCAAGGAAGGCGAGAGGGAGCACGCATGCGAGTCGGAGTCCTCACCGGAGGCGGAGACTGTCCAGGGCTGAACGCAGTCATCCGGGCGGTCGTGCGGACCGGCGTAGCCGAGCACGACATGGAGTTCATCGGCTTCCGCGACGGCTGGCGCGGCCCCCTTGAGGGCGACACGATGGCGCTGGATGTCCACGCGGTCCGCGGCATCCTGCCCCGCGGTGGCACGATCCTCGGCTCGTCGCGGACAAACCCGATGGCGGAATCCAATGAGCAGGGTGGCAAGTCCGGGCTCGAGCGGGTCCTGGAGAACCTGGACAGCCTCGGCGTCGACGCCCTGGTCGTGATCGGCGGCGAGGACACCCTGGGCGTCGCCAACAAGCTGAACGAGGCCGGCGGCAAGGTCGTTGGCGTGCCCAAGACGATCGACAATGACCTCGGCGCCACGGACCTCACTTTCGGCTTCGACACCGCGGTCAACATCGCGATGGAGGCGATCGACCGCCTGCACACCACGGCCGAGAGCCATCACCGCGCACTCATCGTCGAGGTCATGGGCCGCAGTGCCGGCTGGATAGCTCTCCACGCGGGGATCGCGGGCGGCGCGAACGTCATCCTCATCCCGGAGAAGCCGTTCGATATCGAGCAGGTCTGCGAGTACGTCGAGCACAGGTTCCAGACCCGCTACGCGCCTATCGTCGTCGTGTCCGAGGGTGCCCACCCGAAGACCACCGACGAGGCGATCGCCGACAACAAGCGCGACGCGTTCGGCCATGTTCGGCTCGGCGGGGTCGGCCAGCTGCTCGCCGACGAGATCGAGCAGCGCACGGGCAAGGAGGCGCGCTGCACGGTCCTCGGGCACATCCAGCGCGGCGGGACGCCGACCGCGTTCGACCGGGTGCTTGCGACGCGCTTCGGCGTCCACGCGGCCCGCGCGGTCGCCAAGGGCGACTTCGGCAGGATGGTCGCGCTGCGCGGGACCGACATCGTCCGCGTGCCGCTCGCGGAGGCGACCAACGAGCTCAAGCTCGTTCCGCCGGAGCGTTATGCCGAGGCTGAGGTCTTCTTCGGCTAGGTAGGGACAAAACCCATCAGGATGGGAACGGGGTTGCCTGCCCTTGTCTGGCCCCGAAGGCCGCCGTGTCGGCCGACGCCGACCTGGTCGGCCTGTACGCGGCGCGGCAGGCCCGGGCTAGTGGCAGGTGTGATACGAGGGGGTATAGCCAGCTGGCGGGGCCACGAGCAGGTACTGGCGGCGCTGCCTGATCAGGTAGAGCGCGATGCTCCAGACCGTGCATCGCGAATTCGTCGGGCTGTCGGCGGCCAGCTGATGGCTAGTGAACGTCACGAGGGCGTCGACCTGCCCTGCACCCACCACGCCGATGCTACGCAGGTGCTCTGCCGAGTCGGTGGCCGTTCCGAACCCGGCGCTGAACGTGGCGGCCGGTAGCTCGTTCCGCCACGCCGGGCTGAACAGCCGCTCATAAGCGCCGTAATCGTGATGGTTGATGGCGCTGAAGTAGCGGTTCAGGAAGCTGACGATGGCCACCTTATGCGGAGCCGCGGCGGCGGCCGAGTCGACGCTCAGCTGGCCGGCGGCGGTCGCCGGCGGCGCGCTGGTCGGCGCGGGACTGGACGACCTGGCGATCACGCTCGGCCTGCCGGCTGGCGGAGCGTGACCGGGATGATGGTGCTGGCGGACCAGGACGACGGCGACTGTCGCCGCGATCAACAGCACTGCCATCGCGGCTGTTAACGAGATCCACCGGCCGTTCGGCGGGGACGCCGCCGGCCTGTCCGGCCGCGCTGAGAGGGTCTGCTCATGCTCATACTGGAAGCGCCGGTCCCGGCTTGGCGAGGGGTACGATTCCGGATCGGAGAGGGAGTAGCGGTCGGGCCGCAGCGCTCCGTACGTTGTCTCCGAGAAGTAGCCTGCGCTCGATACAGCACCCGAGTAGGCGCCGACCGACGAGAGGTCGGCCGCGTACGCGTTGCAGGCCGTGCAGAACTCGGCATCATCTTCGGTCAGTTGGCCGCATCTGCTACAGAATGCCATCGGGATTAGGTCCTTATGCCGACTGGCGCATCGTCTCGATCACGTTAAGTATCCGTCCAGATACTCACCGGCGCCACCGAGATGCGGATTATCGTTGCTTCCGGCCGGGCGTATTCCAGTTCAGATGGCAGACTGTAGTGATGTCCGTGCTGCCCGTCGCCGCGAAGGCCGACCACGATGTGCGGAGCAACCTGCACGAACCCTGTGTCTTGCTCAAGCTCGGCGAGATCGTGCTCAAGGGCCGCAACAGGCAGCACTTCGAGCGGCTCTTGCACGACAACATCAGGCGGGCGGTGCGCGACCTGGGCATCGACGTCCGCATCTGGCAGCGTGAGGGCGTGATCGTGCTCCGGGTCCCCGGGGCGGAGGCGGGCGGCCTGGTGGCCGAGACGGCCGTGGACATAGTCGCCGAACGCATGAAGTTCGTCATGGGCCTGGCCAGGGTATGCCGAGCGGTCCGCGTGGACAAGGATCCGGAGGCGGCCATCGCAGCCGCGGTTGAGCTGGCGGCGGGTTGTCCGGGCTCGTTCGCGGTGCGGGCGCGCCGTCGCGACAAGCGCTTCCCAGTGACATCCGCGGAGCTGGCGGTGCTCATCGGCCGACGGATCCAGCAGGAATATGGCTATCCGGTGAACTTGCGCGCGCCGGACACCACCGTCTTCGTCGAGGTCGATCAGCGAGAAGTGTTCGTCTTCACGCAGGGCTGGGCTGGCCAGGGCGGCCTGCCGGTGGGCATGAGCGGCCGCGGGCTCGTGCTGATGTCCGGCGGGATCGACTCGCCTGTCGCCGCCTATCGGATGATGCGCCGCGGCCTGCGTTGCAATTTTCTGCACTTCTCCGGGATGCCGCTGACTGGGCCGGAATCGGTGTACAAGGCTTACGGCCTGGCACGCCAGCTCGACCGGTATCAAACGGATTCCAGGCTGTTCGTGGTCGCCTTCGGGAGCGCGCAGCGGCGGCTGGCCAGTTCCGGGGCCGGGAAGCTCCAGATCGTCGCGCAGCGGCGCCTGATGCTGAAGACGGGCGCGGCACTGGCCCGGCGCCTTCGGGCCGGCGCGCTCGTTACGGGCGACGCACTTGGCCAGGTCAGCAGCCAGACCCTGACGAACATCACAGCGCTCGACGACGCGGTCGAGCTGCCGATCTTGCGTCCGCTAATCGGCATGGACAAGGCCGAGATCATCGCCGAGGCGCGGCGGATCTCGACGCTGGCAATCTCCGAGCTACCAGATGAGGATTGCTGCTCGCTGCTCACGCCCCGTCAGGTAGAGACGAAGGCACGCATCGAGGACCTGCGCAGGATCGAAGCGCGACTAGATGCCGATGATCTTGCTCAGGAGCTCGCTGCCGCGGCCCAGGAACATAACCCGGGTCAGAGCGGACCCCGTTCCCTTCGTTAGGCGTTGTCGCCTGTGTCGTGGTCGGCCCGCGCCATCGGGCCGCTCCAGATGGCGGCCTCGCCGCCGAGGCGGGTGAGTATCCCGCCCGTAGCCCACAGCGAACTGGTCCGCGGGACGAGGGCCACGTCGCTGACGCCGCTGCCGAGGCCGTCCGCGACGACGATGGCGGTACCCCAGCCGTAGGGCGAGGCGTGCAGGATCAGCCCGGTCGCTGCCGCGTTCGCGGGCGTGGCCGTGAGGAGCACGTCGCCGTGCGGGCCCGGCGCGAGCTGGCCGGCCCACGCCGACAGCCCGCTCGCCAGCCGCGACCAGCGGCTTCCGTTCCAGTGGGCGAGCACGAGGCGCGGGGTGCCGTCCGGGCTGACCTCGTTGCCAGCCATCCAGACGTCACGGTTCGACACCGCCAGGATGTCCTGGGGTTGCGCGCCGTTGAAGACCGGTCCGATGCGTACTCGCCACCACGTGCGGCCGTTGTAGCGCAGGATGATATCGGCATTTGAGGTAGCAGCGATCGCCCAGATGTCCGTGTGCGAGACGGCGGTGGCCCGATAGATGGAGCCTGCCTGGCCCCCCACAGGGGTCCACGACCTTCCATCGAAATGCCACGTACCGACGAGCCGTGACCCGGTGATGCTGGTGCCGAAGACCCAGACGTCGTTGGCGCTGATGGCGTTCAGCCCGGTGATCTGGCCGCTCGGCCACCGGCGGGCGATGTGCCAGGCCTTGCCGTTCCAGTGCAGCACGTAGCGGCCGTACTGCCCGGCCGCCCAGACGTCGTTCGCTGCTGGCGCGCTCGCGTCATTGATGAAGCCGGTCAGGCCGCCTGGCAGCGCCGATGACGTCAGGCTGGTGCCGTTCCACCGCGCGGCGATCGGCGTGCTCGGGCCGCCGGGATTGGTGCCGCCGAATGCCCAGGCCTGTCCGGCGCCCGTCGCGATGATGACAGAGAACCCCGATGCGTTGCCGGGCTGGCCGTAGTGCTTCGTCGCAGCGAGACGCAGGATTGCCGGGCCGGTGTCGGCCGTCGGCCTGGCGGCAGGCGTGGCATTGCCAGGGCTCTCAGGGGGGGCCGGCCGGGCCGCGGCGGCGGTGCAGGCGAACGCGCCCAGACAGACTGCGGCGGCTGGTACCAGCGCCAGCGCCGCAGTGGGGCGGAACTTCAGCATCGATGTCTCCGCGCGTGTCCGGCCATTACTACTGAATGAAGCCGCGTTATTTATTCGCGGGCGCGCAACGTACAGGTCAAGGCTTTCCCAAGATACCTGGAAGCGCGAAGTGGTGCAGGCTGGATCATGGGACGCGCCACCGCGTGTCGATATGGGAAACTGATCCTGAGGTGAGAGACGTGAAAGTTGGGTTGCAGATCCCGGACTTCAATGGGGCGGGCGGGGCGAATCAGCTGGGGCGGCAGCTCGCCGCCGTCGCCCGGACGGCCGACGACGCCGGCTTCGACAGCATCGGCGTCATGGATCATTTCTTCCAGATCTCCATGATCGGGCCACCTGAGCAGGACATGGTCGAGGCGTACACCACGCTCGGCTACCTGGCTGCATGTACTTCCCGTGCCCGCTTGCTTACCCTCGTCACTGGCGTCGTCTACCGCCATCCCGGCATCCTGGCCAAGATGGTCACGACGCTGGACGTCCTCTCGGGCGGCCGAGCCTGGCTTGGCATCGGGGCGGCCTGGAACGAGGAGGAGGCGCGCGGGCTGGGCGTGCCGTTCCCGCCGATCGCCGAGCGCTTCGAGCGACTCGAGGAGACGCTGCGCATCTGCCTGCAGATGTGGCAGGGGGACGAGTCGCCATTCCGGGGCGAGCACTATCAGCTCGAGCGGCCGCTGAACCATCCACCCGCCGTCACGGCGCCGCATCCGCCGATCATGATCGGCGGTTCTGGCGAGCGCAAGACGCTGCGGCTGGTCGCGCGCTACGCGCAGGCCTGCAATCTGTTCCCCGGTCCAGAGCTGCCGCGCAAGCTCGAGGTCCTGCGGGCGCACTGCGAAGCCGAGGGCCGCAACTACGACGAGATCGAGAAGACGTGCATCTTCCGGTTCGACGTCGGTTCACGGGGCGAGCGGGCGTCGGAGGTCGTGGACCAGGTTGCCGGCCTGGCCGAGCTGGGCATCGACATGGTGATCGGCGGCGTGGCCGGGGTATGGGGCCTGAAGCCGCTCGAGGTCATGGGCAACGAGGTCATCCCGGCAGTCGCGGACCTGTAGGCCCGCGACAGTAGCCGATGCGCCGTTGCTGCCCGCCGTGGTCGTGCCAGTGCCTACTGCGTCGCGCGGCGGCTACTGTCTCCCGTCAGTGCCTATCAGCCGATCGCGGCGGGCTGAATCGCCGGGGTGAGGGTGCGGCCCAGCAGGCGCGGCAAGGTGCTGACCAGCGTCCCAAGCTCGCGGATGTCGTCACCGGTCAGCGCCTGATCGCCGTCGCACATCGCGGCGGCGGGATGCGGGTGCACGTCGACGATGATGCCGTCCGCGCCCACGGCAATGGCCGCCCTGCTGAGGGGGAGCACCAGGTCGCGACGGCCGCCCGAGTGCGAGGGGTCGACGATGACTGGCAGGTGCGACAGTCGCTGGGCGACTGGCACGGCGCTGATATCCAGCGTGTTCCTGGTAGCGGTCTCGAATGTCCTGATGCCGCGCTCGCAGAGCACGATGTCGAGGTTGCCGCGCTGCGCGATGTACTCCGCCGCCATCAGCCACTCCTCGATGGTGGCGTTCATGCCGCGCTTGAGCAGGACCGGCTTGCTGGCTGAACCGACGGCCTGGAGGAGCGCGAAGTTCTGCATGCTCCGGGTACCGACCTGGAGCATGTCCGCGTAGGAGCAGACGAGGTCGACCGACGCCGGGTCGATGACCTCGGTGACCACGGGCATGCCCGTCTCCGCGCGGACGTCGGCGAGGATGCGGAGGCCAGCCTCGCCAAGTCCTTGGAACGCATACGGGGAGGTCCGGGGCTTGTAGGCACCGCCGCGGAGCAGCGAGGCGCCGGCCTGCTTGGCCATCACGGCAGCCATCAGGGTCTGCTCCGCCGTTTCCACGGTGCAGGGTCCGGCAATGACGGTGACGGTATCGGGGCCGATGGGGACGCCGCCGACGGTGATCGTCGATCGTTGCGCATGATGCTCGCGGCTGACCAGCTTGTACGGGACCGAGATACGGACAACGTCGCTGACACCGGGGTAGCTGCGCAGGTTCAGCGCGCCGAAGTGCTCGACGTCGCCGACAAGGCCGATGATCGTGCGGGATACTCCGCGACTCACGAATGCTTCGCCGCCGGCCATGCCAACTAGCCCGACTATCCCGGCAATGTCTTCCTCGGTAGCCTCGGGGGCCATCACCACCACCATCGAAATCCTCCTCGTCCCCATCATGACGAAAGCCCCGGACCGATCTGGGCCCGGGGCTCGAAGTGCGTGTCGCTCGCGTCAGCGCAGAGTCTGGCGGGCGACCGTCCCAGGGCGGGGCCGGTAGCCGAAACCAAACCAATACTCACGACGCATGCTCGAAAGCCTAGCGCACCAGTCAGGGCGCCCGCTGCGCGGTGGGCGGCGGCTCAGGCACTCTGCGCGGAGTGGCAAGATAGGCGCACCTGCGGGGACAACGGTTGACGCCGCGGCCCACAGCGGCGCGCATTCGGGAAGGGGCAGGTCAGCGGGACATGGCGCAGCCCGACATCAGCGCCTGGGCACGCGGCGAACGTGAGGGACGCGGCCTGGCTATGCAGGCGACCGGACTCGATGGCCCCGTGATTGACGACCCGCTGCGGCAGGCCGAGGACGGCCCTTGGCCATCGCCCACCCAAGCCGACGATGGGCCGGATCCTCGCGATAGCTCCGCCGGTGCCGACCCCGACGCCGACGCTGGCAGCCTGACCGCCGATGACCTGACACATCGCGGCCAGCAGCCGGTACTGCCGCCCGGCCAGTACATTCCCCGGACCCTGCCAGTGCTGCATTACGGTCCGATCCCCGCGTTCCATCGGGACACGTGGGACTTCAAGATCTTCGGCGCGACCCAGTCGGGCGCCGACGCCAGCTTGCGCTGGGACGAGGTAGCTGCGCTGCCCCTAAACGAAGTCACGGCCGACTTTCACTGCGTGACCAAATTCACTGTGCCCGACGTCAGATGGGCCGGCATCCTCGCCTCCGAGGTGCTCCGCCGGTATCCGCCAGCGGCCGAAGTGACGCACGTCATGATCTGGGCCGCCCTCGGCTACAGCGCCAACATCAGGATCGCTGACTTCGCTGCCGACAGCACCGTACTGGCGACTCATCGGGATGGCGACTGGCTCACTCCTGAGCACGGTTACCCGTTGCGCCTCGTCGTGCCTCACCTGTACGCGTGGAAGAGCGTGAAGTGGATCCGGGCTCTGGAATATCTGACCAGGGACCGGCGCGGTTTCTGGGAGGAACGCGGCTATCACAACACCGCCGACCCGTGGCGCGAGCAGCGCTACTCCTACCAGGAGACGGAAGGGGAAGGGCCGCCGCTCTGATTGTCCCGCCAAGTCCGCGCCAGGCTCGATGAGACTGACCTGCGTACTCGTTCAGTTCTTCCGACGGGCCAGCAGGTACGCGCGGCGTGTCTCGATCTCCTCCGGATAGCTCGTGCGCTGCAGTCGCACCTCCACGACGAAGCCCGCAGCTTCCAGGGTCTCGGCGATGTCCGGCGGCTCGAAGAAGCGGAAATCGACGTCCACCGCATGGCCCCACCACTCGGCGGTGTGCCTCACTTCCGAGCCAATATGGAACGCGACCAGCAAGAGCCCCGAGGGCCGCAGCACCCTGTGGATCTCGTCGAAGGCGCGGCCTAGCTCACTGGGCTCCAGATGGATGATCGAGTAGAGCGCCACGACGGCCCCGAACTCACCAGCGGTCGCCGGCAGCGCGAGGAAGTCCCCTTCGCGGAACTCGACCTGCGGGTACTCGCGGCGGCCGACGGCGATCATGCCGGCGGACAGGTCGATGCCGACCGCCGTCGTGCCATGGGTGGCGAGCCAGGCCGAGACGTGGCCAGGACCGCATCCCACGTCCGCGATGGGGACACCGTCCTCGGCTTGCTCAATGAGGCACGCGAGGAGGGCTCGATCGAGCGGCTTACGGGCAAGTTCGTCGCGGAAGCCACTCGCGTAGCTTTCCGCGACCGCGTCATAGCTCCGGCGCACGGAGTCGTGGCGGCCAGGTCTTTCCATCGTGACAGCGTCGCATGTCACCGCGTGATCGAGCCAACCACGACGAGGATGCGAAAGGCAGCCCTGGCCCGAGCGGCGGCAGGTCGGCCAGTGACCGGCCTACAGGCCGAAGCCGACGTTGAGCGTGATGGTCGAGCCCTGCGGCGCGTTGCCGGTGGGAGAGTACGTGATGACGCGGTGGCCGGGTCCGAACTGGTTGACCGTGACGTTGAACCCGGCCGCGGCGAGCGCCTGCTCCGCCTGGTCGACGTTCATGCCCTGGACATTCGGGACTGGCACCTGCTGCGGCCCGGCCGATACCCAGACGGTCACGACCTCGCCGGACGTGACTGGCGTGTTGGCGTCCGGCGACTGCCGGATGATCGTGCCGGCCTGCTGGGCGCTATTGCTGACGGTGACCTGGTTGAGGCTGAAGCCGCCTGCGGATGCGGCTCCCTGCGCCGCGCCGATCTGCTGACCGACAAAGTTCGGCAGCGGCACCCCGGCGCTGACCACGAGATGGACCGGCTTGTCCTTCGGCCAGTGCGTGTACGCAGTCGGGCTGGTGGAGATGACCACGCCCTGGGGAATGCTGGCAGAGGTCTCATACGACGGCGGGGCCGGGGTAAGACCTGCCGCCTTGAGCGCCTGGTCAGCCTGGCCGATCGGCTGGCCCGTGACGGGCGGAACGCTGATCAGGACAGGCCCGAGCGAGCGAATGAGGACCACCTTGCCGCCGTGCGTGATCCGCGCCCCTGCGGTGGGGCTGGTCGAGATGACGTCGCCGGCAGGCACGGTATTGCTATGCCGGGCGACGCCGGAGACGACGACCAGGCCAGCATTGGACAGGTCGGTCCTGGCAGCACTGATGGACATCCCGCCGACGGGCGGCACGGGGAAGTACTGGCCTTCGCTCAGCCACCAGGCGACCGCGGCGAGAACCACGACGCCGAGGACAATCAAGATCCGCCGGCTGAACAGCCAGCGCTGGAGGAACGGATCGCGGTAGCCGCGGGACCGCTGGCGCCGCGGGCGTGCCGCGTAGCCGCTTCCCCCGGCATAGTCGTCCTCCATTCCGGTTGGCACGATCATCGTGTGGTTGGCACCGGCCTGGCTCATCGCGGATGGCGCGGTCCGGTAAGGTCCGTCAGCCGCACTGCGCGCAGGCGAACCCGGCGCGGGAGTCGCCTCGGGCTGGCTCCGGCCGGCCCCAGCCGCATGCTGGAACGCCGCGTCCAGGAATGCCGGAGCCTGGCCGGAGGGTGCCCGGTAGCCGTCGTCAGCGTCAGCATTGGCCCGCGAAGCTTGCGTGACGGGGGGCAGCGGCATGCCGCGGCGGACTTCGGTGATCGCTCTGAGGTAGTGCCGGGCGTCCGGTGGTCGCAAATCCGGATCCCGGCTGGTGCCGAGGGCGACGAGCGCATCCAGGGCGCCAGGCAGGTCCGGATTCACACTCGATGGCGGCGGCACGACGGAGTTGACATGCTTATAGGCGACGGCCAGCGGCGATTCGCCGGTGTGGGGCTGGACGCCAGTCAGCATCTCGAACAGCATCACGCCGACCGCGTACACGTCGCTGCGCTGGTCCGATGAGTTACTGGCCACCTGCTCCGGCGCCAGATAGGCGGCAGTCCCGATCAGCAGGCCGGTCTTGGTGTGGCGGATGCTGGCAGCGGCCCTGGCCAGTCCGAAGTCGGCGACCTTGACGGACGTCCCGGTGCCGAGAAGGACGTTCTCTGGCTTGACGTCCCGGTGGATGATCCCAGCGTCGTGGGCAGCCGCGAGCCCGACGAGCACCCGCTCGATGATGTCCAGCGCCTCGCGCGGACCAAGGCGGCCGCGGGCCACGAGCAGTTCGCGCAAGGTCGGGCCAGGCACGTACTCCATCGCGATGTAGTGCAGGTCGCCGGTGGAGCCCTGGTCGAAGACCGCGACGACGTTCGGGCTGGAAAGCCTGGCGGCCGATCGTGCTTCGCTGATGAACCGGGCGACGAACTCCTGCTCGCGAGCCAGCTCGGGATGGGCGATCTTGAGCGCGACAGGACGCTCCAGCCGTACATCTCGAGCCTGATACACCGTGGCCATACCGCCGCGGGCAATCTGCGACTCGACGAGGTACCGGCCGTCAAGCAACTGCCCGATCGGGGCCGACAACGTCGTATCCATCACCGAGAATTGTAGGGGCGCTGCGGCGTTCCGCGCCCGGCACAGCGAATAACGGCTATTCGGCCCGCTAGCTGCGCTATCGCCGCGACTGGACAACCCGCGCGAGCTACCCGGCCGGCTCGTCGTTCAATCCATCGGCGGCGATGAGGCGAGGGCGAGCTTGCGTTGCGGTACCCGGCCGGCCAGATAGGCGAGCCGGCCGGCGTTGACCCCGAGCCGCATGGCCTCGGCCATCAGCTCCGGGCGGCGCGCCCTGGTCACCGACGTCGCCAGCAGAACGGCAGCGCAGCCCAGCTCCATCGCGATGGCGGCATCGCTGGCGGTGCCGATGCCTGCGTCCAGGATGACGGGCACGCCCGCGGACTCGACGATGAGCTCGATGTTGTGCGGATTGCGGATGCCGAGGCCAGAGCCGATCGGAGAGCCAAGCGGCATCACCGCCGCACATCCTGTCTGCTCAAGCCGCCGGGCCAGCACGGGGTCGTCGTTGGTGTAAGGAAGCACCGTGAAGCCGTCAGCGACCAGTTGCTCCGCTGCCATCAGCAGCTCGATCGGGTCTGGCAGCAGCGTCCGCTCGTCCCCGATGACCTCGAGCTTGACCCACGCGGTGTCCAGAGCCTCACGGGCCAGCCTGGCCACGCGGACAGCCTCCACCGCGGTGAAGCAGCCGGCCGTGTTGGGCAGCACCCGGATGCCGCGGTCCTTCAGCAGGTCGAGCACCGACCCGGCTGCGGCCGGGTCCAGGCGGCGCATAGCGACCGTGGTCAGCTCGGTACCCGAGGCTGCCAGCGCGCGGTCGAGCACCTGCAGGCTCGGGGCGCCGCCCGTGCCCATGATCAGTCGGGAGCTGAACGCCTCACCGGCGATCAGCAGTGGATCGTCCACTCTCAGCCTCCCTGGACAGCGGTCAGCACTTCGACCTCGTCCCCGTCTGACAATGGCGTTGCTTCCCAGACCGCCCGTCGGACGACGTCGCCGTTGACGGCGGCCGCCACCCCAGCACGAGCCTCGGTTAGCAGCGCGACCGCCTCCGCGAGCGACAGGCCAGTGGCGGCCTGGTGCGGCTTGCCGTTGATAACTACCTCCACGCCGGCGCCCCTGAACCCGCGTCTGCTGAATCCGCGTCTGCCGCATCCGTGTTTCCTGCGCGCGTCACCTTGCGGGCCATCACGCTCCGACAGCTGACGGCCGCGAGCCCGGAACCTGTCGGCGGCGAACGGCTGCCAGCTCGGATCGGGCGTGCCCGTCCGCAGGAAGGCCGCGACGGTATCAGCCGTCACCGGCGCCAGCAAGACACCCGCGCGGAAATGCCCGGTCGCCAGCACGAGGCCAGGAAGCAGGCTCGGTCCGATCACCGGCGCGTTATCCGGCGTGCCCGGCCGAAGGCCCGCCACGATGTCGGCGATTTCCAGCTCGGTGATGCCGGGGACGAGGGTCCGCGCGTCGCGAAGCAGTTCCCAGACGCCGCCCGCGGTAACCGTCTGATCGCAGCCCAGCTCCTCCTGTGTTGCGCCGACGACGAGCTCGCCGTTCTCGCGCGGGACTAGATAGACGCTCGAGCCGCGAACGATGCCGCGCACCGTCCGCTGCAGCAGCCCGCACGGCAGCCCGGCGGCGTCGGTAGCAGCCGTGGTCCGTAGCCGGATGATCTGGCCCTTCACCGGCCGTACTGGCGGTGCGACGCCGTCGGGGAGGCCAGCGATATCCGCCGACTGCCAGCCGGCCGCCAGCACGATCCAGGGCGCTTGCAGAACCGAATCGTCGGCGAGGCGCACGCCGGCCGCCCGCCCGGCACCGCAGATGATCTCGATAACACGCTGCTGGACGAGACGAGCGCCCGTGGTCTCGGCCGCCTGTAGCAGGGCCACTGCGAGCAGCCGCGGGTCAACTGAGCCATCGTCGGGCGCGAGCAGCCCAGCGCGTACGGACGGGTCGAGCATGGGCTCGGCCGTCCGGCACTCGCGAGCGCTCAGTTGCTGAAGGTGAACCCCGAACGACTCCTGGAGCAGCCGGGTCTCCGTGAGCATGGCCAGGTCGTCGCTGTCGTAGGCGACCTGCAGCGTGCCGGCCTGGCGGAATCCGGTCGGCAGCCCCGTCGCCGAGCCCAGTTCAGCGACGAAGCCGGGGTAACGTCGCAGCGACTCCTGGCCCAGCCCGAAGATCTCGCGCTCGGCGTAGGCCGCCTCGGCGATCGGCGTCAGCATGCCCGCAGCGGCGTGGGTGGCGCCACCGCCTGGCTGCGGATCCGCGACAACGACTCGCTGACCCTGCTGCGCGGCGCGCCAGGCGATGCTGAGGCCGATCACGCCCCCGCCGACGATCACGACGTCGGTAGCCTCGCTCTGAGCGCGCATGTCCGCTCCCTTCGCCGGCATGACCCGGATCAGGTTCCTGCGGTCGGCGACTCACCAGCCGCCCTCTCAGTCCGGTCAGCACCAGACTCCCGCGCGATATCGGTCAGCTTATCGCTGCTTGACTACAGTCAGCCCAGCAGCGGTACGAACAAACGTCCAGACGCGACCCTGTGGCTGACGAAAGCGAGGGCAGCATGGCCGAACCGGCGCGCGTGGTCGTTGTCGGGGCCGGCCTTGCCGGGCTGCGGGTCGTCGAGGAACTGCGAGCTCGGGACTACCAGGGCGCCGTGACGCTGATCGGGGCCGAGGAGCGGCCGCCATATGACCGGCCGCCACTGTCGAAGAAGGTCATGACGGGCGAACTGGATGACACCTCGCTGCGGGCAGACATGGAGTCCCTGGCTGTCGACTTGCGAGCGTCTGAGACCGCGATCGAGCTTGGCGACGGCGTAGTGCGGACAGACCAGAAGCAATATGAGTGGGACGCCCTCGCCCTTGCCACGGGCGCGAGCCCGGTCACGCTGCCCGGCGAGGGCCCGCAGCACGTGCTGCGCACTGCCGACGATGCGCTCGCCATCCGCAAGCTACTGACTCCGGGTACCACACTGGCGATCGTCGGGGCCGGCTGGATCGGCGCCGAACTAGCCACGGCCGCTGCCGGCCGAGGCTGCGACGTGACGGTGCTCGAGGCAGCGCACGCACCCATTGCCGCCGCGGTCGGCGCCGAGGTAGGCAGCATGACGATTCCCTGGTACGCCGAGGCGGGGATCGAGCTGAGGCTGAGCGAGAGCGTCGCCGCCATCGAGCCGGGCGGCATCGCGCTTCAAGATGGAGGCTGGGTGCCAGCCGACGTCGTGGTGACGGCCATTGGCGTCCAGCCGGCCGTGTCCTGGCTGGCCGGATCCGACGTGCGGCTGGAGAACGGCGTCGCCGCGAACGGGCAGCTGCGCACGAGCGTGCCGAACGTGTTCGCGGCGGGCGACTGCGCGTCGTTCTGGTCGGCGCGGTATGAGCGGCAGCTTCGGTTCGAGCACTGGGATGTGGCGTTGCACGCTCCGGAGGTCGTGGCCGCGAACATGCTGGGCGGGAGCACGGACTATAACCCCGTTCCCTACTTCTGGTCTGAACAGTTCGGCCGGATGGTGCAGTACGTGGGCTTTCACGGCGGAGCAGACCGGGTCATCTGGCGCGGGAAGCCTGCCGAGCCGAAGTGGGCGGTCTGCTGGCTCGCGGGGGAGCGGCTGGTGGCGGCGCTGACCGTCGGGCTGCCACGTGATCTGCTCCAGGCGCGCAGGCTCATCGAGGCTGGCGGTCTTGTCGATCCGGCCAGGCTGACCGATCCTGGGATTGCGGTCCGGGACGCCGGGATCGCTGGCTGACGCGCCGGACTTGGATGGGATGGGGTAGGTTTCGGCGGCGGCCCGATGTGGGAAGCTCCTGACGTGGCACAGATCGACCCCCCGACCGACGCCATCGTCGGTGACTGGATGAGTGTTCCCGACGTCGCTGACAGGCTTGGCCTGCCGGTAAGCCGGGTGAAGCAG
Source organism: uncultured Actinomycetota bacterium (assembly GCA_963755575.1). Classification (GTDB taxonomy): domain Bacteria; phylum Actinomycetota; class Actinomycetes; order Streptosporangiales; family Streptosporangiaceae; genus JAJYUU01. The sequence continues at coordinate 3,211,870 of CAVWKF010000002.1, forward strand.
ATGCTCCGCGATCGCAAGCTGCTCGCGGTGCAGCGACCAAGCGGCGAGTTCGCGGTCCCGGCCGGGTTCCTGGACGGTGATCAGGTCATCCAGGGCCTCGGCGGCACGCTGACCCTGCTTTTCGACTGCGGGTTCACCGACACCGAGGCGCTGGGCTGGCTGTTCACCGCCGACGACTCGCTGCCAGGGACGCCAGTTCAGGCGCTGGCCGAGCACCGGCGCACCGAGGTAAACAGGCGGGCTCAGGCACTAGCCTTTTGAGCTGTGCCTGAACAGCAACTGCGCCAGCGTGATCACCTGCTTGACCGGCTAGCCTCGGCCCGGCTGTATCTCTGCACCGATGCCAGGGAGCGCCAGGGCGATCTGCCGCGTTTCCTGGACGAGGTCCTCAGCAGCGGCGTCGACGTCGTTCAGCTACGGCAGAAGGGCTTGGAAGCCTCCCAGGAGCTGCGGTATCTGGAGGTGTTCCAGGAGGCGTGCGGCGTGCACGGCGCGCTTCTGGCCGTGAACGACCGGGCCGACGTCGCCTACGCCGCAGGTGCGGACGTCCTGCATCTTGGCCAGGACGATCTGCCCGTCGCGCTCGCGCGCCAGATCATCGGGCCAGAACCGATTATCGGGCTGTCGTCGCATGCGACCGCGGAAGCTTCGGCGGCTGCGGCGGATCCAGGGGCCGATTACTTCTGTACGGGTCCGGTCTGGCCGACGCCGACCAAGCCTGGCCGGCCGGCGCCGGGGCTGGACCTCGTTCGCTACGCGGCGGGCCTGGATACGACGCGGCCGTGGTTCGCTATCGGAGGCATCGACGAGGGCAACCTTGATCAAGTGCTCGCGGCGGGCGCGACCGGGATCGTCGTGGTTCGGGTGCTTACCGAGGCGGCTGACCCAGGTGCCGTCGCGGCGCGCCTGGCTGCCCGGCTCCGGTAGCGCTGGCGCGAGCGGTCGCGGCCGCGAGGCAGGCCGCCGAAGGGTCTTGCTGCTGGCTTTGTGGCACTCCGGGCTGTCTGCCAGTCCTGCGGTTTGTCGCGGCGCGCGGTTTGTCGCGGCGCGCGGTCTGTTACTCGTCGCGATCCGTTGCGGTGACGGCCAGCGCGGCAAGCGCGGCCTTAGCGTCCTCCGTGATCGGCGCACCGTCGAGAGCGGCCACGGCCTCCTTGACGCTGGCGCCGATCAGCGCTTCGCACTCGGCCACGGCTCCGGTTTCCGTGAGCACGGCCTTGACGCGAGCCGCTGCCGCCTCGGTGAGGTTGCGGTCGCCGAGGTGGCGGTCGAGTACGCGGGCCTGACTCTTGCTGGCGCGTTCCCGCGCGATTGCCATGAGGACGGTCCGCTTCCCTTCGGAGATGTCGCCGCTCACCGGCTTGCCCGTCCGTGCCGGATCGCCGAACACGCCAAGGACGTCGTCACGGAGCTGGAACGCGACACCGAGCGGGATGCCGTAGCTGGTGCAGACGGCCTCGATGGCCGCGGTCGTGCCCGGTTCGCCGGAGGCCCGCCGGCGCTGTGGCCGAGCCCGACCCGCCGTTGTCGCCGTCTTGGCGCCGCTAGCCGCACCGCCGGCCGCGTGGGCACCGGCCGCTTGAGCGCCGCCCGCCAGGGCGGCCCCAACCTGGAGCGGTCGCTCGATCGTGTATTTCGCCGTCTTGTACGTGACGACCCGTAGCGCGGCCCGGACGGACGTGCTGTGACTGACCTGGCTCAGCAGATCGAGGTACTGGCCGGCGGCAACCTCCGTCCGCATGGCGTTGAGGGCGGGCTGGCCATAGGCGAGCACGTCGGGCGCGAATCCGCTCGCGTGATACAGCTCGTCTGTCCAGGCCAGCAGCATGTCGCCGATCAAGATCGCCGCGCCGACGCCGAACTGCTCCGCTGAACCGGGCCGTCTCGCGGGTCCAGGCTGTCCAGCAGGTCCGGGCTGTCCAGCAGGTCCGGGCTGCCCGGCCAGGTCCGGGCTGCCGGCCAGGTCCGGGCCGTCCTGCACGCCTGAACCGGGCTGCCGGCCCGATCTTCCCGGCGGCGAAGCGGCTGGCGAACTGCCGGTGCACAGCTGGCCTGCCTCGCCTGGTGTCGCTAGCGTCCATGACATCGTCGTGGACGAGCGCGCTGGCCTGGAGCAGCTCCAGCGCGGCTGCCGCGGCATAGATCTCCGGGCAATCCTGGCCGCCCGCCGCCCGCCAGCCCCAGTAGCAGAACGCCGGCCGCAGCCGCTTACCCCCCGCGAGCAGCTCGTCCATCGCGTCCAGGCACGGCAGCAGATCATCGCCGATGCCGACCAGCGTCTGGCGCTGCCGGGCGAGGAAAGCCTCGAGCGCGCGCGCCACCTCGGTGCGGATCCGCTCGAGGTTGGCCTGGCTGCCCTCGGCCAATTGGCTTGCCATGCTTCAGGAGGGTAGACCCCCGCGAGCCGTGCTGGCGGCAGCGTCTAGCCGCACGAAAGCGATTGAAACCTCAATAAAGCTAGGGAACGGGGCCGTTGAGCTCACCGTCGGTGCCTGCTGCGGGGCCGGTAACCTACTGATCATGCCAGTAGGTCCCGCTCCAGCGATCAGAGATCTGCTTGCCGCCGGGCGGCAGTCGTTCTCCTTCGAGTTCATGCCGCCGAAAACCGAGGCGGAGGAGGAACGGCTCTGGCTCTCCATCCGTCAACTCGAGCCGTTGCGGCCCACTTTCGTCTCGGTCACCTACGGCGCTGGCGGCTCGACCAGAGACAGGACTGTCCGCGTCACCGGCCGCATCGCCGCGGAGACGACGCTGACGCCGCTTGGCCACTTGACCGCGGTGAGTCATTCAGTCGCGGAACTGCGCCACGTGATCGGCTCCTATGCCGATGTCGGCGTTCGCAACGTGCTGGCGCTGCGCGGGGATCCGCCAGGCGATCCACGCGCGGACTGGGTGGCGCATCCGGACGGCCTCGAGCACGCTGACGATCTCGTCCGGCTGCTTCGAGCCTCGGGGGACTTCTGCGTCGGGGTCGCCGCGTTCCCAGAAGGGCACATCCGGTCGGAGAACTGGGAGTCGGACGTCGACTACCTGGTCGTGAAGGTGCGAGCTGGGGCTGACTTCGCCATCACGCAGATGTTCTTCTATCCGGAGGATTACCTGCGGCTGCGAGACGCAGTGGCGGCGCGGGGGTGCGACGTTCCGATCATCCCCGGCATCATGCCGATCATCAGCGTTCCGGGGATCGAGCGCGCGGTGCTGCTATCTGGCTGCAAGTTCCCGCCGAGCCTGGCTGAGGAACTGCAGGCACATGCCGACGACAAGTCCGCCGTCCGCAAGATCGGCGTCGAGTTCGCGGCCGCCATGTGCGAACGCCTGCTCGCCGAGGGAGTGCCCGGGCTGCACTTCTACACGCTGAACGGCTCGCGCGCGACCAAGGAGATCTACCAGGTGCTAGGTCTCGGGCCCCGGCCCGCGATGTCGTAGCCGCTGGTCAGGCTCGAGCGGCGGGCTGTCTGAGCGGGAGCGGGGCGCCCATGACCGCGTACGCCGGACCGCCACCGGGAAACAAGAAGTCCGCCAGCAAATCCGCGAAGCCAAGGCTTCGGTAGAGGCGCCGCGCGCGAGTCTCCCCGTCCCTCGTCGACAGAACGGCCGTCCGCTCCGTGCGGTCCGAGGTCAGTGTCAGGACCATCCGGCGGCCGATGCCGCGGGCCTGAAAATCGGGATGAACGTGCACCTCGGCAATCTCCATGACGTCAGCCAGCCAGCCGTCGGCTGTGGCCGCGTCGGCACGGGCGGTGATGCCAGAATGCACGACGTCGTGCCACCACTGACCGTGATGCCCGTGGAAGCCGTACGTGAAGGCCACGATGCGCGGCGGCGTGCCGCTGTAAACGGCTAGCGCGCGAAAGCCCGGATTGCCCGAGTGGCGCTCCATAATGGCTCGCCTCGAGGGCAGTTCATGTGCCCTAGCGCCCATGGCGGCAGCGTAAATCGCCAGGAAGTTCTCGATATGCGCGAGGAAGTCGGGCCGCGATAGCTCGGCGATGGCCGTTGCGTCCTGCACCAGCACAGCCTAGCCCGGTGCCGAAGCTCGCTTGCGCAGCCTGAGGCCGAGCTAGCCGACTTCGCGTGGAAAGGCTCTGACAGGCCCTCGGGACGCGCCAGCCGCCATTTTGTCAGACCCTCCCTGTAACTTCGAACGCAGATGCAAGAGCTAGACAGCCGAACGAATATATGTTCGAATAGCGTTGTGCGAATGAGCGCCGGGCCCCCTCGGCTGCTCGCTTCGGCCGGGTGAGGCGTGGGGAAGCGCCCCGCCCGGCCGGGCACAGCGGAGAAGGAGCTTCGATGAGCCCGATCGTTCAGGTGAGGCCAGGAGGGCACCGGCAGCAGGCGAGGATCGCCTCGTCGGCGCGGGCCCTGATGGAGTCAGCTCGGCACGGCCTTGCCGCCGCCGAGGACGAAGTCACTCCTGGCGCCCGGTACGTCAGTGCGCATCTGGCGGCGCTACGGGCGGCGGCGGCAGTTGTCGCGGCGCGAGCAGAGCCACTCGGAGGCAGGCGCCGGCGGCCGCAGAGCGTGTGGGAGCTGCTGCCGAAGGTCGAGCCTGCGCTGCGGGAGTGGGCTGCGTTCTTTGCGGCCGGTGCCGCTAAGCGCGCGGCTGCCGAAGCCGGCCTGACCCGCGCAGTCAGTGCGCGCGAGGCGGATGAATTGCTGCGGGATGCCGCGACCTTCGTATCCCTGGCGGAAGGGGCACTCGGCATTCAGGGGCGGCAGGAACTGCTGCCGCTGCCAACGGCGGGCTAGGCGATCACGCAAAGACCGGGCAGGCCTTGGATGGCCTGCCCGGTCTTGACGTCTGGAGCTCCGCTGGTCGGCAGTCTGGGGTCCGCTGATCGGCAGTCTGGGGTCCGCCGATCGGAGGTCCGACTATGCCGATCAGAATGCGTCGATCGCCCCGCGGGCGTCCGAGTCGAGGATGCCCCAGCTGATGAGTTCCTCGGTGAGGTCAGCTGGCGTCTTGTCGTAAATGACGGCCAAGGAGCGGAGGTCCTCCTGGCGGATCGACAGCACACGCCCGTTGTAGTCACCGCGCTGGCTCTGAATCGTGGCAACGTAGCGCGACAGCGGCCCGGCCTTGTCCTTGGGCAGCGACGCCATGCGCTCCAGGTCGATCACCAGCTTCGGCGCCGGCGCGATCAGCGTGGGCATGACGTCGCCAGGCAGCAGCTCGGACACGGGGACCCCGTAGAAGTCGGCGAGCTCAGCAAGCTTCTGAACAGTGACTGATCTGTCGCCCCGCTCGTATGAGCCAACGACGACGGCCTTCCATCGACCGCGGGACTTCTCCTCAACTCCGTGCAGCGAGAGCCCCTGCTGCGTGCGGATGGCGCGCAGCCGCGCACCGAGGGTCTTGGCGTAATCAGATGCCATAGTTACGGCCCCCTGGCCTGTGATAGCGGAAAGTAACGGTTACGGACAGTGACGGTAAGCCCCGCAGAGCGCACGGTCAAGCCGATTGCCAAAAACCGGGTGAAGTTACGCGCGTCGTCTCATCCCAGGTCGGGCCACCTGCTATCGGGCCAGCTCGGCAATGAGGCCTCGAGAAACCCCGATGTGGCCGGCGATTCTTGCGTTGCGTAGCCACCGCAGGTCCGCTCGCGGCGACCGCGCGATCCACCATTAAACACAGTATGTTGTGACTCAAATCACTGGTGGCCTCGCGTCGCCGCTCACTCACAGAACGTAGTGGGAGGGGCCGGATGCCGCTCGCAACGCCCTGCGGGGACCGCCAGTTGCGTCTTAACGTCTGGCTTTTTCAGCGTTCCGCACTATCGTCTGGCTTTTTCAGCGTTATTTGCTGAGAAAGCCAGACACTAAGTCCTGCTGTGGGGCTGAAGCACGGCGCGCCGCGCCAGCGGGCCTTGAGCGCAGTAAGTGCTGTCGGCCGGGGTGCTGCTGATACGGTTGTGGAGACAGACGTCCTTTAAGCCCCGTCCTGTGAGGCGGGAAAGGGGGTCCTTGTGGCGCATGCGCTCCAACCAGGTGGCACCAACGCAGCCGAAAGGCCGTCGGGGCCGAGCCAAGCCATCACCATCGAGGCGACCGCGGCGATCGAGCCGACGGAAGCCAGGCCGACCGAAGCCAGCCCGCCCAGCGCGGCCATCGAAGCGACTGGACTGCCCGAGTCAGGCGGCCTAACGCCAACCACACCACCACGCGTGACGGGGCGGGCGACCGCCGCCGCCCAGCCTGCGCGCTCGGCGGCGTCGCCTGAGGGCAAGACAGTTCTCGGGGCGGATGAAATCGGCCGCGCGCTCACCAGGGTGGCGCACGAGATCCTGGAGCGAACGAACGGCGCCCGCGACGTGGTGCTCCTCGGGATTCCGACCAGGGGAGTGCCGCTCGCTCGTCGGCTGGCCGCGAGGCTAACCGAGGTCGAGGGCCGCGTTGTGGCCGCCGGATCGCTCGACATCACGATGTACCGCGATGACTTGCGGCTGCGCCCGGCCAGGACGCTCGGCCACACCGAGGTGCCCGCTTCGGGCATCGACGACAAGATCGTTGTGCTGGTCGACGACGTGCTCTACTCAGGCCGGACTGTGCGCGCGGCGCTGGACGCGCTCGGCGACCTGGGCAGGCCGCGGGCAGTTCAGCTCGCCGTGCTGGTCGATCGCGGCCACCGCGAGCTACCCATCCGGGCCGACTACGTGGGCAAGAACCTGCCGACGTCCCAGCACGAGGTCGTCCAGGTACTGCTGACCGAGACCGACGGCCAGGACGCGGTCATCCTGAGCATGGAGGCCGGACGATGAACCGCCACCTGATCTCCGCGGCCGACCTGAGCCGCGATGACGCGCTGCTGATCCTCGACACGGCGGACGAGTTGTCCCAGGTTGCTGACCGGCCGATCCGGAAGCTGCCCACGCTGCGCGGCCGCACCGTTGTCAACCTCTTCTACGAGGACTCGACCCGGACCAGGATCTCCTTCGAGGCGGCCGCCAAGCGGCTGTCAGCGGACGTCATCAATTTCTCCGCCAAGGGCTCCAGCGTCGCCAAGGGCGAGAGCCTCAAGGACACGGCGCTCACGCTCGAGGCAATGGGAGCGGACGCGGTCGTGATCCGGCACCAGGCCTCGGGTGCTCCGCACCGGCTGGCCCGATGGGTCCGAGGCAGCGTCGTGAACGCCGGGGACGGCACGCACGAGCACCCCACGCAGGCGCTGCTGGACGCGTTCACGATGCGCCGCAGGCTGGGCCGGCTGGATGGCCTGCGCGTCGCTATCGTCGGCGACGTTCTGCACAGCCGCGTTGCGCGCTCGAACGTCCTGCTGCTGCGGACGCTCGGTGCCGACGTCACGCTGGTCGCGCCGCCCACCCTGCTGCCGGTCGCGGTCTCGAGCTGGCCGTGCGAGGTCAGCTACGACTTCTCGGCGACGCTGCCCAAGACGGACGTCGTGATGATGCTGCGGGTTCAGGCCGAGCGGATGAACGCCGCCTACTTCCCGACGGTGCGCGAGTACAGCCGCAGGTACGGCCTGGACGTCAGCCGAATGGCGCTGCTGCCTGAGCACGCCATCGTGATGCACCCTGGACCGATGAACCGCGGCGTGGAGATCGCGGCCGAGGTCGCCGACTCAGCCCGCTCGACCATCGTGGAGCAGGTCGCGAACGGCGTCAGCGTCCGGATGGCAGTGCTGTACTTGCTGCTCGGCGGAGCCGAACTTGCCACGACAGCACTCACGACGCCAGCACTCACGACGCCAGCACTCACGACGCCAGCACTCACGACGCCAGCTGAGGTGTCCAGGTGACCGCCGACCGGCGCGCATGGCTGATCAAGAACGCCAGGCCGCTCGGCGCGCTGCCCACTGACCTGCTGCTCAGCGACGGGCTCATCATCGAGACGGGACCGAGCCTGTCGGCCGCGGGCGCCCAGGTACTGGACGCGGCGGACCTCATCGCGCTGCCGGGTCTCGTCGACCTGCATACCCACTTGCGCGAGCCTGGCCGCGAGGACGCGGAGACCGTGCAGACCGGCACCGAGGCTGCCGCCCTCGGCGGCTTCACAGCGGTCCACGCGATGGCGAATACGGATCCTGTCGCCGATACCGCCGGTGTGGTCGAGCAGATCTGGCGGCTCGGCACGCAGGCAGGCCTGTGCGACGTTCGGCCCGTCGGTGCCGTCACCGCCGGGCTCTCGGGCAGTCGGCTCGCCGAGCTCGGGGCTATGGCCGACTCGGCGGCCCGCGTGCGGGTGTTCTCTGACGATGGCCGGTGCGTGTCGGATGCAGTGCTGATGCGGCGCGCGCTGGAGTACGTCAAGGCCTTCGACGGCGTGATCGCACAGCATGCGCAGGAGCCGCGGCTGACCGAAGGCGCACAGGTCAACGAAGGCGAGGTTTCCGGACTGCTCGGGCTCACCGGGTGGCCGGCGGTGGCCGAGGAGGCCATCATCGCCAGAGACTGCCTGCTGGCGGCCCACGTCGGGTCGGCCCTGCACGTCTGCCATGTCTCGACGGCAGGTTCGGTGGAGATTATCCGCTGGGCCAAGTCCAAGGGCTGGCGCGTCACTGCCGAGGTGACTCCCCATCACCTGCTGCTGACCGACGAGCTGGCGGCGGGCTACGACCCGGTCTACAAGGTGAATCCGCCGCTGCGCACATGGGCGGACGTGGAGGCGCTGCGGGCGGGGCTCGCCGACGGGACCATCGACTGCGTCGCCACCGATCACGCCCCGCACCCGGTCGAAGACAAGGAGACAGAATGGCAGGCGGCCGCATTCGGCATGACGGGGCTCGAGACTGCGCTCCGCGTCGTGCACGCAGCCATGGTCGAAACCGGCCTGCTGGACTGGGCCGCAGTAGCTGACCGCATGTCGGCCCGGCCCGCGGCGATCGGCCGCCTGGACGGCGGCCGATCCCTGGGCGGCAGCGGCTCGCTCGAGGCCGGCGGAGCCCCGTTGCATGGTCGGGCGCTCGAGCCGGGTTCTCCGGCGAACCTCGTCCTCTACGACCCGGCCGCGATCAGCGCTGTCGACCCGGCAACGCACGCATCGCGCAGCCGCAACAGCCCGTTCGCCGGGATGGAGCTGCCCGGTCAGGTGGTCGCGACGTTCCTGCGTGGTACACCGAGCGTGCTTGACGGGAAGCTGGCCCGATGACCGCGACGATGGCACCGCCGTCCGGTCACAACAAGCCGGCCATGCTCGTCCTGGAAGACGGCACCACGTTCAGCGGCACGAGCTTCGGCGCGGACGGCGAGACGTTCGGCGAGATGGTCTTCAACACTGGCATGACCGGGTACCAGGAGACGCTGACCGACCCTTCCTATGCACGCCAGATCGTCGCGATGACTGCTCCCCACATCGGCAACACCGGCGTCAATGACACCGACCCGGAGTCGCGCCAGATCTGGGTAAGCGGCTACGTCGTGCGCGAACCTGCCCGGCTGGCGTCGAGCTGGCGGGCGCAACGCACGCTTCAGGAGGAGCTGGCGAACCAAGGCATCACCGGCATCGCGATGAACGGCACCCGTGCCCTGACCCGGCACTTGCGCGACCGGGGCGCAATGCGAGCCGGGATCAGCGCGGCCACGGCCGACGCGGCCGAACTCCTCGAGCGAGTCCTGGCCAGCCCGCACATGTCCGGGGCGGATCTGGCCAGCGAGGTGTCGACACCGCGGCCGTACGTAATACATCCGCCCGACGGCACCCCGTTCCGGTTCCGTGTTGTTGCAGTTGATCTTGGCATCAAGGCGGCAACTCCGCGCGCCATGGCAGCGCTCGGGTGCGAGGTGCATGTGCTGCCCGCTACGGCCACGACGGCCGAGATCCTGGCAGCTAGCCCGGACGGCGTGTTCTTCTCGAACGGGCCAGGTGATCCGGCGGCGATCGGGTATGCGGTGGACGCCATGCGCGGCGTACTCGCGGCCGGCGCGCCGGTGTTCGGCATCTGCCTGGGCAGCCAGGTCCTCGGCCGCGCGCTCGGGCTCGGCACGTACAAACTGCGCTTCGGGCACCGCGGGGTGAACCAGCCCGTCCAGGACATCCGCACCGGCCGGGTCCAGATCACGAGCCACAATCATGGCTTTGCTGTCGCGCTGCCCAACGCGGCCGCGGGCACCGGGGCTGGCGGATTCGGCGGCGAAGTGACAGGCCGTTCGCACAGCTTCGGGGGCGTCGACCGCGCACTAGCTGGCGCCGCATTCGACACGGAATTCGGGCCGGCCCAGATCACGCACCTGAACCTCAATGACGGCGTCGTCGAGGGCCTGCGGCTGCTGGATGCGCCGGCGTTCAGCGTGCAGTACCACCCGGAAGCGGCACCGGGCCCGCACGACGCCTTCGGCTTGTTCGCGGAGTTCTGTGCGCTGATGGCGGGTGTCCGGCATGCCTAAGCGCGAGGATCTGAAGTCCGTGCTCGTCATCGGCTCCGGGCCGATCATCATCGGGCAGGCGTGCGAATTCGACTACTCGGGCACGCAGGCCTGCCGAGTGCTGCGGGCGGAAGGCATCCGGGTCAGCCTGGTCAACTCGAATCCGGCCACGATCATGACCGATCCAGAGTTCGCTGACGCGACGTACGTCGAACCAATCACGTCTGACGTGCTGGCAAAGGTGATCGCCAGGGAGCGCCCGGACGCAATCTTGGCGACCCTGGGCGGGCAGACGGCGCTGAACGCCGCCGTCGCCCTCCACGACAACGGCACCCTCGCCAAGTACGACGTCGAGCTCATCGGGGCTGGCATCGAGGCGATCCGGGCGGGGGAGGACCGCAGCCAGTTCAAGGAGATCGTGATCGGGGTCGGCGCCGAGGTGCCGGCCAGCCGGATCTGCCACACGCTCGAGGAGTGCCGCGCGGCCGCGGCCGAGCTCGCCTATCCCGTTGTGGTGCGACCGTCGTTCACCCTCGGCGGGACCGGCTCGGGAATCGCACGGACCGCTGCTGACCTGGATCGGATGGCCGGCGTGGGGCTTGACGCCAGCCCCGTCACGGAAGTGCTGCTGGAGGAGTCGGTGCTCGGCTGGAAGGAGTTCGAGCTCGAGCTGATGCGCGACAGGAACGACAACGTCGTGATCGTCTGCTCGATCGAGAACATCGACCCGATGGGCGTGCACACCGGCGACTCGGTCACGGTCGCGCCGGCGATGACGCTGACCGACAGGGAGTACCAGCACATGCGCGACGTCGCCATCGCAGTGGCGCGCGCGGTGGGGGTGGACACCGGCGGCTGTAACATCCAGTTCGCCGTGCACCCGGAGACCGGTCGCATGGTCGTGATCGAGATGAACCCGCGGGTGTCGCGGTCCAGCGCGCTGGCGTCGAAGGCCACCGGCTTTCCGATCGCGAAGATCGCGGCCAGGCTGGCGATCGGCTACACGCTGGACGAGATCCGCAACGACATCACGGGGGAGACTCCCGCCAGTTTCGAGCCATCGCTGGACTACGTCGTCGTGAAGGTGCCGCGGTTCGCGTTCGAGAAGTTCCCCGGCGCGGACCCGGTGCTGACCACGCACATGAAGTCGGTCGGCGAGGCGATGGCCATCGGCAGCAACTTCGCCGAGGCGCTCCAGAAGGCGCAGCGGTCGCTGGAGCAGTCCGGCGCGTCGTTCAGCTGGGCCCAGGCGCCGGGCGAGAAGGGCGCGCTACTGGCCGCGTGCGCGGTCCCTCACGACGGGCGCCTGGCGACGGTGCACCAGGCGCTGCGTGCGGGCGCGACCGTTGCCGAGGTGTCGGCCGTCAGCTCGATCGACCCGTGGTTCGTGGACCAGATCGCAGGAATTGAGGAGCACGCTCGGCGCATCCGGGACGACGGTATCGGCGTCGGCGGCCCGGCGACTGCGCGGGCGCTCGCCCTGGCCAAGTCGCTCGGTTTCTCGGACGCTCAGCTCGGCCAGCTGACCGGCGAGACTGAGGCGCAGGTCCGCGAGCTCCGGCGGTCGCTGAACGTCCGGCCCGTCTACCACACGGTAGACACGTGCGCGGCGGAGTTCGCTGCCCAGACGCCGTACCTGTACTCGACGTATGACATCGAGACCGAGGTCCCGGCTGGCACCAAGCCCAAGGTGATAATCCTGGGCAGCGGGCCGAACCGGATCGGCCAGGGGATCGAGTTCGATTACGCATGCGTGCATGCCTCGTTCGCGCTGGCCGATGCTGGATACGAGACCGTGATGGTCAACTGCAACCCCGAGACCGTGTCTACCGACTACGACACCTCGGGTCGCCTCTACTTTGAGCCGCTGACACTCGAGGACGTGCTCGAGGTCGTGCACGCGGAGCGGGCGACGGGCCCCATCGCAGGCGTGATTGTGCAGCTCGGCGGGCAGACGCCCCTAGGCCTTGCCAGGGCGCTGGCGGCCGCGGGCGTGCCCATAGTCGGTACATCGCCGGAAGCGATCCACCTGGCCGAGGACCGCGGGGAGTTCGGTGCCGTGCTTGCGGCCGCGGGGCTATTGGCGCCCAGGCACGGGACCGCGACCTCAGTGTCGCAGGCCGAGGCCATCGCCCATGAGATCGGCTACCCGGTGCTCGTCCGGCCCTCGTACGTGCTCGGCGGCCGCGGCATGGAGATCGTCTATGACGACGCCGCGCTAGCCGAGTATGTGCGCCGGGCAACCGAGGCCTCGCCGGAGCATCCGGTGCTCATCGACAGGTTCCTCGATGACGCGATCGAGATCGACGTCGACGCCATCTACGACGGCGAGGAGCTGTATCTCGGCGGCGTGATGGAGCACATCGAGGAAGCCGGAATCCACTCCGGCGACTCGGCCTGCGCGCTGCCGCCCATCACGCTGAGCCAGGAGTACATCTCGCTGATCCGGTCTTCGACGGAGGCGATCGCGCGCGGCGTCGGCGTGCGCGGGCTGCTGAATGTCCAGTACGCGCTCGCGGCCGGAGTCCTCTACGTGCTGGAGGCCAACCCGCGGGCGTCGCGAACGGTGCCGTTCGTTTCGAAGGCGACTGCTGTGCCGCTGGCCAAGGCAGCCGCAAGGATCATGCTCGGTGCCAGCGTCGCCGCACTGCGAACCGAAGGAATGCTCCCGGCCGTCGGCGACGGCGGGACGCTGCCGCTCGACGCGCCGATCGCGGTGAAGGAGGCGGTGCTGCCGTTCAACCGGTTCGCGGACGCGCAGGGCCAGGGCGTCGACACGGTGCTCGGCCCGGAGATGCGCTCGACCGGCGAGGTCATGGGCATTGACGAGGTATTCGGCACCGCTTACGCCAAGAGCCAGGCGGCGGCCTACGGATCGCTCCCGGTCAAGGGCAGGGCGTTCGTCACGGTGGCCGGCAAGGACAAGCGCTCGATGATCTTTCCGGTCAAGCGGCTGGCTGACCTGGGTTTCGAAATCTGGGCCACGCGTGGAACTCAGGAGGTTCTGCGCCGGAACGGCGTTCATGCCACGATCGTCCGTAAGCACAGCGAAGGTCGCGGGCCCGACGGCGAGCCGACGATCGTCGACCGGATCCTGGATGGTCAGGTCGACCTGATCGTGAACACGCCGTTCGGCGGACCAGGGCAGTCGGGGTTCCGGCGGGACGGATACGAGATCCGGACGGCCGCGGTCCGCCGGGCCATCCCTTGTATCACGACTGTCCAGGGCCTGTGGGCGGCCGTACAGGGCATCGAGGCCATCGACAGGGATGAGGTAGGCGTGCGGTCGCTCCAGGAGCACGCGGCGCGCCTGCGCCGGGCTTGGCCGACCTCCGTGCCTGCATCGGTGCCTACGGCAACGCTCCGCGGGACGCCATGACGCCGAGCGAAATGGACGCGCAGGCTGGTCCGGTGCAGGTACGCGGGACCGTGCTCACGGTCCGCCGCGTCGACGCCTATCACGCGATGACTCTGGTCGCGCCCGCCATTGCCGCGCGTTTCAAGCCGGGCCAGTTCGTGACGCTAGCCGTCGGCGGTCCGGACAGCTCGATGCTGCTGAGTAGGGCGTTCTCGATCCACGACGTCCGGCCCGACCACGGCGGCACGGTGGAGTTCGTGTTCGCCGTGCACGGCCGCGGCACCCAGTGGCTGGCCGAGCGGCGGGCTCGGGATGTGCTCGACGTGACAGGCCCGCTCGGCAGGCCATTCCCGCTGCCGCGCGACCCGGCGAACTGCCTCCTGATCGGCGGCGGCTACGGCAGCGCTCCGATGTTCGCGCTGGCGTCGAAGCTCCGGGAACGGCGCTGCGAGGTCGACTTCCTGCTCGGCGCGGGGAGCGGCGACCGCGTTTTCGGCGCTCTCACGGCCCGGCGCACCGGCCGGTCGGCGACTATCACGACCGAGGACGGCTCGCTCGGAACTCGCGGCATGGTCACCGACATGCTCGACCAGGTCATCCATGACGGCCGGACCGACGTGATCTACGCGTGCGGGCCGATGGCCATGCTTCGACAAGTCACCATGCTCGCCCGCCGCTACGACATACCCGTGCAAGCTGCCGTCGAGGAAGCCATGGCCTGCGGCGTCGGCGTCTGCATGACGTGCGTGCTGCCCGTCATCGGCTCGGACGGGATTACCCGGATGGTTCGGTCGTGCGTTGATGGCCCGGTCTTCCGCGGCGAGTCCGTCCGCTGGGACGACGTCGGCACCATCCCGTTCGACGCGTTCGGGGCTCCCGGCTGGGAGCCTAGGTCGCGCCGCGCAGCGCAACTCCAGCGCCCGCCGGACCATGAAGGGAACGGGGCCGGCTCCGGCCTCGGCAGCGCTGGCCCTGGGGGCGGCGCTGGGGGCGGTCCGTCGGCGGCCGGCAAGCCAGCGGGTGGTCACGCAGCCGGCGGTCGCGGGGCCGGCGGCCAGGGCGGAAAGGGCCGCGGAGGGAGGCAGGGACATGGCAGTTGACATGCGGACGAAGCTTGGTCATGTCGAGCTGCCGAACCCGATCACGACGGCGTCGGGCTGCGCGGGCGCAGGCCGCGAACTCGCCCAGTTCATGGATGTGTCCAAGATCGGGGCGATCGTCACGAAGTCGGTCATGCTCGGCCCTCGGTCCGGCCGACCCACCGCGCGGATGGCCGAGACGCCAAGCGGCATGCTGAACTCGATCGGGCTTCAGGGGCCCGGCATCGACGCGTTCCTCCAGCGGGACCTGCCGTGGCTTCTGTCCAGGGGTGCCCGCGCCGTGGTGTCCATCGCGGGCGGGACTGTGGCTGAGTACGCCGACCTCGCCGGCCGACTGTCCGACGCCGCCGGGGTGACCGCGATCGAGGTCAACATCTCGTGCCCGAACGTGGAGCACCGCGGCCAGGTGTTCGCCTGCAATCCGGATTCGTCTGCCGCGGTGATCGAGGCCGTGCGTGCCAGGGCTCGGTATGACATCCCTGTGTTCGCCAAGCTGTCGCCCGACGTCACTGACATCGTGACAATTGCCAAAGCGTGCGTGGCGGCTGGCGCCGATGGCCTGTCGATGATCAACACCCTGCTCGGCATGGTGATCGACACCGACACGATGCAGCCACGCCTGGCCGGCCTGACGGGCGGCCTATCTGGCCCCGCGATCAGGCCCGTGGCGGTGCGCTGCATCTGGCAGGTCCGCGAGGCACTACCCGGCGTCCCCATCATCGGCATGGGCGGCGTTCGGACGGGCAAGGACGCGCTGGAGCTGATCCTGGCCGGCGCGTCCGTAGTCAGCGTCGGCACAACGATCTTTCACGATCCGTCGGCATGTGCACGGATCTTGCGTGAACTTGAGGAGGAACTGACCGCTCGCGGGGTAGAGCGGTTTGCGGACGTCGTCGGGCTCGCCCACGAAGCTCGCGCCCTGGCTGGGCGCACGCTCAGCCCGAACGCCAGAGTTGTGAGGAGGAGCTGATGGCCGGGCACGCACCGATCGCCGTCGCGCTGGACGCACCTGACCTGGAGACCGCCGCCCGCTGGGCCGCGCTCGTAACACCGCACGTCAGCACCGTTAAGGTCGGCCTCGAGCTGTATTTGCGATACGGACCTGAGGCCGTCGCGTCCGTCCGGGGCGCCAGCGGCGTGGATATCTTTCTCGACCTCAAGCTGCACGACATACCGGCCACGGTGGCGGGAGCGGCTAGGGCCGTGGCGCGGCTGCGTCCGGCACTGCTGACTGTGCACGCGGCCGCAGGGCCAGCCGCCATCAGGGCAGCAGCCGAAGCGGCCCCAGGTACCAAGGTCGTGGCCGTCACGGTGCTCACCTCACTGGGCGAAGCTGACCTGAGCGGGATCGGACTAGCCGGGCCGGTCAGCGAGGCAGCCCGCCGACTGGCGGCGCTCGCCGTCGACGCGGGCGCACGCGGCCTGGTCTGCTCGCCCCAGGAGGTGGCGGCGCTGCGAGCCGAGGTCGGAGACGACATCCTGCTGATCACGCCCGGCGTGCGGCCAGCAGGCGCCGCCGTCAACGACCAGGCACGGGTCGCCACGCCCGAGGAGGCGCTGCGAGCTGGGGCCGACTTGCTCGTAATCGGCCGCCCGATCACCGGCGCGGCCGATCCTGGCGCCGCGGCAGCGGCGATCGCCGCCTCGCTGCGCCGGGCCGAGGCCCTCCGAGGCTGAGGGCCCCTTGGCGTCCTGGCGGCTGGCCTGGCGTCCTGGCGGCTGGCCTGGCGTACCGGCGGCTGGCCTGGCGTACCGGCGCTGGCCTGGCCGCTGACCGGCGGAGACCAGCGTCGACTGGCAGTCATGATCGTCGACGGCGATTCGCGCCGTGCGTGGTACCCACGAAGGCGTCATGGTCTCGCGGACTGAGCGGCCGGATCGCGGCCCTGCGACGTTCGGTGGTCGTGGCAGGCGTCCGCCGAGGGCGTTGGCGTCTTCGCGACGGGCTGGCGTTCGCCGTCTTGGGCTACACCGCCGCGGGCTTTGGCGGCGAGAACTCTTGTTAGGGCGTGAGGGTGGAAGTGCCGCCCTTCATTGGGCGGTACTTCCAACGGCCTGACGCCCGAACAGGCTGACTGCCGGGAGCGGGATCCGCACTTGCGGAACGGGACTGCGCAGACCCCGCGCTCGGGCTTGCGTCGGTCATTCGGGCAAGCGTCGGCCGGTCCACGGCGAGAAGGCGTTCGAAGCAGCGCGACTGTCCTCATCAGTCCCCCAGAAACGGACCCAGAGGACACATTGAGCCGCTGGTCAGCGACCTGCGATGTGTCGCAGGAAGTCGACTTTCTTGCGCTGCCAGCGAAAATATAACTACGCTAGGTACACGGACTGGTACTGGGCGTGATATTGGCTAATTTGTGCTGATGCAAACGCGGGTTCGCATTGCCGAGCCGGGCGTAACTCGCTAGTTTCCCCTCGCGGAGCGACATTTTCGATACGAAACCCGAGGTGACCTCGCGTGGCTCTTCCTCCACTTACTCCCGAGCAGCGGGCGGCGGCGCTAGAGAAGGCGGCCCAGGCCCGTAAGGACCGGGCGGAAGTAAAGAACAAGCTTAAGCATGGCTCGACGACCCTTCCTCAGGTCCTCAAGGAGGGGCAGACCGACGATGTTGTGGGCAAGATGAAGGTGTCGGCATTGCTAGAGTCCATGCCGGGCGTTGGCAAGGTACGGGCGAAGCAGATCATGGAGCGACTGGGCATCGCGGAGTCGCGGCGTGTCCGCGGTCTGGGCGCCAACCAGCGCAGTGCGCTGGAGACAGAGTTCGGTGGCGATATCTGAGTAGCACTGAACGAGCCAGGGAGGGGACCGCGGGAAGCATGCTCGCAGCCGAGCCGCGCGGGCTGCGCCGCGGTGCCCCTGCCCCTGCACGGCTTACCGTGCTCTCCGGCCCGTCGGCGGTGGGCAAGAGCACGGTGGCTGAGCGGCTTCGCAGCCAGTGTCCCTGGATCTGGCAGTCGGTGTCCGTCACAACCCGGCCGCCGCGGCCCGGCGAAGTAAATGGCCGGGAGTATTTCTTCGTCTCCGAGCCGGAATTCGAGTCAATGGCGGCTCGCGGCGAATTGCTGGAATCCGCGCGTTTTGCCGGCAACCGTTACGGCACACCGCGAGCTCCCGTCCAGGAGCGCCTCGAGCAGGGCAAGCCCGCCCTGCTGGAGATCGACGTGGCAGGCGCCAGGCAGGTCCGCGCGGCGGTTCCCGGCGCCCTGCTCGTCTTCATGGCGCCGCCGTCCTGGCAGGAGCTAGAACGCCGTCTCGTTAGCCGGAACACCGAGTCGGCCGACGCCATCAGCCGCCGGCTGGAAGCCGCTCGCACCGAAATGGCCGCGAGCGACGAGTTCGACATCACGCTGGTTAACACGTCCGTCCAGGACGTCGCCGACCAGCTGGTAGCCTTGATACGGGCACAGTATGGCGACACGGCCCCCGACCTTGCTGAGCAAGGCATCCACTGCGATCCAGATCCGGAAGGCACACGTTGGCAGCGACTCCGGCCGTAGAAGGCATCATCAACCCGCCGATCGACGATCTGCTCGAGGTGGTCGACAGCAAGTACGGCCTAGTGATCATGGCGTCGAAGCGGGCAAGGCAGATCAACGCGTACTACGCCCAGCTCGGCGAAGGTCTGCTGGAGTACGTTGGTCCGCTTGTCGAGACCAGGCTGCAGGAGAAGCCGCTGTCGATCGCACTCCGCGAGATCAGCGAGCGTCTGCTGTCCGCCGAGGCGCCCGAGGTCTGAGTACCGCCTGTCGGCGCGGACTGACCTCATCCGCGTGCTCAGCAAGTGAAGCTCGGAGGGTGGAATGCGCATCGTCCTGGGCGTTTCTGCTGGGATCGCGGCGTACAAAGCGTGTGAGCTACTCCGCCTGCTGACCGAGGCCGGTCACCAGGTCAAGGTTGTGCCGACGCCCGCGGCTCTTAACTTCGTCGGCGCTGCTACCTGGGCAGCGCTGTCGGGCCAGCCGGTGGCCGTCAGCCCGTGGGAATCAGTGCACGAGGTCCAGCACGTGCGCCTGGGGCAGGAGGCCGACCTCGTCATCGTTGCCCCGGCAACCGCCGATCTCATGGCGCGCGCGGCCGTCGGCATGTCCGATGACCTGCTGACCGCGGTACTGCTCACGGCGCGCTGTCCAGTCGTCTTCGCTCCCGCGATGCACACCGAGATGTGGGAGCACCCGGCCACCCGCGCAAACGTGACGACCCTGCGCCAGCGCGGCTGCATCGTGCTCGACCCGGCCTCCGGGCGGCTAACGGGAGCGGATTCCGGGCCAGGGAGGCTGCCAGATCCCACGGAGCTGCACGCCACGGCTGAGCGCGTACTGGCCAGGGGGGCTGCAGCCCTTGCGCCCGACCTGGCGGGCCGCACGGTCGTGGTGTCCGCCGGGGGTACGAGGGAGGAGCTCGATCCGGTCCGGTACTTGGGCAACTGGTCGTCCGGCAAGCAGGGTTACGCCCTCGCCCGCACGGCGGCGAGCCGGGGTGCCGTGGTCACGCTCGTGGCCGCGAACACCGAGCTGCCCGACCCAGCTGGTGTGCGCGTGATCCGGGTCAAGTCGGCGGCAGATATGCACGCGGCGATGCTGGCCGCGGCCGACTCGGCTGATGCCATCGTCATGGCGGCGGCGGTCGCCGACTTCCGGCCAGCCGTCCGCAGCGAGAGCAAGATCAAGAAGGGCGGCGGCGAGCTGCCTGAGCCCGTCGTGCTGGCCGAGAATCCAGACATCGTCCGGGACCTCGTCGCGAGCCGGCGTCGGCCCGGCCAGGTGATCGTCGGGTTCGCCGCCGAGACGGGCGACGTCCTGGCGAACGGCCGCGCCAAGCTGGCGCGGAAGGGCTCCGACCTCCTGGTGGTGAACCAGGTTGGGAACGGGCTGGCTTTCGGGACTGCCGACAACGAGGCCACGGTGCTCGGCGCTGACGGCACCGAGGTGAAGCTGCCCCGTGCGCACAAGGACGAGATCGCCGACGCAATCTGGGATCTGGTGGTCGCCAGACTCGGCTAGCACGGAATAACCGGAGGTCCGTAACGGTGCTGGACGTGCACCGGTACAATTCGGCGGAGATCATTGGGGAGCGTGCTGTCGCTGCCGGCCCCAACATCAACTCAGCAGAAGAACTCAGCAGAAGAAAAGGTGTGTAGTGGCTCGTCGTCTCTTCACCTCCGAGTCCGTCACTGAGGGGCATCCCGACAAGATGGCGGACCAGATCAGCGATGCGATCCTGGACGCCATGCTCAAGGGCGATAACCGCAGCAGGGTCGCCGTCGAGACGCTCATCACGACCGGCCAGGTACACGTGGCTGGTGAGGTGACGACCGATACCTACGTCGACATCCCCGGCATCATCCGGGAGAAGATCCTGGAGATCGGCTACGACTCATCGGCCAAGGGTTTCGACGGATCGACCTGCGGCGTCCAGGTCTCGATCGGTTCGCAGTCGGCCGACATCGCCCTGGGCGTCGGGGAGGCCGTGGAGCACCGCGAGGGCGAGGGGTCGGACGAGCTCGACCGCCAGGGCGCCGGCGATCAGGGCCTGATGTTCGGCTATGCCTGCCGCGACACCGCCGAGTTGATGCCACTGCCGATCACTTTGGCGCACCGGCTGGCCAAGCGGCTGTCTGAGGTACGCAGGAGCGGCGAGGTCCCCTACATTCGGCCCGACGGCAAGACCCAGGTCACCATCGAGTACGCGGGTGACGAGGCGGTCCGCCTTGACACCGTGGTCGTCTCGACCCAGCACGCGCCCGCCATCGACCTGGTCGGCATGCTCGCGCCGGACATTCGCGAGCACGTCGTGGAGCCCGTGCTGGCCGGCCTGGACTTGGACACGACCGGGTACCGCTTGCTGGTGAACCCCACCGGCAGGTTCGAGATCGGCGGTCCGATGGGCGACGCCGGGCTCACGGGCCGCAAGATCATCATTGACACGTACGGCGGGATGGCCCGTCACGGCGGCGGCGCCTTCTCCGGCAAGGACCCGTCCAAGGTGGACCGAAGCGCCGCGTACGCGATGCGCTGGGTGGCGAAGAACGTCGTCGCTGCCGGCCTGGCTGACCGCTGCGAGGCCCAGGTGGCCTACGCGATCGGCAAGGCCAAGCCGGTTGGCCTCTTCGTCGAGTGCTTCGGCACTGAGCGCGCCCCGATCGAGCGGATCCAGGACGCGGTGCTTCAGGTCTTTGACCTCCGACCGGCGGCGATCATCCGTGACCTCGACCTACTACGCCCGATCTACGCGCAGACAGCGGCCTATGGTCATTTCGGCCGGGAGGAGCCCGACTTCTCCTGGGAGCGGACGGACCGCGCCGAGGCGCTGAGGTCGGCGATCGGGGCCTGAGCCCAGATGCCGGCGGGAGTGCGGCTATCAGTGGTAGGGGTATCGGGCAATTTGTTAGTTATCCGCACAACGTTGTGGTATTGGCCTACGATCTTTACCAATGTCGAAGCCGACGCGAGCCCTGCCAGGTGAGTGATGTCGTCTGACCGGAGCGGCACCGTGGGAGAGGCCGCGACCGCCCCTGAGCCTGCGGGCGAGCCAACCATGGCGGACGGCGCGCAGCCGAGTGATCCATGGTTCGCGCCCGAGGCTGCCCCGTACCGCAATGCCGCGGACGCCCATGCCGACGGAACTGGTGATACAGAAGCCGACACTTCCGAAGGCAACACTTCCGAAGGCAACGCTTCCGACGCTGGCGGTCGAGGCGCCCGGCAGGCCGAGTGGTTCCTCCGGACTGGGCGCGCTGGCCTGCTTCCGGACTCCATGACAGTCGCGTTGGACGACGACGAAGCCGACGCGCAGCCACGTGACCATCACGAAGTCTGGCCCGTGCCGGCAAGCGCGCCACCATGGGCGGGCGAGACGACGAACGTAGCGGCCGGCACGCCGCCGCCCTGGGAGACCGGGCCATGGCCAGGCCCGGGCCCCCACCTGGGGTCGCAAGGCTCGGACTCCGCACGTGACGGCAATAATGTGACCCGCGCGGCGGCTGCGAACGCGGCCACGGATGCGCCGGAAGCAGCCTCGCAGAGTCGCTGGCCACCGCGCACCGTGGTGACGGCGGGCCTGATACCGCTTGTCGTTCCCGGCCTTGTGCTTGGGATCTTGAGCCTTCGCCAGCCTGGCGGCCAGGCGAGCCGCAGGGCATCATGGCTGGCCATCGGCGCGTCGATGGCGTGGGCGGTGATCATCATCTTGATTGTCGTCGGTACCACGGGCGGATCAGCCGCCAGTTGCGGCGCGTACCCAGTTGCCGTGCACGATGCGTACGAGCGGGTGCTGACGGATCTGAATGGCCATGCGCCGACGTCGGTTCAGGCAGCAGATCTCGAGACGGCCGCGAGCCGGGCCAATGCGTCCGCTGCGGCGACCGGGCAAATCGGCGTACGCACGGCGCTGTTCGCGATGGCCAACGACATGGCGCAGGCCAGGGCGGACGTCGTGGCGCAACGGCCGATCCCGGCGACGCTCCGGCAACACCTGGCCGATGACGGCGCGGTGCCTTCAGGGTCCTGCGTCAGCTAACTCAGGGTTCCCAGCTAGTCCGCATCGACGGCGCAGCAGCGGCTGCGGCGTGTCGTTAGCGTCGTCATCCTCTGATAAGACAGGAACCGTGTCGGGTCAGGCGTCGCAGACGGCGCGTCATCGGGGGGCGTCGGCACGCGCCGCGCAGCAGCCGGCGGCCGAGCTGCCCATCGCGCGGGTCGCCGTTGACATCTCCCTGCCACACCTGGACCGTCCGTTCGACTACCTCGTCCCAGAAACGCTCGCA
The DNA here is from genome assembly GCA_963755575.1 of uncultured Actinomycetota bacterium. Classification (GTDB taxonomy): domain Bacteria; phylum Actinomycetota; class Actinomycetes; order Streptosporangiales; family Streptosporangiaceae; genus JAJYUU01. The sequence goes on from CAVWKF010000002.1 coordinate 3,234,413, forward strand.
GCACTGGCCGTGCCGGGCAGCCAGGTCCGGGTACGGTTCGCCGGCCAGCTCGTCAGCGGGTTCGTACTGGCGCGGCTGTGCGAGAGCGATCACCAGGGCAGGCTCGGCTTCCTGGAGCGCGTCGTCGCCGCCGAGCAGGTGCTCACGCCGGAAATCGCCGAGCTGGTAAGGGCGGTAGCCGACCGGTACGGCGGCACTCTTGCCGACGTGCTGCGCCTGGCCATCCCGCCGCGCCACGCCGCAGCGAGCAAGACTCGGTCTGGGCCAGCGGCCGTGGCCAGCGCGGCGGCCGCTGTGGACCAGGCGGCGCCGGTGCGCGTCCAACTGGCGCCCGATGCGGACGCGGACGGCTCCTGGGGGCGGTACCGGGATGGAGCTTCGTTCCTCGCGGCGCTTGCAGCTGGCCGCAGTCCCCGTGCCGTCTGGTCGGCCCTGCCTGGTCCGACTTGGCCGGATGAGATAGCGGCGGCCATGACCGCCGTGGCCAGGTCGGGTCGCGGCGCCGTCGCGGTGGTACCGGATGCGCGCGACCTGGCCCTCGTCGATGCCGCGCTCGCCCGCCAGCTCGGTCCGGCCCGGCACGTCGTGCTGTCGGCCAGCCTGGGCGCTGCGGAACGGTACCGCCGCTGGCTTGCGGTGGCCAGAGGCGAGGTCAAGCTCGTGGCCGGGACCCGATCGGCGATGTTCGCACCGGTGGCTGACCTAGGCCTGGTGGTGCTCTGGGACGAGGGCGACGACCTGCATGCCGAGCCGCGGGCGCCTTATCCCCACGCCAGGGAGGTCCTGGTGCTGCGCGCCTACCTGGCCCACGGCGGCGCGCTCATCGGCGGCTTCGCCAGGACGGCCGAGGCTGCCCTGCTGGTGTCGAGCGGCTGGGCCAGGTCCCTGGCTGCCGACCGCGCCGTCGTCCGGCGATGCGCGCCAGCCGTGCAGCCCGCAGGCGGCGAGGCCGAGCTGGCCAGAGACGAAGCCGCCAGGTCGGCGCGACTGCCGAGCATCGCGCTACGGACGGCGCGCGCCGCGCTCGCTGACGGGCCCGTACTCGTTCAGGTGCCGCGGCGTGGCTATCTGGCTGCCGTGGCGTGCGAGCGCTGCCATGCACGGGCGCGATGCACCTGCGGCGGCCCGGCGGAACTGCCAGGCCCGCAAGCGCCACTGCGCTGTGGCTGGTGCGGATCGGCGATCGGTCGCGCGTGCCGCCAGTGCGGGCACGATGGGCTGCGCGCCGTCATGACCGGTGCCCGGCGCACGGCGGAAGAACTTGGCCGGGCGTTCAGCCCGCTCCACGTGCTCACGTCAGGCGGCAGTCACGTTCTCGACCGCGTGAGCAGCGAACCCGCCGTCGTGGTCGCAACTCCCGGTGCCGAGCCACCTGCCGATGGCGGATACAGCGCTGCCATCCTCGTCGACGGCTGGGCCATGCTCGGTGTGGCGAGCCTGCGGGCGGCCGAAGAAGCGCTGCGGCGTTGGCTCAATGCGGCCGCGCTGGTACGACCAGCGGCCGACGGCGGCAGCGTCGTGGTCGTGGCTGACGGCGGCCAGCCAGCAGTGCAGGCGCTGATCCGCTGGGATCCGGCGACATTCGCTGACCGGGAGCTCGGGGAGCGCGCCGAGCTGCGCTTCCCGCCAGTAGCTCGGATGGCGTCGCTCGCGGGGCCGCCCGATGCTGTCGATGCCCTGATCGCGGTCACCAATCTCCCTCACGACGCGGAAGTGCTTGGGCCGCTGCCAGCGGTGAGCGGATCCGCCGCCGGGCCTCCTGCCGGGCTGGTCAGGGCCGCCGGGCGAAGCGGAGCGGCCGGGGCCGCCGGGCGAAGCGGAGCGGCCGGGGACGCGGACGAAGAGGACCCGGATGCGGTCCGGTACCTGGTCCGTGTGCCCAGGTCAGAGGGCACCGAGCTGGCAGTCGCGCTGCGCGCGGCCCAGGCCGTCAGGACCGCGGCCAAGGAACCGGGCGCGGTCCGCGTCCAGCTCGACCCAGCGGCGCTGATCTGACTACATTCCGTCTAGGCCGTAGGGTACTTGGGTGACCAACTCACCGGGCGGCCCGCAGCCGGGGCCAGCAGCGGCCGACAACGTCGCTGGCAAAGCCCGGTCCGACCGCCCGCGGATGCCGCCAGTGCGCCTCGCCCCGCGCGACGAACTGGCCGCCGCTGCCAGAGTAGCGCCGCTGCTGCGGGCAGCGCGCGACCTGCGGGCCTGGGCCGCGGAGCAGCCCGATGTAGCGATCAGCGAGGTCTTGGACGGCAGCGACGCGCGGGCGGCTGCCGAGGCGCTGGAGCTCACGCTCGACGAGCTGGACGCGGCCTGGCAGGTCGCCGCCGTTACCAGCGAGACCGTCAGCGTGGATCCTCCTGTTTCTGGTGCGATTTCGCTGTCCGCTGCCAGCGCGGAGGACGTCCTGCGCGAATGGGACGCCGCGCTGGCCGCGCTCCTTGGCGGCGAGGAGCTGGACGGGCTGGCGACCGCGCTCTACACGGTGGGCGCGCCGGTGCGGATCGAAGCGCTGTTCGACGCGTACGTGGCGGCCGCCGGCACTCGACGGCTGCCAGGAGCTGATCCGTCTGCCGCACGCAAGGGGGCTGCGAGCAAGGGCAATGCAGGCAAGAACACCTCCGGCAAGGGCACGGCTGGCAGGGGCGCGGCTGGCAAGGGCACGGCTGGCAAGGGCACGGCTGGCAAGGGCGCGGCTGGCAAGGGCAAGGGCACCGCGGGCAACGAGGGCACCAATGCCGGGCTTGTCGCCGTCGTCGAGACGCGCGGCACTCAGGCAGCCCCCGCACGGACGCCTGACGCCGACGAGGCTGCGGCCTTGTCACACGCCCTCGAGACGCTGGCCGACCTCGGTGTCGTCGAGCTAGGCACCGAGGAGCACGCGGGCGGCCTGACCGTCGTGCTGTCGCCGCTCGGTGTCTGGGGAGTACACCGGCGATTGCTCGAGCAAGGCTGGCACGTGCCGGTGCTCGGCACAGCGGACCGCCACGGTGCCGTCGGGCTGCTGACGACGCTGGCCAGCTGCGACGCTGAGGACGGCGAGTCGAAGATCAACGAATGGCTAGTCGGCAGGTCCGAAGAACAGGCCGCGGCTGAGCTGATCGCCGCTGCCGCGACCGGCACGCCCGGCCTGCGCGGAGCCGCCTTCGCCGTCCTAGACCGGATCGGCAAGGCCGCAACGGCAGAAGTGCGCGCCGCGCTTGACGAGCCGCTGCTGCGGGCGCACGCGGCCGTCTGGCTGCACGAGCACGGCCAAGAAGCCGAGCTAGGCCCGGCTGATCGCACCTGGCTTCTGGTCGATCTCGGTGCCGGCCTGCTTGAAGAGGCTGACCCGCGTGACGTGGTCGCCGAGCTGCTGCCGGACGTGGCGCCGGAGGCGCAGGCCGAGATCGTCGCCGGACTGTGGCAGGTCAGGCACCCGGGCGTCATCGACCTGCTGACGACCCTCAGCGAGCATCATCCCGATCCCAGCGTGGCACGCGCCGCGCGCAAGGCAGCATTCAAGGCGCGGTCGCCAGGGGCTGGGGCAGGACCGCGAGCTTCATAGACTTAAGCGGCTGCGGCCTTTCCGTCGGGCTGCTGAAAAAAGCGCTTATGCCTGGAGGAATGCAGTGAGTATCAGGCCGATCCGGTTGTTCGGTGATCCGGTTCTGCGGACGCCAGCCGACCCGGTGATCACCTTCGACGCCGAGCTGCGGAAGCTGGTCAAGGACCTCACCGACACGATGATGGACGCGCCGGGCGTCGGTCTTGCTGCTCCGCAGATTGGCGTCGGTCTGCGGGTCTTCACCTATTACGTCGACGACGTGCTCGGACACATCATCAACCCCACGCTGAAGCTGTCTGCTGAGGTCGAGGTCGATGACGAGGGTTGTCTGTCCTTCCCCGGCCTGGCGTATCCGACCAGCAGGTCGTTCGGCGCAGTTGCGACGGGATTCGACATGCATGGCGAGCCCGTCACCGTGGAGGGCACGAGCCAGCTCGCTCGCTGCGTGCAGCACGAGACAGATCATCTGGACGGCGTCCTGTTCATCGACCGGCTCGATCCTGCTCAGCGCAAGCTGGCGATGAAGGAAATCCGCGCGTCGGAATGGTGGGGGGAGCCGGTACCGCTGGTGAAGTTGTCGCCGCATCCCACTAACGGCAAGGCCTTCTAGGGCATGCGCCTGGTCTTCGCTGGGACGCCGGAAACCGCGCTGCCATCACTGGACGCGCTGCTGAAGTCCAGGCACGACATCGTCGCGGTGATCACAAGGCCCGATGCAAAGGCTGGCCGCGGACTCAAGGTTGGCCAGAGCCCGATCGCCCAGCGAGCCGTCGACGCCGGGATCGAGATCCTGCGGCCGACCCGGCTGGCCGATGAGGATTTCCTCACCAGGCTGCGGCATATCGCGCCCGACTGCTGCCCGGTCACGGCCTACGGGGCCATCATCCCGCAGATCGCGCTCGACATCCCCGCCCGTGGCTGGGTCAACCTGCATTTCTCGGTACTGCCGGCCTGGCGCGGTGCAGCTCCGGTGCAGCACGCGATCCTGCACGGTGACGACCTGACAGGCGCCACGACATTCCAGATCGTCCGGGAGCTCGACGCGGGCCCGGTGTACGGAGTGCTGACCGAGCCCATCCGCGCGGCTGACACCGCCGGGGACCTGCTCGAGCGCCTGAGCATCGCCGGAGCTGACCTGCTCGTCGCGACTCTCGACGGCATCGAGGCGGGCGAGCTCGAAGCGCGCGAGCAGCCCGCTGACGGCGTCAGCCTCGCTCCCAAGATCACGCCAACTGACGCGCAGGTCAAATGGCGCACCGCGGCCAACGCCGTTGACCGGCAGATCCGTGCCTGCACCCCCGAGCCAGGGGCGTGGACCAAGCTCGACGGCGTGCGGGTCAAGCTGTGGCCCGTGGCAGCGGCGGGCGTCGATGCCGCCGACGCCGGTGACCGTCCGGTCGCTCCTGGTGAGGTGCGCGTCGAGCGCGATCGCATCCTCGCCGGGACAGGCACCGGCCCCGTGGTGCTCGGCGATGTCCAGGCCGATGGCAAGCGGAGGATGCCTGCCGCCGACTGGGTTCGCGGACTGCACCGAGACGGCGTGCCGGCGGTGCTGGGCTGAGTGGCCGAGGCACCGCGGTCGAGCGCAGCTCATGGCCAGCCGGGTGGACGGGGCCAGCCGGGTGGACGGGGGCAGCCGGGTGGACGGGTCCAGCCGGCCGGACAGGGGCAGCCGGGCCGACGGGTCCAGCCGGGCCGACGGGGCCAGTCGAGCCGGCCGCACGGAGATCCGGCTCGGCGCGTCGCGCTGGACGTGCTGCTGGCCGTGGCCGATCGTGACGCCTACGCGAACCTGCTGCTACCGCAGCTGCTGGCACAGCGCGGGCTCAGTGGGCGGGACGCAGCGCTAACAACCGAGCTAACCTACGGCACGCTGCGCGGTCGCGGCACATACGACGCTGTGCTGGCGATCTGCTGCGACCGCGATCTTGACTCCCTGGATGCGGTCGTGCGCGAGGTGCTGCGGCTTGGCACCCATCAGCTGCTGGCGACCAGAATCCAGCCTCACGCGGCAGTGGCCACGTCGGTGGACCTGGTCAAGGAAGTGGCGGGCCAGCGGCCCGCCGGTTTCGTGAACGCGGTGCTGCGCCGCGTCGCCACCAGGGACCTGAACGGCTGGCTCGACATCGCGGCACCAGCCAGGGACGCGGATCAGATCGGCCACCTAGCGGTCCGTTACAGCCATCCGCGATGGATCGTCGAGTCATTCGCCGAGGCGCTCGGCGATGCACCGGGCGGCGATATGCGAGAGACCGAAGCCGCGCTCGCTGCCGGCAGCGAACGCCCAGCCGTTCACTTGTGTGTGGTGCCCGGCCTCGCCGGGCGTGACGAACTGGTGGCGGCCGGCTGTGCTCCGGCGCAATGGTCACCGTTCGGCGCCTACCTGGCCGACGGGGATCCGGCCGCCATCAGCCTCGTCGCCGACGGCAGGGCTGGGGTCCAGGATGAGGCCAGCCAGCTCGCCGCGCTCGCGCTCACCAGGGTCAGCGTGGATGGACCCGATGCCCGGTGGCTGGACGTGTGCGCTGGCCCTGGCGGCAAGGCGCGCCTGCTGGCCGGGCTTGCGACCGGGTCGGGCGCACGGATCCTGGCCGCCGAGGTGCGCGAGCACCGCGCCGGGCTCGTCCGCTCAGCCGTTATCCCGGCCGGATCTGCCGCCATTATCGTCGCCGACGGCACCAGGCCCGCCTGGCACAGCGGGAGCTTTGACCGGGTAATAGCCGACGTGCCGTGCTCCGGCCTGGGAGCGCTCCGCCGCAGGCCTGAGGCGCGCTGGCGCCGAACCCCCGCCGACGTGGACTCCCTGGGCGGCCTGCAGCGCGGCCTGCTGTCCGCCGCCCTCGATGCCGCGCGGCCCGGCGGCGTCGTCGCGTACGTGACCTGCTCGCCCCATCTGGTCGAGACACACGACGTCGTCGCGGACGTGCTGGCCGCGCGACCCGGTGTCGACGTGCTCGACGCGCCTGCCGCGCTACCGGAAGTGCCCGGAATCAGGAGCGGCCCAGCCGGACGGTACGCGCAGTTCTGGCCGCACCTTCATGGCACAGACGCCATTTTCCTCGCCCTGCTTCGGCCCAGCCCGTAACCCGGCCGGGTGCCAGGCGCGCGCAGGGCCGTGCCCTAGCCCTGCCGTGCCTAGCAGCGCCGCGCGCCTGTAGGGCCGCGCCGGCAGTAGCGAGCGCTCGCGGTCCCTAGCGGGCCACGCCCGGCAATGCCGGAGTCCGCCTGGGCCCGACGCGCCCGGTCCCGATGTCAGCGCGCTTGCCCTGTGCGTACCCGGCACCGTAGCCGCCGCCGGTGTACGTCATGCGCGCCGTCCTGGTGACCGGATACGCGCTGGCAACGCTCTGCCGGATAACCATCGATCTATCGGCCAGGACCAGCGCTGCGTGCGAGGAAGCGCCCCCGGTCTCGGCGTCGCTCGCTGCCTGCTCGGCGCGCTGCTCCGCCGCTCGGACCTTGGCGATCACCGCCGCCGTATAGCCAAGCAGCCAGCTACGCCGCCAGGCGCGCACGTTGTCGGCCCTGGCTGGCACCTGCGCGGCGACCAGCCCGTGCCACATCTGGACGAGCACCGAGGTATACAGGACGTCGGCCCGCTCGATGTCGGATGCGTAGCCGAACACGTGCACGCGCTGGCCCTCGCTGGCAGACAGCAGGATGCACTGGCAGCGCAGCGCGGCGGCCAGCCCGCAAAGCAGATGCGCCTGGACTCTGGCCCACGGGTTGTAGATCTCCACGATGCGGTTGTCCGGCCTGTCGGTCTCGGGCCGCGTCGCCGCAAGCAGCGCCCTGTCGATGCCGTACTTGGCCATCAGCTCGGCGGCCTTGGCGGTGAGAGCCTGTGCCTCCTCGACCGTTACGCCCTCAGCCTCGGCCTTAGCCAGGAGCTTGCGAACGCGCTCGAGCAGCCGGTCAGGCGCCTCCGTGGTCGGTGCGGTGGTCAACGACTGCCTCCCTGAACAGCGAGTCTCGGTGCGATCCGAATTTATCGGCCCGCTCTGACACTCCGAGCCATCCTCGCCGCAACGGGCGCGCCTAGAATCGGCCCTGAGATGAATGTTCAGATTGCACCGAGCCTGCTGGCGTCCGACTTTGCCAGGCTCGCCGACGAAGCGCACGCGGTCGCGGATGCGGCCGACTGGCTCCATGTCGACGTGATGGACGGGCACTTCGTTCCCAACCTCACGATCGGTTTGCCGGTCGTGGAAGCGCTGCACCGCCACACGCGGCTCCCACTGGACTGCCACCTCATGATCGAGGATCCTGACCGCTGGGCGCCCGGTTACGCCGAGGCCGGTGCGCGAAGCGTGACCATTCACGCCGAGGCTGCTAGCGCGCCCGTCCGGACCCTGCGCGCCATCAGAGCGGCCGGGGCGCGCGCGGGCCTGGCCTTCAATCCCGGCACTCCGGTGCTGTCGGATGCGGACCTGCTGGCCGAGGTCGACATGCTGCTGCTGATGACCGTCGAGCCAGGCTTCGGCGGCCAGCCGTTCCTGGACCTCGTCCTGCCCAAGGTCCGCCGCGCGCGTGAGCTGATTGACGGTTTCGGCGGCGAGGTCTGGCTGCAAGTAGACGGTGGCGTGAGCGAGGACACGATCGGGCGCTGCGCGGAAGCGGGCGCCGATATGTTTGTCGCCGGCTCGGCAGTCTACGGCGCCGAGGATCCGGCGGCAGCGGTGAAGACGCTTCGTGGCCTGGCGCTGGCCGCGAGCGCGCCAGCCGATGGCGGCTGATCCGGGTGGCGGCCAAGAACGATCAGGACGGGGAACGGGCTGGCGTTCGGCTCACCAACCTCGACCAGGAACTGTTCGACGGTGCTGGAGCCACCAAGCGGGATCTGGTGGATTACCTGGACGCGGTCAGCGACGTGTTCGTCCCCGCGCTCGCGGATCGGCCGCTGTCGGTCGTGCGGGTGCGGCCCGGTCAGGCGCCGTTCATGCAGAAGAACGTGCCCAAGTACACGCCGGACTTCGTGCGTACGGTGACGGTGTGGGCCGAGAGCTCTCACCGCGAGGTGGCGTACGCGCTATGCAATGACCGGCAGACGCTGCTGTGGTTCGCCAACCAGCGGGCGGTCGAGTATCACCCGACGTTGATGCGGGCCGGCCACGCCGACAGCCCGGACTTCATGGTGCTCGACATCGACCCGCCGTCACCGGACGATTTCGGCCGGGCGGTGGGGGCCGCGCTGCTGGTGCGCTCGGCGCTGGAATCGGTCGGCCTGCTCGGCGCGGTCAAGACCAGCGGCGCCAAGGGCGTTCACGTCATGGTGCCGCTAGTGCCGGGGCAGTCCAGCGCCGACGCCGCCGCAGCGACCAGGGCGATCGCGGCGCGGGCGCAGCGACTGGATCCGGACCTGGCGACAACCGCGTTCATACGTGAGGACCGCGGCGGCAAGGTCTTCCTGGACCCGACCAGAGCAGGCGGCGCCACAGTCGTCGCGGTGTACAGCCCGCGGGTCCGGCCCGGGACGCCGGTCTCGTTCCCGGTCCGCTGGGATCAGCTCACCGACGTACGGCCTCTCGACTTCACCATCAAGACTGCGGTCAGCCTCCTCGGCCGGGCGGGACACATGGGCGGCGGCACTGCCCGCGCCACAGCAACTTCCTGCCGACCTCGTAGCCGAGGGACACGGCATCCCGATAGCCAGGGTGGCGGCGATGCACGAGGGCAAGCGCCGGGCCAGGGCTCGCCGGGATGAAGGCTCCGCGGCCGGATAGCACCCGGCAGCGGGGTAGTTACCTGACCCCGTAGAGGTGCTCGAGGGCGAGCTGGTCGAGCCGCTCGAAGGCCATTCCGCGCTCCGCCAGCGTCGCCACATCGGGCACGAACCCGGCGACGTCGCGCCAGGTCTCCCCTGGGGCCAGCGTCGGGACGGCGAGCTGGTCCACGCGCGCGGCCCGCAATGCCTGCTGCACCTGCGGGTCGGCCCGGAACGCGCGGACCTTCTCGCGCAGGATCAGGTAGTTGCGCATGCACGCTGCCGCCGACTCCCACACGCCGTCGTCGTCTTCGGTGCGCGGCGGCTTGAAGTCGAAGTGCACCGGCCCGTCGTAGCCGCCAGCTTCGAGCGCGTCGACGATCCAGAAAGCTCCGCGGGCGTTGCCCGCCCCGAACCGCAAGTCCTGGTCGTAGCGTGGGCCGTTCTGCCCGTTGAGGTCGATATGGAAAAGTTTGCCGTGCCAGAGCGCCTGAGTGATGGCATGCGCGTAATTGAGTCCGGCCATCTCCTCGTGGCCGACCTCTGGGTTGATGCCGACCATCTCGGGGTGCTCCAGCTCGGTGATGAACGCGAGGGCGTGCCCGGCGGTCGGGAGCAAGATGTCGCCGCGCGGCTCATTTGGCTTGGGCTCGATCGCGAACCGCAGCTGATATCCGTGGTCAATGACGTACTGGCTCAGCACGTCGAATGCTTCCTTGTACCGTTCGAGCGCGGCACGCACGTCCTTGCTGGCCCCCGACTCCGCGCCTTCCCGGCCGCCCCAGCACACGTACACGCTCGCCCCGAGCTCGGCGGCAAGGTCGAGGTTGCGCATTACCTTCGCCAGCGCGAAGCGGCGCACCTCCCGGTCGTTGGCGGTGAAGGCACCCTCCTTGAAGATCGGGTGGCTGAACAGGTTGGTCGTGGCGGTCGTCACGACCAGGCCGGTGTCGGCGAGGGCCTGTTTAAAGTCAGTGATCCGCTTGTCGTGGTCGGTGTCGCTGGCGTCGAAGTCGAAGACGTCGTTGTCGTGGAAATTGACGCCGTAGGCGCCGAGCTCGGCGAGCTTGCGGACAGCCCGGTCGGCCGGCATGGGCGGGCGCACCGCGGGACCGAAGACGTCGACCCCCTGCCAGCCCACCGTCCATATCCCGAACGAGAAGTGGTCATCGGTCCTCGGTGCATACCGGTCTTCGGTCATGGTGATTGTTCCTTTCTTCCCTCCGGGATTGGCAGGCCTCCGGCCCAGGACGATGTCGCCGCGCGCAACGCCGCGAAACGCTCGCGCAGGCGTGGCTGTAGCTCGCCGGAATAGCGCCGCACGGGCGGCCGCGGCCAGTCTGGTGGCTCCGGCGCGCCGGTCAGTACCCACGCGGCCTGCCGCGCGGCGCCGAGCGCGACGTACTCCTGCGGTTCTGGCACGTCGACGTCCGCCCCAAAGAAGCCGGGCGCTAGCGCGCAGACGGCTTCCGAGCGCGCTCCGCCGCCGATGAGCAGAATCCGGCGTGGCTCGACTCCGAGCAAGTCCACCGCATCAGCCAGCGAGCAGAGCACGCCCTCGACCGCTGCCCGCGCCAGGTTCTCCGCAGTTCCGTTCGTGGTTGTCAGTCCGGTGATCACGCCCGTGGCCAGCGGCAGGTTGGGCGTTCGCTCTCCGCCGAAGTACGGCAGGAGCGTAACGCCGGCCGCGCCGGACTCGGCGGCTAGTGCGCGCGCGGCCAGCCCGGCCAGGTCCGTTCCGGTCATGGCGGCTGCGGCCGCCAGCACCAGGCCCGCGTTGACCGTGCACACCAGGGGCAGGAAGCTGCCGGTCGCGCTGGCGAAGCCGGCGACCGCGCCCGAAGGATCGGCAGCCGCGATGTCCGTCACCGCGAATGCCGTGCCAGACGTGCCCACAGATACCGCCACCTCGCCGGGTTCCAGTCGGAGGCCAAGCGCGGCCGCCATGTTGTCGCCGGTACCTGGCGCGAGTAGGGCACCACTGGACGTGTGCCCTACCACCTCGCTTGGTGCCGCCACCCGCGGTAGCGCAGGCTCGTGGCCCAGTGCCGCAGCGGCCACGTCGGGCAGCCATTCGCCCTTCGCCGTCGCGAGGTACCCCGTCCCGGACGCGTCGCCGCGGTCGGTGACCGGCTCGGACGCGCCGAGCTGCATGGTCAGCCAGTCGTGCGGCAGCAGTACCCGGGCGACCCGCGCGGCGTTATCCGGCTCGTGCTCCGCCAGCCAGCGCAGCTTTGTCACGGTGAACGAGGCCGTGGGCACGCTTCCGGTGGTATCGGCCCACCACCGCGGCCCGCCGAACTCTGCGACGAGTTCCGCAGCGGCCGCGGCCGACCGCATGTCGTTCCATAGCAGGGCCGGACGGACTACCGAGCCGTCAGCGTCCAGGAACACCGACCCGTGCTGCTGACCCGCGACCGCGACGGCAGCGGCCCGGCTCAGCAGGCCGTCGCCAGCCTTGCGCAGTGCGTCCCACCATGCCCGCGGGTCAACTTCGGTGCCGGCCGGGTGAGGCGCACTGCCTGCACCGACCACCGTGCCGTCCGCGGCGTCGCATAGCACCACCTTGGTCGACTGCGTCGAGGAATCTATCCCCGCAACCAGCATCCGGCGCCTCCGAACATGCGACACAGCTCAGCGGTCAGGCAGGCCAGCACGCCGTCCGGCCGGCCCCGGCCCGTAGCGGGACTGCGGCGTTCGGCTATGCCAGCCGTTAGCGGAGCGCTGATGCCGTCGCGAGATTGAAACAACTCGTGTCGCTCCGGCTTGCTGTGGCGGTCGCCGTGTCCAGCACGGAGGCAAGCTCGCTCGTACTGAGAACCTCGATGCTGACACCGGCGTCGCTCAGCTCATGCAGCCCGCCCAGCAGGGCACCGGTGAATGTGGCGTCGAATTCAGTCACCGAGGCGGGCCGCAGCCCAGTTGCCCGGTGGATGGCGATGCCGGACTTCCGCACGGCAACCAGACCATCGGAGCCGCAGGTAATCACGACGAGCTCGGGTCCGCGGGCCAGCCAGAGCCGCGCCACGGCCTCAGCTCCGCGGCCCGGGTACAGCCATGAGATGTCCTCAAGGCTCGTCGTGACCAGATCAGCTGCCTTAACGGGCCGGTCCAGCAGCAACTGACCACGTGTAGGCGAGCCCATCACCGCAGGCTTCGCGGTCACGTTGAGGCAAACGATCGCGCCGCGCTGGCGCTGCCGCGCTGCGGCCCGGAGTATCCAGGTAGATCCGGGCAACATACAGCAGTCGAGCAAGTCCAGATTAAGGACAGTCGTGTTGGCGGGGATCCAGCCCAGTTCTGCCGCGCTCCACTGCCAGCTCGCTGTGTCGCGGAAATAAAGGCTGCCCGTCCTGTTCGCGTCTGCATCCGTAGAGACGACGGCAATCATGGTCGGCTCGTCGGCCTCCGGTGAGGCGCTGACGTCAAGACCGTTAATCGCCGCGTGCGTACGCAGGAACTGCCCCAGCGAGTCGCGGGATAGCCGAGCCATCAGCGAGGTCGGGTAGCCAAGCCGGGCAGCCGAGATCGCTGTGGTGAAGGCGCTGCCTCCCGGTGATGCCTGCATCAGGCCTGAGCCAGCTGCAGGCACGAGCTTCACCATTGCCTCGCCGATCACAGTGATCACGGGGTACCGGTCCTGCCGGGCCTGCACGCCGTCGCCAGGGACGTGTCGCCGCATGCGCTCCGCACGACGCTGGCAGAGTCCATCGCGTATATCTCCTTCGGAGGTGCTGCCGCGCGGGGTTTGTTTAGGTCCTCAACAAACTGAAGTGAAGCCGAGACTACATATGTTTCGCTCGGGTAGTCAACGGGCTTCGCCGTGCCCGTCCTTCCAGCTCCAGCACGCCGATCTGCGGCTCTCAGGACGCCGAAATCGGCCCTGCTGGATGCCGGCCCCTGGCGCGGCGATCAACCAGCAACCCCGGCTGCCGCACCCGCCGCGGCCGGGAGCGCTGCGATGCGGCTGGCGTCCGGTGGCTGTGCCTGCATTAGTCTCGGCGTGCTGTCCGTGGGCGGGCCTCATCCACCAGCGGCGCCCTGGAACCTGTGACATTCTCTCCTCCACTGGTCCGGGCGTGACATAGCTTCCGGACTGAACGATGCTTCAGACGTTATGCGGAATGCCAGACGATGCTGTGCGATGGCGAGATGAAGGAGGAGCGGGTGAAGGAGACCCGCACGCACACCCTGCCCGCTCGCGCAGACCACACGGTCGTTCGGCGCAACAACCTCGAGCTCACCCTGCGGCTTCTGGCCCTGACCCCCGGTCTGTCTCGCGCGGATCTCGCCAGCGGCACCGGGTTGACCCGCGCCACGGTGACGCGTCTTGTCTCGGAGCTGATTGAACTCGGCCTGGTACGGGAGGGCACTGTCAGCTCGTTGCGGAGGGTTGGGCGTCCGGGTACGCCGCTCGATATCGACGGGCGACACGTTCTTGCGATCGGTCTTGAAATGAACGTCGACTATATCGGGATCTTGGTGAGAGATCTTGGTGGGCGTGACGTCCATAGGGATGAATGCGCCTTCGACTCCGTGAGCGCCGGCCCGGACGGGAGTGTTCGTGCCGCCATCGACCTTTGCCACCGCGCAATTCGGCACGTCCGTGATCGCCGACACGATCGCCAACCAGTCATTGTCGGAGTTGGAGCCGCAATCCCCGGACTAGTGGACATCCGCGATGGAGTCGTTATCGAAGCGCCGAACCTTGAGTGGCGGGACTACTCATTCGGCACGGCGCTGAGTCGCGGTCTCCGCTTGGACGGTGCCCCAGTGCTAGTTGGCAACGATGCGAACTTCGCTGCGCTGGCCGAGTTCCGAACCGGAGCATGGGCCGGTACCGCGGATCTCATTTATGTCACCGGCGAGGTCGGCATCGGCGGCGGAATCATCGCGGGGGGCCGGCCGCTGTTGGGCAGCCGAGGCTTCGGCGGCGAGATCGGCCACATGCGCGTTGACCCTGCCGGTCCGCGATGCGTCTGCGGTCGGCGCGGATGCTGGGAGGCGCTCATCGGCCTGTCGGCCGTGCTGCGGTCCGCGGGCATCAGCACGCCCTCGGGAACGCATCCCCGCACGATGCTCGAAGCCCTCGTTGGACGAGGTCGAGAGGGCAATCAAGACGCGCTCGACGCGATTGATCGGCTGGGCAGAGACGTAGGAGTAGGTGCCGCGATGCTCGGCAACATTTTCGATCCCAGCGTGATCATTCTCGGTGGCTACTTCGTTGCGCTCGAAGAATGGATCCTGCCGCGGGCCCGACGAGAGCTCATGAAGGGCATGCTAGGACGCCGGGCCGCGACGCCCGACCTCGGTGTATCGGGTCTAGGATTCACCGCCGCTGCGCGCGGTGCAGCCCTCCACGCCATGGATGCTGTGTTGTCAGATCCGGCCGCGCTACTCGCATCTCCACGGCAGTAGTTCGGCTGCAGTAGTGCGGCTGCAGCAGTGCGGCGTTGCGCGTCTTGGTAGGTGGCTGACGACACCGCCAAGTCCGAAGCGTCGGGGCAGGCTATGGGCCACTTTCCGTTATGAGGATGAGACTTTCGGGCGGTCATGTGTGCTGTATGGTTCCCCGCATCCGATCTTTCGGGTGTCTTCAGCATAGGTGAAAGGGGTTTGGGGGATGCATAAAAGTAAGGGAGGTCGGCGCTCTCGCTCGCTTCGCCCAGTGGTCTGGGTGAGTCTGGCGGCGGTTGTCAGCCTGGCGGCTGCGGCCTGCGGCTCGTCCGGGCCATCGACATCGTCGGGAGCGTCAAGTGGCTCGAACACGATTCCCAAGGGGCTGAGCATCAGTTCCTTCACTGTTGACCTCGCGTCGACGATGTCAACGTTCAAGCCGCTAACCGAGTTCGCGACAAAGGGAGCCAACACCCTGCAGGTCGGAGTGATCCTGCCCGACACCACGTCGTCGGTGCGGTGGGTGGACTTCGACCAGCCGTACCTGAACGATGCCTTTGCGGACGCCGGGTACACCCAGGCGCAGTACCGGATCGACAACGCGCAGGGCAGCGACGCGACTGAGCTGAACGATGCCACCGCGGACATCAACCTGGGCGCCAAGATCCTCATCATGTGCCCGCTTGACGGCCCAACTGGCGTGGCGATCGCCAAGCTTGCTGAGTCCAAGGGCGTCACCCTGATCAGTTACGACCGCGCCACGTTCCAGGGCTCGAAGACGTACTACGTCAGCTTCAACAACGAGCTGGTGGGTCAGCTGATCGGCCAGGGCTTCCAGTCCTGCGTCACGTCCTGGGGGATCTCCAAGCCTCAGGTCTTCGTCCTGAATGGCGGCGAGGACACCGACCCCAACGCCATCTCCTTTGCTTCGGGTTACAACAAGGTGGTGTGGGGCCAGGAGGCCAAGACAGTCAACGCTGGCGCGACCAATAGCGCCGGCATGTCGCTTGTTGGAGAGAACTTTGCCCCTGGGTGGGACAACACCAAGGGCGGCACCATCTTCCAGCAGGAGTTCACCGCTCATAAGAACATCAACGCCACTATCGAGGCCAATGACGGCCTCGCCAACTCGGTGATCACTGACCTCGTCGCGGACGGTGTCAAGGCCAAGAAGATCCCGACCACTGGGCAGGACGCGACGGCTCAGGGCATGGCCTGGATCCTTGAGGGCTACCAGTGCGGCTCTGTCTACAAGGCGGTCTACAAGGAGGCCCAGGACGCAGTCGCTATGGCCACGATCCTGCTGGCCGGCGACAAGCCGCCTGCGGCTCTGCTGAACGGGACGACGACCGACCCGGCCGACTCCACCATCACCGAGCCGGCATCGCTGCTGACCCCGGTCTGGGTGAACGGGTCCAACATGGAGTCGACAGTGGTCAAGGACGGCTTCGACTCCGCGTCCGCCATCTGCACGATCGCGGGTGCGGCGGTCTGCGCCGCAGCTGGGATCCAGTGATCTGAACCGGGAACCTCGACGGAGGTTCTGATTGAACGCACCCCCAACCGGGCTGGCGTGCCCGCCATAAAAGGCGGGCACGCCAGCCCGGCACCGGGAGAGCGGGGGTAACCCCACCCCGGACCGCGAGCCCAATCTAGGCAAGACTGTGACGGATCTTCACGATGACTGAGACGAACGAAGCCCCTGACGGCGCGAGCCGCGTCGGCGACGGCGGGGAACCCCTGCTCAAGCTGCGTGGCATCGACAAGCACTTCGGGCCGGTGCAAGCGCTCTACGGGGTGGACTTGGACCTTCCGGCAGGCCAGGTGACGGGCCTGTGCGGGGACAACGGTGCCGGGAAGTCTGTGCTCACCCGCTGTATCGCGGGCGTCCACCAGCCGGACCATGGCCAGATCTACTTCGAGGGACGACCGGTGCACATTCGGAGCACCAGGGACGCCTCCGCGCTGGGGATCGAGACCGTCTACCAGGATCTGGCGCTGGCTGACAACCTGGACATCGTCCAGAACATGTTCCTCGGCCGCGAGAAGTTGCGCCATCGCCTGCTCGACGAGAACTCGATGGAGAAGCAGGCGGCCGAGACCCTGAGCACCCTGCACGTGACCACAGTGCGCTCGATCCGACAGCCGGTAGCCTCGCTCTCAGGAGGTCAGCGGCAGGCGGTGGCGGTGGCCAAGGCCGTGATGTGGAACTCCAAGCTGGTGCTGCTGGACGAGCCCACCGCGGCCCTCGGAGTCGTGCAGACCCGGACGGTACTGGACCTGGTCAAACGGCTCCGGGACCAGGGGCTGGCGGTCATGGTGATCTCCCACAACCTGAACGACGTCTTCGAGGTTGCGGACCGGATCGCGGTGCTCTACCTGGGCCGGATGGTAGCCCAAGGGCCGGCTGCGGAATTCAACCGGCAGAGCGTGGTGGAGTACATGACGACGGGTAGCGCCGGCGGGCGGCCGCTTGAGCCCGCCGGATCCGCCAGTGGCGGGCGTTGAGCCGATGACCTGGACCGGGAAAGCCCGATGACCGCGGACGCCAGCGAGACCCCGACGGGGATGCCGGACGCTAGCGTCGTGGCCGACGTCGCCGACGCTCCCGAGGTCGTGGCGGCCGACGTCCCACCGGAGCTCGTCGCGCACTCGCTGGGCCCGTACGTCCGGGCGTGGTGGCGCCAGGTGCGCAGTGGCAACAGCGGTGTCCTGCCCGTGGTCCTGGCCATCGTGCTGGTCGCCGTCGTCTTCGAAGTGATCACCCCCGAGCATGCCTTCCTGCGGCCGAGCAACCTCGTCTACATCTTCGGGCTGAGCACCGTGTACATGGTGCTGGCGATGGCTGAGACGGTGGTCTTGCTGCTGGGCGAGATCGACCTCTCCGTCGGCGCGGTCGCGCTTATGGGCGGGGTCATTGCTTTCAAGTTCGTCCAGCAGCCCGGGCCGGACTGGCCGTGGTGGGCGGCGATCCTCGCCGCGCTCGCTTGCTGCGGCGTGATCGGCGCCCTGCAAGGGACGCTCGTTTCCCGGCTCAGGATTCCATCCTTCATCGTGACCCTGGGCGGATTCCTACTGTTCTCTGGAATACTCGTCGTCGTCCTCGGCGGTGCCGACGGCACCGTCGGCGTCAACTCCTCGGTGGCTAACCAGCGCGTCATCTATGACCTGGTCCAGGGCCTGATCGTCCCTGTTGTCGGCTGGGTAGCCCTGGCCATCGTGGTGGTGGCCGCCGGTGCGGCGCTCTGGCTGCGTGCAGCCGCGAGGCGACGCCAAGGACTGACGGCTCCGCCGGCCAGCGTGACAGCAATCAGAATCGCCCTCGTGGCGCTCGTCGGGGTCGCCGTAGTGCTGATCTGCAACGGCAACCGCGGAACCTCTCTGGTCAAGGTGGCGGGCATTCCGTGGGTGATCCCGATCGTTCTTGTCCTCCTTGGCGCATTGACGCTCCTGCTGCAGCGGACCCGCTTCGGCCGTTATATCTACGCCATCGGTGGTAATCCCGAAGCGGCCCGCCGCGCCGGCATCAGCCTGGCCGCCACACGCACCTGGGCCTTCGTGTTGTGCTCTGCGATCGCCGGCCTCGGAGGCATTCTGCTCGGGTCCTTCTTCTACGGTGAGTACAGCACCAATACCGCAGACCCAGGTCAAGTCGTTCTGTACTGCATTGCCGCCGCCGTCATCGGCGGGGTGAGCCTATTCGGCGGCCGGGGCAAGGCAATCCACGGTGTTCTCGGCGGCCTCCTGATCGGCGCCATCGCCTATGGCGTATCCCTTCTCAGCCTGGGTCAACTGGCGACGCCGTTGCAATACATCCTGCCGGGCGGCGTACTCCTCGGCGCAGTTCTAGTTGACGTGCTGTCACGGCGCGGGACTGGAGGCGTGACCCGTGTCTGACATTCCTGTGTCTGACATCCCCGTGACCGCGGACCCCGGCGTCCCACCCGAACTCCTCGCCCAGTCGCTCGGCCAGTACCTCCGGGTGTGGTGGCGCCGGATCCGCGGTGGCGATAGCGGTGTCCTGCCGGTGGTTCTGGGCATCGTGGTCGTCGCCGTCAGCTTCCAGATCGCGAACTCGACCTTCCTGTCGGCGCTGAACCTGGTCGACCTCTTCAAGCAGAGCACCGTGTACATGCTGCTGGCCATGGGTGAAATCTTTGCCCTGCTCCTCGGCGAGATCGACCTCTCCGTCGGCTTGGTCATGGCGCTGAGCAGCGTGGCGGTCGCCGAGCTTGTGCAGCCGACCGGCGCCAACTGGCCGTGGTGGGCGGCGATCATCGTCGCATTGCTCGCCTGCTCTGCGTTCGGCGCCATTCAAGGCTGGTTTGTGGCCCGCCTGCGGATGCCGTCGTTGATCGTCACTCTGGGTGGGCTGCTCATTCTCGAGGGAGTGGCGATCATCATCCTTGGCGGGACGCTGGTCGGCATCGGCAACACCCAGTTCACTAACGAGCGCGTCCTCTACGACCTTTTCAACGGGCAGTTCGATCCGGCGGTCGGCTGGATCTTGCTGGCCGTGCTGGTTGGCCTGTTCGGCACGGGGCTGTGGCTGCGGGAGGCCCGCAAGCGCCGCCACGGTCTGGAGACTCCGCCGCGGAGCCTGACCGCACTGAAGATCCTCCTCATAGCGGTGGCAGGAGCCGGGGTAGTCGCCATTTGCAACGTCAACCGAGCCCACGCCGGGACGATCGAGGGGGTTCCCTTTATTATTCCGATCGTCTTGGTCGTGCTCGGAGCCTCGACGGTGCTGCTGCAGAGAACCCGCTTCGGCCGCTACGTGTACGCCATCGGCGGCAACGCCGAGGCGGCGCGGCGAGCCGGTGTCAGGCTACCCATCGTCCGGATCTGGGGCTTCGTCCTTGCCGCTCTGACATCTGGCATCGCAGGCGTGCTGTTTGCGTCGTGGCAAGTTTCGCTGACCACGAATATCATCAAAGCCGCCAACAACTACGTGCTGCTGGCGGTCGCCGCGGCGGTGATCGGTGGCACCAGCCTGTTCGGCGGCCGGGGCAAGACCATCCACGGCGTGCTAGGCGGCCTCGTCATCGGTGGCATCTACAACGGCCTCTACCTGCTAGGCGTGTCGAGCCAGGTCATTAACATCGTCGTTGCCGGGGTGCTACTCGTGGCGGCGGCCATCGATGTCCTCTCGCGTCGAGGCGCGCAGCGCCAGGCCTGATCCAAGCGGGAAGCCCCATTCCCGCCAGTTCACACGAAGCGCTTCAGCACCGACCTGGTGAACGGCAGTCTTCTTGCCGGTGGGGTTCGGTGGTTCGCTGCGGAATGCCAGGCATGGCACACTGGTTGTCGCAAGCACGCGTGCTCCGGGGTCGGTGAAACTCCGAACCGGCGGTGATAGTCCGCGACCCGGCCGAAGCCATCGGCCGGCTGACCCGGTGAAATTCCGGGACCGACGGTAAAGTCCGGATGGGAGGCAGCACGTGCGCGGTGGTTGCTGGTGCTGGCGTCGCGGCCAGGTCCCAGCGGCGAGGCCGCGTTTGTGCGCTTAGCGCACCCCCCGGAGCCCCGTGCAGGGTAGCGGCTCCGGAGGAGGACACGGTGTTTACCGGGATAGTGGAAGAACTCGGCGAGGTCGCCGGCATTGACGTGGCTGGCGACTCGGCCAGGATCAGGATCCGCGGTCCGCTAGTGACCGCCGGCGCCGTCCGCGGCGACTCGATCGCCATTAACGGGGTCTGCCTGACGGTCACGGGCACTCAAGACGGCGTCTTCAGCGCGGACGTGATGGGGGAGACCCTGGACCGCACTAGCCTGGGTGCTCTGCAGGCCGGGGCCGTAGTCAACCTGGAGCGGCCGCTGCGCCCGGACGGCCGGCTCGGCGGGCATATCGTCCAGGGCCACGTTGACGGGACCGGCGCGATCGTGGCCAGGCAGCCCGCAGCCGCCTCCGAGACTGTCCGAATCTCGATTCCAGGCGACCTAGCGCGATACGTGGTCCTCAAGGGATCGGTGGCCGTGGACGGCATCAGCCTGACCGTGTCGGGACTCGGTGACGACGTCGGCGGCGCGTGGCTCGAGGTGAGCCTGATCCCGGAGACCCTGGCCCGCACCACGCTCGGCCGCAAGGAGCCCGGAGACGTCGTGAACATCGAGGTCGACCTCATCGCCAAGTACGTCGAGCGGTTGCTCGCGGGGAGGTTCCAGTGACTCGTCACGATGGCCCAATTGCTGAGAATGCCGTGGCTGAGAATGCGGTGGCTGACGGCCCGGTGGCTGACAACACCGCCGTTGACAGCGTGGCGCAGGACGGCACGCGGCAGGACGGCACGCGGCAGGACGGCACGCGGCTCGACGAAGTCCATCGCGCGATCGCCGCTATCGCGGCTGGGCGACCCGTCGTCGTAGTCGACGACGCAGACCGCGAGAACGAAGGCGACATCATCTTCGCCGCGAGCAAGGCCACTCCGGCGCTGCTGGCCTTCATGATCCGGCATACCAGCGGGGTGATCTGCGTGCCGATGCCCGGGGAGATGCTGGACCGCCTCCAGCTGCCGCTGATGACCAGCCAGAACGCCGAGCGAATGCGGACTGCGTACACCGTCAGTGTCGACGCGCGTGACGGCGTCACGACCGGCATCTCGGCCGCTGACCGCGCCAAGACCATCCGCACACTGGTCGACTCGGCCACCGAGCCGTACGAGGTCGTCCGGCCGGGCCACGTGTTCCCGTTGCGGTATACGCCGGGCGGCGTGCTGCGCCGCCGCGGGCACACCGAGGCCGCCGTCGACCTGGCCAGGCTGGCCGGGATGACCCCGGCCGGCGTGCTTGCGGAGATCGTCAACGACGACGGCACAATGGCCAGGCTGCCGAGGCTGCGCGAGTTCGCCGACGAGCATGGCCTGGCTCTCATCTCCATAGAGCAACTGATCTCCTACCGGCGGCAGCATGAACGCATCGTTACCCGCGTCGTCGAGACGCGCGTGCCGAACGAGTTCGGCGACTGGCGGGCGCTCGGCTACCTCAATACCGTCGACAACACCGAGCACCTCGCACTCGTGCTGGGTGACCTGACCGAGCCTGGGCCTGATGTGCTCGTTCGCATGCACTCCGAGTGCCTGACGGGCGATGTGTTCGGGTCACACCGGTGTGACTGCGGGACACAGCTGGACGCCGCCATGGCCGCCATCGCGGCGGAGGGCCGCGGCGTGGTGCTGTACTTGCGTGGCCATGAGGGGCGCGGTATCGGGCTGCTGTCGAAACTGCAGGCCTACCAGCTCCAGGACCGCGGTGCGGACACCGTCGACGCGAACACGGAGCTGGGTCTGCCAGTCGACGCTCGTGAGTACTCCACCGGCGCGCAGATGCTGACCGACATCGGCGTGCACTCGCTGCGGCTGCTGACGAACAACCCGGCTAAGGTCGACGGATTGGCCGGGTACGGCCTCGAAGTCACCGGCCGGGTGGGGCTGCCGTCGCTGCCCACAGCGCACAACCTGCGCTACCTGACAGCCAAGCGCGACCGCCTCGGTCACCAGATCGACAACCTGCCGGTCGCCGGTGACGCGATCGCGGGCCCGTCCGCCTCGGCCGCGGGCATGCGGTGAGCGGCGAGGGACGCCCGGATGGCGAGAAAGTCAGCGCGGCGGGCCTCAGTCTGGCCATCGCGGCCACCCGCTGGCATGCCGAGATCACCGATCAGCTTCTGGACCGCGCGGTCGCCGCAGCCCGAGCGTGCGGGGTGGCCGAGCCGGTGGTCGTCCGCGTTCCCGGGGCCGTGGAGCTGCCTGTGGTCGCGGCGGAGCTGGCCCGGCGGCACGACGCTGTTGCCTGCCTCGGCGCCGTGATCCGCGGCGGCACCCCGCACTTCGACTACGTCTGCGACGCGGTCACCTACGGCCTGACCAGGGTTGCACTGGACGCCGGAACGCCGGTCGGCAATGGGGTGCTGACCTGCGAAACTCTCGAGCAAGCGCGTGATCGCAGCGGCGCGAAGGACAGCGCCGAGGACAAGGGCTGGGACGCGGTGGTGGCCGCTCTCGAGACAGCGATCGTGCTCAGGTCGCTGCGCTGCTAGCGGCTAGTGCGCCGTGGACGGCCGCGCGACGCGGTAGTGATAGCCGTGATGGTCGGTGAAGCCAAGCTGCCTGTAAAGGCACCTCGCGGCCGCGTTGCCGTCGGCGACCTGGAGGTAGAGGTTCGGCACGCCCTGGCCAGCCGCGTGCGCCGCCAGCGCCGTGGTCATGGTGGTGCCTAGCCGCTGGCGGCGCTGCCGCGGATCGACCTCGATGGCGGTCAGGCCTGCCCAGTACTGGCCGGCAAAGGCGCCGCTGGCCGCAACCCGCCCGATCGCGATCGTCTCGCCCTGCTGTCGGACCGAGCCGAACGCCTGCCAGGGCGCGGATGTGAGCAGTCGGACGGCCACAGGCGGCAGGGCCTGGCCGCGATAGTGGTACCGCGCGAGCCAGGCAGCATCGGGCGTCCGCCCGATCGTCACGGTGGCGGCGGCGCTCGCATGCTGGGCGACGTGGTCGGTCGAGGCCGTCATTACGATGGCGGCGTCCGCCCGCACCGTCCAGCCCAGGCTGGCCAGGAGTTGGTCGAGGTCGCTGCGCTCGGGCTCACCAAGCGGATAGGACACGGCGATCATGGGAGGCAGGCTGCGAGTGCGGTACCAGCGGACCACCATCTCGATCGCGCGGGCCAGCGGCATGCCCGGATCGCCAGCGGCGAGCGCGCTGTTGGCGCGGCCAGTGAAGCCGTTGGCGGCGCGCAGCAGCCACGCACCAAGCCGCTCCTCATCTGGTGCTCGCCAGCCTGGCGCCGCCGCATGTTCCAGGTCGGCGATGGAAATCGTCACCCACGCAGTGTGCCAGCCGACGCCCGCGCCGCCACCGTGCGCGCATTGATACACGCACGCATGCGGCAGTATGGGCGCATGGCGACTTTGTCAGACGCTGCCGAGATCGGCAGCCGGGACGGCTACCTCGCGGTCATCTCCACAGCACGTGCTGACGGAACCATCCAGTCCTCGCTGGTGAATGCGGGCGTGCTCGCCGACCCGCAGTCCGGGCAGGACGTGGTGGGCTTCGTGACCTACGGTAAGGCCAAGCTCGGCAACCTGAGAGCCAGGCCACAGATCACCGTCACATTCCGGGCGGGCTGGCAGTGGACCGCGGTCGAGGGACGGGCGCGGATCATCGGGCCTGACGACCCGGTCGCCGGCATCGACGAGGAGCGGCTGCGGCTGTTGCGCCGGGAGGTCTTCACAGCGGCGGGCGGCACGCACGATGACTGGGATACCTACGACCGGGTGATGGCTGAGCAGCGGCGCGCGGTCGTGATGGTGACGCCGTCTCGCGTGTACAGCAGCTAGCTGGCCGAGGCTGCTCCGACGTTTCGGCCTAAATCAGGCTGATACAGGGCGTGTCGCCGCCGAACATCGCGCTTCCGCCCGGCCGTACATAAGCTCCGTACATCCGCTCGTGAAACACGAGGGGCGGCCGGATTGTTGGCGTTGTCGACGGCCAGTAGATGCGCGAGGTGACCGGCAGTGCGCGACATCCTTGATCCCATCACGAAGTGGTGGGATGCGAACGAGACGTTTGGCCTGGCCACCGTCGTCCAGACATTCAGTAGCGCGCCGCGCGAGCCCGGCGCGGCCATGGCGGTCTCGGCGACCGGCGAAGTTGTCGGCAGCGTGTCCGGCGGCTGTGTCGAAGGTGCCGTGTACGAGCTCGCGACGGAGGTGACGGCCAGCGGGCAGCCGGTGCTGCGGCGGTACGGGATCAGCGACAACGACGCATTTGCTGTGGGCCTCACCTGCGGCGGGATCATTGATATCTTCGTCGAGCCGGCCAGCAGGGAGCGCTTTGCGGTACTGGGCGAGGTCGCGGCGGCGGTCCGCGCGGGCACGCCCGTCGCGGTGGCGACGATTATCGAGGGGCCTGGGGAGATCGGGTCCCGTCGCGTCATCTGGGAAGGCGACCGGTCGGCGGGAACCCTTGGCGCCGGCGATCGCCTGGACCAGGCCGTCGACGACGACGCCCGGGGCATGCTGGCGCAAGGGCTGACGGGGGTTCGCCGGTACGGCCCGGAGGGGGAGCGGCGGCGTGACGAGCTCGCGATCTTCGTGCAGTCCTTCGCGCCGGCACCGCTGATGCTGGTGTTCGGCGCCATCGACTTTGCGGCCGCCGTTGCCAAGGCAGGCAAATTCCTTGGCTACCACGTCACGGTGTGCGATGCGAGGCCGGTGTTCGCGACCGCTTCCCGGTTCCCGGATGCGGATGAGGTCATCACGGACTGGCCGCACCGGTATCTGTCCGGCATCAGCACTGACGACCGGACGGTCATCTGCGTCCTCACCCATGACCCGAAGTTCGACGTGCCGCTGCTGGAGGTCGCGCTGCGCCGCCCGGCCGCCTACATCGGCGCCATGGGCAGCAGGCGCACGCACGAGGATCGGCTCGCCCGGCTGCGCGAGGTCGGCCTCTCTGCGGCCGAGCTGTCGCGTCTGCGCTCGCCGATCGGGCTGGACCTCGGTGCCCGTACTCCTGAGGAGACGGCCGTCGCGATCGCCGCCGAACTGATTCAGCTGCGCTGGGGTGGCTCCGGTCAGCCGCTCACGGCGACCACCGGCCGGATCCACCACGGCCAGCTGCCAGGTGACCGTGGAACCGCAGACCTGCTGGGCGAGCGCACCGCTTGACTTCAAAGTCCGGGAACGTGGCCGGAATCCTGCTTGCCGCCGGCGACGGGAGCAGGCTCGGCCAGCCCAAAGCCCTCGTCATCGTCAGCGGCCAGTCGCTTGTGCGCCGGGGCATCGCGCTGTTGCAGGCGGGCGGGGCTAACCCGGTCATCGTCGTGACGGGCGCAGCGCGGCTGGGTCCTGCGGACCTGGGCGCCGCTCCCGGCGCGCCGGACGAGCCGGACCAGGGCGCGGGGACACCGGCCGGCGCGAGCGGCCGCGGCCGGGCAAGAGTCATCGGCGTGCACAACCCGCGCTGGCAGAGCGGCATGGGCTCGTCGCTGGCGGTCGGGCTGGCGGCCGTTCCGGATGTCTGCACCGCGGCCGTGCTCGCGCTGGCCGATCAGCCCCTGGTCGGACCGGAGGCCGTACGGAGGCTGATCGCCGCCCACGCCGCCGGCGCCAGCGTCGCCGTGGCTTGCTACCACGGCAGGCCGCGTAACCCAGTACTGATCAGCCAGGAGCACTGGGCCGAAGTCGCCGACCTCGCAGCGGGCGATGTCGGCGCGCGGCCGTTCCTGAGTGCACATCCTGAGCTCGTCACGCACATCGAGTGCGCCGACACCGGGCGGCCCGACGACATCGACACCCAGGACGACCTTGCGCGGGTGGCGGCGCTGCTCGAGCGGTCGGCCGCGTTCCCGTCCTAACTGACCTTGGCCTGAACGCCCCACCGGTACGCCACGCGCTCGCCCG
The DNA here is from genome assembly GCA_963755575.1 of uncultured Actinomycetota bacterium. GTDB lineage: Bacteria > Actinomycetota > Actinomycetes > Streptosporangiales > Streptosporangiaceae > JAJYUU01. The sequence goes on from CAVWKF010000002.1 coordinate 3,260,456, forward strand.
GCTGGATCGCCACTAGGTCGACGCCCGTGACAAATGCGTTCGGCGGGCACGTCATCGGCTCGATCGCGAGTGCGCGGCGGCGCGCATCCGGGCCGAGCGGATCGCCGGTGAAGACCTGGAGCCAGCGATAGCCGGGGCCGAGCCAGACCGCGATCTGTGCGGCCGGCCCGGACAGGCGCGCCCACGCGCGGCCGTCGGCATCGGCCACCAGCGCAGTGAACGCGTGATCCAGCGACGTGCCGCCAATCTTCCGCCTGGCGCGGAAGTCGAACTCGGAGTTTGTCACGTCCTGCGGCTGGCCAGCCGGAATGCCGCGATCAGTAGTCGGCTGCCAGCGTGCGGCCGGCATCTCGAGCTCGCACTCGTCGACAAGCCCGGCGCTGGCGGTGAAGTACGGGTGTGCGCCCGTTCCGAACGGCGCTGGGCGGCTGCCGGCGTTGTGCGCGGTCACGGTCACCTCGAGGCCGGCGTCCGCGCTGAGCCGGTAGCTGGCGCGCAGTTCCAGGCAGTAGGGGTAGCCGGAGCGTCCGAGCAGATTCAGGCCGAGCTCGACGTGATCGGGTCCCTGCGCTGTGAGGCGCCAGCTCGCCCATCTGGTCAGCCCGTGAATGGCATTGTCGCGGGCTGGCTCGGAGATGTCGAGCTGATGGCTGCCGCCGTCGAACGTGTAGCGGCCGTGGTCGATCCTGTTGGGCCACGGCGCGAGCAGCTGGCCTGCGCCCGCAGGCGGCAGCTCGTCTGCAGCGTACGTCTTGAGGATTGGCTGACCGCCCACGCTGAGCGAGCGCAGCCCCGCGCCGAGTTCAGTGACGGTGGCCTGAAAGCCGCCGGCCGCGATCTCGTATTGCGTGCCGGTGAGCGGGAGGGTCGGCTCTGACATGGCGTCCATCTTGCCCCGGCTGGAACGGACGATGCCGGCGGGGCTGCTTGGGGAGCGGGGGACCTTCAGCCCCGCCGGCTCTTTGCACCCTAGCGGCCGTGGCTGTCCGTCCGTGCGAAGTTCCGCAAGCCTGGAGCGAGTTCTCAGGGTTTAGAGCGCAGCTCCCCGCTACTACCGAAAGCTGCCGATATAGCGGGCGAAAGGTACCACATCGGCGACGTCATGCCGAGTGCTCTGGTCGAAGTCGCCGCTGCAGATGATCAGCCGCGCGGTGCCTGTCTCAGGCACCCGCCGGGCAAGCCACTGCCGAGGCCAGCCGGGACACGGGCGAGCGAGCCGTTACGGACGGCCTCAGCGGTCAGGACGCCGAACAGGTAGAAGCACGCGGATTCCTCCGTCGCGAAGACCTGGAGCTCGTGACGGCCGCCGCCAGCGGAGTGGAAGACCTCGAATCCCTGCGCGGTCTGGACCAGGCACATCGCGCCGTCGACCACGTCGCCGACGGCGTAAGAGTCGGCCGGGATACCCGCGAGGGCGGCCAGGTCCGCGAATAGCCGCTCGGTAGCCAGGCGTGTGCGCGCCGACCGGCGTTGCCTGGTCCCGGCTGACGGGCGCGGCTGAGACGCCGGTGCGGTGTCAGGCGTGACCGGCGCGGAGTCCGGCGCGTCTGGCGACGGGCGTACTGGCGTATTGCGACGGACTGCAGGGCGAGGCCGCCGAGCGGCTGATGCGGCCCGTAGTGCCTCCGCTTCCAGCGGTAGCGGCGCTGGCGCCGCGATCGGCAGCGCGACGCCGGTGCTGCTGTCGGGCACCGGTACGTAGGCCGCGGAGATCAGGTCGCTGGCAAACTCGGCGTCATCGGCCAATGGGCTGGGTCCCCCCTGGGCGGCCGGGGGAGCGTGCGGGCCGCTCGTGCTAGGGCTCTGGCGGGCTGGGGTTGTGTGCTGGCCGCTCGCGGTTGTGCCATAGCCAGCGGGAACCGAATCCTGGCCCGAGGGCCGCCCGAAGGGCTGCGCATAGCCAGTGCTATCACGCGAGATTGCGGGCTGCGGTCCAGTGCCGGGCGGCGACCCGGCGAGCTGCCGCGGGTACTCGGTTCGCTCCTCGAGGATGTCGGTGACCTCGGACCTCTGCGCGACGAGCTCGAAGACTCCGCGGTCGACCTGCCAGTACCCGAGCTGCTCGGCCTTGAAGCCATCGTGGCCGAGGTAGCCGATGTGCAGCCGGTCGCCCAGGTCGTCGACCACCATGCAACGCTCGCCGCGGAACACGCCAACGGGCCGGGATTCCCAGACAGCCTGGACGTCGCCGAGACGAAGCTGCTTGCGCCAGTGTCCGGTGGCCGGCTCGAAACCCAGGTCTTCCGGTGGCGGACAGGCGGCAAACAGGACGATCTCGCCTTGCGCTGGCCCGATTCCGGCCTCAAACGGAGATCCCTGATACGTCGCCATCAGCCGGTAGCGCACAGTTCAGGCCCTTCTGCCGGACGCAGCCACACCTGGCCGTCGTACCTGGCGATGAAATCGGACTTATCAATCCCAATGCGGTGAATCTCAGCGCCTACCGGCACCGGGATCGGGTCGGTAAAGTACTCGGCGACCGCCTGGTCCCGGCTGGCGGTGTAACCGGTCCCGGTAAAGGGTGGCTGCATGGCCCAGTCGCCGCCGTGCGCCGCGGAATAGGGCACCTGGTAGGCCTCGGTGCCGATCGCGCGCCACCGCAGGAGATAAATCTCGGGCATATCCGGACTGTAGTCGGAGCCGTCGTAGCCGAGGCCAAAGGCGTCGTACAGCTCGCGCGGGCTGGCGGCCCGGCTGTCACCGACCCGGTGCACGAATCCCGAGATGATCGACCGGCGCCCGGTCAGGTATGGCTCGACCATCCGAGGTGGGATTGCCTTCTGCATGAGCGTGCCAGGTTCCACCGCTCTGGGTCCCTGGCTCACGTAGTTCACTGAATCCTCTGTGGTCGGGATGTTGTCGTGATATGCCTGTTGTGGAATGCTCTGTCCTGAACTGCCACGCTGACCGGGCCTACGCTGCGACGATTCACCGTCAGTCCCACGAGACTCTCATATCGCGAAATGCGTCCTCAACTGCTTCGGCCCAGCTAGTCCCTATTGCGGGCAACGTTACCCCGCCAGCCGGGGCAGCCCGGTCGCCGAACTGAACGCCGCGGGCGCGCCTGCCATCGGCGGGTGCCGCTGAAGGCCACCAGTATTGTTGGCGGAATGGTCGACTTGAGGGCGGGAGACGCGCGATTCCGCGACGATCACGGTGCCGCGGATCCGGCAGTCGCCTCCGCATTGGCCGCTTACGCCGAGGGAACGGGCGGCGAGCATGCCGTGCTGGTCGCGCTGGCCGATAGTCGGCTGCTCGTCCCGGTGGTCGCTGCCCTGGCCGACGATGACGCGGGTGCCGATGCGCGAGCCGGCCGCGACGACCCGGCTGGCGGCGGCGGCGCGGAGCCTGCTCCGCTGCCTCCGGGCGAGAAGTCCAGCGAGATGGCGATGCTGGAGATCGTCGGCCGGGACGGCAGGCGTGCGCTCCCGGCCTTCACCTCCGTCGAGACGCTGCAACAGTGGCGAGCAACGGCGCGGCCCGTTCCCGTACCGGCCGCCGGTGTGTGGCAGTCGGCTGTGCAGGAGTCGCGTGCCGTCATCATCGACATAGCTGGCCCCGTTCCCGTCGTGGTCGAGGGCAGCCGGCTGGCAGCCCTTGCGGCGGGCGGTGACCTGCCAGGCATGCACCAGGATCCTGACGTCTGGCGGCAGGTAGCCGCCGCGGCGGCCGAGGTGGCGCCCGGCATCCGGGTACGGCTCAGCCAGCCCCATGGCGGCCTGGACTTCACCCTCGAGCTCGCCCCGCCCGGCTGGATCCCCGGAGCTGGTTCCCGAGCACATCGCCAGCCGAATCGCGGACGCGGTTCATGATCGGCTGCCGGGCCGGATCCGATCCGGCATCGCCGTCATGCGGCGGCCTGGCTAGGACGGATGCGCGCGCCCGGCGCCCAGCGGGGACTGTCGGTATTACGATCATGATTTGTGCAGCCAGTCACCCTTGCCGACGTGGCCGATGAGCTCTACGGGCTCACGCCAGCGGAGTTCACTGCGGCCAGGGACGAGCGGGCGCGTCAGGTGCGGGCGGCAGGCCAGCGGGACGAAGCCGCGGCTATCAAGAAGCTCGCGAGGCCCACGGCCAGCGCGTGGCTGGTCAATCAGCTGGTCAGGACAGCCCTGGAGCCAATGAGCCGCCTGTATGAGCTCGGTGAGGAGCTCCAGGAGGCGCAGCGAACGCTCGCGGGGGATCGGATGCGGGAGCTCTCGGTCCAGCGCAGACAGGTGATCAATGACCTGCTGCCTGCGGCGAGTGACCTGGCTGCCGGCACGGACCAGCCCGCGAGCGCGGCCGTGCTTGGTGAAGTCCGGGCGACGCTCGAGGCGGCGCTGGCCGACGCCGACGCCAGGGCGGCGGTCCGGTCGGGGCGGCTCACTAAGGCACTCGCCTATGCCGGCCTCGGCGAGGTTGACCTGTCAGCGGCGCTGTCGGTCGCGGCCCAGCCGCGCACCGTTCGCAGCGCGAAGGCCGCCGACGGGGCCGAAGGCGCGGACCGTGCGCGTCAGCGCACCGAGGGGGAGCACGGGGCCGAGAGCCCGCGGCGAGGCGCCGATGCGGCCCTGCACGCGGCGCAAGAGGCAGCCGACGAGGCCGCTGCTGCGTCCGATGTGGCGGAGCGTGCGGTCGCCGGCGTCGATGAGCAGCGGCAGTTCCTGCGGCGGCGGATCAGCCACCTGGAACGCGAACTGGCCGCGGCGCGCGCGACCGATGCCCAGCTTGGCCGCGAGGCCAAGCAGGCCGAGCGCACCCGTGATGGTGCGGCCCGCCGCCTCGCCAGCGCGGAGCGGCGGCTAGAGCAGGCCCGGCGGCAGGCAGGCACCACACCGTGATGCCGGATCGCCATTGGCTCCTCCTGGCAGTCGCACGTGGGCAGTCGGCACACTAGCCCCGCTGGGCGTCGATCGCGCACTCTGCTTGGACGAGTACCCGCGTCACCGCCCGTCCGAACCGGACATCGCAGGGATGCCTGGTACTGCCGGCCCTGGCACCGGCGGCGAGCTCAGTCAGCGCGACCCGGAGCGCGAGGGTCGGGTCGTCGGCCAGCGGCGGTACTGACGTGCGCCCGTTATCTCCCCAGATCTGGAGCTCGAAGCCGTCTGCGGGCTCGGGCGCGCCGAGCGTCAGCGTCGCCGTGCTGGTCGCGCCACTGTGGTGATGCAGGACCAGGTACGTGAGGTCACCCCGGCCGGTGTCGGCGGTGACCCTCTCGACCGGGCCGAGGATAGCCCAGAGCAGCGAGATCACGTGCGGACCAAGGTCCCACAGGGCGCCCTTGTCGCGCCGCCACGGGGTGTTGAACGGACTGGACTCGGAATAGACCGAGCCGAGCCAGACCGAGTGCCCACCGGCCCAGCCGCCCGCGTCTGTGATCTCCGCAAGCCACGACCTGGCGTCAGGCTGGAACCTGGATGTAAAGAACACCACAGACGCCACCCCAGCCGAGTCAACCGCTGCCACGAGCTCGTCGCTCGCCTCGATGCTGAGCGCTAGCGGCTTCTCCAGCAGCAGGTGCTTGCCCGCCCGTGCGGCGCGCACCGCAAGCGCGCTTTGTACATTCGGCGGCACCGAGAAGGCAACGGCGTCGACGTCGGCCAGGAAGGCATCGAAGTCGGCGTGCCCGATGGCGCCGAAGGACGTCGCGAGCGTGGCCGCGGACTCCGGGTTGCGGCCCCAGACCGCCGTGAATTCGATTCCGGGCGTATCCGACAGCGCGGGTCCGTGGGCGACCCGTGCCCAGTAGCCGGTGCCGACGAGGCCGAACCGCAGAGTGCGCATCGACGGGGTCGCGGCCGCGAGAATGTCATCAGTCACGCAGCCACGATGCCAGATCGCTGGTCCGCTCGCGGCACATGCACGGAGCGGGTGCGCCGAGCCTCAGCTACTCGACAGGTGGTGCACCCGGCGCGTTGGCCCGGTCCTGACGGCGACTCGACAGCGCGAATCCGGCCCAGAGCAGGCCGCAGATCAGCATGGACGGCAGTCCGGCGGCGAGGAAAATCAGGATCGCGATCGGGAACAGCACGGGGGCGACGCTGGTTGGGCTGCTGCCGCCGGAGTAACCGCCGATGAACAGGTAGGCCACGAATACGAGGACCGCGGTGACCTCAGCCGAAGCAAGCACGGACAGCACCAGCATGATCCGGCTCAGCGGTGAGAGCCGCGTCCAGCGCGCTCGGTAGTCGGCCAACGCTTGTCCGTTCCCGATCGGTGCCCTCGCTACATTATTGCCCGTGTGTCGCGCGCGGTCGCGCACGCCCGGTCGTCCTGGCGTCGGCGGCTGACTTCTGCGTCCGCTGGCTATGCTCGGGGACATGCGGCCGGGGCGGCCGTGGCCGCGAGGAGCAGGGGGACCGATGACCACGATGGACGCGGCACGCGCCGCTGTCGCGCCCGAGGCGGACGCTGCGGTCGCGGCGGCAGGGCATGCCGCCAGCGCGGGCGCGGGTCCCCTGCGCACTATGCCAGCCGATGGCCTGGACAAGGCGCTGCGCGGTATCGCAACGCGCCTGGCCAAGCGCGCGGATGTCGTCATCGGCGCGAACGCCGACGACGTCCGCACGGCGAAAGCGGACGGGCTGCCCGAGGCGTTCGTGGACCGGCTGACGCTCGATGCGGACCGCGTTGAGGCGATGGTGGATCAACTGCGGACTCTGGCCGACGTGCCTGTCGAGCCTGCACGCTCCCACGTGCGCGATCTGCCTGACGGACTTGAGCTTTACGAATGGCGCCGGCCGGTTGGCGTCATAGGCGCGAACTTCGAGGCTCGTCCCAATGTCGTCATCGACATCGCCTCGCAGCTGATCAAGTCGCGCAACGCAGGAGTGCTGCGCACCGGCTCCAGTGCCGTCAAGTCGGCGGCAGTGCTGGTCGATGACGTCGTCGGACCCGCCATGGCCGAGGCCGGGCTCGATCCGGCAGCCATCCAGCTGCTCCGCGTACCCGGTCGCGAGACGGCTGTCGCCCTCGTCCGGCAGCCTCGGCTCATCCCGCTCGTCATCCTCCGCGGCAGTGGCGACAGTACGCGCGCCCTCGCACATGAGGCCGCGCTGCACGGCGTGCGCACGCTCGCACATGCCGATGGCGGTGCGGTCATTTACGTCGACGGGTCAGCCGACGCCGAGCTGGCGCTGCGGCTGATCGAGCGCAGCCTGGATCGTCTGGGCGTCTGCAACCGGCTAAACCTGCTTCTGGTGCAACAAGCGGTCTGGGATCAGACAGTGCCAGCGGTCACAACTCTGGCGGGCAAGCTCGGCATCGCGGTCTCGCTGCCACCGCACGCGCACCCGCTCGGCCACGAGTGGGCCCTGGACGCCGGCGCGGAAGCGACGATCACGCTGGCCCCTGCCGCGGACGCGGAGGCTGCCGCCGAGATCGCGAATCGGGAGACGTCCGGGCTGGCAGCCTCCATCATCGCGGCTGACAGCGGCGCAGCGAGCCGGTTCCTGGACACGTATGCGGGGACGGGGGCGTTCTGGAATGCGACGCCGCGCCTGCTCGACGGGTTCAAGCTGCTGTCGGTGCCCGAGACCGGGATCAACATCGACGTCGTGCCGGGTCCGCGGGGGCCTGTGACGTTCCGGGACCTGTACTTGCGTCAGTATGCGGTCGTCCCGAAGGGTGCGCTCTAGCTCGGGTAGACCACCAGCGACTCCCGGTGCACCGCGTGAATACCGCGGACAACCCGGCGTGCCGCCGGATCCGTGGGCACCTGGCCATGGAGGAATCCCTTGTCGAGCAAGAACGCGGCGCATAGCTGCGGCTGCGCCAGCATCAGCGAGTCGGCTAGCTCGGTAACCCGCTCCGGCGAGAAGGCAGCGAGCTGAGCGAGCGCCTCCTGACTCGCTCGTGAAGTTCCGTCAGCGAGTTCCCGGCAGTCCTTGTAGACGTCGAGATCCAGGAGCGATGGGGCGCCGCGTGGGCCGTCGTCCTCCTCGGCTGCGGTGGTGCTGGTGTAGCGCAGCCGGAGCAAGATGCCGATGACGCAGGCGACTTCCTGCGGCGACAGGGCGCGCAGCAGCCGCAGCAAGCTGGACGGCAACGCCACGGAACCGCGACCAAGCAGGCGTTCGGGATGGCGGACGTCGAGTAGTTCGACGACCGAGCCAGCGGCGAAGTCGCCGTCGATGCGCTTCACTCCGGATAGGAACAGCGTGCTGCCTGTTCGCAGGCTCTGTTCCGCGTCGCGGTTGACGTGCACCGAGCCCTCCGAGTACGCGATGCCGCCGATCCAGCGCCTAGATGCCTCGAGCGGGCCGCCTGCCGCGCGAACGACAGTGCCCATTCGGGCGCGCGGATTCAGGCTGCGACCCACCACGTCGGACTCGCGGGCTGAGCCGATCGTGCACTCGACGCCGCAGCAGGCTGCCCTGGCAGCGGCGCTCAGCTTCGAGCCCATGCCGCCGCGCCCCGTCCCGCCAGCCGAGACCCGGACAGCGCGAGCCTCGGCCGGCGTCAGCCGGTCGATTCGCTCGCTCAGGGATGAGTCGCGGTAGGCAGCGCGTACGTCGGTCAGGAACAGCAGACTCGATGCCTCGGCCGCGACCGCAACCGCGACGGCGACCTGGTCGTTGTCCAGTGCCGACAGCGGATCGGTGGCGTCGTTGCCGTTCACGATGGGCAGCAGGCCCCGCGCGGTCGCCTCGCGCAGCACCTGGCCCAGATCAGCCATCGCCCGCGCGGACGCCAGGTCACTGCGGGAGACCAGGATCTGGCAGACCTCGACGCCGACGGCCGCGGCAAGTTGCCGGTACAGCGCCATAAGTGCGGGCTGGCCGACTGAAGCCGGGAGAGCGGCGTCGACGGCCTCCGGGCCATCGCCAGGTTCGTCGTACTTGCGCAGTGTCTCCGTCAGTGCCCGGACGAGGAGTTCGTAGTCGGCGGCCGTGCGAATGGCGGAGTGAACTGACCCGACGAGCGCCTGGAGCGCGGCGGCAGCGCCGGCTGTTGGGCCCTCGAACGTGAGCAGGCGTCGGCCAAGGCGCGCGGCGCCCGAGGTGACCAGGATGATCTCGTGGCCTGCTCGCTGCGCGGCGGCGATCTGACTGACCAGGCCGGCGATGACATCCAGGGCGAGTCCGTCGCGGCTGGCAATGGAGCTGGAGCCGAGCTTGATTACCTGTCTGGTCACGGATAACTCACGACGATCGCGGTACTGCGAGCGGATGCGGCGAGACAATGGGATCCCGTGCAAATGATCATCTCCGACGCTATCACGGTGGGATCACCGCGCAGCGGACGCCGAACGCGCACGAGCTCACGGCAAGTGTGCCGAGCGGCGATGGCAAGCGGTGCCCAGGGCAGGCAATCGAACAGCGCGGCACGCGGCATGGCAGGATCGGCACCATGCTGCGCTGGCTTACCGCAGGCGAGTCACATGGCCACGCGCTCGTGGCCATTTGCGAGGGTGTCCCCACCGGGGTCGAGATCACCACGACCGACATCGCGCTTGCCCTGGCGCGTCGCCGGGCTGGCTACGGTCGCGGCGCCCGGATGAAGTTCGAGCAGGACGAGGTCGAGATCACCGGCGGTGTCCGGCACGGCCTGACCCTCGGCAGCCCGATCGCCATCCGGATCGGCAACACCGAGTGGCCGAAGTGGGAGACCGTCATGTCGGCCGACCCGGTCGACGAAGAGATCCTCGCGGCTCAGGCTCGCAACGCCCCCCTGACCAGGCCCCGGCCTGGCCACGCCGACCTGGCTGGAATGCAGAAGTACGGTCTCGACGACGCGAGGGCGGTCCTGGAGCGCGCCAGCGCCAGGGAGACCGCCGCTCGGGTCGCGCTCGGCGAGATCGCCCGCCGCCTGCTGCGCCAGGTCCTCGGCGCCGAGCTCGTCAGCCACGTGGTCGCGCTCGGCGCCGTCCGTGCGCCCGACGATTACGTGCCGGAACCGCAAGATGCCGATCGGATCGACGCGGACCCGGTCCGGTGCCTGGACGCGACCGCCAGTGCGGCCATGCAGGCCGAGGTCGACGCCGCGCACCGCGACGGGGACACCCTGGGCGGGGTGGTGGAGGTCATCGCCTATGGGCTGCCGCCTGGCCTCGGCAGTCATGTGCACTGGGACCGCCGCCTGGACGGCAGGCTGGCTGGCGCGCTGATGAGCATCCAGGCGATCAAAGGCGTCGAGGTCGGCGACGGCTTCACCACAGCGCTCCGCCGCGGTTCGCAGGCGCATGACGAGATCGACGGCGCCGAAGGCCGCATCCGCCGGACGACCAACCGGGCTGGCGGGATCGAGGGTGGCATGAGCACCGGCGAGCCGATCCGGCTCCGCGCGGCAATGAAGCCAATCTCAACCGTGCCGCGAGCATTGGCCACCGTCGACGTCCGCACGGGCGAGCCGGCCCGGGCGATCAACCAGCGCAGCGACGTCACGGCCGTGCCAGCCGCCGGCGTCGTGGCCGAGGCTATGGCCGCCCTGGTGCTGGCCGGCGCCGTGCTGGAGAAGTTCGGCGGCGACAGTGTCACCGAAACAGCCCGCAATGCCGAGGCTTACCTCAAGGCCCTGGTGATCCGGTGACCGCGCAGGGGGAGACGGCACGGGCCGAGGTGGCTGCGTTCCCGCCCGTTGTGCTCATCGGGGCGCCGGGAGCGGGCAAGACCACGGTCGGAGCCGCCCTGGCCGCCCGCCTCGGGGTTGGCTTCGCCGACACCGATGCCATCGTCGAGGCGGCGGCGGGCAAACCGGTGAGCGACATCTTCATCACCGATGGCGAGCAGGAGTTCCGCCGGCTGGAGCGGGCGGCCGTCGCCGCCGCGCTGGCGGCGGCGGATGAGACTGCGGCGGTTGAACCTGCCGCGGATGACGCGCCGGCGTATGACGTGGTCGAAGCCGCGACTGACCTCCGCGTGATCGGGCTCGGCGGTGGCGCGGTCATGGACGAGGAGACTCAGGCCCGCCTCGCCGGGCACCGGGTGGTGTATCTGGAGACCGGTTTCGCTGAACTGGTCAAGCGGGTCGGGCTGGACCGGGCCAGGCCGCTGCTCATCGGCACGAACCCGCGCGCTCAGCTCAAGGCGCTACTGGAGCAGCGGCTGCCCGTCTACGAAGGCCTGGCCTGGCTGACCGTGCGCACCGACGGCCGCGACCCGGACGAAATCGCGGCCGAGATCATCGCCGCGATCGAAGGTGACGGGCCTGGCGGCGGTCGGTGAGCTCGACCCGCATCGTCGTCAGCGGTGAGCGGCCCTATGAGGTCGTCGTCGGCACCGGCGCGCTGACCGAGTTGCCGTCGCTGCTTGGCGTTCAGGTCCGGAACGTGGTCGTCATCCACGCGGCCGGCTTGCCCGGTATCGCGGTCCCGGTCTGCCAGGCGCTGGCCGCGGCCGGATACGCGGTCCAGCCGGAGTCCGTACCGGATGGTGAGGCGGCCAAGGAGATCAGCGTGGCCGCCAGGCTGTGGTCCCAGCTCGCCGCAGCCGGCATCGGGCGGAGCGACGCGATCGTCGGGGTCGGCGGAGGAGCGGTGACTGACCTGGCCGGCTTCGTCGCGGCGACGTGGCTCCGCGGTGTGCGCGTCGTGCTAGTCCCGACGACCCTGCTTGGCATGACGGACGCCGCGATCGGCGGCAAGACGGCCATCAATACACCTGACGGTAAGAACCTGGTAGGCGCGTTCTATCCGCCCGCCGGCGTGCTCGCCGACACCAACGTGCTGGCCAGCCTGCCGCCCGCCGAGTACGCCAGCGGGCTCGCCGAGGTGATCAAGGCCGGGCTCATCGCCGATCCGGTGATCCTGGACCTCATCGAGGCGGACCCGGCTGGCGCGGCGAAGCCGGGCGGCCCGCACGAGCGCGAGCTGATCGAGCGGGCGATCGCGATGAAGGCAGCCGTAGTCTCGGCGGACCTACGGGAGACGGGCCTGCGGGAGATCCTCAACTACGGCCACACGCTCGGGCACGCGATCGAGCGGGTCGAGGACTACTCCGTTCGCCATGGGGAGGCGGTGTCGATCGGCATGTGCTTCGCGGCCGCGCTCAGCCGGCTGGCTGGCCGGCTGGATGCGCCGACCGCGCTGCGGCACCGGGCCGTGCTGGCGTCGGTCGGCCTGCCGGTCCGCTACCGGGCCGATGCGTGGCCAGCGCTACGCGCGGCCATGGCAGTCGACAAGAAGACGCGGGCGGCCAGGCTGCGCCTGGTTGTTCTCGACGGGCTGGCAAGGCCGGTCATCATGGCCGATCCGCCCGAGGAGCTGCTCGAGCTCGCCTACGCGGAAGTGAGCTGATCACGTGACCACCGTGCTGATACTCAATGGCCCGAACCTGGGCCGTCTGGGCTCGCGCGAACCAGAGATCTACGGGTCAGCCACCCTCGCCGACATCGCGGCAGCCTGCAAAGACCTCGGCGCCGAGCTCGGATTGCAGGTCGACCTGCGCCAGACCGACGACGAAGCTGAACTGATCGGGTGGGTGCACGAAGCGGCCGAGCTGCGGCTGCCCGTGGTGATCAACCCGGCAGCTTTCACGCATTATTCCTACGCGCTGCGTGACGCGCTAGCCATGCGCACGGCCCCGCTGGTCGAGGTGCACCTGTCCAATCCAGCGGCGCGGGAGTCGTTCCGGCACACGTCCGTCGTGTCAGCGGTCGTCGATGGCACGATCGCGGGCTTCGGCCTCGGGTCCTATGAGCTGGCCCTGCGGGCCATCGCGATGCTGCTCGAGGCGGCCGGCTGAACCGGCGTCTGTCCCTATCTGGCCCCGGCAGTTACGATTCATCCCTAGCAGGGAACGGGGCCGTCTGGCCAGCTGCAGGCCGCCAGCCGCGGTCATTTGCGCGCGAAAGGGTGCTGCATGCGGATCGGGATGGCTCTCAACTATGCGAGCGGGTTCAAGGAGACGGCAGCCGAACTCGCCGACTTTGAAAAGGCCGGCCTGGACATCGTCTTCGTGCCCGAGGCCTACAGCTATGACGCCGTGAGCCAGCTTGGCTACCTGGCAGCCGTGACGCAGCGCGTCGAACTCGCCTCCGGGATCATGCAGCTGTACTCGCGCACGCCAACGCTGACGGCGATGACCGCCGCGGGCATCGACTTCGTATCCGACGGCCGTTTCTCGCTCGGCATCGGTGCGTCCGGGCCGCAGGTCATCGAGGGCTGGCACGGAGTGCCCTACGACGCACCGCTGGCGCGGACCAGGGAGACGATCGAGATCTGCCGCGCCGTCTGGCGCCGGGAGCGGCTCGTGTACAACGGCAAGCACTACCAGATCCCCCTGCCCGCGGGGCAGGGCACCGGCCTGGGCAAGGCGCTGAAGCTGATCAACCACCCGGTCCGCGAGCGTATCCCGATCATTCTGGCCGCGCTCGGCCCGAAGAACGTCGAGCTGGCCGCGGAGCTCGCCGAGGGCTGGGAGCCGATCTTCTACTATCCGGAGAAGGCCAAGGAGGTCTGGGGAGCGTCGCTCGCGGCCGGCAAGGCCAAGCGCGACCCGTCGCTGCCACCGCTGGACGTGTTCGCGCAGACGGCGCTGGCGATCGGCGACGACGTCAAGGGTCTGATCGACCTGATCAGGCCCGTTCAGGCGCTCTACATCGGCGGGATGGGCGCCCGCGGCCGCAACTTCTACAACAACATGGCGGTCCGGTACGGCTACGAGAAGGAGGCCGCCGCGATCCAGGACGCTTACCTGGACGGGCGCAAGGACGAGGCCGCCGCGATGATCCCGCAGGACCTGCTGGAGAACGTCTCGCTTATCGGCCCGAAGTCGTTTGTGGAGGAGCGGGTCGCGGCCATGAAGGAGTCCGGCGTCACCACGCTGAACGTGGCGCCCATGGCCGCAACGCACGCCGAGCGCATCGCGCTGATCGAGCAGATCAAGGACCTGGCCGGCTGAGTTCATGCGGCCCGGATGCGGCGTGGCGCGATCCAACGCGCCATTTTTGGGTACTGAACTGCGGGCAGGGTGGACGGAAGTGCCAATCTCACAGGGAGTCTGATGCGAGACAACTCCCGGCGGGCGCCTGAGGGCCCGCAAGTGCTGATCATCGGCGGGGGGTTCGCCGGCCTGACCGCCATGCGTAGCGTCGCCAAGTCGGGCGCGCAGGTGACGCTCGTGGACCGCAACGTGTACAGCACCTTCCAGCCGCTGCTCTATCAGGTGGCGACAGCAGGGCTGACGGCGGCGGACGTCGCGTACCCGCTGTGGACCGCGACGGGCAGGCGCGGTGTGCGGTATCGCAAGGGCGAGCTGGCCAGCCTCGACCTTGACCGCCGCACCGCGTCGCTGGCGGCGGGCGAGGAGCTCAGCTACGACTACCTGATCATCGCGACGGGGGTCAGCGCAGCGTTCTTCGGCGTAGCGGGCGCGGCCGAGCACTCGCTGAGCTTGTATACGAGGCGGGACGCGGTCGTGTTGCGCAACGCGCTGATGGACGCGCTCGAGCTCCGCAATGAGGGCCTGACCAATCCAGAGATCGACATCACGGTCGTAGGCGGCGGCGCTACCGGGGTCGAGCTCGCTGGCACGCTCGCTGAGCTGCGCAATTTTGCGCTGCCCGCGGTCTATCCGCAGATCGACCGGTCGATGTTCCAGGTACGGCTGATCGAGATGGGTCCGGCGCTGCTGGCGCCCTACGAGCACAAGCTCCGCGACTACACCCGGCAGCAGCTTGTTAATCGCGGCGTACAGGTCGTGCTCAATACCGCGATCAAGGAAGTCAGGGACGGCTCGGTCCTGCTCGCCGACGGCAGCGAGCACCGCAGCGACATCACCGTGTGGGCCGCCGGCGTCTCGGGGCCAGACGCGGGGTGGACGGCCGGGCTGCCGCGCGGCAGGGGCGGCCGCATCCAGGTCGGCGCTGACCTCCGGGTGACCGGGCAGGAGCGTGTCTTCGCGGCCGGTGACATTGCCGTCTACCAAGCCGCGCCGGTTCCGCAGCTCGCGCAGCCAGCCTTGCAGGAAGGAAAGCACGCAGGAGAGCAGGTGACCCGCCTGATCAGGGGTCTGCCGACGGAGCCCTTCACGTATCACGACAAGGGCACGATGGCCACGATCGGCCGCCGGTCAGCCGTCGTACAGCTGCGCGGTGGCCTGCGGCTGCGCGGAACGCTGGCATGGCTCGCCTGGCTCGGGCTGCACCTGATCTATCTCCTGGGCGGCCGGAATCGGGTGGTCACGCTCTTCAACCTGGCCTGGCGGTACCTGACGTGGAGCCGCGGTGGCGGAATCATCGTCGGTGACGACGTGCCGGGCGAGGACTGACAGCCGGGCCCAGTCCCGCGGTCATGGCGGCACTAGAGTCCTCGGTATGGCCCAGATGCATGCAGCTCGTCGCGTCGCTGCGCAGCAGAAGATCGGCGAGTCGGGGGCGGGCGCCGCCCTGATCACGGCCCCGCCTAACGTTCGCTACCTATCCGGCCTGGTCAGCTCGAATGCTGCGATATTGCTGCCGGTCGATGGCCCGGCCGTGCTGGCCACCGACTCCCGCTACGCCGAGGCCGCCGAGCGCGACTGTCCGGACATCGAGATCGCCACCAAGCGGGACGTGGAGCTAGCCCTCGCCGAGCTTGCGGTCGAGCGCGGCTACTCGACGCTGGCCTTTGAGGCGCAGGACATGACCGTCGAGCGCCACGTCGCGCTGGCCGATATGGTCAATGGCCCGCACCTGGTCCCGCTCGGGCGGGTCGTCGAGGGCCTGCGGATGATCAAGGACGAAGCTGAGCTCGCGCTGCTGACCCATGCGTGCGCAATAACGAACGATGCGTTCGCCCAGATTCTGGCCGAGATCGTACCGGGGCGGACTGAGCGGGACCTCGCCGTGCTCCTGGAACGTGCCATGATCGACCTGGGCGCCGAGGCACCCGCATTCGCCACTATTGTCGCGAGCGGCCCGAACGGCGCGATCCCGCATCATTCACCCGGTGACCGCGCCTTCGAATACGGCGATCTCATCACTATCGACTGCGGGGCGCGCCATGCCGGCTACCACGCGGACATGACCAGGACAGTAGCGCTCGGGCAGCCGTCCGGCTGGCAGCGGGAAATTTATGACCTGGTGGCGGAGGCCCAGCTGGCTGGCGTAGCAGCCGCCGTTCCGGGCGCTGACGTCGGCGATGTGGACGCCACCGCGCGCGACATCATCGATGCGGCCGGCCACAGCGATCACTTCGGGCACGGCCTGGGCCACGGGGTTGGCCTGGAGGTACACGAAGCACCGCTAATGGCACGCGGCCGGACGGGTAGACTGAACGATCGGGTTCCCGTCACCGTCGAGCCTGGGGTCTACCTGCCCGGCAAGGGCGGAGTCAGGATCGAGGACACTCTCGTCGTCCGTGCTGCTTCTAGCCGCGCCGACGGGGGACAGGCGGGACTGCCGGAGATACTCACGACGACCACCAAGGAACTGCTCGTCCTGTGACGCGGGCGCAGCAGTCCCGTTCGCATGCAGGAGACACACAGCCGTGGCCACCACGAACGACCTCAAGAACGGCATGACGCTCAACATCGACGGCGCGCTCTGGAGCGTGGTGGATTTTCAGCATGTTAAGCCTGGCAAGGGCGGCGCCTTCGTCCGCACCAAGCTGAAGAACGTGCTCTCCGGCAAGGTCGTCGACAAGACGTTCAATGCCGGCGTGCGGGTCGAGGTCGCGAACGTCGACAGGCGGGAGATGCAGTACCTGTATCGCGAAGGCGAGGACTTTGTCTTCATGGACACCACCGACTATGACCAGCCGCATATCCCGGCCGCGGTCGTCGGCGACGCTGCTAACTACCTGCTCGAAGAGCAGACCGCGACGATTGCCTTCAATGACGGCACCCCGCTGTACGTCGAGCTCCCGGCGGCGGTCGAGCTGACCGTCGAGCACACCGACCCTGGCCTGCAGGGAGACCGGTCGACTGGCGGGACTAAGCCGGCGACGCTGGAGACAGGCGCCCAGATTCAGGTGCCACTGTTCATTACGACAGGCGAGAAGATCCGCGTCGACACGCGGTCGGGCGACTACCTCGGCCGGGCCTGAGCTGACGATCACACTCTGCCGAGACGACACCTTGCGCCGAGCAGGCAGCTTGCGCCGAGCAGGCACCTTCCAGCGAGCAGCAACCTTCCAGCGAGCAGGCACCTTCCAGCGAGCAGAGCACAGTCATGGCAGCTCGCAGTAAGGCCCGCAAGCGGGCGCTGGACGTCCTGTTCGAGGCGGAGGCTCGCGGCGAGCCCGTGCTCGAGCTGCTAGCCGAGCGGACAGCAGCGGCGGACCCTCCAGTCTCGGCGTACGCGGCCGAGCTGGTGCGCGGTGTGCACGAGCACGCGGATCAGATCGACGCGCTGCTGTCGGCAAACGCGCGAGGCTGGTCCTTGGACCGGATGCCAGCCGTCGACCGGAACATTCTGCGGATCGGCACCTTCGAACTGCTCTGGAACCCTGCCGTGCCGGACGCCGTCGCCATCAGCGAGGCGGTCGCTCTGGCGGGCGAGCTGTCCACGGAGGACTCATCCTCCTTCGTGAACGGCCTCCTGGCCCGGCTCCTGGAACTGAAGCCGACCTTGACGCTCTGAGTCGAGCGGGATCAGGGAGGCAGCCATGTACCCGAGCCCGAGTCCGATCGCAGACCCGGCGTTCGTGAAATAAGCGGTTGGACGGCGGTGTGCTTTCCGCTGGCCGGGGCGCTGCGATTGTCGGAGCCAGGCGTTACAGTCGGCCCAGGCGGTGGGTGTGCCGAGTCGTTGGCGGTGATCTATGGGCAGGGCCAGCCAGCAGCCGCGGGCAAGTCGGCCTGCCGTGACCGGCCGCTCGGCGATGACACTGGCTGCCACGTCCTGCATGTGGACATGGACGCCTTCTATGCCAGCGTCGAGATCAGGGACCGTCCCGAACTGGCCGGTAAGCCGGTCATCGTCGGCGGCCTGTCCGGACGCAGCGTCGTCCTGTCGGCGACCTATGAGGCACGCGCCTTCGGTGTCCGCTCCGCGATGCCCATGTCCAGGGCCCGTCGGCTCTGCCCGCAGGCGACGGTGATCCCGCCAACGCACGGCCGCTACGGAGCCGTGTCGAAGGAGGTCATGGCGATCTTCGCCGCGGTGACGCCGATGGTAGAGCCGCTCTCGCTGGATGAAGCGTTCCTCGATGTGTCCGGCGCTACGCGGCTCCTCGGCTCTGGGGCCACGATCGGTCAGCTGATCCGCCAGCAGGTCGCCGAGCAGCAGCAGATCACCTGCTCGGTTGGCGTCGCTGCAAACAAGTTCCTGGCGAAGCTCGCCTCCGTGCACTGCAAGCCCGATGGCCTGCTGGTGATACCGGCCGACGGCGCCCTGGAGTTCCTGCACCCGCTGCCTGTTTCCGCGCTGTGGGGGGTCGGGGAGCGGACCGGCCAGGCGCTCGCCCGGCTCGGCTTGCGCACGGTGGGGGATATTGCCGGCACGCCCGTGACCGCGCTCGAGGCCGAGCTGGGGAAGGCGGCCGCCGCGCACTTGCACGCCCTGGCCTGGGGACAGGATGGCCGCGGCGTCGAATCCGCGCTCCGCGAGAAGAGCGTCGGCGCAGAGGAAACCTTCGAGGTCGACGTGAGCGACCCGGCGGTGGTCAGGCGTGAGCTACTCCGGCTGTCGCGGCGCACGACCCGCGCCCTGCGCTCTTCTGGCTATGCCACCCGGACGGTCGTGATCAAGTTGCGCAAGGCCGACTTCACTACCATCACGCGGTCCAAGACGTTGCCCGAGGCCACCAGCGAGACCCAGCGGATCTACGCGACAGCCTGCGCGCTCTACGAGGCTTCGGGCCTCAGTGGGCAGACGAGGCTGCGACTTGTCGGCGTGCGGGCGACCGGGCTGGTACCAGCGGTCCATGCGGCCACGCAGCTCGCCCTTGGCGAGCGGGGCCCGTCCTGGGAGGACGCGGAGTCCGCGCTCGACCGGATCACCGGCCGATTCGGGCCGGACGCAGTGCGGCAGGCCACCCTGCTAGATCCGGCGGAATCCGGTCCGGCGGGCGATAGTGTGCAGGTCGTGCCGGTGCGGCGTGGCCTGGGTAAGTAGTGACTGACGGTAGCGTTCATGTACCGGATTGGCTCTGGCAGCCGTGTACCCTTCCACAGGGCACCCTGGCCCTCGTATTCTGGGCGTAAAGCTAAGGCCGTTGTGCGGTTAGCATGGGTCGGAGTCGTTGGGAGGCACAGTGCCGCTCTCTGAGCACGAGCAGCGCCAGCTCGAGCAGATTGAGCAGGCGCTCTATGCCGAGCATCCGCGACTCGCTCGGGCAATGCGGGCTAAAGATCCCAAAGTCCACTACCGGCGCAGAGTCGTCCAGGCTGCAATCGGCTTCATCCTCGGTGTGGCTGCCGTGGCGGCCGGTTTCTACCTCAAGTACAACTGGCTTGCCGCTATCGGTTTCGCGATCATGATCGTCAGTAGCATCTGGGCAGTCGCCAGCTACCGCCGCATGGCCGGCATGACGGTGGACCGGCGGAAACGCCCAGATAAGCGCGCGCCGAAGACCGCCGCCAACACCGGGCTGATGGACCGCATCGAGGAACGCTGGCGGCGTCGCCAGGAAGGTAACAACCGCTAGTCGAGGCGCGGTGCCCGGACCCGGTACCGCCTGAATGGGTGCAGGCTACCGCCGTAACGCTTACCCGGACATCTCCTACCCTGATACTCCCTGACCGGCCGTACGTGCCGGGCCTGCCAGCACAAGCCGGACCGGTCGCCCGGCGCTGAGGTTCGGGGCGTCAGCCGGGCCGGTGGGCAAGGGCTCGCCGCATCTGCCGCCGCACCGCCGGCCAGGACGAATCCAGCCAGCCGAGCAGGCCGATAGCCCGCTCCAGGACGCGTCGCGCCGCGGCCAGCGTGGACGCGGGCAGCAATACCGCCCGGAACCGCTGCCGACGCCTCACCGACACAGCCACCGCCCGGCGGACGGTCCGCACGTCCGCTGCCAAACCAGCACCAGCTATTGCTAGTCGGGCATAGCTGGCCCGCTCCTCGGCCGCGGCAATCCTGGTGAGCGCGTCCGTGGCGGCCGGATCGAGTCTGGCCTGCCGACTGACGCGGCTGACGACAGTCCGGGGTGTCTCGCCCGGAGCGCACGGCATGTCCAGATCGGCGAGGTCGTCCGTCAGTTCGCGCCAGGCTGCCTGCGCAAGGCCCGGATCGCCTGCCGCTGCCAGCCAGCGACGTCGCCGGGTCAGCAAGCGGGCTAGCGCGGGCGAGGCGAGCAGCAGCAAAATCAGCAGCGGGATGCCGATGGCGAGCCAGAATCCGGCACCGGAGGTACCCGCAGAACCGCCGGCTACGCCGGGCTGACCGTGCTGAAGGCGACGGAGGACATGGCCCTTCTTGCCCGCTCCCGCGGAGGTGCCTGGATGTGCTTGAGTCTGGGACGGCCCGGTGGGCAGCGGCGCCGGCCCCGTCGAAGGCCCCGTAGCGTAGCCGGGCGTTGTCGCGGAGCCCTGGCCGTCCGATCCATGCGGTGTCGGCTCGAAGCGCAGCCAGCCCTGTCCGGGGAAGTACAGCTCCGGCCACGCGTGTGCGTCTGTCGTCGTGACCTGCCAAGTGCCGTTCAGGCCGCGGGAGCCGCCGGTATAGCCGACAGCAATCCGGGACGGTATCCCGACCAGCCTGGCCAGGACGGCGAAGGCCCACGCGAACTGCTGGCAGTAGCCGCGGCGGTCGGTAGTGAGGAAGCTCCGCAGCCAGTGCGACGTGGGAAGATTCGGTTTTAGGGTGTAGGTGAACGCGCTTGACTGCAGCCAGTTCTGCAGATCGACCGCAGCCTGAAGGGCCGTCTGCGCGCCCTGGGTGTGGGCGCGAGCGATCGTGAGCAGCTTCGCAGCGTCCGGGCCGGCGTAGCTCCCGTACTGGCCCTGAACGGTGCCAGGCACGACTTGACCGTTCGCGCTATTGATGGCGTCCGTGCTCGGATCCGCTTCCCGGCTCGTGACCGTATAGCTCAGGCCAGACAGGCTTTCAACTGAACTCAAGATCATCAGCGAGCCGCCCAGCTCCTGCCAGGCGGTGCCACCGAGGCTCAGGTCCACCGGGGCGTACGGCACCGGCAGGTACGCCGTGGCACCACCCTGGTCGACGGCACTCATCTGGACAATCGTGCGGACCTCGCGCGTTGGCGTGCTGGCCACCTGACCTGGCGGACTGTACGGCAGCACCGTCTTCAGCACGAGGCGGGTCCCGCCGACGCCGATGGGGAACTCCGGCAGCCAGGTGCCGCTGCTGTTGCTGTAATTCAGTACGAAGACCTGGAAGTACTGCTGCCCCGGGTTGCTGGCGTCGGTCGTGTAGGACAGCACCGGAACAGCATGCTCACTGAGGTCTTTCTGGACTCGCAGGAATGCGTCCAGACCGCCCCCAATCGCTTGCACCTTGCCGTTGCTGGAGGTGCCGAACACATCATGGGCATGCATGGTCGGCAGGACGAGCGGGACGATCACGGCCAGGCACACGGCCGCCAGCCCGATGCGTCGGCCGGATGCAGCTAGCTCCTTGGTGTCTGGCCCGGCGCCGGTTTCGTCTGCGGACTGCACATAGCGAAACGTGACGAGCCTGCCCCACATTCGCAGCCGCATCCGGCCGTCGGCTGAAAGCAGCGCCAGGAACCCGGCCAGGGCAGCGGCGAAGAACACCGTCTGCATAACGCCGAAGGTTTTGAGATCACTCGCTACCGGGACGCAGAAAAGCACCAGCAGCGGTACTCCGGCGAGCGCGGGCCGCCGCAGCCGCACCGCGACGATGTCGACGATCATCGCCGTCAGCCCGATCCCGGCCGCCGCAACGAGGCTGACCGGCCTGATGTCGGGTACTGGCGGCGAGTACCGGAACTCGTCGAAGGCTAGCGGCACCATCCGGCCGAGCGCGGCGACCGAGTGATGGGTCGGGATAATGCGCCAGAGCGACGCGGCGCTTGCGAACACCAGGTTCAGGTAGATCAGCAGCGCCGCCAGGTAACCGGCCACGGTGGCGAAACCGCGAAGCAGCCGTCGGCCGGTCGCGCTGGCCGCGGTCAGCAGGACAATCACCGAACCGGTGATGCGCAGGGGCCATGTCGGCGCGGACAGCAGCGGGACCACGCCGATCAGGACGACGAGCGTGGTGGCTGCTGTCAAGGTCACGCTTGACAGCCTGGTGAGAATGCCGGCACAGGTCACCACGATCACGGCGCCGAGGCCTGCGGCCAGCCAGCCGTTCCCCTGCAGAACGGCGTTGAGCGAGAGCGACGCCAAAAAGACGGCAAAGGCGGCGGTGATGCTGATGCGCAAGTTCATCTCGGCAGTCCGCTCGCTGATCCGGGATAGAGCGTCGTGCCGGTGGCGACGAGCATCTCGGCCGCGCGTGGCAGGCGCTGCCACGCAATCGCGAGCGGTGTCTCGACGTCTACGGTCGTGACGTGCCACCCGGCGCCGCGAAGGATGGCGGCAGCGGTCGTCAGCTCAGCCGTCTTGGCGGAGGTCGGGCGCCGGTCGCTGGAGGCGCTCGCACCGTCCAGGTCCGTATCGCCCTTGCCGTCGCCGGCGCCGGCCAAATCGACGGAATCGGCACCGTTGCCGGGCGAGCCGGCCGGGAGTGGTGGACGGCGCCCGGCGTCCGCCCAGGTAGCGACGTCCAACAGCAGCGCGATGCCCTGGCTGCCTTCAGTTCGGCACGCAGCCAGCTGCCGCGCCTCGGTCTGCGACATCCGGCCCATGACCGCTATGATCACTCCGGCGCCGATCACCTTGAGCTCCTTGAACCCGCGCTCCAGGGTGCGCACGCTGGAAGGCCGGACCACAGCCAGCGCGTCGAGCAGCCTGTCCTCGAAGAACGGGCCGGCCCGGATGATGTCGTTGTCGGAGATGAACTGACCTGTCAGGCCCTCCTGCGAGACATGCACGCCGACCGAGGCAGCGGCGCTGACCGCCACTTCGAACGACGAGCTAGGTCCACTGCCCGCGTGGGACATCGCCCGGCTATCCAGCAGCACCGTCGCCCTGTTCCGCCAGCGCTGTTCCTCCCGGCGGACCATGAGCTCCCCATAGCGGGCTGTCGAACGCCAGTGCACGCGTCGCCTTTCATCCCCGTGCCGGTACCCGCGGGGGATGACGTCGTCCTCGCCGGCCATGGACGCCAGCCTGGCCTGACCCTCGCCCTCGCCCGCCCAGGACCGGCTGATGACCGTCCGCGCGAGCGGCACGACACGCGGCGTCACGATGAACATGGTCCGCCCCGACAGCGATCGGCTGACCTCGACGAGACCGAACGAGTCAGCTACGCGCAGTTGCAGCGGGCCTATCTCGAATTTGCCGCGCAGATCAGAGCGCAAGGGATAGGTAAGCTCCCGCATCCCGTTCCGTTCGATCTTGTCCAGGACATACCGCGGCCGCGCGCCGAGAGCATAGGGCACGGCGTCCTCGGCGAGCAGCAGTCCTGTCGATGCCCTGGACACGTTCTCCATCCGAAGCATGACGGTGGCCGTATGACCGGCTGGTACCCGTGGCGGGCTGATGATGCGGCTGATGCTGAGTCTGTACTGGCCGCGCCGCGCCGCCGCGGCTGCCAGCAGCGGCAAGGCCATAAGTGCGACACCGACGCAGAGCAGGGCGCGTTCACCGAGCAGGTAGCCAGTGAGGGCTGCGGCTACGCCGGCGGCCAAGAAAGACGAGCCGCGGGTCGTCAATCCGGTGAGCAGCGAGGTCCGCATAGTCTGATTCCTTCCGGCTGCCCTAGAGGCCGTGTTTATGCACTAACGCCCGGGCAGCGGCAGCCGGCGGACAATGGCAGCTAGTACCTGATCAGGCAGTTCGCGCCCAACCATTGCCTCGGCGCTCGGAAGCAGGCGGTGCGCGAGCACGGGCACGGCCAGCCCCTGCACGTCATCTGGAATCACGAAGTCGCGCTCGTCGAGAGCCGCGAATGACCGGGAGGCCCGCAGCAAGTGCAGGGCTGCGCGCGGTGAGGCCCCGAGCCGCAATTCCGGCGATGTCCTGGTGGCGTTGACGAGATCGATGATGTACTGCCGGATCGGCCCGGATACGTGCACTTCACGCACGGCGGCCACGAGCGCCCGGATGTCGGCCGCATGGGCTACCGGCTTGAGCTCGTCGAGCGGCGAGCTTGAGCCGTGCGAGTCGAGCATCGACAGCTCGGAGTCCCGGTCCGGGTATCCGATCGAGATCCTCGCCATGAACCGGTCGCGCTGTGCTTCCGGCAGCGGGTAGGTGCCTTCCATCTCAACCGGGTTCTGCGTCGCTATGACCATGAACGGGCGCTCGAGCAGGTAAGTGCTGCCGTCGACGGTGACCTGACGCTCCTCCATAGACTCCAGCAGCGCCGACTGCGTCTTAGGCGAGGCCCGGTTGATTTCGTCACCGAGCACGATGTTGGCGAAGATGGGACCCGGCTTGAACTCGAATTCGCGGAGTTCCTGGTTATACGCGCTTACCCCGGTGATGTCGCTTGGCAGCAGGTCCGGCGTGAACTGCACGCGGCGCACGGAACAATCGATGGACCTGGCTAGCGCCTTGGCCAGCTGAGTCTTGCCAACGCCTGGCACGTCCTCGATCAGGATGTGTCCTTCGGCGAGCAGCACCGTCAGGGCCAGGCGCACCGCGCCCGCCTTGCCCGAGATG
Source organism: uncultured Actinomycetota bacterium (assembly GCA_963755575.1). Taxonomy (GTDB): domain Bacteria; phylum Actinomycetota; class Actinomycetes; order Streptosporangiales; family Streptosporangiaceae; genus JAJYUU01. The sequence continues at coordinate 3,285,001 of CAVWKF010000002.1, forward strand.
ACGGTCTGCACCGCCGTGCTTACTTGCCTGGCGATGTAAACGAGATCGTCCAGCGATCGAACTGCCTGCTGGTCGGTGTCGGTGACCACGTGCCCTCCTGGCGGCCATTCCACGATTAGCTGCGCTCACTGCTCATCAGGCACTTCAGTGCCAATTCACCACACCGGCACTGCCGCGGCATCAAGAGCCGTGCTTTCAGACAGTACGTCTTCTGCTTTCTGTGAGCGATTCCCCTCCCGCATCGAGGCCATAACACTGTGGCCACTATCTGTGCCAACTATCGCGGGCCTGGGCAGATCTGCCGTTGCGGATCCCGTATCCGGGGCACCTGACGGCGGCGCTGGGCACGCTGCACTCCATTCTGCTCCACCCTGCTGACCTGGTAACGCCCGAGGCGACGAGCTGGTTCACGGCCTCGTTGTCATTGACGGTGGGGGAGAGTGGAGTACAGTGGTGCTCCGTGGGGCGAGAAGGGCTCCACAGGGACACGGTGTGGGGGACCTGGGGAGGTGAGGCGAGTGTTTCTTGGCACTCACACGCCTCGTCTCGACGAGAAGGGCCGGCTGATCCTCCCGGCCAAGTACCGCGAGGAGCTCGCGGCAGGCCTCGTCCTCACCAAGGGCCAGGAGCGGTGCTTGTACGTGTTCCCGGCTACCGAATTCGGCCGGATCACCGAGGCGCTTCGGACGGCGCCGGTGACCGCCAAGGCCGTCAGGGACTACAGCCGCGTCTTCTTCGCCAGCGCCTCCGACGAGGAATTGGACAAACAGGGCCGGATCACCATTCCGATGAGCCTGAGGGAGTACGCGGGTCTGCAGCGCGAGTGCGCCGTGATCGGGGCCAATACCCGGCTGGAGATCTGGGACGCAGGGGCCTGGACCAGCTATCTAGAGCAGCAAGAGGACGCGTTCTCCGACGCATCTGAGGAGGTACTGCCAGGAGTTCTGTAACGGCGCGCTGGATGCCCGGCGAGGTCTCCACCCGTGCTGGCGGGCCCAAGGCCCGGCTGCCGTCACTTCCCCGGCGGCAGGCGGACATCGGACCCGTCGGTGCAATGGCGCGGATGGGGGCCTGGCCGGGCATCGCGCCAGCAGGCCAAGCCGGGATGGGAAGCACGCACGGCAGTCAGGAACCACAGCAGTCAGGAACCACAGCAGTCAGGAACCACAGCAGTCAGGAACCACAGCAGGGCAAGCGGTAGTGAGCAGTTAGCGAGGGGGCGTCATGGGAACGGCTGCGGCCGCACACCTGCCGGTCATGCGTGACCGGGTGCTCGAGCTGCTCGGGCCAGCCCTCACGTCGCCGGGCGCTGTGCTCGTCGACGCGACTCTCGGTCGCGCTGGTCACGCGAGCGCGCTACTCGCAGCCCATCCCGGACTCAGCCTCATCGGCATCGACACCGACGCGAGCGCCATCGAGCAGTCGCGCCTGACCCTGGCCGCCTTCGGCGACCGGGTCACGCTCGTCCACGCGGTTTACGACCAGCTGCCGCGGATCCTTGCCGGGGCGGGCCTGCGGGCCGTCCAGGGCGTCTTGTTCGACCTTGGCGTTTCCTCACCGCAGCTGGACGACCCGAGCCGGGGCTTCGCCTACGCCCAGGACGCCCCGCTTGACATGCGCATGAACCAGGCGGGCGAGCTCACGGCCGCGGACGTACTCAACACCTATCCCGCCGCCCAGATTGCCCGCGTGCTGCGCGAGTACGGGGAGGAGCGGTTCGCGCGGCGCATTGCGGACGCGGTGGTACGCGAGCGAATGCGGGCGCCGCTTGCGAGCACGACGCGACTAGCGGAGATCGTCCGGGAGTCGATCCCGGCGCCGGCCAGGCGAACGGGAGGCAACCCTGCCAAGCGCACCTTCCAGGCCCTGCGGATCGAAGTCAACGGGGAACTCGATGCGCTGCACCGGGCGCTCCCCGCCGCCCTCGACATCGTCGCAATCGGCGGCCGGATCGTCGCGCTTGCCTACCACTCGCTCGAGGACCGGGCCGTCAAGCGCGCCCTGGCCGAGCGGACGGCCGATACCACGCCGCCCGGCCTGCCGGTCCCGCTGGAGCAGTCGCGACCTCAGTTCAGGCTTCTGACCAGAGGGGCCGAGCGACCGCCGGCGGACGAGGTCGCGACGAACCCGCGTGCGGCTTCAGCCAGGCTGCGGGCGGCCGAGCGAGTCAGGGCGGCGGCCGCATGACGACGCAGGACACGGAGCGCCGAGGGACGGACCGGCGAGAGACAGCGGGCCGAGAGACAGCGCGGCGAGAGACAGCGGGCCGAGAGACAGCGCGGCGAGAGACGGACCGGCGAGAGACAGCTCGGCGAGAGACAGCCCGGCGAGAGGCGGCGCGGGAAATAGGACGCCTCCGAGTGGGGAGCTCGGTGCTGAGGGAGGGACGACCAGACCGGATGCAGACCACAACTCGAGACCGGGACGAGCTGCGAGCGCCCGCACGCGGCCAGGCACGCCGCGGCAACGGGCCTTTCCGGGCCGATTCCGGCCGGGCCGATTCCGGCCGGGCCGATTCCAGCCAGCCCGATCCGGCGTCACCTGTGCCGCGCCAAGCGCGCGCCCGCCGCAGAGGAGGTCGGCCGGACCTGCGGGCCGTGGCAGACGCGCCCGCTCCAAGCCGGCCCGTTTCGGGCCGACCTTCTTTGGCGAGGCTGGCTCAGCCTCGGGACGCTCCAGCACGGGCGACGCAACCTGCGCCGACGCAACCTCCGGTAACGCAACCCCGGGCGACTCCAGCGCGGGAGACTCCGCCACGTAAGGCTCAGCCTCGAGCGACTCCAGCGCGGAGGACTCGGCCACGGGCGGCGCCGCCGCGATCCGGCAGCGGTCGGCCAACCTCTGGCCAGGAGACCAGATCCAGTCGGCTGCGCGGGGCAGGCCGAGCAGGTTACGCGGCTGGCGCCGCGACCTTGCCGCGGATGCCGTTCGTCTTGCTGGTCCTCGCGTTGCTCGGCGGCGGGCTGATCTGCCTGCTGGTCGTCAACACCACACTTGGGGGAACGAGCTTCCGTATCAGTCAGCTCCAGAGCACGAACGCAACTCTGGCGACGCAGGAGCAGGCCCTTCAGCAGCGGATCGCGGCCGAGAAGTCGCCGGCCGAGATCGCGCACCTCGCATATCAGCTCGGCATGCGAGTTCAGGCGAACGGCAACATCCTGGACCTGGGTAGCCACCGGTTCTTCAAGCTGCCAACTCAGCCAGGCGCGACCATCCCGCTGGGGGCGCCTGACGCCGCGGTGACTGCCCAAACAGGTTCGGCCACGTCCTCATCGAACGTCAGCACGGCAGGGGCGAGCACCGGCAAGGCGCGGACGGGCAAGGCCCAGACCAGTAACAGGCGGGGGACTTCTCATCCGAGCGGATCGGGGCGGTGAGCGGCGCCGGCGGCCGAGACAACGACGACTGGGCACGCCGGTCGCGCCGGGGAAGGACGGCGATGCCTGGCGGATCACGCGGACCCGCCAGGCCGCGGTCACCGGGATTGCCCGGCCGACCAGGCGAGTCGGCTCGCCGCGGTTACAGGCCGGGTCCAGGTCGCGGCGGCGTCGGCGACCTGAACCGGCACGCAGCGAGCCAGGGACGCCGCATCGGCGCGCCAGCAGCGAGCGCGACCCGGCTAGATCGTGGCGGGGCCGGTCGCGGACAGTCAGGGTCCGGCGCTCAGCTGCCGCGCGTGCCTGTCCGCGCGCCGCGACGGGGCAATCCGGCCAGGCGGCTGCGGATTACGCTGCTGTGCACGGCCTTCGCACTCTCGATATTCGCCGGCAGGCTCGTGCAGCTCGAGGGAGTCGACTCAGCCGCATACAGGACGGACGCGGCGCAGCAGCTGCTCAAGCGGATCCCGATCGTCGCCGTGCGCGGTGACATCACCACCAGCGACGGCACGGCGCTGGCGATGACCGTGCAGACCTATACCGTGTTCGCCGACCCAGTCCTCATACCGACAGCGTCGCGTGCTGGCGTGGCTGCCAGGCTCTCCGGGCCGCTCGGGCTGTCCGCGGGCACGATCACGTCCATGCTCGATCACCCCTCTAGCCCGCAGTACCAGGTGCTTGCCAGCGGAGTGTCGGTGACGACTGAGAACAAGATCAGCGGGCTCCAGCTGCCTGGGATCGACGCGCAGCCGACCTACACGACCGAGTATCCCAATGCCGATCTGGCGTCCGACATCGTCGGATTCACTAGCAACCAGGGCGATGGCAGCCGCTTGGTTGGCGCTCAGGGCCTGGAAAACGAGTACAACTCTCTCCTGGCTGGCCGGGCGGGCAGCCAGGACGTCGAGGTGGGCACGGACAACGAGCCGATTCCGCTGACAGAGATCAACATCGCGCCGGTCGTGCCCGCGAAGAGCCTCCGATTGACGATTCAGGCTGACATCCAGTACGAGGCCGATCAGGTCTGCAAGCTGCGCGTGCAGCAGACCCACGCCCGCAACTGCTCGATCGTCGTGATGCAGCCGAAGACCGGCGCGATCCTGGCGATGGCGCAATGGCCTACCTATGACCCGTCCAACCCGGTGCCGTACGCAAGCACAACGAACATCAGCACTGCGAACGTTTTTGCGCCGGGCAGCACGCTCAAGCCGGTGACCGTGGCCGCCGCGCTCGAAAAGGGCGGCCAGACCCCCATGACTGCCTACACCATCCCGTACCAGATCACGATGGACGGCCTCTACACCTTCCATGACGCGGAGTTCCATCCGACTGTGCGCTACACGATCGCCGGCATCCTGGCGCACTCCAGCAATGTCGGAATGGTCCAGGTCGCCCAGCACATCACCCCGCAGCAGCAATACCAGTATCTGCGGGCGTTCGGCCTCGGCTCGGCTAGCGGGCTCGGCATCAACGGGGAGAGCCCTGGACTGCTACCCAGCCCCGGGTCGGGCGGCTACTGGGCAGACAACCGATACGAGTACGCATTTGGCCAGGGAATCAGCGTCACGGCGATCCAGATGGCCAGCGTCTACGCCACTATCGCTAACGGTGGCGTCCGGGTCCAGCCGACGCTAGTCGCCGGTACGACGGACTCGGCCGGGGCGTTTACTCCGGCAAAGCCGCCAGCCCACCGGCGTGTCATCAGTGTCCAGACTGCGCACGAGTTGATGACGATCCTCCAGCAGGTGCCCGAAGTGGACGCGCAAGCCGGCCAGGACTGGGGCCTCATACCGGGCTACACCGTGGCTTCGAAGACGGGTACTGCGCAGGTCTCCGGCGCCGGGCAGGGCAAATGCCTTTGCCAGTATGGATCGAGTTACATCGGTATCGCTCCGGCTGACAACCCGCAACTGGTCGTGTCCGTCAACATTCAGGATCCGCGGGGCAGGTACTACGGTGACGAGGTCGCCGGGCCAGCCTTCTTCGAAGTGATGAAGTTCGCCCTGCAGACCATGAAGATTGCGCCGGACTATGCCAAGACGCCCTATATCAGGCTCACGGCACCGTGATGGGAGGTACCCTCTGCCCGTGCCAGCGGCCTTCCGCCCAGATCGTGTGCCTCCGCGCCCGCTAACCGGGCTCGCGGTGCTACTCGGGCTGCGGCCAGCTGACCCGCAGCGTGGCAATGGGCCGATCGGCCAGCCGGGCGGCCTGACGGGAATCACGCACGACTCAAGGTCCGTCCGGCCCGGCGACCTCTACGCGGCGCTGCCGGGCAGCACGGTGCACGGCGCCAGGTTCAGCGAGGCAGCCGCCGCGGCTGGAGCTGTAGCCGTGCTCACCGATCCATCCGGGCGCCAGAGCGCGATCGCCTCTGGTCTGCCGGTGTTCGTGGTTGCTGACCCGCGCGCCAGGCTGGGTGAGGTCGCAGCCTGGATCTACGGCCGCCCGTCGGAGAACGTGCTCCTGATCGGAGTCACCGGCACCGCGGGCAAGAGCACGACCACCTACCTGCTGGAGGCCGGGCTGCGCGCGGCCGGGTACCAGACCGGGCTGATTGGCGGCGTGGCGACCCGGATCGGTGACTCCGCCTCGGTCAGCGCGCTGACCACACCGGAAGCGACCGATCTCCAGGCGCTGCTCGCGACGATGGTCGAGCGCCGGGTCGGCGCGGCAGCGATGGAAGTCTCGAGCCACGCCCTGGCACTCGGGCGGGTCGCCGGCACGCGCTACGACGTTGTCGTCTTCACCAACCTGTCCCAGGATCACCTGGACTTCCACGCCAGCATGGACGAGTACTTCGCTGCCAAGGCTGAGCTGTTCACGCCCAAGTACGCCAGGGCGGGAGTGGTCAATGTCGATGACGCACGCGGCCGGGAGCTCGCGGCCGAGGCGCCGATCCCCGTCACGACCTTCTCGGCGGAAGGGCGGCGCGCGGCCGACTGGCGGGCCGTCGACGTACGCTCGGGAGCAGACGGGTCGACGTTCCGCGTCATCGGACCCGGCGGCGTCGAGGCCGACGCGTCGGTGGCGCTGCCTGGCGGTTTCAACGTGGCCAACGCGCTCGCGGCGATCGTCGCCCTGGTGGAAGCCGGCGTGGGCCTCGCGGCGGCCGTGACCGGCGTCGCGGCATGCCCAGGCCCGCCGGGTCGGCTGGAGCGCGTGGACCGCGGTCAGGACTTCACGATCCTGGTCGACTACGCGCACAAGCCGGGTGCTGTCGAGGCGCTACTGACGGTGATGCGGGACGTGACGCAAGGGAGCCTGGTTATCGTGCTCGGCTGCGGCGGGGACCGCGACCGCGGCAAGCGCAGGCTGATGGGAGCGGCCGCCGCGCGACTCGCCGACGTGGCGATCCTGACCAGCGACAACCCGCGGTCAGAAGACCCCCTCATAATCCTGGCCGAGATGCTGGCGGGAGCGATCGAGGTACCGCAGGCCGAGCGTGCGCAGGTCGTGGTGCAGCCAGATCGAGCCGCCGCGATCGGCCTAGCTATCGCGTCGGCGGGCAAGGGCGACGTCCTGCTCATCGCGGGCAAAGGCCATGAGCACGGCCAGTACATCGGCGGTGCCGTGATCCCGTTCGACGACCGGGAGGTCGCTGCTGAGGCCCTGCGGCGGCGTCGGGCGGCCGAGGATGCGACGATGACCGGCGGCGCCCGCGCTGTCGGAACTGGCGCGGGTGGCGTGACCGACCCCTACCCGGAGGACGCGTGATCCGCTTGTCGGTGGCTGAGATCGCGGCAGCCACCGGAGCGCACCTGGCTAACGTGCCAGACCCGGATGTCTTCGTCACCGGGCCTGTCGTCATTGACTCACGCGAGGCTGAGCCCGGCGGCCTGTTCGCCGCCTTGCCAGGGACGCGGACCGACGGCCACGCGTTTGCAGAAGCGGCGCTCGCGGCCGGCGCCGTTGCGGTGCTAGCAGCGCGGCCTATCGAGGGCCCGGCCCTCATCGTGTCCGATGTGCAGGCCGCGCTCGGCAAGCTCGCCAGGGCCGTCTTCGACCGTGCTAGCGATCTCACTGTTGTCGGGATCACCGGGTCGGCTGGCAAGACCACGACCAAGGACCTGGCGGCGCAGCTGATCGAGACACTCGGGGTCACGGTCGCGCCACGGGATTCGTTTAACAACGAGATCGGCCACCCGCTAACCGTTCTGAAGATCACCGAGCAGACCCGTTACCTGGTGTCTGAGCTGTCGGCGCGAGGGTTCGGGCACATCAGCGAGCTGTGCGCCATCGCGCCACCACGGCTCGGCGCCGTGCTGTGCGTCGGTCACGCCCACGCCGGCGAGTTCGGCAGCCTGGACCGGATCGCAGCGGCCAAGAGCGAGCTCCCGGCCGCGCTGCCGGCCGACGGTGTCGCCATCCTCAACGCCGATGACCACCGCGTGGCTGCGATGGCGGCTCGGACCAGGGCCAGGGTCGTCACGTTTGGCCGGTCGCCTCGCGCCGACGTGCGCGCTGAGCAGATACGCACTGATGATGTCGGCCGGCCCGGATTCACTCTCATCACCCCCGCCGGCGCGTCGCCGGTCCAGCTTCAGCTCTACGGCGAGCACCATGTGCACAACGCGCTGGCCGCCGCCGCCATCGCGGCGGAGCTCGGCATGCCGGTGGCTGACATTGCCGCTGGATTGTCGGTCGCAGTGGCCCGCAGCCGGTGGCGGATGGAGGTGACGCGGTTGCCAGACGGCGTCACCGTCATCAACGACGCCTACAACGCCAATCCGGACTCGGTTCGGGCCGCGCTCGCGGCGCTAGCCACCATGGCACGAGGACGGCGAGCCTTTGCTGTGCTCGGGCACATGACCGAGCTTGGCGACGACGCCGACCGGTTGCACGAGGAGGTTGGCGCGGCGGCTGCGGCGGCGGGTCTGGCGGGACTGATCGTGGTGGGCGAGGACGCGGCCGCCATCCTGACCGGGGCCAAGTCCGTGCCAGCCTGGCAGGGCGAGCTGATCGGAGTCCCGGATGCCGCGGCGGCAGTCCGAGCCGCCCGCGAGCGGCTGCGGGACGGCGACGTCGTGCTGGTTAAGGCCTCGCACTCGATCGGCCTGGAGCGGGTCGCGCTCGTTCTGACGGGCGAGGAGCAGCCGGGCCACGAGGAGCCGCTCAGTTGAAGACCATCCTGGCAACCGGGGCTGTCTCGCTCATGCTCGCCTTGTTCGGCACGCCGCTGATCATCAGCCTGCTGCGCCGGAAAGGATATGGACAGCCGATCAGGGTGGAAGGCCTCAAGTCGAACGAGACTAAGCGGGGCACGCCGACCATGGGTGGCGCGGCGATCGTGCTGGCGGCGGTCATCGGTTACGTTGTCGGGCACGTGGCCACGCACGACCCGATGACGTCATCGGGTGTGCTGGTGCTGCTGCTGATGGCCGGCCTCGGCCTCGTCGGGTTCATCGACGACTTCATCAAGATCTTCCGCCAGACCAGCGTCGGGCTGCGCAGCGGGGCGAAGCTCGCGGGCCAGATCGTGGTCGGCACGATCTTTGCCCTCGAAGTCCTCCAGCACCCTGATGCACTGGACATCACGCCGGCCGATGCCCATCTGTCGTTCCTGCGGGACTTCGGGCCCGCGATCGGAACGCTGCCGTTCGTGATCTGGGCCGTGATCATGATCGCCGGGACGTCGAATGCCGTGAACCTGACGGATGGCCTGGACGGGCTCGCCACCGGAGCAACCATCCTGGTGCTCGCGGCTTATGTGCTCATTGGTATCTGGCAGGAACGTAACGACTGCACGCTCTTCCTGTCCCGGCAGTGCTACACGATCCGGGACCCGCTCGACCTGGCCGTCGTTGCCGCCGCCGTGCTTGGGGCTTGCTTTGGGTTCCTGTGGTGGAACGCGCCGCCGGCCCGGATCATCATGGGTGACACTGGCTCGCTCGCCCTTGGCGGCGTGCTGGCCGGGCTCGCCATCTGCACCAAGACTGACCTGCTGCTGGTCCTCCTGGGCGGGCTGTTCGCGATCATCACGCTGTCGGTGATCATCCAGGTCAGCGTGTTCAAGGTGAGCAGGATCAGAACCGGCCGAGGGATACGGGTCTTCAAGATGAGCCCGCTGCACAATCATTTCGAGCTGGTCGGATGGGCCGAGACGACCATCGTGATCAGGTTCTGGCTGATCTCCGGCCTGTGCGTCGCTCTCGGCCTGGGCCTCTTTTACGCCGAGTGGCTTCAGACTTAGCCCGTGACGGCAACCGACGACACGACGCAGCCGGCCAGCCTGGCCGGGCGGCACGTGCTGGTCGCGGGCCTCGGCATCACTGGGCAGTCGGTCATCTCCCTGCTGGTCAGCCACGGCGCGCACGTCATCGCTGCCGACTCGCGCGACGACACCGAGCGCCGGGATCTCGCCGGCCGGCTGGCCAAGGATGGCGTGACTGTCCGGCTCGGAGAGGCCGAGCTGGGGCCTGGCGCGACCGTTCCGGCGGACACGGCCTTGGTCGTCGCGTCGCCCGGACTGCGGCCGGACACCCCGCTGCTGGCCGCCGCCGTCGCAGCAGGCGTTGAGGTGATCGGCGACGTCGAGCTGGCGTGGCGGCTGCGCCCGCCGCTGGCGGGCGGGGGACGCCAGCAGTGGCTCGCTGTTACTGGCACGAATGGGAAGACCACGACCGTCCGGATGCTGGCCGCTATGCTCGCCGCGGCCGGGCACCGCAGCATTGCCGCCGGGAATGTCGGCACGCCGATCCTGGATGTGGTCACCGATCCTGAGCCCTATCCGGTCGTGGCGGTCGAGCTATCCAGCTTCCAGCTGTACTGGAGCGACACGCTCGCGCCGCTGGCCGCCGTGGTGCTGAATATCGCCGCGCACCACCTGGACTGGCACGATGACATCGAGTCCTACACGGCCGCGAAGGCCAGGGTCTTCGGACCCGGCACGATCGCGATCTTCAACGCGCAGGACGCGCGGTCGGTAGCCATCGCCGAGCAGGCAGCGGTGCGCGGCGCTGCACGCGTGGCCGGATTCCGGCTGGGAGAGCCCGGCCCCGGCGAGCTTGGCGTGGCTGGCGGCTGGCTCGTTGACAACGCCTTCGGCCGGGATGTCCGTCTCGCCCGGCGGGAGCTCGTCCGGCCGGCCGCGCCGCACAATGTCGCCGACGCGCTCGCGGCCGCCGCGCTCGCGCGCGCTTACGGGGACCCGCCTGACTCGATCGCCGCCGGACTTGCCGGCTTCGTACCCGAGCCACATCGCATCAGCCTGGTGGGCGAGCGGGACGGCGTGACGTTCATCGACGACTCGAAGGCGAGCAATCCGGCGGCGGCGGCCGCATCCCTTGCCTCGTTCCCTTCGATTGTGTGGGTAGCTGGAGGACTCTTCCGCGGTACCGACGCCGACCTGGACGCCGTCGTGGCGGCCGCGGCACCGCGGCTGCGCGCCGCCGTCCTAATCGGCACCGACCGTGGCAGATTCGGTCGCGCGCTTGCGCGACACGCACCGGATGTCCCCGTTACGGAGCTGAGCAGCACCGACACTGGAGTCATGGACGAGGCGGTGGCGATCGCGGCGGCAGCCGCGCGGAGCGGCGACACGGTGCTGCTGGCGCCAGCCGCCCAGTCGTGGGACATGTTCCGCGATTACCCGGCGCGAGGTGACGCGTTCGCTGCAGCGGTCACCAGGCTGGCGGATTCGCGGTGAGCCCGCCGTCCGCGAGCGCCGGGTCCGCCGACACGGGGCTGGGGCGCCCGCGCGCGCGGGCGGATGACGAGGGCGACGACCCGGAACTGGCCGCCGGCCTCCGCCTGGCGGGAGGGGACTCGACCGTGGCGCGCGCCGCGGCAGGGGCCCGGAGCCTGCGAGATGCGGCGCTCAGGCTCAAGGCGCTCCTCGACCGGCCGCTGGCCTCGTATTACCTCGTCCTGGGCTGCGCGCTGCTCCTGCTTGGCGTCGGCCTGATGATGGTGCTGTCGACGTCGACGGCCTACGACCTGGATCAGGGGTTGCCGGCGTACTCGATGTTCGAGAAGCAGCTACTCGGCGCGGCTGTCGGGCTGGCGCTGATGTGGCTCGCAGCGAAGTCGCCACCGCGGCTGTTCCGCGCGCTGGCCTACCCGCTTCTGTTCGCGGCCGTGGCCGGGCTGGTACTCGTGCTGAAATTCGGCCACGAGATTGATGGCGCCAAGCGGTGGCTGGCTGTGGCCGGCACCCAGGTGCAGCCGTCGGAGTTCGCCAAGCTGGCGCTCGTGCTGTGGGGCGCCGACTTGCTGGCGAGGAAGGAGAAGCTTCGCCAGCTGACCGACTGGCGGCACATCCTCGTCCCGTTGCTGCCCGGCGCCGCCCTGATGTGCATGCTGGTCATGATCGGCAAGGACCTGGGCACGACGTTCCTGCTATCGGTCATCTTCCTTTCGCTGTTGTGGATCATCGGGGCGCCAGGCAAGCTGATCATCGGCATGGTGGCCCTGATGGTGTTTGCGCTGCTCATGCTTGTTGCCGTCCACTCCTACGAGTGGGCGAGGATTAGCAGCTTCTTGTCTTCCCAGTCGCCGAGCTGCCGCAGCCTGACGTGCTACCAGCTGGTCCAGGGCAAGGACGCACTCGGTTCGGGCGGCCTGTTCGGCGTGGGCAGCGGTGCGAGCAGGGCCAAGTGGGGCTGGGTGCCCAACAGCCCGACTGACTTCATTTTCGCGATCCTCGGCGAGGAACTCGGCCTCGTCGGCACGCTGTGCGTGGTCACGCTGTACGGAGCACTGGCGTTCGCCGGCCTGCGCGTCGCGCGCCGGGTGCCGGACACTTTCGCGCGGCTGTGCGCCGGCTCGATCACGGTGTGGCTGACGGCTCAGGCTCTGGTGAACATGGGCGCCGTGCTGGGGCTCCTGCCTATCACCGGCGTGCCGCTGCCGCTGATCTCAGCCGGGGTGTCCTCACTGATCGTCACCATGGTGGCGATCGGCATGCTCATGTCATTTGCCAGATCCGAGCCCGGCGCCGCGCAGGCCCTGGCGGCGGCGGGGCCGGGCCTCCCACGGCGGCTGCTGGGCTGGCTCGGTGTCGGGTACCGGTTCCGTTGAGCCGGGCAGCGCCGTCGGCCGAGCCCAAGTAAGGTGGCCGGTCAGGGAAGGTGAGGCAGTATGAGCGTCAGCGTCGTGATTGCGGGCGGCGGGACAGGCGGGCACATTGAGCCTGCCCTGGCGCTCGCGGACGCGCTGCGCCGGGCGGATCCAGACGTCGCGATCACGTGCCTGGGCACCGAGCGCGGCCTCGAGACCAGGCTCGTGCCCATGCGCGGCTATGAGCTGGCGCTGATCCCGCCCGTCCCGCTGCCGCGCAAGCTGACGCCCGCCCTGCTATCGGTGCCGAGCCGGATGTTCCGCGCTGTCGGTGCGACCGCCGGGATCCTGGAGCAGACCAGGGCCGACGTGCTTGTCGGTTTCGGCGGTTACGTCGCCACGCCCGGCTATCTCGCGGCTCGTCGGCGCAAGGTCCCGATCGTCGTGCACGAGGCGAACGCAAAGCCCGGCCTGGCGAACCGCATAGGCGCCCGCCTGACCAAGCACGTGTGCACAGGCCAGCAGGGAACGAGGTTGCCGCACGCGAGGTACGTCGGCATCCCGATCCGGCATGAGATCGCCGGCCTCGACCGGATGGCGCTGGCTGACAAGGCGCGGGCGCATTTCGGCTTCCAGCCCGACCTGCCAGTCCTGCTCGTCACTGGGGGCTCGCAGGGCGCCGCATCGCTCAACCGGGCCGTTCTCGACGCAGCCGGGGCGCTGCGCGCAGCCGGCGTCCAGGTCCTGCACGTGGTCGGCCCCAAAACTGGCGAGGTCGAAGTAGCGCCTGGACCTGTGCCCTACGTGGTGCTGCCGTACCTGGACCGGATGGACCTCGGATACGCCGCTGCGGACTTCGCGCTGTGCCGAGCGGGCGCGATGACGTGCGCAGAGCTCACCGCCGTCGGCCTGCCGGCTGCCTACGTGCCGCTTCCGCATGGCAATGGCGAACAGCGGCTTAATGCCGAACCCATCGAGGAGGCCGGTGGCGGGCTGATCATCGACGACGCCGACTTGTCGGCGGACTGGATCAGCTCGACGCTGGTGCCCATCCTGCTGGACGACGCGCTCGTGGCGGCGATGGCCGAGGCGGCTGCCGCAAGCGGCCGCAGGGACGCCGACGCGGACCTGGCCAAGCTGGTGCTGTCGGTCGGACGGCGCCGGCCAGGACGGCGCCGGCGGCCGCGCTCGTAGCGCGGAACGGCGCGGACAGGGAGGTAGCAGGGTGGGCCTGGTTACTCCGGTCGATCCGGTTCCGGTCAGTGAGCTTGGCGCGGTGCATTTCGTCGCCATCGGCGGCGCGGGAATGTCGGGCATCGCCAGGATCATGCTGTCCCGCGGCGTCACCGTATCGGGCAGTGACTCGGCGAGCTCGGCCTTGCTGGACGAGCTCGCCGCGGCAGGCGCGCGGGTGGCAGTTGGACACGCGCCTGACAACCTCGGCGACGCCGACACCGTCGTGATCTCGACCGCCATCCGGCCCGACAACCCGGAGCTCGTCGAGGCCCGGCGCCGCGGGCTGCGGGTCCTGCACCGGGCCGCTGCTCTGGCCAGCATCATGCTCGGCCACCAGGGCATCGCGGTAGCCGGCACGCATGGTAAGACCACGACAACGTCCATGATCACCACCGTGCTCCTGCACAGCGGATCCGAGCCGTCTTACGTCATCGGGGGAATCCTGGCTGAGACGGGACTCGGCGCGGCCGAGGGAGCTGGCCGTGCGGTCGTGGTGGAGGCCGACGAGAGCGACGGGTCCTTCCTCATGCTCGCGCCTGATGCGGCGGTCGTCACCTCAGTCGAGGCCGATCACCTGGACAACTACGGCACTCTCGCCGCGATCGAGAAGGCGTTTGCCGCCTTCGCCGGCCGAATCTCCGCCGGCGGCCTCTTGGTGACGTGCGCGGATGACCCTGGCGCGCGCGCGCTTATCGAGGCGGCGCAGCCGACCGTGACGGTCCTGACGTACGGCACCACGGCCGATGCCTCCTACCGCGTCGGCGACATCCGGGCGAGAGGAATGCACACGGAGTTCAGCGTGACCGGCGGGCCAGGCACGGTCCTGGCCGCGGCCGGACCCGTCCGGCTGGAGATCGCGGTGCCGGGCCGCCACAACGCGCTCAACGCGGCCGCGGCGTTCGCGATAACCGTCCAGCTCGGCGTCTCCGTCGCCGACGCCGTCGCCGGCCTGGCTGCCTACCGCGGCGCGCGCCGCCGGCTGGAGCTCAAGGGTGAAGCGGACGGTGTCCAGGTCATCGACAGTTACGCGCACCACCCGACCGAGCTGGCCGCCGACCTCGCTGCCGCCCGTGACATCGCAGCGGGGGGTCGGCTGATCGCGATCTTCCAGCCGCATCTGTTCAGCCGGACCCGGATCTTTGCCGCGGACTTCGGCGCCGCCTTGGCTCAGGCCGACGAGGTGCTGGTGCTCGATGTCTATGCCGCCCGCGAGGATCCCGAGCCTGGTGTTACCGGCAAGCTCGTCAGCGACGCAGTACCCGGCGGCGGCGCCATGTTCGTACCGGACCGGGCCGTCGTACCCGCCGTCATCGCCGGCCTGGCCAAGCCCGGTGATCTGGTGCTGACCATGGGGGCCGGCGACGTTACCGCGCTCGGGCCGCAGATCGTCGATGCCCTGCGCGAGCGGGCGGCCGGCCTGTGAGACGGCTGCCAGCGGCTGAACCGCTCGGCGGGACAGGCGCTCCTGACCTTGGCCACGAAGGGACAGCACGAGCCGACACGTCAGGCGGCGGCGGCCGGGCGCACCGGCATGTCGATCCAGTGCGCACGGCGTTTTTCGGTGTGCTGATCCTGGCCATCCTGGCCGGTGCCGCGTGGGCGCTGCTGGGCTCGAGCCTGCTGGTCGTCCGCCACGTCAGGGTGACCGGCAACCGGCTGGTCCCGGCTGCACAGGTGCGCTCCGCGGCCGGAATCCGGGCAGGGCAGCCGCTCGCACACGTCAACACCGCCGCCGCCGCGCGCCGGGTCGAGGGTATCCCCGCCGTGCTGTCAGCTACCGTCGGCCGGTCGTGGCCCGACACGATCGTGATCACGGTTCGTGAGCGGACTGCGCAGCTGGCCGTGCCGGCGGCGGGCGGCTACGACCTCGTCGACGAGTACGGCGTTACGGTCCGGTGGGCTTCGCGCAAACCTGCTGGGATGCCTCTGCTGAGCCCTGCGCCTGCCGTCCTGCGGGGGAACCCTGACGTCCGGGCCGCGGCCCTGGTGCTGCGGCAGCTTCCTGGTGCCTTGCGCAACGCGCATCAGGTCGGTCTCGGCGTCAGCTGCCGCCGTCACCCTGCACCTGGCTGGTGGTGTCACGGTGGTGTGGGGCGGGACTGGTCAGGCGGCGCAGAAGTGGGCTGAGCTTGAGCTGCTGTTGCGGACGCACGCGCACTTCTATGACATCAGCGATCCCAGCACGGCCGTGACACAAGGATGAGTGTGGCGTGAGCTCGGCAGTGCCACAGGACGGCGTTGCACGGGAAGGGCGCGGCAGTCCGGGCGCGACACGCCGGGGTGGGATGCTGACAGTGGTTGACCTGGCCCCGCGCGCAACCCTACTGTCCCTAACAGTCGGCAGCTTGACATAACTCTAAATCTCAACTTGAGGGTGAGAGTTGACGAGCCAGAATCCGCCGGACCATCGGTCTCGATCAGGCCGGTGTTGCTTGAAGCCGGGCAGGTCTCGATGGCTGATGGACGCGCGCCGATGGCACTGGGGGGAGTTCGCGGGCAGGAGGACCGAGACCGGGGCGGCTCCGTTCCCGGCAGCTGGAACGTAGCCGCCAAGGGCGGCGCGGGTCCGCGGCACATCGTACGAGCGGAAAGGTTTGCTCCTCGTGGCAGCACCGCAGAACTATCTGGCGGTCATCAAGGTCGTCGGTATCGGTGGGGGCGGCGTCAACGCCGTGAACCGGATGATCGAAGAAGGACTGCGCGGCGTCGAATTCATCGCGATCAATACCGACGCCCAGGCGCTGCTGATGAGCGACGCCGACGTGAAGCTGGACGTCGGCAGGGAACTGACCAGGGGCCTTGGCGCTGGCGCGAATCCCGATATCGGCTCGAAGGCGGCGGAGGACCACCGCGAGGAGATCGAGGAAGTAATCAAGGGCGCCGACATGGTCTTCGTCACTGCGGGCGAAGGTGGCGGCACGGGTACCGGCGGGGCCCCTGTCGTGGCGGAGGTAGCGCGCTCGCTCGGCGCTCTAACCATAGGGGTGGTGACCAGGCCATTCGGCTTCGAGGGCAAGCGCCGGGCGGCGCAGGCTGACCTTGGGATCGAGAAGCTCCGTAGCCAGGTGGACACCCTAATCGTGATCCCGAACGACCGGCTGCTGTCGATCTCGGACCGGCACGTGAGCGTCCTGGACGCGTTCAAGGCCGCCGATCAGGTACTGCTATCCGGCGTCCAGGGCATCACTGACCTCATCACCACGCCTGGGTTGATCAACCTGGACTTCGCCGATGTGAAATCCGTCATGTCCGGGGCGGGCTCGGCGCTCATGGGCATTGGCACAGCCCGTGGCGATGACCGGGCCGTCGCAGCCGCCGAGATGGCTATCTCTAGCCCGTTGCTCGAGGCGAGCATCGACGGGGCGCACGGCGTCTTGCTATCTATCCAGGGCGGTTCGGACCTGGGCCTGTTCGAGATCAATGAGGCCGCGCAGCTGGTCGCGAATTCGGCCGCGCCTGACGCGAACATCATCTTTGGCGCTGTCATCGACGATGCGCTCGGGGACGAGGTGAGGGTGACTGTGATCGCGGCCGGCTTCGACGAGCCGCAGTCTGGCCGCCCACGACCGCGAACCACCGCGTACAGCGCCGCGCTGCCGTCGGCCGACCTGGCCGCGGGTGCGGCAGTTTCCTTCACGCCGACGCCGTCGGCCGCGACTGACTGGCGGCCATTCCAGCTGACCGAGAGCAAGCCGGCAAGTGCTCCGATACCTGCCCTGCCAGGCGCCAGCTCGCTGGCCGTGCCCGCGGGGAGTGAGCATGACCAGGCGAACGGCGGTGGCGCGGAACGGCGGTGCCGCGACCGATAGCAAGCCGCCGGACGCCGCCAGCGTCGCGGGCGATGGCACCAGGATCGACGGGATCCCGCCCCCCCGACCCGGCAGCTCGGAGAGCGCCGCCAGCCAGTCGGCCAAGGACGGCCCGCAGAACGGCGCCCGGATGGGCGGAGCGCGCCCGACTGACTCGACTGGTACGCGGCGCAAGTCCGTCGTGTTCGAGGAAGACGACGAGCTTGACGTGCCCGACTTCCTGAAGTGATCGCGCGTCCATCCGATCGTCTGATTACGTCCGGGCCTGACCTCGGCGATGGCGTGCTGTCCGCGTTCTCGGGTCGGGCTGGCGGCGTCAGCAGGCCGCCCTATCAGAGCCTGAACCTGGGTCAGAGAATCGATGACGATCCGGCCGCGGTGACGGCCAACCGAGCCGCGCTCGCGCACGCATGCGGCCTGGCACCGGATTGCCTGATCTTCATGCGGCAGGTCCACGGCGCCGACGTCTGGTACGCAGGACCGGGAGCGCAGGAGCCGCCCGGACCGGTGGATGCGATGTTCACCGACGCGCCGGGACAGGCGCTGTGCGTGCTCGTGGCCGACTGCGTGCCCGTCCTGATCGCAGACCCGGCCGCGCGGATCGTGGGAGCGGCACATGCCGGGCGCGAGGGACTGGTCGCCGGCGTCGTGCCTGCGCTGGTCTCCGCGATGACAGCGGCCGGGGCAAGGCCAGCCCGGATGCAGGCGGTGACGGGCCCGGCCATCTGCGGTGGCTGCTACGAGGTGCCGCCACAGATGCAGGCCAGGGTCGGCGCGGTCGTACCGGCAGCCCGCTGCGACACGCACACGGGCACGACCGGGCTCGACATCGCGGCAGGCGTGCGGGCCCAGCTGGCCGAGGTCGGCGTGAGCGATATCACAGCGGACGGGCGGTGCACGCGCGAGTCGGACCGCCTGTACTCCTACCGACGAGACGGCGTCACCGGGAGGTTCGCCGGACTGGTCTGGCTGTCGCCTCGATGAACGTCCCGGACAGCGGCGAACGGCTGGCAGAGCTGGCGGCGAACCTCGCGTCCGTGCGGTCCGCTATCGCCGCGGCCTGCGCGGCGGCTGGCCGCAGCCCGGCCGAGGTCCGTCTCATTGCGGTGACGAAGACGTTCCCCGTTCCCGACATCATGCGACTGCATCAGCTTGGGATCGCCGATGTCGGCGAGAACAAGGACCAGGAGGCGGCGCCGAAGGTGGCGGCTCTTTCCGCCGCGGGGGTAGCGCTGCGCTGGCACTTTGTCGGCCAGCTGCAAGTCAACAAGGTGGCCAGCGTGGCTAGCTACGCCTACATGGTGCACTCGGTGGACCGAATGCGGCTGGTTGACGCGCTTGGCCGGCGCGCCGTGGCGGTCGGCCGCCAGGTGCGCTGCCTGGTCCAGGTCGGCCTGGATGCCAGCGTCGGCCTGGATGGCGGCGTCGGCCGGGGCGGCGCCGAGCCGGGTCAGGTGCTGGACCTCGCGGGCGCGATCGAGGAGCGGGACGGGCTGGAGCTCGGCGGCGTCATGGCCGTCGCGCCGCTCGGCCAGCCAGCCCGGCCGGCCTATGCCCGGCTCCGCGAGATCGCCGAAATGGTGCGGTCAGCCCATCCCGGCGCGCAGGTGATTTCGGCTGGCATGAGCGGTGACCTGGGCGATGCCATTGCGGAAGGCGCGACACATGTGCGAATCGGTACGGCGTTGCTCGGCGGCCGGCGAGCCTTCGTCAGGTAATGTCCGACGCGTGGGACCCGGTCACTGAGCGGGGCCGCCTGGCGTGTATGACGGAGGACAGAAGATGGCCAGCGCTATGCGCAAGATGGCGGTCTATCTCGGGCTCGTAGAGGACGACCACCGCTTCGAGGAGCAGTATCAGGACGAGTTCGTCGACGACTACGACGAGTACGGCGCCGAGCTCGTGCAGGAGGACGACCGGCAGGACTCGCACTTGCCCGAGGGTCCCGCAGGCGGCAGGGTCGGCGATCGGCGCGTGGTCAGCCAGGTGCAGACGACCGATTTGGCGCGGATCACAACCTTGCATCCGCGCACATACAATGAGGCACGTACGATCGGAGAGCACTTCCGTGAGGGCACTCCGGTGATCATGAACCTGACCGAGATGGTCGACAGCGACGCCAAGCGTCTAGTCGACTTCTCAGCGGGTCTGATCTTCGGACTGCGCGGGAGCATCGAGCGAGTGACCAACAAGGTGTTCCTGCTGTCCCCGGCCAATGTCGAGGTAGCGGCTGAGGACAAGGCCCGGATCGCGGAGCGGGGCTTCTTCAACCAGAGCTGAGCTAGCAGCCAGCCGGCTGTAGGCCAGGGCAGGACGCATTACCTGCATTGACCGATAGGTAGACCCGCGTGAACATATTCAAAGATGTGGCCTTCTATGTGCTGTCGGTCTACCTCGTTGTGCTCATCGCCAGAATGATCTTGAGCTGGGTTCAGATGTACGCCAGGTCCTGGAGCCCCAGCGGCATCCTTCTTGTGATAGCTGAGGGTGTTTACTCCGCCACGGATCCGCCACTGAGATTTCTAAGGCGCTACATTCCCTCGGTCAGGCTCGGTAGTGTGGCTCTTGACCTCAGCTTCATGCTGCTGTTCCTGGTGGTCTACGTGCTCTGGGAAGTCGCACGGTGACGGTAAGGTCATCAGGTAGGTCCATTAGGGGACAAAGCTCCAGGGAGAAGAGATGCCACTGACGCCCGCGGATGTGCGGAACAAGCAGTTCAGCACGACCAGGCTCAGGCCGGGCTATGACGAAGAGGAAGTCGATGCTTTCCTCGACGAAGTAGAAGCGGCGCTTGACGAGCTCATCCAGGACAACGAGGAGCTGCGGGCCAAGCTGGCTGAGGTGCTGCGCGGCAAGCCGCCAGTCTCGCTGACCCCGCAAGCCGAGGTCTCCGAGATGATGCAGCCCGAGGCAATGAGGCACGAGGCCGAGCGTCGACCCGAGCCGGTGATGATCAGCCCGCCGCGCCCGGTCGAGGACAACATGGACACGGCGGCCAGGGTGCTCGCGCTGGCACAGCAGACTGCCGACCAGGCGATCGCCGATGCGCGCCGCGAGGCCGATGAGACGCTTGGGCGCGCACGGCGCGAGGCCGACGACATTCTGACCAAGGCACGCCGCCAGGCCGAGCAGGTCACCAGCGATGCGCGCGCCAGGGCCGAGAGCCTCGAGCGGGACGCGCAGGAGCGCCACCGTCAGGCGATGGGCTCGCTCGTCCAGTCTCGCGAGGAGCTGGAGCGCCGGGTCGACGACCTGCGCGCGTTCGAGCGTGAGTACCGCAGCCGCCTGAAGGCTTACCTTGAGGGTCAGCTTCGCGACCTTGAGGCCGGTGCGGCCGACAGTGGGGTCTTCCCCGCCGTGGGCTCGGGCCAGCAGCAGTCGCCCGTGGGCGTAGGTGCAGGCCGCCTGGACATGCGCAATGGCAACCAGAGTGGCGGCTACCAGGGGATGCCTGAGCCGGTCGCTCACAATGGCGGCTTCCACCCGTCCGACGCAGGCCAGCACGACCGTCGGTAGCCGCACCCGCCGGCTGCGCTTGCTTCCCGATTAACGGAGCCTTCAGGTGATCCGGTTCGGCGCAATCGTGTCCGTCGTGGCGGTCGCGATGGGCCTACTGATCGTGGGCGCAGTCGCGGGCGACCTGACGCTGGTCTATGTTTCGATCGGCCTGGCCGCGCTGGCGCTGCTCATGCTCATCGCGGCCGTGGTTGTCTGGCGGGACCAGATTTTCGACGGGGCGTCATCGAAGGTGCCGTCGCCGATGGCGGCGGCGCCTCCGACAGAGCTGGCCTCGACTGGGGCCGGCGGAGCCAGGGTGGCGGCGGGAATGGTTGAGGCCACCCGCCTGGTGCAGCATGAGCACGAGGCAGCGGGCGGTCAATCGGCGCGCAGGAGGGGTGGGGGCGAAACGGCCGCCGCCTCGTCTGGACGCGCCGCCGCCACGCACTCATCTCACAGGTCGAGTGGCCGTGCGGCGAACGCAGGCGACACGCGCGTTGCTCCGGTAGCCAGGTCCGGGGCCGATCGCGTCGAGCGCGATCGTGACGACCGCGATCGTGACGACCGCGACCGTGATAACCGCGACCGTGATAACCGCGACCGGCGGGATCGTGATCCGCGGGACTGGCGCGACCATGATCAGCGTGAGCGCGATGGGCGCGACGGTGATGCGAGTGGCCTGGACCAGCGCGAGCGGTTCGGGCCGGTACCAGTCGTAGGTGCGGCGCCCGCGGCCGATGCGCTGCGACCAACGAGCACAGGGTCGGCGACCGGGCAGTCGAGGCGCGGCCAGCCAGCCACCACGCGGCCGCTGTCTGGCCAGCCCGCCGCTGGTTCGGCCCTGGATTCAGGCATCGGTGGGCAGTCCGGGCCCGCTCGTACTTCCGGGCCCGCTCGTACTTCCGGGCCCGCTGTACCTTCCGGGCCCGCTGTACCTTCCGGGCCCGCTGACCTTCCGCGCACCTTCCGGGCCCACTGTGCCTCCCGGGCAGGGTGCGCCGTCCCGGCCCGGAATGGGTTCTGAGTCTTCTGGGTCCGGTCGGCCCGACCGGGCGCCGTCGCCTCCATCTTCGCCGTTCTTTTCCCGCGCCGGTTCGTCCGGAGCGGGCTCGCCGGTGCCGGAGTCGCCGTCAGGTTCGCCCCCGTCGGCGTCGGTGACACGGGCTGAGACGCGGGTTAGCCGTTCGCCAGATCCGCTAGCAGGCCCGCCACCAGCAAATTCGACGCAGGGTTCGCCGACGTCTGGCCGTCGCCCAGGCGCGCCAGTGCCCGGTTCGATCCCGGTACCCCAGGGCGAGGCCCAAGCTCCTGCGACGCGACCGGCATCGGAGCCCGACGATCCAAGCCCCGCGTCGTCGGCTAGAGGCGCAGTGCCGTCAAGATCGAGCAGGCTGACGCCAGCCGAAAGCTCGGTGCCGCCGGCCGAAGCTCGGTGCCGCCGGCGAAAGCTCGGTGCCGCCGGCCGGGAACGCCGAGGCGGCGAGCCCGGTGGCGGCAGCCAGCGACATGCCAGCGAACGTCGCGCCTACCAGTCCGACTTCCGAACCCGAGTCCTCCGCAAAACTGGCTGCCGGATCCCGGCCCTCTGCAACCGTGGCTGCTGTAACCCCGCCTTCGGCAACGCCGGCGCCCGCTGCTGCCGCGGCGGCCGGTGCAGAAGCGAATGGCGGCACCGGCTCGTCCGCCGGCAAGGACGCCTCGGCCGTCGCATCTGCGCCCGCCGGGACGGCCGCGGCTGCAGCGGCGTCTGCGCGGCCGGGCGGCATGGTCTCGGTCGTGCCAGGCATCGCCCGGTACCACACGGTCGACTGCATTCTGATCCGCTTCCTCAGCGATGACGATCTTGAGACCATGACACAGCAGGCGGCCGAGAAGTCCGGCTGCGTGCCATGCCGGGCCTGCCGACCCGAGAAGGCCGGGGCTACGGCCTAGCTGAGCCGGTCCGGACGCTCAGCCGTGGCGGGGAGCACCCGATCGCGGCGTCCTAATCTGGCCGCGCTTCCAGCCAGACCGTTAGCCCGAGGTCAGGGCTCTCGTGCCGCAACGCCTGCCTGCTGGCTGCGTCTGCACTCTCGCTGCCGGCGCTGTCATCGCCAGAACCGCCGCTGCCGTCGCCTCGACTCGCGCTTCCCGCGCTCTCGGCACCCATGTTTTCGCTTGCCGAACCGAAATCGACAGCCAGCACCTCTCGGCTTATCAGGGCCCGATGCTCGGTCAGCGCCTTGGCTAGTTCGGGATCGGCGGTGGACCAGCGCGCCGAGATCCTGTCGCTCACGTCGAACCCGTCGCTTTTACGCGCATCCTGCACCAGCCGGATGAACTCGCGGGCCAGGCCCTCGCGACGCAGTTCCGGTGTAATGGTCACCTCCAGTGCGACCGTCTCGGCGCCATCGGCCGCGACGGTCCAGCCTGCGACCGGCGTCTGCGTGATGACGACCTCTTCTGCGCCAATGCTCACCACCTCGTCGCCGACCTGTAGTTGCGCCTCGCCGCTAGCGCGCAGCTGTGCGGCCAGGGCGGCGGCGTCGGCTGTGGCGATAGCGGCGGCGACGGGCTGGGTTCCGCTGCCGAATCGCTTGCCGAGCGCTCGGAAGTTCGCCTTCACGGTGTGGTGCACGAGTGAGCCATCCGAGGCATCCAGCGCCTCGATCGCGTGAACGTTCAGCTCATCGGCGATCTGTGTCCGCAACTCCGCCGGAAGGTCAGCAAAGCCGGGCGCGGCGACGAGCGCCCGCGCCAGCGGCTGGCGGATCTTGACGACCGCGCTAGCCCGCGCTGACCGGCCGAGTTCGACGAGCCGCCGGACCAGCGCCATCTGCGCCCCAAGGCCGGTGTCAATGAGCGACTCGTCCGCCGCGGGCCACGATGCGAGGTGAACCGATTCGGGCGCGTCATCGGCGCGCAGCACCGCCCAGACGTAATCGGTGATGAAGGGCGTAATCGGCGCCATCAGCCTCGTCAGGGTATCGAGCGCCTCTGTCAGGGTGGCAAAGGCAGCGGCGCCGTCTGGAGTCGACGGGCCATCCCAGAACCGGCGCCGCGACCTGCGCACGTACCAGTTCGACACGTCGTCGATAAACGATCCAATCCGCCGCCCGGCAGCGGCCGAGTCGAAGGCCTCCAGCGCCGTGGTGACCTCCCGAACGACCAGGTTCAGCTCGCTCAGCAGCCAGCGGTCAAGCGGCGCCCGCTCCGCGGGCGCGGGCACGGGCACCTGTGCCGGCACCGGCGCTGCCGCACTCGCCGGCGCCGCGGCCTCCGCCGCACCGGCATACAGGACCAGGAACGAGGCCGTGTTCCAGTAGGTGAGCAGAACCTTGCGGACGATATCTTCCAGGACACCGGACCCGATCTTCCTCGTTGCCCACGGCGAGCCTGATACAGCGAAGAACCATCGCACAGCGTCCGCGCCGTGTGCCTCCATCAGCTGCATCGGCTCCAGCACGTTGCCGAGGTGCTTGCTCATCTTCCGACCGCGCTCGTCCACGAGCAGACCGAGGCAGACCGCGTTTTCGTAAGCGGACCGGCCGAAGACCAGAGTGCTGACCGCCATCAGCGAGTAGAACCAGCCCCTGGTCTGGTCGATGGCCTCGCAGATGAACTGCGCCGGGAAGGACTGGTCGAATTCTCCGGCGTTCTGCCACGGAGCGCCGAACTGCGCGAACGCCATTGCCCCGGAGTCAAACCACACGTCGATGACCTCGGGAACCCGCCGCGCTGACTCGCCACACTCCGGGCAGCGGATCAGGATCTCATCCACGAATGGCCGGTGCGGATCGATGCCGGTGACGTCGGTGCCGGCCAGTTCAGACAGCTCCGCCAGTGATCCGACGCAGGTGGCGTGATCCGACGGGCATACCCAGACCGGCAAGGGCGTGCCCCAGTACCTCGTCCTGGACAACGCCCAGTCGACGTTGTTGCGCAGCCAGTCGCCGTACCTGCCGTGCTTGATGGTCGGCGGCTGCCAGTTCGTCGCCTCGTTCGCCGCGAGCAGCTGATCGCGGATCACGGTGGTGCGGATGTACCACGACGGCAGCGCGTAGTACAGCAGAGGCGTCCCGCAACGCCAGCAGTGCGGGTAGCTGTGCTCATGCAGATGTGAGCTGAACAACAGGTCGCGGTCGGACAAGCTCTCGATTAGGCGAGGATCGGCGGCCTTGAAGAACATCCCGCCGACCAGGGGGATGTGCTCTTCGAACCTGCCGTCAGGCATCACCGGGTTGACCACGGGCAGCCCGTGCGCCCGGCCCGCCGCCATGTCGTCGGCGCCGAAGGCGGGCGCCAGGTGCACCAGGCCGGTGCCGTCCTCGGTGGTGACGAACGTCCCGGTCACGACCCGGTGCGCATCAGGGATATCGATGAGGCTGAACGGCGGCTGATAGGTGGCGCCGGCGAGCTCGGCGCCTTTGAACCGGTCAGTGATGTGCCAGCCATCGCCGAGTACGCGGGCGAACAGGGCGTCGGCGACAATCACCCGGTCGCCGACGCCCGACCGGCGAGCGAGCGCGTACGTCTCGTCGGGATGAACGGCTACGGCAGTGTTCGACACCAGGGTCCACGGCGTGGTCGTCCATACGAGCAGGTCGGCGCCGGTCAGCTGGGCCGGGGCTGACGGCGGCAGCGAACGGAGCGGGAACCGCACGATCACAGAGGGATCGGCGATCGTCCTGTAGACGTCCGGCTGGCCCATCTCATGGTCCGACAGCGGCGTCCCGCAGCGCGGACAGTACGGGCTGATCCGGAAATCCCGGACTAGCAGGCCTTTGCCGTAAATATCCTTGAGCGACCACCAGACAGATTCGATGTAACTGGCGTCCATAGTCCGGTACGCCTGAGACAGGTCAATCCAGTAGCCCATTCGCTGAGTAAATTCCGCAAAAGCATCGACATGCCGCAAGACGGACTCACGACACCTGGCATTGAAGGCAGTTATCCCATATGCCTCGATATCTCGCTTAGACGTCAGGCCGAGCTCTTTTTCGACCGCCACTTCAACAGGCAGCCCGTGGCAGTCCCAGCCGGCCCGCCGCGGGACGTAAAAGCCCTGCATGGTCTTGAATCGCGGGAAGGCGTCCTTGAGGACTCTGGCCTCGATGTGATGGACGCCCGGCATGCCGTTCGCTGTAGGCGGACCCTCGTAGAAGTTCCACCGCGAGCCACCTGATGTCTGCTCTAGGGAACGCTCAAAGATCTTGCCGTCGTGCCACCTGCGCAGGACCTCGTGCTCAAGTGCGGGCAGGTCAGCGCTGGTTGGCAGCGCGGAGTAGGGGCGCGGCATGGTGGCCACAGAATAGCGGACCGGCCGTCAGGCGGCCTGCCTGGCCGCTGCCGGGTGGACCTGGCGGGGCGCCGGCCGGCGCAAGACGCACGGTTGGTCCACTCCCAGCGGCGGGTATGTTTGCGGATTGCGCCAGTCACCACTTATTCTCCGGTGACTGTTTGCATTGATGATCCAAAGCCCAGGCACCGAGGGAGGCGGAAAATGACCGCTACCGCGCATTCTGGCGCTGCCGCCCTTCCGGTGCGCCCCGGCGAAAAGCGCTGGACCGACCGCGAGATTGCCGAGCTCCGCGATCAGCTGGCCGCCGAGGCAGCTGCACTGCGCGCGGATATCGGGCGCGCCGAGACCGACATTGCAAGCCGGCTGAGCGACGCGGTCGGCGACGCCGGCGACGACCAGGCCGACGTTGGTGCCAAGACGTTCGAGCGCGAGCACGAGCTTGCGCTAACGCACAACGCCCGCGAGCTGCTGACGCAGAATGAGCGGGCGATCGCCAGGATCGACGCCGGGACGTACGGCACCTGCGAATCCTGCGGTGAGCCGATTGGCAAGGCGAGGCTGCAGGCCTTCCCGCGGGCAACCTTGTGCGTGTCCTGCAAACAGCGCGAGGAGCGACGCTGACCGGCCCGGTGGCAGCCGACCAGCAGCCGCAGCAGGGCAAGTCCGACGTCCCCGCCGGGCTGGCCGTCGGCGTGCCGCGCCGCAGGATCGGGACGCTGGTAGCCATAGCTGTCGCCGTACTCGGGCTGGACATCGTGAGCAAGGTAGCGGTCGTCGCAAACCTGAGCGGTCAGCAGCCGATTCGGCTGCTCGGCGGCTTCCTGAAGCTGCGTGTCGACCGGAATCCGGGCGCCGCGTTCAGCTTCGCCCCTGGGCTGACCATCGTGTTCTCGCTGATCGCGATCAGCGTCATCGTGGTGATCCTGCGCTCGTCGCGACGGATCCGGAGCCTGCCGTGGGCGATCACGCTGGGGTTGCTGCTCGGCGGCGCAACTGGCAACCTCGCCGATCGCATCTTCCGCTCGCCCGGATTCTTTCGCGGCTGGGTCGTGGACTGGATCCAGGTGCCGCACTGGCCGGTCTTCAATCTGGCCGACTCCGCAATCGTCTGCGGCGGAATTCTGGCGGTGCTGCTGTCCGCGCGCGGTATCCGGCTGGACGGACAGCGCGAATCCAGATGACCGCCACAGGCGCCCGGCGCGTCCCGGTCCCGGACGGACTCGACGGGGAGCGCCTGGACGCTGCACTGGCCCGCATGTTCGGGTTGTCGAGGACTCAGGCTCAAGATCTGGTGGGGAGCGGGGCCGTTCTCGTCGACGGTAGCCCAGCCGCTAAGTCAGACCGAGTGCGAGCCGGGGACTGGCTGGACGTGACGCTCCCCCCGCCGCCGGTGGCGCTCACCGCCCGCCCGGAGCCCGTGCCGGGCCTCGGCATCGTTTACGAGGACGACGACATTGTCGTGGTGGACAAGCCAGTAGGCGTGGCTGCCCATCCCACGCCCGGCTGGAGCGGCCCCACGGTGCTTCAGGGCCTGCTCGCGGCTGGTCACACGGTCGCGACTAGCGGCGCAGCCGAACGGCAGGGCATCGTCCACCGCCTGGACGCTGGTACGACTGGCGTGATGGTAGTGGCCAAGAGCGAGCGTGCCTACAGCGTCCTTAAGCAGGCGTTCCGGGATCGCACGGTCGACAAGGGGTACCACGCGCTAGTGCAGGGTCATCCGGATCCGCTCCGCGGCACGATCGACGCGCCGATCGGCCGCCATCCATCAGGCGATGGCCGGTTCGCGATCGTGTCGGACGGACGCCCGTCGGTCACGCACTACGACACCCTAGAAGCTTTTCGCGCGGCGAGCCTCCTCGAGGTGCGGCTGGAAACCGGCCGCACGCACCAGATCCGGGTGCACATGGCGGCTGTCCGCCATCCGTGCGTTGGAGACAGGCTCTATGGCGCCGACCCGGTCCTGGCCCAGCGGCTCGGGATGTCCCGCCAGTGGCTGCATGCGGTCCGGCTCGGGTTCGCACACCCGGCCGACGGGCGCCGGGTCGAGTTCACGAGTCCGTACCCGGCTGATCTGGCGCACGCACTAGCGGTGTTGGAAGCCGAGGCATAGCCCCAGCTTTCTGGGGCTGAGGGCATGGACCGCTGTCGGTCGGCGCGTCAGATCGGGGCAAGCCGCGCGGCGCGCCCGGACACGCGGTGCCCCATCCTGGCCGGTTTACGGCATCGGCCGAGCTGGAATGCGCCGCCTAAATGGCTTAAACCGGGGCTTCGTCGCCGAGTCAGCGGGGCTAAGCGCGGCAGTAGCACTGGCGCCATTTACATGATCGCCAGAATAGGCAAAGAGGTCATCACCGCGTTCGCAGAAAGCCGACACCCAGGCAGTGAGCTGGTCTGGCGACTGCCGACATCCGAGGTGTGCCATTTGGCTGTGCGTCGTTCATCATTTGATCACTTCGGGAGCACTCTACGGCAAGCCCTGAAAGCTAACGTCGGGCGCGCGGCGGTTGGCGTCGCACGCGCTGGGATCCGTGGCAGGTCCTTGCTTGCGGCACGCCCTTGCGTATCAAGACACAAGACGAAGGGTGACAACGCTTATGCGGCTGAAGCTGATTGCTACGAGCGCGATCGCGCTCGGCGGAATGGCGTGGATGTTGGCGCCGGGCGTGAGCTCGGCCGGTACCAACGACTACAACCAGGGCATTCCGCATTACCAGCACATCGTCGAGATCATGATGGAGAACACGAACTACTCCACCATCATCGGGAACTCCTACGCCCCGAACATCAACGCCCTGGCGAACACCTACGGCCTGGCGACGGACTACTACGGCGTAACCCATCCCAGCGAACCCAACTACCTCACCAACATAGGCGGCAGCTACTTCGGCATCCAGGACGACAACCAGTTCTACTGCACTCCCGCCCTGGCCACCACCGACCCCAACTGCGCCGGGACCACGGTGGACCACACGGTCTCGGCTCAGTCGATCGCCGACCAGCTCACCGCGGCTGGGAAGACCTGGAAGGGCTACTTCCAGAACCTCCCGCCCGTCCCGTCGACTGGCCTGGTCGTGACAGGCCCCAACGCGAACGGGCCCTACTCCTACAAGTGGCCGAGCAGCACTGACGCTCTCTACGCCTCGAAGCACAACCCGTTCGTGAACTTCACGGGCACTCAGGGCGACGTGGCCGACATGGCTTCGGACACGCAGCTGGGCGTTGACCTGGCGACCGGCGACCTGCCGAACTTCAGCTTCGTGGTGCCTGACCAGTGCCACGACATGCACGGCACGACGCCATGCGGCGACGAGAACGGGCTGATCTCTGCCGGTGACACATACGTACAGCAGATCGTGACCGAGATCACGCATTCCAGGGTGTGGTGGCAAGGCCGCAACGCCATCGTGATCACTTGGGACGAGGATGACTACGCTGACCAGGGGCAGCCTGGCACTGGCTGCTGCGGCTCCAACGTGGGCGGCGGTCAGGTGGTCACCATTGTGATCACCAACACGAGCCACCGTCACATCGTCGACAACACCCCATACAACCACTACTCGCTCCTGCTGAGCATGGAGGAAGCCTTCGGTCTTCCGTGCCTGGCGAATGCCTGCGACGCGGCCGACGGCGTGAAGCCGATGACGGCGCTGTTCAACCCCGACAGTCACTGACCGCTTAGCGGACGGCCGGCGACGCGCGACGCGCGACGCCGGCCGTCCTCGGTTTGGCTTAGACCTGAGTCACCTGCGTTAGCTGGCCGCAGGTGCGTGGGGCAGGCAGCCACACAGGCGGCGGTCAGGTCTGTTCGATCAGCAGGGTTCCCGCACGGTGCTGGTGAGGCGCGGCAGCGTCGACGACCGCGACCTTATTGCGCTTGGCCGCTGGTAGGAAAGCGGTGTTCAGGAACGGGCTCCGGCCCGGTCACGCCTGTCCGGTGCCTGCGACAGGCAGCGGATCCGGCCGTGGCCTAGGCCCTAGCGGATGAGCGTGAGCATCTGCCGTGCGGCGCCGCCTCGGCGAAGTTCTTGGCGTCCTTGCCGCCGTGCCGCCCGCGGTCGGACAGCTGCCGAGCCAGCGCCGTTCCGGCCCGAGGGCTCCGGAGGGGACGGCCCCGGTCCGCAACCACACCTAGGCCGGGGGCCAACGAATCCCGGCTCCCCTGGAGACTGCGTGTCGCAGGGGCTGGCTGTCGGCCGCCGCAGGTAATGTCGTCTGACACCAACTGATGTGCCCCTGCCTTGTGGCCGGGCAGATTTGCTGCCCCCGCTGCAAGGGCTCGTGGCAGCATGCCTGAAGGAGGCGGTGCTTCATGGCGGCAGGCCCGGCCGGCAGGGGATCGGAGCGCTCGTTCGTGCACCTCCACGTGCACACGGAGTACTCGATGCTCGACGGCGCCGCGCGCTTGAAGGAGCTCTTCAGCGAGTGCGAGCGGACCGGGATGCCCGCTGTCGCGATCACCGATCACGGCAACGTCTATGGCGCTTACGACTTCTGGTCGAAAGCGCAGGCGGCGGGCGTCAAGCCGGTCATCGGCATCGAGGCCTACGTCGCGCCCGAGCACCGTGGGCACAAGCAGCCCGTGCGCTGGGGCACGCCCGCGCAGAAGGATGACGACGTCTCCGGTGCTGGGGCCTATACCCACATGACGATGCTCGCGGAGAGCACCGAGGGCATGCACAACCTCTTCAAGCTGGCCTCGATCGCCTCGCTGGAGGGCTACTTCCGCAAGCCCCGGATGGACCGCGAGCTGCTCTCTCGCTACGCCAGCGGACTCATCGCGACGACCGGCTGCGTTGGCGGTGAGGTGCAGACGAGGCTTCGGCTCGGCCAGTACGACCAGGCCCTGTCGGCCGCGGCTGAGTTCCGCGACATCTTCGGGCCGGACAATTTCTTCGTCGAGCTGATGGACCACGGGCTCGAGGTAGAGCGGCGCTCTGCTGACGGACTCCGGCGCATCGCCAAGAATCTCAGCCTGCCGTACCTGGTCACGAACGACTCGCACTACACCAAGGAGGCCGATGCCGGCGCTCACGAGGTACTCCTGTGCGTGCAGACCGGCACCAACATGGCCGACCCGAATAGGTTCCGCTTCGAGGGCACTGGCTTCTACCTGAAGAGCCCGGCGGAGATGCGGGCGCTGCGGAGCGACGACGACTGGCAAGCGGGCTGCGACAACACCCTGCTAGTCGCGGAGCGAAGCAACGCAGCATTTACCAAGTCGAACCTCATGCCGCGATACCCGCTGCCCGATGGCGAGACCGAGGAGAGCTGGCTGCACGCCGAAGTGTGGCGCGGCATGGACCGCCGTTATCCGGACGGCTACGACGACCAGCGCCGCCAGCAGGCGGAGTACGAGATGGGCGTCATCGAGGCGATGGGGTTCTGCTCGTACTTCCTCGTCGTCGCCGACTTCATCATGTGGGCGAAGCGCAACGGGATCAGAGTCGGTCCAGGCCGCGGCTCCGGTGCCGGGTCGATCGTGGCCTATGCCCTTGGGATCACTGACCTCGACCCGATCGTGCACGGGCTTGTGTTCGAACGGTTCCTGAACCCCGAGCGCATCTCCATGCCCGACATCGATATCGACTTTGACGAGCGTAGGCGGGGTGACGTGATCCGGTATGTCACCGAGAAGTACGGTGACGACCGGGTCGCGCAGATCATCACGTACGGCACTATCAAGGCCAAGGCGGCCGTGAAGGACTCGGCCAGGGTGCTCGGATTCCCGTATGCGCTCGGGGACCGGATCACCAAGGCGTTCCCCCCGGCCGTCATGGGGAAAGACATCCCGCTCTCGGGCATCTTCGACCCTGACAACCCGCGCTACGGCGAGGCAGGAGAGCTGCGGGCGCTCTATGAGGCCGAGGCCGAGGTGCGCCAGGTGATCGACACCGCGCGTGGGCTGGAAGGCCTGATCCGCCAGCCTGGCGTCCACGCGGCTGGAGTGATCATGAGCTCCGAGCCGCTGCTTGAGCACATCCCGGTCTGGCGCCGCGAGGCTGACGGGGCGATCATTACGCAGTTCGACTACCCCGCATGCGAGGACATCGGCCTGCTCAAGATGGACTTCCTCGGCTTGCGCAACCTCACGGTGCTCGAGGACGCCGTCGCGGGAATCAAGGCCAACCGCGGCATCGAGGTCGACCTGGATCATCTGCCGCTTGACGACAAGCCGACCTATGAGCTGCTGGCTCGCGGCGACACGCTCGGCGTTTTCCAGCTCGACGGCGGTCCGATGCGCGCGCTGCTGCGCGCCATGCGGGCGGACAATTTCGGCGACATCTCGGCTGTCATCGCGCTGTACCGGCCTGGCCCGATGGCGAGCGCGCCCGTCTATGCCGACCGCAAGACCGGTCGGATGCCCGTCACTCCGATCCACCCCGAGCTGGCCGAGCCGCTGGGTGACATCCTCGGCGCCAGCTACGGACTCCTCGTCTACCAGGAGGACGTCATGTTCGCCGCGCAGCGGCTAGCCGGGTACTCGGCTGGCAGCGCTGACCTGCTGCGCCGGGCCATGGGCAAGAAGAAGAAGGAGATCCTGGACAAGGAGTACCAGCCATTCGCGGCCGGCATGAAGGCCAACGGCTACTCCGACGCGGCGATCAAGACCATCTGGGATGTCATGGTCCCGTTCTCCGGTTACGCCTTCAACAAGGCGCACGCGGCCGGCTACGCCCTGATCTCCTACTGGACGGCCTACCTCAAGGCCAACTACCCGCCCGAGTACATGGCGGGCCTGCTGACCTCGGTGGCCGGCGATAAGGACAAGTCAGCTCTCTACCTCAGCGAGTGCCGCCGGATGGGGATCAGGGTCCTGCCTCCGGACGTGAACGCCTCCAACGCGATTTTCACACCCGTTGGCCCTGACATCAGGTTCGGCATGGCGGCGGTGCGGAATGTCGGCACGTCTGTGGTGGAGTCGATCGTGGCGGCGCGGACCTCGAAGGGCGCGTTCACCAGCTTCTCGGATTTCCTGCGCAAGGTGCCGGTGAATGTCTGCAACAAGCGCGTCATCGAGTCGCTCGTCAAAGCGGGCGCGTTCGACTCCTTCGACCACCCGCGCCGCGGTCTCATGCTCATCCACGAGCAGGCCGTCGACGCGATCATTGACGTGAAGCGCAATGAGGCCATCGGGCAGGACTCGCTGTTCGGCGATGACGCCCGCGATGACGTGACCTTCGACGTGCCGATCCCCGACGGGGAGTGGGAGAAGTCGACGCTGCTGGCCTTTGAACGAGAGATGCTTGGCCTGTATGTCTCCGATCATCCGCTGCTCGGCGCCGAGCACGTACTCGCGGCCGCGACAGACTGCTCGCTTGCGCAGCTCGTCGGATCGGCAGACGACGAGCCCGAGCGCAGCTCACGCGGTGACCGCGATGCCCAGGTGGTCACCGTCGGCGGCATCTTGTCCGGAGTCCAGCGCAAGGTGACACGGCAGGGCAGCACGTGGGCGGCGGCGACGCTGGAGGACCTGGAAGGCGCCATCGAGGTGCTGTTCTTCCCGGCCACGTACGCCCAGTGCATGAGCCAGATCATCGACGACGCCATCGTGGTGGTGCGAGGCCGCCTCGACCGGCGCGAGGATGTGCCAAAGCTGGTCGCCATGGAGGTGAGCACGCCGGACATCTCGGCAGGCGAGACCGGCCCTTTCGTAGTGTCGATGCTCGAAGGGCGCTGCGTCCCGCCGGTCATCGAGCGACTGAAGGAAGTCCTGCGGAGCTACCCTGGCCCGACTGACGTGCACCTGCGCCTCGTGACGGGCAACCGGATCAAGGTCTTGCGCCTGGACGACAAACTCCGGGTCAAGCCGTCGCCGTCGCTGCTCGCCGACCTCAAGCAGCTACTCGGTGCAGGGTGCGTCGGCTGATGACCGGATTGCCCGGTGCTGGGATATGGGCCTTCCGGCCTGGGTAAGATCAAGACGTTAGGTGAGCCGGGCAGCCTGGTCGGCAGCTGGGCCAGCATTCGGAAGGCTCGCCATGTATCGGGACGGTCAGCACCGGGGGCGGGGGCAGTGATCCGCAGGCTGCTGCGCGGGTCCGAATGGCGCCGCGAGGTGCTGCGGACCAACTTGTGGCTGGTGCCGGCGGTCGAGGTCGTGGCGGCCGTGATCTTGTTTGTCATCACGTACGCGCTGGACCGGGCCGTCTATAACCACGTGTTCGCTGTGCCAGGCTGGGCCATCAGCGGCTCTGCTGACGTTGCCAGGACCATTCTCACGGCGATCGCGGCAGCCGTCATCACGGTCATCGGCGTGGTGTTCTCCATTGTCATTGTCGCGCTGACGCTGACCTCGACCCAGTTCGGGCCGCGGATGCTCCGCAACTTCATTCGCGACCGCGGCACCCAGCTGACGCTGGGCACCTACGTCGCGACGTTCGTATACGCGGTCCTGACCCTCGGCTCCGTCGGCCAGGGCACCCACGGGCCCTTCGTGCCCCACATCAGCGTCACCATGACCCTGGTGCTGATGCTTGCCGACCTGGCCGTGCTCATCTACTTCCTGCACCACATCGCCGTCCAGATCCAGCTACCGCAGGTGATCGCTGGCATCGCCGGTGATCTGCAGCAGGCAATCGAGCTTCAGGCGGGGCACCAGGCAGAGGGTGCGGATCTGGAGCTGGCCGCGGCCGTGATCGCGAACATGAGCGGGCGCGGGGGCGTTGTCGCCGCGCCGCGAAGTGGTTACCTGCAGTACATCGAGCACAGTGAGCTCGTCACGATCGCGTCAGAGGTAGGTGCGGTCATCCACGTCCTGTACCGGCCTGGCCACTTCATCGTGCAGGGGAACCAGTACGCGTCAGTGTGGCCGGCCGAGGCTGCCGATCAGGTGGCACTCGAGCTGGCCCGGGCTCACGTCACCGGCCCGTACCGGACGCTCGCGCAGGATGTCTCGTTCGGGGTAGACCAGCTCGTCGAGATTGCGATCCGCGCGCTGTCGTCGGCCGTCAACGACACCTTCACGACGCTGACCTGCATCGACTGGATCGGGGACAGCTTGTGCAAGGTCACCGGGCGGTGGCAGCCGACCAGGCTGTACCGGGACTCGGCGGGTGATGTCCGGGTGATCACGACCGAGACCACGTGGGAACGGCTGGTTCAGCGGGCCTTCGAGAAAATCAGGCAGGCTGGGCGTGGCATGCCTGCGGTCATGATCAGGCAGCTCGACGCGCTCACGCGGATCATGGACCGCACGACGACGACGGCAGACCGTCAGGTGCTGCTCGATCAGGCGGCCATGATCGAGCGGCTCAGCTCAGCCACGGTCGACGAGCCTGCGGATCAGGTCGACGTCAGCGAGGCCTATCAGCGGGTGATGGCGGCCAGTCGCGAGAGCTTCATCACGCCTGTCCCAGGTCAGCCCGGCACACGTGCGCTGACGCGTTCGCACCTCAGGCGTCGCGGCGCTTCAGCAAATACGAGCCGGCTATCAGGAGCAGTGCCGTCCACCCGCAGAACACAGCGAAACCCTGCCAGGGCGAGAGCACCTGATCAGACGCCTGACTGACTCGCGTGATGTAGTCGCCAGCCTGCGTCGGGAACCAGTCATGGACATGTCGGCCCCAGTCGTAGCTGTCGAGCAAGCCAAGCAGCGGTCCGACGACGAGTACCAGGCCGATCACCGCGGCGATGGCGCCTGCGCTGTGGCGGATGAGGGCGCCGATCGCAAGCGCGAACAGGCCGAGCACAGTGAGGTACAGGCCTGCGCCGACCACGGCCCTCGTCACTCCCGGCTGGCTCAGCGAGACGTCGACCACGGGGTGGACGACAGCCTTGCCGACGAAGAACGACACGACAGAAACGACTTCGGCGATGACCAAGACCAGCGCCGCGAATACGACGCACTTCGCCGCCAGTACGGGGAGCCTCTTGGGCACCGCCAGCAGAGAGGCGCGGATCACACCCGTCGAGTACTCGGACGTCATCGTCAGCGCGCCAAGCACGCAGATCGCCAGCTGACCGAATCCGATCCCGGGTTGGAGGATGAAGGTAACCGGGTCGCCCAGGAGATCGGCTGATCGCCGCGGCGCTCGTCCCGTCTGAATCGCGTGCACTGCCAGCCAGCAGAACAGGGCGGTCAGGCCGATTGTCCCGACCACGAAGATGGCCAACGACCAGACAGTGGAGCGCACCGAGCGGATCTTGGTCCACTCGGCCAGCATCAGGTGGCCGAATCCGACTCGGCCGACGGCCTGCACCTGGCCTGATGCGAGCTGTCCGGGGGCTGCGGTCGTCGTCATCGGATGCTCCCGTCGATGGGCTGGGCGGGCTCGGGCCGATCCCGTTCGGATGCTGGCTGGGGCCGTGGCGGCTCAGACCCCAGATGGCCGAATTCAAGGCTGTCGGATGTCAGCTCAAGGAAGGCCTCCTCGAGCGACGCGAGCTGCGGGGTCAGCTCGTGCAAGATCACCGACGCAGCGGCGGCCAGCTCGCCGACGCGAGCGGCCGGCATTCCGGTGACGGTCAGTACCGCGGCTTGCTCGCCGCCGTTGCCGTTCTCCGTGTTGGCTGCCCGCACAGCATGGCCGCCGTCGGCAGTGATCAGCGCGGTGAGGCGGTCCGGATCGGGCGTCCGCACCCGGACTGACTGGCCTGACCCGCGGGCTATGACGTCCTCAGTGGCATCATCGGCGAGCAGCCGACCGCGGCCGATCACGATGAGGTGGTCAGCGGTGACCGCCATCTCGTTCATGAGGTGGCTGGATACCAGAACCGTCTTGCCTTCGCTGGCGAAGTGCTTCATGAGATTCCTGATCCACAGGACGCCCTCGGGATCGAGGCCGTTGACAGGCTCGTCGAGGAGCAGTATCTGCGGGTCGCCCAGCATGGCGGCCGCCACGCCGAGTCGCTGGCTCATGCCGAGGGAGAAGCCGCCTGCCCGCTTGTTGGCGACCGGGCGTAGGCCGACGAGGTCCAACATGGCATCGACCCGGCTGGTCGGCAGGCCCTGAGTCTGAGCCAGGAACAACAGGTGGTTGCGAGCGCTGCGGCCTGTGTGCACAGACTTGGCCTCAAGCAGCGCGCCAACGGTTCGCAACGGTGTAGGCAACTCGGCGTAGGGCCGGTCGTTGATGGTTGCAGAACCGCTGGTGGGGTGGTCGAGGCCGAGGATGATGCGCATGGTCGTGGATTTGCCTGCACCATTCGGCCCGAGGAACCCCGTCACCCGGCCCGGCTGAACCGTAAAAGACAGGTGATCGACCGCGAGCGTGGTGCCGAACTTCTTGGTCAGGTCTCTTGCTTCGATCATCGGCGGCCCTTATCCGGCGAAGCTGGCAGTTGCGTCCTATCGCGACGTGAGGCTATCAGAGGGTGGCATGGCGCAAGCCGGCCCCGTTCCCTGAAAAATGCACTTTGGCGCGCCGGCGGTAAGCTGTGTGGATCATGAAATGGGTGCGGTCGGTACCCGGGCCTGCCGCAATGTCCCGTACGCTGCTACGAAGCTATGACTGATAACAGCATGCTGATGCCGCCTGGCGGCCCGGCATCGTCCACCGAGGTGCAGGCGCGACCAGGCCCACTGGGCCCCGCGCTGCTGGCCGCTGTCCTGATCATCGTCGGAAGCATCGCGCTTGGCGTGGCCGGCGGGGCGATCTGGGCCGGGGCCGCGCCGCGAGTGGTGTATCAGGTCTACACCCTCAGCCCGCCGACCGCCTATGCCACCAATCCTGAGACGAGCGCATTCATCGCCGCCGACGGGTGGTACTGCTTCATCGCGCTGGCAGGCGGCGGGATCATCGGCCTGCTTGGCTACCTGTTCGGCGTGCGCCGGTATGGGCCGGCGCCCATGGTTGGAATCGTCATCGGTTCGCTCGCCGCGGCCTTCATCGTCGCCTGGCTCGGGCACTTGCTCTCGGGCGGCGCCGGCTTCGACCACGTACTGGCGACCAGCAAGCCCGGCTCGTTCCTGCATGCGCCGATCCAGCTTGGGTCGCACGGCGCTGTGGCCTTCTGGCCCCTGGCCGCCGCCGGTGTGGTGGGCGGGATCGAACTGGTCGGCGTGCTCAAGGCCAGGCACCAGGAGCCCGAGGACGGGATGCCGATGCCCGGCATGGAGACATTCGGTTCCGGGACTTACCTGGCGCGGCCCGACACTACCCGGGCATATCAGGGTCAGAATGGGAACGGCCAGTCGTCGGCCACCCGCGGCCACGATGCGCACGGGACGGGCCGGGCTTCGCCACGGTGCGCCGGGCGGTCACGGTGCGCCGGGCGGTCGCGGCGCGCCCGGCGGGCCCGAGGGGCAGGATGGCGGCGCGGGGCGGGTCGCGCCCTAACTTCGCTGTGTCGGTGGTCACCAGGCGGAGGCCGAGCCCGTCGCCGAGTGAGGGTGGCGTCGGCCGGAGGCCAAGTCAGCCACACAGAAACGGCTGCCTCAGGCCCGCCCACCCGCAGTCCCGCGCGGTTCGAGTCGCGAAGCGGACAAAGTTGGACGAACGCACCGGACCAGACTCGGGGCGAGCCCGGAGCGCCTCCTCGGCACGTAGTTTCATCGACATTTCCCGGCTGCGGTGCGGTGCGCGCAAAAGCCATAACTCGGGCACGAAACTGCACCTGACGCGGGAAATGTCAGGAGAGCTCGATGCAAACGCCGCAATCCGGGCGCGCTCAGCGGCGCCCGCGAGCGATCGGGTGTTCTAATCGGGCCGCGATGACCCGCGGCCGGTGACGACCTGTGGTCAGGCGGCCATTTCTGTGCCTCTGGCCGCCTGCCTATGGGTCGGCTCTGGCCCTAGGCCCGTTGGCTGGCTCCGGCCCAAGGTTCGGCGCGCCTGCTAGACGCGCAGCGTCGTCAGGCTATTGGCGGCGTCGACGGCCATGGCCGCGCCGACGATACCCGCGTCATTGTGCAGTGCCGCGGGTACCACCTTGGCTCGCAAGCGTGTGAGGAACGGCAGGAACTTGTCGGATTTACGGCTGACGCCACCGCCGATGATGATGAGGCTGGGGGAGAGCAGCGCTTCCATGTGCTCGAGGTACTCGTCAACGCGGCCCGCCCAGTCACCCCAGCTCAGGTCTCGCTCTTCCCTGGCGTGGTCGGAAGCGCGCTTCTCTGCATCCTTGCCACGGATCTGGATGTGGCCGAACTCGGTATTGGGCACCAGGACGCCGTCGATGAACAGCGCGCTGCCGATGCCAGTGCCAAGCGTCAGCAGCAGCACGGTCCCCGGTATGCCCTTGCCGGCGCCGAATCGCATCTCCGCGACGCCGGCGGCGTCAGCATCGTTGAGCACCGTGACGGGGAGCTTGGTCTCCGATCCGAATAGCTTGCCGGCGTCGACCCCGATCCAGGACGGATCCACGTTGGCGGCAGTGTGCACGACGCCACCGACGACGACGCCCGGAAAGGTGATGCCCACCGGGCCGGTCCACTCGAATGCCTGCACGAGCTGCGCCACGACCTTCGCAATGGCTTCTGGCGTGGCGGGCTGCGGCGTCGCGACCTTCTGCCGCTCGGCCATGAGCTGTCCGGTCGTCGTGTCGACGGGCGCCGCCTTGACCCCGGTTCCGCCGATGTCGATCCCAAGCACGTGAGCCATGCATGCCTCCGGTTATGGCCCGACGCCGGTGGCGTGCCGGGCAGGCTGAGCCTCCTACGACAGCCTACGGCCCGGAGGTCAGCCCGCCCACGCTACAAGCTCAGGAGCTGCCGAGGACGGTACCTGGGCAGCCTCCCTGAGTTGGCGCTACGGCCGCCGGGCCCGAGGCCTGGCGCCGACTCGGGCTGCCGGGCCCGGCTGCCGACTCGCCGGGCTGCGGACGCCGACTGCCAACATCGACTGGATGCATTCTCGGTCGGTGCGCCCCTGGTGGCTGCGCCGCCGGCCGTTGCTGCTCCCGGCGGTTGTGCTCCCGGCGGTTTGCGGTTGTGCTCCCGGCGTGTGCTCCCGGCGGCTGTCCTCGGCGGCTGTGCCTCGCCGCCGCACACCCGGCCGGCTGTGCTCCCGGCCGGTGCGCTCGCGCTCGGCATGCGCTTCGCTTGCAGTCGGCTGCGCTCAGGTCGACATACGCTCGCCGCGCATCGCCGCGAAGCTGCTGCCCTGAACGGCGCCGCGCACCACCCTTGCGGCATCGTCGTCGTGCTCATCATCCGCGTCGGTTCCGGTCAAGGCGTCGGCTAGGTCTGCTCCGTCGTCGGGCTCTTCGGGCTCGCCGTCCTCGTCGGGCTCTTCGGGCTCGTCGTCCTCGTCCTCGTCCTCGTCGGGAGCCTCGGTCGCGACGTAAGCCTTCTGCCTGTACGCGTAGTCGGACCGAATCAGCTCGCGCAACTCGGTACTGGTGTGAGCGCGCAGCTCATCGGCCGACGCGTGGTATCTCGCCGACCAGATGTTGCCGTCGAGGCCGATGACGTAGGCCTCGTCCCAGTGCATCTTCAAGTCCGCCAGAGCGGACGCGTCACTCCTATCCATTCCGCCTCCACTGCCGGCCCTGTCCGGCGCTACTGCGCGCACCGTGAGGGGAGCCAGGACCAGCTTCAGCATCATCATAGCGCACTATAGAGCGGTCTAACGCAGCAGAGCGCGTCCTGACTGTTTGGGCAGTTCACAAGCGTTCTAGGGTGATCTTCGTGGTGAAGGTGCCCAGATTCGATGCCAACGCTCTCGGGCCGGTCTATGTCTACGTTGGGGTGGCCAACCACATCGCCGCCAGGATCGAGGCAGGAGAGCTGCGGGCGGGCGCTCGGCTGCCCGCCGAACGGGACCTGGCGGCCGACTATCAGGTCGCGGTCGGCACGGCGCGTCGTGCGGTCGAGGAACTGCGCCAGCGCGGGCTCGTCGTGACCCTGCCAGCGAAAGGCACGTTCGTTTCTTAAACTTCGCCGTTGGCGGATCGCGCAGGGCGCCGGGTCGCGCATGACATGCAATCTTGTCTAGCCGAGGAATGACCTGCTTGTCGGCCATCGCCGAGGAACCATTCGCGGCGTGAGCGCGCTGCTTGAGACCGACGACCACACCTGGGAGAGTGCCTCATGCCGGATATCACGGTCGCCTGCCTCGACATGGCTGGGACGACGGTCGCAGACGACGGCAGCGTATTGGCCGCGTTCAGCGCCGCGGCTGCCGAGTTCGGGCTCGTGCCTGGGGCAGAGGGTTACGACGACGCCATCGAGTTCGTCCAGGCCGCGATGGGTCAGTCCAAGATCGATGTGTTCCGCCGGCTGCTGGGCAGCGAGGATCGCGCCCAGCAGGGGAACCGGATCTTTGAGCAGAGCTACGCCGAATCGGTGCGCGCCGGGCTGGTTGCGGCGCTCCCTGGTGCTCTCGAGACGATCACAGTGCTGCGCGCGGCCGGCATCAAGGTGTGTCTGGCCACCGGGTTCGCGCCGGTGACAAGGGATGCGTTGCTCGACGCGCTTGGCTGGCGGCCGCTGATCGATCTAGCGCTGTCGCCAGCCGATGCGGGTCGGGGCAGGCCCTGGCCCGATATGCCGCTGACGGCACTCATCCGACTAGGCGGAGGCTCGGTCGCCGAGCTGGCCGTGGTCGGCGACACAGCAAGCGACATCGAATCCGGTCTGCGAGCCGGAGCCGGCTTGGTAGCGGGCGTGACGACCGGCGCAGCTAGCGCAGAATCTCTGGCTGCCGCCGGGGCGCCACATGTCCTTGACTCCATCGGCGGTCTCCTGCAGCTCATCGGGCTCGGCTCGGAGTCCTTCAGTAAGCCGCTCGGCGGATCGTGACTGGCAGGCCACGCCGTTCAGCCGAGGGTGCTGACAACTTCGCTGGCCGGGGGGGACGCTGGCAGCGTGGCTGAGTTCCAGTCGCTGAATACCAGATGCTCGCCGTGCGGTCCGGTGTAGTACAGCGGATACGGCTTGCCGTGCGCGGCGACGTCGAGTGTGTACCCGCCCTCCCTCACCTGGAGGACGTGCTGGCCATTGACGGTAGCGGGAGAGAAGACGTCGCCGCTGGCCTCAGCGGCGCTGGTGTTCTTATTGTCAAACGCCTGCGTCAGGATCTTATGCAGGCTGAGCGATCCGGTGATCTGGCTGGCGCTGGAGGCGGGAATCTCGACGTACTTGCCACAGACCTTGGCGCACACGCTAGGCGGGGCCTTAGCAGCCTGCAGGAACGCGGCGTTGATCTTGATGTACGTCTTGCCGTTCAGCGAGAGGAAGTAGAAGCTCTCGCCGTTGATTCCGATTGTTCCGGCGGCAGAGCTGCCGCTGAAGCTCATGTCCATGATGACAGTCTGAGAGCCGTCAGGGCCCGAGCCCGCTATGTGAGCGCTCGTGGCCGACTCGGCCGCTGCCACGATTTCAGGTATCAGCTTCGCTGCGGTCTTGCTGTCCGCTGGCGCTGAACTGCAGGCTGCCACCGCGAGGCCCGCTGCCAGCACGGCCACGAGCGCGGTCACCCGGATCATCCGTACCTGGACGATCCGTACCCGGAATATCGGCAAACCCATAACCGCCTCCCATATGGCCAGCGCAAGACCGCACACAAAATGCCGTTGGCAGGCTACAGGAGGCGGCTATGCCGCCCATACCGGATATATCTAGTTCGCATGACGACGACGGCGACGGGTGAACCAGTTCCGGCTGCCGACGCCGCGACTGTCGACGCCGAGCTTAACGATGCCGCAGATGCCGACGCCGCGGCTGGCTGCCAGAGCTGGGCCAGCCGCCGCGTCGACGCGCCTTACGCAGCAGCGCACGCGGCGAAGGCCTCGAGATTCCAGCCCCGCTGCACGGCGGCTCGCATGGCTTGCCAGCCGTCACCGTGATGGTCGAGTTTGCGGTGCGTCAGCACGACCCGAGTGCGCGCTGGCCCCTCCGGAGTGAAGGTGACTTCGACCTCGCTGGTCTTCGCGGGATCGGTCTCGAACTTCCAGTCGAGACTGATGTCCCAGCTGAAGCACACCGTGCGCGGCGGATCGTAGGCCAGCACGCGGGCCCATCGGCATTCGGTGCCATCGGTGCCGCGATCTATGATGTGACCGCCGACGTACGGCTCGAACACCATTTCGGCGAGCTCGGCCTCGAGGATGTGGTGGGTCGGGTCCCACCAGGACTCGATACCTTCAGTGAACACCCGGAACGCGTGCTCGATCGGCGCATCAACGTCGATCGCCGTGGTCACAGACGTTGAATCCACTTGTGTGGTCATTGTTCCTCCTGGGCTGGGTCGGCTGGCTGGGTTGGTTGGCTTGGCTGAGTGGCGGCAGCGCGGAACCTTAGGAGCGACTGCTGCCAGAACTGCTCGAAGTAGTCGCGGATCGTGCCGATGCCTGCGGGATTGACGGAGTAGACCCGACGGGTACCCGCCGCCTCGTCCATCACAAGGCCAGCTGACTTGAGCACCTTCAGATGCTGAGAGACGGCCGGTCGGCTCACCGGGAGCTCGCGTGCGAGCTCGCCAACGGCGCTCGGCGACTCTGCCAAACGCTCGAAGATCGCTCGACGGGTCGGGTCGGCGAGCGCAGTGAGCATCGCTGCATGGTTAGTCATGACTTACGGTAAGCTACAGCTTACCGATGTGGCTCGTCAAGCCTTCGTGCAGGGAAGAAGCCTCGCGACGCCTGGAAGGGCCCTCGGAGCCCGGCGCACCAGGAAGCGAAAGGCTGCCTGGTCATCGCAAGTGCACCTGGGATCATGGGCTGATGATCGCCTGCCGACTGATCACGCCAGCAGATGCGCCCGCCTTGGCCGCGCTGGTCCGGGCGAACCGGGAGTTCCTGGCGCCCTGGGAACCCCTTCGTGGGGAGGATTACTTCACCGAAGTCGGCCAGTGCGCCGACATTGAGCAAGCTCTAGAAAGGCATCAGATAGGGAACGCACTGCCGTGCGTAATCCTCGATGACCACGGCGCGGTAGTTGGCCGGATCACGCTCAACGGCATCGTACGCGGCGCGTTTCAGTCGTGCAGCGTCGGTTACTGGCTGAGTGCGGCGGCGAGCGGCCGCGGCGTGGCTACGGCCG
Organism: uncultured Actinomycetota bacterium; assembly: GCA_963755575.1. Classification (GTDB taxonomy): domain Bacteria; phylum Actinomycetota; class Actinomycetes; order Streptosporangiales; family Streptosporangiaceae; genus JAJYUU01. The sequence goes on from CAVWKF010000002.1 coordinate 3,329,128, forward strand.
CCCTGGGTGACATTAAGGCGACTGCCTTCGGCGAGCTCGGCCTGCACCGGATCCAGGCCGAAACATTGCCGCACAACGTACCGTCGCAGCGGGTCCTTGAGCGGAACGGGTTCACTCGCATCGGTCTGGCGCCGACATACCTGAAGATCGCTGGCCGCTGGCAGGACTGCATCCTGTATCAGGTCGTCAACCCCGGCATGGATTGACGCAAGGGCAGGGACTTCAGACGATCCACGGGACTCGGGACTAGTTGATCATGAAGGACGGGTTCGAACGGGTTCAGCACAAGCGGACTTGACCCGCGGCCCGCGGCCAGTCGATCGCGAGCACGAGGTTGCGGTCGGTTACTGCCCCTGCGCCAGCCCCGCCATCCGCGGTGATCTGATCACGCACCTGCCAGTCGTTGGCCGCCAGCTCGCGGGCAAGCGCGGCCAGGTCAGCGGGCTCGGCGCTGCCCTGGTAGCTTGCCGCTGCCGCCGAGTCAATGACCGTGCACGCGATTGCCAGCGTCGTATCGGTCGCGAGGAACTCGACGATCCTGGCCTGCTGCGGCCAGTCGATGTGCGAGGCGGTAGTGACCTGCCAGAAGCCGGCACCGGCGCCGTCGGCAACGGAGGTGACGGCATGAGCGTGAGTGTGGCCGTTAAGCCACGCGACCACGCACGGATGACCGAGCAGCACCGCCCGCAGCTCGTCGGCCAGCACACGCCGATCGGCGCGAGGCGGTCGGGTGTCGTTGATCAGGGTCTCCAGCGGGTGATGACTGAACAGCACGACCGGCCGGGCCGCGTTCGCGGTCAGTTCCGCCTCGAGCCAGGCCAGCTGCGTCGCATCGATGGACCCCTGCCAGCCGCCGTGATGGTTGACGGTGTCCAGCACGACGCACCGGATCGGGCGGTGATCGAAGGCGTAGTACGCGGCGCCGGCCGGTAGCCCGGAACGGGCGGCGGGCCGCCGTCAGGACGCCGGGCACCTCGGGGAAGCCGAATCGCGTCCTCGGCAGGTCGGTACCACCGCCGTCCGGATGCCAGTAGCGCTCGTCGTCCACGGCGGGCGCCGCCACTCCCTCGTACATGGCATAGTCGCCGGAGTCGGGTCTGACGTCAGTGCCGTCGAGTAGATCGATGTAACTGCGCAACTCGTTGAGCTGGCAGTTGTCCGTGGCGTCACCCGTTACCATCGCGAAGTCCAGCGGCCCTCCGGACAGCGGGGCAGCGGTCGTGCGGCGGACCGCCTGCACCATCGCCTCGGCGACGTGAAAGGTAAACAGCTCCTGCGCGCGGTAGGTGCCGATGATGCCGACTGCAGCCCGCAGCAGCGAATCCGGGTCAGAGAACCTGTCCACCAGTTCGGCCCGGCCGGGGGACTGGTGGTCCATGACGTGTGTGTCCGACAAGTGTGCAACGGCCAGCAACAGCGTCGCCGAGCGCTGCCAGCCGGCCGCCACGCTGCTGCTGCACAGGTCCGTCCGGATGGTGTGCTGCTCGCCATCGGTCGCGAGCAGCCGCCGGTACCCGCCGTCGCGCGCCGGGCCAGGAACGAACCGGCCTTGCGCGGTCGACTCATGGATCTTCACGGCTGCTCGCCAGGTTGAGCTTCATCACGAGGCACGGCCACGACAGTATCGAAGGCGGGATAACTTGCGGCGCAACTGGCTCTCCTGCAGGGTGTGCACAGATAGGCCGTCGCCGCGGCGCGGGTGAGCCAATTCGGAGACGCTGGAGCCAGACGGACGTGACAACCCGTGAAACGCGAGAGACCGAGCGACCTGACGCGACGGTCAAACCAGTCGGGATCCGCGACGTCGCCAAGCTGGCCGGCGTATCTGTCGCCTCGGCCAGCATGGCCCTCAACGGCCAGCCCGGCGTGGCCGATGTCACCCGTCGTCGCATCGCAGCGGCCGCAGAGCGCCTTGGCTACCGCGCAAACCCGCAGGCTCAGGCTCTGCGCAGCGGGCGCAGCACGATGTACGGGTTCGTGGTCCGGAACCTTGCCAACCCGTTCTTCCTGGATGTGATGAGCGGCGCTGAACAGGTCGCGAGCGAAGCAGGCGCGACGTTGCTCGTGCTGGATTCCCAGTATTCGATCGATCGCGAAGCTGAACACGTCCGCAACATGGCGGCCCAGCGCCTGGCCGGGCTGGCTATCGCCCCGGTCGGGGCGGGCGCCTCTATCCAGCTATGGCAGCAGCTGCGCCCGGGCACCCCCGTTGTCGCGCTGAACGCCTCGCTGCGCGGCATCAACGGCCTCTCACTGGTAACACCTGACAATGCCGCGGCGGTGGCGCTGCCAATGGAGCGCCTGGCCGAACTGGGTCACGGCTCGGCTGGCTTCATTACGGCGCCACGCGGCCTCATGGCGGACGCCGACCGGCTTCGCCATTTCCGCCGCCAGGCATCTCGACTCGGCCTGCGCGGCCGCGTGATCTACTCGCCGTTGACCATGCAGGATGTCGCACGCACCACGCGCGCCGTACTGTCAGACGCTCAGCGGCCGACGTCGATCATCACGAATTCCGACTATACGGCGCATGCGATTTACAAGGCGGCGCGCGGGCTGTCGCTGCTCGTCGGGCCGATGATCTCGGTCATCGGTCATGACGACCTGCCGACCTCGGAGCTCCTTGACCCGCCGCTTGCGACCATCCGCGTGGACAGGCGACAAATGGGGCAGGCCCTAATGGCACGCCTCCTGACCCAGGGGCCGCTAGGCGACTTCGTCGCACCCGTGGAGCTCATCGAGCGCACGTCTCTGCAGCCGCCCGAAAGCGGCCCGTTACAGCCCGCTTACCTGCACTGATGGCCGGCAGATGACCAGGGGGCGTCAAGTCGGTAACGACGCTTGACACGTGCGCAATGCCTGCGTCAGCATGCCAAAGGCTAAACGTTTCAGACATTTGGACGTCTCCGTTCGCAGATAGGCACACAGAACTGTCAGCGAGCGTGGAGTTCGCCGATTTTTCTGGCCGGCAATTGTCCGGCCACCCAGGTGGGGAAGCACAGGAGGCAGTAGTGAGAACTCCGTACCGACTTGGACTAGCCGGCCTGACCGCGCTGACGCTGGTGGCAGCAGCTGGGTGCGCGGCGAAGTCGTCGCCGTCGTCATCGTCAGGTGGCTACGACTGGTCGAAGGCCACTGCGGCGTCATCGGGCGGCGGGATGTCCGCGCTCGTGGCCGCCGCTAAGCATGAAGGCACGCTCAACGTCATCGCGCTGCCAGCAGACTGGGCGAACTACGGCAACATCATCAAGGACTTCACGGCCAAGTACGGGATCAAAGTCAATTCGATCGCTCCTTCGGACAGCAGCGCGCAGGAAGTGACCCAGATCCAGCAGAAGAACGGCACGTCGCTGGCGGCGGATGTGCTCGATGTCGGCGGCAGCGTGGCCACGGCCAGCACCAGTCTTTTCGCGCCCTACGAGGTCGCTACCTGGTCGTCGATCCCGGCCGGCCTGAAGGACCCGAGCGGCCTGTTTGTCGGTGACTACGGCGGCTATATGTCAGTCGGCTACAACTCCGCCAAGTTCGGCACCGTCACTTCGCTGAGCCAACTGCTGGGCAGCAAGTTCAAGAACGACGTGGCGCTCAACGGCAACCCGACGCAGGCCAACGCCGCTCTGAACGGCGTGATGATGGCGAGCCTGGCGGAGGGCGGCAGCGCGGGCAGCATTGCCAATGGCGTGAACTTCTTCCACAGCCTCAAGACGGCGGGCAATTTCAACACCACCCAAGCAACCCCGGCGACCATCAAGGCCGGCACGACGCCAGTGGTGTTCAACTGGGACTACCTCAACACCGCTGCCGTCGTCGGGCAGCCGGCCTCCACCTGGAAGGTCTTCATCCCGGCGAACGCCACCCTGGGCGGCTTCTACTACCAGGCCATCAACAAGAGCGCGCCGCACCCGGCGGCAGCGCGCCTGTGGGAGGAGTTCCTGTTCTCCCAGGCCGCCATCGGCGGTCAGAACCTGTGGCTGGTGGGAGGCGCCCGGCCGTCTGAGCAGATCGCCATGACGAGCAACGGCAGTATCAACAAGTCGGCTGCCGCGGCGCTGCCGCCGGTGGCGGGGACGCCGACCTTCCTGACCCAGGCCCAGGCCACCGCCGCCGCCACGTACCTCGCGGCGAACTGGCCTAAGGCGATCAGCTAGGAATCGGTTGTGACAACCGCTACTGCGACTGAGACCGGCGCCCGGCCCGTACGGGCCGGGCGCCGGCCTCCGCTCGCCTGGGTCGGCACGGTGCCGTTCCTGGCCTATACCGGGATCTTCCTGCTGCTCCCCACCGGCATCGTGATCTGGAACGCCTTCAAGGGGACCAGCGGGGGCTGGACTCTGGCCAACATCACCGCGCTCAACACTGGCCCGGTCCGGAGCGCCTTCAAGGGCTCCCTGGAGCTCTGCCTCATCTCCTCGGTGATCGGTGCGGTGCTCGGCGCGGTCCTGGCGTACGCCGTAGCGTCGGGAAACCCGGATGGGGTGATCCGCAGGCTCTATCTCGCAGGTTCAGGCGTGCTAGCGCAATTCGGCGGCGTCACCCTCGCCTTCGCGTTCCTCGCCACGATCGGCCCGTCGGCAGGCTTGCTGCTGCACGCCAGCTGGTACAGCAACTTTCCGTGGGGCATCGCGCTGATCTACTGCTACTTCCAGATCCCGCTCATGGTCCTGGTCTTCCTGCCCGCGATCGACGGAATGAAGATCCAGTGGCGCGAGGCAGCAGAGAACCTGGGCGGATCGACGTGGCAGTACTGGCGCTACGTCGCGGGCCCGCTGCTGATGCCCGCGTTCACCGGCGCCGCGCTGCTGCTGTTCGCCAACGCGCTCTCCGCATTCGCAACCATCCAAGCATGGGAGGACCAGATCAACTACGTCGTCCCGCAGTCGATCAGCGGCTCCCTCATCAGCGAGGTCGGTCTTGCCAACGGCCACCAGGGCGATGCGCTCGCGCTCGGAATGATCGTTATGGTGGTCATCGTCATGACCGCATACTTCCTCCTGCAGCGGCGGGCGGCACGATGGCAGCGGTAAACCCGCCGCTCGCCGACCTGGCCGCAGATTTGACCGGGCGCCCCGCGGCCGCGAGGCGGCGCGGCGGCCTGCGCGCCAGCCGGCGCAGGCGGCTGAACGTCTTCAGGTATGTGGCCTTCACGGTCTTCGGCGCGTTCTTTCTGCTGCCGCTGCTCGGCATGGTCAGGTTCTCGCTGGAGGGCACCAAGCCCGGCAGCTGGTCGGTGGCCGCCTGGACGCAGATCGCGTCCTATCCGGGGCCACCCCCACTGCTGTCCTCCATCGAGATCACCTTGGAGCTGGCCGTCCTCACCAGCGTCGTGATGGTGGTGCTCGTAGTGCCGACCATGATCTGGATCCGGCTGCGCGCCCAGTGGTTCAGCCGCGTGATGGAGTTCATTTGCCTTCTGCCGCTGACCATCCCGGCCATCGTCCTTGTCGTGGGCCTGGCCCCGATCTACAACCGGATCGAGCGATATAACGTCTCGGCGCTGATGCTGTTCTTCGCTTACGTGATCCTGGCGCTGCCGTACGCCTACCGGGCCCTAGCTGCCGGCCTGAACGCCGTCGACGCGACGACGTTGTCCGAGGCTGCGCGAAGCCTCGGAGCGCGCTGGCCCACGGTGATGTTCCGGGTCATCGTGCCTAACATGCGGCAGGCCATACTGAACGCCCTGCTGCTCACTGTCGCGCTGGTCCTCGGCGAGTTCACGGTGGCCTACCTGCTGACGTATGTGAACCTGCAAGTGAATCTCTTCGAGATCAGCCGCAGTACGCCGAACGCCGGCGTGCTTTTCTCTGCCTCGGCCGCCACGCTGCTGTTCGCGTTCATCCTGCTATTGATCCTGTCCTACGCCGGGCGCCGCCTGCGCCGCGGCCGGCCATGAGGTGGAATACGTGAGCTCGCCAACGATGAGTACCCAGTCCGACGCGACCAGGACCGCGGTCGAGGTGCGGATGGAGGGACTCAGCCGGCACTACGGCCCGGTCGTCGCGCTCGATAATCTCGATCTCACCGTCCAGCCAGGCGAACTGATCGCCTTGCTCGGCCCCTCGGGCTGCGGCAAGACTACGACGCTCCGGCTGCTGGCCGGCCTGGAAGACGCGGACACCGGCCGCATCAACGTCGCCGGCCGGGATATCACTCGGCTGCCCGCCAGCAAGCGGGACATGGGGATGGTTTTCCAGGCCTACTCGCTGTTCCCGCATATGACAGTGCAGCAGAACGTCGCGTTCGGGCTGCGGCTGCGCAAGATCAGCTCCGCGAAGCGCGACCAGCGGGCGCTCGAGATGCTGGAGCTCGTGGAGCTGGGCACACAAGCGGACCGGTATCCACATCAGATCTCCGGCGGGCAGCAGCAGCGTGTCGCGCTCGCCAGGGCGCTCGCAATAGAGCCACAGGTGCTGCTCCTGGATGAGCCGCTATCGGCGCTGGATGCGAAGGTCCGCGCCCAATTGCGGGACCAGATTCGCCGGATCCAGCTTGAGGTGGGCATCACCACGCTGTTCGTAACCCACGATCAGGAAGAGGCGCTTGCGATCGCGGACCGGGTCGGCGTGATGCGCGCTGGCCGGCTTGAGCAGCTCGCGCCGCCCACCGAGGTGTATTCCCGCCCGGCCACGCCGTTCGTGGCGGAGTTCGTCGGCCTGAGCAACCGGCTCGCCGGTACCGTGACCGGCTCAACCGTGACGGTACGCGGTCATGATCTGCCTCTCGTAGACCCGTCCACTCCGGCCGGGCCGGTGACTGCGATCGTGCGGCCGGAGGCGGTCACGATGGCTTCTGATAGCTCGGGCGAATCTGGCCCGATGACGGGAACAGTGATCGCCTCGACGTTCCTGGGCGCGACTAGTCGCGTCACTGTCGACCTCGGCGACACGACGATTATGGCCCAGCTGCCGACCTCGGACGCGACCAAGCTGCCCGCGGGCAGCCGGGTGACGCTGACGATCCGGCCGGACCCCGTGCTGGTATCAGCTGACTCTGCTGGCGCGAGCGAGGCGTGAGCGGAGGTCATCCCCTCCTCACGACGGCCCGTCGGCTCGGCCCGGGAGCCGTGCTGCGCGCCGGAACGATGTCGCCATACCGCGCTGTCGAGATCATCGATGGCGAGCGGCACGTTGTTCGCACCGAGCTAGGCCGGCACGACCAGGCCGAGAGCCGGGGACGGCCGCTGCTCTGTCTTGTGCACCTCACCGACCTGCAGCTCGCCGACGTCCAGTCACCGACCAGATTTGAGTTCCTGAACCGTCAGTTCGCCGATCCGAGGTACGCCGAGATCATTCCCGTGCAACGGCCCCAGGAGGCGCTGAATGCGCATGCCATCGACGCGATGCTGCGTACGGTTAATGCAGCGGTGGGGCCGGTCACGGCGCTTGCCCCGCAATTCGCCGTGACCACTGGTGACGCGATCGATAATGCGCAGTGGAACGAAGTGCAAGCTTTCCTGGCGCTGTTCGACGGCGGCCAGGTGGTCATGAACTCTGGCGGCCCTGAATACCAGGGAGTGCAGGCTCTGGACTGGCCGGACGACGTTTTCTGGAAACCCGACGGGGTCGGGCCGAATGGTCCGGACTTGTTCCGCACGGCATTCGGCTTCCCGCACTGGCCGGGACTACTTCGCCGCGCGATGCAAACGTTCACCGCGCCGGGCCTGCGGATGCCGTGGCTATCGTGCTTTGGCAATCATGAGGCGCTGACTCAAGGGGTCGGAGTGATGAGCGCTGACCTTGCTGCGGCACTTGTCGGTGACATCAAGCCCTGGGCCCTGCCGGAGGACTTCGACCATGACCAGGCTCTAGAGCTGTTCACGCACCACCCCGAGGTGTTCATGGCCGGGCCGGCCAGGCATGTTCTCGCCGACCCAGCACGCCGGGCAGTGACAAGGCAAGAATTCGTGGCGGCCCACTTCGGGCCGACGGCGCGGCCGAGCGGCCACGGTTTCACCGAGCGGAATCGCCTGGACGGCACTGCTTACTACATCCACGACACCAGTGCCGTGCGATTCATCGCCCTCGACACGAACTGCCTCGCTGGCGGGGCGTCGGGCTGCGTGGATCACGGCCAGGCGCGCTGGCTGGAGGCACGGCTGGCCGAGGTCCACTCGAGCTACCAGGACCCGGCCGGTCATGACGTGCGCACTCACAACGATGATCGGCTCGTGGTCATCTTCTCCCACCATGGGGTCGAGAGCCTGGTGCATCCGCTGACCCGCCACGCAGGACCGGACGGCCAGCCGCTCCTCGGCGGTAGGGACGTCTTGGCCCTCCTGCACAGATACCCAAACGTGGTCCTCTGGCTCAACGGGCACACCCATCTAAACGCGATTCGCCCGCGGCCGGACCCACGGGACCCTGCCCGCGGATTCTGGGAGGTGACCACGAGCAGCATCGTCGACTGGCCCTGCCAGGCGCGTCTTGTGGAGCTGGTCGAGGCCGGCGGGCAGCTGTCGATCGTCTGCACGATGATCGACCATGACAGCCCTGTCCGTCCGAAGGTGCTGGCAGCCGATGCGGACCTAGCGGGCCTGCACCGGGAGCTAGCCGCGAACATGCCGTTCGCCGGGATGGATTCGACCCGGCCAGGGACGCATGCCGATCGCAACGTCGAGCTGCGGATAGCGGCGCCGTTCCCGCTGGCGCGACTGGCCGGAAGCTAGCGACGGCCCGGCCGCCGCGTGGTCTTAGACACGCCAGTGATCCGAGCGCAGTGCGGCCACGTCGACGTCCGCCCCGTCCAATTGCACGTCCGCAACGCTGGTCCGGCCCATCGTCCACAACGTCAGCTCGACGGGGTCGCCAGTGACTGTCACGACGGGAGTGCGGGCCTTGGCGGTGATCCGCACCCGTGCTCGCCGGCCGGAGCCCTGACCCAGATGGGTACCGTGCTCGGCAGCATCCGGGTTGGCTTGAACCTGGCTGGTGCCCGCTCGCACGAGCTCGACGCCGACCGGCGCCTTGCGCAGCATGAGCCTTGCCAGGCTGAGTCTGTCCCACAGCTCGTCGGCGAGTTCAGTGTCGATCTTGCGCGGCTGCCATTCCGGCTGCGCCCTGAGCACATCCTCGTGGTGCACGAAGTACTCGACCAGGTTGAGCTTCTCGTCCGCGCCGGGCAAGCCGAACAGCGACAGCCGTGGCGGCCCGGACCGGACAAGATCGATGAGCTCGGCGAAGGAGCGTCGGTCGGCTAGCCGTGCCTGCACTCGGCGGGTATATCTGGCCACCGGGCCGCCCATGACGCCGGCGCCCGCGTCGGGCCGCCGCTCGCGCAGTACCAGGTGCGCGGCGAGGTCTGCCGTCTGCCAGCCCGCGCAGAGAGTCGGCTGGTCAGGGCCAACCTTTGCCAGCAGGTCGCAAAGGGCCTGGCGCTCGTCCTTGGCGTGGGTCACGAATTGCTCCTCATGTCAGCCGGCCTGGCTGATCATTGCAGCGTTGTTGCCGCACTGCCAGGGGGAAGCGGGGGAAGGCGAGCGTGACAGTGAGGCGATCGTAAGTGATCGGTGCCTGCATCGCCGGCGGGAGGGGCGGGCTGGCACTCTGCCGTCCGCCGGAACGTACGGCGCCCTGGGTGACCGGGTGACCCAGTGACCGGGTAGCCGGTCAGCGCTGGGCCATGTGGGGCGCTAGCCTTCTGGGGACGACTAAACGGAGGGAGCGCATGGGCAGCGGCACTGAGCGCCGGTCGGGCGATCTGCTCGCGCGCCTGAGCTCTGTGCGTACCGGATCGCAGGGTCGGCGCGAGCTCATCCTGGCCATGCTGTTCGGGGCGGTGGGGGCAGGCATCGTCTTCCTCGCCAGCCGGCAGGGCTGGGCGCAGGTGCGTACGACACCGCCGAAGCCGCTGCCGGCCAGCAGCGTGACCGTGACCGGCGCCGCGCTCGTGCCCTACGCCGACGCACTCGTGCTCGCCGGCCTGGCCACGCTCGCGGCGGTGCTGGCCAGCCGCGGGCTGGCACGCCGGCTGACCGGCGTCCTGCTTGCCTTGCTCGGCGCCAGCCTGGTCGCTTCTGCGTTCACGGTGTCCAGCGCGGCGGCCGTCACGGCGGCGAATGCGAACGTCGGCCCGGCCACAGCCAGCGCCGGCTCGGTCACGGACGGCGGTGGCTCGGCCGGGTCTGCCGTGCCCAACGTTGCCGGCGCGGTGCCGCACGTGACGTTCAGCGCCACCGGCTGGCAGGTGCTCGTCGTCTTCGGGGCCTTCGTGATGATCGGGGCAGGCGCGCTCGTGGCCTGGCGCGCCGACCGGATGGCCGTGATGTCGAGCCGATACGACTCGCCGGTCGGCGGAGCCCGCCGCACCGGGGCGGGCAGCGGCCGCAATGTGAACCCGAGGCCGGGCCGCAATCAGCGGGCCGCTGCGACCACGGCGACGGCAACGGCCGTGGCCCCGGCCGGGGCCGCCGACTCTGCGTCCATGTGGGAGGCGCTCAGCCGTGGCGATGACCCCACCTCGGGGCCTAGCAAGATCACCCGGGCCGGATCTGCCGATAGCGGTCGGCTAGCCACGTAGGCTTTCCTGACTGCGCCGGCCCTACCAGGCCAGATCAGGGGGCGGCCGGTCGGCTGGCGGCGCGCTCGCTACGATTTTGAGTCAAGGCATCCCACCCGAGGGGGCGGCATTACGCGTGAGCGTGCTTGACGACATCCTCGACGGAGTGCGCGCCGATCTGGCCGCTCGCCAGCAGGCGACCCCGCTGGAGAGGCTCAAGGAGATCGCGGTCAGGGCACCCTCGCCCAAAGACGTGATGGCGGCGTTCTCCGGCACGGGGGTCGCCGTCATCGCCGAGGTCAAGCGCGCGAGCCCGTCCAAGGGTGCCCTCGCGGCGATCGCCGATCCGGCTGGACTCGCCGTCGACTACGAGGCTGGCGGCGCGCGGATCATCAGCGTCCTGACAGAGAAGCGCCGGTTCGGCGGCAGCCTCGACGACCTCGCAGCCGTCCGCGCGGCCGTGCACGTACCGCTGCTCCGCAAGGATTTCATCGTGAGCTCGTACCAGCTCTGGGAAGCCAGGGCGTTCGGTGCCGATCTCGTCCTCCTGATCGTCGCTGCGCTCGAGCAGAACGCGCTCGTCTCCCTGGTCGAGCGCGCCGCCTCGATCGGGCTGGTGCCGCTGGTAGAAGTGCATACGACGGCCGAGCTGGAGCGGGCGATCGACGCCGGGGCCACGGTGCTCGGCATCAACGCGCGCAACCTGGCGACGCTGGAAGTCAACCGTGGAGTGTTCGCCGAGCTGGCGCCACGCGTTCCAGCGGGGGTGATCAAGATCGCCGAGTCGGGCGTGCGTGGCGCGCACGATCTGCTGGCTTACGCCGCTGCTGGCGCCGATGCCGTGCTAGTCGGCGAGAGCCTGGTGACGGGCAAGGATCCGCGGTCCGCGGTCGCCGACCTCGTGACGGCGGGGTCGCACCCGGCGTTGCGCTCCAGCCGCGGCCAGGGCCCCACGGGCCGGTCGGGCCCGACGGGTACCCAAGGCCGGAGCGGTCGTCAGGATCCAACCGGCAGTGAAGGCCCGACGGACGAAGGACAACGATGACCATCACTCCCGGGCACATCGATGTCGTCCCCGATGGCAGCGGCCACTTTGGCCAGTTCGGGGGACGCCTGGCGCCCGAGGCGCTGATGGCGGCCCTGGACGAGCTGACGACTGCATATTTCGAGGCCAAGACGGACCCTAAGTTCCAGGCCGAGCTGACAGCGCTACTGCGCGGTTACGCTGGCCGGCCGACGCTGCTGACCGAGGCGCCGAGGTTCGCGGCGCACGCTGGCGGGTGCCGGGTCTTCCTCAAGCGGGAGGACCTCGCTCACACGGGCTCGCACAAGATCAATAATGTGCTCGGGCAGGCGCTGCTGACCAAGCGCCTCGGTAAGACGCGTGTCATCGCCGAGACCGGGCCGGCCAGCACGGCGTGGCAACCGCGACGGCGGCTGCGCTGCTCGGCCTCGACTGCGTGGTGTACATGGGCGAGGAGGACACCAGGCGGCAGGCACTGAATGTCGCGCGGATGCAGATGCTCGGGGCCGAGGTCGTACCGGTCCGCACCGGCAGCCGGACGCTCAAGGACGCGATGAACGAGGCGTTCCGCAACTGGGTATCCACCGTCGACGACACGCATTACTGCATCGGCTCCGTCGGTGGACCGCACCCGTTCCCGGTTATGGTGCGTGACTTCCAGCGCGTGATCGGCGTCGAGGCGCGAGAACAGATCCTCGGCGCCGCCGGCAGGCTCCCTGATGCGGTGATCGCCTGCGTGGGCGGCGGCTCGAACGCCATCGGTGCCTTCCATGCCTTCATCCCCGATGCCGATGTCGCGCTGATTGGCTGCGAAGCGGGCGGCGACGGGCTGCAGACCGGGCGGCACGCGGCCACCCTCACTGCGGGCTCGGCCGGCGTCCTGCACGGGATGCGGACGTTCCTGCTTCAGGACGCCGACGGCCAGACGCTGGAAACGCACTCCATCTCCGCCGGACTGGACTACCCGGGCGTCGGACCCGAGCACGCCTGGCTCCAGCAGACCGGCCGGGCGAGCTACCGGGCGATCACCGATACCGAGGCGATGAATGCATTCTCGGTGCTGTGCCGCACCGAGGGCATCATCCCGGCGATTGAGTCGTCGCATGCACTGGCGGGCGCGCTCGAGCTCGGCCGGGAACTTGGCCCTGACGCTGTCCTGCTCGTCAACCTGTCCGGTCGCGGCGACAAGGACGTGGACATCGCCGGCCGCTGGTTCGGTCACCTGGCTGACGCGACCGAGAATAAAACCACTGAGAACGGGAACGGGGCCGCCGGGTGACCGCCGTCGGCGACGCGCTCGAGCGTGCAGCCGCCGAGGACCGGGCCGCGCTGATCGCCTACCTGCCCGCGGGGTTCCCGTCGGTTGCCGGTGCGATCGAGGCGGCACTCGCGATCGCCGCGGCCGGCGCGGACATCATCGAGATCGGGCTGCCGTACTCCGACCCGCTAATGGACGGCCCGGTCATCCAGGAGGCTGTCCATCGAGCGCTAGTTCACGGCACCCACGTCGCTGACGTGCTGCGCACCGTCGGAGCCGTCGCGGCCGGCGGCGTGCCGACTCTGATAATGACGTACTGGAATCCTGTCGACCGGCATGGTGTCGCCGAGTTCGCGCGCGACCTGGCGGAGGTCGGCGGCAGCGGCCTGATCACGCCGGACCTGACGCCCGAGGAAGCAGGACCGTGGCTGGCCGCCGCAGCGCAGTATGACCTCGACCCGGTATTCCTCGTCGCGCCTAGTTCGACAAAGCAACGGATCGAGCTCGTCACTTCCGTCTGTGGCGGCTTCGTCTACGCGGCCTCGCTCATGGGCATCACCGGTACCAGGGAATCGGTCGGCAGCCACGCGGCCGCCCTGGTCAGCCGCGTCAGGGAGGCCACCAAGCTGCCGGTAGCCGTCGGGCTCGGCGTGCGTGACGGCCGGCAGGCGTCCGAGGTCGCAGGCTTTGCCGACGGGGTCATCGTCGGGTCAGCCTTCGTGGAGCGGCTGCTGGCCGCCGACAGCCCGGCGGCCGGCCTGGCGGGCGTCGAGGCGCTGGCGGCCGAGCTTGCCGACGGGGTACGAACTGCCCGCTGAACGGGCCCGCCGCTCGAGTTGACCGCCGTCGTGCGAGCTGACCAGTGCTGGCGTGGATAATCTGGCGCGCATAACTGGCGCGGATGATCTTGCGGCGAGCCGGGCATGATCAGTGGCGTCCGGGGCCTGATCCTCGGGCGGTGCCTTCGTTATACTGCTTGCGAGAGCAGGGGGCGCGAGCGTGAGCTATGCCTCCTGCCTGCATAACAGGGCCAGTGTTGTCCCGCGTGACAGGGCCAGTGTCGTCCCGATCCCACTACCGCTCCATTGGCGATGGCGGCGGACGAGACGACAGGAGTGCTTTGGATGGCATCTGCCTCCCTGCCGCCAGATTCTGGTCGGCCCGGAAGTGGGCTGCACGGCGCTGACCAGCACGGCGCTGGCCAGCGCACAGCACCGGCCAGCACAGCACCGGCCTGTACGACAGCCAGTACGAGCATGACGCCTGTGGCGTCGGCTTTGTCGCTGACCTGACCGGCGAGCGACGTCATGACACCGTCGCCAGTGCCCTGTCCGTGCTGCGCAACCTCGATCACCGCGGAGCCAAGGGCGCCGACCCGGACTCCGGTGACGGCGCGGGCATTCTCACCCAGATGCCGGATGAGCTACTGCGTTCCCGTTGTGATTTTCATCTCCCTCCGGCCGGAAGCTATGCGGCCGGGCTAGCCTTCCTGCCGACCGGGCCAGACCGTGGCCCCATCCAGGCTGACGTGGCTCAGCTCGCCGCCTCTGAGGGCCTGGCGGTGCTTGGCTGGCGCGACGTCCCGTACGACCCGGACTTTTGCGGGAACGAGGCGCTGGCTTCGCTGCCGCAGCTTGTCCAGCTCGCCGTGGCTGGGCTGGCGGGGGAGTCCGGCCTGGCGCTGGACCGTAAGGCGTACTGCCTGCGCAAGCGCGCCGATCATGAACTCGGCTTGTACATGGCTAGCCTGTCAAGCCGGACGATCGTGTACAAGGGCATGCTCACGGCGCTCCAGCTGGAGCAGTTCTTCCCCGACCTGTCCGACCCGCTGTACCAGTCTGCGATCGCCCTGGTACACGCTCGGTTCTCGACGAACACGTTCCCGTCCTGGCCGCTGGCGCATCCGTATCGGCTGATCGCCCACAACGGCGAGATCAACACCATTCGCGGCAACCGGAACTGGATGCGAGCACGTGAGGCGCAACTGGCGGCGGACGTGCTGGGCACCGACGCCGGCGGACGCGGGATCGAACGGCTGCTGCCGATCATGGACAGTACGGTGAGCGACTCGGCGAGCTTCGACGCGTGCCTCGAGCTGCTCCACCTGGGCGGCCGGTCGCTTCCGCATGCGGTGCTGATGATGATCCCGGAGCCGTGGGAGAACAACCCGCACATGGACCGCGACCGGCGCGAGTTCTACCGGTTCCACGCCTCGCTGATGGAACCGTGGGACGGCCCGGCCCTCATTGCCTTCACCGATGGCACGGTGATCGGCGCGGTGCTCGACCGCAACGGCCTGCGGCCGGGGCGGTACTGGGTCACCACCGACGGGCTCGTCGTGCTGGCCAGTGAGGTCGGCGTCCTGGATATCGACCCGGCCCAGGTCGTTCGCAAGGGGCGGCTTCAGCCGGGCCGCATTTTCCTTGCCGACACCGGCGCCGGCCGGATCATCGAGGACGAGGAAGTCAAGTCGGCGCTCGCGGCTGAGCATCCGTATGCAGACTGGCTCCACGCCGGCATGATGCACTTGCGCGACCTGCCCGATCGGGTCCGGGAGTTGCCAGACAGCCGGGTGCTGCTCGTCCAGCAGCAGACGTTCGGTTACACCGAGGAGGACTTGCGGGTCCTGCTCGCGCCGATGGCCCGCACCGGCGCCGAGCCGCTCGGCTCGATGGGCTCCGACACGCCCCTGGCCGTCCTGTCAGACCGGCCACGGCTGATCTACGACTACTTCAGCCAGTTGTTCGCCCAGGTGACGAAT
This sequence comes from uncultured Actinomycetota bacterium, assembly GCA_963755575.1. GTDB lineage: Bacteria > Actinomycetota > Actinomycetes > Streptosporangiales > Streptosporangiaceae > JAJYUU01. The sequence continues at coordinate 3,344,662 of CAVWKF010000002.1, forward strand.
CCGCCCCTGGACGCGATCCGGGAGGAGCTCGTCACTTCCCTTGGCACCGCAACCGGGCCCGAGTACAACCTGCTCGAGCCGGGACCCGCATCGTGCCGCCAGGTCGTGCTGCCCTTCCCGGTCATCAGCGACAGCGACCTGGCGAAGATCGTGCACATCAACGACGACGGCGACATGCAAGGGTTTGCCGCTCACGTCGTCGACGGCCGGTATGAGGTCGCAGGCGGGGGCGACGGTCTGATGTCCCGGCTTGCCGAGATCCGGGCCGAGGTATCGGCCGCGATTGCGGGCGGCGCCCGGATCATCGTGCTGTCCGACCGGGGCGCAGAGGCCGGTGGTGGACCCACCGGAGGCGCGCCCGCTTACGCAGCCCGCCCCGATCCCGCTCTAGTCGATGACACTCCCGGCGATGAGCGGCTCGCGCCGATCCCGTCACTGCTTCTGACCGGCGCCGTGCACCACCACCTGATCGCCGAGCAGACGAGGACGATGGCCGGGCTGGTCGTGGAGTCAGGCGACGCCCGCGAGTGCCACCACATCGCCCTGCTCCTTGGGTACGGCGCGGCGGCGGTGTGTCCGTACCTCGCCATCGAGTCCGTGGAGGAGATGGTCAGGCGCGGCACCCTGCGCGACGTCACCGAGCAGAAGGCGGCGGCCAACCTCGTCAAGGCGCTCGGCAAGGGCGTCCTCAAGATCATGTCGAAGATGGGCGTGTCGACGGTTGCGTCCTATACGGGCGCCCAGTTGTTCGAGGCTGTCGGCCTCGGCCCCGATGTCATTGGCTCCTGTTTCGCCGGCACTTCATCCCCGCTCGGCGGCATCGGATTCGAGCAGATCGCCGCGGAGGTCAGCCGTCGGCACGCCGTCGCTTACCCGGTACGAGGCGGCAGGCCGCACCAGCGGCTGGAGACCGGCGGTGAGTATCAGTGGCGCCGCGACGGCGAGCCGCACCTGTTCAGCCCGGATGCCGTGTTCAAGCTCCAGCACGCAACGCGCAGCGGGCAGGAGCACGTGTTCCGCGAGTACACCAGGCTGGTCGATGATCAGTCCGCGAAGCTGATGACGCTGCGAGGGCTGCTGCGCATCCGCGGCATTGATGACTCGCTGCCTGGTGAGCGCACTCCCGTTCCCATCGAGGAAGTAGAGCCCGTCGCGAGCATCGTCAAGCGGTTCGCTACCGGCGCGATGTCCTATGGCTCGATCTCGGCGGAGGCGCACGAGACCATCGCTATCGCGATGAACCGGCTGGGCGGCCGGTCCAACACCGGCGAGGGCGGCGAGGACGCGCGCCGGTACGTCCCCGACGAGAACGGCGATCTGCGGCGGTCGTCGGTCAAGCAGGTCGCCAGTGGGCGCTTCGGCGTCACGAGCGAGTACCTGGTCAACGCTGACGACCTGCAGATCAAGATGGCGCAGGGCGCCAAGCCAGGCGAAGGCGGTCAGCTGCCTGGCCACAAGGTGTATCCGTGGATCGCCGCAACCCGGCATTCCACGCCGGGCGTCGGGCTGATCTCGCCGCCGCCGCACCACGACATTTACTCCATCGAGGACCTGGCGCAGCTCATCCACGACCTGAAGAACGCCAACCCGCTGGCGCGGGTGCACGTCAAACTCGTGGCCGAGGTCGGAGTCGGCACCGTAGCGGCTGGCGTGTCGAAAGCGCACGCCGACGTCGTGCTGATCTCCGGGCAGGACGGGGGGACCGGTGCATCACCGCTGACCAGCATCAAGCATGCTGGCGCGCCGTGGGAACTCGGGCTCGCCGAGACGCAGCAGACACTGCTGCGCAATGGCCTTCGGGACCGGATAGTCGTGCAAGTCGACGGCCAGCTGAAGACAGGCCGGGATGTGATCATCGCGGCGCTGCTCGGCGCCGAGGAGTTCGGCTTCGCCACCGCGCCGCTCGTGGTGGCCGGGTGTGTGCTGATGCGGGTCTGCCATCTGGACACCTGCCCGGTCGGCGTCGCCACTCAGAATCCTGAGTTGCGGCGGCGATTCACCGGGAAGCCGGAGTTCATTGTTAACTTCTTCGAATTCCTGGCGGAAGAGGTGCGCGAGTACCTGGCGCAGCTCGGCTTCCGGACGCTCGACGAGGCTATCGGCCGGGCCGAACTGCTCGACACGACCGCGGCCGTTAACCACTGGAAGGCAGCGGGCCTCGATCTCCAGCCGGTGCTGCACGTGCCCGAGCTACCACCTGGCGCCACGCGCTACTGCATATCAAGCCAGGAGCACGGCCTGGAGAAGGCGCTGGACAACACGCTGATCCTGCTGGCCGAGGGCGCGCTCACCGAGGGCACGCCAGTGCGGCTCGAACTGCCGGTCCGGAACGTCAACCGGACAGTCGGCACCATGCTCGGCAGCGAGCTGACGAGGCGCTGGGGGGGAGCCGGGCTGCCTGACAACACCATTGAGGTGGTGCTGACGGGCTCGGCCGGGCAGTCGCTCGGTGCGTTCCTGCCACCAGGCATCACGCTACGGCTACACGGCGACGCCAACGACTACCTGGGCAAGGGCCTGTCAGGCGGCCGGATCATCGCCGCGCCCGACCAGGCGGCCTGCTTCCATGCCGAGCGCAACGTCATCGCCGGCAACGTCATCGGATACGGCGCCACCAGCGGTGAGATGCTGCTGCGTGGCGTAGTGGGTGAGCGGTTCTGCGTGCGGAACTCGGGCGCCACGGCCGTGGCCGAGGGCACCGGCGACCACGGGTGCGAGTACATGACTGGCGGTCGCGTCGTCGTGCTCGGGCCGGTCGGTCGCAACTTCGCGGCCGGGATGTCGGGCGGCATCGCGTACCTGCTTGATCCCGATCCGCTGCGCGTCAACACCGAGATGGCCGATCTGGAACCGCTGGCTGCCGAGGACGGCGAATTCCTGCGCGAGCTGACCGGGCGCCACCTGGCCGAGACCGGGTCGGCGGTGGCAGCGGCGCTGCTGTCTGACTGGGACTCGGCACTGCCCAGGTTCGCTCGCGTGATGCCGCGTGACTACAAGCGAGTGCTGGCCGCTGCTCACCGGGCGGAGCGCGACGGCCTGGACGTGAGCGAGGCCGTCATGGCCGCGGCGAGTGGCTGAGGGAGCGGACATGGCTGACCCGAGGGGCTTCCTGAACACGCCGCGGCAGACACCCGCCCGCCGGCCGGTCGACGTGCGCATCTCTGACTGGCGAGAGGTGTACTCCGAGTTCGGATCCGACCAGCTTGAGCGCCAGGCGGGCCGGTGCATGGACTGCGGCATCCCGTTCTGCCACTCTGGCTGCCCGCTCGGCAACCTCATACCGGAGTGGAACGACCTGGTCTACACGGGGGACTGGCGCGCTGCCGCCGAGCGGCTGCACGCGACAAACAATTTCCCCGAGTTCACCGGTCGGCTATGCCCGGCGCCGTGCGAGTCCGCCTGCGTGCTCGGCATCAACGCCGACCCGGTGACCATCAAGCAAGTCGAGGTAGAAATCATCGACCGGGCCTGGGGCGAGGGGTGGGTGCCGCCGAGGCGACCGGCCCCGGCCGCGCTCGCCGCGGGTCGCAAGGTCGCGGTGATCGGCTCCGGTCCGGCAGGCCTGGCCGCGGCCCAGCAGCTCACCAGGGCCGGACACGCCGTCACCGTGTTCGAGCGCGCAGACGCTCCCGGCGGTCTGCTGCGGTATGGGATCCCGGAGTTCAAGATGGAGAAGCGGCATCTGGATCGCCGCCTCATCCAGATGCTGGCCGAGGGCACCGAGTTTCGGTGCGGCGTCGAGGCTGGCCTCGACGTCACGGCGGTGGAGCTCCAGGTGGACTACGCGGCGATCGTACTGGCCTGCGGCGCGACAGTCCCGCGCGGGCTGCCCGTGCCCGGCTCAGAGCTCGGCGGGATTCACCAGGCCATGGAGTACCTGCCGCTAGCCAACCGGGCCGTGGCCGCGGCCGATGGCGCGGGGGGCGGCCGGGCAGGCGACGGCCGCCGGCGGCGGGGCCACGGCCCGGCCGCGAATGGTCGGGCCGCCAGTGGTCGGGCCGCCAGTGGTCGCGGCCGCGGATGGTCGGCCTTTGGATGGGTACGCGGCGGACGGGCGAGCGAGGGATCGGCACGCTGTGGACGGGCGGGTCTCTGCAGGGCGGGCGCCTGACGCGAGGGTGCCCGACAGTCGGCAGCCCCCGGTGGCGCGCGTGCCCGAGACGGCGATCTCGGCCCGCGGCCGTGACGTCGTGATCATCGGCGGCGGCGACACCGGCGCCGACTGCCTCGGGACGGCCCTGCGTCAGGGCGCCGCCTCCGTCACGCAGCTCGAAATCCTGCCGCGGCCACCGGATCGGCGATCGCTCACCCAGCCGTGGCCGCTTTACCCGGCGATCTTCCGTGTGTCCGGCGCCCACGAAGAGGGCGGCGACCGCGTCTACGCGGTCTCGACGCAGCGCTTCCTCGGTGACGACAGCGGCCGGGTGCGCGGCCTGGTGCTGATCGAGGTTGAGTCCTCGGGCGGCGGCTTCCAGCCGCTGCCGGGCACGGAACGCGAGCTGAGCTGTGACCTCGTGTTGCTGGCCATGGGGTTCACCGGCGCCGAGCCGGGGCCGCTGGTCACCGAGCTCGGCGTCGAGTTCGACAAGCGCGGCAACATCGCTAGGGACAGCGCTTTTGCGACATCGGTACCCGGAATATTCGTGGCCGGGGACGCAGGCCGGGGCCAGTCGCTGATCGTGTGGGCGATCGCCGAAGGAAGATCGGCCGCCGCGGCTGTCGACGCTTACCTCTGTGGTGAAACCAGCCTCCCGGCAGCAATCAGCCCCGCGACGATGCCCATGCGGTAGCTGGCGCCAGCGGCTACGAGCGGGGCCGAGAAACCGGGTCCAAATTAACCGGTCGGCGGCGGCGCCGGGTAACGTCCTGATCATGCCGGTGGCCTACCTTCCGAGCCCGGCCAGCGCGGTCTGGCACCTGGGTGCGATACCGGTCCGGGCCTATGCGCTGTGCATGGTGGCCGGCGTGGTGGCGGGTCTATGGCTGACAGGGCGAAGGTACCGGAAGGCCGGCTATCGGCCGGGCGTGATCTTGGACATGGCCACGATTGCCGTTCCCGTCGGTCTTCTCGGCGCTCGCGTTTACAGCCTGGTGGCAAACTTTCACCGCTACTTCGGCGCGGGCCGCGACTGGACTGACGCGCTGCGTGTGTGGGACGGCGGCATGGGCGTCGCCGGCGCCGTCGCCGCCGGCGCGCTGGCGGCCTGGGTGTACTGCCGTCGGACGGGCCTCGAGATCGGCCCGGTGACGCTGGCCGCTGTGCCGGCGCTTGCCGTCGCGCAGGCGTTTTCGGTCTGGGGCAACTGGTTCAGCCAGGAACTCTACGGTCGTCCGTCCGGACTGCTGTGGGCCGTCGACATCTCGCCGCAGCATCGCGTAACCGGACTCCAGTCGTTCGCGACCTTCCAGCCGCTCTTCCTGTACGAATCGGTGTACGACTTGCTGATTGCCGTTGCCCTTGGCTTGGCGATTCGCAGGTTCGTCCTTTCAGGCGGTCAGGCGTTTGCCCTCTATGCAGCCCTCTGGGCGGTTGGCAACGCCACCATCGAGAGCCTGCGAATCGATTACTCGCCGCGGATGTTCGGGCTGCGGACGAACATGCTTGCGATGGCAGTCGTGCTGGTCCTCGCGTGCGGTTACCTGATCGCCCTCCGGCGCCAGCGCCGCATGCGGGTGGCGATCCACCGGGCGGAGCCGCCGGCCACGCAGCGGGCGCTACGTCCGCGGTCGAGCCGGGCCGCATCGGGCCAGGTCGGCCTCGCCGCCTCCGGTGAGTCGGCCGACGCCGCGCAGCCTTAACCTGCGGGATCCCGCGCCAGCAACAACTCGCCAACGGTCCGGTAACCATTCTCGGCGGCTCTTTCGGTCGCGGCGACGAGGGACATACCCTGCCAATTGGGGGCCCACACCGGCAGCTGATCGCCGGACTGCGTCGAGAGGGGCATCGGCACGCATGCTTCGACCGCCGTTTCTCGTGCGAAGGATGGGCTCTGCCTGGCTCCTGGTCAGCTGCCTCATGCTGTCGGTCCTCATCACCACTGCCCTGGTAGCCGCGCTGCTCAGCTTCTATTCCGCGGCACTTCCGGCGACCGTGAGTCGGGAGCTCAAGCAGGCCGGGGCACTGTCGATCACCGTCACTGACCAGACGAACGGCTCGGCCGCCGGCGTTACCAGCCTGGTCGGCAGGAGAATGCGAGTTGCCTTCGGATCGGTGCCCTACCGGCTCTACAGTGCCATCTGGTCCAACGACCTCGGCCTGTCACGCCCGCACCGTGGCGGCAATGTTCCGGCGCTGCAGGCCGCGGCATTCACCGGTATCGGCACCTACGCCGCACTGACGCGCGGTGCCTGGCCAGGCGCGCCGGTAACTGGCCAGCCGGTCCCGGTTGCGATGCCGGTGGTGGCGGCAGCCGACCTCAACGTCACCGTCGGCTCGGTGCTGAAGCTCCGCCTGCTCGGCACGAACACGCCCGTCAGGCTCGCGGTTACGGGGTTGTTCCGGCCCCGTGATCCGGCCGCGGCCTACTGGCGGCTCGACCTCCTCGATCCGGCTGGGGTGACCGTCGGCGGTGGATTCGTCAGCTACGGCCCGGCCGTCGTCAATCCGGCGGCATTCGGCCAGTCCGGCGCCCGCCCCGCCGAGCTTCAGGCGAATCAGGTCACTTTCGAGGCGCTACCGGCAGTCAGCAAGATCACGGTTGCCGACCTCGTCAGCCTGGCGGCCAGGACCAACGCGACTGTCGCCGGCCTGCAGAACTCTGGGGTTTCGTTCGTCAGCACGACGATTCCGCGGACCCTGATCGATGTGGCTGAGGGCCTGGCCGCCGCAAAGTCCCTCGTCCTGATCAGCGGTCTCCAGCTGCTCTTGCTGGCAGCCGCAGCGCTTGCGCTGGCGGGCCGGCTGCTCGTCAGCCATCGTGACGAGGAGAACGCCTTGCTGGCGGCCCGCGGTGCGGCGCGCTGGCAGCTCATCCGGCCCAGTCTCGCTGAGGGCGTGGTCGCCTGTGCCGTTGCGGCCGCTGTCGGCACGATCGCAGGCGTCCGACTGGCTGCCCTGCTGCTGTCCAGGCTCACCGGAAGCGAGTTGCACGCGGCGGTGCCGGGCGTGGACGCGTGGCTCGGCGGGGCGCTCGTGCTGGCCTTCTGCCTGGGCATCGTGCTGTGGCCCGCGCTGCGGCCGCCCGGCGTTGGGGTCGTCAGGATCCGCCGGGGGCGGCAGGCCGCCGTAGCCTCGGCTGCTGCCGCCGGTGTCGACCTCGCCCTGATCGCGCTCGCGATCGTGTCCGTACACGAACTGCTCAGCTACTCGGCGGCGGCCGGCGGAGTTGGCCTCGATCCCGTCATCGTCGCCGCCCCGGCGCTCGCGCTCGCCGGCCTCGCCCTGATACCGCTGCGTCTGCTTCCCCTCGCCGCGAAGGGCCTGGAGAAACTGACGGCGCGAGGCAGGCGGCTGGGCTCGGCTATGGCGAGCTGGGAAATCAGCAGGCGCCCGGTCCGGCAGAGCGGCCCGGCGCTACTGGTGATTCTGGCCGTTGGCACCAGCACGCTGGCGCTCGCGCAGTACGAGAGCTGGCAGCAATCGGTACACGATCAGGCTGCCTTCGCAGCCGGCGCGCAGGTCCGAGTCGGACTGGTCAACGCCGAGCCAATGTCCGGAGTGGCACAGATCACCCGGCTTCGCGGTGTTACGGCTGCCATGCCGGTCAGCCAGCAGTCGATCGGGACCGGGCAGTTGCTGGCGATTGGCGGCCCACAGGCGGCGGCTACAGTCACGATGCGTTCTGACCTGTCAACCCAGGTCCCGCTCTCGCAGCTGTGGAGCTATCTCGACCAGCATCAGGGGCCGCTGCCCGGCCTGGCCGTACCTGGCAGGCCAGAGCGGCTCGCGATCACCGCGAGCATGACGGGCGGGCCGAATGACGCTCTCGGACCGGTAGCCGCTTCTGTCACGATCCAGGATGCGTACGGCCTCGCCTACGACTTGCCAGGCGGGCACGATGCCTGCGGATGGACGCCCACATCAGCTGGTCGTCCAGTTGGGCACGCCAGCCGGCGTGGCGTATCCGGTGCGGCTCATCGGAGTGTCGCTCGACTACAACATGCCGCCCAACCCACCCGCCCTCGCGGCCGACGGCCCCGCCGTCATCACCTTCAGCTCGATAGCGATGAGCCCGACGCCGACAACGCCGTTTGCGGCGCCGTTCGCGGCAGGCAAGACGCTGGCAGCCTGGCGGCCGAGGACGTCAACGCCTGGGCTAGACGCGATCAGAGGCCAGCTCCAGGGCAACACCGACGAGTCACTCAAGCCGTCCGTCACTAGCTGGGCAGTCGTCGGCCGGGACACACAGCTGAATCTGGATCCAGGCAGCGGCCCGATCCTGCCCCCACGGGCGACACTCGCTCGGTACGGATTGACCACCCTGCCGGCTGGGGTGCAGATCACCATCCCGCCGCCCAAGCTGGGTGTTCAGCTCATCGCCAACGGTGCCTTCCTGCGCGCGAACGGCCTGACCAACGGCTCGTCCGTGCCAATCAGCGTCGAGGGCGCGAGCGTGGCAGGCAGTGTGCTCGTTGCTGTCACCGGGTTCCCGAGCGTGACCTCTGGCGGCGCGGTCGTCGCCGATCAGACGGCCCTCCAAGACGCCCTGATCAGTGCTGGCGGCGCGCCGCTGCCGGCGACGTCCTGGTGGCTGAGCACGGCGGGTGGCAGGACGCCCGCAGGCCTGCCGGCCGGCTCGAGCATCGTCGATGCGGCCGCCGTAGCCCGCGGGCTGGAGCACAACCCCGTGTCCGCGGCGCCCATCAAGGCGGCTCTGGCCGTGGCGGCTGCGGCGGCGCTGCTCGCCGTGGTCGGATTCTGTGTCAGCGTGGCGGCGAGCGCGCGGGGACGTCGGGGCCAGCGGGCATTGCTGTCCGCGCTCGGCGTGCCCGGAAGCAGTCAGGCTGGGCTGTTCTGCCTGGAAGAGATCATGATCAGTGGCCCTGCCGCGCTGGTAGGGCTGACGCTCGGAATCGGCATTGCGCACCTGCTGATCCCGGCTATCACGCTCACGGCTACGGCCGGGCTGCCGGTGCCGCCCGTGCTGGTGCGTATCCCGACCCTGTGGGTCGCCCTGATGGTCGTCGCGGTACTAGCGATCCCAGTGCTCGCTGCCGCAGTGGCGACGCTGCGGCAGCCCGACCCGGCAGCGGAATTGCGTGCCTCGGAGGCGGCCGGATGACCGGCAAACACGAAGCTGCGCGCGGACGCCCGAGCCGGCCGGGAACAATCCAACCGCCAGCTATTACTCGGCTGGGGCTGCGGCTCGCTGGCGGATGGCGGCGGCTGACCGGGGCCGCGTCGGCGACTGCGGTGGCGTTCTGCTTGCTTGCCTGCGCCTGCGGGCTGGTCGCCGTCGCCGGGCCGCGGGCGAGCGCCCAGCTGCGGTCGCATGCTCTGAGACAGCTGGCGGTCGCGGCGCCTGCGCTGGACACCGCCGTGGTCGGCACCGTTGACGCCAATACCCTGGCCACCGCGCTGAATGAGCCGGTGGACCTGGGACAGCTTGAGCAGGCCAAGGCCGACTTGCGCCGGCACCTGGCCGAGACGCTGCCACTGGCTGGCGCGCGCACCGACTGGAGCGGCCTCACGACACCGTTCTCCCAATTCACCGACCACTCCCGAGCTGTCGGCACCGACAGCACGCAGCTTGAGCTCGCCTACCGCGACAACCTGAGCAAGAACGTGCGCATTGTGGCCGGATCGCTGCCGGCGGGCAGCGCCGTCCGCCTACGCGGGGTCGTGACGGTGCCGGTCGCCATCAGTGCCGCAGCCGCCAGCCGCTTCGATCTCGACGTCGGCTCGCACGTTCAGCTCGCTAGCGCTGGGATTGTGCTGACGGTGACGGGTATCGTCGCCCCGATCGACACCGGCGGCACGTTCTGGGGCGTCGACTCGATCGTCGCCTCGCCCGTGCTCGTAACACCTGTGTTGGGAGAGCCGTACTGGCAGGGCGGTGCCTTCGTCGCGGCAGGAGCGCTGCCTGCCCTCAACCGCCTGTTCGATCCGCCTGAGATCCAGCTGACCTGGGTGTTCGGTACCGCGCTCGGCGACCTGACCGCCGCGCGGGCGGTGGAGCTGGCACACGTACTGCCCAGCACGCTGCCCGCAGCGGGTCAGCTGGTGCTCTCGGGCTTTCAGAACGCGGCAGACGTCAACCTGACATCCGGAGTCTCGGCCCTGCTCGGCGAATTCGCCGCGCAAAACAGAGCGGTCAGTAATCTCCTTGACCTCATGTCGGTCAGCCTCGGCGTGATCGCCGCGGCGGTCGTGCTGCTGGCGGCGTGGCTGATGGCGGAGAAGCGGCGAGAAGAGTTCGCCGTCCTCCGAGCCAGGGGCGCGTCACGGCGGCAGCTTGCCATTGCTGCGCTGGTCGGCAGCGCGATCGCCGCAGTGCCGGGAGTAGCCGCCGGGATCGTGGCGGCGGTGCTCCTGACGCCTGGCGCAGGCTCACCGCTCGCGTGGTGGCTGGTCGGCCTGACGCTCGCCGCCGCGCTGGCTGGGCCCGTGCTGATCACGATCCGCGTGCACCGCGGATATGCGGGCAACGCTAGGCCCGACCGGCCGCCTGGACGACTGGCCTCGGTACGGCGACTGATCGTTGAGGGCGGCCTCGCGCTCGGCTCGGTCGGCGGCCTCGTCGTCCTGCGTGACCAGGGCGTCGGGCCAACCGGCGGGGACCTGTACGCAAGCGCGGCGCCGATCCTCATCTCAATCCCCGTTGCGATCGTCTTGCTGCGGCTGTATCCGATCCTGGTGCGGCCGCTGCTGCTGCTTGCGAGCCGCCGGTCCGGGATAACCGCCTTCCTCGGCCTCGCCAGGGCCGCGCGAGTGTCAGCCACGGCTGTGCTCCCAGCCTTCGCCATGGTGCTGGCGCTCTCGCTGGTGTCCTTCGCTGGCATGGTCCGCGGCGCTGTGGTCCGCGGCGAAGTGGCGCAGTCGTGGAACGACGTCGGCGCGCAGGCCGCGATCAGTGTGCCCGGTGCAATGTCCGCCGAGCTGTCGCGAGCGATCGCTGCAGTGCCTGGAGCGCAACGAACGGCGCTGACGTCGATGACGTCAGCAATCGCCGGGTTCTCAGGTCCGGGGCTGGCCGTGATGATCGCCGAACCTGGCCGGTACTCGGCGCTACTGGCCGCGACACCGCTGGCAAAGGCGCCCGCGAGCTTCGTGGACTGGCACCCGAGCACTGCGGCCGGAGCCGCCGGACCGGTGGCCGTACTGGCGTCGGCCGGCCTGGCGCGAGAGCTCGGCCACCGGGCTGTGACCGTGATCCTGCAAGACGATGCCCGTGAGCGGATCCGCGTGGTCGGCATCGCGCCGCCTATGTCGGCGGTTCCGGGCGTCAGCGACCAGTCGTCCGGCGGTTACATCGTGCTGCCGCGGTCTGCCCTGAACGCTCGCGCACTTGCACTAATGCCGCCGGACCTGATGCTGGTCGCCGGTCCAGATCTCGACGCGGGCGCTTTGACCGCGGCGGCGGCCAGGTGGCATGCACCGGGGACCTACGTGACGCTGCGGTCGCAGGTGCTGACCGCGCTGGAACAAGCGCCGCTCCAGCACGGTGCCTACCACGAGCTCGCGCTTGGCGGCGATGCAGCGGCCGTCGCCTGCCTGCTGGTGCTGCTGCTGACGCTGATGCTGTCGGCGCAGTCCAGGGAGATGACGCTGGCGAGGGCCGCCACGATGGGCATGTCGAACGCGCAGAGCCGACGGCTCACGCTGATCGAGGCGCTGCCGCAGATCTTGTCGGTGCTGCTCGGCGGGCTGATTTGCGCGCTGGCACTGGTGCCGCTGGTCGGCCCGACGCTTGGCCTGTCGGTATTCACTGCCTCCACAACCAGCGTCCCCGTCCGGATCGAGCCGGTGTGGCTGGCAGCGACTGCGATCGGCCTGTTGGTCCTGGCGATGGTGACGTTGACCGGCCAGACGGTGCTGGCCAGCCGAGGGACACCCCGTTCCCTTCGGATAGGCGGGTAGGACACACGTGAGGAGATGCGCATGACAGTGCCGGCGCAAGGCGTGGTCTCGGCAGCCGCCGGGATCGCAGAGCTGGATGCGGAAGCGCAGCACAGGCGGTTGTCGTACGGTGATGGCGCGCTCGTCGTCTGCGATCAGGTGGTGCGCCTCTATACCGGCGAGGGCATCGAGGTCCAGGCTCTGCAAGGCCTTGACCTGCTGATCGACGCGGGCGAGCTGGTCGCCATCGTCGGCGCATCCGGCAGCGGCAAGTCCACCCTCATCAACATCCTGGCGGGTCTCGACACCCCGACCGCTGGCCGGGTACGAGTCGCGGGACAGGACGTCGGGGCGCTCAGTGCGAAAGAGCGGCTCATCTACCGGCGGCAGCGGGTGGGCTTCGTCTGGCAACAGACCTCGCGCAATCTGCTCCCTTACCTCACAGCGTGGCAGAACGTCGTGACGCCGATGCGGTTCAACGGTGTCAGCCGCCGCCGCCGCGACCGGCGGGCCAAGGATCTGCTCGGCATTCTCGGCATCGCGCACTGCGCCGACCGCGTGCCCGCCCGCATGTCGGGCGGCGAGCAGCAGCGCGCCGCAATCGCGACGGCGCTGGGCAACGAGCCGGAACTGCTGCTGGCCGACGAGCCGACCGGTGAGCTGGATAGTCGCACCGCGCAGGACGTGTTCCGCGCGCTGCAGACAGCCAACACCGAGTTCAGTGCGACCGTGCTGGTCGTGACGCACGATCCGGCGGTATCTCACCAGGTCCAGCGGACCGTGGCCATCAGAGACGGCAGAACGAGTAGCGAAACACTGCGCCACGACGCGGCTGACGAGCTCGGAAACACCGTCCGGCAGGCGGTCGAGTACGCGGTGCTCGACCGTGCCGGCCGCGTGCAGCTGCCGCGGGAGATGACCGAGCGGCACCGAATGCGCGACAGAGTGCGGCTCCGTTCGCTGAATGATCACATCGGGGTGTGGCCCGACCGGGCCGCCGGGGGCGCTGACCCAGGTGCTGACTCAGGTGCTGACTCGGACGGCGGCGTCGCGTGACTGCACCAGATGTGGCGGGATCTGCCACGACATCGACGGACGACCGATCGGACATGGTCGTCGCCCGGCGGCTGACCAGGACGTTCGGGCACGGAAGCACAGCGGTGCACGCGGTGCGGGGCGCGTCGTTCACGATCGGGCGAGGTCAGCTAGTCGCTCTCACCGGGCGATCCGGGTCGGGCAAGACCACGCTGCTCAACATCGTCGGCGGGCTGGACGCGCCCACGAGCGGCGAGGTGTTCGTCGCGGGGCGGAACGTCTCGGCACTGCCGGGACGCGAGCGCACGCTCCTGCGCCGCAGCACGATCTCGTTCATCTTCCAGTCCTTCGGCCTGATCCCGATGCTGACCGCAGCCGAGAACGTCGGCATACCACTGCGCATTACCAGCACGCCGCGAGCCGAGCGGGAGGAGCGCACACGGCTGTTGCTGAGCGTCGTCGGCCTGGAAGGCCACGCCCACCAGCGGCCGAATGAGCTGTCGGGCGGTCAGCAGCAACGCGTGGCCATCGCCAGGGCGCTGGCCGTCCAGCCGGAACTGCTGATCGCCGACGAGCCGACCGGCCAGCTGGATTCCGAGACCGGACGGCAGATCATGCGCCTGCTGCGGACAGTTGTCGTGGCCGAGGGGATCACCGCGCTGGTGGCCACGCACGACCCAGCGCTGCACGAGCTCGCCGACCATGCGCTCGCGCTCGAGGACGGCCAGCTGGTGAGCTAGTAATCGAAGGCCTTGAGACTGGCGAGCCTGGATTCAGCTGCCGGGCGACGGTCAGGAGCTCGCTGGAGCGAGCAGCGCACGGGCGATGATGAGCTTCTGAATCTCGCTCGTTCCCTCATAGAGCCGGTACAGGCGGGAGTCGCGGTACATGCGCTCGACAACGGTTGAGCTCATGTACCCGAGGCCGCCGTGGACCTGGACACCTCGGTCCGCGACCCGTGACACCATCTCGCTGCAGAAGAGCTTGGCCGACGACGGCCCAGCGGCCTGGTCGGTGCCAGCGTCGTAAGCGGCAGCCACCGTCAGCACGAGGCTGCGGCCAGCCGCGATCTCGGCGTAGGAGTCCGCGAGCATCGCCTGGACAAGCTGGTAGTCGCCGATCGGGCGGCCGCCTTGCTTGCTGACCGCCGCGTGCGCCACCGACTCATCCAGGATGCGCTGCGCGGCGCCGACGCACATTGCCGCGATATGCAGCCGACCCCTGGCCAGGACGGTCATGGCGCTGCGGTAGCCGCGGCCTTCGGCCCCGATCAGGCGGTCGGCTGGCACCCGGACGTCGTCGAAGTTCACCTCGGCAGTCCAGGCGCCGCGCTGACCCATCTTGTGATCGCGCGGCCCGACGGTCAGGCCGGGACTGCGTGCGTCGACGGCGAAGGCGGAGATGCCGCGACCCGCCTCGGCGTCGGGATCGGTGCGGGCGAACACCACGAATAGGTCGGCGAGCGGGGCGTTGGTAATGAACCTCTTGGTGCCGTTGAGGATCCAGTCAGCGCCGTCGCGCCGGGCTGAGGTCTTGAGGCCGGCGGGGCTTGACCCGGCCTCCGACTCGGTCAGCGCGAACGAGCCGATCATCTCGCCGGCCGCCAGCGCCGGGAGGAAGGCCTTCCGCTGGGCGGCGGAGCCGAACTTGGCGATCACCTGGCCGGCGATGCCGTTGTTCGTACCGAACAGGGACCGGAACGCCGGCGTCGTGTAGCCGAACTCGAATGCGAGCCGCACATCCTGCGACATGGTGGCGCCAGCGCCGCCGAACTCTGCGGGCAGCGCGTAACCAAACAGGCCAAGATCGGCTGTCGCAGCTCGTAGGTCGTCGGGGATCAGCGTCGGTAGTCTCGATTTCGTCTTCGCGCGGCATGACCTTCTCGCGGACGAATCGCCGCACCGCCTCAAGCACCTGGTCAAACGAGCTCTCGTCCACGTGCACCTCCTGCGGCGTGTCAGCCCTGGTACAGGAGATTAACGCGGCGGGCTCCACACGAGTCGGCGCCGGTCGCGTCTTGCCAGAGCGATTGCGCTGGGGCAGTCGGCGGGCTGGCTGAATCCAACTGGCTGTTACGCGGCAAGCGCCCGGCGCGAGACCGGGAGCATCTCTGCTTCTTTGGCAGTCAGTATTTCGGGCCGACGAACTCATCCAGCCGCGCTACTGCTTCACGCCTAGCCACCGAGATGGCGTTGCGGCGCGAGAGACGCCAGCTGACCCCGAGCTGGTCGAGCGTGTCCCCGCACAAGCCTAGGATGTCCGCTGATTCATTCGAGAAGAAGTAGCGCGGGTATTCGTACCAGCGATCGCCATCGGAGCAGCGCCGCCTTACACGGTTAATGACACGACAGCCGTCCGAGTGGATCAGGCCCCTGGCGAAGGCGCCAGGATACGCGCGGACGATCGTCCGCTGCCATGGTTCCAGCGCAATCTCGCGCGTGTGCTTTCGGCCAGCGCCGTGCTGCGGAAATAAGCACGGCCAGTGTTTGGAGTAACTTTTGAGCTGAGTGCACCCAACCCTTCGAACAGCGCAAACTCTGTTGGCCGGCATCACGGCAGACATCGCCTCTCTGGCGGCAGTCATAAGGCCGGGCCAGGCGTCGCTGCACGCCAGGGTCAGTGCGAAGACATCCCGGCGTCCACGAGTGATGTGACCATCGCCTAGATACAGACCCAGAAGGTAGGCATACGCATACTGATTAACAGGCCGTCCGGTACAGCGTGGGCAACTTAGCGGCGCACGGTGCTCGCTACTACGGCGAGTGCCGTAGCGCCAGTGGCGGATGGCGCATATCGAGACCCCGCAGATTAGCGCGGTCTCGCGATCGAAGACGCCAATGCCAGACAGAAGTAACGCCATGTCCACCGTGCTGCGTGGATACATGACTATATGTTCGCCGACCCCGCTGACAGTTTTTCGTCAATGAGGATGAGTGCCGAGAGCGGGACTCGAACCCGCACGCCCTTGCGAGCAGATGCTTTTGAGGCATCCGTGTCTGCCTATTCCACCATCCCGGCATATCTTGATATCTACTGTATATCCGGTATAACACCTTCCTGCTATGACGCCGAATATGCCGGCGGGTCCGCCCTCACTTTCCCGGGCGGACGGCGCTCATTTATCGCTGGTGTCTGATTCAGTTTCAAGTTGCAACCTGGCCTGACACCAGCGGTCTTAGCTGAGCGATGTCGCCGGGGGAGCCGCCGAGCGCCAATGTACCGGGTCTTGGGTACGCTCTGCTCGTGAGTAAGACCCCCTTCAACGTGGTGATAGCCGAGGACGAGGCGCTGATCAGGCTCGACCTGCGCGAAATGCTCGAGGAGGAGGGCTACGTCGTAGTCGGCGAGGCCTCCGACGGCGAGACTGCCGTGCAGCTAGCCGAGCAGCTCAAGCCTGAGCTGGTGATCATGGACGTCAAGATGCCCGGGCTGGACGGGATCTCGGCGGCCGCGCGGATCACCGCGAATCAGGTAGCGCCGGTCATCATCCTGACGGCGTTCTCGCAGCGCGACCTGGTGCAGCGAGCGAGCGAGGCGGGCGCAATGGCCTACCTCATCAAGCCCTTCACCAAGGCCGACCTGGTCCCCGCGATCGAGGTTGCGGTGAGCAGGTTCGCCGAGATCGCGGCCCTGAACGCGGAGGCGGCTAGCCTGCGCGATCGCCTCGAGGTGCGCAAGCTGCTCGACCGAGCCAAGGGTGCGCTCCAGGACGGGCGCGGCATGAGCGAGGCCCAGGCGTTCCGGTACATCCAGAAGACATCGATGGACCGGCGGCAGACCATGCGCGCCGTTGCGGAGGAAGTCCTAGCCGAGGCCGAGAAGGCTGCTGGCGATGCAGGCGAAGGCAGTGGGTCTGGCGCAGGCGCGGGTACCGGCTCGAACTCGGATCCTGGCTCGGACTCGGGTACCGGCACTGCCAGAGGCTCTGCAGACAAGGACACCGGGGCTGCAGGCTCGGCAAGCTGACCTGTCCCGACGCTGATCACATCAGCCCGGCGGGCCCACTGGGTGCGTCGGGCTGTTCGGCGTCGTTAGCCCAGCGTGAGTGGGACGCCGCCGCGCGATCAGTGTCATCGCTGGCTGCACAGCTACTCGCCGCATCGACTCGCCGTGGCAAGCGGGCGGGGCCGGCTACATAACCCCCGTTGTAACCGGCGCCCGCCGCTTGCGGCCGCCGGACGCCGGAAGCGGTCGACGGTCAGTGAGCTAGTGAACCTTTGGTGCCATGTCGGCCTTCCCCGGGCCGGCACGTTCTCTACTCGGTCGCCTTGCTCTGCCACCACGTTAGCGACGGGCGACGGCGGCGCGCAAAGACACAGCGATTCCGCTGCCGGTATGAGGGAAAGATCCCCTCGGCGCGCGCCGCAACGGGCTGTGCGATGGCATGATTCGCGCCTCAATGCACGCGACTGCACCGTGCAATCCCGCTCAGGGAGCTGCGGTCCGGGAACGCGGCGGCTTGATACCTCGGCTGTCCCGTGCGTCTCACACGCTATGACTCCGCGAGCCGGGCGGCCGCTCGGCCGGTCGCGGACGCTCGGTTCCGGCGAGCGCCTCCACACTTCATGGTTTCGGCGACCGCAAAGGGGACAAATATGGATGCCAGGGTCGACGAAACCATGAAGTGCCGCGCGGAAACCATGAAGTGTGGCCATGGGAGGCGCGAGCCACACCGGGGGGCAGGCCCAAGACGACTACGCAATCTTGGATGCGCCAGGCACAGCATCCCTGTGCAGGCAGCTCAGCCGAGCGGTGCAGACTCGACGGCCGTCCTCGTCGGTGATCACGATCTCGAACGTGGACATGGTCCGGCCGCCGTGCGCGAGCGTGGCGACGCCGGTGACAAGCCCGGCCCGCGCCGGGCGGTGGTGCGTTGCGTTGATCTCGATGCCGACGGTGAACCGGTCGGGTCCGGCCTGAAGCGCCGAGCCGAGCGACCCCAGGGACTCCGCGAGCACGCAGGAGGCACCGCCGTGCAGGATCCCGTACGGCTGGGTGTTGCCCTCGACTGGCATGGTGCCGACGACGCGTTCGCTCGATGCCTCGAGAATCCTGATGCCCATCCGCCCCGCCAGTGTCTCGTTACTCTGGCTGTTGAAGGCGGCCTTGATCTGCTCCTCACGTTCGGACAGCTCCGGCACCGAATACCTCCGCGTTCCCTGCTTATGCGATCTTTTCGGTCGACTGGAGCAAGCGTAGGGGTGCCCCATGATCGACGGGCCAGCCGGGCGCCAACGCCCGGGTAAATGACAGACCCGCGCACTAAGATCTGGACGTGGCAACGAAGGACACTGAGCCGGCGACCCCGGCCGACGCAACCCGGACAGAGCTCCAGCCGACGGAGCCGTCTCCCGGCGAGGAGGCGGTCCTCGCGACCGAGCCAACCCTCGCGGACGAGGCGGCGCTCGCTGAGGATGCGGCACTCGCTGGGGATGCGGCGCTCGCGGCGGACGAGGTAGTCGGTGAAGATGCGGTCGTTGCCGAGGAGGCGCCGGAGGCGGCGCCCGGCGGGGCCGAGCAGCCCGGCCGTCGCGGGCGGCTGCTGCTCCTGGACGGGCACTCGCTTGCTTACCGGGCGTTCCACGCGCTACCGCCAGAGAACTTCTCCACGACGACCGGTCAGCCCACGAACGCCGTCTATGGCTTCACCGCCATGCTCATCAACGTGCTGCGTGATGAGCAGCCCACGCATGTCGCGGTCGCGTTCGACCGCGCCGAGAGAACGTTCCGCCATGAGCAGTACGTCGAGTACAAGGCCACCAGGAAAGAGACGCCGTCCGACTTCCGGAGCCAGCTGAGCCTGATCTTCGAGGTGCTCGACGTCCTCGGCATCACCCGGCTCTCGGTGCCTGGGTACGAGGCCGACGACATCATCGCGACCCTCGCCACCGAGGCGGAGCCCGACATGGACGTCCTCATCGTGACCGGCGACCGGGACCCGATCCAGCTGGTGACCGACCACATCACGCTGCTGTACACGATGCGCGGCATCAGCGAGATGGCCCGGTTCACGCCGGAGTCCGTGCTGGCGAAGTACAGCCTCACCCCGGCGCAGTATCCGGACTTCGCGGCCCTGCGGGGCGACCCGAGCGACAACCTGCCCGGCATCCCTGGCGTGGGGGAGAAGACCGCGACCCGGTGGATCGCCGAGTTCGGCTCGCTGGCCGACCTCGTCGACCGGGTTGACGAGGTCAAGGGCAAGGCCGGCGACGCGTTGCGTGAGCACCTGGCCAGCGTGCTGCGCAATAGCCAGCTGACCAAGCTCGTCCGCGACGTCCCGCTCGAGGCCGGGCCGGCGGACCTGCGGCCCGCGCCCTGGGACCGCGAGCAGATACATCAGCTGTTCGACACGCTGCAGTTCCGGGTCCTGCGCGATCGGCTGTACTCGACGCTCCCGAATGGGATCGGAGCCCTGCCTTCCGCGGCCGCGACTACCGCGGCCAGCGCTCCTGCGTTTGACGTCGCAGCTGTCGTGCTCGGGCCGGATGAGGTCTCCGATTGGATTGAGGGGAACGTGGCCGTTCCCAGCCGGTCTGGTCTGGCCGTCAGCGGCAGCTGGGGCCGGGGTACAGGGACCATGACAGGGCTCGCTATCGCTGCACCTGGCGGGACAGCCGCGTTCATCGACCCGACCCGGCTGACTGAGTCTGACGACAAGGCGCTGGGCGCGTGGCTCGCTGACCCCGCCCGGCCTAAGGCGCTACATGACGCCAAAGGGCCGATACACGCGCTGGCCGCGCGCGGATTCGAGCTATCGGGGCTCAGTAGCGACACGGCGCTTGCGGCGTACCTGGCGCTGCCGGGTCAGCGGTCCTTCGATCTGGCTGACCTGTCGCTGCGATACCTGAACCGGGAGCTGCGTGATGCCGAGCCCGCCTCGGGTCAGCTCACGCTTGACGTGGCGGACGAGACCGAGGTCGCTACCGCTGTGGCTCAGCGCGCCGAGGCCACGGCTGAGCTGGCAGACGCGCTAGACCGGGACCTGGCCGAGCGCGGTGCGAGCGAGCTTCTGGCCGAGGTCGAGCTGCCTCTCGTCGGGGTGCTGGCGGCGATGGAGCGGGCCGGCATCGCCGCGGACACGGAGCACTTCGCTGACATGTCGGCGAGCCTCGGTGCGGACGTCAAGGCGGCCGAGCAGGCGGCGTACGCCGTCGTCGGCCACGAGTTCAATCTCGGGTCGCCCAAGCAGCTCCAGGAGGTGCTGTTCAGCGAGCTCGGCCTGCCCAAGACGAAGCGGATCAAGACTGGATATACGACCGACTCTGAGGCGCTGACCAGCCTGCTGATCCAGACCGAGCACCCGGTGCTGGCCCATCTGCTGCGGCATCGCGACGTGGCCAGGCTCAAGAGCGTCGTCGACTCGCTGATCCCCATGGCCGACGTGGATGGGCGGATCCACACCACCTATAACCAGATGATCGCGGCCACAGGACGGCTGTCCTCGACCGATCCGAATATGCAGAACATCCCCATCCGTACGGAGGAGGGCCGCCGGATCCGGCAGGGTTTCATCGTCGGTTCGGGTTATGAGCACCTGCTGACCGCCGATTACAGCCAGATTGAGCTGCGGATCATGGCCCACCTGTCGGGCGATGAGGCCCTCGCTGCCGCGTTCTCGTCCGGCCACGACTTCCACGCTGCGACTGCAGGCCGGGTGTTCGGCGTGGCGCCGGAGGACGTGACCCCGGAGCTGCGCAGCAAGGTCAAGGCGATGAACTACGGACTGGCCTACGGACTGTCTGCCTTCGGCCTGTCGCAGCAGCTGCGGATCTCGCCAGAGGAAGCCCGCGGCTATATGGAGGAGTACTTCGAGCAGTTCGGTGGCGTCCGGGCCTACCTGCGCGAGGTCGTGGCCAGGGCCCGGATGGACGGCTACACCCAGACGATGCTCGGTCGCCGCCGGTATCTGCCTGACTTGACCTCCGACAACCGGCAGCGCCGGGAGATGGCCGAGCGGATGGCCCTGAACGCGCCCATCCAGGGCTCAGCCGCCGACATCATCAAGGTGGCGATGCTGACTGCCCAGGTTGAGCTCCAGGCGGCCGGCCTGCGGTCACGGATGCTGCTCCAGGTCCACGACGAGCTCCTGTTTGAGGTGGCGCCCGGAGAGCTGGACGCGGTCCGCGAGCTCGTGCGCGTGGCGATGGGCAGCGCGGCTGATCTTGCCGTGCCGCTTGAGGTCTCGATGGGCTGGGGTCGCAGCTGGGCGGACGCCGCTCACTAGCCCGCCGGGGCGGTATTGGGTCCTCCTGTCGCCTCGCCTGGTCGCGCTGTCTCGTCGCGCTGTCTCGTCGCGTCGCCTGGCCAGGTCAGCCGCCCAGGCCAACCGCCTGGACGGGGCGCCGCGTGCAGGGCCTAGCCCAAGATTGACCCGTCGGCCGGGCTCTCATATGCTGGTCGCTGCACTGTGTTCTGGTGCAGTCCGCCAATGGTCAGGCAGCCCGCGGGGCAGTCTCACTGCAGGCCGCGGGTTCGGTCATGCTGACCAGGCATGTCACGCAAACCATGGCTTTCCTTTGTCGGACACGCCGCGCACGGTACTGTCCAGCAAATCCATCCCTGTCCGTAATCCGGAGTCCACCTACACATGACGAGCAGCACAGAGGCCACCTCGACCCCCAAGGTAGCGGTCAACGACATCGGTTCCGAGGAGGCCTTCCTCGCCGCGATCGACGAGACCATCAAGTACTTCAATGACGGCGACATTGTCGAAGGCACTGTCGTCAAGGTCGATCGGGACGAGGTCCTGCTCGACATCGGCTACAAGACCGAGGGCGTGATCCCGTCCCGGGAACTGTCCATCAAGCACGATGTCGACCCGCATGACGTGGTCAAGACAGGCGAGCACATCGAGGCCCTGGTTCTCCAGAAGGAGGACAAGGAAGGCCGCCTGATCCTCTCCAAGAAGCGCGCACAGTACGAGCGCGCCTGGGGGACCATCGAGAAGGTCAAGGAAGAGGACGGGGTCGTCACCGGCACCGTCATCGAGGTCGTCAAGGGCGGCCTGATCCTGGACATCGGGCTGCGTGGCTTCCTGCCCGCCTCCCTCGTCGAGATGCGGCGCGTCCGCGACCTCCAGCCGTACGTGGGCAAGGAGATCGAGGCCAAGATCATCGAACTGGACCGTAACCGCAACAACGTGGTGCTGTCCCGCCGGGCCTGGCTTGAGCAGACGCAGTCCGAGGTCCGCCAGAACTTCCTGAACACGCTCCAGAAGGGGCAGATCCGCAAGGGCGTCGTCTCCTCGATCGTCAACTTCGGCGCGTTCGTCGACCTTGGCGGCGTAGACGGTCTCGTGCACGTGTCCGAGCTGTCCTGGAAGCACATTGACCACCCGGGTGAGGTCGTCGAGGTCGGGCAAGAGGTCACGGTCGAGGTTCTGGACGTCGATATGGACCGCGAGCGCGTCTCCCTGTCGCTCAAGTCGACCCAGGAAGACCCGTGGCAGCAGTTCGCCAGGACGCACCAGATCGGTCAGGTTGTGCCCGGCCGGGTTACGAAGCTGGTGCCGTTCGGCGCGTTCGTCCGGGTCGAGGAAGGCATCGAGGGCCTGGTGCACATCTCCGAGCTGGCCGACCGCCACGTGGAGATTCCCGAGCAGGTCGTACAGGTCGGCGACGAGATCTTCGTCAAGATCATCGACATTGACCTGGACCGTCGGCGCATCAGCCTGTCACTGAAGCAGGCCAACGAGGGCGGCGGCACCGACGTGGCCGGCGAGGACTTCGACCCGACGCTCTACGGCATGCCAGCCGCGTACGACGACCAGGGCAACTACCTCTACCCCGAGGGCTTCGACTCCGAGTCCGGCGAATGGCTCGAGGGCTTCGACAGCCAGCGCGAGGAGTGGGAGCGGCAGTACGCCGAGGCAAGGGCGCGGTACGAGGCGCACCAGCAGCAGGTGGCCGAGGCCCGGACCAAGGCCGACGCCGCCGCCGAGGAGACCGGCGAGGACGGCGAGGCTCGCGAGCACCACAGCACGTCGAGCGCCGACTCCGAGCGGGCCGGGACCCTGGCCTCGGACGAGGCACTTGCCGCTCTGCGCGACAAGCTGTCCGGTGGTCAGAGCTGACGACCGATCCCAGCGAGTACGTGACGATGGCGGGCTCCGGGTGCACGGCACCGGGGGCCCGCCATTGGCGTTATCTGGCTCCGCTACCGATCGTGAGCTGCTGACATGCTGCGGGTTGGGCTGACGGGTGGCATCGGGTCCGGAAAGAGCGAGGTATCCAAGCGCCTGGCTGCCCAGGGTGCCGTCGTCATCGACGCTGACCTGATCGCCCGCGAAGTGGTCGCGCCCGATACGGATGGCTTTGCCGCTGTAGTCCAGACCTTTGGCTCCGACGTGCTCGGTGCGGATGGCGCGCTGGATCGGTCCCGGCTTGGCGACATCGTGTTCGCCGACAAGGAGAAGCTGGCTCTACTGAACGCGATTGTGCATCCACTGGTCGGCGCGCGGATGCGTGAGCTTGAGGACGATGCCGGGCCCGGCTCGGTCGTCGTGCACGACGTGCCGCTGATCGCCGAAAACGGCCTGACAGACGCCTATGACCTGGTCGTCGTCGTGGACGTGCCGCCGCGGATACAGCTTGACCGGCTGGTTAGGCACCGTGGCCTGAGCCGCGAGCAGGCGCAGGCGCGGATGACCGCCCAGGCCAGCCGCGAGCAGCGACTTTCGATCGCCGACATCGTGGTGGACAATTCGGCCTCGCTCGCCGAGCTAGACCGCCAGGTCGGAGAACTGTGGAGCGAGCTGCGGCGGCGGGCGCTGATCGCTGCCGCCGAGAGGCCAACGCCTGACCGCCCGCGACGCCGACAGCCCATCTTCGTCGTATCCGGCCATTCGTCGACGTACCCGGCGCGGATCGACCAGGTCGAGGGCCGCCATAATCGGACAAACCGTGCACCCCAAGATCGTCTCCGCCCGACGAAGGCCCAAGGCAGTCATGGGTGTGACCCGGGTACGCATATACCCGTACTTAGACCACACCGACGGACGTGCGCCTGCCGATCGCGGCCGCCGCGCGCGCACCCTGCGACGCCCAACAGCCCACTCGCGGAATGCTTGGGGTCCGCGCCGGGTTATGTCACTGCGTGGCCAAGTGATCAGGCCGCCATGTAGCTTGTCCGCTGCCCGCAGGAGGACCACGGCGATGAAGGCGAGTCGTGGGGCTCCCGCAGAGCGGCTCCCGGATTCCGCTGACCCGCCGGACTGTCGGCACGCCGCTTTACAGTGGGATAAGCCAGCGAAGGATTGGGTCAGGCAGCCCGGGATGGGCGAGAGCGCTACGAGGGAAGCAGTGCAAGCAGAGGAGAAGTCATGCGGCCAGTGACCGACCTCCAGCGGCGCGTTGCCCCGTTTGAGGTCGTCACGGAGATGATTCCGGCCGGCGACCAGCCAGGGGCGATCGCCGGGATGGAGCGGCGCATGCGCGAGGGCGCGAAGGACACGGTCCTGCTGGGCGCGACCGGGACCGGCAAGACCGCGACGGTGGCCTGGCTGGCAGAGCGGATTCAGCGGCCAATCCTGGTCATGCTTCCTAACAAGACCCTGGCGGCCCAGTTCGCCAATGAGTTGCGCGAGATGCTGCCGCATAACGCTGTCGAGTACTTCGTGTCCTATTACGACTACTACCAGCCGGAAGCGTACGTCCCGCAGACCGACACGTACATCGAGAAGGACTCCTCAATCAACGACGAGGTAGACCGTCTCCGGCATTCGGCCACCAACTCATTGCTGACCAGGCGCGACACGATCGTGGTGGCGTCGGTCTCGTGTATTTACGGTCTTGGCACGCCGCAGGAGTACGTCGACCGGATGCTCAAGGTGAAGGTCGGCGACAGGATGGACAGAGACGGGCTGCTGCGCCAGCTCGTCGGCATGCACTACGCGCGCAACGATCTGGCGTTTACCCGAGGTACTTTCCGGGTGCGGGGCGACACCATCGAGGTCATCCCGCAGTACGAGGAGCTCGCGGTCCGAGTCGAGATGTTCGGCGACGAGGTCGAACGGCTGATGACGCTGCACCCGCTGACCGGCGAGGTCATGAGCGAGGATGACGAGCTGTACATCTTCCCCGCGTCGCACTATGTCGCTGGCCCCGAGCGGATGGAGCGGGCCATTTCCGGCATCGAGATTGAACTAGCAGAGCGCCTGGCGGAGCTGGAGAGGCTGGGCAAGCTGCTGGAAGCTCAGCGGCTGCGGATGCGCACGACCTACGACATCGAGATGATGCGCCAGGTGGGTACCTGCTCCGGCATCGAGAACTACTCGCGGCACATCGACGGCCGCGAGCCGGGCAGCCCGCCGAATACGCTTCTGGACTACTTCCCCGAGGACTTCCTGCTGGTCGTCGACGAGTCGCACAACACCGTGCCGCAGATAGGCGCCATGTACGAGGGTGATGTCTCGCGCAAGCGCGTGCTAGTCGACCACGGCTTCCGGCTGCCAAGCGCCATCGACAACAGGCCGCTGACCTGGGACGAGTTCGGCGACCGTATCGGGCAGACGCTCTATCTTTCGGCTACGCCGGGTCCCTATGAGCTTCGGCAGACCGGCGGCGAGGTCATCGAGCAGGTCATCAGGCCGACCGGCCTGATCGATCCCCAGGTCATCATCAAGCCGACGAAGGGCCAGATCGACGACCTGGTCGGCGAGATCAGGGAGCGGGCCGAGCGTTCCGAGCGCGTGCTGGTGACGACGCTGACGAAAAAGATGGCCGAGGACCTGACTGACTACCTGCTCGAGCTGGGCATCCGGGCGAGGTACCTGCACAGCGAGGTCGATACGCTGCGCCGCGTCGAGCTGTTGCGCGAGTTGCGAATGGGTGAGTACGACGTGCTGGTCGGCATCAACCTGCTCCGTGAGGGACTTGACCTGCCGGAGGTCTCACTCGTCGCCATCCTGGATGCGGACAAGGAAGGATTCCTGCGCTCGGGCACGTCGCTGATCCAGACGATCGGGCGCGCGGCCAGGAACGTGTCCGGCCAGGTGCACATGTATGCCGACAAGGTCACGCCGTCTATGCAGCGCGCCATCGACGAGACCAACCGGCGCCGCGACCGGCAGATTGCCTACAACGTGGAGCACGGCGTCGACCCGCAGCCGCTGCGCAAGCGGATCGCCGACATCTTGGACCAGCTGGCCAGGGAGGACGCCGACACCGAGCAGCTTCTCGGCGGCTCGGGCCGACAGCAGAGCCGGGGCAAGGCGCCTGTTCCAGGGGTATCGTCCCGCGCCAGAGCAGCAGCAGCGGGAGGCGACAAGGGCGGACCGGCCCGCGCTGACCTCGCCGCGCTGATTGCTGAGCTGACCGACCAGATGCACGTTGCAGCGTCCGAGCTTCAGTTCGAGCTCGCCGCCCGGATCCGGGATGAGATCCGCGACCTGAAGCATGAACTCCGCGGCATGCAGGCGGCCGGGGTTTAGGCCGATTGATGGCCGTCGGCGGGCAGATCGAAGCGTCGCTGGCCGCGTCGGTAACTGCCGACTGGTGGCGTCGCGCTGGGCCCGACAAGCGACTCGAGGGATGTAGCGCTCCGTGACTGTTTCGAGGCGTTCGGTTGGTCCTAAGCCGGCATCAAGCGAACCCCCAGTTCAGCGTCTGGCGTAGGGTCAAATCATGCTTGGGAGCCTTCTGGCCGCTCTGCTGTCGGCGGTTTGCTACGGGATTGCCGCCGTCATGCAGGCGATCGCCGTGCGCGCGGCGAGCCACCGGTCAGCCGAGGTTGTCGGCGAGGCCGGACAAGGCGTAGACCCGGGCCTACTGGTCCGGATGCTGCACCAGGGCCTGTTCCTGGCGAGCATCGCGATCGACCTCCTGGGCTTTGTTGCGCAGCTAGTCGCGTTGCGCAAACTACCGCTTTTCGCCGTCCAGGCGATCATGGCGTCAAACCTGGCGGTTACGGCCGTCTTCGCGGCGTGGCTTATGAAGATGCGCCTGGAGCTTCGCGAGTGGCTCGCCGTGGCGGGCGTCGTGATCGGGGTCGCGCTGCTCGGCCTGTCGGCCGGCGCCCAGGGCGCGGCGAAGGTCGGCTCAGCATTCCAGCTCGGCCTCATCGTGGCCGTCGTGGGCGTCGGTGTCGCCGGGTTCGCCGTGGCACGGCTGCCGAACCCGGTGCGCACTCCAGCCCTCGGGGCGATCGCTGGGCTCGGGTACGCCGTGGTGGCAGTGTCGGCTCGCATCCTGCCTGGCTTCGCGCCCCTCCAGCTGATCAAGAGCCCGGCTGCCTATACGCTCGCCGCGGCCGGCATAGTTTCCTTCCTCCTGTATGCGACGGCGCTCGAAGGCGGCAGCGTGACAACGGCTACGGCCGCCGTCGTCCTGGCTGAAACCTTGCCGCCTGCGGTCGTGGGCGTGATGTTCCTCGGCGACACGACCAGGCACGGGCTGACGGGAGTAGCTGCGCTCGGCTTCATCCTCGCCGTTGTCTGCGCCGTCGCCCTGGCCCGGTTCGGCGAGGCCAGTGAGAGCAATGTGCAGACGGAGTCTCAAGACAGGGAGGAGGTCGGCGAGTCGGCCGGTCGCCGCGCCGCATTACCGCACCGCGAGCTGCGCAGCCATCTGTAACGTCCAGGCGCAGTGCGAGACCAGGCTGGACCAAGATCGGCCGGATAGAGAGACCCGGCCGGAAGGAGAGACCAGGACCGCGCAGCGAGACCGGCGGCACTGGGAGCCTGTCCGCAGAGACCAGCTAACGGCCTTTCCGGCAGAACGGCTGCTAGCTGCGCAAATCCGGCGCCCTGGGCCGATGCAGCTGCCGTGTCTGGCGAGTTGTTGGTATTACGTTTGATATTCTGAGACCCCGTGGGCGAGCGGGATATTCGCCGAATCTGACCACGGGAGCCTCATGGCGATTCCAGGGCATGCATCACGACCAGCGACAACCAGGCATCTCTTCGTTACCGGGGGCGTCGCGTCGAGCCTCGGCAAGGGACTGACCGCTTCCAGCATCGGCAGACTGCTGAAGCTCCGCGGCCTGCGGGTGAGCATGCAGAAGCTCGATCCGTACCTCAATGTCGATCCCGGCACGATGAATCCATTCCAGCATGGCGAGGTCTTCGTCACCGACGACGGCACCGAGACTGACCTCGACGTCGGGCACTACGAGCGGTTCCTGGATATCAGGCTGCCAGGCTCGGCCAACGTCACCACCGGCCAGATCTACTCGCGGGTCATCGCCAAGGAGCGGCGCGGCGACTACCTCGGCGACACGGTCCAGGTCATCCCCCACATCACGAACGAGATCAAGGCACGGATCCGGGAGATGGCCGGCCCGGAAACCGACGTCGTCATCACCGAGGTCGGCGGCACCGTCGGTGACATCGAGTCGCAGCCGTTCCTCGAAGCCATCCGCCAGATCCGGCACGAGATCGGCCGGGACCTGTGCTTCTTCTTGCACGTGTCGCTGCTGCCCTACATCGGGCCGTCGGGGGAACTCAAGACCAAGCCGACACAGCACTCTGTCGCGGCTCTCCGCAGCATCGGCATCCAGCCGGACGCGATCGTCTGCCGGTCCGACCGGCCGATCAGCGATGGCCTCAAGCGCAAGATCAGCTTGATGTGCGACGTCGACGAGGAGGCCGTCGTCTCCGCGCCGGACGCGCCGTCTATTTATGACATCCCGAAGGTCCTGCACACCGAGGGCCTGGACGCGTACGTGGTTCGCCGGCTCGGCCTGCCATTCCGGGACGTTGACTGGAGCGACTGGGACGACCTGCTCCGCCGGGTGCACCGCCCGGCCCGGACTGTCACCATCGCGCTAGTGGGCAAGTACGTGGACCTGCCGGACGCATACTTGTCCCCGGCCGAGGCGCTGCGGGCTGGCGGATTCGCTCACGACGTCCGGGTGAATATCAGGTGGGTGACCAGCGACGACTGCCAGACGCCCGAGGGCGCGGCGCGGCACCTAGGCGATGTAGACGGTGTGCTTGTGCCGGGCGGCTTCGGCGTGCGCGGCATCGAGGGCAAGATCGGCGCGGTCCGGCACGCCCGCGAGCACGGCATCCCGATCCTCGGCTTGTGCCTGGGTCTCCAGTGCATGGCGATCGAGGTGGCCCGCGACGTGGCCGGGCTCGAGGGCGCTAACAGCTCCGAGTTCGACCCGGAGACCGAGTTCCCCGTCATCGCCACGATGGCCGACCAGGAGGACGTTATCGCGGGGGAGCGGGACATGGGCGGGACTATGCGGCTCGGCCTGTACCCGGCCGTACTCGCCGAGGGCAGCCTGGTGCGTGAGCTGTACGGCGAGCCCGTCGTCCAGGAACGGCACCGGCACCGGTATGAGGTCAACAACGCTTACCGGGACAAGCTCGAGGACGCCGGACTCCGGTGCTCAGGGCTATCGCCGGACGGGCGCCTGGTCGAATTCGTGGAACTATCGCGCAGCGTGCACCCGTACTTCGTCGCCACGCAGGCGCATCCCGAACTCCTGTCCAGGCCAACCCGGCCGCACCCGCTCTTTAGCGGCTTGGTCGCCGCGGCGCTGGAACGCAGCCGGGCGTTGCCCGCGGCCACTGCTGAGGCAGTGGCCGCGGGCGCCGGGCGGCCAGTCGCGAGCGCCTGAGCGTGACCGATATCCGCGACGAACCGGGCAGCTGGCCGGTTCGTGCGTCGTCTGTACTGCTCCGCGAGCACATCGTGACCGTGCGGAGGGACACGGTCGAGCTGCCCGACGGCGAGCTCGTGTCCAGAGAAGTCGTCGAGCATCCCGGCGCGGTCGCCATCCTGGCTCTGGACGACGAGGACCGCGTGCTGATGATCCGCCAGTACCGGCATCCGGCCGGGGCGACGCTCTGGGAGATCCCGGCCGGGCTCCGCGATGTGGCGGGCGAGCCGCTGGTCCAGACCGCCGGCCGTGAGCTGCTAGAGGAAGCTGGCTATCGCGCCGCGACCTGGCATGTCCTGGCCGATTACTTGTCCTCTCCGGGCATCACGACCGAACGGCTGCGAGTCTTCCTGGCTCGCGACCTGACCGTGGTTCCTCCTGCGGAACGCGAGTATGTTCCTGAGCATGAGGAGGCCTACCTGACCACGGCCTGGGTCCCGCTGGCGGACGCTGTCCGCGGGATTCTGGCGGGGGAGTTGCACAACGGCGTTGCCGCCGTGGGTATCTTGTCCGCGTATGCGGCTCGGGGGAACGGTTTCAGGGCGCTTCGTGACGCCAGTGAGCCCGAGACCCTGTGACCGCGTCGGGAGGCATCACCAGCATTTTGCCGGGCACAAGGCCGGGCAGGTCGCAGGGCGAGGAAGGACACAAGGCCAATGAAGGTCGGCGTTCCTAAGGAAGTCAAGAATCACGAGTACCGCGTCGCGATCACGCCCGCCGGGGCGCACGAATTGGTGCGGAACGGGCATGAGGTCTATATCCAGCAGGGTGCAGGCGACGGATCCTCGATTCCGGATAGCGACTTCGTCGAGGCAGGCGGTGCAATCTTGCCGACCGCCGACGACGTCTGGCAGACCGGCGACCTGATCCTGAAGGTCAAGGAGCCGGTCGCCGAGGAATACCACCGCATGCGCAAGGACCAGGTGCTGTTCACCTACCTGCATCTGGCCGCGAGCCGCGCCTGCACCGACGCCCTGCTCGAGTCCGGTATTACCGCGATCGCCTACGAAACCGTCCAGTTGCCCGACGGCTCGTTGCCGCTGCTGGCCCCGATGTCAGAGGTCGCCGGGCGGATGGCACCGCAGGTCGGCGCCCATCACCTTCAGGCCGACGGCGGTGGCCGCGGCGTGCTGATGGGCGGCGTCTCCGGTGTCTATGCCGCGAAGGTCGTCGTGCTCGGGGCTGGTGTGTCGGGCATGAGCGCGGCGGCCATCGCGCTCGGCATGCAGGCCGAGGTGCTGCTGGTGGACAAGAACATCGCGAGGCTCCGCCAGGCCGACGCCATCTACCAGGGCCACTGCCAGACGGTCGCGTCCAACGCCTATGAGATCGAGCGCGCGTGCATCGATGCTGACCTCGTCATCGGAGCCGTACTCGTGCCCGGCGCGAAGGCGCCGAAGCTCGTCTCAAATGAGCTCGTCTCGCGGATGAAGAAGGGCTCGGTCCTCGTCGACATCTCGATCGACCAGGGCGGCACGTTCGAGGACAGCCACCCCACCACCCACGCCGAGCCGACGTACCGGGTGCACAACTCGGTCTTCTACTGTGTGGCGAACATGCCAGGGGCCGTGCCGCACACGTCCACGTATGCGCTGACGAACGTGACCCTGCCGTACCTGCTGGAGATCGCAAACAAGGGTTGGCGCGAGGCGCTGAGCCATGACCCGTCGTTCGCCCTCGGCCTCAACACCCACGAGGGCGGCGTCACGTGCGCGCCGGTCGCCGACGCGCACGGCCTGCCCGCAGTGCCGCTGGCTGAGGTGCTCACCTGACCACCTTGGCGCGAGCTATCGGGCGCTATCTCGACCACCTGGCCGTGGAACGGGGCCTGGCCGAGCACACGCTGGAAGCGTACCGGCGTGACTTGGAGCGCTACGCCGCAACAGTGACCGCGGCCGGGCGGACCGAGATCGAGAGCGTGCGCACGCAGGACGTCGCCGACTTCCTTGCCGGGCTGCGGCAGGGCGACGAGACACATCCGCCGCTCGCCGCCAGTTCCGCTGGCCGGGCCGTCGTCGCGGTACGAGGGTTGCACGCCTTCGCCCTCGCGGAGGGTCTGACGACGGAGGATCCGGCGTCGGCGGTGCGGCCGCCTGCGCCGCCGCGGCGGCTGCCGAAGGCGATCTCCATCGCGGACGTCGAGCGCCTGCTCGACGCCGCCGAAGTCGGGCAGGCCGCGCTGCGCGACCGTGCGTTGCTGGAGCTGCTGTACGGCACTGGCGCACGCATCTCCGAGGCGATCGGGCTGGACGTCGACGACGTCGAGCTGTCAGGCGACTCCCGCTCGTCGTCGGTCGCTGCCATCGTCAGGCTCAACGGCAAGGGCGGTAAGCAGCGGCTGGTCCCGGTCGGGAGTTTCGCCAGGGACGCAGTGGATGCCTATCTCGTGCGTGCACGGCCGGCGCTGGCCGCGGCGTCCGGTCGAGGCCAGCCCAGTCCGGCGCTGTTCCTGAACGCGCGGGGCGGCCGGCTGACCCGCCAAGGCGCCTGGGGGACGCTGCGTGCCGCTTCCATCCGGGCCGGTCTCGCCGAGGTGTCGCCGCACGTACTTCGGCACTCCTTTGCCACCCACCTGCTTGACGGCGGCGCTGACGTCCGCGTGGTGCAGGAACTCCTCGGCCACGCCTCGGTGACCACGACACAGGTGTACACGCTGGTCACCGTTGACAAGCTGCGCGAGGTGTATGCGTCCGCGCATCCACGGGCGCTCGGGTAGCAGAGGCGGGCCGGAGGGGCGGGGCGACACTGAGTGAGGTCGGCCGCGTTCCCTCCATGAAGACCAGTTGGTACGCTCCGGTCACTATTCGCATGCGGTCCATTTGCCGCCTCCCGGTGCGTCGGCTTGCCGGCGCCCGGTCCAGCCTTTAGAGTCGCGTGGCAGTGAGCGCGTTCGCGCTAGCCGCCTGGAGGTGCGGTAGCTGTGTCAGCATCCCAAACCCTCGAGGTCAGGCCCGGTCTGAAGGGACCGACCGGGCGGCCGCTGCCGGTGTTCCCTGAACCCGAGCCGCTGCTGGTGCATGGGCCGGCCCGGATCGCAGCCGTCTGCAACCAGAAGGGTGGCGTGGGCAAGACGACCACGACCATCAACCTGGGAGCGGCGCTAGCCGAGCACGGGCGGCGCGTGCTCCTCGTCGACTTCGACCCGCAGGGCGCGTTGTCGGTTGGACTCGGCGTGCAGCCGCACGAACTCGACGCCACCGTCTACAACCTGCTGATGGAGCGCAGCCTGACCGTGCACGACGTCGTGATCAAGACGCGCGTCGATGGTATGGATCTGCTGCCGAGCAACATCGACCTGTCGGGCGCCGAGGTCCAGCTCGTGCACGAGGTCGGCCGCGAGTTCGTGCTCGGCCGCGTGCTGCAGCCAGTGATCCCTGACTACGACATCATCCTGATCGACTGCCAGCCTTCGCTTGGCCTGCTCACCGTCAACGCGCTTGCCTGCGCCGACGGCGTCCTCGTCCCGCTGGAGTGCGAGTACTTCGCCCTGCGCGGCGTTGCGCTGCTGATGGAGACCATCGAGAAGGTTGCCTCTCGGCTCAGTCCGAAGCTTAAGATCGACGGCCTGCTGGCCACGATGTATGACTCCCGTACGCTGCATACCAGGGAGGTCCTCGCCGGAGTTGTCGAGGGATTCGGCGACCGCGTGTACCACACGGTTATAAGCCGGACGGTGCGCTTCCCTGACTCTACGGTGGCTGGAGAACCAATTACCAGGTTCGATCCTGCCTGCAACGGTGCCAGCTCCTACCGTGAGCTGGCCAAGGAGGTACTGGAGAGGTGGCGTCAGGGCGTTCCCGCGGGTCCCGCCCGCGGCGGGTAAGCCTGCCAGGTGTTGCAGAGATCCTGCGATCGCAGGCCCGTAGCCCCGCAGCTGACACCGAGCGGCAGGCAAGCGGCAGGGAAAGCCACTCCCAGAAAATCACGGTCTATATGTCGGGTACCGAGCTCTTCGAGCTGGAGCGTGCCCGGCTTGCGCTGCGGTCGCACGGCATCCCCGTCGACCGGGGTCGGATCGTCCGTGAAGCACTCGCGGTCGTGCTCGCCGACTTGGACCAGGCAGGCGAGCAGAGCCTCATCGCCCGGCGGCTGCGTGAGACCTTATGAGCGCGGCCAGCCATAGCGCGGCCGGGCGTAGCGCGGCCAGCCTGAGCAGGGTCCGGCTCCGCGCGGCAGGTGAGCGAGATCAGTCAGCGAGTCCGGTAATCTGCCGGTGACCATCATGATGACTGGCGAATCAGACGAGGCTGCCCCGGCTGCGGGCGGTTTTCAGGTGCACCTCGACGTCTTCGAGGGCCCGTTCGACCTGCTCCTGGCGCTGATCTCGAAGCACAAGCTCGACATCACCGAGATCGCGCTGTCGAGCGTGACCGACGAATTCATCGGGTACATCCGGGCACTGGCAGGTGGCTGGGACCTGGACCAGGCCAGCTACTTCCTTGTTGTCGCCGCGACGCTGCTCGACCTGAAAGCCGCGCGGCTGCTGCCGGCTGGCGAAGTGGATGACGAGGAAGACCTGGCCCTGCTCGAGGCTAGGGACCTCCTGTTCGCGCGGCTTCTCCAGTACCGGGCCTACAAGGAGGTCGCCGACGTGTTCGCCGCGAAGATCGCGACGGAAGGCCGACGGTACCCGCGGCGAGTGGCGATGGAGCCGCGGTTCGCCGAGATGCTGCCCGAGGTGCTTATCGGGATCGGAGCGGCCGAGTTCGCCGCGATTGCCGCGCGGGTGCTGACTCCGCGCGAGCCGCCCGTGGTCTCGACCGCGCACCTGCATGTCCCGAAGACCTCGGTGCGCGAGCAGGCTGAGATACTGCTAGCACGGCTACGGTCGTTGCACCGGGCCACGTTCCGGCAGCTCATCGCGGACTGTGCTGGGACTTATGAGGTCGTGGCGCGATTCCTGGCCGCACTGGAGCTCTACCGCGACGGGCGGATCAGCCTGGATCAGGTAGCTCCGCTTGGCGATCTCTACCTCTCCTGGACAGACCGGGGTGAGCTGGGCATTATGCATGACCACGAGGAATACGATGGATAACGGGCCAGCGTTGTTCGGCTGGGAGCCTGACGAGGTCCTGCCGCCTGCTGGCGAGGCTGCCAGCATCGCGCCTGCTGGCGAGGCTGCCAGCATCCCGCCGGCGGCCGCGGGCGCCGACGATGCGGCGCGGAGCCTCGACGACGCGGCGTCGGGAGCAGACGAAGCGGCGCGGGACCTGCGGATGAGCCTGGAAGCTATCCTCCTCGTCGCGGATGAGCCGGTTACCGAGGAGGTCCTGGCCGGGGTTACTGGCGTACCCGCCGCCAAGATCGGGGCGGCTCTGAGCGCGCTGGCCGATTCCTACACAGCCGAGCGCCGGGGCTTTGACCTGCGCGAGGTCGCAGGCGGCTGGCGCCTGTATACGAGGGACGACTGCGCGGCCGTCGTCGAGCGGTTCGTGAGCGATGGCCAGGAGATCAGGCTGACGCAGGCCGCGCTCGAAACGCTCGCCGTCGTTGCGTACCGGCAGCCCGTCAGCCGCGCCCGGGTCTCGGCGGTTCGCGGGGTCAACTGCGACGGGGTGATGCGGACTCTGGTGCTGCGCGGGCTCGTCGAAGAGGCAGGCTCGGATCCTGAGACCGGGGCGATCCTGTTCCGGACAACGGGCTACTTCCTTGAGCGGCTCGGCCTGGCCCGGCTCACGGACCTGCCGGATCTCCTGCCCTTCCTGCCCGATCACCTCGACGAGGAACTGGACCTTGGTCATGACGCGTTCCGGTAGCCGCGGGCAAGGCCGAGCGCAGGGCCGACCGCAGGGCCGATCGGGCCGCCCCGGAGCCGACGGCGGCCGTGCCGCACCGGGCGCCGTAACGGGCGCCCCACCGGGCGCCGCACCTGGCGGGGCAACCGGTCGTACCCGTGGCGGCCCAGCCAGAACGCGCGCCGGCCTGAGCGACGCCGACCTGGCGGGGGCCAGGGCTGCGGCCGCGAGCCTCGGCGATGACTTCGATCGCGACGAGGACTGGGGACCCGGCGACGAATCCGCCGAACGCGACTCGCTCACCGATGTGCCGGGCGGCGTGCGCCTGCAGAAGGTGCTGGCGGCGGCCGGCGTGGGCAGCAGGCGGTACTGCGAGGAGCTTATCGGCGCCGGCCGCGTCGAGGTCGACGGCGAGATCGTCCGCCGGTTCGGAGCGCGGGTCGATCCGCAGAGTCAGATCATCCGGGTGGACGGCCGCCGCATCCCGGCGAGCGAGGATCTGGTCTACGTCGCGCTGAATAAGCCAGCCGGCGTCCTGACGTCAATGTCCGACAGCCGTGGCCGCAAGACGATGGCGGACCTGCTCGGCGACGTCGGCGAACGACTCTTCCACGTCGGCAGGCTCGATTACGACACCGAGGGCCTGATGCTGCTGACCAATGACGGCGAGCTTGCGCACCGCCTCGCGCATCCGCGGTTCGGCGTCCCGAAGACCTACCTGGCCGAGGTCCCTGGCCCGGTGCCGAGGGACCTGGGCCGACAGCTCATCACCGGCATCGAGCTGGAAGACGGCGTCGCCAGCGCCGACAAGTTCCGCGTCGTGGAGCAGGTCGGTGACCGGGCCCTGGTGGAGATTACGCTGCATGAAGGGCGCAAGCACATCGTTAAGCGGATGCTGGCGGCTACCGGCCACCCGGTGAGCAGGCTGGTACGAACCCAGATCGGACCGGTCTCGCTCGGCGCGCTACGGCCAGCGGCAACCCGGCGCCTGTCCACCAAGGAGATCGGCGACCTGTACTCGGCCGTCGGCTTGTAACCGCCCGGCGAGACTGAACCGCTGAGCCTGAGACCGCCGAGCCTGAGACCGGCAAGATTGAGACCGGCAAGATTGAGACCGGCAGGATTGAGACCGGCGAACCTGAGCTTCGGGAACTGAGGAGGAAGTGTGGCTGTCCGTGCAGTCCGCGGCGCCGTCCAGGTCGGCAGTAATGAGCGGACCGAGATCCTGGCGGGTACCACTGAGCTAGTCACGGAGGTCATGAGCCGCAACGAGCTCAGCACCGAAGACGTCATCAGCGTGATCTTCACCGCGACGCCGGACCTGACAGCAGAATTCCCGGCCCTGGCCGCGCGCAAGCTCGGATTCCAGGAAGTGCCGCTGCTCTGCGCGTCCGAGATCGACGTGCCCGGTGCAATGCCGCACGTGGTCCGCCTGATGATGCATATCGAGACGAGCAAGCCACGCACTGCCCTCCAGCACGTCTACCTGCACGGCGCCGCGGCCCTGCGCCTGGACATCGCCCAGTGACCGACCCGGGCGCAAGCGATCCCCTCGCAATGACCGAAGGCAGCGACCTGCCCCGGCTCGGACCCGGCCTGCAGCCGGCCAGCGTGGCGGTCATCGGGACCGGGCTGATCGGCACGTCGATCGCGCTGGCGCTCCGCGAGCGCGACGTCAGCGTGTGGCTGGCCGACCGCGACGACGAGGCCGTGCGGCTGGCCGTCAACCTCGGTGCCGGCGAGCCACTGCCAGCCGACGGCGTGCCCGGCGGTCCGGCCGACATCGCGGTCCTAGCCGTCCCGCCCGCGGTGGTCGCGGCCGAACTGCGCGCAGCGCAGGCCCGAAGCCTGGCGCGGGCCTATACCGACGTCGCCAGCGTCAAAGAGCTTCCCCTCGCCGGCGCCCGCGAGCTGGGCTGTGACCTGGCTAGTTACCTGCCTGGCCACCCGCTGTCGGGCCGCGAGCGGTCCGGGCCGGCCGCGGCCAGGGCGGACCTATTCGTCGGCCGCCCGTGGGTACTGTGCCCGCAGGCTGCGAACGACGAGACAACCATCAGGCTGGGAACGGGCTTGGCCGAAGCCAGTGGCGCACTGCCTGTCGCGGTGTCGTCGGCCGAGCACGACAAGTGGGTGGCGCTGGTGTCGCACGCGCCACACCTCGTCGCGGCTGCGATGGCGGCTCGGCTGGAGCACGCGCCGGAAGGCGCGCTGGCGCTGGCAGGCCAGGGTCTGCGGGACGTGACCAGGATCGCGGCGTCGGGTGCCGGCATGTGGCTGCAGATCCTGACCGCCAACGCCGGACCGGCGAGCGCGGTGATCCGCGCTGTCGCGGCTGACCTCGCGCATGTTAGCGACGCGCTGGAGAGCCTGGCAGCCGGTGACGATGACGCCATCAAGAATGTCGCGGACCTGCTGCGACGGGGGAGTGACGGCGTGCACCGGATCCCCGGCAAGCACGGCGGCCCGACCAGGGACTTCGCTGCGGTACAGGTGGTCATTCCAGACCGGCCAGGCGAGCTGGCCAGGCTTTTCCGGGCGGCCGAGGGGGCAGGCATCAATATCGAGGACGTGAGCATCGAGCATTCGCCCGGTCTGCCCGTCGGCGTCGCTGAATTGTGGGTCCGGCCGGAGGTCGTATCCGAGCTGTCAGGCGTGCTCGCTGCCGGAGGTTGGCCCGTTCGCCGGTAGCATCACCTAGTGACCGAATCAGCCGCCAGGATGGTATCGACCGGCGTGGACGAAATGCAGCGTTATGCCGGTAAGCCCGGTCTGGTCATTGCCATGGACGGGCCAGCCGGGTCCGGCAAGTCGACAGTGGCTCGCCGAGTCGCGGCCGAACTTGGCCTGCGCTACCTGGACACCGGTGCCATGTATCGCGCACTCACCTGGTGGCTAGCCGACCACGGAGTTGATCTCGCCGACACCGGCGCCGTACTTGCTCTCCTCAGTAAGCCGCGCATCTCGATCGGAACGGACCCGGCTGCGCCCGAGGTCAGAGTCGACGGACGGGACGTCGCCGGCCCAATCCGCACCCGTGACGTGTCCAACTCGGTCAGCGTCGTCGCCGCGATCCCTGAGGTTCGCGCCCGCCTGATTGCGATGCAGCGGGACATCATCGCCGATGCCGCAGGCCGTCAGGGGATCGTCGCCGAAGGCCGCGATATCGGGACCGTCGTCGCGCCCGATGCTGCCATCAAGGTCTACCTGACCGCCAGCGAGGACGTGCGCGCGGAACGCCGCAGCGCGGACCTGGCAGCGGACCCGGCGGCCACAGTTGAGGCGACCAGGCGCGAGCAGGCTCGCCGGGATCAGCGCGACGCGGCGCAGATGGTCATGGCTGACGACGCGGTCGAGGTGGACACGAGCCGGCTCGGTCCGGACGACGTAGTAGCTCTGGTCATCGACATGGCGCGAGCCCGTCAGGCGGTCACGCGTGGCTGAGCCAGAGGAGACCGCGGCTCCGCCTGACGCGGCCGCGCCAGTGCTGGCGGTGGTAGGCCGTCCGAACGTCGGCAAGTCCACCCTCGTCAACAGGATCCTGGGCAGCCGTCAGGCTGTCGTCGAGGACACTCCCGGTGTCACCAGGGACCGAGTCACCTACGACGCCACCTGGCGCGGTCGCGCGTTCACCATCGTTGATACCGGCGGCTGGGAGCCGTCGGTAGAAGGCACGCCCGCCCTGGCCGCACGAGTCGCCGCCCAGGCGAGGATCGCAGTGGACGCCGCGGACGCCGTGCTGTTCGTGGTCGACGCCGTCGTCGGCGTCACTGACGCCGACGCCGCGGTGGCCGCAGTCTTGCGCCGGTCCAGGAAGCCAGTAGTGCTCGCGGCAAACAAGGTGGATGACGCACCGGGGGAGCCGGAGGTACACGGGCTGTGGTCGCTCGGGCTGGGCGAGCCAGTGCCCGTCAGCGCGCTGCACGGCCGCGGCAGCGGTGACCTGCTTGACGCGGTGCTCGGCGCGCTGCCGGATGCTCCCGCCGAGCGTGACGCGGCCGAGGGCGGGCCGCGCCGGGTCGCGCTGATCGGCCGCCCGAACGTGGGCAAGTCGAGCCTGCTCAACAAGCTAGCCCGAGCCGAGCGCGTGCTGGTCGACGCTGTGGCCGGCACCACTCGGGACCCCGTCGACGAGCTCATCGATCTGGGGGGCAAAACGTGGCGGTTCGTCGATACGGCCGGCATCAGGCGGCGGGTGCGGGAGACGCAGGGTGCCGACTTCTTCGCCGCCCTGCGCACGGAGCGGGCCCTCGAGCGAGCTGAGGTTGCGGTCGTGCTCATCGACGCCAGCGAACCGCTGGCCGAGCAGGACCTGCGTATCGTCTCGATGGTGATTGACGCGGGCCGAGCCCTGGTGATCGCGTACAACAAGTGGGACCTGGTCGACGAGGACCGCCGGGAGTTCCTCGATAAGGAGATCGACCGCCAGCTGCATAATGCGCGGTGGGCGCCGCGGGTCAACATCTCGGCCAAGACCGGCTGGCATGTGGACCGGCTCGTGCCCGCGCTAGAGCGAGCGCTGGAGAGCTGGGAGACCAGGGTGCAGACGGGCAGGCTCAATGCCTGGCTGACGGCCCTGATCGCACAGACGCCCCCGCCCGTGCGTGGCGGCAAGCAGCCCAAGATCATGTTTGCTACGCAGGCGGGTACCAGGCCACCCCACTTCGTGCTGTTCACCAGCGGATTCCTGCAGGCGGGCTACCGGCGCTTTATCGAGCGAAAGCTCCGCGAGGAATTCGGCTTCGCCGGGACTCCCGTGCAGGTCTCGATGCGGCTGCGGGAAAAGCGCCACATCCGGGGGGACGCTCCCCGCACGCCCACCGGAAAGCGCGGCCCTGGACGCGGCTAGACATGCAGCCAGGGAACAGCGTCGGATGACCGAAACCCCGTTTGCCTGCCCTAGCTAATGCGCTACTGCGTACCAGCAGCGAGCCAGAACCAGACGGTGGTGCTGCCGCTGTCACGGACGTAGCCCCACTGGTCGGAGAGCGTCTGCACGAGGAACAGGCCATGTCCATCGGACGCATATACGTCACCGCGGACGACCGGAGCGCTCAGTTCGGACCCCGCGTCGGTGACCTCGATGCGCACCCCGCCCTTGGATTCGGCAATCACGACCGTCACCGTGCCGCCGTTGGAGCGCGACCGGCTATGCGTGACTGCATTGGTGACGAGCTCGGACGTCAGCAGTACGGCAGTATCCAGGGCGGGATGTAAGTCGCCGAGGGCTTTGGTTGCAAAGGCACGTGCCTCGCGCACGTGCTCAGGCCGACCAGGAATGGTGAGGCTACCAAGGACCGGGGCCGCTGCCATCACGGTGAGAGCGTCGGTTGAGTCGCTCATCCTCGCGGCGGAGCCTGCCATCCCGGTCGCTCCCTCCCGCGCGGGCCGAGAATCTGCTGCTCGGATACGGCGAGTCGTCCTGAATTGCCAAGTATTGGCGACGGAACCCGTGCCAAAAGCGCGCGACGCGAGCAAGGCGCCTTCTAAGCTCAATCATGAAGTGACGATGCATGGCACGCAAGTGCAAGGCGCAAATCACCGCCGCGAGATTTCACATGGGATCTCACGAAACCTGGTGATTCATGTATCGTCATCGACAAGCGAGTGACAGGCAGCTAATCTGCTGTGCCTGATCGATTGGGCCTAGAAAGATTGGCCGCGAGCTTCCCGAAGACGAGGCGAGTGCCAGTGTCGGTCGGACCTACTGTTCGCCGCCGTCGACTCGGCAGCGAGTTAAGGCGGCTGCGAGAGTCGCAATCGATCAAACTCGAAGAAGTGGCCGAGCGACTCGGCCTGGCCCCGTCGACGCTGTCCAGGATTGAGACTGGCAAGGCGCCGACGCGGACGTCCTACCTGACCTCGATGCTCGAGCTCTACGGGGTTGACGATGCGGGCCAGCGGCAGATCTTGCTGGAGATGGCCAGGGAAGGGCACCGCAAGGGCTGGTGGGCGGTCTGGGACGGCGTATTACCGACTGGATTTGGTATCTACGTCGGCCTCGAAGCCGAGGCCGCCTCGCTGCGGGTCTACGAGGCACAGGTGGTTCATGGCCTGCTCCAGACCGAGGACTACGCTCGCGCAGTGATGTCGACGGTACGCAGGCGGCAGACAACTGATGAAATTGACAGGCTGGTCAAGCTTCGGATGCAGCGGCAGGACGTGCTCCTGCGCGCCAGCCCGCTCGAGTTGTGGCTGATCCTCGACGAGGCCGTGCTGCGGCGGATGGTGGGCCCTTCGGGCGTCATGCGCGAGCAGCTTGAGCACCTCTACGAGGCCAGTCAGTGGCCAAATGTCACCCTGCAGGTGCTCGCGTTCGGCAGCGGGCTGCACCCGGGCATGGGCGGTTCTTTCGCGATTATCGAGTTTCCCGAGCGCTTCGACCCCGACGTCGTTTATACCGAGGGGGTTACCGGGCAGGCGTATATAGAGGAGCGTGACCGCGAGGTGCGCGCGCGATCGGAAGCTTTCGACCTTCTTCGTGCGACTGCTCTTCCTCCTGCCGACTCGGCGCTGCTCATCCGATCTATATCTGAAGGATCCGAAGTATCCGCCTGAAAGGAATACACCTGCATGTCCGAACACGACACTTCCAACGCAGCGTGGATCAGCAGCCGCGCCTGCAACAACTCGGCCTGCGTTCAGGTCGCTCACCTGGCCGATGGCATGGTCGCGCTTCGCGACTCGAAGGACATCACAAAGCCGCCGCACATCTTCGACGGCGAGGAATGGGCTGCGTTTCTGACTGGCGCCAAGGCCGGCGAGTTTGACGTGCCGGTGAGCTGAACCCGGGCGGGGCAGAGACTGACTGGCCCCCGGATAGCTGGCTGGCGCCAGTTATCCGGGGGCCGTCAGGTGTCTTCGGGCGTTGGCTGGCCCCGCATTGCTGGCTGGCGCCAGTTATCCGGGGGCCGTCAGGTGTCTTCGGGCCGTGGCAGGCGCGACTTAGTCGGCCGAGGTCGCGTGGGATGACGGCGGCGGGACCGCCGCCTGCGGACCTGTATCGGGATCGATCAGCGGCAGCGCGAAAACGTGACCGAGCGGCTCGGGGCCGACGTATTGCTGGCAGCGGCAGTCATCGACCGCGCAGGCCGAGGTGTGCGGGTTGTGGAAGCTCAGGTGATGGCTGCACCCGCAGATCGCCTGGGGCTCGGGCGGCGCGCTGAGCGACTGCTTCCTGGTCTCAGCGAGTTGGCCCTTGGCCGCAATGATGGCGAGCCGACGCCTGTGGTGCTGCTGGAGGCTGCCGCCGAGGACTGGCGGGATGACGAAGACCAGCCACCAGTAACCCTCGACGAAGCTGGTGATGCCGTGCACACCTCACATCTTCCCGCATCCGCGGGGGTGCGAGCAACGTCAGCCGGGATCGCCGAACTCGCCGTCGCGAGCGCCGCCGAGGAATGCGGCCCATTCCGCCCCGGTGAAAACCAGCGCGGGGCCGTCGGGTTGGCGGGAGTTGCGCATGGCCACGTCGCCGCTCGCTAGGAAGGCGACCTCGACGCAGTTCCCTCCGGTCGGGCCGCTGTGGCTGCTCTTGATCCACGTCGCCCCGATGGCCTTGGCGGTTGTGTGATGGGCATTCGGCCCGGTGCTGCTGCTCACTCGGATCCCTCCAACTCCCCCAGAATGGAACGGATGAGGTCTTCGGTCTGCTCAGGCGTCGTGCTGGACGCGGCGATCTGATCCATCGCCTGGGTGTACCGGTGCACGTCGCCGCGCTTGTCCAGGTACAGCGCGCTGGTCAGCTGCTCCACGTAGACAACGTCAGGCAGGTCGTCCGTCGCGAACTCCAGAATGCTGAAGCTGCCCGGCGCCGCGTGGGACGCGCCGGTGCGCAACGGGCACACCTGAATCGTAAGACCCGGTCGGTCGGAGATCTCGAGCAGGTGCGCTAGCTGAGCGCGCCGGAGCGCAGGGCTGCCGATCGGGCGGTGCAATGCCGCCTCGTCGATGATCGCCCACAGCCGCAGTCCGCCCGCCGTGAATCGCCGCTGCCGCTCTTTGCGCAAGTACACGAGCCTGTGCGATTCCGCACGCGAGTACTCGCCGAGCTGGATGACCGCGGCCGCGTAGTCCTCCGTTTGCAGCAAGCCCGGCACGAACTGGGCATCGAAGCTGCGGATGGACTCGGCTGACTCTTCAAGTCCGATGTACGACTGGAACCAGGACGGCAAGACATCCTGGTACCGGTGCCACCAGCCCGGCTGGTTGGCCTGGCTAGCCAGGGTGAGGAGCTGCTCGCGCTCGGCCGCCTCGGTGATGCCATACAAGTTAAGCAGGTCGGCAATATCGATCTCGCGCACCGCATTGCGGCCGAGCTCAATCCTGCTGATCTTTGATTCCGAGCCGCGGATC
Organism: uncultured Actinomycetota bacterium; assembly: GCA_963755575.1. Classification (GTDB taxonomy): domain Bacteria; phylum Actinomycetota; class Actinomycetes; order Streptosporangiales; family Streptosporangiaceae; genus JAJYUU01. Next base: position 3,388,390 of record CAVWKF010000002.1, read on the forward strand.
GCCTTCGCAGCATCCTGGGCCGAAATGCCACGGGATTCGCGCAGGCGTCGTAATTGAGTGCCTAGCAGAATGCGCAGCACTGTTGGTGCACCAGCAGTATCGGCACGCGCTATGTCGCTGGTAGTGCGCGCATCGCCCGCTATCGCGCCGACAGGCCTCGTGCCGTCAGCCATCAGCCGCGCTCCCTCCGATATGCCGCGTGGATCTTACTATCAAGCCAGCACCGTTCGCGTCGCCATGAGGATTTAAAACCACTCGCCCTTATAGGCGGCCACTTGCTGCGCATCTGCGTAATGGACGCAGCCCAATCGCCATTGTGCCGATGATATCGCAGGTGCGATTCCGGCTAGCCCTTCGAGCGGCCGCGCCGCGGCATTCTTGGCCTATCGGCCGGCTGCCCGGGGCGTGCGGCCTCGCTGCTCGCGTACCTGACCCCGACGGGGATCGCGGCTCTCGATAGCATCGCAAAGATACGCATCAGCTACGCGTGAAGGCAGGACGCATGCGTTACAGGCCACTCGGCAGGTCCGGACTCCTCGTGTCCGTGGTCGGGCTCGGCTGCAACAACTTCGGCCGTCGGCTGAACGTTGAGCAGACGCGCTCGGTCGTGGACGCAGCGATCGATGTCGGCGTGACTCTCCTCGACACCGCGGAGACCTACGGTGGCGCCGGGCGCTCCGAGGAGATGCTGGGTGAAGTGCTGGCGGGCCGTCGCGACCAGGTCGTGCTCGCTACGAAGTTCGGCTCCCAAGGCAGCGACATGGGTTACGGTCCGGCTGCCGGCGCCAAGGGCAGCCGCAGCTATATCAGGCGCGCCGTTGAGCAGTCGCTGCGCCGCCTCCGCACCGACTACATCGACCTGTACCAGATCCATACGCCCGACCCGATGACGCCGATCGAGGAGACGCTGACGGCGCTGACCGAGCTGGTCCAGGCTGGGCTGGTGCGGTATATCGGCCACTCCAATTTCTCCGCCGTGCAGATCGCGACGGCAGCGGCCGCGGCGCGCGAGCTCGGCGCCGTTCCGTTTATCTCGGCGCAGAATCACTGGTCGCTTCTGGAGCGGCACGCCGAGCTTGAGGTGGTGCCCACTGCCATCCAATGCGGGCTCGGCGTCCTGCCATTCTTCCCTCTCGCCAACGGCCTGCTCACCGGCAAGGTCCGCCGCGGTGTCCCGCCGCCCGCAGGCAGCAGGCTGGCGGACCGAACGGACTACATCACCGACCAGAGGCTGGACAAGGTCGAGGGCCTGGAGGACTGGGCTGAGAAGCACGGCAGGACCATGCTGGAAGTCGCGATCGGCGGCCTTGCCGCATTGCCGGGCTGCGCATCGGTCATCGCCGGGGCGACTTCGCCCGAGCAAGTCAAGGAAAACGCCGCGGCCGGTGAGTGGGAGCCGGCCCCAGAGGATCTGGCCGACATCGACGGACTCGTGCCGGTCTTCGGCTGAGGGGGTAACGCAGTTGAAGGCAGCAGTCTTCGAGCGGCACGGACCAGCGGAGGGCGTGCTGCGGGTCACGGAGATCGAGACGCCCGAGCCAGGGCCGGGCGAGGTTCGGGTCAGGATGCGGCTGTCAGGCATCAACCCGACCGACTGGAAGTCGCGCAGTGGCGCTACCCCGCGGCTCATTGACGGCTTCCAGATCCCGCATCATGACGGCGCCGGGGTCATCGATGCCGTCGGCGACGGAGTCGACGCGAGCCGCGTCGGACAGCGAGTCTGGACCTGGCTGGCTGCCGCTGGCCAGCGCTGGGGGACCGCAGCGCAGTGGTCTGTCCTGCCATCGCGGCAGGCCGTGCCGCTCCCGGACGGCGCCTCGGATGAGCTCGGTGCCTGTCTGGGCGTGCCGGCCATAACAGCTCATCGCTGCCTGGTCGCCGACGGCCCCGTCGCCGGCAAGAACGTCCTCGTCGCTGGCGGGGCTGGGGCGGTTGGCCACTTCGCTGTCGAACTGGCCAAGTTCTTCGGCGCACGCGTGGTGACAACCGTCAGCGGCCCACAGAAAGCCGAGCTAGCCCGGCGAGCCGGCGCCGACGTGGTCGTGAACTACCGCGATCCCGATGCCGCCGACCAGCTGCGCGCCTTCGCCCCCACGATGGACCGGATCGTCGAACTTGCGCTCGGCGCCAACCTCGAGCTCGACCTCGCCGTGTCCGGACCTTCGACGCATATCGTCGACTACGCGGCCGAGCCCAGCGATCCGGTGCTGCCGGTGCGCAAGCTCATGAACGCCAACCTGACGCTTCGCTTTGTCCTGTTGTATGCGATACCCGCCGAGGCGGCGGACCACGCAGTGACCGACATCAGCGCGGCGCTCGCCGCTGGAGCGCTGACACCGCTGCCGGTCACCACGTTCCCGTTGGACCAGATCGTCGCTGCACATGAGGCCGTCGAGGCAGGACACGTCGGCAAGGTCGTCGTCGAGATTCCGTGACCGAATTCTCCGTCAGGCGGACCTAGGCCACGGTCGACGGCTCCCAGTCGACAGCCGGTCGTCTGCTGGCCGTAGTCGCGTCACGGGCTGAGCCGGTGCAGGTCGCGCGGGAACAGCGTGACCTGCCGGACATTCGCCGCTCCGGTCAGCTGTGCCGTCCAGCGCTCGAGCCCGATCGCGAACCCGCCGTGCGGCGGCATGCCGTGCCGGAACACCTGGAGATAACCCGCGAACGGCGCGGAGTCCAGGCCACGCGCGGCGAGCGCGGCGAGATAGTCCTCATACCGGTGCAGCCGCTGACCGCCCGTCACGATCTCGGTACCGCGGAAGAGCAGGTCAAAGCCGTTGGAGTAGCCAGGGCGGGCTGGGTCAGGGTGGGTGTAGAACGGCTTGCTCGCGAGCGGATAGCCGGTGACGAACAACAGGTCGCTGCCATGCTCGCGCTCGGCCCACTCGCATAGCCAGCGCTCATGGGCCGGGGCGAGGTCATCCTCGCCTGTAACGTCCTCGCCTGTCGCCACGGAGATCATCTCCATCGCTGCCGCGAAGTGAATGTGCGGGATCTCGGCTGGCACCATCGGCAGCGTGGCGCCGAGCAACTGCATAGCTGAGCTACCCCGTTCCCGGACCGAATCGACCATGCCAGCGACTGCGTCCCGGCAGGCTGGCATCACGTCGAAATGGTCGGTGATGAAGCCGAGCTCGGCGTCCAGGCTGGTGTACTCCGCCAGGTGACGGCCGGTGTCGTGGGGCTCGGCCCGGAACACCGGACCGACCTCGTAGACCCGCTCCAAGACGCCGACCATCGCCTGCTTGTAGAACTGCGGCGACTGGGCGAGGTAGGCAGGGCGGCCGAAGTAGTCGATGCGGAAGACGTTCGCGCCACCCTCGGTGGCCGACTCGACGATCTTCGGGGTGGAGATCTCCGTGAATCCGGCCGTGTCCAGCGCGGCGCGGAAGCCCGCCGCGCTCGCTGCGGCTACCTCGAAGCCAGCGCGCAGTTGCGGATGCCGCAAGCTGGTCGGGGCGTGGTCCAGGACCGTCGGGAGCGTGGCGGTCAGGCCCGGCCGGTACAAGTCGAAGGGCGGCGGTTCCGCTGGGCCAGACAGCACGGTCACGACCGGCTCGGTGAGCTCGGCACCGCCGGGTGCTTGCAGGTTCGCGACGACGAGGCCCTCGATCTGCAGGACGGTCTCCTCGCCGGCTGTCACAGGTTCGCCAGGCGGCAGGACGACCTGGGCCAGGCCGGCGCGGTCGCGGATGATGAGGAAGGTTACGGATTTGAGCTCGCGGCGGCGGTGCAGCCAGCCCGCGATCGTCACTCGCTCGCCGGTGCGCTCAGCCAGGTCGGCGGACAGTACTCGTGAGATCATCACAGCTCCCTTGGGGGATTGTGGCGACCCCTTGGGAGTGCGGGCGATAAGGGAACTCGCGGTGCCACCGCACTTTCGCCAATCCGGAGGTCCTGCTAGGAGAGCCAGGCTTCGGATGGCCTCGTTAAGCCCGTAACGGGGGCTAGCCGGCGGGGCATGGGGCTGGCCGCTGGCCGCGGTCGCCGTTCCTCCCCGCGCTCGGGAGTGTCTTTGCAGCCGGGCGTGAGGCTCCCTTCGCAGCTTCCGGGAGCTCTCTGTTGCCTACGCCGCCTCGCGGGCGAGGCTGGCCGGGCAGGTACTCACGTGGTCCGGCGCTACTTGTCTCCGTCAGCGCGTTGCCTTGCAGCATAGCTGGCTGCGCACGGCTGCTGGTAACGGGTTTCGGGCGCGGTTATCCGTGTTCACGAAGGATTCGGCGCACTGGGCGGTGCCGGATCTGTGGCGATCACGGACGTAGGGCTGGCCGCTTACGCTATGGGCATGTATCTCCCACGGCACTTCACCGTCACCGACCTGGCGCAGATCGCAGCGTTCGTTGACGCAGCGCAGTCGGCCGACCTTGTCACCTTCGATGGCGTCAAGCCGGTGTCGACGCTGTTGCCGGTGATCTGGGAACGGCCAGAATCGCTCGGTGCCGAGGTCCGCGACGGGGGAGATGGCGGTTTTGGCCGGCTGCTCGGGCACATCGCTATCGCCAACGACCAGTGGAAGACCGCGCAGAGCGGGGCGCAGGCCCTGGCGATCGTGCACGGGCCCCAGGCCTACATCTCGCCGAGCTGGTATGAGAGCAAAGCCAGGCATGGCCGGGTGGTGCCGACGTGGAACTACGAGGCCGTGCACCTGACCGGAGCGGTCAGGTTCCATCAGGACCCCGAGTGGCTGCGTGGCTTCGTGACGCGCCTGACCCGCCGACACGAGGGCGGCCGCGAGCACCCGTGGGCGGTGACCGATGCGCCGCCTGAGTACATCGACGGGCAGTTGCGGGCGATTGTCGGCGTCGAGCTCACCATCACCGAGATCGCAGCCAAGCAGAAGCTCAGCCAGAATCGCAGTGAGCTTGACCGCGAGGGCGTTGTGGCCGGCCTGCAACGCGAGCCGGGTCCTGGTCCTTCCGCGATCGCCGCCGCCATGGCGGCGCAGCTCGCAGCCAGCGACGGCCCTGCCGACCTGGTCTAGCGACTGGATCTGACGACTGGCCTACTGGGCCGGCTTGCCTATTTCGCCGGGTTCGCCAAGTTCGCCGGCCTCGCCTATTTCGCGGGCCTCGCCAAGTTCGCCGGGCTCGCCGTCGCAACTGGCCGCGCAGCACTCGCCGTCGCCGTGCTCGCCAGCCGCGATGGCGGCGCTGATGGCCGCCAGCTGCACCACTTGCGCCGGGGTCAGCCGGTCGAACAGCGACCGCCGGACCTGCTCCACGTGACGCGGGGCAGCGGCATCAAGCGCCGCGAAACCAACGTCTGTCAGTCGTGCGATCTGGCCGCGCCGGTCGGTCGGGCAGTCGAGGCGCTCCACCCAGCCGCGGTCCTCAAGGCGCGCAACCGCGTGGGAAAGTCTGCTCTTGCTCGAGGTAGAGGCCTCGGCGAGCTGGCTCATCCGCAGCGCACGGCCCGGGGCTTCGGAGAGGTTGACAAGTATTTCGTAGTATCCGTGCGGAATACCGGACTCCCGCTGTAGCTGCCCCTCGACAGCCGAGAAGAGCGTCTGCGTCGCGGTAAGGAACGCCCGCCATGCGCTCTGCTCCTCGGCGGACAGCCACCGAGCCCGGGAATCGGCCATGCACAGATCATACCCCAGGTAGTTGAGCGTTTGACAACTCTCTCCGGCCATGATAATCATTGAGTACTCAACAAGTTCACATTCAACCACATGCTTTCGGGAGTGATCACCTTGACCTCAGCAACGACTGAGACGGCTGTCCCCGGCTACGAGGCCGCCACGTGGACCATCGATCCAGTTCACTCTGAGGTGGGCTTTTCAGTCCGCCACATGATGGTCAGCAAGGTTCGCGGGAGGTTTAGCAACTTCAGCGGCCAGATCGTGACGGCTGACGACCCGACCCAGTCCTCGGTGACAGCGGAGATCGACCTGAGCTCGATCAACACCGGCCAGGAGCAGCGCGACGCCCACATCAGGTCGGCTGACTTCTTTGAGGTCGAGACGTACCCCACCATGACCTACAAGTCGACGGGCATCCGCGTCGAGGACGGCGAGTACGTCATCGACGGCGATCTGACTCTGAAGGGCGTCACCAAGAGCGTGCCGCTGCACCTCGAGCTCAATGGCTTCGGACCCGACCCGTACGGCGGCGTCCGGGCGGGCTTCACTGCAACGGGCGAGATCAACCGGAGTGACTTCAATGTCAGCTTCAACGCACCGTTGGCCAACGGCGGCGTTGTTGTCGCGGAGAAGGTCACGCTGCAGCTCGAGATCGAGGCCGTCAAGGCCTGACCTCACCCTTACGTCGGGACGGGCCCGCCGTCGCGCGCCACCGAATGGCGCGTGGTGGCGGGCCCGTTGCCTTGCTCGTCAGCGTGATGCGGCCGTCCAGCGCGCGAGCAGTTCCGCCTCGCGCTCCGCGGAGATACCCACGCCAGGGCGGCCGGTACCGGGCACCCTGTCCTCGGCACGGATGTCGGCGACAGTCTCGCGCAGCGGCCGCGGCGTCAACCCGGCAGCGAACGCAGCGGCCGGGTTGGCCCTGCTCATATTGGAAGCCTCGCCTTCAGCCCACAGCGGTAGCGCCGCGCCGTCGACGCCGTGCTCCAGCAGGAAGTCGCTAGCGGCCCACGTGAGCTGCGTGCCTGGTGGTGCCACCTCCGCCGCGATCGCTTCGAGCATCGCGCCGAAGCCGAACGGCGGTGCTGGGCTCACCGTATGGAACGTGCCGGTGACCGACTTCTCTAGGAGCGAGACGACGAACGCGGCCTGATCGCTGGCGTCGATCACCTGGATCGGGTCATCCGGGTCGCCGGGCGCCAGCACCGTGCCGCCCCTGGCCAGGCGGTCGACCCACCACGTGAACCGGTAAGTCCGGTCGTACGGACCGATCACGTAGGTCGGGCGGATGATCGTCGTGTCCGGCCCGAAAAGCTCGGCGCTCACGTGCTCGCAGGCTGCCTTCAGGCCGCCATAGTTCTCGTTGGAGACGTCCGTCGCTTCGGGGTCGTCGATCGTCGCGAGTGCCGCGCTCTCGTCATAGTTGGGCGGCACCGACGGGCTGTACGCGGAGACGCTGGAGATGTACACGTAGGTGCCGCCGCGGCCGCCAAGAGCCGTCGCGAGCGACCGCACCTGCCGCGGGAAGTACGCACACACGTCGATCGTCGCGTCCCAGCTAGCGCCGGCGAGGCCGGACAGATCCTCGTCCCGGTCGCCGCTCACATGGGTGGCCGCCGGGAAGAGCTCGGCGCCGGTCTGGCCACGATGGAACAGGGTTACATCATGACCGGCGTCCATCGCGGCAGCCGTGATGTGGCGGCCGACGAAGGCGGTACCGCCGATGATGAGGATGCGCATCAGGCGGCCTTGACCGCGGCGAGCTGGGCCGAGATCGTCTCCGTCGTCGGGAACGTCAGGCCCACGAGCGTGACGTGCTTCCAGCGCAGCACGCCGCCTGAGTCAATGACGAATACAGAGCGGCGCAGGCCTGCCCCCCCGAGCGTGATGCCGTACTGTCGCGCCACCGTCAGTCCTTCATCGGCGAGCAACGGGAAGGCCAGGGCGTATTTGCGCGCGAACTGCTCGTGACTGGCCAGGCCCTGCGGGCTGATTGCCCAGACTTTGGCTCCGAAGCCGGTGAAGCTTTCCAGGCCCGAGGTATACGAACACAGCTGGCGCGTGCAGACCATCGTGTTGTCGCCGGGGTAGAAGGCAAGCACGATCGGCTGCCCACGCTGCTGCGACAGGGTGTACTGCGAGTGCACGGTCTCGCCTCCGATCAGCTCGATGCCGGGGAGCGTGAAGTCGGGCGGAACCTGACCGGTTTCCGGTGTCTTAGCCACGCTGCGTCCTCCTGGCGATCGTTGCTGCTCGTGCCCATTTGGGTCGACCCATTTGCGTCGGCCCTTTTTGCATCGGCCTCGTTGCATCGGCCCCGTTGCACAGAGTATGCGGTGGACTTGCCGAGGATGCAGCCGACGGACGGTCATGGGTGATGATGGAAGCGGTGGCAGGAACGCGGCATGGATAGGTCGGGCGGCTACAGCCTCTACGAGGAGCTGGCCGGGTGGTGGCCAGTGATCTCACCGCCGGCCGAGTACGCCGACGACGCCGCCGTCATCGCCGCCGTCTTCGCGTCGGCGGCTCAGCCGGTCCGCACCGTGCTCGACCTCGGCTGCGGCGGCGGGCACGTGGCGCTGCATCTCAAGGATGGCAGGTCGATGACGCTGGTCGATCTGTCGGTGCAGATGCTCGACGTCTCGCGGCGCTTGAACCCGGACTGCGCGCACGTCCAGGGGGACATGCGAACGATTCGCCTCGGCCGCCAGTACGACGCCGTGCTAGTCCACGATGCGGTCGACTACGTAACCACGAAAGACGACCTGGGCCGCGTCATCCGCACGGCATTCGCGCACTGCCGCCCCGGCGGCCTGGCCGTTTTCGCGCCTGACCACACGGCCGAGACCTTCCGCGCCGGTACAGGGGGAGGTGGCGGTCACGATGGCACTGGCCGACAGGCCAGCTTCCGCGAGCGGACTCGCGACCCCGTACCTGGCGACGACTGGATCCTCGCCGAATACGAGTTCACTTTGCGCGACGCGGACGGCACCGTACAAGTCGTGCCGGAAGCGCACCGGCTCGGTTCGTTCCGCCGGGACACGTGGATCACGCTGTTGCGGGCTGCCGGGTTCGCGGCCGAGGTTCGCCCAGGTTCTCAGGCAGGGAACGGGGCCGGATCTGCCAAAGTAATCTTCATCGGCCGCCGCGATGCGAGTCCGCCGTGACGCGTCGCCGGCGGCCACGCCAGTCGTGGGAGCAGGGCGGCGGCATCCCGGGATCGCTGTCGGGTCCGCCACTGCCGCCCGAGGCATTCAGCGGGACCGGTGGCAGGCGTCTCCCGCAGCGGCGACACGCGCGGGCGCCTCGCGTCGGCGGCTGGCAGGCACCCAACTGGCTGGTCCCGACGATCTTCTTGTGCGTCCTGCTCGCGCTGATCATCATCATTGCCGTGACCGCCTGAATCTCACGGAACGCCGTCAGCCAGGACGCCGTCCCGTCGCAATCGTCCAACGTGTGCACGGTTAGGGCCCAGATTTTCCGGAATCTGGGCCCTAACCGTGCACGCGATGAGGCAGCCACTCGACGAGCTAGCTCAGGTAGTCCGTTATGCGGTTGTTTCGGGCGTCGTGAGCGGCAGCCAGACCCGGAACCGGGTGTCGCCGGGCACCGATTCGACACGCAGGTCCCCGTGATGCCGCTGGACCACAATGCGGTAAGAGATGTCGAGGCCGAGGCCCGTGCCCAGGCCGACTGGCTTCGTAGTAAAGAACGGCTCGAAGATCCGGTCCTGGATCTCGGGCGGCACGCCAGGCCCGGTGTCGCCGAACTCCACCAGGATCTGGTCGCGATCGAGTGCCGTCCGGATCGTCAGCGTGCCTGAGCCGTGCATCGCCGCCACCGCGTTGTCGATGAGGTTCGTCCACACCTGATTCAGCTCGCCGGGGAAAGCGGGGACACGGGGCAGGTTGTGTCCGTACTCCCGCACCACCGTGATGCCGTTACCGATCTTGGCGCCCAGCATGGCCAGTGTGCTGTCCAGCAGTTCGTGAATGTCCACGACCTGATACGGCGCGCGGTCGAGCTGGGAGTACTGCTTCGCCGCGCCAACCAGGCTAGAGATACGCGCCACCGAGTCGGTGATCTCATTCAGCAGCTGCTCGGTCTCGATCGTGTCGGCAAGCCAGCGCAACGCGCCAGCCAGCTCGCCGTCGGAGCGGTCGCCGGCCGCATCCGCCACGGCAGCGGCGATCCGGTCTAGCTTGTCCGGCCCGATGCCAGCCTGCACGAATGGGGGCGCGAGCTGCCAGCTGTTCCCGACCTCATGCTCGTCGAGCCAGTCGGTGACCGCGTCCTCCAGGTCCGATGTCTCCAGCGGGCCGAGCGCCGGCGCCGTCGCGACACGTTCGGCGACGTCATCGAGGATCTTGACGAGCAGTTCCAGGACCGCGCCGTCGTGGCGGCCCGATGCGATCGCGGGCAGCTTGCGCCGGAGCGCGATCGCGTGCTCGCGCAGGCCGGCGGTCGCGCGCACTGCCGCTGCCGCCGGGTTGTTCAGCTCGTGCGTCAGGCCGGCCGATAGTGCGCCAAGCGCGAGCAGCCGCTCGCGCTGCCCGATGGCCTCCTGAGTGCTTTTCGTGCCGAAGAACAGTCCCTCCAGCAGGTGCACAGCCATTGGAAACCAGTCGGACATCAGCTGGGCGAACTTGGGCGCATCGAGTACAAAGAACCGTGAGCGCTCAGTGACCCGCATGGAGTTGTTGTAGACCTGGGGCACGCGGTCGCCGAGATAGGCGAAGAACGCGCCGGAATAGACTCCCGGACTCGACGACCTTGTTGTCTCGACGTCATCGGTGCCGATCTGGCGCGACAGCACAACGGTGCCGGACAACAGTACGTACAACGCCTTAGCGGGCTCGCCCTCGGCGTAGACACGGCCGGGCTCGACGACGATCGCCCGGCCTTCTCGGCAGAGCCACGCGAGCTGGTCGTCCGCCAGCTTCTCGAAGAGGAACAGGTGGCGCAGCTCGTCGGCACTGCACAAGCCCCCGGAGCTGGATATCGGCGCGCTGGCTACGGCCTCGGTGCTCATAGCATCTCCAGGTAGCGGTGCACCAGCATGACCGCCATGGCGCCTTCGCCAACCGCGGACGCTACCCGCTTGGCCGACTCGGCCCGGACGTCGCCTGCCACGAACACGCCAGGCACGCTGCTCTCCAGGTGATACGGCGCGCGGTCCAGTGGCCAGCCGACCGGCGGCTCGCCCTCGACGACCAGGTCGGGGCCGGTCACGACGAACCCGTGATGATCGCGTACGACCACATCCTTCAGCCAGTCCGTCAGCGGGGCAGCGCCGATGAAGGCGAACAGATACTGGGCGTCGACCGTATGCGTCTCGCCGGTGTTGCTGTCGCGCAGGGTAAGGCGCTCCAGGTGATCGGTTCCGTGCGCCTCGACCACCTCGGTACACGTACGGACGGTAATCGCCGGGACGTTATCGACCTGCTCGATCAGGTAGTGCGACATCGACTTGGTCAGCGACGGCGCCCGCACCAGGATCGTCACTGAGTGCGCACGCTTGCCCAGGTAAACCGCGGCCTGCCCGGCGGAATTGGCGCCACCGACGATGTAGACGTCCTGGCCAGCGCAGCTGGTGGCCTCGGTCAGCGCCGAGCCGTAGTAGACCCCCCGCCCAGTGAGGTCGGCCAGGCCGGGCGCGGCTAGCTGCCGGTACGCCACTCCGGTAGCGAGAATGACCGTGTGCGCGCTAATGGAGGTGCCGTCGGCAAATCGAATCGTCCGGGCCGACCCGTTAACCTCCAGGCCGACCACCTCGCGCGTGGTCAGGATCTCGGCGCCGAACTTGGACGCCTGCCGCCTCGCGCGCTCCGTGAGCTGCGCGCCCGAGACACCGTCGGGGAAGCCCAGGTAGTTCTCGATCCGCGAGCTCTGACCGGCCTGGCCTCCGGTAGCAGTCCGCTCCACGAGCACGGTCCGCAGTCCCTCCGAAGCGCCGTACACAGCCGCGCCGAGGCCGGCCGGACCGCCGCCGATGACGATGAGGTCGTAGAAGTCAGTCGACGGGTTAGTCGCCAGGCCGACCTTGCTCGCGAGCTCTGGCTCGGACGGTTCCACAAGCACTGTGCCGTCAGGCGCGATGACGACGGGTAGCGTCTGCCCGTCCTGGTTTGCCGCTTCCAGGAGCCGGCGGCCCTCTGGCTCATCGGAGGCGTACCAGCGATAGGGCACCTGGTTGCGCGCCAGGAACTCGCGCACCTCCGACGACCGCGCCGACCAGCGGTGTCCCACGATCTTGGTCTCGGGCACGGGCCTGTGATCGGAGGACAGCCACGTCTCGAGCAGCGAGTCGACAACCGGGTACAGCTTCTCTTCCGGCGGATCCCACGGCTTGAGCAGGTAGTAATCGAGGTCCACCACGTTGATGGCGTCGATCGCCGCGCCGGTATCGGCATACGCGGTGAGCAGCGCACGGCGGGCGCCAGGGTAGATGTCCATCGCGCGCTCGAGGAATTCGATGCCGTTGAGCTGCGGCATCCGGTAGTCGGCCAGGATGATCGCCACGAGGTCGCCGCGCAGCTTCATCTGCCGCAGCGCGTCGAGTGCGGCTTCGCCTGATTCCGCGCGCACGATCCTGTGCTGCTCGCCGTAGCGGCGGCGCAGGTCTCTGGCGACGGCGCGCGAGACATCCGGGTCGTCGTCTACCGTCATGATGGCCGGCCGGGGCCGTGATTCCGGGGCCGAAGTGGGGCCTGATGCGGGATCGCCGCGAGCCTCGGCTTCTGTGGCCGGTGCGTCTTCCATTCGCCCATCGTAGGTTCCGCGCGCACCGCCTCTTGCGATGACCGCCGCGGCGGACCTGTGACCATGGGCGTTTGTGGGCTCGCTTCGCTCTCGGCGTAGTTAGCGATAGCAGATTAACCCGCTCATACCTCACAAAGTCTGGATGAGCCCGCCGTCGATGGCATAGTCGGCGCCGGTGATGTTCGCCGCCCGCTCGCTGGCCAGGAACAGCACCAGGTCGGCCACTTCCTCGGGCTTCGTGAAACGACCGGTCACCATCTGGCTTGCCGCCTGGCCAGCCACGTCCTTGGGGTCCGCGCCAGTGGCTGCGCCCACGGTTGCAGCGACGCCTCCTGAGCCAAGCCACAGGTCAGTAGCCACGGGGCCGGGACTGACGGAGTTGACGCGGATGCCGTGCGGCCCGACCTCCTTGGACAGCGCCTTGGCGAAGCTCGCGAGTGCAGCCTTGGCGGCGCTGTAGTCCATCACCCCTGGATCGGGCAGGCGGAAGTTGACCGAGCCCGTGTTCACGATTGCGCCGCCTCCGGCCGACAGCATGGCCGGCAGCGCTGCGCGTGTGGTGCGTACCGCGGTCATGAAGTTGATCGTGAGAGTCGACAGCCAGTCGTCGTCGCTGATGCTCAGGAAGCCGCCGGTCCGGGCTGGCGCGTTCCCGACGTTGTTGATCAGGATGTCGATCCGGTCGCCGGCGAACGTGACCAGCGATGCGGGGCCGCTCGCCTCCGTCAGGTCCACATGCGCCGTCCGGACCTGGCCGCCCTTCTCCAACTCGGCCAGCTCAGGCGAAGACGTGCGCGCGCCCGCCACGACGAGCGCGCCGTGCGCGGTCAGGCCGCGCACGATGGCGAGCCCGATGCCTTTGCTCGCGCCGGTCACCACGGCGACCTTCCCGGTCAAGCCAAGATCCACGAGACAACTCCTCTGCTGGCGGCGCCACCTGCTTCATGCCCGGCTGGCTTGGGGAAGAACTCCCCGGACCCTGACTGAACGGTTGTGACCTCGGGCGAGACGCGAGCCGGCCCGCAAGGCGCCCTCAGTGGCGGCTTAGCATGCTGGCCATGAGACAGACGGGGCGCCGAGGCCCATGGGTCTCCGCTGCCATCGTCGCGCTGGGGGCGGTCGCCGTCGGTGGCTGCGCCGGGTCAGCCGCAGGTGGCAGCACACGGGCCGCCGTTCCGGCCCACCCGACGTCGGCGCCGGCAACCGTTGCCGCATCAACCGGTTCCTCCGCATCACCGTCGTCGTCAGCCGCACACTGGCCCGCGGTGGTCGCGGTGCCGGCCGCCCAGCCTGGCCAGCACCAGACGAGCACACGGCCGACGGCACATGACGCCCTGTTCCAGGCTGAGATCACCGATCTGTGGGCCGGCGTGGTCTCCGGTCGGCCAGACCTAGCTATGCCGGCCTTCTTCCCGCTTGTCGCCTATGAGCAAGTGAAAGCGATCCCATATCCAGCTAGCGACTGGCGGGGACGCCTCGCGGTCGAATTCAAGGCAGACGTGATGGCGGCGCACAACCTGATTGGTGACCGAGCCCGGCAGGCCACGCTGGTCGAGGTCATAGTGCCGGAGCAGGAAGCCGACTGGATCAGCCCGGCCGTCTGCGCGAACAGCGTCGGCTACTGGCACGTGGCCAACGCGCGCCTGGTGTACCGGGTCGGCGAACGAATCATGTCCTTCGGCATCGCCACGCTGATCTCCTGGCGCGGTCGCTGGTACGTCGTGCACTTGGGCGGTGAGCAGCGGACATCGTACGGCGGGATGGTCGATCAGCCATCGTCAGGACCCGGCGAGCCCGGGCCGTCTGGCGGCTGCTGACAGGCGCCTCACAATGGGACAGCGCGCGGACCGTCTCCGGTGCCCGCGCGGGCACCGAACAGCTCGACCGCCCGCCAGCAGTACCAGGCGACGATGCTTCGATAGGGGCGGTAGACCTCCCCTAGGAGGTCGAGCTCCTTGGCCGTTGGCGTAGGAATGTTCCACGCAAGGCCATACCCACGGCGCACGCCCAGGTCACCTGTTGGCCAGACGTCCAGCCGACGGAGCTGGAACATCAGGAAGATCTCGGCAGTCCACTGCCCGATGCCGCGCACACTCGTCAGGCGAGCGACGATCTCAGCGTCACTCAGGCGCGCCAGCTTGCGCGGCTCGAGTACGACGGTGCCGTCGAGGACCTTGGCAGACAGGTCGCGCAGCGAAGCGATCTTGGCGCGGGACAGGCCGGCGCCGCGCAGCGCCTCGTCGGGCAGGGCGAGCAGTCGCTCTGGCAGGACCTCGTTGCCTAGCGCGGTGATCAGCCTGCCGTGGATGGCCCGCGCCGCGTTACCAGCCAGCTGCTGATAGGTGATGGCGCGCACGAGCGTGGCAAAATGCGTCTCCGTCGGCACCGGGAGGGACGCCGGGCCGGCCTCGCTGACGAGCCGCGCCAGCACGGGGTCACGCTCGGCTAGCTCCCTGGCGGCTGCCCGCGGCGACATCTTGCGCGACGGTTTGCCAGGCTTGAGTGGCGCTGGCTCAGCAGGCATTTCGCGCCCCTTTCACTGACTTGCCCCTGCTGATGATGGGGTACGGCACTGACATTCTGCCCTGGCGGCGCTGGGCCGCTCCTAGCATTGGGCCGATCAGGTTCTGGCGTTGCTCAGCTGCGTCACGACATGGGGCGCGCGGTGAGCCGTCACGACAACACCCACGACCATGATTGTGAGCGAGACGACCTCGCCGGCGATTCCGGCTGGCGTGCTGTTGAGCTTCTCGTGCAGGAACGCGGCGCCCAGCGCAATGGAGATGATCGGGTCGCAGACGGTGATGATCGCCAGCACCGGCGCAATGAGTGTGCCCTGCTGGAACGCGTTCTCGTTGAATAGGAAGCCGAGTGGTCCGACCACGGCCAGCGCGTAGATCGGCCAGTCCGTGAGTACGGCAGGCAACCCCCCGCTGACATCGGTCACCACGATCTTGACCAGGAATGCTGCGAGACCGTAGTTAATCCCGCACGCGAGCGCGAGGGCGAGTGGCCGGAGGAAGTCACTCCGCTTGGCAACGGCGAGGCAGCCCGCGACCAGGACCGTGAGTCCGGCCGCGAGCGGCAGGACGACGAAGAACCCGACGCTGGACTGGCCGTTCGTCGGCCGAGCGATCGCCAGAAACCCGGCCACGCCCGCCGCGGCGGCTATGACCCCGCCGATCAGGACAGCATCCAGGCGTTTGCGCAGGTAGCTGTTGATCAGGACGGCGAAGATCAGGCCGCAGACAAGGAGGGGCTCGACCAGGGCCAGCGGCCCGTATCTGAGCGCAAGAACCTGAAGGGCGAAGCCCAGCAAGGTGCCGCCTATCGAGGCAATCCACAGCGGCTGCCGCGCTAGATCGAGGAAGATCCGCGGCGAAAGGGGCTGCCGCCGCTTGACTCTCTTGGTGCTGCGCTGATCCGCCACGGAAGCGATGCCGAACACAAGCGCTGCGCTCACGGCGAGCACGACCGCTAGGAACGGGTGCACTGATCAGTTCCCCCGGTGATCCACATTCGCGACGACATACCCAGGTGGCGGTCAGTTCCATCCTGGCGGAAGGCAAATAACCCCGAAGTGCGCCGATCAGGCAGGTTGACGATCGTGTGCTGCATCGTCAGGGTGGTGGACTAGCAGGCCGTGCGGAAACCTTTCCGCACCTGTTTATGGAGTCGGCGGATCCGGGGAATGGGGCGCACGTTGGCGGCCGATCTGCGCCAGGTAGCACAGCGGAGCGGCGTGTCCGTCAGCACCGCCTCGCGCGCCCTCAACGGGTCAAGCCGCGTGAGCGGCGACACGCGAGCCAAGGTTCGGGCGGCCGCGTCCGCGCTCGGTTATAGGCCCAACGCCAGCGCCCGCGCCTTGCGCACAGCACGCTCGCAGTTCATCGGGCTTGTCGTCACAAATCTGGTCAATGCGAGCTTCCACACGATCGCCGAGGTTGTGCAGCAGGAATTCGCCCGCCGCGGCTACCAGCTCATGCTGTCGGTGACTGGTGGCGACCCGGTGCAAGAGCGCTCCGCCCTGCACACGCTGGCTGACCACAGCGCTGCTGGGGTCATCGTCGTGGGCTCCGATAGCGAGGCAACGGACGAGCTGCGCGAGCGGGGCACGGCGGTCGTGCACCTAGCCCGCCGCCCGCGGCGCCCGGCCGGCGACTGCGTGCTCGGCGACGAGATCGCTGGCGGGCGCACGGCCACCGAGTACCTGCTGGCCCGAGGGCATCGCCGGATCGCGATCATCGCCGGCCCGCCCGACGTCCAGTCCGGTGCCGAGCGGATGCAAGGCTACTGGCTGGCCATGCAGGCAGCTGGCCTGCCGATCAGCAATGCGCTGACCCGGCCGACCCCGCTGAGCCCAGCTAGCGGCGCCCAGGCGGTAGCGGCGCTGCTGGCGCTGCCTGCTCGCCAGCGGCCCACCGCGCTGATCGTCGCCAATCACGAGGCGTCCTATGGCGCGCTGCCAGCGCTGCGGGAGCGTTCGGTGGCGATACCAGCCGATCTGTCGGTGATCTGCTACGAGGACTCTCAGCTAGCGCGCTGGTGGCATCCCGCCATCACGGTGATCGACAACAACGCGCGCCAGATGGGCGAGCTTGCCGCCGGCCTGCTGCTGCAGCGCCTCGACTCCGGCGCCAGCGGTCCTGACGAGTTCAGCGAGTTCCGGGTCGGGATCCGCCTCGTCGAGCGAGGGTCTTGCCGCGCCCTGCCCTGAGCTGCACAGTCCTGAGCTGCACAGTCCTGACGCGCCTGGTGTTATCGCGGCATCAGCGTGCGTCGATGTCGAGCGCGGCTAGCTCATCTGTCAGCCCGAGGATCTCCCAGCGCAGCAACGCGATCGGCACGTTGCCATTGAGCCAGAGCTCGTCATGCAGGGCCTGCAAGTCCATGTCGGCCCCGCGCACGCGCACCGCGTCGGCGATGAGGCTGATCAGCTGCGTCTTGCCGACCTGATACGTGAGCGCCTGTCCTGGTGCCTCGGCGAAGAAGGCGGCCTCCGCGCGCGCGGTCGCGCTATCCATCGGGACGCGGGACTCAAGCTCGCTGGCCGCGTCAGTGATCGAAAGGCTGCCGGTGGCGAGCCCGACGTCCAGCGACACCCGCAGCGCGCGCAGCCGCATGAAGTTGCACAATGTCGTGCGTGTGTGCGGCGCATCGTCGACGAGGCCGCTCACGAGCATCATTTCCTCGTTGTAGAAGGCAATCCCTTCGTTAGCGGCGGAGTCGTAGTAGTGCCGCCGGACTGGACGCGGGTTGCGCCATGCCAGCGCCAGCTGCTGATAGTGGGCGCCCTCGTGCACGATCCCGGCGCGCGGGTCGCGGGCGTTGGCGGCGTAGAAGTATGGCAGCTCCGCTCGTGGCGGCGGGAAGTACGACACCGCGTCCTCGGTGAGCCGGTCCGGTCCAGTGAGATCGTTGGCCATACCAAGGAACCGCAGGGGCTCGAGATAGTCCGGCATCGGCGCAACGAGATAACGCCGCAGCCAGCGGGGCTGTGTCAGGATGCCGCGGTCGGCGTAGAACTGCCGCACGTCCTCCTCGCTCCTGGCCTCCTGCCGTGCTTGCAGCTTTGCGTCGGCCGGCAGCGGCGGTTGTGCCAGTGCGCGGCTACGGGTGCCGTGCAGCAGCTCGAGCCATACAGCGCGGTCGTATTCACGGCGCCCGATGCCGGCGATGTCGCCGACCGTCAGCGGGATGCAGGCGACCTCACGCAGGAACCACTCGAACTGCAACTGCCCGACTGGACGGGCAGCCGACAGAGCGGGAATCGCCGCCGCAAGCCCGGCGCTGAACTGCTCCATGGTGGCCCCAGCCTCGGCTGTGGCCGAGCGCAGATCGGCGGCGGCGGCCGGATCGATCCGCGTTAGCGCTCGCGTGCACGCCTCGATGCGGGCGCCGACGCCGTCGAGCTCGGAAACCGCGAGGGCAGCGAACTCCCGCGCCGGCCGGTCCAGAGCTGCGGCTGCGTGCGCAATAGTCATCGGGATGGCCCGCAGCAGCCGCACGACCTCGGCGACGCGCGCGGCGTCGACGCCGGGTCGCAGCAAGGCGTCAAAGACAGGCCCGAGGGCCTGGTCAGTCCAGTACCGCGGGATGCGCCGTACCTGGAGGATCTCGCTCTCCCACTCCACCCGTGCCATCGCCGACCTGAGCAGCCGGTGGTCGACCCGGTCCGCGACCGCCCTCGGGCGGACGCGGGTCAGCGCGGCCTGGAACGCGCTCAGTTCCTCGCGGCGGCGGCTCGCCAGCTCGACATCGACCTCAGGCAGCCAGCCCGCTGGCCGATCCAGGCGCGGAATGTCGTCTCGAGTCCGGGGCTGGTGGCGAGCGCGCCATGCCCAGAACCGTTCGGCGAGTTCATCGAGCTCGCGCACAGTCCTCCGATCCGTGCGTCAGGCCGTCATCGTGGCTCACGAGAGTGCACCATGAGGGAACGTTTGCACAACATGCCGGACGCTCGGGTCACAACGAACTGCCACGGCACGCCCTCAACATCACGACGGTAGAGAGCAATCGGATACACAGTCGTTTCCCACCTGAAACCTAAGATGCTTGACCCGATGTGCGGCCCGGTGGGAACGTTTGCCTAATCATTTCCCGTCTGCTTGTTATTCGCTGGTTACGCCCGCCCGTTACCCCACAGCCTTTACCCCGACAGCACAGCAACGATAAGGGGATGCCGTATGCGACTACGCCGGCCGCTTGCATCAGGATGTGTTCTTGCCGTCGTCGCCGGCCTGGCTGCCTGCGGCAGCAGCGGCAGCGGTAGCGGTAGCGGTAGCGGCGGATCGTCGGCCTCGACATCGCCGTCCCTGGTGGTCGAGACCTCCTTCGTGCTCAAAACTCTGGACCCGGGGCGGATGTTCGAGCCGACCGGACTCATGATCGACCACGCCATCTACGACACGCTGCTCACTTACAAGGGCTCCGATGTCACAACGCCGGTGCCCGACCTCGCGACGTCGTACACCGCATCGGCCGACGCCAAGACGTTCACCTTCACCCTGCGCAAGGGCGTGACGTTCGCGAACGGCGACCCGGTGACGGCCGCCGACGTCGTGTTCTCGCTCATGCGCACCAAGAACATCGCCGGCAACCCGTCGTTCCTGATGGCCGGTATCACCGCTACAGCTCCCAGCCCGGACACGGTCGTGCTGACGAGCACGACGCCGAATACCGCTATCCCGGCCATCCTCACCAACCCGTCCCTCGGCATCCTGGACGCCAAGAAGGTCGAGGCGGCGGGCGGTACCGATGCGGCCAACGCCGCGACGGCCGACAAGGCAGAGGCCGCGCTCAACACCACGTCTGAAGGCAGCGGCCCGTACACGCTGACGAGCTACAGCACGACCACGCAGGTAGTGCTCACCGCTAACCCGAAGTACTGGGGGGCCAAGCCGAAGTTTGGCAAGATCGTCATCCGCAACGTTCAGGCAAACGTTCAGAAGCTGGACGTGCTCAAGGGCGAGTCCCAGATTGCCGTCGACCTCTCGCCAGCGCAGGCACAGGGAATGTCCGGCGTGCAGATCGTCAACGGCGCGTCGCCGAACCTCTTCTTCGTGCTCACCAACGAGAATCCGAAAGTCTCGAAGATCACGTCGAACGCGCACTTCCAGCAGGCGGTCCGCTACGGCATCAACTACCAGAGCCTCGTTCAGCTAGCGGGCACGGGCGCCGTGCAGGCGGCCGGCATCATCCCGACGATGTTCCTCGGCAGCCTGCCGGCCGGCTCGGGAGTGACATACAACCTCGCCAAGGCCAAGGCTGCCCTGGCAGCCTCTGG
Organism: uncultured Actinomycetota bacterium; assembly: GCA_963755575.1. Lineage (GTDB taxonomy): Bacteria > Actinomycetota > Actinomycetes > Streptosporangiales > Streptosporangiaceae > JAJYUU01. The sequence goes on from CAVWKF010000002.1 coordinate 3,408,522, forward strand.
TCTCGGGCACCCGACAGTGAGCCTTGTCTATCCCAGCGATCTTTCGGTGAACGGCATTAGCTTCGGCGACTTGGCCGCTCGCGTGCAGCAAGACCTCCAGCAGGTCGGGATCACGGTGCAACTGCAGGGCCAGTCGATCCAGGTGGCGCTGAACTCCTACCGGGGCGGCCAGGAGCCGATGGGCCTCTGGTATTGGGGACCGGACTTCCCCGACCCGAGCGACTACCTCAACTTCCTGCCCGGCGCGCTGGTGGGGCTGCGGGCGGGCTGGGTCAAGGGCGCCGATCCGACGCTAGAGACACTGGGCTCTACGGCCGCGAGCACGACGAACTCGTCGCGCGCTGCCTTGTACCAGCAGATCCAGACTTCGATGAACACCACGAGCCCGTTCATGCCGCTCATCCAGCCAGCCCAGATTGTGGTGGGCGCGACGTCCCTGAAGAACCTGAAGTCGAACGCGCTGTGGCTCGTCGATCTCAGTGAGCTCGGCTAGCGCCACGGCGCCCGCGGTGCCGCGACCCCGCCCGGGGTCGCGGCACCGCGACTTGCGTCGCTTCTTGGTGCAGCGGCTAGGCACCGGCGTGGTCTTGCTGATCGGCATCACCCTCGTCGCCTTCGTGCTCACCCACCTAGTGCCCGGCGATCCCGCCGCCGCCAACCTCGGCCAGCGGGCCATCGGCGACCCAGCCGCGGTGGCGGCCTTCCGGCACCAGTACGGGCTTGACCGCCCGCTGCCGGTGCAGTACCTGCTGTATCTCAGGAATCTGCTGCACGGGAACCTCGGTATCTCCGAGCAGAGCCACCGCCCGGTGCTGACCGACCTGGCGGAGTACGTCCCGGCGACCATTGAGCTGGCGCTGTTCGCGATCGTCTTGTCGATGGTGATCGGTGTCGGGCTTGGCATCGTCGCCGCGGTGTCGCGGGACCGATGGCTGGATCAGCTGATCAGGGTAGTCAGCCTCGCAGGAGTGTCCATGCCGGTCTTCTGGATCGCCCTGGTGGCGTTCTACCTGCTGTTCTTCAAGCTCGGCTGGCTGCCAGGCGGCGGCCGCCTCGGTCCTACTCAGAACGCGCCCACGCACCTGACGGGGATGTTCACCATCGACGCGGCGGTACACGGGCAGTGGACGCTGTTCTGGTCGGCCCTGCAGCACCTGATACTCCCGGGGCTCGTGCTGGCCATCTACACGGTGGGCATGCTGACTCGGTTCACGCGCGCATCGATGCTCGAGATCATGGGCAACGACTACGTGCGAGCCGCGCGGCTGAAGGGGCTACCCGAGCACGTGGTGATCCTGCGGCACGTGCTCCGGCCTGCGCTGGTCTCGATCATCACTGTCGCCGGCGTCGCCTTCGGCAGCCTGCTCTCCGGCACGGTCCTCGTGGAGAACATTTTCTCGTGGCCTGGAGTCGGGCAGTACGCCTACCGCAGTGCCATCAACCTCGACCTGCCCGCGATCATGGGCGTGAGCATGTTCGTCGCGCTGGTCTACATCGCGGTCAATCTCATCGTCGACCTGCTCTACGGTGTCATCGACCCGCGGATCAGGCTGTCATGACGATCTCTGCGAGCGCGCCGCTCGACCCGCCGTCGGTGGTGGCTGACATAGACGCCGCCCGGCGACGTCGGCTTCGGCCGGGAACGCCGGTGCCGTGGCGCCGGCCACTCGCCGTAGTCGGCCTGACCATCATCGGGGCATGGGCCGTGATCGCGCTATTCGCGCCCCTGATCGCACCCCAGAACCCGCTGCTCCAGAAATTCGCGATCCTGGCCGCGCCGTCGGGTGCGCACTGGTTCGGCACCGACGAGCTTGGCCGCGATGTGTTCTCACGGGTGTTGTTCGGCGCGCGGATAACGCTGCCGCTGGCAGTGATCCTGGTGATAGCAGCCATGATCATCGGTGCTGTGCTCGGGGGTATCGCCGGATTCTTCGGCGGCTGGGTCGATAACGTGATCATGCGGCTGGCCGACCTCGTGTTTGCCTTCCCTGGCATCATCCTGGCGCTGGCGATCGCGGCAGCCCTGGGTGCGTCGCTCCGGAACGCCGTCATCGCAGTGATCGTGGTTTCCTGGCCGTCCTATGCCCGGCTGGTCCGCAGCCTTGTCCTGTCCGCCCGCTCAGCGCAGTACGTGGTCGCATCCCGGCTGCTAGGGTCCTCCAGCTTGCGCGTCTTGTTCGTGGATGTGCGGCCCAACGCCGCCGGGCCCGTGCTGGTGCTGGCTGCCCTGGACATCGGGAACGCCGTCCTGTTGTTGTCCGGGCTGTCCTTCCTCGGCCTGGGCGCTCAGCCGCCCACGGCCGAGTGGGGCGCGATGGTGGCCGAGGGGGCCCAGAACTTCAATGACTGGTGGGTCGGGATGTTCCCGGGCCTGGCGATCCTGACGGTGGTGCTCGCCTTCAACTTCATCGGTGACACCCTGCGCGACGTGCTCGACCCCCGGACCGCGCGGGCGGTTCGGTTCTGATGGGCGCGTTGCTCCAGGTCGAGAACCTCTCCGTGGCCCTGCCGACCCGCTCGGGCTATCACAATGCGGTGGACGGCGTGTCCTTCGCTGTCGACGCGGGCGAGGTGCTGGGCATCGCCGGCGAGAGCGGCAGCGGCAAGACCATTACCGCACTGTCATTGTTCGGACTATTGCCGGCCGGGGCGCGTACCAGCGGCTCGATCCGGCTGGACGGCACCGAGCTGCTCGAGCTGGGCAGCAAGCAGCTGCGGGCGATCCGCGGCCGCCAGATCGCCATGGTGTCCCAGGATCCCGCCACTGCCCTGCATCCGATCCTGCCGATAGGGACGCAGGTCACCGAGCACATGCGGCATCACCTCGGCGTAAGCAAGAGCGAGGCGCTGACGCGTGCGGCCGAGCTGCTGGCAACCGTACGCATACCGGATCCCGAGCAGGCGCTGCGCTCCTATGCGGGTCAGTTCTCCGGCGGCATGCGACAGCGCATCGCGATTGCAGTCGCACTGGCCGCCGAGCCCAGGCTGCTTGTCGCCGATGAGCCGACGACGGCGCTGGACGTCACAGTGCAGGCGGGCATCTTGCGGCTGCTCGACCGGCTGTGCCGGGAACGGGGCCTCGCGGTCATCGTCATCACTCACGACCTCGGCGTCATGTCGGCAACAGCGCGGCGACTCTGCGTGATGTACGCGGGGCGGCTCGCCGAAGCGGGTCCGACGTCGGAGCTGCTCGCCAGCCCGCGGCACCCCTACACAAGAGGCCTACTCGATGCGCTGCCGCACCCCGAGGCCGGCGGCCGGCCGCTGATCCCGATCGGCGGCAGCCCGCCGTCACTGGGTCGGGTGCCGACGGGGTGTCCGTTCCATCCGCGCTGCCAGTACGCGCTGCCCTCGTGCACGACCGACAGGCCCGAGCCACAGCCCATCTCCGACCTGCATCTGCTCGCCTGCCCGCCGGACCCGCTGCGAGCGGCGTCATGACCAATGTGGTGCTGCAGCTGTCCGGCGTTGCGGTCGAGTACGGCCGTCGCGGCCAGCGGGTGCGGGCCGTCGATGGGGTCGACCTCGCCGTCGCGCGGGGCGAAATCGTCGGGCTGGTAGGCGAATCTGGCTGCGGCAAGTCGTCGCTCGCGCGCGCAGCCGTAGGGCTGGAGCCGCTCGCTGCTGGCAGTGTGACCTTCGAGGGCAAGGGTGTCACCGTACTCGGACGCCGGCGTCGACCGGACTACTTGCGCCGGCTGCAGATGGTCTTCCAGGATCCCTACGAGTCACTCAACCCGCGCCGCACGGTCGGCGACCTCATCGCCGACGGGGCGCGGCTCGCCGGCGGCAACCGGAAGAATGGGCTGCTGCGCGCGGCTGAGCTGCTTGAGCGCGTAGGCATGCCGCCGACCGCGGTGGACAGCTATCCGCACGAATTCAGCGGCGGCCAGCGGCAGCGCATTGCTATCGCCCGGACGCTCGCGGCCCGGCCCTCGTGCCTGATCGCGGACGAGCCCATCAGCGCGCTGGACGCATCGGCGCAGGCTCAGGTGGCGAACCTGCTCAGCGATCTGGTCCATGACTCCGACCTTGGCCTCGTCCTGGTCTCACACGACCTGTCGGTCGTGCGCCAGGTCGCTGATCGCGTCGCCGTCATGTACCTGGGCCGGATAGTCGAGATTGGCGCTACCGAGACCGTGTGGGCGAGCCCGCAGCACCCGTATACCGAGGCGCTCGTGGCCGCGATCCCGCGCGCGGATGGAGCAGGCATTCTGCCCGTGGACCTGCCGGGCGATGTACCAGACCCGGTAAACCCGCCTGCCGGCTGCCGCTTCCACCCGCGATGTCCGATCGCCGAGGACAGCTGCAGCGAGCTCGACCAGCGGCTGGAGCCGGTGGCCGGCCGCGAGATCGCTTGCCACATCCGGTCCGCTGCGGTGGCCCACGCCAGCCCGCCCGCCCGTCAGCAGCACCGGGGCTAACCCATACAACCTAGACAGGAGACCCGCTCGCGTGTGGTTCGTCAACGCCCATGTGGTCGATGTGCTGACCGGCGACGTGCTGCGCCAGCGTGCCGTCGAGACGGCAGCGGACGGCACGGTGGCGCAGGTCACGGCTTCTGCCCCGGCCGGATTGCCCGACGACGACGTGGTCGACATTGCGGGCCGCTGGCTGCTGCCGGGACTGATCTCCTGTCACACCCATTTGTCGGTGGTGTTCCCGTTCGGCGACACCGACGAGGCAGAGAACCCCGCTATCACCGCTTACCGATCAGCCACCAGGGCCGGCGACGCGCTGCGGGCTGGCATCACGACGATCCGGTGCGTCCATGAGCAGAACCGGGCGGACCTGCTCCTGCGCACGGCGGTACAGCGCGGCTGGTTCGCCGCGCCGCGCATTCTCGGGGCAGGCCGGGCGATCTCGACCAGAGACGGCCACGGCCAGGGTGCGGCCTGTGCATACGCGGCAGGGGAGCAGGAGTTCTACGAGGCGGCCCTGGCCGAGCTTGCGGCCGGCGCCGACCACGTGAAGATATTCATCAACGGCGGCCTGGCCGGCGCACGTGAGCACTACGCACGGCCCGAGATGACCGACACCGAGATTCGCGGTGCCGTCCGCGCGGCTGCCGAGCATGACACCTACGTCGTCGCGCACTCCGGCGAATCGGTCGCGATCCGCCAGGCACTTGCTCAGGGAGTGCGGTGCTTCGAGCATGCCTACCGCCTCGATGCCGAGACTGCGGCGCTACTCGCGCGGCCAGGCATCTTCCTGACACCGACCCTGTGCGTCACCCGGTCGGAATCGTGGATGCGCGCCAGGGGATTCGCCGAGCATTCGATACAGAATGCCCTGAACGCCGCAGACGACCATCTGGCCAGCATCCAGCGTGCCATCCGGGCCGGCGTCACGCTCGTCAACGGCACCGACTATCCGCCCGGGGACCTGGTCGACGGGGTACCGGCGGCGGTCCACGAGGTCCAGCTGATGGCCGAGGCTGGCTTGTCGCCGCTGCTCAGCCTCCAGAGCGTGTCGGTGAATGCGGCCGGGCTGCTGGGAATCGGTACTCACGTCGGACAGATCGGGCCGGGCTATGCGGCCGACTTCGTCGCTGTTGCGGCCGATCCGCTTGACGACATCGCGGCGCTACGCACGATCTCGCTCGTGGTGCAAGGCGGCGCCGTGGTGCGAGCGGACGCCCCATGACACGGGACCTGCCATGACACGGGCCCGCCGATTCACCGATGAGACAGGCTGGCAGGACGAGGCCGGCTATAGCCGTGCCGTCCGCCAGGGGAACCTCATCGTGGTGAGCGGGACCACGGCACACGGCCCGGACGGAGGTGCGCTGCACCGCGGCGACACCGGCGCTCAGGCTCGGTTGTGCCTCAGCAGGATTGAGCGCGCGCTGACCGCGCTGGGCGGCACCCTGGCAGACGTTGTCCGCACCGGCATCTATCTCGCTCCGGGCGCAAACTGGGAGCAGGCTGCACGAGCTCACCACGACGTCTTCGCCGACATCCGGCCGGCCAGCACGATGCTCTATGTCGCAGAGCTCATCGGCGACGGCTTCCTCGTCGAGATCGAGGCCCAGGCGGTCGTCGAGTCATGAGGTTCTCGGTCCGGGTGAACAACGACCTCAGCTTCGAGGAGCTTCTCGCGGTCGCCATCAGTGCGGAGAGGGCCGGGTTTGACCAGCTGTGGACCTCCAACGACTTGTTCCTGCGCTCCGCGCCCGCTCTCGTCGGCGCGCTCGCCGCGCACACGACCAGGATCGGCCTCGGTATCGCGGTCATGAATCCCTACTCCATGCACGTCAGCGAGTTGGCAATGGTCGCCGCAACGCTCCAGGAGATTAGCGGCGGCCGGTTCCTGCTCGGGCTCGGCGCGGGATCGGAGCAGTTCCTCGGCTGGGCCGGCATCAGCCGGGCGCAGCCGCTCGCCACGACCAGGTCGGCTCTGGTCAGCCTGCGGGCGCTGCTAGGTCACGACGACGTGGATACCGCGCAGTTGCCTGGTTGGTTCGGTACGCAGAGCGTGCTCAGGTTCCCGGTGACGGTGCCTGTTCCCGTCTACATCGGCGCGATGGGGCCAAGGATGCTGGAGATGGCGGGTCGGCATGCCGACGGCGCGCTGCCCCTGCTGTATCCGCCGGAGCGTTACGCGAGTGCGCGAGCGCACGTGCTGGCCGGCACCACGCACGCCAGCCGCGATTTCGACCTGCCGGCCTGTTTCTGGGTCTCGGTCTCCGACGACCCGGTAGCGGCCAGGACGGCCCTAGCCGAGAAGCTTGCCTATTATGGGCCGTCGATCTCGGCACCGATGCTGGCCAGCGTCGGCCTGGAGCCGCAGGACTTCGCCGCGGCGGCCGGCCTGGCCCACACCGGGCAGGCGGCCGCTCAGCTCATCGACGATCGCATGCTGTCACTCGGCGTTGCCGGGGATGCCGCCGAGGTGCTGTCCCGGTGTGAGTCGCTCGGCCGGCTCGGTGCGCGGCATCTGTCGTTCGGACCGCCGCTCGGGCCCGATCCGGTAGCGGCCATCCGGCTCCTCGGCAACTACGTGCTGCCCGTGCTGAGCGAGTTCCGGGCGGAGCCAGTGTGACCGGGGCGACGGCGTGACCGAGCGCGAGCCCGCGTCGGGGCACGCAGCCGGACCGGACATGGAGCTCTACGACCTGCGGATCACGGTCGAGTCGATCGAGGGCCGCTCCGTCTGCGGCCTGGCCGTCGGCGACTACATCGAGCTGACCGACAGCTCGCGCCTGCGCATACCGGCGGGGCAGCACTTCTGCCTGTATGCCCTGGCCGCCGCCCTGCCCCTGCTGGCGGCCAAACAGCGGCAGCTGCCTGAGTCTGACTGGCTTGAGCGAGACTCGCTCGTCGCCTGCCCGGACCCGGAGGAGCGGCTGATCATGCGGATAACTCGCGGCGACCGGCGCGCGATGCGCTCCTCGGACCTCACGTGACCGGCACCGAGATCGGCATCGCCTTCCAGACCGACAAGCCAGCCGGGACGTACGGGGAGCTCGCCGCCGCCGCGGAGGCTTACGGCTTCGACGTGGTCAGCGTGTTCGCCGATCTGCTGTACCAGCCGCCGCTGCCGGCGCTGCTGGAGATGGCCAGGGCAACGTCCAGGGTCCGGCTGGGAGCAGCGTGCCTCAACCCGTACACCCAGCATCCGTACGAGGTCGCCGGGTGGCTCGCGGCGCTGGAGGCGGCCGCGCCTGGTCGCGCTTACCTCGGCCTGGCGCGCGGTGCCTGGCTGGCGGCGATCGGAGTGGAGCAGCCTCGCCCGCTTGCCCATCTGCGTGACACAGCCGGGATCGTGCGGGCGCTGCTGTCCGGCGACGACAGCGGCTATGACGGCGAGGCGTATGTGCTCGAGCGCGGAGTCAGGCTGCGGTACCCGCTGCCGGCGCGTACTCCGCCTCTGCTGGTCGGTGCGTGGGGACCGCGGGCAGCTGCGCTGGGCGGTGAGATCGCCGACGAGGTGAAGGTGGGCGGTACCGCCAGCCCGGCGGTCGTGCGGATAATCCGCGAGCGGGTCGCTGCCGGGTGCCGCGCCGCGCACCGCCCGATCGACGATGTACGCGTGGTCGCAGGCGCGGTCACCGTGGTAGACGAGGACGGGACCGCCGCACGGCGCCGCGCCCGCACGGAGGTCGCGCAGTACCTGGCGGTCGTCGCCGACCTCGACCCGGCTGCCCGGCTGCCGGCCGGCTTCGTTGACGTTGTCCGCACCCGGCTCGCGGCCGGCGACGAGGTTGGGGCCGGTGCGGTGATACCGGACGACGTACTCGACAGGTTCGCGTTCTCCGGCACTCCCGAGCGCGTTGCCGCGCTGGCCCGTGCGGTGCTGGACGCTGGCGCCGGCCGGATCGACTTTGGCACCCCGCACGGTCTGTCCGACATGACGGGCGTCGAGCTTCTCGGGACGAGGGTCCTGCCGCTGCTTCGGCCCGCTCAGGGCACGATCAGAACGGTGCGGGACTCGGTGTAGAAGGCGCGGGCAGCCATGCCCTGCTCTCGCGGACCGTAGCTGGAGTCCTTAGCACCGCCGAATGGCGCCTGGAAGTCAACGCCAGACGTCGGCGCGTTGACCCGGATCATTCCGGCCTCCAGCCGTCTGGTCAGCCGCAGCGCTTCGCCGAGATCGCTGGTGAACACAGAAGCGACCAGGCCGTACCGGACGGCGTTGGCGATCGTAACCGCCTCATCCGCGGACGCGGCCCGGATCAGGGCCGCGACCGGCGCGAACACCTCTTCGGTCGCGAGGGGGCCGCGGGGCCGGTCCAGTTCGACCAGCGTGGGCGCCAGGTAATAGCCAGGCGCGTCAAGGGCCGCGCCCCCAGTTATCACGCGGCCGCCTGAGTCAGCCACCGCCGCCAGTGCGGACGCGCGCGATCCATCGTCGATGACGGGCCCGACGAGCGTCTTGTCGTCGGCTGGGTCGAGTACCTGGAGCGCTTCGATTGCGGCTGTCAGGCGGTCGCGGAACTGAGGATAAATGGCGTCCGCCACGATGACGCGACTGGTGGCGGTGCACTTCTGGCCGGCGTAGCCCATGGTGGCGTATGCGATCGCGGTGGCGGCGCGGTCCAGGTCGGCGTCGGCGAGCACGACGGACGGATTCTGCCCGCCCATCTCGGCCTGCACCCGGCAGCCGCGGTCAGCCGCACGGCGAGCGATCTGGCGGCCGACATCAGACGAGCCGGTGAAGGAGATGGCCGCGACGCCCGGATGGTCGATCAGCGGGCCCGCAGCCGCCGCGCCGCCGAGCACTACCTGGAACACAGCCGGCGGGAGGCAGGCGCCGAGGATGTCCGCCAGGGCCAGCGCGGTCGCCGCTGCGGCGCTCGACGGCTTGAGGATCGTCGCGTTGCCGTAGGCGAGGCTCGGCGCGGCCTTCCAGAGGGGGATGGCGACCGGGAAGTTCCAGGGTGTGACCAGCGCCGTGACGCCGACGGGAACGTGGCGTGCCATCAGCAGCTGGTCGGCTGCGGCGGCCGGGATGGTCTCGCCATCGGGCAGCAGCGCGGCCTGCGCGTAATACCGCAGGATCGCCACGCCCCGTGCGACCTCGCCGCGTGCCTCGGAGACGGGCTTGCCGACCTCGCGGACGACGAGGCGCAGTGATCTCCGCCGATCGCTGCTCGAGCGCGGTCGCCGCATCCGACAGCGCCTTCGCCCGTGCTGGTCCCGGGGTCTCGCGCCAGCCCGCGGCCGCGCTGACGGCACGGTCGACCGCGGCCGACGCTTCGGCTGGCCCGGCTGGCTGCCACTCGCCAACGACGTCGGCCGGGTCGTGCGGGTTCACGCTGGTGAAGGTCATCGGTCGGGCCTCTCCCGGGTTGTGTGCTTGTTCCTGTGTTCACCACGGTCCCAGGCGGTTAGCCGGCGCTGATCTCCAGGAGCACCTTGCCCCGCGGCCCATCGCTGTCGCGCAGGCACGCAACAGCCCGTTCCCAGTCCGCAAGGCCGAACCTATGCGTGACCAGGAACCCCGGCCTGATCAGCCCGGCATTCAGCAATCGGACGACTTCGTGCCAGGCCGCGGCTGTGTAAGAGAAGCTGCCGAGGATCGCGAGGTCGTTGTTGACCACGTCATCTGCGGCCAGCGCGACGGTGTCGCCGTGCGGCGGCAGGCCGAGCAGCAAGACGGTGCCGCCGCGCCGGGCGGCCGTGAAGGCGACGGCCGCGGCCTCGACGGCACCAGCCGCCTCGACTACGACGTCGTAGCCCGCCCCCGCAGCGTCCGGTGACGTCTCGAAGCGAGCGGCGCCAGCGCGGGCGGCGAGCTCCGCCTGCGCCGCGCGGCGGCCAAGCAGCACGATCTCAGCCGGTGACCACAGCGTGACCAGGTAGGCCGCCAGCAGGCCGATCGTTCCGTCGCCGATGACGAGCACCCGGCTGCCGGGTGCGATGGCCGCCCTAGTCAGTCCCCGGTAGACGACAGCGGCGGGCTCAGTCAGTACCGCGTCCTCTGCGGCCACGCTGGCAGCGATCAGATGCACGAGGGCAGTGGGGACGACGACCAGGCCGGCAGCGGCGCCGTCGCGCGTGAAGCCGAACTCGTCGTACGTCTCGCACAGGTTGGTCTCGCCGCGGGCGCACCGGGAGCAATGACCGCAAGCAACAACACCCTCGACGACGACCCGCGAGCCGGCGTGCGGCGAGTTGCCCGTGACGATGCCCGTCCATTCATGGCCGAGCCCGATCGGGTACCTGACGAACGCGGGGTCCACCTGGCCGCCGATGATCTCCAGATCAGTGCCGCACAGCCCGACCAGGTCGGGCCGGATCATCGTCTCTCCTGGCGCCGCTGTCGGCACCGGCCTGTCCGCCAGCACGACCTCGCCGGGCCGGACGACGATCAGCGCGCGCCCGGTGTCGCTCATGCAGTCTCCGATCCGAGCACGTCCGCGTATCGCGGGCCGCCAAGGATCGCGCTGACCCTGTCCGCCGCACGTCGGACTGCCTGGCCTAGCTCGTTGAAACGCCAGGCGGGCAGGTCGCCCTTGATCCCGGTGACGCTGATCGCGCCGGCGACGGCACCGTCGTGGCCGAAGATGGCTGCGCCCAGGCAGAAGATCCCCTCGGCGTCTTCCTCGTCATCGATGGCGAAGCCGTTGATGCGCACCAGCTCCAGGTTCGCCAGCAGGGAGTCGACGTCGGTGATGGTATGGCTGGTGCGCCGCCGCATGCCGGTCTGGGCGCACAGATCGCGTACCTGCTGCTCGCTCATCGTCGCCAGGATCGCCTTCCCGGCGGCGGAGGCGTGCGGCATCTCGCGCTGGCCGAGCGGCGTATGAAAACGGACGCTGCCAGGCCCGTCGACGCGCTCGATGAAGACAGGGAACCCGTCGTCGCAGATCGCCAGCCGCGAGGTCATCTTCGTCGAGTCGGCCAGCTCGGTGAGCAACGGACGGCTGAGGTCACCGAGGGGCAGCTGCCCACGGGCGATGTCGCCGAGCCTGATGGCGGCCGTACCCAGCGTGTAGCGCGGGCCCGGTTTCCCATCGCGGAGCATCCCGAACGCGGTCAGCGTTCGCGCCAGGGAGAGCGTCGTGCTCTTCGACGTCCCGAGCGCCCTGGCGAGATCACTGAGGGTCAGGCCCTCGGCTGGCCCGTCGGCGACGATCTGCACCAGGCGCATCGCCCTGGCGACGCTGCGGACGGTGTAGCGGCTCGCGGCGTCGTCGCCGCCCGAGAGCGCTCTCGGCATGAGCTGACGTCATGCATCCGACCTTTCGCATTCTGTTCGGTAGAACCGAACGCTATGTCAGGAACTGGTAACGAAGCTTGACATGCGCCCCGATGTCCGGTTTCGTTGCGAGCGTGATTCTACATCACACAACAGCGTTCGGTACAGCCGAACGTCAGCTGCGAAGCGTGGCCCGAGCTCAGGCAGCCGGGCGGCGCATCGGCGCCTGGCTGGATACAGCGCAACTCGGCACTGGCGATGCGGGGCGGTCCGCCGGGCTGATACTGACCGGTCCTGCTGCCGTCGCGTGGGCTTGCGGCGGTGTGGCGCCGCTTGTTGACCGGACTGCTGTCGTCGACCTTGTCTGGGCGGCCTTCACCCCGGCGGGCGCGGCGCTGATCACGACGTACGTCGAGGCTGACCGGATCCGGGACGAGTACGATCCTGCAGCCCACGGCTTCGACGAGCTCGTGCAAGTACCCTGGCAGAATCCCGAAGCATTCGTGCGAGCGGCAGAGCGACTCGCCGGATCCCCAGCCGCCCGGCTCGCGTCCGATGGTCATCCGGCGTTCGGCCTGGACGCCAGCGATGACCTCATCGGGTTGCGGCTCGCGCTCTCGGCGCCGGAGCAGGACGACCTGGCCGATCTCGGGCTTGAGGCGGCAGCCGCCCTGCAGTCCGCCCTCATGTCCTGGCAGCCGGGCGAGCGCGACCTCGACATTCAGGCACGCTGCGCGGCGCAGCTCGAGGCAGCCGGAGCCGATGCGCCCGTGCTGATCGTCGGCGGCGACGACCGACTAGAGCGGTATCGCCACCCGATGGCCGTGGGGGCACCTGTCAGCCGCCTCGTCATGGCTGTCGTTGTGGCCAGACGCAGCGGTCTGCACGTGGCCGCTACTCGGTTCGCGACCGCGGACCGGCTCGGCGATACCCATACGGCCCTGCGCCGGAGAGTGCTGGCCATCGACGACGCCGTCTTGTCGGCAAGCCAGCCGGGCGCGACTTATGGCTTCGCGCTCGCGGCGCTCGATGCCGCCTATGCGCAGGCGGGCGCGCCTGGCGAGTGGGCGGGGCACTACCAGGGCGGCCCGATCGGCTTCGCTCAGCGCGAGTTCGAGATCGCTCCCGACCAGGCCGCCTCCCGCTGGGCCAGGGAGCCCATCGCGGAAGGTCACGCGATCGCCTGGAATCCCAGCTTGCCGGGCGGCGCCAAGGTGGAAGACACGTACCTGGTAGCCGCCGACGGCCGGCTGGAGCGAGTGACCGAGGCGCCGGGCTGGCCTGCCGAACCTGACGATGGCCGGCAGCCGCCGCGCCCCGCTGTACTGGAGGTCGGCACGTGACTGATGGATCGCAGGCCCAGGGGCTCACAGGTGCGGGCGTGCTGGCCGCGTGCGGCCTGACCGCCGAGGCCGAGGCGCCCGCGAGCCCGGTGCGGTTCCCGGACGGTGCCCACTTCCGGATCGAGATCCCGAGCTGCGAGGGACCGGCCGTGCTGCGCGCCATCGTGGACGAGGCGGCGGCTCGTGGCGTCACTGTCAACCGGGTCTCCCAGGGCAGCGGCGCGATGCTGCACTCGGAAGCAGAGCTGGCAGAGCTGGCCCGGGTCGCCGCGGACAACGGCATTGAAGTCTCGCTCTTCGTCGGCCCGCGGGAGGAGTGGGACATTGGCCGCGCGGCGGCTTCCGCGGAGGGCGGCGTGCTGGCCGGCCGTCTGCGCGGCACCCGGCAGCTGCGGTACGCGGTCGAGGACATCCTGCGAGCAGCCGAGCAGGGGATACGCGGCTTCCTCATCGCCGATCCCGGATTGCTGCAGCTCGTGAGCGAGATGCAGGCTGCCGGACAGCTGCCCGCCTCCATCGTCTGGAAGGTCTCGGCCGTCCTGGCGCCCTCCAATCCGCTCGCATTCCGCGTGCTCGAGCACCTCGGGGCCTCGACCGTCAACGTTCCTTCCGACCTCACTCTCGGCCAGGTCGCCGAGATGCGGTCGGTGAGCTCGCTGCCGATCGACCTCTACGTCGAGACGCCCGACGCGATGGGCGGCGTCGTCCGTGGCCACGAGGCGGCTGACCTGATCACGGTCGCAGCCCCGATGTACGTGAAGTTCGGGCTGCGTAACTCCCGGCCGCTTTACCCGAGCGGCCTGCACATCGCTGCCGACGCCGCGGCCATCGCGCGCGAGAAGGTGCGCCGTGCCCAGATCGCAATGGAGTGGGTGGCCCGCAGCGGGCTCAAGCTCTCGCAGTCCGGCCCCGGTGCGCCGGGGCTCGGTGTACCGGAGCCCGTCCGGTGACCGGCGCCCGGCTCCGCAGCCAGGCATGGCTCGTCGGTGACGACGAGGTTGCTCTCGAGCACCGGGTCGCGCTGGCGAGCTCGGGCCTCGCGGTGAGCCGGGCCGCGGACCGGCCGGTGATCGGAATCGCGAACTCGGCCAGCGACCTGAACCCATGCAACCTGCCGCTGCGCGACCTGGCAGTCGAAGTGAAGGCGGGTATCGAGGAAGCGGGCGGCATCGGCGCGGAGTTCGGGACCATCTCGCTCGGCGAGGACCTGATGAAGCCGAGCGCGATGCTTTACCGCAACCTGCTCGCCATCGAGATCGAGGAGATGGTGCGTGCCAACCCGCTGGACGGGCTGGTCGTGCTGGCTAACTGCGACAAGAGCGTCCCCGGCGCGCTGATGGGCGCGATCAGCGCGAACATCCCCACCGTCCTCGTCACGGGCGGTTCCCGGCCGGTCGCGCGATTCCGCGGACGGCCCGTCGGCACCGGCACGGCACTCTGGCGCATGTGGGACGAGCGCCGGGCCGGTCGGCTCGACGACGCGGGCTGGGCAGAGTTCGAGCGTTGCCTGAGCTGCGGCCTGGGCGCATGCAACACGATGGGCACCGCGTCCACAATGGCCGTCCTGTCGGAGGTGCTGGGACTGATGGTCCCCGGCTCAGCTTCGATCCCATCAGGAAGGGAACGGGGCCGATCGGCTGCGCGGCAGGCGGGACGGCTCGCGGTCGGTGCGGTGCACGCCGACCTCAGGCCCCAGTCCATCCTCACCGAGGACTCCTTCGCCAACGCGATCGTCGCGCTGCACGCCATCGGCGGTTCGAGCAACGCCGTGATCCATCTCGCCGCGATGGCGGGCCGCGCAGGTGTGCCCTTCGCGCTGGAGGAGGTCGGGCGACTCGGCGCCGACGTCCCGGTGCTGGCCGATATCGAGCCGTCGGGGTCGGGCCTGATGCCGGACTTCGACATGGCTGGCGGCGTTCCGACCTTGCTGCGCGAGCTCGCCCCGCACCTGAATACCAAGGCCGTCACCGTGACCGGGGGTTGCATCGGCGACGTGATCGAGGGCGCCGCGCCAGCGTCCGGTGCTATCCGTCCGGCGAGCATTCCGCTGCGCCGGGGCGGAGCGTTCGGCGTTGTCCGGGGCTCGCTGGCGCCGGACGGTGCCATCATCAAGACCTCCGCGGCAACGCCAGGGCTGCTGCGCCACCGCGGGCCCGCGATCGTCTTCCGCGGCTATGACGACATGCTGACCCGGATTGACGATCCAGCGCTGCCGATCACGCCGGAGACGGTCCTGGTGCTGGCTGACTGCGGACCGGTCGGCGTCCCCGGCATGCCGGAGTGGGGCATGATCCCGATCCCGGCGCGGCTGGTGCAGGCCGGGGTGACCGACATGGTCCGGGTCACGGACTCGCGGATGAGCGGGACCAGCTTCGGCACGGTCGTCCTGCACGTCGCCCCCGAGAGCGCCATCGGCGGCCCGCTCGCCCTGGTCCGCGACGGCGACGTCATCGCCCTGGACGAGCCGGCCGGGACGATCGAGCTGGAGGTCAGCGCCGACGAGCTCGAGCTTCGGCGGGCCGGCTGGACTCCGCCGCCGAGCAAGCACCTCCGCGGCTGGCCGGCCCTGTATGCCAGGCACGTCCTCCAGGCCCCTGAGGGATGCGACCTGGATTTCCTCCGGGCGCCGACCGCGGCGCACCGGACATTTGTGGAACCAACAGTGGGCCGTTCGTGAGAGCAGTCTGCATAAGAAGGGAGAGAGCCGTGAGGCGATGGAAGATTGCGGCAGCGGCAGCTGCCGCCGCGCTGCTCGCCGCAGGGTGCGGCAGCAGCTCCGGTAGCGGCAGCTCAGGCGGCAGCAGTAACGCGCCGGTGACGCTGACGATCTGGCACAACTATGGCACCGAGCAGAATGCGACCGCCCTGGTCAACCTGGCCAAGGCATTCCACAAGCTGCACCCGAGCATCACGGTTAACGTCGTCAGTCAGCCGGCCAGCAACTACTTCGCACTGCTGCAGGCCAAGGCCATCTCACACAATGGCCCGGACCTCGCGGTGATGTGGACCGGCCTGTTCACTCTGCAGTACAAGGGCTTCCTGCAGAACCTTAAGGGCCTTGTCCCGACGTCCGCGCTCGCGCAAGTCGACCCGGACGCGCTCAAGTGGACGTCGGACAGCTTCAATGCCAGCAACGGTCCGTACGTGATCCCGCTGGAGAACCAGTTCTACATCGGCTTCTACAACAAAGCTGACTTCGCCAAGGCAGGCGTCGCGTCGGTGCCTACCGACTGGTCGCAGCTCTACGCCGCGTGCACGAAGCTGAAGAAAGCCGGCTGACACCCCGCTGGTCTACGGCAATGGCGGCCAGCCGCTTGGCGCCACTTTCTACCCCTGGTACGACATGAGCTACATGATGATCGGCGCCTACTCGGTGTCACAGTGGCAGGGCCTTTACAGCGGCTCGACGCCGTGGACCTCGCCGACCATCGCCGCTCAGCTGACCAAGTGGAACCAGCTGCACACCATGGGCTGCACCAACTCTGACGTCGTCACCAACACGGGCAACCTCGGCCAGTTCGAGTCCGGCAAGGCCGCCATGATGGTCGACGGCACGTGGGACACGCAGAAGTTCACGAGCGCGCTGGGCAGCAACGTCGCGGCGTTCGCGCCGCCATTCTCAGACACCCCGATCAAGGGTGTCGTCGACTTCGCCGGCGATGGCCTGTCGATGATGAGTTACTCGCCGCACAAGGCACAGGCGGCCGAATTCCTCACGTTCATGACGACTAAGCAGGCCGCGGCGATCATCAATGCGGCCGGGCTGATCCCCGCCATCGAAGGAACGTCCA
The DNA here is from genome assembly GCA_963755575.1 of uncultured Actinomycetota bacterium. Taxonomy (GTDB): domain Bacteria; phylum Actinomycetota; class Actinomycetes; order Streptosporangiales; family Streptosporangiaceae; genus JAJYUU01. The sequence goes on from CAVWKF010000002.1 coordinate 3,425,302, forward strand.
CCAGCAACCCGGTCAACCAGGAGATGCTGAACTTCGTCGGCCAAGGCGGCATGACGGCCTACCCGATGCTGGACAACGTGGTCCAAGGAAACATCGTCAATATCGGATCGAAGTTCCTCCCCTCGGTGCTGGGCGGCAGCGAGTCGATCACCAAAGCGCTGCAGGCCATGCAGACCACCCTCCAGCAGTTGCCGGCGAACCAGCGCGGCAACACCTTCCCCTAACAACGACAAGCTAGTTACCTGAAGAGCGGGACGCGTCAGCGGCCCAGCCGGCGCGTCCCGCTCCTCCACCCCGCCACTCACCCCGCCACTCACCCCGGAGTCCGCTCGTGAGTCTTACCGCCGACACGCCGGCGCGGCGCCCGGGCCGCAGCCGACTAGCCCGCCGTCGCCGGCGCGCTGGCCTGCTGCTGTCCGTCCCGGCGATCCTGCTCGTCGGCGCCCTGCTCTGGGCACCGATCGTGCAGGCGATCCGCTATTCGATGACGACCTGGGACGGATACTCGGCGCCGGTCTGGATAGGGCCGAGTGCCTACGTCTCGGCGCTCAGCGATCCGATCGTGCACCGGGTGCTCGAGAACAACGCCTTGCTGCTGCTGGCGGTGCCGGTCGCCATCGGGATCCCGCTGATCATCGCTGCCCTACTGCACGAGCACGTCCGGGGCTGGCGATTCTTCCGTTCCATCTACTTCCTGCCGACGGCGATATCTTGGGTCGTCATCGGCATGGTGGCGCTCCAGTTCTTCGCCGCGAACGGGACGCTGAACCAGTTCCTGGCCGACGTCGGCCTTGGCTCGGTCCACACCGACATGCTGGCGTCTGAGTACAGTGCACTGGCGGCGCTGGCCATCACATTCATCTGGTCGATGATCGGCACGAACACGATCATCTTCCTGACCGGGATGGCCACGCTCGACCCGACGCTCCTCGAAGCCGCGCGCGTCGACGGCCTGAGCCGGTGGCAGATCTTCTACCGGGTGACGCTGCCGCTGCTGACGAGGTTCATCCAGTTTGCGTTCGTCATCACCGTCATCAGCGCGTTCTCCGCGCTGTTCAGCCTCATCTTCGTGATGACCGGCGGAGGACCCGGGCTCGGCACGACCACGCTGGAGTTCTTCGTGTACCAGTCGGGTTTCGCCCAGGGCCAGTTCGGGACGGGCGCCCTGTACGGGATCATCCTGTTCGTCATCATGATCATCGTCGGGATCGGCCAGCTCCGGCTGATCAGGCCCACTGACGGGGAGGGCTGGTAAGCGTGGCCACTGCGCCTGCACCGCCGGCTGAGGCGCCGAGCACGCCGAGCACGCCGGTCGTTCCAGCTAGCCGGTGGCAATCGGCCCGGTTCCGCCGCCGCGTCACCGCTGCCGTCATCTTCGCGGTCATGATCGTGATCGCGATCATCATGTTCTACCCATTCTGGTACATGGGCGATAACTCGTTCCGCAGCCAGGCCCAGTTCGACCAGAAGGCAGGTCACTCGCTCGCAGGCTGGAGGCAGCTGTTCCACTACCTGCCGGTCGTGCACGAGCTGGTCAGTTCCACCGTTGTGTGCGCCGCCGCGATCGCGATCATCTTGCTCGTCGCCACGACCGCTGGCTTCGCGTTCGCCAAGCTGCGGTACCGGGGGAGCGGGCTGCTCTTCCTGCTGATCGTCGCCGCCATGATGGTGCCCCTTCAATCGATCATCATCCCCGAGTACGTGAACCTCGCGAAGTTCAATCTCACGAGCAACTACACCGGCGCGATCCTGGTCTATGCGGCGCTGGGCGCGCCGTTCGCCACCTTCCTGATGGCGACGTTCTACCGCGGCATTTCCGACGAGCTGATCGAGGCGGCCGTGATGGACGGCCTTAGCTACGAGCGGACCTTCCTGCGGATCGCGCTGCCGCTCTCGCTGCCAGCAATAGCGACTGTCACGGTGCTGCAGTTCATCCAGATCTGGGACGACCTGCTGGTCGGTTATCTGTTCCTGCCGACTAATGACCGGACCATCACGGTCGGGCTTGCCGCGCTGTCGTCCGGCCGTACTACTGGCATCCCGCCGCTGATGGCCGGGTCGCTGCTGAGCGCCATCCCGGCGATCGTCGTCTACCTGATCTTCCAGCGGTACCTGATCAGGGGCCTGACGCTGGGCATGGGCAAATGACCGGCACACAGCTGACATGGGAGATTGCGGCGGACCCCGGCGCCGAGCTTGCCGAGCGGCCGGTCTGGGACGCCAACACGAACTGCCTGATCTGGGTCGATATCAAGGCCGGGCACCTTCATCAGCTCTGTGTCGGCCAATCCGGTATTGACGATGTCGACAGCATCATCGCGACCGCCGGGGTGCCAGTCGGCGCCGCCGCTCCCCGCGCCGGCGGGGGCTATGTCCTGGCGGCGGGCGACGGGTTCCGGCTCATCGCGGCCGACGGCGCGGCTGCTGGCCCGCCGGTAGTCCCGGCAGGGATGCCGGTCAATGTGCGGTTCAACGATGGGGCGTGCGATCCGGCCGGCCGGTTCTGGGCGGGCACGGCGGCTACCGACGGCCAGGCCGGTACCGGTTCGCTCTACCGGCTGGACCCAGATGCCTCGGTGACCGAGGTCCTCGACGGCGTAACGGAGTCGAACGGCCTCGCCTGGAGTCCGGACGCGACCACGTTCTATTACACCGACTCCGGCGAGTCGCACTCCCGGGTGCGCGCGTTCAGCTTCGACCTGAGCACAGGCAAGCTCGACGGTGAGCGTGACCTGATCCAGTTCGCACCGGGCGACGGAATCGCGGACGGCCTCGTGGCCGACACCGACGGGTGCCTGTGGATCGCGATGTGGGATGGCGGCTGCGTGCGACGCTACTCCGCGGACGGCGAACTGCTCGGGCGCTATCCGGTACCGGTGAGCCGGCCCACTTGTCCGGGCTTCGGCGGCGCCAACCTAGACGAGCTGTATCTCACGACGGCCTGGGAGGGCCTGACCGGCGAGCGGCGCGATGCTGAGCCGCTGGCCGGACATCTGCTGCGTGCCCGGCCGGGCGTGCGCGGGCAAGCACTGGTCTGTTACGCCGGATAGGAGCAAGCACATGTCTCGGATCGTGCTCGACGCGGTCTCCAAACAGTTCCCCGGCGGGACCACTGCGGTTCAGTCGCTGGACCTGGAGGTCTCCGACGGCGAACTGCTCGTGCTTGTCGGCCCGTCAGGTTGCGGCAAGACGACGGCCCTGCGCATGGTCGCCGGGCTGGAAGAAGTCAGTTCGGGCACCATCTACATCGACGGCCGTTCGGTCAACGACATGGAACCGCGACACCGCGACATCGCCATGGTCTTCCAGGGCTACGCCCTTTACCCGCACCTGTCCGTCTACGACAACATGGCGTTCAGCCTGAAGTACCGCAGGGCAGTGCCGAAGGCCGAGGTAAGGAAGCGGGTCGGCGAGGCCGCGCGGATTCTCGAGCTGGAGCCTTATCTGGAGCGCAAGCCGCGTCAGCTCTCGGGCGGGCAGCGCCAGCGAGTCGCGATGGGCCGGGCGATCGTGCGCCAGCCGCGGGCCTTCCTGATGGACGAGCCGCTGTCCAACCTCGACGCCAAGCTCCGGGTGCAGATGCGAGCCGAGATCGCGCAGCTGCAGCGTTCCCTTGCCATCACGACTATCTATGTCACCCACGACCAGACCGAGGCGATGACGCTGGGCAGCCGCGTCGCGGTCCTCCAGCACGGCGTACTGCAGCAGATCGCGCCGCCGCAGGAGCTGTACCGGAGTCCGGCCAACCTGTTCGTGGCTGGTTTCATCGGATCACCGCCGATGAACCTGATCAACGCCAGGTTGGAGCGAAGCGAGGACGGCTCGGCTGGCCCGCGTGTGGTCTTCGGCGCTCACCGCCTGGGCATTCCGGCGCAGGTCACGGCGGATCGGCCCGGCCTGAATCGGTATCTCGGCCGGGACATTGTGCTCGGTGTCCGGCCGGAGCACCTCTCCGACGCGGCGCTGATGCGCGACGTGGACGAAGCGTCGGTGATCGAGCTGCCGGTACGGCTGCGGGAGGAACTCGGCGCGGATGTGCAGATCCACTGCGGAATCGGGGCGATCGCCCACCATATCGACGCTGGGGCGCAGGACGTCACCTCGCTGGCCACCCTGGTGGCTCGGATGGATCCCCAGACCGCGCTGACCGAGGGCCAGAATGCTCGGGTTCATGTCGAGACCACCAAGCTGCATTTCTTCGACCCTGGCACCGGCCTGGCTATCCGGGACTAGCTCCCGCATCAGCTGATGACACGGATCACCTGAAACGGGGGAGGCGCGGCGGCTCCGCGGCTACCAGATTGAACCTGACGTATGCCGCCTGCCGCAGGCGCCGATTACAGGGAGGCCTGGGCGGTAAATCAACGCTTGGAGCCGTTATGCGCAAGGCCGCGATCGCCAGCGGAGCGATCGGATTGATCCTCCTGCTAGCCGCCGCGCTGTTGGCATGGTGGATAACCCCGAGTTACATCGCCCGCCTGCCCGGCAACTACAACAAGACCCGAACGTATACCGGGACGATCCGGAGCCTGGTCGTTCCCAGCGCGCTGGCGACCGGCAACCTGGCCGCTGCCATCAAGACTGGCCTGCCAGCAACGCTGACCGATAACGTCAAGACACTCCAGACTTCGGGCAATACGGGGCAAGTGCAGGACACCAGGACGGTCAGCGGGGCGGGGTCCCTGGTGACCAAGACCGTCAATAAGTACGCGGTCGACCGGTCGACGCTCATGGCGACGTCCAATCACCCGAGCAACTGGAGCGTGACCCCGGCTAAGGGGCTAACGGTCAGCTGGCCGCTCGGCGCGAAGAAGCAGAACTACACAGGCTGGGTCTACCTCACACAGACAACAACGCCGCTGCGATTCGTCAAGCAGGCTACGCAAGGCGGGATCAACACCTACGAATACCAGGCCACCGTCCGGCCGACGGTAATCAAGAACTCGCAAGTGCTGGCCGGCTTGCCGAAAGCGCTGCCCACAGCGCTGCTCGGGCGCATAAGCGGCGCTGGGCTGATACCGCCAGCAGACATCGCGGCCCTGTCGAGGGCGTTTCCGGGCGCGACCGCCATCCCGGTGAAGTACACGTATCAGGCCACGAACACGTACTTTGTCGACCCGAACACCGGGCTCGTCATCAATGTCTCCAATAGCGAGGTCGAGACGGGCGCCATAGCCCTGCCGAACGGCACGCTCATCCCGATCTTCCCGATTCTGTCGGACACCTACCACGCCACCCCCGCGAGCCTGTCGCAGGCGGTCGCGGATGCCAAGAACGGCAGCACGACCATCTCGACGTGGGGCGTGACGGTCCCGATCATCTGCTTGTGCGTCGGGTTCGTCCTGCTGGTGGCGGCGGTGCTCCTCTGGATCCGCGGACGGAGCCGCGGCCGGCCGGTTGAGGTGAGTGAAGGTCAGCGCCACCCGAGCCCGGTCGGCTCAATTAGCTGAGGCCTCTACCCAGCCGGGCTACTCATAGCGAGGCGGCTGGGTCTTCGACGATGCCGAGTCTGGCGGCCAGCCTGTCGAGGTAGGCGATCACCTCGTCGGCTGGCCGGTCGGGCATGCCGAAGGCGATGTCGGTCACGCCTATTCCGGCCCAGTGCGTGAGCTGGGCCGGATCTGGCTTGCCAGCCAGGACGCGCACTTGCGGGAGCCCGGCTCGACCGGCAGCGTGCCAGGTCTCGCGCAGCAGTGCCACCTTGGCGTCGAGGTCGGTCTCGCCGGGCGTAGTCAGCCAGCCGTCCGCCGAGCGGGCGATCCAGGCGAATGTCTTCGGCGTGCCGCCGGCGCCAATGACGATCGGAATTCGTGGCTGCTGGACGGGCTTCGGCCAAGCCCACGATGCACCGAAGCTCACGTGGTGCCCGTCGTAGCTCGCCTCTGGCTCCGACCAGAGGGCCTGCATGGCCTCGAGGTACTCGCGCAGCACCGTGCGCCGTTTGTCGACCGGGACCCCGTGATCGGTGAGCTCGTCAGTGTTCCAGCCGAATCCGGCGCCGAGCACGACCCGTCCGCCTGAGAGATGGTCGAGGGTCGCGATCGTCTTGGCCAGGGTGATCGGGTCGTGCTCGGCGGGCAGGGCAACTGCTGTGGCGATCCTGATGGTGGAGGTCACGGCGGCCGCCATGCTCAGCGATACCCACGGGTCGAGCGTGCGTAGATACCGGTCGTCGGGTAGCTCTGCGGTCCCAGTCCGCGGATGCAGGGCGTCGCGGCGGACCGGGATGTGGGTGTGCTCAGGCACATAGAAACAGTCGAAGCCGGCCGTCTCAGCGGCCTGCGCTGCCGCGGCGGGGGTGATGCCGCGGTCGCTGGTGAACAGGACGACGCCGTAGCGCATGAGCACTCCTCTTGGCGGGGGAAGGCCGGTTCCGTAGTTGGCGGCACCAGATCCTCGCGTGCCTGCGCCGGGACTTAGCCGGCCAGGAGCGAGGTTAGGTCCGCGGCGTTGCGGACGCCATAGTCGCGGTAGCAGTTGTTCATCAGGGCATGAACGGTACCGGCTTTGTCCGCCAGCGCTTCGATCTTGGGAACCCAGGCCCGCAACTGCGGACGGGAGTAGAAGTACTCGAAGCGCTCGGCGGCCGTGGTGCCGGGCTTGTTCCACGTGTCGTCATTGCGTCCGTGGAAGCGGATCACGGCCAGGTCGGGTTCAGTTACTTCGGCGACGGCCGGGAGCTTGGCCACACGTGGCGCGTCGACGACGACGAGGGACAGGCGAAGATCAGTGAGGGTGCGGAGAGTGCGCTCACGGTCGGCGGGGGCTGTGAGCCAGGTGGGGGAGCGGAACTCGACGCAGACTGGCAGGTCCGGCCAGCGCTGGCGGACGGCGATCAGCTCATCGCGGTTCGCCCGCTTGGCGGTGAACCACTGGGGGTACTGCAGCAGCACCGCGCCGAGCTTGCCCGCTGTCCGAAGCGGTCGCAGCGCGAGTTCGAAGCGCCGCCACGCCTCATCGACAGCATCAGCGCTGAGGTGCGACGAGTAGACAGTGTGCTTGCCGGCAAACTCCGGCTTGATGGCATCGCGCACATCCGGCCAGAGTGATTCGGGCCGGGCCGGATGGCCGGTGAGCAGCGAGTAGGCCTTGACGTCCATGGTGAAGCCGTCCGGGGTCCGCTCAGCCCAGCCACGGGCCAGGTCCGGTGAGGGCGGGAAGTAGTAGGTGCTGTCGGCCTCGGTGATGGGGAACTGCGAGGCATAGAACTTCAGGCGCTCGGCCGCTGACATCGACCGCTTGGGGTACCAGTCGGTCTCGTCGGTAAGTGTCTTGTCTGTCCACGAGCAGGTGCCTACCAGGACCCTAGGAAGAGTCATACCGCTACCGATACCCACTTGGGTTGATCCCGTAGTCGATGAGCCAGTCAAGCAGGTCGCGCCGCTGGGCCTGAGCAAGCCGGCCCCCAGTGAACCGGCTGTCATTCGTAACCTCGGCAATGCTGCAGGGCGGCGGGTGGAAGTTCAGCGCCGCATCGTCGCTTGCGAACTCGGCCTCCGCGAGTATCAGGCCATCGAGCGGAGCGTCGAAGATGTCGACGCTCATGGAGGCGACGCTGAACCGGGTCTTGGACAGCACCGCGGCAGGGAGCGCGGCCAGCACGTCGTATTCCGCGCGGGATAGGTAGGTGTTGGTGATCAGCCCCTGAACAGGGCCCGGCCGATCGGCAGGAATCTTCTGGGTGAACTTGTACTGGCTTACTCGACTTTCCCGGTATTCAACCCGCCTGAGGCGCAGGCGCGTCCCCGTCAGGTACCGATCGGCGATCAAACGTGGAGTATCGAGGACTGGCGGTGGTTCAGCCAGCAGGAACCGCCGCTCCCTCTCGATGCGGGCGTACTTCCCGCGGCGCAGGTAGTCCGGTGGCGCCGCGCTCGTCTGCTCGGTCATGGCGCCGCAGCCTAGCGTGCCTGGCGGCCGTGCTGGGATGGGCGTGGTTGGCAAAGTTTCCGGGGCCAGACCCCGTCTGCCTCACCTCTGCCTGGGCAGACTCCCTAGACGACAACGAGGTCAGCATTCTCACGGAGGAACAATGACTGCCGACATGCACGAAGTCCATGCCGAGCACGCCCATGAGCACAGTCCAGGCTGCGGGCATGCCACCGTCCAGCACAATGGACACACCGACTACGTGCACAATGGTCACGCGCATGCGTCCCATGAGGGCCACTACGACGAGCACTCGCTGCCGCATGTGGCCCACTCCGATCACGGCCACGATCACGAGCCTGGCTGCGGCCATGAAGCTGTGCCGCACGGCGACCATGTCGACTATGTCCACAACGGGCACCGGCACGCCGTCCATGATGGCCACTACGACGAGCACTAGCGAGTGAGGACCAGCCATGGACTGGTGGAGCGTAAACATCGAGGCCCGCACGGACGGGCCCGCCCAGATTGCTGATGATGCCGTCGACAAGTTCATCGCACTCACAGAGCCCTACAGCGGCACCGTCAGTATGGGCGGCGATCCGGCGCGGTGGAGCGCGACGATCAGCCTCGAAGCTGGGGGTGCCGCCGAGGCGGTCGCCGAGGCGATGCGCCTAGTAACGCTCTTGGCTGCCGACGCCGGCCTGCCCGGGTGGCCGGTCGTTCGTGCCGAAGCCATGCGGGAGGACTTGTTCGACGAGGACCTGTTCGAGGAGGACGTGTTCGAGGAGGAAGAATCGTCTTAGCGGTATTCAGCCAGTCGCGGGGGATAGTTGCCAGGATGAGGGGACATCCTGCCCGCCATACTGGCGGGCTATCGGAGGCGGTAAAGGTCCTCGCCAGCGTCGGGAACGACGAGCGTGTCATCGGCTGCCGCCCATGCGGCCGGATCGACTTGCGCCGGGTCGAGATAGTCGAGATTGATCGCGCGGGTCAGGTCTTCAGGGATACCTGTGGCCAGCGTGACCGTGACCCGGTCAAGCTCGCCGCTGACCTCGTCCCATGTTCCTGCGCCGCGCAGGTGCGTGGAGTGGGCAATGTCAGCCCAGTGCTGACTGGAGAAACGGTCCCACTGCTTAACGAAGTAGTCCCGGCAGTGATAGCCGATGTTCGCGATCGCCGGGTGCGTCGTGGCGATCTCCTTGATGTGAGGTGCGTACAGCACAACCTGGCCACCGTCAGCTACGACCGGTTCGACCTTGTAGAAGCCCTTGGCGCCGGTCCACAGGTCCTCGTACTTGGCTGGAATCAGCGATAGCACTCGTCGCACTGGCGCATCGAGATAGCGGATGTGCGTCTGGGCTGAAACGTCCGCCGCCGCCGCCCAGGCGGCCAACGGGTCGCCGAACAGCAGCGCGTGCAGGTCCACGGTGTGGGACTTGGTCACCATGCACAGCGCATATCGCTCGCCGGGGACCATCGATGCCGCCTCGTCGATGAGCGCTCGGACTGGGGTGGTCCCGCGGGTGCCGATGATTGTCGCGCTGGTGATCAGCGCGCCAAGCCAGTGCGACAGGTCGATCAGCTCCCGGCCCGAGACGCCGGGGAACAGGTACTTGTTGCCTCCGGAGAACCCCACGACCTCGTGCGGGAACACCGGGCTCACGATGACCGTGACATCGTGCTCGACGACGGCACGGTTGATGCGCACACGGGCGGTGTGCTCGAGCATGCCGCCCGACAACTCCGCGATCCGGGTGGCGCTGATAGTCCCGATGTCGACGAACGTCGACGCATCCCACCAGGCGTGATTGAGTACGGCCATCGACGGATATCGCCCTGCTAGGGCGCCAGGGTCATAGCCGAGGTGCGCGCCGAGTTCCCGCTCGCTCATCGCGGCGTGGGTGCCGAGAGCGACCAGCACCGTCAGCCTGCTGACCCGCCCGTGCAGCGCCTCGTGGATGGCCGAGATCAAAAGCGGCAGCGGGCAGCTGCGGGTGCCGTCGGGTACCAGGACGCAGACGCTCCGGCCGTCGAGGTGCGCGATGTGGAGCTGCTCTTGCACGAAGCCGCTGATCTGATCCGTGGTGAGGACGCCCCGTGGACCGCCGATCTGCGCAACTGCCATCTCGTGAAACTATACGGTCATGACCGCGGGGCAGGCCGTGCAGCTGCTGCACCCGGACCGGCTGTTGCCTGCGGATCCTGGCGAGCGGGTGATCGCGCGGCAGCTATATGCCGCGACACGCAACCTGCCGGTGATCTCGCCGCACGGCCACGTAGATCCATGGCTTCTGGTCCACAACGACCCATTCCCGGACCCTGCGGCGCTACTGGTGACGGCCGACCATTACGTAACGCGGCTGCTGCACGCCAGCGGGGTAGAGCTGGAAGCCCTAGGGGTCGGGCAGGGACAACTGTCGGAAGATGCAGCGCGGGCGGCATGGCGGCTGCTATGCCAGCGGTGGCACGTGTTCCGGGGCACGCCGGTCCGGTTCTGGCTCGAAGCGGAGCTGGCAGGCATCTTCGGCGTTACGACGCGCCCATCGGCGGAGACAGCCGACCTGATCTACGACGAGGTGGCTGAGTGTCTCGGGCAGGAAGCCTACAGGCCACGGGCGCTGTTCGATCGGTTCGGCATCACCGTCATGGCCACCACGGACGACCCGTGCTCCGATCTTGCGGCGCACGCCAGGCTGGCTGCGGACCCGGCGTGGCCGGGACGGGTCATCCCGACGTTCCGCCCGGATGCCTACCTTGAGCCAGCCATGCCTGGATGGCGTGATCTGGTAGTCCGGCTAGCCATGGCCGCTGAGACCGACACCGGCGACTACGCCGGCTATGTGCGTGCGCTGGAGCAGCGGCGGCGGTACTTCATCAGCCACGGCGCGACGGCGGCCGACCACAGCCACGCCGATGTGCGGACCGAGCCGCTCGCTGCCGCTGAGGCCGCGCGCATCTACCGCGCGGCGCTCGAAGGCACGGCCACCAGCGGTGAAGCGCGGGCTTTCCGGCGGCACATGCTGTTCGAAATGGCCCGGATGTCCTGCGACGACGGCCTGGTGATGGCGTTGCACCCTGGCGTGCGTCGCAACCACCATCGGCCAACCTTGGAGCGGCTCGGGCCGGACACCGGCAATGACATTCCGATCCGGGTCGAATTCACTGACGCGCTGCGCCTGCTGCTCGAGCGTTTCGGCACGTATCCGGGCTTCCACCTGGTTGCGTTCACCGTCGATGAGACAGTCTGGTCACGAGAGCTTGCACCGCTGGCTGGCTTCTACCCGTCGGTGTACGTCGGCGTGCCATGGTGGTTCCTCGACGCCCCAGACGCAATACGTCGCTTCTTCGCCACGGTGACGGAGACTGCCGGCTTCTCGCGGATATCCGGCTTTGTCGACGACACACGGGCGTTCTGCTCCATCCCGGCCCGGCATGACATGTGGCGCCGCCTCAGCGCGGGTGTCCTGGCACGACTCGTTGCGGAGCATCGGCTCACCGAGGAGGAGGCGACCGAGACGGCGATCGATCTGGTGACTGACCAGCCGATGACAGTGTTCAGGCTGTGAGCGCCCTCCGCCTCTCGCGAACCGCTGGCCAGGGCCGCTCAGCGGCGCCGGTGCGGCTAGTCCACCTCGGGCTCGGCAACTTCTTCCGTGCTCACCAGTGCTGGTACACCGAGCATGCGCCGGACGCCGCGCAGTGGGGTATTGCGGGCTTCACCGGCCGCGGGAGCCAGTCTCTGGTTGATCACCTCACCGAGCAGCAAGGGCTGTATACGCTCGTGACACGTGCTCGCGACGCCGATCAGTTCGAAGTGCTCGGCGGCCTGTCGGGGATCCATGTGGCGGCCGACAATGATGCGTGGGTGCGGTATTTCGAGTCTCCGGAACTGGCAGCGGTCACGATCACCGTGACCGAGGCCGGCTATCTCCGAGGTGCCGACGGCGGGCTGGACTCGGGCCGCCCCGAGGTTCAGGCCGACATCCAGGTACTACGCGCCGACCCCACCGGGATCGTGCGCACGGCGCCCGCGCGGCTGGTCGCCGGGCTGGCGGCCCGGCGGCGCGCTGGTGCAGGTCCGATCGCGCTCGTACCCTGCGACAACGTGCCGGGCAACGGTGCACTGGCGGAACGCGTCGTCCGCGACCTTGCCGAGCTCGTCGACGACAAGCTGGTGGCCTGGCTCACTGACTCGGTCGCCGTCGTCACGACCATGGTCGACCGTATTACCCCTGCAACGACGACGCAGGACGTACGCGCGGTATATGCGGCGACCGGGTTTGACGACCGCTGCCCGGTCGTCACCGAGCCGTTCCGCGAATGGGTGCTTAGCGGAACGTTCCCGGCCGGGAAGCCTCGCTGGGAAGACGCCGGGGCGACGTTCACCCACGACATCACGCCGTACGAGCACCGCAAGTTGTGGCTGCTCAATGGTGCGCATTCGCTGCTGGCCTACGCCGGGTCGATTCGAGGTCACGACACGGTGCCTGCGGCGATTGGTGACGAGACGTGCCGGTCATGGGTGGAGGAGTGGTGGGCGGTAGCCTCGGCGCACCTGGATCAGCCGGCCGAGGACACCGCGGCCTACCGCGCCGCGCTGTTGCAGCGCTTCTCGAACGCCCGGATGCGCGACCGGCTGAATCGCATCGCCGCTGACGGGTCGCAGAAGCTCCCGATCCGCTTCCTGCCCGTCCTGCGGGCCGAGCGCGCCGCGGGCCGTGTGCCCCCCGCCGCGACCCGGGTCCTCGCCGCGTGGATCTGCCACCTGCGGGGCGCCGGGGCGCCTATCAGTGACGCACGTGCCGACGAGGTGGTTCCGCTCGCGGCTGGACGACTAGCCGCCGCCGTGCCCCGTGTGCTCGGCTGGCTGGACCCAGCAATCGGTGCGGACCCCGATGTGGTGTCGACTGTCGTCGACCAGAGCGAGGAGTTCAGCCGTGCAGAGCATGTTGCTGGGCGCAGTGCCGCTCAGAGATGACGGCACGACCAGCCGACGGACACGATCATGAGGGGAGTAGCGACATGACGGGGGACAGACCGAAGACCATGCGGGCCTGGGTTGTGCGCGAGCCAGGACCGATCGAGAGCGGTCCGCTGACCTACGGCGACAAACCGGTGCCGGCTCCAGCTCCCGGGGAACTGCTGGTCCAGGTCCTGGCTTGCGGGGTCTGCCGCACTGACCTGCATGTCAGCGAAGGCGACCTGCCGGTGCACCGCGAGCACGTGACGCCCGGTCACATGGTCGTGGGTTCGGTCGTGGCAATGGGCGCTGGTGCCATCGAGTACGCCATAGGGGATCGCGTCGGTGTCGCGTGGCTGCGGCACACCGACGGTACCTGCGCCTATTGCCGCCGCGGCAACGAGAACCTGTGCCCGAATTCGCTGTATACCGGGTGGGATGCCGACGGCGGATACGCCGAGTACACCACCGTGCCGGCGGCCTACGCCTACCGGCTGCCCGTGGACGGATCCGATGTCGAGCTGGCGCCGCTGTTGTGTGCCGGGATCATCGGCTACCGAGCGCTGCTGCGCGCATCACTGCCTGAGCACGGCAGGCTCGGCCTGTACGGATTCGGGGACAGTGCCCATCTGTGCGCGCAAGTAGCGCTGGCGCAGGGCGCGACCGTTCATGCACTGACGCGCGGCGAATCGTCACAGCGGCTGGCGCTTGAGCTCGGCGCCGCATCGGCTGGGGGCGCGTACGACTCTCCGCCCGAACCCCTGGATAGCGCCATCCTGTTCGCGCCGGTCGGGGATCTCGTGCCTGTCGTCATGCGGGCGCTGGATCGCGGTGGAGTCCTGTCCGTTGCTGGGATCCACCTCAGCGACATACCGCCGCTCAACTACGAGCGCGAGCTGTTCTATGAGAAGGAGCTGCGTTCGACCACCTCGAACACTCGCGACGACGGCCGGGAGTTCCTTGCGCTCGCCACTCGCCATCATGTGCGCGCCAAGACCCACGTGTATCCCATGGCAGAAGCGCAGCAGTCGTTGCAGGATCTCAAGGCTGGCCGTTTCGATGGTGCTGCGGTCCTCGTCAACGACTGGGCCGGGTAGCGCCGCCCATGGTCGGCGTCGATGAAGGCAAGCTGACCGTGCGGCCGATTCTCGCCTAGCCCTTAAGCAGGCCGGCGAGGACGGCAGCTTCGCTGATCTCCGGCTCCTTCGTCGCGGTGAGCAGCGTCAGCTGACCGTCTTTTGCAAGTCCGCGTAGGTGCGCGAGCGCGTCGGCCTGCGGTGGATTCTTGAGCTCCGCCTGGTAGCGGCGGCTGAAGTCGTTGAAGCGGGCGGGGTCGTGGCCGTACCATTTGCGCAGTTCGGTCGACGGCGCGACGTCCTTGCACCAATCGTCGAGAGCCGCCCTGAGTTTCGTCACTCCCCGCGGCCAGACGCGGTCGACCAGCACGCGGGCGCCGTCGCTAGGCTCTGCCTCGTCGTACACCCGGCGTACCTGGACCATTGGTCGCGTCATGTCCTGCCGCCTCTCTGATGGAACCGGTCATGCCCCGGTAACCCGGCAGCCACGCGAGCCCAGACCCGCCAGTTGTACCGGACCCGCAGACGCCGTCGCCGCGGGCGTTTCCGGCCACGCTGCCGGAGCAATTGTCCTCAAGCCCTCGGTTCGCTCTGGGCCGAATGCCCGGGCGGATAGCCAGCCGGACGGGGAGCCGCCTCTCATGTCGGCCTTCCCGGCGCGTCCGGCCCTGACGAGCGACCGCGGGCCTGCCGGCTCGGCCAGGCGTCGCCGTTTGCGGTACATCGGGCCGGGAAGGCCAACAGCAAACTGGCTCATGCGCAACGGGGGGATGCAATGCCGTACGTGAAGGTAGGCCAGGAGAACTCGGGCTCGATCGCGCTGTACTACGAGGATCACGGATCGGGGCGGCCGGTGGTGCTGATCCACGGCTACCCGCTCAGCGGCCGGGCGTGGGACAAGCAGGTCCCGGTGCTGCTAGATGACGGTCACCGGGTGATCACGTACGACCGCCGCGGGTTCGGCCGCTCCAGCCAGCCAACCATCGGGTATGACTACGACACCTTCGCCGCCGACCTGAACACCCTGCTCGAGACCCTCGACCTGCGCGAGGTAACGCTCGTCGGGCACTCGATGGGCACCGGCGAAGTGACCCGCTACCTCGGCAGGTACGGGTCTGGGCGGGTATCAAGGGGCGTGCTGGTGTCGCCCATCCCGCCGTTCCTCCTCCAGACCAGTGACAACCCAGACGGCCTGCCGGCCAGCATGTTCGACGGATTCATGCAGGCCGCGCGGCAGGACGCCCCGGCGTGGATGAAGGGCTTCCTGGACAACTTCTTCAACATCGACAAGTTCCGCGGCACGCTGGTCAGTGACCAGTACTACCAGGCGTGCTGGAACCTAGCAGTCTCGGCCTCCGCCACGGCGGCGGTAGCGTGCATCCCGACCTGGGAGACCGACTTCCGCGCCGACCTGGCTCCGATCGACGTGCCGATGCTGGTCATCCAGGGCGATGACGACCACGTCCTGCCGTTCCCCAAGACCGGCCAGCGGCTGCCCGGCATGATCAAGGACCTGCAGATGGTCACCATCGATGGCGGCCCGCACGCGATCTGCTGGACTCACGCCGACCAGGTGAATGCCGCCCTGCTGAAGTTCATGGCTTGACGCCCGGCGGCCACGCCCAGCCACACCACCCAGCCACACCACCCAGCCACACCACACGCACACCAGCCACACCACACAGACAGCCTGCTCAGTAAGCCGAAGGTAGCCAGCCAAGACCTCGGACACACAAGGAGCCGTCATGTCTAACCACTTCAGCGCAGCTAATCTCAAGTCGCCGGGCGACGATCCGCGCCTTGACTTCACTGACCTGTTCGTCTTCCCGTCGACCGCCGATCAGGACAAGACCGTGCTGGTCATGGACTCGAACCCGTTCATGGCGGCCGGCTCGACGTTCCACCCGGATGCGGTCTACAAGGCCAATGTGGACACCAACGGCGACATCCAGCCCGATGTCGCGTTCAGCTTCATGTTCACCGACCCCGCCGATGGCCCGCAGAAGGCCACAGCCATCTATTCCGAGTCCGCCGCCCAGGCCCGCCAGGCTCAGCCGGCAGGCGAACTGCTGATCGCCTCAACGCCGGTCGGCTTCGACGGCACGGCGCAGCCTTGTATGGCCGGCCCGGTCCGGCTGTTCACCGGCGTGCGCAGCGATCCGTTCTTCGCCGACATCGAAGGGGCGCTGCACGGATTCAAGTGGAGCGGGCAGGACGGGTTCGCTGGCAAGAACGTGCTCTCGATCGTGATGGAGGTGCCGAACGACATGCTCGGCCCCGGCCCGGCGATCGGCGTGTGGGCCACCATCAGCCTGCGCCGCGACGGCACGCTGGTGCAGATGGACCGTGGCGGCAACCCGACGATCAACCCGTTCATCAACCCCGACGACGCCAAGGACGAGTACAACGCCCGGCAGCCAGCTGACGACGTCGCCAACTACCTGGGGCCATGGTCGCAACTCCTCCAGGAGATGGGCGGCCGCACGCCAGAGGACGCGCGCGCCGCAGCCCTGACCGTGCTGCCCGACGTCCTGCATTACGATCGCACTCAGCACGCCAGCTACCCCAACGGTCGCCTGCTCACTGACGACATCTACAGCGAGCGCTTCTCCTGGCTGACCAACGGGCAGACCGGCCCCGACGGCCTCAAGCCGCACGACGACCTCCAGGCCCAGTTCCCTTACCTCGGCCTGCCCAACTAGGAGGGTTCGCCGTAGGCGGGCGGCAGGTCTGCTGGCCTGGCGCCCGCCTGCTCCCACGTGTCGCTCACCATTTAGGGGATGGCCATTAGCGACAACGTACGCAGGGTCGCCATCATCACCGGCGGCTCTCAGGGCATTGGCGCTGGCCTGGTCGCTGGGTACCGGGAACGAGGCTGGGCGGTCGTCGCCAGTGCCCTCACGATCAAGGCTTCGGACGACCCGGCTGTGTTGACGATTGAGGGCGATCTCGTCAAGCCGGCGACGGGAAGCCGGATCATCGAGGGCGCACTGGAACGGTTCGGTCGTATCGACACCCTCATCAACGATGCGGGCGTCTACATCTCCAAGCCGTTCACGGACTACACCGCGGACGACTATGCCCTGGCCGTAGCCGTCAACCTCACTGGCTTCTTCCTGCTGACGCAGCGCGCCGTCGCCGAGATGCTCCCGCGCGGTGGCGGGCACGTGGTCAACATCACGAGCACGTTGGTCGATTACGCCAACTCTCAGGTGCCCTCGGTTCTGGTGTCGCTCACCAAGGGCGGCCTTGCAGCGGCTACCAGGTCGCTGGCGATCGAATACGCATCCCGCGGCATCCGGGTCAACGCTGTCTCGTTGGGAGTCATCCAGACTCCGATGCACGCTGACGAGAGCTACCAGGGGCTCGGCGCGCTCCATCCACTCGGGCGCGTCGGCCAGATCAGCGACGTCGTGGACGGGATCTTGTTCCTGGAGTCAGCGCCGTTCATCACGGGCGAGACCCTGCACATCGATGGCGGCCAGATCGCTGGTCACTGATGTCGCTAGTCCAGCCCGGCACCTGCTGCGGCACGGGCCGATGAAACCCGCGTTCCCTGCCTGTAGCTTGGCCATGCCGGGCTTAGGGTGACGCCGTGCGCGGCAGCCTGTGAGCGCGGAAGGGGCGCCCCGTGGTCGATCGAAGCCAGCAGCAGATTGCGAAGTTCATCCAGGGCCTCCGGGTGAAGCCAGGCTCGCGGGTCAGTCTTGGCAAGGACTTCGACCCCGGATTCAAGGGGCCGTTTGCCAGGAAGAAGGATGGTGCTGAACTGCTGCGCCGCGGCGTCGAGGTTCTCGCTGAATACCAGGCCCGCCTGGCCGCCCAGGACACCTACGGAGTGCTGGTCGTGCTGCAGGGCATCGACGCGGCCGGCAAGGACGGGACCATCCGCCATGTGATGAGCGGCGTGAACCCGGAGGGCGTGACCGTCCGCAGCTTCAAGGTTCCGTCATCCGAGGAGCTTGCTCACGACTACCTATGGAGATGTGCTAAGAACCTGCCGGAGCGTGGCGAGATCGGCATCTTTAACCGGTCTCACTACGAGGAGGTCCTCGTCGCCCGCGTCCATCCGGAGTACCTCAGCGGAGAGCGGCTGCCGCCGCAAGCCATGGGGCCGGACATGTGGACCAGGCGGTACCGGGAGATCAACAACTGGGAGCGCTACCTGAGTGACAACGGCTTCGTGATCGTGAAGCTGTTCCTTAACCTGTCCAGGGAAGAGCAACGCGTCCGGTTTCTGCAGCGCATCGATGTGCCCGAGAAGAACTGGAAGTTCTCCGCCAGCGACGTCAGGGACCGCGCCCGGTGGGACGACTACCAGAAGGCCTTTTCCGACATGCTCTCCAACACCAGTACAAGCTGGGCGCCCTGGCACGTGATCCCGGCCGACCACAAGTGGTACGCCCGCATCTGCGCGTCAGCGGTCCTGGCCGACGCTCTGACGAGAATCGATCCGCAGTACCCGGCCCTGAGCAAGGAGGCCGAGTGTGAGCTTGCAGATGCCAGAGCAGAACTAGAGGCGGAGGCGCCGTAGTACACCCGGTTGGCGCGCCCTTAGGGTGAGGCATGCGTGCCCTGAGCAGAAACGAGGTAACCGCATGGCTGACGGCATCCGGATCGGCGCCTCGGTCATGTTCGTTCGGGACCTGGACCGCTCGGTGCGGTTCTACGAGCAGCTCCTGATGCTCGAGGTCACCGACCGCAGCCCGACCGCAGCCATGCTCGTCGGCACGGGAGGTACTCAGCTGGTGGTCCGGGCCATGGGCCCGGAGGCCCAGCATGCGCTCGGCGGCATCGGCGTCCAGTTCGTCGTCTGGGTCGCCGATGGGGAGGAAGACCTCATCCGGTGTGAGAAGGTCCTGCAATCGCATGCGGGATACCGCGGCACCGACCGCCGCGGGGAAGTCACGGCGGTAGAAGGCACCGACCCTGACGGGCTGGCCGTCATCATCGTCTATCCCGGGCCGGACCAGGTACCCGTTCGCGAACTGCCGAGCAGAATCTACGCATGGTGACGCGAGCAGCTGGGAGCGCCAATCTCATTCCACGCGGTCGAGCACCGGGTCGGGATGCTCACCCAGGTATTCCACCCAGGCCCGCTTGACGCACGGATAGTGCACCGAGGCTTCCACCAGGTCCAGGAAGTTGACCACGTTCGTGTCGAACCGCTGCTGCAGCTGTTCATCGGCGAGTCGGCCTTCGAAGCCGTGGCAGGCTTCGAGCCGCCGCCTGAACTCCTCGGCACCGGGCGGGAATCCGTCCTCGCGCTGGACGTCCTGGTCGTAGGAGGGGGCGTCGAAGTCACGCATCGACGCCACGTCCACGTGCCCGCCGTTGGCCTCGATGCACGCCGCGGCCAGCTCGGCGAGTCTCGCGTTCAGTGAGCCGCGGCGCAAAGACGCCGCGAAGACAAGAAGCCGCACCGGCTCGCGAGGCCGCTGGCCATCCACCTGAGTCATCTGCCTGTCTCCATCCCGCAGCCGGGCAATTCATCCCGTCCAAGACGAGAGCACGGACCTTCGGATAGCTTAAGCCGGCTTGCCTGCGTCAACCCAGCGCTGAAACGTCCGTACCTGCGCCTCGGGCCACGCCCCGTCGCAGGGCATCTTTCCGCTGCTTAGAGCTGCCAGTATCGCATCGGCGTGCTCGGCCACGTCGGCATGCTGGGACAGGTCGAACGCAAAGCTCATCGATTCGTGGTCCTTCTCGCGGAACAGTGGCCTGATGTCGCGTGCAAAGCTAACCGAGCCGCCGCCGTCGCCTGAAGTCATGTGATCCTCCGCCATCGCTGCGTAACGGAGGAGTCCCCGGTCAGGGCCTGACTCAAGCAGATGATCAGGGTTTGTCTTCGCGTGCAGGACTACTGGATTCCGCAGCGAGAGGCGATCTTGGGGGTCCCCGCGGCATTAACTGCCGCGGATGAAAGACTGAGCCGGCGTGCAGCCATATCGGACAGCCGACCTGATGGGGGCTGAGATGCCTGCCGTAACCGCCGATTACCTAACCCTGCCCAGGCTTAACGGGCCGTCCGGTGCTGCCCGCGAGCGCACGCTGGACTCTGTCGGCACCGCGCCGGCCGGTGGAGGGCGAAGGCTTCCCGGTCCATCGTGCCTTCGCGGGCGTCTCGCTGGCCGCGCTCGATCCGTTCGTCCATATGGATCAGATGGGGGCTGTCGACTACGGGCCAGGTGAGCCCAAAGGGACGCCCTGGCATCCGCATCGCGGGTTCGAAACCGTGACCTACATGATCGACGGAGAGTTCGCGCACCAGGACTCTCACGGGGGCGGCGGCCTGATCACCAACGGGGCGACACAATGGATGACCGCGGGAAGCGGCATCCTTCATATCGAGACTCCGCCCGAGTCGCTTGTCGTCTCCGGGGGCCTGTTCCACGGAATACAGCTGTGGGTGAACCTGCCCGCGAAGGAGAAGATGATCCCGCCGGCCTACCAGAGCCTCGAAGGCGATGCCGTGACGTTGCTGTCTTCGCCCGATGCCGGCGCACTTGTCCGCATTATCGCCGGCGATGTCGGTGGCCACGTCGGGCCCGGGTCGACTCACACTCCGATGGCCCTGGTTCATGCGACCGTCTCACCCGGCGGACAACTACAGATGCCGTGGAACGCCGAGTTCAACGCCCTCGCCTACATCCTTGCCGGATCTGGTCGGGCCGGCGCCGAAGGCCGCCCGGTACGGAGTGGTCAGCTGGCCGTGTTCGGCGCTGGCGACTGGCTCAGCATCCGCGCCGACGACCGGCAGGACTCGCGAAGCGCGGACCTGGAGATCCTCATCCTGGGCGGTCAGCCGATCGGCGAGCGCGTCCAGATGTTCGGTCCGTTCGTGATGAACACGAAGGCCGAACTGGGGCAGGCGGTGGAAGACTTCCAAGCGGGGATGTTCGGGAGCATCCCCCCGAATGCGCTGATGCCTCACGTCCCCGACCCCGACCCGGTGCGCGCCGAACACACCGGGATCTAGCCGCCGACGCGGCTGCTGGCCCGACTGGCCCTACTGGCCCTACTGGCCCTACTGGCCCTGCTAGCCCTGCTAGCCCCACTGGCCGGGCTGGTAGTCACCGCCGGCATGCTGCGTGATGACGTTGAGGCGGTTGTAGGTGTTGATGAGCGCGATCAGCGACACCAGCGCGGCCAGTTGCTCATCGTCATAGTGCTTGGCTGCGTTGGCCCAGACCTGGTCGGCGACACCACCAGCGGCATCAGCGATGCGAGTGCCCTGCTCGGTGAGTTCCAGTGCGGCCCGCTCGGCGTCGCTGAAGACTGTCGCATCCCGCCACACCGCGACCAGGTGCAGCCGGACCGAGCTTTCGCCCGCATGCTCGGCATCCTTGGTGTGCATGTCCGTGCACGCCGCGCAGCCGTTGATCTGGCTGGCCCGGATCTTGACCAGTTCCTGCGTCGCGGCGGGCAGACTCGACTGAGTGACGACCGCGCCGGCCGAGTTGATGTATTTCGCGAACTTTGCCGCAACGGCGTTGTCGTGGAAGCTGAGGCGGGCGTCCATCTGATCTCCTTAGCGGGTCCTACTGGCTACGCCGATATGACCCCGCAGCCCGGCAGGATGTGACAGGCCGCAGGCATAGGCACGATGCGACCGGTCAGCACGATGCTCAGAAGCGTGGGTGGGTATCTCAGCCAGGGACGGCGTGGGCTGGACGGGCCACTGGCGCCGTGATCTGAACCGGAGAGGGTAGTCGGATGCCGGCGTGTGCATGGCGTGAGGGCGGCTGACGAGCAGTTGCCGGCGAATGCTGCGACTGCTTCAGGGCACGGCCGGTCAGAGGATCTCTCGTTGCTGCGGCTCTATGAGCCTGTGCTGCGCTTTACCCAGGGCGAGTTGTTCTTGCCGATGTCCGTCGAGAGTTACGTGCGGAGATGCAGCGTGTGGCGGCCTGCGTCTTCGGCACGCGGGTCGCGCCGCAGTCCGGATGACCAAGTGTGCGCGCCGGGCGACATCACACTGGCTCGGCTAGCCGAGCTCGGCGCATCATCGGGTAGCGATCTCTGGCTTCGCTTCGTGGCGCGTTCGCTGCGGCGCGGCGAGTTCCGGTCGTGGCGGCGTGATGCGGCTCGGGCGCGGCTGGCGCCAGGAGCCAGCCGGTTCGCGGCGGTCGGATTGCTCGCCAGGCTCATTGACGCGGCGCTCCGGCTGTCCCTGCTGCTGCGGGGGCGAGTACCCGGCGGGACCACGGCGGCAGCCGAGCAGGCCTACCGCGCGGACACCGATCCTGCCGGCTGTCCCTACTACGGCCGGGTGACCCGCGACCGAGGATTCGTCGTGTTGCAGTACTGGTTCTTCTACGCGATGAACGACTGGCGGTCGAGCTTCAGCGGCGTCAACGACCACGAGGCCGACTGGGAGCAGGTGACGCTGTTTCTGCCGGATCCACCCGACGCGGCGTCCCGCCCGGCGTGGATCGCCTTTTCCTCCCATGATGAAGTCGGCGACGATCTGCGCCGGCGGCCCGACGACCCTGACTTGCAGTGGCGGGACACCCATCCGGTCGTGTTCGCGGGTGCCGGGTCGCATTCGGGCGCGTACTTGCCTGGCGATTACCTCGTCACCGTCGAGCCGCCCGCACTTGGGCGGCTGACCGCCGCGCTGCGCCGCCTGAGCCGTCTATTCCTGCCCTGGAAGCGCGGCCAGGTCGGCACCGGGTTCGGGATTCCGTTCATCGACTATCACCGGGGCGACGGACCGGGGGTGGGACCCGGTGAACGACGCCCGTGGTTCCCGGTGCTCATCGACGACGACACGCCATGGGTACGTGACTACCGGGGCCTGTGGGGCTTGGACACGCGCGACCCGTTCGGCGGCGAGCGGGCACCGGCTGGCCCCCGGTACGAACGCGGGGGATCGGTGCGGTTGTCCTGGTCAGACCCAGTCGGCTGGGCCGGCCTGGACAAGGAGCCACCATCGGCAGCGGCGGAAGGACAAGTGATTGCAGATCGAATGGCCGAGCTAGACGCGTTGATGGCCGCCGCCGCTGGGGAACTCGAGGCCACCGGGGATGAGTTGCGTCGCGCCCGGATCGGCAGCCGGGTCCTGGGCAGTCCGGCGAACCTGGCCGCGGTGGCCGCGCTGCAGACATCCATGGAGCAGGCGCGTGCCCGGCGGCAGGCGCTGGCCGAGGAGCAGGCAGCGCTGGCACGTGCGTCCGCTGCCGGGCTTGCCTTCGAGGACCCGCACGCACACCTGCGCCATCGGGCAGTCCCGAACGTCGACCCGGCCCGCACCCGCAGCCGTGTCCTCCGGGTATGGTCGGCCGTTTCGGCCTCGGTCTTCCTAGCCGGGCTGGCCATCGTCATTCTCGATCATCTCGGTGCTCTGCTGCCGGCGTTCGCGGGCCTGGCATTCCTGATGCTGAGTATCGAGGCCTTCGCCCGCGGTCACCTGTGGCAGTTCATCGGCGGCCTGGCCGCTGCTACGGCCGTCGGCGCGGTGGGATGGCTGACGGCGCAGGCGATCATCGGCAACTGGCGGCTGGCCGTCGCCGTGCTGCTCCTGGTGGCCGCGTTCGCCGTGCTGCTCGCCAACATCCGCGATTTCTTCCGCAAGCGCTAAGCGCCGGAAGGCCTGGCGAGTCTGGCGGCCGTCGGGGCCTGATCCGGCACGCCGGGCCTAGCCGGTCGAGGGCACCGGCTGTCATCCGCCAGCTGGCTGATGTCTCGGCGGTCAACGACGCGCATCATGAGGCCGATGGAGATCTGCATAGTCCTTGACCGCCGCGAGCCGCCCGGTGGCCGCCTCCGCGTCGTCGGCTCCGGCGGCCCTCACCACTCCGCGAAAGACCAGGAGATCAGCTTCACTGGCTGGCTCGGGTTGCTCAGAGCCCTCTACGAGGTGACAGGTGCCGACTGCGTGGACGCCATGGGCGAGTGACGGTGGCGAGGCTGGCGGCGCCCGCCGCCCGGACGCTGACGGGCAGTAGCATCCGGATCATGGCCACGGTGACGCCCGTCCCTGGCATCCGCGGGCGCGGGACGGAGACCCAGGTTCTGGGCGCGGCCCTGGACCGGGCTGCCTCTGGTCACCGCGCGGTCGTGCTGATCGAAGGCGAGGCGGGCATCGGCAAGACTCGCCTGCTCGACGAGGCGCTGGCGGACGCGGCGGGCCGGGGCTTCCAGGTGGTGGCGGGCCGGGCCGGGGAGCTTGAGCGGACCCGGCCGTTCGGCCT
Organism: uncultured Actinomycetota bacterium; assembly: GCA_963755575.1. Classification (GTDB taxonomy): domain Bacteria; phylum Actinomycetota; class Actinomycetes; order Streptosporangiales; family Streptosporangiaceae; genus JAJYUU01. The sequence continues at coordinate 3,449,406 of CAVWKF010000002.1, forward strand.
GGTGGCCGACATATTCGGGTGCACCCGCGGCTCGCCAGACCCGCGGCGTGCGGCTATCGGGCAGCTGCTGGCGACGGGGAGCGGCGCGGCGCGGGCCCCAATCACGGTGACCAGCGACCAGGGGCTGCGGTTCCGCGCGGTGGACGCGTTTGCTGACCTGGCAGAGGAGCTGGCGCTCGCCGGGCCGCTCGTGATTGGCGCGGATGACTTGCAGTGGGCCGACCCGTCGAGCCTGCTGACGCTGGGCGCCCTTAGCCGCCGGATGGCGTATCTGCCGGTGGCACTCATCGGGTGTTTCCGGCCTTCGCCGCGCACAGCAGAGCTAGACCGGCTTGCCGACGCGCTGGGCGAATCCGGGGCGCGGCATCTGGCTCTGCGCGGCCTGGCCGAGCAGGCCGTGATCGAGCTGGTAGCTGAGATGGTGTCGGCCGAGCCTGGCCCTGGACTGCTCGCTCGCATCAGAGGCGCCGCGGGCAATCCGTTGTTCGTGACCGAGCTGCTGGCGGCGCTGGCCGAGGAGGGCGCGATCGAAACCGCAGACGGCCGCGCGGATGCAACGGGGACGATCCTGCCGCCGACCTTGCGCCTGACGATCTTGCGTCGCCTTAGCTTCCTCCCCGACGACACACTAAAGGCCCTGCAGGCAGCCTCGATCCTGGGATCAGTATTCTCGGTCACCGACCTGTCGGTAACCATGGCCCGGCCTGCTCTGCAACTGTCCCATGTGCTGGTCGAAGCCATCAGGGGGCGGGTGCTGCAGGACGACGGCGAGCGGCTCCGCTTCCGTCACGACCTTATTCGTGACGCGATCTATGAGGATCTGCCTCTCAGCGTGCGCCGAGGACTGCACCGAGAGGCCGGACAACGCCTAGCCGGCTGGGGGGACCCGTCCTTCAGGTGGCCGAGCAGCTGGCCCGCGGGGCCCAGCAAGGGGACGATGAAGCCATCGGCTGGCTAGTCAGAGCAGCACGGGAGGCTGCGGCGAGATCACCGGATGTCGCCGCTGACCTGCTGGAGCGCGCAGCCGCGCTGATGGATCCGCAGCAGAGCCGGCGGGACCAGGTGCTGGCCGAACGGGCTGGGAGCCTGATGCTGGCGGGCCGGATCCCGGACGCCCTGGCCGGCGACAGGGCACTGCTGGACCGTGACCATGACACAGAAGTGGACGGCCGGGTGCGAACCGGCGTCGGCCGGGCGTTGCTCGCACAAGGACAGGTTCGGGACGCACTGCGCGAACTGCGACAGGCAGACCTATCACCTGCGTCGTCGGATCGTGAACGGGCTGTCGCCCGGGGCTGGGTGAGCCTCGCCCGGCTTTCGCTGGGAGACCTCGACGGCGCCGAAGCGTCGGCGCAGGAGGCTCGCACAGCAGCGGCTTCACTCGGCGATCCCATGACCACGAGCATCGCGATGACCACGCTGGCGCGGGTTTCGGAGTCCCGCGGACGGCTGCGCGACGCGCTGCTGATCACCGACGGTGCAGTACGCCTGGCCGACGACAGCCCCGGCAGGCTCGGACACCGCTTCCCTGTCCGCGCAACGCAGGGTTACATCCTGATCGAGCTTGACCGGCTCGCAGACGCCAGGTCCGCCCTCACTACCGGGATGCAGATCAGCGAAGAGCTCGGGGTTCGCTGGCCGTTGGCGAGCTACCAGGCGTTCCTTGCGTTCGAGCGGTTCACCTCCGGGGAGTGGGATGACGCCATCGCGGAGCTCGAAGCAAGCATCGAGCTCGCGGAGGAAACCGGCTTCATTCCCAGCCGCATATACGCCCACGGCATGCTGTCCATGATCAGCCTCCATCGCAACGACCTCGGCCGCGCCGAGCAGGCCGCCGCCGCTGCCGCGCGTGACCTGGCCGGCCAGGGCCCCGGCGACCGGATGACCTGGGCTGAGTGGCCGCGAGCGCTCATTCTGGAAGCCCTCGGCAAGCCCGGGCAGGCGCTCGGCATCATGACTGGAATCTGGGACATGTACGCGAGCTCTGGGATCGTGGTTGATTACCCGGCCCTCGGAGCCGATCTTGTCCGGGTCGCGCTGGCCGCTGGAGATGCCGGGCTGGCCAGGAGAGCGTCGGTAGCGGTCACTGATGTGGCGGCACGTAACGATGTGCCCTGGATGACCGGCGCAGCGCTGCACTGCCGGGGACTGGCCGAGGACGATGCGGAAGTGCTGCAGGCCGCCGCTGCTGCGTACGCGCGCGGATCGCGTCCCCTCGGGCGCGCGCTTGCCTGCCACGACGCGGGCACCGCACTCGCCAGGCTCGGGCAGACCGACCGCGCCAGGCCGCTCCTTGATGAGGCGATCGGCATCTACGAGCGGCTCGGCGCGGCACGCGACCTGGCTCGCGCCGACGCCACATTGCGCGATGTCGGCGTCAGGCGGGGTCGCCGGGGGGCACGCCAGCGGCCGCAAATCGGCTGGCACAGCCTGACTCCCACTGAGCTCACTGTTGCCGGGCTGGTAGCGGAGGGACTGTCCAATCCGCGGATCGGCGAACGCTTGTACGTGTCCCACCGGACCGTGCAGACGCACCTTGCGCACATCTTCGCCAAGCTCGACATCTCATCGCGTGCACAGCTCGCCGCTGAAGTGACCCGGCGAAGCGATGACGAGCCACGCGGATGACGCGACCATGCGGCGCTCTGGCGACCACGTGACTCGCGCGAGGCGGCTCCGGCTTATCCGCGGGACGTAGCCAGCCAAGCCGCTGCGTGCCATGGGGCCGATGTCGGCCACCTGGCGGATGTCTGTGCCGCTTCAGTGGCGGCACGCTGACGGAGGTAGCCGATACACGTGCACCGAACCGTGGCACTGACCCGCCTGGAGGCGAAACCATGCGATCCAAGCCCATGATCCTCGTCGCGTTGCTCCTCGCTGCGTTCCTCATCAACTTGGACACCACGCTGGTGAACGTGGCGCTTCCCGCGCTCGTGCGTGAGCTGCATGCCACCACCAGTCAGCTGCAGTGGGTAGTCGACTCATTCAACCTCGTCTTCGCGGCGCTGCTGCTCACCTTCGGCAGCCTGTCCGACAGGTTCGGACGCAAGGGCATGCTGCTGGCAGGCCTAACCGTGTTCGGCGCCGCTAGCCTGGCCGGCGGTTTCACCTCAACCCCGGCGCAGCTCATCGCGGCCAGGTCCGTGATGGGGCTGGGCGCGGCGATGACATTCCCCGCGACGCTGTCGCTGATCTCCAATGTCTTCACGGAAAGACGGGAACGGGCTCGCGCCATCGGATTGTGGGGAGCTGTCTCGGGGGTCGCCATCGCGATGGGCCCGATCGTGGGGGGCTGGCTGCTTGAGCACTTTAGCTGGGCCAGCATCTTCGTCGCCATGGCACCGGTAGCGGCGGCCGTCGCGATCCTCGCGGCACTCACCGTTCCCGCGTCCAGGGACTCGCAGGGGACAGCTCCTGACATCCCCGGGCTGGTGCTGTCGTCGGCGACGATGGCGCTGCTGGTCTTCACGATCATCGAAGCGCCGTCCTACGGGTGGGGCGCCGCGCGCAGCCTGGCCGGCTTTGCTGCGTCGGCGGTCCTGCTGGCCGCATTCATCGTCCGCGAGCGGAGTGCCGCGCACCCGATGCTCGATGTGCGGCTCTTCCGTAACCTGCGGTTCAGCGCGGCCAGCGGCGCGGTTACGGTGTCGTTCTTCACGCTGTTCGGATTCATCTTCCTCATGACGCAGTACTTCCAGTTCGTCAGGGGTTACGGCCCGCTCTCGACTGGCGTGCGCCTGCTGCCGGTGGCGCTGTCGGTAGCCGTCGGGTCGGTCGCCGGGACTCAGCTTGCCGTGCGCGCCGGCACCAAGCTCGTCGTCACCATCGGCCTTGTAGCGATGGCCGGGTTTTACGGCTGGGTGGCGTTGACCACCAGCGCGACGATCAGTTACGGCGTCATCGCGGCCCAGATGGTGGTCTACGGGCTCGGCCTCGGCCTGACCTCGGCGCCGGCCACCGAGTCGATCATGGGCGCGATCTCGCGGCGCAAGGCGGGCGTCGGCTCGGCCGTAAACGACTCCACCAGGCTCGTCGGCGGCACACTCGGAGTGGCCGTGATCGGCAGTGTTTACGCCTCCGTCTACGGATCACGCCTGACTGCGACCATGCCCGCCAGTGTGCCCGGACGGGTCGCGGCGATCGCGCATCAGTCCGTCGGCGCGGCTTACGTGGCAGCGGGCAAGCTCACCGGGCTCGGCCACCCGGCCCTTGGTCAGGCACTGCAGCATGCCTCCGCCAACGCGTTCCTGCGCGGCCTCACCACCGGCTGCATCGTCGCGGGCGCCGTCGCCGCGGCTGGGGGGATTCTGGCGGCGCTGTTCCTGCCCGCCCAGCCAGCTCAGGCTGGCCGGCCAGCCAGCCCGGCAGCCGATGATGCCGAAACAGCCGAAGGAGGGTATGAAACCGGAACCCTGAAGCGCCCAGCGCCAGCGGCCGGCTAAGCCTCCGCACCACGGCACCGCCATGCGGCACCTGACTGACACCGAAGGGATGGTTCCTTTGACCGGACCGATCACTCACCGCCGGGACATCGAGGCACTCAAGACCGCGGCCGGCTGGCCTGGCTCCGACCGGAATACCACGGTTATCCTCGCTATCAAGCTCGCGGCTGCCGGGGCGGACGCTGAGGGATACCGCTATTTCTCGGAGCTGGCCGGAGTCCGGCCAGATGACTCATTGCCGCTGACGCTCGCCGGATTCTTCGAAGCACGGGTGGGCGACGATGTGGACGCCGCACGGGCCAAGCTGGACCGGGCCGCGACCACCGATCTCGGGCTTGCGCAGTACTTTCGCGGGCTGGCCCTGGCCGGGCTCCCTCCGGACCGGGAGCGGGCCGAGCAAGCCGTGGCCGACCTGGAGTTCGTCCTGGCCGTGCGGGACCAGTTCCCGCCGATGCTGCTCCGTGCCGCACATCATGGTCTCGCCGCCGCCTATGCAGTGCTGGGCCACAATGACCGGGCCGTCGAGGCCGAGCGGAAATCGGGGCTCGCCGGGGCCCCGGCAGGCACGCGGCTGATGTTTGGCGGGTTCTGGGCCACCGCCCAGCACGGGTTTCGTTTCACCTCGCCTAGGATCTTTCGGCCCGAACCCGGCATTCAGATCGCGCAGGGCTACGACTTCTGCGATCTGGCCTTCATCACGACCACCGATGGCGTCGTCGCGATCGACGCGGGCACTGCCGAGGACCGGGTCAGCGCGGCGCTCGGCGACCTTGACCTGCCAGCTGACGCCGCGATCAGCCATCTGATACTCACCCACGCACACTGGGACCACATCGGCGGCGCAGGCGCGCTGCGCGGGCCCGGCACCCAGGTGATCGCGCAGTCCGGGTTCCCCGCCGGATTGGACCGCCGGCAGGGCGACCGGCCACTGTTCCGCTACTTCACCGGAGCCGTCGGAAGTGTCCCCGTGGCCGTGGTCCCCGACCAGCTGATCAGCGAACCGACTCCGCTAACCGTCGGGGGCACCGAATTTGTCCTGCGCCCGGCACCCGGCGGAGAAACCAGCGACGCGCTGATGGTCCACCTGCCGGAAAGCGGCGTGCTGTTCGTCGGCGACGTGGTCATGCCCTACCTAGGGCAGCCGTTCGCCGCCGAGGGCTCGCCTGAGGGGTTCCTGGAAGCTCTCGCCCTCATCGCCAGCCTGCGGCCCCGCCTGCTCATCCACGGCCACCCAACGCTGACCGAGGCCTTCACCGCCGAGGCGGTCACCGGGCTCGAGGCGGCCCTGACCGAGTTGCGCGGCAGGGTGCTGGACCGCATCCACGACAGCAGCACCCTCCCGGACATCCTCGCCGAAGCCAGCCTCCCGGCAGTGCTCCGCGATCACCCCGCGGCGGTCGTGCCCTACCTAGTGACCCGCGACCACTTCGCCGAGCGGCTCTACCACCAGCGCACCGGCTACTGGCAGCCAGACGGGCGCGGACTCGAACCAACCACCGCGGCCGAGCACGCGGCTGCACTTGACCTGCTGGCCGGCGGCAGGGAGGAGCAATTCGCCGCCGCTGCTACCACTCTGATCGGCCAAGGCGATCACGCCCTCGCCCTCCACATCATCCAGCCGGGCCTGCTGCGCTACCCTGCCAGCCCCACACTGATCGGGCTGCGCAGCACCGCGCTGCACCACCTCATGGAGCAGCACCAGCAGTTCGACCCGTTTAAGTTCCTCATCTACGCCGAGATGGCAGGCGCGCAGCTCGGCCCGGTGGAGTGAGCGGGGTCGACAGCGCTTCCTGGAGAAGCCATGTTTGTGCTTACCGCCTGCGTCAGGGACCCGCAGCTGCCGGATAGGGAGAGATTGACGATATGGAACCGGTGAACCTCGACCGCCTGCTGACTCGCTTCACGGAGCACTGGTCGCCCAAAACGATCGCTCAGGTTAACGACTACGACGTGCGGATTGTGAAGGTCCAAGGCGAGTTCACCTGGCACCGGCACATCGACAGTGACGAGTTCTTCCTGGTACTCACCGGACAGCTCACCATCCAGATGCGAGACGGCGATGTCGTCCTGGGGCCACAAGAGCTCTTCGTCGTGCCGCGCGGGGTTGAGCACTGCCCGCGCGCCGACGCCGAAACCGCACTGGTTCTGTTTGAGCCAGCCAGCGTCGTCAACACTGGTGACGCTGGCGGAGAACTGACCGCTGAGATTGAGCAGCTTACGGAGAGCAGCTGACCGGGTGGCAGGCGGCCGCAGTCACGAATGCATGATGGGCGCCAGCGCTAGTGATCCGGCGAAGGCCGCTGCGGCGATCGTGACCGCGCGCGACAGCCGGATAGCTCGGGCAATATCGGCTGGACCAGGCGCAGGGCCCGAGCCAAGTTCTGGCCGGTGCTCCATCCTTCCGCCATAGCTGAGCTTCCCGCCGAGCTGCACGCCGAGGGCGCCGGCGAAGGCTGCCTCGCACCATCCGGCGTTGGGGCTTGGGTGCCTAGGCCCGTGATTCTGCGCGATCTGCCACGCGATGCCCGGTCGCCCGCCTACGACCGGAGCACATGCCGCTGCCAGCAGGGCGGTAAGCCGGGCTGGCACCCAATTCGCCACGTCGTCGAGGCGCGCGCATGCCCAGCCGAATTCCTCGTACCGACGGGAATGATGGCCGACCATAGCGTCGAGTGTGTTGACAGCGCGGTAGCCGGTCAGGCCGGGCATTGCCGGCCAGTGCGCCCCAGATCAGCGGGGCGACGATTGCGTCGCTGGAGTTCTCGGCGATCGACTCCACAACGGCCCTGGCCATTCCCGCGGTATCGAGTCGTGCGGGGTCACGGCCGCACAGACTCGGCAGCATCCGCCGGGCTGCGTCGAGGTCATCGGCGACGAGAGCGCGGCGGATCCGCTCCGCCTCGGTTCTTAGCGACCTCGCGCCAACGACGGTCCAGGTGCATGCCGTTGTCAGCCCCATTCGGGCCGCTGGCCGGTCCCGGCACAGCCGGCTGGCGGCCAACGCCGGCGCCGTCGCTAGCGCGATTCCGAAAACGGCGAAGCCAGCGCCGCGCGCCTTGCGGCGGGCGTACACGCTGGACTCCACGGCCCGCGCTGCGCGGCCGAACAGCGCGACGGGGTGACCGTGCGCGGGATCGCCGAGCAACTCGTCGGCGACGACTCCTCCGGCGAGGCCTGCCGCCAGCGTCCACGTGTCGGCTCGCGAAGTCATCTGAGCATCATGGCAGTTGCGCCGGCAGCGGCCGCACACGCTAGCGTGCCGAGGATGCATGAGCACTCGTCACCTGATCGCCCTAGCCTCGGCGCGGCTGTGCTCCCTGACCTCACTCACCACGGCGACGCTGACCTAGTTCCGGGCCTAATCGACCTCGCCGTTAACGTGCGGTCATCCGGGTGCCCTGGCTGGCTCGCAGCGCGCGTTCGCAGCGCCGATCTCGGCGCCTACCCCGATCAGCGTGCGGCTGTCGCCGCAGTCGCCGCGCGCCACCGCCGCTCAGCAGATGAGGTGCTGCTCACGGCCGGTGCCGCCGAAGCCTTTGTCCTGCTGGCACGCGCCCTTCGGCCGCGGCACGCGGTCGTAGTCCACCCTCAGTTCACCGAGCCGGAGGCTGCCCTGCGCGCCGCCGGCCACCTAGTCGAACGCGTGGTCCTGCCGTTCCCGTTCACGCTCGAACCGGGGCTGGTACCAGCGAACGCCGATCTGGTCTTCGTCGGCAACCCGACGAACCCGACGTCGGTCGCGCATCCTCGTGCCGTCGTGCTTTCCCTCGTCCGGCCCGGGCGGACGGTCATCGTCGATGAGGCTTTCGCCGATTGCCTGCCGGGCGAACGCGAGTCCCTGGCTAGTCAGCCAGACCTGACCGGACTTGTCGTAATCCGGAGCCTCACCAAGACCTGGGGACTGGCCGGCCTGCGAGTTGGCTACGTGCTGGCGGCGCCGGACATTGTCCAGTTGCTGGCAGCCGCACAGCCGCTGTGGCCGGTCTCGACGCCGGCGCTTACGGCGTGCATCGCCACCGCCTCCGACCCCGCAGTTGCCGATGCCCGGGCGTGGGCCGTCGGGCTCGCGGCGGAGCGGGCACACCTGATGGCCCGACTGGCCAGTATCGACGAGGTACGGCTTGTCCCCGCGGCGACCGCGTCGTTCATGCTGCTCGACACCGGGCTCGCTGACGTGCGGATCCGCCTGAACCAGGAGGGCTTCGCGGTCCGGCGCGGTGAGACGTTCCCCGGCCTGGAGCCCGGCTGGATCCGCGTCGCTGTCCGGGACACCCGGACCTCCGACCGGTTCGCTGGGGCTCTGCGGAAGGTGCTCGGCAATGGTGAATGTGGATGAGGAATCTGGGCCGCCAATGACCCAACATTTCGGCTATGCCATCGACAAGCTATATCTGCCGGTTCTGCTGCCATTCGGGCTGCGGGTCGCCAAGGATGGCGTCACGGTGAGCGACGAGGGTGGCTTCCTGGCGACTTTCGGCTTCTTTAAGCTCGCGACGCCGCTCGCGAACATCACCGGTGCGCATATCACGCGGGACTACCGCTGGTGGACCGCCTTCGGCGTTCGGTCCTCGTTTGCCGATGACGGCCTCAGCTTCGGTACGAATCACAGCGCAGGGGTGTGCATTCACTTCGCCACCAAGGTTCCATCCCTGTTGCGCCGAAGCGGTCACTCTGCGCTGACCGTTACCGTCGCTGACCTTGAGGGACTGACCAGCACCCTGGCATAAGAGGCCGCCGGTGCCCGCGGCTGTAAGTCCGCGGTCTCAGCCGGGTGTTGAAGCCGATTGCGGGCCGCGAATGAGCCGTCCGGGCAGAGCGTCGGTTGCTACCCCGTTCCGGTATGTTTCCTGTCCCGCGACGATCGTGTGGCGGTAGCCGTCAGCCTTCTGCACGAGCCGCCGGCCACCGGCCGGCAGGTCGAAGAGCATCTGCGGTCGGTGCAGCCGCAATGCGCTCATGTCGATGACGTTGATGTCGGCGCGGTAGCCCAGCCCGAGTACGCCGCGGTCGTGTAGTCCGACCGCGCGGGCGGTGTCGCGGGCCTGCCGCTCGATAACGAACGGCAGGCCGAGCCCGGCGTCGCCGCGGTCGCGGGCCCAGTGCTCGAGCAGAGTGGTCGGGAAGCTGCCATCGCAAATGGTGCCGACGTGCGCGCCGCCATCGGACAGGCCGGGGATCGTGAACGGGTGCTCGAGCATCTCCCGGACGGCGTCAAGGTTGCCGAATGCGTAGTTAGCGAAGGCGAGGTACAGCATCGCATCCCCATCGCCAGCCGCGATGATGTCAAAAGCTAGCTCTTCGGGTGTGACGCCGAGCCGCCCGGCCCGCGCCGCAATGGTGTGCGACGGATCGGGCTCGTACTGTGGCGGATCGGTTACCTCATACATCAGCTCGTACTTGTGAATGAGGATGCCGCCAAGCCGTTGCCTGTTCTTCGTCCGGTTCTGGACGGCCAGGATCTCGGCTCGCAGGCCGTCCGAGCGCATCAGCCTGGCCTGCTCGGCCACGGTCAGGTCCGCGATCCGCTGCCAAGCCGGGTTCTCCATGAACGGGTGCAGCGTGTTCTGCAGCCCGAGTAGCAGGCCGACTGGCCGCGGCGCGACTTGGGCCCTGATGGCGAGTCCTTCCCGCTGGCAGTCCGCGACGAAATCGAGGACATCACGGTAGCTTTCCGGTGCCAGGTTGGACTGGACAAGCGAGACCGACATCGGCGCGCCCCCGGCGCGCATGGCCTGACGCAGCAAAGCGAACTCGCCGTCGGCGTCGGTGAAGTCGGAGACGACCTGCATGACGCCGCGCCCGGTCTGGCCGACGGCGCGGGCGATCGCGACCAGCTCATCCTCCCCGGTGCCATAGGACGGGGTCAGCTCGCCGTCGATGCTTCTGTGGTTCAGTGTGCGCGACGTTGAGAAGCCGAGCGCGCCAGCTGTCACCGCTTGCCCGGCCAAGCGTGCGATCTCGGCCGCCTCGTCTGGCGAGGCCTGCACGTGTGCGGCGGCCCTGCTCCCCATGACCTCGACCCGCAGTGCGGCGTGCGGCACCTGGGCGGCCACGTCGACGTCATACCGCCGCCCCGCCAGCACACCGAGATACTCAGGGAACGACTCCCAGTCCCACGTCAGCCCTTCGCGCAGGGCCGAGCCCGGGATGTCCTCGACACCTTCCATCAGCTCGACGAGACGGTCCCGGTTGCCGGGTTGGACCGGAGCGAAACCGACACCGCAGTTGCCCATCACGACTGTGGTGACCCCGTGCCATGAGGACGGCTGGAGGCGCGAATCCCAGGTCGCCTGACCGTCATAGTGGGTGTGGATGTCAACGAAGCCGGGCGCGATCACCGCGCCGTCGGCATCGATCTCCCGCCGAGCCCGGCCAGCCACGGCACCAACCGCAGCGACGACGCCGCCATCGACCGCTACGTCGCCGCTAAACGGCTCGCTGCCGTTCCCATCGACGACCAGGCCCGAACGGATGATCAAGTCATAGTCAGTCATAGCCGGACCTCATCCCGCGCGGAGCTGGTTCGTACCGTCATCGTAAAGTCCGCTCGCTGCGCCGACGAGGCCCAGGTCGATGATCTGGGCGCCGGATCGTGGAGGAGGATTAGTACATCTGCGTGATCAGCCTGATCGAAATCGCCACGACCAGAACGGACATCGGATGCCTAGCACCAGCCGGTTTCTTGAAGGCTCCTTCACCCCGGTCAGCGCGGAGATCACCGCCTTCGACCTGCCAGTCACCGGTCGCGTTCCCGCAGAGCTGACCGGCCGGTATCTCCGGAACGGGCCGAACCCGCTAGGCCTGGACGACCCGAACTACCACTGGTTCCTGGGTGCCGGCATGGTCCATGGCGTGCGCCTCCGGGACGGGAAGGCCGAGTGGTACCGGAACCGCTGGGTCCGATCGAAGGCGGTCGCAGCCGCACGCGGCGAGCAATGGCCGGGTGGCCCGGTGCACGAGAATATGGACTTCGCCGCGAACACGCACGTCATCTCTCACGGCGGCCGCACGCTAGCCACTGTCGAAGCAGGGCCGCTGCCTTACGAGCTCACTTATACCCTCGACACGGTCGGTCCCTGCGACTTCGCCGGCACGCTGCCCGGCGGCTTCGCGGCGCATACCAAGCTCGATCGTCAGACCGGCGAGCTGCACGCCATCGCGTACTTCTGGGCCTCTGATTACGTGCAGCACGTCGTCGTGGACGCGGCGGCCAAGGTCACGCGGACAACAGACATCGCGGTCTCCGACGGCCCGATGATGCACGACTTTGCGCTCACACAGAACTACGTCGTGCTGCTGGACCTGCCGGTCACGTTCAGCCTGAACGCCGTCAGCGCAGGCACAGAGCTGCCCTACGTGTGGAACCCCGCACACCAGGCTCGTGTCGGTCTGCTGCCCCGGCACGGTGGCGCGGAGGTCCGCTGGATCGAGATCGAGCCATGCTGGGTCTTCCACTGCCTGAACGGTTACGACGACGGCGGACGGATCGTGGTCGACGTGTGCCAGTACAGCGAATCGTTCGACGTCTCCACTCTCTGGGCAGCGCACGGACCAGTGACTCTGGACCGGTGGACGATTGACCCGGTCGCTGGCACCGTGACGCAGCAACGCCTGGACGATCGCGGGCAGGAGTTCCCGCGCGTCGATGACCGGATCATCTCGCGCGCCCACCGATACGGGTATAGCGCTGTGATAGGCGAGGTCAACCGGGCGATCACGGCGGCTGGCGACTTCGCCGACGATGCATTCTCCAACGCGCTGATCAAGCATGACGTCCAGCGCGGCAGCCAAGAGGCGCGCGAGTTCGGGCGTGACGCCACCGTCGGGGAGGCCGTATTCGCCCCGTCATCGTCAGATGCCGGTGAGGACGACGGTTATGTGATGGCCTTCGCGCACAACCCCGAGCGCGGCTCGTCGGACTTGGTCATCCTCGCCGCGCAGGACTTCACGGGAGACCCTGTGGCAATCGTGCACCTGCCGGCCAGAGTCCCGCTCGGCTTCCACGGCAGCTGGATTCCCGACATCTAGCGGCGCGGGCGCGCGGTCCGGAGACCGCGCGCCCGGCAGCTACCTCGTGCTCAGCTAGCTATGGCTTCACATAGTTCATTGAGGTGCCCCAGTTGGCGAAGCCGTCTCTGGTTCCGCCGCATGTGGCCAGTGCCAGCGTGAAGTCCGAACCGGTGCAGTTCGGATATTGGATGTACTGGCTGGCGAAGTAGATCCGCCCGCCCGTGAAGGGCGCGAAGATCGCGTTGCCGTAGTCTCCCCAGCGCGGCCGGGTGCCGCCTGGCAGACCCTGGTACTCGGTGAAGCCGTCCTGAGGTGACTGCCCCAGGTCGGCGATGTGGATCGATCCGAGCAGATTCCCTGAGGAGGCAGTCAGCCGGCCGTACGCAGAGCTCGGGTAGAAGCCGCCGTTGTCAGCCGCGGTCGGACCGCCGTTGCCGTTCAACGTGAAGCTCATGATCGCTCCGCCGTTGCCGCCGTCCTGCGAGGGCAGGCCTTCGCCGGCCATCGTCGGGAACTCGAGGTCCTCGTGCGCTGCCGAGACATAACCCGAGCTTGTCAGGGTCATGCCGGTCCCCTTCTTGTTGAATCCTTGCGTGCCGACGACCCAGTAGATGGCGCCCATGTGCGTCTCTGGAGCCGACTCCGACGTGAAGGTCTGATTGACTTCCGTGCTCGCAGCGAACCAGACCTGGTCCTGGGCCTGCGAAGCCTGTGTCGTCCCGTCACCGTTGGTCGCGATGCCGCCCTCAGGGCAGCTCGCTAGCGCCGGCGGCGTACCGGTGAGACCAGCCGCTCCGCACTCAGCACCGAGCGGTATCGGCCCGGCCTTCTGCGCACCCCGCTGTCCTTCGCCGAAGTAGAACGGCCCGCCCGAGAACAACTGGCCACCGAACCGGAGGCCGTTGCAGGCGTTGCAGTTCTTGCTGTTCAGTTTGCTGAGACCGGTCCAGTCGAAGACTGCCATCCGGGTGTCACCCGAACCGTAGAAGTCGAGAGAGCCCACCATGAAGCCCGTGCCGCCCCAGCTATTGTTGAACTGCGATGAGTCAGGCGCGGCCGCCGGGATTACTTGGTACCAGCACGTGAGGCCTGCCGCATGGAACTGGTTATCGCTGGCACATGTGCCATCCGGCGTCGGCAGCAAGCCCATATTTTCTATCGCGACGTTGAAACTGGGGTTCGGCGTGCCCCCGGACACCGTGACGGGCTCGCCCAGCTCCATCGGGGTCTTGCTGAACGCGAGTTCCTGCGCGCCGTTGAAGCCGCCGCCGCCAATGCCGGGGAAGCCGGCCTTGTTCGGGAACTCGTCGTAGAACAGGAGGAAGGCGTCCCGGGTGGTGCTGATCTTCGCGAAGTCGTTGAAGAGGTAGGGGAAGCCAGGCTCGGTCGGGTTGTAGTTGGCGTTGACGAAGTAGACGTTGTACGGGCCGAACGGGTTGTTGCCGACCGTCACCGCGACGCCCTCAAGGCAGTCACTGGCTGCGGCGGCTGCGAAGCAGCCGGTGAACGCGCCGCCGTTGGCTTCGCTACTCTCGGAGACGATCTCGGTGAAGAACCAGTGCCCGCCGTTGCTGTAGTCGTACTGGCACATGATGTCGCCACCGCTGCTCCAGCCCTTCTGGGTGAGACCCATCAGCGTGTCTAGCGGAATCGCCCCGGACATCCGCTTCAGCGCCTGGTTGAACACCATGATCTCGCCGATGTTGTTGGCCTCGACGGCGTAGCCATTGCCGGTACACAGGCCCTGGTCCGAGGGCTCGATGTCGCCGAGCGGGTTGGTCGCCAGCGTCCCGCTGTCGACGGCGTTCAGGCCCTTGACGCCGACCGCGCCACCCGACGACGTGCTGATCGGGGAACAGCCCGGTCCCATCGGCTGACAGCTCACGCTTGGCGGCGCCGGATCGGGGCCGTCGCGCTGCAGCAGCCGATTCGGCATCTGGTGGATGCCCAGCGGCGCCTTGGCCGCTGCCGCTTGCGACGCGAGTGAACGGCTGGTCGCCGCTGCGGCCGCGCTGGCTGCCGGCGACACGTTGGCCGTGGACGGGCTTGGGAATGGTCCGCTGAGCAGCTGGCAGCCAACGGCTTTACATCCCGTGGCGGCTGGGCCAGCAAAGGTCGGGGAGGAGCTGCCCAGGCTCGAAGTGGTCACGGTGCTAGCCGTGCTAGCTGCTGGTTTGCTGGCCGATGCCGCTGCCGGCCCCGTGGAGAGTACGGCTAATCCGAGCGGCAGCGTTAATAGCGACAGCAGCGCCAGGGTGTTGCGAACGATGCTCTTTCTTCTCGGCTGCATATCAGGCCTCACTGTTGAAGGTTTCCCCCCAACCCCTGGGACAGGGCGCTGATGACGCCGAAACCCCGCACCCGGGGCTTCGGTGCGGGCTGTCGTCGTCCGCACCGGGCCGCCGGTACGGCACTCCATCGTGCACGTAAGGGACTGACCATGCCTGCTACCACATGGCGCCCTCCATGCTCCGCCGATGCTTAGTGCGCGTCAAGCAATCGGGTTCGCTACGGCCGCCCGGCCCGGGCGTCGGGCACCACCCGGCTGGAGCTCAGCTGGACCACAGTTGCAGACTGGGGCCGTGCGCTACCGGCTCGAGGTCCGGCTCACGCCCGCCGATGTCGGCCAGCGGGTCGTGATCCGCTGGCGTCGACCCGGACCTGGCGAAGGGGAGACGATCGCTGACGTCCTGGGCATCCTGGAACAGGCTGACGCCGATTCGTTCGCCGTCCGCACCTCCGACGGGCACGTGGTCGTTATCCCCGCCGGGCGCGCCCTCGCCGGCAAAGTCGTGCCACCGCCGCCAGCCCGCCACCGCGGCGCTGGTCCAGCACATGAGTGAGGCTGACGAGTCCGAGTGCTGGATCATCTGGTCTCGCGCGTAGTCAGGCGCGGATCTCGCGGATGATCGCGACGACCTCTCGCATCGTGCCGCGTAGCACGGGTATCCGGGTCAAGGAAACCAGCCGATCGGCCAAGGGGACTGTCGCGTCGATCAGGCGGTAGGTCTTGGTGCGACCTTGTGATGTGTCGTGGACCCAGAACATCACGATGCCCAGCGAGTACAGCCACAGCAGTTCCGGCAGCTCGGTGCGGAGCTCGCGGTCGATCCTGGCGGACGATCCGTCGGCGACCTCGCGGTACAGGGCAATCGACGCGTCTCGCGCCGCGCTGGACTCCTTGCTGAACGGGCTGAGCGGGCTGGTGGGCTCGGCGGCATGCTTGTAAAACGTTGCGGCAAATGAATGGTAGGGATCCAGCACCTGGATCAGGGCCCGGAGCGTGCCGCGCAAGCGGCTGGCGAACTCATGCTCAGTGTCGAGCATGCCCCGGCATGCCGCGGCGTGCTCGACATGGTTGAGCAGGTAAAACTCCTGAATCAGCTCTTCTTTGGAGCCGAAGTAGTAGTAGGCGTTGCCGGTGGAGACGCCCGCCTCACGGGCTATCGCGCGCATCGTCGCGGCCTCATAGCCGTTCTGGCGAAACAGCCGCAGCGCCGCCTCGACAATGGCAGCCCTAGTCTGCTCCGCCCGCGGGGTCAGGCCCGGCTCGTTGGGATTGGTCACTGAGCGGTCTTCCTCGGGGCGGGCCGCCAGAGTCCCTGCGGCTGTGACTGCCCGGCCGGCGGTGACTGCCTTGCGGCCGTGGCCGGCTTGCCCGCCGTCGCCGGCTCCAGCCGGCCGGCGTTGTCGCGGCGCCGCGCTGGGCCTGCGCGCCGAGCCGGCGGCGCAGCTTAGTCAGAACGACGATGCTGGCGAGGTACAGGGCCCCGAGTACCAGCAGAACTTCCCCGATCTTCGTTGCCAGCAGTGCGATCGCCTGGCTGGCGGTGACGCTACCGCCGGCTGTGGGCATTGTCAGGGCGACGAACCCCAGGCTGATCAGGTAGAAGGTGACGACATTCAGGCTGCTGATACCTCTGGCGGCGGCTTCGCTGCCGCCGAGCGCATCCAACAGGAACAGCCTGCCGCTGCGCGACAGCACGTGGCCAACCACGAGTGTGAGGCCGACGCTGACGAGGAGATAGGCGAGGTAGGTAACGACGATGCTCATGGCCGCTCCTTAGGCCGTTCCCTTGAACATGTTCAAATATCCTCCGTGACCGCCGCCAAGGCCACTTCATACCGATGTGACTTTGAACACGTTCAAATAGGAGCGCTGCCAGCCGAGCCCGTTCCCTGAAATAAGAGGATGATCCGGGCTGCCTGCGCAACCTGCACGATGAGTCGCGGCCGCCGGAAGCCCTAGACCGGCGTCGCGGGCTGAGACCATTGCCTCTACCTCTTGCGCTCGCGGCATGATCTCATGAGAAGAAGTCCGGATCGCCGCTCCTCTCAAGGCGCCGTGGCACAGCCGGTGCGGCACCGGCATCACAGACAAGCGGATTTCCAGGTCACGGAAGCGCCGCAGAGCGGGAGCGGGAGCGGGAGATGAACTCATTCGATTCGAAACTCGCCGAGCAGCCAGCCACGAACTCGCTCGATTCGGAGATCGGCGAGACCGCACGATGGCTCGCCAGCCCTCGATTCGAGGGAATGACGCGTTTGTATTCTGCGCGGCAGGTGGTGGAGCAACAGGGCACCATCCCGACTGACTACACAATCGCGAGAGTGGCGGCCGGGCAGTTCTACGATCGGCTCCAGCAGCTCTTCGGCGAGGGCAAGCAGATCACCACCTTCGGCCCCTATTCACCTGGCCAGGCAGTGGCGCTGAAGCGGATGGGAATCGAGGGTATCTATCTGGGCGGCTGGGCCACGTCGGCCAAGGGATCTGTCACCGAGGACCCGGGACCCGACTTGGCCAGCTACCCGCTCTCCCAGGTGCCCGACGAGGCCGCGCCCATCGTGCGCGCGCTGCTTATGGCGGACCGGAACCAGCGCTTCGCCCGCTCGCGGCTGAGCGAGGCCCAACGTGCGGCCTCTCCCGAGATCGATTATCGGCCGTTCATCATCGCCGACGCCGACACCGGACACGGCGGCGACGCCCACGTCCGGAATCTGGTCCGTCGATTCGTTGAGGTCGGGGTCTCGGGTTACCACATCGAGGACCAGAAGCCCGGTGCTAAAAAGTGCGGCCACCAGGGCGGGAAGGTGCTCGTCGGGGTGGACGAGCAGATCAAGCGGCTGAGCGCCGCGCGCTTCCAGCTGGATGTCATGAGGGTGCCCGGCATTATCGTGGCCCGAACCGACGCCGAATCGGCCACGTTCCTGGATGGGCGCGGGGACGAGCGCGATCATCCGTTCATCCTGGGCGCCACCAGCGTTGACTTGCCGACCTACAAGGTCGGTTACCTCGCCATCTTGAGACTGCTCCGTGAGCTGGGCGTCGACGACGCGCGTGGTCATCTGTTGTACAAGATCTCCGCTGCGGAGTATGACGAGGCCAGCGCCTGGCTCGAGCGAACCGGCGTGATGCGCGTACTCCAGGAGAGCGCGCAGGCGTTGAGGCAGGCCGAGGGGCCGGCAGCCGAGGCATTGCTGGATCGGGTCGAGACGCACTACCTGGACGCGTGGCAGTCTGAGGCCAACCTGAAGAGCTATCCGCAGGCCGTCGCTGACGTGATTGAGTTCCGCGCCAGCGAGGGCGAGCACTTCGACGTGACCGCCGAGGAGTGGCTGGCCTTCGCGAACCGGACGTCGTTCCACTCCGCCAGGGCCAGGGCGAGGTCGATGGGCATCGACATCGTCTGGGATTGCGAGCTCTCCAAGACAGCAGAGGGCTACTACCAGATTCAGAATGGAATCGAATACGCGATCGCCAGGTCGCTTGCTGTCGCTCCGTTCGCAGACCTGCTGTGGATGGAGACCAAGACCGCTGATCTGGCGGACGCCCGGCGCTTCGCGGAGGCCATCCACGCCGAGTTCCCCGCCAAGATGCTCGCGTACAACTTGTCACCGTCGTTCAACTGGGACACGACCGGGATGAGCGAAGAGGAAATGAGGCGATTCCCGGAGGAGCTCGGCAAGCTGGGGTTCGTCTTCAACTTCATCACCTACGGCGGACATCAGATCGACGGTCTGGCGGCGGAGGAGTTCGCCGCCGCGCTCAAGCAGGACGGCATGCTCTCCCTGGCGCGGCTGCAGCGAAGGTTCCGCCTGGTCGAGTCTCCCTACCGGACGCCCCAGACGCTGGTGGGCGGGCCGCGTCTGGATGCGGCCCTGATGGCCTCTTCAGGTGGCACAGCCGCCACCAAGGCGATGGGAGAGGGCTCGACGCAGCACCAGCACCTGGTCCAGACCGAGGTGCCAACCAAGCTGCTCGAAGACTGGCTCGAGATGTGGACGAAGTACCACCAGATTCCGTATTCGCTCCGCGTCGAACTGCGGCCGAACTCGGCGGGCTCTGAGTTGCTTGAACTCACTTTGTCCAAGACAACCGGGGAGAAGGTCGCCAACGTCATCTTCGACGTCATAGTCGATCGCCGGGGCCGCAACATCCTCTCGGTTCGCAACCAGAACACCTTCGACATGGACCTGCGCAAGAAGCGCCTGATGACGCTGGTCCACCTATTCCTTGTGCACCGCTACAAGATCTGGTCGGTCCACTACGTCAGCCCGACTGACGACAATCGTTACCAGGCTCAGAAGATGAAGACGCACGGGCTCTTTAGCGACGTCCACGACGAAGTTGGAGACGTCATCGTCGCGGACGTAAGCGCGGACGGCGTCAAGGCCTTGCTCGCCCCGGACCGCGACCGCTTGAACGCCTTGATCGAGCGGAAGTATCCATATGGCTCGGTCGACGCCGCTGCGCAAATCCCGCAAAGCGCTGGTCATGGCGAGGGTCGCGCCTGAGCACAGAGTTCGTGCTCAGTCTCCGCCGCGCCGAGCCCTCCGCTGCGAGGGCTTGCGGCCGCCGCGGCGGCCGGTGCTGCTGCCCTCGCGAGCTGCGGACTGACGCCTGCCAGAAGACTGCCGGACCTGACCGTTCCCAGGCTGTTCGCTGCTATGTGCCGCCTCGTACTCCTGGATGATGGTGGCAGGTAGTCGGCCATGCGCTGAGACGTTGAAGCCCTTCTGCTCGGCCCAGGCGCGTATCTGTCGGCTTCGCGCCCGGCTGGCCGGGGTCCTGGCCGTTGACTTGAACCGGCGCTGTGGCACAAGCCTGGCCCGTTCCACGAAGGGTGCCAGCCGATGGCGGAGGTCCGCCGCATGGCGTGAGTTCAGATCTAGCTCGTAGGCTCTGCCATCGACGCCGAACTCCACGGTCTCATCGGCGGGGCCGCCGGTGAGATCGTCCTCCAGTTGTACTTCGACCTTCTGCATTGCTTCCCCCTCAGTCGAGCATCCCCTTTGCCCGGGCCGCGCACAGGAATTGGTGGTGGTCTTGGGCTTGTTCCCTTGTCGCTGCCAACTAACGCGCGGAGGACGCGTTTGTGCAGTTCAGGACCCGTCCTGACCATGGGCCTCTGGTCACGAGAGATGTACCCATTCCGACGGTGCTGACCTGAGGATTCAGGTCGAAAACGATGAGCTTCAGCCGGTACCGATCAGCGCGTCCGGGACTTCGCGCAGGAAGATCTCGGCCGTCTTGGGGCCGACCCCTTTGAAGCGCTGCAGCCGCTGGCTTATTTCCTCTCGTGTCTTGGCAGTCCGGACCAGCCGGGCGACGGAGCCGTCGTAATCCGCAGTAAGCGAGCGCATCACGTCGCGAAGCTCTTCGCTCATGACGGAGCTCATCCGGTGGTAGTCGCCCGCCCAGAGCTCGTGCCAGAGCGGGTGCTCGTCGTCCGCGGTGAAATGGTCCGGGCTGTCCCAGCCGTCTGCCTTGAACTTCTCGAATGCGCCGGCGGCGACCTTCTGCGGCACGGGCCGCCCGAACAGCAAGCTGGCCAGCAGCCAGTCGAACAGGCCCTGGTCGGTCGTGGCGTCGATGCCGAGGTCGGCGGCGGTAATCAATTCAGCCATAACGCGCTCCTCTCTGCTGTCAGCGGCCGATGCCAGCCTTCCCGGCCGATGAGTCCGATGATGGTCACGATAGGTCCGCGGCAAAGACGGGCGGCGAAGGGGAGGTGGGGTGACGGTGCGGCACGCCGCTGCGATCGCGATCACCAAGGCGTGATCACGCGAACCATAGTCTGCCGCGAGACCCTAACAGTTTCGTGGGTATAAAAGGGCCAAATCACCTCTCACATTCGCTCAAACCGACAGGGTCTCAATGCCGCGGGTCGAATTGTCGGCGCCGCCGACCACTCTCGGAAGGCAACCTGGTCGGCGTCGTTCCAGCCTGAGGACAATCTCGATCAGGCCAGGGCTTCTATGGGTGCGACCGTCACCAGCTCCTTGACGGCACGAGCGAATTGCCGATCGAGCGTGATCAAAGCGTCCGCCTGAAGCAAGGTCAGGGCGACGTACTCGGCATCAAGAGTGTCTGGCCATCCGAGCTGGTCGGCGACCTTCCACGCGACGTCTTGAAGCACACGGTCTCCGAGCAGCCGGATTCGTAGCCTCCGCACGTAAGCCAGGTGTCGATCAGCCTCCTTCCGCGCCATCTCCCCGCGGTGTACTGCCTGGTAGAGCAGCGACAGCAGTTGTGAGCGAAGAAGCGCCGGAGCAAGGATCTGATGTTCGCGGCCAATCACGGCCTCGTCGTGAGCCAGGCGAATGGCGACGTCCGGCCCGATCACGTACCTGGTCATGGATCTTCCTCTCGGTCGCGATCGAACGCCAGCGGATGGCTGACGACTGGATTCTCGCCGCGAGAGATTGATCGTTTGCGTGATTGGGCGTCAAAAAGGTGCCGGCCGCACTGTCGAGCGACGGATCCATCTACGCAGTGCGACGCCGCCCAAGGTCGTTACGCTCCGGGTTATGGCCAATTTCGCAGTCAGGCTGGTGCACGGTCCAGGCTGGGACGCCACGCGCCCGATCCGGGGCCAAGACGCGTGGGATGATCATGCGGCCTTCATGGACGGCCTAGTTGATGAACGTTTCATCATCCTCGGCGGCCCCGTTGAGGATGGCGAGCAGACGCTCCACCTCGTCGAGGCCGCAGACGAGAGCGAGATCAGGGCACGCCTGGCCGAGGATCCGTGGGCCTCGGCCGGGCTGTTGCAGATCGGCACGATTGAGCGCTGGACGCTCTGGCTCGACAGCCGCACATGACGGTGCGGTTTGCATCTGTCGTGGCTGGAAATCCTCGCCACGTGGGCCGTGCGCCTTCAGTTCTCGGCCAGCGATAGCCCGGCCCGGAAGGCATTGGACACCAGCCTGCTGATGGGTCCGCATCGTCCTGGATCGCCCTTGATGCTCGTCGATGGCGAGGCCTAGCGCCCGCATGCCAAGGCTCGTGCACGCGTCGAGTTCCAGCGAAAAGGAGATCGTCATGACGATAGCGTCACCCGTCAAGAACGTCGTCCTGGTCCACGGCGGTTTCGTGGACGGGTCCGGCTGGCAGGGTGTTTACGACCTGCTTACACAGGACGGGTACCAGGTCAGCGTGGTGCAGAACCCGACGCTCTCGCTAGCGGGCGACGTCGCCGCGTCGCGGGAGATCATCGACCAGCAAGACGGCCCGGTCGTCCTGGTCGGCCACTCCTACGGCGGCGCAGTCATCACCGAGGCAGGAACTGACCCGAACGTCGCAGCCCTGGTCTACATCGCCGCGTTCGCTCCCGATGCGGGCGAGTCGGTCAACACGCTGATCGCCAACCCGGCGCCCGGCGCGCCGGTGCCTCCGATCCTGCCGCCCAAGGACGGTTTCCTGTTCTTGGACCGGGACAAGTTCGCCGCGTCCTTTGCCGGCGACCTGCCCGCCGCCCAGGCTGCGTTCATGGCCGACTCGCAGGTCCCATGGGGCGTGGACGCTCTCGCCGGGTCGATCACCGCTCCGGCGTGGCGGACCAAGCCAAGCTGGTACATGATCACGACCCAGGACCGGATGATCCCCCCGCCGGCCCAGCACGCCATGTCCGAGCGAGCCGGCTCCACCGTGGTCGAGGTCCCGGCCAGCCACTCCGTCTACGTCTCGCAACCCGGCCCGGTCGCCGACCTCATCGAGCAGGCCTCGGCAGCGGTGTCGACGCGGTAACAGCCGGACTCGGCGCGGTTCGGCGTGCGTCGAAAAGTGCTACTGCACGCGCACTCCCGGGTCCTCGCGCTCGCGGGTTCTACTCCGGCCGAACCATAGGACTTGCGGCGAATCCGCGAATCTGATGACATGATCCGGCACGCCCTTTGTTGCCAGCCGAGGTGCGGCTGAACGCTCGGGGGATGAGGAGTGCCGGTGGCACCGAGACGACGCATGCTGCCCGCGCTAGGGGCCATCGTCCTCCCTTGGCTGGCGGTCGCCTGTGCAACCACCAGCCCAGCCACCTCCCCGGTCAGACAGAGTCCGGCCGCTAGCACGCCAGGCCCGGCGCCAGTCTCCCTTTCGGAGACCGGCAGCACATTGCTCTTCCCGTTGCTCAAGACGTGGGCGTCGGCATACCACCAGCGGTTCAGCCAGGTCACTATCACAACGGCAGGCACGGGTTCCGGCGCCGGGATTAAGGCAGCCTCCGCGGGCACGGCGGACATCGGCGCATCCGACGCCTTCCTGTCGAGCGGCAACCTCGTTACCCATCCCGACCTGCTGAATATCCCGCTTGCGATCTCCGCCCAGCAGGTTAACTACTACGTCCCCGGCCTGCGCTCAGGCGTGCACATCAGGCTGAACGGCACGGTGCTGGCCGGCATGTACCAAGGGCGCATCACCAGCTGGAATAGCCCGGCGATCAAGGCACTCAACCCGGGCGTGACCCTGCCGGCCACCAAGGTCATCCCACTGCACCGGGCCGAGAGCTCAGGCGACACCTTCCTGTTCAGCAGCTATCTGGCGACCAACGATCCAGCTTGGAACAGCGCCATCGGCTATGGCACCACTGTCGCCTGGCCGCCTGCCTCCGCCGCGCTGGCCGAGAAAGGCAACAGCGGCATGGTCGCGGGGTGCAAGGCAACGCCAGGCTGCGTGGCGTACATCGGCATCAGCTACCTGTCTCAGGCGCTGGCAGCGGGACTCGGCGAGGCCGAGCTTGCTAACGCGGCCGGACAGTACGAGCTGCCCACACCCACCACGCTGAGCGCTGCTGCGGCTAGCTTCGTCTCGCTGCTGCCAGCCAACGAGACGATTTCGATGATTAATGGTCCGGCCCCGGCCGGCTATCCCATCGTCAACTACGAATATGCCATCGTCACGACGCGGCAGCCGTCCGCGGCCAAGGCTCGTGATCTGCAGGCGTTCCTGCACTGGGCTATCACTACCGGGAACTCGGCGCAGTTCCTCGGTCAGGTGCGATTCCAGCCACTGCCGAGCGCGGTGGTCTCGCTGGCCAACGCCCAGATCGCGCAGATCCGGTGAGGAAGGGTCAGCCGTGACGACGACGCGGTCCACCGAGCGACAAACCATAAGGGCTGGGAACGGGGCCCGTGTCCGGCTTCCTGTGTCCTCCACCCCGCGCAGCATCGCGCTGCTCATGGTCGCCTTGGTGGTGGTCTCGCTCGCATGGGGCGCGGTAGGTGTGTGGACTACATACCTGCACGCGTCGGCGGCGAGCGGCGTGCTCAACACTAGTGAGCCGGGCAGCTTCCAGGCCCGGCAGATGTACCAGTCATTGTCCGACGCTGACGTCACGGCCACGACAGCGTTCTTGTCCGGGCCGCGGGAATCGCTGCCAATGCGCCAGCATTATCAGGCCGACATTGCACAGGCGGGCGCCGACCTGTCCAGCCTGAAGAACGCAGCATCGGCGTCAGGTAACTCGCAGGTCAGCGCCAGCCTGGCGGCCATCGCGACCGGCCTGCCGGTTTACACGGCCGACGTCGCGCAAGCCCAGACCGACTACGCGCTCGGTTACCAGCTCACGGGCGGATCTTTCATGCAGGTTGCGTCCGAGCAGATGCACCTGACGCTGTTGCCAGCAGCGCGCAGCATTTACGCCAGCGCCAACGCGCGGCTGGCGGCGCAGAGCGCACAGGCGACCGGGCTGCCGTGGATCCTCGTTGCGCTCGTCCTGTCGGCCGGCCTTGGCTACACGCTGTACCGAGCGCAGCGCTGGCTGTCGCATCGAATGCGGCGAACGATCAACTATGGCCTGCTGCTGGCATCGGTCGTCATGATGGTCACCGCGGTGTGGCTGCTCATCGCGTACGCGGTGGCGCGCGGCGACTTGCAGCAGGCCGAGCAACATGGTTCAGCGCCAGCCCAATCTCTCGCCCAGGCCAGCATCACTAGCCAGCGGGCCAGGGGCGACCAGGTCCTGAACCTCATTTCCCGGAGTGGGAGTACGTCGTTCCAGGGCGATTTCAGCACGGCACAGAAGCAGGTCGGGCCCGGTCCTGGCACACTTCTCGCGTCCGCAGCGGCCGACTCGACTGGCCAGGCAGCAGCGCAGGTGACGGCTGCCGGGCGCGCCGCCGCCGAGTGGTACGCGATTAGCGATAGAGCATTCCGCCTGGACGTCGCGGCGGATTATGCAGCCGAGACGGGCCTGGTCATCGGATCTGGCAGTGACAGTTCGGCAGCGGAGTTCGCGCAGCTGGAGGCCGACATCAGCCGGTCCATCGCGGCCGATCAAGCCGTTTTCTCGACCGGCGCGAGCGCCGGTGCGAGCGCCTTCACCGGGCTGGAGGCCGCATTCGTCGTCGCGGCCGTACTCATGGTGGTCTGCGGCACCTGGGGACTGTACCGGCGGCTCGCGGAATACCAGTGACCAGCCGATGACCGTATCCATGACGCGCGAGCAAGCGACGACTGCGGTGGCGGCAGCCGTTGCCGAGCGGAACAACATCCAGGCAAATCTGCTCGACCTGGACGGCAGTTTCGGGAAGCGGATGCTGGCGGGAGCGAAGCTGGCTGGCGCCTCGCTGCAGCGCTGGAGCGCTGTCGAAGGAGAACTGGCCACGCTGTGGGAGACGTTCACCGCCTACTCTGCCGTGGTCGACCGGGCTGCCGAGATCGTGGCCAGCTTCGGCCGCTCGCCTGGTGCCAAGATCGACGAGGTCGGTGCACTAGTGAGGGGACCGTCGGTGCGGCTGGCCCGGACCGCGCCGATCGGGCAGCGACAACTGACAACCGGGGCAAGCACCGACCTGACGCTCAGCGCGGCAGTGTCAGAAATGAAGCGCGCCTACGCCGACGCATCCGCGTTGTTCTCAGCAGCGGAGACAGTCTGGAACGAGATCTCCGATGGGCTGCAGCAGCTGGGCGCGACCCTGGACGACGCGAAACGGAAGTCCGCAGGACTGGCCGACACTGCGCTGGCGGGCGCGCTCACCGCTGCCGAGACAAGCCTCGGCCAATTGCGCCAGACGCTCAACACAGATCCGATCGCGCTGTGGCAGCAGGGCCATACCGACACCGCCAGGCTCGACCGGGTCCGGGAGCAGGTCACAGTGGCGGCCTCGCGGGTTGCCGAGCTGGCTCGGCTGCGTGACGGGGCGGGTCACCGGATCGCTGTGCTGACGGCCGCCATTTCGGCTGCCACTGCGGCACGGCAGGATGCCGCTGCTGCGCAGGAACGCGCCGCCGCCAGGATCGCCAGCGCTGTGCCGCAGCCGCTGCCGGACCTTGGCAGGCTGGCTGACTCGCTGGCTGCACTTACAGACCTGCAAGCGGCGGGGCGCTGGACTCGGCTCGCCGTCGAGCTGGACGCGGTGGAAAAGGACACCGCAGGCGCGACCAAGCGCTGTCGCGATGCCGAGCGTGCCGCGGCGGAACAGCTGGATAGGCGCGACGAGCTGCGCGGGCTGCTCGATGCGTACAAGGCCAAGGCTGCGGTGCTCGGTGCGGCCGAGAACGCCGAGTTGGAGGCGGCTTACGGGCAAGCCCGCGACGTGCTGTGGACAGCGCCGTGCGATCTGGCCGTGGCGGCCGCTGCGGTGACCGGCTATCAGCAGGCGGTACTCGCACTGGGAGCGCAGGGGAGGCGGGCATGACGGCGACCGGAACTGCCGCAAACACGGCTGCTGCGGCGTGTACAAGGCCGGGCTGCACGGGCTCTATCGAGGACGGATACTGCAACGTCTGCGGCCTGGCCGCCAAGCCGACCGGGACAGTAGCGGGCGGACTGCCAGCTGGTACACCGTCAGCGGCCGTATCGTCGGCGGGCACGGCTTCATCGCCCGCCTCCGGACCAGACAGCAGGTCGGGCGGCACCGTATCGGGCGCCACCGGGTCGACCGGCAGTCGGCGAACCAGGTCAGGCTCAACACGCTCGTCCAGGGGTCACCTCGGCGCTGGGCTGATCGAGATCACGCCGGTCCCGGCCCGTGATCCGGCTAGCGCCGTGCTGAGCAACCCGCAAGTGCCCGAGAGCAAGAGGTTCTGCGGCACCTGCGAGCGCCCGGTCGGCCGTAGCCGCGACGGCAAGCCTGGGCTAACCGAGGGATTCTGCCCCCACTGCGGAGCTCAGTTCTCGTTCGCGCCGAAGCTGGACCGCGGCGAGATGGTGGCCGGCCAGTACGAGGTACTCGGCTGCCTCGCCCACGGCGGGCTCGGCTGGATATATCTGGCCATGGATCACAACCTCGGTAATCGGTGGGTGGTGCTCAAGGGCCTGCTCAACACTGGGGACGCGGCCGCGATGGAGGCTGCCGTCGCCGAGCGGCGATTCCTGGCGGAGGTCGAGCACCCGAGCATCGTCGGCGTGTACAACTTCGTCCAGCACCCGGACCGTCGTACCGGTGAGCCGTGTGGCTACATCGTCATGGAGTACGTGGGCGGGCAATCGCTCCGGCAGATCTTGCTGGAGCGGCGCAAGGTGGGGGAGTCGCTGCCGGTCCCGGTCGCGCTTGCTTACGCGATCGAAGTCCTGCCGGCCCTCGGCTACCTGCACAGCCAGGGCCTCGTGTACTGCGACTTCAAGCCGGACAACGTGATCCAGACTGAAGAGCAGCTCAAGCTGATCGACATGGGCGGCGTCAGGCGGATTGACGACGACGACAGTGCCATCTACGGGACTGTCGGCTACCAGGCGCCCGAGATCGCCGCCCGTGGGCCGTCACCGTCATCCGACCTCTACACAGTAGGCCGGGCGCTGGCGGTACTGACCTTTGAGTTCAATGGCTATCAGACGCAGTACGAGCACAGCCTGCCCGACCCGGCGAGCGTACCGGTGCTCGCGCAGCACGACTCGTTCCTTCGGGTGCTGATGCGAGCCACCGACACCGACCCCGATCAGCGATTCGCCTCGGCCGGGGAGATGGCCGAGCAGCTAACCGGTGTGCTGCGCGAGGTTCTGTCAGTTGCGGACTCCGTGCCGCGGCCGGCCTTCTCGTCGCTGTTCAGCGGCGAAGTGCAGACGATCGGCGTGCCGGGCACCGAGCTGGCTGGGCCGCGACCCATCCCGCCGCCAGTCGCGGAGATCGTCGCCGGGCTGCCGGTGCCGGTGGTCGACAACACCGATCCGGCGGCGGGCTTCCTCGCGACCCTCAGCACGCTGGATCCAGCGCAGCGCCGCAGCGCACTTGCATCGGCCGTTGCCGGGGAGCAGGGGACTCCCGCTGCCGTCGCCGAGTCAGCGGAAACGAGGTATGCGCTGGCTCGCGCGCTGATCGCGGTCGGCCGTCCGGCCGACGCGGTGCCATTGCTCGCTGAGGCATCCGCCGCAGATCCGGGCGACTGGCGACTCCAGTGGTATCAGGGCCTGCACGACCTCGCAGTCGGCAATCCGGGCGGCGCGCGGAAGGCTTTCGACGGAGTCCTGAATGCGCTTCCGGGCGAGCTCGCACCCAAGCTCGCACTTGGCTTGGCGGCCGAGGCGGACGGCGACCTCGCGACCGCAGCGCGATTCCTGCAGGTGGTCTGGACGGTCGACCGTTCGTACGTGAGCGCTGCATTCGGTCTGGGCCGGATCCACTTGGCGGCCGGAGATCGGGCCGGCGCCATCGCTGCACTGATCGGAGTACCCGAAAGCTCCAGCCAGTACCTGGCAGCCCAGATAGCCGCGGTGCGGATACGCCTTTCGCCGGCCGCAGGCGTGGCCTGCGCGCCAGAAGATGACCTGCATGAGGCCGGCCGGCAACTCGGCGCGTTGCAGCTTGATGACATGCTGCGGCAGCGCGTGACCAGCGAGTTGCTGCAGGCCGCACTGACCAGGGTGCTGGCCGGGCAGCGGCTGCGGGCCGGCAAGCTCGCCGGTGCTGAACCGAACGAGCGCGCGCTGCGATTTAGCCTCGAAGGCAGCTATCGTGCGCAGGCCAGGCTAGTGCCAGACATCGGGCGCCGCATCGAGCTGGTGGACCTGGCCAACAATGTTCGGCCCAGGACGTGGTCGTGATCCCGGACACGGGCCTCGCGGGAGCCAGGCCATGCTCCTCTTGCGGCCAGCCGGTCTGGCCCGGGGACAATTTCTGCGAGGCCTGCCGGGCGCCGCTGACCCCGGAGGCCGCAGTGCAGGCCACGACGAGTTCGCCTGCCCAGCCAGCAACCCCGGCGCCTGCCGCCGAACTCGCCTCGGGAGTGAAGCCAGCCCCGATGCCAGTACTCGCCGCGTCAGCGATAACATCCTCGCCCGCGCGCGCCAGCGACGGCGGCCGCTCAGCCAGATGCCAGGCCTGCGGCTCCGGGCTGATCAGCGCCGACGGATATTGCGAGACATGTGGGCGTAAGGCGCCGTCCCCCAGCGATCACATCGAGACGGATCTAGACCTGGTTGCGGGTGTGACCGATCGGGGCTTGCGGCACTTCCGCAACGAGGACGCGATGGCGCTCGCCGCGATACAGACGGCGGGCGGTGTCATCGCGATAGCAGTCGTCTGCGACGGGGTATCCGGTTCGAGCCGACCGGACGAAGCCTCCGCTGCCGCGACCGAAGCTGCCATGCGCGTCCTGGACCCGGCTGTGCGGGACGGGAAGGATGCGGCCAGTGCGTTGTTGGAGGCTGCGCAGGCCGCGCAGGAAGCAGTGGCCGGCCTCGCGGGCGCGGCCGGCAGCATGGCACCGGAGGACGCACCATCCGCGACGTTCGTCTCCGCCGTCGTGAGCGCCGAGTCAGTGACGGTTTGCTGGCTGGGCGACAGCCGGGCCTACTGGCTCGACGCCGGATCGACCGCCGCCTCGAAGCAGCTCACGACCGACGATTCGGTGGCGGCACAGATGGTCACAGCAGGCCTGCTGGCCGAGGCAGCCGCGCTGGATTCACCGCAGGCGCACGTCGTGACCGGCTGGCTCGGCGCCGACATCAGCGGTACCGCGCCGCATGTGGCGAGCTTCGAGCCGTCCGGTCCTGGCGTCGTGCTGGTCTGCTCGGATGGGCTGTGGAACTACCAGCCGGATGCGACCGGGCTGGCCGCACGAGCGCTGCCCGTCGCGCTCAGCAGCCCGCTCGACGCAGCCAGGGCGCTGGTCGACTTCGCCCTGAAGGCTGGCGGACACGACAACGTAACTGCGGTGGTCGCGCTCTTCCCGCCCAAGAGCCGTAACCTCACGCCCGCGCAACAGTCTGTCCGAACTGACGGTCAAGGAGATGACGATGAGTGAGGCAGGCTTCACCGTCGAGGTTTTTCAGAACGAGTACCTGCCTGACGGCGGCCAGGAAGTCAACGCGATTGTCACGGTCACATCGCCCGACACACCGCCACCGGCCGCCGCTGGCGGCGAGGATGCCGCCGAGGTCATCATCGTCGATTGCTCGGGTTCGATGGGCGCGCCACAGACCAAGATCGCGGAAGCGCGGGCGGCCACCGCTGCTGCCATCGACGTGATCCGCGACGGCGTCGCCTTCGCCGTGATCGCGGGAACCCACCAGGCCCGGCCCGTCTTCCCGCCCGACGGCAGCCTGATCGTCGCCAACAGTAACTCCAGGCAAGAAGCCAAGCGCGCAGTGGCTGGGCTCCGCCCGTCCGGCGGGACGGCGATCGGCCACTGGCTGCGTCTGGCCAATGACATGTTCTCCTCCAGCCGGGCCACGCTGCGGCACGCGATACTGCTCACCGACGGACGGAACGAGCACGAGACGCCGAGCGAGCTCGAAGCCGCGATCAACCTCTGCGAGGGCGTGTTCAGCTGCGACTGCCGCGGGGTGGGCACCGACTGGGAAGTCGGCGAGCTCCGCAAGATCTCCAGCGCACTGCTTGGCACCGTCGACATCGTGCCCGATCCCGCTGGGCTCGCCGCTGACTTCGCCGCCATGATGGAAAACGCGATGGGCAAGCATGTCGCCGACGTGGTCCTGCGCGTCTGGAACCCGCAGCGCGCGACTGTCAAGTTCGTCAAGCAGGTCGCTCCGACCGTCGAGGACCTGACGGGGCGCCGCACCGAATCGGGTGCGCAGGCTGGCGATTACCCCACCGGAGCGTGGGGCGCCGCCGAGAGCCGGGATTATCACGTCTGCGTCCAGGTCACGCCCGCTGGCGAGGGACAGGAGATGCTGGCCGCCAGGGTAAGCCTCGTGGTTGGCTCGGAAGTCGTCGGCCAGGGACTTGTGCGAGCGATCTGGACGGCCGACGAGGCGCTGTCCACCCGGATCAACTCGCAGGTCGCGCATTACACCGGGCAGGCCGAGCTCGCCCAGGCTATCCAGGACGGCCTGGAGGCACGTAAGCGCGGAGATGAGGACACCGCGACCGCCAAGCTTGGCCGCGCGGTCGCGCTCGCCGAGAAGTCCGGCAACGAGGATACGGCCAAGCTGCTCGCCAAGGTGGTCGACGTGGTCGACGCGGCGTCCGGCACGGTGCGGCTGAAGAAGGCCGTCAATGACGCTGACGAGATGGCGCTCGATACCAGGTCGACTAAGACAGTCAGGACCAGGAAGTAGCAACGACATGGCGACGTGCCCAGCTGGACATGAGTCCGCGGGAACAGATTTCTGCGATGTGTGCGGGATACGCATGACCGCCAGCGCGCCAGTCACCGGCTCGGGTGCGCCGGGCTCCGGCTCGAGCGGGCCTGCCGCTAGCGTCACAGCATCCCCCGGCGCCGCCGGGGAGATCGCGGCCTCGGCGCCTGCCGGCGCCGAGGCCGAGCATTGCCCGAGCTGCGGGGCCGACAGGACCGGCCAGTTCTGTGAGGCCTGTGGTTTTGACTTCACCACCGGAAGAGCGCCGACAGGGTCTGCCGGGGGAGCGCCGGCTGCCTCAGCCGCCGGGGGAGCCCAGGCGGCTGAGGCAGCCGGGGCCGGGCCGACTCCCGCGACGGGCGAGACGGCGGAGCCGTCAGCCGCCACCGGGCCAGTCTGGATGGCCGTGGTCACCGCCGACCGCGCTTATTTCGACAGCGTCGTTGCCGTCGACGGGCCAGATGCAGCATCGATCCAGTTTCCCGATTACTGCCCGGAGCGGCGGTTCCGGCTAACGGGCCGCGAGATGCGCATCGGCCGCCGCAGCGCTTCGCGCGGACTCGAGCCCGAGATCGATCTGACCGGCCCGCCTGCTGACCCTGGCATCTCCCACCTGCATGCCGTGCTGACCTCTGGGCCTGATGGTGGCTGGTCTGTTATGGACCCAGGCTCATCGAACGGCACGCAAGTCAATGGCAGCGACATTGCTGTCGGCGTGCCAGTGCCGCTGCACGACGGTGATCGCATCGGCATCGGCGGCTGGACGGTTGTCCACATCCAGGTCACCTGAGACTGCCCTGGGTATCGTTGGCGGCACGGACAGAACTAACTCGATGGACATCACCCGGCGCCGTGAACTTGCCAACCGGCTGCTGGAGGGTTATGTGCATGGTCCGGCGGCGGCGACCGAGGCCACGGCGCGGGCGCTGACGAAGGTGGCCGCCGCCGAGGCCGTCGTGCTCGTCGAGGGCATCAGTGACCAGATCGCGGTCGAGACGCTTGCCGCCCGCCGCGGTCGGGATCTGGGTGCAGAGCGCGTGGTGGTCCTGCCGATCGGCGGTGCGCACGCGTTTACGCGCTACCTGACGCAGCTTGGTCCGGCTGGAGCAGGTCTGAGACTGGCGGGCCTGTGTGATATCGGCGAGGAGAACGTCGTACGGCGCGGCCTGGCCAACGCCGGGATTGGCTCACCCAGGACGCGGGCTGACATGGAGCGGCTGGGCTTCTACGTCTGCGTGGAGGATCTGGAGGACGAGCTGATCCGCGCGATTGGCGCCGCACAGGTTGAGGAGCTCATTGACTCGCAGGGGGATCTCGGCTCGTTCCGCAGCTTGCAGCGCCAGCCCGAGTGGCGCGGTCAGCCCGCCGTGGCGCAGCTGCGGAGGTTCCTGGGCAGCGGCGCCAGGCGCAAGCTCAGGTATGCGCGCCTGCTTGCCGGAGCTGTGGATCTGGACCGACTGCCGCATCCGCTCGAAGCGATCACCGAGGCATAACACGCGCGCATTCAAGTCCCGCGTCATTCGCTCGGTTACTGGCCGGCCGTCCGCCAGCGGAACTCGTCGATTCCCTGACCGCCGCCGCGTTCCCAGCCGTATGCCGTCCTGTGACCCCAGCAGTCTGGCCTGCTGCCGTCCGTGCTGCTGCATCTCAACTGTCGACCGTGCGTCGCGCGCACCTGCGAATGGGCAATGATGCCGGACGTGACGATGACGCTGGGCGAGGGCGAACGGGACGCCGGACCGTGGCGAGTTGTGCCCGTGGCGCAGCTTGTCCGCATGCTCCGTCCTCCTGGCGGAGCACCAGCCGGGCGGCCCTGGATCCTCGCGGTGGACGGGCGAAGCGGCAGCGGCAAGACAACCCTCGCGGACCGGATCCGGGGCGTGGTTGCGGCATCGAATGTGGTGCACACCGACGATGTCGCCTGGAGTCAGGCGATGTTTGACTGGGCCGACTTGCTGGTCGGCGGGGTCCTGGAGCCAGTTCGGCGCGGGGAAGCGGTGAGCTACCGGCCTCCTGCATGGCGGGAGCGGAACCGTGCTGGCGCGATCGAGGTTCCGCAAGGGTGCGAACTGGTGATCGTCGAAGGTGCGGGGGCAGCACGCCACGAGCTGATGGGTCTAGTCGACGCCGTGGTCTGGGTCCAGTCCGACATGGCCGAGGCCGAGCGGCGGGGGATCGAACGCGATGGCGGTGATCAGGCGGCCGTCTCGTTCTGGCACCTGTGGATGGCCGAGGAACTGCCGTTCATGGCACGACAGCAACCGTGGGCGCGGGCAAACGTGATCGTGGCGGGCACGCCGAGCGTTCCCCATGATCCGGCGAATGAGGTGGTCATCGCTGAAGCTGACGGCCAATAGTCGGCTTGGTAGCTTCGACGTCGGCTGGGTGGTTCTAGGCTCGTGGATCCCGGCGGGCCCATCGCCCTTGGGCGGGCTGCGCCATGCAGGTCGTGTCGGCGAGTACGAGTTGGCCACGCCGGATGACGAACCGAGGCCAGCCCCGCACGGTCCAGCCGTCGTACACCGAGTAGCCGGCCCGTGAGTGCATCCGCGCTCCATCGACGACCCTGCGCTCTTGTGGATCCCACAGCGCGAGGTCGGCATCAGAGCCGACGGCAATTGCGCCCTTACGGGGGTACAGGCCGAACAGGCGGGCGGCGTTCGCCGAGGTCAGCTCGACGAACCTGTCCAGCGAGATCCGCCCGGCAGTGACGCCTTCGGAGAAGAGCATCGGCATGAGTGTCTCCAGGTCGGCGACGCCCTGCCGCGCGGTCACGACGTCCAGTGCGGGGTCGAGTTTGGCCGCCAGCGTCCACGGCGCGTGATCGCTGCAAACGGTGTCGACCTCGCCAGCTGCAAGCCCGCGCCATAGCGCCTCTCGGTCGGCCGGTTCCCGCAGCGGCGGGGCGCCGACGTACTTCGCCGCGTCGGCCTCGCCGAAGCGCTCCCTGGTCAGGTGTAGGTACAGCGGTCTGGTCTCGACGTGGACGGGCAGGCCTGCGGCGCGTGCCATCCGGCACCGGTCCAGGGCCGCAGCCGATGACAGGTGCACGATGTAGATGGTCGCGCCGGTCTGCCGGGATATCTCAATGGCGTCGTCGACGGCCGCGACTTCGGCACTGACCGGCCGCGCCTCGGGGAAGTGGCGAACGGCACCGCGCCCGGACTCGATCAGATCACGGCCCGCCTGCCGCAGTATCCCCTCGTCTTCGCAGTGCATCAGCGTCAACGACCCGGCGCGGCCCGCGGCCCCAATGACGTCAGCCAGACCGGGCTTCCGGGCGGTGAACTCCGGGTCGGACAGGAAAACCTTCACGCTGGAGTGCCCGGCAGCGGCCAGCGCGGCGATCTCGCCTGCGATATTGTCCCCGACCCCGGTGAGCACCGGATGCAGGAACCAGTCCACCGCAGCCTCGGCGGCGGCGCCCGCCATGTCACGCGCTATCGCCGCCGTCATGGACTCACCAGGCAGGGCGAATGTCATGTTGCCGACGGTCGTGATGCCCCCTGCGATAGCTGCCAGGGAGCCGGTCCAGAAGTCATCCACCCAGGTCTGGCGCTCCCCGAGGTCGGCGAGTTGCTCGGCCAGCGCCGCGCAGACGAGGTGGACGTGGCCGTCGATGCCCCCTGGCATGACCAGGAGGCCATGGGCGTCGAGTTCGTCCAGGCCCGTCATCAAGCCGCCCAGCTGAACTATCCGGCCGTCCCGCACCCCGATGTCGGAAACCTCGCGGCGGCCAGGAGTGACGACCGTGCCGCCGCGGACAACGAGGTCGAACTGCTGACCATTCATCACAGCATCCTCACACGTGCAAGGCGAGACTGCCCGCGTACGAACTGAGAGGGATACGCGCATGATGGATAAGGCGGCCAGCGCAGTGATGACCTGACAATCAGGCCTCCCCGCTGTGCTCGGATGCAGCGATAGACACTTAGGAGTCGCCATGTCCATCGAGCTCAACCACACGATCGTCGCCGCCCGGGACCCGCAGGCGTCGGCGCAGTTCCTGGCCGGCATACTCGGCCTGAAGGTCGATCCGCCGCTATCGCACTTCACGCCAGTCACGCTCGCCAACCAGGTCACTCTGGACTATGACCAGAGCCAGGACATCATCCAGCCGTGCCACTACGCGTTCCTGGCAAGCGACGAGGAGTTCGACGCGTCATTCACCCGCATTCGCGACGCCGGCATCGCCTACTTCGCCGACCCCGCGTGCCAGAGGGCCAGCCAGATCTATCACCGCGACAGCGACGGCTCCCGGGGCATGTACTTCCGTGACCCCGATGGCCATCTCATGGAGATCCTGACGCGGCCTGCCCGTTAGCGATCGCGGCGACTGAGTGTGTCGCCGCGCTGGCCGCCGTGCGGCCGCCGACGCGCGAGATGGACGGTGATGTCGGCGGCTACGTCGACCGTCTCAGGCAGCACCTGAAGA
The DNA here is from genome assembly GCA_963755575.1 of uncultured Actinomycetota bacterium. Classification (GTDB taxonomy): domain Bacteria; phylum Actinomycetota; class Actinomycetes; order Streptosporangiales; family Streptosporangiaceae; genus JAJYUU01. The sequence goes on from CAVWKF010000002.1 coordinate 3,485,048, forward strand.
ATCTGGCTATATACCTGTTCTCGGTCCGAGGTCGCCAATTCGAGATAAGCCGAGACGGTCGAGAGAAGGCCAACGTAGTCGCGAGCAGTCATCGTCAAGCGCCGCTCGATCACGAACTGCTGAACATCGGCGAACCACTGAGAACGCTGGAGTTCGCTGCCGGGCCACTGCATGTGATCTTCCGGAGGCGTCCCGTCCGGAGACGGAATCTCGTCGCTCTCCAAGAACGGCGCCCGTGCCGCGCGCACAGCTTCCTCCACAGCCGGGTCAACCAGCTGAGCTGGTCCACCGAACGAGGCAAACACGCCGCCCGGCTCCAGCAGGCCAGCCATGCGGGTCCAGCGCCCTCCCGGATTCGTCCAGTGCAGCGCGGCTGCCGCATAGACCAGTCCGTAGGTCTGGCCTGGTGGCAAGTCCTCGAAGGCGGCTTGCACGGTCGTGACGTTTGCTGGCACGTGCTTACGCAGCTCGGTGAGCATGGCCCCGTCAGGCTCTGTCGCGGTGACCGTGACCCCCCGTCGAGCGAACAGCCGGGTTGCCTTGCCTGTCCCAGCACCAATCTCGAGGGCAGTCCGAACCGGCAGACCCGCGTAGGTCATCACCTTGTCGACGAGCTCCATGGGATATCCAGGACGGAATCGCTCGTATGCCTCCGCCATCATTCCGAAGCTCAGCGCGCGACTAGGCATGCCGAGCATCCTGACACCACCAGGTCCGGCAAGGCTCGGTCTTTTTCGCGCTCACCAGCTGGCCACAGCAATCGCATATGGGGCAATTTCGGGCCTTAGCGACCAAGGACGTCAGGGTGCACCCGGCATGCCGCGTTGTAGTGCTTCAAGGTCAGCTTTCCCCGGGAATACGCCCACGAGCATGTACAGGAGTCAGGTACGTAGTCGGAAGTTATGACCTCGGCAGGCACGCCGCTACGCCGCTCGGCGCGACCCGGCTGGTATGGCAGTGGCTGTCCGACGAGGGCAAGAGCAGGCCCTTCGGTCCTGGCTTCCTGGACAGCTCCGCCACCTAGGGCTAGCCACTCGCGTGGCCTGGCATCTGATGGGGAGGGGGGTGTTGCGCGTCGTTTGACGCGCACCCTGGCTCCGGGGATTTGGTCACTCGCCCGGATGTCCATGGCATTCAGAATATCCGCTCAGCGGGAGGGGTGACTCTTGTGGCGCGGGCCGTCGGCGAGACCGCCTAGGAGCCCCATTGGTCCCGCTCCGCTCCGCCCTGGCGTGTAATGGACGGACCCGACGTCTTTGGAGGCAGGCTCGATGATGTACCAGGTGGTGAACCCGGCGACGGGGAAAGTCGAAAGCGAGCACCCGACGGCGACTGACGCAGAAGTCAGTGACGTGCTGGGGAGAGCCGAACGGGGTTACACCTCGTGGCGGCGAACTCCGATGGACGAGCGCGCCGGGATCTTGCGCCGGGTCTCCCAGCTGTATCGCGACCGCTCCACCGAGCTAGCCGCCATCATCACCCGGGAGATGGGCAAGGTCACCAAGGCCGCCAAGGGGGAGCTGCGGTTCGTTGCCGCCATCTACGAGTACTACGCCGACAACGGCGCGGCGCTCCTGCAGGATCAGCCGCTGGTCTCTCATCTGCCGGGCAGGGCCTGGGTGCGCAAGACCCCGATCGGCGCGCTGCTGGGCATCATGCCCTGGAACTACCCGTATTACCAGGTCGCCCGGTTCGCGGCGCCGAACCTGATGATCGGCAACACCATCGTGCTCAAGCATGCGCCGCAGTGCCCGGAGTCAGCCCTGGCCATGGAGCAGCTGTTCCGCGATGCCGGGCTGCCAGAAGACGCCTATATCAACATCTTCGCGAGCAACGAGCAGGTCGCGGAGATGGTCGCGGACTCCCGCATCGCCGGGGTGTCGGTCACCGGCAGCGAGCGGGCCGGGTCGGCCGTGGCCGCCGTGGCCGGGCAGAACTTGAAGAAGGTCGTGCTGGAGCTTGGCGGCTCGGATCCGTTCATCGTGCTGGACGGTGCCGATCTGCCGAAGGTGGCCAGGACGGCGGCAGCGGCCAGGATGGAGAACGGCGGCCAGGCCTGCAACGCGTCTAAGCGGATGATCGTCGCCGATGGCATCTACGACGATTTCATGCGCGAGTTCACGGCCGCGATGTCCAGCTACGTGACCGGGGACCCGACCGACCCGGCGACGAGCTATGGGCCGCTGTCGTCGGAGCAGACGGCGCGCAGCTTGATGGCCCAGATCGACGATGCTGTCAGCAAGGGCGCAACGGTCCACCTCGGAGGGCGTCGCATTGACGGGCCGGGCGCATTCATGGAGGCGACCGTCCTGTCGGGCGTGACCCCGGACATGCGGGCCTACCGAGAGGAGTTGTTCGGCCCGGCCGCAGTGGTCTACAGGGTGGCCGACGCCGATGAAGCGGTAGAACTGGCCAACAGCAGCGCCTTCGGGCTCGGCGGAGCCGTCTTCAGCAGCGACGAGAAGCTGGCTCTGGAGGTCGCCGACCGGCTCGACGTCGGGATGGCCTGGGTCAACACTGCGGAACTCGGCGGCCCGGAGCTACCTTTTGGCGGCACGAAGCGATCCGGTGTCGGCCGTGAGCTCGGCCCGCTGGGCATTGACGAGTTCGTCAACAAGAAACTCATCCACACGCCGCCCGCCGCGCAGTGATGGTCCGATGCAGAAGATGGCAGGCTGCACGCTCGCGGGAGGGCAGCGATGACGACCGGCGCGACGGGGACACTGGAGGAGGCCTACCAGCGGCTGCACGCAACGGGACCGGAGTTCGACGGCTGGCTGTCCAACCATGGCCCGATGGCAGCAGAGGCAATGGTGCGCCGCGGACACGCGGACAGCGTGCACCTCTGGCTTGACGGGTACATGCGACGGCTAGAGGAGTTCCCGCGGGGCGTCGCCCCGATCGGCGAGGCCTGGCGGGAGGCGCTCGGTGATCCGCGCCGGGTTGCCGACTGGACCGCCTACTTCCGGCGCGAGGTGGCAGGGCAACCCTGGCGCCAGGTTCTGGGAACCTGGTGGCCGCGGCTATTGCCGGGCGTCGCCGCGGCCGCTACCCACGGCGTGATCCGGGTCGGCCACGCCGTCCGGGCGCTGCACGCGGACGGGGACGACGCCGTTCATATCACCGAACTGGCCCACGGCCTGGCCTACTGGGCTGCCCGCTGGCAGCCGGTACCCGGCGCCGCCGCCGGGTTCGGCGTGACGGCCGCTGGAGGCCTGCCGGTACCCTCGGCAGCTGATGCGCTGGAGGCGGTGCCGAGGATCGCCGATCAGTCCGGCGGCATCCGCGAACGCCTCGGCCAGCTGGCCGACCTGCCGGGCTGGCTGGCCGCACTAACCGCGCCCGGAATTCCGGCATCGCCCGCCGAGGTCAGATCCTCATTGGCCGGCCTGGCCGACGCCGCCACCATCAGATACCTGTCCTACGGGCACGGCAACAGCATCATGCTCGTGCACTCGGCGACCGCTCCGGGAGCAATCCTGCGCACGCTGCCCGCCCTAGACACCGAGCTGTGGGCGCCGAGCCTGGCCGCGTCATGGGCGGCTACTGCGGCGCTGACCGCGGTTTACGCGCCCACGGCCCCGGCCGCGCCTGCCGACTTGCCGGTGCCGCCAGTCGGCGCGCATCCGGCCGAGGACATGTTCGCCCGGGCCGTCGATCATGGCGACGAGCACGTGATCAAGTTCGCCGACACCGCGGCTGACGTGTACGCGCGCACTGGTAACGCCGACGCGCTGGCCGCTGCGGTCCGCGCAGCCGAGCTGATCGAGCGCTGATTCTTGACGCATGCCTGACGGGAGCTGGGTCACGGCCCAATGGTCAGCGGTCTCGGCAGCTCCTAGTCCGGTGCCCACGGGCCCGCTGCGGCCCGCATCCGCTGCGGCGCGACGACCGTGTGCTCGGCGAGCCAGCTGAGGAGCGGACGCAGCCGCTCGCAAGCCCCGTACACGGGCTGGACGTCGCGCACTGCATCGGACTCAAGCTCGCGGGCGGCGATGAGCGAGCGGTGCTTGAGCAGATCGGCACGGGGGTGGTCGGCGGGATAGCCGCGCGGACTGCGCTTCATGACGTCGCCGAGGATCTCGTGCCCGTCCGCGGCAAGCGACGATACGAGATCCGCCAGCCTGCTCCCGCTCTCGTCCGCGGCGGTCGCCGCGCGAAACAACGCGATCTGCTCGGCGCCGGCGTACCACCAGGCGGCCTGGATCTGCAGGCCGTCGACGTTGAAGCGGAATCCGATCTCGATGTTGCGCGCCACCCGCACAATGGCGCACTGGTTCTGCCACCAGTACGCGGTGGTGGCATAGCGCCAGACGGCGAAGTCCTCATACCAGGGGTCTACGTCTGCAAGATCGTTGAGCAGATCGATCATCGGCTGCCGCACCTGCTCCTCGCGGCGACGCCGTAGCCGTTCCCGCGTCTCCCGCGACGGATCGCCGCCCAACTCGAGCAGCACCGCATACGCCTGCTCCGGCCACCCGTGAAAGCGCGTCCTCACGCCCGCATGCTACCCACGGCACCGCCAAGCTTGGCGCGAGATAGCACTACGCCAGCCACAGGCCCAGCGGCTCTGACGCTCCCGACTGCGGGCTCTGGGCACACCACGCGGACTGGCCGACGCATCGGTACCAGCGCGGCCGGCCATAATCGACTCCATGGCTGTCGGGATCCTGGCGGAACCGCTGTGCGCGACTTGCGGCGAGGTCGCCGCGCGCGTCGAGGTGGTGCCGCCAGGCCAGCTTCCGGCCCGCTGGCGCCGGTGGAGCCGTAAGCACCGCCAGTCCTTCGAGCAGCAACGCGATCCCGCGCAGTGGTACCTGATGTTCGCGGGTGTCACCGGCGGCAACGGCTGGCTCGGCGACCCGGTCAGCGCCGACCGCGCGCAGGTCATTACCGAGGCGTTCCGGCGGCCGTACCGCTTCCAGCAGGTGCGCACGGCTGGCCTGTACGACGACGCAGGATTCTGCGAGCAGTGCGACGCTGCCTACTGCCACCGGCACTGGCATCTGTCCGACACCGGATACGGTCGGTGCCCGCACCAGCACGGGAAGAACCTCGACCCGAACCGGTCGGCGGGCTGAGCTGGCACGCGCTGATCTCAACCCAGAGCTCGTCAGGACTGGGCGGCCACCCGACGAAGGAGATGGCAGTCGCCCAGACACCGTCGCGCCGTCGGACCGTTCATAACCGGCGTGCCCGCAAGTCCTCGACAGAACTGCGGCAGGCGGTGTCGGATCGGGGCAGAGGTGTTCGTAGCAGGGGTGAGCGGCCGCCCGGGAAGGGGCACCCCGAACCATAGGAGATGATCCGAGATGCAATACCTGGTTTCCGTGATCGACGACACGACCGGCCTCGCCACTCCGGACGAGATGGCTGCGATCGACGTGTTCAACGACAGGCTCCAGACGGAGGGTCATTGGGTCTTCGCCGGTGGCCTGGCGGCGCCTAGCTCGGCCACCGTCATCGACAACCGAGGCGCGGAAGCGATCTTCACCGACGGGCCCTTCGTGGAGTCGAAGGAGTATCTCGCCGGCTTCTGGATCATGGAGGCCCCCGACCTCGATGTGGCGCTCAAGCTCGCCGCCGAGGGTTCGAAGGCCTGCAACCGGAAGATCGAGGTGCGGGCGCTCCTGTGACTTTGGTCGACGTCCGGGAGGCCATCACCCGGGCACACCACGAGGAGTGGGCCCGGGTGGTCGCCTCCCTGACCAGGCGTTTCGGTGACCTCGACATCGCCGAGGAGGCGGCGGCCGAGGCGTTCGCGGCCGCCGTCGCGCGGTGGCCGGGCGACGGCGTGCCCCCTAACCCCGGTGCCTGGCTGACGATCACTGCCAACCGCAAGGCCATCGACCGGATCCGGCGCGAGAACAAGCGCGACGACAAGCAGAAGGAGGCTCAAGCGCTGTACGACAACGACCCGCCTGAACCTCCCGACGCCATCGACGACGAACGGCTCCGGCTGATCTTCACCTGTTGTCACCCGGCGCTCGCAATGGAGACCCGCGTGGCGCTGACACTGCGCATGGTCGCCGGTCTGACCGTGCCGGAGATCGCCCGCGCCTTCCTGGTGCAGGAGACTGCCATGGGGCGGCGGATCACCCGCGCGAAGGCCAAGATCAAGGCGGCTCGCATCCCTTATCGGGTTCCGTCCGCGGAGGATCTCCCGGCGCGCGTCTCCGGCGTACTCGCCGTTCTCTTTCTCGTCTTCAATGAGGGCTACCTGGCGACCGGCCCCGACACCGATCCCGTTCGTCACGAGCTGACCGCCGAGGCGATCCGGCTCACTCGCCTGATCCGGACCCTCATGCCGGAGGACGGTGAGGTGGCCGGACTGCTGGCGCTGATGCTCCTCATCGAGGCCCGCAGCACAGCCCGCGTCTCGCCGAGCGGCGAACTGGTCACCCTCGGCGAGCAGGACCGTGGGACCTGGGACGCGGCGCTGATCGCCGAGGGTCACCGGCTGGTGCGCGAGCGCCTAGCTGCCCGGGTGCCTCCAGGTCGCTACCAGATCCTCGCAGCCATCAACGCCGTGCACACCTCCGCCCGCGACGCACGCGCCACCGACTGGTCGCAGGTCGTCGCGCTCTACGACCAGCTCGTCCACCTCGACCACTCGCCGATCATCGCCCTCAACCGCGCCATCGCCGTCGCCGAGCTTGACGGTCCGCAAGTCGCGCTCGCGGCCGTCGACCGTCTCGAGCCTCAGCTGTCCGGCTATCACGCCTACCATGCGGCCCGCGCCGACCTGCTGCGCCGGCTGGGGCGTAACCAGAAGTCGCGCGCGGCCTACGACAAAGCCATCGAGATGGCGGGCAACACCGCCGAGACCGCCTACCTGACACGCCGCCGCGACCAGCTGGGGTAGCGCGCGCGAATCCCGATCGAAAGCCCAAGCAAAGTCGCCCAATACGGACGCGTTCCTGGGAGGCCGGGGAGCTGCATAGGTAGTGCGGCCCGCGGCAAAATGCAGTCCAAAGCCGCGCCTGGTCATGGGCAAGTGTCTCCGGCAGTCACTGGAATCTGTAGCCACCGTGGGCGGCCGAGGCGGCCGCACGAGCCGCGGCGATGGCCGGGAGGCCCGGTGATTCAGCTCGACATTGGCTCCCGACAAACCATGAAATAAGGCTCATGAAACCGGCCCCGTATTCCGTTCGATCGGCCTTCCGCCGCCCCGCCTGGCGTCAAGTGCAGGCAATGCATACCGCGCTGGCGCCTTTCGTCGAGAAAGCAATCTTGAGGCATCAAGCAAGCTCTCTCGGGCCGCGCGGCGGCCATGAGCGCAGGGCGCTGAAGGTGGCCTAACTGGTACGTCGGGCTCGTAGTGCCGCGTCCATTCTGGTCAGGGAGATCCGGGAGTTGACGCCGAGCTTGTCGAAGATGTGGCGTAGATGGGTGTTCACGGTGTGCGGCGATATGAACAACGTCTCCGCGATCTCGCGGTTGGTTTTGCCTTCCGAGGCGAGTTTTGCGACGGTCGATTCCGCGCTGGTCAGAGCTTCCCAGCCGGTGGCAGGACGCTCCGACACGACGATCCGCCGCCGGACACCAAGCTGTCTGAGCCGGCCGCGGACCCGCGCCGCGTCCCAGCTGGCACCAACCTGTACGGCAATCGCGAGCGCCCGATCGAGCGAGGCGATCGCTTCATCGCTGGCGCCCTGCGACGCCTGCAATCGCCCGAGGTCTTCGAGTGCCGACGCGGTCGCCAGCGGGCGTGGCCCGGTGTCAAAGAGAGACGCTGCGGTCTGCAAGTCGCAGGTGGAACTACGCCACAGTCCCCTGGCGTGCGCAGCTGCTGCCTTGAAAGAGGCGACGCCTGGATTGAGCTCACAGCGGTCTTCTGCTTGCTCGATGGTGTGCTCGGCGAGTTCTTGGTCGCCGACAGCGGCCGCGATCCGCACCAGTTGGGGATCGTCGGCTATCTCGAACGGGAACAGGGGGAACAGCTTCAGACGATGGTCATGGCCGGAGACGCAGAGCCAGTCGTGTGCCTCGTCAGCTTTACCCAACGACATCGCCTGCAGCGCCAGATACCAGGCGGCGTGGGACTGAACACTGGGAGCGCTTGTCTGCAACATGATTTTCGCGATCTCGGCCACCTCTGCCATACCGGATTCGTCGCCGGTGTGAATCTTCAACTTGCCTAGTCCAACCACGGAGGGAGCGTCGAGCACGCCGACAACCAAGTGCGCCTCCTCACGGCTGTACCGTCCCTCGAGTGCGACTGCGGCCTCGCCGAGCTGACCCATCTGGAGCATTTGACGCCCCCGTGAGGTCTCGAACACGCGCAATGCCCAGTTCTGCCGGTCTCTTTGGGCGGCTGCAATCCCTTCGTCGATCGCGTGAAGGGCCTCCTCGTATCGGTCCACAGCGGCCAGCAGCCATGATCGGAAGTTATGCGCGAGTCGCTGCCGGGCGTCTTCCTGTCCGTCGAGTCCGCGGCGCTCCGCTGTCTGGAGAAGCTCAAGGCCGCTGGCGAAGTGCGAAAGCTGGTAATGCACGGCCGATTCGGGGAGCTCGAAGGCGAACCAGCAGGCGCGATTAGTGCCCGAATACACGGCCTCTCGCGCTTTGCCCTCGATGGCAAGCGCCTCATCGGTACGGCCTGCGACTACCAGATTGTGAAACAGCGATGCCCACAGCCAGCCTCGCAGATCGGCCGACAGATCTGACAGCGCCAACGCCGCGCGGGCATTGTCGGCACGCAGGTCAGGGGAGATGTCGAACATGCTGGCGACACTGAAACGGACTCGCCCCTCTTCCTCGGCTGGGAGCACATGCCCAAGCGCGGTGTCGGCGAACCTCCTGCCTTCCTCTCCGAGGCCAGCGGCGAACAAGGAGATAGCGCGTCTGGCAACTAGAGGTCCCCGAAGCGGATGCCGACCAGGTGCCAGATCCAATGCCCGGCCCGCAAGTTTGGCAGCGGTTCCAGGGTCCGTCGTCCCGAGGGTGTCAGCGGCTTGAAGCAAAGTGGCGATAGCGGTTTCGTCGCCGGGCTCGGCGCTGTCGGCGAGATGCTCTGCCACCTCGACGGGGAGCGCGCCACGGGCCAAGAGCACGTCAGCCGCCTGACGGTCGAGCGCCCGCCGAACCGGGACCGGGGAGCTCGCTCGCACCGCTTCCCGAATCAGGTCGTGACCGAATGCCAGCTGGTCGTCGCTATCGATGAGGATGTCGGCGTGGACAAGTTCCCTGATCGGATCCAACAGCTCGGCGATGGGCATATGAGTCATCTCGGCCAGGTCGTAGACCGAGAACCGCCTGCCAAGGGCCGAAGCGAGGGTGGCCAGGCGGTCTGCGGTCGGGGACATGCGCAAGAGCCGCCCACGCATATTGTCACTGACGCGCCGTGGGAGGCGGTCTTCGAGAAGCCGCGCTCGGCCGGAGTCGATCGTCACGATGCGCTCGTCCTGGAGGCCGCGGAAGAACTCCATGAGCAGGAACGGGTTTCCTTTGACTTGCTCGGCCTTCTGCAGAAGCTCCTCGTCCGGCTCCGCACCGAGAACGTCCATGGCGATCTCTGCGACGGCCTCACGTCCGAGTGGGCCGAGGCGGATCATCTCGGCCCCCGCCTCCTGCAGCTGGTCCTTGGCGCTTTGCACCGGTGGAAGGCCCTGGTTCGGACGGAAGGCCATCACCCAGCCGACGGGCAGGGAAGCGAGCCGCTGTGGAAGCTGCCGCATGGCCACCGCGCAGCCGTCACCAGCCCAGTGGAGATCATCCAGGCAGATGAGCAAGGGGTCTCGGAGTGCTGCCTCCTCGATCAAAGCTTGGATGTCCTGAAGTAGCCAGAATCTTTGCTCGGGGGAGGCGTGCAGGTCGCTGAGCGCGTCGCGCGCCACGAGCGGCTTGTCGCCGTCGAAGAGTGCGTCAAAGAGCGCGTCGAGCTCCAGTCGGCGGTGCGGCTCCGCCACTCCGCGTCCGACTCGGAAGGAGCGGTCGACAGCCATAGACGCGCATGCGTCCAGAAGCCGAGTCTTGCCGAGTCCAGCCCTGCCTTCAACGATGATGACCGAGCCGATCCCGGAACGGATCTGATCAAGGCGAGCGCCAATAGCGGCGAGCTCGTCGCCTCGGCCACGCAAAGGTGTCCCCCGAATGCTTCCTACCATCGGGCCTTCACATTCGGGAGTGTATGTCCGGCCTGCTCGGGGATGCACCCGCCCGTAGGGCGTACCTGGCGGGTCGGGCTGGATCGAAGCCCGGCGTCAGCAAGAAATGGCTCGTTAGAGCGATGCCACGATGCATTGCGAGGCGAAGAATCTCAGCTGGGTGGTGAAGGCCGATCTGGTGACGTCCGCATCGGAAGAAGAAGACGGATGGTATCCGAACAAGTGCTCGACGTACTGGTACGCCGCCACGTCATCAAGAGCGGCCGGCCGTTCTCCAGCGTCCTGCACGGCATCTTCGATGGCATCACCCGGCCCGACGTCGGGTCGCTAATCAGCAAACTCGCGGCAAGCACGTCATACGAGCAGTTCATCTCGCTCGTCCGACAGGCGCAGGGGAGCGCCGGGCTGATGCTCTTCCTCCAGCTCGACCTCGACGTCGCGCTGGCCCTCGACCCGCGGGCCAGAGCCTGCGCCGCGCGCCGGATCTCCTGTTCTGCAAGACCATGAACCTCCGAGCGCCCACCACCATCTGATGAGGAGCATTCCTATGCCCATGATCGACGTATATGCCACAGCCGGGACATTTGCTAATAATCACCAGCTCGCCGCCGACCTCGCGACTGCGGTCATGAGTATCGAGCAGGTGCCGGACATCCCCATGTTCCGGCAGAACACCGCAGCCTTCATACACGACCTCCCCGCCGGCAGCCTGTCCAACGTCGACGGCGAAGGCAACTACGTGCGAATACAGGTCCTCACCAACGCAGGCGCACTCGATCGCGGTAAGCAGCTGGCCGTGGTCGAGCGGCTGACGAACATCGTGGCCGACGCAGCGGGCGACCCGACCCTGTCAAGCCGGACATGGGTGCTGCTGACCGAGGCACCCGACGGTGGCTGGGGCCTGACCGGCCACGCGAATACAAACGAGGAACTGGTAGCCGCTGCGCGGGCCCAGATAGCGAACCTGCAAGCCGGGCCGCCCGTCCGCCCATGACAGGCGCCCGTCCCGCTCGAGCGAACGGCCCGGCCCAGTAGGTACGGTTAGGCCGATGTCGACACGCCTCCGGCACCTCGCCGGGATCGTCTCGCCGATCGCCGAGTTAATGGCCTGCGGACCTACGTCATGCGTTCTTGCTCGTGGTGCGCACACTGTCGCTCGTGGTGCGCACACCGTCGGCGGCGAGCTCGATGAGCCGGGTGGTCTCGTCGGGGTGGGAGACCATGGCGACGTGGCTGGAGGGGACTTCGATGGTGACTGCGCCCATGCGGCTGGCGAACTGGCGCTCGGCGTCGGGCGGGATCGCCTCGTCGTTGGCGGCGACGAGGTACCAGGACGGCAGAGACTTCCAGGCGGGGATGCCCATTTCGGTGCCGAATGCGGAGGCGGCCAGAGCCTGCTGGACCGCATACATCACTTTGGCCCTGACTGGGTCGACGTCGGCGGCGAAGTGGTTCACGAAGTCATCTTCGGACAGCCAGGTGTAGCCCTGCGGGTCGGTGATCAGGTGCACCAGTGCCGGGGTGACCGGTCCCTGTGACAGCAGCGCTCCGAGTGACTCACCCTGGTCGATGCCGAAGGCGGCGATGTAGACCAGGCCAGCCACGTTGGGAGCGTTGGTGCCCAGGGCGGTCATGATCTGGCCGCCGTAGGAATGCCCGGCCACGACAGTCGGGCCGTCCTGGGCCTGCAGGACCTGCCGGAGCCGTGCAACGTCGCCGGCCAGGTCAGCCATGGCGAACTGGGGCGCGGTGACGTGGTAACCGTCAGCTTGCAGGCGCTCGATGACTCCGCTCCAGCTAGACCCGTCGGCCCAGGCGCCGTGAACGAGAACGATATTCGGTCGAGTACTCATGTCAGCAGTTCCTTCCATGATCAGGAGAACGCGACGTCAGTGACGTCGACGGCATGGAGACCGAGTCGCGAGCCGACGAGCCGTCGGCGTTGCGGATACGGACGCGGCGGCTCGGAACGATAATCCCGTCGTGCTCGGCGCACTCGGAGGCCTGGTGAACGTCGAGACCGCTACCCACGATGGCGTTCGGACAGGCAACGATCTCTTGCGGCGGGTCGGATTCGAACCCGACGGTCATCCTGCTTCCTCCTGCCAATCGACTGGACCGGCTAGAAGTCGATCGACCAGCTCCTTGTCCGTGGTACAAGCAAGATCGCTGTCTTAGCGCCCAGGGCTGGTTGGACTACCGAGCCCCAATTTGCACGGTGCGCGGTCGTGCGCGCATCGCATGGTCGTGCCATTTCTAATTGCGTTAGTTAGGTGGCGGCCGGTGCTCGAACGTCAGGCGACGAGGACCGGCGCTGACGCCCTTAGCTACCTGGTGTCGAGACGTGACCGATGAGCATCAGAGTGGGTTTAGGCGGGCCTTGAGTAGGCAGAACTCATTACCTTCGGGGTCGGCCAGGACATGCCACGACTCCTGCCCTGTCTGGCCGATGTCGGCCGGGCGGGCACCGAGCTTCAGAAGGCGTTCGAGTTCCGCGTCCTGATCGCGGTCGGTGGCGTTGACGTCGATGTGCAGCCGGGATTTCCCCTGCTCCGGCTCGTCCCTGCGACTGAGAATGATCGTCGGCTGAGGACCGCCGAACCCTTCGCGCGGCCCGATCTCCACCGTGCCGTCGTCCTCGCGATCGAGGACGACGAAGTCCAGGACCTCGCACCAGAACCGCGCCAGCACCTCAGGGTCGCGGCAACCGAGTACTACCTCACTGATACGACATGCCATTAACGAAACGTACCGGACGAGGCGAGCACGGACGAAATGATTTCAGGGCCCCACCCTGTCCGGTCAACCAGGAGCGACAGTCAGGGGGCCCGCAGAATCCTGGGCGGTTAAGGGGAGCCTGACACTGGCTGCGCTCGAGGTTCTGGACGATGATAGGCGCCGGCATGGCGCGCCATGCGGCGGACCAACATCAATGGCACCACGGGACTGATGGCAGGAGATGCACGATGCAGTTGTACATACTGCCGCTTGGCGTTTGTTGCTGTAACTACGAGGTCATCGCGCCGGGCGTGGCGGACGGCAAACGCATCCACATACCGGTGCCCTCGTTCTTGATTCGTCTCGATGATGACTCGCTTGCGCTCATTGACACCGGGATGAGCCGTCTGCACATAGCTGATCCGGAACTCACTTGGCGAGGTACGCCGCTTGCCGAACTGCTGGTGCCGGACATGCGGCGTGAGGACAGCTTGCTGTGGCGACTCGCGGAGCTGGATGTCGCACCCGCCGACATCAAGTACGTGATCAATACGCATCTACATTTCGATCACGCGGGCAACAACGACCTGCTGAAGGACGCGACGTTCTTTGTGCAGCGCGAGCATTACGAGTACGCCAAGGACAATCCCGCCTTCCCCAACCAGTACTGGAACTTGCCCGCGCTCAGCTATGAGCTTCTCGACGGCGAGACTGCCCTATTCGCTGGTGTCGAAGTCATCCCAACGCCTGGTCACGCACCAGGCCACCAGTCGGTTCTGCTACGGCTTCCGCAAAGCGGCAACATGATCATCTGCGGTGACGCTGTCTACTGTCAGGAGAACTACGACCACGACGCATGGGACGGCCAGGCCGACCCGGAGGCAGCACGCACCAGTGCCCTGGCCTTGCGTGACAGGGCAGCGCGCGAAAGCGCTTCGATGATCTACGGCCATGACAGAAACCAGGCCAAGACCCTGCGACTTTCAACCGACTCCTACCGGTAGCTCTGCGGTCCAGACGCGCGACCAAGTACAGCACTTGCTCCGGCTCGCCGAGGAGGATCCTCGCGGCGCCTGTTAGGTGGCGTCATGCGGCTGACATGCGCGAACGCGCTATCCGCTCGGCTTCGGGAAGCGATAGCGGATCAAAGGGAACCAGTCGTGGGCCAGCGGGTAGGCATGGTCACGATGCCGCGGCTTACTAGCAAGATGCGGGGTGGGTTGGAGACCCGGATCTTGCGCGTCCGCGAGGCGCCCACGCCACAATGTATGGATTCGCTGCGAGAACGCTGCTGTCGCAGGTTGGAGAAGTCAGTGCCTAGCATCCAGAGTCCGACAGTCCGACGCCGCCGTCTCACCTCCGAGCTCCGGCGGTTGCGCGAGACCGCGAAGCTAACCTGCGAGGACGTCGCGGAGCGGCTGGAATGCTCAGCGTCCAAGATCAGCCGTATCGAGACCGGGCGCGTCGCAGTATCGCCGCGGGATGTCCGCGACCTGCTGCTGATATACGGCGTGACGGGCGGCCAGCACGACAGCCTCATGCAGCTGGCCCGGGAGTCCCGGCAGAAGGGCTGGTGGCACGCTTACGGCGACAGCGTGCAGCCACATCTGGCGACATACTTGGGGCTCGAGAGCGCCGCTTCCGAGATGAGGGTTTACAGGGTCAACCGCATTCCCGGCCTGCTGCAGACCGAGGACTACACGCGGGCACTCTTGGCTACCGGCGAGGTAAGGACGCCGCGTCCGGATCAGGCGCAGCGGTTCGCGTTACTGGTAGAGCGCCGGCGGCAGGCTGAGGCCAACCCACCGACTGCGTGGGTCGTGCTTGACGAAGCGGCGCTCCGGCGTCAGGTCGGCGGACGTGAGGTGACACGCGCGCAGATCGAGCGCCTGATCGAGCTCAGCGCTGCGCCGCAGATGTTCATCCAGGTGATCCCGTTCGGCAGCGGGGCGCACGTGGCGATGGATTTGCCGTTCGTCATCCTGGCGTTCCCCGATCTAGCAGACCCCGATGTGGTCGGCGTCGGGTACGCGACCGGGATGCTGTGGATCGAGGACGCCACGGAGGTTCGCAACTACAACATGATCTTCGATCATCTTCAGGCGGCGGCGCTGTCGTTCGATGAGTCCGTGGCGCTGATGATCTCGGTGCTGAAAGAGCTGTAGAACTCGCCCAGTCATCACCAGTACGAGCAACCCGCGTTTGCCCGGCATCGCGCGCCTTAACCTGCTCCAGCACAACCCCGAGTCGTACGCCGGCTTCCGATGTCGCCGACCGGCTGCCCGGGATCTTCGAGGATCATGACCTCGTTCGGTCCCGAAGAGGATGCGCTTCAGGAGATGGCCCGCTCGATGCGGCGATACGGCGCTCGCGGCGTCGGGCTTGTTCGGCTCACATCCGGGCTCTCAGCACGTCGACCTCGCAGCCTGGCGAGAACGGGTCGAATCCGTGCTCGACCAGCCAGTGGACACCGAGCAGGCTTCGCAACGACCACCACGCGCGGATCACATCGAGGTCGACGTCGGTGCCGTAGCCGGCGACGACGTCGCCGAGGTGCTCCTCGTGTCCGAGCGTCAGGATGGCGAGGTCGTGCAGGGCATCGCCCTGGCCCGCCTCGGACCAGTCGATGACGCCGGTGATCTTGTCACCGTCGACGAACACGTGCGTGATCTGCAGGTCGCCGTGCGTGAACACCGGTGTATATGGCCGCAACGCGGCCTCGGCAACCCGGCGGTTGCACGTGACTACGTCGGCAGGAAGGACGCCGTTCCTTATGAGCCACTCGCATTCGACATCGAGCTCCGATGCGTACTCGTCGTGGCTCTGACCGGGCCATGGCGGCAGCGGCGCGTCGTGCAGCATCCGGACGGCGGCACCTGCCGCGGCCCACGCCGCCGGCGACGCGGTCGACGGCTCGCCGAGGCGGCCCAGCGCCGTCCCTGGGAGGGCTGCGAGCGCGAGCACCGGCGGCTTCCGCCATAGGACTTCCGGAGTCGGGATCGGCGCCATCGCCATCGCCTCAACCTCGACGTCGGTGCGCGTCTGATCACCGTCGATCTTCAGGAACACGTCGCCGACGCGCAGGGTCGCGCGCTCATTATGGGCGACGACGACCTCGACCTCCTCCACGTCGGCCATCATCGCGGGACGACCACCCACGTGGCCACGGGTTTATCGCGTGCGACCGCGCGGCTGAACGCTCCCGCTGCCCGGTGGCCTCGTGCACGTCACCGACCGCTGACGGGCGGGCACTATCGCGCATAACCCGGCTGTGCTCAAGTCGCCCGGTTGTAAGTCGAACACACTGGGCCCATGCCTCGGCGCGCCCGAATCGGCAACAACCCGGGCAGCCTCATAACTCAAAGGGGAGCCAGATGCGGTAGTTCTGGCCGGGAGCGGTCGACGTCCCGGAGTCGACGATCCCCGCGCGGTGCGTCCGGCCCCTCCCAGTGCTGAAGGTTCCTCGCCTGCCACGCTCCACAGGCGGTCAACCGTGAAGCACGCGGCCACGGTCCGCTTGTCCAGAGGCGGGCGCTCCCTCGCTGGCGAAGCATTCAGCGGCCGGGATCCGACGCGGACGACGGGCGCCACTGCCGCCTGATCAGCCCGTACACCCACGAGTCCGATACCTCGCCGTTCACGACGCAGTCTTCCCGCAACGTCCCTTCACGCACGAATCCGAGCTTTTCCAGGACGCGAGCAGATGCCGTGTTGCGCGTATCGGTCTCGGCCTGGACTCGATTCAGGTCCAGCGTGTCGAATGCCCACTGCAGCAAGGCGCGCGCGGCCTCCGTCGCGTAGCCGTGGCCCCATGCCGCATCGTCGAGGCAGTAGCCCATCGACGCGCTGCGATAGTCGGGGTTCCATCGGGTCAGACTGCACCAGCCGATAAATGCCCTATCGGTAACATGGTCGATGGCCAGCCGCACCCCGCTGCCTTCGTCCGCCATTTGCTGGCAAGCCGTGATGAAGCGTTCGGCGCGCGCTCGTTCGCTCCAGGGCGGCGCGTCCCAGTAGCGCAGCACGTAGGCGCTGCTGTGCATCGCGAAGAGGCCGTCCGCGTCTGAACTGGTCACGGGGCGTAGTAGCAGGCGAGCGGTGTGCAGCGTGGGGGTGGGCAAGGACATACGCCCTATGTTGCCTTGTCATCAGGCCGGTCGCGCGGCGGCATAGGCGCTGCCCTAGACATCCCGGCGGCTTGAAAGTCGAGCGGCGGTCTTGAGTTCGCGGCTGGCGGTCTGCGGCCTCGGCGGCGGTCTTGTCGTAGCGCGCGGGTTTTGAGGGCAGCAGGGCTACCTGTCGATCTGTGAGGAATCCGTGGTCTGGCGGCTGCTCGAGGGCGCGCTCAGATCTGGTCGTTCTGGCGGCTGGCCTTAGGTACAAGATGATGGAGCACCGCCCAGTCGAGCGCGGCACTGTTCGGGCCGGGCGAACATGGTGGGTTCGGGGGGGTTGGGTCGCGCGTGAATAATCCGCTCGACGGTGGTTGTGCCGTTTAGGAGCATCACCTGCATGGCGCGGCCGATGATCACCACTCTCGCCGAGCGGCCGGAGTTCATCGAGCGGGTCTACGACATTGAAGACGCCTGGCCGGCGTTCATGGGCGCCGACGCGGTGGCCAATGCGTTGTTCCACCGTGTAGCCGGGGACTTCCCGCAGCTCTGCGTGATGGCCACCGACCAGGACGGCAGCCCGGTCGCACGCGGCCGCAGCATCCCGTTCCGCTTGGGCCGCCTCCGCCGCGGGGAACTGCCGGACGGCGGCCGTGTCCGGGACGGTGGAGAACACTCGACCTAGCTGCATCCTGCGGATCTGCCGCCGCTTGACGAGTTCCGGCTATCACGACCGGCTGTCGTGCGGCCGGCGCGCTTTCCGGTTGGTGACAGTCCTGCGTTTGCGCAAAGACTCGAGCCATTCCTGCCCGCTGAGCAGTCGCGTGGTCTTGCCCGACCTGACCTCGCCCGCCGCGGCAACTGCCATCGCGACGCTGGCAGCGGTCATATCATCAGGTGCGTCATACACGACGACCACGTCGTACTCGCCAAACGGAAAACCCGCCACCACGATCGTGGCTCCCAGCTCCTCCAGGGCCGGCCGGATCACTCCCACCGGGTCTTGTGGCGCCTTAAGCTGATCCGCCATTGACTTGGCGGTAAACGAGGCCTGGTACATGTAGAGCGGCATCGACCTTCCCTTTGGGCGGGAACAGGCGAACAGTTCACCAGCCGGTGCCCGTGACTCGGGGCGGCTTTGCCGACGGGTGCACGGCAGCGGACCGAAGACCACTGCGGTCCAAAGATCGTAGACCCGGCCCCGTCGGGCACACCAGCCTCCGCCTCGCCGACCAGCCTTTTCCTCATACGTGCCAGGTCCTAGAACCCGGCTGGCTGGGCTCCGCTAGATGGCGCCGCGGGTCGTTCCGCCCGATTACCGTGCCGGGTCCGCGACATCCGGGCGGCGTTGCCCCGTCAGGCGAGGCTGTGCCAGGGTGGTCGCCGTGACTGAAGTCAACGAGCGCGAGACACTGCCGGAACGGTGGAGCGCCGTCGGGGCCGGTTCCAACATGTGGATGGATATGGCGCTGGACGCTCGGTTCACGACACGAACGCAATTGGAGGGCGAGAGGGCGACGCTACTCGGCTACCTGCGCCGCTACCGCCTGACGCTGGAGCTGAAGTGCGCCGACCTGGACGCGGCCCAGCTCGCCCGCCGCTCGGTGCCGCCGTCGACGATGTCCCTGCTCGGCCTTATCCGTCACATGGCCGACGTCGAACGCAACTGGTTCCGGCGGGTGATGGCGCAGGCTGACGCGCCCCCGCTGTACTGGTCGGAGGGTGTGCCGGACGCTGACTGGCTCGGCGCGGTCGCCGACCCGGCGGTCGTAGACGACGCCTGGCGGGCCTGGCGCGACGAGGTCGCGTTCGCGGAGAAGTTCGTCGCCGATTCCCCCGACCTCGGCATCAAAGGCGTCAATGAGGACGGCACCAGCCCCGCGCTGCGCTCAGTACTGGTCCACATGATCGAGGAGTACGCTCGCCACTGCGGTCACGCCGACCTGCTGCGGGAACGGATCGACGGCCGCGTCGGCCAGTGACAGCGGCAGCGGGTGGGGCTGCGCTGCCCGATGGGCGCCACGACCGGACGTTGCCCGGGCGAGCTGAACCTCAAGTAGCCATAACTGGCCGTGGAGATTCTCCCCACACGACGTTATCCAGCGGTCTTGAGGCCAGCCGGGTTATCCGGCGGGCTTGCGGGCCAGCCAGACCGTACGGCTGGTGCGGACTGTCAGGTCGTCGCGGGCGGGCAAGGCTGGGGCCAGGGCATCGAGATCCGCGATGTCACCGGCACTGAGCTTGTCCTCTAGGCCGTGCCGGGCGCGGCAGAGCGTGACCGTGGCGTAGCGCGTCACGGAGGCGGCCATCGGCGAGTTCGGCGGCGGCTGCAGCGCGATCACGAAGCGGCGTTCGGACTCGACCGCGAACCCGGCTTCGGCGAAACGGGCAGGCCAGTCCTCATGCATGTGCATGCCAGCCTCGTCACGACCCCGCGCCATGGCGGTGTGGATCCGCTCCTCGAGCGCCGCGCCCGCCGGGTCGGTGAGAAAACGCGGGAACGACTCCAGTTCCGTGACCGCGAGCAATCCCCCTGGACGCAGCATCTGGTAGATCTGCGCGACCGCCCGTCCGGGATCGCCCATGTGGTGTAGTGAGTTGGCGGCCCACACCAGGTCGGCGGCCTTCAGGTCATCCGGCCATGCCCGATCGAGGTCGGCTTGGACGGTGCGGATCCGGTCGGAGAGCCCGGACGCGCGGGCCTTGTCCCGGATGCGCTGCAACATCTCCTCGTCGACGTCCAGCGCGATCACCTCGGCGTCCGGCAACTGGCTGGCCAGCGCTAGGGTGCCGGTGCCCGTGCCTGCACCCACGTCGATGACGCGGGCTCGTTCGGTGAGGCTTGCCGAGACCCATTCGGCTACCTCCCGGTGGTACTCGCCGAGGACCTCCGCGTCGAGGTCGAGCAGGTCAGCCATGTGTTCGTGTGCCATGTCCTCGACGGTACCGCCGGCTTGCCATTGCCGCATAGGCTCTTGCGTATGAAGCAAGACGCCGATCTGGACGCTCTTGTCCGGCAGCGCATCCGGGGTCTGCGCACGTCGCTGGGCTGGTCGCTGGACGACCTGGCGGCCCGGAGTTACCTCAGCCCGTCCACGCTGAGCCGGATCGAGACCGGTCACCGGCGGATTGCCCTGGATCAGCTCACGCCGATCGCGCGGGCACTCGGCACCACCCTTGACCAGCTGGTGGAGTCCGACGACGACGCCGACGTGGTGATCAGGCCGTTCCGGGACGAGGCACGTGGCATGACGACCTGGCTGCTGTCGCGGACCGGTGCGCCGCAGGGCATGACGATCGCGAAGCTGCGGGTGACCAGGAAGGTGCCCGCCAGGCTGCGCGTCCATCCAGGCCGGGACTGGTTCACTGTCCTGTCCGGCACCATCGTGCTGCGGCTGGGCTTGCGGACCATCCTCGTCCGGGCCGGCGAGGCGGCCGAGTTCTCCACGATGGAGCCGCACGCTTTCGGCGTGCAGGAGGAAGCCGCGGAGATCCTGTGCATCCTCGACCACGACGGCACCCGCACCCACCTGGGGCCGGGCGGCCCCTTCCCCGAGACCGGCCCCGAGGAGGCCTGACCAGCCCCAGAGCGCCACCAGGCTGGCCAAGGCAGCAGCACGCTCAACGCGATCTCGCAGAGATGTCGACACCAAAGCGCCGGAGCCGCTGCCAGAAGGGACGCGCCGGGCCAGTCCCTCGGACAGACCGCCGCGGGAGCCATCAGCGGAAGCAGCGAACCCGCCGATCGATCGCCTCCGGCAGGACGCCGTGAAGATCGAGGGCTGATCGCGGCGGCGTCGAGAGAAGGTCGCCGTTTTCCGATGTCGATGCGCGTCAGGTGGCGAGAAACAAGAGCGTGAGGGCCTTCCAACGGAACAGGCGACGACGAACGACAACCGCGGCGTGGCGTTAGCAACGACCGACCGAGTTCCAACAGCCCGGTGTTGACAAGAGCGGCATGAGCGATCACTCCGCCCTCGCTGATCGCTGTTGGCCGCGGCTGTCAGGGGAATTGCTTCCAGCGCCCTTCGGAGACGACTTCGACGGTGCCGTCGGTCACCTTGATCGCCGTCTGGTCGTCGATGGCGTACGCCGGCCTGCCGATTTCGGCGGCCCACCGCTCCGCGTCAGCCAGGGTGTTTGTCGGGAAAGCGTCCAGGTGCGGGAAGATCGAGAAGTCGACGACGCCGAGGGTGCGGTCGTCCGGCGCGGACGGCCACTCCACGAAGTCGGCGCCGATCCGGGGTGTCATCACCATGCTCCCGGCGCTCACCCCCACCCAAACGGTGTCGGGCAGCGACTGCAGGAGGTCGGCCAGCCCGGACTCCCGCATCCAGTGGCACAGGTACGTCGCTTCGCCGCCGTCAACCAGCAGGACGTCGGCCTCCCGGACCCACGGCAACCAGCGCTCCGCGCCGATGGTGGGCAGCGCCGACAGCTCAAGGAGGCCCAGTGACTTCCATTCCATCGAGGTCATGCCACCCCACGGCGGCAGGCCGCTGACGAACCCCCGCGCCGAGACCGGCCCGCACATGGGGTGGCCCCACTGCGCCGTGGGAATGCAGAGTGCGCTGGCGTCGGCGGTCGGCTTGCCCAGCAGGTCGACCAGCGCATCGCGGATGCTCGGGTTGGTGACGCCCCCGGACGTCAGAAGAAGCTTCAAAATGCCTCCCGATTCGAGCGCAATGGATTGGTGTGGCCTACAGACCTGGGACCACCGTAGGGCTCATGGCAGTCTGAACGGGCAAAACTATCGCGCCCGGTCGCTCACTCAGAGGTCACCTCGAGCGCACGCATTACTGCACGCACCGCGGCATGACAATCCGTCGCGGGCTCTGCGCAGGGATACTTGAAATATGGGTGTTCGCATTTGCCGGGTGGCTGATCTCTCCGTGGTCCAGCAGATCGACTGGGCGGCGGGGCAGATGTTCGACGAGGTCGGCAGGCCTGAGGTTTGCGGCATGTTATGGCACGCAGAGGCGCTCACAGCTTGCCGGGATCAAGGGCGCCTGTGGGTAATAACCGGCGCTGATGACCGGCCAGCTGGGTTCCTCATCAACGACCTGGTCGACGGCTGCGTGCACGTCGAGCAGCTATCGGTCGACCCGGGTAGCGCCCGACGAGGGCTCGGCCGGGCCCTGCTTGATCACGCCGCTGAGCGGGCGGCCGCCGTTGGTTTGCCCGCGCTCACCTTGACGACGTTCGCCGACGTGCCTTGGAACGCGCCCTACTACGTCAGATGCGGGTTCCGGGTGCTCGACGATGAAGAAATCACCGCCGGGCTGCGTGCCATCCGGCAGCGCGAAGCGTCCTTCGGCATGGACCGATGGCCGCGGGTCTGCATGCGCCGCGACCTGTGACATCTGCAGCCGCATCGCCGAAGTGCGCTCGCTGACCGCTTCAACTCGGACCAAGATCCGGCACCAACCGCTCCGTTCGTAACATGCTGAGGCAGGTCGCGGGCAGCAACAGGAACCCTGGACCCTTGGCCCCCAGGCCCATTTACTCAGGAACTTCTCGGTGGACCGGCATGGCCATTTCCGAAGCTTGTCAGCGGGCCGATGGTTGCCCAGCGATTAGCTACCCTTGCAAGCCTGCGTCACGTGCTGACCGGACGTTAACTTTCCACCACGCCGCGACCCACTCGCGTATTGCGCCAAGTTCAGCTCCCAGCTGGTCCAGCAAAGAGCCGGAAATGGCGGCGTTGAGAACAAGCAGCTCACCTGGCGTTAGCTGACGCCGGATGAAGGGCAAGCCGAAGGCTCGACGTAGCGCGTCTTCCACCGCCAGAGGGTGGACGGTCAACACCCGCTGAACATCCGGGAGGCATCGGGTAGCAATGCGCTTGAGATCAGCCACGCTGGGATCGCCTTGTACGGAAACCTTGACCATGTACTTCACGGCTGCGAACAGGTACAGGCCGATCTTTTGCTGCTCGCCCACCGGTCTGCTCGACGCCCATTGCCGGAACTGGTCGGTAAATGCCTCGCGTTCACCCGAGCACGCCGCCGTCACCACGGCGCTCAGGCCCTCCCACGCACTTGTATCCAAGCCGTCCTCAGATTGGCCCGACACCAGCCAGCTCCTCGCATGTTGTTGCTCACTTGCGCTAGCAGGCTAGCGAGGGCAGGGCGTCACGGGCGACGCCCGAGCGATTGACCTGCTGGTGCAGATGCGAGGTCCTGAGAAGGCTGTGGCGATGGCCGCGCCCGCAGACGGCCATGGCTTCGGCACTTCCGATGGCATTCGCGACATCGAGGTGGAGGAAGCTTGGTCCTGCCGCCCGCGATGAGCGGGCCTTTGTCGTTCTTGAAGGTCATCTGTGTAACTGGATGGAGTTCTGATGCAGAAGCGCTGCCCTTCTAAGGCTGACGCCCGGCGGCAGAAGCGATGCCGGGGTTAGTTCCGTTATCCGCCGCGCTTGGGTCGAGCGCTTGCCGGTCTGTTACGAAGCCATCCCTTGCCGCTGGGACGGCCAGCTAGCGTCCCAGCATGCAACAGTGGCGGGCGATCCCGGTTGCGGTCGGCGGCGTGGTGGCGGTCGGCTTCCTGGACGAGGACCGGGTCATCGTGGGCTCCCACGGCGGCGTTGGCGTCTTCGACGTTCACACTGGCGAAAGACGCGAGCGGATGCACGACGAGGGCTACAACTGGTACCAAGGCGACCCGCCTTGGATCAGATATCCGTCCGCTGCAGGGTGCGGCTCATTCGTGCCGCCGGACTATGGGGCGGCGAGCTGGACCAGTCGACCGCAGATGGTTGGATATGCCGTCGGGTCGACGAAGGAACCGTGCTCACCGCCGAAGGCTGGCCGGACTTCAGGATCGAGGACTCGGAGGAGTACCGGGCGCAGGGATTCTCACCGCGAGGCGGTGCTTTCGCGTACGCGACATCGCCGACCATCTACCTTGCGACCCGATTGGGATAAAGATCCGCTGCCAGCAGCATGACCGGACGGTCCTGATACGTCCATCTGCGTGTTCACCTACACCTAGCACGCTGCAGCTGGTGCGGGAGGATATTCGCTGATCAGGCCACCAGGCATGGCGCTGAGGGGCAGATCCGTCGCCCTCGGTGTGGGGCACCGGCCGACTGCAAGGCGGCGCCGAGGTCTTTCAGTGGTTCGGGGATTCTGGCGGTGCTGACCACGACAGCGGGTATTGGCTGGTGACATCGTCGGCGAGTTCGCGGGCTTCGGGGTCGTCCAGGTCGCGCGCGCGGGTGGCAAGCTTCTTCAGCAGGGGCCATGCCTGGACGTGGGCCAGGAGCTCGGCGAGTCTGCGCAGGTCGTCGGGGTCGGTCGTCTGCACCTGCATGTCGATGATCGGCGTGAGGGCCGACCAGAGCCGATCGCGCGGGATCCTGTCAATCGCCTGCCTGGCAGCCAGTGCCCAGCGGGTGGACATCGACAGTGCGACTATCTGGGGCAGGAGATCGGGGGCATCGTGGGAGAACTCGCGGAGAAACCTGAGTGCCGTGGCTACCTGCCAGGGCGGCCCAGCGAGTGCGGACTTCAGGATCGGCAGCCGGTCCCTGGCGTTCTGATAGAAGTCGGCCCGGTGCCGGCGATATTCGCGCTCGGCGTCCACTAGCGCAGCCCACAGCTCCCGGTCTTGCTCGGCGCTCGCTGGTTCTCGTCCCGTGCCACGCTTGCTGCGGCCGTCATCGGCATGGTCGGCGCTGCGGAGCAGCCGTATCTCCGCTATGAGTCGCGGGATCGCGTCGCAGGCGTGAGCGATGTAGTCGATGACGGCGTCGAGGGCGACGTCAGGCGAGGCAACCCTGGTGGAGCCTAGCAACAGCGTGAGGTACAGCTCATGGTCCAGAACCGGCTCGTCGCCGAGACGAATGAAACTCTCACCAGCGAGCCCGCCACGCGTCTCAAGCAGTGCGACCCATGGCGGCGGCGCGACTGCGAAAGCTTCCGCGGCGCGCCGTTCGATCTCGGCGAGTTCGGTCTCTTCTATGCCATCGCTCATGGCTGCATTCTCGCGGCTGGACAACTGTAGTCATCGGGACGCGGCAGGTGCGGCGGGAGACGCGCCACGAGGGATGGAATGGCGCCGCCACTGCGTCGGGACAGCGGGATTCGAACCCGCCAGCCCTTGACCCCAGTAATAGGGGCTTGAGCGCTCTTGCACGCTAACCACGCTATGCAAGGTGCGGGACGTGCCGGAACACCGCTATCGTGCGATCGCGCGCGAGACGTGTGGTCCCCAGATGGTCTCCAAGCACCGTGCTGCTGCGCGGCGTCGAACGAGATTGCGGTGCGCCCCACGCCGAGCGACGCGCGACAGAGGCGTGCGGCGGCTGCGTCATGCGCGGGATTAATGGCACGGTAGCCGTTGAAGCCCTCGGGCTCGCTGTCCTATCGACCCGTCCGCCAGCTGACCGTGACCGGCGCGGACGGTCAGGGCTGCATCTCCGTGGTGGTCCAGCGCGAGAAGACGTCCACCCGCTCCTTCGGCCAGGCGCCGTCGCAGGGCATGGTCCCGTTGCTGACGCGTTCCAGGATGTCGCTGGCTGCGGCCTTGACGTCCTCGTAGGACCAGAGGTCGAGCGCGAAGCTCATGGAGTTCCGGTCCTTCTGGCGGAAAAGCGGCTTGATGATGCGCGGCGAAGCTCACCGGCTGGCCGGGATCCGGGAGCGTCACCCGCTGGTCCGCGTCTTCCTTGCCCTCGGGAGCCTTGATGCTCGGCGGCCCCGACTGGCCCCAGCCCCAGCGCGGCGTGGGCTTGTCCGGCGGGCTGGCGATATCCCACTCGATGAACGAGGTGAACGCCGCACGGAACTCTGGATCGGCGGGCAGGCCGGACTCCTGCGCGGCCTGGGCGAGCAGGGTCAGCCACCGGCCTCGCTGCTCGGAGTCCATGCCCTCGCTCACCAGCTCAGACAGCAGGCGCGAGTACCCGTCCTCATTCCGTGCGGCAGGCCCACCAAACACCTCGCCGAAATAGGCCGCCATCCGATACGGGAGGCTGGGCGGTGCGTTCGCGAACAGCGGCGCGAGGAGCGGGTCGCCGGGCACGTGCTTTTCATAAAACAGCCGAGTCATCCGGGTCAGCGCCGGAAGCCCGCCGGCCCACTCGAAGATCGTCGGCTCGCGACCGGGGTCGGTCACCGGGTCGCGGAAATCGACATACCAGTGCATGCCGCTGCAGAACGGCTTGTTTTGTGAGTGGCCGCACCGGCAGACCGCGTAGTGCTCCAGCGAGGCGCCCTCGCTGCGGGGAACGGGCGTTCCGTCCGCGTCGGTGAGCTCGATGCCTCCGGTCACGCGGTAGGGGCCATCCCTGGTCACGTCGATGGCGGGCTCGCGCGTGCCGCCCCAGTCGGCCAGGCCGCGCGCGTCTTTCCGGTCGATCGCGAGGCCTAGCGCCCCCGACGGGCAGTTCCGGACGGCCGAGATGATCTCGTCCTGCCGGGCGCCGCTCGGCGCGACGAACGGTTCCTGGCCGGCCCGGAACACGGTCGCCAGCCGGTCGGTGCACAGCCCCGAGTGCTGGCAGATGCCGCGGTTATCCAGGACCGTTAGCTGCACGCCGGGGTAGGTGTCGAGCCGGTCGGGCACGCGCTTGGGGTCTTTGGCGTCGGTGAACCCGTTGCTAGCGCAGCTTCCGTCGCAGGACGGCTTGGTCGCCGACCCGCCGCAGCGGCACAGCGCCACCTGCGGCTGGGCAGGAATCTCCTGGCCCAGGTAGTCACGCAGCCGGACGTTGGTGGCCAGGTACGGCCCGTTCCTGGCCGTCTGAATCCCGGCAGGCAGGTCGCCCTGCAGGCGCCACAGCTCCGCCCGGCGCTCTGCCCGCTCCTTCGCCGAGCCGAGCTCGCAGGCCAGCCTCTGCAGCGCTGCCGTCGCCTCGGCCAGCTTCGGCGCGTTCTTTCCGTCCCGGCCCGCGCGGACCCGCAGCTCGGTGGCGGCCTTCGCCGCCTGCCACGCCAGATCGGCCGGTGACTGCCCGATCTGCTTGCCGTCCCGCGCCGCGTCGGCCAGGTCGGCCAGTCCGGCGAGCCCGGCGGCTAGCTCGTCGCTGCCGTGCTCGTTGCGGGCCTGCCGGATCAGCTCCGCGGCCCGGCCTAGCTGCGCCTCGACCATGGCCGGATCGACGCGCTCAGAGCCTCCGTGGGAGCGCTCGGCGGGAAGGTGCGCGGCCAGGGTCTGCGCTATCTCCTGGAGCGCGGCAGTTATCGCCGTCAGGCGGTCGGCCACCAGCGTGCTGCAATCGCTGCCGACCGACACGCAGAACGAGGCGGCTACCTCGAGCCGCTCGGTCAGCAGCGTCCAGGCCGCCTCGCGGTGAGGCAACAGGTAATCGGCCTCGTAGAACAGCTCGAAACTCGGGCCCGCGGTCTTCTCCCCGTGACCAGGGCCGGCCGGGAGCGTGGTGATCACGTTCGCGAGCGGCTGGAGCACCGACGCCATCAGGCTGACAGTCGCGTCGGCGAGGACCTTAAGCTGGGCGTCAGTCTCCTCGGTGTGCGCGAAGTACCGGTAGAAGACCTGCAGCAAGATCTCGTATGCCACGTTGAACAGGTCTGCGACGCGTGCCGTCAGCGGATCGGTGATCATCGGGACCTCGACCCCGCCCTGCGGCGGACGAACGTTGGCAGCGATCACGGCGCGGACCGGGTCGAAGCCCGGGTTGGCCGAGCGCATCTGCTGGTACTCGTCGAGGATCTGCACGAACTGCCCGAAGTGGGCATTCCGCCAGTCACCGCGCGCGCCCTCGCCCTGCTCCAGAATCGTGTCGATGGCCCGCTGGGCCGAGTTCAGGTCGGTGACCGTGACCAGGTCCGGCCACCGGAAATATTCCGGCGTGGCCTGCGCCCGAGGAGGCCCGACGAACAACCATTCTTCGCCGTACTTCTCGGCCAGGTGGGCAAAGCCCGCCTCGATGGACCGGTACAGGTGCCCGACCGTGGCGAAGTCCTGTGACCGGGGAACGATGTCGCTCGCGCTCATCAGCGGCTCGGCCCGGACGGTGGCGGCCAGCCCGTCAGCGTCGTCGAGGTCCATGCCCTCGGGTCGTTCCAGGAACATGAAGTGCGCCAGCGCCTGCTCGCCGAATGGCAACAGCGCTAGCTGGACCCCCGCTGGGTAATGGGCGGCGGGCAGCGGCAAGTTCGGCCGGACCAGGTGCGGCGGGCCGCCGATCGCGGTCAGCAGGTTCTCCACCAGCGCCAGATGCAGCATCTCCTGAGTGGCTACGTGCAGGACCTGCTTGCGCCACCGGTTCGCCACGGCAAGCTCGGCCTCGGTCAGTCCCTCGCCGGTGGACTGCTTGAGAGAGAATGCCGCGAACAGATACTGGCACATGATCCCGTGCTCGAGCTCCGCTGCCTCGCAGAGCATGTAGATCAGCGCCTCGCGGTGCTCGATCACGAACGGAGCCTCCGGCGCTGCTGTGCCTCCGCGCGTCGCGATCACCTGCGCGAGCCGTCCGCTGCCGGCGGGCGAGCCGCTGCCTACCGCTTGCTTGGCATCGGTCATAGCTATATCCCTTACAGTGTCGTCGGGCACGCTAGCCGGGCCGTCCGTCGCTGACGCTTCCCGCACGTGCGTCTCTGCTGCACTGTCGAGCATCCCGACAGGCCGTAGGCCGCCGGGACACATTCCCTCAAGGATGTAATCAAGTAATTATTACATTACACCGACACCACACCGTCAACGCTATGCCGGGCGAGTCGGCCGGTGCCTCGTCGCCAACGCGAAGGCCGGCTCATTTGCTGTGGTCATCACGGATGCCGGGCAGCGGCGACTCACCTGGTCGTGGGCTATCCCATACGAGTGGTGAACTGGTTGATGTCGAAGTAGTCCCGCCAGGCCTTGATTTTGCCGTCACTGATTTCGAAAGTTCCCATGACAGGCAGCTCGAACGACCTGCCTGGGAGCGTGAAGACGTCAACTCGCTCGGTCATCACGACCGGGCCATTGGCTGCGATGTTGATGACCCGGAAGTCGATGCTTTCGATACCTGGCCGACCTGGGCGGATAAACGTGGCGATAGTGCTCTCGATGTCATGTCTCCCGGCGACCGGCTTCAGCGGAATGTTGTGGTAGACGGCGTCGTCGGTGAAGAACTCCGCGAGTTCGTGCGCTGCCCTGTTCTCGGACCATGCAGCACAGAATCTGCGGACCACCTCGATCGGACTTTGCATTCTCTCCTCCTGCGGCTGACGATCGGGAAACGGCAGGCTGGCTTCTCCACGATGGCTTTCGCCTCCAAGTCTGGCGTCGCGATACGCTCGCCGGCCCGGTCGGTCCCACTGGCTGACGTGCCCGCGGCCAAGCGTTCCAACGCCGGTTTCGTCGCTCTGTTGGCCGATGCGGCTCGACGCCCCGATCAGCTCGACCGTGGCCCACGGGGAGAACCACAGTTCGGTCGGGTACTGCTGGAGTCACCGGCGCTCCGGGTTTCGTCCCCTTGAGAGCCTGGCCGGTACCCGGCGGGACGACCGGCTTACGGCGGTTCCGCGAGATGATGCTGGGAGGCGGCTGGTAGGCTCGGGTGATATGTCACGTAACGGCAAGAGCGGCATGGCGCCCGCTGGCGGCTGGCTCGAGGGAGACCAGCAGCTGGCGTGGCTGGCATATATCCGGGTGCAGCTGCGCCTCTCGTATGAGATGAACCGCCAGCTGCTTGCGGATAGCGGCATGTCGCTGCCGGACTACGACGTGCTGACTGCGCTGGGCGTCGACCGACGGGGGCCGGATGCAGATCACTGTGCTTGCCGCCCAGATCGGCTGGGAACGCAGTCGGGTGTCCCACCACGTGCGGCGGATGAGCGACAGGGGCCTGGTGTCGCTCGGCCTGTCCGCGGCGGACAGACGGGTGACCGAGGTGACCTTGACTAGCCGCGGTCGGCAGGCCATGCAGGAGGCCGCGCCTGGCCACGTTGACCTCGTGCGGCGCCTGTTCTTCGGCGGGCTGCCGGACGACCTGGTCGGGCCGCTCGGCGAGGCACTGGAATGCGTGTACGCCAACATCATCAAGCTGGGCTCACTGCCGCCGCCAGTCGACTGGCACCCGGCAGAGGACTGACGAGGGCCTGCCTTGCGGCCTCGATTCCGCGCTGGCAGATAACTGCCGCGCCTAGATCCGGCACGGGACGCGCTGCCGGTCCCACGCGGTCGGCCTAGTAACCCGCCACCTCGCCTGCCGCGCTCACGCCAGCCGTCTGCAAGCAGGAATCCGGCACCACAGCCCGTTGGACGACGTCGGCAGAGTCTCGCGGGAGCACGATCTGCCAGGCTATGCCGCGGCCGGGCGCCGTGAAGCGAGCGGGTGATCGGCCTGGGACACGTGGCAACCGGCACCGGGGGGTGTCTGGACATGACGAGGCGCAACCGCGGTCTTGCGCAGCGGGGGACCGGTGACCCCATCGGCGGGAACGGCCATCTGATGACGCCGCACGTGACGGCTGCCGCGAAATGGAAAATGGCAATCGCCACCTTCGTCGGTGCGTACATCGTGACCGCGATCGCGATCCCACGTGAACTCAGCTGGCTACCTCATTCCTGGTCCTTCTACGAGATCAACATCATCACCAACATCATCATGGCGACGGCGATGACCTGGGCCATCCTGCCTGGCATGAGCCGCTTGCTGCGCCGCTGGCTCTATGGCAGTCACGACAGCACGCCGGCCCTGGTCCGGGCTGGCCGACCAGGTCCGGCCTCCCTGGCGGTCACAGGGCGACCCGGCACAGTGACCGTCCACGTCGCAGCCGTAGCCGCTCGTGCGGCTACCCGCGACCGGTGACCAACCCGCGGGGACCGGCCAGGTGATAACCGGAACCTGGGGGCGCCTGGACATGCCGAAGCGCAACCACGAGCGGCGAAGCAAGGACCGGTATCCGCACCGCCAGGCGCTGGCAGGTCGCGGGGGTGCGGCGGCACCGTGGTTCATCGAGTGATCCAGCCCCATGCGGCTGCCGCATCCTCGGCCGGGCATACGCCGGGGCGCTCAACGCCTGGCTGAGGCGGGCTCCATCGCTTTGGGGTGACTGGCGGTGGCATTCGCCGAAGTGATCCGGCGGCGCCAGAACCGGTCAGGTTCCGAGGGCTTATCAGCCGGGCCGCAGCGGGGTTCGCGGTGCCGGAGGACGAGAACCTGACACCGGTCTTCCGGGGACGAGCCGACAGCGGTAGGGAAGTCACTTGTTTATCGGGTGGCTCGTGCGAAGTCCTGCGGACTGTAGGCAACGCCTGCTACCACCAACCCGGTGAGGCCACATGGCGCTGGAGCCAACGGCGTCGTCGGGGCCCGCCTCGATCGCGCAGAGCTGCTGGTGTTCACGGAACTGAGCGTTAGGCAAGCCAGCACGGCATGTCGTCGCGCAGCGCGGTCTCGGTGGTGCGGTCGGGGCGCACAGTTCCAGCGCTGTGACGATCATGAGGATCGCGATCAGGCCGTCACTGAACGCCTCGAGCCTGTTCTTGGACATGGCCAATTCGGCGCGACTAGGTGAAGGAGGATCAGCGGCACAGGGGCGGCGGCGAGTTGCTTGGCCGCGGTTTGGCTCTGCGGGTTGGTCCTGGGGCGTCGCGGATGGCGACTGGGCAGGCGAGGTGCGGCACCGGGGTTTGGATCAGAGCCTGCCGGGCCGGAGTGGGCCGGCTAGGCCGGGTGATGAACGCCGCGGCGAGCGCCGCGGCGGCCGCGAACGCGGCCGCGCAGATCCAGCTGATCTGGCCGAAGCTGGAGCCGAACAATACCGGGTTGGTGTAGGCCGCGCCGGTGAGACCGGTGATGGGCGGCAGTGCGGCGATCCACAGCAGGCCCGCGACCCGGGCCACGGCGTTGTTGACCCCGGAGGCGAGGCCGGCCTGGGCGTCGGAGGCGGAGTTCATCGCGCTGGCGGTCAGGGGCGGCAGGAGGGAGGCCAGGCCGAGGCCGAACAGTACGGCCACCGGGAAGACGGTCGTCCAGTAGCCGGCCTGGGAGCTGATGCGCTCGGCGAGCGCGGAAGCGGCTGCGCACACCAGGCAGCCGGCCACTATCTGCGGCCGGGGGCCGATGCGCTCGGCGAGCCGGCCGCTGGTCCCAGATAGCAGTAACGTCACGGCGGTGACCGGCACCAGCGCCGAGCCCGCCACGACCGGGCTGTAGCCGCCGACGATCTCCAGGGCGGGGATGAAGACGAATGCGAAGCCGCCGAGGGCGCCGTTGACGACGAAGGTGACGGCGTTGGCGGCGCGGAATTGCGCTGGAGCGAAGATCCCCGGCGGGAGCATGGGATGCCTCGCGCGCCGTTCGTTCACAACGAAGGCAGCCGAGGACACCACAGCGAGCACCACAGCGGCGGCGAACTGCGGGGACGTCGGCGCCCCGGGCAGGCAGGGCGATGATCGCATAGGTGATCGCGGCCAGCGCGGCGACGCCGGCCAGCGCACCGGGCCAGTCGGCCCCCCCGGTCCGGGAGGTGTCCCGGGATTCGGGAACGTGGCGCCATGTCGTCCATGCGGTCACCGCGGCCACCGGGACGTTGATCAGGAAGATCGCCCGCCAGCTGCCGGCTTCCAGCAGCCACCCGCCGACGAAGGGCGCGATCGCGGCGGACACCCCGCTGAAGCCGGCCCACGTCCCGATCGCGTGCGTGCGGTCGCCGGGCTGGAAGCTCGCCTCGATGACCGCCAGGCTGGCCGGGGTCATCAGCGCGCCTCCGATGCCCTGCACGGCTCGCGCGGCGATGAGCCACCCGATGGTCGGCGCGGCCGCGCACAGTACCGAGGCCAGGGTGAACCAGCCCAGGCCGGCCAGGAACACCCGCCGCCGCCCCCAACGGTCGCTAAGTGAGCCGGCTAGCAGGATCAGCGCGGCCAGGGTCAGGGTGTAGCTCGTGACGGTCCATTGCAGGGCCTGGAAGCTCGCGTCCAGGTTCCGTCCGATTGCTGGCAGGGCGACAGCGACAACCGTGGAGTCGATCCCGGCCACTGACGACCCCAAGATCATCGCCGCGACCACCCACCGGCCCCGCGCGGAACGGTAGCGGAGCAGCCCGGGCGGGGCGGAGCCGTCAGCCGGACTCACGCCGCCCGGCTGAGCCGCGCTATCTGGCGTCAATGAACGGACCTCCATCTTGGGCTCGGGCGGCACGTCACGAGCGGCTGCCCCAAGCCTCCCCGCGCCTCACGGGTGGCCGTTACTCGAGGGTGAGGATGATGCGCTGGTGGACGTTGCCGCTTTCGAGCTGGCGGTGGGCGTCGGCGGCCTGCTGGATGGGCATGGTTTGGTGGGCGCGCAGGCGGAGCCGGCCTTCGGCCAGTAGTGGAATTGTGTCGTCCAGGGCGCCGGGAGCGCGGTCGGGCGTGGGTTGGGAGAGCGTGACACCGAAGTCAGGGGCGGCCGGGTCGGACAGGGTGATGACCCGGTCGGGTCCGCCGGCCAGCGCGATCGCGTCGGCGAGGACGCCCTTGCCGGCGGCGTCGAACACGGCGTCCACTGGGCCGAGCGCGCGGACTCGGCCGGCTACGCCCGGGCCGTACCGCACTGGCGTTGCTCCCAGCTCGCGGGCGAGGGTGTCGTCGTCTGCGCTGACCGCGCTGATCACCGTGATCCCCTGGGCGACCGCGACCTGCGTGGCGATGATGCCGACGGATCCGCCGCCGCCGAACAGCAGCAGCGTCTCGCCGCTCTTGACGTCCAGCTGCCGCAGGACGCCGATGGCCGCCTCGGCCGAGGCGGGCAGTGCGGCGGCATCGGCCCACGAAACGGTGTCCGGCTTGCGGGTCCAGATCGACGCGATCGCGTATTCGGCGTAGCCGCCGATGCTGAACAGCAGCGCCGCGACGGCGTCGCCGCCGGAAGTTCCGGTGACGCCGGGCCCGACCGCGTCGACGGTGCCTGCCGCCTCGAAGCCGAGCACCGCGTTAGCGGGCAGCGGGATGGCGTCCTGGAGATAGCCGGCCCGCAGGGCCAGATCGGTCGGGCTGATCCCGGCGGCCTTGACCTTGATCCTGATCTGCCCCTCACCCGGCTCCGGCAGCGGAACCGGCGCCCACGTCAACACCTCCGGCGGTCCGTATCCGGTCATCACGATCGCGTTAGGCATGGCAGTTCTCCTTCCCGGCAGCGGCCCCGGCCGGGCCGCGAACGGCACCTCAGCGCGTTCCCTGTACCTTGCTTGTTGCTCTACCGATCGCATCCTGCCGGCGCGCCGGGGCTTCCCGGCCCGGGTCGCGGGCCAGATCTACCGAACCTGCTTGCGGAAAGCTGATGGCCGCTCCGTTGCGGCTGAGCAGGGTCAGCGCGCCCAGGGCTGCGATGACGGCGGCGACGATCAGAGCACCGCCAGGGCCGTAACTGTCATAGACCACACCGCCGGCTGCCGAGCCGGCCGCCAGGGAATCCTGAAGCGCGGAGACGAACAGGGCCAGGCCTCCTTCGACGTTGGCCGGCATCGCCCGTGCCATCCAGCTCTGCGCGGCCACTGGCACCGCCCCGAAGCCTAGGCCCCAGACGCCGACCAGCGCGATGGTCAGCGGGCGCGCCGGTCACCGTCGCGAGCAGCAGCGCGCTGACCGCGATCAGCAGCCCCGAGCCCATCAGCGTGGCCCGCAGGTGGCTGTGCACGGTGACGCCGGCGGTGAAGTTGCTCGCCGCGCCAGCCAGGCCGAAGCCGAGCAGCACCAGTGTGATCGCACTGGCGCCCAGGCCGGCTCCTCACAGTGTACGTGACGTATCACGTAAGTCGCAAGCCCGGGAAGGCTGTGGACTGGCCCAGGCGATTTATTACGCCTGCACCGCGCTCGCGCCGCGCAAGACCCGTTGGCCTGGGCATTCCAACCGCTGGTGCAGGAGCGCTGCATGCTGCGCCTGTGGCTGCCTTGTACCGCCTGGTTGGTTGGCGGCAGAATCGAGCTTCGCGTCTTCGATACCTACACGCTGACGGCAATGAAGATCGCGGCCGCGCTCGACGATCCGGATGGCGTCCAGAAGGAGACGCTACGGCTCGGGACCGCCGCGGAGTACGGAATTCTAAGCAAACGGATAGCCACGACATGCGGACCTGGAGTACCGCGGTTCGTTGAGCGGGGCGGCGGGCCGGCCGGAAACGCGGCGGCAACCGGTCCGACTGTCGTCAGCCCCGGAGCGCAGCGGTAACGTCCGGCATCAGCCAGGGCGCAAGGGCATCGCGATGAGCGGCTAGCCGGACCTGAATCTGGGCAAAATCAGGGCGTGACTCTCACTGCGGTAAATGCGATCTCTGACATAGTCGCCCCGGTCGTGCTGCTGACCGTGGGCGGCATGCTTTCCAACGGCCTCATCACGATCTACAACGACATCGATAACCGCATGCGCGAGATGACGCGCGAGCGGCTAGAAATCCGGCGCGGGCCAGCGGGCCAAGTGCTCGATGACGACAGCGTCCCGGCCATCGACCAGGAGCGGCTGTACGAGATCGGCGTGCAGCTCCCCATGATGCTGCGCCGCCACAAGCTGACCCGCGTGTCCGTGCTCACCATCTACGTCGCCATCGCCGTGTTCGGACTCAGCATCGTCGTCATTGCCATAGCCGTTAGCGCGAACGACGAAATCGCCGGACGCGTAGCGCTAGGGCTTGTGGTGGCTGGCACGATCATCATGCTGCTGGGCTTGGCGGTAGCCGCAACGTCGGTGGCCAGGTCAGCCGATGCGATTACCTATGCCGTGGAGCGCACGGCGAAGCCCGAGTAGTCGGCGATCCCGACCTTGCGCTTCTGATCGTCCGGATGCGCCTGCGATGTCCAGGCGGACTACTTAGGCGTTGCACGGCGGCCAGACGTTGATCGGGCCGGGCCCGAGAGGTTCCGTTGCGCCGGTCCAGCGCATCGGCCGCGCCGCGGCCTTGTGGTCGCCCGCGCGGTCAACATCCTCAAGTAGAAGCTTCGAACCTCCTGCCAGCCCAGCGGCGGCCTTGTCGGGTAGGTTCCTGCCGGTGGACGGCGTGGCAGCAAGGAATGTGGGTCAGGCGGGCGCCCTCCGTATGGCCGCTCTGCCGCCTTGGTCGAGCACGCATTCGCCCGAGAACACCGCTACTACGGCATTCCGTTTCAGCCGCCGGGTCCTAGGAGGACGAGCGTGTCGCCCGGCTGGGGGTCTGGTGAGCGAGAGGTTGTTACCGGGATCAGGGTGCCTTCGGGGTTGATCAAGAACAACAGGTCGGCAGCGGGGGGGATCCCGCCTTCGGACGAGTGGGTGGTGATGCGGGCGCCTGCGGCGTAGCGGGCGGTCAGGGCCGAGCCGGTGAGAGTGGGGGCGAACAGGGTTTCGCCGGGGGTGTAGGGCGCCACGACACCCGGGCTGGCAGCTAGCCGGTAGACGGGGGTGTCAGAGGTGCCCGTGAGGGTGGTGGCGGCCAGGGCGTTGAAGTGGTCTTCCCCGGTGAGCAGGAGGGTAGCGGTGACGCCTTCGATATCGGCGCCCTGGCCGACGGCCGAGGCGATCTGCTCGCCAGGGGCGAGTTCGAGGTCTGCCCGCTTGATCTGGGTGCGCTGATCGTCGGAGGGAGCCCACATGAGGACGGCCAGGTCTGCGCTGCGGAAGGCGCGGGCCAGGTCGATGACCCACGAGTCGCCGCCGACCAAAAGCGGGCGGGTACGGGCGGGGCGAGTGACGCCGAGCTGCCGGGCTACAGGGACCGCGCTCAGGCCGTAGAGGGCGACGGTGGCGACAATGACCAGAAAGGTAACGGGCAGGATCTTGGAAGCGCCGCCGACGTGGTGGGCGGCCAGCGTCGCCCCGAAGGTCGTGGCGGTGGCCGCGGCGACGATGCCGCGCGGCGCCATCCAGCCGGTGAACGCGCGTTCCCCTCTGGTCAGCTCGGTCCGGATGGTGGCGAGGAAGGCCACCAGCGGCCGGGTCACCAGCACCAGTACGGCCACCAGGCCGAGGGTGGGCAGCACCAAGTGCTTCAGCGACGCCGGCGTCACCGTGGCCGAGATAGACACGAACAGGACCCCGATGATCAGCTGCACCAGGGTCTCGAAGAACGGCCGTTTGGCCGGGACGTTGAATGCGCGCAGGTTCGCGACCGCGAGCCCCATCAAGATCGCGGCGATGAGCCCGGCATCGTCACGGACGATGTCGCAAGCGGCCGCCACCCCCACTACAACGGCCAGCTGGCTCGTGGTGCTGAGCAGATCGTCCAGATCAAGCTTGCACAGGCACAGCCAGAGCACCGCCACGCCGACTACGGCACCGGCAGCGCCGATACCGACAGACAGGAAAAACTGGCCCAGCGGATGGGCGACCCCGCCGCTGGTGCTCGCCAGCACGGCGTGGAACACCACCGCTCCCAGGATGCCGCCGACCGGGTCGATCAGCGAGCCCTCCCAGGACAGGATCCGCTGGAGGCGATCGGACGGCCGCACGAAAGCCAGCAGCGGGCCCACCACAGTCGGCCCGGACACCACCAGGATCGCGCCGGTCATGGCCGCCGCCCCGGCCGACATGCCAAGCAGCGGGCCGGCGAGCACCGCGGCGAACGCCATCGTGATCGGCACCCCCCAGATCACCAGGCGGGGTACCACCCGGCGGGCGTGCCCGACCACCTTGCCCCACTCCAATGCCAGGCCGGAGTCATACAGGATCACCGCCACCGCGAGCGAGACCAGCGGCTGGAATGCCACCCCCAGCAGGCGCCCTGGATTGACGTCGCTCGTCAGCGCGCCGGCGGTGAAGCCCGCCGGAAGCAGAAGGATCAGTGCGGGAATGCGTCAGCCGGCTCGCCAGCACCTGCGAGCCCACAGCAAGCACCAGGATCAGGCCCACCCCGAACAGGACCTGGTCGGTGCTCATCGCCTGCCCTCCCCCAAAGCCGTAGCATCATCGTCGGAAGGCGCCGCGCCACGGCCCCTGTGGTCACGTGCCGGTCGACCATCTCTCGCCAGCGCCGGCGTACGCGGACCTGCCCTGCCAGCGCTTCCAGTAAGCCACCGTGTCAACAGCCAGCCCGGTGGTCGGCGGGCCGCGCGACGCGGTCCCGTGGATGAAGCCGGGAGATTACTTCGCCACTGCACGCCGCTACCGGACCGCCTGGCAGTCCGACAGCCGTTCTCGGATTACGACCCATCAGGGGTGGCAGTAGGCCGGTCCATGATGTAGCGCATTTCAACAGTTTCCCCGGTGCCCGCGTCGGAATGGGTCATCGTGTCGGCCAGAGTAAAGCCCGCATTCACCGCGACTCGTTCGCCGGCCCTGTCGCCCTGGTCGATCCGCGCTTCCACGGTGCGCACGCTGGGCTGCCTGGCCGCCCACTCGGCGGCTAGTCGCGTTGCGCGGCTAGCCAGTCCTTGCCCGCGCCGGCCGGGTGCAGTCCCGTAGAACATCTCGATGGCTCCGTCGTCATGCTCAGCCACGCCGACGACGCCGATGAATCGGGGCTCGTCACGGACCGTGACCACGAACGCCGGGCCATTGTGGCTATGGTGGCCAGCCCACCCGTCCAGCCAGTCCGCAACCAGCCGCTGGGCGGACACAAGTGGAATGTCCGGCAGCCACCCGCCGTCGAGCTGCTGATGCTCGATGTACCCGATTATGGTCTCGATGTCTCCCGCGTCCGGTGAGGGCAGCCGGAGCTCTACTACGCCGTCGGTCAGGGCGCCCGGTGGTGCTGTCAGGATAGTCATTTTCGCCTCCGAATTATCGGGCAGGCAATCAGAAGCCACGTAAATGGCACAATGCGGCTGCTAGTCTCGCCGGGCCGCCTGCGCTAGATGGCTGACCCCGGTAGTCACGATGATCGGACAACAGCTATCCGCCCAGGTGCTGTATGGCTGCTGGCCTACCCATGATTGCTGAACCGAAATCGCGCCAATCCGGTAGCCATGTATGCGTTCGCCATGGACAAGTCCAGGGCCAACGCTGGTGCCCTCAGGTGCAAACCGGGGAGGCGTGCGCGGGATCCTGTCCCGCCAGGCGGTGGCGACCTGGGCGGCTGAGAGCTTTCGACAGGTGGCCGCGCGGGAATACCGGGATGCGGTCCTCTGCGACCGCGTGGCCGCGGGGAGGCGCGTGAAGGTGCAGGCTTCGGCCGTAGACGGTGCGTGTATGTCGCGGGACGTTAGTGAAGACGGCGAGAACGTCTCCAAGCCCACCTATGAACCGCTTACGGGCCGCTCTCCACCACAATCTCGTTGGTAATGCTGAGCACCCCCGCGCAGTCTGCCACCGCGTTTTCGGCGGCGACGCGCTGAGCGGAAGAGTTGACTGTGCCGGTAAGGAAGACGTTGCCTTCACGGGCGCTTGCCCGGATTCCTTCCGGCACGGCGACAGTTGCGGCGAGCGCATTGTTCGCGAACTCGGCCAACGCTGCGTCGTCTCCGTAGTCGTCGGATGGCAACGCGACCCCAAGGAGGTTGTGTACCGCTGTAACGCCGGCCACCCGACGCGCGGCAACAGTCGCCTCCGAGCATTGGGCCTGGCTAGGTACGGTCCCGTTCAACAACACGTCGTTGTTCAGCACCTGGACCTCGATGTCGTCAGTGTCGATGAGAGGATCATCAACCAGTGCTCCGTAGACTGCAGCGCGAATGTCCGTGGACGCGTCCATGGCGAATCTCCTGCCGACTCGGTTCTCACCACTATTCCTCGCCACAGGACTAGTGGCCCTCACCCAACCTGGGTGAACCGCTCGCGGAGCGCCATGGCTGCCTACCGGGACGAGAGGCTGGCTGGTCCACCCTTGAGTGATCAGAGAATGGCGATCTGGCTACAGACGACCTGTCCGACCGTCGGCAGAATCTCGGGACCGGAGTGCAGATCAGGCACGTACCGCCCGTTAGCGACCTCGGCCGTCTGGCGGGCAGCCTGCTCAATGGCAACGATCGCCCGTCCTGCGCCCGGCGCGCATCACCCCTGGTTGGTGGCGATGCCGGTTCGGTCAAGATGACGCAGGCTGGCGACCGATGACACCGTCGACTGGAGTATCTGCCGCCTCGTGACTCACCAAACGCGTCCGGATCCCTGCTCGATCAGCGTGGCGGCCGGCAGTTTGCGCCAACCGGGGGCAGGCACACAACCTGGCCGGCGGCCAATTGCGCCGCCGGCCAGGACCGCTTAGGCCACGCCGACCAGGGTCGGTTCAGTGCGGCCCGCCCGCCGGTCGAGCTCACGGTTAAGCGTGATTGCGGCGTTGATAAGCGCGAGGTGGGTGAAGGCCTGCGGGAAGTTGCCGAGCTGGCCGCCGGTCGAGTCGATCTCTTCGGAGAACAGCCCGAGGTGGTTGCCGTAGGTCAGCATTTTCTCGAACGTCAGCACCGCGTCGTCGAGCCGGCCTGCCCGCGCGAGGGCGTCGACGTAGAGGTACGTGCACAGGGAGAACGTGCCCTCGCTGCCGTGCAGCCCGTCCGGTGAGGCGGCCGGGTTGTACCGGTACACCAGGCTGTCCGACACTAGTTCGCGGTCCATGCCCTTGAGGGTGGACAGCCACATCGGGTCGGTCGGTGCGATGAACCCCTCGAGCGGCATGAACAGGAGGATAGAGTCGAGCACCTCGGTGTCGTAGTGCTGGGTGAACGCCTTGACCTTGTCGTTCCACCCGCGGTCCATGATCTGGTTGTAGATCCGGTTCCGCTCCGCCGCCCATTTCGCGGTGTCGGCGGGCCAGCCGTGCCGGTCGGCCAGCTTGATCGCGCGATCCAGCGCGATCCAGCACTGGAACCGGCCGTAGGTGAAGTTCTTGTTGCCGCCGCGAGTCTCCCAGACACCCGCGTCGGGCTGGTCCCAGTTTCCGGCGACCCAGTCGATGACCTTGGTGAGGGCGACCCAGCCGGCGTGCGCGATGGGCAGGCCGTAGTCGTCGCCGGTCAGGAGCGCGTCCATGGCCTCGCCGTAGATGTCGAGCTGCAGCTGACTCTCGGCGCCGTTGCCTATGCGTACCGGCCGTGACCCGCGCCAGCCCTCAAAGTGGTCGAGTGTCTCCTCTGTCAGGCCCGAGGAGCCGTCGACCCGGTACATGATCTTCAGCGGCGGTGACCCGCTGCTGGTGTTGCTCTCGGTGACGCGGTCCCTGAGCCAGACGCCGAACTTGGCTGCTTCCTCCAGGTAGCCTAGGCCGGCCAGGGCATGCATCGTCAGGGATCCGTCCCGGATCCAGGTGAACCGGTAGTCCCAGTTCCGCTCGCCGCCGGTCTGCTCGGGCAGGCCGAGCGTCGCGGCGGCCACCGGCGCGCCGGTCGGCTCGTAGGTCATCAGCTTGAGCGTCATCGCCGACCGGTCGACCATTTCCCGCCAGCGTCCGGTGTAGGTGGAGCGGCCCACCCAGCCCTTCCAGTAAGCCTCGGTCTCTTCCGCCAGCCGGTCGAGCTCGCCGGGAGAGAGGGTCTTCGGCGAACCGCCCATCGACTCCAGCACGACCCCGAGACCGCTTTCGCCCTCGCGCATGGTAAAGGTGGCGTGCAGCCCGTCACCGGCGCGCTCCACGCCGCCCTTGGCCCCTGCCTCCTTGCGCTTCCCGGTCGAGTAGAGCGTGAGCTCCATGCCGTTGTCGGACCGGAAGACGGCGCCGTTCTCGGACGCCTCGATCGTGTGCTTGGCGCGGCCGTAGTCAAATCTCGGCTGCAGATCCATGGCGAACTGCATGGTGCCGCGCGCCACCCGCAGGTGGCGGACCAGCCGGTGCCGGTCGGTTGCCTTACCCTCGATGACCGGCATGAAGTCGAGTACCTCGCCAACGCCGTCAGGCGTCATGAACCGGGTGATAAGCATGGCGGTGCCGGGCATATACAGCTGCTTCGTCACATAGTTGCCACCGGCCGGCGCGATCCGGAAGTAGCCTCCATTGTCGGCATCGAGCAGGGATGCGAACACGCTCGGCGAATCGAATCGGGGACAGCAGAAGAAATCCACCGTCCCGTCGGTTGTCACCAGTGCTGATGTCTGCAGGTCACCGATGAGGCCGTGATCACTGATGTTCGGATAGCGGTCCAAAGCCCTCTCCTTCGCATCTGCAGTTACCTACATCTCCACCGTTCCCGCTTGCCAGGTCTCCCACATCACCCCTGGAGGATGAGGTGCCGGGCCGCGCCTTTGCAGCGATCGCGTCGGGCGTGATCTAGGTCTGACGCCGCCGGATGGCCAGCACACTCAGGCTGGCCGGCCCCTGGTCCGAGATGCGGAAGACAATGTCGCCTTGCTCGTTCACTTGTGCGTCGAGCGCCATGCACTCGAGTGCGCCTGGCAGCGTCGCCCCAGGGTGCTCGATGTTCCCGAACACACAGCGCAGGAACAGACACCCCAGCGTGGCCCCGGCGAGCTGATGATGTAGCTGGGGACGCGTCCGCGCGCAGCGCGAAGGCCAGCGATACACCCGGATTCAGGTGCGCGCGCTCGTGGAACGTATAAGAACCGAGGAAACCTGTGTCGTCGGCCAGCGAGACGGAGGACGTGAAGCGGTTCCAGCGGACTCGAAAGCCTTGGGTACTGGAAGGAGGGTGCCAGGCGGGTGACGCAAACGCCGGGCGACCGCGGGCGTTCGCGCGAGGGCCGGCCTGTCGCGCCGTTCGCCCCGGCAACCTATGGTTTCCGCTCACGTTCGGCTTCTGCCGATCGCGTTGATGAGGCGAATCTATCCGGCTGCACGTCCGATCCGCCTGGCCCACCGAGGTCTCGGCGCTAAGGCCGGCCAGCGGTTCACGATGTCGCCGGAAGGAGCATCGAGATGAATTAACAGCAAGGCGATCCGGGCGGGGATGCGGTCGCCGTTCACGTCCGCCTGGATAAAGTGTGCCGGCCTTCACCCACGATGCGACCGGCGTCGGGATCCCGTTGACTGCTGCTGACGCCGTCAAGTCGCGGACTTGCTGCGCAAGGCGGCTGATAGCGCTA
This sequence comes from uncultured Actinomycetota bacterium, assembly GCA_963755575.1. Lineage (GTDB taxonomy): Bacteria > Actinomycetota > Actinomycetes > Streptosporangiales > Streptosporangiaceae > JAJYUU01. Next base: position 3,527,800 of record CAVWKF010000002.1, read on the forward strand.
AGCGCGCCAAGCTGAGGCACTGGCTGGCGGCCAACGGCCGGAAGGATACGCCGGGCGCGTCAGATCTCATCGCGGCAGTCAAGAATCCACCAGAACGGCACATAGACCATATCGGGGCAGAAAGCGAGACTGATGTGAGCGAGCCGTTCAAGATGCCGATGAGGCTGGCACGGTGACCTGGACTCAGATCCTTCCACTCGCGTTCGTAATGATCGCGGGACCGCAGATCATCAGTTCGTTCTTCCTGGCCACGAGCGAGAGTTGGGCCAAGGCCTCCCTCGCCTTCGTCGCTGGGGCGGCCCTTGGGATTACCACGGTCGTCTCGATCGCTTACGGCGTGGGGACAGGCCTGAAGAACGCCGGTAGTAAGCACTCGGGCACGGCCGGTCACATCATCGACTGGATCGTGCTCGCATTGCTGCTCTTCCTGGCCGCGCGCGCCTACCTAAAACGCCATGAGACCGAGCCTCCTAAATGGATGAGCGGGCTAGAGAAAGAACGCCCCAAGGGCGCGTTCCTGCTCGGCCTGGCCCTGCTCAGCGTCTTCCCAACCGATATCGCGAGCAACGTCGTGGCCGGCTTCCACGTCTCGCGCCACGGAGCTCCGTGGTGGCAGGTCCTCCCGTTCATCGGGCTGACCGTACTGCTTCTGGCTGTCCCGGCGCTCATGGTCGTGCTATTGGGCAAGCGAGCGAACGAGGTCTTGCCGAAGATGCGAGACTGGATGAATCACAACGCCTGGGTCGTCAGCGAGATCGTGCTAGCTTTCCTCGCTGCCATTACGATTAAGAGCATCGTCAGCGGCTAGGCGATTCCCGCCGAGTGCCCGCGCATTCAGCGGTACGGGGTCGCGGCCAGTCCGCAACGAGTGCCTGCGCCGCAGCGAACCCGAGACCTGGGCATGCCGTCGGTCACGAGGTAAACGCTGTCGCGCAATCCAAGATCCATCCGGCCACTCCGCGTGCGCAGTGGCGAGTGCGAAACCGGGACCCGCAGCTGCACTGTTGCGCTGGCGACCTGGCCCGCTTGCTGGATCCGGCCCCGCTGTCCACGGCGAGTTCCAGTTACGGAAGGGCGCTGGCCAGTTCGATGATGTTTCCTGGCGGTCTGCCAGGCAGGCCAGCACATGGTCGATCATCGTCGCGCAGGGCGCCGTGACGGCCGGTAAGTCGATGGGGATCTCACCCTCTGGGGTGTGTTCGGTGAGGGTTGCCGGGCCTGCGCCAGTCAGTCCGGCGCTCATGGCGTATTGGAGCATAGGCACTGTCGCTGTCGTGGGAGGGGAAGCCCAACACGCCCTCCTGACGGCAGCATGTGCGGCGGGAAGGGACAGATGGATGGCCGGGAGCACTAGCTTCGAGCCCGCGCGGCGCGGCAGGAGCATCGGAACCCGCGAGCCCGGATCTGTTCCGAGCGACGGCCCAGGGCCGAAGGCAGTCGCCGGAGGCATGACGCCGCTAGCGGTCACGCAGGTATGAACGCGGCGTTCTTCGGACTGGCCGGCCTCGCGGCGCTGAATCCGAAGCTGGTCATCATCGACCTGATCCTGGCGACGAACCAGCGGCCCAGGCTAATGTTCGCGTGCTTCCTGCTTGGCGGGATGGGCCTGGCCGTAGCGATCGGGCTGCTCGATGTGTTCGTGCTGCACCTCGATGCCATCAAGACCCAGAATCACTCCAGCGGCGGGCTCGACCTCGCTCTGGGGATACCGCTGCTTGTCGTCGGCGCGCTGCTCGCGACCAACCACCTGCGCGTCCGTCGACGGCGCTCCCATCCCAGGGTGAAGGGGGCGCCATCGAAGCTGGAAAGCTGGATTCAACGGGCCTTGCATGAGCCCCGGTATGGCCTCGCCGTCATCATCGGCCTGGCAGTCGGCATCCCAGGGGTCTCATATCTCCTCGCCCTCCATCACCTGGTCGCCAGCAAGACGCCTGCCGCGATAGCTGTGGTCTCGGTACTGGTATTTGTGACCATCAACTTCGCGCTGGTGATCGTCCCGTTCGCCTTCCTGAGGGTCCACCCCCGGCGCACCGAAAGAGCAATCAGGCGATTCCAGGACTGGATCGTCAGCCATGAGCGACCGATCGCGGCCGCCGTCGCCCTGTTCGCGGGCGCATACATGGTGATCAGCGGCATCCTGCGGGTGCTGAGCTGACAATGCAGGCCGGCGACACCGCGGCGGTGACACAGCGCGGTGTCGCCGCGTGTAGGAGCGGTCAGCGGGAGGCGAGGACCTTGGTCTTTTCCTGCTCGAACTCATCAGCGGAGATGACACCCTGCTGCCGCAGATTCGCCAACTTTGCTAGCTGGTCTGCGGAGGTCGGTGAGGAGCCTGCCGCCTCCTGGACGTAACTGCGGAAGGCCTCGTCCTGCTGGCTGGCCTGCCGAGCGGCGCGCTCGTGCATCGAAGGCCCTCGGGCGATCAGGTAGACCAGGACCCCGATCAGCGGGAGGAAGAGCACGAAGACCGTCCATGCTGCCTTTGCCCACCCGGACAGATCTCTGCTGCGGAAGACATCCGTCAGGACGACGAACAGAAGCCAGAACCAGACTACGAAGGCGAAGATTTCGAAGATGGTCCAGAACGCGTCGAGCACGGGATAGTTCGTCGAAGCTGCTAGCGGCATCGTCGTCTCCTTGCCTATCTGTGCCGCGACCGCCGACGGCCCGGACCTGGTAGCTATTTACCGCCGCGCGAGCAGTATTGACCTCACCCGCTCCGAGTGATCCTGAGCAGATCTGCCATCGCCTCCGCCGCAGGGTGGTCGACGGCGATCAGCGAAACTGCAGTCGGGCAAACCGTCCCCTCCGTGGCTCCATCGGTGGTCGCAGGCCTTCTCGCTGCCGGCGGCATCCGGGGTTCGGCTGAGGGCTCGGCGCAGATCGGTTGTTACCGGCCGCGCTTCCGCTGCTGGCCGTGCTACGGCTGGCAGGCTATCCAGGGCGCTCTCGCTTTCAGCTCGGATGTCGAGTTTGGTGGTCGCGAGATGGGCAGCCCCTTGCGCTATAAACAATTTTTGTTCGATTATCTGTTCACGGCGCACGTAATGGAAAACGGTTGGGGACGCCCCGGCGCGCTGTCACCGATTAGGCGGCTTGCTTGACGAAGTCGAGTGCCGTTTGGGCGACGTCACGCCAGCCGTGGTCGATCGTGAGGGAGTGGCCCCGGTTCGGGATCTTCACGATCTCCGTCACGCCTGGGTTGCGGCTTTGCCGCTGGTAGGCGGCGTTCGCGATCGCCCACGGCACCGTGTGGTCCTTCTCGCCGTCGATGATCACCAGCGGACCGCGGTTGGGGTTCGTCGTATTCACCTTCGCCTCCGTCCGCGGGTTGATGTTTGCGTTGCCCATCTGGACGAGCGCGATCCCAGAGCCGGCGACGTGGAACGTGTCGTAGAGCTCCTTGGCCTCCTTCTCCTCCAGCGCGTTCGCCCAGGCGTACCCGAACTGCTCGAACGTGAGCGTGATCGCGCGGCCACGGGTGAGCGGGTTGACCAGGAACGGGCCTACCCCCCTGACCACGGAGGCCGGCAGGGGCAGGACGCCGCGGAAGACGCCGGGGTCGATCGCCACCGTGGCCGCCGACAGGCCCCGGCCCGCGAGTATCTGCGCCAGCAAGCCCCCGGTCGAGTGCCCCAAGACCGCTGGTTTGTTGTCCAGGGCAGTGATGATCTCGGTGGTGTGATCGGCGACCTGCTCCAATGTCTTCCTGGCCAGGACGCTTGGGTTTGCCCGGGCCTGTTCGACCGATTCCGGATCATCCGGCCAGTCCGGCGTCAGCGGCCCGTAGCCAGCCTGCTTGAAGAAGTTAGCCCAGCTGGCCCAGCTGCCGGGTAGCAGCCACAGGCCGTGGATGAAGACGACCGGAGTATCGCTAGAGGAGTTGGCCGCCTCGATCTCCCGGTTCTCCCGCTCGGAAATTGACGCCATGACGAACTCCCCCTCCGCTCGGGTGAAAGTCGACGACCCGGTGGATGTGTCCGCCGGGGGCTTCACGTCGGCCACTTAGACCGAATCGCCGCAGCCTTGCCAGCCGGGCTAACCGATGAGCCACTCCCGGTAGCTGGTTTTGGCGATGACGGTGCCGTCTTTAGCAATAAGGGCGTCGCCCGAGGCCGGTCCGAACGTGCCAGCGTTGTTGTCGGTGACGACAGCGCGATGATCGCCGTGGGCGGCGAGGGTGATGCGGCCGAGTTCGTCGAGCGCGAAGACGTCGGGGCCTGCGATCTCCCGCGTGCCCCTTAGCGGGGGGTCGACGCTGACGTCGGCAACTGCCTGGGCGACGTCGGCGGACGCTATCGGCTGGATCAGTATTGCGGGCAGGCGGACGGTGGTCTCGTCGGCGTTTTCGGATATTAGCGGGTTCATGAACTCGAAGAACTGAGTGGCGCGGACGATCGAATACGGCACAGGTCCGGCCTTCAGGATGTCTTCCTGCAGCACCTTGGCACGGTAGTAGGCCGAGCCGGGCACTAGGTCGGCGCCCACGATCGAGAGGATGACGACGTGGCGTACGCTGGCGGCTTTCGCGGCCGTGAGCAGGTTGTCCATGGTCGTCTGGAAGAACGCTAGCGAAGCGTCGTCGAAGGTCGGCGAGTTCGTCAGGTTGACGACAACATCTGCCCCGTTCAGCGACTGCGGCAGGCCCCGCCCGCTGAGCAGGTCCAGGCCCGAGTCCGGCGAGTGCGGCACGGCTTGGTGGCCGCTCGCGTTCAGGATGCCGACTACCTGCGATCCGATGAGCCCGGTCCCGCCGATGACAGCGATCTTCATGTCCTTGACCCTCTTTCCCTCGCGGATATATGTGATCTACGGATCTTGAGCCCGAGGGGAGTAGAGCTGAGGTCGCGATCAGATGACCAACGCGGTTCTAGGACCTCAATGCGACGCTACGCCCCTGTGCCCGTGAGCGATCCGCCCGCACCCCGGGCTCAGAACCCGCTCGATCAGCTCGGAGGGCTGAGGTCCTACGGTGGAACGAAACCCCGCGTTGAAGCAGTCGGCGATGGGAGACCTTCTATGACCGAAGCCACCCTCGAGCAACAGGTGACGGCGGCTCGCCGCGAACACGTAATTCCCGGCCGGGAGATCCACATGCAGGACATGCGCGGCTACCGGTTCTGTGAGGTGGGTCTGATCACCGGCAGTGACGAGGAGACTGCCATTGCGAACATCTGGAATACGACTTGTGCGTGCGACCCGACGCCTGAGCTGTTCGACGCGCTCGACGCCGACGCCGTCGCCCGCGAGCACGGTGCCCTGCGCGCCTGGCTGAACCCGGTAAGACACTGTTTGTTCGACCGGCTCGATGTGTGGGAAGTCGGGGAAGACAGGACCTTCGGCGGCATGTCAGGAACCTGGACGAGCGTGGCAGGCGCGGCAGACATCGCGAAAGCCGCGGTTCAAGGCAGTTACGGGTCCCGCTACGTGTACCGCAACAGCACCCTTACCTTCGACAGAGGCAGGTACGTCTTCTTGCTCGTGGAGCCCGACGGTGAGGTGTTCGTCATGCAGGCCTTCAGTCGGCACGTCGACCCGACCCTGAGCGAAGACAATCTCACCCATCTCGGCAGCCGGCTCGACCTCCCCGCAGGCTGGGGCTTCCGCGCTGAAATGCTCGACCAGGATCTGGAGGTCACGTCCAGCAAGGACGACCTCGCCCACGTCCTGCATGACAGCCTGGACAACGTCTACCAGGGCTCGGATGTGGGCAGGGCGTTCAGCCCTCCATTTCTCGCAGACTCGCTGCGGTAGCAAGCGATGTTGAGCGGGCGAGGAAGCGGCGGCTCGCCGGCCCTGTTCACCTTCCAGCGGTAATTGCCGATTTGACGGTTAACGCGAGATCACAGCGCACGCGGCCGAGGCAGTGTGGACGGCGCTGACGCACTTGACCGGCCGTCAAATAGCGCCAGCAGATTAGTAACTGCGATTCTGGTCCTCGAAAGTGGTCCCGGAAGATTGATCCGGTTTTCGAATCAGCCTTCTGGCCTGCGTCGGGACGGCGGGATTTGAACCCGCGACCCGTTGACCCCCAGTAATAGGGGGCTAAGCGCTCCTGCACGTCAAGCACGTTATGCACGGTGCGGAACGTGCGGGAACGCTGACGTCGTGCGGTCGCGCGCGGGACGTCTGGTCCCCAGATGGTCCCCAGGAACTGAGGTAGTCACCGGGCAGGCCGAGGGGCCGTGCTGACGTGCGGTACGTGAGGCCTTTGGCGATGTCCGGCGGAGGCGGCGGGCGATGGCGTCGGGGCCGCGGGTTAGGTTGGAACAGTGGATCTCGGAGCCGTGAAGGCGGCGCCGGTACCTGTCCTCGTAGATGGCACCGTCGCCGCAGCGAGGAATGCGCAGGGTTTGCTGCATGACGCCGAGGTGCTGGCCGAAGCGGGCAGTCCAGCGCGGGCGCGTACGCTCGCCGCGCTCGCCGTCGAGGAGGTAGGCAAGGCCGGAAGCCTGGCTACCCTGGCCGCCATGCCCGAGAGCGTGCGGGCGCAGGCGCCAGTCGGGCGGATGCTCGAGTGGCACCAGCTAAAACTGGTCGGCGGCATGCTGATCGCGGCGGTGCCGTTCGCTCAGGTTCCGTTCGCTCCGCCTGTATTGGGCACGCAGCTGGCCACGATTCCCGTGACAGAGCTGGCTCAGCTATTGGCCAACGCTCAGGCGTCCGCCGAGGAACTAGACCGCATAAAACAAGGTGGCTTGTACGTGGACGTGGACCGGCGCGGGCAAGTCCGGGAGCCGTCAGAGCTGACGACGGCTCGCATGCACGAGCAGCTCGGCCCGGCGCGGCAGGCTGCCTCGTCGGCGAGTCCGCTGCTCGCCCCGGCGGCAACAGCGCGAATCGCGACACCGGGACCGGAATCCGTCGAGTACTCGCGCGCGCTGGTCAGCGCGTTCGCCGATGCAGGACAGAGCCGGACTCCCGCGGCTGCTGCTGAGGTACTGCTGGACGCGATTGCCAAGCTTCAGAGCTAGACAGGACGCCCGGGGGAGACCCAATGCGGAAAGCCTTTTGTGCGCGCGAGTATCCGCCGCCAGCCTCAGCGGATACCGTCCCAGAGCTGGCGCTCGCCGCCGCGTGGGTCGTGCACGACTGCACTGTGCGTGCCGAACGTTATGGTCGCCCGCTTTGCTGCGTCGTACCGGGGCCAGCCCAGGTCGCCGGTCGTCGCGAAGCTGACCGAGATCTGATGCATGTCGCGGGCAAGGTTCTGCGGTGGCTGCCGCCCGACTAGGGAGTCGGCGCCTTCGGATTTCAGTGTATCGAAGACGAGCGGGCCTTCCAGGTAGTGGCAGGAGCCCTGTCCTCAACATCCTGGAAGAAGAAATATGGGGGAACGTGGCCCATGCCGACGAGCTGGTCGCCGGCAGCGTAGACGATCACTACGAGAGCGTTATCCGGTTCGGCGAGCAGTGGACTTCGGACCTGGCCGAGCACGGGCCGGCACTGGCCGCATTGATCAAGGATCTGCACGACTGCCCTGACCTCCCTGGATTGCTGATCAAGACGTTCACTGACCAGGTCAACGCCCTCGCGGACAGCTTCGGTAGGGCCATCCAGCGCGATGACGACATCGGCTACGACCACAGGGCGGCGACATTCGCCGCTATCGGCGCGTTCGGGGTCGCGGCGCTGGCAGGCGGCGATCCAGCCGAGTACATCGCCAAGATCACCCACATGATGTTCTTCGGCTTCACATCCGAGGTTGGCCGCACCCGGTCCAAACACATTTCTGATGTGCCGATCCACCGGCCAGCTTCGTAGCGACGCGGATGCCTGCGCTGCTTGGCACAGCGGGGCACATGCGGAGGACCTGCGACGCCGTCACGCACTTGACCAGCGGTCAAATACCGCTAGCTGCGAAAGTACCTGTGATTCTGGTCCCAAAGTGGATCCCAGAAGACCGATCAGGATTTCGAATCAGCCTTCTGAACTGCGTCGGGACGGCGGGATTTGAACCCGCGACCCCTTGACCCCCAGTCAAGTGCGCTACCAAACTGCGCTACGTCCCGGCACTGCCGACCCGCCTGGTCAGCGGCGGGCCACACCACCTTAGCGCAGATCCGGCGTCAGCCCAGGCGCCGATACCGCCAGGCTGTGCCGAAGCCGCCGCTGATACCTGGGCCGTCGGGGAACACCTCTTCGGCACCCGCCCGTTGCGCAGCCGATCGCCACATCAGGCGGTCGGGATGTGATAACCGGCTCCAGGCCAGTTCTCCGGCGGTGGCGCGTGCAGCTTGTTTGTCACGGAGACCGCGCCGTCGATGGCTTCGATGAGCCGCACAGCCGTGGCGATCTGGTTGAAGCTCGCGAGCCTGCCGTTGAGCGTGAGCACGCCATGGCGCGCCGTGACCCGGATCGCGGCTGGATCTGCGAGCACCACGCTGGTCAGAACACCGGTCGCTTCTGCGGCGATCTCTTCCTCCGGGCGCAGGAACACTTTCAGCAGGTCCGTTCGGCTAACCATGCCGACGATGGCGCCATCAGCTGAAACGACTGGCAGCTGCTTGACGTGGTGTGCGCTCATGACCCTCGCTGCCGTCCCGAGCAGTTCGCCAGGCCCGATCGTGACTGCAGGAGATGTCATGAGGCCCGCCGCGATCCGCGCATCTGCTTTGGCTCGATCCTTCGCGTGCACCTGCCAGCCGGGCGTCTTCTCAGCGTGGGGTTGGCACTCCTGCTTCCGGACCAAGTCAGATGCTGACACGACGCCGATCACAAGCCGATCCGCGGTGATCACCGGTAGCGCGGTCAGGTGATGTTCATGCATCAACTCGACGATCCGCCGGTAGTGTTCCTGCTCCCCCACCGAGACAGCTCTGGTGTACATGACGTCGCCGACGTGCCAGCGCACGCTGGCGGGTCCGGCATCAGAGGCCGGCCGCGGCCTGTGAATCAGGGCATCCAGATAAGCGTTCCGATGTGTCATCGTGTCCCTCCGTGACCCTCTCGTCTGCTTCTCGCCTGATCCGCAGGCTTCCGCCAGCTCATTCCTTGTACTACCCCGTTAGTACCTGGCAGCCGTCAGCGGCCTGCGCCTAGGTGAGGACGCGCTGCTAGAGTTCCGCCGACAAACCGACGCCGACCGGGACGACTGGGGAGCATGCACGCCGATGGACGACCGCCTGGGCAGCCTGATCCCGCAGCCAGTCTCGATTCGTCCCAGTCAAGGCGCCCTGACACTCACGTCCATGCCCGACGTCCGGCCGACAGGGAACGGCGACCAAGCCACGACGCAGAACGCGGCCGCCACCGTCCGCCGCCTCCTCACCAGCGTCCCTTGGCCAGGCGGCGTGACCGCCGCGCAGCGCCAGTTGTGCTCAGTCAGCGTCGACGCACAGCTGGGCCCGGAGGCCTACCACCTCGCTATCGAGCAGGACGGCATCCTCATCCGAGCCGCAGACACTGCTGGGGCTGCCTACGCCGCGCAGACCATCCGCCAGCTGCTGCCCGATGAAGCCTGGCGCGCCGCCCCGCTGCCGGGTACGCGCGACTGGCAGCTCGCGTGCGCGGAGATCGACGACAAGCCTGCCCTGACGTGGCGTGGCGCGCACATCGACGTCGCCCGGCACTTCGCGACTAAGCGGGAGCTACTCGCACTCATCGACGCGCTCGCCGCTCTCAAGCTCAACAGGCTGCATCTTCACCTCACCGACGACCAAGGCTGGCGGATCGAGAGCCGCCTGCACCCGCGCCTGCACGAGATTGGCTCGCACCGGGCGCGGACCAGGATCAGTCTCAACGACGAAGAGCCGAAGGTCTACGACGACGTCCCGCACGGCGGCTACTACACCCTGGACGACCTCGCCGAGATCGCCACTTACGCGGGCCAGCGGGGGATGTCGCTTGTCCCCGAAATCGACCTGCCCGGTCACAGCACCGCGCTGCTGGCCGCACTGCCCGAGCTTGGTTCCGGCTCGCTGCCCGACGGCGGTTACCAGGTGACCGCCGACTGGGGCATCTTCCCGAACCTGCTCGCGCCGCTTCCGGCGTCGATGCGAGTTCTGCAGGACATCTTCGGCGAGCTGCTCGGCGCGACCGCGTCCCGATTCGTCCACATCGGCGGCGACGAGTGCCTGCTTGGCCGCTGGCGCGAAGACCCCAGGATCGAGGCGGCCAGGCGCCACCGCGAGCTGACGACGGCGGAGGAGCTGCACGCCGCGTTCCTGCATGACGTCGCGGACATGCTGGCCGCAGATTTTGCTGCCAGAGCAGTGGTCTGGGACGAGGGTTTTAGCAGTTCCGCCGCCCTGGCCGGGATGCTGCGGCCGGACACAGTCGTGATGGCCTGGCGCGGCATGCAGATCGCGCGCGAGGCGGCCCTGGCCGGACACGAGGTCGTGGCGGCGCCGGTCTTGCCTGCCTATTTCGATTATTACCAGGAACGCGGTCCGACCGAGCCGGTCGCCATCGGCGGGCCGGTGCGGCTTGCGGATGTTGCGGCGTTCGAGCCGGTCCCGGCGGACTGGCCGCAGGATGCGCGCGATCAGCTGATCGGCACTCAGTTCCAGGTGTGGACGGAGTACATTCCCGACGGCCGGTCGCTGGAGTACATGATCTTCCCGCGGGCGTGCGCGCTCGCCGACGTCGCCTGGTCCGGCGGGCCAGTCCCGCTGGCGGGCGGCGAGCCTGGCCGGCCGCCGCTGATCGACCGGATCGCCGCGCATCTGCGCAGGCTGGACGCGGCGGGCGTGGAGTACAGGCCGCTCGAAGGGCCGCGGCCGTGGCAACAAGGCGGCAGTGGCCCGAGGCGGCATCGGCCCGGTTACCTCATCCAGGACGTCGCTGCCCACCTCGATGAGCTGGCCGCTGGCGATGGCAGCTAAGAGGCTAGCCGTGCCGCCCGCGCCTGCTAGTTGACCCAGCCGAACCTGCGCCCTAACTTTAAGACCGACCGGCCGGTATGATACTGGGCGGAGACGAGCGACGCGGAGTGTGCGGCATGGCGGTGCGGTCTAAGGAGTCCACCGGGCGGGCTGGTGGGAAGGCGCCCAAACCGCCGGTAAAGGAGCGGCTGCTACACGTCGCGACCAGGCTCTTTGCCCGCCACGGGTTTGAAGGCACGTCAGTGCAGGACATCGTGGATGCGGCAGGCGTCACCAAGGGCGCGATGTACCACTACTACGGCTCCAAGGACGATCTGCTCTACGAGGTTTATCACCAAGTGCTGACGATGCAGACGTCCCACCTGGAGGAGATCGCTGCCGGGCCCGGTACCCCGGAGGAACGGCTGCGTGCCGCGGCGGCCGACGTCGTCACCACCAGCCTGGACAACCTGGACGACATGATCGTGTTCTTCCGGTCGCTGCACATGCTGCCCGATGACAAGCAGACGCAGGTGCGCACGGAACGCCGGCTCTACCAGGAGAGGTTCAAGGCGCTAGTCGACGAGGGGGTCGCCGCGGGGACGTTCCGCAGTGACATCTCTTCGGACATCGTCGTGCACTACTTCCTCAGCGTGGTGAACCAGCTGGGCTCCTGGTACAAGCCCGACGGCTCGCTGTCGCCCGCGCAGGTCGGCGAGCTGTTCACCGAGATGCTGATCGGCGGGCTGGCGACCCGCTAGCGAACCGGCCGGGATTAATCTCTGTTACATAAGGGCACATCACCGGGCAGGTCCAGGCACTTCGGGGGCTGTGGGGCCGTTGGCCTAGTCGATGAGGCGGGCATCTTCTGTGCAGCGGACGGCGGGGACAGATCAGGCAAGTCTGCCGTTCCGGCGGCCAGTCGGCCGGACTCGCCGCCAGCTGCTTGCGGCAGCGGCGCGCAGGCTGGCCCTGGGCTGTCTAGCACTGCTGCTGGCGTTCGCGGTCCTCTTCGGCCTGCTGTTGGTGATCACGCCGTCCACCGGCAATGCAACGAAGCTGGCCAGCGCCTTCGACCAGGCTCACGGTGCGCCTTATCCCGGCGTGGTCGTGCCTTACCGGTTCGCGACGTCGCTGGAGGCGACGGAGGACCACAGGTTTGCCCGGCGAGCCGGGGATCGACCCGTTCTCGGTGGCCCGCGTCTTCTACAGCTACGTCAGCGGCCAGGGCGATCAGGGCGGCGCCACGCTCTACCAGCAGCTGGCCAAGATGCTGTACACGCCGGGCCGGACAGGCCTGGCCGCCGAGGCCGAGCAGGTCGCGCTCGCGGTCAAGCTGAAATACGGCTACAGCGGGGCGGAGATCCTGCGGCTGTACGCCGATGTCGCCTACTTCGGTCACGGCTTTTACGGGCTCGAGGACGCTAGCTGCGGTTACTTCGGCCTACGCCCTGACCAGATGTCCTGGCCGCAGGCGGCCTTGCTCGCTGGGCTCGTGGAGGCGCCGAGCACCGACGACCCGATTGATCACCCCGCCGCCGCTCTGGCCCGTGAGCAGCACGTCATCGGGCGGTTGGTCTCGGTCGGCGCGATCGGACAGGCCGAGGCCAACGCTGACCTGGCGATTCCGCTCGGCAGCCTGCTGAGCCATGCCGGGGACTGTCGCGGCTAGCAACCGCTCGCTGTCGGGCCCAGGGGGCGGAGCGCGCTATTTGGTCCGGCGGTGGGAGGCTGGCGCGCGGTGGGACGCCGGGGTTCGATGGGGATCCGCGGCTCGATGCGAGCCGGTCGCGGCATGGCTGGATCCAGCCTGGTTGACCGGGGACAGCTGCTCGTGATGGGTCACCGGGGCGGCCCCCACCATGGCGGCCAGGTCCTGCGCCAGTTCCTCGGGCGGCTCAGAGGGCTCGAGTAGAGAAACGTCCTTCGCGACCCAGACCCACTTCCGGTACGACCAGAATCGGAACACGGTGCCGAGCCCGGTGCCCACGACCAGGGCGACGTAGTACCAGATCTTGCTCTTGCCCAGGCCCGCCAGGTCAGTCAGGCCGATGCACCCGTAGTAGATGAGCAGGCCGATGCCGTTCAGGACGAAGAAGACCACGGTGTCCCGCACCGTGCCCTGTCCCTGGCGATGTCTGAACGACCAGTAGCGGTTGCCCAGGTACGTGAATACGGTCGCCAGGATCGTGGCGACCGTGATGGCTTTATATCTGCCGATGCCGTACAGGGCGGGTGCGACGCCGAATGTGATGACCGCGCCGAGAGCTCCGATAATCAGGAACTTGGAGCCCTCGTGGATCAGGTGGCGGAACCGCTCGTAGAGCCCGCGAACCGTGCTCACCTTTGGATCCTGCCTCCTGTTCGCCGCCGCCTCAGGGTGACCTTGCGAGACTACCGCCCCGCCGGTTATGGCGTGCCCAACTGGTCAGGCTAAATCACCCTGTAGGGCCGAGATATTCGTTCGGAACTGACGGACCCTGCGGGTAATGTCGCGGGCGTGCCTGAACCCGACATACTAATTCGCGCTCACGATCTTACTAAGCGGTTTGGCGACTTTGTCGCGGTTGACGGCATCGATTTCGAGCTCAGGCGCGGTGAGGCGTTCGGATTCCTAGGCCCCAACGGCGCAGGCAAGTCCTCGACCATGCGCATGATCGGCTGTGTCTCGCCCCCAAGTGGGGGCCAGCTGTCGATCCTCGGCATGGACCCGGTGACCGACGGCCCGGCGATCCGGGCCCGCCTCGGTGTCGTGCCCCAGGAGGACACCCTGGACGTGGAGCTGACCGTCCGGGAGAACCTCCTGATCTACGGCCGCTACTTCGGGTTGCCGAGGCCTGTCATCGCCGAGCGCACCGCGAGCCTCCTGGACTTCGTCCAGCTGACCGAGCGAGCCGGGGACCAGGTCGAACCGCTGTCGGGCGGCATGAAGCGACGCCTGACCATCGCCAGGTCGCTGATCAACGATCCGGAGATCCTGATCCTGGACGAGCCGACGACGGGCCTGGATCCGCAGGCCAGGCACGTCGTCTGGGACCGCCTCTTCCGGCTCAAGCAACAGGGCGTGACGCTGATCCTGACCACGCATTACATGGACGAAGCCGAGCAGCTCTGCGATCGGCTGGTGGTGATGGACGGCGGCAAGATCGCGGCCGAGGGCTCGCCCAGGGAGCTGATCGACAGGTACTCCACCCGCGAGGTCCTCGAGCTGCGCTTCCACGTCTCCGACCACGAGCAGGCGGCAGACAAGATCGCCGACGTCCCGGCCGACCGGATCGAGGTCCTGGCCGACCGGATCCTGCTCTACGTGGATAACGGAGACGCGGTGCTTTCGGCAGTGCGCAGCCTCGGGCTGGAGCCGGTCACCTCGCTCGTGCGCCGCAGCACGCTCGAGGACGTCTTCCTGCGCTTGACCGGCAGACGGCTGGAGGACGGGTGACCGCTTCTGTCGTTCCGTCCCATGCTGGATCGGCTGGGAGCGGCGTCGCGGTCTCGTGGGGGATGGCGGTCCGGGCCTTCCGGTTCTGGCTCGTGAACTACCGCCGCACCTGGCGGGGTTCGATCTACTCCAGCGTGCTTAACCCGGTCCTGTACCTCGGCGCGATGGGCCTGGCGCTCGGCAAGCTGGTCGACCAGCACGGCACGGCCAGCATCGGCCGGGTCAGCTACCTGGCGTTTCTGGCCCCTGGCCTAATGGCCGCCAGCGCGATGCAGACCGCCGTCGGCGAGTCGCTCTACCCCGTCTACACGGCCGTGAAGTGGCAGAAGACCTATCAGGCCGCGGCGGCGACGCCACTGCGGCCTGGGGACATCTATCACGGACACGTTCTGTTCACCCTGTTGCGGCTCACCATGAACATGACGGTCTTTCTCGGCATCATGGCTGCGTTCGGCGCGATCAGGTCGCCCTGGGCGGTCGCCTGCTTGCCGGTGGCCGTGCTGACCGGGCTGGCCTTCGCCGCGCCGCTGGACGCATTCGCCGTGACCCAGTCGAAGAACGACCAGGCCTTCAACGTGATCTTCCGGTTCGGCATGATCCCGTTGTTCCTGTTCAGCGGCACCTTCTTCCCGATCACCCAGCTGCCGGCCTGGATCCGGCCGGTCGCATACGCGACGCCGCTCTGGCATGGAGTGGCGTTGTGCCGGGCGCTGAGTCTCGGCACAGCGGATGTGACCGGCGCGCTCGGCCACGTTGGCTACCTGGTCGCGATCGCCGCGCTCGGCCTTGTGGCCGGCCAGCGGACCTACCGGCGGCGCCTTCATGTCTGAGCATTCGATGACTGAGAAAGCGATGTCGCAGGACGCGCTGTCGCAGGACGCGCAGTCTCAGGACGCGCAGTCTCAGAACGGGACGTCTCACAATGCGCTGCGGCAGCTGCCACTGCGCATCCTGCCCGCGCCGATGCTGCTGGCCCGCCGCGGCAGCCTCGGTGGCCGGGGGAGTGCGCACCTGATCGAGCGGCACGCTCGCGTGTACCGGCACACCTGGCTGGTCCTGGCGTCGGGCTTCTTCGAGCCGCTGTTCTACCTGCTGTCCATCGGTGTGGGCATCGGCGAGCTGGTCGGCAAGGTCAGCTTCGCCGGGCACGCCGTCGGCTACACCAGCTTCGTCGCGCCGGCGCTGCTCGCCACGTCGGCCATGAACGGTGCGATCTTCGACTCGACGTTCAACATCTTCTTCCGGCTCAAGTACGCCAAGCTGTACGACGCGGCGCTGGCAACGCCGATGCGATCGGGCGACGTCGCGCTGGGCGAGGTCGGCTGGGCGCTGATCCGCGGTGGCCTGTACGCGTGCGCGTTCATGGTCATCATGCTGGCGCTGGGCCTCGTGCACTCGGTCTGGGCCTTGCTGGCCATTCCGGTCGCCCTGCTGATCGGGTTCGCCTTCGCGGGCGCCGGCATGGCGGCGACGACCTTCATCCGGAGCTGGCAGGACTTTGAGTACGTCACGCTGGCCACGCTGCCGATGTTCTTGTTCTCGACCACGTTCTACCCGCTGAGCGTCTATCCCCGGCCGATCCAGCTGGTCGTGGACTGCACCCCGCTG
The DNA here is from genome assembly GCA_963755575.1 of uncultured Actinomycetota bacterium. Classification (GTDB taxonomy): domain Bacteria; phylum Actinomycetota; class Actinomycetes; order Streptosporangiales; family Streptosporangiaceae; genus JAJYUU01. Next base: position 3,543,652 of record CAVWKF010000002.1, read on the forward strand.
TATCAGGGGATCGCGCTCCTGCGCAGCCTGACCCTCGGCTACGTGAGCCCGGGCCTGCTGTGGCACGTGCTCTACCTCGCGCTGATGGGCGCAGGAGGACTCGCGATCGCCGGCAGGCGGATAGGCCGCTTGCTGCTCCGCTAGCCTCAGCCGGCGGACTAGCCGTTCGCTGCTGCTCACGCCCTTTCCGGCCTGTGCGGCCACGCTGGGCGGCACTGTATCCCGGCTGTGGCCTGGCGCGAGCCGGCTAAGACCTGGCTCAGTCCAGGTGCGGGCCGGTCGCCAACTGCTCCAGACGGTCATGCAGTCGTGGCACGTATGTCTCGTGCTCGGGCTTCATCAGGACGCTCCGCAGAATCCTCGCGATGTCCTGATCCGCCGCGATTCCGGGGTGGCGTTGGCGCATGGCGTCGGCGCTGACGCGCAAGGTGCTGACGAGGACGGGCTCGTCGGGATCGGTCATACCGGCGTGCAGGATGCGCGCTGACGCTGCATCGATCGCGGACATGCTCCCGTCGGCGGGGAAGTAGCAGACGATGTCGAGCGCAGGCGGCTGGTACAGCTCGAGGCTGTCGGACGCCGCGAGCCGCTCGGACCAGTCGAGCGCGGCGCGTCGGCCGGCTGCCAGCACCTGGCCGAGACCCGCGGGTGTGGGCGGCAGCAGCCTGAAGGTGAGCCACAGCGCGGCGGCGGCGGCGCCGGCCCGCGAGCACTCCAGGCTGATCTCGCCTAGGTGCAGCTCTTCGGACGTGAAATAGGTGTAGGGCGAGTCGTGTACGTAGAACCGGCCGACCTCGGGATCGGCGAAGAGCACGGCGCCACACCCGTACGGTTGCAGGCCGTGCTTATGGGGATCGACGACGACCGAGTCGCACGCGGCGATTGCCCGCCATGGCGTCGGCTCCAGTCCGGCCACGCCGTCCTGCCCAGCCAGCAGGGTGAAGAAGCCGCCGTACGCGGCGTCGACGTGGACTCGGACGCCGTGGCGGCGCGCGACCGCGAGCACCTCGGCTACCGGGTCGATGGCGCCGAGTGCGGTGGTACCCGCCGTTGCGACGACCGTGCCGACGTGCCCCCCGGCGAGCAGCGCGTCGAGCTCGGCCAGGTCGATCCGGCCGGCTGCGTCGACGCCAACGGCCGTGCCGGGCATGCCCAGCACTGCGCACATGCGGCCATGCGTGTAATGGGCTTCCGTGCTGTAGGCGATGCCGCGGCCCGGATGCAGTTCTCTCGCCACGAAGAGAGCCTCGAGGTTGGCGATGGTGCCGCTTGTTGTGAGGTGCCCGAGGTGCGACGCGAAGCCGAACATGCCGGCCAGCTGGCCGACAACGTCCTTCTCCATGGCGGCCGTCGCGGGGCCGCCGTCCAGGGCGTGGTTGTTGGGGTTGATGAGCATCGCGGCGAGGTAGCCGACGACGGCCGCCGGGTGCGGCGGTTTCAGCATCTGCCCTGCGTAGGCAGGATGGAAGAACGGGTAGTTGTCGGTCAGCCGGCCGGTGAATTCGCCGAACGCGACCCCGAACTGCTCATCGCTGACCTGGATAGACGGGTGAGCTGCGTAGCTGCCGAAGGAATGCTGCCACTCGGCGATCGCATCCGCTGCGCGGCCGAGCCAGTGATCGAGATCCACCGCGGGCTATCCGCGCGCTCGGGCGGCTATTGGGGTAGTCATGTGCCCATCCAACCCGCGAGACTCTACGGCGGCCAACTCCGGTGGCCTGCTGACGGCGGTCAATCCGGGCAGCGGGTGGGGCCGGGTTGTCGTCGCGACCGGGCGCCAGGTAAACAGTCACTCGTGAATATCGGCGTCGTGTTCCCGCAGACCGAGATCGGCCCCGATCGCGGTGCTGTCCGTGCCTACGCTGAGCGGGTCGAGGAGCTTGGCTTCACGCACGTCCTTGCCTACGACCATGTGCTCGGCGCCGACCCGGCCGTGCATCAGCCGTGGAACGGCCCGTATGACGTCGACACCACGTTCCACGAGCCGCTGGTGATGTTCGGCTATCTGGCAGCGCTGGTCTCGCTTGAGCTCGTCACCGGCATCATCATCCTGCCGCAGCGGCAGACCGCCTTGGTCGCTAAGCAGGCCGCTGAAGTGGACCTGCTGACGAACGGGAAGTTTCGCCTGGGGATCGGCCTCGGCTGGAACCCGGTCGAGTATGAGGCGCTCGGTAAGAATTTCGCCGACCGCGGCCCGCGGGTCGCCGAGCAGGTGACGCTGTTGCGCCACTTGTGGACTGAGCGGTCCGTGACGTTCGCGGGCGAGCACGAAACCGTAACCGGCGCCGGCCTCGCGCCGCTGCCAGTACAACGGCCTATCCCGGTGTGGTTCGGCGGGCAGTCCCGGCCCGCCTACGTCCGTATCGGGCGCCTGGCGGACGGGTGGTTCCCGCAGGTAGCGCCGGACGACAGGCTCAAGGAGGCCAAAGCGATCGTCGACCAGGCGGCCGTAGCGGCAGGCCGTGACCCAGCGCAGATCGGCATGGAGGGCAGGGTCAGCTGGACCGAGGCTGGCGCGGGCAAGCTGATCGACCACGTCGGCCGCTGGCGGGCCGTCGGCGCCTCGCACTTGTCCATCAACACCATGGGCGTTGGCCTCGGGGGCGTGGACGGTCACCTGGCGGCGCTCGAACAAGCCGCCGCGGCCCTCGAACTGCCCCGCCGCTGATCCACCGCTCGAGACCCTGACACTTCCGTGACCACAAAACGGGCAAATAGGCTGCTGGAATGACTCAAACTGACAGGGTCTCGCGCCAGGAGGCCGACGAGTTCAGGGTCTCGCGCCAGGAGGGCCGACGAGCTCCCTCCGCCTCCCTCCGCCGCGCGCGGGACGCGCGCGATGCGCTAGCCGCCGAAATACCGCCGCGGATTGTCGACCAGCATCTGGCGAGCCTGATCCTCGGTGACGCCGCGTGACTTCAGCGCCGGCAGGACGTCATCGAACAAGTGCTGGAAGTTCCAGTTGGGCGCAAACAGCGGGACGACCTCGGGCGGGAACCAGTCGATGTAACACGACGCGTCGTGCGACAGCACCATGCTCCCCGCGTATCCCCGTTCGCACAGTGCTGCGACGGTGGCGACGCGGTCCTCGAACGGCGTGATCACATCGAGGCCGAATCGGTCCATGCCCAGCAGGCAGCCGGCGTCGGCGAGCTCGCAGAGGTAATCAAGGTCGGTGCTGTCACCACTGTGGCCGAGCACGACCTTGGTCAGGTCGACGCCCTCTTCCCGTAGCACGCCGATAACGTCACGCCCGGTGCCCGAGTGCGGATGCGTGTGGACCGTAATCGGCGCGCCCGTCTCCGCGTGTGCCTGGCAGACTGCCCGGAGCACTCGCTCCACGCCAGGCGTCATGCCCTGGTCGTCGATCGCGCACTTCAGGAACGCGGCCTTGACGCCGGTCCCCGCGATGCCGTCGGTGATGTCCTCGATGAACAGCTTCGTCATCGGGTCGACACCGTCCTCGCCCGGCCCGCGGAACTTGAAGTACAGCGGCACCTCGTTATAGGTGTACAGGCCCGTGGCGACGATGATGTTCAGCTCAGTGCCGTCGGCAACGCGCTGAATCCTGCGGATGTCCCGGCCGAGGCCAAGGACGGTCGGATCGACGATGGTCCGGCAGCCCTGAGCGGTAAGCGCGTTCAGCTTGGTGATGGCGTCATCGACGCGGTCGTCCTCGTTCCACCCGGCCGGATGGTTCTGCCGGACTTCTTCATTGAGGACGAAGACATGCTCGTGCATCAGCGTGAGCCCAAGCGAATCGACGTCGACAGGGCCTCGTACAGTCTCGACCTGCGCCATGGCAGCACCGTAGCGTGGAGTGCGTACCGACCGGTAGGTAGCATTGTCCGGACTCGTCCGGGCCCGCAGGAGGCAGCGATGGAATTTGCATACGACGCGCGCACCGAGGAACTACGCGGGCAGCTGCAGGCCTTCATCGATGAGCACATACTTCCGGCCGAGCCGGTCTTCGAGGAGCAGGCAGCCAAGCTCGCCAGCGAGGGCAGGGGCTGGGAACGGCCGCCGATCATGGATGACCTGAAGGCCAAGGCCAAGCATCGCGGCCTCTGGAACCTCTTCCTGGCCCATCATCCTGAGGGCGCCGGCCTGACCAACCTTCAGTACGCTCCCCTCGCCGAGCTCAGCGGGCGCTCCTTCCTCACCCCAGAGGCGCTGAACTGCGCGGCACCGGACACAGGCAACATGGAGGTGCTGGCCGAGTTCGGTACCAAGGAGCAGCAGGACCGGTGGCTGCGACCGCTGCTGGACGGCGAGATCCGATCGGCATTTTGCATGACCGAGCCGGACGTGGCGTCCTCAGACGCCACTAACATCTCTACCAGCATCGACCGCGACGGCGATGTCTATGTGATCAACGGCCGCAAGTGGTGGTCATCGGGCGCGATGGATCCGCGCTGCCAGATCCTCATTGTCATGGGCAAGACCAGCCCGGAAGCCGATAGGCACAGGCAGCAGTCCCAGATCCTGGTGCCGCGCGACACTCCGGGTGTCGACATCCAGCGAGGCATGACTGTATTCGGTTACACGGACGGCACCCACGGGGGCCACGCGGAGATCGTCTTCACCGACGTGCGGGTGCCGGTCGAGAACGTCATCTCGGGGGAGGGCGAGGGCTTCGCCATCGCCCAGGCCAGGCTCGGGCCGGGCCGGATCCACCACTGCATGCGCCAGATCGGCGCCGCCGAGCGCGCCCTTGAGCTGATGTGCCGCCGGGTCACCGAGCGAGTGGCGTGGGGCAAGCCGCTGGCCGACCAAGGCGTCATCCAGGACTGGATCGCCGAGTCCCGGGTGCGGATCGAGGCCGGCAGGCTCCTGGTGCTCAAGACCGCATGGCTGATGGATACCGTCGGAAATAAGGGCGCGCACACCGAGATCCAGGCCATCAAGATCCTGGTGCCGCAGTCGACCGAATGGATCCTGGACAAGGCGATCCAGGCGCACGGCGCCGGCGGAGTCAGCCAGGACTTCCCGCTGGCTGCCCTGTGGGCGCATGCGCGCACGCTGCGGCTGGCCGATGGCCCGGACGAGGTACACAAGCGTTCGATGGCGTACCGCGAGCTGAAGAAATACCGCTGAGGCGAGGCCTCCGCTGGAGGAAGAGGACTAAACGCTAGTTGGATTTTCGCGGGTCCACAGGGCTTATCCGCTGAGTAATTGTTGGCAGCACCTGCCGGGTTCTTCCGGGAGGTTAAACGGGGGGCGCAGCCCCCAGTTGGTGAGGACTAGATGTCAGAGGCGTCGGAGCGAGTAGCGGTTGTTACCGGCGGCGCGCGCGGTATCGGCGCGGGCACTGCCAAGCGCCTGGCCGCCGACGGGCTGGCGGTCGCGGTGCTCGACCTGAAGGAAGGCGACTGCGGGACGACCGTCGACGCGATCATCGCGGCCGGCGGCAAGGCCTTCGGCGTCGGCGCCGACGTCAGCGACGCCGATCAGGTTCAGGCCGCGGTCGACAGGGTCGCGGCCGAGCTCGGGCCGCCGGCTGTCCTGATCAACAACGCCGGCGTCATCCGGGACAACATGCTGTACAAGATGACGGTTGACGACTGGGACACGGTGCTTGGCATCCACTTGCGCGGCTCGTTCCTGATGAGCAAGGCCTGCCAGAAGTACATGGTGGACCAGCGGTTCGGCCGGATCGTCAATCTGTCGTCAAGCTCGGCCCTCGGCAACCGCGGCCAGGCGAATTACTCCGCCGCTAAGGCCGGCTTGCAGGGCTTCACCAAGACGCTCGCCATCGAGCTTGGCCAGTTCGGCATCACAGCCAACGCGGTTGCGCCCGGCTTCATCGCCACTGATATGACTGCAGCCACGGCCGCCCGGATCGGGATCGGCTTCGAGGAGTTCCAGAAGGCCGCGGCCGCGGGCATTCCGGTGCGTCGCGTCGGCACGCCCGACGACGTCGCGCACGTGATCTCGTTCCTGGTCAGCGAAGGCGCAGGCTTCGTGTCGGGGCAGGTCATCTACGTGGCCGGCGGCCCGCTGTGCTGACAAATAAAGGGAACGGGGCCGTGACCGACGCCGCCCTCAGTGCCCAGGTGGCCGAGTTCCTCGCGGCGCACGACCCCAAGAGCAGCGACCCGCTTGAATTCCTGCGCGCCCGGTTCGACGCCGGCCTCGCGTGGGTGCATTACCCGGCCGGGCTGGGCGGACAAGGGCTGCCCCGTTCCCTGCAATCGGGTGTTGATCGTGAGTTCCAGGCCGTGGGCGCGCCCACCAATCACCCGGAGCGCAGTGGCATCGGGCTGGGCATGGCCGCGCCGACGATCCTGGCGCACGGCACGCCAGAGCAGAAGCAGCGCTGGCTGCGGCCGCTGTGGACAGGCGAGGAGATCTGGTGCCAGCTGTTCAGCGAGCCGGGCGCCGGGTCTGACCTGGCCGGGCTTGCGACGCGGGCGGTACGCGACGGTGACGTCTGGACGGTGAACGGGCAGAAGGTGTGGACCTCGGTCGCGCACATCGCCCAGCGCGGCCTGCTCGTCGCACGGACCAACCCGGACGTGCCCAAGCACGAGGGACTCACGTACTTTTCGCTCGACATGACGCAGCCCGGCGTGGAGGTCAGGCCGCTGCGCCAGATCACCGGCGAGGCCGAGTTCAACGAAGTCTTTATTACTGACGCCAAGGTCTCTGATGCCGACCGGATTGGCGAGGTGGGTCAGGGCTGGACGGTGTCGATGGCGACGCTGATGAACGAGCGCGTCTCCATCGGCGGCAACGCCATGCCGCGCGAGGGCGGCATGATCGCGTTGGCCGCCCGGACGTGGCGTGACAAGCCCGAGCTGCGCACGCCCGGCCTGCACGACCGGATGCTGCGGTTGTGGGCCGACGCGGAGGTGGCCAGGATGGCCGGCACCCGGCTGCGACAGCAGCTCGCGGCCGGGCAGCCGGGCCCCGAGGGATCCGCGGCGAAGCTCGTCTTCGCGCGTCTCAACCAGGAGATCTCCGAGTTCGAAGTAGAGCTGGCCGGAGCCGACGGGCTGCGGTATGACGACTGGACGCTGCGCCGGCCGGAGGGGGCGAACTTCTTCGGGCGCACCCCTGGATTCCGGTTCCTGCGGGCGAAGGGCAACTCGATCGAGGGCGGGACGTCCGAGATCCTGCGCAACATCGTCTCCGAACGCGTACTCGGGCTGCCTAAGGAAGCCAGGGTCGACACGGGCCCGTGGAAGGACTTGCCCCGGTGAGCGTCCAGATGATGAGTGAGCAGCCAGATCGTGGGTGGGCAGACAGTGAGTGAGGCACCGGTGACACAGCCGACCGCGAAGGGCGCACCGGCCACGGCGCGGCCGCTGGACCTGCTTTATGGCGAGACTGAGACCGAGCTGCGGGCCTCGGTCCGCGAACTGCTAGCGGACCGGGCAGGGTGGCGTGACGTGCTGGCCAGGACCGAGACGACGCAGACGTACGACACAGGGCTGTGGCGCACGCTCGCGGCCGAGGTCGGTGTCGCCGGGCTGCTGATTCCCGAATCGCTGGGCGGTGCTGGCGCGAGCTACCGTGAGGCCGCGGTCGTCGCCGAGGAGGTCGGCCGGTCGATCGCGCCGGTGCCGTTCCTCGGCAGCGCGGTCGTGGCGACGACGGCGCTGCTGTCCGCCGGGGACACCGAGCTGCTGGCCGAGCTGGCGTCCGGTGCGGTGACCGCCGCGCTGGCCGTGCCGTTTGCCGTTGGGCCGGGGAAGCTGCCGGCCCCTACCGTTCGGATCGAAGGTTCGCACCCGGACGACCCCGACGGTACGTACCGGCTCAGCGGACAAGTACTGGGAGTGGCCGACGCGCTGCCGGCCGAGATGCTCCTCGTTCCCGCTGATGGCGTGCCTTTCGGGCTGTACGCGGTGCGCGTCACGGACGCCAGCGTGGGCACGGCACCGGTGGTTTCCCTGGACCAGACGCGCCAGCTGTGCGACATCACCCTGGCGGGCGCCCCGGCGAGGCAGGTGGCGTCCGGGCGGGCCGCCGAGGAGGCCGTGGCCGCGGCGCTGCTGGCGGGCGCGGGCGTGCTGGCTTCGGAGCAGCTCGGTCTCGCGGACCGGGCGCTTGAGATCACGGTCGCGTATGTGAAGGAACGGCGCCAGTTCGCCCGTCCAGTCGGCGGATTCCAGGCGATCAAGCATCGGCTGGCCGACCTGTGGGTGGCTGTCACCCAGGCGCGGGCAGCGGCGCGGTCCGCGGCTAACGGGCTGGTCAACGACAACGGGACCGAGACCGAGCTCGCGGTGGCCCTGGCGAAGGCGGCGTGCTCCGACACGGCGCTCAAAGCGGCGCAGGAGATGATTCAGCTCCACGGCGGCATCGGGTTCACGTGGGAGAACCCGGCTCACCTGTTCCTGAAGCGAGCCAAGGCCGACTCGATCGGCTTCGGCACCGCGGATGCGCACCGGGCGTCGCTGGCTAGGCTCGTGAATCTGCCGCCGCCGCCTGCGGCCAGCTAACGCCAGCCGCTCAGCCTCGCCCATGTGTGCGCGGGGCCCGGCGGCGTGGCGGCGCGCGGGCGAGGACGCTGCCGGATGTGCGCACTAAGCCCGGCGTTGGCTCTTTCGCGCAGTTAGCAGCGAAAGTCTCGGTTAAATGTCGTAACGTGGTCGTTTTCGGAGGCTGCGCGCTGTCTTGATGTGGCCGCCGGGTGACAGCAGGAGATTCCCAGGGACTCGGTTATGACAGAGACGCAAGCAGAGGCTAGTCGGCAGCTAGCTGGAACAGCACCGGGCAGCGAGGGGATGATGATCGCGCAGCCGCCGGCGATGCAGTCGCCCGTACAGTCCGTGCAGCCCGTTCCACAGGCCGGGCCTGCGGTCACGCCCGACGTGGCGCCCGAAGCGCCAGCTCGGGCAGCTGCGGCGCTCGGCCGGCCCGCGACTGGCGCGATCCATCATGTGGAGTTGTGGGTCCCGAACCTGGACCGGGCGATTGTCAGCTGGGGCTGGCTTCTCACCTCGCTGGGCTACCGGATGTTCCAGGACTGGCCGGGCGGCCGCAGCTGGCAGTCCGGACACGCCTACATCGTCGTCGAGCAGTCTCCTGCCCGCACCGCCAGCCGCCACGACCGGTGCCGACCCGGCCTGAACCACCTGGCCTTCCACGTCGCCGGCCGAGAACTGGTGGACGAGCTCACCGCCGAGGCGCTACTTCACGGCTGGAAGCTGATGTTTCCCGACGAGCACCCTTTCGCCGGCGGACCACAGCATTACGCCGCCTATCTCGAGAACGCCGACGGCTTCGAGGCCGAGCTCGTCGCTGACTAGTTCGGCCGACTTGACTGGGATTCTTGACTCACAATGCGGGTCGGCAAGCCTCCCGAGTCATGCGTGGAACGGCCTCAGCGGGGCTCGTGGTCGAGTTGAACGTCAGCTTCCAGCTAGGTTCCGAGGCGCGGCGAGCCCCACGGTGCAGCTCAGTTGCCACGGCGCGGAGCCGCACCTGGCTGACCTGGGCAAATGACGTCAGCGGCCATTGACGGGTCCAATTTATACCTTTAGGATTCCATTGACGGCGGCCACGTAGTAGAAGCATGAGCTCTCGGTTCATGCGCGCGGATGTGCCGGAAGGGTTGCACTATGAAGGTCATCCGCACCCAGGTCGGCGTCGCAGTGGCCACTTGCGGGCTGCTCGCTAGCGCCTTTGGCTTGACTGCGGTCGCCGTCAGTTCTGCGGCCGCGGGAACCGTCAGTATCGCGAGGGCTGCGTCGTCAACGATCTGTCCCATGGCGACTGTCATCGAAGCCGGCAGCTGCGTGTCGGCGTAGTGGTCGGCCTGAACCCGTGGGATTTAGCTGTCGTCTCGGGCACAACTGGCACGTTCTGACTAGTTCCCATCGCCTTGTGTCGCGGTGTCCCTTGCCAACCTCGATAAGCTTGGCGTCCATAATTCGCTCAGGTTTTTGCGGGATGTGCTAGTGCCTCGTGACGGGATTGCGCGTCCGGACGGCCGTCGCGCGGCGTCGGCGTATCTTCAGCAATTGCTGCAGAAGCCCGGTGCCTACAGGGAGTCCTGGGAGCAATACGTTTCCCGGGAACGGCAAGGGACCATCAACCAGCTTGCGGTGGCCGAGGTCATCGCTCGGCATCTATGGTCGTCGCCTCGCACCCCGAGCGATGCGCATGTCACGCCGCACCAGCTGAAGGACACGGTCTCTCGGGCTCTCACCGGCCGATTGCTGAGCCGTCCCGCCCTGGCCCTGTTCGTCGAGGCCTTCGGTTTCTCCGAGCATGAAGCCGGCCGACTGTGGCGGCTGTGGAACGGCTCGGCCAGCATCAGCGTGGTGTCCGGCACGCACGGAGTGCCCAATCAGGCGGAAGCGGAGGTGGACCAGGCGCTGGGCCAGAGGCGGCACCAGACACTGTCACTGCATGACCACATCTGGGTGGGTGCCGACCGGCGCATTGACCGTGCGCGCACGATGCAGGTCATTGAGGCGAACGCACAGGGCGTCGACCGGATCCCGTTCCTCTGCGATACCAACGTGCTCACCCTCGAAGTCGGTCAGGGCTGCAAGGAACTCAGCGGCGAGATCCATCAGATCGGCGCGGACATGTTTGCCACCGAGATCCTCCTGACGCGGACGCTTGATGTCGGCGAGACGCTGACACTCGAATACTGGCTCTCATACCGCTACCCAGGGGACCCGGCTGACCCGGCCGAGCGCGAGTACCGCCGGGCGGTGATACGTCACGTCGACAATCTTGATATGCGTATCGAGTTCCACTCTGACCAGTTGCCTGCGCAGATCTGGTGGGCACACTGGGACGGGACCGAGGGCCGGATACTTGAACGTGAAGCCGTTACCCTCGACAGCCAGCACTCCGTTCATCGTTACCTGCGTTCGCTCGACAAGACAGTGGCAGGGTTCTACTGGCAATGGGACATTGGCGACAAGGATGTTGGGGACCAGGAGGTTGGTCGCTAACTCGGCCGTTTGCTGACGACGCGGCGAAGTCGCGCGTTCGTTTTCTGATCGTTGGCGCCACGCAGAGAGAGCACGCCTGTGAGCGATGGGACGCGCATCGAAGGTCAGCGCGGCGCGGCGGAGTATCTGCGGCAATTGCTGCTGAAGCCGGGTCGCTATCGGGACGCGTGGCAGCACCGTGTCGCGAGACCAAGAGACGACGTGATCAATCAGATGGCCGTTGCCGAGGTGATCGCGGGCCAGCTGCGGTCGGTGCCCGGCCACGCCGGTGATGCCCAGGTCATGCCTTATCAGCTTGGCGAGACCGTGTCGGGCGCGTTATCAGGCCTGCAGCTGAGCAAGCAGACCCTCGAGCTGTTCGTCGATGCCTTCGGTTTCGCAGAACACGAGGCTGAGCGGCTGCGTCGGCTGTGGGCGGGCACCGCCAGGATCAGCGTGCTGTCCGGTAGCCACGCGATACCGAGTCAGGCAGAGCGCGATGTCGATCAGGCGCTCGGGCCCCGCCGTCACCAGACGATCTCCCTGCACGACCACGTCTGGGTCGGTGAGGACCGCCGTATCGATCGGGTGCGCACCCTGCATGTCATCGAGGCGACCGGACCCGCAGTCGACCGCATCCCGTTTCTGTGCGATACGAACGTGATGACCGTCGACGTCGGACATGGCTGTAGGCAGCTCACCGGCGACGTGCGGCTGATTGGTGACGATGTATTCGCCAGCGACATCATCTTGAGCAGGTCGCTGGAACTCGGCGAGACGTTGACGCTCGAGTACTCGACGACATTCCGCTATCCCGGCGATCCCCTCGACCCAGCGGAGCGCGAATTCCGCCGAGCGGGCATGCGGCAGATCCAGAATTTCGATATCAGGGTCGCCTTTCACCCGGGCCAGCTGCCTGCGCACGTGTGGTGGGCTCGCTGGGATGGCGTGGAGGGCGACATTCTCGACGAGGAACTGGTGACGCTGGACAGCCAGCAGTCAGTGCATCGTTATCTGCGGTCGCTAGACAAGTCAGTTGCCGGCTTTTACTGGCGCTGGGACTAGCGCAGAGCGCGGTAACACCTCGGCAATCGCGCGGTAATCGGCAGCAAGTTAGCGTCCGGGCATGACAGAGCTCCCGGATGTGGTCGGCTCCGGCCAGCCCGACGGCGACGGGTTAGAGCTCGATGGGCCAGAGCGAGATCAGCCGACGACCCAGGTATGCGAGAGCACCCTGCCGGTTCGGCGCGCAACGGATAGCTCGGCCAGTCGGCACGTGCACCGACTGCATGACCCGGAAGTACTTGAGCAGGTTCTGGAGGGCCTCATCAACCTGCGATGAGCCGTAGCGTTCCGGATGAGAGTGACTGGTCGCCGTGGGCTGGTCGTGGTTCGGCAGACAGGCGTTCACTGCGGCAGCCGACTTGGCGTCGGCGTCGCCAATACCCCGGCGCTCCAAGATCTGGGTTACTTCCTTGGCGTGAACTGCTGCCGCGCCGTGATCGCCATCCGCTGTACGGCAGGCGGCGAGCAGGCTGCGGGCCGTCACTTCCTCGACTGCCAGGCTGGCGGCCCTGAACATATCGGCCGCGGCTTGCAGGCTCGCGGCCGCCGCCGCGCGCTCACCGTCACACTGCCGAGCCCGGCCAAGAAGCAGCAAGAACCTGGCCGCGGCGATGTCGCTGCCATACTGCCGGGCTAGCTCGATGCCGTCGCCGCACGCGCTCACGGCGGCCGGGTACGCGCCACTGACCATCAGAGCCTGAGCCAGCGCTCTAGTCGCGTAAGCCTCGTAGGCAGGCTCTTGCATTTGTCGCGCATCGGCGCGGGCTTGCTCGCACTGCTCGATTCCCGCGTGCGTGATGCCGACCCGAGCCAGCGTCAGGCCAAGGACGGCAGTCGCACAGCATCGCGCCAGGCTGCCGTCCGGCCCAGCGAGCTCGATGGCTCGGCGGGCAGCCCTGATCGCGGCCGCATGTCGGCCTGCCGCGCTCGCGCATCGGGCCCGCAAGGCGTGACCCATGGCCCCGATCTCGCGTTCCCCGGCTCGTTCCAGCTCGGGCAGCGCGCCCGCGAGCAGCACGGCCACTTCGGACACTCGCTCGTGCGACTCAGCTAGACCGACCGCCAGGTAGTACTCGGCTATGGCCTGATGTCGCGCATCGCCAGCGCGAGTTGCGGCCGCGGCGGCGGCGCTCCAGCCGGTGCTGGCGTCCGCGAACGCACCGGTGATGCACTGGTGCGCGATGAGCCTGCTCGCTAGTGCGCCCGCGGCGCGGTACTCGCCGGCCGCCGCGGCCTGGACCACGGCGGTCAGCAGGTTGGTTCGCTCGCAGTCGAGCCAGCTCTCGTCGGTGTGGGTGCCGGACGTGGCGGAATGCGCGGCAGCCGCAATCGGTGCCGGGCCTGCGACGAACGGTATCGGCGGCAGCCGGGCCGCGGCCTGATCGGCGAGGCAGAGCCATGCGGCTCGCAGCCGCTTGACCGCCTCCGGCTCCTGCCGGGCGGACGTCTGAGCGCTCTGCGGGTGGGCGCTCTGCGGGTGAGCGCTCTGCGGGTGAGCGCTCTGCGGGTGAGCACTGTGCGCGCGATCGCTCTCCGGGTGAGAGGTCTCCGGCTGAGCGTCCTCCGGATGGCCGGCAGCCCGCTCCCGCCCGTAGGCCCGGACAAGCGGATGCATCCGGAACCGCTGACCGGACACCTCGGCCTGGGCTGGCACCAATAGCCCGACCCCGATCATCTTGCCCGCAACGCTGACATCGCCCGCCGCGAGCTCGGCCAGCGCCCACGCCGGGATCTCGTCCTGCATCACGGTGGCCGCCAGCGAAAACGCGGCCTGGGCGGCGACTGGCAGGGCGCGATAACTGGAGCCGATCGCAGCGCGGACCGAGCTGTCCTCGCAGGCGAGCGCGTCCAGGATGTGGTCGCTCTGGCAGTCCCGGGCGAATCTGGCCAGGCCGAGTCCTGGCCGCGCCGCGAGAACGGCGCCGGCGATCAGGATGGCGAGCGGCAGGCCAGCGCAGGCGGCAGCAATCTCCCTGGCGGCCGCTGGCTCGGCGCCGACGCGGTCCGGACCCGCTGCCACGTCGAGCAGTGCGAGCGCGTCCTCAGGCGCGAGCTCGCCGAGCCGCACCTGCCGGGCGCCGACCAGGCCGGCCAGCGGGCTGCGGCTGGTCACCAGGATGGCGGCGCCGCCCGCCGCGGGGACCAGAGGCCGGACCTGAGCCGCATACGCAGCGTCGTCGGCGATGACGAGGATCTTGCGGTTAGCTAAGACCGACCGGTACATGGCAGCACGCGCGGGGCCCGCCAGCGGGATTGCGCGCGCTGCGATCCCCACGCTCTGGAGAATGTCAGCCAGCACGTCCTGCGGATCGCGTGGGTGCTCGAGGCCGCCGAGCTCGGCATAGATCTGACCGTCGGCGAAGCGGCGCCGCAGCTGAAGCGCCGCGACCGCCGCGGCCGCGCTCTTGCCCATGCCAGGGCCGCCGGTGACGACGACGACTGGGACACCCGGACCGCTCAGGTAATCGACTACGCGCGCGACCTCGGCTGACCTGCCGGCGAAGTCAGCGGGCGGAGCCGGAGCCTGCGAAACCGGCAGCGTCACACCGCCGGCGCCGATCTTGCCGACTTCCGCCCGCCGGTCCGTCGTCAGTTCTTGTGCCAGGATCCGCTGATACAAAACCGCGAGCAATGGGCCTGGCTCAGCGCCCTGCTGCTCAAGCGCAACCTGCCGCGCCTGCTGGTATACGTCCAGCGCCTCGGTGTGCATGCCCAGCTCGTGATAGGCGCGCATAAGCTGGCCGCACGTTCGCTCGCGCCCAGGCTCCGCACTGACCGCTGCGCGTAGCTGGCCGAGCACCTGCTCGTGCTCGCCTGCCGCGAGTCGTGCGTCGAAGAGCGCGTCGATCGCGCGCTGCCGCTGATTCCTGAGCCCGGCGATTGGTGCAGCGATCACCTCGCTATCGGGCAGATCGGGCAGCGGCGGATCACCCCAGAGAGCCAGGGCGTGCACGAAGGAAGCAGCCGCCGCTCGCGCGTTGCCCGTGTCCAGCTCCGCCTGCCCCTGCGCGACCAGGTCCGTGAACTCGTCTACGTCCAGCTCGCCAGGACGCACCGTCATCATGTAACCGCGCTGCTGGCGGTGGCCTGGTGCGCGGCCGCCAGGCGGTCCGACGCTATCCAGCCGCGTCGCGCAGTCGCCCAGACAACGCCGAAGCCGGCTGATGCACACACGCAAGGCCGCCTCGGGTGAGCCTGGCGGCTCGGCGCCCCACAGCGCCTCGATCAGCATGCCGCGCGGGCACGGCCTGTTGGCTCGCAGCAGCAGAAGCGCCAGCGCCGACTGGAGTAACGGCTGGCTGATGACGGCCGGGCCCGCGCCCGTGCCGGCATCCGCGTAGAGCGGACCGAGGATCCGGAACTCCACTAGCTGCCTGCTTCCAACTGAAAGGCGCAATAAAAGTCTCTCGTGCCGATATCTAATGGTTGCGGAGATCGTTCGTCAACCTCCCCAGGCCAGGCCGGTTACGGCTAGGCAACGGAGCGGTAATGGCGGCCTGCTTATGGTCATGACCGCAGTCCCCGATATTCGGACCTTTCATCCCGGAACGGCGTGTCATTCACCCCGGCCAGAATCTCAGAGCTCAACGGAGCACCAAATGATCTTCTGCCTGCCGTCGCGAGCCCGACCGTGGCGAGCGCGACCGTGGCGAGCGCGACCGTGGCGAGCGCGACCGTGGCGAGCGCGAGCGTGGCGAACGCCACGTTGGCTCCCGCGACGCTCACGGCCCGCAATCTGCTGCTGCTCGGCTTGCCAGTGGTCCATTCGGACACGGCTCGAGACGGCGCGCGGAGATGAGACGTGACGGCGACGAGCCGGGACCGCGCACTGCCGCCCGGCGCGGCCGCGACCACGAGGCGATACGCGGCGATCACGGCGCCGTCCACAACGACGACCCGACCGCGAGCACCAATGCTGGCCGTGCTGCCGGGCACGCCGCAATCGGTGAGCGCCGCGCGACAGATTGCGCGTCAGGTCCTTGGCGACGAGCATCCCGCGACGCAAACGACAATGCTCCTGGTCAGCGAGCTCGTCACGAACTCTGTGATGCACAGCAGGTCGGGCGAGCCCGGCGGCCGGGTGACCGTCGCGCTGTGCACGGGACCGGCTGGAATTCTCATTCAGGTCAGTGATGACGGCGGCCCGTCGGAGCCGTGTGTCGCGCCGATCTCCGCCGATGGCGCCGAGCATGGCTACGGCCTATTGCTGGTCGACCTGCTGGCAGAGCGGTGGGGCACCATCTCCAGCCCGGAGGGCCGGATCACCTGGTGCCGGGTCAGCGAGAGCAGTTCCGGAGCCAGCGCTCGAATGACCGACGACTAGCCGCGAGACAGGGAGCGACGACAGCGCGCGGTGAGTTAGTTCAAAGGCATCTTCCACGACCAACCGGGAGCGGGAGCAGCGTTGCTCCTCATACGCCCGCAGCGAGCGCAGGTTCGGAATTGGTCGCCCGGTTGCTCGGGGTCCGGGACTTGCCATTCGGACCAGTCATGCGCGCCTACCAGACACGCCATCTTGCCCCACACGTGGTCACCCCATGTCGACAGCTAGGCACGCCATCGCCACTCGAACGCCATGTGCCTAGTACTCGGCATCATCCCGCGTTGCGGCCCGATCGCCTAGAGATCCTTGGCGCTGGGCGGGGGTTCGGTCCTGACCCGCGGGTCGTGGCAGATCTCACCGCTGCGCCGTTTCCCCCGGGGCCCGCCATTCCGCACAGGTGAGCTTACGGAGTGCAGAACGTGACCTCGGGGTAGCGTTGCGACGGCCGGTCCAGCAGGGCTTGCGGCCTGCCGCGCAGGTGCTGGTCGAAGAAGGCTCGGACGTAGGCGCGGGTGATGTCCAGGGACCGGGCTCCGGACAGGCCGGCGCCGGTGTCGAGGCCGGTCTGGTCGGCCAGCAGCGCCAGGTCGGTGAACGAGGCGTGCACCGCGCCGGCCACCACGAGCCACCGCTTCCAGCCGGTCAGGAGTTCCCAGTCACGCTCCCAGGTGATCACGGCGCCTCTCAGGAGTTTCCAGTCCCGCAGGGTGGTCACGGCGGCTCCGCGTCCCGGCGTGTAGTTGGATTGCTTGCCTAGGAACAGAAATGGCCGTGCCAGGCCCTCGTCCGGGATCGGGGCGGCAGTGGAGCCGTCCATGTCGATGCCGGCGCGGATGCGCGAGTCGGCCAGCATGGCGGCGATGGCGGCGGCGCCACCGGCGGAGTGGCCGGCCATCGCCATCCGGGACGGGTCGATCAGCCCGGCGCCTGGCCAGGCCGCGTGCGCGCCGGTCAGCTCGTCGAGCACGAAGCAGACGTCGGCTGCCCGGCCTGCAGCTACCTCTTCCTTCCTGTCTCGCCGGGGTGCCTCGCGGGCGAGGCAGGTGGTGACCCGCCCGTCGGGAAAGGCCGTGGCGTGACTCTCGTAGGTGTGGTCAATCCCGGCCACCACGTAGCCGTGGCTGGCCAGGTCCTCGGCTAGTCCGGTGAGCGTGCTGCGGGAGTTGGTGAAGCCGGGCGAGAGCACGACGAGGGGGAGGCTGTGCTGACGCCCGGCCGGCCTGGCGTCGCTGACCGCGTTGGTCTGAACCGTGCTCAGCGTGTCCTGCGGGATGCCGGTGATGCCCCTGCTTGTGAGCTGGAGCTCGGACTCTGCTGGCGTCATGTACCGGGCTCGCGGCCCGTCCGACGGCACCGCCGGATACCACAGGGAAACCATCAGTTCCCGTGCGTTCAGCCCCGAGACCCACGGATCGGGACGGGAGGCGTCCGTCAGCCACACCGAAACGGTGCCGGCCGGGTACGGACCGGTCGGCTCAGGCAGGTACGGCGCGGGACCGCGCCCGGTCGCCACGTCACCGGCGTCCGCGGAAGTTCCAACGCCGCCCATGATCACCGCCCGCCTCGCGTTCATGGCGCCAGTGCCCGCGACCTGCAACGCCTATATGGCTTGGGGAATCGCCGTAACAAAGGTTTAACACGGCAGGCGGCTCGAGGAAGCGTTGTGCGGCCGGCGTAACGGTCACGAAACTTGGCCGAAACGAGCGCATGGGAAACATGAACCGTACCTGACAGAACCGAAGCGGTCGGCTGGGACCGTGCTGGTCGCCGATGCCTGGCTACCCGCCCACGCTTCGCTTCAGCCTATGGAGGCGGAGTTTGAGTCCCTACCTGAGCTTTCTGAACCCAGGCGATAACGCCTGGCAAATGACGGCTGCCACGCTCGTCGGATTGATGAGCATCCCCGCCCTGGCCGTACTGTACGGCGGCATAGTCCAGCGCAAATGGGCCGTGAACACCATGATGATGGTGTTCACCGCCTTCGGCCTCACCCTCATCGTCTGGGTACTGTGGGCCTTCAAGATGGGCTTCGGCCAGCCGTGGATTCATACCTTCATCGGCAAGCCGGGGACTGTGGTCGGTGCGGGGGGAGAGCAGAACCAGGCAGATATCCCGTTGCTTAACGGACTCATGCCGAAGTTCAGGTTCCCGCAAGGCTCGCTGGTCTACTTCCAGTTTGTCTTTGCCGCGATTACGCCGATCCTGTTTATCGGCAGCGTGGTAGGCCGGATCAAGTTCAAGGTTTGGCTGATTTTCGTGCCGCTCTGGATCACGTTCGCCTACACAGTGAACGCCTTCCTGCTCTGGGGCGGCGGCTACTGGGCCGGCAAGGGAGCGCTGGACTTCAGTGGCGGCTACGTCATCCACCTGGCGGCTGGCGTGTCCGGCTTCGTCGCAGCGGCCATGGTCGGGCCGCGGCTCGCCCGTGACCGAGAGAAGGCAGTCCCGAACAACCTGCTCTTCATCGCGGTCGGCGCCGGGATTCTGTGGCTCGGCTGGAACGGCTTCAACGGCGGTGACCCGTACTTCGCTGGCGCGGATGCCACCGCGGCTGTGGTCAACACCAACCTGGCCACCGCCGTGGCGATGATGACCTGGGTCATCATGGACATGAGCTTCGGCAAGAGCAAGAAGCCGACGTTCATCGGCGCCGTCAACGGCATGATCTGCGGCCTGGTCGGCATCACCCCTGCGGCAGGCTACGTCAACGGCGTCGGCGCGATCGTCATCGGCGCGGTGGTCTCTGGCCTGGTGTGGATGCTCTTCGGCTACCTGCCGCGCAAGGTCTGGCCGTTCAACAAGGTGGACGATGCGCTGGGCGTGGTGTACACGCACGGCTTCGCCGGCCTGTTCGGCGGTCTGCTCGTCGGCTTGCTGGCCGACCCCAAGCTGATCGTGTACCTGGGCCTCGGCAAGAACCCGGACGTCACCACGTCCGGACTGTTCTACGGCCACCCGAAGCAACTGCTGATCCAGGCAGAGGCCGCCCTGACAGTCATCATCTGGGATGCCCTGGTTACCTACGTCATCCTGCGCGTGATCAAGTTCTTCACGCCGCTGCGTATGACGGACGCTGAGCTGCAAGCCGGGGACATCATGGTCCACGGCGAGGTGGCCTATCCAGAGGAGGAGCCAGACCTGGTCCCGGCGATGGTGGGCAACGGTGCACCTGATGGACAGGTACCGCACGATCAGATGGTCAGTGACTGACGGTCGGCTGCACCTGGCGTAGGCCAGCCCGCCTCAGCTGGTAGCCGCGGAGCAGCTGCGCTTCGCGGCTACCAGCTGCCCGGTACGCCACCCCAGCCGCCGCCGCTCAGTGGCCGCGGAATGCTTCCTCGAGCCACCATGCGCCGTGCGCCGAGGTGACCTTGGCATCGATCACCATCGGACGGCCGGTCCGCGACTCCAGCCAGTCGTGGACCGGTCTCAGGTCGTCCAGGCTCCGGACCGTCACCGCGTCACAACCGAATCCCCGAGCGATGGCGGCGATGTCCGCAGCCGGGAACCGCACGGTATCGAGCGGGAATCCCTCGGGCCCGAAGTGATGAACCTCCGCGCCGTAGGCCTCGTCGTCGTACACGACGATGACCATCGGCAGAGAGAGCCGCACAGCGGTCTCCAGCTCGCTAATGCCCATCAGCGCTCCGCCATCACCGAGCGCCGCGACCGTCAGCCGGTCCGGCCTGGCGATGGCGGCGCCGATCGCCGACGCGAGCCCGAGCCCGATCGACTGGTAGGCCTGGGTGAAGCAGAAGCCGTCCTGGTCAGGCACGGACATGAACATGCTCGGGTAACCCATGAAGTTCCCGGAATCCACCGCGACGATCCGTTCGGCTGGCAGTAGGTCATCAAGAGCAATAGAAAGGGAACGCGGATCGATCCGATCTCCGTCGCTCTCATCCTCGAACGGGACGTCCCGCCAGCGGATCTCGGCAGCCAGCCGCTCGCGCAGTCCGGTTGACCGGTAGCCGGCGAAGGGAAGATCTGCCGGATCGGCGCCGTCGATTGCCAACGGCTCACGCGGCTCGTGCTCGAGCAGCGCAGCCACGGCGCACGCCGTTAGTGTCACGTCGCCGATAATGCCGAGCTGCACGCGCTGGTGCCTGCCGATCGCGGCGGCTTCGCGGTCGACCTGGATCACGCGGGTGCCCGCCCCGATCAGGCTGCCATGGCGCGTCGTCCACATGTTCAGCGAACAGCCCCACGCAACGACCAGGTCGGCACCGCCGATCAGCTCGGCCGCGAGCGGCGAAGCGAAACCGCCGCTCACGTCCAGGTCCCACGGATTACCGCGGAACAAGCCCTTCGCGGCAGCCGACGTTGCCAGGAGCGCGCCGCAGCCGTCGGCGAGTTGCTCCAGGGCCGACCTGGCGGCCGAGTTGCGGGCGCCCCGCCCCGCGATGAAGACGGGTCGGGCCGCGACGGCGAGCGCCGCTGCCAGCTCGCCCGCCTGCCGGTCAGACGGCAGATGCGAGCCGGCGCCGTCCAGCGCCGGCGCACCGGGCCACATGCACTGGCTTGCCTGCACGTCCAGCGGGAGCGCGAGCACGACCGTGCGGCTCTCGTCGCGTGCTAGCCGGTAGGCCCGGACAGCGTCGTCGACCGCGAGGCTGGCGGACGCGAGCCGTGCGGGCGTGGCTCCGGTCGCGGCGGCGATGGCACTCACGTCAATCCTGAAGTTCGACGTCACAGCCCGCGAGCTGACATCGGCGGCGAGCACGAGCAGCGGCGTCCTGGCTTTGGCTGCCTCGGTGATCCCCGTCAGCGCGTTTGTCAGGCCAGGACCCTGATGCAAGCTCAGCACGCCGGGCCGGCCGCTCAGCCTCGCCCAGGCGTCGGCCATGCTCGCCGCGCCGCACTCATGCCGCGCTGCGATGAACCTCGCGCCGTGCGCGATCAGCGCATTGGTGACATGGAAATTTCCGCTGCCGACGACGCCGAACACCGTATCGGCGCCAAGGCCGGTGATCGCCTTGGCGACGGCGTCCGTGACGAGCATCAGGGCCGCTCAACGAGCGCGAGCACCCGCGCTGGGCTGCCTGAGCCGCCGACGATCGGCAGCGGGCCGGCGACAATGACGGCTCCAGTTGGCGGCAGCGATGCGAGATTCTGAAGCTGCGTCAGGCCGTACTTCCCGGCGCCGAGCAATGCGGAGTGACACGGGAACGGTGGGTCAAACGAGTGCGCAGTGCCCGCATCCGTTCCCACCGTCTCTACGCCGATGCCGATGATTGGCGCCTCTTGCGCGAGCCAGCGCGCGCATTCGACGGATACGCCCGGCGTATGCGGTCCGGTCTCGTTCGCATTGAGGAACTCCTGCTGGCTGTGCGACCTGGCGTCCCAGCCGGTCCGGTACAGCAGCCAGCCGCCGGAGGGAAGCGGGCCGTTCTCGGACTCCCACGCGCTGATGTGGCTGGGCTCCAGCAGGAAGTCCGCGTCCGCCGCCGCCTGCTTGCTGAAGTCCAGCATGACCGCAGGCGCGATCAGGCTGGTTACCGGCACGTCGGCGACATCCTCGCCATCGCGGCCGCTGATCCAGTGCACCGGCGCGTCGAAATGAGTGCCGGTGTGCTCGCCGGTGCTGATGTCATTCCAGTACCACGCTGGTCCGCGCTCGTCATAACGGCTGATCTCGTTCAGCCTGAACGGCACAGTGTTCGCGAACGGCGGTGGCAGCTGGATGAGCGGGGTCGTGGACTCCAGCCGGGCGGTCAGGTCGATGACCTCGATCGCGTCGGATCGGATAGCTGCCATGAACTGGTCGAGCACTCCCATTGTCATCTCCACGTCGTGGGTTTCGGGGGCTGCGCGGGTGTCGGGACCCATTGATCTTATGAATGGCCGATTGCTGGGCCAATAGCACCTGTACCGGCACATCCATGAACCGCTGGACGTCGGGCCCGGCACGGTGTCGGGGGTGTCCCCCGACTGTAGGCCTCGTCGTGAGGCCGGGCGGATCGTCACGCAGAATAGGGGCATGACGAAGCCCGTGGCTAAGGCCGAGATCCTCGTGACCGATGATGGCGTCCCGATCGAGGCAGTCCACCTGGCCGGTGACCGCGGCCTGGGCTTCGTGGTTGCGCACGGGTTCACGCTCAACTGGCGCTGGCCGGGCGTCTGGCGCGTCGCTAACCGGCTGAATCTGCATGGCGGGGTCGTGGCCTTTGACTTCCGCGGTCATGGCCGGTCCGGCGGAGCGACGACTCTCGGGGACAAGGAAATCAACGACCTTGACGTGGCCGTGCGGCACATGCGCGACCTTGGTTATGACCAGGTCGTCACCGTCGGCTTCTCGATGGGTGCCTCGATCGTGCTCCGCCACGCTGGCCTGATCGGCGGGGTGGACGCGGCCGTGTCGGTGAGCGGGCCCGGTCGTTGGTACTACCGCGGCACGCCGTCGATGCGCCGGGTGCACTGGGCGGTGGAGCACAGGATCGGGCGAATCCTGGCGAAGTACGTCATGAAAACCCGCATCAGCCAGGGCCGCTGGGATCCGATCCCGCTGCCGCCGGCGGAGGCCGCTGCCCTGATCGCACCGACACCGCTGCTCATCGTGCACGGCGACCGCGACGAGTATTTCCCTTCCGACCACGCCGAGCAGCTGTTCGAGGCGGCCAGCCAGCCGAAGGAGCTGTGGATCGTGCCGGGCCTCGGCCACGCTGAGTCGGCGATCAGCTCCGCGTTGCTCGACCGGATCGCTAGGTGGGCGCTGACCGCGACGACGGTCGTAGCCAAGCCCAACGCTGTCGCCTAGCTGCGGGCGAAACCCCAGTCCAGCAGCCGCTCGGCGGCCGCATACCGCTCTGTGCCGTCCGGACTGCCCAGCACTACGCCTATCAGCTCGGTGTGGCCACGCCGGGCTTCAAACAGCAGGCAGAATCCGGCGGCCCTGGTAAAGCCCGTTTTCAGGCCGATCGCTCCCGGGTATCGCGTCAGCAGCAGGTCGGTGCTGTGCCAGTAGTAGAGATGGTGCGCGCCGGTGGCCTGGATCCAGTGGCTGCGCTGACTGACGATCGCACGAAAGCCGGGCAGCTTCATCGCGGCCTCGCCCATGATGATGAGATCGTGCGGGGTTGAGTACGTCGCGGTCGGAGTTGGCCAGGGGAGTCCGTCGACGTTGGCGAAATGGGTGTGCGTCATGCCGAGCCTGCGGGCGGTGGCGTTCATCTTCCGCACGAAGGCGTGCCGGCCCGGACCATAAGAGTTGGCCAGCAGGTACGCCGCGTCGGCACCTGACTGGAGCAGCATTCCGACGAGCAGTTGGCGGGCTGTGAGCACGTCGCCCACGTCGAGGCCGGCGGTGGTAGCCCCGTGCGCGGCCGCGTACTGTTCGGCGGCATCGGTAACCCGGATTCTCCGGCTCAGGCCACCGCTCGACAAGATCACGATCGCCGTCATGACCTTGGTCAGGCTCGCGATCGGAAGTCTGGTGTCGAGCCCGCGGCTCCACATCACCTTGCCTGACTCCACCGTCGCTAGCTCCGCGGCGGCGGCTATGACGCCTCGGGGCGCGAGGTGGCGAGCAGCCGGCGCCGCCTGCGCAGCCGTGAGGACCCCGAGCTGGGTTGCCGCAACGGAGCAGACCGTCGCAGAAATGACCGCGACGGCGCGGCTGACTCGGTGACACGCGGACCGGCTCAGCAAGAGCTACCTACTTGTGATCAGAGAACAGCGACAGTAGGTAACTCTGGCTGAAACAGCTCTGACCAGCCATGCGCCGCGCGGAGCGACGGCCAAATCCGTGCTATCTAAAACCGTGCTGTTTTTACCAGCCGGTCGGCAGCGGCATGCCCTCCGCGTAGCCGGCGGCGCCCTGGATGCCGACTACGGCGCGCTCATGCAGGCCGTCGAGATTGTCGGCGCCAGCGTAGGTGCAGGCACTCCGCACGCCCGCCGTGATCGTGTCGAGCAGATCCTCGACGCCAGGCCGCTGCTGGTCCAGATACATGCGGGAGGAGGAGATGCCTTCCTCGAACAGTTCCTTCCTGGCCCGCTCGAACGGCGAGTCCGCCGCGGCGCGCAGCCGGACAGCGCGCGCCGACGCCATGCCGAAGCTCTCCTTGTACAAGCGGCCATCGGCGTCCCGGAAGACGTCGCCGGGTGACTCGCACGTGCCCGCGAACCAGGACCCGATCATCACGCTGGCCGCGCCCGCGGCCAGCGCAAGCGCAACGTCGCGCGGGTAGCGGACGCCGCCGTCGGCCCACACGTGCCGCCCCAGCCGCCGGGCTTCAGCGGAGCACTCGAGTACGGCGCTGAACTGCGGGCGGCCGACGGCGGTCATCATCCGCGTTGTGCACATAGCGCCGGGTCCGACGCCGACCTTGATGATGTCCGCGCCCGCCTCGACCAGGTCGGCGACACCGGCGGGTGTCACCACGTTCCCTGCCACGATCGGAACGGACGGGCTGAGCTCCCGGACGGACCGCAGTGCCTGGATCATCTTGTCCTGATGACCGTGCGCCGTGTCGACGACCAGCAGGTCCGCACCCGCGTCCAGCAGTAGCTTGGCCTTGCCGGCCACGTCGCCGTTGATGCCAACTGCGGTCGCGATCCGCAGCCTGCCCCGGCTGTCCACGGCCGGCTGGTACAGCGTGGCGCGCAGCGCCCCGGTGCGAGTCAGAATGCCCACGCACCGGCCGGCCGAGTTGACGACCGGCGCGACCCGGTGGCGGCCGTCGTGCAGCAGCCCGAAAGCCCGTGCCGGATCGGTGCCGGCGGGCAGCGTGAGCAGCTCAGTCGACATGACGTGGCCCAGCTGCGTGAACCGGTCGACGCCGGTGCAGTCAGCCTCGGTGACCACGCCGACTGGCCTGCCCTCGTCGTCGACCACGACGATTGCGCCGTGCGCGCGCTTAGGCAGCAGGCTCAGCGCATGGCCGGTCGTGGCGTTGGGGCCGAGGGTGAGCGGCGTGTCGTGCACGAGGTCGCGCGATTTGACCCAGGAAATAACATCGGCAACGACATCAACCGGAATGTCCTGCGGTAGCACCGTGATGCCGCCGCGCCGGGCCACAGTCTCAGCCATCCGCCTGCCGGCGACGGCCGTCATGTTGGCAACGACCACCGGGATGGTGGCACCGCTGCCGTCTCCGGTCGTCAGGTCGACATCCAGCCGGGAGCCGATTCCGGACCGGCTCGGCACCAGGAAGACATCGCTGTAGGTCAGGTCGTGGACTGGTTCGCTGAGGAATCGCACGTACTCCATTGTCGCTCACGTGCTGTGATGCCGGGCCGGCGCGTCGCGGGCCAGGCTCGGCGACCCGCGATCAGGAGCCGAGAACCTGGCGCAGGTAGGCGTTGCCGAATCGGCGGTCCGGGTCGAGCCGGTCACGCAGTGCGACGAAATCGGCCATCCGCGGATAGGCGCCGCTGAGGTACTCGGCGTCGCGCGTATGCATCTTGCCCCAGTGCGGCCGTCCGCCGACGGAGGTCATCAGGGCCTCGACATCGTTGAAGTACTGCTCGTGCTGCGCGGAGTGGAAGACGTGAATGGCGATGTAGGCGCTGTCGCGGCCGTACGCAGTGGACAGCCACACGTCGTCGGATGGCGTGACACGCACTTCGATCGGGAAGCTGATCCGCCAGTCGCGACGCTGGAACAGCGAACGCACCTCCGCGAGCACGTCCGACAGCGTGGCCCGCGGGATGGCGTACTCCTCTTCCTTGAAGCGGACCCGCCGCGGGCTGGTGAAGACTTTGTAGGCGGCGTCGATGTAGGTACGAGCGCCGAGCGCCCTGGCCGATATGGAGTTGATCGACGGGATGAGGGCTGGAATCCGGCGGCCGACCCGGTTCGCGACGCCGAACACCGAGTTCGACAAGAACTCGTCGTCAAGCAGGTAGCGCCATCGCGGCAGCGGTCGGGCCGGGCCGTCGCTGCGATTGTTGCGCTTGGTCAGGCACCCCTCGCTGTGCGGGAACCAGTAGAACTCGAAATGGTCGTTGTCGGCGACGAGTTCGTCGAGGCGGCTCATCACCTGCGACCAGCTCATGGGCTCCTCACGGGCCTCGAGCAGAAACGCGGGGACTACGCGGAAGGTCACCGCCGTCACGATGCCCAGCGCACCTAGCGCCACCCGCCCGGCGTCCAGGAGGGATGCCGGATTGCCATCGGGTCCAGTTACGCCGCCGTCAGGAGAGTCCGCCGAGCAACTGACGACGCGGCCGTCGGCCAGCACGAGCTCGAGCCCGGCCACCTGGGCTGCCATGCCGCCGACGTCGCGGCCAGTGCCGTGAGTGCCGGTCTGGACGGCGCCGGCCACCGTCTGCACCTGGATGTCGCCCATGTTGGCCAGCGAGAGCCCGTGCGCCAGTAGCTCGGCGTTGAGAATGTGCAGCGGGCAGCCGGCCTCGACAGTGACGGTCCCGGCGGCGACGTCTATCGACCTGATCGCGGTCAGCCGGTCCGGGCGCAGCAAGACGCCCTCGGCTACGGCTGCGGGCGTGAACGAGTGGCCGCTGCCCGTCATGCGGATTGTCTGGCCGTCCTCGCCGGCCCGCTTGACTTCCGCGGCTAGCTCTGCGGTCGAGCCGGGCGATGCGACGCGGCTCGGGCTGGCGGTGACGTTACCCGCCCAGTTCCGCCACGTTTCTGCGTCGGATCCGCTATGCCTGCGCATCGGCCCATTGTGCTGCTTCCGTATCAGACGTCGCACGCAACCTCCTCAGCCCCACGAGGCATATGCTGACAGTGATCACCCCGCAGCTGGCGGCAAATCCATAACCCCAGCGTGGCCCGCCGACATCGATAATCCGTCCGGATATGGCCGAACCGGCAGCAACCCCTATCGAAATCGCTGACGACAGCCATGTCATCGCCTCCGTCCGGCTCGACGCGCGCGCTTGCCGCTCGATCAGGCTGTAGCCCGCGATGAGCGTGGGGGAGATCGTCAGGCCGGCCACCAGCATTCCGGCGTCCAGCGTGATCAGCGTCGGCTGGGCCCAGAATGTGGCGACGCCAGCCACTGTCAGGATCAGCGTGAGCGCGAATCGGCGCTGCACCGGTGCATGCCAGGTCCGTGATCCGTACCAAAGGCCGCCGATAGCGCTGCCCAGCGCGTATGTCCCGAGGATGAATCCTGCCAGCGGCTTATGACCTTCCCGCTGGGCGAAATCGACAGTGCTGAGGTCGATTGAGGCGAACATGGCCCCGAGGCAGAGGTACAACGGCGCCATCGTCACCAGCCCGCGCGCAGGCAGCCGGCCGCTGCTGGCGGGCCTGGCATGCTCGCCTAGCGGCCGCGTCGGCGGCTCGGTCTGGCGCTGCGCCGCGAAGAGCAGCGTGCCAGTCACGGACAGCACCATGCACAGCAGCACTCCAGCTGGCGGAAGCGCGGTGGCAAGGACGGTCACCAGCGCCGGCCCGACGACGAAGATCATTTCGTCGACCACCGACTCCAGGGCGAACGCCGAGTGGAGCAGCGGCGTGCCGTCCAGCAGTGCGCTCCAGCGGGCGCGCACCATCGACCCGAGTGAGGGCATCGAGGAGCCGGCAACGAAGCCGGTGATCAATAGGACCCAGACCGGCGAACGCAGTTCGGCGCAGGTGACGAACACCAGGCAACTAACGGCGAAGACGCCGACGAGCGGCCGGAGCACGCGGCGCTGTCCGAACTTGTCGGCCAGCCGGGCCAGCTGAGGTGCCGCGACGGCGTATCCAATGGACCCAGCTCCGGACACTAGACCCGCTAGGCCGTAGTGGCCGGTACGGGCGGCTACAAGCAGCACGGTGCCGAGCCCCAACATGGCCATCGGGGCGCGGCCGACCATGCCCGTCACGCAGAACCGAGCCGCTCCCGGCACGCGCAGCAAAGCGAGGTAACCGGTACCTTGCCCCGGCTTGCCCTCGGCAGCTGGCTCGCTCGGCTCGATCTGACCAGCATCGAGCCCAGCGGGAACTTGGGTCATGCGGGCGGTACCTCCGCCTTGACGTTACCGTGTGGCGCCGCGCGGCCGGCGGCCGCAACTCCGGGGTCGGAAATCCCGCTGAGGTACCGGATCTGTTCGGAAGACGTTCGCAGGCCGGCCTCCTGTGCTGCAACAAGCCCGGAAGTTAGGGTAGGTGCGTTATGGGACGCTTCCCGCGGCGGATTCAGCGAGTCACGCCCGCCAGCCAACCGGCGGCCGACTCCCGCATGCCCAGCGCCAGGAATCACAGGCGCCGCAGGACCCGCCAGGCGGCAGCCGTGACCGCGGCCAGTGCGCTTGGCCTGGTGCTCTGCCTTGGCGGCGCCGAGGCCTTCGGGGCATCCAGCCGCAGCATGGCGCCCAGCCGCCACGCCACCGCGATTGATCCGGCCACGCTAGCGGTGGCCGTCCCAGGCGGTGCACCTGCGGGTACGAGCCTGGGCTCAAGCCCGAGCGGCGTCGCGCTCACGGCGTCGGGCGCCAAGTCCAGCGGGTTCGGCCAGATCATTCTGCCGGACCTGCTTATCGCGGCGCCGCAGGGCCTGACGGCGGAGCAGATCGCCAGCCTCCGCAAGATCACCGGCGTGCGGAACATGATCACCTTTGATGGTGCCAGGATCACCGCAGGCGGCCAGCCGGTGAACGTGATAGGCGTCAACCCCGACACGTTCAGGTCCTGGGTGCCGCTGCAGACGGCGTCGAATGAGGCGTTCTGGGCGGCCCTGGCCCACGGCGAGTTTGTAGCCGCGGCCGCTGCAAGCCAGACGCTAGGGCTGACGGCCGGCGATGCCTACCAGCTCAAGGGCTCGTCGTCCCAGATCGTCAAGTTCGGCATGTCAGCAAAGCTCGACCTCGCAGGCGTGGATCTCATGGTCAACCAGGCGACCTCGGCGCGCCTCGGGCTGGTCCGCCAGGTAGCCGGCCTCATCAGCGCGCCCAGCGTGAGCCTGACGACGCTGACGGCCGAGGTCCAGAAGGTGCTCGGGCCGAGTGGCCAGATCGAGCCGCTGCGCAGCCAGCTGCCGGCTGCGACGGTTCCGGCTGGAACGGTGCCGGCCAACTACATCCAGCTATTCAAGGCCTCAGCCGCTGATTACTGCCCGGGCCTCTCCTGGACGGTTCTCGCCGCGATAGGCCAGATCGAGAGCGCCGACGGGACCAATATGGGTCCCTCCAGCGCTGGCGCCCTCGGGCCAATGCAGTTCCTGCCGTCGACGTGGGCCACCTGGGGTATCGACGCCTTCGGTCAGACGGGTACGCCCAACGTGATGAATCCATACGACGCCGTGCCCGCCGCGGCCAGGCTGCTGTGCGCCGACGGCGCCGCGGCCGGCGGCCAGTCGCTGTATAACGCGATCTTCGACTACAACCACGCCGACTGGTACGTGAACGAGGTCCTGTCCCTCGCCGCGCAGTACGCGGCCAATTACCCGTAGCGGCTGGGCGCGGCCGCAGCGCCACTGGGGTTCGGTTGGATCTAACCGGCGCGCTTGGTTGGATGGAACCATGGCCCCCTACGACGCGTTCCTGCTCGTTTCATTTGGCGGCCCCGAGCGGCCGGATGACGTCATTCCGTTCCTGCAGAATGTGACCGCGGGGCGGAACATCCCGGCTGATCGGCTCGAGCGCGTGGCCGAGCACTACTACCGGTTCGGCGGCGTGAGCCCGATCAACCAGCAGTGCCGCGACCTGATCGCGGCGGTCGCCAAGGACTTCGCCGCGAGGGGCGTGCACCTGCCCGTTTACTGGGGCAACCGCAACTGGGAGCCCCACCTGGCCGACACACTCGCCACGATGGCCGCCGATGGGGTCACTCGGGCACTGGCGTTCGTGACGTCCGGGTACAGCTCTTTCGCCAGCTGTCGGCAGTATCTCGGCGACATCGAGGCTGCCCGTCGTCAGGTCAGCGGTGGCGCGCCGCAGGTCGACAAGGTCCGCCAGTATTTCAACCACCCTGGCTACGTCGGGTCGTTCGCTGCCGCTGCCGCTGCGGCTATCAGTTCGCTGCCGGACGGTACTGGGGACGACTTCGACCTGATCTTCACCGCGCACAGCATCCCGCTGTCCATGGCCGAGTCCAGCGGGCCAGCCGGTGGCGCCTACCAGGCTCAGCTGGCCGAGGCGGCCAGGCTGGTAGCGGCCGAGATCGGGTACGGGCGGCCGTGGTTCCTGGCGTACTCAAGCCGCAGCGGCCCACCGTCGCAGCCATGGCTCGAGCCTGACGTCAGCGACCTGCTGGCCGCGCGCGCGGACGCCGGGATCAGGGCGGTCGTCGTCGTGCCCATCGGGTTCGTCAGCGACCACATGGAAGTCAAGTTCGACCTGGACGTCGAGGCCGCGCAGACCGCGACCGACCTCGGCCTTGCGTTCGTCAGAGCGGCGACTCCGGGCACGGATCCTCGGTTTGTGTCCATGATCACTGACTTGGTGTGCGAGCGGCTCGACGGGACGGCGCCGCTGGCGCTCGGCGCGCTCGGCGCTGGCCCAGACTCGTGCCCGGCTGGCTGCTGCGGTTCAGCGCCTGGCCGCCCGGCGCACCGATGAGCCAGCGGGGAGAGGCTGGATCTGACACACCCGCTCCGGTTGCGCTGGCCG
This sequence comes from uncultured Actinomycetota bacterium, assembly GCA_963755575.1. Lineage (GTDB taxonomy): Bacteria > Actinomycetota > Actinomycetes > Streptosporangiales > Streptosporangiaceae > JAJYUU01. Next base: position 3,574,450 of record CAVWKF010000002.1, read on the forward strand.
AGCTGGCCAGATCCGTGGCGCGCGAGGCTGCTGATCTGCTGCTCGCCCAGCATGGCCGCGCTGCCGTCGTGCAGGTCAAGTCGAGCCCGACCGACGTGGTCACTCAGCTGGACCGAGCCGCCGAGGAGCTGATCCGGGACCGGCTCCTGGCGGCTAGGCCGGCGGACGCGATCCTAGGCGAGGAGGGCGGCCAGACCGGTGACGGCAGCGTGCGCTGGATCGTCGATCCGCTCGACGGCACCGTGAACTACCTCTACGGGCTGCCGGACTGGGCAGTGAGCATTGCTGCCGAGGTCGACGGCGAGGTAGTGGCTGGGGCCGTCTGTGTACCGCTGCAGCGCAGCATGTTCACTGCGACGCTCGGTGGCGGGGCATTCCTTGAGTCGGACTGGCAGAACGGTCCGCAGCGGCTTGCGTGCAACTCCGGCGTCACGCTGGCCAGCGCTCTCGTCGCGACGGGCTTCGGGTACGCGTCGGCCCGGCGAGCGGCGCAGGGCCGCGTCGCGGCCGCGGTACTGCCGCGGGTGCGTGACATCAGGCGCACTGGGTCGGCCGCCAACGATCTCTGCTCGGTCGCAGCGGGGCGCGTGGATGCTTACTACGAGCAGGGCGTGCACGAGTGGGACATCGCCGCCGGCGGCCTGATCGCCCGTGAGGCCGGGGCCATGATGGGTGGCATCAGCGGCCGGCCTGCTGGCGAGGCCATGACGATCGCAGCGGAACCGGAGCTATTCCGCGCACTGCATAACCTGCTAGCGGGTCTGAACGCCGACCGGCAGCCGGGCCAGACCAGGTAGATCAGAAGCGTGGCCGATCAGTATTACTCGTGCGTGCCCGTATTACTCGTGCGTGAGGGTGCCCGAGGCTACCGGCCCGTTAACTGGTCCGGGGTTGTGGAAGCTGAACCAGATCTTGTTCGCCCTGGTCAGCGTGATCGTGACCAGGCCGTTCTCGCAGTTGGACTGGCCCTGGATGATGCCCTGGTTCAGGAGCAGCTTCTGCGGCGTGGCCGCCTCGAGGGTCAGCGCACCCGAGCAGCTAAAGCCCGTGGTCGCGTAGCTGACCGTGCCCGCGGATGCGCCGGTCGAGAACGTGACGCTGACGTAGTAAGTGTCCGTCGGCGGCTGCGTGACGATACCGGACCAGGCGCCCTTGAACGCGGCCGGAGTGACGGGGTCCTGGCTCGGGGAGGCCGAGGCGGCGCTCGACGGCGTCTTGGTTGTAGCACCGGCGTTCGCCGATAGTCGGCGGTTGCTGGCTTGGCCGGCCAGCAGCGCGTGCGTTGCCACGGCGCAGACGATAATGACGCCGACAAGGACCGCGCCGATGAGCCAGCCACGAGCTCGCCTGAATCTGCCGTCGCCCGGCTCGGACTGGCGGACGGCCGTGGGTGTCGTTATTTGCGGCGCCGCCTTTCCATCGGCATCGTCGGCGCTGCCAGGGGCCGCTACCGGCTGCCAGGCCCCGGCTTCGGCGTTGCCCGCACCGGCGTAGCCCGCCGGGCCGACAGGTCCCTGGCGATAACTGGCGCGGGCGGCCCGGATCGCGCGTCTCGATCCCTCCGCGAGCACCCCGGCTGGCAGGTCCTCGGTTCCGAGAAGCATCTGCACGACCGCCCGCGCTGCTGGGCGCTGAGCAGGCTCCGGATCCAGGCAGCGAACTACTGCGCTGCGCAGGTGCTCGGGCAGCGGATCAAGATCGTCGATGGCGCCCGGCGGGCGGGCCGAGGCGGCAAAGAGGACGGTTTGCGCCCAGGCCAGCATGTCGGCCGAGGGTGTCGCGGCGCCGTAGGGCGGCGTGATGCCGAATTCCACCACCCGCGGCGCGCCGTCGGTCGCCATGATCACGAACTCGGGCCCGAAGTTGCCATGCACCAGACCCGCCTGGTGCACCGAGGCGAGGCCTGTGGCCATGCCGACTGCGGCCGCTTCCAAGTCGAGCCCGTGCAGCACCCCGTCAGCTGATACCAGGTCCAGCAGCGACTCGCCATAGATGTACTCGCTGACGAGGTAGGGCCGTGAGCCGTCGAGTCCGGCATCGAGGACGCGGGCGGCGCAAAAGGGCGGCACCCGCTTAGCTACGGCGGCCTCCGCCGCGAACCTGTCCCTGGCTGCTGCATCCAGCGCCCAGTCGCCGCTGAGGACTGTGATCGAGACTTGCGTGTCGTAGGGACCCATGCCAATGAAAATCGGATCGTCCGACGGGATACCCTCAAGCCGCCCAGTCAGCCGATACCGGCCGACCCGCTTGGGGTCGCCGGAACGCAGGGGCGTTGGGTGAGGCATGGACCGGGACTCCGCTTGGGCATGCAGCGTGCGACCTGTGACGCGGTTCGTACCATACGCACGTTGTGGATCTGAGTGAGTGTAATCGACTAAGTTACCTGGGAGTAAATAGTGACGCAAGCGCTCAACTCAGGCATCTCTGGGGTCGGATTGTCCGCTAACTGATGAATTCGGGAGATCGACTTTCCGACACGCTGGAGTTAGCTGGCCATGGTAGGTGTAGCGACCCCTCAGACGTGGCAGAATTCCCCGCCGGATTCGGGCACAACCGAGCCGTCCCGAGCGTTACAAGCGCGCGACGAGGTTAGTAAAGATGGAGGGGTAAGGGCCGAGATGGCTACCGACTACGACAGCCCGAGGAAGACAGACGACGACGTCACCGAGGACAGCCTGCAGGAACTGCAGGCGCGCCGCATGGACAAGTCCTCGACAGCAATAGACATCGATCCTGATGATATTGCCGAGTCGCTTGAACTGCCTGGTGCTGACCTTTCAAACGAGGAGCTCTCGTTCCGGGTGATCCCGCGACAAGCGGATGAATTCACCTGCTCGAGCTGCTTTCTCGTCCACCACCGCAGCCAGCTTGCCGACAACCGGAGCGGCCAGCCAGTCTGCCGGGAGTGCGCGGCCTAGTTGCCACGCTTGCGACCGGCAAGGAGGCCGAATCGGTCAAGTGACGGCAGGGCATGAGGCGGCTTCTGACCGCCCAGGCCCGACTCGGCGGGGTCACCCCCGCCGCTGGCGGCCGACCCGAGCGTGCGAGCGGCTTAGCCGCGAACGGCCTCGTTCCCGGCCTGAGCGCTTGATGCAGTGACCCGGCGGCGGGTGACCGCCGCCACGCCGCCTACGGTGGCCGTCCTGACACGGCGGCCAGCCTGGGCCCATCGGGCCCACATCAGCCGCATCAGGTGGCGGCGCCCCTCCGGGGGGAGCCGCCGGATCTCGCGGACGCTCCGCATCATCAGGGGTACCAGCAGGAAGCCGAATACGATCGCCGCCGGCAGGTGTCCCGCCGTGGCAGCCACTATGAGGCATCCCGCGGTCGCCACTATCAAGATCGCTGACGCCGTCAGCCGAAGCGCGACCCGCCCTAGGGCTAGCTCGGTATTGCGGCTGAAGACACCCGTGCCCGGCGACGTTCTGGCCGCCCGCAGGAAGTGCGTGGCGGCGGTCGCCGCATCGCGAGAGCGCAAGCTGATCCGCCCGAGCTCGTTGATCGCACCGCTGTGCGCGGGCTCGATCTCGAGAGCCGACTCCTGGCACCGCCTGGCTTCGGCCAGTTCGCCCCGGCCGAGTGCCGCCTTTCCGGCGGTGACGTGGACGTCTGCCACGTCAGGTGCGAGAGCGAGCGCTGCCGCTGCGGCTTGCGCGGCTAGCTCGTGCTGGCCATCAGCGGTGGCAGCCTGGGCAAGGCATACGTGCGAGCGCCAGAAATGCGGGGACAGGTTGCGGGCCTCGTGCGCCGCGGTCACGGCTTCGGCCGTCTGTCCCATCGAGATCAGCGCGGTGCTGACGAGCCGGTAGGGCCAGTCGTCGGCGGGATCGAGCGCGCTGGCACGGGCGGCGGCTGCAACTGCTTCGGGACCGTTCCCGCCGCCGAGGTGAGCGCGGGAGAGCAGGCACCACCCGCGGCTGGAGCCGGGCGAGGAGGCGAGCACCGAGGCCAGGAGGCTGGCCGCGTCGGGGTAGCGACCAAGATCGATCATCGCGCTGGCCCGGCTGAGATCACCTGCCTGGCGGTCAATCACGGGCGCCTCGAGGCAGGCGGCCGAGCACCAAAGCTTCCGTCACAGGAGTGTCCGTCGCAAGAGTTGCTGTCACAGCAGTTTCCGCCGCTTCAGGTACGCGGCGAGGTCGTCGTAGCTGCCGCCCTCGTTGGCGAACAGCGCGACGTTGCGCGCCGAGTCAAACCACGGGCCCAGCGACGGCCGGACCTCGCCGACTGCGGTGAGCAGGTCGTCCTGGCCGATCAAGCGGACGCGACCGGTCCGGGCCGAGTCCAGGAGGGCCAGCTCGGCGGCGCTCTCGCAGATGTGCGCGATATCGGCGGCAGAGAACCCGTCGGTCCGGGCCGCCAGGCTCGCCAGCTCGATGCCAGCCACCGGCCGATCACGCAGGTGGAAGCGGAATACGGCCTCGCGAGCCTGCTCATCGGGCGGCAGCACCAGCAGCGTGCGGTCCAGCCGTCCCGGCCGCCGCAGCGCGCTGTCGACGTCCCAGGGGTGGTTGGTGGCCGCCAGCACGAAGACGCCCTCGTTGGCGCCGGTCACGTCGTCGAGCTCGAGCAGGAGCTGGTTCACGGTGCTGCGCATGGGCGTGCTGCGCAGCTGGCTGCGTTTCTGACCGATGGCGTCGACCTCGTCCAGGAACACGACGCAGGGGGCGTTCCGGCGGGCCGTGGCGAAGATCTCCCTGATGTTCCGCTCGCTGGAGCCGACATACATGTCGACCACATCGGCGAACGACACGGTCATGAAGCGGGCGCCAAGCTCCCCGGCGACTGCCCGCGCGATAAAGGTCTTGCCGCAGCCGGGCGGCCCGTAGAGCAGGAGGCCTCCGCGCAGGCTCTTGCCGTACAGCTTGCGCAGCTCCGGGTTGCGCATCGGGGCGAGGAACGCCGCCTCCAGACGCGCCTTGACCTCGGTCAGGCCGGCGACGTCGGCCAGCCGCAGGCCGGGCCGCTCGGCGTCGTAGGCAGCGGCCTCAGCGGTGACGTCGTCAGGCCCCGCACGCTGCGTATGCTCGGCCGCCCCGTCCGGCCTCACGAACATCGGCGGCAGGACGTCCCGCAGCTCGGCCTCGGCTTGCGCCCAGTTGAAGTCGGCGGGCTGCCGGACTGGCTCGGCGGGTCCGGCGGGTCCGGCGTGTCCGGTCCTCGGACCGGCCGGTGCTCTGCTGGCATCGGCGGGTGCTGTGCGGAAGTCGGGTGCTGTGCCGGAGTCGGCCGAGGCGCTTCTGGTGTCGGCGGGTGCTGTGCTGGAGTCGGCCGAGGCGCTTCTGGTGTCCGCGGATGCTGTGCTGGAGTCGGCGGGGCCGGTGCCGTGGTCGGCGGGAGCTGTGCTGCCTGTAGCCGGACCCTCTGATGGGGGAGCCGGAGCGGGCGGGGGAGTGGCCGGCCGGACCGAGACCAGGAGGCTCAGCGCCTGGGCGTTGCCGGGATCGGACTGCAGGACTGTGCCGAGGTGCACTACGGCCTCGTCACGTTGCCCGGCATCAAGCAGGAGGCTGGCCAGGTGCACGCGGAGCGCGAGATCGTCTGGAAGGGCAGCTACGGCATTCCGGAGGCTCGCGATCACGGCATGCTGGTCATCCATGCGGCCCCCGGCGTTCGTCTGCTATCAGGATCTTGACGATTTTATGCGTCTTTGACCGCTCGTGAGCAGCGAATCACGATCCCGACCGTTCGGCCGCGAGCAGTCCCGGGCGGGCGTGGCTCGACGCGAGACCCTGACAACTTGGTGGCCACAAATGCCGCGAATTGATCGTGATCATGACTCAAACTGTCATGGTCTCGGTGCGCCGACCCGTGGGCGAGGTTCGCTAGACGGTGGCCAGCCGCGTGATGCACTCGGGCTGCCCGCAGGTGCGGCCGGAGCCCCGGCACACTCGACCGCAAGAGCAGCGCACCGCCCGACTGGCCAGCCACGCTTCGTGATCACCGAGCGCCAGCCTGCCGTCGGCCTGCTCGAGGCTGTAGACCCGTTTGAGGGCGCCGCCACGCAGAGCGATGTACTCGCGCGGGATCAGGGCCATATCTCTAGTGTCACCCAACTTCGGGATGGGCTAGCCAGAGCCGCGTTAACCGGCGGGCGGAGCGTCAGACCAGCTGGTCCGCTCGTCGCCGCGCGGGTCGAACACGACGGCTGAGGCGCCGGGCGCGCCGAAGGTCATCACCGGGTAGCTCGCGTCGAAGGCCTGCCAGCCCGGCTCGCCGGTCGTCGCGAATCGGATCCAGGTGGCGTGCATCTCGGCGGCGAGGTCGGCGGGCGGTTCGGTGCCGATTACTGCATGCGCGTCGGGCGACGCCAGGTTGTCGAAGACGAACGGAAGCTCCACCGCATGAGCCGCGCCGACACCTAGGACCGGGCTCTGCCACGCGAATTCGTACAGGTACGTGGCCGCGGAACCGCCCGCAGCTACGCGGGCCTCCGCGGCTGCGAAGGTTGGATTGCGGAAGAACCTGTCAGTCACCAGCGCGCACAGCACGTCACCGGCGCTGGCCTCCGGCCGGTTGGCCTGGTAGACCGCCGCTGTGTCGGGACTGATGCCGAGGCCGGCCAGGAAAACCGGCAGCGTCTCGGGGGTGACCATGGCCGACAGGCCATTCGGCACGAAGAACAGCCGGAACTCCTCGGTATTCGTGCCGGCCAGCAGTGTCACGTCGGACCCCTGCCCAGCAGCCAGGGCGGCCAGCGGGTGTACGGGCAGCACGTCACCGTCGATGACCGGGATGAACGCCATGGAGGTGGCGACGATGCTCGGGCCCCACCGGGCCGGGTCGGGGGCTGCTGCAAGGGCGTCCCGGACCGCTGCCTGTGCGGCGATCAGCTTGTCAATGTCCAGGCCAGCCAGGCTGTCGGCCGAGGCCTCGACGCCGAGGACCGAGCTGAGCTCGCCGGTGACCAGCTGAGCGTCCCTTGGATCGGCGCCGACCTGCGCGGCCCCGCTCTGCGCGATGACCTTGCCGAACAGGCCACGCGCCCGCGGCATGCCGAGGAGCGTCGTGACGCTCATCGCTCCCGCCGACTCGCCGAAGATGGTCACGTTAGCCGGGTCGCCGCCGAACGCGGTGATGTTGTCGCGCACCCATTCCAGCGCCGCGACCTGGTCGAGCAGGCCGCGGTTAGGCGGAGCGTCCGCCAGCAGTGCGAACCCGTCGACGCCCAGACGGTAGTTGATGCTGACCAGTACGGCGCCATCGCGTGCGAACGCGTGGCCGTCGTACATCGACACGGCGGAGTTGCCATTGGCGAACGCGCCACCGTGAATCCACACCATCACCGGCGCTCGCCCTGTCATGTCCGGAGTCCAGATATTGAGCGTCAGCCAGTCGTCGCCAGGGATGTTGGGCTCGGGCAGCAGGGTGTCGAACGGTGCCACGTAATCGGGCTTCGGCGGGGTCGGGCCGAACTCCGTGCACGCGCGGACGCCATCCCACGGCGCCGGAGGCTCAGGCGCCCGGAACCGCAGCGGACCGGTAGGACTGGCGGCATACGGGATGCCCAGGAACCTCGTCACCCCCTCGGTTGACTCGCCGCTGACGATGCCGTACCTGGTGGTAGCCGTGGTCATGCGGGCACTGTGCCATAACCATCGGTGCCGAAGCCAGCCCTAAAGGACGAGAATCCGACCGAGCGGTATGGCCCGGAGCCCGTGCCTGCGCGCTCGCAGCGCGGAGTAGGCTCACGCCCGTGACAGATGACAAGGCCATCCCGGACAGCGGGGCGACGACCGACGACAACGACTGGCGAGTGACCGTCCGCCTGCACTCGGGCGATCAGGCGGGCAAGGCGGTCGAGCACCTCAGCGCCCACACGGTCGAGGACGAGGTGCACGAGCGCCTCGGCGGCCGGGTCGTCGTCGGCGCCGACGGCGCGAACGAGCTGTTCCTGTACACCCACACGCGGGATGCGGCCGCGGCAGCGCAGCAGTCGGTCGGCGATTTGCTATCCAGTCACGGCATCGGCGCGGACTACACGGTCGAGCGATGGCATCCGGTGGCAGAGGAGTGGGAGCGCGCCGATGTGCCGCTGCCAAGCTCGCCGGCCGAAGTCCAGGCCGAGCGCGAGGAACTCGATGCTGAGGAGACCAGCGAGTCGGTGGCGGGCGGAGTTGCCCTGTTCGAGGTCCGCGTGCAGCTCCCGTCGCATCGCGAGTCTGTCGCGCTGGCGGCTCGGCTGGGAGCCGAGGGCTACTCGGTAGTCCGGCGCTGGAGGTTCCTGGTCGTCGGCGCGAACAACGAGGACCAGGCGGAGGAGTTCGCTGCACGGATCCGCCAGGAAGCCGCGGCCGATGCCGTGATCAGTACCGAGGAAGTCGGTCCCGGTCGTCCATACACCGCCTTCGAGCTCGCCGCCGGCTCAGGGTTGTCAGCCGGCGTCGCAGCTGGTGCAACATCCAGCCGCGGCCGCCCGTATCGAGCGGGCGCGTGTGCTCGGTGAAGATCTCCGCTGCCCGCCGGTACGACATCCGGCCGCGGCCGGTCAGCGGGCAGACGTCGGCGGTGCGCGTGCCCGCTGGAGCGCGCCGGTCGGTGCGGAACACCGGACCGTCTCGCCGCCCCGCGAGGAGCCAGCCAAGCAGCTCGTTGGTCGCGGTACCCCACTCGATCAGGCCCTGGCTGCCGGCCACGCGCGCGCGTCCGCTGCGGAGGTCTACCCCGTGCGCATCCAGCGACAGGACGGTCTCGGCGGTCGCGCCGCTGTCGCGCAGCAGATGCCAGAACGCCTGCTCGCGGAGACCCGCCGGCGTTCGGAACAGCGCCCGCACCTCCGCCTCGGTCAGTGGACGCGCGGGCGCTAGCCGCTCGCTGCTGCCCGTGAGCCCTGCCGTGGGGTCGGCCGCGATCCACTGCTGGCGCCGCCACCAGCTAATGGCGCTGCGCAGCGCAGATAGCTCTCTGCTCACGGTCCGAGCCTCGGCCTGCTGGAGCCGCGTAGCAACCGCCTCAGCCAGGGTCTGCGCCGCGTCATCGCGGTCGAGCACAGCTAGCGGTACGACCGGCGGCACCGCGCGGGGCCGGTGCGCGCCTTCGGGCCGCGCTCGGCCGACGAGAGGCCAGGCCCAGCCCGTTAGCGAGATGCGGTAGACCCGCCGGGACGGCGGGCCCAGCTCGGCTTCGGCCAGGTAGCGATCGACGGCGACCGCGTATTCAACGGGTGCAATGCTCGGCGCCGCCAGCGCGCTCATCGCCGCACCTCCCGCATTCCGCCGCAGTAAATCACTCACCCTGAACTGCGTTGCACTATTCTAGCGCATCGAAGGCCGCGGCAGGCAGTTCCGAATTTACTCCCGCAAACCTCCAGTGGCCGAATTTACTGCGACAGCGAGCGGCTCACCAGGCAGTTTATGTCATTAGGCAACAACTTCTATTGCCAGACGGAACCTGATCCTGGCAATCTGATATTCGTGTCTGGATTGGACAAGGCGAGCACTGATAATCGCAGTAAATCGATTCCTGATTTGAATAGTGAGATTATCGTCGGCTCGGCGCGAGCTAATTCGGCCGCAAACCCGCGTTGGCTACAGCGCCGGCTTGGCCCGCTGACCGAGCGGAACTTCCGTGTGTTCTATGCGGGCTACTCGACATCACTGCTCGGATCGGCGATGTCGGCCATCGGCCTGACGTTCGCGGTGCTGGACAGCGGCGGCAGCCCAGCGGACCTCGGCTACGTGTTCGCCGCGAGCGTTGTCCCGCAGGTACTTGTCATGCTCGGCGGTGGAGTCCTCGCCGACCGGATCGGCAGGCGGCCGGTCATGCTGCTAACGGACTCGGCCCGGCTTCTCGTGCAGGGCACCCTCGCGGGCGCGCTGTTTGCCGGCCGGCCGCCCCTCTGGCTTTTCATCGCGCTCTCGGCGCTGCTGGGGACCGGCGAAGGAATCTTCAATCCGGCGCTAGGCGGCCTCCGGGCCGAGCTGGCGCCGCGCGACAAGCTACCCGACGCCAACGCGCTGCTGAGCGTTGCTCAGTCGGCCGCGACGGTCGCCGGGCCGGCGATCGCCGGGATCCTAATCGCGCTGACGAGTCCCGCGGTCGTGATCGCCCTGGACGCAGCGAGTTTCGGCGTCAGCGTGCTCTGCCTGGCGCTGCTCGCCGTGCCGCCGGCCCGACCCGCGGCCCAGTCGCCCTGGCGGGATCTCACGGACGGCTGGGCGGAGTTCCGGGCCCAGACATGGCTCTGGCTGACGACTGTGCAATTCGCGCTGTTCAATCTCGTGACGTGGGCTCCTTACCTGTTGCTCGGCCCGATCCTCGCCCGGCAGTACCTGGGCGGTGCTGGCGCCTGGGGCGTAATAGTGGCTGGCTATGCAGCAGGCTCGGTCCTGGTCGGTCTCTTCCTCGTCGGGTGCAGGCCGCGTCGGCCGCTCGTCGTCGCCGTCGTCGGCACGTTTGGCTACGCGCTGCCGTGCCTGCTGCTGGCCCTGCACGCGCCGCTGTTCCCGGTGGCAGCCGCAGCGTTCGCCGCCGGGTCCGGCAGCGCGGTGTTTGGCACCAACTGGTCAACGGTGATGCAGCAGCGGATCGCGCCCGAGATGCTCGGGCGCGTGACCGCGTTCACGCTGACCGGCGCCTACGCGCTCGGGTCGCTCGGATACGCCGTTATCGGCTCGGTCGCCGGCATTGTCGGCCCCGCGCGGTTGCTGGGCTTCGCCGCCGCCTACGCCGTCCTCAGCAGCACGGTCGTGCTCGCGACGCCGGCGATCCGCTCGGTGCGCTGGCAGGACCGGCCGGGTCAGCCGTGATGGTCGAAGATGCGAGCCCGCCGTGTCGATCTCTTGGTGATCACAAGATCCTGGCTGAGTATGCCGACCGCAGCGTGGTAAGGCTTGTCCTACACGCAAGAGAGGCGGACGTGCATGGGGCAGCAGGCGGAGCTCGTGTTCGCTGGCGGGGCGGTCTACACGGCCGATGCCAGCAGGCGGCGCGTAGTCCCGGCGACCGCGGCCGACGGGCGGCCCGCTAGCGCCGTCGCAGTGGTCGGCGGCCGGATCGCAGCCATCGGGAACGCGGCCGACCGCGACATCCAGGACCTCATCGGCGCGGCCACCGAAGTGGTCGACCTGCGCGGGCGCGCGCTGCTGCCCGGCTTCCAGGACGCTCATGTGCACCCGGCCTTCGCGGGCATCACGATGATCGGCTGCAACCTGATGGGTGCCGCGAGCCTTGACGAGGCGCTGGCCAGGATCAGCGACTTCGCCCGCCAGCACCCCGACCGGGAATGGATCGCGGGCTCGGGCTGGCGGATGGAGTGGTTCCCTGGCGGCACCCCGGACCGGCAGACGCTCGACGCCGTGACCGGCGGGAGGCCTGCCTACCTGTCGAACCGGGACGGCCACGGCGCCTGGGCCAACACCCGCGCGCTCGAGCTGGCTGGCATCGACACCCGGACGCCCGACCCCGCCGATGGCCGCATCGAACGTGAGCTGGACGGGGGTGCGCAGGGCACACTGCACGAAGGTGCAGCGAACCTGGTCGCCCGGCTGCTACCCGAACTCACCGTCGAAGAGCGGCTCGCCGGCCTGCTACTCGCCCAGCAGCACATGCACGCTCGCGGGATCACCGCGTGGCAGGACGCGATCGTCGGCGACTACCTCGGCAGCCCGGACCCGCTGCCGGTGTATCTCGCTGCCGCAGCCAGCGGGCAGCTGACGGCCAGAGTCGAGGGTGCCCTGTGGTGGGACCGGACCAGGGGCGGCGAGCAACTTCCCGACATCCTGACCCGACGCGAGCGCGGCCGCGCCCCCCGGTTCCGTGCGAATACCGTGAAGATCATGCAGGACGGCGTCGCCGAGAACTTCACGGCCGGCATGCTCGAGCCGTACCTCGACCCCACGGGATGCCACGAGCACGGCAGCGGGCTGTCTTACGTGGATCCGGCCGCGCTGCGCGACTATGTGGCGCAGCTGGATGCGCTCAGGTTCCAGGTACACCTGCACGCGATCGGCGACCGCGCGGTCAGGGAGGCACTTGACGCCATCGAGGCAGCCCGCGCCGCCAACGGCGGGCCAGACGACGGCGACCGGGGCAACCACCACGACAGCATCCGTGACAACCACGGCGACAGGAACCACGGCGACAGGAGCCGCGGTGACAGGAGCCGCGACAACAGGCATCACATCGCGCACCTCCAGGTCGTCCATCCCGAGGACGTGCCGCGGTTCGCTGCCCTCGACGTCACCGCCAACATGCAGGGCCTGTGGGCTGCCCATGAGCCGCAGATGGACGACCTCACGATCCCATTCATCGGCCCAGAGCGGACCCAGCGGCAGTATGTGTTCGGCGACCTCCTGCGCAGCGGCGCGCGGCTAGCGGCAGGAAGCGACTGGGCAGTCAGCAGCGCCAACCCGCTGCGCGGGATCCACGTCGCGGTGAACCGCTCGCTGCAGGGAGCGCGCGGGGCGGATGCTGAGCCGTTCCTGCCGAGTCAGAGGCTGGACCTGGCCGAAGCACTCGCGGCGTACACGATCGGCTCGGCGTACGTGAACCATCTCGACGACGAGACTGGCTCGATCGAGCGCGGCAAGCTAGCCGATCTGGTCGTCCTCGACCGTGATCCGTTCGCGCATCCGGCGGGAGAGATCGGCAGCACCGGCGTGCTGGCGACGTACATCCAGGGTGAACCCGTGTATCTCTCGACCAACGGAGTCCCTGATGGAACTCACTGAACTCGGTCGCGGCGGCCCGCTAGTTTCGCGGGTCGGCCTCGGGCTGATGGGCATGTCTGGCATCTACGGGCCGGCCGATGAGAGCGAGAGCATCGCCACGATCAGAGCCGCGCTCGATGCCGGGATCACGCTCCTGGATACCGGCGACTTCTATGGCATGGGCCACAATGAGCTGCTGCTCCGGGATGCGCTCCGCGGCGTCGATCGCTCGAGCGTGTTCATTCAGGTGAAGTTCGGCGGCCAGCGAGATCCTGGCGGTGCGTTCATCGGGCATGACACAAGCCCAGCCGCGGTGAAGAACTCGCTCGCCTACACACTGGTCCGGCTCGGCACCGACTACGTCGACCTGTATCAGCCGGCCAGGCTAGACGACCACGTTCCCATAGAAGAAACGGTCGGCGCGATCACCGAGATGATTAAGGCCGGCTACGTGCGCTACGTGGGCCTATCGGAGATGGGGCCGCGGACGATCAGGCGGGCGGCCGCCGTGCACCCGGTGGCCGGCCTGCAGATCGAGTACTCGCTGATGAGCCGCGGGATCGAGACCGCAATCCTGCCGACCGTGCGCGAGCTCGGCATCGGCGTGACCGCGTACGGAATCATGTCGCGCGGCCTGCTGTCGACCGACAGCGCGCGGGCGATCGGGGCGGCGGACCCGCGGACCAGGTTCCCGCGGTTCCGGGGCGACAACCTGCGCCGCAACCTCGACCTGCTCGGCGCGCTTGAGGACATCGCGGCCGCGCGCGGGGTGACCACGGCGCAGCTCGCGATCGCCTGGGTGCTCTCCCGTGGCCGCGACATTATTCCGCTCATCGGCACCAAGCGCCGGGACCGCCTGGCCGAGGCGCTCGGGGCACTGGAGCTGACTCTGACGGCGGACGAACTGGCCGCTATCGAGGCTGCCGTGCCGGCGTCGGCGGTGGCAGGCGAACGCTATGACCCTGGCGGCATGGCGTCACTAGACAGCGAAAAGCTCTAAGGCCGGGAACGGGGCCATCTCCGCCAGTGACTCCTAGCTCGCTCCGCTGCGGTGCGTCACCGCGACCCCTAGCAGCAGCACTGCTAGCACGGCTAGGACGACCACTCCAATGCCGATGTAGCCCAGGATGATGCCGGCACGTGCGAGCCGATCGCCGTTCTCGCCCGTAATCCGGATGCGCTTGCGCGCCTGACGACCCAGGATGATCGCTGCGATTCCGGCCGGCAAACCAACGGCGAGCTGGCCAATCCCGCAAATTAGTGCTGCGATGGCCATCCCGTTGGTGTGCTGGGTCTGGGACTGCGGCAGCCAGGCTTGCGGCGCCGGGCTTACCTGCATGCCGGGATGCCGCGCTGGCAGGTCGGCCGTTAGCCGATCCAGATCGGCGTAGGTCGCCGCGCTGGCGAGAGTCGTGGCGCGCTGGTCCCATTCCTCGTGAGTCAGTCGGCCTTCCGCGTAAGCGTCGTTCAGCACCGACTGCACTCGCGAGCGGTCGTGGTCCGACGCGCGCATAGCGCCGCCATAATTACCGGCTGCCATCGTGGCGTCCTCCACCTAGTCCCCGTCGCGCTCAACTCTGGCTCGTTGCCCTGAGCCGCGGTTCTGAGTCTAGGGCTGTTTGCCGCTGCCGCCGAAATGGCCGGTGATCTTACTTGGGTGTGACCTGGCTACGCCTATGGCCGTACTCAGGTCACACCCAGGGTCGACTAACGTGCGGGCTTGTAGGTCAGCAGGACGTTGCCGGACGCGAATTGGCGTATTCGAACTAGCTCGAGCTGCGTCTGGTCGGCGCCCGCGAGGACCGGATGGCCGTTGCCGAGGACAACCGGGCTCACCATGATGCGGACTTCGTCGATGACGCCAGTAGCGAGCAAGCTGGCGGTCAGCTCCGAGCTGCCGAGCAGGGCGATGTCCCTGCCCGGCTGTTCCTTGATCTTGGTGAGGTGGGCGGCGACGTCGTCGCTGATCAGAGTGCTCGGCGCCCAGCCCGCGCTGACCATTGTCCGGGAGACGACGATCTTGGCGTAGCTGTTCATCCGCTCGGTCGTCGCCAGATCGACCTCAAGGGCAGTCGGGCTCTGCCAGAATTCCGCCATGCCCTCGTAGGTCCGCCGGCCGAACAGCAGCGTGTCGGCCTCGTCGAGTTGCTCTACCGCGAATTCGTGGAACTCGCCATCGACGTGGTGCCACGACAGGTCGCCGTCGTCGGCCTCGTGATACCCGTCGACGCTGACGATCAGGAACGCGAAGATCTTGCGCATCGGCCAGCCCTCAGCTGTCGTTCTGCGACTGGAGGTACTTGCCGAGATTGTCGAGCATCCAGGTCGTGCCTTCCTCGCGCGCCTCGGGCTTGTCGATGCCGTCCAGGAACACGCCCTGCTCGGTGTAGGTGAGCTTGGTGCCGATCCTGTCCGGCAGGATGTCGACGGTGGCGACCGACACGGATATCCGCGCGTCATCCATATACATCTCGTAGCAGTACACGATCCGGCGGTCGGGCACGATGTCGTAGTAGGTGGCGTCGTAACTGTAGGAGCTGCCCTCGGGGGTTAGGCCGCCAAAGCGCTCGTGTCCGCCGACACGGAAGTCCAGGTCGGCCTCGGTCCCGTCGGATTTGAAGTCGGGGTCGTCCATCCAGACGGCCTTAGCCGCCGCGTCGGCCCAGGCGCCGAAGACCTTGGCCGGATGCGCGGGGTAGCTCCGCTCGATGACGAACGTGGCATGGTTGACAGAGCGGTCGGTCACTGTGTCTCCTCAGGCTGATCGATCGGACCGCGGCTGATGTCAGGCTCGCGGGACGGGCTGGTGGTGGCGGCATCGCTCAGGTAGTCGCCCAGGCGGTCCAGACGGCGCTCCGAGAGGGAACGCAGTTTGGCTATCCAGCTCTCGGCCGAACGGAGCGCGGCCAAGGTCACGGCACACGCCTTGGTCCGGCCGAGCCGGCACACCCGGGCTAGGTCCGCCACTTGGTTAAGCACGTACTTGAGTATGCAGGTCGCCTCGATAATAGTCAAGTGCCTACTTCACTATTCGCCGGCCCGAGCCGCGTGCATGCAACTCTGCTGTCTTGGCGTCCGAGATGATGGGCGTAGCGGAGCGGCCAGTGGCGCGCTGACCCATGGCACGCTGGCGAAGGGGCAGAGAGGTGATTGTGGCGGGAGGTTATGTGGCGTCGAGCGAGGTAGGAGGCGGACAGACCCACGGAGAGCTTGGACCGAGTCAGGACTTGCAGGCTCGGCGATTCGCGGCGCAGCAGCTGTCGGGCATGCGTGCACGCGGGCCGGTCGAGGTCGCCGAGCGGCTGCTCGCGATCCAGGCCCAGGATCCGCGCGGCGCGAGGCTGGCGGTGCGCTCGCGGACCTCGGGGCTCACCGCCGGTGACGTGGACCGCGCACTCACTGAGGACCGTTCGCTGCTCATCACCTGGCTGAACCGCGGCACGCTGCACCTGATCCGCAGCGAGGACTACTGGTGGCTCCACCAGCTGACGGCCAAGCCGCAGTATCAGATCGGCTGCCAGCGCAACCTGGCCCGGTTCGGCGTGTCGCAGGAGCAGGCCGACAAGGGCGTCGCGGCCATCGGGCGGGCGCTCCTGACGCACGGCCCACAGGTCCGGGCCCAGCTTGCCGAGCAGATCGCTTCCGCCGGGCTGCCGCGTAATGGCGGAGTAGCCCTGCACGTGCTGATGCTGGCCAGCCTGCGAGGCATAGTTGTACGCGGGCCTATGATCGGCGCGCAGCACGCGTATGTGAGTGTGCGCGACTGGCTTGGCATGCCGCCACCTGCGCTCGATCGCGAGCTCGCGCTCGCCGAGCTGGCCCGGCGCTACCTAGCCGGCCACGGTCCGGCTAGCGACCGCGACCTCGCCAAGTGGGCAGGGCTGCCGCTCGGGCAGGTGCGCGGCGGCCTGAGAGCCATCGCCGGTGAGCTCCGCGAGCGGCCCGATGGCCTGGCTGAGCTGGCCGCAGCATCGCAAGACCAGGTGAGTATGCCGCCCCCTCGGCTGCTCGGCGCCTTTGACGCAGTGTTGCTGGGCTGGGAGTCCCGCGATTCGGTTCTAGGCGGCAGGCCGGGTGTCGTAACGATGAACGGCCTGTTCCGCCCGTTCGCCTTGGTCGACGGCCGCGCGGCCGGGATCTGGGCGTATTCAGCCGGACAAGTGACGCTGGACCTGTTTGGGCCGCTGTCGGCTGACACCGATGCTGCACTGGCCGCGGAGGCTCGCGACGTAGCGCGCTTCCTCGCCGGTTCGCCGGCCGGTGGGGGACGCGATGAAGCTGCCTGATCTGGCCGACCTGCCTTATGCCCGCGCCCTGATCCGCCACGAGGGCGCACTCGACGCCGAGCGCGACTACGACTCCGTGCTGTTCGAGCGGGCCGAGTTCGACAAGCCACAGATGCCGAACGCACACTTCCTGGAATGCGCGTTCCGGCATGTGTCGATCATCAACGGCCGGCTGCCGCGCGCCAGCGTCCGCGACACCTGGATGCGTGACGTCCGGCTGACCGGCACTAACTTCGCCGAGGGCGCCTGGCTCGACGTCACGGTCATCGGCTCATCCGTGGCGGGCGTGCAAATCTTCGGGGCTGAGCTGCGGCGCGTTGTATTCAGCGGGTGCAAGCTGGACTCGGTGAACTTCCGGGCCGCCAGGCTGACCGGCGTAACGTTCCACGACTGCGTACTCCGTGACGTCGATTTCGCCGGCGCCACGCTCACGCAGTGCTCGTTCGCCGGATCCCGGCTCACCCGGGTGGACCTCAGCAAGGTGACCATGGACCGAACCGACCTGCGGGACGCCGAGCTTGGCCTGATCATCGACACCGGCTCCCTGCGCGGTGCGATTATCAGCTCGGGTCAGCTCGCGATCGTAGCCCCGGTCCTAGCGGCCAGCCTGGGCATCGTCATTGATGACGAGAAACCATAGCCGCCTCGTCAACCGCGTCTGGACTAACCTGCGCGACGGGCGCCGCTCTGGCGGCGAACAACCGCCGCGCCAAGCCCTGGGCAGCGAGCACGGCTACCAGGATCAGGACCGCGGCGACGCCGTCGAGCCAGAAGTGGTTGGCGGTGACAACCACGGCCAGCGTGGTCAAGACGGGATAGAGGACAACGAGCCAGCGCCACTTGCTACGTGCCGTCGTGATGACGGCGATCGCCACCAGGACCGCCCAGCCAACATGGACCGATGGCATCGCGGAGAGCTGATCAGCGTTGAACCCGGTCGCGTTGGAGTACACGGACTGGTGGTAAATCACGCCGGTATCGACGAGCCCGGTGCCAGGGAGCATCCGCGGCGGGGCTACCGGGATGAGCTGCACGAGCAGGCTGATGCCCGTGAAGGCGACCAGGGTCGTACGCCACCGGCCATAACTGTTGCGGTGCCAGACGAAAAGCCAGATCAGGCACGCGATCAGCACGGGGAAGTGCAGGACGTCGTAGTACAGGTTAAACAGCTGTATGAGCAGCGGATGGGGCAGAAAGGTCTGCTGAATCGCGGTCTCACTCGGCAGATGCATGACGCGCTCGACGTGCCAGATCCAGCGAGACCGGCCGAGCGCTCCGCCTGGGCCAAGCACAGCGAACGAGCCCGCATACTGCCAGAGTGCGAACAAGCCCACCACGAGCGCGGTCTCTTGCGTGAAGACCGACACGGAGCGCAGCCGCGGCCTGCGCGGTGCGCGCAGCGCCGCCGTGGTTATGGCGAGGCACGCCGCGGCCCCCGCGGCCTGCTGCCAGGTCAGCTCGAAGTGGATCATCCGCGGCGGCCTGCGAAGTTTGCGTGCTGGACGGGCGCGATGCTCACGTGGCCTAGGTTACGGCCAGGCGGCCATCAGCGGTCCAGCGGACTGTCGATGCGCAAATGCACATATGCGACGAGCCGAGGTGGACTGGAGGGGCCGGATCGCGGGCGGCCAGGCCCGGCACTGGGGCACAATCGGCACATGCGGCTGTCAGATCGGCCATGGGCCGAGACGAACGCGCACGGCACTGAGAATCTGAACGGCGGGTGGGACCATCAGGCCAGGCCCGACGACCTAGCCAGCCGACTGACGCGGCTGGCTGCCGGGCACCCGTCCGCCGACCCGGCAGGCGACGCTGACGGAGACGACCTGGATACCGAGGATGTGGGTCCTGAGGACTTAGGTCCTGAGAGCTTGGATCCAGACGACCTGGATCCGGATGACGAGGTTCCCGAGAATCTCGTTCCGGACGACGTTGGCTCGGACGACCCGGAGAAAGGCGATGCGGCCGGGGACATTCGGGCAGGACGCAGAGAGGCTATGCCGGCTTGGGGCGAGCTCGGCGAGCCCGCGCGCAGCCCGTACCGGCCCTGGTTCGGCGCTGACGGCGTGACCGATCCCTGGTTCGCGGCGGACCTGACCGAGTGAGCGAGCCGTGCCGCTAGTTGCGGGAGAACGACGCCGGGTCCGGATGCTGGCGCGGGAGGTTGACTTCAGCGGAAACGTCTGCGGCTAGCCGAACGACGTCGCCATCCGCAAGCCGGACCGCGATGCCGGGCAGTACCCGGTCGCCGTTGACGAACGTGCCGTTGGTCGAGTTCTCGTCGCGGATGCTGGCACGTCCGCTGTCGTCAACCATGACCGTCGCATGGCGCCTTGACACGTTTTCGAAGTCCGCGAATGCCGCCGCTACCAGGGATTCCGCCGGATCACGTCCCAGGAGCAATGTCGTGCCAGCTGGAACCTCCACGTTCCCTGTCGGGAAAGTGAGCCGGAGAACTGCGGGGGAGATGGCCCCGGGCCGCGTATCGGGCCGGAGGTATTCCTGCATCACGGTGGTCGGCGCTGGGTAGTCGTCTTCCCTCGGGGTCCGCGGCAGGTTGGCGCCGCACGTGAAGCAGATCAGGTCGCCGGGCATGACCTCGGCCACGCAGTTGGGACAGGTAAGCGTCGCCATCACGTCCTCCTGGACTCCTTCACCCGCGGCCCCGGCCGGCTTCCGCACCGCAACCTCCGCACGAGAGACTAACGTGCCTCCCGCCGTCTTGGTGCCAGGGCCAAACTCCTGAGTCGCCATCGCCGCGCTGACCTGGCCTTCGTGCTGGCCAGGGGCCTGGCGGTACGATCCAAGAATGATCGGCTTCACGCTCAATGAAGAGCAGGAGGCGCTTCGGTCCACGGTTGCGGAATTCGCTCGCGACGTGGTGGCGCCCGTCATCGGCGGCTACTACGAGCGAGGTGAGTTCCCCTACGAGATTGTCGCCAGGATGGGCAAGCTGGGGTTGTTCGGCCTGCCGTTCCCTGAGGAGTACGGCGGCATGGGCGGCGACTACTTCGCTTTCTGCCTAGCCCTCCACGAACTCGCCCGGATCGATTCGTCCGTCGCGATCACTCTGGAAGCGGGTGTTGGGCTCGGGGCGATGCCCATCTTCAGGTTCGGGTCGGCTGCGCAGAAGGACCGCTGGCTGCCCGAACTGTGCCAGGGCGAGCGTCTCGCGGCCTTCGGTCTCACCGAGCCGGGCGGCGGGTCCGACATTCCAGGCGGCATGCGCACTAGGGCCCGCGCGGACGGTGACGAGTGGGTGATCGACGGCTCCAAGGCCTTCATCACGAACTCGGGCACGTCGATCACCTCGGTGGTGACGGTGCTCGCCCTCACCGGCGCAGGTGCAAGTCCCGCGAGCGCGCGGCCGGAGATCTCGGCCATCATGGTCCCGTCCGGAACGCCGGGCTTCACCGTGGGGCCGGAGTACTCGAAGGTCGGCTGGTGCGCCTCGGATACTCGAGAGCTGGCGTTCGCTGACTGCCGGGTGCCGCGGGAGAACCTGCTGGGCGAGGCCGGCCGCGGCTACGCCCAGTTCCTCCAGACGCTCGATGAGGGTCGGGTAGCGATCGCCGCGCTGGCCGCCGGCCTCGCGCAAGGCTGCGTCGATGAGTGCCTGCGTTACGCCGCTGAGCGGACCGCCTTCGGCCACGAGCTCGGGCATTATCAGGCGATCCAGTTCAAGATTGCGGACATGGCGGCGCGCGCTCACGTTGCGCGGCTGGCCTGGTACGACGCTGCCGCCCGGCTGGTGGCCGGCGAGCGCGTCAAGTCGCAGGCCGCGCTCGCGAAGCTGACGTGCTCCAACGCCGCGATGGACAACGCCAGGGACGCGACCCAGATATTCGGCGGTTACGGGTTCATGAACGAGTTCCCGGTTGCCAGGTTCTACCGGGACGCGAAGGTGCTGGAGATCGGGGAGGGCACGTCGGAAGTGCAGCGCATGGTCATCGCCCGGCAACTCGGACTGACGTAGCTTGCGCCGAACCTAATGCCGCGGACCTGATTGCGCTCGACCTGATTGCGCCAGACCTGATTGCGCCGGGACGCCTCGCGCCGCTCAGCCATGCACGACCATCGGGGGGACGGGCGGCGCTTGCCCTGGCTTGCCCAGCATGCCGAAGTCCGACATCAGGCGCACCACGCGTTCCAGGCTGAGCACGTTGGTAGACGTCGGGTAGGTGCCGATCGTGATCAGGTCGGCATCCTGGGCGCTCATGCCGGTCGCCGACGGCAGTAGCTGCTGAACCTGTCCGGTCATCCCGGCACCGCCCTGGGCGGTAGCCAGTGCTTGCTGGAAGTCCGCGGCGGCGCCCGGGTTGTCCTTGGCCCATGCGTTCGTTGCCACGTAGCCGGCCAGCGGCAGGCTCGCGGTCGAGCCGCTGCAAGCATCGAGAACCTCGACGGCGCCGGCCTGGCTCTCCGCCTGGTAGATATATGGCTCGCTGACCAGGATCGCCTTGATGGTGTGCTGCTCCAGTTCGGTGACCTCTTGCGCCTGCGACATGGGCCTCCACTGGACTGACTGGGCGTTATTGCCGACATAGTTCGTCAGCACCTCGGTCGCGGCCACCGCGTCCAGGCTGATCGGGCTGTCGGAACCTTGCAGGCCTGGCACCAGGCTGTCCGCGGGCAGCCCGACCTGCTGGTCGACGAGGTCGAGCGGCGACTTGATCGAAGAACCTGGCCACGTCAGAATCTCGAGCACGCCCGCGCCAGCGTCGTAACCATCGCCGAGAATCCGGAGATCGTGCCGCAGGTACTGCTGGTAGAAGACGTTGCCGTAGTCGCTGGCCGCGATATCGGCTTGGCCACTCTGGAGGGCGCTGAGCTCGGCCGCCTGGCTCGAGTAGGTCTTGATGACCACATTCTTGAGCCCAGCGGCAGCGAAAAGGCCTTCTTTCTTGGCAAGGTAGAGAGGTGCGTTGTCTACCCCCGGCACGGCGGCGATTGTGATGGTGCTGGACACGCTGCCACCGGCACTGGCTGTCCCGGCGCATCCTGCGGCGCCGATAATGGCAAGCCCGGACGCAGCGGCCAGGAGGATCCGGGCCCGAGTGGCCCGGCGGCTCCGCTTCGGCAGCAGGCTTCCGGCCGGGTCAAGCCTCATGACTCTCCTTGCGCGGGTTCGGATTTATCGCACCTCGTCCGGCCAGCCGACAGGCGAACCGGTCGGTTTCCTAAACATGGACGATGCGGCAGAGAGTACCCTATTGCTGCCAGGAGGCCCGTCAAACGTCACGTTACATCGGTTTTTCCGATTCGTGCATGTATTGGCGCACCTTACCCGGTTACCAGCTAGAGTTGCGCTGGCTGTGACTGACTGCACCCGATGAAGAGCCGATGTCTGGGAGGTTTGCCATGTCGGTAGTGCCCTGTGCCGCGATGGTGTGTGCCCAGAGCCCGGCCGCCAGGTGAGGGGTTCAGAGACTGTGCCGTCCCGAGACAAAAAGGCCCGCACTGCCGCTCCTGCGGTCGCCGGTCCGCCCGTCGGCAGCCCGGCTAGCGCTGTCGGCGTTCCGGGTGCTCCTAGTGCTCCCGGTGCTGGGCCCGACAATGCCGGACAAGCGGAGGCGCCGCGCAGCAACGCGGTGACCTGGAGGTCGCTCAAGAACTGGCGCGTGCGGTCCCGGCTGCTGCTGCTGATCATCATTCCGACGCTGACCGCGGTCGTCCTGGGCGGCTCTCGCATCGTCACGTCGGTGCAGAGCGCGCTCGCTTATCAGCGTGTCGAGCAGCTGGCGAGCACGAGCTATGACGTCACGGGCCTGGCCGCCCGGCTTGAGGACGAACGCGACCAGACGCTGCAATACATCGGATCTAATTCTGCCGGCCGGGCGGGGATGCTCAAGCACAACACTCAGAACGGGGCACCGGAGAACCTTCAGCTGGTGCAGCAGGACCAGAAGCTCACCAGCCCGTGGGTTCAGAAGGTGCGCGCAGACGCTGCTGGCATCGGGGCTGGGTACCCAGGGCAGGTTCAGACGGACGCGCACAACATCCCCGCCCTGCTGAGGCTGCTGCCGCCGCTGCGGACAGCGGCGACGAGCACGCAGTTGCCGGCTACGGAGATCCTGAGCCAGTACCGTTCGATGATCACCCAGCTGCTCGCCATCGACGACAACATCGCACTGGACAGCGGCGACCCGGCACTCAACAACGACGTTCGCGCTCTGAACCTCGTCTCGCTGATCGCCGAGGAGGCCTCGCAGCAGCGCGGCCTGCTGTCGTACGCCTTCGCCCAAGAGGGCCTTTTCGATCCCGCGGCGCTGAGCGACGCGAGTAAAGCGCTCGAAGAGGAAAACGCCAACATCGCGCAGTACGACCTAGTCGCCACGCCGCAACAGGTAGCCCTCTACAACGGCTCGGTGAGCGGTAGCCTCGTCGACTACGCCGGCAACTACGAGCTCCAGGCCATCCAGTACGGGCAGGACGGAAAGTCGCTCAGCAACCTGGCTACGACGGCCAATGAGTGGGCAGGAGCGATGTCGACCGGCACAATCGACGGCATCGACACGGTCCAGCAGAACCTGGTGGCCACGACGATCGCCAGGGCATCGGTGCTGCGTCGGCAAGCGATCATCTCGGCCGCCCTCGTCGGTGCCGCTGTCCTGATCGTGCTGCTGCTCGCCCTGCTGCTCACGACTGTCGTTGGCCGGTCGATGGTGCGGCCGCTCCGCCGACTGCGGTCCGGCGCTCTGGAAGTTGCCGGTGTTCGGCTGCCGGAGACTGTTCGTAGGATGAGCGATTCCGACGGAGCCAGCATCTCGCTCGAGGTCGAGCCGATCGATGTGGACTCCTCGGACGAGATCGGTGAAGTGGCGCGCGCCTTCGACCAGGTGCACAGGGAAGCGCTTCGGCTAGCTGCCAATGAGGCGGCGCTGCGGGGCAACGTCAACGCCATGTTCGTGAACCTGTCGCGCCGCAGTCAGTCCCTGGTTGAGCGGCAGATCCGCCTGATTGACGATCTCGAGCAGGGTGAGCAGGATCCGGACCGGCTGTCCAGCCTGTTCCAGATGGACCACCTCGCTACCCGGATGCGCCGCAACTCGGAAAACCTGCTAGTCCTCGCCGGCCATGACGCGTCCCGCCGCTGGAACCAGCCGGTCGCCCTGGTCGACGTGCTCCGTGCTGCTGTCTCCGAGATCGAGCAATACGAGCGCGTGACACTGAACGTCCAGCCGGGCATCGCCGTTCGCGGGCACGCAGTCAACGACGTCGTCCACCTGCTGGCCGAGCTGGCCGAGAACGCCACGTCCTTCTCGTCAGCGGAGACGCCTGTCGTGGTGGCCGGCCACCTCCTGACCAGCGGAGGCGTCCTGCTCGACATCACGGACCAGGGCGTAGGGATGGGCGCTGAGGAGATGGCGCACGCCAACTGGCGCCTGGACAACCCGCCAGTGGTCGACGTGGCCGTGTCCCGCCGGATGGGCTTGTTCGTGGTCGCCCGCCTCGCAGCCCGGCACGGCATCCGGGTCCGGCTGCGGCCGGCGCCAGCCGGTGGCCTGACGGCGCTGGTCTGGCTGCCCGACGAAGTCGTCAGCCACGAGGCCACTCCCGGTGTGCCCGGCCTGCGGAGATTCGATTCGCCAGCCGCCATGGCCGGGCCGGCTGGTTCGAGCCCCGATGGCGCTGGCGCTGGTCGCGGCACCAGGCTCAACCTCGTTGCCAACGGCAGCGCAGACGGCATGCCATCGCCCGCCGAACAGGAGATCACAGCGGCCCGCGCGCCGAGATTCGCCTCGCAGCAAGAGTCGGCCGCCGACGCCAGCGCCGGCCTGGGACCGCGCCGGGTGCCGGGCGCCGGACTCCATCCCGGCAACGCGGGCTGGGCGGGTGCCGCGACGACGAGCCCGCTGCCTGCCGTCGGCTCGGATGCGGCCGAGGTCGATCTGGCCACGCAGCCTGATCGGGCCGATGCGATGTCGGGCTCGTACCCGGCCGCCGACTCGTATGGCAGCGGGCCGATGCCGGTAGCTGACCTGGCCGGGCCGACCGTTGACTACGGCGCGTCGGCTCCGTCGGTCGACCTGGGCAAGCCAATCGTCGTCGGCCGTCCGGATGCCGTTCAGCACGCCGACGACGCGCGCGACAGCGAGAGGGGCGGCTTCAGCTGGGAGGGCGGGCAGACCAGGAACGGTGGTCATGCCGGTTTCGCTAGCGACCCGCTCGGCGCAGCAGCGTCGGTCAGCTCGCCCAGCGGAGTTGTGGTCCCGCCCGCTGAGCACGTGGCGACGGAAAACCGGCTTCCCATCTTCGAAGCCGTCGAGTCCGACTGGTTCCGCCGGGGTCGCAGCGGCGTAGCGACTGGCCCAGCCATGGGTGGCCCCCTGGGCGGCCAGGCCGGTGCTGGCCTCGGCAGCGCAAGCCTCGGCGCTGGTGGCGGCAGCGACAGCTGGCCCGTTCCGGCGGCCGCGGCAAGTATGCCGGAACCCGAAGTCAGCTGGACCGCGTCGGTGGCGGATCGCGGCTGGGAGGCGGCCGCAGCCGTCAGCTCGCCAGCGACCGGCGGCACGACCGAGGCCGGGCTGCCTAAGCGAGTACCACAGGCAAACCTGGTTCCGGGCACGGCTTCACCCGAGCCTCTCGCGCCTGCTCCCGCCCGGTCGGCGGCGGCCACCCGCGATCGGTTCTCGAGTTTCCAGCGCGGCGTGCGGGAAGGCCGCGCGGCGGTCGTCGGCGAAGATGCACAGCCGGATGGGGATGACGGTTCTCAATGAGGCTGACACGATCTTGCTCAACTCGTCATGCTTAGCATGGGAGCGCGGATGCCCCGGCCGCATGCCCCGCGACAAGCCAATGCGGCGCCGGGTCCGCCCGGACCTGATGCATGCCGTGAGAGGAAGGTGCACCTGTGAGTCCGCTAGTGCGTCCGGCTCAAGACCTGAACTGGCTGATCACGAACTTCGTCGAGCGCGTGCCTTCAGTGGCCCACGCGATCGTGGTCTCTTCGGACGGACTGCCAATGGCGTTCTCGCATGGCTTCCCGGCTGACAGAGTCGACCAGCTCGCTGCCGTGACGTCAGGGCTGACGAGCCTGACCCAGGGCGCCGCGCGCGTCTTCGAGGGCGGCGCGGTGACGCAGACCGTGGTCGAGATGCAGCGGGGGCTGCTCGTCATCATGGCGATCAGCGACGGATCCAGCCTCGCAGTACTCGCCGCGGCCGACTGCGACATGGGTCTGGTGGCTTATGAGATGGCCTTGCTCGTCGAGCGAGTCGGCAGCGCACTGACGCCCGAAGTGCGCGGCGGTCACCCTGGCTGGGCTGAGGGCGGCCGATAGTGACAGGAGGCTGCCGTGTTTGGCCACGGCCGCGATGACTGGGATACGGGCGAGCGCCTGTATCCACCTCATCGCGATGAACTCGGCGCCCCGGAATTTGACTATGCCCCCGGGCACGCTGCCCGCCCGCGCGAGCACTGGCTGAACGAGCCGGGATCGCGAGCGGCGGGCGAGGAGAGTAGCGCTCTCGTCCGCCCATATGCAGTGACGGGCGGACGGACTAAACCGCGTTACCAGCTTCAAATCGAAGCAATGGTTGCGGCATCGCACTATGAGGCGCGGGACTTGTCCGTGCTCAGCCCCGAATGTCAGGCCATCCTCGGCTTCTGCCGTGACTGGCGGTCGGTCGCGGAAATCTCGGCGGTGCTGCGCATGCCGCTGGGTGTCGCGCGTGTCCTCATCGCGGACATGGCGATGGAAGGACTGGTCCGGGTACACCAGATCGACCACGCACAGGGTCGCCCGGACATTAACCTGCTCGAAAGGGTGCTCAGTGGACTTCGGAAGCTCTAGGACCGTCCAGGCGACGACCGCGGAAACCGCGATGACATCGGTAAAGATTGTCGTCGCGGGCGGCTTCGGCGTTGGCAAGACCACGTTTGTCGGCTCGGTCTCCGAGATCACGCCACTCACCACCGAGGCTGTCATGACGACGGCTAGCGATGGCCTTGATGAC
The DNA here is from genome assembly GCA_963755575.1 of uncultured Actinomycetota bacterium. Classification (GTDB taxonomy): domain Bacteria; phylum Actinomycetota; class Actinomycetes; order Streptosporangiales; family Streptosporangiaceae; genus JAJYUU01. The sequence goes on from CAVWKF010000002.1 coordinate 3,601,345, forward strand.
CTGAGCCACACGCCGGACAAGACCACGACGACCGTCGCTATGGACTTCGGCCGGGTGACGCTCGACGCGGGCCTGATCTTGTATCTGTTCGGTACGCCGGGGCAGCACCGGTTCTGGTTCATGTGGGACGACCTGATCCAGGGCGCGATCGGCGCTGTCGTGCTGGTCGACACCCGGAGGCTGGCCGACTCGTTCCCGGCGGTGGACTACTTCGAGTCGGCGGGCCTGCCATTCATCGTCGCGGTGAACGGCTTCCACGGTGACTTCCCGCATGCACTGAATGACGTCCGGGAGGCGCTGTCGATCAGCCCGCGTGTCCCGATCATGCAGTGCGACGCCCGCGGCCGGAACTCCACCAAGACGACGCTCATCGCCCTGGTCGAGCACGCCATGGAGATGCAGCTCAGCACCAGGTGAGCCCCTGCCAGCCTGGCTCTGCGACCTCTTGGCGCAGCTTCTGGTGTAATGGTCACGCGGTCCAGGGGCGGTAGCTCAGCCGGTCAGAGCAGCGGACTCATAATCCGCCGGTCGTGGGTTCGAGCCCCACCCGCCCCACTGTTCGAAAGTCCTGGTCCGGGGGTCCTGACCTGCAGATATCCCCGGCGATGGTGATCATGTGCGGTCGACCCCGTGGGCGGCTGTGCGCGGTCATGGGTAGCGAAGTGCAGGTCGCTGTGCATCTTCCCGGCAAGATCCCGGCGCCTATCACGAGGGCGGGAGCGGAGTGAGGGAGCCTATCAAAGTGGTTGCGCACATCCACAGCCTGATAACCGCCTGGCGGACATTCACTATGCCATGCATCCACCTGTCCACACGGATTATCCGGATCTGTTCGGTAAGACTCTTAGACCGATGACATCCGCAGTTCAAGGCAGATCGTCGAGTGATACCTTCAGAGTTGCTTGATGAGCGGATGATCGATTACAAGAAAGACTCGAAGCTCAAAACAACCAGCCCTAATGAGTAATACAACTCGTTCATCGACACACCGCGCATAAACGGAAACGAGCGCCACAAGGCACTGGCCAGGATGGCGTAGTAACGCCTTGGCAAGTCATGTCAATGATTTCGCTCCAGGATCGCAGAGATAACGAGGGGTGCCGATAATGGCTGAGCCCGGCCTCATCCTGGTGACCGGCGCCGGCGGGGGAATCGGCGGTGTGGGCGGCAAGTTGGTGGCGTTGCTGCGTCAGCGCGGCCAAGCCGTACGGGCGATGGCGCACCACGACGACGAGCGGGCCGATGCCCTGCGCGCGCTCGGCGCCGGCGTCGTCGTCGGTGACCTCACGCGGCCAGCAGATGTCGCGACGGCCCTCGACTCGGTCCAGCGGATCTTCTTCAGCATGAGCCTGTCGCCGTCCTACCTCGAGGCCACCGCCACAGTCGCGACGGTGGCGCGTGCCGTCGGCCACGTGGATGCACTCGTCGCCATCTCCCAGATGACCGTGTCCCAGATGAACGCGCTCAGCATGAGCGAGTCACACCACCAGCGGATGCACTGGCTGTCGGACCAGGTCCTCAACTGGTCCGGGCTGCCGGTCGTACACGTCCGCCCGACTCTCTTCCTGGACAATCCGTTGTTCATGACAGTGGCCGCGCACACCATTGCCGACAGCGGTACCATCCGGCTTCCCTTCGGGACCGGTCAAACCTCGCCGATCGCGACCGACGACGTCGCGCGGGTCGTCGCTACTATCCTCACCGACCCCGGGCCGTACATCGGCAGGGTCCTCGAGCTGACCGGCCCCCGATCGCAGGACATGAATGGGGTCGCCGGAGAGTACGCCCGCGCACTCAGCAGACCGGTGTCCTACGTCGACATCCCGCCGGAGACCTGGGCCAAGCAAGTGCTCGCAGCTGCCGGCCTCGGGCCGTACGTCGACGAGCATCTCCTCACAGTCGCCCGGCTACATCGCGAGAATCGGTACGACCGCATGACCACCACGGTCGAGGAAATCACCGGCCGACCTGCGGAGTCCGTGGAGGAGTTCGTCAGGCAGCATATCGACCTGTTCGCGGCGTGATAAGTCGTCGTTTCGATTCCTGCAGATAGCAGGCTGGCCTAGCGCGGATGAGACGTGCGTGTAACCGCAGGCGAAATCTAAGCCCGCATGAGAATTAACCTCGTCCTGGCCACTCCCATGCGTCCGCTACCCGTTTGAGCTCATCAATGGTCAACAATCCGGCGTCGGGGGCGTACCCACGCGCGCCCTTCGCGATCTGCTCGTAAATAGGCGTGTACGCCGCCAGCATGCGTTGATAGGACGGCAGGCGAGGGCTATGCGAGTTGCCGTTGTCGCCGATCTCCGCCAGCCGCCGTTTGAGCTCAGCCCACCGGCCTCTGCCGACCAGGTAGTCCACATAACCGAGCAGCCGGCGTTCGCGCGTGTCGTTCCGGTCGAATCCGTCAAACCTGAGCCGGCGCTCGTTGTCGCTTCCCAGGACACCGTGATCGTCGGCAGACAGCCGGTCGATGCTGCCTCCGAGCACGCGGAACATATCGAGGATGTCCCAGAGCAGCTTGCATTCGGACCTGGCTATCTCCGAGCGCATATCGACGAAGACGTCGCCGTACTCTCCCGCGTATCCCTCGCGAAGCACTGTGGCCATCGCACGGTGGTGCTCGGACTCGTGCTCGTCATCAGCCTGGAGCAGAGCCAGCACCTCGTGCTGCTGCGCAAGCACGTGCCGCTGCGGGCAGGAGAGCGCATGCGGTACAGCGTCGCCCATCGGGATGTCCCGGCCCAGCAGGTCGTCGATCTGCCCTCTGAGCAGATCGCTGAGGGTCAAGCCTCGCGTGCGTGCGATCTCTTCCAGCTCATCCCTCGTGTCGTCATCGATTCGGATCGTTACTGTCGCCACGTCGTGGCTCCCTCGTAATTCTGTCTCACCGATGGTACGAGCATAGCTTACGGTGTATTACCGTCTTACGAACACGACTCATGTCCGACAGCGCAACGCGCTGGCGCGAGGAGGCCTTGATTTCATGAACGCTGGATTCGGCAGTGCCTGGGGACGGCGGGGGCAGGTGGATACCTGGCGCAGTGAACCTCCGATAGGTGGCTTCACGGCCGCCCAGGTGCCCGGCACTGGGTGTGAGCGCTCCTCTTCCTGGAAATGCCACCTCACTTCGGCATCCTCCATGACGGCGGTCGCCGGTCAGGGTGGTGAGGCAGATGGCTAAAAGCCCGGGAATGTCGTCGCGGCAGCGGTGGACCCTGCTGCTGGCGTGCACGGCGGCATTTATGTTGCTGCTGGACATCACAATCGTCGGCGTGGCGTTGCCATCGATCCAGCGGGAGCTGCATGCGAGCCTGCCGGACCTGCAATGGGTGAGCGCTGCTTATGCCCTGGTGCTCGCCGTGCTCCTGCTACCGGCTGCCACCTTGGGTGACCGGCTGGGCCGCCGCCGGCTGTTCCTGACCGGCCTGGTCGTCTTCACCGCCGGGTCGCTGGCGTGCGCGCTGGCCGCGACCGCGCTACAGCTGGAGTTGTTCCGGGCGCTGCAGGGAGTCGGCGGCGCGGTGCTGTTCGCCACCGCCACGCCTCTGATCCGCTCGGAATTCTCCGGTGCCGCCCTTCCCCGGGCGCTTGGCGCCTTCGGCGCCACGCTCGGCGGCGCCAGCGCCGTCGGGCCGCTGGTGGGCGGGGTGCTGACCGACACACTGGGCTGGCGGGCCATCTTCTTCGTCAACCTGCCCATCGGCGTCGCGGCGTTCGCGGCCGGCGTGGCCAAACTGCGCGAATCCCGCAACCCGGCCGGCGGCCGGGCCGACTGGGCCGGCACGGCCCTGATCACCGTGGCACTGACCGCGCTGATGTTCGGGCTGATCCGCGGCAACTCGATGGGCTGGTCGAGCCTGGCGATCGTGGCCCTGTTCGTGACCGCAGCCGTGGCGTTTGCCGGGTTCGTGATCTACGAGCTGCGCATCGCCGACGCGCCAATGGCCGACCTGCGCCTGTTCCGGCGGCGCAGCTTTGCCGCGACCGGGTTCGTCGCGTTCGCGATCTCTGCCACCGTCATCGGAATGATCAGCTATTTGTCGCTCTATGTGCAGAACACGCTCGCCTATTCCCCGGTCGAGGGCGGCCTGCGGTTCCTGCCGCTGTTCGTGTCCTCCTTCACCGTCGCCCTCCTGACCGGCCGGCTGATCGGCAAAGTGCCGATGCGAGTGCTGCTGGGCGGCGCCATGGCCGCGGCCGCCATCGGGCTGGCCTCGATGGCCCACATATCCGCCACTTCCACCTGGCTGGTGCTCGTGCCGGGCTTCGTCCTGGCCGGGATCGGCCTGGGCATCACCTCCACCGGCCTGTCCTCGGCCGCGCTTTCGGCTGTGGAGCCGGCCCGTGCCGGGATGGCCGCGGGCCTGACGAACACCCTGCGCCAGGTCGGTACCGCCACCGGCGTGGCGGTGCTTGGCGCGCTGTACGGTTCCCGCGTCACCACCGCGACCCTGCACGCCCTGGCCACCCTGCCCGCCCCGCCCGCCACCATCCACCGGCTGGCCGCCGCTGTTGCCTCCGGCGCCGGCACCCGAGTAGCCGCCGCAGCCCATCCCGCCGCTCGCGCCGCAGTTTCCCACGCCGCGCACGCCGGCACCGCCAGCGGGCTCAACGACGTTCTGATCGCCGCAGCCGCGTTCGCCGTCATCGGCGCGATAGTCGGCTTCGGCTTCGGACCCGACCCAGCGAGGCCGCCAGCCGTCCCCGCCGCACCCGGCGAACTGTCTGTCCAGTCGGCCTTCGCCCAGCAGCAGACCCAGCGACCGGCCGGACCCGAAACAACGGCGCCATGCCATAAGTGACCAACCGAGCGACAATCCGCCCGACTGGCGCCCTATGCCGATGGACGTTGGGCCTATTGGCCCGGGTCCAAGGGCGTGGCACTTCGTCGTCTAGGAGGGCTTCGGGCGCCTCAGGGTCATGGCATGCCAAATCCGTGCCCAAACGGCTTCGGCCGTCATGGTGTCAACCGGCCTTTGCGCAGCTCAACCCGGATGACCTGCGCTGCGGGCGGTCTGGACTCATAATCCGCCGGTCGTGGGTTCGAGCCCCACCCGCCCCACCACTCTTAGAACGTCTGACCTATCTGCGGTTCTTGCTCCTGTCCAACAGGCCGCGCCCTTGCTCCGCCGGAAGATTTGAAGCGTAAGACTTCCTGTCTTACACTCAAGGTATGGCTGACACGATCACCATCCGCACCGATGACGAGACTGACCACGCCCTCGACGTGCTGACCCAGGGTGGCGTCTCGCGGTCCGCTGCGGTCCGCCAGGCCGTGCTGGAGGCGGCCAGCCGCCGCGAGCGGGCAGCTCAGATGCGCCGGGAGATCCTGCAGATAGACCTTGGAGAGTCGGACGGAGTCAACGTGGCCGAGGAACTTGCCAGGGACCGCTCCGGCGAGCGCTGATGATCTACCTGGACTCGGCTGCCGTCGTAAAGCTCGTCCACGCCGAGGCGGAGTCAGTGGCGCTGCGGGGCTGGCTCGACGAGCGCGCTGAAACGGGCTGGATCAGCTCGGTGCTGACAGAGATCGAGTCATTCCGCGCTTTGGCTAGGCACGCGCCTCAGGCGGTGGCCAGGCTCCCGGCTGTTCTTGACCAGATCGACCTGATCAGCCTGGACCCGCCTGTCCGGATGCTGGCCCAGACCATCCGACCCGCCACAGTCCGCAGCCTTGATGCTATTCATCTCGGCACGGCGCTGCACACCCGGCAAGCGCTGACCTGGTTCGTTACCTACGACAAGCGTCTGCTGGACGCAGCCCTGGCAGCGGGCCTCCCGGCCGACGCGCCTGCATAGGGAAGGCCGACTCGCCTGACGATATGAGAGCTTGAAGGCTGTGACGGCAACCTTGACGGCATTGAATGTGGACGCGAAGGGAGCCGTGGCCTCTTATGGGCCGCTCAGACGACCCGTGACGGACTCGCATGGACCAGCAAAGCCGCCGGAAAATCGGACGCTCGTGGGCAGGCGGATCATCCGGCGATACCCTTGAGGGGTGACGGATGACGTGCTGACATTGGATGGGCTGCGCCGCCGCCGCTTGGAGATTCTCCGCGTCGCGCAGAAGCGCAAGGCTCATCGAATCGCCGTATTTGGTTCTGTCGCCAGGGGAGAGGCTCGCCCAGACAGCGACCTGGATTTGCTGGTGGACTTCAAGCCGGCTACCTCTCTTCTACATCACGTCGGCTTGTTCCAGGATCTCGAGGATCTCCTCGGTGTTGGGGTTGACGTCGTTGCGCGGAGCGCCCTTAAGCCGCGGGACGAGCGCATCCGCGCTGAGTCCGTGGATCTGTGATTAGCGGGGTCGCGACCTTCTGGCAGCACAAGCGTTCAATGCAGCTCGCTGCACCCGATACGTGCCCAGTTAGCGCTGGCGCAAGGTTTCGTTAATGCGGCGCCGAGCGAGCCCGTCCCTGCTGACGACTCGGCGGGAAAATCATTTGACCTGCCAAGACGCCAGCGCCAAGAATCACGGCCATGATCTCGATCGTCGCGTCGATCGTGGCCGCCTGCATGCTCCTCGAAGACCGCGCGTGACGCGGTGACCAACAGTCTCGTTCCAGTCCTGTGGCTCTGTGGTCCGGCCGGCGTTGGCAAGTCCACGGTGTCATGGCAGCTCTTCAGTGAGCTGTCGCAGGCCAGCGTGCAGGTCGCTTTCGCTGATACCGATCAGCTGGGCATGTGTTTCCCAGCATCGCCAGAAGATCCAAGTTGCGGGCAGCTGAAGGCCAGGAATGTCGGTGCGCTAGTTCCTAACTACGAGGCTGCAGGCGCGAAGTGCGTCATCCTTGGTGGCTCCCTTGATCCGATGGCCGGCGTTCGGCGCGAGCTGATGCCGGGCGCCGATGTGACAGTTGTCCGACTGCGGGCCGAACGTGAGGAAGTGGTGCGCCGGTTCGCCGAAAGGGGGGAGCAGTGGGAGGTCCTGGATGAATTGCTCCAGGAGGTCCGCGACGAGGCTGATGGCATGGATGGCAGCGACTTCGCCCAGGCGTGTATCGAGACCACCGAAGTACCTGCCGACAAGGTGGCCGGGCTTGTCCGCGACAGTTGCAGTGACTGGCCGGGCTTCAGCGGCACAATCCTCCAGCAAAGTGCTTCCGCAGAGAACGTGTATCCAGAGGTTAGCGACGCCGACGGGCACATCCTGCTGATCTGCGGGCCAACTGGCGTCGGCAAGTCAACGATCGCTTTCCGCCTGTACATGCGATACCTGAACGCCGGTCTCACGATCGGCTACGTCGACCTCGACCAGATCGGCTTCATCAGCCCCGCGCGACCGGACGATCCCGGCAACCACCGGCTCAAGGCCCGGAATCTCGCAGCCATTTGGCGGAATTACCATGCTGCCGGCGCCACCCACCTGATTGCCACCGGTCCCATCGCGAGCAACGCAGCGTTCCAGACATACAGCGAGGCGTTTCCGAGGGCGACTATCACGCTCTGTCGGCTCCACTCCGGTCCCGCCGAGCTGACGCGCAGAGTCATGTCACGCGGCGACGGCGGTAGCTGGCCACAACCCGGCGATCCGCTCCGGGGAAAATCGGACGAATATCTGCGCGCTATCGCCGATCAGGCGATATGGGTGGACAGCGTCCTGGAACGAGAGAATCTTGGCGCCCCCCGGATTGATACTGATGGACACACGCCGGAGGAATCCGCTGGGCTGATCGCCGCAGCCACCGGGTGGGTGCAGCAACCTGCGGGCTAAAGCTCCTGAGCTGCTCCGGGCCGTCTGTTTGCTGCCACCGGAGCGCCGCCGCAAGCGACGCGCTCGCGCTACGGCTGTTGCACAACCGGCTACGCGTGCTGGGTGACAATCGCGCCGAGCGTTCCTCCCTTGGTGATGAGGACTATGTGGTCTATCAGCACGTCGCCGTGCAGCTGCACAGTCAGGTGCTCCCCGTTCGCCCAGTAATACTCGACGCTTCGCATGGCCCCGTGGTCGATGTGCCCGACAGTGAGGTAGCGGCCGCTGCCATGGGCGGTCTCGGTCACCTCGACATTGTCGTGCGGCCGGAACCGTCCGACCAGGTCACCCACGTCTTGGTGATAGAGGACTTCGACGGCGTGCAGAGCCGGATGGCAGGGCAGGCCGGTGCCGACGAATCCGATGTTGCGGTAGCGATGGCCTGCCGCGCCGCAGATTGCAATGTCCTCGGCCGCCACGAATGCGCCGCCCGGGATAATTACCCGCTTGCTGTAACCGTCGCTCAGGTGGTACTCGATCTTCTGGAGCTTCGACCCAGCCGCAAAGGGATCGGTGACCGTCATCGAGCCGCTTCGCCCGCTGCCACCCTCAGTGGCATAGACCGTATGGCTGCCCACGTCGCGCCGGGAAACAGCATGGCTGCTGGCGCCAAGACTGTGGGCCTCGCCGCTGGCCCTGTGCGGCGGCGGCGAGGATGACGAGCAGGCACTGAGTGTTGCGACGAGGGCGATGGAGACAGCGGCCGCTGCCGAGGCGGCCCCGACCCACGTTCGCATCATCCCTCCACACCCGTACGGGCCGCAGACGACTTGCGACGTTGAAACGGATGGTATCAGCGAGAAAGATGACCGCATTCCAGCTCGCCGCGGACCTGGCTGACAGTGCTGTGCACGTTCAGCGGGCTGAATCGGTGACGGCCACCTACGCTCTTACACACGACTGGGCCTGGACTTACTCCGCCTCGACGCATCGTTTCAGAGCTTTGACGTTCGCTGGCATTTCCTTAGCTGCTTGGCGACGGACGAGGAGCGGGACCAGCAGTTTGCCGATGCCGTGCCCGTCGAAGTCGACCGCGATAGTCAGCCTGGAAGTGGTTTCGGTCAGGGCTTCCACGGTGACGTCGACGGTGGCGCGGACGGGTCCGTCGATGCCCTGCACGCCCCATGTCCTTGGTGCGTCGATGTGGGTCAGCTCGGACGTGCCGACCCGGTTGGCTCCCCCGATGCGGCGAGTGGTCAAGCACTTCGTGCCGACCTGCGGAGGCCCGGGCTGCTCCAGGTGACCGTCGATGACCCCCTGCTGCCATTCGTGGAAGCGCGTGGGGTCGGTCGCGTAGGCGAACACCTGTGCTGCGGGCCGGTCCACCACAGTGCTGGCGATTGTCGGTGCCATGTCAGCCGGCCTCGATCATCGTGGCGTACCGGGCCAGGTAGAGCGGCCATCCCTGCTCGCCGTCGACGCCGTCGCTGACCGACTGCCAATCGGGACCGTGCCGGTCGAGGTGTCGGTGCTCCAGTTCCACCCGGGTGTGGTCCGCTCCCTCGGCCACGAACCGGACCTCGACCTCGCTGGTCAGCTGCGGGTCGGTCTCGACCTGCCAATGGGGGCTGATGTCCCAGCTGAATATCACGCGGGCAGGCGGGTCGTAGGCCAGGATCCGCGCCCAGCGGCACTCGCTTCCGTCGAGGGCGCGGTCGTAGATGTGGCCGCCAACGTAGGGCTCGAAGACTGTCTCGGTGATCGCTGCCGCGAGCATGTTGTGCTCCGCCGGCTTGAAGTCACCGAACCTCTGGGTGAACGCAGTGAAGGCCTGCTCGACACTCGCGTTGACCACTACCTGCGTGCGGACAACGGGGACCTCGGTTCGGGTCATGGACTCTCCTCCGTCGTTAGTTCGGCAACATCCACGTAGCCGGCGAGAGCCCTCTGCCAGAAGGTGTCGAGCTGGTCGCGCAACGCGGCCACTGCCGTCGGATTGAGCCGGTAGACGCGTCTGGTGCCGACCGCGCGTTCACTCACAAGGCCGGCGTCCTTGAGGACCTTGAGGTGCTGGGAGACCGCCGACCGGCTGACCGGCAGCTCCGCGGCCAGCTGTCCTACAGCCTGCGGTCCGTCGGCCAGGCGGCTGACGATGTCGCGGCGGGTGGCGTCCGCCAGCGTACTCCAGGCGTCACTAGCTCGGTTAGGATCCACTAACGGTTAGTCTTGCCTAACGGAGCGCCGGACGTCAAGGTCCTGCAGGCGGCGCCTCTAACGCTGGCGCAGGCGGCGGCCGGTAACCGACGTCGGGGTGATGCGCAGGAAATGCTCGTGAGTGCTGCTGCCACTCGCCGGAATATCCGGCGTCCACGCCGACATCCGGTCGTCTTCTGAGTCCATATGGTGCGCATCACCCTGGATGAACACCATCCATCCTTCGCGGACGTCCTCGCCAACATCGTCGATCTCGAAGCTCACCTTGTAGGCGGCGCCTTCGATGCCGGTGCGAAGATCCTCATCGGTCGGGCTATCAAGCGCCGTGCGGAACAGAATGCTGCCTTCATCCAGCCGATACAGGACCGGAAGTACTCCGACGCCCTGTCGGCCGGAGTATCCGAGTCGGCCGACGCCGCGGGGCGAGATGAGCCGGAGGCACTCGGCCTCGTCCAGGCGTTCGACCCCTGGATCCCAGATTGTCGGATCACTCCTGATATTCGGAGTGACTGGGCTGACTTCGCTGGCTGGACTGTCGGGCGGCCGGTCGACCGGGTCATCAGACATTCGCGGTCCTGTTCACGTGCGACGAGGACATTGATCCAGACCAGGCCCTTCCCGGTGCCGTGCCGCCTAATCTCACCGGTGCCGTCAGCCCGCGCCTAGCAGCGATGTCGCGGCTGACGGAGGATGACTGAGCAGTTTCGCGCTGGTCCGGCGGCGGTAGGACCCAGGAAGAAGGCGCAGGTCTCGCATGAGCCGACCAGACGTCGGTGCGCCGCAGGACAGTAGCTGACCGTCAGCCTTGTTTGGCGATGCTGGTCTTTGTCATCATCGAAAGGCGTGGTGGATCTTTCGATCAATCACGAGGAGTCCACGGAGACGGAGCGAATCATGGCGGAAGCCTCGACGGGACAGCCGTCCTCGCGGCCGCAGCATCCTCCGGCCACCGTCGCAGACGTTGTGCGGCCGGCGCTGACCACTGTGGAAGCGAGCGGTCATCTGGCCGCGGCCGCCTATCTCATGAAGCATGCGGGCGAGACAGCGCTAGTGGTTATTGATGATGAGGCGGCCAGGCGGCCGATAGGCCTCATCACGGATGCCGATGTCTCACAAGCGGTCGCGGATGGCAAGGACGTCAACGCGGTCCGGGTCTATGACGTCATGACGACCGATCCCACTGTCATCGTCGCGACAACGAGCATTCATGACGCGGCAGAGGCCATGGTTGCCGGGCATTTCCGGCACTTGCCAGTCGTCAGCGACGTCGGGCTCATCGGCATTGTCGACATCGGCGACGTCTGTCGCGCATTGCTCGACTCAACCGGCGACTGACCCGACGCTTGGTGCTGGTCGGCTCGACGTATCTGGGTGAACACCCCGTCAGGTGCCGAGCTTTCGAGCCGTACTCTGGTTGGCGTGATTGAGGACCTGGCGCGGGAACGGCTGGGCTTCCAGCAGCTTCGTCCTGGGCAACTGCGCGCCGTGGAGGCGCTGGCCAGTGGCCGTGACGTGCTGGCCGTGCTGCCGACGGGGGCCGGCAAATCCGCGATCTACGAGCTAGCGGGGATACTGAGCGCCGGGCCGACGGTCGTAGTCTCGCCACTGATCGCGTTGCAGGATGATCAGCTGGCCCACCTGCGTGCAGCTGGACTGCGGGCGATCGTCTTGAACTCGCAGCAGGCGGCTGGTGCGCGGGCGGCGGCGCTGCTGGCCTCGTGCGATTCGGACACGTTCGTGTTCCTCGCGCCCGAACAGCTAGCCAACCAGGAGACTCGGGACACGCTCCGCCGGGCACGGCCGGGGCTGTTCGGCGTGGATGAAGCGCATCTGATCAGCCAGTGGGGCCGCGACTTCCGTCCCGATTACCTGCTACTGGCAGCGCAGGCCGAGGCGCTAGGCGCGCCGGTCCGCTTGGCCCTGACCGCAACAGCCGCGCCACCGGTGCGACAGGAGATCATCAGCCGGCTCGGCCTGCACGATCCCGCGGTGGTAATCGGCGACTTCGACCGGCCGCACCTCAATCTATCGGCGCACCACGTGATCACCATCCCCGACAAGGAACGCGAACTGGTCCGCTCGGCGCGGGAGTTCGCCGGCCCGGGGATCGTCTACGCCGCGACGCACGCCAGCGCCCAGGCGGCCCACGACGCGCTCGCATCGGCCGGGGAGCGAGTGGCGTTGTACCACGCCGGGCTGTCCGGAGGGGACCGGCACCAGGCGATGACGGCATTCCTCGACGGAACGGCGCGTGTCATCGCGGCGACCGTCGCGTTCGGCATGGGCATCGACAAGCCGGACGTCCGCTGGGTAGTGCACGCCGACCCGCCGCCGTCACTGGATGCGTACTACCAGGAGATCGGCCGCGCCGGCCGGGACGAGCAGCCGTCGCATGTGCGGCTGCTGTACCGCTGGGAGGATTTCCAGGTGGCGCAGTACCTGACCTCGCGAGGGATCTCCGGCCGGGCCGTCGCGCGGGCCGCGGCCGCGCTCGCCGCCGGGCAACAAGAAGGGCCTAGCGCGCGGCAGCAGACGGCTGCGCTGGCCCGGCTGGCAGATCTGGGTGCCGCGGCCTGGCAGGCGGACGGTGAAGTCCGCTGGACCGGGAAGATGACCGTCGCGGCGGCGGTCGAGGCCTCGGAGGCGCAGACGGAACGGGGGGACGAGGTCGAGCGAACGCGGCTAACGATGATGCGCCGCTACGCCGATCACACCGGCTGCCGCCGTTCGTTCCTGCTGACATATTTCGGGCAGGATTACCGCGGCCCCTGCGGCAACTGCGACAACGACGCTGAGCATGCTGAAGCTGCGCCGGCCAAGGTCCCATTCGCCGTTGGAGCGCGCGTCATGAGCGAGCGCTGGGGCGACGGCACGGTGCAGCGGTATGACGGCGACCAGGTCACCGTGCTGTTCGACGAGCACGGCTACCGCCAGCTCTTCGTGCCCGTCGTGCTGGAGCGCAGCCTGCTCCACCCCGCGTAGGGCAGAGCGCACGCCGGGAACTGCCGTCGACGCTCATGGCGTTCGCCTGAGCGTGATCGCGGGAACCACACGGGCGACGGACCACGGGGGAGAAAGGACGGAGCGGCTATGGTCGCTGCATATGCGGAGGTTCCGAACAAATACATAAGTGCTGGGAACGGGGTCGACTACGCCTATCGCGAGTCGGGCTCGGGTCCAGTGCCAGGCGGTACGGTGCCCCTGGTCCTGCTTCAGCATTTCCGCGGGAATCTGGACAACTGGGATCCAGCCCTGATCGATGCGCTGGCATCACACCGGCGCGTCGTGACGTTCGACAACGCCGGAGTGGGCGGCTCGAGCGGGACGACTCCGGCCACGGTGACCCAGATGGCGCACGACGCTATTGCGTTCCTGGACGCGGCGGGCTTTGAGCAGGCCGACATCCTGGGATTCTCGATCGGCAGCTTCGTCGCGCAGGAGATGGCCCTGATCAGGCCCGGCGTAGTGCGCGGCCTGGTGCTGGCATCGTCGGCGCCGCAGGGCGCGGCGGGCATGCACGGCTGGGCCGCCGACGTCATCGGCGCGGTGGGCACGCCGCAGCCCGGGCCCGACGATTACCTGGGCGTGTTCTTCACGCAGTCGGACGCAAGCCGGCAAGCCGGCCAGGAGGCGCTGCAGCGCATGAACACCCGGACGCAGGACCGGGACAAGGCGACGACCTGGGACACGCGCCAGGCCCAGTACGACGCCGTCTGCGGCTGGGGAATCCCGGACCACGCGCTGCTTCAGCGAGTGAGCGCCCTCGACGCGCCGGTGTTCGTGGCCAACGGCGACAGCGACCCGATGATCCTGCCCCGCTACTCCTATCTGCTCGCGGGCCTGATCCCGCAGGCGCAGGTGAAGATCTACCCGGACTCCGCCCACGGCTTCCTCTTCCAGCATCACGCGCAGTTCGCCGCGGACGTGGACGCATTCCTTGCACACTTAGGAGCTGACCCGCCAACCAGCCGGGCTCGTGGCTACGTGGTTGTAGCGGCGGCCGTCATCCTCGGGACGAGGTTTCAGGCCGTCGTGTCTTCCGCGTCGATCCCGTGCTGTCCCAGCAGAGCATGCAGGCGGTCGACTTCGCTGCTCAGCTCTTGGCACTTTTCGGCCAGGGAGGCCAGGTCGGGGTGCGCGGCCGACCACTCTTCCTGGCGAGCAGCTTTCTCGGCCAGCAGTTGATTTCCCCGGTCGCGCAGCGAGGCGGCCTGCTCGTAGTCTTGGGTGTCGGCAGCGGCTTCTCGCTCAATGCGGGCTTGGTCGATCTGCTGGTCCAGTTCTCTGGTGTCTGGCCCAGTGCCTACGCGCTGCTCGATGACCGGCAAGCGTGACTCGATCGCGCTGACCCGAGCTTGCAGCGCAGCCAGCAGTCGACGATCGCTCCCGCCAACCGGGCCCGCCCACAGCTTGGTGTGCGCTGTCTCCAGTTCTTGGCCGTGCACCCCGTGAAGCAGCTGGATGACCTGTCGCCGGACCCGGTTCAGGTCGGCGCCCAGCCGGACCAGGACCTGGGCGGCGACGCCTTCGCCTTCCCTGATCAGCCCGAGCAGGATGTGCTCGGTGCCGATGTAGTTGTGGCCAAGCTGCAGCGCCTCGCGCAGCGAAAGCTCCAGGACCTTCTTGGCCCGCGGCGTGAAGGGGATATGACCGGACGGCGCTTGCTGGCCCTGGCCGATGATCTCCTCAACCTGCTGCCGTACGGCCTCCAGGCTGATGCCCAGCGACTCAAGTGCCTTGGCGGCAACGCCTTCGCCCTCGTGAATGAGGCCGAGCAGGATGTGCTCGGTACCGATGTAGTTGTGGTTGAGCATCCTGGCCTCTTCCTGAGCCAGGACAACAACCCGCCGCGCCCGGTCGGTAAACCTTTCGAACATATCGTCGCTCCGCACCGCCAGTGAGCGCTGGCAGACCCGTGCCGTGACTGGGCGGAGCAGCTCAGCCGCTGCCGGGAACCAGCAGATGACGAATAAAGAATAAGTGTCGGCGACGAGGTGCGAAGCCGCCGATGACTTCGAATAGGCGCAGTGCTATCGAAGCCGAAAAGTTCGTCAGTACCAGGCAGGCCCGTGGGCCGTGTACGGCTCTTCAAGCGACCGGATCTCGTCGTCGTCAAGGTGCAGGTCCAGTGCTGCGATCGCTTCCGGCAAGTGATGTGGCTCGGTAGCGCCAACGATAGGCGCGGAAACAACGGAGCTGTTGAGTACCCAAGCCAGGGCGACCTGAGCCATGCTCGCCGCCCTGGATTCGGCGACGCGCTGAACCGCGTTGACGACCGGCTCGTCGAAAGGCGAGTCGAAAGACTGGACGATCTTGTCCATGCTCGACCGGCGTGACTGTTCGCCCCACGGACGCGCCAAGCGTCCCTTGCCCTGAGGCGAATACGGCACGACACCCACGCCCATGTCAGCGCACATCGGCATCAACTCGCGCTCATCGTGCCGCCGCAGCAGATTGTACTGATTCTGCATCGCCACGAACTGGGTCCAGCCATGCATTTCGTGCGGTGTGCTGAAGCTTTGCGAACTGCCAGGCATACATGGAGGAGGCGCCGATGTAGCGAACCTTCCCGGCCTTGACGATGTCGTGCAGGGCCTCCATCGTCTCTTCGACTACAGCGTCGGGATCGAACCGGTGGATCTGGTAGAGGTCGATGTAATCGGTGCCGAGCCTGGTCAGCGAGGCGTCGACCTGCTCAAGGATCGCCTTACGGGATAGGCCTTGTCCGCCCGGGCCGTCATGCATCCGGCCGAACACCTTCGTAGCCAAGACGATGCCCTCGCGACGGGAGTAACGCTTAATGGCACGGCCAACGACTTCCTCCGACGTCCCTTGCTGGTAGACGTTCGCGGTATCCCAGAAGGTCACGCCGAGCTCGACGGCCTGGCGGAAGAACGGCTGAGCATCGTCGTCACCCAGCGCCCAGGAGTGCGCGTTGGTGGCTGTGGGATCTCAATAAAAGCCGTGGCGCCGAACTGCGCGCCCCGCGGAGTATGTGATCTGTGATCAACCTCAAGCTCGAGCCACTGGCCCCAGCTCACGTCGAGGCGATCCCGCGCGCCTTCGCAGCATCTGGCTGGCCCGGCAAGGATGCCGACCTGTACCGGCGCTATCTTGCTGAACAGAACGCTGGAATGCGAACGGGTCTGCTCGCGGTGGAAGGTACCGCGGTCCTCGGTTATGTCACGGTGCTGTGGCGCAGTGCGTACCTGCCGTTCCGCGAAGCCGGGATCCCCGAAATCTCTGACCTCAACGTTCTGCCTCAGTTCCGTCGCCAGCATGTCGGCACGGCGCTCATGGACGCGGCCGAATCAGTGGCCGCGGCCCGCAGCGCCACCGTTGGCCTTGGCGTCGGGCTCTATGCCGACTACTGGACCGCCCACCTCATGTATCTCAAGCGCGGCTACCTGCCCGACGGGCGCGGAATCGCCTACGAGTTCACGCCAGTCGCGCCCGGTACGACGGTCCGGGTGAACGACGATCTCACCCTGATGATGACGCGGAAGCTCTGAGGTAATTGCTGCGGTGAGCGATGCACGGGAACATGTGCTGGTCGGCGGCAATGTGTCGGATGTCGTCGTCCGTGTCGGCGACACGGTCCGCAAGCCTGGGCTTCCGCAGACACCGGCCGTCGAGGCGTTCCTGTCCTACCTGAACGCGGCCGGATACCCCGCGGCGCCGCGAACCCTCGGGCGCGACGAGCGCGGTTGGCATGTCCTCGAGTACATTCCCGGCACGCTTGCGCACGACATGCCCCCGATGGATCTTGAAGGCCTGTGCCGGGTAGGCACGCTCATCCGCGAATTGCATGACCTCGCCGAGGGCTTCGCCGCCCCGCCGAATTCGCAATGGGATGTCTGCATTGCACCGGACCGAACCGACCTGATCTGTCATCACGATCTGGCGCCCTGGAACCTTGTCTGTGACGGAGACCGCTGGGTGTTCATCGACTGGGATGGTGCTGGACCAGGATCGCGGCTCTGGGACCTGGCGTGGGCGACGGCTGGCTTCGTCCCGATGAACCCAGGCGGTAACCCGGCCAAGGATGCCCCACGGTTGGCTGCTCTTGCCGAAGGCTACGGGCTGACCGATGAACAGCGCCGGGAGTTCCCGCCGCTGATCGGAGCGCATTCGCGCGGCATGGCCGATCTGCTGGTTGGATCCTCGGCGACCGGGACGCAGCCGTGGGCCCGGCTCTATGCGGAGGGTCATGCGGACTTCTGGGGTCCAGCGGCAGACTATGCAGAGCAGAACGTTGAAACGTGGACGCGCGCACTCCAGTAGCTGCTCAGTCAGGGCAGCTCAGGTGAAATGACAGCTGGGGCCGACCTCGCCCGTCCGACTGTCGCTTTCGACGAGACTGGCAATAAGCCCCGCGACGTCGGCTGCAGCTTCGGGACGGCTGATCGCGGCGGCCGCTCGCCGCATCTCGGCTAGTGCTGGCGGGTCCTGGCGCAGCCTGTTGATGTCGGCGAGGAGATCGCGCCGCCTGGGCGCGTATCGCCCGGCTCCGGAGCTCACGACGAATTGCGCGTTGCCTTCTTCCTGGCCGGGGAGGTAGGAAGTCAGCACCAGGGGAGCGGCGCAGCACGCGGCCTCCGCGATCGTGCCCGGTCCCGCCTTGCCGACGACTACGTCGGCGGTTCGCATCCAGTCGGCCATGTTGGTCACGAAGCCCCGCACGGCCAGCCGGTTGTTGGCCCGCGCCGCGAGCCGGACGAGCCGGCGCCGGAGCACATCGTTCCGACCGCAGATCACCGCCACATCGACGTCGTCGGTGCGCCGGATAATCGTGGCCGCGCGCCGGTAGATACCGCCCGAGCCTTCGGCGCCGCCAGTCAGCAACACGAGGAATCGCTCGTCGCGCAGTCCGAGTGCCCGGCGCAGGGCCCGACGTTCGCCCGGGCGGGCTGGCGGCCTGGCGAATTCGGCCGCGACCGGGAGGCCGATCTCCGGGCACCGGTCGGCTGCCATGCCGTCCAGCCTGCACCGCTGACGCAGCGGCGCGGAAGGCACGATCAGCCGGTCGACATCCGCGTCGCGCCAGGACAGGTGAGCGGTCACGAGGTCGGTGACCACGGTGATCATGCTCGCTTCGGGCGCACGGCTGTTCCGGGCGCGCGCCGCTGGCTCCGTCGTGAACGGGTGGAAGGCGACGATCACCGCGGGCTGGTGGACCTCTACGGCGGCCGCCACGCTGCGGTAAGCGGGTCGCAGGACGGTCCGGCGCACCCAGGCGAGACGGCGCGGCGAATTGCAGCTTTGCCACAGCAGTCCCCACAGCCAGGGCGTAAGGCGGATCGCCGGACCGTAGAGCCTGGCTAGCCAGCGCAGCCCCACAGCAGTGCCAGGACCTAGCAGCGGGTCGTAGATAATCGGCGCGAAGCGTCCGCTGTACTGCCGGTCGAGCGCCTGCGCCACGGCTTGCGCTGCGCTGCGGTGCCCGCCCCCCGTGTCGCTGACGAGGAACAGCAGCGGAATTCGCTGTCCGTCCCGTCCGAATTGCATCGCGCTCACTCGTCGACACTAGCCAATTCCCTCCAGTAGCCGCTGGCGAGATAGCGCGCTGTGTCTGTCGTACCAGAGACCGGTTCGACATCATGGG
The DNA here is from genome assembly GCA_963755575.1 of uncultured Actinomycetota bacterium. Lineage (GTDB taxonomy): Bacteria > Actinomycetota > Actinomycetes > Streptosporangiales > Streptosporangiaceae > JAJYUU01. The sequence goes on from CAVWKF010000002.1 coordinate 3,619,860, forward strand.
AGCCGGGTGGACCGGGTCCGGATCGGCCCATCCGGCTCTGAACTGCGCAAACGCGCGCTAGCTGTCGGCCCGTGTCGGTGCGAGAATAGGCCTGTGAACGATGGCAAGAAGGACACCGATCTAGCCGACACGCTAGCCGAGGCCGGCCGGAGAGTCGGGCAGGCCATCACTGACGCCCTTGAACGCGTGCGGCCGGCCGCCGACGCGATCGCCGACGTCGTCAACCGGCCAGAGGTCCAGGCAGTGATCCGGCGCGCCGAGCGGACCTTGCGGCGCAGGCCCTGCCTGTGCTTCTGCCAGCGGGCCCATCCAGACGACCGCAGCATCTGCGAGACCTTTGACGCCGTGGTCACTGGTCGGCACAGCTCGGATCTGCTGGGTGACATCGATGTGCCCCTGTGCGCTCCGTGCGCTGCCGCCAGGGCCGCACGCGAGTTCGGCCGCTGAGGTCACCGGCCCGCTTCCGCAGGTCAGGGCCGAGGAGCAGGGCCTCACCGGCGGCTTCGCCAAGCGGGTTGCGAAGCCGCCGATGACAGCGTCTCCCTTACATGTTGTGCATGCGCACGTAACGCTCGATGTCTTTCCTGCTCGCCACCAAGATCGTGCCGACGGCGATGACTCCCGTGGCCGCCGTCCACTTCAAGAACTTCATCGGTTCCCCCAAGGTGAGGCCGACGAGGCAGGCTCGCCGGCCCCGGCATCTGCCCCGTTAGCTGTTCGCGGCCGCGGCAGTTTCCTGCTGCTCCACGAGTTCGCCCTCCACCATGATCTTGACGTCTTCGCTAACGACGAGCCTGCCGTCCAGGACCATGTTGAAGCTGAGGCCGAAGTCTTTCCTGTTGATCGTGCCCTCGGCGCTGTAGGCGATCCGGTGTCCCATCATGCCGGGGTCGTTGAACTCCCCGTACTTAGTCACGAGGAGTGTCACCGGTCGGGTGTTGCCCTTGATGGTGAGGTCACCGGCCAGGCTGTACCGATCCTGGCCCGCTGGCTCGACGCGGGTGCTCTTGAAGGTGATCACCGGGTTGTGCGCTACGTCGAGGAAGTTCTCCGAGCGGAGATCGTTGTCCCTGGCCGGGTTGTTAGTACGGATACTCGCAGCTGACATTGTCACCTCGACCGAGGCGTTTTCCGGGTGTGCGGGATCGATGTCAGCTGCAGCGCTGACGTCGTCAAAGTTGCCGCGCACCGTCATCATGCCCAGGTGCTTGGCGGAGAATTCGACTTGCGTGTGGTACGGGTCGAGCTGCCAGACGCCCATCGAGGGCCTCCTTGCGTCGCGTGGTTAGCCTCTACGTGCTATCGCGGTCGCGATCGTAGTCTGGGGGCGGCGGATGCGCTGCTGAAGCGCTCCTGAATCCGTCTCGAACATTACCCGCCCGGGCGGGGCTCAGCTCAGAGGGGCCGCTGTTCCGTTCCTGGCGGCAGCCCTTGTCCCAGGCTCAGTAGCTAAAGGGCTCGGCACTACGGGGCGCGGACGGGCCAGCCGCTGCGTCAGTGGCCGTGCGGGCATCGTCCTCGCCATCAATGAGATGGCTGTGGCTCAGCGCCGTGACGCCAGCGACGAGCAGGGCGAGGGCAAGCGCCTCGAGGGCCAGGTCACCAGTGCTGGCGTCGAAATGCTCGCCGAATAGGAACAGCCCGAGCAGGCTGGCGGCGAGCGGATCGAGGATGGTGAAGCCAGGCTGAGATGCCGCGAGCGGGCCGGCCGCCAGGGCATGCGACGCGAGCAGCAGACTCATTGCCCCGGCGCCGAGCAGGACGTAGAACGACCAGTTGGAGAAGATCGCCCCAGCGCCGCCGCTCAGATGCGAGCTGAACTCCTTGATCACGGCAGCGACAAAGCCCCAGGCGACGCCCGTCACCGCGCCGAGCACGGCCGCCCGCTGCGCAGCGGACGCTGCCGACCTCCGGTGTCGCAACCCGAATGCGGCCGCGAGCCCGGCCAGGACGACCGCTATGGTCGCTAGCCCGGCGAGCAGCCACAGCGACAACGGCGCGTGCTGTCGTCCGCCCGACGGCGAGGCGGCGAACAGGAACAGGCCAAGCCCGGCTGACATGGCGGCTGCGGCGAGCCAGTCGCGTCGGCGCACGGTCCGCGAGCTGAGCACTGCCATATAGCCGAAGACGAACAACAGCTCCAGCGCGAGAATGGGCTGGACGAGCGCCAGGGCGCCGTAGTGCAGGGCCGTTAGCTGGAAGACGAACCCGAGGATCATGCTTGCGATCCCAGCCAGCCAGATCGGGCGACGCGCCAGCCGGAAGACGAGCCATACGTCGAGACCCGTCGGGTGGCTGTCCCTAGCTCCGAGGCGCTGGCACACCGAGGACGTAGCCGTGCAGACGCTCGCGAGGAGTGCGAACGGGATCGCCTTTTCCATCTCCTCCAGCCTGTCTGCTCGGTCAATCACCGGTCTTACCGGCAACGCTCTGCTCTTATTCAGCTTTGACCCTGACGTTAACGTTAGATCCGTGTCGGCGGTAAGCCCGCGGCGGGGTGCGTTCGCGCTGGGCGGACTTATGGTCCCGCGCACTCACTCACGATCCCGCATACGGCCTGGACGGCGGGCCCAACCGAGAACACTCATGCTCGATCGGGCCGCCGGTGCCGAGGACAGACCACAGCCAGCGTGGTATCTCCGGGCATAGCGAGCAGCCTGGACGGTGTATTCCGCGATATTGGTATCCCGCGTTAAACGCGTTCGGCGCTAGGTGCATTCGCCGATAGTGCGGGCCGCGATACGGGTCGCCGGTCATAGCGCGCTGAGGCCGCGCTGCACACGGAGCAGGTATTCCCGGCGGTCGAGCGGATTGTGGTCGGTCCGCGGCCGAGTCGGCGGTGTACCGCGGACCGGCTGGTACCGGGCGAACTCTGATTCCAGGGCGCCCTCTCCGCGAGTCATAGCCGGCAGTTGCTGCTGCAGCTGGTGGACCTGTCCTGCCGGGATCTCGCCGGTTATGACAGCCGATTCGCCATGGATTTCGGGCGTCTGCTGGGTCGCGCGCAGGCGCCCGAGGGCCGTCAGGACCGGCGGCAGGCAGTCGGCCGGCACGTCGAGCCGGAAACTGCCCACAGGCTCGCAGACTACGGTCCTCGCCTCGCGAAGCGCGGTCATCAGCACGAGCGGCGTCAGGTTGCGGAAGTCGGCGGCCGAGCTTGACCACTTGCTCCACCCATAGGGCGGGGGAGGTACGTAACCAGAATGCGTCAGCGTCACTGCGCAGTCGATGACCTGCCAGCCGTCCAGACCCTGTCGGAGTGTGTCGCGGGCGGACTCCTCGACCGCCTTCATGAACGCCAGCGGCATCGAACCCAGCTCGACCTCCAGCCGGAACGACAGTCCGGACCCGGCCGGACCTGGCTCGATGCGCAGGCCGACGGTGGCACGGAACGGGTTTTCCCCCGTGTCCATCATCTCCGCGGCGGCGCCGGATCCGATCACCCGCTCGACGCAGATCGTCGTGGTTTCGCGGAAATCCACCCGCAGGTCAAATTCGTCGGCCAGCGTGGCCTGGATGACCTCCTTCTGCACCTCGCCGTACAACGAGACCAGCAGTTCGTGGCGGACGTCGTCCTGGCGCAGGTTGATCAGCGGGTCCTGCTCGGCAAGTTCGGTGAGCGCGGCGTACAGGGCCGGCCTGTCGGCGGCGCTGGCCGGGACGACGACGCTCTCCAGGGTCGGCGGCGCGAACAGGCGCTGGCTCGAGATCGGCGCGGCCGGGCCGATCGTGTCGCCGATCTGCACACCGGGCAGGCCGTACACCTTCGCGATCTGCCCGGCGGCCACCGCAGCGCGCGGAGCCGCAGGCCCGCCGGACAAGACGCTGAGCGCGGTGATCTTTCCCTCGCGTCCGGAACCGTAGGGCACTGTCTCTCTCGCGCGCAGCGTGCCGGAGAACATCCGGACGTAGGCGATCTTCTCGCCCGCGGGCCCGCGCTCGACCTTGAACACCGTCCCGGCTGCGGGGCCGTCCGCATCGCCGCACGCCACCGGCAGGAATTCGGCGACGCCAGCCGTTAGGCTGTCGATGCCCGCCCCGGTGATTGCCGAACCGAAATAGACCGGGTGTACCAGCGCACGCCGCGTCTGCGCCGCGAGGGCGGCCCGAAGCTGAGCGTAAGGCAGCGCTCGATCGTCGGCCACGTACGCGGCGAGCAGCGCGTCGTCGTGCTCGGTGAGGACGTCAGCGAGGCGGGTGGCGTACTCCGCGTCGCCTGGCCCGATGGGCCAGCAGGAAGCGCCACGTGTGCCGGGATCGGTCACCGTGCCCATGGCGACCACTGCGGGCGTGAGGCGCGCGGCGATCTGGGCCAGCACCCGGTCGGGCTGTGCGCCGCCACGGTCGATCTTGTTGATGAAGACGAGGACGGGGATTCGCAGCCGCCGCAATGTCCGCATCAGCACCCGAGTCTGGGCCTGGACGCCCTCGACCGCCGACACAACGAGGACGGCCCCGTCGAGCACGGCCAGGGAACGTTCGACCTCGGCGATGAAGTCTGGATGACCGGGGGTGTCGATCAGGTTGACGGTGAGGTCATCAACGCGGAACGAGGCGACAGCCGCCTTGATCGTGATCCCTCGCTGCCGTTCGAGCGCGAGCGAGTCTGTCTGTGTGCTGCCGTCATCGACGCGGCCGATCTGGTCGATAACGCCAGCGTCGAACAGGAGCCGCTCGGTGAGGCTGGTCTTGCCGGCGTCTACATGCGCCAGAATCCCCAAGTTGAGCGAGTGCACGAAGCGTCATGTCCTTTGATTAGGCGGTACTTGCCATCGGTGAACATGAGCGCTGCTCGCATCTCGCCTCCTTGGATGTGGTGTAGGTACGGCTGCGTGACCGCCGCGGGTGGAAGTAGACCAGTGCACAGCGGGGGCGCGCAACTGATTATCGGTAGGCGCGGGCCTGGAGTTCGAACAGCTCGGCGTACAAGCCGCGCGCGGCCATGAGCTCGGCGTGGCTGCCGCGCTCGCAAATGCCGCCATCCCGCAGGACCAAGATCAGGTCGGCCATCCGGACGGTCGAGAACCTATGCGAGACGAGGACGGTAATGGCACCTGAGCGCTGCCTGGTGGCGCGCGCGGCTGCCGTCCAGCGCGCGAACAGTTCGTGCTCAGTCTCGGCGTCAATGGCCGCCGTTGGCTCGTCGAGCAGTAGCAGCAACGGATCCGTCCGCATCATGGCCCGGCCGATTGCGAGCTTCTGCCACTGGCCGCCGGACAGGTCGACGCCGCCGGGCCAGCTCGGCCCGAGCTGAGTGGCCAGGCCGGCCGGCGCGCTATCGGCAACGTCAGCGGCACCCGCCCGGACCAGGGCGGCCGTCGAGGCGGCCGGATCGTCGAGGTCGCGAAGGAGGCCGATGCCGACGGTTCGCTGGATGCTGAACTCGAACCGCGCGTGATCCTGGAATCCGGCTGAGATCCGCCGCCGCCAGTCATCCGGATCGAGGTCGGCCAGATCGGCATCATCGATCAGGATCCGGCCTGCCGCCGGCCTGCACAGGCCGGCCAGCAGGCTGACCAGCGTCGTCTTGCCTGCGCCATTGTCGCCGACGATAGCGATCGTGGACCCGGCTGGCAGGGTGACGCTCACCTCGCGCAGCGTCGGCTCGCTTCGCCCCGGATAACGGTACGACACGTCCTCCAGGTGGATGCCGGTCGTCAGGACGGCCGGTATGACGGCGCAAACGACTGGCCGATGCGGCCCTCGCGTCCTCACGGCAGGGGCGGCCGGCGACACCCGCGCACGCTCGGCGACGCGCTCGAGGTACAGGTACCTGGCCGCTGACGTCAGCGTGCGAAGCAGCCACTGGACAAGCTCGGCAGAACCAGTCATCAGTGTCAGCACCTGGCCGGCGAGGACGGCGGCCATCGCCACGTCGCCGACGCTCACCTGGCCGCGGGCCGCCAGAAACACCACGAGCACGATCGCACCCAGATAACCCGCCAAGAACACCGTCCGGCCGATCAGCCGGAAGGCCTGGGCGCGCAGCGCGAGCCGCACGTGGATATGCCGGATCTGGTAATGCTCGCTGGTGAATCGCTGAAGCAGCTCTTGCTGCAGCCGGAACAGCCGCAGTTCGGCGGCTGCCGTCCGGCTCGCAGCAAGCTCATAGAGCATGTCTGCGCGACGGCTGGGCTCAGCCGCCAGCTCGTTGCCCCGGTTGTACAGGCCGGTGGTCTGTCGCGAGAGCAGCAGCGTCGGCAGGCCGCACAGAGGGAGCAGCAAGAGCACCGGCGTGATCGACGCCAGCAAGATGGCTGTGATCACGATGCGCACGCCCGTCGTTATCGCATCGATGAGGGACGGTACGGCCTGGCTGAATTCCCACGACTCGGCTTGCAGCAGCTCAAGCTCGCGCAGGTGAGCAGGTGTCTGGTGGATCGCCAGCGTGGGGGAGCTGCCGACGAGATGCAGCAGCCGGCTGTTGAGCAAGTACTGCGTGCGGTCGCCGAGAGCCATCCGCGTCCGGTTGCCAGCATGGTCCGCCGCAGCGGCGGCTGTGATCGACAGCGCAATGGCTAGAGCGGCCGCCACCGTCGCCCGGCCATGGTGTGCCAATGCGGCGTTGGTGAACAGCCGCAGCCAGAGCGCGAGCAGCGACGCGGCCGCAGCTTGCGCGGAGAGGAGCGCAAAAGTCCAGACGGCGAGCCTGCGATCAGCCGCCCAGGCGAATTCCAGCATTCGCCGGGCTGCCCGGATGGACGCGACCGGGCGCTCGTCAGTCATCTGGCCAGCCCAGAGGGATGCCGCTCGTGTTGATATCGCCCGTGTTGATATCGCCCGCGTCGATATCAACCGCGTCGATATCAACCGCGTCGATATCAACCGCGTCGATAGGGCCGGTGTAACTGCTGGCCTGGAGGCTGAACATCCGTGCGTACTGGCCGCCACGGGCCAGCAGCTCGCTGTGGCTGCCGTCCTCGGTGATCCGGCCACGCTCGAGCACCACGATGCGGTCGGCTCTGCGGACCGTCGAGAACCTGTGGCTGATCACAACCGTCGTCAGTCCGCTGGTGAGCTCGAGAAACCTGTCATAAAGCTCGGCTTCGGCCCGGACATCCAGGTGCGCGGTCGGTTCGTCCATGATCAGGACCGTGGCTCCGGCCCGCACCGCCGTGAGCGCACGGGCGAACGCGACCCGCTGCCACTGGCCGCCCGAGAGATCCACGCCGCCTTCAAAGCGCGGAGACAGCGTCGTCGTCGCGCCCGCCGGCAGGGCGGTGATCAGCTCAGCCGCGCCCGCCTGGGCTGCGATCTCGGCGAGCTCAGCCCCGTCGAGGGGATCCCGCTCGATGCTGCCGAACTGGATGTTGTCGGTCAGCGGCAGCTCGTACCGGACGAAGTCCTGGAAGATGACGGCGACCTGGCGGCGCCAGCTCGCCAGGTCGAGGTCGGCTAGGTCGATGCCGTCGATGGCGATCGTGCCGGCGCTCGGCCGGCACAGGCCCGTGAGCAGCTTGACCAGCGTCGTCTTGCCGGCGCCGTTGAGCCCGACGATCGCAACCGACCGGCCGGCCGTGAGTCGCAGGTCGAAGCCGTCCAGCACGAGCGCGTCGCGGCCCGCATAACCGAAGCTGACGCCCTCGAAGCTAACGGCATGCCGAGGCAGGCCAGCGGCTGCCTGGCGGGCGCTGAGGTTCGCGGTGGGTTCGCTCGCGTGAACGGCCTGCTCGAGGGTGAGCACATCCGGGACTGGAACGGACCCGTTCTCGATCCAGGTGTCCCCGGTCAGGCTCGCGATCAGCGCCATGCCGAACAGCCCCTGGAGGATCACGACAAGCGCGGACACTGGCAGGGCGCCGGAACTCGCCGAGCGGGCCAGGAGCAGGAGGACGGCGACGTGGGCGGCGAGCACGACACAGCCGAGGAGCGCCATCTGCCGGTAGTCAGCCCGCCGGGAACGCCATAGCTGCGTCATCACTGCCGACCACTCACGACCGTACTGATCGACAAGCCAGCCGACGAGCCCGAAGATGCGTACTTCCTTAGCCCAGGGCGGCAGGAGCCCGATGCGCTGGATGTAGCGCGCCCGGCGCAGCGGGTCGGTCCAGAACGGGTCGGCCCGGTAGTAGCTCGCCTGGAGCGACCGGCCGACAACGAGCCACAGCGCCGTCAGGACCACGGCCGCGGCCGGACGGTAAATCCCGACGAGAACTGCCGCGGCTAGACCCTGGCAGCGCGCCGTCCACTGGGCGCTCAGTCCGGAGACCAGCTCGCCGGGTCCGTATCTGGCCAGCTGCACGCCGCGGTCCAGGCTGGCGGCGAGGTCGGGTTCGTCGAAGACCCGCAAGTCGTCGCCAGCCAGGGCGGACGCCATGACACGGGCGAGCAAGTAGCCGTCGAACCGGCGGTACAGGTCAGTGCTGACCACATCCTGGGCGCCGCTGGCGACCTCCATCAGGATCAGGACGACTGCGATGGCGGTCAGCGCCTCAATCGCATGGTGCCCAGCTGCGCCGCCGAAACCATGCCGGACCACCGTGGGCAGCTGGCCGACGAGCACGCCCACCAGGGCGGCAAAGACCGCGGGCAAGGCACCGGAGAGGAGGGCGAGAAGCGCCAGCGCGATGGTCCGGCCGGGGAACGCACGGGCGAGCTCGCGCAGTGCGGCCCGCCGGCTTGCCCGGCGCGGCGATCGAAATCGGGGCACCCGGCGCATTATGTCGAGGACTCAAGGCATGGGGCCACGGTAGCAGGAGTGGCCCCGTTCCCGGTCAGATCAATGCCGGTACCACCTGCACTATGGCACTGTGAGAAGCGACGCATCGAGCGGGAGGTAACGCGGTGCCGGCGCGGTCGGGATGGGAGCTCACGCCGCGGCAGAGCGTTGGGCTGGAGTGCGCGCGGCGGGGTCATCAGCAGGTGGTCGATGGGTGCGTGAAGCTGCTGCGCGGCCTCGATGTAGACGACAACCTGATCATGGCGCTCGGCGGACCGGCGGGCCGTGTCGTGCTGGACGACGGGCCGGCGCAGCGCAATCAGTACTGGCGGCGCGTCTGGGGCGCGCGGGGGCTGCTGTACGCCTTCGACGAGCGGGCAGCGGCGGCAATCATCGACGCGCTCGGTGACGAACACTGGCGAGTCCGCGAGATGGCCGCCAAAGTAATCGCCAGGCACAAGATCGACGCCGCACTGACGGCCGTCGCCGGCCTGCGCGCTGACCCTGTCGCGCGGGTCCGGTCCGCGGGCGAGCGCGCAGTTGTGATGCTGACCGCAGCGGGCAGCTGACTGACCGTCGGCGTGCCTGCAGTGCCGACGCGCGTCCAGGTATTGCATCGCTCATCTGACCTTCACGACGAAGTCATAGCCTGGATTACCGCCCTGGCGACGTCTGCGGCCTGAGTTACCGTGGCGCGTGGGCATTGTTCGGGGGGTCGATCGGCGTCTGCTGATCGCGGGAATCGCGGCGTTCGTGGCGGCGGCTGCCTGCTACCTGCTCTTCATCCTGACGCACTCGATCGACCGCTGGCTTGCGCCCGTCGACCTTGACGTTTACCGGCTCGGCGGCGAGGTGGTCGCGCATCTCGCGCCCGGCTACCGGGCCGGGCTGGCCGCACCGCTGTACGACTGGCCTGGGTACGGCCTGAAGTTCACTTATACGCCGTTCGCGGCGATCGCCTTCACGATGCTGGCCCTTCCGTCGCTGGGCGTCCTGCAGGGACTGTCCGTCGCAGTCAACATCCTGGCGTTCCTGGCGACGATCTGGGTGACCCTGGGCGCCCTCGGCTATCGAGCTGGCGTGGCCAGGGTCGCCGGCACGCTGGTGCTGGCGGCTTGCTTGTTCTGGACCGAGCCGGTCCAGCGCACGATCTATCTGGGTCAGATCGAGCTCGTGCTGATGGCACTGATCCTGTGGGACATGTGCCAGCCAGACCGGCGCTGGTGGAAGGGCGCGGGCATCGGTATCGCGGCCGGAATCAAGCTCGTGCCGCTGATCTTCATCGGCTACCTGCTGCTGACCCGGCGGTACCGGCAGGCCGCGGTGGCAGCCGGCACCTTCCTGCTCACCGTGCTCATCGGGTTCGCCGTTCTGCCGACCGACTCGCGCCTGTGGTGGCTGCACGGCCTGTTCGCGAAAGGCAGCCGCACCGGCTTTATTGGCTGGGAGGGCAATCAGTCGCTCCAGGGCCTCATCACCAGGCTCAGTGGAAGCATCGCGGCAGGCCAGCCGATCTGGCTTGCGGCCGCCGCCATCGTGCTCGTCATTGGGTTGCTGGCGGCGGCGATGCTAAGCCGGGCCGGGCACCCGGCGGTGGGGGTCGTCACGTGCGCCCTGACCGCTCTGCTCGTGTCGCCGATCAGCTGGGATCATCACTGGGTCTGGATAGTTCCTGGCGTCACGATCTTGGCCTGTTACGGCTTGCGGGCGCGCGCGGCGATGCGGTGCGCATGCCTGACCGGCGCGGCGCTCATAACAGCGCTATTCGGCGCGTGGCCTGGAGTCCTGTGGGGCCAGCCCGTTGACCTGGGCGCCTTCTCCGAAGGTTTTATCTGGGCGCCCCCTAACACTCCGCCGGGGACATTCGCCCGGCTCGGTGACCGAGCCTCCTACGCCGAGTACCACTGGACAGGCTGGCAGCTCGTGGCCGGCAACCTGTACATCCTCACCGGGATCGGCGCGCTCATCGTGATCGTCGTCCTGGCCGTCCGGGCCAGAGGCATGCGCCATCCTGCCGTATCCGGGCCGGCAACTGCCGACAGACCGGTTCCGGTCGTCAGCCGTTAGCCGCCTGCGACTGCGGGGCCAGCGCGCCAGGCACGCTGAGATCGCCGGGGGCGCTGAGATCGCCAGGCGCGCTGAGATCGCCAGAGGCGCCGGGCTCGCTAGAGGTGTTGGGAGGGCCGGGAGCGCGACTGGCGCCCGCCGAGGGCCGTCGCGAGCGGCGTCCGCCGGCTACGGACAGGGTGATCATCGCGACCAGCGCGGTGATCAGCACGATGGGCGAGGCCAGCGTCAGGTCGTCGTTGGAGATCCTGGACAGTAGGTGCGACGGCAGCGGCGTCGGATTACCCGGCATGAGCGCGACAGTGCCCGCGATGAGACGCGCGATGACGAGCCAGTCCAGCCAGCACGCGGGCACCACGATCAGCAGGCAGATGACCATCGCCTCGTACGACGGCAGCTGGTACTGCCAGGTGAACAGCCAGGCCGTGCTCAGGGCCAGCGCGGCGAAGATGGCGGGCTGCGCCGTCTGACGGCCAGGCAGGTTCCCTAGCGCGACGATTGCGGCGCCGACGACGATGATGGCGGCGATGACGCCGATGTGGTTAACCAGGAAGCTGTGCGGTTTGCTGGCGAAGAGCTGGTAGAAGTTGTCGGCCGTGGTGCGGTTGCCACGGCCCACGGCGGCCTTGACCGCCGGCGCGCCGAACCAGGCATAACTAGGCAGCAGGACGGTGAGCATGGCGCACGCGCTGGCGAGGCACGCCACCGGCGAGCGCCGGAAGGACCAGGCGAGACCCAGCCCGAACAGGACGAACGTGATCTTGATGTCGGCGGCGAGCCCGATGAGCGCACCGCCGGCCAGGACGCGGCCGAGCGGTGGATGCCCGGCGTCCGACGGCGTCGGCCAGCCACCGGCGATGACCAGCCCCAGCAGGCCGCCGGCGGCCGCGAGCACGTCGAGATGCGCGGCTGCGATCAGCTGCCAGATCAGCAGTGGGTTCACGGTCCACAGCAGGTGCGCCCGCAACCGCCTAGCGGGGTCTGACCGCAGCAGCCTGTCGGCCGCGTACGCCACCGCGCCGAACGCTACGGCGTTGGCCAGCTTGAGCCAGAACACAATCCGGGCCGCGGACGTGCCGCCTAGCAAGGCCGCGATGTACTGCTCCACCGTGGCCGCGGGCCCGTACGGCGTGATCGCCTTGTCCCACTCCGGCGGGATCGACGCGCCGACGGCGTCGTGCCCCAGCTTGAGGTCCCAGGGAGCCGTCACGTACGGACTATGGCCAAGTACCACGATCCGGCCGAAGGCCATGTAATCCAGCGAGTCTGTTGACCCAACAGGCGGCAGCACGGTCAGGATCGCGACGACGAGCGCTCCAGCCCCGATCAGCAGTCCAACCGGCGGCCGGGCGCCCCGGCGCACCGCAACCAGCCCGGCCGCCACACCGACGCCGCCCAGCACTGCCGACAGCCACAGCGCGACGGCCATATCGTCGAGCGGGATGCGCCAGCTGCCGAGCTCATATGGCGGCCCCGTCTTCGGCATCGTCATCGCCGGTCCCATCCAGGACGCCCTACTGAGGGAGGCGGCGATCATAACGGCGAGCGCGGCGCCGATGTCGGCTGCAGCGACCCAGGCGTAGACCCGGGTAGATGGGGCCACCGGCATCGCCAGGCTCGCGGAGCCTGGCTGGATCCGGGCGCGCCCATGAACGTCAATGCCCATGGTGGAAAGCTCAATCTGCCCGTGAAGAGAGCGTCGATAACGCCCCTGAACCCGCGAATACCCTGTAACTCAGGATGGGTAGTTGCCCTCTACCCCGTCGCAAAGTCCCGAGACTCGGGGACGTTGCGATTACCGAGGCTGAATTTAGCAGCGGGCCGATGGGAGTCCTGCGCCGGTCGCCGAGACATGACCGGATAATGCGCGCGCTTTTGTCCGGCGTTGCCAGCGGAGTCGCTGCCAGCGGAGCAGGCTGCCCACGACGGCTCCGGTGATCAGCGCGGTGAGGTGGCCGACTGCGCTGAGCTCAAGGTGGCCAAGGCCTTCGAAGATCTGGCCGACGAAGATCAGCACTGCGAAGTCGAGTGCCGCCGCTGCCCGGATCAGCCAGGTACCCCACAGCAGGCCCGCTGCGATGGCGGCGACGACCACGTACGACGGTCCCACGTCGAGCAAGTAGCGGTCCGCACCGGGCAGCGTGCCCGCTGCGACCCGGTATGCCACGATGCCCTCGCTCACCAGCGTTCCGACCAGCTGCCCTGCGGCGCAGGTCACGAGCGTGCGCCAGTTGCCCAGTAGGTGATTGGCGCCGAAGAGCGCCAGTGCGATGAGGAACGGCCACACGGGCTCGAATCCGGACGGGACGAACGCCGAGACGACTAGGCAGCCGACCGGATGGTGCTCCAGGTTGTGCACGCTGGTGCTGGCCCAGCGCAGCAAAGCGGCCCGATCGCCGGCCGGCAAGAGCTGATAGCTGACCTGGACGGCACAGAATCCGACGAGGTACAGCCATGCCACGGCATATCGCCTGAGAACGGCGCGGACGGCGTGGCCTGACATGCGGATCAGACTAGGCCAGCGGGCGCGCGATGAACTGAGTCGGCAGGTCCTTTACTCTGGGCGCCCAAGATTCATTGGCCGGTATAGCGCACATCAAAGAATGTTGCGAGAAGTAATAGGCAAGTCATGAAAGTTCTTTTTCCAGATTCGCCGACAAGGTTAAGCCGGCTGAATCGTCACCCAAGCTGGCTCAGATCGGGCCTGAGCCAGATCTTTTCCCACTTGTATTGTTCGACCTTGGCGATGTGGCCGAGGGCGGCGGACGTGCGCCAATTCAGGAGGGCAAGGACGCCGGCTGGGTCCGGGAGTACGGTGCGTTAATCGGTCGCTGCGGCGTGGTCTGCCTGGCACGCTGGCGGCGTGGTCGACTACCAGTTCGCCGAGCCGTCGCTGGCCGTGCTGTATGACCTGTTCTGCCCGTGGGATCCGCGCGGCGACTTCGGGTTCTACCTGCCGCTGGTCATGGCCGCGGACAGCGTGCTCGACGTCGGCTGCGGGACGGGGATGCTGCTGCGGCGGGCCCGAGCCGAGGGCCACATCGGCCGGCTGTGCGGGCTCGATCCGGCGGCCGCGATGCTCGACGTGGCTCGGGCTGAGCATGACGTGGAGTGGATGCTCGGCGATCTGTCCAGTGTCCAGTGGCGACCCGAGTTCGACTTGATCGTGATGACCGGTCATGCGTTCCAGGTCCTCACCGGGGACGAGCAGCTCCGCGAGGCACTGGAGGCGGTTCGGACAGCACTGGCGCCTGGCGGCCGGTTCGCATTCGAGACGCGCAATCCGCTGGTGCGCGAGTGGGAAGACTGGGTCCCTGAGCACGCGCGAAGGGTCATCGATGCCAGCGGTGCCGTCGTGCGGATGGCGCATCAGGTCGAGCTGCCGGTCCGGGGCGACCTTGTCTCGTTCACTACGACGTATTCGAGTCCAGGCTGGGAGCGGCCGCAGGTTAGCCACAGCACGCTGCGCTTCCTGGATGCCGGGGCGCTTTCGGGATTCCTCGCCGGCGTTGGCTTGGAGATCGAGGAGCAGTTCGGGGACTGGGACCGGTCACCAGTTGGCGTGGACAGCCCTGAGATCATCACGATTGCCCAGCGGGAGCGCAGTTCGTGAGACTCAGCAATCCTGCTGGAAGATCCGACACGGCAGGCTGAATACGCCGTGCCAGATCTTCCGCCGGATCATGGAGTGGCAGCCGCCGGGATCAGCAGCGAGCACACCTTGACATGTATCGAATACCTGTTCGATAGTAGGAGGATGGGAGCGGGGGTAGCGCAGGTCATCTCGCTATCTCCGGTGCGTCACCGGGATGACGTGCTGACAGGCGAGGGCATGCTACCTGTCCTGTCAGGACTGAGAGGCCTGCTGCCAGGTGGCGGCCTACAGCGTGGGTCGGTGGTGACATCGGGGGACTGGGGCCTGTTGGCGCTGGCACTGACGGCTGGTGCCGTTGCCGACGGAGCGTGGTGCGCGGTCGTCGGGGTGCCTGCCATGGGCGTGCGGGCAGCGGCCGAGGCTGGCCTGGATCTGGACCACGTGCTGCTGGTCAGCGAGCCTGGGCCGAGCTGGCCGCAGGTGGTGGCGTCGCTGCTGGACGGCTTCGACATCGTGCTGCTGCGCCCGCCGGATCTGCCCTCGGCGCAGCTGCGGCGCAAGCTGGAGGCGGTGGCCCGCCGGCACGGCAGCGTACTCGTGGTCGCGGGGGACTGGCCAGGTGCACAGTCCCGGCTGCTGGTGACAGACGCGCAGTGGATCGGGATCGGTGCCGGGCATGGACGGCTACGGGCGCGCCGGGCACGGATCGTCGCGTCCGGGCGCGGTGCCGGAGAGCGGCCGCGTGCTACGTGGCTGTGGCTACCAGGCCCGGACGGCGCGGTCACGACGGTGGGCCTGTCCGATGCGAGCTCGCGCGGTCACCGGGGCGATGGCTACCCGGATGACGCTTACCTGGATGACGCCTACCTGGATGACACTTATCTGCATGACACAGCGCGGCTGGTGAGCAGCGGATGAGCGGCGCCGCGGCGCCGCGGCGGGTACTCGTGCTGCGCTGCCCGCAGTGGCTGGAGGACTCGCCGGGGCCGGGCATGCCGGACAGCAGGCAGGAGCCGGACAGCAGGCAGGAGCCGGGCAGCAGGCAGGAGCCGGGCAGCAGGCAGGAGCCGGACAGCGGCGCGGCCACAAGAGCCTTCGAGGCCGTCGTCACCGTCGTCGAGGAGTTCTGCCCGCAGGTCGAGGTCCTGCGGCCAGGCGTGTGCGCGATCCCGACGCGCGGGCCGGCGCGCTACTTCGGCGGAGAGGCCGAGCTGGCCGCGAAGCTGGCCGAGGCGGTCTGCCGGTCCGGCTTTACCTGTCAGGTCGGTATCGCCGACGGCCTGTTCGCCGCCGGGCTTGCGGCTCGCACCGGGCCGACGGGAATGCTCATCCCCCCAGGGGAGGCGCGAGAGTTCCTGGCCGGCTTCCCGGTCGGGGTACTTGGCCTTCTCCAGCTGTGCGAACTGCTGCCCAGGCTGGGCATCGAGACGCTAGGCCAGCTTGCTGGCCTGCCGCCTGCCGAAGCTGCCAGCAGGTTCGGTGCAGACGGCAAGCTCGCCTGCCGGCTTGCCCGCGGGCTTGACCCTCGCCCGCTGATCCCGCGGGCGCCTGCGGCCGACCTCTCCGCTGTGATGGAGTTCGATCCGCCCGCCGAACAGTCGGAGCCAGTGATCTTCGCGGCCAAAGCGCTGGCCGATGCGATGCATGATCGGCTAACGGCCGACGGTCTCGCCTGCGTGCGGGTTCAGGTAGTGGTGCGCAGCTCGGATGGACACGAGTTCAGCCGGCTCTGGCGGCATGACGGGCTCCTGTCGGCGCTGGCCGTGGCTGAGCGCGTGCGCTGGCAGCTCGACGGCTGGCCAGGCACGGACGGGATCGCGCTGCTGCGGCTGATACCGGATCAACTGGTCCGCGCTACCGGGCGCCAGCTGGCGCTCTGGGGCGACAGCGTGATCAGCGACCGGGTAGCCCGCGCGGCCATCAGGGTACAAGCGATGCTCGGCCATGACCGCGTGGTCAGGCCGGTGCTGGCGGGTGGCCGTCGTCCGGCCGATCAGGCACTGCTCGTGCCCTTCGGCGACGCCGGGGAACCGCGGCGGCCCGCTGACCGCCCCTGGTCGGGTCAGCTCCCGGCGCCGGCGCCGGCGACCGTGTACCCGGCGCCGCTCGCGGCCAGCGTGACCGATGAATCGGGCGAGCCGGTGTCGGTCAGCGGCCGGGCCGAGCTATCCGCGCCGCCGGCCTGGCTGGCCGCTGCGGGCAGGCCTGCGCGGGCAGTCACGGCCTGGGCCGGCCCGTGGCCGATCACTGAGCAGTGGTGGGATCCGCGGCACGCGCGCCGGCAGGCCAGGCTCCAGCTCATTACCGACGACGGGAATGCGTGGTTGGCAGCGCTCCAGGATGGCTGCTGGCTCATCGAGGCCAGCTACGACTGACGGCCTGCGACAGGGCCGCCAGGACCGAACCGCAGAGCTGCCCTTCCATGATCGTGGAGATTCCCCAACGGATTCGGCCAGCCGGCGTGCTGGACCGGCGGTACTCCCCCGAGCAGACCCGGCCGGCTGAAGGTGGCCTACCCCGACGACCCGGCCATGCGGGTCAGCCACGAGACGATCTACCAGTCCATCTACCTTTACCCCCGCGGCGAGCTGCGCCGGGAGCTGAAGGCCTGCCTGCGGTCGGGGCGGGCCGTGCGCCGCCGCCGCGGCCGCCGCGAGACACGCGGCGGGATCGTCAGCGCGGTGCCGATCGGCCAGCGGCCCCCCGAGGTCGAGGGCCTCGTGCCCGGCCACCACGAAGGCGACCTCATCATCGGCTCGCGAGCCTCCGGCTCGGCCGTCGGCACCATCGTCGAGCGTGTCACCGGCTACCTCACCCTGCTGCCCTTGCACGCCGGGCGGGACGCCGCCACCGTCGCCGACGCCATCATCGAGCACATGACCGTGCTGCCCCCGTGGTTCGCCCGCACCCTCACCTGGGACCGCGGCAGCGAGGCCGCCCAGCACCAGCGCGTCACCGCCGCCACCGGCCGTGTTGAATCCTCCCGCAAAACGACCGAAGGCAGGCAGGCCACCACCCGGCCCGGCTGAACCGCGCAAACGCGAGCGGGCATGCCGCGCGACCGGTCGTGAGCCGCGCGGCATGCCCGCTGGCGCGGGCCGACTGTCAGTCGGCCGACCCGCGCCAGGTAGTAGTACAGAGTGAGGCGTTACGGTACTTGCGGGGTGTGGCCCGCCCCCGGATTCACCCGGGGGCGGGCCCGCTTGTGCCGCGTCAGCGTTTGCTAGCGCGGGCTGAGGTGCAGGATGACCACCTCGTCGGTGCCGGCGCCAGCGCCGGTGTTGGTGCCTGTTGGCTGCCCGGTCTCGTACGGGTTCTGCTGGGTTGGCCAGCCGACGAAGCGCTGCGAGTTGTACTCGAACCACTCCGACGCCGTCGTGATCGGGATCACCGGCAGGTTCTGGGCGACGAAGCACTCGATGGGGGCGAGGTCAGCGGTCTGCTGAGCCACCGTCGAGTCTCCAGCCAGCTTGGCCAGATCGGCGTCGATCGCCGAGTTCTTCAGGCCCTCGTAGTCGCCGGAGTTGGCCTTGCCGTTGTTGAGCGAGCTGTCCAGCCAGTTCGAATACAGGTTGTACGGCGTCAGGCCGTTGTTCGACCAGTGCTCACTGACAGAGAAGTTGCCGCTCGCCATGTCGGCGTTCCACGCGTCGACGCTGATGCCCTGGAAGCTGGCGTTGATGCCGGCTGCCTTGAGCTCGTTGGCGACCATGGTCCCAACCGCGGCGTAGTCGGTGTAGGCGGACGGGCTGATGAGCGTAACCGCGACCTCCTTGCCACCCAGCGCGTAGTAGCCAGCGGAGTCCTTCTTGTAGCCGGCGCTGGCGAGCTCCGCCGCCGCCGCAGATGCGCTGCCAGTCGCCGAAACGGTGTCCGACGCAGCCGGAGCAGCCCACGCGGCGAACGTCGGGAGCGTGATGCCGCTGGTGTTGGTGATCGGGTTCTCCAGGCCAGCCTCGCCCTCCGAGGCGAGCAGGTTGCGGTTGACCGCCAGGCTGATGGCCTTGCGGACCGCGAGCTGGTTAGTCGGCCACTTGTTCAGGTTCGGCATCAGGGCGTTCGTGCTGCCCGGTGCCTCCCAGAAGTGGTGGTAGGCGGGTGCGGTGTTGACGAAGTCCTTCTGTAGGCCAGGAATGAAGTTGCCGGTCCAGTCGATCGTCCCGGAGTACAGCGCCGACAGCGCGCCGGTGTTGGACGTATAGACAGGGAAGAAGACGTTCTGCACCTTGGCCATCGAGGCCTGCCAGTACGACGCGTTCTTCGTCAGGGTGAAGCCCTGCGATGTGAAGGTCTTCAGCGTGTACGGGCCGGTGCCGACGGGCGTCGAGTCGGCAAACGTGGACGGGTTGCTCACGCTGGCCCAGATCGACTTCGGCACGATCGGCACGCCGGCGACTTCCTGGAGGTTCAGGTACTCCGCCGTGCTGAAGTTGATCGTGACGTTGTTTCCGGACGACGTGACGCTGGTGATCGGCAGACCGGCCAGGTTAATGGCGGCGTTCTTCATCACCAGGTTGTACGTGAAGACCACGTCGGCCGGGGTCAGCGCTGTGCCGTTGTTGAACTTCACGCCCTGCCGGATCGCGAAGGTCACGGACTTGCCGCCGTTAGCCCAGGTGTAGCCGGTTGCCAGCCACGGGTAGTACTTGGGCGGCTGGGCAATGTCGAACTGCAGCAGTGGCTCGTAGATCAGGCCCGTCGCACCCATGCCCCACGGCGCACCGGTCGGGACGAACGGGTTGAAGTCCTGGGTGATGGTCGTCTCCGGAGAGCTCTCCATGACCAGCGTGTTCGACGCCGTGTTCGCGGGCGACGAGCTGCCGCCGCTTGGAGACTTGGTCGACGAGCACGCGCCGACTCCGGCCGTGAGCAGGCCGACCGCCGCGATGGCGATCAGGCTTTTGGAGCTCGGATGGTTGATACTCATTTTTACCTTTCCTGTGCTGTGCCTAATATCCCGCCTGGTATGGGGTCGTCTGACCTAGCTCGTAATGTCCCCACCCCCTTCGCGCCCGGCATAGACGGAAGGAGCCGCGACGTCCAGCCGCCAGCACGCGGCGGCACGGGACGACGAGATCTGCAGGAGCGGCGGCGCCTCCGCGCGGCACCGCTCGACCGCGAACGGGCAGCGCGGGCTGAACGAGCAGCCAACCTCGGGGGCAGAGCCGGCACTGGCGCCGACGGCCCCGTTCCCATTCAGAATTTCGCGCTTTGGTCGGTTGCGCAGCGCGCCGCCGAGGTTGTCGGGGTCAGGCGCGGAGCTCACGAGCAGCTGGGTGTACGGATGCGCAGGCTGCTGCGTCACGTCCTCAGCGGGCCCGCGCTCCACGATCTGCCCGGCGTACATGACCAGCACCTCGTCCGCGAAATACCGGGCGGATGCGATGTCGTGGGTGATGTAGAGCATGGCTAGCTGGAAACCCGTCCGCAGGTCGTCGAGCAGGTTCAGCATCTCGAGCCGGATCGACACGTCCAGCATGGAGACAGGCTCGTCGGCGAGCAGCACGCGCGGCTCGGCGGCGAGCGCCCTGGCGAACGCGACGCGCTGTCGCTGGCCGCCAGACAGCTCGTGCGGGTACTTCGCTAGGTACTTGTCAGCCGGGCTGAGGCGCACCTGCTCGATGAGCGCTGCGGCCTCCTCGCGCACCTGTTTCCTGGAGAGCGCACGGCGATGCAGGTGCAGGGGGCGCTCAATGTGGTACCGCACCGTGTGCGCGGGATTGAGCGAGGCGAACGGGTCCTGGAAGACGAGCTGAACCTCGCTCTTGTAGTGCCGGAACGCGCGTTGGCTTGACAGGTGCACCGGCTGGCCATCGAGCCCGATGGTGCCTGCGGTCGGCTGCTCCTGCCCAGCGAGCAGACGGGCCACGGTGGATTTGCCGGAGCCGCTCTCGCCGACCAGCGCCACGACCGCGCCCCGGTAGAGGCCAAGCGACACGTTCCGGACCGCATGCAGGATGTGGCCCCGGCCGAGCCGGAAGTCCTTGCCCAGGCCCTCAGCCGACAGCGCGAGCGGCCCGCGCGCGGATGCGACTGAGACCAGCCCGGCGGTTTCGGGGTGCTGGCTATCCGTTGCCTGGCTGCTCACGGTGTCACATCCTCGCTGCTCGGCTGGCTGACGGCTGAGGCTGCGACCGCGGCCGGCTGGCCGCTGGCAGCGTCGACGGCATCGGGGAGCACGAACGGGCACGCGGTCACGTGGGCGGGATCTGCCGAGGTGCGAACCTTCGCGAGCTGGATCTCGATTTTGGTGCAGGCCTCCGTGCCCTCGGTGCATCGCGGCAGGAACGGGCAGCCTGGCGGCGGGTCCAGCAGGTCAGGCGGGGTGCCGGGGATGCCTGTCAATTCCTTGCGCGGCCCGCGCAGCGACGGGAAGGAGTGCAGCAGGCGCTTTGTGTACGGGTGCGATGGCTCGTGGTGGATCTCCGCCGCGGTGGCTACCTCCATCAACTGCCCGGCGTACATCACGGCGATCCGGTCGGCGAGCTCGAGGAGCAGCGACAGGTCGTGGGTGATGAACAGAATCGCGAAGTCCAGGCGCTCCTTGAGGTCAAGGATCTGCCCCAGGATCTCCCGCTGGACCACGACGTCGAGCGCTGTCGTCGGCTCGTCCATGATGACGACTTCAGGGTCGGTGGCTAGCGCCATCGCGATCATGACCCGCTGGCGCATACCGCCGGACAGCTCGTGCGGATAGCTGCGCAGTCGCGCGCGCGGGATGCCGACCATGTCCAGCAGGCCAGCCGCCTTGTCTGTGGCCTCGTTCCGGCTTAGCGGCAGGTGCGCGCGGATCACGTCTGTCAGCTGGTCGTGGATGTTCAGCACCGGGTTGAGCGCGTTCATGGCGCTCTGGAACACGATGGCGATCTCGCGCCAGCGCATGCCGACGAGCTGGTCAGCGCTGAGCTGGAGGATGTCGACCGGAGTCTCCATCCGGCGGCCCTGGTAGTGAACGCTGCCGCCGGTGATCACGGCCGGCGCCCGCAGCAGCCGGGTCGCTCCGTAGGCAAGCGTGGACTTGCCGGAGCCGCTCTCGCCCACCAGGCCGACAACCTCGCCCGGGGCCAAGTCAAACGACACCCGGTCAACGGCGCGGACATCGCCGGCCGCCGTGCGGTACGCGATCGAAAGATCGCTTACGGACAGCACAGGCTCGCCGGAAAACCTCCCGCGGCCCCCTGGTTCTGCCGGAGCGGGAACGGGGCTGCCTATGTCGGTGGTCATCGCTTGCCCTCGCTTGGCTGGGTGGCACTGACACGCCGCGGTTTCGAAGCGCCGTCTCGCCCCGCTCGATCAGCCAGGTAAGCGCTGCGGGAGAACGAACGCACGAACGCGGTCACCGGGCTGGGGCGCAGCGGTAGCTGGGCGTCAGGTCGCAGGACGGGCGTTGGTGCGTTGGGCTGCAGCCGGCGGCCGTTGACTTTGGCACGCTGGTTGGCGTCGCGCAGTCTCGGATTGCCGAGCTCGTCGATGCCTGTGTTGAGCAGGACCAGCGAGGTGCCCATCAGGGCGACAGCCAGGCCGGGCGGGACGAACCACCACCAGGCGCCTAGTTGCAGCGCCTCCTGGCTCTGCGCCCAGTACAGGATCGTGCCCAGGCTCCAGACGGACGTGTTCGTCAGGCCGATGAAGGCCAGCGCGACCGAGGCGCCGATGGCGTAGAGCACCGTGTTGACGAAGTTGGCCGCGATGAGGCTGACCTCGTTCGGCACGATCTCGAAGGTGATGATCCGCCAGGCGCTCTCGCCAGTCTCACGCGCAGCGGCGATGAAGTCACGGCCGCGGATGGATAGCGTCTGGGCCCGGATTACCCGCGCGCCCCAGGGCCAGCCGAGCCCGGCGAGCACCAGGATGGTCGCGGTCTGGTTGGTCCGCGGCAGGTAGCCGAGCAAGATGATCAGCAGCGGCAGCGCGGGTATCACCAGGAACACGTTGCTGAGCAGCGACAGCACCTCGTCCCACACGCCGCCGAGGTAGCCCGCCGACACACCGACCAGCACCGACAAGGCGGTGGCGATCAGGCCGACCAGGATGCCGAGCTCAAGGGTCAGCCGGATGCCTGTCAGGAGCTGCGACAGGGCGTCCTCGCCGGACTGGGTGGTGCCGAGCAGATGCGCGGCATTCGGCGCGTGCAAGGACAGGGCCGGGTTCGGGTCCTGATAGCTCGGGTTATACGGCGCAACGAAAGGCCCGATGATGGCGGTGAGCACGAAGAACCCGAGCAGGAACACGCCTGCCTTCGCCTTCGCCGGCAGGCGGCGCCATCGACCAAGTTGGCGAGCCGGGACAGCGGGCAGCGCGGCCTCGGTGATCAGTGGAAGAGCGGTGCTCATCAGGCTGCCTCTCTCGTCCGGACCCGTGGATCGACCGCGACGATGATGAGGTCGACAATCAGGTTGGCCAGCAGGACGGCGAAGGTGATCACTAGGAAGATCGCCTGCATCAAGGGGTAATCATTCGACGAAACGGCACTCAGCAGCAGCAGGCCGATGCCTGGGTAGGAGAAGACGATCTCCATGACGATGGCGCCCTGGACGACGTATCCGAGTGCGAGGCCGAATCCCTGCAACTGGGGCAGGAACGCGTTGCGCGCGGCGTAGGTGAAGATGACGCGCCGGTTCGAGAGCCCCTTCGCTTGCGCGGCCAGTACGTAGTCCTCGCCGATGGTTGTGATCATCACATTGCGCATCTGCAGCATCCAGCCGGCCAGCGACGTGATGGCGATCGTGAAGGCCGGCAGCAGCGAGTGGACGATGGCACTGCTAATGAAGCTCCAGTCCCAGCCCGGGACCAGGCCCTGCCCGTAGCCCTGACCGATGGGGAAGACGTGGAACTCCTTCACCGCCAGCAGCCAGAGCAGGATCAGGGCGAGGAAGAAGTACGGCAGGGCCTGGACGAACATGAGGCCAGGCAGCAGCCGGTCTAGCCAGCCGCCGTTCCGCCACCCGGCGAAGACGCCGAGGAGCGTGCCGACGACGAAGGCGATGACGGTCGCGGTGCCAACTAGCGCTAGCGTCCACGGGATCGTCTGGGTGAGCAGTGACGACACTGGCGCCGGGTAATTGGACACAGAGATGCCGAAGTTGAAGTGCACGACATCGTCGAGGTAGGACACGTACTGATGCCAGAGCGAGCCGGGATTGCCGACGCCGAGCATGGCCTCCAGCGCGTGGTACGTCGCCGGCGTGAGGCTCGGGAACTTGGACATGATCGCCTCGACCGCGTTGCCCGGCATGAGCCGCGGGAGGAAGAAGTTGACGGTTAGCGCTACCCAGGCTGCCACGGCGTAGAAGCCCAGCCGGCGCAATATAAAGGACATCGCCTGGCTCCTAACTCTCGGCGGCCGGCCGCGCGCGGCGGCGGCCCCGTGATGAGGCGGGGAAATCGGACCCAAACGCGGTCAGGGTGGTGCCGGCAGCCGACAGCGACGGCCGGGTGGCGTTGGCCGCTGCGTTGGCTGCTGCGGTGGTTGCTGCAGTTGCCGCCAGGAGGGGGGCCACCGCAGCAGTGCGCGCTGCGGTGCCGGGCGGGCAGCCGCAGCTCTTGCGCAGCACGAGCTCGGTCGGCAGGAGCTCGACCTGCGTGGGCATATCGGGCCTGAAGATGCGGTCAAGGAGCCGGGCGCAGGCGCGCTCGCCGAGTAGCCGCATTGGCTGATGCACGGTCGTGAGCGACGGCTCGAACAGGCTGCCAGGGAAGATGTCGTCAAACCCGGTTACAGAAAGCCGCTCTGGGACGCGGACTCCGCCGCGGCTCAGCGCCTGGAGGATGCCGATGGCCATCTGATCGTTGGCGCACACCACAGCGTCAGGTAGCTCAGCGCGATTGGCCAGCAGTATCTCGCCGGCCTCCTCGCCGCTTTGCACGCTGAAGCGTCCGGAGTGAGATCCGACGAGCTCGGTGCCGGGGTGAGACTGGATGACCTCGTTGAGCGCGAGTCGGCGTTCCTTGGCGTCGGGCGCGCTCGGCGGTCCGTCCACGTGGAAGATGCGGCGGCGGCCATGCTCCTCGACGAGGTGGGACACGAGCGCGGCCGAGCCCGACCGGTTGTCCGCCGTCACGACGTCGGCAGCCCGTTCGGCCGGATCACCGGCCACCACCACGACCGGCAGCCGCTCTGCCAGGCGCGCTAGCTCGTCCGACGGCACAATGCCCTCGCCGATTAGCAGGCCGTCGACCTTGCCGGACAGCGCCTGCAGCCGGCGCAGGTCGTCGTCGCTGTCCTCGCGCAGATACGTGATCATGAGCGACCAGTTGTGATAGCGGATGCGCTGCTCGACACCGCGGAGGATCTCGTCGTAGAAAAGCAGGCTCATGCTCTCGATGTCGTACTGATGGGGCGCCAGGCGCTCGACGCCCACGAGCCCGATCACGTTCTTCTGCCGACGGGACAGGCTTTGCGCGGCGCCGTCCGGCACGTAACCAAGCTGCTCGATGACGTCGCGGACCCGGGCCCTGGTGCCATCCGCCACGCGATCCTGGCCGTGCACCACGCGCGACACAGTGGCGGTGGACACGCCGGCGAGCCTAGCCACGTCGTAGAGCGTGACCGGGCTCGCGGACACGCGCCCTGCTGCGAGCGGTTGCTGGGGGACCAGCAACGTGTCAGCCAGTGGGGGGAAGGAGTATGCGTCGTCGCTGCCGGGGTGGGGGGCGTCTGCTGACCTTCCCACGATGTCGGGGAGCGCTGTAGCCGTCGACTCAGACTGCGCCGCGGTCGCGTCGGGTGAGGTTGCGGTGGCGTCAGGCAGTGCTGCGGTCGCGTCGGGTGACTGTGTGGTGGCGGCATGCAATGCTGCGGTCGCGTCGGGTGACGGTGCGGTGGCGTCAGGCAATGCTGCGGTGGCGTCTGGCTCCGCAGGCGCGGCATCACCCGCGCCAGGCGCGCCCGGGTTGTGCACATCGGATGTGCTCATCCCAGGCCCGACTGGCGCTGATTTACCGGTATCTGAAGCCATGCAATGTGCCCCTTGTGACTCGGGGTAAAAGCGCCTACATCCACTGATCTAAGCGCTTACATTCGTTGATCTAAGCGCTTACACTAGGACTCGCCTTAAGGGGCGTCAAGGCTTCAGATTTAAGACGCACGCAACGTTCTGGTAACACAAGGGAGTGTCAGATGACCGAAGCGGGGACCAGTGCCAACGGTGCCCTTTCCTTTCCGCCCGGCTTCACCTGGGGCGCGGCGACTGCCGCTTACCAGATAGAAGGAGCTGCCAACGCTGACGGACGGGGGCTGTCCATCTGGGACACGTTCAGCCGTGAGCCTGGCAAGATCCGGCGCGGCGACAACGGCGACGTTGCCTGCGATTCCTACCATCGGTATCCCGAGGACGTTGCGCTGATGGCTTCGCTCGGACTCCAGGCCTACAGGTTCTCGATCGCGTGGCCGCGCATCCAGCCTGCTGGGTCGGGACCGGTGAACCAGAAGGGCCTTGACTACTATCGCGCGTTGCTCGACGAGCTGGCGGGCAAAGGCATCGACGCGTCGGTCACGCTGTATCACTGGGACCTGCCGCAGGACCTTCAGGACCGCGGCGGCTGGGCTGTGCGCAGCACGGCCGAGCGGTTCGCCGAGTATGCGCTCATCATCGCCGAGCAGCTTGGCGATCGGGTGTCCCGCTGGATCACGCTGAACGAGCCGCAGGTATCTGCGGACCACGGCTACCGGACGGGCGTCCATGCCCCCGGCCTGACCGACAATGCCGCCGCTGCCGCGGCCACGCACCATCTGCTCCTAGCGCATGGCCTCGGCGCGCAGGCGCTCCGCAGCGTGCACCCGAGTACGCCGGTGGGCATCACGCTGGACATGCACCCGGTCAGGATCGCGCCGGATACGCAGCCAGCGAGCGTGGAGGCGGCGCGGCTAGCCACCGACGCCGAGCTCAACGGGCTCTTCCTCGAACCGGTGCTGCACGGTCGGTACCCGTCTCACGTGCGGGCTTCGCTCCTGCCCACGCCAGACCTGATCGCTGAGGGCGACTTCGAGACCATCCGCCAGCCGTTGGACTTCCTGGGCGTCAACTACTACTCGCCGGTCTTCTTGCGCGCGGGAGATCCGAACGACCTCCGGCGTAACGAGGAGCCTGCACGCTGCGAGATGCCTGGCGTCGTCGAATACCGGCCCGCTGAGCTTGAGCGCACGCCCATGGGCTGGCTCGTTGACGCCGACGGCTTGTATGACCTCCTGGTCCAGCTGTCTGACACCGCTCCGGGTCTGCCGCTCTACATCACCGAGAACGGCTGTGCGGCCGAGGATTACGTCGACCCCGACGGCGACGTCAAGGATGTCGAGCGCGTCAGCTACCTGCACCAGCACCTGGACGCGTCGGCTCGCGCGATCAAGGCCGGCGTCAACCTGGCCGGCTACTACGTCTGGTCGCTGCTCGACAACTTTGAGTGGGGCTGGGGCTATCAGCGCCGCTTCGGGATCATCTTTGTTGACTTCGAGACGCAGCGCCGGATCCCGAAGTCAAGCGCGAGGTTCTACTCGGAGGTCGTGCGCTCGAACGCCATCCCGCCTTATTCGGAAGCGGCCGACTGATCCGCCACTGAGCGCGTCGACGGTCGCACGGTCGCACGTTCGGCCCGGCGTCCCGCCCGCAGTCCTGCCCCGCTCCCGTGTGCGGCAGTCACCGCGCACATCGCGCTGTCCAGCGTTTCGCCGGACGATTCGACACAGCCCGCGATGTCGAATCTTCCGGCGAAACGATCCGGCGGGTCCGGCGTTGGCTGGGGCAAGCGCAGCGTTATCTGCCGGTCGCGCGACGTTAGTTATGGGTCCGCCGGTTGACGGCCGCGGACGAGTGGCCTCGGCTCTGGACAGCGTTGGCCGGAGCGGCGGCCCGTCAGCTGTTGGCGGCGATGTGGCGCAGGATCGTGTCCACTACGAGCTGCGGTGCACGCACTGTCGGGTAGTGGTCGACGCCCGGCATCACGATCAGCTCGCAGCCAGGGATGAGGCGAGCCGCTGCCTCATTACTGGCGATGAGAGCGCCGTCGTCCAAGTCGCCGACCATCAGGATCGTCGGCACGCGCAGTTCGCCAAGCCGGTCAAACGCGGGCTCGCCCTCCTGCTCGAACTGCTCTTCACCATCCCAGGCCCGCATCGCGGTGCGCATGAGGTCAGTGACCAGCGGGTCCTCGCCCGCCCGACCCCACACGTCGAGCAATATCTGGATGATGCCCTCGTCGTCGCCGACCGCGGCGAGTGCTTCGCACGCCTCGTCAACTTCTGGCGTCTCGGGGTACGGGTAGCCGCCGATGCCCGGGCAGAGCAGTACCAGGGACTTCACTCGCTCGGGCTCAGCGAGTGCGAACTCAATTGCAGTGCCCCCACCCATGCTGCACCCGGCTATGTGGGAGCTTGCGACATCGAAGTGATCCAGGACGGCTCTAAGGTCGCCGAGCAGCGTGAACTCCTCGCTGGCCGCCGGCGAACGGCCGAATCCGCGAACGTCATAGCGAATAACCCGGTGCGCCTGCGTCAGGTCCGACCACACCGGATCCCACATTCGGGAGTCGCCGACACCTTCGTGCAAGAGGACTAGCACGGGCCCGGATCCACCGGAGTCCTCGGCCCAGATTTTGTCGGCACCTACCGCCAGCATGGTCTGCATGTTCCCGACGGTAGTGCCGCTCGCCCGGTCGGTCACCCGATTATGTGGAGGCCATGATGAATCAGACACAGGCCCGGCGTCCGCGGCCACGTCACGCCTGCTCGGGCGTAGAGCCGGGCGCTGACGCCCGGCTCGCCGAGTTGCTCGCGGCCGAGCCCTGGATGCTCCGGGCTCTTGACGCAGTCGCCGTAAGTGGCCTGCCCGAGGCGTGGATCGGCGCGGGCGTCATCCGAGATCTGGTTTGGGGCCAGTACCACGGCGGGTTCGATCCGGCCGGGGTCAAGGACATCGATGTGGCCTACTTCGACCTGGCTGACCTCACGATGGAGCGCGACCTGACCGCGGAGCAGACGCTGCGCGGGATCGCAGCCGACCTGCCCTGGGAGGCGACCAACCAGGCCGCAGTGCACCGCTGGTATCACCAGCATTTCGGCGGTCCGCCGGTCGAGTCGTTCGCGAGTGTGCACGACGCCGTCGCCACGTGGCCTGAGACGGCTACGTGCGTCGCCATCGGATGCGGGCCAGACGGTATCGAGGTCTGCGCGCCTCACGGCCTCGCGGATCTGCTTGCCGGCGTGTGGCGAGTCAACCCGATCCGGGTGACGCCGGCGATTTCGCGGGCGCGGCTGGCGCGGCAGCGCGTTCCGGACAGATGGCCGCGGGTGCGAGTGGTGCCGCCGGGGTCATGACGCGGCGAGCCGGCTGCTCATCCAGGTGGCAGGCAGTCGGTCGCCCCGGTGTCTTAGGGTGGGGCCGAGGCCTTTGAGGCCGGGCAGCATGCCTGCCCGGTCCACGAATTGTCCGCCATGTGCCGAGCGCGTCCGGGCTTGCCTCGGCCGCCAGCCAGAGGGGATACCAGATGACCGAGACACCCAGCGCAGCGGCAGGGACGATCAGCATCGGCGGCGACCTCACGGTCAACCGGATGGGCTTCGGGGCCATGCGGATCACCGGTCAGGGCATCTGGGGGCCGCCGCCAGACCGGGACGTGGCGAAGGCGGCTGTCCGGCAGGCGGTCGACCTCGGCGTGAACTTCATCGACACGGCCGACTCCTATGGCCCGAACGTCAGTGAGGAGCTGATCGCCGAGGCCCTGCATCCGTATCCCGACGACCTGGTGATCGCGACTAAGGGCGGCCTGCTCCGGCCGGGTCCCGGGCGCTGGGAGGCGAACGGACGTCCCGAGCACCTGCGGGAGGCGTGCGAAGGCAGCCTGCGCCGGCTGAAGCTGGAGCAGATCCCGCTGTATCAGCTCCACCGGCCGGACCCGAGAGTGCCTATCGCGGAGTCGATCGGGACCCTGGTCGAGCTCAGGGACGAGGGCAAGATCCGGCATATCGGGGTCTCTAACGTCTCCGAGGCGCAGCTTCGCGAGATGCAGAAGCTGACGCCTGTGGTATCCGTGCAGAACCGCTACAACTTGGGCGACAGGTCGTCCGAGGCGATGGTCGACTTGTGTGACCAGGAGTCCATCGTGTTCCTGCCGTGGGCGCCGATCCAGGACGCTGACGAGATAGTGCCGGTGCTGACGGCTGCTCGTCGGCTTCATGCCAGCACGCGTCAGATAGCACTTGCATGGCTGCTGGACAGGTCAGCGCAGATACTCCCGATTCCGGGCTCTGGCTCGCCGGACCACGTCGCAGAGAACGTCGCGGCGGCATCGCTTCAGCTAACCAATGACGAGGCCAATGCCATCTACGAGCTGGCGAAGTAACAGACCAGTCAGCTGACGCTCCCGGCAGCCGTCCACTGCCGGTAGTGAGAAACTGCCGAGAATTAGTCGAACTTGCATTCGATCCGCGGCGAGATTGTCGGACATGGTCGTTACGATGATCGAGTGAGATAGGAGAGCCCGGGCGCAGGAAGGAGGACAGGCATGGGATGGGACAACCCGCCATTGCCCTGGCGCGAGTTCGAGCGCCGCCTGTCCTGGGGCAAGGGGACTGGCCAGGCGCCAGAGCCTGATGGTGGCCTGGATGAGGGCCGCGGAGGTGAGGGCGCAGGCCAGGAGCCTGGCGCGGCGGGCGCACCCCGGCCAGTGGTCCGGCTGCCTGTCGGGCCTCCTTCACCGGCCTGGGCGGAGCTGCACTGCCACTCGTCCTACAGCTTCCTGGACGGGGCTTCGAGCCCATCCGACCTGGTACTCGAGGCGGCGGCACGCGGGCTGTCCGTGCTGGCCATAACCGATCACGACGGTATGTACGGAGTGCCGCAGTTCGCGCAGTCAGCGGCGCGGCTGCGGGACAGCGGCATCAGCCTGGGCACGGTGTTCGGCGCCGAGCTCAGCCTGGATCTGGCGCGCAAGGCGAAGGCGCGAGCCGCCTCCGCGCGAGTCGGCGGGCAAGGGCCGGTGGGTGCGCTCCAGCGGCCGGCCGGGACGCCGCGGGCAGGCGTTCCCGATCCGTCCGGTCGGCACCTGCTCGTCCTCGCCCGTGACGCGGAGGGGTACCGGCGGCTTTGCCGGGTCATCAGCACCGCACAGCTAGCCGGCGGGGAGAAGGGCCTGCCCATCTACGACGAGCCAGCGCTCGCTGACGCCCATGATGGGCACTGGGTGATTCTCACCGGCTGCCGCAAAGGCGCGGTCCCCGCAGCGCTGGCCGCGCACGGGCCAGCGGCGGCCGCGCAGGAGCTGGCCAGGCTGGCCGAGGCGTTTGGCACGGACAACGTGAAGGTAGAGCTGACGATTGGCAATGATCCGGCCGACGACGAGCGCAACGACGCACTAGCGGCGCTGGCCGCCGCGGCAGGCGTTGGCGTGATCGCCTCCAGCAATGTGCACTATGCGGCGCCGCAAGACGCCCGGCTAGCACAGGCACTGGCTGCCATCCGGGCCCGCCTCAGCCTGGCAGAGATGGACGGCTGGCTTGCCGCAGCCGGTGGCGGGTACCTGCGCTCCGGCACGGAGATGGCAGCCCGGCTGCGCCGTTACCCCGGCGTGCTGGAGCAGACGGCGGAGCTCGCCGCCGACTGCGCGTTCGACTTCCACGTCATCGCCCCGCGGCTGCCTGACTTTCCCGTTCCGGCCGGTCACTCCGAGGCCAGCTGGCTGCGAGAGCTAGTCGGGCTGAGGGCGCCGGACCGTTATGGCAGCCCGGAGTCTGAGCGCGTCTCCGGCGCCTACGCGCAGATCGCGCGCGAGTTGAGCGTGATCGAGCAGCTGGGTTTTCCCGGTTACTTCCTGATCGTGCACGAGATCGTGGAGTTCTGCGAGAAGGAGGGCATCCTGTGCCAGGGCCGGGGGTCGGCGGCCAACTCGGCAGTCTGCTACGCGCTCGGGATCACCAGCGTGGATCCGGTGCGGCACGGCTTGCTGTTCGAGCGGTTCCTGTCAGCGGGCCGGGACGGGCCGCCCGACATCGACCTTGATATCGAGCACCAGCGCCGCGAGGAGGTCATCCAGCACGTCTACGGCGAGTACGGCCGGGAGCGCGCGGCCCAGGTGGCTAACGTGATCAGCTACCGGCCGCGGATGGCGATACGTGATGCCGGCCGTGCGTTCGGCTACGAGCCTGAGCAGCAGAACGAGTGGTCCCGCCAGGTAGGTCCTCGCCAGTACGGGCCAGGTCAGCCGGTCCCGCCGGATGCCGGGGTCCCTGCCGCAGTTGTCGATCTGGCAGAGCGAATGCAACGACTACCGCGGCACCTTGGCATCCACTCCGGCGGGATGGTGATCTGCGACCGGCCGGTGGGGGAGGTGTGCCCGGTGGAGTGGGCGCGGATGCCGAACCGGAGCGTGCTCCAGTGGGACAAAGACGACTGCGCTTATGCGGGGCTGGTCAAGTTCGACCTGCTCGGCCTTGGCATGCTGACCGCGCTCCGGGACTGCTTCGAGCTGGTAGAGCAGGCACACGGGGCGGCTTGGAGCCTGCACTCCATCCCCCAGGAGGACCCCGGCGTCTACGCGATGCTCCAGGTCGCTGACACTGTCGGGGTGTTCCAGGTCGAGTCGCGGGCACAGATGGCGACGCTGCCGCGACTGCGCCCGGAAAAGTTCTACGACCTCGTGGTCGAGGTTGCGCTGATCCGGCCCGGCCCGATCCAGGGTGGCTCAGTGCACCCCTACATGCGGCGCCGGCACGGCGACGAGGAACCCGACCTGCCGCATCCGCTGATGGAGCACTCGCTCGGCAAGACCCTCGGGGTTCCGCTGTTCCAGGAGCAGATGATGCAGATTGCCATCGACTGCGCCGGGTTCAGCCCGACCGAGGCCGACCGGCTGCGCCAGGCGATGAGCTCCAAGCGGGCGCCGGAGCGCATAGAGGAACTGCGCGAGCGGCTGCTTACCGGGATGGCCGAGCGGGACATCCCGGCCGAGGTGGCAGAGGATATCTACGTCAAGATCCTGGCGTTCTCCAGCTACGGCTTCCCCGAGTCGCACGCGATCAGCTTCGCCTACCTGGTCTATGCCAGCGCCTGGCTGAAGTGCTACTACCCGGCCGCCTTCACGGCGGCGCTGCTGCGCGCCCAGCCGATGGGCTTCTACGCGCCGTCGAGCCTGATCAGCGACGTGCGTCGGCACGGCGTCACGGTCCGTGGCGTGGACGTGAACGCTAGCGGAGTGCTGGCGACCCTGGAAAAGACCGAAGATCCGGGGAACGGGGCCGTGCAGCTCGATCCGCCCGCCGGAGGTGCGCCGATACCGGGCCAGCCCGTGATCAGGCTCGGGCTGTCGGAGGTCCGCAACCTCGGCACGAGCGTGGCCGAGGAGATCGTGGCCGGCCAGCCGTACGCAGACCTGGAGGACTTCGCCCGGCGCACGACCGTGCCGGCCGCCGCACTGGAGGCACTGGCCTTGGGCGGGGCGTTCGGCTGCTTCGGCGTGAGCAGGCGCGAGGCTCTGTGGGCGGCCGGGGCGGCCGCGACCATCCGGCCGGGTCAGCTGCCAGGTACGACGCTGGGCATGACCGCGCCGGCGCTGCCTGCCATGACCGCGGCCGAGGAGACGTTCGCCGATCTGTGGGCGACCGGGACCTATGGCACGCACCCGATCGAGCACATCCGGGGGATGCTCACGGAGCGGGGCGTCCTGTCCGCCGCGAGCCTGACGTCTGCGCAGAACGGCCGGAATGTCCTGGTCGGAGGCCTGGTTACGCACCGGCAGCAGCCAGGGACCGCGCGCGGGGTAGTGTTCCTCAGCCTTGAGGACGAGACTGGGATGGCTAACATCATCTGCCCGCCGAACGTGTGGCAGCGCTTCCGTAAGATCGGCGTTGATGCGAACGCGCTACTCGTGCACGGCCGGATCGAGCGGCTGGACGGTGCGGTCAGCCTGCTGGCTACCCGGCTGGAACGGCTGCGAGTAGTAGCCGCGGCCCGAAGCAGGGATTTTCGCTAGCTTGGGCTGGATCGGCATAGCCAGGCGCCCATTTGTACGATCATGGTGTGTCAGCCCGATCCGCGCCTCGCGGGGGCGCGGTAACCTGCCCAGCAGACCAGTGGCAACTTCCGAGGGAAGACGGGCAATTAGTCTGTCCGTGCGCGAAGATGGTCGACAATCATCCGCAGGTGACAGGCCTGCGACCGGCCCACGGCCGACAACTAGAGCAGACGACGCAGAGCAGTAGCGCAGTGCAAGGAGCAGCATGCCCTTCGATGTAGCCCGCACATTTGCGGAACGATCCGGGGAGAATTTCGCCCTGCACGAGCGCTACATGAACCACCAGCTTGCCAGGACGCTCAGGACCCTCGGCTTCGACCGTAACTATGTCCGGGCCGAGGGCTGTTACCTCTTCGACGACGTCGGCCGGCGCTACCTCGACTTCCTCTCCGGCTTCGGCGTCTACGCCCTCGGCCGCAGCCACCCGGCGGTCAAGGCCGCGCTGCACCAGGCACTCGACCTCGACCTGCCGAACATGGTCCAGATGGACTGCGCCCTGCTGCCGGGCCTGCTCGCCGAGCAGCTAGTCGCGCGGGCGCACCAGGGCATCAGCCGGGTCTTCTTCTGCAACTCCGGTGCTGAGTCGATCGAGGCGGCGATCAAGTTCGCCCGCCAGTCGACGCAGCGGCCGAAGATCCTGTATGCCGAGCACGCCTTTCACGGGCTGACGACGGGCGCACTCGCACTCAACGGCGGCAAGGAGTTCCGCAAGGGCTTCGGCGACCTGCTGGAGTCGGTGTCGGTCCCGTTCGGCGACCTAGATGCCCTTGAGCAGCGGCTGCGCGGCAAGGACGTGGCCGCCTTCATCGTCGAGCCGATCCAGGGCAAGGGCGTCTACTGCGCGACGCCGGAGTACTGGCGGGCCGCCCAGCAGCTCTGCCGCCAGTACGGCACGCTCCTCGTGACCGACGAGGTACAGACCGGCCTGGGCCGGACCGGCCGGTTCTTCTGTCACGAGCACTGGGGCCTCGAGCCCGACATCATCACCATCTCGAAGGCGCTGTCGGGTGGCTATGTACCGATCGGCGCGATGCTCACCACCGACAAGATCTTCGCCAGCGTGCACGACTCTATGGAGGACGCGCTCAAGCACTCGACCACGTTCGGCCGGAATCAGCTGGCGATGGTGGCGGGCCTCGCGACGCTCGCCGCGTTCGACGACGAGGACATCGTCGGCCGGGCTGAGCGTACCGGCGCCGACCTGCAAGACAAGCTCCGCAGCCTCGCCGAGCGATACGACCTGATCCACGACATTCGCGGCCTTGGCCTGATGGTCGGCATTGAGTTCGGCGAGCCGAAGTCAGGGTCAGCCGGCCGCCGGTTCCGTACTCTGGAACGGCTCCGCACCGGGATGTTCTCGCAGACGGTCGTCGTCCCGCTCTTCCACCGGCACCGGATCATCACCCAGGTCGCTGCCGACAACGTCAACATCATCAAGCTGCTCCCGCCTCTCATTTCTGGTCCAGCGGAGGTTGACTATTTCGTCCAGGCGCTAGATGACGTCATGGCTGACGCCCACCGCGGATCGGGGCTTACCTACGAGTTCGGCCGTACGATGGCGCGCGGCGCCCTCCGCCGGAAATCGCAGCGAAGCGTCGCAAGCTCAGGCTCTGTCGGCCGGCCTGGCATAGAGCAGGTACCGTCGGCGAACGGGCTGGCCGCAGGCGCGGGATTCGGCGGTGTGCCGTCACAGGACGGGCCGGCGGCGGGTTACGGGACAGCGGCCGGGTATGGGCCAGGGCAGGACGGGCCAGTACAGCACGGTCCAACGGCCTCAGGCCGCGACCGTCCGGCTGGCCGGGCCACGGACGTGTCCGCTGGCCGGCGCGGATACTCAGCCGGATCGGTGCCCGACTCGGGCTACAGCCCGGCGGTCGCCTCGATCGAGCCGGGCGATCGCGTGGTAATCACGGGGGCGGCGGGTTTCATCGGCTCGGCAGTCGCTCGGGCCGTGCAGGCCAAGGGCGCGCAGATCGTCGCTCTAGTCCAGCCGGGTACGGACGCACGCAACTTGGACGCAATCCCCGACGTCGAACGCGTGACCGCCGACATTCGCGATGCCGGGGCGGTCAGGTCTGCTTTCGACGGTGCCCGGTACGCATTCCACCTGGCCGCGGTGTACCGGCTCTGGGCGCGCGACGCTCGGATCTTCGAGGATGTCAATGTTGGCGGGACGCTCAACGTCATCGACGCGGTGCTGGCGGCCGGCTGCGAGCGGCTCGTCTACACCTCGACTGTCGCTGTGCTCGGACTGAGCAAGACCAGGCACGGTGACCCGGCCGACGAGACCAGCTACGCCGATATCGCCCACCTTTACGGTCACTACAAGCGGACCAAGTTCGCCGCGGAGCACGAGGTGCTCCGGGCGGCGGCGCAGGGGCTGAACGTGACCATCGCAATGCCGACCTTCCCGCTCGGGCCCGGCGACGTCGCGCCCACCCCGACGGGCAAGGTCGTCCTGGACTTCCTCAACGGCAGGATGCCCGCGTTCGTCGACACCGCGATGAACGTCTGTCACGTCGACGACCTAGCGCGCGGCCACGTTGCGGCGCTGGAGCATGGCCGGACTGGCCGCAGCTACATCCTCGGCGGCGAGAATCTGTCGATGCGCGAGATCTTCCAGGCTCTGGCTGACTGCTCGGGGCTGCCGATGCCGCGCCTTGAGGTGCCGCGGCCTCTGGTGGTCACGGCGGGTGTCGTGTCCAGCCTCATCGAGGGCAGGCTGCTGCGGCGGGAACCGCGCGTGCCGCTGGAAGGCGCGCGCATGGCGACCACGCGGATGATCTTCAACGACGACCGGGCGCGTGCCGAGATCGGCCACAAGTCACGGCCCGCGCGGCTGGCGATCGAGGACTCGGCGCGCTGGTTCACTGACAATGGATACGTGTCCGCCGACCGGCTCGCCGCGATCAGGTGGCAGCGCTAGCCAGCCGACGGCATCCCTGGCCCGGCAGTGCAGGCGGCTCCGACCGCGCTATAGGTCGGACACCATAGGTCGGACACCATAGGCCGGGCTCAGCAGAGTTACCACGGAATGGTGTCGGGGAGCCCGAAGCGGCGCAGAGCGCCGGGGGTGCTGAAGGCGGTGATCTCCTCGATCTGCGTTCCGCGCAACGTGATGACACTGACAGCATGCGGCATGAAGGCCCGCCGCTGGTCATCGGAGGCGTAGCAGCCGAATGCGACCTGCCCGTTGGCAGGAGCCGGGATCAGCCGCCAGCGTGTCGTGCCGGCGAACGGGCCGCCGGCGAGGAAGAAGGCCACCTGGTCCCGGCCGCTGAACCAGCTCGGCAGCGGCGGCATCGTCATCCTCGCGTCGTCGGTCAGCAACGCGACGACCGCGTCGACGTCGCTGCGCTCCCAGGCGTCGACGTAGCGCTGCACGACCTCGCTGAGAGCGGCGTCACCGAGCAAGCGCAAGGTCGCCTGCTGGCTCTGCTCGGGGAGGCGCTCACTGACGGTCTTGTGCGCGCGCTGCAACGCGCTGTCGACCGATACCGGCGTCGTCTCGAGCGCCGCGGCGGTCTCGCGAGCCGTGAAGCCGAGCACGTCGCGCAAAATGAGCACGGCGCGCTGTCGCGCGGGCAGGTGCTGTAGCGCCGCGATGAAGGCGAGCTCGACGCTCTCGCGCTGCTCGTAGCGCGCATCCGGGCCGAGCAAGCCGCCGTCGAGCCCGAGCTTGTCGTCGGGGTAAGGCTCCAGCCACACCGATTCCGTGACTGGCTCGGCCAGGCCATCGTGCGGGTCGGCGGCGGGCCCGTAGTCGACTGGCAGCACCCGCTTCG
Organism: uncultured Actinomycetota bacterium; assembly: GCA_963755575.1. GTDB lineage: Bacteria > Actinomycetota > Actinomycetes > Streptosporangiales > Streptosporangiaceae > JAJYUU01. Next base: position 3,656,965 of record CAVWKF010000002.1, read on the forward strand.
GCCGCCGCTCGATCGCCTTGAGGCACGCATTGGTCGCTATCTTGTACAGCCACGAGCGGAGCGAGCTGCGGTTCTCGAACCGCGGCAGGCCGCGCCAGGCGCTCAGCAGCGCCTCTTGCAGCGCGTCTTCGGCATCCGGGACCGAACCGAGCATCCGGTAGCAATGCGCGTGAAGCTCGCCGCGGTAGGGCCCGACGAGCCGCCCGTAAGCATCCCCGTCACCCGCTCTGGCAGCCCCAAGCAGCGCGCGCTCGTCTCCCACTGCGACCACGCTAGCTGGTCTCGTTACCTGCGGCGGATGGACGGTCATGACTTCGGCTGCCAGAAGGCGACGTGCCCGGCCTCGGGACTGGAAACGACGCTGCGCCATCCCGCGCGCCCCTCTCGTGGCTCCAGAAGCACCGCCGCGCCGAGCTGCCGTGCGCGCTCCGTGACCTCGGCGACGCGATCGACTTCCACGTACGGCAGCCACAGCGGGCGCGCGATGCCGCACTCGACAATCCCTGCACCGAGACAGCCGCCCAGCTCGATCGACAGATAGGAGCCTCGCGCGGCCCAGACGAGCTCGGAGCGCCAGCACAACAGACGTGTGTAGAACGCGCTCGCCTGAGCCTTGTCCCCGGTGTGGAGCTCCAGGTGGACCACCGGCCTCGGGCTGGCTGTGTCAATGTTCATGCCTGCTTTGATCCTCCTCGGACCCGGAATCCATCGCTGCCGATGCACATCGCGTCGACCTGCCGTCGAACCCGCCCATTTCGGCGGCTAGAAGGCTGATGAGTGGCCTGGGTCCGGCGCCAGACCCAGGCCGGCTAGCGCACGTCATCGCCTTCCAGCGCCGGAACCGCATCGCGGTCGAGCGCCGCTGGTACGGCATCGTGAGCGAGCGAGGGATCCGCAGGCCCGCTGCCGGCCGACGTGGCCGTACGGCGAAGGAGAATGGCGGTTGTCGGCAGGGCGAGCAGGGCGATAGCGCCGCAAACCCACAGGGCCCAGTGGAAACCGCCAGTGAGGGCCACGTCCAGCGCTTTGCCCTGGCCAGCCAGCGTCTTCAGGCGGGTAGCGGCGACCGTCGACGCGATCGCGACGCCGAGCGCCCCGCCGAGTTGCTGAGAGGTGTTGAGCAGCCCGGACGCGAGCCCTGCCTCCCTCTCGGCGACGCCAGTCAGGCCGGCGATCGAGATCGGGATGAAGGCAAAGGCCGTACCGGCCCCGGCAATGAAGAACGGTCCCGCCAGGGCTCCCCAGAAGTGCCCGTGTGCCGGCGCCTGGGTCGCCCACAGGATGCCACCGCCGATGAGCGCCATTCCGAGCGCCATCACCGGCCCGGCGGAGATACGGGTGACAAGGATCTGGGACAGGCCGGCGAGCGCAACGGACGTCAGGGTGGCCGCGAGCCAGGCGATCCCGGTCTGCAGAGCCGAATAACCCAGCACCTGCTGCATGTAAAGCGTGCCGGTGAAGATGAACGCGAAAAAGCTGGCACCGAGCAGCAGGCCAACGGCGTTGGCGGCGGCCACGGGGCGAATCCGGAAGATCCGCAGCGGCATCAACGGCGCCCGGGCTCGGGTCTCTACCACCAGGAAGGCCGCCAGCAGCGCCGCCGAGATGGCGAGCAACGTCACCGTCCGAGCCGATCCCCAGCCGGCCTGCGGCGCCTTCGACAGCGCATAGACAAGCAACAGCAGCGCGCCCGTTACCGTGATCGCGCCGAGCGGATCGAAACGACGCCGGGAAGTCTCCAGCCGGCTCTCCGGGACGATACGCGGAGCAAGTACCAGCGCTGCAGCCCCGATCGGCACGTTGAGGAAGAAGATGTACTCCCAGCCCAAGTACCGGGTCAGGAGTCCGCCGGTGACCACGCCGATCGTGGCTCCTGCTGCCCCGATGCCGCCCCACAGGCCGAGCGCCTTATTGCGGTCGGCGCCCTCGGCGAACATGTTCATCACGATGGACAGCGCGGCTGGCAACACGATGGCAGCGCCCAAGCCCTGCAGGCCGCGCATCGCGATCAGCAAGCCGTCGCTCGTAGCGAGCCCGGCGCCCAGGGATGCGGCCGTGAACAAAGCCAGGCCGACCATGAGGATGCGGCGCCGCCCGAGCAGGTCCGCCGCTCGACCCCCGAGCAGCAGGAATCCGCCGAAGGTGATCCCGTATGCGGTCACGACCCATTGCAGGTTCGACTCGGAGAAATGCAGATTGCGGCCGATCGTCGGCAACGCGACATTGACGATCGTCAGGTCGATGACCGTCATGAAGAACGAAACAGCCAAGACCGCGAAAGCGCGCCAGCGCCGAGCCTGGGTTTTCGGCACATTATTCATCGCTACCTCCCTCAGGGTGATCCCGGCGAGCGTTGGGCTCGCCGTGGTCTGGAGGTAGTGATCCCGCGCAAGGCCGCGATCCATCGCTCGCCGCTGTCTGATCCGGCGGACGCCGCCAACTGCTGGGCGAGGATGCGGGCGCGGGTCCACCTAGCGCCAGCCCGCTGGGGGTCAGCGGGGAGCCCACAGGATTTGACGAGTTGCTTGCATGAGCTAGTATTTGCTTATGCGAGCAAGACAGCTGGCGACGCTGGACGCGGGCGGCACGACGAAGCGGACGTTTACCGAAACGGCGCGGCGAGCTCAGATCGTCGACGCGGCGATCGCCACGATCGCGGCGGTTGGCTACCGCAACGCCTCGTATGCCCAGATAGCCAAGCGAGCCGGCCTGTCCAGCACGGGCCTGATCTCCTACCACTTCGGAACTCGGAACGAGCTCATCCAGCAGGTCGTGCACGAGGTTGTCGGCGCTATCGGAGCGCACATGGGACAGCGGCTAGCCACGGTGACGAACGCGACAGTGGCGCTGCGGACCTACATCCGGGGCAACGTCGAGTTCATCGGAGCCCATCGCGAGAAGATGAGAGCGCTGCTGGAGATCTTCGTCAACGGCGGTTTTGACTACGGCCCCGACGCGGAGCGAGCGGTCCTCTCGCCCATCGAGAGCATTCTCCGGGACGGGCAGCGAACTGGCGAGTTCCGGCCGTTCGATACCAAGGTGATGGCCTCGCTTATCCAGCGCGCCGTGGATGGCTTGCCTTTCCTGCTGGCGACCGAGCCGGGCCTGGACGTGCAGTCCTATGGCACTGAGGTTGCCACTGTCTTTGATCTGGCCACGAAGGCGACGCCGTGATGGACGGCCAGGCCATGCCAGTGTCGGCCGCGCCCCGGCCCGACGCTGCCGTGAGCGACGCTGCCGACGTTCCCGGCACTCAACCCGCGCGGCGCCTCCGCGATCAGCTTGCGGTGCTGGCCTTCGACATCGCGGCGCCAACCGCTTTGTACTACATCCTGCGGGGCGTCGGGGCATCGAACCTGGCGGCGTTGTCGATCTCGGCTGTCCTGCCAGCTCTGGCGGGGATCTACAAGCTGGCGGTCAAGCGCAGCGTCGACGCCGTCGCCCTCGTGGTTGTCGCTACCATCGCTGTCTCCATCGCGCTGTCGCTCATCGCGCACGACGTGCGGTTCCTGCTGGCAAGGGACGGGTACATCACGGGCCTGTGGGGCGTGTGGTTCCTCGCGACGCTGCGCGCGCGCCGTCCGGCGGCGCTGGTCTTCGCTCGCCCGCTGATGGAGGGGCGCAGGATATTCGGCACGCGCTCCTGGGATTACCTCTGGGCAACCGAGGCTAGGTTCCGACGGATCTGGCAGATCTCGACAGTGATGTGGGCATGCGCACTACTTGCCGACGCCGTGGCCCGCATCGTGATGGCCTACTCGCTGCCAGTTGACGTCGTTCCAGGGCTCGGCGCAGCACTCTGGCCCGTGACATTCGTGCTAATCCAGATCGTCACGAACATCTACTACCGACGGGCCGGGCTGTACCGGATACTCGGCGCAGACTGGCTAGCGCGCCACTGAAGCGCGCCAAGCCAGGCCTCAATCGAAGGTCGGCTTGCGGTCGCGGGTGCGCTTCAGTTCGAAGAACCCGTCCGTCTCCGTGACGAGCGCCAGCCCGTCGAAGAGCCGGCCTGCCGCCTCGCCCTTCGGCGCCGGCGTGACGACTGGCCCGAAGATGGCTTTGCCACGGATGCGGATGACGGGAGTGCCCACATCGATACCGACGTCGTCGAACGCCTCGTGATGCGACGCCTTGATGATCTCGTCGAACTCGGTACTGTCCGCCGCGCTGACTAGCGACTCCGGCAGCCCGACCTCGGCGAGCGATTCGGGCAGTACCGCCGGGTCGGCCCGACGACCCTGCACGTGGAACCGCGTGCCCATCGCGGTGTAGAGCGGCAGGAGCACCTCAGGGCCGCGCTCATGCGCAGCCGCCTCGACGACCCGGATGGGTCCCCACGCCTTGTCCATGCGCTCCAGGTACTCCGCGCTCAGGCCCTTGCCCTCATGCTGGGTGATGTTGAGGTAGGCCAGCGACATGACGCGCCAATCCGTGCGGACCGGCCTGACCTTCTCGACCTCGAGCATCCAACGCGAGGTGATCCAGGCCCACGGGCAGACCGGATCGAACCAGAACTGCACGGGCTCACGCGCTTCTGTCTCCGACTGAGCTGTCACGATCGCTCGGAACAGCAGCCCGCAACCGCGTATTCCCGACGGTGGTGCGCTGGTAGCGGCCCCGTTCCCTGCGGCAGTATGACGCCATGCGTGCTGACCACGGAAACGATGACAAATGACGGCACCGGGCGTCTTCGCTGACCTGGCGGCGCTGCGCGCCTGCTGGCATCCCGTCGCGTTCTCGGCTGACTTGACGGACCAGCCGGCCCCGGCGGATCTGCTGGGGGAGCCGCTCGTTCTGTGGCGCGGACGCGACGGCAGCCCGCGTGCGATGTCGGACGTCTGCATTCACCGCGGAACCGCGTTGTCCCTCGGCCGGGTGAACGGTGACGAGCTCGTCTGTCCATATCACGCGTGGCGCTATGGACCGGACGGGCGCTGCACTGCGATCCCGCAGCTACCCGACCCGACCAGGGTGCCGGCTAAGGCGCGTATCGCAGCGTTCCGGGCTCAGGAGCGCTACGGGCTGATCTGGGTGGCGCTGGAAGAGCCGCGCTGGCCGCTGCCGGAGGTGCCCGAGCTCGAGGACGGCTCCTGGGCCGTGGTCACCGCCGGGCCTTACCGCTGGCAGTGTGACGCTGCGCGGCAAGTGGAGAACTTTACCGACTTCGGGCATTTCCCTTGGGTGCATCCCGGCTTGCTGGGCGACCCGGAACGGCCGGTCGTGCCACGACACGAGGTGCGCACCGACGAGCACGTGCTGCACTACACGATCGTGCGGCCAGAGGCGCCGAACCCGGACGACTTCCCCGTCTTCGGCAACGAGCAGGCGGGTCCACCGGAGCGGCGCAGCCGGTACGAGCTGCACCTGCCGTACACGATCGCGCTGCGCCTCGGCTGGGGCGGCGAACGCGGCATGGTCTACTTCTTCGCGTCCCAGCCGGTCGCCACCGACCGCTGCGTCGGCTACGTCGTCATCGGGCGCAACTACAACTTCGACCAGAGCGATCACGTCATTCAGGACTTCGAAGACACGATCTTCGGCCAGGACCAGGTCGTCGTGGAGTCGCAGCGGCCGGATCGGGTGCCGTTCGACCTGGCCGCGGAGCTGCACCTCAAGTTCGACGCCGTGGCGGTCGCCTACCGCAAGGCGATGCGGGCGTGCGGCCTGGCGGCGGATGCCCCGATCGGCATCGAGGCAGGCGTCCGGGAGGCAGGCGCTGGCGAGTAGCACTCGCACGACGAGCGCGCGCTGGCGAGCACGCGCGCTGGCGTCAGCCCTGACTGCCTGGCAGCTCGCGCCGCATCAGCTCGATGAGCTTCTCAAGCCCGCGTAGTGGCCGCACCAGAACAGTGAAGCTAACCAGCTTGTCGTCGCTGTTCCACCGCAGCATGTCAACGCCCTGCACATAGACCCCCTCGAGCTCGGCCTCGAACTCAAGCACGGCACTGGCGTCGTCGTGCCACTCGTGCACGTAGCGAAGCGATGGCCCGAGGACCACCATCGCCCCGGCCAGGTACATGCTGGCCAGCGCCTTGCCCTGCTGCGGCTTGAAGACGGCCGGCGATCGGAACTCCACCTCCTCAGCCAGCAGGTCATCAAGGAGCGTGGGGTCACGGGCTTCGGCGACGGCATGCCATGCTTGCAACGCCGCTGGCTGAGATGACATAGCACTAGTCAACCAGCCTGAACTCGAGGTGCCTTGTCCGTCCGCCGAGCCTAGGACGAGGGACTTATGGCGGACCTGGGACGCCAGCCCGGCCGAGGAACGCGGTCAGCTTGTCGCTCGCGCTGGCATCGCATTCCACAGTCAGTGGCGCGGCGAAAAGCGCGGTCCTATCGGCGTCGCCGACCAGAATCGGCGCCATTTCGAGCAGCCGGGCCGCGAGCGTCGGCGGGATCGGCTGCCGTGACCCGCTTGCCTGCCCGACGTCCCAGCCATGAACAGCCATCTCGAGCGCCCCCGCCGCCGCGAGGACGCTCGTCGCCAGGCACTGACCGCCGACCGTTACGTCCCGCCAGCGGGTAGCAGACGCGGCGGCGAGCAGCGCGTCCGCCCGCACTGCGAATGCCGGGATGGCGATCGACCCGGCGAGCCCGTCAGCACAAGCGCCGAGTCCCCCGCCGCGGACAAGGTCACTGGCGTCGTCGGCCGTCGGGCGCACGACGCCGCTGACGAATCCCTCCTCCAGGGCAGCAAGCGACTCACAGCAGTGCCAGAGCAGCGCGCGCAGATCCCAGCTCTGGCATGGCGTCGGCCTGGCCAGCAGGTCAGGGGTCACGACCGCGACATTGCCGAGCGCGTATCCGATCGCCTGGGTCAGCAGCCGCCCAGCCCGCCCGCCGTCGCACGCGTCGCCTCGCACCTCACCCACCACGACGGCTCGCCCGGCCCCGCGCATCCGGGTGGAGATCCGGCAGGCCGAAGGCCGGGAACAGCCCGGCCTCGTTGAACGACACGATCCGGCTGATGCTGCCCCCAGCGACGGTCAGGACCTGGATCGCATGGGCCCGGTACAGGCCCTCATCGGTCAGCATGTAGGCCGCGAATGCCGGCTGCCCGTTAGCACCGATTGGCGTCAGCGCGAACTGGCCGGACCGGACAAGCACCCGGCGCGCCAGGAACCTGCTGACCTGGTCGCGGCCCGCGAACCACATCGCCTGCGGCGGCATCTCCAGCACCGCGTCCGCGCGCAGCAGCTCGGTGAGAGCAGCCACGTCGGCCGACTCGAACGCGGCCGCGTAACGCTCCACCAGCTCCCGCACACGCGGCTCGGCAGGCTCGACGATGTCGTCCTCAGCCGGCGCCAGGCTCGCGATCTGCGCCCGCGCACGCTGGAGGGCGCTGTTCGCCGCCGCGGTCGACATGCCCAGCAGCTCGGCGGCTTCAGCGGCGTGCCACCCGAGCACGTCCCGCAGAATCAGCACGGCGCGCTGCCGCGGCGGCAGGTACTGAAGCGCGGCGATCAGCGCAAGCCGCATGCTGGCCCGGGCCGTGACGATCGCGGCGGGATCGTCGGCGCCGCCTCCGGTGATCCCATCCGGCAACGGTTCGAGCCACGGCACGTCCAGACGGGCGACGGGAACGGGGACGTCCGGATCCTCCGTCGGCTCGCCCAGCCCGGACGGCAGCGGACGCCGGGACCGTGTTTCGAGTGCGCGCAGACAGGTGTTCGTGGCGATTCGGTGCAACCAGGTGCGCATCGAGGACCGGCCCTCGAACTCGCCGTACGACCGCCACGCCCGGAGCAGCGTTTCCTGGACCTGGTCCTCCGCGTCGTGCACAGAGCCGAGCATGCGATAGCAGTGCGCCAGCAGCTCGCGGCGGTAAGGATCGGCGAGCAGCGCGAACTCCTCTCTGCCCGGCGCAGTGCTGGCATGGTCTGGCATGGTCTCCTCCCGCCTGCGGGACGCCTTCATCCGGATAGATCCGCCTAGCCGCCAATATTCATCGTCGCGAGCCGTCAGTTCTTCCGGTTAATTCAGCCGCACGCGCGGATCAGTACTGGCGAGGCGCGCAGTGCGCGCCGGCTCAAGTCCATCATCCGAGGGAGACCCACATGACAACACAGGAGCTAGCGGGCCGAACGGCCCTGGTGACAGGCGCAAGCAAGGGCTTCGGCCGTGGCATCGCCATAGCGCTGACGAAAGCCGGAGTCTCGGTGGTCGGGGTCGCCCGCGGGGCCGCCCGGCTGGAGGAGCTCCGCCTGGAACTCGGCGATTCGTTCACGCCGGTGGTCGCGGACGCAGCCGACGCGGTCAGCGCTGGCCAACTGATCGATCAGTACGAGCCTGACATCCTTGTGCTCAACGCCGGTACCGCGCCGCTGTCCCGCCCGCTGCACCAGCACACGTGGGACTCCTTCAGCCGGGTCTGGGACGTTGACGTCCAGCAGGCGTTCCACTGGACACGCGAGGCGCTGCTGCGTCCGCTGCGGCCCGGGAGTGTCGTGGTGGAGATGTCCAGCGGCGCCGCGCTCTTCGGCTCGCCGCTGAGCGGCGGATATGCGGGCGCCAAGGCCACCATCCGCTTCATCGCGTCTTATGCGGCAACCGAATCGCAGCGCGGCGGACTCGGTATCAGGTTCGTCTCGGTGCTGCCGCAGCTCACGCCTGCTACCGAACTCGGCGCGGCCGCGGTCTCCGCGTACGCGGCCAGGGAGGGCATGTCGGTCGCGGAGTTCGCGAAGAGCCGGGGACCGGCGCTCACGCCGGACCAAGCGGGCGCCTCGATCGCGCAGCTCGTCGTAGACCCGGCCTTGGACCAGGCCGCCTACCTGCTCACGGCCGATGGTCTCCGGCCGCTGCCCTGAGCGGCCCGACGCCAGCTAGCGCACACCGCGTGCGCAGCGGCCGCTCAGGTCCGCTCGTCGCGGAAATGGACGCTGCCGCACTTCGGGCACGTGCGCGACTCAGTGATCGCCTCATTCTGCTGCTCAAGCTCCGCGTACGCGGTCGCCACGGTGTCAGTCGGCATGCCGCGAATTCTCGCGCGAAAGGCTCCTCGGGGCAGACCGAAGCCCAGCCGCCCGCTTATGCCGAGGCGGAAGGCCCCCGCGTCCAGCGTCCATGTCTCGCCGCAGTCCAGGCAAGTGCGCAGTACGGTGTGCGCGCGCCGGGCGGACCAAGGCATGGACTGAGTATGAACCAGATTGTGCGACTCTGCTCGCCCGGACGGCTCGCCCGGACGCCGGCGTGATTGGGCGGCAGTGTGCAAGTGCCGCCCAACTATGGGCGGCAGATCCACCCTGACGCCCTTTGCGACCGCGGCGCGACGGCGCAGCTCCGCGGATGTGATCGGATGGAGACATGAAAGTACGCATCGGCGTTAGCCTGGGCCCGGCTGCCACCCCGAAGGGCCTCGCCGATGGCGTGGTCTTGCTGGAAGCGGCAGGCATCGATTCGCTCTGGCTGAGCGAGGTCGTCTACGGCGATCTCGTCGAGCCGTTCACCGGGATGACATACGCGCTGGCCCGAACCAGTCACCTGAAGGTCGGCACCGGCGTCGCCGTCCTGCCCGGTCGCCATCCCGTGCTCGTGGCCAAGCAGCTGACGTCGCTCGCGGCGCTGGCGCCCGGCCGGGTCCTGCCGGTCTTCGGTCTGCGGCCGGCGCGGCGTCCTGAGACTGCGGCATTTCCCGTCGACGGCAGCCGCGCGGCACTCTTCGATGAGTCGCTCGAATTGCTGCGGCTGCTGCTGGCGCAGCCGGAGGTGTCGTTCTCTGGCCAGTTCTTCAGCGTCGAGGCCGCGAGTGTCGGCCCGCTGCCGCTGAAGCCGCTGGACATCTGGCTCGGGGGCAGCGCGCCCGAGGGCCTGCGGCGTGTCGGCAGGTTTGGGGACGGCTGGCTCGGCAGTTTCCTGACGCCCGCGGAAGCAGGCGCTGCCCGCGAGCAGATTCAGGCCGCGGCTGCGGCAGCCGGCCGCGAGGTGGACCCCGAGCACTTCGGCATCAGCCTGGCGGTCGGCGAGCTGACCCCGGAGCTCATTCGCGCCGTCGAGCGGCGTCGGCCGGGCGTCGACCCGGCCACCCTCTCGCCGACCACGTGGGGCGACGCCCGCCGGATGATTGGCGCCTACACCGAGGCCGGGCTCAGCAAGTTCGTTGTGCGGCCGGCTGCGCTGCCGACCATCGGCGGCCTGGAGCGGTTCGTCGACGAGTTCGTCGCCGAGATGATGCCGCTCCAGACATGAGCGAGCGCGCTGGCTTCTGTCTGCCGCCGCTGTTGCGCGTCCTTAGCGGGGCACGCGATCCGCGCGCCAGCAGCGCGTGCGCATGGGCACCTCGACCTCCTCGGCACCGGGGAACTGCTCGGCGAGCGCCGCAGCTGCCCGCTCCCGTCCAGCCGCTCTGACCTGCGCGCTGGCCGTAATGACGCGGCTGTACGTCATCAGCCAGTCGACGAGGTCCGGTGCCGTCATACGGCGGCTAAAACGGAACGTGGCCGACTCGATATTCACGAACAGAGCCGGATCGGGCAGCGCGATCTCGTGGCGCTCGCGCCGGAGGCCGGCACGGTCGGCCCCGTTCCCGGCCTGAATGTCGGAACCTGCACCGCGGAACCAATCATCGGGTCGCAGCCACGCGCTGGACGGGTCGCGACCCGTCCCCAGGACGCCGAACCGGCCGCCGTCGCGCAGGACCCTGGCGACCTCGGGCACGGCGCGGCCGGGATCCATCCAGTGCCAGGCCGACGAGACAAGCACGGCGTCAGCGGCGGCGTCGGGCAGCGGGATCGCCTCGCCGCGGCCCGCGAGCACCTCGACGCCGGGGGAGCGGGCGGCCAGGACGGATCGCATCCGGTCGTCCGGCTCGACGGCGATCACCTGCCCGGCTTTGGAGGTGAGGGCGCGGGTCAGCAGGCCGGTACCGGCTCCGAGATCGACGACGACGTCACAGGGGTCGGGCAGCAGCCAGTCCACGGCCGCCGGAGCCGGGCCGGATCGCAGCCGGTCATAGTCGTTCGCGATAGTGCCGAAGGACATGGAACGTTCTGGACTGGTGGCCACGGCCACAGGCTAACCCGCGTCGGCGGTCGCGCCGACGCCTGCCTCGGGCGCCGCGGCCGACGGCAGCCGAAAGCTACCCAGGAGGCGATCGAGCATCTCGATCTGGCGCTGCGGCGTCACGCGGTCCGGGTACAGCACGCGCTGCGCGGACAGGCCGTCGATGAGCACGAGAAGCTGATGCGTGGCGAGATCGAGGTCGCAGCCGCTGCCGAGTTCGCCCTGCTCCGCGGCCTCATCGAGATGCCCGCGCAGCCGCGCCCACAGCCGGTCGAACTCCGAGTGCTGCAAGTCGCGCAGCGGCGCATTGCCCAGCGCCCGGCCCCAGAAGCTGATCTCGATCTGCGCCTCGAGGTCGCGGCGGTCATCGAGTGGCAGCGCCTCCAGCATGACGCTGCGGAGGGCGTTTAGGCCGGTCAGTCCGGCCGACCCCGGCGCCATCCTGGCGCCGACGCGGCGGTGCGAGTGCACCAGCGCGGACCCGAGGATGTCGGCCTTGTCGTCGAAGTAGTGCCCGAGGATTCCACGAGAGCAGTTGGCTTCCTTCGCGATCGCGCGGATGGTCGCGCCAGCGATGCCGTCGCGAGCGATCACCCGCCCGGTAGCCGACAAGATCTCATCCCGCCGCTGGTCCCAGTCGACGATCTTGGGCATTGCGCTCCGTTCTGAAGTGGTCACTACTTGATAGCTATTTTTTTGTCGGACGTCCGTCTAACATCCGTTGTAATGCATGCGAATGCTGAGCTGCAAGTTGCCCGTGAACAGCTGGTTAGCTACTGCGGGCGCCTGATCGCGGACGGTCTGGCCGTCGGCGCGGCGGGCAACATGAGTGTGCGTGTCGGGGACCTCGTCGCGATCACCCCCTCAGGGGTGCGCTACAGCGAGCTGATCCCGGACGACATCTGCGTCGTCACGCTGACGGGCGAGGAAGTCGCAGCGCGCGAGACGCCGTCCAGTGAGCTGCAGATGCACCTGGCGGTCTATGCGGCGACGAACGCGGCCTCCGTCGTGCACACGCACTCGGCCGAGGTGATCGCCCTGTCAGCGACGAACGACGAGCTGCCCGCGATCCACTACGCGATCGCCAGCCTCGGCGGCCCGGTCCGGGTCGCCGGGTACACCAGGTTCGGCTCGGCTGGCCTCGCGGAGGCAGCGGTCAAGGCGCTGGCTGGCCGCTCGGCGGCGATCCTGGAGAACCACGGTGCTGTCTGCTACGGCCGCACGCTGACCCAGGCCTACGATCGAGCGCTCCTGCTGGAGTGGCTGGCGAGGGTGTTCCGGCTGGCGTGCAGTTACGGCCAGCCACGGATCCTGACGCAGGCCGAGCTCGACGAGGTGTCCGCCGAGTCGCGACGGCGCCGGTACGGGGAACGGCGCCACCAGTGACGCCGTCGATGAGCCAGCGGGAACTTCACCGGTGACGCGGCCGCGTGTGGCAGTCATCGGGCCGCAGATCGTGGATGTGCTCGGCCGTCCCGTCGAGGCAATCCCGGCCGGTCAGGGCAGCGCGCGGCTCACGGAGATCAAGGCGACCGCGGCCGGCACGGGCGCCGGGACAGCCGTGGACCTGGCGAAGCTCGGCGCCCGCGTCACCGCGTTTGGCGCGGTGGGCAACGACCTGCTGGCCGACATCTTGCTGGCCGCGTTGGCCGCCCACCACGTCGAGACCAGTGGCCTGGTCAGGAAGACGGGCGCGCAGACCTCGGCGACAATCCTGCCGATCAGGCCCAACGGCGAGCGGCCCGCATGGCACGTGCCGGGCGCGACGCGGCTGCTGGAACTGGCCGACGTGGACCTGACCCGGTTGTGCGAGTGCGACGCGCTGCTCGTGGGCGGCCCGGACGCGCTGGCCGGGCTCAGCGCGAGCGATCTGGCTTCGGTCGTCGCCGCCGCGAAAGCTGCCGGGGCCCTGGTCGCCGTCGACGTGCTGCACCCCGGCAACCGGCGGGACTTCGAGCGGATCCGCTGGGCGCTGGCGGGAGCCGACTGGTTCTGGCCGAACGCGGACCAGCTTCGTGCGCTGACGGGGCACGCTGACCTCGACCTTGCCATCGCTGCCGTACTGGCTCTTGGCACTGGCGGTGTCGCGGTGACGCTCGGTGCCGACGGCTGCCTTGTGACCGGGCCTGGCGGCGGGCTAACGCACATTCCGGCAATCGACGTGGCTGTCGTGGACACGACCGGCTGTGGCGACGGGTTCAACGCAGGAATGCTGATGGGCCTGCTGGCGGGCTGCGATCCGGTAGACGCGGCCTGGCTCGGCGCGGCCTGCGGCTCGCTGGTGGCGACCGGGCTCGGCTCGGACGCCGGGCTGGAGAGCCTCGCACACGCCGTGCGTTTCCTGCGCACCGCGAACGCGCGGGGCGCGGACCGGATCGAGGCAGCGCGCACAGTAGGAGGCGGGACGACAACGATGGGCACAGGGGAGCACCTGGCATGACCGAGCAGTTGACACCGGAGGACGTGACACCGGAGGACGTGACACCGGAGGACGTGACTCCCGAGGACGTGACACCGGCGCATGTGACACCGGCGACCGGGAGCGAGCATCGGCCGCGCGAGAGAGACGGGCTGCTGCGCCGGCGGGCCGCGGCGGTCATTCCAGGCGGCATGTACGGCCACCAGTCCGCGCGCTCATTGCCCCCGGAGTACCCGCAGTTCATGCGCAGCGGCCGGGGTGCACGAGTCTGGGACGTCGACGGGAACGAGTACATCGACCTGATGTGCAGCTACGGGCCGGTCGTTCTCGGCCACCAGCATCCGGCTGTCGAGGCCGCGGCCCGGGCGCAGTCGGAGCTGGCCGACTGCCAGAACGGGCCCGGCGAGGTCATGGTCGAGCTGGCCGAGCTGCTGGTCGCGACCGTGCGGCACGCGGACTGGGCCATATTCGCCAAGAACGGCACCGACGCGACGACGATCTGCTGCACGATTGCCAGGGCGCAGACCCGGAGGTCGAAAATCCTCGTGGCGACCGGTGCCTACCACGGCGCGGCGCCGTGGTGCACCCCGCGGCTGGCTGGCGTTACGAGCGCGGACCGCGCCAACCTCGGGTACTACACGTTCAACGACCTCGGGTCGGCGACGGCTGCGGCGGCGGAGGCGGGCCCGGACCTGGCCGCCATCGTGGTCAGTCCGTTCAAGCACGACGCGGGCTACGACCAGGAACTGGTTGATCCAGCGTTCGCGCGCGGGCTGCGCGAGCTGTGCACGCAAAGCGGCGCGGCGCTGATCCTCGACGATGTCCGGTGCGGATTCCGGCTGCACCTCGGATCCAGCTGGGAGCCGATCGGCGTAGACCCGGACCTGTCGGCTTGGAGCAAGGCCATCGCGAACGGCCATCCGCTGGCGGCCGTGCTCGGCTCGGGCCGGTTCCGGGATGCGGCGGCGAGCATCTTCGTCACCGGATCGTTCTGGTTTTCTGCCGCGGCCATGGCGGCCGCGATCGCCACGATCGGTGCCCTGCACGACGAAGGCGGCATCGAGGCGATGGACCGGGCCGGGACTGCCCTGCGTGCCGGGATCCTCGAGCAGGCGAGCAGCCGCGGGATCGAGATCAATTACACCGGCCCGGCGGCGATGCCTTACCTGACGTTCGCCGGTGACCACGAACACGGGCTCGGCGGCCTATTCGCGGCAGCCGCGATCCGGGCTGGGCTGTACGTGCATCCGCGACACAACTGGTTTATCTCTGCGGCGATGACCGACGCAGACCTGGCCAAGGCCCTCATCGCAACCGATGAGGCCTTTGCCGCCGTCCAGGCACGACTAGCAGGAGGGATCACATGAGCACTGACGACTCGGCCAGGCCAGCCGGTGTATCCGTGGCGACGGCCGGCAGCGAGGAGGCCATCCTTGCCAAAGCGGGCTACAAGCCCGAGCTGCGCAGGTCGCTGCGCTTCTTCTCGATGTTCGCGATCGCGTTCTCGATCATTTCGATCACGACCGGCATTTTCCTGAACTACGGTTTCGGGCTCTCTTACTGGGGGCCCGCGTCCATCTGGACCTGGCCGATCGTGGGCGTCGGGAACATGATGATCGCTCTGGTCGTCGCGGAACTGGGCACCCGCATCCCGCTTGCCGGATACGCCTACCAGTGGAGCGCCCGGCTGGTGAACCCGACGTACGGCTGGTTCGTCGGCTTCGCGGGGTTGCTCTACATGAGCGTCGGCGGCGGCGCCATCATGCTGGGCGTTGCCTCGCCGTTGCTGCTGAGCGAGTTCAATGTCACCAGTCCGAGTCCCCGGCTGGTGTTTGCCGTGGCAATCATCTTGATGCTGCTGCCGGTGATCTTCAACATCATCAGCATCCAGGTGGCCGCCCGCGTGAACAACGTCGCCGTGTTCACCGAGATCATCGGCACTGTCGTCTTCGGCGTGCTGCTCTTCATCCTCTGGGCGCTGAAGACCAAGCCCTCCCCGTATGGCGCGAGCATTCTCACTAACACGACGGCGACGTTGCACAATCCGACGATCTACGCGTTTGCACTGGCTGGCCTCATGGGCGCGTTCACGCTGGTCGGTTTCGAGCTCGCAGCTGACATGTCCGAGGACGCGGTCAACCCGCGGCAGAGCGTCCCGCGCGGCGTGCTCTGGGCGGTGGCGGGCTCAGCGGTGCTCGGCATGATCGCGCTGATCGGCTTCACGGTCGCGATTCCAAGCCTGAGGTCTGGTGGAGGATGCGAAACTGTCGCCGCTGCCGCTGCTGACGATCGCCGGTTACTGGCTGCCGTCCTGGCTGGTCAAGGTGTTCATCGCGTTCGTCGTCTTCTCGATGTTCGCGATCCTGGTCGTCGGCGCCGGCGCGCAGGCGCGGCTGGCCTACTCGATGTCGCGCGACAACATGCTGCCGTTCTCGGGCACGCTGCGGAAGGTCAACCGAGCACGCAGACGCCGATCATCGCGCTGCTGGTGTTCGCCGTCGTCGACATCGGCGTCACGTGGTACGGGTACTCTGCAGACCAGCGCGTTCGCTCACGCTCGTCGGCGCGACCGCGATCATCCCGTACATCATCTACTTCCTCATGACGGCCGGCTACGCGTATAAGCGGCGGACACTGGACTCCATCCCCGGCGCGTTCTCGCTGGGCCGATGGGCATGGCCGGTGATCATTTTCGTGCTCGTCTACAGCGCGCTGATCATCTTCGTGCTGTCGGTGCCGGGCCCGTTCCACGCGGCGGACAAGGTCGTCGCCTACGGTGCTGGGCTAGCGCTGCTGTGGTACGTGGCCGCGCTGTACTGGCGGCTGCGGCGCGGTACGGCGGGTGTCAAGAGCGTCGAGGAGCTGGTCGACTGACTGAGCCGGGCGGCCGGCCGGGCAGGGCGAACCCTGATACGCTCCCCGGCCGGCCAGCGGCCGCGGCGCAGCCGCCGGACAGCGACGTGCCGCCGGCCGGACATTGCGGCGGCCTCACGTGTTACGGCGACGGCAAATGACCGGTTCCACCCTCTTGTGCGGCCTGGGTTTGGTTTAGTAGGTTTCCTAACAAATTCTGGCTGGCTCGGAGCTGAAGGCCGGAACGCCGACGAGCAGGAGGTCGATCTCGGTGCGTGTTCGAGGTCAGCCGGCTAGCACTGATGCCGCTGGCTGGAGCGCTCCTGGCGGCAGCGCCGCTTCTCGCCATCGGCGGCACTGCGCAGGCAGCTGACAGCACCGCTCACGCAGCCGCCAGGGCGCCCGCGCAGGTCCGCGTGAACCAGGTCGCATACCCTGCCGTCGGCCCTAAGGTCGCCTACGCGATGCTGCCGGCCGCGGTCGCCAGCGTGGCGTTCACGGTGTCCGACGGGACCGCAGTTGTGTACCGCGGCAGGTCAGCGACCGATGTTGGCGGCTGGAACTCGCGCTACCACGCCGTCTACGCACTGAACTTCGCCGCCGTCACGAGGCCGGGCACTGCGTACCGGATCAAGATCTCGGCAGCGGGCCAGACGGCGCAGTCACCGCCTTTCGCCGTCGGCAACGCCCAGGCCGCGTACGGCCGGCTGGTGACGAACGCGGTCCGCTACTTCACTTCCGAGCGCGATGGCCCGGACGTACAAAACTCGGTGCTGAACCGCGAGCCTGCCAACCTGACTGATGAGCACGCCTACGTGTACGCGACGCCTCAGTACGACAGCAACGACAACCTGCTCGGCACGTTCCACAAGATCGGCGGTCCGGTGAACGTGGCCGGCGGCTGGTTCGACGCTGGTGGCGGCTACGAGAAGTTCGCCTATACAGCGACCTACGCCGACGGGCTGATGGAGATCGCGCAGCGTGACTTCCCGCGCCAGTACCCGACTCTCGGCCCCGAGGCCAGCTTCGGCCTGCGCTGGCTAGAAAAGCTCTGGAATCCCAAGCAAAAGGCCCTGTACATCCAGGTCGGTATCGGCAACGGCAACGCGAGCAACACGATCCAGGGCGACTACAACTTCTGGTTCTTGCCGCAGGCCGAGGACCAGCTCGACGTGACCAAGGGCGGCAACCCGGGCCCGAGCGCCTACTACGTCAAGTACCGGCCCGTCTTTGCGGCGGCTTCGCCGGGCAAGCCAGTCAGCCCGGAGCTCGCGGGCCGCTTCGCCGCCAACTTCGGACTCGCGGCCCAGCTGACCGCGCGCCACAGCAAGCCAGCCGCGGAGCGGCTGCTCTCGCTGGCTCGCGGCGTGTACGCCATGGCGCAGACGACGCACGTAACGTCGATCGTCACGACCTTCCCGTACGACTACTACGGTGGCACCGAATGGAAGAGCGACATGCTCTGGGGCGCGGCTGAGATCGCGCTGGCGGACGAGGCCCTTGCCTCGCCGGCCAGCCAAGTGCACGCGGATTTGCTGGTCGCGAGCCGATGGGCTCGCGCCTACATCGCCCAGGGTCACCCGGCCACCGGCGACACGCTGAACCTGTACGACAACGGCGCCATCGGCGAGGGCGAGCTGCTGCGCGCCATGCGCCAGGTGCACGGCGGCTGGCATGCGACAACATCAGAAGGGAACGGGGTCGTCGGCCCTCGCCCCCTGCTGACCGACCTCGCCGTGCAGCTTCGCCTAGGGGAGAGCCTGGCGAAGGGAGACCCGTTCGGGCTCGGCGGGCAGCTGGGCAATACCGACGTCTCCCCGCATGCGTTCGGTCTCTACATCACCAACGCCCTGTACCGGCAGTACGGCGGCGGCGCGCAGTTCACCGCGTTCGCCCAGCAGCAACTGAACTTTGCGCTCGGCTCGAACGGCTGGGGCAGCTCGTTCGTGGTCGGTGCGGGCACGACGTATCCGCACTGCATGCAGAGCGAGATCGCTAACCTGGCCGGATCGCTGACCGGTACCGGCAAGATCCAGCTCGGAGCTGTCACCGACGGCCCGAATAGTCCGCCCTCGTTCATCGGCCTTGGCACGGTCACCGGCATGCGTGCATGCAGCGCCGGTAGCTTCGGCCCGTTCAACACCAAGACCGCGAAGTACGAGGACAACGTGGTCTCGTGGCCGTCGGTCGAGCCTGCCGATGACTACGTGGCGAACTCGCTGCTGGCGTTCGCGTTCGCGGCCGGAGATGGGGGCAAGCGCTAAGTCGTCAGCGGGTAGGTAATTGCGGCGACGAAGCACCTCATCACGGAATCGCGGTTCGACCCGTGCCGGGGCGGAACGGCCTGACCTCGATCATCCCGAACTGGGCGACGGGATGCCGGGACGCGATCCCGATGGCCTCCGCCATGCTGGCGCACTCGATGACGTCGAAGCCCGCCATCCACTCCTTGGTCTCGGCGTAGGGACCGTCGCTCACGACGACCTCGCCGTCCCGGACCCGGACGGTCGCCGCGTTGGCGGGCTTGCTCACCTGGCTGCCGAATAGCCGGGTGCCGCCTTCGGCGGTCTCGGCCAGCCAGGGCTTGATGTCCTCACCCTCGACATCCCAGCTGGCGATCTCTTCCTCGGTCTCCAGGGCCGGCACGGGAGGCTCCTCCACGCAGACCAGCAGCAGGTACTTCATCGTTACCCCTCGTTTCTGTCGTTGGCTTGCAGCCTTTGATGCTGACGTCATCACCACGACGCTCGGGAGCGCCCGATATGGACAGCCGAGGACTGCCGCCGCACCCGATCGCGGCTAGTGTAGGCGCGGTGCGGATCGCTACGTGGAACGTGAATTCGGTGAAGCAGCGAGCGCCGCGGTTGCTGCCTTGGCTGGATCAACGCAACCCTGACGTCGTGTGCCTCCAGGAGACCAAGCTCGGGGACGACGCCTTCGTGGATCTCCTCGGAGCCGACCTGGCCAGCCGCGGATACGAGGCCGCCGTCCACGGCGAGGCGCGGTGGAACGGCGTGGCGATCCTGTCGAGGGTCGGTCTGGACGACGTGGTAACCGGGCTCCCCGACGGGCCGGGCTTTCCGGAGCCCGAGGCCCGCGCGATCGCGGCCACTTGCGGTCAGATCCGGGTGCACTCGGTGTATGTGCCCAACGGCCGCGAGCCGGGTTCCGACCATTACCAGTACAAGCTCGCCTGGCTGGCTGCGCTGGAGAAGGCCGCCAGGGCCGGTCCCGACGCTGCTGTGATCTGCGGTGATATGAACATCGCCCCGACCGACAGCGACGTCTTCGATCCGGCGGCCTATGTGGGGCAGACCCACGTCACTGCGCCAGAACGGGCCGCCCTGGCCAGCCTCGAGTCCGCCGGGCGGCTGCACGACGTGGTCCGGGATCACTGGCCTGAGCAGCGAGTCTTTACTTACTGGGATTACCGGGCCGGGATGTTCCACCAGGATCTCGGCATGCGGATCGACCTGGTGCTGGCCACCGACAGCGTGGCGGGCCGCGTCAAGGCGGCCTGGGTGGACCGCCACGCCCGCAAGGGCACGGCCCCGAGCGACCATGCGCCGGTTATCGTCGACCTGGATGCGGCGCCGGACGGTGATATCGGGCCGGTGGTCCCACCGCCGTCGTCGGCACGCGGTCGCAAGGCCTCGTTTAAGCTCCCGCAGTCCCGCGGAGAGTAAGCGCAGCTCGCGACAGTACCGTGGTTCGTGTGACGGATGCACCAGTTGAGACTGAGCCGACCGCGTTTGTGCAGCGACGGTACGAAGTGCCGCCGGGAGCGACTGACCTGCTGCTCGTGCGGCACGGCGCGTCGGCCGCTTATGTCCACGGCAAGACGTTCGCGCTGGTCGACGGACACGGCGACCCGCCGCTGTCGGCCGACGGAATCGCCCAGGCTCACCTCGTGTCCGCACGGCTGGCGGCCGCTGGCGTCGATGCGATCTACGTAACCAATCTCCGCCGCACGGCGCAGACCGCGGCGCCGCTGGCCGCGCGGCTTGGTCTGGACGTTCACGTCGAGGCTGATCTGCGTGAGGTTCACCTCGGCGAGTGGGAGGGCGGCATCTTCCGCAAGAACGTGGCCGATGGTCACCCGATCAGCCTCCGGATGGCGGCCGAGGAACGGTGGGACGTGATCCCTGGCGCCGAGTCGAGCGACGTGCTGGCAGGCCGGGTGCGGGCGGCCATCGAGCGCATCGCCGTCGCGTATCCGGGACAGCGGGTCGCGGCCTTCACCCACGGTGGGGTGATCGGGCAGGCCCTGGCTCTGGCGAGCGGGTCGCGGCCGTTCGCGTTCCTCGGGGCCGAGAACACCTCGATCTCGCGGCTCGTCATCATCGGTGACCGGTGGATGGTGCGCGGCTTCAACGACACTGCGCATCTCGACAGCGTCGAGGCAGCGTCACCATGACGCCAAGACCAGACAGCCACCGGACCCGGCCAGCACTGGGCGGACAGGCAGCTAGCGGTTGGCCAGCAGCCTCGTCAGCGTTGCCGGGATCTCGGCCAGCGTCCGCACGGGCTGGCTGATGCCCGCGCCGAGCCGGGCGAGGCGCTCAGCGGCCAGCAGCGACTCGGGGTCGGGCTCACGGCCGAGCGGCTGAGGGCACAGCACGTCCAGCCGGTCGATGCCCGACAGGGCCGTCGCCGGGTCAGCGCCGGTTGTGCTCAGGCAATCCGACAGGAGCACGACGCAGCGCTCGGCCGACGTCAGACCGGCCAGCTGACTGGCCGCGGCCCGCAGGCCGGCGGCCAGGTCGGTCATGCCGTGCCCGCGCAGACCGAGGAGCCGCCCGACGGTCTGCTCCGGCTGCTCCCGGCGACCGGGCGGTTGCAGGACCGTCACCGAGCCGGAGAACGCCAGCGCGCCCGTGTCGAGGCGCGCGTCAGCAGCCAGCAGGACGCTGGCCGTCGCGACCGCGGCCATGGCCAGCGCAAGACCCGACATCGATCCGCTGGAATCCACCAGCAGGCAGACCGATCTGCGGTGGGCCTGCCAGCTCCGGGTCACGACATCCTCGACTGGTGGTGGCCAGGCACCCGCCAGCCGGTCGATGGTCCGGTCCAGGTCAATGTCGCCATCGCCGCGCAGTACGGAGCGGATCCGCTTCGGGCCGCGCGCTGATCGTCGCCCGGCCGCGCCCAGCTGGATGAAGATTCTGGCCGCAAGCTGGCGCGCCATGGCCGCGAGTGCGGCGTCGGTGGCCTGGCTCAAGTCAGCCAGCAGCGCAGCCGCGGCGTCCGGATCGGCCGCGAGCAGGCCGGCTAGCGCGTCCGCGTCGAGCTCGCCCGCCTCGGGCGAGACGTCGGCAAAACCAGCATGTCTGCTGGCCAGCTCGGCCCGGCTGACCGTCCGGCGCGTCGGCCCCTCCCGGCGCTCGCGGCGCAGGCTGGAACGCGATCCGGCCTGAGGACGGCCCGCCTGGCCGGGCGGGCCGTCAGCTTTTCCCTGGCCGTCCGGCGCGGCTTGGTCAGGAGAGTCGGTCGAGTCGAGCGTGCGCGGCGGGGCCGGCTCGTCGGCTGGCCACAGGTCGGCGAGCAGTTCGTCGAGAATGGACTCCGGGCTGCGGTCGCATCCGTCCGTGATCCGGATGCGACCGGACAGCGCGGCGCGCGCTGCGTCCCGCGCCGTGTCCCTGGTCATCGCGAGCTCGGCGCGCAGGCGGGTCAGCCCGTCGAGGAGCAGCACCAGGTCGATGGCGCCGCGCACCGACGAGCCCATCCGCACCTCTCGGTGACGGCGGGTCGCCCGCGTGAACGACACGGCGAACTCCACCAGATGTCCGCTGCGCCCCGTCGCCGCGGCGGTAATGTCCCGCTCGGCCGCCGCGTCCTGATACCCGAGCACGACACGGCAGATGCGGTCCGCGATGGCCTGGCTCACCCGCGCGGTCCCGATCGCATCGAACGGGTTCATCGCCGCGATCAGCCGGAACTGCGGGTCGGCCTGCACGAGCCCTAGCCTGGGCACGGCGATCTCGCCTTCGGTCAGCACGGTGATCAGGACGTTGAGAGTCTCCTCCGGGACTCGGTTGAACTCCTCCAGGTAGAGCAGCGCCCCGCTGCGCATCGCCTGCAGCAGCGGGCCGTCGGCGAAGCTGGCGGCCAGGTAGCCCTCTGCGATCACCTGGGCCGGGTCGTACTGTCCGATGAGCCGGGCGGGAGTGAGCTCCGCGTTCCCTTCCACGAACACGACGGCTTGCCCGAGGTCGCGCGCGATGGCACGCAGCAGCGTCGACTTGCCGGTACCTGGCGGGCCTTCCAGCACTACATGCCGTGCCGCCCGTAGGGCTACTGTCAGCACCTCCCGCTCCCGCCGCAGGCCGATGACCGGCGTGATGCCGCCCACCGGCCCTGGCCGGAGTGCTGCCACGGGTGACTCAGCTGCCATGCAGGATGAGACCCCTGATGTTCTTGCCGTCGAGCATGTCCTGGTAGCCCTGGTTGATGCCGTCGAGGCTGTAGGTGCTGGTGATGAGCTCGTCCAGCTTCAGATCGCCGGACCGGTACAGCTGCACCATCATCGGGATGTCGTGGAACGGGTCGCCTGAGCCGAACAGGCTGCCCTGGATGCGCTTTTCCATCAGCGTCAGCATCGAGCTATTGATCTGAATGTTGTTCGAGACTAGGTCGCCGAGGCCGGTTACAACAACCGTGCCGCCCTTGCGGATCGTGTTGAACGCATCGGTGACGACTTCTGTCGTCACCACGCCCACCGTGACGATCGCCTTGTCCGCCATCACGCCGCGGGTGAGCTCGTGGATCAGCAGGGCGGCCTCGCCCGCAGTCGCGCAGCTGTGCGTTGCGCCGAGTTGCTCGGCCGTTTCGCGCTTCATTGCTACCGGATCGATCGCGACTACGTTGCGGGCCCCCGCCAGGGCCGCCCCCTGGACGGAGTTGATACCGATGCCGCCGATGCCGTAGATCGCGATGGTATCGCCCGGCTCAACGGCGGCCGCGTGCACGGCCGAGCCCCAGCCGGTGGGCACACCGCAGCCGATCAGGGCCAGCTTGTCCAGGGGTAGGTCGTCGTCGACCTTCACGCAAGACAGCTCGGATACCGTCGCGTACTCCGAGAACGTTCCGAGCATGCACATGCCGCCCACGTCCTCGCCGTCGGCAGTGTGGAACCTGTACGTGCCGTCGGTCAGGCAGCCATCGAGGATTGTCGCGCCGAGGTCGCACAGGTTGGACTTGCCGGTCGAGCACCAGCGACAGTGCCCGCACACCGGCAGGAAGGAGCAGACGATGTGATCACCGGCCTTGAGCCGCGTGACGCCCGGCCCGACTTCTTCGACGACGCCGGCGCCCTCGTGCCCGCCGACAATCGGGAAGCGCGGGATCAGGTCGCCGCTACGGACGTGCTCGTCGGAGTGACACAGGCCGGAGGCAACGAACCGGATCAGCACTTCGCCGACCTTCGGGGGATCGACTTCCAGCTCGGTGACCTCCCAGTCCTGCCCCACTGCGCGCATGATTGCTGCCCTGGTCTTCATCCACTCTCCCGACGGGTCGCCGAATCACCTTTGTCGTAACACTAGGGCTGAGGGCAAAGAAGGGCCAGAGCAAGCAATCGCTTGCTTGGCCCTAAGCCCGCCGCGCTCTCCGTCGGCTACAACTGGAAGATTTGCTTCGCGTTGCCGCCGAGTGCTAGTGCGACCTCGTCCGGGCTGACTCCAGCGTCGACCAGCACCTTCTCCAGGGCCCGAGCGTTGCGCTGCACCCCGGGCACTCCGGGCCAGTCGGTGCCGAAGACCATCTTGGGCGCCAGCCGTGCCAGGGCCTTCCCGTAGTAGTCGGGCAGCCGCGCGGGCGGGAGTCCGGATATCTCGATCCAGACATTGGGCCGCATCAGCGTGAGGAAGGCCGCCTGGTCGTACCACCAGCCGCGGCCGCCATGGGCAAGCACCACGGTCAGGTCCGGGAAGTCACGGAACACCGGATCGAGCAGCACCGGCGCGCCGAAGGCGTTGACCGACCCGGAGAACGTCGAGGTGCCGCAGTGGACGATGACGGGCATACCCCGTTCCTCACACCATGAGTAGGCGGGATAGAGCATCCGATCTGCCGGCTCGAAGCCGCCGTGCACCGGATGGATCTTGCAGGCGATGGCGCCGAGGCCCGCCTGGCGGGCCAGCTCGGCCTTGACCGGGTAGTGCAGGTGCGGATTGATGCTAGCGACGGCGTGGAAGCGCGCTGGGTTTGCCGCGACGAGCGGCAGCACGTCCTCGATTGGCTGGATGCCCGTTGCCTTGGGGCTGTGCTCGGTGAACAGCAGCACGTGATCAGCGCCTTCGGCGGCGAAGTGCGCGTCCAGCGCCGTCGGGACCGGTACGCCGTCGGCGTCGTAGAGCTCGCCCAGGTGAATACCGCCGCCGAACGTGGTGACCCACTCCTGCCAGTCCCGCGATAGCGTCGGCAGCCTCGCCACGTGCACGTGAGCGTCTACCAGCAGTCGACCATCGAGCACCCGCGCACCTCCGCCGCGCCAGGCCTGTGGTCCGGCCACGTGGCCGGACCAGGCCTCAGGATGACACGGCCAGCCTCAGGATGACACGGCCAGCCTCAGGATGACACGGACGGCGTTAGCATGTCGCGGCGGCGCGATCAGCGGCGACGTGGGCGATCAGGTGGCCGCAGGGCGGTCTGCTGGGGATCGGGCAAGCGTTCAGGCCGCTGGCCGAAGAACATGCTGAACATCACGCCGAGGTCGAGTACTGCGATCAGGCCGCCGATGTACGGGCCCGGACCGCCAAGCCAGGCCAGGTACCCGCAGAACGAGAGCACGATAATCAGCGCGCCGAGGGCTCTCGGTCGGCCGGACTGCGCCAGCCGCTCGGGCACCTCGTACGGCGCTCGCTCGACATAGTTGGCCGTCGCCGCCTTGTCCTTGGCGATTTTCAGCCACAGGTCATACATCTCCGGGGCCTGCTCGCGCAGAGCGATCGCCTGCGAGACCGACGGGATGTCGGTCGGCTGGACCCTGGTGTCGGCCACCTTGTCACCGATCCGATCGGCGACTGCGTCAGCTATCTCTGCTGCACCGGCTTCCGGCTGTCTGGGGGATGGCGCCTGTCCCGACTGACCACTCTGGTCCTGCGGGCTAGCAGGCGACGGCGTGGGCGCGCGATCAGTGCCGGTCATCGACTAACGTCTCACCGCTCTCATCACGCACACGACCGGCCGCCTCGCCGTGCGCGGCCAAGATCGTGCTCATCGCCGACACGAACGGATCATCGTGATCCTCCGGGCGCGGCGGACTGGGCGGAAGAACTGGGCGCATCGTGCGGTAGACCGTCAAGCCGGTCAGGTCGAAAATCGCCGCAATTCCCATGGCGATCGACAGGACCCTGCGGGGTGACCTGACCCTCAGCATGTGTCATTTCGTGCCCGTTCTGTTACCACCCAAACACTTAGCGTGCTCGTATCGGCAGTAACGCGGCCAACCAGGCGGACCGCCCTTCTCGGCTGCCATGCTCGCCAAGCCCGGCCCCGGTCGGGACGCCCACGCCGAACCGAGATCGCCGCCGGCACCCGTGGGCTCTAGACTGACGTCCTTCGCTGGAGTGCCAATCACGGCAGGCTCCAGCACGCCAGATTCCTGCACGCGACGAAGAGGCTTTCATCAATGCGCTGGTCACAGCTGCACATCCCGACCTTGCGAGAGGACCCGGCGGACGCCGACGCGGCGAGTCACAGGCTCCTGATACGAGCCGGGTTCATCCGCCAGCTGATGGCAGGTCACTACTCATTGCTGCCGCTGGCGATGCGGGTTCGGGCCAAGATCATGGCCGTGATCCGCGAGGAGATGAACGCGATCGGAGGGCAGGAGTTCCTGCTGCCGACCATGCACCCCGCGCAGATCTGGGAGCGGAGTGGCCGGCTTTCGATCATGGGCGAAGAGATGTTCAGGCTCAAGGATCGCAAGGGCGCCGACCTGGTCCTCGGCGTGACGCATGAGGAAATCTTCACGACGCTCGCGGAGGAGCTGTCGTCATACCGCCGGCTGCCGCAGTTCTGGTACCAGATCCAGACGAAGTTCCGGGATGAGCCACGGCCGAAGAGCGGCCTCATCCGGGTCCGGGAGTTCACCATGAAGGACTCCTACAGCTTCGACGCCGACGAGGCCGGGCTGGACAAGTCCTTCGACGCGCACCGCGCCGCCTACGAGCGGATCTTCGCCAGGCTTGGTATCCCCGCTATCGCGGCCGAGGCGTCAAACGGCACGATGGGCGGCAGCGACTCGATCGAGTTCGTCTGTCCGTCAGAGGCCGGGGAGGACCTAGTAGCGACGTGCCCGAACTGCGACTACGCGGCGAATCTGGAGAAGGCCACCTCGCAGCTCGCTGTCGTGGCGGACGAGCCGGGACCGGGCGCGCCAGTGCGGCTGGACACTCCGGGCGTGCGCACGATCGAGGACCTGACCGTCAGGCACGGCATCGCCGCCGACCGGCAGATCAAGACCCTCGTGCAGGTCATCAGGGGCGAGCTGACCCTGGTGCTGCTCCGGGGTGACCATCCCCTCGCAGACCAGAAGCTGGTCGACGCGATCGGCAGCGCCGACATCCGGGCGGCGCAGCCGGACGAGATTCGGGCAGCGCTCGGCGCATCGCCTGGCAGCCTCGGCGCGGTGGGCGTCACGGCGCTGCCTGTGATCGCCGACCTGGCATTGCGCGGCCGCAGGAACATGACGACGGGCGCGAACATCGATGACGTCCACCTCGCTGGCGTCGACGTCGACCGCGACATAGCCGTACGGATCTGGGCGGACCTGCGCGAGGTGTCGCCGGGCGAGCCCTGCCCCCGCTGCGGCACGGCGCTTGAGTTTGTCCAGGCGATTGAAGTCGGCCACATCTTCAAGCTCGGCCGCAAGTTCACTACGGCGCTGGGCGTCTCGGTCCTCGGGCCGGATGGCTCGGCCATCATCCCGATCATGGGCAGCTACGGCATCGGCATCGAGCGCGCGATGGCGGCGATCGCCGAGGTGCACCACGATGACGCAGGCCTCAAGTGGCCAGTCCAGGTTGCGCCTGCCGAGGTCAACGTCGTGATGGTGTCGGCTAAGGACGAGGCAGTGCGCGTGGCCGCCGAGGCGATTTACGCCGCGCTGCAGGCGGGCGGGCACGACGTGATGCTCGACGACCGCGACGAGCGGCCAGGCGTGAAGTTCAAGGACGCCGAGCTGATCGGCATCCCGTTCCGGATCAGCGTCGGGAGCCGAGACCTTGCAGAGGGGATGGTCGAGGTTGTGAGCCGCGAGAGCGGCGAGCGGGAGCGCGTGCCAGTAGATCAGGTGGTCAAGCACGTGCAGGAGCTGCTGCCCCCGCCGGGTCGCTAGGTCTGGCGGCCCTCGGGTCGCTCGACCTAAGCCTTCGACTCGCCGTTACGCGGCCCCAGCGACCAGGCGCATGCCCGTCCCGCCATGGCGTGAGCTGGCCAGCCGGAACAGCGGATCGGCGTCACCCACGAGCCGCTCCCTCTGGCTGGCCAGCTCGGCCCACTGAGTCAGGGCAGTCGCGCTCGCATGGTCTGTCGAGCCGATTCCCGGTTCGCCCGCCTGAATGATCCGCTCATTCTGGCTAGCCAGCTCGGTCCACCTACCGTCGCTGCTCGACATGCGTCCTCCCGTCTGCCCGCGCCTGGCGATAGCCCCTGCGACACCGCCTGGCCCCTCACTCTGTTAGACACGTGCAGGAGGCCATTTGGTTAGCCAAGAAGCGGTTACAAGTGCATAACACCGCAGCAGACGACGGATGCTAGATCTTGGTCCAGGCCTCGGTCAGGACGCTGCGGAGGATCTGCTCCATCTCGTCGAAGTGCTCTTGGGTGCACGTGAGGGGCGGCGACAGCTGGATGACGGGGTCACCGCGGTCGTCTGCCCGGCAGATCAGGCCCGCGTCGAAGAGCGCGTGCGATAGGAAGCCGCGGAGCAATCGCTCTGACTCGGCGTCGTCGAAGGTCTCCCTCGTGGCCTTGTCCTTGACCAGTTCGATGCCGTAGAAGTACCCGTCGCCGCGAACGTCGCCGACGATCGGCAGGTCGTTGAGCTTCTCCAGGGTGGCCCGGAACGCCGCCTCGTTGGACCGGACGTTGCCGAGCAGATCCTCCTTCTCGAAGACGTCGAGATTGGCCATCGCGACCGCGCACGAGACAGGGTGCCCGGCGAAGGTGATGCCGTGCAGGAAGCTCGCCTGCCCAGCGCTGAACGGCTCCATCAGCCGGTCGGCGACCAGCATGCCGCCCAGCGGGGCGTAACCCGAGGTCACACCCTTGGCGAAGGTAATGATGTCGGGCTGGTATCCGTACCGGTCTGAGCCGAAGTAGTGACCAAGCCGACCGAAAGCACAGATGACCTCATCGGAGACGAGCAAGACGCCGTGCCGGTCGCAGATCTCGCGGACTCGCTGGAAGTAACCGGGCGGCGGCGGGAAGCAACCGCCAGAGTTCTGCAGCGGCTCGAGGACCACGGCCGCAACTGACTCAGCGCCCTCACGCTCGATC
Source organism: uncultured Actinomycetota bacterium (assembly GCA_963755575.1). Classification (GTDB taxonomy): domain Bacteria; phylum Actinomycetota; class Actinomycetes; order Streptosporangiales; family Streptosporangiaceae; genus JAJYUU01. The sequence continues at coordinate 3,685,748 of CAVWKF010000002.1, forward strand.
GCGCGCTCGATCTCGTCCGCTGCCCAGACCCCGAATGCAGCGAGGTCGTCGGCGAGGAACTCCGGCGCCCGGTAGAAGTTGGTGTTGGGGACCCGGACGCCACCGGCTGGCAGCGGCTCGAACGGCTCCTTGATGCCCGGCAGTCCGGTGATCGCCAGGGCGCCGAGCGAGGTTCCGTGGTAGGCGATCGCTCGGCTGAGGACCTTGTACCGGGACGGCTGGCCGATGGCCTTGAAGTACTGCTTGGCCAGCTTCCAGGCCGACTCGACGGCCTCGGACCCGCTGCTGGTGAAGAACACCCTGTTCAGATCGCCTGGAGACATGGCCGACAGGCGCTCGGCCAGTTCGATGGCCTGCGGGTGGGCATAGGACCAGAGGGGGAAGTAGGCGAGCTGGCTCGCTTGCCGCGCCGCGGCCTCGGCGACCTCGGTCCGGCCATGGCCTATCTGGCTCACGAACAGCCCGGCCAGCCCGTCGAGGTAGCGCTTGCCGTTCTGGTCATATACGTACTGGCCCTCGCCGCGCACGATGACCGGGACGTCGCTCGTGGCAAAGGTCGACATCCGGGTGAAGTGCAGCCACAGATGGCGCTTGGCCTTCTCCTGGAGGGCAGCGATCTCGTCCTTGCCGTATGCCGTGCTCATCTGGTCCCCCAGCTGTAGGTCTGCTTGCATAGTTTCAGGTACACAAATGTCTCGGTCGTCGTGACGCTCGGGATCGAACGGATCCGCCCGAGGATCTCCAGGAGCTGATCGTCGTTCTCGCACACGACCTCGATCAGGATGTCGAACGACCCAGCGGTAATGACGACGTAGTCGATTTCCTCCATACCCGCCAGATGTCCGGCAACTCGCTCTAGGTCGCCTCCGCATCGGATGCCGACCATGGTCTGACGCGGGAAGCCCAGCGTCATCGGATCGGTGACCGCGACGATCTGCATGGCCCCGACGTCAATGAGCCGCTGCACGCGCTGCCGCACGGCTGCCTCCGATAGGCCGACGGCCTTGCCGATCGCCGCGTAGGAGCGCCTGCCATCCTGCTGGAGCTGCTCGATAATCTGTTTCGACAGGTCGTCTAGCACGATCCGGCTATCCGCCTCCCGGCCGCTCGTTGTGCCGCGGCTGCGGGTCCCGGAAGCGAGCGGAGTCCCCGGCGTGTGCGCCATGCGTCAGCCTCCTTCGTACACTCATGCTGCCATGCGACCGGCGCATTTTCAACTGATTCCGTAGATCCTAGCGCCATATCTTACTGATTCACTTGTGTAGCTTCAATTTCTCTGTCAGGGTCGTACCCGACTTACCAAGGGCTCAACGGGAGGGATCGTGGTCGACGCAACCGTGGCGGGCAGTCAGCCCGTGCTCGCGAACTTCGTGGGCGGGCAGTACATGGCTGCTCAAGACGGCCGCACGAGTGAGGTCATCGACCCGAGCACCGGCGAGGCCTACCTGAGGGCGCCGGTGTCGGCTCTCGCCGACGTGGACGCGGCGCTGCGGACGGCGGCCGCGGCGTTCGAGACGTGGCGGGATACCACGCCGGCGGAGCGCAGCCTGGCGCTGCTGCGGTTCGCCGACGCCATCGAGGCCAGGGCCGAGGACCTCGTCGAGGCCGAGTCGCGGAACACCGGCAAGCCAATCGCCATGACGAGGGCCGACGAGGTTCCGCCGCTCGCCGACGAGCTCAGGTTCTTCGCGGGCGCCGCCCGCATGCTGGAAGGTAAGTCTGCCGGGGAGTACCTGCGCGGCCATACGTCCATGATCAGGCGCGAACCGGTCGGCGTCTGCGCTCAGGTGGCGCCCTGGAACTACCCGATGATGATGGCGGTGTGGAAGTTCGCGCCCGCGCTGGCGGCGGGCAACACAGTCGTGATCAAGCCGTCGGACACGACGCCGGTCTCCACGCTCCTGCTGGCCGAGATCGCGGCCGAGTTCTTCCCGCCTGGCGTGCTGAACGTGATCTGCGGCGATCGTGACACCGGGCGCGCTCTGGTCGCTCACGAGATCCCGCAGATGGTGTCCATTACCGGTTCGGTCCGGGCTGGCATGGAGGTCGCGAAAGCGGCAGCCGCCGGGCTGAAGCGCGTCCACCTCGAACTGGGCGGCAAGGCACCGGTGGTCGTCTTCGACGACGCCGACGTTGACCTGGCGGTGCAGGGCATCACGGACGCCGGTTACTACAACGCGGGCCAGGACTGCACTGCCGCCACCAGGGTGCTGGCCGGGCCTGGCATCTCCCGCGATCTCACCGATGCCCTGGTAGAACGCGCCGCCACCGTCCGGACTGGCGGACGCGACGACACCGACGCCTACTTCGGGCCGCTGAACAACCCGGCGCAGCTCGCCCGCGTCCAGGGCTTCCTGGAGCGCGCGCCCGACCACGCCTCGATCGCGACCGGCGGTCACCGGGTCGGCGGGCGCGGCTTCTGCTTCGCGCCGACCGTCGTGACCGGGCTGCTGCAAGACGACGAGATGATCCAGGACGAGGTGTTTGGCCCGGTGATCACCGTGCAGCGGTTCAGCACCGAGGACGAGGCCCTGCGCTGGGCGAACGGAGTGAAGTACGGGCTGGCCGCGAGCGTCTGGACCCGTGATCACGGGCGGGCGATGCGGGCCGCCCGGCGGCTGGACTTCGGCGCGGTCTGGATCAACACCCACATCCCGTTCGTGTCCGAGATGCCGCATGGCGGGTTCAAGCACTCGGGTTACGGCAAGGACCTCTCCGGCTACGGGTTCGACGACTACACGCGCATCAAGCATGTGATGAGCAATATCGAGGCCTGATCGGTGTTTTCGGCATCGATCGGCCGAATTTCATCGCAAGTCCGGGTGGAGCGGCGCTGAATTCTGCGACCATCAGTTGCCGACCTGCGGAAATAAGGTCCGCGTCGAGCAGGGAGCCGCCATGGCGCAGCGAGAGCAGCGCGACAACGCCGCTGACCCGGCGCTTTGGCGCGGGCTCACCAGCCCCCGCGTCTCGCGTCGCAGCGTGCTGCGGGTCGGTGGCCTGGCTGCGAGCGCTGCCGCCGTGGCCGGCGGTGCGGGACTAACGGGCCTGCTGGCCGGTTGCGGCAACGGGACGCCTGCGGCGGCGGTGACTGACGGGGTCGGCAAACGGCGTGGTGGAGCAAGCAGCGGCTGCATCACACCGTTAACTTCGGTAACTGGCCGCTGTATATCGACGTGCTGCATGGCAAGCACCCGACGCTGGAACACTTCACCTCGCTTACCGGCATCGCCGTCAACTACACCGAGCCGATCAGCAGCCAACGCCACCTTCTACAAGACGATCAAGCCCTCGCTCGAGCGCAGGCAGAACACCGGCTACGACATCATCGTCATGGCTACCAACAGCCCGGTTCTTGGCGAGATGATCACCAACAGCTGGCTGACGCCACTTGACCAGAGCATGATGTCCAACTTCCGCACCTACGCCAGCCGGCTCGCCGAGAATCCGCCCTGGGACCCTGGCAACACCTACACGATGACCTGGCAGTCGGGCTGGACCGCGGTCGGTTTCGACGCCAAGGTAGTCACGAACCCAGGCACGAGCGTCGGAATCCTGTTCGACAAGAAGTACGCCGGGAGAGTCGGCATGCTGGCCGATACGCAAGAACTCGGCAGCGTGGGCCTGCTTGCCATTGGCGTTGAGCCGGCGACCTCGACTGAGTCTGACTGGCGGAAGGCGGCCGCGTTCCTTCAAAAGCAAAAGGACGACGGAATCGTCCGCGGGTACTACGACCAGAGCTATATCGACAAGCTCAAGAGCGGAGCGATCGTCGTCACGCAGGCCTACTCCGGTGACATCTTCCAGGCCGACCTGGAGCAGCAGTATCAGTCCCTGCAGCTGCTCATGCCCGTCGAGGGCGCGATGTTCTGGACCGACAACATGTGCATCCCGGTCAACGCGCAGAACCCGAAGGATGCCATGGTGCTGATGGACTACTTCTTTCAGCCCGACGTCGAGGCCGTCGTGGAGTACTACAACGACTACGTCTGCCCGGTCCCGCAAGCTCGGCAGGAACTGCTGCACCCGACTGGCTGGGCCGCGACGGCCCTCGCGGCGATGCGACCGGAGATCGGCAGGCCGCCGTCCTATACCGCTGAGTCGCCGCTGGTGTTCCCGACGCCGCTGTACCAGGCGAGGTCGAGAAGCTACTACCAGTTCTCGAACGCGGCTGAGCTCGCTGTCTGGAACGGTCTGTTCCAGCCGATCGCGAGTGGATGATCGCGCTGCGGCTGAGCACGTCGCAGGTGGCAGGTGCCCTCGCAGGAGCCAGGCCGGTTTCGTACTGGCTGGACCAGCCGGATGCGCCGCAGCCGGAGCCTGCCCTGGCCGGGCGCGTGACGGCTGACCTCGCTGTCATCGGCGGCGGCTTCACCGGGCTATGGACTGCGCTCCAGGCCAAGGAGGCCGATCCGGACCGCGACGTCGTCTTGCTCGAAGCGCGTGAGATCGCATGGGCCGGTACTGGCCGGAATGGCGGGTTCTGTGCGGCAAGCCTCACGCACGGCCTGAGCAATGGCCAGGACAGGTTCCCCGGCGAGCTAGCCACCCTCGAGCGCCTGGGCCGTCGCAACCTGCAGGAGATCGAGAAGACCATCGCCCGCTATGGCATCGACTGCGGCTTCGCCACGACTGGCGAGCTGTCCGTCGCGACGAGGCCCTGGCAGGTCGAGGGTCTGCGCGAGACCGCGGCACTGGCTGCGCGCCTCGGCAGCGACGTCCGGCTGCTGGATGCCGAGGCGGTGCGGGCCGAGCTGCACTCGCCGACGTATCTCGGCGGCCTGTGGGATGCCGACGCGTGCGCCATCGTGGATCCCGCGAGGCTGGCCTGGGGCTTGCGGCGGGCGTGCCTGGATGCAGGCGTGCGCATCTTCGAGCGAAGCCCGGTGCGGTCGCTGGCCAGCGACCAGGATCCGACCGGCGCCGGTGTCACGCTCGCTACGTCAGCAGGCCAGGTCGGAGCGCGCCGGGTGGCACTAGCCACCGGGCCGTTCTCGCCGCTGCTGCGCAGGCTGCGGTACTTCGTGATCCCGGTGTACGACTACGTGCTGATGACCGAGCCGCTGTCAGCTGAGCAGCTAGCGAGCATCGGCTGGGCGCACCGGCAAGGGGTCGGCGACAGCGCAAACCAGTTCCATTACTACCGGCTGACCACGGACAGCAGGATTCTATGGGGCGGGTACGACGCGATCTATTACTACGGCAGCAAGGTACTGGCGGCTAACGACCAGCGGCCAGCCACGTTCACCAAGCTGGCCGAGCACTTCTTCGAGACGTTCCCGCAGCTGGAAGGCGTGCGGTTCAGCCACAAGTGGGGCGGTGTGATCGACACGTGCTCGCGGTTCTGTGCGTTCTTCGGCACTGCACACCAGGGGCGCCTGGCGTACGCGGCCGGCTATACCGGGCTCGGAGTCGGTGCTAGCCGGTTCGGCGGGCGGGTGCTGCTTGACCTTCTGAGCGGCCAGCCGACGGAGCTCACGGATCTGCAGATGGTACGGAGCAAGCCGATCCCGTTCCCGCCTGAGCCGCTGCGCTCTGCGGGCGTGCAGCTCACCCGGTGGTCGCTAGCCAGGGCAGACCGTAACGACGGTCACCGCAACCTGTGGCTGCGCGCCTTGGACCGGGCGGGTCTTGGCTTCGACTCCTGAGGGTTCGCTGAGATCTGGCGTATCCGCAGGTCAGCGCCGTTATTCCCGGTCTGCGTAACAGTGACAAGTGCCATACCGCCGCCGGGATGGATGCGTGCGGGCCGCCAGGTCAGTTGTACGTGCGGTAGTGCTTTCCCCCCGACCGTCCGAACTGAGTCACGCCCAAGACTGTTAGTCGCGGCCTGCCGCGAAGCGCTGAGGGCGGACGCTGGAGGCCCCCCCTCCCATGAAGATCTCGCAGATCGCTGCCGCCGTCCTGGTTCCTGCCACCGTGGCAGGCGTCGTGCTGACGGCCGTTCCGTTCGCTGAGGCCGCGCCCGCCCCGACCGTGCATCACGCTGCACACCATCTCGTCCACCACGCAGACCCAGCCAAGGCCGTGAAGTCGGCCAAGTCGGCCAAGTCCGTGACGCCGACCGCGCCCGCCACGCACCACGCGGTGCCGGCCCAGTCGGCGCAGCGGACCGCCGGTCACACGGCAGCTGCCAGCACGGCGCAGAACGCCGTGGGTGGTTCCGGCCAGGGCAGCGCGCAGACCCAGCCGGCCACGGTCAGCCAGCCGCTGACCGCAGGTATGGGTTCCTTCGAGCAGTGCGTGGCCTGGCGCGAGAGTGGCGACAACCCGACGGCGTCGTCGGCAGGCCTGTTCGGCATCCTGCCCTCGACCTGGGCGCAGCTCGGCTACCCGGGCACGGCGGGCCAGGCCTCCGTGGCCCTCCAGAAGGTCGCGTTCAGCCGGCTCTACGCCGAGTACGGCGCCCAGCCGTGGGCGCCATCGGACGGGTGCTGACCTCGGTCGCGGCAGGCCGGTGCTGGCCAGTGCTGGCCAGTCGGCCCTGGCGATCCGCGCGCCGGCTCGCCAGGGCCGTTCTCGTATCCGGTCCGCATGGTGGGCTCGACGCGGCAGTTCGTTAGAAGTACTCGATGTGAGCAGATCTGCGCGGTCGCTACAACGGTAATGTCAGCGGCCTCGGTTAGCATCTCAGCTATGCCAGCCGGTCTGGATTATGCGACTGCCGGACCAATCACAACGCTCGCTGACGCTAGCCCGGCCGCGCTGGCCGGGATCGCGTCCGATCCGGTCGGCATCTGCGCGCATGTGCATGGGCTGGTCCTCCATCCGAACGACGCGGCGGCGCTGGACCTGGCGCCGGAGCGGATTGCCGATCAGGCCATCCGACCGGCGGCGCGCCTGGTCGAGACGTTGCTGGCGCTGGATCCGGCGCCGCTTGTCGTATCCCGTGAGCCGACCGCCCGGATCGTCGGTACGTGCCGGCACTTCGCGGTGCTGGCCTGCGCGCTGCTGCGCCATCGCGGGTTCGCGGCGAGGGCACGGTGCGGATTCGCGACGTATTTTCAGCCCGGTCTTGGCCTGGATCACTGGATCATCGAGTACAGCGACGCTGCCGGGCGCTGGGTGCGCGTCGACCCTCAGCTGATGGGCATCCCGGACGTACTTGATCACCCGGATGACTTGCCGCCCGGCGCGTTCCTGACGGGCGGCGAGGCCTGGTCGGCATATCGCCGGGGCCAGTTGGATGCTGCGGTATTCGGCGTCTACGGGACGGAGAACTTCGGCCCCGCGGAGATTCGCGGCAACGCTGTCCGCGACTTGGCTGCGCTCAACAAGGTCGAGACGCTGCCGTGGGACGAATGGGGCCAGATGACTGCGTCCTACCAAGGCGCGACCGGCGGCGACTATGACCAGCTCATCGACACGATCGCCGTCACCTGCGCGGCCGCCGAGCCGGAAGCCGTGGCGCGGCTTTACGACTGCGAAGAGCTGCGAGTCCCGGCTGAGCTCAGCTGCTGACGGGGCCGAGCGTGAGCCGCAGCGCTGGACCGGCGTGATGGCCCGCGGTGATCACGCTCAGGATCTGGTCGCGATCGACGTACGCCGCGATCAGGTCGGCCAGCCGGTCTAGCTGTGCGTCCCGGATGGCCTCGAAGCAGACGTCGCCCGCACCTATGAAGCTGCGCCCGGCTACCCGCGCGACGTAGCTGAGGTACTCCCGCCGGAAGCCGTCGTTCTCCAGGAGGCCATGCCACACGGTGCCTGCGACGGCCTCGACCCGGCACCCCTCGTCGGCGAAGAACGGCTCGCCGCTGTCGCGCGTTACTACGCCGTGGTGGATCTCGTAGCCGTGGACCTCGACGCCGTCGGCCAGCGTTCGCGACGGTCGGGCGAGTACCTTCGCGCGCCCGAACGTGGTCTGAACCGGCAGCAAGCCGAGCCCCAGTACGTGGCCTGCGCCGCTCTCAACGTCATCGTCGATCACCGTGCCGAGCATCTGGTAGCCGCCGCAGATGCCAAGTACTGGCAGGCCGCGGCCAACGTGCCGCCGGATCGCCTCGTCGATGCCGCGCTCGCGCAGCCACGCCAGGTCCCTGACTGTTGCCCGCGTACCCGGCAGCACAATGAGGTCGGCGTCGGCGAGCTCGGCCGCCTGCCGTGCGAAACGCACGACGACACCGGGTTCGCACGCGAGGGCGTCCATGTCGGTGTGGTTGCTCATCCGCGGCAGGGCGACAACGGTGACGCGCAGCACGTCTGAGCCGAGCGGCGGACCGCCCGCGCGCAGCAGCGCCCAGTCGATCGCGTCCTCGGCGTCCACGCCGATGCCGTCCGCGAACGGCAGCACTCCGAGCGTCGGCCGGCCGGTGAGCTGCTCGAGCCTGTCCAGCCCTGACTTCAGCAGGCTGACGTCGCCGCGGAACTTGTTCACCAGGAAGCCGGCAATGAGCTCCTGGTCGGCTGGGTCCAGCACGGCGAGCGTGCCGACGAATGAGGCGAACACGCCGCCACGGTCGATGTCGCCGACCAGCACGGTCGGCACGCCTGCGGCCCTGGCGAAGCCCATGTTGACGATGTCGGTGTCGCGCAGGTTGATCTCGGCCGGGCTGCCCGCCCCCTCGCAGATCACCATCTCGAAGCGCGCTGCCAGATCCCGGTAAGCCCCGACGATGATGTCGAGGAGCCGTCCGCGGCGTCCGCCCGTCCAGTAGCTAGCCGCGTCGGTCTCGGTCACGGCGTCGCCGAGCACGATCAGCTGACTCGTGGTATCGCTGCCGGGTTTCAACAGGACCGGATTCATCGTTGCCGTCGGCTCGATGCCACAGGCGCGAGCCTGCGCCGCCTGGGCCCGGCCGATTTCCCCGCCGCCGCGCGTGACGAACGAGTTGAGTGACATGTTCTGCGCCTTGAACGGGGCCACCGAGAAGCCCTGCCGCGCCAGCCATCGGCATATCCCGGCAGTCACAACTGACTTGCCGACGCCGGACGAAGTTCCGGCGATCAGGAGCGATCCCACGTCCCGCACATTAGGTCAGGCCGCCGCGACCTCGCTCACCGGGTCCGCCGCGGTAGCAGGGATTCCCCGCGCGCGGGCAGCGCCTAGCAGTTTGACCGCTACGCCGCACCAGGCTTGCGGGCGGCGAGGCGTTCGATAGTCCCGAGCTTCGCGCGATGGCGCTGCTCGATATTGAGTCCCTCAGCCTGGACTTGCCGCAGCGGGCGGCGCATGAAGTGCTCGCCCTGGAGCGGTACGGTGGCCAGCTCGGCGAGGCGTTGTATGGCCCGGATCGGCCACGGGCCGCCGGCAACGTGGTCCGCCAGCAGCAAGAGCCCGCCGGGCCGCAACACGCGATTCATCTCGCTGACTGCGCGGTTGTCGTCTGGAATGGCACACAGGCCGTAGGTGCAGACGACAGTGTCGAAGGAGGCCGCCGCGAACGGCAGGGCGTGCGCATCTGCCTCACGCAGATCTACCGATCTGCCGAGCTGCTCCGCCCGGCGACGGGCCAGGTCCAGCATGGCCGGGCTGAAGTCAATGCCGGTTAGCTGTACGTCACGTGAGTAATAGGGCAAGTTGAGGCCTGTGCCGATAGCAACTTCCAGGGTGTCGCCGACGGCCTGGCCGCATACCCAGGCCCGGTTGTCGGGTGCGAGCAGTCGTTCAAAGAACTGCATCTGCTTGTCGTAAGACGCTGATTCCTTGTCCCAGTACCGACGCCAACGATCGCGCCGCACTGCTGCAGCTGGCATGAGCCAACTCTGCACCCCTTTCCAGGCTGCCGGACTGAGACCCTGGCACTTCCGTGGGGGCAAATGCCGCATAGTGTCGTCCGAACATGACTGAAAGCGACATGGTCTCCCGCTCTCGATGGCTCGAATGGCGTTAAAGGCCAGTCCCGGCGCCGAGAGCAAGTAGGGCGACGTACAGCGACAAGCGTGACTCGACGGGCTCGATATCGATGCCGAGGACGTTCTCGATCTGCCGGATCCGCTCGTACATGGTCGGCCGCGCCAGGTGGGCGTTCTTAGCGGCCGCGGCCTTGTTGCCGCCGGCCTCGAGGTACGCGGTGAGCGCGGGCAGGAGCGGCGTGGCCGCCGAGTCGTCGTGGACGAGGAGAGGCCCCAGCTCGCGCTCGGCGAACGCCTGGAGCCGGGGATCGTCCCGCAGCAGGTGCAGCAGGCCGCGCAGCCGCAGATCAGGCAGCCGGTAGTACGGCTGGCGCGCGCCACTCCGCGGTGCGGCCGCGGCGACGTGATCGGCCTCTAGCAGCGAACGCTGGACTGCACTGACCGAGTCGACCGCCGAGCCGGCCCCGATTACGTCGTCGTCGTGCAGCCGTGGCCGGAGTTCGCCGGCGAGACGCAAGAGAACCGGATCGGGGTCGGCATGCGGGGGCAACGCAAGCAGCGCCGCCACGCGGTCGTCGTCGAGCGAGCTGACCAGGGCCGGGACCCGGAGCAGGCGGCACACCTCGGCAAGCGCGTCGGCGATCCCGGCTGCGGCGGCAACCGCTTCTTCAGGGTCCGACGGCCCAGCCGACAGCCCAGACGGCCCAGCCGACAGCCCAGACGGCCCAGCCGACAGCCCAGACGGCCCAGCCGATAGCCCAGACGGCCCAGCCGATAGCCCAGCCAGCCCAGCTGATAGCCCAGCCGACGGCCGAACTCTCGCGACGCGCACGACGACGGCGACCAGCAGCCGGCCGGCTACCGGCACGCCGAGCGCCCTGGCCCTGGCCTCCGCCTCGGCCTGGTCGCCATACCCCATTCCCAGGAACGTGGCCAGAATCGTCCGGTGGGCCTGCCGTTCGAGGCTCTCACGCTGATGGTCGAGCAGGCGGACGAGAGCCAGCGTGGTCGCGGCTCGCTCGATCAGGGCCTCGTCGCCCGGTGCAGGCTGGCCGCCGCGCACCAGGATCAGCCGGCCCCAGTCTTGGCCACGCGCCCCGACGCTCGTGACCAGCCAGCCCGACGTCGGGTCGAACCCGGTCCGGCTCGTTACCCGCACAGCTCGGGACCGGCCAGAGAACCCGGACAGCAGGACCGCCGCGTCCCGCCCGAGCGGGGCGCACGCTAGGACCTGATGGGCCAGGTTCGCCAAGATTGCCGGGCAGCCGGCCAGCGTCGCGGTCTGCGCGACGACTTCCTCAGCCGAGGCACCGGACACCGCGAGCTCGGTGAAGGCCTGGTGCAGTCGTTCGGCCGAGCGCAGCTCGGCGAGCTGGGCATCGATGATGCGGGCGTGGACGGCCTCGGTGATCTCGATGAACTGGGTTTCGCGCTCGAAGGCGATGAGCGGCAGCTCGCACTCTGCAGCGGCCGCCACCAGAGCCGGCGGCAGGCTGCGGGCGTAGCGGGAGCCCAGCTCGACAGCCAGCGCGCTGACCCCGACGGAGGCCAGCTCGGCCACATAGCGGCCCAGTCCGGCGGCGTCATCGGGCAGCGCGATGCCGGTCGAGAGCACTAGCTCGCCGCCGCGGAGCAGGTGCGCGGCCTGGGCCAGCTCGATCACGTGCACCCAGCGGACGGGCGCGTCGAGCCGGTCGGCGGCTGCCAGTACCCGTGGTGCTCCGCTGCGCACCGGGTCGAGAGCTAGCACCTCGGCCACAGTCGGCAGCACGTTGGCAGACTGCACTGGCACGACACCTCGCGATCTCCGCCCGCGCCACGGAACGACGGCCACGGAACGACCGCCACTGAACGACACGGCGCGGCTGGACAACACGGCGCGGCTGGACAACACGGCGCGGCTGGACAACACGGCGCGGCTGGACAACACACTGTATGCCAGCCAGCCCGTTCCCTGACAGAGCGTAACTTGGCAGGTCGCCGGCCTCGCGACAGACTGAGCGCAGGGAGACCATGGGACTAACCCGAAGCGGAAGGCAGACCAGGCCATGGATGAGGCGCAGAGGCACCGGACGCACTGGATCAACGGCAAGCCGTGGACCGGCGAGGCGGCGACCCGCGGCGACATCTATAACCCGGCGACCGGCAAGATCAGCGGCACGGTCGACTATGCCGCCGCGGCGGAGGTCGACGCGGCTGTCGCGGCGGCCAAGGCGGCACTACCCGGCTGGCGGGAGACCTCCCTGGTCAAGCGTGCCGGCATCATGTTCGCCTTCCGCGAGCTGGTGCGCCGGCACCAAGGCGACCTGGCCGCACTGATCACCGCCGAACACGGCAAGGTGGCCTCGGACGCGGCGGGTGAGGTCGCGAGGGGCCTGGAAGTCGTCGACTTCGCCTGCGGTATCCCGTACCTGCTCAAAGGCGGCTTCTCCGAGAACGTCTCGACCGGCGTCGACGCTTACTCCATCCGCCAGCCGGTCGGCGTCGTCGCCGGGATCACCCCGTTCAACTTCCCCGCCATGGTGCCGATGTGGATGTTCCCCATTGCACTGGCCTGCGGCAACACATTCATCCTGAAGCCTTCGGAGAAGGATCCGTCCGCCTCGCTGCTCATAGCCGAGCTGCTGGCCGAGGCCGGGTTGCCAGATGGCGCGTTCAACGTCGTGCACGGCGCCAAGCCGGCAGTGGACGCTCTGCTGACCCACCCGGACGTCCGCGCTGTCAGCTTCGTCGGCTCGACGCCGATCGCACGGTACGTCGCTGAGACCGCGACCAGCCACGGCAAGCGCGTCCAGGCCCTCGGCGGCGCCAAGAACCACATGGTCGTGCTGCCGGATGCCGACCTCGACCTCGCCGCGGACGCTGCCGTCAACGCCGGCTTCGGCTCGGCGGGAGAGCGGTGCATGGCGATCTCCGTCCTTGTCGCCGTCGACCCGATCGGCGACGAGCTTGTCGGCAAGATCAAGGACCGGATCGCCGGCCTGAGGCTGGGACCTGGCGACAGCGAAACCTCGGAGATGGGTCCGCTGGTGACCAGGGACCATCGCGACAAGGTAGCCAGCTACCTCGACACTGGCGTCGAGGACGGCGCGACACTGGCTGTCGACGGCCGCGATCATCCGGTGACCGGCGAGGCCGCCGACGGATTCTGGCTCGGGCCGACGGTGCTGGACTACGTCACGCCGCAGATGCGCGCGTACAAGGATGAGATCTTCGGACCGGTGCTGTCGGTCGTGCGCGCCGACACCTACGACGAGGCGCTGGCGATCATCAATGCCAACCCGTACGGCAATGGCACCGCGATCTTCACGAACGACGGGGGCGCGGCCCGGCGGTTCACCCACGAGGTGGAGGTCGGCATGGTGGGCGTCAACGTCCCGATCCCGGTTCCGATGGCGTTCTACTCCTTCGGTGGCTGGAAGTCGTCGCTATTCGGCGACACGCACGTGCACGGCATCGAGGGCGTGCACTTTTACACACGCGGGAAGGCAGTCACCTCCCGCTGGCTAGACCCGAGCCACGGCGGCGTGAACCTCGGCTTCCCGGTGAATCAGTAGGCCAAGCAGCAGGAGAATCGCACCCTCATGAACGACTTTCAGCCGGATCCGGCCCGCGGCGCCGAGGTGTACGCGATGGACCGGGCGCATGTCTTCCATTCCTGGTCGGCGCAGCGGGCGCTGAAGCCACTGGCGGTTGCCGGCGCGGAAGGCTCGTACTTCTGGGATTACGACGGCAACCGGTACCTGGACTTTTCCAGCCAGCTGGTCAACACCAACATCGGCCACCAGCACCCGAAGGTGACCGCGGCGATTGCCGCGCAGGCCGCCACCCTCACGACCATCGCACCCCAGCACGCGAACGCCGCCCGCGGCGAGGCCGCCACCCGGCTGGCAGCGCTGGCTCCCGACGGTCTGGAGAAGATCTTCTTCACCAACGGGGGCGCGGACGCGAACGAGAACGCGATCCGGATGGCACGGCTGCACACCGGCCGGACCAAAGTGCTCAGCTTCTACCGCTCCTACCATGGCAACACCGGTTCGGCGATCAACTCCACGGGCGACCCGCGGCGGTGGCCCAACGAGTTCGCGATCGGGCACGTGCACTTCTTCGGCCCCTACCTGTACCGGTCCGCGTTCTGGGCGACTACGCCAGAGCAGGAGTGCGAGCGCGCCCTCGCTCACCTGGATCAGGTCATCCGGATGGAAGGCCCGGACACGATCGCGGCTGTGCTGCTGGAGTCAATCGTCGGCACCGCAGGCGTGCTGATCCCGCCGCCCGGCTACCTCGCTGGCGTGCGGGCGCTCTGCGACAAGTACGGCATCGTCTACATCGCGGACGAGGTCATGTGCGGCTTCGGCCGGGCCGGGCGCTGGTTCGCATTCGAGGACCACGGTGTCGTGCCCGACCTCATCGTCTTCGCTAAGGGATCCAACTCCGGCTACGTGCCGGCTGGCGGCGTCATCATCTCCGACCCGATCGCCGCGACCTTCGACGAGCGCGTCTTCCCCGGCGGACTCACCTACTCCGGCCACCCGCTCGCGTGCGCGTCGATCGTAGCCACCATCGACGTTATGCAAGAGGAAGACATTATCGGGAACGGGGTCCGAATCGGCGAGCACGTGCTCGGGCCCGGGCTGCGTGCGCTGGCCGAACGCCATCCGGTGATCGGCGAGGTTCGCGGGACCGCGGTCTTCTGGGCGCTTGACCTGGTAACCAGCCGCGACACGCGGGCGATGCTCGCGCCCTATGGCGGGTCGTCGGAAGCCATGACCACGCTGGTCGCCGAGTGCAAGGCTCGTGGCCTGATCCCGTTCACGAACTACAACCGGCTGCACGTGGTGCCGCCCTGCACGATCACCGAGTCCGAGGCCAAGGAAGGCCTGGCAATCCTGGACGAGGCGCTGGCCGCGATCGGGCATTTCTACCTGGACTAGCGATCGTCCTCAGCCAGCCGCGTCGGCCGCCAGCTTCGCTTCCTGCTTGGTTCGCTCGGCGGCGTAGCGCTGGTATTCGTCGCGGATCTGGGTCAGCAGGTTCCGCTCGTAGGTGTTTGTTGCCGTCGCCAGCTCTTTTTCTGCCGTGGCAATCTTGGCTGCAATCTGGTCGAGCGTGAGCGTGGACATACCCCTGAGCCTAGGCCCAATGGCGGCCGCGTGGGACGTCGCGTGCAGGCCGCCCTTTGCGGGCGGCCAGCACGACTGACGGCGCTACTCGAACCTGACGGTGGCCGGGCTGCTGACGCGGCTGAGCAGGGGCAATGCGGCGAGCACCACGAGCAGCGCACCCGCGAGTCCGGCGCCCATGATCAGGTAGTAGGAATGGCCGAGCGCCGGGGTGGGCGTGCCGGCCTGGCCCGAGCTTGCGTACGGTCAGGTCGGACATGGCGTAGGCGATGCCGGCCGCGACCGCGGTGGCGGCAACCAGTGGCGCGACGGCCTCGAGCAGGACCACCCGGTACAGGGTCCCGGCCGGCGTACCGCTGAGCCGCAGCAACGTGAACGGGCGCTTGCGCTCGACGACGCCACCGCCGGCCGCGACGGCCAGGCTGCACCCGGCGACGATCAGGGTGAGCGCGACCGCGATGTCGATCAGACGCTGTGCGGTGGCTGCGACCTGTTCCCGCACCTGCACTGCCTCGCCGAACGTGCGCGGCGCGGTGCCGGAGGCCGACAGGGGCGTGTGCGTATCGAGGTAAGTGCGGACACGCTCTAGCGTGGCCTGGCTGTCGACCTTGACGAGCACGGCCTGCAAGTACAGGCCTGCGTACCTGGCCGGAGCGGCCGGGTTGGCTGCGTCCACGAACGGTTGCGTGGTGTACGTCGGGTTGTCGCCGTACAGGTTCCAGGTGTTGGCCTGGACGGCGGTCAGCCCCGGCGCGCATGTGCCGAACGCGCGGATGAGTCGCAGGCCGGCGCAGGGGAGAACGCTGTTGCTCCCGCCAGGACCACCGGGTCCGCCCTTCCCGCCCGAGCCGCCGCCCTGCGGTAGCGAGTAGATCGGCACTGTCTGCGCGCCCCGGATCTGCCGGAGCCCGGCGAGGGCCACGGCACCGGCGGTCGGCGGCAGGCCCTCGGCGGCTATCCGCTGCCCGGCCGCCGAGCCCGCGCCGACGCCGAAGCCAGCGGGCGCGTTGCCAGTGCAGTTCACACTGTTGCCGCAGACTGGTGCCAGCGTGAATCCATCCATGAGCACGTTGGCGAGCTGGTTCGCGCTCGGTGTCGCGGTGGTGGCCTGGATCGCCGGCAGGAGGGCGGCGACCATCGTGCCGAGGAACACGGCCAGCACGAGCCCGCTGACCGAGCGGAAGGCGGCCTTGGGGTTGTCGGCCAGACGTCGCGCCGCGAGTACCGGCGACGCGCCGCCAAGCAGCCGCGGCACGAGCCGCGCGGCCTGAGCGGTCAGCCACGGTCCTCCGATCACTAGCCCGATCATCACGATTAGCAGGCCTGGGATCGCGGTCGCGCCGATGGACTTGGTATTCGTCAGCGCGAGCCCGGTCACGAAGAGGATGAGGCCGATGACCAGTGGTAGCGTGCGCCACTTACTCGGGGCAGGCGGAGTGACCTTGCGGCTGACGCCGAGCGGCGAGATCCGGACCCGGCGCAGCGAGAAGAGGCCCGTGACTGCCGCCGCGACCGGGACGATGACGAGGACGCCCAGGTAGCCATAGAGCGTCGGGGTGACCTGACTGGCGAAGTACCGCTGGCTGGTGATCGCCGTGCCGGCCAGTGCCGGACGCAGCAGCAGGAAGATGCCGATGCCCGCGAGCGTGCCGAGCAGCGCGCTGATGAGCGCGTCCGCCGCCGCAATGACGCTGACCTGACCGGAGGTCGCGCCAGTCAGCCGCAGCGCTGCATATCGTTCCTCGCGCCGGGCAGCCGCCAGCCTGGTCGCGGTCCCGATGAGGATGAGGATCGGGAAGACGAAGGCCAGCGCGCCCCCAATGAAGGCATCCCGGAAATAGGGAGACCAGATCTGCTTGCCGGGCGCGGTGGCGATCGCGTCCACCCGGATTGTCGACGGCAGGGCGACCAGGCGAGCCGGACTGTAGCCAACGAAGATGACGAGCTCGCTCGGGCCGGTCAGTGCTTGCGGGCCGATCGTGCCGATGAGCCTGCCGGGGAATCGGTCGCCGAGTTGGTCACGCGGAACGGTACGCAGAAGCGCCGCGAGCGCCGGGGACGCGTAATACTGCCCTGGGCCTGGCAGTCGTGAGATGCCAGGCAATACCGGCGAGTGCGATCCGAGGGCCGCCACGTCGACCCGCTCGATTGTGTTTGCCTGATAGACGTCGTCGCTGTAATTCCACAGCTCGGTGCGGCCAGCCGATCCGGGCGTGATGTGGCTGGCGGTGGTGCCCTCCCAGTACGGCCTGTTATTGGTGACCTGGAAGGCGTGAAAGTCGGCCAGCACAGCCAGCAGGATGGCGACTCCGATAGCGACGGCGGATGCGGTAACGATGAGCCTGGTACGGCCCTCGCGGCCGCCGCTGAGCGACAGCCGGGCGCTGAGCCGCAACATCAGCGCGCTCCTTCGGGCTCGGTGACGCCTGCTGGCTCTGCCACGCGGCCGTCGTGGACGGTGACGATGCGATCGGCGTACTGCGCGATCCGGGCGTCATGGGTGACAAGAACCACGGCTGTGTGCTCCTGGCGCGCCGCGCTCACCAGCAGGTTCATGACCTTGTCGCCGGTTGCGGAGTCGAGCGATCCGGTCGGCTCGTCGGCGAACAGGACCTGCGGCTGGCCGACCAGCGCCTTAGCCAGCGCGACGCGCTGCGCCTGGCCGCCCGACAGCTCGCCGGTGCGCCGGCCGCCCAGCCCTGTCAGCCCGACTCGGTCGAGCCAGGATGCGGCCTGCGCGTACGCCGGCTTGCGGCTAGTGCGGCCAAGCAGCAGCGGGATGGCCACGTTGTCCGCCACGGTCAGCTCGGGCACAAGCTGGCCGAACTGGAAGACGAAACCGAACGCGGTGCGGCGCAGCCGTGTCCGCTGTGCGTCGCTCAGCTCGTCGAGGCGCTGGCCGTCGAACCACACCTCGCCGCCGTCAGGCGGGAAGATGCCAGCCAGGCAGTGCAGCAGGGTCGACTTGCCGGAGCCGCTCGGGCCCATCACGGCGACAATCTCACCTGCTCGGACGGACAAGCTTGCCCCCTGCAGAGCGGGGGTCTGGCCAAACGACCGATACAAGTCGCGGCCGTACAGGAGAGCGGTCAACGAAACTCCCGGGGGTAGATGGTAGCGAGCACGGAGCAGGCCGGAGCCTGGCCGCCTGCGGGCTCCATGGTGGCCTCCGAGACCACGCCGGCGCATCGGGCAGATCCCTGGTTTCGCGGCGCAACTCGGGCCGCCCGTGGTCGGGGATTCCCCTGAGCCGAGCCCTCGCCGACAGGTCCCAGGCGTTCGCCTCACCGACGGCCTGGGTACAGGTCTGACTTGCGGCTAACCGTCCGACCGCTCACGTGCACGAAGGGACCATGACAGATTCAGTCCGCCTGCAGCGCCCCGTAGCCAGCGCTGCTGGCCCGGCCGGTGCCGCGTCCGTTCGCCTGCTCGGCCGGATATCCGCGGCCGGGATCGGCAGCGCGATCGTCCTGATGATCGGCGCTTCGTTTGTCAGGCAAGACTGGATGTACCCGCCCCTTCGTGTCCCGGCTGTCGGCCCGCCATTCGAGCTGCATGAGCACATATCCGGCAGCCTGGTCACCGTGGGGCTGTGGGCCGCGGCGGTGCTGGCCGTGGTCGGCCTGACCGCCGGCCTCCTCGCCGCCCGGCGCGGCGCTCGCGGACCGATCCGGCTTATGCTGATCGGCGCGGCACTCGCCACGGTGGCCCTGATGCTGCTGCCGCCGGCAGGCTCGACAGATGCGCTGGATTACGCCGCATACGGGCGGCTTGCGCTCTTGGGTCACAATCCCTACGTAGCGACTCCGCTGTACGTGCGGCTCACCGACCCGTCTTTCGCGCAGTCGATACCGATTCACTGGCAACGACAGGTCAGTCTGTATGGCCCGGCCGCAACCCTCGAGCAGTATTTCGCCGCCAGGTTCGGTGGCGATTCGATAGCACGAGTCGTGTTCTGGCTCAAGATGTGGAATGCGCTGGCGTTCGGGGCCGTCGCGTTCGTCCTGGACCGGGTCCTCAGGGGTAACCCGGCGGCCCGCCTACGCGCGCACCTGCTGTGGACCGTGAATCCGCTGCTCCTCTGGGACCTGATCGCGGCCGGTCACGTCGACGTCGTGGCCGCGGCTGCCGGAATCGTCGGGCTGCTCGCGATCGGACGGGAACCTCCGGGGGTCCAGCCGCGCCTTTGGCGCGCCGCGGCGGCCGGTGCGCTGATCGGGGTTGCCGCCGATATCAAGATCGACTATGCCTTGTTCGGACTGGGCCTGGCCTGGGCTCTCCGCCGGTCGCTGCCCGCGCTGCTGACGGCCGGCGCTGGCGCGCTCGTCATTGTCCTGCCCACGTACGCGTGGCTGGGCAAGCCGGCCGTCGCAGCCTTGTTCGCACGACGCGACAAAACCTCGCAGGACAGCTTCTACCGGTTCGCAGGGCTGACGAACTGGCCGTTCCTGATCGCCCTGGCGCTGCTGCTCTTCGTCGCCATCGCCATCCTGCTCCTCCGGCGCATGCCGCTCGGCGACAGCCTGCGCCCGGCGATCCGGCCGGTCCTGGCCATCAGTGCAGCCTGGCTGCTCATCTGGCCCTATCAGCTGCCGTGGTACGACGCGATGATCTTCTCCGTGCTTGCGCTCTATCCGGCGTCGAGGCTTGACTGGATTTTGCTCGGGCGGCTCGGCGCAGCGACGATCGGGACCATGCCGGGCAACCCCAACGGCGTTCCCGGCACAACCCTGCGCTCGTTCGACGTCTTCCTGGTGCATGGGCTAGTGCCAGCGACGCTGCTGGCCTGCGCAGTCGGAGTCGTTGCGCTGGCAATCTCAGGCCGGTGGGGCGTCGGGGCCGATAGGCGTCTGCGGCCGACCGGAGACCCGAGCGCCGCATCCGAGGTCGGCGCGTTACCGCCGTTGCGGCCGTTGCCGCCAGGCGCAACCCACGGCGGCCGGCTACCCGGCCGCCGCTGCGAGTACGGGCTCGTAGCCGCCCGCCTGGCCGGCCGCGGTCGGGTGATAGGACTCGCTGATGTAAAAGACGTTGACGGCATGCAGCCAGCTGCTGGAATCGCAGATCTCGTGACCAGCGAAGGCGGCGCGGACGTCGCCGAAGATGTCGCCGTGCCGGCTGGCTGCGGACCGGAGCTGCCCGTCAAGCTCGTCGGCGGCCGCATTGAGGTCCGTGCGGTCGGTCGTGCTGAGCCCGAGGCAGCTCGCCGACTTCGACAGATCGTAGAGCTCGGGATAGCCGAGCATGACCACCCTGGCCTGTGGTGCACGTGCCTTGATTTCTGCAAGCACCGTGTCGAGCTCGCCCGGCAGCTGGCTCGCCATCTTCGACTCGGCGGTGTCGATTGCCTTGACACACGTGCTCGTCAGCGACAGCACGCAAGTCTCCATAACGCTCGAAAAGCCGACATCGTTGCCGCCCACCGTAATCGACACGAGCGTCGTCGCGCTGCTGAGGGCCGACAGCTGGCCGCTGATCACCGACGCGGTCGTAGCGCCGGAGCAGGCCACGAAGCTATAGCTGGCGGGGGCGTGCGACTTAGACCACAGCTGCGGATAAGCATTGGTGCTGCGGTCGCACGACCCGCTCGAGCCGATGTAGCTCCCGGCCCCGACCCCTGATGAGTAGGAGTCGCCGAGCGCCACATATCGGACCGCGGTCTGAGCGCTGGCCGGAGCAGCCAGTGCCAGGACACCAGCGAGTGTCGTGCCGACCGCGAGAGCAGCGAGAATGAAGCGGGGCTGACGGGCGGTCGGCATTTGCATCGGCACTCCAGCTACGCAACGAAGTTGGATACCTGTAAGTAGCATTGGCCCGCAAAGGCCGTCAAGAGGACAGAAGGGACCGGTTGTCGGTGACACTGGAGATCAAGCGGCTGACGCTGGCGCACCTGCGCGGCGTGGACGGCGATACCTGGCCGGTGCACGGCTTCGTCGTGCTGTTCGCCGGCGGCGCAGCACTGGTCGATACCGGCGTGGGTGGCCCGCAGCGGTGGCTGGACGACTGGCGCGTTGTGAACCGGTCGGTAGCCGATGCACTCGACGATCTCGACATGACGCCCGGTGACATCGGCCTGGTCATCAACACCCACCTGCACTTTGACCACTGCGGCCAGAACGCTGTGTTCAAGCACGCCGCGTTCTACGTGCAGCGCGCCGAGCTGGACCGGGCGCGGGTGGAGTCACCGAAGCTCACCGACTGGTTCGACTTCATGAACGCCAGGTTCGAGCTGCTCGACGGCGACGCCGAGGTGCTGCCCGGGCTGCGCGTCATCGCGACACCAGGCCACACCGTCGGCCATCAGTCGGTACTTGTCGACTCAGCCGATGGCCTATCGGACGCGCTTGTCGGGGACGCCGCCTACCAGCCGCGGCTGTATCTCGATCCAGCGACGGATGACCTGCCTGAGGGTCAGGCCAGCGACGTTGTGGCGTGGCGGGCGTCAGTCGGCAGGATCCGCTCCGCCACACCTGACAGGGTGCACTTCTGCCATGACACGGAGGTTATCCACTCCTAGCCAGCTCGGTTCATAGGGCGGCGAACGCATCCTCCAGGATGGACAGGCCCTCGCTGAGCAGGCCTTCGCCGATCACCAGCGGCGGCAGGAAGCGCAGCACGTTGCCGAAGGTTCCGCAGGTCAGCACGATCATGCCCGCGGCGTGGCAGGTCTTGGCTACCTTGCTGGCGGCTGCTGCATCGGGCTCGATCGTGCCGGGCCGGACCAGTTCAATGGCGAGCATCGCGCCCCGCCCGCGCACGTCGCCGATGACGGGATTGGCCTCGGCCAGCTTGCGAAGCCGCGGCAGCATGAGCGCTTCGATCGCGCGGGCCGCTGCGGGCAGGTCCTCCTTCTCCATCGTGTCGATCGCGCCGAGCGCGGCGGCGCAGGCGACCGGGTTGCCGCCGTACGTGCCGCCGAGACCGCCAGGGTGCACGGCGTCCATCAGCTCCGCCCGCCCTGTGACGCCGGCAAGCGGCAGTCCGCCGGCGATCCCCTTCGCGGTCGTGACCAGGTCCGGCACGACGTTCTCGTGATCGCAGGCGAACCAGTCGCCGGTACGGCAGAAGCCAGACTGGATTTCGTCGGCGATGAAGACGATGCCGTTAGCGCGGCAGTACGAGGCAAGACCTGGCAAGAAGCCGTCCGGCGGGACGATGAAACCCCCTTCGCCCTGGACGGGCTCGATCACGACGCCTGCGACATTTTCCTCGCCGACCTGGGCGTGGATGAGGCCCGTGACGACGTCGAGGGCCTCCTCGGCGCATCTGGCCGGTCCGCCGGGCCAGCGGAACGGGTAGGCCATCGGCATCCGGTACACCTCGCCGGCGAACGGCCCGAAGCCCTCCTTGTACGGCATGTTTTTGGCGGTCATCGCCATCGTCAGGTTCGTCCGGCCGTGATAGGCGTGATCGAACACCACAACGGCGTCCCGGCCAGTGGCATGCCTGGCGACCTTAACGGCGTTCTCGACGGCCTCGGCGCCGGAGTTGAACAAAGCGGACCGCTTATCGTGGGTGCCCGGCGTGAGCCGGTTGAGCTGCTCGCAGACCTCCACGTAGCCCTCGTAAGGGGCGACCATGAAACAGGTGTGAGTGAACTGAGCGACTTGCTCGGTCACCCGGCTCACGACCAGGTCGGCGCTGTTGCCCACCGAGGTGACGGCGATGCCGGAGCCGAAGTCGATGAGCGAGTTGCCATCGACGTCTACGATCACGCCGCCGCCCGCCGCGGTCACGAAGATGGGAAGAACGTGGCTGAGCCCGCGCGCGACGCTGCGCTGGCGGCGCTCGAACAGCTCGCGGGACATCGGGCCAGGGATCTCGGTGACCAGATTGCGGTGCTGCGGAAGGGACGGGCCGCCATGCGGGGAAGGGTGCGCGCTCATATCAGCGACAATAACGCGACAGTCGGGGGGGCACCCCCCGACGACCCCCCGATTGCGCCGAGGACAGTCGGGGGGCACCCCCCGACGACCCCCCGATTGCGCCGAGGACAGTCGGGGGCACCCCCCGATTGCGCCGAGGCCAGCCGGAGGGCACCCCCCGACGACCCCCGACTGTGGCGAGCGGGAACACCCGCCGATGGCCTGGTGCCAGCGTGACGTGCACTGAGATGATGCGCTTGTGACTGAATCATCCCCTCCGTCCGGCGGGCCAGGACCGCGGTCGTGGCCGGCTGCCAGGCGGCCGGTGATCGCAGGCCTCGGCATGACCGCGCTCGGCAAGGTCTACGGCCCGACGTCAGCGCAGTTCGCCGCCGAGGCTGTGCGGCTGGCGGTGGCTGACGCCGGGCTGAACCTGGACGATGTGGACGGTCTGCTCACGTCCTCGGGCGTGAGCGGCGGCATCTCGATCGACCTGCAGCGTGATCTTGGTCTGACGGACCTCAAGCTTTTGTCGCATCTGCAGGCGTATGGATCGACTGCGGGTGCGATGGTGCAATTCGCTTCCATGGCGGTCCAGTCGGGGATGGCGAGCATGGTGGCATGCGTATTCGCCGATAGCCCGCTCCAGCCGGCGCGCAGCGCCGGCGCGGTCTACGGTTCCCGGCGCGCGCCGGCTGGCTGGTGGGGCCTGCTGGGCGCGAGCGGCGTCGTCGGGGCCAATCCGATGTACGCCCTCGCGGCCCGTCGCCACATGGACCGTTTCGGAACGACGAGCGAGCAGTTTGGCCATGTCGCGGTTGCCCAGCGCCAGTGGGCGGGGCTGAATCCGGTCGCGCAGCTGCGGGAGCCGATCACCCTGGCTGATCATCAGTCGTCCCGGTGGATCGTCGAGCCGTTCCATCTCCTCGACTGCTGTCTGGTCTCCAACGGCGGCATCGCCGTGATCGTGACCACGGCCGAGCGGGCGGCGGCGCTTGCGCAGCCGCCTGTGCACGTGCTGGGTTGGGCGCAATCGCATCCCGGCCGGTACCTGCGGCGCAATCCTGACTTCGGGCTGGTGTCAGGCGCGGCGACCGGGGGACCGGCCGCTCTCGCCATGGCCGCGCGTGACCTGAGCGACGTTGACGTGGTCGAGTTGTACGACTGCTATACGTTCACCGTGCTGCTCACGCTTGGAGGACTACGGCTTTTGCGCGAAGGGGGAAGGCGGACCTTTCGTGTCAAGCGGCGTACTCGGCCCAGGTGGCAAGCTGGCACTCAACACGGGCGGCGGTCAGCTCTCCGGCTATTACATGTGGGGGATGACGCCACTGTCGGAAGCGGTGATCCAGGCTCGCGGCCAGGGCGGCGCGCGTCAGTCGCGCGGCCACGACATCGTGCTGGTGTCCGGTAATGGCGGCGTCCTCGACCACCACAGCACCCTGGTGCTCGCCAGTGAGGCTGGTGCAGCGTGAGCGTGGGTCCGGTGGTCCGGGACGACGCGACGGCCGCGTTCTTCGACGGCACGGCGGCCGGGCGATTCCTGCTGCGGCGCTGCCCGGCTGGTCATGTCAGTGAGCCGGCCGCAGCACAGTGCACCACATGCGCGGCCGCCGACTTGGAGTGGGTTCCGGCCGGCGGCGGCGCGACACTGGTGAGCTGGGCGGTGAGCTGGAGCCGGCCAGCCGCCGGCGAGGAGCCGCACAAGACGGTGCTGGTAATCGGTGAGCTGGACGAGGGGCCGTGGTGGTGGACCCAGCTGGATGGTCACGCCGATCCGGAAACGGCGCTGGCGGCGGGACGTCGGCTCCGCATCGAGTTCCGGCGTGCTGACCCCGAGTACGAAGCCGTGCCTGTCTTCGTGCTCGCCTAGGCGGCGGCACCCGCGTCAGCCACGGAGCAGGTCGCGGGCCGCGTCCTCGATGGCGTCCTCCGAGAGCAAGACCGCGGACGTGGCGTCGCCGAGTGGCAAGAAGCTGTCCTGGCTCGCTACTCGCCCGATTCGCCCGGTGAATCCGGCGTCGACCAGGGTAGTGAGCACGGTCTCGGAGACGCCCCCAGTTCGCCGAGTCTCGTCTGCGACCAGGACGTGGCCGGTGGCAGCGGCAGCGCGCAGTAGGTCCTCGTACGGCAGCGGAGCCAGCCAGCGCAGGTCTAGGACTCGGCAGGTGATGCCATCGGCGGCGAGCGTGCGGGCGGCGCGGAGGCTGAGGCGAACCCCGTTCCCGAAAGTAATGATCGTCAGGTCGTGCCCGCTGCCATACAGCCGCCCGCGGCCGAGCGGGACATGGGTCACCGCCCATCGCTCGGGCGGCTCGTAGCGGGCGAGCCACTCGCCGTCGCCAGCTTCGTACAGGTCGCGCTCGTGATACAGGGCGATGGGCTCGAGGAAGATGCACACGCTGCCGTCAAGCTCGGCGGCGGCCAGGCACGTGCGTAGCATCGCGGCGGCGTCGTCGGGCCGCGCTGGGCACGCGACGACCAGGCCGGGAATGTCGCGCAGCGCCGCGACGGCGTTGTCGTTGTGGAAGTGGCCGCCGAATCCCTGCTGGTAGGCGAGGCCGGCCACGCGGACGACCAGCGGGTTGCGGTACTGGGCGCGCGAGAAGAACGACAGCGTGGCTGCTTCGCCCCGGATCTGATCGGCCGCGTTGTGCAGGTAGGCCAGGTACTGGATCTCCGGTACGGGGAGCAGGCCCGCGAGGCCGGCGCCGAGGGCCATCCCGAGTATGGACTGTTCGTCAAGCGGCGAATCGAAGACGCGGCCCGAGCCGAAGGCGCGCAGCAGGCCACGGGTGACACCGTAGACGCCGCCTTTGCGCGCGACGTCCTCGCCGAACACGAGCATGCCCGGCCTGTCGGCCATCTCATCGGCCAGCGTCCGGTTAATGGCCTGCGCCAGCGTGAGCGGCCCCGGATCCGGCTCCGGCGCCAGTGCTGGCGGGAGCTGGCGACGCTGCCACCCGCGCTGTTGTCCCCACGGCGTTTGGCCCGCTAGAGCCTGCCTGGACCGGGCGGCCAGGTTCGCGGCGACGATGGCCGGCCGCGCGGTGCGATGGGCGCCATCACCTGCTGCGCCGTGGTCAGCCGCGGCGCGCCTGCGACCTGCGCGGCGAGCGCCAGCACCCGGGCCCTGGCCGTTTCGTACCGGTCGAGCACGTCGGCCGGGCTGAGCGCACCGGCCGACACGAGCAGGCGGGCCGTCCCGAGCAGCGGATCGCGGGCCGTGTCGGCCGCTATCTCGGCCGGCGTCCTGTAGGCCGACTCCACGTCGGTGCCCGCGTGCCCGCCGAGGCGCACGGTGCGCAGGTGCAGGAACGCCGGGGAGCGCCGCTCGCGAACCCAGTCCGCCGCCGCGGCAGCAACGTCGTACGTCTGCGCGAGGTCGGTGCCGTCGGCGACGAAGTACCTGATGTGCGGCCGAGCCGAGCTGACCGACTCGATCCAGCCCGCCGGGGTCCGCACGCTGATGCCGAGGCCGTTGTCCTCGCACACCAGGAGCAATGGCAGCGGCAGGCCCTGGTAGGCGCACCAGGACGCTGTGTTCAGCGCGCCGGTGGCGGTCGAGTGGTTCACGGACGCGTCCCCGAAGCTGGCCACCACGAGGCAGTCGCGTGGCCAGGGCGTGTCCAGGCCGAGCTTCGCCGCCCGCTCCACGGAGAACGCCAGGCCGACAGCGCGCGGCAGGTGCGAGGCAATCGTCGACGTCTGCGGGATCACGTGGAGCTCTGGATGACCGAAGACCTTGTGCCTGCCGCCGGCGATCGGCTCAGCCGCGGCCGCGACGAGGCCGAGGAGCACGTCCGTTACGCCGTTACGGGGCGGGTTCGCCTGCGCGGCGCGGACCAGGTAGAAGGCACCGGACCGGTAGTGCAGCAGAGCCGGATCGGTCAGCCGGAGTGCGGCAGCGACGGCGGCGTTGCCCTCGTGCCCGGCCGAGCCGATGGTGTAGTACCCCGCGCCGCGGGCGCGGAGCCACCGGGCCGCCAGATCGAGGTGCCGACTGGCCATCTGGGCGTCGAACAACTCGAGGCACCTCGCGATCGACAGGCCGCTCCCGGCCCGGATCGCGTCGTAGGCAGCCTGCCGGACGTCGGCCTGGACTGCGCTCAGTTCCCGGATGGCGTGCGCGAGGCGTTGCTCGGCAATGTCCTGTCCCGGACCGTCCGCTGTGGCGCCGTCGTCGGGGGCACGGTCGTCGCGGGCGCGGTGGTCGGGGGCGCGGTCGCCGGGGGCGCCGTCGTCGCGGGCACTGTCCTTCGCGGCCTCGGTCGCGGCCGGGTGCGGCTCAGGTCCTGCGGCCGCGACGCTCATCTTCCGACGGTATGCCACCTGGGCCGGGGGTGCACTGCCTGATGGGTAGCCGGTCGGTGAATCCGCGGTGACGGGCGCCACCAAGGGCGACCAGGCCTGACGGGGGCCGAGTCGGCGCTGTCCGGAGGACCGGTGGTGTGATGGGGCCGACACCGGACGCCACCGCGTCGACACCACCGCATCCTGGAGGCCTCGTGCTGCCGTGGTCCGCCCCACTGGCCGGAACTCTCGACGAGCATGTCATCACCAGCGAACTGCTGCGCGGCAACCCGCTCGGCGATCCGCATGAGCGACCGCTGTGGGTCTACACGCCACCGGGCTACGCCGATGAGCCAGGCCGCCGTTACCCGTCGGTCTACGTCATCCAGGGCTATACCGGATTCGTGACCATGTGGAAGAACAGGTCGCCGTTCCGAGAGCCCTTCCCCGAGACCGCGGATCAGGTGTTCGCGTCGGGCCAGGCGCCACCCGCAATCCTGGTCTATGTCGATGCCTGGACGAGCTACGGCGGGAGCCAGTTCGTTGACTCGCCCGGCACCGGGCGGTATCACTCCTATCTGTGCGACGAGGTGGTGCCCTGGGTGGATGCGCGGTATCGCACCGTCGCCGACCGCGAGCACCGGGCGATCATGGGCAAATCCAGCGGCGGCTTCGGCTCGATGATCACTCCGATGCTGCGCCCTGATCTGTTCAGCGGCCTCGCCACACACGCCGGAGACTCGCTATACGAGCTGTGTTATCTGCGCGAGTTCGGCGAGGCCGTCCGGCTGCTGCGCAACTACAACGGGGACATTTGGTCCTGGTGGGCCGACTTCCGGGCGCGCGTCGCGTTCACCCATCCGGCCGACGGCACGCTGCTCGGCATCCTCGGCGTCGCGGCCGCGTTCTCAGCTCGTGACGACGGCACCGTGGACTTGCCGTTCGACCCGCGCACCGGCGTGGTGCGGCCCAAGATCTGGCAACGGTGGCTGGCCCTTGATCCAGTTCGCATGGTGCCCAGATACGCCGACGCACTTCGGTCAATGCGGTCGATCTGGATCGACGCCGGTACCAGGGACGACTACTTCCTCGATGTCGGAGCCGAGGCGTTCCGGGCGGAATTGCGCGCTATCGGGGTCACGGAGGATGCCATCCGTTATGAGCTCTTCGACGCGACTCATTCCGGCATTGACTACCGCTATCCGATGTCGCTGGCGTGGCTTTGCCAGCGCATGCCGACGGCTTAGCCGATCGGGTGAACGTTCGGTGGCTGGCCTACGTGGTGGGGGGTAAGAAAGCTCTCAGCAAACAACGAGGAACGGAGACAGGACCATGCGCAACCGATGGTGGGCAGCGCCGATCGTGGTAGGCGGAGCGGCCCTGCTGGCGGCGTGCGGTAGTTCGGGTTCCCCTTCGACGAGCACGTCGACGCCCGCAACGAGCGGGTCGAGCTCTAGCGCCGCGACGTCGCCGCAGGGCACAGGCTCTAGCGCCTCGACGGTGACGATCATGACACACAGCACGAGCAAGGGCACGGTGCTGACAAACGCCGCGGGCAAGACGCTGTACTGGTTTGCGATTGACACGCCCACGAAGTCGAACTGCAACGGCTCGTGCACCTCGTTCTGGCCGCCGGTAATCGGCAAGGCAGCCGCGGCGTCAGGGACGACCCTGATGCACGGGTTCGGCACGATCACCCGCTCCGACGGCTCGACGCAGGCGACCTACAACGGGCATCCGCTTTACACCTACGCGGCCGACAGCGCGCCAGGTCAGATCGGTGGCAACGGGCTTAACGTGTCCGGCGGACTGTGGTGGGCGATGACGCCGTCAGGCGCCAAGCTGGGCGCGGCCCATCCATCCGGCGGTTCCTCATCGAGCTCCGGCGGCGGAGGTTACGGCTACTAGCGCGACCGGCTTGCCGGTCTAGCCGAGTCGGCTGGGCCGAGTCCCAGGCGAGAAGGGCCTCCGTGCGCACGCATGAGGGGCTCTTCTCGCTATGTGGGGTAGATGACGGGCTCTTCACACCCCGGCGGCCGCGGCCGGGGGTCGGCGACGCGGCGGCCGCGGACGGCGACGCGGCGGCCCCGAACCGGGACGCCTCCAGCGCGGGCGGCCCGTACCTGATCCCTTCGGCCCGACGACCTTCGCTGGTATTGAGCCGGAGCGGCCCCGTGCCCGCCTCGAAGTCGCGTTCCACTGCGGCGACCTGGGCGCGCACGTGGCCGAGATTGACGGTCACTCTCTATCTCCGCTTCGTCGCCTCGTGCGCGGCGCGCGGTTGGCTGACCTGATTTAAGCCTGTAGGCCCATCATTCGCAATGCGTGGCCGGTGGCGCCGCAGGAATGTCGGTGGCGTTCGATACTATGAGCGAAAGCCAGTCGATACGCAGGGAGGCGGTGGAGCAGATGGACGAGTTCGGGATCACCGGCCAGGGCGAGCTGGACCTCGGACTCCAGCCCCCGCGCCCGCCCCGCCCGGCAGCCCCGCCGCCCCGCACCGGCACCGCTGCTGCCCGCGCCAGTGCCGCCGCCGCGCCGCGGCCCGGCGACAGCCAGCCGGAAGACGACTGGGCCGGCGACTTCGCTGACGGCCTCGCTGATGAGTGGGTCGACGCGGGCTGGGAGCCCGGTGACTGCGGTGACCCGGAGACCGACCCGGATGACTTCGAGGCGTGGCTGGCCGGGCTGCCGGCCGGGGTGCGGGCGGAGTACCTGGCCGGGCCGTGGACCGGGGCGGGCGAGTCGATCCCGGCCGGGTTCCTGCACCACGTCCGCGGCGGCCCGGCCGGTACCGGGTTCGCCGCCGGCGGGGCCCTGGACACCCTGGCCGCCCAGCCCTGGCTGGCCGACGCCCTCACCGCCGCGACCACGGCCGGGCACGCCCGGCTGGGGGAGTCGGAGCTGATCGGGGTGCTGTGCGGGTGGCGGCGGATGTCGGCGTGGGCCGCCGCCGGCGAGGCCGCCGCCGTGCTGACCCTTGCCCGGCGCCGGGCCGCCGCCTCCCTCGAGCCGGGCAGTTCCCGTCTGGCGGAGCACGTGACCGATGAGATCGCGGCCGCGCTGACGCTGACCGGCCGGTCCGCCGGCCGGCTCCTCACCGATCGCGTCCGGCCTCGGCCTGGCTGCCCGACGTGCTGGCGGCGCTGCAGGCCGGGGAGATCGACTGGGCTAAGGCTGCCGTGTTCGCCGACGAGCTCGCCGTCCTGGACGACGACGCGACCGCGCAGGCCATCGCGGCGCGGCTGCTCGGCCGGGCCGGGCCCGGCGGGTGGACCACCGGGCAGCTGCGGGCCGGGCTGCGCCGCGCGGTACTGGCCGCTGATCCGGAGGCTGCCGACCGCCGCCGCGCCGACGCCCGCGCCGACGCCGCCGTCACCGCCTGGGACGAATCCTCGGGCAACGCGGCCCTGGCCGGCCGGGAACTCCCCCCGGCCGAAGTGTTAGCCGCCGACGCCCGGCTCACCGCCCTCGCCCGGTGGCTGCAGGCCCGCGGCGCGGCCGGCACCATCAGCCAGCTCCGCGCCGCCGTCTACACCGCCCTGCTCAACGGCCGCCCCCTCGAAGCACTACTCACCGAACTAACCGCCGCGGACGCTGTCGCCTCGCCTGACGCTGCCGAAGCGCCTGACCAAGCCACCGCGGACGATAATGCCGCCGCCGACGAAGCCGCCGCGGATGATGACACCGCGAGCCATGCCGCCGGGGACGCCGCCGTTCCGGATGCC
Source organism: uncultured Actinomycetota bacterium (assembly GCA_963755575.1). Taxonomy (GTDB): domain Bacteria; phylum Actinomycetota; class Actinomycetes; order Streptosporangiales; family Streptosporangiaceae; genus JAJYUU01. Next base: position 3,716,549 of record CAVWKF010000002.1, read on the forward strand.
GCCCGCGGCAGCGACGCGGCCGGGCCTTACGCGGCTGGAGACGCTGCCGAGCCCGCCGCGGACGACGCGGCGTGGCGGGAGGCGCCAGCGTGGCCGGCGGTGTCGGGCACGATCCACCTGACGATGCCGCTGTCGGCGTTCCTGGGCGGCGGCGAGCCCGGCGAGGTCGCCGGCCACGGCCCGGTCGCCGCGAGCACCAGCCGGGAGCTCGCCGCGATGCTCGGCCGCAGCACCACGACCCGGTGGTGCCTCACCCTCACCGGCCCGGGCGGCCTGGCCGCCGGGCACGCCTGCGCCTCCCGCGGACCCGCCGCCGGGCAGCCCGTCGTCAGCTGGGCCGCGGGCCTGCGCGCCCGGCTCGGCCTGCTGGAAACCGGCAGCTGCCGCCACCCTCGTGAGTCGGCCGCCTACCAGCCGCCGGAGTCGCTGCGGCACCTCATCACCGTCCGGCAGCGCCGGTGCTCCCACCCCGGCTGCCGCCGCCCCGCGACCCGGTGCGACCTGGACCACACCGTGCCGTTCGACCAGGGCGGCCGGACCTGCGAATGCAACCTCGCGCCGCTGTGCCGGCACCATCACCGGTGCAAGCAGGCCCCAGGATGGCAGCTCACCCAGACCAAACCCGGCCAGATGACCTGGCGAACACCCAGCGGCCGCATCTACCAGACAACCGGCGACCCCTACTAGCCATCACTCCGCGCACCGGACAGGCCGAGCACGCATCTCGGCCTGCCCGGCTCTCGCCATGCCGCGGCAGACACTTGCAGGTGTGGTGTAGCAGGTAGGCGCAAAGTGCGTCGCAACTTTGCACGGCAGTGATCAGTAGGCCGCAGCCGGTCGCGGCACGCCGGGACAGCAGGGCACTGCTCGGACGAATGCTCGCCGAGTGCGGCTACGACGCGAGAGTCGGCTGGACGCTGCCGGGTAGCGTGAATGCTGGGCGGCGCAGGTCGGAGGCGGATGATCCAATGGCCAACTATCGCAAGCATGCAGCAGCAATCGCATCTGCGGCGGCAGTGGGCCTAGTATCTGCGGCCTGTGGCGGCGGCACATCCTCAAGCACGACCGCATCCAGCGCATGTCAGACCGCATATCGGACGTGGGCCGACGGGCCGCACGGCAAGGCTGCGTTCAATCAGATCAGCACCGACGTCGCCATGGTCAGCGCCGACTTGCAACGGGTCGCCAGCAATAAAAGAGCGGGCCTGGTCACCGCGGCATTCAACGCGGGCGGCAAGTTGGGCCAGGAAAGCTATCACGCGCTTCAGTATCCGCCGCCGTCCTGCGTGCCAGGGTTGGCCAGGCCGTACCGTGCTGCGCTCAGTGACGCTCGCCAGGGTGGCATCGCCGTCATGGCGGCGATGACGGCACTTCGGATCGGAGACCAGCCTGCGGCGACCAGTTCTGTGAACGCCTTCGCTTCGGATGTCGGCAAGGCTCAGGTGAATATCAAGGCCGCTCAGGTTGCTGTTGCCCGCGAGATCGGGCCGGGAGCCTGACTGCACACGTCACAACAGCCAGGGGACTGAGACATCCTCTGCCTGGCAGGCCCTGCGATCAAAGAGCAGCGGACCGCGCAGTACGAAGCCAGGCCCGTCGTTATGAATAGAAGTTCGCGCGAAGGTGGCACAGTCGCCCGAGCTGCGCCGCCGAACTACGAATGCCAACTCGCGCCCGTGTGTCGGCGTCACGATGGGTGCAGCCAGGACAGGGCGTGCAGGGCTGCCACGCGCACCGGGCCTCGCTGTCGTCGAGCATGATGATGAGGTCGTTGACTGCGCCGTCCTGACGGAGTGAGCTCGGTTACGGTGATCGCGGCGCGATCAACGGCGGTGCGACAACCGGCGGTGCTATTACTCGCAGGGCGCCCGGCAACGCACGGATGCGCAGCGCGGTGAGGGCAGGCAACGGCGAGGCGAACGGGAGCGTCTCGCCGTCGGCAGCAACAGGCATCGGCCGGTCGACGGTTAGTGTCACCTCGGTATCGCGCTCGAGACTTACCTCGGCGAGCGCTGTGTGTGAGCCGTCCTTGATCTTGCTCAGCGCCCGCACGAACGCGAGCTTGGGCCCATGCCGCATCAGCACGAGGTCCAGGACGCCGTCGTCGATGCATGCGGGCGGCGCGACCATCATGCCGGCGCCGAAGTAAGCAGAGTTGGCTATCACGACCGCATAACCAGCGAAGTCATGCCGCCCTGCCGCGCCGATGACCTCGAACCTGGCGGGACGCCAGCCCGCGACGGCGCGCAGCGCCGCGACCGGGTACACCAGAGACCCCCGGAGCCAGCGAGCGGCGTTCGCGATTTCGCCCGCAACAGAGGGCACGCCGACGTAGACGCTGCCCGCCACGATGATCTCCGCCCCGTCCGGCCCGGTCACCCCGATGAGATCGATCTGCCTGGTCGTGCTCGCGACGAGTGTCGCGGCCGCGTCAACCGGGTCAAACGGGATGTTGAGTACGCGGGCTAGGTCGTTGCCACGCCCCGCCGGAATGATGCCGTAGGTCGCGCCGAGCCTGGCGGCCGCGCCAGCGAGCGCGCCCGCCATGCCGTCGCCGCCGACGGCGACGATCACGCTGCCCGCGGACGCGGCTTGCGCTGCCAGCTCGGCGGCGTGCGGCAGGCTCGAGGACACGCAGACCTCATAGCTTGCACCAGCACCAGCCAGGGCCGCCGTAATGTGCGGCACCGCCCGGACCGCCCGACCGCGGCCAGCGGCCGGGTTGACGATGAGTGCGAAGCGGTGCATCCGGGCCTCCATCGTGTTTGGCGGCACGCATGCCCCGCAGCTGTCCAGGCTAGGTTACTGGCGCGACAGGTTACCGACGCCGGGCAACTCGTCGCGGGCGTACGATCAGCCCATGCCAGTGCAGCCGCGTACGCCGGGCAGCGAGCCGCAGTTCCTCCAGGTGCAGACGACCACCGACTCGCGGGCCGAGGCGGTGGAGCTCGCGCAGGCCGCTGTCGAGGGAAGGCTGGCCGCGTGCGCCCAGGTCGCCGGTCCAATTGCCAGCACGTACTGGTGGGAAGATGGCCTGGAGAAGGCCGAGGAGTGGCTCATCATGCTGAAGCTGCCGGCCGATCGATTCGACGACCTGGCGGAGTTCCTGGCCGAACGGCACAGTTACGATGATCCGGAGATCATTGCTACCCCGATTGTCGCCGGATCTCAGTCTTACCTGGACTGGCTGGCGGAGGAGACGAGGCCGCAGTGACAGACCGGCTCGAACAGCCAAACGCGCTGGATAGCGGGCTGTTCGGGCCTGGCTCAGTAACCTGGCGCCTGTTCAGCGAGCCCGTGATGTGGATCGCCGGGCTACGGGCCATGTATATGCAGGCCCTGCACCCGCGGGTGATGAAGGGCACCTGGCAGAACACGGCATTTGCCAAGCCTGATGAGGCCTGGGGCCGCTTTACCCGGACTGTCGAATTCGTCCGGGTACGCACGTACGGGACGACGGCAGAAGTGGAGCGCGTCGGCGCCCGCCTCCGCAAAGTCCACGCGTCGCTTCGGGGCGTGGACGGGGACGGCGTGGAGTTCCGCCTGGACGAGCCGGAGCTCCTGCTGTGGGTGCACTGCGGTGAGGTCGGCTCCTATGCCGAGATCGCCCGCCGCAGCGGCGTGCACGTGACGCCTGCTGAACTTGACGCATTCATCGATGAGCAGCGTCGCAGCGCCGCTGTGGTCGGACTCGACCCGGCGGCAGTGCCGGGCAGCATGGCTGAACTGGACGCGTACTACGCGCAGATGCGCCCGCGTCTGACCATTTGCACCGAGGCCAGGCGCGCGCTGCGGCTGTCGTTTACGCCGAAGCTGCCGCCTGGCTTGCTGCCGCTCAGGCTGATCGTGCCGCCGATGAACGTGCTCGCCTACGCGAGCCTGCCGCGGTGGGCCCGGCGAATGTATGGCACGCCCGCGATTGGGCTCACCGATGCGGCCGTCACTCTGACGCTGCGGGCCGCGTTCGAGTCCACCACTCGGATCCCGCCTCAGGTCTTCCAGCTTGCGAGCGCGGGGCAAGCGGGCGCACAGCCGCCAGGCGGGGCTCGCTCCGCGGCCTAGCCGTTGCCGGAGTCGGGCTTTGGCGGTTACCGCGCGGGCCTGCCGGGGACGTGTAGCCAGGTGACCTTCCAACTTTCACGACTGCTGCGCGTCGTGCGCCACGACCTGGACCAGCGCCAGCGGGCTGCCCTGGCGAGCTGGGTCGCGTTCACGACCACCTTCGCTGCCGTCCGCGGCATTACCTACAGCATCCGAGCCGGGAAGGGCCCGTTTCACAACGTCAGCGCCGGCAGTGAGCACCTCCACCATTACATGTGGGGCATCGGCATGCTGGCCGGTGTCGGGGCCGTCGCCGTTCATGGCGAGGAGAGCTGGCGCGCGCACCCGGCAGTCGCGACGAGCTATGGCACCGGCCTGGCCCTGATCGTCGACGAGTTCGCCCTGCTGCTGGACCTCAAGGACGTTTACTGGGCGAAGCAAGGGCGGGTTTCGGTCGACATTGCTGTCGGCGGCATCGCCGTTGCCGGGTCTTACTTTGCTGCTCTGCCGGTCCTGCGCGCGGTGGGCCGCGAGACCGAGCAGGAGGCAGCGCCTCGTCGGGCCGATAGCGGCCAGTCGACGCCAGCTGACCCAGCCGCGAGCGGCCGCTTACTCGCCGACCTCGGCGCCCGCGAGCTCACTCACGATGTCGATCTGCCCGATATGCCGGGCATACTCCTGGACTAGGTGGAAGAGGACGCGCTCCAGCGTCGCCGGGCTCGAGCCCTCCCAGCGCTCACCAGGGCGGCCAGTGTCGGCCAGGTCATGGGCCACCACAATGTGCCTGGTTCGCGCGGCCTGTGCGGCAAGGGCAGCCGTGAGCTCCGCCAGGGTCTCGTCATCGGCTACGTGCCAGCGGCCGTCTCGCTGATCACCCCACGGCCGGCCGACATCCGCTCCCTCGAAGCCCCACTCAAGCCAGCGCAGCTCCACATAACGGAGGTGCTTGAGCAGCTCGAGCGGCGTCCAGCCGGACGGAACCCTGCTGGCCCGAAGCTCGGCAGCTGGCAGCGACTCCAGCTTGCTGACGAGCCGGGAGCGGAAGTAGTCGAGGTAGGAGAGGAATACCTCGGCAGGCGAGGAGATCGGCGTCGTCGGCGCGGGGAACGGCGGTGCTGCAAACAGCGGTGGTGCAGACGGCGGTGTTGCAAACGGCGGTGGTGCAGACGGCGTTGCCACGGTGTCAGCCGATCCCATCCGGCGGCAGGTTCCACATGCTGATCACCGGCTCCGCGTGCTCGAAGCCCAGGAGGCTGATGGTGCCGGTATCGAGCCCGAAGAACCGGCCGCCCGCTGGCTCGAGGCCAAGCCAGCGCGCCGCCAGGACGCGTAGCAGATGGCCGTGCGCCACGAGAACTACGTCACCTTGCGCCAGCATGGGCGTGACCTTTTCGAGCACGGCGTCGGTGCGCGCCGCCACCTGGTCGGCAGTCTCGCCGGGATGCTCTGCGTCACCGGAAATGACCCCGTCCCGCCACAAGTACCAGCCCATCTGGCGCCGCCCGATCTCGGCACTGGTCAGACCCTCGTAGCCGCCGTAGTCCCATTCCTGGAGATTGGGGTCGAGCCGTGGCGCGGGCAAGCCGGCCAGATTGGCGGTGTCTGCGGCGCGGCTGGCAGGACTGCTGAACGTGGCGACGATGTGCCGCCCGGCTAGGGCCTGCCCTAGCCTGATCGCGGCCGCCCGCCCGGCGTCGGTCAGCGGCACGTCGGTCCGACCGGTGTGCTGGCCGGACCGGCTCCACTCGGTCTCGCCGTGTCTGATCAAGATCAGTTCGCCCATGCCCAGCATCATGCCATTGCGCATTCGGCCTCAGCCGGCTCGATCGCCTAGCTGAGCGCCGCCCGGGAGCAAGCCACGGGAAGGCTCGGAGATCAGTAAAGATGCGACCGGACGGGTCGATACCGACTCACTCAGTGCGGTCACCGGGTTACAGTTGCCGCAGTTAGCTGACCACCGCGCTCCCTGCCCTGGGCCCGGTAGCGGCTGAATATTCCCGGTCACAGCCACCCGAGCCGAGAGCTTCAGTGAGCCTGCTCCCAAGCCCTCCATGCCCTGCTGCCGGTGCGCCCGGCCGCGCTCGCCGTCCTATTGTCGAGCGTCTCGCTTGCTGGAGCGCCCGGCATCGCAAGACCGCCGTGGCCCTCTGGCTGGGCTTCATGGTCGCTGCCTTCATCGGCGGCCAGTTCGCAACTGGTCCTAGCGTGCAGCAGTACGATCCTGGCCAGGCTGGCCGGGGCGAGCAGGTACTGACCAAGCTCGGCGTGGTGACGCCGCCGACAGAGAACGTCCTGATCGAAGCCCGGGCCGGCGAACAGCACTTGGCTGCCAACGCTGCGGCGGAGGTACGCAAGGTCACACTGGAGGTCGAGGCGGCGCTCGCGGCCAAGCCTGAGGCGGCTTCCGACATCCACGCTCCGTACCAGCCGGGCGTCCATGGCCTTCTCACCAACCACGGCACTGTGGCCCTGGTCACGTTCACGGTCGCCGGCCCGCACGCGGCTGCCGAGACGACGGTGCTGACCGATCTGGCGGCTGTCCGCACGATCCAGACTCATAACCCGGACGTGCTCGTGCGCGAAGCGGGTCAGGCCAGCACCGACCGGGTGGCGAACGCGCTGCTCGGCAACGACTTCCGCAAGTCGGAGTGGACGTCGGTCCCGCTGACCCTGATCCTGCTGCTGGCCGTGTTCGGCGCGCTCATCGCGGCCGGCATCCCGGTACTGCTCGCCGGGACAGCTGTTGTCACGGCCGTATCGCTGCTCAGCGTCGCCGGGCGGTGGTTCCCTGTCGGATCCGGCACGTCTGAGCTCGTCCTGGTGATCGGGATGGCCGTCGGGATCGACTACTCGCTCTTCTACCTGCGCCGGGAACGCGAGGAGCGGATGAACGGGCACGACGATCAGGCCGTGGTCGGCATCGCCGCGGCCACGTCCGGCCGTGCCATCCTGATCTCCGGCCTGACCGTGATGGTGTCGCTGGCTGGCTTGTTCCTGACTGGCATCGACATCTTCACCGGGATCGCCTTCGGAACGATCATGGTCGTCGGTGTGGCCGTGCTCGGTTCGCTGTTCTTCCTGCCGGCGCTGCTGTCCTGGCTCGGACCATGGGCTGACGGCCTCCAGCTTCCCTACCTCGGTCGCCGGCTGACGCATCCAAAGCCGTCCCGCCTGTGGGCAGGCATGGCTCAGCGGGTCGTTCGCAAGCCTTTGCTTTACGGCGGCGCTGCGGCCATCGCGCTGCTCGCGCTCAGCGCACCAGCGCTGGGTATGCGCCTGGGGAATCCGTCGGTCGACCTCCCGAGCAACCTCGGGGTCGTCCAGGTACTGACCGACATCCAGCACAAGTTCCCCGCGAAGCCAGCGCCAGCCGACGTCGTGGTCAGCGGGACCAACCTCGAGAGCCCGGCGATGCAGCGGCAAATCGCGGCGCTGCGCGCGCGGGCCGCGGACGGCGGCGCGATCCATGGCCCGGTGAGCGTCACCCCTGTAGCCGACGGCAAGGCGCTGGTGATCCAGGTGCCGCTGGCCGGCAATGGCACGGGAACGGTCTCGAACAACGCGGTACTGAAGCTCGAGAACCAGATCCTGCCCTCGACGATCGGGAAAGTGCCTGGCGCGAGCTTCGCCGTGACCGGTGATACGGCCTCCAACTATGACCTGCGGTCCACGCTGCATTCGCGTACGCCGATCGTCTTCGGGACTGTCGCGCTGCTGGCGTTCATCCTGCTGATGCTTGCGTTCCGCAGCCTGACGATCCCGCTGGTCTCAATCGGCCTTAACTTCTTGTCGGTGGGCGCGGCGTACGGTCTCGTGACCTTGATCTTCCAGGACGGGCACCTGCACTCCCTGCTCGGGTTCACGTCTTTCGGCGCGCTTATCCCGTGGGTGCCGCTCTTCACGTTCGTGATGCTGTTCGGCCTGAGCATGGACTACCACGTCTTTATCCTCAGCCGGATCCGGGAGCTGTGGTCCGGCGGCGCATCCGCCCGCGACGCCATCGTGGACGGCGTCGGCAAGTCCGCCGGCGTCGTGACCAGTGCTGCGATCATCATGGTGGCGGTGTTCTCGATCTTTGCGACGCTCGACATGATCGATGTGAAGATGCTGGGCGTGGGTCTCGCCGCTGCCGTCTTCATTGACGCCACGCTGGTGCGCGGAGTCGTGCTGCCTGCAGCGCTGGCGCTGCTCGGCGAGCGCGCCTGGTACTTCCCACGATGCCTGAGCTGGCTGCCCGGACGCAGCCTGGCTTGCGAAGGCTCGCCGATCCCGGCGCCGATCGCTGCACCCGTCCCGGCACCGGTCCCGGCCCCGATCGGCCTTGCTCCGTCCCGGGTGCCGGTCGGGATGGCGCCGAGCCCAGGTGCTGCCGCAGGCTGATCGCGAGGTCGCCGACGCAGGGCCGGGCAATGCAGGGACGACGGTTAGGGCAGCGTAAGGATCTCGTAGCCGTCGAGGGTCACGGCTAGCGTGTGCTCGAACTGGGCGGTTCGCTTCCGGTCAGCGGTCACCACGGTCCACCCGTCCGGCCAGATGTCGTATTCGACAGTGCCGAGCGTCAGCATCGGTTCGATCGTGAACGTCATGCCTGGTTCCATGATCACTCCGACCGACGGGTCGTCGAAATGCGGGACGACGAGCCCGGAGTGGAACGTCGCGCCGATGCCGTGGCCCGTGAAGTCCCGGACAACGCCGTAGCCGAACCGGCGCGCGTACGACTCGATCACCCGCCCGATCGCGTTGAGTGGCCGTCCGGGCGCCACGGCCCGTATCCCGCGCATCATGGCCTCGCGCGTCCGCTCGACCAGCAGGCGCGACTGCTCGTCGACAGCGCCGGCCAGGAAAGTGGCGTTGGTGTCGCCGTGCACGCCGCCGATGAACGCGGTGATGTCGATATTGACGATGTCCCCGTCACCGATCACGGTGTCGTCGGGGATGCCGTGGCAGATCACCTCGTTGAGGGAGGTGCACAGGGACTTGGGGAAGCCCCGGTACCCGAGTGTGCTCGGGTAGGCGCCGTGGTCGAGCAGGAACTCATGTCCGATGCGGTCCAGCTCGTCGGTGGTCACACCGGGTGCGACGTGCTTTCCGACCTCGGCCAGAGCCTGTGCGGCGATCCGCCCGGCGACGCGCATCCGTGCGATGGTCTCGGCATCCTTGATGTCGCTCTCGCCCAGGCGGGGGGCACGGCGGCCGACGTACTCGGGGCGGGCGATGTCGGTAGGAACGTCGCGTGGCGGCGAAACCCGGCCGGGCTGGAGGGTAGCAGGCATGATCTGGAATTCTAGTAGCTATGGACGACGACAAGAGCTGGTGGTTCTGCCTCAAGCATCACGTCGTGGAGCAGGGGCCCGGCTGCCCAGGCAAGGACCGGCTCGGCCCGTATCCGACGCGCGACGCCGCCGAGCACGCCCTGGAGACGGTGCAGCGGCGCAACGAGGAGTGGGACGCACAGGACAGATGGCCTGGCGAGAGCTCGGATGAGGGCTAAGCCAGCGAATCTGCTTGGTCTTGTAGGCTGAGGCCAGCGGCAAGCGCAACAAGGGGGCGCAGAATTGACCGTGGACAACCCGGGGAATGATCTGCCGCCCGCCGCCCAGGCGCGGCTGGCGGAGATACGCGGCAGCGGCACCTGGGGCTCTGCGCTGACAGCTGATGAGTTCACCGCGATCAAGAGCTCCGGATTCGAGCCAGTAGGGCAAGTGCTGGGCGCGGCCGTCTACAACGTCGGCTACACGGGCGGCTACGTGTGCCCGGCCTACGGCGGCGGCTACGGCATGGGACGGATGGGTGTCTACGGCGGCGCGCCGTACGTGAGCGTGACCGCGACCTCCGGCAGCGGCACGCTCGGGTCGTACGGGCCGCTGGTGCGCACGATGTACGACGCGCGCCGGCAGGCCCTGGGCCGGATGACGGAGGAATGCCAGGCTCTCGGCGGCCACGGGGTCGTCGGCGTGCGGCTCACGATCGGCAGTTTCCCGGCGGGCGGCCTTGAGTTCAAGGCGATCGGCACGGCCGTGCGCGCGCCGGGCGGCGTCCGGCTACGACGACCGTTCACCTCCGACCTGTCCGGCCAGGATTTCACCAAGCTGATCATGGCTGGGTGGGTTCCTGCTGCGCTCGTGCTGGGCATCGCGATCGGGGCTCGGCACGATGACTGGGTGACTGTGAACCAGACTCGGTGGGGCGCCGGCAACACCGAGGTGCAGGGCTACACCGACCTCGTCAACGCCACCCGCCACGATGCACGTCATCAGCTAGAGCTAGACGTCGCCCGGCATGGCGCCGATGGCGTCGTACTCCAGGAGATGGACGTGCGTATCGGCGAGCATGAGTGCCCGGTGCAGGAGGGGCGCCGCGACCACGTGCTGGAGGCGACCATCATCGGCACGGCGATCGCGCGCTTCGGGCGGCGGACGGCACCGCCGCCACCGCTGGCGATCATGTCGCTGGACCCGCAGCGGCGCCAGGCCGCGCGCGTCCGGCTCGGCCGGTGAGACGCATGCTAGACGGCAAGACTCAACTTGAGGGAGCACAATGAGCGACCAGCAGGGCACCGATCTTGAGGTGCAGGGAGTACCGCAGGACGCGATGCGCAGGCTGGCCGAGCTGCGGCCGGGGCAGCCAGGCTCGATTTTCACCTCTGACCTGTCGGTCAACGAGTTCCTGCTGGTCCGCGAAGTCGGCTTCCGGCCGGTCGGCTTGGTGCTCGGCACCTCGATCTACCACGTCGGGCTCCAGTTCGGCCGCTGGGGGCAGAGCCAGGAGCTGGACGTACTCTCCACGGCGATGTACCACGCGCGCGAGCTGGCCATGACCCGGATGGAAGCCGAAGCACAGGCGCTCGGCGCTGACGGCATCGTGGGCGTGCGGCTAGACGTGGAAATGAAGGAATTCGGCGCTGACATCGCCGAGTTCATCGCGGTCGGCACTGCTGTCGTCGCCGAGCCAGGGGCGGGCGGCGGCGGCATTACGAACTGGCGCAACAACAAGAGCATGCCGTTCACCTCCGACCTGTCCGGCCAGGACTTCTGGACGCTGATCCGCGCGGGATACGCCCCGCTCGGGATGGTCATGGGCTCGTGCGTTTACCACATCGCGCACCAGAAGCTCGGCAGCAAGATGGGGAACATTGGCCGCAATGTCGAGCTTGAGCAGTTCACCCAGGCGCTCTATGACGCGCGGGAGCTCGCCATGAGCCGGATGCAGGCCGAGGCAGAACAGCTCGCGGCCGAAGGCATCGTCGGCGTCCAGCTGCGTCAGCACAGCCATACATGGGGCTCCCACACGACCGAGTTCTTCGCGATCGGGACCGCGGTGCGGCCACTGCGTGACGACCACATCATCCAGACGCCGACCATGGTCCTCAGCCTGGACTCCTGACACCGATGCCACCAGCGGGCCCGCCTGGCCGCAGTAGTCCCGGAGACGAACTGCCGCCAGCGGCTGCGGCTCGGCTGACGGAGATGCGGCAGACGCGCACCTGGGGCTCGACGCTGGCCGTCGACGAGTTCGCCGCCATCTCTCGGGTGGGCTTTCAGCCCGCCGGACAGGTACTCGGCGCCGCCGTCTACAACGTAGGCGACGCCGGCGACGAAGAGTGTCCCTACGGCCTGACGGTCTTCCGCGGCGAGGGCACTCCGGCCTACCGCCAGCCCGGTAGCGGCCTGCGCTTCACCGGCGGCGTGGCGCCAACGGGGGCCGCGGCGATCGGCGCAGCCCGGCCGCTCGTGGCGACGCTGTACCAGGCGCGCCGGGCCGCGATCACCCGAATGACAGCGGAGTGCGCAGCGCTCGGCGCCCTCGGCGTCATCGGGGTGCAGCTGACCGTTGGTCCGTTCGGCGACGACGAGGACATCCTGGAATTCCGGGCGCTCGGCACCGCGGTCCGCGCGCGAGGCGTGACTAGCCGGGCCCGGCCGTTCGCTTCCGACCTGTCAGGGCAGGATTTCACCAAGCTTGTAGCGCACGGGTGGGTGCCGGTCGGCCTGGCGATGGGCGTGGCCGTCGGCTACCGGCACGATGACTGGCTGACGCGAGGTCAAACCCGATTGACGGCAGGGAACGTGGAGGTTGAGGGTTACTCCTACCTTGTCCGGCAGATGCGCACCGACGCGAGGAACGAGCTTGAGCTCGATCTTGTGCGCATGGGCGCCGAGGGGGTCGTCGTGCGGGAGATGGAGACGCAGATCTCCGAGCGCAGGTGCCCGATCGTGCCCTTCGGCAAGGACCATGTGGTCCAGGCCACGATCGTCGGCACTGCCATCGCGCAGTTCGCCAACATCGCACCGCCGCCGATCTACGGGATCCGGCGGCTCGATGGACGTAGGCCAGTGCCGCCTCCAGCTCAGCCGTCGGTGAGTCTCGGTGGCAAGCCCGAAGGCGGGAACGGTGGCGACGCAGAGCCAGGCCCGCAGGAGTCCGGCAGCGATCCCGGGGAGCCGGGCTAGTCGGACGGGGTCCCGCTCACGGTGTCGAGCAACCGCGCCAGCCGGGAGCGGAGCCGTTTATCGGGACCGCCGGGTGAGCCTGGGCTGCCGGGCTCGGCGGTGATAGACGAGGTCACCAGATGCTGCGTGCCGTCGAAGGACACCGGCGCGGTCGCCGAGCTCACCGGTAGCGACTCGTGCGCCAGCTGGTCCAGCTCGGGGTCGTCCTGATCGAGCGCGAACACGGTGGCCCCGGCCCGCACCACGTCCTGTACCCGCTCGAGCAGCTCGGCGGGCGCGACCTGCTGACTGACGACCAGCAACGTCTCAGCGCGCGTCGCGGCGCGCAGCCGGTCGATGCCAACCGACAGATGCGCGGGCGCGCCGGGCTCGGGGGTCCACCGGACCAGGGTCGGCGCCAGCTCGGGGATCCCGGCGTAGCGGCTCTCGTCGGCTATGTGGGCCGTCATGTGCCAGGGTTCGTCGCCGGCGGTACCGACGATCAGGAGGCCGTTTCGCGTCCGGGCGCTGTGCCGTAGTGCGCGCGCGAACGCGGACGTCCGATCAAGCCACCCGGTCGGAGCAAGTAGTGCCCGCAAGGTAGCGACCTGGTCGGGGTTCATAACCCACATGGTGCCGGACCGGCCAGGCCACGCGGCGGCGGAACCGACGGCCCGCCGCCGTGTTTCCGCGTGCATCTGGCAGGATCATGCGCATGACGGCTGACGCCACTGGCCCGCAGGCGGCCGTGCCTTCGGACTTGTCCGGACTGGTTATCGGCATCCTCGGCGGGACGGGCGAGCAGGGCCGCGGGCTCGCGCGCCGCTTCTGCATGGCAGGGCACAGGGTCATCATCGGCTCCCGCGATGCTGGCCGGGCCAAGTCGGCCGCGGCCGATCTCGGCGGTGGCCCGCTGCTCGACGGGGGCCTGAACCACGAGGCCGCGGCCGACGCGGACGTTGTGATCGCGGCGATCCCGTGGGAAGGGCACGCCGACCTGCTGAGCGAGCTCGCCGGGCCGCTCGCCGGCAAGATCGTCATCGACTGCGTCAACCCGATCGGGTTCGATTCCCGCGGCGCGTACTCCATCGGCGTGCCGGAGGGCAGCGCTGCCGAGCAGGCCGCATCTGTATTGCCGGGCAGCACGGTGGTGGGCGCGTTCCACCATGTGTCTGCGCAGCTCCTGCTCGATCCCGAGGTTGACAACATGGACCTGGACGTCCTGGTGCTGGGCGAGGACCGTGTGGCGACTGATCTTGTCATCGCGCTTGCGGGCGAGATCCCGGGGATGCGCGGCGTGTACGGCGGTCGGCTCCGCAACTGCGGCCAGGTCGAGGCGCTGACCGCGAACCTCGTTTCGATCAACCGCCGGTACAAGGCACACGCCGGGCTCCGCATCACCGACGTCTGACTGAGGGGTGCGCATGTCACCGCTGGGCCGCAAGGAAGACCAAGGGCAGGACAAGCAGGAAAGGTTTGCACAGTGGCGCCGGGAGGCGCAGGCGGAGTTCGAGCGCCTCAGCTCCCTGCCGCTGATCGAGCTGGCGACCGAGGTCATGATCAAGGGGTTCGGCCCCGGAGCTCGCGGCGCCGACGACGACGCGATCACGCTGGGCCAGGCGAACGTCCACGCCGGTCCGACGGCGACGCAGATCTCGTTCGAATGTCGAATGACCAGCTGGACTGGACGGCAACTCGGGTGGGCCGCGCCGCGCTGGAGGCCGGCGAGGTACCGCAGATACTCCGGGCGGCGAGCCGGTGAGCTGAGCCGGCGAGCCTAGCGTGATTGCCGGCAAACAGGACTTACCGCGAACGGGGCCCGTCAGCGGTAGGAATACTCCGGGGTTGGGAAGCTGCCGCCGACGACTTCCGCCGCGAACGCCTCGGCCGCGCCGCGGAGCACGCCGGCGATGTCGGCGTACCGCTTGACGAACTTGGCCGTCCGCGGGGAGAGACCGGCCATGTCCTGCCAGACGAGGACCTGCGCGTCGCAGTGCGGGCCGGCGCCGATCCCGATCGTGGGAACGTCCAGGCTCGCCGTGACGCGCTCGGCGAGCTCGGCGGGCACGCACTCGAGCACCACGGCGAATGCCCCAGCCGACTGAAGGGCCTTGGCGTCGTGAAGCAAGCGCTCGCCGTCCTCGCCGCGGCCTTGCACCTTGTAGCCACCGAAGGCGTTCACGGACTGCGGGGTCAGGCCGAGGTGGGCCATGACCGGGATGCCGGCCGCTACCAGCTCCTCGACCTGGCGGATCACCCGGTATCCGCCCTCGAGCTTGACCGCCTGAGCACCGGTCTCCTTCAGGAACCTGGTCCCGGTCTCGAGCGCGGCCATCGGAGAGGCCTGGTAGGAGCCGAAGGGCATGTCGGCGACGATCAGGGCCCGGGTGGTGCCGCGGACGACTGCCGAGGTGAGCGGGATGAGCTCATCGACCGTGACCGGAATCGTGGAATCGTGGCCATAGACCACCATTGCCGCCGAGTCGCCGACCAGCAGGACCGGGATGCCGGCCGCGTCGAATACGGACGCTGTCAGGGCGTCGTAGGCGGTGAGCATGGGCCACTTCTCGCCACGGGCTTTGGCCGCCGCGATGTCACGAATAGTCAGGCGCCGGGCTGCGTGGCCGCCGTACAGCGGCTCTGGCGCCGCGGCGGGTGAGGTCGTTGTGGCTGTGCCAGCTGTCGTGGCTATGCCGGCTTTTGTGGCCGTGCTGGTTTTTGTGGCAGGCCCGAACCGCTGGTCAGCAGTCATTGCATCCTCCGCGTCTCGTTGCGCCCCTGTGGCGTCCCCGGACCATCTGATGATCGCACGACCGGCCGGCAGCTGACCAGGGCTGATTATTGGTTCGGAACGAGCACGGGTCTGCTGACCGCGACTGGCGGCAATACCCGCATTTGCAATACGATCGTGTCTCGTATCGTTTTTTACGGGCCACTACCCAGAACGCCTTGGACCTGGCTACCGCTTCCCGAAGGCAGGCATGGACAGCACGGCAGTTTACCGGCGCCGGTGGCTCATCCTCAGTGTCTTGATCATCAGCCTCACCGCCATCGTGCTGGACAACACCGTCCTGAATATCGCCCTCAAGACCATCGCGGAACCGCGGGGCGGCCTCGGCGCCAGCCAGAGCCAGCTGGAGTGGGCGATCAACTCCTACACTCTGGTTTTCGCCGGGCTGCTGTTCACCTTCGGCGTGGTTGGCGACCGCATTGGCCGCCGTCGGATGCTGATCATCGGGATGGCCCTGTTCGGACTGTCCTCGCTCCTTTCCTCGTACGCGCAGACCCCCGATCAGCTGATCTGGGCCAGGGCGGCGATGGGTCTCGGCGGCGCCGCGGTTATGCCGCAGACGCTGTCCATCATCACCAACGTCTTCGATCCCCAAGAGCGTCCCCGCGCTATCGGGATCTGGGCGTCGGCGGTCGGGGTGGCCATCGCCATCGGGCCTATCGCCGGCGGGCTCTTGCTCGATCACTTCTGGTGGGGCTCGGTCTTCCTGATCAACGTCCCGCTGACGGCGCTCGGCATCGTCGCGATCGTCGTGCTGGTGCCCGAGTCCAAGAGTCCCACTCCCGGCCGGGTGGACCTGCTGGGCGTCGTGCTGTCGATCGCCGGGCTCGTGCTGGTCGTGTACGGGATCATCCAGGGCGGCGACACCGGATCATGGCTGCGCGGTGATGTGCTCGGACCGGTAGCAGCCGGCCTCGCTGCGCTCGCCGTCTTCGTCTGGCACGAGGCAAGGACGGATCACCCGTCACTGGACGTGCGGCTGTTCCGCGATCCGCGGCTGTCGTCGTCGGCGGCCGCCATCTCGCTTGTCTTCTTCGCCATGGGCGGCGTGTACTTCTTCATCAGCTTCTACACCCAGAACGTGCGCGGCTACAGCCCGCTGCACGCTGGCCTGCTGACGATCCCGCTTGCCGTTGGCCAGCTGCTCTTCGCCACTCGCAGCGCCCGCCTTGTCCGCCGGTTCGGGGCCAGGGCAGTGTGCACGACGGGCCTCGTCGTCATGTCAGGCGCGCTCGTTGGCTACCACTTCCTGGGCACGAGCACGCCGCCTTGGGTGCTGCTCCTCACGTTCCTGATTCAGGGCTCGGGCATGGGCCTGGTCATGCCCGCCGCGACGGAAGGCGTCATGTCTGTAGTGCCGCGGGAGCGCGGCGGCGCCGGCTCGGCGATCACGAACACGTCGCGCCAGGTAGCCGTCGCGCTCGGCGTCGCGGTGCTCGGCTCGGTGCTGGCGCAGGCATACCGCGCACGGCTACAGCCCTACCTGAGCATCCTGCCGTCGGCAGCGCGGCACAACGCGACCGTGTCGATCGCGCAAACGCAGGTCCTCGCCGCGCATCTGGGGCCCGCTGGCGACCGGTTGCTGGCAGCCGCGAGCGCCGCGTTCGTCGGCGCAATGCATGTGGCCGCTCTGATTTCCGTGCTGATCGCCGTGGTCGGCGCGATCACCGTCTGGATCTGGATGCCGGGGCGGGCTCCGGCCGCACCCGCCCGAGACTCCGGACCCGCCCATGAGTCCCGACCCGCCGAGTCGGCCACAGTCCAGCCGGTCCCCGCGCTCGGGGCCGCGGACGTCAACGCCGTCACCGCGACAGGAGCTGCCGATGCCTAGCCGCGTGCGCGCTCGAAGCGCACCTCTCCGGCCCGCGGCCGCGACCGTCGACAGCCCGACGGCCCACCGGCAGGTCGACGGCGCGGCGGCCGAGCCACGGCGCCCCGGTCGGCCCCGCAGCGAACGAGCTGATCAGGCGATCCTGTCGGCTGCACTCGACCTGTTCGCCGAGTCCGGCCCGGACGCGCTGTGCATCGAACAGGTCGCTGCGAAGGCGGGTGTGGGCAAGGCGACGATCTACCGCCGGTGGCCGGGCAAGGAGGACATGCTCGTCGATGCGCTCGGCAGCCTCGGCACGCAGCTCCCAGTGCCGCAGGGCAGGTCCGTGCGCGCAGACCTGATCGCGCTGCTGAACGCCATCTGCCGGGCGGCGGCCGACCCACGGCGGTCACGGCTGTTCGCGCTGCTCCAGGGGGAGGGCGTCCGCTACCCGCGGCTCATGGAGAAGTATGTCGAGACGGTGGTCCAGCCACAGCGCGACGTTGTCAGGTCGGTGCTGCGGCGCGGCGTGGCAACGGGGGAGCTTCGTGAAGACACCGATATCGACGCGGCCACGTTCCTTCTGAATGGCGCAGTACTCGCCAGCATGTACGGGCCGGAGCCGACCGACGCCCGCTATGCCAAGCGGGCAGTAGCGGAGCTGCTCCGCGGTCTGGCCGCGCGCTGACTGGGTAGGCTCGCTTCATGCTGCTGACCAAATTCGGTCATTCGTGCGTCCGCCTGGAGAAAGACGGGGCCAGGCTCGTGATCGACCCGGGGATCTGGGCCGGTCCCGATGTGCTCGACGAGGCGAGCGCCGTGCTCATCACGCATGAGCATGTCGACCACGTCGACGACGAGGTGGTGCGCGCCGCCCTGGCCGCCGACGAGGACCTCCGCATGTGGGCCAGCGAGACAGTGGCCGGCCAGTTCAGCGAATTCGGCGACCGTGTCCGAGCGGTGCATCACGGTGACGCGTTCGACGCGGCCGGCTTCGATGTGCACGTCCATGGCTCCGACCACGCGCTGCTCGACGCGGCGATCCCGGTCGTGGCGAACACCGGGTTCGCTGTGGATGGCGAGATCTTCCATCCCGGTGACTCGTTCACCGTGCCGGGGGAGAAGATCCCGACGCTGCTGGTGCCGGTCAGTGCGCCGTGGCTGAAGTTCAGCGAGGTCGCTGACTACATCCGGCGGTTCGCGCCTGAACGGGGGTACTGGATTCACGACGCGCTGCTGAACAGCAAGGGCTCGAACCTGATGACGAACCTGCTCAGCCTTGCCCCGACCGCGTCGGGCCCGGCCGCGTTCCTGGTCCCTGGTACGACAATCAAGCTGTAGCGGCGAGCCAGCACCCGCCACCGGGTGCGCTGCGGTTTCGGGTCAGCCCTCGTGAAGCGTGGGGCCGGCGCTGCTGTGCTGCCTGCGGACTCTCAGCCACAAGAACAGCAGCAGCAGCGGCACGGCGAGACCGCCGATGCCGTAGATAAGGAACGCGCCGAGGCCGTGGATGCGGTCGACGAGCCACGCAAAGTTCTGGCCGAAGAAGCCGGTGACGAACGTCAGCGGAAGGAAGACGGTAGCCAGGATCGTGAGCTGCTCGATGGTGGCGTTCTGGCGGACACTGACCTTTGTCTGCTCGACCGAGATCACCGCCATGTTGGCCTCCAGCACCGTGCCCAGCAGGTCACGCTGCGCGGCGACCTCCTCGTTGACTAGCACCAGGTGGTCCTGGACGTCACGCAGATACGGCTTCAGTTCTGGGGCCGCCGCGCGCTCGACCGTTGCAACCACGCCGAGCAGCGGATGGACGGCACGGTAGAAGTCGGTGGCCTCGCGGCGCAGCGAGTAGATCCGCTCGGTCGGCGCCACGGCGCCCGAGAACACGGTGGCCTCGATCTGGTCGATGTCACGTTCGAGCCCGGCCACAACAGGCGCGTACCCGTCTACTACCTGATCCAAGATCGCCCAGAGCGCTGACGCGCTGCCCGCTGCGAGCAACTCCGGCCGCTGCTCCAGCCGCTGCCGCGCCCCGCGCAACTCGCTCGCCACGCCTTGCCGCACCGTGATCACGAAGGTCGGCGCGAGGAAGACGCTGATCTCACCGAACTCGACCTCTTCGGCCTCGTCGTCGTAACGCGCCGTCCGCAGGATTACCAGCCGCACGTCGCCGTCGTAGCTCTCGACCTTCGGCCGCATATGAAAGGTCTGCGCGTCCTCCACCGCCAGTTCGTGCAGGCCGAAGGTGTCCCGGACCTGGGCCAGCTCCGCCATTTCGGGCTCGAACAGTCCGAGCCACACGAATCCGCCCTGCCCGCACCTGGCCGCGGCCTCCTCGAGCGGAACCGCGTCCTCACCCTGCCTCCGGCCGTCCTGGTAGTGAGCACAGTCAATGATCATCTCGGGGATCCCCTCGTCAGGCAATCGGGGCGGACATTAGCTACCCAGCATGCCCGAATCCCGTTACCGTCCGGAAGATCGCGACTCGAGGTACCGCGGCGTCCGTCAGCGGCCGGTCAGGGTGACTCGCTGACGAGCTGATCCAGAACGACCCTGCCGCTGCGACCGCTACGATCGGCATCCAGGACGCCAAGGATGATGGCGACGACCGTGTCGGCGAACAAGCCGGCGCCTTCCCACCGTGATACCGGGTACTCGTCGGGCTGTATCCGGTAGCGGAGCAGGAAGCCGTCGAGCGCGGCCTGCAGCGCCAGGGACAGTCGCTGCGGCGTCCAGCCGGGCCGCATGACGAGCCCGAGATCGGTAAGCAGCGTTGCATAGCCCTCGGCCCAGACCTGCGTTCCGCTTCTCATCGCGGGTACGATCGCCTGCCAGAGCTCCGGATGCTGCGGCAGCAATGGCCCTATGTGCAACGTGAGGTAGCTGCGCGGGTGCCGTTGAAGCGATTCGAGCAGGCCGTCGCAGATGCTCACGACGGCGTCGGAGAATGCGGGCGTGGCCGCCGCGGCGGCTGGCATCTGCCTGCCTTGCTCGATCGGGCTCGCGGCCTCGGGCAGCTCGTCGTAAACGAGTGCGTACACGAGCGCGTCCGGCAGGAACTCGTCCCTGGTTGGCCATCGGTTGAAGAACGCCTTGCGGCTCGGGCCCGGCTTGCCCGGTGCGGCGGCGAACCGGATGACGTCCTCGGTCCTGAGCCAGTCGAGGGCGGCCGGGAAGTGGATGGACCGGAGCCGCGGAGGTTGCTTGTCACGGGCCTGGTCGTCGAGGTAAGCGTCGATCAGCCGACATGCCGCTAGCAGGAACTGCTGCGCCGTCGCGTCGTGGCGAGACGGCGCCTGCCGGGGGCTCAGCGTGCGCCCCAGCCGCTAATGTGCCGCGGTAAGTCGTCTGAGCTGGCCATTCACTATCACCGGATATTTGGTCGTTAGGGGACTCGGATGTCTCCTTATGGGTAACCCTGCCAGGCCATTCTGAACTGTATCGTCGGCGTGATTAGCCGCAAGGCGGAACACGCTCGGCCGGGCGGCTCTGATCAAAGGGCGGGCGTCTGCAGGCGGGGCCTCCAGATGACGAAGTTGCCGGACGGATGCCGGCACGTTAGGGGGGACCGGCATCCTGCGGCGTTCGTCATGGAACCCGCCGCAGGCGCCCGCCGAGTCCAGTGGCTTGAGTCGGCCCGGTGCTGGCGGCTGGCGCCGCTTAGGCCATGGGCGCGGTGAGTTCGAGCTGGACGCCGTCCGGATCTTCGAACGAGAGCACGTCGATGCCGAACGACGGCAGGCTGGTGATCTGGCCGTGCGCGACGCCGTGCTCATCGAGGACCGTCACTGCGCGCTCCAAGTCGTCATGGCCGGCGACGCCGAAGCTGAGGTGGTCGAGGCCAACCCTGTCGGGGTCGAATCTGTCGCCGACCGGTGCCATCGGCCGCAGGCCAAGCACCAAGCTGCCTCGGACCATGACAACGCCGCCGAACAGCACCTTGAACACCGCGTCGGCCGACGGGTCGTCGTCGGGCGGCGACTGCGCCGCTACCTCGAAGCCGAGCAGGCTGGTGTAGAACTGGCGGCTGCGTTCCACGTCGGTCACGGTCAGCCGCAGATGATGGATGTCGCCAGTCGGAATCGGTCCGCCCACTGCAGTCTCCTTCCGCACGGGCTGGAAGCCCGCGCCATGTCGGCCCCATGACCAGGATCCTCGCAGGCTGGGCCGGGCGCCATCGACCGCTCTATGGGAACGGGGCCGAGGTTCACCGCCGCCGTCAGCCAGTTCGCTGGTATCCGATCCGATCAGGAACCAAGAAGCGCCGAGCTGTCGTCGGCGCCTAGCCTTCCTTCAGACGGCCGGCATCACGCCGAGCCTTGATCCTCGAAAGGCAGTGGCAACAACAATGCCCGCGAAGAATTCCCAGACCGAGTCCGACGGCTTCAGCGCCGAGGAACGTGCCGCGATGAAGAAGCGCGCCGCCGAGCTGCGCGCCGAGAGCAAGAAGGGCGCCAAGAAGGCCGACGAGCTGCAAGCGCTCCTCGACAGCATCGCGCAGATGGCGCCGCAAGATCGCGCGCTCGCCGAGCGCGTGCATGCGACGGTGACCGCCGTCGCCCCGGAGCTAGGTGCCAAGACCTGGTACGGGATGCCCGCCTACGCGAACGCGGACGGCAAGGTCGTCGTCTTCTTCCAGGACTCGGGCAAGTTCAAGTACCGGTACTCGACCCTGGGCTTCCAGGACGCGGCCAACCTCGACGACGGGGACCTGTGGCCCGTGGGATACGCGCTTCAGCAGTGGAGTCCCGCTGTCGAGAAGAGGATCGCCGAGCTGGTCAGGGCCGCGATCTCCTGACCAATCCAGGTTTAGCCGGTTCTTGGCTCGCGCCACCGGCTGGTGATAGGCAGGCGACGGTCGCGGCCGAAGTTCTTGACGCTGATCTTGGTTCCGGGCGGGTACTGGCGGCGCTTGTACTCAGCGCGGTCCACTAGCTGGATCACGCGTTCTACCAGTGCCGGATCGTGACCGGCCGCGACGAGCTGGGCCGAGCCCATGTCCTTCTCGACGTAGTCGTCGAGGAGCTTGTCGAGCACGTGGTAGTCGGGCAGCGAGTCGGAGTCGAGCTGCCCCGGCCTCAGTTCGGCGCTCGGCGGCTTGCTGATCGAGTTCTCCGGGATTGGCGGCGTCTGGCCCCGCTCGGCTGCCTGCTCATTCCGCCAGCGGGCAAGCTCCCAGACCAGTGTCTTAGGCACGTCCTTGATCGGCGCGAAGCCGCCGACCGAGTCTCCGTACAGCGTCGTGTAACCGGTGGCGAGCTCGCTCTTGTTGCCGCAGGCGAGGACCAGGTGGCCCTCCTCGTTCGACAGCGCCATCCAGATCGTGCCCCGGATCCGCGCCTGCAGGTTCTCTTCGGCCAGGCCGTGCAGATCGAGGCTGGACTCGTAGCCGTCCATCATCGGCTTGATCGGGATGACGCGGGCGCGCAATCCCTGCCGCCTGGTCAGGTCCTCGGCGTCACTGACCGAGTGCGAGGAGGAGTACGGGCTGGGGTTGAGCACGACGTTCACCCGGTCGGGACCAAGCGCGTCGGCGGCGATCGTGGCGACAAGCGCCGAGTCGATCCCGCCCGATAGGCCCTGGATAACGGAGCTGAACCCGTTCTTGCGGACGTAGTCACGCAGGCCAAGTTCGAGCGCGCCGTAGATCTCGGCCAGGTCCGGCAGCCGCGGCCACACCATCGGCGCGCCGAGCGGCGCATCCGGCTGCGGCGCGGGCAGCGGCGCGAGCTCGATGCGCTCGATGGTCATCGAGGTGCCGTCGGCGGCGTTGGCGCGCTGGCGGCCGGCTGGCAGGCCAGGATCGGCGACGGCCAGGTCCAGATCGGCTAGCACGAGCGCCTCGTCGAATTGCGGGCCGCGGGCGAGCACCGCGCCGTCCGGGGCGACGATGATCGAGTCGCCGTCGAATACAAGCTCGTCCTGACCGCCGACCATGTTGGCGTACGCCAGCACGGTTCCGGCCTCGCGTGCGCGGCGCTGGCAGAGCTCGAGCCGGACGTCGTCCTTGTTCCGCTCGTAGGGCGAGGCGTTGGGCACGACCAGCAGGCTCGCGCCTGCCTGCCGGGTGACGGCGACAGGGCCGCCGTCCTGCCACAAGTCCTCGCAGATCGCGACCGCGACGTCGACCTGGCCGCCGTCGGCGGTCGTCAGCCGGAAGACCGGCAGCGTGTCGCCGGGCACGAAGTAGCGGAACTCGTCGAACACGCCGTAGTTGGGGAGGTGATGCTTGGCCGAGGTGATCGCGACCGTGCCACCGTGCAATACGGCTGCGGCATCCTGCGGGGAGCCGGCCGGCACGCCGACGCGCGGCAGCTGTCCGGGGCGCCGGTCCAGGTAGCCAACGACCACGGCGACGCCGTCCAGGCCCTCGGCTGCCAGGTCACGCGCCAGTTCGTACAGCGAGGCGATCGAGGCATCAACGAAGGACTTGCGCAGGGCCAGGTCTTCGACCGGGTAGCCGGTCAGGACCATCTCAGGGAAGACGACGATGCGCGCACCCTGCTCGGCGGCCCGCATGGTCCACTCGATTACCTTGTCGCTATTAGCTGCCAGGTCGCCGACCGTCGCGTTGACCTGGGCGAGCCCGATCCGAAGCTGCGCCACGATGTCAGCCTAATCGGCGCGGCGCGGCATCCTGGCGTTAGGCAGTGACCGCTGGCGCGGGGCCGGCCCGGAGCCTTGCAACCGCAGTCCCGCCGAGCACGCCAACCTCGGGCCCTCGCGCGGCCTTGACGCAATCGATCGGTTGCAATAAGATAGCAACCAATCAGTTGCTACTACTTGGAGGCTCCCATGGCGTTCCCGGATCGGATCGAGCGCGTCGTCGAGATCGCCCACCCGCCCACCAAGGTCTGGGCCGCGCTGACGACGGCTTCAGGCCTGGCCGGCTGGTTCGGGGATCATGCGACGATCGACCTGCGCCCTGGCGGCTCCGCCCAAATGACATTTGGCGGTGGCCATACCGCTGAGATGCGAGTGGAGCGGGTCGAGGAGCCGACGGCTATTCGGCTTCACCTGGCACATCTACGGTCTGCCCGCTGACGATCCGCGCCGTACCTATGTCGAGTTCACGCTGGAGCCGGTTGGCGAGCGCACTCGGCTGACCGTGATCGAGTCCGGCTTCGCGCAGCTGCCTGAGGGCGACTACCAGAAGGCGTACGACGGCAACACCAGCGGCTGGGCGAGCGAGCTGGGCGAGCTTGTCGACTACCTCGATGCCGCCTGACATTGAGGCGGTTGCCGAGCAAGTGTTCGTCGCCCTAGCTGACCCCAGCAGGCGCGCCATCCTGGCGACGCTGGCATCGGGCGGTCCGGCGACGGCGACGGACCTCGCCGGGCGCCTGCCGATTACGCGGCAGGCAATCGCCAAGCACCTGGCTCTGCTGGCGGACGCGGGCCTGGTGACGGCCGAGCCAGGGGAGCGGCGCCGGGTGCGCTACCGGCTCCGGTCAGCTCCGATGCAGTTGGCCCAGCAGTTCCTCGCTGCGCTGGCCCGCGACTGGGACGGGCCGCTCGACGCGTTGCGGGATCACCTCAGTCGGTGAGTTCGCGCTCCCGATGCAGCGAAACGTGGAGGCATACATGAGTGACGGCACTTCCGCCGCTGTGATGCGCGCTAGAACGGCTTCGGCGGCCGTAGCACTGACTGCGACGGCGGGCCTGGCCGCCGCATGCTGGGTCATCTCGGTCGGCCACATGACTGGCATGGACATGGGCGTGGCGACGCATCTCGGCTCGTTCGCTTTCTTCGCTGCGCTGTGGGTGCCCATGATGGCGGCGATGATGCTGCCGGGCGCCGTCCCCGCGGTCTTGCGACGCGCTCAGGCACCGGGAGCCCTGCGCGTCGTGCCTGCGTTTGTCATCTCGTATGTCGCAGTCTGGGCCCTGGTCGGCGTCGCGGTGTATTTCTTGTATCGGCCGCATGGGCTGGTCGCGGCCGGGGCACTCGTGATCGCGGCGGGCCTCTATGAGCTGACACCAATCAAGCAAGCCTGCCGTCGCCGCTGCCGCGAGGCCCGCCGGTCGGGCGTTGAATTCGGACTGTGCTGCGTCGGCTCGAGCATCGGGCTGATGCTGATCCTGCTGGCGGTCGGCTTGATGAGCATCCCCTGGATGGTGGTGATCACCGTCGTCGTCCTGGGGCAGAAGCTCCTGCCCGCGAGAGCCGCGATCGACCTGGCCGTTGCGCTGGCGATCGTCGGCCTCGGCATTCTGATCATCGTCGCGCCCGCGTCGATTCCCGGCCTCACGCCTCCGATGTGACCCGAACCTCACGATTACGCGAAGGAGAGACACCATGACTGACCACGAGACCGGAACACGCGAGGAGTGGCTGTCGGCCCGGCTGGAACTGCTCCAGGCCGAGAAGGAGCTGACGCGGCGCAGCGACGAACTCGCGCGTCGGCGTCAGGAGCTGCCCTGGGTCCGGATCGACAAGGACTACAAGTTCGACACCGACCAGGGCCCGGCATCGCTGCCCGATCTGTTCAGCGGACGCTCGCAGCTGCTCATCTATCACTTCATGTTCGGGCCCGATTTCGCCGCGGGATGCCCGTCCTGCTCGGCGATCGCCGATGGCTTCAACGGATCAGTCGTCCACCTCGCCAATCACGACGTCACGCTGTGCGCCGTGTCCCGGGCTCCGCTCGCCAAGCTCCAGGCTTACAAGCAGCGGATGGACTGGACCTTCCCGTGGGCGTCGTCGTTCGGCAGCGACTTCAATCACGACTTCCAGGCGGCGCACACCGAGGAGGAGTGGGCTGCCGGAGCGGTCGAGTACAACTTCCGCCGCGCGGATCTGCGGCCGTCAGCTGGTGACAGTTCTAGGCTCGACGAGTTTGCATCGAGCGTCGTCGGAACGGACTGGGAGACGTTCCGGCGGGAAGGGCCCGGCGTCAGCGCCTTCGTTCTCGCGGATGGCGACGTGTACCACACCTACTCCGCGTATGCGCGCGGGCTGGATGGCCTCTGGGGCATGTACCAGTGGCTGGATCGCGCGCCACTCGGCCGCAACGAGAACGGCTTCTGGTTCCGCCGCCACGACGAGTACGCCGCCGGCTGAGAACTGCTCTAGTCGCCGCCGAGAGCCCAGAAGGCGCAATGGTGGCCAGCCGCGAAGCTGCTCTCCGTGGCTGGCTCTGGCGGGACCAGCGACAGCATCGCCTGGCCGCCTGCGGTGAAGCGCGGCCAGGCAGGCACTCGGGCTGCTGACGGCACGCCGGACCTGGCGAAGCTCGTCCATTCGTGGCGCATGGTCGCCGCGAGTTGCTGCTGCTGCGCGGACAGGATACCGGCGGACGCGGCCGGCAGGCCGAAGAGGTACTGAAGTTCGGAGGCATGCGTCGCGCCGTAGGCGAAGCCAGGACTTGGATATGGCGCCGGCGCGTTCTCGTCGTTGAACTCGTAGGAGTAGGTCGGCACGTACTGTGCCATCGCGTCATCCAGGAGCAGAGTCGGGCAGGCAAATATGGCATCGGTGCCGAGGCTGCTCAGCGCGAGTGCAGAGCTACGGTAGGCGGTCAGCGGGTACTGAACTGCGATGACCGCGGCGATCTTGCCGGAGACGTGCAACGTGGAAGCGATCGTTGACTGGTAATTGGCCGCCGTGACCGGATGCCCCTCGAACGTAGCCAGCGCGACGAACAGCCGCCATTCATCGTGGTTGGATCCGTCGATCACCGGAACGTGGTTGAAGTTCCCGGTGGTGAACGCGGCCTTCGGCTGCTCGGTGAGTACGAGGCCGTCAATGTTCGCCGAGGCACCCGACTGGTCCTGGTCGGCGAGGATCGTGGTAACCGGCAGGCTGCGCAGGCACTGGGCGGTCTGGCTGGCGCAGCCAGCCTTCGCGGCGAACGCGCTGCCCGCAGCCTCGGCGCTGGCAAGCGAGACCGGGCTGAGGGCATAGCCGCCGCTTTCCGCGATCGCCCTGGCGAACAAGCCACGCGCGCCGGGCGAGATGAGCTGCAGTAGCACGCTCTGGCCGCCCGCAGACTCGCCGAATATGGTGACGTTGTCCGGATCACCGCCGAATTCGCTCATGTTGGCTCGCACCCATCGCAGTGCGGCCTGCTGATCCATCAGCCCGTAATCGCCCGTCGGGCCGCCCGGGCGATCTGCCAGCGCCGCGTCGGCGAGGAACCCCAGTGCGCCGAGACGGTAGTTGATCGTGACCACGATGACCCCGTTGGCGACCAGGCCGCTCGGGTTGTAGTCGTCGCTCTCACCGCCGACGAATCCGCCGCCGTGGATCCAGACCATGACCGGCAGGCGGCTGTCCCGGTGACCGGCAGGCGCGAATACGTTCAGGTACAGGCAGTCCTCCGAGGTACTGGCCCGTCCGAAGACGCCGACGGGCTGCGGGCAGTGCGGTGCGAAGCGGGTCGCCGGCCGGATCCCGTGCCAGCTCGCCGGAGGCTGCGGCGGGCGCCAGCGCAGCGGACCTATCGGTGGAGCCGCATAAGGGATGCCGAGGTACTCATCGGTGCGGCCGCTCTCCTTCCCGCGGATCTGGCCATCCCCGAGGCTGACTACCAGCGCTGAGCGCGAGCCGTGCGGCCGAGATGGCGCGGCCCGGCTCGAGCAGGAAACCAGCCCGGCCGTAAGCGCGCCGACCGCGACAATGGCGGCACCCCGGCGAACTGCGGCCTGCCAGTGCAGCTGGCATTCGGGCATCGGGTCTCCGTTGGGCACTTGCTGACGTGTGCTGCCCACTCTGTCAGTCAGCGCAGGAGGCGAAAAAGGGCTAACCGCGAGGATCTGGTAATCCTGAACCAGCCCGGGCTGGGCCCGGTAACAAGCAGGAAACATACGCGGGGCAAACTGTGTCGGTGGACAGGCAGGAAGAGTTTGTGCTCCGCACGCTCGAAGAGCGTGATATCCGGTTCGTCCGGTTGTGGTTCACCGACGTGCTGGGATACCTCAAGTCGGTCGCCGTGGCGCCAGCCGAGCTGGAGGGCGCGTTCGCCGAGGGCATCGGATTCGACGGCTCGGCGGTCGAAGGGTTCGCCCGCGTCTACGAGGCCGACATGCTCGCCAAGCCGGACCCTTCAACGTTCCAGCTGATGCCCGTGGGTAATGACTCGGCCGGCACGGGCCGGATGTTCTGCGACATCATGATGCCGGACGGGACGCCGTCCTACGCCGATCCCCGGCACGTGCTCAAGCGGGCGCTGGCCAGAGCGGCGAGGCTCGGCTTTACCTTCTACACCCACCCAGAGATCGAATTCTTCCTGCTGCGGGAGAAGCCCGAGCCTGGCAACAGGCCGCGGCCCATCGACGCTGGTGGCTACTTCGACCACACGCCACACGGCATCGCGCACGACTTCCGCCGCGAGGCGATCACGATGCTCGAAGGCCTGGGTATCTCGGTGGAGTTCAGCCATCACGAGGGCGCGCCCGGCCAGCAGGAGATCGACCTGCGGTACGCCGACGCGCTGACGACCGCCGACAACATCATGACCTTCCGCCTGGCGATGAAGGAGGTGGCACTCCAGCAGGGCGTCTTCGCCTCGTTTATGCCGAAGCCCTTCACTGAGTACCCGGGCTCGGGCATGCACACGCACATGTCGCTGTTCGAGGGAGACCGCAACGTCTTCTACGAACCAGGCGGGGAGTACCAGCTGTCGAAGGTGGGCCGGGCGTTCATCGCCGGCCTGCTGCGCCATGCCGCCGAGATCACCGCCGTCTGCAACCAGTGGGTGAACTCCTATAAGCGCTTGTGGGGCGGCACCGAGCGGATCGCTGGCGCGGGGGGTGAGGCACCTGCCTACATCTGCTGGGGTCATAACAACCGGTCCGCGCTGATCAGGGTGCCGATGTACAAGCCAAATAAGGGCAACGCCACCAGGATCGAGTTCCGCTCGATCGACCCGGCGTGCAATCCGTACCTGGCGTTCGCCGTGGTCCTGGCCGCTGGGCTGCAAGGAATCGAGGGCGACTACGAGCTGCCGCCTGGCGCCGAGGACGACGTCTGGGCGCTGACGTCAATCGAGCGGCACGCCCTCGGCATTTCGCCGCTGCCGCAGAACCTGTCGGACGCAATCACCGTCATGCAGGGCAGCGAGCTCGTTGCCGAGACGCTGGGGGAGCAGGTCTTCGACTTCTTCCTCCGCAACAAGCGCGAGGAATGGCAGGAATACCGGCGCCACGTGAGCGAGTTCGAGCTGGATCGCTACCTCGGCGCGCCCTGACCGGGGAGCCTCGGGGCGACCTCTAGGCGCGGTCTAGCGACGGCCGGTCCCCGATTAGCTAACGTTCTTAGGTGAGCATGCCGCGCGGGACCCTGGCCGGTCAGCTGGCGGCCATGGGCTTCGGGGATACGGCGCGGGCTCAGCAGCTGCTGATCGAGCTCGCCATCGACGCGGCGAGCGCTGACGCCGACAACGGCAAGGGTGCCCCGGACAGGCCGGTGCTGCAGGCGCTGGCGAGCGCGCCTGACCCGGACCTGGCGCTCGCGGCCCTGGCCCGGATGGCGCCGGATGCCGAGCTGCTCGAGGCGCTGCGCGCGAACGCTGGCCTGCGGGATCGGCTGATCAGCGTCCTCGGCGCGAGTGCGGCGCTCGGTGATCACCTAGCGCGGCATCCGGGGGACTGGCGACTGCTAGCGGGAGACACCCCGTTCCCTGACAACAGCGGATCAGGGGAGCTGAGGGCGGAATTGCTCGCCGCGGTCGGTGCGCGCGACGGTCTGGATGCGGCCGGCGCTGGCGGCGACGCTGAGCCGGTCGCGGACCTGGCCCTGGTCGACGGCCGGGATCCGGCGACGCGCCTGCGCGTCGCCTACCGGCGGCGGCTTCTCCAGCTAGCAGCCAGGGACCTGACCGGCGCGGCCTCGCTCGATGACGTCATGGCCGGGCTCGCGGACCTGACAGTGGCGGCGCTGGACGCCGCGCTGGCGATCGCGCGCGCGGAGCTGCCGCCAGGACTGGCCCCTGGCCGTCTCGCGATCATCGCGATGGGCAAGACCGGCGGTCGCGAGCTGAACTATGCCAGCGACGTCGACGTGATCTTCGTGGCAGCCGGGCAGCGCGGGGACGCCGACGTTGCGGGGCTGCGCACCGCGACCGCGCTGGCCAGCGGGCTGATCAGGGTCTGTACGCAGAGCACACCCGAAGGACCTCTGTTCCCCGTCGATCCGAACCTTCGGCCGGAGGGCCGCGACGGCCCGCTCGTGCGCACGGTTGCCAGCCATAAGGCGTACTACGAGCGCTGGGCCAAGACCTGGGAGTTCCAGGCTCTGCTCAAGGCCAGGTTCGCTGTCGGCGATGCCGAGCTCGGCGCCCGATACCTTGCCGCAGTGACGCCCTTGGTCTGGCAGGCGGCTCAGCGAGACGGCTTCGTGGCCGACGTGCAGGCTATGCGGCGCCGAGTAGTCGCGAGCTTGCCCGCCGAGGAGGCGGGCCGCGAGCTCAAGCTCGGCCCGGGCGGCCTGCGGGACATCGAGTTCGCGGTACAGCTGCTCCAGCTCGTCCACGGCCGCGGCGACGCGTCACTGCGCGAGCCAGGCACTCTGCCCGCCCTGGCCGCGCTGGCGGCCGGCGGGTACGTTGGCCGGGCGGATGCGGCCGCAATGGCGTCGGCGTACCGGTTCCTGCGGGCGGTGGAGCATCTGCTGCAGCTGGGTCATCTTCGGCGCACGCACCTGCTGCCGGAGGATCCGGCTGTCCTGCGCAAGATCGGTCGGGCGATGAGCCGGATGCGCATTGATTCCGGCGAGATCGGCGTTCACGAGACCCGGCGTGACGCCAGCGCGCTCGCTCGCGCTGGTGACCCGGCGGCCGCCCTGGCCGAGCGCTGGCGCCTGCACGCGAGCCAGGCGCGCCAGCTGCACGAGAAGCTGTTCTATCGCCCCCTGCTCGACGCTGTCGCACGGCTGCCTGGCGAGGCGACACGGCTCACCCCGGCGGCGGCACGTGACCGGCTGGAGGCGCTCGGATTCGCCGATCCAGCTGGCGCGCTACGGCACATCGAGTCGCTGACGGCCGGTATGTCGCGCAAAGCAGCTATGCAGCGAACGCTGTTGCCCGTCCTGCTCGGCTGGCTGGCCGACGCGCCCGAGCCCGACGCCGGACTGCTGGCGTTCCGCCAGGTGAGCGAGGCGCTCGGCGGATCGCCTTGGTACCTGCGCCTGCTGCGCGACAACGCGATAGTGGCGCGACGCATGGCGCGGCTACTGGCCTCGAGCCGGTACGCGACCGGGCTTTTGCTGCGCGCGCCCGAAGCCGTCGCGATGCTGGCCGACGACGCTCAGCTGACGGCGCGCCCGGCGGCGGAGCTCATGGCGGAGGCAATGTCCGCGATCGGCCGGCACCAGATCGCGGATGACGCTGCGCGGGCCGTGCTCGCCATCCGCCGCCGGGAGCTGCTGCGCACGGCCTCGGCCGGCGTGCTCGGACTGGCCGGGATCGAGCAGACCGGCGAGGCTCTGACGACAGTGGCGCGCGTGACGGTCGCGGCCACGCTGCAGGCCGCGATCGGAGAAGCGGAACGCGCCGGCGGAGCGCTGCCGACCCGGCTGGCCGTGATCGCGATGGGCCGCCTGGGCGGACACGAGATGGGCTACGCGAGTGACGCAGATGTCCTGTTCGTTCATGATCCGCTAGCTGGTGCGAGCGACGAGGCGGCGACCAGGGCCGCGCACGCGGTGGCCGAACGCGTACGCGCACTGCTCAGCAGGTCAGGGCCGGATCCAGCGTTGCTGGTCGACGCAGGCCTGCGGCCGGAGGGACGGCAGGGGCCGCTGGTCCGGACGCTCGCCTCGTACCGGGCTTACTACAGGCGCTGGTCGGTGGCCTGGGAAGCGCAGGCACTGCTCCGGGCCGAGCTGATGGCCGGCGACGCCGATATCGGCGTGGCGTTCATCGAGATGGCCGACGAGATCCGGTATCCCGAGGGCGGCATCGACCAGGCAGCGATCCGCGAGATCCGCCGCCTTAAGTCGCGGATGGAAGCCGAGCGGATGCCACGCGGGGTGGAGCCGGCGCTGCACCTGAAGCTCGGACCCGGCGGTCTTGCCGACGTGGAGTGGGTCGCCCAGCTGCTGCAGCTCCGGCATGCCGCGGCGGTGCCGGAGCTCCGCACGACACGGACCACGGCCGCGCTCAGGGCCGCCAGCGCCGCCGGGCTTATCTCGGCGGCCGACACGCGGACCCTGACGGACGCCTGGCTGCTCGCCAGCCGGATCAGGGATGCGGTGATGCTGGTGCGCGGTCGCCCATCCGATACGCTGCCCGTCTTGCCGGTCGATCTCGCCGTTGTCGCCAGGGTCCTCGGTTACCCGCCAGACGGGTCGCAGGATCTGGTCCAGGACTGGCGCAGGTCGGCGCGGCAGGCTCGGGCAGTGATGGAACGGATCTTTTACGGGTAACGGGGCCGGTTCCGCAGCGGCCGCCCGGAAGGCGAGTGAGGTTCGTGGCTCCGCACCTCGACACGGCTGAAACCGTCGCCGCGGCCTCGGAGGCCGTGGGCAGGCCGCTGAGCGACGCCGTCGAGCTGCCCGGCGGTGGCGACTGGTCGCTGGTCTTGCGCTGCGGTGATTCGGCCGGCGGCACCGTGATCGTGAAGGCCTACCCGCAGACTGCCGACGGCAGAGGCGGCTTCGCGGCCGAGGCCGCTGGGTTGCAGATTGCCAGCGGCAGCGGGCTGACGCCGGACTTCCTGGGCGCCGACCAGCATCTTCAGGTGGTCGTCATGTCCGATCTCGGGACGGGCGGCAGCCTGGCTGATGTGTTGCTTGGCGAGTCGGCCGGGCCGGCGCGCTCAGCGCTGCTGATGTGGGCGACCGCGTGCGGCCGGTTGTCCGTCACAACGAGCCAGCGGCGGCAGGCGTTCGAGGCGGCTTGGACGGGTTACCTCGGCGGCCGTCCCGACGAGCGGCATGCAGCCGGACTGAGCGGGCGCGTGCTGGCCGCGGCCCAGCAGGCGGCGAAGGTCGGCGTCGTGGCGCCAGCGGGGCTGGCTGCCGAACTGGCACACGTGGCGGCCGCGGTCACCGACGATCAGCAGGCCGTGTTCTCGCCAGGTGATGTATGTCCGGACAACAACCTCATCACCAGCGACGGCGTCCGGTTCGTCGACTTCGAGGAGGCTGGGTTCCAGTCGGCGTTCCTGACCGCGGCATACATCCGGATGCCATTCAGTACGTGCTGGTGCGTGTTCCGGTTGCCTGCGGAGGTGAGCGCGGCGGCGGAGGACGCCTACCGGTCGCAGGTGTGCCAGGCGTTCCCGGGCCTGGCCGACGACGCGGTCTGGGCGGCGGGCATGCGGCTCGCGGTAGCAGCCTGGACGATGTCCTCGACGTCCTGGCTGCTGCGCAGATCCTTGGCTGCCGATGTGCCGATGAACGCGGACGCCGAGTCGCCGACGACCCGCCAGCTGATGCGGTACCGCTGGCACGAGCTTGGTGCAGAGCTGGAGACGTCCGGAGACCTGCCGGCGGTCGCCGCGCTGCTGCGATCGCTGCTCGCGGCTACGGCTGGCTGGGAGGCACCCGACCTGCCGCTCTATCCGGCATTCCGGGCGCGGTAGGCGGCTATCAAGGCGTCGCGTTCGCCGGCGGGCAGCCATTTGACCGCCTCCCGCATGGTTACACCCGACGCACGTGCCGCGCGCGGCGCCAGCCAGGCCGCGACGAGGTCCGGCTGCCGCTTCCCGGTCTCGCGCAGCACCCAGCCGATGGCCTTGCGGATGAAGAACTCGCGCTCGGCCAGCATCGCGTCGGCGTAGGCGGCGAATCGGCCGAACTGCGCCGGGTCGCCGCGGCGCAGCGGCACAAGCAGCGCCAGCAAGGCCGACCGTCGGATCCAGAAGTCGTCGTCAGTCGCCCAGCGGTCCAGCGTCGTGAGCAGCTCGGGGAAACGCTCAACGAGCGAGCCCATCACGTCAGCAGCCAGGCTATCCACCAGGGCCCAGGTCCCCGATGTGCGCAGAAGCCGCTCGACGAGGGCGGCATCGCGCGGCTCGAGCAGCACGCTTCGGTCGGCGAGCAAGATGACTGCGGCCAGCTTGCACTCGAATACCGGGCCGTCCCACAGCGCGGTGGCAAGGGCGGTCAGCCGGGAGTCGGTCAGCTTAGGGTGCGCGCGCCGCCAGCTGGTAACGATGCGCCGGATATCCGGGACCGGCGTCCCGCTGAACTCCAGCGTGCTCTTGAGGTAGTTCTGACCGCTGGCGGCGCGCTCTGGCGATCCGGCAGCGCGCACGTCCGCGGTGATGTGCAGTCCATCAGGATCGCCGCTGAAGGTCACCAGGACAGCGTGCCAGACAAGCGTTGCAAGGACAGACAGGCGAGATCACGGCCCGGCCGACTCGAGTGGCACCGTGACCCGCAGGACGCCCGGTGTGTAAGGACTATCCCGCACCGTGAAGCCGGCCGCCGACAGGATGTCGCGGTACTTCTGCAGTTCGCGCGCACGCTTCCTGCGCGCGATGGGAAGACCGGGAAAGTAGTTGACGGCGACCCAGCCGCCTTCGGGGTCGGCTTCGACCACAAAGCCCCGTCGGCCCCCTTCCCACTCTTGGTAGCCGGCCTCGCGCAAAGCTAATCGGACTCGGTCAGCAGCAGAACGGATGTCCACGAGCAACGTCTAGCACAGTGGCCTTTGATGTGCTAGCCGGGAACTTCCGAATCCTCCACTTCTCGCACACAAGCTCGGCAGCTCGCCTGCACAGGGGTGGGCTCTTATATGAAGCAGAACGGCGGCAGGTACAGGCAGGACTTGTCGCTGGGCAGGGGGATGAGGTAGCTGGGCGGTGCCCGCCTCGGCAGGCGAGCTATCTGGACGCGGGGGGCGCGATCACAGATGGCGGACCGGGGGGTGACCTGCCGCGGGGCCGCGCGCGGCCTGCGGGCACCGCCAGCGTCCAGCACATGTGTCACAGGCTGGGAATGTCCGGCGGCGCGTTGGCGAGCGCCGCCGCCCGTTCCTATCGGACCGGGTAATGCCCGGCAACGCGCTGCCACAAGGCGCAGCCCCCGGCGCACGGCGCAGCCCCCGGCGCACGGCAGCGCGCTGGCTGGGGCGGCCCGTCGGCGCCGTACTCGACACACGCTCATCCGGCTGAGGCGGTGCCTGGACTCTAGGTTACCCGCCAGCGCCAGATGGCCGTAGGTGATGATGCCGTGGGCGACCGTATAGCTGCCGACGTAGGTCTGGGCGACGCCGTTGGTCTCGTAGGCGCGGATCTGTACGTATACCGAGTCGCCGCGGGTGGTAAGGCTGGTCACCACGTCGTGGCTGGTCTGGCTGTATCCGGCCAGCCACGAGGCATAGGTCTTGTGGTGCTGCATCGCGATGTTCTTGCCGCCGAGCAGCCACACGCGGCGCCAGTCGTGCGCGTTGATGGCGGCGATGTAAGCCTCCACGACAGCCTTCGGCTGAGCCTCCAGCAATGCCGCGGCGGCGGAGGTGGAGACGGATGGCGAGTCTGCTGGCGGTGTGGTTCCAGAGTGGTGGGAGGCCAGCGCTAATCCTGTGCCGGTGCCGCCGAGGAGTACCGCGGCGGCTGCGGCCCATGCCCACTTTTTCCGGCGTCCGCGCCCGGCAAGATCAGCGGACGTCGGATACGCGCGGGCGGCCATCGGGTCGGTGGCGAACCCGCGCTCGTCGTCGGCCGGGCCCCTGCCTGCGGGGACCGCCTCGGTCGGCAAGTAGGCAGCTGACACTGCGGCGCTCCCGCGCGGCTGAACCTCGGCAAGGCTGCCGTCGGAGGGTGAGGCGGGCCGCTGGTCGCGCCCGTGCCGCTAAGTTGTGTGCCGCTGAGTTGTGTGCCGCTGAGTTGCGTGCCGCTGAGTTGCGTGAGCAGCTCGCCCGGTGCGGGACGCTGTGCCGGGTCCTTGCTCAAGCACCACTCGATAACGGGACGGAGCTCATCCGGCAGGCCGGCCAGGGCGGGCGGGGTGTGGACGACCCGGTACAGCAGGACGGACGCGTCGCCGGTCCCGAAGGGCTCCCGGCCAGTGGCGGCGAATGCGAGCACGGAGCCGAGGCTGAACACATCGCTGGCGGGTCCGACGGCACGTCCGTCGGCTTGCTCGGGAGACATGAAACCCGGCGAGCCCACAATCGCGCCGGTGTGCGTCATGGACGTCGCGTCGGCGGCCCGCGAGATTCCGAAGTCGATAATTCGCGGCCCGTCGGCGGCCAGCAGGACGTTGGACGGCTTCAAGTCGCGGTGCACCACCGCGGCAGCGTGGATCGCAGCCAGTCCTTCCGCGAGTCCACGGGCCAGGGCCAGCACTGATACGGCATCCAGTGGGCCGCTGTCGGCAACGGCGTCGGCCAGGGACGGCCCGTCGACGTAGCCGGTTACAAGCCATGGCTGCGGCGCGCTGGGATCGGCATCCACAACCGGGGCAGTAAAGAAGCCGCTGACCCTGCGAGCCGCCGCCACCTCGTGGGCGAACCGGGCACGAAAGTCGGGACTATCGGCGAGCTCGGCCCGGATGACCTTCACCGCGACGTGCCGACCGCCCGGTGACTTGCCGAGGAACACCCGGCCCATGCCGCCGCTGCCAAGCCGGCCGAGCAGCCGGTAGCTGCCGATCTGCCGGGGATCTCCGGCCTGCAGTTCCTCCACGACCCAACCCCCACCCAGGATCCCGGCGAACCTAGACCGGACAGCCAATTATCAGTGCAATTAGGGTGCCAAAGCCAGTAAGCGGGCCTGATCTGGGATTCCGTAGCGGCCCACCCATGCGAACCGGTATCGCTCGCTGGCTGAGCCAGCTTCGAGCGGGTACGCAAACGTCATGCAGCCCGAGCCAAGCCCAGCGGCTTCCAGGGTCAACCTCCGGCCGATAGCCAGCCCGCTTCCGCTCGGCTTCCTGGCCCTGGCCGTCGGCACCTTCACGATCGCCGGGGTGCAGCTGTCGTGGATACCTGCCGCCCAGGCACCTGACGCCGGCCTGGTTGTCCTGACTTTCGTGGTGCCGCTGCAGGCGGTGAGCTTCATCCTGGGGTTCCTGGCGAGGGACTCGGCTGCTGGCACTGGCATGGCACTGCAGGCCGGCGGCTGGTTCTCGATCGGGCTCGCCACCTACACTGGGCGGCCGGGCCAGGCCATCCCGGCGCTGGGTCTGGTGCTGGTCGGCGCGGCGACGGTCTTGCTGGTTCCTGCCGCGACCGCATCGCTCAGTAAGGTGCTGGCCGGGTTGGTGATGGCGCTGACATCGGTGCGCTTCTACCTAACCGGTGCGTATGAGCTGTCCTCGGGCCCTGGGTGGAAAGAGGCGGCCGGGATCCTCGGCCTGGTACTCGCGGCGGTGGCGTTGTACGCCGGACTCGCGTTTGAGCTGGAAGACAATCGGCGGGCAACGCTCCTGCCAACGCTGCGCCGGGGGCCCGGCCGCACAGCGCTGGCAGGCAGCCTGGCCGATGAGGTGTCCGGAGTGCAGCACGAGGCAGGCGTACGGCGAACGCTCTAGCTGACGTGAAGCTCGTGCAGGCACGTCCGCGTCACGCCAGCGCCACAGATCAGAGGCCTGATGATCTTTAAACGTCGTAGTACAGCTCGAACTCGTGCGGGTGCGGGCGCAGCCGGATCGCGTCGAGCTCGTTGGTCCGCTTGTAGTCCAGCCACGTCTCGATGAGGTCCGGGGTGAACACCCCGCCCTCGAGGAGGAAGTCGTGATCGGCTTCCAGGGAGTTCAGCACGGCCTCGAGGGAGCCCGGCACCTGCGGAATGGCCTTGGCCTCGTCCGGCGCCAGCTCGTAAAGGTCCTTGTCCACTGGCTCGGGCGGCTCGATCTTGTTCTTGATGCCGTCGATGCCGGCCATCATCATGGCGGCGAACGCCAGGTACGGGTTGGCCGACGGGTCGGGGACGCGGAACTCGAGCCGCTTGGCCTTCGGGTTCGGGCCGGTGATCGGGACCCGGATGCAGGCCGAGCGGTTGCGCTGGCTGTAGACCAGGTTCACTGGCGCCTCGAAGCCGGGCACCAGCCGGTGGTAGGAGTTCATGGTTGGGTTGGTGAAGGCCAGCAAGGTGGGCGCGTGCTTCAGCAGGCCGCCGACGTAGTACCGGCCGGTGTCCGACAGCCCGGCGTAGCCGACCTCGTCGTAGAAGAGCGGCGCGCCGTCCTTCCACAGGCTCTGGTGGCAGTGCATGCCTGAGCCGTTGTCGCCAAAGAGCGGCTTCGGCATGAACGTAACTGTCTTGCCCGCGGACCTCGCGACGCTCTTCACCACGTACTTGTAGAGCATCAGGTTGTCGGCCATCTTGAGCAGCGTGTCGAACTTGATGTCGATCTCCGCCTGGCCGGCCGTGCCCACCTCGTGGTGCTGCATCTCGACCGTGATGCCGCACTCGATCAGCTTGCGAACCATCTCCGAGCGCAGGTCGGTGTAATGGTCCATCGGCGGCACCGGGAAGTAGCCGCCCTTGTACGAGGGCTTGGCGCCGAGGTTCCCGCCAGGCTCGTCGCGGCCGGTGTTCCAGGCACCCTCGATGGAGTCGATGTGGTAATAGCCCTGGTTTGGCCCGGTCTCATACCGCGCCGAGTCGAAGATGTAGAACTCGGCCTCCGGCCCGAAGTACACGGTGTCGGCGATCCCGCTGCCGCGCAGATAGTCCTCCGCCTTGCGGGCGATGTTGCGAGGGTCCCTGGAGTAGGGCTCGCCGGTCAGCGGGTCGTGGACGAAGAAAGTCAGGTTCAGGGTCTTGTGCGTCCGGAACGGGTCGAGTACCGCCGTGCTCGGGTCCGGCAGCAGGAGCATGTCGGACTCGTGAATCTGCTGGAAGCCGCGAATCGACGAGCCGTCGAACATCCGGCCCTCGGTGAAGACATCCGCACCGAAGGACTCGGCGGGGACGGTGAAGTGCTGGACGGTCCCGGGCAGATCGCAGAATCGGACGTCGATGAACTGGACCCCCTCAGCTTCGATGAACCGAAGTACCTCGTCGCCGCTTGTGAACATCAGCTCTCCTTAGGCGCAGCCGCGGTAGTCGCCGCGGGCGCAATGCTAGCCGCCACCCAGTTAACTGCCGCCGGACCGCAGCGCGCGGCGTACGAGGAAACTCAGTCCGCGCAGCACGTCGTATCGCGCCGCCGTCAGGGGCGATTGTGACGCTATCGCCAGACAGTTTCCTGGCCGTGTCCCCGATGTTTCGCTGGTGTTACGCGGAACGGATGGTGTTCCGCGGGAATCACGGGCGTGGGTCACTCGCTCCTCTACCTCCACCATGCCAAATGGTTGCCACCTCTAGGCAAGCGCCCCGCGGTAGCGGATACCGTTGGCCTGTGAGCAACCAGCAGGCGGCCGCCACCGACGGCTTCTACCCTGGCCGCAATCTTGGGCTGCCGGAGTTCGGACCGGGCTCGATAGCCGGCTGGAGCAGGCGCTTTGCGGCGCTCCTGATCGACTGGCTGGCGTGCAGCGTCGTCGCCATCGCGTTCTTCTATCACCCGCAGGCCGGGCACACCGCGAGCGTGCTGGCGCAGCCGCGGCTCTGGACGCCAGTCGTGTTCGGCGTCGAAGACTTCGTCCTGACGGCCCTGACCGGCTTCACGATCGGCAAGCGCCTGCTGGGCGTGCGGGTTGTCCGGCTTGATGGTCGTCCTGTGGGTCTATGGGCGCTGCCGCGGACGTTGCTGCTGATGCTCGTGGTCCCGTCCTTGATGATGGACCGGGACCTGCGCGGCTTCCAGGACAAGGCGGCAGGCACCGTCGTCGTCCGCACCTAGCTGATAGCTCTAGCTGCCGCACCTATCCGACGGGGCGCCCTCCCGGTGGCTAGCGCGTCCGGGGTCGGGGCGCCTTGGGCATCCGGGCCGACCGTGGTATCGGTCCCTTCGGCATCTGTAGCTGCTGCGGCAGCATGCTGAGCCGGAAGTTGAGGTCCGCGACGTCCTGACCGCGAAGGTTGCGCGGCAGCTTCATGATCTTCTTGTTGAGCTGGCGGATTGGAATCTGGCCCTCGCCGTCGCCGACCTGGAAGTCGTAGATCGGGATCTGGCTGGCGATCCTCGCGATCCGCTTCTTCTCCGCGGCCAGCAGGCTCGGCAGTCGCGTCGGCGACCCCTCACCGACGAGGATCACTCCAGGCTTGCCGACTGTCCGGTGCACGACGTCCATGTTGCGGTTGGCAGCGATGGCTGGGGTGGTGGTGAAGCCGCCGCGCAGGCTCTGCAGGATCGCCGCTGCCCCGCCGGGCTGTCCCTCGACCGCAGCGTACTGGGCCGACGTCGCGAACCTGCCGAACAGGAACATCGCCGCCAGCAGGCCGCCCAGGACAGCGAGCGGGATGAACAGATAGATCAGGCCGACGAAGTACCCGATCAGGATCACGACGGCGGCGGTGCCGACGCCGGCCAGCGCCACCAGGGGCAGCGCCCGCGGGTTGCCCTTGTGCACGATGCCCGCGACCATGCGGATCTGCTTGATCCGCCCCATCGAGGCTGGATCGGCCGGGTTCGTCGGCTCAGCGCCGGACTTTTTCACCATGATGGCGAGGATACCGGGCCGGCGCGCCGTTCCATTGCCTGGCGGTACAGCCGGCCTGCTCGATATGACGAGCGGACGAGCGGACCGGACTGAACGCCAGCGAAGCCGAGCTCCGTCGCTTCCTCGGCCAGCTCGCCGAACTCCTCCGGCGGGACCCACCGGTCGATGGGGTGATGGCGGACCGACGGTCGCAGGTACTGGGTAATGGTGAGCAGCTCGCAGCCAGCCCCGCGCAGGTCCACCATGGCCTGGCTGACCTCGGCACGTTCCTCGCCCATGCCCAGGATCAAATTCGATTTGGGAACGAGGCCGGCCTCCCGCGCCGCCATCAGCACCTCGAGTGATCGCTCATAACGGAACCCTGGCCGGATCCGGCGGAAGATTCTCGGCACCGTCTCGAGGTTGTGCGCGAGCACCTCCGGGCGAGCCGAGAAGACCTCCGCCAGCTGGTCAGAGTGGGCGTTGAAGTCCGGGATCAAGAGCTCGACTCCGCAGCCCGGCACCGCCTGATGGATCTCGCGGCAGGTCTGCGCGTACAGCCAGGCGCCGCCATCTGGCAAGTCGTCCCTGGCTACGCCTGTGACCGTCGCATAGCGCAGGCCCATGGCCGCGACGGACTCGGCGACGCGTCGGGGTTCGTCCGTGTCGAGCGGCGCCGGCTTGCCGGTCGCGATCTGGCAGAAGTCGCATCGCCTCGTGCACTGGTCACCGCCAATGAGGAAGGTTGCCTCACGGTCTTCCCAGCACTCAAAGATGTTCGGACAGCCGGCTTCCTCGCAGACCGTGTGCAGGCCTTCTCGCCGGACGAGCTGCTTGAGCTGGGTGTACTCCGGCCCGGTCCGCAGCCGCGTCTTGATCCACGGCGGCTTGCGCTCGATCGGGACCTGGCTGTTGCGGGCCTCAAGGCGGAGCATTCGCCGGCCCTCGGGTGCTAGTACCACGCATTCAGCCTATTACGCCTGGCCAGCCCCATGGTCACAGCGGATGGCACGAGGCCTAGACCCTATCCAGAGGAATTCCTCAGGTT
This sequence comes from uncultured Actinomycetota bacterium, assembly GCA_963755575.1. Classification (GTDB taxonomy): domain Bacteria; phylum Actinomycetota; class Actinomycetes; order Streptosporangiales; family Streptosporangiaceae; genus JAJYUU01. The sequence goes on from CAVWKF010000002.1 coordinate 3,758,091, forward strand.
GCGCCCAACAGACAGGCAGCGAACGGTCAGGTGAGCGCGAGGGGCAGCTCAGCGGCGTCACCGACGCTCGAAGAGTAGCGAACAAAGGCTTCGGAGGGACGGTTCCGATGAGCACCGAGCATGGGCCAGCGTATGGCGACACCCCCGATAGCGGTCAATACGGCTACGGAGCAGCGCCGCCGCCGCCCCCGCCGCCGCCGATGTGGACGGACGGGAACCCGGCGCACGCTGGCGGACGCAAGCGGCGGTCCCGCCGCGGGATGGCGCTCGCCGCCGGCATCGCGGCCGCGGCCCTGGCCGCGGGGGGCACCGCCTGGGCCACCGCCGGGTCGAGCACGCTGACGACTGCCGAGATCGCCAGCCAGACCAACGCAGGCCTGGTCGACGTGATCTCCACACTGGGGTACCAGCACGGGACAGCCGAGGGTACGGGCATGGTGCTGACCTCGGGCGGCGAGGTGCTGACCAACAATCACGTCGTTGCAGGCGCGACGTCAGTCAAGGTCAGGGACATCGGCGACGGCCGGACCTACACGGCGAACGTGGTCGGCTACAGCGACGGCAACGACGTGGCCGTGCTGCAGCTCGTGGGCGCCCGCGGCCTGCCGACCGTGACCATCGGTGATTCGGGCAGCGCGGCCGTTGGCCAGAACGTCGTGGCTCTCGGCAACGCTGACGGGAGGGACACGACCCCGTCCGTGGCGACCGGCAAGATCACAGCGCTCGGCGCCTCGGTCGAAGCGCAAGACCAGGGTGCTGGCACGGTCGAGCACCTGACCGGCATGATCCGCACCGACGCCGACATCCAGCCAGGCGACTCGGGCGGTCCGCTCGTGAACACCAGCGGCCAGGTCATCGGCATGGATACGGCCGCCTCGTCGGCTAACTCGGGTGGCTTCGGAACGACTGCGGCAGTGCCGACGACCGCGTTCTCCATCCCGATCAACAGAGCGATCTCGATCGCCGACCAGATCGAGGCTGGCAAGTCTTCGGCGACCGTGCACATCGGCGCGACGGCATTCCTGGGCGTCGAGGTCGCGTCGGCGAGTGCTGGCGGACTCGGCCAGTCCTCTTCAGGCGCGCCGGTCGCTGGTGTCGTGCCGGGTACGGCGGCGGCCGCCGCCAGCCTTGCCAGCGGCGACTCGATCTCGTCGGTCGGCGGCCACCAGGTCGCGTCCAGCTCTGACCTGCAAGCCGTGATGCGGAGCTACCACCCGGGCGACAAGATCTCGATTACCTGGTCAGACGGCCTAGGCCAGACCCATACGGCAACAGTGACCCTGACCGCCGGCCCGACCGGATAAGGGGACGCCCGGCCGGGCGCGCGCGCATCTGGGATTCCGGCCCAGATGCGCGCGCGTCTGTCTGCGGCCGCCTGTTCAGTTTAGAGATATATCTTGTCTCGTCTCTCTAAGGCGATATATCTTAAGCGCGCATCCATTCGCGATCTGAACAGGAGCCCACGAGGTGACGCAAGCGATCCGGGCCGAAGGCCTCGTCAAGAACTTCGGCAGCACGAAGGCGCTCGCGGGCGCGGACCTGGCTGCCGAGACCGGGACCGTACTCGGCGTGCTCGGCCCCAACGGCGCGGGGAAGACCACTGCCGTGCGCATCCTGACCACATTGCTGCTGCCTGACGGTGGTCGTGCGGAGGTGGGCGGCTATGACGTCGTCAGCGATGCCCACCGGGTCCGCCAGCTGATCGGCCTGACCGGTCAGTATGCGTCGGTGGATGACGGCCTGACCGGCACGAACAACCTGATCATGATCGGCCGACTACTGGGACTCGGCCGGGCGGCCGCCAGGGCACGAGCGGCCGAGCTACTGGCGAAGTTCGATCTAGCCGAGGCGGCCAGCCTGCCGGTGAAGACGTACTCCGGTGGCATGCGCCGGCGCATCGACCTGGCCGCCAGCCTCGTCGGACACCCGCATGTGCTGTTTCTGGACGAGCCGAGCATCCCTTAGAACTGGACCCAAGAAGCCGGATAACTTGTCCGAGGTTTCCTGTACGCCTTGTGAGCCGCCCGGCCGAGACGTGTGGGAAACTTTCCCACCCTTGCCGCGCCTGCAGCTCAGGCGCCTTGTGAGCCGCCCGGCCGGGAAGGGGTGGCAAGTTGCCCCACCCCTGGGGACTGTCAGTGGCGGCCTGTAGGATCGCCCGGCCGCGGCGGCGGCTCAGCTCCGGGCCGGCCCAGATACCACCTGACGAGCTGGCGCAAGAGCCAGCCGCGGTCAAGGTCCATCGCCTCGGCGACGTCGCCCAGATCGGCCCAGTCCTCGTCATCGATGCGCAGCCCACGCACGCTACGACCTGCGCGCGGGCTGTTCGGCATGGGACTAATGTCCAACTTTGCGCCTGGCTGTCGCGCCGCCTTCCGGCTTGGCGGGATCGGCATCTCACGGCCACACGCCGCGTCCGAATTCGTTCCAGAACCTCCTTTCCACTCCGAAAGCCGAGCCGGCGTGCCCGTCACGAGACTTTGAGGTCGGGTCGTCGCGCGATCGGCTCGGCGAGGCATGATTAATTAGCCCGCGGTGGAAAGGCGGAGATCGAGCCCGCCGAGGGGGCCGCCCGTCTGCTGGATGCGCGAACCGGTGGCCAGGTCGCCGAGGTCGATGACAGCGAAGTTGTTCGCTTCAAGCACCGAGCGAAGGCCGGCCTTGCCTGCGGTGTCGTTCCCGCTGACGAACAGGGCGTGCTGCTCGCCGTCGGGCACGGGCGACAGCAGCCGGGTGAACGGGATGTGGTTGAAGGCCTTGATCACGCTGACGCCAGGGGCGAGCGAGGCGACGACTTCGCTGGATGTGCGGTCGCCGAAGTCGAACAGCTCGACCGTCGGTGGGTCGTACACCTTGATTGCGTTCGTTGCGTCGATGAGGGTGTTGCCTGACCAGGGCGGCAGCGCCGCGAGAGTGCTCTCGACCGCCTTCCACGGGGTTGCCAACACGACGAACGCCGCCTGAGCAGCCTGCGCCGTTGTTCCCGCTTCGGCGCCGGTGCCGAGTTGTGCGACCACCTCGCTGAGGGAGTCAGGACCGCGGCTGTTGCTGATTACGACGTTCCTGCCCGCGGCCAGGAAGAACCGGGCGACCGCCTTGCCGACTGTGCCTGCTCCTAGTATTCCGGCGGTTGGTGTCATGTCGATTCCTCTCGATGTGGATTGCCCGGCAAGCCTGGCGGCCGCCATGTCTTCGCATCCGCCGGATGCCCAGACTCGCCCATCCGAAACTGGGTGTTCAGGTTGTCGAACACGAGGCGAGCGGCTCGCGCCCGTCAGCTGCTGAGTCGGTTCCGCGGCAGTCGCGTCTATCACGACGATGAACCCTGTGTCGGCGATGAACAGCGCCATCTGCCCGGACGGCATGCGGTCGGGTCAGCTCGAACCCCGGACGGCGTGCGCGATGAACTGGCCCATCGTTGGCGATTTGAGGAGTTCGTCGCGCCGCTCGGAATGTCCGAAGCCAGGTTTCCTCTGCTTCGGCGAACTCACGCTTCTGGCCGTCAGCCCGGCGGAGTAGATTCCGGCCCGCTAGAGCGCTCGCCCGGTCGGCTGCGCCGACCGCGGCTCGATTGCCGGGGCCACATGCCCCGCGTCGGACCCCGCGCTCCGGATGAACGTGTGCTGGCCCCTGGGGCATCGGTGGACCTCGGAGGTGACCTTGAAGTCGGCGAGCCATCGCCCGAACTCGCGCCCTCGCCAGCGAGGGTCTCATACTCGCCGTAGTTAGACGGCGCGTCAACGGCCTGCTCGTCGGTAGCCGCTCCGTACAAGCCGGCGGCCGGCGCCACGACGCCGCCACCCGCGGCTCAGGGCAACGGGTCGCTGACGGTCAAGGCGCCAGCCAGCTCCACATCGGCGGTTGCGGCCATCGGGCTCGGCGTCGTCGTCGTGGCCCTGCTCGCCGCGGCGGTGCTGATGTTCCGCCGGGCTCGGCGGAGGCGCCGCCACTGAACCCCGATGGGAGGGGAAAGAGCTGGCCGCCGCGGGATGGCAGTTCCGCGGCGGCCAGCCGCTATTTCAGGCCCAGTCGGTGGGCAAGTCTTCCTCAAGGCCCAACTCCCGCGCGCGGGCGCTCAACCCGGCCGCGGCGGCCTGCGCGAGTCTGTTGACGTCTACGACATCGGCCTTCTGTACCGCCATCCATGCCATGAGGGCTGCCCGGCTCTCGGCGATCGCCTCGGCGGTCCTGAGCGCCGCCCAGCGGGTCGGACAGGTCTCTGCATGCCCAGACTGGCGGCGCCAGCCGCACTGGCCACAGCGGTCATCCTGGCGCGGTCTGCGCATCCATTTCGGCTGGGCGGTCATGCGGCCACGAGCTTCCGCTCAATGACGCGCCGGGCGGCTACCGGGTCCAGGCCGCGCACTGCGACCGGCGAATCGGGGTAGGCGCCGCTCCTCACGGGCGCAACGTCGACCAGGTCGCCAACGTCCAAGATCTCGCGTACCCGGTGGCCGCTCGCAGTGAGCCCCCACCGGTCGCGGCCACGCGGCGCCAGCATGAACGCGAACGACGAGCCGTCAAGGAAGCCGCTCTGCACCATGCGCAAGACCGGCTCGTCCCACTCGGCCACGCGGCACGCATAGCCGAGCCCGACGTCATCGGTCCAGACGTCAAGGCTGCCGGCGGTGTTGGTGTCGCCTATCACGATCTTGTGGTCGACCCTGCACAAGATGTTGGCACCCTCGCAGATCGCCCCGTCGAAGCAGCCTGGCTCCAGCACCTCCGTGAAGCCGTCGAAGTTGGCTGAGGCTTGCCCGTACACCGCGGCATAGCCGGTCACGGTGTCGCCCAGCACCCGCAGCTCGGCGACGTCCGCATGGGCGCGCACCTCCCACGTCATCGACCGGCGCTCGGGAGCGTCGACGTAGCGGACTACCTCCGGGCGGAAGCGACCACGGTGGATGACGGGCTCACCGGCGAAGCCGCACCTGCAGCGGCGGTAGCTCTGGCCGCGCACCCGCACAGCGGCGCCGCACCCGCCGCACTGAGCCGAGCGCATGTCAGTCGTCGCCCGGTCCGAACGCCGTGATCACCACGCCGTGGTCGGCGTACGAGGCGCCGACGGCAATCTGGGCCTCGCGCTCCTGATTCGCCCGCGTGATGGCCTCGGCGCCAGGACCGACCCAGCGGCCGTGCTCGAACTTGGCGCTGCCCGGCAGCATGCCGTCGGGGTCGCGCTGCACTCCGGGGTCGACGCTCACGCCGTACCCGAACATCGAGTGCAGGCCGGCCGCGGTCTGCGGCGGTGACGTCGCGGCGGTGGCCACGATGGAGCGCAGCTCGGCCTGACGGCGCAGCGTGTCGGCTTCCTCGTCGTACAGCTCCCGGCCGCGCTCGCGGCGGTACTGCGCGCGCACCTCGGCGATCAGTCGCTCTGCCGCGTCGTAGTCGACGACCTCGGTCGCGCCGAGGGCCTGACGGTGTCGCCCGGCCGGCGTCTGCAGCCAGGCTGCCCGGTCTGCGGCGGTCATCGGGACTGCCCCTGCACCTGGGTCCAGCCGCCCGTCTGGTCGGCCGGGCCGGTGACGAACCGGCCTGAGCCTGGTTGCTCGGGCCTGCTCGCGATCCGCCCGGCCGGCTGCGCAACCTCGGCCAGGTCCAGCAGCTCGAAAGTCTGCGGCGCCGGCTGGACGGCCGCGCTGCCAGGCGCCGTCATGGCGAAGTTCTCGGACGTGGTGTTGCCGCCAGACATGCTGCTGACGACCAGCCGCGGGTCGGCAAGCCTGGTCACCATCGCGTCACGCTCCCGTGTCTGCGTTGGGGTGAGCCGGGCCGCAGACCTGGCCCTGGCCGGCGTGGCTCTCCTGGACGGCGTGGCTGACCGGGTCGACCATCGGGTTGACGTCGACCTGGGTGCTCGCGTAGCCCTGGTCGACCTGGTAGGCGTTGCCGGGGCTGGCGTCCTGCGCCGGGCTGATGCTCTGGCGGCCCAGCTCGGCGCCGGCCTGCGCCTCGTGCCCGTGCTGCCCTGCGCGCCGGACAGGCTGCCCGCGTCCAGGCCACCCGGCATACCGGGGAACTCGCCGCTGAAGCCTGGCTGCTCGTACCTGCTCACTCGCTGCCTCCTTGAAGTTGATCAGGCGCCGCGGCGCCGAGGGGAAGCAGCTCGCCCCGGCGTTCCGCAGCGCCGTCACGCTCAAGCCTGCCACTGGCGACGAGGTAGCGCACAAGGCGCGCCACGACGGCCAACTGCGAGTCGACGATGCGCCAGATGTGGTCTGCCCTGTCCTGCGGCGTCGACTGCCTGGTCGCCTCGGCTGCCAGCTCGGTGCAGTGGGCCAGCGTCTCCCTTGCGTCGGCCGCCATCGTCGCGGCCACTCCGGGCTGAGGTGACATCACGAACTCCTAAACGATCTTGACATTTTGTGGCTTTCGTTCCCTCGGAATATTTCAGGTCAACCTTCTTTTTTGATGCGGGCTGCGTCCTTAGGGCATATACCAAGAAACGGACTTCATACCTGACGGCGGGGTCGCGGTGCGCGCGGGCAAGATTTATTTCCTCGGCCGGTGCGGTGGTACGTGAGCCAGGCGATGACGAGAGATGGCAGCCGCGTGATGCCACCACTGGCGAGTCGTTGTGAGGCACCCAGCACGACCAGCACACCCCGAATCGCGATGGTCGCGTGTACGCCCTGGCGCAGTTGGCGCAGTGCGTGAACAACACCAGCACAGCTCGCTTGGTGCTCAATGTCGACCTCCAGGCATGACCACGTAGTTCTGGATGAAGTCGATCTTGCGTTCCCTGTAGAGCGCCAGAAGCGCGATCTTGAGCGTCTGATCCCAGGGCTTCCGAATCAGCAGGTGCGCCAGATGGTCGCGGTGGACTCCGCCAGCCCAGCGAGGCGCCGAGACGTGCTTGAGGATCTCCACCTGGATCGCGTAACGCGACGTATAGGGCATCTCAGAAGTGCCCGAAGTCGTTGCTCGGGACCGTCTCAAGTTCCAGCTCGCGCGCCAACTGCTTGCACACCCCGCACAGCTCGCGGTCCTGAGCGATCCGGTTGCGGCACGTCCTGCCATGCGTGCCTGGGCAGAATTTCGGCGTCGGCCGCGCGCTTGTGCTGCCACCTTGAGGCCGGCCGACAGGTCGTGACACCTGCTCGTCAATGCTGCTCTTGCCCTTCGGTCTAAGAGCTGCTTCCCGTCCCGTCCCGTCCCGTCCAGGGTCAACAGTGGTGTCAACTGTCGCGTCAACTGTTGACGGCCGCCGGCACCTGGCCGCGGGGAGGCAGCGCGAGTGATCATCCGCATCGTGCGCGCGCTTGCGTCGCTGCGCCTCGGCCAGGTACTCGCGGCGTGACACAACCTGCTTGCGGTCGCGCTGCCAGTCGGGGAACTTGAGCCCGATGTTCCACTCCTGGCCCGCGTCCTGCCACCAGCCCTTGGCGACGAGCCCGGCGATGTCGGCCTCGGCCGTCGACGAGCCAGCGAACCGGCGAACCTCGGCCTTGGGCACGTACAGATCGAGTAGGCGCCAGTTGCTGTAGACCAGCGCCTCGACGTGAGTTCTGAACTCGCCATCGGTCAGCTCGGCTGACTCCGGGCCGAACTCATCGCCCAGCTTCGTCCAGGTCATCTGTCGTCACCTCCCAGCGGCGACAGCAGGGCTGCCAGCTCGTCCCGTCGAAGACCACGCCGCGGCATGTCCCTGGGGACGTCCTGGGGGACGTCCGCCGGGACGTCCGACGGTCCATCGGGTCGCGGCGGCCATCGGCCAGCGGCGGCAAGCGCCACGAGGCAGCACGGCGGCGGCGTAGATTGGTCTTGGTGATGTAGTTCGCAGGGCGCTTGGGTGAGGACCGGTCCGCAGCGGGTCGGTCCTCACTCATTTCCCGGCTCGGCGCGCGGCTGAACGCCGCTCGGGCACAGGATCAGGGCCAGCTTCTCGCGCTGCTCATCGGTCAGCGGCGGCCATGCGTCGACAATCGTCTGGATCTTGCCGGTGGCGTACTTGTAGCGCCTGCCGCGGAGCGCCGGCGCGATCGCGCGCAGCCCGTCGGTTAGCTCTGTCGTCGACTCCATACGGCAATGATGCCGTCACGCTCCGTGAAGCGCAACGGCACCCGCTGAAGTTTTCCCAGCTAAAGCGCTGTAATTCGAACACTCACTCTGTCATGACGTTGTACTCCTGGGCAGGCTCGGGCTCGGGCTCGGGCTCGGGCTCGGGGACGTCGGCATCCGGCAGCGCCGGCCAGACCAGGCTGCCGTCGGCTGCCGTCCAGACGTCGTCAGCTTGCTCCACGCGGCGCCACCTCCATCAGGCCGTCGGTCCACTTCTTGCCCTTGACCGTCGGCTGCAGCGTCACGGTCAGCAGCTCAGCCAGTACGGCCCGGCGCTGGCGGTTGGACAGCCCGTCCCAGACCTCGGCCGCCCGCTTGCCGGCAGCGAACGGCGCCAGCGGGCTCGTGGTCGCGGTCACGGCCAACTGCGCGTCGATCTCGGCCAGCATCTTGTCGCTCTTCGCCCTGGCGGCCAGGTACTCGGCCTTGTCCATGTCGCCCTCGGCGAACATCTCGGCCGCGGCCAACTTGGCCCGGCGCAGCTTCGCGGCCCTGTCACTCAGCCCGGCGACGTCGACCCTCGGCTGCTCTTCGCGGATGAGGCCGGCGACGTCGGGCCGGCTCAGGCGCTCCAGCGCGAACTCGACGGCGATCTGCTCGACCAGGTCAGCCGGCGCGGTCCAGACGTGCGGCCCCGGCCGGTCGCCTCGGGTCTTCGGGTCACAGCGGAAGTTCCCGCGGTGGTCACTGTCGACGGTGTGGCCCAGCGTGTTGCCGCAGACGCAGCGCCCGGCAGCCTCCCGGCCGCCCAGCAGGCTCGGCTTGCCGCGGACCGGCGTCTTGTGCCCGTCGATGATCGCCCTGACGCGCTCGTACGTCTCGACGTCCAGAATCGGCGCCCAGGCGTGCTCGTTGACGAGCACGCCGCCGACGACCAGGTGCCCGATGTTCCGGGGGTTGACCAGCACACTGCGCACCGTGCTCGGATGCTTGAACTCCGGGGCGACCGCGGGCCGGCCCTTGCGAACCTGGCCGGCCTGCGGGGTCGACAGCCCTCGCTCGTTCCAGAGCTTCATGACATCGGCCAGCGAACCGCCCCGCCGGATCATCTCCGCGCCGTCGCGGATGGCCTCGGCCTCGGCCGGCTCGTGCTCCTTGAAGACGGTCACCGGCTTGCCCTTGTCGTTGGCCTCCTGGGTTGGCCTGAACCCGAACGGTCGCTGCCCGCCGCCCGCCTTGCGCCCTTCGCTGGCCAGCCGGTCGAACGTCTGGCGCTGGCGCTTGCGCATCATGTCGATCTCGCGACGAGCGATGTTGCCCTGCATCCTGGCCATGAAGACCGCGTCGGGGTTGTCCAGGTCCAGCTCGGTTCCGGTCGTCGCCCAACGTACGCCGTGGGCGCGGCACAGGGCGATGATCTGCTCAAGCTCAATGGGGTCGGCGCGGGACAGCCGGTCCTGGTCGACGGTCAGGACGACGTCGACGGCGCCGGCGGCGACCAGGCGCCGCAGCTCGTCATAGCCAGGGCGCGCTGCCCGTGGTAGGCCGAGACGCCATCCTGCAGCGTGGCCACGACGGTCCACTCACGGCCGTCGGCGTAGGCACTCAGGATCTTCACCTGGTTGGCGATGGTGGCCTGAGTGCCGATCGAGTTGCGGGCGTAGATGACAACCCGCGTGATCTCTGTCTTGGTGCTCACGTTAGTGACAACGCGGGGTAGGGACCAATTGTTGCCTTGACGAGCCGACGACCGGCCTGGACCCGCAGGCCCGCAGCGACGTGTGGGACATGATCAGGGTCCTGGTTGCTGACGGCGTCACCGTGCTGCTGACGACTCAGTACCTGGACGAGGCGGACCAGCTCGCCGACGACATCGTCGTGATCGATCACGGCCGCGTGATCGCGACGGGCACGCCGGACGAGCTCAAGGCGAAGGTTGGCGGACAGGTGCTCGAGGTCATGCCCGCTGATCACTCGCGGCTCAGCGACGTCGCTGCGGCGCTCGCGGCCTGGACCGGCGCCGAGCCTGTCACCGACCCGGGCGGCCGCCGGGTCACCGCACAGGTGCCGACCGCGGCGATCCTGCCCGGCATCGTCCGCCAGCTTGATGAGAACGGCATCGAACTAGCTGAGTTCAGCCTGCGCAAGAGCAGTCTGGACGAGGTCTTCCTGACACTGACCGGGCACCGGGCCGAAGACGCCAACAGCAGCGAGACGACGAAGACGCAAATGACGGAGACAACCGAGCCAGCCACGGCCAGGGTGCGAGAGAGGGCAGCGCGATGACCGCGATAACACTGGGCAGCCAGGCGCCTGCGCGCCGGCTGAGCGCGCGCGCCGGCCTGCGGAACTCGTTCACCCTGACGTGGCGCAGCGTGCTGAAGATCAGGACGAACTCCGAGGACCTGCTCGGCCTGAGCCTGCAGCCGATCATGTTCCTGCTGTTGTTCACGTACGTGTTCGGCGGCGCAATCGCGCACGGCAGCGTGACTGACTACCTCCAGTACGTCCTGCCAGGAATCCTGGTCCAGACCGTCTTGTTCGCCACGCTGGGCACCGGGCTCATGCTGAATCAGGACATCTCCGCCGGGATCTTTGACAGGTTCCGCAGCCTGCCAATCGCGCGATGGGCTCCGCTCGCCGGCGCGATCATGGGCGACGTCACTCGCTACATCATCTCGGTCGTCGTCACGCTCGGGTTCGGCATGGTGCTCGGCTTCCGGGTGACGACCAACCCGATCGCCGCGGTCGCTGCCTGCCTGCTGGTGCTCGCGTTCGCGATGGCGATGTGCTGGGTCTCGGCCCTGATTGGCATGCTGGTCAAGAGCCCGCAGGGCGTACAGACGTTCGGTTTCACCGCGATGTTTCCGATCGTGTTCGCCAGCGGCCTGCTGGTGCCGATCCAGACGATGCCAGGATGGCTGCAGGGGTTCGCCAAGGCTAACCCGATGACGTTGCTCGCGGCCGCCGTGCGCGGCCTGATGCGGGGCGGCCCGGTCGGCGTGTACGCAGGGGAGTCGATGCTCTGGGCACTCGGCATCCTTGTGGTGTTCGCCCCGCTGGCCGTGCGGGCGTACCGGCGTCGCACCTGAGGGGAATCACAGTGATCAGGAGAACACTGCCGCCTTTGGTCGAGCAGGCCTACGCTGTCGCCCGGCAGCAAGGATTCCCGCTCACGAGGCAAGAAGCAGGACCCGTCCGGCCGTCGGCATGCCTGCCTGACGTCGGCCGGTTCCTCGCGATGCTAGCCGCCGGCTGCCAAGGCGGCGTGATCGCGGAGCTTGGCACGGGTGCGGGCATCGGTGCTGCGTGGATCGCCAGCGCGATGCCGGCCGACTGCACGTTGGTCACGGCCGAACTGGACAGTGATCTGGCGGCCGCCGCCGCCCGCCTCTTCGCCGCGGACGCCCGCGTCCGGGTGCTGGCTGGCGATGCCAGCGCCCTGCTGGCGCCACGGGCGCCATTCGACCTGATCTTCGCCGACTGCGGTGTGCGGGACGCTGTGGCGTTCGCTGCGCTTCGCGGGATGCTCCGGCCAGGCGGCCGCATCGTGATGGACGACCTGACGCCAGTCCTGGCACTGCCGCCGGACTCGCCATTACCGGCATCGGATGTCAAGCGCGAGCTCTTCGCCGGGCAAAGCGGCCTGAGCTGGACTGAGGTCGTGCTACCCGACCTGGCGAACTCCCTGCTCGTCGGCACCCGTTACTGACCCGCCCGCCGTAGCCCGGCGGGCCGATGTGACGAACAGGCCGGTCATCGGGAACCATAGGGCTCATGCCGAGCCAGTTTGACCCGCCGTCCGGGACGCGTGATTTCCTCGCCGCCGACGTCGAGCGGCGTGAGCATGCGTTCGCCCTGATCCGGTCGGTCTTCGCGCGTTACGGTTTCGAGCCCCTCGAGACGCCGGCGTTCGAGCGACTCGACGTACTTCTCGGCAAGTACGGCGATGAAGGCGACAAGCTGATCTTCAAGATCCTTCGGCGCGGCGAGCACGAAGCGTCTGGAGAGGCCGACCTCGGGCTCCGCTACGACATGACGGTCCCGCTGGCGCGTGTCGCGGCGGCCTACGGTAGTCAGCTTCCGGCCCCCTACAAGCGGTACGCCATGGGCCCGGTCTGGCGGGCCGACCGGCCCGGCAAGGACCGGTACCGCGAGTTCGTGCAGTGTGACCTGGACACGCTCGGCTCGCAGTCGCTGCTCGCCGACGCCGAGACGCTCAGCGCGCAGCACGATGCGCTGGCTGAACTGGGCCTGCCGGACTTCACCATCCTGCTGAACTCCCGGCGCGTCCTCGCTGGCCTGCTCGAGGCGTTCGGAGTCCAGCCGGATATCGGGTCGGGCGTGCTGACATCGCTCGACAAGCTCGACAAGCTGCCCGCTGCCGCAGTCGTCGACGAGCTGATCGGGCGCGGCCTGCCGGTGGAGCAGGCCGGTGAGCTCGTGACCGCGCTGACGGCGCCGGACTCCGTCGACCGGGTCCGCGACGCTCTGACGAAGAGCGATGAAGGAACCGCCGGCCTGGCGGAGGTTGACACAGTCTTGTCGTTGCTGTCTGGCCAGGTGCCGGCCGGGCGCATCGTGTTCATGCCGCGTATGGCGCGCGGGCTGAGCTACTACACCGGGCCGATCTGGGAAGCTGTCGCTCCCGGCGTGTCCGGCTCGATCGCCGGCGGAGGCCGGTATGACCACCTGATCGAGCAGCTCGGCGGCCCAGACGTGCCGGCCACCGGCGCGACGATCGGCCTGGAGCGGATCCTGCCGCTGCTTCGCGGCGCAGACGCGCCTGAGCCGACCCGGCTGGATGTCGCCATTACCGTGATGCGGACCGACCTTGCCGTGGAGTCGTTTGGGTTCGCGGCCGCAGCGCGGGCCGCCGCACTGCGCGCCAGCGTGTACCTGGGCTCGTCGGGCAAACTTGGCAGGCAGCTGAAGTGGGCCAGCGACAGCGGCGCGCGGTGGGCTGTGATCTACGGCGAGCAGGAGCACGAAGCCGGTGTCGCGACGGTGCGCGACATGCGCAGCGGCGAGCAGGTCCAGGTACCCGCGGCCGATCTCCGCGACTTCCTGGCGCAAGCCGCCAGCAGGGACAGCTGAGGGTGGGCAGCACGGCGCAGCCCGAGGACTTCATGGAGCCGGTGGCCTGGCACGCCAGCCTTCCTGGCGTCATCCTCAGCGCAGCTGCGCTGATCGGCGACGGCGCCGGGAGAGTGCTCGTAGTCAAGCCGAACTACCGTGACCACTGGACGCTGCCGGGCGGGATCTGCGAATTCGGCGAGGCGCCGCGCGCGGGGTGCGCCAGGGAGGTGACGGAGGAGCTCGGCATTGACCAGCAGGTCGGCGGGCTGCTGGCGATCGACTGGCAGCCGGCACAGGAGATGTACGGGTCGGCGGCTCGTCCTGCGGTCTTTTTCATCTTCGACGGCGGTACCCTCACGAGCCTGGCCGGCGTCCGGCTGCAGCCAGAAGAACTGGACGAGTGCCGGTTCGTTCCGGCTAGCGAGCTGGACGCTCTCGTGCTACCGATGTCGGTGCCGCGCATCACGGCGGCGATCGTCGCCCTATCGTCGGGTTGCGTGCGGCCAGGGCCTGGCCTGGCTCCGTGATAACCGGCCGCGCGTTAGTGCGCGGCACCTGCCGCAGAGCGCGCCACAGGCAGGCCTGCGACCCGCTCGATGCTGGCAGCGCCGAGCACTCGCGCCAGTTCGCGCTCCACAACGGGCAGGACATCGGTCACGGTGATCTGCCGGCCGGTCTCGGCCGACAGCGACGTGACGGCCGCATCGGCAATGCCGCACGGCACGATCCGGTCGTACCAGGACAGGTCGCAGTCGCAGTTGAGGGCGAAGCCGTGCATGGTCACGCCTCGGGCAACGCGGATCCCCAGCGCTGCGACCTTGCGGTCAGGCTTGCCGCGCTCGTCGCCGGGCAGCCAGGCGCCGCTTCGCCCTTCGACCCGGCCTGCCGCCACGCCGAATGCGGCGCAGGCGCCGATCATGGCGTCCTCGATCAGGCGGACGTAGCTGACGACGTCGAGAGGCTCCTCAAGCGCAACGATCGGATAGCCAACGAGCTGTCCGGGGCCATGCCAGGTGATCTTGCCGCCGCGGTCGACGTCGATGACCGGCGCGCCGGGATCGCCAACAGGCCGATCGAATGGACTGGTGCGCTTGCCCGCCGTGTACACCGGCTGGTGCTCGAGCAGCAGGCAGGTATCGGGGATCTCGCCCGCGACGCGCCGCTCGTGCACGACCCGCTGGATATCCCACGCCGCCACGTAGTCGATTGCGTCCTCGCCCATGCCCAGTTGGGCGAATACCAGCTCACCATGCACAGCATCAGCTTAGCCCTGCCCCGCACAAGACCCGGCGCTGCGAGCAACGCGATATAGCTTGACGACACAACGCGATAGTACTTATCGTCTGACTACGGGCCCGGGCGAGTAATGCGAGGGATACATGGATGCCCAGGAGATCTTCACCGCGCTGCTCACGCCGCAGGGCCGCGCCAATCCCTATCCGCTGTATGCAGATCTGCACGCCATGGGCGAGGCCATCAGCCTCGCGCCCGGTGCCATCGTGGTCGTCGGTTACGACGCCATCAGCGCGGTCCTGCGCGACACTGGGTTCCGCGTCAGCGACCAGGACAGATTCGAGCAGGACTTCCCAGGCTGGCGCGAGAACCCGGTCTTTATCCAGGCCATGGACTGGATCCTTAACCTGAATGGGCCGAAGCACTCCCGCGTCCGCAGCCTCATGGCACGCACGTTCACCGCGCGGCGAGTGGCGGGCCTGGCGCCGGCGATCGGCGCGATGGCCGACGATCTACTGGACTTGATGGCCGACAGCGGCGCAGATGGTTCGGCGGTCGAGTTCATGCACGACTTCGCGTACCTGCTGCCGGTCACCGTGATCTGCGAGCTGATCGGTATACCCGAGTCGGATCGTCAGAGCTTCCGTCCGGTCGCGCGCGACCTTGCCCGCGTCTTCGAGTTCGACGACATGGCCAGCTTGCCGGCCATCAACGCCGCCGCTACCGAACTGCTCGCTTACTTCACCGGGCTGGCCGCGCGCCGTCGCGCCGAGCCGCGCGATGACCTGATCAGTGATCTCCTGGCGGTCAGCGACCAGGCCGACGGCCGGCTGAGCGATGCCGAGCTGCTGCACAACCTGACCCTGCTGCTCGTCGCCGGCTTCGAGACCACGACGAACCTGCTCGGCAACGGACTCCGGATCATTCTCCAGGATCCGCAGGCAGGCGCGGCGCTTGCAGGCGGCTCAGTATCAGCGGGAGCGTTCGTGGAGGAGGTGCTCCGCTATGACTCGCCCGTGCAGCTCACGAGCCGGATCGGGTACGAGACAAAGATAGGCGGCGTGATGATCGGCGACGGCGATTCGGTGACCACGCTGCTTGGTGCGGGAAACAGGGATCCACGACACTTCGCGGAGCCCGACACCTTCCGGCCAGGCCGCTCCGATGGCGGACCGCTGAGCTTCGGGGGTGGGGTGCACTTCTGCATTGGGGCGGCGCTGGCCAGGCTGGAAGGCAGCATCGCGTTCCCCCGTCTGGTGCGCCGGTTCCCCAAGCTGGCCGCCGCCGGCGAGCCGGTGCGGCGGGAGACCTTCCTGCTGCGCGGCTTCGACACACTGCCGGTCACCATCGCCTAGTCCAGCCTGACGTAACGCAGACGCAAAATCGAGATCATGCCAGCGGCATGGCAGGGCCGCTTACGGGGCAGAAAACGCGGGAATGCACTGAGCCGCGTCGTGGCTACCGTCAGCAGGAGGTACGTGCCTTGTATGACGAGGAAGAACTGCGCCGCATGACTCCGCAAGAGCGGCAACGCCTGCGACGCGTCCTGGCCGACATCGACGCCCAGGAGCTCGCCAACCGGACCAAGGACCGGCGACGGGCAACCATCCTGGCCGTGATCATCGTCTGCTGCCTGGTCCTCGCGGTTTGGATTGGGTTGCTCGCTGTCACCCTGCCGGGGTATTACCGGTCCGGTGGCTGGCGCGGTGCCTGGGTAGGCTTCGACATCGCGCTGCTGGTGGCGTTCGCCGCGACCGGCTGGGCGTCGTGGCAGCGGCGCCAGATCCTGATCGTCTGCCTCGTGGTCCTCGCGACGCTGTTGTGCTGCGATGCCTGGTTCGATGTCGTGCTTGATGCGCACACGAATGGGTTCTGGCTGAGCCTGCTATCTGCGGTGCTGATCGAGCTTCCGCTCGCAGCGGTCGCGGTCCTCGGCGCCCGGCGCTTGCTGCGGATGACCAACGCCGTCATGCTGCGTTACCGCGGAATGACCGGGCGGGTTCCGCGCCTGCGTGACATCCCGCTTGTGGGCGTTGAGCCTGGCCGACCGCTGACTGATCTCCTAGCCGAGCCCGAGAAGCACCTGCCGGACCTCCACAGTGCAGCCAACCTGCCTGGCTAGGAAGTCGACTCTGGCCGGCACCCGGTTTAACCTGCCCGGCGTGCCCGAGAATCATCGCTGGTGGCTGCGGCCATAGCCGGCCCGATCGTCGGATGCTCGAATGTGAATCCGGCCGCCTCGAGCCGCGCCGGGATGACGCGGCTGCTGTTCAGGAGTTCGGCGGACAGTTCGCCAAGTGCCAGCCGGAGCAGGCCGGACGGCGCGCGGAGGAAGGCCGGCCGGTGCAGCGCCCTGGCCAGTGCCCTCGTCAGCTGGGCGTTGGTCGCCGGAACTGGCGCGGTCAGGTTGACTGGTCCGGCTAGGTCGTCGCGCTCGAGCAGGAACCGCATCGCCCGGACGTGGTCGGTCAGAGCGATCCAGCTCACATACTGCGTGCCCGCACCGACACGTGCGCCGAGTCCGAACCGAAAGGGCAGCATCAATGGCTTGAGCATGCCGCCGCGGCTGGACAGCACTACGCCAGAGCGCAGGTTCACGACCCGGATGCCGGCTGCCTTGGCCGGAACGGTGGCCTGCTCCCAGTCGCGAACGAGCGCCGGGAGGAAGCCAGTCCCGCTCGGCGCGGTCTCGTCCACGGGCTTGGAGCCGGTGTCGCCGTACCACCCGATGGCCGAGGCGGCCAGCAGCACTGGCGGCGGCGTCGGAGCAGCAAGCATCGCCCGGATCAGCACGCTAGTGCTGTCGATCCGGCTAGCGCGCAGTTCTTGCTTGCGGGTCGGCGTCCACCGGCCCGATGCGATCGGCGCGCCGGACAAGTGCACGACGGCATCCACTCGATCGAACGCCTTGCCGTCCAGACCACCGTCCGGTCTAGTCGGGTCCCACTGGAGCTCGCCGGCATTCGCCGGTCGGCGCACCAGCCGGAGGACGTCCACGCCGTCTCGGCCGAGTTGTTCGGTCAGCGCTCTGCCGATGAGCCCTGTAGATGCCGTAATGGCGATTCGCACAGTTATGACCTCCGAAATAAGGGACAACGGCTGGCCCGCAGGAGACACGCAGCGGCGCACAGTCTTAATCTGGAGTCCTTGGCAGGCATCCGGCAACCGCAGGTTCGTTCGCAAGCTGTGCACCGGAGGGGGCGGCGGTGAGGGCGGAAGACGAGATTATTGTTGCCACGGGAAGCCGTGGCCGGCTCAGAGCTTCTGATAGCGACCGCGACCGCGTGCTCGACATACTGAAAACCGCATTCGTGCACGGTCGGCTGACCAAGGCCGAGCTTGACGTGCGGGTGGGCGAGACGCTCACCTCCCGGACCTGGGCCGACCTGGCCACGCTCACCGATGACATCCCTGGCTGGCCGATCCAGCGGCCGGTACCCAAGCCCGCCAGGACAGCTTCGAAACCGCCCGCCCAGGCGCTCGTCAAGGCGGTCGGATGCGCGATCATCGCGCTGGCCGCCATCGCGATGGTGGGGCTGCCAGGTATCTGGGCGATGCCCGCCCCAGCCAGCCTGACTGCGCGGGCGTGTGAGACATTTTTCCGCTGGGAAGGCCCAGCGGCGGGCGGCGTTTCCACGCTCAATGCTGCCGCGGTCATAGCCTCCAACGGTTCTGATCCTAGGCTGGCAGCTGACCTGCAGACTCTCCTCGCAGCAGTTCACCGCTCTGAGTCCGTGCCGGGCAGGCCGGAATCATCGGCCAACAGCCAGGTTGCCGGACATCACACTCAGACCGACATCGTTCGGGTTCAATCCGACTGCCTGGCCGACGGCAATCGGCCGTTCGGCCCGTAGATTTGCGACCGCATTGGCATGCGCTGATGCGATCGGCTCTCGAACCGCTTACCAGCGGGTCTGCTATCGCATGATGTCCAGGAGTTCCTGGCAGGCCCGCTCGCAGCGCTGGCATGCGTCGGCGCAGACTCGGCAGTGCTGGTGCATCTGGGCGTGGCGCTCGCACTCATCGCCGCACTTCCTGCAGATGGCTGTGCAAGCCTCCAGCAGCGGCCTGGTGACGGCGGCGTCGTAGGCAGTAAGGCGGCTAGTGACCGCGACCGCGGCGGTGCAGATATCAGCGCAGTTCAGGCACAGCCGGATGCACTTCACCATGTCGGTCAGGTTGTCTTCGCTCAAGTCATCGTCGGCGTCAGCGGTGCAGGCCTGGGCACAGTCATTGAGCGCGTCGATGGCGGCAGCCAGCACGCTAGCGTCGAAGTCGAAGGAGCGTGGGTGGCTGTCCAGCAGTTGCCGGGCGTAGCTCATGGGCCCTCCCCTTGAAGGCGGTCAAGCGACAAGACCTCGGTACCCGCCACGGGCGTAACTAGAGGCCGAGCTCGGACTCGAACGCGCCTTCCTCGAGCCGATCCTTGATCGTGACCAGGAACCTGGCTGCGTCGGCGCCGTCGACGAGCCGGTGGTCGTACGTCAGCGCCAGGTAGACCATCGACCGGACGGTGATCACTTCACCCAGCGTCGAGTCCTCGACGACCACGGCACGCTTGACGACCGTGCCGGTCCCGAGGATGCCAACCTGCGGCTGGTTGATGATCGGCGTGTCGAACAGCGCGCCCCGGCTGCCCGTATTGGTGATCGTGAACGTGCCGCCGGACAGGTCGTCCGGGCTGACCTGTCCCGCTCTGGTCCGGCTGGCCAAGTCGGCGATCTTACGAGCCAGCCCGCCGATGTTGAGGTCGCCCGCGTTCTTGATGACGGGGACCATCAGACCGCGTTCGGTGTCAACGGCGATGCCGAGGTGCTCGGCGTCGTGGTAAGTGACCTGGCCGGACGCGGTGTCGATCACGGCGTTCAGCCTGGGGTGCACCTTCAGCGCCTCGACGGTCGCAAGCGCGAAGAACGGCAGGAAGGATAGCTTCACGCCTTCTCGCGCCTCGAATGCCGCCTTGGCGCGCGCCCGCAGTCGGGCGATCGCGGTCACGTCGGCCTCGACGACCGTGGTCAGCTGTGCTGAGGTCTGAAGTGACTCGACCATCCGCTGCGCGATCACCTGCCGGGCACGAGACATCCGCTCGGTCGTGCCGCGCAGACTCGACGGCACGATGGCCGGCCTCTGGCGGGCGTCCTGCTCCGCATCCCCGACCGCTGGTGCAGGCGCGCCGGCCTGGTAGGCCACAGCGACAGGCTGAGCCGGTGCGGATTGTGGCGCCGAAACGGGCTGGGTGGGCTGTACTGCCTCCGCGGCGGGCGCAGCTTGCGGGACGGAGCCAGGCTGCCCTGACCCCTGCTGCGCAGGAGCAACCGGGCTGCGCTGGAATGCGGCCGCATCCAGGATGTCCTGCTTGCGGATCCGGCCGCCAACGCCAGTGCCGGTGACCGACGCGAGATCGATGCCGTGCTCGGCCGCAAGCTTGCGCACTAGCGGCGTCACGTACGGGCCATCCGCCGTGTCGGTGAACTGAGAAGCGGCGGGCGCCTGACCATTGCCACCGTCGTAGTCGGGATACGCGGCTTCGACGGCCTGGTAGGCGGGCGGCGGGGGATCGGCGGGTAGGACCTCGGGCTCCGGTGGGGGAGCGTAGCTGGGCGCTGGCGGCTCATAGGTCGGCGGCGCCTCGGCTGCGACCGGCTGCGGTTGCACCGGCTGGGAAGGCACTGGCTCCGGCGGTGCCTGCTGCGGCTGTACCGGCTGCGGCTGTACCGGCTGCGGCTGTATCGGCTGCGGCTGTGCCTGGGGAGGGGCTGGCTGGGCGGGCGCTGCCTGCGGTGCCGCTTCCTCCGCCCGGGCCGCCGAGCCGTCCTCGTCGATGATCGCGAGCTCGGCACCTACCGCGACGGTCTCGTCCTCGGCCACGGTGATGCCGCGCAAGATGCCCGAGACGGGGGACGGGATCTCTGTGTCGACCTTGTCGGTGGACACCTCGAGCAGCGGTTCGTCAGCCTGAACGTGCTCGCCCTCCCGCTTGAGCCAGCGGGTGACAGTGCCCTCGGTAACGCTCTCGCCGAGTTGTGGCATCGATACAGAGACCGACATCGCTTCCCGTAACTCCTTCTTCGCCTATAAGTGACTCTAGCGCTCGTACCGTGGCAGGCAGGGCGCTCGCTCGTCATCCGTGGTTATGGAGCGGCTTCCCGGCCAGTGCGAGGAAGGCCTCGCCGATTGCCTCTGACTCCGTGGGGTGCGGGTGGATCAGCTGGGCCACGTCGTTCGGCACAGCCTCCCAGTTGACGATTAGCTGTGCCTCCGCGATCAGGTCGCCCACGCGCGCGCCGACCAAGTGCACGCCGAGCGTGGGGCCACCGCCCGCCGCGACGATGACCTTCGCCGCGCCGTTGGTCTGGAGGATCTGGGCCCTGCCATTCCCGGCCAGGTCGTAGGTGAACTCGGTGAACTCAATCCCGCGAGCCGCGGCTGTGGCCGTTGTAATGCCGACGGAGGCGACCTCAGGATGGCAGTAGGTGATCCGCGGCACACCGTCGTAGTCGATCGGGACGACCGGCAGGCCCGCCAGCCGCTCGGCGACCATGATGCCCTCGCCGAACCCAACGTGCGCGAGCTGCAGACCGGGCCGGAGGTCACCCACTGCGGAAATCGTGGGGATGTTCGTCCGGCATAGGTCGTCGACGAGGACGAAGCCGCGGTCCATGGCGACGCCGACCTCGTCGTAGCCAAGCCCGGCCGACACCGGCCCACGGCCGACTGCGACAAGCAGCAGCTCGGCGTCTATCGTCGAGCCGCCTTCGAGCGTGACGGTCACGCCGTCACCGGTGTCCTTGACGCTCTCGAACCTGGTACCGACCTTGAAGCCGATGCCGCGACGGCGGAACGCGCGCTCGAGCAGCTTCGAACTCGACTCCTCCTCGGTCGGCAGAAGGTGGGGCATCATCTCGACGATGGTGACTTCCGCGCCGAACGATCGCCACACACTCGCGAACTCGACGCCGATCACGCCGCCGCCCAGGATGACCACCGAGGCTGGCACGCGATCGAGGCGCAGGGCGTGATCGCTGGTGATGATCCGGCGGCCGTCGGGGACCAGGCCGGGCAGGCTCCGTGTCTCCGAACCTGTCGCGAGCACCACGTGGGTGCCGTTGACCACGCGGTCGCCGACCAGGACCGACGTCGGCGAGATGAGCTTGCCGTGGCCCTGGATGACCTCGATCTTCCGGCTGGCGACGAGGTTCGTCAGGCCCTTCCAGAGCCGGGTGACGACCTTGTCTTTATAGGCGTTGACGCCGTCCATATCGATGCCGTCCAGGCTGCTGCGCACGCCGAAGCTCGGGCCTTCGTGGGCATGGTCAGCGACCTCGGCGGCGTGTAGCAGTGCCTTGGTTGGTATGCAGCCGCGGTGCAGACAGGTGCCGCCGACCTTGTCCTCTTCGATGAGCGCGACCCGCATACCCAGTTCGGCGGCCCGCAGCGCGCAGGCATAGCCGCCGCTGCCCCCGCCGAGTATGACGATGTCGTAGCCGCCATTGTTCGAGCCGGCGCTACTAAAGTCGGCACTGTCGGTCACGTGTGTACTCCTTGTCACAATGTCCTTCGGGGCAAGCGTCGTTGCTTACCCTCCGGCGTCAGAGCCGCCCGTCCGCGACATCGGTCGCGACCTGGACGAGCATCCGCACCGCGGCGCCGGTCCCGCCCTTGGGGGTGTATCCGTAGGGCTCGCCCTCGTGGAATGCGGGGCCGGCAATGTCCACATGTGCCCAGCGCACGCCATCAGGCACAAATTCCTTGAGGAACAGCCCAGCTACCAGCATGCCGCCGAACCGTTCCCCGGCCACGTTGGCAAGGTCAGCGACTGAGGAGTCCAGGCCCTTGCGCAGTTCGGGTGGCAGCGGCATCGGCCAGGCCTGCTCGCCGGCCACGCGCGCTGTCTCTGCTATAGCGGCAGCGACCTCGTCGTCGCTGCCCATCACTCCGGCAATCCGCGGCCCGAGCGCGACAAGCTGAGCGCCGGTCAGCGTCGCCACGTCGATGAGCAGGTCTGGGGTGTCCTCCGCGGACCGGGCCAGCGCATCAGCCAGCACCAGGCGGCCCTCGGCGTCGGTGTTAAGTACCTCGACGGTCTTACCGCCGAAGATCGTAATCACGTCAGACGGACGCTGCGCGCCGCCGCCTGGCATGTTCTCCGCCATGGCCAGGTAGCCGACGACGTTGACGGCTGGCCTGAGTGCCGCGATCGCCTGAAGCGCGCCGAGCACGGCAGCGGCGCCGCTCATATCGGACTTCATCGCCTCCATCGCCTTCGGCGGCTTCAGCGACAGGCCTCCAGAGTCGAACGTGATGCCCTTGCCGGCGAAAACAACGGTCTTCGTCGCATCCGGGTGCCGGTACGCGAGCCGGACGAGCCGCGGCGGGTGGACCGAGCCCTGGCCCACGGCGGTGAGACCTCCGTAGCCGCCGCCCGCGAGCGCGACATGATCCAGAACCTCGATCTCCAGGCCAGCCGAGACGGCGACGCGCTGTGCTTCGGCGGCGAACGTCTCGGGAAAGAGGTCTGCTGGGCTGGTGTTGACGAGGTCGCGGACGAGAATCATGGCGTCTGCGAGTTCCTGGGCCCGCCCGGCCGCAGCGCCCACGGACGACAGCACAGTGAGGTCGGGGGCGTCCGGGTGGCTTGCTGTACCGCCGTTGCGATACCGGGTGAAGCTGTAGCGGCCGAGCAGCGCGCCGAGCGCCACGGCCTCCGTCTCGGCCTCGTCGCGAGCGGGCAGCGATAGCGCGATCGACGTCGGGGCGTTCGGGCGGCCCGGACCGGCCAGCGCGCGAACGGCTGCGCCGGCTGCGCGGCGGAGGGACTCAAGTCGGCCCCGTTCCCCGCCCTGGTCGGCCTGGCCAAGCCCGACAGCGACGATCAGGGGCGCCGCGACAGCACCCGACGATGCGATCTTGGTCAGCTCGTCCTGCTTGCCGGTGGCGCCCAGGGCGGTAAGGGTAGCGGCGAGCGTGCCGCCCAGTGCGGTGTCGGTGTCCTCCGAGCCATGAGCGGGAATGGGGCCGTCTTGGCCCTCGATTACTCCGATAATGAGGGCGTCTGCGGCGGCGCTACGCGCGTCGCCCGTACTGACTGTCAGCGGGTTCGTAGTCACGGGTCCTCAGCCTAGTGCCTCTTGGGGCTACCGCCGATCCGCGGTCAGTCGCCGGTAACGGTCGTCACCTGGCGGAAGTGACGGCTGTTATTATGACTAGGTCATCGCCGCCGTAGGTCACCTGGAGGACCGTCATGAGTGCCGCCGCCAGCGCGCTGTTCATCGCCGTTTTCCTGGCCTGTGCGGTCGAAGCGGTAGAGGCGACCACCATTGTGCTTGCGGCCGGCACGGCCAGAGACTGGCGGTCCGCCGGGTCCGGCTCGGCCGCCGCGCTCGTCGTGCTCGCGGTTGTCGTCGCGATACTCGGGCCGGCCGTGTCGCACATCCCGCTGACCGCGCTGCGGGTCGTCGTCGGCGCGCTGCTGCTCGTCTTCGGGATTCAGTGGCTGCGCAAGGCCATCCTGCGGGCAAGCGGGCACAAGGCGCTGCACGATGAGGAGAAGCTATACGCCGAGCACCTGGCCGAAGCCAAGGGGCAGCAAGCCCGCCGGTCCTTCCTGGCGCCTGACTGGTACGGCTTCACCCTGGCCTTCAAGGGCGTGCTGCTCGAGGGCCTCGAGGTCGTGTTCATCGTGCTGACCTTCGGCGCCAATGCCAAGAACGTCGGG
This sequence comes from uncultured Actinomycetota bacterium, assembly GCA_963755575.1. Taxonomy (GTDB): domain Bacteria; phylum Actinomycetota; class Actinomycetes; order Streptosporangiales; family Streptosporangiaceae; genus JAJYUU01. Next base: position 3,782,122 of record CAVWKF010000002.1, read on the forward strand.
CTGGCCGCGATCGCGGCCGGCTGCGCGATCGTGCTGATTACTGCCGCGGGGTTCGCGATCAAGGCGCCGCTGGCGCGGGTGCCCGAGAACACCATGAAGTTCGTCGTCGGGATCATGCTGACCAGCTTCGGCCTGTTCTGGGGAGGCGAGGGCGCTGGCGCGCACTGGCCCGGCTCGGACGCCGCGTTGCTCGTGATCATCCCGGCCGTCGCCATCTTCGGCGTCGGGCTGACCGCGCTCCTGCGGCAGTCTGGCAGCGGAGCGGGGGGCAGTGCCGCCCAGCAGCCGGAGCCGGCTGGCCGGGTCGCGGGCTAACAGATCGCCGGCTAAGGAGACGGGATATGTCAAAGCTGCGGGCGTTTGGCGCCTTCTGGTACGACTTCGTCATCGGGGACGACTGGCTGGTCGCCGTGGGCATCGTGCTCGGCCTAGCCGGGACCTACGGGCTGCACCGGGCCGGGGTGACGGCGTGGTGGCTACTGCCGCTGGTGATCATCGTGCTGCTGCCCGTGAGCCTGTCGCGTGCGGTCAGTGGCCCTCTGCTTCCTCGGCGTACACGTGCGCGGCGTACGCCTCCAGCTTCTCCTCGCACTCCGCCAGCGAGCTGACGGCCTGCTGGAGCCCCGACGCACCGAAGACGTCGCGGTCGCGGATCCGCTGGAGCCAGGTCCGAAGCTTGACGAGGTCGACCTCGTTCTCCTCGAGTTCGGCGTAGCTGAAATGGTTGTCCCGGTACTCCTTGTCGATCCCAGCGATAAAGTCCGCGCACTTATCGACGATCTCCTCGTACTCGTCGTCGCGCGCGTCCTGGAACTGGGACCGGATGTCCGACTCACCGGCAAGGACCTCGCAGGACAACAGCACGGCGGTCCCGGCCATGTCGAGGATTTCGCTGCGTAGCTTGCGCAACGCCCGCTCGGCCGGTGTGCTCGCCGGAAGCGCAGCCGCCGAGCTTTGCAAATAGATCGCGCCAAGGCTCTTGATCCGGCGCCAGACAGTGGCACGGAGTCTGCTCGGCTCCGATGGCACGCGGTAGACCAGGAGCAGCCACCGGCCGGGCCGCGGCTGGCCACCCGCACCGCTGGCAGGGTTGCCGCTGGCAGGCGTCGCCGCTGAGAGGGTCGCTGCTGAGACTCGCTGGCACGCTCGCCATTGTGCCAGCCGGTCACTGGCGCGAGTACGGCTCTCCGTTCTCGGCCTGGCGACGCGCCTGCATCGCGCGGCTGACGACTGTTCGGGGCAGGTGCGCACTCGGCTGCGCGCTTCCAGCGACCGTGACACCGTCGACCAGCTGGGCATCCTGGCCAGCGCGGGACGCCTCGATCCGCTGCATGAGCTCTGCGTCAGCCCGCAGCTCCTCGTCGGTCGGCGACAGCGCCAGGGTCGCGGTCATGATGAAGGCGAGAATGCTGATGCCGATCAGCAGCGGGAGCAGGAAGTTCTCTGCTGTCGCGCCGCCGCCTGCCATCTCCATGCCGCGACCGGTACCGGGACGGAACACGTGTAGGGCGGCCATCCCGGTGTAGTGCATGCCGCTGACGGCGACGCCCATGATGAGCGCGGCGCCGAGGGTGGCGCGGGCACCGCTCAGGTTGAGTGCTGCCCACAACGCCGCGGTGGCGGCGACGACGGCGATGACAACGGAAAGACCAAACAGCTCAGGGCTGTAGGTCATCCTGGCAGGCATTCGCATGGCTGCCATTCCGGAGTAATGCATGGCCGCGACGCCAGCGCCGGTGAACGTGCCCGCGAAGAGCAGGTTGCGCCAGTTCCTGGCCCCGAACCCAACAATCAGCAAGCCGATTCCGACGACGGCCACTGCGATCAGCATGCTGCCGATCGTGATCAGCACGTTGTAGTGGATGACCTCGCCCGGAATCGTGTACCCGAGCATCGCGATGAAATGCATGACCCAAATGCCGGTCGTGCCGATCGACAGCGCTCCCAGGAGCAGCCAGCCGAGTCTGTCGCGCCCCATCGACGCCATCGCGCGTGCGGTGCAGCGCAAGCCCAGGAACGCGCCCAGGCAGGACATGAGGTAGCCGAGTACGGGGGTTACGACCCCGTAGGAAAAGTTATGCACCGTCAGCATGAGTCGTCCGCTCTTTTGCAGCCAGTGCGAGATTAGCGGGCAGACGGCGGAAGTGGACGCTTATTTGGTCATTCCATGACAACGGAACGTCAGCGCGGTCGGCGCTTTGTCGCTGAACGATTAGGCAGCTTGTGCGTTGGCCTCGGGGCCAGCGACGTCAGGGCCGCTGGCCTGCCCGCACGAGGCCGTGCTCGTAGGCGTAGACGACTGCCTGCACCCGGTCGCGCAGGCGCAGCTTGGCCAGCACGCGGCCGACATGCGTCTTCACTGTGGCCTCGGAGACGAACAGCCCGTGCGCGATCTCGCTGTTGGACAGCCCCTGGGCGACGAGGATCAGCACCTCGCGCTCGCGGTCCGTCAGCTCGCCGAGCTCCGCCGGGGTATCGTCGCCGCCGCTCGGCAGGAGCGCCGCGAACTGGTCGATGAGCCGCCGGGTGGTGGACGGCGCGACGACCGAGTCACCTGAGTGGACGGCGCGGATCGCGAAGAGAAGCTCATCTGGCGGTACGTCCTTCAGCAGGAAGCCGCTGGCGCCGGCCTTCAGCGCCGCAAACGCATACTCATCGAGGTCGAAGGTCGTCAGCATGAGCACTCTGGGCAGGTCGCCCTCCTGCCGGATGCGCCGGGTGGCCTCCACGCCGTCGAGGCGGGGCATCCGGGCGTCCATAACCATGACATCGGCATGCAGTCGGCGCGCCAGGTCGACCGCGCCAAGTCCGTCGCTAGCCTCGCCGACGACCTGCATGTCTGGCTGAGCGTCCAGGACCATCCGGAATCCGGCCCGGACGAGTTCCTGGTCATCGACAAGCACGATCCTGATGAGGCCGGAGTCTGTCATCGGACGCCGCCCGAAAGGCTCGGGTTTGACCAGACGACCGGGCCCGTGCCGACAGGCTCTGGGCTGACAGGCTCTGGGCTGGCGGGCTCTGGGCTGACGGGCTCCGGGCTGACGGGCTCTGGGCCTACCTGGTTTGCAACGGGAATCGTCTCACCGCGAGCGGCTGCGGCGAGCGGGCACGGCAACCTGGCTGTGACCCCGAATCCGCCCCCAGGCAGCGGCCCGGCCGTCACCGTGCCGCCGTACATGGCGATCCGCTCGCGCATCCCGGCCAGGCCATGTCCGCCGGGGTCCTCGCTGGTGACGCCCAGTCCATTATCAGTCACTTCAACTGTCAGCCCGTCGCGTTCGTACCGCAGCGTCACGGCGGCGGTCGCCGCCAGCCCGGCGTGCTTGCGCGTGTTCGTCAGCGATTCCTGAACCACTCGGTAGGCGGCAAGCTCGGCGCCCTCGGGCAGCTCACGTGGTGTGCCGCTCAGCGTGTAGGTAACCTCGAGCCCAGCCGTCCGTGCCTGATCGAGCAGCTCCCGCAGCTCGCCCAGGCCGGGCATCGGCGCGAGGGTCGCCTGCTCGTCGGCCGATCGCAGGACCCCGAGTCAGCCGGCGCATCTCGGAGAGTGCCTGCCTGCCCGTCCCGGCGATGGCCTGCAGCGCCGCATCGGCTCGGTCAGGGTCGGTACGAAGCGCGTAGCCGGCGCCATCGGCCTGCACGACCATGACGCTGACGTGATGGGCGACCACGTCGTGCAGCTCCCTGGCGATCCTGGCCCGCTCGGCCGCGGCGGCGATCTTAGCCTCGGCGTGCCGCTCGGCCTCGAGCCGCGCCGCCTTGTCCTCGAGGGCGGCGTAGTAGCCCCGGCGGTACCGCATGGAGTCGCCGAGAATCCAGACCGTCAGCTCCAGGCCGCCAAACAGGAAGGCGGAGAAGACCAGGCGCCAGAACAGCTGGACGCCTCCCACCGGCCCCCACTCCATTACGGCAACGGTCGAGCCGGCCAGGCACACGAGCAGCGCCAAAATGGACGCTCGCCTGGGCCTATAGGCCGCCACGGTATACAGCAGGATCAGCACGGCTAGATCCGCAGCGCTGGGCTTGGCCGTGGTGACCTGAATCCCACCGCCGACGACCGCGACCCCGAACGCAGTCACTGGTGCGCGCCGCCGGAATGCCACCGGGACGACAAGGAGGAACGTCGACGGCAGTTCCCCACGCGGCCCTTGCACGAGCTGGGCGATGCTGAACAACAGCAGCGCTGCCGCGAGCACACTGTCGACCAGCAAAGGGTGCCGGCGGAGCCAGGCATACAGAGCGGACACGCAACAAGGTTATGCGCCGGCGTGCCTGGCTACGTCAGCCTCCGGGCTAGGCAAGGTCAGCCTCGAGACGTACGCAGTCCCTAGGGCACCGGTCGAGCCGGAAATACGACCTCGCTCACACCGCCGCGGCCGTCGGGCTCGACTCGGTAGCCGGTCGCACCCGGCCGCTCGGCCACGATCGCTTCGAGGTCGCCGTCAGCGAAATGCGCACCGGCTCCGTCGTCGCAGGCGATTCCGGCTGGAAGCGTCCCGTCGGCCACCAGGGCCTGGTAGGCAGGCCGCCGGGTCGGCTCGCCGCTGTAGTGCGGGCAGTAGCTCCCGGCCAGAAAGCGCAGACCGTCGGTGAAAGGCCGTAGCTGCGGGCCGAAGGAATCGGTCGTGCCGCCGAGGAACCAGCAAATGGCGCCCGCGCTGACGCCGGCGAGGACGATCCCGGCTTCCCAGGCCTGGCGCATGACATCGTCGAGGCCGTGTACCCGCCAGACTGCAACCATGTTGGCCACGCTGCCGCCGCCGACGAAGATCACGTCCTGCGACAAGAGCAGGTCGGCCGGGTCGAGCACATTCGGCATCGTGAACAGCTGGAGGTGGCTAGGCCGGGCGCCGTGCTGCGAAAGCCTGGAGTACATGCGCACGTAGCCGGCCGGATCGTCGCCAGCGGCCGTGTTGAGCACGCAGACGCGCGGTGCCGCTACGCCAGACAGGGACAGTGAGTACGCGATGATCGGCGGCAGCGGCCCGTCGGGTGGAGCGGAGATGCCGCCGATTGCCAGAATGTGCCGTCGTCCGTCTGATGCCATGCGGGCAGGTTATCGTCCGGAAGAAGAGGCGAGCAGGAAGGTAACGGCCATCAGCGATTGCGTGTTCTGCGACATCGCCGCCGGGCGGGTGCCGGCGCAGATCGTGCTCGAAGACTCGGAAGTAGTCGCGTTCCTGGACGCCAGACCGGTCTTCAAGGGCCACGTGCTGGTGGCGCCGCGCGAACACGTAGCCACACTGCCGGACCTGCCGGCGGCGGCCGTCGGCCCGTTCTTCGTGCGCGTGCAGCGTCTGAGCGCTGTCATGCCGAAGGCCCTGGCGTGTCAGGGGACCTTCGTGGCCGCCAACAACGTCGTGAGCCAGAGCGTGCCGCACCTGCACGTTCACGTGGTGCCCCGGACAAAGGGCGACGGGCTTCGCGGGTTCTTCTGGCCACGGCTGCGTTATGAGTCAGAGGCCGAGGCCGCAGAATATGCCGACCGCATCAGGTCGGCTCTCGCGGTGTCCCCGCCGCTTAGCTGAAGGCGGTGACGAGCAGGCAAACCGCCGCCGTGACTTCGGCGACGGCGCCGAGGACGTCGCCCGTGATGCCGCCGAGCCGGCGAACCGCGAGAGACGTCACGGCCGCGGCTGCGGTCAGCCCGGCCGCGATCGCCAACGCGTAAATCCAGCCGACGGCGACGGCGCCACCGAGGGCCGCCAGGACCAGGGCCGCAGCCGCGACGGGATGGATCGTCCCCGCCACTAGCGAACCGAGCCCGCCTGGCCGCGCCGACGGAATGCCGCGCCGGCACGCCACCAAGACAGCAAGCCGGGCGGCTACGGCCGCCGCCACGATGGCAAGCGGGCCACGGCCGATCTGGTCAGCCCTCGCCAGCGCGGTCACCTGGATCAGCAGCGCCAGCACAAGCGTGACCACGCCGAACGGCCCGATATCAGACCGTTTCATGATCTCCAGCGCTTGCTCAGCCGGCCTGCCACTGCCAAGGCCGTCGGCCAGGTCGGCGAGCCCGTCGAGGTGCAGACCCCTGGTCAGGGCCGCGAGGGCGCCGATGGCCAGCGCGGCGGCGAGCAGCGGACCTGTATGGCCGGCCCGGCAGGCCAGGAGCACGCCGGCAGCAAGCGCGCCGAGGGCCAGTCCGACAAACGGGGCCCAGTAGAGGGCGGCGGCGGCGGTCCGGCGGTCCGGCGCGCTAACTCCGCCGGGCAGCGGCACGGCAGTGAGAAGCGTCATCGCGAGCCGCAGTCCAGCCCAGGCCATGGCACCTGAGCCTACGGGCGCGGGTAGGTTCGCGTGGACAGTGGCGATTGGATTGGCTCGGCCTGAATAGGCTTAAGTCGAGCAAGGCTTGGCCGGGCAAGGCTGGGGGAGGGCGCCCGTGCACGTGCTGCTCTCGGCGGCGATATCCGCAGACGGCTATCTCGACGATGCGTCAGCGACCAGGCTGGTGCTATCGGACGCGGCCGACTTGGACCAGGTCGACGAGCTCCGGGCCCGCAGTGACGCAATCATGGTCGGGGCGCAGACCATCCGCACCGACAATCCGCGGCTGCTGGTCAAGTCGGAAGCGCGCCGGCGGGAGCGGCTGGCACGCGGCCTGCCGGCGAACCCGCTGAAGGTGACAATCACCGGGAGCGGCGACCTGGACCCCGGCCGGCAGTTCTTTGCGGACAAACCGCCGTTGGTCTACACCGCCGCGGGGCGGGCCGACAAGCTCCGCGCCAGGCTGGGGGCGGTGGCGACGATCGTGCCCGTTCCCGGCACCGACCATCTCTTCCCGGGGTGGGTAGTAGCCGACCTGGCCGGCCGCGGCGTCGGCCGGCTCATGGTCGAAGGCGGCGCGCAGACGCTGGAGGAGTTCCTGGCGGTCGGGCTGGCCGATGAGTTCCGGCTCGCGATCGCCCCGGTGTCGGTGGCCGACCCGTCGGCGCCGCGGCTGCGCCTGCCACCCGGACAGCTGCACCTGGCCGACGTCAGGCAGGTCGGACGTATGACGGTGCAGACGTACCTACCGGGAACCTGAGGCAGCTGCCGGGAAGGCTGTGAAGTCCGCCCGCGTGGCAAAGGAATAGCCGCCGACGGTGCAGGATGGGGGGATGAGCGATACGAAGGCGGCTTCGAGCGGCATGCAGGCCGCCATCGAGCGAAGCGGCTACTATCCCGGACTCGTCTACGACGCGGTGTCATCGGCGGTGGGCGCAGAACCCGTCGTCTCGTACGTCGTCGTCCACGACGCTCACTTCGACCCCGGCATGGAGGTACGCCGCCACGTCACTGTCATGGCGCTGACGCCGACTCGGCTTGTGTACTCCCACACCGACGAGTATCCGGCCGACGACGCCGATCCCGAGTCCCGGGCGCAAGCAGAGACCAGCACCGAGGCGGTCAGGCACTCGCGGATCTCATCAGTGGCGCTGACGAGGGTGATCCCGGATCCGGCGTCGTATGTTCCTGGCGTGACCGCGCCGAGTGAGGTCGTGCTGACGATCGGCTGGAACGTGCTGTCCCACATCGAGATCGAGCCGGCCCACTGCGGGGACGAAAACTGCGAGGCCGACCACGGGTTCACCGGCACTATGACGGCCGATGACCTGACAGTGCGCGTCAGCGAGGCGGCTGACGGTCCGGAGGCCGTCGGGCAAGTGGTGTCGTTCGCGCGCGCCCTGACCGAGGCGACTAGCCGTCCGTGACGGACGCAGATGAGGCCGGGGAGCCGCTGCTGCCCGGCTACGGGCGCAGCACGCTGGCCGACCTGAGCCGGTCGGTGCTGGCGTCGCTTGGTGTGCCCGGTGAGGACAATGCGCTCGGCTTGCCACCGGTTCGCCGGGCCTGCCTGCTGGTGGTGGACGGCCTTGGCTGGGACTTGCTGCGCGCTCATCGGTCGGCGGCGCCGTTCCTGGCCGGCCTGATGGAGACAGGCTGCTGGCTTTCGGCCGGCTTCCCGTCGACGACGGTGACAAGCCTAGGCTCGCTCGGCACCGGCCGGCCGCCGGGCCAGCACGGCCTCCTTGGCTACCAGGTGCGCATTCCGACTGGTCAGTTGCTGAACGCCCTGCGCTGGGACAAGAACGTCGATCCCCTGTCCTGGCAACCGGGCTCGACGATCTTCGAGCGGGCCGCTGCAGCGGGAGTCGCCGCATTCCGGGTCGCGGCTGGGGCCTTCCGGCAGACGGGGCTCTCGACGGCGGCCATGCGCGGCGCCGACTACCACCCGGCAGAAACCCCGGGAGCGCTGGTTGCGTCGAGCGCAGGAGCGCTGGCGTCCGTGCCGCGCGGGCTCGTGATGGTGTACACGGGCGATCTCGACTCGACCGGGCATGCTTGGGGCTGCACCTCAGCGGCCTGGCGGTTCCAGCTCGCGCACGTGGACCGGCTGGCCGAGCAGCTAGCCGGCGCGCTCCCCGCCGGGACGGCGCTACACGTCACCGCCGATCACGGCATGGTCGACGTGCCGCCGGCCCGTCGCACGGACGTCGATCTGATCCCAGCGTTGCGGGAGGGCGTCGCGGTCTTGGGCGGCGAGGGAAGGGCGCGGCACGTCTATGCAGTGCCAGGCGCGACGGCGGACGTGCTCGCGGCGTGGCAGGCTACGCTCGGTGACAGCGCCTGGACGGTGAGCCGGGACGAGGCCGTCGAGGCGGGCTGGTTCGGTCCGGTCGAGCCCGCTATGGCAGACCGGATCGGAGATGTCGTGGCCGCCGCTCGGGGCTCGTCGGCGGTGGTCGCGACCGTCACGGAACCGCGCGAGTCCAGGCTCATCGGGATGCACGGATCGCTCACGCCCAGTGAGCAGCGGGTGCCGCTGCTCACTCACATAGCGTGATGGGTGGTCGACGTTTATCCACAGGCGCGCGCGGGAACCGCACCGGCCCGCTGCCAGTTGTCCACAGAAGTCAGGAAGTTATCCACAGCGAACATGCAGAGGTGATCTATGCGGGCCGACCTGGCCTCCGGCGGTCCGCTGACGAGCGTCGCGGAACTCGCCGACGCTCTGGCGGGCCATGCGCCACCGACGGTTATTGACGTGCGCTGGCGTTCGGGCGGCCCGCCAGGAATCGAAAGGTACCGGGCGGGGCACCTCCCCGGTGCTGTCTACGTGGACCTGGACACCCAGCTAGCCGGGACGCCCGGCTCCGGCGGCCGGCATCCGTTGCCTGCGACCGCGGACTTCGAGGCCGCTATGCGCGGCGCCGGGGTTCGGACTGGCGGATGTGCCGTGGTGTATGACGACGGGGACGCGACGATCGCCGCACGGGCGTGGTGGCTGCTGCGGTACTTCGGGTACGAGCGCGTGCGGGTGCTGGACGGCGGCTTCCGCGCCTGGCAGGCCGCGGGCGAGCCGGTCAGCACTGAGGACGTCAAGGCCGACCCCGGTGACTTCGAGGCCGTGCCGGGCCACCTGCCAATCCTGGACGCGGCCGGTGCCGCCGGGCTCGCGCAGTCCGGGATCCTGCTCGATGCGCGTGCGCCGGCCCGGTATCGCGGCGAGACCGAGCCGATCGACCCGGTGGCTGGCCACATTCCCGGCGCGCTGAGCGCGCCGACGGCGGAGAACGTGAACTCGTCCGGACTCTTCCGGCCAGTGGCCGAGCTGCAGGCGCGGTTCGCGAACCTGGGCATCGACCTTGAGTCCGGCGACCACAGTGCAGCTGGCGACCACAGTGCAGCTGGCGACCACAGTTCAGCTGGCGACCACAGTGCAGCTGGCGACCACGGTGCCGCTGGCGACCACTCCGCCGCTAACGGTTCCCCGCTCGTCGGCGCGTACTGCGGATCCGGCGTTACTGCCGCGCACGAGGTGCTTGCGCTCGAGCTAGCCGGGATCCCCGCTGCGCTGTACGTGGGATCGTGGTCAGCCTGGATCACCGATCCGGCCAGGCCTGTGGCCACCGGTCCGCAGCCCGGCAGCTCTTCACCATGATCCTGAAGGAAAAGTGTCGCCCACCGACCTCTTTCTTACCTCATAACGACTTGCGCGCCATTTCACCAGCGGCCGCGATGCTCGGGCACGAGGAATACCAGCGGCAGGGCCGCGATCAGGGTCGCCGCAAAAACCAGGAACACGTGCGCCTGGGCCAGAGCGGGATCGGCGCTGCGCGCCACGATGGCGGCCGTGATGGACACGGCCGTGATGGCACCCGACTGCCGGAACATGCCGCGCAGGCCGGCCACCGCAGCAGCGTGCTCGGGGGCAAGCCCGAGGGTTGCGTTGTTGGACGACGGCGTCGCGATGCCCATGCCCACCCCGCAGATGGCCGTCGTGATAGCCAGCCAGGTGTAGGCGGACAGCCCGTGCGGGCTACCAGCGGTTCCGACCAGGCCGACGGCGCACAGCGTGAAGCCGACGGCTATCGGCCAGCGGTAGCCCGTCCGGCGAAGCAGGAACACCGAGAAGCCGGCGGTTGCGATCATTCCGAGAGCCCTGGCCGTGAGCAGCGTGCCGGCCGCGAGTACCGGCAGTCCGAACCGATCCTGGGCATACAGCGGTACGAGCGGCGCGAATCCGAGCACGGCGCTGCCATACAGGAAGTTCAGCAGGTTCATGACGCCGAAACCGTGGCCGGTGAGGAACCTGAGCGAGATGAACGGCGACTGGGCGCGCGCCGAGTGCCGCACGAACGCGGTCACGCCCGCAACAGCGACGCACTCGGGCACTAGGAAATACGCGCTCAGCGGACTGCTGCCGGCGCCCCCGAGGTAGCCAATGCCGAGCATCGCCGACAGCAGCGTGGTGCCGAGGAGCACGACGCCGCGAACATCGAGGTGACGGTCCGGCCGCCGGGCGATGTCTGGGATGAAGATCGCGCCGAGCACCACCAGGGTGATGCCGATGGGGATGTTGACCAGGAAGATGCCGCGCCAGGACCAGTACGTCACGAAGACCCCGCCAAGGACGGGCCCAATGATCCCGCCGAGCGGGAAAATGCTGGCGAACAGTCCGACCGCGCGATCCCTGTCTTTGCCGAAAAGCTCCGCGACGATCCCGGTCGCCGACGGCATGAAAGCGCCGCCGCCGATCGCCTGGACAGCCCGGAGCACGATCAGCAAGTAGATGTTGTCGGCGAGTCCGCAGCACAAGGATGCGGCCGTGAATAGCACGGCGGCGCCGAGGAAGATCTGCTTGCGCCCGAACTGATCGCCAATCTTGCCGGCCAGCGGCATCACCATGACCTGGCCGAGCGCATAGATCGTGATCGTCCAGCTGCTCCAGTTCACCTGTGCGCCGAGATCGCGCTGGATGGACGGCAGAGCGGTGGCCACGATCGTCTGGTCGACCGAGGCCATGAGCAGCGCGATGGACACGATGGCGAAGATGACAACGCGCCTGCGTGCCGAGTCATCAGCGACATTCACGGAGGCGGCGTCAGCGTGCGTAACCTGGTCAGCCACTGACGCCTAACGTTACACTGCTTGCCGGCAGGCAACTAGTTAGCGGACGGTAGGATCGCGCCTATGGATGACGAGGGCGCCATTCGCCTCCGCCGGGTCATCATCAAGCTCGCCCGCCAGCTCAACGCCTCGTCCACCGGGGAAGGCCTGACGCCGTCGCAGGCCTCGGTGCTCGGGCTCATCGTGGCGCGCGGGCCCATGACTCTGCCCGACCTCGGCGAGCTGGAGGGTATCAACCCCACCATGCTGTCGCGGGTCATCGGCAGGCTCGTCGACATGCAGCTGATCGACCGCATCCCGCATCCGGCCGACCTGCGCAGCGTGTCCGTGGTCGCCACCGCGGCAGGCCGCCGGGTGGACAAGCAGATTAAGGCGCGCCGCGCGGCCGCGGTCTCGCGATGCCTGGAGATGCTGCCGGCCGACGAGGTCGTCGCGCTGACAACCGCACTGCCGGCCCTGGAAGATCTGGCCGAGACCATGCGCCAGGCGGGTGCAGGCCGCCCGGTGCGCAGCGAATGAGCTGCCTGGTCCTGGCCTCCGGATCGGCCGGACGCCTCCGCATCCTGCGCGACGCCGGAATCGATCCGGACGTCGTCGTCAGCCGTGCCGACGAGTCCGGCGCGGAACACCTGCCAACCGCGGACCTTGTTGCAGTTCTGGCGGAGCGCAAGGCGGTCGCCGTGGCGCAGCTGCGCCCGGATGCACTGGTCCTCGGCTGCGACTCCATGCTCGACCTAGAGGGCACCGCCTTCGGCAAGCCCGCCACCGCGCACGAGGTGATCGAGCTCTGGCGCCGCCTCGCCGGGCGGACCGGCACGCTCTACACCGGACACTGGCTCATCGATGGCGGCGCGGGGCGACACGTCACGGGCGTCGCCGCCACGGCCATCAGGTTCGGCACTCCGAGCGATGCCGAGATCTCCGCGTACGCCGCGACCGGCGAGCCGCTGTCCCTCGCGGGAGGGTTCAGCATCGACGGACTGGCGGCACCGTTTGTCGACGGCATTGACGGCGATCCGAGCAACGTCATCGGGTTGTCGCTGCCGCTGCTGCGCCGGCTTCTGGCCGAGCTCGGCATCGCGATCACAGACCTGTGGCGAGACTAAGCGCGGGCGAGCCTGCTCGGCGTTAGCCCGCCGTTTCCCGCACTGTCATCGCGTCGCCGCGCAGGGAGCCTGGCAGCGCTATCTGCCTTGTTCAGACTGAGCGTCATGCTGACTCGACGCACCGTTTTGCAGCTCATGGCGGCCTCCACCGGACTGGCGCTGGCCGGCACGGAGGTCCTCGGCCAGACCGCGGCCAGCGCCGCTCCTGCTCTGTCTCCCAATGGCTCCGACGGCATTGAGCACGTAGTCGTGCTCATGATGGAGAACAGGTCATTCGACCACTTCCTCAGCTGGCTGCCCGGTGCGGACGGGCGCCACGACATGGCCTACCTCTCGACCGACGGGAACTACTACCCCAATTACCCGCTCGCCCCCGACTTCCAGGGCTGCGGGTACAGCGACCCGGACCACAGCTGGGAAGGATGGCTCGTCCAGCACAACTACGGCCGGATGGACGGATTCCTCCAGCGGCCGACCGCCCCGGCCAGCAACCCAGGGGTGACGCTGGCGAAGGCGAACACGTTCCCAATCGGCTACTACACCAACGTCAACCAGGACGGCAGCCGCAAGTCAGTGCCCGACCTGCCGGTCATCGGCGCGCTCGCCGAGAACTACACCGTGCTCGACCACTACTTCTGCTCGTTCGCGGGCGAGACGTTCCCGAATCGCTTCTATCAGCACGCAGCCCAGACCGACCGGGATCACAACAGCGGCACAGCGTCGACCCTGCCGACGATCTGGGACAAGCTGTCAGCGGTTCCGAACACCACGGGCATCCCGACGGGCGGCTACTTCTTCCGTGACCTGCCATTCCTTGCCCTGTGGGGGCTGAAGTACTTCCCGTTCTGGCATCCGTTCGCAGCTGGCGACGTCGATGCGGTCGGCATTCCGGTCACCACGCCGTCGTTCATCGACATGGTGGCGGCCGGCAACCTGCCCCACGTCAGCTTCATCGACCCCGCCTTCGACACCGAGGGCGACGGAACCTCGGCCGACGACCACCCCCTTGCCGACATCCGTCTCGGCGAGCGGTTCATCGCCGACGCGTATCACGCGCTTGCGGACGCGGGATATCTCGACAGCACGGTGTTCATCGTGACGTTCGACGAGTGGGGCGGCTTCTTCGACCACGTCCGGCCGCCGCGGGTCATCGACGACACCAACCCGGCCAACGTCAGTCACGTCGGCGACGGCACGACTCCTACCGACGGTCAGCTGATTCCGGACTACACGCAGCTCGGTTTCCGGGTGCCCGCGATTGTGATCTCGAACCGCGCCCGGCCTGGCGTGATCAACGCCTGCCCGTTCGAGCACACCTCGACGCTGGCGCTGATCGAGACCACGTTCGGCCTGGCGCCGCTCACGGCCAGGGACGCCAACGCACTGAACCTGGGCCACGTGATCGACAAGTACACGCGACCGTCGGTGCCGTCCGGAGCGATCCCGAGGAGCACTGACGTGCCGGGCCCGGCTAACGACGCCGCCGCAGTGTGCAGCGCAGCGAGCGTCCAGTCGGTCTCGCCTCCGCCAGCGCGGCAGGGTCATAAGGGTCAGGACGCGGAGCCGCTCGTCCGGTCCGGCTGGCCGACCGGCTCGGGTATGGCCGGACTCGGCTCCCAGCTCAAGAACAAGGCAAGGGGCGGCACCTAGGCCAGGTCGCTTGGCCCCTGCACAGCCGCGAGGTCAGTGCAGCCAGGTCAGTGCAGTCAGGTCATTGCAGCCAGGTCAGGGCCGTGGCCACGAGGGCGGCGCCGACGGCGCGTCAGAGTGATGCAGGCGGGCATAGTCCGACGTGGGGGTGGCGGAGAGTGGGTCCGCGCGACTGACAAATCCTTGAACGTCCGACTGTGCCGGAAGTAGGAGGTCTTAGATGGCCGGTTCAGCCATCAAGGATCGTGTCGTCTACCCATTCGAGAAGTGGGTGGTGAACCCGATCGTCATGCTTGCGCACAACCTGGGAATACCGCCGCCTGGCGATGCCCTGCTGGAGACGACCGGGCGGCATACCGGTCTGCCACGGCATACGCCGGTGTGCGATGGCATGGACGGGGAAGGTTCTGGCTAGTGGCTCAGCGCGGGGAGCGGGCTGATTGGGTCAAGAACATTCAGGCCAATCCGCGGGTCCGGGTCAAAGTTCGCACGGCGTCCGGTGTCGGGTGGCGGGCTGGAACGGCTCGCGTCGTGGACGATGATGACCCGCGCGAGCGGCAGCGGCTGATGAGCCAGCGCGATCTGCCGTGACGCCTGTGTGTGTCGGCGTCGGCAGCCATGGACACCGATCCGCTCACGGTGCGCGTCGACCTGGATCCCGGCTGATCGCCCGAGGCCGCCACCCCAGCACGTCATCCCGAGGCTAGGACGGACGGCTCGCGCTGAAAACCGCGTTGGCGCACGCCGTCTCGAGGCCGCCAAGCCCGAACGCTTCAACCGGGCCGAGAGCGCCCGCTGGCCGCACCCCTTCGGCGGCCGCCTTGCCCGCTGCCCAGGCGAGCATCGGCGCCGTGAACGAGTATGGATCGCCGCCTGTCAGGTGCGCCACGGATAGGGTCGCGCCGCTCGCATCGCGCCTGCCACGGCCACCACGTCCGAGCGAATGGCTGCCTCGGTGGAAGGCCCGGCCCTGCTGCGCTGAATCCGGCGGACTTCCTTGTCCAGTGCCCGGCGTACAGCCTTCAGGCGTTCGAAAGGTCCGACGACGGCGGAAACATAGTGCACGAGCCTGGTGGCAGCGCCATACCAGCCGAGGTAGACACCCACGTCGGTCAGCGGTGGCAGCGCCGGAGTGTCACCTGCTCCCACGGTCCCCGGCCGCAGCCTGGGGAGCGCGAAATGCTCCGATGAGCCGATCGAGAAGGCATCCCGCCTCGTGCCGTCGATCTTGAATGCCGTGACGTGCGCTGCGGTCCGCTCGCCGACGACGCGCCCGCCGTGGAACGCGTACCCGGGCTCAAGCAGCACACCGGCCGCTGATGCACGCGTGCCCGCGCTGGTTCCCTTCCGGATGTTCCCGCGCACGAAGTAGCCGACCTTCACCGTCGTCGCGGCCGGCCCGGCGGCGTCAAGCGCGATAGCCCCCGCGAGGTTGCCCGGCACGTAGTCGTAGCCGAGGGCCGTCAGCAGCACCGCCCCGGTGCGTTCCGCGCGCGGCCCGAACTCCTCGAACACCTGGCGGATGAACGGCGGCTCACCGCTGGAGTCCATGTATGTGGCGCTGGCGTCCACGGCCGCGGCGACGACGGGCCGACCGACCTTCAAGAACGGTCCCGCGGTCGACACCAGCACGTCGCCGGCCCGACTAGGTTGCGCAGCTGTTCGGGTCTCTCAGTGTCGGCCACGGCGGTTTCCAGTTGGATCCCGTCGGCCGTCTGCGAGAGCCGCGAGGCCACTCCGTTCAGCCGGTCCTGGTTACGACCCGCAAGGACCGGGCGGGCGCCGCTGGCGAGCATCGCCCGCGCAGCAAGCTCCCCCATGTAGCCCGTGGCGCCGTACAGGACAATCCGCCCCGCCACGTCGTCAGCCTGCCGCAGCGCCGTGTCCGGCGCGCAGGAAGCTCGGGGCCTGTACGACCGCGCTGGTAACAGTCATGACGAAGCTCCTCAGGCGAATACTGCTGTCGCTCGAGCTGTGAGTACGACGCGTGACCGGTGCCAGCCCTGTCATGGCTTGCCAAGATGTCGCCATTAATGGAAGATTCTTGGCTTTACGCCAGATGCTGGCGCTTCGCTTCGCCGACGCGCCGCCCCGTCCGTGACGTCTCCTGTGTAACACAGACCGCGGCCGCACCAAGTACCGCCTCTCCCGACCGGGCAGCCCTTAGGCCAGGTCACTCCGGCCTGTCACCAGCAGCCAGGTCAGCGCCCCTGTGATGACGGCGGCGCTGGCCGGCTGCCAGCCCACGGCGAGGATGGCCAGCCAGCAAGCCGCGGCGACGGCGAGCATCCGCAGCGCCAGCCGGCGTGCCGCGATCCGGCTGGGAACGGGGCCGCGTATCCGAGGTCGCTCGCACAGATCGGCGAGCGCGTCACTGCGCCCGGCCTGCGTCCGCAGTACCGCGTAGGCCGCGGCCGCCGCAGCGAACGCGGCCGGGTCCCCGCCATCCTCGCGGTCCGGGTCGGTCGCGGCGGACGCTTGCCGCCACGCGGAGCGCACGTCGTCGTCGGTCAGGTCAGGGGCGGCTGACAGGCCAAGGGCGCGGAAGGGGTCGGTCATCGCGCCCTCGCCGGGCCGAACGCCTCGTCCAGGAACGCCGACACGTCCGGTAGCGCAGCGGGCCAGTGCGCCGGAGCCGCGTACTGCGCGCTCGCGAACAGACCGGCCGAAGCAGCTTGTGCCGACGAGAGCTGTGTTAGCTCAGGCGCGACCAGGGCCGCTGGACCAGCGATGAGCCGCTTGACCTGAACGTAGGTGACCCCGCCGCGATATAGGTGGGCAGCCTGGCCGACGTCCAGCCCGCGGATGCGGTCCGGCTCGGCGACGGGCGCGGAGGCGACGCGCGACGTCCCAGTCTGGCTCCAGCGCAGGCGTCCGGTGAGCTGGCGGGTGCTGTCCAGGCGCGAGCGCTGCCCTGCCAGCGCGGTGACTGGGTCCGGGTGCGGCGTGCGGAGCAGCCAGATGCCGCCCTCAGCGGTGGCGGCGAGCCGGTATCTCTCGTCCTCGCGTCCGGCGAGACCGTGCCAGGACTGCGCCGACACCTGCACGGCGAGTCCGAGCGACCGTGCACGTTCGTACAGCTGCCAGATCGGCAGCCGACGCGACACTGCGCTGAACTCGTCAACGGCGAGCAGCACCTGCCGCCGCTGGCTCGTACTGTGCTGGCTCGTACTGTGCTGGCTCGTACTGTGCTGGCTCGTACTGTGCTCGCTCGTACTGTGCTGGCTCTCACTGGGCGCGCCAGCGACGTAGCTAGCGAGCAGGTCAACCAGCGCCCTGGCCTGGGCTTCGGCAACGGATATCTCGGCCGTTCCCTCCAGGATGCAGTACCAGGCGTCGGCGTCAGCGAAGGTGCTGGGCCCGTCCAGGCCGTCGCCCAGCCGGCGGAACAGTGTGCGGAATCGCAGCGCGATGTCCGGCACCTGCCGCGCGGCAGATCGCGCCTCGGCCTGGCGGTCCTCGTCTCCCAGCCAGGCTTGCGCCAGCCAGCCCGGGTCTAGCCGGGCCAGGAAGTCAGCGGAACTGACAGGGGGCCCGCCGGGGGCTTCCACCGCCAGCGCGACCACTGCGTCCATGACGTCGGCGTAGTACGCGGCGCCGCCAGTGCCGTGCTCGATGAGATCGACCAGCGTCGTGACGAGCTTCCGGACCGGCAATGACCAGAGGCACAGCCGGGCGTCATCGGGCCAGACGGCCACGTTCCTGGCTCCTGCTTCGTGCAGCACGCGCCGGCAACGGTCAGCGATGCGCCGAGCGTCGGCCCCGCCCTTGCAGTCGAGGATGACGAGCAGCGGCGCGCCCGCATCCCCGGCGGCGTGCAGGCGGAGGCCGGACGCTATGAACGCGGCCCAGAGCCTGATGAGCAGCGTCGTCTTGCCGGTGCCGGCGCCGCCGAGGATGATCTGGTGGGCGCGCAGGCGGCTCGCTGGCAGCCGGGCGACCGTCTGGTCGCGATGGCCGACGGCCCGGATGACCGCCCCGACAACGAAGTCGCCTCGCGCCGTCAGGAGCGGGACCGGGCCGGCGATCCTGCTGCGGGCGACGCGCACCTGGTGACGCCACTGGCGCTGGTCGAAGCCGATCGCGGCAGCGGGCGACCGGCCGCCGGCGCGCGCCGCCATCGAGCGCAGTCGGCGAGACCAGGTCGCGGCGGCGATCACGAGACCAGCCGGCGCGGCGACCGGAAGCACGAGGACGACGGCGGCCAGGTAGTCGCCGCGCGTAACTGTGTGCCAGGCCGCGTGCGGAGTTGCCGCGATGGTGCCCGTGATCGCCGCCGCCGCCAGCCAGACCGCGAGCATGGGCAGGCACCAGGCCGCGGCCCGGTAGAGACGGCCGCGCTGCCAGCCATACCACCACGCCACGGTTACGCCGATCGCGGCGACGACGGTGACGGGAGCGAGCGCTACGGCGAGCAGTGCTGCGGCAGCGATCCCGCCCGTCTTGATGGCGAGCGTGCCGCCGGCGGATCGGCGTCTCACGGCGCGACCTGTGCGGAGGCGGGTAAGTCGCGGACCTCGATCCGGACGGCGAGCCGGCCGAGCGCGTCGCGTGCGCGCGTGACCGTGCCGAGGGCTGCGGGAGAGCACAGGTAGATCACCCTGGCATGCCGGGGCGGCGCCCCAGGGACGCGTGCGTCGGCGGCTGGGCAGCCATAGTCGCCGGTCCTGGTCAGCAGCTCGCGCATGATGGCCGTGGTGCGGGCGACTGTCTTCGCGGTGCGCTCGGCCTCGATGGCCCAGCACTCGCCGGCCCAGTCCACGGGCGCGCCGTCGGGCCAGTGCACCTCGCCGTCGGGCAAGTGGGCGGCGGCCCGGCCGCCGATCCGGGCTCGCAGGTGACGCTCGCTGCGCCAGTGCGCGCCAGCTTCCCGGTAGGCAGGAGTGGTTTCGAGCGCGAGCCGGACGGCGGTAACCGCGCGGATGTGCCCGAGTCGGGCGAGTGCGGGCGGCGCGGCCGCATACCGGACGCCGCAAGCAGCCAGACCGGACCTGGTGAGCCACATCCAGGGCGGGCCGGGACCAAGTGCAGCCGACGCGGCCAGGCCTCGTCCGCGCCAGCGGGTAACGAGGGCGCGAGCCTGCGGTCCGGTCAGGCCAAGTAACGCCGCGAGCTGATCGAGCTGGAGTCCGTACATCTCGGCAGTGAAGGTGAGGCCCGAGACGTCCCGGGTGGCGAGGGTCTGGTCCGCCGTGCTCCTCACTCTTCCATCAGACCACGGGACCCGCGGCAAGGACAGTAGCCGCATATTGCCCCAGGCGGCTGGTGGCGCCACGCAGAGCTGCGGCGCGGCGCGCCCGGGTGGTGCTGGTGCCGGGGCCGGCCGTAGTGCACAATGAGTCGCGGAAGATCGCTAGCACGGCACCTGATCCTGCCGACGAGGTCGTTGGGGAAGACGCATCCTCGTCTGTCGCAGGGAGGTCTGGGTGTCCGTACGTGGCGTGCTGCAGGTGCACTGTGCGCCCCCGGCGCTATGCCCGCATATCGAGTGGGCAGCAGCCGGGGTACTTGGCGTGCCCGTCAGCATGCCGTGGGTGGATCAGCCCGCCTCGCCGGGATCCATGCGCGCCGAGCTGCTCTGGCACGGCAAGCCGGGTGCCGGCGGGACCATCACTTCGGCGCTGGCGAGCTGGAACCTGATCCGATTCGAGGTCACCGAGGACGCCAGCCCAGGGTGCGACGCGGTCAGGTACAGCAGCACGCCGGCGCTGGGAACCTTCTCGGGCGTGGTCGCGGCGAACGGCGACATCATGATCAGTGAGAACCGGCTTCGCGCAGCCATGGCGCTCGCCGCCTCGGCGAAGACCGCTGAGCTCGGCGGACTGCGCGAAATGCACGGGCGGCGGCATCCCGCGCTCGGCGGCTCCCTGGAGGACGAGCTCGCGTTGCTGCTCGGCGAGCCGTGGGACGCCGAGCTCGAGCCGTTCCGGCGGGCTGGGGACGGCGCGCCCGTGCGCTGGCTGAACGCGACCGGCTGAGTCGGTCGTATCTGAACCTGTCGTGCCTCAGCGGTGACGCTGGGCCACGCGCTCTTCCGCGTATCGTATGGACGTGCACAATCCGGTTCAGATCCCCACCGGCACTGTGACGTTGCTCTTCACCGACATCGAGGGGTCGACGCGCCTGTGGGAGGCCGAGCCCGAGTCGATGACACGCGGGCTGCGCCGCCACGACGAGATCCTTCGCAGCTCGATCGAGCTCGCCGGCGGCTACGTGTTCAAGACCGTGGGCGATGCGTTCTGCGCGGCGTTTTCCACGGCCGAGGCGGCGCTGGCCGCCGTGCTCTCGGCGCAGCGTGCGCTGGTCGGGCAGGAGTGGCCGACGACGCAGCCAATCCTGGTGCGCATGGGCCTGCACACAGGTGCATGTGAGGAGCGCGACAACGACTACTTCGGCCCGGCCGTCAACCGGGTCGCCCGGCTGGAGTCGGCGGCGCATGGCGGTCAGGTACTGCTGTCGGGCGCTACCGCGGAACTGTTGTGGCAGTCGCTGCCCGACGGCGTGACGCTGCGCGATCTCGGCGCGCACCGGCTGAAGGACCTCGGCCGGCCCGAGCAGGTGTTCCAGCTGGAAGCGGACTTCCTGCCGTCGGCCTTCCCGCCGCTGGCGTCGCTGGACAACCCTGATCTGCCCAACAACCTGCCCGGCCAGCTCAGCGCCTTCATCGGACGCGAGCGTGAGCTGGCCGAGGTGCGCACCCTCGCCGCGACGGCACGCCTGGTCACGCTCACCGGCTCGGGCGGCAGCGGGAAGACCCGGCTGGCGCTCCAGGCCGCTGTCGAGCTGCTCGACGTGGCCCTCGACGGCGTGTGGTTCGCCGACCTGGCCGTGGTGACCGAGGGCGAGCAGGTGCCCGGCGCTGTCGCGGCCGCGCTGGAGCTGCCCGATCATTCCGGGCCAGCCGTGCTCGCCTCCATCCTGGAGGTCCTGGCCGATCAGCACGCGGTGATCGTGCTGGATAACTGCGAGCACGTGATCGACGACGCTGCGCGCTTCTGCGAGCAGGTGATCCGGTACTGCCCGCGGGTCAGGTTCCTCGCCACGTCCCGTGAGCCGCTGGGCATCGAGGGGGAGTGGGTGTACCGGGTCCCGTCCATGTCGCTGCCGCCGCGGGATGCGCTCAGCGCCGCCGATCTCGCTGGCTCCGACTCAGTCACCCTGTTTGTGGAGCGGGCCAAGTCCCATGAGCCGGGCTTCGTGCTGGATGACGCGGCGGCACCGCTTGTCGCGACCATCTGCCGTCGGCTCGACGGCATCCCGCTCGCCCTCGAACTTGCGGCGGCCCGGCTGTCGTCCATGTCACTGCGGCACCTGAGCGAGCGGCTCGACCAGCGATTCCGGCTGCTGACCGGCGGCAGCCGGAACGCTCTGCCGCGCCAGCAGACCCTGCAGGCGACGGTCGACTGGTCGTTCGACCTGCTCAGCACCGGCGAGCGCGAGACCTTGCGCCGGCTGTCGGTCTTCGCTGGCGGCTTCGAGCTTGAGGCGGCGGAAGCCATCTGCGCGGCGGGCGGCATCGACGCTATCGATGTGATGGATTTGCTCGGCTCGCTGGTCGACAAGAGCCTGGTGCTCGCCGAGCGGACTGCGATGGAAGGCGCGGAGTCGGTGCGGTACCGGCTGCTGGAGACCGTGCGGCAGTACGCGGCGCAGGAGCTGTTCAAATCGGCCAGCGAGGAAGAGCTGACGGCCATCCGGGACCGGCACGCCGCGTTCTACCTGCGGGTCGCCGAAGAGGCGGGGCCTGCCCTGACCGGGCGCCGCCAGGGGCACTGGCTGCGGCGGCTGGACGCAGAGTGGGAGAACCTGCGCGCTGCCTTCGGCCACCTGGCCGACGCCGGCCGGACTGAGGACGTGCTGCGCCTGGCGACTGCGCTTCAGCGGTTCGCCGTGAGCCGGGCGCAGCCCGAGGTGCTGAACTACCTGCGCGCAGCCGTCGACGCCGATGAATCGGGCGTCACCGAGCTGGCCACTCGTGCGCTCCTGGCCATCTCGAGGCTGATGGCCATCCTGCTGCAAGCCGACCCGACTGCGCGGGCGGCCGCCAGGGGCTATGCCGAGCGTGGCCTCGCGATGGCGGAGATCCTCAGCCTCCCGGCGCAGCGCGCGAGGGCACTCGGGCAGCTGAGCGAGCTGGTTTTCGCCGACGGCGACCTCGATCGGGTCAGAGAGCTGGCGAGCGAGGCCGTCGCGATCGCCCGCACGACCGGGGATCGCCAGCTGCTCGGGGAGATGCTGAAGTGCCTGGCTGCGGCCGAGCCGTCGGCGGCCGAGAACCGGCGGATCCGGGCAGAGGCGCTTGACTGCTTCCGCCAGTCTGGCGACGAGCTTCTGGCGGCTAACGAGCTGCACATGCTGTTCGGGCTTGACATCGCAGGCGGCGGGGTCAAGGAGGCCAGAGTGCACCTGGAGGCAGCCATCGCCGCCGCCGAGAGCCTCGGCGATGAGGTGTACTTGTACTTCTTCCGCGAGGATCTGGCCATCTTGCTGCTGATCGAGGACCAGCCCGAGGCCGCGCTGCCGCTGGTGCGGCGCTGCCTCCAGGTCGCCAGGCGCAGCGGCATTCGGCTTGATGTCTGCGAGGTACTGTTCGGCGCGGCGTGCTGCGCGGCCTGGCAGGGCGACCTGCTGAAGGCAGCTCAGCTACACGGCGCCGCCGATGTCCGGATCGGCTATGCGCTGGCGGACGGCAGCATCAGGTGGTCGCCGATCGAGGAGGCGCTGCGGGAGTCGGAGCAGGGCAAGGTTCGCGACGTGCTGGGACAGGCTCGCTACGGCAGCGCCTACGGGCAGGGCGCTGCCCTGTCGCGGCAGCAGGCAGTGGACCTAGCTCTGCACTGACGGTCGGCGGCGACTGACCGCCCGCTGGGACTGCCAGCGCGCTGACCTGCGCCAACGCGGACTTGCTGCGGATTCCGTTGCGTCCAGGGGTGTTACTGGAGTGACCATTGTTGACATGACGTTGAGTAGCGAATTAAATACTTCGAGTTCACACCATAAGTGGTGGCGGCGCGCTGACCCCCCGTAACCGCGACGCCTAGCTTGTCTTAACAACAGTGGGGCACCCCCCGTCCCGCGCCCTTGACCCCTGCGCGGCTCGTTGAGTGCTGGGTCGGCGATGTCCGTCGCCTCATGAGGAGGCGACTGCTCTCATGTCCGTGAGTGCGCACGCATCTGATGATCACCTTGTTTATGAAAATGAGCTAGCAGGACATCGCCGTGACCTGTATCCCGCTGCGCTCCGTATGACCCGAAATCCGAGCGACGCCGAGGATCTGGTCCAGGAGAGCATGACCAGGGCTTATGCCGGGATCCGGCACTTCACTCCGGGCACGAACTCGCGGGCCTGGCTGTTCCGGATCTTGTCCAACACCTTTGTCAGCGGCTATCGCAAGCGCCAGCGCGAGCCCGTCAGCGTGCTGAGCGCCGAGTTTGACTCGCTATCGGCGGCAGACGCCGGCCCATCGCGGGCCGCCCCGTCGGCTGAGGACGCTGTGCTGAGCCAGTTCGTCCATTCCGATGTGCGGCAGGCGCTGACCGAGTTGCCGGAGTGCTTCCAGGCCACTGTGTACCTGGCCGACGTCGAGGGCTACCCCTACAGGGACGTCGCCGAGATGCTCGGCGTGCCGATCGGAACTGTCATGTCGCGCCTGCACAGGGCCAGAGGCATGCTGCGGAAGCGACTGTCCGCTTACGCGTAGGCATTAGGCGCCACGGATCCAGTCGATTTTCGGCCTTCGATCAACGGGATCCGTCGCGCTTGGTGCCGTCAGATCGGGCCCGGCCTCCCCAAGCGAGCGTCGGCTGCGGTAGACCGTAGCTCGTGGACCCCATTCAGGCACTGCGGCAGATCGCGTTCGAGCTGGAGCGCGCTGGCGCGCCGACGTTCCGGGTCCAGGCGTTCAGGCGGGCCGCGCGCATCGCCGCTGACCTGCCGCCCGCCGAACTGGACCGGCGGCTGGCGCAGGGCACCCTCCAGGAACTCTCCGGCGTCGGCCCCGCGACATCGGAGGCCATGACACAGGCCGCCGGTGGCCGGGAACCTGACTACCTGGCCAAGCTCATCCGGGACCGGGCGGCGGCACCGCAGACAGCCATGCGGGCAGCGCTGCGCGGCGACTGCCATACCCACTCGGACTGGTCCGACGGCGGCAGCCCTCCGGACGAGATGGCGATGGCCGCCCGCGCCCTTGGCCACGAGTGGATCGCGCTGACCGATCACTCACCGCGACTGACAGTGGCGAACGGGCTTTCGATCAGCCGCCTCGAGCGCCAGCTCGAGCTGGTCGCGAAGCTGAGTTCCGAGTTGGCCCCGTTCCGTATTCTCACCGGGATCGAGGTTGACATCCTCGAGGACGGCACGCTTGACCAGCGCGAGGACCTGCTCGCCCGACTCGACATGGTGGTCGCCAGCGTGCATTCCAAGCTGCGGATGCCGTCCGAGCCCATGACGCGCCGCATGCTGGCCGCGGTGGCCAACCCGCACGTCGACGTGCTCGGGCACTGCACCGGTCGGATGTTGACCGGCCGTCGCGACCGGCCCGAGTCCCAGTTCGACGCCGAGGCAGTGTTCACGAGTTGCCGCGATCACGGGGTCGCGGTGGAGATCAACTGCCGCCCCGAGCGCCAGGATCCGCCCGATCGACTGCTCCGGCTGGCTGCGGACGTCGGCTGTCAGTTCGCGATCGACACCGACGCGCACGCGCCCGGCCAGCTGGACTGGCTCGACAGCGGCTGCATCAAGGCCGAGGAGGCTGGCATCACCCCGGACCGCGTCTTGAACGCCCGGTCGACCGAAGCAGTGGCGCGATAGCAAACTTTGCTACCAAATCCGTGGTTCAGTAGACTGTTCGCAACGCATTCCGCACCCTAGGACGTGATTCGTGCCCGATAACGGCGACGAGCTGTCGGCCACTGGCAGGACGCAGCACCGGCGGCTGCGCGAGCAGGGCCGCTCCGACCGGGCTGATCTGATGGCCGTGCTGCGAGCCGGGTTCATCGCGCACCTCGCCATGCCGACCAGCGAGGGCGTCATGCTCATCCCGACCGTGTATGGCTTCGATGAGGAACACGCCTACGTGCACGGATCGGTGGCGAGCCGGAGCCTGGCGGCGGACAGCGAGGTCACCCTGACTGTGACCGTCGTCGACGGCCTGGTGCTCGCCCGGTCGGTCTTCGAGCACGCCGTCAACTACCGCAGCGCGATGATCTATGCCCGGCCGCGCCTCGTGGACAACCCCGATGAGAAGCTGGCGGGCCTCCGCCTGGTGTCCGAGCACTTGGCGCCCGGCCAGTGGGAGTACGCCCGCCAGCCCAGCAGGAAGGAACTGGCCGCCACCCGGCTGCTCGCCCTCTCGCTGCGCGAGGCGTCGGTGAAGGTCCGCACGGGGCCGCCCGACGACTCTGACAGCCCAGATGCGCAGCTCGGCCTCTGGGCGGGCGAGTTGCCGCTCGTCGCGCGCTGGGGGACCCCCGTGCCCGACCCGGCCCTTCCGCATGGCATCCCGCCGCCGCCGCACATCGCTTCTAGGGCAGGGAACGCGGCCCATCCCCGCTAGTCTCGCCCACAGGATCTCCCTATCCTTGCGATGTGACCGAACCGGTGAAGATCCCGTCAGGCACGGTCACGCTGTTGTTTACGGACATCGAAGGCTCCACGAGGCTGTGGGAAGCCGAGCCGGAGCCGATGGCGATCGCCCTGCGCCGGCACGATGCGATCATGGGTGCCGCGATCGAGGCCGCTGACGGCTATGTCTTCAAGACCGTCGGGGACGCGTTCTGTGCGGCATTCGATTCACCCGCGCTTGCCGCCGAGGCGGCTGTCGCGGCGCAGCGGGCCCTGACCACCGAAGACTGGCCCACGACCAGCCCGATCCGCGTCCGGATGGGCCTGCACACGGGCGTGTGCGAGGAACGCGACGGTGACTATTTCGGTCCTGTTGTTAACAGGACGGCGCGGCTTGAGGCTGTCGCGTACGGCAGTCAGGTCCTAGTGTCGGGCGTGACAGCCGAGTTGCTGTCCGACGCGCTTCCGGTCGGGATGAGCCTGCGTGACCTCGGCCAGCACCGGCTCAGGGACCTCGGCCGGCCCGAGCATGCGTTCCAGCTCGAAGCCACCAGCCTGCCGACAGCGTTCCCGCCGTTGGCCTCACTCGACAACCCCGAGCTGCCCAACAACCTGCCGAGCGTGCTGAGCGCCTTTGTCGGCCGCGAGCAAGAGCTGGCCGAGATCCGCGTGCTCGTCGGTGAGGCGCGGCTGGTCACCCTGACCGGGGCCGGGGGGAGCGGCAAGACGCGGCTCGCGCTCCAGGCGGCAGCCGAGCAGATCGGCGTGGCTCGCGATGGCGTCTGGTTCGCTGACCTGGCGGCGCTGACCGAGGACGATCAGGTAGCGCGCGCCGTGGCCGCCGTGCTCGGCCTCCCGGACTCCGGCGATCAGGCCGCTGCGGTCGTCACCGCGCTGATCGGGCAGGACGCCTTGATCCTGCTGGATAACTGTGAGCATCTGATCAATCCCGTCGCCAAATTCTGCGACCTTGTGATCCGGCACTGCCCGACAGTCCGGCTCCTTGCCACGTCGCGGGAGCCGCTGGGCATCGGCGGCGAGCGCGTTTACCGCGTTCCGTCCCTGACGCTTCCTGGCGCTGACGCGGTCGTTGCCGACGACCTGGCCGGCAGCGACGCGGTCCGGCTGTTTGTGGCGCGTGCGCGTGTGCACGATCCGCGGTTCGTGCTGGGCGACGCGCAGGCGCCGCTGATCGCGACGATCTGCCGTCGGCTTGACGGGATACCGCTCGCGCTGGAGCTGGCTGCGGCGCGGCTGTCCGCCATGTCCGTGCAGCAGATCTGCGAACGGCTCGACCAGAGATTCCGGCTTCTGACCGGCGGCAGCCGCAACGCGATGCCGCGGCAGCAGACCCTCCAGGCGACAGTCGACTGGTCGTTCGGCCTGCTGACCCACGCCGAGCGAGACACGCTGACCCGGCTGTCGGTGTTCGTGGGCGGGTTCGAGCTGGAGGCAGCCGAGGCGATCTGTGCTTCTGACGACGTCGACGCGCTGGATGTCATGGACCTGGTCGGGTCCCTGGTGGACAAGAGCCTTGTCGTCGCCGACCGGGGCCCTGGCAGGGTCCGGTACCGCCTGCTGGAGACGATCCGGCAGTACAGCGCTCAGGAACTTGTTCGCTCTGCCGGCGAGACCGAGGCGATGCAGGTCCGCGACCGGCACGCCGAGTACTACCTGAATCTCGCCGTCGCGGCTGCGCCCGCCCTGAGCGGGCCGCAGCAAGGCCAATACCTGCGGCAGCTGGACAGCGAGTGGGACAACGTGCGCGCCACGTTCGCGCACCTGCGAGCCGACGAGCGGAGCGAAGACGTGCTGCGCCTGGGCGTGAGCGTCGCGCGCTTCGTGCTGAGCCGCGGTAACACCGAGGTGATCAGCTATCTGGGCGAGGCCATCGAGCGAGCCGGTTCGGTCGACGCCGACCTTCGAGCTCGGGCACATCAGGTCCTGTCGCAGCTGACCATGCACCTGCTGCACAAGGACCCGGCCAAGCTTCCTAGCGCAAAGCGGCACGCGGAGCTAGCCCTCGCACTGGCGAAAGAGACCGCGAACGCTGGCGTCGAGGCGCGCGCGCTCAGCTGCCTGTTCGTTGCCGCATTCATCGCGGGTGATCGAGACCACGCGCAGGGGCTGGCCGCGGAGTCCGTCGCTGTCGCCCGGCAGACCGGTGACGCTCAGCTCGTGGGTGAGCTGCTCAACTTCGCTTCGGTCAATGCGTTCGGGATTGAGGCCCGGCTGGCGCACGAGGAGGCATTGGCGAGCTTCCGCGCGTCCGGTGACGTGCTCTTTGCAGCGAGCGAACTGCACAGCCTGTCAGGAATCGATCTGGTCGAAGGGCACACCGCCGTCGCATGTGCCCGGCTCGAGCAGGCGATCTCGCTGGTCGAGTCCCTTGGCGATGAGGTTTTCCTCTACGGCTTCCGCGCTGACCTGGCGACCATGCTGCTGATCGCGGGCGAGTACGAGCGGGCGGCGCCGCTTTTGCGACAGTGCCTGCTCGTCGCGCGCCGAACCGGGGTCCTGCTTGATGTGTCGGAAGTGATATTCGGCTCGGCGTGCATCGCGGCGTTCCATGGACACGAGGAGCTGGCCGCGCGGCTGTTCGGCGCGGCCGACACCGACCTGCGTGCCGCCACGGCCGATGGCAGCATCCGCTGGACCGAGCCCGAGCAGATGCTGGCCGAGCGCGAGCAGGCGAACCTGCGCGCGCAGATGGGCGAGTTGGCGTTCGAGGAGTCGTTCCGGCCGGGCGTCGGACTCTCCAGGGCGGCCGCTGTGGAGTTGGCGCTCAGCGGCGGCGTAGAACGATTGGCGATCATTTCGCGATGAAGGCAGCGCAAGCCGGGTCGGCTGGCGGACAATCCGGCTATAGTGCGGCCGGGCATTAGCAACCAGGTGCGAGTGGAGTCGACGTGTTCCAGACGGTAGTCGTGGGTGCCGACCAGTCCGACACAGCAACCGAGGCGGTCCGGCAGGCGATAGAGCTCGTCAAGCTGACCGATGGCCGGCTGCATATAGTGTCGGCGTACCGACCCCAGCAGTTCAACACGTCCGGCGGCGAGCAGCGCGAACTCGACTCGGGCGATCTGGCCGAATCCGTGCTCGCCGATCACGCGTCGCGGGCCAGGGCGGCCGGCATCGAGGCGCAGACCCACGCTCGGAGCGGTCCCGCCGCCGAGGCAATCTGCGACGTAGCCGCCGAGGTCAAAGCGGACCTGATCATTGTCGGCAACAAGGGCATGGTCGGCGTGCGTCGCGTCCTCGGCAGCGTGCCGAACTCGGTCGCGCACCACGCGCCGTGCTCCGTCTTGATCGCGAACACGACCTGAGCCAGTCCGAGCGCGGCCAATTAATTCGGTCGGACTGTCCGAGCTACCTGGGATAATTGCAGTGTGCTTGATACCGGACGGGGCGCGCTCGTTGGCCGGGCGGCCGAGCTTGGGCGGATGCGGGAGCTCCTCAGCGACGCCGAGGCTGGCCAGCCCGTTGTGCTGCTCGTCAGCGGGGACGCTGGCGTCGGCAAGACGAGGCTGCTGGCTGAGCTTGCCGCCGAAGCGGCTCAGCGCGGCTTCACCATTCTGTCGGGCCGTTGCGCGGAGCTAGCTGAGACTGTTCCGTACCTGCCGCTGGCCGACGCCCTGCGTTCTGCGTCAGGCGACCACTTGGCAGACGCACTCGCGACACGGCCGGTGCTGGCACGACTCCTGCCCGACCGCGAGATCATCCGGCAGCCGGGCGACCTGCCTGGCCTCGCACAGCAGCAGCTATTCGGCGCTGTTGTCGGCATGCTGACGGAGCTGGCCGAGGCACAGCCCGTGCTCCTCGTGCTCGAGGACCTGCACTGGGCAGATCGGTCGACCCGAGACCTCGTGACATTCCTGAGCCGGGTGCTGCGGCAGGAGCGGATCGCGCTAGCCCTCAGCTATCGGACCGACGACATGCACAGGGCGCATCCGCTGCGTCCGGTGGTGGGCGAGCTGCTCAGGCTGCCCAGCGTGACCGCCATCGATGTCGGGCCGCTTGAGCCGGAAGCCATGTCCGTGCACCTGACCAGGCTGGCTGGCGGACTGCAGGGCGCGGCCGTCATCGACCGCGTGATCGAGCGCGCGGAGGGCAACGCCTATTTCGCCGAGGAACTGCTCGCCACGTCCTCGGCAGGCAGCGACCTGCCGACGGGCCTGGCCGATCTGCTGGTCGCGCGGACCGTCGACTTGTCTCAGGCGGCGCAGGAAGTGCTCCGTGCGGCCGCCGTTACGGGGCGCAGGATCGACGACGACCTGGTCATGCAGGCGACCGGACTGCCGACGGCTGAGTACGAGTCGGCCGTCCGGGAGGCTGTCGCCCGCCAGCTGCTCGTCCCCGATGATGCCAAGGGCCTGGCGTTCCGGCACGCGCTGCTGCGCGAGGCAATCTACAACGACTTGCTGCCGGGGGAGCGCAGCAGGCTGCATGCGCGGTTCGCAGAGCTGCTGTCGGACAGGGCGGATTCGCCCGCTGAGCTCGCCGTCCACTGCCTGGCCAGCCACGACATTCCGGGCGCATTCGCGGCCTCGGTGGAGGCCGGCCAGGAGGCGTGGCGGCTGGCAGCACCGGCCGAGGCCCACCGGCACTTTGACCAGGCGCTGTCGCTCTGGGAGCGGGTGCCCGACCCGGAGAAGCTCGGCGGCATGAGCCGCGGCAAGCTGGCGTTCAAGTCGGCTCTGAACGCGGCCGACAGCGGGCAGGTGCCGATGGCCGTCAAGCAGTTGCGGCGCCTTACCGGCTTCGTCCAGGAGCAGCCTGAGGAGGACCTGTTCTTGCTGTGCCGGGTGCACGAGCGGCTCGCCTACTTCCTGCTGGACATCGACGAGGACGCGGAGGCGATCGCAAACGCGAGCGCGGCCGTCGACGTCCTGCCTGCCGAGCCGCCGACGTGGGAGCGGGCACAGGCGCTGGCGACGCACGCCAAGACCCTGCTGAGCTTCGCCGACACGGGGCCGGCGAGGGCACGCGCCATCGAGGCGCAGGCTGCGGCGCAGGCCGCTGGGGCCCCGTGGCTCGAAGCGGATGCGCTGGCGACTCTCAGCACGCTGAGCGAGCGGGCCGGGCTCATCAGCGACGCGAAGGTCACCGGGGCGCGCGCGCTGGAGCTGGCCAGCTCGTCCGACATGGCCGGGGTGGAGTTGCGAGTCAGGACGCTGCTGGCGCGGATCCAGCTCGAGTCCGGTGACATCGTCGCCGCAGGCCAGACTGCGCATCTCGGAGTGCAGCGGGCTATCCAGACCGGTCTGAGCATGGCGCCTTACGGGACCGACCTGCAGTACCTGCACTATCTGGCCCACTACAACGATGGCAACTGGGACCATGCGCAGGAGATCTCCGACGGTTTCCCGGTCCGGGTGACGAACATTTCCGAGGCGCGGCTGTCCGCGATGGCGCTGTTCATCGACGTCGCACGGGGGAGTGCGAGGGTGGCCGAGCGCCGGGCGTGGCTCGAGCCGTATATGGCGATGGACTCGCTCGCTGAGTACATCGCGGAGGGCCTGTTCGCTGAGGACGCCTACTGGGCCGGTGATCTGGCCGCCGCGGTCACGGCCGTGAGAGCGACGATCGGGGCAGCGACAGCCTGGGGCGGCGAGGAGCTCGGTCCGCAAGTGATCCGGCCGGCCGCAGTCGGGATCGCGGCCCTCGCCGATCAGGCGCGCCTGGCACGGGCGGCTGGCCAGCCTGCAGACGGAATCATCGCCCAGGCGGTCGAGCTGGCCGAGGTTGCGCGCCAGGGCCTGGACAGCGAGCGCAGGGTAGCGGCCGCCGTTGGCGTCGATGGACGCGGCTGGCTTGCCAGGGCGGAGGCTGAGTTGCGGCGTGCGTCAGACGACAACGCGCCAGACAACTGGCGCGCGGTTGTCGACACGTTCGGCCCTGGGTTCGTCTATGAGGCCGCGCGGTCGCAATGGCGGCTGGCCGAGGCGCTGGCTGAGGTGGGCGACCGCGATGAAGCGCAGCGTCAGTGGCAGCTCGCCGCGGCCGCCGCCGACAAGCTTGGCGCGACACGACTCCGGGCCGCAGTGGCGGACCTGGGCCGGCGGGCCCGACTTGGATCGAGCACCCGCGCGGTGGCCGGCAGCCCGCTGAGCATCCTCACGAGTCGCGAGCTTGAGGTGCTCCACGCCGTTGCGGGCGGCCGCAGCAACAAGGAGATCGCAGCGGAGCTCTTCATCTCCGGCAAGACGGTCAGCGTGCACGTCTCCAACATCCTTGCCAAGCTCGGCGCTGCCAGCCGCACCGAGGCGGCGGCCATCGCGCACGATAACGGCGTCCGGAGCCGGTGACGGCGTCAGCGGCGAATCGGGCGTCAGTTCGGCGTCGCCGCGTCAGTTGGGGGTCGACAGCGTCAGCTTGCGGCCCCGGACCGCGCGCCGGACGTCGGACTTCTTCGGCGGCGGCGGCGCGGTCTGCACCGCGATGGCGACGAGGTCGGTGTAGGAATCCTGGCGCAGGCGCTTCAGCATGGCCTGGGCCGAGTTCTTGAGCATGCCGGTGAGGCCAGCTGCTGAGAGCCCGGCCACCGCCAGGACGCCGGAGAGCGTCTTCGCCCACGCCGCGCCGCCGCTGACGCTGATCAGGACCAGCAGGGCCGCCCCGACAACCGTCGCGGTCAGCTGCGGCCAGAACAGCCGCACGGCTCGTAGCAGTGTCCGGTAGTCCCTCATGGCTGCGCCGGGCCGGACCAAGGTCGTGGGGTTCTGCCCCAGGACGAGCAGCTCGAACCACCGCCGGATCTGCCGGTACAGTGCCTGCTCGGTATCGCGGGTATTGCCGAGCCAGGCCGGGGTCTTGACGACGTTCTTCCACACCTCGACCGAGCCCGCGATGGCGGCCGCCGTGTATTCGCTCATGTAGACCGACAGCCGGCCGACCAGCCGACATAGCTCGCTGCAACGCTCGTCACCGAGCAGGAAGTTCCAGCCTGTCGAGCCATCAGCGTCGGCGGGATCGAGGGCCCAGTACGTTTCTGCCATTCCGCGGCCGAGCTGGTATGCGATCGCCTGGATCTCCGATACCGCGGCCAGACCGTCCTGGACATGGGCGTCGAATTCCCAGATCAGCTCCGCCAGGTCGCGCCAGCACTTTGCTGCATTCGTCGCGATTACGTCCTGGTGCTGCCGGATGGACTCAACGCCAGCCTGCACGCTCTGCCCAAGGGCCTCGCTGGCCTGGTCGAGGGCCGTGAGCCCATACTCCTCGCCCGCGAGCGTGGCCAGCTCAAGCTGGAGCGCCGCCGCGGCTCGCCGTACTGCCGATTCCGCTTCCTCGCGCATAGGCTGCGATGCGTCTTCCCCGCCTTGCCCGGTCAGCAGGTGGTGCAGGAACCCGGAGGGACGCCCGAGCTGCTCTTCAGCTTCGGCGAGCGCTCGCCTGCCGCCAGCCACGGCTTGCTCGCGGCCCGCGACGACTGCGCGCTGCGCCGATCTGGCATCGCGCAGCACAGGGAGGGCTGGCGTGGCATCGTCGCCTGTGCTGAGAAGGTCCAGGGCATGCTGAAGTCCGGCCGACGCCGTGGGTGCGCGCACATGGCCGAGAAGTTTGGCCTTCTCGTCCAGTGCTTCCCCAAAGCCTGGCTGGTGGCGGGCGTGATCGACGTCCAGGTCTGCGGCAAGTGCGGCCACGACGCACTGGACCTCGATGCGCAGCTCGGCCTGGCCGCGCTCGATCCGCAACGGGAGGGCGTGGTCGACGTGATCAGGCATCCGGGCAAGGTCGCCGGGAGGTCCGCCGGGTCTGTTCCGGCCGCGCAGCTCGGCCACGCCCCAACCCAGCCGTAGTGCCCGGAGGACGTCATCGGCGTCGTTATGTGCCGCCATATTCACCTGAGTAGCGAACCATGCCGACGTGCGATGTTAGGCCGAATAGGAAAACGGCGCGGTTCGGTTAAGCGGCGCGCCCTCGGGCAAGGCGGCGGGCAAGAATCCGGCGGATCTCCACTGTGTCGTCCTCGCTGTAGCGGGCGAGGATGGCCTCGAGCTCGGCGCGCTCGGCCGCCGAGGAGTAGCTCGCCAGGTCGCGCGCCAGCGTTCTGCGTGAGGCGCGAGCCCCAGCGAAGGCGCTGAGCCCGGCGCGAAGGTGCGTGAGCGCGCCAGGTGTGATGCGGTCCATGTGGCTGTCCTTAGGGTCGGTTGCTGGCATTTCTCAGTCTGGTCGACAATGACTCATGCGTCCAATGACGCGAATGGATAGAACCAATGAGCTAGCGTCATGGATATGGATACCGACGCGCTCCGCTGGTTCCAGCAGGTCGCCGACGGCACGACCGTCACCGAGGTTGGCGACATCGAGGCGGTCACCCAGTCTGGCGTCTCACGGGCGCTGCGACGGCTGGAGGCTGAGCTCGGTACCCCCCTGCTGCGCCGCTCCGGGCGCACGCTGCGGATGACCCATGCCGGAGCCGTGTTCAAGAGGCATGTAGATGCCCTGCTGCATCAACTCGACGACGGCATCGCAGCCGTCAGCCAGCTCCTGGCGCCCGACACCGGCACCGTGACACTGTCGTTCCAGCATTCGCTGGGCACGTGGCTCGTGCCGGACCTGGTCGGCAGTTTCCGCGCTGATCATCTGGGGGTGCAGTTCCAGCTCACCCAGGTCCGCGACGAGCTGCACGGTCCGCTGCTCGACGACGGAGCGGCTGACCTCGAGATCGGCACCCGTCGGCCGGGGATACACGCCCGGCGTGTCGCAATGGAGCCGCTTCGGCTAGCGCTGCCGCGCAAGCATCCGCTTGCGGAACAGCTGCGCGTGCACCTGTCAGCGGTGGCCGATGAGCCCTTCATCAGCTTGCGGCCGACCTCAGCGCTCCGCCAGCTGACCGACGACCTGTGCAGCCGGGCCGGATTCCGGCCTGCGGTTGTCTTCGAAGGTGATGATCTGTCGACAGTGCGCGGCTTCGTTGCTGCGAGCCTGGGCGTCGCGATTCTGCCGGCGCCGCGGGCAGGATCGCCAGAGTCGGCGTCCGGTCCAGTGAGCTATCACGAGATCGCAGATGCTGGGGCGGTCCGCGAGATCTGCCTGATGTGGTCGGCGGAGCGTCGGCTGCTGCCAGCGGCGGAGCAGTTTCGCCGACACGTCCTCAGCAGGGCCGCCGCTGGAGACGTGCCCGCTCTGTCGGGCTAAAGGACTTAGGACACAAAGATCTGGTCGCCGAGCCTGACCGTGCCGGCGTGGCGGACGTGCCCGCCGATCGCGAGGCAGAGCCCACGGTCGGCGATCCGCTTGAGCACGTCGCCGGACTCGCCCAAGCCCGGTTGGGCCATGCCGACCATGACGCATCGTGCGAATACGCGGTCGAAGACCGCTTCGATGGACCCGATCCGCACCCGGCGGTCGAGCCAGTCCTCTTCGGCGAAAGGTTCTTCCGTCCGAACGACGATGTTCGGGCGCAGCCGTCTCGCGTCGACCGCGACCGTGACCTGTCCGGCCAACCACTCCAGCGTGGCAGTACCGACGAGGCTAAACGGCACCTCGTCGAAGTGCAGGATGCCGGTGTCGCGACTGACGTGGACGCGGCGGCCCGTGAGCGCCTGCAGGTACGCGTCCGCCGCGCCCTCCGCAACCGGATACTGATGCCCGTCCGGCGTGGCGACGACGGGTGCCCCGGCCTCGTCGTAGTACGCGCTGAGCCCTAGCAGGCCAAGAATCCGCGTGAACCGCCCGCTGTTCTTGCCGGATCCGAGCTTGCCCTTGTCGTCCTGCACGGCCCAGACCCTGTCGCCGCGCAACCCGCTTTCGTCGGCGAAACTCGCCGCGAGCTGCTCTCCGCCCATCGATTTAATCGGATAGCGCCAGATCTGCTCGACGATAAGGCTCACAAGCTGACCCTAGCGGGACGAGCCCGACGCGAGCCGTTGAGAGAAGTACCGTAGATGCATGAGCTACCCGCAGTTGCCGTACGGCGGCAGGCAGGTCCCGCCGTATCAAAAGGAACGCGATCGCGTGCGCGACCAGGGCAGGCGAGAGCGCCGACAAGAGCAAAGCACTGGTGGTGCGGAGCACTTTCTCGGTGATCGGCTTGCTGCTGGATGGCTGCGCAGGCTGGTAGCCCGGCGGCGTCGCGGTCGCGGGCCGAGTTAGAGCTAGGCCGCGGACGGTGGCGCGTGGCTGTGAAGCGTGCGCTGCCCGTCAGGCGAGGTCGCGGTGGTGGTGCCGTCGGGATTCAGTACCAGCGACCAGCCCCAGCGATGGATGGCCACCAAATGATGGAAAGGGCACAGCAGAGCGCAGTTAGCCAGGCTTGTCGCGCCGCCCTTTGATTTAAAGATCAAGTGGTGCACATGGCATGCGGCCGGCGGCCGTTCGCAGCCGGGGAACCGGCAGTGCCGGTCCCGTCGTGCGACAGCGCGCCGCAGGTGGGGCGGGATGGTTTCTGTCGCGGTGCCGATGTCGAGCGGCAGGCTCACGGAGCCTGCCAGCCCGGACAGCTGGCGTGTGCGCAGCCACGCGGCCAGACCAGACGGCCCTGACAGCAGGCGAAGCGCCTGCGCGACGGTTACCTGGCGGGCAGCGCGCTCAGCCAGGAGCTGGTCGAGGACTTCCTCGCTGATGTTGCCGGTGACGACGGGCACGATCCTCGCGTCGCACTCGGCACCGGGCGGTGCCGGAGTGCCGTGAGCGGAGATCCAGGCTGCGACCTCCTGGTCCGCCTCCGGCTGGCCAGCGAGCTGGCTCAGACTCATGCTGAGCTGGATCTGAACCGGTTGCCCCGCCCGATCCGGCAGGTCACCCGAGGCGATCGCGCGACGGCATACTTCCTCGAACGCGTCATGGTCCCGCTGAGCCCGGGTGCGAATGTCCTCCGGTCCGGTCCGCTTGCCCAACGTGTCCAGCACGGCCTGCAACGCGGCTGCCGCCTCGGGCGTCAGGTCACCGTCCAGGCGCGCATTACCCTCAAAATGGGGCTGCAGGACAAGTCGGCGCTGGGCGAACCGGTCATCGCCATCATCGGCATCCGGCTGAGCGCACAAGGCCCGGATTCGTTCCCAGCGCGAGCCTGACGTCCGATAGCTCGGCGCAGCCGGCAGCAGCATCGACGAGGATTTGGTCGGCCGCGCTCCGGTGCTCTTCGGGCAGTAAGTCGGACCAGTCACAGATCGCTCGCGCCCATGAGGGCGACAAGCGCGCGGCGCTCAGCCCGGCTGCTACGGCCGGGTGCGCGCTCAGGTGCCGCATCCACGCCGTGGCGGCGGATGCTGCTGCCTTCGTCACGCGGGTCTGCCAGCGCAGCCACGGTCGCGCCGAAATCTGCCCGTACGCCGCATAGCCATTGGCCGAATCGAAGGCGGACAGCAGCCGCGACGCAGCGGCAATGTGAACTGACTCGGCGTCGGCCAGATCACGGATGCAGTCGGCCTGCTCGGCAGTGGTGAGCTCGGTCGGATCGGCCGTCGCGAGGTACTCCAAGCCGGCCCGGACGGCCGCGAGCGCCTCGACTGCGCTCGCTGGCGTAGTACCGCGGGAGGGAGCAGCGCTCGGGCCAGCTGAAGCGGTGTCAGTCAGGCACACGATGCAACACCTCCTCCGGCTAGCAGTCCTCGTCATCCCGACGATCGAATCTATGTTCGATCGTATCTGCAGCCACCGACAATTTGAGTTCGGTAGGCGGCAGCACCTACAGGTAGCACCTGGGCGTCACCAGACCGTTGCTGCCTGCGCCACGTGCCTGGTCCAGGCGGCCGGTCCGGAGGATTCACGTCGCCGGTGCGGGCGGTTCGGTCAGTGCGGCGATGCAGGCCGTGAGCAGGCGCCGCATCTGATCTTGCTCGGTGGCATCCAGATTGGCCAGCATGTCTTGCTCGACGCGGCGAACCGCGGCGCTGGCCACCTTGAGCTGGCGGCGCCCGCGGGCGGTCAGCTCGGTCGGCAGGGCCCTGCCGACGGGTGCCTGTGCCGGGCGGACAACGAGTCCCTGGCGTTCGAGGGCCTGCAGGAGCACGTTCATCGACTGCCGGGTCACGAAGGTGCCGCGGGCAAGCTCGGAGTTGGACAGGCCCGGTCGCTGGGCAAGCAGCTCCAGGCAGGCGTAGTGGGTGATCGTCATGCCAAGCGGCCTCAGCACGGCCTCCAGGGCAGAGTGCAGGGCGCTCGCGGCCGCCTTCAGCATGTACCCGAGCGACGTGTCCAGCTCGACTCCGGGCTCGCCTTGACTCATGTCAGTAGTCTGACATACATTGTGGTGTGTCAGAAGACTGACATACCATGAGGAGGCAAGAATCGTGGCCGTCACCGGACCCGACTTCATTTCACTGCAGGTGCGCGACCTGGAGCGTTCCGCCGCTTTCTACGAGCAGTACCTGGGGCTGAAGCGCTCCGACGCGGGACCGCCGCACGCCGTCGTGTTCGACACCAAGCCGATCGCGTTCGCGGTCCGCGACGTCGTCGCGGGCGTCGACCTGGACGCGATCGCGCAGCCGGGCCAGGGAATGGCGCTGTGGCTGCACGCCCCCGACGCGCAGGACATCCACGACGCCCTCGCCGCCGCCGGGACGACGATCGTCTCAGCGCCCGTCGACGGGCCGTTCGGCCGCACGTTCACGTTCGCGGACCCCGACGGCTACCAGGTCACCCTTCACGACCGCGGCTGAGCGGGGCGTCCTGCGTTGGGCGGTATCGAGCGGCGCGGCGTCTAGCTGGCCTGGCGCCAGGCGTCGGCGATGGCTGCGTAACTGGCCTTGCGCCGCTGGCGGTCGAGGCTGGGCGTGACCACGACGATCTCGTCGACCTGCGCCTCCTCCTTCATCTCCAGCAACCGCTCGACGACTGCCTTAGGCTCGCCCGTCACCATGCGGCCATCGGAGTTCCGGCTGGACCGGAAGTCCGGGAGCCGGCCAGATCCTTGACCTTCTCCGGCCGCAGCGGCTCGCGGATGCCGCGTCTGATGTTCTGGATGGTTAGGGTCCAGGCGGCCTCGAAGTCGATCACGGCGTCCGGGTCCTCGCTGGCGAACGCCAGCACCGACATCGCGGAGTACGGTTCCGCTCCGGCAAAGCGCGGCTGGAACCGGCGCCGGTAGTCACGCAGGGCCTCGACGGCGAGGTCGGGGCTCATGTGGTGGGCGAACACTGCAGCGAACCCGTTGACCGCAGCAAACGTCGGCCCGTACGGGCTCGAGCCGAGCACGAACAGCTCGGGCCGCTCGTCGACCAGCGGAGCCGCCACGAGCGGCCTGTACGGATGACCATCCGGGAACCCGTCGCCGAGGAACGCCAGCAGCTCCCCGACCTGAGCCGGGAACTCCGCGGCCGCGTCGGCGACCATCCCGCGGCGCAGCACGTGCGCGGTGAGGGGGTCGGTGCCCGGCGCGCGGCCGAGGGCCAAGTCGATGCGGCCCGGATACATCGCAAGCAACGTCCGGAACGTCTCCGCAACCTTGAGCGATGAGTGGTTCGGCAGCATTATTCCCGCGGCACCGACCCTGATCCGGGACGTGAAGGCGCCCACGTGCGCGATCAGCAGTTCAGGCGCGCTGCACGCCAGGCTCGTCATGTTGTGGTGTTCGGACACCCAGTAGCGGCGGTAACCAGCGGTCTCGACGGTCTGCGCCACGCTCACGGCACCAGCCAGCGCGGACGACGCGCTCTCGCCGTACTCGATCCCGACGAAGTCCAGCACTGCCAGCGGTAGCGATTCCTGCGCATTGTCCATGGCTAGGGTCAGCGCACAGCTAACGTCGCGCATTCCCCGATAGGGAACGGGGCCGATTCAGCTAGCCGCGCCGCCGGGCTCGCAGCACCGTGTCTTTCGCGGTCACAGGGAACGGGGCCGTTACAGCGGGATGTTCCCGTGCTGGCCGCGCGCGTACGGCGCCTGAATGATCGCGTCGAGTATCGCCTGCCGGGTCTTGGCCGGCTCGATGACCTCGTCGATGACGCCAACGGCGACCGCACGCGGCAGGCCGCCGACGATCTCCTCGTGCTCGCCTGCGAGGCGGGCCTCCACCTCGTGCCTTTCGTCCGCTGAGGCTGCAGCCAGAGTGCGGCGGTGCAGGATCCGTACCGCGGCGACCGAGCCCATGACCGCTATCCCGGCGCCCGGCCAGGCGAAGACCTTCGTCGCGCCGAGCGCACGTGAGTTCATAGCGATGTAGGCACCGCCGTAGGCCTTGCGGGTGACTAGCGTCACTCGCGGCACGACGGCCTCGGCGAAGGCGTGCAGCAGCTTCGCACCGCGGCGCACGACGCCGTCCCACTCCTGGCCAACGCCAGGCAGGTAGCCCGGCACGTCCACCAGCACCACGAGGGGCACGCCGAATGCGTCGCACATGCGGACAAACCTGGCCGCCTTTTCTGCCGAGGTCGAATCCAGGCAGCCGCCGAGCCGCAGCGGGTTGTTGGCGATGACGCCGACTGTGCGCCCGCCGAGGCGACCGAGCGTCGTGACGATGTTCGGCGCCCAGCGCGGATGCAGCTCGATGCCCGGGTCGTCGAGCAGTCCGTTGATGAGCGGGTGCACGTCGTAGGCACGCTTGGGCGACTCCGGCAGCAGGCTGGCGAGGTCGGTGTCGGGCAGGCTCGCATCTGCCGTGGTCACCTGCTCGCCTAGCAGCAGCACGAGCTGGCGGGCCTTGTCGAACGCATCGGCGTCGGTTGGCGTGACGATGTGCACGACGCCGGACCGGCGGCTGTGCGGCTCGGGACCGCCGAGGCGCTCCATGTCGACATCCTCGCCGGTCACGCTGCGCACCACGTCCGGACCAGTGACGAAGATGCGGCCCTGCTCGGACAGGATCACGAGATCAGTGAGCGCAGGGCCGTACGCGGCGCCACCGGCCGCCGCGCCGAGCACCACGGAGATCTGCGGTACCTTGCCCGATGCCCTGGTCATGGCAGCGAACACCAGGCCGACGGCATGCAGGCTCTCGACGCCCTCGAGGATCCGTGCTCCGCCGGAGTGCCACAGGCCGACGATCGGCGCGTCGATCTCGAGAGCGTGGTTATACGCGGCAACGATGCCCTCGCAGCCGGCGATGCCCATGGCGCCGCCCTGGACCCGAGGGTCGCTGGCGAACGCGACGGTGGCGACCCCGCCGACGCTCCCCGTTCCTGACATGACGCCGCTGTCGTCGGCGGGACGCAGGAGCGTCAGCGTGCCAGGGTCGAAGAGCGCCTCCAGGCGCGACTGCGGGTCGCGGCGCGGGCCCGGGTGGGCTGGTGCGGCGCCCCGTGCGGTGCTGGCGGCAGGTGGCGCTGGCGCGGTGGTGGCGGGAGGTGGCGCGGTGGCCACCGTCACCCGTCCGCCGTTGTCGGAATGCGGACGCACGTGCGTCGGAGTTCTTGAGTCCACGATGGTCACGTCGATCTCCTCGGGGGGAACGGGGGCGTCCTGCTCAGGCGGCACGCTCGGCACAATCGGCAGCGAAGACAATGGCTCAGGCTCCGGTGAACGCCAGGGCGACGTTGGCGCCGCCGAAACCGAACGAGTTGTTGATGACTGCCATCGGGCCGTCGCCGCGAGGCGCGAGTTGCTGCGGCTGCCCGGAAATCGTGAGGCCCGCGTCGTCGTCGGGGTCCTCCAGATTGATCGTCGGCGGTGCCAGTCGGTCGCGCAGCGCCAGGATGGCCGCCACCGACTCGACAGCGCCGGCGCCGCCCAGCAGGTGACCGGTCATGGACTTGGTAGCCGACACGATCACTCCGCGCGACGCATCGCCGAGGGCGGCCGCGATCGCCTGGGCCTCGACGACGTCTCCGGCGGGCGTCGACGTCGCGTGCGCGTTCACGTGGACGACCTGCTCGGGCGTGATGTCCGCGTCGGCCAGCACGCGCCGAAGCACGAGCTTCAGGCCTGTACCCTCCGGGTCGGGCTGAGCGATGTGGTGAGCGTCAGAGGAATAGCCGACACCGGCCGCGACCGCATGCACGGCCGCACCGCGCGCTGCGGCGTGCTCCTCCGACTCAAGCACCACCATTCCCGCGCCCTCGCCAAGCACGAAGCCGTCGCGGCCCTTGTCGAACGGCCGGGACGCGCGCTCGGGCTCGTCATTGCGGGTGGACAGCGCGCGCATCGCGGCGAACGCGGCAATGTTCAGCTGGATGATCGCGGCCTCGGTGCCGCCGGCCAGGACAACGTCGGCACGGCCGGACCTGATCATGTCCATGCCGTAGCCGATCGCCTCGGCGCCGGAGGCGCACGCGCTGACGGTCGTGTGCACGCCAGCCCGCGCACCCAGTTCGATGGCGATCCAGCCGGCCGCACCGTTCGGCATCAGCATCGGCACGGTGTACGGGGATAGCCGCTGCCAGCCCTTCTCCTTCAGCGTGTCGTAGGCCGAGAGCGTTGACGCGACGCCGCCGATGCCGCTGGACACCACGATGCCGAGCCGCTCCGGGTCCACCGCGGGAGAGCCCGCGTGCGCCCACGCCTCCCGTGCCGCCACGAGCGCGAACTGCTCGCAGCGGTCAAGGCGACGAGCCTGCACCCGGTCGATCAGGGTGGCCGGATCGGCCGCCGCCCACGCCGCGATCCTGGCTGGCAGTTCGGCGGCCCAGTCGTCAGTGAGCTGGCGAACGCCGCTGCGCCCGGCCAGCAGCGATTCCCAGGTGCTGGCGACGTCGGCTCCTACCGGGGTTATCGCGCCGAGGCCGGTGACGACGACGCGAGTCCGGTCTGTTCCCACGATCTTGCGCTCCTCGAATTAGGGTGACCCGGCGCCCCGCGGGGGAGACCCCGCGGGCCCGGAATCCTGGCAGTCTC
This sequence comes from uncultured Actinomycetota bacterium, assembly GCA_963755575.1. GTDB lineage: Bacteria > Actinomycetota > Actinomycetes > Streptosporangiales > Streptosporangiaceae > JAJYUU01. The sequence goes on from CAVWKF010000002.1 coordinate 3,824,557, forward strand.
GCCTGGCAGATGCGGTGTCAGGCAGAGACGTCGGCGCGGCGGACGTAGTCGATCACGTCCTGTACCGTCTTGAGATCCTTGAGCTGGTCGTCGGGGATCTCGACGCCGAACTTGTCCTGCGCCGCCACGGCGATTTCCACCATCGACAGCGAGTCGATGTCGAGGTCGTCCACGAACGTCTTGTCCGGGCTGACCTGGTCGGCGGGCACGCCAGCAACCTCGTCGATGATCTCGCCGAGACCTGTCAGGATTTCCTGCTCCGTCATGGCCATTGGTCTTCTGCTCTCCTTCTTACTGTGCGTATTCGCGGGTTTTGGGAGGTCGTCGGGGGTGTCCCCCCGACTGTCGGGTCAGGGTAGCGTGATCACCTGCGCGGCGTAGCACATGCCCGCGCCGAACCCGATGAGCAGCGCGTGCGAGCCGGAGGCGACCTCGCCCCGCTCGATCATCCGCGACAGCGCCAGCGGGATCGAGGCCGACGAGGTGTTGCCGGCCGTCACGATGTCGTTCGCCACGATCGCCTGCGGCGCGCCGAGCTTGCGCGCGATCGACTCGACGATCCGCAGGTTCGCCTGGTGCGGGACGAACGCCGCGATCTCCGTGGGATCCACCCCGGCCTTCTCGCACGCCTTGAGTGCGATCGGCGCCAGCGCGCTCGTCGCCCACCGGAACACCGCCTGACCCTCCTGCACGATGAACGAGTCGCGGTCCTTGATGTAGATCTTGTCCGCGAGGTCGCCGTCGCTGCCCCAGTGCACCGGCCCGATGCCGGGTGCGTCAGCCGCGTCGGCGACCGGGCCGACGACGGCAGCCCCGGCGCCGTCGGCAAAGATGATGCAGGTCGACCTGTCAGTCCAGTCGACCCACTGGGATAGCTTCTCCGCGCCGATGACAAGCACGTTCCGCGCTGTGCCGGCGCGGACCGCGTCGGCGGCGTTGGCCAGCGCGTAGCAGAAGCCTGCGCAGGCGGCGTTGAGATCGTAGGCGCCCGGCGCGACGATGCCGAGCCGCTTGGCGACCGACGCCGACACGTTCGGGATTTGCACCTCGGGCGTGCAGGTCGCGACGATCACCAGGTCGACGTCGGCAGGGGATAGGCCGCTGGCGGCCAGGGCCTTGCCGCCAGCCTGGACGGCCATGTCAGCCACGGTCTCGTCTGGCCCGGCGATCCGGCGGCTGGCGATCCCCACGCGGCTGCGAATCCACTCATCGTTGGTCTCGACAGTCGCGGCTATCTCGTCGTTGGTGACGACCCTAGCGGGCTGGTAGCCGCCGAAGGCCAGCACTCGCGCGGCCGGTTGACCCTCGGTGAGTCGCATGTCGTGCCTTTCGCCGTTGCTGAATTCTGAGTTAGTTTTCTTCAGTTACTCGGCTGGCTGAAGCCGCACGAGCGGCTGCCCAGCGCTCACCGGGTCACCGTCCTCGACCAGCCATTCGATGACCGTCGCGGGGAACGAAGCCGACACGAGGTGGCTACCCCCGCGCATCTCGACGAGCCCGAGGTCGGTGCCCTCGGTTACAGCGGTGCCTGGTCCGGCCACCTCGGGGTGACCGTCAGGAGCGCGGAACGTTCCGGCGGACGGTGCCACCAGGAGCCGCCAATCAGGAGCGTGGTGGTCCACATGGCTCTCGGCGTGCTCAGCCAGCAGCACGTGCGCCGCCTCGAGATCGTCCGGCGTCTTGAGGCTGACGAGATCGATACCTCGCAGCGCCCGCTTGGCCAGGCCGGTCAGCGTTCCGGCCGGCGGCAGCTCGATGAGCGCGGTGACGCCGAGCGTCGACATGGTCTGCATGCACATGTCCCACCGGACCGGCGCGCCGACCTGGTTGATAATGCGGTCTAGCCAGTCCTTGCCGGACTTGACGACGACGCCGTCGCGGTTCGATAGCAGCGGGCGGACCGGGTCCGCGGTGTGCACGGTCGCAGCCTCAGCGGCGAGCGCGGCGACGGCCGGGGCCATATGCCGAGTGTGGAACGCGCCGGCGACCGACAGTGGCCGGAGCCTCGCTCCAGCTGGCGGGTGGGCCGCGAAGGCAGCCAGCTCGGCTATCGTGCCGGCGGCGACGATCTGGCCAGCGCCGTTAACGTTGGCGGGAGTGAGCCCGCAGGCCTCAATCGCGGCGAGCACGGTCTCCTCGTCGCCGCCGAGTACCGCGGTCATGCTCGTCTCCTCCGCAGCGGCGGCGGCTGCCATCCCCTGGGCCCGGACCCGGACCAGCCGCATGGCATCCTCGGGCGTCACCACGCCGGCGAGCACTCCAGCGGCCAGCTCGCCCACGCTGTGGCCGGCCACGGCGACTGACTGCCGACTGACGGGGTGTCGGCCGGTGATGACCTGATCGAGCGCCGCGGCGATGGCCGCGGCGACAAGCAATGGCTGGGCGACGGCGGTGTCCCTGATCTCCTCAGCATCCGCGGTGGTCCCGCACCGGATGAGGTCGCAGCCAGCGAGCTCGGACCAAGCCTCCAGCCGGGCGGCGAAGCCAGGCAGTTCCAGCCAGGGGGCAAGGAATCCCGGTGTCTGGGCACCCTGACCGGGAGCTGCGATAACGAGCATGCCCCCTAGCCTGCATTGTAGAAGTCCGCCATGCCTATGCCGAAGTAAACGAAGTTTCCGGGGAAAGCTATGTCGGAAGTCTACAAGTCATGTTCGCTTGTGCGCGAGTCGGCCCAGCACCACGGCGGTCCACAGCGCAAACCCGCCACGGCCGTCACCGGGCGTGATCCCCGTCAGTTCCGTGACGCGGCGCAGCCGGTAGCGGACGGTATTGGGGTGGACGAACAGCAGCCGCGCGGTGGCCTCGAGCGAGTTTCCCTGCTCTAGGTAGGTCATCACGGTGTCGAGCAGCGCGCTGCCGCTGCGCAGCAGCGGCTCGTACACCTCCTCGATCAGCGCCGCGCGTGCAGACTCATCGCCGTCCAGAGCCCGCTCCGGCAGCAGATCAGACGCCAGCACTGGCCGGGGCGCATCCGGCCAGCCGTCGGCGGCTCGCAGGCCGGCCAGCGCAGCGCCGGCCGAGGTCACGGCGGACTGAAGGTCGGCTGCCGCCGGGCCGACGACAACCGGGCCGGGGCCGAACCGGCCGGTGAAGTGGCGGGCCGCATCCAGCGGGTCGGCGCTGCCTCCTATGACCAGGACCAGGCGGCTGCCATGCACGCCCGCTAGGAGATCGAGCCTGGCCCGGCGGGCCAGGATCCGGAATTCGTCGATCAGCGCCTCGGCGCCGGTCGCCGTGCGGTCATCCGCGGTCCCGACGATCACCGTGACCGGGCTGAACGACCAGTTGAGGGCGGAGGCCCACGACTGCAGGCCCTCGTCCACCTCGCCCCGCACCAGCGACTCCACGACAAGTGCCTCGAGCCGGGCGTCCCAGGCGCCGCGAGCTTCCGCGGTCCGCGCGTAGAACCGCGCCGTGCCGAAGGCGATCTCCCTGGTGTAGCGGAGCACAGCCTCCCGGAGTTCACCTTCGCCGCCCGGCGCGGCCAGGTCGTCAACCTGTGACTCGACCACGTCGACGATCACCCGGACCATCTCGACTGCCTGCTGCAGGGTGACCGCTCTGGCCAGCTCACGCGGCGCCGTGCCAAAGATCTCCCCGGCCACGGCAGGGCGCGTCCGCTCGGGATGCTTGATCCAGTCGACGAAGGCCGCTACACCGGCCTGGGCCACCAAGCCGAGCCAGGACCTGTTCTCCGCGGACATGGCCCGGAACCAGGGCAGGCGCCGGTCCATCGACAGCATGGCCGCGGTACCAAGCGCACCCATGGCAGCCTCGAGCCGGGCGATGGTGTCATCGCGGACCCGGCCGGGCGCCGCCGCTGCGCCGTTGCTGGCGGCCTTGCCTCCCGTGTCCTTGGGGGGCTGCCCCGTGTCCTTCGGCTGCCCGGTGTCCTTCGGCTGCCCGGTGTCCTTCGGCTGCCCGGTGTCCTTCGGCTGCACCGCCATGACTTCAGCGTGCCATGCCGGGGCTGGGCTGTGTCACCATGCCGCCGTCAGTAGTGGGATCGGCAGCCAGGACGGCTCGCACGAACGCCGGCGAGCGCCAGGCGATGAGCACGTAGATCAGGCCGAGACCCAGCGCCGCGGCCACCGTCGTCCAGCCCACGCCGATGTGGTCAGCGACCGGGCCTTGAGCAAGAGCGCCAAGCGGATAGGCCACGCCGAGCGCGACCAGGAAGAAGCTGAGCACCCGGCCGCGGTATGCGGCCGGCGCGTGCAGTTGCGCGACGGTCTGCAGGCCGGACAGCACGCCCATGTAGATGAGCCCGACTCCGAACAGCGCCGCGACCGCAGGCCACAGAGATCGGGCGGCGCCGTACACGATGAGTACGACCGGCAGAAGGGCCAGGCTCCAGCCCAGCATCGGGCCGCGGCCGAATCGCACGGCCAGCGGCGGCAGTACAAGTGCGCCGGCCACTGCCCCCAGGCCTTGCGCTGTCGTCAGCGCCGCCGTCGCAGCCGCGACCGATGTGGCACCGCCTCGGGTCACACTGAGCGCGACGGCCGGTACGAGCGCGATAAACGGCGCGGCGAGCAGCGCGATCGTGCCGATCGCGATGGTGGCGGCGCGGCAGGATGGCTGGCCCCAGGCGGCACGCAGCCCCGTCCGCATGGAGCTGACGATCCCGTCGTTGCTGCCAGGCGGCGGCCCGAGCCGGACGAACAGCAGCGCCACGACGACGGCAAGGAACGAGACAGCGTTGGCAGTGAAACTGGCCGCGAAGCCGAACGCCGCGACAGTTGCGCCCGCCAGCGCCAGGCCCGACGATGCGGCCCGCGTTCCACTGGGCCGAGTTCAGCGAAGAAGCCGCCAGGAACTCCGATCGCGGCACCAGATCCGGCAGGATCGCCTGGCTGAACGGCCCGATCAGCGCCGAGGCCGAGCCCTGCAGCGTGACGAGCCCGAGCAGAACGTACGGTCCGGCGTGACCTGTAGCGACCAGAATTGCGATGCCTGCCGCGATGATGCCGGCGGCCAGGTTGCCGGCCGCGATGACGGGCCGCCGCGGCAGGCGGTCGGCCAGGGCGCCTCCCAGCGGTGACAGCAGGCCGATCGGCAGGAACGCGCCGGCCGCGACCAGGACTGCCCAGCTCGCCTGCCCCGTCCGCGAGATGACGAGCGCGCCGACGGCGACCGTCTGCATCCACGAGCCGACGTTGGAGATCAGGCTTGCAGTCCACAGCACGGCAAAGTTCCGGTACCGAAGGGGCCGCAGGGCTGCTACCGCATTGAGCGTCATCGGGGTGCACCACCGGCGAAGCTCACGGCGCCAACCCTAGGTGATCGGTCTCCGGGGCCGCGTGCGGGTGCGATCAGGTCAGCAGGATGGCCGCTGAGTCACCGTCGTCGGTGGTGAGCGTCAGCCGGCCGCCGAGCGCGCGGACGTAAGCCACGACCTCGTGGACCTGGGCCGCCCGAAGGCCACCCTCCTCGATGCCGCGGAGTCGCTCCTGGCTGATGCCAGATTTGACCGACAGTTCCGAGATGCTGACGCCGTTGCTGGTGCGCAGGCCGGCCAGGGACTGCGCTGCGGGGAGGGCGGCGGCGCGCTTAGCGATGGCGCCGCTGGCCGCCGGGAAGAACCGTTCTAGGAACGTGGCCGCGTCGGCGAATGTCAGTTCGAGGTCCGACGCGCTCGCGGCGTCAGCTAGGGGCCAGGTCCCGGCCCGGATGTCGGATAGCAGGTCGCCAGCCAGCTGGATCGCCTGCGACCGGTGCTCGGCAATCGCATCCTCGCCGTCCAGCACCGCCAGCAGCATCACCGCGTCGGCGGGCTCAACTGCGAGCAGCAGGCGCACGTCGCGCCCGAGCGGATCAGCGCGCAGTTCCAGCACGTCAGCGCCTGCACTAGCCGGCTGGCGGCCTTCGTCCTTCGCGGCATCGGGTGCGGCAACGTCGAGGATTTCGCGCAGTGTTCGCGCGGCGTGCTCGGCCACGGCGCGCAGATTTGCCGCGGCCGCCGCGACCGCCCGGCGCTGGGCGGCCTGGTCATCGTCGCCTTCGGACACAGACTCTGCACCGGCTGCGGCGTCGATAACATCCCGGATCCGCGCGGTCGCCTCGGCGGCCGTATACATCGCCTTGGCCGTCTCTTTGGTGGTACGAAGCGCGTCAACTTCCCGCTGCAGCCGCGTGGTGCGGGTCGTCAGGACGGCCTCATGCCGCTTCGCGTTGGCGAGCGCCCGGCTCAGCCATGCTCGTACCGCTGGATCTGGCGGCGCGTCTTTGTCGACGTCGGCGAGCAGTTGCTGAGCGGCCACGGTCTTCCAGGCCGCCTCGGCAACCTCCCGTCGGACTCGCTGGAGCGCGTCCAGCGAGGTCTGATAGAGGTCATCGACTACTTCTCTCGGGTCGACTGGGTCCGCAGCTGGCGGGCCGACCAGAGGCACGCTCGAAGGTTCGTCGGCGGTCATGACCGAGACGAGGGCAGCGCCGACTTCGGCGGCACTGGCTGGCTCGGAGGTGCCGAGCTCGGCCAGCCAGTCGCCGAGCTCCGCACTCATCCGCAGCCGGCGGGCCATGGCTAGAGCGTGTCGCTCACGGCCATGTCGAGGCCGTATTTCGAGATCGCCTGCGCGACGACCTCGGCCTTGACCTCGCCCAGGCGGGCCAGCTCGGCGAGGACCGCGACCGTGATCGACTCGGCGTCGACATGGAAGAAGCGGCGGGCTGCCGGGCGGGTGTCCGAGAATCCCCAGCCGTCGGTCCCGAGTGAGGTGAACGGCGCGGGCACCCAGCGGGCGATCTGGTCGGGGACCGCGCGGATCCAGTCGCTCACCGCGACGACCGGGCCGGGGTGATCCTCCAGGGCTCGGGTTACGTAGGGGATCTTGGGCTCGGCCTCCGGCTGGAGCATGTTCCATTCTTCGCATTGCAGGGCCTCGCGGCGGAGCTCCGTCCAGGACGTAGCCGACCACGTTCCCGCCCCGACGCCCCAGTCGTCAGCCAGCAGGCGCTGGGCGTCCAGCGCCCACCGGAGCCCCACCCCGGACGCGAGGATTTGCGCCTGCGGGTGCTCGCCCGTGGTCGAAGCGCCCGCCGGCGGGATCGCCTCAGCCGGCAGCTGAGGCGGGCCGGAGTAGCGGTACAGGCCGCGCAGGATCGCGCGCTCGAGCTCTGCGGAGCCGCCCTCGTAGTCGGCGGGCTCGGCGGGCTGAACATAGGGCTCGTTGTAGACGGTCAGGTAGTAGAAGATGTCCTCGCCGTCGGGATGCTCCGGCGTCGAGCCGTACATCCGGCGCAGCCCGTTCTTCACGATGTAAGCCAGCTCATAGGCCCAGGCCGCGTCGTAGCTGACGCAGGCCGGGCTGACAGAGGCGAGCAGCACCGAGTGCCCGTCGTTGTGCTGGAGGCCCTCGCCGGTCAGCGTCGTTCGTCCCGCAGTGGCTCCGAGCAGGAAGCCCCTGCCGAGCTGGTCACCCAGCGCCCACATCTGGTCGCCGGTCCGCTGGAAGCCGAACATCGAGTAGAAGATGTAGACGGGGATCATGTGCGTGGCGTGCGTGGCGTAAGCGGAGCCCGCGGCTGTCGTCGAGGCCATCGCGCCTGCCTCGCTGATGCCCTCGTGCAGGATCTGCCCGCGGCTGGACTCCTTGTAGGAGAGCAGCAGGTTGCGGTCCACGGCTTCGTAGGTCTGGCCCTGCGGATCGTAGATCTTGGCCGTCGGGAACAGCGAGTCCATGCCGAAGGTCCGGGCCTCGTCCGGGATCACCGGCGCGAACCGGTCACCGATCTCCGGGTCCTTCATGAGGTCCTTGAGCAGCCGGACAAAGGCCATCGTGGTCGCGACCGGCTGCTTCCCGGAGCCGCGGCGCAGCTCGTCGTAGACCGAATCCGGCGGCAGGGCGAGCGGCCTGGCCCGTACTACCCGCCTCGGCAGGTAGCCGCCCAGCGCCGCGCGGCGCTCGCGCATGTACTGGATCTCGTCGGACTTTTCGCCGGGGTGGTAATACGGCGGAAGCTCGGCCTCCAGGGCGGCGTCGGGGATCTCCAGATAGAGGCGGTCGCGGAATTCCTTGAGCTCGGCCACGGTCAGCTTCTTCATCTGGTGCGTGGCGTTGCGGGCCTCGAAGTCGGGTCCGAGCGTCCAGCCCTTAATCGTGTGGGCCAGGATGACCGTCGGCTGGCCGACGTGCTCGGTCGCCGCCTTGAACGCCGCATAGACCTTGCGGTAGTCGTGCCCGCCGCGGGACAGGTTGCGGATCTCGTCGTCGCTCAGGTGCTCGACCATCGCGCGCAGGCGCGGGTCGCCGCCGAAGAAGTTCTCCCTCGTGTAGGCGCCGGACTCGACCGCGTAGGTCTGGAACTGCCCGTCCGGCGTCGTGTTCATCTTGTTGACCAGGACGCCGTCGGTGTCCTTGGCCAGCAACGGGTCCCAGTCCCGGCCCCAGATCACCTTGATCACGTTCCAGCCGGCGCCGCGGAACGAGGCCTCGAGTTCCTGGATGATCTTCCCGTTGCCGCGGACCGGTCCGTCCAGCCGCTGGAGGTTGCAGTTGATCACGAATGTCAGGTTGTCGAGCTCCTCGCGGGACGCCAGGCTGATGGAGCCGCGTACCTCGGGCTCGTCGGTCTCGCCGTCGCCCAGGAACGCCCAGACATGGGACCTGCTGGTGTCCTTGAGCTCGCGTGCCAGCAGGTAGCGGTTGAATCGGGCCTGGTGCACTGCGTTGATGGCGCCAAGGCCCATCGAGACTGTCGGGAACTCCCAGAAGTCGGGCATGAGCCGCGGGTGCGGATAGGACGGCAGGCCGCCGCCGGGGTGCGACAGCTCCTGCCGGAAGCCGTTGAGCTGGTCCTCAGTGAGCCTGCCTTCCAGGAATGCGCGAGCGTAGATGCCGGGCGCGGCGTGGCCTTGGAAGAAGACCTGGTCGCCCGACTCACCGTGGTCCTTGCCCCGGAAGAAGTGGTTGAAGCCGACCTCGTAGAGGCTCGCGGCCGAGGCGTAGGTCGCGATGTGGCCGCCGACGCCGAGACCAGGGCGGTTGGCCCGGCTGACCATGATGGCGGCGTTCCAGCGGATGTAGGCGCGGATGCGCCGCTCGACGTACTCGTCGCCGGGGAACCACGGTTCATGCTCCGGCGGGATCGTGTTGATGTAGTCAGTGCTGCGCAGGCCGGGCACGCCGACCTTCTGCTCGCGCGCTCGTTCGAGGAGCCGGAGCATGACGTACCGGGCCCGGGCCCGGCCGTGGGTGCGGACGACGTCATCGAAGGACTCCACCCATTCCCTGGTCTCGTCCGGATCAATGTCCGGCAGCTGGGTGGGCAATCCGTCGCTGATGATGGAGAAGCGCTGGCGTCCGGAGGCCACGGGTGATTCCTCGCATTCCGCCGGGCGGGTGCGTACGCGCCACGGCATAGGCGGACGCGGCCGCCGTTGGCCACGTCCAGTCGGGTTGTCCACCCCTAATCCTCGTACCTGCCGCGAGGAAACGCGACTCTACCCTCTGGTAACTGGCTCGGCGGAGCGCCAGGGTGGGCCGGGTCACATAGGCCGCTTATCACCAATAACGGCATCGCCAGGGCACGCGGAGGCTGTCTGGATGGCCTGCTAGGCAGGTAATTCGGCGTGCGCGCTAATTGTGACTTGCGCACCGCGCCGACCCAGTGTGAACTGTCCGATCAAGGACAGCGACAACGCTGCGGCTGTGTAGCCGGAACCGGACTGGGCATGTGCCGAGTTCTAGGGACCTGTTGGCCAGCTGGGGCGGAAAGGATCAGGAGGAGATCAGTGAGCGCGACCGCGGGCCAGGCGCAGGATCAGCGTGACCTGGCTGAGCGGCTTGGCATCAAGCCAGGCCACGTGGTGCAGGAGATCGGATACGACGACGACGTCGACGAGGCGCTGCGCGATTCTGTCGCCGCGCTAGAAGGCGCGGAGCTCGTCGATGAGGACTACGACGATGTCGTGGATGGCGTCCTGTTTTGGTGGCGGGACGGCGACGGCGACCTCGTCGACGCCCTGGTGGATGCGCTTACACCGCTAGCCGATGGCGGCTATATCGTCCTACTGACGCCCAAGACTGGTCGTGACGGTCATGTGGAGCCGAGTGAGATCGGTGAAGCCGCTCCTACTGCCGGCTTGTCCCAGACCTCCACTGTGAGTGCCGGGCGCAACTGGTCAGCTAGCCGCCTGGTCGCGCCCAAGGCTCGCCGCTGAGTCGACTGCAGACTGGCTGCGGCCTGGTGGCACACTAATTCCGTTCGGTGATCGCGGTCGGCAGATGGCCGGTCCGATTCCGCGCGAGCCGCTTGCGAGCGGATTCCCGTCACACCCCGCGCTGAGAGGATCAGTACATGGCGGTTGAAGTCGGCGATGAGGCCCCTGACTTCGAGCTGAAGGACCAGCACGGCACGCCTGTGCGCCTGTCCAGCTTCCGGGGCAGCAAGAACGTCGTCCTGGTGTTTTACCCGCTGGCGTTCAGCGGTGTCTGCAGCAGCGAGCTGTGCGCGATCCGGGATCAGTTCCCGGAGATCAGCCGGGATGACGTCGAACTCCTGGCGGTCTCGGTCGACTCGACGTTCGTGCTGCGGACCTGGGCGGAGCGGGATCATTTCGATTTCACATTGCTCGCTGACTTCTGGCCGCATGGTGAGGTCGCCAAGGCCTACGGTGTCTTCGATGACAAGATGGGCGTCGCTGTCCGCGGCACGTTCATCATCGACAAGGACGGCGTCGTGCGGTGGAAGGTCGTTAACCCCATCCCGCAGGCGCGAGAGATCGCTGACTACCAGAAGGCGCTCGCCGGGCTGAGCTAGCTCGGCACGCCGGCCATCGGCCGGCGCGCTCTTGGTGGCGACGGCAGAATCGGGACAGGCTGAATGCCCTGCTATCGGTGCGGTACACGGCAGGTAGACCCTGACCGGGGCGAAAGCCCCTGGCGCCGGGGCGTGCGCGCAGACCGGCAGGTGCTGATCTGCCCGAACTGCCAGGCTGCGTTCGACTGGACCGCGGAGCTCGACAGGTGCCAAGTGTGCGGGAGCGTGCACCTGGTCCGCCGGCTGGGCGAGGTCGAGTGCCGCGATTGCGGAGCCGTCGACCAGCCGGCCGCGCTGACCGAGACTGCGGTGACCGACGCCGCGGTCGCTGACCTAGCTGACGAGGTCGAGCGGGCCCTGGCGAAGGTGCTCGGCCCGAGCAGGCGCCGGCACGCGATGTCGTGACCGGATTGGCTGCTTCAGCCTGGGGTGCGGCGGCGACGCGCCGGTGACCGATGCTGCGGTGATCGGCCGGCTGCTGGATGAATACCACGAGCGGTCTGTCCCGCCTGCGCACATCGAGGTGGTGGCGGGATCGGTGCACGAGGCCCGGATCAGCTACAAGCTGAGTCTCAATGACGGCTCAGCGCAGCTGGTCCGCGCGTACCGGGCCGAGGGGGCGGTACCTGTGGATGCGCGGGGCCCGTTCACCGAGACCGTGCTGGACTGGCTGCTCGGTCGGGCGCAGACGCTGGCCGTACTGGCAGCTGCGGGATATCACGCGCCCCGCCCGGTGCTGACGCGCGCGGGCGAGCTTGTCGCCGTCGCCGGGCCGTGGCTGGCGTGGGCGACAACCTACGTTCCCGGCTCGGTGCTGATGCCGACGCTCGATCAGCTTCGAACGCTCGGCGGGACGCTCGGGCGACTGCACCGTGTCATCGCGGGCGGTCGTGGCGCGAGCCTTGCCTCGCGCCATCCCGCAATAGCTGTGCCGATGACGCTCGCCCGGCTCGACGCGGTCGCGGACAAGGTGCCGGGGGAGTGGGCGACGATGTGCGAGACGTTCCGGCGGACGGTGCTCGCCGTCGACGCGGCCGCGTCCACCGTGCCGGAGACCATCGTGCATGGCGACGTATGGGCGCGGAACGCGGTGCAGCCGGCCGATGCGAGTGCGGTCACGCTGATCGACTGGGAGACGAGCGGACTCGGCCTGGCTGTGCTCGACCTCGGCAACTGCCTGATCGAGTGCCACCTCAACTCGGCTGTGCCGGACATGGATCCAGAAGCGTGGCTCATATCACCGGATGAGGACCGGATCGCCGCGACGGCACGTGGCTATGCGAGCACGCGGACTTTGTCGTCGGCAGAGCTGGCGTTGCTGCCGGATTCAGTCAGGTTCTCGGCGGCCGTGATCGGGGCGATTCACGTCGAGCTGGCACTGGCAGACGGCGTCCGCGGACCGATCATGGATGCACGACTGGCGCGACTAGAGAATCGGCTCAGCATCGCCGATGAGGTGGCTTCCCTGGCAGTCCCGTACCTGAGCTCGTCGGGCTAGGCGCAGGTTCTAGGCGAGTCCATTGATCGCTAGATTGATTTATCGACTTTTTCCGATGGCGGCTGCTGGCGCTGTGGGCGGCCCTCGCGGCCCGGATGGCGACCGGCGGTGGTGGCCCCGTTCCCATCCTGGACTGTTGGCGGGAAGCGCCAGCCGCCGGCGACCGGTACGCTTATGCGGGCTCCCGTGGACTGCGGGCGCGGGCGCATAGCTCAGCGGTAGAGCACTCGCCTTACAAGCGAGGGGTCACTGGTTCGATCCCAGTTGCGCCCACCATGTTTTTGCTGGTCAGCGGCGTGACTAGCGGCGCCTCTCGTGTTGTCACGCTGGCGATTGAGATCGCGATTGTCCTGTTTTCCCCTTGGTCTTCCTGGCGGTAGCCGGCCCGAGCGCGGATTTGCGCGCCGCGCGCGGCAACCCGCGGGCTAGGCCTACCGCACCGGTTAGCAGCATCGTGGCAAGGAAGATCAGGTAGATGATTCCGGAGGCCGAGCGCCATTCGTACTCATGCGGGTAGCGTGCGAGCGCGATGGACAGCAGCACGGCGAGCAGGATGTTCCCGACAGCGGCGGGCCGCAGGCGGCGCGCGTCCCGTTCGGCCAGGGCGTGCCCGGCGGCCACCCCCAGGCTGATCAGCCAGGCACCAGTCGCCTGGGCCATCATCGGGGTCAGTTTCCAGGGCCACAGCGGCGCCGTTTGCACGGGCGCCGCGAACAGCGCTATGCCCAGGCCGAGCAGGACTATCGCCTGGGCGGCCAGCACGGCGTACAGCCAAGCGGGCAGGCCCGCCGATCGCGGCGGGTCCGCCCCTGGGATGCGCGCCTGCACGACCAGCAGGATCAGCATCAGCACCGGAACGAGAACGTAGATCGCGATCCAGGCCACTGTCACGATCTGTGTTCCTGCCGCGAACCTGGCGCCGAGATGGAGCTGGCCCAGGTGTCTCAGGGTGACTGCCAGCGTGAGAACGGTGAACACGAGCACGGCGGGCACGGCGATACGCGCGTTGGCCCATAGCGGCTGCCGTCCAGCCAGCGCCTCGATCGCAACGGCGGCCCAATAAGCAGCGCCAAGGAACGCCGCAGCTAGCGGGTTAGCGATCGTAAAGGCAAAGAAGTGGTCCGTTCGCCCGGTGAACACGAACAGCTGGATCCCAGCCAGCAAAACCAGCACCGAAGCAGTGAACAGGAGCCTCCGCATTCCGGGCGCCAGTGGCCTGAGGGCAGCTGACCCGATGGGCTCCTGCGGAGCGCCTGAGCCCTGCCTCGTCCGCAGCCCATCCGATTCGGCATACCGAACAGTGTTGTTACTCACCGGCGTTACCTCGCTGGGGCTCTGGCACCGCGATACCTTCCAGGTAGCGGTGCACGAGCGGGATGGTGATCGCACCTTCGCCGACGGCGGAGGCGACTCGCTTGACCGCTCCGCGGCGGACGTCGCCGGCGGCGAACACACCAGGCAGGCTTGTCTCATGCGGCAGTGGATGCCGGTCGGCGTGCCAACGGGCGCCTGGGTCGTCCAGCACATCCTGACCGGTGAGGATGAAACCCCACCGGTCCCTTGCCAGGCTGCCGCCGAGCCATTCGGTCCTTGGCTGGGACCCGACAAGAATGAACAAGCCATCAGCCGGGACACTTTGCCGTATCCGGGTGTTGATGTCCTCAATCACCAGTGACTCGAGATGACCCTTGCCGGCACCGTCGGCCACCTGCACGCCGTACCTGACATCTATGTTCGGCGCCGCGTCGATCTCGCGGATGAGGTAGTCGGACATGCCGTCGGTCAGCGAGGCCGAGCGCACCAGGATGGTGACCTGGCTGGCCCACTTGGCCAAGTGCATGGCGGCCTGCCCGGCCGAGTTGCCGCCGCCGATCACGAAGACTTTCTGCCCGCGCATCGCCGGTGCCTCGCTGACACCCGCACCGTAGAAGACCCCGCGGCCCTGCAAGTCCTCCAGCCCGGGCACGCCGAGCCGCCGGTAGGTGGCGCCGGTGGTGATGACCACCGTTCGCGAGGTGAGCGTGCTGCCGTCGGACAGCTGAAGCCGGTAGTGGCCGTTTTCGCGCGACAGGCCGACGGGCTGCCGCATGAAGAGGAACGTCGTGCCGAAGAACCAGGCCTGCATATAGGCCTCGAACGCGAGCCTGGCCCCGCTGATGCCCTGAGCGAACCCTGGGTAGTTACGGATCATCGAGCTGGCTCCCGCCTGGCCGCCGATGGCCTCGCGCTCGATGACGACGGTCCCCAGGCCCTCGGATGAGGCATAGACCGCTGCAGCCAGGCCCGCCGGGCCCGCTCCAACCACCGCGACATCGAACACCTCGCCGTCGGGGATCGGTGTCATCAGGCCGAAGCCTTCGGCGATCTCCAGGTTCGACGGGTTTGCCAGGACTGACCGCCGTCCGCCGAAGCCGAGGACGACCACCGGCAGCTCGGCCGACTCCGCACCGAGGTCTCGGAGCATCTGCTGGCCTCGCCCGGAGTCGGCGTCATAGAAGCCGATCGGGATCCCATTCCGGGAAAACGTGTCCCGCAGTTCCTGCGACCGGGCAGACCAGCGCTCGCCGATCACCTGCACTGGCTCGAAGCTACCTCCGTGCCGGCTGCTCCACTCGTTCAAGAACCGAGTGATCGACTCGTGGAACTGCTCGTCAGGGCTCTGTACCGGGCGCGTCACCCAATGGTCGATCTTGCCCATCGTGACGGCGTCGAAGACCGGCCGCGCGGTGTCCCACTCACCCCAGACAACCGCCGCCACCCTGGATATCGCGCGATCGATGACGTGGACCCGCGCGAGTAGCTCAATCCCATCCGGGTCGGTCTCACCCACCCCGCCGACCACCAGCGCGACCGGCGTGCCAGCCGCCAGCAGCTCCCTGATCATTGCTTCAAGCAATGCAGGCTCATCACAGACGACGATCCGGTAATCCACGCCATAACGCCCAGAGATCTCCTCGTTAAGAGCCTTGCGGACGCTGGCATCACGGCCGACGATCACGATCGCCGCCCTCTCAGCGCCGGGCCCGCGGGGCGCCCTGCCCCTGCCCTCGCCCACCGGTGCCGCCGTCTCGTCCGGCTGCACCACCGAAGGCATAACTTCCGTCATCGTGTCTCCTCGCTCGTTCCGGCGGCCGCCCCATACAGCGCGCCCACGGTGATGCCGCGGCCGACTGCCTGTCAGTCGGCCGCTGCGATTGCACTCGTGTACTGAACCCCTGTTGATAAAAGCTTGCACCGGTGCCCGGGTCGCTGGCATGGGGGAGTTCCCCCATTTCCCCGGCCGGCGTCGTTCTTCTCATCCAGGACACGGCCGGGAGCCTGGGCCTGTGGCTCGCTACACGAGCGCGGGTTACGCTGAGCGTATGAGCGGCTCTGCCGCTGCGCCTCCGGCGCCAGGCCCGCGATCGGGCACCTGGCGCACAGCCGAGTTGCTGTGCGCCTTGTCTTACGGCTCCGGCCTGGCTGCCGCCGAGCGAATGGAACACGGGACCAACACCGCCTTCGTGGGCATCCAACTCGGGCGCGCGCTCGGGCTGGGGGCCGACGGCATGGAGGCCGTCTTCTACGGGGCCCTGCTCAAGGACGTGGGTTGCGGCGCCTGCGGCGCGGTGCTGGCCCCGTTCTTCGCCGACGATGCGACGACTCCCCTCCTCAGCATGAACCTGGTCGACCTGCACAGTCCCCGCAGCATGGCGACCTGGGCCATGAGCGGGCTGCACCTGGATCCCAGTCTGCCCACCCGGCTCTCCCGCCTGGCCGCCTTCGTGTCCCGGTGCGGCTCGGTCGCGCACGAGGCGATGGCGGCACACTGTGAGATCGCCGCCGACTTCACTGTCCGCCTTGGGTTCGGTCGTCACGTGCAAGACGCCGTGCATTACCAGCATGAGCGGTACGACGGCCGCGGCCCAGCTTTCCGCCAGCGTGCAGAAGAGATCCCCCGGCCGGCCCAGATCCTGCATTTGGCGCTAGCCGCTGACCTCGTGCGTGGACTGACCGGTGCCGAAGCTGCGGCTACCATGGTCCGCCAGCGGGCCGGCAGCTACTTCGATCCGCAGCTGGCCGAGGCCTACCTCGACCTGGCCGGCGGCCTGTGGCCCCCCGGTGATGACCCGATCCCCCTCGCCGAGGTGCTCTCGTGTGACCCGGGTACCCCGGTCGATGAGAGACTCGACGACCAGCGGCTCGCCGTGTGCGAGGCGCTGGCCGACTTCGCCGATCTCAAGTCGGTTCGGCGCGGTACCCACTCCCACACGGTCGCCACGCTGGCCGGCCAGGCTGCCGCACACCTCGGGCTCTCCAAAGCCGAACAGGAGCATCTGCGCCGCGCCGGACTGGTTCACGATCTCGGTAAGATCGCCGTCCCATACCGCTTGCTGCAGCAGGCAGACGACGACACCAGCGCAGCCAGGCACCAGAGCCGAGCAGCCCCGCTCGCTGAGCCCGTCCGACTGCACCCTTACTATGCCCAGCGCATCCTGTCCCAGGTCCGCCCCCTCGCCGACCTGGCCGCAGACGTCGGCACCCACCACGAGCGCCTCGACGGCTCGGGCTATCCACTCGGGCCTGCCGCCCAGCGCATGCCCATCACCGCCAGGCTGCTGGCCGCCGCCGATGCCTGGGCCGAGCGGGCCCGCCATGGCCCACCCGACCTCACCGGCGAAGACGGCCTCGACCCGGAGTGCCTAGCTGCGCTCCGGTCCTCCGCCCGGCCCGGGACCGGTCACCAGGGCCAGCGTCCCCGTGCCGATCCGTCCCGCCCGGCCCTCAGCTCGCGCGAGCTCGAGGTATTGCGCCTGCTCGCCGACGGCGCCTCCAACCCCCACATTGGGAAGACCCTCTACATCAGCCGACGCACCGCCGAGCACCATGTCGAGCACATCCTCGCCAAACTCGAAGTGACCAGCCGTACCGCCGCCGTGGCCTATGCCCTGACCCACGAAATGCTGTCCTAAACGGGTTCGGCCTGGCAACGGCCCGGTGTGACCGACACCCTTCAGCTGGCCCGGCTTAACTCGCATGACTGCGGACCGCGCACCGTGGTCGGGATGCTGCGAGCCGATCGGATCAGCGTCAGCGAGCACGCCCTGGGTGGCGACGTAATGCAGTCCGGCCCGACTACCGTGCGAGCCCACGAGGACCTCGACGCCACCCGGCGGCGCATGCACGAGCGCCGCGTCCCGCACCTTCTGGTCACCTCCCCGGACGGCACCCTTATCGGCGTCCTGGGCGCCACGGATAGCTGACGCTGCCGACGCTCGCGCAACGGACCGTGTCGTAGCGCGCAGCTGGTTGCAGCGTCCTCGTCGCCGAGCGGTGAGTGGCGCACAAGTCCTCCGACGCTAAGCCCAGCCGTGTGTCACCTCTGTCCGGCAAGGGGTAGGCCCGCAGATCCTCACGGCGGGTGATTTGTTGGGTTATGACCGAGCGCGGCCTTTGCATTGGGTCCATTGCCCGGAAGTCCGGTGAGGCCCCACCCCGGCCTGGGTAATAGCCACGGGGGACGAGTGCGGGCACGCTGGTAAGGCCGCGGAGGCCGTGTGGGTGGCGACGCAGACCGCAGTGAGCGACCTCGGCAGCGCACCTTGCTACGCCGTGCCTACGCAGCCGTCCGGAGCCGTATCGAATACTGGCGCCAGTCGCATCTGGCGCGTCGTCTCCAGGCCGCGGATCTGTCTAAACAAGGCCTGCTACTGGCCGCTGTGCTGTTGTTGTGTTTCCTTCCGTTCCTGCTCGTTATTGAGTCTGTGAGCGGCCGGAATGACGCATCGGGCTTCATCAGGCGACTTGGCCTGACAGGCGACGCCGCGCACGCGGTCCGGCAGGCTCTCACCGCGCCGACAGCGCTATCGACAGCAATCAGCGGGCTGAACTGGGTCTTCTTCATCCTCTTCGGCATGGCCGCAGCCGGAGCGATTCAGGAACTTTACGAGCGGGTCTTCGAAGTTAAGGGCCGCGGGTTGCGCGATGCGCCGCGACGAGTTGTCTGGCTCGCAGTGGCGCTGGGCGTGAGCTTTGCGGGCGCGTGGACGCAACCGTGGCTCGACGGAGTCGGCGGGCCTGGCTTGGTTGCGATTGCGGCACTACCGGCGGCGACAGCGTTCTGGTGGTTTTCGATGTGGCTCCTGCTCGCGGGCAAGCTCGGCTGGCGCGAGCTGTTCCCCTCGGCCTTGGCTACTGGCCTCTGCTGGCTGGGGATGGTGATCGTCTTCAGGTTGACGTTGTCCAGCACGATCGCGTCGGACTACAGGAAGTACGGGTCGGCCGGTGTGGTATTCGCGATCATGACGCTGCTGATCGCGATCGGAGTTGTGATCATCCTGGGCGCGCTACTCGGGGTGGCATGGCGGGAGCGTCATGAACACCCACTAAGGGAACAGCCAGATTCTGAGATTGACCGACGTCGTTGAACTCTGGTGCCGTGGAGTCGCTAACGCACAGGCGGTACGCGATCCTCGATCGATGGAATCGGACGAGAGGAGCAGGTATCCGCGTCATGGAACAAACGCCACCGCCCGCGACGACATACCAAGAGACGTCGGGCCGCTACCGCGCGACCGATGATGCGCGCCAGCGTTTCGAAGAGCTGGCCGTTCGTGATCTCAGCGCGCGGGCCTTCATGGCCCTAGTAGGGCGCGGGGATTACGATCCGCGAATCCACGGCGACGTCGGCGGGTCCGAGCCACTGACCGTGACCGAGCACCTGGAGTTGCTGGCGGCGGGTGAGCTGCTAGCCCGGTACTACCGGCATCCCGCGCATGCGCATCGGGCACTGCAGGCGGGAGCGACCTGGGACCAGGTGGCGGCGGCGACCGGCCGCGACGAAGCTCAAGCGCGGCGGGACTACCGCGAGTGGGCAGAGGACGAGCATCGCCTGTGGGTGGACTACAACGGCGAGTTCGGCCTAGACGCCGCCGAATATGCCGCCGCGATCGCACGTGCTGACACGGCCGCGTAGCAATGACCAGCCTTGGACATGGTCGACGCCTGGCAGCTACGAGGAGTTGATAGCAGCGAGGTAGGCCGCGTTCAGGCGCTCGCGAACGCTCGGTGATCGCGCTGGGGTTTCGGAGCCAAGGTGCGAGCGGCGAAGCTCGTCCATGAACTCTTCCCAGAGCGCGGGGCCGCCCTGTTCGAGCAGCTCGGCGCGAACGCGTAGCGCGCGGCTCGTGGGCCGGTGGCGCAGTCCCCAGCTGCCGAGCTGCGCGAACACGGGTATGAGTTGGATGGCGGGTTCGGTCAGGCTGTAGCGCGCCCGCTGGCCGGCTCGCGTGTCCTCGCGGGTGAGCAATCCGAACTCGACGAGTCGCTTGAGTCGGTCGGCGAGAATATTTGAGGCGATCCCCTCTTCTCGCCGGCCTGCAGCTCTCGGAAATAGCGGCGGTCTCCGAAGACGATGTCGCGGAGGACGAGCAGGCTCCAGCGATCGCCGAACACCTCGACGGTGGCGTTGATCGGGCACCCCGACCGCGGCTCATGCGCTTCGCCCATAGTGCTTGCAATGTACCACCGCCCGGTACTACGGTCTGGATAAGCAGTTGCAAACTAAAAGCGGAAGGAGCCACCCGTGCTGAGGCAGGTCGCGGAGGGCGTGCTGATCCACGAGAGCGAGTTCGTCCAGGCCAACGCCGTTGTCGTGCACGGCCGGGCTGGCGTGCTGCTCATAGACCCCGGGGTGCACGGCGACGAGATGGCCTGCCTGGCGAACGACCTGTCCGATTCGGGCCAGGCCGTGGTGGCAGGGTTCTCGACGCATCCTCATTGGGATCACCTGCTCTGGCACGAGAGGCTCGGCGCGGCGCCCCGTTACGGCACCGCGCGCTGCGCAGCCACTGCCCGAGATCAGCTGTCGGACGATCTCGATCCAAGCTTGCACGGCATCCCCGACCAGGTACCGCTGGACCTGCTCGGCCTCATTACCGGCCTGCCTGCCGACATGGCGCAGATTCCCTGGGATGGCCCTCAAGTCCGGATTGTCGAGCATCAGGGGCATGCCCCTGGCCATGCGGCGCTGTTGATTGAGGAACGCGGGGTTCTCGTCGCCGGCGACATGCTTTCTGATGTCCTGATTCCGATGCTCGACCTGAACGACACCGCTGACCCGATCGAGGACTACCTCGCCGCGCTGCGGCTGCTCGAGGGCGTGGCGGGCGATGTCGATGTCCTCGTCCCCGGCCACGGGCCCATCGGCGGAGCTGATCAGGTACACGCACGGATCGACCAGGATCGCGCGTACGTGCACGCCTTGCGTGACGCCCATGTTCCCAGCGACCCGCGGATCGGCCCAGAGGCCAAGGAAGGCTGGGACTGGGTAGCCGGCGTGCACGCATGGCAACTCGAGGGCCTCGCCCGAAGAAGCGAGCGCGACGGGGCGCCCGGCTAGCGATCGGTCTGACCGGGCTGGCTTACTTCGGGCATGCGGCAAAGTAGTTGCATGGACCTCGCCGAGTTTCCGCGCCAGCTCGCCAGGACCGGGCGCTTCACCTTCGGTGTTCCGCGCGCCATCACAGTCTCGCCGGACGGCGAGCGAGTGCTGTTCCTGCGCACGCGCAGCGGCGAGGATCCGGTCAGCTGCCTGTGGCTGCAGAGCGCGCTGGACGGCACCGAACGGCTGCTGGCCGATCCGGCCGCGCTCGGGCCTGATCACGACGGCAGCGGCGAAGGTGACATACCGGAGGCCGAGCGAATTCGCCGGGAACGAGCCCGTGAACAGGCAGGCGGCATCGTGGCTTACTCCGCCGACGCCGCAGTGCGGACCGTGGCGTTCGCGCTTGACGGCAAGCTCTGGGTGACGCACAGTGGTCCGGGCGGTGCCGCAATGCCGGCCTCGGGCGCGGCCGCGGTGCCGACTATGCAGCCGGTTGCCGTGCCCACTGCTGGCCGGGCCGTGGAGCCGCGGATCGATCCGACCGGGCGGCGCGTCGCTTATGTCGCGGACGGCGCCCTGCACGTGGTGGAACTGGCCGATCGCTCCGACCGCCTGCTCGCCGCGCCGGAGCACGCTGAGGTCAGCTACGCCATGGCCGAGCACGTGGCGGCCGAGTCGATGGGCCGCTACCGCGGCTACTGGTGGGCGCCCGACGGCAGCCAGCTGCTGTCTGCACGGGTCGATAACTCCAGGGTGCTGCGCTGGTGGATCGCTGATCCAGCCAGTCCGCAGAACCCGCCGCGGGCGATCCGCTATCCCGCGGCCGGAACGGCCAACGCGGACGTTTCCCTGCACGTGCTGCGCTTGGACGGCACCCGCACTCAGGTCGTGTGGGACCGGTCGGCGTTCGAGTACCTGGCCCGCGCGGACTGGGACGCCCATGGCCCGTTGCTGTCAGTGCAGAGCCGTGATCAGCGAACCGTCCGCATTCTGGCCGCCGATCCGGAAACCGGCGCGACCAGTCTCCTGCATGAGGACCGGGACCCGGCCTGGGTTCAGCTCACCGACGGAGCGCCGCTCCGCACTGCGGCCGGGTGCCTGGTGCGCGTTTCCGACCTAGATGGCTCACGGCGCCTGGTGGTCGACGGCAAGGCGGTGACTCCAGACGGCCTGCAGGTCCGCGAGGTGCTGGGCGCGGACGGCGAGGCCGTGTACTTCGCCGCGACGCAGGAGCCGACCGAACAGCACCTGTGGCGTTACGATCCGGCGGGCGGCGCCACCCGGCTGACCGCCGAGCCCGGTTTGCATCGCGGCACCGCCGCGGGCGGCACCGTGGTCCGGCTTTCACAGACCGAGGCCGGCCACGCCGCCGCGGTCGGCATCCCCGGCCGGCCGGACCTGCCGATCGCCTGCCTGGAGGCCAAGCCGGTGCTGATCCCCAGGATCACCTGGCTCAGCGCCGGCGAGCGTGAGCTGCGCACTGCACTGCTTCTTCCGTCCTGGTACAAGCCGGGAACGCGGCTGCCGGTGTTGATGAGCCCCTATGGCGGCGCGGCCGCCCAGCGGGTGGTCCGGGTCAGGAACAGCTTCTTCTGCGAGGAACAGTGGTTCGCCGAATGCGGCTTCGCCGTCGTCGTCGCCGATGGCCGCGGCACGCCGGGCCGCGGTCCGGTCTGGGAGAAGACAGTCTTCGGCGACACGCTCTCCGTTGTGCTCGAGGATCAGGTGGACGCCTTGCATGCACTCGCAGCCCGGCTCCCGGACCTGGACCTGAGCCGGGTCGGCATCCGCGGCTGGTCATTCGGCGGCGCGCTCGCAGCGACCGCGGTGATCCGTCGCCCGGACGTATTTCACGCGGCCATCTCCGGTGCCGCCCCGCATGATCAGCGCCTGTATGACACCCACTGGCGGGAACGCTTCCTCGGCAGGCCAGAAGAGAACCCGGAGGCCTACGCTCGCTGTTCGCCTATCACCGATGCCGCGGACCTCACCCGGCCGCTGCTGCTCATCCACGGCATGGCCGACGACAACGTCGTGATCGCGCACACCCTGCGGATGTCGTCGGCGCTGCTGGCGGCCGGACGGCCGCACCGCGTCCTGCCCCTGTCCGGCTCCACTCACATGCCGACCGACGAGACCACGGTCAGCCAGCTCCTGCGCCATGAGCTGGACTTCCTGACCGAGGCGCTTGGCCTGTCGGCCGCGGCGGTCTGACGGCAGCTATAGTCCTACGGCCACCTCTGACCGCCATAGCGGCCTGCGCCTCTTGGATCTCGCGCCTCGGCGGCGGGTGTAGGCAAGGAATATTGGTGCACGCTCGCTAGGTTCTTGCTTGACCTCATCGCCTGGTTCCACGCGTGGGGCCGAATGATCGTGCAGCCGAGCGGGTGAGCGAAACCTGCCAGCAGTCGCCCTAGCCCAGCTCTTGCTTCTTCCGCAGCCCTTGCGGGTCGGTACGGAAGGTCCAGTCCAGTGGCTGCGAGCGGATGTCCTGCGCGTCGGCCATTTTGTTCAGCCGGCGGATGATCCTCCGCACTATCCGGTCGTTGGCATCGCGGCGGGCGCCGATGATCTCGGCGAGCCGACGGAACTGCTGGCCAGTCGGCAGGTACCAGCCGGGTCCGGCCAGCACGAGTCTGGCTGGCGTACTCCTGTCGTCCTGATAGGCGTACAAGACGTCGAACATCCACCGACCGTTGAAGACGGGCAACGGCTGCCAGAGCTGGGCTTGTCGCCGTAGACAAACAAGAACTGGTCCACGCCGTAGGACGCGGCGTGAACATGGCGCGGCGCCGGGAGGGCGGCGGCCGGCCGGACGTCGTACCATCCCGTCATGCAGACGTCTGGGATTACTGCGGCGCTGCCGGCACAGTACCTGGTCCGAGCCAAAGGGTTCTACACCGAGAAAGTGGGACTTCTGGCACTCGAGTCCCGGTTTCTCGAGGCAAGGGATGCGCAGGTGGGCCTCGCGGTTGGAGATGGCGTCGGCCAGATCTTCGTCTATCCCGCCCGGGTCAGGCCGTCAGGGGAGTTCACGCGGAAGGCAACCTGGTCGGCGTTGTTCCAGCCTGAAGAGAGTCAGCCGGGAAGAATCCTGGCCAGTCTTCGCCGACGCCGGGCCGTTCCGCGCTGTTGGGTATCATTGATTCCTCCTTCTGATCTCACCGGCGCAGCGAAGCTGGTTGTTCAGCGACATGTCGCTTTCCTTGACCAGTGATCGAGTGGCCTGGCCCAGGGTTGCCACGCGGCTGGTGAGGCGTCGTTACCAGATGCCGGACTGGGAGAATGCCGGGCCGGATGGGATCGCGGTGCCGCGTGGATGAGGGTGGAGCAGAACCGAGGTTCGCGCGCCGTTAACAGTAGGTGCGCTCGCCTGGTAGCGAGAGAAGGCGCCAGGACTGCGTGACCGACGCTAGGGGTGTTATGCGTAGCCATCAAGGCGGGTCTTCGACAGTGGCTCCAGCAACTCCCTGGCTGATCGACCGGGTTGATCTTGTGGATGCTCTGGATCGCGCGGCGGCGCGGAAGGTGACGATCATCTCGGCTCCACCCGGCAGCGGGAAGACATGTCTGCTGCGCGCCTGGGCCGACCGTCAGGGAGAGCGGCACCGGCTGGCGATGCTGCAGGTGCAACGCGATCAGCACGACGCCCAGCAGTTCTGGCTTGCCCTACTCGACGCGCTCCATGACCCTTCGGCCACCGCCGGCCGTACGGAGCCGCCAGCAGGCACACCTGACTTCAATGCACCGGCGATGGTCGACCGGGTGCTAGCGGAGCTCGCCGATGCTCGTGGCGGCATCACGTTTGTGATTGATGATCTGCATGAGCTGAATTCGCCCGAGGCGCTCGTTCAGCTCACCCGGCTGCTGATCAGCCTTCCCCCGAACGTGCACGCGATGCTGACCACCCGTCACGATCTGCGGCTGCGGCTGCATCAGCTGCGGTTGGCGGGCGAGCTGGCCGAGATCCGCGCGGCCGACCTGCGCTTTTCAGAGCGCGAAACCGGCGAGCTCCTGGATGCATCGGGTATCGCGCTGTCGAAAGCCGGTGTGGCGCTGCTGCACCAGCGAACGGAGGGATGGGCGGCGGGCTTGCGGCTCGCGGCGCTCTCGCTGGCCGGTCATCCCGACCCGGAGCAGTTCGTCGCGGAGTTCTCCGGCAGCGACCGCGCGGTCGCGGAGTACCTGATCGCGGAAATGCTCGAGCGCCAGCCAGCCGACGTCCAGGATCTGCTCATGCGTACCTCCCTACTCGATCGCGTCAACGGTGAACTGGCAGACTTGCTGACCGGCCGCTCTGGCTCGGAAGGGATCTTGCTGGAACTCGAGGACGCGAACGCGTTCGTCGTGTCGCTTGACCCAGAACACACGTGGTTTCGTTATCACTACCTATTTGGGGATCTGCTCCGGCTGGAGCTGCGCAGGACGCTGCCTGGGGAAGTGTCGGCGCTGCACCGGCGGGCCGCCGGATGGTTCACCTTGCACGGCCAGGTGGTCGAGGCCATCCGACACATGCAGGCGGCGGGTGACTGGCCTGATGCGGCCCGGATGCTTGCCGACCATTCGTTCAGCCTGACGCTCGACGGCCAGGCGCAGACCATGCAGGCGCTCGTGCTGGCGTTCCCGCCAGGCGCGGACCACCCCGAGCTGGCCCTGGTACGCGCGATGGGTGACCTTGTCCAGGGGCGCCTAGATGAGGCGGCCGCCCACCTGGCGGTCGCCGAGTCGCACGCCAAGACGGCGCCAGCGGATCGCCAGCGGCGCCTGCGGGTGGCGATCGCGTCGCTGAACTTGTCGCTGGCAAGGCGGCGCGGTCACCTGGCCGGCGTCATCGAACAGGTCACATTCCTTGCCTCCCCGGTCACCGGGCAGTCCGACGAAGACATCGCGCTCGATAGAGACCTGCGAGCAGTGGCGCTGATGAACCTGGGGACCGCCGAGGCGTGGTCCCTGGGGCTGCCAGACGCTGAACGCCACCTGCGGGAGGGCGCCCTCCTGGCCCGGGAGATTGGCCGGCCGTACCTGGAAGTCGGCTGCCTCGCGCAGCTCGGTTTCGCCTATATCTTCCATGGTGCTGCCATGCCGAAGATCCACCCCTTCTCGATGACCCAGACGCGCTGCCGTGAGGCGATAGCGCTCGCCGAGCGGTATGGCTGGGGCGCGGAGCAGGTGATCGCACCCGCGCTGATGACGCTCGCCGGCACGATGGTGTGGCTGGGTGAGTTCGACGAGGCTGAGCAGTGGTTGCGGCGCACCGAACAAGCTCTGCAAACAGACACAGGGCCGGACATCAGACTGCTGCTGCACCAGACGGCCGGGATACTGCATGCCGGTCGCGGCCGCCGCCAGGAGGCGCTCGAGGAGTTCCTCGCGGCCGAGTACCTGGGATCGCAGCTGGAGGGATTGCAGGCGCTGGCGAGCCAGGTGACCGGCTGGTTGCTCGCCACGCAGGCCCGCCTCGGGTTGCTCGGCGAGGCCCGCGCCAGCCTCGCAGCGCTCGATGACGAGCAGGCCCGCTCCGGTGAGATACGAAATGCCCGCGCGGTGATTTGTCTCGCACAAGGCGATCCGGCCGGCGCCCTGGGCGCGGTGCGGGATGTGCTGGACGGCACGGCACCGGTCCTCGGTTATGTCACGGTCATTGAGGCGGACCTGCTGGCCGGGTTTGCCTATCGTGAGCTCGGTGACGTGCGTGCGGCGAACCAGGCAGCCGAACGGGCGCTGGCCCTGGCGGAATCTGACCGGCTGGTGCTGCCGTTCGCGATGACCGACTCACGCGAACTGCTCGAGGCGCTGCCGCGGCACGAGACAGCGCACGCCGTGCTGCTCGCCGACATCCTCGACGTCCTGCACGGCTCATCGGCGGCGGCCGCAGCGCAGTCCTCATCGCCGCCGACGGAGGAACTCAGTCCGGGCGAGCTCAGGGTGCTGCAATATCTCCCGACGAACCTGTCCCGGCCCGAGATCGCAGCCGAGCTATCCGTCTCGGTCAACACCATCAGCACGCACTTGCGCAGCATCTACGCCAAGCTCCAGGTCCGTGACCGGTCCTCCGCCGTGCAGCGTGCAAGGGAGCTGCGGATGCTGGGCGCTGGTCGCACGCGCTAGCGGCGACGTGCAGAGGATCACGCGGCCGACAGGCGAGCCGCGAACGTGATCGACCTCTCGTCCAACGGAGCCGCGGCAGTTCAGAAGCCGACCTGCTGACGGATGAGCACGACGTGAATGCGGTCGGGCAGTTCCTGGTGGATCTCCAGGACTTTCCCCACCTGGCTGTGCTGTCCGTAAGCGGCCTGCGCGCGGACGTCCTCCAGCGGCAGGCTGTGCTGATAGATCCGTTCGTGCGCGGCTGCCAGCGTGGGCACGAGCTTCTGCGCGCCGATCACGAAGATCACATTGGCCGCGCCCCATACGTAGGAGGCCAGCTGGCTGCCGGACGCCGAGGCGATCACTAGAGTGCCGTCGAGGGTGACCGCGTGGACGCTGCCCAGCGCGTAGTCGGGTTGGCCGCCAATTACCTTCATCTCCTGCGCCTGGGTCGCGAAGTCGAGCGCGAACATCTCGTTCCGCGCTGACCTCCACCGGCCCGCGCCATCGTTGATAGCATCCGCGATTCCCGTCTCGGCTAGTGTGACCGAGGTGTTGGTCATGACCGACGATCCCGCCGGGATGCGGGCCAGCACCGCCTGGCGCGCGGCATCGAGATCACCGACGACCTCGACGCTGAAGCCGTGCTCCTCCAGCGCCACGACAGTGCTCTGCAGTATTTGCTCATCTGGCAGCGTGGTAAAGCGGCCAGGGACAGCAGTTGTGCTCATTCGCTAGTCCTCCTTGATGCAGCTGGCTGGCTTGTGGAGTGCCCGAAGCTACTGGGCATCAAGGTGAGCGACCGTCACCTGGTTGCGGTGATTCGCGGACCAGAGTCACGCAGACCGGGCAATGCGGAGAGCGATCCGGCCGTCAAGTACTCCTTACTCGGATGCGGTGACGCGAGCTGCGCTGGCGAGATGCGCCGAGAGGAACTGTCCGGCTCTGTCCAGTGCAGCGGCCGCTTCGTCGAGGATCCGGTAATAGGCCTGGAAGACGTGGGGCACGCGGGGGGTGATGTCGAGGGTGACCTGCACGTCGGCGGTGGCGGCTTGGCGGGCGAGGCGGATGGCGTCGTCGAGGAGTACCTCGTGGGTTCCGGCCTGGATGATCAGGGGCGGCAGGCCGGACAGGTCGGCGAATACGGGGCTGATGAGGCCAAGAGCGGGGTCGTATCCCGCCGTGTAGTCGGGGACCCGGGCCTGGAGCGCTTCTGGGCTGAGCAGCGGGTCGGTCTCGCGCTTGGTGTCCATGGTCGTCCCGGCCAGGGTGAGATCGGCATACGGTGACATGACGAGCGCGGCGGCTGGCAGGGGCAGCCCGTGGTCGCGGGCGTTGACCAGGGTTGCGATGGCGAGGCCGCCCCCGGCTGACTCTCCCGCGAAGGCGACGTCCGCAGGGGCTGTGCCGTTGTCCAGGACGCCTTGATAGGCGGCGAGAGCGTCGTCGACCGCGGCCGGATACGGGTGCTCGGGGGCGAGCCGGTAGTCGACGGAGATGACCTTGGCGCGCGTTCGCCGGCCCACCTGAGACGCCAGGCCGGCGGCGAGGGCGGCGTCCCCCATGACGTACACGCCGCCGTGGAAGTACAGGACAAGATGGCGAGGTTCGACTCCGGCGACGGTGATCTCGGCGGCTGGGACGCCGCGCAGCGCTGTGGCGGTCACCGTGATCTCGGCGGGCAGCGGCTGCGCGGACAGCAGCTCCCGGAGCAGCCGCCGCTGCTCCTTGACGTCGCTGCCGGCGGGGAAGGCTGACTGCCGCAAGATTGCATCCAGGGTCTCTCGCTGCTCGGTGGTCACCGAGGATCTCCCTTCAGTCTGGGTTGCTGGTCAGCACCCCTGGGCAGTTGGTGGGGCTCCTGGCGAACCACTGACGAAATCCCTGCCCGGACGCGGCCCACTTGCTACCAGCGTGGCCGCAAGCCAGGTGAGGAGGCGTCACCCGATCACGATGATCCGCGCGACCGGGACACCCCAGAACCGATCACGACGGACAGCCGCGAAGATGCTGGTTCCAGCCAACCTTTGCAGGGTGCTGCGCTATCTGCCGTCGAACCTTTGCAGGCCTGAGATCGCCTGCGAACTATCCGTCTCGCTGAAAACGGTCAACACCTACATCCGCAACGTCTGCACCAAGTTCGAGGCCCGGGACCGTACGTCGACCGTGCAACTGGCGCCAGCGCTACGCCTGCTTTCGGCGGGCCTTCCGCGCTGACGGCAGATCACCTGGTCCAGGCGGTGCCGGGTCACCTGCCATCCCGAGATTCTGGCTTCATGGACTTTTCAGCTCCATGCGCTCGGGACGGCAACCGTGTGGCGCATCGGTCTCGGCGCGATGTAGCTGCCGGGTCTGGGGTTAATTGGCCCGCCGCGAGGCGCGATCCAGGTAGGGGGGGGCAGAGATGACTTCAATTGCCGCGCAAGAGCGCCGGGCAGCGCCCGCTGACCGGCGCTGGCTGGTCTTGCTGGTGGTGGCGGTTGCGCAGCTGATGGTGGTGCTCGATGCCACCGTGGTCAATATCGCGCTTCCCTCAGCACAGCATGCGCTGGGGTTTTCTAACAATGACAGGCAGTGGGTGGTGACGTGCTATGCCCTGGCCTTCGGTAGCCTGCTGCTGCTCGGCGGCCGGATCGGCGACATGTTCAGCCGCAAACGGGTGCTCATCATCGGCCTGGCAGGGTTCGCCGTGTCCTCTGCCATCGGCGGCGCGGCGGTCTCGTTCCCGATGCTGGTCACGGCGCGAACGCTGCAGGGCGCGTTCGGCGCCCTCCTTGCGCCGGCCGCTCTGGGCACCCTGACCAGCACCTTCACCGACCAGCGCGAGAGGGGGCGGGCCTTCGCGGTCTACGGCGCCGTGTCCTCAGGTGGCGCCGGGGCGGGCCTGATCCTCGGCGGCGTGCTGACCCAGTACCTGTCCTGGCGCTACACCCTGTATGTCAACCTGATCTTCGCCGCGGTCGCCATCGTCGGCGCTCTGGCCTGGATCCGCGGAGGCCGGCCCGCCACCCGGCCGCGGCTCGACTGGCCCGGCACCGTGCTGGCCTCGGCCGGGCTTTTCCTGATCGTGTTCGGCTTCTCCCGGGCCGAAACCGCTGGATGGGCGGCCCCGCTGACCATCACCTGCCTGGTCGCGGGCCCGCTGCTGCTGGCAGCCTTCGTGGCCGCCGAGCGGCGGTCCGCGCATCCGTTGCTACCGCTGCGGGTAATCCTCGACCGGACCCGGGGCGGCTCCTATGCTGTGCTCGGCCTGACCGGTATCGCGCTCTTCGGTGTCTTCTTGTTCCTGACCTACTACCTGCAGGAAGTTAAGGGATACAGCCCAGTGACCTCCGGGCTGTTGTTCCTGCCGTTCGTGGGCGGCATCCTGGTCACCTCTACCTTGTCGAGCGTGGCGCTGCCCAGGGTCGGGCCGCGGGCCCTGATCGCCTCCGGCATGCTGCTCAGCACCGGCGCCATGGCCTACCTGACCCAGCTCACCGTGACATCCAGCTACGCCGCCGTCATCCTGCCTGCCATCGTCGTCATGGGCCTGGGCTTCGGCATGATCTTCGCCGTTACCATCAACACCGCCACCGGTGGCGTCCGCCGCCAGGACGCGGGCGTGGCTTCGGCACTGGTCAATACGATGCAACAGGTCGGTGGGTCGATCGGACTGTCCGCGCTGAGCACTGTCGCACTGACCGCCACGGCCAGTTACCTGGCCGCCCACCACACCGGCCGACTGGCGCCGGCGGTCGCGGCCACCCGCGGCTACACAACGGCCTTCGCCATTGCCGCCGCGATCCTGGCCCTGGGCGTGATCGTCGCCATCGTCTTGCTGCCGTCCCGGCGCCCGCTCGCCGAACTCAGCGCCGGCGCCGCCGAAGCCACCGCGGCGCCAGAGCAGCAGCCAGCGCCGCAGGCGATTCCCGGCGCCCTCTGCAGCTGCTCGCCTCTGATAGATCCCATGTCCGGCGGAGCGGTCGCAGCGAGCCAAGGATCCCACCCTGTGAGGTCGTGAGGACGAGTCGCTGGACACCAACCGCGGAGACCTACAAGAACTGGCCGCGTTCGTGCCGCTGGTAGCAGGGCGGCGATTAGTGTCCGGTGCTTTGAGTTCTCGCCGCGCGGCGGAAAGCCCGGTCGCGGATCACCGGGTCGTACGGCCCTTCGCGCGTCGTGGGCGGATGTCACTTATCCCGTATCCGAGGCAGACGAAACCAGTTTGGCGATCTTGGACCGAGGGGTCACCGCCAGAGCTGACCGCCGGTCCAAGATCATCGATGGGGCCTCGATTAGTGCGCCGACCCGGCACCTACTCAGGCTGCTGCTGCCATCTCACCAGGTCGAACTCGTTGCCCTCCGGGTCGGCGAGCGTGGTCTGCGACACACTAAACGTCACACCGCCAGCGCGGACCGCCGGGATCTTGATCTGGTTGAGCGGCCTGGCGCCCAGGCCAGTCAGCCGCTCGATCTCCTCGTCGTAGCGGTCGGTGATCAGGACAAGATGCATCCCCTTCGGCTCGGGAACACTGTGGAGAATCATCCGGGGGCCGCTGTCGGCACCGGTGGCGTCGACCGCCGTGTCCCCGGCGACTGCGCCCGGGCTAACCGGGCGGCCGAGGGCCTTCCCCCAGAAGTCCGCCAGAGCGGCGGGATCCGCGCTGTCAATGGCAAGGGCTGCGACACTCAGACTGACAGTGGTGGTAGTCATGATTCTTCCTTCCGATGGGTTCCTGCACGGACGGCCGCGCCCGACGCGCGTCCAGCGCTAAACTGACTTAAAGCGTTAACTGACGGTACCCTAGAGTCACTTAACAGTGCAAGTCATAAGGCCGTCTAATTACTTCAAGTTTTAAGTTATGCTGTCCGCATGGACACCCCGCGGATGCCCCGGTGGCTCGACGCAGAGGAAAGCCAGGCCTGGCGAGCCCTAGCCAGGACGCTGGTCAGGCTGCCCGCCGCGCTCGATGCGCAGCTGCGCCGCGACGCCGGGATCAGCCACTTCGAGTACCAGGTGTTGGCCCTGCTGTCGGAGGCACCCGGCCGCACTCTGCGGATGAGCGCGCTCGCGACGCTCGCCGAGGGCTCGCTGCCGCGCCTGTCCCAGGTCGTCACCCGGCTGGAGCAGCACGGCTGGGTGCGCCGCACCCCGGATCCGGCCGACGGCCGCTACACCCTGGCGATCCTGACCGGCGAGGGCCGGGCGAAGGTGACCCAAGCGGCGCCCGGCCATGTCCAGGAAGTCCGCCGCCTGGTCTTCGACCCGCTGACCAAGACCCAGGCCCGGCAGCTGCGCGAGATCAGCCGGCGCATCGTCGGCGCTATCGACCCCAACGACCACGGCCCGGACAACCATTAAGCGCCTTGATGCGCGGCAATCTCGGTCCCACGCGCATCGGCAGGGCGTCGACTACTCGCCTGTAAATCGGAATTCTGCCTGCCACGGACCGTCGACGTGGACAACCTCCCAGTAGCGTTCGGCGATGCGCTCCGGGTCAAAGGCAGTACCTGCAACTATCTGCCCTGCGATCGTCAGTGTGGCCACACGGATGCCGTCCGGTTCCAGGTCCGCGCCGAGCATTGTCGCGGCCGACCGGAGAGCCGCCTTGCCGAGGGAAACGGTCGCAAGAGCCGGGATCGGGTGGTCGGCGAACCCGCCTCCGGTGACAAGGATGGTCCCGAATCCGGCGGCCCGCATGGCCGGGGCGGCCACCTGCGCGACGACGATGGCGCTGATGACATCTACTGAATATGCCGCCCGGAGGTGGGCGACACTTGAGCTCAGCAGCCGGTCTGGAGCTCCCATGACGGCGTTATAGACGATGACGCCCGGTGCGCCATTCCCGCTATAGAGCTCCGTCATTCGGGCGCCCAGGGCATCGGGATCGCTGGCATCGGCCGCGATGGTGCTGATCTTGGCACCGGTATCGGCCAGGGCGCCCGCGAGGTCGGCGAGGCCGTCCGCGCTACGCGCCACCAGGGTTACCCGGTAGCCGCCCACGGCAAAGCGACGGGCCACGGCCATTCCCAGCCCAGGCCCCGCGCCGACCAGCAGAAGGTGGCGGCCATCGACCGAGCCGGGACCTGCGGCCTCGGCGTGGTCAGCGACCGTGCTTCCCCCGCTGCCAGGGTCGGCAACTCGCTCTTCAGTCATGGGTGCCGTTCCTTTCACGTCGACCGCCCCGGAGAACGGCCCGGGCCGGTGGCTCTGCCGAGACCCTGACCTCGCGGAATCATTCAGGTCGGCAGACAAGGCCGCGGCCGGGCAAAGCACACCCGCGATTTTAGGCCACGGCCATGCCGATCAACTGGCGAGCTGCCAGGGGAGCTGTTCCCCCAGCCCTGACAGGCGGCCGAGAAGAACTGCGCGAGCCCGCCGCGTGCGCTCACACTGGAATGGCAGTGCCGCCCTAGCGGATAAGCGTTTCTTTCGGGCGCACGACGCAGAACTCGTTTCCCTCCGGGTCGGCAAGGACGGTCCAGGACTCGGCGCCAGTCTGGCCGATGTCGACCCGTCGGGCCCCGAGCGCGAGCAGGCGGTCGACCTCCTGATCGCGGTCCGCGGCGCCAGTGGTGAGGTCGAGATGCATGCGGTTCTTGATCGTCTTGGGATTGGTGACAGGCATGAAGCACATTCCGACAGGTGCGTTTTCGTCGGTGCCGATGACGATCTCGTTCTCGCGCTCGGAGAGGATCTCCCAGCCAAGCGCCCCCGTCCAGAACCGGGCCAGGCGGGGCAGATCGTGAGCGTCAAGGACGATGTGGTGCAGTCGTACAGGCATGCCGACAGTATGCGCGGCCCGCCGGACCGCGCCTGGCATCCGTACACTTCTGCCGAACGTCGCGCACAGCCGCCGCAATCACCCGGAACCAGCAGGTGATGGATAGTTGGGTACCCGCTCCGACGGTGGGACCGTCTCGTAAATGGTGACCGCACCCGTCGTGTTGAAGACGTCCGGGGCAGTGTCTGGCCATTGGCCCGGCAGATAGCGCTTGCCCCCGTCGACGTACTCGTAGAGCCCCTTGCCCTGGTGGTTGAGTTCGTCGGGCCCGTCGACGTTCGGGTTCCACCAGATCTCGGTGGCATCGTCTATCCCCTGGTAGTCGGTAAATGGCCAGATCCCGTGGTTGCCGTAGGTAATCATGGGCTCGGTCAGCGCCTCGGGTGGCTTGGGTGCGGCGAACAGCGCGGCCAGTGCGTTGGCCGGGGTCACGTCCGGTCCAGTGCCCTGCAGAGCGACGAAGAGCAGTTGGATCAGCGGCACGGTAACGGCTGCGCCGGTAGCAGCCGGCGGGTTCTTGCCGTAGAACCAGTGGTACAGGTAGATCGCCCCACTCACCCGCGGATCGGTGCGAGCCGTCCCGAAGCTGATGCCGAAAGCGTGCGCCCACTGCCTCTGGTCGTAAGTCCTAGCGAAAATGGCCGTGTCGGTCAGAGCCGCTCCGGAGATGATCCACTCCGGGAAGTAGTTCTGGTTGGTGGCAGCGGTGGTGAGCGGGCCGAGGGCAACCGGATCGCCGCTGAAGATGACCGAGGTCACCCCGGCCGCCTTGAGCTTCGCGATCAGGCCCGTCGCATCGATGGTGACGGGAGAGGCGTAGGCGAGCCGGGCGGACAACGTCACGCCGAATTTCGCGAGGCTTTGCACGAAGTCATTGGTCTGGATCTCGGAGTCCTGGCCCGTCGAGATGTAGACAAGCCCGAACTTGCGCGTCTCATGATGCATAGCAGCGTCGCCGGCGAAAGCTGCGGGGCGGCCCTTGAGCTGCGACCCGATGTAATCGGCTAGCTGGATCTGCGCCTCGTCGGCGTTCATGCCGAGGCCAATGACGTAGGGCGAGTGCTGGAGGTAGTAGCTGTTGGGCTGGCTGGGCATGCAGTCGACGCAGAAGATCTTGCTGGCGACGATTTCCTGGCCGAAGGCCGCGGTCAGGATAGGGCCCCCCAGCACGGCGAAGGGCTTGATGGTCTCGGCGATGGTGGTGGCATCGGCACGGGCCGACACATCGTCGGTGGCGGGACCGGTGGCCACGAACGGCACCAGGTCTATTTTGCGGCCGTAGGTCTCGTAGTAGGTCTGCAGGAACTTGATGTAGCCATCGACCGTTTCGATCGTCTGCTGATTCGTATCGGTGTCAGCAATGGAGCCCTCTATGTAGCTGAGGACCGGATCATTGGGCTCGGCCAGGTACAGCACCACCTTGATCGCGTGGGCTGTCACTCCCTGGTAGGTGGCGCCGCCGTTGTCACCCTTGAAGGGGGCGTAGCACTGGCCGGCGAAGTAATCGGGAAACTTCAGCGTGCCTGTAGCGGTGTTGCAGCGGCTGCCCCAGTCGATCGCCTTCGTCTTGCCCTCGGCTTGGGCCTTGCTCCAGGAGATCACCGCCGCCGAGTTGTTACCACGAGCCGCTACCGGGGTGGCGGAAGGCGTCCTTGGGCTGCTTCCCCGGTTGGCCACCACCACACCGGCCACGATGGCCAGAGCGGCCAGGATGGCGATGAGCGGTCCGTAGCGTCGTATGAATGTGCGGGACGGCGGGGCTGGGGTGGGTTGCATCGACGGTTCCTCCTGCGGCGGTCGGATGGCTCGGGCTCAGTCCATGGGATGGCTTCCTCGACGTCGCACATGGCGGCCAGCTGGCCGGCGGCGTCATGTGTGCAGCGTCCCCGAACGGGCGATCGCCGCTGCGTTATCGCCCAGGTAGGAGCTGACCACCACCGGATCGTTCAGGACCCCCTGTGGCGCCCCGTCGGCGATGACTCGTCCCTGGTCCAGGGCAACCAGTCGGTCGGCCACCGCGGTGACCAGCGGCATGTCGTGCTCGATGACCAGCAACGTGACGCCCATCTCGTCGCGCAGGCGCAGCAGTAGCGGGGCCAGGGCTTCTGACTCCCGCTGGGCGATGCCGCTGGAGGGTTCGTCCAGCAGCACCACGCTCGGGCGCAGCGCCACCACGCAGGCCAGGTCGACCACCCGGCGCGAGCCGGCGGACAGCTCGTGCACGAACTTTGTTCGGAAGGCGTCCAGGTTGAACAACTCGATCAGCTCGCTTACCCGCCGGTGCACGGCCTGCTCGGAATCGAATGCGGCGGGCAGGTGCAGGGCGGGGTTGAGCGGGTCCTTCACCGCCACCCACCGGTCCATGGCCACCGCGATCGTCTCCTCCACGGTCAGCGCCGGAAACAGCTGAGCGTCCTGGAACGAGCGGCCCAGGCCCAGCCGGGCCCGCTGGTCTGGTCCGCGCCCGGTGAGCTCCTGGCCACCTAGGACTACTCGGCCGGCATCGGCCCTCGTGAACCCGGAAATGACATCAAACAGCGTGGTCTTGCCCGCGCCGTTCGGCCCGATGATTCCGACGATCTCGCCGGCCGCGGCTAGCAGGGACACGCCGCCAACGGCCTGGATCCCGCCGAAGCGGACGCCTATCTCCACCACTTCAAGCGCGGCCGCCGGCGAGCCGCGGTGGCCGCCATCCGCATGGGCACCTGCAGCGCCGGACGCGGCCGCCTGGTCTGCATCACGATCACGCGCGCCCAGCAGATGAGCGCTGTGGCCGGCGTTGGCTGTCTCAGCTAGCCAGCCGGTCTCCCATCGGGTGGCGTCCAGTGGCGTGCCCCTGGAGCCGCTGACCAGGCTAGCCCCGACGTCCTGGGCCTCCGCGTGTTCGGCAGCAGGCTCATCTGTGCGGACGCCTACGCCTTGCAGGAAAACCGACCGCAGGATGTCAGGCCGTGCCAGCAGCTCGGCTGTCGGACCGTGGAACCGGATCTCGCCCTTCTCCATGAAGTAGGCGGTCTCGGCGATGGTGAGCGCCAAGTTCACTGACTGCTCGACGATGATGACCGTCGTGCCCTGCTCTCGGATCGCGGCGATCATGGGCAGCAGCTGCTCGACCATGACCGGCGCCAGGCCGAGCGAGAGCTCGTCGATGAGCAGCAGCCGTGGGCGCCCGAGGAACGCCATGCCCAGTGCCAGCATCTGCTGCTCGCCGCCCGACAGGTTGCTGGCATGCTCGTCCAGCCTCGCTCGCAGGGCCGGGAACTGATCGAGCACTTGCGCCGCGCGGAACCCGATAGCCTCGGAGTTCGTGCGCTCGAGCCAACCGGCTACCCGCAGGTTCTCCCGCACTGTCAGCGTGGGGAACACCCGGTCGTCGCCGGGAACGAGGCCCACGCCAAGCGCCGCAATCTCGTTGGGCGGGGCGTGCGTGATGTCGCGCCCGTCGAAGATGACGGCACCCTTGTCGGCCTCCACCACGCCGCAGATTGCTTTCAGCAAGGTCGACTTGCCGGCTCCGTTGGTGCCGAGCAGGGCCACGATCTCACCCTCGTCGATCTCAAAGTCGACGTCGAAAAGCACCTGCACATTGCCGTAGAAGACCTGCAGGCCCCGGCACAGCACCAGCTTGACCCGGCCCTGCCGGCGCTCGTGCAAAACCTCCGAGCGCGCCGCGGCCATAGTCCAGACCTGCAGAATGTCCTGGTTGAGCGCCCGCCCGGCGCCGGCCAGCACCAGGCCGCCGAGCAGGAATACCGGGGTCATGATCAGCATGCCGGGCCGGATGCCGATATCGTCGGACACTGCTCCCACGATGGGCAGCACGATCAAGCCGGGTATCACCCAGATGGCGCCCAGGGAGAAGCCCATTGACCGTGCCCGGGGCGGGATGCCGAGCGACAACGCGGCGAATACGCCTGGCCCGACGATGGCCAGGCTGGCGGTTATGGCCATGTTGGCCACGATGGTTAGCCATAGCCACGGCGCCAGCGCGAACAAGGCCGCGAACCCGCCGCACAGGCAGGCGGCGATCGCCAGGAAGCGCATGATCAGCGCGGGGTTACGCATGATCAGCTTGGATCCCAACCGGGCTCCGATGACCAGCCCGACCACCTGGACGGGCTCGGTAATGGCCGCGATGTAGGCCCGGTGCACAGTGCTGAGGCCGAACGCGTGCTGGTACAGCAGTGCGGCCAGCGACGCGAATCCGATGATCGAGGCGGCCAGGAAGGGCAGCGAGTAGAAGACCCGGCGCAGGCTGCCCACTTTCCATACCATCCGCCAGGACTCGGCGAACGAGGGCGGGGGTTCTTCGGTGAGAAGGGCCTCGCCCGCCATACCCATGGCCTCGCGCTCTTGCACGCCACGCACCGGCTCAACCAGGCGCAGGCCAAGCACAACCAGGATGACCGTGGGCACGGCCAGCACGATGAACGGCGCCCGCCAGCCAATCCAGGCTGCCAGCAGGCCAGCCATCAGCGGTCCGACGAAGGCACCCAGCGCGTTGGCGAAGCGGTACAGCGAGAAGACCCGTGGCCGTGCCGCAATGGGAAACCAGTCCGACATCAGCGAGTTGTGCGTGGGAAGTGCGGTTGCCTGGCCGAGCCCCGAACCCGATCGCATGATCACCAGCACCCAGATGAATGCGGCCAGGCCGGTACCGAAAGAGAACAAAGCGAAGATCGACGAGCCGACTAGCATCAGCCGAACTCGGCTGCGGGTGTCGGACAACTGCGCGATGGGCACCGTCAGCGACAGGCCCAGCAGGGCGGCCACCGCCACCAGCGACAGGATCCCGGCATAGGACATGTGGAACGACTTCTGGATGTTGGGTACCAGCAAGCCGAACGAGTCACGGTCCATCTCCTCGACCATGTTGAAGCCGAACAGGATGGCCAGTGCATAAACCGGACCCCCGCCGGACAGATCCGTCAGCCACTGTCCCGGGTGTCGCAGCGCGAACCTGGCCCGCACACCCCAGGAGGCCGCATCAGGCGGAGCCAGCGGGACGATGGGGATCATGATGCTGCTCCGGCGGAAGGCGCGGGATCCAGGTCGGCGGCGCCACTCACCGCAACCGGCCGACGGACATCCGCCACCAGGCTGGGCACGATCAGGCCGCGGCGATGCGCCACCCACCGCAGCGCCGCATCGCGGCCCCGGTAGACAAGGTTGCCGATGCCACCGGGAATGATCATCAGGACGAGCAGTACCCCGAAGCCAGAAGCCAGCGTCTGCCACTCGGCGCCTGGCAGCCACCACTGGGCGCCGTTAAGGTACAGCGACCCCAGCACTGCGCCGGGTAGCGAGCCCAGGCCGCCTACCACCGCGGCGATGAACACGGTAAAGCTCTGGTCGGGTGAGTACGTGTCGGGGCTGTAACCGCCGAGCAGCTGCACCAGCAGACAGCCACCGACGGCCGCCAGGAACCCGGAAATGGCGAATGCCGTCAGTTTCGCCCGCAGGATATTGATGCCATAGGCCTGAGCACCCCGTTCGTTCTCCCGAAGCGCCAACAGCACTCGGCCAGTGCGGCTGCGGCGGATGCCGCGCACCGCGACTACGGTGACGGCCAGCACCGCCAGGCAGAAGTAGTAGTAGGCCCGCTGCGACGCCAGGCTGATACCGCCGAACAAGTGCTGCCGGGTGACCACCGTGTTGGGATCGGGCACCCACGAGAAGTACTGCAGGTTGAGTAGGTAGGCCGAGGTGGCCATCGCGAATGCCAGCGTGGTCACGGCCAGGAAGAAACCACGCAAGCGCAGTGCGGGCAAGCCTACGATCAGCGCCACCGCCGCCCCGACTATCCCCGCGAGCAACAGCGTCAGGCTGAGATCCAGATTCCAGTGCTGGGTGGCATATGCGCTGACCGCTGCGCCGAAGGCGGCAAACGACATTTGCCCGAGAGACACCTGCCCGGCCCAACCGGTGAGCACCAGCACCGACATAGTGATGATCACGAACACCACCGCGGCCGCGGCCTTCACCTGGCTACCCACTCCAAGCCAGTAAGGCAAGCCCACCGCCAGGCCAGCGACGACCGCCGCGCCG
Organism: uncultured Actinomycetota bacterium; assembly: GCA_963755575.1. Classification (GTDB taxonomy): domain Bacteria; phylum Actinomycetota; class Actinomycetes; order Streptosporangiales; family Streptosporangiaceae; genus JAJYUU01. Next base: position 3,864,086 of record CAVWKF010000002.1, read on the forward strand.
CCCCAGCGCACGGCCCGCACCTCAGGCAACGATCGCAACTCGTGAGGGACAGGGCGCACCTCGTCGGACATGTTCCAGGTGGAAGACCGGTCCGGGTCGGATCGGGTCGCGCCTACTTTGCGCACCAGCAGGCAGACAACGATGACCAAGGCCAGGATGGGCTCCACCAGCTCGGGGTTGCTGGGGTTGTTCCAGGTCACGCCCTCTTGCAGCAGCCCCAGTGCCACTGCCGAGACGGCTACAGCTGGCAGGTCCACCAGGTTGCCGAGCATCAAGGCGGCTAGCGCCGCCAGTAGCACGCTCAGGTTTACGGAGGAGATGACCGGAAGGCCCTGGATGCCGACCTGCAGGAAGACCCCGGTGAACGACAGCAGGCCGGCGACCGCCCAGACAACGGTCTGCAGCCGCTTGACTGGCACGCCGAGGAGGCTGGCCCGATCGGCGCTCTCGGCACTTGCCCGGACAGCCACCCCGATATCGGTGAAGCGCAGCAGCGCGGCCACCCCAAGCAGAGCCAACGGGGCGACCACCAACGCCACTAGGTAGTCGGCCGAGAACACGATGGGGTCGATGGTGAAATGAAAGGTGAGGGGGAAGTGGATCTGGTTGGTGGCCGGCTGCTTCCCCCAGATCTGGGGGATGAACACCGCGCCCAGCGACAGCAACTGAGCCAGGCCCAGAGTCGCGACGGTCAGGATGAGCCGGGGCGACCGGAAAAAGCGGCGGATGACGGCAAGCTCGACTAGCGCGCCCAGCAGCACTGACGCCATGAGACCGACCGACAGGGCCAGCAGGTAGTTCCACCCGGCATAGACCACGAGGGACACGACGAGCACCGTCGGCGCCGTGCCCAATTCCCCTTGAGCGAAGTTCAAGATGCGGTTAGCCCTGTAGATAAAAGCCATTCCCACCGCGACCATGGCACCCAGGAGGCCGAGAATGAGCCCTTCCACGGCCACGCCGGCTGGAACTGGGAACAGGATCAGGCTGATAGCGGCGATCACCAGCGCGGGCGCGAAGGTCCTGAGGATCGGCTGCAGCCGCTGCGATGAGACCGTAAGAGCCAACTAACCGGACCTCCCAACTCCCTGTTCGCGGCCGCGCAATAACTGTTGAGTCGGGATCGTGCTGAGGAAGTCACCGGGACCAGTCACCGGTCACGATGTGATCCGAGGGTCAGCAGACGAGAAATAGGCAAAGCATCTCGAAAGAATTTATAAGTTATAGATCGGGTTAGCAATCCATGATGTCGGCACAATTTCGGCTCGGCTGAGAGTCGTCCACGCCAATCCAGCGCTCGCAGCGGGTTCGAGCGTCGTCACTACCTGAGGGTCACAGCTGGCCACGACGGGCGGCGGTTGCCGCCGGGAGCGGGTGGCCGGGAATATGTCCGCAGCGGTCGGAAGCGTGCCCGCTCAGGTGACATGTGCCAATGCCAGCGTCATCGTCGTCAGCATGGACAGACGACACGGGCCAAGATTGTGTCTCACGGGGTGCTGATCTCAAGCAGTTCGAGAATGATTCGTTGTTCGGCCTTGGCCGCTGCGGAACCCGTGCCACCGCGACCGGTTGTCCAGTGGGCGAGGTCAGACGCGGTCGAGCCGCGGTCATTTGCGAGGCGAGGATCAGCACCAGCGCGCAGCAGGGCCTCGACTGCAGCCGAGCATCGATTTCGGACAGCTCGATGCAGTGGCGTCATACCGCCGGCGGCGACTGCGTTGGGATCAGCGCCCGCCTCGATGAGATACAGAACGACATCGCGCTGGCATACCGGGTTCCAGCTTGCCGTGCCGGGGACGCCGATCACCGCCGCGTGCAGCGGTTCGGCGCCCCGCCGGTTTCTGGCTCGAATGTCGGCGCCGCGTGTGATCAGGTCTCGTGCCCTCTCGGAGTCGTAGCTGAACCCCGCAGCATGCAGCGCGGTGTCGCCCTCGTATACCTGAGCGAGACGCTCGGTGAGGAAGAACTCGTCGCGTCGCGCGAGCCTGGCCGTCGCCAGCGACGGTGCCGCGCTGAGAAGGTCCACGGCGGCCTTGTGGTCTTGGTCCGCGATTGCTACCAGCAAGGTCGTGAGATCTATTGCGCCAGCCACGGCGATCGGATCCTCCCTTGCGACCGGACTCGGTCTGGCGTGCGATGCCACATCATTCCGTCCCGACAGCTTCTCATGTGCAGGTCGAACCGCCGGAGCGAGCGCGTTCACGCGCACCTGCCGCGGGCCCCGTGCCGGGTGGTGCCGCTGTCCGATGCTGGAATGTCTCTGTTCGTCAGTTTGTTCGACTGAGTGATGCCCGTTTGCATACCAGCGGCACCTGGCCGGGGAGGCAAGTGGGACGTCCGGCATTTACAGAGCCGCAGCTAAGGAGGCCACCGAATGCGCCGACTAAGAGCCGCGCGGGCTACTGCCGCGACCGAGATAAGCAAGTCCGATGAGCAGTGGCGGCAGGAACTGAGTCCCCAGCAGTACGACGTGCTGCGCCGGGGCCGCACCGAGCGCGCCTTCACCGGTGAATATGTCCATGCGAAGGAGAACGGCAGCTACTGCTGCGCGGGCTGCGGGAGTGAACTATTCCGCTCGGATACGAAGTTCGAATCCGGGACGGGCTGGCCGAGCTTCTACGAGCCGGCCGTCGCTCGGGCCGTCGAGCTACGCGCCGACTACAGCTCGCTGATGCGCCGGACCGAGGTGATCTGCCGCCGCTGCGGCGGCCACCTGGGCCATGTCTTCAGCGATGGGCCGGCTCCGACGGGCAAGCGCTACTGCATCAACTCCTGCGCGCTGGCCTTCGAGCCCGCGCTCCATGCCCAGGGTTGGAGCGGCGGCCAGCCCGCCAGCTGAGGCGCCCAGCTTCCCTGCAGCAGAGCCCAGCTGATTGACTCGGCGCGGCGGTCGCGACAGCTGGCTGCCGTGCCATGAACATTGCGCCAGCTATTAAACCGGGAATTGAGACGCGGCCGCGGCGAACAGGGTGTAGGCGTTGCCGTAGGACGAGTACCTGGCCATCATCGTGTCCATCAGTTCGGACATCGAGTTGCTGGTCTCCGCGGCCCGGTCGAAATCCATGATGTAGGCACGCGACTGGGCGATGCACCGCTGCGCATCGTTGTCAGGAGCGTCGGGGTCGGAGTGCCCGCAGACGATCGCCCTGGGCTCCATGGCTGCGATGGCGTCGATGGAGGCGAGCCAAGTCGCGCGGGTCTCGGGCGTCGAGTCGTACAGCCACATGTGGATGTTGTTGTAGACCACGTCACCCGAGCAGATGGTGGAGAGCTCGGGCACATGGACGATACTGCCCTCGTAGCCGCCGTCGGCTCCGCCGGCCGTACGCATATGCACCGGGTGCCCCTCGATCTCCACGTCGCCACCCGAGGTCAGCACGGTGGGCATGGCGGGCTCGCGGTCGTACTGTCCTCCGAACCAGCCATCCCAGACCTGCAGAGTCTCTGGAGTTAGCTGTTCTGCAGCCTCGGCTACCGTCTTCGAGTCCAGGGCTGCCAGCTTCGCCTGTGGGAAGGCGGACAGGGTCGGGCCAGCGCCGAAATAGTGGTCTCCGTGCCCGTGCGTGAGGAAGACGAGCGAGGGGGTCTTCCCCGAATTCTTGACCCAGTCGGCCAGCCTTGTGCCTTCGGACATCGTGGTCAGGGCGTCGACGAGGATGGCATCCTGTTCGCCAGCGATAAGCGTCGATGTCAACGCCGGCCAGGTGGCCTGAGTCTGTGGATCCCAGCCGGGGCCGCCAGGAATGTTCTTGTAGCCGCTGTTGAAGACAGAGGCGGACAAAGAGTCAGACATGGTCTTCTCTCTTTCTTTTCCTCTGATGGATGAGTTCCGGCGCGGGCCGATAGACATGTTCGAATATGCGGTAATTCGATGGCCGTGCTGAAACCGAGAGCGCCTTATGCCCTATTAGATCAGGCCATGATTCTCGGCCACCCAGGCGGCGAACGCGGCGACGGCATCCTCGTCCCGCATGGTGGCCTGATCGACGTGGCGTCGGCCGTAGGGAAATCCGGATCGGGTCAGCGGTCGAGATAGGCGATGACGGCCAGGACCCGGCGGTTGTCATCATCGGAGGGCTGCAGGCCTAGCCGCATGAAGATCGACGCGGTGTGCTTGGCCACCGCGCGCTCGGTGACGACGAGCTGTTGCGCGATGGCGGAGTTCGACCGGCCCTCGGCCATCAGGCCCAGCACCTCGCGCTCTCGCGGGCTCAGCGCGACGACTGCGCCGTCGGCCGCGTTGCTGGCCAACAGCCGGGCCACCACCTCCGGATCCATGGCGGTCCCGCCGGACGCGACCCGCCTGACAGCATCGGCGAACTCGGCACCGTCCAGCACCCGGTCCTTAAGCAGGTATCCGATGCCGCCACTTCCTCCGGCGAGCAGCTCGCGCGCGTAGAGCTGTTCGACGTACTGGGACAGGACGAGGACCGGCAGATCTGGCAGCTCGCGCCGGGCCGCGAGCGCAGCCCGCAGCCCCTCGTCAGTAAATGTGGGGGGCAGCCGGACATCGACGATGGCCACATCCGGCTTGTCCGCGAGCACGGCCGTGAGGAGTTCCTCGCCGGTCTCTACGGCCGCGATGACCTCGAAGCCGTGGGCCTCGAGCAGCCGGGTGAGGCCGTCACGCAGAAGGAAGAGGTCCTCGGCTATGACAACTCGCACGGGATCTCCAGGTTCGCCGTGGTGGGGCCGCCGGGCGGGCTGGACACGGCCAGCACGCCGTCGAATGCGGCCAGCCGCTTCTCGATGCCGCGCAGGCCGGTGCCGTGCTCCAGATCGGCGCCGCCGCGGCCGTCATCGGTGACGCTGATCCGCAACATGCCGCCCGAGCACCGGAAATCGATCCAGGCTTCGCATGGCCCCGCGTGCTTGGCCGCATTCGCGAGCAGCTCGCTGACCGCGAAGTAGGCAGCGGACTCTACCGGCGCCGACGGGCGGCCGTGCACTTCCGACGCGACATGTACGCGCAGCGAGCTGTCGAGGGCGAGCGCGCGGACCGCGTCCACCAGCCCCCGGTCGGCGAGGACCGGCGGGTGAATCCCGCGGACCAGGTCCCTTAGCTCTGACAGTGCCTTCACCGAGGAGTCCTTTGCCTCAGCCAGCAGCGCCCTGGCGACCGCGGGGTCGGCGTCTAGCTGCCGATCGATGGCGTCCAGCGTCATGCCCATCGCGACGAGCCGGGCCTGCGCGCCGTCGTGCAGGTCACGCTCGATCCGGCGCAGCTCGGCTGCGCCGGCGTCGATTGTGTCCGATCGCGTCCTGACCAGGTGCTCGAGCTGAACTGAAAGCTCGCCGCCGCGGGTGGGGCCGAGCAGGAGGCGGGCGGCGGATCCGTAGCTGGGCAGGAGCTGCGGCGCCAGCCACAGTCCGGCGACGGTCAGCGCCAGGCCGATCAGGCCAGCGCCTGGACCCTTCGCGGTGATGATGCCGACATAGGGCAGGTGGGCGATCGGCACCCCGATCGCCGGCAGGACCGCGAAGACGATCCCATACAGCACCATCGCGACCGGGACGACGACCAGCAGCGTGCCCGCGATGGCATTCACGGTCAGCCAGAGCAGATCGCGCCATGTTGCCGGGTCGGTGGCGAGCCACGCCAATCGTCGAAGGCCACCAGGCTGCTGTGGTGCAGGTCGGTACGGCTTGAGGATCAGCGTGCCGCACCACCGGCCCGCCAGCCGTCTGGTCAGGTTTGCCAGCCAGCGCACGTACAGCAGCGTGCACAGGATCACAAGAATCGGCGCCACACCAGTGTTGTTCAAGTAAGGCCCGCCGGCCCGCTGGCCGGCGAGCGTCATGATCAGCTCCCAGGCCTCGAGAATCGCGATGACGACGGCGAGCACCGGGCCGAGGCCCAGCAGCAGCAACGCCGAGAACGCGAGGGAGTGCCAGAACCCGGCCAGCGATCGGCGCGCGAACGGCCAGAGTCCGCGGCGCGAGGCACTTACCGTCGTCGGGCTCGCCGCGCCGCTCATCAGATCTTCCTCTAGCTCGGGTTACAGGGCTCATTTCAGTCTGCCGGGTCGGCCTGGATCCGCACAGTGACGCTGAGCCCCGGGATGCGGGTGTACCTAGATACACCGCCGAGACGCCGTCCAGCCATATGTCGCCGTCTTGGCGCGCTCACTTAGCGTAACGGCGACCGGATAGCCCGGCCATCCCGCTATCGCACCGAAAGTGAGCTTCGCCATGAACCTGCAGACTGGGCCCACGGTGAGCGCTGCCATCGAGGCCCGGAACGTCAGCCGTGCGTACGGCTCCCACTGGGCGCTTCAGGACTGCTCGCTGGATATTCCCGTCGGAAGCGTCACGGGCCTTGTCGGCCCGAACGGCGCCGGCAAGACGACGTTCCTCAACCTTGCTACCGGAATGCTGCGGCCCACGACCGGCAGCATCCGGGTGCTCGGCGGCGTTCCCGGTCAGGGGACCGCGCAGCTGCGCAAGGTCGGCTTCGTAGCCCAGGAAACCCCGGTCTACGCCGGGCTCTCGGTGGCTGACCACCTGAAGCTTGGCCAGCATATGAACGCGCGCTGGGACATCGAGCTTGCCGCCAGCCGAATCAAGGAACTCAAGCTGGACCCCCTTAGCAAGGCAGCGCGGCTGTCAGGCGGCCAGCGCGCCCAGCTGTCCCTGACCATGGCCCTGGCCCGCCGGCCCGACCTGCTGATCCTGGACGAGCCCGTGGCCAGCCTCGATCCACTCGCCCGCCGGGAATTCCTGGCGGGCCTATCCGAGGCAACCGCCGGCCAGCAGATGTCGGTCGTGATGTCCTCCCATCTGGTGTCCGACCTGGAGCGAATCTGCGACTACCTCGTCGTGCTCGTCGCAGCCAGGATCCAGGTCGCCGGCCCGGTGACCGAAGTACTCGCCAGCCACCACCTGGTCAGCGGGCCCAGCGTGGACCGCAGCGGCCTGACCGGCGACGCGGAGATCATCGGCGCCGCGCGCAACCTCGGCCAGACGACGGCGCTGGTCCGGGCCGCTGCGGCTCCGCAGCACCCGGCCTGGACGGTGACCAGACCGAACCTGGAAGACGTGGTCCTGGGCTATATGAGCCGGGCCGACGAGGGCGCCACCGATGGCGCAGCGGTGGAGGCAGGACGATGACGTGGCTGACGTTCCGCCAGTTCCGAGCCCAGGCGATCGCCGCACTCGCGGCACTCGCCGTACTCGCCGTTGCCTACGGATACACCGGTCCGCGCCTGGCTGGCCTGTACAACAAAAGCGAGCTGCGGGGATGCGGCAATGGCCCGCACTGCCTCAGCCTGGCGACGACCTTGATGACAACCATCAAGGCCGACCACGTCTACCCGGCGCTATTTTTCGCTGGCATCCTCATTCTGGTGATCCTGCCGGCGGCTATCGGCGCCTTCTGGGGCGCACCGCTGGTCGCCCGCGAGCTGGAGACCGGCACCTATCGGCTGGCCTGGAACCAGGACGTGACCAGGACCCGGTGGATGGCGGTCAAGCTGGCGCTCGTCGGGCTGGCCGCGATCGCGACCTCGGGCCTCATTAGCTTGCTCTTCAGCTGGTGGGCCGGGCCCATCAACGCAGCCGGCGGCTTCCCCGACAACCTCAGCCAGTTCACACGGATGACACCGCTGATGTTCATTGCCCAGGGCATCGCTCCGGCCGCCTGGGCGGTGCTCGCGTTCGTGATTGGCGTGGTCATCGGGATCCTCGTGCGCCGCACCATCGCCGCAATGGCCATCACGATCGTGGTCGTGGTGCTGCTGCAGTTCCTGTGGCCCAACTTCGTCCGGCCGCATCTTCTGACGCCGGCACGCGCCACGGCGCCGGTGACCCTTGAAAGCCTGAACAGCATGGTCGTCACAAATTCGGGCCAGGTGGGGGTTGCGGTCAATCAGCCCGGAACCCCGCACCTGCCAGGCGCGTGGGTCCTCAGCGGCTACACCGTGACGCCCGCAGGCAAAACATTTTACTTGCCGGGAACGCCGTCGTCCGTGTGCGCCAACGGCAGTCCAGCGCGGTGCGATGCCTGGATCGCCGGCCACCGCCTCACCCAGGTGGTCGAGTACCAGCCGGCCAGCAACTTCTGGCCGCTGCAGTGGATAGAGACAGCAGTGCTGCTGATCGCAGCGGCCAGCCTAGGCGGAGTTGCGACCTGGCGGACCCGGCGCCTGCTGACCTGACCAGGTCGCCTACGAACCAACCGGCCGGCCCATCACGACGTCGAGGGCCGGCCACGGCGGACCCTCGCGCAGAGCGTTGAGGAGACCGCGACCTGCTCGTCGCCCGTCCGGGAATTGGTCGCCCGAATCCCACCGCCACGCTGCGACCATGGCAAGAACAAGGACTCGGCACTCGCTGAGCAATGCTTCATCGGCGTCCGTGTAGCGCACGCTGACATCTTCGGGTACATGGGCGAGGTCGAATTCGACGGGCCCACGACAGCACGTCTCAAGATCGACGAACAACAGTCCGGTCGTCGTACTGAGCACGTTGCCCGGGTGCGGCTCGCCGTGCAATACCTGCTCGGCAGCGCCGCGGCCGCCGATCGCCTGCCTCCGGCTCCGTAGCGTGCTGATGAGAAGCTCCCGGTCCGCGTCGGCAAGCTCCGGAGTGAGGTTCCTGCTCTCCACAAGCTGCTGAGCCTCTTCCACCCGATCGGTGAAGTGCGGCGTCCCGACATCGAGCTTGCGCATGCCGGCATGCAGTCGCTCAAGCGCATCTGCATACTTGGCAGGCGAGACCACCCGAGGTGTCACAGGTTCGTAGTAGGTCCACAGCGTGACGACGAAGCCATCACGCTCATAGACGCGCGGCGCTGCCCGGGGTTCGAGAGCAGCCACAGGGCTCTCGGTCTCGGCGAGCCGCTGGGCAAGCTCCACCTCGAACTGCGCGACCTGATGCGCTGCCGGCGCGACCCGGGCAACGACGTCGCAAGGCAGCAAGCGCATGGTGAGCCTGTTCGAATCGTGAAGAACGACAGCGTCGTCGACGGTCAGGCCAAGCGCCGAAGCGATCGACATCGCCGCAGCAAGCGCGCGGTGACCCTCAGATGGCTGCATCAGCTGATTTTCTCACCGAATGAGTTACATCCATAACATCGGGAATGCTCCCTTCGGCGGGTTTCGTCGGCCTGAGTGACCGGGGGCAGAACGCATCTCATTGCGTGCCCGTTTTCCTGCGGGGCGCATGGCGACGGTTCGCGGCGGGAACACCAGCGGTAGGAGCTTGAGGAATGACCCGCATCAACGTTGTCTCCGGCACGAACGCGACAGGTGCCAGCAACAAGCGCCTCGCGGTGGTTGTCGCCGCCCTGATCGCAGCCGGCAGCGCGACGCTGGCCGCGTCGCAGGATCGGTAGTCATGGGCAGGGCTATCGGCTGGGTCGTCATCGTGGGGCTCATTCTCGTGCTGGGCACACATCCCGGCGTCATGGCCGGTCTCGTCCAACACTTGTTCAACGTCTTGCGGGGGGCCGGAAACGAGCTTTCGTCGTTCATCGGCAGTTTTTAGCAGCCGGAGGTTGATCACCACGCTGACGCGCAGGATCCAGATCTCCGCATCTTCGCGACGCCCGCAGCATTTCCGGAAGGCGATTGTCCGGAACCGGATTTAGCGTGACTCCATGACTGACACCACCGACTTGAACCCAACCATCCAGGAGTCGCCGATCACTGCCCCGCAGGCCGTGATCGATTGGCTGCTCGACTCGGACCCGGCCATTCGCTGGCAGGTGCTGCGCGATCTCACCGGCGCCTCGCCCGAGGAAGTCGCCGCCGAACGCGCGCGTGTGGAGCACCAGGGCTGGGGCGCCCGTCTCCTGGGCCTGCGGGGCGGCGACGGCTTGTGGGATGGCGGCGCCTGCTTCCCGGCGTCCTACACCGGCGGCGAACCAGGGCAACCCTGGACAGCGACGATGCACAGCCTGCAGACCTTGCAGATCTTCGGGCTCGATCCGGCGTCCGGGGCGGCACGCCGTACGATCGAGCTCGTCGCCGAGCACGGGCGGTGGGAGCACGCCGGGCAGCGGTACTTTGACGGCGAGGTCGAGCCGTGCATTAACGGCAGGACGATCGAGACGGGCGCTTACTACCACGTCGACGTCCGGCCGATCGTCGACCGGATCCTCGGCGAGCGGCTCGCTGATGGTGGATGGAACTGCGAGGCCGAGAACGGATCTGTGCGCTCCTCGTTCGATTCGACCATCACCGTGCTCGACGGGCTCCTCGAATTCGAGCGCGCGACCGGCGGGTCCGCGGCAGTGCGCGAGGCGCGGCGCAGCGGGGAGGAGTACCTGCTCGAGCGCGGCCTGTTCCGCCGCAAGAGCACTGGCGGGGTCGTCAACCCGGAGTATCTCGACTTCGCCTTCCCCTACTACTGGCGCTACGACATACTTCGCGCGCTCGACTACTTCCGGACCTCGGGCGCCCACCCGGATTCCCGGATGGCCGCTGCCGTCGATGTCGTGCGCTCGAAGCGGCAGCCGGACGGCCGCTGGCTGCTCGACCGCGTCCATCCCGGTCGCGTCCACTTCGCCATCGAGGGTGACTTGGGGGAGCCGAGCCGCTGGAACACCCTGCGCGCTCTCCGGGTACTCGACTGGTGGAAAGGCTGACTGACCCCGCCTGTTCCGGGTAATTCGTCAAGGACGCGCTCTCGCCCGACACGCCGCGCCTGACCGGAGTCAGCCAGCGCCCGCTGGATTGGAGCAGCCATGACAGAACCCGCGCCGCACATCGACTTCGCCAATCTTCCCGCGCCCGAAGATGGCATCTTGGTCACGCTGTTCATCACCGTCCGGAGTGTTGCGAGGTCTCGGGACTTCTACTCGCATGTCCTCGGCGGCACGGTCGTCCTGGACGAGAATCCGTGCATCGTCAGGCTGTCCAACTCGTGGATCCTCATGAACCCTGGCGGGCCGCCCACTCCCGACAAGCCAGGCATATCTGTGGTCGACTACCAGCCCGGTGACACCACCTCGATCTTCCTGAACCTGCGGGTCGCTGATATCCAGGCGTGTTATGAGGCATGGAAGGGGAACGGGGCCGAGTTCGTTACGCCGCCCATCGACCGCGGAGCCGAGATCCGCTGCTACATGCGAGACCCGGACGGATATCTCATCGAAGTCGGCCAGGCCACGGGCGTCCTGCACGGCAAGCTTGCCGCGAAGCGCCCGGAGGATCTCCCTGGCTGAAGCCCGCCCACGGAAGTGCACAGCGCCTGAGGCTTCCGGGTGCGGCGGGAGTGTGGGCATGAGCGCCGACGGGCAGCCTCACAGGTGTTCCTGTTAAGCCTCGTCCAGGGGCAAACCGATATGAGCACCGTGCAGGTCGCCCTCGCGGCGGCCGAGGAGGGGCGGTCATCCCGTGCGTTCCGACATAGTTCCCGGCGGCACCTTCCCCGATTATGCGTTGCCCGACCACACCGGCACCGTCCGCACGCTGAGCGACCTTCAGGGCCGCGATCCGCTGATCCTCACGCTCGCGCGGGGCAACTACTGTCCGAAGGAGCATCGCCAGCACCTGGAACTGGCCGAGCACTATCCGGAAATAGCCGTGGCCTATACACAGATGGCCACGGTCGCCACCGATGACCACCACAGCCTGCAAGAGTTCCGCGCTTCGGTGGGCGCCCAGTGGACCTTCCTGTCCGATCCCGGACGGATTGTTCAGAAGGATCTAGACATCCAGGAGTACACGGACCCCGAGCACGACCCGATGATCCCGCACACGCTGGTGCTCAAGCCAGGACTTGTCATTCACAGCGTCTATGACGGTTACTGGTTCTGGGGCCGCCCGTCGTTCTACGACCTGTGGCGAGACCTCCGCGCGGCAGCCGCCGAGATCCGCCCAGACTGGGACCTAAGCACTCCGGGACTGCGGGAGGCCTGGGACGCCGGCGATTACTCCAAGTTTCACGGATGGGACCGGCGCTCCCCGCAGTCGACGCCGACTTCTTATGAGTCATAGCAAGGCGGTTGCTACTGCAACGGCGGGAGCGGGCACCTCGCGGGCTGACCCTGGCTCGTGTCCTCAACTGGCCCCGCGGGTACACCGAGCCTCATGACGACTCCTGTATGCAGGTTGCTCGGGATTGAGCGACCGATCGTCCAGGCCCCAATGGCGGCGGTTCCGCGCCTGGCCGCGGCGGTCTCAAACGCCGGCGCGCTCGGCATGGTGACGTTGACCTGGTCGGCTGACGCCGGAGCCGTCGTTCGTGACACAGCGGCACTGACGGCGCGGCCGTTCGGCGGCAACTTCGTTCTGACCGAAGATCACCACCGTCGCCTCGACCAGGCCCTCGAGGCCGGCCTTCGGATCGTCTCGTTTATGTGGGGCGACCCCACCGCCTACATCGAGCCGGTACATGACGCTGGGGGGATCGTTATGCATACAGTCGGCAGTGCTGATGAGGCACGGCGGGCAGTTGCCTCCGGCGTCGACGTGGTCGTCGCGCAGGGCTGGGAGGCCGGCGGGCACGTCTGGGGTACCGTCGCGACCCTGCCGTTGGTGCCCGCTGTGGTCGACGCAGTGACGCCAGCGCCGGTGATCGCGGCTGGCGGGATCGGCGACGCTCGCGGCGTCGCCGCGGTGCTCGCCCTTGGCGCCCAGGCCGCGTGGCTGGGCACAAGGTTCCTGCTGGCCGAGGAGATGCCGATCCACGACGACTACCGGCGCCGACTGGTAGCCGCGGCCGAAACCGATCCGCAGTGGTACGCCAACCTGTACGACGTTGGCTGGCCCGATTCTCCGCACCGCGCCCTCAGCAACTCAACGGCCAGGGCGTGGGAAGCTGCGGGCCGCCCCCCAGACGGCCAGCGGCCAGGAGATGGCGACGTGATCGCGCACTTCGCCTCTGGCGAGTCAATCGTTCGGTACGAGCCAGCGCCGCCTATGGTCGGGACCACTGGGGAGATCGAAGCACTGTCAATGTGGGCCGGACAAAGCGTCGCACTCGCGAGGCAGCAACAGTCAGCGGCCGACATCGTGACCGAGCTCACCTGTCACCTGTGAAAGCTCACCTCCCGGCTGTGAAAGCTCACTTCTCGCTGGTGAAACAGTGCGTGCAGTCTGGGTCAGGGAGGCGAGGACCCGTAGTTTCTCATCGCTCTCGCTGCCCTGATCTGGGTAGTAGAGCACGAGGAGCAGATCGCCGACCGGGAGCTTGTCTCGATGCAGGTGTAGCTCGCCGACAACAGGGTGGTTCACGGTAGTGGTGCCGCCCTCCAGGCTCCGGATGTCATGGCGCGCCCAGAGGGATCGGAACCGTTCACTCGACAAGGCAAGCTCGCCCACCAACTCCACGATTCGCGGGTCGTTGACATCGTCGCCGATGGACTTCCTGAAAGCAGCGATGAATCCCTCGGCGGAACGTGTCCAGTCCTGCTGGAACGCCTGCTCCTCGGGATCGAGGAGCAGTGATCGCAAGCGGTTGTAGCCGGGCTGAAGGCGGGGAGAGAGCGCGACCGCGAGCTGGTTGGATGCAAGCACATCGAACGCTCGCCCCTCCACGAACGCGGGAATCTGCACGCTTGCGAGCAACTGATGCAGCCGTGCGGGCACGCGCTCCGGCTTCCGGCGCCGCTTCGGCCCCGGGCGTGAGGCGGCCAGGCTGAGCAGGTATTCCTGCTCGACCTCGTCAAGGTGCAGGACCCGCGCGAGCGATTCGAGGACCTGCGGCGAGGGGTTCTTGTCGCGGCCGCGCTCGAGTCGCAGGTAATAGTCGGCGCTGATGCCAGCGAGCAGGGCCACTTCCTCGCGCCGGAGCCCGGGAACGCGTCGATTTACACCCCCCGGAAGCCCGGCCTGCTCGGGAGCGACCAGCGCCCGCCGGGCACGCAGATAGCTGCCGAGCCAGTTGGCGCGATCAGCGTCATTCATGGTGAAGATCGTAGTCGCGGCCATGTCATCGAAGGGGGGCCCTGATAGGACCACGGAGGACCGGGGCACTGCCGCGAGCCGGGCGACAGGCCAAGACTGAAGGGGTCACCCCAATTCGACTGCGCCCGCAGCTGAAGGGTTCGCGACGGTTCACATCGACGTGACCGACCAGGACAGTATCGAGCGCGCCCGCGATGTGATCATTCACACCCACCCGAACCTCGACACGGTCATGACGATGTCGGGCGTCATGATCCCCGAGGACCTCCGCGATCCTGCACACTTCAGTTCCGCAAAAACGACGATCGACACCATCCTGCTTGGCACCATCCGCGTCATCGACGCATTCACCCCCCACCTAATCTGGCGCGGCACCGGTACCGTCATCACGGTCACGTCGGGCATCGGGTTCCTGCCGTTCCCGGTGATGCCGACCTACGCCGCCTCCAAGGCCGGCGTGCACGCCTACTCCGAAGCATTGCGCGCGCAACTTGACGGCACCGGCATCGAGGTCGCCGAACTCGTCCCCCCGGCCGTCGCTATCACTCCGGAGCATGCGCAGCGCAACCCCCGCGCGCTCGTACTGGCCGAATTCGCCACCGAAGTAATGGACCTACTCCAGACAAATCCCACTCCGCACGAGATCCTGGTGCAGGGCGTGCTGATGCACAGGTGGGCTGAGCGCGATGGCACCTACGCCCAGTTGGTCGACCAGCGGTCGCAGGCACTCGCGATGCTCCCGAGCCGTCAGTGACCCGCTCGCCCGGCAATATACGGCAGACGCAGCACGCCACGGCGGGCACCTGGAAGGGAACATCATGAGCATGCTTGCACTCGTAACGGGAGCTACCTCGGGAATCGGCAGGGCCTACGCCGACCGCCTGGCCGCCGACGGCTACGACCTCGTGATTGTGGGCCGCCGCGAGGAGCGATTGGCGCAGTTCGCCCACACACACCCCGAGGCGAAGGTCCGCGCCGTGGCCGCGGACCTGTCCACGACCGAGGGCGTCGACAGGGTTGCCGAGATCTGCGCGACCGAGCCGCTGACTCTGCTGGTGAACAACGCAGGGGTCGCGCACTACATGCCTCTCGCCGACCTGCCGGCCGCCAAGGCCGCGGAACTCGTGCACGTCAAGGTTCTCGCCCCGACGATGCTCGCCCGCGCCGCGGTTGCCGGCATGCAGGCGCGCGGCAGCGGCACGATCATCAACGTGGCCGGCATGATCGCCTTCAGCGGCCCGGCCCCGCACTCCCAGATGCCCCGCCGCGTCGTCTACGCCGGCACCCTGGCCTACCTCGTCGCGATGTCCCAGACCCTCAGCGCGGAACTGGAAGGGACCGGAGTCACCGTGCAGGTGGTGTGCCCCGGCGTGGTAGCCACCGAGTTCCACGAGCGCCAGGGCATGGACCTCAGTGCGGTGCCGCGCATGAGCGCCGCCGATGTCGTGAGCGCTAGCTTGCGCGGTCTGCAGTTGGGTGAGACCGTCTGCGCCCCCGGTGTGGAGGACGAAAGGCTGCTGGACGCGGTCTTCGAAGCCGACCTCGCCGCGTTCCGGGCGCAAAGCCCCGAACTGGCCGGGCGCTACCGCGGCTGAACGCGAACGCCGCGCCGCGCCGCGGGTTCTGCGCCTCTAGCATCAAGGGCGTGCGCATCGCTGGAGCAGTTCTCGGGATACTCATTGTCGGCGCTGTGTGGGTGAACGTAGCCATCACCCTCGTCATCCCCCGCGGCCGCATCGGATTCATCAAGGTCGTCGACCGGTTCGTCGACCGGATGTACTCCGCGAGCGGTCGGTTCGTGAGGCGATGGGACCGGCGCGACGCTCTGCTGGCCAGCCAGCCCGTCGCCACGCTCGGCCTGCTGTTGTTCATCTGGCTGGCCGGCTTCCTGCTCGGTTACGGGCTGTTGCTGTGGCTGCCCGGAGGCAGCTTCCCCTCCGCCGTGCGCGAAGCAGGCTCGTCATTGTTCACCCTCGGATTCGCGACCAGGAGCGGCACGGAGCCGAGTGCCGCCGAGTTCCTGGCGGCTGCCTCCGGACTAATCATCGTGGCCCTGCAGATCGCCTACCTGCCGACCCTGTACGCGGCCTACAACCGCCGTGAAACGGTGGTGACGCTGCTCGGACCCCGTGCCGGGAGCCCTGCCTGGGGGCCGGAGCTGCTGGCCAGGGCACAGATGGTGCACGGCGTGGAGCAGCTGACGGTCATCTACGACGACTGGGAGCGCTGGTCAGCGGACGTGGCCGAGTCCCATTCCAGCTACCCGTCACTGCTGCGTTTCCGGTCACCCGAACCCCACAGCTCATGGGTAATTTCACAGCTCGCAGTGCTCGACGCCGCAGCTCTCCACCTGGCGGCCTGCCCTGCGAGCGCGCCGTTCACGGCACGGCTGTGCGTGCAGATGGGCTTCACCTGCCTAAGGAAGCTCACTCGCACGCTCCGGATCCCAGTCGACGAGGATCCGCGGCCGGACGGCCCGGTCCAGCTGAGCTGGGAGGAATTCCTGCAAGGCTGGGAACGGATCACGTCCGTCGGATTCCCCGTGGAGCGGACAGCCGAGGAGGCCTGGCCGCATTTCCGGGGCTGGCGGATCAACTACGAGGCAGCCGCGTACAAGCTAGCGTCGGGCCTCGACGCGGTCCCCGCCCGCTGGTCAGGCCCGCGCCGCCACGCTTGGAGCCCGTTCGAACCGCGGCAGCTGGCCAACCGCACCCCTGAGTACCCCGACGGTCAGCCCGCCGCAACACCAGGCACCAACCCGGGATGACTACGACCGCCGCCAGGGGAGCCCGGCACCGCCAGGGCACGATGGATCAGGAGTTCTTCTTCTGGGACAACCAGACCTTCTACAGCAAAATGGGCCTTGCGTGACCCCTGTGGCTGACGCGAAGTATGACGACTCCAACACCTGAGCCGCCGGTAGCCCAGGCGCAGAATGTGACCCAGGTCACGCAACGGAAACCGTCCTTGGTCGCGTCCTACTGACAGGTAACTACGATCGCTTCCCAGCAGGGCAGCGCACCAAATCCGTCCCCTATGTAGTGGTTCTGTGAGGATCCCGTGACCAGGATGCATGTGAATGAGGCAGTTTGCGAAGCACTCTTCGCCTCAGTGCTGCAGCCCTCTGACACGCTGACGGCCGAGGCGGTCGCAGATGCGATCGGCAGCACCGTCCGACGTCTGAGCGCGGCCGGCTGCACCAACCGCGTCGCGGAGGAATTCGGGAACCACCCGGAAGAAGCGGCCAACCGGATGCGGTGGATCCGCCAACTGACCAGCGACCTGTGTGGCTGCCTGTACTTCCCGACCGCCGTGGCAGCGACCACCGCCACAACCGGACCCGACCTGCTGCCGCTCGGCGCTGCCGCCTGAGCAACCCAGAGCCGAATTGTGCGCTCAGCCAGGCACGCCAGCAAGGGCCGCGGCTGCCGACCGGTTGTCGAAGCCGCGGATGTCGACGACTCGGGCGCCCCGTAGTTTCAACACTTGCCAGCGCTCGGCCGCTCCGCCCGCCTCGTCGGCCGCCGGTGGCCCGGTGACTTGAAGCCCCACGAGAAGCGTCCCAGCGCCAGCAGTCATCTCTGTGACCACCGCATGTGCGCCGGCTGCTCGCGCACTGGCCCACCACTCGACGACCTGCTCGCGGTTCTGGCAGTCGGCCTCTGGGGGGCCATCCGGCGCGCCCCAACGGGCGCCCGGGTCGAGCAGATCCCTGATGGCGTCAAGATCGCCGGACTCCAGGGCGAGCCTCACTCGTTCGGTGAACTCTGCTGGCTCGGTCGTGGCGCTGGCGTTGTCGGGCATGAGGATCTCCGTTTGCACGACGAAGCTGTTAGCTCCATCGTAGATGCGCTGGAACCGGATGGGTCTCGGTAGCGTGTGCCGGCAGTTGCGGTCTAACGTTTCTGTTGTGGGCGGCAGCGTGCATCAATGACTCTGCTGGCACAATCGCACCTGCCGGCAGCCAGCCTGCGCCGGTTCTGGCGGTTCTTCGGGGTCGCCATGTTTCTTGTTGGCGCGGTCCTGCTGATGATTGCACTGGGCGTGTTCTTCACTCAGGGCAGTCAGGTCAAAGTGACCGGCACGGTGCTGTCCGAGCATTGCCATCCTCAGCTCGACGTCGGCACCGGCGTTAGTGAGACCAGATGTGATGCCGCTGTCCAGTACACGACCCGGACTGGCCGGGTGATCACGACGACGGTCAGCGATGCGTTCCCGTACGAGTTTCGGCACCGGGGCGGGACGCTGACGACCATCCAGCTTCGGTATGACAGCAGCGATCCGACGGACCCGTTCAAGCAGAGTAACTACATGTCCGTGGGCGAGTTCCTGCTGGTGCTGGGCCTCGGGGGGATCGCCGCGATCACTGGCGCGTTCTGGCTGGCGCGGGCGGGCCGGATTGCGGAGAATTCGGCCCGGCGACGCGCACTGTCCAGTAATGGCACGGGGGTGCCATAACAGCAGCCGCATCAGGTTTGCGTTCCGCGCTGGCAGAGTCACGCTGGTGTGGCGCGCTGCTCGGCGATCGAGTTGCCGCCGTCCACGACGAGATACTGTCCGGTGATGTAGGAGGCGCCAGGGCTGGCCAGCCAGGCAATCGCGGCGGCGATCTCGACGGGTGAGCCGCTCCGGCCCGTCGGCGTCGCCTGCCCTTGACCGCGTTCTTCGGGGGTCTGGGAGCCGGTCGCTATCCAGCCCGGGGCGACGGCGTTGACGGTGATTCCGTGTCTTGCTGTGTCGACCGCGACCGCGCGGGTGAGGCCGACCATGCCCGCCTTGGCGGTGGCGTAAGCGACGTCACCGCGGATCGCCATGACCGGGCCCGTCACGCTGGCCACCATGATGACGCGTCCCCAGCCGCGGCTAGTCAACGCTGGCAGGGCCGCCTTGGTGACCAGGAAGGCGGAGGTCAGGTTGCGAGCGAGTCCAGCCTGCCAGGTCGCCAGGTCCATGGAATCCGCGGTGCCGGACTCGAACACGGGGTCAGCCGCAGAGATCATGCCCGCGTTGTTGACGACGATGTCCAGCCTGCCCCATCGCTCCAGCGCAGCCGACACCAGCTGGGAAGCCACGCCGGCATCGGTGAGATCGCCGACGATCGCCGCTGCGTCGAAACCAGCGCTGCGCAATTCACTGAGCCTGTCCTGGATTCGGGCGGTGGTGCCGCCTATCATCACGGCGGCACCGAGTTCGGCGAGCAACCTGGCGGCAGCGAATCCGATGCCATCGGGACTGCCTGCGCCGGTCACCACCGCCACCCGGCCGGAAAGGTCGAACGCCGCTGGGATGGGCATTAGCCGATCCTACTGGGGCTGATTGAAAGACCGACCTGCCCGCGTGGAGGCGGCCGCAAGATAGCCTTCGGCCCTATGGTGAAGCGCCCTGACCCTTTGCAGAGCACGCCGCCTGCCTTCGGGCAGGAGGCGGCTAGCCAGATTCTGCGAGAAGGCTTCGGCATCGAATCGTCGTCGCTCAGACCCCTGGCGGGCGAGCGGGACCAGAATTTCCGGGTGGACACGGCAAGCGGGCAGCGCTTCTTGCTCAAGATCTCTAATCCAGCGGACGACGGGCCCATCCTGGCGATGCAGGCCGCCGCTCTCCGCCACATCGAGCTGGTGGATCCGGGCCTGCCGGTGATGCGTGCCCTGCCGACGGCGGCGGGGGAGTCCTGGCTCGAGGTGCCGGGGCCGGCGAGCGGGATCTACCCTGCCCGGCTTTTCACGTTCCTGCCCGGGCACGTGGCCGCGAACACAGCCCTGACCCCAGAGGCGCTCTCGTCCCACGGGGAAATCACAGCCCGTCTGGGGCGGGCGCTGCGTGGCTTTTTCCACCCAGCGGCCGACTACGAGATCTTGTGGGATCTCACCAACATGCCTAAGCTCCGCCCGCTCCTCACCCATATTTCCGATGGCCATCGCCGGGCTCAGGTGGAACGGGTTCTTGACCGGTTCGAGGCCCGGGTCGCACCGGCGCTGCCGGGGCTTCGGGCGCAGGTGATCCATGGCGACATGAGCCTGGACAACGTGCTGTTCGGCGATGACCTTCGGGTCAGCGGGATCGTGGACTTCGGGGACATGACGCATGCGCCGCTGGTCTGCGATCTCGCCGTCGAAGTGGCCGATGTGCTCCACGGGCGCGACGATGCCATCGAGGCGGCCGACGCGATAATCGGCGGGTACGCATCGGTGACGCCGCTTGAAGACGAGGAAGCCGGGCTGCTTGCGGACCTGGTCGCGGCCCGGCTTGCCACTGAGGTCACTGTCACTGCCTGGCGGCGCGGGCTCTTCCCTAACAACACCGCGTACGCGGCGGGCGGCGAGCCCGGAGCCCGCGCGTTCCTGGATGCCATAGAGGCCATGGGGATCGATGCGGTCATGCGGCGCTTCCGCGACGCCTGCCGTCGCCTGCCTTATCAACGGTCAGCCACCGGTGCTCTACTCGAGCGCCGCCGCCGGGCCCTGCCCCGATCGCCGCTGTTCTATTCCCAGCCGGTGCACCTAGTCCGCGGCGAGGGCGTCTGGCTGTTCGACCCCGACGACCGACGGTATCTCGACTGCTATAACAACGTGGCCGTCGTCGGCCACAGCCACCCACGCGTCGTGGAGGCCGTGACGCAGCAACAGCAGTTGCTCGCGACTCACAGCCGCTATCTCCACGAGGCGGTCGTCGAGCTCGCCGAACGGCTCCAGGCCACATTGCCGTCCGAACTGGGCGCTGTGTTGGTCGTGAACTCAGGCAGCGAGGCCAACGACCTCGCCTGGCGGATCGCACGGGCGGCTACCGGGCGGGGCGGCGCGGTCGTCACCGCCTGCGCCTATCACGGGCTCACCGAGGCCACCCACGCCCTGTCCCCGGAGGAGTGGGCTAAGGGAGAGCAGCCGGCCCATGTCGCGACGATCCCCGCACCTGACGGGTACCGCGGCCGGTACCGTCAGGCAGACGACGGGTGGGTGGCGCGGTACGCCGCCCACGTGGACGACGCTGCCCGGACGCTCGGCGACCGCGGCTTCGCCGCGTTGTATCTGGATCCGGCCTTTACCGCCGACGGCATCCTGTCGCCCCCGCCCGATTACCTCCGTGAAGCTGCCCGGCGCGCGAAGGCGTTGGGCGGACTCATGGTGGCTGACGAGGTGCAAGCCGGACATGGTCGGTCCGGCAGGCACTTGTGGAGCTTCCAGGCGTCAGGGATCACGCCGGACGTGGTCGTTATGGGCAAGCCGATGGGCAACGGCTTCCCGGTCGCCGCCCTAGTAGTCAGGCCCGAACTCCTCGAGGCTGTCCCCGGGGAGGTCGAGCTGTTCAGCACCTTCGGCGGCAACCCAGTGGCCTGCGCGGCCGCGCTCGCGGTCCTCGCCGTCATCGAGGACGATGGCCTGGTGGCTAACGCCGCAGAAGTCGGCTCCTACCTGCGGCAGGGCCTGCTGACGCTCGCGGAACGCCACCCCATGATCGGAGACGTCCGCGGCGAAGGCCTCCTGCTCGGCGTCGAACTGGTCGATGCGGAGCGCGCGCCGGCCGCCCAGAACGCCCGCATAGTGACCGAGGCGATGCGGGAGAGGGGAGTACTTCTCAGTGCGACCGGCCCGGCCGGCAACGTGCTCAAGATCCGGCCGCCCCTGGTATTCCAAAACGAGCACGCCGACCTCCTCCTCCAAGCCCTTGACGAGGTTCTCGCGTCTTCTTGACGATGTGCGGCAAAGGCGCCGGTCCACAGCAACAGCCCGAAACTGACAGCGTCGATTTGCCTATCCCTCCGGCACGCTGCGCGTCGTCGGCTGCGCTACTGTCAGCCCGTGAGCAGGGTCCACGACATAGGCGGTCAGACGGGCTTCGGCCCGGTACCAGTAGAGGATGGCAGCGGCGAGTTCCACGCCGACTGGGAAGCAAGGGTCTGGGCGCTCAACGCCGTGCTGAGGCGGCGCGGGTTCTACAACGGTGATGAGTTCCGTGACGCCATCGAGCGGATCACGCCCGCCCAGTACCTGGAAGCGTCCTACTTCGAGCGGTGGCTGCTGGCGATCGAGATGCTGCTGGACGAGAAGGCCGCGCCGTGACGTTCACGCCGGGCACCCGGGTGCGGGTGCGGCTATCCGATCCGGACCACCACACCCGGCTGCCACGTTACGTGCACGGCCGCGTAGGCGAGGTTGTCGAGACCGAGGGGACGCATCGCCTGCCAGACGACTCAGCGCGCCGCTTTCCGATGCCCCGGGTGGAGACCGTGTACGCGGTGCGGTTCCAGGCACGTGATCTGTGGGGATCGGGAGACCACACGGTGACGCTGGATCTGTGGGACGCCTACCTGGAGGAGGACGGATGAGCCACGGTCACGTCCACCTGCCGATCGCGGCGCGGGTCAGAGCAGTCGAGGAGCGGATCCTAGCTGCCGGGTTGACCACTGATGAGGAATTGGACGGCATCCTCGCTCGGCTGTTCGCGAATGCATCGCCCGTCAACGGAGCCCGCATCGTCGCCAGGGCGTGGACGGACGCCGGCTTTCGCGCCCGCCTGCTCGCCGACGGCAGCGCCGCGGTCGCCGAATTGGACTTCCAGACGCGCAGCACCAGCGGCGACGGCTTCCGGTTGCGCGTCGTGGCGAACTCACCAGCGCTGCACAATGTGATCGTCTGCACCCTGTGCTCGTGCTACCCGATCTCGCTTCTGGGCCCGTCTCCCAGCTGGTATAAGAGCCTGGCCTACCGCTCGCGGGTGGTACGCGAGCCGCGGGAAGTGCTCGCGGAGTTCGGCCTCAGGCTGCACGCCGAAGTCGAGCTCGCGGTCTGGGATACCACTGCCGAAACCAGATACATGGTGCTGCCGGTCCGGCCGGAAGGTACCGCCGGGCTAACCGAAGCCGAGCTAGCCGGGATCGTCACGGCCAACGGCCTGATCGGTACTGCGGCTGTCTAATAGTCAGGCCCGTCTTGGCCCGGTGCCGTTGCGGCGCGCCTGAAGTCTTGCCCATCCCACGGACTCACCCTCCTGTGCGATATTGGGCGCATGACGGCGTGGAGAGACGTCGAGCGCGCGGAACCCGAGTTCGCGCAGCGCGTGCGCGGACTCTTCGACGCGCACAGACACAAGACGATTGCCACCCTGCGAGCCGACGGGTCGCCGCGGATCTCCGGGATCGAAGTGGCGTTCGAGGACGGCGACCTGGCCTTCGGCTCGATGGCGAACGCGCGCAAGACCGCGGATCTGAGCCGAGATCCGCGCTTCGCACTCCACAGCGCGACGATCGACCCGGTCGACGGCGCGGAAGCGCAGTGGCCAGGCGAGGCGAAGATCTCTGGACGGGTTACCCATGCCGGACCACTCGGCGAGGGATCCGACGGCGACCGCTTCTACGCCGACATTGCCGTGGTCGTACACACGCACCTCAACCAGCAGGCCACGATGCTCGTCGTTGAGTGGTGGACCCCCACGCAGGGACTGCGCAGGATCGAGCGCGAGTAATTATTATGCGTGGACCAGCGGACGGCGGTCCGCCCACGGTGCGGCTTGCTCGAGCTGTGCCGCGACCCTGATCAGCAGATCCTCCCGGCCAAACCCCGCGACGAGCTGCACGCCAACTGGCAAGCCGGCCGGCGTCCAGTGCAGCGGCAGGCTGATAGCCGGCTGGCCGGTCATGTTGAACTGCGCCGTGTACGGGATGAAACCGACGACCCGCGGGCCTTCCGACTCTGCTCCGTCGGCTGTGAACCAGCCGAGTTCGGGCGGCGGCGCGCCGACGGTGGGCGTGACGAGCAGGTCGTAGTCGGTCCACCAGTCGGCCATCCGCCTGGCCCAGGTGCCAAGCCATGCCCGGCTCTGCAGGTAGGTGACCACGTCCAGGGTCCGGCCGACCGCCCTGTAACGCGCATTGCGCGGCTCGATCTCGTCATCCTCGATCGGCCGGCCGAGGGCAGTCTCGAACGCGCGCATCGATGTCTCGGTGTCGGCGGCGACGATGAGCGTGAAGTGATTGATGAATTCCTCGTCGAACATTGCCGTCGGGCCGCAGGCTTCGACGCTATGGCCGAGCGACTCCAGCAGCCGTCCCGCGCCCGCTACCGCAGCGCGACAGTCCGGGTGGTCAAGGAAAGCCCCGCCATCCGGCCTGTCGGTCAATCCGATGCGCAGCCGGCCTGGGTCGACTCCGACCTCTTGGGCCAGCGGACGAGGCCACGGCGGAGCGTAGTACGGCTCGCCGGGGAGCCGGCCACTGATCGCATCCAGCACAGCAGCGGCGTCCCTCACTGAGCGAGTCACAGCCCCGTCGATCGTCGCGCCCGCCCACCCTTCTGCTATCAGCGGCCCTTGACTCACCCGTCCCCGTGTCGGCTTGAGCCCGACAAGCCCGCATTCGCTCGCGGGGATGCGGATGGACCCACCACCATCGTTGGCGTGTGCGACCGGCACCATCCCGCTGGCGACTGCTGCCGCTGAGCCGCCGGACGAGCCGCCGGTCGAGTGGCCGGTGTGCCAGGGGTTGCGGGCGGGCGGGAAGCTGCGGGCCTCGGTAGTCACTGTCGTGCCGAGTTCGGGCACGTTAGTCCGTCCGAGATGGATGAAGCCAGCCTCACGGAACTGCTGAGCGAGGTATGACGTCACCGGCCAGGCCAGGTCGCGCAGCGGCCCGAGGCCGAACGATGTCGCCTCGTCGGCCACCATGCAGCCAAGGTCCTTGAGCAGCATCGGAACGCCGCGGAACGGGCCATCGGGAAGGTCGCCCGCTGCCTCAGTGCGGGCCTGGTCAAATCGGGTGCGCAGCACCGCGTCCAGTTGAGGATTCACCCTTTCAATCCGGGAGATGGCCGCCTCGACTAGGTCCTTCGGGGTCAGGTCGCCCCGGCGAACGAGGTCAGCCTGCGCGGTTGCATCGAGCCAGGTCGTGTCGATCACATCGGTCATGTCCGGGACGGTACCGGTTCGTGTTGGCTGACGACAGAGGTTGCGGCTCGGCGCAGCATAGGTCGCCGATATCCGGCTAGCGTTTAGCTTTTCAGCCCGGCCGAGAGCAGCCGCATCTCTCGTGCGCGCAGTACTGCCGAGGAACGATCCTGGGCTTGGAGCTTGGCGTAGATGCTGCGGATGTGAGTGTTGATAGTGTTCACCGACACTGACAGCTCGCTGGCGATCTCAGGCCGCGAGAGGTTCGTGGGGAGATACCGCAGCACCCGCAGCTCGCTGGGACTGAGTTGCTCGATCGCTGCTGGTGAACACTCATCCGCTGGCGGCATGGATGATCCGTGCATCACGTCGAGGATGCTGGACAGCAGGGCCGCGTGGGCCGTCTCGTGGCGCGGCATGGCCTCGAGCATCTTGACTGTGCCAGTCATCGCGAATGGCAGAATGAGCCGGTCCGGCTCCGCCAGGGCCAGCGCACGCTCGGTGGCCGCGGTAGCAGCGCGCTGGTCGCCTAGTTCGCGGTGCGCCAGTGCCGCCAGGAGGTTTGCCTCCACGACAGTCACGTAGCCAATGGCCGGAGCTATCCCGTTTAGGGCATCTTGAACTGCAGCGAGAGCAGCGGCCGGGTTGCCCTCGGCGAGGCAGATGGCTGCGCGGGCGTTGGCGATCTCGGCCGAAGCTGCCAGTCCTGGTTCGAGTTCTTCCAGCGACGCTCGGGCCTCGCTGGGCTCCCCGAGTCGAGCTTGGGTGGCCAGCTTCCAGCTAGTCAGCTGACGCGTCAGAGCGTGCGAGCCTTCCATCCGGGCCTGCAGGTACTCGGCCGCGCTGTACTCCGCGAGCGCCTCGCGCTGCTTGCGTTGGCCGGACAACAACATCGCAGTGGCCATGTGCAGCAATAGCCTGACGGCGGGCCCGGCGTCTGTGTCCATAGCGCCTGAGGCGCGCCGCAGCCAGCGATCTCCCTCGTTGAACTCGCCCGTCCAGATGAGAGCCCCTGCGAGATTCACGAGCGCAGGCGAGATGACCGGTTCCGCTCCCCAGCCATGCTGCTCTGCGAGGGCTATCGCCTCTCGGCACCGCCGCCGGGTAGTTGCGAAGGGCTCGATCTTCGATGCAAAGGCCAGCTCAGCAAGGCAGGCCACTTCGAGGTACGGACGTCCGATCTTCCGCGCAAGATCGGCGCCCTCTTGCAGGTGCCGCTGGCTGTCCTGGTTTCCCAGCGACCAGGCTTCGACGGTGCCGAGATTCATCAGCGCCACCGCGCGCAGGTCGCTGTCGAGCGCGATGTCCTCGTCGGACTGCCCGGTAATCGGAGATGCAAGGAACCTGACTTGCTCGATCACTCCCGCAAGGTGGCCGCGCTTCCTCGCCAGCGACAGTCTCAGTGCCGCGGTCGCCACTTCGAGGCGGTGCTGACGGTCTACCGACGTTCCAGCAATCGAGGCTTCAGCCACGCTCAGGTGCGCAGCAGCCTCGTCCAGGCGTCCCCGGCAGAGTTCGCTGGTTGCGCGCGCGAGGGGGATATCTGGACCCTCGGTAACGGCACCCGGCGGGAACGCTTGCAACAGGGACTCGATGGTCTGCGCTTGTCCGTCAAGCGTCAGGCCGAACGAATGGTCCGCGAGCAGGCGAGCCGCGGCGGACCAGTCGCCCGCAGCCTGCGTATGCCGGATGCCGTCAACGATCTCGCCGTGCTCGCCCAGCCACTGCGCGGCGAGCCTGTGCAGAGCCGGTAGTTCTTCGGGAAGCCTCCGACGCAGCTCAAGGCGGAGCAGGTCAGCGAAGAGGCGGTGATAGCGGAACCGAGTCCGGGCCGGATCGAGCGATACGACAAACGCATTGGCGTCTTCGAGATCGAGGAGGATGCGTTCGGAGCCGGGGTGGCCGGTCAGCAGATCGGCGAGCTCGCCGTTGACCCAGTCGAGCAAGGACGTGCGCAGAAGAAGCTGCTGGACCTCGGGCGGCTGGCACTCCAGCATTTCGGCGAGCAAGTACTCCGCCACGGTACGACTGCTGCCGGAGAACTCCGCGAGAAACCTCTCCGGGTCCGGGCTACTCGCCAGCGCGATCGCTGCGAGCCGCAAGCCCGCCGCCCAGCCTTCCGTGCGCTGGTGTAGCTGCGCGGCCTGAGCTGCCGACAGCGCGATGCCCGAGGTCTCCAGGAATTCGAGGGTCTCGCCCTCAGTAAAACGCAAATCTTCCGCACGGATCTCGGCCAGGTCGCCAGCAAGGCGAAGCTTGTGCAACCGCAGGGGCAGATCGCGTCGCGTCGCGAGAACCGCGTGCACGTGCTGCGGAAGCGCCTGCAGCAACCGGGTCAGCTGCATGAGCGCGTCCTGCGACGTCAGCTCATGCAGATCATCGATGATCAGGAACATGCGGTCGCCATGCTCGCCGAGTTCCGACATAACTCTGTCTGCGACGGCCGCCTGGTTGAAGTCGGGTGTGCCTGCCAGCTGTTCGTCTTCGCCAGGCGTGCCGGTGGCCCGGCGGATGGCGCTGAGGACGGCGAGCCAGAACTGCTGGGAGTCCTTCTGATCCCGTCGCACCTGGACGACTGCCATCCGATACGGCTGACCCGGACCGTCGGCCCAGGCGCGCAACAGCGAAGTCTTGCCGCTGCCTGCGGGCGCCGAGATGAGCGTTACTTTCGCCACCGTCGCGCGTTCCAGGGACGCGAGAAGGTTTCGGCGCTGGATCAGTCGCGGAGCTGCCGAGCCTGGCCTCGCAGGGTTTGTCCTAAACGCCACGTCTGAACCCGATCCCCGGCGCCCGAGCCTGGCGCTGCCCGCCTCTCAGCATTTAGTCAGGTTACGTGCTCGCACAATGAGGAACGCAACGTCCGGCTGGTCCGCGCCACGCCACTCGGGCGTCGGCCTCACCAGATCCTGGCGATGCGGACTCACACGCCTGCGCCGGAATGCTGTCTCATGTATCCGCATCCGCCAGGTACATGAAGCGCTTGGCCTTGACCTGCTCGAGGTCCGCAAAGCTCAAGCCGGGGCTGGATCGCCGGATAGCGGTGATGCGTGCTCACCGTGAAGGACCCCGGCCGGCGGCCTCTCTAAGCTGGTGGGAGGAGGTGCACGTCGGATGAAATTCCTTATCGCCGGTCCCGGAGCCGTTGGTGGTTTCGTCGCCGCGCGCCTTGCCGACGCCGGCCAGGACGTGACAGTCCTCGCGCGTCCGCACCGTGCTGGACAGCTGCGCGATAACGGGCTGCGGCTCGCCGGCCACTGCGTCGCTGTCTCGGGACCTCATGGCGGGCGGACGCACCGAGGTGGACGTCCTTGGCGACTTCGAGCGCCGATGTGTGGCGACCCGACAATGATTCAGTGGTTCATGGAGCTTGCTCAGGGGAAAACGCCGACGATCGATCGGATCGGGATCTCCTACATGCTGATGGGAGAGGTCGGCGCAGACTTCGACAATCCCATGGCCACCAAGCCCCCTGAGGGCAAGGACTGGTATCAGGCTGGCCCGCACGTCATGTTTGTCTTCCCTGAAGGCACCGGGCGCATGCTCGAAGGCTTGGGACACGACACGACTTCGGGACTGCCCTACGTGAGACCGATTCCAGGGGCTGAGCCCCTGCTCGTCGTTCCGATCGCCAAGCCGGGCGAGAGAGCTTGCGGGTGCGCAGCCGGGTGCTCCTGCAGCTGCGACCGCTGACGATCGGCCCCGCGTCTCGCACCGTCACGGCGATGCTGACCTTGTCACGACGCCGCAGGACCAAGGAGCCTGCGCCGGCGGGCGCTGCTGATGCGCCCGCCGTGCACGAGCGGTGGGATGCATCAGGCGGCAGCGCGTTCGCCGGCGGGTCGGCGGCGCAGGTCCGGGCGCTTGAGGGCCGGGGGCATGTATGCCATGTCGAGGGCGCCGACATCTGTGCCGGGCGGGACGATCTCGTCGATCCGGTCGAGGATCTCGTCGGTGAGAGCGACGTCGATGCCGGCGAGCAGGTCGTCGAGGTGCTCCATTGTGCGCGGCCCGATGATCGCGCTGGTGACGCCGGGGTGAGCGATCGCAAACGCCATAGCGAGGTGCGTCATCGGCATGCCCGCCTTGTCGGCGAGCGGGATGATCTGCTCGATGACGTCGAGCCGACGCTCGTCGCGCAGGTGCCGGAAGCCGAAGCCGGCCCGGTGCGTGTTGGCCTGCTCGCCCTTGCGGTACCGGCCGGTGAGCAGGCCACCAGCTAGCGGGCTCCAGACCAAGGTGCCCATCCCGTAACGCTGCGCGACGGGCAGCACCTCGGCCTCGATGCCGCGGTTGAGGATCGAGTAGACCGGCTGTTCGGTGCGGAACCTTTCCAGTCCGCGCCGCTCGGCTGTCCACTGGGCTTCGACGATGTCGGAGGCCGGCATCGCGGACGACCCGATGACCCGGACCTTGCCGCTGTGGATCAGGTCCGACAGCGCGGACAGCGTGTCCTCGATGTCGGTGTCGGGGTCCGGCCGGTGTATCTGGTACAGGTCGATGTGGTCGGTCTGCAAGCGACGCAGCGAGTTCTCGGCCTCGGTCATGATCCAGCGCCTGGAGTTGCCGCGCTGGTTGGGATCATCGCTCATCGGCAGATGGACCTTGGTGGCGAGGACGACCTGGTCGCGGCGCCCCTTGAGCGCCTTGCCCACGATCTCTTCGGATTCGCCGCGGGAGTAGGCGTCGGCGGTGTCAACGAAGTTGATACCGGCGTCCAGCGCCTTGTGGATGATGCGGATCGAATCATCATGGTCGGGGTTGCCGATGGCCCCGAACATCATCGCTCCGAGCGCGTAGGGGCTCACCTTGATGCCGGTCCGGCCGAGATTGCGGTAGTCCATGCGGTTTCTCCTGGTGCGTAGGTTCGGTGAGCGCTGTACTGTGGACAGAAGCGGAACAGTCCTCCGGATTATACGGAACAGCATTCCGTTTATGCAAATGATAGTGCGGTTGTGTCGCATTACGCCGAGGACGCATCGGCGGTGATGTTCGGCGGGACAGTGATGTTCGGCAGCAGGCCGGCGGCCCGACCCGTCTCTTGAGATGTCAAGATTCGATGTGTCCTAGCGAAAGCGCGCCTGATCAGAGCTGAGCCGACCGCGGTCCTGGCCACGCCGCCACAGGACGTGCGGCGTCATTGGCCGACTTTGGACAGCTCGTCGGCCCGGCGACGGTGCCACCGGCCTGGCGAGGGCGATCGAATCGACTCGAGGTTCCCCGATGGTCCGCAAGAACACCGCGGTGTTGTCCGTCGACGACCTCGGGTCGACTGACTGCTTGGGGATTGGTGCCGACGATGTCTAACTATCCGGCCGAACCGCAACGCTCGTCTTCAGCGCCACGCCCGGGCGCACCACCGGACGCAGACGGCGGGATGCCCCCTCCCGGTGACTTGCTGCCGCTCGGCGACTGGGTGCGGCATCGGTCGCTACGCAGCTGGCCGGTGCTGCTTTTTCTGACGCTTCTCTGTGTTCCCTCGTGCGCGCTTGTGGTGCTGGGAACCAGCGCGAGCGCGCACACTTTCGACGAGGTCGCGTGGATCTTCGCCGCCTATTTCGCGGCGGCCTGGCTGTTGCTGCTGGGAGTCATTATCCGGCCAGAGCACGTAACCAGGACGATGCTGGCGTTGATCATCGTCACGGCGCTCGCCACGGAAATCCCGCTGGCGGTCGCGCTGGAGACCGCACTGCACGACAGTAACGGCAACCTGGGAAGCAGCATCGTTACCATCGGATTGCCGGAGGAGCTGGCGAAAGCGCTGCCGATCGCGATCGTCGCACTCCTCTACCGGCGCCGTCACGCTCTTATGCCCAGGGATTATCTCTTCCTCGGCGCGGTCAGCGGATTGGTATTCGGGGCCAGTGAGGTCGTCCGTTACTTCACGATCAACGGCGTCGACCAGTTTTACCTCACGGTGCAGTCTGCGCTGCCGACCATCGAGCACCTGCTCCGTACCGGGAACTCGGCCACGACGTCGCTGTTCTCGGCCCTGGTCGGGCCGGTGCTCGACTTCATCCTGAACTTCGTCTGGCGGTTCCTGACCGACCCCATCAGCCATGCTTGCTGGTCGGGCCTGACCGGCTATTTCATAGGCCTGGCGGTCACCAGCCGGCACAAGTGGTACGCGGTCGGCTGGATAGGGCTCGCAGCAGCCGCCATCCTGCACGGCGTTAATGACTGGAGCCGCGTGAACGGCCACATCGTCTGGATCCTGGTCACGCTCGTGAGCGGAGTGCTGTTCCTCGGATACGCGAAGGTCGGCTCACGAGCGGAAGACGGCGGCCTTCCCGCCACCGAGCCGCCCCCGTTCCTGGACACCAGAGCAGCGCACGCGCGGCACGCTTCAGGCCGCCCTGGTACCCCGGATGCGCCAGTCAGAGCCGGCGATGAGCGGCGCACCCTGCCCTGGTGGGAGCAGCACTGACCGGCCGACGCCGCCTACCACTTTCGCCACCTGCGTAGCCAGGCCGGGTCGTCGCTTTACGCGCCCTGGGCTGCCCGGTTCAACCAGGGCTGGCGGCCACGCTTGGCGGGTGGCGCGCCGCCGGGAGGCGGTGCGTGCAGGGGGAAGGACTACGCCCCCTCGCAGGCCGCAACCACTTCGGAGTCGCCGACCAACTCGCTCTGATGCTCGGGCGCGGTGTCCACCCGGTCCTGCTCCGGGGTCAGCCGACGGCCGAGGCGGAAGCCGATGGCGACTGTTGCTAGGCACCCTGCGGACAGCAGCCCGATCCAAAGCCCGGCCAGCCCGCCGGCGATCAAGCCGGTCGAGATCGTCGGAGAGACCACGAAGGCGAGCGAGTAGACCCCGGTCGACAGAGCGTTAGCGCGGCCTCTGGTCCGGTCGTCCGCCAGGCTGTTCACCAGCGGCGATATGGTCGGTGCCATGAAAGTCTCGCCCAGCCCGAACAGAGCGGCGAACGCAAGAATGCAGCCGATCCGCACTGCATGCGGCAGGCCCAACCCAGCGAGGCCGAATACCGCCCAGGACACTGCCCAGATCAGTCCGATCATCGCCAGTGCCCGACTTCGGCGCAGCACCCGAACCAGACGCAGCACGACAAGCTGGGCCACGACGATCAGGGCGGTGTTCGCTGTCAGCGCTAGGGCCACAACGCGGACGGAGACGTGCGCTTCTACCGTGGCGAAGGCCGGCAGTCCCGCGTCCAGCGCTGCGTATCCGGTGAATGCAAGGACAAGCGTCGCGATCACGACCGCCCGCAACGGCCGGTTCGCCAGCACGTCGCGGTAGCCAACCTTCGCGGCGTGTGGTACAGCCGGCGGTCGGATATCCGGCAGTTTGGCCAGCACCACAGTGAACAGCAGGCAGCACACGGCGTTGCCGAGGAACATCTCCTCAAATGAAACCGGGTGCCGCACGGAAGCCACGGCGGCGCCGAGCGCAGCGCCAACCCCGATTCCGGCATTGAGGACGGTGAAGTTCACGGCGAAGGCGCGCTGCTGCTCATCGGGTCGTGGACTCAATCCGGCCAGTAG
This sequence comes from uncultured Actinomycetota bacterium, assembly GCA_963755575.1. Taxonomy (GTDB): domain Bacteria; phylum Actinomycetota; class Actinomycetes; order Streptosporangiales; family Streptosporangiaceae; genus JAJYUU01. Next base: position 3,896,308 of record CAVWKF010000002.1, read on the forward strand.
CGTCATGAACGCCGGGAATCGCGGTGCCGTAGACGCTCCGAGTATGACCATCACCGGGATCGCTGTCAGCACGCTGTGCGTCCAGGCGAGGCCGGCTGACCCTACCGCCTGACCAATCAGCGAGCCAGCCAGCACCGTGCGCGCGCCGATCCGGTCCATCAGGGCACCTGAGAACGGGACAGCAACCAGCCCGATAGCCGCCTCGATCGCAAGCAAAGTGCCGACAACCGGCAGCCGAATGCCGCGCACCTGGTGCAAGTAGATCAGGGTCAGCGGCAAAATCAGGCCGGTGCCGAGCGCCGCCACCGCGTCGCCCGCGATCACAATTCTCGCAGGCCGCGGTATCCGGGTCATCGCCACGTCCTCAGCCTTGCTGCTCGCCCCGCCCGAAGTCGAACGGTTTACCTACGTGCGAAACGCTAGCTACTGGGTCTGACAGTCCGGTGCAGCTGTCGGCCGCGGAACCGGCTAGCTTGCAGCGCCGGCGGCAGCCTGTCGAATCAAGTCGGCCACTGCCTCGGGCCGCGACAGGTAGATGGAGTGGCTGCCCGGCGACCCAGTGACGGTGGAGCCCGCACGCTCGGCCATGGCGCGCTGCGCCCGAGAGGATTCCGTCACCCCGCCTACGCAGAAGCTACTGGCCTGCGCGAAGGCACCGGCGTGTGGAGGCTAAGGGTTGGGTGGGCCGAGGTAGGGGAAGTCGGCCAGCAGGTCGGCGTGTGGCTTGACGCCCTGGAGATTGGCCCGCCCATGGGTCATGAAAATCATGCGGGCGGAGAAAACGTCGTCGGTCATCACGCGGCCGTTAGGGTAGCGGGCCGGCGTGGTGCGGTCGTATTGAAGGATGTCGGGCAACAGCGTGCGAGCCGCAGCAGTGGCTTCGCCCGGTGAGTAGCCCTGCCGTTGCAGCGCTTCCGACAGGGGCTGCACGTAATTCTTCACGTCGTCGACCGGGTCGGTGGAGTTGAACTCGTCCTTGATGTCATCTGCGTTGAGGATCGGGTTGAACGACGGGTTGCCTCCACGGTCCATCGGCACGAGTGTGCCGTCGTGGCGCAGGCTAATCGTGATCCATGATCCGATCAGCGGCCCGCGCCCGAGCATTTCGTTGGGTACCTCCAAGACGATGGAGAAGATGTTGGTCCCAGCGAACGTGTCGCTCCCGGTCCACGCGAAGTTGCCCGCCTGGCCGGCGGCCAGCCAGTGCAGGACACCCTCAGCGTCAGCGAAGAAGGGATCGCTGCGCTTGCCGATGAACAGTCGACACGGACCGGCTTGGACGGGCATGGCCGTCCCGTCGAACCCCACGACGGTGTCCTCGATGAGCGTTTCACCTCGCGGTTCACGGGTCTGGGCCTCGCTGCCGGTGGCGTAGTAGGCCGTGGCGGTTTGCCGACCGTCCACGGTCCGGGAGAACGTGAAGCTGAACGCCACGTCGGCCAGCGCGTCCCCGTCGTTGTCGATGTTGAAGCGGTAGACCGCTTCGGGGTGGAAGCCGTCGCCTTTGGCGAACGGGTTCGAGTCCATGATCAGCACGGTCCGCTCTGGGTTATCCGGAGCGGCAAATACGAAGAGGTCGGTCAGGTCAAGACGGGCATCGTCGCCGGGGTGCTTGAGGTTGGCAGCGCTGAAGTGGTTCGACATGGTCACTCCTTCGGTGGTAGTTGCCTGGGTGGTAGAGCTAGGGCTGCGCCGGGATTCCGTTGCGCAGGAAACGAGCAGCGCCGTGTTGACCTGGTTAGCGTGGGCGGCTAGAGCCGGTTCGGGGGGGCGGTAGGGAGGCCGATCAGCCGGATCGACACCAGAGCCCTGGTGCTCGCCGCTGTCGCCTTAGTCATGCATCCACCATGGCTCCGCGGTCTCCGGCACCGCCACGACCAGCATTCTCTTTGCTGGTAGGCAGAACCTCCCACCGCACTACAATGGCTTCGTGGAGCTTCGGCAACTGCGCTACTTCGTGGCCGTAGCCGAGGAACTCAACTTCGGCCGTGCCGCCGCGCGGCTGCGTATTGCCGGACCATCGTTGTCGCAGCAGATCAAGGCGCTCGAGCGCGTCCTCGGTACACGCCTGTTCGACCGGGACCGCCGCAGCGTGAGGCTGACCCTGGCTGGCGAGGCGCTGCTCCCGCGCACCCGCGCGCTTTTGGAGCAGGCTGACGAGCTGCGGCGGGCGGCTGCCGGCCTGGCCGCACAGGAACCCGTCCGCCTCGGCTACGTCAGCTGGCGCCCGGCCGATCTCACCAGCCGGACCTCAGGCGTTGCGCAGCTGCTCGTCGATGCCTGGGTGCTGCCGTCACACACCCAGGCCACCCGTGTCGCTGACGGCAGCATCGATCTGGCGATCTGCTGGGTCCGGGCTGAGGACCTCGCTACCTACGGCCTCGAAGCCCGGCTGCTCCGCGCGGACCGGCTCTATGCGGTCGCCGCCGGAACGGACGTCTCGCCTGTGCAGGCCCGCGACACAGCGGTGCTCGTCGACGCCGACGCAACCAGCCGGCTGTCGTGGAACAGATACGCAGAGGAGTTCCTGGCCGATACCGGCGCGACCCGCATAGCCATCGACGACGGCGGTATCACCGGCTCGGCGTTCTTCGACCATGTACGACGGCTCCGCCGGCCATTGGTCAACTCGCCCAAGGGACAGACAACACCAATCCCGCCAGGCTTGGTCCAGCGGCCGATCGTCGCGCCTGCGCCGTACTGGACCTGGTCGCTGGTCTGGCGCCGGACCGAGAGTCAGCCGGGCGTATTGGCGGCCGCTACGGCCCTGACTGACGATCGGGGTGGTCTCACCTTCGATAACGGCGTCGCGTGGCTGCCGTCCGACGACCCGTACCGGCCAACTCCCTGATGAGGCGGCGGCGACATCATCGACCTTAACGGCCCCTAGCTGGGCGCTTCGACAGGCGGCGCGCGAGCGCCGCCTCTGACGCAAATCTCTTTGCGCGGCGGCCTGCAGGCGCCTAGCGTTGCGTTGTCGATGGGCGCAGGCCGTGCCTGGTCGGCGGCTTTCAGCCAGCAGATCGGAGGTGCGGAGCGCAATGACTTGTCGGCTCTTCGCGCTCTGCTTTGATGCGAACGATCCGCTCCGTCTCGCGCGCTTCTGGGCCGGTGTGCTGGGCTGGGAGATAGCCGACGACCCTCCAGACGGCGTTGCGCTTCTGCCGAGCGACGATACCGGGTTCCGGGTCCGGTTTGTTCCCACTGAGGTGCAGAAGGCTGGCCAGAACCAGATGCATTTCGATCTAACGAGCACGTCCCTGCAGGATCAGCAGCAGACAGTGGCAAGGTCGCTCGGACTCGGCGCCCGGCACATAGACATCGGTCAGCGCCCGGAGGAGGGTCATGTTGTGCTCGCAGACCCCGAAGGCAACGAGTTCTGCGTTATCGAGCCGGGCAACAGCTTCCTCGCCGAGTGCGGATTCATCGGAGCGCTTGCGTGCGAGGGTTCGCAGGAGGTCGGGTACTTCTGGAGCGGGGCGCTGGGCTGGCCGCTGGTCTGGGATCAGGACCAGGAGACCGCGATTCGCTCACCCCACGGCGGTCCGAAGATCACCTGGGGCGGTCCGCCACTCGCGCCGAAGACCGGGAAGTACCGGCTGCATTTCGACCTCGCTCCGCCCGTCGCCGGTGATCTCGAAGGGGAGGTTGACCGCCTCGTCTCCCTCGGGGCGACTCGCATCGACATCGGCCAGGGCGAGGTCAGCTGGGTGGTCATGGCCGATCCGGATGGCCACGAGTTCTGTGTGTTGCCCCCGCGATAGCGCACTGGTCGCAGGACCCGGCTCAGCACGGCCGCCGCCGACGCATGCGGGCGCGGCCGGGACCCGTGCGGCGAGCCGTGGATGAGCGACAGGCACAGACCGAGCACCGTGCGTGTGTCGCGCGGGTCGATGGTGCCGTCGTCGCAGATCAGCTGGTGCCGATCACGATTGCGCGCGCGATGCGCCGCGCTCCTTCCTTGTCGCCGGAACGGATGGCTTCGGCGAGGACGCGGTGCGGCAATTGCTTGGAGCGTGCGCCGATGGCTCGAAGGAGGCTGGCGATAGATCGTTTCATCCCGCCGCCGGTGTCGAGCGAGGCGTCAAAGGCACGATAGAAGTCGGTCACGCTGAGCTCGAGCGCAAGCGACCCCGTCAGCGCGGCGACGGTGTGATGGAATTCGCGATCCGCACGGATGATGTCCTCGTCACTTCCATCGGCGACCGCGGACTCCAGCGCGGCAATTGCTCGGTCGAGTTCCACCAGCCCCTGCCCGGATCGGCGCTCCGCGGCGAGCGCAGCGGTGCCTTCGTAGGTAATGGCCGTCGCCTCGCGGATGGACCGGCCGATCCCCGGAATACCGAGCCGAACGAGATGCGGGATCAGCTCGAGCGAGCCGTTTCGCCGGAAGTCAAGGACACGGCACCGCCTGCCGTGCTGCCGCTGGATGATGCCGAGCAGCTCCAGGTGCGTCAAGACGTCCCGAACTGTGGTCCTGTTGATGCCGAGCTGCAGCGCCAGCTCGCGCTCGGAGGGCAGCTCGTCGCCAGCCGCAATGTCACCCGAGAGGATCGCATCCCGGATCTGGCCAACCGCGGCGGCAGCTAGATCGACCTTCGGGATCGCGGCGAACCCCGCCACGTCAGACCAGCCCGAAGTGCTCGGCTCCATTGCGCCAAAAGAACTTGTCGTGCGCGGCGTCGCCCAATCCGGCCAGCGCAGCGCCGAAGTTCTCGAAGGGCCGACGACCACCTTCTGGGTGCGGATAGTCGGTGGAGAACATGAACAACGATTGCCCGCACTGTTCGATGAGCCACGCGACGTCCTCGAACGGGAACGGCGTGAACCGCACCTGCCGGTGGATGTACTCCGACGGCTTGAGCTCGAGTTCCTGCAGCAACGGCTCGAACTTTGAGAATGATCGGTGCGCGTGATCGAGGTTTCTCAGCATGCCAGGGACCCAGCTCGCGCCCAGCTCGATCGCCGCGCCTCGCAGCCCCGGATGACGTTGGAAGACGCCGTCGAGAACCAGGCACGCAAGGAACCGCTCCGGCGAGTGGTGCACTACTGGGAAGTCCTTGCCCCGCATGTTCTCGCCGCCGCCGAGCCAGTCGACGGGGCGCGGACGGCCGTTCTCGTGAAATTCCTTGGGCAGCAGCTTGCCGCCCCCGACGTGCAGAACGAACGGCACGCCAGCCTCGGCGAGACGGGCCCACACCGGCTCGAGGTCGACGTGGGCCGGCGAGAAGCTCCCCGGCGCCTCCGATGGCAGCCAGAAGGCGGCGACGCCGAGATCGAGCGCTGCGTCGACCTCTTGGATTGCGCGGTCCGGTTCGTTCAGCGGGAGATACCCGACAGCGAGCAGCCGCTCATCGGTCGCACAGAACTCGGCCATCGCCCGGTTCAACGCCCGAGTGCCGCCATAGCGCACATCCGGATCGGCGGAACGGGCAAACTGGCCGAGCGCGAAGGTAGGGAATACGAGCTGCGCGTCGATGCCGAGCGCGTCGAGCACTCGCGAGCGCACCTGAGGATCCAGAGCACCGGGCGCCTTCCATCCCTTGGGCCCGGAGATGACGTCCGCGGGGACTTGCTCGGAGCGCTGTCGTTCCCACAGCTCCGGAAGCGACGCGAACAACTTCGCCGCGCCTTGGCCTGCCTTATCCAGCCCGAGGGGCCCGAGCCGCTCCCGCAGGTCCGGGTCCGCGTAGCCGGGAAGCCAGTCCTCGACTTCCATCACGTGGCTGTCCGCATCGAAGATCATGGGCGCCTTACTCCTACTGGTGGGTGGTCCAACCAGTTTCGCAGAATCGACAACCACGATCAAGACAGGAACGGGGATGTTGTTGGCTGGCCGGAGTTGGTCGGGTCGCAGTGGACAGGGCGAATTCTCGCGGCCGGCCCAGTCATGCGATGAAGCGTCGCCGACCTGGGCATGACCCCTGTGTCGGGAGTAAAGGCCGGCAGCATGTGACCGTGCAGCCGGCTCCGGCGCTGGCCAGCCACCCAGGCGACTGCCGAGGAGGTGAGATCGTTGACCGAGAACGACCCGCACGGAGTGAAGTCGTTCGCCGCAAGAGCCCGATCGGCCTTGACGGACGTCGGGCAGGACGACCGCGTGAAGCACGCCGCAGCCGTTACGAAGGACGCGGCCGCGCGGGCTGGGGAGGCATCGAAAACCGTATCGCGCAAGGTAACGCAGGAGGACGCGTGGGAGGAGCTACGCGCCGACGTCGAGCAGCTGACGGAGATCGCGCGTGCCCATCATGCGTTGATCATCGACCTGATCGACCGCATCGGGGCACTTCAAACTCAGGCCGGAACCAAGCCAGGGACTGGCCCTGATGGCTGACGTCCAGCTTGCCGCTCTGCGCGACGACGCCAGCAGACTAGCGCCCGACCCGCCGGAGCTCAGCCGGGTGATCGAGGAAGTCGGGCTTCAGCGGCTCGCTGCTTATTACCTGTACAGTGCGCTGGTCGCGGGGGTCATCGGCGACGACGATGCGGCGCCGGAGCGGTGGCCGGCGCAACTGGCGGAGCCAATGCAACGTCTTGGCCTGACACCGTTCGCGTCGAGGACCCGACGGGGCCTCGACGCTCAGCTGACCGCGGCCGAGCAGACGACGCTGCAGAATCCGGACAGGCAGCTCGAGTTTGCCCGCCTCGTTGTCAAACTGATCAACGAGGGTGCGTTCGGCCCGTTGTGCGGAGATGCCGACCGCGTGCGCCTGGCCGAATCCGCATCAAGCGACAGCCGTGCCTTGGACCTCGAGCTGATCAACGGCAGTACCGTCGTAGCCAGGTGCAGCGCAAAAGCTCACTGGGAGCTTGTCGCCCAGCATCTGGCCGGAGTGGCGCAACAGTACGCATCGTCGGCCGGCGCAGTGCATCCGCGCACGGTGTCCAGCCAGCTGAAGGAGACCGGAATTTCACATGCGGTCAGCGCGACGCTCACGCTCGCCGTTCAGGTCCATCCGCTTGGTGCCGCTGCCGGACTAGGCACCCGCGTGATCCGATCGCGGATCGAGGCGGACCGCGACGAGGCGGATGCCCTTCACAAGCTGGGCAACGACTTGCAAACCCTGTGTACCCAGGCGTACAAGCAGCTCAGTGATCTGGCGCCTGCTACTTAGGCGGACGGAGGCAAGGGTGCGTGCGCACGTCTCCAGCACCGCGCCATCAGGTGGTGAGGACCCTGCGCAACGTCGCGGCGAACGCGGCCGGCTCGCCCGTGTGGCCGTGTTCGCCGCCTCTGAACCCGTCGTGGCCGCCGGGAAAGGTGACAGGCTCGATTCCGAGCTGGTCGGCCACTGCTGCTGCGGCCCGGCCGGCTATGGCCGTACTGGACTGCTCTCCGACGCCGATGACGACGCGGGTGGATGCAGCCCGGAGCGCATCGTAATCGTGCCGGAACGCAGGACATGACGGCATGTTCAGGCACAGGAGCGCGTCGTCGCGGGAGCCGTCGTCCACGGTCGGCAACCCAAACGCGGCCGGATCGGGCCCAGGCTGACCAGCGAATCCGGCCGGGATCGGGCCCTCGTAGCTGACGAGCGCGATGAACTTGGCCATCGCCGGGCCAAAGCCGTCACGCAGATAGGTTTCCTTGATGGCGTCGCATGCGGCCAGGACGGCCTCGCGGTCCGGCAGCGCCTGAGCGGCGGGCGGCTCGTGCGCCACCAGGATGCCGACCTGCTCCGGGTGCCCGGCCACGAGGGCAAGGGCGTTGACGGCGCCGCCGCTGCTGGCGAAGATATCTACCGGCCCGCCGCCCAGCGCATCGATCAGTCGGCGCAGATCGGCGGCATGCTCCTCGACCGTGGTCTCCGAAGCGCCGTCGGTGCGCTTGCTGCGCCCGGCTCCGCGTGGGTCATATGTCACCACCGTGCGGTCGCTGAAATGCCCGGCCTGAGTGACGAATCCCTCGGCGCCCATCGGCGAGCCGATCAGCAGCAGGACTGGCCGCGCGCTGGCGTCATTATTCCGGACGTCGTAGTGCAGCAATGCGCCGGGCTCGTCCAGGGTGTGAGTCTCCGGCTGAGTCATGACCGCCCCTTCCGGACGCGGTAGCGAATGTGGGTAGCCTCGAGCGTGTCGATCACGCGAACGATCTCCAGCTCGATGCGCGACGGCAACACCTCGAACATCCGACGGCCACGACCGAACAGCACCGGGATCTGGTGAATCTGAAGTTCGTCGAGCACACCAGCCTCGAGCGCCCGTTGCGCCGTTTGCGCGCCATGCACCAGGACGTCTCGCCCGCCGGCGGCGGCCTTAGCCTGTGCCATCGCGCTGCTGATCCCGTCCGTCACGTACGTCACCAGCGGATAATTCGCGACGGACGGGCCTGGTCGACGGTGGCTGGGCACGAAGATCGGGACACCGTGATGATCACCGCCCCAATGATCGACCTGCTCCACGGTGCGCCGACCCGCCAGCACCGCACCGGTCGCGTTCAACTCGTCCATCAGCTGTCCGGCCGTCCCGTCCGGCCGGAAGAACTCCCCGCCCGGAGAGACGAACCAATCGTGCAGCCGCATGAAGCCATCACCGCCGGGATTGCCTGGTTCGTCGTCCGGACCCGCGATGTACCCGTCGACCGACATGGACATATAGAGCACAGATGCTGACACTCCGGCCTCCCTTCGCCCTTGATCCAAGCCGGGCCGAGTGTGCGCTACCGGAGGACCTCATAGGTCAGGTGGGTGACGCTGGGCGCTTGCACGACCCGGACAATCTCCAGGGCCGCGGCGTCGGAGGCCGCGCTCGTGGCGGACATCTTCATCCACTGATAGAACCGGCCTGGAGTGTCGCCGTCATAGAACCACGTCAAGAGCCGATCGCCGTACAGCCCGAGCGCCTGTCCAGGCCCGTCGTCGGGTCCGGCGACGAAACCGTCGAGCGACGCCGCGACCGCGGCGACCCCGTTGTCATGTTCGTCATCTTCTCAGCCACCAGTGCCATCCGCTGCGCCGACGCCGGAATGGGCAGGGGCGCCGCCACGTCGATACCGACTCAAACGCCCGCACGCTCAGAGCCTACGGGCGCCCGGCGTCACCGTGCGGCTGGAGCGCGGCCGCGCCGACCCAGGAACCGGACGAATTCGGTTCCCTCGCGCAGCCTTCGGGCGGTCATGCTCGGCTGCCGTAGCATTTCGGCCGACATCTCGGCCAGCTTGCCGGCTCGGAAGTAGAACCGCTTGTAGAACGCGTCCACCGATTGCAGGATCTCCGTATGACCAAGGTGCGGATAGGACAGGGCGGCGAGCTGGGTTCCAGCCTCACTGACCAGGGTGGCGTCGTCATCGTCCTCGGGCAGCCACCCGTTTTCCTTGGCGACCTTGTAGAGCTCGGTGCCGGGGTAGGGCGCCGCGACTGATACCTGGATGGTGTGGGGGTTGACGTCCCTGGCGAAGCGGATCGTCTCCTGAATGGTTTCCTGGGTTTCTCCGGGCAGGCCGAGGATGAAGGTCCCGTGGACGGTGATCCCGAGATCACGGCAGTCACTGGCAAAGCGCCTGGCCCGGTCGACTCGCAGGCCCTTCTTAACGTTGTTGAGGACTTGCTGGCTGCCGGATTCGTAGCCGACCAGCAGGAGGCGCAGGCCGTTGTCGGCCAGGACCTGCAACGTCTCCCTGGGCACGTTGGCTTTGGCGTTGCAGGACCAGGTGATGCCGAGCTGCGACAGCCCCTTGGCGATGGCCTCGGCTCGGGGGCGGTCGTCAGTGAACGTGTCGTCGTCGAAGAACAGTTCCTTCATCTGCGGGAATAGCTGCGAGGCAAGAGCGGCCTCGGCCAGCACGTGGGACACACTCCGGGTCCGGTACCGGTGACCGCCGACGGTCTGTGGCCAGAGGCAGAATGTGCACCGTGACCTGCAACCCCTGCCGGTATACAGCGATACGTACGGGTGCCGGAGATAGCCGATGTAGTAATCCTCTGGCTGCAGATGCTTTTTGTAGACCGGTACCACGAACGGCAGGCTGTCCATGTCCTCAACGATGCGGCGATCGGCGTTGTGCACCACTTGCCCGCTCCGGGAGCGGTAGCTGATGCCGGTGACCGAGTCCAGCGGATCTTCGCGTGCGATTTCGGCAATGGTGAAATCGAACTCCTCGCGCGCCACGAAGTCGATGGCTGCCGACGCCAGCAGCGAGGACTCGGGCTCCACGGCTACCTTCGGCCCAACGAACCCGATCAGCAGTGACGGGTTTTCCGCCTTCATGGCCTCGGCCACTTTGACATCACCAGCGAACGTGGGTGAGCTCGTGTGGAGCACAGCCAGGTCGTGCCGACGTGCCATGGGAACGACGTCGGTGAGAGTGAGTCCAGCGGGTGGGGCGTCGACCAGCGCGCTGTCGGGCACGATGGCAGCAGGCTGGGCCAGCCACGTCGGATACCAGAAAGAGCGAACTTCCCGCTTGGCCTGATACCGAGCGCCCGCACCGCCATCGAAGCCTTCGTAGGAAGGAGGATTGAGGAAGAGTGTGCGCATCATTCGGTCTTGCCCCCTATGGGTCATTTTTGAGCGTCGCTATCTAGCGTTCGCGATCTAGATGACATGCGGGACTGATCTAGCTGGGGTGCGGGACTGCTGGTCGACGGCCACATGTGCCGGGTCCTGCGGGTGCAGGTCCAGTCCGACGCGTCTCAGGGCGGCCGCGTAGGCGGGTTCCCATGGCGGAATAGGGCAGGCCCGCGGTGCCGGGCGAGGAACCTTCTCGAGCAGGGCCAACGCGTTCGCGGTGAGGCCGGCCGCGTCGAACCGCAGACCCCGGCTGCTCCCAGCTCCAGCTCGTGCTGCAAGTTGTCCCGGCCGTGGCCCGGCATGACGTCGAGGAGCAGCAACTGGCGTCCGACGGCGCGCGCCTCGCTGCAAGTCGTGGCCCCTGGGAGAGCTATGACGACGTCGGCTGCTGCCATCAGCTCAGGGACCTTGTCGGTAAAGCCGAACGGCCTGATCCGCGGCGCCGTCCGAGCCAGCCCTCGCAGTCGACGTTCGACGGCACGCTGGCGTCCGGCGACTGCCAGCACATGCACGCCAGCTTCGGCTAGCAGGCAAGCGCTCTCGACTAGGGGGCCGAAGCCCCAGCCGCTGTCGATCAGCAGAACGCAGGGCTCCTCCGATGGCACTCCCAGCGCCATTCGCGCCTCCGCCTGAGACGGCGCAGCGTAGAACTCCGGGCGGACTGGCGGCGGCACGATGGACACCGCCGCTTGGGGGAGGTAGCGCCGGATCGATGCCTCCGCCGCCGGGGAAGTGACCAGGAACAGATCGGTTCCTTCGGCCACCCAGAGCCGGTGCAGGGTCACGTCAGTGCACAAGACGACTGTCCGCCTCCGTGGCGCCTTTGCCTTGAGCCTGGCTGCCGCCGAGGCCCCCGTGGCGAAGACGCTGAGTACGAGATCGGCCGGCTTGCGCAACAAATCCGCCTCAAGGGACGGCACGAGCCTGGCGGCAGCGCGCCGGTCCATGAAGTTCGCCAGGCGGCTCCCGGTCCGCAGATGTGCGAAGTGGAGCCCATCGTAGATGCTGGGAACGGCGACCAGGCTGGTGAACAGCCTCTCGCCTGCCCGGCCGCTCCTTGGCCCCAGCAGGGCCATGCTGTTGAGAGTCCGGGTCCGCCAGCCCGATCGTTCCAGCAAGCCCGCGCAGCAGGTCGCCATCATCTCGTGGCCGAGCCCAAGAGACCCGGACAACAGCACTGCGTCCTGCGTCACCTGAGCCTCCCCCGCGCAGGTCTCCGATATGCAGACACGGCCGCCTGTGCGAGCACGGTCGCTCTCCCGGATCAGTCCGCCGCATCGGAGGCAGTCCGCCTTCAGTGCTGGTGGTTCCTGCGATCAGATATGCCCCGGCGCAGACGCGCGATGCCTGCCCGGGCCCACGGCTTGAGCTCAGCCAGGAACGAACCTGAGGCCCATGCCTAGCCTGCGCAGAACAACCCGGAGCCACAGCGCGCTTGCGCCAGCCCCGGCGACGATGAGGATGACAGTCGCCAGGGTGGAGAGCAGCAGAAATATGGCGGTGGACTGCGTCACCAGCAGCGCCGCCATAATGGCGGCCAGGAGTAGGAAGATCGCCGCCCAGAGGAGAGTCACGTCCTGGAAGTAGCGCAGCAGGCCTGGACTCGGGTTGGCCGGCTGCCTGAGGGACACTACTTCAGCGGCCAGCCGGGCGACTATCGGGTTCGGCCCCCGCGCGGTGTGGGCGAACAGAATGCACAGGAACAAGTTCGCCACCGGGAAGTGCAGCAAGAAGATCCACAGCTGACCAGTAGCGACTGCGAGTACCGTCTGCAGCGTGAGCACGACCACCGAGATCACGACCAAACTTGGCACCGTGCCCGTGTGGATCTTGCGGATGGCCGCGATGATCCAGACAACTGCGACTCCCGCGATGAGCCCGGCGTTGCGTCCCCACAACCAGCCGGCGAGAGCCAGCGCGGCGATCGGCAGGCCAGCCGACTCGATCAGGCTCCATGCCGTGGTGCGCACCAGCCGGGCTGGCCGTGGCATCTCCAGGTGGTCCGCCACTATTTCAGCCTAGGTGACGGCGCCGACGGCCTTGCTCCGGACGCGGTCCGGCTAGCCTCACTCAGCGCCGCTCTGCCCATTCGCCACGCCGTCGGCGCAAGTCTCTGCCATAGCCAGCTGGCGTGTCACTATGGGGGCCCGGTGTGCGAGGAGGACGATCCCAGCCGTCATCACCAGCAGCGCCAGCACTTCGCCTGCCACTGCTGGCGGGCTGCTGTTGAGCTGCTCGTGCAGCCAGAAGTAAGCGAGGGCTATCGAGACCAGAGGGTCAGATACCGTGATGACCGCCAGGACCGGCGCGAGCAGTATGCCCCGCTGAAAGGCGTTTTGGTTGAGAAGGAAACCCAGCGGTCCAACGATGGCCAGCGCGTACACGGGCCAGTGGCTGAGGACCTGCGCCATGCCGCCGCCGAAATCCGCGGTCAGGAGCTTGACCACGAAGGCCGCGACGCCGTAAGCGACGCCGCACGCTAGCGCCAGCGAGAGCGGCTGCGCGTTCTCATGCCTCCGGGCGAGAGCGAGGCAGCCGGCCACAACCGCCGCCAGACCCAGCGCCAGGGGCAGCACGGCGATGATGCTCACGGTCGTCTGACCGCCTGAGGGCTTGGCTATAGCCAGGAACGTGGCTACGCCGACCGCAGCGGCAGTGACTCCTAGCAGCAAAACTGGGTCCCACCTTTTCCGGAGGGCGCTGGCGATCAGCGACGCGATTATCAGGTCGGATATCAGGATCGGCTCGACGAGCGCGAGCGGTCCGAAGGTGAGCGCCACAACCTGCAAGGTAAAGCCGACCAGAGTCGCGCCGATCCCGGACAGCCACACCGGCTGCCGGACCAGGTCGAGCAGGAGCCTGGGTGACAGCGGCGGCCGACGTTCGACGCGCTGAGTGCCGCGCTGCTCAGCGACCGAAGAAACCCCGAACACCAGTGAGCCGGCCAGTGCAGCCAGCACGGCGATCAGTGAAGACAAGTTTCCGCCCGTCCGGTCCGTCGCGAGTCCCGCGTGGCGACCCGGCAGCTCTCAACAAGTCGCGACGGTAACAAGCCGCGACGCTTACAGGTCGCGACGGTAGCCAGTCGCGATGGCGCAGGCCGCTGATCCGCGGGGCTACGCGCACCGGCCCTACTGGGGTGAGTGGAACGCGGCGTAGATGACTTCGGCGAGCCGGTCCGACATCTCGTCCTCCGGCAGCCTGACGCCGACGCTGATCAGGTAATTCACCCGCTCGAGCATCATGACGCACGCAAGGGCCGTGAGTTCGGCGTGCTGCGCCTGGCTGTTCTGGCCGTCGCCGTGCTCGCCCTCGCGGCCTGTCACCGTCATTCCCGCGGCAATGGCTTCCGAGAGTCCAAAGAGCGCCCGGAGGCCGGCGCCCCAGGCCCCCTGGCTCGGACTATCGGCCTGACTGAGAGCCCTGATGACGGCGGCATGCGCGGCATACGTGTCAGCGAAGCGGCGTACCCAGTCGCGCAACGCCGCCCGTCCTGTCTCATTGCGAGTCACGAGGGGAAAGGCCTCAGTGATCACGTTGATGTCGTGCAGCGTGTCCCGCATCAGGGCCCGGAGCAAGTCCTCCGTGTTAGAGAAGTACAAGTAGAACGTGCCGTGCGAAGTTTGCGCGCGACGGACAACATCGTCGACGCGGAATCCGTGGAAACCCTGCTCCGCCAGCTCAGCCAGTCCGGCCTCCAGCAGCCTGCGAACGGTCTTGCGGCCCTGGGCGCCCAGTACGCGCTGGCGCGCCGGGACGCCGCCCGCCAGAGCAGACCCCAACTGCGCCTGCGCTTGTTCAGTCTGGAGTGATGCATGACCGGCTAGCACGAGGACAGTCCCTTGGTTCAGTGAGGTGATTGCGGGCGCGTTTGCGGCTCGCTGGGCCTGGTACGTGATCATGATGACCGGTCTCGTGACCGTCGCAGATCGTGTTCGCCGTCAACGCCCGCTGGCGAACGACCTTGGTGACCGGATCGCAATAAGGATCACCGGCCACCATGATCAGCGCACTCGCCCGTCCGCCGAGCGCGGGCACGGCTACTTCAGGTCCTCCGCTACTTCAGGTCCTCCACGATCCAATCGACCATGACGGCCAGAAGGCAGCAAGTGCTGGCCAGAATTAGCCCGATGCGCGCTTCTTTTCCCATTGATGTTCCCCCCCGATCCGATCTGATGATGCGGGGGCATCCCCGGCAGGGCCCCGTTCAAACAGTTGGTCGTCGGCGGCTTCGGGGCCGCGCCCCCAAGCAGCGCCGGGCGTTGTCTCCCAGCAGCGCGGGGCGTTGTCTCGCCGTTCGGCTAGGCTGCACTAGTGGCTCAGGCGGCACCGTCGCAGACCGCAGCTGTGAGGCGAGCACGCCGGATCATCGGCGAGCTGGGCCTGCTGTACCCGGATGCGCGGATCGAGCTCAACTTCGCTTCTCCGCTTGAACTGCTGATGGCCGCGATCCTGTCTGCCCAGACCACGGACCGGCGAGTCAACGAGGTAAGCCCCGTGCTGTTCGCCCGGTACCGCACCGCCGCCGATTACGCGGCGGCTGATCAGGACGAACTAGAGAACATGATCAAGTCCACGGGGTACTTCCGGGCCAAGACGAAAGCGCTCATCAGCCTCGGCCATGCGCTGTGCGATCGTTTCGGCGGGGACGTGCCCGACACGCTAGAGCAGCTTGTCAGCTTGCCAGGCGTTGGCCGCAAGACCGCCAACATGGTCCTCGGCGATGCGTTCGGCAAGCCCGGCATCGTGGTGGACACCCATTTTGCCCGGCTAGCGCGGCGGTTTGGCTGGACCGCGCAGACCGGCTCGGACAAGATCGAGCACGACGTCGCCGCGCTGCTGCCTGCTCGGGATTGGACGGCGGCTTCCCACCGGGTGATCTGGCACGGTCGTCGTGTCTGTCACGCCCAAAAGCCCGCGTGCGGCGCTTGCGGAGTTGCCCGTTGGTGTCCGTCGTTCGGTACTGGTCCAACCGATGAGGCAACCGCGCGCAAGCTCGTTAAGACCGGGCCGTTTTCGTAACTGAAGCGGGCATTACGCGGCAAGGTCTGCCGGACGCAAGCGGTACGCCTGCAAGCGGAGGTCATGGTATTTCTCTGTCTCGCCGATCCACTCCATGCCGATCCGGCGTACCGCAGCCATGGCGCGCGTGTTGGCTGGCCGTACGACGGCAATGACCTGCTCCAGGCCTTGCTCGAAAGCCCAGCCCGCCAGGGCTCGGCCAGTCTCGGTGGCATAACCGTGGCCCCACGCATCCCGCTGCAGCTGCCAGCCGATCTCGTATTCATCATCGGGCGGTAGCGGCAGCAGGGTCGCCCCGCCGATCACGCTTCCGTCATCGCGCAGCTCGATCGCCCAACGGCCTGCTGGCGTCAGCATGCGCTCGCCCTCAGCCATCCACCGCTGCAGAAGTCCGCGCATGGCCGATTCATCGCTGACCCTCTCTATCGCCGGAGCGAGCCACCTCGCCACCTCAGCATCGCCGTAGGAGCTCAGCGCGGCCCCAGCGTCATCGGCGGTCCACTGGCGGAGGACCAGGCGCTCCGTCACCAATCGCTCGGCCATTAGTTCACGATAGCCGGGACGGAATCACGGCAGCGCGCTACCACCCACCGAGCCAGCTGACCGGAACCAGCGGCGTAACCCTAGCGAGCGTCCAGCAGGTCGCTTGCGGCCTTGGCTGACTTGGCCGAGAGCCAGAGCGCGCCGGGATTAACTCGGTCCGGATGAATCGCCAGTACTTGGCGATAGAGTTCCTCCGCCGTCGCGGTTTCCTTGTCGAGCCGGTCGAAGTCGCGAATGTATTCGCGGGTTTCATCGATGATTCGCGGGCTGTCGTCCTTGCCGTAGCGCTTGTGTCCGGCCACGACGGCTCGCGGATCCAATGCCTCCAGGATGTCCAGCGCAGCCAGCCAGTCCTTGCGGCCCCGAGAATCCGATTCCGCCAGGTACTGGTGCACGTCGTTGTATGCGGCGTCGCCCGCGACGACCAGCCCTATCTCTGGCACATGCAGGACCGTCGTGTCGTCGGTATCGGTGTGCCCGACGTTGACGGCGATTAGCTGACGGCCCTCGAGCTCCAAGGATGACCCGTCCAGCGGCTCCGCGACGGGATTAACGTCCGGGATCTGGGCCGGGAACCGGGCTTGCCAGAATGCCCGCATTACGTCCGGCGCGGACCGCTTGCGCATGCCCTCGACGACTGCTGGCGTCGCGACGGCCCGGATACCGGGGAACCGCTCACGGACAGCGGCGAGCGGCCAGGGGGGACGTCATTGCCGGCCATCGCGATGATCGGGGCCACATAGACCTGGTAAGTCAGCGTTGCGTTACTTGTCACTGTGTGCTCCTTCCCGATGACCCAGGAACGATGGCCCAGGAACGATGACCCAGGAACTAGCCCTCGTCGTCTATGACGAGGTGGACGGCCGCTTCCTCGGCGGTGGCAGCGCCGCCGTCGACCCCCGCGTCGTGAGCAACATAGTCAGCATCCGCGATGAAAAACGCCCCTTCGTCTTCCGCCGTCAGTCGGCCGGCCCGCGGATCGGGTCCGGCGTCCTGAGCGAGTCGGCTGATGTCGGCCTCGGTGGCGTTCTCATCCCAGCCATCACCGGCCAGTGTGTCTTCGTCTGGTTGGAGGCTAATGTCGGGCTCTTCCGCCGCCAGAAGCTGATCGAGCGGCTCGCCAGCCTCTTGCTCGGCAGCGGTTGAGCCGAACTTCATCGCTGCCGACCACCGATCCGGCGTCACGAGGCCACGGTCGAGCGGATCATCTCCAGGCGCACCCGCGAGGGTGTCGCCCGCATCCAGGACCTCGAAGTCCTCCAGGTCCTCCGACTCGTGGCGCCACTCTTGCGGCATCTGTTCCCTCCTCCCGGTTAACCCGCGCGGGCGGCATGTGACCCGTCTCGTTCACGGTACCCGCCTGTCGCATGCCCCACGATTAAGGGCAAGGGAACGCGGCCGCCAGAGCTGATGCTGGTCAGGCAGCCAGGCCGTTGCCTGGCTACTCCTGCGGTTATCCGCGCCGGCGGACCGGGTATCTCATCCGTGCCGAGGTGGCCCGTTTTACCCGAGGGGACAGGGCCTGACGAGCTACTCCGACATGGATCCCAAGGATCTCAAGGACGGGGGGCACAACATGACGACGATGCAGTCGATGCAGACGCAGACGTCGACCGGCAATATGCGGCATGGCGGACATCTCTATATGCAGACCAACGAGGTGCAGAACGCCATCGTGCATTACCTCCGGTCGCCAAACGGCACCATCACCGAGGTAGAGCGCGTCCCGACAGGGGGCGCCGGCTCCGGCGTGTACAAGCCGATCAGCGGCCAGGAAAGCGCCCCGAACGCCTTCGAAGGCGCGGCCAGCGTGATCATGACGCCCGATCAGCGGTTCCTGTTGACCACGAACGGCGGCGACAACTCGGTCTCCAGCTTCGCGCTCGGCGACAATGGCGAGCTCACTCTCCTCGACGTCAAGCGAACCGGCAACATCGTCAGCGGGCGGAGCGGGACTGCTAAGTCGCTGGCATACGACCTGAGATCCGGCACGCTGTTCGTGCTGCACTCCTTCGGGCCGGACCACCTGCGCCTCATGTCGGTCGACGGCGAGGGCAAGCTGACCGCCCGCCCCGAGCGCTACTCGGCGAACACGCCGGACAAGCCCGAGCGTGTTCCGACACTGGCCGTGCTGTCTCCCGACGGCAAGTTCCTCATGGTCGGTACCACGTTCGACCAGCTCCCGCACGCCAACCCGGACGGCTCGCCCATCATCTGGGTTAAAGGGCCCGACGGTAAGCCGAAGTCCATCGCTTCCAACGCACCAGACCCCGACGGCCTGGTGATCTACCCGGTTGCCAGCGACGGTTCTCTCGGCGCGCCCACCTTCAACGACGCGGGCGGCGCCTCGCCGTTCTACCCGGCATTCCTGAACAATCGCCCAGATCACTTCGTCATCGGCGAGGCGGTCGGCGACGGACTCGTCATGGGCACCATCGACAGCGGCGGCCGGATCGACATCAGCCCCGTGGTCCAGATCGACACCAGCTCAGGCAAGCCTTCAGAACTGTGCTGGCTCTCCATCTCGCCCGATGACCAGTACGTCTTCACCACGAACTTCGGCTACAGCTACCTCAGCAGCTTCCGCATCAATGGTGACGTCCTGTCCGTGGCCAAGGATCCGGCGAGTCCGAAGGTTCCCGGCGACGGCGCGTTCCGGGCACTGAACGGGACCGTGAGCAGCGGCCCCAGCGACAACTGGATGTCGCCGGATGGCGCGTACCTGTACCAGATCTACGGCAACGCCTCGAAGCTCATGGGTTATGCCGTCCAGCCAGACGGCTCGCTCAGCGAGGTCACCAGCGCGGCCATTCCGTACAACAGCCCGCAGGGCCTGGCCGGCTTCTGATCGTCGCGAGTACGCGAGGCGGGCGGGAGGACCGGCCGTGCACCTGACGCCCAAGGAATACGACAAGCTCCTGATCTACATGGTGGCTGAGGTCGCGCTGAAGCGGAAGGAGAAGGGGCTCAAGCTCAATTATCCCGAAGCCGTCGCCGTGATCTCGGCCGCCGCGCTCGACGACGCACGAGCGGGGAAGACGCTCGATGAGGTCATGACATCCGCAAGCCAGGTGCTGACTCGTGCCGACGTGATGGAAGGCGTGGCGGACATGATCTCCCGCGTCCAGCTCGAGGCTGTATTTAACGACGGCAGCAGGCTCGTCACGGTTCATTCGCCCATCCGCTAGCCGAGTCCAGCCCGGCGACGGAGCGAAGGAGGCAGCGCAGTGCACACTTCCATGGGCAACACTTCCGTGGGCAACACTCCCGTCGGCGGCTACGTCCTGTCGGCGGCTCCGATCACGATCAATGCGGGCCGTCCGCGAGTGCATTTCGCGGTGCGCAACACAGGCGACCGCCCGATCCAGGTCGGCTCCCACTTCCATTTCTTCGAGGCCAACCGGGCCCTGGAGTTCGATCGGGCACGCGCGTTCGGCCTGCGCCTCGACATCCCCGCCGGCACCGCAATCCGATTTGAGCCCGGCGACGAGAGGGAAGTGACGCTGGTGCCGTTCGGGGGGAAGCGGCGGGTGCATGGCTTCAACAACCTTGTCGATGGCTGGACGTCGATGGACGGCGGCTACCGCCCGCGCGCGACGCGGGCCATCCACCGGGCACAGGAGTACGGCTTCAAGTCCGCACGGCGCTCCGGGCGCACGACGATGGAAGTGCAGCGCCATGACTGAGGTGTCGCGGCAGGAATACGCGGGCCTGTTCGGCCCTACTGTCGGGGACAAGATCCGCCTCGGCGACACCAGCCTGTTTATCGAAATCGAGCGGGACCTGCGCCTGCTGGGCGACGAGGCGATCTACGGCGGCGGCAAGACGCTCCGTGACGGCATGGGTGTCAACAACCAGCTGACGAGCGAAGGCGGAGCGCTCGACCTCGTGATCACGAACGTGACCGTGGTCGACGCCGTCCTCGGAATCGTCAAGGCCGACGTCGGCGTGAAGGACGGCCTGATCGTAGGGGTCGGCAAGGCCGGCAACTCCGCCACGATGGATCAGGTAACCCCCGGTCTCGACGTCGGCCCGGCCACCGATGCCATCTCTGGCGAGCAGCTGATCCTGACCGCCGGCGGAATCGACACGCACGTCCACTTCATCGCGCCAGAGCAGGTCTACACCGCCCTGAGCGGCGGCGTGACCACCGTCTTCGGCGGCGGCATTGGCCCGACCGACGGGACGGCCGGCACCACAGTCACGTCCGGCCCCTGGAACATCGACATGATGCTGCGCTCGATCGAGGACCTGCCCGTCAACTTCGGGATACTCGGCAAGGCCTCGGCGGGTGAGGCGGCGGTCGCCGAGCAGATCCGCGCCGGGGCCGCCGGGCTGAAACTCCACGAGGACTGGGGCGCGATGCCGGCGGTCATCCGCTCGTCGCTGTCGGTGGCCGACGACATGGACGTGCAGGTGTGCATCCACAGCGACACCCTGAACGAGGCGGGCTTCGTCGAGGACACGATCGCCGCGTTCGACGGCCGCACCATCCACACCTTCCACAGCGAGGGCGCTGGCGGCGGGCATGCACCTGACCTGCTTAAGGTCACCGGCGAGGACAACGTGCTGCCCAGCTCCACCAACCCGACGCTGCCGTTCGGCATCAACACCCAGGCCGAGCTCTTCGACATGATCATGGTGGTGCACAACCTGAACCCGGCGGTTCCGTCCGATGTGGCCTTCGCGGAGAGCCGGGTGCGGGCAGAAACGATTGCCGCTGAGAACGTCCTGCACGACCTGGGTGCCATTTCCATGTTCTCCAGCGACTCCCAGGCCATGGGGCGCCTCGGCGAGAACTGGCAGCGCGTCATGCAGACCGCGGACAGCATGGCCCAGTGCCGCGGCAAGCTGCCCGAGGACGCGGCGGACAACGACAACTTCCGCGTCTTGCGGTACGTCGCGAAGATCACTATCAACCCGGCGATCGCATCAGGCACAGCGGGCGTCATCGGATCCGTCGAGTCCGGCAAGCTGGCCGATCTCGTCTTGTGGGAGCCGGCCTTCTTCGGCGCCAAGCCGAAGCTCGTGATCAAAGGCGGCATGATCAACTGGGCGCTTATGGGCGACGTCAATGCCTCCGTCGGGGCAGCCGAGCCCGTCATCTACCGGCCCATGTTCGGCGCCTTCGGCCAGGCTTTGCCGCAGACCTGCGTCACGTTCGTCTCACGAGCGGCCTATGACACGGGGATTGCCGACGACCTCGAGCTCCGGCGGCACGTCAGGCCGGTCGAGCGGACCAGGACCATCACCAAGCGCGACCTGGTCCGCAACGACGCCCTGCCCGTCATCGACGTGGATCCCGAAACCTTCGCAGTCAAGGCAGACGGCGTGCACGCCACGGTGCCTCCGAGCGAGTCGATCAGCCTGAACCGGCTCATGTTCTTCAGCTAGCGATGGCCGACACAAACAACGGGTTCGACACCGGGGCGCTTATCCGGGTGGCCGCAGTCCTGGGCAACGCGGCCGATGAGCCCTGGCCCGGCCGCCTGACGAGCGCATACGTCGATGTGCTGCGCCTGGATCAGGCCGAGGCGCAGAAGAGCAGGCTGCGCAAGGTAACCGAGGGCGGTACAGACATCGCCATTGCGCTGGAGCGAGGCATGCAAGTCCGTGACGGCGACGTCATGGCGTGGAACGAGGCGGCCCGTGCTGCCGTCGTCGCCCGCATCGACCTGAATGACGTGCTCGTCATCGATCTCGGCGGGCTCACGGCCGAGCCGGCAGACATCGCGATGACCACCTGCGTCGAGCTCGGGCACGCGCTCGGGAATCAGCACTGGCCGGCCGTGATTAAGGGCAGGCACGTCTATGTCCCGCTGACCGTCGCCCAGGGTGTCATGGCTTCAGTGATGAAGACGCATGCCTTCGAGCGCGTCAGCTACGCGTTCGTCCCCGGCGTCGAGGTGATTCCGTACCTAGCGCCCCACGAGGCCCGCCGGCTTTTCGGCGCTGCCGAGGGACACCAGCACGTCAGCATGCGAGCCGAGCCGACGCCGTGAGCATCGGCCGGTCGATGCGCCTGCTCCAGTTCGGGGACTCCCTCCTGCCGGTCGGATCGTTCTCTTTCTCGAACGCCCTCGAGGCGGCAGTCCACGAGGGCGTCGTCGGGGACGTCGCCACGCTGACCGAGTTCGTACGCACAGTGATCCGACGCGCCGCGACATCGGACGGAATCGCACTGCTGCACGCCCACCGGGCCGCCCGAGCGGCCGACCTGGACAAAGTCATCCGCGCCGATCTCGCGGTCCTGGATCGGAAGCTCGGTGAGGAGATGCGGACGATGACCGTCCGGATGGGGCGCAAGCTCGCTGAAGTTGGTGAAGCGACAATCCGGTCCGCCATGCTCAGTCGCTGGCTGGCCCAGGTGCACGGCGGCGGCACGCCAGGCACCTACCCCGCTGCCCTGGGCCTTCTCATCGCCGAGCTTGGCGCCACGGAGGAAGATGCCTTCGCCCTCCACCAGTACGGCACGGCGATGACCACGCTCAGCGCCGCGCTCCGGCTGATGCGGCTCGACCATCGCGATGCCCAGGCCATCCTGTACGCCGCCGGCGGCGCGGCCGAAGGTGACTACGCCGATGTCTGCGACCTGAACCTCGACGAAATGGCGGGCTTCGCGCCGATGGCAGACATTCTCGGTGCCATCCACGTCAAGTCGCGCGTTCGCATGTTCATGAGCTGAGGAGAGACGGTGAAGCGGACCACCCGGATCGGCGTCGGCGGCCCTGTTGGCTCTGGCAAGACGGCCCTGGTCGAGGCCATGACGCCGGAGCTGATCAGCATGGGCCTGCAGGTCCTGATTGTCACTAACGACGTCGTGACCACCGAGGACGCCAAGCACGTGCAGCGCGCCCTCTCGGGCGTCCTGGCCGGAGACCACATCGTGGGTGTCGAGACGGGCGCGTGCCCGCACACGGCCGTCCGCGAGGACCCGAGTATGAACCTGGCCGCCGTCGAGGAGATGGAGCAGCGGTTCCCCGATGCCGACGTGGTCCTGATCGAGAGCGGCGGCGACAACCTCACCCTGACCTTTAGTCCTGCCCTCGTCGACTTCTTCATCTACGTGATCGACGTCGCCGCAGGGGACAAGATCCCGCGGAAGGACGGGCCGGGGATCTCGCAGTCGGACATTCTCGTCATCAACAAGATCGACCTTGCCCCCTACGTCGATGCGAGCCTGGCGGTGATGGACACCGACTCCCGGTTCATGCGCGGAGACAGGCCGTTCATTTTCACCAACTGCCGCACGGGCGAGGGCGTGCCGGATGTCGTCGCGCTCATCAGGCGCAACGTGCTCTTCGATTTGCCGTCAGGGCCAGCGGTGCCGTGATGGCGCTGCTGGACGCGCCCGAGCTGGCTCCTTATCGCGATGAGTCGGCGCAGCTGCCGAGCGGTTCACCAGGCAAGAACGGCCTGCTGAACCTGTCCTTCGAGCGCGATGGAAATCGTTCTGTGCTGGCACGGATTGACCGGCGAGCGCCGTTGCACGCCCAGCAGGCGCTGTACTGGGACGAGCACCTGCCGGGCCTGCCGTGCGTCTACATGATCATGACCTCGGGCTGCGTGCTGCAAGGTGACCGCTTCGAGATTGCCATCACCATCGGAACCGACGCGATGGCGCACGTCACGACGCAGTCGGCCACGAAGATCCACGAGATGGACGCGAACTTTGCCGCCCAGTCGCAGCAGCTGGCGCTAGCGGACAACGCCTACCTAGAACTCCTGCCCGGCCCGGTGATCCCGCACCGGCGATCGCGGTTCATCACCCGCACCCAGGCGACAATCGCCGGCAGCGCTACCCTGCTCAGCGCTGAGATCCTGCTGCCGGGCCGCAAATACACCACCGACGGCGAGCTCTTCGAGTACGACCTGTACTCCTCGGCTATGGCCGCGACCCGGCCAGACGGCACCCGGCTGTTCACCGAGAAGCTCGTCGCAGAGCCGTGGCGGCAGCCAGTCCGGCATGCCGGAGCCATGGGCCACTTCGATGTGTTCGCCAACGTGACCCTTGTGACGCCGCGGCACCACGCCGACCAGATCTTCGAGCACGCCACCGCCGGCTCTGACACCGAGTGCATGGCGGGCGCGAGCCGCCTGCCGGGAGACGCCGGGCTCAGCTACAAGGTGATCGGGACCGCCACCGAGCCGGTCAAGTCGAAGGTCCGGGACTTCTGGGCCCTAGTCCGGCAGGAGGTGCTCGGCGCGCCGATACCGCGAGCGCGCCTATGGGGCTGACCGTGAGCCTCAGGAGCCGTGAAGATTAGCGGTCCTGCGTCGTGCCCGGGACGACCAGTGCGGCTTCGTAGGCCAGCACGACGGCCTGGACTCGATCTCGCAAGCCGAGCTTGCCAAGTATCCGCCCGACATGAACCTTCACCGTGCCGGGGGACAGGTGCATCCTCGCGGCGATCTCGCTGTTGGACATTCCCGTGGCGATGAGCTCGAAGACGTCTTGCTCGCGGGCGGTGAGGACGCGGCGTATCTGCTCGGCTCGCTGGCTACTCGGTTCCTCGGGCTCCTGTGCGGCGAACCGGCGGATCAGGCGCATGGTGGCGGTTGGCGCGAGGACGGCGTCACCGGCCGCGACCGTGCGGATTGCCGCGACCAGGTCGTCGGGCTGTGTGTCTTTCAGCAGGAATCCGCTGGCACCCGCGCGCAGCCCGGCGTAAACGTAGTCGTCCAGATCGAATGTGGTCAGGATGAGCACCTTCGACCGCAGTCCCGCTGCGGTGATGCTCCGGGTCGCCTCGATACCGTCGCGGCCGGGCATCCGCACGTCCATGAGTACGACGTCAGGGACGAGCGCGGTAGCCATGGAGACGGCGGTCGTCCCGTCGCCCGCCTCGCCGGCGACCTCGATGTCGGGCTCGGCGTCCAGGATGAGCCGGAAGCCCTTCCTGATCAGCGCGTGGTCGTCGGCCAGCAGCACCGTGATCATGACGCTGGCACAGGATCGAGACCGAGCCTGGCGCTGACCCGCCAGCCGCGCGGGTCGCGCGGACCAAAATCGAGATCGCCGCCAAAAGCGCTGATGCGCTCCCGCATCCCGGTCAGGCCTCCGCCGCAAGTACCCGATTCCGCGCCACTTCCCACGCCGTTGTCCTCGACGTCGACGCGGACTTCGGCGGGCGCGAACTGCAGACGGACCGCGG
Source organism: uncultured Actinomycetota bacterium (assembly GCA_963755575.1). GTDB lineage: Bacteria > Actinomycetota > Actinomycetes > Streptosporangiales > Streptosporangiaceae > JAJYUU01. Next base: position 3,921,537 of record CAVWKF010000002.1, read on the forward strand.
CGGTGGCGCCAGGACCTCCATGTTTCATCGTGTTCGTCAGGGCTTCCTGTATCAGCCGGAAGACGGCGAGCTGAATGGCCGGCGGAAGATCCGCGCCGGTACCACTGCGTTCGTACTGCACTGGCAGGCCAGCGGCTCGGACCCGGCCGAGCAGATCGTCCAGGTCGGCCAGGCCCGGCAGCGGCTGCCGCGGTTCCTGGCCGGAGTCGGCTCTCAGCACGCCGAGCAGCCTGCGGGTCTCGGCCAGGGCCTGCCTGGCAGTAGCCGAGACGTCCGCGATCGCATCGGCTGCATCGCCGGGCGCGCGCGTAACCGCGCGCAGCGCGCCGTCGGAGAGTGCCACGATTACGGTGAGATGGTGAGCGACGCTGTCGTGCATTTCGCGGGCAATACGGGCACGTTCCTCCGCCGCGGCGAGCGCGCTGCTCTGGTCCCGCTCGCGCTCGAGCCGCCGGGATCGGTCACGCAGCGCGTCGAGGTAGGCCCGACGGATGCCCACGTACAGGCCCGCGACGACGGTGGCGGCTGCAAACCCGACGGCGTCTGAGACCGCCACCGGCCAGTTATGGGTTCCGTCCTCCGCGACCACCAGCAGGATTACGCCCACCACGAGCACCGCCGCGGCCAGCGTCTGGGCCCGGCGCATCGTGGCGGCGACGGTATAGAGGCTGATCGCCAGCGCCACCGGGAAGAGCGCGCCCCGGTCCGGCCACTGCGCCATAACGGCAGCCGCCAGCAGCGTCCACACGAAAACCGGGCCCGGCCACACCCGGCGTAGGGGCAGCGCTGCGGCCGTCACGACCGCGACAAGCACCCCCGTGGCGAGCGACAGGTGACTGGCATGGCCAGCCTCGCCGAACGAAAAGTGCGCCAGCGACGCCGCGCCAGCGGCGATGGCACAGCCGACGTCAAACGCCCAGGACCGCAGCGGCCGAGTCCTCGGGTTCTCGACGGGCTTCCAGAAGGGCACTCCTCCATCCTCCTCCCCGTTCACGAGCCGCCGGCCGGCATCTCCTCGGGGGAAGCGCCGGTCGGCGGAGAAGAGGCCCAGTCACCGGCCATAAGCCGCCGCGCCCTCAGCGAAGCGTCCCGGCATCGATACCTGCGCTAGCTCACTGCCCGTGTCAGCCGGCTTGGCGGCAGCCTGCCACGTCCGGGCCGCTAGCAGCAGCATGGCAACCGCAAACGGGAGCATGAGTGCGACCACAACAACGGGTCCGGCGGATGAGACCTGCTGGGCCACCTCCAGGCCGACCACGAACAGGACCGCCAGCCAGCGCGGCACGCTCCGGCTACGCCATAGGGCAATTCCCATCAGGACTGGCGCAGCGAAAATGCCAACGAAGTACAGGCCAGAGAACACATGCTCGAACCCGGAGTTGAAGGACGTCACCAGGAAGCGCGCAGCGGCGGCCTGGCTCACGTGCGCTGTGGCCGCTGCGGCGACGTTGACACCCACCAGGACGTTAACGAGAGCTCCGCAGAAGGCACCCAGGCCGCCCAAAAGCACAGCGACCGTAGCGACGACCGAGCCGCGGCTTCGGACCAGGGTGGCGATTGCCGCATAGGAGACCGCCAGCGCGCCAAGCGCGAGCAGCGATAGCGAGCCCGAGACGTAGAGCTGACCTGGGTGCGTAGTCGCGATGGGCAGCACCTTCAGCGCGTCGGCCGTCGTCGAGAGGATTCGGTCGGTCCCTTTCGGGTCAAGGGCCTCAGCGCTGACGTACAAGACGGCGGCGAGGGGGAGGAACAGGGCCAGCACTCGCTGACGCATCCGGGCAGCGTTATCCATTGGCTTCTCCAGCCTGTTAGGAGCCGATCGTCTCGGTGATTACCGATAGCCAGAACGCTACGGACCCCGCCACCCGTCAGGCATCTGCCGCGAGGCCACACATTCCCGGCCGCCTATGCCCCGAGGCATAGTCCCTGCAGCCGGTCGTAGACTGCTGCTCATGAGCAGCCCGGCCACCGTTTTGGTTAGCCGCCGCGAATCGTTCAACGCCGCGCACCAGCTTCGCGACCCCGGCCTGTCTGATGATGAGAACCGGCGCCTCTTCGGTAAGTGCGTCAATCTGCATGGGCACAACTATGTTCTGGACGTCGTTGTGGCCGGCAAGATTGATCACGCCAGCGGTTATGTCTGGGATTTGAAAGATCTTTCGGACATTATCTGCCGCCGGATCATCGACGATGTTGATCACTGCAACCTGAACACCGATGTGCCGTGGCTGGAGGGCCGAATCCCGACGGCCGAAAACCTGGCTGTCGCCTTCTGGGAACGTCTCCAGCAAGAGTTGCCCGGCGGGCTGCTGCGGTCGGTCCGCGTCGCGGAGTCTGACAAGAACTGGGCCGAGGTGGGCGATCACGTCTGAGGGCGCGCAGCGTCTCGGACGCGAGCTACGCAGTCGCTACACGAAGGCCGACCTCGCGGTGCTCACTCCGGCGGAGGCAAGCCGCCTCGTTCCCGAAGGCGGTGACCCGCAATCAGATCTCGTTCTGGCGTGGGAGCTGCTGTACCGGCTGGAACCTGAGCTCTATGACCGGCTGGCGGCTGCCGAGCGCCTCCATCCAGGCATCTTGCGATGGCTGCCGGCGCGCGTCGACAAGATCGTCGAGGTAGGGGCAGGTACGGGACGGCTCACCCTGGAACTGCTTGACCGCGGGCGTGAGATCGTGGCGATCGAACCCGTGGCGGCGTTCCGCGAGATTCTCGAACGCAAGCTCGCCGCGACGGGCCAGGCCGATCGGGTGCGGGTGGCCCACGGGTTCTTCGATGAGCTCCCTGTCCCCAGTGGCGCTGCCGACCTGGTCGTCGCGTGCTCGGTGCTCACACCCTCCGCGGCCCATGGCGGCGAGATTGGGCTGGCAGAACTAGAGCGGGCCTGCCGGCCGGGCGGCTGCGCCGTCATCATCTGGCCCAACAACGTCGAGTGGCTCGCCGCCCGCGGCTACGACTACGTGAGCTTTGCAGGGCCTATGTCGGTCGGCTTCGCAAGCCGCGACGAGGCAATTGAGCTAACCGAGATTTTCTATCCGGACGCCGTCCGCGAGGTCCGCCGACGGGCCAGCGCGCGAGTCCCCTATGAGGTACTCGGTTACAACCCGCCACGCGACCTGGCGTTCAAGGTCATCGCGGCATGAAGATCGCCATCGTCGCCCCGCTTGTGTCTGCGATCCGCGAGCCGCAAGGCGGCGGGTCGCAGGCATTTGTCTCCGACCTTTCGCGCGGCCTGACCAGCCGGGGACACGAGGTTCACGTCTACGCGGCCACCGGTTCGGCGATACCAGGAGTCACGGTGATCGACACGGGTGTCGATCACAGGTCCCTGGCGGCCACGCTGTACAGGGCCGTCGGCCCGGCATCTCGCGGTCACGACGTCGCCGCGGCTGCCTTCGCGCGCCTCTACTCAATCCTGCGGCAGTCCCGGTACGACGTCGTCCACAATCATGCATTCGACGCGCCGGCCATCGGGCTGGCCAGTTCGCTGACCGTTCCCGTTGTTCATACGCTGCACCTGCCGCCGGACCCGGCCGTCTCGGCGGCCATCCGCGACGTGGCCAGCGGACCACAGCCGCCCGCCGTCGCCACCGTGTCCGTGTTCCAGTCGAACGCCTGGAGCGAGGTCGCCAAGGTCGACGCGGTCCTGCCGCCGTATGTGCCGACGCGTGTCATACCCTGGTCGCCAGCCGCCAGCGGCGGCGCCCTGTTTGCGGGCAGGCTCAGCCCCGAGAAGGGAGCCGCCGAGGCGATTGATATCGCGCAGCTCGCGGGGATAGAGATCGACGTGTACGGCGACACCTATGACAGTGGTTACGACCAAGAGCAGATCGGCCCGCGGCGTGAGCTGGCCGGCGTCCGTGTTCACCCGGGGGTGGACAGATCGTCGCTGTGGATCTCGATGGCTCGCGCGGCGGTGGTCTTGTGTCCGGCGCAATGGGACGAGCCTTTCGGCATGGCCGCCGCCGAGGCGCAGGCCTGTGGCACGCCGGTGGTCGCGTTCCGTCGCGGCGGGCTGGCCGAAGTAATCGCGGACGGTGTCACCGGGTTCCTGGTCACGCCCGGAGACCTGAGGGCTGCCGCGGACGGTGTCCGTCGGGCAACTGGCATCTCGCGCCCGGCCTGCCGCGCGCACGCCGAGCGCCATCTCGACCTAGATCGGAGTCTGGACGCTCATGAGCAGCTCTACTGGCGGGTGGTCAGCCCCGGTGCAGGGATCGGCGTCGGTGCGTGAGGGCCGGCACTGGCTCAGCCGGCCGGGTGGCGGTCGTCACCGGCGCCAGCCGGGGCATCGGAGCGGCTACCGCAGAAGCCGTGGCCGCCGCCGGAGCGCACGTCGTCCTCGCGGCCCGTGATCGCGACGCTGTCCGCACTGTCGCCGAACGCATCCGTGACGCTGGCGGGCACGCCACCCCAGCGCCAGCCGATGTGAGTCGCGCCGACGACGTGACACGTCTGTTCGCGGCCGCTGCCGAGTCAGGTACGGTCACGGCTCTGGTGTGCGCGGCCGCGATACTCGAGGTCGCGCCATTCGCTGACATCACGCCCCAGATGTGGGACGAGACGTTGCGGGTCAACCTGACCGGTGCGTTTCTCTGCTGTCGCGCGGCGTTCATCGCGATGCGCCGCGCTGGCGAAGGCCGCATCGTCACCCTTGGATCCTTGTCCGGTATTTACGGAACGGAGAAGTTTGCCGGACTGTCCGCTTACAACGTCTCCAAGTACGGCATCATCGGGCTCACGGAGGCGATCGCGGTCGAGGGCAAGCCGCACGGCATCAGCGCCATCTGCGTGAGCCCCGGCGCCGTCGACACCGAAATGCTGCGCCGGGCAAATCCGAACCTTCGGCCGGGCCTGATCCCGGCGGAGGTGGCCAGCCTGATCGTGGCGCTTCTCGACAGTCCGCTGACCCCGGCCAGCGGGGCGAACATCCCGCTGTTCTCCAACCTTGGGCCAGAGTAAAGCCGGAGTCAGGCGCTGCCTGCCAGCGACCACAAGTCGACGCGATCGTCGACGAGCTCGCTGCGGGCCGGCTGGGCTCGCCGGGCTACCAGGCGCGCACCGGCCGCCATCTCCGAGTCGTGATCCAGCTCCGGGTCGCCGCCCCGGTCGAGGCCAACCGCTGCCTTGACGACGCCAGCCGTCAGGTAGAAGCCGATGAACTTGCCCTCGTCGAGGCTCCCGCGGATCACGAACTCATCCCAGGTCGCGGCGTAGCCGACGTACTCCAGCTTGTGGTCGTACTGATCAGACCAGAATGAATAGAGGTAGTCGTAGGGAGCGTCCGAGCCGAGCATCGCCCTGGCGACCGCGCGGCCCTGCTTCTCCGCATTGTTGTAGTGCTCCACGCGCACCCGGCCGAACAGCGGGTGGAGGATGTTCGCCACATCGCCGGCAGCATAGACGTCAGGTGCCGTAGTCCGGCACACCTCGTCGACGAGCAGGCCGTTGTCCGCCGCGGCCGGGGTGCCGGCCATTACGGGCACGACCGGATCTATCCCGACACCCGCAACGACGAAGTCGCAGGCTATCCGGGTCCCCGAGGCCGTGACCACTGCCTGCACCGCCCCGGTGCCTTCGAACGCGGCGGCGTTCTCCCCGGCCAGCACCTCGACGCCGTTCGCGCGGTGGAACGCGCCGATCACGGAGCCAACCTCGCCGCCGAGGACCCGCTCAAGCGGAACCTTTCCGGGGAACACGGTGGTCACCCGTACGCCCAGCTGGGTCAGTGAGGCCGCCACTTCGCAGCCGATAAAGCTCATCCCCACAACGACAGCGTGCAGACCGGGGCGGGCCGCGCGCTTGATGGCGTCGCAGTCGGCGACAGTGCGCAAGTAATGGATGCCGGGCAGGTCCGCACCCGGGAGCCCCAGCTGCCGAGGGCGTCCGCCCGTCGCGATCAGGAGCTTCTGATAAGCGAGTTCCAGTCCCGAGCTCAGCAGCACAGTTCGGCGGGTGGTGTCAATGCTCGCGACGCTGACTGGGCCAGGGCGCTCGACGTCGTTTTCCTCGTACCAGCTGGCCGGCTTGACGTACCAACCGTCGAGGCTTTCTTCCGACCGCAAATATGTCTTGGACAGTGGGGGCCGCCCAAACGGGATCCCCGGTTCGGAAGTGATGAGGGTGAGGCGGCCTCGGTAGCCTTCCTGACGCAAAGTCACGGCGGCGTTGCCCCCGGCCATGCCGCCGCCGATGATCACGATCGGGCCCCCGCGGGCACTGTCAGCCATTGCGCATCTCTTGTGCCCTTCCTGACGGACTCAGAAACTCGGCGGAACAAATCTAGGAGTCAGCGGGGAGCAGGGACTCTAGCGACATTGCGGGATCAGCGAGCGCGGCCTTGTCTACTGGCTGGCGGCCACGCACCAGCGCCTGGATCGCGTCGTTGACGTCCCACACGTTGACGTTCATCCCGGCGAGCACCCGGCTGCCGTTGCCGAGCCAGAACGCGACGAATTCACGCCGATCCACGTCGCCGCGGAACACTACTTCGTCGTACTCGTCGGGCTCGACATAGCCGGCGTACTCCATGCCCAGGTCGTACTGGTCGCTGAAGAAGTACGGCACCCGTTCGTAGTTGACGTGCTCTCCGGCCATCGCCTTGGCCGCGGCCTGCGGCTGGTTCAGCGCATTCGCCCAGTGCTCGACGCGGATGTGCTTGCCCAGCAGCGGATGGAACGCGCTCGCGACATCACCGGCCGCGTAGATGTCCGGATCGGAGGACCGCAGCTGAGCGTCGACCTGAACGCCATTCCGGACATCCAGGCCCGCAGCCACGGCGAGCTCCGTGTTGGGCGTGATGCCGATGCCGACGATCACCGCGTCCGCCTGAATTCGCGTGCCGTCCGATAGCCGCACGCCGTCGGCGTGGCCGTCGCTGCCCGTGATGTCGGTGACCTGGACACCGAACCGCAGGTCGACCCCGTGCTCGGCATGCAGCTCCGCGAAGACACTGGCGACCTCGGGGCCGAGCACCCTGAGCAGCGGCAGTTCGGCCGCTTCGAGAACGGTCACCGCGACGCCTGCCTCCCGCGCGGCCGCCGTTATCTCGAGGCCGATCCAGCCCGCGCCAATGACAGCGATCCGGTCCACCACGCCGAGGAGCGCCTTGATGCGGTCGCTGTCGCCAGCGCTTCGCAGGTACAGTACGCCGTCGAGGTCCGCGCCAGGGATCTGCAGCCGACGCGGTGACGAGCCGGTAGTCAGCAGCAGCTTCGTGTATCCGATCCGGCTGCCGTCGGCGAGCACGACCTCGTGCGCCGCACGGTCTATGGCGGTTGCAGTCACGCCGAGGCGCAGGTCAATATCTGCCTCGGTGTACCAGTCACGCGGGTGGACGTAGATAGTCTCCCGCTCGGCATTGCCCAGCAGGTAGCCCTTGGACAGCGGCGGCCGCTCGTAGGGCAGCTCGGTCTCCGTGCCCAGGAGCACGACTTGGCCGTCGTAGCCTGCCGCCCGCAGCGCTTCCGCTGCCTTCGCGCCGCCGAGGCTAGCGCCGACTATCACGTAGGTCGCGTCCGTGCTCATCGTCATCCCCGCTTCTGTGCTTGTTGTACTCGCAACGTCTCACCGAGATGCTCGCTGAGGTGCGCCCAGCTCGCCTCGAATTTGGCCACGGCCGCATCCTCGAGGCTCTGCATCGCCTCGTCGTAATCAACGCCGACGCGCTCTAGCTCGTCGAGCACCTGCTGCGCCTCCGGGTAATGACCATGAACGGAGTCGGCCGGGATCTGACCGTGGTCCGCGACGGCGTGCAACGTGGCCTCCGGCATCGTGTTCACCACATTCGGTGCTACCAGGCCCGTCACGTACCTGGTGTCCTGATACGCCGGATCCTTGACTGAGGTCGACGCCCACAGCGGCCGCTGCGGTCGCGCTCCCGCCGCCTGCAGCGCGGCCCACCGTGCTCCGGCGAGGAACCGCTCGTAGTGCTGGTATGCAAGCCGCGCATTCGCGATTGCGGCACGACCGCGCAGCCTCGCGGCCTCGGGCGTGCCGATCTTGTCCAGCCGGGAGTCGATCTCCGTGTCCACTCTCGATACGAAGAACGAGGCTACCGATCCAATCGACCGCAGGTCGCGCCCTGCTTTGTGGGCGCGCTCCATGCCGTCGAGGTAGGCAGCCACAACCTCGTCATAGCGCGTCAGCGAGAAGATCAGCGTGATGTTGATGCTGATTCCCTCCGCCAGGCACGCGGCAATGGCGGGCAGGCCCTGCCGGGCCGCTGGGATCTTGATGAACACGTTCGGCCGGTCGACGAGCCACCACAGCGCTCGTGCCTCGGCGATAGTGGTCCGCGTGTTGTGCGCAAGCCGCGGATCAACCTCGATCGACACCCTGCCATCTACGCCGTTCGTCGCGTCGTAGACCGGCCGCAGCACGTCACAGGCCCAGCGGACGTCGAACGCGGTCAGTGCGCGCAGGGCCTCCTCGACGTCCACGCCCCGAGCAGCCAGATCATCCAGCTGATGCTGGTACACATCGCTGCCGGTGATGGCGCTCGCGAAGATCGTCGGGTTGGTGGTCACCCCGACCACGTGATCCTGGCCGGCCAGCTTGGCCAGGCTGCCGGACACCAATCGCTCCCGGCTGAGATCGTCGAGCCATATCGAGACACCTGCGTTGCTGAGTGCCGATAGCGGATCGGTCATTTCGACTCTCCTTCCTGCCTCTACCCCTAGACAGCCCGTGACGGCACGCCTGTGAGGGCCAGAAACTCTGCCCGAGACCGGGCATCGTCACGCAGCGTTCCCAGTAGCGCCGAAGTCACAGTCGTGGAGCCACGCGCCTGGATACCGCGCAATGTCATGCAGGTGTGCTCTGCCTCGAGTACCACGCCCGTGCCGTGCGGCTCCAGGTGCGTGGTCAGGCAGTTCGCCACCTGCTTGGTCAGCCGTTCCTGGGTCTGCGGCCGAGCCGCGTAGTGCTGCACCACTCGGGCGAGCTTCGACAGTCCCACGATCCGCTCGCCCGGCAGGTAGCCGACCTGGGCCACGCCAAAGAATGGCAGCATGTGGTGCTCGCATACTGTCCGGAACGGGATGCCGCGCGCCAGTACCAGTTCGTCGTAGCCTTCATCGTTGGGGAATGTGGTGAGCCTGAACGGCTCGGACTTGAAGAGCTCGGCGTATGCGCGCACCATCCTGGCGGGCGTTTCGCGTAGCTCGTCGGCGTCAAGTTCCATGCCGAGTGCGGCCAGCAAATCGCCCGCGGCGCGCTCTGCCGCGGCGAGGTCAACGCCCCGCACGCCAGTCGCTATGCGAAGATCCGGCCGAGCCCGGATCGCGGCATCTGACCCCCGCGTCCGCTGGACCGGTTGCAGCGCCTGGTCCTCGGTCATTGCTTTCATGCCTTCGTCTCCGTTGTCGCCGGCTCTGGCTGAGAGTTGTCGGTGATCACAACGCAACAGCGGCCGGGCTGGGGATCTAGCTCGCAGTGGAGGCCGCTGGCGCCGAAGCCCTCGATCAGCCCGTCGATCAAGGCGAGGTTCATGCCGCAGACCATGTCGCGATGGCGCGCGGCCAGCTGGTGGAACGGGCAGTTGCGCAGCCGAACTACGCCATCCGTGGCCTGCTGCGGCTCGAAACCGTGCCGGCGCAGAGCCGTATGCACGCCTTCGCTCGCGGTACAAGCGGTCGCCGCCGCACGGCCGCTAGATGCCAGGCCTGCACCGTACTGCCGGGCAACACTCCGCAATGCCGCGCTGCTCTGACCACTGGTATCAGACTGCACGGCGCTCGCAAGCAGCCGGGCGGCCAGTTCGTACTCGCGCGGCGGGACTGTCACGGCGAACTCGAGCCCGGAGCGCGCGTAGAGCTTCGCCGGCCTGCCAGCCCCTGGCCCCGCCCGCCCGGCGGAGCGCTTGTACGTCGCGGTCAGCAGGCCAAGCTCAACGAGCTTGTCCAGGTGATAGGCCGCTAGCGGACGGCCGATGCCGGCCGTGGCAGCTGCCTCGTCCCGCGCCACCGGTGCAGAACTGGCGGACACGACCTCGTACAAGCGGGCGCGTACCGGATCGTCCAGGCTGCTCAGCGCCGCCAGGCCTGAAGTGCTGTCGTCCATGCTTGAACTCTAACACTAATTCAGATTAGCGATAGAGACCGGCCCTGCTCACCGGCGACAGCACAGCCTGCTCAACCCTCCGTCGCCAGCTGCGAGATGCGCTGAGCTCGCAGAGCGGCCCGGCGGAGCTTGCCAGCGTCGTCGCGCAAGGGCTGGTCGGTGTACTCGACCGAGCGAGGGACCTTGTAGCGAGCGACCCGTTGGGCAGCAAATGCCACGAGCTCGTCGTCCGGCACGGTTTCCGGGTCCGCCTCGACAATGGCATGCACGATGTTGCCCATGTCCGCGTCCGGTAGGCCGATGACCGCAACGGACCTGACGGCGGGGTGTTCCTGGAGTGCTGCCTCAACCTCGGCGGGGTACACGTTCGCGCCGCCAGTAAGGATCATGTCCTGGAGCCGGTCGCCTAGATAGAGGTAGCCGTCCTTGTCCAGCCATCCCATGTCCCCGAGGGACTCCCATCCACCCGGGAGGGTGCGAGCAGTGGCGCCGACGTAGCGGTACGTCGGCTCGTCCCGAAGGGAGCGCAGCCAGACCTCACCTTGCTCGCCGCAAGAAAGCTCGGTGCCGCCCGCGTCGCAGATCATGACGGTGCCTGGCGCCGGGCGGCCAACTGAACCGCGGTGGGCGAGCCACTCGGCTCCGGTGATGATGGTGGCCGCCTGCGCCTCGGTGCCGGCGTAGAGCTCGAAGACACGTCCCGGCCCCAGCCAGTCGATCCAGACCTGCTTGAGCCATTCCGGGCAGGGCTCAGCCAGATGCCAGACGGCCTGCAGGGATGACAGGTCAAAGGAATCTCGCAGCTCCTCGGGGAGCCGCCAGATCCGTTTCATCATCGTCGGGACGAGGTAAACGGTGTCCGCCTGGTGGCGGTCGATCGCGGCGAGCGTGGCCTGGGCATCGAAGCGGGGCAGGACCACGACGTGACTCCCGGCCAGCCACGCGGAGCATGACCACACGATGGGACCGTTGTGGTAGAGCGGTGCCGGCATCACCATGCAGCCGCCGGACGCCCCGAACCGAGGTGCAGCGTCTTCATCGAAGGCAGCCGGATCGCCCGAGACGATCAACTTGGGGCGGCCTGTTGATCCGCCTGATGTCGGTGCTTTCCATGCGGGCGACGTGACATCTGGCAGCGGGTCGCTGGGCAGGTCCGCGCGGGGCTCGTAACCGGCCGGCAGCGCCCGGCGCCCTTCTACCAGATCGGCAGGGACTCCGATCACGGCCGATGGATCGGCGAGTTCGATGATGGCGCGCAGCTCGCGCTCGGGCAACTTGGCCGATACGGGCTGGGGGATGGCACCGACCTTCCAGCAGGCCGCCACGGCTACGTACCACTCCGTTGAGTTCGGCAGCGCAATCGTGACCATGTCGCCGATCCGGACTCCGCCAGCGGCTAGGTCGCGAGCCAGGCGGTTGGCCGCTGATTCGAGCTGTGCCCTGGTGAGGCTGTGCTCACCGCAGGTGATGGCGGTACGGTTCGGATCGGCTTCGGCGAGGCCGGTCAGACGTCGGCTGAAGGAGATCATGCCCAAATCCTTACTCGTCGATCGAGGCGAGCGCTGTGGTCACCAGCGGATCGTCGGACTCGAGCGCGTACCGGGTGAGGTAGATCTCGCGAATCACCTGGGCTAGTGCACTGGCTTGAATGCCGGCGTCTCGATCAAGCCCTGCAGCCATCAGCAACATGGGCTCGGGCGGCTTGGAGTTGCCGCTGACGTCCGGCATTGCATAGCCGCCGACTGGCAGCACAGCGCAGGCGCAGCTGCGCCAGAACTCGATCCGGTCCAGGCGGACCCCGCGTTCGTGCTCGTCCTGCGCATGGTCAGGATGCTCTACCTCGAACACGATCCGGCCAGGCCACCCGGCTTCCAGCAGTTCTGGCTGCAGCAGCCGCCAGAACCGCAGCCCCAGTCCCTGCCGGCGGCGGGTCGCCGCGACGCCGTAGTAACGCAGAAAGACCCAGCCGCCCGATTCCAGCAGCATGGATGCCGCGAACGCGACAGGGACCGGACCCTCCAACGCAGTCATCAGCAGTTGGCCGGCGCCGTCAGCTGCTAGGTCCGCGAACCGCACCCGCAGCTCGGGCGGGAACGCCTGCTGATAGATGCCGTCGACAGCTTCGAGCTGATCGGCGGCGAGTTCTGGTGCGCGCACAACACGCAGGTCATCCATCACGCGGCGCTGCCAAGTTGCGTATGAGCGCAGTCTCCTTCAAAGCCATGGTCCCGTAGCAAGACACACTATTCGGGCGCCAGGCCGCAGCCCTTGTCAACCGCGAGCGTTTCTCGCCGCTCGGACATCCAGCTGTCTGCACCCCGGCTATGTCACAGACGGCCTGGCGGTCTCGTCTGAGGTCTCAGAGACAGAATCTGGTATCGGGAAGGTGATGGAAGTGCGGGTCTTCGTGGCGGGCGGGACCGGGGTCGTGGGGCGGCGGCTCGTGCCGCAGCTCGTGGCGCGCGGCCACGAGGTGACAGCGACGACGACGAGCCCGGCGAAGTTGGGCTTGCTGGAGCAGCTGGGCGCCGAAGCGGTCGTGATGGACGGGCTGGATGCGGTGTCGGTCCGCGAGGCGGTGGCGAAGGCCCGGCCGGACGGGATCGTGCACGAAATGACAGGACTTTCTGCGGCCCACGCTGGCAAGCCCGATTTGAAGCACGCCGACCGCTTCTTCGCCACCACCACCCGCCTGCGCTCCGAGGGGACGGATCACTTGCTGGCCGCCGCCGAGGCGACCGGCGTATCCCACGTCGTCGCGCAGAGCTTTGGCGCCTTTAACGGCATCCGCGAGGGTGGATGGGTGAAAACCGAGGAGGACCCGACGGACCCCGGCCCGGCGAGCGCGCGCAAAGGTGCGGAGGCGCTGCGCCATCTCGAGGACGTAGTCGTCAAGGCTGGTGGCGCGGTCCTGCGATATGGCAGCTTGTACGGGCCGGGCGCCATCGACGACCAGGTCCAGCTCGTACGTAAACGGCAGTTCCCGCTGGTCGGGGGCGGCACCGGTTACGTGTCATGGGTGCATCTCGACGACGCGGCGAGCGCTACCGTCCTGGCCGTGGAACAAAGGGCCAGGGGAGTGTTCAACATCGTCGACGACGAGCCTGCCCCGGCCAGCCAGTGGCTGCCCTACCTAGCTGCGTGCGCTGGGGCGAAGCGGCCCATGCGTGCCCCTAAGTGGCTGGCCCGGCTGCTGGCCGGAGAAATGGCAGTGATGATCATGACCGAAGGGCGCGGCTTCTCCAACGCCAAGGCCAAGCGCGAGCTCGGCTGGGAGCTGCGCCACCCCTCGTGGCGGCAGGGCTTCAAGGAAGAGCTGGCGTGACCGAGCTTGGGCCGCGGCCAGAACTTGGCCGTTCGGCCTGGCGGCCGTCTCGCCGTTCGCGGTGAAAGCCGCCGCACCACGCACGCCAAGATGGGTAGCGGCGCGGCGCAAAATAGGCAATCTCCCCATTCACCGAACGGGCGCATCTACCTAGGCTGTCCCTTGCGGGAGGTCTTTGTGCATGCTGTAGCCATCGGTGCGTGCTTATGGAGCAGCGCCGTCATCCTGGCGCGTCGGCGGAAGCCGGCAGTCGAGTCGCCCGGATCCGCGGCGTTTCGCTGACGGGATGCCTGTCGTGCGGCGCTATGGCTGACGCGGGGCGTGACGATGCCCGGCCCCGAGCAAACCGGAACGTACGCGATGGCTAAGCCGACCACCAGGGCGTATCGAGACGTCCTGGCGATCCCGGGCGCCCGAGCCCTGATCGGGGCCAGCGCCGCATCCCAGGTCGGCAACTGGCTGTACAACGCCGCGCTGCTCGTTTACGTGTACAACGCGACTCGTTCGGTTGCCTGGGTCGGTGCCGCAACCATCTGCCGGCTTCTTCCTTATGTGCTGCTCGGTCCGTTCGGAGGGGCCGTCGCCGACCGCTATCGGCGGCGCACCGTGTTGCTTTCCGGTGATCTCCTGCGCCTGCTGATCATGGTGGTGCTGGCGGCGTCAGTGGCAAGCTCTGGTCCGGTGGTGCTGGTCATCGCGTTGACCGTCTTGGCGTCGGCTGCCGGCTGCGCGGAAAGGCCGGCGGCCATGGCGATGCTCCCGCGCCTGGTCGGTGAGGTTCGGCTCGGCGCGGCGAACGCGCTCCTCCACACGGTTCAGGATCTCGGCATCCTCATTGGCCCGGCGATCGGAGCGCTGCTCGGGCACGCGGTCACATGGCCGTTGCACCTCCGCTAGGGTTCCTGGGCGGACCTGCGGCTGCGCACACGGCTCCGGAGACCGTGAGCTGTCCACATGGGCGTGCTCAAGCCAGGCCGGACCAGAGGCTGCGCTCGGTGTAGAAGCGCTCGACCTCATCCAGTTCAACGTCGGCGTCATCGGCTCTGGCTACGGCGGGGCCGGCGACCCACCACTCGGCTCCTGGTAGTCCGGCGGACAGGTAGGCCCGGGTTCCGGGCTTTCGATGCTGCCCGCGGCGGCGGGGCTGCGCAACGACTTCGCCGTGCGCAGGCTCCCATAGCCGGACAAGTTCGGTCTCGTCTTCGAGCACGATCGCGTCATACCACCGCCAGACCACCGCTTCAGTGCCGTCCGGCGCAGTCGCGACCGCAACGAGGTGACCGGGTGACACCATTTGCGCGCGCGGCGACGGAAACGGCCTCGCGTATCGAACGAAGGAAAGCTGTCCCGCCCGCAGAATCTGGCAGGCATCCTCCTGAACGCGCAGGACGATGCCGCGAGAGAGATCTTGACTTACCGAAGTAGCCATCCGTCGAGTGTCTCCTGGCCGATCGCGGGCCGGCAACGTGCGGCCATCAACTTCACCCTAACGGTCCTTGATCGCTAGGCGCCTTAGGCAGCCAGAGCGGCGTAGCGGCCGCGGTCGGCGAGGAGGCTTGAGTGCGTCCCCGCCTCGATCACGCGGCCGTGGTCGAGCACGACGATCTGGTCAGCGTTGCGCACCGTCGACAGCCTGTGCGCGATCGTGATGGTGGTGCGGCCACGGGCCAGGCTGTCGAATGCCTCCTGGACGGCGCGCTCGGTCTCGTTGTCCAGAGCGCTAGTGGCCTCGTCCAGCACGAGCACGCGGGGATCACGCAGCAGCGTCCGGGCGATAGCGATGCGCTGTTTCTCGCCGCCGGAGAACCGGTATCCGCGCGACCCGACCATGGTGTCGTAACCATCGGGCAGCCCGGCTATCAGATCGTGGATCTGCGCGGCCCTGGTAGCTTCCTCGATCTCGGCGTCGGATGCGTTGGGCTGGGCATAGCGCAGGTTCTCGCGAACTGTGGCGTGGAGGAGGTAGGTCTCCTGGCTGACGACGCCAACGATCGCGGCGAGGTCGATCAGGCGCATGTCGCGGATGTCGATCCCGTCGATCCGGATATTGCCGCCAGTCGGGTCGTACAGGCGGGACATCAGCGAGGCCAGCGTCGTCTTCCCGGATCCGGTCTCACCGACCAGCGCCACAGTGCCGCCTGCCGGTACGTCCAGGTCGACGCCGGTCACGGCGTCGCGGTCGGCACCGGCGTAGCGGAAGCTGACGCCGGAGAAGCGGACGTGACCTGCGATTGCTGCTGGCTCGATCTCGACCGGATGTACCGGGTCGCTGACCTCGACGGGCAGATCGAGGTACTCAAAGATTCGGGCGAACAACGCCAGTGAGCTGATCACCGAAACGCCGGTGTTGAGCAGGCCGGTGAGCGGCCGGAACAGACCGTTCTGCAGCGTCGTGAAGGCAACCAGGGTGCCGATCGTCATGACTCCGGCCGTGATCGGCAAGCCGGCCGCCAGGTAGATAATCGCGGGGATTGCCGCGAAGACGATGCTGAGCGAGGCCATCCGCCAGCGGCCAGCCAGCTGGGACTGAAGCTCCAGCTCGATCAGCCGCGCCGACGAATCGGTGAAACGCCGGATGAGCGCGGGGCCGGTACCCATCGTCTTGGCCAGCTGGATGCCATTGATCGACAGGCCTTCCTCGATGGTGACGTTGAGGTCGGCGAGCTCGCGTTGCTGACGGGTTGTGATGGCCCGGCGCATGCCGGCCACTTTGCGCGTCAGGAAGATAGCGGGCGGCATGACGACCAGGGAGATCAGCGTGAGCCGCCACGAAAGGGCAGCCATGGCGACCGCGGTCGCGACCGCCGTGGTGAGGTTGGACGCGACGGACGTCGCGGTCGATGTCACCACCGATTCCATGCCGCCGATGTCATTGGTGATACGGGACTGCACCTCACCGGTACGGGTCCGGGTGAAGAAGGCGATCGACTGGCGCTGTAGATGACCGAAGACGCTGGTGCGCAGCACGTGCATGACCTGCTGCCCTACCTTGGTACTGATATATGTCTGGATAACGCCGAAGGCCGAGGTGATGGCTGCGACGGCGACCATGGCGATCACCAGCCAGGCCAGCAGCCGTACGTTCCGTTCCGGCAGCGCGTCGTCGATAACGGCGCGTAGCAGGAACGGCGAGGCCAGGCTGACGACTGAGGATGCAGCGATGATGGCGGTGACGATCGCCAGCTGCCAGCGGTACGGCGTGAAGAGCCGTCCGATGCGGCGCAACGAAACCTCGCGCGCCTGGGCCTTCTCAGCGGCCGTGACAGTCCGTGGACCGCTGCCACGGCCTGCTCTTCTGATCTCCTTGGTTGTCTCTGGCGTCGCCAAACGTTTCTCGCTTCTCTCGGGGATTGCTGTGCCCGAGCTCAGGCTCAGGCCGAGGACCCTCGGCGCATTGCTGAGGTAAACTCAATATGAGGCTACAACAGGATTGGCTGCTACGCTATTCCCGTGAGGCAGGAGCGCGACGTGTCGGACGAGCCCGACCCAGGGGGCGACGAGTCGCTGGCGGACGCCTTCTGGTCGGTCGCCCGCCGACTGCGGGAGACGTCGCAGGAAACACTGGCACCGTGGGACATCACTCCGGCGCAGTTCCGGGCACTGCGGGTGCTGCGACGGCATGGACTGATGCGGCTGTCTGAGCTCTCGGATCGCCTGCACATCGCGGCCCGGTCGACCACCGAGGTCGCAGACGCCCTGGAATCCCGTGACCTGCTCGGACGCCGGTCCGATCCTGATGACAGGCGGGCCACCCTCGTCGAAGTGTCGGAGCACGGCACTGAAGTCCTCGACGCGATCCACGCGGCGCGGGGGACCGAAGCGGAGCGGGCCTTCGGCCAGCTCAGTCCCGCCGACCGGGCACACCTCGCGCGAATCCTGACCAAGCTCCGGAATGAGTGAACGCGCGGCCCTGCGTCGGCACCAGGGCGCTACAAGAACTCATCAGCAGCCTTGACGGCCAGGCGGGTCATGAGTCCTCGAGTGAGGGTTGCGCCTGACTGGTGCTCAGGCCGCGGCTAGATGCGGATCGCGCTCGCGACGCCGGAACGCCACGGGCGGCGAGCTGGGCGCGGAGGTCTGCCTGGACGTCGACCTCGGGCCGGTCCGTGTCGAGCTCGAGCAGAATGCCCCGGCGGCGGTAGTAGTCGACGAGTGGCTGCGTCTGCGCGGCAAACACGGCGAGGCGGTGCCGGATCACGTCAGGCGCGTCGTCGGGCCGGCCGTCGCGTAGCGCGCGGTCGCGCAGCCGCTCGATGAGGACCTCGTCCGGTGCTGTCAGGTAGACCGCGGCGTCGCTGACGAGGTCGAGTTCGATGCCTATCTGCGCGGCGCGCAGCGCCTGCGGCATGGTGCGCGGGAAGCCGTCGAGCACGTAGCCGCCGGTGTCGCGGGACGCTTCGACGACCTTCGGAATGAGGATGTCGAAGATCAGGTCGTCGGGGACGAGGTCTCCCCGCGTCGTGTACTCCGACAGCCGCAGTCCCATTTCGGTGCCCCGGTCGATCTCGGCCCTGAGCAGGTCGCCCGACGAAATATGCGCAATACCGGTCGCTTCCGACAGCTGCTTGCTGTGCGTGCCTTTACCGGCTCCCGGCGGAGAGAGCATGATCAGCCGCATGACAACGCACCTCGTTCGTTAACTGCACATTGAGCACGACATCCCGCGTTCCTCTATTTTGTACGTCCAGGCCGGCCATCGGGGCCGGCCTGGACGTGATCATCAGAGGAGTTAGAACCGGTCGAGGTTCATGACCTTGGTCCACGCCGCAACGAAGTCGTGCACGAACTTCTCCCTCGCGTCATCGCTCGCGTAGACCTCCGCAAGTGCGCGCAGCTCGGAGTTCGACCCGAAGACGAGGTCGACACGACTGCCGCTCCACTTGACGGCGCCGGTGGCGGCGTCGCGGCCCTCGAAGGTGTTCGCGTCCTTCGACGTCGGCTGCCAGGTCGTGCCCATGCTGAGCAGGTTGACGAAGAAGTCGTTGGTCAAGGTGCCCGGGGTCGTGGTGAAGACGCCGAGCGGCGACTGCTGGTAGTTGCCGCCCAGGACGCGCATGCCACCGACGAGGACCGCCATCTCGGGAGCGGCCAGAGTCAGCAGGTTGGCCCGGTCAACCAGCAGGTACTCGGCTGGCAGCCGGTTGCCCTTCCCTACGTAGTTACGGAACCCGTCCGCAGTCGGCTCGAGGGCGGTGAATGACTCTACGTCGGTCTGCTCCTGCGACGCGTCCGCGCGGCCTGGCGTGAAGGGAACCTTGACCTCGATCCCGGCCTCCTTGGCGGCCCGCTCCACCGCCGCACCTCCACCGAGGACGATGAGGTCGGCCAGTGAGACCTGCTTGCCGTCAGCGTGGGCAGCGTTGAAGGCCGTCTGGATCCCTGCCAGGGTGCGCAGCACCGTAGCCAATTGCTCGGGGTCGTTGACCTCCCACCCGCTCTGCGGCTCGAGGCGGATGCGGGCACCGTTGGCGCCGCCGCGCTTGTCGCTACCGCGGAAGGAAGCGGCCGATGCCCACGCGGTGGATACCAGCTGCGACACCGACAGGCCCGAGCCGAGAACCTGGCCCGCTAGGGCGGCCACGTCCTCAGCGTTGATGAGCTCGTGGTTCACCGACGGAAGAGGGTCCTGCCACAGCAGCGCCTCGGTCGGGACCTCCGGGCCGAGGTAGCGCACGATCGGTCCCATGTCGCGGTGGGTCAGCTTGAACCAGGCCCGAGCGAAGGCGTCAGCGAGTTCGTCCGGGTTCTCGAGGAAGCGTCGCGTGATCTGCTCGTAGATAGGGTCCATGCGCAGCGACAGGTCGGTTGTCAGCATGGTCGGGGCGTGGCTCTTCGACGGGTCGTGCGCATCGGGCACGGTACCCGCGCCGGCACCGTCTTTCGGCTTCCACTGGTACGCCCCGGCTGGGCTCTTGGTCAGCTCCCACTCGTAGCCGTACAGGGTACGGAGGAAGCTGTTGTCCCAGGTCACCGGCGTACTCGTCCAGGTAACCTCAAGACCGCTGGTGATCGTGTCGCCGCCCTTGCCGGAGCCGTAGGTACTCTTCCAGCCGAGGCCCTGCTGCTCAAGTGGAGCGGCCTCGGGGTCGGGACCGACATTGTCGGCCGGGCCGGCGCCGTGGGTTTTGCCGAACGTGTGACCGCCGGCGATCAGGGCGACCGTTTCCTCGTCGTTCATTGCCATGCGCCTGAACGTCTCGCGGATATCGCGGGCCGCGGCGAGCGGGTCTGGGTTGCCGTTCGGACCCTCGGGATTTACGTAGATGAGACCCATCTGAACAGCGCCGAAGGGCTCCTCAAGCTCCCGATCGCCGGTGTAGCGCTCGTCGCCGAGCCAGGTGGTCTCCGGACCCCAGTAGACATCGTCGTCCGGCTCCCAGACGTCTTCACGGCCGCCGCCGAATCCGAAGGTCTTGAAGCCCATCGACTCCAGGGCCACGTTGCCGGTGAGGATCATCAGGTCGCCCCACGAGATCTTCTGGCCGTACTTTTTCTTGACGGGCCACAGGAGGCGACGGGCCTTGTCGAGGCTGACGTTGTCCGGCCAGCTGTTGAGTGGCGCGAAGCGCTGCTGGCCCGACCCGGCCCCGCCGCGACCGTCGCGGATGCGGTAGGTGCCTGCGCCGTGCCACGCCATCCGGATCATCAGCGGGCCGTAGTGCCCGAAGTCGGCGGGCCACCAGTCCTGTGAGGTCGTCAGCACCTGGGCGATGTCCCGCTTCACAGCCGCGAGGTCGAGGCTCTTGAACGCCTCGGCATAGTTGAACTGCTCGCCGAGGGGGTTGGCCTCCGCGGGATTCTTGGCGAGGATCCTCAGGTTGAGCCTGTTGGGCCACCAGTCACGGTTGGCGTCACCCATGGTGGGGTGCGTGAGGCCGCCGCGGCCAACCGGGCAGCCCCCGCTCTCCGGGGTCGCTTGTTCGACGACTACTGGATCATGGTTCTCAGTCATGGGAATCCTTCCGGACTAGACGGAGCACAGTGCTCAGGATCTGCGAGTGGCGGAACAGCCGGGGCACAGGCCCCAGTAAATGACCTCGGCCTCGTCGATCGAGAAGCCACGGTCGTCGGACGCGCTGAGGCAGGGCGCTTCTCCGACGGCGCAGTCAACGTCGGCCACGTCGCCGCACGACCGGCACACGACATGGTGGTGGTTGTCCCCGACCCGTCCGTCGAACCGGGCAGGGCTGCCGGCCGGTTCGATGCGGCGCACAAGTCCTGCCGCCGTGAGGGCGTGCAGGGCGTAATACACGGCTTGAAGGGAGACATGGCCGACGCGATCGCGCACCCCCGAGGCGATCGCCTCCACGCCGAGGTGATGACCTTCCCGCAGGGTCTCGAGCAGCGCGACGCGGGCGGCCGTTACCCGCAAGCCAGCGCCACGGAGCTCCTGGGCGATGGTCGGAGCCGCCTGCGATGAAGTCATCAGGCCAAAACTACCTTCATAAACGCGAGTAGTTCAAGAAAACGAATGTCTCAAGTCTAGCGATGCGGACACTGACACCGGCCGTGGGGGAGCGCTTGGCACTATGAGGCAATGACAGATTCGGACCAGGCAGACTCGCGTGCCACGCCGGCGTGCATTGTTCGGGACTACACCCAGGCCGACTACCGCGCTTGCCGGCTCCTGTGGACAGAGCTCACCGAGTACCACCGGCGTATCTACGGGGACCCTTCCATCGGCGGCGACGACCCTGGAGCGGGACTCGACGACTATCTCGCCACGTCGCAGCGAGTCGGATCCTGGGTGGCAGACTCCCACGGCACGGTCGTCGGTCTGACCGGCCTTCTCGACCGAGGCACAAGCGGAGAAGTCGAGCCAGTCGTTGTCACCGAGGCGGCTCGGGATCAGGGCATTGGCCGCCTGCTCATCAGCCGTGTTGTCGACGAAGCGCTTGCCCGTGGCTATGAATACCTGGCCATCCGGCCAGTGGCCCGTAACGTCGCGGCTGTACGGCGGTTCCATGCCGCTGGCTTTCGAACCCTGGGGGGACACATCGACCTCACGATGGACCTGGCCACGCGGCGACATGAGTGGCTGCACGGAGCGAGCCTGCACGGTCTGGACTTCGATTACTGATGAGCACGCCCAGCAGGCTCTATCGAGCAGCCTCTATTATGTCGGTCAGGCGGACGCTAAGTAGTCGCGTTGGTACGATCTAGCCTGAACTAGCCTGAACTAGGAGTCTTGGCGCGGTATATCCCGCCTTGCTGAGGAGCGAGCCTGTGCCGGCCGGGCAACGTAATGACCGACGTCCCCGTTTGACCAGTCCGGGCTCGAACGGCAGCAGGCGTCCCCGGCTGCTATCCGCAGCGAGGTCAGACCGGGCGTCAGTGGTCGCCAGCACTGTGATCACGCCGGACCTGCCTCAACAGGCGCCCGGTGGCGAAGTGCTGCCGGGCAACCGGCTCAGAGTCATCCGCCGCGGGCTGCGGCCAGCGCAGCGGGACGGTTCCGGAGACGAGCAACGGGGCCGGTCGTGGCGCGCCTCTGCCAGTTCAGTCCTCCGCCAGCACTGGCTGGCGGTCATGCTCCTGGCGGCCGGTACTGCACTTCGGGTGGTCACGGAGATGGCCTACCACCCTGCGATCTTGTACGTTGACTCGCTCAAGTATTTGTACGGTGCATGGCCAGGCTCTGACCCGCTCGGGTACAAGGCGCTGCTCAGCAGCGTGCTGGTAGTCGGTGACCTTGGTACCGTCGCGGCTGTTCAGCACGTGCTCGGTCTCGCCATGGCCGTCGCTATCTACGTGCTGCTCTTGCGCCGGGGCGTGAACCGCTGGCTGGCCGCTCTTGCTATCGCTCCGGTGCTGCTGGACGCATACCAGCTGCAGGCCGAAGAGATGATCATGCCCGACGTCCTCTTCGAGGCACTGGTCGTGCTGGCCCTCGTCATCCTGCTATGGAAGCCGACGGCATCGCGGCTGGCCGTGATCGCGGCGGGCCTGATCCTGGGTGCCGCGGTCACTGTCCACGAGTTCGGCCTCGTCCTCATCGTGCCGGCAGTGGCCTACCTGCTGCTGGTCAGGGGCCCGATATTCGCGCGCGACAACTGGTCCGACGCGATCAAGAAATCGATAGCTCTGGGTGCGGCGTTCGCCCTGCCGGTCCTGCTCTACTGCAGTGTCTTCTACGTGCAGAGGGGCCACTTCCGGCTGGCCGCGGGGCGGCCGGCGATTCCGCGGCTGGCGCAGGCTGCCGACTGCGCGACGCTGAGGCTGCCAGCGGCTGCGCGCCCCTTGTGCCCGACGCCGGCGGAGCAGAAGCAAAGCCCGGACTGGTTCCAGCACGACCCGCAGTCACCGCTTCTGACCATTGCTATGCGGGGCAAGGCGCGAGCGCACCTGTATCACGTCTTTAACAGCGCCGTGGAGCATCAGCAGCCGGAGCGGGTAGTGGCCGCAGTGCTGCGCGATGCCATCCGGCTCTACGAAGTGGACCGAACCAACAGCCTGGCCATCACGCCTATCGCGCGGTGGCAGTTCCGGACGACCTATCCGGTCGTGTTGCCCAACATCACAGTCCGCCCGAACGGCGACATCATCCTCGGCCTGCAGTACCGGTTGCCCGGCCCGATCCACTACCAGATCCTCAGGCCCGCCTATGGCGGCAAGGCACAGGTGGATAGCTCACTCGCCCGATTCCTCCGCGGCTATCAACTGCACGGGGGATACGCTCCCGGGCCGCTGCTCCTCATCTTCACCCTGGCTGGCCTCCTGGGATCGGTCCTGGCCCTCGTCAGCCGCAGGAGCAGCCCGCGCGGCCGAAAGCTCGCGCTGGCCTGCCTGGTGTTCTTTGTGAGCGCCGTCGGCCTGCTGCTCATCTCCGATATCTACGTGTTCTCCTGGCGCTATCAGCTTCAGGCGCTGATAACGCTGCCGCCAGCGGGTGTCCTCGGCGTGAGCGCGGCTCTGGACGCGAGCCTGCGCCGGAAGCCGACTACAGTGACGGGACCAGCTTCGCCATAAGTTAATGTGACGTGCTGTTTTCCGCGATGGCGAAGGGGCTGGGGTGCCTGTATCACGCATGGCCGCGGGTGGTACGCCGCCCGGGCCGATGCCGCGTCGGCGGGCGCATATGCCTGAGCTGGCGGTGACAGGTCTATGAGGAGTGCGCGAACCGGCGCCCCTCTGCGTCTAGTGCTGGCTGGGGTGCTCATCTCCGCAGTGCTCGCGGCATGCACCTCTGGAAGCTCAGGAGACGCACTGGGATTCCGGGCCGTGCACCGGGACAAGCCAGACCCCGGACTCGTTGCGGGCGGCCCGGCAGGCAGCTACATCGTGCCGGCGGGTATCCACAAGATCAAGCACGTGATCATGATCATGCAAGAGAACCGGTCGTTCGACAGCTACTTCGGTACCTATCCGGGAGCCGACGGCCTTCCCATGAGCAACGGCGTATCGACCGTCTGCGTGCCCGACCCGCGCGGCGGGTGTACCCGGCCCTACCACGACACCGCCGACATCAACGGCGGGGGTCCGCACGGCGAGGCCAATGCGATAGCAGATGTGGACAGCGGGCGGATGGACGGATTCATCCGGCAGCGCGATGCGGCGTCAAAGACCTGCATCTCGCCAGACGACCCCGCCTGCGCGCTGTCGGGCACGCCCGACGTGATGGGCTACCACACGGCAGCCGAGATACCCAACTACTGGGCCTACGCCAACGACTTCGTATTGCAAGACCACATGTTCGAGCCGGTGAACTCGTGGTCGCTGCCCGACCACATGTACATGGTCTCGGAGTGGTCCGCCAAGTGCCGCACGCGCTCGCCGATGAGCTGCGTGAACAACATCGTCGGACCATACGGCGTCGACCAGTTCCAGCAGGCAGTGGACCAGGAGCTACGGACCGGCAAGACATCAATCGACCTCGCCTGGACCGACATCACCTGGCTCCTGTACGCCCACCACGTGAGCTGGGCATACTACGTCCAGTCTGGCATCCAGCCCGACTGCGCGATCGACTCAGCGGAGACGTGCGCGCCGGTGCCGCAGAACTGGCAGACGCCGGGGATCTGGAATCCGCTGCCGCTGTTCGGCGACGTCCAGCAGGATCACCAGCTCCACAACGTTGAGCCGCTACCTAACTTCCTGAGCGCCGCCAAGGCCGGGACGCTGCCGGCTGTAAGCTGGGTCGTTCCGTCAGCGGCCGACAGCGACCACCCGCCTGCCAGCGTGCACATGGGCCAGGCCTACGTAACCGCGCTCATCAACGCGGTCATGAAGGGCCCGGACTGGAACTCGACCGCGATCTTCCTGAGCTGGGATGACTGGGGCGGCTTCTACGACAACGTCGTGCCACCGGCAGTAGACGCGAACGGGTACGGGATGCGCGTGCCGGGAATCGTCATCTCCCCGTACGCCAAGCAGGGATTCATCGATCACCAGACGCTCAGCAGCGATGCCTACCTGAAGTTCATCGAGGATGACTTCCTCGGCGGCGCCCGGCTGAACCCGGCGACGGACGGCCGGCCAGATCCCCGCCTTGATGTCCGGGAAGATGCGCCGATACTCGGCAACCTGGTATCGGATTTCAACTTCAGCCAGCTGCCGCGGGCCCCCGTTCTACTGCCGACTAACCCGCCTACTGATTCCCCGTCCATCCCGAAGTACTTCGCCGGACGGCCATCCTGCCTCGGCTGCACCGTTCCGCCGCCTGGCTAGCTCACAGAACGACGGGCGGCCACAGGTTGTGCTGGCCAGCGATCGGATCTCCGGCCCACTCCTGCATGGCGTCCAGGTTGTCCTTCACCGGGTACTTCGAGGCAGCCGGGCCATCGGCAAACGCATGCAGCAGGTTCCCGGTTACCTTGCGGGTGAACGCGGCGGTGTGCGGCGTCAGGCCGAAGGCCCGCAGACCGCCCATCGAAGCTACCCACCGCATCGTGCCCGCATTGAACACGCCAGCGCCGCTGCCGTGTGTGTAGTAGGCCGAGTCCGAGTAGCTGTTGACGCCTCGGCAGGTCAGCGGCGAGTGGGAGAGGACCTGGATCGGCCGCTGCACCGGTGAGTCCGGATTGACCCGGTCGTATTCGATGCCGACCAGCCCGGGAAACCTGCTTCCCTTGGAGACTCCCGTGCCTCGGAACATCCAGGCATCCGGCGTGGCAACGACGTACGCGGCATCGACCGGGTTGGACTCATAGAGAGTCCCGGTGAGCGACGACTCCGGATCTTGGTTGGGCGGTTCGCGCCAGTCGCTTGTGACCAGCGCATTGTCCTTGCCGTACATCGGGTCCTGGAGGTAGCTCGTCTTGTAGCAAATGATGAGCCGCCGCTCTCCGAGTCTGGTCGCGGCCAGCCTGGTGCGCCGGAAGCAGCAGTTAGCGCCCAGGAACCCGACGTTGACCCCGGCGTCCCTGGCGGCGGTGACGTTTGCCCGCTCTGGCGGCGACCAGTACTCGTCGTGGCCGAGCGAGAAGAGCGCGCTCGCGCCACTCAGGAGCCGCGGATCCGCATCAAGATCAATACTTGTGACGTAGGCGAGCGGCAAGCCGGTCCGCTCCGCCAGCGCGATGAACTTCCGCTCGTGCCACAGGAACATGTAGGCGCCGCTGGCGTCATAGGGGCGGTCCATGCTGACGGCCAGCGATCGATTGCTGTAGTCCGACGCCCCGCCGGGGCCGTTGTACAGGTTGTAGCCGCCCCAGGTGTTGTAGGCCTGCCAGGTACCGACGCAGTTCTTAACGACGATCTTGCCGGCGGTGCTCGCCGAGCGAATGGTGACCGGCACATACCGCTGAGCACCCGCCTCCGAGTCCAAGCGCAGCAGATAGGCGCCCTCCGGCCAGTTGTCCGTCGGTATGGTCAGGGACGGCCCCCAGTCCGTTTGCACGGTCCTGGTGTCCGGCGTCACGGTGGCCGGTGCCTGCCGGTGCCCCGGAACGGTCGCCGACTTCCACACCAGCCGAGCCAGGTCGCCCTTGTACCAGCCCATCCTGAACGCGCTGATTTGGAAAGAACGCGCGGTCGTCGACGCATACAGCGTGATGGCCTGGCCTGGCAGCACGCTCGCCTGGCCCGCGTACCCGACCATCGCGTCTGGCGCGCCTTGATGCCTGATCGCCCAGTTCGGGTCTCCGGCCAGCGAGTTCTCGCTCACCGGGGAGCGACGCGACGAGAGCTTGCTCTTGGGCGCGTGGGCGGTGCTGGCGTCTCCGGCCGGCGTGCTGCACCCCGCGAGAGCGGCCACGGGCACCGCCGCTGCGGCTGCGGCAGTCAGGGCGATCACGCGGCGCCGAGTGGGCGCATGACGCGGGCTCTCTGGCCGCGACGCTTGGGTCATCTCATTACTTTTCCGCTAGCAGCGCGCAAACGTCCGGATCTTCCGCGGACAGCACTTGATGGTTCGGTCGCGGCGTTGTTCGCACGCCGGCGGTCAGACCGCGGCTCAGTGAGGAGCGTAGCGCCTGCCGATGGCCCGATCTTGCATAGGTCCGCACCCAGCGCCGTAGCGTGGATCCGGCGTAGAGCATCCGCTCGGGCGGGGCGAGCGAGCTAGTCCTGAGCGTCCAGATCTTGTTCCGGACCTCGTAGAAGAAACGCTCGCCTGGGTCCGCCTCGGTCCCGCCGAAGGTCTTGGTCTTGTGCGTCACGACGCTGGCGGGGCAGAGCAAGCCCGCCCTGGAGCGCAGCAGACGTGTGGTGAACTCGAAATCGTCGTTCCAGAGAAAGAAGTCCGCCTGCGGCAGCCCGCGTCGGCGGGACTCGACGGCCTCGACGAGAATCGACACGAACGAAGCCGACCGTATCGGGACGCAGCCAGCGACCTTAGCCGCGCGCCGTTCCGTAGCCGTGGCGAACGGCTTCGGCCGGGGCGTGTTCATCGGGTGCACCCGTCCGTCCGTCCACAGCACCCGGCTGGCGACGATCGCGGGCGGCTGGCCGGGATGCCGATCTCGCGCCGCGAGCAGGGCTAGCAGGGCACCAGGCTCTGGCACCGTGTCGTCGTCCATCAGCCAGATCAGGTCCGCGCCATCGGACAGGGCGAGCGCCATTCCGTAGGCGAAGCCGCCCGCACCGCCGTAGTTGACACCCAGGGTGGCCAGCTGGACGCCGGGGAAGCTGCTGCGAACGGCCGCGGGCGTTCCGTCGGTCGAGGCGTTGTCCACCACGATCACGGTGTCCGGAGGCCGACTCTGGGCGCATACGGCGCCTAGCGCCTCGAGCAGCAGGTCTCGGCGGTTCCAGGTGACAATGACCGCCACTACCCGCGGTGGAGGGGAGCCCTCAGCGCGATCGCTGGCCTGCAGCATGCTACGAAGATTTCCGGGCCCTGGATCGCTCGAGGGCGCGCCAGGCCATGATCCGCAGCTGCCGCACCGACGAGTGCCGGCTGCTGAGCTCACGCACGGTGCGCTTCAGGCGCGGCGATGACGCGACCGTTGACTCCACCCGGGCCGCCAGTCCGCCGCGCCCGCCAAACCCGGCCTGTGGCTCTACTGCCGGGTACTCTTTCCGGTACTGATTCACGATCAGAGCCGCGGCCGATTCCACCGCGACCTCGAGCACCTGCTCGGCGGGCTGATCGTCGGGTCTGGCGCCAGGCTCGGTGGCGATGCGCGGCAGCAGTTCATCCAGCTCGCCTACCACGTCATAACCGGACTTGCGCAGCCCCGCGATCAGAGCGTCGGCATGGTCCTCAGTCCACGGCTGCCGGTCGGCCGGCAGGATGAGGCGACCTCGGGCGGGCCGCGCCGCGAGGGTCTGATGCGCCAGCGCCTCCTTGACGTTCCACATGTAGAACCAGTCAGGCACCTCGTCGGGAAGTTCCTCATTCAGGCGGCGCAGGAACTCGATCTCCGGCATGCCGAGCGACGAGTTCGCGCGTGCGCGGCTGAGGTCCACCATCCCTGGGTCAACGCCGAGGACGGACGCGAACCGCTGCCACAACAGCCCCGTTCCCGCCGTCGCGGGTGGGGCTGTGATGACGTGCACACGCTCGGCCGGCACGTGCCGGGACCAGATGTCGAGAATCGCGAGCGTGTCATGCACGCGCCAGAACCACCATTGGCGTCTGTCCGGGGAGGGAGACTCCCGGTCTATGACGTCCCCGAGCCAGTCATCCCAGCCGCGTGAATTGCGGTGCTTCACTGTCTCCTGCCACTCCGCGGGCAGAAGGCTGGCCATGTCCCTCACTGTGAGAACGAGGTGCACCTCGGCGGGCTGAAGCGACTGAACGGCGCGCTCTGCCTGCTCCGGGTCAGCGGCCGAGAACAGTTCGTGCGAGATGACCGCGACCTGCTGGGCCTGGCGCGCCTCGCTGGCGAGGATCTCCCATTCGCCAGTCCACGAGCCGGACGGATCGCTCGGCAGCTTTTGGATACCGCGCAGATCCTGGCTCGCGCGGAAGTGATCCTGCGGATGGTGACCGGGCAGCACCACGCCCTGACCTGCGAGAGCGGCCCGATTACGCCACATGACCTGCTGCAGGAAGGTCGTGCCGGTCTTCGGCTCGCCGATATGCAAGATCACCCTGGGGCGCTCGCGCGCACCGCCGGACGCGCTCCTGGCCGTGCCAGGCGCAGGATCGGCCATCTTGCGGTCAGTGATGGCCTGCGCCATCCGGGCACCTCGCGGGCTGTCGGCTTGGGGCGCCTGGTCAGCCCTGGCCAGGCCCGCCTCACGGGTCGTCAGCCGTTACACTAACAGCCGATAGACTGCGAGGAGTGCAGGGCAGGACTCCGCAGGAGCCGGCACCTTGCCCGATCTGGCCGCGCGGCTTGCCCGATCTGCCCGCGCTGCCGGGTTCGACGGTAACCCCCTTTGGAGGTAGCCTTCCCCGGTGCATGAGCCCTTTGCGCTGTTGATCTCGGTGTATGACGGCGACCGGCCTGAGTACGTCCGGCGTGCGCTCCGCAGCGCGGTCGCAGACCAGACCGTGCGCCCTGACCAGGTCATCATCGTCCGTGACGGGCCAGTACGTGCCGATCTTGCCGAGTGCCTCGACGACATCACAGCCACGTGCGTGATCCCGGTGACCTTCGTGCCGCTGGAGCATAACGGGGGCCTCGGTCCCGCGCTTGATCGCGGCCTCGCCGCAAGCTGGTTCGACGTTGTCGCCAGGATGGACGCCGACGACATCGCCATGCCCCATCGCTTCGCAGTCCAGCTGCCGCTGATGGCGGAGGCTGACATCGTCGGGTCTGGCCTGCTTGAGTTTGTCGCGGACACCGACCAGATCGTCGGGCAGCGTGTCCCGCCGGTAGATCCGGGTCGGATAGCTCGGTACGCCCGGATGCATGATCCTTTCAATCACCCGACTGTCGTCTACCGCCGCCAGGCAGTTCTGGCGGCCGGAGGCTATGGTGATCATCCGCTGATGGAGGACTACGCGCTGTTCGCCCGCATGATCCAGGGCGGAGCGCGGACGGCGAACGTGGCCGAGCCGCTTGTCTTCTACCGGGTCGGCGAGACCGCTTTCAAGCGCCGGGGCGGGACCGCCCTGCTCCGCTCCGAGCTGCGCCTGCAGCGCGAGTTCCGGCGGAGCGGTTTCACGTCACCCTCCGAGTATGTGCGCAACGTCCTCGTTCGCGGCGGTTACCGCCTGATTCCCTGGTGGCTCCGCCGGGCCGTGTACCGGCCGCTGGTGGCGCTGCTGTCGAAGCCTCCTGAGCGCCAGGCTCAAGTGCCCACCCAGGCGGAGCCGCCGGACTGGGAATTTGCTGACGAGTGGCGGTACCCGGACATGCTCGCGGCCGGGCTGCGAGATGAGCCGACAGCGCCGGTGAACCGGTGAACGTCGACCTTGTCGTCGTGGGCTCGGGTTTTTTCGGGCTGACCATCGCTGAGCGGTGCGCGAGCGATCTGGGCCGCCGCGTCCTCGTGGTTGAGCGCCGGGACCATATCGGCGGCAACGCGTATAGCGAGCCCGAGCCGGAAACAGGCATCGAAGTCCATCGGTATGGCGCGCACCTCTTCCACACATCGAACGCGCGTGTCTTCGAGTACGCCAGCAGGTTCACTGCCTTTACCGGCTACCAGCACCGCGTGTTCACGGCGTACAAGGGCCGCGTCTATCCGATGCCGATCAACCTGGGCACGATCTGCGAGTACTTCGGCCGGATGATGTCGCCGGACGAGGCGCGGGCCCTCGTGGCGGAGCAGTCGGCCGAAGTGGCGGCCGGTACCGCCGCCAACCTCGAGGAGAAGGCAATATCACTGATCGGACGCCCGCTGTATGAAGCCTTCATCCGGGGCTATACGAGTAAGCAGTGGCAGACCGACCCAGCGGACCTGCCGGCGGAGATCATCAACAGGCTTCCGGTGCGCTACACCTTCGACAACCGGTATTTCAGCGACACCTACCAGGGGCTCCCGGTCGACGGCTACACAGCGTGGCTAACCCGGATGGCTGACCATCCCAACATCGAGGTGCGGCTGAGCACCGACTTCGCTGACCTGCGTGCCAGCGCGGTCGGGCAGGTCCCGGTTGTGTATACCGGCCCGCTGGATGCTTACTTCGGCTTCGCCGCCGGTGACCTTGGCTGGCGGACGCTCGATTTCGAGCGGGAAGTGCTGCCGACTGGCGACTTCCAGGGCACCTCCGTGATGAACTACGCCGACGAGGATGTGCCCTACACTCGGATACACGAATTCCGGCATTTCCACCCAGAGCGCGACTGGTACCCGGACGACAAGACAGTGATCATGCGCGAGTACTCGCGGTTCGCCGGACGCGGTGACGAGCCCTACTACCCGATCAACACGGCGGCGGACCGGGCCCGGCTGCTGACCTACCGCGAGCTGGCCGACGCCGAGAGTGGCGTGTTGTTCGGCGGCCGCCTGGGCACCTACCAGTACCTTGATATGCACATGGCGATAGGAGCCGCGCTCAGCATGTATGACAACCGGCTGCGGCCGCACTTCGCCGACGGGGAGCCGCTGAACCGGCCGGCAGGTGACAAGTGAGCCCCGGCACCGAGCTGCGCGTCCTGCAGCGGGTCACCTTCCCTGGCGAAGACCTTGACGTCGTTCCGCTTTATGTCGAGACGGACATGGAACGCGGTGCGGCTGAGCTGGCGGCCGAACTGGCCAACGAGGCGCTGACCGGGGGCAAGGGCCAGCAGATCAGCGTGCCCGTCGCCAACGCTGCCGTCGGCGAAGCACAGTCGAGCATCCGGTTCGGCGCCGATGTCCCTGCCTATCTGACCGAGGCCGTCGGGCCGCGGCGGAGCGCGCTCATCACCGAAGGCCGCCGTGTCTCTTTCGCCACCTACTTCAACGCGTTCCCGGCCAGTTACTGGCGCCGGTGGACCACCGTGCAGTCGGTTACGCTGCGCATCCGGCTGGCTGGCGAATCAAAGATCGTGCTCTATCGCTCCACCGCCAAGGGCTTCAGCCATCCGGTCGAGACGATCAGCGTCGACGCCGACGTGCCAGAGACGATCCAGCGCACTTTGCCGCTCGCTCCCTTCATCGACGGCGGGTGGTACTGGTTCGACATCATCGCCGGACCGCGAGGGACGACGCTGATCGAGGCTGACTGGCTCGGGCTGGCCCAGTCCGCGCCGAGCGGCACCGTCAGCCTTGGCATCACTACCTTCAACCAGCTCGATTACATGCTCGACAAGCTGCGCATCCTCGGCGACGCCACGGAGATCCACGAGCTGATCGACCGCGTTTACGTAATCGACCAGAGCTCCGAACCGCTGGTCGAGCAATCTGGCTTCGCTGACGCCGCCAAGAAGCTCGGTGACCGGCTGCAAGTGATCAGGCAGGGCAACATCGGCGGGTCCGGCGGCTTCGCGCGGGCCATGGACGAGACGGTGCGGGCCGGCCGAGCTCGCTACGTGCTGCTCAGCGACGATGACGTCAAACTCGAGCCCGAGGGCATCCTGCGGGCGGTCACCTTCGCCGACCTGGCCCGCAAGCCGACGATCGTCGGCGGCCACATGTTCAGCCTGCATGACCGGTCGCTGCTGCACGCGTATGCCGAGGCCGTCGAACCGCACAAGTGGTGGTGGGGTCCCGGGCCGAACACCAAGGCGCGGCACGACTTCGGGCGGCGGAACCTGCGGAACACTCCGTGGCTGCACCGCCGCGCGGACTCTGACTACAACGGCTGGTGGGAGTGCCTGATCCCCACCGCGGTCATCGAGGAGATCGGGCTGTCACTGCCGGCATTCATCAAGTGGGAGGACGCCGAATACGGCGTACGCGCCCGCGACCGCGGCTATCCGACCGTGTCGCTGCCGGGAGTCGGGTCCTGGCAGGTGCCCTGGGATGACAAGGACGACGCCAGGGACTGGCAGGCTTACTACCATGTGCGCAACCGGATCGTCTCCGCGCTGCTGCACTCGCCCGCGCCCAAGGGCGGCGCCCTCATCTCGGAGAGCCTCGAACGGCAGCTTCAGGGACTGCTGTCCATGCAGTACTCGACGGCGGCGATCCGGTTGCTCGCCATCGAGGATGTCCTCACCGGACCCGATCACATGCACCAGCAGATCGGGATGAAACTGGCTGAGCTGCGGGGTCTCCAGGCGGGGTTCGGCGACGCTAAGAGCGCCGCGGACCTAGAGGCGTTCCCGCCGCCCCGGCGCAAGCCCCCGGAAGCCGTGAAGAGCTCGACCACGCCGACCAATAAGTTCAACCTGATGTCCAAAGCTGCTTCCGGCACCCTGCGGCAGTTCAGGCGGCCGCGGGCGGGGGCCATGAAGCGACCGCAGATGGCGCTGCCCTACCAGGACGCATCCTGGTGGGTGCTGGCCAAGCTGGACAGCGCGGTGGTATCCACTGCCGAGGGCACCACTGCTGCCTGGTACAAGCGGGACCCGCGGCTGTTCCGCTCACTCGGGCGGCGCAGCCTCGTCCTGCATCGCCGGCTTCGCCGACAGTGGCCCCAGCTAGCTGCCCAGTACCGTGCCGCCGCCGCTGAATTCAACTCGCCGGAGCGCTGGCGGGAGACATTCGCGGCGTCGCTGAGCCCACCGCCGGACGGGCCGTGATCGAGGCGCCAGCGGGATGCAGGACCCCGTGACGGCGCGTCCGGCTGGCACCAAACCGACGGCGCCGGCCGCGGCGAAGCCAAGCGCGCGGCCCAGCCGATGGATGTCGTACGCCGCCAAGTACGGTCCGGTGCTCGTCCCAGTCGCCGCGGTCGCGGTCGCTGGGAGCTGGGGCCTTGCCCGGTCGGACTCGATGGGCAACGACGAGGTGGCGACCCGCTGGGCTGCGCTGGTCAGCCTGCGCGAGCTAGCGCACCTGGTCCGCCATATCGACGCCGTGCACGGGCTCTACTACCTGGTGATGCACTGCTGGACGGTGATTGGCTCTAGCCCCACCGTCTTGCGCGTTCCCTCGGTGATCGCGATGTCCATCGCGGCGGGGCTGGCAGCCGTCATTGGCAGGCGGCTGACAGGCTCAGGCTGGGTCGGCCTGTTCGCGGGCCTGATCATGGCGCTGACCCCAAGTATCAGCTACTACGCGCAGACCGCGCGCTCGTATGCCATGGTCCTCGCTGGCGTGCTGGCTGCGACACTCGCGCTGCTACACGCGCTGGACGCCGAGAAGGCGGGCGCCCGCAACAGCGCGACCCGATGGTGGCTGGCTTACGGCGCCCTGGTGACGCTCAGTGGTTATCTGAAC
This sequence comes from uncultured Actinomycetota bacterium, assembly GCA_963755575.1. GTDB lineage: Bacteria > Actinomycetota > Actinomycetes > Streptosporangiales > Streptosporangiaceae > JAJYUU01. The sequence continues at coordinate 3,955,511 of CAVWKF010000002.1, forward strand.
GAGATGGCGCTGCTGGTGCTCGCCGCCCACGCTGTCACCGTGCTGGTGGCCCGGCCGGGCACAGCGACCGTCAAGCGGTGGGCCGCAGCAGCTGTATCCGGAGCCGCGCTCGTGCTGCCGCTCCTGGCGCTCAGCGTCCGGCAGCACGCAGCCGTATCCTGGATCGGCCGCCCGGACCTGGCTTCAGTGCGGACGCTATTCCGCGACTACTTCGGAGCTGGCACGGCAGCCAGCGTGATCCTGCTTGCCTGCGCGGTCATCGCCGTGCTCCCGCCGCCAAAGGCATGGCGCCAGGCGACCCGGGCGGGTGCGGCAGATACGGGACCGGCCAGCCCGAGTCCGCGCGCTGAGCCCCCGGCTGCACAGCGCACCGGCCGCATAACGCTGGCGTCGGTCGCCGTTCCGCTTCTCGTCGTGCCGGGAGGCCTGCTACTGCTTGAATCGGTTATTGCCCCGCCGTTGTATGTCGACCGGTACGTACTGTACGGCGAGGCTGGGGCGGCTTTGCTGGCGGGCGCGGGAGCCTACCGCCTCGGCCAGTGGCTGGCGAGCGGCGATCGCCGACGGTTCCTCACCTGGGTACCGGGAGTAGCGATCTGCCTGCTCGCGCTCCTGCTGCAACTGGGACCTCAGCACTTCATCCGGACACCGCAGAGCCGGCAATACGATTTCGGCGGGCCATCACAGTACCTCGCAGCGCGGGTACAGCAAGGCGACGGCGTGCTGTTCTCTGACACCCTGTTCCGCAAGGCGGAACTTGGCTATCCGGCCGACTTCCGGAAGGTCACCGACTTCGCTGTCGCCGTCACGCCGCTGAAGGCCGGCAACTTCCGCGGTACCGATAAGCCCTTCAGCCTCACTCGCCCGCTGATGCTCAGCTACCAGCGCATCTGGGTGATCGGCGCGCGTCCGTCCAAGGCGCCGCCCGGATTGTTCAGGCAGGAGAGCGCGGTGCTGGAGAGCGACTTCTCGCTGGCCGCAAGTCACCACTTCCGGGGCATGATCGTGACGCTCTGGATCCGCCGGTAGCCGCACTTTGGTGCCGCCGACTCAGTTAGTAACGTCAACGGGTGACGTAGCTGTCGCCGTTCGCAGAAATCACCGCAGTCTCTGACGCTGTCTGGCCGTTGGAGAAAACGTCCACGCAGTGGTCAGTGTTGTTGCCAGCGGGCGTACAGACCACCGACGTGACTTTCAGGCCCGCGCTGTAGTACTGGCTGGTCGGGTCGCTGATGCGCTTCTGCAGCTGAACCTTGATCGAGGATGCGACCGCAGCCGGGTTGCTGAAGTTTGACTTCGAACTAGCCACGCCCGCCGCAACGATGACGAGGAGAAGGACGACGCCCAGCGCGTCGAGCACGGTCGAAACGATCGCCCAAGTGCGGGCCTTGCGCGACGCCGTGATTGCCGCCTGCTGGTTTCCAGACTCCCACGCTGCGCGGACTTTCCGGCCGTGCTGCATGGCGATCAGGGCGGCAGGCAAGCCCAGGATCAAGTTGAACAGCACACCGCCGCCAGCGGCGATTCTCGCCCAGACCAGGTACGTCGGCGGCGGCTTGCCATAAGCAACCGCGCCATATCCAGGCGGGAAGTAACCCGACGCTGCCTGACCTGGATCCGGCGGCGGCTGCTCGAATTCCTGCGGCCGCCCTGCAAGGTCTCCCTGCCAATCGCCGGGCGTGGATCCATAACTCATGCCTGCGGTCCCCTTAGCAGATCGAGGCCGACAAAGGTGGGTATCACACAGAATCAGGGCAACTGTACCGGTGTGCCGTCTCAACCGGAAGCCGTTAGCCCAGCGCTGCTTTCACCGAGGCAGAGCGCGACGCTCTCAGGCTGGCTCTGCGGGCCGAGGCAGGTGCACGATGGTGGGACGACGTTGATCACCGCAAGCCGGCCGGGACACGATCCATGGGACCCTTCGACGACTTTCGCGAGACGCGGACTGTGTTGCTGACCACCCGCAAGCGCGATGGCACGACTGTCGGCACGCCGGTCCACCTCGCCCTGAGCCCGGATGGAAGCGCCTACTTCCGCACCTGGTCAGCGACCGGCAAAGTCAAGCGCATCCGTAACTTCCCGCAGGTCTGGATCGCGCCCTGCACAATGAGCGGCAAGCCGACCGGCCGCACTCGGCAAGCGACCGCCCATCGCGTCACGGGACCCGAGGCAGCCGCAGCGGCCGACGCCCTAGCCCGGAAGTACCCCATCATGCAGGGTCTGCTTGTCCCGGCCTTTCACAGGCTGACGAAGAAGACCACGGTGCATTACGTGGTCCTCCCATCGCAGGTTGCCTGATTGCGTGCGGTGTCACGCGCTCCCTTCCATGGTCGCCAGCAGTTCGGTCTCCGCAGCGCCATATGTGGGGCTCTGCGGCCAGCCGGGCGGAGAGTCTTCCCAGTCTTGCTGCCGACCGTATGGGCACAGGTCGAGGATGTTGTGGACAAACATCAGCCGGTCGGCGCCGCGCGCGGTGGTGAAGTAAGTCCGGTAGACGTTCGCATCGTCGCGCAGGAACACGCTTATTCCGAAGCCCTCACCTGCCCCGCAGTCAGCGGCGAACGATGTGCCATGGGAGGAGACGAATGGCACGGTCCAGCCCATCCTGGACTTGTAGGACTCGATCTGGGCGAGGGGCATGTTGGACACGTTGACCCAGGTGACTCCGGTTTCGGCCAGGTCCTGCAAGTCGGCGATGTTGTTAGTAAATGCGGTGCATCCCGGGCAGTACTGGTCTGGCCCAAGGTCCATGAACTGGTAGATCGCGAGCTGTTCTCGGCCCTCGAACAGGTCGCCCAGTGACTTCCGGCCGGTCGGCGTGTCGAATGTGTAGCTGTCGCCGAACTGGACCATCGGCAAGCGGCGGCGGCGGGCCGCTAGCGCATCCAAGGCCCTGGTCGCTTCCTTCTCGGCCCTGAGGAGCTTGGCGCGCGCTTCTTGCCACTCCTCGGCGGATACGATTGCTGGTTTCGCCATGTCGTCACCTCTGAGAGTTCATCCACGGGCCCCGACGGCGGCCCTTGCTTACAAGAACTCAGACGTGCGCAGAGCGCCGAAATCATCGCGGGGCCATGAGATTATCCTTTTGCTCAGCCACCCACTTTGGGCGGAGGCTTCGACACCGCCCGGCGTGTCGAATCCTGCGGCAAAACGACTGTCTAGGGCGTAGGGCAGCTCAGCCGATCGCGATGAGCATGTAGCCCATGGCGATGCCCATCGCGATCTTGTAGCAGGCGGCGAGCCGAGGGGCGAGCGCAGCGGTCGCGGACTGCGCGGGTCGCGCCTGGGCTTGTCCAGCCTGAGCGGGGCCAGGCTGGGCGACGCCGGCGGTTACCGGGACTGCTCGCGAGAAAGCTGCGAGCTGGTCGGCGGTCCACAGGACGTAGCCGAGCATGAACATGGCCAGGATCAAGGCAGGAACCGGGTTGGCGCCGGCAGGTCCGCTCATCGCGGGCATCGATATGGATGGATCGCGTGATGCCGGGTGCCCGGGCAACAGCATGTAGATCATCGCGACGGATTCGACCGCGTGCGGCGCCGGGTGGGCGCACCGCGAGCGTCCAGACCGACGACGGCCCGCGCGTGCACGGAAGGCTCGCCAGGTGAACCACGCTGCCACCGCGGCGAACACGGCTTGCCACACTTGGGGCGGCAGTGGGCTCAGCCGCGGCTCGAGCATCCCGGCCATGGTCACGCCCATTAGCACGTGGACGACGTCGACGTCAGGCTCGATGCGGCGACCGTGCCGGCACCATACCGCCAGGCGAACGACACAGCAGGCGGCGATCGCGATCATGAGCCCTGCGGCGACTGGCGCCAGCCAGGTTGGTCCGCTCAACGCAGCGCTCCGGCGACCGCGCCGGTTGGCGCGCAGAGAGATCCGTAATGCTGCCCAGCATTACTGTGTCCCATTACGTGACCGTGCCGCATGTCGTGAAAGGCTAATCGGCTGTGCGCTATTACCGCAAGCGGGGAAACTCTATTACGAATGAATGTCCGATGCAGCTAAACCCAGGCGGGGTATTCGCCAAACCCCTGTCGGGTATCAGCAATACCTCCGATGGGTATTACTGCAAAGCTCGTTCTCAGGACTGTGAATGTACTGCCTGGTGATTTCACCCGCGTGCATAGTTTCCCGCGCGGCCACGGCCAGAGCGTCGTGTCGCCGATACCACCTGACCTCTGCAGAGAGCTGCCATGATGATTGCTGACTGCCACGCTGAGATGTGATCTAGCGAGCCAGGAGAGCGGATGCTGGAGCACAGTGCATTGATCGGCTTTGTCGGGGTGTCCGACCTTGACAGGGCCAGGCAGTTCTACGGGGACACCCTCGGGCTGCCCATCACTGCGGAGAGTCCATTCGCGCTCGTCGCGAACGCCAACGGGACCATGCTGCGGCTGACCACCGTGGGGCAGCCGGTGGCTGCCCCCTACACGATCCTGGGCTGGAGCGTTACGGACATCCTGTCAATGATTGATCAGCTCACTGCGCGCGGCGTGCGCTTCACGCAGTACGAGGGAATGGGCCAGGACGAGCGCGGTGTGTGGACAGCGCCGGACGGCGCGAAGATCGCATGGTTCCTCGACCCCGACGGAAACAACCTGTCCCTGACCGAGTTCGAGTCGTTTGGGTAAGAAACCGTCGCTCACGGGACACTAGCTGATGCTCAGGAGCCCTGCATCGTGTGCAGCGTTATCAGTAAGCGTCGCGCAGCAGCCTGGCAGCACGTTCCGGGCTGACGTCGTTGACGAACGCGCCCATGGCAGACTCCGATCCCGCCAGGTATTTCAGCTTGCCCGGGCCGCGCCGGATCGAGAAGAGCTGCAGGTGCAGGCGTGCCAGGTCGCGGTCAATGCGCACGGGCGCCTGATGCCAGGCGGCTATGTAGGGGAGTGCGTCGTCGAACACCGCCTCCATCCGGCGCAGCACGTCGAGGTAGATCCACGACAACTCGGCCCGCTCCGCGGCGCTTAGTGCCGGGAGGTCAGGCACGTGGTTGTGCGGGTAGAGATGAACCTCCAGCGGCCACCTGGCTGCGAACGGGACGAACGCCGTCCACAGATCGCCGCGGACGACGATCCGCTCGCCGCTGCGCTGCTCGGCTTCAAGCACGTCGGCGAACAGGTTGCGCATCGTCCGCTGTCGGTATGCGCGCGCGCTGCCGAGCATCCGCCGCGTCCGCGGAGTCAAGAACGGGTACGCATAGATCTGGCCGTGCGGATGAGGCAGCGTCACGCCGATCTCCCTGCCCCGGTTCTCGAAGCAGAAGACCTGACCGACGCCCGGCAGGGCGGACAGCGCCATGGTGCGGTCGATCCAGGCCTCGATCACGGTGCCCACCCGGCTAGGCGACAAGGCAGAAAAGGATGAGTCGTGGTCAGCCGTAAAGCAGACGACCTCGCAGCGCCCGACGCCAGGCCGCTCCAACCGGAACTGGTCGGCCGCTCGGTGCGGCTCGGCCGGCTCGTCCGCTGCAGCCATCATCGCGAACGAAGGAAACCTGTTCTCGAAGACCACGACGTGGTAGGACGCGGCGGGGATCTCGGTAGCCCGGACGGCCGTTGAGGGGCAGAGCGGGCACTGGTCGTCAGGCGGTAGGTACGTGCGGTCCTGCCGGAAGTCGGCCAGGCCGACCCACTCGTCCAGGACGGCGTCGTAGCGCATCGTCGGCCGGACCCGGAACGCGGGTAGTTCACGCCGGTCGGTCAGTGGGGGCACGGCGGTGTCGGACTCGTCAAAGTAGATGATCTGCCGCCCGTCGGCCAGCGACGCGTGCGTCTTCCTCATGAGGCCAGCTTGGACCACGGCGATTCGGCCCGCGAAGCCGAGGCTTCGCGGTTGGCTGCCAGCAACTCGGGTAGCGGACATTCATGACCGAGGTACGCGAGACCGGGCGGTGGCGCTGTGCCCAACTGGGCTGAGCAGGTCACGGCGATCGCCACCGCGGTCGGTGCCCTCGGGCTGCTGAGCGCGATCGGTGCGGTCATCTTTGCGGGCCAGCAAGCGCGTGAAGCCCGCATAGGTCGTCAGGCTGAGATGGCTGTCGACTTCTTCAGGCGCTGGAACGAAGCCCCGATGGTCGAGACGCGCCGCTTGGTCGCTGAGTTCGAAACACCAGAAGCGTTGCGGGACGCGATGTCGCGGTTCATAGCGCAGAACTCGGCTGAGGCCTACGTGTTCTACCGGGAGCTCGACTACTTTGAGCAACTCGGCGCACTCGAGGAACACGGCGGCTTCGACTTCGAGCTGATCAGGAGCCTGCTGGGCCGTCGGCTCATCGACAGGTGGGAACTGTGGCAGCCAGCGATCGACGCCATCGGGGGGAGTGCCGCGTACCCGATGTTCGAGCGGCTCGTCGCCAAGATGCGGGCGGCATTGGGGGCAGTGCCTCCTTTGCCATGATTATCCGAGCTCCGAGAGTCTGCGCCTGAGGCTACTTCTCCAGCAGGAAGAACATGCTTGGCCCGAAGTGAGTCCAGGCGACGCGCTCCTGCGTTATGCGCTCCATCGCAAGAAGTGCCTTGTCGGGCAGAACTCTCTTGATCGCCGGGTGACGCAGGTTGGATACGGACAGGCTCCGCCTGATGTGCAGATCCGCATCCTGAAACTGACGCGCGACGGTATAGGGATGATGATTGACGTAGGGAATCTGACCGTGAGATCCGACTGTCCTCGCCGCAGTCGGGATCTGCTCGCCGCGCACCACCGACCGGAATCGGTTCACAGCGTGCGCGGAGTTTGCTACCTCAATAATTGCGTAGCCGCCCGGCCGCAGAATGCGTGATATCTCGGCGAGGACGGCGGCTGGCTCTGGAAGATGATGCATGACTCGGACCATCGCCACCAGGTCGACGCTGGCGTCCGGGAAATCCAGGTTGGACGCGACCATATAGCGCCTGCGCACGGACGGATGACGCGCGAGGAAACTCCGGGCGATCTCTAGCTGCTGCCGACTGGAGTCTGTCAGGGTCACCGCGTCGGCGAACTCGGCGAGGACGACGCTGAGTCGTCCGAAGCCGCCGCCGACGTCCACGGCGTGAGCGAGCCTGTGGCCGCGTAGCAGCCTGCGAATCGCGAGTACCTCGGCTCGATGCTCATAATTCCGGCCGAGCCACCAGCGCGCGTAGTTGAAGTCGGGATCATCGTAATAGTCCGACCTGGCCGTCTCACCCGACCTCATCGCCATTCGTTGCCCCTAAAAGTCAGGCCATCACACGCGGCCATGTTTCCGGAGTATCCGCGCAAAGCTTTCCGCAAGCCTAAGGCCGACTTTTTTTGGCAAGTCTTTGCGATACCGAAAGTAAGCCCTGGGATTTAAACGGGCAAGGCGGCGAGCCGTCGGGCGCCATGCCGTGTCAGCCGCGTAACGGCGTCACCAAGTTATCGTCACGCCGCCATGAGAGGGCGGAGAGATGAGATTAGCACCACCATTACCGGGGGATGGCGCGCGCCGGACCTAGTGCGAAGAGCAGCGCGCAAAGGAGGAAATTACATGCATCGCAAGCTCGATATCCTCGCGGCGACGGGATACGCGATCATGCGGGACTGGCAGGGGTCTCCCATTGCTCCGGCGGAGTGGGAGTCGCTGACGTATATGGACTGGAAGAGTGGCGGCGACACGAACTTCGCCCCGCTAACGTCCGCGACCGGCGAGATGGACTGCCGCGGCTTCTGGGATCATGGCAAGCCTGACAAGGGCGGCATCTGGACCAAGAACCGCGGATTGGCTCCCGGCCTGTGCGGCTATGTCGAGGGGATCGGCGGCAACTTCGGCAGGGTGCGCGTGATCAAGCTCAATCCCAGTGACGAGGCGACAGCTCTGCGCCAGCTTCACAAGGATGACAACAACCGCCTCAATCCCGAGGGTTCCGGCTGGGTAATCCGGTCCTGGCTTGAATTGGATGACGCGGCAGGAGAGTCCGTGTTCATCTTCCGCGAGAAGAAGGATGACCCGGCGACGGAGACAAGGGTCGTACTGCACCCCGGCATGCAACTGGTCATCGACACCGAGCGGCTCTACCACGTCGTCTGGCACCCAGGTCCGCAGCCTCGCTACGCGCTCATCACCTCGTGGGAGAGCGATGACGTGATCGATAAGTGGATCAGCAACGAGATGCTGGCCATGGGAACGCAGGCGGCCGCTGTGGCCGCTATGCGGCAGCCTCTGGTCGCCACTATGCAGCTCAGTGGCGAATCCGCGCTGTCATCACCGCTAGCAGCTCCGTAAGCTCCCGCACTCCGAAGAATCTGGCCAGGAAAAGGTACAGCGTCACCGCACCGCCGCCGGCCAGGACCACCGTCGCGAGGGCGCCGAGCACGTCCTGCGGCAGGGTGGTCCTGGCCGCGAGCGACAGGATGATTGCCAGCGCTGCAGCCGGGACCGCTGCTGCGTGCATGCGCAGCAGGCTGCGGCGAATCGCGTGGCCGCTCAGGCCGCCTAGCCGCCTGCTCAGGATCCGCCAGGCCACGACGGCGCCGAGCAAGTTCGCTGCGCCGAAACCGGCCCCGAGTCCCGCCACGACCTGGCCGGGCGGCAGGACAGCGAGCGCAGCGTAGTTGATCGCAATGTTGAGGATCATGCAGGCTGCGCCGATGAACGCCGGCGTACGGCTGTCGTGAAGCGCATAGAACACGCGCAGCTGCAACTGGAAGACCGTGTACGGCAGCAATCCGAGGCAGAAGACCGCGAACACCTCGCCCATGTAGCGCGCACTAGCAACGCTGGTGGAGCCGTGGGCGAGGAATACCTCTGCCAGTGGCGGGCCGAGAACGGCGAGTATGACAGCAGAGGGCACCACGACGACAGACGCGAGCCGCAAGCCTGCGGAAAAATCAGCTCTGATGAGGTCCGGCCGGTGGCCGTCGGCGTGCGCGCTCATCCGCGGCAGCAGGGCCGTAATGATCGAGATACCGACGACAGCGTAGGGCATCTGGAAAAGCTGCCACGCATAAGCAAACGGCGTGTAGCCGGCACCGTAGCCCACGTGCGCTTTGGTTGCGAGCACGCTGGCCTGATTGGCCACCCTGGTCGTAATCAGCAGGGTCACCTGAGTGGTCGCGACATAACCGAACACCCAGCTGGCCATACGCCAAATTCCAGATAGCTCGGCGCGGCGGAAATCGTACCGTGGACGCCACCTGAATCCGACCGCCCTCAGTGCGGGTACCAGCGCCGCAGTCTGCGCCACGACGCCCAGCGTCGTTCCGAGGCCCAGGAGTCCGACCTCGCCGCTGGTGATCGAGGCCGGCTCGACGCCAAACCCAGCGGTGAAGACGAACGCCAGCAGAACCCCTATGACAACGATGTTGTTGATGACCGGTGTCCACATGGGCGCCGCAAAGCTACCCCTGGTGTTGAGCACTGCGCCAGCTAGCGAGCTGACTCCGTAAAAGAAGATCTGCGGAATGAAGAAGTACGCGAAGACGACCATCAAGTGCAGTTCAGGACCGGTTACGCCGCCCTTGTAGAGATAGATCAACGGCCCGGCCGCAGCTGTGGCGGCTGCCGTTATGACAAGCAGGGCCAGAGTGAGCAACGTGAATGTCCGCTGCGAGTAGGCTTCGCCACGGTCGCCATCGCGCTGCGCTGCGCGGACAAGCAAGGGGACGATCACGCTCGTCAGGATTCCGCCGAGCATGAGGTTATAGACGGCGTTGGGCAGGGAGTTGGCGACGTTATAGGCATCCGCGAGGGCTGCGGCGCCCAGCGCGTATGCCTGAATGAGAGTCCGTATCAGGCCCGTCACTCGCGAGGCAAGTGTTCCTGCCGCCATCACGGCACTGGAGCGGGCTATGCTCGCTCGGCCGACGCCGCCTACGCTGGCCTGTTCCGTGGCGGTGATGGCGGGCCGGGCGTCTGTCGGCTGAACTTGCGAAGATTCCGGTACACCCATGCGAAGCCATCCCCGGTCGAAGCAACCGCCGTATTGCCGACCGCACGACCGTATCTGAGCTGCCCGATTCTCCTGTCGGCACATCCCCCGCGTTTGCTGGCGGCATTGACGCCGTTTACCTGGCCGTCGTCGTGATCAACTGAGTGCCATCGCCGATATCCGATCCTTGGTCATGACGAGAGGGCTATACCGATGGCTGACATATCGATCTACAAGTACGTGCCGCATCACCGGACGGTGGAGAAGCTCGAGGGGCGGGCACCAGGCCCGGTCAAAGCGAGGGACCAGTTGCCGCATGACACAGCCATGCAGCGATTTAATGCGCGGCTCGCCGTGAAAGTCACCGATGGCGTCGGCACCATGTGGTGCGCTTACGCCTTCGCCGCACTGGCGCTCGTGAGCCTGCCCGAGGCGATCAGCTCCCACAGCGCCGTGACGCTGGTGTCGTGGATCTCCCAGACGTTCCTCCAGCTCGTTCTGTTGTCGGTCATCATCGTCGGCCAGAACGTGCTAGCTGCGGCGGCCGACAAGCGGTCCGAGGCGACGTACAAGGACGCCGATGCCGTGATGCACGAAGCAGTCAAGATCCAGGAGCACCTGATTGCCCAGGACAAAGTCCTGGAGATGCTGGTCAGCAAGCTCGACCCGGGCCAAGGCTAATCGCGGGTGGTCCGGTGCGTATCCGTCAGACGTCGGATCCGAGCTGGACCTCTGCTTCGCGTGGCGGCAGGGGACGGTCCCTCTGACGCGCGAGCGCCAGCAGGCCCGCCACCACTGCAAGGCCGACGATTCCTGCCAGCACGTAGAGGTCGCCAACGAGTTGCTCAGGGCCGGTCATGACGTGGCCCTGGAAGGCTGGCGAAGGCACAGTCCACAGCACGCCGGAGAACACGGCGACTACAGCGGCCATGGCCAGCCAGCGGGCCAGCCGCCGGCGTCGGGCGTGCGGCAGCGCCAGGGGCCGTGTGGCGAGGTCCGCCAGGACGACGAGCATGGGCGCGACCCACACCCAGTGGTGGGACCACGAAACCGGCGAGATGAGAAGCCCGGTGAGCGCGCACACCAGGATGCCGACGATCTCCTGGCGCCGGTGCGATGCCCATGCCGCGAGCAAGAGCCCGCCCGCCGCGACCACCGCCACAGCGGCGAGCTGATACGGCTGGGCCGCTGCCGCGCTGCCGCAGAGTCGCACCAGCGCGCCATATAGCGACTGATTGCCGATGTAAGCGACATTCCCGAGGCGATGCGGGTTGAGGAACAGCCCATCGAACCAGTAGTGCTCCGATGCCCTCGGCAGGAATGCCGCCGCGACCGCGATAGACAGGGCAAAGGTCGCCGTCGCCACCGCCGCCGCCCTGAACCGCCGCGTCAGCAGCAGGTAGGGGATGAAGATCAGCGGGGTCAGCTTGAATCCCGCGGCCAGGCCAACGCCCGCGCCCTTCCACCAGCGACTGTCCGGCAGACTGAGGTCCGCGATGATGAGGACCATCAGAAGCAGGTTGACCTGGCCGAAGGACAGGGTCTGACGCACTGGCTCCAGCCACAGCGCCACCGCGCCGATCACCAGGGTTGCGCCAAGGCGGCTACGAGTCCGCCAGCGCTCCACCGAGCCCGACGTCATCCAGAGCACTCCGAGCAGCGATGCGATGCTCGCAGCCGTGATGAGTCCCTTCACGACCTGCACGTTGATGAACGAGATCAGCGCGAAAAACCCGGCCGCTTCCGGCGTGTACGTGAACTGCAGGACCTTGTCGTAGGAATAGAGATACGGATCTTGCGCGTGCCGGACCAGCGTGCCGCCCCACATGTAAACGCGCAGGTCGAGCATCGACCATGGGTGCGAGCTCAGGGTCTGGAATAGCACCACAAGCAGCGCGAGCGACAGGACGAACAACACAGCCGCGGGAGCAGCATGGCGCACCCGCACCCGGCCTTGCTTCGGGAGCGCGACCACGGCGGTAGCTTGACTGCGGTTACCCGCCGTCATCTGACCTGGCCTTTCTCTGTGCCAGCCGCACTAGCCGGTACTGCGCTGAGTCCTGATCGAGCCGATGATGGCGCTGATCCCGAGCGCGCCTGCCGGGACAAGGGTGACGAGCGCGGGCAGCTGGTATCGCCACGAGAACACGAACAGATCGGATATCAGTATGAGCGAAACGCCTGAAGCGCAGAACAGTAGGCACGCAAGGGTGAGCTGGCGCGTCGGTCCTCGTGCTGACCTGCGCAGTACCAAGGCCGAGCCGGCCAGGCCGGTGAGCGTGCAGAGCAGAAGCACAGGTCCAGGGGTGTAGCCGCCGTTGAGCTGATACGAGTGCAGGAACGCCGCTACCGGCCGCCAGACAGCCGGCTTACCGCCGCCAAACTTGTCGATCGCCGCGTTGACGATCTTGGGCGTGGCATGCGACGAGAAATACGGGAACGAGGTCCTGAACTGCCAGCGGTCGATAGGAGGGTCGCCGGGCGCCGTGACACGGTCCACTGCGTACAGTTTCAGCACATCACGGCCGTATGCGCGGAGAACGCGCAGTGGCTGCTGCGTCAGGACGCTGCGGCTGAAGTTCGTCACTAGCGTGTCGACCTCGGCGCGTGGCAGATCCCGGTGGTCGTAGTAGCCCCGTTGTACCGGGGCGTATGCACCGAACTCGATCCAATCATCCCCCCTGGCCTGCTGAGCTGGCGTCGGGCATAGCCCCCGTTCGGCGGACGGCAGCTTGATGGTGGCGCAGTCGACGGCGGTGGCCATCCTCCCGTAGACAGACGTGACGCCCTGATGGGAGAGGAAGAACCCCCCGCCGAGCAGGACGGAGCCGGTGCAGTAGGCAAGGATGGGCAGGGCGCAGGCCGCGACCAGGGCTGCGGCCTTGCCGAAGGCGCGCCGCCAGTCGCCACCAGCAGCGAGGACAAAAAGCACCGCCGCCGGGATCAGGGCCTCGCCGACCTGCGCGACGGTGGCCGACGTCCCCAGCACGATCCCGCCTGCTACGACGCGCCGCCAGCTGATGGCCGGTGCCCAGAGCAGGACGGCGATGCCGGCCACGATCAGGGCCTCGAACCAGACCTCCGGCATGATCGACTGCTCGCTCTGGAGCTCGTAGGCGTCCAGCAGGATGGGGGCGGCGGCGAGCGCGGCCAGCCAGCGCGGCACGCCGCGGCGCAGCAGCAGCACGTACAAAACCACCGCTATCGCGAGGCCGAGCAGGTGCTGGATCGCGACGAGTGCGTTGAAGTTGGCGACCAGCAGGATCCCCCGCAGCGGGAGCTTGTAGCCTTCCGGGTCGTTGCCGTAGGCGTTGTGCAGGTACTTGTCCGAGTCAATGTAGAACAGCGCGGGACGGTAGGCGAGCTGGGCCAGCACGCGCAGCACCAGGCCAGCGCCCAGCAGCGAGGCGAGGAGCCAGTGCCGTCGCAGCACGGCCCGGCCCGCTCGAAGGCCACGTACCGGCCTGTCGTGCGCTGCCTCGCCCGCCGGGCGGTTGGCGCCCGCGGGCTCGACAAGGCTTCCCACGCCGCCGGCCGGGCGTCGAGCGCCGCCCTCGCTCGCCCACGACTTCGACGGGCCGGAGGATCTCACAACTGGCCCACTACGCCCTGCCCGCCGCTGGAATGCCACAGCGCGAGCAGGACGGTCACGATGGTGAGCCACCGGGTCATCCGGTTGCGCGGCACCTGGGTCAGGGCGGCCCAGGTGATCGCGGTGTACCACGGGAACACCCAGGGGGCCACCAGGATCCAGGCAAAAGTCAGCGCGAAGGGCGCCACGACTTCTCCTGGCTGATCCGAGGAGATCCGCTGGTAGATGAGCCACGCGACCACGATCATGGCGATCGGCCACAGCAAATTGATGGCGGTCGTCATCGGGGCATGCTTGTCGATCGCCAGACCAATCATCTGGACGAACCGCCATGGCGACGGCAGAATGACCCACTGTGTACCGCCGAGAAGCGGTTTCAGCGCCTTCAGTCCGTAAGACGCATAGAGCACGGTCAGGGTGGCTAGCGATACGACGGCGATCCGGGCGATTCGCATCCACTCATGCCGCCGCAGCATGGGCCATGCGAGCCCGACCGCCACAAGACCGGCATTTGCCTTGACCCCGCACGCGAGGCCGATCAGCACGCCGGTGAGGACGTCGCCCCACCCGCCCGAGAAACGACGCGCGACCTGGATCGCGCAGATCGACGCTGCCGCCACGAACGTGTCCAGGTGCCCACCGCCGACCAGCTGCTGAATGATGACGGGGTTGGCCGTCCACAGTAGCGTCGCCCGGACCGGATCGTCGGAGGTCTTCAGGAGCAGCCAGCCGGTGCCGATAAACACGAGTCCATTGAGGATCATCAAGACCCAGATCGTCGTGCGAACGTCCGCCCCGCCGATCGTGGCGGCGAATCGCTGGACCGCGGTGGCTATCGGCCCGTAGACAGACGCCTGGTGCGTCCAGACCTTGCCGATGACCCGGTAGTACGGGGAGTGGGGCCCCAGGAACTGGGCCGGATTCTTCGCGTACGGATTCCCGCCGAGCGCGGCGATGCGGCCAAAGGCCGCATAACTGGCCGTATCCGACGAGCCAACTGGTGTGAGGCTCACCATGACGGCGACGACAGCAGAGCTGGCGGCCAGCAGATGCCACGGGTTCGGGCGCCATCCCTGGCTGTGCGCCCACAGCATGCCTGCCAGGCCCAGACAGGCGAGGATGTCGCCGAGGTACAGGATCGCCATCGCGAGGATGCCGTAGTGGCTCAGCGATGGCAGCACTGACAGCGGCAGCCTGATGTTCAGCGTGGCGTTGTTCGGCGCGGTGGCGCCGACGACGGCCCCGAGCAGCAGCCCGCACCCGGCGATCGTGACGGCGACCTTGGGATTGGCGAGCCGGCTCCAGGCAAGCCTGCGGATCACCGTGCTCATGACCCGCTCGACAGGACCGGCCGGGCCCAGCCCCTCGACCGGACCGTGCCTGCCGGCCTCGTCGGCCGGCCTCACCGATCCGGCCGCGCCTGGCGGGTCGGCCGAGTCGATGGATGCCCGTGTCACCTCGGCCATACCTCCGTCAGCGGACATGCGGTCCTAATATCGTGGCAGGTATCGCCGCGCCGCTCAGCCTTGGAGGCCCTGGCTGCCCTCGCTGCCCCTCGCCAAACCCGGCTTGCACGTCTTGCCTCAGCGTAGGGCGACCCGCGAAGGCTACACACCACATTAGGTGAATCGTGCCCGGAGCTTGACGTCCGCACCGAGGCAGCCGTCCGGCTTTGCGGCACTACCGGTCCTTCACTTCTGCCTGCAAATGTTATGCAATGCTAACAAGATTCGCGAGTGGACACGGCCGTCTGGGCCGCAATTGATTGAGTAGCTCAAATAATTAGGCCGGATCGTCCAGATCGGCCGGTTTCTTCCAGCACCGCTAGGTCGCGCACGGCGAAGCGGTGGTGCTCGCTCTCTTCCTCCATCAGCACGGCGAGGCAGTCGCCAACCGTCCGGGACTCGTCAGGGTAACCCGGTGCGGGCGACAGCGTGCATATCCGGCCGAGCTCAGTATCGGTGAGGCTGCCGACAATGCCGCGCACCGTCGCCATACGACCCGCGCGCACGGTCATCACCTCGGCAAATGTCGGGCGCGCGGCCAAGTCGATCCCGAGCGACGCCACGTCCGCCGGCGCGTAGGCGGTCTGGGGGAGGCCGAACGGGTGGTACGGCATCAGTACGTCGCGAACCGTCCGGCTCGCCCAGGAGTCGGTGATGAAGATCAGATGGCGCATCGTCTCGACGAAGGACCACTCGTCGCCGACCCGCTCGTCCAGTGCCTCAGCAGGCAGGCGCTCCGCGCGGGCAGTCGTTTCCGACCATAGCCGCTCGACCGTGCCCCACATGGCACGGTAGTCGTCGGCTGTCTGCATCTCCCGCAGCTGCACGCGTTCGGGATGCCGCCGGTCCAGTTCGGCGGCCACGAACGCCGTGACGTCGACGTCGTTCACGACGAAGTTACTCAGGTATCCGGACACGCTGACATCGACCAGCCAGGAATCGACGATCTTGACCTGGCGCATGTCGCAATCGATGAACTTGGCGCCAGCGAGGTCGGAGACCATGAACGTCGCGCCCCTGAGCGCGGCGTTGTGGCCGGTGTCGTGATATCCGGCCGACCACCGATGCGGCCCGTACTGCGGTGCCATGGCGTCATCTTCCCCCATCGGAGCGGTCCCGGTATCTGGGGTGGCCCCGGTCTTAGGGGCGTCCCCGGTATTAGTGGCGTCCCGGGTGCGACGGCGGCGCCGGACCACGGCACGGGTTATCAGCGCGGCGGCCACGATGGCCAACGCGATCAGCAAGTACAGCGCGTAGCGGGTAATCGTGTTGTAGATCGGGGTGATGTGGCTGCCAGCCAAGTACCCGATCGACACCCAGACGGTCACCCAGAGCGCGGCGCCGATGGCGTTGAAAAGCAGGAACTTCGGCCAGCGCATCCGGATGGTCCCGGCGACGATCCCGTTCGCCTGGCGCAGCCCCTCGACGAAGCGTGCGCCGGCCACCACGACGCCGCCATAGCGGTGGAAGAAGCCCTCTGCCTTCGCCAACCGCTCGCTGGTCAGATGAACGTACTTGCCGAAGCGCAGCACCAGCGCTCGGCCGCCGAAGTAGCCGATCGCGTAGCCGATGTTGTCACCGATGATGGCCGCGACCAGCGCGATGAGTCCAACGGCGACGACGCTCAGCCTGCCAGAGCCTGCGTAGACAGCGGCGGCGATCAGGATCGTCTCGCCGGGCAACGGAATGCCGAAATCTTCCACCAGGATGAATCCGCCGACGGCCAGGTAGCCGTAGTGATCGAGCACGGGGGCCAGGCTGGCGAGAATCCCCGGCAGCGGCTGAGCGGACACTGGTACAGATTGGCACAGTCATCGGGAACATTCCCGCTCAGGCTGCACCACTAATCCCAATGGGGCGTTCTCAGTCGGGCCGCCGACGCCACTGCGGAGGCTTATGCAAGTCCCGCCGGGCCTTGTGGTCCTGAATCTGGCGGATCAGATCCTTGCGCACGTCAACCAGGGCTCGGCCCAGGTCAGCGTTGGCCGCCGTGACCACGAGCGGGGGCCAGCTTGGCAACCACGCCTCGAGCGATACCTTCTGCTCTGGGCCGCCGCGATCCTTCACCGAGATCTGGATATCAACCTGCGCTGGCCGCCAGTGGGCCAGGTGCCGGTCCAGCGCGGACAGGACTTCCAGCAGATGGCTGCGATCCTCTGCGCCGAAGCCGACACCGAGGCGTAGCCGCTCGGCCAGGATGGGCGCGTCATCCACGGTCAGGTATCAACCTCAGTCGGCGGAGTGGCGGCCTGCCCGGGCGGCCTGCCCTCGGGATAATTTCCAAAGGCGACCTCGACCAGGCCTTTTGAGTCATTATGCCGCCGCCGTCGCTGGTATAACCGTCTACGAGAGCCGCGATGACGCGGGACTGTCGCGGCTCCGCGAGGCTGGCAGCACGGCGATATCGCACCGCGAAATGCCCGGGCGCGGATGGCGATTCTTTATGGGCATCCTGAGCGTCATCGCCGGGCTCATCCTGCTGGCTATCCCCGGTATCTCGCTCGTTACGCTGGTGGTCCTGCTGAGCGTCTGGCTCATCGTCTTCGGCGGGATGGAAATCTCGCTGGCGCTCAGGATCCGCTCAGGTCGGCACGCTCTCGGCCGCCCGCCGGAGCAGTCAAGTCCGCTCGCCGGTCACTCCGAGCGGATGTCGTAGTCGTCAGAATCCACGACGTGCATTGCCGCCTCCTCAGCGGTAGCAGCGCCGCCATCGACGCCCGTGTCACGGGCGACCATGTCGGGTTCCGCGACGGGCTCTGAGCCTTCATCTTCGGCCAGGAGCCGACCGGCGCGCGGGTCTGGCCCGTCATCGAGCAATAGCCCGTCTACATCCTCGTCCGCCGCGTCAGGATCCCCGGCGATGTCCGCTGGCTGGTCCTCGCCCCGCGCCGACGGAATGTCCGGCTCCTCCTCCGCCAGTAGCTGATCAAGAGACTCGCCGTCCTCTTGCTCGGCGCCGGTCGTCCCAAAGCGACTCGCCGACGTCCAGCGCTGCGGCGGAATCACCCCCCGGTCGAGCGGGTCGTCGCCTAGATCCCCGTCCAACGTGTCGGCGGCGTCCTCGACCTCATAGTCCTCAAGGTCAGCTGACTCGTGCTGATGCTCAGACATCACCCCAGCCTACTGCGGCCGCATCGGCGGCCCAGTGTGACCGAGATCATAGGGGCTATTCGCGTGTTTTGGGTACGCCTGGTCGTTTTTGGACGTCCACTAGCAGTGACCGACAGTACCTAGGCGTGTGATTGTCGCCCTCTGGGCGACGCGTCGCCCTGATCCGCGTCGCATCCGCGTGCTCTGCGTCGGCGGCTGTTGTCGCCGCCCCGCCCGAGCGTCCTGGGTCACAGCTCAGCGCCCCGGCGCCCGACCATGGCCCGTCGTGCCCATTGACCGCCGTCCCGCGCAGCACCGTCGTCCGCCGCGTCACCGCGCCCGCAGCGACCACGGTCGGCACAGGCCTGCCCGCCTCACGCTCGCGGTAGCGGCGGCCACGACCGTCGTCGTCGGCGCTGTCTCGGCTGGGGTGGCCGTCGCCGCGGCCGGACCTCCGGACGGCCACGCCGCAGGTTCCCTGGCCGCTGCCGCCACGAGCCGCGTCTCCAGGCAGGCCGCCGCTACCCAGGCTCAGCAGCACAACCGTGACGGCACTGGCCGCCACCAGGCTGCGCCTCGGCCGGAGGCAGCCAGCACGCCGGCCGCCCGCGCATCCGGGCCGACTGCGCGTCCCGCAGCTTCGGCGCAGGTCTCGCGGAAGCGGGGGGCTGCCAAGAACTACCTGATCTATGACTCGGTTCTGCCTACCGCTCTCCCGAGCGGCCAGGTCATCGCGACGTACGCGACGGGCGGGAAGCCGACTCAGCCCGACGAGCTGGCTGGGCGCGGGCCAGTCCTGTGGATCGACGTCGAAGCTACCGACCCGGGTGCCAACGTGCTCGATGTCGAGCCCGGCTGCGCTACGCCGGCGGCCGTGCCGGCCTGGGTCTCAGAGCGGCTGAGCGCTCACCCTGGCGCGCTCGCCATCCTCTACACATCCCTGGACGAATGGCCACTCGTGCAGGCGGAGGTCGCAGGGCTGCCGATGGCGATGCGCGCACGGGTCCGCTGGTGGATCGCGGATCCGACCGGCTACGCGCATCTCGTGCCCGGTTCGGATGCTACGCAGTGGTACTGGGGTCCCAGCTATGACATCTCCACAGCCACGCCGCGGTTCTTAGCGGCCTTGGGTCAGCCGCCTTCCGGCTCGGCGGCGGCCTCGGCTGAAGCCGGTCGCTGTAACGGGAGCTCATAGCAAGCTGTCTGGGCCTGATTGAGACCTCTCCGCCCCGGGCAGTGCTTCCTATGGCGCTTCACACGCCGGATGCGGGCGCGGACCAGCGGTAGCGGGTCAGCTGGCAGCCAGGCAGCCACGCAGCCAGGCAGTACCCAGTCAGCCCAGGGGCAGCTGAGCAGGAGGTACAGCGATGGCAAGGGCAGTAGGCATCGATCTCGGCACGACCAACTCGGTGATCGCGGTAACGGAGGACGGCCAGCCCACGGTCATACCCAACGCTGAGGGGTCTAGGACGACTCCCTCGGTCGTGGCCTTCACCCCACAGGGCGAGCGCCTCGTCGGCCAGATTGCCAGGCGCCAGGCGATCTTGAACCCCAAGGGAACGATCTCTTCGGCGAAGCGATTCATCGGTCGGAAGTTCGACGAGGTCGAGAGCGAGATCCACGCGGTCTCCTACGACGTCGTACCGGGTCCCGACGGCACTGCACGTTTCAGTGTCAGCGGCCGTCTGCACGCGCCGGAAGAAATATCTGCGCTCGTGATGCGGAAGCTGGTCGAGGACGCCAGTAAGTCCCTGGGAGAGAAAGTCACCGAGGCCGTCGTTACCGTGCCCGCCTACTTCAACGATGCGCAGCGGCAGGCAACCAAGGACGCCGGGCGGATCGCCGGTCTCGAAGTCTTGCGCATCATCAACGAGCCGACAGCCGCGGCCCTCGCCTACGGACTCGACAAGAAGCAGAGCGAGACGGTCCTGGTGTTCGACCTTGGCGGCGGCACGTTTGACGTCAGCGTCCTGGACATCGGTGACGGAGTCGTTGAGGTACGCGCAACTGCCGGAGACACCCACCTCGGCGGTGATGATTTCGACCGGCGACTCGTTGACTACCTCGCCGACGAGTTCCAGCGGGACAACGGCATCGACCTGCGGGCGGACCCCCAGGCGCTCCAACGGCTCTTCGAGGCGGCCGAGAAGGCCAAGGTCGAGCTGTCCTCGGTGACGCAGACGACCGTCAGCCTGCCGTTCATCACCGCAGACGCGTCCGGGCCTAAGCACCTCAACACGACGGTCATGCGGTCGACGTTCGAGCAGATCACGGCCGACCTGGTGGAACGCACCGTCGGGCCGGTCAAGCAGGCGCTCGGCGACGCCAAGCTGACCGAGAATGACATTGACGAGGTCATCCTCGTCGGCGGTGCGACCCGGATGCCGGCCGTGCAGAGCCAGGTCCGGCGGCTGACCGGCGGCAAGGATCCGAACATGACGGTCAACCCGGACGAGGTTGTCGCGCTCGGCGCGGCGGTCCAGGCTGCCGTCCTGAAGGGTGAGGTCAAAGACGTCCTGCTGCTCGACGTCACGCCGCTGTCGCTCGGCATCGAGACCCTAGGCGGCCTGATGACCAAGGTCATCGAGCGGAACACCACGATCCCGGCGCGCCGCACTGAGGTCTTCAGCACAGCGGAGGACAACCAGTCGGCAGTGGACGTCGTCGTGCTCCAGGGCGAGCGCGAGCGCGCCGCCGACAACCGCGTGCTCGGCCGGTTCCGACTGGAGAACATCAGGCCTGCCCCGCGAGGGATGCCGCAGATCGAGGTCACGTACGACATCGATGCCAACGGGATCCTGAACGTGTCAGCCAAAGACAAGGACACCGGCACCGAACAGCGGATCACCATCAGCGAGTCGTCCAACCTAGACACGTCCGAGATCGAGCGAATGGTGGCGGACGCCGAGCGGCACCGCGATGAAGATCGCCAGATCCGCGCTCGGACCGATGCCCGCAACAGCCTCGATGCCGCCGCGTATCAGGCTGAGAACCTGCTGTCCGAGCGCGGCGACGCGATCCCGGTGCACGAGCGGGCTCGGGCCGACAACGTGATCGCGGAGGCGCGCCAGGCGTTGAAGGACGAGACGCCGATCGACCGGCTCCAGACCTTGACCGCCGAGCTTCAGCAGGTCTACCAGAGCCTCAGCGCATCTAGCCAGGGCGAGCCCGCTGGGCAGGGCGCCGCGTCGGCCGGTGGTGGGCAGGGCCACGGTGATAACGGGGACGACGTCATCGACGCCGAGTTCACCACCCATGAGTGAGCAGGGCCGCAATCCGGAGTCACGGCCGGAACAGGCGTCTTCACCGTCCGCCCGGCCGCGTGAGGAGACTGCGGCCGGAGCCGGGCGGGGCGGCGACCCCGGATCGGCTGGCATGGCACCGGACGGCACGGCTGCCAGCAATGCGGGCGGCCCACCTGCTGTGGCTGAGCTGACCGCCCGCATCGCCGAGCTTGAGGACTTGCGACTGCGCGCGCTCGCGGATCTTGACAACCTCCGCAAGCGGTGCGCCGCTCAGGTGCAGAATGCGGGGGCCCAAGCGGCCGCGCGCGTTGCCGCGCAGTGGCTGCCCGTCGTCGACAACCTCGAGCGGGCCCTCGCGCACGCGCAAGCTGACCCCACCTCGATCATCGAGGGGGTCAGGGCGGTCCGGGACGAAGCCGTGAGCGTGCTCGCCCAGCTCGGCTTCCCGCGCCGAGACGATCTCGGGGCGACTTTCGATCCGGCCCGGCATGAGGCGATCGCCACGCGGTCCGACCCGGCCGCACCTGAGGGCTCGGTGGTCGAGGTCATCCGGCCTGCCTACGGAGAGGACGGGCACCAGCTTCGGCCAGCCCAGGTAGTCGTAGCCAAGGCGCACTGATGGCTGACCGGGATTTCTACCAGATCCTAGGCGTGCCGAGGACTGCCAGCCAGGACGAGATCCAGCGGGTCTACCGCAAGCTGGCGCGCGAGCACCATCCCGACGTGAACTCTGATCCTGCCGCGGAGGATCGCTTCAAGGACATCTCCGAGGCCTACAACGTGCTGTCCGATCCGCAGACCAGGCGTCGCTATGACGCGTTCGGCTCCGACTTCCGGCAGGTGCCCGAGGACGTGGATCCGGAGACCTGGCGCCGGGCCCGGGCGGGTGCAGGCGCCCGGAGCAGGGCCGGCGCCGGTGCCAGGCAGGCCGGCGGGACCCCATTCGGGTTCGGCGGCGGTGGCGAGGACATAGACCTTGACGACCTGTTCGGTGGCCTGTTCGGCGGCCGGTCCGCGCGCGGCTACGGATCGGTGCCCGGCGCCGATCAGGCGGCCGACATCGACCTCACCGTTCAGGAGGCCTATCGCGGCGGTCAGCGATCACTGACGATCGGCAGTGGCAGCACCCAGCGCACGCTTGACGTGACTATTCCGCCCGGCGTCACCGACGGACAGCGCATCCGCCTTGCCGGTCAAGGCGGTCGCGGCAGCGACGGCGCCCGGTCGGGCGACCTGTACCTGGTCGTCAAGATCAGACCGGACCGGACCTTTCGGTTGGAAGGCCGCGACATCCACGTCGAGTTGCGGCTCGCGCCGTGGGAAGCCGCGCTCGGCACCTCCGTCGTGGTGCCGACGCCCGACGGCGAAGCCAAGGTCACGGTCCCGCCGAGCACCTCCAGCGGCAGGCGCCTGCGACTGCGCGGACGCGGGATGCCGAATCCCAAAGGCACGCCTGGCGACTTGTACGCCGACGCCCGCATCATGGTGCCAGCTCATCTCACGGAGGCTGAGCGCGAACTCTTCGAGCAGCTCGCCGCGACCTCCGACTTCGATCCGAGGAGACGCCATTGACGTACGCGCTAGTCCGCGCGCCGCGGCTTGACCTGGACGAGTTCGCCGCCGCAGCCGGTCTGCACCCCGACCTCGTCCGCAGGCTGGTCGCCCTTAGCGTCCTCGACGCCACTCAGGATTCGGCAGGCGGACTGTGGTTCAACCGCAGCCAGCTCGCCGCGATCGGCCGTATCCAGCGCCTGCGCGCGGGCTTCGCGATCAACTACGCGGCGACCGGCCTCGTCATCGATCTCCTAGACAGGATTGCGGTGCTCGAGGCAGCCATGCGGCGCCGTCAGCGGCTAGGAGGGCAGTAATGGATCCGAATCGGCTCACGCAGAAGTCGTCCGAAGCGCTGCACGACGCGCAGACCAAGGCCCAGCGCTTCGGCCATCCCGAGGCGGATACCGAACACCTGGTGCTTGCGCTGCTCGACCAGTCCGACGGTATTGTGCCACGCCTGCTGACCCAGGTGGGTGCCGACGCCGGCCAGCTACGCAAAGAACTCGAGGTCGAACTGGAACGGCGGCCGCGAGTCAGCGGGCCAGGCGTCCCACCCGGTCAGGTGGCGGTCACGCAGCAGCTAGCCCGGTTGCTTGACGACGCCGAGCAGGAGGCTGGGCGGCTCAAGGACGAGTACGTGTCGGTCGAACACCTCATGCTGGCGACGCTTGCGCTGGGCTCCGCCACGAACGCGGGCCGGCTTCTTCAGCAAGAAGGCGTCACGAGGCAGGCGTTCCTGGAGGCCCTGGCCCGGATCCGGGGCAACCAGCGCGTGACGTCCGCCATGCCGGAGGTCGCCTACGAGGCGCTCGAGAAGTACGGCCGGGACCTCGTGGCGGACGCTGCGGCCGGCCGGCTCGACCCAGTCATCGGCCGGGACGCCGAGATTCGCCGCGTGATTCAGATCCTGTCCAGGAAGTCGAAGAACAACCCCGTACTCGTCGGCGACCCCGGCGTTGGGAAAACCGCCATCGTCGAGGGCCTGGCCCAGCGCATCAACAGCGGCGACGTGCCGGAAGGCCTGCGCGACAAGGTGATATTTAGCCTCGACCTGGGCGCGCTGCTCGCGGGCGCCAAATACCGCGGCGAGTTCGAGGAACGGCTCAAGGCGGTCCTCGCCGAGGTCAAGGCTTCCAACGGCCGGATCCTGCTGTTCGTCGACGAAGCGCACACCGTCGTAGGCGCGGGCGCGGCCGAAGGCGCCATGGACGCCAGCAACATGCTCAAGCCGATGCTGGCGCGCGGCGAGCTGCACATGATCGGCGCCACCACTCTCGAGGAGTACCGCCGCTACATCGAGAAAGACGCGGCACTCGAGCGCCGATTCCAACCCGTCACGGTCGATGAGCCGCTCGTGGAGGACACGATCTCGATCCTCCGCGGCCTGCGCGAGCGCCTGGAAGTGTTCCACGGCGTGCGGATCGCCGACAGCGCGCTGGTCGCGGCGGCCAGGCTAAGCCACCGCTACATATCCGACCGGTTCCTGCCGGACAAGGCCATCGACCTGGTCGACGAGGCCTGCGCGGTGATCAGGACCGAGATCGATTCGATGCCCGCCGAACTGGACGAGCTCACCCGACGGGTCATGCGCCTGGAGATCGAAGAGACAGCGCTCGCCAAGGAGGACGACTCGGCCAGCCAGGCTCGTCTAGAGGAACTGCGCAAGGAGCTCGCCGATCTGCGGGCGGAGGCCGACGCGCTCCGCGCAGAGTGGGAGGCCGAGCGACAGGCCTTGCGCCGGGTCCAGACGCTGCGGGAGGAGATGGAGCAAGTCCGGCAGGAGGCTCAGCAGGCCGAGCGCGACTACGACCTGACCAGGACCGCCGAACTGCGCCTCGGCAGATTGCCCGAGCTGGAGCGGCGGCTCCGCGCCGAAGAAGAGCGGCTCAGCGAGCGGCTGGACGGCCACCGGCTCATGCGCGAGGTCGTCGACGACGACGAGATCGCGGCGATCGTGGCCCGGTGGACCGGCATCCCTGTCAGCCGACTCCAGGAGGGCGAGCGGGAGAAGGTGCTGCACCTCGACGAGATCTTGCATGACCGCGTGGTTGGCCAGGACGAGGCGGTCCAGGCCGTCTCCGACGCGATCATCCGCGCGCGCTCCGGAATCAAGGATCCGGGCCGGCCGATCGGCTCGTTCATCTTCCTCGGCCCGACCGGTGTCGGCAAGACGGAGCTGGCCAAGTCGCTGGCCGCCGCGCTGTTCGACAGCGAGGAGAACATGATCCGGATCGACATGAGCGAGTACCAGGAACGGCACACCGTCAGCCGGCTGATCGGCGCGCCGCCGGGATACATCGGCTACGAGGAAGGCGGCCAGCTCACCGAGGCGGTACGTCGCAAGCCGTACTCCGTCGTCCTTTTCGACGAGGTGGAGAAAGCGAACCCGGATGTGTTCAACGCGCTCCTTCAAGTGCTCGATGACGGCCGGCTGACCGACGGTCAAGGCCGCACCGTCGACTTCCGCAACGCAGTCATCGCGATGACCTCCAACATCGGATCCGAGTATCTGATGGAAGGTGTCACCTCCGGCGGCGAGATCGAGCCGGACACTCGCGACCGCGTCATGGCTGCGATGCGCAGCTACTTCCGCCCCGAGTTCCTGAACCGCCTCGACGACATCGTCTTGTTCAAGCCGCTGACTGAGGCCGAGATAGAGCAGATCGTGGTCCTGATGTTCAACGATGTGCGCGATCGGCTTGCCGAGCGGCAGATGCTGCTGGAGGTCACCGAGCCCGCCCGGCGCTTTATCGCCGAGCAAGGCTTCGACCCGGTCTACGGCGCTCGACCACTCCGGCGCTTCATCGCGAGGGAAGTCGAGACGAGAATCGGGCGCGCTCTGATCGCGGGCGACGTCCGGGACGGTGCGATCATCCGGGTGGATTTGGCAGACTCGGTACTGACGGTGAGCTACCAGAACCCGGCATGAGTCGGTACACCCCGAAGTGAGGCGTCACGATGGCTGCTGACACCGCTGTGATCACATGCCCGAACTGCGGCCAGAAGAACCGGGTGCCAGCCGCGGCGGCCGGCACGCCGCGATGCGGCAACTGTCACCGCCCACTGCCGTGGATCGTCGACGCGGGCGATGACACATTCGCGGAGGTGGCGGAGCAGGCGCCGGTCCCCGTCGTTGTCGACCTGTGGGCGCCGTGGTGCGGACCGTGCCGCATGGTTAGCCCGGCCCTGGCGGCTCTTGCGGCTGAGTTCGCCGGCCGGATCAAGCTGGTCAAGGTCAACGTCGACTCCTCGCCGCGCCTGCAGAGCCGATTCGGCGTGCAGTCGATCCCGACACTTCTGTTGCTTGATCGGGGCCAGGTCAAGGCGACCCAGATCGGCGCGCCCCCGGCGCCCGCGCTGCGATCGTGGCTGGAGCAGGGGCTCGCCAGCACCGCGAGCCGTTAGCTGACCCAGACCTGCTGCAGCACGCGGTAGATATTGCCGCCGAGGACGGCGCGTATCTGCTCGTCGGAGTACCCGTGCCGCACAAGCCAGTCGCAGATGTTGGGGAAGTTCTCCGTCGGGTTCTCGAGGCCGTCGACGTATTCCACTGGCTCGAAGCTCGGACCGCGCAAAGCCGCGAGGCTGAGCAGGTGAGCGAAGGTAGTGTGCAGGGCTACGTGGTCCCCGTAGAGGGTGTCCGGCCCGAATGCGACGTGCTCGATGCCCACCAGGTCCGCGCAGTACAGGAAGTGGTCCATCACCGACTCGATGCTGTGCCGCGGGTGCCCGTGCGAGAGCGTCGTGTGCGGCGCGGCTGACATCCCGATGACGCCGCCGGTGTCCGCCACGGCACGCAGCACGGCGTCTGGCTTCATCCGGGCCGTGTCCCACACCGCGCGCGCCCCAGCATGGGTGATGAATACCGGCCTGGTGCTCTGCTCGCACGTATCCAGCGCCGTCCGGTCGGATGAGTGGGATAGGTCGATTGCCAGGCCCAGCTGGTTCATCCGGGTCACGGCCCGACGCCCGAACGAGGTCAGCCCGCCGTCGCTCGGCTCGCTCAACCCGCTGCCGAGGGTGTTCGCGTCGGAGTACGCGATCCCGATCTGCCGGATGCCAAGGCCGTAGAGCACATCGAGCCGGTCAATCTCGTTCTCGATCGGCGTCGCCGCCTCCAGGCCGAACACCAGTCCCACGTGCCCGGATCGCACCGCCGCGTCGATGTCCGACACAGTCCGCACGACCATGAAGCCGGCCGCGTGGGCGATGTCGGCCTGCCGCATGCCGAGATCAGTGATGATGTCGCTCCATCGCCAGGGCGCGTTGCCCGTGACGCATGCGGTGCCGTCCATCATGTTGTCGAAGACAACGTTCATGCCCGACGCACGCATGCCGGCATAAGCGGCGTGCTGCCTGCCTGTGCGGTTGTACTCCGGCGTCTGCGCCATATCCAGCGGGAACCGCACCGGATGATCGTGCAAGCTGATCACGAGACTGTCGCGCAGCAGAGCGCGCGAGCGCGCCTCCTGCTCCGGTGTCAGGCGCTCCCCGGCGTACAGCGGCACGCGGCCGAACTCCGGCGTTAGCTCGAATCCGGGGAACGACCCGGCCGGGAGGTACGAGTAGGCCGTGTACGGCGCCTCAGTCATCGTGATCCCCTTCGGTGTCGTGCGGATGTGGTGCCAGCCGGTACGGGCCTGCGGCGAGCAACCGCCACAGCATCTCCCAGGCTCGCATACCCTCACGCAGCCTGCGGATGCGCAGGAACTCGTTGGGCGCGTGCAGCTTCTCGTCGGCCGTCGAGAACGAGAAGAACAGCGTCTTGCAGCCCAGCGTCCGCTCGAATTCGTGCGTCGCGGGCAGCGTGCCGCCGATGCATGCCAGCAGCACGTCCTGGCCCGGATATACCGCCGCCAGCGCGGCAGCAGCCGCCTGGATGGCCGGGTGTTCGGCGGCGATAGTGTAGGCGGGCACGCGCGCGTCATCCGGGCGTACGGTCACCAAAACCCCTGGTGTGGGCTGCCGGCGAACGTGGTCGACAATTGCACCGATGACTGCATCCGGGCTCTGGCCGGGAACGAGGCGGCACGACACGTGGCCGACCGCCGTGCGCGGTATGACCGTGTACTTGCCCCCGCCGCTGACGCCGTTGATTTCGAGCGTCGGGCGCTCCCAGAGCCGCTCGAGCGTCGTGTAGCCCGGTTCACCGTGGCCTTGGGACAGGCCGAGGTCCGCGAGGAACGCCACTTCGCCGAATGGCACGCGGGATATCTCCCGGCGGCGCGCGTCGGTCAGCGCTGGGATGCCGTCGTAGAATCCCGACACCGAGACCCTGCCGTCGGCATCGTGCAGGCTCGCCAGGATCTGACTCAGGGCGTGCAGGGGGTTGGCCACCGTACCCCCGTAACGGCCCGAGTGCAGGTCGCTATCGGCGCCCTCAGCGACGATGTCCATCGAGACCAGGCCCTTGGAGGCCAGCGAGAGTGACGGCTCGCTGGGCCGCCACATCGCGCCGTCGGCGGAGATGACAAGATCGGCGGCCAGTTCCGAAGCGTGCGCTGCTAGGTAATCCGGCAGGTTCGGGCTGCCGATCTCCTCCTCGCCCTCGAGCAGGAACTTCACGTTAAGCGGGAGGCCATCCTCCTGGTCGAGGAACGCCTGTGCGGTCTTGAGCACGATATAGATGGGACCCTTGTCGTCGGTAGCGCCACGGCCCCGCACGACGTCACCGTCGACGGTTAGCTCGAACGGGGGAGTGAGCCACTCCACTAGGGAACCCGTCGGCTGCACGTCGTAATGACCGTAGACGAGGACGGTGGGCGCGCCAGGAGCGCCAAGCCACTCGCCGCGGACGACAGGATGACCGGCGGTCTGCTCGACCCGCCCGCCCGCGAAGGACAGCCGCCCAGCGAGCCAGTGTGCCGCCGCGCTCATCGTCGCAGTATCGGCGTCGCGGCTGACGCTAGGCACGGCCACGAGTTCAGCCAGTTCGCGGACGTAGCCGCCGTCATCGGTGGCGAACGAGAGCCCAGGAACCGGAACGTCCATCACAGGGAGCCCATCACAGAAAAGCCATCGCCAGAAAGCCGTCGCCAGAAAGCCGTCGCAGAAAAGCCGTCAAAGAAAAGCACTGCCGCCGTCGATGGCGATGACCTGCCCGGTCACCCAGCCCGATCGCGGCGAGGCGAAGAACTGAACGCCGTTGGCAATGTCGTCGGGGTCGCCGAGCCGCCTGGTCGCGATACCGCTGATCAGGTCGCGCTGACCGTCCGGGCCGTAACTGCGCCACTGAATCTCGGTCGTCGGGTTCGACAGGATGAAGCCAGGCGCGATGCAGTTCACCGTGATGCCGGCCGGGCCTAGCTCGTGCGCCATCTGCCGGGTGAACCCGATCACGCCGGCCTTCGCGCTTGCGTACGCCTGGATTCCGGTCTTGCTGACCGTCAGGCCCGCCGCAGACGAGATGTTGATGACCCGGCCCCAATGGCGCTCTTTCATCGCGGGCACGACGGCACGCGTGCAGTGGAATGCCGTGGTCAGGTTCGCGTCGACAATCGCGCCCCAGTCGGCGTCGGGCACCTCCTCCAGCGGATGGCCGACCTGGCCGCAGACTCCGCCGGCGTTGTTCACCAGGATGTCGACGGCGCCCACGCCAGCGAAGAACTCGCGCACGGCCGCGGAGTCGGTAAGGTCAGCGACGTCCTTGTCGACCTCGTGCACGGTGGCGCCGTCGCCGCGTAGTGCACAGGCAATGGCGGTGCCGATGCCGTGCGCGGCACCGGTGACGACCGCCGTCTTGCCGGCTAGCGCGAGCTTGCCAGGCTGCACGGGCTTGCCGGCTAGCACGGGCTTGCCGCAAGCACGGTCTTGCCGACTGGAGCGGTGTGGCCGGCTGGTGGCGTCATAGGGCCCTCTTTCTGGCGAGGTCGGGAGGAGGAGCTGTCGAAGCGCGCGGCACTAGGAACATGGGGTCGCGGACCAGCACGTCTGCCGCGGGCCGGCCGTCGGTCGCCGCCCCGCCCCCGATGGCCCCGCTCCCGATGGCCCCGCCGCCGATCGCACTGCCCTCGATCCTGGCGATCAGGCCGTCTACCGCCGCCGCGCCGAGCTCAGCCAGCGGCATGCACACGCTCGTGACCGGGACCTCCAGGAAGGCCAGGCACTCGTCCTCGTCGAAGCTGACGACCGAGACGTCGTGCGGGACCGATGTGCCGGACTCCCGCAGCGCGGCCAGCACCCCGAACAGCTGGTTGAGGCTGCCGACGCCACAGGCCGTAGGCAGCGGCCCGGCGCGGAGCATTTCCCTCGTGGTGTCCCAGCCACCTTCCTCAGTCGCGGGCGCGTGCCGGATCGTGACCGCCATGCCGTTCGCCGCGCCGTGTCTGCGAGCGGCGCTGACGCGGCGGTGCACGGTGTCGACGTCGCTCGGACCATCGATGAGCACAACACTGCGGTGGCCGAGACCGGCTACGTGGTCTATGAACAGCCGGACTGCGCCGGCCTCGTCCATGACGACGTCGTTGCCGCGGTCCGGACCGCGCCGGTTCACGTAGACGTGCGGGACGTCACGCACCCCGGCGTCGGGTCCGGCCAGGCGCAGGGCAGTGGCAAGGAGGAGGCCGTCGGCGCGACTCTCCTCCACGAGATAGCGGTACCCGTCTGGGGGCTTCGGCGCATCCGTCGGCTCCTCCATCATCATGACCACGTAGCCGCGCTCGCCGGCCCGCTGAAGCGCCCCGCGCTGAAGCCGTACCCAGATCGGGTTGCGGAGCAGCGGGACCACGAATGCGAACGCGCCTGTGCGGTCGCGCTTGAGCGCGCGCGCCAGCGCATTGGGCCGGTATCCCTTCGTGCGGGCCGTCGTCAGGATGCGCTCGATCGTCTCGGGCCGGATCGACAGGCCTGGATCGCCGTTAAGGACACGGGAGACGGTCGAGACATGTACGCCCGCAGCGGTCGCGATGTCGACAAGCCGGGCCGCCCGTCGTGATCCGACGGCGGGCGCCGAGCGCGGCCTCGGTACCTGCCCGTCTGCCTGCTCGCCGGCCGGATCAGTGGCTTCCTCTCTGGGGGCGCGGCTCATCGGCTCCGTGCCCCGTGTTTGATGACGTTGTGCATGATCAGGCCGTCGCTCCGCCGTCGACCATCAGCACGGCGCCGTGGACGTAGCTCCCACCCGGTGACGCCAGGAACGCGACCGTGTCGGCTATCTCGGCGGCGGTCCCGATGCGCCGGGCGGGGATCGTGCCTGCCCACTGGGTCAGCGCCTCCTCGTCATGCCGGATCCAGTCCGCCATGGATGTATCGATCAGGCCGGGACATACGCAGTTGACGCGTACGCCGTCCGGACCGTGGTCGATGGCCAGGCTGCGGGTGAGCTGGACCAGTCCGCCCTTCGACGCGCAGTACGCCGCGCGCCGGCGCCCGCCGCGGACGCCAGCCGTCGACGCCACGTTCACGACGCACCCGTCGCGCGCCTCGATCATGTCAGGCAGGAATTCCCGGCACGTCAGGAAGGGTCCCTTAAGGTTGGTATCGAGTATTCTGTCCCATTCCGCCTCATCCAGTTCGGTGATCCGCTGGATGCTGAAGACGCCGGCCGCGTTGACCAGCAGCCACGGACGGCCGAGCTCGGCCCGGATCCTCGCGCCAGCCGCGCGGACGGACGCCGGGTCGCGCACGTCGACGGCGACGCCGAGAGCGCCCGGCAGGCCGTCGGTCGCCGACCCCGCGCCCGGCTCGCTTACATCCAGGCAGGCGACGGCGAAGCCATCGGCCGCGAGGCGCCGGCAGACTGCACTCCCGATGCCGCCCGAGGCCCCGGTGACCACCGCTACCCTGGCGCCGACTGGTGCAGTCACACGGCCTCCGCAACCGATCGCGTCAGCAGGATGGCAGCACAGAAGGCGCGGTAGGTCGCTAGCCGGTCTGGACCCTCGATGCGCAGTTCGCGCGGGCCAGCCCGGTCGACGCCGCGCACCCAGCTGGCCGCCTCGGCGATGTCGGTCGTACGGACAGAGACGGTCAGGACACCGGGGTCCAGCCGCGGCGGCGCCGCAGCCGTGGCCGTTCGCATCGCCGTCTCTGCACGCTCTCGGATCAGCGCGCAGGCGACGTCCGGGTGCAGGCTATGCGCTGCGAGCCTGCTCACGTGTTCCTTGACCACAGCCTGCTCGACCGCAGAGATCAGGGCCGCCGTCTCGTCGCAGGCGCAGCGATCCCCGGTCACCAGGACGACGGGCACGCCATAGTGCGCGGCGACGAGCGCGTTGATCCCGGCCTCGCCTGTGACGGCGCCGTCGATACGGGCCTCGACCACGGCACGGGGGTTATAGGTGTGGGAAAGCCCGGCAGGCGCGCCCACAGAGCCGTGGTAGGAGATGAACATGACAGCGTCAAAGCTGTCGTCCAGGCCCTGCATCATGTACAGCGGCTTGTGGCTGCCGGAAATGTAAGACGCGCGGCCGGCCAGCTCGCCTGGCGGCAGGTTGCGCATGGTCGCGTGCGAGTCGTTGACCACGACGTCTGTTGCGCCGCCAGCGACTGCCCCATCGATGGCCGCGTTCACCTCGGCCAGCAGCAGCTTGCGGCCGGCGGCGGCCTGCGGCCCGTCCCCGACGCACTGCTCCCAGTCGACGACGCCGGCGGTGCCTTCCATATCCGTGGACAGGAACACCTTCATGGTGCCGTCCTTTCGTCAGCAGCCGGCGTGCGCGGCGCCGGCACGGGCGCGGCGAACGCGAAGTGGCACGCCGCGCTGTGCGCGGGGTCACTCGCCACAGCCGTCAGCGCCGGGTCCTCCACCTCGCAGATCTCCTGCGCCATGGGGCAGCGGGTGCGGAACCGGCATCCGGACGGGATGCGCAGCGGACTCGGCGGATCACCCTGGACGGCCGGCGCGTCGCCCGCTTCCGAGAAGGTCAGCCGCGGGATGGCGGCCAGCAGGCCCGCCGAGTAGGGATGCCGGGGCCGGGCGAACAGGGTCTCGGTAGGCGCCACCTCGATGATCCGGCCCAAGTACATGACGGCGATCCGGTCGCACAAGTGCCGTACGACGGCGAGGTTGTGCGAGATCAGCAACAGCGTGAGGCCGAGCTCGGCACGCAGATCCTGGAGCAGGTTCAAGATGGTGGCCTGGACGCTGACGTCGAGCGCCGAGACCGGCTCATCGGCGATCAGCAACTCTGGCCGCAGCGCCAGCGCCCTGGCAATGGCGACCCGCTGCCGCTGCCCGCCGGAAAACTGCCTCGGGTAGGCGTGGACCGCTTCCTCTCCCAGGCCGACGAGACCCAGCAATTCCCTGGTGTAGGACTCGACCTCGTTCCCAGCGACGATGTGGTGCACCCGCAGCAACTCGTGCAGCATGCCCCCCACCGTCATGCGCGGGTTGAGGGAAGAGTACGGGTCCTGGAAGACCATCTGGATCTTGCGATGGTCAGCGCGGGAGCGCCGGTCTGGCAGGACCTTCCCGTCCATGCGGATCTGGCCGCTGTCCGGCTTCTGCAGGCCGGCGAGCGCCCGGGCAAGCGTTGATTTCCCGGACCCGGACTCGCCGACGAGCGCCAGCGCCTCGCCGCGCTCGATCTCGAGGTCGACGCCGTCGACGGCGCGCAGGACGTGCGCTTCGTGGCGCAGCCGGGCGACGAGCGCCGAGCCGAGCGGGAAACTCACTGAGAGGCCAGTGGCCGCCAGCAGCGGACCGGCCTCGCCGGGCGGCTGGACATCGGCGGCGACAGCAGACTGCGTACTCATCGCTGACCTCCCTCGGCTCGCACGGCCTCCAGGGCGCGCTCGAAATGCAGGCACGCGGTGGCGCGACCGCCGTCGAGTAGGCGCAGCGGCGGCTCGATCACAGTGCAGTCCTCCTCGGCGAACTTGCAGCGCGGGTGGAACCGACAGCCGGACGGCGGACTGATCAGGCTCGGCGGCGAGCCCGGGATCGCGACGAGCGAAGACCGCGGGCGGTCGACGTCGGGCGCCGACCGCACCAGGCCGAGCGTGTAGGGGTGGCACGGCTCAGTCAGGACCTCCTGGACGGTGCCGCGCTCGACGATTTGGCCCGCGTACATGACCGCGAGCTGATGACACACCTGGGCGACGACCGGCAGGTCGTGCGTGACGAATACGAGGCTGGTGCCCGATTCCTGGCACAGCTTGGACAGCAGCCGCAGGATCTGGTCCTGGATGGTGACATCGAGCGCCGTGGTCGGTTCGTCGCACAAGATCAAAGACGGGTTGCACGACAGCGCGATCGCGATCATCACCCGCTGCCGCATGCCGCCTGAGAACTCGTGCGGGAACGAGCGGAAACGGCGCTCGGGATCGGGTATGCCGACCCGATGCATCAGCTCAAGCGCCCGCTCGGCCGACTGCGACCTGTTCATGCCGAGGTGCACCTGCGGTCCTTCGGCGATCTGGTGCCCGACCCGCATGACCGGGTTGAGCGCGCTCATGGGCTCCTGGAAGATCATCGCGATCTTGGGCCCGCGGATCTTGTTGAGGTCGGCGTTGCTCAGCTGCGTCAAATCCACGCCGTCGAGCACAACCTGGCCCGCCGTGATGCGCGCCTCGGGCGGCAGGACGCCGAGGATCGCTCGCAGGGTCATGCTCTTGCCGGAGCCGGACTCGCCCACCAGGCCGATCGCTTCGCCCGCTGGCACCTCCAGGGACACGCCGTCCACCGCGCGGACGATGCCGCGGCGGCTGGCTATCTGCACGTGCAGGTCGCTGACCTGCGAGGAGCGAATGGCTCACGGCGGGCCCACTCATGACTGGCCCGGCCGCAGCAGGTCGGCAAGGCCGTCGCCGATGAGCGACAAGCCAAGGCCCGTTATCACCACGGCCACGCCCGGGATCGTGGTCAGCTGCCAGTGCGTGGTCAGGAAGTTCTGTCCGTCGGAGATCATGGTCCCCCAGTCAGGTGTCGGCGGCTGGATGCCAAGACCCAGATAACTCAGCGTGACGATGGCCAGGATGTCCTGCACGATGTCGGACATCGCATAGATGATCGCCTGGGTGATCACGTTCGGCAGCAGGTGCCTGCCCATGATGCGCAGGTTCGACAGGCCGCCCGACTGCGCGGCGAGGACATATTCCTGGCGCTTGGCGACGAGGATCTCGCCGCGAATGATGCGCGCGTACGACACCCAGCCGACCAGCGTGATGGCGATGTAAATGCTGCGCTCGCCGGGGCCGAGCACGAAGACTAGCGCGATGATCAGCACGAAGAACGGGAACGCGACGACGATGTCGACCAGCCGCATGATGATGATGTCGACCCAGCCGCCGAAGTAGCCGGCCACGCTGCCGAGGATCGTGCCGAGCACGAACGGGAAGAGCACGGCTATAAACGCGACCTGAAGGTCGATCCGCCCGCCGTACAGCAGCCTGGCAAAGGTGTCGCGGCCTTCCTGGTCGGTGCCGAGCAGGTGGTGACTGCTGAAGGGGGCGAGGCTGGCGGTCAGATTCTGAGCGTCGGGGTTGTAGGAGGTGAGCAGCGGCGCCGCGATCACCATGAAGAGGATTACTCCGACGATCGACAGCCCGGCGATCAGGGCCGGCTGCCGGTACCACCGCCGCCGCCGCCGCGGCTGGGCTCGCTCGGCCGCGGCTGACCGGGGCGAGGACTCGGGCGAGCCAGCGGTGCCGGTGATCGAGATCGCGCTCACCTGTCGAACCTCACTCTTGGGTCGAGGGACGCGTACGCGACGTCCGTCAGCAGGTTGACCAGCACGACCATGACGCCGAAGAGCAGGGCGATGGCCTGCACGACGGGGAAGTCGCGCTGGAAGATCGAGTTGATCATCAGGTAGCCGACGCCGTCGACGCTGAAGACCTCCTCGACAATCAGCGTGCCGCCGATCAGGAAACCGATGTTGATGCCCAGCACGGTGACCGCCGGGATCACGGCATTACGCAGCACGTGCCGGATGAACAGGCGCCGGTTCGGTACGCCCTTGGCCCGCGCGGTGGTGACGAAGTCCGCCCCGAGCACATTCAGCATGCTGGCCCGCAGGCTGCGGATCACGACTGGGCACAGGGCGATGGCCACGGTCAGGGCCGGCAGGAACATCGAGTGCAGATGGCCGACGGGGCCGGACCCGTAGCCTGTCACCGGGAACAAGCGCAGCTTGACAGCCAGCAGTGTCTGCAGGATCAGCGCCAGCCAGAACGACGGCATGCCGAGCCCGAGCAGCGGCACTGCCCGGACGACGTGGTCGCGGACGGCGTCCTTGCGGCTGGCAGCGATCATGGCCAGCGGCACGCTGATGAGCACGGCCAGCAAGGCGGCGTAGCAGATCAGCCACAGGGTTGGCGGAAGGTGGCTCGTGAGCAGGCCCCAGACCGGCACGTTGTAGTACAGGCTGATCCCCAGGTTGCCGTGGAAGAGCCGGTCCATGAACAGCCAGTACTGGCTCGCCAGCGGCCGGTTCAGGCCCCACTGGTTGTGCAGGATCGCTATGGCGCGCGGCGTCGAGTGGATGCCGAGGATGGTCCTGGCAGGGTCACCAGGGATCAGGTGAATCAGGAAGAACGCGATGATCGTCACGCCCAGGGCTGTCGGCGCAAGCAAGAGCAGCCGCCGGAACACGAAGGTCATCCGGCCCATATGTACCTCGTTTCACGACAGGGTCCGGCGATCCTGGCGAGCCAGAGCGCCGGCATGTCGCCTCGCGCAATCACATCCGGCGGGCCGATCGTGCCGGGCGCCGTTGCGGGCGCCCGGCACGTCACGGTGATCACGTCGCTGCGACTACTTGCTCAGCCAGACGTCTTGCATGTGGTAGTTGCCGAGCGGCGTGACGAAGAAGCCATGCACGTTCGACGTGGTGACGTACGGGTACGGCGAGTAGTACAGGAATGCCATGAAGGCGTCCTGCGCCGCGTCGGTCTGGACGACGTTGTAGAGGCTCTGCCGGGCGGACGGGGTCGTGATCTGCTCGGCCGCGTGCACGTCCTTCACCACAGTCGCGTTGTCGTAGTTGGTGAAGAACGACTTGGCGCCCGACTTCGGATCGAGGCCGAAGGTGGCCAGTTCGTCGGGGTCGGGGATGTCCATGGTCCACAGCGTGAGGCTCATGTCGTACTTCTCGGTCTGGAAGTTCGCATTCGCCGTGTTCGGATCGAGCGTCTGCACCTTGACAGTGATGCCGAGCGGCTTGAGCTCCGCCTGCACGATGGTGGTGATGGTGGCGTAGTCGGAGTTACCGGCCGGGATCAGCATCGTGGTGGTGAACCCGTGCGGCACGGAGGACTGGGCCATCTGCGCCTTAGCCTGAGCAAGGTTGTACTGGTAACCCGGCGTCGTCGGGTCGTAGTACGGGACCTGCGGCGGGAACAGGGAATTGGCCGGCTTGCCGTTGCCGAACAGCACCGCCTGGATGATCGCAGCGCGGTTGATGGCCAGCGAGATCGCCCGGCGCACGTGCACGTCCTGGAAGGGCTTGACGGTCTCGTTGAAGGCCAGGTAGTTGGTCTCGGTCGAGTTGAAGAGGTTCATGTCCACGCCGGGCGTGCTCTTGAGCGAGCCGACCGTGGACCACGACGGGAACTGGTCGATCTGCGCCTGGCCGCCCTTGATCTGGAGCTCCCTGGTGTTGTCACTGGGAACGTCGGTCCAGGTCACGCTGTTCAGGTAGGGCAGGCCCTTCTGCCAGTAGAAGGTGTTCTTCACCAGCTTGACCGCCTGGCCCTTGTGCCAGTAGTCCCACTTGAACGGGCCGGTCCCGACCGGGGCCGCGTAGAACTGCGCCGCAGTCTTGCCGCCGTAGTTGTTCGGCACGATGCCGTTAGCGAACAGTGACAGATCGGCCAGGAGCGGCGCCCACTGGTATTTCAGGTGGAGGACGACCGTGGACGGCGTCGGGGCGTCGACGGACGCGATGGCCGCGTCGATGTAGCCCCAGCCGGCGGAAGCCGCCATCGTCTGCTCAAGCGAGAACTTGACGTCGGCGGAGGTCATGGGCTGGCCGTTGGAGAACTTTACGCCCGGCCGCAGCGTCAAGGTGTACGTCTTGCCGTCCGACGACTCGGTGTAGCCGGTCGCGAGCCATGGCACGACGCCCTTGCCGTTCGCGGTCACCGTGTAGAGCGGTTGCGTGATCTGCTCGAGGATCCAGATGGAGTTGTTGTCGAAGACGGTGGACTCGTCGAATGACTGGGCGTCCTGCGGGTTGTTGAAGACCAGGTTGCCGCCGCGGACTGGCCCGCTGGAGCCGTGCGACGTGCTGGCTGATGGCGTGCCTGACCCGCATCCGGCGAGCACCGCGAGGGCGCTGCCAGCGATCAGGGCTTTCGTGAGTCTGGTTCTGTCTCTCACATGCAGCTCCCGGTGTATGTCCGGGCGACGGCACTGGCCGCCGCATTTGGTGCTGTCCTAGATTGACCGGGTTAGGGTGATTCCGGCCGAGGGAGGCACGCCCTTGTGCCACTACGCAAACCTTTGCCTAACCAAATGTGAGGTAAGGGTGCACCGGTTGTAAATAGCGGTCCGGCGCTGTTTACATTGCTTTACTGTGTTGTAACGTTCACGCCGTGCGATATGTGGTTATCGGCTGCGGTGCGATCGGCGGCACGGTGGCGGCCGGCCTTGTCCGTGACGGCCACGACGTGCTCGTTTGCGACGCCGACGCGGCCGTGGTCAGCGCCGTCAACTCGGCGGGACTGCGGATCGAGGGTCCGGTCGAGGAGTTCACCGTGCACCCGCGGGCCGTCACTCCGGACGACCTGCCCGAGCGGATCGACGGGCCGGTGCTCCTGGCCGTCAAGGCGCACCACACGGAGGCGGCGGCGGCTGTCCTAGCGGGGCGGCTGGACGGCGACGGGTTCGTCGTCTCGCTCCAGAACGGCCTGACCTCCGATGTCCTGGCGGATGCTGTCGGCCTCGACAGGGTCGTCGAGGCCGTCGTCAATTTCGGCGCGGACGTGCTGGAGCCGGGAGTCGTGCTCCGCGGGAACCGGGCGACTTTCATGATCGGCGAGCTGGACGGCCGGCCGAGCGACCGGGTCGCTGCGCTCGCCGCCGACATTGCCGATGCGCGTGCCACGTCCAACGTCCTCGGCTTCGCCTGGGCCAAGGAGGCATATGGCGCGACGCTGTTCGCCACAGCGGTCAGCGACCTGCCGATCTACGCGGTGTTCGACGATCCGGCCTACCGCCCGCTGCTCACAGCCGTCGCGACCGAAGTCCTAGCGCAGGCGCCGGTCCCTGTTCTGCCGCTGGACGGCTTCGACCCGGCCGATCTGGACGGGTCGCTTGACCGGCTCGCCGACTTCAACCGCCAGTCGGCCAAGACGCACTCCGGCATCTACCGCGATCTGGCGATACGCCACCGCCCCACCGAAGTGCGCGCGATCCTAGGTCCGCTGCGCGGATTCCTGCTCCGCCTCATCGGAGAGCTGATCGAGGCGATCGAGCGCGGCGAGCGTCCGTGTTCACGGGCGAACCTCGACCTGCTCACCGCCTACGAGCGGCTCGACCGGCTCGGCCGGCCGCTGAACGCAGTGGTCAGCGTCGCGGGCGCACCCGCGCGCGCCGCGACTGGCCCGCTCGCCGGCCGCCCGGTCGCGATCAAGGACATCATCGCGGTGACCGGCCTGCCGACGCGCTGCGGCAGTCCGGCTACCGATGCCGCCCCAGCCGAAGCCGACGCCGCACTGGTCGCGCGGCTGCGCGCGGCTGGCGCTGAGGTGTTCGCGACGTCGCAGTGCCTGGAGTTCGCGGCCGGATTCGCCCATCCGGACATCGGCGATACGCGCAACCCCCGCGACCCGTCGCGGACGTCGGGCGGCTCCTCCGGCGGGTCGGCTGCGCTCGTCGCCGCCGGCGTCTGCGACCTCGCGATCGGCAGCGATACCGGCGGCTCCATCCGGATCCCGGCTGCCTACTGCGGCATCGTGGGGCTGAAGCCGACTTACGGCCTCGTTCCCCTCGATGGGATTTTTCCGTTGTCGCCAAGCTGTGACCACGCCGGCACGCTCACCGCTACGGTCGCCGGCAGCATGGCTCTACTGTCGGTCATCGCTGCCGGCGCGCCCGTGGGAGCGGCCGGGCCCAGGGTCGTCGGCGTACTCGCCAGCCAGCTCGCCGATCCGTCGGTAACGCCGGAGGTGCGGCTCGCCGTGCAGATCGCGCTGGACGGACTAGCCGGGGCGGGCTGGGACCTTCACGAGATCCGGGCACCCTGGCTGGACGACCTGCCGCGCTGGGAGCACGCGCTCTCCGTGATCGTGGCTAGCGAGGCATGGGAGGTGCACCGGTCGCGCGACACGACCCCGTACGCCGAGGGAACGCGCGCTGTCCTCGACTTCGGCCGCTCGGTGACCACGGATCAGTACGACCGCGCGCAGGCCGACCGGGCCGAGCTGACGGCGGCGGTCGACGCCAGCCTGGAGGGCGTGGCGGCACTAGTGGGCCCGACTGTCGGCTACTGCGCGCCGGAGCAGGATCCACCGTTCGGCGTCGGAGACGACAACGGCGAGGGCCGGTTCACCGGCCCGTACAACCTGACCGGCCATCCGGCGCTGTCGATGCCCGCGCCGGCCTCGGGCCTGCCGGTAGGGCTCCAGCTGGCTGGCAGGCGAGGCGCCGACATGTCCTTGCTCGAGCTCGCCGCGGCGGCCGAGCGCGTGCTGGCCGGATAACCGACAACCCGAGGTTACGAGGAAGGAGCAGCCATGCCGCCGACGGTAGAGCGCCGCACGATTGAGCTTGCCGGGCTCACGCTGCCGCTGATCGAAGTGACCGGGTCAGCGGATGGCCCGCTGCTGACGGTGGTGTCGGGCGTGCATGGCTGCGAGTACGCCTCGATGGCTGGCGTACGCCGGTGGACGCGCGGCCTGGGCACGCGCGAGCTTCGGGGCCGCGTCCGGGCTGTGCCGGTGCTGAACATGACCGCGTTCATCGGCCGGACGCCGTTCGTGGTGCCGGAGGACGGCAAGAACCTGAACCGGTGCTTCCCCGGCAACCCCGCCGGGACGCTCGCTGAGCGGCTCGCTTACGACGTGTTCACGAGGCTCATCACCGGATCCGATGCGGTGATCGACGCGCACTGCGGTGACATGGTGGAGGCGCTGCAGCCGTTCACGCTGTACGAGGCCGGCACGGCTGAGGAGCGAGCACGCAAATTGGCCACGGCCTACGGCCTGCCGTACGTGATCCGGCAGGTGGCCGGCCCTGACCGCGCTGTGGCCGGCACGACGAGCGGCGCGGCGGCCCAGGTCGGGATCCCGGCCATTACGGCCGAGGCTGGGGGCTGCGGGCTAGTCGAGGAACACGCCGTGCAGCTGCACGTTGCCGGTCTCAACGGCGTGCTCGAGGCGCTGGGCATGACCGATCTCGATGCGGAGGCGGAGCCCCGGCCTGCACCTAGCTATCTCAGCCGTTTCCTCTGGCTGCGCTGCCAGGGCGCGGGCTGGTGGGAGCCGGCCGTGCGCGCCGGGGACGCCGTTAGCGCGGGGCAGATCCTCGGGACCGTGGACACCTTGGACGGCTCCGAGGTACTGGAGACCATCCTCGCGCCTGCCGACGGCGTGGTCATCTTCCTGACCAGTTCACCGGCGGTTGCGGACGACGGCCTCCTGCTTGGCCTCGGCGCCGCCTGATCCGCGAGACCTGATCCGCCTGGCCTGACCCGCACGGGCCTGATCCGCCGGCCGGATCCGCACGGGCCTGATCCGCCTGGGCCTGATCCGCCTGGCATGGATCACCTGGCCCGATCCGGGCCGCGCTGCCCCGATCGGCGCGCTGGCTGATCGGCGCGCGGTCCGGCTTGCCGGGATAGTGACCCAGATCACGGAACGTCACGCCGAGTAGCCGCGTCCTACCTTCGAGTAACTTTCTAGCCCCCCCGATGTTCGCCGGGATGCTGCGGCGCCCGCTGCGACGTTAAACCGAGCATGTGCCCACCCCATGCACGTGCGAGCTAGAGAGCCATTTGCCCCCAAACGAGAGGATCGCGATGTCCGGGCTGAACGTTAACGACGAGCGGTGCGAAGCACTGTTCGCTTCGGCCCTCCAGCGATCAGACGCTCT
Source organism: uncultured Actinomycetota bacterium (assembly GCA_963755575.1). Lineage (GTDB taxonomy): Bacteria > Actinomycetota > Actinomycetes > Streptosporangiales > Streptosporangiaceae > JAJYUU01. Next base: position 3,997,346 of record CAVWKF010000002.1, read on the forward strand.
GACCGCCGAGGCGGTCACCGAGGCGATCAGCCAGGCAGTTCAGGCGCTCGGTGCAAGCGGCTGTGCCAGTCGGATGGCCCAGGAGTTCGGCGACCATCCCGAGGAAGCCTGCGCTCGCATGCGATGGGCGCGGCAGATTCTCGACGACTTGTCGGGTTCTCGGCCCCCTTCGTCGCCGTCACCTTCGCCAGCGAGCCTCGGCTTCCAGGCCGCCTGATAGCTCGCCCCGCTACCCCCGCCCCCGTAACCCCCCGCCGGTGCCCCCAACCGGCAGCCGAGCCGGCGCACCCCCCAGCCGGCATTAGCCCCGAGGCGCAGCCCCAAGCGCCGAAACCCCGAGCGCCGCAAACCCCCAGCGGCGCACCCCGGCGCTGCTACCCCCCAAGCGCTGCTACCCCCCAAGCGCCGCAACCCCCTAAGCGGCGCAACCCCCGAGCGGCGCACCGCACCCCCCCGGCGCGGCAACCGCCGAGCGGTCAAACCCCCAACGGCTCAGGCCGGCCCCCGAGGCGCCTGAGCCGTTTGCCGTCGTTCTCGGTCGCCGACCTATGCCTCCCGCTGCCGACCCGGCAGTCATTCCTACGAAACGGACCGGCCGCCAGCTTGAATTTCCGGGAGCGGGAAGTCGCTTCGCCGGACATACCTCACTTATGTAACCGGCCGCATGCAGCTCCGGACTTCGATCTGTCCCGACGGCCAACGTTGTAGGGGTTGAGCGGGCTGTGGCGGCCTATTTATCCCAGTGTGTCCCCTCCGAACTCCTACAACGTGGCGATTAACCCTTCGAACTCCTACAACGTCGAGCCGATCTTGCGGCATCGGCTGGCTAATGCTCGGGGGCTGGGCTGTTGCGCCGGATCTGCTGCGCCGGATCTACTGCGCCGGATCTACTGCACCGGATGCGAATCGGCTGGCCATCCCGCGAAGGATTCGACGCGTGTAGGGGATAACCATCACCATCGCTCTGCCGTCGCCGGTGCGATCGCACGCCCGACCGCAAAGACGGCTCATATGAGCAAATCGCGACCGATGAGGAGGCGGACAAGTGACCCGAGAGAAGGCCCCTATCACGACCACCGACGCTGGCGCGCCGGTTGAAAGCGACGAGCACTCGCTGACTGTCGGCCCGGACGGTCCCATCCTGCTCCAGGATCACTACCTCCTCGAGCAGATGGCGAACTTCAACCGGGAGCGCATCCCGGAGCGGCAGCCCCACGCCAAGGGCGGCGGCGCATTCGGCCACTTCGCGGTGACGAACGACGTCAGCAAGTACACCAAGGCCGCGGTGTTCCAGCCAGGCGTCAAAACCGACACGCTCATCCGGTTCTCCACCGTCGCTGGGGAACGCGGTAGCCCGGACACATGGCGCGACCCGCGCGGCTTCGCGCTGAAGTTCTACACCTCCGAGGGCAACTACGACATGGTCGGGAACAACACCCCGGTCTTCTTCGTGCGCGACCCGCTGAAGTTCCAGCACTTCATCCGGTCCCAGAAGCGGCGCGCTGACAACAACCTGCGCGACCACGACATGCAGTGGGACTTTTGGACGCTATCGCCCGAGTCTGCGCACCAGGTGACCTGGCTCATGGGCGACCGCGGCATCCCGAAGAACTGGCGCCGCATGAACGGCTATAGCTCGCACACCTATATGTGGATCAACGCGGCGGGCGAGAAGTTCTGGGTGAAATACCACTTCAAGACCGACCAGGGCGTCGATTTCCTGACTCAGGAGCAGGCCGACCAGATCGCGGCGACCGACGGCGACTACCACCAGCGTGATCTGTACGAGGCGATCAGGCGAGGTGACTACCCGAGTTGGACCCTCAAGATGCAGATCATGCCGTTCGAGGCGGCGAAGACCTACCGGTTCAACCCGTTCGACCTGACTAAGGTGTGGCCGCACGGCGACTACCCGCTGATCGAGGTCGGCAGGCTGACCCTCGACCGGAACGTGACCGATTACCACACCGAGATCGAGCAGGCCGCGTTCGAGCCGAACAACCTCGTGCCCGGCATCACATTCAGCCCGGACAAGATGCTGCTCGCCCGCAGCTTCTCCTACGCCGATGCGCACCGCGCCCGGCTCGGCGTCAACTACAAGCAGATCCCGGTGAACACGCCCGTCGTGCCCGTGCACACCTACAGCAAGGACGGGGCGATGCGAGTCCGTAACGTCGCTGACCCTGTGTACGCGCCGAACTCCAAGGGCGGCCCGGCCGCCGACGCCGAGCACTACCCAGCGGTCGGTTGGTACGCGGACGGTGACATGGTGCGCTCCGCCTACACGCTGCGGTCCGACGACGACGACTGGGGCCAGCCCGGCACGATGGTCCGCGACGTACTCGACGATGCCGCCCGCACCCGGCTGGTCGACAACATCGTTGGCCATTTGCTCGACGGCGTGACCGCGCCCGTCCTGGAGCGCGCGTTCGAGTACTGGCGCAACGTCGACAAGGGGCTAGGCGACCGGATCGATGCAGGCGTGCGCGCCAAGAGGAAGACCTAACACCGACGTCGTACCCGTAGGGCGCCAACGTTCCCGTACTTTAGGCATCCGGATAACTCCTCAGGCAGGGAACGGGGTCGGTCGTGGCGGATCAGGTCGACGTCCTCGTGGTCGGCTTTGGCATTGCCGGAGGCTGCGCCGCAGTCGAGGCCGCTGCTGCCGGTGCATCAGTGCTGATCCTCGAGCGGGCGGCCGCCGCTGGCGGCACCACCGCCATGGCGGGCGGGCACTTTTATCTCGGCGGCGGCACTGTCGTCCAGCGCGCGACCGGGCACGAGGACAACCCCGACGAGATGTACGCCTACCTCATGGCGGTCACGCCCCAGCCAGAGCCGGACAAGATCCGCGCCTACGCAGACGGCAGCGCCGCCCACTGCGACTGGCTCGAAGGACTGGGATTCCAGTTCGAGCGCAGCTACTACCCGGAGAAGGCAGTCATCCAGCCGGGAACGCAGGGGCTCATGTACACCGGGAACGAGAAGGTCTGGCCGTTTCGCGAGCTCGCTGTCCCAGCTCCCCGGGGACACAAGGTCCCCGTTCCTGGCGATACCCAGGGCGCCCGCCTCGTCATCGACCTGCTCGTGCGCCGCGCAGCCGAGCTTGGCGCCGGCGTCCGGTTCGAAACCGGTGTCACCAGCCTGATCATCGACGACGGCCGCGTCGCTGGTGTCCGGTGGCGCTCTTTCACGGAGACGGGGACAGTTCTGGCGCGCACCGTCGTCCTGGCCGCTGGCGGTTTCGTCATGAACGCCGGCATGGTCAACAGATATGTCCCGCAGCTGGCGCGGAAACCGTTCGTACTCGGCACCACCTACGACGACGGTCTCGGCATCGAGCTCGGCGTGGCGGCCGGCGGCCAGGCCCTGCACATGGATCAGGCGTTCATCACGGCGCCGTGCTACCCGCCGGCCACGCTGCTGACCGGCATCATTGTGAACCGCGAAGGCGACCGCTTCGTCGCCGAGGACAGCTATCACTCGCGGACGTCGGGATTCGTGCTGGAGCAGCCGGGCAGCACAGCGTTCCTGATCGTCGACAGCGCCCACATGGAGTACCCCGAGCTGCCGCTCGTGCCGTTCATCGACGGCTGGGAGAGCGTCGAGGAGATGGAGGCGGACCTGTCCATCCCGCCCGGCAACCTCGTGGCGACGCTTGCTCGCTACAACGCCGACGCTGCCGCTGGCGAGGACCGCGAGTTCCGCAAGCATCCCGATTGGCTGGCGCCGCAGGATCGGGGGCCGTGGGGCGCGTTCGACCTGACCCTGGGCAGGGCTATGTACGCGGGCTTCACCCTCGGCGGCCTGCGGTGCACCGTCGACGGGCAGGTCCAGCGGGCCGACGGGACGATCGTGCCCGGTCTTTACGCCGCCGGAGCCTGCGCGTCGAACATCGCACAGGACGGCAAGGGCTATAGCAGCGGGATTCAGCTGGGGGAGGGGTCGTTCTTCGGCCGGCGAGCCGGCCGCCACGCAGCCCTGGCCGATCGGACGTCCTGATGCCGGTCAGGTCGTCCGCTCCTGGACCCAGCGGCGCACGAGTTGCTCGAGCACTCCGAGCGGGACCGCGCCGTTGCCTAGCAGGACGCCGTGGAACTGGCGGATGTCAAACCGGGCACCGAGGTCGCGCGTCGCCTCGCCGCGAAGTCGCTGCATAGCCCGGCGGCCGATCATGTACGCCAGCGCCTGACCGGGCCACGCGATGTAGCGGTCGACCTCATTAAGCACGTTCCGGCGGGTCGTCGCCGTGTTGCGCCACATGAATTCGATCGCCTGGGAGCGAGACCAGCCGTAGTAGTGCATGCCCGTGTCGACGACAAGCCTGCACGCTCGAAGGGCGTCGAACGACAGCATGCCAAGCCGATGCAGATCGGAAGTGTACAGGCCCATCTCATCGGCCAGGCGCTCGCAGTACAGTCCCCAGCCCTCGACGTACCCGCAGACCTCGGCGTCAAGGAAACGGCGGAAGGCGGGCAGCCCCGTCAGGGTCTGCGCGGAGGCGATCTGCAGATGATGTCCGGGCGTGCTCTCGTGGAAAGCCAGCGCTTCGTATTCGTAGGTGAACCGGCTCTGCGGATCGGCAGTCAGCACGCAGTGCGCGCCTGGCCGGAGACCGCCCGCGGCCGGCGGCCGGTAGTAAGCGAGCGGCGCGTTGCCGGCATCCACCGGATCGATCTCCTCGATGACGCAGCCGGGGATGTCGAACGCGGGAAACCAGTCGTTCCTTGCCTCCTCCGCGCGCCGGAGCGCGTCAATGACGGTGTCGACGATCTGGGCCGAGTCGGTGAACCGCAGCGCGGGGTCGTCGCGCAGCCTGGCCAGGATCTCGCCCACATCGGATACGCCAAGGACCCGCTCGCCCAGCGCGCTCCACTCCGCTTGGAGGGTGGCAAGAACGTCGAGGCCGATCTGATGGATCTGCTCGGGCGGCAGATCCGTGGTGGTGTGGCGCCGGACAGCCGCAGCGTAGACGTCGAACCCGCCGGGCACGAAGCGAATCCCGACCTTGTCGTCGAGGCGGCCGCCGGGCACCAGGTCACGCAGGCACGCCAGCAGCCGGCGCATGGCAGGCCGCACGCCACCATCGACGACGTCGGCCAGGGTTCGGCGCGTCGCGGTGTCGTCCTGCCCGTCCGGGAGCGCGACGCTAACGAACGGATCTGCCGCCAGGTCCTTGGCAAGGTGGCCGTCGATCTGATCGATGGCCTGGCGAAGTCCGACCTGGGTCGAGACCCGGCCATCGGCGGCCGCCTGGCGATACCGCTCGGCCGTGCCGTCGAAGTAGGCGGCGAGGTCCTGCAGACGGGCGACGTAGCCGGACACCGCGGCGGCGTCGGTGAGCACGGCGGTCGGCACGGACTGGAAGGCCATCGCGGCGGGCGAGACGTACCCAGCCGCCGAGGCGTTCGCTTCCCACATGCCCTGCTCGAGGTCCGAGCGCGCGGCCTGGGCCAGGTGCGCGAGCGTGGCCAGGTTCGTGCGCCCTGCTTCATCGAGCGCGTTTGCGTCTACCTGAGTAAGCCGGCTCTCCAGCGAGGCGATCCGGCGCGCTCCATCGGCGGCTGCCGCCCTGCTGGGATCGGGGACCAGATGGTCGAACCCTGCGATGCCGAGCTGCGTCGCCGTGAACGGGTCGAACGTGTGCGCGATCTCGAAGAACTCATCGCCCAGCGCGGCGAGCAGCGCCGCAGCATTCTCTGCCGATGCGCCCTGTGCCGATGCGCCCTGTGCCGATGCGCCCGGTGCCGGCGGCCGATCGGCTGGCTCAGTCACGGCCGCCCCCGGACACGAGCGTGAGCGCGTCGAGATCGCGTGCATGCCGGGCATGCCGGCTGGCCATCGCGGCGAACATCTCGTCGCCGCGAGGCGTCTGCTGCACCACCATGGAAGCAATGATGTCCATGATCAGGCCGGCGAAAGCGTGGCGCCGGTAGCCGTCCCAGCACTCGGCCCAGGTCAGCGGCACTTCACGGCTGGTCAGGATGGAGTGATACAGGCGCACCAGCGCTTCCTCATGCTCCTGTCGGAGGGGAACGGAAAGGCTCGAGCCGAGGAAGTAGGACAAGTCACTGGTACCTGTGCCGAAGCTCGCCGTCTGCCAGTCAAGCACCACCGGCCGCGTCGGCCCGAACAGCAGGTTGTCGGCCCGGAAGTCGCCGTGCACGATGGTGCGCGGCTCGTTCCGCTCGGCCAGGTAGCTGCCGATGTGCGGCAGGAAGGCCTCGATGACGTCAAGCGTGCCCGGCTCGAGCCGGTCGGCGTACCGATCCCGAAAGCCGGGGAACAAGTCCGTGACGACCGCGATCATCAGAGCTGAGCCATCCGGGCTCGATCTGTTCAGCCAGGGGAGTGCGGCCAGGTCCGCACTGCACCATCCAGCGGCGTGCAGCGCCGCTAGCTCGCCGATCGCCGCCGCCGCATCGTCCGCGTCAAGGCCAGCTAGCTGGTCGCCCGGCCGCGCGGGCGCGAGATCCGCGAGCAGCACGACATACTCGTCCGGGTCCGCGTCGTAGGCGCTGTAGAAGCAGGCCGGCAGTGCGACAGGCAGGCCCGGCGCTAGCTGAGAGTAGAAGCTGGCCTCAATCTCGTAAGTGCGGAACGCACGCGCCGCGCCGCGGCTCGCCGTGTCCGCGGCGGGAACCTTCGCGATAAGCGTCGCGGGCAGCTTCGGGTGCCCGCTGCGGACCTCCGCAGTACTGGAATCAGGAGGGCCGGAATAGGTCAGGAGCAGACGATAGGTATCCGACACTTGTCCGGTGCCGACGCGCGCTGCCTCGACCGCCTCGACGATCGCCCCGTCGAGGGAGCCGGCGAGGGCGGCGGTCAGGAACCCGGCCGTTAGCCCAGAGGCTCCGCCGACAGCAGCGCTCATCGCCCCTCCGCCGCGGCCTCCGCGAGGTATGACCAGCCATGGCCCGCCCAGCCTGGCGGCTGATTCCACTCGGTCCAGCCGTATCCGGTCCGACCGTCGTCGGCCACGAACCGGCACAGGGCACGCGGGAAGTGGCTGACAAGGCCGTCGGGCGAGGTCATGGCGACGGGGGCGAACGCCAGCGGGACTGCCAGCATCGGCACGCCCGGCACGCGCAACCTGGACTGCCGAGGGAACTCGTCCGGACCAAAGGAGGTTTCCGCCGCGAACCCGGTCAGGTGGCTGAGCTCGCCGTCCGGGGTGACCTTGAACGACGGCCAGGCGATCGGGAAACCGATGTTCGCCTGCATGCCGTGGAAGGCGGTCCCGTCATCAAGGCGGCCGGAGGACCAGAGCCAGGACACGCGCCACCAGTCGCGCTCGCCCCAGCTGTGATCGCGCTCGCCCCAGCCGGAGATCGCGAGCGTCTGCTCGCCCAGCCTGACTGTCCCGGACACCTGACACGGGATCTCATACCTGGGCAGGTCCTTATAGGGGTAGACACCGCCGACGGTGCGCCATTCAAGGTCGAGGCCGAGCCGGACATGGTCGGCTGCCCCGTGGTCGGCTGCCCCGTGGTCGGAAACACCGTGGTCGGCAGCCCCGTGGTTGGCAGGACCGTGGTCGCCGTAGGCCGCAGCGGGTTCGCGCAGGACGGTGCCCATAGCGTCGAGAATGATCCTGGCCGCCGCGAGCGGCTCGGTGATCTCCTGGGCCGCGTTCAGCGCGGCCGTGTGCAGGTCGGTCCCGCCGGGTGCCGGCAGCGGCGCCGCGTTGTCAGCCACGAGCACGGCCGGCTGCCCTGGCCGGACTATGCACGCCCAGTACCAGGCACGATCCCAGTTCGGGTAAAGGCCGAGCCGCACATAGCCGCCGACAGATCCGTCGGGCGTGGCGAAGTCGAAATAGTACGACTCATTCCATAGCAGCTCCGGACCGGCCGAGTGCAGGTCCTCATCCGCCGCTGCCACCTGCCAGGTCCCATGATCGACAATCTGCACGACCGGCCCGGCCTTTCACGAAGCGATTTGCGCGAGTACGTGGAGGATGGCACACCCCCGCCGGGACGTCCAGATCGATCACAGCGACGGAAGACCCGCAGCACGACAAGCGCCGGCCGGCTGCACCGCAGCCGGCCGGCGTCCAAGCAGGTGCCGATGATCGCTTACATGACGGCCCGCCGTCGGCGGCCGGACGAGACGAGCGCCCAGATGATGTACACGTCGATCGCGACCAGGATGATCGACCAGATCGGGTAGTACGGCAGGAACAGGAACGAGGCGATCGCGCTCAGCGACGCCAGGATCACGCCGACGACGCGCGCCCAGGTCATGCCGAGCAGCACGCACACGCCGGCGGCGAAGACGACGGCGCCGAGGACTAGGTCCGTCCAGCCCCAGCTGTTGACGTTCCAGTGGTAAGGGTAGGTGTTGCTGACGGGAACGAAGAAAGCCTTCTTGAGGACGACTGCGAGCCCGGACAGGAAGTTCCAGAGGCCGCCCAGCATCATCAGGACGCCAGCTAGCACGGTTCCGGCCGCTGCCCCTGCGCTCGGCGGCGGCTCAGCCGCGTACATCCGCTCCCGGGCTTCACCGGCAGGGTATCCGGCTCGCTCCTCGTACCCAGCCGATCCGGCAGCGTAGTCCTGGCCGCTCCCGGCGGTCTGGCCGGCGGTCGGCTGTCCACGCGTATTACTCACAGCTGCTGCCCCCTTCGTCGAGCATGCTGGTAATCCTGCTCAACAGCACGCTAGGAAGTCCCAACACCCCTGGCATCATCCGGTTCGGGTGAATCCTGCTCAGAAGACCAGGCGTATGAGCCCGCTGACAGTGAGGAACACGCCGAGCAGGAGACTGACCCACGCGATGAGTGCCAGCACATGGCCGGCCAGCCAGGCCTGGGCATGCCTCAGCCTGCCCGCAGTCTGGGCAGGCCGCAGCTCCAGAAGCAGCCACGGGACGATAATCAGCAGGAACTCGATGATGACAAAGACGAAGATTCCGACGACCTGCGTTGCCGTCGAGTATTTGCCAACTTTCAGGTTGTGCAGCGCAGTGAGGTAGGAGGCACCGGGCAACCCGCAGATGACACCGATGAGGGCGGCGATGCCAAGCCGCGGCTCGCGCAGCACCCGCACTGCCCAGGTGTCCTGCGGATTGTTCAGCCTCTGCTGCTTTTTCGCGGCTCGCTTGGCCGATTGCGGCCGCTGCGCCCACACTCGAGCCAGCAGGCCCGTCATGATCAGGCCACCGATCACCAGCAAGATAAGGCCGAGCCCCAGGTCAACGCCGGCGCTGGGATCGCGCTGCCTACTGACGGCGTTCCCGTGCACAACGAGAACATCGAGGAGACCGATCGTGATGGCCGTGGCCATGCCAGCAGCCAGGATGCTCACGAACATGGCCCGTGGCCGCCGGTTCTCGATCAGCAGCAGGTCAAGGGCCAGCAGCTTGGGGTTCGCAGCGGCGATAAAAGCCAGCGCGAAGAACATGCCGTTCACGGCGGCTCTGTGTGCATTCGCGCCCCTTGACTCTCCCGTCGTCCCGCTGACGTGCGATCCTTCCCTGATCCGCCAGCCCGAACCTGTTGCACCATGCGCCCGCTTTGATTCGTAGGCTTGGACAATGATCAAGCAGCCTGAGTTCAGCCTGGACCCGTGGTCACTGCGCGAGACGGAGCTTGCGCTTGACCGGCTCGCCCAGACCGAGTCGGTATTCGCGCTCTCGAATGGCCACGTCGGCTGGCGCGGTTGCCTGGACGAGGGCGAGCCGCACGGGCTGCCAGGCAGCTACCTCAACGGGGTTTACGAGTTCCGCCCGCTGCCCCATTCGGAATCTGCTTACGGCAGGCCTGAGTCTGGCCAGACCGTCATCAACGTGGCGGACGGCAGGCTCATCCGGCTATTCGTCGACGACGAGCCATTCGACGTGCGGTATGGCCGGCTGCTGTCACACGAGCGGGTCCTCGACTTCAGGTCGGGGCTGCTGACCCGGCAGGCTGAGTGGGTATCTCCGGCAGGCGCGGCGGTGCGCGTCAACTCGACCCGGCTTGTGTCGTTCGCGCATCGCGCGATCGCCGCCATCAGCTACGAGGTCGAGCCGCTCGAGCAGAGCCTTCGGGTCTCGGTCCAGTCCGAGCTACTCGTCAACGAGCAGCTCCCGAAGCCAGACGACGATCCCCGCGGGGCATTTGTACCCGACCATCCGCTGCTCCACGAATTCGACGCCGCGCGTGAGAACGCCGTAGTCGTCGTGCACAGGACGGCCGAAAGTGGGCTGCGAGTAGGCGCCGCGATCGACCATCGCTTCGAGGCTCCGGACGGCATGCAGACGGAGTCGCGCTCGTATGACGACGGCGGGCTGGTCACGGCCTCGGCCGTCCTGCAACCCGGCCAGCGGCTCCGTGTGATCAAGTTCGTCGCCTATGGCTGGTCTGGTGTCCGCTCGCTGCCAGGCGTGCGGGACCAGGTGTGGGCAGCGCTGAGCGGCGCCCGCCTGACCGGCTGGGACGGCCTGGTTGCTGATCAGCGGGCCTATCTCGATGACTTCTGGGATCGTGGCGACGTCGAGGTGGACGGAGACATCGAGATCCAGCAGGCCGTGCGATTCGGCATGTTCCACGTGCTCCAGGCAGGCGCTCGCGGCGAGGACAGGCCCATCCCGGCGAAAGGCCTGACGGGCACCGGCTACGACGGGCACGTGTTCTGGGACACGGAGATGTTCGTGCTGCCCGTGCTGACGTTCACCGCGCCTGACGCAGTAGCGAGTGCCCTGCGCTGGCGGCACAGCATCCTGCCGACCGCCCGCGAGCGCGCAGCAACGCTTGGGTTGCAGGGTGCAGCGTTTCCATGGCGGACGATTGCTGGCGAGGAGTGCTCTGGCTACTGGCCGGCCGGCACTGATGCCTTCCACGTCAATGCCGACATCGCCGATGCCGTGATCCGCTACGTGGACGCGACCGGCGACGAACAGTTCGAGCAGCGCGAAGGCATCGAGATACTCATCTATACCGCGCGGCTCTTCCGCTCCCTGGGTCATCACGACGATGAGGGCCGGTTCCACATTGATGGCGTGACCGGGCCCGACGAGTACAGTGCCATCGCCGACGACAACGTGTACACCAATCTCATGGCGCAGCAGAATCTGGCCGCCGCCGCTGCCGCCGCGGAGAAATACCCGGACCGGGCCCGCGAACTTGGCGTCGACGCCGAGGAGTCAGCAAGCTGGCGTTCGGCTGCTTCAGCGATGTTCATCCCGTATGACGAGGCGCTCGGAGTGCACCCGCAGGCACAACGCTTCACCCAGCACCAGAGGTGGGATTTCGCCAGCACCCCGCTCGACCATTACCCGTTGCTGCTGCACTACCCGTACTTCGACCTCTATCGCAAGCAGGTCGTCAAGCAGGCCGACCTCGTGATGGCCATGCATCTGCGCGGCGATGCCTTCACCGCCGAGCAGAAGGCGCGCAACTTCAGCTATTACGAGGCACTCACGGTGCGGGATTCGTCCCTGTCAGCCTGTACGCAGGCCGTCATTGCGGCCGAGGTCGGCCAGCTCGATCTGGCCTTCGATTACCTGGGCGAGGCCGCGCTCATCGACCTGGATGACCTCGAGCACAATACTCGCGACGGCGTACACATCGCGTCGCTCGCGGGCACGTGGCTGGCTCTGATAGCCGGGTTGGCTGGCTTGCGGCATACCGGTGGTATGGCGACGTTCGCTCCTCGGCTACCGGACGGCATTACGCGGCTTGCCTTCAACCTCTTGGTGCGGGCGCGGCGGCTGCATGTCGAGGTCACGCACGCCTCGGCCCGCTACCTGCTGGTCGAGGGGGAGCCGCTGAACATTGCGCATCATGGCGTGAAGTTGCGGCTTGACGCGAGCCACCCGCAAGAGCGTCCGATCCCAAGCCTGCCGCAGCCGCAGCCGCCGCGGCCAAGTCAGCCGCTGGGCCGCAGGCCCGCGCAGCGCCTGGCCACAGAAAGACCAGCTGAACAGTCCTAGCGGGTGGGGATGATCAGGTACTTCTGCCCGGTCGCATGGCGCGCGTAAGCAGTCATGGCGTCCGGCGCGAGCGCGCCGGCCAGGGACACCTCGTCGGTGTAGCCGCTGGCGAACGTGGTCGTCAGCTCCGCTGCCACCCGGCTGCGCAGCCGCGCGATGCCCTCAGGACCGATCTTCTGAAGGAACGGCGTGAGCAGCCAGCCGCCGACGCCCCACGCCATGCCGAAGTTCCTGGCGAGCTCGGTTGGCCCACGGTCCAGTGATCCGTAGAGGTAGACCTGCTTGTGTACTGACGATCCATACCGGCTATAGCTGCCGCCGGCCGCGCTGGCCGCGGCCTCCATGCAGGTCAGGATCTGGCTCGCGAGGCGCCCGCCACCGACGGCGTCGAAGGCCAGCGTCGCCGACGTTTCCTTCAGTGCGGCGGTCAGCTCGGCCATGAAGCCGGGCGCGCCGGATTTGCAGACATAGACGGCGCCCGCGGACCTGAGCAGGTCTGCCTGCTCTTGCCGCCGCACGATGTTAACGAGCGGCACGTCCTCCTCGATGCACAGCCGATTCAGCATCTGGCCAAGGTTCGATGCAGCAGCCGTATGCACGAGGGCGACATGATTCTCCCGGCGCATTGTCTCGATCATGCCGAGCGCGGTCATGGGGTTCACGAACGACGACGCGCCGTCGACCGGTCGCGTGCCCGCAGGCAGTCCCAGGCACAGCGCGACATCGACGCAGCGGTACTCCGCATACATGCCGCCGCCAGCGGCGGCGACCGTCTTGCCCAGCAGCTCTTGGGCGGCCTTCGACGACCCGGCTGCAACGACGGTGCCGGCGCCCTCGTTCCCGACCTGCATCGGGATGCCGACGCGGCCCGCCATGGCCCGCATGGCCGCATCGGGCAGCGGCACCGTGACGACCGGGCGGTCGGCTGGTCCGCTGACGACGGCCGCCGAGACGTCCGCCCCAGCCAAAAGCAGGCCCAGGTCGGATGGGTTGATGGGCGCCGCCTCTACCCGGATGAGCACCTCGGTCGGGCCTGGCTCGGGCACTTCGACGGTCTCCAGGGACAGCTCGACTGTCTGACCCGGTGTCACGAGCGACAGCAGTCGCAGCGCTGTAGCAGGTACGGGAGCCGACATGGGGGAGTCCTCTCGTGGTGCCCTGCGGCGATGCTAGCTGACGGCCAGCCGCGGCGGTCAGGCTGCGACGAGTTCGGACGGCTCCGCGATGACGTCCACGAGAGCGCCGTTGCGCATGACGGTGATCGACAGGGGTCGCCCTATTGCTTCGCCGAACATCAGCTTCTGCAGGTCCTGCGCTCGCATGACCGGCTTGCCGCCGGCGGTAATCAGCAGGTCACCCGTTCGCAGGCCGGCCCGGGCTGCCGGGCCGCCGGGCACAACCTCGGCCACTCGCAGTCCGCTAGCCCGACCGAACTTCTCGCGCAGCTTCGCTGGCAGCGGGGCGGGCACGCTGACTATGCCGAGATACGCGCGCCGCACCTTGCCGTCACGCATCAACGCCGCGATGATCTTGCGAGTGGTCGCGTTAATGGGCACGGCGAGGCCGAGGCCCACGCCCGCCACGGCGGTGTTGATGCCAACGATCCGCGCACGAGCGTCGGCAAGTGCGCCGCCGGAGTTGCCGGGGTTGAGCGCGGCGTCTGTCTGGATCACGTCTTCCACCAGGCTGGCCCTGGCGCCCGCGCTCGTCGGCAGCGAACGGCCGAGTGCGCTGACCACGCCGGCTGTGACCGAGCCGGTGAGCCCGAGCGGGCTTCCAACGGCGACCACGAGCTGGCCGACGACGAGGTCGTCGGCTTCGCCCAGGACCGCCGGATCCAGCGTCGGGCCGTCCGCCCGGACGACGGCGAGGTCCGAGAGGGGATCCGACCCAACGACGTGGAACGGCGCGCTCGTGCCATCGGAGAACAGCGCCGTGCCGTTCTCCGCGTGCCCGACCACGTGGGCGTTGGTGAGGAGGAAGCCGTCGGGCGTGTAGCTGACCGCGGAACCGAGGCCTTCGCCCCGGTAGCGGCCCCCGCCGTGATGCGGCACGCGGAGGCTCGCGACGCGCGGCGTTAGCTCCGCCGCCACGCCCGCGACGATCTGCGAGTACGCGTCCAGCGGTGAATCTGGTGTCGTTCTGTCATCCACAGTGATTACAACATTACATCGCCTGGCGACACTCGCCAAGCCGCGCCGCTTGCAGCTCAGCGAGTCGGCTAGCCTGAATCGGCCGGAAGGAAGGAACGCGGGTGGCTATCGTCGTGCTGGCCCTGTGGATCGCCGCCGCCGTGGCCGGAGTGACGCTGCTGAGAGCAGGCGGGGCGGCGCGGCGCGCGGCCGCATTGGTGCGCGCCGAGTCCGTCCAGGCAGTGTCAGACCAGGCAGTCTCACCAGTCAAAGCACGCGTCCGGATAGGCGCCGTGCCTCTGACCGCCGACGGCAAGCCACCGCCCGGGCCGCACGTCAGGGTGAGCAGCCCGGCGGGTGAGCACCCGCTGCTGGAGTTCTGCCATCCGGCGCTCGCCGTCACGGGCATCGCCTGCTGGCTCATGTTCGTCCTCGTCCACTACCGCCCGTTCGCCTGGATCGCCTTCGCGATCCTCGTGATGACGATGGCCGTCGGGCTCGCCTGGCTGGCCGCGACCCGCCGTGCTGGCAATGCCCGCGCGAGGTGGACGTTCCCGCCTCGGCTCATCGCGCTGCACGGGCTGGCCGTCACGCTCGCCATCACGCTCACCGTGCTGACGGCCATCTCCGCCAGCACCTAGTGTCGAAGATATGAAACCGTCGGCCGGGATCGCGGACGTCGCCGTCCCCGGCGGCTCGCTCGCTGTCGAGGTGATCTCGTCCGCCACCGAGCCCGTGCTCGCCATCCACGGCATCAGCAGCCAGCGCAAGCTCTGGAACTGGCTCCGAGCTGGCGATCCCAGAATCAGCCTCATCGCGCCTGACTTGCGTGGCCGGGGCGACAGCCTCGGCGTTGCCGGCGACTACTCCATCCGCCGGCACGCGGCTGATATGGGCGCGGTCCTCGATCATCTGGGCATCGCCGCCATCCACGTGTGCGGCATGTCGATGGGCGGCTTCGTTGCGGTCGAGATGGCCACGCTCATGCCAGACCGGGTTAAGAGCCTCATCCTCATCGACGGCGGATTCCCCATGCCGGTCCCGGATGGCATGACGCCCGCCGCGCTGCCGAGGATGTTCCGTGACCGGCTGGCCCGGGTCGATCGCCATTGGTCCTCGGTGCACGATTACGCCCGGTTCTTCGTCGCCACCACGGCACCGCTGCTCGACCCGGCCGACCCGTTGCTCCTGGACTACCTTGGCCACGATCTCGCCAACGGCAGGGTTCGCCTCAGCGCTGACGCGCTGATCGCCGATTCGGCCGACGTCTTCTTCGGGGAGGCGAAATGGCGCAATGTCAGCGTCCCGACCAGGCTGCTGGCCGCGCAGTGGAGTCGAGGCCAGGGCTCCGCGCCTGCCTACGACGACGGGGCCCTGGGCACGTTCGAGCAAGGGCTCAGCACGCTGGTCGCAGTCCGGCGGCTAGCCGGCGCCGATCACGCGGCCTCGATCATGACCGCGGCCGGAGCCGCCGCGACGGCCGGCTTGATCGCCGCCGCCTTGACCGGCCGATGATGATCACGGACAGCGGCGTGCTAATCGAGGCACTCAGCCGAGGACTGCACGCGGACCGCATTGTCATCGACGCCGACGTGCTGGCGAGCCTGTCGCGCGACGACGCGGAGTGGGCGGACGCCGGGTCAGCGGCGGCAGGCGTCCGTGCCCGCAGCGAGGCCGACGTACAGCACGTCGTGCGCACGTGCGCGGAGCTGGGCGTGCCGGTCGTGCCTCGCGGCGCGGGCACCGGCCTGTCCGGCGGCGCGAACGCCGTCACCGGGTGCGTGATCCTCGACCTGTCGCAGATGGACCGTGTGCTGGAGATCGACGCCGACAACCTGCTCTGCGTGGTACAGCCCGGTGCAGTCAACAACGATGTCAAAGCGGCGGTTGCCGCGCAGGGCATGTGGTACCCGCCAGACCCGGCTAGCGCGCGGTGGTCGACGATCGGCGGCAATGTCGCTACGAACGCTGGCGGCCTGTGCTGCCTCAAGTACGGCGTGACCCGCGACTACGTGCTGGGTCTGCGGGCCGTCGTCGGCGGCCCCGTCGGCTACGGCGAGGCCGTCCGCCTCGGTCGGCGCACTACGAAGGGCGTGGCCGGGCTCGACCTCGTCGGGTTGTTCGTCGGATCCGAAGGCACCCTCGGCGTCGTCACCGAGGTGACCCTGCGGCTGCGGCCCGCACCGACCGGCACGCCGCGAACGGTCGTCGCGGCCTTCCCCGACCTAGTCGCCTGCGGCGAGGCCGTTGCGCAGATCACCCGCCGCGGACTCACTCCCGCGGTGCTCGAGCTGCTCGACCGGACCTGCCTGGAAGCCGTCGAGGACTGGAAGCACCTGGGCCTCGAGGCCGATGCCGCCGCTCTGCTGCTGGCCAGAGTCGACACGCCTGGCGAGTCAGGCACGGCCGAGGCCGCCGCAATCGCGGCAACCATGATCGACGCCGGCGCGATGTGGGCCGAGCAGTCCACCGATGACGCCGAGGCCGAGGCCCTGTTCGACGCACGACGGCTGGCTTACCCAGCTCTAGAGCGGCTCGGTCCTGTCCTGACCGAGGACGTCTGCGTCCCGCGATCAGCGGTCCCGGCCATGCTCGCCCAGGTCGGTGTCATCGCCGCCCGGCATGGCCTCATGATCGCCACCATCGCGCACGCCGGTGACGGTAACCTCCACCCGCTGCTGATCACTCCGCCTGGGGATGCCGCGGCCAGGCAGGCGGCGCAGGCCGCGTTCGAGGAGATCCTGGACGCAGCGATCGCCTTCGGCGGCACCGTGACAGGTGAGCACGGCGTCGGCCTACTCAAGCGCGACGGCATGCGGAGGGAGCTTGATCCCGGTTCGCTCGCGCTGCAAGCGGCGATCCGGGACGCACTCGACCCGCGCGGGCTGTTCAACCCCGGCAAGGGCTAACCGCATTCGCGCCGAGCGCCATCGCTGGCGCGCAACTATCAGTGCCCAACTATCAGTGCCTGAGCGCCAGCACCGCAGCGGATATGTCTTCGCGGCCGTGGCCGGCAGCTACGGCGGCGTGCCAAGCGCGCGACACCCCCGCGAGCGACGGCAGGGTGTCCTCTCCGGCCGCCGCCAGCGCGAGATCGACGTCCTTGAGAGCCCATTCGAGCGGGAACTCGGGCGAGAAGTCGCCGCTCTCCATCTTGTGCAGCTTGGCGTCGGCGAGCGGTGCGTCCAGCGGGCCGCCCTCGATCGTCGCGTCGAGCTTGGCCGGATCCACGCCGAGCCGCTTGGCGAGTGCGAGCGCCTCTGCCACGCCCTCGATCAGCGCGGCCAGGTAGGCGTTGATCACCAGCTTGAGACGACTGCCCTGGCCCGCCTCACCTAGCCACATGGGCGTGCGCCCGAGAGCGGCAAACACCGGGCGGAGGATTGGTTCGGCTCCGGCCGGGCCAGAGGCCAGGATCAGCAGCTTGGCGGCTTCGGCCGGTCCCTTTGAGCCGGACACGGGCGCGTCGACGAAGAACACGTCCGGCCGGATCCTGTGCACCTGCAGGGCGAGATTGTCGGTGGCGTCCACGCCGATCGTGCCCATTTGTGCCCACACGGCGCCCTGGGCGAGCGAGGCCAGGTTGCCACCATCGAGCATCACCGAGTTCACGACCTCAGCCGTCGGCAGCATG
Source organism: uncultured Actinomycetota bacterium (assembly GCA_963755575.1). GTDB lineage: Bacteria > Actinomycetota > Actinomycetes > Streptosporangiales > Streptosporangiaceae > JAJYUU01. The sequence continues at coordinate 4,015,028 of CAVWKF010000002.1, forward strand.
GTGATGACAACATTCGCATCTCGCACCACGTCTTGCGCTGAGGTCGAGGTAAGCGCGCCAGCCTCCGCGAGAGCCGAAGTTGCGGACGGCGACCTGTCCCACACCATCGTGCGAAGTCCGGCCTTCAGAAGATTCCCGGCCATCGCCCTGCCCATGATGCCGGTTCCCAGTACTGCCACGGACATCGCGTGGCCAGGATCGCTGGTAGTCATGTACTGCTTGTCCCCGCTCGCGGCGCCTCAACACCCGGCCAGCGCGAGACATGTACGTCAAAAGTGGGAGCTGGCGGTGCCCGCGGGCTGCGTCATCCCCCCGGATCGCTGCCTGTGTCTGCGCCCCCCGCATCACAGGTAGCTCGCCTGCCGAGGCGGGCCCCGCCCAGCTGTCTTCCCCCCAAAGGCAACACGCATCCCCCCGGTGCGTCTGTCGCCCTTCTGACAAAGATACAAGCGCATCGTTGTGGAGGCCGGTTGCCGACGCTGTGTGCGAGATGTGGAGGCGGCCACCGGGTATGGACGAGTTGGCGTCCATGGGTGGAAGCCGGGGAAGGGGGCGGACATGGCGGCGACAATCCTGCTGGTCGAGGATGAGCGCAAGCTCCGTGACCTTGTCCGCTCGTACCTGGAACGGGCCGGCTTCACTGTGCTATCGACTGAGTCGGGCGCCGAGGCCCTGAGCCTGAGTGCTTCGGCATCACCTGATCTGCTGGTCCTTGACCTCGGCCTGCCTGACGTATCCGGCGAAACGGTGGCTCGGGAGGTACGCGCTGCCGGACCGGTGCCCATCCTGATGCTGACCGCCAGGAGCGCCGAGGAGGACCGCGTGCGGGGCCTAGAGCTGGGCGCCGACGACTACGTGACGAAACCCTTCAGCCCCCGCGAGCTCGTTCTGCGAGTCCAGGCGATCTTGCGGCGCGGCGGGCAGTCCAGCGGCGCTGACCAAGGCACGGCCAGCTACGGCGGCGGCATGCTCGTCATCGACGAGCCACGCCGAATCGCGACGGTGCGCGGCTCTGCGGTCGAGCTCACGCCGACCGAATGGGGCATCTTGCTGGCACTAGCCAGCTTGCCGGGTCGGGTGTACTCCCGATTCGAACTGATCAACCGCGTCCGCGGCTATGAGTTCGAAGGCTACGAGCGCATCATCGACTCCCACATCAAGAACCTGCGGCACAAGATCGAGCGCGACCAGAGCAGTCCCGAGATCGTGAAGACCGTCCTCGGTGGGGGGTACCGGCTGGGCGTGGCCCGCGATGCCTGAGAAGTCCGGCCGGCCCCGGTATCGCACGACTGGCTACACGGCGACCGGCCACAGTGCGCCCTCCACAGACTGGCCGGCAGGTCCGCGGCGACCACGGGGCGATTCGCTCAGCGTGCACCTTGCCATGGGCTTCCTCGGCCTCGCGCTGGCCGCGATCGCCCTGGTGACAGGCCTGACCGTGGCGTTCGCGGCGCCAGACGTCAGGAACCTCGTCACGCACCAGCGGACCGACCTGACCGCCGCCATCGCCGGGGCGGCAGCCGCCAGCTGGGCGCAGCAGTCCAGCTGGCACGGCGCGGACCTGTCGCCGACCCTGGATCTCGCTTCACGCGCCGGCGTCGAGGCGCAGATACTCGATCAGAACGGGTCTTTGGTCACGACGTCCGCCGGATTCGAAGGCTTGGCAGGAATGCCAGAAATCGCCGCCCCCGTGGTTTTTGATGCCCAGCGGGTTGGCACGGTAGTCGTCCGGTTCAGCGGCTCGGGCCTCGGCAGCGCCGATCACGCTCTCAGCACCGCGCTAGTCCGTGCGGTCGCTGCTGCGGCCGGGCTGGCTGTCCTGCTGGCCTTGCTGTTCGGGATCGTGATGGCTCGCCGACTGACCCGGCCGGTTGAGAAGATCATCTCAGTCACCAGGGCGATGGGCAGCGGCAAGCGGTCTGCCCGAGTCGGGGAGGTCCGTGCCCCCGGTGAGGTACGCGAGCTGGCCAGTGCGCTGGATCAGATGGCCGACATGCTCGCTCGCAACGAACAGGTTCGGCGGGACCTCGTAGCCGACGTGGCGCATGAACTTCGGACCCCAGTTGCCGTGTTGCTGGCTGGCCACGAGGCACTCGTCGACGGCTTCATCGAGGCGACTCCCGATCAGCTCAGCTCGCTGCGGGACGAGGTGCTGCGGCTCGCCCGAATGGTCGATGACCTGCAGATGCTTGCCGCCGCCGACGCTGCGGTGCTGCAGCTAGAGCGGCACCCGAGCGACCTTGCTGATATCGCCGGCGAGGCAGCCGACAGCCTGGCTGGCCGCTTCGGCGCGACAGGCATCACGCTCGAGCGACACCTGGAGTCTGCCGAAGTCATGGCCGATCCGCGGTGGATGCATCAGGTGGTGACCAATCTGCTCACGAACGCGCTGAAGTTCTCCCGGCCCGGCGGCCAGGTCAGCATCGACACGAGCGTCGCTGGCAGCGACGCAATCCTGCACGTCACGGACAGCGGCATCGGCATCCCCGCTGCGGAACTCCCGCGCATATTCGACCGGTTCTGGCGTGGGCGGCGCGCCTCGGAGATATCCGGCAGCGGCATTGGCCTCGCCATCGCGGCCGAGATCGCTCGCGCACACGGCGGGAGCCTCACAGCCGTCAGCGAGCTGGGCGTCGGCACTCGTATGACACTGTGCCTCGCGCGCTCCTTACCGGCGTACCGATGCGGCTACACCGCTGGTGTAGCCGCATGCAGCCGCACAGCTGCTGAGTGCCGCTACTACTGCAGTGCCGCTACTACTGCAGTGCCGCTACTACTGCAGTGCCGCTACTACTGCAGTGCAGCTACCGGAAGGTAACGAACTGCCGCCGCGCGGACTCAGCGGCTATAGCGGCATTCACCTTGGCCGCGAGGTGCGCGGGCATCTCCGGCCCGTCCAGGCCCGCAGGCTGACTCGTCACGTCCGCAGACGTCATAGCGCTGCGCGAAGCCCCAGCCGTCCTCGTAGTTGCATGATGGTTGGAAAATTCACTGCGCACTGTCGGTCCTCCCGCTTGCCCCCCTGGACTCTCACTAGGTAACACCCGCGAGGTGAAGCCACGACCCAGTCGGTGTGGAGAACCGGTGGAGACGCGCGTCACACTGTGCGCACAGCAACCAAGGGCATTTGTGTACGATCCGGGGCGGCTGCAAGACTCGGGGAATGGCCCGATATCTCGCCCTCTTGCGTGGCATTAACGTCGGTGGACGCAACAAGGTAGCAATGAGCGACCTACGTGATGTTGCCGCCGCGCTCGGGCACGCTGAGGTTGCTACATATATCCAGAGCGGCAACCTGCTTTTCACGAGCGCCAGCGCCGACGTGACCAGCATCGCTGATGCGCTGGAAGCCGAGATCGCGGCCCGGCTTAGCTTGCGGCCCGCCGTCGTGGTGATGTCGGGCAGCGACCTCGCGCAAGTGATCAGGGACAACCCGTTCCCGACCGAAGCGAACCCTAAATGCTTGCATGCCGTCTTTCGCCGGGACGTCGTGGATGAGAACGGCGTAGCCGTCGTCGCCGCCGCGGTCGAGCAAGCCAGGCAAGCGGGCAGCCGGGACGACGCCGCGGTAGTCGGGCGGACCTTGTTCCTGCGCACGCCCGACGGCCTTGGCCGTAGCCAGCTCGCCGCCCTGCTGGCCCGGTCCAAGGTCCAGTCTGCCGGCACGGCCCGCAACTGGGCGACGGTGATCAAGCTGATGTCCATGCTCGGCGAGTAGCGGCACGGCCGCCCGGAGATGATAGAGCCATGAGTCCGATATCGCGCGGCTTCCACGGCCGTCACCGCGAGTCCGAGGTTGACAAGTCCCGGGTCCCGCCGGGCCAGTACGTCACGACCGACTTCCCCGTGCTATCCGCCGGGCCGACGCCGCATACTCCCCTGAAAGACTGGTCGTTCTCGATCCGGCAGGCTGGCGCGACGACGAGGTCCTGGACCTGGGACGAGATGCGTGCACTGCCGGCGGATGACGTCACGGTTGACATCCACTGCGTGACGAAGTGGTCAAAGCTGGATACGACGTGGCAAGCCGTGTCGATTGACACGCTGCTCGCTCAGGTCGACCACGAGGCGCAGTATGTGCTGGCCTTTAGCGACGGTGGATATACCACCAACTTGCCAGTCGCGGACGTCATGGGCGGCCAGGCGTGGGTCGCATTCGAGTATGACGGCCGGCCGCTGCAGCCTGAGCATGGCGGCCCGGCTCGGCTGCTGGTGCCGCACCTCTACTTCTGGAAGAGCGCGAAGTGGGTGCGCGGCCTGGAACTGCTGAGCGCGGATGAGCCTGGCTTCTGGGAGCGCTATGGCTACAACAACTACGGAGACCCATGGCGGGAACAGCGGTACGCGGGCGACTGACCTGGCAGGTTGCCACCGTCGAGTCGATGACTGATGAGACCGCCACGGTCCGGACGCTTGAGCTCCATGTTCCCGACTGGGCGGGGCACCAAGCTGGCCAGCACCTGGACGTACGGCTGACGGCCGAGGACGGCTATGTGGCCGAGCGCTCTTACTCGATCGCCTCGGCGCCTGGCGAGCCCGTCGCCATCACGGTCGAGCGACTGAAGGACGGCGAGGTCTCGCCCTACCTGACCGAGGAGGTGGTGGCTGGCGACGAGTTCGAGATTCGCGGCCCGATCGGCGGCTACTTCGTCTGGCCGTGGCAGGACCCCGCGAGCCCGCTACTGCTGGTGGCTGGCGGCTCGGGCGTGGTGCCATTCCGGTCGATTCTGCGGCACCGAGCTCAGGTCGGCAGCGCAGTGCCGGTCCGCCTCCTCTATTCGGCGAGGTCCCTGCCTGACGTCATCTACCGCACCGAACTGGATGCCCAGCGTGATGGCGTCGAGGTGATCTACACACTGACCCGGCAGCAGCCACCCGGGTGGACGGGACATTCCGGACGCGTCATGGAGCCGCTACTCCGCGAGGTCGCCTGGCCGCCTGCGCAGCAGCCGCTCGCGTTCGTCTGTGGTCCGACAGCGTTCGTGGAGACCGTCGCCGCGGTTCTTGTCGGCCTCGGCTATCGCGACGACCAGGTTAAGACCGAGAGGTATGGCGGAGTGGGAGGACCGTGATGGAGGCACTCGACGGCAACGCGATCGGCGGCCTGCTGCGCGAGATCTTCGGCATTGAGATGACGGCCGCGATCGGGACGTGCGCCAACTGCGGCGCGACCGGGCCGGTAGCCGAAACTGTGGTCTACCTCCAGGCGCCCGGAACCGTGATGCGATGCCGCACCTGCACCGCAGTCCTGATGGTCGTCGTGCGTCGGTCAGAAATGTATTGCGTAGACCTATTTGGCCTGGCGGCACTGGAGGCGACCGCGGCCTGACGGCCCGCCCGCACTAGCTGATCGCCTGCCAGGCGTGCGCCGCCGCCGAAGCCCACTGAGCGTGCCGGCGGCGGAAGACCATCGCCGCACCCGGCCGCGGCCAGCCTGGCGGCAGCAGTTCGCCCGGCAGATCGGGATCCGTCCACGGGAACCGGCGCCACGCATGCACTAGCCCGATGACGGCCGCGAGCGGATCGCCGGGGTTCTCCGCAGCGGTACCGACGATGAAATCGTCGTAGCTGCGCGCCAGGGCGGCCAGGTCCCAGGCCTGACTCACGAGAACGGGCAACTGGCCGTCGGCGTGAGTGCCGCGGAAGATCTGTGCCTCGCCGGCCAGCCCGGCTTCCGCCAGTGCTCGCTCCACCTCGCCCAGGCGCCCGGCGTGCGTGCTGACCCAGATGCCCGGTGCCGGGCTGCCGAATCCCGCGCCGGTCAGGCGGCTGCGCAGCACGTGCCGGGCGGGGCGCTCCGCCTCCGGAGTCCTCGCCAAGACCAGCAGCCAGGTGCCGTCCCATCCGTCGCGGCTGGCACCAAAGCCGTAGATCCGCTCGGATCCCTCAGTCAGCAGGTGGTCGCCGCTCGGGGTGAGTCCCCACCGGGTCCGCCGTCCGACCCGCTCAGCCGTCAGCCAGCCATCTGCCGCAATGCGCATGAGCGCCTGCCTCGTCGCCTTCTCCTCGACGCCGAGCCGGCTCATCGCTTCGATGATCGCGGAGGTCCAGACGGTGCTGGCCGCCGGCAGCACGAACTCGCCGAGGATCGTGAAGATGAGGCCCCGTGCGCTCGAGGATCCCGCGGCGTCCCGCGGGGACATTGCAACGAGGCGCGCGCCAGCGTCCGGGTCTGGCTGCAGTAGGGCGGACATCGGCCTCTCTGGTTCCACTTTTATTCTACGCCAACGTGACGTAGACACGATTTAGTGTAGAGCTTAGACTTGTCAGCGTGAAGGTGATGACCGATCCTGCACGTGTCGATTTCCAGGTCGACGGAGCGCGCTACCGGCACTGGCAGCTCACGATTGACGGCGAGGTCGCGACGCTGAAGCTGGCCGTGGCGGAGGACGGCGGACTTTCCGGCGGGTACGAGCTGAAGCTCAACTCGTACGACCTCGGCGTGGACATCGAGCTGTACGACGCCGTACAGCGGCTGCGGTTCGAGCACCCAGAGGTCCGCGTCGTCGTGCTGACGAGCGGCCGGGACAAGATCTTCTGCGCGGGCGCGAACATCAAGATGCTCGCGGGCGCGTCGCACTCGTGGAAGGTGAACTTCTGCAAGTTCACGAACGAGACGCGCAACGGGATCGAGGACGCGACCACGAACTCGGGCCAGATCTGGCTCGCGGCACTGAACGGTACGGCGTCGGGGGGCGGCTACGAGCTTGCGCTCGCATGCGACTACATCATGCTGGTCGACGACCGCTCTTCAGTAGTGTCGCTGCCCGAGTTGCCGCTGCTCGGCGTGCTGCCAGGCACCGGCGGCCTGACGAGGGTCACCGACAAGCGGCACGTGCGGCGCGATATCGCCGACTACTTCGCGACGAGGGCCGAAGGCGTGGGCGGCCGCAAAGCGGTACGGTGGCGGCTCGTCGATGAGGTGGTGCCGCCGCCGTCGTGGAATGCCGAGGTGGCGGCACGGGCCGCCGAGCTCGCCGAGCGGTCGGACCGACCAACCGCAGCCCGCGGGGTGACGCTCACGCCGCTCGCCAGAGCCAGGGATGCGGACTCGATCAGGTACCGCTTCGTGACGGCTCGGCTCGATCGCAGCGCTGGTGCCGTCGAGATCACCGTGGCCGGTCCCGACGCCGTCCCGCCCGCCGACGCCGCCGGACTGCACGAGCTCGGTGCGGACAGCTGGCCACTCGCCATGACACGGGAGCTCGACGACCTGATCCTTGACCTGCGCACCAACGAACCGGAGCTCGGGACGTGGGTACTGCGCACGACGGGTAACCCTGACCTGGTGCTGGGCTGGGACGAGCTCCTGCTCAGAAGTGCCGACGACTGGCTAGCAAGTGAGATCGTCCACTACTACAAGCGCACGCTGAAGCGGCTGGACGTCACTAGCCGCAGCCTGATCGCGCTGATCGAACCGGGTAGCTGTTTCGCGGGCTCGTTGCTCGAGCTTGCGCTCGCCGCCGATCGCTCGTTCATGCTGTCGGGCGTCTTCGAGGACGCGGACGCCCGTGTGGCAACCGCCCGTGCTGCAAACGACAGCTGGACAGCAGACCCCGTTCCGGCCCTCATCGTGGTTGACGCCGCCAACCTTGGCGCGCTGCCGATGGGCAACAACCTCAGCCGGCTGGAAACCCGGTTCTACGGCGACGACGAAGGGCTGGCAGCAGTCACGGCACAGCTAGGCCAGCCACTGGACGCGCAGGCGGCGGCGGATCTCGGGCTGGTGACGTTCGCTCCGGATGACATCGACTGGGCCGACGAGATCCGGGTGGCGATGGAGGAGCGCGCGAGCTTCAGCCCGGACGCGCTGACCGGGCTGGAGGCTAACTACCGGTTCGCCGGGCCGGAGACGATGGAGACGAAGATCTTCGGCCGGCTGACCGCGTGGCAGAACTGGATCTTCAACCGCCCGAACGCCGCAGGCCCGGACGGGGCGCTGCGTAGGTACGGCACCGGTCAGCGGGCAGATTTCGACAGGAAGCGAGTCTGAGCGATGACGACTAGCGCCGATTACACCGAAAAGATCCCCAACAACGTCGATCTGCGCGAAGACCGACGGCTGCAACGGGCACTGGAGTCCTGGCAGCCCAATTTTCTTTCCTGGTGGGAGGAGATGGGGCCGACGCTGCCGACACGGGATGTGTACCTCCGAACCGCAATGAACGTCGGCCGTGAGGGCTGGGCGCACTTTGGCCATGTGCCGATGCGTGACTACCGCTGGGGCATCTTCCTGGCCGAGCGCGACCCTGGCCGGCGCATCGGCTTCGGCCAGCACATGGGCGAGCCGGCGTGGCAGCAGGTGCCGGGGGAGTACCGGTCAGAGCTACGGCGGCTGATCGTCATCCAGGGCGACACCGAGCCGGCCTCGGTCGAGCAGCAGCGCAACCTTGGCGCAACCGCGCCGAGCCTGTATGACCTGCGGAATCTGTTCCAGGTAAATGTCGAGGAAGGCAGGCACCTGTGGGCGATGGTGTACCTGCTGCATGCGTATTTCGGTCGAGACGGCCGCGAAGAAGCCGAGGAGCTGCTGCACCGGAACTCAGGCAGCGCCGACTCGCCGCGGATCCTGGGCGCGTTCAACGAGGAGACGCCGGACTGGCTGTCGTTCTTCATGTTCACGTACTTCACCGATCGCGACGGGAAATACCAGCTTGGCACCCTCAAGGAGTCGGCGTTCGACCCGCTGTCGCGGACGTGTGAGTTCATGCTCAAGGAGGAAGCGCACCACATGATGGTCGGCACCACCGGTGTCGACCGGGTGGTGGAGCGGACCGCGCAGCTCATGGTCGAGCACGACACCGACGACAGCGACGAGATGGCGGCCCGCGGCGCGATCCCGCTGGACGTGATCCAGAAGTACATGAACTTCCACTACTCGGTGTCGCTGGACCTGTTCGGCGGCGAGACGTCGACCAACGTGGCCAACTACTACACCGCTGGCCTTAAAGGCCGCTGGAGTGAACTCCGGCGTACAGACGACCACAAGCTCACCGAGGACGCGATCATGGTGGACGCGCTAGTCGATGGGGAGGTCACGGAGATCGAGGTGTCGGCCCTCGTCGGGCTCAACACGGACCTGAGGCGCGAGTACATTGCCGACTGCCAGAGCGGCGTCAACCGGTGGAACAAGATCCTTGCCGAAGCTAGCTTGCCGCAGCGCCTCAAGCTGCCGCATATCGCGTTCAACCGGAAGGTGGGCGCGTTCGCGGGGATCGAGGCCGCACCTGACGGCGAGATGCTGTCCGCCGACGAGTGGGATCGGCGCAAGGCCGCCTGGCTGCCGACCGATGTCGACAAGACTCACGTCCGGTCGCTGATGCAGCCGGTGTACGAGCGCGGCAAGATCGCCGCGTGGATCGCGCCGCCGCGCAACGGCATCAACGGCCAGCCGTTCGACTACGAGTACGTGCACCTGGCCTGAGTCGCCGCTGGCAATAGGACGGCGAGGGGCCGCGAGACACTGGAGCTATGGAGCAACCGGTCGCCTGCGCGCAGCGGCTAGCCGCCGACCTGGCCGCCTGCCTAGCCAACCATGCGGGCGGGAAACTGCTCGCCGTATACCTGCATGGCTCCGCCGTGCTTGGTGGCTGGGTGCCAGGCCGCAGCGACGTAGACCTCCTCGTCGTTGCGACCGATGACACCGACGACGCGACCGCGGACACGATGGCGCAGGCCATCGCCGCCGCCGGGGCACAGTGCCCGGCACCTGGCCTGGAGGCCAGCATCGTCGCCCGGGCTGCCGCGAGCCATCCCGCGCCACCCTGGCCTTATCTGCGGCACGTCGTCGCCGGCCCGGAGAGTAGCCCGCGGGTCGTCGTGCCGAACGACGCGGCACCCGGTGACCGCGACTTGCTCATGCACTACGTCGTGTGCCGTGCCGCCGGGCATCCCGTGCTCGGCCCGCCTCCGCACGAGCTCATCGGACCCATCCCGCGCGCCGACGTGCTGGCTTACCTCGCCGATGAACTGATCTGGGGGCTTGCGGACGCGCCCGAGCGGTACGCCGTGCTGAACGCATGCCGGGCCCTGATCTACCTTGCCGACGGCGCCATCATCTCGAAGCTGGCCGGCGGCGAGGGCGCGCTAGCGCGCAGCCTCGGTCCGCCCGCCGTCATCGAGCGAGCGCTCGCGCAGCAGCGCGGAGCGCAAGCCGACCAGCCCCCTCAGGGCGACGCGACGGAGTTCGTCATGGCCGTCGCGGCCGTGCTGCGCTCAGGCTCCGCGCGCGCGCACGACAGCCATGCGGGCGGGCATTCGAGGCCGTGGTAGAACCAGACCATGACCGCAACGGACATCCCGGACCTCCTCGACGTTCTGGCAGCGCGCGACCGCATCGCCCCGTACCTGCGCCCAACGCCCCTGTATCGGTATCCCGCGCTGGATGCGGTAACCGGCGCACGGCTGCGGGTCAAGCACGAGAATCACCTCCCGGTCGGGGCGTTCAAGGTGCGCGGCGGCGTGAACCTGATCGGTCAGCTCAGCAGCGCCGAGCGCGAGCGCGGCGTGGCTTCGGCCTCGACGGGCAATCACGGGCAGTCCATTGCGTACGCGGCCGACCTGTTCGGTGTGCGCGCCACCATCTTCGTGCCCGAGAACGCCAATCCGGTCAAGGTCGAGTCCATGCGCGGGCTCGGCGCGCAGATCGTCTTCCATGGCCGCGACTTCGATGACGCACGCGAGGAGTGCGAGAAGCAGGCTGCCGAGCAGGGCTACCGATACATCCATTCGGGGAACGAGCCCGATCTCATCGCCGGCGTCGGCACGTACGCGCTGGAGATCCTGGCCGAGCGCCCCGACACCGAGGTCATCGTCGTGCCCATCGGCGGCGGCAGCGGCGCGGCGGGCACGTGCATCGTGGCCAAGTCAGTCCGCACGTCGATCGAGGTCATCGGCGTGCAATCCGCAGCCGCGCCAGCCGCGTACGAGTCCTGGCGAGCCGGGACGCTCGTGGAGGACAGCAACACCACCTTCGCCGAGGGCCTGGCCACCCGCACCGCGTTCGAGCTGCCACAGCAGATCATGCGCAACCTGCTCGACGACTTCGTGCTCGTCTCCGACGCCGACCTCGCGCAAGCGACCCGGATCATGATCGAGAAGACTCGCAACCTGGTCGAACCAGCAGGCGCAGCCGCCCTCGCTGCTGTCCTGGCTGATCCGGCGAGGTTCGCCGGGCGCGACGTCACCATCGTGTGCAGCGGCGGCAACGTCAGCCCGGCTCAGCTCGTCGCCCTGTTGTCAGCAGACCAAGTGTCAGCAGACCAAGTGTCACCAGAACGAGCGGCATCAGATCAGGGCCGCCAGTAGACGGCCTTGACCCAGATGGTAGCGAGCGCGTCCAGCGCTCCTTCGTCGTCGAAGGGCACGTCCTTCTCACCGCCCTGCCCCAGCCAGATGTAGCAGAAGTGCTCGAGCATCGCCGATAGCGCCGAAGCGGTGAGCACCGGATCCACGCCGGGGCAGAACCCCTCCGATTGCGCGCGCCGGACCTGCGCCGCGATGCGGCTAACCGCCTCGCCGCGTATCTCCAGCCACCGGTCCCGGAACTGGCCCTCCACCATGGCCGCCTGGAAGATGCCGATGAGCTCGCCTCTCCGCTTGGCATAAGTGCGCCAGAATCCGGCTACTGCCTCCCGCAGGGCATCCTCGCGCGACAAACCCGTCCGGTACGGCAGGACAGCCATCGCGGTGGCCTCGGCATGAAACTCCTCCGCCAGCGCGATCAGCAGGTCCGCCTTGGTGTCGTAATAGTTGTAGAACGAGGCCACTGACCGCCCGGCTGCCTCGGCGATGTCGCTGATCCGGGCATTGATGTAGCCGTCCCGCGCGAACACCGCTCGCGCCGCGTCCCGGAACGCCTCGTCGGTCTCACGGCCCTTCCTCGTCGCCTTCTCGGCCCGTTCCGCTGTCACGAGATCCGCCATTCCAGGACGTGGATCAGCGAGAGCAAGCGTCAGACTCGCACGCCGGTTCGGTCCGCGGCCGTCTTCGGCTCGTGCCGGATATCACCCGGCTGGGCCATGACGCGGCGCCAGCAGGCGAACTCCAGCAGGATCCCGTCCGGATCCTGGAAGTAAAACGAGCGGACGAAGACTCCCGGATGCAGCTCGCGTGCCACGCCGAACTCGCTGTCGTCGTGGTCGAGGATCGGGCTGACGAGCACGCCCTTCGCCTTGAGCTTGGCGCGGTACTCCAGGAAGCGTTCCTCGGGCACGTTGAACGCGACGTGGTTCATCGAGCCGACCGCGCTCGTCCACTCGCCGAGCCCGGGAACCGTGACGGGCGCGGAAACCCCCGGCACTGGCTCGGGCGCGTCCGGGAACCAGAAGAACGCCAGCGCGTTGCCCCCGCCCATGTCGAAGAAGAAGTGCTGGCCAGACCCGGCGGGCAGGTCGATCGTCTTGATCAGCCGCATCCCGAGCACCTGTGTGTAGAACTCGACAGTCCGCTTCATGTCCGAGCAGACCAGCGCGAGGTGATTGACACCGCCGAGGTCGAACTCCTCGTTCCGCCACTGCATGGCGACCTCCTGTTCCGCCACTCCGCAAGGACTTCATCTCCTAGCGTTGCGCGCAAAAGTAAATCTAAACTCAGATTCACTTCCAGGCCAGTATCCAGCCCTAGGAGCACGCAAGTGACCGAGATCGTCAGGGAGTTCGTCGGGCTGCCGTCGCCCGTGGTCGGCAGGGCCGGCGCTGGCGGTCACCCGTGCCAGGGCATCTACCACCGCCCCGTAGGTGCACATCCGGCCACAGCGTTCATTGCCACGCATTACAACGTGGACTTTTCCGAGCACTACCTCGCGAGCTACCTGGCCAAGCGCGGCTACGGCTTCCTGGGCTGGAACACTCGATTCCGCGGGAACGAGGCGCATTTCCTGCTCGACCACGCGCTCGCAGAGATCGGTGTGGGCGTTCGCTGGCTGCGCGAGCAGGCGGGCGCAGACCGGATCGTGCTGCTCGGCAACTCGGGCGGCGGCTCGCTGATGTCCGCCTATCAGTCTCAGGCCGTCGAGCCGAACGTCCAGCCTGTGACGGGCATGCGGCCAGTACCGGCGATCGAGAGCATGCCGCCGTGCGACCTCTTCGTCGCGCTCGCCGCCCACTCTGGCCGGCCCGAGGTGCTGACCAACTGGCTCGACCCGTCCGTTATCGATGAAGCCGATCCGCTATCGGCCGACCCTGCGCTCGATGCGTTCAATCCCGACAACGGCCCGCCGTACTCGGCCGAGTTCCAGGCTCGCTACCGGGGCGCGCAGCATGCCCGCAACGAGCGCATCACCGACTGGGCGCTGGCCCAGCTCGACGGGCTCGCGGACACGCGTGCCAGGGACCGGCTGTTCACCGTTCCCCGCAGCTGGGCCGACCTGCGCATGATCGATCCCGCGATCGAGCCGTCGGACCGCCGTCCGAACTGGTGCTATCTCGGCGACCCACAGAAGGCCAATTACGGCGTCTTCGGCGTCGGCACCGTCAGCACCTTGCGCAGCTGGCTCTCGATGTGGAGCCTGCGCACATCGCAGTGCATCGCCGCGCCGCACCTCGCTCGGATCACGGTGCCGTCGCTGGTGATCCACGCGAGAGCCGACGCCTGCGTCTATCACAGCGACGCCCGCGCGCTCTACGACGCGCTGGCAGCGCCAGACAAGCGGCTCGAGTACATCAAGGCCGATCACTACCTGCAGGAACCGGATGGCGCCAGGACACGGGCGGCCGACCTGATCGCAGCCTGGGTAGCCGATCGTGGCTAGTACTGGACGGCGGCTAGCCGGCCGCGGTCACCGCGGCCCAGGCCTGATCGGTCACAGTACGCGTGGGCTTGCGGTTGATGATGCCTTCCTTGCCGTAACCGCACAGTGTGATCAGCACCGCCGGACCATCGGGGCCGTCCAGCACGGACCCGAACATCAGGTCGATGACAATTTGCTGCAGGCCCGTCAGGCCGAGCGGCACGGCGATCCGTACCCGGTCAGCGGCCGGCAGCGGCACGGCCTTCGGGAACGCCGCCGTGAGCCGGGCGGTGATCTCCGCCCGAGTGCCGCGAGCCTCGCCGGAATGGCTCTCGACCTTGGTCTTCAGCCTCGAGGCGCCCCGAGCGCCGCCTCTAGCCCCGCCGCGAGACCCGGCCGCAGCCGCGCCGGGCCCGCCAATCGCGCCCGCCGCGATGCCGCCGATGGAACCGCCCAGCTGACCGGCACGAGCGTACAGCCCGATGAGATAGTCCTCGATCTCGGGCGGAATGCCCGGTCCGTCGGGTGAGGCCTGTGGCATGCGGCGAGCATATCGCCGCTAAGGCACGCAAACGCGATTAACGGCAACAAATGCTTCAGGCGGGAGTCTGCCGGGCGGAAGACACAGCTGCCACGATACGAGGTGCGGGAAAGGGACGAGGCCAATGCAGAGCTGGATACACGTGCTCGAGTGGCGCGCCAACGTGCATCCGGACGTGACGGCCCTGGCCGACGACAGGGGAGACACCTACACCTACGCCGAACTCCGCGCCGAGTTCGAGCGGCGGGCCGGCGGCTGGGCGGAGCTCGGCGTCGGTCCCGGCCACATCGTGGCCGTCGTGGCGAAGAACAGCGCGGACTTCCTGGTGCAGACGTTCGCCGTGCTTCGCGCCGGCGCGACGCCTGCCTTTGTTAACTGGCGCCTCTCTGCTCGCGAACTCGCTGAGGTGCTCGCGCTCGTGGACCCCACCGCCGTCGCCGCGGATGCCGAGTTCACCGGCCTCGTGGACGCCGTGCTCAGCGACGCCGTGCTCAGCGACACGGCTCTCAACGGTCCTGGCGTCATCAGGATGGCAATCGGCGGTGGCGGCCCTGTGCCGCCCGGCTGGCTGGACGGCGGCGCGCTGACGGGCCCGCACCCGCCGCGGCCGCGGCTGTCAGGCGACGACATCCTGGCTCTGGTTCACACGAGCGGCACGACCGGCAAGGCCAAGGCAATCCCGCTCCGCCACGGCGCGCTCATGATGAGCGTCGCGGATTTCGCGATCGAGATCGGCGACCAGGCCGCCGGGTCGCATCACCTGCAGATCCTGCCGCTGTTCCACCTCGGTGGCCTCGGCCAGTGCCTCCAGGCCCTCCTGACGGCCGGAACCGTGCATATCCACACGGCGTTCAGCCCTGCAGCCGTGATCGACGCCATCCAGCGCGACCGGATCCAGTTCTTCACCGCCGGGCCCTCGCTCATCGACATGCTCGTCGCCGAGATCCGCCAGCGGGACAACCCAGACCTGTCCAGCCTGCGCGAGATCGCTTACGGGACGGCGCCGATCACGCCCGCCGCGCTGACCGCCGCGACCCAGGCGTTCGGCTGCCGGTTCCGGCAGATCTACGGCAACACCGAGAGCCAGAGCATGATCAGCCTGCTGGCGCCGGAAGACCATGAGCCCGGGCACCCCCGGCTTGCCAGCGCGGGGCGCGTGTCCTTCGGCTGGGAGGTCCGCATCGTCGATCCAGACGGCCGTGACCTGCCCGTCGAGACACCTGGTGAGCTGCTGATCCGCGGCGAGTGCCTATTCGCCGGCTACTGGCGCGATCCGGAGGCGACGACGGCCGCCTTCGCCGACGGCGGCTGGTACCGCACCGGGGACATCGCCAGCCTGACCGCGGACGGCTACCTGTACATACTCGACCGAGCCAAGGACATGATCATCAGCGGCGGGGAGAACATCTACCCGGCCGAGGTCGAGGCGGTGCTCGCCGATCACCCCGCGGTCACCGACGTGGCGGTCGTCGGCCGCCCGGATCCCACCTGGGGTGAGGCCGTGCACGCGGTGATCATCCCGGCGACCGGCGAGCTGCCATCAGCGGCGGAGATCTCGGACTGGTGCCGAGCGCGCCTGGCCCACTTCAAGTGCCCGAAGACGATCGAGTTCAGCCAGACTCTGCCCCGGACGACTACGGGGAAGGTGCTGAAGCGTGAGCTGCGATCGCGCCTTGGCGGCGGCCAGCAGGTGCTGTCGTGACCGTGTCACCCGGAGCCGGACCGCTCGGAGGCCGACCGCTCGGAGGCCGACCACTCGGAGCCGGACCGCTCGGAGCCGGACCGCTCGGAGCGCGGCCTTTCCTGCCACTTGGCCTCTCGATCGCGTCACACAGCGGCCTGGCAGCTGCGGCGATCGGCCGGCTCGCAGCAGCGGCCGAACAGGCCGGGTTCGACTCCGTCTTCATCGCCGAAGGCCATGGCGACGCGCTGGCGCTGTGTCATCCGGTCATCGCCGCGACGAGCCTGGTCAGGGTCGGCACGGCCGTCGCGAACGCCGCGCTGCGGCCGCCCGTGCTGACAGCGAAGACCGCGGCACAGCTGGATCAGGCGTCCGATGGTCGGTTTCTGCTCGGCTTGGGCGTGGCGAACGATGTGATGAACGGCCGCTTCGGACTCACCCCGTTCCCGCCCCTGGCGATGGTGGCCGAATACGTGGCGGTTGTGCGCGCCGTGCTCGCCGGTGACCCGGCTGGTTTTGCTGGTCAGCAGTTCCGCACCGGGATGGTGCCGCTGGATAGTCCGCCGGTGCGCCGGGATCTGCCGATCTACCTGGCCGCGCTCGGGCCGCGGATGCTTGAGCTGGCCGGCCGGATCGCCGATGGCGTCATCCTCAACCTCATGTCGCCCGCGCAGGCCGGACGGGCGGCGGACGTGGTTCGCGGCGCGGCGGTGGCGGCCGGGCGGAATGCCGGTGCCGTCGAGATCGCCTGCGTGGTGCACATTTGTCTCGGCGACGATCCGACCACCGCCGCCACCGCGGCACGAGAGGTCGTGCCGCGCTACGTGCTGCATCCGGCGGTCGGCCGTCTGTTCGGCGAGCACGCCGACACTGCCGCGCTGGAGTTGGTGCGCGAGCGCGTGCTGGCCGGCGACAGAACCGCGCGGCACGTTCCCCAGGGCGTGGCCGACGCGTTCGTCGCACACGGCGATGCAGGCGCCTGCATCCGGATGCTGGCGGAGTACAGGGCGGCGGGGGTGGACTTGCCGGTCGTGTTCCCCATGCCGGTCAGCGGTGACTGGGGCTACGAGCGCGTCATCGAGGCGCTGAGCTAAGGGAAATCCTCATGACCGGCGGAACTGGTTGTCCGCTTCTTCGCCACGGTTGAGACAGGCGGGCCCGGCGACGCAGCCAGGCCCGCCCCGCCTACCAGTAATGCCTGCGCCCGCGGACGGCGCGGCCCGTCGAGCCCAGGAGCAGCAGGATCAGCCCGACCACGAGCGCGATGATGCCGAGTGTCCACAGGATGGCGATCCTGGCTAGAAGGCCGAGCAACAGCAAGACGATGCCGAGGACAATCATGTGGGGTTCCCTCTCGAGGTAATGTGCGCCGAGCTTCGCCGGCTGCATCGACCTGCCCAGGGACTCGCGCTTTATCCGCGCTTTGCTTTGCAGCGGTGTACTGCGACCCGGCACCGGGCGGACAATCGGAGCTATGCATACAGGGCTGACCGCCGCGCTCGCACGGATCCGCGACCTGCTGCGCCGCAGGCGGCCCTCACGTCCGCCAGACGCGGGCGTCCGAGAGCCACGTCGTCCGCGGCCCACACTCCCGGCAGCGGCGATCGCCCTGGACGAACCGCGAACCGAAGTCCGGCGTCGGATCAAGCTGAGGAACCTGCGCGACACCGATTCGAGATAGCCCGTAGCGGCCCTCGGCTCCCCGCTACTGGTGCACGTGCGCTCCTGTCATCATCGCGGCGAGGTCGTCAGGCTGCAGGAACGAGGGCGGCGGCGGCGGTCCCCAGGCGAACAGGCCGCGAGCGCCTTCGAGGTCCTCGGGCGTCCACAGCTGGTCGTCCACGATGCAGTCCATGTCGGAGTAGTACTCGGAGAAGTTGCCCGCCGGGTCCTTCAGGTACCAGAAGAAGTTGGACCCGGCATAGTGCCGTCCTAGTCCCCAAACATGCCGCTCCGGGTTGCCGTCGAGCATCGCGTACGCGCCCCGTCCGATGTCATCGACGTCGTCGACCTGCCAGGAGGTGTGGTGCAGGAAGTTCACCGGCGCGCCGAGCACCAGCACATTGTGGTGATCTGTCGAGCACCGCATGAACGCGCCCGCTCCCTTGATCCGATCGCTGACCTTGAACCCGAGGCCGTCGTGAAAGAACGACGCGCTCGTCTCATGGTCGGTGCTGCCCAGCACGGCGTGCCCGAGCTTCCGCGGGCGCACACGATCCTCGCGCAGGAAACCGGGCGCGCGCACGGCAGGGCGATCGACGCGGCCGGGGCCGTTGTAAGGCGTGGCAGCCGTTGGCATTTGCACTAGGCGGGGCGCGATCTCCATTCGGATCTGCATGCCCGTGACCGGCTCGGCCGTCTCCAGCGCTGCCTCGCTCAGCTCGGCCTGGATGCCGATGCGCGCCAGGCTGGCAGCGGTCCGCGCGAGATCGTCGGCATCATCGGCGGCCACGCGCATCTGCACGAGCCGGCGAGTGGCCGCCTGCACGATGTGCAGCTGACGGCCGCCATCCGCAGTGGCGAACCAGTTGTCCTCATGCGGAGTGAGCCCGAAGTCGGCATAGTACGCCGCCGTCTGTTCGACGTTGGGCACGCCGATCGTCACCGACAGCAGTCCGTGCAGGCCCATCGATGCCCCCCTACCCGGCCACGAATGTGTGGCGCATTTCGCCGATGCCCTCGATGTAGCTGGTCAGCACGTCACCGGATGCAAGCCAGCGCGGCGGCGTGCGGCCGAGGCCCACGCCACTCGGCGTGCCGGTGAAGATCAGGTCGCCGGGCAGCAAAGGAGTCACGGCCGACAGCTGTTCGATCAGCTCGGGCACGGTGAAGATCAGCTGCGACGTCCTGCCCTTCTGCATCTGCTCGCCGTTGAGCAGGCAGCCGAGCTCTAGATCGTCGGGGTTGTCGAAGTCGTCCAGCGTGACCAGCCACGGCCCCACCGGGCCGAACCTGGGATAAGACTTGCCGAGACTGAACTGCGGCGGAGTTGCCGCCATCTGGAGGATCCGCTCCGACACGTCCTGTCCGACCGACAGCCCGGCCACATAGCTCCACGCGGAACTGGCCGCGACACGTGCGGCGGTGCGGCCGATGATCACCACGAGCTCGACTTCCCAGTCCGTGTGGCCACCCGGCGGCAGCGTGATGTCCGTGTACGGACCCGTGATGCAGGATGGGAACTTCGTGAACACGGGCGGAGTGGTAACGGGCTTGGCGAAGCCCGACTCGGCAACGTGGTCGCTGTAGTTCAGGCCGATGCCATAGACCTGCCGCGGCGCTGGCGATGGTGAGCCGAGCGACTGGGGCGCAAAGGCAGTCGGCTCCGGTAGGGACGCCATCGCTGCCCACTCCGTGAACTCCTGCCAGCGCGGGTAGATGGCTGCGGGGTCCGGGTCGAACCTGCCGTCGCTAGCTGCGTGCACGTCGACGGCACCGCCGACGGTGATGATGCATACTCGCCCGCTAATAGTCCCGATGCGCATGAATACCTACTTCCTCGCCGCGGCGGCCTCGCGCTCGACGCCACCGCACCAGATGCGGCTGATGGCGCGCGTTGCCGTGATGTCCTGGAGCGGATCCGCTTCGATGAGGATAAGGTCCGCGCGCAGCCCTGCCGCGATGGTCCCACGATCGGCAAGGCCGAAGTACCGCGCGGGCAGGGTGGTCGCCGCGAGCAGCGCCGAGAGCGGGCTCAGGCCGGCGTCTACCAGCAGCTCAAGCTCGCGGTGCAGGCTCTCGCCGTGCGGCACCCTGACGGGCGTGCCGGGGGAGTCGTTGGCGTCGGTGCCAGCCAGGATCGGGACACCGGCCTCGTGGAGCACTGTCACGCTCGCGCGCGCGTTCGCGTAGTCGGCGCTCGGCGGGGCGACGCTGGCGACGATGGCCGCCATCATGGTCAGGGTCGGCACGACGGCGCGTCCGGCCGCAGCGAGGTCCCCCGCGGCAGCCGGAGCGAGCACCTCGTCGAGCGGGGCATGCGTGAGGATGTCAGCGCCAGCGCGCTGCGCCTTGCGTACTGCCTCCACACTCGATGCGTGCGCCACGACCAGCTTGCCCTGCTCGTGCGCCGCGCTGACCAGTGCATCAATGGTGGGCTGGTCATGATCGGCGAAAGGGCTGCCGACGACGATCTTGATGAAGTCCGATCCCTCGCCTATCCGGTCGGCGACAAACCTCTTCGCTTCATCGGGACCCGATATCAAGCCGCGCTGACCGATGCCGGGAAAATGCGAGTGCAGGCTGCCGGGCGCGATGGCCGGGATGCCGCCGCTACGGAGGTCGGCCTGCCCGGCGAGTCCGCGCCGAGCGGCCGTCTCCTCCGGCACTGACGCCATGTCGATCGCGGTGGTGACCCCGTAGCTGGCCAGCGTCTCCAGTCGGCCGGGCGCGTCCAGGTGCACGTGCGCATCGATCAGGCCCGGTAGCAGCACGCCGCCGTCCCCGTCGATGACCCGCGCTCCGGTCGGGTCGGTGCCGATGGTGGCGCCGTCGATGACGACGACACCGGGCGCGAGGCATGCGCCGTCGAACACGCGCACGTTCGTCACCGCGAACTTTGCGGACTCGATTGGCATGGCGCTACCCCGTTCCCGTCCGGCCGGTCACGATCTCCAGGTCGATGCATGCCGGATCGTGCGCCCGCCATGCAATGTGCTGGTCCGGACGGACCAGCAGGTACTCGGCGCGCCACGGATAGTCCGGCGGCGGTTCGACCAGCGACAGCGGGATGCCGCGCTCACGAGCCCGCGCCGCTAGCCCAGCGGCGCGCTCGCCGACAGGGCCGACGAGCGCGAACCCGCGGCCGAGTCGGTCGAATAGCGACGTGCCGTCGGGCAGCCACGCATGCGGGAGTCGTCCGCCAGGTTCGGCGGACGACGCGTAACAGCTCACGTCTGCAGGCCTGCCTTCGCCCGGCTGGATGACAGGCGAGCCCGCGTACGTGTAGCCGAGCACGAGCCCGAGGCTGTAGAACTCTGTGCGCTTGGCCCGCTGAATGACAGCCGGGTCCGCAGGCAGGTCACCCGCCAGACTGCGCATGTTGGCCGCGGCGGTCGCAACGGTCTGCTCAACGACGCCGCGCCGTTCCCACTCATAGCTCGGCCAGCAACTCCGGCGCCGCCCAGCCTTGCTCGACGGCGGCGATTTTCCAGCAGATGTTCACGGCGTCGCCGACGCTCGTGTTGAAGCCGTGGCCGCCCCAGGGCGGGTTCACGTGCGCGCTCTCACCGACGAGGAATACGCGTCGATCAGCGAACGTGTCGGTGATCAGCATGCGGGCCGTCCATGGATCGGTGGCTAGCACCTCGTGCTCGGTCGGCGTCCCGATCAGCCCGGTGATGAGGTCCGAAGCGCGCGCCTCGCCCTCGGCTGCCTCGACACCAGGCAGGCCGGCCCACCAGACGCCGTTGAGGTTCAGTCGGCCCATGAGTCCGGTCGTCGCGCCGCCGACGACCCAGTACTGGACGGCTGGTCCGAGGTGGGTGTCGAGTCCCGGTGCGCGGAAGACGACGTTGAAGTTGGGCCGTGGATCGGATTCGCCGATGTACCGGGCGCCGATCTGATCTCGGACCACCCCGGCCGCTCCGTCGCAGCCGAGCACATAGCCTGCCCGGATCTCGTACTCAGCGCCGTCGGTGCCGCACACGGTGACCGTTACGGCGCCGCCGTCCTGTCTCAGGGCAGTCCCGGAGTGCCCGAAGCGCAGGTCTACGCCAGGGCGACTCGCCAGGTGGGCGCGCAGCACCTCCTCCACTACGGGCTGCGGTACCTGCTGCCCAGACTCGGCGAACCGGTCATCGCGGCACGTGGTCAGTCCGAACGCACCATCGAAGTCGGTGATACGGCGGCCGGACAGCGACTCGCAGAACGTGACCCGTTGCGACCAGGACACGGGCAGCGGAGCGGCCGCACGCAGCGCATCCGCTATGCCCCATCGGCGCAGGTGCTCCATCGTTCGCACGGTGGTTGTCTTTGCCCGCGGCCGCCGGTGCGAGACTTCCGCGCGCGGCTCGATCACCACGCAGGCGACCCCGTGCAGGTCCAACTCGGCAGCCGCGGCCAGGCCCGCCGGGCCGCCGCCAACGATCACCACCGGGCTCACGGTCACGACTGCATCCTGAGTGCTTTGCGGAGGGATGGCCAGGGTAGTTTCATTGAGTGGAACCAGAGAAGCCTGCGACCACGGTTGGCAGCGGCACCAGAAGGCAGCGTCCTCAGAAGGCAGCATCCCAGAAGGCAGCGTCCACAGGAGGGCTGGCCGATGTCCGATTCGGCTCTCGCGCCGCTCACTGATCCAGCGGTCACGACGCTCCCTCTACCGGAACTGGCGCCATCGGACGCTGTTCCGACTCTAGCGTCGCCGCTCGCCGTTCCCGCGCTGGTACGGCCAGCCGCACGTGGCGGGCGCCCGGCTCGGGGCGAGCCGTTGCTGGATCGGGCGTTCCGGATTCTTACCGCATTCGGCCCGGACCACCGCTCGCTGTCTCTCACGGCGCTGAGCCTCCGGGCCGGCCTGCCGAAGGCCAGTGCGCTGCGCATCGCCAGGAAACTCGTCGAATGGCACGCGCTGGAGCGGACGGACAGCGGAGAGTACGTCATCGGCCTGCGGCTGCTTGAGGTCGCGTCGCTGGCGCCGCGCGGGCACGGGCTGCGCGCGACTGCTCTGCCCTATCTGGAGGATTTGCACCACTCGACAGGCCAGCATGTGCTCCTGGCTGTCCGGGACGGGCTCGAGGCGATCCTGGTGGAGCGACTGTCGGCTCGCCGCGCCGACCGCGTGCTCTACCGTGTCGGCGGCCGGATGCCGCTGCATGCGACCGGGGTCGGGCTAGTGCTGCTCGCCTACGCTCCGTGGCAGGTTCAGGATGAGGTGCTGGCCAGCGATCTGCTGGTCGAGCCCGAGGGCAGCTGGCTGTCGGCGGCCAGTCTGCGCGTCCGGCTGGCCGAGGTCCGGCGGGAGGGAGTAGCCATCGCCTCCAGGCCAACGCCAGAGCTCATGACGTCGGTCGCCGCGCCGATCACCGACCACGGCGGCGCGACAGTCGCCGCGATCTCGGTCGTCACGAGATCGGGGCATCTCGACCCAGCCGTGCTACGGCCTGCTGTCGTGGCGATCGCGCGGGCCATCTCACGCGCCGTCGCAGCGAGTTCGCCGACCGCGTACGGCCGGGCTAGTCCCGACGACGAGGCCGGTCCCGAGCCGGCCGAGACCACTGCCTAGGCCATGCCCAAAGGCTTCGTCCTCGACCTAGCCGCGCTGGGGACCTGGCTCGCCACCGAAGTCCTCGGCGCCTTCATGCTGCGCGGCTGGATTGCCAGCGGCGGCGCGGCGCGCGCGCGGCGCCAGCCGGCCGAGGCCGGCGGCATGTCCATTCCTGTGCTGGCAGCGCACGCCGGGCTGAATCTCTGCGGCCTGCTGTGCTGGATCATCTTCCTGGCATCCGGGACACGAATCGTCGCCTGGATCGCGCTCGCGTTCATGGCCCCGGCGATTGGCCTCGGCATTTCTACCGTCACCATCTGGACGCCCTACCCTGGCGGCCGCCCCAAACCGGAGGAACCGACGGCCGTGATGCCCGACGGCCTGATCGAGCGAGCGCTGGAGGACGAGGTCCTCGGCCAGCTACTGGTCGACGAGCTGCTCGATCGCAACCTCGGCCAGCCGTCGGTGCGGCAGGTGGGCTGGAGCTGGCGGCCACTGGTCCCGGCCGGGCATGGCGTCCTCGCGATTATCACGTTCCTGCTCGCGACGCTTGCCGCCATCGCAGCCCTGTGAGGCAGCCTCGTTAACTCAGGGCTCGCGCGAAGGTGATGGCCGAGCGGCCGCCGAGCATGGTTTTGCCGACAGGAGCGAAGCCGGTCCGAGCCAGGACAGCGCGTGACGCGACATTGTCGACGGCCGCGGCGGCCAGCAGTGTGGTCAGACCAAGCTCGGTGGCAGCGATGTCACAGATCTGCAGTACCGCCCGCTGGGCAAGGCCCTGGCCGGCTGACTCCTTTGCGATCCGGAATCCGAGCTTTGCCGTACTTTCGTTGATGTCGTACAGGTTGATCCGCCCGACGACCCCCCCGTCGGCCTCCACCAGCACGTAGAAGAGGTGCACGCCCGCGGCCTGGTCGGCGAGTAGAGCGCGGTGCTGAGCGTCGAAGTGGGTGAAGTAATCGTCGCCACGGTCTGAAATCGACGCGGCGAAGTAGGCGCGATTCTCCTCTTCGAACGCGAGCAGCGCCGGGGCGTGGTCTTGGCAGACGCGCTGGATCTCGGGCATGGGCGGAATGCTATTCGTTTGCCGATTCCTCGTGGCAAGCCGTTTTTGGCGTCAGCTATCAGCTGCGTCCCGGACGTAGAAGCCTGAAGGCCTGGCAGCTGGATGTAACTGCATGGTCAATTGAGCAGTCGCGGCGCACGTGGGGCGCTGAGATCACGCGGCGGCGGGTGGTGAGTTGCTGTGGAGGGTGCGCCAGCCGCGGGGGTGGACGGCGGTTTTGGTGCCGTCGGGGTTGAGGGTGAGCTGCCAGCCCCAGCGGTGGACCACGACGAGGTGATGGAAGGCGCAGCCGAGGATGCAGTTGTTGAGGCTGGTCGGGCCGCCGTCGGCGCGGGGGATGATGTGGTGGACGTGGCAGTACTGGGGCGGGACCTGGCAGCCGGGGAAGCCGCAGTGCTGGTCGCGGAGGATGACGGCCTTGCGGAGCCAGGCCGGGACGGTGTCGGTGGGCTTGCCGAGGTCCAGGGGGAGGCTGGGGGAGGCGGCGGGGCCGGTGAGCCGGGAGGTGCGCAGCCACGCGGCCAGGCCCTTCGGGCCGGAGAGCAGGGCGGCGGCGTCGGCGACCAGCAGCTGCCGGGCCGCCCGCCCGGCCATCGCGGCGGTGGCGCTCGCGGCATCCCGGTCGCTGGCGCTGCGCTCGCCCGCACTGGGGTCGCATGGCACTGCGGCCGGTTGCACTGCGGCCGGTTGCGCTGTCTGGCCGGTCGGCTGCGGAGCTGGCGGGGTCGGCGGTGGTGGTGGTGAGGCGGTGGAGCAGGTCGTGGTCGAGGGTGCCGGTGACGATGGGGGTGATGGCGGCGTCGCAGCCGGCGCCGGGCGGCGCGGGGGCGCCGTTCGCGGTGATCCACGCGGCGCCGGCGGGGTCGGCTTCGGGCAGGCCGAGGAGCTGGCTGAGGGTCATGTGCAGCTGGATGGCGGTGGGCTGCCCGGCCCGGGACGGCAGCCCGCCGGCGACGGCGCGGCGGCAGCCTTCCTCGCAGGGCGTCGTGGTCGCGCTGGGGCTGGGTCCGGTCGTCTTCGGGGCCGGTCCTGGCGGCCAGGCTGTCCAGCACCGCCTTGACCGCCGCGGCGGCGGCCGGGGTGAGGTCGGCGTCCAGGTGGGCGTGGCCCTGGAAATGGCGGGTGAGGCGGAGGCGGCGGCGGGCGAAGGAATCGTCGCCGTCGCCGTCGTCGGGGGCGGGCGCACCGCCGGTAGATCTCCTCCGCCAGCCCGGCCAGGTCAGTGAGCTCGGCGCCGGCGGCGGCCGCGCCGGTCAGGACCTGGTCGGCGCCGGCCTGATGCCCTTCGGGCAGCCTGTCGGTCCAGTCCAGGATCTCCCGCGCCACCGACGGGGCGATCTCGCCGGCGGCCAGCCCGGCCGCGACGCCGGGGTGGGCCTGCAGCCGCCGCGTCCACTTCGCCGCCGCGGCGGCGGCGGCGGGGGTGGCGCGGGTCTGCCACCGCAGCCACGACGTCACGCTGGCCTGCCCGTCGGCGGCGTACCCGCCCGCGTGGCTGAACGCGGCCAGGATCCGGGCCGTCGCCGCCAGCTGCACCGATTCGCAGGCGGCCAGGCCGCGGACGCAGTCGGCCTGCTCGGCTAACGTCAGCGCCGCCGCGTCGGCGGCGGCGAGGAACTCCAGCCCGGACCGGACCGCCGCCAGCGCGCCGGCCGCGGTCGCGGGCGCCTGCCCTCCGCACATCGGCAGCCACCTCCCCAGCCCGGCCGAACCCGATCGAATATATGCTCGATTCTATCCCCCGGTACTGACAGTTTGCGCGCACGCACCTGCGTCGCGCAGCAATCCTGGAGGAGCCAACGGTCGCGGCGCCGGATCGCGTTTCACCCGCCAATGGAGATCTCGGTCGGCGTAAAGTGCGGGCGCGTACTAGCCGAGCCGGGGGATGACCTCAGCGGCCAGCCGCGCAGCCTGCTCCGCCTGATCGAACAGCGTCGTGAACAGGATCAGCTCCGCACCAGCCGCAGTCACCTTGGCCAACTCGGCTGCGCACTCCGCCGGACTCCCGGCGATGGCAGCGGCCTCAATGTCGGGAACGCGCCGCCCGTACAGCCGCTCCATCGCCGCGTTGATCCGCCCGCGCGCCCTCTGAGTGTTGTCGTCGACCACGATGTAGACGCGCTTGGCGATGGGGAAGTCCGCCGCGTCACGGCCGGACTCGGCCAGCGCCGCGCGCACTATCTGGACCTGCTCAGCGAACCTGGCTGTCGGCGACGAGCCAGCGCCGAAGAAGCCATCGCCGAGCCGGACTGCCCGCCGCAGCGCGGGCTCGCCGTTCGCGCCGAACCACAGCGGCGGGTACGGCTTCTGCAGCGGCTTGGGCTCCATGGCCGCAGCCTCCAGCTGGAAGAATTCGCCCTCGAACGTGACCCGCGGCTGCGTCCACAGGGCTTTCATCAGCTGCACTCCCTCAGTGAACCGGGCGACATACCGGTCCGGGCTCATGCCGAACGCAGCGAATTGCCGGTACTTACCGCCCGTGCCCACGCCGACCTCGAGCCGACCGCCGCTGAGCTGATCGAGGCTGGCCAGGCTCTTCGCCAGGTGCACCGGCAGGTGCAGGGTCGAGACAAATACCACACAGCCGAGTCGCAGCCGCTCCGTGCACGCGGCCGCGTAGGTCATGACCTCGAGGGGACTGATCTGCGGCGAGGCACTGAGTACGCTCTCCTGCGTCCAGGCGCTCTCAAACAGTCCGAGCTGCTCGACGCCGGTGCAGTAGTTACGGAACTCCGCCGTATCGAATTCGCCGTCAGCGTAGAACTGGGGGATTGAGATCGCGTAGCGCATACGCCGCATCGTAAGCCTGCGGGCCGGCCGCCTGTCAGCCGGTCGTGCGGTCGAGCGTTCCGTCGCGGCCCTGCCATCGCCGTGGCGGAACGGTCACGCTCGGCAGCTCAGCGGGCGGCCGCCGTTGTAGGCGACCATCTCGGTCAGGGCAACGTACAGGTCCACGTCAGGGCGCGCCGGTTCCAGGTCGCGATAGGCCCGGTGCAGGTTCCCGACGATGCGCTCGGGGTCCAGCCACGCCGCGTACTCGCCGAGGTCGGCCTGACGCGCGACATCCAGCGGCGACAGGCCCACGCTGATGCCCTCTCGCGCAAGGTCGAGGACGAACCGCAGGTAGCCCACCGTCGTGTCGATAAGGTCGCGACCGCACGGCTCGCCGTGCCCTGGCACGATGAGGCGCGCCGGGATAGGCGCGAGCACCTGGGTGAGGACGTCGATGGCGCCCGCGACCGAGCCCATGAGCAAGAACGGGGTGCCGCCGTTGAACAGCAGGTCCCCGCAGAAGAGGACCTGCTGATCCGGCAGCCACACGAGGCAGTCGTTGGTCGTGTGCGCCGGCTGGCCAACGTAGCTGACCTCGATCGGCGTGTTGTCGGACCAGACTCGCAGTCGGTCCGTGAAGGTGACAGTTGGCGGCGCGACACGCAGTTCGCCCCAGTCGACCGGCTGCCAGATGCCGCTGTTGCCGAGGATTCCCGCGCTGATGACCTCAGCGCGGCAGCGCTCATGACCGATGATCGTCACGTCACCGAACTCGGAGTTGCCGTACGTGTGGTCGCCATGATGGTGCGTGTTGATGAGTGTGGTCACAGGCGCCGAGGTGACGGACGCGATCGTGTCCAGGTAGGCGCGGGTGCGGCGCTGGGTCGAGCACGCGTCGATGCTGACGACCGAATGTTCGCCGGAGACAAAGCCCGTGTTATTGATCCACCACGACCCATCGGGTTGGTGGTACATGTACACGCGGGGTGCCAACTCCAGCAATTCGGGTTGGCCAGGCTCAGTGATGTCAAGATCCAGGCTGCTCACGATGTCCTCCCGGACTTGTCGCGATGACAGCGCCACGCGGGCGATGCAATGATCCCCTCGTGCGCGAGTACCTGATTAAAGCTGCCAACTCGTCGACTTGGCCAGCAATCCCTCGCGATCGCATGGAAGATCCATGACCAAAGGCTGCGTGTTCTGTGATCAAAGCTGGATGAGGGCAGCCGAGATCTTCATCGAGACCCCCACTGCATATTCGCCTCGACCCGAGACCCGGATATCCGCGCCAAAGCGGCCTGGCGGAGGGCATCCTGCCAGGCTCCGGAGCAATCGTGCCCATCGTCCACCGGACCTCGGTCTTCGAGCTGACCCCCGCGGAGTGGGCAGACGCTCAGGATCTATTGCTCCAGGCAAGCCCGGCGCTGCACGATCTGCTGGCCCCGGACGGCTATTTGCTTGGCTGGAACCAGGGCGCTGCCCTACATCTCCATATGCACGTGATTCCGCGATTCGACGACGAACCGCTGTCTGCCCGCTGGCTGCGCTCGGCTATCAACGTCCCGGAAAATAGACGGCCCGATCCATGGGCGCCTGGGAGCGGACGAGCACTTCGGCGTGCCAGGTGAGCGAAGGCGCATGGGCCTGTGGGCTTATTGGCTCTTGGAGTTTCAGGGGGCTGGTCACCCTCGCAGCGGCTAGCTGATCATTGCCCGGTTGCAGTGCAACCGTACCGCGCCGCCGCCATGTCGAGTCCGGTCGCAGTGTGCAGGAGTACTGGCTTGCGCATCGTTATGGCGGCGTGCTTGCCGGAATGGACTCCTGCTTGCTGTCGTGGTGGCGGAGGCATCGATGGTCGGGACAGATGCTGGCCGGCGAGCCGGCGGCTGGGAGCGCGCTCGATACGGGCGGCTGGCGGCGGCGTCTGCAATGAGCGTGGCCCTGGCTGCCTGCGCGTCCGCTCAATCGACGTCCGCTCAATCGACAGGCCCGCCGGACTGTTCCACCAAGTTCGCGATGAGCGCCGCGCCGGCCACTGTCCGGCCAGGCGACCTCGTCGCCCTCTCGGACAACGCGCCGACGGCCCTTGCGTCGGGGGCTGAACTCGACGACCCGGGAACCCTCGGGACAGTCAGTCACGGGCAGTACACGCCGTTGTGGAACCTGGGGGCTATCAGACCGGGTCAACCTAGCCGCAACTGGCCTGCCGGCGATCCGGTGGCGGGCACCGGTATCAATAATCAGCCGTTCAAGATCCGGGTGCCCGACGTGCAGCCCGGCCGTTACCTGATCCAGTTCGATTACGGCTACCATTCGGCGAGCGCCGCACCTGTGTCCGGGAACGTCTGCGTCACGATCACCGTGCGGTAGCGAGCGGCGCCATCGTCTCGGCCAGTTCTTCCAGCGCAGGCAGTGGTAGGGGGGCATGACCCCTGCGCCGGGTTGAGCAGGTCGAGGCACTGCGATACCGCAGCCGCCCGGCGCGCCTTGATCTGCTTATCCACCCGGCAGCACGGCACATCGGCTCGGGCGCACCAGTCGTAGAACGCGAAGAGTCTGTTGCTGACCTCTGAGCGGGGCGCATGCGTGCGGGCGAGCGCAAGCAGGTAGCGGAGTTCTTCCTTGGCGATCCACGCGGCGAGCAGCTCGCCGGTGGCCTCCTGCGCCAGGATCTCAGTCGAATCCGGGCGTAGGCCTGGTGCGACAGCCGCTCGCGTCCGCGCAGCAGCCGCCTGCGATTGGCCCAGGCCGGATCACGGCTGGTGCCGCGACGGCGAAGACCTGCCGGGTGACCCGTTGCCGGACCTTGGTGACGGCCTGGTTGGCGAACCGGACCAGGTGGAAATGGTCGACGACGACATCGGCGTGCGGCAGGGCCCGAGTGATGGCGGACCGGTAGACGGCGCACGGGTCGATGGCCACGAAGGCGACCTGGTCCTTCCAGTCCTGGCCGCGGTCCTCGAGCCCGCCGGTGACGGCCTTCCCGGTCCGCCAGGCGACCTGGCCGAGCAGCCGCCCGGTGCCGGACAGGTCGGAGAAGTTCGTCTCGAACCGCTCGGTCCGCGCCCACCGGTCGGTGCCCGGGCCCTGGATCCACTTCGGCTTCCCGCGGCGGGTCTCATCGATGCCCAGCACCAGCAGCTCGTCCGGCTCCGTCAGCAAAGCGTCCGCGTGCAGCACGTAACGGGCGTGGGTCACCGGCCAGCTGACCTGGTACTAGACGGCGACCGCCGACACGCTGCGGCCGGAGGCGACCTGCCGGGCCAGCTGCCGGCACAGCCGCCCGGTCAGCCGGGCCCGGGCCGGGATCTCGGTGACCGACTCGGTGAACGCCTTCCGCGGGCAGGCCTGCTCACGGCACCGGTACTGCCGCTTGCGCCACCGCACCGCCAGCGGCTCCTCGCCATAGGGCAGATCCCTCGGCCGCGTGGTGCGGTGCTGCTTCACGGACGTCGACTCCCCGCCGCACTGTTGGCAGCCCGCCGCGCTGCCGGCGGTCGTCACGACGTGCACTAAACGCGTCACGTCGCCGTGCTCATCACGGCCGCACTGGACACGCTGCAGGGCCACGCCCGGCAGCCCGAACAGAATCGAAGTACCGTTATCCATATCTGTGGCTCCTCCGCCAGCTGTCCTAGATCAACAGCCAGTGTCGAGGAGCCACAGGACTCAGCCGGTCAGGCAGAGCCCGTGTCGTGCCCTCTCAAATTTTAAGAGCCGGCTTGGGCGAAATCATCCACTTGGACGCATCGGGCGCCGCGGCCACGCCTGTACGCGCGGGCCTGCAACGCCGCGACCCGGCACGGCCACGTTCCCCTCAATGCTGTTACCGGCACTACCCGAGGCTAAAAAGTTCTGAGATGCGCAAGCTGATAGCGCGCGTGTTCGACTACTCGCTCGACGGCCTGATCGCCACCGAGGGCACCGAGTTCTTCCAGTTCTGCCGCGACCTGCCGGACGACCCCGCGGAAGATGCCAGCGGGAGCGAGTTTTATGCAGGCGCGGACATGCACATCATGGGCCGGGTTGCCTACCAGAGCATGGCCAGCTACTTCCCGACAGCTACCGACGATCCCAATGCCGAACCTCTTAACGCCGCACGCAAGGTGGTGTTCTCCCGCGCGCTGAAGACCGCCGACTGGGCCAACACCACCATCGCCAGTGGCGACCTCGCCGAGGAGGTCGGCAAGCTCCGCCGAGAAGGCGATGGTTACATCGTCGTGAGCGGCGGCATCAGCTTCTGGCGTTCGCTCGCGCGGCTCGACTTGATCGACGAGTACCGCGTGACGTTGGTCCCCTACCTCGCGGGCAAGGGCGCCCGGTTGTTCGAGGACGTCGGCAAGTCCCGTTCGCTCGAACTGCTGTCCAGGACCGCCTTCAGAAGCGGTCTCCAGCTCGAGTACCGGCGGCACCGCTAGCCGAGATGGCTGTGATGCGTCGCCAGAATGCTCCGAACCTGCGACAGCTGAGGAGTTCCAACCCTGCCGCCGAGCCGGCCCTCGCCACGCAGATACGCTCGCGGCGTGACCGTGCCCGCGCCCGTCTGGGTCGTAGCCGGGCCGCCTGGCGCCGGCAAGACGATGGTCGCGCGCCTGCTCCTGGCGGCACTCATCCCGCCGCCGGCGCTTCTGGACAAGGACACAATGTACGGTTCCTTCGTGGCGGCTGTGCTGGCCGCGGCCGGTCGGCCGCCGGGAGAGCGCGAGGGCCCGTGGTACGACGACCACGTCAAGGTGCATGAGTACAGCGGCATGACCGCAACTGCCAGAGAGATCCGTTCGGCGGGGTGCCCGGTGCTGCTATCCGGGCCGTTCACTCAGCAGATTCACGACGCTCAGCGATGGCGGGCCTGGGTCAGCGAACTCGGTGGTGAGCTGGTCCAGCTGATCTGGGTCAGGTCCGATGCCGCCACGCTGCGGCGGCGCCTGGCTGACCGCGGCCTGGAACGCGACACTGCGAAGCTCGCCGACTTCGCTGCTTTCAGCGCCGCCATGCGGCTTGACTCGCCCCCGGCGGCCCCTCACGTCGCCATCGACAACCGCCTGGCCGCGTCGGCAACCCTCGCGTCCCAGGTCAGCGCCCTGGCCGGGCGCCGTCGCTAGGCCGTGCCCGCGAGCCGGACGTTGTAGATGCTGGCTTCGTACCTGCCGGCGTTGTCGGGCGGCAGGCTAATAAACCAGATCAGCAGGTAACGCGCTCGCACTGAGGAACTCAAGTGCACGGTCAGCGCGCCGCCCGGATTCGTCGCCTGGGCCACGACCGGCATTTCGGCCAGCACACGCGTATCACCTGCCCGTAGCTCGATCGTGCCACCCCGACTCGGTCCGAGAACGATCGTGGCGGTCGTGATCGAGGCCGTTCGGCCCAGATTCAGCAGCAAACCCGTCCCTGGCTGGAGGCCGCCCATCTGTGCCGTCGCGTACCAGTCGGTGTGCCACGCCGTTTGTGGGCTCCTGTCGATGGCGAGATGCGCATCGTGCGGGTCGTCGCCCGTGCCGGGCCCGCCTGGGCCGAACGCGGTCGCGCTCGCCACCGATAGCGGGCCAACCGCAGCGGGAGTGACCGTCTTCGCAGGACTGCCAGCTGCGGCCGCCGTCCCGGTGCGGTGCGCAGTGGCGTTAGCGCTGTGATGCGCTCGCGGCGCCGGCGGTGCGCTGCCGTGCGACGAGCCGCGGGCGAGCAGCAGGTACAGCACGACGCCGATGATCGCGAGGGCGACGAGCACGAGCAGCCCGTTGCGCCTACGCCCGGGGCGTCGGCGCTCGAAGTCCAGCGGCAGGCGCGGCCGGAACGCTTCGGCTGCCGTGATGCCGGAAGGCACAGCTGGCCGGACCACCGCGGCGTCGGTGTCGCGCGGCGCGGCCGCAGCGCCGAGCCGAGACACGGGCCCGCCGACGAGATGAGCGGCCGACTGGCGCAGCCTGAGCCAGGAGGAGGGCTCGAGCGCTTCGCCGCCGAGCAGGTCCGGGTCTGTGTCAGCCTCGGGATCGGAACGGGCCGGTGCAAGGTGTACTTGCGGCTCGTCCGCGCTGGCTGCCGGCAGGTGCGCCGCGTCGTACTCTTCGATCAGCGGCACCGGGTCAGTGCCCACTACCTTGGCGATCGCACGAATGTGCCCACGCGCATAGAAGTCTCCGCCACATGCGGAGTAATCGTCACGTTCGATATCACGGATGATTGTTGCCCTGATGCGGGTGCGCTCGCTCACTTGAGTGATGGTCATTCCGGCTTCACTGCGCGCCTCTGCCAGCGCCCCGCCGATGTCCATGTGTCACCTCCGCGGTTGGTGTGAAGTCCAATTTATGGCAGGTATGCCGCGTGAGATGCAGGACTGGAGGGCACGGGCGACTGGCAGCAGGCACGTTCGCGATGGCCTGCCCCTGCTCGGACCGCTCGGGCGCGCAATCGGTATCGTCGACGGGGTGACCGAGGCGATAGCAGCGGCTGCCGGCCCGCCAGGCAACCTGACGCTGACGCTGGACGGTACCCTGCTGCCGCTTCCGGGCCGAGCCCGGATCTACGCGTGCGGCATAACGCCGTACGACGTCACGCATCTCGGTCATGCCGCGACGTTTGTGTGGGTGGACACACTGGCCCGGGTCCTGCGGTCCGCCAGCACCGAGGTCACCCTGTGCCGGAACGTCACCGACGTCGACGACGTGCTGCTGGCGGCCGCCAACCGGGCTGGCTCGCCATACGACCGCTACGCCGCTATCCAGCAGTTCTACTTCGACCGCGACATGGCCGCGCTCGGCATCGCCGAGCCGACCTTGCAGCCGCGCGCGCATGCCTTCATCGGCCAGGTGATCGCGCTGGCGACGGGGCTGCTGGCGCGTGGCGCCGCTTACCAGCACGGCGGAAGCGTCTACTTCTCCGGCGCCGAGGCCGCCATCCAGTCGGGTCTGGATCGCGAGACTGCGCTGCTCCTCTCGGCCGAATATGGCGACCGGCCGGACGACGCGGCGAAGCAGGACCCATTCGACGTGGTGATCTGGCAGGCAGTCGGGCCGGACGTGGCGCCAGCCGAGGTAGTCGCCTGGCCTAGCCCATGGGGACCTGGCAGGCCGGGCTGGCACGCTGAATGCGCGGCCATGGCACTGCACGCGTTCGGGCCGGCTGTCGACGTCCTCGCCGGCGGCGCCGACTTGCGTTTCCCGCACCATGCATACCAGGCCGCGATGGCCGAGCAGTTCTCCCACGTCACGCCCTTTGGCAGGGTCCGGTTCAATGTCGGCGTCGTGACGGTTGGCGGAGCCAAGATGGCGAAGTCGACCGGCAATCTCGTCCTTGTCAGCGAGGTCCTCGCGCACTACCCTGCCGCCGCGGTGCGCCTGTTGATCCTCGACCGCGCGTGGCCCGAGACGTGGGACTACGTACCGGCCGAGCTCGACGACGCAGCACGGCGCCTCGAGGCTCTCCAGGCCGCCGCCGGGCGGCCTGACAGCAACTCCGCCGCGGTGGACGCCGTCCGTGCCGCGCTCGCCGACAATCTCGACGTGCCGGCCGCGATCGCCATCGCCGAGGAAGCAGGCGGTCAGGCAGCCCTGGTCCTCGGCACGCTGCTTGGCCTGTGGTAGCCGCACCAGGCGCAGGCAGCTCGATCACCCGTTCTAATCTCGACCTCGCACGGCCTCTCGCGCGCACATGGCGCCGGAACGAGGTGAGACTTCGCCGCGACTAAGACGAGAGTCCGCCTGGGTCAGATCTAGCCGTATCGGCCACTCGCAGAAGTATGATCCGCTTAGGGGTGACCGCGGCGGCAGCGAGCGCCACATTCCAGGCATAGGGGAGAGCTTTCCATGGGACTTCTAAACGAGGCTCGCCGCGAGTTCATCGCAGCGCCTGACACTGCTAAAGGCCAGATTGTTTATAAGTGGCCCGACCAGAACATCAGGAAGTTCACCCGGGCGATTGTCGAGCCTGACGCGGTGGCGGTCTTCATGAGCCAGGGTCAGGTCATGGGCGTGCTGGTCCCTGGCCAGCACACGCTGGACGCCAAGGAACTGCCGTTCCTGGGCATGTTCGTGGACTGGGCGTCGGGCGGGAACGCCTTCAAAGCGGAGATCTACTTCGTCGGCACGCGCGAGTTCCCCAACAACCGGTTCGGCGGCCGCCTCGACGAGGTGCAGGACCCGCAGACGGGCCTGATCGTTACGCTGCGCACGTTCGGCGAATACGCGCTGCGGGTCAACGACCCGACCAAGCTGATCCTCAACCTCGTCGGAACCGTCGACGTCACCAACAATGGGTCGGTGACCGGTTGGGTCACGCAGCAGCTGCTGAAGGTCACCCGCACCACCGTGACCACGCAGCTCATGTCGGGTGCCTGGCCGATCCTTGGCCTGTCGATGCACAGCCCCGAAATCGAGTCGCAGGCACTCGAGGCCTCCAACCGCGAGCTCGCCGACTACGGCATCAGCCTCACCCGCCTCGGCAACGTCGACGTCAACCTCGAGGACGACGACAACGCGCGGCTCAAGAAGCTGGCCGGCGACACGGCCTACAGCCGGCTCGCGGGCGGGTACCTCCAGGCCGCGCAAGCCGAGAT
This sequence comes from uncultured Actinomycetota bacterium, assembly GCA_963755575.1. GTDB lineage: Bacteria > Actinomycetota > Actinomycetes > Streptosporangiales > Streptosporangiaceae > JAJYUU01. The sequence goes on from CAVWKF010000002.1 coordinate 4,050,569, forward strand.
GCTGCAAGGTGCTGGCCAGGGCATGGCGCAAGGCGGTGGCGCGGTCGCGCCGATGTTCCTCGGCCTGGGCCTGGGCGCGGCCGGACAGACGGCGGCGGCACCGGCGCAGGCTCCGTACAATCCGCCGCCGCCAGGGCCAGGGTTCGCCGGCGGTGGCCAGGGCTATGCGCAGCAGGCAGCAGCCGCGCCCCAGCCCGCAGCGCCTCCAGCAGCGGCAGCGCCCGTCGATGCTCCGGCCGCGGCGCCGACGTTGGCGACGATGGCGTGCACCAACTGCGAGAGCCCTGTCCAAGTCGGCGCGAAGTTCTGCCCCGAATGCGGTACCGCCACGTCGAAGCACTGCACCAACTGCAACGCGAGCCTGAGCCCGACGGCCAAGTTCTGCGCCGACTGCGGCACCGCCACGAGCCCGCCCTCGGCATAACCAGGGGCAGCGCGCCTACAGTCCGCTACGCTCACAGCCACTAAAAGCCGCTCTGTCCGCACAACGCTGGGAATGCCCGCGAGCGGTCTCGTCGTGCCCGCAGAACCCCGCCGATTCGAATATGCCCTCCAAAGAGAAAGGCCTGCCCGGATGGACAGGATCGAATGCCAGTGGTGCAAGGCTCAGAACGAGCCGGAGCGGACCAGCTGCACGACTTGTGGCGCCCCGCTCGATAAAAAGAACCTCGTCTCTGACTCGGGCTGGGCCGAGGCCCCGCGACTGCGGGACATGACGGAGTTCCGCTTCTCCAATTCCACCTGCCAGATCGAAGGTGAGATCGTACCCGTCGCCGAGCTAGCGCTGGCGCCCGGCGACTCGGTGTTCTTCGAGCACCACGTCATGCTGTGGAAAGAGCCAGGCGTGCCGCTGTCGGCGCTTAACACGCCCGGCGGCGCGCGCCGGATGATCGGCGGCATGCCACACATCATGAGCGTGGCACATGGCCCCGGCCGGATCGCGCTGTCGAAGGACGCCACCGGCGAGGTGGTGGTCCTGCCGATTCATCCGTCACACGAGATCGATGTCCGCGAGCACGCCTTCCTTGCCGGCACCCACTCGCTCAACTACTCGTTCGTGCGCATCAAGGGGCTGGCCAACGTCCTGCACGGCGGCAGTGGCATGTACATGGACAGGTTTGTCACCGGCGGTGAGCCCGGGCTGCTCCTGCTGCACGGCTACGGCAACGTCTTCCAGAAGACACTCCAGCCCGGCGAAAAGATCCTGGTTGAGCCCGGCGGCTTCCTCTACAAGGACTCGTCGGTGACGATGAATACGGTCCAGCAGAAGTTCAAGACCGGCATGATGGGCAGCCACAGCATGTACCTGGCGGAGATGAACGGGCCTGGCCGGGTCGGCGTCCAGTCCATGTACGTGCACCACGGCAGCGAGTAGGGGAGCGACATGTCGACTCCTGCTACTTACACCTGCCCGTACTGCCGGCTCTCCAGCGATGGCTCCGGCACGACCTGCCCCCACTGCGGCGCGCCAACAGATATCCGGGCCCGCGTGACCAAGTCCGGCTGGGCCGAGCAGCCGCCCATCAGGGACATGGCCAGGATCCGCTTCAACCGGTCGACGTGCCAGATCAGCGGCAAATACGTACCCGTGGCGGAGATGAACCTCGATCCTGAGGACTCCGTCTACTTCTCTCATCACGTCCTGCTGCACTCCGAGCCCGCCGTCCACCTCGACATGATGAAGATGGCCGGGGGATGGAACCGCATGATGGCAGGCATGCCGCTCATCATGATGACGGCGCGGGGCCCCGGCCACATCGCCATCAGCGCTGACCACCCTGGTGAGACGCTTGCTGTCCCATTGCCGGCCAACCATGCCGTCGACGTCGTCGAGCACCGCTTCCTGGTAGCGACCAGCAACGTCGGCTTCCAGTGGGAGCGGGCGGGCGTCTGGTACACCACGCAGAGCGGCGACGAGCAGGAGTACCACTATCCGCTTGGCGCGACGATGGACAGATTCACCGCGTCGGGGGGACCGGGCCTGCTCCTTTTGCACGCGCCGGGCAACACCTTCATCCGCGACCTCCGGCAAGGTGAGCGGATTCTCATCCAGCCCAGCAGCTTGATCTGGAAAGACCGCTCGGTGCGGATGTTCCTGCACCTGGAGTATCCGCGCGGCAGCTACTGGTTCAGCTCGGCACGGTGGCAGGCCAAGTCAATCTGGCTGGTCCTGCAGGGACCGGGCCGAGTCGCTGTCCAGTCGGTTTTCGAGCGGCCGGAGACAGTAGGAAGCATCGTCAACAGTTCAGGCTCGACCACGCAGTATTGGTAGACCCAGTACTGGTAGCACCGAGCCGGTGCAGCAGCCAGCCGAGCGCGCCGCGGCCAAGATGAAGCTTGGCCGCGGCGATCGGTTCCAGGCCGGGTGACGTCAGCGCCAGCGCTCCTGCCAGCCAGAATCCGGCGAGCGCCGCCAGCACCGCATCGATGTCACCGCTATCGGCGTCAGCCGCGACATGCTGAGCACGGAGTACTGGATCGGGATCGATCCCGTCGGCGGCCCCGCTGGCCAGCACCGTCAGCAGGTCGATGACGGGTGCCCCGAGCCGAGCGTGCGGCCAGTCCACTAGCATGGGACCCTCCGGGGTCAACAGGACGTTATGCGGCAGCGCGTCGAAATGCACGAGCGCCGTCCCGCGCGCGGCAGTCAGCCCGAGGCGCTCCAGCGCGATCAGCAGGTCGAGGTGTCGCGGCGCCCATTCTGACAATGCGCGCAGCCGGCGCACGGACCGAGAGTCGGCAGCAAGCTCAGCCCAGCCGCCGAGCCGCGGGTGATCATCAGGCACAGTCATCGGCGACGGGTTCAGCAGCGCTGACATCCGGCAGACGGCCGCAGCGACCGCCGCGAGCTGACCCGGCTGCCACGGCGAATCCGGCTCGCGGCCATCGGCGTACTCGAACGCGAGAACGACGTACCGGCCGTCGTCGCCTGAGCCCAGGAACCGGGGGGTCGGCAGCGCATGCGCAAGGCCGGCCGCCGTCAAACCGGCCGCGTTCCGCGCCTCATCCCGGTAGAACGCCGCCTGGGATGGCCATGTACGGATGTCGATCGCCTTGGCGAATGCGCGCCCGCCATCGGCGAGCGCGAGCGTGGAAGCGAACCCGGGCGAGAAGCCGCCTGGACAGTTCCGTGCGGCGACGACGCGCCCGCCGACGAGGCCCTCGATCTGACATTGCACGCGTACCGGCAGGTCGTCCCAGCGGGGGCGGTTCTTGCTGGCGCTCATAGTGTCTCCTCACAATGTTCTGGTGATGGCCGGCCGTCGGACAGTGCTCGTGCGCGACGCGCGATACATCGAGCTGGCGACGAAGCTGCTGCAGCGGACGCGGCTGGCCGCGGCGACCGGCGGGATCTGGGAGGCGGCTGACGTCCAGTGGTGGTCGCGGCGGGAGCGGGCGACGGACGGCAGAGGTCAGCTCTTCTGGCTGGATGAACACGGCGAGCCAGCAGCGGCCATCGTCGCGACCGAGTTCGGCAGCTCGACGCAGTGCGACGTACTAGGCGCGCCGGCCAGTGACGAGGGCGGGAGCAGCGCCTGGGAGCAGGCCCTGGAGTGGGCGGAGGAACTCAGCGAGACGAGCGACGCGCCGGTCGAGATGCCGGTGCCAATCGACAGCCCGGCGGCTGCCCGGATCCTGACTGCGGCCGACTACCAGCCGACCGGTGAGCAGATCATCGCGAGTTGGCTTGATGCCGCACGGATACCGCAGGCATCGCTCCTCGCGGAAGGGTACCGCCTCAGTAGCCGGGCCGAAAGCCCCGGCCGGCCGCATCCGCTGATCCGCCGAAATGGCGCCAACGTCGCCGAACGGCTCGCGCGCTGCTCACCGTACCGTCCCGATCTGGACCTCTTTGTCGAGGCGCCCGACGGTGCGGTCGCTGGGTACGGGATCTTCTGGGCCGATCCTGTCACGCTCGTCGGGCTAGTAGAGCCGATGCGCACCGAGGAGCAGCACCAGCGGCGCGGGATCGCCGGGCATATCCTCACCTCCGGCCTGGCCCGGCTCGCCGCTGTCGGCTGCACGAGGCTGAAAGTCAGCAACGACATCGGCCTGTATCTAGATGCAGGCTTCGAGCCGACCGTCGCGGCCAACGTCTACTCGCGAGCGATGGGGTAGGAATCACCTGTGGACTTCAGCGAGGACATCGAGCACAAGCCGATCCGCGATGCGATCAGAGAGATCTGCCGGCGCTTCCCGGATGAGTACTGGGCTGAGGCCGACGCGACACACACGTTCCCGTGGGCGTTCTACGAGGCCATGGCCAGCGGTGGCTGGATCGGCATCGCCATCCCGGCCGAGTTCGGCGGCGGCGGAGCCGGGATCACCGAGGCGTCCATCATCCTGGAAGAAGTGGCCGCGTCGGGCGCCTGCATGAACGGCGCCAGCGCAATCCACCTCTCGATCTTTGGCATGCAGCCGGTCGTCAGGCACGGCAGCGAGGAACTGAAGCAGCGCTACCTGCCGCGAGTCGCCAGCGGGGAGTTGCACGTGGCCTTCGGAGTGACCGAGCCGGACGCCGGCCTGGATACCACCGCCATCAGCACGCGTGCGGTGCACGACGGAGACGGGTACCGGGTCACCGGGCGCAAGGTGTGGACATCCAAGGCGCTCGAGTCCGACCGCGTCCTGCTGCTGACACGGACGACACCCGTTGCGGAATGCGCGCGGCGCACGGACGGTCTCACACTGTTCGTCGCCCGTCTCAAGGATCCGGCGGTGGTCATCCGGGCGATCCCGAAGGTCGGCCGGAACGCCGTGGCGTCCTGCGAGGTCACCTACGACGGGCTCTACGTCGACGGAGCTGACCGCGTCGGCGACGAGGGACAGGGCTTCGGCTATCTGCTTGACGGACTGAACGCGGAGCGGGTACTTATCGCCGCCGAGGCGCTCGGCATCGGCAAGGTCGCCCTGCGCCGCGCGGTTGACTACGCAACGAAGCGCGTCGTATTCGGCCGGCCGATCGGCGCCAATCAGGGCATCTCGTTCCCACTGGCCGAAGCCCATGCCAGGCTGTCGGCCGCGGAGCTTGCCGTCCGCCAGGCGGCCTGGCGGATCGACAACAACCTGCCGAGCGGCGAGCACGCCAACCTGGCCAAGTTCCTGGCCGCTGACGCCGGGTACTCGGCCGCGGACGCGGCGGTGCAGACCCACGGCGGCTTCGGATATGCCAGCGAGTACCACGTCGAGCGGTACTGGCGCGAGGCGCGGCTCATGCGCATCGCACCGATCCCGCAGGAGATGGCACTGAACTATCTGGCCGAGCACGTCCTCGGCCTGCCCCGCTCGTACTGATGGCGGCCGACCGCCCGAGCGGCCGACTACGCGCACGTTGCGCCTCCCAACGGCCGGGCCTGACAATCGGAGCGGACGTAGCGGAAGCTGCGGCGCTAGACAAGCTGGCGTGCGAGGAAGCCATGACTGTGTACGTGCACAAGCTCCGGGGTCAGAGCCGGGCCTTGTTTGGCCACACTGCTAGGGCCGATCCGTGGTTTGTCCTGACCGCCGATACCGACGATGAGCTGCATGCCTTTGCTGCGAGCCTCGGTCTCACGCGCGTCATGTTCAGGCCAAGCAAGCAGGCGCTGCCGCACCAGGACGCCGTAGCCGCGCACTATGACGTGACCATGGGCGAGCGTGACCGGGCCATCGCGCTCGGAGCCCGAATGATCACGCCCGAGGAAGCTGATCGAATGGAACGGCAGCGCGCGGCCGGGCTGGGATAAGGCTCGCGGTGACCCTTAGTAGCGCGCACAGTGCTCAGTCGCTAGTCACTAAACTGCGGACAGAACCGGCTCGTGCCGAGCAACACGGGGGAGGCGGCGATGCCAGCTGATCTTGGAGTCCTGATCGAGGACCTTGCCGCCGAGACAGCCGCGCTGCTGGCGATCCTCGATCCGCTCGCTGATGCCGACTGGGGGCTGCCGACCCCCGCGCCTGGCTGGACCATCGCCGATCAGGTCAGCCACCTCGCCTACTTCGACGAGGCCGCCGTCCTATCGGCTACTGACCCAGACGCGTTCGCGGCCGAACTGAGGCGGCTAACCGCCGACGGCGGGATCGACCCGGACGCGCTCGTGGCGCAATACCGGCACCTCACCCGGCCGGCGCTCCGCGACTGGTTCGACCGCGCGCGCGGCCAGGTGCTGTCCGTCTTCGCCGGCCTGGATCCGGCGGCGCGGGTGCCGTGGTTCGGACCGCCCATGAGCGTCGCATCGTCGCTAACTGCCCGGCTGATGGAGACGTGGGCGCACGGTCAGGACATCGCCGATGGGGTCGGTGTGCAACGCGAGCCCACACACCGGCTCCGCCATGTCGCCCACATCGGCGTCGGCGCCCGCGCGTTCAGCTACGTCGCGCACGGATTGCCTGTTCCGGCCGAGCCAGTCCGGGTCGAGCTCGTCGCTCCGACGGGAGAGCTGTGGACCTGGGGGCCCGCTGAGGCCGCCGACCGGGTCATCGGCCTGGCGCTGGACTTCTGTCTGCTGGTGACCCAGCGCCGCCATCGGGCCGACACCGCCGTGAGGGCGGACGGACCGATCGCGGAAGACTGGCTGACGATCGCGCAGTCATTTGCCGGCCCGCCGGGAGCCGGGCGGACCGCGGGCCAGTTCGCCGAACCAACGAGGGAGAACATGTGAGCACCATCCGGGCCGCCTATGCCGCCGCGACCGATCCGCAGCACCCGCTCCGCGCGCTCGTGGTCGGCTCCATCGAGGAGCCCGCCCAGCCAGCCGACGACTGGGTCCGCGTCGAGGTACGAGCGAGCGCACTGAACCACCATGATCTCTGGTCGCTGCGCGGCATCGGCCTGGCGGACAGCCAGCTGCCCATGGTGCTCGGGTGCGACGCCGCGGGCATCGGGCCCGACGGCGCCGAGGTCATCGTGCACGCTGTCATCGGCGACCCGTCCGGAGGCGACGAGACATTGGACCCGAAGCGGAGCTTGCTGTCCGAGGTGTACCCCGGCACACTCGCCGACGTGGTCTGGGTTCCTGGCCGCAACCTCGTGCCCAAGCCCGAGTCCATGAGCTTCATCGAGGCGGCTTGCCTGCCCACCGCGTGGCTGACCGCCTTCAAGATGCTGGTACGCAAGGGCCGGGTCCAGAGCGGTCACGCCGTCCTCGTGCAAGGCGCCGGCGGCGGCGTCGCTACCGCCGCCGTGATACTTGCGCAGGCACTCGGCGCCCGGGTGTACGCCACGGGTCGCAGCGAGGCCAAACGGGAACAGGTCGCCGCGCTCGGGGCGACGGCCCTGGAGCCGGGCGCACGGCTGCCCGAGCGCGTCGATGTGGTCATCGAGACTGTGGGTACTCCGACGATCGAGCACTCACTCAAGAGCACAGCGCCAGGCGGCCGCATCGTCATCTGCGGCAGCACCGGCGGCCACCTCGCCGAGATCGACCTCCGGCGTGTCTTTTTTCTCCAACTCGAGCTCCTGGGCGCGACTATGGGCACCAGGGACGAGCTGGCCGACCTGGCCGCATTCATGGCTGACCGCGGTATCAAGCCGGTGATCGATTCGGTCTACCCGTTCGAGCAGGCCGCCGACGCGTTTGCCCGACTGGACTCCGGCGAGGCGTTCGGCAAGATCGTCCTCGATCACGGCGTTCACCTCAGCCAGTGATGACGACCTTGCCCGACGCGCGGCCATCTTGCATGTACTGGATGGCCACAGCGGCCTGGCTGAGCGGATAGCTCCGGTCGACGACGGGCGTCACGCTGCCCGCCTCGATGAGCCCGGCGAGCACGCGCAGGTCCGCTGCGTTCTCCGAGCACATGAATGAACCCAGCTTCTGGGCCGTGAACGGGGAGATCAGCATGGCCCGGAGCTGACGGTCCGTGCCGCCGAGCCACCGTCCGCCTGTCTCGGAGCCGACGATGACCAGCCTGCCGTGGGCAGTCAGGGCACCGCGAAGCTGCGTCAGCCGGCGATGGCCGCCGGCATCGATGATCACGTCGTAGTGCTGCTGTCCCTCGGCGATGTCGGCGGACGTGTAATCGACAACGTGATCAGCGCCGATAGAGCGGACCATGTCGACCTTGGCCGTGCTGCACACGCCGGTGACGACCGCGCCGAACGCCTTGGCGATCTGCACCGCGAATGTCCCGACGCCGCCAGACGCGCCGATGACGAGCACCTGCTGGCCTTCGCGGACCTGACCGTGGTCCCGGACAGCCTGCAAGGCGGTCAGGCCGGAGACCGGGACGGCCGCCGCCTGCTCGGCGGTGATATTCACGGGCCGCAGCGCCAGCTTGCCGGGCTTCGCGGAGGCATACTCGGCGAAGGCACCGTCCGCAATGCCGAACACCTCGTCCCCGACGCCGAAGTCCGTCACGTCCTTGCCGACCGCCTCGACACGCCCTGCGACCTCGCGGCCTCGTACTCGCGTCTTGGGGGCTCGAACTCCCTGACCAGCGAGGCGCACCGGGTAGGGCAGCCCGGTCATCAGATGCCAGACGCCCCGGTCGACGCCGGCTGCGTGCACGCGTAGCAGCACCTCAGCATCCCCGACCACAGGCCGGCCAATCTGCGCCAACCGCAGCACGTCCTCGGCCATGCCGTAATCGTCCTGGATGATCGCCTGCATGGTCTCGTTGTCTTCGGTGGATCGGTCTAGCGCTGCCGTGCTCATCGTCTCTCCGATGCTCGTTAGTGACTTACACTGTAAGTAGACTATACTTACGGCGTAAGTTAGTCAACACGCGAACCAGGACTCTGAAGGCAGGGGAATGCTGATGGCGTCGCGCGCCAAGGCGGAAGTTGCCAGCACGGGGGCTGCCGGCACCGGGGCTGCCAGCACGGGGGCTGCCAGCACGGGGGCTGCCGCTACGGGAACCGAGTCACGGATGCCGTTGAGTCGGGAGCGAATCCTCCAGGCCGCTCTCGCCCTTGCCGACGCCAACGGCATCGAGTCCCTCAGCATGCGCAAGCTCGGCGACGCTGTCGGCGTCGAGGCGATGTCGCTCTACAACCACGTCCCCAGCAAGGGAGATCTTCTTGACGGCCTGATCGACCTGGTTTTCAGCGAGATCGAGCTGCCGAGGAGCGGGGACGACTGGAAGATGGCGATGCGGCAGCGGGCGATCGCGGTTCGCACCGCCTTGAAGCGACACCGCTGGGCCATCGGCCTGATGGAATCGCGCAGCTCGCCTGGGCCTGCGACCCTCCGACACCACGATGCGGTCCTCGGATGCCTGCGCCAGGCGGGCTTTCCGATCGCATTGGCCGCGCACGCCTATTCTGCGCTCGACAGCTATATCTACGGATTCGCGTTGCAGGAGGCGAGCCTCCCATTCGACACGGGCGAGCAAACCGCGGACATGGCGCGGGACTTCGTGGCTCAGTTCTCCCCGGATGAGTATCCCCACCTCGCCGAATTCACGTTCAAGCACGTGCTCCAGCCTGGCTACGACTATGCCAGCGAGTATGAGTACGGCCTCGACCTCATCCTCGATGGTCTCGACAAGGCCCTGCGCGCACGCCGACCGTGACCGGGCTGAGCACCGGTCATTGATCGTGCCTGCCAGCGAGCATGTCCTGAACCCACGCCTTCGCGTGCATAACCGGCTCGCGCAAGTTCTCCTCGCGGCGCCTTGCTCGGGCTAGTTTCGCTGGCCTGTCCCGGTACCGCCAGTGGGCCCACGGCGAGTCGGGCCGGCCGAGCCGGATCGCGCCGATAATGAAGACTGGCGGAACGAACAATCCCAGCAGCCCGGTCCAGATCTTGCCCTTGAGCAGGGTGATCCCGGCCAGAACGAACAGCACCACCACTGCCGCGATCAGCGTCACGACCGTGCCGTGGCCGCCTGGCAGGTAGCGGGACTCGTCAACGTCGGAAACGCCGCCGGGACTGGCCCCGATAAGCAGGAGGGCGGTAACTCCGGCGGCTACGAATACTGCGTCGATCGAGAGCCGCCCTTCGTTGCTCCAGTACACGTCGCGCAAGTGCAGAATCAGCGCAAACTCGTCGAGGACCAGGGCCATCCCGACCCCGAAAACGGCCGCCGGTATAGACCTCCACACCAGCGAACCCAGCGGCGCGGCCAGTTCGGCGACGCCGCCCACGCCCATGAGCACCACGCCGAAGACCATGTGGTGGACATGCACAGAGCCAGTGCGGAAATTGCCCGGCCACCATCGCACCTGGGCCCGGATCAGCCGCACCGACAGGCGGATGCAGACGAAGCTGGCGATAAATGCTACGAAAAAACAGAACAAGGGCAGTCGCCCCGTATGAACGACCTGAACTTGGAACCAGCCCGACACGACCACCCCCCAGAGACCGGCGGCTTGCGGTTAGGCAATCGGCGCGGCGCTACCCACCAAGTCTGTCCAGCCTCAGGCCCCGGTCACGCCTTGCCCCGGTTCTTGGCCGCAAGGATGATCTGCGTCACGAGCCTGGGGCTCACGCCGAGCTTGCCCGCGATCTCGGCGGGCCGAAGTCCTTGCTCGTTATACAGGAGAGCGAGCCGCTCCTGCGACTTAGTCCAGGGGGATGGGGCAGGAGGGCGAGCGGGTGCCGGTCGAGGTCGCTCGCGCCGCCCTGGTTGACGTGAGGACGTCGCGCTGCCCGGAAGGGGCGCTGGCGGCCCGAATGAGCCGCGCCGCTGGTCGCGATACTTGCCACTGGCTAGCTCATCGCGGGCGCGGTCATCAAGAATGATGAATTCCTCGGCTGCCTTATTCATGCCGATGGCCACCATAGTGAGGCCCTGAGCATTTATCTCCTGGCACTTCGGCGCCATGCAGTAATTGTATTTCTGTGCTCGTTCGGGATGCAGTTCAGTCCCGCAGGTAATGCACTGAGCCACTAGCCTTCTCTCGCTGATCACAACACTTCACTACATAAAACGCCCGGACGGCGGCCAGTGTTCCTTGCTGGGAGGTCCTAGCCAGGGGGACTCAGCCGGCCACGGTGCCAAGTAGGCGTAGGGCGTTGGCCCCGAGGATCTTGCCGGTCTCGGCGTCGGAGAGGCCGCGGGCCGCCAGCAACTGCCGGAGGCTCGTAAATTCCGCATAGCTGGTCAGCGCGGGCCGGTAGTTGGCATCCATGTCGGTCCCGATGGCGACGTGGTCGACGCCGACGAGGTCAGCTAGCCGGATCACCTCGTCGGCGAAATCGCCGAGGCTGGTGCAGGTGACGCCAGATGGCCACGCTCCGATCAGGCCGCCAGCCGACGCCACCGCGCGGGCGTGATCGGGGCTGAGCAGCCGGGGATGGTGCCGACGGGCGTGGTCGAGGTGGCTGTGCGATATCAGCACCGGATCGCTGGATATCTCCAGGACGCCGATCGTGGTCTCGAACGTCGCGTGCGCGCAGTCGATGATCATGCCCAGCCGGTTGCACTCGGCGACGACGTCCCGCCCGAACGGGCTGAGTCCGCCGTGGAACGGTTCCTCGGTCTGCACGTCACCGATCTCGTTGATCCGGTAATGGACCAGCGTCAGCGACGATGCCCCGGCCTCTTGCACCGTGACCAGCGGGTCCAGCCTGCCGTCGAGGAAGTCGCCGCCTTCGCAGCTGACCAGGACCGCGAGCCGGTCCTCGTCGTGGGCGCGCTCGATATCGGCCGCCGTCCGGGCAACATCCAGCCCGGCGGCTGAGATGACCGCAGCGAGACCGGCCATCTGGCGCGCGTGATCAGCCCGCGCCTCACCCGGCCGGAACGGCCGCGTTGCCCGCAGGCCGCGTGCCGGATCCGGACTCAGCACGCGCAGATCAGCCACTGTCGACAGCGTGACCGCCGCGATCCCAGCACGACGGGCCGCGCCCAGCGCCGTCACGACATCTGCGCCGCCGAGCAGGCCCGCGAGCGGGTCACCGTCATCCAGCCCCGCCAGGAAGCAGCGACCCGGATGCGCATGCACATCAATAATCAAGGGAACGGGGTTCGTCGCCATGGCAGTCGACTATAGGAAGCGCGGCGCATTACCGAACGGCAGGGAAGCTCACCATGACGTCGAGACCGCCCTCCGGCCTTGCGCGAGCGACGAGGGACGCGCGGTGCGCGACGTCGATGGAGCGGACCCCGCGCTGACTCGCTGCCAAGGTGAGTAGTGCGTCGATACGGCATTACGCCTGCTCGCCGAGCGGCAGCTCATGGTGCGCGAACTGCTGGCCATGGCCGCAGACGACGGCGTGATCATTCCAGCCAAGCCAGGCGCCGGCAGACCAACCCCAACTTCTTGGGGTAGTGCCTGCTCCTGAGCTGCCGAACGATAGTGACATGACAAAAACCGAGCACAACAAGGAGATCGTCAGTCAGTTCATCGACGGTCTGTTCACCAAGGGAGACCTCGCCGCGGTTGACGCCTTCCTCGCCGAGGACTTCGTCAACCATGACCCGCCGTTCGGGGCAACCTCGGACCGCGAGGGCATGCGCGGGGCCAGCGCCATGTTCCGAGCCGCCTTCCCAGATTGGCACAGCAACGTCAGTCTCCTCATCGGCGAGGACGATCTGATCGTTGAGCAGTTCACAGCCACCGGCACGCAGCGAGGCGAAATCATGGGTGTGCCCGCTAACGGCCGGACAGTCACGCTCCGGGGGATCCAGATCTTCCGTGTCCGTGAGGGTCGCATCGTGGAGCGTTGGGGTCGGCTCGACGATCTCGGTTTGCTCAGTCAGCTCGGCCTAGTCAACCAGCCATGACCAGTTCAGGGCGGTCCGGCCCCGCGCTGTGAGGCGTACCGTGATCCGCATGGCAACAGAGCTGGTAGATCGTCGGATTTCTGGCATCATCCAGCGTTGCTATGCCGGGCTGGATGCCGCCGAGCTCCGGCTGGACGTACTCATCCGCCTACGCCGGATCATGCCGGTGGACGCCGCGTTCTTCGCCACCGTCGATCCGGTGACGCTGTTGTTCACCGGCGCGGTGGCCGAGGATCCGCTCGGCCTGGCCACTCCGCAGTTCCTCGACAACGAGTTCGGTCACGACGATGTGAACAAGTTCGCCGCGCTGGCCAGGTCATCCGAGCGGATCACCTCCCTGGACCGGGCCACCCGCGGCGATCGATTGCTCAGCCCCCGCTACCGGGAGATCATGGCGCCGCTCGGTCTCGGCGACGAGCTGCGCGCCGCGCTGGTGGCAGGGCCGCACTGTTGGGGAGTGCTCTGCCTGCACCGGGAAGACTCTTCGCTCGGCTTTACCGACCAAGAACTGCGGCTGGTAGAGCGCATCGCGCCGCACCTCGCCGAAGGCCTGCGCCGTGCGGTCACTCTCCGATCGGCTACGGGGATCGGTACGGAACCGGGCGGCCCGGGGATGATCGTGCTGGACGCGAACCTCGCAGTCGCGTCGAGCAGCCCGGAAGCAGAGCAATGGCTGGCCGAGATCGCCGACCCCGCCTCGCTGCAGGCAGGCGAGCTGCCCATTGCCGTACGCGCGGCAGCAGCCCGGCTCAACGGCCTCCAACATCTGCCGCACCCGCCGGCCGCGCTGAGCGTTCGCATCCGTTCTCGTACCGGGCAATGGCTCACAATCCATGCAACTCGCCTTGATGGGCCGGGTGGACGGCAGACCGGCATAATGCTCGAGCCCGCATCACCGGCTCAGCTCAGCTCCATGTTTCTCAGCGCCTACGGCCTCACGCCAGCGCAGGTGCGCGTCGTCGCGCTGGTCCTGCAAGGACATTCGACACGTCAGATCGTCAGCAAGCTGCACATCTCCGCTAACACAGTCCAAGAGCACCTGACCGCGGTGTTCGAGAAGGTCGGCGTCCGCAGCAGGCGAGAGCTCGCGATGAAGCTCATAACCAGTCGCCAATGAATGACCTTGAGGTGGATGCCCGGCGAATAGATCGGTCGGCTGCTGTCGATCTCCCGCAATTCTGCCCGGCACTCGGCCGACGTCCGAGATCTCGGAAGCCAGATATCACCTGACGTCCCAGCAGCCCGCTTTGTAGTCACCCATGGCGGGCCTTCTTCCGCTGCATGACTGCGTCGCCAGGGTCAGCGCCAGGTTCCGCGAGCTGGTGTCGTATGAGCCGGCCAACCGGTGCCGGTTCCTCCAGTGGCACGAGCTGCCGCAGTCCAGCGGCGCGACCGACGACGGCCGCCCTCGCCGTCCTGGTGGTCCTGTGCGCGACGGGAGCCCGGCTAGCGGAGGTGCCCATCGCGACTATGGCGTTGGCCATATCCAGGACCTCCGGCTGGTTCGGCCCCGTTCCTGGTCAGTGATTGGTGGTTTCACCACGCGGTCTGCCACCGTCAGCCCTGCGGCTTATCGGGCCCGTCGAGCTGGCTGATCAGGCTCTTGAGCTGCGTGATCTCCGCACTGAGCGCCGCGCGGCCCGCCCTGGTCAGGGCGATCCAGGTACGCGCGCGCTTGCCCTCGTAGCCCTTCTCGATGGTGACAAGTCCAGCGCTCTCCAGCACGCCTAGGTGCTGCGACAGATTGCCCGCAGTCACCTCGAGATTGCTGCGCAGGTAGCTGAAGTCGACCCGGCGAGCTTCGTGGGCGATCGCGAGAATGCCGAGCCGCACGCGCTGGTGAACGACGTCGTCGAGCCCGCTGGCGGGATGGGCGGTCATGCGCCCGATAGCCGGGCTGACCGCTGTGCCAAGCCGAACCCGGCGGCACCGAGTAGCAACGTTGCGCCGGGAACGACTAGGTGCGGGATATAGGTCCAGGCCGGCGTCGCGACCCACCCGAAGGTGACGGGGGCGAGCACGATCACTAGGTAGCCCAGGCTGAAGACAAGCAGTGCGACATAACGCTCTGCCCACGCCAGGACCAGCAGTCCTAGCCCGATGGCGCATGCCGGACTGGCCAGCCGGCCGATCAGGCTTGGCCCGGCTCGGACGTGCAGGCCTAGAACGTCGTAACCGCCGAGCGGCGCGTGGTGTGCTGTCCACAGTGCTGCGGCAGTTACTGCGGCGGCGAGAATAATTCCCGCAACGATGTAAGGCCGCACCCGCGTGCCGAGGCCACGTATCTGCGACTGACGCAGGTAGAAGGCCGCGATGGCGACGTAGGCGAGCACGAGAGCGATCGGCCAGTACACGAACGCGCTGGTTGAGTACGCGACGCACGCAAGACCCGACCCATGCGGCGTAAGAATGGTCGCGCAGGGCCCCACGTGACGACCGCCGTAACGCTCGACGGGGATGGCTGCGAATGTCACGGCTGCGAGCACCAGCAGCGGGAACCAGGTGGCGCGCTGGGCGGCCCGCACCCGGCGGACCAGTTCACGCGCACGCGACAGCGCCTCGCGCGGGTCGCCATCGCCGGTGTAGGCGAATTCATTCACCATGCCAGACAGGTTAGTGCTACAAACCTATCTGCGCTAGTGACTTAAACCCGCTGGCTCGCGGCGGCGTAGAGTGTCCTGCCGTGACCCGTCTTTCATCTCTGCGCCGTGATGAGCTCGATCCCGCTGGGCAGGACGTCTGGGACAAGGTTGTCGGCACCAGGAGCGGGCAGCTCGTTGGTGCTGACGGCGCCCTGGTCGGGCCGTTCAACGCCTTCGTCCACGCTCCCGACGTGGGGAGGCGGCTCGCCTCGCTCGGCGCTGTCTTGCGCTTCGGGACGTCCATCGAGCGACGACTGTCCGAGGTCGCGATCATCACCGTGGGCGCACACTGGAAGGCGGAGTTCGAGTGGTGGGCGCACGCGCGGATGGCACGTGAGCATGGCGTTCCTGACGTCGTCGTCGACGCGATCGGCCGCGGGGAGGAGCCGCCGTTCACCTCCGACGACGAGCGCATCGTCTACGTCGTCGCGCGCGAGCTCGCCGACGCCGGCCAGCTCAGCCAGGCTAGCTACGACGCGGCTTGCGGTCTGCTCGGCGAAGCAGGCATGGTCGAACTCGTTTCGCTATGCGGGTACTACACCCTCATCTCCTACGTGCTGAACGCGTTCACCGTGGCGCTCCCGCCCGAAGCGCAGCCAATGTGGCCTGCACATGGAGCCGGAGTGGACGGCGGAGCCGAGGTCGGCGAGTGACGGACGACAGCTATCTGCCGGCCGAGGCAAGCGGCTTGGCTCCCGGCCGCGGCCGGGCTGACCGGCCGGCGCGTGCTGGTCGTCGGCGCCGGCACACGGCCGTCG
Source organism: uncultured Actinomycetota bacterium (assembly GCA_963755575.1). Taxonomy (GTDB): domain Bacteria; phylum Actinomycetota; class Actinomycetes; order Streptosporangiales; family Streptosporangiaceae; genus JAJYUU01. Next base: position 4,066,623 of record CAVWKF010000002.1, read on the forward strand.
CCCGATCCCGACGCGCCGATCGGCAACGGCCGGGCGATATCGATCCTGGCCGGGCGGGAGGGCGCGGCCGTCGTCTGTGCCGACCGTGACAGCGACGCCGCCGAGGCGACGGCCCAGCTGGTGCGGGCCGAGGGCGCCACCGCAGAGGTGCTGGTCGCTGACGTCGCCGACCCGCTCGCCTGCGCCCGGCTGGTCACTGACTCCGTGGCGGCCCTCGGCGGGCTAGACGGACTGGTGCTCAACGTCGGCTTCGGGCTCGGCCGGGGGATGAGCGGCACCACAGCCCAGCAGTGGGACGAGACGTTCGCGGTCAACACGCGCGCGCACTTCCTCATCGCGGCCGGCGCGCTGCCAGTGCTCGATCCGCGCTCGGCCATTGTCTTCATCAGCTCGGCGGCGAGCCTGCGCGCCGCGACGGGCATCCCGTCGTACGACGCGTCCAAGGCGGCGCTGCTGGGCATCTGCCGCCAGACCGCCCGCGAGGGAATGGAGCGCTTCATCCGGGCGAATCTCGTCGTGCCGAGCCTGGTCGATACCCCGCTCGGCCGCGAGGCATCCAGCCGCAACCCCGCCCGCACCGCGCGCCGACTGCCCTTCGGCCGGCAGGCGACCGCGTGGGAGGTGGCGTACGCCACGATCTGGCTGCTGTCCCACGAGGCCAGCTACGTCAACGCCCAGCCGGTGCTGCTCGACGGCGGTGCGCTGAGCTTCGGCTGACGGAACCATGCCCGCGGTGGTCGGTTGACGAATTAACATAAGCAAGTAATATAAGCGCGTTATGGAAACTACGACGGTTCGCGCGGCGAGGGGCAGCGCCGCAGGGGACAGGACGAGTCATCCGGAAGCCGCCGAGGTAGCGGCTGGGCTTGAGCGCCTGCTAGCGCTGATCCGCTGGCTCAGCCCGCCCGGTTTGTCGCTGACGACCGCGGCCACGCTGTCGACGCTCGAGCGGTCCGGACCATGCCGGCTGACCGCACTGGCCGCGAGCGAAGGCGTGACGCAGCCGGCGATGACCCAACTCGTGGGCCGACTTGAGGATTCCGGTCTTGCGGTCAGGTGCGCCGACCCCGCCGACGGCCGAGCCGTGCACGTGCAGATCACCGATGCGGGCCGTGAGCTCATCGCCCGCCGGCGCGCGGCCAGGGCCGAGCGCCTGTCCGCGTTGCTGAGCATGCTCAGCCGGGCCGATCAGGACGCGCTTGCGGCCGCGCTGCCCGCTATCAACGCGCTGGCCAGTGTCGAGCGCGACACGGTTCCGGTCACCACCGGCCAGGACTAAAGAAACGCCGGGGCTGACCCAGGGAGATGGGTGCATTAATGAGCGGGACTGCAGTCAGCCCCTTCCGGCAGCCGAAGGCCGTATTCGCGGTCGCGTTCGCCTGCGTGGTGTCGTTCATGGGAATCGGGCTGGTGGACCCCATCCTGCCCTCCATCTCCCACCAGCTGCACGCCTCGCCCAGTGAAGTCACGCTCCTATTCACCAGCTACATGGTCGTCACCGCCGTCGCGATGCTCATCACCAACTGGGTGTCGAGTCGCATCGGCGCCAAGCGCACGCTCATCGCCGGCCTGGCGATCATTGTCATCTTCAGCGCGCTGGCCGGAGCGTCGCCGACGATCGGCGGCATCATCGGCTTCCGGGCCGGCTGGGGTGTCGGTAACGCTCTGTTCATCGCGACCTCCCTCGCGGTGATCGTGGCATCGGCCAGCGGCGGGTTCACCGGTGCCATCGTGTTGTATGAGACGGCGCTCGGCCTCGGCATCGCTATCGGCCCGCTGCTGGGCGGGGTGCTGGGCGAAGTCAGCTGGCGCGGCCCGTTCTTCGGCGTGTCGGCGCTGATGGCCATCGCGCTCATCGCCACAATCACGCTCGTCCGGCCCATGCCGCTGCCGACGAAGAAGACCCCGCTGTCCGCGCCACTGCGAGCCTTGCGCCACCGCGGACTGCTGACCATGTCGCTCACCGCGTTGTGTTACAACTGGGGCTTCTTCACCGTGCTCGGCTATGCGCCGTTCCCGATGAACCTGAGCCCGATCAAGCTCGGGCTGGTCTTCACCGGCTGGGGCGCGCTCGTCGCCATCTTTGCCGTCTTCGGCGCCCCGCGGCTCCAGTCAAGGTTCGGCATCGCCCGCAGCATGTACGTCAACCTCGCCGCGTTCGCCGCTATCATCCTCGTCATCGCCATCTGGACGACAGACAGGGCCGTGCTGATCCCCGCGGTCATCGCGTCTGGCATCTTCATCGGCATCAACAACACGATCACGACGCAGGCGGTCATGACGATCGCGCCAGTCGAGCGTCCCGTCGCCTCGGCCGCTTACAGCTTCGTCCGTTTCATTGGCGGCGGCCTCGCCCCGTACGCGGCCGGCCGCTCGTGCTGGCCCTGAACATCCACGTTCCGTTCTTCATCGCCGCCGGGGCCGTCGTCGTCGGCATCGTGATCCTGACGACCGTCCACACCATGCTGGCCGAAGCCGAGCGCGTCCAAGCCGAGCAGGTCGGAGATAGCGCCAATCAGGCTGAGCGCATCATCCCGGTGCCCGGATACAGCGATGCCCGACCGGCGGGCATCATTGTCGCGGCAGTGGACGCTTCGCCGATCGCCGGACTGGTCGCGGAGGCAGCCGGCCGTATGGCAGCCGAGAGCGGCCGGACCGTGCATGTCGTGCACGCAAGAGAAGCGGCGATTGGCGGCGATGTCGGCGTAGAGGGTGAGGACCTGGACGACGCGACGTCTGTGGTTCGCCGGTACCTCGATCAGCTCGCCGCGCACCATGTCCCTGCTGAAGGACAGCTCCTGCTGCACGCGACCGACCACGGGGCAGCGGGACGGATGATCGCCGAGTACGCCAATAACATCGGTGCCAGCACGGTCGTCATTGGCGCACCGACCCACGGCGGCCTGCCCGCGCTCGTCGATGGCAGCTCGAGCCGGGAGCTACTGCGGCGAGCGCACAGCGATGTCCTGATCGTCAACCCGGCGGGGCCCGCGCAGTCCGCGCCGGCGGCCGCGGCCGAGACAGCTGGAGCGTACTAGCGGCAGCGTCCTGCGCGTGACCCTACGATGGCAAAGCGCCGCTTTTGGGCGTGTGATGTGCCCTGCCTGAACCACGCTTCCTGTAACACGCTGCCTGAACCCACGCTGCCTGAACGAGGAGAGCTCATGTCCGTCGTCGTTGTCGCCACCATCGTTCCGCTGGCTGAGCACCGGGACGAGGTCATCGCCGCGTTCAAGGAGACGATCGAGCTGGTACACGGGGAGGACGGCTGCGAGCTTTACGCCCTGAATGAAGCGCCCGACCGCCTGATCATGATTGAGAAATGGGCGAGCCCGGAGGCGCTCCGAGTACACAGCAAAGGCGCGGCGCTGACGGCGCTGAACCCGAAGCTCGCCGGCAAGGTCGCGAGCGCGCCGGAAGTAATCGTGCTCCAGCAGCTTCTCGCCGGCGACACGGCGAAGGGTCAGGTCTGACCAGCGACGGACGCGGCCCACAGGCTGAATAACAGTTTGCGGCAGGGCGCGGGCGCTGCTGGAGTGATCAGCATGACCGGGATCACACCTGCACAGATCGGCGCGTTCCGCGAGCAGGGCTTCGTCGTGATCCCGGATGTGCTCGACGACCGGCAGCTAGCTTGCGGGCGCCGCACGATCGCCGCCATGCTCACAGCTGAGCCGCCACCCGCCCGGCATGCCGGGCCGTACTTCCTATGGCCGCGGTTTGCGCCGCCGGGGGAGGGCGGCCACGATCATGGGCTGCTTCGGTTCTACCGCGCGGCGGGCATCGGCGACCTGGCGGCCAGACTGCTTCGGCCCGAAGTGCCGCCGCAGGAGCCACAGTTCGCCCAGCTCGCTGTCACGATCCCGAGCTGGCCGCACCGGCCGGGCGGTCCGCACGTGGACGGCATCAGCCCGCCGTCACCCGATGGCTCCCCGGGTACGTTCTCATTGCTCGCCGGTGCTTGGCTGACCGACCACAGCGAGCCAGGCCACGGCAACCTCTGGGTCTGGCCAGGAACCCATCTGCGCTTCGGCGCGTACCTGGCCGAGCGTGGCGCCGACGCCCTGGGCCGACTCCACCCCGAGCATTATCCGCCGATCGAGCTGGGGGAGCCGAAGCAAGTGACCGGCCCGGCGGGCAGCGTCCTGCTGGCGCACTACCTGCTGGCGCACAACATCGGTGGCCATGACGGCCCGGCGGGCGCGCAAATGCGTGAAGTCGTCTACTACCGGCTCGAGGCGGCCGGGCACCGCAGCCGATGGCGCGAGGCAGTGACCGATCCGCTCATGGAGTTCCGCCGCTAACGTCGGATCTCGCCCCGCCCGTCTTCGTCACGAAGGCCCCACGTCGCCCGGTCTCGCTAGGATCGCTTGGACCTGGTCGGCTAGCTCTTGGAGGACAACGCCATGCGGGTCGACGGACCAGCTGGTTACTGGGTCAGCGACGATCCCGCGCTGCTGGACGTCCCTCGGATACACGAGTGGATGAGCCAGCAGAGCTACTGGGCGGAGGGCCGGCCCTACGAGGTAATGGCGTCGGCTATCAAGCATTCGCTCTCAGTAGGCCTGTATGCACCCGACGGGGTGCTAGCCGGCTACGCACGCCTGGTCACTGACCGCGCGACGTTCGCCTGGCTTTGCGACGTCTTCGTCGACACCGCACACCGCGAGCACGGCCTCGGCAGCTTCCTGGTCGCCCAGGCCGTCGGCCATCCCGATGTCGCCCGCATTCGGCAGGTACTCATGGCCGAACCGGGCCGTACGATCTACCGCCGATTCGGATTCGGCGACCTCGCGCGGACGGAGCGCTGGATGGAACGGCCTGGCACCTAACGGGAGCGTCAGCAACATAGTGGTCCATGTGTTGGGTGTTAGCCTCGGCTATGCCCGCGCCTGAGGAGCCCCCAGCGGTCTCAGTGAGCGCGTTGAGCACATGGAACATTTGGCCCTCTTGCGGCGCGGCACGCTCGCAACGGCTGCCGGCACCGCGGACGGGTAAGGTCTTGCTGGTGGACGGGACGCAGAACAAGGACGGCAGACGCTCGTGAGTGCCCCAGCCACGACGACTGCGAGCCCGCCGGCGAGCGAGGGCTTCACGCACCGCCAGATCCTCGCGATCATGTCCGGGCTCATGATGGGGATGTTCCTGGCCGCGCTCGACCAGACGATCGTGTCGACCGCGCTGCCGACGATCGTCGGGGACTTCCACCACAGCAATCTGCTGTCGTGGGTCATTACCGCGTACCTGCTGGCCAGCACAGCCTCGACGCCGATCTGGGGAAAGGCGGGTGACCTCTACGGGCGCAAGCGCCTCTTCCAGCTAGCCATCGTGGTGTTCCTGGTAGCGAGCGCGCTCTGCGGGCTCTCCCAGAATATCTTCGAGCTGATCGCATTCCGCGGCTTGCAGGGAATCGGCGGTGGTGGCCTGCTGTCGCTTGCCTTCGCGATCATCGGCGATGTGATCCCGCCGCGAGAGCGCGGCCGTTACCAGGGATATTTTGGCGCCGTCTTCGGTGTCTCCAGCGTTGTCGGCCCGCTGGCCGGGGGCTTCGCCGTCGACCACCTCAGCTGGCGCTACATCTTCTACGTCAACCTGCCGCTGGGCATCGCTGCGCTGATCGTCACCAATCGTGTACTGCGACTGCCCATGCGCAAGCGGGAAGTGAAGATCGACTGGTGGGGCGCGATCCTGCTGGTCGCCGGGGTGTCGTGCATTCTGCTCGCGGTGCAGCTCGGCGGGAGTACGTATCCGTGGAGATCGTCGCAGATCATCGGGCTGTTCGTGCTGGGAGCGCTGGTGGTGGCCGGCTTCGTGCTTCGGGAAGCTGTGGCCCCCGAACCGATCCTGCCGCTCGGGCTCTTCCGGCTGCGGATCTTCACAGTGTCGAACATCATCGCCTTCGTCAGCGGCGTGGCCATGTTCGGCGCGCTAGCGTTCCTCCCGCAGTACCTGCAGCTGGTGCACGGGGTGTCGGCTACCGAGTCCGGCCTGCTGCTGTTGCCGTTGCTGGTCGGCCTACTGGCCATGAGCATCAGCTCCGGTCTCTACATCTCGCGCACCGGGCGGTACCGCTGGTTCCCGCTGGCCGGCACGATCATCGTCACCATCGGGCTTGCGTTGCTATCGCGTCTCGGCGCGCACACCTCACTGACCATCGTGGGCCTGGACATTCTGGTCTTCGGCATCGGGCTGGGCCTGTTCATGCAGGTGCTGGTGCTCGTCGTACAGAACGCCGTACCGGTGAACGAGCTAGGCGTCGCGACCTCATCCGTCACCTTCTTCCGATCCATGGGGGGCGCTATCGGGGCATCCGCCCTGGGCGCGGTCCTGACGGCAGGGATCACTGCCGAGCTGCCCCGTTACCTGCCGCCGGCAGCGCTCGCCGTAGGCGGGAACAAAGTGGGCGCGCTCATCGGGAGCCCGGCCCAGCTGGACGTGCTGAAGCAAACTCACCCGGCCATCCACGAGGGCATCATCCAGGCGTACTCGCATGCTATTGACCGGCTGTTCTTCGTGGCCGTGCCGGTGTCGATCCTTAGCGTCATCGCCGCGTTGTTCATCAACCAGGTTCGGCTGCGCACGAGCAACACTCAGACGCGGCTCACGGTTGAGCCTTCCGCCGCGGCCGGCGAGGATGCGGTTACGGTGGCTCCCGAAGGGACGCATTAAATGCATGGCGTGACCATCTCAGCGGGCTACGGCGCGGGCGGCAGCATCATCGCCCCCTGGGTCGCCCGCCAGCTCGGCTTCCCGCTGCTCGACCGGGCGATCAGCTCCCACGTCGCCGCGCAGCTGCGGGTATCCGTCCGAGAAGCCGAGGGTGCGATGATCCGCCGCCCTCTCGTCGACCGCTTCTTCAGCGTGCTGACTCCGCTAGCAGGCGGGGTCCTCGGCGCCGGTACCGACGGGACGCCACACGACGTAGTCCCGCCGCCAAATGAAGCGGCATTCTTCCGCGAGCAGGCCGAGACGATTATGCGCGAGGCCCTCGCGTCGGGCGCGGTGATCCTCGGTCGGGCAGGAGGGGCTGCTTTCAGCAAGGAGCCAGACGTGCTGCGCGTTCGGCTGTTCGGTCCGCCAGAAGCGCGGATCGCGCAGGCGGCCCGGATCGAGAGCGTGGACATCCCAACCGCCCGGCAGCGCCTGCCCCAGGTCGACCGTGCCCGCGCGCAGTACGTCCGCCGCCTGTACTGCGTCAGCATCGATGATCCGGAGCTGTACCAGCTGCAGATCGACAGCACCGCGATACCGCTGCACGCATGCGCCGACCTCATCGCCGCCGCCTACCGCAGCTACGTCCCACCTCAGCAGGCCGATGGCCACCAGCGATCCGGATCCGTGTCGGACGAGATAGCGCAATAACGCCGCGCCAGCCTGGTTCGCGACGATCAAGTCGGTCCAAACCGCGGGTGCTCCTATTGCTACAGCCGCAGCCTGTGATCTTGCCTGGCGTAGCGGCGTGACATAGAGGCGGTAACGGAGTGATCCAGGCTGGTGGCCGGTGCGGGTAGCGGGTTAGCGGGTTGGCGGTCGGGCGCCTGGACATCCCTGGCTTGCCCTCGCCATGGCCCCTTGGCTAGCTGTGCGGTCATGGCCGGCTGGCGATCTGCCGGGCCAGCGGGCCGCAACCGTCGGGGATGCCAGGCGTCATAAGGACGTGAGGCGCAGAGAATTGTCCGTGATAGGCAGGCCGCGCCGCGCTTCGTGGCCAGCCTGGCTGGCATTGTGTTCTGCCCTGCCGCTGGCTAGCTGCGCGGTATCGGCGGGGCCGGCCAGTCGTGATGAGCATTCAGCCGGACCGACCCGGCCGGCTTTAGTGGCGGTATCGGCCGCGGTCCCGTGCCCGAGCGCGATGCTGCGGATCAGGGCAGGACGGGAGGGCGAGAACGAAGGCGCCCGCGGTGATATCGAGTTCACCAACGTCGGCTCTCGCCCTTGCGTCCTGCGCGGCTTGCCCCGGGTGGCGATCGTCCGGGCGGACGGGAGTTCGCTGTCAGTGCGGCTGGTGCGGGCCGCGAACCTGTTGCTGAACCGAGTAGTGCTGCCATCGGGCCGGCTGGATGCGGCGGATCTGGTCGTCTACTGGGCCAACTGGTGCGGCCGCCCGCCGGGACCGCTGTCGGTCCGGGTAACGCTGGCCGGTGGCGACGTAGTCACCGGACCGTTTAACGGCCCGCCGGGCTACGACTTCGTCCCGGGATGTCCTCAGCACGGGCAGCCGTCGACGGTCTCGGTCATCGACGCCTACGGACCGGGACTGGCGGGATAGGCGGTTCGGCCCGGGCACAGCCATGTCGCTCACCCGGCACCGACCGAGCGGACAGCGGCGCGGGATCAGGCAGCAGTCCGGGATTTCGGAGTCGGCGCTGGTAAAGATCCGCAGGCGCGTGCCTGGTGGCGGGGGTGGGTGAACGCGGTGAGCAGCCGGCGCATCTCGCCCCCACGCTGACGGGACGGCGCACGAGCAGGTGATGCACGGGGCTAGCGGTTCGGCCGCCTCGGAATCTCACAGACGTCAGCAAATTGTCAGTGGGGACCGCTATTATCGAACATGTGATCGAGTTGGATTAAGGTCCTGTCGACCGGGCGGAAGGAGGCGGAGTCATGACCGATCCAGGCGTCACGACGGATCCCGGCTGGGCTATCCCCGGCGTTCCGCGTGATGTTCCTCCGCTGGCCGCCGGCCCTTCTGCTGCTGCGAGCCCTTCTGCTGCTGCGAGCCCTTCCGCTGCTGCCGGCCCTGCTGCTGCTGCCGGCCCGTCCGGCCGCGCGCCAGGGTCAAGGCGCAAGCCCCGCCCGGCGGCCGGCGCCTCAGCGGCGGCCGGCTGGTCCGCCGGCGCGTTCGCGGATGCGGCGGCCGGCGCAGCACCGCCCGCCGGCTCATCAGCCAGCCCGCCCGGCAGCATGCCCCCAAGCGCGCCCGGCAGCGGCAGCTTAGACGACGCCAGCCAGCCCGGCAGCGGGTCAGACGCCAGCCAGCAGGGCAGCGGGTCAGACGGCAGCCAGCCCGGCGGCGGTACCGGTGACAGCCGCGCCGCCGGCAGCGGCCAGCCAGGCACCGCGGCCGGCGTGCAGGCCGCCGATCCGGTCCAGGCGCTGGCCTTCCTGCAGGCGGGGCTGGAGTTCCTCGCTCACGCCGACGCCGCGGACTGGCCCGCGGGCCTGCAGGCGGACTGCCTGCGGGCGCTGGCGGTCGCCGAGTCGCGGCACGCCGCCGCCCACGCCCGGATCCTGGCAGCGTTCACCGTGCCCGGCGGCGGGCTGGCCGGCGACGGCCACCGCTCCCCCCGGGTGTGGCTGACCTGGCAGACCCAGGCCACCCGCCGCGCCGCCGCCGCCCAGGCCGCCCGGATGCGGGACCTGCAGGCCCACCCCCTCATCGCCGCCGCGCTGGCCGCCGGGCAGATCTCCCTGTCGTGGGCCCGGCAGATCACCGACTGGACCGGCCGGCTCCCCGACGGCCACCGCGACGACGCCGACGCACTGCTGCTGGCCGCCGCCGCCCGCGGATTCAGCCTCACCGACCTGTCCGGGCTGGCCGAGGAACTGCACCGCCGGCACGCCGCCCCCGACAGCGACGGCGACGGGTTCGACGACCGCGGCCTGCGGCTGGCCACCACCTTCGACGGCACCGCCCGGCTCGAAGGCGACCTGACCGCCCGCTGCACCGCCGCGGTCCGCGCCGTGCTGGACTCCCTGTCGCCGGCCCGCGGCCCCGAAGACACCCGCACCCTGACCCAGCGGCGGCACGACGCCCTCGAAGAAGCCTGCACCCGGCTCATCGCCGGCGGCGGCCTGCCCGAGCGGGCCGGCCAGCCCGTCCGGCTCGAGCTGACCATCACCCTGGATGAGCTCGCCCGCAACGGCGCCGGCAGCCCGGCCGGCCCCGGCGCTGCCTGCGACGCCGCGATCCAGCCCGTCGTCACCGGCCACGTCGACTACGACCTCCTGGAGCGCCTCGCCGGCCGCGACTACCGGGCCGGCCTGGCCGCCGCCACCGCCGCCCCGCCCGGCGCCAGCCAGCACGGCATCATCCTCCAGCAGGCCATCGCCCTGCTGTCCGGCCCGGCCGGCCACGCGGCCCTGCTCCGCCGCAACCCCGGCAGCCCGGCCGCCAGCATCAGCCTCCCCCTCGACATCGCCGGCACCCAGGACACCATCCCCGTCCACCTGCGCCGCGCCGTCCGCAAGCGCGACCAGCACTGCCGGTTCCCCGGCTGCGACCTGCCCGCCGCCGGCTGCGACGTTCACCACATCACCCACCGCAAAGACGGCGGCCGGCACGCCCTCGGCAACCTCGCCCTCCTCTGCAGATTCCACCACCACGTCGCGATCCACCGCTGGAACTGGCAGCTCACCCTCAACCCCGACGGCACCACCACCGCCGTCAGCCCCGACGGCACCAAAACCCTCCACAGCCACCCGCCACCCGCTCCAAGCCGCCTGACCACCCCCACCGCATCACGCATCCAGGCACGGACCGGAACACCGGCACGATCGGATTCCGGTCCCAGCCATGCCAGACGGCAGGTTGACTCAGAGCGGCGCGTCGGCGGTTAAGCAACGACTGCGGTCACAGGTGCTCGGGTCGTGTCTCCCACAGGTCAGTTGCCTTGCTGGCTGCATCGACGATGGCAGCTCCATCGAGCGTTGCCGATCCTTCGACTGGGCCGACGGTGACCGTGAAAGCCAATTTCTCGCGAGGCGGCAAGGCTGGAATCCAGTACTCCCTACGCCACGAGGTGCCTCCGGGACCGCTCGAAGACTCGCCCCCGCAGGAAACCAAGCGTTCGCCTGGCGTGTACGGGTACTCCGCCCACGTCCGGTTGTCCGAGAAGCGAACCGCGATCCGGGGTTCGGCTTTTCTTACCGGGCTTTCCTCGCTGGCCTGCTCGATGAATGCGGTGAACAAGAAGCCGTTTGGGTAGGCGCCGATATGGCTGATGTAGGCGACGACGTCGGACTCTCGGATCATGACCGGTTGCTCCGCTACTAGACCGCCGAGGTAACCGGGGTGCGGTCGACGCCAACTGGACTGCTCCCAGTGCGGACTCTTCGGCATGCTGCGAGTCTGCCAGTCGCGCAAACCGTTGACGCCTCCGTTCCGCAGGGTGGCCGTAGCCCGACCTGAAGGTGCGCTGACGGCAAGTACGCAGCGGGCGCAACCGCGCTGGTTCCGCCTCCCGCAGACACGCCTGGGGTATGGATAGCTGGCTACGTGCTGCGGGTTCTGATTGCCTGCACTCGTCGAGGTCACCGGACCGCCGACCCCGTTAACTACCAAGTTGTATCCGCCCGGCCCGGCGATCCAGACGCCGAATACGTTCTGGAACATTGAGCGTCACACGCGATCGCGAGCCGTACCCGGCGGTCAGTGGGTCGGCGCAAGAGTCAACCAAAGAGTCAAGGCGTGTTGTTAGAGCACTAAGGCCGTTACGCGGCTCCCGCCGCTGTGACCAGCGGCAATACGATGCGTCCCTGATGCTGCCCATCCGCGAAAATCTCGAAGCGGCATCGCTGTACGGCAGTCGCCCCGCCGAATGGCTCGCCAGTCCCGTGATTGCGGGCGTACCGCGGGAATGCTCCGCCGCTGACCTGCAGTCGCATCCGGTGCCCGGCCCGCATGCGATACGCCGTCGGAAACAGCTCCACGTCGACCGCGAGGACGCCGTCCGTGCCGATGTCCGGCGCTGCGACTGTCTGCGGGCTCAGGCGCCGGATGCCGTCGACGACGTTGCGGGATACGCCTTTCTCGTCGACGTCGCAGAGCCGCACGAACACGTCAGCGTGCTCACGGGACGTACGGACGTACATTCGCGCACTGACTGGCCCGACAATGTCCTGGTCGGCTGCGAGCGGCTCGCTGGTGTACGTGAGCACGTCGGGCCGTGCCTCGATCTCGGCGTTATCGACTTGCTTTCCTGGCGGCTGGAGAACAGGTCCGCCGGCTGTCGGCGTTGGATCAGCCGGATCGTAGACAAAAGAGGCCGCAGGCGCGTCACCCGACTCTGGCTCGGTGGCCAGGACGCTATTCCGGCGCAGGTAGTAGGTCGTGGCAGCCGCAGGCGGCGGCCAATCGGCTAGATCTAGCCACGTGTCCGCCTGCTGGAGGTACACCCGCACCGGTGGTCCGGCGGGGGCCGGACCACCTGACAAGTGATGCTTGAGCCAGACGACGTCGACCCGGTTGATGGCTCTCAGCTCAGCTGGCTCGCCGTGCAGCCAAGGGCCGACGACAATCCGGGCGTCGACGCCGGCCGCGCGGATCGCCGCAAAGTCACGCAGCTGCTCGGCAGCGAACAAATCCCACCAGCCAGTCACCATACTGACCGGTGGCAGCCGGGTCAGATCCGCGTGGTCGTGATCGGCAGGCGCCCAGAAATCGTCCGACGGATTCGCGTGATCGACGAAGTCTCGCCAAAACGGCACCGGCGCGCCTGCCACTGCGACATCTGCGGCTTGGAGCGGCGTCTTCCGAAGCGCTCGGCGCATGCCAGCCATGCGCACAGGGTTCGGTATGAGCGGGAGCACGCCGCGTTCCTGCCGACCGATCTGGCCAGTCCAGTTGAGTGCGTTCCTGAGGCCGGGCGCCCCGTGTACGTAGAACGCGGACGTGATGCGCGCTGCGGTGATGTTGAGCGACACCGACTCCAGCGGCGGGTCGACGTAGGGTGCGATCGCCCACTGGGTGTGCCCGAGATAGCTGGCGCCAGTGGTCGCGATACGACCGTCGCACCATGGCTGCTCGCGCAGCCATGCCACCGTGGCAAGGCCATCACCCTGTTCATGCAGGAACGGCCGGAACTGGCCGCCCGACCCGAACGTTCCGCGCGTGCTCTGGATGAACACCTGGAATCCCTGCCGAGCTAGCGGCGCACCGAACACCGCACCCGCCAGGCCGGCTCGGCCGTAGGGCGAACGGATCAGCACGACGGGGAGCGGCCCGGTTGCGCGTGCCGGCCGGTGATGGTCGCCAAGCAGCACGACACCGTCCGGCATCGGCACGCCGACGTCGCGCGTGATAACGACCGGGACGCCCGGCCCTGGCATCCCCATCGCTCGGTCAAGAGCTTGGCCAGCCAGTCGCGTCAGTGGATTCATTCGGCAGCCTCCATGCATCACCGGACAAGTAACGTTAACTGGCACAGGCGGTGGCTGACAGGCTCAGATTTATCGTGGCCGCGGCGCTCGTACGTGGCCGCGGCGCTCTTACAGTGGCCGCGGCGCTCATAGCCGCAATGGCCGACGATGTGGTCCGTGATGCCGCTGGACGCTAGAGGCGCTCCACTGTTGCCGCATCGGCGGTGCCGCCGAAGTACCGGTCAAGCACCTGCCGGAAGACGCTCTGGCTGCGATCGGCTTGCTGGAGCTCGCCCTGCTGGGACTGGGCCTGCTGCGACTGGGCCTGCTCGATCTCGGCCCGCTCGAACAGCGTCATCGATGACCGCAGCTTCTGAGCATCGGTGGCGCCGAAGATCTGCTCGGCGGTCCGAGACACACCGGCGAGGATCGACGCGCACTCGCGCAGCCTTAGGCCTAATAGCGGGTGCTCTAGGTAAGCCTCGGCTTCGGCGAGCGATGTGATTGCGTAGCGCCTCGACGTCGCGCTCTGCCCGAGGCCGGCGATCTGCGGGAATATGAACCACATCCAGTGGCTCGTTTTCTGGCCGCGGCGCAGCTCGGAGACTGCGTCCTCGTAGGTGCCGCTCTGCGCGGCGATGAACCGCTCAAGATTGAACGGGTCTGCCGTCATCGATCGTCGAGCGGTATCGCCTGGCTTATCCACGACGCGCGCCCGGTCTTGATCTGCTCGTCGTGTACCGCACATAGCAGCGCGACCTGCTGGCGCGTCCCCTGGGTGATCTGCCAGCGCAAAGTGCCGAGGCTCGTGCAAGGCGTGTGCCACGCGGTCACGGACATCATGTCCGGACAGATGATCCTTCGGCCAGCGCCGCACATCCCGGTGAATTCATTGCACCGATTGCAGAAGCCGAGCCGGATGGCAACTGGGTCCTGGGTGGTTAAGCGGCAGTCAGGGCATGTCCACCTACGGCCGCGCCGTAAGAATCCCCGCCTGGGTGCGCTTGACGTGCTGCGTGCCCCTGTTGTGCTGCGTGCCGTTGTGCTGCGTACACCTGCTGCGCTGAATGCCCATGATGTGCCACGCCCCGCGGATGTAGCAGTGGATCTCCGGGAAAGGTTTTGAGTCATCGGTCGCCGTCCTTTCCGGGCTTGCCCCCCAGTGGCCAAGCTCCGGTGATGACAGCACGTTACGGGATGGATACCGAGGCGTACGTCATCTAAATGATGTACCCGGATATGTAACTGGCACCCCCATGTATGCACGTCCGGGCGGGTTCTACACTGCGCTAATGAGGGTTGTGACCGGGTACGACACGAATGGTGCTCCGACGATTCTGTGGCAAGGTGAGCCGCCGACCGTCATCCATGCCGGCCGCTACACCACGACCGAGCTCTGGGTCTCGGACAGGGCCCCGATTGCTGTCACCGCCGCCGATTCTTCGGTCGGCGAGTGGGCGCTTGAGCCGCCAGCCGGGGGTGCATGCTTCCGGATCGTGGAGATCGCGCCAGACGCTGGGCGGGATGAAGGCGACGGTGGCGAGGGCGAGGGTGCCGACGGGAACTTCCAAGGGACCCACGCAACCGACACCCTCGATTACGTGACCATCCTGCGCGGCGAGGTGACGCTCATCGTCGGCGGCACGGCTGGTGCCGACACGGCTGTTTCCGGCACGGCTGTTTCCGGCACGGGCGCGGGCTACACCGAGGTGCTTCTCAAGCCGGGCGACTCGGTCGTGCAGCAGCCTGGTGTTCCGCACGACTGGCAGAATCGCTCCGGTGAGCGCGCGGTCATGATCGGCGTGCTGCTCAGTGCTCGCTAGCGACGCCGCTCGGTAGCGACACCGCCCGCCAGCGACACCGCCCGCTCGGGGCTGGCCCTGGACGTGTTAGGAAACTGGACGTGTTAGGAAATCAGTCTGCCGAGCCACTCGAGTGCGGCCGGGGCGTGATCCAGCACTGAAATATGGCCGTCGTCGGGCGTTATCCGCAACTCGGCGGCAGGACAGCGCGCTGCGAGCCACCTGCCGTGCGCGCTCGGGACCATCCGGTCACATTCGCCGTGCAAGATCAGGACCGGGACGGACATGTCAGCAACGTCGAATCCCCATGGCATGGCGGCGGCCAGGAGGTCATCAATCATGGCGGCCGGGCCCGCCTCCATTGCCTTCCCGGCGACGTCGGCGACCCAGTCCCACCGGCCGCCGAGTGCGGCCTGGTCGGCCGGGGTGAAGTCGTCCATGTCGAACTCGGCATGCTCGAGGAAGTCCTCCAGCGCCGCACGCCCCGCAGTGGCGGCGCGCTGTTCGGCGGTGCCGCTTTTACTCCAGCCGGCGTACCAGTCGAGCCCCTGCGCGTCATGCGGGGCGGGCGAGGACACGCTCACTACACCAAGTACCCGGTCGGGCAGCAGGGCGCCGCACGCGAGCGCGCGCGAACCGCCGCCGGAGTGGCCGAGCACTGCGAAACGTTCGAGCCCGAGCGCATCAGCGATCGCGGCCACATCGGCTGCAGCCGACGCGACGTTATCTAGGTGCGGGCTCGACCCTCCGTAGCCGGGGCGGTCGTAGGAGACCCAGTGCAGACCGTGCTCGGCGGCCGCCGCGAACAACGGCTCGGGTGGCGACCCGACGTTCGGCGTGCCGTGGTGCCAGAAGACCGCGGTCCGGGCGTCGGCGGAGTCCGCGGCGGCCCCGTTCCCATCTGTTTCGTTCTTGCCTGTGTAGTAGTGAAGGGTGCGTCCGTCGGGTAGCTCGAGGTCAGCCTCCGTAACCATGCATCGAAGCCTAGCCACGATCGCGACGAGATCGCCCTATCGTTGGTGATATGACGGCGCCGGAGATCAATCTCGTCGACCCGGACACTTACCAGCGCGGCGGGCCACCGCACGAGCAGTTCGCGTGGCTGCGCGAGCATCATCCTGTCTTCTGGCACGTCGACGGCGGGGAGCCGGGCTGGCCTGGATTTTGGGCCGTGACCCGGCATGACGACATCGAGCACCTGTCCCGGCACCCGGAGACGTTCTCCTCGGCCGAGCGACTGTCGCTGTTCGGAGAGATTCCGGAGGAGCAGATCCAACTGCAGCGGCTGATGATGCTGAACATGGATCCGCCGCAGCACACGCGGCAACGCGCGTTCGTGAACCGCGGGTTCACGCCGCGTATGATCGGCCGCCTTGAGGATCACATCACGCAGATCTGCCATTCGCTGCTCGACGATCTCGGCGGGACCGCGGACTTCGTCACGGAGATCGCGGCGCAGCTGCCGCTGTGGGTGATCTGCGAGCTCGTGGGCGCCCCGGTGGAAGACCGCAGCCGGCTCTTCGAGCTGTCCAACGCGTTGATCGGATCGGGAGACCCAGAGTTCCAGCTCGAGGCGCACGAGCAACAGAACGCCGCGGCCGAGGTGTACGCGTATGGCGCGGCTCTTGCCGAGCGCCGTCGCGAACAGCCAGCCGATGACATCATCACCAGGCTGCTCCAGCCCAACGACAACGGCGAGGCGCTGACGAGCGACGAGTTCGACCTGTTCTTCCTGCTCCTGACCGTTGCCGGCAACGAGACAACCAGGAACGCGGCCGCTGGCGGCATGCTTGCTCTGTTCGAGCACCCCGATCAATGGCAGCGGCTGCTGGACGACCGTTCGCTGATCCCGACTGCCGCCGAGGAAATCGTGCGGTGGGTCAGCCCGGTGAACCTGTTCCGCCGGACGGCCCTGCGCGACACCGAGCTGAGCGGCCAGCCGATCGCTGCCGGGGACAAGGTGGTCGTGTTCTACGCGTCGGCCAACCGGGACGAGGCAGTGTTCGCCGCGCCCGAGCAGTTTGACGTCGGCCGCGATCCCAACCCGCATGTGGGTTTCGGCGGCGGCGGGCCGCACTTCTGCCTCGGCCGGCACCTGGCCGCGCTGGAACTCCGGGTACTGCTACAGGCGCTGACCGAGCGGATGCCGGGCATCCGGCTCGACGGCGAGCCGAGTCGCCTGCGCTCGAACTTCATCAACGGCATCAAGCACATGCCGGTCCGCTTCTGAGTCGTCCGGGTAGGGACCGGCTCTGACCTGCACCGCCTTGTCAGGGCCACGCCTGACCAGGCCCACAGGCCCACGGCCGCCAATGTGGCGCCGAGTATCGGGCCAACCGAATCTCAGCCCCGCGCGTAGCTAAGTGTGGACTGGCTATAACGCTGAGTAGCGCGCACGGAGCGCGGTCGCAGAGATCAACGAGCGAAGGAGCGGGGCATATGGCCATGCCGACCAAACCGAGCATCGTGTTCGCCCACGGACTGTGGGCCGACGGCTCGTGCTTCAGCAAGGTGATCCCTACCCTCCAGGCGGAGGGGCACGAGGTGGTATCCACCCAGAACAGCCTCGACACGCTCCAAGGCGACGTAGCCGCGGTTACCCGGGCCCTAGGGCAGGTCAGCAGCCCGGCCATCCTGGTCGGCCATTCGCAGGGCGGAACCATCATTAGCGGCGCCGGAGCCGATGACCGCGTCGCCGGGCTGGTCTACATCGCCGCGCTCGCCCCGGATATCGGCGAGACGGCACAGAGCCTGCAGGCCAAGTTCCCCCCGACCGAGATCTTCGACCACATCGAAATCGTGGACGGGCGCATCTGGATGCGCCCGGAGGGCATCTCGTGCTTCGCGGGAGACCTGCCCGAGAAGGAGCAGAAGGAGGTCTGGGCGACCCAGGGCGTACCGGCCGCGGACCTGTTCGCCAGCAAGACCGAGAACGCCGCCTGGAAGTCCAAGCCGAGCTGGTACATCGTGGCCAAACAGGACCGCACCGTACAGCCGGAGCTGGAACGCTTCTGCGCACAGCGCATGGGCGCCACTACCTACGAGGCCGACAGCAGCCACGTCATCATGCTCTCAAACCCCGACCTCGTGACGGACGTGATCCGCACTGCCGCGGACGCCGTCCAAGCCTCCTGACACGTGCTCCGGCGGGCTGGCCGCACCGGCGACATGACGGCTGCGGTCAGCTCGCACCGGCTTGACGGTCGCGGAGAGCGGGTGTAAGCGCACCCGTCGACACTGCCTTTGCGTGTTATGGACTAACCGCCAGCGGACGGCGCGCTTCCGTCTTTCTCTGCAGCCGGGTACTCGACGAGCGAGACGATCCGGCTGGACATGAAGCGGGCAGTGCGGACCGGCGTGCCCGTGCGCGTCACCTCGGTGACCTCGACCAGCCCGCGCCGCGTCGCAACTTCAACTCGCCGGCCCGCGCGCGTGGCGCCGACCTCGAAAGTCCGGGTACCGTCGCCGACGTCGACGACGATCTCGACGCGATCACCTTTCATGGCGCTCACCCCACAGTCGAACATCCATTCGATACCCGCCATTGCGGCCCGTGAAACGACCAATTCCCTGGACACCGTGCCTCGTCCGGGGGACAGTGTCGAGGAGAAATCACGGATGTCCCGAGCACATCACTAATGTCCGGGCGGACATCACTAATGTCGAGGGGACATCGCTGACAGGGGAGGGACTTCATGCCCAGGTTCATGGACTACCACGACGACCTCAAGCTTCCGCCTGAGGCGATCGAGCAGATCGCGCAGGGTGTCGGTGTCGCCGACGAGTTCGGCGTGCGGCAGATTGAGCTGTATCACAACGCTGACGGGAAGGTCTACTGCCTGCTCGAGGGGCCGGATGAGCAAGCCATCCGCGACCACCACGCGGCGCTGAACGTGCCGTGCGGTGACGTGCACGAGGTCGGCAGCCTGCTCTGAGGAGCACGGGCCTCTGAGCACCACGGGCCTCTGAGCAGCACAGGCTGCTCCGACCGAGTCCGGGCAGCGTTACCTCCCCTCCCCTCGCGAGGCCTCCCGATTCCGGGCAGCTAGCCTGTAACCAGCGAAGATGTGGCAGACGGTAGGGGGGCCCTGATGCCACGCACGACTTGGTACTGGCTAGCACTCGGGGCAGTAGCAGGCTGCGTTGTCGGCGTGGCCTGGCCAGGGCCACCGGGCGATCCGGCCACGCTTATTAGCCGGGTCGGCGCGGTCGTCATCGTCGTCTTGATCGCGCTCCTGCACTGGCCAGTGCGACACAAGTACGGCCCGCTCGGATCGTCATGGACCGCCCGGATTATGCGCATTGCCGGGTTCGCGCTGGTGGCTGTCCTGATTCTGGTTAAGGCGGCAGTCGAGCGACACGAGTTTGCCCACCTCGCCGGCCGCCCGGCCCTGACGGGGATCTGGGCTGGCGAGATCGCTTTCCTGATCGTGATCGCCGCGTACATGACCGGCTTGCTCGTCATCACAGCGCGGCGCCCTCCGACGAGCCCTGCCGCGACGCTGATAGCGACCGGGGCCGGAGTGCTGCTCGGTCTGGCTGTCTACGTGCTGCGTCCGCTTGACAATCCGGTGCATATCAGCAATGCCTGGCTGAGCACGATGGTCCAGATCACCAGGGTTGCTGCCGTGCCGGGTGTCTTTGCGGCTGCCACCGCGGCAGTCGTCATGGCGGCGAGACGGACATCCCGGCGCGAGCGCGACGGCACGCCCGCGCGGGACGGCACGCCTCCAGTCACGAACGTCCGAACTCGGCAAAGCGTCGCAGCCGGCTTGTGCGTGGGAGTCACGTGCGCACTGCTGGTGTCAGTCCTCGGCATCTCCACCATCGCCGTCGCGCCGCACGCGGCGAACAGCATCCAGTGGACGATTCCCGGCGGCAACCTTTCCGCTAACTCGGTTTACAGGTTCGAGGTCGCCGCTAGCCACGCCGTGGCTGGTTACCTGCTGATCCTGATCATTTTTCCGTTCCTGGGCGCTGGCATCGGCGCCTGGGGCGGGCTATTCGCTGAAGGCAACAGGGGACTGCGGCCTGGCGGCGGTGGTGGCGGTGGCACGAAGCCGCCGCGGCCGAAGACGCCGCGACCCGGCGGCGGCCTGCTGCTCGATGGCAGCCCGCCGTTCACCGCCGCGAGCCTGCTCAGCTTGCCCGAATGGGACCCGGCCACTGGAGCGGCGCGCGTGGATCACCCCGCGCCCGAACGTATACCAGCTAGTCAGTTACCCTGGGCCGTCGCCGAGACCGCCGCGCGAGATCAACTGCTGGGCGATGACGTTGCGCTGGATCTCGTTCGTGCCCTCGCCGACGATCATCAGCGGGGCGTCCCGGAAGTAGCGCTCGACGTCGAACTCGGTTGAGTATCCGTAGCCACCGTGGATCCGGACCGCGTTGAGTGCTATCTCCATCGCCGCCTCAGACGCGAACAACTTGGCCATCCCGGCCTCCATGTCGCACCGCTCGCCCGCGTCGTACCGCTCGGCAGCAAACCGCACAAGCTGCCTCGATGCGGTGAGCTTGGTCGCCATATCCGCCAGGTACGCCCCAATCTGCTGGTGCTTCCAGATCGGCTGCCCGAAAGTTTCCCGCTCCTGGGCGTATCGCAGCGCGTCGTCGAACGCGGCCTGCGCGACACCGACCGCTCGCGCCGCCACCTGGATGCGTCCGATCTCCAGGCCCGTCATCATCTGGGCGAACCCGCGGCCGGGCTCGCCGCCCAGTACCGCGTCGGCCGGGGCCCGGAAGTTGGTGAACGAAAGCTCGCAGCTCTCGACGCCCTTATAGCCGAGCTTGGGCAGGTCACGGGAGACCTCAAGGCCTGGCCCGTGCTCGACGAGCAAGATGCTGATGCCCTTGTGCCGGGGCTTCGCCGCCGGATCGGTCTTGCACAGCAAAGCGATCAGCTGCGACCGGCGCGCGTTGGTGATCCAGGTCTTGGCGCCGTTGATCAGGTAGCCGTCTCCATCAGGCCGGGCGATCGTCGTCATCGCCTGCAGATCGGAACCGCCGCCGGGTTCAGTCAGCGCCATCGTCGCCCGCACCTCGCCGGTGGCCATCCGGGGGAGGTACCGCTCCTTCTGAGCGCTGGTGCCGAAGCGGAGCAAGAGCTTGGCGACCACGGTATGGCCGCCCATGGCGCCCGCCAGGCTCATCCAGCCCCTCGCTAGCTCGGCCGTCACGTCGGCGTAGCAGGGCGTCGAGATCGGCGCGTCTCCGTACGGCTCAGGGATCGCCAGGCCGAAAATGCCGAGGCTCTTCATCTGCTCGATGAGCTTCTCGGGATACTCGTTAGCGTGCTCGAGTTCTCGTGCCACCGGCCGGACCTCGCGGTTGACGAACTCCGCGACGGTCCTGACGACCGCTCGCTCTTCCGGCGAAAGACCGCTCATTCTGCTCCCCAGACGGGCTGACCAGCACCACGTTCCTATCCGATGTTAGTTAAATCAGGAAGGCTGGATCGTGACCGATGCCATCGCCGGCCGGCCAGGGGCCGTTCTTCGATGACCTGGCCATCGGCCAGGAGTTCTCCAGCGCGCCCGCGATCACGCTGACGTCCGGCCTGGCCGCAGCGCATCAGGCCATCACGGGCGACCGGCTAGCGCTCATGCTCGATCACGAGCTGTGCCACGACGTCACCGGTGGTGGACCGCTGGCACCGCCCAGCCTGGTCTGGGACGTTGCTATCGGCCAGTCCACGGTCGTGACCCAGCAGGTCAAGGCGAACCTGTTCTATCGCGGGCTCGCCTTCCGGCGCGCGCCGCTCATCGGCGACACGCTCCGGACCGTGACCCAGGTCGTCGCGCTCCGCCAGAACGCACGACGCGACGGCCGGACCGCGACTGGCCTCGCGGCCCTGCGGATCATCACGACTGATCAAGAGGGCCGGCCGGTGCTGGACTTCTGGCGCTGCGCCATGCTGCCGCTCCGCGATCAGACTGCGCATACAGGGAACGCAGACGACCTGAGCGAAGTCGGCCGGGACGGGCCGCCGCCGAATTACGAGGCACCAATCGCCGGCTGGCGGCTGGAAGCATTCGCGCGACGTTCCGCCGGGCCCCGCCCTGCGGAGCTGCTGGCGGGCCAGTCGTTCGAGGTAGCAGGCGGCGATGTGGTTTCGAGCGCGCCCGAGCTGGCCCGGCTGACAGCGAACATCGCAGCCGTCCATCATGACCAGTCCGAAGGCAACGGCCAACGCCTCGTCTACGGCGGTCATGCCATCGGGCTTGCGCTCTCGCAGGCCGCCAGGGCGCTGCCCTCGATGGTTACCGTGACCGGTTGGCATAGCTGCGATCACCTGGCGCCGGTGCGCGAGGGCGACACGCTCCGCAGCGCGATCACGGTCGAGCAGGTGGACTACCTGCCGGACGGCGGCGGCCTCGTGCACCTGCGCTCGCTCGTGCGCGCCGACGCGCCGGATGCGCGCGACGTCCTGGACTGGCGGTACGTAGCCGTCCTGGCCTGACAGCTAGCTTCCCAGAACGCTAGCTTCCCGGAACCGCTAGCTTCCCGGAACCGCTAGCTTCCCGGAACCTCCTGTGCGATCTCCCAGAAATAGCCGCTCGGGTCCGCGAACGTGATCGTGCGCATGCCCCAGCTCCGGTCGGCCGGACCGCTCAGCAGGGCAACACCCAGCTGGTCCAGTTCTGCCGCGACAGCGTCGACATCATCGACGATGACGGCGAACTGTCCTGCGCCCCCGAGAGCTAGTTCCTTCGCCTCTGGTGGCTGGACTGGCGCTGGCGACTTGTGCAGGAAGACGAACATGTTGGCGAAACGGAACATCGCCGAGTCCGGCTCCTCCATGCTCGCCGGCAGGCCAAAGGCCTTCTGGTAGAACTCCTTCGAACTGTCCAGGTCCGGCGCCATCAACGTCATAGCGCCGATCTCCTTGGTCCAGGTGGTCATGTCTCACTCCCGTTTCGTCGCGGCTGACCATACGACGAACGAGACTCCCGGGAAAGGACCTAGCCGAACGTGAACACGTACGCCTGGACGCCCGGATCAAGGAACGTGATCTCAAAGAGGTGCTCGATCACGAGGCCTGGCTGTCGGACGAGCTGATACAGCCGCTGCTGCGTGACCACCCCGTCGCCCTGGTCGTCGACGTCGAGTCCATGTTCATCGGCGGGAGGCCGGCCGTCGATGCGGACGCGGAATCGCACGGCGCTTCCTGGCGCTGCCGGGCCCATGACGAGATGAAGATCGCGCGCCTGGAATCGATACGAGAGCTGCCCGCCCGCGTCGTTCAGGGTGGCGGCTTGCCTCCCCACCGTCCAGTCTCCGGAGATGGCCCACTCATTGAGGGTCAGCCGCGCAGGCCCCGCGAATACGTGCCGGGCGTCGAGAACCGCATCGCGGGGAGCTGCAAGTCGCTCAGCGCGTTCATAGCCGACATACGTCTCCGGCGACCGCAAGGTAGCCCAGTCGGCAGCCGCCTCGACGCCATCGCCTTGGACCGAGACCAGCCCCGTGCCGGCGGCGCCTAGTCCGGCTTCCGCCAGCAGCTGCTGAATGATGGTCTCGGACTGCACGTAGTCGCCTTCGCCGAACTGGTGACGTCGGATACGGCCACGCGCGTCCACGAAGTACAGCGCCGGCCAGTACATGTTCCCGAACGCTCGCCATATCGCGTAGTCGTTGTCGATCGCGATGGGATAGTCGACGCGCATGTCCGCGGCCGCACGTCGGATGTTGTCGGTGTCGTGCTCGAAGCCGAATTCGGGCGTGTGGACGCCGAGCACGCGCAGGCCGGCATCACCGTACTTCGCCGACCAAGCGCGGATGTGAGGCAAAGTCCGTATCCAGTTGATGCATGAGTACGTCCAGAAGTCGACCAGGACGACTTGTCCGCGCAGATCGGCTGGCGTGAGGGGCGCCGAGTTGAGCCACCCGGTCGCGCCGGTAAGCGGCGGCAGCTGACCCTCGACTGGCAGCAGAGTTTCCGCAGATCTCATGACGACTCCGCCCTGAGCGGCTGGAAGTAAACGGTGACTGCAGACATGTGATACTCCCGATTCGTCAGATTGCCTGATCTGGGCGGGATGGCCGGTCTGCCGAGACAGCGCTCACACGCGCTCCCACCAGTCTGAAGCCGTCTGCTACGGAACGCAATTGCTGCATGACTGAAAGTAGCCGGACCGTCCGGTCCCGGTGCGGTGTCATACGCACCTCGCAAGCTGCGCTTATGGCGGTTAAGCTGCGGTTCGTGGCACTCACGAGCAGCGTTTGACGACGTATCTGGGTGACGTCAGCGAGCTTGACCTCGCCAGCTACATCCGGCCCGGCGACACCGTGGCCTGGGGGCAGGCCTGCGCAGAGCCGCTGACCCTCACCGAAGCGCTGGCCGAGCAGCGCAGGCGCCTCGGCGGAATCCGCTGCTTCACCGGCATCTCCAGCTCAGCAGCCGTGCGCCGGGAGAACTGCGACCACCTGTCGTTCGCCTCGTACACCGCTGCCGGCGCGAACCGCGCGCTGGCCAAGGCGGGTGCGCTGGACATTCTGGCAGCTCACTACTCTGAGCTGCCTCGGCAGCACGTCGACGTCATCTTCCTGTCGCTGCCGCCACCTCGGCCGGATGGCACCTTCGGGCTCGGCCTCGGCGCCGACTACGTCGCCGCCCTCGTCGGCCACGCCAGGATCGTGATCGCGGAGGTCAACGACCAGGTGCCCGACCTCCGCTGCGCCCCAGGGCTGGCTCCGGACCAACTCGATGTGATCGTCGCGGTCTCCCGGCCCCCGGCCGAGTACCCGGCTGCCGCTCCGCGCGCCATCGAGGACTCCATCGCCGCGCTACATCGCCGACCTCGTCCCCGACGGCGCGACGATCCAGCTGGGGATCGGCAGCATGCCGTCGGCCGTGGCCCGGCGCCTGCGCGGCCACCGTGATCTCGGCGTGCACTCTGGGATGATCACCGACGCCGTCGCCGAGCTGATCGAGGCCGGCGTCGTCACCGGCGCCTGCAAGAGCATGGACCGCGGCCTGGTCGTGACCGGGTTCCTGATGGGGACGCAGCGCCTGATCAGGCTCGCGGCCACCGATCCGGCCATTACGCTGCGCGACACCCGGTACACCCATGACCCCGCGGTGCTGGCGGCGCAGACCCAGCTGACAGCAATCAACTCTGCGACCGAGGTCGACCTGACTGGCCAGGCGAACACCGAGACGGCCGCCGGGCAATACGTCGGCGCCGTCGGCGGGGCTGTGGACTTCGCGCGCGGGGCCGCCCGCTCCCGCGGGGGCGTTGCCATAATCGCACTGCCGTCCACCGCGGGCCGCGCCAGCCGCATCGTGGCCAGGCTCAGCGGGCCGACCACCCTGACCCGCGCTGACACCGGGGTGATCGTGACCGAGTATGGAATAGCGGACCTACGGGGCCTGACGCTAGCGCAGCGACGCGAGCGAATGCTGGCGATCGCCCACCCCGATCACAGGGACGCGCTGGCGGCGGCCGCCGCGAGCGATCGACCGGAAGGAGCCTCCTCATGACTATGCGCCGGGCCGCCATCGTCGCACCGCTGCGCACTCCCGTCGGCGCGTTTGGCGGCAGCCTGCGCGACGTTCCAGTCGAGGTTCTCGCCGCAACCGTTATCAAGGCGGTACTGGCCCGCACCTCGATCGACCCCGAGCTCATCGATGACGTGTCGTTCGCCCAGTCCTACGCCAGCGGCGAGACCCCGTGCATTGGACGGTGGGCCGCGCTCCAGGCTGGCCTGCCGGTCAGCGTGCCGGGATTCCAGATCGACAGACGCTGCGGCGGCGGCCTCCAGGCCATCATCACCGCGGCCATGATGGTCCAGACCGGCGCGGCAGATGTGGTGCTAGCGGGTGGGGTCGAAAGCATGAGCAACGTCGAGCACTACACCACGTCCATGCGGTGGGGTGCCAGGGCCGGCAACCAGCTCCTCTACGACCGGCTGGACCGCGGCCGGGAGCGGTCGCAGCCCGAATGGCGGTTCGGCAAGATCTCCGGGATGATCGAGACCGCCGAGAATCTGGCTGAGCAGTTCGGTATCACGCGGGACGAAGCCGACACGTACGCGGCGCGCAGCCATCGGCGGGCCGCGGCGGCCAGGGATGCGGGCCTCTTCGATGACGAGCTCGTGCCGGTCGAGGTGCCGCAGCGCCGCGGCGACCCCGTGACGGTCGGCATGGACGAGGGGATCCGCCCAGAATCCAGCGCCGAGTCGCTCGGCAAGCTGCGGACGATCATGCCCGGCGGCACCGTGACGGCGGGTAACGCCAGCCAGCAGAACGACGCCGCCGCAGCCTGCCTCGTCGTGGCGGAGGACAGGCTCGACTCGCTCGGCCTGGAGCCACTCGGCTACCTCGTCGGCTGGGCCGCGGCCGGGTGCGAGCCCGCGACGATGGGCATCGGCCCGGTGCCCGCCGTCACGCGGCTCTTCGCGCGCACCGGCCTGGACTTCGGCGCCATCGACCTGGTCGAGCTCAACGAGGCGTTCGCGGTTCAGGTCCTTGCCGTGCTGGGGGGTGGGGCTGGAATGACCCGGACAAGCTCAACGTGAACGGCTCGGGCATATCGCTCGGTCATCCAATCGGCGCTACTGGCGCGCGCATGCTCGCTACGGGGCTGCGCGAACTGCGGCGGCGTGACGGCCGGTACCTGCTGGAGACGATGTGCGTCGGCGGCGGCCAGGGCGTCGCTGCCGTGTTCGAGGCCGCCAGCTAGGCGTCACGGGGTCGCCGTTGGCGTGGGCGAGTCCGTTGGCGTGGCCGAGTCCGTTGGCGTGGCCGATGGTGTGGGCGACGTACTGGGCGTGGCCGTCGGCGTCGGAGACGGCCTCGCCGACGGTGACGGCGAGCTGATGATCGTGGTCTTGGACGGCGACGGGTGCGGCTTGGGTGACCTGGCATTGCTCGGTGCCGAGGCAGGAAGGATAGGCAGGACGAGGCCCGGGTCTCGCTTCTTCGGGAACAGGGCCGTGATCGGCAGGTGCGGCGCCGGCCGGTGAGTGCTCATGCGTGGCGTGCCGATGGGGTCCTGCCCGACGGCCTGGCCGATAGCGTGGGTAGTCGCACTCGGTACGCCCGATGAACTGGTGGCCATCACAACAGCCGCTATCGCCGCGGCGACCAGCAGCCCACCCAGCAGCGCAAGCCTCTTGTGCGGAACTCGGCGCGCCCAATGTTGCACCGGCTTGTCCAGTACCGGCTTGTGCAGTACCGGCTTGTGCAGTACCGACTTGTGCAGTACCGACTTGTGCAGTACCGGCTTGTGCAGTACCGGCTTGTGCAGTACCGGACTCGGCGGCGCCGGCTCTGTAGGGAAGCCATCGGGACCGAGGTCGCCAACGCTCAATGCCAGCGACTCGCGGTAGGACGCTAGCTCGGGGTCGAGGACGACGCTTCTCGTGCGCTCCCGGATTGGCGGCGGCAGCCCCAGCAACGGGATGGTTGAGATCGCTCGGACGCCCGCGACCAGAGCTTCCCTTGCGGTGCCGCGTTGAGCAACCCGCCCGGTGCCGTCGAGTCGGTCCTGGTGAACACGGTCGAAACTCGCGACCGCGCCTGCGAGCAGCGCACTCGCGCGCTCGGCCGGTACGGCGAGAACAGCCCCCACGTCCGCCGAGCTGAGGTAGTGCCGGTAAACGAGATCCAGTACTTCCCGTTCCGCGGCTGGGAGGGCGCCCAGCGTTGCGCCGGCCCGCCCATTCCCTTCGATGATCCCGAGGTACATTTGCGCCGTGTCGAGCTCGCCGGCTGGAGTCCCGTGGGCCGGATCCCGAGCTGATCTGAGGCACTCGCGCCGAGCGAGCACAAACAGCCAGGCCCGTAGCCGACCGACGTCTTGCAACCGGTCCAGCAGGGTAAACGCGGTGACCAGCGTCGCCTGAGTAGCCTCCGCAGCGTCGGAACGCTGGGGCAGCAGCGAACGGCAGTAGTCGAAGACATGCGCCGCATGTGCCTCGAACATGGCATTAAAGCGGTCTGAGTCAGCCCGCGACGCGTCCGCCGACACTGTCCCTCCCCAGCGAAACTGTCCCTCCCCAGCGAAACTGTCCCTCCCCAGAGACCTGTCTCCCCAGCGACACTGCTGCGGGTGGGTGCCAGCTAGCCGAGCACCACAATGCACGCAGCGGCATTGCTAGTACCCGACCGTAACCGAAACACTCAGTAATCGCAGTCAATGACTCTACATATCTGATTCGTTACGCAACGCTATCGTCGGGTGCACCGATATCCATGGACGGTGGAGATCTCTCGCGGCCCTGGCTCCGGCTTTGCCGGTCCGCTGACGGGCGTAATCTCCGAGTTATGACCCGCTGCCGCTGTGCCGGGGCTGATACGCAGCGATCCTCGCGATGCCGGAATCACGCGAACGCGCGAGGGCGATGGCTTCCGCTACGTCGGCTCAGCGGGCGTGGAGATCACCGACACGCCGACGCTGGCGCGCATTAAGGCGCTCGTGATCCCGCCGGCCTGGACGAGCGTCTGGATCTCGCCCGATCCGCTCGGCCACATTCAGGCCACCGGCATCGACAGCCGGGGCCGGACCCAGTACCGCTACCACGAGCTATGGCGAGCCCAGCGCGACACACAGAAGTTCGAGCACATGCTCCGGTTCGCCGGTGCACTGCCCACGCTGCGGACAGCCACGCTGCACGATCTCGGCCGCCGTGGCCTGGACCGGGGCCGCGTCGCCGCGAGTGCTGTCCGGCTGATCGACCTGGGCCTGTTCCGCCTGGGCAGCGAGCGCTACGCCGAGCTTGATCATCACTACGGTGCCGCCACGTTGGAGAAACGGCACGTCAAGGTGCGTCGCGACGGCCTGGTGTTCGACTATGTCGGCAAGGAAGGCAAGCAACGCGCCATCACGGTTACCGACCGTGCAGTGATGTCCACGGTGCGTTCGCTCGTCAGTAGCGACAACGGCCTGGATTCGCTGTTCTGCTGGCAGGACGGCAGCGCCTGGCATCCGCTGCACTCCCACGACGTGAGCGCCTACATCGCCGAGCGGGCGGGGGGCCATTTCACCGCGAAGGAGTTCCGGACCTGGAACGCCACCGTCCTGATGGCGCTACTGCTCGCGAACGCCGGACCACCGGCAACCGAGCGGCGTGCCAGGAGCGTGATTGCCGCCAGCGTCCGCGACGTCGCGGACTGGCTGGGCGACACTCCGGCCGTCGCCCGCGCGTCCTATATCGATCCGCGGCTGATCAGCCGCTATCAAGCTGACGGAAGCCTGGCCACGATCCCAACGCTTCCCGCCGAGCTCCCGGCTAGCGCCGAGGCTGAGATCGCCGTGGCCGTATTGCTGGCTAATGACCGCCCGGTATGACCAGGCCCGATTCGTAGGCCGCGATGACGGCCTGCGTCCTGTCGCGCAGCCCGAGCTTCCGTAGTACACGGCTGACGTGGGTCTTGACGGTCTCCTCCGTGACGACGAGCCTGGTCGCGATCTGCTGATTCGAAAGTCCCTCGGACACCAGGCTCAGCACTTCGACCTCGCGTGGCGTTAGCGACGCCAGGGCTGGCGTCCGGTGCGGAGCCGGGGACTGCCGTAGCCGGGCGAACTCGCTGATCAGCCGCCGGGTGACGGCAGGCGCCAGCAGCGCTTCGCCTGCCGCTACGACCCGGACCGCATCGAAGAGGCGCTCGGCCGTCACGTCCTTGAGTAGGAATCCGCTCGCCCCGGCGCGCAACGCGTCGTAGACGTAGTCGTCCAAGTCAAACGTGGTGAGGATCAGCACCCTTGGCCCGTGCTCCGTGGCGAGCTGTCTGGTGGCCTCGATACCATCGACGCCGGGCATCCGCACGTCCATCAGGATCACGTCGGGGCTCAGATCGCGGCCCAGGGCAATGGCTTCAGCGCCGTCGCAGGCGGTACCCACGACGGTGAAATCCGGCTGCGTATCGAGCAAGGCCGCGAACCCGGCGCGCACTACCTGGTGATCGTCGGCCACGACGATCCGGATGGTCATGCCGCGTCTTCCTCGGCCTTCGCGGGCAGGACGGCCTCGACTAGGAAGCCGCCGCCTGGCGATGAGCCTATCCTCAGCGTCCCGCCGACTGCGGCGGCGCGCTCGCGCATGCCAAGCAGCCCGTTGCCACCCATCTCGGTCTGCGGCGGCCCTGGTCCGTTGTCCCGTACACGCACGTACAGGCCGTCCTCCTGGTACCGAAGCTCGACGTCGACGGCCGCACCGGCAGCGTGCCGACGCGCATTAGTCAGCGCCTCCTGGACGATGCGGTAGGCCGCGACCTCGACGCCCGGATCCAGCGCGGTAAGCCAGCCGCTGACGATCAGCCGTGTGGCGGTTCCGGACGCCTCCCTCGCCTCGTCCAGCAGCTCGTTGAGCTGGCTGAGGCCGGGTTGCGGACGGCGGAGCGTGAGCTGCGGCTCAGCGTCCTCACGGAGCACGCCGAGCAGGCGTCGCATCTCGGTCAGCGCCGACCGGGCCGTGTCACCGATAGCCAGCAGCCGCTGCGCTCCGGCAGGCGGCATGCCTTGCGTGGTCAGGCGCGCGGTCTCGGCCTGGACGGCGATCATGGAGATGTGGTGCGCTACGACGTCATGCAGCTCGCGCGAGATGCGGGCCCGCTCGCCCCGCGCCGTGTGCTCCATTAGTGACCCGGCCAGGAACTCTTGCTGGACAGCGCGGGCGGCCGAATCCGCCCGGACCCGCTGCGCGGAACCGGCCCAGGCAGCAAGCGGCACCGCCGCGGTGAGCAGGATCAGCAGTAGCCCGGATCGTTGTGCCAGGGCCACCGCGACGATCGCCACGGCGATCGTGGCGGCGAGCGCCTGCGCTCGGAGACAGCCAAGGCGATACACCACGACGACCAGCGCGATGGCGCCAGCCAGCGTCGGCACGTGTACCACGCTGAGCGAGAACAGGTTGGCGGTGGCGATGATCACGGCCGCCGTCCGAGGCTGCGCCCACAGCAAGCCGAGCGGCAGCGTGGCGACCAGCCCGATGAGGACCAGGAAGATCTTCGCGAACGGCGTCGGGCCGCCCAGTACGAGGTGGCTGGGCACCCGCTGCAGGCCCACTTGAAGTACGGCCAGCACCGCCAGACCCAAGCTGGTCGCCATCGGTGCGTGCCGACCCGCGGCAACCTGCCTCGCCGCGCTGGCCCACTCGGACCAGGACTCGTCGGCGAGGTTCATGCTGCCTATTGTCGTCGCTCGAGGCACGCTTGGCGTCCCCTGGCCAGGGAAGTCCGCCGTCACTCGTGCGGGGGACGTGCGGGACGGAAGTCACTCGGGACGGCCAGGCGAAGACGGCTCCGCGGCGTGACGACTGCGCTGCCTCGTCTTCGTAGCCTGGCGAGCATGGACGCAACTATCGAGGTGACGGGCCTGCGCAAGCATTTCGGTCCGACTGTGGCCGTCGACGGCCTGACGTTCCGGGTAGCACCCGGCCAGATCACAGGGTTCGTCGGGCCGAACGGGGCCGGCAAGTCCACCACTATGCGGGTCATCCTGGGCCTCGACAGCGCCGACGAAGGCAGCGCGCTCATCGGTGGCCAGCCTTACGCCAGCCTGCGCCACCCGCTCAGCCACGTCGGGGCCCTGCTCGACGCCGGCGCACTCCAGCCGAGCCGCAAGGCCCGCGATCACCTGCTCTGGCTGGCGCATTCGCAGGGTCTCGCGACCCGGCGCGTCAACGAGGTGATCGACCTGACCGGGATCGGCCCGGCGGCCCGGCGCAGGGCGGGCGGTTACTCGCTAGGCATGCGCCAGCGTCTCGGTATCGCCGCCGCCATGCTGGGCGATCCGCCGGTGCTGATGTTCGACGAGCCGTTCAACGGCCTGGACCCGGAGGGCATGGCGTGGATGCGCGCCTTCCTGCGGTCCCTGGCCGTCGAAGGCAGGGCGGTGCTGGTCTCGAGTCATCTGATGGCCGAGCTTCAGGGCAACGCTGATCACCTGCTGGTCATCGGCCGCGGCCGGATGGTCGCTGACACCAGCGTCGCCGATCTGCTGACGGCGGCGTCCAAGGACAGGGTCATGGTGCGCACAACGGCCCGCACGCAGGCCACGACGGTGCTCGCGCAGGCCGGCGGCACGGTTGCCGTCTCTGATCACGACCTGCTGGCCGTGTCCGGGCTGCCGGCGGCGCGGATCGCCGAGCTGCTCGGTGACGGCGGCGTGCCATTCTCCGGGCTGGCGCCGCACGAGGCGACGCTCGAGGAGGCCTACATGGAGCTGACGAGGGATTCCGTCGAATTCCACGGCCAGGCAGCTGTCGGCACACCGGGACCGGAGCTAGCGCGATGACCGCGACACACACGACGACGTCGTACCAGTCCGCTCATCCTGCCGGGCGAGACGGATTCGGCCGGCTGCTGTGGGCGGAGTGGACCAAGCTGCGGACAGTCCGGGGCTGGGTGATCGCGCTGATCCTGGCCGCCGCCCTGACGGCGGTGATCCCGATCGCGATAGCGGGGACGGCGACCTCAAATGACCCCGTCACGTGCGCGCACGGGGTCTGTACGGCCGAAGGCCAGGTCATCGCGACCGGCCCGGCCGGCGATGCGGTGACCGACAGCCCGTACTTCGTGCACCAGGCGCTCGCCGGGAATGGCAGCATCACCGCCCGGGTCAGCGCGCTCCACGGTTCGGGGCCGCACCCGTTCATACCGCGCGGCTACGCCCCCGCGCCATCGACCGAGCCGTGGGCCAAGGCAGGCATCATGATCAAGGCCAGCACGAAACCGGGAGCTGCGTACGCGGCTGTCTTGCTGACCGGGGACCACGGTGTCCGGATGCAGGACAACTTCACCCACGATGTGGCGGCTGGTTCTGCGTCGGCCCGCTGGCTGCGGCTGACCAGGTCGGGCGACTCCGTCACCGGCTACGAGTCCGCCGATGGGCGGCACTGGACTGCGATCGGCACAGCAGTGCTCGCCGGCCTGCCCGCCACGGCGCAGGCGGGACTGTTCGCTGCCTCGCCGCCGTTCCAGCAGGCGATCGGCAGCGGAGACGGCAGCATCTACAGCTCGACACAGGCGACCGCGACATTTGACCACGTCGCCCTCACGGGCTCCGGTAGCCGTTGGATCGGCACCGCAATAGGCGCGCCGCCCACGAAGCTCTGCAAGAACGGGCAGCTGGGGGAGGCTGTAGGGCCCGGCCATTGCGGGCCGCTAGGGCCGGGCGCCGGCTTCGTGCAGACGGCCAGCGGTGTCACGGTGCACGGATCGGGCGACATCGCGCCCTTCGCGCCCATCGTGGACCCGTTGCACGTTACGTTCTTCGGATGCCTCTTCGGTCTCATCGCGCTGATTGCGCTCGGCGCCCTCTTCATAACCGCCGAGTACCGGCGCGGCATGATCCGCACTACGGTCACTGCCAGCCCGCGACGCGGCCGGATCCTGGTGGCCAAGTCCATCGTGATTGGCGTGCTGGCGTTCGTGTCGGGGCTGATCGGTGCCGCCATCGCGCTCCCGATCGCCGAGCACAAGCTCGTGGCCAACGGGTGGACGCCGCCGGTCTGGCAGACCCTGTCGCTCACCAGCGGCATCGGTCTTCGGGTGGTACTCGGGACTGCGGCGATCGCGGGTGTCGCGGCGATCCTCGGTCTCGCGGCCGGCGCAATCTTCCGCCGCAGCACCGGTGCCATCATGGCGACGACGGGTGTTGTCGTGGTTCCGGTCATCCTGGCGGTCGTCCTGCCGCTGACGACGGGTACCTGGCTGCTGCGGATCACCCCCGCTGCCGCGTTTAGCCTCCAGGCGGGCGTTCCGCGGTACTCCCAGGTGAACAGCATCTGCGCGCCCTACCACTCGTGTTTCCCGCTGTCGCCGTGGTCTGGCTTCGCCGTCCTCTGTGCCTGGACCGCTGTCGCCCTCGCCGGCGCCATCTACCTGCTGCGCAGGCGGGACGTATGAAAGAGGCAATGCACGCCGAGTGGACCAAGCTGCGGACGGTGCCGAGTTCGGGCTGGCTGCTCATCGCCGTCATCGCGCTGACTGTGGGGGCCAGCGCGATGGCGACGGCGATCGTGCGGTGCCCGGCCACCTGCGGCGCCGACACCACCAAGCTGAGCCTGACCGGGATCATGCTCGGTCAGGCGGCCGTCGCCGCCATCGCCGTGGTCGTCGTCACGGCCGAGTACGGCACCGGCATGATCCGGGTTAGCCTGACCGCCGTGCCGCGCCGGTCGGTCCTGCTGGCGGCCAAGGCTGCGGTGGTCACCGCGGTGGTGCTGGTGGCGGGCAGCATCGCCGTGCTCGGCTCCATACTGGCTGGCCGGATCCAGCTTCCTGGCAACGGCTTCACCGCTGCAAACGGCTTCCAGGCCCTGTCGGTCGTGCACGGCCCGACCCTGCGGGCCGCCGCGGGCTCGGTGCTCTACCTGGTGCTAATCGGCCTGTTCACGCTCGGAATCTCGACAGCCCTGCGCGACGCCGGCCTCACCACCGCCGTCGTGCTCGCCGTCCTGTACGTGATCCCGATCATCGGTGACGTCATAATCAGCCCGGTCTGGCAGCACCGGCTCGACCGCTGGGCGCCGACGAACGCCGGCCTGGCCATCCAGGCGACCAGGAAC
Source organism: uncultured Actinomycetota bacterium (assembly GCA_963755575.1). GTDB lineage: Bacteria > Actinomycetota > Actinomycetes > Streptosporangiales > Streptosporangiaceae > JAJYUU01. The sequence goes on from CAVWKF010000002.1 coordinate 4,101,020, forward strand.
ATCGCCAAGCTGCCCATCGGGCCCTGGCCAGGCCTCGGTGTCCTGGCGCTGTGGACCGCCGCGGCGATGGCAGCAGGCTGGCTTGTGCTCAAACTGCGAGATGCCTGAGCCTCGGTTACGCCTGATGCGAAATCGCTTTTAAGACCGCTGCGGACGTCGTTAGCCTGCGACCATGCCTGACCAGCGAACCCGGCCGCTGCTGCGCACCACTCTTGGCGATGTGCTGAGGCGGCACAGGCTCGGGCAGGGCCGGACCCTGGCCGACGTCGCCAGGGCAGCCAGGATGTCTATGCAGTACCTGTCCGAGATCGAGCGCGGGCGCAAGGAGGCGTCGTCGGAGATACTGGCCGCGATCTGCGACGCACTCGAGATCGACCTGCCTGATGTGCTTGCCGAGGTTGGCCGCGACCTGGCCGGCGCCGGCGCCCAGCAGCAGGCCACGGTGCTGCGGCTGGGCACCGGTCCGGAACGGCTGGCCCACTCGGCCCCGTTCCCGTTCCGGTCTGGTGATGTCGTCGAGCCGGCTAGCCGCTTGACCCGCGCTAGCCGGCCAGCCTCGCCGGGACTGCCTTCCGGCTGGTGAGGACCTCGTCGGCGAGCCCGTAACTCACGGCCTCCTGGGCGCCGAAGGTCCTGTTGCGGTCGGTGTCTGCTCGGATCTTCGCGATGGGGTGGCCGGTGTGCTCGCTGAGGATCGCGTCCACCTCGTCGCGCACCTTGACCAGTTCCTTGGCCTGGATGGCCAGGTCGGGCAGCGTGCCCTGCGACTGGCTGGACGGCTGGTGCAGTAGCACCTTGGCGTGCCGCAGCACGCGCCGTTTGCCCGGCGCGCCGGCGGCCAGCAAGACAGCCGCGGCCGACGCGGCCTGCCCCATGCAGATCGTCGCGACATCCGGGCGGATGTACTGCATGGTGTCGTAGATCGCCGTCAGCGCGCTGAACGAGCCGCCGGGAGAGTTGATGTACAGGCTGATCTCCAGGTCCGGACTCGCCGCCTCAAGGTGCAGAAGCTGAGCCATCACGACGTTAGCGACGCCGTCGTCGATCTCGGTGCCGAGGAAGATGATCCGCTCGGACAGCAGCCGCGAGTAGATATCGTAGGCGCGCTCGCCCAGCGCGGTGCGTTCGATCACGGTGGGAATCGTGTACTGGCCCATTGCGTGCTGGCCCATTGCGTGCTGGCGCATTGTGTGCTGGGGCATGGTCACAACCTCGCCATCCGGCCGACAACCGCGGGACGAATGTCTTCGACTCGCTCCAGGATATGGTCGATCATCCCGTAATCGAGCGCCTCCGCAGCGCTGAACCACCGGTCCCGTCTGCTGTCTTGCTCGACGCGCTCCGGAGGCTGTCCGGTGTGCTCTGCGATCAGCCTGGTCATGACCGCGCTGGTGCGCTCAAGCTGCCTGGCGTAGATTTCAACGTCCGCCGCCGTTCCGCCGAAGCCTGCCGAGCCCTGATGCATGAGGACCTGGGCGTGCGGAAGGCTGAACCGCTTGCCAGCGGTTCCAGCGCACAGCAGGAACTGGGCCATGCTGCCCGCCAGGCCCATCGCCAGCGTGCTGATGTCGTTCGGGATGAGGCGCATCGTGTCGTAGATTGCGAGCCCAGCGCTCACTGAGCCGCCGGGCGAGTTGATGTACAGGCTGATATCGCTGCGCGGGTCCTCCGCGGACAGCAGCAGCAGCTGCGCGCATAGCCGGTTGGCGACACGGTCATCGACTTCGGTCCCGAGCACGATAATCCGCTGGTAGAGCAGTCGGGCGATGAGCTGATCGTCGAGCGATCCCGTCATCGCGGCCGGTTCTGCGACTGCTGTGTACATGATCTTCCCGTCTCTAGATTGGCCCGGAATCCCGGCTTTACCTCCCACGATCGGTGGCCCACCGGCCGCCAGCCAAGGCAATCTGCGGACAGCAGAGAAGATCGTCGGCCCTGGCCCGGCACTGGTGCGCCCGTCCGCGCAGCCTCGCCGCATGCATCCGGAACCGCGCGGTCTGTGTCCGCCGGTAGCCTCGCAACGAGATCAGCACCGCGGGAGGGGCCTGACGAATGAGCGATGTGTCAGTGGGTTCGGGGCGCGAGCACATCGCAGCGAACCTGGCAGGATTCGTCCGCGTCGCCGTGGACAGGCCGGAACTCAAGCAAGCATCCGTCGCCGTCTGCGTCACCTCCTCGTCATCGGGCGAGGCGCTCCTGATCACGAGGCGAGCACGTGGACTGCGCAATCACGCCGGGCAGTGGGCGCTGCCTGGCGGCCGACGCGATCAGGGCGAGTCAGTCGAGCAGACCGCGCTCCGGGAACTGCAGGAGGAAACCGGTCTGCACCTGACGCCGGGCGCGGTACTTGGCGTACTCGACGACTACGTCACACGCTCGGGCTACGTCATGACGCCCGTTGTGGTGTGGGGCGGCGCTCCGCCAGGCACGCTGGCAGGTGCCGCCAGCGAGGTCACCCGGGTCTATGAGATACCGCTGTCGGACCTCGACGTCGAGCCTGAGTTGCTGAGCATTCCCGAGACGGACGCGCCGGTCATCAGGCTGCCGCTGCTGGACCGGTTCGTGCACGCGCCGACGGCCGCGATCATCTATCAGTTCTGCCAGGTGGCTCTGCACGGCAAGGCCCAGCGCGTCGCTCACTTCGAGGCGCCCGTGTTCGTCTGGAAGTGACAGTGTTCGTCTGGAAGTGATGGTCGCGACCGTGTTCGGCTGTTACACGGTCCAGCATGGCCGGCTATTCCCTGACGTCGACGTAGATCCGCGAAGGCAGCTCGCCGATGCGGACGCTCTTCGGACCGGTCAGGCCGAGGGCGATCCTGACGACGCCCTCGACGTCACCTGTCAGTGCCCAGCTTGCCAAAGCTGGGTAGCCTGCCTGCCGGACGCCGGTCGTGACGGTGGGCGTGCCCGTGTCGCTGTGGGCTTGCGCTGGCCGGAGGGTGATCAGCAGGTAGCGCGAGCCTGGCAGCGTTATCGTCCGGCCGGACGAGTCGGTGGTCACCTCGCTGACGTAACGGACGGAATACCCGGGGACTGGACCGCTGAGATCCAGGACGACACGGTCGTACCCGCATTCAGGGTGCTGCGCTACCCGGACGGCGGTGATCACTGGTACCGGGGGCACGGGCACCTGGTGCGTCACAGTGACAGGTGCGGCGCGCCACGCTCCGTTATCGCAGCCGGCAACCGCGGTCGGCCTGGCCGCAGACGCAGACGCAGATGCCGACGTCTGCGCGGCCGATCCGGAGTGCGACGGGCTGGCCGCCGGTCCACCGGATCCACAGCCGGCGGCACCAGTTGCCAGGACCACGACGGCGGCGCCAACCCCAGCAGATACGCGAATGCTGCCGAACATGTGGGCCTCCTGACCTAGTACACGGCGATCTCACGCGGCTCCCTGGGCATCGGGTTGGCCGGTAGACAATGGCTACCGTACTGGCACAATGACGCAGACGCCGCCACGTGCCAGAGGGAGATACGTCCATGTCCGACGCCAGCAGTGCGCAGGAAGCAGCCGTCGAGTCCGCGCTCGGCCGCCTCAGCCTGGAGGCGAAGGTCCGCCTGCTGTCAGGCCAGGACGTGTGGACGCTGCCTGCGCTGCCCGAGGTGGAGCTGGCCTCGATCGTGATGTCGGATGGCCCGGTCGGAGTACGCGGCACAAGGTGGAGCGCGGAGGATCCCTCGATAGCGCTGCCGAGCCCGACGGCGCTCGCCGCGACGTGGGACACCGCGCTCGCCCGCGAAGCTGGCCGGCTCCTCGGCCAGGAAGCCAGGCGCAAGGGCGTGCACGTGCTGCTCGCGCCAACCGTCAACCTGCATCGCAGCCCTCTTGGAGGCCGGCACTTCGAGTGCTACTCCGAGGACCCGCTGCTCACTGGCGCGATCGGCACCGGTTACGTGCAAGGCGTCCAGGACCAGGGCGTCGCCACCACAGTCAAGCACTTCGTCGCTAACGACTTCGAGACCGAGCGCTTCACCGTCAGCGTCGATGTGAGCGAACGCGCGCTGCGTGAGCTGTACCTCGCGCCGTTCGAGATGATCGTCCGCGTCGGCGGCGCCTGGGGCGTCATGTCGGCGTACAACAGGGTCAACGGCGTGTCGATGACCGATAACGCCGCGCTCCAGCATGCCGTGCTGAAGGACGAGTGGGGCTTCGACGGCGCCATCGTGTCCGATTGGCTCGCCGCTCGCGACACCGTCGGCGCGGCCAACGGCGGCCTGGACATCGCGATGCCCGCGATGGGCAGCCCGTGGGGCGACAAGCTCGTCGCCGCGGTGCGAGAAGGCCAGGTCCCGGCGGATGCCGTCGACGAGCAGGTGCGCCGCGTGCTGCGGCTCGCGGCGCGCGTCGGCGCACTTGCTGGCGCCCCGGAATCGGTGCCGCCCGCCAGCCGCCCGGCCGTGATCGACGGCGCAAGTCTGGCGCGGCAGATCGCCGCGCGCTCGTTCGTGCTGGCCGCGAACTCCGTGCTGCCGCTGGACCCGGCGACGCTCTCGAGTGTTGCCCTGATCGGCGCGCTGGCCAGGGACGCTCGCGTGCTGGGCGGGGGGAGCGCGACGGTATTCCCGGCGCGCGTAGTTTCTCCGCTTGAAGGCCTCACCGAGGCGCTGCCCGGCTCGGTGAAACTGTCGTTCGCCCTCGGCGCCGACCCGCGGAGCGGAAAGCTCGCGCCAGCCGGGGCACCATACTGGCACGGCCTGCGCGCGACGTTCCGCGACGTGGCGGGCACCACCATCTATCAGACGCCGCTGGCAACCGGGGCCGGCCGCTGGATGGAGATGCCCCACGGCGTGGACCCCCTGGCCCTGGCATCGGTTGAGATCTCCGGCACGCTCACCGCTGAGATCAGTGGAACCCACCAGCTCGGCATCCGCGGCGTCGGCGCGTTCGTCCTGGAGGCATCGGGTCAGGTGGTCTTCGACGGCCGGGTGGAAGCCGAGTCTGACGACTTCGCGACCACGTTCCTGGCACCGCCGGAGCTCCGGATCCCGCTGGAGCTGGCCGCCGGCGTGCAGGTCAGCGTGTCGCTGGTCAAGACCATCCGGCTGAGCCAGGAGCTTGCCGTGGTGTCGCTGACACTGGGATACGGCGCCCCGGTCGGCACCGCCGAGGAGCTGCTCGCCGAGGCTGAGGCCATCGCGCGCGCCAGCGATGTCGCCGTCGTCGTGGTCGGCACCACCGAGGAGGTGGAGTCCGAGGGTTTCGATCGTACGACGCTGGCGCTGCCCGGCCGGCAGGACGAACTGGTAAGGCGCGTCGTCGCCGCGAACCCCCGAACTGTCGTCGTCGTCAACGCAGGATCTCCGGTAGAGCTGCCATGGGCGGGTGACGTTGCCGCCGTGCTCCTGGCCTGGTTCCCGGGCCAGGAGGCTGGCCACGCCCTCGCTGACGTGCTGCTCGGGGCCGTCGAGCCAGGCGGGCGACTGCCCACGACGTGGCCAGTCGTCGCGGCTGACTGCCCGGTCCTCGACACGACGCCGGATGGCGGCGTACTCGCCTACGACGAGGGCGTGTTCATCGGCTACCGCGCGTGGGAGCGGACCGGCGTCACGCCCCGGTACGCGTTCGGGCACGGCCTTGGCTACACGAGCTGGGACTACGAGCAGATCAGGGCCGACGCTGATCGGGTAACGATCAAGGTACGCAACACCGGCACGCGAGCTGGGCGCGAAGTCATCCAGGTCTACGTCGTCCCGACGACAGCAGACGCGAGCCGGCCGCGCCGGTGGCTGGCCGGCTTCGCCAGCGTGACGGCCGAGCCGGGTCGGAGTCAGACCATCAGCGTCGACCTGCCGGCTCGGACCTGGCAGGTCTGGGACGACGGCTGGTCCACGGTTGCCGGCGAATACACCATCGAGGCCGCGCACAGCCTCGACGACGTCCGCCTGACCACGACGATCGCCATCGGCTGATCCGCATCCGGTGACGGGCATGGACGTGGCGCGGCCCGCCGCCGCTGTCAGCAAGCGGGCCGGATTCAGGCGGCTGCTGGTCAGCCTCGGCATCGCGGGTGGCGCGCTGTCCGCGGTCTACGCGGGCGTCGGTACTGTCCTGTTGCCGCTCCAGATCGAGCGCATCGACCGCGCGCATAAGATCGCGGTGCTCGGTGTCGTGGCCGGCGTGAGCGCAGTCTTCGCGCTGGTCTTTAACCCGATCGGCGGCGCGCTGTCGGACCGGACGCGGTCCAGGTTCGGCCGCCGCGTGCCCTGGCTCGTCGCGGCCTCGGCCGGCCTGCTCGTCATGCTGGCTCTGCTCGGCCAGGCCGCCACCGTGCCGCTCGTCCTAGTCGGCTGGTGCCTGGCTCAGGCCCTGGCGAACCTGTACCAGGCACCGCTCACCGCGGTGGTCCCCGACCGGGTCGCGCCTGCACGCCGGGGAGCGGCATCGTCGGTAGCAGGCGTGGCTTCCGTTCTTGGTGGCGTCGCCGGCGTCGGGCTGGCCAGTCAGTTCTCCGGGCATCTCGGCGGGGGATACCTCGTGCTCGGCGTGCTGCTAGTGCTCTCGGCGTGGTACTTCGTGCTCACGACCGCGGACGCGCCGACGGGTGGTCTGGCGCGGCCGCCGCGGGACACTCGCAGGTGGGGAGTCCGGCTCGGCGAGTTTGTGTCAGCGCTGCGGCACCGGGACTTCGCGCTCGTCTTTGCCAGCAGGGCAGCGGCCATACTTGGCTACTTCCTCGTGGTCAGCTACGAGCTTTACATCCTGACCGACTACATCAAGCTGCCCGGCACGATGAAGCCCGCGCAAGGCGTGACAGTGCTCGCCGCGATCAGCGCAGTCGGCGCGATCCTCGCGGCTGCGATCGCCGGGCCTATCTCGGACCGGCTGAACCGGCGCAAGCCGTTCGTCATCCTGTCGTCCGCGATCGCGGGCGGCGCCTGCATCCTGCCGGTCCTGTCGGCGACGTTCACCACCATCGAGATCTTCGCGGCGTTCGCCGGAATCGCATTCGGCTGCTACCTGTCAGTGGACGCGGCGCTCGTCACGCTCGTACTGCCGCGCAGCGAGGATGCCGCCCGCGACCTTGGCGTGCTCAACATCGCCAACGCCGGTCCCCAGGTGATCGCGCCGCTGTTTGCCGCCCTCATCATCGGCCACCTCGGCGGCTACCGGACGCTGTTCATCGTGGGGGGATGCTGCGGCATCGCCGGGGCGTTCGCCGTCATTCCGGTCCGCTCGGTCCGTTAGGGAGGCTGTCATCTCGAGCCGGCGTACGGGCTCGATTAGGCTGACCTCGTCATGGACGAAGGCACTCGGGCCTGGTTCGCTCGCCGCACATCGCGCTGGCAGGACTGGCCGGATCACTGGCTGCTGGCGGCGAAAGAGCGGCAGGACGCCACGATTAGCGTTGTCATTCCGGCCAGGAACGAGGAGCGCACCGTCGCCGCCGTGGTCAGCGCGATCGCGCGCGCCCTGGTCGACGACGTCCCGCTGGTCGACGAGGTCGTCGTCATGGACTCCGACTCGACCGACGCGACAGCGGCCGTCGCGGCCAAGGCCGGCGCCGTGGTGTACCGGGCCGCTGAGGTCCTGCCGACGGCCGGAAGCTTCCCCGGCAAGGGTGAGGCGCTGTGGAAGTCGATGGCGGTCACGCGCGGCGACTTGCTGGTCTTCATCGATGCCGACCTGACCAGCTGGGGTCCGCACTTCGTGTCCGGCCTCATCGGGCCACTGCTGGCGGCTCCCGAGGTACAGCTGGTGAAGGGCTTCTACACCCGGGTCAGGACTGAGACCGACGGCTCGACTTCGACCGAGGGCGGCCGGGTAACCGAGCTGGTCGCGCGGCCGCTCATCAGCCTGTGGTGGCCCGAGCTCGCGGGCGTCGTTCAGCCGCTGGCAGGGGAGTGGGCCGCAAGGCGAAGCCTGATGGAGTCACTGTCCATCCCGGTGGGGTACGGCGTCGAGCTCGCGACACTCATGGACACCGCGGCGCGATACGGGCTCGACGCCGTCGCCCAGGTCGACCTGGGCTCGCGCGCCCACCGGCATCAGGCGAATCACGACCTGGCGCTGATGGCGGCCGAGCTGCTGATGGTGGCCGACCGGCGGCGCCCTGCCTCGGCTGGAGGCGCAGCCGAGCTCCGGCAGTTCGTTCGGGACGAGACGGGCCACGTACGTCCTGCGGAGCGTCCGATCCCGGTCGTCGAGCGGCCGCCGGCGGGCAGTACACCTCATGACCGTGCCCATAGTGACCGGGCCCATAGTGACCGGGCCCATAGTGAGCGGGCCAGCCGTGATGGCGATGACTGACGGCGCTGCTAACGTAGCCCGTCCGCGCGCCCAGGGACTACTTCGACTGGGGCGCTCCTCGTTCCCTCCATCGCAGCCCTTGATCATGGGGATCATCAACAGGACGCCCGATTCTTTCTTCCGGCCTGGGCTGACGTGGGACGAGCCGACGGCGATGGCGCGCGTGGACCAGGTCATCGCCGAGGGCGCCGACATCGTGGACGTCGGCGGCATACCGGCCGCGCCCGGCGCCGACGTGGACGCCGACGAAGAGATCCGGCGAACCGCCGGCTTCATCGGCACGGTCCGGGCTCGCTACCCCGACGTCGTGATCAGCGTGGATACGTGGCGGCACGAGACCGGCCGCGCCGCCTGCGAGGCTGGTGCGGACCTGCTCAACGACAGCTGGGGCGGATATGACGAGCGGCTGGCGGAGGTCGCGGCCGAGTTTGGCGTCGGGCTCGTGTGCGCACACGCTGGCCCGCAGCGGCCACGGACCAGGCCGTTCCGGGTCGCTTATGGCGATGTAATGGCCGACGTACTCGACCACACACTGCGCCTCGCACGTCGCGCTGTGGCCTCGGGCGTCCCGCCGGATCGGATCATCATCGATGCCGCGCATGACTTCGGCAAGAACACGTGGCACTCGCTGGAGGTCACGCGACGGCTGGCGGAGATGACCGAGACGGGCTTGCCGGTACTTGTGTCCCTGTCCAACAAGGACTTCGTCGGTGAAACGCTGGACCTGCCGCCCGAGCAACGCCTGCCCGGCACGCTGGCAGCAACGTCCATCTGCGCGTGGCTAGGCGCCCGGATCTTCCGGGTGCACCAGGTCGCCGAGTCTCGCCAGGTGGTCGACATGGTGTCGGCCATCCGCGGTGAGCGGCCGCCGGCCAGGGCGGTCAGGGGTCTGGCCTAGTCAGTGATCACCTCAGCCGCCTTGTGCCCCGCGCCGCCGCTGCTCGCCCGCGAGCTCACTGGTGCCGATCCGGTTGTGCCGGAGCTGCGCCAGGCCTGCCTCGACGCGGCCGCCGCGCTGGTCGCGGACGAGCCCGACCTGGTCACCGTCGTGGGTGTGGCCGCGGAAACCCGCGCGTGGCCGCCGGCCGGGCGGCTCGACCTGTCGGTGTACGCGCCGGCCGTCGGGGCAGACACGGACGGGTTGGATCTGCTACCGGTGGCGCCCGTGCCGCTGCCGCTCGGGCTGGGCGCACGGCTGCTCGATCAGGCGGGCTACGCCGGCCGCCGCGAGCTGTATTCCGTCGGCGACCAGGAGCCGGCCGAGGCATGCGCGGCGCTCGGCGCCCGGCTTGCCGCCGCCGCCGCGCGGGTCGCACTGCTCGTGATGGCCGACGGTAGCGCTCGGCGCGGGCTCCGGGCTCCGGGCTTCCTGGACGAGCGCAGCCTTCCGTTCGACGCGGCCGTTGCGGGGGCGATCCGGACCGGAGACCTGGCCGCGCTGCTTGCGCTGGATTCCGAGCTGGCACGGGAGCTGATGGCGACTGGCCGGGTCGGCTGGCAAGTTCTCGCCGGCGCCATGAACGGGTGCCGGCCGGCCAGCGAGATCCGGTACTGCGATGATCCGTTCGGCGTCGCGTATCTGGTCGCGTCGCTGCGTCCCGGCGGCTGAGGTGGCCTCTGATGTGGACCGCAGCGAGCAGGGATCGGGAGGGATGAAGCATGGCGGACAGGGGATACAGCGGCCGTGACGTGCTGGTGTTCGGGGCGGCGGGCGCGCTGGGCGCCGGCGTCGCCACGGCGTTCGCGAATGCTGGCGCGTCCGTGACCGGCGTTGACCAGACCGAGCCGGGCGCCGATCGCCGGCTGGCGGGCATCAGCTACCAGGCGGCGGACGCGCTCGACGACGGCGCTGTCGCCGCGATCTTCGACGCGCACCCTGCGCCGTGGGCCGTGATTAATACTGTCGGCGGCTACGCGCCCCCGCGACCGCTAGCCGAGTTGGACGCACGTGAGCTACGGCGACAGCTTGAGCTCAACCTGGTGTCTGCGGCGCTCATCACCAAGCACGCGCTCCGGGCGCTGCGCTCGGCTGGGCAGGGCCGGATCGTGCACACCGCGAGCCGGGCCGCGCTGGAACACGCGGGCGCCGGGTTCGCCTACTCCGTGAGCAAGGTCGGCGTGCTGCACCTAGTGTCGATGGCCGCCCACGAGGTACGCGGCACTGGCGTCACCGTGAACTGCGTCGTTCCGAGAATCATCGACACGCCAGCCAACCGTGCCGCGCTGCCATCGGCCGATTTCGATGCCTGGCCGAAGATACCCGACGTCGCGCGCTCGTACATCTACCTGGCCAGCCCCGATGCCGACCTTGTCAACGGTGCTGCGATTCCGGTCTAGGAAGGATTAGTCGGATACCGTAGTTAACTACCTTGGACGAGTTCGAGGCCTGCCTGGGGAGCCAGCGGGCGGTACCCAGGAGGGTCATATGCGCGACGCAGTCATCGTGGAGGCGGTCCGGACGCCGGTGGGGAAGCGGAACGGCGGCTTGTCGGAAGTCCAGCCCGCTGATTTGTCGGCGCATGTGCTGACGGCGGTGGCGCAGCGGTCGGGGATCGAGCCAGTGCTGGTTGAGGACGTGATCTGGGGCTGTGTCGGCCAGGTGGGGGAGCAGTCGCTCGACATCGCCAGGAACGCGGTGCTCGGGGCGGGCTGGCCGGAGTCGGTACCGGGGGTCACGGTGGACCGGCAGTGCGGGTCGTCGCAGCAGGCGGTCAGCTTCGCCGCGGCGAGCGTGATCGCCGGTCACTATGACGTGGTGGTTGCGGGCGGGGTGGAGTCGATGAGCCGGGTCCCGATGGGGATGTCGGTCGCGGGGAAGTGGCCGTTCGGGGACGGCTTCCGGGCCCGGTACAAGGGCATCGCGCCGAACCAGGGCCTCGGCGCGGAGATGATCGTGGACCGGTGGCAGTTGAGCCGGACGCAGCTGGATGAGTTCAGCCTCGGCTCGCACGCCAAGGCCGCCGCCGCGCAGGACGACGGCCGGTTCACCGCCGAGATCGCGCCCGTGACGAGCCCGGCCGGCGTCAAGGTCGAGGCGGACGAGGGCATCCGCCGCGGCGGCACGGTCGAGGGCCTGGCGGCGCTGAAGCCGGCGTTCAAGCCTGACGGCACGATCACCGCCGCCAGCAGCTCGCAGATCTCCGACGGCGCGGCCGCGCTGCTGATCATGACGAGCGAGAAGGCGGCCGAACTGGGGCTGACCCCGATCGTCAGGATCCACACCGCCGTGGTCACCGGCGACGACCCGGTCATCATGCTGACCGGCCCGATCCCGGCGACCGCGCTAGCGCTGAAGCGCTCCGGCCTGTCCATCGATGACATCGGCGTGTTCGAGGTCAACGAGGCGTTCGCCCCGGTGCCGCTAGCGTGGCTGGCCGAGACCGGCGCCGACCCGGCGCGGCTGAACCCGAACGGCGGCGCGATCGCCCTCGGTCACCCGCTCGGCGGCAGCGGCGCCCGGATCATGACCACCCTGGTCCACCACATGCGCGCTACCGGCACCCGCTACGGCTTGCAGACCATGTGCGAGGGCGGCGGCCAGGCCAACGCCACAATCCTCGAACTCCTCTGACATCGTCTGGGCGCCGGGCTGCGACTGCCGTCACGATCAGCCGGCCAGCCGGGCCGCCAGCCGCTCGCGCTCGGCCGGGCTGAACGGGACCGGTTGCCGACTCACTGGATCCCAGCGCACGGTGACGACGCGCGCTTCAGCGACGACCTGGCCGGCCAGCCCGCAGATCGTTTCGCGAGTCGTGAGGCTCGTCGTACCAAGGCGCTCGACTGTCACCCGCACGATCACCTGCCGGTCCGCGTGGCGCACTTCGGCGCGCAGATCGACCTCGAGCCGCACGACGACGTAGATCGGTTCCGCGCCCAGAACGTCCGCGTAGAAGGCGTCCCGTGCCTCTTCCAGGTACGTGAGGAACACCACGTGGTTGACGTGGCCGAGGGCATCGGTGTCACGCCAGCGGACCGTTACCGGGTGCTCGAATGCCGCGCTCATCTCCGGCGCCCCATACGCGGGCGACTACCTCCTGCCCAGGGACTTCGGTGTGTTGATCTTCTCGGGCTTGATGGCGTAGATGATGCGGCCTTGCGGTCCGATGGGGTTCGAGTAGTCGCGGCCTACGTAGCGGCGTGATAGCTCGTCGATGTGGTCCCTCGCTTCCTGGCCGTCGGTCGTTGCCACCACGTGCCCGCGCACCTCGGCCCAGTCCCACGGGTCATCGGAGGAGTGCAGCAGCACCGTGACGCGAGGATCTCGGCGGATGTTCTTCGAACGCTGGCGCTGCGGCTCGGTGTTCACGAGCAGATTCTCGCCGTCGGTGTCGATCCAGGTAAGAAGCGCCTGCGGCTGGCCGTCGGGCATGAGCGTCACGACGGTCGCGAGCGTGGGAGCCTTGGCGAGACGGACAACGTCGGCGTCGAGAGGCATGCGGTTACTCCTGGGCGGGTGAGGCAACTGGTGCGGCAAGTATTTCAAAAACGTCGGCCAGCCGCACTCGGCCGCCCGGCCCAGCCGCGTGCTCGCGGCTGGATCTGACTAGCGTGGACGCGCACAAGGGCAGCGGCTGCGAGAGAGGTTGGTTCGGGATGACGCGACCGCTAGAGGGCACTGTTGCATTAGTGACCGGCGCTTCCAGCGGCATAGGCGCGGCTACGGCTGCCTCGCTCGCGGCTCAGGGCGCATCGGTCGCGCTAGCCGCGCGGCGCAAGGACAGGCTCGACGCGCTCGCGGCAGACATCCGCGATCAGGGGGGAACCGCGCTCGTGCTCGAGTCGGACGTCACCGACCAGCAGCAGGCCACCGATGTAGTGGAGCGTACCGTGGCCGAGCTCGGCCGCCTCGACACCTTGATCAACAACGCTGGCGTCATGCTGCTCGGGCCGGCCGTGGGAGCGCCGCTGTCGGAGTGGCAGCGCATGGTCGAGCTGAACGTACTTGGCTTGCTGTACTGCGCGCATGCGGCGATGCCGCACCTGCTGCGCGCCGCCGAGAACGGCCCACGTCAGGTCGCCGACATGGTGAACATCAGCTCGGTCGCCGGCCGCGCGGCGCGCAACGGCAACGCGGTTTACGGCCTCACCAAGCACGGCGTCGGCGCGTTTAGCGAGTCGCTGCGCCAGGAAATGGCCAGGCGATACGTGCGTGTCTCGCTCGTCGAGCCGGGCGCGACCGCGACGGAACTCGCCAGCCACAACCGGCCCGAGATTCTCGAGAGCATCCGTGGCCAGTTCGGGCAGCGCATGGAAGCCAGCGACATCGCGGACGCGATCACCTACATCGTGACCAGGCCCCGGCACGTTGCAGTGAACGAGATCCTTATCCGGCCCACCGAGCAAGAGCGCTAGTGTCGCGTGAGCGAAGGATCTTGACCTAGCCAGAGAACCCGGGGTTACCTGCATCTCGCCGCGCCGCCCGGGTCTTGGCTGAAAAAGGGTCGAGGCTTCTTCCTCGATCATCGCTAGCCCAGTGGATTTGTGCCGCAGTTGTTGTAGTGGACCTGGCCCAGATCAGGAAACCCGGCGAATTCGGCTGTCACCAGTCGGCCAGCCTGCACAAGGCTGATCTTGAACTGCACCGGCAGCGGCTGCGGGCAGCTGACCAGGACATCGAAGGTGACTGTCAGCCATCCGGTCGCGCCAGCGCCAAGTGCCGTGGCCTGGCCCGGGCCCAGCTCAGGTAGCGCGCCGCAGGTTCCCCACCGGATCGCTACCGCCTTCAGACCGCCCATCGGCAGCACGGGCACGATCTGGCGCAACGCCACCGCGCGGTCCGATTGGTTCACAATCTCGACGCCCAGCTGGAGAGCGTGACCCAGCTGAACCGCACACCGGTTCCCGGTGTCAATGATCGGAGTGTTGCCCTCCGGAATCACGGTCGCAGCCGAGGTGGCGGCCCGAGCCGGCCCGCCGTTCCTGGTGACCTCGCGGTGCCCGGCAACAAAGCCCAGAAGCAGCCCGGCGGCCAGCGCCACGAGGGCGACGCTGATTGCCGGTGCTCGCGCACCTGACCAAGGCCAGCGCTCTCGATGACCGCCCCATTCGATCACCTCAGCGTCACCGGCACCGTCCGGCGATTCCCCCAGTCCGCCGGGAACGGCTTGTGCAGCACGTCTAGGGTCCACGGGCGGTTCCACGTCCCGACCATAGGCCGCGGCGGAGTCCACTGGCCAGCCTGTCATCCAACGGGTAGAACGAGCGCTGCCCGCTGCTTGCCTCGACCAAGACATGCGACAAGCTGCTCCCGCGCTGCCGGCCCGGTAACAGAACTTCGTTCACGCGACACTAGAACGCCGGATGGCCATCTCGCTTATCGTGGGACATCGACGAACGCCAGTATCGTCCAGACCACCAGCGTCGGACCCGAGCGAACGCAGGTAGATGCGTGGATCTAGGACTCAACGGCAAGGTCGCGATCGTCGGCGGGTCCAGCAAAGGACTAGGCAAGGCATCCGCCCTCGCGCTGGCTCGCGAGGGCGCACGGGTCACGATCTGCGCCAGGACGCAAGCCGACCTGCAGGCAGCAGACGAGCAGATCCGGCGCGAAACCGGCGCGGACGTACTCGCCGTCGCCGCTGACCTCGCGACCGCGGCGGGAGTCGAAACCGTGGTAGCCGAGACCATCGCGCGCTTTGGCGGCGTCGACGTGCTCGTGGCCAACTCAGGCGGTCCCGCGCTTGGCAGGTTCGGCGACTTCACCGACACCGACTGGCGACAAGCATTCGAGATCGTCACGCTGAGTTTTGTGCGGTTTGTTCGCGCGGTCTTGCCGCACATGCGCGCGAACCACTGGGGGCGCGTGATCGGGATCCAGTCGACCTCGGTCAAGCAACCGGTCCACGGCATCGACTTGTCGAACGGGCTGCGGCCGGGCATCGCCGGGCTGATGAAGGCGATCATGCCGGACCTGGCAACGGATGGCGTCACCATCAACCTGGTCCTGCCCGGCAGGTTCCTTACGTCCCGGATCAGTCCGGAGGCGGGCCGCAGCCCCGAGCAAGACAAAGCGCTTCAGGCTCAGCTCGCACCACTGGCCGCCGGGATTCCGCTCGGCCGCCTTGGTGACCCGATCGAACTCGGCAGCGTCGTCGCCTTCCTCGCCTCCGCGCAGGCGTCTTATGTGACCGGAGCCGTGTATCAGGTCGACGGCGGCTACATCGCCTCCAACGTGTAGCCCGCCCGGTCCTCAGGCAGCCGCGCACAGGGCCATGCAAGCTTCTGGGGCCGGAGTGTCAAGAAACGGTCGCGCCATCCGTAGTACTGGGTGTCAGGTACGTATTCCCGGCCGCAGATCCGGCCGGCGAACCCGAGGAGAACTCGATGGCGAAGTTCGTCTACATCTACACCGGCGGTCAGATGGCCGAGACGCCAGAAGCACAGGAGGAGGCGATGCAGGCCTGGGGAGCATGGTTCGGGACGCTCGGTGAGGCTGTCACCGACATGGGCAACCCGTTCACAAACTCGGCAGCAGTAAGCGCGAACGGTGTCGCCGAAGGCGGCGCGACTGGCGCAGGCGGCTACTCGATCGTGTCGGCCGACTCGCTCGACGAAGCGGCAGCGCTGGCCAAGGGCTGCCCTGTGCTGACCGGCGGCGGGACTGTTGAGGTCTACGAGGCCATCGAAATGTAGTGGTGGTCACCAGGCTGGCGTCCGGGCAGGGAGAGTCCGGGCATAGGACAGTGCCCCGCCCTGGGGGTGGGCGGGGCACTGTGCGTTGGGACCTGCGATGTGCGGTCCCGGGGATGCGGCCCTGGGGGGTAGGGCCGCGGGTTGGTTAGAGGCCGGAGCCGGGAAGGGCGGTGCTGATGTCGTAGTTGTGGCCCCAGTACCACTGGGTGGCCTGGGCGCCGGGCACCACGTGCGGCACGCCGGTCGGGTCGGCGATCCACCACCGGACCTGATGCTGCATCGCCTGCGGCAGGGTCGCGATCGCGGCCTGGGTGGCCGGCCACTGCGCCCGGTAGGTGTAGATCACCGCGACCTGGCCGGCCGCGTTGTGCAGCTTCTGCCAGGCCCACTGGGCCGCCATCTGCGGCGTCGCGTCGCCCGGCTCGACATCCAGCGCCGCGGCCCTCGGGTCGCTGCCGTTGGTGTCGATCCAGGTGACATGGCTGCGGGCGGCCACGTTCGCCGGGTTCACCGCGTACCCGCCGGTCGCATACGTCGCGATCGGCTGACCGGCCGGGATCTGCGACGGCGTCACCGAGTCATACACCTGATACGGCCGCGCCGGCGCCGGCGCGGGCGCCGCGGGGGCGGCCGCCTTGGCCGGAGCCGAAGCGGCGTCGCTGCCGTGGATCGCGTGCGCCGGGGCGGGGTGCTGGGACTGGGCGGCGGGGTTAAGGGTCGTCCTGGCGGGGGTGGCCAGCGTCCCGGCACCGGGTCGGGTGGCGGCTAGGGCGGCTCCGGCGGTCCGGCCGGTTGCCGTGAGCGCCGGCGCAGTGGCGGAGGGGGCGGCGGCGTGGTTCGCGGGGGTGGAGGTCAGGGCGGCTGCGCTCGCGGCGCCCCCGCCGGCCAGCACGGCCGCGGCGGCGGCGACGGCCGCGGCGGTCTTGCCGCGGCCCGCCAGGGCGCTGGTCAGGGCGCTGGTCAGGGGCGTGATGCGGGGCATGGGGGCGTCCCTTCGTGGGGGTCGGGGGGTCCGGGCCGCCGCCGGGGGGCGCCGTCCGGTCTCGCCGTGACTGGGGTGTCACGGTGGGTGACGGGAGGTTCGACGGGGCGGGGCGGCGGGCCGGTTCCGTGATGAGACGCAGATCACTACCGGCGGGTAACAAGTGAGACCCGGGTCACTGCCCGCCTGCGGGCAAGCCGGGCAAACCACCCAGACCTAGCCCGCGGCCCAGGCGGCGGCGCCGGCGCCCGCGGGCCTCCGCCGGCCGCCATCACCCCGGAGCAGGCGCGTAGTGCGCGGTCAGCGGCTTTTGCGGCGGAGGCTGACGCGGCGATTGTGGTTCTCGCGCGGCCTTACACGGGTTCGCGCGATCTTGAGTCCGGGTTTGGCCGTTTTGCGCCCGAGGAAACCGTGAAGAGTCGCCGGACCGGTGGGGCCAGCCGCCGGCGTTGGCGGACAGAATCACGCAAATCGGACTCAGCGGCAGGCAAGCCTACTCGCTCGCTGACCGCAGCCGGTCAGCGTCATGGCCTGCCTGG
Organism: uncultured Actinomycetota bacterium; assembly: GCA_963755575.1. Taxonomy (GTDB): domain Bacteria; phylum Actinomycetota; class Actinomycetes; order Streptosporangiales; family Streptosporangiaceae; genus JAJYUU01. The sequence continues at coordinate 4,118,424 of CAVWKF010000002.1, forward strand.
GGCAAAGCGCGCGCTCCTAGGCCAGCGCGACGCACGACGCCCGTCGCTGGGCGGCTAGCTGCTCACAACCGGGCGTAGTCCCCGATGTCCTGCTCGAACTGGGCGACCATCGGCTCGGTCAGGGTGCGACGCGTCTGCCCGATCCCGCGGAGGATGTCGGCCGTAGTGGTCCTATCGTCGCCCCGCTCGAACACGACTCGCTCGAACACGAGTTGGGCGGTCCTGCGGGCGGCGAACTCGATGTCGGCCGGGGTGAACAGCCGAGACTGGTCGACTACTGCGGCCATGTCGACGTCCGCATGCGGCATTCCCGCGAGGTACCGGTCCCAGATCGCCTGCCTCGCCTGCTCGTCAGGCGGCCCGACCGGGATGAGATAGTCGAACCGGCCATGGCGCAAGAACGCGGAGTCCAGGTCGCGGACGGAATTGGTCGCGCAGATGAGCAGTCGCTCGTCCCGCTCGCGGAACGGCGGGATGAGCTTGAGCATCTCGTTGGTCACGCCCTGACCGATCGAGATTGTCCCCGGCTGGCGCAGCCCCGCGACCTCTTCGACCTCGTCGATGAAGACGACCACCCTGTCCAGCTCGGCGATCATCGCGAACGCCTCTCGCAGCGCGGACGCCAGGCCCGCCGACGAATCCGCGGCCAGCCGCGACGGAAACAGCTCCACGAACGGCCAGCTCAGCCGCGAGGCCACACCCTTGGCGAACGTGGTCTTGCCAGTGCCCGGCGGCCCGAACAAGATGACTGCCTGTGGTGGGACCAGGCCTAGCCGGCCCGATAGCTGAGAGTTGGCCAGCGGCATGATCACCCGGCGCTCGATGAGCTCCTTCTCCCTGGCCATCCCGCCGAGCTGGTTCCAGGTATCCGCGCGGATCATGCGCCCGCCGAGCTGCCCTAGGATGCCAACGTCGGCTGGCCCGACGGGCTCCAGCTTCTCGTACAGGAACATGCCGCTGCGCATCGTGTACCCGGCGTGCTCAAGCGCGGTGGCGCCCATCTCCGTCTCATCACCCAGCAGACAGCTGACCCGGTGGATGCCCGCCACCACTAGGCGCCGCTCTAGCTCGGTGAGCATCGCGCTGCCGATGCCCTGACGCCGCCACCCCGGTGCGAGGGTAATGCGCAGGACCAGCGCCCGGTCACCGCTGAGGGTGGCGACCACGGTCCCCACCAGCTCTTTCCCGGTGACAGCGACCACCGCAGGCGAGCCGGCGCGGACAGCTGAGATCAGGTCCGATACCCCGAACACCGGAGCGGCGGTTCCCGCGGAGGGATCGTCCCAGAGCCGTACGGCCGCGTCCAGGTCATCATCGCGGAAGTCACGGATGCGCCATGGCGTCATCTGTTGAGTCTGCCAGCGGGCGCTGGCAGCCGACGATGCACTCCGCCCCGAGCTACGCTTCCGCTGGTGGCGGCGTCGCAGACGCCGATCTAGCCTCGCCAGTCATCGCCCATCATGCCCGACCGCCATGCAGGCGATCTAAGCGAGCGCTGGCTCGACGTCCTCCATCCCCGACATGATCATCTGCCGCAGCTCGGGGGTGTCCTCGTCACCGTGCTTGGACACGGCGTGCGCAACGGCCGCGTCGAGAACCTCGTCCTCCGTCCCTGCGATCGTCAGCGTGCAGTTGATGTCGCTCGGCACCTTGCGGCAGTCGACCATCTTTCGCGCCATTGGCAAGCCTCCCCAGGTTGGTCACTAACGGCAGCAGATCATGCCGGCGCGAATCTGACATGTAGTCGGCATCTGGCCGACGTGGAGACGGTGCGGCTTGACCGGGACCGCCTGCCTAGACGCTAACGAGGTCGAACTCGTTGCCCTCAGGGTCAGCGAACGTCGTCCACCTGTGCTTACCGTCTGCCTCGTAGACGTTCAGCACCGCCGCGCCCAGACCAGTCAGCCGCTCGGTGTCAGCCGCAGCGTCAGCGGTGCTCAGGTCCAGATGCACCCTGTTCTTGACGACCTTGGACTCAGGCACCTGGTGGAACATCAGCAGCGGGCCCGACGGTTCGCCGATGGCGACGCGCGCCGACCCGGCTGTGGCGCCCGGCGCGACCTCTCGCCCGAACGCAGCCGCCCAGAAGTCCGCCAGCTTCGCCGCGTCGCCGCAGTCGAAGCTGATAGCAAGCAAGTCGGCACTCATTTGTTCCTCCTTCAGAATGGGAACGGGGTCGATCAGATCGCCGTGCGCCCGCCGTCCGCGGCCAGCACTGCGCCGGTGATGTAGCTAGCCGCCGGTGACACAAGGAAGCTGACGACGCTCGCGATCTCGGCGGCGTCAGCAGCCCGGGCCATCGGCGTGGTCGCACCGAGGGCCGTAGTTCGCTCAGGGGCCGCGCCGTCGGTGTACACCGGTCCCGCTGCGACCGCGTTCACGCGCACGCCGTGCGGGCTGAACTCGGCCGCCCACGCCCTGGTCAGTGATTCCAGCGCGCCCTTCGTCGCGCCGTACGCCGCGGCCGGGGCGAGCCCGATCCGGGCTGCCATGCTGCTGATGTTCACAATGCTGCCGCCGCCTCGCGCGGCCATGCCCGGCGCGAACGCCGCGACCAGGAAGTACGGCGCCCGGACGTTGCTGGCGAAGAGCGCGTCGAAGGTCTCCGGCTCCAGGTCGGCGGTGGCGCCGAACCACGAGAAACCCGCGTTGTTGACGAGCACGTCGATGTCGCCGACGTCGGCGGCGAGCTGAACGATGCCCCTGGGCGTGCTCACGTCCGCGGCAACGAAACTGGCCGACCCGCCCGCCTGCGCAATACTGTCCGCGGCTTGGCGGCCGCGGTCGGCATCGCGCCCGTGCACGATCACATCCAGGCCGTCGCCGCCGAGCTGCTGGGCAATAGCGCGCCCCAGTCCCGCTGTGGCGCCGGTCACCAGCACGCGCTGCCGCCGGGTCCCGTCGTCCTGAGGAGCCAACGCCGCCTCCGCTCCCATTTAGACCGGTTTGTTTGTCAGCCGAGCCATCTCCTACCCGCCAATCTTGCAGGCCGCCAGTCGGCTGGCGTCCATCGGCCCGCTCGCTCTTCGTCGTCATGGTGACCGGCCCAGATGGCCAGCACGCCAGCCGGCGGCTGGCTACCGGCGAGGAGGTAGCCATGTTTCCGACGATCGCTGAGCAGCACGCCGCCATGCGACGCAGAGAGCTACAGGAGGCAGCAATGATGCCGTACGACACCTATCGGCTGTATGAGATCGAGCGGCCGAAGAGCATCGCCGAGATCAGGTATGCCGACGAGCGGGCCGGGCGGCTCGCCGCCGCTGCGGGACGGATGCTGCGACGGCTGACCGACGCGGCGCGGCCGGCGCACTCGAGGCAGCGTGCGATGGCCCGCCCGGTCGTGCCGGCGTGCAGGAGCGACAGGATGGCCAAGACGATGGAGGCCCGATGAAGTTCCTGCTGATTCACTACTTCGACAAGAGCGACCTATCCGCTCAGCCCGACGACACCGACCCGCCGGAACCCGAGCTGCAGGCCTGGGTAGCCGAGATGGAAGCTAGCGGCGTCAAGCTCCACGGTGGCCGACTGCGCCCGGCGAGCGAGACGGTGACGCTGCGAATCCGGGCGGGCGAGCGGCTGCTCACCGATGGCCCGTTCGCGGAGACGAAGGAGCAGATCGCCGGCTTCGACGTGCTCGAATGCGACAGTCTCGACCAGGCGATCGAGGTAGCTGCCCGCCACCCGACGGCGCGAGCGGGCACGTTCGAGCTGCGGCCGTTCTGGGAGTAGGCGCTACCTGTCCCGAGGCCCGGACAGCAGATCGCGCACGCCGACCTCGTCTGCCCGGGCGAGAAGCTCACCAGGGTCGGCGTAGACGCGGTACGCGCCCGCCCGCTCTAGCTCCTCGCGACCGTAGCCGCCCGACAAAAGCCCGACCCCGAGCGCGCCTGCGCGCCGGGCCGCGAGGAGGTCCCAGACGCTGTCTCCGACGACCCAGGCATGTCGCGGATCCACCCCGATCATCGCGGCAGCAGCAAGGAAGAGGTCCGGGTCGGGCTTGGCGTGCTGAACCATGTCGCGCGTCACCATCGGCGCGTCGTCGGGCAGGCCGAGCATCGCCAGCGCCTCCTGCGCCATGATCCGCCGGCCGCTTGTCGCGATCGCCCACGGCACGCCGTGTGCGCTGAGCGCGGCCAGTAGCTCGCGCGCACCGGGGAGCGCGCGGACGGAGTCGATCTGGGCGAGGTACCGGGCTGCGTGGTCCTGCTGGAGCTCCTCGATGTCGTCGTCAGAAAGCGAGCACCCGGTCTCGCGTAGCAGGGCGGATACGAATAGGCCGCCACTCATCCCGATCCGGCGATGGATCCGCCAGACCGACAGGTCGATGTCGAGCTTGGCCAGCGCGTACCGCCAGGCGATGACGTTTTGATAGACGCTGTCGATGAGCGTCCCGTCAAGGTCAAACAAGAAGGCCGGAACGGGCGGCTCTGCATACTCGGCCCTGCTAAGCATGAAGGACACGGTAGACCGCCCGGACGCGTTCATTGCCAGCCGCCCTGGGCAAGCTTCCAGGAGGCTTACCGCAACCCACCGGCTACTCAGCAGGAGCGACGATGAAGGCGATCATGGTCAGCGAGCCAGGCGGACCGGAGGCGCTCCGGATGGTCGAGACGGAGATCCCGGAGCCTGGCCCGGGCGAAGCCCTGATCAGGGTTCTCTCGGCGGGAGTGGGGCCCTGGGACGCCCATCTGCGAAGCGGGACAATGCCTGCGCCGCGGCTGCCGTTCATACCCGGCGGCGAGTTTGCCGGCCTGATAGTGGGCGATACCGGTGCGGAAGCCTCCTTTGACGATGGTGAGGCCGTCTACGGCAATACCGGCCTGACGGGCTGTTATGCCGAATACGTGACCTGCCCGATCGAGCAGCTCGCCCCCGTGCCGACAGGATTGGACGTCGTCGAAGCCGGCGCGGTGCCCATAGCCGCCCTGACGGCTCAGCAGGGTCTGACGGACATCCTGCATCTCAGTAGCGGCGATGTCGTACTCATCACCGCCGCAGCCGGCGGTGTTGGTCACTTCGCCGTCCAAATCGCGCGGGCGATGGGCGCGGAAGTAGTCGGGACCGCCAGCCCCGAGCATCACGACTTCGTGCATAAACTCGGCGCCGCAGTGGTGGTGGATCATACGCAGCCCAACTGGCCCGACCAGGTCCGCGCGGAGACAACGGGCGGCGTTTATCACGTGCTCGCGTGCGCGGCGGCGACCTTCGCCGGCGCAGCCGAGGCCGCCAGCGACGGCGCGAGCATCGCCACCCCGACCGGCACCGGCGAGTACCCCGACGCGGAGAGGGTCCACTGGCATAAGTACAACGGTCAGGCCAGCGGCAGTCGGCTCATCACCATGGGTCCGTGGTTCGACGACGGGACGATGTCTGTGCATATCGCGCGCCGGTATTACCTTGCCGACGCGCCCGCCGCGCACACCGCGGTCGAGCAGGGCCATACACGCGGCAAGCTGCTGCTGATCGTCGACGAGGATCTGGCAGCGCAGCAAGGCGTCTGAGCGGGCCGCCGTTCACCGAGTAGCGTCGCGCCGCGCAAGGCAGCCAGCTAGGCGAGCCACTCAACCCACTGACCGGACGGATGGGCGCGAGCCAGCAGGGTGCCGTCCTCTGCTGCCCGGTCAAAACTCCTGGCGCCGAGAATGGCGAACACGCCGCGTGCTCGATAGTCGGCGGCCAGGGACTCCGGCACCGCAAGGCCCTGGACGCTGTCGCGGCCGGATGGGCCGAGCGGCACGAGAGGATCCAGCGATAGCCAGGTCACCGGCCTGGCTCGGCTCGCGGCCGAGAGGATCGTGAACAGTTTGGCGCGCTCGGCAGCTGACAGGAACACGGCTAGGTACGCGTCCGTCACGATGACGGGCAGGTCCGGAGGCAGGCTGTCAAGGACGCCGGGCAGCGCGGCGACGGCGTCGCCCGCGATTATTGGTGGCGGCGATCGGCGGCTCATCTCGATCGCCAGGTCGAGCCTGGTCAACGCGGATGCCTCCGGCGGCGAGCACGCCTCGAGCCAGGACCGCTCGGCGGAGTCGGCCAGGTCGACAGGATCGAGCTCGATCCCGGCCCGACAGATGATCGGCGGCAGCTCTGGCCGCGGCGGCTGGCGATCCCCCCGTACCTCGCAGGTCAGTGTGAGGCCGGGTGGCCCCGTTCGGAGGTCGCCGATCTCGTACTGGTACCGGTCGAGCTGCAAGCCAAGGCCCGCCCCGGTACCGAGGTCGATCATCGCGATCGGCCCGCACGACGGGCCGTGGTCGGCTGCCATGCCAAGCGCGATCTGCGCGCAGCGCGCCACCTCGTTCATCTGGTAGCGGTGACTCGCGCAGACAGCCATGATGTCGGACAGCCGGGCTGACACGAAGCCGGCGGCCGCCGAGCCGAATCCGGCGTCGAGCGGGGGCTGCGGCCGACGGGCCACCGGAAAATAGCGAGACAGTGGCATCGGCTCGTCACGCCGCACCAGGAAGGCGATCGCAGCGCTCGCGAGCAGGGCGGGCAGCCGGTCGGGCGGCAGCGCTGACAGCACCGAGAGCAGCTCCTCGTGCCCAGCGATCATGGTGAACAGCTCCGCCGTTAGCCGCCAGGACTCGGGTTGCTCAGCAGGCGACCACCCGGCGGCTACCTCCAGTGCCTGAGCACGGATTTCATCCACCTGAGTCAAGTGAGCATGCCCCCCCCGACGCGCGAACCGCTCCGGGCTGACACTACCCAGCTGGCACGTCAGTGGCCGGCGGCGGCCAGAGCAGCCTGGTACAGCGCCGCCATCTGGGTGCTGAACTTGGCTGCGTACGACACCGACGGCGTGTCGCCGCCCCGCTGGTACCCGCCAATCACGCCGATCACGGTGGCGACGTTGCCGAGAGGGCCAGTCTCGGCTATCAGCGGGCTGCCGCTCGTGCCGTTGGTGAAACCGCCGCAGTCGAACTTGAGCTGCGTGGGGCTGAAATTCAGCGCCAGGTTCTTGCAGCTGATCAGGCTGTCCAGGTCGTCGGGGTAGCCGGCAACCTTGACGGTTCGCCCGGCGGACTCGCCGACGGCCAGAGCCTCTGCTCCGGTCAGCGCCTGGATCGCCACCTGGGACCCCGGCTGATGGACGACCAGAAAGGCGAAGTCGTCGTCAGGATCGTTGGACGACATCCACTGCTGATCCTCGATGATCTGGCTGACCGTCCAAACGCCATAAGGGCCATGGCCATGGGCGTAGTCCGGGATGAAGGCCACCTGACTGGGTGTCTTGCCGGCCAGGCAGTGGGCGGCCGTGATCACCAAGTCACCCGCCGGGCTGTCGACGACGCTCCCCGTGCAGTAGTGGGCTGTGAGCTGACCCGAGGCCGTGCGGGCGAACAAGGCGCCAACAGTCGAGGTCTGGTCGGAGGCGCTACGGACCTGGGTCGCTGTTGCCATGGGTACCGACGGGCTGAGAACCACAGCGGCGGTGATCCCGCCGATCCCCGCCATAAACCCCAAAACCATCGCAATAAGCCTGAACTTGCCCAGGAACCTGAGCCTGGCCAGACGCATCCGACCTCCGCTCAGTGTCCGCCTGGTGCAAGGCTGGGCCTTTAACCTGGGCTTTTTGCGCCGACAAGGCCAGAATACGGCCTAAAACTGGAATGTCAGCCCGCAGATGTCCAGACGGGGCCAGCTAGACCGGGCTGGCTAGCGGGGCCAGGCGGCGGCCGCGAGGCCCAGGATCTCGACCCGGTCATCGGGCAACAGGAAGCCAGCGTCGATGGCCGACTCCAGCGAGGCCTGGAACTTCGCCAGGTAGTCGGCCTGGCCATCCGGATAAAGGCGCGCCAGGTCGGCGTCAGTCAATGCGGTTGTCGTCCCGAACAGGAACGCGAACATCTCGCCGCGCTGCCCCGTTCCCGACAAGACCGCCACCGGCACGTCCGTCCATGGCGTGCGGATGCCGCCAGTGGCGATGCCCAGGTTGTCCCTGACGAGGTCACGGCCGTCGGCCGTGACCTCGAGGCGACGCGCTGCCGGAGGCTTTGCGCGTCCCCGCGACCCAGGCGTCCAGCTGGTCGACGGCCGCGCACTCGACGTAGTGGTGCTGCGGGCCGCTGTTGACCGGCACCTCGGTGTGGCCCATCAGGATGTCGGTCGTCGGCTGTATGAGCTCAGCGAGCCGGGCGGGCGGCAGCGCGCCATCATCCTGGCCGCTGGCGAACAACAGGTAGCTGTCGGCGTGTGCCGCTCCGGCGATCTCCCAGTTCCGCAGCAAGTCACTATCGGGCTGCTTGGCAAGTCCGCTGCCGAGCAGCGTCACGTCGGTCTCGGTCTGGAGCACGATGACCGGGACGCGCAGGTCATCGCGGATCCGCTCGCCGACGGCCTGTGTCGTGGCGCCTGGCCTGAAGCCGGTGTCGAGTGCCGCGCCGGCGCCGGTGCGGCCGTGTACGAGGAATCCGTCGAACACTCCGGCGTGCGGATCGATCGCATTCACATAGGTGACCAGGAACGCGCCCGACTGAGAGTGACCGCTGGCGAGCAAGCGCGCTGCCGACCCCGCTGGAGCGGCCTGCCGCAGCTCAGCCAGGACCGCGCGGCCCGCCTGGCTAAAGATGTCGAACGACCAGGCATCGCCCGGATGGGACAGCGCCGCGTACCGCTGCGGATGGGCGGCCTTCAGGTGCATGCCGGGTACGAGGCCGCCGCCCTCGATCCCGGCTCGCTGCGCCGACACACCAGCCCAGGCGTGACCACGGCGCAGCAGATGCGTGTGCGTCAGCATCCAGTCAGGCGCCGCGTCCAGTCCGCCGGAGACGTTCAGCCACTCGACCACGATCGTCCCGCTGAACCGCGTGTCGTCGGCTGGGCGGCGCACGATCACCCTGGTCGTGAACGGCGCGACAGCGGCCGGCTCGACGCTCCACCGGCCATCGGGCCCCCGGTCGCTGATCAGGCGGTAGCTGTGCGCGGTGCCCTCCAGCAGGAACTCCTGCTGGGTGTAGCCGAGCGCGCCGAGGTCATACGCACCGGCCGGGTCGGGCATGAGGCCAGGAAGAGGGCGCAGTTGCGCAGGAGATGGGCGGGCGCCGCCTGGGACCGTGCTGCCTGAACCAGGGCTCATGCGGCTGACTTCTCCAGGATGTGCACGGCGCAGGCGCTGCCCAGCCCGATGACGTGGGTGAGACCGACCCTGGCGCCCTCGATCTGCCGGTCCCCGGCCTCGCCGCGCAGGTGCGTCGATACTTCGTAAATGTTGGCGATGCCGGTCGCGCCCAGCGGATGGCCCTTGGACAGCAGTCCGCCGGACACGTTGACCGGGATCTGCCCGTCGCGCCAGGGGCCTCGCTTGTCGATCCACTCGCCTGCGCCGCCCTCGGGGCACAGCCGGAGGTTGTCGTAGTGGCGCAGCTCGGCTGTGGCGAAACAGTCGTGCAACTCGACCAGGTCCAGGTCCTGCGGGTCGACGCCTGCCTGCTCGTAGGCCTTGTCAGCCGCCTTGCGGGTCAGGGTGTTGACATCGAACTGGACCGAGCCGCCGTCCACGTACGGGTCGCTAGTGAGCACCGACGCGGATACCTTGACCGCACGCCGGCGGACCTCGTCCGGCAGCGAGTTCAGCCGCTCGCCGCTGCACAGCACTGCCGCAGCAGCGCCATCGCCGGTGGGGCAGCACATGAGCAGCGTATTCGGGTAGGCGATCATCTCGGCGTTCATGACTTCCTCGAGGGAGAACGCCTTCTGGTACTGCGCCAGCGGGTTCAGCGTCGAGTGCGCGTGATTCTTCTCGGCGACCTTGGCGAACTGCTCGAACCCGACGCCGTCGTGCAGGTAGGCGTACTCCATGCCGGACTGGGCGAACGTGCCCGGCATCAGGCCGGTGCCGAGGATGCCCTCGACCGGCCCGACCGCGCCGTACCGCCCGGACGGCTCGTACGGCTTGTCCTTGCGCCTCGGCTGGGCGCCCAGCAGCCCAAGCTTGCCCATCTGCTCCAGGCCGACCGCAAGGCCGATGCTCGCCTCGCCGGCCTTGATCGCCATCGCCGCAACGCGGAAGGCCGTCGCCCCGGTCGCGCACGCGTTGGTCACGTTGTAGACGGGGATACCGGTCTGCCCGATCTGCTTCTGGATCCGCTGCCCGATCCCGTTGGTGTCATACAGACAGCCGGCCGCCAGGATGTCCGCGTCGAAGATAGTCAGGCCGGCGTCCTCAAGCGCCGCCGTCGCCGCCTCCGTGCCGAGGTCGATGAGGTCCTTGTCCTTGTAGCGCATGAACTTCGTCATCGCCACGCCGATGATCCACAGCGAGTCGGACATGACAGGTCCTCCTGCCTTGCGGCACAAACAACGGGGCACGGGGGAGCCCCCGTGGTCAGGCTACTAGCTCAGGCGTGGCACTCCTAGGGGCGCTAGCGGCCGCGTCATCGGTGCAGGCTCACTGGTTGCGATACTCGGCCGGGCGCCGTCCCACGTAGGACGCCATCGCCTCGCGCGCGTCCTCGGTCGCCGACGTCAGCACCTGCTGGCGATTCTCTACCTCGACCATCGCGTCGAAGGACGGGATCTCGAGAGCTAGCCACATGCCTTGCTTCGTGAGCGACAGGGACAGCGGCGGCGCCTGGAGCAGCGCATCGATCGTGTCGTTCACCCGCTCGGTCAGCGCCTCGGGCGCGGTTACATCGGTGATCAGGCCGATGCGCAACGCCTCGGCGGCGTCGAACCGCCTGCTCGTCAGCATCAGCTCGTGCGCCCGGGCGGCGCCGACGAGCCGCGGCAGCAGCCAGGACGTGCCGATGTCACAGCCAGTCACGCCGATGCGAATGAACGAGGTCGCGAATACTGCTGCCGACGAGGCAATCCTGATATCGCTGGCGCATACAAGCGCCAGGCCGCCGCCAGCCGCGGGTCCGTTCACGGCGGCGATGACCGGCTGTGGGAGTCGGCGGATCTCCTGGACGAGCGCGGCGATCGCGCGCTGCGTCGCCCACGTCTGCTGGCTCCGGCCGAAATCCTCCGTGCCTGGCATCGTGCCGAAACCGCCAAGGTCCAGCCCGGCGCAAAAGCCGCGGCCTGCGCCGGTCAGCACGACCACCCGGCAGGTCAGGTCGGCGGCGAGGTCGCGGAGGTGCTCGTGAAATTGGGTGACGAGCGGCTGAGTCAGCGCGTTCAGCTTGTCCGGCCTGGCCAGCGTGAGCTGCACCACGCTCGGCCGCGGCTCGGATCGCTGCACAAGATCATCCGCGCGGTCAGTCATCGGAAATAATCCCTTCTCGCTGCCACCGGTTGGATGTGACGGAACTGTCTGTCCAGGCTCCGTCACTGGTTCAGCGGCCCGGTGCGCGCGACGCCCGGCCGGAAGAGCGTCTCCTGCGCGATCCCGGCCGCGAGCGTGCCGTCCCGGCTGAAGATCCGGCCGGTGTACATGCCACGGCCGCCGGAGGTGGACTCGGGCTGCAGGTCCATCAGGACCCAGTCGTCGAGCGCTACCCGGCGGAAGAACCAGACGGAGTGATCGATGCTGGTCAGCGGGCCCGAGATGGTGATGCCCGGCGCCGCGGCCAGCCCGGTGAACATATCGGAGACGTAGGCCAGCGCGCACGCGTGCGTCATGTCACCGTCGAGCTTGTGTCGCGACCTGATCCACATGCGCGATGGCCACGGCTGGCCCGGCTGGGGCTGGCGCGGAAGCCGGATCTCCACCCCATGCATCCGGTGCCAGCGCTGGTCGTCCGGCAGCTCGTCGGGTGCCTCCACGTCCGGCGCGTGATGCGCCTGATAGTCCGAGCCGTCCTCGCGGACGTGAAACGAGGCGGCCATGTTGAAGATGACCTTGCCGTTCTGCACGGCGATGACCCGTCGGTTGGAGTACGAGCCGCCATCGCGGTCGCGGTGCACCGTCAGCAGGACCCGCCGCGACGCGTCGCCGCGGCTGAGGAAATAGCCATGCAGCGAGTGCGGATGGCGGTCTTCGGACACGGTCTCCGCCGCTGCCCGCAGCGCCTGCGCGGCGACCTGGCCGCCGAACAGCCCGGCGGGCTCCGCGTGCACCACAACGGTGCGGAACAGGTTGTCCTCGATCCGCTCCAGCGTCAGCAGCTCGGGCAGGCCCGTCTCAGCGGTCCCGATCACGGGGTCAGTCAGGCTCGCCATGGCCCCTTGATATCACCCGATTCATACCACTGGGTCATCGGCCCGATACCTGGCCTGATTTGTCGGTACGCTGCGGTCCAGGCAGCGACGAAGGGACCGCGAATGGGCGCGCTTGACGACCGAGTCGCCATCATCACCGGCGCCGGCCGCGGCCTTGGCCGCGAGCACGCGCTGCTGTTCGCTACCGAAGGCGCCAAGGTCGTCGTCAACGACCTGGGCGGCGGACCCGACGGCTCGGGCGCTGACGCCACGCCAGCTCAGCAGGTGGTCGAGGAAATACGGGCGGCGGGCGGCCAGGCGGTCGCCAACGGGGACGACGTTACGTCCGCCGAGGGCGCCGCCCGGCTGGTCCGGCAGGCGATCGAGGAGTTCGGCTCGCTGCACGTGCTCGTGAACAATGCCGGCATCCTGCGGGACCGCACGATCATCAACATGACGGACAGCGAGTGGGACGACGTGATCCGGGTGCACCTGCGCGGGCATTTCATGCCGATGCGCGCCGCGGCCGGCTACTGGCGCGAGCAGGCCAAGGCTGGCCAGGTGCTCCAGCCGTCAGTCATCAACACCACGTCGACTCATAACCGCAAACAACCAATACCATGTAACTGAACCACCACCACCCGGGCCTGCGCCCGAACGCAGGGCGGACAGTGGATGGTGGGAATGCGACACGTGGCTCTGTACTGCCGGATCTCAGAAGACAGAACCGAGGGCGCAGGCGTCCGGGCTCAAGAAGAGCAAGGCCGCGAGTATGCCGCCAGTGCCTGGCCGGGAATGGCCATCGAGGTCTACTGCGACAACAACATCAGCGCATCGACAGGCCAGTACCGCAAGCACTACGAACGGCTCCGGCAAGCGATCCGCGACGGTCACGTGGCGCACCTGTGGACCGTCGAGCAGTCCCGGCTAGACCGCCGCGAGGTCGGCTGGTTCGAGCTAGCTGCCGAACTCACCGAAGCTGGCATCGAGGTGGTGCACACCAACCGGGATGGCATCGTCCGGGTGGGGGATGAGGTCGCCGCGATTAAGGCCGTCCTGGCTGCCGCCGAGTCCCGGAAGATCAAGGCGAGAATCCGCCCGGCCCTGGACAAGCGCGCCCAGTGGGGTGTTCCCAGTGGCGGCAAGACGTTCGGCTACGAGCACGTCGCCCGCAAGGGCGAGCCCAAGACACTCGCGGTCGTGCCCGCACAAGCTGAGGCCATCACGTGGGCAGCCGAGAAGATCCTCGCCGGGTGGAGCCAGACCGACGTCGCCGACCAACTCGCACGGCGGGGCCTGACCGGGGCCAGGGGCGGCAAGATCACGTCCGGTCAGGTCCGTGACATCCTCACCAACGGCACCGTTGCCGGGCGCCGGATCTACCGGGGCGTCGACGTCGGCCCCGGCAACTGGGAAGCCATCATCGACCCCGAGACGTGGCAGCTGCTCCGGAGCAAGCTCGGCGGCCCGCGCAGGGTGACCCGCAGCGACGGACGTAGCTATCCGGTCCGGCCCGGTCCCCGGTACACCGGGCGCGTCTATATCCTCACCGGCGGCCTCGCACTGTGCGGGAGGTGCGAGGCTCCGCTGATCGGCAGCACGATCCGCAAGCAGACGAGCAGCAGCGGAACGCGGGTGCGCAAGTACCTGCTGTGCAACAGCCGGGTGAAAGGCGTGCAGGTCGGCCGCGGCTGCATCGGGATCATGGCCGACGAGACCGAGCAGTACGTCGCCGACTGCGTGTTCGACGCTCTGGACCGGCCCGAGTTCCTCGCGGCGATGACCGTGGACGAGCATGCGTTCGAGCGCGAGCAGCTAGCGAAGTCCCTCGGTGCTCTCGACGCGCAGCGGCAGGAGTTGGCTGGGATGTGGGGCGAGCGCAGGCTCACGATGGAGGAGTGGCGCGCGGCCAAGAACGGCATCGATGCGACCGAACTTGGCTTGCGGGCTCAGCTTGCGGCAGTCCCTGTCCCGCCTGCGCGAGTGAACATCGAGGACGCCCGTTCGTCGTGGCCGCTGATGACGCTAGATGAGAAGCGGGAGTTGGTCAGGCTGTTCGTGGAGAGCGTGATTATCTTCCGGGCAACGCCGGGCCGGAGGGGGTTCGACCCGGAGAGAGTCGCGATCGTATGGCGCTGACCTGTGGAAACAGGCGCGTTATACCTTGTCACCTAACGTTCAACCAACTAGCCTGAAAGTAGCTGCCCTCACCACCACGGGGCAGTTAGGGGACCACCACCCGCGCAACGAACGTCGAGCGATGGGTAGGTGGTTCTTTTCATGCTCGTGCTGAATCTCCTGCGGCTGTCATGGCAAGCGATGTCCTTATGGCCGACGAGTACCGGGTCACGAACATGGAGAAGGCCCGGACGCAGATGCTCAAGAACGCGGCCATCCGTGCAACCGACGACCCGGCCAAACTTGCCCAGGCCGCGAGGATTGTTCAGACGGCTATAGAACGAGGCAAGCTCACCGTTGAGGAGCTTGTCCAGCAGGCCGAGCAGTGAGGCCGGAGAAGCGGACTGGCGACCCACCCGAGCAGGTAGTCGCCAGTCGCGACGCAGCTACCCCGCCAAGAGCGCCAACGTCTGGACCTGAGTCTAGGCGCGACGGCCGACAGGGCGGCAGCCCGTGAACCGGCAAGACGGCCTACGCAAGGAAGCGCCTGGACTCAGCGACGCCCTGGTCGGGCAACTGGCTGCGCGTCCTCTCGCCGAAGTAGAGCAGATCCTCGCTGCGATGAAGCAGGCACGCCGCGACGCCCTCAATGACGAGCTTGCCAAGCGGCGGCAGCGGGAGGGCGGACAGCCGGAGGCCCGGTCAGGTTGAGGAGACTGAGCTAGCCCGGCGGAACATCGGGCAGATGAGGGCAGCTGGCCGACGCGCTGCGGCCGGTGACTTCCGGGCTCTGGCGGCGATGAAGGAGTTTCTCGACCAGGGCGACCGGATCATGTGGCTTGCCGCCGCGGCGCTCCGGTCCAGGGGCGCGCCTCTGGCCGAACTCGGCGATCTGCTCGGCATGACCAAGGAGTCGGTCTGGGAGCGGCTTCAGCGTCAGGATGACCTGACGGCTGACCGCCGACAGGGCGGGTGGTGACAAGCCGCCCGTGGCCGCGATCCGGATACACCGCAGTCGCCTCGATAGCGGGTTCGCCCAGGTGCCTAACGCCACGCATCGCGATAGCTCACTCAGCTGGGCAGCGCGTGGCTACCTGGGCGAGATGCTTTCGAACAAGGACGACTGGGAACCGGAGACAGCGCAGCAGGCGGCGGTACGGGCTGTTCGCGAGCGGGCCACCAAGGCCGAGTCAGCGCGGATGGTCGAGCGAATCCTCGCCGAGCTAGAGGCCGCTGGATATCGGCACCGGATCAGACGTCACCTGCAAAGCGGCAGGTTTGCTACCGAAGTCCACTACTACGATGCGCCCTCGGTCCCATGTGAGGACGCATCCGACTGCGCTACCTGCCGCAAGCTCACCGACCCCGCAAAACTGCGGACTCGGTACGAGCAGGGGAAACATCGCGTTTCCCCTGGCGGGACGACTCCGCAGTTACCGACTGGCCGGTGGACAACCGGTCGGTGGACCAACCGGTCGGTGGCTGAGGGGTTATTCAGAAGACCAAGTAGTAGAAGACCATCTACCAGAAGAACACGAGCCCCAAAACCAGGTAGAAGATTCCGTGCTTCGCACGGCACCAACTGACGTTGGCGCTCAGCGCGAAGAACCCTGGTGGACGCAAGTGCTCAGGCACTACGAGCGCCAGGACCCTGACGGTCTCTGCGCGGTGTTCTTCGTCGACGACAACAGCACCGTTCGCGCAGTCGAGCGAATGATCAGTGACGGGAAGCCGCTGCCTATGGTCGTCAACTTCATCAGGAGCAGCGGTGAGGGACGACGTGCGTCCGTGGTGGGCGGAGATGAACGCGACAGTGACCTCCCGGCGACGCCGAGGCCGGGCGATGAATGACCGAGAATTCGGGCAGGCTCTCAAGCTGCTCAACTGCATGCCAGTGCAGCAATAGTGACAGCACGGCAGCCGAGAACGTAGGGGAGCCCGCGCCCGATCAGTGCGGTTGCGTGGTGGCGTGCAGCGGCTAGTACGGTCAGCGGGCAGTGAAGCGCGCTACGCCCTCGCCCACCGCCACGTGCCAGTGCATGTGCCGGTTGTGCTGCTCGTTCCCACACGAGGAAATGACCTGGCAGCCGCCGTGCAGTTCGGTGAGCAGGCGTGCGGCGCCTTGCACTGCCACGAGCACAGGAGTGAAATCGGCTGGTTCGAGTTCGAGAAGTGACTCCACGTGCCGCTTCGGGATGACGATCATGTGGTCGGTGCCGAAACCGGGAATCGGCGGTCTGAAGGTCAGCGTTTGTTGGTCTTCCGCGACGACTTCAACCGGTGTTAGGCCTGGTAGCACCTCGTCGCAATACCAGTCGGGTACAACCGCTTCACGGAACATATCATGACAGATTACTGCATCTGAGAGCATCCGGAACATGCTGGCGGCGGCCGTGAGAGTCCTGCCCGCCGACGATGATTCACGGGCCGTCGATATCTGCTTCCGCGCTCGACCTGCCTGACAAGAAGCGCAATTATCCGGCGGCGCAAGTCGCGCGCTGCCGGGTGACTGGGGCCTCCGATTGCCGCCGCGCGGAGTCCGTGAGCAGAGCGTGACATGCCATCTGACCTGCTGATTCCTTGATCGTTTCTCTTTCCCGCCGAGCGATCTTCGACTAGAATGATCTTGGAATCACCGGCCACCACCACCACCCAAGGAGTGCGAGTCATGGCAGCATCGAGCACCGCAACAGCAACCGAACCGAAGACCACCACCCGGCGCCGCGCGCCCCAGAACAAGAACCTGGCCGAACTTGGGACGCTGTTGGAGGGCGCCGACAAGCCAGCCACTACCACGGTAGTCGGCGGTGGCGTGCGCAGCGCGACCGGCGACAACGCCGTCCGGTCCACCAGCGCGGCCGAGCGCATGCAGAAGGCCGCAGAGCAGGCCAGGGCGCGCGAGGAAGCCGCCAAGGCCAAGGCGGCGTCGAGCGTCGCGTCGAAGGCCGCAGCGAAGGCCGACAAGTCCACCGCGAGCCAGCCCAAAGCGAGCGACAAGCCCAAAGGGACGGTCGACCTGGGTGCCTATGCGCTCACGTACCACAAGCCAGTCCTGACCGGCCCCGATGGCGTCGTGCACAAGTGCCCGCACAGTACATGGGGTCAC
The DNA here is from genome assembly GCA_963755575.1 of uncultured Actinomycetota bacterium. Taxonomy (GTDB): domain Bacteria; phylum Actinomycetota; class Actinomycetes; order Streptosporangiales; family Streptosporangiaceae; genus JAJYUU01. Next base: position 4,135,732 of record CAVWKF010000002.1, read on the forward strand.
GAGGCTGAGCGCGCGGCGATGGCATGCGCGCGGAAGCTGGCGTCGGAGGCGGGTTTGCAGATCTAGCAACGCGCCCTGCCCGAGCCCGGTCGGTGATCCGGGCTTGAGGCGGTGAGAGGCTCGACCGCTGGCCTCCCGAGCTAGGGAGCACACAGTGTTGGGTCAGCGAGCCGGGGCTTTGTCGTCTGGTCAGAATGATCTTCAGCGCGTTACGCTGAACGAGGTCCGGGGCGGGAACCGGGTGGAGACATGAGCGACCTACATAGCCGTATGACACGGCCGCCGCTGGGGAGATGAGGTGACAGCCGACCCGAGAAACGGAGAGCCGGAGCATCACGGCACGCTGCGCTACTTGATGGACCGCATGCGAGCGAGCCGCGCGCGAATTTGGCTTGCCGCGGGATTAACTAGTCCCAGACTCATCGTGCTGGCGGGCGTCCTCTTGGTCGCGACCGGTGTTCTCTGCCTATACCTGTCCGAGGCTGTAGTCCGCACCGCTTGGGGGCAGGGGACCCTACAAGCGTTCGGTGTCGGGTTCGTTGTCGGCGGCGTGGTTGATGCGGTCGCCATCTCTCTGCTTAACCAATATGTTGCCGATACGGCGGACCTGGGGTTGAGATTGCGTAACGTGAGGTGGAGGTCCTACTTAGTCTCGCGCAACGTCACCTGACCGATGCGAAGTCCGGGCACGTGGATAGATTCTGGCTGAGGGCGACCATCGAGAATCTCTCATTGTTCATGGACACCGAGGGAGATGCGGTCGATCTGTACACGCGCGAGAAACTGGCCAGCGCTTTGCAGCAACTAAACAGCTCTTATATGGCTGACGTCGTTGAGGCCTCTCTCAAGCGGTTGGACGAGTTCGGCCGTCCACTTCCGGATCGCTGCGCTTCGACAGACCCGCAGGTGAACGTCGGGGAATACGTGATAGAAGACGGAAGCACGATAGGGGAACGCACACCGGCTGCCGAAGAACCCCACTAGCCACCCACCCGACGCAAAACGAGCCCCGGCCGCCAGCTCAGTGATGGGCCAGCGCGTGCACGATGGTGGCGCTTGTAATCCTGGCCATCGTCTGGTTCGTCCAACTGCCAGGAGTACCGAAGTGACCGGGCACCTCCCTACGCCAACGCGACCGGGCACCCCCGACCAACCACCCAGCAACCGCGCCCGCCTTGGCGCGCCCACCCGCGCGTTCCGCAGGGCAGTGCCGCCCTCGCCGCACCGGGAGAAAGAGACCCAGATGAGGAAGATACTCATAGCCGCGGCCCTAGCCGCCGCAGTGGCCGGTTGCGGAGGCCAGGCAAGCAAGCCGCCAACCCAGCACCACACGTCCAGCTGCAGGCGCCTACCGCAGCCCAGCTGTGCGCCCAGGACTTGACCCAGATGTACCAGAGCCTCGGCGGCGCGAACTTCGGGCAGGGCGAGTTCCTGGCTGGAGTGAACGCCGAACTGGTCACCGGCCAGCTGTCCGCAGATGAGCCGGACTGCGCAGGCATGACCGGCGTGCAGGTGCAGCAGATCGCGAAGCAAGTGTCCTCGTAAGGCGAACCGAAGCCCCAGCCAGGTGACGGTGGCTAGGGCTTTCGTGTGCCGTCGCCTCGCCGAGACGACGAGCGAGCGGCGCGCCCACGGCGACGGACCGCGACCCACCGCGATCAGCGACCGATTAACGCGACCGGAGACCGGGGGGCGCGAGCGACGGGAGCGCGAGCGGATAAAGACCCTGCCCGTCCAAATTGCGCTCCCCCCACGGACGCGAAATCCTGCGCGCGTGCTAACGGTGAATTGACCGTCCGGGCGCGCGGCTTGAGCATTGGCTGCATGACTTCGAGCGTTTGCCAGCGTTGCGGCGGCATGATCGAGAAGGCTGGCCCGGCAGGCCCGCGAAGTACCACGACGAGTGCCGCGATCCGCATTCGCGGAGGTACGGAACAGCGCACCAGAAGCTCCGCGCGCAGACAGTCGAGAACGCTTACTGGACGCCTTGCACCCGATGCGGCGAGACGATGCTTCCGGGCCAGGAAATCCACCTCGATCACGCCGATCGCGGCGGTCCCGATGACTACCGCGGCTACTCGCACAAGCGATGCAACCTGGCGGCGAGTAACCAGGGCGGGCCGCTGAAGGACTTCCTGAATGTCGTCCGGACGGCGCCGGTTCCGACGACGGTGCATCTGCCGAAAGACCCCGGCCCGCATCCGGATTGGTATGCCTGCGACCCGTCGTATCCGTGTTACTGCCAGGACGTGGCTCTGCGGTTCGGCAGCTGGCCGTCGCAGTGCTGGAATCATCCGCGAGGCGGGCTGATAGCGGTTGTCGGGAGCGCCGGTTAGCCTGCGGCTGTGACGAGTGAGCGCACGCTAGCCGCCTGGCACGAGAGCGGCCATGCGGTGATCGGGACTCTGCTGGACATGGAGACCGGCCCGGCGGTGATCAACGACGAGGGACGCAGGGCAGGCCACGTCGCATTGGCGTCGGCATGATGTCCCGGAGTTCGACCAGTCGCTCCTGTTTCCGTTGTGGCCCGCGGTCGCGAGGGATCGCGTTGAGGCGATGGTCATCATGCTGTTGGCGGGGTCGGAAGCTGAGCTTCTGCCACGCGCGCTCTCAGCGGCCTCAGGAGCCTCTGACGGGCCGGTTGCCTGCAACCACCGGGGAGGCTGCCATTGAGGCCTGGAGGACGGGGCTGGGCTCGCCTCACCGGCAGATCTGGCCTGGGCTGCAACAGCACTGGAGGACGAGCCTTCGAGCGATAGCGACAAGGTGATTCACCTCCTGTAGGTTGTCCACGACGACACCGTTACGCAGCTGCGCCACCTCGCCTATCTGTGGCGGCAATCGAGGAACCTGGTGGTCGCCTACCAGGACCGGATCGCGGCGCTGGCGTACCTGCTGGACCGGGATGGCGTTGTCAGCGAGGCAGCGGTTATGGCTACCGCTACGGGGAAACTCGCGGTGGTGGTTGCCTTATGGCAGTGGTTCACGTCGATCCGGGCACCGCGAAATACGCCCGCGTTGCGATTGCTGCGTTCGTCCGCCGACTGGAGCGAGATGGCATTGCCGCGCCTGCTGGGCTCACAGATCTGCTTGGCAGCCTCGATCGCGTCACGCAGCACGACGTGACGGCGAAGGCGAATTCTCAGGCTCGTAGCAGCAGGTATCGGGCGCGGAAGCGTGACCAGGTTGGCGCGCTTAGTGACCGGCAGGCATCCTGATCTCGACTGCTGTCCCGGCGTACGGGCGCACCTGCACGACCAGTTGGTTCCCTTCGGACCGTTACTGGTGGCCGATGCCGTTGCCAAATTGTTTCGGCGTGCAGGCCGCAAGCTCCGGAGCCGCCGGGGCAGCGGTCACTCACATCGGGAGGGCTCATGACGATTGCCAGGCGGTATACAGCTACGACCCGCCGGAGGAGTCTGGCGTCGATCACGGCTACGGGGGAATCAGCGTCCGCAGTCTCCGTCTGGCAACTGCCACGCCTGTCACAGCCCGATCGGTAAGCCGCCAGGGAATCTCATTCCGAAGTATTGCTCGATTTGTGGGAGCCGGATCGACGCGCCTGGGACTAGCGGCATGGTCGATGTGACGCCGGGCAAGGGCAACCTGCCGACGCCACCGCCAGTCAAGCGCCCGGCGTACACCAGCGACGAGCGGACGCCTTCCGACGACCGGCAGCGGCAGCTAGACCGCCTCGCTCTCGACCAGCGGATCCCAGGCACTCGCGAGCGTTGGGAGAGCGATCAGCCGTACAAGAGCGCCAACGACTACGTGTCCGAAGCCGAGGAGCAGCTAGCCGAAGCCGAGGTAGACGCCGACGCCTCGTCGCGGGCTCTGAGCGACATCTGCGAGTAGCTGGGGATCAACGCCCAGAGCAACCTCGCGCTCGGTGACGCAGTTCAGGAAGCTCTGGGACGCCGCCACTTTTCAGCCGAAGAAGAGAGGCGCTTCGGGGTGGGCTGGCCTGGTGGTACGTCGCCAGAGGGCCGCCGCGGATTCCAGGCAGGTGCTGAACAGTCGTCTGGAGCACTGGTCGGAGAACGCGCTGGTCGGGGCCATGCAGCGAGGCGGGCCGGAGTTCCACAACACGCGGTCGGTCGGGGCTATGCAGCGAGCGGCTTTCGCACGAGAGGCGGCGCGGGAACGATGAGCCTCACCTGGCAGGTCCGCGACGGCATCACGCTGATGGTCGAAGACCTCGTAGACGCCGTTGAAGTGCCGGGGATGTGCGTGGCTAAGGCAGGCCCGGAGCACGCCGCGCTCGTCCAGTACAACGGCGAGGACATCGTGATCCGGCAGACGATGCCGGGACGTATGGGCACGACGATCATGGCGGATCATCCGCTGGTGCGTATGCACCAGATGCTCTGGCAGCCACTCCGGATCGAGCTCGAAGTTCCCTCCGGTCCGCGTCTTCCCTCCGGTACCGAGCCAGCCGTTCCCTCCCGCGCCGTTCCCTCTCGCCGGGGTCGTCGTGCTTGAGGTCGCCACAGCGATAGCCCAGCGCCAGGCCCGCCTGAATGTGCTTGTAGAGCAGATGAGGCTGATCGAGGAAGCCGGGCGCAGTGGTTCCCTCCCGCCTCAGCTGGACGCCAGCTTTGACCGGCTGGTCGAAGAAGCGGAATGGCACCGGGCAGCGATCCAGCGGGCGCACGGAAGGGCTCGACAGGTCGAGGCTTTCCGTTCTGGCAACTTCGACGGTGAGGGCGTGAACGAGGAGATGACGGGCTTCGAGACACCTCTGGACTGGAGACTCTAGCGGGGCGACCTGCCCGGCAGACGCGAGAGAGCTAGCCTCCTTCGCTGTGCCGAGTCTGTTCATCGGTTCTGTGGCGCCCTTACCGGCGTCCGCCGTAGGACTTGTCTAGACGCCCGAAGCGCGGGTCCATGGCACCAGGCTCGTAAGCGACCCAGTCCTTGATCTGCTCGATCGCTTCGGCTCGGGTCACGCCGGGAGGCAGCGGACAGGTAGCGGCGAAGTCGTAGCTGGCGCGGATATGTGCCGTGGCCAGTTCGCGCTTCGCATCCCTGCTCAGCGGGTTCTTGGGTGCTGTCGCCATGGTCTTTCCTTCCCTCGTTAAGGTGTAGCGCCGACTCAGCCGCCGCTCATGGCTAGTCACCCGCCACCGCGTAGTCGGGACCGTCGGCAAGAATCGGCACGAAGGTCCTCGCGACTGCTTCCCAGTTGTCGCGGAGCTTGTTGGTCTGGAACACGGCGATGTCTACAGTGCGGCCGTGCCAGGTGGCGCTGGCCTCGGCGGTGGCATAAAGCGTCGGGTCCATCGGGGTGACGCCGGTTGCCTCGATCTTCGCGGCAACCTGCGCTGGCGTTGACGGGGTGGCCGTGGTAGGTGTGGCGTTGCCGCCGCAGGCGGTGAGCGCGAGCGCGGCGGCGGCTAAGCCGAGCGCGATGGTGTTGCCTTTCATGGTGCTCACCTTCTCCAACCGTGCCAGCGAAACCGCCTGGCAAGGCCGGTTAACTGGGTGGGAAGACGACGATCGTGCCGTCAGGGTAGGTGTTCCTGCGCCTCTGGTTCGGGCTGGTGATGAGGCCCTCCGTCTGCATCTCAGCAAGCGTTGCACGTTTGACGTGGTTGCTGGCATACGGCGTCGACGCGATGACGTAATCGACGATGGCTTCGATCGTGACTGCCTGACCCTCAAAGTGGCTGCGAAGGTCTGCGCGCAGCGGCCTGGTGTTAACTTCGTCGCCGAAGATGACATCCTGGCCAGCGAAGCGATCGCGAAAGCTAAAGTCGCCTGAAGGCGCGATCTTCCACATCGCCTGCTTCATGCGATCCAGGCCGATCGGCTCCCGCGTGCAGTAGAACAGGTCGTAGAGCCGCTTGCCGCGATAGTCATACATCGCGAAGCTCTGGATGTACGGAAAGCCGCAGACCTCGTGAAGCTGCCGCTTGTAGAGGTCATGAATGTACTGGCTGCGCTGTGGTCCGGACAGCAGGGCCGCGCTTTGTATTCCGTGGTGCCGAACAGATCGGTGAGCACCGGGTCGATGTTCCCGGCGCCGCAGAACCGCACCACGGCCTCGTGCGCGAAGTAGACGAGAAGCTCGCCTTTGGGGTAATCGGTCAGCCGCTGCAACACGGACATCGGGGTGGCCTTGACGCCGACCGGATCGACGAACGCGAAGGTGGGCGCAAGCTGGGCGTTCTTGTTATCGAGGTCGTCGAGCATCTCCGTGGTCAGCTCGATGAACGTCGAATTGGTGATGCCGACCTTGACATTCGCGGGCCATGGCTGGCGCGCCTTGCGGAACTCGTCAACTTGGTCTTGGAGATGCTCGGCGCAGCCAGCGTCGTCCTCGTTGAACAGCAGGAAGAACTCGGTATGGTGCATGGCGGCGAAGTAGTCATGATCGACGAGGGTCTGCAGTGCGATCATCGGCGATCCGGGCTTGTCGCCGAGGTACTCGCCTGGCCCGGCGAACGCGTCGTAGAAGATCACGCGCCTGTTGTACTTGGCCATGATCGGGAACTATGCTCCCAGGTAAGTGCGCAGGAGATCGTGCTTCGCTGCGGTATGTGGGGGCCGTTCCCACAGCTCGACGGGCGTTCTCTCGGGTGCCAATGCTGCCCCTATGTGCTGTGAAGCGGCGGTGTGTCGCATCTGATCGTATCCGCGACGAGCGCGCAGCCTGCCGCGTGACAGCCGAGTATCTCGGCGCCACCCGCTTGTGGAGGCCCGACACGTGTACCTGTTACAGGCGGTTGTCGGATCAGCGCCGTAGGCTCAAGTTGTGGCGGACAAAAGCTCGATCGAGTGGACAGAGGCCACGTGGAACCCCACCACGGGGTGCGATCGGATCAGTCCGGGTTGCGACAACTGCTACGCGTTGACACTGGCGAAGCGCCTTAAGGCCATGGGCAACCCGAAATACCAGGTAGACGGCGATCCTCGAACAAGCGGACCTGGCTTCGGCATCACCGTTCACGAGGACGCGCTTGACCTGCCGAAACGATGGCGAGCTTCGCGAACCATCTTCGTAAACAGCATGTCCGACTTGTGGCACGCTCGCGTTCCGGCTTACTTCATCCAGCGCGTCTTCGACACCATGGTCGATACGCCGCAGCACACCTATCAGCTGCTCACCAAGAGGCCGCGCCGCCTCGTGCGGATGGCCCCGGCCCTGCCGTGGCCGCGCAACGTCTGGGTCGGCGTATCCGTCGAGCTGCAGCAACAGGCGTGGCGAGTGACCGAGCTGAGCAAGGTGCCAGCCGCCGTGCGCTTCGTGTCTGCCGAGCCGCTGCTTGGACGGCTCGACCTCGACCTTGCCGAAATCGATTGGCTGATCGCGGGCGGCGAGTCGGGACCCAATCACCGCCCAATAGATAGGCAATGGGCGCTCGATCTACGAGACCAGTGTGCGGCTTCCGGCACAGCGTTCTTCTTCAAGCAATGGGGAGGAATGCACGCCAAGACTGGCGGCCGCGAACTTGACGGCCGTACGTGGGATGACATGCCCCCACACCCGCAAACGCGAGTGATGGAGCCGATCTAGGCCGACGGCGATATTGACCGCCACGCCGAAGGTCGCCCGGCAATGCGTGCGATCGGTCTCCCTAGCTGTGCGCCGACTATGGACCGAAGTCCGAAAACAGTTTCCTGAAGTCCCAGCCCAGTTGGGCGAGCACACGGGCCGAGTAGACCGCGGTGAATTTATCGCGGTTCCGAGCAATAGCATCCGCGGTCGCGTCCAGCACCAGATCTGATGGCACGGTGAGGCCGCGGGTACGCAGCTCGGCAACATAGATTTCCCGGATCTGAGCGCGGCTCTTGCCGACCCTTGCGGCACGGGTAGCCTCAAACGCATCGCGCTTTGCTCGGCGGCGCTGCTCCGATTCCCGCGCAGACCCCTCCCGGCGCTCACGCCACTGGCGCTCAAAGTCGCCGAAGTCTGGGGCGTCCCGTTCAGCGGCGTCAAGCTTGTCTGCGGCCAGCTCCTCGCCTGGGCAGGTGCACAGCCCTTCCCAGATCGCCCGCGACACGTGCAACCGACCGGCCAGCAGACAAGCTGAGTGGCAGCGGCACTGGCATACCAGAAGCGACAGGCGCCCGCCATTCCGGAAGCCGTGGCCGATGGCGCCAAGATGACCACAATCCACGTGCGTCCCGGCCAGGCACGGCCTAGACCAGAACGGCCTTGCTGCGCCGCTGTCGGATTGGTGGTGGCTGGGCATTGCCTGTCAGCCTGCCTGCTCGCCTGCCGTTGAACCACAGTCAAGCTGTGTCATCCGCGATCTCTCCCGCCCCTGCACGCTGAAGTTGCGCAGTCGATCACGACACAAGTATGTCAGCAGTTATCCGGTGTCCCGGATCTATTGGATCGCGTAGCCGACCAGGGCGCTGACCTGCGTAAACACGCTGCCCAACACTGCCAATCGGGCGCCTATTCGAATAGAATGATCTTGGAAATCACCCACCACTTAGGAGGCGCCAATCGAGATGACAACCATCCGCACGGCGAGCTATCGAACCTACACCAGCGACATGGGGTTAGCCGTGGTGACCAGCCGCGGTCTGCCGAAGTTCCGGCCCGAGGCTGAGACCTGGCCGAGGCTATGGCTGGTGACACCGGGTGCCTTTCTCGATGCCGAGCCTGACGAGTTCGCGCGGCTGTACCTGGCGCAGCTTGACCGGCATGGTCCGGCGAAGGTCTGCCGGGCACTGGAGCACATCGCTCGCCAGAACGACGCAGAGAGCTTGGTGCTGTGTTGTTTCGAGCGATCCCCAACCGATTGTCACCGCGGATTGCTAGCCGAATGGGCACTGACCACGGCTGGCTTGAAGCTCAGCGAAGTCCCGTAAGTAAGCGGGCCGGACGGAGTGCTAGCTCCGCTACCCGGCCCTGACCGACGCCAGAGGAGTCGGCTATGCCAACCATCTCGAATGATCTGCCCGACCGCAGCCAGTCGCCCTACGCCGTAGCTGCTGCCTTACTTGATCACGAGTTAGACGCGAAGCTGGCCGCGCTGCGCGACGACCTGGCCGCTGGCAGTATCACGGTCATCGAGGCCGCCACCGAACGGTGCGAGACCTTAGAACTGCACCTGTGCAAGCTGATTCAGCTACGGCGGGATCACTTGGGCTGACGGCTCTGAGGGTGCACGACGACTTGCGCGTGCACCCGACCGGGCCATCAGATCATCCACGACCACCGAAGGAGCGACCAGTGACGCGGACCAAGGTATTACTTCCGGGCAAACCCCAACCTCGGGCCTCTACAACAACCCTGGTCAGGCCAACTACGGCGCCGCCAAGACGGGCATCGCGACGCTGACCATCATCGCCCAGCGTGAGCTGCAGCGGTACGGCGTCAAGGTCAACGCCATCGCACCGGCGGCCAGGACCAGGCTGACGCTCTCCACGCCCGGCATCTCAGACTCCATCCGCACGACGCCGGCGGAGGGATTCGACGCGATGGATCCGGCGAACGTGTCGCCTTTCGTCGCCTATCTGGCCACCGCGGACTGCCCGATCCAGGGCCGCGTCTTCTTCGTGGCCGGCGGCAGCATCCACCTGTTCCAGCCGTTCGCGATTATCGACAGCATTACCAAGGACGGCCAGTGGACTGTCGAGGAGCTGGCGACGCAGGCTGCCCGGCTGGCGGATGTTCCGTTCAGCCTCGGACAGCCCAGTCTGTAGGGAACCCGTCTGCAGGCAGCCAGCCAATAGGCAGCACTGCCTAGGCCGGCTGGTAACCGAAGCTGACCGCTTCGGTTCCCTCCGAATCCATACCGATAGGGAACGTGGTGAGCTTAAGTTTCATGCCGAGTGAAAGGCTGCCTGGCACTGGGTCGATGCCGACGATGTTGGCCTTCACCACGCCGCCCCCATCGAGGTCGACGATCCCCGACACATATGGCACCTGGACGTCCGGGGTAGCCCGGTGCACGATCGTGAACGCGCGCAGTACGCCGTCGTTGGCCAGCTGGCGGGTGCCGAAGTCATGGGCACCGCAGTTCGCGCACGCGTTCCGCCGATCGAAGAACAGCGCCCCGCAGGAGCCGCACTCGTTCGCGACCAGGTGGGGGTCACCAGCCAGGCTGAGATAGCCGACGTACGGCACCTGTCGCGCCATCACGATCCTCCCTCTCCCGGTCGGTCTGCGCACAAGCTAACCGCTCGGGTCGTGCTGCCGTCTAGGCGGCTAGGTCGCGTACGTCGTCGCGGGCTCGGTGCCGTAGCCCGCCATGGCAGCCTCGAGGGCGTCGGCAGTCAGCGGCTGGCCTGCGGCGATCATGTCGCGCAAGTCGCGGAAGTACTGCACGTACTCGTCGGGTGTGAAGGTGTTCAGCAGCACGACGGGCTCGTCACCCGCGTTGGCGAAGGTGTGCGGCGCGCCTAGCGGCACCATCACCAGCGTCCGCGGCCCCGCTTCGTGGACTACGTCGCCGACAGTGAACTGGGCAGTACCGGACACGACGTAAAAGCCCTCGTCATGGCGGGCGTGGCGGTGCTGCGGCGGACCGGCGGTGTGCGGGGCGATCGTCATCTCGGCGATGCCGAGCCGATGTGACGTCGTGCTTCCGTCCTCAAGGATGCGCAGCTGCGTTGGGCCAGCGAGCGCGACCTCGCCGTCGCCGGGCGCGACGATCGAGACCTCGATCATGCCGTCGCGCTTCCAGGCTCAGCCGCGGCACCAGCGAAGTGGCTGCTGGCGAACTGCCACAGTGTCGCCAGCAGCTCGGCGGGCGCCTCGAGCTGGGGGAGATGGCCTGCCTGCGCGATCAGCTTGAACTGCGCGCCCGGGATGGCGTTGGCGTAGGCATGGCCGTGTTCGGCTGTGATCATGCGATCCGCCTCGCCCCACACGACCAACGTCGGGATGCCGATCGCAGGCAGCCGGCGGCCAGGGTGGGGTCTGCCATGGTCGCACCCGCGTACACCGCAAGGGCGGCCCTGTTCCCCGCTTGGGCGGCCTTGCGCTCATCGGACAGTGCGGTCGGATCGATTCGGAACTTGTCCGGGTTGAAATAGCTGATATCGAACACCTGGTCAAGAGTCAGCGAAAAGAAGTCCGGTATCGGCGCAGCGTCGATCTGCAGCCCGGCCGCGTCGACCAGGACGGCCGAGCTGACCCGGCAGTCTGGGGCTGCGCTCTCGGCGAAGGCGAGCTCGGCCGCGATCCACCCACCGATGGAGTTGCCGATCACGCACACATCACGGAGGCCGAGGTCCCGCATCAGCCGAGAGTAGACAGCGGCGATCGACCGGATGCTGTGGAGCTGGTCCGGGCGCGGGGTCCCTTCGAAGCCGGGGTGCACCGGGATGATGACGCGGGCTTGCTCGGTCGACGACAGGAGCTCGCCGAACCCGGACACTGACATCGGCCCGGCGCCGCCATGCAGAAGGAGCACTGGGCGGCCGCTGCCGGTTTCCGTGAAGGTGACCGGCACCTCGCCAAGCCCGGCGACGGTGAGCGTCTGGGTAGTAGTCGTCATCAAGCTCTCCTCAGTTGGCGTTCTTGTAAGAGTTCACTCTCACGAAGATGACTCTAGGGGCGTCGCAGAGCTAATGCAAGTTAACTCTCATAACGAGAGTCGACTTGACTAATGATGCTGCACGCTACAGAGTACGGACATGACAATGGAGACCCCAGCCGGGCGGGTGAACCAGAAGCAGCGCACTAGGACGGCCATTGTCGACGCGGCTCGTGAGCTCATCAGCCGTAGCGCCGAGGTCTCCATGCCCGCGGTGGCCAGGGCGGCCCTGGTGTCGGAGGCGACCGCGTACCGGTATTTCCCTGATCTCATCTCGCTCCTGCGTGACGCTGTGGACGGGACCTGGCCGAGCCCGGCCGAAGCGCTCGCGCCAGTCGCGAACTGCCCTGATCCGGTCGAGCGCATCGCGTTCGCGACCGAGCACCTGCTCCGGCACGTCTGGCGCTACCAGAGCGCGGTCCGGGCCATGATTGCCGCGTCGATCGTCAGCCCAGGCTCGGCCGCAATGCGGCCGGGACTTCGCTTCGGTCTCATCGAGCTCGCGCTCGCGCCGCTCGCTGCCGACGGCGCGCTGCGGCCCGAAGCGCTCGCCCAGCTCAAGGTGGACCTTGCCATCGTGATGAGCGCGGAGGCGCTTTTCACCCTGACCGATCTGTGCGGGCTGTCGCCGGACGAGGCGATCGTCAGCGCTGTGCGCACCGCTCGGGTCATGACCGCGGCTGCGCTGGCACAGGGGTAGGGCTGGATCGTCAGCCGGTGTTCTGCAGGCCTGCCGCGACGCCGTTGACGGTCAGCAGCAGGAACCGCTCAAGCGCCGCTCGCTCGCATTGCTCCTCGATTGCTGGCACTGCTTCGCTCGCGCGCACCTCCGCCAGCGCGCGCAGCTGGAGGTGGGACAGCGCGTCGACGTACGGATCGCGCAGTGCGACGGCGCGCGAGAGCACCGGCCGGCCCGAGAGCAAGCGGTCATGTCCGGTGACGTCCAAGACCAGGCGCCGCGTCAAGTCGTACTCAGCCAATACCTGTTGAGTCAGCTCGTCGCTACCGCCGAGGGCCAGGTAGCGCGCAGCGATGCGCCGGTTGGTCTTGGCCAGGCTCATCTCGGCGTTGTCGAGCATGACGGCCAGTAGCGGCCAGTCACGATAGGCGGCCTGGACGGCGGCCAGCCCGTCGGGGCCATCGATCGCCGCGGCGAGCCCGCTGCCGAGGCCGTACCAGCCTGGCAGATTCACCCTCGTCTGGGCCCAGGCAAAGACCCACGGGATGGCGCGCAGGTCGGCGAGGCCGACGGAGGCCGCAAGGCCACGGCGAGCCGGGCGGGAGCCAAGCCGCATGCCGCCGATCTCAGCAAGCGGACTGAGCCGGGCGAACCACTCGCCGAATCGGTCAGCCGTGACCAGCGAGCGGTACGCCGCCAGCGCCCCCGCTTCCAGGGCCCGCACGACGGGACCGACCGCACCAGGGGGATCGATCTCGCGAGGCGGCACCGGGGCCGCGGCCGTCGCGAGCACTACGGCAGACGTGACCTGCTCGAGGTGGCGCTGGCCTATGACCGGGTCGCCGTACCGGGCGAAGATGACCTCGCCCTGCTCGGTGACCTTGAATCTGCCACCGACCGAGCCGGGGGCCTGCGCGAGCACGGCCCGCCCGGCCGGACCGCCGCCGCGGCCAAGGGCACCGCCGCGGCCGTGGAACAGGACGAGCCTGATGTCGTTCTCCGCGGCCCACCGTGCTAGCCGCAGCTGCACGTCGAACAGCCGAAACGTCGCGCTGACCATACCGAGCTCCTTGGCAGAGTCGGAGTAGCCGAGCATGACTTCCAGGCGGCGCCCGGTCTCCGCCACGCGCTGCGCGACCGGCTCGAGCCCCATCATGTCGTCGAGTACGGAGACTGCATGCTCCAGGTCGGCTCCGCTCTCGAACAGCGGGACGACGTCCAGCACCGGGCGGTCGTCAGGACAGGCGATGGCAGCGAGCTCGTGCACGGCGGCGATATCCGCCGCAGACGTCGTGAAGCTGACAACGTAGCGCCGGCACGCGTCGACGCCGTGCCGGCGTTGGATCGTCGCCATCGCCGCGAGCGTGGCCAGGACCTCTCGGGTCATTGCCGAGATTTCCTGAACGCCGCGCCCCGCGCGCAGCTCCCGCAGCGCCGCAGCGTGCACGGCGCTGTGCTGGCGAACCTCGAGCTCCGCCCAGTGAAACCCGAACGTCTCGGCCTGCCAGATCAGCTGCTGGAGCTCGCCGTAGGCTTGCCGGGACGCTCCGGCCGCCGCCAGCGCTCGCTGCGCGACCTGCAAGTCACCAAGGAAGTCAGCCACCGACGCGTACGCGAGGCCGTCACCCGCGTCGTTCGCTTGTCCAAGCCTGGTCGCCTGCAGCCGCTGCGCCGCAAGCAGCAGGTAGACGCGGAAAGGCTCCCCAGGCGAGCGCGCCATGAGCTCGCCGACGATCGCCGGGTGGGCCTGCCAAGCCGCCGCGAGCGCCGCGGCCAGCTCATTCCCGGCCGTGCTCGAGTCGAGCTCGGTGAGCCCCGTGCTGGTGATGCCCGTGCTAGTGAGCCCCGTGCTGGTGAGCCCCGTGGTGGTGAGCAGGGCGGCGTCAATGGTCAGTGACCGCCCGATCCGAGTCGTGGCGTTCTCCAGGGCGCGCAGCGCGTGATCGGCGTGAATGCTGGCGGTCTGCTCGGTGATGGCAGCCGTGACGAACGGATTGCCGTCCCGGTCGCCACCGATCCAGCTGCCGAACCGCAGGAACGCGGGCGCTTGCGGCGCCACCGACCCCGAGTCGTCGCCTTGCAGCGCCACGTCGAGCGCGCGGTACACGGTGGGCGCGAGCCGGAACAGCGTCTCGTCGAACACGGCGGCGCCCGTCCGTACTTCGTCCAGCGGCTGCATGGCCTGACTGCGCAGCGCCGACGTGCGCCATAGCAGGTCGATCTCCTCGCGCAGCCGCCGCAAGGACTCGGCGCGCGCTGCCGCGCCGCGACGGGTGTCGTCGAGGGCGTCGAGCTGGCTGCCGATGCGGCGCAGAGCTTCGGTAACGGCGCGCCGCCTGGCTTCGGTCGGATGCGCCGTGAGTACCGGGTGCACCTCGAGGGTTCCGAGCAGCTTCTGGCGGCGGTTCGGCCCGAGCGACTCGCCGAGGCTGGCCATGGCCGCTGCCAGCGATTCTCGGACGGGCTCAGCGCCGGTGTCACGCTCGCGCAGAGTTCGGATGCGCTGATGCTCTTCGGCCAGGTTAGCCAAGTGAAAGTACACAGTGAACGCGCGCGCGACGGCCTCGGCGCGCGGTAGCGGCCAGCTGGCCACCAGAGCGGCGATCTCGTTGTCTGCCGCTGTGCCGCCTCCGTCATCGATGTCCGGTCTCCGGGCGGCAATGGCGCGATGGCGCAGGTCCTCCACATCGTCCAGCAGATCTTTGCCGCCGGACTCGCTGATGACCTGGCCGAGTATCTCGCCCAGCACCCGGACGTCGCGGCGCATGGACCCGGGCACTCTGCGAGAGTCGGCATCCCGGCTGTAGGTATTCGCGGCCACGGGGTCAGCGTAGAGGTCGCTCCTATCCGGTCGATCTCGGCGCTTGATCTCGGCGGTTGATGCCGGCGCTTGGTCTCGGCCGACCGGGCTGTACGACAGCTGGCCGCGGTGACAGAGTTGGACACTCATGACACAGAGCTCTGTCGCCCACTCCGCCGGGGTCGTGCGCCCGGGCGGTTCCAGTGGTGCGCCGGGCAAGCCAGCCAGCCCCTGGTGGCAGATCTCCTGGTCGGTGCCGGCGGCGCTGCGGGCCGCGCGTGCGACGATCGTCATCCCGTGCCTGTTCGCGCTGACGTTCAAGGTCATCGGCAACGAGCAGATGACGTTGTTTGCGGTATTTGGTGGCTTTGCACAGCTCGTCACCGTCATGTTTGGCGGCACCCAGCGGGATAAGGCGGTCGCCCACTTCCTGCTGACGGCGGCAGGCGGTGTAGCGGTGACGATCGGCACTGTGGCCAGCGGGTCGGCCTGGCTCGCCGCGCTCGTGACGATCCCTGTCGCGTTCGCCATCTACTTCGCCGGTTCGGCCGGGCCCAACGCTGCTGCTGGCGTGACACCGTGCCTGTTTGCCTTCGTGCTCCCGATAGCCTCGACCGGAGCGCTGAGCGTGCTTCCGTCGCGGCTTGAAGGCTGGCTGCTGGCCGGTGGAGCGAGCACACTCGCTGTGCTGTTGCTGTCCCCCCGGCCACCGGGTGACCGGCTCCGCGCGCAGGCGGGCAAGCTCGCCGCCCTGCTCGCCGATCAGCTCGATGCCACCATCACAGGTACGCAGACCGCTGCCCAGGGCGACGCGGCCAGGGCGGCCAAGCTCGAGCTCAGGAACGCGTTCGACGCCACCCCGTACCGGCCGATCGGGCTAGCCGCGGCCGACCAGGGCCTGGCCAGCCTGATCCACTTGCTGGAGTGGTGCACGTCGCTCATCGCCGATGCGGCCGACAGCCACGTCGACATGCGAACGGCGGCGGCAGGCGACCGTGAGCTGCTGACGGAGTCCGTACAGGCGCTGCGGCGGATTGCCGCGGTGATGTCGGGGCACCGGGGGAGCCTGGACCTTGAGGCCTTGTACGAGGCCCGGCTGGCCAGTGCCCGACACCTGAACGAGCTCACCGGCGACCCCGCAGTCGCCGTCCGGCGGGCTGATGAGGCCTACCACGCGCAGATAATCGGCATAGCGGCCGCTGCGGCGATGTGCGATGCGATGGTCGCTGCCCGGCAGGCAACCCCGGCGGAGGTCGCCAGTCAGCGCCAGAACTGGATAGCCGGGTTGCCCGAGTCCGAGCCCGGCAGGCCGCGTTGGGGGATCCTGCGCCCGGCCGGGCAAATCGTCACCAACGCGAGTCTGCGATCGGTCTGGTTCAGGAACAGCGCCCGCGGAGCAATTGCCCTGGCCGCGGCCGTCGCCGTGGCCAAGCTCACCGACGTTCAGCATGCGTTCTGGGTGGTCCTCGGCACCTTGTCAGTGCTGCGGACTAGCGCCGCAGCAACCGGGTCGACAGCGCTGCGTGGCCTCGGTGGCACGATCGCCGGCTTCGTGATCGGTGGCGCTTTGCTGGTGGGCATGGGCACCAGTCCTGCAGTGCTCTGGACAGCGTTCCCGATCGCCGTGTTCGTAGCCGCCTACACGCCGGGGACAGCTCCCTTCGTGGTCGGCCAGGCCGCGTTCACGGTCACGATCGTCGTGCTGTTCAATCTGCTGGTCCCGGCCGGGTGGCGGGTCGGGCTGCTGCGGGTCGAAGATGTCGCGATCGGATGTGCTGTCAGCCTCGTCGTGGGCTTCCTATTCTGGCCGCGTGGTGTGTCCGCCGTCGTGGGCGACAATCTCGCTGACGCTTTCCGTAGCGGTGCCAGCTACCTGGGCGAATCAGCGACGTGGGCCCTTGGCGATAGTGAGCACCGGCCCGAGCGCGCGGTCGCCGCGATAACGGCAGGCAGCAGGCTCGATGACGCGATCCGCGGCTACCTGACCGAGCAAGGTTCCAAGCGGCTAGGTAAGACAGAGATGTGGGCCCTGGTCATGGGCGCGATGCGGCTTCGCCTCACCGCGCACTCCATGGCGAGCCTGCCGAGCCGCACCGAGCGACATTCTGACGACGACGGGCTGCACGCTGGCGTCAGACGCCAGGCAGCCGACCTCACGAGCTTCTACGACGGCCTGGCGGCGGAGGTCGCCAGGCCTAGTCGGAAGGGACCGGCGCCAGCTCCGGCCGCGCTGCCGCCTAGTCGTATCGCCGCCCCGATCGCGCCATGCGGGCTTGCGGCCGGGTACCGTTCGGACGCCCTGTGGGTCGGCCACCATCTCGACCATCTGGAAGCGCGCGCGACCGAGCTCACCGAGCCGGCGGAGCAACTGGCAAGGCTGCGCCGCCGGCCGTGGTGGCGCTAGACGTCGGGATCGGCATCGACGGCGACGGCCCGCGGCGCCGGCGCAGCGCCGGCGGGCGCGCCGGCCACCGCCGTCGCGGCGTGCGGAGCGACGGTGAGCTCCTCCGACCTTCGTTCGGGCACCGGCCTGCCGACGATCCGGTAGACCTCGGCGCCCTCGACGGTCTCCTCCTCCAGCAGCAATGCCACGAGCTGGTCCAGCTCATGGCGATGCGTCCGAATCGTCGAGACAGCCGACTCCTCGGCCTCGCGGAGCAGCCTGGCGACCTCGGCATCGATCTTCGCCTGCGTCGCCTCGGCGAATGGCCGGCTGGACAGTCCCGACCCGCCGCCACCCAGGAAGACCGAACCGCCCTCGGGATAGCCGATCGGGCCGAGCTCGGGTGACAGACCGAACTCGCGCACCATCTTCGTCGCCAGGTCGGTCGCGGATGCCAGGTCGTTGGCAGCGCCGGTAGATCCCTGGCCAAGCTCGACCAGCTCCGCCGCCCGGCCGCCGAGGCGCACCGCCAGGGACTCGGTGAGATAGTCCTCCCCATACAGGTGCCGCTCGACAAGCGGCAGCTGCTGGGTCACGCCGAGCGCCTGCCCGGCGGGCAGGATGGTCACCTTCGCGACCGGGTCGGCGTGATCCGACAGGGCAGCCACGAGCGCATGACCTGACTCGTGAATCGCGACGGCGTGCTTCTCCTCCGGCAGCAATACGTTTGAGCTCTCCCGGCGGCCAAGCAGGATGCGGTCCCTGGCGTTTTCGAAGTCGGCAGCGGTCAGGACCTCGCGGCCGGCGCGGACGGCAAAGAACGCCGCCTCGTTCGTGAGGTTGGCCAGGTCCGCACCGGAGAAGCCGGGCGTACCACGGGCCACGACCTCGAGATCGACGTCGGGGCCGAGCCGCTTGTCGCGACTATGGACTTCCAGGATCGCCTTGCGCTCGGCGAGCGCCGGTAGCGGGATGACCACCTGCCGGTCGAACCGGCCGGGACGCAGCAGTGCGGGGTCGAGCACCTCCGGCCGGTTGGTCGCGCCCAGCACGACGATCCCGGTACCGACATCGAAGCCGTCCATCTCCGCCAGCAGCTGGTTCAGCGTCTGCTCGCGCTCGTCGTTGGCGACAACCGCGCCCGACCCGGCCCGGCGCTGTCCGATGGCGTCGATCTCATCGATGAAGATGATGGCCGGCGCCTGCTTGCGCGCCTCGGCAAACAGGTCGCGCACGCGCGCGGCCCCGACGCCGACGAACATCTCGACGAAGCTGGAACCGGTGACGGAGAAGAACGGCACCGAGGCCTCTCCGGCGACGGCACGCGCCATCAGCGTCTTGCCCGTTCCTGGCGGCCCGACCATGAGCACGCCGCGCGGCGCCATCGCGCCTGCCCGCTTGTACCGGTCCGGGTTACGCAGGAAATCGACGACCTCGCTGATCTCGGACTTCACTCCCTCGTACCCGGCGACGTCACTGAACCGTGTCTGCGGCCGCTCGGCGTCGAAGACCTTCGCGCGTGACCGCCCGACGCCCATGACCCCTTGCAGCGAACTGCCGGCACTGCGCGCCATCCGCCGGAAGACGAAGAAGATCAGGGCGAACGGCAGCACGACGAAGATGAAAATGCTCAGCAGCAAGCCGCCCGTGGAACTTGCCGGCGCCTGGTACGTCAGGTTGACGTGCGCGGCGTTCAGGCTAGTCAGGAGCGGCGACCCCGGCGAAATCGGCGGGGTAACCGCCGTGAAGGACTTGCCGTTGGTCAGTGTCCCGGTCAGGGTGATGTTGGAATCGGCCGATGACGGGCTCGGCACATTCACGTTCTTGACCTGGTGCGCAGCGACTCGATTCTGGAACTGCGAGTAGCTCAGACTGACGGGGGAGGTGGTGTGCACGAAGCTCGGCAGGATGTAGAGCAGCGCGATGACCAGCGCTAGCAGCCAGAGCCAGTGCCGCCAGGCTGGTGGTGGGGGCGGCGCGGTCCGCACAGGCCTGTCGCCAGGCGGCGGCGCAGCCGGAGTTTTACTCATGGACCATTCTTACGCGAGCCCGGCACTCCCTAAGCCGTGACGTGCCCGGCGGGTGCGGCTGGGGGATTCCGCACCCGCGCAGGCCCGCCGCTTGTGGCGCGACATCCGATCACGCCGCCAGCGGCAGATTGTCGGTCGGCGGCGCAGCGAGCAGCTTGCCGAGCCGAGCCGCGCCGTGGGCGCCCTGTACCCGGGCCGCTGGGACTGGGGCTGGCGGGACTGGGGCTGGCGGGACTGGGCCGGCGTTACTGGCGCTCGGTGACCAGGGCTGGCCGCCGCCGTGGCCGCGGAGCGCATTTTCGCGCGCAGCATCGCACGGCCGCGGTGAATGCGGGACATCACAGTACCTACGGGCGTGCCCATGATGTCAGCAATGTCGCTTTGCTGATAACCCTGGATGTCTGCGAGGTACAGCGCCGTCTTGAACTGCGATGGGAGTTCCGCGAGGGCGCGCATGACCGGGGAATCGCCGAGACCGTCGAGCGCCTCCGCCTCTGCCGATCTTGACGGGGGGACGAGGCCGGCCTGGCTGTCGGCGGCCTGGCCGCCTGGGGAGCGGTGCAGATCGTCCGCCAGTACCTCGGCTGGCTGGCGGCCGCGCTTGCGGCGGGTGCTGCAGAAAGTGCGGAACATGATGCAGTACAGCCAGGCGCGCACATTTGTTCCTGGCTCGAACTGATGGAACTTCACGTACGCGCGCGCGAAGGTCTCCTGGATGAGATCTTCCGCGTCGCACCGGTCCTGCGTGAGCCGGTACGCCGCGGGGAACATCTGACGCATAAGAGGGATTGCGTCCGTTTCGAACCGGGCCTGGAGCTCAGCGTTGTCGAGAGCAGCGTTGTCGAGAGCAGCGTTGTCGAGAGCAGCGTTGTCGAGAGCAGCGTTGTCGAGAGCAGCAGTGGCGGTGCCGTCGCAGGCAGCCGGGTACGCGGCGGCGTTGGCAGTCACGGGTCCTCCTTGCCTGGCTCCCCGTGACGTCAGCCCGCGGCCGTACAGGGGTTAAGGCTCGGGGGCGGCAAGACTGGCGGGGGGAGCCAATGCGTCGTTGTTCGCCGGGGGTCTTGAACTACTAATGAGCAAGACTCGCGCATCGGGGCCATCGGCACATCAGGTGCAACCTGAGCTAAGGGACCTGACACACCTGAGTTAAGCCAATCGTGACCCGAAGGCCCATTCAGGCTTCAGAGCACCTGCCGGAGCAACCCGATTAAAGCTGGGCGAACCGGGCAGCATGCGCGACAAGCTCGCGCCGCCCTGCCTGGCCAGTCTTGGCGACGAGGTTGGCAACGTGCGTTTCCACGGTCTTCGGCGAGATGAACAGCTGGGCCGCGATCTCAGAGTTCGAGCAGCCTTGGGCCACGAGCAGGTAGACGTCCATCTCCCGGCTGGTCACGCCAAGCCTGCGCATCTGCACTGGGACCTGGGCCTGGCCGCGGCCGGACCGGGGCACCCGCTCGCCAGCTTTGCGCAGAATCCCCCGGCACGCCGATGCGAGCCGGTCGTGGCCAGTGGATTCGAACCCGGCGGCGGCGTCGCGCATCCAGGCGACGGGCTCACCCCAGCCATCCCTGAGGGCCGCCTGGGCGGTCAGCCGGCGCGCCAGGTGATTCCACCATGGTGCAAACGGTGCGAACCAGGCGCTGCCCTCGTCGGCGAGCGCCGAGGCGCGCTCGGTGTGTCCTGCCTGGCCTTGCGCGACAGCTTCCGCATAGGCCAGGCAGCCCCGGTTCCAGCTCACGGCCGCACCCGCAGTCTCGGCGACCGTGATCGCCCCCCGGATGTCACCGCCACGGGCGGCCTGCAAGAGCGCGTACAGACCGTACGACCGGCCCCTCGCGATCAGCGGGGCCTGTGACGGCGAGTAAAACCCGCGCCCTCGACCTGGGGCGCGCAGCGCCTTGTCGAGATAGGCCCGCGCGGCGGTGCTGTGCCGGACAGCACGGTCGACGTCGTCCCGGAACAGCGCCGCAAGAACCCGGACCTGGCCGATCGTTGTGGCCAGCACCTCCGGGTCGTCCGGCATGATCGCCTCGGCTCGCTCGGCCTCGCTCTCGGCTGCCCGGCTGTCACCCTTGATGGCGGCGACGAGGGCCTGCAGGCAGATTGTCATGACCGCGATCCGGTGCGCGCCGAGCTGCGTGGCACCTCGCTCGCACTGCCGGGCCGTGGCGAGCGCACGGTCGAGGTCAGTGCCGAGGCTCCACAAATTGGCCAGTTGCAGGTCGATGACGGTCGCGATGGACAGGACGCCCGCCTGATGCGCGAGCTCGCGGACCTCGAGCAGCGCGCTCGTCACGCCGTCAGTCAGCATGTCGAGGGTGGCAAGCTCATGCAGCGTCCGGATCCGCCAGACACCAAGGGAGTGCTTGTCGGCGAGCTCGTGGGCGCGCTCGAACGCCGCCCGGGCGGCAGTGATGTCCCGCACGCGCTCGCGGCGGCCGATGACATCCAGCGACTCGACCGCGACTTCTGCCGCCCACCCGGTGAACCCGGCCGACTCGGCCGACGCGAGCGAGCGATGCGCCAGCTCATCTGCCTCGTCCAGCTCACCGCCCGCGAGTGCGAACCGCGCGCCGACGGCCTCGACCCGGCTTGCCAGCTCAGGGTCGTCGAGCCGCCCGGCGAGTGCGCTGGCAGCCGACAAGTGCCCGGCCGCTCGGTCGGCGTTGTCCTCAGGCCTGGTGCTCGCAGCCCTGACCCGGATGAGCGCCTGCCGCCGAGGATCTGAGCCGATGGCATCCAGGCGGCCGATGAGGTCCTCGGCCAGCAGGGCGAGCTGCTGATAGTCACCCGACTGCGCCAGCGCCTCGGTCAGCGCCTCGTCGACCTCGATATCCAGCATGGCGTCGGCGTCACCGGCCTCGGCCAGCAGTTTGCGCGCGTCGCGCAGGACTGTGATCGCGCTTGTCAGCGCCCCTTGGCGTAGCGCGCGCAGGCCGGCGGTGAGCAGCAGGCGGGCCGCGCCCACGGGTTGTCCTGCCGCCGCCCGCAACTCGGCGACGAGCTCGCACCATACGCCCGGCAAGCCTGGATGCGCTTCCTCGATCGCGGCCCCAGCGCGCGCCGACCGGCCGGCCAGCTCGGGCGGGAGCAGGTCCGAGACGATGGCGTCGCGGGTCAGGCTATGCCGGAACCGGAACGTGCGGCCGTCCGGGCTCACCGGCTCGATCAGCTGGACGTCATGCGCCTCGTGCAGCGCCTCCAGTGCCTCGGACTCGCCAACGTCAGCGACGCTCGGCAGCAGCGCCCAGTCAAATTGCCGGCCGAGGACCGCGGCGGACACGATGACATTGCGCGCCTGCCGGCCGAGTCCGGCGATGCGGTTGCGCACGGACCCGACGATCGAGGACGGCACGCCGGTGACGACATCGTCGTTGACCTGCCAGCCGGCCGTGCCATGTACGAGCTCGCCAGACGAAACGGCAGCGGCCAGGATTTCCTCGACGGCGAACGGAAGGCCGTCGCAGTCGGCGAGCAGCCTGGTCACCGCGCGTGGCACGTCCGGGACGTCGAGGCACGCCGCGGCCATCTGCGTCACGGCGCGAGGCGTCAGCCGCGGCACGTGGATGCGCGTCGCCGCTCGCCGCGCGCTGAGAGATCGCAGCAGGTCAAGGCCAGCCGATGGCGCGCTGTCGCGCAGCGTGGCGAGGCAGAGGACGTGGCAGTTCGCGACGTTGTCGGCCAGGTACTCCACGATCGCGAGCGTCTCCGGGTCGGCCCAGTGCAGGTCCTCCAGGACCAGCAGCCCGGCGGGCCGGCCGGGCAAGGACAGCATTCGCAGCAGTGCCTCGCCGATGATGACCGGGGACACCTCGGCGTCACCGTCACCGGGCCGACTCCACTCCGGGACCAGAGTGCCGAGCGCGGCACGGTAGTCGGAGATGCCGGGCACGTCGGGCGCGATGCCCGAGCGCGCGACTCCCATCAACGCCTCGGTGATAGGACGAAAGGGGACGGGTACCGCTGAATCGGTTGCCCGCCCGGCCAGGATGAAATAACCGCGCGAGGCCGCACTGGCGATGGCTTCTCGTGCAAGTCGGGACTTCCCAACCCCCGCGTCGCCCGTCACGAGCATGGCGCCACCGTGGCCCTGGCCTGCCGCGTCCAGTTCCCGGGTCAGAGCCCGTATCTCAGCGCTCCGGCCGATGAGCACGGGGCACAGCATCGACTCCATCGGCCAGATAATACAAGAGCGACCAGACCATTACTATCTGTCATTCGCGCAGGTAAACCCCGGCGCCTGGCGATGATCGGCGCGCTATGTCAGTTATGTCGGCAAAGAATCCACAGCCACAGCAGCACCATCCGGTGTGAATGTCACCAGCAGTCCCAGCGGTCACGTGCGACACTTAGACGCTCAATTCTGGACAGCCAGAGATGCGCGCGTCTGCCGTGCGCCAGAATCGCAGCGGGACTCAAAGTCAGGGGAGGCGTGCGTTATGCCCGCACACACGGATAAGCGGTGGGCGGACCTCAGCGTCGCACAGCGCCGACTACTCGTGACCGCTGCCGCAGCCGAGGCGTCACTCAAGATCGCGGCGCTGATCGACATCCAGCGCCGGCCCGCGAGCCAGATCCGCGGACCGAAGGGGCTATGGCGCGCAGCAATGGTGGTCAACCTGCTAGGCCCGGTGTCCTACTTCGCCGTCGGTCGCAAGCGCGTGGCCTGAGTCCTCCGGATCAGTCAGGCGCGGCGGAACACCCAGATCGTTTCCTTGCCGCCGGCCAGCCGGACGGGGATCTGCCGGCGCAGCCGCAGCGCGCCTGGCATGGCGGCCCGAGGCAGGTTCGGCGCAAGCAGAACCACGGCACCGCCGCGGCTCGTGACTCTGCTCATCTCCGCGAGTGCAGCGCTCGACCATTCCTCCCACCTGGCCGATGCCTCGAAAAGCCCGGAGTCCTGAAACCGTCCGGATGGCAGCCATGACACACACGCCCTGGCGTACTCGTCGGGCAGGAGCAGGTCACGTGCATCGCCAAGCTGGACGCTCGCGCCCGGCGCAGCCCTGGCCGCCGCGTCGATCGCGGCCTGGTCGTCGTCGCTGCCCTCGGCAGTCCATCCGGCCGCCAGCGCCTCAGCCAGGATCGCTCCGCAACCACAGCACGGGTCGACCAGCGTCCCCCTGGCTGTTCCGGCCGCGCCGGCCTGGCCGGCCAGGTCCACCATGGCGGCGGCGACCGTCATCGGCAGCGCTGCCGGCCGCGCATGGTCCCGGCCGCTCTGCCGCTGGCCGTCCGAGCCAGCGAGCCGCAGGCCCGCGGCGTACTGCCCGTCATGGAACTCGACGATCAAGATGTCGAGCTGCGCGGGGTCGGCGAATCGCCATCGCGGCTTATCCCGCGCAACCAGGTCGGCCAAGGCCCGTCGCAGATCAGTCCGCCGGAACCTGGTCTCGCCCAAGATCCGGGCGACAACGCGGAAGGTCATCGACGCCGCGAGCGGCCGGACCTCGGCTGCCCAGACGGACAGCGCGCGCTGGACGTTGTCGGGCTGCCATGCCCTGCTCGCCACCGCGACAGCGCCCGCGCCGCCGGCGCGACTCGCGCGGCCGATCTCGGCAACGACGTCCTCGGCCAGCCGCGACCGGAGCACGAATGCCCGGCTGGCCCCGTCGGCCTCGAGGAAGACGATATCCGCGGATCCATCGAAGCCCGTTCCCGTGATATGGATGCCCTCCATCGCGCCGAGCTGTTGCCGCAACATCCGGCCGAGGCCGGGTGCGCACGTAACGAACAGCGGCGCGCGCTTGGTCACCGCTGCAGGAACGCGTCGGCTAGCCTCTTCGGCGCACGAGCCAGCCACGCGTCAGTGATCAGCTCAGTCAGGTCATCGACCGTGATGCGGTCCAGCTCGAACAGGATCGCCGGGTACCCGTTGAAGTGCGGGGTAGTGAAGTAGACCGCTGGGTCGTCAGCGATCAGGGCGTGCTTCACTCCCTCGTCGGCCGTCCTCGCTCCGTAGACCGGGCCGCCGGGGGCGCGATCCCCGAGCGCGTCGATGTCACCTCTGCGCAGCGGGCGTTCCCAGACGAAGCCCCGGTCCTTGACGCGCCATTCGAGATTCCCGCGCGACTCGCGCTCGGCTGTCTCCGGCAGGCTGAGCGCGATCCGGCGGACGTCGGCGACAGTGGCCACCTGACGACTCTAGTCGCGACGGCTACCTGTCCGGTCATACGCCTGCCGCCGCGCTGCGGCCAGCCGTCCGGCCGGAGAACAGGCACCCGCCGAGGAAGGTGCCTTCGAGTGCGCGGTACCCGTGCATGCCGCCGCCGCCGAACCCGGCGACTTCTCCGGCCGCATACAGACCGGGAATCGGCTGGCCGGTAGGGCCGAGAACCTGCGCGTTGAGATTGGTGTGCAGACCGCCGAGGCTCTTGCGCGTCAGGATGTGCAATCTCACCGCGATGAGCGGGCCGGCGGCAGGGTCGAGGAATCGGTGCGGCTTGGCCACGCGGATCAGCCTGTCGCCGCGGTAGCGCCGGGCGCCGTGAACGGCGGTTAGCTGCATGTCCTTGGTGAACGGGTTGGCGATCTCGCGGTCCCGCGCCTCGATCAAGGCGGTCAGCTCGGCGACATCGATCAGGCCTGTTCCGCTTAGCTCGTTCATCCCGGCCACCAGGGCAGGCAGGCTTTCCTCGACGATGAAGTCGGCGCCGTGCTCCATGAAGGCGGCGACAGGTCCCGGCGGCCCTGGCTTCACGCGGTCGAGCAGCTTCACGATGCTCTTGCCTGTTAGATCAGGGTTCTGCTCGGACCCGGACAGCGCGAACTCGCGCTCGATGATCTTCTGCGTCAGCACGAACCAGGTGTATTCGTAGCCGGTGCTCATGATGTGCTCGAGCGTGCCCAGCGTGTCAAACCCCGGATAGAGCGGTCCGGGCAGCAGCCGACCGCGCGCATCCAGCCACAACGACGACGGGCCAGGCAGGATCCGGATGCCGTGCAGCGGCCATATCGGCTGCCAGTTATCGATGCCCTCGGTGTAGTGCCACATCCGCTCCTGGTTGATCAGCGCTGCGCCCGCCGCCTGGCTAATGCCCAGCATCCGCCCGTCTACGTGCGCCGGAACGCCGGACAGCATGTGCTCGGGCGGTCTTCCCATGCGGGCGGGCCAGTACTTGCGTACCAGGTCGTGGTTGCCGCCGATCCCGCCGGAAGTGACGAGCACGACCCCGGCGCGCAGCTCGAAGTCACCAGCCACCTCGCGCGAGCTCGGCTGGCCCCGCTGGACATGGGCTGGCGCCAGGATGCGGCCCCGCACTCCATCGACTGCGCCACCGGTGACCATGAGCTCGTCGACGCAGTGCCGGAACAGCATGCGCACCTGGCCGGACCGGACTGCCTCGAGCACCTCGCGCTCGAATGGCGCGATTACACCTGGCCCGGTACCCCAGGTGATGTGGAACCGGGGGACCGAGTTGCCGTGCCCGGCGGCCCCATAGCCGCCGCGCTCGGCCCAGCCGACGACGGGGAAGAAGCGGACGCCCTTGGCGTGCAGCCAGGACCGCTTCTCGCCGGCCGCGAACGCAACGTAGGCGTGCGCCCACTGGCGGGGCCACTCATCTTCCGGCCGGTCGAAGCCTGCACTGCCCAGCCAGTCCTGCAGCGCGAGGTCGTGGCTGTCGCGGATGCCCAGGCGCCGCTGCTCGGGCGAATTGACGAGGAACAGGCCGCCAAATGACCAGAACGCCTGGCCGCCGAGGCTGATCTCCGGCTCCTGCTCGACCACGATGACCCGGCGCCCGGCCGCGGCCAGCTCGGCTGTCGCGACAAGACCGGCTAGCGCCGGCACCCACGACGATCGCGTCTGCATCCACCGACACGTCTGCTCAAACCTCCGGATTTCGGATACGGCCGCGCCCAGCCAGC
The DNA here is from genome assembly GCA_963755575.1 of uncultured Actinomycetota bacterium. Lineage (GTDB taxonomy): Bacteria > Actinomycetota > Actinomycetes > Streptosporangiales > Streptosporangiaceae > JAJYUU01. The sequence continues at coordinate 4,162,994 of CAVWKF010000002.1, forward strand.
TCGAGCTTTCTAGATTGCCACCGCCTGCGTATTGGGATGGCGATGGCACCCCGCGACTGTGGGTGACCACGTAGTTACCCTAGTGTCTGGTAATGATCGGGCCCTTGAGGTGACGGCCGGCCTCGACCTGATCCAGCTGGCCCGCGGCGGGCTTCGGCCGCCGGTCACGATCGGGGGATCGGTAGCCAGATGACCAGGATGTCCCCAGGCGTTCTCGCCCCGCCGCATGAACTGCTCAGGCCGGAAGAGTGGCGCAGACAGGGACGCGAGCGACGCCTCCTCACGCCTCGGTCGAGTCACGCGCAGTGGGAGCCGCCGCCCGACCGGCCGGACCCGGTTGCGATTCTTGAGGAGCAGGCCAGGACTAGGGTGCCTGACCTGGTGCCGATCCGGTACGGGCGCATGATCGACTCGCCATTCGCTTATTTCCGCGGGGCGGCCGCGCCCATGGCCTGGGATCTCGCGCATACGCCGACGACCGACATCAGGGTGCAGGCCTGCGGTGATGCCCATCTGCTGAACTTCGGCATGTTCGCGGCGCCCGACCGGCGGCTGGTCTTCGACGTTAACGACTTCGATGAGACGCTGCCGGCCCCGTTCGAGTGGGACGTCAAGCGCCTGGCGGCTAGTTTCGCCGTTGCGGCTCGTGACAAGGAGTTCCGGGACCGCGATGCCCGCACCGCAGTGCGCGCCGCCGTCCGCAGCTACCGAACGGAGATGGCGAGCTATGCAGCGATGCGTTTCCTTGAGGTCTGGTACTCCAGGGTCGACGTGGACGAGGTGACGAGCCTGTTCGATGCTGTCCAGCCCAAGGCGGCCGTACGCCGGCGCCACCGGGATGTCAGGAAGGCACACCGCAGGACGAGCAACAGCGAAGACTTCGACCACTCCATCGCCGACTTCGCGCTCGCCTACGCCGATCAGAACGAGCAGGACTACCGGCGCCTCCTTGACGCCGTCTCCGCCGCGCGCGTCTTCGCGACAGTAGATCGCTAGGAGGATGGCTTAGGCCTGGCCAGGCGAGGGCACGGCTCGGCGCGGGTTGAGCAGGTACGGCGACGTCGCCATGAACAAGTCGAACTCGCTGAATCGCCAGCCGGCCGCGAGCAGGGCTCGCACCGCGGGATGCGGCGCCGGCAAGCACACGTGTGCAGTGTCGGCGGCTGGACCTTCCAGCCGGGCCAGCGTCAGCAGCACCAAGCCGGCCGCTGTGGCGTCGTCAACGGCCGGCGACAGCGCAAGGTGGACGATGCCGCGATCCGGACCGGTGGTCATGACCGCGCCGCCTGCGAGTACTCCGTCTTCACCGCTCACCAGTATCGACTGACCCGAAGGCCTGGCCGCCCAGGCGCGATGATCCGCCGTCCGGTCAGTGCTCGTCCAGTCGAGCTCCCAGCTGGCCACTTGGTCTGCGCTAGCGAGCTCGACCGCCAAGTCGCTGGTGGCCGGGAGCCGGCTCGCATCACCGTGCATGTACAGCAGCGGCCACCAGGCATCGAGTCCGAAGCTCGTGTACAGCGGGGCTGCGTGCGTGTGCAGGCTGCTGAACGTCATCTTGCTCCTGGCACCTGACCACAAGTCGGCCAGCATCGCCCGCCCGCAGCCGCGACCATGGGCAGCCGGGTCGACATACAGGTCGCACAGCATGCTGACGGCATCTGGCCCGTCACCGATCTGCTCAACCGCCCCGAAGCCGCATACCCGGCCGCCAAGCTCAGCGACGACCACCCGGCCATGCTCCATCAGGTGCCGGACGTAGGACGGGTTAGTGCCGCCCCAGTCATCGTGCTGGCCGGCGGCCGTCACGACCGCCGCGATAGCCGCAAGGTCCCCTTCGCTGGCAGCTCTGACCTGGACGTCGAGCATGGCACGCTCCTCAGCGTCGGTACTTGGCGACCGAGCCTAAGCCGAGCAACGACCTACTGCGACCTAAGGCCGACCCCGACGTACTCGCTGCGACCTTCGAGCAGGCGGTCGCGGATCTGCGCAAGGCCGGCAGTCAGGTGATGCTGTTCACCGGCTTCGTGCGAGGTGGCCGGGATTTCCGTATCCGACGACTGGCGCGAGCCACTCCCGGCCGATCCGCCGGACCTGCAGCCTCTGTAGGTCTGCGAGCGCATCGGTAGCGGGCAGTGCTGGAGCGACGGCTGCGGGGCATAAGTGTTTCGGACACCGCGCCCGGTCAGCACCGATGGAAGTAGGACAGACGTGTCAGTCGTTTATAAGATCGACTATAAGGACAGCAGGGAACAACGGGTCGCCGCTGACAGCTACAAGATCGAGAACGGTTTCGTCACTTTCGCCCTTGACGACAAACCCATCCTGTCCGTCGCCGCCGACCTGGTGGCCGAGGTGCACGACGACGGTCGAGTGAATGATCCCGAGTAAGTAATTCTTTACTGCACGATCGGGTACGCCGTCGGCTGCCGGCCGTCGATATCGGTGAATCCGTACTCGCGCGCCAGATCACCGACTGCCAGCGCCTGACCGGAGCGGCGCATCACACCAGGATCACTGGCCAGCGCCGCGACGGCGCGGCCGATGTACTCGGGCGACTCGGTCTGGGCGAGCTGGGCGGGCGTCAGCTCGGTCATGCGTTCCACCAGGACCCAGCCTGGCGTCAGAGCGACGACCGCGATCTCGCGGTCCTCAAGCTCGCCGGCGAGGACTTCCGCGGCCCGGCACGCGCCGTTCTTCGCCACGTCGTAGAACACGTTGCCCAGGTACTTGCGCCCCATCGTGAACGTCGTGAAGATCAGCAGTCCCCTCTGGGCGGGAAGCATCACTGGGAGGCCATAGCGCGCGGTCAGCAGGTGCGCGCGCAGTCCGCCGGTGAACATGCCGTCCCAGCGCTCCATCGACTGCTCCCAGAAGGGCTGGCCGAACCAGTCGTTGTGCTCCGGATAGGGCATGTAGCCTGCCCACGCGTTGCACACCAGCAAATCCAGGCGGCCGTGCTGCGCAGCGACCTGACTGAACAAGCTCTGCACTGACGCTTCGTCGGTGTGATCGCACGGGATTGCTACGCCATGCCCGCCCCGCGAGGTCACCTCATGAGCCGCGTCCTGCACGCTGCCCGGATACTCCCTCACGGCCGGCGCCCCACGAACCGACCGCCCTGTGACGTAGACGGTCGCCCCCTCCTCGCCGAGCACGCGAGCTATCCCCAGGCCTGCCCCCCTCGTCGCGCCGGTGACGACGGCGACTTGCCCAACGAGTCGTTGCATGCCGCCACCGTACTGGCACGCGCTGACAGCGGGCGCCGCACTTCAGGCCGGCTAGCCGAGTAGGAAGTCGGCGGCGGCGAACTCGCGGGTGCGACGGCGGAAGTCGAACGTGAAACCTGGCCAGAGCGTGAGGTTGCGGCCCTCGCTATCGAGGTACCAGCTGGAGCAGCCGGAGCCCCAGACCGTCCTCGGTAGCTTGCGCTGGAGTTCGGCGTTGTAGGCCGCGGCGACCTCGGGGCGCACCTCGAACTGGCCGCCCGCCGCCTCCGCCTTTGCGATGCCGTCGACGATGTAGTTCAGCTGGCTCTCGATCATGAACAGCATCGATGAGTGGCCGAGGCCGGTGTTCGCACCCGTGAGCTGGAAGTAGTTGGGGAAGCCCGGCACGACGGTACCTAGGTAAGTCCTGCCGAGCGCCTCGGCCAGCGTCTCGCCGCCGACACCGGCGATCCTGCTGAACATGGGGTAGTCGGCCACACGGAATCCGGTCGCCATGATCACCGTGTCCACGTCGTGCTCGGCGCCGTCGGCGGTCACTACCGCGTCTGGCCGGAATCCGATGATCTTCTCGGTCACCAAACTGACATTCGGCCTGACGATCGCTGGGTAGAAGTCGTTGGAGGGCAGCACCCGTTTGCAGCCGAGATCATAGGTCGGCGTCAGCTGCGCCCGCATCACCGGATCCGTGACCGCACTCTCCATATGCTTGCGCCAGGCCACCTCTGCGCGCTTGAGGATCTTGGGGTTCTTGGTGAAGCCGATCGCCAGGACTTCGCGCATCCAGTAAGCGGCCACGCGAGGCAGCCGCTGCACCCACGGGAAGATCTGGTAGAGCGCCTTAGTCCGGGGCTTCAGTGGGTGGTTGTTGTGCGGCACCACGAAGGGAGCGGTGCGCTGGAAGACCGTCAGGTGCTCGACCCGCGGCTGGATCGACGGCACGACCTGGATGGCGGACGCCCCGGTGCCTACGACCGCCACACGTCGGCCGGCCGCCTGCCAGGAATGGTCCCAGCGAGCCGAATGCATGATCGTGCCGGCGAACGTCTCGATGCCAGGAATGTCCGGCTGCGACGGCTCGACCAGGAAACCGAGGCCGGCGATGAGGTACCGCGCATCAAAGGTGCCCCGCGTCGTCCTGACGCGCCATCTCCTTGCTGTGCCGTCCCAGCGGGCATCGGTGACCTCGTGGCCAAAACGCAAGTAGTGGCGCAGCCCGTAGCTGCTCGTTATCTTCTGCAGGTAATCCCACAGCTCTGGCTGGGACGGGTAGGTCTCACTCCAGTCAGCCTTCGGTGCGAAGGAGTAGGAGTACAGGCTCGCCTGCACGTCGCAGCGGCAGCCAGGGTAGGTGTTATCCCGCCAGGTCCCGCCAACATCGTCGGCACGCTCGAGGATGACCAGATCGGTATAGCCGGCCTGCTTCAGCTTGATAGCGGCGCCCAGGCCGGAGAAGCCAGCGCCGATGATCAGGAAGGTAACCAGCTGGGCCGGAGATTCGGGCGAGCTGGCAGCAGTCATGACTTCTCCTGGCGGGCGCTTCGGGACTAACGGCGTCTACATGGCACAGGGTAGGTGCTCACGAGCCGCGGTCGCCACCAGCCGGTAACCAGTTGCGTGCGTCGCGGCTGACATGGTGAGGTGCAGCCGTGACTCTTGACCTGTGTGGGCACTCCGCCTGTGGACACTCAGCCAACGGATAGTGAGCCAGTGGATATAGATGCAGTGCGGGCCGCGTTCGACGGTCAGATCCGCCGCCGGACCGACGCCGACGACGCTGGCGGCGCGGTCGAGCCCGATAATGGGCTGCTGCGCTGGGTCGCGCCGGGGACGCAGACCTCGTGCATTGTCTGGTCGCAGCTAGACGCGGACTCGGCTGACGCGGCCATTGCCGCACAGCGGGCGTACTTCACTGCCCGCGGCACGCCAGTCGAGTGGAAGTACTACGACTACGACCTGCCGGCCGACTTGCCGCAGCGGCTGCTCGCGGCCGGGTTCGAGGCGGACGACGAGGAGCTGATGCTGGTCGCGGAAACTGCTGCCATCGGCCATGAGGTCGTGCTGCCCGAAGGCGTCCGGCTCGAGCCGGTCCGTGACGAGGCCGGGATCGAGGCGATGATGGCGGTACATGATCTCGCCTTCGCCGATCATCCGTCCCCGGAGCTCGGCCCGCGACTGGCCGAGCAGCTACACGACGCACCGGACTCGCTGCAGATAGTGGTCGCCATGGCGGGCGATGAGCCGGTCAGCGCGGCCAGAATCGAGTTCGTGCCTGGCACGGACTTCGCCGGCCTGTGGGGCGGCGGGACGATCCCGGCCTGGCGGCGGAAGGGCATATTCCGCGCCCTCGTCGCCTACCGGGCGGGCCTGGCGGCGGCTCGCGGCTACCGCTATCTCCAGGTCGACGCTCTGCCGCCGAGCCGGCCGATCCTCCAGCGCCTTGGCTTCCTGGCGGTCGCGACCACGACTCCGTACGTGTTCACGCCGGGGGACTAGCGAGTCAGCCTGGCCGGAGCACGTGCGTGCTGACACGATGGACACGTGGTAGAGCTAAAGTCGCCGACCGAGATCGATGCGATGCGCGCCGCCGGCCGTGTCGTCGCCACCGCCCTCGCCGAGGTTCGCAAGCAGGCCGCCGTCGGCGTGCGGCTAATCGAGCTCGACGAAGTCGCGCGGTCGGTGCTGGCCGAGCATGGCGCGACATCCCCGTTCCTGCACTACCAGCCGAGCTTCGCGCATAGCCCGTTCCCGGCTGTCATCTGCGCGTCGGTCAACGACGCAGCGCTGCACGGGATACCCGCCCCGTACAAGCTGGCCGACGGCGACCTGGTCAGCATCGACTTCGGCGCGACGCTGGACGGCTGGACGGGAGACTCGGCCATCTCCTTCACTGTCGGGACGCCGCGGCCTGCGGACCTGCGGCTGATCGATGCAGCCGAGCAGGCCCTGGCAGCGGGGATCGCCAAGGCCTTGCCGGGCGGCCGGCTCGGCGATATCTCTGCCGCGATCGGGGCCGTTGCCAGGGCGGCTGGGTACGGCCTGCATACCGACTTCGGCGGCCACGGTGTCGGCCGGACGATGCACGAGTCACCGTCAGTGCCGAACGATGGCAAGGCCGGACGAGGCATGAGGATCGAGGCCGGCCTGGTGCTCGCGATCGAGCCCTGGTTCATGGCTGGTGGCAAGGACTCGTATCGCGTCGACCCCGACGGCTGGACACTGCGGAGCGGGGACGGCAGCCGGGCCGCTCACGTCGAGCACACTGTCGCCGTCACTGCGGCAGGGCCGCAGATCCTGACAACACTCTGATTCAGGACACTACTGTGATTCCCGACGGTACCGTCCTTCCCGACGGCACCGTGGTTCCGGACAGCACCGTGATTCCCGACGGCACCGTGATTCCCGACAGGATCGTGATTCCCGACAGCACACCGCCGCTGCCGCCGCCGGCTGAAGGCCGACGGCTGCCGTGGTCCGCGCTGCCGGGTCACCTCCGGGCGCAGGTCGAGCAGATGCTCGGCGGCCAGGTTCTGGCTGCGACCACCCAGCCAGGCGGATTTTCGCCGGGCATAGCCGCACGCCTGATCCTCGAGGACGGCCGCCGAGCATTCGTGAAGGCGGTGGGCGATATCAATCCGGACGCGCCCAGGCTCCACCGGGCCGAGGCGCGGATCGCGGCAGCCCTGCCGCCGGAGACTCCAGCCCCGCGGCTCCTGGGCTCCATCGACGCGAACGGCTGGGTCATCCTGGCGTTCGAGGACGTCGACGGACAGCTGCCCGCGCAGCCGTGGCGTGATGACCAGCTCGGTCGGGTCCTCGCGGCCACGACGGACCTCGCCCGCAGGCTGACCCCGGCCCCGATAGACGCTCCGCCGGCCGCCACTCGCTTCCACACACTCGGCCACGCCTGGCGGCTGCTCGCGAGCGACGCCGCCTCCGGCGCGGACGACCTGGCTGGAGCAGATCCCTGGGTGTGCGATCACCTCGCGGACCTGGTCGGGCTCGAGCGCGGCTGGGCAGACGCCGTCGAGGGTGACACCCTCGCGCACGGCGACGTTCGCGCGGACAACATCCTGCTGACGCCCGACCGCGTCGTTTTCGTCGACTGGCCATGGGCTTGCCTGGCCCCGTCCTGGTTCGACCTGATCGCGCTGCTGCCGAGCGTGGCCATGAACGGCGGACCGTTGCCCGAGGACGTGCTGGCTGCGCATCCAGTCGAGGGTGCCGAGTCCAGCGCGGTCACAACGGCGCTCGCCGCACTGGCGGGGACGTGGACATACCTCGGACGGCGGCCCGACCCGCCGGGCCTGCCCACCTTGCGCGCCTTCCAGCGGGCCCAGGCCGCGGTCGCACTGCGCTGGCTGCGCCAGCGCACTTTCCGCTGAGCATCGCTGACCTCAGTCAAGCCGCCGACGTCAGCTGCGTTGTCCCGCAGCGTCGGGGTTGACCCGGACCGTACCGGAATGACAAGTTCTGTGCTGACAGCTTGGGCTAGGCGACGGGCAGCGGGACATGGACAGACTTGCGGGCAAGCGCGCGGTCATAACGGGGGCCGCGAGCGGGATCGGCGAGGCGACGGCCCGGCTGTTCGCCGCCGAAGGCGCCACGGTCATCCTGGCCGATGTGGACGAACAGCGCGGCAAGCGACTGGCCGACGAGCTGGGGGAGCGTACTCACTTTGTGGCCACGGACGTGTCAAGCGAGGCCGACGTCGATGGCGCGGTCGGGGCGTCAGTGGATCACTTCGGCGGTCTGGACGTGATGTTCAACAACGCCGGTGTGCCAGGGTCGACCGGCAGCATTGAGGACATCGACGTCGCCACCTGGGATCACACACTGGGTGTGCATCTGCGGGGCGTATTCCTCGGCATCCGCGCCGCCGCCAGGATCATGCGGCCGCAGGGACACGGCAGCATTATCAATACCGCCAGCGTCGCCGCCTTCCGTGCGAATTACGCAGGCCACGATTACAGCGCAGCCAAAGCGGCCATCCGGCACCTCACCGTGACGACGGCAAACGAGTTGGGGGAGCATGGCGTCCGAGTCAATGCAGTGTGTCCTGGCGCCACCGCGACCGCGATCTTCGGCCGCGCGGCGGGGCTCGACGCCGAGCAGGCCCAGCGCACGATCCCGTTCATGACCGCAGCGCTGAGCAATGCCGCGCCGATGCCGCGGGCAGCGCAGCCCGCTGACATCGCCGAGGCCGTGCTGTGGCTCGCCAGCGACGCCGCCGGCTACGTCACGGGGCAGGCCATCGCCATCGACGGCGGCATGCTGACCGGCTCGGTGCGGCGCAACGCGCCGGTATCGTCGGCGGACCTGATGGAGATGATCAGGCAGTCCGCCGTAGACGGCACCTGACGGAGGGCGAACATACTGGCGACTGCAGCGCGAGCGCCTATAGCCAGCCCTGCTCCCGCAGCCGTTCTTCATAAGCATCGAGAGCTTCGTCGACCTGACGCATCTCGTAGCCGGTCCTGAGCCGGACCAGCCGGAACTGGATGGCGGCCACGTCCGCTGCCGTCACCGGCGGCCCATACCGAGGCCGGATTCCCAGGGTCGCCTCGATCTTGTCGATGAATGCATCCACGTCGGCCATCGCGTAGCCAGCCCGGTACCTCGTGCGAGTGAACCGGCGCGACAACCCGGCGTTCATGGCGTATCCCCTCCCCTTGCACTTATGGCGCGGGGAGGTTGCCGTTACGACTAGCGCGTCCGGTTCGTCAATCATGCGGACTCCTAGCGGGTGCGCTCGGATGCGAGCGCGTCGTGGCCTGGCCTGGTGTACCCGGCCGACAGGCTGTTAACCACGCAGCCCATTGCCCACAGGAAGCCCCTGGCGTCGCACGGGGCGCTGAAGAGCCAGGGTGTAATTCGAATGTCGGCCTGTCGCACAAGCCGTCGGCAAGTGGCGCCATCACGATGTGGTCGGAAGGCGCCGCGAACCGGGTCGATTGGTCCACGACCACGAATCTTGCCGTACCTCTCGCCGCTTGCGCAGGAGGCGCGCCACTTTGGCTGCAATCGTTCGCGGCCGCGGGAACGCCCAGCACCACACGACCGGCTCGCGACCTCCGTCGCACGACACATATAACGCGATTAGGGCATCCGGCCCAGGACAAAAGAGACAGTATAAAAGCAGTACGGCCAGGCCCGGCGGGGGGTCGGGCCCGGCCGCACTGGCCGGATTGCTGGCCGCGCGGGCGTGTGCGGCGGCAGCAGGCTTAGCGGCTACGCGCTCAGCTGGCGTAATCCAGCAGCGGCTGGGCCCGGCTTGGGTGCCGCAGCTTGGAGAGCGACTGCTTCTCGAGCTGACGGATCCGCTCCCTGGTGAGGCCCAGGGCCTTGCCGATCTCGTCCAGCGTGTGCGGGTTGCCGTCATACAGACCAAACCGCATGGACATGATCGTCGCTTCCCGCGGCGTCAGCGCGCTGAGCGCGTTGCGGAGCTGGTCGGCCATCAGCTGACGGTCGACGAGCTCACCCGCCTCGGGCGCGTCCACGTCCTCGATCAGGTCCCCGATACTGGTCTCGCCGTCCTCGCCGATGGTCGAATCCAGGCTGATCGGCTGCCGGCTGGTGCGCAGCAGCTCCTCGATCTGGTCCGGCGTCCGGTCCAGCTCGACGGCCAGCTCCTCCGGGGTGGGCTCCCGGCCGAGACGCTGGTGCATGTCGCGCTCAACCCGGCTCAGCTTGCTCAGCATCTCCAGGACGTGCACCGGCAGCCGGATCGTGCGGGCAGAGTCGGCGAACCCGCGCTGGATCGCCTGCCGGATCCACCACATGGCGTACGTCGAGAACTTGTAGCCCTTGGTGTAGTCGAACTTCTCCACGGCCCTGATCAGGCCCAGGTTGCCCTCCTGGACCACGTCGAGCAGGGACAGGCCGCGGTCTGAGTACTTCTTCGCCACTGACACGACAAGCCGCAGATTCGCCTCGAGCATGTGGGCCTTGGCCCGCCTGCCGTCCTCGGCGACGGCCTCCAGGTCGGCGCGGTACAGCTTGGACAGCCGCTTCTCGGTCTCCAGCTTGTGCTCGGCGAACAGGCCGGCCTCGATGCGCTTGGCGAGGTCAACCTCTTCCTCGGCAGTCAGGAGCTGACGGCGGCCAATCGACTTCAGGTACGTGTGGACCGAGTCACCCATGACCGAGGTCTGGTCGTCCAGGTCGGTCTCGGGCACGCTGACGGCGGCCTCCGGGGCCGGCCTCGCTGACAGCTGCGCCAGCTCGGCGTCCACATCCGCGAGCTCGGCACTTGCAGCGGCCTGGTCAGCCGCGGCGGGCACTGCGGCGCCAGCCTCGACGGCGCCAGCCTCGGCGGCGTCAGCCTCGGCTGGCTCGTTGCCGAGCTGTACGCCGGCCTCGGTGAGCTCACGGATAATGGAACGGGCCTCAGACGGGGAAACTCGCGCCTGGTCAAAGGCATCGCGAAGTTCGGGCAGGGATAGAAAGCCCTGGCCGCGGCCGCGCTGGATCAGCTCGTCCACGTGGGTCGTGGTCTCCTCATCCTCGCGGGCAGCAAGTACTGTCGCTGTCCTCGGCATGAGACACCTCCCTTCGTGGGCGCATAACGGGCATGCGCTGGACACCGCGCCTCTGCGGGCGCGCTTCATATTCGGGCGGGGACCGTCGGCGCACTTGGCAGCGCGCGCCGCTGGCACTATCTTGTAACGCACGAGGCGGTGAAATGTTCCCGCCTGGTTCGATCACGCCTGCTCAGCGTCCTGAAACCGCGGCGTGCATCTGTTGCTCAGGCTCCCTGGACTCCCATTCGCCGCAAGGCCGCCCTGTCCGGCTTCCCGGACGGCAATAGCGGAAATTCTGGCACAACGACTACCCGCTTGGGCGCCGCATACACAGAAACTGCGAGCCTTACGCTGGACCGCAGATCCGCCACGTCAGGCGGCTCGGACGGGTCCGCAGCCACCACGAAGGCAGTCACGGCCTCGCCCCACTCCGGATCTGGCAATCCGAGGACTACAACGTCGGCGACCCCGTCGCACGTTCCCAGTACGGCCTCGACCTCGCCAGGTACGACCTTTTCACCGCCGGTATTGATCACCTCGTCGGCGCGGCCGCGTATGCCCAGACTGCGATCCGGCCGCCACCAGCCGAGGTCGGCCGTGTGGAACCAGCCGTCTTCGAGGGCCGCCGCCGTCAGACCGGGCTGATTAAGGTATCCCGAGAAGAGCACGGGCCCGGAGATCTCGATCTGGCCGCCTGAGCCGATCCGAACAGCCACGTCGTCCAGCGGGACGCCGTCGTACACACATCCGCCGCATGTCTCGCTCATCCCGTAGGTCGTCGCGACACGCCAGCCACTGTTGCGCGCCTCGGCGAGCATGGCGTCTGCCGAGGCGGCGCCACCAAGCAGAACTGACTTAACCGGTCCTGGGCTGGCACCTGCGTCGAGCAGCCGGCGCAGTTGGGTCGGCACCAGCGAGACGTGCGAACAGCCACTCGCCGCCAGGATCTCCGGGCTGATAGCAGGCACGATGACGGGTTCGAGTCCGGCGATCAGCGACCGGACGAGTACGCCGATGCCCGCGATGTGAAAGGTCGGCAGACAGCACAGCCACCGCTCGCCGGGTCCAGCGCCGATGCGCCGCAGGGACGCGGCGGCCGAGGCGATCAGGGCGGCGGCGCTGAGCTCGACGGCCTTGGGCAGCCCGGTCGAGCCTGAGGTAGCGATGACGACCGCCGTGTCATCGCGCACGCCATCGCGGCGGATGCCGTCATCGCCAGTACCGGCCGGACGTACGCCGACGGCCGCGGCCAAGGGGACGGCGGGGAGACTAAGCGACCTCGTTCCCGTCATAGTGTGCAAGGCGGCGGGAGCGAACGCGGTGAGGATGCGGGCCAGTGCCGGCTCGGGCAGGGCCGGGTCGACCGGCAGGATCGCCGGGCCAGTGCCATCGAGCGCCGCTGCCAGTGCCGACAGCATGCGCTCGCCGCCCGCGGGCGGGAACTGGACCGCGTGCAATGGCCGGGATGTCACGGTCGTAAGGTTAATCGGGCAGATCAGAGAGATAGCAGGAGGGCGACGCGTGGTCGACTGGAAGTCATCGGGCCCGGCGGAAGGGCAGGAGTACACCGACATCCGGTACGAGACCGCCGAGGGAATCGCCAAGATCACCATCAACCGGCCCGAGGTGCGGAACGCCTTCCGCCCGACGACGCTGTTCGAGCTGTCGCACGCGTTCAACGTCGCTCGCGACGACGCGGAGATCGGCGTCATCATCCTGACCGGCGAAGGAGATAAGGCGTTCTGCTCCGGCGGCGACCAGCGGATCCGCGGCGACGACGGCTACAAGGACACGCGTGGCGTCGGCCGGCTCAACGTGCTCGACCTGCAAGTCCAGATCCGGCGCACGCCGAAGCCGGTGATCGCGATGGTCGCCGGTTACGCGATCGGCGGCGGTCACGTACTGCACGTCTGCTGCGACCTGACGATCGCGGCCGACAACGCGATCTTCGGCCAGACGGGGCCTAAGGTCGGCTCGTTCGACGCGGGCTACGGCTCGTCGCTGCTGGCCGCGACCGTCGGCCTGAAGAAGGCGCGGGAGATCTGGTACTTGTGCCGCCAGTACAACGCGCAGGAGGCACTGCACATGGGCCTGGTCAACACCGTGGTCCCGCTGGACCGGCTTGAACAGGAGACCGTCAGCTGGGCCCGCGAGATGCTCGCCAAGTCCCCGCTGGCGCTGCGCATGCTGAAGGGCGCGCTCAACGCGGTGACCGACGGCGCCGCCGGGATGCAGCAGTTCGCCGGCGATGCCACGATGCTGTACTACATGAGCGAGGAAGCACAGGAGGGCCGGGACGCGTTCGTGGGTAAGCGAGCGCCGGACTTCGCCAAGTTCCCGCATCGTCCGTGACCCCTGACGGCGCCGACGTGGCCACGACTGGCAACCTGACCGCAACCGCCGACGTCATTGCCGACCTGCTCCCAACGCTCCGGGCGTTCGCGATCCCGATGCCGGTGCGGTTTCGGGGTACCACGCTCCGCCAGGGCGCGCTGCTGCAGGGCCCAGCGGGGTGGGGGGAGTTCTCCCCGTTTCCGGAGTACGGCCCGCGTGAGTGCGCGCGCTGGCTCGCCTGCGCGCTCGAGTCGGCCACTTGCGGCTGGCCCGCGCCCGTGCGTGCCAGCGTGCCGGTCAACGTGACGGTGCCCGCGGTCGGGCCCGACCAGGCGCACGCGATCGTCTCCCGATCAGGCTGCCGGACCGCCAAGGTCAAGGTCGCCGAGCCGGGCCAGTCCGAATCCGACGACATCGCGCGCGTCGAAGCGGTGCGGGACGCGATCGGGCCTGGCGGCAAGGTCCGCGTGGATGCGAACGGCGGGTGGGACGTCGACCGGGCCGAGCAGATGCTCAAATGCCTTGCGGTGTTCGACCTCGAGTATGCCGAGCAGCCCTGCGCCAGCCTCGACGAGCTCGCCGCGCTTCGCCGCCGTGTCGACGTACCGCTGGCTGCCGACGAGTCGATTCGCCGAGCCGAGGATCCACTGCGAGTGCGTGCGGCCGGGGCCGCGGACATCGTCGTGCTCAAGGCCCAGCCACTCGGCGGGGTTCGGTCCGGGCTGGAGATCGCGGCGGCCTGCGGACTGCCCGTAGTCGTGTCCAGCGCGGTAGACACATCGGTGGGGCTGGCTGCCGGCATCGCGCTCGCAGCTGCGCTGCCGCAGCTCCCGTACGCGTGCGGGCTGGCGACGATGAGCCTGCTCGCCGGTGATGTGACCGCCGAGCCGTTGATGGAGACCGGGGGAGTGCTGCCGGTTCGGGCCGCCGCGGTGGATCCGGCCGAACTGGCGCGGTGGGAGGTTGACGCCGGGGACTGGCGGGCGCGGCTGCTGGCGGCGGCCGAGTTCCTGCCCGAGTTCCTGCCCGAGCCCAGGCCTGTGCCCGAGTTCAGGACCGAGCGGCGTTGACGCGGCAGTGAACCCGTCGACGGCGTTCGCCACCGTCCTCGTCGACGAGCTGATCCGCTGCGGCCTCCGGGAAGCCGTGGTCGCGCCAGGGTCCCGCAGCGCACCCCTGGCGATGGCCCTGCACGCTGCCTCGTCCGCGCCCGGGTCGAGCCTCCGGCTCCACGTGCGCATCGACGAGCGGTCGGCTTCGTTCCTGGCGCTAGGCCTCGCCAAGGCCAGCGGCCGTCCCGTCGCCATGGTGTGCACGTCGGGAACGGCGGCCGCGCACTTCCACGCGGCCGTGATCGAGGCGGACGAGTCAGGCGTCCCACTGATTGTGCTCACCGCCGACCGCCCGCCCGAGCTGCGCGACACAGGCGCCAACCAGACCATCGACCAGATCAAGCTCTACGGTGATGCCGTTCGGTGGTTCTGCGAGGCCGGCGTGCCCGAGAACCGGCCAGGGCAGGTCCCATACTGGCGTTCGCTCGCGTGCCGGGCATGGTCACATTCGGATGGGAACGGGGTCGCCTACCCCGGTCCCGTTCATCTCAACCTGGCGCTGCGCGATCCTCTGGTCCCTGATCTCCCTGAGCTGTCTGATCTGCCGGGGACGGCGAGTCCGCAAGACTGGCAAGAGCCGCTCGACGGCCGGCCAGACGGCCAGCCCTGGACACGGGTGGCCGCGACGGGCGGCATGGCCGGTGGCCAGCCGGAACTGGAGCTCGACTGGACCGAGCGCGGCCTCGTGGTTGTCGGCGACGGCGCGGTCGACCCGGCTAGCGCGGTCCGGCTCGCGGCCGAGGCGGGCTGGCCGCTGCTGGCTGAGCCATCGTCCGGGGCGCGGCAGGGCCCGGCGGCGCTGAGCGCCTATGAGTTCCTGCTGGACTCCGCCGAGTTCACGAGCGCGCACGAGCCTGACGTGATCGTCTCGGCCGGGCGGCCCGGACTGACCCGCGGTCAGCTCGGCCTGCTCAAGCGCGGAGCCGCCCGCCATGTCGTGCTAGCGCAGGCACCTGACCGCTGGCTCGATCCGGCGCGAACGGCCACCGACGTCGCCGGGCGTCTGATCCTGCGCCGGGTACCGACCGCGCCCGCCGGGGCGGGTGCGCCCGGCGCGCCCGGCGCGCCTGCTCGCTCGGCGTGGCTGCGGTCCTGGGTCGCCGCCGACGCCGCCGCCAGCGACGCCGCCGACGCTGTGCTCGCCGCCGACGGGATGCTCAGCGAGCCGATGCTGGCCCGCGACATCAGCACGGCGCTTCCGCCGAACGCGTTGCTCTGGGTGGCCTCCAGCCTGCCCGCCAGGGACCTAGATCGGCACATGCTGCCGCGAGCGGACGTGCGCGTGCTCGCGAGCAGAGGCGCGAGCGGAATCGACGGGCTGGTGTCGGCCGCAATCGGCGCCGCCCTTGCACATCAGGCCGCAGGCGGCGGACCGGCCGCAGCGCTGCTCGGCGATCTGGCTCTGCTCCACGACGCGCCCGGCCTCATGCTCGGCCCGCTGGAGCCGCGGCCCGACCTCTGCCTCGTCGTGGTCAACAACGATGGCGGCGGGATCTTCTCAACGCTGGAACCGGTCGCCTTCCCGGCCTCGTTCGAGCGCGTTTTCGGCACACCGCACGGCGCCGACCTGGCCGCCCTTGCGGCCGCCGCCGGGCTGCCGTACATGCGGCTTGACGACGCGTCGGATCTGCCCGCTGCCCTGGCCGGAGCGGGGCTACGGCTGGTCGAGGTCCGCACTGACCGCGCCGACGGTGCCAAGCTTCGCGCGGCGATCACGCAGGCCTGCAGGGCGGCCATCGCGGCCACGCTCTGATCTCGCGCTGATGAGCGATGCTGCAGAGACCGACAGCGCTGGTCACGCTGCTGGCGACCCGGTTCTGTACGCAAGCGGCCCGGCGTGACAGCCGAAGCTGCCATGCCGGGCCGGGCGCTTACGTTCGGCCGCGGTCAAGCGGCCACTGGTCTCGACTACCGTCAGAAGCCCGGGTTCGCGGTCGAGATGTCGTAGTTCTTGCCCCAGTACCACTGGGTGGCATTCGAGCCGGGCACGACGTGCGGCACGCCGGTCGGGTCGGCGATCCAGTACCGGACGTGGGACTGCATGCGCTGCGGCAGCGTGGCGATAGCCGCCCTCACGGCCGGCCACTCCGAGATCATCGTGTAGATCCGGGCCACATCGCCCGGAGTCGCGCGGAGCTTGTGCCAGGCCCACGACGCGGCAATCGACGGCGTCGCGTCACCGGGCTCGACGTCCAGCGCCTGAGCCGCCGGGTCATAGCCCCGGGTGTCGATCCACAGCACTGACCTACGGCCGGCCACCTGCGAGGCAGGCACGGCGTAGCCGCCCGTCGCGTAGGTAGCGATCGGGTGCCCAGTCGGGATCAGCTGAGGGGTCACCGAGTCATAGATCAGGTACGGCTTCGGAGCGGGCGCTGGCGGCGGCTGCGGTGCTGGGGCGGGCGGTGCCGCAGGGTGCTGTGCCGCCGGGTGCTGTGCCGGGCCGTTGGCGACGGGAGCCGCGTTCGCGTGGTTGTTCGCGCTGTTGGCGACTCCGATGCGCACGACCGGCTGACGCGGCGCGGGCAGTTGCTGGGGGGCCGCTGACGAGTGCACCAGCGGCGCCAGCGGACCGGCCGGTGCCGGCAGCGCGATCGGCGCAACCGGCCCGTGTATGGCCACTTGGCCGAGCGGTGCGATCATCGACGCAGCGTCCAGGCTGAGCGGGCCAGCAGGGCTGGCCGCTGCGACAGCAGAACCGGTGCCCGTGCTCGCCAGAGCGCCCGTGGAGCCCAGAGTATGAGTGCTCGCCAGCGTGTTCGTGCTGGCCACAGCGCTCGCGCCAGTGTTGAGGCCAGTGCTGGCCAGGGAGCCGGTGGCGGCCATCGCGGGACTCGCCGACACGCCCGCAGCCACGGCCGCCAGGGCGGCGGCAGCCGTCACGGTCGCAAGCCGGGTGGTCCTGCTGGTGGAGCGGTAGTTATCGCGGACATGGGTTTGGACAGACTTGAATGGGGGGATTTTGACATGCTTGGAAAGCAAAATGTGCCTTTCGTCGGGCGTGGGGGGCACGCTCGGCAGGCACCCAGGGCTCGGCCGACCGATGGCATTACACCTGGCTGCGGCTGGGGGGTACGCGGATGGGACGCGGGTCAAGGCGACGCGTTGCTTCGGGGGCAACCATCATCACGCGCCTGGGTGCAATCGGTTACTGACTGTTAACGCTACGGAGCCGACGGACCATGCCCTGAGGTTCCGGGCGGCCACTATGATCTGTGTCACAACGCGCCCGGAGTGGTCCGAGGTACGCGTGTGGCGTCGAGGTTCCGGTCGCGGCCACCATCACTCGTCACGAAACGTGGCGATATGCCCGAACAGCGCCTGTTGCGGGTGCTAGCCCTGGCTCGGTACTGGCGTCCAGGTGATCGTCATGGTCCACTTCGTGGATGTGTCGGTGGTGAACGACGGTCCGACCAGCTCGATGCCTTCGCTCTGCGAGGCGCCCTGGAAAGCCAGGCAGCGCCCCGAAGCGTCGAACACGGAGTCACACTGCGGCGTCCCGCTGATACCGCCCATTTGCTCGCCTGCCGGGCTGAAGTTCTCGACCAGGTACTGATCAGTGCCAGGCAGCTTGCCGTCATCCTTCTTGCAGCCAGGGGCACCGTTGCCGTCCCGGTTGCACAGATTCCACTGGTTGCCGCCGTCGGACGGGCTCGCGTTCGACCCGTTCACGTAGATAGCAGAGGCGATGCCGGTGTTGGTGATCGTGATCGGGTAGAAGAAGCCGGAGCCCGCGTTCACGAGCCCGACAAAGCACTGGCCGTTGGGGAACCCGAGCCTGCCGGCGGTTGACTGGGTATTCCTGCTGGCCAGGCCGCCGGTGCAGTTCCCGAAGCTCGCGCTGGCCGGGGACACCGTGACCGAACGGATCGTTGGCACCGTGGTCAGCGAAAGATTGACGGTTGCGGCCTTTCCAGCGTTCTGGAGCGCGGCGCTGGTTGTCCCGCAGCCGGCGACGCCGCCGCCGACGACCGCTACGCCGGCGCAGACAAGCGCGAGCGACCTCACCCTAAGTCCCACCGCCGCCTCCATTCCCGGCGCCGGCGCTCGCCCGTTCGATCCGGATCCGGATCCCTGACCTGGCCACCAGCACGACCCCCGCCGCCACCAGGACCATGACGGCTACAGCAGTCAGCACCCAGGACGGCACCGTGAACCACCCTTGCGACGCCGCGCCGGGCGCCACACGGAACTCCAGGTCCGTCGCCGCCGCGACGCCCAGGTGGGCGCCGCCGACTGTCAGCGCGGCCGACCCGTGCACGACCACGTCGCTGAAGTACTGGCCTGGCCGGGCATTCGCGGGTACCACGAGATTCAGCGGGATGCGTGCTGACTGCCCGTGCTCGAGTGCGGCCGACAGTTCAGTAACCCTGATCCAGGCCGGCGGGATCGTGCGCCCGGTCCCACGCGAGATGCGCTCGATCTGGACCGCGACGGATTCTGCCTGGGTACCGGTGTTCACGACGTAGACCGGCGGCAGCGTGTAGCTCCCGCCCGGATGCGCGGCGCCGGCCAGCCGGACGGGGCCCGCCTGGACGCCGACGCCTACGCTCGCGTAGGCCGCGACCGGCGCGGCCACGAGCAGGAGCACGCCGAGCGTGGCCGGAAGCCCTAACCGCAGATGCATGACCTGGCCCCGGATACAGGTACGTGTACGGACATCTCGCCATGTGCTGCACACGACTGTAACTGATCATCACTGAAGGTCAAGAACCATCAGGAACAGGAACGGAGCCGCCGGCCTGCGCCGCCGTCGCAACGTCTCAGTGACGTGCCCGCGACCGCAGCGCGGTGGCGGCGTTCAAGCGCAGCGCGCCGGCCAGGTCCCTAACATGCTCGATCGCGGTGTAAGCGGCTCTGAGTCCGGTCATTCTGCTGTCCGCTGGTCGGGGACCAGCCGCAGCGCGTCGGCCGGCACCCGGGCAGACGCATAGGTGCCAGGCCTGGCCCTCGTCGATGACATTGAGGTCGCCGCCGCGCTGCCGGTCGAGCAGCAGGCGCTGAAGCACGCCATCGGCCTGGAACTGGCGGAACCAGTCCATCTCGATGTCGGCCGCGTAGCCGATGCAGTGCGCGCTTGGCAGCAGCGCTGCGTAGCCGAGTGAGCGGAGATGCCGCTGATGCGACACGCTGCGGGTCACGCTTGTGACCCACAGGCGCGGAGTGCCGGGCGGCGCCAGCCGGGCGAAGTCAGCCGCGATCTGGTTGAGCAGCACGATCAGCTCAGCACGGGCGCAGGCAAAGCGCAGCCCCGCCGTTAGCGGCACCCGGCTGGGCACCGTGCGACGCTCGGCCGATCGCGCCGCGCGGGCGAGCAGGGAGGACGGCTGCCGACGGTACCGGAAGAGCAGTAACCCGTCGCGCTTCAGCGCATCCAGGTCGAGGAGGTCGGCTGCGTTGAGAACGTCGGCATCGGAATAGTAGGTGGGCTCGTGCCCCCACCACAGGACGTCGATCTGGGTCAGGAGCGCGATCCGCACCATCGCGGCCAGGTTCGCGGCCGAGTTGCGCGAGCTCTGCCGGTAGATTCTGATCTCGCGGAGGACGCGCTGGATAGCCGCATCGGGCCCGGACGGCATGGCCGAGAACACGATGGTGAACTCGGGCTCGGCGAGTCGGCGAGCCAGGATGCGCTCGGCCATCGCGACGCCTGGCCACTCGCCGAGGCTGCCAAGCTCGGTAGAGACGTCGCTCACGGCCTCGCGGTATGCCTCGATGTCAGACTGGCGTCGTGCGGCGCCAGGCGACAGATCGTCGGCTCCCGTTTCCCGGCTCAGCAGCCAATTCGTCACACGCACGCTCCCAAACGGTGCCAGCAGCTCCGCTCCCACCATAAGCACCGAGAGTAACAGTCCGACGACGGACGGTGACGTGGGTTTGGAGGGGCCTGCATCGTCAGTTCAGCCCGCACCGTTAGTTCAGCCCTTTCGGATATCGGGTCTCCGGGCGGTTGGCTGATGCTGGGCGCGGCCGGCTGTCCTGGCTTCCTCGGCGCATCCGAGCGCGCACACTGTCTCCGTGGTAGAAGAAGCCCAGCCGGAGCGCGAGGCGTGGCGCACGTGGACAATCGGCGTCTCCGCCATGCTGGCGCTCCTCGCCTCGGCCCTGCTGCTCGTCGCCGACGGACTGGCCGACGTCCTGGCCCAATGGGGTGGCCCAGTGTCGGCGGGCACCTGGATCACAGCCGCCGCCATCGGACACGTCGTGCTGGCCGCGGGCAGCCTCGCGCTCCTTGTCGTCGGCCTGGCCAGGCCTTCCCGGCGCCGCACGGCAGTCCTCGCCGCGTGGGCGATCATCCCGGTGGGTATCGGCTGGTTCCTCCTGTGCGGGCGGCTGGCCGCCGGGTAGCACGTTTCGCCGCAGGCAACGCACGTGCTCCGGCCATCATGGCGATGGCAGTCACGCTGACGGAGGACCTACTGAACGAGGCTGTCATCCGATCCGCGTGATCGCGAGGTCATGGAAGGACGCCTCGAAGCCGGCGCCCTCCGGGGCCGCGCACATCGCCCCGGCGAATGCTGGCCCGCCGGGCGGCAGATACACGACCGCACCGATGTCGGCCAGGCCGCCGTCTACGCCATAGCGGACCTCGACCGTGTCGCCTCGCCTGGAGAGCAGCAGGCTGAGCTCGGTCGCCCCGGCTGGAAGGTCGGCGACCGCCCAGCTTGAGTAGACCAGCGTGATGACGGTGCTGAACCGCATCCTGCCGTCGACGTACTCGATCCCGGTCTTGAGCCAGTGCTGCTCATCGACGCGAACCATCGCGCCGGCCTGGTCGAACTGGTCGGCATAGGCCCCGCGGACCCGCACTGTCAGGTCGAAGTCGCCGCCGACCTCGTCGCCGTACACGTGGCCGTTGTCGCGGACGAACCCGTAGTGAGTCGTCCGCCAGAAGTCGGTGCGACTATCGGCGGTCATGGTCAGCACGCCATCGGCCGCCGACCACTGCGCCGGCTCGTTGATCCACTTCACGGCAAACCTCCCGGCCGGACGAGGCTCGGCCAGTCGCGAGAGTCACGGGGTGTCAGCCCGTTGTCTATCAGAATTCGGGAGACTGAGCAGGTGGATGCAGATCTCGTGATCGTCGGGGCCGGCGCGCTCGGCCTCAGCACCGCGCTCCAGGCGGCGCTCCTCGGCCGGTCGGTAGTCGTTGTCGAAAGGGCCACGGCAGGCTCACAGGCCTCCGGGCGGGCGGCAGGGTTGTTCAAGTCCGTGCAGGCCGACCAGCTGCGCACCACGCTCGCGCGGCGCAGCATCGAACTGGCTCTCAGCTTCGCCGACTGGGCCGGCGCCGAGCTCGCGGTGACCAGGTCGGGCAGTTATCTGATCGGCCGGACCGACGAGCACAAGGCCTACCTTCAGGCTGAGTCACGCCTGTCTCGCCGCTGGGGTGTCGAGATACGTCCCGCGGACGCCGCCGAGCTTGACGAGCGGCTGTCTTACTTTCACGCCATGGGCGATGAGCTAGCGCTGTGGTGTCCCGAGGACGTCTACATAGCCGAGCCGCTCAGCCTCATCGACGCGTACGCTGCCGCCTGCCGCCTGCACGGCGTCGCAATCCTCGAGAGCGAGGCTGTGATCTCGATTATCCGCGCCGGCGGCCGCGTCACGGGGGTCGAGACGACCGCCCGCTCGATCGCTGCCCCCGCCGTCGTCGACGCCGCCGGGGCCTGGGCGCGCCAGGTAGCCGACTTCGCAGGCGCACGTATCGCGATCGCGCCGGTACGTCACCAGCTGCTCATCACCGCGCCGTCAGCCACCATCGATCCGGCCGCGCCAATCGCGCGCATCGTGGACGCGGCGGTCTACCTGCGGCCCGCCCGCGGCGGCCTCATGGTGGGAGGCTTCGAGCAGGCGCCGCTGCCGGTGGACCCGCGCCAGGTATCAGCGTCCTTCACGACCGACGACGTACCCCTCGACCTGGCCGTGCTGCGCGACCTGGCCGACCAGGTCGCGACCGACGTACCGCTCGTCGGCGGCGACGTGGCGACGCACCGCGGCGGGCTGTTCACCATGACACCTGACGGCAGATTCGTGGCAGGCCCCGTGGTCGAGGTGCCGGGCCTGTGGGTCGCGAGCGGCTGCAATGGCTCCGGCTTCTCGTCGTCCCTGGCGATAGGCGAGGCACTGGCTGCCTGGATCTGCGCCAGGCCGCAGCGCCCTGATCTCAGCGCGCTCTCGCCGTCGAGGTTCGGCCCGCTGACCGACGAAGCCCTGATCGCGAGCGGCACCTGGCAGTACGCGCACTACTACGATCCCGCCGAGGCTGGGCATCCGGCCTCCGACCAGAGTGCCGGCGCGCTGCAAGGTCACCGGCGGCGAACGTGAGGGCGAGCACGGCGGCCGCGATCGAATCCCGTTTCCCGATCGAGCGCATGCTGGCGAGGCTGAGGGCAGCGTCCAGCGAATCGCTCGCCAGTCCGGCCGCGGTCCAGTAGCTGACATCGCCGGTGCCCTCTGATCGCGCCGCCGCGACAGTGCCGAGCCCGAGGACAAGGTCCCGGATGCCGATGGTGCGCATCAGTACCATGCTGGCTGCGGACGGATCCTCGTGGCCCGCGAATCGGAGCGGTACTCCCGGTGCCGCCATGAGCGCCACCCCCACGGCAGCCCTGAGCCAGCCCATCGTCTCGTCACCCGTCATCGACACAGACGCAGCGTAGCGGCGAGTCAGCCGTCGAGCGCCCGGCGCATCGGCCGGAATTTCGTTTCAGTCTCGGCGAGCTCGGCCTCGGGCTGGGAGCCGGCCACGATGCCGCAGCCCGCGAACAGCCGGGCCCGGCTGCCGTCGATCTCGCCGCACCGCAGCGCGATGCCCCACTCGCCGTTCCCGCGGGCGTCGACCCAGCCCACCGGACCTGAATACCGGCCGCGGTCCATTCGCTCGAGCTCCCTGATGAGCTCGAGGGCGACGTCGGTCGGCGTTCCGCAGATGGCGGCCGTGGGATGCAGCGAGGCCGCCAGGGCGAGAGCCGAGGCGTCTCGAGCCAGCACCCCCGATACGGAGGTCGCCAGATGCTGGTAGTCAGGCATCTGGAGCAGGTACGGCGCGGGATCGACCGTCAGGTCTCCGCACAACGGGGATAGCAAGTCCCGAACGGACTCGACCGAGTAGCGGTGCTCCTCGGCGTTCTTGGCTGAGCCGAGAAGCGCGGCGCTGAGAGCCTCGTCGTCGGCCTTGCTGCCGCCGCGCGCCACCGTGCCCGCTAGCACGAGCGAGCGCACGTGCCGCCCCTCCCGCTGGATGAGTAGCTCGGGCGTGGCACCGACGAGACCGGCACAGGCGAACGTGTAGCAGCCAGGGGAGCGGGCCGCCAGACGCGTGAGCAGGACCCGGACGTCGATGTCGGCGGAGGCGTTGGCCTGCAGGTCACGGGCCAGAACGACCTTGTGCAGCTCGCCAGCCTTGATCCGCGCCACCGCCGCCGCCACGACCTGCTCCCACTGCGGCGCGGTCAGGCTCCCGTCGCTCCAGCGCACCTCGGCCGGGCTGGCGGGTCTGTCGGGCATGATCTCGAGCGCCGCGCCGTCCGCCGTGATGGTCGTCTGCCAGGCCACGCCAGCGCGGCGGCCGGTGATCACCGCGGGCACGATGAGGACAGAGCCGTCGGAGGCAGGATCGAAGGTGAAGCTGCCGAACGCGACCGGCCCCGTACCAGGGACCTCGACCTCATCGGTCACCCGCGCGGCGTCGAAGAGCTCGGCCAGCCATTTCTCGCCGGTAGCGAACCTGTCTTCACCGGCCGGGATCGTCAGCCTGGCCGCCTCGCCCCAGCCGACCAGGCCATCGCCCTGGTGGATCCAGGCGGATACGGCCGGGCCGGGCAGCCCGGACAGCAGATTACCGGGATCGGCGACGCTGACTGTCCTGACAGCCAGGCCGTCCGGCAGGCCACGTTCCTGGCTGGTATGCGCTGCTCCCACGGCAGTCCACTCTACGTGCGCATGCCGGCGGTACCGGCCGCGGGACTGGCGCCGCAGCGCCTCCAGAACCCGTGGCCCACTAACCCGCGCTTCTCGAGCACGCACTCCGCAGAGCTAGGCCTTAACACCGCGACAGCGAGCCGGAAGCCGAGCCAGGCCACCAGCACCGCAACCGCGAGGCTGGCGAGCACGTTGAGGGTGGCCTCGCCGAGGGCGCCGTCTTCCAGGAGCCGGAGGGTTTCGTAGCCGAAGGTCGAGAATGTCGTCAGCCCACCGCAGAAGCCCGTGCCGAGCAAGGCGAACGCGGCCGACGGCAGCCCCAGGTGCGTCTGCGCGCCAAGCAAGAACCCGAGCACGGCCGAGCCGGCCACGTTGACGGCGAACGTGCCCCACGGGAACACGGTGTCGTGCCGGGCCTGGATCAGCCGGTCGGCCACGTAGCGCGCTGGTGCGCCCAGCATCCCGCCAGCGAGCACCGCGAGCACGATCACGCCGGGCTGCCGCCTGTGTAGCTGTGGACGTACACGTCCTCGACAATGATGAGGCCACCGCTGACCAGATCAGCCACCTCGTCAAGGAACGCGTCAGTCCGCTGGGCGGTATCCACGATGATGATGGCGAGCGGCAGGTCCTCGCTGAGCGACAGCAGCCTGCTGGTGTGGATCCGGGAGGCTGCGCCGAATCCCTCGATGCCGCGGAACACGCTCGCGCCCGCCAGGCCGCGCTCGTGCGCCCGATGCACGATCTCGGCGTACAGCGGCTTGTGGTGGTAGCGGTCGGACTCGCCAATGAAGATAGTGATTCGCCTCGCGGCACCCTGGAGCCTCACTGGTCACCTCCGCTGCGCCGCGCCCTGATGCGCGCCGGCAGGCCGGCCGTGCTGCGCCCAGCCTTCATGCCCGACCATACGGCGACGAGGCCCGAAGCGACGGTACTCAGTGCGTAGGCGACAGCGAGAGCGGGCGCATGGCCGGTCAGCAGCGTCAGCACGCCGCCCGCGTAGGTCGAGAACGTGGTGTAGCCGCCGATCAGCCCGATCGCCAGGAACGGCCGCAGGAACCGGCGCGGCGGCCACACCTCCAGCAGGTAAACCATGAGAACGGCAAGGCAGAAGCAGCCGGAGACGTTGATGGCGAAGACAGCCGACGGGAACCCGCGGCCGGCCGGGAACGCTGCGGAGAGCAGGTACCTGGCGACGCTGCCGAGCCCGCCGCCGACGGCGACGGCGGCGATGTCCGCCGCACCGGGGCCCGAGCGCTGGTGCTGGCGGATGGCTGACGTGCCAGCAAGTCGCGCTTCGCCGCCCGGCACCCACGCCCCCTTCGGTCGATCCGCCCCTGCTTCCGGTTCAGGGTAAACAGCGTCGATCGGCCAGCTGACGGCGGGCGTGCACAGACTAGATCAGCGACAACTGGACTCCGCCTGGCTCCGCCGACTGCTGTGCATCCATCCGGCTGGGAACGCGGCGCGCCCCTGCCGGTGTCGCTCCGCCCACGCCGTGCTCGCGCGCCAGCGCCGCCACCCGCTCGCCGATCTCGCGCTGATAGCTCGCCGGCGCGTAGGCGCGGTTGCCATAGAGCCCGCGGTAGGCGTCGATCAGCTCCGGGTGCTCGCGCCCGAGCCAGCGCAAGAACCACTCCCTGGCACCCGGCCGCAGGTGCAGCACGATCGGGGTGACGTGAGCCGCTCCCGCTCTGGCGATCTTGCGAACGGCCGCGTCGAGCTGCTCGGGGGAGTCCGACAGGAACGGAAGGACCGGCCCCATCAGCACACCGCACCGGAGCCCGCGGTCGCTCAGCGAGGCGCAAACGGCAAGGCGGCGCTCCGGCCCGGGCGTCCCCGGCTCGACAGATCGAGATAGCGATTTGTCGACAATACCGACGGACACGTTCATGCCTACCTCAGTGACTTCCGCGGCCCTGGCGAGAAGGTCGAGATCCCGCAGCACAAGCGTCCCCTTGGTGAGGATCGAAAACGGATTCGCGGCCTCTGTCAGCGCGGTGATGATCCCCGGCATGAGCCGGTACTTCCCCTCGGCGCGCTGGTAGCAGTCGACGTTTGTCCCCATCGCTATGTGCTCGCCGGACCAGCGCGCCGCCTTCAGCTCGCGCCGCAGCAGATCGGGCGCGTTGACCTTGACCACGACCTGCGTGTCGAAGTCGTGACCGGAATCAAATTCGAGGTAGGTATGAGTGTTGCGAGCGAAGCAGTAGACGCACGCGTGACTGCAGCCGCGGTACGGATTGATCGTCCAGCGAAACGGGACCCTGGATGCCTCCGGGACCTTGCTGATGATGCTGCGCGCATGGATCTCGTGGAAGGTGATCCCGCGGAAGCCCGGCGTGTCGAAGGTGCGGGTCACGACTGCGGCGCGGCTGAACAGTGCCTGCTGACCAGTGCCGTCCTGCTGACCAGTGCCGTCCTGCTGACCAGTGCCGTCCTGCTGACCAGTGCCGTCCTGCTGACCGGTGCCGTCCGCGAGGCGAAGTGAGTCCCAGCGCATGACGCCTGATCCTAGAATAGATATTCGATTCTTTCAAATATACTTTCGAGACGGTGCCGCCTGGTGCGGGGCACCAGGCCGCCCGGCGGCCGCAACTTGTACCTGTTTGCGCCCCGCCACGACAGTCGCTTAGCGACTACCCCTTGCCGGCCGCAAAGGCCTGGTAAAGAATCGGTGGCAAGGGGGTGGCTATGAGTAGCCGCCCGCGCAGCACTCGTATCCGGCCGGAGGTGGCGCTGTGGCCTTGTCGATGGAAGAGCAGCGCATGCTTGACGAGATGGAGCGGGCGCTCGCCGTGGACGATCCACGGCTGGCCGCGAGGCTGAACGCATTCGGTCAGCGTCTGCCGGGCTTGTTCTCCTCGCCGCGAGCCAAGACCATCAGCGGCCTGATAGCGCTTGCGCTCATCGCGGCGGTCACCGTCATGATGTTCGTGCTCAGTCCGTACGGCCGTCATCAGGCTACTCCGCCGCGGCATGCGCCGCCGGCCGCTGCGAAGTCGACAACCGGGCAGTCCGGCGCCGGCCATTAGCGGCAGGTGTAAAGGCTGGCGGCAGCGGTCAAACTGTCGCTGTCAGGATTCGCGCCAGAGCTGGAGCAGGTACTGCTCCATACCTTCCAGCTGCTTGCGCGCCTGCTGGAACTCATCGCTGAGCGGATCAGCGAACTGCTGATATAGCTCGCTGTAGCTGTGCAAAGCCGCGGCCCGGTTCCTGGTGTAGATGCGCACCCCGTAGTCGCCGACGCCGCCGGATAGCCGCAGCGCTTCGACGGCCCGGCCGGTCGGCCCCATGTCGACGCTCAGGTGGCCCCGTAGGTACAGGACGCACTTGGCCTCGTCCTCGTAGCCATCGCTGAACGGCGGCGGCGCGGCGTCCCATTCCTCGACCGTCAGCTGCACGCCCAGGTGCTCCTGGGCGGTGGAGACGATGAGCTGATCGCGGCTCGTGCTGATGAGCGAGTCGACGGGTGCGGCCGGGGCGTCCGGCGCGTCGCGCTCCGCTACCGGATCGTGGACCCTGAACATCAGCCGCTCCGGGAAGACCGGAATCTCCAGCCGAAGCAACCTGCGGCTCACTGGCCCCCCTCTGGGCAAACTAGTTCTGACCGGCAGATTACGCATGCGGACAGCCTTCCTGCACTAAAGGATGCTCCGAACCGGGGACACTTGCGTACCCAATCGGCCAGAAAGACTGGTATGACGGGCAGGTTCGCGCGGCCTGACCGGTGCGGGCTATTCTCCGGCCATGACGTCGCCGGCTGCCCGTGTCCCCGGAGTCACCCACCGCCATATCCAGGCCGGTGGCCTGGACATGCATGTCGCCGAGGCGGGCCAGGGCCCGCTGGTGCTCCTCCTGCACGGCTTCCCGGAGAGCTGGTACTCGTGGCGGCATCAGCTGACCGCGCTCGCCGGTGCGGGCTTCCACGCCGTCGCGCCCGATCAGCGCGGCTACTGCGCGACCGGCCCGCCCGGCGGCCCCGGCCACGTCGCCGACGCGGGCGAATACACGATCATGCACCTGACTGGCGACGTGATCGCCCTCATGGACGCGCTTGGCGCCGAGCGTGCAGTAGTCGCCGGCCACGACTGGGGCGCCCCGGTCGCCTGGCACACAGCGCTGTTCCGGCCCGACAGGATCCGGGGCGTTGTCGGCCTGAGCGTGCCGTACCGGCCGCGGGGGAGCGCCGCGCCCATCGCCACCTTGCGCGCGACACTTGGCGAGAGCTTCTACATGGTCTACTTCCAGCGGCCGGGTGTGGCCGACGCCGAGCTGGGCCGAGATCCGCAAACGACGTTCCGCAAAGTCCTGACCAGCCTGGCGGGCGAGGGTCCGCAGATGACTCTCATCCCGACCGGCGGCGGCTTCCTCGACGCCGCGCAGGAACCCTCGGAGCTGCCGCCCTGGCTGACTCAGCAGGACATCGACACATACGTGAGCGAGTACGCAACCTCGGGCTTCACCGGCCCGCTGAACTGGTACCGCAACATGGACCGGAACTGGGAGCTCACAGGGGCCTGGCAGCACGCGCCCATCCTGGTCCCGGCTCTTTTTGTAGCGGGCGACCGCGACCCGGTGCTCAGCTTTGTCAAGGCTGACGGCCTTGACGCGGTCCTGCCGCGGCTGACGCGGTCGGTCATCCTGCCCGGCTGCGGGCACTGGACACAGCAAGAACGCCCCGCCGAGGTGAGCGACGCCATGATCGCGTTCCTTCACGAGCTCGGCTAACCCGGCGCGAACGCGTCCGGCGGCGGCTGCGGCGACCACTGCGCGGTGGCGTCCGCGATTGGCCTGAGGCCGCCGACGAACCGGTCAAGCTCGGTGCCGTGCACCAGTCGCGCGGGGAACGGATCGGCGGCGACCCGCCTGGTCAAACCGTCGACCGGTAGCTTTGCATCGGACGCGGCCAGCACCAGGTTGCCGAAGCGACGGCCGCGCAGGACCGGCGCGTCAGCCATCACGCAGACATCGGCGAATACTGATATGGCCGACGCCGTCCTGGACCGCGCATGCGCGAGCGGCGGCCCGTCGCCGATATTGGCGGCGAAGATGCCAGCCGGCGTCAACACCGCGTGCACTGCCGCAGCGAACTCAGCGGACGTCACATGTGCAGGCGTACGGCTTCCGGCGAATACATCGGCGATGACGACGTCGAAGGAGCCAGGCCGCAGATCCGACAAGACCGCGCGCGCGTCCCCGACGCGGACGGTGATCCGTCCCGCGCGAGCGCCCGCCCGGCTGCCCGCGCGCCGCGGCGGCTGGCGCAGCGGCAGTCGCTCGCGGACGAGCTCGACGACCGCCGCGTCCAACTCCACTGCCAGCTGGCGGGAGCCAGGCCTGGTCGCCGCTACATACCGGGCGAGGCTCAGCGCGCCACCGCCCAGGTGCAGTACTCGTAGCGGCATGCCTACCGGGGCAGCGAGGTCGAGCACGTGGCCAATCCGCTGCACGTACTCGAAGTCGAGGTACAGCGGATCGTCCAGGTCGACGTAGGACTGCGGCGTACTGCCTACGAGCAGCGTCCAGGCCCGCGGCCGGTCAGGATCGGCGAGCAGCTCGACGGCATCCGGCTCGCCCAGCCTGCGCACGGCGGGTGCGTCCTGACCCCGTCGCCGGCTCGCGGGGTCAGTCAACGGGAATCTCGGCCGAGTCCGCGAGCCGGAGCTTGCGCCGGGCCCGCTCGTAGAACGTCGTGTGGCCAAGCCGGACCACGTGCGCGGCGCCGGGACGCGGTTGAATCTCGATCAGGTCGCCCGGCCCGACCTCTGTGGCGAGCTGGCCGTCGACCTCAACGGCGAGCGTGCCGCTGTCTGACAGGATCTCCAGCGCCAGGCTGTCGTTCAGCGACAGCACGAGCCCCCGGTTGTAGGCCGAGTGCGGGGACGCTGGCGTGACGAGCAAAGCGTCGACAGCCGGGCTGACGATGGGGCCGCCGGCCGAGAAGCTGTACGCGGTAGAACCAGCCGGCGTAGCGACGACAATGGCGTCCGCGGCGTAGCTCACGAACGGATGTCCACTGGGCCGCACGGCAACGCGCGCTGTGGGCTGGCCAGGGAAGCGGACCAGCGCGACGTCGTTGAATGCAGTGAGGATCCGGTCGCCGACAGCTGCGTCGATGGCCAGCCGCGGCTCGACCGTGAACTTGCGCTCGTCCACCGCCGACAGTGCGCCCGGCAGATCCGGCACGTCCACCTCCGCCAGGAAGCCCAGCTTGCCGAGGTTCACGCCGAGCACCAGGGCAGGCTCGCGGTCCGCCAGCCGCATCGCGCGCAGCATCGTGCCGTCCCCGCCGAGGCTGACCAGCAGGTCAGCCCGGCGGCCAATCTCGGCTGCGGAAACCGCCTTGGCCGCGCAGTTGAGCCGCTGGATTTCGCTATCGATGCCGATGACCTCGATGCCTCGGCGCGTGGCCCAGTTCAGGACTGCACTGACAGCCTCGGCCGAGTCGCGGCGCGGGTGCAGCACGATGCCGACTACGTGCACGTCGCCTCCCTTTCCTCAGCCACTAGTCTGCGGCATAGCCGGGAACAGCCGACCGTTGACGCGCGCTGGAGTCTGCGCGGCAAACAGACACCTGGCGGGAGACGGAGGTACCGCGATGAAGGCGGTGCGGTTCGCGAACTACGGCGGGGTCGACGTGCTGAACGTCGAGGAGGTGCCGATGCCGGAGCCAGGGCCTGGGCAGGTGCTGGTCCAGGTCAAGGCGGCAGGCATCAACCCTGGTGAGGCCAGCATCCGCGACGGCCTGCTGCATGAGCGCTGGCCAGCGACGTTCCCGTCCGGCCAGGGCAGCGACCTGGCCGGTGTGGTGGCTGCCCTCGGCACAGGCTCGGTCGGCCTCGCGGTCGGCGAGAACGTCATCGGATACACCGACAACCGGGCGAGCCAGGCCGAGTACGTGCTTGTCGAGGCCGGGCACCTGACACCGAAGCCGGACGCCATGCCGTGGGAAGTCGCGGGCGGGCTATTCGTCGGCGGCGCAACCGCATACGCGACAGTCCGGGCGGTCGCGCCTGGCCCTGGCGACACGGTCGTGGTGGCGGGGGCCGCGGGCGGCGTCGGGTCGATCGCCGTCCAGCTCACCAGGCTTACAGGGGCTGCTGTGATCGGGCTCGCCAGCCGGCCAAACCACGACTGGCTCGCAGCCCACGGCGCGGTCCCGGTCAGTTACGGCGACGGCGTGGCAGACCGGATCCGGACCGCGGCGGCGAAGGTGGACGCGTTCATCGATACCCACGGCGGCGACTACGTCCGGCTCGCGCTCGAGCTTGGCGTCAGCCCGGAGCGGGTCGACACGATCGCTAACTTCGCCGCGGTCGCGGAATACGGAGTGAAGGCGGCGGGCAACGCCGCCGGGGCGAGCGCCGGCACCCTCGCCCAGCTCGCGGGCCTCATCACGGGCGGCCAGCTTGAAGTGCCGATCGCGGCCACTTTCCCGCTCGACGACGTCCGGGACGCCTACCGGCTGCTCGCGCTGGGCCACGTCCGCGGCAAGATCGTCCTCATCCCTTAGTCAGCCCGGTCCGGTCGCGCGCCTCTTGCCACAGGTCGCGGTACTGGCGCGCGGCCTGGCTGCGGGGCGCGAAGGCAGTTAGCGGCGCCCGGTGCAGTGACATCTGCTCGATGACGGACACGGCGGGGATGATGGCCGTCGCGAAGTCGGAGCGCTCGGCCGGCAGTTCGGCGGCGATCTGCGTGTGCAGGCGCTTGCGGCGGTCGATCATCGAGAAGAACGCCAGTATGGCCGGCTTGTGCCCGTTGAATCCGCTGACGAACTCCGTCAGCTGGTCGAGCGTCCGCACCGACAGCGTCGTCGGGATCAGCGGCACGAGCAGCAGGTCGGCGGCATGCAGGACGCTCTCCGATAGCAGCGAGATGCTCGGCGGGCAGTCCAGGAAGACGACGTCGTACTCCTTCTTCAGCGGCGCGAGCAGTCCAGCGAGGCGCCGGGCCGGCTGCTTCGCCGAGTCCAGCATCAGGTCCAGGTTGCGGTACGTGAAGTCCGCGGGAAGCAGGTCGAGCCGGTCAAAGTCGGTGCCCTTGATCGCATCGTCGATGGGGCGTCGGCCCCGTATCAGCGCCTTGCCACCGCCTTTGACCCGCGCTTTGACGCGGAACAGGTAGCTCGCCGCGCCCTGCGGATCCAGGTCCCAGAGCAGCACCCGGTAGCCATCCATGGCGGCGAGGTAACTCAGGTTCACCGCGGTGGCCGTCTTGCCGACGCCGCCCTTGATGTTGTACGTCGCGAAGATCTTCATGCGGACGGCGTTCGCGCGAGCGCCGATAGCCGGGCCTGGCTCGCCGGGCCTGCAAAGTCCGCGAACTTGCCGTCGAACTTGGCGCGTGCCTGCCGCTGCCGCACTGCGAGGGCCGCCGCGATCTCGCCCATCGCCAGCAGCGTCTCGGCCGGGGCGCTGCGCTCGGCCAGCATCTGGCCGGCGAAGGCGCGGATCTCGGCCCGCTGGACCTCGGCGTCCTGGAACTCGCCGAGGCAGTCTTGCAACGCCTTGAGCTCCCTGACGGCCTGCCATCGCTGAGCCGGGTCATGCAGGGAACCAAACATCTCGACAAGGTAGCGCAGCTCCTTGCAGCGTTTGCGCAAGTTGTGCAGGCTCTCGGCCGGCGATGCCGGCGTGATCGGCTGGCCGGCGCGGAGCGCCTTGCGGTGTGCTGCGGCGATCCTGGCGTCGGCGACCTGCGCGACGGTAGGACGCTTGCGGGTCGCCCGGACGCCGGCCAGCGCGGCCCGCCAGTCGACCTTGAGTCTGGCGAAGCGTGCCGAGCGCAGGCCCCTGGCTAGCTGGAAGTAGGCGGCGGCGCGCGACTTGACAAGATGCTCACGGAACGGGGCCAGCTCGATCTCCGTCGCGCCGACCAGGCCTCCGGCCATGTCCGCGAACCCGAGCAGGTAGACGTCGAGGTCCCTGGTTGGGGTCGTCAGGTCACCGAGCCAGCGGAATTCCGGCTGGAAGCTCGCGGCCAGACCGCCGGGCAGGGCGCTGCCGGCG
This sequence comes from uncultured Actinomycetota bacterium, assembly GCA_963755575.1. Classification (GTDB taxonomy): domain Bacteria; phylum Actinomycetota; class Actinomycetes; order Streptosporangiales; family Streptosporangiaceae; genus JAJYUU01. The sequence continues at coordinate 4,196,122 of CAVWKF010000002.1, forward strand.
AGCTTCAACGCTGACCTGGTCCACCGGACGGCGATGCGCAGGTCATGGAGGAACTCGGTATCGATATCCCGGATAGTGCCGGGAACGTTCGCTTCCAGAGCATCTAGCAGCGCGCTCAGAATCCCGGCCATCGCCGTGGCCGCCGGCATCGCCGGGGCCAGTGAGATGGCGGTTGCCTTGCCCGTGAGCTCGCCGGGCCGACCGCCGACCGCCGCCATGGCGGTGTCGAGCGCGGAATCGCGGCCGGCGCTGATCCCTGGCACGCCGGCGAGGAGGCGCGATGCCCTGTCGGCCTGGGCTTGATAGCCGCGAACGGGCGTGAGCGTAAGGCGGGCCGGAGCCGTGCCCCGGTTCGGATAGCTCACCGACATCCGGTCGACCGCGAGCCTGGCGATCGTCTTGGCGTCATCGTTGAGCGCTCGCAGCTCGGCGACCCGGCTTGCCGCTTTGGCCACTGGGGACAGCGCCCGAACTCCGGCGACCGGCTCGAGCAGCTCACGTAGCGGCCCTGGCGGCAGGGCCGTCAGCAGGCTGGGCCAGCTCACCGCTCTGCCATCGGAAAGGTGCTCGGATGCCAGCACCTCGCCGTCCCGGCCGGTCAGCGTGAGCTCGACGTGGGGCCGCCCTGTGACCTGCTCAAGCGTCAGGCCAGCCCGGTACAGCCGCCAGTCGAAGGTATCCAGCCACATGCGGCGGCATGTGGTGACCGGTCCGCCGTTCGCCCAGGCAATATTGTCGCTGACCGCGCCAGCCACCGCCTGCAGGGCGCTGGATCCGCTGCCCGCGCCGCCGTGGAGCACGAACTCGCGCGAGCTAGTTGGCACTACATGACCTCATTTAGTCCTAGTGCGCCTATTTAGGCTGATTGATAATAAACAGACATTCAGCGTTAAGGCAGCGTTTACCAAGATTACCAGCGCTACTGGGCTGCAGCCGCCGGTCAGGTAGCGTTGTTCCGATGGTGGACTGGACAACAGTGTCGTCGCTCGCGACTGGTGTCGGCACGCTGGTGCTCGCGGTCGCCACTTTCGCCTCCGTGCGGTCGGCGAACCGGTCAGCGCGCGTAGCTCAGGAGGCCCTGAAGGTCAATCAGCGCCCGCTATTGGTGAACTCCCGTCTCAACGACCCCATGCAGAAGATCTTCTTCATGGAAGGCCGCCCGATGGCGCTGGAAGGTGGCCGGGGTGGTGCCGAGCTGGACAATGGCGTGGTGTACCTCGCCGTATCGGTTCGCAACGCCGGCCAGGGCGTCGCCGTGCTCCACGGCTGGCGCTTCCAGGTCGGCACGGAAATCGATCCGCCGCGGCCTGATCCGGCCGCGTTCCGCCACCAGAGCCGCGACATCCTGATCGCGCCCGGTGATATCGGATTCTGGCAGGGTGCCTTCCGGGACAGCGACGATCCGCAATACGACGAGGCTGTCGCCGCCATCAAGACCGATGATGATGAGATCGTCCTGACCATAGACCTGCTCTATGGCGATAACGACGGCGGCCAGCGGATGATCAGCCGGATGATGCTGCGCGGTCTCATCCGGGACGATAAGCGGGTGTGGGTCGCGTCCGTGGTCAGGCACTGGAACGTGGACCGACCGGATCCGCGCTGACGGTGCGCGCTGGCTCAGCTCGTATGGGGCCAGCAGCAGGTCTGGCCTGCGTCGCCCCTCCCGGGTCATGATGGGGGCATGCTTCAGGTCTTCGGCTTCGACCGCATTGGCGTCGTCGTGGGCGACATCTACTTCATCGATCCCGCGCCGGCCAAGGGCCAGGAGGGTCCCGAGCACGGCGTCCGGCTGGAGGTCCGGATGCTCGAGTCAGGCGAGCTGACCGGTTCGATCTACTCAGCCCGCCCGATTAGCATCGCCGCGCCAATCTGGCGCGCGGATCTGCTGGAGAGCGCCGACGGTCCGCCGGGCAGCCTCAACCGTGCGCACCATCATCCCCATATGCGCGACTGGGAGCCGGGCAAGCGCGTCTTCGACCGGGACCTGTCGAGCGACGCCGTCGGCTTCGTCGGCTCGATGCTGTCCGACCTTGAGGGACTGCTAGCGCACGCTGGCGTCGAACTGGACGACGTGCTCGCAGCCGACGCACGCAGCCTGCGCGCCGTCGTGCCGGACGTGCAGCGAGCGGTAGCGAGCATGCTCGATCAGGTGAAGGCCGGCGAGCTAGGCACTGCCCCGGACGAGAGCGACGTGGCCGGCGCACGAGTTAGCTGGCTATAGCGGCGATCACGGGCGGCCGCTAGATTCGGCTCGCGGCCTCAGCCGGCCTGGTCCAGGTCGAGGCCGTGGCTGCGCAGGGTGGTCTGCAGGCGCTCGACCTCGGCGCGCAGCCGTGCGACCTCCGCTGCGAGCGACGGGCGCTGCATCCACTCGGAGGCGCGGCGGTCCCGGTCGACGAGCAGGTCAGTCTCTGCATCGCTCAGCGCCTCGGCCAGCCGGAAGTCCTTTGCGTCAATCGCTGCTTCCTTCTCGCGCCGCAGCCGCGCCAGTTCCCCGTCAACGTCGGCTGCGTCCGGGATCAGGCCGATGAAGCGCTCGACCGCCGACAGGCGTGTCATAAGCGCTTCCATCCGGCCACCGATCTCCGCCATCGCTCGGAGCCTGCTGGGGCGCGCTGCGTCCGAGGGGCGCTCGCCGGCTGGCCGCAGCTCGATCACGCGCTCCCGGACGGCGGCCGCGTCCGCGCCCAGCTCGAAGAGGACCGCTGCACCCCGGCAGCCCGGCTCCCGGACAAGACCGAGCAGAATGTGCTCAGTGCCGATGTAGTCGTGCCCGAGCTGAAGCGATTCCCGCAGCGCCAGCTCAAGGGTCCGCTTGGCCTGCCGGTTGAACGGGATGTGCGCGGATCGATCCTGCCGCGGCGCGCTCTGGCCGGGATCCGCGCCACCCATCTGGACGCGCTCGCGCGCCGCCTCCAGGGTGATCCCGAGCGAGCTCAGCGCGCTCGCGGCGGCGCCGTCGCGCTGCCGCAGCAGCCCGAGCAAGAGATGCTCGGTGCCAATGTGATCGTGCTCGAACAGCCTGGCTTCTTCCTGCGCCACGACGACAGTTCGTCGCGCCTTGTCGGTGAACCGCTGGAACATGTCTCGCCCGCCTTCATCGCACTCCAGCATCCGTGTCGTCATGCGGGCGGTCAAGCTGGCCAGGTCCGGTCAGCGCACGCTCGAGTCCCGCGGCCCAGTGCAGGAGGAGTTCGTCGGCGCCCGCGGCGGCAACGACTTGGACCCCCAGCGGCAGCCCGGCCGTGCTGCCAGCGGGCAGCGCAATCGCCGGCAGGCCCGCCAGGCTCCACGGCATGGACATCACCGGATCGCCCGTGCTGTCCAGGCCGGCGGGCGGCGGGCCCGTCGCGGCCGGGGTCAGCCACGCGTCGATGCCAGCGCCGGCGGCAGAGTCGGCCAGCCGGCGCGCTAGCGTCCTGGCACCGGCCAGGGCACGCGCGTACTCGCCAGCCGTGATGGCCTGGCCCTGGCGGATCAGCGCCGCCGTCGCAGGCCGGTACCGCTCCGCGTACTGGGCGAACCACCGGGCGTGGACCAGGGCCGCCTCATAGCGGCTGATGCCGATAAGGTGACGCTCCACCTCGGCCATATCGGCAAGCTCGGGCACCTCGCGCACGACGTACCCGGCCGCCGACAGCGCCGCTGTATGCCGCGCAAACGCCGTCAGCGCGGTCGAGCTAGCGCGCTGCAGGTAATGACCGACCGGGATACCCAGAACCGGCGGCGACGGCGATTCAGCGGGCCGCCAGTCGAGGCACAGGACGGCGGCAGCAAGAGCCAGCCCGTCCGCTCCGGCGGCGAAACAGCCGACAACGTCGAGGCTCGGCGCGAACGGGATCACGCCATCGGCCGGGATGCGGCCGTGCGTCGGCCGGTAACCAGCAACGCCGCAGTAGGCTGCGGGCCGGATCACCGAGGCGATCGTCTGCGTGCCTAGCGCGAGCGGCACCAGGCCACCGGCCACCGCGGCGGCCGACCCGCTGCTCGAGCCGCCGGGCGTGTGCGCTCGGTTGCGGGGGTTGCGGGTCGCCGCGGGCGCGAACATCGCGAACTCCGTCGTGGCGGTCTTGCCCGCGATCAGCGCTCCGGCTGCTCGCAGCTTCCGCACCGCCCCGGCTTCCGCGCCGGCAAACGCCTCGGGCGGCAGGGCGGAGCCGGCTGTCGTCGGAAGGCCGTCGACGCGCAGGACGTCCTTGACGCCAACCGGCATGGCATAGATCGGCGGCCGACCGGAGGGCGGCGGCTGGCGACTTGCTAGTTCCCGCGCCTCCGCCGTCAGCCGTGTGCGCCGCCCGGGCTCGGTCATAAATGCGTGCAGGTCTGCGTCGAGCGATTCGATCCGGGCGCAGGTGGCGAGTGCATGGGCAGCGAGTTCGGCTGCCTCGATCGGGTCCGCCATGGTTTGATCCGGCGTGATCAGAACGGGGTGGCGGCGAGCCAGCTGGAGAACAGTGTGGCATCGCCGGTCACCACGAGCGAAGTGTCTTCGGGCGCGACCCTGCGTACGAGTACGAGCAGCAGGCGGTCGGCTGGACCGCAGACGCTGATGTCGGCCGGACCAGGTCCCCGGTGCAGGCTCAGGCCGCCGTCGTTGCTGTGGATCACCCACTCGGCCGTCGCGTCCTCGCCGGGCTCGCCAGTCCCGGTCGCGCGCAGGTGCAATGCCTTACCGGCCGCCAGCGCCTGCGACCCGTCCCCGCGCTGGCGGTAGCGCGGATCAGTCACCGACTCAAGCCACTCGTCGACGCCGTCGGCAGCGAGCTCCGCGTCAAGTGCGGCCTCCCGGCCGATAGCCAGCTCGGCGTCGACGCGGTGCATCATCGTCTCGTGCGCCTGGCGTCGCGCCCAGAAGCTCGCGGGTGCCATCCGGCCGAATGCCCACACCGGCTCGTCACCAGCCGCCCCGATCGCGGCGCAAACGCGGTCCGCGCCGGCGTTAATCCAGGCAGCCCGGTCGGCCGCCGCAGCCGGATACTTGCCGTCCGGCACGGAGTTGAACGGGATACGCTCGGCGCTCCTCGCGCGCACGATCTCCGCGGCCCAGCGATGCACGCGGCCGAGGTGCGTGCCGAGCTGCCGGAGATTCCAGTCAGGACACGTCGGCACAGCCAGGTCCGGATCGGAGGTACCGACAATCTCGGCGAGCTGCGCAGCGCTCGACCGGATCTCAGCGAAGAACTCATCACGACCTGGCTGCTCCATCGGGTCCTCCCGCTGTCCGGGTCAGCGTGCACAGCATAGGCCGGCGGTCCGTGAGGACTTCCGCACCATGCCCTAGGCCGTCAGACTGGACGATGTGTACGACTTCGACGTTGTGGTGATCGGCTCGGGCCCCGGCGGCCAGAAGGCTGCCATCGCGGCAGCCAAGCTGGACAGACGAGTCGCGATTGTCGAGCGACCGGACATGCTCGGCGGCGTCTGCCTCAACACCGGCACGATTCCGTCCAAGACGCTCCGCGAGGCGGTGTTGTACCTCACTGGCCTCGACCAGCGCGAGATGTACGGGCAGAGCTATCGCGTTAAGGAAGACATCACGATCGGCGATCTGACCGCGCGCACGCACCACGTCGTCAGCCGCGAGAACGACGTCGTCCGCAACCAGCTCAACCGCAACCGGGTGACGGTCATGACAGGCACCGCTCGGTTCACCGGGCCGACCGTGATTGAAGTTGCAGGCAGCACCGGCCGCAGCCGCGAGGTGAGCGCCGAGAAGATCATCGTGGCGACCGGCACCAAGCCAGCCAGGCCTGCCACGGTGCAGTTCGACGACCGGACCATCATCGATTCCGACGGGATACTCCACCTTGACCGGGTGCCCAGGTCGATGATCGTGGCCGGGGCAGGTGTCATCGGGATCGAGTACGCGTCCATGTTCGCAGCGCTCGGGACCAAGGTGACGGTCGTCGAGCAGCGCGACCGCATGCTGGAGTTCTGTGATCTCGAGGTCGTCGAAGCACTCAAGTACCACCTGCGCGACCTGGCGGTCACCTTCCGGTTCGGCGAGACCGTGGCCGCCGTGGAGAGACGCCCGGAGGGTGCCATCGCGGAACTGGCGAGCGGGAAGCGCATTCCGGCGGACACGGTGATGTACTCGGCCGGGCGGCAAGGCCAGACGACTGACCTCGACCTGGAGGCCGCGGGGCTGTCGGCAGACGATCGCGGCCGGATCAAGGTGGATGAGTTCTTCCAGACCGCAGTTCCGTCGATCTACGCCGTCGGCGACGTCATCGGCTTCCCGGCTCTGGCGGCCACCTCGATGGAGCAGGGCCGGCTGGCCGCACATCACGCGTGCGGCGAGCCGCTCCACGAGGTCAGCCCGCTCCAGCCGATCGGCATCTACAGCCTGCCGGAGATCAGCTTCATCGGGCAGACCGAGGATCAGCTCACCCGCGACTGTGTCCCGTTTGAAGTCGGCGTCTCCCGCTACCGAGAGTTGGCCCGTGGCCAGATCATCGGCGACTCCTACGGAGTGCTCAAGCTGCTGGTGTCGCCGATCGATCGCACGCTGCTGGGCGTGCACGTCTTCGGCACCGGCGCCACCGAGCTCGTGCACATCGGACAGGCTGTGATGGGCTGCGGCGGCACCGTCGACTACCTGGTCGACGCGGTGTTCAACTACCCGACGCTTGCCGAGTCCTACAAGGTCGCCGCGCTGGATGCCACGAACAAGATGCGCCAGGTCGAGCGCTTCTCGGCTTAAGAATCCCGGTCGCGGGGCCGGATCTGCTCGCCGGATGCTGGTAACACGTAAATCACCGTGGAGGCCGCCTCGTAGACGGCCGGTGCCTTGCCCGGCTCCTCGACGATGATGACCGGAACGCCCGAAGGCACGCCGCCCTGGACCTCTCTGCGCTCCTGGGCGGTTGGCGGGCGCGCCGTTATCCGGCTGCCAGGCGGCGCCTGGACGTACTCGGTTCTCGGCAGGCGCTTGACGAGGTGCCCGACGGCGCGCCGCGTCTCTGTCATGCCGCTCTCGTCAAGCACCGCGTACGCCTTCCGCGCCGTGTCCCGGCTGATGCCCCAGCGGGCCTGTAGCGACGCCTCGGACGGCAGGAGCGAGCCGACCGGAAGCTGGCGCGCAATGATGGCGCCGCGCATCAGATAGGCCGCCTGCACGTAGGCCGGGATCAGGCTCTCGCCGTCAATGACGACGCCGCTCTCGCCCCATACGCTGTGATTCACGTCACCATCGCTCACGCGGCGTGACTACCCGCGCCGGGTCGCTAGTACTCTCCACCGTGCCCGGTTGTGGGCGCATGGCATTCACCCCTGCCTACGTTCTTCGCTACTGCCGGCTTACACCGCATACCGGACAAGCCCGCGAGGTGACCGGGCGGCGCCAGGGGCTAAGGGGGGGCTGGCCCCCGGCGCCTGCTTATCCGGTCTACCAGACAACCCTACAAGGTCGGCAAGGGGGGCGGCTTGGACCCCCGCTCATGCCCGTAGTGGAATTGCTCGGGTTTGCTCCACCCAAGAGGGATGATCAGCCATCCGCCTGGCATCGAAAATGTTATCGATTATCGCGATTGGCATGGCCACCTAACACGCACCGCGCGCTCAGGACCAGGCGGCAGACAACCAGGCGGCAGAAGAACCAGGCAGCAGAAGAACCAGGCAGCAGAGCGCTAGCCGCAGCCGCAGGCCCCACCACAGCAGCCGCCACCAGAACTCGGCGCACCGCCCGCACTGGCGCGGCCGCCGACCGCGACGGTGGACAGCAGCTTGACGGTGTCGTCGTGCCCTTGCGGGCACGCCGCCGGGGCGGACGACTCGCTCATCGGGCGGGTCTGCTCAAACGTGTCGCCGCAGGAGCGGCAGCGGTACTCGTATCGCGGCACGGCAAGCAGTCTATCCGGCCGCAGGGTCAGTCGCGGCTCGCCGCTGGGCAGTCGCGGACTGGGCAGTCGCGGACTGGGCAGTCGCGGACTGGGCAGTCGCGGACTGGACGGTTGCCCGTGCGATCCCGGCAGCTGTCGTCCCTGCGTTCGCGCTCGCTGCGTCAAACTCGGGCTCGGTGTAATAGAACTGCTTGCCGCGCAGCAGCGAGATGACGGCACCGGTGACGGACAGCGCGATGGCGGCGCTGAACACGATGATCAGGCCGTGGTGGAACGGCCCGGAGATCAGGTGCGGGAAGAACTCCCTGCCGGTCAGGATCGCCGCGTTGTGCGCGGGCAGCTTCGTTAGCACCCCCGAGGGTGCCAGCAGGCTCTTGACCGGGTTGTAGCCGAGCAGCGCCGAGAACAGCGTGCTCACTGGCGGCAGATTCGCGATGTGCGCGGCGACGGCCGTGGGCACCCCCTGGGCCCGCAGCCCGCTGCTCAGCGTGCGGGGCAGCGTCTGGGCCAGCCCCGCGATCATCAGTGAGAAGAAGAACCCGATCGACAGCGACATGCCCGAGTTCATGAACACGGACCGCATGCCGGACGCGGCGCCGCGGTGCTCGGCCGGGACGCTGCTCATGATCGAGGAGGTGTTCGGCGAGGCGAACAAGCCGGACCCGAGCCCGTTGCAGAAGATGATCGCGGCGAACACCGGGTAAGGGAAGTCGATGGGCAGCAGCATCAGCCCGGTGAAGCCGCAGGCGGCCACGAGCAGGCCGGCGGTCGCGAACAGGCGCGAGCCGTACCGATCTGACAGGTAACCGGAGATCGGCCCGGCGATCAGGAAACCTGCGGTCAGCGGCAGCATGTAGATGCCGGCCCACAGGGGAGTGACCGTGAAGTCATAGCCGTGCAGCGGCAGCCAGATGCCAGCGAGCCAGATGACCAGCATGAACTGGAGTCCGCCGCGAGCCATCGAACTCATGAGACTGGCCGCGTTCCCGGCTGCAAATGCTCTTATCTTGAACAGTCCCATCCTGAACATCGGCTCTGCGATCTTGGTTTCGACGATGCAGAACACGATGAGGAAGAAAACACCGCCGGACAGGCCGCCGACCACCAGCGGGTTCGTCCAGCCGGTGGCGTGCCCGCCGTAGGGCTGGATGCCGTACGTAATGGCCGCGAGGAGCGCGGTCGCGCCAATCGCGAACAGGATGTTGCCCGCCCAGTCAATCCGGGCGCGCTTCGTGGTAGCGATCTCGCGCAGGCTGCGGTACGCCCAGACGGTGCCCCAGATGCCGATCGGGACGTTGACCCAGAACACCGCGCGCCAGTCCCATGCAGCGAGCAGGCCGCCGAGCAGCAGCCCCACGAACTGGCCTGAGATGCCAGCGATCTGATTGATGCCGAGCGCCATCCCGCGCTTGTTGGCCGGGAACGCGTCGGTCAGGATCGCCGCCGAGTTGGCCATCAGCATGGCGCCACCAAAGGCTTGCACCATTCGCCAGCCGATCAGCCACAGGGCGCCGTGACCGCCAGTCAGGGGATCAAGGGAGAGCGCGATCGACGCGAGCGTGAAGACCACGAAACCGAGGTTGTAGATCTTGACCCGGCCGTACATGTCGCCGAGCCTGCCCAGAGTGACGACGAGGACCGCCTGCACCAGCAGGTAGCCCATGATCATCCAGAGCACGTACGTGATGTTGCCTGGGGCGAGCGGGCTGAGGTGGATGCCACGGAAGATTGCGGGCATCGCGATGATCACGATGGAGCCGTCGATGGTGGCCATCGTCATGCTCAGCGTGGTGTTGGACAGGGCAATCCACCTGTACCTGTCCGGCTGCCCGTCCGCCGCTGCTAGCTGAGTCGGCTCCCGCCGCGATATGACGCCCACGCTTCACGAGCCTACCGCGAGAAGGTTGCTTGTTGGCAACTACCTATCGCCGACGGGCCGCTGGCACCTTCCGCACGGTCACGCGGTGCGGTTAATTACCGTGCCACTTTCGCTTCTTTACTGCCGGAAATAATAGGCGTAAATGCGGTCAGAAGAAATCTAGGAAGAATGGGCGCTGCGCCGACATATCGGGTCATGAGCTGCGGTGTTGATGCCAAAGCAGGCACAGATAATGCAATGACACGGACGATTGTTATTACCAGTAAGATAACGCCAGGCTAACCGCGCAGGTCCTTATCGGTCTGCCATTATCGCGATGCGCCGCCCCGCGGCGCGGCCCGCGTCCCTGCGGGCACGGGCAGTCTTCACGATGAAGGATCGCGATGGCGCAGCAAACTGTCCAGGTACTCGACACTCGGCCAAGTCGACTTCCAAGCCCGTCGCCGGCCGGCTGGATGGTGCTCGGGCTTGTCCTGCTCGCGGCCGCCGTTACAACCGCCGGCCTCGTGGCCGTGAACGCGTCCGGCCAGACAGCCGCCCGCGTCGCCGTCCTCGCCCGCGAACCGCAGGCGCCGACCTCCGTGGTGGCTGGGTCGCCGGCTGTCGCCAGCGCGAGCGTGGCTCGCGCCCTGCTTGCGGCCGCGCCAGCCGTCGTCGTCGCCAGCACAGCCAGCCCCGCCGATGCCGTGATGGGTGCGGCTATTGCCCGTCGCGCGCACGTGCCGGTGCTGCTTATGCCCGGCTTGGCCACGACTGCCGAGGTCGGTGCACTGCGAGAGACGATCAGGGCGCTGGCTCCGTCAGCCGTGCTCGACGTCGGCGTGGCCCGGCGCGCCCTCGCGGCGGACCTGCCGGGCGTCCGCCTGGTCACCGCAGTCAGGGCACTGCCCAGCACAACGGCGGCCGGGCCCATGCGCAACGTCGCCGTGCTCGTGCACACCGGGAGTTCGGCCGATACGTCAGCACTCGCGCTCGCCGCCACGGCGACCGCGCAGGCGGCGGGCGCGAGCGTGATCGACCTGCCCGGCTACGACCCGCGGGCCGACGAGACTGTCATCAGGGCACTGGCCGCGCTACGGCCGGAGCGCGTGCTAGCCGTCGGCGCCGGCTTCGGATCTGCCAGCTTGCTCAGCGCCAGGGTTGCTGTCGCCGAGACCGGCGTGCAGCTGCCCGGTGGCGGCCAGGTCCTGTTCCCCGGCCGCCGTATGGTCGCCCTTTACGGAACCCCCGGCACGCCCGCGCTCGGTATCCTCGGCCATCAGGGCCTGGCGGCGAGCATCGCCCGGGCCAAAGCGACGGCAGCCCAGTACGCGGCGCTGAGCAAGGTGCCGGTCATTCCGGCTTTCGAGATCATCGCGACGGTCGCCCAGGGCTCACCAGGTCGATCTGGTACGTACTCCTACGAGTCGAGCGTCAAATCGCTGCGCCCGTGGGTCACTGCCGCGAGCAAGGCGGGCATGTACGTAACGCTGGATCTTCAGCCCGGACGGGCCAGCTTGCTGGCCCAGGCGAAGAAGTACCAGTCGCTGCTGGAGCTCCCCGGTGTCGGGCTTGCTCTCGATCCGGAGTGGAAACTCCAGCCAGGCCAGCTGCCCCTCCACCAGATCGGCAGCGTCAGTGTCACCGAGGTCAACCAGGTCGCCAGCTGGCTGGCCGGGCTCACCGCGAAGTACCACCTGCCGCAGAAGCTACTGGAGCTGCATGAGTTCCGGCTCACCATGATCCGCGGAATCCAGCGACTCGACACTCGCCACGACGACCTCGCCATCGTCATCAACATGGACGGGCAGGGCGCGCCGCGGACCAAGCTGCAAACCTGGCAGGCCGTGGTGGCCAACGCGCCTCAGGGCGTTTCCTTCGGCTGGAAGGACTTCTACACCAAGGACACCCCGATGCTCGGCCCGGTGCGAACCATACGGCGCCGCCCGGCACCCGTGCTGATCTCCTATCAGTAGCCCTGGCCGGCAGCGGGCATGACCGGATCCGGGAGCGATCCGTGGCCGCGCCGCGCCGCCATGGGCCTGGGAGGCGCGCATGCGAGTCCGCTGGCGGCCAGGCACGGGCGGCGTCATCTTGTTCCGGCGGCCCAGCGCGAGGGAATTGCGCGTCATCGCCGACGCGCTGCGGGCCGAGACCGTGGGCGGCGCCCTGCTGCTCACGGCTACCGTCACCGCCCTGATCCTGGCCAATACCGGCGCGCACACCTGGTATGAGCAGCTGCGCCATGTGGCCATCGGCCCGTCGGCGCTCCTGCTGCACCTCAGCCTGGAGGAGTGGGCCGCCGACGGGCTGCTAGCCGTGTTCTTCTTCATCGCCGGCCTGGAACTCAAGCGCGAGCTCGTGGCGGGCGAGATGCGGCATATTTCGGCTGCCCTCGTCCCGGTCGCCGCGGCGCTCGGCGGCATGCTGCTGCCCGCGCTGATCTACCTGGCAATCAACGTCGGCCACCCCACCGCTCGTGGCTGGGCCGTCCCGATGGCGACCGATCTCGCATTCGCGCTCGCTGTGCTCGCCATGACCGGGCGCTATCTGCCAGCGGCGTTGCGCGCGTTCCTGCTGACGCTTGCCGTCGTCGATGACATCGGCGCGATCATCGTGATCGCGGTGGCGTACACCAGCAGCATCAGGCTGGCGCCGCTGGCGGGGGCCGTGGCGCTGCTTGCCGTGTTCTGGGTCCTGCAGCGCGCCCGCGTCACGACCGGATGGCTCACGATTCCGCTCGCCGTCGTAATCTGGGCCCTGGTGCATGCCTCGGGCGTGCACGCCACTGTCGCCGGGGTCGCCCTTGGCTTGCTGGTGCCAGTAACCGTCGCGGGCGAGGACCAGTCCCCGGCCGAGCGGCTCGAGCACCAGGTCCGGCCTTTGTCCGCCGGGCTGGCCGTCCCTGCCTTTGCCCTGCTGTCGGCGGGGGTGACCCTCTCGTCGAGCACGCTCACGCAGGTGTTCACGGGCCGGATCGGCATCGGCGTACTGGCCGGGCTGATCGTCGGCAAGTCGGTCGGAGTCTTCGGCGGCGCCTACCTCGTGGCCAGGCTGACAAGGGCGCGGCTGAGTCCCGAGCTGACGTGGGCCGACATCTTTGCCGTCAGCGTCCTGTCCGGGATCGGCTTCACAGTCTCCTTGCTGATCGGCGACCTGGCCTTCGGCGCCGACTCCGGCAAGGCCGTCCTCGCCAAGACGGCGGTGGTCATGGCGTCCGTGCTGGCCAGCCTCCTCGCGTGGGGGCTGCTGACCGCCCGCAACGCGCATTACCGGCGGCTGCGCGATGAAGAACGCAGGCAGCGGCCGGACTAGCGGGCCTGGCCCGACCCGGAAGGCCAGGCCGTAAGCTCGGGCTCGATGCTGGCCACCGTCGCGCAGTCGTCGGCGAAACTGATCACCACGTCGACGTGCTCGCCGGCCAGCACGCGAGGCAGCCAGTACTTGGCGTCATCCCACATCAGCGCAAGCGGCAGCGCGTCCTCGGCAAACCATCGGGGCGCGACCTCGTCAGACTCGGCCGCGTCACCCTGGTACACCGACGTCACGAACACGTCGGCAGTCTGGTCCCAGGACGGGCGCGCCGGGAACCTGAACTCGATGCTCGCCCGGTGCTGAAGCGAGTCGGCGGACACCACCAGCCCTGACTCCTCGGCCACCTCGCGCACGGCGGCGGCAACCGGCTTCTCGCCTTCTTCGATATGACCGCCGAGCCCGACCCACTTGCCGGCGCCGAAGCCGGACTTCTTGAGTCCGAGCAGGACTTCCGGGCCGCTGCTGGCCTGACGCCTGATCAGGCACAGGCAGGTCCGCATCATCATCGGGCCAGCTTAACGGCCGGGCGGATCCAGATTGCCCGTCAGGCGGCCGTGTCCCTGGCCAGTCCGATCAGCCGGTCAAGCACCCGGCCATCGCTGGTTCGGAGCCCATCATGCTCGAACTCATTGGTGATCCAGTACCGCAGGCCGCGTATCGCGGCGGCGGTCTGCAGCGACAGCTCCCTGGGCACGTACATGTCGTCGAAATAGATCGCCGCGGCTACGGGGATGTCGGTGCGGGCCAGCCGATCAGGATAGTAGAGCGCCGGCCAGTCCGCGCGCTCGGCCAGCAGAGCGGCCGCCTCCGCCAGCGGCCGCAACGCCGGGTCCAGGTCGAACACGAAGGGGTAGACCATCTCGCCGGTAAACAGAAGCGGAGCGTCACCGTCGATCGCGGCCTCCGGCGCGAACTCGGGGAACTCGGCGCGCACCCGCTGCGCTGACCACCTCGTCGCAATGCCCTGCGCGTAGCACGCCTCATGGACCAGGGCGTACAGCGGCGCAGACGCATACGACAGCTCAGTTTCAGCAGCCGCCAGGAAGGCGTCGCTCAGCTCTGCGCCTGCGAACGGGTCCTCGAGCAGATAGTGCAGCGTGTGCGAGCCCGTGCTCGAGCCGAGCAGTCGCCCGAGCGTCTGGAAGCGCTCGACCGTCAGGATCCCGCCGCCTGGCAGGGTCGCAGGACGGGCGGCCAGGACCCGCGCGACCTGGCGGGCGACGTCGACGTCCTCCGGATACCGCTGATAATGCGCCTCGTTCTTGGCGGTCACGACCCGGTACGTCAGCCGGTACACGTCGTCGGCCGTGGCAGAAAGGCCAGGCAGCCCACCAGTGAGGAACGCCTCGCGCAGTCCGGCAGGCGCCTTGGACAGGTACGTCACCGCACAGAAGCCGCCGAAGCTCTGGCCGAGCACGCTCCACGGCTCGCCGCCGGTGACCTGGGGCCGGATCAGCTCAGCGTCGGCGACGATCGAGTCGGCGCGGAAATGCCCCAGGTACCCGGCCTGCCCGGCCGCGTCGAGGAACCTGGCCAGGGTTTGCCGGCTCGCTGGCGTAGACCGGCCGGTACCGCGCTGGTCGAGCAGCAGGACCCGGTAGTCCTGCAGCGCCCGGTCGAGCCAGCTGTCCCTGCCGACCGGCCGGGGCGAGCCGAAGCCTGGACCGCCCTGCAGGTACAGCAGCCAGGGCAGTCCGGCCGAGTCATTACCGGCCGCGACGACCTCGCGGGCAAAGACAGTGATCTGCTCGCCGCGCGGATTTGCGTGGTCGAGCGGGACACTGAAAGTGCGGTCGGTGAGCACGGTGCCAGGCTGACGGTAGGTGACCATGATCAGCACAGTAACGCCCGCCGGGCCCGTCCGGGTCTTACGATGAATCACCGGGCCCTGTCCCGAGCCCGCACCCCACCTGGAGCGCCGAATGCTGGGACTGCCGTCAGCAGACGAGCAGGGCCGCGAGATTCCGCGCGGACCTGCCGCCGCGATGTTCGCCGCCGACCAGGCGTCTCGCGGGCTCGGCATGGAGCTGCTGCACGTCGGCCGCGGCACTGCGGTCGTCCAGATGCGAGTGGCGCTCCAGATGCTGAACGGCCATTCCATCGGTCATGGCGGCTACGTCTTCATGCTGGCCGACACGGCCTTCGCTTGCGCGTGCAACAGCGACGGCCCCGTCACCGTCGCCGCGGGCGCCGACATCAGCTTCATTGCTCCCGTGCGCGAGGGCGACATCCTGACCGCGACCGCGATCGAGCGGGCACGATACGGGCGCAACGGCATCTACGACGTCACCATCCGACGGGGCGACGACGTCGTGGCCGAGTTCCGCGGCCGCAGCCACACGCTCGGCTAGCGGCTAGCCTGCAGCTCATGGCGAAGACTACGACGGCAGCTGATGCGCTGCGCCCGCTGCCGGCCGGGTATCGCCGGCTCTACGAGCAGGTACTCCGTGCCGCGGAGGATGACGCCCGGATCATGGCGATGTGGCTCGGCGGTTCTCTCGGCCGCGGCGTGGCCGACGCCGGATCCGACCTCGACGTCGTCGTCGCGGTCGCCCCGGCCTCGTTCGCGGACTTCGCGGCGGGCTGGCGCGCCTGGCTGGCCGAGGTCACGCCGACCGTCTTAGCCCGGCCGCTGCCGCGTGCGCCCGGCAGCTTCTACAGCGTGACGACGGAGTGCCTTCGGCTAGACGTAGTGGCCGAGCAGGCGGGCGCGGCCGACGCCAAGCAGCTGGCCCGGCGGCTGCTGGTGCTGGACAAGGACGGCTCCGCTAGCCGGGCTGCGGTGCCGCCGGCCGATCCACGGCCGCCGACCGGGCCTGACCCGGTTCGGCTGGCGGACCTGACCGAGGAGTTCCTCCGCCAGATGACGATCTTCCCCGCCGCCGTCGTCGCACGCGGGGACTGGCTGCTGGGGGTCGTCGGCGTACACGGCGCCCAGCTCCTGCTCTATGAGCTGTTCGTGGCGGCCAATCAGCCGCTGCCTCCCATGGGCGTCAAGCAGTGGTCGGCCAAGCTCACGGCCGCCCAGCGAGAAGTCTGCGCCGGGCTGCCGGCGCCGACGGCGACCAGCGACAGCGTCGTGGCGGCCATGAGGGCGACGGCGACCGCGTTCCTGCGGGCGGCCCGCCAGATCCTGGCCGCGAACCAGGTCCCGTGGCCGGCGGACTTCGAGCGCGCGGTGTGCAGGTTCTGGCCCGAGGAGCTCGGCTGGCCGCGGGTGCGGTAGACCTTCGTCGCGGCCACAGGCTAGATTCGGCGGCGTGCCGCTCCGAAAACTCGCCGTCCGCCTCTACCGCTGGCGGCTACGCCGTCAGCTGGCCGGCGGGCCGCTGCCCCGGCACATCGGGCTGATCATCGACGGTAACCGGCGCTGGGCGAGGCAGGCCGGACTCGCGAGCCCGAGCGAAGGCCACCGGCATGGCGCCGAGCACATCTGGGACGCGCTGTCGTGGTGCCAGGCCGCGGGCATCCGGCACGTCACCGTATTTATCTGCTCGGCCGAGAACCTGGCCCGGCGGGACGATGCCGAGGTCGCGGTCCTGATGAAGATCATCGAGCAGATCGTCGTCACCAGGGTCGCCACTGCGGACCCGCCGTGGCAAGTGCACATAGCCGGGCTGGTGGACATGCTGCCTGCCAGCACAGCCCGTTCGCTGAAGGACGCGGCCGAAACGAGCCGGGCCTGTGCGACCGGCTCGCACGTCACCCTGTGCGTCGGGTACGGCGGACGGCAGGAGATCGCCGAAGCCGTCCGCTCGCTTTTGCTCGAACACGCCGCGGCGGGCACCGCGCTCGCTGACCTGGCTGACAGGGTGACCGAGGACGACATCGCCAGGCACCTGACCGGCGACGGCCAGCCCGAGCCGGATCTGATCATCAGAACCAGCGGCGAGCAGCGCATGTCCAACTTCCTGCTGTGGCAGAGCACCGGGGCATACCTGCATTTCTGCGACGCCTACTGGCCCGCGTTCGGCGAGATCGACTTCCTGCGGGCGCTGCGGGACTTTGCTGCCAGGGCATCGGCGCCGGATCTCTGGTAATGCGCGTCGCAGTCTTCCTCGGCAGCTCCACCGGCGGCCGACCCGAATATGCAGCTGCCGCGGCCGACTTCGGTCGGCGACTCGCGATGGCCGGCATCGGCATCGTCTATGGCGGCGCGAGCGTCGGCATGATGGGCGCGCTGGCCGACGCAGCGCTCGCAGCGGGCGGTGAGGTCATCGGCGTCATTCCCGGCGGCCTGTTTGCAGCGGAAATACCGCATCCGGGCCTGACCCGGATGGAGGTCGTCAGCACAATGCACGAACGCAAGGCGCTGATGGGCGCGCTCGCCGACGCCTTCGCCGCGCTGCCCGGCGGCCTCGGCACGCTGGACGAGCTGTTCGAGATCCTGACGTGGCAGCAGATTGGCCTGCACGACAAGCCAGTAGCGCTCGTGGATGTCGGGGACTTCTGGGATCCGCTCGCCGCGATGCTCGACGCCCTGACCGACGCCGGGTTCGTGCCGGCGGCGACCCGCGCCTGCGTCGTCCGGGTGAAAGATGCCGAAGAGTTCCTCGGCCTGCTGCCCTGACCAGGTAACGTGCCGATCCAAGCGATAGGGACGGCCCAGGCGGGTTATGACTGATCAGATCGAGTACGGCGCCGGCGCGCCGAGTAACGAGAGCACAGATGTCGAGTTCATCTCCGCCGAGCGGCTGATCTTCTTCTCCGACGCCGTTGTGGCGATCGCAATCACGCTGCTGGCGCTGGCACTGCCGCTCCCGTCGCGCGTTTCCAGCAACCACGACGTCTTCCGCGGCATGTGGGCGGATCGGGATGCGTACTTCGCATTCCTGATTAGTTTCGTCGTCATCGCCAACCACTGGCGCTCGCACCACCGGCTGTACCGGAATGTGGTCCGACTGGATGGTCGCATCATCACGATCAACATGTTCTGGCTGCTGCTGGTCGTGATCACGCCATTTGCCACGAGACTGCTGTCGGGGAACGGCGGATTCGGCGCGCGCTTCACGATCTACGCGGTGATCCAGATCGCGACCATCCTGACATTCCTGCTCATGAGCCGGCATATCCGGAGCGGCCACCTGCTTCGCCCCGGCGCCACGGCGCCAGCCAGACGGTCGGACGATGTGGCGCTGCTGGCCGTCGCCGGCATGTTTGCCCTGTCGATCCCGGTGGCGCTGGCGTCGGGCAGCCAGTGGGCGTTCGTCATCTGGGTCGCCTCCTGGTTCACGGTTCGTGCAACTCGCCGGGCCCCTTCACGGGACAGGCTGTAGCCAGTCCGCGGCCGAAGCTCGTTCGTCGGACCGGCCAGGTGCCTCGGTAGACGCGCCAGCCGGCACACGGCAGCATGTCGTGAAGCAGACCGGGCAAAGGAGCGCAGCGTGACACCAGCCAGTGAGTACCTGGATTACTCGGGCCGCGAGGACGAGCTCAGCGGGGGATCGCGGCTGATCCCGATCGACACCCCAGCCGGGAAGTTCCGGGTGTGGGTGAAGCGGACCGGCAACAATCCGCGGCTGAAGGTCCTCCTGCTGCACGGCGGCCCAGGCGCGACGCACGAGTACCTGGAATCATGCGACAGTTTCCTGCCCGCGGCTGGCATCGAGTACTACTACTACGATCAGCTCGGATCCGGCTTCAGCGACCAGCCAGCCGAGCCGTCCCTGTGGGAGGTCGATAGGTTCGTCGAGGAGGTCGAGCAGGTCCGCCAGGCGCTCGGTCTCGGGCCCGACAACTTCGTGCTGTACGGCCACTCGTGGGGCGGCATCCTCGCGGTCGAGTACGCCCTGAAGTACCAGCGGCACCTGCGCGCCCTCGTGATCTCCAACATGATGTCGAGCGTGCCTGCCTACAACGCCTACGCCGAGCAGGTGCTCATGCCGGCGATGGACACCGATGCACTCGCGGAGATCAAGGCGCTGGAAGCGGCGGGCCAGATCGAGGATCCGCGCTACATGGAGCTCCTCATCGAGCAACACTACGTCCATCACGTGCTGCGCATGCCGCACGAAGATTGGCCGGACCCAGCCAACCGCGGATTCGCGCACATCAATCCCGCCATCTACGTGTCCATGCAGGGCCCCAGCGAGCTGGGAATCAGCAGCGACGCGAGCCTGGCCGGGTGGGACCGTACTGATGACCTTGGCACCATTGACGTGCCTGCGCTGGTCATCGGCGCTCAGCACGACACGATGGACCCGGCGTTCATGGAAATGATGGCTGGGCGCCTCCCTGCCGGACGCTACCTGCACTGCCCAGACGGCAGCCACATGGCCATGTACGACGACCAGCGCACGTACTTCAGCGGCCTGATCGCGTTCCTGGCCGGTCTCGACTCGGCCTAGGCCACCCATTCCAAGAGTCCGATCCGGCGTTCGCGGCCCTGGCGCGCGCATCCGGGTGAGCAAAGTCTCCCTTGTCTGAGGTCGGTATGCCGAGTATTGTGCTCGACATGATACTTGGCATGGTGGCCTCGTGAGCGTTCCGCACGCGCTGCTGGCGCTCCTGGCCGAAGGACCTAAGTACGGGCTTCAGCTACGGGAGGAATTCGAGGCCGGGACCGGTGAGGTGTGGCCGCTGAACGTGGGTCAGGTGTACAAGACCCTCGGCCGGCTGGAACGCGACGGACTAGCCGAATCCGACGGCACCGCGCAAGACGGACCGCAGAAGCGCCTCCGGATCACGCCTCGCGGTGAGGAGGCGCTGGCCGCGTGGCTGCGCACGCCGCCGGACCTAACCTCACCGCCCCGAGATGAGCTGGTGATGAAGGTGCTGGTGGCCGCGCGGGTGCCCGGTACCGATGCGCACGACGTGATCCAGGTCCACCGCCTGTACCTGCTCGAGCTGATGCAGCAGTGGACCCGTCTCAAGGAGGGCGAGGCCCGCGATGACCTGGGCCTGGCGCTGATGGTCGACGCCGAGTTGTTCCGGCTGGACGCCGTGATCCGGTGGCTGGATGCCGCCGATGCGCGGCTCAGACGGGCCGCCGCCGAGCCACCCGGGCCCGCCCCCGTCCAGGGTCCGGTTCCGCAGCTTCGCCGGCTGGGGGCACGGCGGTGAGCCGGCCGGGACTGGACGGGGAAGGCGGGAGCGCGCCGGTGAGCGTGCTGCAGCTGCGCGGCGTGTCCAAGACCTATGGTCAGGAGCCGGCCAGGGTGCATGCGCTTGCCGGGGTGGACCTGTCGGTACAGGCCGGGGAGATGGTGGCGGTGATGGGGCCCAGCGGGTCCGGCAAGTCCACGCTGCTGACCATCGCAGGCAGCCTGGAAGAACCCACCAGCGGGGAGGTGCTGGTCTGCGGCATGGCGCTGGCTGGAATGCCGCCGGGCCGCAAAGCCCGGCTGCGACGGCGGGTGATCGGGTACGTGTTCCAAGATTTCAACCTGCTGCCCGGGCTGACCGCCGTCGAGAACGCCGCCTTGCCGCTGGAACTGGACGGCGTCGCGGTGCCGAAGGCGCGCGCGGCCGGGATGGCCGCGCTCGAAGCGCTCGGCATGGCCGGGCGGGCAGGCCGGTTCCCCGATCAGCTGTCCGGCGGCGAGCGGCAGCGAGTCGCGATCGCCCGCGCGATAGTAGGGGACCGCCGCCTGCTACTAGCCGACGAGCCGTCCGGGGCCCTGGACTCGGTGAACGCGGACGAGGTGATGCAGCTGCTGCACGATGCATGCCAGCGAGGCGTGGCCGCGATGGTGGTGACCCACGACGCGCAGCTGGCCGCCTGGGCCGACCGAGTGGTGGTCCTGCGCGACGGGCGGGTGACCGGCCAGACCGCCCGGCCGCCCGGCCCCGAATCCCTTCTCGTGCCAGGGGAGACCCGGTGAGCGTCGCGCTGCGCGAACCGCCCGACCTGGACGCGGTCGCGGGCAGCGGCATCGTCGCGCGCCGCGCGGTGGCCCGCTGGGGCTGGCGGCTGTTCCGACGCGAATGGCGCCAGCAGCTGCTCGTGCTCGGCCTGCTCACCGCGGCGGTCGCGGCGACCATCTGGGGCGCCAGCGTGGTCACGAACGTACAGCTCGGCAACCCCAACCAGGCCACGTACGGCACCGCTGCCGCGACGGCCACGCTGCCCGTCAGCGACCCGCACCTGGCGGCCGACATCGCCACCATTCAGCGCCGCTGGGGCCGGGCAGACGTCATCGAGAACCAGAGAATCGCCACCGGCACCACGCAGTCTGTGCAGCTCCGGGCCGAGAATCCGCACGGGAACTTTAACGCTCCGCTGCTCGGCCTGGTCAGCGGCACCTATCCGGCCGGTCCCGGTCAGGTCGCGCTGACCAGTCAGGTGGCGTCCCTATACGGCGCGCACCTGGGCGGCACCTGGCGGGCTGCCGGCACGAACTGGCGGGTCACCGGCATCGTGCAGGACCCGAGCAACCTGTCGGACGAGTTCGCGCTGGTCGCCCCAGGCCAGGTCAGGCACCCGAGCCAGGTGATCATGCTCCTCGGCCCGGCCGCGGCGCGGCTGGCGACCAGCAACGGCGACGTAACGCTACCCGGAGTACCGCCGGCGGCACTGGCCGTCCCTACTGAGATGGTCAGCGGATTCCCGCGGGCGATCCTCATCCTGGTGGTGGAGGTACTCGGCCTGGCGTTCATCGGCCTGGTGTCGGTCGCCAGCTTCTCCGTGATGGCCCAGCGCAGGCTCCGTGCCCTCGGCATGCTCAGCGCGATCGGCGCGACCGAACGTAACCTCCGGCTGGTCATGATCGTCAACGGCCTGGTCGTCGGCGTGGCCGCCGCGCTGGCCGGGGCGGCGGTCGGCCTCGCCGCCTGGTTCGCCTACGCGCCCACGCTGCAGCAGACCACCGGCCACGTGGTCGACGCGGCCAGCCTGCCATGGTGGGCAATCGCCACCGGGGCCGTGTTCGCGATCGCGACGTCGGTGCTGGCGTCGCGCAACCCGGCTAGAACGATGGCCGCAGTCCCGGTGGTGACCGCGCTGTCCGGCCGCCCGGCGCCGCCGAAGGCGGTACACCGCTCCGCCCTGC
The DNA here is from genome assembly GCA_963755575.1 of uncultured Actinomycetota bacterium. Classification (GTDB taxonomy): domain Bacteria; phylum Actinomycetota; class Actinomycetes; order Streptosporangiales; family Streptosporangiaceae; genus JAJYUU01. Next base: position 4,218,129 of record CAVWKF010000002.1, read on the forward strand.
CCGGGGTCATCGCGGTCGCGATCGGGCTGGCCTTCCTGGCGTTCGCCGGCGGCCTGGCCGGGCCGCCTGGCGGAGGCGGTGGTCCCGGCGGGGGCGGTGGTCCCGGCAGCGCGCTACCCCTGCTCGTCGGCCTGGTTGGCGTGATCGTCGGAATCTTCCTGCTTGCCCCGCTGGCCGTCGGCGTGCTCGCCGCCGGCGCCGGACCGCGGCTGCCGGTCGCGGTCCGGATCGCGCTGCGTGACCTGGTCCGCTACCGGGCCCGGTCCGGTGCCGCGCTGGCAGCGGTCACGTTCGCGGTGTTCCTGGCCACGGTGATCTGCCTCGTCGGCAGCGAGCGGTCCGCCAATCCGCTCAGCCCGTCCGGCCCCAACCTGTCCAGCAGCCAGCTCGTCGTCACCGCGGGCCGCAGCCCGTCCCCCGGCATGATGATGCCGCTTAACAGCACCCAGGAGGCCAGCCTGGGCGGGCGCCTCAATAGCCTCGCCGCCAGCCTGCACGCGGGATCCGCGGTGCCGCTGGAATCCGCCGGCAGCCTGTCCGTGGCGGGTGCGCCACCCCACAGTTCGTCCAATTTCACCGGCAGCTTGTACGTCGCCACGCCGCAGTTGCTTGCCACGTACGGGATCACGGCCAGCCAGTTCGCTCCCGGCACCGACGTCCTCACCTCGCGGCCAGGACTGGCAGGCCTGCCGCACATGCAGATGATCTGGCAGAGTTCCGCCAGCGGAAGCCAGCCCGACGGAAGCCAGCCCGACGGAAGCCAGCCCGATAGCAACGGCGGTCCGTCCTGCGCGCTGAGCAACAACTGCCTTGCCAACCCCGCGATGCAGACGGTCAGCAACCTGCCCAGCGGCACCGATGCGCCGAACACTGTGATCACGGAGTACGCGGTGCACAAGTACCACCTGCAGACCCACCTGGACGGGTGGCTGATCCAGGCACCTGCCCCGCTCACCGCCACGCAGATCAGGGCCGCGCGACACGTCACTCTCGCCTACCAGGCACCGCTCGAGATCACCTCCGGCGGAACGGATTTCGGCGAGATCGCCGACGTCGGCACCGCGCTCGGCATCCTGATCGCGCTGGGGGTGCTGGCCGCCTGCGTCGGCCTGATCCGCAGCGAGACCGCGCCGGACCTGCGCACGCTCACTGCGACCGGGGCCGGCTCCGCCACGCGGCGGACGATCACCGCAGCGACCGCCGCCGCGCTGGGCCTGCTGGGGGCGGTCCTCGGCATGGCCTTCGCCGTGATCGCCAGCCTGGTCTGGGCGCATGCCAGCCTGTCCGCCCTGTTCGGCGACGTACCGCTGGCCGACGTGCTCATCTTGCTGGTCGGGCTGCCGCTGGTCGCCGCGGCCGGCGGCTGGCTGCTGGCCGGCCGGGAGCCGCCGCTGATTGCCAGGCAGCCGATTGAGTGAGCTCCGCGGGCCGGCCTAACCTCCTGCGCTCGCCGCCGTCACGGTATTGAGCAGCAGCCGTGCCGTCGTAACGGGGCCGACGCCGCCAGGCACCGGCGACACGGCACCGGCGACCGAAGCGACCGACGCGGCCTCGACATCGCCGACAAGGCTCCCGTCGGCGGCCGTGTTCGTGCCCACGTCGACGACGACCGCACCCGGCCGGACGTGCTTCGCCGTGATGAGCCCCGGGCGCCCTGCGGCGACCACGAGTACGTCGGCAGTGCTGGTGACGCTGGCCAGATCCGGCGTGCGCGAATGACACACAGTCACGGTGGCGTTCCTGGCCAGCAGCAGCATCGCCAGCGGCTTGCCGACGACGAGTGATCGGCCGACGACCACCGCCCGGCGGCCGTCCAGGTCGACGCCGTGATAATCCAGCAACTCCAGCACGGCCTGCGCGGTGGCCGGGGCGAATGCCGGCAGTCCGGCCATCAGCCGGCCAAGCGACAGCGGGTTCGCGCCATCGACGTCCTTCGCCGGGTCGATCGCGCTGGCGATCTTTGCCAGTGATAGCCCGGCTGGCAGCGGCGTCTGGAGCACGATGCCGTGTACCAAAGTGTCCGCGGACAGCGCGCCGAGCACGGCCGTGATGTCGGCCGCCGTGGCATCCGGCGGCAGCTCGCTGACGTCGCTTTCGATGCCGAGCCGGGCCGCGGCGCCGCCGAGCGACCGGATGTACCAGCCGGCGGACTCCTCGCGCGTCGCGACGACGATCGCGAGCCGCACGGTCATGCCGGCGGCTCCGCCGTCCGACAGCGCCTGCGACGCGACGGCTCGCAGCCGGCCGGCGACCTCCTTGCCGCCGAGCAAACGGGCAGTCAACGGGCCACCTCTGCCCGCACCGAGGCGGAGACGCGGGCGGACCGCGCGTCGAGCCCGTCGACGACACTGATCACCTCGGCAAACCGGGCGTGCGACGCCTCGTCGGTGATGCCGGCCAGGTTCACCTCGACGTTGATCCGCGCGGTCGCTACCGCCGCGCGAATGGCCTCAGCCGCCGCCGCCACATCCGCGATGACGTTGCGGTTCCCGATGGGGCGCAAGATCTCAGCCAGCTCCACCAGGCGCGCCCCTGCCACGATGACGGCCGCGGGCGGCTCGGCCGCCCCGACCAACGCGTTGGCGATTGCGGCCGCTCGCAGATCGGCCAGCGCAGTGGTGTCCCTCGGCAGCCTGTAGGCGGCCCCGACGGCCCCGAATGCAGCGACGTCGGCGGCGATCAGGTCAGCGCACCACTCGCGAAGCCTGTCCGCTTCGGCGCGCACCGACTCGATCACCTCGGCCTCGCCTGCGTATTTCGGTCCGTCGGAGTACCGGGCGACCATGGCCAGCAGCGCCGCCGCCTGCGCCGCGTGCAGTGCGGCCGTCGCCCCGCCACCGGGAGCGGCAGTCCGCGCCGCCAGGCCGGTCAGGAACCCCTCGATCGTCTGCTCGCGCACGGGGGCACATTATCCGGCCCGGCCGGGCACTCGCCGGCCCGCTCCCGTCCCGCGTCAGACCTCCCGCGCGTTGAGCCGACGCGTCGCGGCCGCCAGTGCAGCGCCGCTCGCAGCTGCCGCGACCAGGAAGGCTGGCCAGAAGTAACCAAGCTGGTGTGTCCCGTTCACGATGTCGACCGGTGCGTTGACCAGAGCGCTCGGCAGCCACCGCGCTGTCTCGGCCACGGTGCCGAGGATCGGCAGGACGAGCAGGACCATGAACGTGATGCCAGCCGTCGCGATCGTGCTGCGCGCCAGCGAGGCGGCGAACGCGGTCACGGCCACCGCGAAGGCCAGGTAGACCGCTCCGCACAGCACGCCGGCCAGCACCTGGCCCGGGCGCAGCGATCCGAGCAGCAGGGTCGTCTCATACCAGGCCGCGAGCGTGCCGAGCAGGTAAGCGACGGCCGCGGCGGCCGCCGAGACGGCCGCGCGCGGCGCCAGCAGCTGCCAGCAACTCGCGACCCGCGTGCGGAGGAAGATCGACCGGCCCTGGCTGGCGTCGAATGTGAGCGCTCCGGCCGCGAGGACGACGACGAGGATCAGGCCGACGAGCAGGGACTCGGTGACGTAGGAGTTCAGGCCGTCGGCCGCGGTCGGCGGGGGTGCGGTGATCCGCACGCCGTTGCCTACGTGGGCGAAGATCTTGCTCTCGTACTTGGTCACGACCGGCTCGATCAGGCCGGTGAGGAGGAAGACGGCGGCCAGCGAGATCGCGCGCGGCGTCCGGACAAGGCGTAGCCACTCCAGCCGCCACAGAGTCATCCGCCCGTGGCTGATGCGCCCGTGGTTGATGCGCCCGTGGTTGATGCGCCTGGCACTCATCCGGCCCGCCCGCGCTCGGCGGGTCGCAGTGGTCGTCACGACTGCTCCTGTTCAGCGCCTGTTAGCGCCAGGAATGCCGACTCCAGATCCGCCGCGGCCGGCTCGCACGAAACCTGCCTGGCGCCGCAGGCGGCGATGACGGCTGGGATGCCGCGCTCGCCGGCTTCCATGCTGATGGCATCCACGATGATGACGTCTGAGCTGGCGGCCTCCACGCCAGTGGCCCAGTCGGCTGACGCCAGGGCAGCGGCGACGGGCTCGGCGTTCCCCGCGATGCGGATCAGCCACCGCGGGCTCAAGTAGGTATCGATGAGCTCCCTGGCGGTGCCTTGGTAGAGCAGCCGGCCATCGCGCAGGATGCCGACGTGGTCGGCGACTCGCTGCACGTCCGCCAGGATGTGGCTGGAGAAGATCACTGTCCGCCGGCCGCGCATCCTCGCCACCAGGTCGAGCATGTCCGCCCGGCCGACTGGGTCGAGCGCCGACGTTGGCTCGTCGAGTATCAGCAGCTCCGGCTCGCTCACCAGTGCGCACGCGAGCCCAAGCCGCTGGATCATGCCGCGAGAGAACCCTCCCACCCGCCGGTCCGCCGAGTCACTGAGCCCTGCGGTCTGCAGCGCCGCCGCCACCGCGGCATCACCAAGCTCCGGCGCGACCAAAGTCCGGGCGAGGTCGACGACTTCGCGGGCCGTGAGCCACGGCTCGAAATCCGGGACGTCAGGGCACACCGCTACTCGGCGGCGGTCGACCTCCACAGTCACGCTGCCCGCCCCTGCGCGCCGTGTCGCGGACAGGATGGACAGCAGCGTCGTCTTGCCCGCGCCGTTCAGGCCGACCAGTCCGTAGACACACCCGCGCGGGACGGCGAGATCGACGCCGAAGAGCCCGTTCCCGCCGTAATCCTTGGTGAGACCAGTGGTGGTGACGATCAGGCGGTTACCAGCAGGCGTGGTGGCCGTCACTACTGGCAGCACCGCCGGCGGCGCGGCCGGACGGACGGCTACAGCTGCCGGCGCGCTCTCGCGCTGCCGGGCGCTGCGGTCCATTCCGAAGAACAGGTAGAGGAGGGCCCCAATCGGCGCGCTGACCACGATGATGACGATGACCCAGGCGAGCTTGGGCGCGTTCCGCACCGATTTTGATCGGGCCAGGTTGATCAGGCAGAAGGCATCGAGGCCCAGGATCAGCGCGAGCGCAGGCACCAGCGCCGGCAATAGGTGCCCGAGCGAATCGACATGGCCAAGCGCGCTCGCGATGGTCATGACCCGCCCCAGTTACGGCCGACCCAGGCGGCAATGATGTCCAGGACCTGCGGGCTCACCGGCGCGCGGACAGCACGGCGGTAGCCACGCGGGCCGAGCGAACCGGGGTCGGGCCGCAGCAGGTGGCTGAGATCAGCGAGGACGTGGCCCTCGAACGGCCCGTCGACCAGTCGGCCGATGGCCTCCACGTCATCGGGTGGAACCTGGAGGTCGTGACCGCCGGTTATTGCCAGGACAGGTACCTTCAGCTGCTGAAGCGCTGGCGCTGGGTCGTATTGGACGAAGTCGCGGAACCACCGGGCATTCACGCGCGTCCCCTGCAGGCGCATGACGTCGCCAGCTGATGCCATGATCCGGTCCTGGTTCTTCCGCTGCAGGCGGATGACGTCGGTGCGCATCAACCGCAGGATTGCCCGCGCAGTTCGAGGAAGCCGAGACGCGAGCTGCTCGGTCTGCCAGGCCAGGACCTCTGCGCCCGTGTGGGCAGGCCCGGACAGCAGCACGATGCCCGCCACGTCGCAGTCGCGGGCCAGCTGGGCAGCGTAATACGTCCCTTCGCTGTGGCCGACCACGAGGAGCGGGAGGCCCGACGTCTTGGCGGCCAGCCAGCCGAGCGCGGCCCGCGCGTCCTCGAGCAGCTGTGGCATGCCGGTGGTCAGGTAGTCCCCGCCGCTCGCGCCGACACCTCGCTTGTCGTAGCGAAATGAGGATACGTGCGCAGCCGCCAGCGCCTCCGCCAATGACCTGGTCACGTCGAGGCGCATAACCCGGCCCAGTGGCAGCCGTGCGTCGGAATTGCGGTCGGTGCGGCCGGATCCGGGGATCAGCAGCGCCGCCGCCACCGCATGCACCGCCTCCGTGTAACTTCCGGCGAGAACGCACCCGCCGCTATCGAACGTGACGTCTTGCTCGTTCACCGTGCGTTGTCTCCTTGCCGTGAGTAACCCGTGGTTCGTCGGCCGGCATCAGCACCGACGCGAGCAGGCGCCGCCGTCGGCCGGGCTTCGGCATGTTGACCCGCCGAGGCTGCAGCACGCGGTAGAGGTCGAGCATCAGCTCGCGGAACTCGGCGTCGTCGAGCCAGAAACCCTCGATCCCAAAGCTCACGCCGTCACTGACCAGGTCGATGGCGTCGCGTTCCAGGTAGCGATCAAAGTCGGCCAGGAGGCCGGCGGTGAACGCCCGGAACATCTGCCGGTGGTCCTCGGGGCTCATGGCAGCGATCTCGTTAAGGCCGACGCGAGCCGCCGCGAGCCGGAGCACGTATGTCCGCTCGAGGGCTCCGCGCACCCGTCGCTCCGCTACTACCTGGAGCACCCCGGCCGTCACCAGGCGCGCCACGTGGCGGTAGAGACTCGCCGGAGGGACGTCTGATAGCTCCGCGCTGAGCTGCGACGTTGTCAGCGCGCGGTCGCCGAGGAATGCCTGGACGATGCGCAGCCGCACCGGATGCAGCAGCAGATCAGCCGACCCCGTCACAAGGGAGAGCCTACACCACCATTATCATCTGCGAGAACGTTATTAGCTCCGGTAATAATGGATTCTCGCTCGGTGCATTCGCGCTCAGGTAGGGCGAGTCGGTCGCTCGCCGCCGGCGGTCACCGCCGGTGTCCGCCCGTGGCTAATAAGGCCGGGTGGTGCTAGAAAAATCTGTGTGAGGTTTCGGGGTGCCTTAGCGTTGTGGCGGCAACCTCGCTGGCGGCTTGGCCTCGGGGCGCTGCTGGTCGTCGCGCTCGCTGCAGGCCTTGTCGCCGCGTTCGCGACTGCCCCGCCGACGTCGCCGTCGCCCCGCGACCGGGCGTGGCAACGCGACATCGCCTACCTGACCAGGAAGTTGCCGGAGGTGCGGATCGATGGCCTGGGCAGCGCCCGCAGGTCTGCGTGGAATGCGGCCGCTGCCCGGCTGTCGGCGCAGGTCCCGCGGTTAACCAACGGGCAGGTCATCGTGGGGCTGCTCCGGATGGTCGCCATGATCCACGACGACGAGACCCTCTTCGACCTGCCCGCCCCACCGTTCTACCCGGTTGCCGCGCACTGGCTCGGAAGCCACCTGTACTTGCTCACCGTGCCGTCAACGGACCGGCAACTTCTCGGCGCCGAGCTAGTGTCCATTGACGGGCACCCGATCGGCGCTGTCCTCAGCGATCTCCGGCCTGAGATCGACTACCAGGACGTAGGCGTGCTGCGCTGGGAGGAAGCGCAGCAGGTCAACGATGCGGACCTGCTCTACTGGCTCGGCCTGACCCGCTCGCCGGAATCGGCGGCCTTCACTGTGCGCACAACCGCGGGCACGCTGCAGACGGTGCGGCTGCTGGCGATCCGCGTGCTCGCCAGCCATCGTCCGGCGCTTCCGCCGTTGGTCGCTGCTCCGGCCGCGCTGTATGAACACAGCAGCACGTTGCCCTACTGGATGCTGATCCTGGCGGCGGAGCGTGCCGTGTACCTGAAGTACAACCAGAGCATCGACGGCGACGGGTTCCAGCGCCTCGCTGTCCGGGCGCTCGCTGTACTGCGCAAATACCCGAGCTACCGGCTGATCGTCGACCTGCGCGGCAACGGCGGCGGCGACACCACACCGTTTGACGCCCTGATCAGCGGCATAAAGACCGATCCGGCCATCAACAAACGCGGCCGGATCCTCGGCCTCATCGACTCCGGCACCGACTCGTCGGCCACATACGATGCCTTCGAGCTCAGCCGGGACACCCGCGCGATCCTGATCGGCCAGCAGGTCGAAGACCCGATTGACGAGTACGGGAATGACGACTTCAGCTTGAGGCTGCCCCACTCGGGCCTGATGTTGCAGTACACCACGAAGATCATTAACCCATCTGGGCGGCCGTTCGGCGCCCCTAACGTTGTCGTCGCCCCCACGTTGCGCCAGGTCCTGGACGGGTCTGATCCGGTGCTGGAGGCCGCTCTCACCTACGGCTCTTGACGACCGCGCGAGCGTGTGGCTCACTAATCGCGAGGCCAGGCGAAAGTGCGTCAACTGGGGGTAATTCGGTGACTGAGCTCGACACCACGGCCCTGCGCGAGCGGTATGCGCGGGAACGGGACAAGCGGCTGCGGCCAGACGGCAACGATCAGTACCTGCAGCTGAAGGGCCAGTTCGGCCGCTACCTCGACGATCCTTACACCGAGCGCGTCGAGCGCGAGCCCAAGCGCGATCACGTGACGGTGGCGTTCATCGGCGGCGGATTCGCCGGCCTGGTCACCGCGGCCCGGCTGAAGGACGCGGGGATCGACGACGTCCGCATCGTTGAGAAGGGCGGCGGTTTCGGCGGCACGTGGTACTGGAACCGCTACCCGGGCGCGCAGTGCGACACGGCCGCGATGATCTACATGCCGCTGCTGGAGGAGACCGGGCATATGCCGACGGAGCTCTACGCGCACGCGCCGGAGATCCTCGAGCACTGCGACCGGATCGGCAAGCAGTACGGGCTGCACGACAGCGCCCTCTTCCACACCGAGGTCACCGACCTGGAGTGGGATGCAACCGCCTGCCGTTGGATCGTCCGGACCAACCGGGGTGATGAGTTCACGGCCCAGTTCGTTGGGATGGGAACGGGGCCGCTCCACGTCCCCAAGCTCCCCGGCATCCCTGGGATTGAGTCCTTCGGGGGCCATTCGTTCCATACGAGCCGGTGGGACTACGCCTACACCGGTGGTGACCCGAGCGGCGCGCCCATGGATCGCCTGGCCGACAAGCGCGTCGCCATCATCGGCACCGGCGCGACGGCCGTGCAGTGCGTCCCGCACCTCGCGCAGGCGTGCGGGGAGCTGTTCGTCTGCCAGCGCACCCCGTCCTCGGTGGACGCGCGGGGCAACCGCCCGATCGATCCGCACTGGTTCGCCGACGTCGCCACGCCGGGCTGGCAGAAGCGCTGGCAAGACAACTTCCTCTTCAACATGTCCGCGATCGAGCTGCCCGACGAGGACCTGGTGAATGACGGGTGGACCGACCTGGTCAAGCGGATGCGCGACAAGATGCTGGCGCCGCGCCCGCAGCCGGCGAGCTTCGAGGACCTGCTGGCCGACTTCGAGGTTGCTGACTACGAGAAGATGAACCAGATCCGGGCCAGGGTCGACGCGATCGTCGAAGACCCGGCCATCGGGGCGCGGCTGAAGGCCTGGTACCGCCAGCTCTGCAAGCGGCCGTGCTTCCACGACGAGTACCTCAGCGCCTTCAACGAGCCGTCGGTCCATCTCATCGATACCGATGGCAGGGGAGTGGAGCGCGTCACGCCCGCCGGCGTCGTCGTGGCCGGAGTCGAGTATCCAGTCGACTGCATCATCTACGCGTCCGGCTTCGAAGTCGGCACCGCACCCACGCGACGGTACGGGTATGACATGACGGGCCGTGACGGCGTCCGGCTGTCGGAGTACTGGTCAGACGGGATGCGCAGCTTGCACGGCGTACACGTGCACGGCTTCCCGAACGCGTTCCAGGTCCAGCTCGGACAGGGCGCTGGCTTCCTGGCCAACGTGCCGCACAACCTGAACGACGCGGCCAAGACGATCGCCGCGATCGTCAGCCACATGACCGAGAACGGTTACGGCGAGATGGAGGTCAGCCTGGAGGCGGAGGACGCCTGGCTCGAGCAGCTAGCCCCGAACCCGGTCATAACGTCGTTCCAGGCGAGCTGCACGCCCGGCTACTACAACAACGAGGGGCAAGGGCAGGTTGCGCTGCTGGCCGGATACCAGCCGGGCGCGCCGGCCTACTTCCGGTACATCGAGGAATGGCGCAAGTCGGGGGAGTTCGCCGGCCTGGTGTTCCGCCCCATGCGGGCGATATAGGTAAGGCCAGCCCACGTACCCGCCAAGACGGTGAAGGGCTTCACCCGCAGCGGCGCGCATTGCCGTCAGTCCAAGCCCCAGCTCGTCCAGCTCGAGACAGGTTCGTCCGGTGTGATGGCCAGCAGGACCCGCCCCTCTGCCGTCAGCGCCCGAATATGCTCATCGTCGTCCGGCACGGTCATCCTGTGCTTTTCCCGGATGGCACGGAACCGAGGCAGTTCAGCGTCGAGGTCCTCGCGGATCTCGACGGTGGCCGGGACCAGCACGGCGCGGAAGCCGGCCGGATCGTCGATCAGGAGCTGGGCCCGCGGGTCCCGGCGGAAGATCGCGTACTTCACCCTGTCTCTCGTCGTCGAGACGTAGAAGCGGCGGCCGTCCCAGTAGAACCAGTTGGGGCTCAGGTGCGGGCGTCCGTCGCGGCGGATCCCGGCGACGACAACGTTGCGCGGCTCGGCGAGGAACGCCTCGATCTTGTCCGATGATGCCATCCGCCCACGCTATCGGGACCGCCGGTCTTACGCCGGACGTGCGTTGGCACAGGCTCGCCGCCCGACCCCACTTCAGCGCTCCAGCGCATCTGGTCCGCGTGATCGAGGCCGCCCAGGATCGGCCGGAAATGACCAAGCTCAAACCAGTCCGGTTGTGGTGAGATTGGAGCGTGGCTGCCGTTGACGGCGGCATCGTGCGCTCGGCCGAGTGGCGCCGGGTTCGCGAGTTCGCCCTGGGCATACGTGACTCGCCCACCGCGCTCGCCGTACAGGGCGAGGCCGGGGCCGGCAAGTCAACGTTGTGGCGCGCCGGGCTCGAAGCTGCTGCGGGTGCCGGCCATCGGCTGCTGCGCAGCGAGCCCTCGGCCAGTGAGGCCGACATGTCGTTCGCCGGGCTCTCCGATCTGCTGACCGTTGTGCTGCCGGAAGTCGCCGCCGACATTCCTGCTCCGCAGCTCCAGGCTCTGGAGGTTGCGCTGTTACTGCGGACCGCCGAGCGGCAGCCGCCCACGGCGAATGCCATCGGGCTTGGCGTCCTGGCGGCACTTCGTGCCTGCGCGGCGGCAGGCGCTGTAGTAGTCGCGATCGATGACGCGCAGTGGGTCGATGAAGCCAGTATCGATGCCCTGGCCTTTGCCCTGCGCCGGGTCGGTGCGGGTCCGGTGTCGCTGCTCGTTGCCGCCCGGACCGAAGGGTCGGCCGACCCCCTGACGGCCGGCCTTCCGCCGCCGTCACCCGGCTGGCGCAGGTTGCTGACCGCGGTGCCAGCCGCTGAAGTGATCGATCTGGAACCGCTGGATCTGCGGCAGATGCAGGATCTCCTGCCGGCGAGCATCGCGGCGGAGCGAGTGCGGCTGATAGCCCGCCAGTCTCGCGGGAACCCGTTCTGGGCAAGCGAGATCCTGGCAAGCCTTGGCTCGGCCGAGACCAGCGTTCCGCCGCTTGCCCGGGCCCTCACCGAGCGACTGTCCAGGTCGCTCAGCCCGTCAGCGGCGGCGGCACTAGCCGTAGTCGCCGCGGCCGGCCGGATCGCGTTGCCCGAGATCGTGGCGGTGCTGACCGATCTGGCGGATCCCGCCGACCTGGCAGATCCCGCCGCGGCGGTCGACGCGGCGGTACTTGCCGGGGTGCTGGTCGAGACCGGCAACCGGATCACGGTCGCTCATCCGCTCATAGGCGCGGCCGCCGCCGAGTCCCTGCCGCCCGGCCGCCGCGCCCGTATCTATCGGCGCCTGGCGGACATCTCGTCAGATCCGGAACGTCGCGCGCACTTCGCGGCATTGGCTGTCGGGTTCGGGCCAGATGCCGGTGTTGCCGACGCGCTGGACGCTGCTGCAGCTGCCGCTCACAGGCGGGCCGCCAGTGCGGCCGCAGGCCAGTTCGCGTTGCAGGCGATTCAGTTCAGTCCCGAACATGACAGCGCCGCACTGGTGCGCCGCCGGATTCGCGCAGGCGAGCTCCTGTTCCTGGCCGGGGAGATTGAGCAGTCACTCCGGCAGCTCGAGTTTCTCGAGGTTGACCAGCTCGCGACTGACGATCTCGAGCGAGCGCTGCCGTTGCTCTTGGATGTCACGGAACTGGTTCGTGGCGCCGATGCTGCGACCGCGATCCTCAGCGACGCCCTTGCGGCTGTCGGGACCGAGCCCCGCCGTCGGGCCCTTGTGCTCGCCCTAGCCTCCGACGTCGTCTACGGCATTCCCGGCAGCCGCCGGGCCGCGGCCATGGAGGCCATCAGCTGCGGTGACGCGGCCGAAGGAGCCGCGGGCCGTGCTGTGCACCGCGCGCTGCTGAACCTGATGGTCGCGAAGGTCACCGCCGGCGAGGGCCTGGACGGCGAGCTGCTCGACCGCGCCGAGCAGCTCGAAATCGAAGCACCGGTCGCTCGGATCGCCGACAGCGCCGACGTGTGCCGTGCGGTGTGGGCGCGCACCGTGGAGGACCTTGATATGGCCAGGGCGTCGCTGGGGCGCTCTATCGGCCGGGCCAGGGACGCCGGCGAGGATTACGCACTGGTGACATTCCTCTCCTATCTGGCAGCAACAGAGGAACTGGCCGGCGACTACGGGATGGCCGCGGCGGCGGTGGCTGACGCCGACCGGACTGCAGCCTGGTATGACTGGCGACCGTCCCCATGGCACCTTGAGCCGAAGTGCGAGCTGCGGATCGCCGCCGGCCGCTTGGACGAGGCGCTCGCCATCGCCGACGAGCACCTGCCGTGCGACGAAGGTGGCCCGCTCGCTGTGCGCTTCGTCGGAGCCAGCGTCCGGGGCAAGGTCGCTGTCTGGCGCGGCGACGCGGTGGCAGCACTGCGCTACCTCGAGCTCGCGGCGGCGTGCGCCGACGAGTGCGAATGGGCTGACCCCGGAGTCCGGAACCGGATCGATCCGCTGCTGGCGGAGGCCTACATCGCTGCTGACCGGCTTGATGACGCCAGGCAGGTCTCGGCCGTGCTGCGGGGCTTCGGCGAGCAGCTCGGCCGGCCAGCGCTGATCGGCGATGCGTTCAGGATCGACGCGCTCGCGGCGGCGCGGATCGGCGACCTGGATGGCGCCGCCCAGCTAGCCAGCGGTGCGGTCGCTGCGCACGGGTCGTCCCCGCTCCGGCTTGAGCTGGCCAGAAGCCTCCTCGTGCTCGGCCGGATCGAGCGGCGGCGTAAGGCGCGCACGGCCTCGCGCAGTGCCCTCATTCGAGCTCGTGAGCTGGCCGCCGACGCCAGCCACCAGCTGCTGCTGGCCGAGATCGAGCGGGAGCTGCCGCGCCTCGCAGCCGCGCGCTCGAGCGGCGATCTGACCGCTACCGAGCTGCGGGTGGCTGACCTGATCGCCAGCGGTGCCACGAACCGCGACGCCGCCGCGACGCTATTCGTCAGCGTGCGGACCGTCGAGACCCACGTCGCCGCTATCTACCGGAAACTCGGTGTCCGCACCCGCACTGAACTGGCGCGCCGCATTTCTGGCGGAGCTCCTGATAACCGGCAGCCGGCTCCGTAGGACTACGGATACTGGCGCTCCGGAACCTAGCACCGCCTGCCTGATATCCGTGTGCGCAACGGATTCGGTGAGATCCGGCTGTCCGTACGGTCGGACATGCAGAACTCGCGATGCGATTCATGCTGCACCACAACCTGCCGGGCCCTGACTTCGCTCGCGATCCGCGCGACGACCATGTCCGCCAGTGAAAACACCGGGCCGGCGCTCTCAGGACAAGGCGCGCCGGCCTCATCCCGACTAACGAGAAAGAGGAATTCCAATGCTTGCCCCGACGACCCACCGCCGTGACAACGCTGCCACGGCGGTGACCCGCACGCCCGCGACATCCAGCGAGCCCAGCCCGCCACTGCCGAGGCGGCTGAGCCCGCCGCGCCTGCGCACAGCCGGCGGGCACGACCGCGAGGAGCGACGCGCCAGCTGGCTCGAGCTGTTCTTTGACCTGGTATTCGCCGGTGCCGTCGGCCAGCTCGCCGGGGCGCTCCAGGATCATCCTGGGCTGGGCACGCTGGCAAGGTTCGTCATGCTGTTCACGCCGATCTGGTGGCTTTGGGTCCAGCTCACCTTCTACGCCGACCGGCACGAATCCGAGGACACCGCTCACCGGCTGGCCTTCCTAACGGCGATCCTCCTGTGCGTAGGCCTGGCGGCAAGTGCTCCCAGAGCGCTGTCGGGCAGTACTTCAGGCTTCGTCATCGCATTCGTCGCGCTGCGCGGCTTGCAGCTCGCGCTGTACGCACGCGCCCGCCGCTACCTTCCGGCGACCAAAGCGCTCTACAGCCGCTACCTGGTCTTCTTCGGCTCCGGGGGAGTGCTCTGGCTGGCATCGCTGTCCGTGGGCGGCTCGCTCCGCTACGCCTTCTGGGCTGCTGCGCTGGCCACCGACGCCGCGGGCGCGCTCGCCATGACCACGCCTGGCCGCCGGGTGCCTCTCAATACCTGGCACCTGACCGACAGGTTCCAGATCTTCGTCCTGATCGTACTGGGCGAGTCCGTGGCCCGGCTGATCAGCGCCGCGACGATACGTCCGTGGAGCGTGCAGTTGGCGGTCGTGCTTGCCGCAGCCCTTATCACGCTGGCAGCGCTGTGGTGGACGTGGCTCGGCGCCGCCGACCGGGCGGCGCTGGACAGCCCCCGCTCGATCGCCGCATTCACCGCGCTCAACCTGCCGCTTGTAGCCGGCATCGCAGCGGCCAGCGCAGGCCTGCATCTCGCGATCCTGGCCGCCGACGGAGCGACGACCATTGGAGTCGGACCCAGGGCCGCGCTCTACGGCGGCGTGAGCACGTACATGCTCGCTAGCGCGGTCCTCCCGTCCCGCAAGCTCACGGTCGCGGCACGGACAGCCCGCCTGGTGACAGCGGCAGCCGCGATGGCCCTGGTCTTCATGGGCGCGATCGTCATTCCCGTCTATCTGGTCCCGGCTCTGACGATCGTGCTCGGGCTCGACCTTGCCGCCGAATCCCACCCGAAGTGGGTGGCCGCCCGAACGCGCCTCCGGTCCTCGGCGTCGACGGCAGACCCAGCATCTGGCCGCTCGGACGGAAGTGCCGCTCCGGCGGCGTGACGCCGCTGGGGCCTTGCTGGCCCCCCGCGGCCGCCCGCTGAATGCCACAATCTTGACGGCCGACGCAACCTAATGAGCAGGCCAACCGGTCAGGTGGATATGGGTCATCGCAGAGCGCGTCAGGACAGGGCGCGGCGCGGAGCATGAGCACGGCCAGGGACGACGAGTTCACCGAGTACGTGACGGCAAGGCTCCCATGGCTCGGCCGCGTTGCCTATCTGCTGTGCCAGGACCGGCACCGGGCCGAGGATCTGGTCCAGACAACTATCACCCGGCTCTATGTGCACTGGCGGCGCGCCGCCGCGGCCGACAACCTCGACGGCTACGTCCGCACGGTGCTGGTCAGGGTCTATCTGTCCGACCAGAGCACGGCCTGGTCACAGCGGGTTCGATTGCTGCCGGTGGTGCCCGATGACATCACCGGGTTGGCCGACCTTGATGCCGACCTTGACGTACGAGCCGCGCTGGCCCTGCTGGCGCCCCGCCAGCGCGCGGCCATCGTGCTGCGCTACTACTGCGACTTGTCGGTCGACCAGACAGCGGCCATCCTCGGCTGCTCGGCCGGGACGGTGAAGAGCCAGACTGCCCGCGGCCTGGCTGCGCTCCGGCGCCTGGTCACCGCACCCGCAGTGCCAGCGGAAGGAAGAAATACATCGTGAGCGACATCAGCATGCTCCGGGAACAGCTTGACCAGATAGGGAACGAGGCCGCGGAACTGCGGGTCGATGTCGGGCGCGCGCGCGCTCGCGGGCGACGGCTCCTGCGGCTGCGGCGGGCCGCAACAGCAGCGGGCTCGGCCGCGATGATTGGTGTCGGCGTGATCGCGGTGACGGTCACGGGTAAAGCGGCGCCGCCGAACCGGCCAGCTAGCGTTACGCCGGCGGCCCCGGCGACGACGCTGCCGCAACTTGACCGCATGGTTGCCACTGGGTCGTTCGGCTGGCTGCCGACGGGGTTCGCCGCGGACGGCTTCGTGGCTGACAGCCAGGGCCCGTCCTACTTCGAGGTCGACGCCACAATCGGCAGCAGCCATGCGCCCGTCATCACGCTCACCGATTACGGGCGCGGACCGCAGCCCGCTCTGCCCGATCTGCCGGGTGGGGTCCCAGCTTCGGCCATTGCGACGGCTCCGGTCAACGGGCGTGCCGCGTACTGGATCACCGAACCTTCAATCGGCCCGAATGCGCAGCTGAACTTCGAGCTTCGCTGGGAATACGGGCCGCATCGGTGGGCAGACCTGCAGGCTTCCGGACTGCGGGCGACGTCGGTCGCTGACCTCACTAGCACCGCCTACCGGATTGCCCGGACGGCGACGCTCGGTGTGCGCGTTCGGCTGACGATGCCACTCGGTGTGACAGGCATCCCGGCTGGCTTGCGGGCCCGCAGGTCCGTCCTGAACACGGGGGCGGAGGCCAGCGCGCTGATGTACTTCGTCGGGAGTGATCTGGCGCCCTCGGACAGCATTCAGTTCTCGGTCAGCCCAGCGGGCATCACGAGGCCCGGCGTCACCGCTAACACCGTGGTCGACAATCATCCGGCTTATGACTCGCAACTGGCCGACTCTGCTGGCGACGCGATCCTGCTGGTATTCGGAGTGCACGGGGTCGATGTCGAGATCGATGCCGGCGAAAAGGCGCTTGCGGCCCTGCCGAGTTCGCACGACCTGGTCTGGCTGTTCGACCACATGACCGTTGTGAGCAGCCGCGGCACCAGTTAGTACGCGGCCGACCGCCGGCCAGGTCACCGCACCCGGCACAGCGGCGGCTGCGCAGCGAGATGCCCCGTAAGTAGTCCCGGTGAGTGGATCATGCCACTGGTTGACTTTTACATTGCTTGACGATATTTTTGCCCATCTCAGGCCCTGGACGCCCAGTTAGTCCGGTCTGTGAGAGTCGGAAATAATCCGATACAGCGAGATACGTCGCCTCATGGATGACGAGCTGGGGGAGTAATCAGATTTAGCCTGCAGCTGACGTCGCGGCTCCTCGCGTCCTTGATCACGGTCACCGCCGTGGTGATCAGCCCGGTAGCGATCAGCGGCGACGTGAAATCGGCATCGGCGGCCGTGAGCCCGCAGAAGGCCGCCATGGAGCAGTTGTTCTCCTCGTATAACCAGCAGACCGGAGTGATCGGCAACACCTGGTGGCAAGGAGCCGTCGCCTTGTCGACTCTGGAGACGTACCAGCAGACAACAGGCGACACGACGTTCAACTCGGCGATCCAGGAAGCATTCACCGACAACAGGTCGGCCGACTTCGAGAATCAGGCCAACGACGACACAAGCTGGTGGGCACTGGCTTGGCTGCAGGCATACGACATCACCCACAAGAAGGAATACCTGTCGATGGCGGAAACCGACGCCGACTACGTGCACGAAGACTGGGACAGCACGTGCGGTGGCGGCGTCTGGTGGGTGCGGAATCCGCGAGCGTATAAGAATGCGATCGCCAATGAGCTCTTCCTTGAGCTCACCGCGTGGCTGCACAACACGATCCGCGGCGACACGAAGTACCTGCACTGGGCCGACGCCGAATGGGCGTGGTTCAAACGCAGCGGGATGATCAACAGCGGTCGCCTCGTCAACGATGGCCTGAACAACGGCTGCGGGAACAATCACGAGACCACCTGGACCTATAACCAGGGCGTCCTCCTGGCCGGACTAGCGCAGCTTTACAAGGCAACCGGGGACTTCGGGTTGGTGGCCGAGGCCGAACGCATCGCCAGGGCCGCGATCAGCCAGCTCACCGTCGGCGGCGTGCTCGATGAGCCCTGCGTGGGCGGACAGTGCGGCAATAGCAGCGGGGGAGTCGCCGAGTCGTTCAAGGGAATCTTCGTGCGAAACCTGAAGATTCTGGCGGTCACTGCCAAGACCAGGCAATTCAACTCGTTCTTCAGGAAGCAGGCGTCCTCCATCGAGGACCGGGACACCAGCAAGTCGCATCAGCTGGGAATGTTCTGGGCAGGCCCGGTGGCAGACTCCACGCCGTACTCGCAGGCAAGCGCGGAAGATGCGCTCGTGGCAGCGCTCAACCTGCCCTGACGCGCTCATCGCCTTTCGCCCGGCATCGGGTCACGCACCTCAGCGAGCTTTAGATCTCATGGCTGGGATGAGGAACCCGCTACCAGTGGCGTAGCCGCACAGAGCGCTGAGCGACTCGCGCCAGAACCGCACTGGCTGGTCGCCGGATAGGGTGCGCCAGACGTCGGTCTCCAGCTTGACGTCGAAATAGGACCCGCTCTTACGCAGCCAGTCCATGGTCGGGTGCTGAGTGGACACCACGAGGGCGCCGCGCGTACGCAGCACGCGGTGGAACTCGGCAAAGGCGACGGCGCGATCGCTGGCATAGTGAATGGCCAGGGCGCAGACGATGCGATCGAACGCGCCGTAGGCGTAGGGGAGCGGCTGACCGAGGACTGCCTGACCGACCTGGGCCTGGTCTGCGATCCGCGTTCGGGCCAGCTCCACCATCACCGGGCTGGCGTCAAAGGCCGTCACGATGGCGCCGCGTGCCACGAGTTCCGCGGTGTACAGGCCTGGTCCGCACGCCGCATCCAGGACCTGCAGGCCGTGAACCGGTCCCAGGGCGGCGAGAACTGCCGGACGGTCGTAGTGGGCGTTATACGCGCTGTCGGCTGCGTGCTGCTGATAATCGCCGCCCATCGCGTCATAGGCCGACCACAATTGCTCATCCACCCAGGTACCTTAGCCCGGCGGGTACTGCCTACTCCGTGGTGTCCGGCGCGAGAGCGCCGGTGTTGATCATGCGCAGGATCTCGTCGAACGCCTCCACATTCCCCATCGCGTCGTGGACGGGATTGTGGTCGTGGGCTGTCCTGCGGAACCGCTTCCAGCCCTGCGTGTCGCTCCAGTTCCGGTTGAGGCCGGCCCAGAAGTCGCTGATGCGGCGGCCGGAGTGCCCGAACGGATTATCCAGTCCGGCTCGATCGAACATCCCGGCGATCCACTGCCAGTCGTAGGCCGGGTTGTCACTCACAAAAACAGGCCGCCTGGTACCCAGATGCTCGGTGAGCCAGGCGGCGAAGCTCTCGGCAACTTCGTGATCGGAGGCGATGCGCTCGCCGACGATGCTGATCGCCGGATTGTCCGGGTCCGGGGTCGCGCCGAACAGTCGTCCGTGAAAGGTGTCACGCGTGTCGTAGTGAACGGCACCGAACTCCGTCAGCACCCCGTGCACCGCACTGGTACCGCGAGCCTCGCAGTCGACAAATATCCATGGCGTGTTCTCGCTCATCCTCCGACCCAGTGTACGAAACCGCCAGACCGAGATCGCCGACGAATCTTCCATACTGGTCAGACAGACATGCAGTCCACGCGTTCGTCTCGTGAGGGGGCGTCGACCATGCCGTTCAGGGGCTGGTTCTGCCTGCTACTGGGTGCGGCTTTCCTGGTCGCGGCGGCAGTGCTCGGCGTCCTGGCAGTAGACCATGCCACTGAGATATCCGCGTACCGCCACGCCCGTGAGTGCCTCGCAAACGCTCCGGCCGATGCCGACTGTCTGCAATCTGTCCACGGCCGGGTCTCCGCGGTTACCGAGTCGCCTGCCAGCGGCCGGATTCCCGCGGATTACATGATGGATGTCCAGACTGCCTCGACGACCCTTCACCTCACCTTCGCCTCAGACAGCCCGATGCTCAGCTATGCAGTGGACGGTGACCCGGCCGTCGTGACCACGTGGCGAGGCATCCCCCTGTCTGTTGTGACTGACGGGCGTTCCGAAGTCACCACGTCCGTGCCCGAGACATCGCTCGCTCGCCACCTCGGGAACAGCCAGGAAACCGGCGCCTTTGGCGTGTTCCTGGTCCTCGCGGCTGTGGCCGTCCGGCGCAATCGGCGGTCAGGCAGCACGCGGCCAATGACCAGCCCCTCGCTCACCGCGCTGATAGCGCTTGTGCTGGGCAGCGTCGTCGTGGAGATCGGCGGTATCGCGCTCGACGGGAAGCCGTCCAGGCTCGGCCCTGATCTGGCGGCCACCGTCGCGGCGGTGGCCGTGGTCCTCGTACTGTCAGTCTGGGCCGGGATGAGCGCTATCTGGCGACCCCGAGAGGCGGACGCTCCGCCTGCACGAACGGCGGACACGGCCGTGCCGCAACGGACGCGCCGTCACCCAGCCACCTGGCCTGGCGTCCTGCGCGCGCATGCGGCCGGATTCCTTGCGCCGGCGCTGACGATGGCCGTCCTGTTCGGCGTCGTGCTCTCCATCCAGGACGGGCCTCCGGCTCGGGCCTTTCGGCTGGCACCTGCGTGCGTGGGCGAGACTAATCTGGCCACCTGCGTCGGAGACTTCACTGCGGTCGTCAACGGGGTGCGCACTCCGGCTAACAACTCCACCTTCGCCAGCGTCTCGTACGTCACCAGGGACGGCGCCATCAACACGTGGGTGGAGTTCGACGGGAACGCCACCGCCATAGCGCGCATGGCCACCGCCGACGAGAATGCCCGCACGCCGCGCACCATCAGAATCTGGGGCCGTTCGATCATTGGCGCGGACCTCGGCGGCAGCTGGCACTGGGCCGGTGGCAACCCTCCCGGCGACACCATCCCGGTTGTGTTTCTCGCCGCCAGCTTCGGGTTGCTCATGTTCTGCATGCGGCTGCGTATCCACCTCCGGGCATTGAGAACGGCGGATCACCAGGGCCTGCTCATCGACGATATCGGCCAGGTGGCTACCGCGGCCGGATCGGTCGCGCTCCTCGCGTACGGCTTCTGGCCGGGCGCGATTCTTGCCGTGGTTGCACTGATGTGGCTCGCGCTCTCGGCCAGGCAAAGCACGCGGCCCCCTGCGCAGGCGCAACTGACTTCGCTGCCCTCAGCGTGACAGCCGCCCTTTGACGCCAGCAGACGTTTCCGCGGAAACGTCCGTGGCGGCCACGCGGGCTCCGCGTTCCTAGCCTGCGGTTATGTCGTCAGGGCCGCGGCGGGTGGCTGTCCGCTTTGACCCTGTCGATGTACAAGTCGACGACTGCGGGGTCGTAGCCGCGCATGACGCGGGAGAAGCTGGGGAGCGCGAGGTCAGGGTCGTCCGACAGGCGGGCCAGGAAGTCGTCCACTTCGCGGGGAGCATAGCCGCGCATTGCTAGCTTGAACTGCACTCGCGGTTCCTGGCTGCCCTGTCCGGAGTTTTGCATTCCTGTCACGCGCTTCCCTGCTGCCAGTGCTTGTCCGCAGGAGCACCTTACCCTCGAGCAGCGCCGGAGACAGGATACGAATCTGACTTCGTTGCGTCTTGGCGGTGCCGGCGGCGCGACTGGTGATGGCGGACGCGATCGGGAGAGGCGATGCGGATGGGCGCTGAACCGGGGATGGAATCCCCTAGTAACGGAGCCTATGGGAGCAGCGCCCATAAGTCCGGCGCGCTGGCCGGCCGTGCCTGGCTCGCGGCGCTGCCAGACGAGCTCGCCGCGCAGCAGCGCGTCATGGCCGGCCTGGCCGAACGGTGCGAGGCCTGGCCGCTGGTGATGTCGCTGCTGGTCGGCTGCTCATTGGGCCGCGGCGCGGCCGACGCGCTTTCCGACATTGACGCCGCGCTCGGCGTCGACGCTCCGTGTGGCGACGCCGGCGCCGAGCGGGTGGGAACCGTGGAAGCGACGGTAGCGGCGGCGCTGCCGGAGCTCGGCCCGCTCGTCGACGTGCTACGGCACCGCACCGGTCCTGCCGACAAGTGGATCCGGCGGATCTTCGCCCAGTTCGCCGACGGCACCCAGCTCGACCTCGCTGTGGTGGCCCACCCCGATGTAGAGGCGCGCCGCCGCCTTGGCGGTGCCCCTGACTTCATCCCGCTGTACGAGGCATCCGCCCAGATGCCAGCCAGCGGCAGCGCACCCGGCGGTCAGGCGGCCGCCGCCTACGCGGTGACCGGCGATCAGGTGAGGGAGTGGGCGTTCCTCGGCTGGTGTGCGCTGATCGACACGGACAAGTACCTACGGCGGGGTTCGCTGTGGGAAGCCCACAGTCAGCTGCACGAGGCACGACACCACATCTGGGCCCTGTGGGCGGCAGCGAACGGTGCGATGTACCCATGGCACGGCTTGTCGCAGGTGCTCGACCACGACCCCGGGAACCTGCCGCCAGGTATCGAGTCCACCGTCGCCGGCCTCGATGCAGCCGACCTGCGGCGCGCCGCACAAGCCAGCGCCGAAATACTCGCCACGGCCAGCGAGGCCGCGGCCCGACGGCATCCGGCCGACCTGCCGGCGCCGATGGCCGCCTATGTCACCCGCGCCCTCTCTCGCGAACCCTGATGGGACGCCAGCGCGGCAGGAGATAATCGAACGTGCCCAGCCCGGCCCTTGACGCGCTCAACTCCGGCGGCATCGCGTACCGGGTCATCCGGCATGGCCCCGTGCGCAACCTGGCCGAGGCAGCGAAGGCCCGTGGCGTGGAGGCCGCCGACGTGGTGAAGACGATGGTGGTGCGGCGCGCCGAGGGAGACTACGTCTTCGTGCTCGTGCCCGGCGACCGGACCATCTCCTGGCCCAGACTGCGTGCCCTGCTCGGCGTCAGCCGCCTGTCCATGCCCGATGCCACTGTGGCCAAGCAGATCACCGGGTACGAGCGCGGCACCATCACGCCGCTCGGATCTACGACGGCGTGGCCGGTTATCGCCGACGAGCGGGTACTCGGCCGCGAGATCACTCTGGGCGCGGGTGAGCACGGCGTAGCCGTGGCAGTGCGCGCCGAGGACCTGCTGGGCATGCTCAGCGCAACGGCGGCCGATGTGACCGAGGCCGAAGACACGCCGGCTCCGCGGTCAGTCTGACCGCCAGGTCAAGGGTCGGCGGTTGTCGTTCCCGTGACTAGACTCGTCAGGATGCCAGGGCCGACCGCAGGAAGCGCCGGACCCGATGGCAGGTCACGCACACTCGCTCAGGTGTACCGACACTTCGGTGAGATCGAGGCCGCCGAAACATCGCCGCTCTACAAGCGCGTCGCCGTCGCCCTCAGTGAGTCCGACGAGGCGCTGCATGCCATCGAGGCGGCGCCGGCGCGCAAGCGGCACCCCACACTGATCCTCGCCGCGCTGCACGAACTCGTTCTCGCCGGACGCGCCCCGGCGCTTGCGGCCGCCTATGCCGCTGCGGACGGCGACGCTGCCGCTGGCGCGGCGATCGACACGCTGCTCCGAATGGCCGACTCGGTCGTGGCCATCGCCGTGCGCCGAAACTTGCGGGCCAACGAGACCGGACATTGCGCCGTGCTGTACCCGGCCATTGCCGAGGCGGCGCACCGGGTAGGCGCGAACGCGGTTGGGCTGATCGACGTGGGCTGTTCGGCCGGGCTCAATCTCAACGTCGATCGCGTTGGCATCACCTACAGCAATGGACAATCGCTGGGCGACCCGTCATCTCCGGTGCAGCTGTCGTCTTCGATCGTGGGAGGCCGGACCCTCCCGGCGCGGGCGATGCCCGAGGTCGTCGCCCGGGTCGGCGTCGACCTCGATCCGGTCGACGTGACCGATACGGATGACGCCCGATGGTTGCGCGCCTGCCTGTGGCCTGATCAGCCGGAGCGGCTCGCGAGGCTCAACGCGGAGATGGCCCTGGCATCGACGGCCCCTCCGCTGGTGCTGCGCGGTGACGCCCTCGAGGTGCTGCCCGACGCCTTCGCCCGCGTGCCCGGGGACGCCCTGCCTGTCGTCATCACGACGTGGGCGCTGTCGCGGTTCGCGCTCGAGGGTCGCCTGCGCTTCCTGCACCGCCTCGACGAGGCGGGGGCCCGCCGGGCGGTGGCGTGGGTGTCAGCGGAGGGGGTCGGAGTCGCGCCGACGATACCGACGCTTGGCGATCGCCGCGCCTCCGGCCACAGCATCGTCGGCCTGGCGGTGTTCGACCAGTCAGCTCTGCGCGCCGAAGCCGTTGGGCGCTGCTGGTCGCAGGGCCGTTTCCTGGCCTGGCTGGCAGACGCCTAGCGCCCCCGGAAAACGGTTCGGCGCCTGTGCCGAGTCCTGCTCTGCGCATCGGTTTCTCATCGCGCTTTGCCCGGATAGCTTGGTCCGGTGATTATCTGGCTTAACGGTGGGTTCGGCGCGGGGAAGACGACGCTGGCGGAGGAGCTGCACCGGCGGCTCCCGGACGCGGTCGTGTATGACCCGGAGGACGTCGGCATCATGCTGTGGAAGTGGATGCAGCCCAACGGCGATTTCCAGCATCTGCCGAGCTGGCGGGAGCTGGTCGTCGCCACCGCGCTGTCGCTCCGCAGGCATCACGCGGAGACGCTCATCGTCCCGATGGCGCTGATCCGCGAGGCCTACCAGGCCGAGATCCTCGGCGGCCTGGCCGACGCGGGCGAGGAGGTCCTGCACGTCTTCCTGGAGGCGGACGCCGACGTGCTCCGGGAGCGGCTCAATTCCCGCGTGCTCGTTCCCGATAACCCGGAGGCGGATCAGTCGGCCCGCGGGTTCGGCCTGAGCCATGTGGACGCGGCGGTCGCCGCCGCTGCCCGTCAGCCGGGCGAGACGCTCATGCTGCGCTCGGACAAGCTAAGCCCGGCCGAGCTGGCCGGCGAAGTGCTGGCCGCAGCTGGCTTGCGTCAGGTTCACTGAGGGCGGCCGGGGCGCACTCGCTTTTACAAGGCTCAGGACCGCTCGGCCAGTATCCCGCCTTGGTCTGACTTTACATAATGTACATTATCGGCGCGGGTTCGGCGTGCCTGCTCGCTGCCTCGCTGCGTGCTGCCGTCCGTTGCGGCGAAGGCGGCGGGATGCCCATTGGCGGCGGGTCCTCGTCCTCGCGGTGATTGTGTTCGTGGTCCTGGTCGTGCGCATCGTCGGCAGCACGCAGCGGACGCTTGCACTTCAGGAACTGGCCGGCCGGATGCCGAGTCGCGCTGAGATGCGGCCAAGCTCGCGCTCGTCGGATACGCCCTGGAAGTCATATCGCGGCGTGTATGGCCGCTCGAGCCTTGCCGCCTCCTCGTCGGTCACCTCGATGTCGAGCGAGGCCACCGCGTCGGCTAGCTGGGCCGACGTACTCGCGCCTACAAGCGGCGCGGCGACCACTGGATTGCGCCGAAGCCATGCCAGCGCGATCTGGGCCCGGCTGGCGCCGCGATCCCTCGCGACGTCCGCGACCGCGTCGATGATGGCGTGATCGCTTGCCTCTTCGCGATAGAGCATGTCGGCGAACGGATCACTGGCTGACCTTCGCGTGGGCGCCTCTCGGGCGAGGCGGCCCCGTGCGAGCGGACTCCACGGGATGGTGCCGATTCCCTCGTGGGCGCACAGCGGCAGCATCTCGCGCTCCTCCTCGCGCGCCAGCAGGTTGTAATGATCCTGCATGCAGACGAAGCGGGACCAGCCGTGCTGACGCTGTAGGTGCAGCACCATGCTGAATTCCCAGGCGTGCATCGAGGACGCACCGAGGTAGCGCGCCTTGCCTGCCTTGACCACCTCGTGCAGGGCCTCCAGCGTCTCCTCGACCGGCGTCGCATTGTCCATCCGGTGGATCTGGTAAATGTCGACATACTCGGTGCCGAGCCGCCGCAGGCTGTGGTCGATCTCCGTGAAGATCGCCTTGCGCGACAGGCCTGATCCGTTTGGACCGGGCCGCATCGGATGCCGGAGCTTCGTGGCGATCACGATCGAATCGCGATCGGCGAAATCCCGCAGCGCCCGGCCGACGATTTCCTCGCTGGATCCCTGCGAGTACATGTTCGCGGTGTCGAAGAAGTTGATCCCGGCCTCGACGGCCTGCCGGATCAGCGGGCGGCTGTCGGCCTCGGCCAGGGACCAGCTGGGATGACCGCGGTCAGGCTCCCCGTAGGTCATGCAGCCAAGCGCGATCGGCGAGACGTCCAGGCCAGTGCTTCCCAGCTTGATGTAGCGCATGGTCGCTCCCGAAATCCGTTGGCACCGCGCCGGCCCGCGATTCCCGACAACTTGACCTGCCGTGGTCTACTGATCCGGAGAGCTCTCCGCAGTAATCGGAGACCTCTCCGAATACTCTCCAACGGTATCGGAGACCTCTCCGGTTAGCAAGGATGCGTGTTGCATTGCCGGGTCCCGGCGCCGGGCCGGTACAACTGGGACAAGAGATGACGGGAACGTGATGACTGAGGCCGAGGCCACAGATCAGCCGGGCGATGCACAGCCCAGCGACTTCTTGCGGGCCGATGCCCAGCAGAATCGCCAGCGCATCCTCGAGACGGCGCGCGAGGCCTTTGCCGCATCGGGTGAAGCGTCGCTGAACTCCATCGCCAAGAAGGCGGGCGTCGGCCCCGGCACCCTGTACCGGCACTTTCCTAGCCGCGAGGCCCTCGTGCTCGCGGTGTACCGGTATGACGTGCAGAAGCTCGCAGACTCTGCCGGCGAACTCCTCGCAGAACATCCGCCCCTGGAGGCGCTGCGGCTCTGGTTCGACCGCCTGGCCTACTACGGCATGATCAAGCACGGCCTGGCTGACGTCCTGCACTCGGCCACGAGCGACGGACTCGCTGGCGAGACCTACGGGCCCGTCATCGGCGCCATCACCTCACTACTGACGGCGTGCGCAGCGGACGGCAGCGTCCGGCCGGGTATTTATCCCGATGACGTCCTGCTCTTGCTCGGGTTCCTGTGGCGGATCGATCCCGGTCCCGATGCCGCCGCGCGGGCAACCCGGATGCTTAACCTGGTCGTCGATGGGCTGCGGTCCGGCGCGCCACAACCTGTCGCCGCCAGGCTGGGCCAACCGCGGCGCCCGTCGCGCCTGCTGGGCAGGCTGTCGCTGCTGTCCTTCGTCAAGCCTGGCGCGCGCTGACAGCCGACTGCGTCCCGCTCCCCCGCCGGGATGATCATCGAAGCCGTCACTCGGCACCTCCGGCCGCAGCAAGAAGCCGCACATGGATCATGCGCAGCGCGGCAGAATAGGGCTGGTCGAGGGCGCAGCGGTTGTGCTGGCGAGGAGGGCGGCTAGATGCCACAAGGCCCAGCTGACCGGGAGCCCGTCACTGATGCTCAGATTGTCGGCGGTACTCAGTACGGTGCCGACATGGCAGACGCAGACACCAGGATCGACAGTCTTAAGGACGACATTCGCGCGCTCAGCTACTCCGTGCTGGACCTGCAGGAGAAAGCAAGCGCTCACGATGCGAAGTTCGCCGAGATACTGCTGACGCTGCGTGCGCATGGCGCCAAGCTCGAAAGCCACGACCGCCGGTTCGACCAGATCGACGCGCGGTTCGAGCAGATCGACGCCCAGCTCGCCGAGATCCTAGCCCGGCTGCCACAGCGTCCGCGGTAGCGCCGACGCCGCCTCAGACGCCAACGCCGCCCACGACAGTGAGCTCCTGCCGGGTGAACTGGCCCGTCAACATCGGCATGGCGCGGCTGATAGCTGCCCTGGTCTCGGGCAACTGCAGCGAGGCGTCATGCTGCTCGGCGGAGTCCCAGATCTCGCTGACCCAGATCACGTCGGCGTCGGCCGGATCGATGCCAACCGCATACAGCCGGCAGCCGGCCGCGCGCAGGCCGTCGGCGCCGCGGAGAAGGATCTCGATCATCTCGTCGCGGTGACCTTCCTTGGTCCGCATGGACCCGATGTAGCCGTACGGCACCTGTTCGCCCTTCCTGAGTACCAGCGAATAACAGAGCTGTCATTATCACGCCATCCCAGGCGAGGACGTCAGACCGTCACGATGACCTGGGCCGAAGTGCCGCCGGAGCTCCGACAGGCGTTGCCTAACGGCGAACTGTTCGATCATGCGCTCAGCCGGGCTAGAGATGCCGAGGCCTCCTCACGCATAGGCGGCGGCGCGTCGAGCGACAGCACATGCCGCAGTGCTATGCCATAAGCGACGTCATATGCCTCCGCGGCCGCAACCGAGACGTCCGGGACGACGCCCGTGCCTTCCCAGTTCGTGCCGGTGATCGGATTAACTGACCTGGCAAACGGCACCGAGATCGCCATTGTCGCACTGAGCGGCCGCATGCCCGTCGGGTGTGCGCCGCCGCCGGTCGTCTCGCCTATCAGCTGAGCCCGGCCCAGGGCCTGCAGCGTGTAACAAAGGTCCTCGCCGCCGGAGAACGTCTCATGGCTGGTTAGCAGGTAGACCGGCTTGTCGACGTAACGCGATCCGGGCACGTACGACATGCTCCAGAACTGCCGCGTCTCCCCGGTCTCGGCCTCGTAGATGTCGTTGAAATGGGTGCCTGGTCCGTCGCACAGGTAACTGCACCAGAACACGACGCCGTCGGGTGATCCGCCGCCGTTTCGCCGCAGGTCGATGATGAGCGCATACGTACCGGATACCAGCTCCATGGCCGCTGCGATCGAGGCCCCGGCGTTCTGCGGCAATGCCACGCGGCGCAGATCGACGTAACCGACGTTGCCCTCCAGCCGCTCAACCCGGTGAATGCCGAAGTTATCCAGCCGCCCCATCGCCCGCATATCCTGCCGGGCCCTGTCCCGATCAACTGGCCCCGGCGGCGGCAGGCGCATGCGCTCGGGATGAGCATGCACCCGAAGGTGCTTGTCGGCGCAGACCGCGTACAGCTGGCTGGTCAGCCGCTCGGCGAGAGCGGCCTCGCCCAGATCGTCGTACTCGCCTGCGACAAGGCTCGCCTCGATTTGGGCGGCTGCCTGCGCAGCCCGGTCGGGGAACACATACCGTGACCGCAGTATGGCCATTGCGGTCTCCGCGATCTCGCGCGGCGGCACCGGCTCGTCGGCCAGCTCGGGATCGTGCGGCATGACGATTCGCGGGGCGCTGCCAGGATCACCGTCGTCGTCGATCGTGAATTCCAGCAGCCTGGCCGGCGGCAGCCGCCAGGACAGCTCACGCCGCAGTCGCCGCATCGCGGTCTCGTGCTGGGCGGCCCAACGCTCCAAAGACTCCTCGCGGCTCGGCTCGGCTGCCTTGCTGCTGTCGGCGTCCGCCACTGCCTCCGGCGGCATGCCGTCCAGTCCGGCAAACACCCGGACCAGTAGCTCCTCCGGGCCGACCTGCGGGTCGTCGCCCTCTTGCAGCAGCGCGACCCGCTGCACCGCCCCAGCCGGGAAGCGGTTCCGTATCTCATCGTTTACTTGACGCTCGAGCCGCGCCATTTCCGTGCGTTCCACAATCGGCCCCTGACCACCGCCGGCAAGTACGCACCGAATCATCAGGACGTCCCTGCATGAACAAAAGTTCCCGATAGAGGCAATTACGCAACTGGACCCCCGCCCGAGACCTCGCGCGTGTCGCGTGCCGAGATGCGTAGCCGGGGCTGGTACAAATAGCCGCGAGATACCGCGGAGCGATCATGGCCGCGAGCAGCCTCGGAGAGCAGGCGAGCCACCTGCAGCAGGCAAGCTGTCCGGCGCGCGTGCTGGCTAGGCTGTCGCTATTGTCTCTGGGCGAACTTAGGGTGGCCAGTTGGATCCGCTGACCGTGCCGGCGTTTGACCACATTTTCGTCGTGATCATGGAGAACCACGGCTACGACGAGATCATTGGCAATCCCGATGCGCCGTTCCTCAACCAGCTGGCTGATAGCTACGGCGTCGCGACCAACTACGCTGCCGTCGGGCATCCGAGCCTACCGAACTACCTCGCGCTGACCAGCGGCGACACCTTCGGCATCACCACCGATTGCACGGACTGCTTCCAGTCGGCCCCGAATCTGGTCGTGGACCGCATCGCCGCCTCAGGGCGCACCTGGCGTGCCTACATGGAATCAATGCCGTCGCCGGGCTACCTCCGCGACAACTACCCCTATATGCAGAAGCACAATCCCTTCGTTTACTACGACGATCTGCGCACCGACCCGGCGCAACTGGCCAATGTCGTCCCGGCTACCCAACTCGCGGCAGATCTTGCCGCTGCCCACACGACCCCCGATTTTGGCTGGATCACCCCGAACATGCTGAACGACATGCACGACGGGACCGTCGCGGAGGGCGACGCATGGCTATCTCAGCAGATCCCGGCGCTGCAGTCCGCCCCGGCCTGGACCGAGCAACAGTCCCTGCTGGTGATCACCTGGGACGAGAACGACAACGCACCAGGCAACCAGGTAGCCACCCTTGTCATCGCTAACGAAGTCCCGCCGGGCTTCCGCTCCGCCACGGCCTACAACCACTACTCCGTGTTGCGGACCATCGAGGTCACGTGGGGACTCGCGCCACTGACCACCAACGATGCAGAGGCGACCATCATGAGCGACTTCTTCGCCGCCACCTGACGGCCCTTCCTGGACCATGGCATGACGGCGGCCTGCTCAGCTGCGCCACGAAGCCAGGGGCACCTCAGGCCACCTCCGCCATTGCCTGGGCGAACTGGGCCTGATACAGCCGCGCGTACGCTCCGCCGGCCGCCAGCAACTCGTCGTGCGTTCCCTGCTCGACGATCTGTCCGTCCTCCATGACCAGGATGACGTCGGCGTCGCGGATCGTCGACAGCCGGTGCGCAATGACGAAGCTCGTCCGGCCTTCGCGCAGCGATGCCATCGCGCGCTGGATCAGCACCTCGGTACGAGTGTCGACCGAACTGGTCGCCTCGTCCAGGATCAGCACCGCGGGACGGGCGAGGAATGCCCGAGCGATGGTGATGAGCTGCCGCTCCCCCATGCTCACGTTCGTGCCGTCGTCGTCGAGCACAGTGTCGTAACCGTCGGGAAGCGTCCGCACGAACCGGTCGACGTAGGTGGCCTTGGCCGCCTCGATCACCTGCTCGCGTGTGGCGCCGACGGCGCCGTAGGCGATGTTCTCCTCGATCGTGCCGCCGAACAGCCAGGCATCCTGCAAGACCATGCCCGTGAGGCCGCGCAGTTCCGCGCGGCTCATGGTCGCCGTGTCGACGCCGTCCAGCAGGATCTTGCCCGAGTCGATCTCGTAAAACCGCATCAGCAGGTTCACCAGCGTTGTTTTCCCTGCGCCGGTGGGACCCACGATGGCGACGGTCTGGCCCGGCTCCACCTTCATCGACACGTGCTCGATGAGCGGCCGGTCCGGCGTGTACCGGAACGACACGTCATCGAACTCCACCCGCCCGAGTGTCTCGGCCGGCCTCGCCAGCTGTTCCGCATCCGGAGCCTGCTCGGTGGCGTCCAGCAGCGCGAAGACTCGCTCCGCCGAGGCAACGCTGGACTGGAGCAGGTTCGCCATGCTGGCGACCTGGGTCAGCGGCTGGCTGAACTGGCGCGAGTACTGAATGAACGCCGTGACGGCACCCAGAGACAGGTGGCCGCCCGCGATCAGCAAGCCGCCGACAACGGCCACCAGGACGTAGTTCAGGTTCGAGGCGAACATCATGACGGGCTGAATCGTGCCGGAGATGAACTGGGCCCGGTAGCTCGCGTTAAACAGCGCCTCGTTCTGCTCGGTGAAGGTCGCCATCGCCTCTTCGCGCTGGCCAAAGGCCGTGACGAGCGCGTGCCCGGTGTACATCTCCTCGACGTGAGCGTTCAGCCTGCCGGTGTACTTCCACTGGTTGATGAACTGCGGCTGCGCCCGCTTGGCGATCTTGCGCATGGCCACGGCTGATGCGGGCACCGTCACCAGCGCAATCAGGGCCAGCTTCCACGAGATGACGAACATCAGCGTAAGCACGCCGACGATGGTGAGCAGTGAGGTCAGCAGCTGGCTCAGCGTCTGCTGCATGGACTGCTGCAGGTTGTCGATGTCATTGGTGACCCGACTCAGGATCTCACCGCGCGGCTGCCTGTCGAAGTACCTCAGCGGCAGCCGGGACAGCTTCGCTTGCACCTCCTCGCGCAACCGGAAAACCGCGCGCTGTACCAGGGTCGCGGTCAGCCTGCCCTGGAACACGGCGCAGATCGAACTGCCCACGTTCAGCGCGAGCACCAGGGCCAGGATCTGCGCGACGTGGTGGAAGTCCGTGCCATGCCGCGACCGCACGCCGTCGAACACGACGTTGATGGCCTCGCCCAGCAATCGCGGGCCGAGTACCGCCAGCGTCACGCTGCCGATGGCGAGCGCGAACGCGATCAAGACGACCGCCCGATATGGGCGAAGCATGGCCAGCAGTCGCCTGCTGCTGCCCTTGAAATCCAGCGCTTTCTCTGTGGACATACCGCCCATGAAACGCGCTGGTCCGCCCATCGCGGGGCCGGGACCAGGGCCACGCTGCGGGGTGGCGCGCTCCCCCGTGCCCGCAGGCGCCGGACCGCCCGCAGGCGCCGGACCGCCCCCAGGTGCCGGACCGCCCGCAGGTGCCGGAGCGCCGGAAGGAGCCGGACCGCCCGCGGGCGCCGGAGGGCGGCTGCCGAAGCCCGCGCCGGGCGCCTGGTCAGCGTTCGATTCCGCGCTCACGCTGCGGCCTCCTGCTCTGTCAGCTGGGATAGGACGATCTCCCGGTACGTCTCCGAGGTGTCCATGAGCTCGGCATGCGTGCCGGACGCCACTCAGCCGGCCCGCGTCGAGTACCAGGATCTGGTCCGCGTGCCGGATGGTGCTGACGCGCTGGGCAACGATGATCATCGTGGCCCCGGTCACCTCGGTGGCTAGCGCCGACCGCAGGCGCGCATCAGTGGCGTAGTCGAGCGCCGAGAACGAGTCATCGAAGATGTAGATCTGCGGTTTGTGCACGAGCGCCCGCGCGATAGCCAGACGCTGCCGCTGACCGCCCGACACATTGGTGCCGCCCTGAGCGATCCGCGAGGACAGCCCGTCGGGCATCTTCTCGACGAAATCGCGCGCCTGCGCGATCTCCAGGGCCGTCCACAGGTCTTCGCCAGTAGCGGACTGATTCCCGTAGCGCAGGTTGCTCGCCACCGTCCCTGAGAACAGGTACGGCTTCTGCGGCACGAGCCCGATCGAGGCCGACAGTGCTGCCGGGTCGAGTTCGCGTACATCGACGCCGCCGATCTCCAGCGAACCCGCCGTGACGTCAATCAGCCGCGACATGAGGTTGACCAGCGTGGTCTTGCCGCTGCCGGTACCGCCGATGATCGCGGTGATCTGGCCGGGCCGCGCCGTCAGGGTGACGTCGTGCAGTACCGGTTGCTCGGCGCCCGGATAGCGGAAATCCACATGGCGCAGCTCCACCCGGCCCGGTGCGCTGCCGGCGGGCAGAGGCCGGACCGGCGGTGCGAGCGCAGGCTCCGTGTCGATCACTTCCATGATCCGCTCGGCGCTCACCTCGGCACGCGGCACGAGCATGAACATAAAGGTGGCCATCATGACGGACATCAGGATCTGCGCGAGGTAGGTGATGAACGCGGTCAGCGAGCCGATCTGCATCCTGCCGTCGGCGATCAGGTGGCCGCCGAACCACACGACGGCCGTCGTGGACACGTTCAGCACGAGCATCACCGACGGGAACATCAGCGCCATCAGCTTGCCCGCGCCAAGCGACACGTCAAACAGCCGGGTGCTGGCCCCGGCGAACCTGTCGCGCTCCTGCGGGTCGCGAACGAACGCGCGGATCACGCGGACGCCAGTTATCTGCTCGCGCAGTACCCGGTTGATGTTGTCCAGCCGCTCTTGCATCTGCCGGAACAGCGGGCGCATCCGGGAGATGATCAGCGTGACGATCACGCCGAGCAGCGGCACGGCCACCAGCAGCAGCGAGGACAGCGGCACATTCTGGTTGAGCGCGAGCACGATTCCGCCGACGCACATGATCGGCGCGGATAGCAGCAGCGTGAACGTCATGATCGCCAGCATCTGCACCTGCTGGACGTCGTTGGTAGTGCGCGTGATCAGCGATGGCGTGCCGAAGTGGTTAACCTCCCGGTCGGAGAACTGCTGCACCCGGCCGAACAGCCCGTGCCGCACATCACGGCCGAGCGCCATCGCGACGCGCGCCCCGTAGTACACAGCACCCACTGCGCACAGGATCTGCACCAGCGTGATGGCCAGCATGACGGCGCCGGTCGTCAGGATGTAGTGCGTGTTGTGGAAGATCACGCCCTTGTCGATGATGTCGGCGTTCAGCGTCGGCAGGTACAGCGTCGCCAGCGTCTGCGCCAGCTGGAGTAGCAGGACGAGCGCGAGCGGCTTGCGGTAGGGCCGCAAGTAGGTGCGCATCATGCGGATCAGCACGGGGTCTCTTTCGGATGGGATTGAGAGGGGAACGGGGTTAGCAGGCGTCCGCGGCGTTTTCACCGGCCTCGGCAACCTAGCCGGAATCTGATTAGCCGGAATCTGGCTCGAGCGGCAGCACCTGGTGCATTCCGTCGGCCAACTGGCGTAGCGCCTTCCTGACCAGCGGGGCCAGCGGCACCGGCGGATCAGAGTGCAGCCAGCGTTCCATCGCCGCCTGGACCGCCGCTGTCACCGCCCCGGCCAGGATCCGGGGGAACATGCTGGCCGCCGGATTCGCCCGGAGCCGGCCGGCGATCGCCTCGGCCAGCGAATACTGGGTCATGGCCTGCACCTTGAGGTACTCGCCGCGCAGCGCGGGCGTGCTGGTGACCAGCCGGACCCCTGCCATCCAGTCCTCGTCCAGTGCCCGGTCGGCGGCACCGTACTCCGACATCACGGCCGCCACGATCGCCGCCCAGATCGGCTCGCCCGCGGGCCGCTCCCGGAGCGCGCCGCCCATCCGCATGGCCCGATCGAAGGCCAGCGCGCAGATGGCTTCGTACTTGCTGGCGAAGTAGTTGTTGAACGTGCGCGTCGACACGCCCGCCGCGTCGGCGATGTCCTCGACCAGGACGTTGTCAAGGCCCCGCTCGATCGCCAGCCGCATGGCCGCGACGCCGAGCGCGTGGCGGGTTGCGACCTTCTTGCGCTCGCGGAGGCCTGACGGCTCATGCTCCGGAGCGGCGGCGGCGGCGGGCATCACGCGATTAGCATAGCCGAACTTTCGCATCACGCAACTTTGCCTAACGCGAAATTAGTTGGTCACAGGCATCTGTGCCTGCCGGAGCACTTTCCCGCCGGGCGCGCTGTCATGATGAAGGGCATGCGTGGACGAACCAAGACCGACTGGTGGGGCGTGGTACTTGAAGCGCCCGACGGACTGGCGCTGGCCCGTTTCTACTCCGAGCTGACCGGCTGGCCGATCGCAAAGGCGGAGCCTGGCGGCGCGGCGATCCAGGTGCCGGGCACCTCGTCCTATCTCGGGTTCGACGACTCCCCCGGCTTCGAACCGCCGGTATGGCCAGCCGCCGACGGCCAGCAGCGGCAGATGATGCACATCGACATCGCGGTCGACGACCTCGAGGCGGCCGTCGCCGACGCGGTCGGTCTCGGCGCTACGGTGGCCGACTTTCAGCCGCAGGACGATGTCCGCGTGCTCCTTGACCCGGCCGGCCACCCGTTCTGCCTGTACCTGGATACCTGACTCAGGGGGCCACGAGCGGGTCGGTCGCCAGGCTCTCGTCGCCCTCGAGCAGTGCCGGCGCTCGCTTGAGCGTGCCCGGCCGGAGCACGCCGAGCACCAGGGCGTAGATGACCCCGAGCGCGATCAGGCCCAAGGTAAGCCACGGCAGGATGTTGTACGGGCTCGACTGGCCTGGCCGCAGGTCGCCCCAGATCGGGATGGCTAGCACCGCGACGCCGATGACCGGCACGACGACCCAGAGCCACGGGTTCTTCCGGATGCCGCGGGCGCGGAACTTCGCCCACTCGACGACCAGCGCCACGTTGGCCATCAGGTACATGATGATCAGGCCCAGGATGCCGTAGGTGCCGAGGAAGCCGGACGCTGAGCCCGGACTGGTAAATGCCGTCGCCACGACGCCGATCACGATGCTCGGTGCGACGAACGCCACCGCTGCGACCGCCGGGGTGCGGAACCGCGGGGTGACTGACGCGAGCGCCTTAGCCCACAGGCCGCCGCGGGCGCCCGCGAAGATCACCCGAGAGGTCTGGGTGTTCGCGGCTACGTAGGAACTCGTGACGCTGGACAGGAAGATCCACGTGATCAGCGGCGCGACGAACGGGATGAACGCCTTGGCCGCGGTGTGGAACGGATTCGGGTCAGCG
Source organism: uncultured Actinomycetota bacterium (assembly GCA_963755575.1). Lineage (GTDB taxonomy): Bacteria > Actinomycetota > Actinomycetes > Streptosporangiales > Streptosporangiaceae > JAJYUU01. Next base: position 4,253,869 of record CAVWKF010000002.1, read on the forward strand.
GCCAGCGAGCCAGCATGTCCCACCCCAAAAGCCGTCACGAGCGCGTATGACCCGAGCACATAGATCACGCCGCTGATGACCACCGCGCCGATCACCGCCAGCGGCACGGTCCGGCGGGGATTGCGCGTCTCCTCGGCCAGCGGTGCCGCCGCCTCGAAGCCGCCGAACGCCAGCACCGCGAGGCTAAATGCGAGCAGGATGTCGCTGGTGTGCCCCGTCGGCCAGCCGAACGGCGTGGTGGAAAGCCCGCTGGCCCCGCCGCGGATAAGGATGGTAAGGCTCATGGCCAGCAGGAGCAGGACCTCGAAGACGTACAGCACGACCGTGATCCGCACCCCGAACTTCAGGCCGACGACGACCGGCGCCACCACCAGCGCACCGTAGACGATTGTGGTGAGCTGCGTGATGCCCCAGATGTGCGGGTCACCGAAGACGTTCTGCACGATGTAGCTGCCGACAAAGATGTAGATGCCGCCGAACGCGATGATGTAGCCGAGGATCGTGATCACCCCGATCGCGACCGCGACCCTGGTTCCGATCGAGCGGGTGATGTACGTGATGAACGACCCGGCGCTCGGGTACACGCCGGCGAACTGCGCCAGGCTGCTGGCAGTCGCCACCATGCCGACCATGCTGATCAGGAAGATCAGCGGCGCGGACGCGCCCGCGTAGGCCACCATCAAGCCGGTCGTGAAGAAGAGGTTGAAGGCCGGCGCTATCTGGGCGACGCCCGGCATGATGACGCCGAACAGGCCGAGCTGGCCGCGCTTCAGCGTCTCGGTGGTCTGTGCTGTGCCTGCGTCTGCTGTAGAGGCCATCGCTAGCCCTTTCCGTGCCGTCGCACAAAGTCAAGAAAAGTTTTGTTGAACTCGGCCGGATGCTCCCAGCAGCAGGCGTGACCGCCTTTGGTGGTTGCCCAGTCCGAGCCCGGGATCGCGTCGTGGATGCGGCGGGATAGCGAGACCGGGATGAGGATGTCCTCCTCGCCGGCGAGGACCAGCGTCGGCACGGCGATCTGGCCGAGCCGGCTGGTGGTGTCGTGTTCGGTGATGACCGCGAGCTGCGCCAGATACGCGTGGGCGGGCTGGGCCATGTACCGCATGGCAGTCTCGAACTCGGCCAGCTCCGCGCCGCGCTGCTCGAAGAACGGAACGGTGAAGGCCCAGAGCGTCACGTCGCGCATCACGAATGGAACGCCCAGCACAGGTGCCATGTCCGCCCACATGGCGAACATGCGCGAGCAGAACGGGCCAGGTGCCGCGTAGGTGCACGCGAACGTGGCGGAACGGAGATCGGCCGGGTAGCTGAGCGCGTACTCCTGCGCGATCATCCCGCCCATCGACACGCCCATCAGGTGGAAGTCGCTCACGCCGAGCGCGTCAACGAGCGCCTTGGCGTCGGCAGCCAGCATGGCGCTGGAGTACGGCCCAGCCGGCGCCGAACTCGCGCCGACGCCCCGATTATCGAACCGGAGGACCCGGTAGCCAGCTGCGAGGAAGTCGTCGACCTGGAGGGCCCAGGTTTCAAGGTCGTCAGCCAGGCCGTTGATTAAGACGATGGTCTCTGCGCCGTCGCCTTCCAGCCGGTAGTTCAGCTCGATTCCGTTAACTGCCGCAGTTCCGTTAACTGTCGGGGCCATCCAGCTCTCCTTCGGATCGCACCTTGATACGGGCATGCAGGTCGCGGAGCATGTCCTCGGTCATCGAAAAATGCTCGGCGGCAATGCGGGCTGCCGCATCCGGCTCCCCCGCGATGACCGCCTCGGCCAGCGCCGGGTGCTGGCCGAGTGCGCGGTGGCGGAGCTGCGGCGTATAGGGCTCGACGTCAAAGCCGAGGCTGATGTCACGCCGCGCCCTGGCCTGTAGCTCGACCAGCCGGGCATTGTGGGTGGCCTTGGCGATTGCCTGGTGCAGCGCATGGTCGGCCAGCCCGGATGCGTCGCGGTCGGCGGCTCGGACGTAATCTGCGACGGCGACCCTGATGAGCGCAACGTCACGGTCATCGCGTCGCTCGGCCGCGGTGCGAGCGATCAGCTGTTCGACGATGGCGCGGAAGTCAAGCAGATCAGTCAAGTCAGCCCAGGCCGGCATCAGCGTCCGCGCGATCATGCCGTCCGCGTCCGGACCGCTGCCGGTGCGGACGAAGGTGCCCCCGCCGCGGCCACGCCGTGTCGTCACATAACCGGACGCCTGGAGGCGCTGCAGCGCTTCGCGTACGGTACTGCGGCTGACTTCGAGCATTGTGGCGAGATCCCGTTCGGTTGGCAGTCGTTGCTCAGGCACGAACTCGCCGAGCGCGATCGCAGTGACGATACGCTCGGCGATGCGCTCACCCGCCGTGCGCAGCGTGAACGGCGTTAGCAGCGTGCCGAACGGCTCGGTCACAGCAGGCTCAGCCATAGGGCCGGATCCTGTAGAGGGCTAAAGGACTGATCTATAGACCAATAGTCCGCCGGGCCTCCCGGCGGCCGTTTGGCATTTCACCGACCTCAGGGGCTGTTGCCAGACGTGTTCGGCCTCGGCGTGGATGCAAGACCACCCAGGTCCTTGTCAAGCAGCTGCCAGAACGCTGCGGAACTAGCCCTGCGCACCGGGCCCAGCCCAGTAACCATACGGCAGCCGCTCACCTGGACGAGCACGGGCGGGAACGGGCGCGCACCGGCGGCGAAGCCGAACCGCACCGAGCCGGTGCCGAATTGGGCCGGGCAGGTCAGCGCCACGCGCGGCATCCCAGGTAGCCCGCAGAGTGCAGTCTGCCAGCCCGCGCACCAGCCCTGGTTCCGCGATGGTGACTCCGCGGGGCAGCACCGAACCCAGCTGAGAATCGCGGAAGCCACTTGTGCGGCTGACCACGACGCTGGTCAGATTCGGTGTGTCCGTGCACAGCGCTGCGGGCGCACTCGTGCCGCTAGCGACGGCCGGACCCCCAGGATCTGCCGAAGCCACCGCCCGGCTCGCCGCCTGGCAGGTTCGAAGGTGCAGACTCGGCCGACGCCGCCGACGCAGACTGGCCAGCCGGCACCCGCCCGCAGGCGGCAACCGTAATGATCGCGGCGGTTCCGACCGTTACTAATGCCCCTCGGCCAGCCGCGCCGAGCTGCTGTATCCGTCGCACCTAACCCTCACCTCCAACTGCGGGGTGGAACGCCCATGCTAGGCCGGGTCCGGCCAACTGAGATCTCACCCGGCAGCGCCCGGCCCAGGCGTCTGGCCCTTGGACGGGCTCCAGCCACGCCTGGTTCCCAGCTTGCCCAGACCGTTGCCAGAGCGCATGCGGCACGTTCGACGACGAAGCTAGCGAGTTTGCGACATCATCCCCGTCAACTGGCCTTTGTCCATCGCGCCGTCGCATTTTCGCTAGACCGCCGGGCTGCCCAGCCGAGACTGAAGACATGCACGACGACCGGATTCGCTCGGACCGATTCACCGGGACCGGACTCACGCGGACCGGATTCATCTAGATACCGGAACGCTGCGTTCGCGCGGTGCAGTCGAAGGATGCCAGGTTCGACGGCTGGTTCTTTACTGCGGTCGTGACGACCGGCATCTACTGCCGGCCGAGCTGCCCGGTCGTCCCGCCCAAGCCGGAGCATATGCGCTTCTATCCAAGCGCCGCCGCCGCGCAGCAAGCCGGGTTCCGGGCGTGCAAGCGCTGCCGGCCTGACGCCAGCCCCGGCTCGCCCGAATGGGACGTCCGCGCCGACGTGGTGGCCAGGGCAATGCGGCTCATCGCCGATGGCGTGATGGACGACGGTGGCGTGCCCGCCCTGGCGGCGCGCCTCGGCTACAGCGTGCGCCAGGTCGAGCGCCAGCTTCTCGCCGAGCTCGGTGCGGGGCCGCTAGCACTGGCCAGGGCGCAGCGCGCGCAGACGGCGCGGCTCCTGATCGAGACGACCACGCTGCCGATGGGCGACGTCGCGTTCGCGGCCGGGTTCGCCAGCGTCAGGACGTTCAACGACACCGTGCGCGAGGTGTTCGCCCTCTCCCCCAGCCAGCTGCGCGACCGGGTCAGCCGCGGCCACGCGGCGGCAGCGCCCGGCGCGCTGTCATTGCGGCTGCCGTTCCGGGCGCCGCTGCAGCCCGACAGCCTGTTCGGTCACCTGGCCGCAACGGCCGTGCCCGGCGTTGAAGAATGGCGGGACGGCGCTTATCGGCGGACGATGCGCCTGCCCCACGGTCACGGCTTCGTCGCACTGCGGCCGCAGCCCGATCATGTGAGCTGCCAGCTGCGCCTGACTGACCTGCGCGATCTGGCCAGCGCGATCAGCCGGTGCCGCCGCCTGCTGGACCTCGATGCTGACCCGGTTGCGATAGCTGACCTGCTCGGCGGGGACGAGGCGCTCGCTCCCCTGGTCGGCAAGGCACCCGGCCGCCGTGTGCCGCGGACGGTCGACGCCGCTGAGTTCGCGCTCCGGGCGGTCCTCGGCCAGCAGGTCTCGACTGCCGCCGCCCGCACGCATGCGGGCCGCCTGGCCGCGGCCTACGGCGAGCCCGTCGACGATCCCGACGGCGGGCTGACGCGCCTGTTCCCCGAGCCGGCCATGCTAGCCGCGGCCAGCGAGCTCGGACTGCCACGGTCGCGGTGCGCGTCGTTCGCGGCGCTGGCGACGGCACTGGCTGACGGACAGATCGATCTGAGCGTCGGGAGCGACTGGGCCGAGGCGCGAGCCCGGCTGGCGACCGTGCCTGGCCTCGGCCCGTGGACGATCGAGACCATCGCAATGCGCGCGCTCGGCGATCCGGACGCGTTCCCAGCCACCGACCTTGGCGTTCGGGCGGCAGCGCGTGCGCTTGACCTGCCCACGACCCCGGCGGCGCTCACCGGCCGCGGCGCGGCCTGGCGGCCGTGGCGGTCCTACGCAATCCAGTACCTGTGGGCGGCAGCCGGCCACGAGATCAATCGCCTGCCAAGTTAATCCGATTAATGAGGAGTAAGCCGTGTATACCAGCCAGGACGTCGTCACCCATGTCGCCGTTACAGAGTCAACCGTCACCCATGTAGTACTCGCCAGCCCGATCGGCGAGCTCACCCTGGTTGCGACCGGCGGGCAGCTGACCGGCCTGTACATGGACGCCCAGCAGCACCGCCCGGCAGGCGCGACGTTCGGCGCGGTGGGCAACGCGGCCGCCGAGCCGTTCGCATCGGCTGCCCGGCAGCTAGCCGCCTATTTCGCCGGCGACCTGATGGTCTTTGACCTGCCGCTTGCGCCGGCGGGCACGCAGTTCCAGCGTCGCGTTTGGTCCGCGCTGCGGACGATCCCCTACGGTCAGACCTGCTCTTACGGCGAGATCGCACGTCGCGTCGGGTCCGCCAGCCGAGCTGTTGGCCTCGCCAACGGCAAGAACCCCATCGCGCTGATCATTCCGTGCCACCGGGTCATCGGCTCAGACGGCAGCCTGACCGGCTACGGCGGCGGTCTTGACCGTAAGCGCTACCTGCTGGATCTCGAGGGGAACGCGGCTTCGCTCAACTTGGGGTGATTGGTTGCTTTGGTTCGCCACTGCCTTGAGCCGCGCGTTACGGTAGTAGATGGCGCTTGCGTGCGACCAAGGCGCCCCGGTAGCCCGGAATGCGATGCCCATGCGTTACCCAGCTCGACGGCCGGAGGAGTTCAGCAGTTTCGTTGGCCGCACGCTCGAGCTCCGCGAGCTGCGTGATCTGCTGCGCACGATGCGTGCCGTGACGCTATGCGGAGCAGGCGGCATCGGCAAGTCGAGGCTGGCACTCAGGCTGCTCGACGCCGTCGCGGCCGACTTCCCTGACGGCGCCTGGTTCGTGGAGGTCAGTGACCTGCGCCAGCCTGAGCACGTCGTGCCGTGGGTGGCCTCGGTCGTCGGCGTCGACGAGGAGCCAGGTCGCCCCCTGCTCGACACGCTCGCCGACTCCCTCCGGCACCGTCGGGTACTGCTCGTGCTCGACAACTGCGAGCACCTCATCGACGCGTGCGCGAGCCTCTGCCAGCGGCTGCTGGCCAGCTCGCCGGGCCTGCGAGTCGTGGCGACCAGTCGCGAGCCGCTCCGCGTAGCCGCCGAGACCGTCTGGCCCGTGCCGCCGCTCGAACTGCCGCCTGCGGCGCCGCAGAGCCTCGACGGCCTGCGCGACCACGACTCGATTCGGCTGTTCACGGCTCGGGCCGCCGCCGCGGCGCCCGGCTTCGTGGCGGGGCCAGCAAACATTGAGAGCATCGCGGCGATCTGCCGGGCGCTGGACGGCCTGCCGCTGGCGATCGAGCTGGCCGCGGCGTGGGTCCGGGTCCTGTCCGTCGAACAGATAGCTGCCCGCCTCGACCGCCGCCTCGCGCTGCTCACCAGCAGGGACCGGACTGCTCCGCCGCGCCAGCAGACCCTGCGCGCGACGTTCGACTGGAGTTACGACCTGCTGTCCGAGCCCGAGCGGATGCTGCTGCGCCGACTGTCAGCCCTGGCGGGCTGGTCGCTGGACATGGCCGAGCAGGTGTGCGCCGGTGAGGGCCTGGCGGCCGGCGACATACTCGACCTGCTGACGGCGCTTGCGGACAAGTCACTGGTGGAGGTCGAGCCCGAGGCACTCGGGCAGGCGAGGTACCGGCTGCTGGAGACGGTCCGCGAGTACGCCAGCGGTTTGCTCGAGCTGGCGGGCGAGACCACGCTGATGCAGCGCCGCCGACGCGACTACACGCTGCGCGAGTGCGAGCGGTTGGCAGCGATCGGGATGGCGCTCGTCCGGGCCCCGTGGTCAGCGCGCGTCGACGTGTTCCGCCGGATCGACGTGGAGGCTGCCAATCTGCGTGAGGTCCTCAGTGACTGTCTTGCCGATGGCGACGCCGAGACGGGACTGCGCATCTGCGCGGCGATCCGGCCGGTCTGGATTGTTCGCGGCACGTTCGCGACCGGCGCGGCCTGGATTGACGGATTCCTGCAGCTGCCCGGCGCTGCCGGCGCGCCGGCGTCAGTTCAAGGGCCCGCGCTAGCCGGCCGCGCTCAGCTTGCGATGGCCATGGGCGCCGATGAGGCCGAAGAGCTCGGCGTAGCAGGCCTTGAGCTATGCCGGGCCGCCGGCGACAGGTTCTACGCCGCCGCGGCCCTCAACCTTCTGACCGAGATCGCTCTGCACAGCGGCCGACCTGACGAGGCGGCGGCCAAGGCGCAAGAAGCACTCCAGGTCGCCAGGTCGTCCGGCGATCGCTGGAACGAGGGCTACGCGCTCGGCACCATGGCGGCGGTGGCAGCTAGGCGCGGCAACCTGCGCGACGCGCAGCGGCTCGGCGAGGAAGCCCTGGCCATCATGCGCGCCATAGAGCAGCTGTGGGGTTCGGCCAGGGCGCTGCTTGGCCTCGGCGATCTGGCCAGGCTGCGCGAGGAGGACGACACCGCCAGGGACTACTACCTCGAGGCGCTGGTAATCCTGCGCGAGGTCAACGCCCGGCCCGAGATCGCGCGCTGCCTCGCCGGCCTCGGCCGGATCGCGCTCGAGCAGTCCGACGTGCAGGCCGCCCGCCAGCATCTCACCGAGAGCTTGCGGCTCAGCTTCGCCTCAGGCAGCCGGATCGGGATCGCGCGCGGCCTGGAAGCCGTCGCGCGGCTGGCGGTTCTGGAGCACAACCCGCAGCTGGCAGTCCAGCTTGCCGGGGCAATCTCGGCGCTGCGCACCGAGGCCCACCTGCCGCCAATGCCGGGGGCGAGGACGCAGCGCTTCCTCGATGCCGCCGCGGGCTTCGGCGAGCACGCTGTCACGCGGCTCTGGCAGGACGGCGCAAGTATGACGCTGGCGGCCGCCGTCCGGCTGGCACTCGAGGACGCCGAGAGCGGTGGTCCGTCCGCGCTCGTGCCGCAGCGAGCCATCGAGGACGCGCCAGCGGGCGGGCTAACTCTCCGCGAGCAAGAGGTCGTGGCGCTGCTCCGGGTCGGCCTGAGCAACCGTGACATCGCCGCGAAGCTGTACATCAGCCCGGCGACGGCGGCCCGGCACGTTGCCAACATCCTCGCCAAGCTCGGCTTCACCTCGCGCAGCCAGGTCGCCGTCTGGGCGAACCGGCGCGACGATCGGCCTGTCTAGCTCGCCCGGCCAGACACCGCCCGGCTTAGCTCGCGCCGAACAGGGCGCTGACCGACTCGCCTTCATGAATGCGCCGGATTGCCTCGGCTAGGGCCGGGGCGATCGAGATAACCTTCAGCTCGGGCCCGGCTTCCGCGGTCGGCAAGGTATTGGTGGCGACGATCTCCCGCACCAGCGGCTGCGCCGCGATGCGCTTCAGGGCGCCGTCGCTGAAGAGCCCGTGCGTGCAGGCGATGCGCACGGACCGGGCGTCTCGCTCGCTCAGCCGGTCCAGGAGCTCGATCATCGTCGTGCCACGGGCAATCTCGTCGTCGAGCACGATGACGTCGCGACCCTCTACGTCGCCGATGATCGAGCTGATCGTCACACGCTCGTCGCTGTGCCGCTCTTTGGCGCCCGCGGCCACCGGCAGCTGGAGCAGCCGGGCAAGGGCGGCGGCGTTCTTGGCGTTGCCGAGGTCCGGCGACACGACCACGGCGTTGGACAAGTCAAGGCCGGCGAAATGATCAGCAAACTCGCGCAGAGCGTGCAGATGATCGACTGGGATCGAGAAGAAGCCGTGCACCTGCGGCGAGTGCAGGGTCATCGCCAGGACCCGGTTTGCGCCCGCGGTCACGAGCAGGTCCGCGACCATGCGGCCGCCGATCGATACCCGCGGCATCGACTTCTTGTCCGACCGCGCGTACGAGTAGTAAGGGATGACGGCCGTGACCCGCGCGGCCGAAGCACCGCGGGCAGCATCGAGCATGAGCAGCAGCTCGACAAGGTTTTCCTGCACCGGCGGCCCGAGCGGCTGAATGAGGAAGACGTCACGCTCCCGGCAGTTCGCCTGAAGCTGCACTTCCAGGCAGTCGTTCGCGAACCTGGTCAGCCTCGTGGGACGCAGCGGAACGTCCAGACCGGCGCATATCTCTTCCGATAGCGCCGGATGGGCGCTGCCACCGAACACGACAATCTCCCGCACAGCATCAGGCTACTGAGGTCAGGCACACTGTTGGGAGGCAGTCACCCGGGTCAAGCGGTAATCGGCGGGCTGACGCCGGTGCCAAGCAGCCGGCCGGCCGCCGTTAGCCAGCGGCCGGGCTCGCCGATGGCGGCCTGCGGGCTGCCCGCCAGTGCGGTTAGCTCGACGGCGTTCACCTTGGCCGGTGGCTGTGCAGCCAGCTGGCCCGCCACGACAGCCACAGCCACCCCAGCCGCTTCGGCGGCCGCCAGCACTGCCCCGACGACCTTCCCCGCCAGCGACGTCGCGTCATACCGGCCCTCGCCGGTGATGACGAGATCCGCGCCGATGAGGGCAGCCGGCAGGCCGGCGATGGAGGCGATGCGCTCCGCGCCGGGCAGCAGCGCGGCATTCCACGCGGCTGCCAGCCCGTACCCGCAGCCGCCGGCGGCGCCAGCGCCCGGCGCATCCGGTTCACCGCCGAGCAGGCTGGCCAGCCGGGTAAGGCCAGCCTCCAGCACCACGACGTCCTTCGGACCAGCACCTTTCTGCGGTCCGAATATGGCGGCCGCGCCGCCAGGACCAAGCAGCGGAGCCCGGACATCGGTAAGACAGCTGACTCCATCCGCCGGCGGCGGCCGGAGCCCGGCCAGGTCGATCGCCGCCAGCCTCGGCAGGGCTCCGCCGCCGAAGGGCAGGTCGCGGCCGTCGGCGTCGAGGAACCTCGCGCCGAGCGCAGCCAGCGCGCCGACGCCGCCGTCGGTGCACGCAGAGCCGCCGAGCGCGATGTCGATGCGCCGGGCCCCTGCGTCCAGTGCCAGTCCAATTAGCTGGCCCACGCCGTAGCTGTGCGCGGTCAGCGGGCTGAGCTCGGCCAGCAGCGGCAGCCCGGCGGCGGTGGCGAGCTCGATGACGGCCCCGTTCCCAGGAAATTCCAGCCACCTGGCAGCCACGCGCGCCTCAGCCGGCCCCGGACCTGGGCGGTGTGCCAGCGGCTGGCCGGGAGCGCCCCGGCCAGCACCGTCAGCGTGCCCTCGCCACCGTCAGCGAGCGGTAGCTCCACGACTTGGTCAGCTGGCCGGGCCTGCCGCCAGCCGGCCGCGATCGCCGCCGCCGCAGCGGCGGCGGCGATGCTCCCCTTGAAGGAGTCAGGAGCGACGACCACCCGCATTGCTGTGCTAACCGTCGTAGGGCGGGAGGCGCAACGCCGTTCGGATGGCGCGCTGCACCTCGTCCTTGGCGGCCCGCGCATCGACCGTGACGACGTACTCCTTGCGGCGGAAGATGTCGAGCACCGGGTTGGTCTTGGTGTGGTATTCGCGCAGCCGGACGGCGAGCGCCTCCTCGGTGTCATCCTCGCGCTGAATTAGCTTGCCGCCGCAAACGTCGCACTTGCCTTCCTCGCGCGGCGTCGAGTCGATGAGGTTGTAGTCCATCCCGCAGCCTGAGCAAAGGCGCCGGGCCAGGACGCGGCGCCGCACCTCGGAATCGGGCAGGTCGAGGTAGATAACGCCATCGATGTCGTAGCTCTCGAGGAAGAACTCCGCCTGCCGCTTGTTCCGGGGGAAGCCGTCGATGATGAATCCGTAGTTCCAGTCGTGCTGCGTCAGCCTGTCCTTGACTACGCCTTCGGCGAGGTCGTCGCTGACGAGCTCGCCATCCGCCATCGTGCGCCGCACCTGCGCGCCGAGCTTGGTGTGGTGCTGCACGTTCCATCGGAAGATGTCTCCGACGGCGATATGCACAAGATCGAAGTCGCGCGCGAGCATCGCGCTTTGCGTGCCCTTGCCACTGCCCTGGACGCCCATGATGACGTATTTGCGCATGCGGCAACTGTAGGCGGCTAGGCAGCGGGTGGCGCCACGGCGCCCTGGAGGGCGAAGTCCTTCTGCCGGATGGCGAACAGCGTGACGACCCCGGAGGCGAGCGCGATGACTGCGGCCACGAGCAAGATGTGGTTGAGGCCGCTAGTGAACGCTGTCCTGGTGATCAGGCCGATCTGCTGTCGAGCCGGTGCTGGGAGCCTGCTGAGCACATGTCCGATCTGGCCGGACTGGACAGCGGCGGCAATCTGCGGCGCCTTCCCCGACACGCTTGGCACCGCGCTCACCATGGAGATCACGTCGCTGCGCACCTTGTTCGAGAACAGAGACCCCAGCAGCGCGATGCCGGTCGCGATGCCGACCTGGCGGAACGTGGAGTTGATGCCTGACGCCATGCCGGCTCGCTGCGGCTGGACCACGCCGACGGCCGTGGACGCAAGCGGCGGGTTGACGAGGCCAACGGCGAGGCCGGCGACGATCATGCCGGGGATGAGGTGCGTCCACGTCGAGCCAGCGTTGAGCCCGCGCATGAGGAGCAGTCCCACGCCGACCAGCAGGAGGCCCGGGCCGATCAGGAACCGGATCTGCACCCGAGACGTAAGCCTGCCGGACAGCGTCGCGGTGATCAGGATTCCGCCGGAGATGACCGTCAGCCGGACGCCGGTGCCGAGCGCGGAATAGCCGAGGATGTCCTGCAGGTACAGCACCAGGTACAGGAGCATCGAGAAGATCGACGCGCTCAGCCCGAACGCCGCCACCAGGCCACCGCTGAACGTCGGCAGCCGGAACAGGTTCAGGTCGAACATGGGGTGCGCAATCCGCAGCTCGACTAGAACGAAGGCGACCAGGAGGATCGCGGCCACTGCGAAACACGACAGCACGAGGCTGTCCGTGAAGCCGCGCTGATTGGATTCGATGAGGCCGTACACGAGGCTGGCCAGCGCGATCGTGAACAGGCCAAAGCCCGCCCAGTCCGGCCGCGTGGCCTGCTGGGCGCGCGACTCGATCACCTTCATGATCGTGACGACTAGGGCGAAGGCGCCGATGGGCGCGTTCACGAAGAAGATCCAGCGCCAGGAAATGCCGGACGTCAGTATCCCGCCAAGCAGCGGTCCGATCGCGACCGCCAGGCCAGTTACCGCGCCCCAGACCCCGAACGCGGTGCCCCGGTCTTTGCCGCGGAACGCGTCGGCCAGCAGCGCTAGCGACACCGCGAACATGATCGCGCCGCCGACGCCCTGGAGGCCGCGGGAGAGCTGGATCATCAGCGTGTTCACTGAGAACCCGCACAGCACGGATGCGCCCGTGAAGATGACCAGGCCGATCAGATACAACCTGCGGCGGCCGTACATGTCCGCCAGGCTGCCGGCGGTCAGCAGGAACGCGGCCAGCGTCAGCGCGTACGCGTCGACGATCCACTGCAAGTCGGAGAAACTCGAGTGCAGCGCCAGCTGGATGTCCGGTAGCGCGACGTTCACAATCGTGATGTCGAGCAGCAGCATGAATGTGCCGAGGCACACCGCGACCAGCGTCCACCACTTGTTGCCGCGCTGCGTCGGCGCTGCGGTCGCGGAACGCTGCGAGTCGGGGGTTGCTGCGTTGACGCCAGCGGCGGCGTTGGCATCAGACACTGAGTCCTCCAGATGCGGTGTTGGCGGGCGCTGTCGCCATTGCCGATCGCCCGAGTTCAGTGTGAGCCGACTTCCATGCATGCACAGCACCTATGCGTGCACAGCACCATCGTGCCGGGTCGGGAGTCCGTCGGTCACATCAGGGGCGCCCAGCGCCCGCGCGGGTCCGTGAAAATGTCAGCGGGTACCGATAGAGTAGATCATAGATTCGAACGCTGATCTAGGACAGCGAACTGGATCGCGCGTACTATCGACGCTTCTGGGAGGGTGTCATGAGCTGCCAGGCCAGTCCCCCAGCCGCCACCGCGGACGCGCTTGCATCGGCGTCGGCTGCGCTTGGGTGGCTGGCGTCCGCCGATGCGACGCGTCTGGCGACAAGCGAGCAGGCCGATGCGCTCCGGACGCTGGAACGCCTCCAGGCGCAGCTGGTCGCGGCCCGGTCGGCAGTGCTGGCCGCGTTCAATGCCTCCCGGGGTTTCGAGGACGACGCGGCCGGCAGCCCGGTGTCCTGGCTACGTTGGCAGACCCGCGTCACCGGTGCTGCCGCGTCCGCCGCGGCCGGGTGGATGCGGGACCTGGCCGCCCACCCTGCCATCGCCGCGGCCCTGGCTGCCGGCGATCTGTCCGTGTCCTGGGCCCGGCAGGTATGCGGCTGGACTGACCGCCTACCTGAGGACGCCCGCGGCGCCGCGGACCAGATCCTCCTCGACGCCGCCGCTGGCGGCGCCAGCCTGTCCGACCTGGGCGGCCTGGCCGAGCAGCTGCACCGGCTGGCCGCGGAGCCGGACACCGATGGCGCCGACGACGGGTTCAACGACCGCCGGGTCCGGCTACTGACCCATTTCCGTGGCGCCGGGAAGCTAGACGGCGATCTGACTCCCGAGTGCGCGGCGTCGCTGCGTGCGGTGCTGGACTCCCTGTCCGCCAAAACCGGGCCCGAAGATGTCCGCACGCCCGCCCAGCGGCAGCACGACGCCCTTTCCGAAATGTGCTACCGCTTAATCGCTGGCGGCCTGCCCGACCGGGCTGGCCAGCCCACCCAGATTCATCTGCACATGAGCCTGGATCAGCTACTAGGCCTCCCCGGCGCCGCAGACGTCACCGCAGTGTGGGCAGGTCACGGTGCCACGGCACCCGCCGGCACCGAGTGCGACGCGTCGATCACCCCCATCGTCACAGCGCACGTCGACCCTGCTGAGCTTGGTCAGCAAGCCCGCGACTTGCTCACTGGCACCAACCCTCTCACCTGCACGAACCCTCTCACGGGCACCGAGCCCGCCGGCCCTAGCGACAACGCGGGCGGCGCACCCTGCGGCGACAGCAGCCCGGACTCCGGCGACGATCACGGCAATCGCCCGGTAGGCGAGAGCGACCACGGCGGCTCGGTCGGCTGCGCGGTCTGCGGTGACCCCGGCCATGCGAACGTTGGTGGCTGCTGCCAGCTGCCCCAGCGCACCGCCGCCATGGCGCAGACCGCCGCACAGGAACTCCTGCTAACCCGCGCGCTGCGGCTGCTGTCCGGGCCGGCCGGCCTGGCCGCCCACCTGCGCGGCAGCCTCCTACCGCAGCCCGCCGCCAGCATCAGCCTCCCGCTCGACCTCGGCAGGTCCACCGACACCGTCCCGGCGTACCTGCGCCGCGCCATCATCACTCGCGACAAGCACTGCGCCTTCCCCGGCTGCTACCAGCCACCCGCAGCTTGTCAGGTGCATCACCTCATCCCGCTTTCCCGCGGCGGGCCTACTAGCCTCGCGGACTGCTGCCTGCTCTGCGTCTTCCACCACCAGGTCGCCGTCCATCGCTGGGGCTGGGAGCTCCGCCTCAACCCGGACGGCACTACAGAAGCGACCCTCGGCGACCGCATCCTGCACAGCCACGCTCCGGTGGCCGCTTAGCGAGCGAGCGAGCGGCTATCGCCGATCCCGATGACGGCGCTGGCCACCGCCTTGGCGCTGCTGCCCCTTGTCATCTATGGTGACCGCCCGGGCCGACGCGCCCGCGCGGTCAAGGCGCAAGCAGGTCCTCGGTGAAGCTGGATTCCTGGCCGGAGACTGACCAGCCGAAGGTGTTCCGGGGCCATCTCGGGTCATCGTGTCGTGGACAACAGCGGAGCGGCAGACCCTGCTGCGATCGCCGTCGCGGCCAGCAGGATCGCCACAGGCGCGAGCCCATGCCATGGCGATCGGACCTGCCCGCGCCGCGGAGGTCCGGCGGGATGCGGCCGCCGTGCCGCGCGCCCTGCTTGGATCACGGCCCACTCCCTTACCTACATGGCGGAGTCTCGCACGGCAGCCCGCGCCCCGCTGCGCCTTGCCATTGGACGACGGGACTGGCGGCGCGGTTGCCTAGGAATGCTGGCGGACAGCCAGGGCGGCGCCACGCACCAGCATCGGCGTCCGCACGTATAGCGACTGCCGGTGCGACCACGAATTGCAGTCGGCGGTCCGCCTAGTTAAGCGCTTCGGCGCCCAGAAGCGCGACGGCGACCTGACCCCTTACTCCCCCGCCGCTTACTCCCCCGCGGGGCGTCTGGCGAGGCCGGACTGGTGTCGGGGAGCCGAGCCGCTGAGCAGCGACGCCTGTGCGACTAGACCCCTAGACCTCAGCGGGCTCCGGGGCCGGGCCGCCGGGACCTTCTGCGCCGCCGTGGCCGTTCAGCGCGAATCGCCGCTCGCAGGTCCGGACGAGCTTCAAGTCGAGGGCGTCCTTGATGAGCGGCCAGTCCGCGCGCAGCAGCGCGGGGTTGAGGTACCGCGCGACGTCGTTGCGCTGACCCTGGGTCAGCACGATGCCGTACATGCTGCGCCGCGTGCGGTCGTCGGTGACGTCGCACTCGCGCATGCCGGGAAAGGACAGGTGCGGCGGGAGCATGATCGTGCCCTGGGCCGGGCCGCGCAGCTCCTCGATTCGCGCAGGCAGGCGGCTGGCGTGGGACTTACGACCAGCGAGCCAATCAGCGAAAGACATGCGTTCGATTATGGCGGGCAGGCCCTCGGTCACGCTTGGTGACTCGCCGCCACGCGCTGTGACTCAGCGCCTAATCCGGCTTGCGCCCCAGACCGCATGCGGCCATGATCTGCCGATGGAATCCCCGCCGGAGCACCTCACGCACGACGTCGTCGACCTGCGCCGGTGGCGCGCGAGCGACGCGGACCTGTGCTTCCGGCTCGTCAGCGAGTCAGTCGACCACCTGCGGCCCTGGATGCCCTGGGCAACACCTGCCTACAGCCGAACTGACGCCGCTGACTTCCTCGAGCGGTGCGAGGAAGACTGGGCCACTGGCACCGCGTTCCAGTACCTTATCTTCGCCGAACGCACGCCGGTCGGCAGCGCCGGACTCATGGCTCGGATCGAGCCCGGCGGGCTCGAGATCGGCTACTGGGTCCACCCCGACTTCACGGCTCGCGGCATCGCGACCGCGGCGGCGGCCGCTCTGACTCAGGCCGCGTTCACGTTGCCAGGCATCGACCATGTGGAGATCCATCACGATCAGCTCAACCTGGCGAGCGGTCGAGTGCCGGCCAAGCTGGGCTACCGGGTCATCGAGATGCGCCGAGGAAGGTTTGAGCCGGCGCCCGGCGACTCCGGGATCACCCAGGTGTGGCGCCTCACCCCGGCGGATCGCTACAGTCCGTAGTAGCGCTACCCTCGTAGCATGCCCAGCGCAAGGCCGCGCCCGCGGTGGCTTTTCCTCGTCAGCCCGAGGTGGCTGGCCTGGCACGCGTTCGCGGTCGCGGCGGCCTGGGGCATGCTGTGGCTCGGCGACTGGCAGTTCCACCGGGCCGAGGGCGGGAACGCGCTCAGCTGGGCCTACACCTTCGAATGGCCGGTCTTCGTGATCTTCGGCGTGGTCTTCTGGGTCAAGACGATCGCCGACGAGTGGCGCCACCCTGGCGTCGAGGCCAAGCAGGCGCAGGCGCTTCGCGCGGCCCTGGTGGCCGTTGAAGACAGGGCGCTCCCTGGCGCGGCGCACACGGCCGCGACGACCGATGAAGAGGCAGCCGACGACCCCGAGCTGGCCGCCTACAATGCCTACCTAGCCCGCCTGAACCGGCGAGAGGAGGCTGGCAGTGCGTCCTGACGTGCTCCGGCTCGTTGTGCGCGCCTACCGCACGATGGCCTACGTGACCGGCACGATGCTGGTCATCCTCTGCTTCGTCTGCGTACCGCTGCGGTATTTCGCGCACGTTCCTGGGCCCGCGGAGATCGTCGGCGCCCTCCATGGCGTGCTGTACATGATCTACATCGTCGTCGCGTTCGCCATGACGCGGCTGGTTCGCATGAAGGTCGCCAGCGTCGGCACCATCGTCGTGCTGCTGGCCGGGACCATCCCGGTGCTGACGTTCGTGGTTGAGCGCTGGGTGAGCCGGACCTATATCGGGCCGGCGCTGGCCGGGGACGGCGGCGTCACCGCCAGTGAGCAGCCAGTACTTCGCTGAGCAGCCGGCCGCTGCGCACCGGCCAGGAACGGTGCACGTCGTGCTGCCCGATACGCATCTAGCGCTCGCGACCGACTCGGGCGTGTTCTCGCCCGACCGGCTCGACCCGGGAACCAGGCTGCTGCTGGAGACGGCACCTCCGCCGCCAGCCGATGGCGACCTGCTCGATCTTGGCTCCGGCTACGGGCCGCTGGCGCTGGTCATGGCCAGCCGCGCTCCGGCGGCGCGGGTCTGGGCTGTCGACGTGAACCGGCGCGCCCTGGAGTTGTGCGAGCGCAACGCGGCCACGGCCGGGCTGACCAACGTCCGATGCCGCTTGGCGGATGCCTCCCCTGGCCCGGACAGCGACGACCTGCCCACCAGCTACGACCTGATCTGGTCCAACCCGCCGATCCGGATCGGGAAGGACGCACTGCACCAGATGCTCACGACATGGCTCGGACGGCTGGCGCCCGGCGCCGCGGCCTACCTGGTCGTCCAGCGCAACCTCGGCTCGGACTCGCTCCAGCGCTGGCTGGCCGAGACCGGCTGGCAGGCTGAGCGGTTTGCCGCGCGAGTCGGCTACCGCGTGCTAGAGGTGCGCCGATGACGCCCCGGCAGCTCGGCATGACCGAGGTCAAGCGCCTCAACCGCGGGTGGCGCCGCCGCACTCACTCACGGCTCGGGCTGCTGCTCGACAGCGTCGGGCAGCCGTTCAACGTCGGGTCCATCATCCGCACCGCCGCCGCATTCGGCGTCGACCACGTCTGGCTGTGCGGCGAGACCGCCGATCCCGGCCATCCGTCAGCGCGTAAGACCGCGCTCGGCACCGACCGCCTGCTCACGTTCGAGCACGTGCCCGCTGCCGCCGCCGCAGCGGCGGCAGCGCGGGCCGACGGCTACCGGTTGATCGCGATCGAACTGGCCGGCGATGCGGTTCCGCTGCACGAGGCACCGCTGGACGGCGACATCTGCATTGCTCTAGGGAACGAGGACCACGGCTGTTCTCCCGCCCTCCTGGCCGCGGCCGACCTCGTCGCCTACATCCCGCAGCCAGGCAAGGTCGGCTCGCTCAACGTGGCGGCCGCGGCCGCGATCGCCATGGCCGAGGTACGCCGCCGCGAATGGAGCGCCGGGACCGGCTAGATCGGCCCCGTTCCCTGCCGATTGTTGCTGTTGATTTACTGAGGCCGTGCCGTCCGCCTACCTTGATCATCCGCGCCCGCTAGCCTTCGCCCACCGTGGCGGCGCCGGCGACTTCCCTGAGAACTCCTGGAAGGCGTTCGAGCACGCGGTCGGCCTCGGATACGCCTACCTGGAAACCGACGTGCACGCGACCGCCGACGGAACCGTCGTCGCCTTCCACGACCGGACTCTTGACCGCGTGACGGACGCGATCGGGCGAATCGCGGAGCTGACCGCGGCTCAGGTAGCCGCCGCAAAGATCGATGGCAGCGAGCCCATCCCGCTGCTGGCGGACCTGATCATGGCGTGGCCCGATGTCCGGTTCAACATCGATGTCAAGGACGAGCCGGTCATCGGCCCCCTGGCCGATGTCCTGCGCGCGACCAACTGCTGGGACCGGGTATGCCTCACGTCGTTCTCGGGTAGCCGGCTGGATGCGACCCGGCGGCTGCTGCCACGGCCTGTCTGCTCGGCCACCAGCCCCGCCGGCATCGGCGCTATCCGAGCAGGGCTGCCAGTCAAGACGCTGACCGCGCGGTTTGCGGCCAGGTCGGTGCTATGCGCGCAGATTCCGTACTCAATGGCGACCACCCGATTCCTTGCCCGCGCCCACGCGGCAGGTCTCCAAGTGCATGCCTGGACAGTCAACGATCCGGCCGTGATGGCCAGGCTGCTCGACCTCGGCGTCGACGGAATCATGACCGATAACACCGCGATCCTTCGCGACGTACTCATCGCGCGGGGGCAGTGGCACCCCCGAAACGCCGCCTAGCCAGCAATTTCCTCAGATCAGGCATCGCGGACACGGTTGGAATAGGCGTTGACCGGGAATCTTGACCGGGACCTCACCGTTGGTGAAGTAGGACGGCTGAGCGCCTGGGAGGCAGTAACACATGGCCGAGCGAGCACTGCGCGGCACGCGACTCGGAGCGACGAGCTACGAGAACGACCGTAACACCGACCTGGCGCCGCGCCAGGAGGTGGCTTTCGACTGCCCGAAGGGGCACCGTTTTACGGTGCCGTTCTCGGCCGAGGCCGAATTGCCGATTAACTGGGAATGTCGGGTATGTGGGGCGTTGGCCGTAACGGCGGCTGGCGACATGCCCGCACCCAAGAAGATCAAGCCGCCGCGCAGCCACTGGGACATGCTCATGGAGCGTCGCAGCATGGCCGACCTCGAGGAGGTCCTGGCCGAGCGGCTTGCCGTCATCAGGGGCCAGCGCGAGCCACAGTCGGCGCCGGAACCGCGGCAGTCCACGCGCCACCGCAAGAGCGCGTGACTGTGCCTGCCTGACCGCTTGTTTCGCTTGAGCGCGCGCACTTTGGTTTTCTGAGTGCGCGCGCTTCTTGATGTGCCCGCTTCTTGATGTGCGCGCTTCTTGATGAGTGCGCGCGCTTCTTGCTGCAGCGCGCGCTCGTTCGCAGCGCTTGGGGAAGAGGGCCTGGGAAACCCTTCGGACCGGAACGCGTCCCGTCGGCAACGGGCTCGCCTTCCGTTGTCTACTGGGTGCCCAGGCCCCTCCCGGGTCCAACCCCCCGCCCCAGCCAGGGCTCGGGCTACTCGCTCGGCTACACGGAGCCGACGTTGGTGGCCGCGTCACGGTGCGGCCAACTGCCCGGCTAATCTCCCTGACCTGCTGGCCCGGTGCTGGACTGCGCAGCAACATACCGTTGATCGCGCCGATGTCAACCTGTCCTGCCAGGACTGATACCTGTTAGCGATCTAGCGGGACCGCGTTGTGACGGGCCTGTTCCCTGTTGTCCTGCGGCGTTACGATTGAGGCTCCCGTAACGTGTGAGGGCGCTCATGGCAAGGTGGTCGGCGGCAGGCTGCCTGCCCATGGGTTCTCCCCTCGTTTGCGCGCGCCGCGCGAAAACTCGTTTCATGATGTGCCCATTTGTGTCGGACCACCCGCGCATCGCCGCGCGCGGACTCCCCTTCGGCCTGGAGGACAGGAATGACAGAAAATTCGGAGCCACAGGCGGTCTCTGAGTCACAGATCGCCGTGCACTGGCGGGAGGAAGAGTATTACCCGCCGCCGGAGAAGTTCGTCGCGCAGGCCAACGCCAACGACCCGGCGATATTCGAGCGGTTCACAGAGGATAAGTTCCCCGACTGCTTCACCGAATACGCCGACATGCTGACCTGGGACAAGCCGTGGGACACGGTGCTCGACACGAGCAACGCTCCGTTCTGGAAGTGGTTCGTCGGCGGCAAGCTGAATGCGTCGTACAACTGCGTCGACCGGCACGCGGCCGCTAATCCCGACAAGACCGCCGTCATCTGGGTGCCCGAGCTCGAGGACGACGAGACCGTGTACATCAGCTACGGCGAACTGCTGCGCCGGGTGAACGAGTTCGCAGCCCTGCTCAGCGACTTCGCCGGCCTCAAGACGGGCGACCGCGTCACGCTGCACATGCCGATGGTCCCCGAGGCCATCGTGACGATGCTCGCGTGCGCGCGCCTCGGCGTTATTCACTCCCAGGTGTTCGGCGGATTCTCTGGCAACGCCTGCGGCACTCGCATCGCCGACTCCGGTAGTCGCGTCCTCATCACGATGGACGGCTATTACCGCGCCGGCTCGATGCAAGACCACAAGGTCAAGGCGGACGAGGCTGTCGCCGAGGCCAAGCGGCAGGACCAGGACGTCGACCAGGTGCTCGTGTGGCGCCGCAGGGAGGGCGAGTATCAGTCCAAGACGCCGATGGTCGATGGCCGCGACTTCTTCGTCAATGACGTCATCGGAAAGTACGAAGGCCAGACGGTCGCGCCGGTCTCCCTGGACGCGACCGATTCACTCTTCCTCATGTACACCAGCGGCACGACGGGCCGGCCCAAGGGCGCGCAGCACAGCGTCGGCGGCTACATGGCGTACGTGACCGGGACGTCGAAGTATTACCAGGACATCCACCCCGACGACGTGTACTGGTGCCTGGCCGACATCGGCTGGATCACCGGCCACTCCTACATCGTGTACGGGCCGCTGTCACTCGGCACGACCACCGTGATCTACGAGGGCGTGCCCAACTACCCCGACGGCGGGCGGCCATGGCGGATAGCCGAGAAGCTGGGCGTCAACATCTTCCACACCTCGCCCACCTCGATCCGGATGCTGCGCAAGGTCGGCCCGGACGAGCCCGCGAAGTATGACTACCACTTCAAGCACATGACGACGGTCGGCGAGCCGATCGAGCCCGAGGTCTGGCGCTGGTATTACAACACCGTCGGCAAGGGCGAGGCGGCCATCGTGGACACGTGGTGGCAGACCGAGACGGGCGGCTTCCTCGGCAGCACGCTGCCGGGGCTCCAGCCGATGAAGCCGGGCAGCTGCGGGCCCGGCGCGCTCGGCATCTTCCCGGTGATCTACGACGAGGACCGCAACGAGATGCCCAGGGGTAGCGGCAAGGCAGGCAACATCTGCATCCGCAACCCGTGGCCCGGCATCATGCAGACGGTCTGGGGCCAGCCCGAGCGGTTCCTGGACGTCTACTACCGCAAGTACAACACCGACCCCGACAGCAAGGACTGGCACGACTGGCCGTACTTCTGCGGTGACGGCGCAGTGCAGGCCGAAGACGGCTACTTCCGGATCCTGGGCCGCATCGATGACGTCATCAACGTCGCCGGTCACCGCCTTGGCACCAAGGAGCTGGAGTCGGCTTCGCTGACCGTGCCGGAGGTCGCGGAAGCCGCCGCCGTGCCAGTCATCGACGACATCCGCGGCCGAATGGTGGAGATGTACATCTCCCTCAAGCCGGGCGTCGATCCGGACGGGATGGAGGCCAAAGTCGTCACCGCGATCGAGACCGAGATCGGCAAGATCGCCCGGCCGAAGAACGTCTGGATCGTGCCGGACATGCCCAAGACGAGATCCGGCAAGATCATGCGCCGGGTCATCGCGTCCGTATCCAACTTCGCCGACGTCGGCGACGTCACGACGCTGGCCAACCCCGAGGTGGTCGACGGCATCCGGCAGCACGTGCAGCAGGCGAAGGTCGCGAAGGGCGACACCCCGCGCGAGCTGTCGGCGACCGAGCTCGCCGAGATCCAGGCCTTCGGCAACGAGTAGTAGGCACGGCGGAACGAGCACCGGCCGCCAGCCTCGGGAGGCTGGCGGCCGGTTCGCTTTGGGTGAGGAGAATGCATCGCACGGTCGAGCGGTATAGGAATTCCTTCCTAAGGAGGCCTTCCGTTATTCGCCTTCCGTGACGCGGATGATCGTCTTGCCGGGCATCCGTCGCTCCGGCGTGAACGCGGATGGTGCCTCGGCCAGCGGCCGTACGGCTCCGATGATCGGCTGCAGCCGGCCGGACCGCACCCGCTCGGCGAGGTCCGCCAGCCGGAGCCGGTCCGGCTCGACGACAAAGAAGATCACCCGCCCGTCGGCGGGCCGCGCCGTCGGCAGGCCGACGATCGTGACCAGCGCTCCGCCGGCGCGCACCAGTGGGACCGAGCGTTCGAGGACCTCGCCCCCGATGACGTCGAACACCACGTCGACCTGGCAGTCCTCCAGCCGGTCGGCCTGGAGGTCTACGAATACGTCCGCGCCCAGCCCGAGTGCAGCCTCCCGGTCCGCGGCGCGACCAGTACCGATGACACGCGACCCCAGCTCGTGCGCGAGCTGCACCGCCATAGACCCCACGCCTCCCGCGGCGCCGTGGATCATGACGGTCTGGCCGGTCTTTAGTCCAGCGTGGTCGAAGAGGCCCTGCCAGGCGGTCAGCCCGGAGATGGGCACGGCGGCGGCCACGGTGTAGTCGATGCCCGCTGGAAGCGGGGCGAGGTTGCGGGCCTCCAGCGCCGTGTACTCAGCCAGCGACCCGTCGCGGGTCCAGTCGGCCAGGCCGAACACGCGCTGGCCCACGGTCAAGCCGGTGGTGCCGTAGCCCAGTTCGCTGACTACACCCGACAGCTCGTGTCCGGGCACGCTCGGGGTTCGGTCGCGGCCGGCGCGATCGGTCCACGTGCCCGGCCAGTCCAGCTCTCCCGGGGTGAACCCCGCCGCGTAGACGCGCACGATCACGTCGTTTTCGGCCGCGTGCGGGTGCGGGATGTCGGATAGCGTGAGCCCGGCGGCGCCAGCGGCTCGGTCTCGTACGGTTATAGCTCGCACAACGATTCCCTTCTGTGACCGGTTCAGGTTCTGACGTGCACCAGGCGCACATCTGGTCAAACCGCGAGCCGACGCGCAACTCACCGGATCTCGGGTGACCGCACACTGCGTGACCAGCCAAGGCGTTCGCCAGCGGGATTCCGTCAGGGCGTCAGGACGATGGCGCCGGCGGCGTGGCCGCCGGTTGCCTGGGCGAGTGCCTGAGCGGCATCGGCGAGGGGGTAGCTGGCGGCGACCGGGATCTCCAGCTGCCCGCCTCCCAAAAGGCTTGCGAGTTTGCGCAGCTGGTTTCCGTCCGCGCGGACATAGATGCTGGAGATGGTGATGCCGCGCTGCTGGCTCGGCGGGTCGGAGGTGATGGTCGCCAGTCGCCCGCCGTCGGCGACCGCCTCGAGCGCGCTGGCGGCCCCGGCCGGTGCCGCGTTGGCCGCCGCGGTCACGCCATGGCCTTTGGTGAGCGCGCGGACCTGGCTGGGCCAATCTAGGTCGTGGTAGTCGATGACCTGGCGCGCCCCCAGCGCGGCCACCCGCTGCTGGCTTGCCGGGCCTGCCGTAGCGATGACCTGGGCGCCGCGCAGCACGGCGAGGGCGACAAGCAGGCCACCGGTGAGTCCGCCGGCTCCATGGACCAGAAGCTGTTCACCCGAGTGGACGCTGAGTGCCTGTCCGAGAACCTGTCCGGCGGTCAGAGCGGGTACCGGGAAGGCGGCCGCGGCCGCCCAGCTGGCACCATCCGGCTTGCGGGCAACTAGCCCGGCCGGGGCGATCAGCCGGGGCGCCCACGTCCCCTGGTCGCGCAGGGGCACCGGATGGGTCATGACCGCGTCGCCGGGCGCCCAGTCACTGACCGCCCGGCCAGCCGCCAGCACCGTGCCGGCTGCCTCTACTCCCAGCGCCACCGGAGGGCTGGCCCCTACGTCCCAGCCGCCGGTGCGGACGAACTCATCCCAGTTGGCCACGCCAGCTGCCTCGACCTTCAGCAGCACCTCGTCGTCCGCCAGCGGCCGCAGCTCGCCCACCTCGATCACCTCAACCGGGGCACCCACCCGGCGGATCCCCGCTACCTGCATCTCCCGCCTCTCAGCCCTGCCCGTGAACGTCACCAGGCCGCACGGCCTCTGTGACGTCCTACCTTCCCCCGCGCCGCCAGCGGTCTACATCCTCAACGCAGCTAGTTCCGCACAGGACCCTGGTGTCACCCATGGGCACAAGCCATGCAGGCTGAGGTCGCGATGGCGCGAAGTGGGGCGATTGCTTTCAAGGATCTACGGCTACCCACCGGTCCGACTGTGGTGATTGGTGATAATGGCGGTAGCCCGGCGTTGCCCATGGCCCAGCAAGCTGCAGCGAGCGGCGAACCAGCAAGTCGTCGGCGCTGCCAACGGCCCGCTCCGCCCGGTCGAGGTAGTCCACCGAGCCCGTCAGTGCTACACCTGGCCCGCAGAACTCCAGGCCGCCGGTGATCACGGCGATCCCGCCGGCTTCCAGCGTGCCTGCGAGGAAGGCTTGCAACAACCCGTCCATCGCTCCGAGCGTTCCGCGGCTGAGCACGTTCGTTCCGGCGACCATCACCAGCCGGATGGCGGAGTAGATCCTTGCGGGAGTTATTGCGCCCCGGTACGGCAAGACGGAGTCATGTCCCGCTCGGATATGACGCGTCAAAGTGGGGCACCTCAGATAGCTGGGCGTTGCCGGCAAATGCCGTTCCCTCAGCCACGATCTGAAAGCCGACGGCTGGGTATCCGAGCCGCCAGGTCGTCACAAGGGATAGGTGCTTGGCGGCAGTTGACCTCGCCTGGAACGGCCCGGTCCGGGCACCTTCGCTTGAAGTCGTGAGTGTCACTGGGGACTCAGTTGTCGGGCGTGACCGCATCCAGTCGGCGCCGAACTTCCGACGTGTTCACGCCGAGAGCGCCCAGCAGTGCCGCCGCAGGATCTGGTGGCTGGAGAGTGAGAATCTGGGCCAGCACCTGGGAGGCCGTGACCTGGTCCTTCCGGCGGTTGGGCCTGACCGCATCCTGGAGCACTTTCTTCGCCGCCGGCGTCATGCGGAGGCGATCTTTTGTCGCGACGTCCCGGAGCCTCGGCTTCTTCGGCACGGCGCGCATCGGCAGTGCGGGAGCGTCGGCGCCGGACCCCAGGCCTAGGGCGGCCAGGGCTTCGTGGTCGAGCGACGCAAGAGCCTGGCGAGCTTGCTGCAGGGTCACGCCCAGCACGACTTCGACCCCAGGATCCTCCGCCAAGGCGAGCAGGAGGTGATCGGTGCCGGCTCGGCGGTCGCCCCGGCGGCGAGCCTCCTCACTGGCCTGCAGATAGATGGCCCAGGGGTGAAGCACCTCTGGCGCAACGGACTCGGCGGTCATGATGACTCCTTGCTGTATTTGGTGTGCACGGACTGGCGGGTGACGCCCAGGGCGTCTCCGATCTGTTGCCACGACCAGCCTTTCCCCCGGGCCGACGCGACGTGGTTCGCTTCGACCCGCTCAGCCAGGCGATGGAGCGCCAGCGAGGCGCGAAGCCCGATTGCCGGGTCATCCGACGAGAGATTCACGCCGAGTTCTTCGATGTCCACGCCTGTCAGTTTAGACTGACATCCTTGATGTGTCAATCTAAACTGACACGACAGATCGGCACACCGCAGTGCCCCAGATGGCCGGGTGATGGACACGCTTTCCGGGCTCTGACGACCGGGTGCCTGCTCTCCGCTAGCGGTTGGAATGCCTCCGCCGGATCGGCCCCCGAGCA
Source organism: uncultured Actinomycetota bacterium (assembly GCA_963755575.1). Taxonomy (GTDB): domain Bacteria; phylum Actinomycetota; class Actinomycetes; order Streptosporangiales; family Streptosporangiaceae; genus JAJYUU01. The sequence continues at coordinate 4,279,762 of CAVWKF010000002.1, forward strand.
ACCTGCCCGCGCACCAATCCGACAACTCCTGCGTCCGAGGGTGCCCCAGAACGTGCGGACAATATTCCGGCTGAGGGTGTCACCTGCCGCCAGCCCGGTGTCCCCTTATTTCGCGGTCGGGAGAACCGGAGTGCGAACTTCGGCGAGCCCGCCAGAGCGACCAGTCCGGAACGGGGCGTGCACGCAGCAGCGCTGTGCCTCTGGATACATATCGGCGGCCCGGCACGCGGTTATCAGGACCCCGCCCGCGCCGTCAGCGCGCCGACGACCGCAGCGCGGCAAGCAGTCCAGACCGTATGTTTACGCGTCATCGCGCCAAGCGTGAACGTACGGATCTGCAGCAAGTCGCGCGGTGATGCGTGTTGTGCAGCAGCTGCGCGCAGTGTGGTGCGGAGGTCCTGGCCGGAGGCGTCACTAACGGAGTGCGGCACGGCGGCGCCTTGTTGCCTGACCTTTATCACGATCATGGAGTTCCGCGAGCCCTCGGGCCGCTGACGTGCTGGTGTGCCCTCGTCAAGCCCGCTGCCCGCGCTTAGCCAGAAGATGTTGGGCGGCTGTCCGGTACGGATCCCGGGCGTGACGGCATGCGCCGGTGGCCGGGCCGACATTGGCTGGAAGATGCGCCAGCAGGAGGGTGATGGCGCCCTCCGCGTCGTCGGCCTCACCTATCACATCGCCCCTGGGACGGTTACGGACAAGGTAACCAGGTCCGGGTGGCCGGTCAGCGGAAAAATTGAACTGACCGGGTTCAATGGCCGGGATGTCGTCGCTCCAGGGGTGCACGAGGCAGGTGCTGAACTGCAGCGTGAAATGGCTCATCGAGCCGTGGAGCTGGCGCAACACGGGCACGGCGCATGCCGCGTCGAGAATGTCAGTCATGACGCGTCCGGCAGGCCAGTCAGGACTGTCTGCCACTACAAGCTGCGCCCACATGGCGCGAGTCCACCGCCAGATCTCCGCGACGGCCCCGGCAGTCGTGACCATGTCCGATCCGTCCGAGCTCACGCACAAACGTTAGCCCTCGCTGGAGGCACAGGACAGCTCACCCAAGATCAACAACGCCAGGCAGGTACGCGCTTGTCTGATAAAAGTCCGGACAAGCTGGAATCTGAGCTGTGCATTCGGCCAGGACCGTCGTTTCGCCCGACTCTCCGCCGATAGCCTGCCGAGGTCACCGCCCAGAACAGCGCGGATCTCGTCGCCGAGTCCCAGACGAACCAGTTCTGCGTGAATCCACACGCCATTGATCACAACACCGCCGCCCATGCCGCCAGCGACCCCGGAGCCGACCGCGACACGCTCGAAGACGACGCGAGCGGAATCTTCGTCGTTTCCAGGCCAGCTAATCCGGTCCAGGTCGCACAACAGCCAAGTCAAGATTGCCTGCGAACACACGACCTGCTCGGCAGGCACAACCACATAGATCTTTCCGCCATCGTCCCCTTCGAGAATCACAGCGCCCTCTGGATCGGCCCTGGCCTCATCCAGCGTCTCGAATGCAACATACGCACCACCGAAGGCCTCTGCCATCAGCTCGCGAAGCACGCTTCGGTGCCGATCTGCAGCATCGCCCATGGACGAATCATCGCAGCTCACTGCACCACACCATGCACTCATCTGCCGCGCTCGGTGACCACAGCCCGCACCGGATGCCACGGCGGCTGCCAGAGTTTGTCTCTGTGGACGAGGTGGACGCAGCAACTGTTTCTCTCGCACACCCAGCGGGAGATCCGGCCGGGTCAGGTACTGGCGCTCGAGTGTCCCTCGCGCCGGCGGCGATGCCTGCGGACGCGCGCGGAACGCTGAGTACAAGTGACCATGACCGGCTTGCGGCCCGGCCGCTGGCGCCCTGATCATCTGTATGTGAACGAGACGCCTGCCACGGCGAGGCTCAGACGTGCCGTCCGGGCGGTCATCCTGGCCGAGGATGACCGTGTCCTGCTGTGCCGCTTCAGCTTCCCGCATCCGGCTGTGCCGACGGGCGCGACGGTCGTATGGGCGGCCCCCGGCGGCGGCATCGAGCCTGGTGAACTGCCGCTGGCGGCCCTGCGCCGGGAACTGCACGAGGAGACGGGGCTCGTCATTGACGCCGACCCGCCGCACGTCTGGCACCAGGAAGTCGCCGCTGCCGGCCAGGCGGACGGCTACGACGGGCTGGTCAACGACTACTTCCTCGTCCGCACCACGCGCTTTGATCCCCGCGGCGCGCTGTCCGATGACGAACTCGCCGCCGAGCACATCAGCGGGATGCGATGGTGGCGGCACGAAGACATCGCCGGATACGGCGGAACCGACCTGTTCTCACCCCGTGACCTCGCCACGCCGCTGGCGGCGCTGATCGCCGGTGACATCCCCGGCACGCCAGTGATGCTCGGCCTGTGATCTCCCCGGGCACTTCTAGGCCCGCTGTACCCGCCAGGCACACCAAACGACATGAGGCTGCCAGACAATCAGGCGAATCTCCGCGCACGGCGTGCAAGTCCGACGGGCATCGGGAAGCGAAGACGGCTGCCGGCACCCGACCCGCTTGGCCGAGTCGAGTGCAGCCACACGCGGCCGCAACAGGATGGCGGGCCATAGACCGGGCATCAGGAACTGCCGAAGGCACCCGACCCGCTCATCTGCCGCTGCAGGCGCACGCGGGCCCCCGTACACATGTCGTTGTCGTGGATGATGTTGGCCGTCGACCTGACGTGACAGGAGGCCGGATGGGTGACGTCGACCCTTGGGTTGCGTTCGAACGTCTCCCCCGTCGATCCAACTGATCTCACGCACGCGCAAAGGTGCCTGCTCGCATTGGGAGACCTAGGTATTGGTCCAGTGGACCGGGCCGAATTACGGGTTCGCGTTGGTGAGCCTCCGCATGCACCTGGCCGATAAACCCGGACCCAACCAGTCCAGCCCCAACCTGATCCGAAGCATCGCGTGCAGCCGAGTGCGGTGACAGCACGACCGGGCACGCGTCACGTGTGCCATCAGCACGCGCATGTGCCGCGCCGCGAGCAGGCCGTCTTGAGGAAATCACATGGCGTCTCGACCTGGGTGAGATGTCAAAGCCGCCCCTCGGGGGCTACATTCGCACGCTGCTGTCATCGCCGAGTGTCCGGCCGGGATTGTGCGCGATCTCCCGTACGTGGCCGTCGGGGTCGGCGAAGGCGCCGGACGTGCCGCCCCAGTCCGCGCGGGCGGCCGAGCGCAGGACCGGGCCACCGCTGGCCAAGTTCCACGCCCGACGGCCCAGTGGCCGATGCGCTACGGTGCCAGACTTGGCGAATCACGAGGAGTTGCATGCAGGGCGCAATCACCCACCTCATCGCTGGTGTCCCCGTATCCGAGCTGGGTGCCGCGATCGATTGGTACACACGGCTCTTCGGGCGACCGCCGGATCTGCGCACGGGCGAAGAAGTCCTCTGGGACGTCGACGAGCACGCCACACTCTTCATCGAGCCGGATGCAGCGCGGGCGGGCGCCGGCCGGGTCACCCTCGTCGTTGCCGGACTCGACGTGCTCCTGGAGCGCCTGGCCACCGAAGGTATCGAACACGAACCGATCGAGACTTACTCAAACGGTGTCCGCCACGTGAAGGTCCCGGATCCGGACGGCAACGCGATAGCGCTCGCCGAGCTACCGCAGTCGTGAACGCCTGCCGTGAGGCGTCATCTCGCTCTGGAACGTGGCACCGGCAGCGGGATCCCCACTATGCGGCAACATCCGATGCGGGGTGACTTGCGGATCGGTCCAGCTCGCGGAGGCTTCTGGTGTCCATATCTGGCGGGCGTGTCCGTCGGGGCAGTGAAGAATAGTTTCCGGGCACGATGATCACGAACACGGCAGCCAAGCCAGGGAGAGCACGCAATGAGCACCCAGGACGCCCAGCCGGAGACCAGCGCCCTGCTCGCCTCGCTAACCAGCCAGCGCAACCACGTGCTCGGAATCATCGAGGGCCTCACCGATGACCAGCTCCGCCAGACGGTGCTGCCATCAGGCTGGACCTGCCTCGGCATGGTGCAGCACCTGACGATCAGCGATGAACGGTTCTGGTTCGGCGGCATCGTCGCCGGCGACCCTGCCTGCGTCAGCGCTTCTGACGACGAAACCAAGGCCGAAGCCGCCTGGCAGGTCCCCGCAGACACCCCGGCCCCGGCCGTCCTGGACGCCTACCGGCAGGAGATCGACCGTGCCGACGCCGTCATCACCGCGACACCACTAGACCAGCCGCCAGCAATCTGGCCGACCCAGATCTGGCCCACCTGGCGGCTGCCCAACCTCCGGGCGGTCATCCTGCATGTCATCACGGAGACCGCCTGTCACGCCGGTCACCTCGACGCGGCCCGCGAGCTCATCGACGGCCGCCAGTGGATGACCTGAACGTGCCAGAGCAAGTACACGAGCGGTCCGCAGACACGTCCGCTCTTGCCAATCCGGCGCCGCCCGCTATCACGGCTTTCGTTGTTGACGACGCGAGGCTCGCCGCAGCGGTCGCCGCATTCGCCCCGGAGGTCCCTATCGAAACCGGCGGGACTGTGGGAAAGCCCAAGCCCAAGGCGCAGATTCGGAAGCCGACTGGCAAGCAGCATCACCAGTCGTCTGGATCTCTGGGATCGCAATAGCTGACCGGGCCTGCACCGCGAGGGCGGTGACGACGGCCCGGCTGGCTATCCGCAGAACTTCGCGTGTCACTCCCAGGGGAGTGGCGTCCTGATCGAGCTGATCAACTCGGCGGGCCGGTCTGCGCGGTTCCCCGACGTGTACACGGACTAGACCGACGTGACCGAAGGCCAGCAGCCGGGCCGCGTTTCGCTCGTGCCCGCGGCCAGCCAGGGCATAGGGCTCGCGGTCGCCGGAGCGCTCGCGAGGAGCGGCTGCACCGTGCCGTTGCTTCCCGTCGGCCGGACCAGATCGCGGACGCGGCCCGCGCTATCGAGGCCGAGACTGGCCGCCTGGTGCATTCGACCGTCGTGGACCTGACCGTTGAGACTGCGATCAGCGGCTCGACTGGCCACCGCTTCCAGGGCCGGTCGGAACAGCGGCCGTCGGTCGACGCCACTCGGAGGGGAGTGTTCGAGGCAGCACGACGCGCTGCAGCGAGGATAAGCTCACCTGCCCCGAGGTGAGTCCTGCGGCCAAAGACGAGCGGAGCAGTTCGCCTTCGGCTAGGTGGAGTGTCACTCGCCGCGCGGTTAGCATCACCGGTGTCAGGCACGCAGAAGCAGGCAGTCCGTCTGGGAATATCGGTACTTTAATCCAGGTGTCGGGAACACAATGCTGGGTGACTGTAGCCGTCTTCAACCAGTCCTGAGCGGCAGCTGAAACTCATTGAGCGAAGGCTCGGTCTCCAAGTCGGCCCAGCTAGTTCGTGTCAATCGCCGACGGTGACTTACCACTGGCCCATCCTTCGCCAGCTGACCCGGGACTGTACATGATCGGGAAGTCCAGGGCCGGTTACGGCATTGATTCCCTGTGAGCCGCTTTGACAGCTTGCCGGCGCTGCCACGAGATAAGGTAGCCAAGCTTTTCCGGTCCAGGCATGCCGTCGGCTAGCTGCTCGCTGCCGGGTGAAGCTGCGCGAACGGCGGCCGCGCCGCTTCCTCGTCAGTCAAATGCAGCGGCAGCTGCACGCGGCCCTGCCGCGCTGCGCGGTACGCGGCGTAGATGATCTCAAGGACCGCACGGCCGTCCTGGCCCGTCTCGCGCGGTTTAGCGTCCTCGGCTACGCAGCGCGCGAAATGATCCATCTCCTGTGGGTAGCCGCTGTGCCAAAGCTCGTCGAACATGGTGAACGTCCAGCCGCGAGTGTCCGGGGCCTTCTCGACCGCATAGCCGTAGCCCACGTCGCTGAATGTCGTCAGCGACGAGCCGCGCACCAAGTCGGCATAGACCACCCCGCGCGAGCCGGCGATCTCGGCCCTGTCGTCCACGCCGCCCGGCCGAGCCCAGCTGGCCTCGATCAGGCCCAGCCGATCGCCGTCGAACCGGACGGTGACAATGGCGTGATCGTCGGCCCTGGTGCGCTGGTGGTGGACGAAGGTGCCGGCCTCCGCGGTGACCGACAGCGCCGCCGGCTTGCCGTGCACCCAGCGGGCGTATTCGATGCCGTGACAGCCCATGTCCATCAGCACGCCGCCGCCTGCCAGCTCCGGATCCCAGAACCAGTCCGAGTGCGGCCCGAAATGCTGCTCCGACTGGCGCACAAGGTAAACCTCGCCCAGCGCGCCCTCGTCGGCGAGCTCCTTGGCCCGGACATACTTGGGCGCGAAGCAGATGTCCTCGGCGTACATCAGCTTGACTCCTGCGGCGGCGCATGCGGCGATCATCTCATCGGCCTCTTGCAGCGTGCGGGCCAGCGGTTTCTCGCACACGACGTGCTTGCCGGCGGCTGCCGCGGCTACCACGATGTCGCGATGCAGCCAGTTCGGCGCGGCGACGCACACCAGATCGACGTCAGGACGCGCGACCAGCTCCCGGTAGTCGGCACCCGACGCCGGGATGCCCCACCTCGCAGCGAAGGCCGCCGCCCGGTCGGGCGAGGCGGATGCGACAGCGCGCACCGACGCCAACGCCGACCGCGAGAACGCCTCCGCATGCACCTGGCCGATAAACCCGGCCCCAACCAGTCCAACCCCAACCTGATCCGAAGCCATCCGCCCTCCTGGCGGGAGAGGTGCCGTGATGATCGCGACACTAGACGATGTGACTTCGAAGAAGAACAACTGGAGCCGGCTGCTGGCTGAACCTGGCTCAGATCAGCGGCAGGAGCGCGCACTCCGGCCGCCGTCGTGGGCAGTTGTCTGGGGTCGGTATCCGGGCCGTGCGCCGATTGGGCGTCCGGCGCGCACCGCTGCTCGAGATCAAGCGGGCATGTACTTCTCGAACCAGGTCACGAGCCGGGTCAGGTAATCAGTGACGGCCGGGAACCTCCTGACGCCGTGTCCTTCGCCGGGGTAGATCACTAGTTCCGACTCGACGCCATGAGCGATCAGTGCCTGGTAGAACTCCCTGGCCTGGCCGGCTGGCGTGCACCGGTCCTTTGCGCCCGCCGTCAGCAGGGTCGGCGTCCTGGCCTTGCTCGCGTGCATGACCGGGCTGCGTGCGTGTACTTGGTTGCTGGCCTCCTCGGGGTCGGCGTTGTCCAGGAACCACAGTCCCCAGCGGGGGATGTTGGTAGTGAACGTGAAGCTGTACCACTCAGTCACCGGCGAGCCTGCCACGGCCGCCTTGAATCTCTGGTCCTGGGTCACCAGCCAGGCCGACATGAACCCGCCGTAGCTGACGCCCATCGTGCCGATCCGTGCCGGATCGGCGATCCCGCGCTCGATCATTGCGTCAATTCCGGAAAGGTAGTCGCAGGTGTCTGCGCCACCCATGTCGCCGACGACCGCCGCGGCAAACTCCTGACCTCGTCCGGAGCTACCGCGCGGGTTGGGGAGCAGGACGGCATATCCGCGGGAGACCAGCAGTGGAACCGCGTAGTCACGCATCGTCCAGCTTCGCTGGTAGGCCCCGATCGGGCCGCCGTGGACGTGCAAGACCAGCGGGAACGGCCCGGCTCCGGGAGGCGTGCACAGGATACCTTCGATCGGTGTCCCGTCGGGTGCGCTCCAGCTCACATTCGCCGCAGAGCCCGCGACCGATCGGATGTAGTCGGTACCGGCATGGGCCAGGGAAGCCAGCACCTGATCCGCGCCCGCGCCAACGATCGCGATCTCCTGCGGAAGGTCGTAGCCGTCCCGGATCACGACGACCCGCGCCTCGGACGTGAAGGCGCCCGCCGGGTAGAACCAGCTAGCCCAGGACCGCGCGGATGCGACCAGTTCCTGGGCGGTGACCGACTCCGGCAGGGGTCCCTCCCCGGCGTCGGCGATCCCGGCCACGCTGTCCAAATGGCGCTGGCCGATGTAGCCGAGCCGCGTTCGGTCGATCCACTGGAGGGCGGTGACATCTGTCCCGCCAGTGTCTACTGCGCACCTGGTGCCGGCTACCAGGTCCAGCAGGATCAGGTCACCCGCCACGATCCACCGATCGCTGCATACGGCCTGCACTACGGCGGCCCTCCTGCCGTCGGACGTCCCAGCAGGCAGCCCGAGCTGGACGTCACTGCGGAGCAGTTCGGTTACCTCACCAGTCGAGATGTCGAGCCGGCTGAGCACCGCGGAGTACCAGTCATCCTCGCTGGGCTGCTCGCTGGTGATTGCCAGCACATGTCCGGGACCGGACCAGGCCGCCTCCCAGACGTTCAGCCCGTCGGGCGAGACCTTGGCCAGCTCGCCGGAGGCGGGGGTGTAAAGCCACAGGCTGCGCCAGGCATCCTCCGGCGCCCCGGCGTCGACTTCCGGATACCAGGACGGCAGCCCGGACTCGCCCGAGCTGGCCGTTCCCGACCCCTGCGCGTCCGCCATCTCGGCTCCGAGCCCAGCGACGCCTAGCAGGATCCGGGTGCCGTCCGGTGACCACGCGAGATACTCGGCCGTGCCGGGGACAGTCGGCGCTGGCCTGGCCTCGCCGAGCTGCCCGTCGGTCAGCAGATAGAGCTGGAACACCTCAGCCTTGGCCCGGTCGGACAGGAAGGCCAGGGCTGACCCGTCCGGCGCGAACCGGGCAGCCCTGGCCGACCCGCCACTGGAGGTCAGCGCGCGCAGCGCGCCGTCCCGCACGTCGTACAGCGCCGTGCGTGGCAACCCGTCGAGTTCGTCATAGACCGATCCGGTCACGACGATGCGGCTGGCGTCGGTCGTCGTGACAAGGTCGGTGACATGATGCGGCTTGCCGAAAGCCGGCTCGTGCAGCCGCCGGACATGCTCGGCGACCGCGGCGTACTCAGGGGATTCCCGCAGGTCTTTGCGCATAGTCCGGGATGGTCCCATGCACCATGGGAGTACCGCTAGCGGTCACTCGACCCGAGCCGACACGGGACCTGCCCTCTGGACCAGGTACTGGCCTTCTAGTCGGCCCCAGGTCGTCCCCTCGCCGGGCAGACAGACGTCGCGCCGACCAGGCGGAGCCAGGGCCTTACCGCGGCTGAGTCAGGCGGCCAGGTCGCGTAGACCGTAAGACGATAAAGGTGTAGCTCGCCAGCCGGATCCGGTGCCAACGGCACCGCTACTCAGTGGCTAGCGCCGGCGCGACCGGCCCGATCCAGCCGACAGCAGCTGACCAACCCGAACCCGTAATCCGGCCCGGTCCACTGGACCAATACCGAGGTCTCCCACCCGGACCAGTGAGGCGACGCAGACGCACTCCCCCCATGCCGCGGGCCACCTCCTGACGGGCCGCATCAATCTGCTCCTGCGTTACTCCGGGGATGTCAGTCTCATGCTCCAGCCGCGTAAGCAGGTCAGCCAGGGCTTGTTTCGCGGCGGGGTGAGTAATCGGGACCGCGTTGAAGTCGACGGACATCAGCCAGTCGAACAGGACGACACCGTCCGATCGCCAGAGCTCGATGGTGACCTTCGGCAGCGACGGATCCATGAACGCTTCATCGCAACCGAACGCACGGATCTGCCGCAGTCTGTCAGTTCGGTCCTGGAGCGTAGCCAGCAGGAGAGACCTATCCTGGCCTGGTGCTTGACCTGAGCAGTATCGATCTGGAAGAGATCGCTAGCGCTCTGTCTGACCAGGACGACTACGAACACCACTGGCTGATCAACCCGGACACCGGAGAGCTCGCGCTCTGGACGGCCGACACCGGTATCGACGGGCAGACGCCGGTCGACCTCGATGAGCTGGATTTGGTCGTGATTGATCCGCTGCCGTCCTGGGTCTGGTACCAGGACATGGCAGACTTCGCCGCCGGGATAACCCGTGAGCCTGCCGGGCGCAGGCTGGCGCAGGCCATCCAGGGCAAGGGAGCCTTCCGGCGTTTTAGAAACGAGCTGCACGAGGAGTTTCCGGATCTGCTGCCTGCGTGGGATGCCTTCCGGGATGCCCGTGCGAAGCGCCGGGCCGTGCGATGGCTCGCCGATAACTCGCTCATTGATGACGACTCTGCGGATCGTTTTCTGGACGGGCTCCCCGATCCAGCCCTGCCCTGAGACTTGGGAGTGCCGTGAGCAGCGCGCTATGCCGCCCGTCGGGCGCTAGTGCTGGCTGGATCGGGGCGCACCAAGAGCAGAATGATGTTGGCCGTCGACCTGACGTGACAGGAGGCCGGATGGGTGACGTCGACCCTTGGGTTGCGTTCGACCGTCTCTCCCCCGTCGATCCGGCTGATCTCACGCACGCGCAAAGGTGCCTGCTCGCATTGGGCGGGCTGCGTGCCGAGGTGAATAACGGCGGCTTTCATCAGTACTTCTTCAACTCAGCTGGCGACCTTGCGGCGGAGGCCGTGGACGCAGCCGAGGCGGCCGGCGTCACCAAGCTTGCGCTGCTGATCAGGCGCGCGCTTGACTTGCTGGATGTGCGGGACCCGGCTGATCGCCGGGCACGCCAAGACTCCCTGGATGACCTGGATCCCGAGCAGTTCGCGGACCTCGATCACGCCTATTACGCCCTCGAGGCGTCGGCTGACCTGGACTCTGCCATGCGCGGGTTCATCATGAGTTGACCAAGACGCAGCAGAAACGTGTCACAAGATCGCTATCCGCTCATGCCGCCGACATGACCGCGCCGCGCGCAGCGGCCGGAGGAATCGGCGCCGTCGGCCGCAGTTCTGTGGTGTACCGCGTCGAAGCGATGCGGGTTGTACCTGTGCCGGTGACGGCCTTGAGCCATCCGGCAGAGTGGACGGCTCAGCCGGGACAGAAAGACAAGTCTGTTTCTGGCAAGGTCACGCGACTAGCATCCCGCAACGTGAACGGTGAAGTGATCATCCTGACCGGCCCGCCCGGCGCCGGGAAGACGACCGTGGCGGAGCTCCTGGCCATCAATGCGAGCGTCCCGACGGTCCATCTGACGACCGACTTGTTCTATCGTTCAATCCGCGCCGGATTCGTCCTGCCGTTCCTGCCCCGGGCACAGCAGCAAAACGAAGTGGTCATCGAGGCGATCGTCGGGACCGTCGTGACGTTCGCACGCGGCGGTTACGACGTCGTCGTCGACGGAATCGCCGGGCCGTGGTTCCTGCCGCCGTTCCGCGCCGCATCCGAGCGTGAACATCTGGCGATGTCCTACATAGTCCTCAGGCCCGGCCTGCACATCACGTTGTCCCGCGCGACGGAGCGTGGCGGCACCGAGCTAAGGGACGTCGACGCCATCACCGGCCTTCATGCAGCATTCGCCCAGCTCGGAGATCTCCAGGACCACGCGATAGACACTGGGAACCTCGACGCGCACCAGACCGCTGCCGAAGTGCGGCGCCTCATCGCTTCAGGCAAGAACCGACTCATGTGAGGGCGGCACATCCCGGTCCAAGCCCGGCGCGAAGGTCAGCTTCGTGTCCCACCGCGACCCGCCCCGACCCGCGATCTCCGAGCCACAGAACCTCGACGAGGCGTCCGCTCATGCCGCCGACCGGGCGTTGGCGAGCGGGTTACGTAGCGTCACAGGGTCGTAGGCGGATGAGCGCGACAGCCGCCGTTATGCGCGTGATCTTGTCAGGTGCTGGGCGTGCGGCCCGATCTTGGTGGTCATGGTGTCGGCTCGCCGAACCGCCGTGCCGGGTCCCTCGGGGCACGGCCTGCCCGGGTTGCCGGTTACACGAAGTGCACCTGGGTGTGATCTGGCTCGTGGTCGACGAGCTGATCACAGGTTGGGCAGTACCAGCGGAAGTCGATGGGAGTGCCGCAGGCGAGGTGACGCGGGGGGTCGGCCTGGTCGCTGTGCCGGCTCCCCCAGCGGGCGAGCAGGTGGAGGGCCCCGCCGAGTTCGGTTCCTTCGGCGGTGAGCTGGTAGGCGGCGCGGGGCGGCCGCTGGGAGTAGGGCCGGGCTACTAGCAGCCCATCGCGTTCAAGCCGCTTGAGGCGGTCGGACAAGATGTTCGCGGCGATCCCTGGGATCTGGCTGAGCAGGTCGTTGAACCGGTGCGGCCCGGGCAGCAGTGCCTCCACTACCAGCAGCGTCCACCGGTCGCCGACTCTGGCCAGTGCCTCCGCGAGCGGTGAGGAGCCGTGTTCGGGTTCAGCCATGAGCGAATCGTAGCGCCGGCGGCGCTCCGATAGTTGATAGTGGATTGCAAGTTACTATTTGCCGGAGGTGGCGATGATGACGATCCTCGATGAGATCGGAGCAAGCATCAGGCAACTGGCGGAGGGTGCCGGGGCCTCGGTGGTGGGCGTCGGGCAACGGTGGGGGGCCGGCTCGGGCATCGTGCTCGGCGAGGGCCAGGTGCTGACCAACGCGCATAACGTGCGCGGCGATCAGGTGACGGTCACGTTCGCCGATGGGCGCACCGCGGAGGGGAGCGTGGCCGGGCACGACATCGACGGCGACCTGGCGGTCATCAGCGTCGACACCGGCGAGACTCCCGCGCTGCCGTGGGCCAGCAGCGCATCAGTGGAGATCGGCAACCCGGTGTTTGCCCTGGCCAACCCGGGCGGGCGCGGGCTGCGGGTGACGTTCGGGTTCGTCTCCGGCGTGGAGCGGACGTTCCGCGGCCCTCGCGGCCGGCGCATCACGGGCAGCCTCGAGCACACCGCCCCGCTGCTGCCTGGCTCGTCCGGCGGCCCGGTCCTGGACGCCGACGGGCAGCTGCTCGGGATCAACACAAACCGCCTCGGTGAAGGCTTCTACCTTGCCATCCCCGCCGACGAGGCCCTCCGCGGCCGCGCCGATGCAGTCGCCCGCGGAGAGACCGCGACATCGCCACGGCTGGGCGTCGCGATCGCCCCGGGTCACGTCGCCAGGCGACTGCGCCGCGCCGTCGGCCTGCCCGACGCCGACGGCCTGCTCATCCGCGAGGTCGTAGAAGCCAGCCCCGCCGCCCGCGCCGGCCTCGCCTCAGGCGACCTGATCGTGGCGGCCGCGGGCCAGCCAGCCCGCACACCCGATGATCTGTTCGACGCCCTCGCGGCGGCTCGCGGCGGCACCCTCGAGCTGAAGGTCGTGCGTGGTACCGAGGAGCGGACCCTCCAGGTCACCTTCACCGAGCCCGACCAGAACGCATAACACCTTGGACCTGCGGGCTGAATCAGCCCATCAGCCCTAAAGGCGAGGAATCCGCATGCCGGCGGTCTACGATCGGGCCATGGGTCTCTTTCGCAGCAGGGCCAAGAAGAATCGCGAAAAGGCGGCCGCCGAACTCCTGAAGAAGCAGACCACGACGGCCAAAGCACAGACGGAGGTTGCGCGCCGGGAAGTGACGGCTGAGGCACGTCCCAACCCGGACCAACCAGGATGGGGCCGGACCATCGGCCAGGAAATCGGCAAGACTCGCGGGGACCGTGCCAGCAAGGAATAGAACACGCCTGCCATCCTCCAGAACGACCGCGTGGGTAGCTCGAGTTCAGGCAACGTTGCTGGCGAATGTGCTGCGAGACTTCCCTGGGGGGACGTGATGAGGATCTTCAGGGTAGCGGAACGCGGCTTAGCTCATCCGTCGGCAGCGCCGTACGGACAGCGGTATGAAAACGGCCAGCAGGCCGCCGATCCATGCCGCTGCTCCCGGCGATACCGGGGCGCCAACGGCGCCAGCGAGCGGGCGGCGTCGGCGGTGACTTGACGGGGTTGATTTTCCGCGAACGCCTGCAGCTAGTGCGACATGGGGAAACAGGGACGAACACCGAGCTGGCGAAGACCAGTGGGAAGATCACGACGAACCCGGCCGTCTGTGCCGCCTCGTCGCCCTGGACGATGAGCGCCACGAAGACGGACAGCCACCTGAGGGCGAAGCCGAAGGCGACGAACTGATCGGGGCGGGAGCTACAGCCAGGTAGTTCGACCACTGCCAGTACGTGGTTTGCAGCGTCTTCCGCTTGCCGCCTGCAGGCCGCTCGCTGAAGGTGTCGTGCGTCTAGGTGTGCGAAGGAACGTCGTCGTAGGCGCCGGGAAATGGACCAGGACCGAGCCGCTCCGACCGACGGTCGCTGGCTTCCAGCTCGACCTTGAGCAGGATGTCATGTTCTGGATCTCGGCCGAGTTTGCGCACCATCTGCGAGTCAGCCTTCCAGCACACCGTTGCCACGCTGATGCGAGCCCGGAGGCCAGTCACATATCGCGTGTGGTCGCCCTCTCTCGTCCAGGTCGTCTCTCGGCCATCGTCACTGAGGAAACGCCACTCCGGCCAGTCGCCCATGCTGGCCCACCGCACATCGGCGACGACGCCTTCCTCGACCTTGCTTGGCACGCGTCCGTCAGCCACCGACTGCCACCACTCATCACTACCGAACAGGGCAGGATTGGGGTCAAGCCCGTAGCCCGGCCGGTTGAGCGTCGCGTGCTGCACCGATTGGACGTACTGCCTGTTCTCACGCAGCTCGTATACCGTCACCCAAACCACAAGCAGAGACTAGTCGGAACCGATTCGTCGCTCGGGCATTCGGATAGCGCACCCGCTGGGGCAGCGGTCAGCGACACGTACTCATCTGCCGCCCTGGGCGAGCTATCCGTCGGTTCGCCGGCTGGGTCGCCAGGGGTTCGGTCGGCCATCCGATGCTCGAAGGCATCGACTACTGGGATGCACTCAGGGACTCCCCAAGTCAGATGGAGATCTGCTTCGCGATCTTTGTGAACGTCCTCGAGCTTGACGGCTCGGGTCAGCCGGTAATGAGAATCACGCGGAGACCCGCGCCGCGACGTGGATTTACAAGTACTGCATGGGCGAAGTGCCGCCCGGCCAGCCGGATCTAGAGCCCTGGGAGGTAGAGCTTTATTGAGGCAGATGCGCGACTAATTGCAGTCGACCCGCCACATCCGCATCTGCCGCCTTGATGATGAGCCCGTTATTCGCATACCTGTCCTAGCTCCGGCAGGATGAGGTCATGCAGACGAGCCGTCTAGAGGAGCAGTTCAGCGTGGTCGCATCGGCTGACACGTTGTGCTCGGTGCTGTGGCTGCTTCCCGACGATCCGGCCGAGTTTGCCGACGCAGTGGCCGCCATCACGGCTAGGAGCGGGCTGGTGGCCCGGGCCTTCGCCGGGCTGGTGGGAGCAGTCGCCGACTTGGCAGGCCCGCGCGGGCGAGATCGAGCGGGCGACTGTCTTGCATGCCGAGATGCGCATCGGCGCCACTCGGATGCCGGGCGCGATGCTGGACGTCAGGCCGGGTGGCGTTTCTTGGTTCTGCCTCGAGTTGCTCCGCCCGGGCATGGCCGTCAGTGCCAGCCCACCGCCACCGACCAGATCTCCCCCATATTCGAGGATGCCGCGCCTGCCGATCCGCGCCAGGTCGATCTGGAGAGTCAGTCGCCTGTTTGACCGTCGATCGACTCGCGGATCAGGTCAGCGTGTCCGTTGTGCCGGGCGTATTCCTCGATCATGTGGGTCAGCACCCACCGGAGCGACACGCGCTCCTGATCGCCCCAGTACACGACGGCGTGAGTCTCGCTCAGCGCCGCATCTCGACTATCGCCGAGCTGACCCGTTGTGATGGCGCGAGACCGGCTGACTCGTTCGGCCCACAGGGCCCGCAATACGTCACCGGGATCACCAGCTGCGCTGTGCCAGGTCCAGTCTGCGTCGGCTTCAAAGTCCACGCTCGCCCACGGCTCGGGAAGCGGCTCGCCTGCGACCACCTCCGTGAACCAGGAGTCCTCGACGCAGGCCAGGTGCTTCAGCAGCCCGCCGAGCGTGATAGGCGAAGGCGGCAGCGTCACCCGCAACTGCTCATCGGTCAGCCCGCGGCACTTCTGCCGGAGCGTCTCGCGCTGATAGTCCAGAAAACCGACCAGCGTCGCTGCCTCGTCGCTGTCGCGAGGCGGCTCGGGCCGCTCTTGCTCGTCCATCCTCGTCCCGCTCATGTCGCATTCGCTCATGGTCACGACGTATCCCTGCCCCAACAGCTGGGAGTCTGGCATGGCCCGAGTGCTGCGTGGCCGGAGGACCACTTCAATGCGCACATCTGCCGCGGAGCGCAGCATTTCATGATCGCGGATAGCGGAGCGCTTACGCTGCCGCGGTGATCGGGTCTAACCGTGGGCTAGTGCGGATGGTTGACGGTCAATGGCGTAGGCGAGGGCTGCGACGAAGAGCGGGTCGAAGTGGGTACCCGAAGCTGACTTCAGTTCGGCCAGCGCCTCGGTGGCCGATATGGCTGGCCGGGGCAGCCAGGGCTGCGTCATCTGGCCGAAGGCATCGGCGATGGCAACGATGCGGGCGAACTCGGGGATCTCGTGGCCCGCCAGACCCATCGGGTAGCCGCGGCCATCGATGCGCTCGTGATGGTGCATGATCCCGTTCAGCGCCTCGTACGGCAAATTGGCCTCACGCGCGATCTCCAGGCTCCGCAGCGGATGCAGACGGAACTCGCCTTCCTCCTCGGCAGTCAGCTCGCGGGATCGGCGCGCGACCTCCAGCGGCAGCCCGGCCAGGCCGACGTCGAGCAACCGGGCAGCCTCGCGCAGCGCGGCGAGCCGACCCCGTTGCAGTCCGACTTGATTGGCAATCAGGACCGCAGCATCGGCGACGCGCCGACCGCGTCCGGGCGCGCATACACCGCACAACTCGGCCATGCGCAATAAGGCTGCGCTGGGCGCTTCCCCGCGCCGCGGCCCGGTAACGCGCCGCAAGTACGGCATTACACGAGACTAGCCCGGCAAGCACCGCACTGACACGCTCCGGCTTCAGACCGCGCCACAACCTCGACGTTCACCGGGCCTTAGGGGTCGACCGCGACCAGTCGCCAACGGCGCACGCGTATGTGACGCCCGATCATGCCGCGGAGTGAGCCAAGACAACAACTTCATGCCCAAGCCAATAATGGGTAGGCCCGCGCGGTCAGACGCGATGTCTAGCCGCCCGTCTCGCGCTTCAGCCGGGCCAGATCATCCTCGACATCCGGCGTTGTCTGGCGGCGCAGCGACCTGCCGTCTCTCGGCCCGCGGACCTCACCGCGCGACCTCTTCCACGAAACCTGCTTACGGTTGAACGCCACCTTGACGGCGAGGACGATCACGGCGACAGCGAGCACCGCGATCACGGCCTCAACAAGGAACCCGATTACCGATGAGACAACGAGGAACGCGATCATTACGCCGACCACGATTGCGGCCACCTTGAACCAGCGCACAGCCAGTTTCTCCTTTCGCGGTGGTTACGAAGCGGCGCCAGGACGCCGGAACCTCGAGGATTACCGCAGTCGCACCGTCGGGATCTGCAATCTGGGTTGAAGCAGGCACTGCAGTCGTTCACGGTCTAGTTCCACCGACGATACTCCTGGCCAGCCGGTCTACCCGCTGCTCGTTACACGCACTCGGGCCAGGTGTGCACCGGCTCGTTCGTGTGCATGTGCTCGATGTAGCGCTGTGTCATCTGGCGCAGCGCTTCTGGCCGATCAACTCCGTGCTCCTCGCTGAGCCCGGCTACAGTCCTGATCTGCCAGGCGGCGCCGGTCTGGCCGGTGAGGCAGCGCTGCTCGATGACGTCAAGTAGCCGGTCGGCGTGTCCGGAGCCGACACCCCATCGGCTGAGGCCGTCGCGGGCCATCGGCAAGAGCCTGCGCAGCACGAGCTCGGGCACGGTCGCGTCACCGAGGCCCGGCCAGTACAGCTGCGCGCCCATCCCATTCCTGGCGGCCTCGTGCAGGTTCTCAGCCGCGGTCGTGAATGACATCTGCGTCCACACCGGCCGCTCGGACTCGGCCAGCACGCGCACGAGCCCGTAGTAGAACGCGGCGTTCGCCATGACATCCACGACCGACGGTCCCGCGGGCAGTACGCGGTTCTCCACCCGAAGGTGTGGCTTGCCGTCGACCACGCCGTATACGGGCCGGTTCCAGCGGTAAACCGTCCCGTTGTGCAGGCTCATCTCAGCCAGCTGCGGGCAGTTGCCCTGCTCGAGCACCGCCACCGGATCCTCGTCCTCGCAGATGGGCAGCAGCGCCGGGAAGTACTGGATGTTCTCTTCGAAGAGGTCGAAGACCGAGGTGATCCAGCGCTCCCCGAACCACACCCTGGGCCGCACGCCCTGCCGCTTCAGCTCGTCCGGGCGGGTGTCGGTGGCCTGCTCGAACAGCGTGATCCTGGTCTCGTGCCAGAGCTGCCTGCCGAACAGGAACGGCGAGTTGGCAGCCAGCGCCACCTGCACGCCCGCGATGGACTGGGCCGCGTTCCAGTAACTGGCAAACGCGTCCGGGCTGACCTGGACATGCAGCTGGACGCTCGTGCACGCGGCCTCGGGGGTGATGCTGTCCGCGTGCGTCAGGATCTGCTCGGCGCCGTCGATCTCGATCCGCATATCCTCGCCCCGAGCCGCGAAAATCTGCTCGTTCAGCACCCGGTAGCGCTCGTTCGCCGACATCGTGCTCTCACCGACGTCCGACTGAGCCAGGGTGGGCAGGATCCCGATCATCACCAGCCGGCTTCCGACACCGCGGGCCTTCTCGTCACCCGCGTTGAGGCTGCCCCGGATCTCGTCCTCCAGTTCCGCGATCGAGTCGCCGGCCAGCTCGCGCGGCGGCACGTTGATCTCGAGATTGAACTGGCCAACCTCGGTGGCCCAGATCGGATCCGCGATCGCGGCGAGCACGTCGGCGTTGTGCATAGACGGCGCGCCTTGGTCGTCGACCAGGTTCAGCTCGATCTCCTGGCCCACGAGCGCCGAATCGGTGTCGAATAGCCGTTCCTTCAGCATCCGCGCGAAGACGTCGAGCGAGCGGGCTAGCTTCGCCCGGTAGGTGCGCCGGTCCTCCCCCGTGATCTTGATGGCCTCAATGTCTCGGCCCATGTCTCCTCCTCACGCCGCGACCCGACTGCTCTCGTCCCGGACCCACATGCTGAGCAGGCCGCGCAGGTGCTCGGTGAACTGCTCGTGCTCGTGCGCCGGATAGGTCGAGCGCACGGTATCGACGATCAGCCTGTCGAAATCAGGGCTGGCCACCCAGTCCAGGACGATGGCATCGAGGTGGCCGAGGCTGGCGGCGCAGAACTCCTCGTAGCGCTCGGTCTCGAAGTAGCTGTCAGCCAGGCGGCGGTAGGCGGCAAGCTTGTCCGCATAGGACGCGTCGGCAGCATCGGCGATCTCGAAGTACAGCCGTGTGTTCAGGTCCAGCCGCGGCCGCCTGCCGGTGACCAGCGCGAAGGCGCACCACTTGACGAGCGCCTTGATGGCCCACGGGAAGTAGTAGTGCAGGCTCGTCAGCGCCACGTCCGGGCAGGCGTTGGCGTAGTCGATCGGGTAGACCTCGCCAGCCTTCACCAGCGTCTCGCACGAGTTGAACTCCCACCGGAAGAAGGCGTTCACCAGTCGGCCGATCGTCACGACCTCGGCCCCTTCCTGCGGCGACAGGAACGAGTGGTCGACGGCGTAGCGCAGGTGCATCGGCTGCTCGGGCTGGAACTTCATCACCATGGTCTCCGCGCCAATCGACAGCGACCTGGCGAACACGTCGTAATCGACGGCCTTCTGCAGGTGCATGAGCATCTCGCCGCTGGCGTCGTAGGCGGCATGCAGTTCGGCCGCGCTATTGATCCGCGATACGCCGCGCCACGCGCCGCCGTCGTAGGGCTTCATGAACAGCGGGTACCCGATCCGCTCCGCGATGGCGTCCAGGTCGAAGGCTGGTTGTACTTGGCCGCCGTGTAGGCGTACCGGGCGTTGTCGACCGGGTTCTTGTAGGGCACGAGGACGGTCTCCGGCACCTTGAGGCCAAGCCGGAGCATCGCGCAGTAGGCCGCGTGCTTCTCCATCGACTGGAACGTGAACGGGCTGTTCAGCAGGTACACGCTGTCCATGAGCGCTACCTTCTTCAGCCACTCGCGGGGGACGTAGTACCAGTACGCGAGCCGGTCGATCACGAGGTGGTAGCGCGGCCGGTCCCGCAGCGCGAACGGCTCGATCGTGATCCGCTCGGTGTCGAAGGCGTGCCGGTTGCCGTCCGGTCCGGTCACCGTGCCTAGCCGTCGGACGATCTCTTCGAAGGCCCGCGGCCAGTCCTCCTCCGTGCCGAGCAGCAACCCGATCAGGTGCCGTTGCATTCGGGCCTCCATTCGAAGCGGGTCAGCAGTACCTGGGCAGGTAGTGGGCCACCTGGTCACGCCAGGCTGGCCAGTCGTGGGGCGTCCCCCACAGTTCAAGCTCGTGCCTGATGCCTTTGCCGGCGAGCAGCGCGGCAAACTGCGTCGTGCTCTGCAGCGAACCAGTGGTGTCCTCCCACTGACCCTGGCCGCAGACCAGGAGCAGGCTGACCTGCCCCCGGAGCCAGTCGAGATGATCGCCGTCCAGGTGCGCGACGTAGTCCATCGGGTTATTGAAGTACGCGGCGTCGCCTCGTTCACCCCACGCGTGCCAGGAGCCGGGGTCGTAGTTGCCGGAGAAGCACAGCGCTAGCGGGAACAGGTCCGCCCGTCGCAGCGCGAAATTGGCAGCGTGGAAACCGCCGAGGCTGCACCCGAGTGTCGCGACTTCCAGCGGGCCACCGCAGTCCACGTAGATCCAGGGCAGTACCTGGCCCAGGATCCACGACTCATATCGGCCGTGCCGGCGGGCCCGTTCCTCCAGGGAGATGGTCTGGTCTGACCAGGAGGCAGCGTCGTAGCTATCCACGCAGTACAGCTTCAGCCGCCCTGCCTCAAGCAGACCAGCGACCGCTGCCACCATGCCGTTGTGCTCGAAGTCCCACGCCTTTCCCTGCTCGCTTGGGAAGACCAGCACGGCGCGGCCCCAGTGCCCGTAGCGCACGATGGTGCCCGCCGCGCCGATCGCGTCCGACCAGAGCTCTGTCGCTTCCCGTTTCACCCAGCGACCTGCCTGAGCAGCTCGGCCAGGTACGGGTCGAACGCGTCCCGCCATGCGGTGTAGTTGTGCAGGTCGGGAACCTCGTGCAGCGTCGCCGGATAGCCGCGCAACCGCAACGCGGCCAGCATCAGGCGGTTGTTCTCAAGGTTCTCCTCGAGAGCACCGCAGGTCATCATGACGGGAACGGGGTCAGCTGGCAGCGCCCCGGCCTGCACGGCCGCGGTGAAGTCGGTGATCCGCCGGAAGTACGGGAACCGCCGTTCCTGGCTGTCCAGCCGGGGCACGAAGAAGCTCCCCGACTGGAGGAACAGGCCATCCAGGGAGTCCGGGTACAGGCAGTAGGCGTGCAGCATCGCAAGGGCGCCGAGGCTGGTGCCCATGCCGACAACCACGCTGGTCGCTAGGGCGGCCTTCAGGGCCGGCAAGGTCTGGCGAACAAAGCCTCGGGCGTACCGCGGACTGGCGGAGTACGAGCTGTTCCGCGTTCCTGGACTGAGCATCGCCGCGCGCAGAACGGGTAGCCATCCGCCGGCCGTACCGGCGCCGAGGTAGGTCGTCAGGTTCGCGAGCGTGTCATATTCGAGGCCGTCGTGGACGACCAGCAGCGGCAGCGGCTGCTCGTCGCTCACGCCGGTCGGCGCCCAGATCCGCGCTGCAATCGGCGGCGTGTCGATCGGACGCGTGACGCCTGGATCGCCGGGTGCGCCGAGCCAGCCGGGCGGGGCATATCCGGGGAACTCCAGGACGCTTTTGGGCCCGAAGGCGGTAGCGACCTGGAACGGATTGGCCGGATCGGTGACGACCTTCGAGACGCCGTCGGCGTACCGCAGCTCGAGCAGGTACTCAAGCCGCCAGACCGGAGGCGGGTCAATGGCCAGCTCCCAGTGCTCGCCCGCCCTCCGGAATTCCAGCAGGTCCGGTGGCATGCAAGCGTCCAGCTGCAGCCGCACACCAGCCAGCGCATGGTCGGGATCGCCGAGGCGGAGCATGAGCCGCCCAGCGTCGGCAGCTCGCTCAGCAGGCACGCTCTTCCTCCGCGGGAACTAGCCCATTACTCGCACATCGTGCCTGGTCCTGGCTGCCGTGACAATGGCCGCCAGCTCGCTCAGGCTGCGAGGTGCCACCGGGCGAGCTGCCGTCGTCGGGTCTGCCTGCCTATCAGCTCGGGGACAGAACCAGCGGGCTCCCGGTGATGGCCTGGTAATCAGCGGCCAGCTGAGCCTGGTCGACCCCGTCCTCGAAGCTCTTGGTGCCGAGGTGCTCGGGCCAGATGACGGCCCATGCCTCCTCGACCAAGGGGTTGCTCGCGGCGACTCCGTTCCAGAACGATTGAGCGAAGCTCGGTTTCCTTCGCCCAGGTAATGAACTGGATGTCGGCGCCGTAGCCGCCGCCGAGGATGGCGTGGCCTCCTTCGATAGCCGAGCCTCGCACGTCCGTCCAGGGCTTGCCCTCGGAGAATTCCTGCTGGTTCGCTGCCAGCACCTGGATCCCCAGCCACAAGCCGCCGAAGATAGCCAGCGCTGCCTCGACCTCGGCCAGTTTGGTGTGATCCACCTTGGCGAATGCGACGGCCTTGACACCATCCGGTCCGCCAGTGCTGTGCAGGTACTCCAGGCCGGTCTGGACGTCCATGCCCTGGTCGTGGCTGCTGCCTGGTCCGTTCGTGTCCTTAGTTCCGGCTGGATCGAACCCGGGGTTCTGCGTCTGGTAGAACTGCCAGACCTGCGCCTGCGTCGGGTAGTACTCAGTCGCGAGGGACGCCGTTACCAGGCGGCGGAGATTTGCCCAGGTGACTGCGTTGCAGTCGCCGGCCACGTCGTTGCCGAGCATCTGCCAGCCGGGCAGTTTCGCCAGATAGTCCTCTCTGGCCGGATGCGCCGGCACTGCGCTCAGGAAGCTTGCGAATCTGAGCGCGGGCGCGTTCTTCGGCGGCCGGCGGCCGTACTTCAACGCCATGGTGTCCCCTCCCTTGACCGAGCCAGCGGCTCGGACAGACCCTGCCAAGCATTCAAGCATCGGGACGTCGCTCTCGATATGCCCGCGCGGATACGAATGTGCAGCGCCGGGACCAGGACTACGGCCGTGTGCGCGGGCATGACAGTGCCCCGCCCTGGGGGGTGGGCGGGGCACTGTGCGTTGGGACCTGCGATGTGCGGTCCCGGGGATGCGGCCCTGGGGGGTAGGGCCGCGGGTGGGGGTTAGAGGCCGGAGCCGGGAAGGGCGGTGCTGATGTCGTAGTTGTGGCCCCAGTACCACTGGGTGGCCTGGGCGCCGGGCACCACGTGCGGCACGCCGGTCGGGTCGGCGATCCACCACCGGACCTGATGCTGCATCGCCTGCGGCAGGGTCGCGATCGCGGCCTGGGTGGCCGGCCACTGCGCCCGGTAGGTGTAGATCACCGCGACCTGGCCGGCCGCGTTGTGCAGCTTCTGCCAGGCCCACTGGGCCGCCATCTGCGGCGTCGCGTCGCCCGGCTCGACATCCAGCGCCGCGGCCCTCGGGTCGCTGCCGTTGGTGTCGATCCAGGTGACATGGCTGCGGGCGGCCACGTTCGCCGGGTTCACCGCGTACCCGCCGGTCGCATACGTCGCGATCGGCTGACCGGCCGGGATCTGCGACGGCGTCACCGAGTCATACACCTGATACGGCCGCGCCGGCGCCGGCGCGGGCGCCGCGGGGGCGGCCGCCTTGGCCGGAGCCGGAGCGGGCGCCGCAGCCTTCGCAGGCGCTGCAGCCTTCGCAGGCGCCGCAGCCTTCGCAGGGGTCGCAGCCTTCGCGGTAGTCACCGTCTTGGCATGCGCGGTGTCAACCTGAGCAGTCTTCGCGTGGGTAGCAACGTGCTGGGCAGCCTCATGCGCAGCGGGGGCAGCACCGGAAAGCGCGGCTGCGCTCGCGGCGCCCCCGCCGGCCAGCACGGCCGCGGCGGCGGCGACGGCCGCGGCGGTCTTGCCGCGGCCCGCCAGGGCGCTGGTCAGGGCGCTGGTCAGGGGCGTGATGCGGGGCATGGGGGCGTCCCTTCGTGGGGGTCGGGGGGTCCGGGCCGCCGCCGGGGGGCGCCGTCCGGTCTCGCCGTGACTGGGGTGTCACGGTGAGTGACGGGAGGTTCGACGGGGCGGGGCGGCGGGGCGGTTCCGTGATGAGACGCAGATCACTACCGGCGGGTAACAAGTGAGACCCGGGTCACTGCCCGCCTGCGGGCACAGCCGGGCAAACCACCCAGACCTAGCCCGCGGCCCAGGCGGCGGCGCCGGCGCCCGCGGGCCTCCGCCGGCCGCCATCACCCCGGAGCAGGCGCGTAGTGCGCGGTCAGCGGCTTTTGCGGCGGAGGCTGACGCGGCGATTGTGGTTCTCGCGCGGCCTTACACGGGTTCGCGCGATCTTGAGTCCGGGTTTGGCCGTTTTGCGCCCGAGGAAACCGTGAAGAGTCGCCGGACCGGTGGGGCCAGCCGCCGGCGTTGGCGGACAGAATCGCACAAATCGGACTCAGCGTCGTGGCCTGCCGGACGCTTTAGCCCAGCCTCCCGCGCAAGCCGCGTACCACTCGCCCCGCTTCGGCCCTCCGACGTCGCGGTTAGTGTCCGCGACTCCTTCCCGGAGGCGAGCCTCGCGGGCACAATGGAGCAGTGACCGATGACCAGTTAGGCAGCGGCCCGTTCCAGGGCGCGCAGTTCCCAGGCAGCGGGCCGTTCCAGGGCGGCCAGTTCCCAGGCGAGCAGTTCCCCGGCGCGGCACCAGCTGCCGATCCATGCCCCCAATGCGGCAGCACCGCTAATGTGCACTCGATTGGCGAGCTAGCTGCACTCGCACAGATGCAGCTGGACAAGATGCAGGGCGCAGCACCGCAGCAGGGCGCGCCGCAGCAGGGCTGGAACGCCGAACCGCGCTCGGGTCCAGTTCCTGGCTGGGCGGGCGAGCCGCAGGCCGGCCGCCGCCGGGCAGCGGCGGCTGGCTGGGTCGGACGAGAAGCTACGGCGACAGCCCCGTCGATTCGATCGACGGGGCAATCGCCGACGTGGCGCTTGGCGCGGCCGCGCGGTTCATCGGGCGAGCGGTCGCCAAGAAGGTGCAGAACCGCGTCATGCCGGCCGTGAACCAGGCGATGACGCAGCGTCAAGACCTCCTGCGCCAGCAGATCGCGATCGCCCAGCAGCATCCCGACATTCGCGCCTGCATGACTGACCACGTGATCTTCCTCGCGGGGGGCAGCCGGACGCTGCCGATGCCCAACCTCGGCACGATCACCACGCAGCAGGCCGACACGGTGGTCGCTCAGCTCCGCCAAGGCTGAGTTGGCGGCGCCGGCGAGTCCGTTCAGCTGCGGTCAGGCCAGCTGGGCGAACGCGTCGGCCAGCGACTCGAGCGCTGCCGCCGTATGCGGTGGGCGCATGGTGACGATCGCGAGTTCGACGCCAGCCTCGCCCAAGGCCGCCGCCGTTGCCGCGGTCTCCGCCGCGTCGCCGGTGTAGACCACGTGACTGGACAGCAGGATCTCGTCGGGGTCGCGGCCGACGTCGGCGCAGTGCTGATACAACACGTCCCTGGCCCGCGCGAACTGCTCGACGGACCCGCCGACGAAGTTCCAGTGCTGTGCGAAGCGCGCCGCCGTCCGCAGCGTGCGCTTCTCGCCGCTGCCGCCGATGCAGATCGGCGGGTGCGGCCGCTGCACGGGCTTAGGCTCGCAGCGAGCGTCCGTCAGCTGGTAGTAGTCGCCAGCGAACGTCGTGACCTCCTGGGTCAGCAGGCCGACGAGGACCTCGCATGCCTCTTCGAACCGATCGCTCCGCTGACGTGGAGTGCCAAGCTCGATGCCGTAGGCGCCGGACTCCTCCTGGTTCCAGCCGGCCCCGATGCCAAGTTCGAGCCGGCCGCCGGAGACGATGTCCAGTGTCGCTGCCATGTTCGCGAGTACCGCGGGGTGCCGGTAGTGAATGCCGGTAACCAGTGTGCCGAGCCGAAGCCGACGTGTCGCCTGAGCCAGCGCGGTCAGGGTGATCCAACCCTCCAGGCACGGCCCGGTCGAGTCGCCGAAGATCGGATAGAAGTGGTCGAACGTCCAGCCGGACTCGAACAGCTCGATATCGTCGCCGACGCGCCAGACGTCGAGCATCGCGGCCCAGGTGGTGTCCTGCGGTGCAGTCTTAAAGGCGAAGCGCATAGGTCACACGCTACAAAAACCGGGAGCGCATATGACGGCTAACGCGACAGCGATCGTCGGCGGGTACGTAGTGCCCATCACCGCCGAGCCCATCGACGGGGCCACCGTACTGATCGAGGATGGGAAGATCGCGGCTGTCGGCGTGGGCCTAGACATTCCTCGGGACGCGAACGTCATCGATGCAGCAGGCCAGTGGGTCCTGCCGGGATTCATCGAGGCACACGGCCACGTAGGCGTGCACGAGGAAGGCGAGGGCTGGGCCGGCTCGGACTCGAACGAGCTGACCGAGCCGGTAACCGCGCACGTCCGAGCCCTGGATGCAATCAACCCAGCCGACCTGGGCTTCCGCGACGCCGTGTCGGGCGGCGTGCTCGCGGTGAACGTCAATCCCGGCTCGGGCAACCCCATCGGCGGCCAGACAGCCGCGCTGAAGTGCTGGGGCCGGACCGTCGACGAGATGCTGCTCCGCGCTCCCGCCGGGATGAAGTCGGCGCTCGGCGAGAACCCGAAGCGCATCTATGGCGAGCGCAAGCAGACACCGAGCACGCGCCTGGGGACCGCGGCGGTCATCCGCGGTGCCCTCGTCGACGCGGCGAACTACCTGGCGCGCCTCGAAGCTGAGCAGGGCAAGTCTGAGGCCGACCGCAAGCCAGTCGATCGCGACCTCAAGCTCGAAGCGCTCGCCATGGTGCTGCGTCGGGAGATTCCGTGGCGCCAGCACTGCCACCGAGCGGACGACATCGCGACAGCGCTGCGCCTCGCCGCGGAGTTCGGCTACGACCTGGTGATCGACCACGGCACCGAGGCCCATCTGCTCGCCGACATCCTGGCGGCGAAGGACATCCCGGTCATCATCGGCCCGCTATTTACCAGCCGCTCTAAGGTCGAGCTGCGGAACAGATCGCTGGCGAATCCCGGCAAGCTCGCTGCCGCAGGCGTCACCATCGCGATTACGACAGACCACCCGGTCGTACCCATCAACTTCCTCGCTCACCAGGCGGCGCTGTCGGTCAAGCACGGACTGGACCGGGACACCGCGCTGCGGGCGCTGACCATTAACCCGGCGCGCATCGTCGGCATCGAGGACAGGCTCGGCTCCATTGAGCCGGGCAAGGACGCGGACCTGGTCATCTGGTCGGGCGACCCGCTGGATGTGCTGAGCCGGGTTGAGCGCGCGCTGATCGACGGCGTCGAGATCTACACCTTCGCCGACGGCGAAGCGCGCTTCGCCGATCGCTAGCGAGCGGGCACCACGACGGTGCCGGTAGCGGTCACCGCGACGATCGGCTCGGCTAGCACGGCGGCGGCCGACGGGCCGCGCTCGGGCTGGGCGCGGCACACGACCCGCGCCTCGAACGCGATCTGCCGGCTGCGCGTGCCAACCCTGGCCACCGCCGCGGTGACCTCAAGCACGTCGCCTGCGATCACGGGCGCCCGGAACTGCACGTCCGAGTACGACGCGAACAGGCCTTCGTCGCCATCGGTGCGGATGCACACCTCGGTCGCCACGTCCCCGAACAGGCCAAGCATGTACGCGCCGTCGACCAGATTGCCGCCGTAATGGGCGTGGCTGTACGGCACGTAGCGCCTGTGCGTGACCGTCAGGCCAAGCCTCGGGTCCTCGCTCACGCTGCCGCGACCTCCGGCGCTACTGCGTACGCCAGGTAGCTGGCCACTTCGCCTGGCGTCGTGGCCTTGCCGAAGATCTTGTCCACGCCCAGTTCGGTCGTCATCGACGGATCGAACCGCGGACCGCCCACCACAAGCAGCGGCCGGTCCTGCCCCGCCGCGTCGAAAGCCGCCGACATCTCCTTCGCGTTCGAGATGTGCGCGTCCCGCTGCGTGACCACCTGGCTGACCAGTACGGCGTCCGCGCCCTCAGCCTTGGCTCTGGCCACCAGGTCTGGCACCGCGACCTGCGAGCCGAGGTTCACGACGCGGATCTCCCGGTAGTACTCCAGGCCCTTCTCCCCCGAGTGACCCTTCACGTTGAGGATGGCGTCGATGCCGACCGTGTGCGCGTCGGTGCCGATGCAAGCTCCGACCACGACCAGCTTGCGGCCGAGCCCGGTGCGGATGCGCAAGTTCACCTCGGCCGGCGACAGCAGCGGGAACTCCCGCTCCGTGACCGTCACCTGCGACAAGTCGACCAGGTGCGACACCCGGCCGTAGACGATGAAGAACGTGTAGTCCGGGCCCATGCCCTTGGCGTGCACGACCATCGCCGGGTCGAGGCCCATCTTCGCTGCGAGCTGCATCGCGGCGCCTTCGGCCCGCGCCTGCTCCGTCGCGGTGCCGAACGGGATGGGTAGCGTGAACGAGACCTGGATCCGCCCGTCGCCGGTGGTGTCGCCGTATGGGCGTATGACGCTACCGCTCATTCACTCGCTCCGATCTCGCTCAGCGCCCGAGCCGGCTCGCCGCTCTCGGCCCCGTTCCCGCTCTCAAGGATCTCGGACGCCGGGTTGAAGTAGCCTTCAGCGCGCTCGATCACGCCGTCCAGGCCCCGGCCCCCGTCGGCGGGGCGCTTGGTGATCCCGAACGTCCCGTCCGCGATCGCAGTCAGCAGCCCCTCGTCGGCGATCCGCCGCAGCAGGCTCACCGACTCGCCGAGCACCTGCTTGGCGCGCTGCTCGATGAACCCGCCGGGGGCAGGGACGAAGCTCTCGCCAAGCCGGCCCGCGGCGTCGCGGACATAGCGCACGTTCTCTAGAGCAAGATCACGATCAGACAGGAACGGGGTGTGGATACCCTCGGTCATCATGCCGATGAGCAGGATCGACTGGTCGGTCATGACGCCGCACAAGTTGAAGAACGCGTCCAGCAGGTACCCGGCGAACACGTTGCCGGTCATGTGCTTGGTCGGCGGCATGTACTTCAGCGGCGCATCGGGGAAGAGCTCGCGAACCAGCTGCGCGTGGGCGAGCTCGAGCAGGAACGAATCCGGTACAGCCGGGTTGATCTCGAAGGCGTGGCCGAGGCCGAGCTGGCTGTCGGCCAGACCCGCTTCCTTGCCGAAGTACTCGTTCATGAGCTGGCTAACCACCACGGTGTGCGCGGCGTCGACCGCATCGGCCGTCGTCAGGTAGTTGTCCTCGCCGGTGTTGATGATGATCCCGGCCCTGGCGTGTATCTGCCGCGAGAAGCGCTGGTCGATGAATGTCCGACGCGGATTGATGTCGCGGAAGATGATGCCGTACATGCAGTCGTTCAGCATCATGTCCAGGCGCTCCAGCCCGGCCAGCGAGGCGATCTCCGGCATGCACAGGCCCGAGGCGTAGTTGGTCAGCCGGACGTACCGGCCCAGCTCGCGGCTCGTCTCATCCAGCGCAGCTCGCATCAGCCGGAAGTTCTCTTGCGTGGCGTAGGTGCCGGCGAAGCCCTCCCGGGTTGCGCCCTCAGGTACGTAGTCCAGCAGCGACTGGCCCGTCGAGCGGATCACCGCGATGACGTCGGCCCCCTCACGGGCGGCGGCTTGCGCTTGCGGGATGTCCTCGTAGATATCGCCGGTCGCGACGATCAGGTAGATCCACGGTTTGCGCGGCTCGGCGGTCTGCTCGATCAGCTGCCGGCGCCGGGCGCGGTTGGCGTCGATCTTGGCGATGCCGGCGCCGAGGGCTGCGCTCGCGGCGGCTCGGGCGGCATGGGCGTCTGCGCCAGATGGGATGCGGAACGCCACCTTGCCCTGGGCGGCCGCCTCGGCCAGCGCGGCCAGGCTGTCGTAGGCACCCGTCAGCAACGCGTCCCAGGCCGGCAGCGCGACGCCGTGCTCAAGGCCGGTGCTCTCCCGGACAGCATCGACAAGGTGGTTCACCCACGGCATGCCATCGGCGTCGGCGCCCTGGAGCCCGGCCAGCCGCAGCACGGCGCGCTCGACCGAGACCGTGGTGTGCGTCCTTGCCATCTCGACGATCGGCGCGCCAGCCTTGACCGCCAGTTCACGCGCGTCGCTGACGACCGCCGGGTCGAGGTGAAGTCGGCTCTGCATTGTTTACTCCGAATGTTCGTCGATCCGGCGCTGGAAAATGCCCCGCACGCCCGGCTCGGTGCGGATCAGGTCGATGGCCAGTTCAGCGTGCCCAGGAACATACCCGTTGCCCACGAGCATCGTGACATCCGCGGCCAGGCCCTCGGCGCCGAGCGCCGCGGCCGTGAACGAGGTTGCCATCGAGAAGAAAATGACGGTGCCGCCCTGGGCGGTCGCGAGGATCGCGCCGCCCTCGCAGCCGGGGACGTCCACGCAGACCACGGTAACGTCCGCGGGACCGCCGGCGGCGTGCTGTATCGCGCTGGACACTCCGACCGGGTTGCGTGCGTCGGCGATCACTACGTGATCAACCAGGCCGTGGTCGCCGTCGCCCGCCCTGGCAGCGCCCAGGATGCTGGCCTCGGCCTCGTGCGGGACCACGCCGACGATCGTCTCGGCACCGGCCCGGCGGGCCGCGGCAGCCGACAACGAGCCGCTCTTGCCGGCCGCCCCGATGATGGCGACGGTCGGGCCCTTCGCTTGGCTCGTGCTCACCACCCGGTGAGTCAGGGCCGGGGCGCCGCACACGTCCATGACCGACAGGGCAAGCTCGGCGGCCATATCGTCGGGCAGCCTTGCCGCGATCGAACGACCGAACAGGATCGCGTGGCCGTCGCATGGCACCTGCTCGGACGTGCCGTCCCAGCGGGCCAGCCCGTCCGTAATGACAAGGGGCGTCAAGCTGAGAGACACGAGGGTGGCGATCTTGTCGCCGTGCCGCAGGCCGAGCGGCGAGTCCGGGCCGACCTCATCGACCACTCCAGTGAGCATGCCGCCAGACCCGGTGACCGGGTTCTGCATCTTGCCGCGCGTCCTGCACGATCTCCAGAACCGACGCTCTGATCTTGTCCGGGTCCCCGCGGTTCGCCTCGTGAAGCTGCCGGAACGAGGCAGCGTCCAGGTTCAGCCGCTCGACTGCGATCCGTACCTCGTCTGGCCAGATCGCCGGGCGCGTGTTGAGCCGCCAGGCCGCCTGCGGCAGCACGCCAGCCGGCTCCAGTACGCGGTGCAGCCCGAGTGGCGAGGCTGGCGCGCCCGCCTGACCGTTCAATGCGGCGCCGGCGTGCGGGCCGAGCGGCGATCGGGTCACAATCAATCCTTCCAACCGGCCGGCAGAGCGTCGCTAACGCCGCCGGCACTGGCTTATGCCGGACTCGCGTGTGTTGCGCCGTTTATAGCTGAACGCAAGGGTAGTGTGAGCTTTCAATAGAATCTGTCGTCTGTCACTATACAGACAGGATCTTCTTGCGTAGTGCTCCGGAACCACGGGCTATCATCCTGGCCCCGGACTATCTCGAGGGGCAGGTGCACCAATGATCGACCAGCCGTACGTCTATCGGCACAAGGAGCTGGTAGAGCCCGACTGGCGGCGACTGCCCGGCTGGGCTGACGTCACGCCGCAGGAGTGGGCCTCCGCGCAGTGGCAGCGGGCCCACTGCATCAAGAACATCCGCCAGCTGCGCCAGGTCGTCGGCGCAGGGCTGGACGAACGGTTCTACGCCGACCTGGAGCAGGACCAGGCCGAGCGGGCCACTATGTCGATGCTGGTGCCACCGCAGATGATCAACACAATCGTGCCAGGCCTGTCCCCCGCCGATCCGGGCTTCACCGACGCCTTTTACGCCGACCCGGTCCGGCGGTACATGATCCCGGTCTTCAGCGATCGGCGCGCGGACTGGCCGTCGCATCCGGAAGCCTCCCGCGACTCCCTGCACGAGGCCGAGATGTGGGCCGTCGAGGGCCTGACCCACCGCTACCCCACCAAGGTGCTGGCCGAACTGCTACCCACCTGCCCGCAATACTGCGGCCACTGCACCCGGATGGACCTCGTCGGCAACCCGACCCCAGTGATCCAGAAGCACAAGTTCGAGCTCGGCCGCGACGATCGGCTCGGCGCGATGATGGAGTACCTGCGCCGCAGCCCCGGCGTCCGGGACGTGGTCGTCTCCGGCGGCGACGTCGCCAACCTGCCGTGGCCGCGGCTTGAGTCGTTCGTCGCCGGCCTTCTCGAGATCGAGACCGTCCGCGACATCCGCCTGGCGACCAAGGCCCTGATGGGCCTGCCGCAGTACTGGCTGACCGACGAGGTCAGGGCCGGCATGCAGCGCCTCGCCACGGCCGCGATAGCGCGCGACGTCAGCATCGCCATCCACACCCACGTGAACTCGGCCCAGTCCGTGACGCCCCTCGTGGCCAAGGCCGCCAAGGCCATGTTGGAGACCGGCATCCGCGATGTCCGCAACCAGGGCGTGCTGCTGCGCGGCACAAACGACAAGACCGAGCAGCTCTTGGACCTGTGCTTTGCCCTGCTGGATGACGCGAAGATCATGCCGTACTACTTCTACATGTGCGACATGATCCCCAACAGCGAGCACTGGCGGCTGTCGCTGGCCGAGGCACAGCAGCTTCAGCACGACATCATGGGCTATCTGCCCGGCTTCGCCACACCGCGGTTCATCTGCGACGTCCCCTACGTGGGGAAGCGCTGGGTTCATCAGGTCGCGCGGTACGACCGCGAGCTCGGCATCTCGTACTGGACGAAGAACTACCGGACTGGAGTGGAGCTCGGCGACGAGCTCGCGCTGCAGCGGGAGTACGAGTACTACGACCCGATCTACCTCCTGCCCGAGGCTGGGCAGGAGTACTGGCGGGCACGGACAACTACCAAGAAGATCTCCGAGCCTATTGCCGTCGCCTAGGCCGGATGCTTCGGCGATGGCGCAACCGACGGGCACGCAAAGCCGTCCCAGGCAGCATGAGGAATCTCGAGCTGGCTTCATGCTTGGCCGCGACGGTCATGACGCTAACTGCTTGCGCGCCATCGGCAGTAACCCGCCTGGCATCGAGTGCTCGCTCAGAATCCAGACAGGCCCAGTTAGTCAACGGCGTTATGGACATGCTCGGTCCTGAAACTGGTGTCGTGGGCTTATACGTGCAGTCGGGCATCGGGCGCTCGGCCCATTTTGTCATCACCAGAAATGGGGGTCGCACGTTCCTCCCGTTCGGGCCCGTCGGCAGTAACCAAGACATCCCCGACTCGGTGTTCTTCCTCAACCCCAGGGACGGCTGGCTGGCGAGCTTCATCGGCGCTGGCGGTCCCGAGCAGGTGCAGCGGACCAGCAACGGCGGCCTGAGCTGGCAGCAGCTCAGCGCTTCGGGCCACGTCACCGCCGGCGGCAGCACGGATGCTGTGTGGTTCGTCAGCCCGATGTCCGGCTGGCTGGCCGACATCGAGCCCACCGGACCGGCGGAGGAGTTGCTGCACAGCACGGACGGCGGAGCGACCTGGCGCTGCATCGCCGGCACGGCCGGCAAGGGCGGCTGCCCCGGCGCCCTGCCGCAACTCGGCCCGGTGAGGTTCGAGCCCGGAGGGCTAATCGGCTGGCTGGGCGGCGGCATGTACAGCACCGCGCTGTACCGCACGTCCGATGGCGGTAGGTCGTGGCAGCGAACGCGAATCTCCGCGCCGAGCGGCGCGATCTTCGGGCTGCCGACCGTGCTCGGCCAGACCGTCATCGAGCCCGTCACCGCATCCGTCCCCGGCGGCTACAGCTTGCTCACGTTCGCTAGCCCGGACAACGGCGCCAGTTGGAAGCTGGAGTCGGTACTGCGGCGGGCGGGAGCTGGCACCGGCTGTGCCGGTCCGATGTCGGCCAGCTTCCCGTCGGCGTCGGCGGGGTGGGCGGCCGCGTTCCGCAACGGGCGGGCCGTGATCTACCGCAGCGCCGGCCTCGGGCGGCCGTGGGATGTCGTCGCCCAGGTCGGGCCGCAGGCGCGCGGTGGTTCCGAATGCGCCCAGATTCAGGCCGCCGACTCCGACCACGCATGGCTGGATGACGCGTCGGGGTTTGGCATCACGATCTGGGCGACCAGCGATGGTGGGAGGTCCTGGGTGCGCATCGACCGGGCCGCCGAGGCCGCCGGTGATCGCGGTCGGGCCACCGGAAACGGCCCGACCGGATCCCCCTAGCCACCGGCTCGCGGTCAGTTCCACAACTCGACCGTGTTGGCCCTTACCTGGCTGACGATCCCGGTCAGTGCCGCGGCGACGGTCATGGGCGGCAATCTCTGGCCTTGTCGCAGCCTGACTGAAGCTTCGCCGGCGGCCGCCTCGGTTGCGCCGATCACGGCGAGATATGGGACTAGCTTGTGCGCTCGGATGCGGGCGCCCAGGGTGCCGTCGCTCGCCACCTCAGCTCGCAGGCCCTGCTCGATCGCCTGCCGTACGAGCTCCTCGGCTTGGGGTACTTGGTCGTCTGAGATTGGCAGGACCACCAGCTGGACGGGGGCTAGCCACGGCGGGAAGGCGCCGCCGTTGACATCGAGCAGGTGAGCGACCGCGCGCTCAGCACTTCCGATGACGCTGCGGTGCACCATCACTGGCCGGTGGCGGCCGCCGTCCGCGCCGATGTATTCAAGCTGGAAGCGGTCGGGCTGGTAGAAGTCGATTTGGATGGTCGCGATGCTAGCCTCGCGCTCGGCGCTGTCGGCCACCTGAATGTCGATCTTGGGGCCATAGAACGCAGCTTCGCCTTCCTCGGTGTCGTAGGGCAGGCCGGCGCCGACGAGCACCTTCTCGAGCATGGCGGTGGCGTCGGCCCACATCTTCGGGCTGCCCACGTACTTCGCCGACGCGCTCGCCAGCGAGAGGCGGTACCTGCCGGGCTCGATGCCGAGTGAGTGGTGCGCCTGGCGGATCATGGCGAGCGCGCTCGCAGCCTCGGCCGCCACCTGGCCCAGGGTGCAGAAGATGTGCGCGTCGTTGAGCTGCATGCCCCTGACCCTGGTCAGACCGCCGAGCGCGCCGGACAACTCGGAACGATACTGGCCGCCAAGCTCGGCCATACGCAGCGGCAGCTCCCGGTAGCTGCGCGCCCGGTGGCGGAACATCAGCGCGTGGTGCGGGCACAGGCTGGGCCGCAGCACGAGTTGCTCGCCATCGCCAGCGCCGGAAGCACCGACACCGGAGCCCCCGCTGGAACCCATAGTCATGGGCGGGTACATGCCGTCCCGGTAGTGCTCCCAGTGCCCCGACAGCTCGTACAGCTCGCGCTTGCCCAGTACCGGGGAGTAGACGTGCTGGTAGCCCGCGCGGCGCTCCAGCTCCCGGACGTACTCCTCGAGTGCGTGGCGGATCGCGGCGCCGGCCGGAAGCCAGTAAGGCAGCCCGGCGCCAATCAGCGGGTCGGTGTCGAAGATTCCCAGCTCGCGGCCGAGCTTGCGGTGGTCATACATGGCGGTCTCCTCGCGGTGTTGCCGCCCGGGGCGAGTGACCGCAGGAACGACAGTGTCCGAAAACGACAGAGCCCCGGGGCACTCGCCCCGGGGCTGTTGTCTAAGACAGCTGCTAGCGTGCCGGGACGAACTCCGGCGTCGTCGTGAGTCCAGCGCGCTGCATGCTGATCAGGCTAGCACTGCTACACACCTGCGTCCTCTGGCACGACCGCGCCGAGGGTGGGGCGCTGCTTGAAGTAAGGACTGCCGAGGATCCAGTAGATGGCCAGCGGTATGAGGCCGATGCCCAGGCCGCCGAGGCCCACCCAGATCACCACCGCATTGCTCGTATTGGTGGCCACGAACTCGCCGAGGATCCAGAACATGAACGCGGCGCCGAGCAGCGGCCAGAGGCCGATCAGCACCAGGTTCTTGACCGAGCGGAACAGCACCTTCCGGAACGCCACGACCACAGTGAGGCCGGCCAGCCCGTAATACACGCAGATCTGCAGCCCGATGGCCGAGATAGCGTCGGTCAGGATGGTACTCAACGACCCGATGTAGTTGGACCCGATGAACAGGCCAAGCGAGACAACGGCCACCGCGATCGTCGCCAGCCATGGGGTCTGCCTGCCCGGCAGGATGCTGCTGAAGAACTTCGGGAGCGTCCGCTCCCTCGACATCGCGAACAGAGTTCTCGTGACCTGAATGAGCGTCGTCTCCAGCGTGGCGATGGTCGACAGCATGACCGCGATGACCATGAGCTTGCCGCCGGTGCCGTGCCAGACCAGCTGGCCGAGGACGGCCAGCACGTCGCCGGCATTGTTCTGGATCGTCTTGGCTGGCAGCGCGAGGTTCGTCGCGATGGTGAAGATCTCATACAGCGCGAACACGATGATGACGCCGATGATCCCGCCGATTCCGGCGCTGCGCTTGCTGTCCTTCATCTCCTCGTTCAGGTTCGAGGCGACGTCCCAGCCCCAGTAGTAGAACGCCGCCACTAGGCCGCCGGCGGCAAAGCCTGCGAGGCCATTGAAGTGGCTGAAGCCGAACCAGGACCACGAGAACGAGACGACATGGTGCGAAGCGGCGTGCACGATCGCCAGGATCGCGAACAGCACAAGGATCGCCACTTCGATGCCGGACATGACCCACTGGGCCCGCGCGGTCACCCGCACGCCCGCGATCACGAGCGCCACCATTACCAGGAACCAGACCGACCCGACCAGCAGCACATAGCCCGGATGGTTCGCCGCCGACGCGCTGAACAACCCCAGCGTCACCGAGCCGGCCGGCAGTGAGCCGGCCACCATGAAGATCGTCGCCGAGATCACCAGCGACCAGCCGGCGATGAAGCCGAGCCCTGGGTGCAGCACCCGGCCGACCCAGGCGTAGCTGGCGCCGGCGTTGGCCTCGATCCGGTTGAGATAGCTGAACGCCCAAGCGATGCCGAGCATCGGGATCCCGCAGTACAGCAGCGCGGCCGGACCTGCCAGGCCCACGACTCCGATGAGCGCGGCAGTGCTGCCCGCGATGGTGTAGGCCGGGGCGCTGCCAGCGACGGCCATGACAACGGAGTCAAACAGCCCGAGGACGTTTGCCCGCAAGCCCTCCTCCGTCGCTACTGGGGGCGACGCAGGCTCAGTACTTGTGGTCACAGCGGCTCCAGGTTCGGTGGCTGCCCATGCGCAGGCTTCGCATTGTGTCCACCGTTGCCGGAATCGCGCAGCTAATCCCGGTGATTCGCCGCAAGAACGCAGCGCGACCTACAGCCTCAGACGCTTTTGTCTTCGATCTCCCACAAGTGGTCAAGTACGTGCCAGGCCATCCTGCGGACCGCGGTCCGTGGCGGCCAGCCCTTCGGCGGCGTTGGGAGGCTCGCCGGATCGTTCAGCGCCGCGCTGATGCGCTGCCGAAGGATGGCCGTGAAGTCCGGCCCGGCTTCCACAGCTTTGTCGCGGGCCAGGCCCATCTTGCGTGCATACGCGACCTCGGCACCCAGCACGTGGTCAATGATCTGGGCGGTATCGCGGCCGCCACCACGCGGACCCTTCCGCAACTGGCCGGGTGCTGCGGCGGCCACCTCGTCGAACGCCCTCCAAGTAGCCGCCAGCAGCGCAGCCTGCCGGGCGCCATCCTCGGCCGACAGGGAGCGGGTCTCGCTCGGCGCTATCTCGCCGAGCGCCCCGAAGTCCGCGTTCTTCGCCAGTCCCTCGTGGCGCTCGGTGATCACCAGTGTCCCGGCGGGTGCGGCGCCTCCGGCCATTGCCACGATGGGCAGATACCGGGGCAGGTAATCGGCCATGGCCGCGACGGCAAGCTCGTCGCTCTTGCCGCTGCGCGCCCAGCCCGGCCAGTCCAGCGCGGATGCGAATACCCGCCGCGTGCCAGCCTCGATAAAGACCGCGACCGTGCTATCCCCGCTCATGCCCCGATGCCGACGTTTCCTGGGTCGCGCTGCCGGTCTCCGACCCGCCGGCGCCCGAGCCACCGGCGCCTGGCCCTTCACCGTCTGGCTCGCTGCCGGCGATGACGGCTGGCACGGCGGGCGCACGCTGCGCCCGGAGGAACCAGGCGATGCCGACGAGCATCAGTATCGTCGCGACATAGAAGTTGAGCCGCAGGCCGAGGAAGTGCTCGGACGAGTCGATCCGGATGGTCTCCTCGAAGATCCGGTAGGCGGAGTACCCAGCCACGTACAGCGCGAACAGCCCCCACGGCCGGATGCTGCGGTGATGGCCGAGCCAGACGAGCGCGGCCGCCAAGGCAAGGTCAAAGATCATCTCGTACAGGAACGAGGGCTGGAACGTGCCGTACGCCAGATAGCCCGCTGGCCGATGCGCGACCGAGATCTCCAGTGCCCACGGCAGCGTACTCGGCTTGCCGAACAGCTCCTGGTTAAAGTAGTTGCCGATTCGGCCGATCGCCTGTGCCACCAGCAGCGCAGGGGCTATCGCGTTGGCGAACTGGCCGGCGTTGATACCCGCGCGTTTGAGCCGCCAGATGCCCGCCGCAGCACCGCCCGCAATGCCGCCCCAGATGCCAAGCCCGCCTGACCAGACGGCAAAGACCCCCCACCATTGATGCGGGATGTCAGCCGGCGTGGTGATGTCGAAGTAGATCCGCCCGCCGATGATCCCGGCTGGCACGGCCCACAGCGCCACGTCCCAGACGACGTCAGGGTTGCCGCCCATGGCAGCCCAGCGGCGCCGCGTGATGTAGATCGCCAGCGCGATGCCGACCACGTACATGAGGCCGTACACATGAAGGAACAGCGGCCCGAGATGGAACCCGTTGACCGAGGGGCTCGGAATGAACGCCAGCGGCAGGCCGTGGGAATGGTTCGGCATGAAAACGAGACTATCGGGCCCGGCGGGGCGCGCCGACCGCTCCGCTAACATGCGAGTATGACCCGCCGAAGCGAGCAGCTCAGCGAGGAGCTGCATGACTACCTGGTCGCCCATAGCGCGGCTCCCGACGACGTGCTGCGTCAGCTGGCGGACGAGACGGCAGCGAGCTTCCCGGATGCCGCTGGCATGCAGATCGGGCCCGAGCAGGGCACGTTCATGACCTTGCTGACCCAGCTCACCGGCACCAGCCAGGCGCTCGAGATCGGCACCTTCACCGGATACTCCTCGATCTGCATCGCCCGCGGCCTGACCCCCGGCGGGCGTCTGACCTGCTGCGATGTCAGCGATGAGTGGACGTCGGTGGCCCGCAAGTACTGGGAGCTCGCCGGCGTAGCCGATCGGGTCCAGCTGGTGCTCCAGCCCGCAGTGCTGACGCTACGCGCGATGCCTGCCAGCGAGCGCTTCGACTTTGCCTTCATCGACGCCGACAAGACGGGTTACATCAGCTACTGGGACGCGGTCGTGCCCAGGATCAGGCCAGGCGGGATCGTTCTGGTCGACAACACGCTCTCCCACGGCCGGGTCGTCGACCCAGCCGCCTCGGACGAGACCGTGGCGGCGATCCGCGCCTTCAACGACCACGCTGCCGCTGACGACCGGGTCGTGCTCGTGCTGCTGCCCATCGGCGACGGCCTCACGATGGCTCGCAAGAAGTAGCACTCGGCCGGACCCGCTGCCGGGCCCCCGGCGGTCCGCCGGGGGCCAACTTCTGATTGCGGCCTGCCTACGCGAAGCGTCAGCTACCGCCCGAGCCCCTGCCGCCGCCATGGCTGCTGGCAAACGCCTGGTCGGGCTCGATCTCGATCCGCTCCCGCCGCAGCTCGTCGTGAACTGTCGAGTCCTCTTCAACCCGCCTGGCCCGGAGGCGTACTCGCTCGACCGGCACGACCTCCTTGCGGAGGACGGCGCGCTCCTCATGCAGGATGATCTCCTGCTCGCCCTCCTGGATGTTGCCGCTGATCCGCTCGTCGGCCGTGATCGGAATGCGCTCGACGTCGTACTCCTCGTGGAAGACGTGGATGGCCTGATCGATTGGCTCGACGTCCACGTACTTGTGCAGCTTGATGCGGCCGGTCTCGAGCGTTTCCTTGCCGACCTGAATGCGCTCCTCCTGGCGGACGAGCCACTCCTCTTGCGTCATCTGACCCTGCGTCATCTGACCCTGCGGCATCGTGTCCTGAGGCATGGTGTCCTGAGCCATCGTGCCCTGGCCCATCGTGCCCTGGCCCATCGTGTCCTGGCCCGTTCCCTGGGCCATCTTGTCCTCGGCCATCTTGTCCTCGGCCATCGGGCCGCGAGGCTGCTGGGCCGGGACGGTCAGACCGTAATAGCGGCTGAGTTCCTCGGCCTGCGCGGCGGACATGTGCTGGCCCGCGTCGATGTTCGGCCCACCCATGATCTTCTGGGTGTCGAACGGGACGATGAGGCCCTCCGCAGTCACCTGGCAACTGCCAAGCGGGACGAAGCGGCCCGTCTTGCCGGAGCGAACGCGAGCCCACGCCGGCGTCCCGTCTACGTCGTCCCTGAAGACCTGCTCGACGGTCCCCACGACCTTGCCGTCAGTGCCGGTTACCCGTGCACCAAGGAGGTCTTCGGCCTGAGTCGTCATGGTGACATCTCCCCCCGAGTCGCTATCACCGTACGGCCATAGGCCGCCGGAGCGGCCTAGACTTACCTACCAAGCGTAATCTACCCACTACTGCCTGTTTCAAGGTCTCGGAATCCGGCCCTCCTGACGGCAGAAAGTCACCTGAGAAGCCCCAGGTCGGTACGATGTCCCGCTATGGCGGCATTGTTCAGCCGGATAATTCCGATCTTGTTTGTCGGGGACCTGCAGGCGGAGCGCGACTTCTACGTGAGCCTTGGATTCCACGTCACCTACCAGGGCCCGGAGTATCCGTACTTCCTGGCGCTCGGCCACGGCAAGGTCGAATTCGGCATCGAGTGGCGGCAAGACTTCTCGCCCACCGGGCCTGACAAGGTTCTAACCTGGCAGCTCGGCGTGAGCGACCTCGAGCTGGCCAAGAAGCGGCTGGCCGAGGCTGGTGTCCGCTACCGCGAGGAGCTGATGACGCCAAGCCCGGACTGGCAGTACCGAGTGCTGCACGCCAGGACTCCCAATGGCTACCACTTGCTCCTCGAGGAAGGCAGCGAGTAACAGCGTCATCGGTCACAATGACGGCCATGGGCACCGACCCGGTCTATTTGCGGGTGCTGGAGGATCTGCGAATGCGGATCCGCCAGGGCGTGCTGGAGCCTGGGGCCAGGGTGCCATCGCGCAACGGGATCATCGCGAAATATGGCGTCGGCGAGACAGCCGCTAAGCACGCGCTGCGGATCCTGGCCACGGAAGGACTGATTGAGGCCAGGGTCGGCTCAGGGTCCTACGTGCGCAAGACGCCGCCAGCGCGGCACCTCGAGCACGACCGCCTGCATTTCCCCGGCTCACCGTTCGGGATCGATGAATCGGGCAGTCCGGCCGACGGCACACTGGCCAGCGACCGCCGGCCGCGAGGTACGTGACGTGGGAACATCACACCGAGCACATCGCTCCGCCCGCTCACGTGGCCAACCGGCTCCTCCCCGCGGACGCGGCCGGTCTGGTCACCTCAACCAGGTACCTGATGAGCGCTGACGGCCAGCCAGTCCAGGTCGTCACCAGCTACGAACCAGCCGGCCTCACCGAAGGAACGGCGGTAGCCCTGCCCGAGCAGGGTCCGTGGGCAGGCCGCGGTGTGATCGAGCGCATGCGTTCGATCGGAATCGAGGTTGACCAGGTGGTGGAGGAACTATCGGTGCGCACGTGCTTGCTGGCAGAGGCCGCGGCCCTGGCCATTCCGGCCGGATCGGCCGTGATCACCATCGAGCGCACGCACCTGTCCGGCGGCCAGCCCGTCGAGATCGCCGACATCGTCGTCCCGGCGGACAAATACCGGCTCGTCTACCGCTTCGCGGTTCCCGGCGGCCTGAGATGAACCAGCCCAGCGTGAACCAGCCCAGCGTGATCCGGCAGGCCCGGCCAGCCGACGTCCCGGTGATCTACCGGCTCATCCGCGAGCTGGCGGCTTACGAGCGCTCGCTGCCCGAGATCACGGGCACGGAGGAGGACCTGCATAGCTCGCTGTTCGGCGCCGAGCCCGCCGTGTTCGCGCACGTGGCCGACGACAACGGGCAGGTCGGCGGCTTCGCCTTGTGGTTCCTCAACTACTCGACCTGGCGCTGCCAGCACGGCATCTACCTAGAGGACTTGTACGTCAGGCCCGAACTACGTGGCCGCGGCCTCGGCCGGGCCCTGCTGGCCGAGCTCGCGGCGCTGTGCGTCGAGCGCGGTTATGGCCGACTGGAGTGGTGGGTGCTCGACTGGAATGAGCCGGCCCTGGGCTTCTACGCGTCGCTGGGCGCCGTCCCCATGACCGACTGGACGGTGCACCGTCTCACCGGGCCGGCCCTCGCTGAGCTGGCCGCCAGCCGGGGAGCCAGCTGAGCCCAACCGCGTGCGAGCATGGGCACATGCGGATCAGCGGTGTTGAGTCGACTGACCTTTTCCGTGGAAGCGCCGCGCGGCCGCGGCAGGTCGTGCGGGTCCACCTTGTCAATGACGGGCCGAGCGCGGCTGCCGGACAGGACACGGTGCTGGTCTCGATCGACGGCCCGGCAGTCAGCACGCCCGAACCGGAGCGGGCCACCGGCCTCGAGCTGGGCGCTGAAGTCACCCTCGAGGTCGGCGTCGAGGTCGCGGCGCCTGCGCAGGCAGGCTCATCCCGGCAGGTGCTCGTGCGCGCGACCGGGCCGTCCGGCGGAGCGGAGGCCGCCACTGCGATCACTGTGGCCGAGCCCGGCTGGGTCATGTGGATGGTCAGCCACTTCCATTACGACCCGGTGTGGTGGAGCACACAAGGCCAGTTCACCGAGTCTCGGCTGCTGCTGCCCGACTCCAGCGGCGAGATGCCGGAAGTGCGAACCGCGTTCGAGCTCGTGCGGCTGCACCTGGATGCAGCGCGCCGGGACCCCGACTACAAGTTCGTCCTGGCTGAACTCGACTACCTGAAGCCGCACTTCGATGCCCATCCAGAGGACCGGTCGGACCTGCTTGAGCTGATCGCGGCTGGCCGCATCGAGCTCGTCGGTGGCAGCTACAACGAGCCCAATACGAACCTGACCTGCGCCGAGTCGACCATCCGCAACGCCGTGTACGGCATCGCCTATCAGCGCGACGTGCTCGGCGGCAATCCGCGCACGTCCTGGATGCTGGACGCGTTCGGCTTTGATCCTGGCTACCCCGGCATCATGGCCGCCGCTGGCCTCACCGAGTCTTCGTGGGCCCGCGGCCCATTCCACCAGTGGGGGCCGAACCGGTCGGCTGGAGACAACAAGCTGATGCAGTTCGCCTCGGAGTTCGAGTGGCTCTCCCCGGACGGCACCGGCTTGCTGACCAGCTACATGCCGAACCACTACTCGGCCGGCTGGCAGGCCGCGTATCACGCGAAGGACCTGGCTACGGCCGAGGCCGACGCGTACGAGCAGTTCAGTCAGCTCGCGCCGGTGGCCGCCACCCGCAACGTGCTGCTGCCAGTCGGCGGCGACCACGTCGTGCCCGCCCGGTGGGCGACCGCCATTCACCGGGACTGGAACGCCCGCTACACCTGGCCGCGTTTCGTGACCGCCGTCCCGAGCGAGTTCTTCGCCGCCGTCCGCGCCGAGGCGGCGGAGCGCGGTACCTGGATCACGCCGCAGACGAGGGATATGAACCCGGTCTACACCGGCAAGGACGTCACCTACATCGATACCAAGCAGGGGCAGCGCGCCGCCGAGGCCGCGGTGCTCGATGGCGAGCGCCTGGCCACGCTGGCCTGGCTGGCCGGTGCTGATTACCCGGTGGCAAGCCTGGACAAAGCGTGGCGGCAACTCGTATTTGGCGCGCATCACGACGCCATTACCGGGAGTGAGGGCGACCAGGTCTACCTGGACCTGCTCGGCGGTTGGCGCGAGGCGTGGGAACGCGGTGAGCATGCGCGCGCCGGCGCCGTGCAGTTCCTGGCTGGCCTCGCCGATACCGCGGGACTGCCCGGCACGGCCGACCGCGACGGCGCGATCGCGCTCGTGGTGGTCAACTCGCTGTCGTTCGGGCGCTCGAGCATGGCCGCGATCGAGCTGAAGTTCCCGGCTGGCTGGCAGTCCTGGCTCAGCCTGCACGACGACACCGGCGCACCGGTGCCGTTCCTCGCCGAGGGCGCTTCGTACGACGCCGACGGCACGCTCGCGGCCGTGACCATCACGTTCCGCGCTGCCGAGGTGCCCGGTGTCGGCTACCGGAGCTACGTGGTCAGGCCAGCCGGCAACGTTCCGGGTGGCAGCAACTCGAACGGCGGCAACGCGAACGGCGGCAACTCGAACGGCGACGGTGCAAACAGCAGCGGCTGGCAGCGCTTCGACGTCGCGGGTCCCGTCCGGCTGGAGAACGACGTGTTCGTGGTCGAGGCAGACCCAAGCCGTGGCGGGACCGTGGCTCGCGTCCTGGACAAGAGATCAGGAACCGACTTGCTGCGACCTGGCGGCGGTGGCAATGAGCTGCTGCTCCAGCCCGAGCATCCGGGGCATCCGCGCTGGGCCGAGGGTCCCTGGCTGCTGTGTCCCGCCGGGCCTGGCGTCGGGACCAGCACCAAGGCCGCCGCCGTGCGGGTCGAGCGCTGCCCGGTTGGCGGGCGGATCGTGGCGGAGCTAGAGCTTGGCGGCCTGGTGGTAACCCAGGAGACGCTGCTGTGGGACGGATCGGACCGGGTTGAGTTCCGCACGCATGTCGACGGC
Source organism: uncultured Actinomycetota bacterium (assembly GCA_963755575.1). Lineage (GTDB taxonomy): Bacteria > Actinomycetota > Actinomycetes > Streptosporangiales > Streptosporangiaceae > JAJYUU01. The sequence continues at coordinate 4,324,133 of CAVWKF010000002.1, forward strand.
TCGATCGGCCAGGACCGGCTGCTGCGCGTCGTGTTCCCGGCTGACGTGCCGGGCGGACTGCCCGTGTACCAGACGGCCGTCGCGGTTGTCGGCAGGCCGCCGGGCCCGATCGACACCGACGTGGCTGAACACTCCTACACGCTCGACAGCCCAGCGAGTGAGTGGCTGGCCGTTGGCGCCACGGCCGCCGTGGCCATCACCCGTCCCGACGGTAACCGGCAGCTCCAGGCGATCGGCGTGGCCGAGGTCGTGGCGCCGCCGTCCTTGCGCGACCCGGCCCGCTCACTGATGGCGGCGCTGGCTGGTCAGGGCGTGACCGCCACGTGCGCGCTGCCGGACGGTCCGCGCTATGGCTACCAGGAACTTGACTCGAACCTGCCTGACTTCCGCATCTGCCTCGGCGGGCCGGACGACAACGAGCTGACCGCGCGGGTGCTGGCGGCAGCGGGGCACGACGCAGCCGCCGCCCTCGACGCCCGGCTGGCGGACAGCGGGGTCGCGAGGATCTGGCTGCCGGCTCATCGCAGTCGGGCCGATGCCTTCGGGGCGGGCGCCGATGTGCGCGGCGCCCTGGATCTGCCGGTCCTGATTATCGCCGCCAACGACCTCGCGGCCGAGACGGAGCGGCTCGCAGCGGACCTGGCGGACTCCGTGATCGAGGCAAACACCGTCATCGAGGCGCACACCGTTACCTCGGCCCGCCTGGACAGCGAGGGCGCAGGCGGTTCTGCCACAGCGCTCGCGCCGAACACCGTCGCCCTGCTCAACCGCGGGACCCCGAGCGGGCTTGTGACCCCCGACGGCCAGCTCACCATGGCGCTGATGCGGGCGTGCAGCACGTGGCCGTGCGGAATCTGGATCGACGGAAAGAAACGCACCTCGCCGGATGGCACGAGCTTTGCCTGGCAGCACTGGAGCCACACGTTTGAATACGCGCTGGCAGCCGGCGCCGGGACGTGGCGGACAGCCGGTTTTGCGGCCGCGGGCCAGGACTACAACCACGACCTGATCACGGTCGCCACCGGCCTGCACGCCGGGCCGCTGCCTGCGAGCACCCGGCTAGCCAGCGTCGACCCCCCGGGCGCGCTGCTGTCCGCCCTCAAACCATATGGAAACCCGCTGGCGCCGGGCGCGCAGCCCGATCCGGCTGATGGCGTCACGGTGCGGCTGCGCGACGCCGGCGGTGCCGGGCCCGTGGCAGCGCGGATCGCCCTGTTCACCGGCCTGGCGTCGGCCCGCGCGACCGGCCTATGCGAGGACGGCTCGGGCGACCCCGTTCCCATCTCCGAGTCGTCAGCAGCGGTCACGGTCCCGCGAGCGGGGTTGACGACACTGGTGGTGACGCCAGCTGGCGCTGCCCCCCGGCACGGCACGCCGGCGGATAGCGTCGAGCCTGCTCAGCCGGTCTATGCCAGGTACTGGCTGCATGGCAAGGGCCCAGCGCCCGCGGGCAACCTGCCCGTCGCTGTGCACGTGGCGCCGGCAACGGTGCGCTTGGATGACGAGCGGCCGGGCGCGCTGCGCCTGACCGTGGCCTGCGGACCGACGCCTGCCGCCGGGGCGGTCAGGCTCGAGGTACCGGCGGACATCTCGGTGACGCCGGGCGGGCCGCTTGTGTATGACCTCCAGCCGCTCGGCTATCAGGCGTTCGACCTGGCTGTGACGGCACGGCCCGGGGCTGGGCCAGGTCGATGGTTCGTGACCGCGTCGATAACGGAGCCGTCGGGTCAGGTGATCGAAGACAGCGCGCTGCTGTCCATCGGCCAGCCCCCACCACCGCGGCTCGACCTGCCGCTGCCAGAGGTAATGGCGATGCAGCAGGCGGCCGAGACGGCTCAGGTTGGCGAGGCCGACGTCAGCCTGGTGAGCCCGACGCTGGCCATCAGGCCGGGCGGGACCGAAGCCGTCGAAGTGCTCGTCCGCAACCGGACTGCCGCCACCATCCGCGGCGAAGCCCAGCTCATCTCGCCGTTCGGTAGCTGGCGGCAGACGGCGCCGTGGACTACCGGCTTCGAGCTGGCGGCCGGTACCGAGCGGACACTGCGGTTCGACGTGCGGATCCCGGCCACGGCACGAGTCGGCGAGCAGTGGTGGGCGATCGTCAAGGTGATGTATTTCGGCCGACTGCAGTACTCCGAACCTGTCGAGGTGACGATCGTGTAGGTCAGCGCAGAAACTTGGGTCGGGTGAGACACTTGACCGGACGTTCGACATGAGCTATCGATTCGGAAATGACGGCAGAGACAGTACCGAGCCTGGGCAATCTACCTGCGGAGCCTAATAGCTTCGTGGGCCGGGAGCGTGACCTCGGTGACCTCCGTCTGCTGCTGGCCGGCGTACGTGCCTTGACGCTCTGCGGTCCCGGCGGAATCGGCAAGACCAGGCTCGCCGTCCGGCTCGGCTGGCAGCTTGCCGAAGAGTTCCCCGACGGCGTGTGGCTCGTCGAGTTCGCCGACAACGCCGACCCGGCTCTAGCCGTCCGTCAGGTCGCCACCGTCCTCGGCGTCGGCGACGAGCCCGACCGGCCCGCGGCCGCGACACTCGCCGACGCCTTGCGGAGCCGGCAGCTCCTGCTCATCCTCGATACGTGCGAGCACGTCGTGGACGCGATCGCGGACCTCGTCCGCGACGTCATTGCCGCGTGCCCGCTCGTGCGCCTGGTCGCAACGAGTCGCGAGCCGCTGCGGGTCCGCGGCGAGACGGTCTGGCGGGTACCGCCGCTCTCGCTGCCGCCCCAGTCGGCGTCCTTGCAGCTTCTGCCAGCAGGCTCGGCCGATAACGACACCGAGGACGAGGCGATCAGGCTCTTCGTGGATCGGGCCGCCGCAGTCCGTCCAGGCTTCGCCCTGACGAGCCAGAACCGTGCGCACGTGGTGCAACTGTGCCGGACGCTGGACGGAGTCCCGCTTGCCATCGAGCTGGCGGCGGCGCGCATCCGCGCACTGTCGGTCGAGCAGATCGCCGACCGCATCGACAACAGGTTCCGGTTGCTCGCGTCTGGCGATCGCACCGCGCCACCGCGGCAGCAGACGCTTCAGGCAGCCGTGGACTGGAGCTTTGACCTGCTCACCACCGACGAGCAGGTCCTGCTGCGACGGCTCTCCGTGTTCGCCGGCTGGAGCCTGGAAATGGCCGAGCAGGTCTGCTCCGACGACCGCATCCCTGAGCAACGCGTGCTTGACGTCCTGGCCGCGCTGATTGACAAGTCGCTGGTCACGCTCGAGGACGAGCTGGCAGGCGATGCCCGCTACCGGCTGCTCGACACCATCCGGGAGTACGCATCGGCCCGGCTCGATGCCTCAGGCGAGCAGGACGTGTTCCGGCAGCGGCACGTGCGGTACATGCTTGGCCTGGCCGAGGACGCCGTCGGGCAGGCCTTCTTGCGTAACGCGCCGCCGTGGGCAGAGCAGATCGAGACGTACAACCGGATTGCCGCCGAGCAGGCGAACTACCGGGCGGCACTGGCCTACTGCCTGGGCGTCCGTGACGCCGAGAAAGGGCTGCGGTTGTGCTCGGCGCTGCGCTCGCCCTGGGTGGTGCACGGAGATGTGGCTGAAGGCGTCCGGTGGTTCGCCCGGTTCCTGGCCCTGGACGAGTGGGTGCCGGCGGGCGTGCGCGCTCGCGCCCTGATGCTCGGCGCCGAGCTTGCCTTCGAGTATCAGGACTATCCGAGTGCGGCGCGGACTGCGCAGGCTGCGGTCGCCATGTGCACGGCTCATGCCGCCGCCTGCCCTGCTGGCGGCCTGCGCATCCTGGCGCTGATCAGCCTGCGGGCGGGTCGAGCCGACGAGGCACTGGCGCGCGCCGAAGCGGCAATCGCCGCTGCGCGCCAGCCCGACGATGTGTGGGAGGAAGGGCTCGCGCAGGCCGCCAGGGCGGCAATCCTGGCCCGGAGCGGGCAGGTGGCCAGCGCACAGTCGGCGTTCGAGACGGCGCTGGAGTTGCTGACCGGCAACAACGGCTGGGGCGTCGCGCACGCGCTCTACGGTCTCGGCAGCCTGGCCAGGGCGCGCCGCGACAATGCTGCCGCGCTACGCCACTTCCGCAGTGCGCTCGAGCTCTTCAGCCAGATCGACGCCAGGACAGAGATGGCGCGCTGCCTAGCCGGTATCGGGTGGGTCGCGCTTGCGAACCTCGACCTGCCGACCGCCGCGAGCAGCCTTGCCGAGAGCCTGGAACTCAGCATGGCCACCGGCCAGCGCCTAGGCATCGCCCGTGGTCTCGAGGCCTTCGCAGCGCTGGCGGTGATGCGCGGTGACGATGAGACAGCGGTCAGGCTTGAGGGCGCCGCTTCTGCAATCCGCGAAGTTGTCGGCCAGATCCGGTCGGCAGCAGCGCAGGCACGGGTTGACGGCGTCCAGGCTGGCGCGCACCGGCGCCTCGGGTCAAGGTCGGCGAGCCTGGTCGCGGAGGGCAGGCGGCTCAGTACGCACGAGGCAGTCAGGTATGCCCTCGCGTCGGCGACGCCCGCGGCCGGGGACCCGGCGTCCAGCCCGGCGGCCAACGGCGACCGCCGGCCCGTGCCTGCTACTAGCGCTCCGTCGGTCCTGACCGCCAGGGAACTCCAGATCGCCCAGCTGATCGCCCGCGGCCTGTCGAACCGTGGCATCGCCGAGGAACTGGTCATCAGCCCGGCCACCGCTGCCAGGCATGTGGCGAACATCCTGGCCAAGCTCGGGCTCAGTTCCCGCGCGCAGGTCGCCGCCTGGACGACCAGCCAGCGCTCCGCACACTGAGGTGCGGCACGCCAGGGCATCTGGTGCCGGCCGTCTGCACACGGCGATCTACACACTCAGCTGACCGCAGAGATGCATAGCCGAATGGGCAATTCGGCCGATGCCACGCGGTCGGTACTTATGTAACTTTGTGATCGGGACCTCAGGACCTCGGGACCCAGGTCATGGGAGTCCGGCCATCGGAGGGGGACGGCCAGGCTGACCGCTGACCTGCACCTTCTCAGCGCCTCATGCGGCGAGCGCGGCCCAGCGCTCGCCGCATGGGTGCTAGCAGAGATATTCGCGACGGCATGGTGCCTAGCGCGGATTCCGCGGCCGGCCAGGATCAGGCTCAACCGCCCTACTATGTGCAGGGCCGCCAAATACATACCTGGCTACACATTCCTGACGATGCGCGCGGCCAGCGGGCTGCATACGGTCGGACAAACGCGATCAGCGGACTGGCAGCAAGGAGGCGGGCGCGGTCAGGTGGCCAGCTCGAGCCTAAACGGGGACAAAACGGTAACGGAGCGGCTCGTCGAGACGGCGGCCGCGTACAGCTGTCGGCCGGCGCTGGTCGGGCGCCAATCCGAGCAGCCCTACTCGTTCGCCGACCTCGCCACGACGATCCAGCGGGCCGCAGCCGGGCTCGCCTGGCGCGGCCTGCGGCCCCGCGACGTCGTCGGCGTGTACGTCCCGGACGCGGTGTCGTACGTGCTCGCCTGTCATGCGATCAGCGCCGCGGGAGGCATCCCCTGTCCGGTCAGCGCTCGGCTGTCCATCGCGGAGACGGCCGGACAGCTAGCTGACTGCGGAGCACGGATGCTGCTGACCGCGCAGCCGCTGGCGTCCGCTGGCCTGGCGGCCGCCGACCGCTCGTGGGTACGTCAGGTCATCTCGTTCGGGGAAGCTCCGGCGGCGACGCCGTTCGCCTCGCTTCTCGGCATGGGCTCGCTGGCGCCGCCAGCGTCCCGGCCGCACGATCTTGCACTGCTGCCGTACGTGCGGCAGGCCGACGGCGCCCTGCACGCGGCCGGCCTGACCCACATCGAGATGGCGGCCGAGCTGGAATCGCTGACGGCCACTGCGGACATCAGCGAAATCGACGTCGTGCTGGCGGCCCCGCCCACCGGCGATGGCCGCTCGTACAGCGCGTTCCTCGATCACGCCCTCCTGCACGGCGCCACGATCGTCGCGGCCAGCACCGACGAGCTGTCAGCAGCCGCCGACGAGCACCGCGGTACAGCGGCTATCGTGCCGCTCGGCGTGGAGATCCATGCCGCCGAGCCCCTGCGGCTGTTCGCAGTCGCCTTCTAGCCCGACGAACGTCAGGCAAGCGGCGGCCGGTTCTCGAACGGCGTGCTGAGCACGATCGTGGTATGAGTGGACACGTTCGCAGCGGCCCTGATCTCCTGCAGCAGGTCCTCGAGGTCGCGCGGTGAGCCGACTCTGACCTTCAGGATGTAGCTGGCGTCCCCGGCCACGCTGTGACAGGCCTCGATCGCCGTCAGGTGGGCCAGCCGGTCGGGGGCGTCGTCCGGCGCTGCTGGATCGAATGCCTTGATCGACACGAACGCCGTCAGTGGCAGGCCGATCTCCTCGGCGCTGATGACGGCGGCGTAGCCCTTGATCACGCCGCGTTCCTGGAGCCTGCGGACGCGCTGCTGTGCCGCCGACACCGACAGGCCGGTCCGTCGCGCGAGCTCGGTGAAGCTCATCCGGCCGTCACGGGCAAGCAGCGAAATGATCGCCGCGTTGATCTCCTCCACGCGGCAACGTTAACGTGCCGGTCTGACCGATCGGGCACAGTCGTCCGATATGCACACGCCGGTGCTGCCCGGCAACTACGTGCCGCCGACCCTGAACCTTGCGGGGGCGGCCGTCCGTAGCCGTTTAGTGCCCAGATTCTTGCCGCAGCGGCTCCCCGACAATGCGGCTGGCGAGATCGACTGCAAGCTCGGCGGCGTCGGGCCGCAGTGCGGCGTAGGCATCCTGGTACTCGGCTGCCAGCCTGGCACGCCCCGCGTCCGCCAGGCGCCTGGCATTCGACTGCGCTTCTTCCTGCTGAGCGGCGATGTACCTGGTGCCTTGCGCGGTGGCCTCGCGACGCAGTTGAGCGGCCTCGTGCCGGGCCTCGGCCAGGAGTGCCGTGCGCAGCTCAAGCAACTGCGCCGCTTCAGCGTTCACGTTTTCCGCAGAGAGCAACCGGCCGTCGATCGCGTCAGCGCGTGCATCAATCGTCTCAATGACTCGCGGCAGCAGTCTCCTGGCAAGGCCGAACACCGCAAGGAAGGCAATGGCGCCGAACAGCAGCTGATACGGGTTCGGCACCACCGGGACGCGCGATGCATGGATCCAGTAATGCAGCAGGTACGACACGTACTGAAGCTACATTCGTTCGCCTGCCGGGTCCATCTGCCGAGCGCCTGCCTCGTCCGTGGTCGGGGATGGTCCGTCAGACGCTGGAAACGGAGTTGCTTCATAACAGAAAGGTAACGGGCTTCACACTCCCGTAACATGCTGATCCAGCACCGGCTCAGGTCCGGATTGCACGGGTACGCTCCGGCCAGGAGGTCGTGATGGCGCAGATCGTGCTGGATGATGTCGACAAGGTCTATCCGGGTGGTGTCAAGGGCGTCGACGGCCTGAACCTGACCATCGCCGATGGCGAGTTCATGGTGCTTGTCGGGCCGTCGGGCTGCGGCAAGTCGACGGCGCTCCGGTCCATCGCGGGCCTGGAAGACATTACCTCCGGCACGATCAGCATCGGCGGTCGCGTAGTCAACGACCTGCCCCCGAAGGACCGCGACATCGCGATGGTGTTCCAGAACTATGCGCTGTACCCGCACATGACCGTCGAGCAGAACCTCGCGTTCGGCCTCCAGCAGCGCAAGACCCCCAAGGACGAGATCAGGCGGCGCGTCACCGAGGTAGCCAAGATGCTAGGCCTGGCCGACTACCTGAAGCGCAAGCCGGCGGCCCTCTCAGGCGGGCAGCGCCAGCGCGTCGCGATGGGCCGCGCGATCGTCCGCGAGCCGCAGGCCTTCCTGATGGACGAGCCGCTGTCGAACCTGGACGCCAAGCTGCGCGTGTCGATGCGCGCGTCGCTCTCCCAGCTGCACGACCGGCTTGGCGTCACGACCGTCTATGTGACGCACGACCAGGTGGAGGCCATGACGCTCGGGCAGCGTGTCTGCGTGCTGCGCGACGGCAAGCTTCAGCAGGTAGACACACCACAGACGCTGTACAACTCGCCGGTCAACCTCTTCGTCGCCGGGTTCATCGGGTCACCAGCGATGAACTTTGCCGTAGCCCAGCTTGTCGGCGACGGCGGCCCGGCGGTTACCTTCGCCGGCCACAAGCTTGCAGTCACCGACAAGCTGCTCCAGTCCCGTCCCGGCCTCGACGGCTACTTCGGCAACGAAGTCATCCTGGGCGTCCGACCGTCGGACTTCGAGGACGCGCAGCTGGCGGAGCCAGGCTGGGCCCGGATGCCCATACAGGTCAGCGTCACCGAGGAGCTTGGCAGCGAGATTCACGTGATCTTCACCATCGACGCCGCGCCAGTGCAGCACGCGAGCATCACCGAGGCCCGCGCGGACGAAGGCGACGACGAGGCGATCCCGCTGGCTGACAACAAGACCCTGTGGACTGCACGGGTCGCGGCCCGCAGCGAGATCAAGCCCGGCTCGGCCGTGACGCTCGCGGTCGATACCTCCAACCTTCAGTTCTTTGATCCCGCGACGGGCCTGTCGATCGGCCATCCGGCCAACTAGCAGCCCGCAGCCTCGCGGATCGAGTAGCGCCGCTCCCGGCAGCACCTAACGACGGACACGAATTCTCTTGAGCGAGGGATCGGTCCCTCGTCCGGCGACTCCCTGTTTAGTCGCGGCGGTTTCGTCGCAGCGCTTGCATATCTGACTCTTGACGGCATCGCGACACGGAGTCAAGATGAATCCGTTTCGTCATGGAAGCGGTTCCACGGCGAAACACCAAGGCCCGGGAAAGAGCACCATGCGGAATCCGCGGCGCGCCACCATCTCAGATGTGGCGGCCGCGTCCGGGGTGGGCGTCGGGACAGTTTCGCGCGTCATCAATGGCGCCGCCAACGTGCGTCAGGCAACGCGCGTACGCGTGCTCAAGGTGATCGATCAGCTTGGCTATCGGCCCAGCCATCTCGCCGTGGCGCTATCGCGCGGGACTCAGCGCAGCGTCGCGATCGTAGTTCCGCACCTCACCCGTCCGTCCGCGGTCCAGCGATTAGCTGGCGCGCTCGCTGTCCTGGACGCCGAGGGCTATGACACTGTCGTCTGCAACGCGGACTCGCCAGCCCAGCGCGATTACTTCCTTGCCGCTCTGACCAGCAAGGACCGCACCGACGGCGTCATCATCATGTCGCTGCCCATTAGCCAGCCGCAGCTTGCCGCGATCCGCCGCGCCAGCATTCCGCTGGTGGCTGTTGACGTGACCCTGCGCGGCGTCCCGCACACCGTCATCGATGACACGGCTGGCGGGCGCCTTGCCACCGAGCACCTCCTGTCGCTGGGGCACCAGCGAATCGGCTTTATCGGGGATCTGGTTCGCCGCATGACGAAGTCCACGTTCGGCTTCGGCGCTTCCGAGCGGCGGCTTGCCGGGTACCGGCAGGCACTTGCGGCCGCCGGCCTCGCCCCCTGCCAGGATCTGGTACGGCTAGGCCCGTACGGCGCGGCGAACGCCGAGGCCCTGACGACCGAACTGCTGGAACTGCCGGACCCGCCGACAGCCATCTTCGCGGCGTCGGACACCCAGGCGATGGGCGTACTTGCGGGCGCAGACCGTATGGGCTTACGGGTGCCGGGCGAGCTATCGGTTGTCGGCTTCGATGACATCGAGCTTGCCGCGCTGATCGGCTTGAGCACGGTGCGCCAGCCGCTCGAGCAAAGCGGCGTAGAAGGCGCCAGACGGCTGTCCGCTCTGCTGCGCGGCGAGCAGGTTAGACCGCTGCGGCAGGTGCTCGACCTGCAGCTCGTACAGCGGAACACTGCGAAGCAACCCCGGCCAGCCCGTTCGGGTCGCGGCGTTGTGAGCGAGGCGGTCTCCGCAGCGGAGCGCCATTACCGCGCCGAGGGCTGGGCCTTGCCGCGCACCGGATGCGTGGCCAGCGGACACCATGCAGGCCTCGCGGAACTCAGGAGCCGATCATGACCGGCGACCGGGGCTGGCAAGTCAGTCACAGTGCGGAGCCCGAGCTGCCCGCTTGGCCAGGCGTGCGCACGCTGCTGGTGCCTCCAGGCGTACCGGCAGCTCAAAACACCATGCTGGAGGGAAGATGATGGCAGGCAGATACCGTCCGCCCATACGACCGCGGCGTCCAGCGAAGAGCAGGCGACTGCTGCCTGGCGGCGGGCGCCACCGGACGCTAGCCGGGCTGGCCAGCGCTGGCCTGCTCGCCGCTGGACTTGCCGCGTGCGGCACGAGCGCCGCGAGCACCGGCCCCGTCACATTGAATTTCTACCTCTATCCAGATAACTCCGGCGCGACCCAGACGGCCATCAAGAACTGCGACCAGCAGAGCGGTGGCACGTACACGATCTCTTACCAGAAGCTTCCCAACGGGTCTGACGGCCAGCGGCAGCAGCTCGTCCGGCGGATGGCCGCGCACGACCCGACGATTGACATCATGGGCCTGGACGTCACGTGGGAGGCCGAGTTCGCCCAGGCAGGCTGGGCCGCACCGTGGACGGGCGCGAACAAAGCGCAGGCCGAAAACGGCACGCTCAAGCCCGCTTTGCAGACCGCGATCTGGCACAGCCAGCTGTATGCGGTGCCGGACAACACCAACACCCAGCTGCTCTGGTATCGCTCGGACCTCGTGCCGACTCCGCCGACAACGTGGGCGCAGATGATCGCCGACGCGGAGCAGCTGGCTAAGCAGGGCAAGCCCCACCTCATCGAGATACAGGGCGCGCAGTACGAGGGCACGACGGTGTGGTTCAACACCATGGTTGCCAGCGCCGGCGGCTCCGTGCTGAATGCCGACGCCACAAAGGTGACACTCAGCACACCCGCTATCAAGGCGCTGTCGATCATGAAGCAGCTCGCCAGCTCGCCCGCGGCGGACCCGTCGCTGTCCGTGCAGATGGAGAACGACAACCGGCTAGCGATGGAGGGCGGCACTGCTGCGTTCCAGCTGAACTACCCATTCGTGTATCCGGCTATGAAGGCCGACAACCCCAAGCTCTTCAAACACTTCAAGTGGGCGCTCTACCCGGAGGTCATCCCGGGCGTGCCGGCGAAGGTGACTATCGGCGGTATCGACCTCGCGGTGAGCACCTACTCGCAGCATCAATCGCTCGCCTTCCAAGCCGCCCTGTGCCTGCGCGACGCGCAGAACCAGCTCATCGCAGCCAACGTCGGTGGCGTGCCGCCGACGATCGCCAGCCTCTACAACAATCCCGCGCTCTTCGCCAACTACCCGTTCCATGCGGACATCCTGACGGAACTCGAGAACGCGAGCGTCCGGCCGAAGACGCCGGTCTATCAGGTGGTGTCGATCGACATCTCGCACCTGATCTCGCCGCCTAGCGGAATAAACCCGACCGGTACGGAGCGGTCGATGATCAGCCAGCTCAACAATGCCCTGCAGTCAAAGGGCCTGGTCCCGTGACGCGCGCCACGCACCGCAGCCCGGCCGCCAGGAAAGGAAAGCGCCGATGAGTAGCAACACTGAGGCGGCGATCACGGTCACCGTCCAGAGCGAAGCAAAAGTAAGGAAGGGCCGGAAGCAGCTTTCCGAAGGCGCGCGGGCCGAGCGCAGGCTCGGCTGGATGCTGTGTGCCCCGGCGGTCATCGTGATGATCGCGGTCACCGCCTACCCGGTGGGCTACGCGATCTGGTTGTCGCTGCAGCGCTACAACCTGGAGATTCCGCAGGCGATCAAGTTCGTCGGGCTGAGCAACTACGGCGCGATCCTCAGCTCGCCGTACTGGTGGCAGGCGCTGAAGGTAACAGTGATCATCACAGTCTTCTCGGTCGCCATCACGCTGGTGCTCGGGATGCTTCTGGCGCTGCTCATGCACCGGACGCTATTCGGCCGGGGCACTCTGCGCACCGCGGCGCTCATTCCGTACGGGATCGTTACGGTCGCCGCCGCCTACGGCTGGCAGTACGCCTGGACGCCTGGTCAGGGCTACCTGTCCGCGGCCTTCAACCACAGTGCGCCGCTGACCTCAGAAGTGAAGGCAATCATCGTCATCATCTTGGCGGAGATCTGGAAGACGACGCCGTTTGTCGCGCTGCTGCTGCTCGCCGGGCTGTCGCTGGTGCCCGAGGACCTGCAGAAGGCCGCGAAGGTAGACGGCGCCACCGCCTGGCAGCGCTTCATCAGGATCACGCTGCCACTCATGAAGCCAGCGATCTTGGTCGCGCTGCTTTTCCGCACGCTGGACTCGTTCCGGATCTTCGACAACATCTACATCCTGACCGCGGGAAACAACGGCACCGGGTCGGTCTCCAATCTCGGCTACGACAACCTATTCAACGCGCTGAACCTGGGGATCGGCTCCGCGATCTCGATCCTCATCTTCATCTGCGTGGCCATAATCGCCGTCCTGTTCATCAAGGGCTTCGGCACCGCAGCCCCCGGTACCGACATCGGAAAGAGGTGACTCGGTCATGGCCACTGTGAAAACGACGCCGCGCCAGAAGGTCGGCTGGGGCACGGCGAACCTCGTCGTCATAGCGCTGGCACTGATCCCCGTGCTGTGGCTGCTCTCGCTGTCCTTCAAGACGCCCGCGGCGATCCTCGACCCCAGCTTCTGGCCCAAGCAATGGACCTGGTCGAACTACTTCAGGAGCACCGGGATACTCAACACCTCACAGTTCATCCGCCCGCTGCTCAACTCCATCGGGATCGGCCTGATCGCGACCTTCATAGCGGTCGTACTGGCATCGATGGCGGCCTACGCGGTCGCCCGGCTGCGGTTCCCCGGCAAGGGCCTGCTGATCGGCATGGCGCTGCTGATCGCCATGTTCCCGGTGATCTCTCTGGTCACCCCGATGTTCAGCATCGAGCGGGCGCTGGGCCTGTTCAACACCTGGCCCGGTCTCATCATCCCGTACGTGGCCTTTGGGCTGCCGCTCGGGATCTACACGCTGTCTGCGTTCTTCCGCGAGATCCCGTGGGAACTGGAGAAGGCCGCCAAGGTCGACGGCGCGACGCCGTTCCAGGCGTTCACCAAGGTCATAGCCCCGCTGGCCGCGCCGGGAATGGTCACGACGTCGATCCTGGTGTTCTTGCTCTGCTGGAACGAGTTCCTGCTGGCGATATCGCTGACCTCGACGACCGCGTCCAGGACGGCGCCAGCTTCCATCGCGTACTTCAGCGGCAGCTCCCAGTTCACGGTTCCGACCGGTCCGATAGCGGCCGCCGCGGTCGTCATCACCATTCCGATCATCATCTTCGTCGTGTTTTTCCAGCGCCGTATCGTCGCTGGGCTGACATCGGGCGCGGTCAAGGGCTAGCCGGGACACCGGCCGGATTAGAGGAGAGACAGTGGCTGAAATAGTTCTGGACCACGTCACGAAGCGCTTCCCGGATGGCGCGCTTGCAGTGGACGACATCAGCCTGGACATCGCGGACGGCGAGTTCGTGATCCTGGTTGGCCCGTCAGGCTGCGGGAAGTCCACCACGCTGAACATGATCGCCGGGCTGGAAGACATCACCGAAGGCGAGCTGCGCATCGGCGGGCAGGTCGTCAACAACAAGGCGCCCAAGGACCGCGACATCGCCATGGTGTTCCAGAGTTACGCGCTCTACCCGCACATGACGGTAAGGGAGAACATGGGCTTTGCGCTGAAGCTCGCGAAGACCGACCCTGCCGTCATCAAGCAGAAGGTCGAGGATGCTGCCCGCATCCTCGACCTAACCCAGCATCTGGACCGCAAGCCAGCCAACTTGTCTGGCGGCCAGCGGCAGCGGGTAGCGATGGGGCGGGCAATCGTCCGCGACCCGGCCGTATTCCTGATGGACGAGCCCCTGTCCAACCTGGACGCGAAGCTCCGGGTGCAGACCCGTACCGAGGTGTCCAGGCTGCAGCGGCGGCTCGGCACCACGATGGTGTACGTCACGCACGACCAGACCGAGGCCATGACCCTCGGAGACCGGCTGGCGGTCATGCGTAGCGGCCTGCTGCAGCAGGTCGGCACCCCGGCCGAGCTCTATGCGAATCCGACGAACCTGTTCGTGGCCGGCTTCATCGGCTCTCCCGCGATGAACTTCATGGCCGGGACGCTCGCCGACGGAAGCTTGCACACGGCGATCGGCAGCCTGCCGCTGACTCCTGCGCTGCGGCAGGCGCTGGAACGCGCGAACGTCGACCGCGACGTCATCGTGGGCATCCGGCCGGAAAATTTCCAGGACGCCACGCTGGTCCAGCCAGACTTGCGTGACAAGGGCATCACATTCCGCGCGACCATCGACGTCGTGGAGTCGATGGGCTCGGACGTCTACGTCTACTTCACGCAGCAAAGCGGGCTGACCGCCCAGGTCGACCAGCTGGCCGACCTGGCAGCAGACTCCGGCAAGGCTGACACGGGAGCGGCCGAGGAGTCCGTCACGGCCCGGCTGGACGCGTCCACGCGAGTCCGCGAGGGCGACAATGCGGAGCTGTGGGCAGATGTCCGTGCGATGCACGTCTTCGATCCGGAGTCGGGCCGGAACCTGACACTGGAAGCAGGCCCCGCCGCCGCTCCCGCGGCGAGCGTGTCCGCCTGACGGCAAGCCGGAGTCCGGCTGGGCCCGTCCGGCTAACTCGTGTCGGCCGGGCCCGGCGGGGCCGACGGCTAGCCAATTTCGCGGCGAAGCCGCTGACGATGTCGGTCACTCCATTCCTGTGTGCGCGTATGAGCTCGTCGAAGACAGCGAGCATTCGGACTGCACCACGGCGTGAGCATTCAGTGCGCGGCCGTCTCCCGTACGTCCAGTCCGTGCCGCCGCAGCGCCGCCTCGATCTGGTAGATGTCAGCCTGCCGGACATGCGCGCCTGCCGCTGGCGGGCTGATCTCGAACCGCGAGCATGCTTCCGCCAGCACGTCGGCGTAGGCGCCGCGCAATGCCTGCACGCGAAGATTCTTGGCCGGCAGGCCGGATGCAATCTCGGCGGCCTCCAGCTGCGCCCGCAGCCGCCGCAGCCTGGCCTCGAGCCGCTCGATGGGCTCCGCGGGCGGCGGCTGGTGCCGGGTCTCAGCGAGGCGGCGGCTGCCGCGCCAGATGCCGATCACCGCGTACCCGGCCGCAGTCGGAATCGCGACCACGACTGCAAGCAGGGCCAACGACGCCATGATCCCAGTGTCAGCCGCGCTGTCGGTCAAAGGCAAGTCAGCAGGGTCTCGCGCCGCATATCCGGCGGACGCGACGTCGTGCAGGTTGAGGTCGAGCGCCCCGGTGATCATGGGCATGCGGCCTGAGCACCTGCCGAGCGCGTTGCCGGGAAGCCGCGGCCCGGCTCTGGCCGCCGACGTCGACCTAGGCGAGGCGCTTGCCTCTAGGCTGGTCGTGAACTTGACGATCGATGCCACGCGGGTGCAGGCCGGGCGTTGCGTCGGCGGGCGCCGAAGCGGCGACTGTCTCAGGCCAGGGCGTGTCCAGAATCGACCCGAAGACCGCGGTCAAGGCGGGCGACGGGATCACGTTCGCGATCGACACCCGACGGCCTCCAGTCCTTCGACTCCCAGCCGGGGCGGCGATCTGGAGATAGCCGCGACGAGAGGAACGAGCATGACCACGGGCCCGTGGTGGCTAGGCGCTGTGCTGTATCAGGTGTATGTCAGGTCCTGGCGCGACAGCGACGGCGACGGCTTCGGCGACATCCCCGGCATCATCGATCGGCTCGACCATCTGTCGTGGCTGGGGATCGACGGCCTGTGGCTATCGCCGACGATGCCCTCACCGGATGTCGACTGGGGCTACGACGTCAGCGACTACACCGGCGTCCACCCCGAACTCGGAACTCTCGGCGATCTCGACGCGCTGATCGCCGAGGCCGGTCGGCGTGGCATCCGGGTCCTGCTCGACCTCGTGCCGAACCACACGAGCTCAGCTCATCCATGGTTCGTCGATGCGGCGTCCGGACGCGAGGCCGCGCACCGCGACTACTACGTGTGGGCCGATCCGGCGCCGGGCGGGATGCCGCCAACCAACTGGCTCGACTCGACTGGTCAGCCGGCGTGGCAGTGGCACGCCGCCACGGGCCAGTTCTATCTGCACAACTTCCTCCCTGGCCAGCCCGACCTCAACTGGTGGGAGCCCGGCTGTGCACGATGAGTTCCGCCGGATCCTGCAGTTCTGGTTCGACCGCGGCGTCGCGGGATTTCGGATCGATGTTGCCCACGGCCTGTACAAGGACGCGGAACTGCGCGACAACCCGCCGCTGCTGACATCGACACAGGGGACATCGACACAGGGGACATCGACACAGGGGACATCGAGACAGCCGATATCTACTCAGGCAACAGGAAGCGACCCGCTGGCCGGTCGATTCGGCCTGCAGCCGGTCTATAGCGCGAACCGGCCCGAGACGCACGGCGTCTACCGGGACTGGCGGAAGATCGCCGAGAGCTACATGCCGCCGCGACTGCTGCTCGGCGAAACGTGGACTTCCGACCTGGCTAAGCTCGCGTCCTACTACGGCAATGACGACGAGCTTCAGCTCAGCTTCAACTTTCCTGTCGTCTTCGCCCGATTCCCCGACGAGCTGCCCGACCTCGTCGATCGGACGCTGTCCGCCCTGCCGGCGGGTGCGTGCCCGGTCTGGACTGCGTCGAACCACGACGTCGGCCGGTTCGCAAGCCGGTGGTGCCATGGCGATCCTGCCGGCATCAGGCTCGCGCTGCTGATCCTGCTGACGCTGCCGGGTACGACCGTGCTCTATTACGGCGACGAGATCGGCATGACGGACGTGACCGTCCCGGCCGAGCTTCAGCGGGACCCGATGACGGATGGCCACAGCCCGCAGGGCCAGCGAGATCGCGGGCGGACGCCAATGCGCTGGGACGGGACGCCGGGTGGCGGCTTCACCGATCCGGCCGTTAAGCCCTGGCTCCCGATCGGTCCGGCTGAGGTGAACGTCGCCGATCAGCGTGATGACCCGGGCTCCGTGCTAGCGCTGTGCCGACGGCTCATCGACGTGCGGCGCGCAGAGCTGGGAGGTGCCCTCGCCAGCTATCGGCGGCTGGCATCGGGTCCAGATGTCTGGGCGTACGAGACCGGCTCGCTCGTCGTCGCCGCTAATCTCGGTGCCACGTCAGCCTCTCTGCCGTCGCAGGCCGGCGAGGTCCTAGTCCGCACCGGGCGAGGCGCTCCTGGCCTCGGCTCCTTCGAAGGCGTCGTCGCCCGACGGCAGCCCGGATAGCCGATCGTGCGCTGGCTCGTCCGTGCTAGCCGGACCTGGCCAGCTCCCGGCCGATCACGAGCCGCTGGATCTGATTCGTGCCCTCGACGATCTGGAGCACCTTCGCCTCGCGCATCAGCCGCTCGGCTGGGAAGTCCTCGACGTAGCCGTAGCCGCCGAGCACCTGGACCGCGTCGGTGGCGACGCGCATCGCGGTATCGGACGCCAGCAGCTTGGCCATCGCCGCTTGCTGGCCGTAGGACAGGCCAGCGTCCTTGCGCCTGGCCGCGGCTAGGTAGAGTGCGCGTGCCGCTGCGACGGCCGTCGCCATGTCCGCGAGCATGAACTGAAGTCCCTCGAAGTCGATGATCGGCCGCCCGAACTGCATCCGGCTCCGGGCGTAGCCGACCGCGCAGTCCAGCGCTGCCTGCGCCACGCCGGTCGCGCACGCAGCGATCCCGAGCCGGCCGGCGTCGAGCGCACCAAGCGCGATGCGAAAGCCCGCTCCTGGCTCGGCGATGAGGTGACTGGCCGGCACCCTGGCCGACTCGAACCGCATCTGTGCGGTCGTCGAGCTGCGCATGCCCATCTTGTGCTCGGGCGGCGCCGCGGATACGCCCGGCGTGCTGGCCGGCACGTGGAAGCAGCTGATGCCGCGGGAGCGCTCGGGCCCGCCGCTGTCTCCCGACGTGCGCGCGAAGACCGTATAGAAGTCGGCCTCTCCGCCGTGGGTAGTCCACGCCTTCGCGCCGTCGATCACGAACTCGTCGCCGTCGGCCACGGCCCGGGTCGCCAGTGCGGCGGCGTCGGATCCACTGCCCGCCTCGGACAGGCAGTAGGCCCCGAGCTGATCGCCGCCCAGCATGTCCGGCAGCCATTGCTCGCGCTGCTGCGCGGTACCAGCAGTCGCGATCGGATAGCACGTCAGCGTGTGCACGCTCACGCCGAGGCCGACGGCGAGCCAGGCCGTCGCCAGCTCCTCCACGACCTGCAGGTACGTCTCGTAGGGCTGGCCACCACCGCCAGCCTCCTCGGGATACGGCAGGCCCAGCAAGCCAGCCCGGCCTAGCATCGCGAATTCCGCCCGCGGGAACTTGCCATCGCGTTCGGCCGTCGGCTACCCGCGGCCGCAGTTCGGCATCGGCGATCTCCCGAGCGAGCCCGAAGAGCGCAGCTGTCGTGTCGTCCCGCGCCTCACGGTCGACCGGCATCAGCCGGCCACTACGTGCAGCTCGCGGCTTACGTTGTTCAGCCGCTGGAAGCCGTCGGCGGTGCACACGACGATGTCCTCGATCCGGGCGCCGTGGGGCCCAGGGTAGATGCCAGGCTCGACGGAGAAGGCGTGCCCGGGCTGGAGCACCTCGGTATTGCCGGACACGATGTAGGGGTCCTCGTGCGTCTCCAGGCCGATGCCGTGACCGGTCCTGTGCACGAAGTAGTCTCCGAAGCCGGCAGCGGTGATCGGCTCGCGGGCGGCAGCGTCCACCGCCTCGGCCGTGACGCCTGGCCGCACGGCGGCGCAGGCCGCATCCTGAGCGTCCTTGAGTACCTGGTAGTACGCGCCAAAGTCCGCGGGCGGCGTCCCGATCGCGTAGGTCCGCGTGCAGTCTGAGCAGTAGCCGCTCGGCATCGTGCCACCGATGTCGACGACGACGGCATCGCCGGCCTGAAGCACCCGATCGCTAGCCGTATGGTGCGGGCTGGCGCCGTTCGGGCCTGAGGCCACGATGGCGAAGTCGACAGTCACATGCCCCTCGGCGAGGATCGCGTCGCCGATGTCGGCGGCGACCGCACGCTCGGTCCGGCCCGGCCGCAGCCAGCCGGGCACCTGGACGTGCACCCGGTCAATCGCCTGGCCCGCTTCCAGCAGCGCGGCCACCTCGGCCGGGCTCTTGCGTGCACGCAGGTCGCGCAGGGCGACGCTGGCCAGTTCCTGGCGCGCCGCGGGGAGCGCAGCGCGCAGCCGCAGCACCATCAGGGCCCACATCCGGTCCGCGAGCCCGACGGCGGCGACGTCGCCGATTCGGCGAGCCACGAGCGCGTACGGATCGTCGGTCTCGTCCCAGCCCACGATCTCCAGGTCGAGGCGCCCGGCCGGGGAGGCTTGCGCGGCCGGTACTTCAAGGCGCGGCACCACCAGGAACGGGTCGCCGTCGGCTGGAACCACCAGGCAGGTGAGCCGCTCAAGGGCGTGCGCGTCATATCCGGTCACATATCGAAGGTCGGGCCCTGGCGTTAGCAGCAGGGCGTCGAGCCCGGCTCTTGCCGTCGCCGCCGCGACCTCGCGAAGGCGGTTAGCCGGGAAGAGCCCCGTTCCCTCCTGATGGTGTCCCACTGCATCCTCCAGTTCTTGCAACCACGCCCGCCATCATCTCAGGTCGCGGGTCATGGCGCCGACGCCAGCGCTGCCAGCATGCGGCCGAGCGACGACCCGAGGCCGAACCGCTCATCTAGGGCGGCAACCCTGGCCGGGTCTGGCGCCGTCGACGGCAGGTCACCGCCCTGCAGTTTGACGGGCGCGTCGGTGGCGATCTGGACGACCGGCATGCATGCCTCGAGATAGGGGCGAGCCGCGACGAGCTTGGCGCGGCTGCCCGCAGGGAAACCGCCGTGCCCAGCATCGATCGCAGCCAGCATCGCCTCCACTGACCCGAAGACGCGCACCAGGGCGGCCGCCGTCTTCTCGCCGACGCCGGGCACGCCGGGCAGGCCGTCGCTCGGATCTCCCCTCAGCGCCGCGAACGCAGCGTAAGACCGGCCGGGGATGTGGTACTTCGCAGTTACGGCCGCCTCGTCCATCAGCTCAATGTTGGCGACGCCCTTGCCGATGTAGCCGACCTTGATGCCGCGCTGGTCGTCAACGAGCTGGAACAGGTCGCGGTCTCCCGTGACTGCCTCGACCGGCTCGCTGGCCTGCGCTGCGAGCGTGCCGATGATGTCGTCGGCTTCGTAGCCGTCGGCCCAGGCCATCATGATCCCGGTGGCCGACAGCACGTCGACAATGATCGGCAGCTGTGCGTTGAGAGCAGCGGGCACCTGCTCGGAGCCATCCGGGTTGGCGCGGTGCGCCTTGTAGGACGGGAGCGCCGCGACCCGGAACGCCGGTCGCCAGCTTGCGTCCATGCAGGCAATCAGCCGCGTCGGATGGCGGGCGCGCAGGAGCCTGGTGATCATGTCGAGCAGGCCCTTGACCGCGTTGACGGGTGTGCCATCCGGCGCAGTCATCGTCTCGGGCACGCCGTAGAACGCCCGGAAGTACATGGAAGCTGAGTCCAGCAGCATGGTGGTGCCCATGGCGGCATCCTGCCAGCCCGCGCCCCGGCGGCCCAGCGCAACTGCTGCGATGATCGCAAAAAACCTGCGAAGCCTCTTAGTAATCGTTAGATTACCGTTCGTGACTACTTCGACGTTCGACCATCTGGTCGTGACACAGACGCCCACGGGCCCGCAGATCACCGGGTTCGTTAGCGGCGAGACTCAAGCTCGCCTCGTTTTCACCCGCCGGGGTGAGCAGATGGAGATCGTCTGCATGACCGAGGACCTCGCCTGCGCCCAGCTTGCTGCCATCGAGAGCCTCAGCAGCTGGGAGCTGGTATCAGCATGCCTGGAGCCCTACCGTCCTGGCGTGCCGCGGCAGGCCAGCTGGACTGGGGCTGAAGCTGGGGCTGAAGCTGGGACTGGGGCTGACGCTCGGGTTGGGGCCGACGCTCGGGTTGGGGCCGACGACGAGCGGGCCGTCGAGTCCGCCGCCGCCGAGTCCGCTGCTGCTGGCGCGCCGACGGCGTAACCAGCGCGCCGCCTGCCATAGGTCGGAGCTATCGATCGATGGATAGTTGGCATTAGATCTGAGCCAGGGCCGGGCCGTAGGCTATTGTCGACTGATCCAGTAGGCATGGAGGCGGCAGTATGACGGTCATCAGCCCGGCTCGTACCCGATGTCCAGCCAGCCTCGTTCGGGGAGTCCGTACCGCGACGCGGCGTCATGCTGACTGGGAGGAGACCGCCCGGCTGGTGGCTGATGAGCTGCGCGCGCACCTGCCCTCGGCGGACATCCTGACTAAGGCCGAGCGGGCGGGCGAGGCTACCGGCTACCGCTGCCATGTGCTGCACGTCGAGCCGGACGGGTCGTTCTCCGTCACTGCCATGGTCTGGCGACCTGGCCAGGTGACGCCGATCCACGATCACGTGGCCTGGTGCGTCTTCGGGGTCGTGCAGGGCATCGAGTACGAGGAGCTCTACGCACTCGACGCCGACGGCACCGGCCTAGCAGAAGTCGGCCGGAACCAGAACCGGCCCGGCGAGGTCGGCGGGTTCGCGCCGCCTGGGGACATTCACCGGGTTCGCAACATCGGCGATGAGGTCGCTATCTCGCTGCACGTTTACGGCGCTGACATCACCCGCCTCGGCAGCAGCGTGCGGCGGATCTACGACCTGCCGGTCTTGGCGCCGGCGACCGTGCGCTAGCAGCTAGCTAGCCGAGCGCATCCATCAGGGTGGAGGATTCGACACCGTCGGCTGTGTCGGATCTTCCGCCGAACGGGTGCGTGGTCTCCAGCAGCGGCGGATCGCATGAGCGTGGCAAGCTAGCCGACTGAAGAGTAGGCGACGACCCCACGACGGAGCAGGTCGACCGCGGCTCGCGCCGTCTTGGCCAGCTCCGCGCCCGCCGCCCTTTCCCCGCTCACGTCCCGGTCCCCGGAGTCGACCAGCCCACGGCCGCCGCCGACCAGCCCACCGTCGCCGACCAGCCCACCGCCGCCGTCACCTTCGCCGACCAGCTCGCCGTCGCCGTCGCCGACGGGCCCACCGTTGCCGGATCGGCCAGCGCCCGCATCGCTCCCGGCCACCACCGCGACCTGGCTGAGCAGGTCGATGAGCTGCTTCACAGCACGAACGAAATCGCCGGCTGTCAGCTCAGGACCGACCAGCTTCTCCAGTGACGTGCCCAGCGCCCAGGAATGAACCGTCCACGCAAACCCGAGGTCGGGCTCGCGCAGGAACGACAGATGCTGGCCACCCTCGATCGCCGACAGCTCTGTCCAGATATCCGTCATGTCCGCGAGGACCTCGCGCGCGCGGCCGGCCGGCATCCGCAAAGGGCCGGCGTCGTCGGGCCGGCGTGCCTCGAACGTCAGCGCCGACGCGCACGCGGCCAGATCGGCGGGCGCCAGCCCAGACCAGGTCCCGCGGCGCACGCACTCAGCAGCGAGCAGGTCAAGCTCGGTGTACAAGGCCGCGAGCCGGCGGCCGTCCGCCGTGACCTCGTCGCCGGCAACGTAGCCGAGCTCCGCGAGTACCGCGCAGACCCGGCCGAAGGTGCGCGCGAGCACGTGCGAACGCCCCGACACACGCTGCTCGAGCGCCTCGGCTTCGCGCTCCAGTCGCGCGCGCCTCGACAGGTCGCGCAGGTGCAGTTGCATATCAGGGCACCCGTGAGACGAATGCCGCCGCAGCCGCCTGCGCAGCGCATCGATGGCCGCGTTTGAGGCTGCGCTTCGCCCGGCCGGATCGCGCCCCGGCAGCTCCCGCCCGGCGAGCCGGTTGCGCACGGTCGAGACGAGGTCGCGGCGTGCCGCGGGCGAACGCGGACTGAACGACGGCGGAATCCTGATCCGCTCGATCGGGCTCACGGGGACCGGGAAGTCGGCCATCGACAGCCGCTTCACCTGCCGGTTCGCGGTCAGCACCAACGGCAGCGGCCGGGGCCGCCCGTCCCCGTTCCCGCCACCCCCCGGCTGCAGGACGACCGCGACGCCGGCCTGCCTGCCACCGGGCACCTCGATGATGTCACCGGGCCGCAGCTTCTCCACCGACGCGATCGCCTCGGCTTGCCGCGAGGCCGACAGCTTCCGAGACTCGTCCCGCTCCAGCTCGCTGAGCTCGCGGCGGAGGACGTCGTAGCTCGCGATGTCGCCAAGCTCGCAGTTCACTTCGAGCCCGGCGATCTGTTCGCGCAGTCTGGCCGCCTGCCGCGCCAGCCCGACCACGCCGCGGTCAGCCTGGAACTGGGCGAACGACGATTCCAGCAGCCTGGCCGCGCGCACGCGTCCGACCTGGCCGACCAGGTTGACCGCCATGTTGTAGGTCGGCCGGAAACTCGAGTTCAGCGGATATGTTCGCGTGCCGGCCAGGCCAGCGACGGCTAGCGGATCCATGTTGGGCTGCCAGAGCACGACGGCATGCCCTTCGATGTCGATGCCCCGCCGTCCGGCGCGGCCGGTGAGCTGGGTGTACTCCCCCGCTGTCAGGTCGGCGTGGTGCTCGCCGTTCCACTTGTCGAGCTTCTCGATGACCACTGTCCGGGCTGGCATGTTGATGCCGAGCGCTAGCGTCTCGGTGGCGAATACTGCGCGAATGAGGCCGGCCGCGAACAGCTCCTCCACGACTTCCTTGAACGTCGGCAGCAGGCCTGCATGGTGCGCGGCGATCCCGCGCCGCAGGCCCGTCAGCCACTCGCTATAGCCGAGCACCGCCAGGTCGGCGTCGTCCAGCCCGGCCGTTCGCGCAGCGACGACCCTGGCGATCTCGACTGACTCCTCCGGCGTCGTCAGCCGTAGCCCGGCGGCGAGGCACTGCTGTACGGCGGCATCGCAGCCAGCCCGGCTGAAGATGAACGTAATGGCGGGCAGCAGGGCCTCGGCGTCGAGGCGCTCGATCACCTCGGGCCGGCTCGGCGGTCGGTACCGGAACTGCCGGTGCCCATGACTACCAGCGCTGTAACTGACACTTCCGCGGCCTGCACTTCCGCGGCCTGCACTTCCGCGGCCAGTACCGACGCGGCCGCCACCACGGCCGGGCCGCTGCCGCCCGGGCCGGTCGGCGACTACATCACGCTGAGCCAGGCGGCGAAGCTCGGGATTGACGGCCCCGTTTGGTGCAAACAGGTCGTACAGGCGGCGTCCGGCCAGCATGTGCTGCCACAGCGGGACGGGCCTGGTCTCGTCCACGATGACGGTGGTGCCGCCGCGAACCTGCTCAAGCCAGTCGCCGAACTCCTCGGCGTTGCTCACCGTCGCGGACAAGGCAACGACCTGAACGGACTCCGGCAGCTGGATGATGACCTCTTCCCAGACGGCGCCGCGTAGCCGGTCGGCTAGGTAGTGGACCTCGTCCAGCACGACGTAGCCGAGGCCGCCGAGCGTCAGTGACCCGGCGTACAGCATGTTGCGCAGCACCTCGGTCGTCATGACGACGATCGGCGCCTCGCCGTTGATGCTGTTGTCGCCGGTCAGCAGGCCGACCTTGGCCGACCCGTAGCGGCTCACAAGGTCGGCATACTTCTGGTTGGACAGCGCCTTGATCGGGGTGGTGTAGAAGCACTTGCGACCTTCGGCCAGGGCCAGGTGCACAGCGAACTCGCCCACGACCGTCTTGCCTGATCCGGTGGGTGCCGCGACCAGCACGCCATGACCGCTCTCCAGCGCGTCGCACGCCGCTACCTGGAACCAGTCAAATTCAAATTCATACAACGACCGGAACGCGGCGAGTCCGGGCCGGTCATCGTGATCCGCTGGACTTGCCTCCGCGTTCATAACCCCCAGCCTAAGCGCGGCAGATCAGCCCGGCGCCGTCAGCACAGCGCAGCCGCCGACATAGCCGTTAGCGCAGGACGCAGGTCGCCAGCCAGAAGTGATCAAGCTCGGTCCACGTCAGCTCGCGTGCGACGTCGGCCAGGTCAGCCGAGAGCTGCTCGCGAGCCGGGAAGTTCTTCAGCACTTCGTAGCTCCGGCCATCGGCCAGTTGCCGCTGCTGGTAGGTGTCACCGTCCGGTCCCGTCCTGGTGATGGGCTGGTTGCTGCCGGGCACGTACCGGTTGTCGAGCAGGATCAAGCCGGTCCCCGGCCCGACGCGGGCGCGGAGGCCGGCCAAGAACCGCGGTATGTCCGCCCGCAGGATGTGTGACCACCAGAATCCGCAGAAGACCACGTCGAAGTCGCCCGGCACCGAGCTCAGCTGGTAGGCGTCAGCCCTCAGCAGGCGCACGGCAGCCGTTCCGTAATCCCGCTGCGCAGCGATGGCGATGGTCTCGGCATTCAGGTCCGTCGCGGTTACCGATGCGGCCGAGGGTGCCAATACCTCGGTCCAGAAGCCGGTCCCGGCAGCGATCTCCAGTACGCGCCTGCCCGCAGCTAGCGGCGGAAGCAGCTGCCGAAGCCGGGCCAGGTCGGCCTGTCGTTCTGGCTTGACGTAGATCTGGTCATACTCCCCGGCGCGCTGCCGGTAGTACTCGCCTAGGTCGCAGGCGCTCGAGCTCATGAAGCTATCGCCCTGCCTACGTGTTGGCGCCAGCTCCGGTGCCGGCGTCCGACGGCTCACCGAGGGGCGTGTCCAGGC
Source organism: uncultured Actinomycetota bacterium (assembly GCA_963755575.1). Taxonomy (GTDB): domain Bacteria; phylum Actinomycetota; class Actinomycetes; order Streptosporangiales; family Streptosporangiaceae; genus JAJYUU01. The sequence continues at coordinate 4,349,553 of CAVWKF010000002.1, forward strand.
CATACGCCGCCACTTCGGCGTCGGTCAGCCCGGGGAACTCCAGGCTGCCGCGCTTAGCCCGGCGCCGATCGTTGGCCCAGGCGAAGACCTCGGACGCCTCCACGAGCACGACGCACGGCACCGCGAGCAGCAGCATGCTGAACGGGTCGGGGCTTGGCGTGAAGATGGCCGCGAACGCGAATACCAGGAAGATGATCAGCCGGCGCCACTTGCGGAACCGCGCGTGCGTCAGGACACCAGCCATGTTCAGGAGGACGAACACCAGCGGCAGCTCGAAGGCGAGGCCGAAGATCAGCAGCATCGCGCCCGCATAACTGAGATACGTGTTGATGGTGATCAGCGCGGTGGTATGAGCCGGGACCAGGTGCAGCAGGAACCGCAGCCCCTTGGTCATGGCGAAGTAGGCGATCGTGGCGCCGATCGCGAACAGCGGTATGGCGGCGCCGACGAAGTAGTAGGCCCAGCGGCGCTCGCGCTTGTACAGGCCGGGCGCGATGAACGCCCACACCTGGTACAGCCAGACTGGCGAGGACAGGATGATGCCGACCGCGATCGAGATCTGCAGCCGCAGGAAGAGCGGGTCCCACAGGCCAGTCACGTACAGCTGGCAGCCTTGGTGCAGCACGAGCGTCCCGAAGCCCCTAGGCTGCGGGATCTTGCAATACGGGGCCTGGATGAAGCTCCAGACCTGCGGGTAGACAAACCAGCCGATGACCGAGCCAATAGTCAACGCGATCGCTGTCTTGACGACGCGGTTGCGAAGCTCACGCAGATGATCCAGCAGAGGCATCCGTGCCTCTGGATTGGCCCGCCTCGCGAGCCCGAGATCCCGCTGCAGGTCCGGACTCAGCCCATCGTCTATCACGACCGCCTCGGCAGGCCGTTAGATCGGCTGGCTGGGCTGCGCCTCGGATGGCTGGCCGTTGCTGCTGCCGGCCGACTGCCGCTGCAGCTCCTGTACCTGCTTCTGGAGGTCTGCTAGCTGCCGGGCGGTGGCATCCGGCGCGCCAACCGCCGGCGGCTGGGGCTGGCTTGCCGGGGCCGTGAAGTAGTTCACTGACGGCGGCGGGGTAGCAGCGGTGTCCTGATCATCGCCGTGCAGGCCCTGGACGGACCTCTTGAAGATGTGCATCGACTGGCCGAGCGACTGAGCCGCGTGTGGCAGTCGCTTGTATCCGAAGACCACCAAGAACACGATCAGCAGTATGACAATGTGCCAGGGTGCAAAGAGATCGGTGCCCATTTCAGTCCCCATTCAGCGGAGCCCGCGCTCCTCGTGGGTCGAAGTCTACACGCGCTCTCTATCCAACCGGCTGAACCTGTCTGGCCGGGAGCAGACTGCTGACCAAGGGGTGAACGCGGCATATCGGTGGCTTGATGGCCGCCCTTGATTACGCATAGTGACTGAGAGCCGCCGTCGCGTCCGCAATCACCTGGTCGGCAAGCTCCGGTGGCGATACGAGCCGGCCGTCTTCGCCGAGGCGGAGCGCCAGCCGGCGAACCCACTGGGTGTCCGGCGTCCGCAGCTCCACCCGGAGCCTGCCGTCCGGCAGGTCCTCCACTCGCTCGGTCGGGTAATACTCGGCGACCCAGCGGCCGGCGACCGCCAGCTCGAACACGACGTGCACGTCCTGCGGCGACGGGCGGAACAGTCCGTGGTCAACATCGACGTGCTCGGCGCTCGCCGGGACGTCGCTCTGAACGTCGAGGACATCGATGGCAAGGATGCGGTCCAGCCGGAACAGCCGGACGTCCTGCGCCCGGCGGCACCAGCCCTCCAGGTAGCTGTGGCCCTCGACGACAAGCAGCCGCATCGGGTCCACGTCCCGCTCCGTCGCCTCGTCGCGGCCGGGCACGTAGTAGGCGATGTGCAGCCGTCTGCCCCGGCTCAGTGCGTCGGCCACCTGTGCGGCGCCATTCTGCGCGGCGACGTCGTCGACCTGGACGGCCACCTGGGCGCTCGGCCCGGCGGCGGCCCCGGCCGCCTGCTCCAGCTTCGCGATCGTCCGGCTCAGCGCCGAACCTTCCCCCATGGTCGGCAGGTCGGCCAGCATCCGCAGCGCGATCAGGAGGGCGCACGCCTCATCGACACCGAGACGCAGCGGCCGGTCAATCGCCTCAGCCTCGCTGACGACGATCTCGCCGCCCTCGTATGACAGATCGATCGGGCAGTACGGATCGGGCGAGCGCAGCTCGACGCACCAGAGCAGGTTCAGGTCGTCTACCAGCTCCCGCTCGGTGATCCCGAATGCAATCGCGGTGTCCTCCATGCCGACAACGTTCCGGCTGACGACGTACGGCACGAGGGCCAGCAGCCGCTGAAGGCGCTCGGTGGCAGTGGCGATCCCCGGCTTAGCCGCGCCGGCCTGAGATGTGCTGGCTCTGGCTGGGCTGGCCTTAGCTGGGCTGGCCTTAGCTGTGCTGGCTCTGGCTGGGCTGGCTCTACCTGGGCTGGCTCTAAATGGGCCTGACTGGGCCGGCGCATCCGCGGTCATGCCAGCACGCCTTTCAGGCGGCCGATCACGGCGTCGCGCAGGTCCGTGGGCTCCAGCACGACCACGTCGGCGCCGAACCACGCCACGTGCTCACTCCACCAGCTCATGTCCGTGTAGCTGAGCTCGACACGGTCCCAGCCGGGCATGTCGTCCGGCTCCACGCGCAGGGCGTGCCGGCGCAGGCCGTAGCCAGCTCCCGATCGGACCCGGAGCAGGCAGTTGCGCGGCGTCGATGCCTCGCGATCCCAGTCGCGTACGGCCGCCCGGACGTCTGTGCCAGGCGGCACGGTGACCGACCCTGGCGGCCCGGTGAAGGTCACCGCGCCATCGATGCGGCTGAGCCGGAAAACTCGCTCGGCATGCCTGTCGGTGTCCAGCCCGACGACATACCAGCGCCCGCTCCGGTTGACCACGCCCCACGGCTCGAGGTTGCGCCCCTGCGCCGCGCTGCGGCCCGCGCCCCGATACCCGAAGGCCACCGGGCGCCGGTCGCGCACAGCTTCCCACAGCGGCCCGAACGCCGCCTCCGGCGTCTGCACCCGCGGCTCGATCCCCGGCTGGGTAATGTCCTCCGCGTCGATGCCGGCCGCGCGCAGCTTCAGCAGTGCGCCTTCGGCGGCGCCCGCAAGCTCGGCGCGCCGCCAGACCCTGGCCGCCAGGCCGAGCACCGCCACCTCGTCCGGCTCCAGCCTGATGTCGGGCAGTTCGTAAGCCTGGCGCGAGATCCGGTACCCGGATTCCTCGTCGCCGGCCGCGTTCGTGCCGGTCTCCAGCGGGATCCCGAGCTCGCGCAGCTCGTCCTTGTCCCGCTCGAACATGCGCTTGAACGCCTCGAACGACTCCGGATAGCCCGGCACCGCCGCCCTGATCTGGGTGGCAGTCAGATACCTGCGCGCGGACAGCAGGCAGACCACAAGGCTCAGCAGCCGCTCAGTCTTCCGCCTGGACATCGCCATCCCTTCTCGCCACCGACGCTACCCTGCCGGAGTGATCAGGTGGCGTAGTGGCGAAGTATCCGAGCTCGGCAGGTCGTGGAATGGCGCGCTCGAAGTCCGGGTCCGGGTCGGCGAGGACACGGTGGCGGCGCTCGCCTACCCCCGCCTGACCGGTGCGCCGGAGCCAGGCGACCGGGTCCTGCTGAACACCACCGCGCTAGACCTCGGGCTCGGCACCGGCGGGTATGCGCTGGTCGTGGCCATTCCAGACCGGCTCCCGGCGGGCAGCGAGGAGACCGGCCACCTGATGAAGGCCCGGTACACCCCGCTCCAGGCCTGCGTGCTCGGCGCGGACGAGCAGGGCTCGGAGTTTCACGAAGTGCTCCGCGATGCCGACGATCTGGACGGCCTGCCAGTAGTCGTAGCAGACCTGCATTCGGCGTTCCCGGCGATCCTGGCGGGTTATCTGGCCGCCCGGCCTGTCGGCGCGCAGGCGGGCTCGCGCCCGAAAATCGCCTACGTCATGCTCGACGGCGGCGCGCTGCCCGCCTGGTTCTCCCGCACGGCGGCTGCCCTGACGCAGGCCGGCTGGCTTGCTGGCACCGTGACCGTCGGTCAGGCGTTCGGCGGCGAGGTGGAAACCGTCAGCGTGCACAGTGGTCTGCTCGCGGCTCGGCACGTGCTCGGCGCCGAGCTGGCGGTGGTGGCCCAGGGACCGGGCAACCTCGGGACAGGGACCCGCTGGGGCTTCTCCGGCGTCGGCGCTGGCGAGGCGATCAACGCCGTCGCGGTGCTCGGCGGCCGGCCGGTGGGGTCGCTGCGGATTAGCGAGGCCGATTCCCGCCCCCGCCACCATGGTGTCTCTCATCACAGCCTGACCTCCTACGGCCGGGTGGCTCTGGCCAGGGCCGACATCGTGGTGCCCGAGCTGCCGGGCGACTTCGGCGCGCAGGTGCTCGCGGCGGCACAGCCACTCGCATCCCGGCACAACCTCGTACGGGTCGGTGTCGCCGGACTGGCAGAAGCGCTGCGCGACTGCCCGGTGCAGCTGTCCACCATGGGGCGCGGCCTCGACCAGGATCTGGCCTACTTCCTCGCCGCAGCAGCGGCGGGCCGCCACGCGGCCTCGCTTGCCGCCACGGCCATCGTCGGCGACGACCCGGAGCACTATGACCTGGAGCGATCCTGCGTGCGAGTCGTCCTACGCGACAGGGCCGGACGGATCCTGCTGTTCCGGGCGGTCCTTGCGTCCCGCGCTGACACGCACTGGTGGGAGCTGCCGGGTGGCGGGATCGAGCCGGGCGAGAGCTACCAGCAGGCCGCTGTTCGGGAGCTCCGCGAAGAGACAGGCCTGGAGATCACCGCGGCTCAGGTAGGCCCGCCGAGGTGGCGCCGGACGTCGGCCTGGACCGCTCGCGGGATCCGCCGGCTGCAGCACGAGGTTGTCGTGGCGGTCGACATCGATGCCGACGCGCCGCCGGTTGCTGACGGCGGCCGGACGGCGGAAGAAGTCGAGGAGTACGTGGCCGCCCGCTGGTGGGACGTCGCCGAGGTGGCGGCCAGTACCGAGCGCTTCTACCCTGGACGGTTGCCCGAGCTGCTGCCGGCGTTCCTGGCCGGGGCCGAGCTGACGGAGCCGTTCGAGCGCTGGAACTAGCGCCGACCTGACCCCGCAGCTAGGCCACGGCCACTGACGCGGCTAGCCGCCGGCCGACTGAGAGCCGACGACGTCGATAACGAACACCAGGCTGTCGGTCTTGGTAATCCCGACACTGGGCTGACCGCCGGTCGGGCCGTAGCCGAGTGCCGGCGGGATCACCAACATGACGCGGCTGCCGACGGGCACACCCACCAGGCCCTGATTCCAGCCGGTGATGACGTGGCCCCCGAGCTGGAAGCTGAATGGCAGGCCGGTGGGCGACTGTGCCGACGGCCAGCTGCTGCTGAAGACCTTGCCGGTCCGCCAGATCGAGCCCACGTACTGCGCCACGACAGTATCACCAGTGGCCAGCTTCGGCCCGGTGCCCTTGATCAGCGTGGTCACCGACAGCTTGGCCGGAGGCGCCTTCTTCGGGACCGTGACGACCGGCGACTGGCCCGCTGTAGCGGTCACAGTCGGCAGCGACCCGCCGCCGTTCGAGACGTGCGCGCCATTGGCCGAGGCCGTCGGGGAGAACTGCTGGAGCACGTCAATCACCCACACCACGGTGTCCTTGCCGGTGATCTGGAGCTGCGACTGGCCACTAGTGCCGTAGCCGTACTTGGGCGGCAGGACGGCCACGATCCGGCTGCCGATCCGGGCGCCCGTAAGCGCCTTGGTCAGGCCAGCCAGGCCCATCTGGGCCGGGAGTACCTGCGGCCCGGAGCCGAACGTCGAGTCGACGAGGGTGTGCGTCGTGCCGCTCCACTTGTACAGAGCGACATTGGCCAGTGCCGCGTTACCGGCCTTGATCGCCGGTCCGGAGCCCTTGATGGGGGTGCTGATGACGAGATTCCCGCTTGCCTTCTGGGTTGGGATCGTCACGCTCGGCGTCTTGTCGAAGGTGCCGGACACCTTGACGCTGTCGTTAGCGTTGGTTGATCCTGATGACCCGCAGCCAGCCAGGACGGCAGCAACAGCGGTCGGGACCAGGATGGCGGCAGCAATGCGGCGCATGTATTTCCTCAGCGGTCGTTGTCAAGACGAGTCAGCCTACCGCGACCGTCCGAGTGCATTGGGTGAGCAAAAGTCCGGTCGAGCGAACTTCCGGCCTGGAAGTAGTGCATCAGGCCAGCCTGCGACCCCGGTCGCAGTCGGATCCCAGCACGGCCGGTCCGCCAGGAGGCGCACCTGGGCTGGTTACCCGAACCCGTGCAGCATATCGGCATCCACGGGCTCGCCGAACCGCAGCCAGCGACGTCAGGGGCTGGGCTCAGGCCAGGGCGGGCCTGAGCCGGCCGGGCAGCCCCTCGAGGCCGAGCCAGGGACGGCCTTACATGCCGGCGATGAGCTTCTCCACCCGCTCATCGACGGACCGGAATGGGTCCTTGCACAACACAGTCCGCTGCGCCTGGTCGTTCAGCTTCAGGTGCACCCAGTCGACCGTGAAGTCACGGCGCCGCTCCTGCGCCCGGCGGATGAACTCGCCGCGCAGCCGGGCCCGCGTGGTCTGCGGCGGGACCGACTTGGCGGTAAAGATGTCGAGATCCCGGCAGACCCGCTCGACCGCGCCGCGCTTTTGCAGCAGGTAGTACAAGCCGCGGCCACGGTGCACGTCGTGGTAGGCGAGGTCGAGCTGGGCAACGCGGGGCGAGGCGAGCGGCAGGTCGTGCTTGGCCCGGTACCGCTCGATCAGCTGGAACTTGGTGACCCAGTCGATCTCCCGCGCGACGAGGCCGAGGTCGCCGGTCTCGACGGCGCGCAGCGTCCGCTCCCACAGTTCGAGCACGCGGGTCGTGATCTCGTCGGCGCCCTTGCGCGCCGTGAAGTCCATCGCCTTGGACAGGTACTCCTGCTGGATATCCAGCGCGCTCACCTCACGGCCGTTGGCCAGCCGAACCTTGCGGCGCCCGGTCAGGTCGTGGCTGACATCCCGGATCGCCCGGATCGGGTTCTCCAGGGTCAGGTCGCGCATCACGATCCCGGCCTCGACCATGCGCAGCACCAGGTCGGTCGCGCCGACCTTCAGCAGCATCGTGGTCTCGCTCATGTTCGAGTCGCCGACGATGACGTGCAGCCGGCGGAACCGCTCGGCGTCGGCGTGCGGTTCATCGCGGGTATTGATAATCGGGCGCGACCGCGTCGTCGCGGACGACACGCCTTCCCAGATGTGCTCGGCCCGCTGGCTGACGCAGTACACCGCGCCACGGGGGGTCTGCAGCACCTTGCCGGCCCCGCAGATGATCTGCCGGGTGACCAGGAACGGGATGAGGACGTCCGCCAGCCGGCCGAACTCGCCGTGCCGCCCGACCAGGTAGTTCTCGTGGCATCCGTAGGAGTTCCCGGCCGAGTCGGTGTTGTTCTTGAACAAGTAGATGTCGCCGGCGATGCCTTCCTCGCGCAGCCGGGTGTCAGCGTCGACGAGCAGGCCTTCCAGGATTCGCTCCCCGGCCTTGTCGTGGGTGACCAGGTCGATCAGGCTGTCGCACTCCGGCGTTGCGTACTCGGGGTGGCTCCCGACGTCGAGGTACAGCCGGGCGCCGTTGCGCAGGAACACGTTGCTGCTGCGCCCCCACGAGACGACCCGGCGGAACAGGTACCTGGCCACTTCGTCAGGCGACAGTCGGCGCTGTCCGCGGAACGTGCACGTGACGCCGTACTCGTTCTCCAGTCCGAATATTCGCCTGTCCATTCGTCCCCAGCTACCAGTCGACCGCGATGTACTTGGTCTCGGTGTATTCCAGCAGCCCTTCGTGCGCGCCCTCGCGGCCAAGGCCCGACTGCTTCACTCCGCCGAACGGGGCAGCCGGGTCGGAGACGACACCTCGGTTGATGCCGACCATGCCTGCCTCAAGCGCCTCGGCCACGCGCAGCGCCCGCCGCAGGTCACCGCTGTACACGTACGACACCAGCCCGTATTCGGTATGGTTCGCCAGCGCGATTGCCTCGTCCGGATCAGAGAACCGCACGATGGGCGCGACCGGGCCGAAGATCTCCTCATTCAGGATCGCGGCGTCCGCCGGCACGCTGTCCAGCACCGTCGGCTCGTAGTAGTAGCCGACTCGGTCCGGGGCTCGCCCGCCAGTGAGTACCTTGGCGCCGTCGCCGGTCGCCGACTCCACCAGATCAGCGACCTTGGTCCGGGTGTCGGCGTTGACTAGCGGCCCGAGGTCGACGCCGTCCTCCAGGCCGGGGCCAACGTGGAGCGCGGCGAGCCGGCCGGCGAGCTTGGCCGAGAACTCGGCCGCCACTGCCTCGTGGACGTAGAAACGGTTCGCGGCGGTGCACGCCTCGCCGCCGTTGCGCATCTTAGCGAGGAGCGCACCGTCTACCGCCGCGTCCACGTCCGCGTCATCGAAGACCAGGAACGGGGCGTTGCCACCGAGCTCCATCGAACAGTTGATGACGTAGTCGGCCGCCTGCTTGAGCAGCATTCGGCCCACCTCGGTTGACCCGGTGAACGAGAGCTTGCGTACGCGCGGGTCGGCGAGCACCGCGTCCGTCAGCGGGCCCGGCTTCCGTGTTGGCAGCACGTTGACGACGCCGTCCGGCACGCCGGCCTCGGCCAGAATCGCCGCGACCGCGAGCGCGGTCAGCGGCGTCTCCTTGGCGGGCTTGAGCACGACCGTGCAGCCGGCGGCTAGCGCCGGGCCGATCTTGCGCGTCGCCATGGCCGCCGGGAAGTTCCACGGTGTGATCAGGAAACTGACGCCGACGGGCTGGCGCTGCACCATGATCCGGTTAGCGCCGGATGGCGCGACCGACAGGTGCCCGTCGAGCCTGACCGCTTCCTCGGAGTACCAGCGGAAGAACTCGGCGGCGTACAGAATCTCGCCGCGCGCGTCCCGCAGCGCCTTGCCGTTCTCCAGGACCATCAGCCTGGCAAGCTGCTCGGACCGCTGCGTCATGAGCTCGAATGCTCGCCGGAGGCACTCGCCCCGCTCGCGCGGCGACGTGGCGGCCCAGGCGGGCAGCGCGTGCGCAGCCGCGCCGACGGCCTCGAGACCGTCCTCAGGGCTGGCGTCCGCGACGTCGGTGATCGCTTCCTCGGTCGCCGGGTTGATCACCGGCAGCGTCCCAGCACGCCCGGAAGCCCACTGGCCGCCGATGAGCAGGCCGGTCGGCGTATCGATTGCGGAGATGGCTGCCAGGTCGGCTGTCACGATGTCCTCCCGTCAGGGTGCCGGGACCAGGTCGGCGTGGCCCTGTTCTTGAGCCTACGCGCCGGATGCATCGCCGCCGCCGTCAGCCGAACCGCCGTCAGCCGAACCGCCGTCAGCCGAACCGCCGCCAGCCGAACCGCCGCCAGCCGAACCGCCATCAGCCGACTCGCCATTTGCCGAACCGGGAGCAGGACGGCCCTCCTCTGTACTCTCGCCCGACGCGGCGCCGTTGGCCGTTGCCGTCGCGCCTGCTCCGGCAGGCCTGGCCTCGGCCAGCAGTGCGTCCAGGCGGGCTCCGGTCAGACGGCGGAACGCCCGATGCGGGCGGCTGCGCTCGAGCAGCGCAACCTCCAGCTGTCCGCTGGTGACCGGCTCAGAATTCCCGTCGCCCTGGCCGGCGAGAGACGCGATCGCGAGGCGCATGGCCTCGGTCAGCGACATAGACGCCGAATACTGCTCTTTGAGTATGGCCGCGACCTTGTCAGCCTGGCCGCCCACGACTACGAAGTCGCGCTCGTCAGCGACCGAACCCTCGAACGTGATCCGGTAGATCTCGTCGTCGGCGGTGGTCTTGCCCACCTCGGCGACGACGATCTCGACCTCGTATGGCTTGGGGCTGTCGGTGAACAAGGAGCCGAGCAGCTGCCCGTACCAGTCGGCGAGGCCACGGGCGGTCACGTCCCGGCGGTCGTACTGGAACCCGGTCATGTCCGCGTACCGGACGCCGGCCTTCCGCAGCGTCTCGAACTCGTTGTAGCGGCCGACCGCGGCGAACGCGATCCGGTCATACATCTCGCTGAACTTGCGCAGGGCCCGCGACGGGTTCGGGGCGACCAACAAAATGCCGGCTTCGCAGGTCATCACGACACCGCTGCGGATCTGCGAGATGCGCTTGCGCGCGTAATCCGCCTTGTCCTTCATCACCTGCTCAGGTGATACGTAGAACGGCATCGACACCGGGGGCGTTTCCTTACTCGAGTGGGGTTAGCAGGACATCAAGACGCAGCCGACTGAAGCGGCGCCGACGGCCCGTCTGGCTGCCGCATCCGCTCGGCCACAACTACCTCGGCGTACCGGCCCGCAGCCTCGTCGGTCAGCTGCTCGTAGCCGTCAGCGGTCACCGTGGCGACCAACGGGTAGATCCGGCGCGACATGTCTGGCCCACCGGTCGCCGAGTCGTCGTCGGCAGCGTCGTACAAGGCCTGCATCAGCACGAGCACGACGTCCTCGACGCTCATGCCATCGCGGTAGAGCTTCTTCAGCGCCCCGCTGGCGAAAACGGAGCCAGAGCCGATCGAGAAGAACCGCTGCTCCTCGTACTTGCCGCCGGCCACGTCGAAGCTGAAAATGCGGCCCTGACTAGTCTCCAAGTCGTAGCCCCCGAGCAGCGGCACGGCCACCAGGCCCTGCATGGCCGCGGCGAGATTCGACTTGACGAGGCCAGCCAGCCGGTTCGCCTTGCCTTCCAGTGACAGCGATCGGCCCTCGAGCTTCTCGTAGTGCTCGAGCTCAACGCCGAAGAGCCGCACCAGGTCAACGCCGATGCCCGCCACGCCCGCGATCCCGACGCAGGAGAACTCGTCGCCGCGGAACACCTTCTCGAATCTCCGCTGCGAAATCACGTTGCCCGAAGTGGCCCGGCGGTCGCCTGCCATTACGACGCCGCTGGCGCAGATCGCGGCCACGATCGTCGTGCCGTGCGGCACACCATGCACCGAACTTGTCGCGCCTCCCGGAAGCCCGCTTGGACCCGTGCCGCTAGGACCGACACCGCCTGGCTCGTGCGCCGCCTTCGGCAGCAACTCGGGCGCCGCCACGGCGAGGAGATCAGCGAACGACGAGGATCCGGCGGCGAGGAATGCCGACGCCTGCCACCGTGCCTGGGGTTCAAAGCCACCCACCGCGAAATCCTTCCGGTTATCTGCCACCACAACCGGGAGGATTCAGGCGGGGAATCCCTCGACGTCCTCGTTCCCGGAAAATAAATCTGCCGCTACCTGACCCTAAGCCTGCCCGCGGCCGCAGCACGCCCCGGCACGCTGCCCGCGGTTACTCGCCGCCCTTCTGCACGTACGAGCGCACGAACTCTTCGGCGTTTTCCTCGAGAACCTCGTCGATCTCATCCAGGATCGCGTCGACGTCGTCGGTCAGCTTGTCCTGCCGCTCCCTGACCTCATCGGTTTCGGCGACATCGGTGTCCTGCTCGTCCTCCGCCCGCCGGGGCGCCTGCCGCTGACCGCCGGTGTCTTTCGTCGCCATGCCATAACCTCCGTGCTCCGCGGTGCCGCCCGCGATCTCAACGCTATCCTCGCCTGCCGGTACGCGATCCAACCCTGGCGCAATGCATCGGTATCACGATGAGACAACTCATGGCCAGAATAGACACACTGCCGCAACGTCGAAGCGCCCGATTTAGAGGCTTACGAACCAGATTGGCGCACTATTGCCCGGTGAGTGCGGCGACAAGCTCCGCGGCGGTGGCGGACCTGTCAAGCAAGCCGCCCACGTGCGCGCGCGTGCCGCGAAGCGGCTCCAGCGTCGGCACCCGCTGGAGCGATTCCCGGCCAGGAATGTCGAAGATGACCGAATCCCACGACGCCGCCGCGACAGCGTCCGGGTATTGCCGCAGGCACCGTCCGCGGAAGTAGGCCCTCGTGTCCTCAGGAGGCTCGTCCATCGCCCTGACGACATCTGGCTCGGCCACTAGCCGAGTCATGCGGCCGCGGCTGCACAGGCGGTTGTAGAGCCCGCGGTCGGGCCGCACGTCCGCGTATTGCAGGTCGACGAGCTCGAGCCGCGGATGGCTCCAGGCCAGGCCGTCCCTGGCGCGGTAGCCCTCCAGGATCTCCAGCTTGGCCACCCAGTCGAGCTCATGCGACGTCTGCATGGGGTCGTCGGCCAGCCGCGTCAGCACGCTCTCCCAGCGCGTCAGCACGTCGCTAGTGATGTCGTCGACCTCGGCGCCGTACTTGTCCTCGCTGTACTTGCGGGCGAGCTCCAGGTACTCCATCTGGAGCTGGACGGCGGTCATCTTCCGGCCATCGCGAAGGGTGACCAGGTGCCGCAGCGAAGGATCGTGGGAGATCGCGCGCAGCTCGGCCACCGGTGCCTCGATGCCCAGGTCGGCAGCGAGGAACCTGTCCTCGATCATCGCCAGAACCAGAGCCGTACTGCCGAGCTTGAGATAAGTCGAAATCTCGCTCATATTGGCATCGCCGATGATGACATGCAGTCGGCGATATTTGTCCGGATCGGCGTGCGGCTCGTCGCGCGTGTTGATGATCGGGCGCTTGAGCGTCGTCTCGAGCCCGACCTCGACCTCGAAGAAGTCGGCGCGCTGGCTGATCTGGAAGCCGTCCTCGCGTCCGTCAGCGCCGCGGCCAACCCGGCCGGCCCCGCAGACCACCTGCCGCGACACGAAGAACGGCGTGAGGTGCCTGACGATGTCAGCGAACGGCGTCGAGCGCGCCATGAGGTAGTTCTCATGGCAGCCGTATGAGACGCCCTTATTGTCGGTGTTGTTCTTGTAGAGCTGAATCACCGGGCCCCCCGGCATTGCCGCGGCTCGTGCGGCCGCCTCGGCCATGACCCGCTCGCCTGCCTTGTCCCAGATCACCGCGTCCAGCGGGTTGGTGCACTCGGGCGCTGAGTACTCCGGGTGGGCGTGGTCAACGTACAGCCGCGCCCCGTTCGTCAGAATCACGTTGGCGAGGCCGAGGTCCTCGTCGGTGAGCTGAGAGGAGTCAGCGGTCTCGGCGGCCAGGTCAAAGCCTCTGGCGTCGCGCAGCGGGTTCTCTTCCTCGAAATCCCATCGCGCGCGGCGAGCGCGCGCGGCCGTCGCCGCCTGGTAGGCGTTGACGACCTGGGAGGAGCTAACCATCGCGTTCACGCCCGGCTGACCGGGCACGGATATGCCGTACTCGGTCTCGATGCCCATCACCCGGCGCACGCTCATGTCTTAGAGCCTAATGCCGCATGCGCCAGCGACCGCACGCCCCGCCTAGTGATGACGACACTGCTCGGGGCAGGTCACCACTGCTAGAGGTACTGGCCAGTGTTTGACACCGTATCGATCGACCGGCCCGCCTCCGTGCCGCTCTTGCCGGAGATGAGCGTGCGGATGTAGACGATCCGCTCGCCCTTCTTGCCGGAGATCCGCGCCCAGTCGTCGGGGTTGGTCGTGTTCGGCAGGTCCTCGTTCTCCTTGAACTCGTCGATACACGCGGTGAGCAGGTGGGCAACGCGCAGCCCCTTCTGCCCGGTTTCCAGGAACTCCTTAATGGCCATCTTCTTGGCGCGGTCGACGATGTTCTGGATCATCGCGCCGGAGTTGAAGTCCCGGAAGTACAGGACTTCCTTATCGCCGTTGGCGTAGGTGACCTCGAGGAACCTGTTTTCCTCGGTCTCGGAGTACATCCGCTCGACCACGCGCTGGATCATCTCGGCGACAGTCGCGTCCTTCACGCCACCGTGCTCGGCCAGGTCGTCGGGGTGCAGCGGCAGGTCCGTCTGCACGTACTTGGTGAAGATGTCACGGGCGGCCTCGGCATCCGGGCGCTCGATCTTGATCTTCACGTCCAGCCGACCCGGGCGCAGGATGGCCGGGTCGATCATGTCCTCGCGGTTCGACGCGCCGATCACGATGACGTTCTCCAGGCCCTCGACGCCGTCGATCTCGCTGAGCAGCTGCGGGACGATCGTGTTTTCCACATCGCTCGACACGCCGGACCCGCGCGTGCGGAAGATCGAGTCCATCTCATCGAAGAACACGATCACCGGCATACCCTCGCTGGCCTTCTCCCTGGCCCGCTGGAACACCAAGCGGATGTGCCGCTCGGTCTCACCGACGTACTTGTTGAGCAGCTCGGGCCCCTTGATGTTCAGGAAGAAGCTGCGCCGCTCCTTGCCTGGCGCGCCCGAATCGGCCGGCTCTGGCTGGCCGTTCTCCGCCGCGTCCCGCGCCGTGCGCGCTGCCACCTGCTTGGCCAGCGAGTTCGCGACGGCCTTGGCGATCAGCGTCTTGCCGCAGCCGGGCGGGCCGTACAGCAGCACGCCCTTCGGCGGCCGCAGCTTGTGCTCGCGGAACAGGTCGGCGTGCAGGTACGGCAGCTCGATCGCGTCACGGATCTGCTCGATCTGCGGTCCGAGACCGCCAATCTCGGAGTAGGAGATGTCCGGGACTTCCTCCAGTATCAGCTCTTCGACCTCGGCCTTGGGGATGCGCTCGTAGACGTAGCCAGACCGCGGCTCGAGCAGCAGCGAGTCGCCGGCGCGCAGCGTCTGGCCCAGCAGCGGCTCGGCGAGCCTCGCGATGCGCTCCTCGTCCGCGTGCGAGATGACGAGCGCGCGGGTGCCGTCCTCCATGACCTCCTTGAGCATGACGACCTCGCCGACCGTCTCAAAGCCCTGGGCTATGACGACGTTCAGCGCCTCGTTGAGCACGACTTCCTGGCCAGGCCGCAGCTCCTCGAGCGAGACACTCGGGCTGACGCTGACGCGCATCTTGCGGCCGCCGGTGAACACATCAGCCGTGCCATCCTCGGTCGCCTGCAGGAAGATACCGAAACCGCTCGGCGGCTGGGCCAGCCTGTCGACCTCTTCCTTGAGCGCGATGATCTGGTCGCGTGCCTCGCGCAGGGTGCCAGCGAGGCGCTCGTTCTGGCCGGTGATGGCGGCCAGGTTCGACTCGGCCTCGCGCAGCCTCTGCTCCAGCAGATGCGCCTGCCGCGGCGAGTCGGCGAGCCGGCTGCGCAGTGCGGAGACCTCCTCTTCAAGGAAGGAGACCTGCGTAGTCAGGACCTTGACCTCGTCGTCGTGCCGGCCGGAGTGAACGCTGTCGTCACGAGAGGCCATGCCCCTCACCCCCTCCTGAGAGCTGAGTTACCTAGACCCTACCTATCCAAGGTCAATCCGTAACCTGGCGGCAGGCCTCGAGTCGGCATTCCGCGTTACGATCCGGAAAACTCGCAGTGCGCTCAGCTCCCCTCGCTCGCCGTTTTCCCTGCCTCGCGCGCATCATGCGCCTCGTCAGCTTCCACTTCCTCGGCCAGTGCGGCCTCGGCCAGTGCAGCCTCGGCTAGTGCTGCCTCGGCACCCTTGGACGGACGGCGCCGACGCGGCGGCGCCGTGACGCCGTCTGCCAGCCGCCGAGCCGTGATCAGGAAGCCCGTGTGCCCCACCATACGGTGCTCGGGCCGTACAGCAAGCCCGTCGACGTGCCAGCCTCGCTGAAATGTCTCCCACGCTGCCGGTTCGGCGAAGGTCCCCTGGGTCCGTATCGCCTCAACGGTCCGCGCAAGCTGCGTGGTCGTCGCGACGTAGCAGCACAGCAGGCCGCCCGGCAACAACATGGCTGCGGCCGCTGGCACGTGCTCCCACGGCGCCAGCATGTCGAGCACGACACGGTCACAGTCAGTCAGGCCGGCGGGATCCAGGTCTCCGACCACAAGCTGCCAGGCGGGATGCGGGCCGCCGAAGTATCGCTCGACGTTGGCCGCTGCGATCGAGGCGAAGTCGGCCCGGCGTTCGAATGACGTCAGGCTGCCGGCCTCGCCAATAGCCCGTAGCAGCCAGCACGACAGCGCGCCCGAGCCGGCCCCCGCCTCGACCACGCGAGCGCCAGGGAAGACGTCGGCCAGCCCGATGATCTGTGCCGCGTCCTTCGGGTACACGACGGCGGCACCGCGGTCCATCGCCAGCGCGTAGTCGGCGAGCAGCGGGCGGAACGCCACATAGGCCGTGCCGCCTGCGGATGTCACCAGGCTGCCTTCGGGCTTCCCGATCAGATCGTCGTGCAGCAGCGCGCCCCGGTGCGTGTGGAACGTCTTGCCCGCGGTCAGCACCAGGCGGTGCTGGCGGCCTTTTGGATCGGTCAGCTGCACCTGATCGCCAGCAGCGAACGGGCCACGGGGATGGGTGATCACTGGGCAAGGCTAGCGCCACCAACGGGGGGCTCCGCCCCCCGTTAACCCCCCGAAACCCGGCCGTGGATTGCCGCTGCCCTACGGGGGACGACCTGGCGCGTGAAGCGTTAGGCCCGTGTGCCGGCGAACGCGTGATCCAAGTCGGAAGTCGCCAGCACGCCGTAGACCTGCCCTGACGGCTCGACCAGGAGATACTCCGACGCGGGGGCCTTCCTGACCGCCTCGATGAGGTCCATGCCCGACAGGTCGGCGGACAAGATCATATCGGGGTCCAGCGTCCGGGCCAGCGAGCCAGCGTCGATCCATGGCCGGCGCTGCTCTGGCGTCGCCATGACAGCGCCCTCATTGACGATCGCGATCGGCTTCGCGTCGTGATCAACGACCACTAGGGCCCTTGCCTGCGCCAGGTCAGCCCGCCTGATCGCCTCGGCGAGCGGCAGATTCGGCGGGATCGGGATCGCCCGGCGGGCCAGCGCGCGCGCCTGCAGAGCGGGCAGTCGCTCGCGCACGCGGGCCGACCGCAGCGCCTGGCCGGCGCTCATCCACATGAACGCGGCGATTGCTATAAGCCAGATCCCGTACCCGTTCGCGAACCCGAACTGCCCCCTCGGGCTCACCAGGACTGACGCTGCCAGCGCCAGTGCGATGATCCGGCCCGCCCACGCTGCGAGGACGGTCGAGTATGCGTTCCTGCCCGTTAGCTTCCACAGGACGGCCCGCAGCACCCGGCCGCCGTCAAGTGGAAGGCCGGGCAGCAGGTTGAATACGCCGACGACCGCATTGGCCAGGATCAGGCGATCGATCAGCACACGCGCGATCCCATGGCTGTCGAACAGCAGATTCACGCCGATGCCGACGCCCGCGATGGCCAGCGACATCGCCGGCCCGGCCGCCGACACCAGGAACTCCTTCCCAGGCGTCGGCGGCTCCTGCTCGATCTCGGAGAAACCGCCAAGCGGGTACAGCAGGATGCGGCGCACTGACAGCCCGAACTTGATGGCCACGACGCAGTGACTCAGTTCGTGCACGAGGACCGAGAGGTAGAGGAGGACGACGAACGCGACCGCGACCAGGTACCGGGGCACAGGCCCGTGCACCGTGCCCGGCAGCGTGCCGCCGTTGGAGTACAGCACAACGAGGACGGCCGCAACGACGAACCACCACGGCGAGATATAGACCGGAATGCCAAATGGCCGCGCGATGATGATGCCGAGCCGGGCGTCCGGCTGCGCGCGCCGCTTCTGGCCGGGGCGGCCTTGCTGCTGGTCGCCCGGCTGCATTCCTCCTGCCACGGCACCGATGCTACGCGGCAAACCGATGGATCGGCCCATAAGGGAACGGGGCCGTCTCAGCGCGCCGTCGCCGCAACCGCCGCGGCTGTCAGAGGCCTCCCCTAGTCTGCGACCATGAGCGACATACACGCGGAGCAGGCTCCTATCGAGGGCCACGCCGCCGGAGGCGACGCCGATCCGTCGGCCCCCAGCCTGCCGCCGGGACCCAGCCTGTCGCCGTCGCGCGCAGCCGACTTCATGACATGCCCACTGCTCTATCGGTTCCGGGTCATTGACCGGCTGCCGGAGGCGCCGAGCCCGGCCGCCGTCCGTGGCACCTTGGTGCACGCTGTGCTGGAGCGGCTGTTCGACGAGCCTGCCGCGGCCCGCACGCCGACCGCGGCCCGCACCCTGCTATCGCCGCAGTGGGACCGGCTGCTCGAGGCCGAGCCCGAGCTGGGCGAGCTATTCGACGACGAAGCGCAGCGCCAGACGTGGATCGACGAAGCCGCGCTCATGCTTGATCGCTACTTCACTCTGGAGGACCCCACCAGGATCGAGCCGAGCTACCGCGAGATGTCGGTCACGACGCTCCTGGAGTCCGGGCTCACGCTCCGCGGCTACATCGACCGCCTCGACATCGCGCCGACCGGTGAGCTGCGCATCGTCGACTACAAGACCGGAGCTGCCCCGCGGGAGGAGTACGAGGCCAGAGCCCTGTTTCAGATGAAGTTCTACGCGGTGGTGCTGTGGCGCACACGCGGCACGATCCCCCGCATGCTCCAGCTCATCTATCTGGGTAACGGCGAGATCATGCGGTACGCCCCGGACGAGGCCGACCTGCTGGCCACCGAGCGCAAGATCAACGCCCTCTGGCAGGCCATCGACCGAGCCAGGACGTCGGGAGACTGGCGGCCGCGCCAGAGCAGGCTCTGCGACTGGTGCTCGTACCAGGCGCTGTGCCCGGTCTTCGGGGGCACGCCGCCGCCGCTCCCCGACTCAGCACTCGCCGACTCAGCTCTCACCGACGCTGGCCTCCCCGACTTGCCGGCCGGCGATCTTGCGCTCCCGAGCGCCGGTCCGGACCCACGCGTTGCGACTGCTGCTATACCGGCCCCAGTCGCGCCGGCACCACGCCCCGACGATCCACAGCCCGGCCAATAGGGCCAGCAACAGGGCAGCCGACAATTGGGGCCGCCGAGAGACACGGCCGCTGCGGCGGCCGAGGTACAGGCCCGCCGCGGCTCAGACGAGATATTACTTGACATTGCCTGGCGGCGGTCTTTATGGTCCCTAGTGCCGGGCGGGCCGGACGGGCCCAAGGCTGGCCCGCCCGCGCGGGGCATTCAGCTCCCGTCGCACTGCCGGCTTGCCAAAACTCAAATCCCCCTCAGTCCCTCTCCCCCCGAAGGGCACCCGGCCATGGCCATCATCGAGGCGCACGGGCTTGCGCGCACGTTTGTCAGTCGTCGCCGCACGGTGGAGGCCGTCCGTGGCGTCGACATCCAGGTCGAAGATGGGGAGATCGTCGGCTTCCTCGGACCGAACGGCGCTGGCAAGACCACCACGCTGCGGATGCTGACGACGCTCCTTACTCCGACGGACGGCACGGCCACGGTCTGCGGCGCCGACCTCCGCCGCGATCCGCTTGGCGTCCGGCGGCGCATCGGCTACGTTCCGCAGGCCATCGGCGTCACTGCCGGCGGGTCGGACCCCAACTGCCTCGTACGCGAGGAGCTGAAGATTCAGGCGCAGGTATACCGCGTGCCGGCGGCCGAGATACCGGCGCGGACGCAGCAGATGACAGATCAGCTAGAACTCGCCGGACTCGAGGGCCGGCTCTGCAAGACACTGTCCGGTGGCCAGCGCCGACGGCTGGATATCGCGCTCGGGCTGATCCACTCGCCACGCCTGGTCTTCCTGGACGAGCCGACGACCGGCCTTGACCCGCAGAGCCGGAGCAACTTGTGGGATCACATCAGGGCGCTGCGCTCCGACCTGGGCACGACAGTGTTCCTCACGACCCACTACCTGGAGGAAGCCGACGCGCTCTGCGACCGGGTCCTTGTGATTGACAACGGCAAGATCATCGCGTCGGGCGCACCCGAGGAGCTGAAGCGGCAGATTTCCGCCGACGTCGTCACCCTGAGCGTCACCGGTGACACCGCCGTCGCCGAGAATGTCCTGGCGGCCGAGCAAGCCGTCCGGGAGATCGCCGTCGAGGGCCGCGCACTGCGGCTATCGGTCGAGCACGGTGAGGAAGCACTGCCTGGCCTCCTGCGCGCGCTCGACCGGGCTGGCCTCGGCCTGACCTCCATTCAGCTGGCCAGGCCCACGCTCGATGACGTCTTCCTGACGCTGACCGGCAGGTCGCTCCGGGACGACTCCCTGTCCGCGAGCGCAGCCGGAGCCTCGGCACTGGAGCCGACCGCACCCGAGCCAGCTCGGACACGTGCCAGCTGACCTGGGTCCACTCCAGGCGGGCCTGGATTCGACTCCCTGGCGGGGCTCCCCGACTGGACTCCCCGACTCCGCGACTGGACTCCCCGACTCCCCGACTCGACACGGAGCAGCTGTGACCTCGTTCGCTACCGACACGATCCTGATCTTCCGGCGCCAGCTCGCCCTCATGCTGCGCCAGCCCGCCTGGCTCATCATCGGGCTGAGCCAGCCAATCTTGTACCTGGTCTTCTTCGGTCCGCTGCTGACCAGGGTCGCGTCGGGCGGCCTGCCGGGTTTCCCGGCGGGCAACTCGTACAACTTCTTTGTGCCGGGCCTGCTGATCCAACTCGGACTCTTCGGCGCTGCCTTCGTCGGCTTCTCGATCATCGCCGACTGGCGCGCCGGCGTGATCGAGCGTTTCCGCGTCACTCCGGTCAGCAGGCTGGCCCTGCTGTCGGGCCGAGTGCTGCGGGACGCGCTGACGCTGCTGGTACAGGCCGTCGTCCTGGTGCTGGCCGGGCTCGCCTTCGGCCTGCGGGCGCCCGTTGGCGGCGTGCTGATCGCACTCGGCTTCATTGCGCTCGTCGCGGTCAGCCTGGCGGCCATCTCCTACACCGTCGGGCTGGTGCTCAAGAGCGAGGACGCTCTGGCCCCCCTGCTCAACATGGTGATGGTCCCGCTGATGTTGCTCTCAGGCATCATGCTGCCCATGACGCTCGGCCCCGGCTGGTTGCAGGGGATCGCGCGAGTAACCCCGTTCCGCTACATCATCGACGCGATGCGAGCGGCGTTCCAGGGTGTCTACGGCGGCACCGTCATGATCGAGGGCGTCGCCGTCGCAGTCGGCATGGCCGCCGTCTGCATCTGGGTTGCATCTCGAGCCTTCGTCCGCGAGAACGCCTGACCTCCGATACCGCAGTCCGAGTGCCACCGGCGCACGCGTAACAAGCGGAATCAGGGCGGCGATCACTAAAGATCACGGCCGATGCCCTGGCCGGACGCTGGATATTGCGCTGATCAGGGGGGAAGCCGCAGATCCTGGCCAAAGTGTTATCACTGTTGGCTTCCGGATGACTGCCTAGACACAGTATAACTTCCCGTTAAGGAGGCATCAGATGAGACAGAATTGGTCAAAAGTAGCCAGGCTCGGTGGCCGCACCGGGCTGGGGACCCTTGCCGCTGTCGCTGCGCTCGCGCTGGTCGCGGCCGGCTGTGGCAATAGCAAGAGCCCGTCTGGAAATAGTTCCAGCAGTGCGCCGACCGGGCACGCCGGCGGCACCTTCACCATCTTGGCCAACTCGGCCTTCGGCGTAGCCGACCCAGCGCAGAACTACACGCTGGAGGAGTGGCAGCTGCTCATTGACACTCACGACGGCCTTGTGAGCTTCGCCAAGGTCGGCGGCCTGCCCGGCACCAAGATCGTGCCGGACCTGGCGACCTCGATTCCGACGCCGACCAACGGCGGCAAGACCTACGTGTTCAACATCCGCAAGGGCATCAAGTTCTCCAACGGCCAGGTGCTGAAGCCGAGTGACTTCGTCACGACATTCGACCGGCAGTTCACCGTGCCCGGTCCGACGTCCTTCTACAGCGGCATCGTCGGCGCCAGCAGCTGCAGCACCAAGGGCTGCGACCTGAGCAAGGCCGGCGGCGTGGTCGCCAACGACTCCGCCTACACGCTGACCATCAACCTGACCGCGCCGGACGCGGAGTTCCTGGACCAGCTGTCGCTCCCGTTCGCGTACGCCGTCCCGGCGGGCACGTCGCTGAAGATCACCGGCAACAACGTGCCGCCCGGCACCGGCCCGTACATGTGGAAGTCGTACAACCCGAACACCGAGGCTGTGCTCGTCCGCAACCCCTATTTCAAGCAGTGGAGCGCGCAAGCGCAGCCGGCGGGCAACCCGAACGAGATCATCGAGAAGTACGGTCTCCAGGTGTCCGACGAGGTAACCCAGGTGGAGAACGGTCAGGCCAACGAGGTCTTCGACGGCGACTCGATCCCGTCCGACCAGCTGACGACGCTCAACAGCGCGCAGTACTCGAGCCAGGTGCACGTCAACACGCTGACAGCGGACTGGTACATGGCGCTGAACACCACCCGCCCGCCGTTCAACAACCCGCTGGCCCGCCAGGCAATTAACTACGCGGCGAACCGGTCGGCCTACGTGAAGATCGCCGGTGGACCGCAGCTGGCCGTCCCGGCCTGCCAGATCCTGCCGCCGAACTTCCCGTCTTATACCCCGTACTGCCCCTACACCACCGGCCCGCAGACCACGTGGTCGGGGCCGAACCTGGCCAAGGCAAAGGCACTGGTGAAGCAGTCGGGCACCTTCGGCATGAAGGTCGTCGTCAACGACGCCAACGACCAGGTCAACACCGCGCTGGCGGAGCAGATGGTCGCCGACCTGAACTCCATCGGCTATAAGGCCAGCACCCAGCTGCTCACTGCGGCCGCTCAGTACCCGTTCGTGCAGAACTCGGCGAACTCGTCCAAGTGGAACGTGGCGTGGTCGGCCTGGTATCAGGACTACCCGGCGCCGTCGGACTTCCTCAACGTCCTGCTCGGCTGCGGCAGCATCCACAAGAACAGCGACGCCAGCCCCAACATCGCCGTGTTCTGCGACAAGGGCATCCAGGCAAAAATTGACCAGGCTGAGACCCTGGCGTCCACTAACCCGTCAGCGGCCGCAGCTTTGTGGACGCAGGTGGATCACGCGGACACGCTGGCCGCACCGTGGGTCGACATGTACAACCCGAAGCAGATCGACTTCCTGTCCAAGAGTGTGAACGGATACCAGTGGAACCCGCAGTGGTACATCCTGATCGACCAGCTCTGGCTGTCGAAGTAGGCCGCCGCGCGCTGACGGATATACCTCCTTCGTAGAAAGAAGAGCATGGCTGCTGTAGTTGAGCAGACCACGCCCGCGGTGTTGCGGCCGGCCGTTGCCGGCCGCAACCCGTGGGCGCTGGCCTGGCGCAGGCTCCGGGGCAACCGCATCGCGCTCGCGGCCCTAGTCCTGTTCCTCCTGATCGTTGTCCTAAGCCTGGCGGCACCGCTGTACGCGCACGACGCCGCCCACGTGGGCAACCCGCTCGTCCCTAACCTGAACGGCACGACCATCGTCGGCGGCCACACGGTGCCCGTGATGCAGCAGGGCGGCGGCGTGCTGAAGCTCGGCGAGACGCCGATCGGGCCGACGTGGAACGTGCACCACTATTTCCTCGGTGCCGACTTGCTCGGCCGGGACGTGGCATCGCTGCTGCTGTACGGCGGCCGCGCCTCGCTCCAGATCGGCGTGTGCTCGGCGGTCTTGTGCTCTCTGATCGCCACCATCGTCGCCCTGATCGCCGGCTTCTTCGGCGGGATCGTCGACGCGATTCTGTCTCGGCTGATGGACGTCATCTGGGCCTTTCCGGTCTACCTGCTGGCGATCTCACTCGCTACCGAGCTGCTGACTCATTCCAACGGCGTCAAGGTCGGAGTGCTGACCATCAGCGCGACCAGCCTGTGGACGCCGACGGTCATCATCGCGCTCATCTACGTGCCGTATGTGTACCGTCCGGTCCGCGGCCAGGTGCTGTCGGTCGTCAACAAGGAGTTCGTCGAGGCGGCTATCGCGCAGGGCGCGTCTAACTTCCGGCTGATCTTCTCCGAGATCCTGCCGAACGTCGTGTCGACGGTCATCGTGTTGATGCCCCTGATGATCGCCACGACGATCCTGACCGAGTCGGCGTTGTCGTTCCTGTCCGTTGGCGTCCAGCCGCCGAACGTCAGCTGGGGAACGATCATCGCTAATGGCCAGGACTTGCTGTACACGCGCCCGTGGGTCTCGCTGGCCCCGGGCATCATGATCGTGCTGACCGTGCTGGCGCTTAACGTGCTCGGCGATGGCGTGCGCGACGCGCTGGACCCGCGCGCGAAGTTGAGGGTGCGGTAGCCCGTGCTGACTTTCATCGTGCGGCGCACGCTCTGGACCGTGCTCGTGATGTTCGTGATCACGGCCCTGGTCTTCATCATCTTCTTCAAGACCCCCGGCGTCGACCCGGCCCGTGCCATCGCGGGCCGCAACCCGAGTCCGCAGACGCTCGCCGAGGTCCGCACCCAGTTCGGGCTGGACCGGCCGCTCGTGGTCCAGTACGGCCTGATGATGAAGCGGATCTTCGTCTCCCGCAGCCTGGTGTCGTACTCCGACCAGGGTGTGCTCGTCGTCCCGGAGATCTTCGCGGCGGCACCCGCCACCCTGTCGCTGGTCTTCGGCGCCGCCGCCATCTGGATCGTCATGGCGATCGTGATGGGTGTCGCCGCGGCACGGCTGCGTGGCCGTATCTATGACCCGATCCTCATGATCCTGGCGCTGATCGGAGTCTCCACCCCGGTGTTCTGGCTCGGCCAGGTCGTTAACCTGATCACCCAGGGCAAGCTGCACAGCAGCGTGTTCAGCTGGCTGCCGCCGCTCGGCTACACCTCGTTCACCAGCAGCCCGGTCCTGTGGTTCGAGGGCCTCATCTTCCCGTGGATCACGCTCTCGATCCTGTACATCGGCTTCTACGCTCGGGTGCTGCGCGCCAACCTGCTGGAGATCCAGAGCGAGGACTATGTCCGGACAGCGCGGGCCAAGGGCCTGTCCGAACGACGTGTGCTCATGCGGCACACGCTTCGTACCTCGATGATCACCTTCGTCAGCCTCTTCGGCCTGGACTTCGGCGCCCTGGTGGGCGGCGGCGCGATCCTGACCGAGGTCGTATTCGGCATTCACGGCGTTGGCTACCTGACCTACCAGGCCCTGACTAACCTCGACCTGCCGACCATCATGGCAACCGTCATCTACGGGGGGTTCTTCATCGTGCTGGCCAATACGCTCGTCGACATCGCCTACGCGTGGCTCGACCCGAGAGTGCGGCCCAACTGATGGCAAGCCCGCTGCTGGAGATACGCGACCTGAAAGTCTCCTTCCGCACCGACGACGGAGTGGTCCGCGCCGTCGACGGAGTCTCGGCGACACTGTACGAGGGCGAGACGCTCGGCATCGTCGGTGAGTCAGGCTCAGGCAAGAGCGTGACGATGATGACGGTGATGCGGCTGATCACCGATCCGAACGCCCAGTTCGAGGGCCAGGTCCTGTACAAGGGCACCAACCTGATGGCGATGTCGCAAGACCAGATCCGCTCGATCCGTGGCGCCGGCATCGGCATGATCTTCCAGGACCCGATGACGTCGCTGAACCCGGTCTACAAGGTCGGCTGGCAGATCGAGGAGCAGATCCGCGAGCACGAGAAGGTCAGCAGGCAGGCCGCCCGCGACCGCACCATCGAGCTGCTGACGTCCGTCGGCATCCCGAACGCTCGCGAGCGCGTCGACGCCTACCCGCACCAGTTCTCCGGCGGCATGCGGCAGCGCGTCATGATCGCGATGGCCGTGTCGTGCAACCCGGACGTCCTCATCGCCGACGAGCCGACGACGGCCCTGGACGTGACGATCCAGGCCCAGATCCTGGGCCTCATCAAGAAGCTGCGGGAGGACTACGGCACGGCCGTCGTGCTGATCACACACGACATGGGCGTCGTGGCCGACATGGCCGACCGCATCGCGGTCATGTACGCAGGCCGGATCGTGGAGCAGGGGACGCAGCGCGAGCTGTTCTACGACCCGCAGCATCCCTACACCTGGGGGCTGCTCGGCTCCATCGCACGCCTCGACCGTCCCCGGCCGCGCCGGCTAGCGGCGATACCCGGGCTGCCGCCTTCGCTGCTTCAGCTGCCTGCCGGCTGCGCGTTCGCCGACCGGTGCGCGCACCGGTTCGAGCGGTGCGCGGAGCGGCCCGCGCTCCTCGACCGCATCGGCGACGGCCACCTGGATGCCTGTCACCTGACCCGGCAGCAGAAGCAGGACCTCAGGGACGTGACGATCCACCCCGAGCTCGTCGAGGAGAGGCCGTGACCAACGACGCGGGCGCAGAGCTGCCGGTGCTGGAGGCCGGCCCGGACATCGCCGCGGGCGAGATGTTGCTGCGCGCCGAGCACATCAAGAAGTACTTCCCGATCCGAAGCGGTGTCCTGGTGCAGCGCGAGATCGCCCGCGTGCACGCCGTAGACGACGTCAGCTTCGAACTGCGCGCGGGCGAGACCCTGGGCCTCGTCGGCGAGTCGGGCTGCGGCAAGTCAACGCTGGCCCGTTGCATAGCCCGCCTCCACGACATCACCAGCGGCTCGCTGGTGTTCGAGGGCACCGACATCTCGACGCTGTCGCGCCGCAAGCTGCGCCCGGTTCGCCGCGAGCTCCAGATGGTCTTCCAGGATCCCTACGCCTCGCTGAACCCGCGCAAGCGGGTCGGCGCGATCATCTCGGATCCGCTGCGCATCCACCACGCCGGCAGCAGGGACCAGATCCGCAACCGTGTCCGGGAACTGCTCGAACTCGTCGGCCTTTCGCCCGAGCACATCAACCGATACCCGCACGAGTTCTCAGGCGGCCAGCGGCAGCGCATCGGCGTGGCGCGCGCGCTCGCCCTCAAGCCCAAGCTGGTCATCGCCGACGAGCCGGTCTCGGCCTTGGACGTGTCGATCCGGGCCCAAGTCATCAACCTGCTCGACGACCTGCAGGACGAGCTAGGCCTGACCTACATCTTCATCGCGCACGACCTCGGCGTGGTCCGGCACGTGTCCGACCGGATCGCCGTCATGTACCTGGGAAAGATCGTCGAGATCTCGCCGGCCGACGAACTGTACGAGCGACCCGTACACCCGTACACCGAAGCCTTGTTGTCAGCCGTTCCAATCCCTGACCCAGATCTCTCGGCCCAGAGGCAGCAGATCGTTCTGGAAGGCGACGTGCCGAGCCCCATCTCGCCGCCGTCCGGCTGCCGGTTTCATCCCCGCTGCCGCTATGCCACTGAGATCTGCAAGACCGATGAGCCACCGCTAGTCCAGCACGGCAGCCTCGGCCACCTTGCCGCCTGCCACCATCCGCTTAGCTTCGGTCCTCGACCCGCTGACGCGCTGCCGGTGGAGGTAGTGCCAGCTCGGGCGGGCCGAGCTGAGGCTGGAACGGCCGCAGTTGCCGAACTGCCGCCGGCCGTCGGCTGATCCGGCGGCCAGCTAACCCCGAAGTCAGTAGGGCCAAGGCAGGATGCCGCCGTGCTTAGCTGATGCCGTGCTTCTTGAGGATGTCGCGGACATCGCTCAGGTCGTCGTCCTGATCGGCCGGTACCGTTGCCTTGCTGCGGGTCTTTGGTGCCGCCACCGCGGCCTTGTCGCCGGCCGGGTGATCGCCCTTGGGTCCCTTGTGCCGCTTACGCCACCTGACGAGCGGGATGCCGCCCGATACCAGGAAGAGCAGCGCCGAGACGCCGACCAGGATGACGCCCAGCCACGCTGTCGGTGAGAAGACGAAGCCGCCGGCGAACTGCACGATCGAGGAGACGAGATGGCCGATGAGGCGGAGCGCGTGCGTCAGCCACGCAGCTATCGGCAGCAGCGACCAAGCGACGCCGCGGATGCCGCTCCGGGCGCCCTTCTTGCGCCAGGCGATGACGCTCAGGACAAGCCCGGCAAGAGTGACAAGTATGAAGACTGGACCGGCCCATGAACTAGTGGCAAAGCTCAGCCAGCTATTCACTGCCGCCTCCCCTCGCGGCCGACGCACCAGTTGCACGGCCTAGGCGCGAACAAGTCTATCCTCGCACATCAGGTCTGCTCGCGTCATATCGCAAGCCCGGCTTTTGTCGCGAGTTCGGTCAGCGTCACCCCCGCCAGCGAGTCAAGCACGACCCGGCCGGGCCGCGCTGCCACCGGCACCACGCTCGGCACCGCCACGGTCCTATAGCCGGCCGCCTCCGCCGCCAGCACGCCATTCACTGAGTCCTCCAGAGCGATGGCCTCCCGCGGCTCGACCCCGAGCTTGGCCGCTGCAAGCAGATAACCCTCGGGGTCGGGCTTGGCATGCGATACGTCGGCGGCGCACACAATCACCGGGAACTCGACGTCCAGCTTCGCTAGCACCGCATCGACGACCAACGGCTCCGACGACGTCACTAGCGCGTACGGCAGCCCGGCCGCCTGCACCTCTGCGACCAGCTCGACGGCACCCGGCAGCGCCGGCACCGGGCCCTTCGTCAGCAGGTCGACCATGGCGTCGAGCAGCCAGCGCGCCACGGTGGCGGGCTCGGCCGGCCGCGTTCCCTTGCTTAGCAGGTAGGCGACGGTCGTGGGCATCGACCCGCCGACCAGCGCATCCTGGTCACCATGCACCCACGTGCCGTGCAGGCGCTCCATCACGGCGCTCTCGGCTTGAAACCACAGCGGCTCGGAGTCGACGAGCAGGCCGTCCATATCAAAAGTGACAGCCCCGAGTGCCGGGGCCACAGGTGGGTGTCCAGATCGCGACATGATGACCCCATCCTATGGACCTCACTGATTGACTCGGAGAAGGCAGTCTTTTCTTAGCTCCTTGTTCAGGGAACATAGGCTTGACGCACACGGGCACAGCGCGTGCGCGGACTAAGGGAGGTGGCTGGCGATCGAGCTCGACGCTGTAGGCAAACTCACCTCGCCTGCGCTCATCGCTTCCTTCGAGGGCTGGAACGATGCTGGCGAGGCTGCCAGCAGCGCGATCACGCAGCTCATCACGGCCTGGGACGCCAAGGCCATCGGCGAGATCGACCCCGAGGACTACTACGACTTCCAGGTCACTAGGCCGGTGATGGAAGTGTCCGACGGCCGCGCAGAGGAACTGGTCTGGCCCACGACCCGGCTCGCGATCGCCCGGCCGCCCGAGGCTGGGCGCGACCTGATCCTGCTGCACGGGATCGAGCCCAACATGCGCTGGCGTGGCTTCACGGCCGAGCTGGTCACCGCGTTCACCGACCTCGGCGTCGAGCTTGTCATCCTGCTCGGCGCGCTCCTGGCCGACTCACCGCACACCCGGCCGCTGCAGGTCACCGCCGCTACCTCCGGCGCCGAGCTGGCCGCTCAGCTGCACGTGGAGCCCGTCGACTACAAGGGCCCGACCGGGATCGTGGGTGTGCTCCAGCAGGCGTGCGGCACGGCCGGCCTTCCGTCGGTGTCGCTGTGGGCGGCCGTGCCGCATTACGTGGCGCAGCCGCCAAGCCCCAAGGCCACGCTCGCGCTGCTGCGCAGCGTCGAAGACATCCTGGACATCTCACTTCCGCTGGCTGACCTGCCGGCCGAGGCACGAGCCTGGGAACGCGGCGTCGACGAGCTCGCCGAGCAGGACGCCGACGTCGCCGAGTACGTGCGCAGCCTCGAAGAGGCCAAGGACGCCGCCGACCTGCCCGAGGCCAGCGGCGACGCGATTGCCAGGGAATTCGAGCGGTATCTGCGACGTCGCGGTGACCCGGGCAGCTAGATAACCGGAGCGCCTAGATTGGCAGGGCCCGTGGGTAGGAAGGGCCCTAAATAGGCGGCCACGGGACCGCGGGCCAGTCGACCGGCGGGAGCGGGTGCACCTTCCGCGCGATGAGCATCTCCACACGCCTGAGCGTCGCGGCGACTTCGGCCGGTGTCAGCCAGTTGCCGAGCTCGGCCGCGAGGTCGCCGTCAGTCAGCAGGTCGCGGAGTCTGGCCAGCGCAGCTAGCGCATCGCCTGTCAGCCGCTGGCCGCGCCACTGCCACAGAACGGTCCGGAGCTTGTACTCGCTGCCAAAGCAGACCCCGTGGTCGCAGCCGAAGAGCGGGCCCTCGGCGACCGGCAGCAGATGGCCGATCTTGCGATCGGCGTTGTTCACAACCGCGTCGAACACTGCCATCTGCCGCAGCCTGGCGTCGCTGCTGCGGGCCAGCTCGACGAGGTCGGCTGTCTCGTCGGCGTCGATCCACAGCTGGCACATGCCAGGGCCGAACGGGCCGTCCCGGTACACCGTCGGCGGCACCACGTCGAAGCCAGCCGCGCGCGAGACCAGGTACGCGGCCAGCTCACGTCCGGCCAGCGTGCCGTCGGGGAAGTCCCACAGCGGCCGCTCGCCCGCGACCGGCTTGTAGACGCAGGCCGTATCGATCCCCCCGCTGGCGATCGTGCAGTACATGGTCGCGTTCGACGCATCGACAAGACGGCCGATGACGTCGAGGGTGCCGCTGGCGAGCAGGTCCAGGATCGCCGCCTCGTCGTGGGCGCTCGTTGGATGCCGCGCGACCCCGTCTATCCGCCGCGGAGTCCCGCCCGACTCACCGCCGCCCGACTCATTCCTGCCAGACTCACCGCTGCCAGACTCACGCCCTGCCAGACTCACCGGCGCGCGAACCACTGCGCGAGTCACCACGGGCGGAATCACCGCGGGCTGACGGCCGCCTGCCTGGCCGGCCACCCCTGGCCTGCTGCTCGCGCCAGGCTCTGTTGCTGGCCGAGGCATCAGGCATGCCCGACCCGGTGGCCGTTCTGGCGCGGGCACACGTGGCCAGCCGGGTCGAGCGGCAGTCCGCACAGCGGGCAGGGCGGCCGTCCGGCACGCACGACCTGGCTGGCGCGACGCGAGAATGCCCGAGCGGCGTCGGCCGTGATACGGACGCGCAGGATGGCCGGACCATCCTCGGGGACATCGTCGGCCAGCGGCTCGAGGGGCTCCTCGCTCTCCTCCTGTGCCTCGATGATGACCCGTTCGCCGTCATGATCCCAGGCAAGCGCGATCGCGCCGACCCTGAAGTCTTCGGTCAGAGGCAGGTCGAGCGGACCGTCATCGGCCTCAGGACCCGCTGCCGACACCGCACCGGTGCGACGCGCTACCTCGTCCAGCAGCTCATCCAGTCGCTCAGCAAGCTGACTGACCTGGCCCTTCTCCAGGGCGACGCTGGTGACCCTGGTGCCTACGGTCGCCTGCAGGTAGAACGTTCGCTCCCCAGGCTGGCCGACGGTGCCCGCGACGAATCGCTCTGGCGGGTCGTACGAGTAGACCGGCATGACCCCTATCCTCTCGCGAAACGGCCGGCTGCCAGCCCGGTCCTCAACAGTCAGGCTACCGGCGCCCGGCACGGCTATCCGCCGCTGCCCGCTCCCCCGCCGACCGCCGCGTCTGCTTCGGCATGCGCCTTCCTTGCCTGAGGCCCCAGCCCGGCGAGCGCGGCCGCGCCTGCCCCGGTGTCGTTCATGCGCAGCACGAACGGACGCAGTGTGGTGTACCTGACCACGCTCAGCGAGCAGGGATCCACCTGAATGCGCTGCAACATGTCGAGGTGCATGCCGAGGGCGTCCGCCAGGATGGCCTTGATGACATCGCCGTGCGAGCAGATCATGTACGTGGCGTCGGCACCCAGCCTGGCGTTCCAGTCGCGGACGGCCGCCACCGCGCGCTCCTGCATCGCGGGCATCGACTCGCCGTCGGGTCCAGGGAACCGGACCGCGCTCGGATGCGCTTGCACGACCCGCCATAGCGGGTCTCGGGCGAGCTTGCGCAGCGGCTGACCGGTCCAGTCGCCGTACCGGCACTCTCCAATGCGATGGTCGAGCTGGACCGCCGGAGAGCCTGCATGATCGCTGCCACCCTGCCGGACGGCGATGGCGGTCGCTGTCTGCACGCAGCGCTCGAGCGGACTGCTCACGATCGCCGCGAGCGGAAGCTGGGCGAGCCGCTCGCCAACGGCGGCGGCCTGAACCTCGCCCCTGTCATCGAGCCCGATGCCCGGCAGCCAGCCGGTTAGCGCCTTGCCGGTGGACGAGGTGAGGCCGTGCCGAACGATGAGCACGACGGTCATGGGACTACCACGGTCATCTCTCGACTCTAGCGGCGCACGCTACTGCTCTAGCAGCAGCGGGCTTCGGCGTCAGCTGGGCCGCTCCGACAGCACATAGGTGGCCGCGCCGAACGAGACCATGTCACCGGACCGGACCGGGATCGGGCTGGTGACGCGCCAGCCGTTGAGCCGCGTCCCGTTCGTCGAGCCGAGGTCGGCGAGCAGCCAGCCAGCCGCCGACCGCTCCAGGCTGGCGTGCCACCGTGACACGGTCTCGTCGGCCAGCATCATGTCGCAGCCGGACTCGCGCCCGATGGTAAAGCGCAGCTGCGATCCTGGCGGCAGCGTCAGCACCGGCGGCCAGCCCCGAAGCCACCGTTCCGTTGCCTGGATGGCGCGTCGGCACGCCGCGAGCGCGACCGCGCGGAGCCGACGAGGGCTGGGCAGGTCGGCGACCACCTTGCGCAGCTCGTGCTCGGCGCGTGCTCGGAGCGCCTCGTCGACGCGGTGCGAGAACGTCTCGTGTGTCAGCCGGCCGGCGGCGAAGCCTTCCCGCAGCTGGGCGAGCGCCAACTCCCGCTCTGCATCGGATACGCGGACATGCGGCGCACTGGCACCTGCATCCTGCGGTCCGGCCACATCAGGATTATCGGGGCTTGAACACGCCACCGACAAGGCGAGCGGACAACGGCCCCGTTCCCAGCCGTTTGAGTATCATGCGCCCATCGCATGCGCGCCGCCGTCAACGTGCACGATCTCCCCTGTGGTGGCCGGGAACCAGTCCGACAGCAGCGCCACGCATCCGCGCGCAGCGGGCTCGGCGTTGTTCAGGTCCCAGCCGAGTGGCGCCCGCTGAGACCACACGCCCTCGAACTGATCGAATCCGGGGATGCTGCGTGCCGCCATCGTCTTGATCAGGCAGGCCGACATCAGGTTCACCCGGATGCCACGCGGCCCGAGGTCCCGCGCGAGGTACCTCGCTGTGGATTCCAGGGCGGCCTTGGCTACGCCCATCCAGTCGTAGGCGGGCCAGGCCACGGTCGCGTCGAAGTCCATTCCGACAATCGCTCCGCCCCGGCCCATCAGCGGCAGCGCCGCCATCGCCAGCGACTTCAGCGAGTAGGCCGATACGTGCATGGCCATCGCGACGTCCGGCCACGGCGTCTGCAGGAAATTGCCCCCGAGGGCGCTCGCGGGCGCGTTCCCGATGCCGTGCACGACGCCGTCAAGCCCGTCTACGTGCGCTGACACGCGGTCGACCAGGGACGCCAGGTGCTCGTCATCGGTGACGTCAAGCTCGAGTACCGGGGGCGGCTCGGGCAGCCGCCTGGCGATCCGCTCTACCAGGCTGAGTCGGCCGAACCCGGTCAGCACCACAGTGGCACCTTCCTGCTGCGCGATGCGCGCGACGTGAAACGCGATCGACGCGTCCGTGAGCACGCCGGTGACCAGGATCCGCTTGCCGGAAAGGATGCCCATGGCGAAACCTCCGCTACTTCGGGAACGGGAACGGGGCCGTCAATGGCCCATGCCGAGTCCACCATCGACAGGAAGCACCGCGCCGGTGATGTAGCCGGCGTCGGCGCTCGCGAGGAACGCGACGGCGGCTGCGACCTCATCGGGATGGGCGTAGCGGCCGAGCGGCACGCTCGCCAGGATCGCCTTGCGCTGGTCGTCGGTCAGCACGGCCGTCATGTCGGTGTCGACGAAGCCGGGGGCGACCACGTTGACCGTGATGTTGCGGCTGGCTAGCTCGCGTGCCAGCGAACGGCCAAATCCCACGAGGCCCGCCTTGGACGCGGCGTAGTTGGCTTGTCCGCCCGACCCCAGCATGCCGACGACGGACGAGATAAGGACGATGCGGCCGCGGCGCAGCCGGATCATGCCCCGCACGGCCCGCTTGGTTACGCGGTAAGCGCCCGTGAGATTCGTGTTGACGACATCGGCGAAGTCGTCCTCGCTCATCAGCGCCAGCAGCTGATCCCTGGTGATGCCAGCGTTAGCGACAAGAACCTCCACCGGCCCGTGCGCCTCCTCGGCGACCTTGAACGCGGCGTCCACCTGCGCGGTGTCCCTGATGTCGCAGGCCGCCACCGTGAGCCCGTCGATCGGCTCGCCCGACCTCGAGGTCACAGTGACGCTGTCGCCGCCGTCGGCCAGCCGGCGCGCGATCGCCAGGCCGATACCACGGTTGCCGCCGGTCACTAGTACGGATCGGCCCATCTGCGGTCAGTGCCTCCGATTCAGCGCGGTCGTGTACAAGGTTCAATGCAGTCGCGAGCGAGCGTACCGGTCAGGCCGCCGCGCCGCAGCCTGGGATAGGTTGACCACTTGTGGAGAACCAGAGCTCCGGTCAGATCGACCCGGAATTTACCGCCTACCCGCTGCGCGAACTGGCCGACGCAGCCCTCCAGCGGGCCACCCAGCTCGGCGCCTCGCACGCCGACTTCCGCGCCGAGCGGATCCGAGGCCAGCAGGTCGGTCTCTCCGACGGCAACCTGGAAACCCAGTTCGATAGCGACGACCTGGGGCTCGCGGTCCGCGTCGTCGTAGACGGCACCTGGGGCTTCGCGTCCGCCGTGGACATGACGGCCGACGCCGCCGCACGGGCCGCCACCGAAGCGATCGACGTCGCCAAGGTCGCCGCCGCCATCAACACCGAACCGATCGAGCTGGCCGGTGAGCCGGGCCACGGCGACGTGACCTGGGTGTCGGCCTACGAGATCGACCCGTTCGCCGTCAGCGTCGCTGACAAGATCGCTCTGCTGGCTGGCTGGAGCAGGCAGCTGCTGGCCGAGGCCGAGGTCGACCACGTGGACGCCTCCCTGTACCAGGTCCAGGAGTGCAAGTTCTACACCGATGGCGCGACGACAGCGCTGCAGCAACGGGTCCGCGTACATCCGTCCCTGACCGCGGTGTCAGTTGGCGCGGACGGCCGGTTTGAGACCATGCGGACGCTGGCGCCGCCGGCCGGCCGCGGCTACGAGTACCTGACCGGGGCAGGCTGGGACTTCGGCGCTGAGCTCGCCGAAATCCCTGACCTCCTCGCGGCCAAGCTCGCCGCGCCATCGGTGCAGGCGGGCCGGTACGACCTGGTGATCGATCCGTCCAACCTGTTCCTGACTATCCACGAGTCGATTGGGCACGCGACGGAGCTGGATCGTGCCCTCGGGTATGAGGCCGCGTACGCCGGGACCTCGTTCGCGACCTTCGACAAGCTCGGCACTCTCCAGTACGGCTCCCCGATCATGCACGTCACCGGCGACCGCACCGCCGAGCACGGGCTGGCCACCATCGGGTACGACGACGAGGGTGTCGCCGGGCAGTCGTGGGACCTCATCGCCGACGGCGTGCTGGCCGGCTATCAGCTCGACCGCAGGATCGCGCGCCTGACCGGCCTCGGCCGGTCCAACGGCTGCGCGTTCGCCGACTCACCCGGCCACATGCCGATTCAGCGAATGGCCAACGTCTCACTCCAGCCTGCCGCTGACGGCCCGTCGACCGCGGAGCTCATCGCCGGGGTCACCGACGGCATCTACATCGTCGGCGACAAGAGCTGGTCCATTGACATGCAGCGCTACAACTTCCAGTTCACGGGGCAGCGGTTCTTCCGGATCAAGAACGGCCAGATCGCCGGGCAGCTGCGCGACGTGGCTTACCAGGCCACGACCACCGACTTCTGGAACTCCATGGAGGCGATCGGTGGCCCGCAGACGTATGTACTCGGCGGCGCCTTCAATTGCGGCAAGGGCCAGCCGGGCCAGGTCGCTCCGGTAAGCCACGGCTGCCCGTCGGTGGTCATGCGCGGCATCAGGATCCTTAACACCGTGGAAGAGGCCGGGGCATGAGCGCGCAGTCAGCACGGCAGTCGGCACCGCAATCGGCCACTCTGTTGCCGCCGTCGCCGCAGGAGCTAGTCGAGCGGGCGCTGGCAGCCTCGCGGAGCGATGACTGCATTGTGATCGCGGACGAGGGCTCCACGGCCAACCTGCGCTGGGCGGGCAACTCGCTGACCACTAACGGCGTCTCCAGGTCGCGGCAGCTGACCGTCATCGCCTTCAGCCGCGGCGGAGACGAGACCAGGGTGGGCGTGGTGTCCCGAGCCGGCGTCCGAGCCGACCAGGTCGCCGAGATCGTGGCCGAGGCTGAGAACGCTGCGGCCGAGGCGTTCAGCGGCCGAGGACGCACAGCCGCTCGTCACGCCGTCGGCCGGCACGGCCGACGCGGCGAGCCAGTGGGCCGAGCCGCCCAACGTTACTCAGATTGGGGTGTTCGCCGACTTCGCCGCTGAGCTGGGTCACGCGTTCGGCACGGCAGCCAGCGGCGGCCGCAAGCTGTACGGCTTCGCCGAACACCAGCTAACTTCGACCTACCTCGGCTCCTCGACCGGCCTGCGGCTACGCCACGACCAGCCGACCGGTCGCCTGGAGCTCAATGCGAAATCCGCCGACATGGGACGGTCGGCCTGGGCCGGGACCGGGACGAAGGACTTCTCCGACGTCGACGTCCGCGCACTCGAGGCTGACCTTGGCCGACGCATTGGCTGGGCCGAGCGGTCCGTCGAGCTGCCGGCGGGGCGTTACGAGACCCTCCTGCCGCCGACCGCGCTGGCTGACCTGATGATCTATATGTACTGGTCGGCGGGCGCCAAGGACGCCCTTGACGGCCGGACGGTGTTCAGCAAGCCGGGCGGGGGCACCAGGATCGGCGAGAAACTCGCTGGACTGCCACTGTCACTGCGCAGCGACCCGGCAGCGCCGGGCCTGCAATGCGCGCCGTTCGTGATCGCCCACGCGTCCAGCCGGGAATCCTCGGTGTTCGACAATGGCCTGCCGAAGTCCAGGACCGACTGGATTGCGGGCGGCACGCTGGCTGCGCTGACGCAGACCCGGCATACTGCCCAGCTCATGGGCCAGCCGGTGACCCCGGCGATCGACAACCTGATCCTGGACGCGCCAGGCGCCGACGGGTCGATCGCCGAGATGGTCGGCCGGACCAGCCGCGGCCTGCTGCTCACCTGCCTGTGGTACATCCGCGAGGTGGACCCGCAGACGCTGCTGCTGACGGGCCTGACTAGGGACGGCGTGTACCTGATCGAGAATGGCGAGGTGACCGGCGCGGTGAATAATTTCCGGTTCAACGAGAGCCCCGTCGGCATGCTCAACCGGATCACCGAGGTCGGCGGCGCCGTCCCGACGCTGCCGCGCGAATGGGCGGATTACTTCACCAGGGCGGCCATGCCGCCAATCCGGGTCGAAGGGTTCAACATGTCCTCGGTGAGCCAAGCCAGCTAGCGCGGGCGCCAAACCTCAGGCGTCCTCAAGCCGGAAGCCGACCTTGAGGCCGACCTGGTAGTGGGCCACCTGGCCGTCGACTATCTGGCCGCGGACCTCCGTCACCTCGAACCAGTCGAGGTGACGCAGCGTCTGCGCGGCCCGCAATACGGCGCTCCTGATCGCCGGCTCGATGCCTTCGGGCGAGGTGCCGACGATCTCGGTGACGCGATAGGTACGGTCCGTCATGCTGTCCTCCTGGTGCCAAGCCGGCGTTGTCAGGTCATTCTGATCGCGCTAGCGCCGCCGCAGCCGGTACGCGAGCAGCCCGAAGATCACCACGAGTACTACCCAGATCACGCCCAGCCGCCCGCCGCCCCCACCGGTCCTGCTCAGCGCGCTGGCCGCGATCAGCGTCAGCGGGAAGCCGACCACCACCGAGCCCGCAGCGGCGCCGGTCAGCGCAACGCGCCAGGTCCGCAGCCGGGCGGGATCTACAGGCCTGCGGCGCCTCGACACGCTCGCGAGCCGCTCGTCGACTCGGGCCTCGATCTGCTTGTCGATCTTCGAGAGGAACGACTCGACGACAGCATCGCTATAGTCCGGGCCGAGCTCCCCGTGCACCTCGGCCGCGGCACGAATGTCCTGAGCGGACACCGGTGACTCACTCATGGGGGGCACACTAATTGCATAAGGGGACTTCGCCCGGAAGGCGCGCCTCAGGACGGCCCAATGGCCCCGGCCAACCGCCGCGGATCCATCGCCGACGCCGTGTAGTACCCGCCCTAGCGGCGGAGTTGACATCGGCATAACGTGGAGATGTGAAGGACACCCGAGCGACCCGCCGTGACCAGGCCCACCTGGTTACCGAAGCGCGCCCGGGTCTGTCTGCGGACATCGCCTACCGCGAGCGCCGGTACCTGATCATGATGGGCATCAGGACTGTCTGCTTCATCACCGCGGTGCTCATGTTCGTCAATCATCTGGGCTGGCTCACGGCGATTCCCGTCGTTGGCGCGCTCGTGATCCCGTACTTCGCCGTGATCTTCGCCAACGGCGGTCGGGAGCCGACCAGCAACCGGTCCTTCCGGCAGTACGAGCCCAACTCCCCGGCCATCTACCGGCCCCCCACGCGCCCTGACGGGCCGCATGTACCACCGCCCACACCGCCCTCGGGAAGCTAGCCCAGGATCCTCGCCGACGCGTCTTCT
This sequence comes from uncultured Actinomycetota bacterium, assembly GCA_963755575.1. GTDB lineage: Bacteria > Actinomycetota > Actinomycetes > Streptosporangiales > Streptosporangiaceae > JAJYUU01. The sequence continues at coordinate 4,387,587 of CAVWKF010000002.1, forward strand.
GTACGCGCCGCCGCATTTTGGCTGATCAGTTAGTCAAGCCTCGGCCAAAAGGCGTAAAAAGGACGGACTAGTAGACAGGGAAGGCGAGAATACCTCGAAATCCGGTCTTGACGTACTAGGGGGATGTTCGGTGTAACATGCTTACCGGTGCTCTGGTCCCCCGCTGGGGCACCAATTGCCGGCGTTCCGGGCCCCCGTCGGAGCGCCGATGATCGCGACGCCGGGTGGTTTGCCCCCGTAGCCACCCGGCGTCGCTCTATGTTCGGAGGCCTCCGGCCTCCGAAAGCGCAGTACAGCCGTGATCCGGCAGCGGCGGGGTATCGAGACGGCCGCGTTCCGATAATTATTCGGTTTTGCTGAATTCCGCAATGGCGATGGCTGTCATTACGAGTCCCATGACGGCCACGATTCCGAGCGATATCCACAGCGGCACGAGCCAGCCGCCCCAGGTAATGCCCGGCGCCAGGTGCGTGTTGATCACGGCGGCGAGGTGGGGCGACACGTTCAGGTGGCTGAAGACGAGATGCCGCATCGGGCCGACCACGTAGGTCAGCGGGTCGAGCCTGGTCAGGACCGTCAGCCAGGCCGGCAGCCCGGTCAGCGGATAGAGCGCGCCGGACAGGAAGAACAGGGGAAGAACGAGCATCTGCGTCAGCGCCATGAAGGCCTGGAACTGCCTGATCCGGGCCGCCATCATCACGCCGAACGCGGTCAGGGTGAACGACAGCAGCAACAGCATGCCGATCAGGCCCAGGATGAGCACCGGGTTGTACGGCACGTGCGCGAACCAGGCCAGGCACAGGAAGATCAGCCCCTGGAACGTGGCGATCGTCGTGCCGCCCAGGCACTTGCCGACGACGATGGCGCCACGGCTGACAGGCGCCACCAGGATCTCCCGGAGGAAGCCGAACTCCCGATCCCAGACGATCGACCCAGCCGAGAAGATCGCGGTAAACAAGACCGACATCGCCAGGACGCCCGGATAGATGAAAGTCTTGAAGTCGAAGTCTGCCGCGTGCGGCAGGCTCCCGCCAGCCAGGTTAGACAGCCCCGTACCGAGGATGAACAAGAAAAGGAACGGCTGGACGAGCGAGGTGATGGCACGAAGGCGGTCAGTGCGGAACCTGATCAGCTCACGCCGCCAGACGATGCCGACGGCGCGCAGATCGTGGCGGAGGCCGCGGTCGGGCACGGAGACCCTGATCCGGTCGACGACCGCTCCCGCGTCGGCGGCAGCGACGTCGCCCGGCTGCGCCGCCTGGGTCTGAGCTGTCTTTGTCGGGGTCGCCATCCCTACCGCCTCCCGCCGGACCGCAGCTTGTGCATGTTGCGCATGAACTCGTTCCCGGCGGCACCCTCGGCGTCCCGTATGGTCGTGCCCGTATAGGACATGAACACGTCGTCTAGCGACGGTCTGGACACGCTGACGGACTTGATCGGGATGCTGAGCTCGCTGAACAATCGCGGCACGAACTGCTCACCGGAGTCCACGGAGAACGTCACGGCACCCTCGCGCATGGCGGCCTCGATCTCGAATGTCGCGGCTAGCTCGGCGATCGCCCGCGGGTCGTCGCCGGTGTGGATCTGCACGCGGTCCTTGCCGATGCTCGCCTTGAGTGCCTCGGGCGTATCGATCGCCACGATCTTGCCGTGGTCGATGATCGCGATCCGGTCGCAGTGCTCCGCCTCGTCCATGTAGTGCGTGGTCAGGAAGATGGTGATGTCCTCGCGGTGCTTCAGGTCGTTGATGTAAGCCCAGATCGACGACCGCGTCTGCGGATCCAGACCAACGGTCGGCTCGTCCAGGAACAGCACGTGCGGCGCATGCAGCAGCCCGCGCGCGATCTCGAGCCGCCGCTGCATGCCGCCCGAATAGGTGCTCACGAGGCTGTCCTTGCGATCCCACAGACCGACCATGTCCAGCACCTGGCGCATCCGCGGCAGCACCGCGGCTCTCGGGACGCCATACAGCTCGGCATGGAAGCGCAGGTTCTGCTCGGCAGTCAGGTAGGTGTCCAGCGTGGTGTCCTGGAACACCAGGCCGATGTTGCGGCGCACCGCGTCGCGCTCGGTCGCACTGTCGTGGCCGGCCACGATCGCCGTCCCCGCGGTCGCGTTGGCGAGCGTGCAGAGGATCTTGATCGTGGTGGACTTGCCCGCCCCGTTCGGGCCGAGGAAGCCGAAGGTCTCGCCCCTGGCCACCGTAAAGTCGATGCCGCGCACTGCTTCTACGTCGCCATAGCGCTTGACCAGGCCGGAGACCGTGATCACGGTCTCCGGCCCGGTGCTGTCAGTGAGCTGCCTCGCGTCCGGCTGCGTGCCGGCCTGCGCTGCCATCCCCGCTGCCTCCCCGGATAGTGCCAGGCCTAGATCGGCCACCTACGAGCGTAATCGCGTCGGTGACCGCCTGCGGAGCGGCGTTACTGTCCATCGTCTGCGGGCTCGTCCTCGTCCGCGGCGAGGATCCGGTACAGCGCCTTGCGCGTGTCAGTCAGCAGCTTGCGTGCCTGCGCCGCCTGCGCGTCGGTACCCGCGCTGATGACCTGGAAAGCCGCCATGGCGACCTGCCCGATCAGGCTGCGCATCTCGACCGCGGCGCCGCCGGCGCTGCCGGCCACGACGTCCCACGGAGCGTTCAGCTCGTCCGGGTGGGCCGCCGCGTATGCCCGGCCCTCGTCGGTCAGCTGATAGGCGCGACGGCCGCCCTCGCCAGCTTCGGCCCTGATGAGGCCTTCGTCCTCCAGCTGCTGGAGCGCCGGGTAGATCGAGCCCGGACTTGGCCGCCAGACTCCGCCGCTTCGCTCACCGATCTCCTGGATGATCTGGTACCCGTTCATGGGCTGCTCAGCGAGCAGGGCGAGCGCTGCGGCCCGTACATCACCGCGACGTGCTCGGGGCCCGCGCATCCCGCGCTCGCGGCCCCACGGACCGAATCCGTGTAGTTCGGGTCCGGGAACAAAGCCCGGTCCACCGGGGAATCCGGGGCCTCCGAACGGGCCAGCGAAATGCGGGCGGCTGCGGCTCCGGCCACGGCCGCCATGCCTCTCCTCGCCATCACCATGCCAGCGGCGCCGCTCGCCGTCCTCGGCTGGTTCCCATCGTCCTGGTGCGCGGCGATTGCCGCGCTCATCGTCGTATCGCATTGATCTTGCTCCTTGCGTGTATGCGGGCTCCGGCTCGACTCAGTCCACTTCTTGGACTGTCACCGTAGCTCCTAGATAGGTCAACGATATATCGTTAGCTTCTTGATGGCAAGGCCCGACCCGCTGCATTGTGGACGCGCCGCGCGCACCGGATCGGTGCGCCGCGTGAGATCGCCGGTGAGTTCGGCCGCGGCCGGGCGAAGGGCCGCCACCAGGTCACTGCCTGGGCGGGCCCGGAGTTCTAGCTGGCCTGCGTGGGCTGACCGGCCGCCGGGGCCGGCCAGGCTTCGGCCAGCGCACGCAGCCGGGCTGCAGCCTCGTCCGCCGTCATCCCACTGCCCACGGCGAGACCTAGCACGAAGGCGGTGACGGGGGCCGCGGGCCGGTCCACCTGGTGCGCGGCATCGCGCGCGAGGTCGAGTATCTGCCGAATGTCGACAGACGCAGGATCGATGCCAAGCTCGGCGCAGGCGGCCGCCGTCCAGTCGTCGAGAACAGTCATCATCGACCTCCTGCGTCCGCCTCGTTGGCAAGCCAGGCACGGCGCGCCGCGGCTAGGTCATCTGGCGTATCACAGTCCAGCCACGGCGGCATCGCGCCCCCCGAGGAGTCCAGTCGGCTCAGCTCCGGGCTGAGGGGCGCCAGCAGCCCGTGCAGCGACTTGCCATCGTAGGACGATAGCGCCGCGCGCATGTCGCTCGTCCGCCAGCATCCAGCTAGCCATTGGGCCCTGCCATCGGCGTCGGCCAGCACCACTCCGGCGGTGGTCGTCGAGGTTGCGGCAGACAGCATGGCTGTCAGATGCGGCCCAGTGAGGAATGGCAGGTCGGCCGCGAGCAGCGCCAGCCACGGCGCGCTGACCTCCGCGAGTCCGCGCCGCAGGCCGGCCACCGGTCCGCGTCCTGCCGGCTCCTCGCGCACGCAGGCAAGCCAGCGAGGCCGCCCGGCCGCGAGCTCCCGCAGGGAGTCCTGCACGGCGCCCGAACGGGCCGGACCGACCACGATCAGCCGGCTCGTGCCAGCGGCCGCTGCTGCCCGCGCGACTGACACCAGCATCGGCGTGCCGCCGACGACCAGGCCCGGCTTGTCCGCGCCGCTCATCCGGGCGGCGCTGCCGCCCGCGAGGACGACGGCATTGAAGTCGGGAACCAGGCCAGCCGCAATCACCGCGGGCCCCCCGGTATCAGCCGCCGATGGCCGACATCGGCCGGGCAGGCTGGAGGAACCCTGGATCGTTGATGCCGTGACCAGGCAGTTTGGCCTGGATGCAGCGCTGCCACTGGGCGATCAGCTCGTCGTCCGACGCACCGGCGCGCAGCGGCGTACGCAGGTCGTTCTCAGACCGGGCGAATAGGCAGTTACGAAGCTGGCCGTCCGCGGTCAGCCGGATCCTGTCGCAGGAACCGCAGAACGGCCGCGTCACCGAGCCAATGATTCCGACGGTCTGCGGGCCCCCGTCCACCAGGAACGTCTCTGCTGGCGCCGAGCCGCGCAGCTCCGCGTCGGCCGGAACGAGGCTGAACTCGTCGCCGAGCGTCGCCAGGATCTCGTCGGCAGTCACCATGTCCTCGCGCCGCCAGCCATGCTGTGCGTCTAGCGGCATCTGCTCGATGAAACGGAGCTGATAGCCCTGATCCAGGCAGAACCGGAGCAGTGCAGGTGCCTCGTGGTCGTTGACACCGCGCATGAGCACGGTGTTGACCTTGACCGGCGCCAGTCCAGCGGTCTCCGCCGCAGCCAGCCCGGCGAGCACGTCGGCGAGCCGGTCGCGCCTCGACAGGCTCATGAAGGTGGCCGCTGACAGCGTGTCCAGCGAGACGTTGATCCGGTCGAGGCCGGCCGCCTGGAGCGGCCCGGCCAGCCGGTCCAGCCCGATGCCGTTAGTGGTGAGGGCAATCTCCGGCCGCGGACGGAGTGACGCCACGCGCTCGACTATGCAAGGAAGTCCCCGCCGCAGCAGGGGCTCGCCGCCGGTGAACCGCACCTCGGTGATGCCCAGCTGCGTGACAGCAAGGCCGACGAGCCGGACCAGCTCGTCATCGGTCAGCAGCTCAGGCTTGGGCAGCCAGTCCAGCCCCTCGGCCGGCATGCAATACGAGCACCGCAGGTTGCACCGGTCGGTCAGCGATACGCGCAGGTCGGTGGCTGTGCGTCCGTAGGAGTCGGTGAGCACGACACCCCCTCCTCCGGCTAGGCACCACACGGGTCAGCTTTGCAGGCTGATGTCAGCGGCAATCGTTCCCTACCCTATGACCGCAAACTGACAAGCGCGCATCGAGCAGCTCCCGAGAGCTGCAGCAAAAATCGCCAGCGGATGCTTCCCGGCCCGGTAAATCGGCACAATACCGGCGAGGCCGAGCTCAGCGCTGATCAGCTGCGTTCGCAGACACCGCCCTGCCTGGCGTTTCGGCTCGGCCAGCGTTCCGCGCTACCGTTGAGCTGCCAGCAGATCGCCATGCAGGCCAGCCCAAGTTGCCGGACCACCCAGGATGGTCTCATGCCCGTGAACCGTGCCATCTGGCGCGATCAGCTCACCGCCAGTGAGCGCTCTGTGCTGGGCCGGGCAGACGACGGCGTCGTCGGGAGCCGCCCGGACGTGCTCGTCATCGGTGGCGGCATCCTCGGTGTCAGCATCGCATCGGACTGCGTGGCGGCAGGCCTTGGCAACGTGCTCCTGATCGAGACTGGCCGGCTGGGCGCCGGCGCAACCGGCGGCGCAACCGGCCTGCTGATCCCGGAGCCGCACCAATGGAGTGACCCCGAGCCATTTGTCGACTTGGAACGCGCAGGCCTCGAGCGGTGGCGAGACCTCGAGCTGTCTGTGCCCGGCGGTGTCGGGCTCGTCGAAGTGGACTGGCTCGGGCTTGCGCCGCACGACGGCGGCTATGCGGCGCATCAGCCTCGCGCGGTCCAGTGGCTGAATCCCGGCCAGGTAGCGGAGCTCGTTCCCGGCCTGGCGCGACCGATGGAAGGTGCGCTCATCCACCGTCAGGCGCGGGTGAATCCGCTGCGCGCCGTGGCCCGGCTCGCCGCCAGCCTGCCGGCCGTGGCCACCGGAGTGGCCGCCACATCAGTGCAGATCAGCGGCGACCGCATCGTCAGCGTCGGTACCTCAGCGGGCGACATCAGCCCCGGCGTCGTGGTGTTCGCCACTGGGCGGCCTCCGGTGCTTGACGGCCTGCCGCTGCACATCCCGTCTGACCGGGTCAAGGGCCACCTGCTGGTGACCGAGCGGACGGACATCAAGCTGCCCGGAATTGTGGCACCGCTCGCAACCCAGATCGAGGACGGCCAGCTGCTGGCCGGCGGCACGTTCGACCTCGGCGACGAGAGCCCGGCCGTCCAGCCGGAAGTCATCGACGCGATCACGGCTGGGCTGGCCGCCGTCCTGCCGGGCCTGCGCGGCGTAGGCGTGGCGTATCAGTGGTGCTGCTTCCGGCCGCGGCATCCCGATCGCCGACCCGTGATCGACATGGTGCCCGGTCTGGCCAACGCGTGGCTGACGTCGGGCCACTTCCGCACCGGCATACTCAACGCGCCCGTTACCGCGGCCGTACTGTCGCGCTGGATCGCAGCCGGTGTGCCGCCGGTCGAGGCACACACCTGGTCAGCTACCCGCTTCGCCGCGCACTAGAGGGTCCGCGGTCACGAGCGACTCGGCCGGCACGAGCGAAGGCTTGCGCACAGGTGCAGGCGAAGGTGCAGGCGACGGCGAAGGCACAAGCGATGGGGAGGGAACGGGGCCGCCACGCACCACCCGGCGGTCATCCGCGAGCCGCTCAGTTACGCCTGCCGAGTCCAGGTACTCCAGCAGCGGGATCGCGGTCCGTCGCGTGGTGTCCAGGGCCTGGCGCGCCTGCGCCGCGGTGAACGGCTGGTCGAGCCGCGATAGCACCGCGGCCGCGGCCACGTCGGCCCCCGGCGCGAGCACAACCTGGTCGCTGATCCGCATCAGCTCCCCGGCACGGACCGCGGCGGCGATCCCCCGCACATCCAGTCCCAGCTTGCGCAGTCTGTCGGCATCGGGCGAAGCGAACGGCGCGGTATCAAGGTCGGCACGCAACACGCGGACCGCGGCCAGAACCGGCTCCGGCAGATCCGGTCCGCTCTCCCGCCCGGCTGGCTTCATGATCTGCAACGCCCCGCCAGACACCCGGAATGGCGGTTTGGCCAGCGCCATCACCAACCGCCGGTCGGGCAGGTTAAGTGCAGTGCGGGCCGCGTCGATCGGCATGCCCGCGGACAGCGGCTCCGCAGCCGCGTGACTCGTGAGCACCTCGCCGAGCTGATGGCTCAGTGAGTGCCAGTGGTCAGGGTCGGTGAGCCACTCGCCAGCGACAGGGGGCGGGTGCTCGCTGATACCCATGGCCAGCAGCACGCTCGCCCGCATCAGACCGTGCCGTGCCAGCAAGTTGGCGGCAATCGGCACATCAGGCCAGGTGCTGAGCTGGCGGGCCGTGGCCGCGGCTGCCCCGCGGCGAACGAGAGGAGGAGGCGAGACGTCGAGTACGACCGCGCCCGCTAGCGACGGCCACGCGCCGGCATGGCGACTGCCGGGGTCGCGCAGCAGAATCCGGTCGCCGACGTGCAGTGGCAGCGGGTCGGCGAGGCTTAGTCTCGCGATGCCGGGACCGAGCGGACGCACCCGGGCGGTCACGCGCGCCGAGCCGATGTGGAGCGTGACGGAACGGGCCGCCTGACTGAGTCCGCCAGCGTCAGCGCCCTGATAAGCAGCCAGCCACCCGGCCGCCGCGCCACTGGCGTCCGGGCCGCGCTCGGTCTCCGCGCCGGCCCCATCGCCGACCTGGCTGGCAGCGCTGATGCGGACGTCGATCACGTCCGTCAGCGTCCATCGCCCAGCCTGGACTAGTGCCATCCCGCGATGCAGGACGTCCTTGCCGATGCCGCGCAGGTTCAGCGCTACGCGAGCGGTACCCGATACCGTCTCAGCGGTTGCGCCAAGCGACTGCAAGTCCCGGATCCGGACTGGGCGCATGGAGGGCGTCATGACCAGTTCGTCATCCCGGTGCACGGTGCCGGCCGGGAGCGTGCCAGTGGCGACGGTACCGCTGCCGGTCATGCTGAAAGCCCGGTCGATCCAGACGCGGACCGGAGCGCCCGGATCCGGCCGCGGCAGGCTCTGCACTAGGTCGTCAAGCGCGCTGACGAGCTCCGGAAGGCCCGCCCCGGTCACAGCGCTGACGCCGACGGCGGGGATCTCGCCCACGCCGCTGCGCGCGATGCGCGACTGCGCTTCGGCCATCGCGGCGGCCGGGTCGGCCAGGTCGCTCTTGGTCACGGCCAGGAGACCGCGCCTGATGCCCAGCGCGCTGATCACGGCGAGGTGCTCGGCCGACTGCGGCTTCCAGCCTTCGTCCGCGGCGACCACGAACAGCACCGCTGGCACCGGACCGGCGCCGGCCAGCATGTTGGTAACGAAGCGTTCATGGCCAGGCACGTCCACGAACGCAAGCTGCTCGCCGGACGGCAACGTGAGCCAGGCAAAGCCCAGGTCGATGGTCATGCCCCGGCGCCGCTCTTCGGCCCAGCGGTCAGGCTCCATGCCCGTGAGCGCGCGGATAAGGGCGGACTTGCCGTGGTCTACGTGACCGGCGGTCACGATGACGTGCATGGCCCTCAGCCCCGATCTGCCATCAGCTCGCGGCTGCCACGACGGCCGCCACGAGCAGCTCGTCGTCGGTCGGATCGACTGCGCGCAGGTCGAGTAGCAGCCGCCCGTCCTCGATCCGTCCGACAACTGCCGGCACGGCGCCGCGGCGCACCGCGGGGCCTGCCCGCAGCGGGTCCGTCAGCGCCGTCGGCAGGCTCACGGCCGCGCTCGGCAGCGTGACACCGGGCGCACCGCCCCCGCCGACAGCCGCTTCGGTAGGTTCGACCGTCGCCTCAATCCGCAAGTGGGCCAACGCCGCGCAAATCCGGCCGGCTCGCTCGGTCAGGCTTGCGGAGTCGGCCGCCAGTTGCTCGGCCACTGGCGGCTGCGGACCCGCTAGCGTCGCCTCCAGCGCCGCCACGGTCAGCTTGTCTATCCGCAGCGCTCTGGCGAGCGGATGCCGCGCGAGCGTGGCGATCAGGTCGGCCCGGCCGAGCAGCAGGCCAGCCTGCGGGCCGCCAAGGAGCTTGTCTCCGCTCGCGGTCACGAGGGCGGCACCAGCGGTCAGCCAGCTGGCCGCGTCGGGCTCGGCTGGCAGCAGCGGATGCGGCACCAGCAAGCCGGACCCGATGTCCCCGACGACGGGCACGCTCAGCGCCGTCAGTTCCGCGACTGAAGCACTCGCCGTGAAGCCCTCGACCCGGAAGTTGGAAGGGTGCACCTTCAGCACGAACGCTGTCTGCGGGCCGATGGCGGCCGCGTAGTCGGCGGGCGTCGTCCGGTTGGTCGTTCCGACTTCGCGGATGCGCGCGCCTGTCGACTCCAGCAGGTCGGGCAGGCGGAACCCGTCGCCAATCTCGATCAGCTCGCCACGGCTGACGATGATCTCCCGGCCGGCTGCGAGCGCCGTCGCGGCGAGCACGAGCGCGGCGGCGTTGTTGTTCACGACGTGCACGGCCTCGGCTGCGGGCACGGCCGCGGCGAGCGCGGCGAGCATGCCGCGGCCACGCCGGCCACGCAGCCCGGACGCAAGGTCGAACTCCACGTCGGCGGTGCCGGCGGCGGCCTGGATCGCGACTCGCGCCGCAGCCGACAACGGCGCCCGGCCGAGGTTGGTATGCAGCAAGACGCCGGTGGCGTTGAGCACGGGAGTCAGCGTGGCCGCGAGGGACGGGAGGGTGTCCGCGGCCGTATCCGCGACAGCCGCGGGATCAATTTCACCCGCCCGCGCCCGGTCCTGTGCGCGGCGGACGGCCGAGAGCACGATCGCGCGGCCCAGCCGCTTCTCGGCTGCCACCAGCCGGGGGTCGGCCAGCACGGTGTCCGTGCGGGGAGTGAGCCTGCGGACGTCCACGAGCGCGACCATACCTGCCTGCACGCAATTGCCGGCATGACCTGCCCAGGTCTTCCTGCCCGATTTACCAGCACTTTGCCGAAGGAACCCCCCGGCGATCGCAGTGCATGTGCAAGTCTTTAATCATCCGATTAGAGGAGAGTGAGCAGACATGAACGGTCAGGGCCAGATTCCGCGTACTCGCGGCGGAGTCTGCGGAGTACTGCTGATCTTGCTCGGACTCTGGGGCGGACTGGCGCCGTTCATCGGCCCGTACTTCCACTTCGGTTACACGCCGGACAAGGCCTGGGCGTACAACTCGGGCCGACTGTACTACTCGATCATTCCGGCTGCGGCCGCCCTGGTGGGCGGCGTCCTGGTCACCGTGACCCGCAACCGCTGGGTCGGCATAGGCGGCGGCCTGATCGCGGCGCTCGGCGGCGTCTGGTTCGTGGCAGGTCCGGGCTTCGACCTCAACGTGCTCAATAGGTTCGTCAGCTTCGGCAGCCCAATACTCAGAGGGACATCGGGACCGCTTCGGTCCTACCTCGAGTCGGTGTCGCTCTTCACCGGTCTCGGCATCCTGATACTGGCCGTCGGCGGCGTCGCCATGGGCAGGCTCTCATTGGTGGCAGCTAAGGACGTCGCCGACGCCGACGACTATTACGCGGGTTCGTCGGCCGCGTCGACCGCGAGCCGGCCCGACTTGAGCCACTACCCCACAGCTGTCGGTCAGTTCCCGAGCGCCTCCACGGGCCCGCTCCCGGCCACCAGCCCCTCGGGCTCAACCGGACCGCCGTTTCGAGCCGGCCCCGTTCCCTGACACTACGACGGCACATTTCCCGCCGGAAGCGTTGAGCTAGCGCAAGCTAGCCGCAGCGGTATCACTACCGCGCCGTCCCGTCACGGCGCGGTGTCTCAACGTGCGCGAAGCCGACCCAGAACCTTCCGGATGAGCACGAACGCGTGGTAGGCCACGACGACGGCGATCGCGAGTGCGACCGCGGGGTCCAGCCAATACCAGCCACCCGTTGCCAGGATGATCGCGCCCGCCGCCGCCACGCCCGCTGCGGCGGCGGCATCCGCGACGGTGTCGAGCAGGACCGCCGCGACGGACAAGTCCCGCTCTGCGGCCTGGTCCTCATCGTGGCCATCCTTCGTGTCGCCGCGCAGGACCAGGGCGCCCGCCGTCATCACGACCGCAGCGATACCGCTCACCACGAGCACCTGCAGGCCGCGCACGGGAGGAGTCCCGGCTACAAGCCGACCCAACGCTGCGGCGGCAACAAGCAGTTCGAGCGCCAGCAGCCATCCACAGTTGACCAGCGCTGCAACGCTCGTCGCGTGAGGGTAGCCACGCGGGCGCTCAAGACTCGGCGGGCGTGATGACTGGCGAATCGCCAGCAAGGCCACGCCCACGCCAGCGGCGTCGAGGAGATAGTCAGTGCCTTCTGCGAGCACAGCCAGTGAATGTGCCGTCACTCCGACCGTCACCAGGCCAGCTACGAGCACGAGGTTAAGTACGAGAACCACCCGCAGACGCTGCTTTCGAGACACGCTTGGCGTCCTATGAACGGCGAGCATGCCGCGTGACACAACGCTGGCGTAAGTCACATGGGGCAGGAGCGACGGCAGTCGGGGATCGGCATAACTGCCCTTCGTGTATTCCGAGCCCGCTGGCGGCGGGCCGTTCTGGACCATGGCCGACCGTACCCGGCATTCGCCTGGCGCTTACCGCGAGGTCGCCACCAACCACATGGTCCGCAGCTGCCGACCGATGGACAGCTGCCGTCGCCTGACTCTGTATGGCCGGCAGCCCCCAACGGTACGCTGGTCTTTTCCCGCCCTGAGGGGGATGCCCAGATGACGATGAGGCCGGTTTAGCTTATGACGGTCGGGCGCTACTACCAGATGCGGGCGTCATCGGCGGACCGGGAGCGCACGATCCTCGTGCTGCAAAGCTCGTTTGTCGAGGGCAGGCTGACCAGGGACGAACTGGGCGAGCGTCTCGGCGAGGCATTGGTGTCGCGAGACTTCCACGAGCTGATGGACCTCGTCGCCGACCTGCCCGTCGGCCTGTTCGGGAGGCTGCCCGCGCACCGCCCAAGCCCGCAGCTCCCAAAGCGCCAGCGGGCTCTCCCCCAGCTCGGGGGGCGCTGGCCTGGCTGGCCGTGGTGTTCATCGCGTTCTGGGCGATCGTCGTGGCCTAGCGGCTGGGCCTAGGCGCCAGGCGGTCAGGAGACGGGGCCGCCGAGATGCTGCAGGACGGAGCCGTCGGCGAGCGCTGACTCGCCAAGCCGGGTTGCCGCGTACTCGGAGGAGCCCTGGCCAAGATGGCGCCGGAGAACCAGGCCTGCGTGCTCCAGTGCTTGCAGGCCCTCCCGGATCGGGTCGAGCAATACCTTGAGATGAGTGCTGCCGCGCGGGAAAGGCTTCATCAGCCAGACTGCTATTTGCAGGGTGCCGACGCGCCGGCCGCCGGTTGTCGGCACGCCACCGGGGCCAAAGGCACGCATGACCTCGGCGGCGAAATCAGGCACCGGCAGCGCGAGCAGGCGGTCCGCCTCAATCCTGGCTACGGCGTCCTGGTCGGCTTTCTCCTGTTTGTTTCCGAACATTGGTCGATGACCCGCCTTCGATAGGTGCGGCTAAATTGGCGTCGACACGCTTGGAGAGTGTTGCACGTACCGATCGTCTAAGCCGTTGTCATGGTGCAAACCGCCCCGAACTGCCGGGCAGAGATCCGTACCCGGCGTCATGCTCTGGCTCCATCATTGGGAGCGCATCTGCGCCTCTGGTCAGGACCGATTGCGGTTCAGGGCTCGGCCGGCCGAAGGCCACCGCCACGCCTAGTGCGGCCACCATCCAGAAAGCGGCATAGGCGAAGCCGGCTTCTGGTGAGACAACCCGCCACAGCAGGCCCACAACCGCCGATGACCCGAGATCCCCGAGCGCCTGGACGAGCCCGAGGACGCTCCGCCGTCAACACGTCGGCGGTGCGGTGCGGGAACCCGCACTCGCGCAGCCAGTCCGCGACGGCGTTCCTCAGCGGCATGGAGCGTAGGGGACGTCGTAGAGGTTGACGTCCTTGAGGATGGAGTTGAAGTTATAGCTGGAAGAGTTCGCCTGAGGACAGAATTTCGACGTCGCCAGCTTGTACTCGACGTTGAAGACGGCCTTGCCGTACGCCGATGGCCAGACCTGCAGCCCGGGCGCGGGGGAATTGCACTCGCGGTACTGCCAGCACTGCTCGTTGATGGCAAAGTCAAAGTAGGGCTGGAGGTCGCTGGCCTGGCCGAGGTCGTTCTTGAGCCCGACGGCGAATCCGGCGGTGTGCGCCAGGTTGGCGATCGCGGCGTCGAACTGTTCCTGCGTTGCCGCGCTGATCGTCAGCCCGGTCTTGTTCTGGTAGGCGTCGACGTTGTCGAATTCGATCGCATCCGCGCCGGCCAGTCGGGCCCTCGCGAGCCGGGCCGCGAGTTCGTCGAGGATGAACTGCTGCGCGGTCTCAGTCTGACCGGTGCTGGGGTTCGTTCCGGAGACGTTGGTGTTGATGTTCAGCCAGAACTCGTCCCGGAACCCTCCGACCGGCTTGCCGAACAGGCAGCCGCCGCAGCTTGAGTTGAAGCTTTGATACTGCGAGTAGTCGGGCCGCCAGGTCTCGGCTGTCCCCGCGTCGAGGTAACCGATGACCTTATCGCCGAGCGCGTGCAGGGCGCTGACTGCGGCAGTATTCAGGACGCCGTAGTTGTTCGGCGTGTAGCACTTGCCGTCCTGGTAAATGTCGATGTCGAAGACCGACGGCGCCACCTGCTGCCCGGTCGCGAATGACGCGCCGGTAATAGCCGTGTTGATGAACCCGGTAGCGGGGTAGATGCACTGGCCGGCCGAGTTGACCGAGCCCTGAAGCTGGTACTGCCAGCGGGAGACGACCGGCGGCTGCCAGCATGAGCCAGCCGACGTATTGCACGGCACAGGGGCGGGCAGGGCGGCCGCAGCCGGTGCAGCCGCCCTAGGCATGAGCTGCGAGGACGGCCCGGCCCAGGCCGGCGCGGCGGCGACAGCCGAGAGGACAAGCACTGCCCCAGCAAGCGAACCAATTACCCGAACGCTTCGCATTGCGACCTCCTGTGACGACGTTCCTCGCCGCGAGCCGCCGGGTACCCGAGGCTCGTCCGCGGGCGGCCGAGGATCGCCGCTCGCCACGCACTTGAGCGGATCATAACGACGAGCGCGGAACGGCACCAGGATCGTGCAGGTACCAATCTGAAAACCCAGTTGCACTGGTCGAGTAGCCCATGCACTAGCAAGCTTGACCGGCGGTCAAGCGAGGATAGCCATGACTTCGCCGTTTTGGCGCTTCGCGGCCGCCGAGACCTACTGGCAATGACCGCCGGAAACACCGTTACAGGGATAGACCCACGGTCACGAACACGAGCGGCTTGTTGTCGCCGAATTCGATGTAGCCCACACTTGGGGACTGTACGACGCCCGGCATCGGCCTGCTGAATCGCGCTCGCAAGCTGAGTCCGTCAATCAAAGGTCCGGCGGTTGGCTCGCCGCGTTGCCGCCATGCCTTCCACAGCGGGTTGGGGGTCAGTTCACAGTAAATCCGCCATGATCGGCGGTCACGCGCAACCATTCGACCCAGCGTCGCCACTGGTCGTCGGCTTGCAGCTCGGCTTGCAGGCTAGGAGTTGACGCCTGGTAGCGTCCCAGCGCTTGTCTGATCTCCTCGGAACTGACTACCCATGGGCCGTTGCTCAGTAGCTTGAACTCCGGGATTCCGATCATTCCGGGAACGGTCTGTGCGGAGGCGGCATGCTCTGCCATGTTGTATGCGTCTCGGCGGCTTTGATCTGCGCGCCGCCAGTCCTCTATGCCAGTGAATGGCCACTCCGGGAAGGGGAGGTGCTCAGCCTGGTAGGTCATGGCGGCGCGGTGCATGCCTGCCCGGCAGAACGCCATCCCGGCGGCATTGAGGTGGAGCTGGAAGGGCTCGGCGAGGGCGAAGTACGGTTCCTGGCACGGTGGAGTGTGATCGCAGAAGCCGAGATCGGCCTCATATCGCTCTCGGGCGCCCGCGACCGGTTCGGGTAGATCAACCCACTCAAGGTCGTAGCTCACCGGCGGCATTCTCCTTGAGAGCAAGTTCTGCGGCCAGCGGGTTTCCTCACGCTGAAGCGAGACAGGCACACATCCGGCTTTAACGGTCTAGCCGCCCGCATGGCTGGCACGTGCCGCGCTTTCAACTCTCGGAGATCTGTCACGCATCTGTTGACGCACTCACATCGGCAAGATCGCCAGACCGTACCCCGCACACCGTCCGCTGCATGAGCGGGAATTGGCCGCTGCTGGTGCAGGAGAGTTCTCCGCACGTGTCTGACCAGTGCGCCCTATCGTCAGGAGATGGGGTTCGAGGTGGCCTGATCCGGCGGCAGGACGCAGAATTCGTTGCCCTCGGGGTCGGTCAGCGTGATCCAGCCCCTGCCGTCGGAGCGCCGGAAGTCACCGACCTGTGACGCGCCCAGCGCGAGCAGCCTGTCCACCTCCTGATCGCGCGTGCCGTCTACCGGGCGCAGGTCCAAGTGCAGGCGGTTCTTCAGCTTCTTCACGCCGTCTGGGACCCTGATGAACAGCAGGACCTGGCTGCGGTCACGCGACATGATCGGGCACAGCTCGTGGCCGGGCTCGTTCGGGTCGTCGGGATCCTCGATGAAATCGAGGACTTTGGACCACCAGACCGACTGCGCGTAGGCATTAATGGCGTCAACCGTCGTGTGCGATATGCGGCTCGTCATGGCGACGATCTTGTGGTCGAACGGTGCCCCCGTCAAACCCATTTCGCCTGCTCGAATCACCAGCGGCAAGACAGGACGTTTCAGCGAAACGCGTGGGTCGGCTAAATCTCGGCTCCCGTCGCGGCAGCTGAGTGCGTACGCGGCATCGTCCCTGACAAGATGTCAGACCGTGACGCCCGACGATTGGATGAACCTGATCTATGAGACCCGTGCGGCTATCTTGGAGCAGGCCTTACGTCAGCCGACGCTTCAAGGTACTCGCGAAGGCAGCCGGGCTGCCGGTCATCAAACTGCATGAAGGCAGGCACAGCGCCGCAAGCCTGGCCAGGGACGCCGATGTCGACCCGGAGATCCGGCGCCAGACGCTGGGCCACGCCGACCAGGCCGTGACGTGCACTACACGCACATCGAAGCGCAGGCCGACCGGGCCGCCGCGGAAGCAGTCGCCAGGCTCGTGGAACGCGAGCCATGAACGAATGTTCCCCCATTGTTCCCCCAAGGCCGTGCTCCGGGCCGAGGCAGAGCATGGCTCAGCGGCCGCGGCACCCGATCAAGATGACGTTTGGCCTGGTGGCGGAGGCGGACGGGAATCGAACCCGCCGACGACGCGGAGCGCCGTCCACCGGTTTTGAAGACCGGCGCAGCTAGCCTCCTCGCTTCCCTGGCCGTCGTCCCCGATCCCGTTCTGGCTGGTCAGGCGGCACAGGCATCCCTGCCCGTCATCGCCCGCCATCACCGATCCCCGGACGAATGTTCCCCCGCTGTTCCCACAACACGACAAGGATGCAATCCGGCGGCTGTCCGATCCGCCGGACGCAGCAAACCGAGGCGCTCGCAATAGCGCAGTGTGTCGGTCCTCAGGCCGAGAGTCCCTGCCAGAGCGGAGATCGCTTGCGCTATACCCCGAACGGTAAACCCTGGAGTTGACTCCAAGGTCAAGAGCGACCTGCCGGACCCTGATACGCGATCGCCTCAAGCGCCGACCGATCTAGGTCGGTGAAAGCACAACGGGTTAGGACGCTCTGCAGCGCGTCGGCATCGGGCAATCAAACGTGCTCGACGTGGACCTGCTCCTCATGGATCGGATTCTCGCTCGGAATGTGTCTTTCGTGCCGCTGAGGAGGCCATCACCGATGACGTCATCGATCTCGGCCAGGATCCTGACTTCCGACCGCCGACAGCTACTTGGGGAATCTGCAGGCTCTGAACTGCAGACACGTCTCTGGGTAATTAGTTATTTACGGTACGTGGTATCGTGAGAGCACATGACGGAAGGGGCCTAACGGCTAGCGCGGCCAGCAGCCCGGCAGTCCACAAGGCGTAAGTCCCAAATTGCAGTGAATGCGCGGCCGCCCGGTCCGTTATGGCAGACGGCGCCCTCGGTAACGGGGGCGCCTTCGTATCGGCCCTATTCGAACCCCGCCCGAATAGGGGCAGCGGTCGGCAGGCCAGACCTTAGAGCCCTCCAGTTCGGCCGCTTCCGAAAACTCCGGATCTTGCGCCGGGCAGCACGTCAAGACTGCCTGGGGCGGCATCCGAACCCGGCTGGCCGCACACCAACGGCAGAGACCGGTCCGCAACCAGCTGACCCAGCACCCGCCACCGGTGCCCGGTCGGCTCGCACGACAATGTCACCCCGGCCCACCCGCTGGCCACCGCACGGCCGGCAGCCCAGTCCGGTGCCGAGCCAAGATCCTGGTCGACATTGGCGCGAAAGGCATCCAGGGCTAGCTTTTCGCCGACCCTTTCTTGCGTTTCTTAGCGCGGATGCTCGATGATCGCGTCCGGGCCGGGGAACACGAGCGCGGTGTGACCGTCGTCGAAACGCACCAGGTAGGGCGGCTCCCCGCCGGCTCCGCGGACCTCGACGATCTCGCCCGTCCGCGCCGGATGGCCCACGACGTTGGCGTGCACGTGGAGCCGATCGCCGACGGCTGCCTGCATGCGCCCACCTCCTCGTCCGCATTCGCTCACGGCATGTCGCATTCCCCGGGCTGCCCGAGCCGCAGGACACGCTCACGACGTACTCAGACTGGCACGGGCCAGCATCCACGTCCACGCTGCTGGCTGATAGCGGCCAGGCGTGGTTTCGCCTTCGGTTCTTGCGCAGTTCCGCATCCCGCACCCCGACCAACCGAACTCGGCGCCGAACAGGGCCCGGGCGCAGCTGCTCGTCCCCTGAACCGGGCGGGTATCCGAGAGATTCCTGACACAAGCTGGTGCTCCGGGCTTCGGGATGGTTCTTGCCGACTGACGACGCAAACCCAGCCGTCCCTGCCCCGCAGGCGTGCCAGATAGCCCCGGCTCGACCACGGTTGCGGGATGCCGAGCTGGCCGCGCCTCCGCTGCGGGCGCGCCGGTGAGCTCTGAGAACGCGGGGCCTCGGCCGCGTTGCTTGTCTGTCTTACGGGTGAACAGTGGGTGAACTAGGCAAAAACAGCGCATGATGGTCGCCAGCAGACCCAGGGCGGGGAGGAGGTGCCGGATGTGACCGTGGGCGACCATTTCGACCGGGTAGCCGCCGTCTACGAGTCGCTGCGCACCACCGACGAGGCGCCGGTGCGCAGGATCGGCCAGTTCCTGCCTGACCGCCCCGTCACCGGCCTCGATGTCGGCTGCGGGACGGGACGGTACTCGCGGCTGCTGCACGGGCTGCTGCCGGACGGCTCGCTGCTGGTCGGCAGCGACGTCTCGGCGGCTATGCTGGCACAGCTCCAGGTCGGCAACCACGGCAGCGCGGTAGTGGTGCCGCTGGTATCAGCCGCCGAAGAGCTGCCGTTGCGGACCGCCAGCCTCGACCTGGTCACCGCGTTCAACTGCATCCACCACTTCGACCTCGGCCGCTTCCTGACCGCCGCCGCCCGGGTGCTGCAGCCCGACGGCCGACTCTTCATCTACACCCGGACCCCGCAGCAGAACGCGCAGACGATCTGGGGCCGCTACTTCCCGGGCTTCACCGAGCACGAACAGCGCCTGCACAGCGAGGCCGCATTCCGGGACGCCATCCAGCGAACCGACGGGCTCACCTTGATCGCAACGCAGACCTTCAGGCATCCGCGCTCGAGCACCGCCCAGCGGCTCAGGGCCCAGGCCGAAGGCCACCACTACTCGACGTTCTCCCTCTACCCGCCGGGCGAGCTGCGCGTGTCCATCGCGGCATTCCTGGCCCGCCTGCCCGGCCCCGAGGTCTCCTGGGTAGACGAGCACCTCCTGGTCGTCGTCGCCGGCAGCCGCCGCAACCGGGCGGAGCCTGACCGTTCGGGCAGCCCCGCGAGCCGGGCGATCAAGGATCAGGCCCTCCAGATCGGCGCCGGGCACGCCGTTGAGGCTCCCAGGCGGCTTTCTGCCGGCCGCTCGCCAGCTCCTCACCGACGGCAACCGCCCGCGACCGCGCCAGCATGACGCCTGGCGTGAGTCCGCCGGCACCGGCACCACCTCGCCAGGCCGGGACGTGCGGCGTTGAAGCTAGCGGCTTACCCACTGCCAGCGCTGCACGGACAGCGGGAGGAAGACGGCCGCTCGGCTGTCCGCCGACGGGCATCTCCGGCAGAGCGTCGGCCGCGGCTGCCTCGGCGAGCAGCTCGTCGATCTGCGGCAGCGCCCGGTTCGCCTTCTGCGCGGCGTTGCCTGCCAGCGTGGTCCCATCCAGGCTCAGTGTGCCCAGCGAGACCATGCCCTCCGGGGCCAGCAGCCGCAGCACCTGGCTGAACAGCCCGCCCAGCGCGTCTCGCGCGGGCCGGCAACCGGGCGATGGTGGTGTGATCCGGGTGCGGCCCGCCGGTGATCACCCGGTAACCGACGCACGCACCGCTGCTCGATGACCCGGCTGGACCGCTCGCCCTGGCGGTAGCCGTGCAGCTGCAGCGCCACCATCATCTCCGGGTCGAACGCGGCGCGGCCCTGCCCGTCGGCCTGGTACCGGCCGCGGAACTCGCCCAGATCCAGGGTGGCCACCGCGTCCAGCACCACGAACACCAGATCGTCCTCGGGCAGCCACTCGCGCATGTCCACCGGCAGCAATAATGGCTGGTCACGCTGCGGAGAATGGAAATTCTGCACTATACGTCATTGTCCCAAACGCCGCTATGACCAGCTGGAGGCGCGCCGTTTATGCGACAGGCTGAACGATGCGACCGCACCGCGGTGTGGGACGCGCTCATGTCACTATGACCGGTGCCGGCAAGTCTTGGTCACAGGCGCGTGGCGTGCCCACCCGCGGGCTCGGTGGCGGCGCTCGAGTCGGCGCCTGGTCCGCCTGACCACGGACGGGAGCTCAGTCTGTCCGCTTCCTCCGTAGAGTGCTGGGCGCACTCTCGGCCGGGGTGCGCGGCCAGGCCGTCAAAGCGGCCAGGCTCGTTGCTTACGACAGCGGCCCCGCCGAGGCGTGAGTGCACCCGGCGGAGCCTAGATCCCATCCCGCCGCCAAACCGGAAGAACGAGACCATGTAAGACACCGTAGACCAGGCGCACGGTGCAGTGTCTCTGACCCTGCCGGCATCATCGCCGTCCAGAGTCCGGCCGCCGCCGTGGACGAACGAACTGCACGATGCTTTCGCACCGCCGTGAGATGGGTGCCGTCGTCGGGACACTGCCAGGTTCACCCCTGCAGGGTAGGCATCTGGCGCGCTGCCCCTGTCGCCCGTCGCGGTTATGACCCGCGCCCGCAGGGCCACCGGCCGGGTGGTCTTGCGCCGCCGGGCCCGCCCTCCAGTACCTGGCGCTCTTCCGCGCTCAGGCCTATCGCCAAGGCTTCGGGCTCGCCCCAGCGCAGTGACACCCTGGGCGTGCTGGCCACTCTCGCCTGCAACGTGGCCTACGGCGCTCCGTTCGGGCAGTCCGGCGAGCTGCTGTCCGGCTGGCCTGCCGTAGCATTCGTCGGCTCTGTCGAGATGGTCCTGGTGATGGTCCGGCGCGCCCGGACCGCACCCGAGCCGGCAGCGCTGCACCCGGCTGTGCTCAGCAACGGGCACAGCGTGCCCGAGGGCGGCCGGGAAGCAGCGGAGCGATTCGCCGCCGAACTGGCCGCAGGCGACGTCCCGAGCGTCCGGGCGATCCGCCGCGAGATCCTGGGCACGCCTCCGGCACAGCAGGTGCAGTCGTACTTGTCAGCGCTCGCCTTCACCTGAGTGACCGGACAGAGCGCCCTCGTCAGCTACGGCCCCGGCGGGAGCGCTCTTGGGTGTGAACGGACCGGCCTCGAGTGCCCGCCGTCGGCTCACGTCGATGACGCCGTCGCCACCATAGGTCGGCGGCGTTGGGTTGTCCTTGCGGTGACTTGGCATTTGCCTTCGCCGGAGGGAGGACGCCTGGCCTCGTGACAGACGTCATCCGCACCGCCGCGAACTGCGTCCAAGCGTCCTGAAGTCCCGTTCTGACCGAGGCCATGACTGACGAGCCGCGGCACAACGACGCGCCCGCGTCGCGCTGGAGTTTTGCTCTGGCGCAGCTGTCTACCGGCTAGCTGACGGCAGATCTGCGAGCGCCTTGTGCAGGCTCGGGTAGATGTCGAGCACCTCGTCCACGCCGGTCACGCGCAGGACACGCAAAACTTGCTCATCGGCGACCACGACTCGCAGTTCAGCACGATTCTTGCTCGCCCGGCCATTCGCGATCAGAAGATGCCGGATGCCGGAGGAATCGCAGAAGGCGGTCCGGGACATGTCGGCGATGACTACAGAGACGCCAGGGCGGAACGCCGCGAGCAGTTCCGCGCTGAGGCGGGCGGCGTTGCTGATGTCGACCTCGGCCGGGAGGTTAACTACCTCCGGCACCACGAGCGGGCTGACTGCGCTGTGACGGGGATCCGGGTACGTAGGAGGGCCTCCGCATCGACCTGCGTACTCGCCGGATGGTCGGCGCCTCGGCAACGCGGAGCCAACCGGGGGTCTGGAGCCGGCAGACTCTAGTGTGACGACGAAGGCGCCGTCCTGTCCAGGCGCACGGCTAATCGTCAGATACGTTGCAGGCACGTCTTGAGCCTGACTGCGGGGGATGGCAGTCACGCCCAGGCCGACCGCCGCGCGGCCACGGCGCGTTCGACAGGAAGTTAGCGCAGTACCGTCGCCGCGCACTCGAAGATGAACGCGCTAATCCTGTCGATCACATCGGTGTAACCGTCGAAGTCGCGTGTTTTGGTGATGAAGGCAGCCGCTCGCAGCGCCTCACTGCGCCGTATGTCGCTGGGCCGCCGCGATCCCGACAAGACGATGACCGGGATCGTCCTCAGCTCGGCGTCGGCCTTGACCTCGGCCAGGAACTGGAGCCCATGATCACCGGCCAGGTCCAGGTCGAGAATGATCAATCCCGGCCGTCGCGCCTCCCGGTTTTCCTCGCCACGGCGCAGGAACCACAGGGCCTCGCAGCTGGCCACGGCATGAAAGACTGCCGGCGCGCCGGCATGGGCGAACGACTCGATGATCATCACGGCGTCCCCCAGATCGTCCTCAACCAGGAGAACGTCGACACGGTCCTGGGGCTCGCCGAGCATTTGGTCATCTCCGTGGATCGCCGGGCTTCAAGGTGCCAGACAACGCTAGCTTCCCCCGTCCCGCTAGATATGCAGCCAGCCGCCGAATTTCCTGAGCCAGCCATGCTGGACCCGGCGCGGCCTGGCGCGGTGACCTTTCGTGTCAGGTCCCCTGGGTCTGCTGCGGATCGGCTTCTAGGACCGGCACAGTGAATACGCCGAGTTTGGACGTGGCAGACCGCGAGCGGTAGGTGCTCGAACGAGTTGGCTCAGCGGTTCTTGTGATCGCCTGCCTGCTGCGCGGGGCGGGATATCCCGCCGGAGCGGGCGGATGACCTGGCACCCGGCTGAGTTGTGGTCCCACCGGCTGACCCGACAGCTCGGCATCGGCCCGCGTACCGACCGCGGCAAGGGCGGCTCAATGGTTCTGTAAATCGTAGAACCCTCTTGGGGTCTCGGCGCCGAATAAATCGCGCGGCGGCGGGTAACTGCCGGCCGTGGCTAGAGCGAGAACTGCAGCGGGGTATGCCATCCCCGGCATCATCGTGTTCTTCTTCTGGGTGGTGGTCGTCATTCTGGCCATCATCTTGCTGGCATTCATCGTGCACTGGGCCGGTGGCGGAGTACTCAACCTGAGGCTGGGTCACTTCATCCTGAACGTTGGCTTCACCTGATAGGCAGCTACCGAGCCAGGGGCTGCCCTGCCGGTGGACCCGGCCTGGGCCTGCCGGCGGATTGCCTCCGCAGGGCCCCCGTTCCCAGGCCATAACCGAGATCCGCGGGAGCCGGTGGCGGTTATGGCGGATGCGCTCGCCCGCGAGGAGACACTGCACGCGGCGCTGGCCGTTGTGCGCACGACGTCGGCGACGCTGACCCCCTGGCTTCGCGGGCGCCGGAGCCCGATGATGGTTGGTGTGGCTGTGGCACGGGTCCTGTCAGGGCGCGCGGGCGGCCAGGAGATGGGACGCTGATGCTGACCGATTTCTATATCGCCTTCTCCCCGGTCTGCTTCTCTTTGCTCGGCCTGTGGCTTGTCGTCGTGCAGATAAACACCCGCGAGTGGCTGGGGGACCAGCCCCACCGACGGCGCGCGTACGGCGTCGCGCTGCACTTCGCCTTACCCGGCCTCATGAGCCTGCTGGCCTTGGTCGACCCCCAGAATCCGCGCTATTGGCGGGTGTCGTTCGCGGTCATTGCCCTCGGCGGGGCCGCGGTCCTGCTCGCAGTCCGTGGGCCCACCCCTAGCCCGGTCCGGCTCGGCCAGGCCGTGCACGCGGCGGGTGTCGTCCTCTACATCCTCATCGGGGTGCTGGCGATCATCCCGCATTCGCTGCTACGCGAGGAAGCCATACTGCTGACCGTTCTGGTATTCCTCGGCTTCAACGTGGCGTGGCTGCTCCTGTCCGGCCAGGAGCACGAACCCGCGCCTGCGCTCGGCGGCGCCACGGCGCCGGCCGCTATCCCGCTCCGGGACGACAGCTAGTCCCCGGCAGCCGGGACGTGGACTGTCCCCGCGGCCAGCTTGTCTCTTCCTCTTCCCGTTCGCCGTCGCACGGCACTTGCCGCGTCCGCTGGTGAATAAGGCCAGCCACCCCGGTATCTCTGAGCTATGGTCGGCGGCGGCCTCGGTCGGCTGCTGTCCGTCGGCGCGGCACTATCCTGCGGCCGTCGCTCGTCCATATCCGGGCGCAGCCAGTGCAAGCAAGGAGCGGCCCGTACCGCGGTGACACTCTGCCGGAAGGCCCGCGGATCCCGCCGCAGCTGCACGGCACGCTGGTGCCAGGGGCCACGAGCCGAGACCGCCGTATCACGCTTAGCGCAGCGGCTAGGGTAGGCCGGGGCTGCGCCCTGGTCTCCATACGTGCGTACTTGATCAGTCCAGCTGCGATCAGGGCGACGATGAGTAACGTGATGACCACTGCGTACTGCACGACCGTCTCCGTGGCAGTTCGCCGAGGCGATGTCCGAAGTGGTTGCGAGCTGCCGGAGCGGGAGGTACCCCGCCACGTTCGGTTCATCCGCGTGAGGGCTGGGCTGGCAGTCTGCGACGGGTCGGCTATTTGGCTGACCCTGTCCGCGGCGGGTCGGCTTTGCCTGCGCATTTCCCCTGCGTGGCTGGGCATTCGACCCGCGGCGATCATACCGGCGGCGACAGTCACGCCCACGCTGACCGTCATGCCGGCGGCGACACCTTCGCCGCTGAGTCCAGGCCAGCAACAATTCGTCTCCGCTGTCCGCTCAGCTCTTGCTTCAGGCGGCTACAGCAACATTTCCAGCGATCACGCGATGGCGCGGGTCGGCATTCAGCTTTGTCTCGGCCTGAAAGCTGGCCTCACCCGCCAGGCCGCTGCCGCGGCGCTCGGGGCCAAGGCCGAGCAGACAATGAACATGAGCGCAGTTCAGGTCGTCGACACAGCGATCAGAGACATCTGCCCGACCGCGATCAGGCCGGTGCACCATCTCAGCGCCCGGCACGTGACGCGGCCTCCGGCTCCGACTCCAACTCCCACGTCTGCTCCGGCTTCGGGCGCGTGGTGCACTGCCAACGCCGCCTACACGCGAGCTACAACGACTACGACGTCTACGTGCACTCCAACCAGCCCAACCAGACCGTCACGGCGACCGCCAGCAACGGCGAGTCACAGTCCTACGACACCGATTCCAGCGGGTAGGCCGATGTGTATCTCTACGCTGATCCCGGAGATAGCATCACGGTGCAAGTCGGCGGCGCCACGCGCTCAACCACAGCCCGCTGAGCCGTACGCCTGAACGAGACAGTCTCGCCGCGTCCGTGTCGTGCTCGCTGGGGCCAGCTACACCGCGAGCTGCCGAGGCCGCGAAGCTTAGTTCCAGGCCCGTTTTCTATCCGGCTGCGATCTTGCCTGCGGCCAGACGGCTGCGAACGCGGTGTCGCACGCGCTGCGGAGCGACCCCGTTCCCTCTTGCCTTCCTGTTTTGCCTGGATGGCGGCAGAGCCGCATCGCTTATTCAGTTAGTGCCCTCGGGCTGGGATGGTGCGGATGGGGGCAGGTTCGCGACCGCGCATCGGCCGGCCCGGAGCGCAGCCAGGCATTCTGGCTGTCCAGACCCGGCTACGAGGTGCGCACCTCGCTGTTCTGCCTTACCTCGTTGCTAGCGCTCCGCTGCCCGTTACCAGTCTCCGCCGCGGCTGCGTTCTCCGTTGCCGGCCCGGTCTCGCCCGGCTCCGCCTCGTCCGGAGTCGCGACCGCGCCCGTTTTCAAGTGGCTGCGCACCGCAGCCGCTGCCGCGCCTGCCGCCGCGGTGACGGCTGAGACGCCGATGAGCTTGCGCCAGCGCGGGCGGCGCGGCCCGGCGGGTTCCAGCCGCCGAGCGGCAGCCGACAGCAGCGAAGAGACCGTGGGCGCGATCCTGTGTTGCACGACCCGCCCGGCCCTCTCAACCTGCGGTGCCGCCCAGGAGCGCGTCCTATCGGAATGCCGCTCCGCCTTTGCTCGGGCGTTCTTCGCCAGCGGCATCACCTGACCGGCGGCAGGCTGCAGCCGGGCCACCGCCTGGCGCGCCCGGTGCCATGTGCCGGTCATCCTGTCCAGGGTCCGGTGGAGCGTTTTGTTGCGAGACATTGAAACCTCCGCGGGGGTGCTTGCGGCGTTCACACTTCCCGATTCCGGCCTTGTCAACCATTCCAGTGCCATACCGACAAGCCCTTCACCGTCATTCACGGGCGCGGCAACGTATCGGCGCCGAAGCAGACTCCGGTGGCCAGTTCCCCTGCATGGCGCGGCTTCGCCGGGGTAGGTCGAGAGGACTGGAGGTGAGCAGTCATGCCGATCTCGGAAACCGACCGCAGCAGCATCGACCTAGACGAAGCCGCGCGCCAATTAGAGCAGGCAGCCCACGATGCCCAGGTGGCCTACGACTGCATCAGCCTGGGCGACCTGGACTGGGCGCACACCAACGCGATCACCGCCTGCGCGGAGGCCGCTGCCGCCCAGAGTGTTCTGCGCGCCGCCCTAGCCGAGGAGAAAAACTAGCGCCAGCGGGCTAATGGCGCAGCGACGGATGTCTGCGGATCCTCATAATCTGCGGGTCCGGGAATTCAAGTCCCAGGCGGCACACCCGACCTTCGGCAGCGGCTCGCCTGGATCCTCGTCGGCCTGCGCCACCGGCCAGCCCGCGAGTCCGACCTCATCTACTGGCCTAATGCGACGCATTCCGCTCCGGCATCACCCCGAGACGCCGCGGCGCAATCCCGGGACCGGGCCACTAGCGCCACGGCGCGTCATGCCCGTCGGCCGGCTCCGCAGGCCCGGTGCCCGAGAGGGTTTGCGGCGAATGCCAGGCCCCGGTGCGGACGTCCGCTTCGTTTGAGCAGGGCGCCTGCGGGCAGTTCCGGCGTCGTGCCGAGGCCGGGACAGGTGGTCGTGAGGAATGAACCCGATCGAGCTAGCGGTCCGCCGAGTTGATGCCGTCCAGCAGCGCCATAAGCCGTCCGCGTTAGCGTTCGGGATCATCAAGAAATATGGAGACGACAACGGGGGCGCCCTGACCGGGAACCTCGCCCATTCCGCCTTCGTGTCGGTATTCCCGCTGCTCCTTGTCCTGGTAACCATCCTTGGCCTGGTTGCCTCTGGCGACCCTGGGCTGCGCCAGGAGGCGCTCAACGCTGTGGCCAGGCAGGTCCCGCTCATCGGCCATCAGCTGGCCGGCAACGTCCACACGCTGCGGCGCTCCAGCGTCATCGGCCTGGTGATCGGCTTCGCGGGCCTGATCTGGGGTACGGCGGGGCTGGCCCAGGCAGGCCTGTTCACGATGGCGCAAGTGTGGAACCTGCCCGGCCCACAGCGGCCCGGCTACTTGCAGCGGCTCGGCCGCGCCGGCTTGTTCCTGGGCGTGCTCGGGCTGGGCGTGATCGTCACGACGCTGCTGACCGGCCTGGGGACCTTCGGTCACGACGGCACGATGGTCGTCGCCGGCGTGGGCGCGCTCGCCATGGCGGCCAACATCGGGATGTATCTGGCCGCCTTCCGCGTGCTGACCCCCAGCGGCATCGCGGCCCGCCAGCTGGTGCCCGGCGCGGCCGCAGGAGGTCTGGCGTGGACCGTACTGCAGGCCCTGGGCGCCTACCTGGTGCATCATTTCCTGCACAGCGACTCGGTGTACGGCGTGTTCGGCACCGTCCTCGGGCTCATGGCCTGGATTTACCTGGGCGTGGAGATCACCGTGTACGCCGCCGAGATCAACGTGGTGGTGGCGCGGCGTCTGTGGCCGCGCTCCATCGTCCAGCCTCCCCTGACGGACGCCGACCGGGCCGTCCTGTCAGCTCAGGCATTGCAGAACCAGCGGCGCGACGACCAGCACGTCCACGTGTCGTTCACCACCCCGCCAGCCTGCCCCGCCGCAGCCGGCCCGACGCCACCGGCGCCCGGCGCCAGCACGCTGACGCGATCCGCGTCCTCGCCGGGCACCAAACCAGCCGACGCACCCCGGAAGGCAGCGCGCAGCCCCGGCCGGTCCGGCCGCGGTGCATGACCGCGCATGGAGTTCGCCTGCGTGCACCGACTCTCTCATCAGCATCCGCCGACCAACTCCCGCGCGCCGCCCGGTAGGAGAACTTCGTTCACGCGACATCTAGCGTCGGGATGTGCGGTGGGTCAGCCGGGACGGCAGGTGGCGGGTCGACCGGATCCAGCTGGAACTCACCGGCCGCGGCCGCAACGGCGAATGGTTCCCCGTCACCGAGCACGGCTGCTAATAGAGGGAGGCGCGCGACTAAGACGGAAGAGCGACACTAGCCGGATGTTTGAGCCCTGTGCTCAGGGAAAAACGCAGCGTAGGCGGTTCCCTTCAACCGCCACGCATGGAGAAGACATGACGACGGAAGCGACGTCAATGACGACGATGCGGCCCGGAGACCTGGACGAACTCCAGGACGGCGAACTGCGCACCATGTTCCGGCGTGCGCCACGCAGCAGCGCGATGCGTGACGCGGCCTGCGAAGTGCTGGGCGTCTCCCAGACGCACGTGTCCCGGCTCACACCTCGTCGAGCCGGTGCACGCGTGAGCGCGCGCGTCAGGCCGGAGGGTTCCCCCCGATGAAGACCGCGACGGCTCTCACCGTAGCGGCGATAGGCGCAATCCTTGCCTTCGCTGTGACGGCCCACCCATCCTTCTTCAACTTCCATGCGGCCGGCTGGGTGTTGATGGTGACCGGAGTGGCCGGCGCGTTCCTTCCTCGCCGCGGCTACGGCTGGCTACGCCGGCGCCTGGTGCTGAACAGCGGCGGAGGGCGGCGTAACGATGTCGGCATCCGGCCGCGGCGTTTCTCACGGCTGCTGGTGCCTGGCGGACTGATTACTGAGCGTTCCGACATGGTCGTGACCGACCCCGCCGCGGCCGACGCGTCGGCCACCCGCCTAGCGGTCGCGGGCCCGGTGCCCGCCGGCGACCCGGTCGAGAGCGACACCATCGAGCAGTTCATCGAGGAGTAGGGCGACCGACCCCGCGGCTCCGGGCCAGCTGCCGTTCGGCCGGGCCACATCCTTGAGCCGACGCATCATGTCCGCGAGCGCTCCCTCGGGCTGACCGGAAACGCGGTCCGGCTAATGAACGATGATCCCAGCACGGACCACCCGCGACAGGAGACCCAGTGACGTGCGCTCAGTACCCTTGGTGGCAGTTGCGCACGTCACCACAAGAACCGCCGCTGAGCACACCTCGGCGGACGGCAGCCGGTTCCGCTACATCGCAGCACGGAGTGCCGAGGAACTGCAAAGCTGGCGATCGTCACGAGGGGGCGAGTGAGGTGGCCAAGGTGAGCGACGACGCCATGGACCCGGACCGGATCACCCAGTACAACCAGCTCTTGGCCGTGGAAGCCAGCCGCCTCGACGGTGCCCTGGCCGACATCCGAGCCCAGCGCGCCGCGGGCAAGCTGACCACCCGCGAGGCCGCAGACAAGCGGATCGCCGTGCTGGAGGCGCACCTCACGAGGCTGCGTCTCCTGCGCGCCGAGTACCTGTAGCCGTCCCTTCAGTCCTGAAGGTTGCTGAGACCTGGGAGCTGGCGAGGTGGAAGCCGGTATTTTCTGCCATCCGGCGGGAGGCCAGGTTGTCGCTGGCGACATCGGCCTCGGCCTGGGTGACCCCGTGAATTGTGCCAAGCCTGAACCGGTCCATGCGCGGCCCTGAGGAGGCCGTGCACAGCCACGTCGAAGCGCAGCGGTCTTCAGGCCAGATGGTGGAAGAACGTGATGAGGCCGCTAATCCAGCCGTGGACAATGTCGCCAGCTGCGGCTGGGTTGGAAACGATCCACACAATGATCAGAACCGCCACGATGATGCCGATGACCTTCGCTAACAACGGTCTCGCCTCCCGCTCAGGCCCGTCCCCCGCACTGGTGTCGCGGGGTCGGACGTGCCGGGCAAACTACCCGACGAGGAGCTGACCAATCAGCCATCCAGCAGCGCGGAGCCTCACACCATCTGACTCGCTAATGGCGCCATCGCCCTTGCAGTGGTGCAGCGAGATCAGGCCGAAGCAAGAAGCTGGGTCAGGCCTCTGGAAGCTACAGCCAGCGAGCGCGTAAAACCAGCCTTGACAGTCCGCCTGAGCCGGGCGACTATCCAGGCAAGGCACCGGCCGTGATCGCATACCCCCCTGGGCGTGGCCGGCCGCATGGCGACCTCAGAACGTCCGGCCGGTGCCCCCCAAGCCCCGGCCGCGGCAAACCAGAGCAGAGCACTGCGCTCACACGGCGCTAGTCCGTCATCGCTCCGCTGGCTGTTGCGGAATCCCGGACAGGAAAGCACGGACTTCGGCCTCGCGATAGCGACGATGACCGCCAAGGGTCCGGATTGAAGACAACTTCCCAGCCTTGGCCCAGCGGGTCACCGTCTTCGGGTCCACTCGGAACATCGCCGCGACTTCCGCTGGAGTCAGCAATGTCTCGCTCTCTGGTGCGCGTGAAGACATTCCTACGCCCTCCCCTTTTTCAGGACGCGGGCCGCGGTTTTTGGCCCCTCTCAATATGGGCCGTGCACGACTTGCCGGAATATCCCATATGGAACGTTCATCGGATTCTGCCATCACTAACCGCGACAAAGCAACCACCAACGGCGCACCTGCGCCGTGAGCGTGACTCTCGCCCTTAGCCTTCGACCCGTCCATCAGCGCTCCTTCCGCTAGTTGGCGATGTCAAACTCACGATCACGCGTCCATGACCCCATTCATGGCCGTGCTCGCATCGCTCCGGGAACCGCCACCAGCCAGGCCGCTGCACGTCCACCCAGCAATCAGAACACGTGAGCGAGCAGCAGGCTAGCCGGGCGGTCGCCTAGGTCAGGGGCAGCCGGACGCAGACCGGAACACCGTCACCGAGAACTTGCCGCAAGGGTTATCCAGCCTGATGACCTGCGCGGTGTAGGAACCGGTCACCCACAGAGCGACACTGCCGAGCGTCCACTCCGACACCAGCCTGCCACGTCACACTGCAGCGCGGTGCCGGACGCCAGGCCGGGAGCGGTCACAAGGTAGGTGCCTGTGAACGCGGTTCCGTGCTCGCTGATGGTGAGCGTCGCAGTCGATCCGTTGATGCCGTAACCGGTGCTGCAGGCGGGCATCATGTCGCCGGCTGGATGCACGGAAGCCGGCGTCGTCGCCGCCACAGCTGGCGCTGTCGTCGCAGGGGCTGGCGCAAACGGGCTGCTGCATGCCGTCATCGCCATGCTGGCCACCGCGGCGGCAGCCAGTCCGGCTGTGCCCTTGCTGTTCACAGACGGTCCCCTCTCCTTGGTCCGCAGCCAGCCAAGGGTGGCAGACCTTCAGTTCCGCTGCCACAGGGCTGCGAGGGTTCACCGTGGCCTGTTCGGCGCGAAGGCGCTCCGCTCGGTTCGCGGGTCAATGGCATGGCGTGCGCGCTGGCAAGAGGCCTGGTCTGCCTGCCGCCGACACTGCGACACTCTGTCCCATGACTGACGTAACCCGGAGGATCACCTATACCGGCGACGCGGCGCGGGTCAACATGCTGGCGCAGATGCTTGAGGACGAGGGCGTGACGGTCGACTACCGGCCGCCGGCTGAGAGCCGCAGCTTCGCCACCGCTTTGCAGGAGGTCGTGGTGCAGATGGTGGCGACCGGCACTGCGCTGGCCATCAAGGACGGCGTTGGCCGGTTCCTCAACCGCACCGAGCACATCAGGCTCGAGATCGATGGCGAGCCGTATTACGGCGGATTCCCCGGCCGCTAGCGAGCACCTGATCCACGTTCCGGCCGCACGGCCTGCCGTTCCCATCCGGTTCCCCTGTCCTATCCCGACGCTGGCCAGCGACGCGCTAGCGGTTGCGCGGACCGCTGACCCTAGCCGGTGTACTCGCCTATCCGCAGTGGCGCCGGCTGCGGCGGCTGCGAGTAACCGACTCCCATCGGCATCCGGTAGGAGCCACCAGGCTGCTCCTGATACGGCGCGGCCTGACCGGCTGCAGCTTGTTGCCATGAGCGTCCAGCTTCTGATCCTTCGGCGTGCTCGGGTCGGCCGGCCGGAGCTTGGCCAGGCGGCGCCTGTTCGCCTCGATCAGGTTCCGGTAATGCTGCTCCCTGGCGGCGAGTTCCTCAGCCGTGACCGATGGCCGCGGCTCGAAGCCTTTCGCCTTCGCCAGCAGCTCGCCGACTCGCTGGTCTGCTGTCCACATGATTCCGCCGACCCTGCCGCAATTGACAGCCTGAGTGAATGCCAACTGCGACCCGCCCATCGCGTCATTGACGGGTGCCAGTTGCGTGCTCGGCGCTGGCACCGGCCTGTCTGGCACGGGTTCGCCGAGCTCGACGCACAATGCCGCGACCTCCGCATGCTTGTCGGCGACCGCACGCTCGGCTGCAGCCTCATCGCGAACGTAGACAGCCATCCCCGCTCGAGAGCCGGGTACGCGGCGATCACGGCCCGCTGTGCGATCACCCGCAGCGACGCGGACGGCGCAGGCGTATCTACCTAGCGCTGATGGACGACAAGTACCCGTCAACCGACGACCACCAGTCGGTCCGCCTCGACTATTCATAGCCGGACGCCGCGCTCGAGCTGAACCGGTGGCTGCCACTGGTAAAGTGGCTAATGGCGATCCCGCACTACGTCGTGTTGTTCTTCCTGGACATCGGCGCGCTGGTGGCCGTGATCGCGGCGTGGTTTGCGATCCTGCTCACGGTCCGCTATCCCCGTGGCATGTTCGACTTCGTAGAGGGAGTGGCGCGCTGGCACAATCGCGTCATCGCCTACGCACTGACCCTGGTCACCGACGTGAATCAGCCGTTCCGGCTCTCGCCCTGAGCCCCGGCTACGCCGCAGACCGCCATATCGCGCAACCGCAGGTCCGGACGTGCGCAGATTTTCATGCTGACTCGGAATGCGCGGCACGGCCAAGGTTGGGGGCGTCACCGACTGCTATCCGGAACTCCATGGAGGCCGCCGGGTCGGGGTCTACCGCCGAACTGCAGGCTGTTAGTGCGGATGCTCGAGACTGATGACGACATTGCCGGTTTACTGTCCTGTCTCGACGTACCGGTAAGCCTCGACGATCTGCTCCAGCAGATACGTTCTGTCGATGACCGGCTTGAACTCTCCCGACTCGAGCAGCTTCCTGAGATACCTCAGCATCAGCTGGTCATGCTTCGGAATGGGGAAATGAACTTCTTGCCACCACTCAGCCGGCGAGGATCGCACGAGCGGATTTTGACTTCTCCAGCCTGGTAAAGACCGATCGCTCGGCGCGTTGAAGCCGCGTGTCTGCGCACCGCCGTGAGCGGAACCTTCGCGGGCTCTGTTGCGGCGCGACAGCACGTAATCGCCTGCCATACATATCCGCATCGCGCTACTGACGTCAGACCTCGCGGCTTCCACCGCTAGTTACTGACAGCAGAACGCGACGGGGCCCCGCCGCCGCCAGGAATCTCCCTGAAGGCCGTACTTTCCCGGTCGCCTATGCCCCAAGACATACGCCCACCAGCATCAGGGTCAGATGGGGGGTCATCCCAATACCTGGGCAGGCCTCGCGGCAGCACGCTAGAACCATGACCACAACCGGCGCCAGTCCTCAGGCCGCAGTTACGCGGTGACGGGCCCGGAAAAGGATTCAAGCCCGCGGAATGGGTCGGCCCGGCATCGGCCGCCATCGGAGTGGTGGCCGCCGCGCTCGCCCGCACAAGTTGGCAGTCAAGGAGGAAGCGGAGCGATGATGCGTCCGGCAGATGATATGTCAGACCGTGATGGGCGATTCGAGGATGACGTGCTGCCCTTCGTGGGCCAGTTGTATCCGGCTGCGCTGGGGATGACCAGGAACTCCAGCGACGCCGAGGATCTGGTGCAGGAGACTCTCGCCAAGGCGTACGCCGCGTTGCACCAGTTCAGGCAGGGCACCAATATGCGCGCGTGGCTGCACAAGATCCTGGCGAACACCTTCATCAACACCTGCCGGAAGAAGAAGCGCGAGCCCGCCCGGGCACCCGGCGCGGAGTTCCGGGATGACTGGCCGGTCGGCACCGGCCCTTTGTCGCCGTCGGCCAGGTCGGCTGAGGCCGACGCGCTGGAGCACCTGGCGGACTCCGACATCCTGGGCGCGCTGCGCGACCTGCCGCGGGAGTTCCGGGCAGCGATCTACCTGGCCGACATCGAGGGCTACCCCTGCAAGGAGGTCGCCGAGATCATGGGCACCCCGATCGGCACCGTGATGTCGCGGCTTCACCGCGGCCGCGGAAAGCTCCGCCAGAGGCTCGCCTCCTACGCCCCAAAGCGCGGCCCAGCGGTCATGCCTTGCTGACCAGGCGGTTTGCTGCCGGTCGCGACCAGCTGCTGCGCCAGCAGGCGGCCCAGCCCGCGCGCCCTCCACCGCCCAGGTCCGCTCCGGCCAGTCCTGGCCCAGGCGACCGGCAGGCCGGCCTGGCCGTCGCTGGCGCAGACCCGCAACTCCGCCAGCGGCTACTCCCCGCGGTGATCGCCACCGCCGTGTACGAGCCCTTGTGCGTGTCGATCCCGATCATCACTGCCGTCATCAGCATGCTCCGCATCGTCATCCGGGAACCAGCAACCATGGCGGGCATGCCTAATACCGGATCTGCTAGCGCACGTGCCTCTTTTGAGCCACGCCACGGCGAGAACCGACAGGCAGGCACGACGATCTAAAGCCAGACCAACGTTGCTGACGAACGCGGTCGGCAGGCGGTTCGGGAGCCAGCCCATCGGACTCTCGAACGCTACGGCAAAGCCACATCGCCTAGCAGGAGTCTCAATTAGGCGGTTGCTGGCGGCACGTTTGATGGCTGCCTCGCCCTTTTCTTGTGCATCACGGCCGTATCGCAGACTTCAGCATGACTGCCGACTTCCGCACCTGCCGCGGGTCGCGAGTAAATATGAGGCCGTACGCACAACATCACGCACATCCTTGCCTAAGGTGACGACCACCGCCTCGGCCGGGACGCTGAAAAGCCCGATCGTCCAGTTACCATCAGGGACGTGGATGCCGTCGGCGCAACATCGCGTTTGACCGCTGCGGCGCGGGCTCGCGAGTCCGCTAGCGCGGATCGCCTGTTCGAGGACCCCTGGGCTGCGGAACTCAGCCGGCGAGAAGGGCTTCGCCCTGCTCGACGGTAACGACGCCTGCTTCCAGGGTCAGGCTCCTCCGGCCTTTGTCGTGCGGCACCGGTTCTTCGACGACTTCCTTACTCACCAGGCTTCTCAAGGCATACGCCAGGTGGTGCTCATCGCGGCCGGGCTCGATACCAGAGCGTTCCGCCTATTGTGGCCTGCTGGGGTCCGCCTCTTCGAATTAGACCAGCCCGCCGTTTTGTCCTACAAGCAGGAAGTTCTCGACAACGCCGGGGCGGCCCCAAGCTGTGACCGTCACATCGTGCCCGTCGACCTTCGCGACGACTGGCCTTCTGCTCTCACCGAAGCCGGATACCGCCGCACCGAGAAGACCGCCTGGCTGGCGGAGGGACTGCTGTTCTACCTGCCAGAGGCGAGCGTCACCGCCCTGTTGGACGCTATGGCCGCTCTGTCGGTCGCGGGCAGCACCCTGGGGACCGACACGATGTCCGCAGCCACACTCGGGCACCCGTCGCGCCAGGCTTGGGTCAGCTACTACGCAAGCGTTGGCGCCCCGTTCATCTTCGGCACCGACGATCCCGGTGAACTCCTGGCCCGGCACGGCTGGCGACCCACGCTGCACCCCTACCCCGACGTCGCGCACGAATACGGACGGTCATGGCTGGCACCAGCGCTGCCAGGACCCAAGAACACTCTCGTCACAGCCACCCGAGATCCAATCGGCACGACGTGACCGTCGCCCAAAGCGTGCGATCCCCTGGAGGCCCGGCCGCCCCCGAATAATCCTGACTGCCAGCAGGAACGGCGGTCAGCTGCCCGCGATCGCTGATGTCAGGCGGCGGATTGGCGCCGGTGCGGATCCGGGAGCTCCTGCGGCCACGCCGTAAGTGTCCGGTCCGGCTGGGTCGGCCTGGGCGGCCTCTGCGGCTTCGGCATGGTCCAGCCACTGCCCGGCGTACTTCCGCTGCACATCAACACCGCGGTGACCCTGCCGCTCGGCATCGAGTCCTGCGCAGCCCCTGGCGCTGGGCGCGTGGCTGCGCTCGGGCACGACCGGATCTTCGCCCACTGGAGCGCGCTCGGCTCGCTCGCGGTCGGGATGCTCGGCCAGGTCTCGTATAACCTGCTCGCCGCCGCGCACGCCAAGCGCGCACCCGATATGGTCGTGGTACCGTGTCGTGGTTGCCGGTCGTGGTACTCGGCTGCGCTGCGGCATACCTCTTGCCGCTCGGCACGTGCGCCGACTCTGGAGTAGCGGTCCACGCTTTCGGCGCGGCGAAGGCTTCGGTGGGCCGGGACGCCAACGTCGACCCGGAGATCCGGCGCGAGACGCTGGGCCACGCCGACCAGGCCAAGACGTCGCACTACACGCACATCGAAGCGCAGGCCCACCGGGCAGCCGCGGAAGCAGTCGCCAGGCTGGTGGAACGCGAGCCATGAACGAGTGTTCCCACATTGTTCCCCCAATCCGCGTTCCAGTGACGGAGCGGGCACCACTACTGTCAGCGACTAGGCAAGATCCAGACGACGTTTGGCCTGGTGGCGGAGGCGGACGGGAATCGAACCCGCCGACGACGCGGAGCGCCGTCCACCGGTTTTGAAGACCGGGGGGACCACCAGGTGCCCTGACGCCTCCGCTCCAGACCTTATCGGCGCGTCAGGCGACCCGCCGGGCGCCCGGGCCGGGCACCGGCGTGATGTCCCTCGCCGAGCCGAGGATATGACCCGCTGAGCAGGCCAGTTGGAGGTGCACGGGCTCACCGCAATCCCGGTGGGTTAGCTCGACAGCGGGACCGCCCGCCCAGGACGCATACTTATCGCCCCAGGCCAGCAGGGCCGCGATCACCGGGAACAGCTCGATTCCCTTCTCGGTGAGCCGATACTCACTGCGCGGGCGCTGGCCATCCTCCTGGTAGGGGACCTTCCGCAGGATGCCCTCGGTCACGAGCCTGGCCAGCCGGTTGCTCAGGACCTGCCGCGGCGCGCTCGTGCGCCGCTGCATGTCGTCGAACCTGCGGACGCCGTTGAAGGCTTCGCGCAGCACGAGGAACGTCCACTTCTCCCCGACGATCGACAGCGCCGCCGCGATGTTGCAGTTCGACGTGTCGTAATCCAGAGCCCACGACCTGTTCATGACCGAATGCTAGGTCTACTTGACAGACTTAGCAAGCATGGGCCAGGCTGGACACATGGTAGCTGGGTCTATAGAACGAACCCTGATAGAGCGAACCCCGACGACCAGCCAGCTCTGGGCTAGCCCCGGCAGCGGCCTCATCAGGGCGGCAGGCCCGGCCGACACGGACCGTATCCGCGACTTCGTGTGCCGCCTGTCGCCCCGCTCGCGATACTTCCGGTTCTTCGCCAGCGTGGCACCGCCAAGCACCGGCCTGCTCCGTGCCCTGTGCGGCGTTACCGGGTCGGCCGACATCCTGCTCCTGACCGACAGCCGCGGAAACATCATCGGACACGGCATGGCAGCAGACACACGCACAGCAGACACACGGGCAGCGCACACAGGGGCTGCGCACACAGGGGCTGCCGGCGGCCGCGTGGAGGCCAACATCGGCCTGGTGATCGCAGACGAATGGCAGCACTGCGGCCTCGGCACCATGCTGCTCAGCATGCTGGTGAGCCGCGCTGCCCGGCGCGGCGTCGATGCACTCGTGCTGGACGTGCTGCCGGAGAACGCCAGGATGCGCGGCATCATCGCCCGCCGCTGGCCCGATGCTCCGACCGAGCGCACCCGCGACGCCATTGTCATCAGGCCGCCGATGGGGCCTGCCGACGCCGTGAACGTAGCGGAAGTGCCAACGATCGTCACGCTGTGCCGCGTGCAGGAGGATCGTCCTGCCGCCACCCAACCCGGAGGTACCGTTGCGCCAGACCGATCAGCTGCCTAGGCAGCCCGCCGCGGCCGCGAAGCGCCAGCGCACCTATGGCTGGGATGACCCGGCCGTCGCCGCCGCCGCGGCGCGCGAGCAGGACGGCGCATCCTTCCTCCAGGCGATACTCGACGGCACCCTGCCCGGCGCACCGATCGCACACACGCTGGACTTCCGGCCGGTCTCGGTGCGGCCGGGCGTCGTGGTCTTCGAATTCACCCCCGCCGAGTTTCACTACAACCCCATCGGCTCGGTCCATGGCGGCATGATGGCCACCCTGTGCGACTCAGCCTGCGGCTGCGCGGTGCAGAGCGTGCTACCCGCCGGCAGCTACTACACCAGCCTGGACCTGAGCGTGAAGTTCCTGCGTCCGATCACATCCGCATCCGGGCCGATGACCTGCGAAGGCACGGTCACTCACATCGGTGGCAGGTCGGCCCTCGCGGAGGCCAGGCTGACCGATGCTGACGGCAAGCTCTACGCGCACGCGACCAGCAGCTGCATGATCTTCCGGCCCGCGGCGCACTAACTGGATGCGGCCGGCGGCGAGAGCCGCTAGCGTCCCGGAGGTGACGAGCGAATTCGATGCGGCAGCGCACAACCGGGCGGCGTGGGACCGCGAGGTCGAGACGGGCAACGAGTGGACAGTGCCAGTCGGCCCCGAGGTGATCGCGGCGGCCAGGGCAGGCACCTGGTCGGTCGTCCTGATCGGCTACGACCCGGTCCCCCGCGACTGGTTTCCTGATCCGCTCGCGGGCGCAGACGTGCTATGTCTGGCCAGCGGGGGCGGGCAGCAGGCGCCGGTGCTCGCGGCCGCGGGAGCGAACGTCACCGTCCTCGACAACTCGTCGCGCCAGCTAGCACAGGATCAGCTGGTGGCAGACCGGGACGGCCTGGACCTGAGGACAGTGCTCGGCGACATGCGGGATCTGAGCGCGTTCGCGGACGCAACCTTCGACCTGGTCTTCAACCCAGTCTCGAACGTGTTCTGCCCGGACCTCGCGCCGGTCTGGCGCGAGTGCTACCGGGTGCTGCGGCCCGCGGGCGTGCTACTGACCGGGTTCATGAATCCTGACGTGTTCATCTTTGACGCTGACGCAAGCGAGAACCGGGACGAGCTGATCGTCCGGCACGCGCTGCCCTACTCCGATGTCACGCACCTGACCACGGCCGAGCGCGAGCGGCTATGGGGTCCCGGCGCGCCGGTCGAGTACAGCCACTCCCTCACCGAGCAGATCGGCGGCCAGCTCGGCGCGGGATTTGTCATCACCCGCTTCCGCGAGTGCCCCCATCACGCCGGCCCGACGGCGCGCTATATACCCGGCTACTTCGCGACCGCCGCAAACAAGCCGAGCTAGCTCGCCCCACTCACCCCGGCTATCTCGCGCTCGCGTAGAGGCCGTCGATGATGTCGGCGTACTTGGCGTGCACGACCCTCCGCTTCAGCTTGAACGTCGGTGTCAGCTCTTCGCTCTCGGCCGTCCACTCCACCGGCAGCAGCTCCCAGTACTTCACCTGCTGCACGCGCGCGAGCCTGGCGTTCGCGTCGGCCACCGCTCGTCCGACTTCAGCGCGCACGACCTCGTTGGTGGCAAGTTCGGCGAGCGACGACGCCTCGATGCCGTGAGCCTTCGCCCAGGCGGGTGCAACCCCGCCGTCGAGCGTCAGGATGGCCACCAGGTACGGCCGCCCGTCGCCGTATGCCAGCGCCTGCCCGATCAGCGGATGGGCCACGAGGAGGTTCTCAACCGCAGCCGGCGACACGTTCTCGCCGCCCGCCGTGATGATCAGCTCCTTCTTCCGGTCGACGACCGACACGAAGCCGTCGGCGTCAATGGCGCCGATGTCCCCGGTGTGGACCCAGCCTTCGGCGTCGATGAGCTCGGCCGTCTGCTCGGGCAGGTTCAGGTAACCCGGCGTCGTCAACGGCCCCCGCGCGAGGATCTCGCCATCCTCGGCTATCCGGACTTCGACGCCAGGGACCGGTCGGCCGACGGTGCCGAGCCGGTACGCCTCCAGCGTATTTGTGGTAAACGCGCCAGTCGTCTCGCTCATCCCGTAGACGTCCAGGATCTGCACGCCGAGGCCGCATAGGAACTCGCGGACCTCAGGCGGCAGCGGCGCCGCGCTGCTCACCACGATTTCCGCCTCCCCCAGGCCCAGCAGCGACCTGATCGGCCGCAGCACCTGCTCGTCCGCCGCAGCGAACCTCTCGGCCAGCTCAGGTGAGGTGGTCTCACCGAACTGGCAGCTGCGCACGTACGCCAGCCCGGTCGCCATGGCCG
Source organism: uncultured Actinomycetota bacterium (assembly GCA_963755575.1). Lineage (GTDB taxonomy): Bacteria > Actinomycetota > Actinomycetes > Streptosporangiales > Streptosporangiaceae > JAJYUU01. The sequence goes on from CAVWKF010000002.1 coordinate 4,427,676, forward strand.
CAGCCACCGCGGCCTTGCGGGTCTCGTCCTGCTCGCCGGCCAGCAGCGCCTGGATGCCCGCCATGACCTTCTCGAAGATGCGCGGCACGCCGAAGAACGCGGTCGGCTTCACCGCGCCCATCGTGGCGATCAGCTGGGTCGCCGCGTCATGGCAGAAGTAGGTGTTGTAGGCGTTGCAGATCCCCAGGTACAGCGTGAACATCCGCTCGGCGATATGAGCGAGCGGGAGGTACGAAACCCACCGCACGTGCATCGGCGCGTTCCCGCCGGCGCGTGCAGTCTCCACCTCGTAGAGCACGCTCGCATGCGTGATGATCACGCCCTTGGGGTTTCCGGTGGTGCCGGACGTATAGAGCAGGGTGACCGCATCGTCCGGCCTGATGGCCGCGATCCGGCTCTGGATGGGAACGGGGTCGTTCGCCAGCCCCTCGGCTCCGCGCGCCGCGAAGTCGTGCCAGCTCACATACCGCTCTTCAGCCGGGCAGGCTGCCGCATCCCGGACGATGACGTGGTGCAGCGACGGGAGCTGATCCAGGATCGGCTGCCAGCGGGCCAGCTCGCTGGCACCATCGATGACGGCGATCTTCGCGTCGCAGTTAGCCGCCATGAACGCGATCTGGTCCGGGGCGAGGGTGGCATAGAACGTGACGGGCACGCCGCCGGCGTGCAGCACGCCGAAGTCGGCGAGCACGTGCTCGAGCCGGTTCGGCAGCATCATCGCGACCTTGTCCCCGGGCCGCAGGCCGAGCTCGACGAAGCCTGCCGCCAGGTCGAGCGCCTGGTCCCTGGTCTGGGCCCACGTGAGCGTCTGCCACGGGCCGTCGTCATCACGATCGGAGTAGGCGGGCATACCGCCGAATCGCTCGGCCGTCGCGGCTAGCGCGTCGCACATCGTCTGGCCTGCCCACACCGCTTGCAGCGCCGCCCGCTGCTCCGCGATCTCGCTCGTCACGGCGCCACCTCCATAGTTGTCACCAGCATTGTCGTCACGTGGTCCCAGCCGTCATCGTCACCAGTACGCATGGCACCATGCGGGACCCGAGTGCGCAAGTCCGCGGGTTAACACAGTCCGTGTGAGGATGATCAGATGTCACCTCATGTGCCGGCAGTCGATCCTGCCCGCCTTATTCGGTGGTGCGTGGAGAATCTCGGCAGCCCGCCAGCGGATGAGATCTTCAGATCCGGGTGTCTGTCCGCGGTCGTCGGGGTCCGGCTGGCTGATGAGCGGCCAGTGGTGGTCAAGGTTCGTCCGGACTCGCCGCGGATAGCGGCCTGCGTCGAAGTCCAGCGTCGCATGTTCCAGGCCGGTTATCCGTGCCCCGAGCCGCTCGCCGGCCCTGCCCGGTTCGGCGATGGCGTGGCAACCGCCGAGGTCTACGTCCCCGGCGGCGCGGTGCTTCCGAGCTCGGATCGGCCGGCGTGGGCATTCGCAGAGGCTTTCGCGCGGCTGATCGGGCTAGCCCCCCGGCCAGCTGATGTGCTCAGTCTGGAGCCGGCACCGTCGTGGGCGGCATGGAATCACGCCGAGGCCGGGCTGTGGCCTCGTCCTGAGGATTCTGACATCGACCTCAACGACGTCGCCGGTCCGGCATGGATCGACGAGGCCGGGCGGCATGCCCGTGACCGGCTGCGAGCCGGCGCGTCCGAGACCGTGATCGGGCACTGTGACTGGCTGCCCGGCAACCTGCGATGGAGCGGCGACCAGCTCCTCGTGGTTCACGACTGGGACAGCGCGGTCGCCGACAGCGAAGAAGTCCTCGTCGGCTTCGCCGCCGCCCTGTATTCGACTGTCAGCCCGGATGAGCTTGCCACCGTCGAGGAAACTGAGCAGTTCCTAGAAGCGTATTGCGATGCGCGTGGCCGTGCGTTGAGCGCGGACGAACTCCAGCGTTCCTGGGCTGCGGGCGTATGGACACGGGCCTACGACGCCAAGTATCAGCATGCGATCAGGAAGCCAGTCGTCTCGCTCTCCGAGCCCGAGGCTCGTGAGCGCCTACGTCGTGCCGGGACCGTCTAGCGGTTCCGTGGTGGTCTGGCTCAAAGAGGCCGAGTCAGCGCGCGTCCTCATGCGCGCGCTGCCTAGAGTGCGGGTATGGCTATTCAGGCGCAGGTACGGCTGACCCAGTATGCGCACGGCGGCGGCTGCGCCTGCAAAATCCCGCCCGGCGAACTCGAGGCGGCCGTGGCCCGGCTGATCCCGGACCGGCCGTCGGCCGACCTGCTCATCGGCGTCGAGCACGGGGATGACGCCGCGGTGGTTCAGATCGCGCCTGATCGCGCTGTCGTCGCGACCGCGGACTTCTTCACACCCGTCGTCGACGACGCCTACACCTTCGGGCAGATCGCCGCGGCCAACGCCCTGTCCGACGTCTACGCCGTCGGCGGCGAGCCACTCGTGGCGCTCAACCTGCTCGGCTGGCCACGCGACGTGCTCAGCACGGATCTTGCTGCGGAGGTACTCCGCGGCGGCCTGGATATGGCTACGTCGGCGGGCTGCCACGTCGCGGGCGGCCATAGCATCGACGATCCCGAACCCAAGTACGGCATGGCCGTGACGGGGCTGGCTGACCCGGCCGCCCTGCTGCGCATTGATGCCGGCCGGGCAGGCCAGCCGCTGTCGCTGACCAAGCCGATCGGCAGCGGCGTGCTCAACGCGCAGCACAAGGCGACTGGCGAGGTATTCCCGGCGGCCATCGACGTGATGACCGCGCTGAACGCCACCGCCAGCAGGCAGGCGCTCGCAGCCGGGATCAGGTGCGCCACCGATGTGACCGGATTCGGCCTGCTCGGCCACTTGTTCAAGCTCGCCAGGGCCAGCGGGGTCACCGCCGTTGTCGACAGCGCCGCGGTCCCGCTGATTGACGGTGCGCTCGCGGCGTTGCGCGCTGGCTACGTGCCCGGCGGCAGCCGCCGCAACCTGGACTGGGTCACGCCGCACGCGGACTTGGGCAGCGCGAGCGAGGAGTGCCTGCTCCTACTGGCCGACGCCCAGACGTCGGGCGGCCTGCTTGTCGCCGGGGAGATCCCCGGTGCGCCGGTCATCGGTCACCTGATCGAGCGCACAGGGCCGGCGATCATCATCCGCTAGGCAGGTACCGGCTAGGCAGTTATGGCTAGTAAGGCGGGCCGGCGTATGCCTCGCTGGTCGGTACTATCCGGACCCCGAGTGGCACGAGCGTCACCGGGATGATCTTGAAACTGGCGATGCCGAGCGGGATGCCGATGATCGTCAGGCACAGCAGTAGGCCCGCGATCAGGTGCCCGAGCGCAAGCCACCAGCCGAAGAGGATCACCCACAACACGTTGCCGATGAACGACGCTGCGCCCGCCTCAGGCCGCCGTTCGACCGTCCGGCCGAACGGCCACAGGACGTAGCCAGCGATGCGGAAGGACGCGATCCCGAAAGGGATCGTCAGAATCAAAACGAAGCAGATAATACCGGCGATAACGTACGCGATCGCCATCCACAGCCCTTCGAGCACGAGCCAGATGATGTTGAGAATCCCGTTGAGCATGCTGTCCTCGATCCCCCGAAGCTCCTCTCAGGCGACCCACGATGGCACGGAAGGTTCGGCGGCGATTCACTCCGGGCGGGTGATGCGCGCGCGCTGCCCGAGCCGCATGGTCAGACAAGGACCTACGACACATGGTGGAGGCATCAGTGGGAGTTTCGGAGTCAGGTGCGAATGTCGATCAGGCAACGGGCGACATGCTGATGTCGCTCGCGATGGGCGAGTCCGGCATGCTCGGCGAGGCCATGGAGATCCGGGAGCAGCTACGGGCTGACAGCACACTGGATCCCAAGACATTCGCCCTTGTGAAGATCGCGGCTCTGGTGGCGCTCGACGCCCCGCCGGCGTCCTTTCTCTTCCAGGTCCAGGGGGCCCTGGACGCCGGTGCGACAGCACGCGAGATCCTCGGTGTACTCACCGCGATAGCGCCGCAGACCGGCATGCCCAGGGTGGTAGCCGCCGCGCCGGAGATCATGATCGCGCTCGGTCTTGAGCTGCCAGCAGGGTCCGACGTCTGAGTGACGATGACTGAATCAACTGACGGGATACGCACATGATCGGCAGGAGAGGTGTAGTGCGCCGACGCCCGCTGTTGCGGACCGCGGCCATCGGCGGCGGCGCGTATATGGCCGGGCGGGCGTCGGGACGCCGCTCAGAGCAGGGGTACGCGGCGGACGACGATCAGAACCAGCAGGCCGCGCCGGCCCAGCCGGCGGCACCGGGACCCTCGGCTGCCGATCAGCTCGGCCAGCTCAGCACGCTGCACCAGCAAGGCGCGCTGAGCGACGAGGAGTTCGCCGCCGCGAAGGCGAAAATACTCGGCGGCTAGCCGGGGCTCTCGCCACCGGGCGCGGCGCCGGCAGCGGGTACGCTGCCTGCGCCGGGCCCGGTCCTGGCACCGGGGCGCTGACTCGCGACGACGTACTTGGGATCGGCGGCCGAGGCCTTGCCGGCCCGCAGCACCGCGAACTTGGCGCACACGCCGCCGCCCGTCAGCAGCGCAGCCGCAGCCACCGCGGCCGCCCGGCTGCGGCGGGCTCCAAGGGCGGCGACGCCTCCGCCCATGGTCAGGTACCGGGCCATGGTCAGCATCCTGCCACCCGGGCCCACGCGGTAAGGCTCGCCGGCAAGGCCATGCATGGTCTCGAGCCCGTAGCCGCCGAGGCTCTCCACCACGCATCCGATCATCGCGAGCCTGTAGGCAGCGTCGAATTCCGACCGGTCGCGGCTGACAGCGCTCGCCGCAAGCCCGACGGCACCGGCCGCCGTCATGGCGCCGCCGGCGAACAGCACCGGCAGCTCGCGGTAGGCGTCGTGCCAGGCGGGCACCGCGGTGTCGGCCAGCAGCACGGCCGGGTAGGCGGCCAGCAGCGGGCCCGTCAGCGCGGACGCGGCGCCCGCGGCGGTGCCGATGCGCGTCAGCCGACCGGTCACCTCGCTGGCCATGGCCGCGGAGGCAAGCCCCGAGTGCGCCGACAAGATCCATGAGCCCATGCTCATCGGCGACGTCGGCTTGGCGACGCGCAGCATGTGCAGGAACCGCTCCGGCCGGCCAAGCTCCAAAGTCAGCGCGGCGCCGCCCGCGTACGCACCGGCTGCCGCGGCCAGCCTGGCGGTCCGCGCGAGCGACCGCCGCCCTGTCGCGTGCGCGACCGCGCCGACCATGGCCAGCGCCCCGGACAGCTCGCCCAGGAAGAGATAGGCGGGCAGATGCGGCTCTTTCCACCGCGAGACTTTCAGGATCGGCCGGCCGTAGTACGACTGGAAGTCCGCGGGAGGTACCTGGAGCTCCTCAGCCTGCGCCTTCTCGCGCTGTGTCCGCTCGCCCTGTGTCCGCTCGCGGTGTGGTCGCTCGTTCACTGCCGCCGTCCCGCGAATGCGACGGCGACCCCGGCGGCGAGCAGAGCGGCGGCCCCGCCAGCCCACCGCCACATCGACGGCAGGTCCTTCGTGGTCACGACCGGGTCCGGGGGCAAGCCGTAGACCTGTGGCTCATCGAGCAGCAGGAAGAACGCGCCCGCCCCGCCAATCCCGTCGTCAGGGTCGGCGCCGTACAGCCGGGCCTCGGTCTGTCCGGCCGCGTGCAGTTCGGCCAGCCGGGTCTGCGCAATCTCGCGCAGCTCGTCCAGCGGCCCGAACTGGATGGAATCGGTCGGGCAGGCCGTGGCACAGGCGGGCTCGAGTCCGCCCCGCAGCCGGTCGTAACACATCGTGCACTTCCAGGCCCGGCCGTCGTCCTCGCGCCGGTCGATCACGCCGAACGGGCACGCGGACACGCAGTAGGCGCAGCCGTTGCATACGTCCGGCTGGACGATCACCGTGCCGAACTCGGTCCGCACCAATGCGCCGGTGGGGCAGACATCCAGGCAAGCCGCGTGCGTGCAGTGCTTGCACACGTCCGAGGCCATCAGCCAGCGGGTCGCGGAGCCGTCCGCGATCTCCCGGATGACATCCTGAGTCGGCCCCTCCTGAGCTGGCACCGCCTGAGCTGGCACAGCCTGAGCTGGCCACGCCTGAGCTGGCACAGTCTGCTCAATGAACGCGACGTGCCGCCAGCTGTTGGCGCCGAGCTCGCTGGTGTTGTCGTAGGACATGCCGGTGAGCGCGAGCACGTCGGTGTCCGGCAGCCCGTTCCACTCTTTGCAGGCAACCTCGCAGGCCTTGCAGCCGATGCACACGCTGGTGTCGGTGAAGAAGCCGACCCGGCGCGGGTGCTCGACATAGCCGGCGTCGCCGGACACGTCCTCGAGCGGTCCGTGCAGCGAGTTCCGGCCGCTCGTCGTCATGGTGCCTCCGCCAGTCCGGCCCGGCGCCGGTACAACGCCACCAGTTCGAGCCTCGCAGCACCCGTGGGCCGACGTCCCGGCCGGACGTCGCAGGTCGCCACCTTGCTCTCCTGGATGAGCACGTTCGGGTCCAGGGCGAACGGCAGCAGGTCGTTGGTCACGTCGCCGGTCACCAGTCCCTGCCCGCCCCAGTGATACGGCAGCCCGACCTGATGCACGACCGCACCGTCAGCCAGCCGCAGCGGCCGCATCCTGCGGGTCACCAGCACTCTGGCCTCGATGGCGGACCGCGCCGTGATGATCGTTGCCCAGCCGCCGTTCTCCAGTCCGCGAATGCGCGCCAGCTGCGGCGATACCTCGCAGAACAGCTCTGGCTGCAGTTCGGCGAGCCTGGACAGCGTTCGGCTCATCCCGCCGGCCGTATGGTGCTCAGTCAGTCGGTACGTCGTGAATATATAGGGGAACGCGGCATCATGACCGGCCAGTTGGTCAGCCGTTGCGCGGTCGCTTGTGTAGGTCACGGCGACCGGGCTGACGTCCTGTTTATAGACGTCATTGCGGACGGGCGACTCGGCGGCTTCGTAGTGAGTCGGCAGCGGGCCGTCTTTCAGCCCGGTCGGCACGAACAGCGCCCCTCTCCCGTCGCGCTGCATGATGAACGGGTCAGTGCCGGCCAGCGCCGCAGGGCCAGTAGCGCCCTCTGGCGGTACGTAGCCGGGCGGCTTGCCTTTCTCGAAGTCCGGCACGTCATGGCCGACCCACTGGCCGGCCTGCTCATCCCACCAGACGTACTTCTTTGCCTCGCTCCACGGCCGGCCGGACGGGTCAGCGGAAGCCCTGTTGTAAAGCAGCCGTCGGTTGGCAGGCCAGGCCCAGCCCCACTCGGGCGCGACCCAGGTCTGCTCGGCTTGCGGCCTTTTCCGGGCGGTCTGGTTGACGCCGGCCGCGTAGCAGCCGGAGTAGATCCAGCAGCCGCAGGCGGTCGAGCCATCGTCCTTGAGTTCGCCGAAGCCGCTGAGCAGCGCGCCATCGGGGCCGCATCCGTTGATCTCCCGCAGGACGGCGGCGGCATCCGGTTCTGCGTCGTCGCCAGTCTCCGGATAGTCCCAGGTGAGATTCCTCAGCAGCTGATCGCGCCTGTCGGGGGATGGTGCCACCTTGGCGCGGATGCGCTTGCCCAGGTGGTAGGCGAACCACAGGTCACTACGGGCATCGCCGGGTGGCTCGAGCGCCTTGTGATGCCACTGCAGCATCCGCTGCGTGTTGGTGAAGCTGCCATCCTTCTCAACGTGCGCGGCGGCGGGCAGGAAGAACACCTCGGTACCGATGTCGGCAGTCGCCAGCTCCCCGGTCGCGATCTCCGGACTCTCTCGCCAGAACTCCGCACTCTCGATCAGCGCGAGGTCGCGCACGACAAGCCAGTCCAGCTTCGCCAGGGCCAGCCGTTGCAGCCGCGCGCCGGCCGAGCCGACGGCAGGATTCTGGCCCCACAGGAAGTAGCCCTTGACCTTACCCTCGATCATGTCGAGGACCGTGCGGTACGTACCGTGATCGCCAGACAGGCGCGGCAGCTGCGGCATGCAGTACTCGTTCTCGGCCGTAGCCGCATCTCCGAACCACGCCTTCAGCAGGCTAACCAGGTAAGCACGCTTGTTGCCCCAGAACCCGGTGTCAGGCAGCCTGGCCAGGTAGCTGGCCATGTCGCCATCCTCGGCCCGCGGTGTCGGCAAGTAGCCGGGCAGCAGGTCAAACAGCGTCGGGATGTCAGTCGAGCCCTGGATGCTCGCGTGACCGCGCAGCGCGAGGATCCCGCCGCCGGTGCGACCCATGTTGCCCAGTAGCAACTGCAAGATGGCAGCGCTGCGAATGTGCTGCACGCCAGTGGTGTGCTGGGTCCAGCCGACCGCGTATACCCAGGCCGTGGTCTTGTCGCGGCCGCTGCACCGGACCAGGGCTGCGGCTATCTTCGCGAAGTCCGCCGGGCTGATGCCGCAGACCCGCTCGACAAGCTCTGGGGTGTACCTGGCGAAATGCCGCTTCAGCACCTGGAAGACGCAGCGCGGATGCGCCAGCGTAAGGTCGCGCTCGCCCGTCGGCTGCCAGCTAGCGTTGTCGTAGGTCCTGCTGAGCGGGTCATATCCGGAGAACAGCCCATCGGAGTCCTCAGTGTCGCTGAAGTCCTCCGGCAGGATGTCCGCGGCGTTGGTGTAGGACGTCACGTACTCGCGGAACTCGTGGCCACCGGACAGCACGTGATTGACCAGCGCTCCGATGAGCACGATGTCCCCGCCCACCCTGTTCGCGACGTGCATGGTGGCGAGTGCGCTCGTCCGGGTGAACCGCGGGTCGATGTGAATGACGGTCGCGCCGCGCGCCTTGGCTTCCACGACCCACTGGAACGCGACCGGATGACACTCGGCCATGTTCGAACCGCAGATGACGATGCAGTCCGAGTTAACGAGATCGCGCGGGAATGTCGTCGCCCCGCCGCGACCAAAGCTCGTCCCCAGACCGGGAACGGTGGCGGAGTGTCATATGCGGGCCTGATTCTCGATCTGGATTGCGCCGAGCGCGGTCCAGAGCTTCTTGATGAGGTAGTTCTCCTCGTTGTCGAGCGTGGCACCGCCGAGGCTAGCGAAGCCGAGCGTGCGGCGGACGGGTCTGCCCTCGAACGTGTCCTGCCAGGTCGCCTTCCTGGTGGCGAGCACCCGGTCGGCGATCATGTCCATCGCCTGCTCCAGCGCGAGCGGCTCCCACGCGGTACCGAACGGGCGGCGGTACAGCACCCTGGTGATCCGACCCGGATGCGTCACCAGTTGCTTGCTGGCCGCGCCCTTCGGGCAGAGCCGGCCGCGGGACACCGGCGAGTCGGGGTCGCCCTCGATCTGCGTAACGGTGTTCTTGCGGCCGATCTTCGAGACGAAGACGCGCTGGCCGCAGCCGACGGCGCAGTACGGGCAGATTGACTGAACCACTCGATCGGCCGACTGGGTGCGCGGTGCGGCACCCTCGGTATGCGGCGACCGGACTGCAGCGCCGCGCGCCAGCCGGTCCGGACCGGTCAGTTGTCGGTATACCGGCCAGTTCTCAATCAGGCTGCGCATATGCCGCGAACTGTCGGGGGCCACACGGCTATCCAAACCGACGTAGCCTGCGAGGGCAAGCGGGGTACCGGTAAGAGCGGGATCTGTAAGAGGAGTGACGCGTGGCCGGACGGACAGCGCGCAGGCGCGTGACACGCGTGACCGTCGATCCCGGCGGCGTGAGCGAACGAGCCGACCTGCTGGCAGCCGAAGAGCCGCTCGGCATCAGGATCGGCGGTCAGGCCGTCAGCCTGACCATGCGCACGCCGGGCGACGACATCGACCTGGCGGCCGGGTTCCTGGTCAGCGAGGGCATCGTAGCCAGCGCGGCCGACATCGCCTCGATCACGATCTGCGATGGCCAGCGTGTAGTAGTCAGCACGGTAGTCACAACCACGGGGGCCACAACCACGAGGACGACGACGAGGTCGGCAATATCGCCGATGTCACGCTGCGACCGGGCCTGACATTCGAGCGCGACCTTCGGCGGAGTTTCCTGACCAGCAGTGCCTGCGGCGTTTGCGGGAAGGCGAGCATCGAAGACCTCCACGTTCCCGGACGGTTTGATCTTTTTGACGACCGGGTCGTGGTGACTGCGGACGTGCTCGCAGGACTGCCCGACGCCCTGCGTCGTGCGCAGCGCGTCTTCGAGCGGACCGGCGGGCTGCACGCGGCCGGCCTGTTCAGCGCGACGGGCGAACTGCTGGTAGTGCGCGAGGACGTGGGGCGGCATAACGCTGTCGACAAGGTGGTTGGCTGGGCACTGCAAGCCGGCCTGCTCCCGCTGACCGGCCGCATCCTGCTGGTCAGCGGCCGGGCGTCGTTCGAGCTCGTGCAGAAGGCGGTGCTCGCCGGGATCCCGGTGCTGGCGGCGGTGTCGGCACCATCGTCGCTTGCGGCGGAGCTCGCTGCGGACGCGGGCCTGACGCTCGTCGGCTTCCTGCGCGGTGGGTCGATGAACGTGTATGCGGGCGTGGAACGGATCAGCGCCTTACGCTGTGTGCGAGAGTGAGCACACGGGGAGGTCAGCCGTGACACACGCGGTCGTGCACTTCGAGATCAGCGGCCCCGATAGCGGCCAGCTCGCGGACTTCTACTCCGGCCTGTTCGGCTGGGGCATGCACCCGGTGACGGGCGTCGGCTACACGATGGTCGACACCAGCGCCGGCAGCGGCATCAACGGCGGCATCAGCCAGAGCGCCGACGACGACGCCGACGTGACGTTCTACATCGAGACCGATGATATGCAGGCGGCGCTCGACAAGATCAACTTGCTGGGCGGCAAGACGGAGACGCCGATCACCGAGCTAGCCGGGATGGTGACGTACGCCAAGTTCTCCGACTTGGACGGCCTGGTCATCGGCCTAGTGCTGGCGTCTGCGGACCCTGGGCAGGTTATGCCGCCAGGGCCTGGCAGCGGCGCGCCAGTGGACTGGTTTGAGGTGATCGGCGCCGACCCTGACCGGAGCCGGCGCTTCTACGCGGAGATCTTCGGCTGGCGGGCCAGCCCGGCCGGGCCTGGCTACGCCATGGTGGACACCGGCACGAGCCGCGGGATCAGGGGCGGCCTCGGCACCGCAGCGGACCAGGGCTGCTGGGCAACCGTGTATGCGAGCGTGCCCGATGTCGAGGCCGTGCTGACACGGGCCGTCGAGCTCGGCGGGGCGCGGGAGTACGGCCCCAGCCCCGTCGATGACCACATGCAGACCGGCGCCCTGCGCGATCCGGCCGGCAACGTCTTCGGCGTGTACCACCACGCCCCGCACTAGCCGATCCCACACTGGCCCGGTCAGCCCGCCAGCGAGAGGTCGAGCAGGCCGCGCCGCCGCCGCAGTGCCAGGTCAGCCTTGGTGAAGATCGTGTCGACGACAATCCCGATGATCAGGATCACGATGATCACCGAGCTGATCCCGGCGAAATCGAGGTTCTGCTGGTCCGCGTCGAGCTGCTGGCCGATCGAAACCTGGCCGATGATAGCGACGAACAGTTCGGCGGCCATCAGGCTGCGCCAGGCAAACGCCCAGCCTTGCTTCATCCCCGCCACATACGCCGGGAGTGATGCAGGCAGGATCAGGTAGCGATACAGCGGGAACCCGCGCAGGCCCATTGTCCTGCCGGCGCGCAGCAGCAGCGGCGGCGTATAGTCCACGCCGCTGATTAGTCCGCTGGCGATGGACGGCGCTGCACCGAGTATGACGACGAACAGGATGGCCGAGTTGTTTTCGCCGAACAGAACGATGGCGAACGGGGCCCAGACGACCGAGGGCATCGTCTGCAACCCGGTGATGACAGATCCGACCGCGGCCCGTAGCGGCGGGATGCGCGCCACCAGCAGGCCGACGACCGAGCCAATGATCAGGGCGACGAGGTAGCCGGTGACCGCGCTGCGCAAAGTCCAGCCGATGGTGGCCCAGAACATGCCGTGCTGCATCTGCTGCCACAGGTCGGGGAAGACCACGCCGGGGCTTTTGAGGACGTACTTCTTCCACCCCGTCAGCGTGATCAGCTCCCAGATGACCAGGACGAGCACGATTGCCAGCAGCTTGGGCCAGGCCGCCGCCCAGGCCTTGCGGGCCAGCCGGCCGGGCTCTGGCCGTCCCTGCAGGGGCTGTAGCTCCAGGTTGTCGAGCCCCCGCAATGCCTGATCAGTAACCATGCCGACCCACTTCCTCGCGCAGCCTGTCGGTGAGCCTGGCCGCCACCTCTGACACCTCCGGGGAGTCGATCCGGCGGTGACCGGTCCTCGGCAGCGTGTACTCGTCGATGACCCGGCCGGGCCGGCTGCTCAGCAGGATGATCCGGTCACCAAGCCGCGCCGCCTCCCTGACGTTGTGCGTCACGAACAGCACGGTTAGCGTCCGCTCGGCGCAAATCCGCTCCAGCTCGTCGTGGAGCAGATCGCGAGTCATCGCGTCCAGCGCGCCGAACGGCTCGTCCATCAGCAGCACGTCCGCATCCTGGGCCAGCGCACGGGCCATGGCCACCCGCTGCCGCATGCCGCCGGATAGCTCGTGCGGGCGTTTATCGCCGAAGCCACCGAGCCGGACGGCCTCCAGCAGCTCCGCGGTCTGCGCTCGCCGCGCGGCCCGCGGCACACCCCGTGCCTGCAGCGCCAGCTCCACGTTGCGTCCCGCTGTCAGCCACGGGAACAGTGCTGGCTCCTGGAACATCAGCCCGACTTTCCGGCCGGTGGTGTCCACCTCACCGGACGTCGGCTGGTCCAAGCCGGCCACCAGGTTCAGCAGCGTGCTCTTGCCGCATCCGGACGCGCCGATGATGCAGACGAACTCCCCGTCACCGGCAGTGAGCGAAACCTGGTCAAGCGCGAGTAGCTCCGCCCGCCCGGTCCGGTACGCCTTGCTCACGCCGATCAGCCGGACCGCGTCGCTCCGACCCAGGCTGCCGGGCTGGCTCGCGTCAGCGGGTTCGGCGCGGGACAAGGCTGACGCCCCCGCTGCGGTCACCGGGGGCGTCACCTGCTCATTGCCGACTCTCACGAGCTGACCTGCGGTTGTCCGGCCGCGGCGAGCAGCTTGTTCAGCGGGCCGAGATCGTAGATCGCCGACAGGTTCTTCACGGGGCTGAGCAAGCCGACGGCGACCGCGTGATCAGCGTCCGTGATCAGCGACGAGGCAATGGGGTCGTTGGTGAAGGTGACCTGCCCGAAGGCGCCCTGGAGGATGGGCGTCTTGAGGCTCTTGCCGCTCAGCGAGGCCAGCTCGGCGTTGGCCGCGGTCTCGGCGGCTGACTGGTTGCCGGCGATATAAGAGTTCGCCTCGATCTGCCCTTTGAGCAGGTCGCTAATGACCGTGGGGTTGCTGGAGATGTAGCTCTGCGTCGCCACTAGCTCGGTGGTGACGAACTGGCCGCCCGGCCACAGGCTGGCCTCGTTGACCAGCGCGTGACCGCCGTCGGCGATCATCTCGGCGTCATAGGGTGCAGGCTCCCAGCCGCCCGCGATCTGGCCGGCCTCGAAGGCGAGCACGGCGTCGGAGTTGGGAGTGATCGGCGTGATAGGCACGTCACCGCCGCCGGTCGAGGTGGTAGTCAGCCCCTGCTGCTTGAGCCAGTACCGCATCGACACGTCCTGAGTGTTGCCGAGTGACGGGGAGGCCAGCTTCTGGCCCTTGAGCTCCGCGGCCGTGGTGATTCCCTTCTTGACCACCAGCTCGGCACCGCCTGAGGCGGCGCCGGAGATCACCTTGATGAGACTGCCGCTCGACTGCTGCCACGCCTTAATGGCCGGGTTCGGCCCCACGTAGGCGGCGTCTAGCTGGCCGGCCAGGAGCGCGGTGGCCTCCTCAGTGCCGGTGCTGAACGGGTACAGCTTGAGTGTCACGTTCTTGCCGAGGTTCTTGGTGAAGAAGCCCTCTCTCACCCCGACCAGTGCCGACGCATGCGTGATGTTCTCCAGGAAGCCGAGTCGCAGCACGACGTTGCCTGCCGGCTGACTGCCACTGCTGCGTGCCGTTGCTGGTGTCGCTGCTCGCCCTCGATGCCGCGCACCCCGCAGCGAGCAGGGCGACACCGGCCGCAGTGAGTCCGGCAAGTACTCGTTTCATCGTCCACCTTTTCCGATCTTTTAAGTCGGGATTCGAGTCGACGAGAACTCTACAATACCTATGGGAATTGTGCGAGTTCGGTTCGCCGTGCATTGCGCCAAGCGCGATCCGCGCGGCTTAGCTGCCTTCGTCGCCTGCGGTCTCGTCGTTCACGCCGAGCACGGACTTGAACTGCTGGAGGCACGTCTGCAGCTGAGACAGGTTCGCCGGAGATGCGTTCGTGGTGTCGAACCGCACTCCGTACATCACGTTGATCGGCGACCGCTTCGCTGGCAGCGCCATCGGGGGGGCGTTCTGGATGTGCGAGCAGGCCGCCCGGACGTGCAACACGGTGGCCGTCGGTGTACTCGGGCTGAACTGGACGGCCATCCACTGCTGGCTCAGCGCGGCGTCCATCTTCGCGCAGCCGGAAAGTGTCGCCACGAGCACCGCGACCGCTGCGGCCGGGACCGCGAGCCGCGTGCTACCGGGCCGTTGTCGCACTCGCACGCCGACACTCTATGGCCTGCTGCCAGATAACTGGCTGACCGGGCCTTCGCGGCCGTACGGTGACGTTGACGACGACGACGACGTCGGCGACGGGGAATGGAGGCTGGGATGGCCAGTCTGATCGAGGACTACGCGCTGATCGGGGACATGCAGACCGCCGCGCTCGTAGGCCGCGACGGCTCCGTGGACTGGCTGTGCCTGCCAAGGTTCGACTCCGACGCGTGCTTCGCCGCCCTACTCGGCGACGAGCACAACGGCAACTGGCGCGTATGCCCGACCGTCAGCGACGGCCCGGTAGCGCGGCGCGGCGACGTCAGCCGGCAGTACCAGGGCGACTCGCTGATCCTGGAGACGATATGGCGCACCATGAGCGGCACCGTCCGGGTCGTGGACTTCATGCCGCCGCGTGATCATGCCACTCCCGTGGTCGTCCGCATCGTCGAGGGCGTCGAGGGCACCGTCGAAATGGAGTCGACCCTTCGCATCCGGTTCGGCTACGGCAAGGTAACGCCCTGGGTGCGGCGGATGGGCGACTCCATCAGGGCTATCGCCGGGCCAGACTCTGTCTGCTTCCACAGCCCGGTCCGCAGCGTCGGCCAGAACATGGCTCATCAGGCCACGTTCGACGTCAAGGCAGGCGACCGGGTGCCGTTCGTGCTGGCCTGGAAGGAATCCCATCTCTCTGCCGATCCCTGCATCGACGCCGACGGGGCGCTGGCGGCGACGCATGCGTTCTGGTCCGACTGGGCTGCGAGGTGTACGTATAAAGGCCCGTACCGAGATGCGGTGATGCGGTCACTGATCACGCTGAAGGCCCTGACTTACGCGCCGACGGGCGGAATCGTCGCCGCGCCCACGACATCGCTGCCGGAAGACATCGGCGGCGTCCGGAACTGGGACTACCGGTACTGCTGGCTCCGCGACGCGACCATCACGCTGGAGGCGCTGCTGCGTACCGGCTATACGGCGGAGGCCGACAGCTGGCGGCGGTGGCTCGGCCGCGCCATCGCCGGCGACGCCAAGGACGTGCAGATCATGTATGGCGTGGGAGGCGAGCGAAGGCTGGCTGAGTGGGAAGTCAGCTGGCTGCCCGGCTACGAGCGGTCTGCGCCGGTCCGGATCGGGAACGCCGCCGTCGACCAGCGTCAGCTCGATGTCTACGGCGAGGTCATCGACGCGCTGACGCTCGGCAGGCAGGCCGGGCTGGACTTCGACAAGCACACCTGGAGCCTCCAGCGGCAGCTGCTGGACTTCCTGGAGAAGCACTGGCACGAGCCGGACGAGGGGATCTGGGAGGTGCGCGGGCCCCGGCGGCACTTCGTGCACTCCAAGGTGATGGCCTGGGTCGCCTTTGACCGCGCGATCCACCTGGTCGAGCAGGGCAATGCCGGCCCGCTAGAGCGCTGGACAGCGATGAGAGACGAGATCCACGCGCAGGTGCTGGAGCACGGCTACGACGCCGACCGGGGCGTGTTTACGCAGTACTACGGCAGCGCCGAGCTGGACGCCTCCGTGCTGCTGATCCCCGAGGTCGGCTTCCTGCCGCCAGATGACCCGCGGGTCATCTCGACAGTCCGGATGATCAAGCGCGAGCTCATGCGGGACGGGCTGGTGCTCCGCTACACCCAGCCCGCCAAAGCGGTCAGCGGCACAGGCCGCGCCGAAGTGGACGGCCTGCCGGGTGCCGAGGGCGCTTTCCTCGCATGCAGCTTCTGGCTGGTCAACGCCTTGCACATGATCGGCGAGTATGACGAAGCCGTGGGGATCTTCGAGCGACTGCTCGCCCTGCGCAGCGACCTTGGCCTGCTCAGTGAGGAGTACGACCCGCGCTATGGCCGCCAGGTAGGCAACACACCCCAGGCCTTCAGCCATGTGCCGTTGATCCAAGCGGCGCTCAACCTGGAAAACCACGCCGGTGACCACTGCCGGCGCGTCCGGGGACGGCGAGCCGTACACCCAGCCTGAGCAGGACGCGCCTGGCCTCAGCCGCGTGTCCCCCGGTCAGCGCCCGATCATCGGGCCTGGACCAGGCATCGGGCGGCCAATGCCACACTGATGGGTAGCCATGGCACCCCGCCCGCACATTCTGGTCGTGAACGGCCGCAAGGTCCGGCAGCCGGTCTTCGTGATCGGCGCGCCGCACTCAGGCACGGACCTGCTCGGGCGCGCCATCAAGCAGTCGCCAGGCTTTCACCTCACCATCGGCCAGGAAGCCGTTCAGAGCGTCGTGTACGCCTTCGCCCGCAGTCCGTCCATCCAGCGCGGCCGCAGCGACGCGGCCGCCACCGTCATCAGGGACGCCTTCGCCCAGGCCTGGCAGGTGACCGCGCACTGCTGCCTGACCTGCTCGCCGGTGTGCCGGGCTGCGGGCCAGGTGACGGGCCCGGCATGCTGCGTAGCCGAGCGTGACATCGTCCGGTACGGCGACGCCAGCCCCGATCTCATGTACTGCGCGGAGGCGCTGGTCGACGCCTTCGCCGACGCCAGGCTCGTGCAGGTCATCAGGGATGGCCGCGACGTGGTCGCCGCCATGCTGGCCGATCCGCTGACCCTCAGCTGGTTCAAGCCGGGCATGGCGAACGTCGAGACCGAGTTCCCGAATCCCTTCTTCGGCGTTGAGACCGAACAGGACCTGGCGATCTGGCCGGAACTGTCGATTGCCGGCAAATGCGCCATGCGCTGGCGCGGATCGGTCCGCGCGATGGCCAGGCTGCGCGCCGCCCTGTCCGCCGAGCAGCTGACCACGCTCCGGTACGAGAGCGTCGTCCGGCATCCCGCGCCGACGGCGGCCGCGGTCTCGGACTTCGTCGGCGACGCCGTCGGCTCGATCCACGTGCGGACCAGCCGACGCGACGGGGCCAGTGACGCGGAACCGGGCTACTGGCGCCGGGTGCTCACGCCGGCCCAGGTCAGCGACGTCGAGTCGGTGGCCGGGCCCGACCTGCGCCGCATCGGCTACTTAGGCTGAGCCGCTTAGACCGGGCCGCCGCTTAGACCGGGCCGCCCCTAGACCGGGCCGCCGGCTACACGGCGGCGCCGGGCAGTGGCACGGCGTCGGGTATGGCCGTCTCCTGACGGGCGAACTGCGTCCGGTACAGATCGGCGTAGAGGCCGTCCGCCGCGAGCAGGTCGGCGTGCTGCCCTCGCTCGGTAACCCGGCCGCCGTCGATGACGAGGATCTGGTCGGCCTCCCGGATCGTGGACAGCCGGTGCGCGATGACCAGCGAGGTGCGTCCGGCCAGGGCAGTCTTGAGCGCACGCTGCACCGCGACCTCCGACTCGGAGTCCAGGTGCGCGGTGGCCTCGTCGAGCACGACCACCGACGGCGCCTTGAGCAGCAGTCTGGCCAGCGCGATGCGCTGCTTCTCACCGCCCGACAGGCGGTAGCCACGGTCACCGACGATGGTGTCGAGGCCGTCCGGCAAGGTCGAGATGAGGTCCCAGATCTGCGCCGCCTGGCAGGCGAGGATGAGCTCGTGCTCGGAGGCTGCCGGCCGCGCATACAGCAGGTTGGCCCTGATCGTGTCGTGGTACAGGTGGGCGTCCTGGGTGACGACACCGACCGCATCGTGCAGCGACTCCAGGGTCACATCCCTGATGTCGGTACCGCCGATCCGGACAGCACCGCTGGTGGGGTCGTACATGCGGGATACCAGGTGCGTGATCGTGGTCTTGCCCGCGCCTGACGGTCCGACCAGCGCGGTGAGCTTGCCAGCCGGGGCCCGGAAGGTGACATCGGTCAGGGCCTGCTGGCCTGGGCCCGCCCGCTCGGCCACAGGCATAGCGATGGATTCCAGCGAGGCCAGCGAGACCTCGGACGCTGCTGGGTACCGGAAACTCACGTGGTTGAACTGGATATCCGGCGCACCTGCCGCCGTCCAGTCGCCAGGGACAGCGACCGCCCTGCCGTCTTGGCGCGCAGCCCCTAGCTCTCGCGCGTCAGGGCGCTCGGCGATCAGCGGCTTCAGGTCGAGCACCTCGAAGACGCGGTCGAAGCTGACCAGCGCCGTCATGACGTTCACCTGGACGTTCGACAACGAGGTAATAGGCCCGTACAGGCGGCTCAGCAAAGTGGCGAGCGCCACCATGGCGCCGAGCTGAAGCGCATGGTGGATGACCAGCAGGCCGCCGAGGCCATAGACGACCGAGGTCGACAGGGTAGCGAGCAGCACAAGGCCCGTGACGAGGGCACTCCCCCACAGCGCAGTCAGCACGCCGATGTCGCGGACCCGGCCGGCCCGCCCGGAGAACAGTTCGGCCTCATCCCTGGGCCGTCCGTAGAGCTTGGCCAGCATTGCCCCGGCCACGTTGAACCGCTCGGTCATCGTCGAGCCCATCTGGGCGTCGAGCTGCATCGATTCCCTGGTCAGTCGCTGCAGCCTGCGCCCGACGCGGCGCGCTGGATACAGGAAGATCGGGATCAGGACCAGAGCCACGACCGTCACTTGCCAGGAGTACACGAACATCACGGCCAGGACGAGGATCAGCTGCAGCACGCTGGACACCACCGACGACAACGTTGACGTCAGCGCCTGCTGCGCGCCGATGACGTCGCTGTTGAGGCGGCTGACGAGCGAGCCAGTCTGCGCCCTGGTGAAAAACGCGATCGGCTGCCGCTGCACATGCTCGAAGACCTGAGTCCGAAGGTCATAGATCAGGCCCTCACCGACTCGGGAGGTGAAGTAGCGCTGGACGACGCCGAGCAAGCCATCGAAGATCGCCAGGCCCGCGACGATGCCTGCGACCGTCAGCACCACGGTGGTGTCCTTGGGCAGGATGCCCTTGTCGATGACAACCCCGATCAGGACCGGATACAGCACCGTGACGACGGCGTCCAGGGCCGCAGCCACGAGGAAGACGGCCAGGTCAAGCCTGTACGGCCGGGCATACCCGGTGATCCGCCTCACGGTGCCCGGCTTGAGCCGCTGCTTCGTCACGGACGAGTCGCGGCTGAAGGCGTGCATGGCGTGCCACTGGTTCTGCATGCTCATGACCGGTGAACCTAACAGGCAGGCCAGATCATTCCTGCTCAGCTATCGGCGAACCGTGCCCTGCGCGAACGGCGCAGACTGAACCGGCACGGATTGCACCGGTCCAGGGCAAACCGGCTCAGTACAAACGGCTCAGTAGAAACCGGATCAGTGCGCCTGCCTGGCCCGCAGCAGCGCTGCCTGGGCCGAGCGCTCGGCCGCTGCCTGCTGCTCCAGGTTGTTGCCAGGCGCGGCCGCGAGCAGCGCCTTGGTGGCGCGAGCCGCGGCGGCGTCGGTCGACAGCAGCGCGGCGACCAGGTCGGCGACGGCGCCGTCTAGGTCAGCTAGTGGCACGATGATCTCGGCGAGCCTGAGTTCGGCAGCCTCGCGCGCGTCAACGGTCCTGGCAGTCAGGCATAGCTCGATCGCGCGCGGCAGTCCGACGATGTCGACAAGCGGCTTGGTGCCAGTCAAGTCAGGCACCAGGCCGAGGGCTGGCTCTTTCATGCACAGCTTGGCGTCGTCGGCCAGGACTCGCAGATCACACGAAAGGGCTAGCTGAAAGCCCGCCCCGATCGCGTGCCCTTGCACCACCGCGATCGAGACGAACGCGGGATTGCGCAGCCACATGTACCCGCGCTGGAACCCCGCGATGGAGTCCTGGAAACCGGGATCGGCCGCGCTAGCGTTGCGTCCTTCACCCGGCACGCCCTCGGCGGTGAACATACGCAAGTCGATCCCGGCGCAGAACGACGGGCCGTTCCCGCGGAGGACGACGACGCGCACCTCGTCCGGTATCGACGCGCCGATGCGCGCGAGGCCGTGCCACATGCTCGGCGTCATGGCGTTGCGGCGCTCGGGCCGGGACAGTGTGACTGTCGCAACGCTGCCGGAAACGCTCAGCTCGAGCCCGGCGCTGCTCAGATCGGCGCTACTTATACCGGCGCTGCTCAGATCGGCGCTGGTCACATCGGTCGGGTCAACAGACACAAGTCCCCATTGTGCCTCATGCCTTGGCCTTCGCCTTACCCCTCGTCGCGCCGCCACGGCCGCGCAGCGATACACCGCTCTCGCTCAGGATCCGGTGGATGAAGCCGTACGACCGCCCGGTCGATGCCGCGAGCGACCGGATGCTCTCGCCGCCGCCGTAGCGCTTCTTCAGGTCAGCCGCCAGCTTCGTGCGGTCGGCACCGGTCACCCTGGTGCCCTTCTTGAGAGTCTCGGTCACGCGAACCTCCCGGTGAGCTGATGACCGCTGCGTTGCCGTATCTCGCCATGATCACCCATTAGCTCGTGATCGGCTACCCAGACGGCGCCAAAAAAGATCAACTATTTTCAGGCCAGCGCCACCAGGTCCGCTAGCTCGGCGCTCCAGGCGTCTTCGACCCCGTCCGGCAGCAGCACCACGCGCTCGGGCTGGAGCGCATGCACCGCGCCTTCGTCGTGGGTGACCAGCACGATCGCGCCCTGATAGGTGCGCAGCGCGGCCAGGATCTCGGCGCGGCTGGCCGGGTCGAGGTTGTTCGTCGGCTCGTCGAGCAACAGCACGTTCGCGCCCGACACCACCAGCAGCGCCAGCGCGAGCCTCGTCTTCTCGCCGCCCGACAGCACGCGGACTGGCTTGAGCACGTCGTCGCCGGAGAACAGGAACGACCCGAGTATGCGCCGCTGCTCGCTCTCGGCCAGGTCTGGCGCGGCCGAGCGCATGTTCTCCAGGATAGTCCGGCTGGTGTCGAGTGTTTCGTGTTCCTGCGCGTAGTAGCCAACCCGGAGCCCGTGGCCTGGCACGACCTCGCCGGTATCGGGATCCTCAACGCCGGCCAGCAACCGCAACAGTGTTGTCTTCCCCGCGCCGTTCAGTCCGAGCACGACGACGCGTGCGCCCCGGTCGACGGCGACGTCCACGTCGGTGAACACCTCGAGCGACCCGTACGACTTCGAGAGCATGGTCGCGCTGATCGGCGTCTTACCGCAGTGGGCCGGGACGGGGAACCTCAGCCTTGCGACGCGCTCAGGCGCCCGGTCAGCGCTGACGCCAGCCATCAGCCGCTCGGCCCGCTTCTGCATGTTCTGCGCAGCCTTGGCCTTGGTCGCCTTGGCGCGCATCTTGTCGGCCTGCGATTGCAACGCGACGGCCTGTCGCTCTGCGTTCATCCGCTCCCGGCGCCGCCGCCGCGCGTCGGTCTCCCGCTGCTCTAGGTACGTCTGCCAGCCGAGGTTGTAGATGTCGAGCACGCTGCGGTCAGCGTCGAGGTGGAACACCTTGTTGACCACCGCGTCCAGCAGCGCGGTGTCGTGGCTGATCACCACAAGTCCGCCGCGGAAGGCCCGCAGATGGTCGCGCAGCCAGCTGACGGAATCCGCGTCCAGGTGGTTGGTGGGCTCGTCGAGCAGCAGCGTGTCCGAGCCGCCGAACAAGATTCGGGCGAGCTCGATTCGCCGCCGCTGCCCGCCCGACAACGTCCGCAGCGACTGCTTCAGCACCTTCTGCGGGAGTCCGAGGCTGTTCGCCAGGGACGCCGCCTCCGACTCGGCGGCGTAGCCCCCGAGCACGGCAAGCCGTTCCTCCAGGTGCCCGTACCTGCGCACGCCGGCGTCACGGCGAGCCGGAGTCGGGTCCGCCATCTGGAGCTCAGCCTCGCGCAGGCCGGCCATCAGCGAGTCCAGGCCGCGTGCCGACAGGATCCGGTCCAGTGCCAGCGCATCCAGGTCGCCCACCATCGTGTCCTGCGGCAGGTAGCCGACCGAGCCGCCAATAACCACCTGGCCAGCCGCTGGCTGGACCTCGGCCGCCAGCACTCGCGCCAGCGTGGTTTTACCGGCCCCGTTCCGGCCGACGAGGCCGATCTTGTCGCCAGCCGCGACCTGGAAAGAGGCGCTGTCCAGCAAAAGGCGCGCGCCAGCGCGCAGCTCAACATCGCGTGCGGATATCACGGGAAACTCGCTCCATTACCAGACTCGGATCGGACACCAGGGTGCTACCTGCAAATGGACAGGCTTCGCCCATGAACAGGGGCACGGCGTCACGACAGGAGCGGTTGCATACCGCGAAGTTTACCCGAGCGCGCGGCGCTCGAGCCAAGGGCTTTCCCCGGCCGGCTCAACGGTGCTTCAGCCCAGAGTGGTTCAGCCCGGCTGACTAGCTTCTTCGCCGCCGGGTTCAGACATCCGGATCCGCACAGCACGGAACAGCCGCGGCGTGCCCTGCAGCACTGCCAGGCGCGGGTCGGGCACGGTCAGGAACCTGTCTACGGCGATGTCGAAATATGGCCGCAGCCGCGCGTCTTCGCGCAGCGCGGCCATCGACCTCTTGTCGCCGCCGAGAACCACCGCGTCCAGCTTGCCGCTGAAGCTCGCCGAACACGCTAACCGCGTTGTCCGCAGCAGCCTCGAGAGCCTCGCGCGCCTGCTTCTCGCGGCGCCTGGCGAAGCGGTGCTGCGATGTACCGCCGGCTGCACTTCGGCCGTGCACGAGCCTGCTGCCAACCTTGGACACTGCCAGCCGCGGCTCCGCGCCCGCGAACACGCCGGCTGCATATCCGCCTAGCCGGACAAGCAGGACCGCGACGGTCCGGTCGGCGACCGCGTGGGCGGCCAGATCCGCTCCGCTGCCGGTGGCCGCGGACGCTAGGGGCGGGAACGGGGTATGCAGGTCAGCGCGGCTGCCGTCGGCCGCGCGGACCGTCACGATCTCCCGGCGATCGTCGATGGCCGTGGCGGTCTGGCCGTGCCGCTCGGCGAACGTGGTCAGCCACCCCTCGATGCGCTCCGGGCTGACCTCGAGCCAACGATCACTAGCACGTCGGCCATTTCCCATTACCCACCGCCCCGAAGCGCTTACTATCCGTCAGGTGACTATAAGCATCGCTCCGGAGAGCAACGGTACGGACAGCAACACTGCCGTCAGCGACAAGGCAGTCGAGCAGGCGCTGGCGGCGGCCATCACCGACGCGGGCCGCATTGGCGACCTGCTGGAAGTGCTGCGGAACGCCAGGCTCTGGCTTCCACTGACCGCGGACGGTACGCAGGCGATCAAGGGCACGGCGGTGACGCTGCCCATCGTCTCCTACCTTGGCAGCGACTTCGTGCCCGCCTATTCGTCGGCAGAGTTGCTCCAGCAGTTCGCGCGGCCAGGCGATGGCGCTGGGCCTGACGAGCAGGCAGCAGTTTCGCAGGCACCGGTTTCGCAGCAGCCAGTGCCGCATGCCGTGGTGCGGGCCGCCGATCTGGCCCGGCTGCTGCCTGCCTCCATCGGCATAGCGCTGAACGCCGGCGCCAGCGAGAGCGTGCCCGTCTACCCGCAGGGAGTGTCGTACCTAGCGGCGGGCAAAGAGCCGAGCGATCTGGACCGGATCAGTGTGGGGCCGCTGCCGGTCCGGCCCGACGATCTGCTCGCTGGTGTCGCCGCCGGTCTGATCGCGATCGCGGCGGTCCGCGACGCCTCGGCAGCCTGGCTGTCGGTCAGGTTCACCGGCGAGGGCTTGCTCATCGCGGTGACACTGGACGACCCGGCCGATATTAAGGTGCAGGACCTCGTCGTCGGCGCCGTGGAGCGGGCTGCGTGGGAGGCCGCGCCGCAGGACACGGCCTTCCCTATCGACGTCACCTTCCCCGGCTACGGCGAGCGCGATCAGATCGATGAGTATGTCGCGGCCGTCGGCAGCCCGTTCTACCGGCGTGCCTAGCCTGGCGTGTCGTGCAGGCGCGCTGCCCTGTTCAGCGCGCTGATCACGCCGGACACCGACGCCCGAACGATCGAGGAGCTGATCCCGACGCCCCACAGCACCCGGTCACCGATCTCGATCTCCAAGTAGGCGGCGGCTTCAGCGTCCCGGCCCGCTGTGAGCGCGTGCTCGGCGTAGTCGAGAACGCGCACGCTCACTCCGCCGAGCCCGAGATCCACCTCGGAGACTGCCGCGCAGAACGCCGCGATCGGTCCGTTGCCGATGCCGAACAGTTCGTACTCGGTGCCGTAGGCCCGGACGACGCAGTCCACCCGCTCCGTGCCGCCCTCGCTTGCGGAGGCGTAGCTGACGAGCTCGAACGGACCTGGCTCAAGGTACTCGGCGGCAAAGATCTGCCACATCTGGCCGGCGTCGACCTCGCCGCCCTCACTGTCGGTGTGTCGCTGGATTACCTGGCTGAACTCGATCTGGAGGCGGCGTGGCAGGTCGAGGTGGTGATCGGCCTTCATGATGTAGGCGACGCCGCCCTTGCCGGACTGCGAGTTGACCCTGATGACGGCCTCGTAGGTGCGTCCAACGTCCTTAGGGTCGATGGGCAGGTACGGCATCTGCCACGGCAGCTCGCTGACAGGCCGGCCGCCGCCGCTGCCTTCCGCTCTAGGTCGTCGAAGCCCTTCTTGATGGCGTCCTGATGTGAACCGGAGAACGAGGTGTAGACCAGGTCGCCCGAGTAGGGGTGGCGCTCGTGCACGCCGATTCCGTTGCAGTACTCGGCCGTCCGGCGGATCTCGTCGATGTTGCTGAAGTCGATCATCGGGTCGACGCCCTGGCTGTACAGATTCAGGCCGAGAGTGATCAGGTCGACATTGCCCGATCGCTCCCCGTTCCCAAAGAGGCAGCCTTCGACGCGCTCAGCGCCCGCCAGCATCGCCAGCTCGGCATCAGCCGTGGCGGTGCCGCGGTCGTTGTGGGTATGCACGGACAGCGCGACGTGCTCGCGGCGGGACAGGTTCCGGCTGATCCACTCGATCTGGTCGGCGTACACATTCGGGGTCGACCGCTCGACGGTGCACGGCAGGTTCAGCACGATCTCCCGGCCCGGACCTGGCTGCCAGACGTCCATGACCGCCTCGCAGATCTCCAGGGAGAAGTCAAGCTCGGTGTCCATGAAGATCTCCGGCGAGTACTCATAGCCGAAGTCCGTGCCCGCCAGGTACTCGTCGGCGTACTTCATGACGGCGCGGGTGCCCTCGACCGCGACCTCCTTGCACTCGGTGCGGCCGTCGCCAGCCCACCCGAACACCACGCTGCGAAAGAGCGGCGCCGCCGCGTTGTAGAGGTGGACGGTCGCCAGCTTGGCCCCGACAAGGGACTGGACAGTGCGGTCGATCAGCTCTGCTCTTGCCTGCGTCAGGACGGAGATGCGCACGTCATCGGGGATGGCGTCGCCATCGATCAGGCTGCGGATGAAGTCGAAGTCGGTCTGGCTGGCGGCCGGGAAGCCGACCTCGATCTCCTTGTAGCCCATCCGGACCAGCAGATCGAACATGGCTTGCTTGCGGGCTGCGTTCATCGGGTCGATCAGGGCCTGATTGCCGTCTCGCAGGTCGGTGGACAGCCACCGAGGTGCCGTGGTGATGGTGCGCGATGGCCACTGCCGGTCAGGCAGGTCAACGGGAGGGAACGGGCGATATCGATGACACGGCATGCCGGACGGGCGCTGCAGGGATGGGTTGCTCATGACTGTGCTCTTTTCATGACTGTGCTCTGCTCCTGATAGGAGAGGGCTCCTGACGCGGAGCGCTCCGGGGCGAACATCGGTCGGCGCAGCACAACCACCCGCGGCGAGGGGCCGACCGGCTGGTTACCGGGCCTCGCCGCGGCCGGGAAGGAGCAGGCCGCGAGTCATGATGCACCGATCGTCGCCGGCGGCATGGCCGCAGTGTCGGCACGTCGTGCTACAAGGGGTGGCATGGGACGTCCTGATATGCGCTATGGCGCCGTGCTGCCGGGCGGGACCGCGACCGAGCAACTCGAGCTGGCTGGGCTCGCCGAGTCTGCGGGCTGGGACGGCGTGTTTGTCTGGGAGGCGGCATACGGGCCGGACGCCTGGAGCATGCTGTCGGCGATGGCTGTCCGCACCGAGCGGGTCAAACTCGGCACCATGCTCACGCCCTTGCCGTGGCGCCGACCCTGGAAGGTCGCCAGCCAGGTGGCGACACTGGATCAGTTGTCCGCCGGGCGCGCGATCCTGGCCGTCGGCGTCGGCGCGACCGACACCGACTTGCCTGATACCGGTGAGGTCACGGCCCTGCGCGACCGCGCTGAGCTACTGGACGAGGGGATCGACCTGATCCGCACGCTGTGGGACGGTGGCACTAGCTACCACGGCCGGCACTACGACTACGAGACCGGCAGACTCGACCTCACGAGCGCGGCCATTCCGGTTCAGCCGCACATCCCGATCTGGGTGGTCGGCGTCTGGCCGGCTCCTAAATCCATGCGTCGAGGGCTGCGTTGCGACGGCGTGATCCCGCAGTACGGCCCGATCGGATACCAGCCGACTCCGGACGACGCCAAGGCCGTCCGCACCTGGCTGAGCGAGCATGGCGCGGCGGCGGACTTCGACCTCATCGCGGATGGTGAGACCTCGGCGCACGACACAGCCGCGGGCGCAGCGGCGGTGGCGGCGTGGGCTGAGGCGGGCTGCTCCTGGTGGCTGGAGACTCGGTGGGAAGCCCGCGATACGATGCGGGAGCGGCTCGCTGCCGGCCCGCCACGCGTCGGCTAGCCGCTCCTCAGGCGGTGCCAGTCATGGATGATCTGCTGATTCCGGGCAAAGACCGTGAGCCCAGCCCATGGCCGCCGCGCGTGCTCGTCATCGCGATCATCGTTCTTGTACTGGTCGCCGTCGTCCGGCATCTTCCGCCGAGCCGGGTTGCACCGCCCCGCCAGCCTGCGGCGACGCCGTCTGCAGGTCCGGTACAACTAGCGGGTCTGGGCTCCCGTGCGGCTGGTCTCTTAGATCACGCCGACGGGATCGCCAGCCCGGCGACGCCGCCCTTACAGTCGGGCCATTCGCCGTGGCAGAAGCGCGCCGATGAACCAGAAAATCGGTATAAACAATCCCATGATGAACATGACCCAGTGGCCCTTCCGCAGGGACACGACACCCAGCGTGACCAGTAGCACAAAGTAGATGATCCCGAAGATCCAGCCCATTGAGCGATCCTCCGTTTGCCTCGGCGGCAGCCACATTCGTGTCCGCGCATAACCAGCGTGAGGCGCCCGCGTCGGCGTGACGTGAGGTTCAGCGCTCTCCCAACTGTGAGTTCTTGGGTGGCGCCGGACATCACCCGCCGGAGGTGATGTGAGCTGCTATTGACCGAACGATCTCAGGCCGGCATTGATCAGCTCGGCTGCGCGGTGAACGTCGGCGTTCACGGCCTGCTGAACCTGTGCGGGCGTGCGGGCGCCGTCCAGGTACTTCGACAGGGCCCGGAACTGGACGTGCCACAGGCCGAGCAAGGCCGTAGCTGTGATCTGGGGCTCCGGGTCGTCCGCGCTCATCCCAGCCCAGTCGGCGAGGATCGCGGCGGCCAGGGCGACGAACTGGTCCATCATGTCGCTCTGATAGGCCCGCAATGAGGGTGTGTCCTGGATCAGGACGCCGAAGCGCCTGATCAGGGCGCCAGCCAGGCCAGGATCGTCTTGGGCGGCCAGCCAGGCCATCATCGCGTTCAGCTCATTGTCGAGGATGCGCAGGGCCGCCTCCACCGGCGGAATCCGAGGTTCTGCCAGCCCGGTCCGCAGCGAAGCCATCGTGCCCTCGAGGCGGTCTAGAATCAGCGCTTCCTTGGTCGGGAAGTAGTTGAAGACGGTCTTTTCCGACACGCCGCACGCCTCAGCGATCTCCGTCACGCGCACGGCGTCAAAGCCCCGCTCCATGAACATCTGCGTCGCGGTGTCGGACAGCAGCTGACGCATCAGGCGCTTCTTACGCTCCCGCAGGCCGTCGGGCTCCGCCCCGCCGGGACCCGAAGCGCCAGGCACCGGCCATGCCACGGGTTGCGTGCTCATCTCTCCAGCATACTCCAGTTGCAGTAATAATTCTGCTACTATACTTTTCTAGCAACTAGAAGAATCTGCGGCGTGCCTGACAGCCCGAGGAGTTCCTGTGAGTGAGTTCCGCATCGTGCGCGATTACCCCCATCCACCCGCCAAGGTCTGGAGTGCGGTGACCGACCCGGCGCTCGTCCCGCTGTGGACCGCGACCGGCGCTGGCGGGCGGCCGGAAGGATTCAGCCCCACTGCGGGCACGAAGTTCCGGCTTGTCGCGAAGCCGAAGCCCGGCTGGAAGGGCATCGTCGAGTGCGAGGTGCTTGAGGTGAACGCGCCATCGCTGCTGCGCTACTCCTGGAGAGGCGACAACGGCGGCGACGTCACGGAGGTCACCTATCGGCTCGAACCCCGCGCCGACGGCACGCGCTTCTCCTACGAGCACACCGGCTTCACCGGCGTCGGCGGCGTCTTCATGTCCAAGCTGCTCGGCCACGTCCGGAGGAAGATGCTCACAGTGGGCCTGCCGGCGGTGCTTGACGATCTTGACGAGGACGGGACGCTCCGCCCTGGCAGCATCTTCGACGACTCCGATTGGTGTAGCAGAACCGCCGGCTGAACAGGAAGCGGATCGTCCGGTATTGCGTCTAGGGTCAAAGCCGGACCGGTTCACCGGAACCGGCGTGGAAGGAGCAGTTGTCACGATGCAGATCGTCCTGATCGCCGGGCTGTGGTTGGACGGGTCCGCATGGGACGCGGTCGTTCCGCGTCTGCGGGCGCTGGGCCATCAGGCCGTTCCTCTCTGGCTACCTGGTCAGGGAGCGCCGCCGGCCGCGGCGACGCTTGCCGACCAGCATGCGGCCGTGCTGGCGGCCGTTGATGCCGCTGGCAGCAGCGTGGTGGTCGTCGGTCATTCGGCCGCCTCCACGCTCGCCTGGATGGCTGCCGATGCCCGGCCTGACAAGGTGGCGCAGGTGGCGATGATCGGGGGTTTCCCGTCCGGTGATGGCGAGACGTACGCCAGCTTCTTCGAGATTGTGGATGGCGTTATGCCGTTCCCTGGGTGGGCGCCCTTCGATGGCCCGGACTCCGCTGACCTCGACGAGCAGGAGCGTAGCCGCATCGCGGGCGCCGCGATCCCGGTCCCCGAAGCCGTGGCGACGGGGGTCGTGCATCTGCAAGACGAGCGGCGGTTCGACGTGCCTGTCACGCTGATCTGCCCTGAGTTCTCGCCGGCCCAGGCCCAGGAGTGGGTCGATGGCGGTGAGGTGCCGGAGCTCGCGAAGGCCCAGCACGTCGCTTACGTCGACATCGAGTCGGGCCATTGGCCGATGTACACCCGTCCGGCCGTGCTCGCCGGCCTCTCGGCCGGGATAGCCGATGCCTGACCGCCCATCGCCAGCATCAGCGGCGGCAAGCCCGCTTCAGGAGGTGCCTTTCACGATCCGACCGCTGGACGCATCTACCTGGGATGCGTTCGCGGAGCTGGTCGATCGCAACAACGGGATCTACGGGGGGTGCTGGTGCATCGCGTTTCACTCGGCATATGAGCGCGGGATCAGCGATCCTCGCACGTTGAAGGAGCAGCTTGTGCGAGCGGGCGACGCGCATGCCGCGCTGGTATTCGACGAGCAGGGACTCGCCCAGGGCTGGTGCCAGTACGGCAGCACGGACGAGCTTGTGCTCAGGCACCGCCGTGAATACCACAAGGACCCGCCAGCTCCTGCCCGATGGCGGATCGCCTGCATATTCGTAGACAAGCGGCTTCGCGGCCAAGGGATCGCCCGAGCCGGGCTCGAAGGTGCGCTCGCGCAGATCGCCGGCGTCGGCGGCGGACTGGTCGAAGCGATCTCCGAGACCACCGCCGACCGCGAGGCTCAGAGCCGGTTCCTCTTCAGTGCAACTGTCGAACTGTTCGAGCAATGCGGGTTCGCACGCGGACGGCAGGTAGGCAAGCACGCGTGGATCGTGAGCCGAGTTATCGACCCGGCATAGAGACTCACCGCATCCGCCTTTGTGACGCCGGATTGACGTCGACCTCGCTTTAGCTCCTACGCTCGAAGGCGTGACCGCCGAAGCCGGCGCCGAGGCCGCTGACGAAACAACCGCACAGCTGACTCCTGTCGCTCCCGACCAGGCCACCGCCCGTGGGCTGTGGTCCGCGCAGCGCCGGGCACTCACTGCCGGGCTCGTCCTGACCATCACTTTCATCGCCTCAGAGGCGCTGGCCGTGGTGACGATCATGCCAGTAGTGGCCCACGATCTCGGCGGACTCAACCTGTACGGGTGGGTCTTCAGCGCGTTCATGCTCGGCAGCGTGGTCGGCATTGTCGCGGCCGGGCGACAGGCAGACCGCCGTGGCCCGGGACCGCCGTTCGTCGGCGGGCTTGCGCTGTTCGGTGCCGGGCTCGCTACTGCCGGCCTAGCCCCGACCATGCTGGTGCTGATTAGCGGCCGATTCCTGCAGGGCCTCGGAGCAGGGGCTGTCCCGGCCGTCGCGTACGTGGCGATCGGCCGGAGCCTACCCGAGCACCTGCGGGCCCGGATGATGGCGGTCCTGTCGACTGCCTGGGTGGTACCGGGCCTAGTTGGTCCGGCGGTGAGCGCGGCGGTGGCGGGCTTCTTTGGCTGGCGTTGGGTATTTCTCGGTCTGCTGCCCCTGGTCGCTGTCACCGGCTCGCTGGCGTTGCCGGCGCTTTTCCGGCTTGGCAAAAACCGCAGATTAGCGGCAGCGCAGCCATCGGGGCGGATACTGAACATCGGCTCACAGACGGGCTGGCAGCGGCTGCCGGTGCCGGGCTGATCCTGGCGGGCCTGACTCTCGCGGCAGGATCTAGTCAGGTCCTCGCCGGCATCGGCGTCGTCGGACTGGGCGTCGCCCTGATCGTTCCGTCCCTGCGCCGTCTTCTGCCCGCTGGCACCTTCACTGCCCGGCCCGGCCTTTCGGCCGTCATTCTCTGCCGCGGCCTGCTGACCTTTACGTTCTTCGGCGCTGACGCGTACGTCACGCTGACTATCACCACGGTCCGTCACCACACTCCGGCGCTGGCCGGTGTTGCGGTGACCGGCGCGACACTCGCCTGGACCGCGGGCGCGTGGCTCCAGTCCCAGCTGAACGGCCGGTGGGAAGCACGCCGCCTGGTGGGCTGCGGCCTCGGCATCATCGTGATCGGATTGGGGGCCATGGCGCTGGTCTTGCTGCCCGCCACTCCCGTGGATGTGGGCCTGGTCGCCTGGACGATCGCCGGATTCGGCATCGGCCTGGCCTATGCGCCGACATCGCTGCTGATGCTGCGCGCGGCGCCGCGGGGCAAAGAGGGCTGGGCGTCGGCGTCGCTCAGCCTGGCCGACGTACTCGGCACTGCCCTGGGCATAGGGACCGGCGGTGCCGCGGTGGCCGCTGCGACGGCGCACGGCTGGCCGCTCGCGGCCGGGGTCGGCATCGCCTTCGCGATCGCGGGAGCCGGGGCTGTGGCACTGGCGGTCGCGAGTCGTCGGCTGCCGCTCACCCGGGCGGCCGCCAATCCGGATCCGCGACTCGGCATCGCCCAGAAATCCTGATAACGCGGAGGAATCTGGTGCGCCTTCACGTCCAGGTGCTGCCGAGCGATCTCTGGCATGAGGTTCGCCGCGTCTTTATTGGAAGGCGCGTGCCCGGCGCGTGAGCTAGATTCGCGGGATGTTTGCCTCCGAGCGCGTGCGGCTGCGACCCATGGTCCCGGACGACGCCACCGTCCTGTACGAAATGTGGTCCGACCCGGAACACCACATGATCACCGACGACAGCCCGATGCTGGTCGAATCGCTCGCGGCACGCCGGGCCAGACTGGAGAGGTCACTGGCCGAACCGGACGCCAATGCCGCCAGGTTCACCGCCGAGACGATCGCCGATGGCACCGTGATCGGGACGTGCAGTCTGTGGGACCTCGACGCTTTCAACCAGTTCGGCCACATCGGTATCTCACTGCTCCCGGCCGCACGCACGCAGGGGTACGGCCGGGAAATGATGGAGCTGCTCTGCCACTACGGCTTCCGCTTCCGCAACCTGCACCGGATCGAACTGGAGACGCTCGCGACCAACGCCGCCATGCGGAAACTAGCCGAAAGGTGCGGCTTCGTGCTCGAAGGCATCCAGCGCGAGCAGGCCTACGACGGCGACGGCTTCTCCGACATCGTGCTGTACGGGCTGCTCAGGCAGGAGTGGAGGCGCTAGAACCGCGTGGCGTTAGTTCTGGCCATCGCGTGCGCGGCCAGCACGCACGCCCGGACTGTTCGACCCGCGGGAACCGCTAGGTCACCCCTTCGGGGTGATGCGCCTATCGTTCAGCCGGCCGACACTAAACACCACTACAGGAGGCCGTGTCTGCGATGGATGAAACGTCCCCGCCCGCCAGCGGCTGGGAGACTCTTCCGCACGGCGAGCGAGCCGAGCTCGAGCAGCTGCGCGCCGAAGTCAGTGAACTCCGGGCAGGGCGAACGAAGTCGCGCCGTCGGGTCGGATGGCGGACACCGGTCGCGACCCTGCTCATTGTGATCGCATGCCTGTTGGCACCGCTGTCGGTCCTGGGTGTCTGGACAGCCAACCAGGTGTCTGACACAGGGCGGTATGTCGCGAACGTGGCACCGCTGGCAAGCAACCCGGCCATCCAGAGTGCGCTTGCCGACAAGATCACGAATCAGATCAGCACGCATCTTAACGTGGTCGGATTGACCGACCTGGCGGCCAACCAGCTCGCCAGCAAGGGCCTGACCAGGGCCAGTGCGGCACTGAAGAGCTTCGCACCGCAGATAGCAGGCGCGGTGTCGAACTTCGTTCACTCGCAGGTGCAGAAATTCGTCACGAGCGCAGCGTTCGCCCGACTGTGGGTGCGGCTGAATACATCGGTGCACACACACCTCGTCAAGGTACTGTCCGGGCAGGGCAGCACAACGATCTCGGTTCAGAACGGGTACGTCACGCTGAGCCTTGGCCCTGTGATCGACGCGGCCAAACAGCGGCTGGCCGCCCGTGGCCTGACAATTGTGAACAAGCTGCCGCCGATCAATCCCGCGTTCCCGCTGTTCTCGGCGAAGTATCTGGTCAAAGCGCAAACCGGGTACCGTCTGCTGAACGACCTCAAGATCGTGCTGCCCATTGCGACCTTGCTGCTTCTGGCCGCAGGCGTCTATGTGGCCAGGAACCACCGACGTGCACTGCTGGCTGCCGGGCTCGGCCTGGCCACCTCCATGTTCGTGCTGGCCGCGCTGCTACTGATCTTCCGCGGCATCTATCTCAACAGCGTGCCGAGCTCTAAGCTCCCAGCCGATGCTGCCGCCGCTCTCTTCGACACGCTCGTGCGCTTCATCCGGGACGGCCTGCGGACCCTGCTCGTGCTAGGGCTCGTCGTGGCAATCGCTGCGTTCCTCACGGGGTCGACGGTGAGCGCCGTGCGCACCCGTGCGGGCTTCTCGAGCGGCTTCCGCTGGCTGCTGGACCGGGCTGAGCAGGTCGGCCTTCGTACCGGTCCGGTTGGAGGGTGGACATACGCGCACCGTCGGGCGCTGCGGATCGGGGCCACCTCGATTGCGATCCTGGCCTTCGTTTTCTGGGCCAGGCCGACAGCATCTGTGGTGATCGTGATCGCAGTGCTGCTGCTGGTCGTGCTCGGCCTCATCGAACTGATCGGACGGCCGCCCTCGGCATTGCCTACTCAGGCCGCACGACCCAGCAGCTGAGAACCGGCCTATCGCTTGCGGGTCTTCGAAGCCCGCGGTGACTTCGGTGCCCCGTTACCCTGCCGGGCCCTGGCAACCGGAAGCTCCATCTCTGCCATGGCCGGGTCCGCCTCATGCTGAACCATCGACCACTTGAACTCAACCTCGATCTCGACCTCGTCGCCCTCAACCTCGACCTCGAGCTCGGCGCGCACGCGATCAGGGATATGTAGGCTCACCGAGCTCGGCCCGAACGGGAGCTCGGCGTGATCGCCGGCTGTGAACGCCTTGGAGAGCAGCGAGAGCCACATCGCCGCCTCGTCGCGGCTGAGCGACTCCTTGCGTTCGACCTTCACGTCGGACATGATGACCGCCTCCCTGATCTGGGTGCCAGAGGGCAGCCGGCACCGGTGGCCGCGCTGCCCTCTGTCATCGTCAGGCAGGGGCGGCGAGCACACATCACCTCAGCTGGGTGATTGCTCCTGCGCCGTGACGGACTCAGACGTTGAATCCGAGCGCCCGCAGTTGCTCGCGGCCATCCTCGGTGATCTTCTCCGGGCCCCATGGCGGAAGCCAGACCCAGTTGATCCGGAAATCCTGCACCAGCCCGTCGAGCGCCGCCCGAGTCTGATCCTCGATGACGTCCGTCAGCGGACAGGCCGCGCTGGTCAGGGTCATGTCGATGGTGGCTGTGCGATCACTTTCGACGGTGACGCCGTACACCAGTCCGAGGTCGACAACGTTAACCCCAAGCTCGGGATCCACGACGTCGCGCATTGCCTCCAGCACGTCCTCCGTCTCCGGATTACCCGCTGTGTAGGTGCTCTCGCTGACATCTTCAGTCATGCTTGCTCCCTGTCCCTCGCTCGGTCAGCGCCCTGGCCGTCGCATCTTTCCACGCCATCCAGCCCAGCAGCGCGCACTTGATCCGTGCTGGGTACTTCGACACGCCCGCAAAGGCGATGGCGTCGCCGAGCACGTCCTCGTCGGCCTCGGCCTCGCCGCGCGACTGCAAAAGCGCCAGAAACTCCTCGCTAATGTGCATGGCTTCGCCGACCGTCTTGCCGATGATCATGTCGGCCATGACGGAGGCGCTGGCCTGGCTGATCGAGCAGCCGAGAGCCTCGTACGACACATCCGCCAGAACAGGCTCGTTGCCGGCGTCCTTCAGCGTGACACGCAGCGTCACCTCGTCGCCGCAGGTCGGATTGACGTGCTGCACCTGCGCGTCGAAGGGCTCCCGCAGGCCCGCATGCAACGGCCGGCGGTAGTGCTCCAGGATGATCTCCTGGTACATCGACTCAATGCTCATCACGCCGTCCCGAAGTCCATCACGCCGTCCCGAAGAAGCGCTGGGCCTGCCGGATCCCGTCTGCGAGTGCGTCAACCTCGTCGTGGGTGTTGTACACGTAGAACGTGGCCCGCGTGCTGGACTGCGCGTGCAGAGCACGGTGCAGCGGCCAGGCACAATGATGTCCGGTCCGTACCGCAATGCCCAGCTCATCGAGCACCTGCCCGACGTCGTGCGGGTGGATGCCATCCAGCACGAACGACACAGCGCCGCCGCGATCTCGCGTGTCGAGCGGGCCCAGGATCCGCAGTCCCCGGATGCCGGCGAGCGCTCCGAGCGCGTGCGCGGTGAGTGCCTCCTCGTGGGCTGCGACGTTTGCCATCCCTATCCCATCGAGGTAGTCGCACGCGGCCGACAGCCCGACGGCTTGCGCAGCTGCGGGCACGCCGGCCTCGAACCGCTCAGGCGGCGGCAGGAAGGTCGAGCCCTCCATGCGCACGACCTCGATCATCGAGCCACCGCTGATGAACGGCGGCATCGCCGTCAGCAGCTCACGCCGACCCCACAGCACTCCAACGCCAGATGGCCCGAGCATCTTGTGACTGGAGAATACGAGAAAGTCCGCGCCCAGGGCGGCCACGTCCACGGCGCGGTGCGGCACCGACTGGGCGCCGTCGGCAAGGACCAGCGCGCCCACCTCGTGCGCGGCCGCCGCGATCTCCGCTACTGGCGGAATGACGCCGGTCACGTTGGACTGGTGCGTCACCGCGACGACCTTGGTTCGGCCATTGATCAGCTCGCCGATGCCGGACAGGTCGACCCGCCCTTCGGGCGTCACGCCGAACCAGCGCAGCGTGGCTCCGGTGCGCTCGCACAGCTGCTGCCAGGGCACGAGATTGGCGTGATGCTCGGACTCGGTGACCAGCACCTCGTCGCCCGGACCCACGGCGAACCGGGCTGCTTCCGGGCCAGAAGTAGCCGCGTTGCTCATCGCGTACGCGACCAAGTTGACCGCTTCGGTAGCGCTCTTAGTGAAGACGATCTCGCCGGGATCGGCCCGCAGGAACGCGGCAACGCGGGCGCGAGCGCTCTCGTAGGCGTCGGTCGCCTCTTCGCCGAGCAGGTGCGCGCCGCGATGCGCGGCCGCGTTGTGCGTGGTGTAGAAGTCGCGCTCGGCGTCCAGGACCTGACGCGGTTTGTGTGACGTCGCGCCAGAGTCCAGGTAGATCAGATGCCGGCCGCCGCGAACCGCGCGACCCAGGATCGGGAAATCCGACCGGATCGCCTCGACGTCGAGCCAGTCAGCGCGCGGCTCGCCCGCCACTGTCGTCATCTCGCTCACCTTCATTTAGGCCAGCATCGTCATTGAGGCCTGCACCGTCATTGAGGCCTGCACCGTCACGCCACTGCTTCCGCGGTCAGGAACCGCTCGTAGCCGCTGGTCTCGAGTTCCTCGGCTAGCTCCGAGCCGCCTTCCTCGACGATTCGGCCGGCCACAAATACGTGCACATAGTCAGGCTGCACGTAGCGCAGGATGCGGGTGTAGTGGGTGATGAGCAGCACGCCATGCGAGGGATCCTCGCGGAACCTGTTGATCCCAGCCGAGACGACCTTCAGCGCGTCGATGTCAAGCCCCGAGTCGGTCTCATCGAGGATCGCGAACTTGGGGTTCAGCAGCTCGAGCTGAAGGATCTCGTGCCGCTTCTTCTCGCCGCCAGAGAAGCCCTCGTTGAGGTTGCGCTGCGCGAACGAGGGGTCCATCGACAGCTGGTCCATCGCCGTCCGCAGTTCCTTGCCGAACGTGCGGATCTTCGGCGCCTCTCCGCGCACCGCGGTGATTGCGGTGCGCAGGAAGTTCGATACTGAGACGCCTGGCACTTCGACCGGGTACTGCATGGCCAGGAACAGCCCGGCCCGCGCCCGCGCGTCGACGCTCATCGCCAGCACGTTCTCGCCGTCCAGCGTGATCGAGCCCTGGGTGACGGCGTACTTCGGGTGACCGGCAATGGCGTACGCCAGTGTCGTCTTGCCCGACCCGTTCGGCCCCATGATCGCGTGCGTCTCCCCAGCCGAGATAGTCAGGTTCACGCCGCGCAGGACTTCTCGGCTCTCCCCCGCAGCGTCCGTCACGCTGACGTGCAGGTCACGGATCTCTAGGGTGGACATATCGGTTGTCTCCTGGTTGCGTGGTTAGAGCTCGACGAGGACGTCGTCGCCGTCGATCTTGACTGGGTAGGTAGCCACCGGTTTGGTGGCGGGCGGCCCGGTCGGCTTGCCGGTCCGCAGGTCGAAGCAGGATCCGTGCAGCCAGCACTCCACCGTGTGGTCGTAGACCTCGCCCTCAGACAGCGGGACCTCCTCGTGCGAGCAGACGTCGTGCAGCGCGAACACCTCGCCCTCGGCGCGGACGATCGCGACCGGAACGCCCGCCACTTCCACGCCGATCGCGCCCTCTGCCGGCAGCTGCGACAGCGTGCAGGCCCGCCTGAACTCGCTCATGCCAGCTCCGCCTCGACCGCAGCCGTGATCCTGTCGTGGAGCTCGGGTACCTCGATCTGGCCGATGAGCTGGCCGAAGAAGCCGCGGATCACCAGGCGCTTGGCTTCGTCGGCGGGGATTCCGCGAGCCATCAGGTAGAACAGGTGCTGGTCCTCCAGCCGGCCGCTCGCGCTCGCGTGCCCGGCGCCAGCAACCTCGCCTGTCAGGATCTCCAAGTTCGGCACTGAGTCCACCCTGGTCCCGTCGGTTAGCACGAGGTTCCGGTTGTACTCATAGGTGTCGGTCCCGGTGGCGGCCGGCCGGATGATCACGTCGCCAATCCACACTGCGTGCGCCTCGTCACCCTGGAGGGCGCCCTTGTAGGTGACCCGGCTCCTGCAGTTGCGCTCCGCATGATCGACAAACAGCCGGTGCTCCAGGTGCTGGCCGGCATCAGCGAAATACAACCCCCGCAGCTCGGCGTCGCCGCCAGGCCCGGCGTACCGCACCGACGGCGCAAGCCGCACAACCGACCCCCCGAGCGTCACGGCAGTATGCGTGAGCCTGGCATCGCGGCCCAGTTGCGCATGATGATGCGACAGATGCACGGCATCATCCGCCCACAACTGAAGGCTGACGACGACCAGCGACGCCCCATCCCCCACCACAAGCTCGACATTGTCCGCATACGTCGCACTACCGGTGTACTCGAGCACCACAACCGCGCGAGCATTCGGCTGCACATCGATCAAAGTGTGCCCAAACGCCGCCCCATCCGCGCTCTCCCCGCGAACCGTAATGTGCGTCGGAACGTCGGACTCGGTATTTGCCGGAACGGAGATAACAGTCGCCTCGCGGAACGAAGCAAAGGCTCTTGCACTGACGCGATCCGCCGGCACGTAGGCGACACCGAGCCTGGAGTCACCATGTTCCGGATACTCAATGGTGACACCAGGCCCGGCGTCGCCTACGACGCCAACCTTGCCGTCACCAGGATCGAGATCAGAGTGGAGACCGCGAAGACGACGCAGCGGAGTGAACCGCCATTCCTCTTCACGCCCACTCGGCACCGGAAAATCAGCCGGGTCGTACGACTGCTGCTCGTGCAGCCTTGACACAGGAGCCGTCTCCACGGCTCCCTGCAGGCCTGACATCAGCCGACTGCTCCTTCCATCTGAAGCTCGATCAGCCGGTTGAGCTCGAGCGCGT
This sequence comes from uncultured Actinomycetota bacterium, assembly GCA_963755575.1. Taxonomy (GTDB): domain Bacteria; phylum Actinomycetota; class Actinomycetes; order Streptosporangiales; family Streptosporangiaceae; genus JAJYUU01. The sequence goes on from CAVWKF010000002.1 coordinate 4,466,494, forward strand.
ACTCCATCGGCAGCTCCCGCGCGATCGGCTCGACGAAGCCGCGCACGATGGTGGCCATCGCCTCGTCCTCGGTCATCCCGCGGCTCATCAGGTAGAACAGCTGGTCTTCCGACACCTTCGAGACCGAGGCCTCGTGGCCCATCTCCACGTCGTCCTCGCGCACGTCGACGTAGGGGTAGGTGTCCGATCGGCTGACCGCGTCGATCAGCAGTGCGTCGCACTTCACCGTCGACTTGGAGTGCTCGGCGCCCTCCTGCACCTGGACCAGGCCGCGGTACGAGGTCCGGCCGCCGCCCCTGGCCACCGACTTGGAGATGATCTGGGAGGACGTATTCGGCGCGCAGTGCACCATCTTGGCCCCAGCGTCCTGGTGCTGGCCCTCGCCAGCAAATGCCACCGACAGCGTCTCGCCCCTGGCGTGCTCGCCCATCAGGTACACGGCCGGGTACTTCATCGTGACCTTGGAGCCGATGTTGCCGTCGACCCACTCCATGCTCGCGCCCTCATAGGCCACTGCTCGCTTGGTGACCAGGTTGTACACGTTGTTCGACCAGTTCTGGATCGTGGTGTACCGGCAGTGCGCGTCCTTCTTCACGATAATCTCGACCACGGCCGAGTGCAGCGAGTCGGAAGAGTAGACCGGCGCAGTACAGCCTTCGACGTAGTGAACGCTCGCGCCCTCGTCGACGATGATCAGGGTCCGCTCGAACTGGCCCATGTTTTCGGTATTGATCCGGAAGTAGGCCTGTAGCGGGATATCTACCTTGACGCCCTTCGGCACGTAGATGAAGCTGCCGCCGGACCAGACGGCCGTGTTCAGGGAGGCGAACTTATTGTCGCCGACCGGGATGATCGTGGCGAAGTATTCCTGGAACAGGTCCGGGTGCTCGCGCAGCGCCGTATCGGTGTCCTGGAAGATGACGCCCTTCTCCTCCAGGTCCTCGCGGATCTTGTGGTAGACGACCTCGGATTCGTACTGGGCCGCGACGCCGGCGATGAGGCGCTGCTTCTCCGCCTCGGGGATGCCGAGCTTGTCGTAGGTGTTCTTGATGTCCGCCGGCAGGTCGTCCCAGCTCGCCGCCTGCTTCTCGGTGGACCGCACGAAGTACTTGATGTGGTCGAAGTCGATCCCGGACAGGTCGGAGCCCCAGGTCGGCATCGGCTTGCGGTGGAAGAGCTTCAGCCCCTTCAGCCGCAGGTCCAGCATCCACTCCGGCTCGTTCTTCTTCGCCGAGATGTCCCGGACGACGTCCTCGTTCAGGCCGCGGCGCGCGGATGCGCCGGCCACGTCCGAGTCGGACCAGCCGAACTTGTAGCGATCCAGGCCATCAAGCTCTGGGCGGGCAATAGTGGTCATGCGGAGATTCCTCCGGCCTCGGTTGTAGCGCGGTCATGCACTAGAGAAGGCGGCGTGACGTGCGTGGTGCAGATCCCGTCACCGTGAGCGATCGTGGCGAGGCGCTGCACGGGGGTGCCGAGCAGGCGGCCGAATGCCTCGGTCTCCGCCTCGCAAAGCTGTGGATACTCGGCAGCCACGTGCGCTACCGGGCAGTGGTGCTGACAGAGTTGTTCTCCCCCGCCAGTGGCAGGTCCACCGCCAGCCGAGGCGGCATAACCATCGGCGGACAGTGCGGCAGCCAGCGCCTGGACCCGCTGCTCCGGAGCCGCCGCCTCCACTGCGGGCCGGTACCTACGCTCGAGATCGGCGATCTGCTGCCGGGCGAATTCGGCGACAGCGCCCGGCCCGGCGCGCTCGGCCAGGAAGCGCAGGGCGCTGGTGGCCAGGTCGTCATAGGCGTGCTCGAAGGCGCTACGGCCAGCGTCCGTGATCGCGAACAACCTGGCCGGCCTACCGCGACCGCGGCTGCCATAGGTCCTGGCAGTCCTGGCCTCGACCATGCCGTCAGCCAGCAAGTTATCCAGGTGACGCCGGACGGCGGCCGACGTCAGGCCCAGCCGGGCAGACAGTCCTGCGGCCGTCACAGGCCCGTTCTCTAGAATGAGGCGGGCAATCCGGCCGCGCGTGCCCGACTCCGAGCTACGGGGACTGTCTGTGCCACGGGGACTGTTCTGAACCTGGGCAGCGTTGACCCTGGCACCACCGGTGCTCAGCGTCTCTTCTGCCAGTCCCACGTATTTCACAACATCATTGTGCCGTAATTAGTTCCGCGCCTGCAATCGGGGCGCCCGATGGCGTCCATCACAGTTAGTGGCGTGCGGCATGTATCGATTTGTCCGAAGCTTTGGGATGATGGCGCCATGACCGAAGACGCGAGGACGAATACCGCGGCCATCGCCAGGCGGATGTGGGCTCTCTTCGAGCCGGTACACGTCATCAGCTATTTCGCTACAGCGCCGCGCGAGGCGTTCGAGCAGGCAGGCCTGCGGGGGTTCTGGCGCGGCTACTTCGCCGGCCGGGCCGCGCCGATCGGACTGACTGGCGCCGCCCCGGTAGTCGCCTCCTTCTTCTCGTTTGCGCCGGGGATGGTCGCCAGGGCGGTGCCTGGTGTCTGGGATCTGATCATGCCGAGAGACGCGCTCGCCGTTCGCCAGGCCGGGGCCGTCGCCGCCCTGCGCAGCCTTCTGGCGCTGCCCGACGGCTCGACGGTGCCCGCTCCGGTCGTCGCTGCCGCTGACCGGCTAGCCGATCTGACCGCTGATCTCGGCTGCGCGGGGCGCACGCTGGGGGCGGCGAACGCCGCGCTCCCCGTTCCCGCTGAATCGCTCGCCCGCCTGTGGCATGCCGCCACTGTGCTGCGCGAGCACCGGGGCGACGGACACATCGCCGCCCTGGTCGCCGCGGATCTCGACGGGCCGGAGGCGCTGGCACTTCGAGCGGGGGTAGACAGGGCCGACGGTGGGCTCGGTCACGTGTCGGCCGGCTGGAGCCGGAACCAGATGCAGCCCGCGCGCGGCTGGACAGACGAGGAGTGGGATGCAGCCGCACTCAGGCTCGCCGGACGCGGGTTGCTGCAGGCCGATGGCACCGCGACAAAGGCAGGCGTGGCCCTGCACCGGGACGTCGAGCACGCGACCGACGTGTCGGCTGCGCGGCCGTGGGCCGCTCTACGAGACAAGCAGGTGGAGGAGCTTGCCGACCTGCTCCTGCCTGTGGCCAGGGCGTGCGCGGCTGTTCTGCCCGTCCCCAATCCTGTCGGCGTCCCCGCGCCCGCGGTCGGCTGAACCCGCCCCCAGACCACCCAATCCCCCACCCGGAGCTCGACAATGAGCACGCCTTCGCGCCCGGCGCTGACCGAGCTTGCCGACCCGGCCAACCTGCCGGACCCGTACCCGGTGCTGGCCGGCCTGCGGGAGGCCTCCCCGTTCGCCGAGTTCGGCGGCACATTCGTCGTCGTCGGGCGGCACGCCGACTGCTCCGCCGTGCTGCGCCACCCGAACGCCAGCAGCGAGCGCAGCAAGTCACTCCTGACGCCTACGCCGCCGCGCCGCGTCAGGGAGAGACCCTCGTTCCTGTCCCTCGACCCGCCCGATCACACCCGGCTGCGGCGCCTGGTGAGCAAGGCGTTCACGCCCCGCACCGTCGCCCGGCTCGAGCCGCGCATCCGTGCCATCACCGGTCAGCTCTTGACTGCGGCCGCCGCGGCCGGGCAGATGGAGGTCGTTAGCCAGCTCGCCTACCCGCTGCCCGTACGGATCATCTCGGAACTGCTCGGCGTCCCGGTCGAGGACTACCCGCGCTTCGCCGGCTGGTCGGCTCGGCTGGCGCATTCGCTGCAGCCTGGCTTCGGCGTCGATCCGGCGGTCGCGCAGGCCAGAGAAGACGCGGCCCAGGTCGCCAGCGACGAGTTCGCCGTCTACTTTCGCGACCTGATCGCGATCCGGCGCGCCCAGCCGGCCCAGGACCTGCTGTCGGAGATGATCGCAGCCGAGGACGGCGGCGAGAAGCTGACCGAAGACGAGCTGATCGCCACGTGCGTGCTCCTGCTCGTGGCCGGTCACGAGACCACAGTCGGCCTCATCTCGAACGGGATACTCGCGCTGCTGCGCCATCCCGGCCAGCTCGCACTGCTGCGCGCCGATCCGGGTCTCGCCGCTGGCGCGGTCGAGGAGACACTGCGCTATGACGCGCCCGTGCAGATGACCGCCCGCGTCGCGCGCGGTGGCATGCAAGTCGGGAGCGTGGCTGCGCCCGACGGTGCCCTGGTCCTGCTCCTGCTGGCAGCCGCCGGGCGGGACCCGCGGGTGTTCGCCGACCCGGACAGGTTCGACATCCGCCGCGGCCCGGCGGGTCATCTGGCGTTCGCCGCTGGCCCGCATTTCTGCCTCGGAGCGCCGCTGGCCAGGCTGGAGGCCACGATCGCGCTGGAGTCCTTCGCCCGCCGCCTCAAGCGGCCTGAGCTGAATGCCAGCAGCCTGGACTACAAGCCCAACCTGAACCTGCGCGGCCCGGACCGGCTCGTGGTCGAATTCCAGAGCATCACTCGCGCTAGGTAAGGAACCCGCGCAGCAGGGCGGCCGTTCCTTCAAGGTGCTCGGCCACCGCAGTCCGCGCGGCGTGCGCGTCGCCCGCCAGGATGGCCTCGACGATGGCCCGGTGCTGGCCCGCCGTGTGGTCGATGTTGCGCTGGAGCACCGGGATCGCGTTCAGGAAGTCGTTGAGGCGCATCCGCGCGTCGGCGCACGCGGCTGCCAGTAGGCTCGAGCCAGTGAGCTCCCCGATGGACAGGTGGAAGAGCGTGTCAAGCCGCCGGTAGTCCCGCGGGCCAGCCGCGTTCACCTCGTCTAGCCGAGCCAGCAGGCTCCTGCCTGGCCCATCCGCAGGCGCCCCGGCGCACCGGCCGGCCAGCGCCTCGGCCGCTCCGGTCTCTACCGCCAGCCGGAAGGTCAGCGCATCTGTCAGCTTGTCCGCGTCCTCGATCGCGAGCCGGCGTAGCTCAGCCGAGTCCGGCGTCGGCCTGGTGTAGGTCACGAACGTGCCGCCGAGCCGGCCGCGCCGCGAGCAAACGTACCCTGCCTCGTGCAGTTCGCGGATTGCCTCGCGCAGCGTCAGCCGGCTGATGCCGAGCTGAGCCGCCAGCTCGCGTTCGGCCGGGAACCGCTCGCCCGTCGCGACCATGCCGAGCTTGATGGCCGTGAGCAGCCGTTCGACCGTTTCCTCGAAGGCATTGCCCTGACGCACCGGGCGCAGCACCGCGGCCAGCTCCATGCCCGAGGCCGTCATCCGCTCTCCCTGCACTCGGCCGACACGAAGGTCCCCCGGCGCCTTGGCCAGAAACTTGCGGGGCTGGAGTGACGAATCTGGCCAAGGGTCTTGACAACTGACCAGGTGAGCCCATCAATGGTCTGATAATAGACCATTTAAAGCTAGGTCCATCGAGATGTAAAGACCAAGGTCACCGAACTACCCAAATCCCCGCACTCCGCCGCAGGTCGCGTACCCCCAAGGAGCCTGTCGTGTCTGTCAATGAACAAGCGCTCAGCACCGATGAAGAAGAGCTTCATCGCCTCGGCTACGCGCAAGAACTGCGCCGGCGGATGTCGGGCTTCTCGAACTTCGCCGTCTCCTTCACGATCATCTCGATCCTCTCCGGCTGCCTGACCCTTTATGGCTACGGCATGAACACCGGCGGCCCGGCGATCATCGTCTGGGGGTGGCCCATCGTCGGCATCATGACGCTATTCGTTGGCCTGTCCATGGCCGAGGTGTGCTCCAGCTTCCCGACGGCGGGCGGCCTTTACTACTGGTCGGCCAAGCTCGCCCGGAAGAACGGCGCAGCCTGGTCCTGGTTCACCGGCTGGTTCAACTTCCTCGGCCAGGTGGCCGTCACCGCAGGCATCGACTTCGGCGCCGCGTTCTTTATCAACGCCTTCCTCAGCCTGGAGTGGGGCGTCAGCACCGCGCACTGGGTCACCATTTTGATCTTCGCCATCGTGCTGCTCGTGCACGGGATGCTGAACCAGTTCGGCATCAAGCTCGTCGCGATGCTGAACGACATCAGCGTCTGGTGGCACATCTTCGGCGTGCTGATCATCGTGGGCGTGCTGGCATTCGCCCCGTCCCACCACCAGACTGCGCACACCACGTTCACCTCGATCGTGAACAACACCGGCTGGCACAGCACGTTCTATGTGCTCCTGCTCGGCCTGCTGCTGGCGCAGTACACCTTTACCGGCTACGACGCCTCCGCGCACATGACCGAGGAGACGCACAATGCGGCGCGCAGCGGCCCGCGCGGCATCGTCATGTCGATCGTCGTCTCCCTGTTCGCCGGCTGGATCCTGCTCATCGGCCTCACGTTCGCGATCCAGAACTACACCAAGGAAGTCGGGGCGCTGGTGCCCCCGGCTCAGATCTTCGTGGACGCGATCGGCGCCACCGGCGGCAAGCTTCTGCTCCTCATAGTGATCGGCGCACAGCTCTTCTGCGGCATGTCGTCGGTCACCGCAAACTCGCGGATGATCTACGCGTTCTCCCGTGACGGCGCACTGCCCGGATCGCGGCTCTGGCACAAGGTGAACAAGCGGTCCAGGACGCCTACCAACGCCATCTGGCTCGCGGCCGCGGGCGCGCTGATCCTCGGCCTGCCTTACCTGTGGAACGGCACCGCCTACGCAGCCGTGACCTCGATCGCCGTCATCGGCCTGTACATCGCCTACGTGCTGCCGACCTTCCTGCGGCTCCGCCAGGGCGCGAGCTTCCAGCGCGGACCGTGGCACCTTGGCCAGTGGAGCTACCTGGTTGGCTGGATCGCGGTGATCTGGGTGGTCTTCATCACCGTGCTGTTCATGCTGCCTACCGTCAGTCCGATCCACTGGGGCAACTTCAACTACACGGTCTTCGCCGTGGCCGTCGTCCTTGGCTTCGCCTGGATCTACTGGGCTGTCTCGGCGAAGAACTGGTTTACAGGGCCGCGGGTGCAGGGCACGCCTGAGGAACTCGCCGCCATCGAGCAAGAGTTGTCGGCCTGAGCATGACCGATCAGCAGGCTGGCGCGGCTCGTCCGGGGATGCTGTCCCTGGACGAGCTGCGCCAGCTCATCGCCACGGGCCAGATCGATACCGTGATCCTCGCCCTGACCGACATGCAGGGCAGGCTCCAGGGCAAGAGGCTGTCCGCGGAGTTCTTCCTCGCTGAGGTGGCGCAGGAGTTCTCCGAGGGCTGCAACTACCTGCTCGCTGTCGACGTCGACATGAACACAGTCGACGGCTACCAGATGTCGTCCTGGGAACGCGGCTACGGCGACTTCGTCATGAAGCCAGACCTCAGCACGATGCGCTGGATTCCGTGGCATCCAGCCACGGCCCTGGTGCTCGCCGATCTGCTGTGGCTAGACGGCACGCCTGTGGTGGAATCGCCGCGGCAGATCCTGCAGCGGCAGGTGGCCAGGCTGGCAGAGCGTGGCCTGGTCGCGCTGGCCGGCACGGAGCTCGAGTTTGTTGTCTACAACGACAGCTACGAGCAGGCAGCGGCGAAGAACTACACAGGCCTCGTTCCCTCCAATGGCTACAACGTGGACTATTCCATCCTCGGGACGTCTCGCATCGAGCCGCTCTTGCGCCGGCTGCGCAACGGCATGGCCAGCGCCGGCCTGTACGTGGAGTCAGCCAAAGGCGAGTGCAACCTCGGCCAGCATGAGATCGCGTTCCGCTACGCGGACGCGATCACAACCTGTGACAATCACTCGATCTACAAGACCGGCGCGAAGGAGATCGCGGCCCAGGACGGGATGAGCATCACGTTCATGGCCAAGCCGAACGCGCGCGAGGGCAACTCGTGCCACATCCACCTGTCGCTGCGCGGCACGGGCTCCTCCGGCAACACGGGCTCCCCCGGCAGCACGCCGGTGCTGGCAGGCGACGGACCGCACGGCCTGTCGAGGCTAGGCGAGCACTTCCTGGCCGGCCAGCTAGCCGCGCTCCGGGAGCTGACCTTGTGCTACGCACCGAACATCAACTCCTACAAGCGATACGTGCCGGGCAGCTTCGCGCCGACATCGGTTCGCTGGGGCGTCGACAACCGGACGTGCGCGCTGCGCCTTGTCGGGCACGGGCACTCCCTGCGCGGAGAGAACCGCACGCCGGGCGGGGACGTCAACCCCTACCTGGCAGTTGCCGCCATGATCGCGGCCGGGCTGCACGGGATCGACAACGAGCTGCCGCTCGAGCCCGCGTTCGCCGGTAACGCCTACGAGGGTGATAGTCCGCGGGTGCCGGACACACTCCGGAACGCGCTCGAGCTCTGGCAGGGCAGCGATATCGCCAGGGCGGCGTTCGGCCAAGAGGTCATCGACCATTACGCCAACTACGCACGCGTCGAGCTTGCCGCGTTCGATGCCGCCGTCACGGACTGGGAGCTCCGCCGCTGCTTCGAGCGCCTGTAAACCCGCGTGACACCCAGTAAGGACATGACACTAACGCCATGACCAGCTACACCGTCATCAACCCGGCCACCGAGCAGCCGGTCACGCAGATCGAGCACACGACCGCTGAGCAAACCGACGCGGCCATCGAGCGCGCGGCCAGGGCGCAGGAATCCTGGCGCGCCGTCGCGCCCGGCGACCGGGCCCGGCTGCTGCGCCGGTTCGCCGACGAGGTCGACGCACACGTCGGCGAGCTTGCCGCCCTGGAAACCGCCGCGTCGGGCCATCCCGTCGGGGCCGCGACGTGGGAAGGCCGGCCAGGTACGCGACGTGCTGATGTACTACGCGGCGGCCCCCGAACGGCTGACTGGCAAGCAGATCCCGGTATCGGGCGGTCTGGACGTCACGTTCCACGAGCCGCTCGGCGTGGTCGGTCTCATCGTGCCGTGGAACTTCCCGATGCCGATCCTGTCCTGGGGCCTAGCGCCGGCGCTAGCGGCCGGCTGCACCGTCGTCGCCAAGCCCGCGGAAATGACTCCGCTGACGGCGATCAGGATCGGCGAGCTCGCCCTGGCCGCGGGCCTGCCGGAAGGAGTCTTCCAGGTTGTGCCCGGCAAGGGCAGCGTGGTTGGCCAGCGCCTGGTCGACCACCCGGCGGTGCGGAAGATCGTTTTCACCGGCTCGACTGAGGTTGGCCAGCAGATCATGGCCGGCTGCGCTCGCCACATCAAGCGGCTGACCCTCGAGCTCGGGGGCAAGAGCGCCAACATCGTCTTCGCCGACGGTGACATCGAGCGCGCCGCTGCTACGGCCCCGTACGCGGTCTTCGACAACGCCGGTCAGGACTGCTGCGCCCGGTCCCGGATCCTGGTGCAGGACACCGTCCTGGAGAGGTTCATGGAACTGCTCGAGCCGGCTGTCAAGGGCGTCCGTGTCGGCGACCCGGCCGCTGCAGACACCGAGATGGGCCCGCTCATCTCAGCCGCGCACCGTGCCCACGTCGCCAGCTTCGTGCCGACCGACGCCCCCATCGCCTTCCGCGGCAGCGCCCCGGACGGCGCCGGCTTCTGGTACCCGCCGACCGTCCTGGCCCCGGTCGCCGCCGACGCGCCGGCCTACACCGATGAGATCTTCGGTCCCGTCGTCACGGTGACGCCGTTCGCCGACGAGGCCGAGGCGATTGCCCTGGCCAACGACACGCCGTATGGCCTCTCGGGCTCGATCTGGACCGGCAACGTCGGGCGCGCGATCCGGGTCGCCCGCGGCGTCGAGACCGGGAACCTGTCGGTGAACTCCCATTCCTCGGTCCGGTACTGGACGCCCTTCGGCGGTTTCAAGCAGTCCGGCCTCGGCCGTGAACTCGGGCCCGACGCCGTGAACGCGTTCACTGACGTCAAGAACGTGTTCATCTCTACCGACTAGAGCCAAACCTATTAAGGGAACGGGGTCGTTTCATAATGCACCGCTTGCAAGATCGAGTCGTCGTGGTAACCGGCGCCGGCAGCGGACTCGGGCTTGCCAGCGCGCGGCGGATGGCCGCCGAGGGTGCCCGGATCATCGCGGTCGACGTCGATGCCGCGAGCGGTGAAGTAGCCGCCAAGGAGACGGGCGGCGAGTTCGTGGCCGCGAACGTGGCCGACGAGGACCAGGTGCGGGACCTATTCGACGGAGTCGTGGAGCGCTATGGCCGGGTTGACGTCGCCTTCAACAACGCCGGCATCTCCCCTCCTGAAGACGACTCGATCCTGACCACCGGCATCGAGGCGTGGCGGCGTGTGCAGGAAGTGAACCTGACGTCGGTGTACCTCTGCTGTAAGTACGTAATTCCGCACATGCAGCGCCAGCGCAAGGGCTCGATCATCAACACGGCGTCGTTTGTGGCCGTGGTCGGGGCTGCGACCTCGCAGATCTCCTACACCGCGTCCAAGGGCGGCGTGCTGGCGATGAGCCGAGAACTTGGAGTGCAGTTCGCCCGCGAGGGCATCCGCGTGAACGCGCTGTGCCCCGGGCCCATCAACACGCCGTTGCTGCAAGAGCTGTTCGCTAAGGACCCTGACCGTGCGGCCCGGCGCCTGGTGCACGTGCCGATGGGCAGGTTCGGCGAGCCAGACGAGATTGCGGCCGCTGTCGCGTTCCTGGCGAGCGACGACTCGTCCTTCATCACCGCGTCACAGTTCCTCGTCGACGGCGGCATCACTGGTGCGTATGTGACACCCTAAGGATCGTGACAGATCATCCGGTTATCGGGATCAGCAGCTACGCGCTGCGGGCGCATTGGGGCCGCTGGGACGACGAGGCCGTCTTGCTCCCCCGTCGGTATGTCGACAAAGTGACCCAGGCTGGCGGGCTGCCGGTGCTGCTGCCGCCAGTCGAAGGCGGAGCCACCATCCTGTCGCGGCTGGATGGCCTGGTGCTCTCTGGCGGCAGCGATATCGACCCAGCCCGTTATGGCGCGCCCCCGCACCCCGCTGCGGGACCGTTCCACGAGGACCGCGACAGCGCCGAGCTCGACCTGTGCCGGCAGGCGCTGGCCAGTGGCCTGCCGGTTCTGGGCATCTGCCGGGGCCTGCAGGTGATCAACGTCGCGCTCCGCGGCACCTTGCATCAGCACCTGCCCGATCTCGTCGGTGACGACATCCACTCGCCGGACGAGGTCGGCTATGGCTCGCACAAGGTGAGCGTCGCGTCGCAGACGCAGCTCGCCGCAGTCCTGGGCCGGTCAGAAGCTGCCGTCCCAACGCATCACCACCAGGCCATCGACCGCCTCGGCGCCGGCCTAGTGGCGACCGCCTGGACCGACGACGGTGTCATCGAAGCCGTCGAGTTCGGCCAGGCAGCAGCGAATGGCGGCAAAGCCCCGTTCATGATCGCCGTGCAGTGGCACCCCGAGGCAGGCGACGACCTGAGCTTGTTCACCGCTCTTGTCGCCGCGGCTCGGGGAGCCGTTGGCGAGGGAGCCGCAGCCCGGGGAGCCGCAGTCCGCCGAAATGCCCGATTCGCTGAGTCTGCGCCAACGGCCTAACAGTTTGAGTCATCTGGCGGGTCAGATTGCGGCATTTGCCCCCACGAAACTGACAGGGTCTCGATGCCCGGCGCGGAAATCGCTAAGCAAATCCGCCGTTGCTCATGAGCAGCTGACCGTTGATCCACCCTCCCTGCGGCGAGCACAGGAATTCGACAAGGTGCCCGGCGTCCTCCGGAGTGCCGAGGCGTCGGAGGGGCGTGCGGCGGATGCACTCCTCCTTCAGATCCTGCGACATCCAGCCGGTGTCTACGGGCCCAGGATTGATCACGTTGGCCGTGAGCCCGAGATGAGACAGTTCATGGGCGGCGGCCAGGGTGATGCGGTCGAGCGCGCCCTTGCTCGCACCATACGGAAGGTTGCCGATGGTGGCGTCGCTGGTGAGCGCAACCACCCTTCCGGTCCCAAAGCGTCCGCGGAAGCGCAGCCCGTACTCCCTGATCAGTAGCCACGTTGCGCGCGCGTTCACGGCGAAGTGCCGGTCAAAGCTGTCCAGTGTTGTATCCAGGAGGCCAGAGTCCACGGACTCGCAATGACACATCACCAGAGCGGTTACTCCGCCCAGCCGCTGTTCTGCCTCGCCGAAGATCTCTGCCGGAGCGTCGGTCCTGGCGAGGTCCGCCTCGATTGCCACGGCGGCGGCACCGTGGCCAGCCAGATCTGCCAGGATCACGTCGGTTGCTGCCGGCTCGATGCCCCAGGTCATGCGCTCGTCGTAGGCGTTCCAGTAGGTGAACGCGATGTCCCAGCCCGAGGCTGCCAGCCTGCTGGCGATGCCCGCGCCGATGCCGATTGTGCGGCCCACGCCGGTAACCAAAGCGACAGGGCGAGTGGAGTTCATGAGAAGAATCGTCGAGGGCGCCAGTCAGCCCGGCAACAGAGTTTCTCGGAACCCCGTCCTAGTCCCGAAGAACTTGACGACGTCGAGGACGCAGCTCGTCTTCGCTTCAGGCCCGCGGTCGGCTACTTCGAAGCCTGACTTGGCGAGGGCGCGGATGGACCGGGCGTTCGCAGGATCCGGGCTCGCCACAACGTGCCGGACGGTCGGGTGCGCGGGCAGAACGACGTCGCGATCGCGGCACCGTACGGCTGGTCTGGGGCGATGGGCAAGCCGTCGTAGGTGTACCGCAGCGGCCGCTCCACTCGGCCGAGTATGGCAGAGTCCGCCAGGGCCGCAAACCATGCCGAATCCGGTTAGTCTGCTGCCCATGACGCAGACCTCCCATGATCAGCAGGCCGATGGCGAGCGCAAGGACTCGGACGCGAAGGGCACCGAACCGGTCGACGACTTGGTGACGACTCGGCACACCATCACCACCGAGGGCGGCGAGCTGAGTTACTCGGTGACGGCGGGGCGGATCGTGCTGCGGAAGGAAGGGCACACCGACGACAAGTTCGACGGCCCGCAGCCGAAGGCGGAGGTCTTCGTCACCGCATACACCGCTGACAGCGAGGACCCGCGGGCCCGGCCGGTCACGTTCGCCTTCAACGGCGGCCCCGGCTCGTCCAGTGTCTGGCTGCACCTCGGCCTGCTCGGTCCGAGGCGGGTCGTGATGGGCGACGTCGGCAACCTGCTGCCACCGCCGTACGCCCTGGCCGACAACAACGAGACTTTGCTGCGCCATAGCGACCTGGTATTCATCGATCCGGTCTCGACTGGCTACTCTCGCGCGGTCAAGGGTGAGAAGTCCACGGACTTCCACGGGTATGGCGGCGACATCGAGTCGGTCGGCGAGGTGATCCGCCTGTGGACGACGCGCAACGGCCGGTGGATGTCGCCGAAGTACCTGTGCGGCGAGTCCTACGGCACGACCAGGGCCGGCGGCCTGGCGCGCCACCTCCAGGAGCGCTACGGCCTCTACCTGAACGGCCTGATGCTGATCTCCGCCGTCCTGGACTTCGGCACGGCCGAGTTCGGCGGCGGCAATGACGACCCGTACGCGCTCTACCTGCCCACCTACGCCGCCGTGGCGCACTACCACGGCAAGCACGGCGCCCGGCTCCTGCCCGATGTGCTCGCCGACGCGCAGGCGTATGCCGAGCGCGACTACCTCTGGGTACTCGGCCGCGGCGCGCGGCTGACTGCCGAGGATCGCGCCACGGCGGCAGCTCGGCTGGCCGAGCTCACCGGCCTGTCCGCCGACTACGTGGACCGGGTGAACCTGCGCCCCGAGCACATCAGATTCCTGACCGAACTGCTGCGCGACAGGCGGCTAGTAGTCGGCCGGATCGACGGGCGATTCACCGGCTGGGATACCGACTATGGCCGGGAGACGTGGACGTCCGACCCGTCCATCGACGCGATCGTGGGCCCGTATACCGCCGCGCTTAACCACTACGTCCGATCCGAACTCGGCTACGCCAGCGACCTCCCATATGAGGTCCTTACCGACCGGGTCCAGCCATGGTCGTACTCGGAGTTCGAGAACCAGCACGTGCATGTCATGGAAGCGCTCGCGGCGGCGATGCGCACGAACCCGCACATGCGGGTGCACGTCGACTGCGGCTACCACGACCTGGCCACGCCGTACTTCGCCGCCGAGCACTCGTTCGCCCACCTGGCCATCCCGGCCGAGCTTGCCGCCAACATTTCCTTCAGCTACTACCAAGCGGGCCACATGATGTACCTGCATGAGCCGAGCCGGCTGGCCCAGGCCGCGGAGCTGGCGACTTTCGTGCGCGCCTGACGCCGGCCTTGCGCTGGTGATCCACTACCCGCCGTAGACTCGCCTGCGTGAGCCTCGCTCCAGCCCTCGAGATCAACGATCTGGTCAAGCGCTACCGAGACAAGACGGCAGTAGCGGGCCTGTCGCTGTGCGCCCAGCGAGGGCAGGTCACGGCGATCCTCGGCCCGAACGGCGCGGGCAAGACCACCACGATCGAGACGTGCGAGGGCTATCGCAAACCTGACGCCGGCTCCGTCCGCGTCCTTGGTCTCGACCCGGCCGCCGACGCCCGCGAGCTACGGGCCAGGGTTGGCGTCATGCTCCAGTCTGGTGGCGTGCCGACGACCGCCCGGGCTGGCGAGTACCTCAAGGTCATGGCCAGCTTTTACGCTCACCCACTGGACCCAGCCACGTTGCTGGCAGCTCTTGGCCTGGCTGATTCGGCGCGCACCCCTTACAAGCACCTGTCGGGCGGTCAGCAACAGCGGCTCGGCCTGGCAGCGGCCGTCATTGGCAGGCCTGACCTGGTCTTCCTGGACGAGCCGACGGCCGGGCTCGACCCGCAGGCCAGGCACGCAACCTGGCAGCTGATCGAGGGGATGCGGGCCGCCGGTACCTCCATTATCCTGGCGACGCACTACATGGAAGAGGCTGAACGGCTCGCGGACCACGTCGTGATTGTCGACGACGGCCACGTCGTTGCCAGCGGGTCGCCCACGGAGCTCGCCGGGTCTGCCGGGCAGTTGCGCTTCCGTGCCGAACCTGGCCTGGACCTCGGCGCTCTGCTTGCAGCCCTGCCGCTGGGTGCTGTCGCCAAGGAGTCCCCGGCCGGCCACTACCTGGTCGAGGTGTCGGACCGGGTTGACCCGCAGCTCATCGCATCGGTGACCGCCTGGTGCGCGGAGCACGGCGTGCTGGCCAGGGACCTGCAGATCGAGAGCCGTACGCTGGAGGACTTGTTTCTTGAGCTGACCGGCCGGGGCTTGCGATCATGACTGCGCTGCTGGGCCAGGAGTGGCCCGCTCCGGCGCCCGGGGCCGCGCCCCTGCCGCGAATGATCCGCGCGCAGGCCGGGCTGGAGCTGCGCACGCTCGCGCGTAACGGCGAGCAACTGCTCCTCACAGTGATCATCCCAGTGCTGCTACTGCTCGCTTTCGGCCGCGCGGACCTGATCAGTGTGGGCAAGGGCAGCCGCATCGACTTCATCGTGCCGGGCATCCTGGCCCTGGCCGTCTTGTCGACAGCGTTCACGAGCCAGGCCATTGGCACGGGGTTCGAGCGAAGGTACGGCGTGCTCAAGCGGCTCGGCTCCACGCCGCTCTCACGTGCTGGCCTGATCGCGGCCAAGACGGTCACGGTGCTCGCCGTCGAGGTCATCCAGGTAGCCCTGGTGCTCGTCGTCGGCGCCCTGCTGGGCTGGCAGCCGTTCGCCAGTGCGGCCGCAGTCGTGTGGGTACCGCTCCTACTCCTGGCCGGTACAGCCGCATTCAGCGGGCTTGCGCTGCTGATGGCCGGCACGTTGCGGGCCGAGGCGACGCTCGCCGCCGCGAACCTGCTCTACCTGATCATGCTCGGCCTCGGTGCCGTGCTGTTCCCGCTGACGAAGTTCCCGGAGGGGGCGCGTCCTGTGCTGCGCCTGCTGCCGGCCGACGCACTGGCCGATGGCCTGCGGGGCGTGCTCGCGAGTGGCTCCGGACTCCCCTGGCGTGACCTGCTCGTGCTCTGCGCCTGGGCGGTCGCCGCCATCGCTGTGGCCGCCCGCACCTTCCGGTGGGAGTAGCGGTCCCGAACCGAGTCAGCCCCGAGCACGCCAGCCCGGAACTGGCCAGTACAGCAGGCACGCGGTGCGCCAGCCTCGCTGCTCGTCTTCGCCGGCATTATCTCCGTGCAGCTGGGCGCGGGCCTGGCCGGACGTTTGTTCGGTCAGGTCGGGCCGGCTGGGATGACCGGGCTACGGCTCTGGTGGTCGGCGCTGATCGTCGCCGTCGTGGGCGGCCGAGCGGTGGCGCGTACGCTGCGGACTGTCATAGCCGACCGGGCCTGGCGCGACCTGACCATCGCCGTCGCGTTCGGCCTGGTGCTCGGCATCATGAACTTCTCGATCTACCAGTCGTTCGCGCGGATCCCGCTCGGGGTGGCGGTGACGATCGAGTTCCTCGGCCCGCTCGCGGTCGCCGTAGCATCGTCGCGACGATGGCTCGACGTGCTCTGGGTGATCCTGGCCGCAGCCGGCGTCCTGCTGCTGACCGAGGGCGGAGCGCGGCTCACCACCAGCACCAGCACCTCAGCCAGTCCGATCGCGCGCGCCGGGCCAGTACTGGGCCTGAGCACGCAGGCCGCCGGCATCGCGTTCGCCCTGGTGGCCGCCGCCGGCTGGGCGGCATACATCCTGCTCAGCCGCGCTACCGGACGCCGGTTCAGCGGCTCGTCCGGCCTCGTTATCGCCATGGTGGTAGCCGCGCTCGTGGTCACCGGTCCGGCCATCGCGGAGGCCGGCCCCGCGCTGCTGCACCCCGGCCTCATCGCCGAAGGCCTCGCTATCGGGCTGCTGTCGTCAGTCATTCCGTATCGGCTTGAGCTTGAGGCGCTGCGCCGGGTGCGGGCGGGCGTCTTCGGGATCTGGATGAGCGTGGAGCCGGCCGTAGCTGCCCTGGTCGGCCTGCTGCTCCTCGGCGAGAGCTTGCTGGTTCGGCAGTGGCTGGCCATCGTCCTGGTTATCGTGGCCTGCGCCGGCGCGGCCAGGGCCAGCGCGCCTCAGGAGCGACTTCCGGACAACTTGCCGCCGCCCCCGGCCTAACATGGTGTCCGTGTCAGCACCGCTCACTGCCCCGAAAGTGCCCGCGACCAGGCATTGGCCGCGCCTGCTCGATGACGCGCTGCTGACGCCTACTGCGGTCGCGCTGCGCCGGTGGGCGCTGGGCGGCGTCATCACCTCGGCGCTGATCATCCTGAGCGGCGCGGCGGTGCGGCTGAGTCAATCCGGCCTAGGCTGCCCTGACTGGCCGCAGTGCACCGGCAACAGCCTCGCCGCGTCCGGCGCAACCGGCGACCCGCTCATTCACCGGTGGGTCGAGTTCGGCAACCGGCTGGTGACGGTCGCCATCTTCGTGATCGCGGTCGGCGTGTTCGTCGCGGCCTGGCGATACCGCGACTCCGACGGACGACGTCGGCGTGACCTTGTCTGGCTCGCAGCGGCGCAGCCCGGAGCCATCGTGGCGCAAGCGGTACTGGGCGGCATCGTCGTGATCACCAAGCTGAACCCGGCCCTGGTATCCGTTCACTTCCTGGCGTCCGTCGCGCTCGTCGCTGCGGCAGTCGCGCTTTACATTCGCTCTCAGGAGGGCATCGACCTGCCCCGGCCATTCGTCCCGCGACCGGTCCGACTCGTCGCGCTCGGCGTCGTCGGCACTGTCGCCCTGATGATGGCCGCCGGGACCGTAGTGACTGGCACCGGCCCGCTGGCCGGCGCGGCCGACGTGGCCCGGTATCACCTGCCGCTGGAAGGCGTCACGCAGCTGCACGCAGACATCGGCTGGCTACTGGCCGGCCTCATGGTTGCACTGCTACTGGGGCTGCGCGTATCCAGTGCGCCGCGCAAGGCAGTGCGGCTCAGCTGGCTCCTGCTCGGGCTGATCGGGCTGCAAGGGGTGATCGGCTACGCCCAGTACTTCAGCGGCCTCCCGGCGGGCCTCGTCTGGGTCCACGTGACAGGCTCCACTGCAATCTGGATCACCGCGCTGCTGCTGCCGTACTCGCTGCGCGACCGCGGCTCGGTGACCGCCAGGGACGCGATGGCCCCGGACCTCTCCGCGGAGGCTTCGGGGGGTCGCCGGGGCGTGTCCCCCCGACTGTAGGTTTTCGGGGGTGTTCCCCCGACTGTCTGGATAACGACGCCTTCCGCGTAGATCGCGGCCGCGATACGTTATCGCCCATGCCCAACACCGCATTGGTCAACGGAGTCAGCATCGCCTACTCCGACAGCGGCGGCGACGGCCCCGCGGTAGTCCTGAGCCACGGGTACCTGATGGACTCGTCGATGTTCGACCCGCAGGTCGCTGCGCTCTCGCCCGAGTACCGGATGATCACCTGGGATGGGCGCGGCTTTGGCGGTACGACGGCGACGGAGCCCTTCAGCTACTGGGACTCCGCCAGCGACGTGCTCGGTCTGCTCGACCACCTCGGCATCGAACAGGCGGTACTCGGGGGGATGTCGCAGGGCGGGTTTGTCAGCCTGCGTGCCGCATTGCTGGCGCCCGAGCGAGTCCGTGCTCTCATCCTCATCGACAGCCAGGCGGGCCTGGAAAACCCGGCCGTCGCTCCCGCCTACGAGCAGATGGAGCAGCTCTGGATGGAGCAGGGTCCCGAACCCGTGCGCGACGTGGTGGCGGCGCTCATTCTCGGGCCGGCCGACGGCCAGGTCGCCTACGCACCTTGGTTCGCTAAGTGGCAGGTATGGGACCGGGCGGCACTCCGGCTGGCGTTCCGATGCCTGATGGACCGGGACGACATCACGGCCGACTTGGCGAGATCAGCTGCCCGGCCCTGATCCTGCACGGCACTGCTGACGTCGCGATCGCGATGGAGCGCGCCGAAGTTGTACAGGCCGGCCTTGGCGGCCCGGCCACGCTCGTGCAAGTCGAGGGCGGAACACACGCAGCCAACCTCAGCAACCCCGATCAGGTCAACGTCGCGATGCTGGAATTCCTCCGTTCGCTGCCCTAACGACCAGCCCCGGACCCGATTGTTAACCCGCGTCGGGCAGGGTATGCGGCGACGCCAGAGATAGGGTCGATCCGTAACGGCGTGCGCCGTGAAAGGGTCTGAGGCGGCAGTGAGCGTTGAGGCGGGCCGGGGTTTCAGCTTGGAACATTTCGGGGCGTCGGCGGACTACATGCCGAATTCGGTAGTGAGCGCGAGGCGGGAGTGCGATTGACATGACAGCACAGCAAGACACGCTGGCCCAGCTGACTGACATGGGCGTGTCCATCTGGCTCGATGACATCAACAGGGAGCGGCTGTCCACCGGCAACCTGGCCGCGCTCATGCGGGACTTTCACGTACGCGGCGTGACCTCGAACCCGACAATCTTCGCCAAGGCGCTGTCGAGCGGGTCGGCCTACGCAGAGCAAGTGCGCGACCTTGCGCTCCGAGGCGTCACCGTCGAAGAGGCGTCGCGTGACATCACGACCTACGACATCAGGTGGGCCTGTGACGTGCTTCGGCCCGTCTACGACGCCACGGACGGCATCGACGGCCGGGTCTCGATCGAAGTCGACCCCAGGCTGGCGCACGACACGGACAAGACGATCGCCGAGGCTCGGGCGCTGTGGTGGATGGTCGACCGACCCAACCTGTTCATCAAGATCCCGGCCACCCTTGAGGGCCTGCCGGCTATCACGCAGTGCCTGTCCGAGGGCATTAGCATCAACGTGACACTAATCTTCTCGCTCGAGCGCTACGGCCAGGTCATCGACGCCCACATGGCGGGCCTTGAGCAGGCATCGGGCCGGGACGTCGCGACCATCGCGTCGGTGGCCTCGTTCTTCGTCAGCCGTGTCGACACCGAGGTGGACGAGCGGCTCGACAAGATCGGCACGCCCGAGGCGCACGCGCTGCGAGGCAAGGCCGCGCTCGCCAATGCCCGGCTTGCATACGAGCTGTTCGAGCTGCGTGCAGCGACGCCGCGCTGGGAGGCGTTGACGGCCCGCGGCGCCAGGCCGCAGCGACCGTTGTGGGCATCGACAAGCGTCAAGGACCCGTCGTTCGCCGACACCCTGTACGTAACCGAGTTGGCCGCGCCGGGAACTGTCAACACGATGCCGGAGGCGACAATCCACGCGACAGCCGACCATGCTCAGCTGCATGGCGACGCCATCCATGGCACGTACGACGAGTCCAGACGGGTATTCGAGCAGCTTGACGCTCTGGGCGTGCACTACGACGACGTCGTGGCGGTCCTGGAGCAGCAGGGCGTCGAGAAGTTCGCCGCCTCATGGAACGAGCTGCTCGAGTCGATCACCCGCGAGATGGCAGCCGGCGGCAGCACTACATGATCCCGAATCCGCTGCGCGATCCTCGCGATCGGCGCATCCCACGGCTGGCCGGCCCGTGCGTGCTCGTGTTGTTCGGTGTGACCGGCGACCTGGCGAGCAAGAAGCTGCTGCCCGCCATCTACGACCTGGCCAACCGTGGGCTGCTGCCGCCCGGGTTCTCACTCGTCGGCTTCGCGCGGCGGAACTGGGAGGACGAGGACTTCGCCCGCGTGACGCACGATGCTGTCAAGGCGCACGCGCGCACCCCGTTCCGTGAGGAAGTTTGGCAGCAGCTGTCCGAAGGAATCCGGTTCGTTCCAGGGGAGTTCTCCGACGACGGGGCATTCGACAGCCTTGCGCGGACGGTCGCCGAACTGGACGTCGAGCGAGGTACCGGCGGGAACTACGCGTTCTACCTGTCAGTGCCTCCTAACGCATTTCCGGTCGTTGTGCAGCAGCTGAAGCGGTCCGGACTGTCCAGCGCTCCGCCGACTGAGAGCGGCTACCAGCCCTGGCGCCGCGTGGTCATCGAGAAGCCGTTTGGCCACGACCTGGAGAGCGCGCGAGAGCTCAACGCGATGCTGGACGCGGTGTTCCCGCCGTCCGCGGTCTTCCGCATCGACCACTACCTGGGCAAGGAGACCGTCCAGAACCTGCTGGCCATTCGCTTCTCTAACACCCTGTTCGAGCCGATCTGGAACCGCGGCTACGTCGACCACGTGCAGATCACGATGGCCGAGGACATCGGCATCGGCGGCCGGGCCGGGTACTACGACGGCATTGGCGCGGCCAGGGACGTGATCCAGAACCATCTGCTCCAGCTGCTCGCGCTGACCGCCATGGAGGAGCCGCTGTCGTTCGCCGCCGGGTCGCTGCGGGCGGAGAAGGAAAAGGTACTGGCCGCCGTCCAGATCCCGGCCGACCTGGGCGCTGGCACGGCGCGCGGCCAGTACGCCGCGGGCTGGCAGGGCGGCGTCCCCGTGCGCGGGTATCTGGAGGAGGACGGCATCCCGGCCGACTCCGCCACCGAGACCTACGCGGCCATCCGGCTCACCATCGACAACAGGCGCTGGGCCGACGTGCCGTTCTACCTGCGCACCGGCAAGCGGCTGCCGACGAGGATGACGGAGATCGCGGTCATCTTCCAGCGCGCGCCACACCTGCCATTCGACGCCACCGACACCGAGGAACTCGGCCAGAACGCTCTAGTCATCCGCGTGCAGCCAGACGAGGGCGTGACGCTGCGATTTGGCTCGAAGGTGCCGGGGTCAGCCATGGAGGTGCGGGACGTGAACATGGACTTCGCCTACGGCGAGTCCTTCACCGAGTCGAGTCCGGAGGCCTACGAGCGGCTGCTGCTGGACGTTCTGATCGGCGATCCGCCCCTGTTCCCGCGTCAGGAGGAGGTGGAGCTGTCGTGGAAGATCCTCGACCCGATCGAGGACTTCTGGGCGAACCACGACAAACCCGAGCAATACCCGGCCGGCACGCCTGGCCCGCTTAGCGCGGACGAGATGCTCGCCCGCGACGGCCGAGCGTGGCGGCGACTGTAGTGGCCCTGCGTGCAGCAGGGATGCGGAGGATGACGACGACATGCTGACCGATCTCACCGACACCACGACCGCCAAGATTCGGGCTGCCCTGGCCATGACCAGGGACCAGATCGGAGGCCCGGCCACGGGAGTTGTGCTGAACCTGATCATCATGACCGACGAGTCAGGCCAGCACGACGCGGTGCGGGCGGCCAGCCAGGCCGGCCGCGAGCATCCCTGCCGCGTCCTCGCCGTGATCGCTCGCGACGCGAGGACCACGTCTCGCCTGGACGCCGAGATCAGGTCGGGCGAGGGCACGCCGGGCCAGACGGTACTGCTGCGCCTGTACGGGCCGATGAGCGAGCACGCGGACTCCGTCATCATGCCGCTGCTCGTGCCGGACACGCCGGTGGTCACGTGGTGGCACGGACTGCTCCCCGCGGTCCCGTCAGCTCAGCCGCTTGGCTTGCTCGCCCAGCGCCGGGTCACGGACGCGGCGCGCGCCAAGGCCCCGATAGAGGCACTGGCCGCGCTGAGTGCCGGCTACAAGCCCGGAGACACGGACCTGAGCTGGACAAGGGCGACGCCGTGGCGCTCGTTGCTAGCAGCGACCGTCGACCAGGAACTGCTCCCGATCACTGGCGGGATCGTCGCCGCGGAGGAGCACAATCCGACAGCCGACCTGCTGACCGCGTGGCTGAGCAGCAGGCTTGGGGTGCGGTTTAGCCGGGAAACGTCGGGTGGCCCGGGCATCACCGAGGTGCGGATGGAGACAGCCGGGGGCGACGTCGTCATCAGCCGGCCGGACGGGCGGGTGGCTACGCTTGCGCGACCTGGCCAGCCTGACCGGCGCGTGGCACTCCAGCGCCGGGACATCGCTGACCTGCTCGCCGAGGAACTGCGCCGTCTGGACCCGGACGAGATCTACGGAGAGGCGCTGGCCTACGTGGCCGGGATTCCCGCAACGACCGGATAGCGGCGGTTAAGATCCTTTCGTGCCCCCGCACTCAGGCGAGCTCGAGGACCACGTCATTCTCTGCGGCGCCAACGCCCTCGCGTCGCGCATGGCCGAGGAGCTCACCGCCCGCTACGGGTTAGCCGTCACCGCGATCGTGCCGTCGGGAGCGGGCGCACATGCCATCCGGATGTCGGCCACGCCCGGCGTCCGTGTACTCGAGCGACCGGAGCTGACGGCTGATGCCTTCATCGATGCCGGCCTGCCCGGAGCGCGAGGTCTCGCGATCCTCCATCAAGACGACTTGGGCAATTTCCACGCCGCATTGCGAGCGCAAGAGCTCAGTCCGCGAGTCCGGCTCGTGATCGCGATATTTAACGCCGGCCTCGGCGACCGCATCCGCGGTTTCTTCACCGACTGCGCCGTCCTGTCGGAGGCGCAGATGGCTGCGCCGTCCCTCATCGCCGCGGCGCTCGGCGAGCCAGCCCCGAGCCATGTGCAACTGGCCGGCCGCACCATGTACGTGGCGCGACGGGAGGACGTCGGCGCGGATCAGATCATTTGCGGGCTGGCGGCGAGCAGCGATGCCGATGCGCCCAGCCTCCTGCCGCCCGCCGACCCTGGCGCCGGGCTGGTACTCGCCGTAGCTGACGGCACGCCGCGAAACCCGCTGTCACGCCAGCGTCGCCGTCGGCTGACAGCGCCGCTGCGGCTGGTGCGCCAGACTGTCGGCACCAAACTGGGACTTGTCTTCATCGCGCTCGTCGCTGTCATTGTCGCCGGGTTCGCGCTGCTGATCGGCCCCGCCGGCTTTGCCACGCTGACCGCGCTGTACCTGACCTTGCTCGACTCGGCTGGCGCGGCGGTCACGGGCCCAAGCGTGCCCTCGGCGGAGAAAATCGCGCAGTTCCTGCTGACATTTGCCGGGCTGGCATTCCTGCCACTGATAACCGCGGTCATTGTCGGGTCGCGCATTCCTGGCGTAGCAGCGGCCGCGAGGCCGCCTGTTGGCAACCACGTGATAGTCGCGGGCCTGGGCACCGTCGGTGCACGGATCATCGGCCAGCTACACGATCTCGGCATCGAGGTTGTCGGCGTCGACAAGAGCGCTGAGGCGACCGGCATGCCGCTCGCGCAGCGCCTCGGCATCCGCGTCGTCATCGGCGAGACGCATCGAGAGGAGACGCTGCGAGATGCGGGCATCGCCACGTGCCAGGCGCTCGTGTCGGTCACCAGCAGCGATATCGCGAACCTTGAGACGGCGCTCAACGCCAGGGCACTCGCGGCGAGGCCGCGCATCGTTGTGCGCCTCTACGATGACGACCTGGCCGCGCGCGTTCAGGGCACGATCGCCGATACTGTCTCGCGTTCGACGTCCTACCTTGCCGCGCCGGCCTTCGCCGCCGCCGTGCTCGATCATCAGGTGCTGCGCACCATCGCCGTCGGGCGGCACGTACTGCTGCTGGCGGACATCCCCGCCGACGATGCCAGTCTGGCGGGCCAGCAGGTCATGGCTGTCCATCAGCCGGGACTGGTCCGTCTCATCGCGCTGCGCCGGGCCGACAGCGCCGGTGTGGACTGGTCGCCCGCCCCGGACTACGTGATCCGCGCCAGGGACAGTGTGGTGGTGCTGGCGACTCGGGCGGGCCTGTCGGGGCTGCTGCGCCACGACGACCCCTGCAAGACAGCACGGCGCGGACTAACACGGGCGCGGACTAACACGGGCGCGAACTAACACCGGGTGCCGCCTCCGGCATTTAAGTCCCAACTCCGGAAAATGGGTCTCCCTAAATTGCCTCACGGGAGTTACGCTCAGGGCAGATCTTTCACCTGGTTCTGGTGGGCCATGTGTGAAAGCTCAGGAAGGTCAGCGAATGGCCATGCTCGTAGCGGTGGTAACGGACTACGGGGCCTGCCCGGCCGGGTTTGATACCCAGGCCGGCAGCCAGGCACGGCGTTTCGGATTCGCGACTTCGCCACCATCCATCGCGCCTGCCTTGCCCCAGCAGTGTGCTCGTGGTCAGGCAGGCAAGCCCCTCAGGAGGAAATAGTTGAGCACTACCGATGAGGCTCCCGCAGCTGTTGCAGTAGGCACCGGCATTGCCGACCCCGCACCGCTCGGGCTCGCAGCGTTCGCGCTGACCACGTTCCTGCTGTCAACGGTGAACGCGGGCTGGGCGAAGAACACCTCTGGCGCCGACTGGCTCGGCTACGCCCTCGCCTATGGCGGATTGATTCAGTTGCTCGCCGGAATGTGGGAGTTCCGCAACAAGAACGTCTTCGGCGCGACGGCGTTCTCGACCTATGGCGGCTTCTGGATCGGCCTCGGCCTGTTCGGACTCCTTGTCCACGGGCCCGCCGGCGCGAAGGACGTGGGCTGGATCCTGCTGGCATTCGCCATCTTCAACACGTACATGCTGATCGCCAGCACACAGCTGAACCTCGCCGTGTTCGGCGTCTTCCTTACTCTGGAGCTGACCGAGATCTTCCTGTTCATCGGGATCCTCGGCGGCAGCAGCGGCATCGTCAAGGTCGGCGGTGTCATCGGCGTCATCACGGCGTTCGTCGCCTGGTACACGTCCGCGGCAGGCGTGATGAACGGCATGAAGGGCAAGCAGGTCCTGCCCGTCGGTGGTCCGCTGTTCAACCTCGGCGGCTAGCCAGGCCGTCCGCGAGAGAATCATCGCGTGAGCCCGGGAACCTTGACGTTCCCGGGCTCACGCGTGTATCTCGTCACCGTGTATGTCGTCACACTGTCCTTGACCAGTACCACAGCGTGACCACCGATAGCGTGGAGAAATGGATCTGCAGGAACGCCGTCAGCTGGACGTCGCCGAGCGCGTTCATAGGGTTCGGGCCAAGGCGAGGCCGTGGCGATCTTTGTTCGCATTGGTCATCGCAGTCGCGGGCGCCATCGCGGCCAAGGCCTGGCACGTGAAGAACTATCACGAACTGAGCAGTACCCACGGCGATCAGACCGCGAAGGTGGTCTTCATCGCCGGCACGCTGGCGTTCTTTGTCTTCGGGATGATCGCGGTCTTTGGCTTGTCCGGGGCAGCACGACGCGCCCTTCAGTCGCTGACCGGGCAGGCGCATGCCGGCATCGTCAGGTACGTCCTGCTGGTAGCTGGAGTCTTCGCCATCCTGACGATCTCCCTGGCAGTCCTCGGCGTCAATCCCGGGCAACTGCTGGTCGGCGGTGCCGTGGCCGGCGTCTTGCTCGGCATCGCCGCCCAGCAGTCACTGTCTAACGTCTTCGCTGGCCTTGTCCTGCTGTTCGCCAGCCCGTTCCGGGTAGGCGACCGGGTGCGCTTCCGGGCCGGCGCTCTCTCGGGCCAGATCGAGGGGGTCGTCACCGACCTGAGCCTGACGTACGTGCGCTTGGAGACCGAGGATGGCACCGTGTTGCTGCCCAATTCCCAGGTACTGGCCTCCGCGGTGATGCTGGTGCCTGACCGAACGCATGCCAATGAACCGGCACCCTGACGGGCGCCGGCCACCGGTCCATCCAGCTAGTGGTTGGCCTCGTACTTGGCGATCACATTCGCCGGGATACGCCCGCGGTCACTGACGTCCATCCCGCTGTGCTTCGCCCATGCCCGGATATCGGCGCTGCGCTGCCGATGCGCGGTAGTACGCCGCTTCGGCTTCCCTACCCGGCTGGTAACCTTCCGGGCCTTTTCGGCGAACCTGCTGAGCGTTTCGTCGAACTTCTGGCTGTGCTTCTCGCACAAGTCAATCTCGTAATCCCGGCCATCAAGGCTGAACGCCCGAGTCATGTGCTCGCCCTCGGGAATCTCTCGTGAGTCGTAGTCGCACGCGAACGTGACGGAGATTTTCTGAGCCACCTGGAATCCCCCTTCCCCCCGCCGAAAACTATGCCCCGCGGCGTCCCGGCTCTAACGGCACCGACACCACCTTCTGATCAGCGCTTTTTGGCGGCCGTCAAAGACGGAATCCCCTGCGGGGGGGCCGATCCGGGCGTCGCGGAGGTCGGCTCCCGTTACTGCTGTTGTCCGCGGCCGTACCCGCCCGCCGAATGTCGCGACCGGGCGGCTGGATCGGCACGCAGCCGATACTCGGGATCGTCGAAAAAGTCGGCGTCGGATGAGTCGGGCTGGGGCTGGACATAGGGCGGCACAAAGCGCTGCTGCCCGTATCCGGCCTCGTCTGCCGCGACGGAGCGCTGACCAGTCACATCGGCCTGATAGCGGTTGTCGTCGCGCCAGGACGTGGGGCGCGGCGCGTGTGCAGCCTGCTCAAAGTCCGGTCGGCCATAGTCGCCACCCCCATAGCGCTCGGCCCGATGGTCGCCAGCCCCGTGGTCGCCAGCCCCGTGGTCGGCAGCCCCGTGGTCGGCAGCGCGGTGCCCGCCAGCGCGGTGCCCGCCAGCGCGAGATCCGCCGTCCCGGTAACCGGCTTCCCCATACCTGGGCTCCGCGTAGTCGCCAGGGCCGTGATTCCCGGAACCGTAATCGCCTGAGCTGTAATCCGCGGCGCGGTAATCGCCGGAGGCGTAATCGCCGGAGCTGTAATCCGCGGCGCCATAGTCACCGGAGCCATACTCAGCGGCGCCGTACTCGCCGGGTCGATGAGCGCCCCCTGGCCCGTATGTGCCGGACCTGGAATCAGCCTCGCCGACCGGCCCGTTCTGGGCGCTCGCATTGTGAGCGACTGTGTAGTCGGCGTCGTACTCGCCGTTGTAATCAGCTTCGTAATCCGCGTCATAACCAGAACTGGCGTGGCCAGGGGCCGCCTGCTGGCTGACACCGTGCTGGCTGACACCGTGCTGGCCAACATCGTGGCCACCGGCACCGCGGCCAGAGCCGCTCCCATGGCGCTTGTCCGGGCCGCGCTGCAGTATCTCTATCATCCGGCCGAGGTCGCCCATCGGCAGTCGGAAGGTGCCGGTGCACTTCCCGCCCTGCCAGATGCTGAATACAGCCACGTCAGTGTCGGCGTACCAGCTCAGCCTCATGCTGCGGGAATCGCCTCTGACATCGAAAAAGACCTCGCCCAGGCGAGGCAGCGGGGCTGCGTCGGACGCGGACATGAAAGCTATCGTGGCCTGAACTGTGGGATCTGTCCAGTTGATGATCAATTAGTGCGACACGGCGCACGGGCTGATCGATGTAGATATTCGGGATCCCGGCTGCGCGCTAGACCCGCCCAATGGCATAATTGTCGGGCGGCGCGCGCACTTAGACTGGCACGCCTGCGAACGTCGCGGCCATGACGGAGCCGCCGCCGGGAACACCACGCTACTGCGGCGCGTTGCATCATGCGACGGGGCAATTGCCACAACCGCGCGAGAACTTCTTCGTCTAGAGAACCCTACCTCGCTTTGAGGGGTCCGCCGGACGGGAGCACGCTGGCACGACGGGGCTTGAACCCCTGAAGCACGCAGTGAATGAGTGTTTTAACCGATTTATGCGCACTGACTGTACAAGCACCGACTGTACAAGCACCGACTTTACAAGCACCGACTTAAAACAAAGACCCACTACGTCGAGCATTAACACCGTGGCCACCGACGACCACGGTCTGTTGGCTGAGGAGAGCTATTCATGTCTGAGGTACGCCGTCAAGCCGCCCTGATGCAACGGCCGAACTGGGGCTGGCAGGATCAGGCTGCGTGCCGGGGCCGTGATGTCGTGCTTTTCTTCGGGCCCGATGGAGAGCGGCAGCCCGAGCGCGAGATTCGCGAGCGCAAGGCTAAGGCCGTCTGTGCGGCCTGCCCGGTCCGGGCCGAGTGCCTCACCTATGCCGTCAGCAGGCCGGAGAAGTACGGGACGTGGGGCGGTCTGAACGAGGACGAGCGCTCCTCCGAGCGTCGCCGCCGCATGCGCCGGGCCAACGCGGCCTGAGCCCCGGCACGGATCCGGCCAGGACCATGGTCTGCCCAGGCTGTCGGGCTCAGCGACATCAGGAGTGCCGCGGTGGTACCTGGTGCGACTGCCAGCATCAGCCGCCAGCGCCAAAATCAGAGTCAGAGTCAGAGACACGCCTGGGCTGGATCCGACAAGGCTAGGCCGCCATAGGGCAGGCTAGGCCTATACCGCAAGGCTGAGCTGCTGAGCTACGGTGAGGCTGACCTACCGCAAGGTTGTGCTACCAGCAGGCTCAGCCGGAATACCACCACCGAGGCCGCGGTTGGGCAAACTGGCAGGGGTTACGTGTGGCGCGGCAGGGCAGGAATCGTGACGCTGGGGACAGCGTGCGATACCCGTGATTTACGCCACAGTTCTAACACCGGCCACTGCTTGGCCCTAGTGTGAATGGGAATGGCTGGATCTCACGGCCGCGAGGAGGAGCCCAGCGACATGGAGAGGCTAGCCGCCGAAGCTGCTGATGCACTCGCGGGAGCGCCAGCCGACGAGGTTGTCGCGTGGGCTGTTCGAACCTTTGGCAGCCGGATCTGCATTACCTCGTCAATGACCGACGCTGTGCTGGTCAATCTGGTCTCTAAGCACCTGCCTGGCGTCGATGTGCTCTTCCTGGACACTGGCTACCACTTCCCGGAGACCGTGGGCACCAGGGACGCTGTGTCCGCCGTTTACCCCGTCAACGTGATTAACGTGACGCCGCCCACCACCGTGGCCGAGCAGGACGCCGAGCTGGGCCCGCGGCTGTACAGCCGGAATCCGGACCTGTGCTGCTACCTGCGCAAGGTCGTGCCGCTTGAGGAGGCCCTCGCACCTTACGACGCCTGGTTCACCGGCGTCCGCCGCGAGGAGACCGAAGCCCGCAGCGACACCAAGGCCGTCCAGTGGGACGCCAGGCGCGAGATGATCAAGGTCAACCCGATTGTCGAGTGGACCCAGCAGCAGGTAGACGACTACATCGTGGCCAATAACATCCTCGTCAACCCGCTCGTCTATGACGGATACCCATCCATCGGCTGCCGTACCTGCACCTCCAGGGTCGCTGACGGGGCCGATCCGCGCAGCGGTCGCTGGGCAGGCACTGCCAAGAGCGAGTGCGGCATCCACACGTCGTGACTTCCCCCGCACCTGCTGTCCACGGCGGTGTGCGGCGGACGACGCACGACGTGTTCAATCAGGTCCCGGCGCTGACCGGATTCGATGTCGCCGACGACGCCGCCCTGCTGGCCGCACTCCATCGTGAGGGGGGCGGCTGGGCTGAGGCCGAGCTGCACGAGCTCGGCCTGCTGGCCGGTTCCGCGCCGACTCAAGAGCGCGCCCGACTCGCGAATGTGAACAAACCCGTCCTGCGGACTCACGATGCGCGCGGCTACCGGGTCGACGAGGTCGACTTCCACCCCTCCTGGCACGAGCTGATGAGGACGGCGGTTACCCACGGGCTGCACGCTGCGCCGTGGGCCGACTCCCGGCCCGGCACTCACGTGGCCAGGGCCGCCAAGTTCATGGTCTGGACGCAGGCTGAAGCCGGGCACGGCTGCCCGGTCTCGATGACCTATGCCTGCGTGCCCGCCCTTCGGAATGCGCCAGACCTGGCGGCCAGCTACGAGCCCTTGCTCACGGCGCCGGTGTACGAGCCAGGCCTGCGCGTGCCCACGGCCAAGGCCGGGCTGCTTGCTGGGATGGCCATGACCGAGAAGCAGGGCGGCTCGGACGTCCGCGCGAACACCACGCGCGCTGTGCCCGCTAGCGACGGCAGCTACCTGCTAACCGGACACAAATGGTTCTGCTCGGCGCCGATGTGCGACATGTTCCTCGTGCTCGCCCAGGCTCCGGAGGGCCTGTCCTGCTTCCTGTTGCCGCGGGTCCTCCCCGACGGCAGCCGCAACGCGATGTACATCCAGCGGCTCAAGGACAAGCTCGGCAATACCTCTAACGCCTCCAGCGAGGTCGAGTACGACGAGGCCGTCGCGTGGCCAGTCGGCGAGCCAGGCCGCGGCGTGCCGACGATCATCAACATGGTGAGCGCGACCAGGCTCGACTGCGTGCTCGGCAGCGCAGCTGCGATTCGCCAGGCCACTGTGCTCGCGGCCAACTATGCCCGGCAGCGCACGTCTTTCGGTGCGCGGCTCATCGACCATCCGGCCATGACTGGCGTTATCGGCGACCTGACCCTTGAGTCCGAGGCGGCGACCACGCTCGCGCTCCGTCTCGCGGGGGCCGCCGACCGGGCGGCGCGCGGGGATGCAGCCGAGGCCGCCCTGCTTCGCGTGGCATTGCCGGCAGCCAAGTACTGGATCTGCAAGCGGACGCCGATGATCACCGGCGAGGCCTTGGAGTGCTTCGGCGGCAACGGCTACGTCGAGGACTACTCGGCCATGCCGCGGCTGCTGCGCGACTCCCCGCTGAACTCCATCTGGGAAGGCTCTGGCAACGTCACCGCGCTGGACGTGCTGCGCGCACTCGCCCGCACCCCCGACGCGAGCGACGCGCTGCTCGCCGAGATCGACCTGGCGGCCGACGACCCGCGGGTCGCGGCTGCGGCTTCGAGCCTGCGGCAGGCTCTCAAAGAGGCCACGTCCGACGGCCAGCAATCGGAGCGGCACGCCCGCATGCTGGCTGGTCAGCTCGCTGTGACTCTCCAGGCGGCCCTGCTCGCCCGCCACGCGCCCGACCGCGGTTGCCGACGCGTTCTGCGCCACCAGGCTCGCGCCCAGCAGTCCTGGCAGCGCGAGCAGCGCGGGCAGCGCGGGACCCGGCGTCCCGTTCGGCAGCCTGCCAGACGGACTTGACCTGCCGGGCATCCTGGTCCGGTCTGCTGTTACCAGCAGGTAAGGTCAGCGGATGCAGATCTGGCCTGGCGCTGCCTATCCGCTTGGGGCCACCTGGGACGGCTCTGGAACCAACTTCGCCTTGTTCTCTGAGGTAGCTGACCGGGTCCAGCTGTGTTTGTTCGACGCCGCCGGCACCGAGAGCCGCCTGGATGTCACCGAGGTCGACGGCTTCGTCTGGCATTGCTACCTGCCGACCATCGGCCCAGGGCAGCGCTACGCCTACCGCGTGACGGGCCCTTACGATCCGGGTCGCGGCCACCGCTGCAATCCGGCCAAGCTGCTGCTTGATCCCTACGGCAAGGCGGTCGACGGGCGTCTGCGCTGGGACCAGGCATTGTTCGATTATCAGGTTGGTAACCCGGCCAGGCGCAACGACTCCGACAGCGCGCCGTTCATGCCGCGCAGTGTGGTCATCAACCCCTACTTCGACTGGTCAGGCGACCGGCCGCCGCATACGCCCTACCACCAGACCGTGATCTACGAAGCCCACGTCCGCGGCCTCACCATGCGCCACCCCAAGGTCCCGGCCGAATTCCGCGGGACCTACTCGGGCCTGGCCTCGTCCCCGGTGATCGAGCACCTGACCAGGCTGGGCATCACGGCCATCGAGCTCATGCCCGTGCACCAGTCGGTACCCGAGCACGACCTAGCCGAGCGCGGGCTGACCAACTACTGGGGCTACAACACAATCGGCTTCCTAGCTCCGCATAACGCCTATTCAAGCTCCGCCGAGCCGCACGGCCAGGTCGCCGAGTTCAAGTCCATGGTCAAGGCCCTGCACGCGGCGGGTATCGAGGTCATTCTCGATGTCGTCTATAACCACACGGCCGAGAGCGGTGCCCTCGGGCCGACGCTGTCCTTCCGCGGGATTGACAACGCCGCCTACTACCGGCTCGACGACAACGACCCGTCCGTCTATCTCGACTACACCGGCTGCGGCAACAGCCTCAATGTCCGGCACCCGCACGCGCTCCAGTTGATCATGGACTCGCTTCGCTACTGGATCCTGGACATGCACGTCGATGGCTTCCGGTTCGACCTGGCCTCGGCCCTGGCCCGCGAGCTGCACGAGGTCGACAGGCTGTCGGCCTTCTTCGAGCTCGTACAGCAGGATCCGGTCGTCTCCCAGGTGAAGCTCATCGCCGAGCCGTGGGACGTGGGCGACGGCGGCTACCAGGTGGGCAAGTTCCCGCCGCTGTGGACCGAGTGGAACGGCAAGTACCGCGACACCGTCAGGGACTTCTGGCGCGGCCAGCCCGCCTCTGTCCCCGAGTTCGCTTCCCGCCTCAGCGGCTCCAGCGATCTGTACGAGACGAGCGCACGGCGCCCGGTTGCCTCGATCAACTTTGTGACGTGCCATGACGGGTTCACGCTTGCCGACCTCGTCAGCTACAACAGCAAGCACAACGAGGCGAATGGTGACGGCAACGCAGACGGCAGCAACGACAACCGGTCCTGGAACTGCGGCACGGAGGGCCCGACCGACGACCCGACCATTACCGAACTGCGGAACCGCCAGGAGCGCAATTTCCTCGCGACGCTGCTGCTATCGCAGGGCGTCCCGATGCTGCTGGCGGGCGACGAGCTCGGCCGCACGCAGCAGGGCAACAACAACGCCTACTGCCAGGACAACGAGCTGTCGTGGGTCG
This sequence comes from uncultured Actinomycetota bacterium, assembly GCA_963755575.1. GTDB lineage: Bacteria > Actinomycetota > Actinomycetes > Streptosporangiales > Streptosporangiaceae > JAJYUU01. The sequence continues at coordinate 4,499,387 of CAVWKF010000002.1, forward strand.
ACTGGGAAGCCGTGGGCAAGCATCCTGACTTGCTGGAGTTCACCAGCGACCTGATCGCGCTGCGTCGCGAGCACCCGGTGTTCAGGCGCCGCCGGTTCTTCAGTGGCGAACTCGGCGGCCAGCGGGACATCAGCTGGCTCACGCCCGCGGGTGCCGAGATGACCAATGCGGACTGGCAGGCCAGCCACACCAGATCACTGGCGGTGCTGCTGAACGGCGAGGCCATCACTGAGCCTGGCCCGCACGGCGAGCCCATCACCGACCAGAGCTTTCTGCTGCTGTTCAACGCGCATGACCTGCCGGTCACCTTCACCCTGCCCAACACCGCGAGCGGCTGGCAGGTCGTGGTTGATACGGGGCGGGCGGGCGGCTCTGAAGATCCCGCCTCGCCAGCAAGCGAGCAGCTGGCCCCGGCGAGCAGCCGGCAAGTCACCGGCCGGGCTGTCGTGGTACTTCAGGGCACCGCAGCCTGATCAGCTCGGTTCCGCCCCGCCGCTCGCCATTCCGCCCTATCTGATTGACTGCTGGCCGTGCGCAAGATCCATCCGGTCCGCGGCCCTGAACTGAAGGTCGCCCGTCACGTCAAGCCGGGCCCGACGCCCGCAGCCGTGACCGAGCTCGCTTCTTATTACGGGAACGGGGCCGCTCGTCCGCATCCCCTGCTACGGGCGAACATGGTGGTGAGCGCCGACGGCGCCGCATCAGTTGACGGCCGGTCGGGCGGCTTGTCAGGTCCGGCGGACCGCATGGTGTTCACGGTGCTGCGCAGCCTGGCCGACCTGATACTGGTGGGCTCAGGGACGGTCCGGACGGAGCGTTACCGTCCGGTCCAGGCAGACGAGATCTGGGCTGGCCTGCGCCCACCGGACGCGCCTGTCCCGCCTATCGCGGTGGTCTCTGGCCGCCTGAACCTAGACCCTGACAGCTGGCTGCTGACCGGCGCCGCGCCGGGTGCGCAGACGATCGTCATCACCACTGCCGCCGCTCCGCCCGATCAGCGCGCTGCCATCGCCCGGCGTTGCCGGGTCATAGAAGCAGGCCAGGACAGGCTCGACGTCACCGCAGCGGTCGGCGCTCTGCGCCGGCTCGGATATGCGAGCATCCTGGCCGAGGGCGGCCCGATGCTGCTCGGCCACCTTGCCGAGGCGGACCTGATCGATGAACTTTGTCTGACCACGAGCCCGGTGCTGACGTCCGGATCAGCCAGCCGGATGATCATGTCGGAGGCTGCGCTCGCAGCACGGCTGTCACTCGCACACGTGCTGCATGACGACGGCTTCCTGTTCAGCCGCTATCAGCGCGACCGAGAGTGAGGAAGCCAGCATGCCACTGCACGCCAAGGTTGACGAGATCCACGGTGAGGCCGAGGTCGACTTCCACCACTCCGTCTATGGCCGTGACGTCACGCACACGATTCCCAAGAACCGGATACCGCTCCATCCGATGCCGGCGGATGCCGCGCTCCAGGTCGTCAGGGATGAGCTAATCCTGGATGGCAACGCCAGGCTCAACCTGGCCACGTTCGTCACAACCTGGATGGAACCAGAGGCTGACGAGCTGATGGCCGACTGCTTCAGCAAGAACATGATCGACAAGGACGAATACCCGCAGACCGCAGAGCTGGAGAGGCGATGCGTCAACATCATTGCCAACCTGTGGCATGCGCCCGGACCGGCGACCGGTTGCTCGACGACAGGATCAAGTGAAGCCTGCATGCTCGGAGGTCTGGCACTGCTCTGGCGCTGGCGCGCGCACCAGCAGGCGGCGGGCTCCGACCAGGCCAGGCCGAACATGGTGATGGGCGCCAACGTCCAGGTCTGCTGGGAGAAATTCTGCCGCTACTGGCAGGTCGAGCCCAGGCTCGTGCCGATGGAGCCGGGACGGCTGCACCTCACCGGCCCGGAAGCGGCGGCGCACTGCGACGAGAACACCATCGGTGTTGTCGCGATCCTCGGCTCCACTATGGACGGCAGCTATGAGCCGGTCGAGGAGATCGCGGCCGCCCTGGACGACCTGCACGGGCGCACCGGGCTGGACGTCCCGATCCATGTGGACGCGGCGTCGGGCGGATTCGTTGCCCCGTTCCTGGTCCCCGACCTGGACTGGGATTTCCGGCTGCCGCGGGTGGCCTCGATCAACACGTCGGGGCACAAGTACGGTTTGGTGTATCCGGGCGTCGGCTGGATCATCTGGCGCGACGCCGCCGCCCTGCCGGACGACCTTGTCTTCAAGGTGAATTACCTCGGCGGCGAGATGCCGACGTTCGCGCTCAACTTCTCCCGACCCGGTGCCCAGGTCGCCGCGCAGTACTACAACTTCCTCCGCCTGGGGTACGAGGGCTATCGGCAGGTTCAGCTGGGCTGTCAGCAGCTGGCGAAACATCTAGCTGGCGAGATCGCCGCCATCGGTCCGTTCGAGCTGCTGTCAGACGGCAGCGACCTGCCCGTGCTGGCATTCCGGCTGGCCGATCCCGCCAAGGCCTGCTTCAGCGTCTTTGACCTATCCGAGCGGTTGCGATTGCGGGGGTGGCTCGTCCCCGCCTACACCTTCCCGGCGAATATGCAAGACACCGCCGTCCTGCGGATCGTCGTCCGGAACGGCTTCTCCCGCGACCTCGCCGACCTCCTGATTAGCGACCTGCGCGCGCAGGTCAAGATTCTCCAAGCCGCTCCGCGGGAGCCGGTGCCGCTGCTGCCGGACGGCAAGCGGAGCGCCTTCGCGCACTGACAAACAGCGCGCGCCATTGCGGAAGAATGTCAGTGGCCGTCGGTAGAATCGCTCGTAGATTCGAACTTAAGCCTATGACATGCTCGGTCAAGGATAGGTGGAGGTCTACATGAGCCAGGCCAGCCAGCCTGCCAACGCCGCGGACGCCCTGGCATCCGTGTCGGCGGGCCTGTCGCTGCTTGCTGGCCTTGAAGCAACCGAGCTGACTGCGGTCGAGCAGGCCGAGTGCCTGCGGGCCATGGAGCGCGCGCATGCGCAGCTCGTGGCGGCCCGGTCGACCGTGCTGGCAGCATTCACCGCCGCCCGTGCATTCGAGGACGACGCAGCGGGCGGCCCGCAATCATGGCTGCGCTGGCAGACTCGGATCACTGGCGCGGCAGCGTCCGACGCCGTGGCCTGGACCCAGCGCCTGGCCGACCACCCCGCGATAGCCACGGCGCTGGCCAGCGGCCAGATCTCAGTCGTCATGGGCCCGCAAGATCTGCTGGTGGTCCGACCGGCTGCCCGCCGAGGGCCGCGGGGCCGCGGACCAGATTCTCCTGGACGCCGCGGCGGGCGGAGCGGGCCTGCGTGACCTCGGCGGCCTGGCCGAGGAGATCTACCGCCGGACCGCCGGACCAGACACCGACCCGATGGACGACTTCAACAGTCGAAACGTCCGGCTGCTCACCCACTTTCGCGGCGTCGGCAAGCTCGACGGCGATCTCACGCCGGAGTGCGCCGCCGCGTTACGCGCAGTTCTGGACTCGCTGAGCGCCAAGGCCGGCCCTGAAGACACCCGCACCGCCGCGCAGCGGCAGCACGACGCTCTTGCCGACGTGTGCTACCGCTTCATCGCCGGTGGTCTCCCCGACCGCGCCGGCCAGCCCACCCAGATCCAGCTCCACATGAGCCTCGACCAGCTCCTCGGCCTTCCGGGCTCCGACCAGGCGATCGCCGACTGGGCCGGCCACGCGCCGACAGCTGGGCCCGGCGCCGATTGCGACGCTTCCATCTCCCCCATCGTCACCGCGCACCTTGACCCGGCCGAGCTGGCCGAGCAGGCCGACGTCTCCTTGCACGACCGTGCCTTCCCGGAGGACGCCAGCGCGCTAGGCCGCTCAGCTCTTAGCACCGCAGCCATGGCTCACACTGCTGCCCGCGACCTGATCCTCAGCCGCGCGATCCGGCTACTCTCCGGCCCGGGCGGCCTGGCGGCCCACCTCCGCGGCGCCCTGCTCCCTCAACCCGCCGCGAGCATCAGCCTGCCGCTCGACCTCGGCAGATCCACCGACACGGTCCCGCCCGCGCTGCGCCGCGCAATCATCGTCCGGGACAAGCACTGCCAGTTCCCTGGCTGCTTCCAACCTCCGGCCGCCTGCCAGGTCCATCACCTGATTCCGGTCGCTGAAGGCGGACCTACGACCCTGGAGAACTGCTGCCTGGTCTGCCTGTTCCACCATCAGATAGCTATCCATAAATGGGGCTGGCAGCTGTACCTGCATCCGGACGGCACGACGACAGCCACTCTCGGCGACCGAACTCTCTACAGTCACGCTGCCCCGGCCGCCTAGCCCCACGGAGCTAGCTGGTTGTCAGATCGGCGGCCGGGTGATGTCCAGGAATAGTCGAGCTGCTTTGACCGATTCCATGGCACGTAGTGCCGCCCTCTCATCAGAGTGCGTAGGCCTCCCGCGCTGACACGATTCCGGTGGGCACCACGATGTTGGTGGCCACGCCGAAGTCCCATAGCTCGACGATCGACCAGATCGGCTCACCGCCGACCTCCGCGTCGGTAAGCACGGCAATACGCCCGGACTGGCCAGCCGAATCCAGCCACACCTCGGCCGGGATATGGCGGAGCGCCCGGTACGGCCCGGCGGGCACGGTGACTCCGGCTGACAGTGCCGCATCCGCCTGGGAGAGGTCGATCGTCACGCGATAGCGTGTCGCGGCCTCGCCGCGCACGACGTCATCCCCAAGTTCGACCGCGTCGCGCGCGCCAAAGAGCGCGTCGAGCGGCCACAACGGATCGTTGATCGTCCGCGGCCCGTCGCGATCGCCGAGGAAGAACCCAGTCCACTTCTCGCCGACGTGCAAGTACGTATTGGCACCGTCGTAGATCATTTCGCGCGGTTCAGCGAGCTCGCTCAGATCCTCGGCGCTGGCGCCCTCGCACTTGATCATCTCAGCGGCGAGCCCGACGGTGCCCAGCGGTATCTGCCACACGAGGGCCGTGCGCGCGGCGAAGTTAGCGACACCTTCGCAGCGGCGGTCGGCCTCTTGCGGAACAGGCGAGCCTCTCGACCACGCCGCGAACAGGCGGGCAGTCCCTGCGGCCACCGTCCGCGCCGCGGCAGCCGCAACCCGGTCGGCGCTTGACACGCACTCACCGTACCTCGGCGAAGGCCAGCGAGTCAGGCCCCCATGCGCACGCCCGACTCAGGCGCCTTCACCTGATTCCGGTCGCGCGGGGCACTCGCCAGGCGACTAGGCGGAGGCCCAATCGCTCAGTACGGTGCGGGGGCTAGCTGAGCGGAAGCGCGCAGACCGGCGTAGTGCCGCTGGGCCCGGCGGGCAGCGGCGCCGGTCAGCCGAATGGGCTGGCCGGTATCGGATACGACCGCAGGGATAAATCGTGCCGTCAGCGGCCTGTTCGGGTGCAGCGTCAGTTGCAGCACGCCAGTCGCCGTGCTGTAGGAGTTCTCCCACCACAGGAAGTTGCCCATGCCGTAGGCAACGAAGGTGTTATGGAGCCAGCCTGACGCCTGGAGCATGTGCGCGTGCGAACCGACGACGATCGTCGCGCCGGCCGCGGCGAGCTGGGGCGCAAGGGCAAGCTGGTTCGCGTCGGGGGAAGACTGGCCCTCGGTACCCCAGTGCATGAATACGACGACGATGCTGGCCAGCCGTTTGGCCGCCCGGACGGCGTTGAGAGTGCGGCGCAGGTTGATGGCGTTGGCCTCACCCGCTCGGGAATCCGTCGCCACCCACGACGACGCGAGCTGCGCGACCTGCGAGACGCCAATGAAGGCCACCTTGGTGCCTTTGATCGTAGCCACGTGCGGAGCCCAGGCTGCGTCGGCGTCGGCGCCGATGCCAACGTACGGCAGCCCCGATGCCTTCGCGGCCGCGAGCGTGTCAGCCAGCCCCGTCTCGCCGTAATCCTCCACGTGGTTGTTCGCCATGGTGACTAGATTGACGCCTGCGGCTCGGATCGCAGTGAACGCAGCAGGCGTCGTCCGGAAGTGAAACGTCTTCGGCTGCGGCGTGCCGCGGCTTGTAACGGACGTCTCGAGATTCAGCGCGGTGAAGTCAGCCTGCTGGAGCACGGCGCTGATCGGCCCGAATGCATTAGCCGGGTCTTTCAGCAGTGTCGCGGTGCGATCCTCGAAGTTCACATCGCCGGCGAACGCAAGGGTGATGTCGGGCGACGACGTCGCCGAGCTACTCGGTTTGGGGTGGCTAGTATGCGCTGCCGAAGAGGACGCCGGTGTGGGGGACGTCGCGCTGCAGGCGGTCGGCGCCACTGCCGCGGCGGACAAGCCTGCGATGAGCACGCGCCTGGAAACCACGCGGCCAGCCTAGCTGAGCGCCTACTCGAACCGCACGCTGCCAGGTCCGGTGATGCGGCCCAGGAGCGGGAGCGAGGCGAAGATCACCAGCAGCGAGGCGATGAGCCCGATTCCCATGGTCAGGAAGTACGCGTGGCCGGGCACAGGCGTCGGCGTGCCTGCCGGCGCCAGCTTGTTGACCGTCAGCACCGAGATGCCGTAAGCGGTGCCCGCGGCGATGATGGTCGCGGCAGCGAGCGGGAGTATGGCTTCCAGGAACACGACCCTGTAGAGCGTCGACGTCGGCGTGCCAGTCAGCCGCAGCAGCGTGAACGGACGCTTGCGCTCGACCACGCCGCCGCCGACGGCAACCGCGAGGCTGCACCCAGCCACCACCAGGGTCAGCGCGACCGCGATGTAGACCAGCCGCTGCACGGTAGTGGCGACTCCCTGGCGGGCCTGCACTGACTCGCCGAAGGTCCGCGGCGCGGTACCCGATGCGGACTGCGGGGTGTGCGTGACGAGGTACGTGCGGACGCGCTCCAGCGTCGCCGGGCCGTTCACTTTGACCAGTAGCGCCTGCATGTACAGGCGGCTGACGTTGCTCGTCGCAGCGGGACTCGAGGGCGAGGCGATGGGCTGAGTGGTGAAGTGCGGGTTGTCGCCGAACAGGTTGCCGGAGGGGACCACGACGTCAGTGCGGCCCGCGGCGCATTGCCCGAGAACCGCCAGTTCGCGCAGGTCGGCACAGCTGATGATGCCGTTGCCGTTGCCGGGTCCGCCCGGTCCGCCGGGTCCAGGGCCGCCCTTTCCACCGGGCCCGGTTGTCGCCGGTCCCTTCAGTGGCAGCGAGTAGATGGGGATCACAGTCGCGCCGCGGAACGCCCTGAGGCCGCTCAGTACCGCAGCCGCATTCGCGGGCGGCAGCCCTTCCAGCGCGATGCGCTGCTGGAGAGCCGTTGCCCCCGGCTGGGGGCCATTGACGCCCGTATTACCGCTGCAGTTGACGGTGTTACCGCAGACCGGGGCTGAGGTAAAACCGGCGAGCAGCACATTATTCAGCGCGTTAGCGCTCGGCGTGGCGGACACGGACTCGATGGCCGGCAGGAGACCGGCGACGACCGTGCCGAGGAATACGGCCAGCACGAGTCCGCTGACCGACCTGAAGGCGGCCTTCGGGTTGTCGGCTAGCCGCCGCGCCGCCAGCAGCGACGAGCCACCGGTCATGAACCTGCCGAACAGGCGCGCCGCCTGCGCAGTGAGCCACGGTCCGCCTACCACCAGGCCGATCAAGATAACGATGAGACCGGGGAACGCTGCAGCGCCGATGGACTGCGAGTTGGTCTTCGCCAATCCGAAGACGAACAGGACCAGGCCAACGACAAGCGGCACGATCCGCCATGGCGTGGGCGTCGGAGGGGTGACCCGGCGGCTGACGCCCAGCGGGGAAATCCGCACCCGCCGCAGCGACAGTAGCGACGAAATGGCGGACGCTGCTGGCACGCCGATCAAGACGAGCAGATAGCCGGCGATGGTGGGAGTGACCTGGTCGGAGAAATACCGGGCGCTCGTGATCGCGGTGTCGGCCAGCGCGGGCTGGAGCAGCATGAAAATGACGATGCCGAGGATGGCGCCCAGCAGGGCGCTCACCACGGCGTCGACGGAGGACACGACGCTAACCTGCCGCGACGTAGCCCCGACCAGCCGGAGCGCCGCATAGCGCTCCTCTCGGCGCGCAGCCGCGAGCCGCGTGGCGGTGCCGATGAGGATGAGGATCGGGAATAGGAAGGCGATCGCTCCGACGACGAAGGCGTCGCGGAAGTAGCTCGACCAGATCTGCCGCCCCGGTACGGTGGCAATCTTGTCGACGACCGTAGTAGCTGGCAGGCCTGCCAGCTTCGTCGGCGCGTAGCCGACATAGATGACCAGCTCCGTTGGCCCCGTCAGCGCCTGCTGTCCGATGGTGCCAGCGAGCCTGCCGGGGAACCGGTCGCCCAGCTCGTCGGCTGGCACGCCGCGGATCAGCGCGGCCAAGGCTGGAGACGCATAGTACTGGCCGCTGGCCGGGAGCTTCGAGATGCCCGGCGGGACTGGTGCACCTGGCCCGAGGCCGGCGACGTCGAGCCGCTCAATGGTCTGGCCCTGGTAGATGTCGTTGCTGTAGTTCCACAGCTCGGCGTTCGAAGCGGACGCATAATCCCTGCCGACGGGCTGTCCCTGGGTCGACTCGAAGGACGGACGGTTGTTGGTGACCCGGAAGGCATTGAAATCCGCGAGCACGGCCAGCATGATCGCGACGCCGATGGCCACTGCCACGGCTGTCACCAGGAGGCGGACGAACGGCTCCCTGCCGCTCCGCAAGGTCAGGTGCAAGCCCAGGCGGTACATTATCGGCCTACCTCGACGTCGATGTCGGCACGGTCGATGACCTTGCCGTCCCGGACCATGACCTCGCGATCGGCATAGGCTGCCACGCGCGCATCGTGAGTGACGAGCACGACGGTCATGCCCTCCTCGCGAGCGATGCCCACGAGCAGGTCCATGACCATCTCTCCGGTCAGTGTGTCCAGCGAACCGGTCGGCTCATCTGCGAACAGGACCTTGGGCTGCGCCACCACTGCCCGCGCCAGCGCGACTCGCTGTGCCTGGCCGCCCGATAGTTCCCCTGTCCGCCGTCCTCCCAAGCCGTCCAGGCCGAGGCGGGGCAGCCAAGCAGCTGCCTTGGCGTAGCCGGCCTTCCGGCCGACACGGTTCAGCAGCAACGGCAACGCGATGTTGTCGGCGACAGTCAGCTCGGGCACTAGCTGGCCGAACTGAAACACGAAACCGAACGCTGTGCGCCGCAATTCCGTCCGCTCATTGTCGCTGAGCGTGTCGAGCCGCTGGCCGTCGAACCACACTTCACCGCTGTCGGGCGTGAAGATGCCGGCCAGGCAATGGAGCAGCGTCGACTTGCCCGACCCGCTGGGGCCCATAACTGCAAGGATCTCGCCGCTGGTCACCGCCAGGCTCGCGCCCACCAGGGCTGGCGTCCGGCCGAACGACCGGTACACATCGCGAGCTTCGATCAGGTAGCCGCGGGCGGCGTGCGGTGCCCGCGATGTGTTCAGGGAGGTCATGAGGAACGCACCATTTCCGCCAGCGCACTGAGCCTGGCTGAAGTCACATCGATCCATCGAAGGTCAGCTTCAAGATGGAACAGGCCGTGATCAGCGAGCAGCGCGTCCATCAGGCCGCCAGTCCGCTTGATCTCGGTCAGTTCCCGCATGCGCTGCAGGTGGGCGGCGCGCTGGGTGTCGAGGTAGGTCTCGGCCGGGCGCCCGAGCATCAGCGCGAGCACCACCTTCGAGAACAGCACCGTCTGCAGGTGAGGTTCCGGCTCGATGGGCCGCGTCAGCCAGCCATCGAACTCGCTGGCGCCGAGCTCGGTGATGGCATAGCGCTTGCGGTCAGGCCCAGCGCCGGGCTCGGCATCTCCTCCGGCCACCAGGCCATCGCGGGCCAGCCGCTTGAGCGTGGCGTACACCTGCCCGAACGGCAGCGGCTTGTCCCGGCCGAAGTAGGTGTCGTAATCGCGCTTGAGGTCGTACCCGTGACTCGGCTCCCGTTCGAGCAGGCCGAGGAGGGTAAGAGGAACGGTCACGACGCGAGAATACCCGACGTGTAGACGCTGAGCGTATACATGCGTCGAACTCTTGGCTTATCGACGGCATCAGAGTGCTGGCGGCGCGGAACCGCCTTCTGCTGGCTGTGCCTTCTACTAGCTGTGCCGGCTCAGGCGCCCTTGCGCAGACCCGACTCAGGCGCCTTGCGCAGGCGGTCGAGGGCCTCGGCCAGGATCGCGGCGCCGTCGGTGTCGTTGCGCCGCTCCTTCACGTATGCCAGGTGCGTCTTGTAGGGCTCGGCGTGAGGGGGCGCGGGCGGGTTCGCCTCGTCCTGGCCAGCGGGCAGGCCACACCGCGGGCAGTCCCAGAACTCCGGGATAGCCGCATCGCAGGCGAAGCTGGGAACCGTCTCGTGCCGATTGCAGCACCAGAACGAAATCCGGACCCGCGGAGCCGCCTCGCCGCGCTCGGCCTCACCCATCGGCCCAGCCCCGACGCGGCTGCCGCGAATGGCGTTGCCACTACTCACTGCTCACCCCTTGCTCAAAACCCTTGCTCAAGACGCACCCTTGTTTAGACGCACGGTCACCGTGCCATCGACGAGCCGTATTTATCCAGGATTAGTGCTTGTCCAGGATCCCAAGCACGACGATGCAGATGAACCAGATGATGCCAGTGAAGATCGTGATCCGGTCGAGGTTCCGCTCAACAACCGACGACGAGCCGAGCGACGACGAGATGCCGCCGCCGAACAGGTCGGACAGGCCGCCGCCCTTGCCCTTGTGCAACAGAACGAGCAGCACCATCAGCAGGCTTGTGATGATCAAGATCACCGAGAATGCGACAGTCACTGGATTACTCGTCTCTCATTTGAGGGCCGCGCTCTGATCACGATACCGGCAGATCTTGACGAATTCACCGGCATCAAGGCTCGCGCCGCCGACAAGGGCACCGTCGATGTCCGGCTCGGCCATGATCGCAGGCATATTATCGGGCTTCACTGACCCGCCATACAGGATACGCGCACTGGCCGCCACCGCGTCCCCGTGAACGGCCGAAATCCGGTTCCGGATCGCTCCGCAAACTTCCTGCGCGTCGGCGGCCGTGGCGACCTCCCCGGTACCGATCGCCCAGACCGGCTCATACGCGATGACCAGCTTGGACACCTGCTCGGCCGACAGGCCGGCCAGCCCGCCGTCGAGCTGGCCAAGGGTGTAGGCAAGGTGCTCGCCCGCCTGGCGGACGGCGAGCGGCTCCCCGATGCACAGCACCGGGGTCATCTCACGCCCGAGAATGGCCCGGACCTTGGCATTGACCAGGGCGTCGTCCTCATGGTGGTACTGCCGCCGCTCCGAGTGCCCGGCCAGGACGAACAGGCAGTTCAGCTTCGCCAGCATCCGGGCCGAGATATCGCCCGTGTAGGCCCCGTCGTCGTGCGGCGAGACGTCCTGGGCGCCGTGGCGCAGCCGCAGTTTGTCCCCGTCAATGAGAGTCTGGACGCTGCGCAGTGCCGTGAAGGGCGGCAGCACGATGATGTCGGCGGCGATGAAGTCCTTGTCGGTCAGTCCCCAGCCGAGCTTCTGGGTCAGGGCGATGGCCTCGAAGTGATTGTTGTGCATCTTCCAGTTGCCGATGATCAGCGGCTTCCTGGCAGCCTGTCGACCTGCCGCGGTCACGTCGGCGACTCCGGGCTGTCGGCCAGCGCCGCCAGGCCAGGCAGCGTAGTACCTTCGAGATATTCCAGGCTGGCCCCGCCGCCGGTCGAGATGTGGCTGAACCCGTCCTCCGGAAGGCCGAGACGGCGGATGGCAGCGGCCGAGTCACCGCCGCCGACCACCGTCAGGCCGGGGAGCCTGCTGATAACCTCCGCCACCGCCCTGGTGCCTTCGCTGAAGGCAGGGAACTCGAACACCCCGACGGGGCCGTTCCAGAACACGGTGGCGGCGTCGGCGAGCTTCGCTGCGTACAGCTCCCTGGTGGCCGGGCCCATGTCCAGGCTCTCCCGGTCAGCCGGGAATGCCGTCACGGGGTACACCTCGTGCTCCGCGTCAGGCGCAAAGTCCACGGCACCGACGAGATCGACGGGCAGCACCAGCTCGACGCCGCGCGTCGGCCGCGTCCGCCATGACCTTCCTGACGTCCTCGAGGCGATCAGCCTCGAGCAGCGACTTGCCGACCTCGTAGCCCTGCGCCTTCAGGAACGTATAGGACATGCCGCCGCCGATGAGGATCCGGTCCGCCTTGTCCAGCAGGTTGGCGATGACGGCGAGCTTGTCGGACGGCTTGGCCCCGCCCAGCACGACGACATACGGCCGGGCCGGGTTGGCGTCAGCTGCTCCAGCACACCAACCTCGGCCAGGACGAGATCCCCCGCCGCGTGCGGCAGCATGGCAGGCAGGTCGTACACGCTGGCGTGCTTACGGTGCAAGGCACCGAACCCGTCGCCCACGTAGATATCGGCCAGGGCAGCTAGCCGAGAGGCCAGTTCGGCCCGGACGGCGTCGTCCTTGCTGGTCTCGGCGGGCTCGAACCTAATGTTCTCGAGCATCGCGACGTCACCATCAGCCAGGCTTGCCGCGATGGCCCTGGCCGAGTCGCCCGCTACGTCGCTGGCGAGCGGCACGGGTGCGGCCAGCAGCTCCGAAAGCCTGGCGGCCACGGGCGCGAGCGACGGGCCGCCCGCGAGCCGGTCGGCGTAACTATCACCCTTCGGCCGCCCAAGGTGGGCGGTGATCAGCACCCGCCCGCCCCGTTCCCGTAGTTTGTTGATCGTCGGGAGGCTGGCCCGGATGCGGCCGTCATCGGCAATCGAGGTGCCGTCCAGCGGGACGTTCAGGTCCGACCGGAGCAGTACGACCTTCCCGTCGACGTCGAGCGAGTCGAGGCCATTCATGCGCGGGCGGGAAGGTTCGATCCGACCAGCACCGCTAGGTCGGCCAGCCGGTTGGAGTAGCCCCACTCGTTGTCGTACCAGCCGATGACCTTCACCTGGTCGCCGAATGCCATGGTCAGCTGCGAGTCGAACGTGCAGGAGTACGGCGTGCCGACGATGTCCGACGACACGATCGGGTCCGCCGTGTAGTGCAGGTAACCCTTCAGGGGGCCGTCGGCGGCGGCGCGGTATGCCGCGTTGACCTCGTCGACACTGACCTCGCGGTCGAGCTGCGCAACCAGGTCGGTCACCGAGCCGTCCATCACTGGCACCCGCATCGCCAGGCCGTCCAGCTTGCCCTCCAGTTCCGGCAACACGAGCGCCGTCGCCTTGGCCGCGCCGGTCGTGGTCGGGATGATGTTCTGCGCCGCGGCCCTGGCCCGGCGCAGGTCCTTGTGCGGGAAGTCCAGGATGACCTGGTCATTGGTATAGGCATGGATTGTCGTCATCAGGCCTTTGCGGATCCCGAAGCTGTCGTTCAGGACCTTGGCCATGGGCGCAACACAGTTGGTCGTGCAGGAGGCGTTGGAGATGATCGCGTGCGCCGCCGGGTCGTACTTGTCCTCGTTCACGCCCATCACGATCGTGATGTCCTCGCCCTTGGCCGGGGCCGAGATGATGACCTTCTGCGCCCCGCCCGCGAGGTGCTTGCCCGCGTCCTGCGCGCTGGTGAACCGGCCGGTCGACTCGATCACCACGTCGACGCCCAGCTCGCCCCACGGCAGCTCGGCCGGGTCCCGCTCGGCGAGCATCTTGATCGAGTGCCGCCCTACCCGGATCACGTCGCCGTCAGCGATCACGTCCTCCGGCAGCGTGCCGAGGAGCGTGTCGTACTTCAGCAAGTGCGCGCAGGTGGCCAGGTCACCGAGGTCGTTCGCGGCGACGATCTCGATGTCACCGCCGCCGCCCGCGTGGACGGCGCGCCAGAAGTTCCGCCCGATCCGGCCGAACCCGTTGATGCCTACCCGGACACTCACTGAATGCGCTCCCTCTGCTTGATCCGCCGTCCGAACCTTACCGGAATAGCCAAGGCCGCCCGGTACGGCTACGGCACCAGCATGTCCGCAGTGAGCGTCGCCTCGGTGTTGGGCACGCCTAGCTCCACGGCGCGGCGGTCAGCGAGCGCGAGCAGGCGCCGGATCCGGCCCGCGATCGCGTCCTTGGTCAGGGCCGGATCGGCCAGCTGGCCCAGCTCCTCCAAGCTGGCCTGCCGGTGCTTGATCCGCAACTCGCCCGCGATGATCAGGTGATCGGGCGCCTCGGGCCCGAGTATCTCCAGCGCGCGCTCGACCCGCGCGCCAGCCGCGACGGCTGCCCTGGCGCTCCGGCGGAGGTTGGCATCGTCGAAGTTGGCCAGCCTGTTCGCCGTCGCCCTGACTTCGCGCCGGATCCTGCGCTCCTCCCAGGCAAGCACGCTGTCGTGCGCGCCGAGCCTGGCTAGCAGGGCGCTGATTGAGTCACCGTCGCGGACCACGACGCGGTCAATCCCGCGGACGTCGCGTGCCTTCGCGTGGATCTTGAGCCGCCGCGCGGCACCGACCATGGCAAGCGCGGCCTCGGGGCCGGGGCAGGTCACCTCCAGCGACATCGACCTGCCCGGTTCGGTCAGACAGCCATGGGCCAGGAACGCGCCCCGCCACGCTGCCTCGCAGTCGCAGGTAGTGCCGGAGACCACCTGGCGCGGCAGCCCGCGCACCGGCCGTCCGCGGTTGTCCACCAGGCCGGTCTGCCTGGCCAGGCTCTCGCCGTCGGCGTGCACTCGCACGAGGTACCGGTTGCCCTTGCGCAGGCCGCCGGGAGCCAGCACTACCAAGTCGGAAGCATGTCCGAACACCTCCGCGATGTCCTTGCGCAGGCGGCGCGCCGCGGCCCCGGTGTCGAGTTCTGCCTCCACCACGATGCGCCCGGCAGCCAGGTGCAGGCCGCCAGCGAATCGCAGGATGGTCGACACCTCGGCCTTCCGGCAGCATGGCTTCAGTACGGTTACCCGGCTGAGCTCATCCTTGACCAGGCCGGTCAGCGCCATCGACCTCACTCCCCCTCAAATATCTGCGCGAATGCGCCCGCCAGCCGCCGGGGGTCGTGCCGCGGCGATCCGTCGCCGACGGCCAGGTCGGCCAGCACCAGACGGGCCCCGAGCAGGCGGGCCGCCTTCTCTAGTTCAGGCGTCGAACCTTGCACTGCGGCACGGTCCGCAAGCACGACGTCGATCGTCAGATCAGGTGCGTGGTCCGCCAGGACCTCCAGGTGGGCGTGCGGCGAGAACCCCTCGGTCTCACCGGGTTGTGGCGCCAGATTCAGCGCTACCAGCCTCCGCGCTCGAGTCCCTACTAGCGCCGCGGCTAGCTCCGGAACCAGCAAGTGCGGCAGCACGCTGGTGAACCACGAGCCAGGTCCGAGCACCACCCAGTCCGCTGACTCGATCGCCTGCACGGCTTCCGGGCACGCGGGCGGGTCAGCGGGTATTAGTGATACCGACCGTACCCGTCCTGTCGTCGTCGCGCAGGCCACCTGACCGACAGCAATGCTCAGCTCGTCCGGCCTGTCCGGATCTGCCCCCTCAACCTCGGCAATCAGGTCCAGCGGCACCGCCGACATCGGCAGCACCCGGCCGTGCGCGCCCAGCAGTCGGGCGACCCAGTCCAGCCCCTGCACGGTGTCACCGAGCAGTTCCCACAGCGCCACGATGAGCACATTGCCGACCGCGTGCCCGGCCAGGCCCTCGTCTCCGCCGAAGCGGTGCTGGATCACCCGGCTCCACGTCGTGCCCCACGCGTCATCGCCGCAGAGCGCAGCCAGGGCCATCCGCAGATCACCGGGCGGCAGGACGCCGAACTCACGGCGCAGCCTGCCGCTGGACCCGCCATCGTCGGCCACGGTCACGATCGCGGTCAGCTCCCTTGTGACCCTGCGCAGGCCTGAGAGTGACGCGTGCAGGCCGTGCCCGCCGCCAAGCGCGACGACACGCCGACTCGGCGGCCTGCCCTGATCCTCCTGGAGGTGCACGTGCTCTCGCGTCTACTCGCGACCAAGGTCGCGATGAGTGACCTGGATGCCCGGCCAGGTCTTCGACAAGCGCGCGGCCATCTCGTCCGCTATCACCACGCTGCGGTGCTTGCCGCCAGTGCAGCCGACAGCAAGCAGCACGAAATGCCGCCCGGTCCGGTCGTAGCCGGCGAGCGCGATCTCGACCGCGCGGACGAACGCGTCGACGAAGTCCCGCGCGCCCGGCTGGTTCAGCACGTAGTCGATGACGGGGGCATCCAGGCCGGTCTGCGGGGCCAGGTCCGGCACCCAGTGCGGGTTGGGCAGGAACCGGCAGTCCGCGACCATGTCGGCGTCCACCGGCAGGCCGTACTTGAACCCGAACGACACGACGCTGACCCGCAAGGCCGTGTCCGCCTCGGTGGCGAAGGCATCCCGCATCCGGGAACGCAGTTCGTGCACATTCAGCTCGCTGGTGTCCAGCACCAGATCCGCTTCCGCGCGCATGCCCTGGAGCAGTTCGCGCTCGGCGGCGATGCCGTCCGCGACGCGGGCGCCTTCCTGGAGAGGGTGCGGCCGGGACACGCTGTCGAATCTGCGGACCAGCGTCTCGTCGGACGCCTCCAGGAACACGACGTACGGCCGGACGCCGCGAGCATTCAGGTCACCGATCGCGGACTTCAGGTCGGTCGAGAACGCCCGGCTCCGGATGTCGACGACGGCGGCCAGCCGCGGCACCGCTCCCCTGGCCCGCCTGGCCAGGTCCGCCATGAGCGGCAGCATGTCGGCTGGCAGGTTGTCGGCGACGAACCAGTCGAGGTCTTCCAGCGATTTGGCCGCAGTGCTGCGGCCAGCACCTGAGAGCCCCGTGATAATGACGATCTCCTGCTGGCCAAGTTCGTGCTGGCCCGGTTCCTGTGGCACCGTCTCGTCAGTGCTCATTGCTGGCCCCCCTGGCCGGTGCTGTGTCGACTGCTGGCTGCTGTGTCTTCTGCTGTGTTGACTGTGTCTGTTTCTGTGTCTGCTGTGTTGACTGGTGTAGAGCCTGGTGTACCGCCTCGGCGGTCCGCAGCCCGAAGCCGGGCAGGGCGGCAATCTCCGCCACGGTCGCAGCGCTAACCTTGCGCACCGAGCCGAACTGACGCAGCAGCGTAGCCCGCCGCGCCGGACCGAGGCCGGGGACGCCGTCCAGTTCGCTCGCCGTCAGCGCCGCCGACCTCTTGGCCCGGTGATAGGTGATGGCGAACCGGTGCGCTTCATCCCGGATCCGCTGCAGCAGGTACAGGCCCTCGCTGCTGCGTGGCAGGATGACTGGCCCGTCCTCCCCCGGCAGCCACACTTCCTCCAGCCGCTTGGCCAGGCCGCAAACCGCGACGTCCACGACGCCCAGGTCCTCGAGCGCGCGGACCGCTGCGCCGACCTGAGCCGGGCCACCGTCGATCACCAGCAGGTTCGGCGGATAAGCGAATTTGCGCCGGGGCTCCGGGTCGCCCGGCGGCAGCTCGTCCGGATCCGCGGTTGCCGTCGCCGCCTGCTCCTCGAGGTACCGGCGGAACCGTCTGGTGATCACCTCGTAGATAGCTGCGACGTCGTCAGTGCCGTCCAGTCCTCTGATCGCGAACCTGCGGTACTCCGCCTTCCGGGCCAGGCCGTCCTCGAAGACGACCATTGACGCGACTACGTGGGTGCCCTGCAGGTTCGACACGTCGTAGCTCTCGATCCGCAGCGGCGCCTCATCCAGGCCAAGCCCTTCCTGGATCTCGCCCAGCGCTACGCTCCGGGTGGTCAGGTCGCTAGCGCGTCGGGTCTTGTGCAGAGCAAGCGACTCGCCGGCGTTACGGGCCACGGTGTCGAGCAGCGCCCGCTTGTCGCCCCGCTGCGGCACCCGCAGGCTGACGCGGCCGCCGCGGCGGCTGCCGAGCCACTCCTCCATGGTGGCGGCGTCGGGCGGCAGCGCGGGCACGAGCACCTCCCGCGGGATTCGCGCGGTGCGGCCCGACCGCGTGCCGTCGTCACCGACCGGGTCCTCGTCGTAGACCTGGCCAAGGAAGTGCTCAACGAGTTCCTCGGTGGTGACGTCCTCCACCTTGTCGACGACCCACCCGCGCTGCCCGCGGACCCGGCCGCCGCGCACGTAGAACACCTGGACGGCGGCTTCGAGCTGGTCCTCGGCCAGCGCGATCACGTCGGCGTCGGTGCCGTCGGGCAGCACCACGGCCTGCTTCTCCAGCGCCCGCTGGAGCGCCTGGATGTCATCCCGCAGCCTGGCGGCCCGCTCATATTCCTCGGCCCCAGCGGCCTCGCGCATCTCGGCCTCGAGCCTCTTGATGAATCGGCCCGTCTGGCCGGCCATGAAGTCGCAGAACTCCTCGGCAAGCTGCCGGTGCTCATCGGCCGTAATCCGGCCCACGCACGGGGCCGAGCACTTGCCGATGTACCCGAGCAGGCATGGTCGGCCAATCTGGCCTGCGCGCTTGAAGACGCCGGCGGAGCACGTACGCACCGGGAAGACCCGCAGCAGCGTGTCGACCGTGTCCCGGATCGCCCAGGCGTGCGAGTACGGGCCGAAGTAGCGGACCCCGCGTCGCTTGGCGCCGCGCATGACCTGGACCCGCGGGAACTCCTCGTTCATCAGCACGGCCAGGTAGGGATAGCTCTTGTCGTCCCGGTACCGGACGTTGAACCTGGGGTCGAATTCCTTGATCCAGGAGTACTCGAGCTGGAGCGCCTCTACTTCGGTGCCGACTACAGTCCAGTCGACTCGTGCCGCGGCGCGCAGCATCGACTGGGTGCGCGGATGCAGGCCAACGAAGTCGGCGAAGTACGAGTTCAGGCGGGACCGCAGATTCTTGGCCTTGCCGACGTAGATGACCCGGCCGCGCTCGTCTTTGAACCGATAGACGCCAGGCGACTCAGGAATGGAGCCGGGCGCCGGCCGGTAACTTGCCGGATCTGCCACGACCCAACTCTATGGCTACCTGCCGGCCGCAGAGTCTCCTGCCGCTGAGTGCGCAGCGCGCAGGAGCTCGAGTACCTCGGACTCCCGGTACCGCCGGTGGCCGCCCAGCGTCCGGACGGACGTCAGCCTGCCATCGCGTGCCCACCGGGTCACTGTCTTGGGGTCGACACGGAACATGGCGGCCACTTCCGCAGGCGTCAGCAGCCGCTCGGCATCCGGCACTGTCCTACCGCTCATGCGGACCGCCCCTCCACGAAACTTCCTAATAGCCGTAATACCGAAAAAACACGCCAGTTAACCTTCCGCGGCCCGAGAGTCTTCGGCCGGCGCGAAGAAGACCACCGCCGCCAGGTGCTCGGCTATGCCGGTGAATCGGTGCACTTCACCAGCAGGTACATAGATCACCGAGCCCGGCCGGACCTCAGTCACATCCCCGCCGGCCTCCAGCCGGGCCCGGCCTGCGGTGACGACGTAGATCTCGTCTTCAGTATGCGGCGACTGCTCGTCGGTCCCGCCGGCCGGGATGGAGTATGTGCCCGCGCTCAGGTCGGCTACCCGCAGGTGCTCGACCCAGGTAGCGCTCTGCCCCGCCGGCGGCATCGTGAACTCGCCTGCCCCCGCTATGACCTTCATGTGCCCTGCCCTTCCTGCGGATCGCGCCACATGAGCCAGAGCGTAGGGCCGCCACCAGGAATGCTGAGCTCGCCGATGACCCGGAAGCCGTGCCGCTCGTAGAACGGCACGTTCCGCTCTTTGCTCGACTCCAGGTACGCCGGCAGCCGATCGGCGTCGCAGCGAACCAGACGCGACCGCATCAGCTCACTCCCGACGCCGGTCCCTTGCGCCGGCGGATCGGTGCCGATCCCGGACAGATACCAGTGCGGCCTGTCCGGGTGCACGCGCAGTAGCGCGCCGTACGTGGCGCTGGCGACCGGCAGCCGCGACCCGAGCCTGAACGCCACACCGGGTAGTGCGACCAGCTGACGCCACAGCGGCGGCCGCCAGCTTCCGGGCGGCAGCCAGATCGCGGCACCGAGCACCGTGCCCCCAAGAACCGTGCCCCCGAGAACACAGACCTCCGTGCCTTCCTGCCGCCGGCTCGTGCCCCGAAGCGTCGCGGCAAAGAAGGACGGAAGCCGACGGCGACGCATCCGCTCGTCCGGGAAGATCCATGTCATCACCGGATCGTCGTCAAACGCGCGGGTGAGCGCCGCCACCGTCGCGCTCAGGTCGGCGCGTGCGAGCGGGCGAACGGTCCTGGTTTCGCCGCTCGCGTGCGTCATCTTCGCAGGCTACTCGTCGGCGCTCCCGGCGTGTCCGTTGACACCAGACCGCCGACGTGAGGCTGTAGTCGGGGGGACATCGCAATGAAGTTCTCGTTCGGATCACTCGCCATCGCGGTACTGGCGCTTGCCGTCGCCGGTAGCGCCACCCAGGGGGCCAGCGGCGGAGCGCCTGCCAAGAGGGCCGCAAGGCCCGGCCGTAAAGGCCCCGGCTGCAAAGGGACCGGCTGAGGAAGAGGAAGAAGGCACGATCATCAGAACGCACCCCACTGCGTTCGGGACGGCGTTAGTCGTCGGCTCCGGCAAGTACAAGGGATCCAGCCTCTACTTCATCACCAGCGACTCCATCCCCAGCGACTCCACCACCAGGCACCGGGGCCGGCATTTCGGCTGCGCGGCACGCCCGGTGGACACTCCGATCGGGAAGCTGCTGTGCACCGGGCCGTCCGGCGATCGCCAGGCTGAGTGGCCGGCCATCACGACGGTCGGTACGCCGCAAGCGGCCGGAGGCGTATCGCAGTCGCATCTCGGCACGGTCTGGCGAGCTCACGTAGGTCGCCAGATCACGTACTACTCGCACCCCCTCTACCTCTTTGGTTCCAGACCGCGCCAGGTCAAGGGCGAAGGCTGGGACGAGCCGTCGATGCCGCCCTGGCATGGCGTCTGGTATCTCATGTCGCCATGCGGCAAGGCGGCTCCGTGGCCTGGCGCGCTCACGACCGTGCGGCTCCGCGGACATAGAGTGCTGGCGGCGCCGATGCTGACAGGCCGGGGCTGGCTTGATTTCCCCGTCTACCGGTACACCAAGGACATACCGTTCAGCAGGACCAGCAGGTGCACGGGTGCCTGCGCGCGGAGGTGGCCGCCGGTGCTGACCAGCAGCTTCCCTGGCGTTTCCGCCGCGGCGCTGAAGGCCCGCGTCGGCACCATCAAGGCGCCGGATGGCACCCAGGTGAGCTACGCCGGCCACCCGCTGTACCTGTTCGCTGACGAGGTCATCGTCAAGGCCGGGTCCAGCTACAAGGCGATCGGGTCCGGCAACGGCATCAGGATCAACGGCGGGACCTTCAAGCTGGTCACGACGTAACCAGGATGACCTCGAGGGTGCGGGGGCCATGTACGCCTTCCACTCGTTCCAGCTCGATGTCACTGGTCGCCGACGGTCCGCTGATCCAGGTGAGCGGCTGGCTGACAGAGTCAGCCAGCCGCGCTACCGCCTCCGGCACGAGGTGCACAACCTGACCGGATGTGACGATGCACAGGTGATAGTCGGGAACGAGGGTGATGGCGCGGCGGCCCTGATCCGGCGCGCCGTCAAGCACGATGGTGCCGGTCTCGGCGATCGCGACTGCGGCCTTGGTGACGACGGCGTCGAACGCGTCGAGTTCGGCCGCGGTCAGCCCGTCGTCGACGGTGACCTCGGCGAACGCCGGCAGCGGCACGCCCAGGCCTGGCGGCACCACGATCGCGCGGGCACCGCGCTGCGCGAGGGCCGCGCTCACCTCCGCGGCGAGCGTCGCCGCGGTAGCCCGCCGCACGTGCGCCTTGTAGTCAGTCAGCCGGTCCGCCAGCAGGTCGAGCCGCGCCGCCTCGCCCATGTCACTGCGCGTCCGGTACCCGTCTGCCGGGTGGTCAGCCGCTCGGCCGTGTTCGGCCGGTGGACTCGATAGGGCAACCCGGATCCGCTCGAGAACTTCGGCGCGCGCAGTCACACCCCGTTCCCTTTCTCGTGCACAGCACGCCACCACTGCCGGAACGTCTGCGCCGGCGGTACCGGCGCATCACGGGCTCGTGTCCACGCCGCCAGGGGCGGCGGCAGCGACGAGATGCTTCCGTGCCGTCCGAGCAGCCGTCCGGCCCGGCTGCCTTTTTGTGCGGCGGCGAACCGGCGCGGATCAGCCATGACCCAGGAGGCAGCGGCCATCGTGACGGCTTCGGCTGACGGGACCCGGTGCGCGGCGCGCCGTTCCTCGACATGCTGCGCGCGCAGGTGCACCAGCAGCGACGGAATGTCGATCTTCACCGGGCAGGCGTCGTAACAGGCGCCGCACAGCGACGAGGCGTACGGCAGCGACGCGTTGTCCTCGACGCCGGTGAGCAGCGGGGACAGCACCGCGCCGATGGGCCCCGGGTAAACCGAGCCGTAGGCGTGGCCGCCAGTCCGCTCGTACACCGGGCACACGTTCAGGCAGGCCGAGCACCGGATGCAGTGCAGGGCCTCCCGGCCGACCGGGTCCGCCAGCGCGGCCGTGCGGCCGTTGTCGAGCAGCACGAGGTGCACCGCCTGCGGGCCGTCGCCCGGCGTGACGCCCGTCCACATCGAGGTATACGGGTTCATCCGCTCACCTGTCGACGACCGCGGCAGTAGCTGCAGGAACACGCTTAGGTCGGCCCAGGTCGGGATCACCTTCTCGATGCCCATGACAGTGATGAGCGTCTGCGGGAGGGTCAGGCACATCCGGCCGTTGCCCTCCGACTCAACCACGCAGAGCGTGCCGGTCTCGGCGACGCCGAAATTGGCGCCGCTGATGCCGACGGTCGCCGTCATGAACTTGCGCCGCAGGTGACGCCGGGCCGCCTCGGCGAGCGCCGCCGGGTCGTCGGTCAATCCCGGGTCGACGTCGCCCATCTCGCGCAGGAAGATGTCACGGATCTCGGCGCGGTTCCGGTGAATGGCCGGGACCAGGATGTGCGAGGGCCGGTCGTGACCGAGCTGGACGATCAGCTCGGCCAGATCGGTCTCGTACGCGGCGATGCCGGCTGCCGCGAGGGCGTCATTCAGGCCGATCTCGTCCGTCGCCAGGGACTTGACCTTGACGACTTCGCTGGCGCCCGCGTCCTGCACGAGCCGGGTCACTATGGCGTTCGCCTCGGTCGCGTCCCTGGCCCAGTGCACCGTGCCGCCGCGACCTTCCACGGCAGCTTCGAGCTGCTCCAGATAGCGGTCGAGGCTGGCCATAGTCTTCGCCTTGATGGCCTGTCCCGCCGTTCTCAGCTCTTCCCAGTCCGGCAGCTCGGCCACGACAGCGGCTCGCTTGGCCCGGATGTGCGCGGTCGCCTTGCCGAGGTTGCGGCGCAGCTGCGTATCCGCAAGTGCCCGCCGGGCCGCTACCGGGAATGGCTCGTTCTGCCGCAGGTGGCCGACGCCGCGCGGCGCCGTCGGCGGCGCGGTCGGCGGTGTCGCCGGCATGCCAAGGAACGTGCTCATGTGCTCGCCAGGATCTCGGCCAGATGGACAGTTCGAACCCCGGTCCGCAGTCGCGTCAGGCCGCCGCCAATGTGCATCAGGCACGACGAGTCACCGGCCGTGCAGACCTCGGCGCCGGTACTCAGGATGTTGCGCATCTTGTCCGCCAGCATCGCCGTCGACGTGTCGGCGTTCTTGACCGCGAACGTGCCGCCGAACCCGCAGCACACCTCGGCGTCCGGCAGTGGCACCAGGTCGATGCCCGAGACCTGCCGCAGCAGCCGTAGCGGCCGGTCGCCGACACGGAGCAGCCGCAGCGAATGACAGGTGGGGTGATAGGCCACTCGGTGCGGGTAGTGCGCGCCGACGTCCTCGACGTTCAGTACGTCGATCAGCAGCTGCGATAGCTCGTATGTCCGGCTCGCGACCGCCTCGGCCCGCTCGGCCAGGGCATCGTCGCCGAGTCGGCGAGCGACCATCGCGTGCTGGTGTGAGATGGAGCCGACGCACGAGCCGGACGGCACGACGATCACCTCATGCGGCTCGAACGTCTCGACGTAGCGACGGATCAGCGGCAGCGCCTCGCGCTGGTACCCGGTGTTCACGTGCATCTGCCCGCAGCAGGTCTGCTCCGCCGGGAAGACCACTTCATGGCCCAGCCGCTCCAGCAGCCGCACGGTCGCCTTGCCGACGTCCGGAAAGATGGTGTCAGCCAGGCATGTCACGAACAGGGCGATCCGCACGTCGCTACCGTATGCTGCGGCAAGCTTGGCTCGACCGGCGGACCTCGAGATCAGGTGGAATCCTAGCTAGATGCCGAAGCTTCGCAGCGCCCAGTGGTACGAGGGTGCGAGCCGCAACGCCTACATCCACCGCGCTTGGATGCGCCGCGGCCTGCCGAACTCTGCGTTCGAGGGCCGACCGCAGATCGCGATCGCGAATACGGCGTCCGATCTGACTCCGTGCAACAGTCACCTGAACGAAGTCGCCGAGCACGTCAAGCAGGGCGTCTGGGAGGCCGGGGGCGTCCCGCTGAACCTGCCCGTCGTGTCGCTCGGGGAGACCCAGGTCCGGCCGACTGCGATGCTCTGGCGCAACATGGCCGCGATGGCGACCGAGGAAATGCTGCGCGCGAATCCCGTCGACGGTGTCGTCTTGCTCGGTGGCTGCGACAAGACGATTCCCTCGCTGCTCATGGCGGCCGCCTCGGTCGACTTGCCTGCGGTAGTCGTGCCAGGCGGCCCGATGCTGACCGGCACCTTCCGGGGCAACGCGCTCGGTTGCGGCACCAGCGTCTGGCGTCTCAGCGAGGAAGTCCGGGCCGGAACGCTGAGCGAGGAGGCGTTCCTAGACTCTGAGTCGTCAGTGATCCGCAGCCGCGGGCACTGCAACACCATGGGCACGGCCTCCACGATGGGCCTGCTCGCCGAGGCGCTCGGCATGGTCCTGCCGGGAACCGCCGGAATCCCGGCGCCAGACAGCCGCCTCCTGGCTCGCTCGCATGAGACCGGCAGGCTGATTGTCGAGATGGTCGCCGCCGGCCGCAGGCCGAGCCAGGTCCTCAGCATGGGATCGTTCCGCAATGCGATCGTCGCGCTCGCGGCGATCGGCGGTTCCACGAACGCCGTGGTACATCTGCTGGCCATCGCCGGCCGGCTGGGCGTGCCGCTGACCCTGGCCGACTTCGACCGGTTCGCTGCCGACGTGCCGCTGCTCGTGGACTTGCAACCGGCCGGGAAGTACCTGATGGAAGACCTGCACCGGGCCGGCGGGCTCGGCGCAGTGCTGCGGGAGGTAGCCGACCTGCTCGACCCCGATGCCATCACGGTCACCGGCACGCCACTTGCCGAATCACTCGGTGACGCGGAGATCTGGGATAGGGACGTGATCCGCAGCCGGGACACCCCGTTCCAGCCAAACGCTGGCATCGCCGTCCTCTACGGCAACCTCGCCCCCGCTGGCGCGATCATCAAGCCAGCCGCGGCGTCGCCTCACCTGCTTCGCCACCGAGGCCGGGCCGTCGTTTTCGACTCGGTCGAGGACCTGTACGCGCGCCTCGACTCGCCGGACCTGGACGTCGACGCCGATAGCGTTCTCGTCCTGCGCGGCTGCGGCCCGCGCGGGTACCCGGGCATGCCGGAGGTGGCCAACCTGCCGCTTCCGACCAAACTGCTCCGGCTCGGGGTCCGCGACATGGTCCGCCTATGCGACGGGCGAATGAGCGGCACCGCCTACGGCACGGTCGTGCTGCACATCGCCCCGGAAGCGGCCGCAGGCGGCGCACTTGGAAAGATCCGCAGCGGCGACTGGATCAGCCTCGACGTCCAGCAGCGCAGCCTCTCGGTCGACCTGCCTGGCCACGAACTTGACGCTAGGCAGCAGTCACCGGTCCTGACCGCGGCACTGGCTCGCGCGACCCGAGGCTGGGAAAAGCTCTACATCGACCACGTTCTCGGCGCCGAGACCGGGGCGGACCTGGACTTCCTCGTCGGATCCAGCGGAGACCACGTCGCACGTGATTCGCACTAACCTCTGGGTGATAACGGACGTCGCACACCCAGTCCAGCCACACCCCGAGCGCCCTGGCGCAGCCACTAGGAGGCCGCCGTCATCACGATCTGCGCGCTGACGTCCGCCGCAGCGCTGGCCTGGCTGTACCTGCTGACCCTGCACGGCGGGTACTGGCGCACCGGGCACCGTCTGCCGCCGGCTGGCCGCGATGGTGCCGGCCGCGATGGTGCCGGCCGCGTTTGGGCCCGCACGCTTCCGTCCGTGACGGCTGTCATTCCGGCCCGGAACGAGGCCGACATCCTCCCCGCCTGCCTCCCGACGCTGCTGACTCAGGACTACAAGGGCCGGCTGAGCATCATCGTGGTTGACGACGACAGCACCGACGGCACCGGCAAGATCGCTGAGGGGCTGGGGGCGGAGTTGCTGGGGGCGGAGTTGCTCGGCGGCGAGGTGCCGGACCGCAAGCTGACCGTTGCAGGCGTGCGGCCAACGCCGCCGGGATGGGCTGGCAAGGTCTGGGCGATGGCCGAAGGAGTGCAGGCCGCCAGCACCGGCAGCCAGTACAGCACAGATACCGAGTACATCCTGTTCACCGACGCCGACATCGCATACGCGCCCGGCACGATCACCAGGCTCGCCCATGCGGCTGCCGACGGCGACTACGCGCTCGTGTCCCAGATGGCGCTGCTGCGCACCGGCAACAGCCCCGAGAAGCTGCTGGTCCCCGCGTTCGTGTACTTCTTCGCCCAGCTGTACCCGTTCCCGCGCGTGAGCCGCCCACGCTCGCGGACCGCGGCTGCAGCCGGCGGCTGCATGCTGGTTCGTGCCAGCGCCCTGGCCGCTGCGGGCGGACTGGCAGCGATCAAGGATGCGCGGATCGACGACGTCGCACTCGGCAGGCTCCTGAAGCGAGCCGGGGGCCGCTGCTGGCTCGGGCTGACTACCGATGTGCTCAGCATGCGGCCCTACGATCGGCTGGCGGACATCTGGGGTATGGTCGCGCGCAGCGCCTACACCCAGCTGCGGTACTCGCTCGCGCTGACCGCCGCTGTCGTGCTCGGACTGGCCTGGCTGTACCTGCTACCGCCCGCCGCTGCTCTCGCCGGCCTCGCGATGCTCGCGGCCGGCTCGGCGGCGAGCTCCGGCGGCGGCTCGCTGCCCGCCTGGCTGGCCGCGGCCGGCCTGGCGGGCTGGCTGCTGATGGCGATCAGTTACGTGCCGATGCTGCGGCTGTACCGGTTGTCCCCGCTGCGCGGCCTGACTCTCCCGCTGATCGCCGCCATGTACGCGGCCATGACCGTCGACTCGGCGCGGCGCCACCTCCGCGGCCGCGGCGGCGAGTGGAAGGGCCGAGTGATCCCGCCTTCGGGTACCTAGCCGGTGTCAGAGCGACTGTCAGAACGCAGGCATACGATCAAACACATGATCGAAGAAACATTATCTAGCAGGAGTCTTGATTCTCACGAGGCCGACTCGGCCAGGCCACCGCTCGAATGGCTGGAGACGCAGATCTGCGAGCTCGCCGGTCATCTGACAGCGGCGACGTACCGGTTCCTGGTCCTGCTCGGCGATTTCGACGAAAGGCGCGGCTGGGCCGAGTGGGACCTCCCCTCATGCGCGGCGTGGTTGTCGTGGAAATGCCAGCTCACCTCCGGCACTGCACGCGAGCACGTGCGGGTAGCTCGCGCGCTTCGAGCGCTCCCGGTGTTGTCGGCTGAGTTCGCGGCCGGGCGCATGTCGTTCGCGAAGATCCGGGCGCTGACCCGGATCGCGACTCCTGCCACCGAAGCCGATCTTGCCGACGCGGCCGGGCCGATGACAGCCAGCCAACTCGAGCGATTCGCCCGTGCCCACCGCAAGGTGAGCCGCGCTGACGACGGCTACGCCGACGTGATGCGGCGCCTCGCGTGGCGTCAGGACGAGGACGGATCTTTGTCCTTGACTGTCCGGTTGCCTCCCGCTGATGGCGCAGTCGTGCTGCAGGCTCTGCGCGCGGCGACCGGGGACCTCGACCGCCAGACCGGCCATGAGGAGCATGAATCAGCCGACCGCGTTTCCGCGGAAACGTCGACGCGCGGACGCAAGTCTGCAACCGGACCCCAAGCAGCCGCCGAGTCGGTCATCACTCCAGCCAGCCTGGCTGATGCGCTTGTCGAAATCGCTAGCGCGTTCCTCGGCCACAAGATCGAGACGGCGAGCAACCCGGACATCTATCAGGTCATCGTGCACGTTGGCGCCCAAGCCCTCACGGCTGACGCCACAGCGGCGCCGGACTCTGCCGACGTTTCCGCGGAAACGCCTGTCGGGCACCCAGCGCATCCGAGCCGCTGTCACATCGAGGACGGCCCCGCGATCAGCCCCGCCACGGCGCAGGCCATCGCCTGCTGCGCCACCGTCAGCTCGATGCTGCACGACCACAAGGGCGACCCGCTGGACGTCGGCCGACGGCATCGCACGCCACCGCCTGCGCTACGGCGCGCCGTCCGCGAGCGCGATCGATACCGATGCCAGTACCCCGGGTGCGAGTCCCGCAAGGTACAGATTCACCACATCACGCACTGGTCGAAGGGCGGCAAGACCAAGCTGCGTAACCTCATCCTGCTCTGCCGAGCCCACCACATCATCATCCACGACTTGAACTACGGCATCACCGCGGCAGCAGACGGCTTTCTTTTCACCACCGCTGACGGCGAGGAGATAGATCCGAGTCCACCCTTCCCGGGCAGCGACGGCGCCGATATCAGGACCTGCCACGACGCGCGCATCTCCCCGGACACCATCATTCCGGCCTGGTACGGCGACAAGCTCGACCTCGATCACGCGATCTGGGCCTGCTTCGCCAACGCTAGGGTCCGGGGTCAGCTGGTGGCTACATGAAGCGATTCGGCTCGTACTGGACCTCTACCTCGCGGGTCAAGGTCCAATGCTCGTCATTATGGCTCCAGCACTTGATCTCTAGCCGGACGGGCTTTCCGTCCCACTGCTGGCGCCAATTCGTATGGCTCCATGACGGCTCGACGCTCTCGAGAAGCGAGATGGTGTATTGCTCGTTCTGCGGCAGCACGAATGGCCCGTGGGACCGCCCGTATGTGTCGGTCATGTCTTGCGCGGGGTTGAAGCGGTACGGCCCCCAGATGACCTTGGAGAACTGCTCCTCGGTCAGTTGGCTGCCGGGCGGCGGCTTGCGATCCGGGACATCGTCCCTGATGCGGATTGTGACCGCCTCGAGCCCGTGCAGGGCCGGCGGTCCGGTCAGTTCCACGGTGAGCACAGCGTTGTAGCTCGCGGCCCCTGGAGGTACGGCGCAGGAGAGAGCCAAGTCCGGCCGCAGAGATTCGCGCTGGCGCTGCTGTTCGATGGCCGTCACGACTTCTGCCGCTCGTGCCGAGTCCTGTGCCGCTTTCGCGGAGTCTCGTGCGGCTCCCACCGAGTCTTGCGCCGCAGCGGCCGAGGCTTGCGCCGCAACTACCTGTTGCCGGGCATACAGCGCCGTCGCAGCCGAAGCGACGAGCGCGGCAATGGCGACGATGAGCGAAGTCACGGCCATTGCCGCACTGTAGTGGAGCAGACCCAATCCCATGGGATGTGTTACCAGATGATGCCATTTCGGCGCGAACTAGGCCCGCGCGCGGGTGGCGAGCGTGTAGTGGACGTCGAGGTGGTCGGCGGCGCGGTTCGCGGTGATGGCCACGCTGTCCCCCGCCAGCAGCGCGTGGTCGTCGACGACGGGGATGTCGGCCGTGGTGAAGCTGACCTGGTGGCTGAGCAGTGCCGGGCTGGCCTCGGGCCGGTCGAGGTCATGAGCGTCGCGAGCGCTCAGGGCCGCGGGGGTGATCGTCTCGCTGGTGCGGCCGATGGCGAGGCCATGCTCGGCCAGGACGGTATACAGGCCCCGTCGGCAGAGGTCGGCGGGATCGAGGGCTGCGGCCAGCTGCGCCGGGAGATAGGACGTCTGGACGATGACCGGCCGGCCGTCGGCCAGCCGCAGGCGGCGCAGCCGCAGGACCTGCCCGTCCGCGCCGAGGCGGGCGCCTACGTCGTCCGGCGCGTCGACGAAGTCCGCGGCGAGCAGCCGGGTGGTGATCTGCGCGCCCTGGACGGCGAGGTCGGCGGCGAAGCTGCGCAGGTGACCGAGGCCGTAGGCGTACCGGGAGGCCACATAGGTGCCGCTGCCGTGGCGGGTGTCGATGAGCCCGTCGTCGGCGAGCAACTGGATGGCCTGCCGCAGCGTCATGATGCTGACGCTGAACTCGGCGGCCAGCTCGCGCTGGGAGGGCAGCGGACTGCCGGCAGGCCATAGGCCGCTGGTGATCCGCTCCCGCAGCGCTCCGTGGATGCGCAGGTACTTGGGCTGCCGGTCGTCAGCCGTGCGCCGCGCCATGCTCACGGGCGGGCCTGGTCGAGCGCGGCGCGCAGGGCGGCCACGTCGCGGCCGATATCGGCGCTGCTGGCGCCGTCCAGTACACGGCGCATCAGCGCGGAGGCAACGATGACGCCGTCGGCGTGCCTGGCCGCGGCCGCGGCCCTGCCGGGGGTGTCGATGCCGAAGCCGATCAGCACCGGCCGGGGGCTGTGGCGGCGGGCGCGGGCGGCGACCGCCCAGCGGGCAGTGTCGGCGCTCTCGTGCGGGTTTCCTGTAGTGGCCATGACGCTCATGACATACAGGAAGCCGCGCGTGCGCCTGGCAATGGCTTTGATCTCCTCCTGCCCGGTGGCGGGGGTGACCATCAGGGTGGCGTCCAGGCCAGCCTGTCGGGCCGCCTCGAGGTAGTCGCCGGCCTCGATCGCGGGCAGATCGGGGATGATCACCCCGCTGAGCCCCGCGTCCGCGAGCTGACGGCAGAACGCGGGCAGGCCGCGGGAGTAGGCGTGATTGGCGTAGGTCATCGCGATGAGCGGCACGTCGCCGGCGGCGGCCGCGCTGAGCTGGCCGAGGATGTCGGCCGTACTCGCTCCGCGGCTGATGGCGGCGGCCGAGGCTTGCTGGATGGTGCGGCCGTCCAGCATGGGATCGGAGAACGGCAGGCCGATCTCGACGGCATCGGCGCCCGCCGCGATCATGGCGGCCAGCAGGTCCGTCCAGTCCTCGCGGATCCCGCCGGTGACGTAGGTGACGAGGCTGGGCCTGCCGACGGCGCGGGCCTCGCGCAGCGCGGTCTCAACGGCGGCCACGGACGAGCTCCTTCAGGCAGGCGGCGTCCTTGTCGCCGCGGCCGGACATGGTGATGAGCACCGTCGCGTCGCTGGCCAGATCTCCGGCGTGCGCGGCGCGGTGCACCCAGGCCAAGGCGTGAGCTGACTCGAGCGCGGGCAGGATGCCCTCGGTCCTGGCGCACAACTCGGCCGCGGCCACAGCCTCCTTGTCGGTCGCGGTGTGGTACTCGGCGCGCCCAGACTCGGCTAGGCAAGCATGCTCGGGGCCGACGCCGGGGTAGTCCAGCCCGGCGGAAACCGACCGCGCCTCGGCGATCTGGCCGTCCTCGTCCTGCAGGAAGGACGACAGGGAGCCGTGCAGCACGCCGGGGCGGCCGTCCGTCACCGCCGCCCCACCCGCGGCCTCGACGCCGACCAGCCGGGCCGGGGTGTCGATGAAGCCGGCGAATGTCCCGGCCGCATTCGACCCGCCGCCCACGCACGCCACGACGACATCCGGCACGGCCGCGGAGAGCAGTTCCGCGCATTGGGAACGCGCCTCGTCCCCGATGACCCGCTGGAACTCCCGCACCAGCCAGGGGTACGGGTGCGGGCCCAGCACCGATCCGATGCAGTAGTGCGTGGAGTCCACCGTGGTAACCCAGTGCCGCAGCGCCTCGCTGGTCGCTTCCTTGAGCGTGCGCGCCCCCGAGGTGACGGGCACCACGGCCGCCCCGAGCAGTTCCATCCGGAACACGTTGAGTTCCTGCCGCGCCATGTCTTTCGCCCCCATGTACACCGTGCAACCCAGGCCCAGGTGCGCGGCTACCGTCGCTGTGGCGACCCCGTGCTGGCCCGCGCCCGTCTCGGCGACCAGCGCGGTCTTGCCGATCCGCTGGGCCAGCAGCCCCTGGCCCAGCGCGTTGTTGATCTTGTGGCTGCCGGTGTGGGCGAGATCCTCGCGCTTGAGCAGCACCCGCACTCCCAGCGCTTCGGACAGGCGGGTCGCCTCGGTGATCGGAGTCGGCCGGCCAGCGTAGGAGCGCTGCAAGCCGGCCAGCCGGGCCCGGAAGCCAGGGTCGGCCCATGCCGCCCGGAAAGCCGCCTCGAGCTGCTCGCAGGCCGGCACCAGCGCCTCAGGGACGAAGCGCCCGCCGAATGACCCGAACCGGCCACCTGGCCCCGGATCGCCCATCGCCCACGGTCGGCTCGTCACCGGGGCGTCCGTTGCGCTGGCGGGCACGACATCCAGTACCGCGGCGGCTGCCGCCGGCTGCACTCGTTCGACCATCACGCGGCCTCCCTCCTCTAGTGTTCTAGAAGACTAGCACGCGCAGGCCCGGCAGAGCTAGACGTCACAGGCGATCCGACAGCCAGGCGTGTACTTCGGGTATGCGATTCTCCAGCAGAGTCAGGTGCCCATCCTCGTCGGACAGCCGCGCCTCGACGCCAGGAATGTGCGCGGCCAGCCATTCGCCGTGGACAAGTGGAACGAACTTGTCGTGCTTTCCGTGCAGCAGCAAAACAGGGACAGCAATGTCGGCCACGTCGAAACCCCACGGCCTGATCATGCAGTTGTCGTCCCACCAGCCCTGGCTGCCCGGCGCGAGGCCATCCTTCATTGACGACGACATGAACTTGTCGAGCTCGCCTCCCAGCAGCGCGGCATCTACCGGCGAGAGCAGCGACGCCATCCCGCTGGCCATATCTTCCGGCGACGCGGCGAGGAAGCCTTCGCGATACTCCTCGGTCTTGGCCCGGGCGGCGGCCTCGTCATCGAAGTAGAGGCGAGTTTCATCGACGTTGTCCTGGCCCATGCCGGCGAAATAATCGAGACCCTCTGCGTCGAACGGGGCGAGCGACGCAAGCGAGGCGGCGGCGGTCACGAGATCCGGGAGCAATGCAGCGCACGCCAGCAGGTGCGGGCCGCCACCCGAGATGCCCCACATCGCGAGGCGATCAATGTCGAGCGCGGCGCAGATCGCGCGCACGTCCTCGGCGCAGTCAGCCACGCTGCGCCCTGGCTGAGGCGAGGAGCCACCGTAGCCGGGTCGGTCGTAACCAATGAGCCGGAGCCCGCGTTCGGCGGCATCCTGCGAGTGCGGGCCATACAGATGCCGGGAGTTCGGCGTGCCCGTGTGGACCAGCACGGGCCGACCAGCTGGATCGCCGCCCTCTTCGACAGCTAGCGTTCGGCCGTCCGATGTACGAACTGTTCCCTGCACGTTGCCTCCCAGTCTGGCGCCGACGGCCCCGTTCCGATCAGATTATTGTGGTGTGCCCGATCGTCAGGACTGGTTCCGCTGGTTGAGTTCCTGCAGGAATCGCGGCATACGGCCAGCGCCGAAGTCGTGGTAACGCACCCAGCGCAACGTGATCGCGATTCGCGCGCTACTGCCTCGCACCGCATCCACGGCTGGCTGTCAGCGCTCAGCTGATCAGCTCGACGGGAATCACTTCAGTGCGGGCAACAGCCCGATCTCGTTCATCAGCTAGGGCCGTCCGCCGACCGTCGGTCATGTACGCATCCAGCGCCTCGGCCGACGGGAACTCCAAGAGCTGGACTTCAAGCGGCTGACCGTCGGCCCCGCTACTCCTCGCCCGCTGGAGCACCCTGCCTCCGTGCTGCCAGATCAGGGCCAGAACCTTGTCCTCGTACGCGGTCACAGCGTCCTCGGCGCCGGGCCGCGCCCAGAGCAAGACACATAGCTTCAGACTCATGGCGTCACAGAATGCCATGATCCAGGCGCGCGCTGATAGAGTCGCAGCTTCGCACGGCATCGGCTTGAGGAGGTGAGACCCATTACCGCGGTAACAGGCTGGGTGCTCCCCTCCCTTGTCGCTTGACATAGGCAGCCCAGGGAGCGCCCGCACGCAATCCCGAAAGGCAACAGAGACCTATGTTGTTCACCTCAGAGACGACCGCGAACGGCGTCTCGGAACGTCACTTCACCCTCGATGACATCCCCGGCGTCCTCTGGTCGCCGGCCGACGCGACCGGCAGTCGGCCGCTGGTGCTGCTTGGCCACGGCGGCGGTCAGCACAAGAGGGCGCCTGGCATACTGGCGCGTGCCCACCGCTTCGTCACGGCATGTGGCTTCGCCGTGGTGGCCATCGACGCGCCCGGGCACGGCGACCGACCCAGAACCGAGCGGGACCATCGATTCACCGCGCACCTCAGGGAACGCATAGCGGCTGGCGAGCCCGTCGGTTCGCTGGTCGCCGACTACAACGCCGAACTTGCGGCACAGGCCGTTCCCGAATGGCAGGTCACCCTCGACGCCCTCGAGCAGCTCGCCGGCATTGGCGCGCACGGATCGGTCGGTTTCTGGGGCATGGCCCTCGGTACCGGCATCGGTGTGCCATTGGTCGCGGCCGAGCCGAGGATCACCGCCGCCGTCTTCGGCCTCGTCGGCCAGGACGGCCTCGCCGTCACCGCATCTCGGATCACGATCCCGATCGAGTTCCTACTGCAGTGGGACGACGAGTTGGTGCCCCGCCAGGCGAGCCTGGCCCTTTTCGACGCCTTCGCCTCTCCCGAGAAGAGCCTGCATGCCAACTCCGGCCAGCACATGAACGTGCCCCGGTTCGAGCTGGACAGCTCAGAGCGGTTCTTCGCCCGTCATCTCGAGTAGCCGTCATCTCGTGCAAAAGGAGTGGCTGGCCAGCGGGGTTGCGCGAGAGGCTGGGCGCTATGGGGTCGATCATGTGGGGTCCGGAGCTGGCCGAGGTCTTCGACAGGACCTACCCGGTTCTGTTCGGGTCGTCAGTTCTGGACCCGATGGTGGGATCGCTCGCCGAGCTGGCTCGTGGCGGCCCGGTGCTGGAGTTCGCCATCGGGACCGGCCGGGTGGCGCTGCCCCTGAGTGCAAGCGGGATCGCCGTGCACGGCCTGGAACTGTCGCCGCATATGGCAGCCCGGCTGTCGGCCAAGCCGGGCGCTGACCTGGTCCCGGTAACCATTGGTGACATGACCACGACGCGCGTGCCGGGCGGGCCGTTCAGGCTGGTGTACCTGGTGGCGAACACCATCATGAACGTGACCACGCAGGACGAGCAGCTGGCGGTGTTCGCAAACGCGGCGGCGCACCTGGAGCCCGGCGGCTGCTTCGCGGTCCAGGTGATCGTCCCGCAGCTGCGCCGCGTGCCGCCTGGTGAGGTGGCCAGGGTGTTCACTCTCGATCCTGATCACGTCGGGATCGAGACCTTCGACGACGTGGTCGGCCAGATCGCGTGGTCGCATCACTGGATCGCCGTCGAAGGCCGACTGGTGCGCCACTCCGCTCCGTACCGCTACGTCTGGCCGGCCGAGCTTGACCTCATGGCCAGGATCACCGGCTTCCGGCTCCGCGACCGCTGGGCAGGGTGGGATCGGGCGCCGTTCACCTCCGACAGCGAAAGCCAGGTCGCGGTGTTCGAGAGACTGGCTTAATGCCTCCGGCTCAGTCCGCGAACGCCTCCGGCGGCGGGCAGGCGCAGACAAGGTTGCGGTCGCCGTAGGCCTGGTCGATGCGCCGTACGGGGGGCCAGTACTTGGCCCGCCGGTCCCCTCCGGCCGGGTAAGCGGCGGTCTCGCGATCGTATTCGTGCTTCCAGTCGCCGCTGATCAGCATGCTGGCTGTGTGCGGCGCGTTCTTCAACGGGTTGTCGGCCGCGTCGTACTCCCCCGACGCGACGAGTGCGATCTCATGCCGGATGGCGATCATCGCGTCGCAGAACCGGTCAAGCTCGGCCAGGTCCTCGCTCTCGGTCGGCTCGACCATCAGCGTCCCCGCGACCGGGAACGACATCGTCGGCGCGTGGAACCCGTAGTCGATCAGCCGCTTCGCCACGTCCTCCGCCGAGATCCCCGTCTGCGCGGTTATCGGCCGCAGGTCCAAGATGCACTCGTGCGCGACGAGGCCGCCCCGGCCGGTGTACAGCACTGGGTAGTGCTCGGTCAGCCGTCGTGCCAGGTAGTTCGCCGACAGGATCGCGACCTGGGTCGCTCGCCGCAGCCCGTCGGCGCCCATCATCTTGATGTACGCCCACGAGATCGGCAGGATGCCAGCCGACCCGTAGGGCGCGGCCGCGACGTGATCTGGCAGGAACGGCGCCAGGTGCGTCCGCGCCGCCACCGGCCCGACGCCCGGACCGCCCCCGCCGTGCGGGATGCAGAACGTCTTATGCAGGTTCAGGTGGGAGACATCCGCGCCGAACTTGCCCGGCTTCGCGAGACCTACCAGCGCGTTCAGGTTCGCCCCGTCCACGTACACCTGGCCGCCAGCCTCATGCACGGCCGCGCACACCTCGCCGATGGTCTCCTCGAACACTCCGTTCGTCGACGGGTACGTCACCATGATCGCGGCAACCGTGCCGCCGTGCGCGTCAAGCTTCGCCCGCAGGTCACCAATGTCGATGGCCCCGTCGGACCCGCACTTGACGACCACGACACGCAACCCGGCCAGGACCGCGCTGGCGGCGTTCGTGCCGTGCGCTGACTCCGGGATGAGACAGACGGTCCGCTCCGGCTGGCCCTGCGCCCGGTGGTACCCGCGGATCGCCAGCAGCCCGGCCAGTTCCCCTTGCGAGCCGGCGTTGGGCTGGAGGCTGATCGCGTCGTAGCCGGTGATCTCGGTCAGTGCGTCCGCCAGCTCCCCGATCAGCTGCCCATATCCAAGCGCCTGCTCCGCGGGGGCGAACGGGTGCAAGCCGGCGAACTCCGGCCAGCTGATCGCTTCCATCTCCGCGACGGCGTTGAGCTTCATCGTGCACGAGCCGAGCGGAATCATCGAGCGGTCCAGCGCGATGTCACGATCCGCCAGCCGGCGTAGGTACCGC
The DNA here is from genome assembly GCA_963755575.1 of uncultured Actinomycetota bacterium. Lineage (GTDB taxonomy): Bacteria > Actinomycetota > Actinomycetes > Streptosporangiales > Streptosporangiaceae > JAJYUU01. The sequence goes on from CAVWKF010000002.1 coordinate 4,536,062, forward strand.
AGCATGGCCGTCTCGCTCCGGTAGCTGTGAAAAACCGGATGAGCCAGGAACGTGGTCGTTCGCACGAGTCCCGGCGGCAGCGCCTCGGCCGTCTCGGCTGGCAGGGTAACCGGCCTGTCCGCGAGAGCGGTGGCGACGGCGACGAGGTGCTCGTCGGTCGTTGTCTCGTCGCAGGCGACCTGGACGACGTCCGGGCTGGCAAGGTGCACGTTGAAACCGGCCGCGGCCGCGCGAGCCGCCGCTTCCGCCGCCTGCCCGGGCATCCGCACGCTGACAGTGTCGAAGAACTCGGCCGACCCCGTTCCGTATCCCATGCTCTTCATGGCGAGCGCGAAGGCGGCGGCCTTGCGGTGGACCCGTCGCGCGATCGAGGCCAGGCCGTCCGGCCCGTGATACGCCGCGTACATGGCGGCGATGACGGCGAGCAAGACCTGCGCAGTGCAGATGTTGCTGGTCGCCTTCTCCCGCCGGATGTGCTGCTCGCGGGCCTGGAGAGCGAGCCGGTAGGCGGGGTGCCCGTCGGCGTCGACGGACACGCCGACGAGGCGGCCTGGCAGCTGGCGCTTCAGCGCGTCCTGGACGCAGATGTAGCCGGCCTGCGGGCCGCCGTAGGCCATCGGAACGCCGAACCGCTGCGTGGTGCCAACTGCAATGTCGGCGCCGAGCTCGCCGGGCGGAGTCAGCACAGTGAGCGCCAGCAGGTCCGCGGCGACAACCGCCAGCGCCCCGTGGGCGCGCGCGGCCGCGATGGCCGGCGCCAGATCCCGGACCTCGCCGCTCGCGCCTGGGTACTGCATCAGCACGCCGAAGAGCTCGCCATCTGGCTGGGCCTCGATCAGCTCGGGCGTTACGCGACCGGTGACGAGCGTGATGCCGAGCGGCTCGGCTCTAGTCGCCAGCACGCCGAGCGTCTGCGGCAGGACGTCGGTGTCGGCCAGGAACACGCTGCCCTTGCCGCGGGCCCGCCGCGCAAGCGTCATCGCCTCGGCCGCGGCCGTGGCCTCGTCCAGCATGGACGCGCCCGCGACCGGCAGGGCGGTGAGGTCCTCGATCATCGTCTGGAAGTTGAGCAGCGCCTCGAGCCTGCCCTGCGAGATCTCGGGCTGATACGGCGTGTACGCGGTGTACCAGGCCGGGTTCTCCAGCACGTTGCGTCGGATCACGGCCGGCGTGTGGGTTCCGTAGTAGCCAAGGCCGATCATCGAGGTAGCGACCGTGTTCATGCTGGCCAGCCGCCGCAGCTCAGCCAGCGCCTCGTCCTCGGTCAGCGGCTCCGGCAGTCTGAGCTCGCCGCCGCTCGCGATCCCGGCGGGCAGGGCAGCAGCGGTCAGCTCGTCCAGAGATGAGTAGCCGACTACCTCGAGCATCCTGGCCTGGCTAGGCTCAGCGGGGCCGATGTGACGCTGGTCGAAGCGGTGCGATGCGATTTCCACGGGAGCCTCCCCAGGCGGGCTCATCGCCCGCATGACTGTGGTCCGGACTCCCCCTCTGTCGACCGCGCCGGCGGGCTCCAGAGTGCGCACACCGCCCGGTCCTGGTGCCTGAGAGGTTCCGGGGAGGTTGCCCCTTCGGCGCCCCGCGCTGGCTGCGCGAAGACTCTCCCGGTGGGTGTGTTCCAGCGGGGTCCAGCCTACCCGAACGCGGCAGCCCAAATTCTCGGCCGTCATTGGCAAATTCAGGGCCCACCAGCGATTTGGAGTGGTGGGCGCTGGCACAACCACTGGTGAAGCCATATCCGGGCTGAACATCCACGGGGGATACGCAATGCCGGCGGTACGGGGGCTGTCCCTGCTCGCGATCTCACTGTGTGCTTGCGCCCTGTCTGCTTGCGCCTCAGCTTCGGGAGCGAACGGCCCCGGCCCCGACACGCATATCGCGGCGTACCAGCGCGGCTATCACGTCGGCCGGGAAGCCCGGCTCCGCTATGGAGCGAGGCCGGACAGCGGAGTGCAAGACCTCATGGCGTTCTGCCTCCAGACGGCCTATCTCGACATTCAGCCCATGAAGGACGGGCTGGTTCCGTGGTCAGAAGGCTTCGACGCTGGCTGCCTGAGCCGTTTGTTACACGGTCGTCTTTGAGTTAGACGGCATCCCAGCGGAACACCCGCACGGAGATGGCCGTCAGCACAGCCGCAAGTCCAAGCAGGATGCCGATCGCGGGCAACGCCGAGACCGGCCCCTCGCCCCGCGCCATCACGTTCTGCATGCCGACGACCAGGTAACGCAGGGGCAGCGCGTAGGAGACGTCGCGGATCCAAGCCGGCGCGTAGTCGAGCGGGATGAACGCGCCGCCGAGGAACGCCATCGGCAGGATGATCACGTTGGCGACCGCAGTCGCCGCCTGCTGAGTCTTGGCGAACGACCCGACGAGCAATCCGATGGCCATGAACGCCAGCGTGCCGCAGATCACCACGGGGACCGCCATCCACCAGTAGGCCGACAGCTTCAGCCCGAAATACGGCAGCGTCGCGATCGCCAGGAACGCGGCAAGCTGGACGATCGCCACCGCGAGACTCACCCCGACCCGGGCCAGCACCACCGACCCGACACTGACCGGAGCGAGGCGAAGTCGGCGCAGGAGCTTGTTCTGGCGCCAGCTCACCAGCGTGATCGAAGCGCCGAACGCGCCGCCGGAGGCGATCGCCCAGCCCAGCAAGCCCGGCGCCAGGTACTGGATGGGCTTCAGCGATTTGTCCTCGACCTGCAGCGTCGTCAGCTGATAGGCAGCCTGGCCGCCCGCCGCGGTGACGTCAGCCTGCTGCACCATCGAGGTAAAGACCGCCTGCACGATGCCGGCCGTTGTCTGATCCGCGATCGAGTAGTGGACGAGCAGGTTGCGGCCCTGCTGCTGTACCACGGCGTCGATGTTGCCCTTGCGAACGCTCTCGAGGGCAGCAGCCAGGTCTGCCGAGTGCGTGATCTCGAGGACCTTGCCGAGCTGGGTGGGTGCGGCGGACTCGGCCTGGTCCAGCAGGCTGACGCGACCGACCTCGATGACGCTGACCTTCGGCGCGCTCGAGCCCTTGTAGATCGAGCCGAATAGCAGCAGGAACAGGATCGGCATCAGGATCGAGAAGAACAGCGCGGCACGGTCCCGGATAAAGCCGAGAAAGATCGCGCGGGACAGGCTGCGTAGTGCCGTGAGATTCACGCCCGGTACTCCCGTCCCGTCAAGCTAAGGAAGACGTCCTCGAGGGTCGCGCCATGCACCCGCAGGCCGGCCAGCGCGTGCCGGTCCGCCAGCCCGGCGAGCACCGCGGCCGGCTCGCGCGTGGCGATGGTCAGCGAAACCCCGTCGTCGGTGACGTCGGCGGCCGACGCGAGCGCCTGCGCGGCCCCGGCGGGCAGCAGCCCAGACTCGATGCTGATGCGGACCGGGCTATCCAGACCGCGGACGAGCGCGGCCGGGGCGCCCAGGCGGAGGATCTCGCCGTGGTCCATGATCGCCACGCGGTCGCACAGCGTCTCGGCCTCGTCCATGTGGTGCGTGGTCAGCACGACAGTCCTGCCGTCGGAGTTGATCTGCCGCAGCAGGTCCCACAGATTCCGCCGGGCCTGCGGGTCGAGCGCGCCCGTCGGCTCGTCCATGAAGACCAGCTCCGGGTCATGCACAAGCGCACAGGCGATCGACAGCCGCTGCCCCTGGCCGCCGGAAAGCTGCTCGGCCTTGGTCTCGGCCTGCTCATCGAGGCCGACGATGCCGAGCATCTCGTCCGCGCGGCGCGGCGGGACTCCGTACAGCGAGGCGAAGGTCCGGATCTGCTCGCGCGCAGTGAGGCGCTCGAAGAACGAGGACGACTGGAGCTGGACGCCCATCCGCGGCAGAAGCGCCGGGTTACGCGGCCACGGTCGCAGACCGAGGATGGTCAGCTCACCGTCATCGGGCTCGCGCAGGCCCTCCAGCATTTCCAGCGTCGTCGTCTTGCCGGCTCCGTTGGGACCGAGGATGCCGAAGAACTCGCCTTGCTCGACCTCGAAACTTACGCCCCCGACGGCGACCGTCGACCCGTAGGACTTGCGCAGGTTGCGCACCGAGATGGTCGCTGACACGCGCGTACCATAACACGACATAACTCGATGCAGTAGCTATTTAACCGACGGCGTGGGACTCGCGCGAGGCGCTTAGCCCGTCTTCCTGGCCCGGCGGCTGGCGAGCTCATCGTGTCCAGGCTCGTCCTCGGCCCGCTCGGCTGGCAACTCAGCGAGCGTGCCCTCGACCTCGCGCCAGACCCGGCCGAGCGCGATGCCGAACACGCCCTGGCCGCCCTGCAGCAGGTCGAACACCTCGTCGGGCGACGTGCACTCGTAGACACTGGCGCCATCGCTCATCAGCGTGACCCTGGCCAGGTCGGCCGTGCCGCGCTCGCGCAGGTGAGCGACAGCCTGCCTGATCTGCTGGAGGGAGATGCCGGTATCGAGCAGGCTCTTGACGACCTTGAGGACAAGAATGTCCCGGAACCCATACAGGCGCTGCGAGCCGGAGCCGCTGGCGGCCCTGATGCTGGGCTCCACCAGCCCGGTGCGCGCCCAGTAGTCGAGCTGACGGTAGGTGATGCCCGCCGCCGCGCACGCGGTTGGCCCGCGGTACCCGAGATCTTCCGGCTGGTCCGGCACGTCCCCGCCAAACAGCAGCTGCTGCTCGCCACCGGAGGGGCTTGCACCCGAGTGGCTAACACCGGAGGGGCTGGCACCGTCTGATGGCCGCGAGGCTCTCGTTACCGCCACGGTGTCACCGAATGCCACGCCGTCACCGCCACCATCATGCCTGGGTACACCTTTCGCACGGTAGGCCGCTGAGACTAGCCACGTCAACGACCCCGACGGCGCGCCGGCCGGTCAGGTCGACCGGCCAAAGTCCTCAGGCGTTATCGAGTCCAGAAACTCGCGGAACTTCTCGACTTCGTCTTCCTGCTCGTCGGGAATCGCCACGCCGGCCTCGTCGAGTATCTCGTCCCGGACGTAGATAGCCGCTCCGGTCCGGAGCGCCAGCGCGATGGAGTCCGATGGCCGGGCACTGACCTCCCGGCCGTTCGAGAAGATCAGGTCAGCGAAGAAGATGCCGTCTCGCAGGGCCGTGATGTTGACCGTCGTCAGCCGGATCTCAAGCGCTTCCAGCATGTCTCGCATCAGGTCGTGGGTGAGGGGCCGCTGCGGCACCATGCCCTGCTGGGCGAAGGCGATGGCCGTTGCCTCGTTCGGCCCGATCCAGATCGGCAGGTAGCGCTCCCCCTCCGTCTCCTTCAGCAGGACGATGGGGTTGTTCGTGGCCATCTCCACCCGGACGCCGACGACCTCCATCTGCCTCACGGCGGCTCCGTCCCTATCCGCGCCTGCGCGCTGCGTCTCCTAGCGGATCTGCCTACTGGCATTCCCCTTCCGCCAGCAGGCACTCCCTTTGTCAAAGTACACCCCCAATAGCGTCCTGCCAGCCTGCGGTCTCCGGCCTGGCGGGCGGCGCCTGGGCGCCAGCCTGGACGCCAGCCTCGCCGCCGCCCGCCAGGCCGGCCTCGGCCAGGGTTCCCGCTACCAGGGCGCCGTGCAATTGCAGTACCAGGTCGGCCAGCTCGCTGGCGGTCCGGACCGCCAGGTCCCTGGCGCCGCTTGCGCGCTGGCGCGTGATCGGCGCCACCAGGCTCTCGATCATCGTCGTCTCCCGCTCGGCAGCGGCGCGGACAGCACGAAGGTGCCGGGCCTCCACGCCGTACGCTGTCAGCGCAACGGCGGTCCTCGCGACCTGGAGCGCTTCCGGGCCGTAACTGCGGCCGACGCGCCGCAGCAGGCCGAATGTCTCCAGCTCCGTGAGGAGTGCCTCGGTGAGGCCGGCGTCAGCCAGCAGCTCTCGCCTGCTGAGCAGCCGATCGCCTTCGGGCGGCTCGGCGTCCGCCAGCCTCTCCTTGATTACCCGCAGCGGCAGGTACTGATCGCGCTGCGCCGCCAGGATGTACCGGAGCCTGTCAACGTCGGCTGCGCAGAACCGGCGGTAGCCGCTCGGCGACCGGGCCGGCGCGATGAGCCCCTCGGTCTCCAGGAACCTGATCTTGGACACGCTGATATCGGGATAGTCCCCACGGAGCTGAGCCAGCACCTCGCCGATGCCGAGATACCCGCGGGCGGGCTGCGCGTTCATCCCCCGACCTGCATCCCTCAGCCGTACTCCGTCGACCCCGGACCCAGCAAGAACACCAGCCGGAACTTGCCGACCTGCACCTCGTCCCCCTGGCTCAGGCTCGCTTCCTCGATCCGCTCCCGGTTGACGTAGGTGCCATTCAGGCTGCCGACGTCCCGCACGGTGAACCGGCCGCCCTGCCGGTAGAACTCGGCGTGGCGCCGGGAGACAGTCACGTCGTCCAGGAAGATGTCGCTGTCCGGATGCCGGCCAACCAGCGTGAGGTCGCTGTCGAGCAGGAATCTGCTGCCTGCATTCGGCCCGCGGCGGACCGCCAGCAGCGCGGTCCCGACCGGTAGCGAGGCCACGGCGGCGGCATCGGCATCCGCTTCCTCGAACTGCTCGGCGTCGAAGTCGCCGCCGCCGATCGAGATGGTCGACGTTGTGTCGGCCACCCGGTCGCCTGCCCGCCGGACGAGCGCGGTGCCGCAGCGCGAGCAGTAGCGCGCGCCTTCCGGATTGGCTTCGCCGCACGTGGTGCAGAAGACGCTTGCCATCAGATCGCCGAGCCTCCCATTCGTCTGACGAGCGCCGGACGCCGGACCGGCACCCGCCGACGCGGGGACCCGCGCATACTCCGGCGGAGCGTGCTCGGTCGGCCCGTACTGCCGCGGAGCGTACTGCGGCGGCCCGGGCGGCGCTGCCAACGCTACCGGCGCCTCGGCCTGACGGTCGAGGCGCCATGCACGCCGCCGCCAGCGTCCGGCCCGAGTCGATACCGCGCGCTTCTGCCGTCCGCCCGATCCGCGCCGGATCTCGTCCCGGCGCCTTCGCCACATCTTGGCCGCACCTCCGCCTAACGGCTTTGCCCCGGATACCCCCGGGCAGCCTCGCCGTTTGTCATCGCAACCTGAGCGGCGATTGTCTCACGGCTGATGCCCTGCTCGCGTACAGTCCGAGGCCTCCGGCGGCCAGTCTAGGAGCCTTCGCCGGCCAGTCTGACGCCTCGGGGAATCAGCGCCCGGCCCGCTCGACGACGGCGGCCCACTCGTCAAGCAGCGCCTGGGCGGCATCGGGGTCCTTGCCCTCGGCCCACAAGTGGGTCACGGCGTCGGACGGATCAGGCAGGACGAGGATCCACCCTCTGGCCGGCTCGATCACGCGAACGCCGTCTGTGGTGTCGATCTCCTTGTCCCCGGCAGCCTCGACCACAGTCCGCATGACCATCCCCTTGGCGGCCCACGGCGTCGGCATGGATCGCTTGAGAAGGCTGGCCTCGGGAATCCGGACCTGGATCTGGCTGAGCGTCAGCCTGGTCCGGGCGACGAGGCCAAGGAGCTGGGCAAAGGCGGCGATGCCGTCGATCGACCGGGAAAAGCCCGGCACGACGAAGCCGCCCTTGCCGTCGGCGGCGAAGATCACGTCTTCCCCGGCAGCGGCCTCGTAGAGGCCATGCAGCGACGTCGGCGTCCAGATCACCTCGACGCCGTGGAAGCGGCAGACGTCCTCGGCCACGCGCGTCGTCGTCACCGGCAGCGCAACCCGGCCGCTTCGCTTCTCGGCCGCGATGAGGTCGAGCACCATCAGCAGCGCGCGGTCGTCGTTCACCAGCGCGCCCTTGTCGTCCACCAGCGCGATCCGCTCGCCGACCGGATCGAACCGTACGCCGAACGCCGCGCCGAACGAGGACACCAGCTCGGACAGCCGGTGCATGTCAGCGCGCACCGCGGCCATGGACTGCGTCGGCGACGTCTCGTCCAGTCGGTTGTTGACGGTGAGCACGTCAACGCCGATCTTGCCGAGCAATCCTGGCATCACCAGCGACGTAGTCCCGCCTGCACAGTCCGCGACCACCCGCAGTCCGGCGCCGAGAACGCCCGTCATGTCGACCGACCGGAGCAGCTCGCGCGTGTACGCCTCGATCACCCTCGGCGGGTACGACAGCTCAGCGATCTCGCCGGGGAATGCGCGCCGGTACTCCTGCCGGGAAAACACCCGCTCCAGCTTGCGCTGGGCGGACTGAGACAAGTCGGCTCCGTCGGAGTCCATGAAGATGATGTCCAGTGACTGCGGGTCACCTGGCGTCGTCCGCAGCGCGATCCCGCCGCTGCAGTCGCTGCGCGCGGTCTCGAACCTGGCCAGCGGCATCGGCTGCGCCTCCAGGTCGACCACGTTGATGGCACTGGCGTTCAGCGCGCCGTGCACGGCCCGCTTGAAGGCGCGCGCCGCCCGCGAGGCGTCGCGTGAGGTGGTGACAACCGCGCCCTTCTTCAGCGTGGTCGCGTACGCGCTTGCCAGCCGTACGCACAGTTCCGGCGTGATCTCTACGTTGACCAGCCCGGAGATCCCGCGCGGCCCGAACAGGGTGCGCTGCCCTCGCGATTCCCAGATCACGCTGGTGTTGACTACCGCGCCCGCCTCGATTGTCTTGAACGGATAGACCTTCACCCCGGCCGACACGTAGCTATCCGGCTCGATCACGCACTCGTCCCCGACGACTGCGCCCTCCTCGATCCGGGCCTGACTCATCACATCGGTGTTCTTGCCCACAACGCAGCCGCGCAGCGTGACGCCGCGGCCGACGTAGACATTGTTGTGTATGACGGCCCGGTGCAGGAACGCGCCTTCCTTGACGATCACGTTGCTGCCGACGACCGTGAACTCGCGCAGCTGGGCGCCGGCCTCGATCTTTGCGTAGTCCCCGATACATAGCGGTCCGGACAGGATCGCCTCCGGGTCGACTTCGGCTCCATCGGCGATCCAGACGCCGGGCGACACCTCGAAGCCATCAATCTCCGCCCCGACCTTGCCGCTCAGCACGTCGGCCTGAGCCTTGACGTAGCTCTCCAGCGAGCCGACGTCCTCCCAGTACCCGTCGGCGATCCAGCCGTACAGCGGCGCCCCGTTCTCCAGCAACTTGGGGAACACGTCCGCCGACCAGTCGACGACCTGGCCAGCGGGGACGTGCGCGAGCACTTCCGGCTCCATCACGTAGATGCCGGTGTTGACAGTGTCGGAAAAGACCTGGCCCCAGGTCGGCTTCTCGAGGAAGCGCTGGATCTTGCCATCGTCGTCGACGATCACGATGCCGAACTCGAGCGGATCGGGTACCCGCGCCAGAGCGACAGTGACCAGGGCATTGTTGTCTTTATGGAACTTAATCAGATCAGATAGGTCGATATCAGTCAGCGCGTCCCCGGAGATCACCAGGAACGGCTCATCGCGCAATGCGTCCTCGGCGTTCTTGACGCTGCCGGCCGTACCGAGCGGCGTCTCCTCGGTCGCGTACTGCAGGCTCATGCCGAAATCCTCGCCGTCGCCGAAGTAGTTCCTGACAATCGACGCGAGGAACTGCACGGTCACGACGGTCTCGGTGAGTCCATGGCGGCGCAGCAGCCGCAGGACGTGCTCCATGATCGGGCGGTTGACTACGGGCAGCATCGGCTTGGGCTGATTGGCTGTCATGGGCCGTAGCCTGGTTCCCTCGCCGCCCGCCATCACCACGGCTTTCACCGCTGTTATGCCTCCCTACAGTGTGGCCCCTACAGTAAGGCCACAGACGCTGGCGCAGGGCCGGCCAGCAGCCGTCGGGCCTGCACGATATACAGCAGCGCCGCACACCAGTACAGGGCACTTCCCCAGATAACAAAGGTCCAACCAGCCACCTTGGCAGTCTCGGCGTAGCTGGCAACATGATCGCCCAGGAAGAGCAGCGGGAACGAGTACAGCAGGCAAAGCGTGGCCGTCTTGCCGACGAAGCTCACCTGGAGCGTGCCCCAGCCGCGACGCCGCAGAGCCGCCAGCACGACGCCCATCAGCAGTTCGCGGGCGGCCAAGAGCGCGACCAGCCACCACGGGATGATGCCCCGCACCGCCAGCGCCACGATGGTGGCCACGATGTAGAGGCGGTCGGCGGCCGGGTCGAGGACCTGCCCGAGACGAGTTTGCTGGTTCAGCGCTCTGGCGATCTTGCCGTCCAGCCAGTCTGAGAAACCGGATGCCATCAGCAGCCCGACCGCCCACCAGTCCCCCGCCGTTGTATCCACGCCGAGCACCAACCATAGGAACACCGGCACGCCGATCAGCCTGGCCACGCTGATCGCATTAGGGATCGTCCAGATCCGTTCGCCGGCGTCGCTCATGGGCCTCACACTAGGTGGGGTGCGTATTCGACCGCTAGCACCCCTGGCGCTAGCCCTCCTGCTCAGCGGCTGCGCCAGCGCCAGCGCGCCGCCCGGGCACGCGCCGCCCGCCCACGTGCCGAGCCCGGCGATCAGGACGACCGCGTCCGGGACGGACTGGTTTCAATATCACGGGAACGCGGCCAGGACCGGTAGTGTCGCTGGCACGCCCGCGGCAGGCAAGCTGGCCATCGCCTGGTCGGCCAGACTCGGCGGCGCTGTGTACGGGCAGCCGCTGGTGATCGGCAGGACAGTAGTCGCGGCGACCGAGACGGACGAGGTCTACGGCCTGGACGACGCCACCGGCGCTACCCGCTGGCGCATCAAGGTCGGCACACCGGTGCCCCTGAGCCAGCAGCCATGCGGCGACATCAACCCGCTTGGCATCACCGGCACCGGCGTATACGACCCGCAGACGCAGCTTGCGTACTTCGTCGCCCAGTCCGGCCCGCGCGAGCACCTGCTGGTCGGGATTGATCCAGCGAACGGCACCGTCCGATTCCGCAGGGCCGTGCCATCGCCTGACCATGAGCCGTTTAACGACCAGCAGCGCGGAGCGCTTGCCCTGACCGACGGGCACGTCTATGTCGTGTTCGGCGGGCACGCTGGCGACTGCGGCCAGTACACCGGATCGGTCGTGTCCGTGCCAGCCAGCGGGATGGGCGGCATCCGCTCCTACCTGGTCCCCACGGCCAATCAGGCGGGCATCTGGGCACCCGGCGGACCCGTCGTCGGTCCGGACGGGATCATTTACGTGACAAACGGGAACGGGGCCGCTACCAAGGGCGCGTACGACGGCAGCGACTCGGTCACGGCGCTGACAGCCCAGCTCGCCGTGGTGGGGATTTTCGCACCCAGGAACTGGCGCATGCTCAGTGCTGGCGACCTGGATCTCGGCTCGGAGTCGCCCGCGCTGCTCAGCGACGGGCGCATCCTTCAGGTCGGCAAGACCGGCGTTGGCTACCTGCTCAACGCCGCCCATCTCGGCGGCATCGGGGGCCAGCTCGCGGAGGGCACCGTGTGCTTGGTCGCCGGCGGAGCCTTCGGTGGCCCGGCAGTCGCCGGCAGCGTCGTGTATGTGCCCTGCACGAGCGGCCTTGCCGCGGTGAACACCGCAGGCGGGCACGTCGCTGTGCGCTGGCGGGGCCCGGCCGATTCCGACGGATCGCCGGTGCTCGGCGGCGGCGCGGTATGGGTGGCCAGCCTGGATCGAGGCCTTCTGTACGAGCTCGATCCCGGCACCGGCGCGGTACGCGAGCAGATCAGCCTCGGCGCCGCCCTGCCGCATTTCGCGTCGCCAAGCCTGTGCGGCGGCCTGGTACTGATCGGCACGATGACCGGCGTGACGGCGGTGAGCGGGGCCTAGCGGTCGCGCTCGGCCGGCAGGACGTGCAGCTCGACATCAGTGGCGACCTTCGCCAGCTCGCGCAGCACCGGGTGCCGGCCCGCCGGACTCGGGTGTGCCCTGGACAGCACGAGCTCGGTTGCTTCGCGCTGGCGCGCGTACTCCGCCAGCGCGGGAGCGGGCGACGGCCCGGTCAGCCTCACGAATTCCCCGCCAAGCTGCTCGGTCAGGTCCCCGTACTCGGCCAGCAGGCTGTCCTGGGATGTTTCAGGCTGAGCCCTACCGGACTGGGCGATACCGGAACGAAACTGCCGGACGGCCGCGACCCGGAACCGGCCGTCGACCTGCGCGGCCAGCGCCGCCGAGCGCCTGATCAGCGGCTCCATTCCGGCCCACGGCGCGGCGCAGGCCACGATCGACGGCTGCCGGTCCGGCTCATGCTCGCCCGATTCCCCGGTGTAAGCAGGCAGCCGCCGCTCACCGTGGTCGGCCACCAGCCGGAACGCCCGCTCACGTTCGGCCCGTAGCGTCTCCGGCGCGAACGTCGTCGCGAGCGCGGCCGGAACCTCATCGGGCGGGACGATCTGGCCGCGCCGCACCCGGTCCGTCAGGATGGGCGGGGGGACGTCCACGAGCTCGATCTCGTCCGCGAGCGCGAGCAGGGCGGTCTGGTCCAGGAAGCCAGCCGGAGCGCCGTCAGGACTGCCGCCCAGCTTGCCGATCTGGACTGTACCCACGACTGAGACCCCAGCGTCGGCAAGCCGCCTGGCGGCGACGAACCTGCGCTCGGCCGTCGTCGTGCCCGCCGTGAGGTCGTCGATGCACACGACCTCGGGACGGCGCATCAGCACCGCGGCGGTATCCAGCGCGCCACCGTCGCCGATCAGCTCGAGGTGCTCAAGCTCCGCGGTTACGTCCTCGCGATCCCGCGCGTCGACGGCGCCGACGACCACGTCCCCGCCGCGGGCGACGCGCCGGTTTGCCTCTTCGAGCATTGCCGTGGTGGTCCCGCAGCCCGGGGCGTAGCCAAGGTAGACCCTGATCGCGCCGCGGCGGCTCCGCTCGCGACGGTCGGCGTCCTCATCGCCCCCGGTCCTGGCCGCATTCGTCGAGTGCGCGCCGGCGGTGGTCTGGATGTGCAAGTGCACGGCCGGCAGCTGCTCGGCTAGACGCTCAATCAGCGTGCCGCGCCAGCGCTCGAACAGTCCTGCCGACGGCACGGCCAGCACGAGATGCCGCGCCCTGAGCTCCTGGACTGCGGAGATGATCGCAGCGCCGGCGTCACGGCTCTCGCGGACGACGATGGTCGCGCCGCCAGCCGTCGCGGCCACCTCAACACGCTCCGTCAATGCCTCGGCGACCGTATGCAGTCCCGGTTTTGGCTGACTGAGTGCAAGCACGCAGCAGCGTGCACCCCGCCGGCGGGCCAGCCGCACGCCGTGCTGGACGAGCATCTCCACCTGGTCTGGCCGCCACACAGCGACGAGCACGTCCTGCGCCCCTCGCTGACGGGCCGCGGCCGGCGATTCGGCGGCCCCCCCGGTCGACTGGCTCGCGACCAGCCGCAGCCCAATCTCCCGCAGTGCGGCGAGCCTCGCCGACTGGAACTCCGTGTGCATCGCTGCTTCGATCCGGTCCGGCGGGTAGATGTTGCCGTGTCCGAGTCGCTTGCGCAGCGCCTCCGGCGAGGAGTCGACGAACTGAAGCGCGTCGACGCCGGCCAGCACCTCGTCAGTGATCGTGCCGGATGCTGACGCCCCGCTCACGGCCTCGATCTCGCCGGCAACCTGCCGCACGTCGGCCACGTTCCCGGTGCTGATGACATGGATCCCGGCGCTTCGCAGCGCCTCGATCGCCGCCGCGTGCCGACCCAGGTCGTCGACCAACGCGACCGCTGGCTTGCGGGCCAGCACGCCAGCCAGGTTCATGTGATTGTCGTCGGGCGCCACTGTCTCCAGGCCGCCGAGCGCCTCGATCGTGTGCTGACGGCCGTGGGTGTCGGCGAATCCGATAACGACATCCTCGCCCAGCCCCCGCAGCGCTCGTCCTTCCCTGAGCATCGTGAACGTCGTGCCCGCGCCCTCCGCCGCGCCCAGGTAGACGGTCAGCGAGCCACGTCCGGCGGGCTGCGGAGCGTCGGCGATTGTCGCGCCGATGCCTTGCTCTTCCCTGATGATCTCGCCTCTAGCGGCGTCGTAGTCGTACAGCTCCGCGTAGCGGCCCCAGTTCACCGCTACGTCGAGCTGCCTGGCGGCCTCCTCCTCACCGAAACTGGTCCGCAAGATGTCAGTGAAGAAGCCGGCCGGCAAGGTGTCATCCATGCTGCCGCGCAGGCTGCGGTAGATGGTGCGGACGAGCGGTGCATGCTCGAGGCAGGCCCTGGCGAAGATCTCCTTCGAATCCTGGATGCTGGCGCCGGCGAAGACCTTGCCGTTGCCGGACAGCTCAAGCCGGTCATCTCGCAGGTCGGCGAAGCCAAGTAGCATCAGGCCGTCCACCAGGGGCAGCAAGTCGTCAACCTCCAGGCCGAGGCTGTCGGCCAAGTCAGCCAGGTCGGCGGCGCCACTGTGGCGAGCCAGCAGGATCTCGGCCAAGCCCGACACGCCGTCAACCGTCGCTTGCGGCAACGGCGTATCGCTGACCGTGCCCGCCGGGGCGCCCCGGACGGCAGTCGGCTCCTCATCGGTCTCGGCGCGTCTGGTCATCATCGCGTAGATCTGGTCGACGAGCTCGTCGAATTCCGGCGTCCGGCGGCGCCGCGGGCGCGGCAGAGGGTTGACCATGTCTGACCGGATCCGGCCCGGGTTCGTGCCGAGTACGAGTATCCGGTCGGCCAGCAGCACGGCCTCCTCGATGTTGTGCGTCACCATCACGATCGTCTTCGTCGGGAACCGGTGGCCCTCCCACAGCTCGAGTAGCTCACCGCGCAGGTTCTCCGACGTCAGTACGTCCAGCGCGCTGAACGGCTCGTCCATGAGCAGGGCGGCGGGTTCGACCACCAGCGCCCTGGCGAACCCGACACGCTGGCGCATGCCGCCAGATAGCTCCTTGGGGTAGGCGGACTCGTATCCGTCGAGGCCGACGATGTCGATGGCCCGCAGCGCGCGGTCGATCCGCTCGCCGGGATCCACCCCGCGGGCCTCTAGTCCGAGCTCAACGTTCTGCTGCACGGTCAGCCACGGCATAAGAGCGAAGGTCTGGAAGACCATCGAGGTCTCCCGGTTGGTGCCTACGAGGGGGCGACCGCGGAACTCCACCTCGCCTTCGGTCGGAGCCATCAGGCCGGCGATGCAGCGCAGCAGGGTTGACTTGCCGCTCCCGCTGCGGCCGAGGAGGGCGACGAACTCCCCCTCGGCGACATCCAGGTTGATGTCGTCAAGCACGGGTAGTGGCCGGCCGCCCGGTCCGGCGAAGGACTTGCTGAGCGACCGCACGCTGATCAGCGGCGTTGCGGTTGCTGAAGTCCGCGGCGTGCTCATGCCAGGGCGAACTTCGTCTCGGCCAGCTTGTAGAGGCGGCGCCAGAGCAGGACGTTCAAGCTGGTGACGTAGAGGGCCATCACCAGGAGTCCGGCGAACAACTCGGGCAGATGCCCGGTGTTCTGCGCGATGAAGGATCCCAGACCCTTGGCTACTAGCGTCCGGTGGTTGTAGTAGACGATCTCGGCCACGATGGTCGCATTCCAGGCACCGCCGGCTGCCGTAATCGCGCCCGTGACGTAAGCGGGGAACACGCTGGGCAGGATCAGGCGCCGCCATCGGTCCACGCCGTGCACGCCCAGGTTGTCCATCGCCTCCTTGAGGTCGGAGGGCACCGCGCTGGCACCGGCGATGACATTGAACAGCACGTACCATTGCGTGCCGAGTGCCATCAGCACGATGGCGCCGAAGTTCAGCGGCAGGCCAATGTCCAGGAAGACGACAATGGCGAACGGGAAGATGAAGTTAGCCGGGAAACTGGCCAGCACCTGGACGATCGGCTGCATGAACTGGGCAACGCGCGGGTTGAAGCCGATCCAGACCCCGACCGGCACCCAGATCACGGATGCGACCGTGACGACGACGACCACTCGCAGGAACGTCAGGAAGCCGAAATAAAACGCGGTGCCGAAGACGCTGAGGCCCTGGCTGCCGGTCGCGATGAACGCCAGCATGCTGTACAGGCCAAAGCCGAGGGCCAGCGTTACCACGATAGTGAACGCGACATCGGCGGCCCGGCGCCGGGCCGCATGGCTAGCAAGGCTTTGGTCATCGATTCCGGTTGCCCGAGCCATGACGGCATTGACCGGCTCGGCGAGCGCCCGCTTGGCCCGGCCGAGCGTGGCCGGCCAGTTTGACCTGCGCAGCGCATCGAGCACAAGTGATTTTGCCTTGAGCCCAGACTCGGACTGCTCCACCCGGAACTTATCGACGTAGGCGACGAGCGGCCGCCAGAAGAAGAAGTTGACGACCAGGATGATGACGATCATGGTGACAATGCCCCATACAACGTCACCCAGCTTGCCATCGTTGACCGCGGTGCCCACGTAAGAGCCGACGCCAGGCAGCGTGTATTTGTGGTTGTTTACCGTGATCAGCTCGGAGGCCGTCAGGAAGAACCAGCTGCCGCCGAAGCTCATCATCCCGTTCCAGACCAGCCCGATCGCGCCGCCGGGCACGTCCACTGTCCAGAACCGCTTCCACCGAGACAGGCCCATCAGCTTGCTCGCCTCGTTGAACTCGCTCGGCTGGCTGATGAGCGAATGGTAAAAGGAGAACGTGATATTCCACGCTTGCGACGTGAAGACCGCGAATATCGCCGCGCATTCCAGGCCAAGCTCCGAGCCAGGGAAGATAGCGGTGAAGAACGTCACCGTGATGGCTAGGAAGCCGAGCACCGGGACCGACTGCAGGATGTCGAGAGCCGGGATCAGGACCCGCCGCGCCCGTCGGCTGCGCGCCGCGACGTAGGCGTAGCTGAGGCTGAAGGCGTAGGAAAAGGCCAGCGCGATAAACATCCGGATCAGGCTGCGCGCCGCGTAGTACGGCAGATTAGAAGGGGCGAGGCTGATCGTCTGCGAGTTGTGAATTGGCGCCCTGGCCCCCACGCCGACGCGCACTATCACGTAGATCAGCAGAATCACGAAAATGCCGACGCCGACGTCTAGAGGACGGAATCTGAGCCTGTCCAGGGTCTCCCGGCTCGGAAACGTCGGAGTAACCGCCACGGACCAATCATGCAGGTCGGAGTATTCAGACGGCGAGCGGGGCATCCTGCACACGTGGACGCGAGGGGCCTGGAAACCCTGCTCGCCGTCGTTGTAGTCGCCGCGCTGGCCCCGGTCATCGTCTCGGTGCTGCCAGGCCCGAGGATTCCGCAGGTTGTGATCCTGATCTTCGGCGGCATCCTGATCGGCCCGCATGTATTCGGCCTCGCCGAGACCGGCAGCATTCAGCTGCTGTCGAACATTGGCCTCGGGTTCTTGTTCCTGCTGGCCGGCTACGAGCTCGATCCGCGCCTGTTCCGCGAGCGGTCCGGCCGGATGGCCATGATCGGATGGGCCATCAGCGCTTTGCTCGCCGTCGGCGCCGTGGCATTGCTCGCGTCGGCCGGCCTGGTCCACGACTTCGTGCCGATCGGCCTGGCGCTGACGACGACCGCGCTCGGCACCTTGCTGCCAATCCTGCAGGACAACGACATGCTCGATGGCAAGTTCGGTCGGTATGTGCTGGCGGCCGGGGCCGTGGGCGAGCTGTTCCCGATCGTGGCCATCTCGCTGTTCCTGACTAAGCGCCAGCAGTTCATCGCCATCGGCTCGCTGGCGGCTGTCGCGCTGGCGGCGCTCCTGCTGACGACCGCGCCGCGGCTCATCGGCGAGCGGCGCCTGCGCGCACTGATAAAGCAGGGCCAGCGGGCCACGGCCCAGACGACGCTGCGCTGGTCGATTGTGCTGCTGATAGTGCTGCTGGTCGCGGCCGAGCGGTTCGGTCTTGATGTCGTGCTTGGCGCGATGCTGGCGGGCATGGTCCTGCGCAGCTGGACCCGCCGGATGGACGTCGACGTCGAGCATCTCGAGTCGAAGCTGGAAGCTGTCGGCTACGGCATCTTCATCCCGCTGTTCTTCGTCGCGTCGGGGATGACCCTGGATATTGAGGCAATCCTGGCTCAGCCGCTCCGCTTGTTCATCTTCGTCGGGCTGCTCATCGTCGTGCGGGGACTGCCGTCGGTTCTGGTCTACGCGCGCGTGCTCCCCTTGCGCCAGCGGGCAGAGATGACGTTCGTCACGGCGACGACCTTGCCGCTGCTGATTGCGCTGGTGGAGATCGGCCTGCGTGACGGCGTCATGCTGCCTTCGAATGCCGCGGCGCTCGTCGGGGCCGGCGTGGTGTCGGTGGTGCTGTTCCCGGCTATCGCCGCAGCGCTGCACCGCCGCGGCAAGACGGGCTCGGCAGACGGGTAGCCCAGCCGGACGGGTAGCTCAGCCGGCGGCCGCCACCAGCTCGCCGTAGGCCGCCGGGAGCTGGCCCATCAGATGGCCGTACTCCTCCCCGCTGAGTGACTCGCGCAGCACGGCAAGGACGGCTCCGGTTCCGGCTCGGGCCTCGTTTTCTGGCAGTCCGGTGTGGGCGCTGACCTGCCGGACGAAGTCGAGGACCGGGATTGGGTGAGCGCCCTGCCGGCGGCGTCGCGACGGGTCCAGCTCGCCCGCCAGTTGCTGCGGCATATCGACGGCGAAGTGCTTGGCCTCGCCCTCACTCAGCTGCGCTGCCAGCGCCTCAAGTACCGCTCGAGTGATATCTGCCGATTCCTCGCGGGAGAAGCCAGTTCGTTCCGCGACCGCGCGGGCAAGCTCCCTGAGATCCATGAACACGGCCCCTTCGCTGAGTCGACTGTCGCATTCAATCCCCAATCATCGGGAAAGGTAACCTCGCAAGCAGGCGAGAAGGAGGGACGTCGATGCGTCGCATCCACGACACGCGGGTCCAGCGAGTGGCTCGGCCGGCGGCCCTCGCGGTCGCGGCGGCGCTGGCCCTGCTAGCGGCGGCATGCTCGGGCGGCGGAGGCGGTGGGGCCGGGCAGGACTCACCGGCCCGCGGCACGAGCGGACAAGGCAGCCCTGCCAAGTCCGCTAGCCCCCCGCCAGTGACGATTTCCCCCGCGAACGGCACCACCACCGCCGACCCTTCTGCCGGAATTACAGTCACGGCGACTAGCGGCACGCTCAAGAACGTGAGCGTTCACTCTGCGGGCGACCCAGTGTCCGGGACTCTCAGCCAGGGTGGCAAGGTCTGGCACAGCCAGTGGGCACTGGATGTTTCGGAGGCCTACACGGTGACGGCGACGTCGTCCGGGAACGGCGGCCGTGCCGTAGCGACGACCAGCACGTTCCACACGCTCACGCCGGGCCAGACGTTCCAGACGCAGATCTTTGAGGGCTACCACCAGCAGTACGGCGTCGGAATGCCCATCATCCTCAAGTTCAGCCAGCCAATCACCGACAAGGCCGCAGTCGAACGGTCGCTACAGATTGCGACGTCAACTCCGGTAGTCGGCGCATGGTACTGGGACGGCAATCAGACACTAGTCTTCCGGCCGCGTGACTACTGGCCGGCTGGCACCACCGTGAGCTTCACGGCGCACCTGAACGGCGTCCTGGCCGCGCCGGGCCTGTACGGAGACCACACGCTGACCCAGACATTCGGCATCGGGCCGGCACTCGTCGCAATAGCGAATACGAGTACGCACCGGACGCAGATCTACTACAACGGCAAGCTCCGCTACAACTGGCCGATCAGCTCCGGCCGACCCGGTGACGCCACGCCCGACGGCAGCTACCTCACCATCGAGAAGGGCAACCCGGTGCAGATGACCGGCCCCGGGTACAGCCTGTCCGTGCCGTGGTCAGTGCGCTTCACATTCAGCGGCGACTATTACCACGACGCCTACTGGTCTGTAGGCCAGCAGGGCTTTGAGAACGTGAGTCATGGCTGCGTGAACTTGTCGCCCGCAGACGCGGAGACCTATTACAAGCTGGCCGTGCCTGGCGACCCGATCACCGTCATCGGCAGCCCCAAGCCCGGCGTGTGGGATAACGGCTGGACCGAGTGGTTCCTCACGTGGCCGCAGTTCCTCCAGGGCAGCGCCCTGCACATGGCCGTCCAAGCCGGCCCGAGCGGCAGCACGTTCGTGGCTCCGGCGTCGCTGCCGGCCTCCACCGCCAGCGCGCCGCTGCAGACCTCGCCGGCCGGCAACGCAACCGCCGGATAAATGCACGAAAGCTTGTGACCGAGAAGGAGAGCGAGGGACCGTGGCTAGCGAGCACTGGAAGGATGCGCCGGAAACGCAGGACTTTCCGGCAGCCGAGTCCTATCTGTCCCTGTTGCTGGAGGCTACTACCGCAGCCAGACTCGTCAGGGCCTTGCGCAAAGAGAAGACACTGCAGCATTTTGCCGTCAAGGACGTCCTGCGCGCTTCCGGCCTGGCGCTCCTGAGCGCTGACGACTCGGAGGTCGCCGCCGACCTGCAGAAAGTCAAACGTGGCGAGAAACTGTCGCCGGTGCTGCTTGTCCAGGGAATCCCGTTGTGGGTCGCTGACGGCTATCACCGGGTGTGCGCGAGCTATCACCTCGACGAAAAGGCCATGGTGCCGTGCCGGATGGTTTCCCGGGCGACTAAAGGCTGAGCGACGTCGTATTCCGGACGTGCGGTGATATTGGAAGGCACAATGGTCGTGTGACGTCGACGCGGTCCGCACGCTCCGAGATGGTTCCCCTGCGCGCGACCGATCCGCAGGAGGTCGGCGGGTACGAGCTGCTCGGCCGCCTCGGCGAAGGCGGCCAGGGGGTCGTGTTCCTGGCCGTCAGCGGCGCTGGCACCAAGGTGGCGCTCAAGATCCTCCCGGCGACTTCGGACTCGCAGGTCCGGAGCCGGTTCCTGAGAGAGGTCGCCGCGGCGCAGCGGGTCGCAAGATTCTGCACTGCGCAGGTTCTGGATGCGGGAATCTTCGAGCGCCGGCCATTCATCGTCAGCGAGTACGTCAACGGACCGTCGCTGATCGAGGCCGTCGAGCAGGACGGGCCCCGCTCCGCCTCAGCGCTGGAGCGCATCGCTGTCGCGACGCTGACGGCGCTCGGCGCCGTCCACGCCGTCGGGATGGTGCACCGTGACTTCAAGCCCGCCAACGTCCTGCTCGGGCCAGACGGGCCAGTGGTAATCGATTTCGGGCTGGCGACCGTGCCGGGAATGACCACCAACGGGCAATCCGGCAAGATCGCCGTGGGAACCCCGGCGTACATGGCGCCCGAGCAGCTCGCCGGCAGGCGGGTGACCGCCGCGGCTGACATGTGGTCGTGGGCGGTTTCGATGACGTTCGCCGGTACCGGTGAGCTACCGTTCACCGGCGAGTCCCTGACCGCGATCGCGTACGCCATTCTTCATCGCGAGCCGACGGTCGGCAGCCTTTCCGAACCACTTGGCTCCCTCGTCCGTTCGTGCCTCAACAAGAACCCGGCATCTCGGCCCTCCGCCCGAGATACCCTCCGCGAGCTTGTCGCCGCCGGCGCACAGCCCATGGGCCCGCTCCCGCCACAAGCCATCACCCTCGCCACGGACGACGAGGAATCCAGCTCGGCAGCCGCTCCTGTCGAAGCGTCCGCATATAAGCCTGACCATGCGCGCGGCCGCACACGGCGCGCCAGGTGGCGCTGGCGCGCGACCGCGCTCCTGGCGTCAGTAATGCTCATCGGGGGCGCCGCCGGGCTGGCAGACATCCTGTCCCGGCATGGACCAGCGCAGAAACTGCCTGGGGATAGCCGCGCTGTCGGCGGCCAGGAACTCACCTCGGCCGCTGCGGCCAGGTCGGAGGCCGTTGCCTGGATCCTGCAGCAGGTCAGCCCCGCAGCGGTCGTATCCTGCGATTCCCAGGTTTGTGCCGCCCTCGACCGTGGTGGCTTCCCGAGCCTTGATCCGCTGGGGCCGGGATCGAATGACCCGCTTGGCTCAACCCTGGTTGTCGCCACCGCCGACATCCGAGCCCAGTTCGGCGCTCGGCTAGCCGCCGTCTACGCCCCAGCCATCATCGCGAGCTTCGGCGCGGGGAAAGCCAGGGTCGACATCAGGGAGCTCTTTGCCGGCGGGACGACCGGTTACCTCGCCAATGTGGCGGCGGACCTGCGCGCCCGCAAGGCCGGCGACGCTCAGCTCCTGACCAACAGCCGGATCACGGTGTCCGGCACCGCCAGGGCGCAGCTGCGCAGCGGCGATGTTGATCCGCGGCTGTCGCTGCTCATCGCTGAGATGGCCGGCTCGCAGCCAGTGCGCATCGTGGCCTTCGGCGGCGGGTCACCCCGTGGCGGACCCGCGAGTCTCTTGCGGTCGGTGGACCTGGCGACGCACGTCAGCGCCTCGCGCCTCGGAGCGCCGGCATACCTGAGATGGATGCAGGAGATAGTCAAGGAGCAACGCGCCGAGTACCTCCCCCCGTTGAGCAAGCCGATCCCGCTCCCTGGCGGCCAGACCGTGCTGCGGATCGGGTATGACGCGCCGAGCCCGCTCAACTTGGCAGGGTGAGCCTCGCGGCGATGAAGGCCGCCAGAGTGCCAAGAGTTTCCAGCGAATCGAAGTTGAGGTCCTCGGCAGCTACGTCGACTCCGTACCGGCGCTGGACCTGACGGAGCAGCAGCGTGCCGGCGAGCGAGTCCAGGCCCACCCCGCCGCCGAATAGTGAGATCTGCAGCGGCACGCTCGCCAGCTCTGGCCGACCGGTCACCTCGGCCAGCACCTGGCGGAGCTCGGCAGCGATCGTTTCCTCGCCGGACGTCATGGCGCGGCCTTGACCGTGACCCAGTCCGGCACGACGGGCAGCTCACCACGCAGCGACCGGGTGAAGACCGCCCGGCCGTCCGCCGCCACGGCCGAGGGCTCGGCGCGCAGCCCGGCCGCCGTCAGCGCGAGCCGCATCGGCACGTTGCGGTCGGTGACCAGGCACGGGACGGCTAGCTCCGCCGCGCCCGCCTGTGCGGCCGAGTGGCACATCCAAGCCAGCAGCGCGTCGAGCCCGCCCCGGCCAAGCGCGCGACACGACATCATGACGACCGGGGCCGTCATCACGACCGACCCGTTCCCGGCCAGAATCGCGGCGCCGACCAGCCCGTCGTCACCGAAGTCATCCGCCAGCCTGAGCGTGGCGACCCGATGCCCGGCCGATCCCATGAGCTCGGCGAGCTCAGACTCGGTCACCGGCTGGCCGCCCGAGTTGAGCTGATGCGTGCGGACCGACAGCTCGTGCAGCCGGGCCAGGTCGGCCGGCTGAGCGGGGCCGATCGTGATGCGCGTACCGACCTGCCGAAGGAACTCATCGCGGCTGCCGCTGAAGAGGCTCGCCGCTTCCTGCCGTCGGCGGCGCTCGGCATAGAGCTGGCCGCGTCGCCGGGCCTCGGCCGTGACGACCGCAGGGCTGAACCGAGGCCAGTCGGCCGCCTCGGCCGCGTCTTCCGGGGTCAGCACCAGCACATCGGGCAGCGCGGCGGCGACCTCGGCCCGCTCGAGCATGTCGTCGTCGACGAACGCAATCGCCTCGGCCGAGACGTCCAGCTCGGCGAGGATCCGGCCGATGGCTTCCGCCTTGCTGCCCCAGCCGCATTCGGCGGCGGCAAACTCGGTGCCCGTCACGGCGCGGACGTAGTCGGCTGCTTCGGGCGGATTCCGGCTCGCCAGGGCCTGCAAGATGCCCCGGCCCGCCAGCTCGCGCAGCACGGCCAACAGCACTGGATCGGGACGCGGTGGCTGGGCGAGCGACTCCAGGTACACGCCGTCCAGCAGCGTGTTGTCGATGTCCCAGACGACGCACTTGATGACCGCGTCACTCGTCACGGCGCCGCTCCATGGTCAGGTGCGTGGCTGTGAAACCGAACTTGCGATAGAGCGCGCGCATGCCGACGTTGTCCGCGTGCACTTTACCCGTTAGCTGCGTCATCCCAGCCTCGTCGGCCGCGGCCAGGACGGCCGCCAGCAGCAGCTCGCCGATCAGGCTGCGGTCCGGCACGTCCGACACCGCGAGCGACCGGAAGTTGCCGTACCGGTCGCCGGTCAGCGAGTTGGTCCGGGCCGACAGCCAGGCCCAGCCCAGCAGTTCGGCCGGCTCGTAGGCTGCCACCGCGACCAGCGTGATCTCCCCCGGCTTGCCGAGCGCGCTGGTAACGCGCTTCCTGTGCAGTGCGGGCTCGGTGATCGCCTCGGCCCCGAAGGAGATCACCGCGATGTCGATCTCGTATCTGACGATGGCGTCAAGGTCATCCTCGCCCGCGGGCCGGATGAGGTAACCGGAACCGCTCATCGCGCCACCAGCGGCATCGGCCGGAAAAGGGTACCGCCGCAGGCGGGGCAGCCCGTGGCCTGGAGCGCCGCGATCCGCAGCCACTGGCCGCCGGGCCCGACGTCGTGCACGGCCTTGCATCGGGCGCACCGGTACGGCCTGGTCACGGCCGCGCGATTGGCCGCGCTGTATAGCGGGCCGGAATAGGAATCAGGGACGAGCGGCCGCGCGCCGGGCGCGGTGCGGAGGTGGTACAGGCTGCTTGTCCCGGCCAGCACGCCAGCGCCCAGGTACTCGTTGAAGCCCGGCTCGAGTGACCTGATGGCCAGGCCCATCTCCGCCATGGCTCGCTGCACCGCGACCGTCTCGTCAGGCCGCCGCGCGCCGAAGGAGAAGAACACATGTCGGCCAGGCTCAGGCGCCAGCCCTGACACCGCCCGGCTCAGGAACAGCTTCGCGCCCGCAACCGTGTAGGGCGGATCGGTCAGCACGACGTCGAACGCGCCGGCCAGCTCCTGCGGCAGCGGCTCGCGCAGATCGCGGCGCACGGTCTCGACCGCGACCCCGGTTGCCGAGACCTGGCTGCGTATCCAGTCCAAGACGTCGGCGTCGGCATCAATCACGGTCAGCCGGCGGATCGCGGCCGGACGGCCCGCGGTTGCCACCGCGTGCGCGATTGCGACCGAGATCAGGTCATCGTCGCCGAGCAGCAGGATCCGCTGACCCGCCAGGGCGCGGGCCTCGTGGAGCCGGTGCACGCGCGCGAGCTTCGTCGACACGGTGCAGTGCGTCTGGTCGAGCTCGGTCTTGGCGCCGGGAGCGCCGTCGGCGGCTGCCTGGAGCGGTCCGCCAGCTGCGCCCAGGGCGGCTAGCACCGCCGCGTCCAGGGCGAGCCCCGCCATAGCCGCCAACGCTGCCCGGCCTTCCACCGTCAGCTGAACGGGCCGCTGGGTGGCCAGCATGCCTCGCGCACGCAGCTCGTTACTGGCCGCCGCCACGATCGGAACCGGCAGCTCAGCCAGCCGGGCGATGTCGCGCACGGCAGCCGGCTCCGCTGTCAGCACCGCCGCGAGAATGTCGCGAATGCCGGATTCGCCCTCGGCAAGGCCCACTGCGGCGGCGACCTGAGTCACCACGTCGTCCAGGTTCATTTGCTGTTACGGTATCGTCCCTCATCATGCCGGGCATCGAAGCGGCTAGCAGCTACACCGACCTGCGGCGGCAGGAAGCGGTCTCGGCGAAGCGCCTCTACGCTATCGACGCGATCACGACGCCTGACTCCCCAGTCGCTGACGTCGACATCCTCACCGAACTCGCCGCAGGCGCGGTCCGGTCGGGCGGCGGTCACGTGCTCGACGCTAGCCACGTCATCTTCCCGAATGGGGCCATCACCCTCGTGCTCATCCTGGCTGAGTCGCACCTGAGCATTCACACCTGGCCCGAAGAGAGCCTCATCGCGATCGATCTGTTCAGCTGCGGCGCGATCGATGGCCAGCGGGTCGTAGCCGAGCTCACTGGCGTGCTGCACCTGGACGGAGTGAGCATCACCGAAGTGGAGCGCGGCCTGCCGAGGCGTTAAGAGCGCGAAGATCGTGAATCGTTCGCAGCGTCCCAGGATTACGCAGGAACATGGGACCTGTGAGCGAGCGCGAATTTGATGTAGTGGTCATCGGGATGGGCCCGGGCGCCGAGTACCTCGCCGAGGAACTGGCGAAGGCAGGCGTACCGGTAGCCGGCGTCGAAGACCGTCTGGTGGGCGGCGAGTGCCCGTACTGGGGCTGCGTTCCGTCGAAGATGATGCTCAGGGCGGCCAACCTGCTAGCCGAGGGCCGCCGCATCGCCGGAATGGCCGGGACGGCCGTCATCTCGCCTAGCTGGGCGCCGGTGGCCATGCGGATCAGGGACGAGGCCACCGATAACTGGGATGACACGGTGGCCGCCGACAGATTCACTGACCTCGGCGGCACGCTTCTGCGCGGGCACGCCAGGATCACGGCACCCGGCGAGGTCAGTGTCGGCGATGACGTGCTCCTAGCCAGGCGCGCCATCGTCATCGGCACCGGGACCGCGCCCGCCATCCCACCGATCGACGGTCTGGCGCAGACGCCTTACTGGACCAACCACGAGGCCATCGAGACCGAGAGCGTGCCGCCATCGCTGCTGATCCTGGGCGGCGGCGCAGTGGGCGCCGAGCTAGGCCAGGTCTTCGCCAGGTTCGGCAGCGCCGTCACCGTGATTGAAGGCATGCAGCGCTTGCTGCCGCTAGAGGAGCCGGAAGCGGGTGACCTCGTCCAGAAGGTGTTCCGGTCCGAGGACATCACGGTGAGCACCGGGACCTCGGCCGAATCCGTCCGCCACGACGGATCCCAGTTCAGCGTCGCGCTCGAGAGCGGGCGTCAGTTCCGGGGTGAGCGCCTGCTGGTGGCCACCGGGCGCAAAACCGACCTGGCGGCCCTGGGTGTTGGCGCCATCGGCTTGGACGAGGCGGCACGCTTCATCGAGGTCGACGACAGGATGCAGGCCGCTCCCGGCGTCTGGGCGCTTGGCGACGTCGTCGGCAAGGGCGCCTTCACGCACATGTCCATGTACCACGCCCGCATCATCTTGGGCGAGCTGCTCGGTCGTCCGCGTCACCCGGCGGAGTACCACGCCGTGCCGAGAGTCACGTTCACTGACCCAGAGATCGGCAGCGTCGGCCTGACCGAGGCGGAGGCGAGGGAGCGGTACGGCGATCGCATCGCCACAGCGATGGCGCAGATCCCGAGCTCGTCCCGCGGCTGGATCCACAAGGCGGGTAACCACGGCTTCATCAAGCTTGTGACCGACAGCGAGCGGGGCATTCTCGTCGGTGCGACATCGGCCGGGCCGACGGGCGGCGAGGTACTCAGCATGCTGACGCTCGCCGTCCATGCGCAGGTACCTGTGCAGCGCCTCACTGAGATGATCTACGCGTACCCGACGTTCCACCGAGCAGTCGAGGACGCACTGAGCCAACTCCCCCGTTAGGAAGGCCGCCGGGCGGACCGGGCCCAGCGGCCCCAGATCAGCCGCTGCGCGCGTAGCGCAACAGCCCCGACGACGATGAGCAAGCCGACGTTGAGCAGCAGCTGCACCGCCGAGCCGCGCGCCTCCTTCAAGCTGCCGAAAGCGAGCGAGACGGCCAGGTCCGCAGCGGCCGGGATCGTCGTAATGGAGATAAATACTCCGATCAGCGCGCCGGCCCTGGCCAGGGTCAGCGACACCACGCCCACGATCCCGGCCACCACGGCGACAACGACCGAGTACAGGTTGGGCGAGTTAATCAGGTCTGACACTGGCCTGATGCCGTGAAGGTACGGCGCTGGCGCCTTGCCCAAGCCTTGTATGCACAATGCGAACAGCAGGGTCACGGCAATCGCGACCAGGAACCCGGCGAGCAGAGCAAGGAGTCCGCTGCGCACTGCGGGCCAGTTCCGTCGCTCGATGCCTAGCGCCACGGCGATGATGGCGCTGTATTCCGGTCCGACCACCATCGCGCCGACTATCAGGATCTGCGAATTGGTCAGGATCCCGCAGGCACCGATGAGCCCCGCAAACACCAGCAAGGCGAAGAAGCTTGGTGAGTAGGCGGCCTCGTCCGCGATCTTGGCTTCGACCACGCTCCAAACCGGGGCCCGCTCGCCGTGATAGGTGCGCCGCCAGCCCGGACGCTGCGCCGCGTCGACTATTACAGCGTCCACCGCCGCGACGCTGATCGACCCGTCGCGATCCAGGCCGATTCGTTGCAATTCCTCAAGTACCGCGTTGGCCGCGCCATCCTGCACATCGAACTGCACGGCGTCACCGGGAGGCACGGCGTCGCCGGGAGGCAGAGCAGCGCCGGGCACGACCACAAGGTTCAGCACGCCGCCATCCGCGGTGAGACGGTCGACTAGCCGCCCGGTCACAGCCGGCGGGCTGACAACCCGGACGTGCAGCATCGGCGTCAGCTAGTGCGGCGCGTGGATGGTAAGCATGAATTTCGCCCCTTAAGTAGTAATAGTCACTCTTCACGACGCTGTCCGCTGGCTTATGGTCTCGCCGCGAACGCGCCGTCTACCCGCGGCATTGCGCATCGGCGGGCAAAATCACCCGGTCAGGATGACGTCACATGCGGCGGGCGCGGGGAGCGTGAGTGTTTGGGCATGCCTCGGCGAGCGCATCGCCCAGCGACACAGCTGTACACGCAACGTCCCGAAAGGATGCAATGAAAAACGGCCAGAGTTCTTCGTCGAGCAGCTTTCAGCTGAACACGACGCCCATTTTCGTTGGCGCTGCGCTGATCGGGGCCGGCACCCTGATCGGCCTAACCGGCCTGATCCTGGGCGGGACCGCGATGGCTTCGGCCACTCGTAAGTGGCTCCGCGAGCTCGAGGTCCCGCCGACCGAAGTGGTCAAGCAGAAGCTTGGCCAGACCAAGGCCGCCACAACCGCCGGCGCGAGCGCGTGGAAGCACCACCAGGACGCACATCAGCACTCTCACGCATGAGCAAGGTTTTATTGGAGATAGCGGCTAGCTGGAAACAGCGCCGTCAGTGAGGCGCGACCGCAGCACGGTTAACGGGAGGCTCGCATGACGGATGATCGGGCAGGCGCCCTGGTGATCTTCGGCGCCACGGGGGACCTGGCGAAGCTCGAGACGTTCCCAGCCCTGGTCGGGCTGGCCGATCGCGGCGTGCTCGATATGCCCGTGGTCGGCGTCGCCAAAAGCGGCTGGGGCCTGGATCAGTTCAGGGATTACGCGGTGGCCTCGCTCAAGCTCAACAGCATTGACCCGACGACCCCGGCCGCAACCAAGATGCTCGGCCTGCTGCGGTACGTCGACGGCGATCTGGACGACGACGCCACTTACCGGGCCATGTCGGACGCGATCGGCGACCACATCGACAGGGTCCTGTTCTACCTCGAAGTGCCGCCGCCGCTGTTCGGCCGCATCGCCCAGGGCATCGCCGGCTCCGGCCGGGCCGAGAACGCACGGGTGATGGTGGAAAAGCCGTTCGGCGCCGACCTAGCCAGCGCCCAGCAGCTCAACCAGACCATGCACAAGTTCTTCGACGAAGACGCGATCTTCCGGGTTGATCACTGGCTGGGCCTGGATCCGGTGGAGAGCATGCTGTTCGCCCGGTTCGCCAACTCGCTGCTCGAGCCCGTGCTGAACCGCACGTACGTGCAGAGCATCCAGATCACGATGGCCGAGGCCTTCGACGTCGCCGACCGCGGCCGGTTCTACGACAAGACCGGCGCGATCCGCGACGTGGTGCAGAACCACATGCTGCAGGTACTGGCGAGCGTCCTGGCCGACCCGCCGGACGGCCGCGGCCTGGGTTCGTGGCGGGACGCCAAGTCACAGCTCATCGGCGCGCTGCGGCCGCTGACAGCGGAGGACACCGTCCGCGGCCAGTACGAGGGGTACCTGGACGTCGACGGTGTAGCTCCCGGCTCCACGACGGAGACATACGTAGCGGTCCGCACCTTCGCCGAGACGTGGCGGTGGGCAGGCGTGCCGATCATCATCAGGGCCGGCAAGTGCATGCCGGTGACCGCCACCGAGATCAGCATCCGGCTGCGGCGCCCGCCGCATGATGTGTTCGGCCTCGAGCCCTCCGCCATCGGCAACGCGCTGCGGTTCCGGATCTGGCCCGAAGCCCAGGTCGGCCTCAGCCTCGTTGGCAAGAAGCCAGGAGCCGGCTGGACGCCCCAGCAAGAGGAGCTCACCTTCACCGAGCACCCCGGTTACGACATACGACCTTACGACCGGCTCATCGCGGCCGCCCTGTCCGGGGAGCGCTGGCTATTCGCCCGCCAGGACACCGTCGAGGCCGCCTGGCGCATCGTTGACCCCGTACTCGGCGACGTGGCCCCCGTCCACAGCTATGCCCGCGGCAGCTGGGGCCCCAAGGAGGCCGACAGCCTCCTACCCGACCACGTGCCGTGGCACGACCCGGCTTGATCACGAGATAGGAGACGGAACGGGGCGCTTTGAGATGGCAGATGAGCAAAAGCTGCAGCGTGTTGTCATCGTGGGTGGCGGCTTT
Organism: uncultured Actinomycetota bacterium; assembly: GCA_963755575.1. Taxonomy (GTDB): domain Bacteria; phylum Actinomycetota; class Actinomycetes; order Streptosporangiales; family Streptosporangiaceae; genus JAJYUU01. Next base: position 4,566,039 of record CAVWKF010000002.1, read on the forward strand.
GGCGGGCTGTTCGCCGCCCGCGCGCTGCGCGACGGACCGTTCTCCGTGACGCTGATCGACCGCACAGCTCAGCACGTGTTCCAGCCGCTGCTCTACCAATGCGCCACCGGCATCCTGTCTGAGGGGCAGATCACGGCGCCGTTGCGCCGCCTGCTCAGGAAGCATCGCAACCTCACATGCATCACAGCCGAGGCGATCGACGTTGACACTACAACGCGGCACGTGATCTGCCGCCGGCCGCTCGGCGAGCAGCTCGAGGTCCCCTATGACCACCTCATCGTTGCGGCCGGGGTCCGGCAGTCGTATTTCGGCCACGATGAGTTCGCTCAGCTGGCGCCCGGCATGAAGACGATCTCGGACGCGCTCACGATCAGGCGCCGGGTGTTCGGCGCGTTCGAGCTGGCCGAGACCGCCACCGATCCGGCCGAGCGCAGCCGGTTGCTGACCTTCGCTCTGGTCGGGGCCGGGCCGACTGGCGTCGAGCTCGCCGGCCAGATCCGCGAGCTCGCCACCAAGACCCTCCGTACCGAATTCCGGCAGATCGATCCGGAGGACGCCAGGGTTCTGCTCTTCGACGGCGGCAACGCGCCGCTTGCCGTCTTCGGCGACCGGCTCTCGCGCAAGGCCGCCGCCGAGCTTCGTGAGCTCGGCGTCGAAATGCACATGGGCTCCATCGTCACGAACGTCGACCGCGACGGCCTGACCGCCCGCGACCATGACGGTACCGAGACGCGCTACGACGCGACCACAATTCTCTGGACCGCGGGGGTCGAGGCGCCTCCCTTCGCGGCCGCTCTGGCAAAGGCCACCGACGCGGAACAGGACCGGTCAGGCCGGATTGTCGTGCGAGACGATCTGACGATCAGCGGGCATCCCGAGATATCCGTCGTGGGCGACATGATGAGCCTGCGCAAGCTGGCCGGTGTTGCTGAAGTTGCCATGCAATCGGGGCTGTATGCGGGTCGCCGTGTCCGACACGAGATGGAAGGCCAGGGTCAGGCCACGCCGTTCAAGTACCACGACTTCGGCTCCGCGGCATACATCTCCCGCGGCCGCGCCGTCGTCTCGGCTGGGCCTTTGCGGGTGGGAGGGTTCCCAGGCTGGGTGATCTGGCTGTTCATTCACATCGCGTTTCTGACGAGCTTCCGCAACCGGCTTGGCGCAATCCTCACCTGGTGGGTCGCCTTCTCCCGTGACATCCGCCGCGAACGTGCATTCACCACGCGCAGCGTCGGCGTCATGCGGGACATTTACGAGCCGACGAGCGGGACGGAACCAGCTTCGGACCTGGCCCCGCCGCAGCCGCGAAGGAGCGAGGAATCGCACGCTACCGCGCCTCACCGAGACTGTTGACCTGACGCCGCCTTGGGTCGTTGATCCGCAGCGACCACCTCGCGGCGGACGGTGGGCTCTCGAATCGAGAGGAGCCGGCCATGAGCGTGACTATGGCTGAACCGCCGCGACGGCGTACGCACCTATTCCAGTCGACGTGATCGGCCTGTCTCCCTCGGTGCCCGCAGCGGCCGACGCCGCCGCGCGGGCGTAGCAGGCGTTCCAGTGGTGCTCGGGCAGGCCGCCGGGCTCGCATTCCTGGCAGCGTTGTCGCCGACAGCCATGCTGGTCGCGGCGGCCTACCTCGGCTCCTCTAACCCCAGGAAGACCTCCCTGTTCTACCTCGGGGGCGCCGTTCTCATGAGCGCCGTCATTGGGGTGATCGTCATCCTGGCTCTTCGCGCCGGCGGTCTGAGCCTGTCCCACGAGCGGACCCCCCGTTATGGCCTGCGCCTCGGCCTCGGAGTGCTAGCGCTCGCCATCGGCCTCGTCACGTGGCGCCGCAAACCTAGGCCGCCCCGCAGCGACAAGAAGCCCGGGCTGATCGCACGGCTGATCGCCCGGCCCTCGCCGGTGACCGCGTTTGTCACTGGCCTGCTCATTTTCACGCCCTCTGTGACCTTCATCGCCGCACTCCAAGTGATCGCCACTGCGCAATCTAGCGACGCGCGCATCGCGGTCGCCTGGCAGTAGTCGTGGCGATCTATGTGCTGGGCATCTGGATGCCCTACGCAGGCCGACCACCGCAGGCTCAAAGCCTTCGATGGCTGGCTGCGCGCGCACGGCCGCATCCTGCTCTCTGGCGTGCTGACAGTCGCCGGCGTATTCCTGATCCTCAACGGAGCCCTCGGGCTCACTGGTGCCATCTGACGGCTCTAGCTGCGGGTTGGCCTGGCGGATTCACCCGAGTCGGATGATGCGGCTCGCCGCGGCCGTTCGTAGCGTCGGATGGGCGGAGGACCCATTGGTTACCAGCAAGGCGCGCATCGGATCGCCCAGGGGACGGACGCTGTGAGTGACGCCACGGATCGGAAGATCGACCCGCCGGTGCTCGGCCCGGCGTTCGCGCGTACGCACCACGTTCTCTGGCTGGAATTTGGGGACCGCAACGATTTCGATGACCCGAGCCAGGAGTGGCGGCGGCTGTTCTCCGAGTTGCTGGGCACCTTCGCACTGGTCCTGGTCGCCGCCGGAGGCGGCCTCCTGCACGCCAAGGGCCAGATCAGCCTCGCCGCCGCGGTCGTCGCCCCGGGCCTGATGGTGACGGCGATCATCTTGTTCATGGGCGCAGTCTCCGGCGCGCACCTGAACCCGGGCGTGTCGCTGGCCTTCGCGCTGCGCGGCGACTTCCCATGGAAGCGGGTGCCCGGCTACATCATCATCCAGCTCGCCGGCGCGACGCTGGCGTGCCTGTTCCTGCGCTGGATCTTCGGGAACGTCGAGCATCTGGGAGCTACGGTGCCCGGTCCCGGATACAAGAACTGGCAGGCCCTGCTGATGGAGATCGTGCTCACCGCGCTGCTGGTCAGCGTGATCCTCGGCACCGCGTCCGCCGCGCAGAACGTCGGCGCGGTCGCCGCGCTCGGCGTCGGCGGCTACATCGCCCTGGCCGGCCTGTGGGCAGCGCCGGTCAGCGGCGCGTCGATGAACTCGGCCCGTTCCTTCGGTCCTGCCCTGGCCAGCGGCTACTGGACGAGCTACTGGGTGTACATCGTCGGGCCGATCAGCGGCGCGCTCATAGCGGTGGGCTTCGCGACAGTGCTGCGCGGCCGCGGCGGCGACGTCATCTCCCGCGCCGCCGGCTCCGGCGTGCTGGACCAGGGAGCCCAGGCTGCCAAAGCCCGGCCATCCGAGGAAACCGAGCAAGGCAAGGTAGTCCCGCCGGGCGTCGCCGACACCGACGACCGGCCGAAAGAGGGATGACTGGTGCCGCTCTCGCTGCGGGCTAATCACCCGGATCGGGTGACAGCCACTGGCCTGTGCGTGGGGAGAGTCAGGACACCAGACGCGATTGTCACGCAGAGCCCAGGCGCCCGGACGGGTAGCGCCTGGCAGGAGGAAAGATGCGGGAGGACCTGGCCAGGTGGCAGTTCGCGTTTACGTCGGTTAATCATTTCCTGTTCATTCCGATCACGATCGGCCTGGCATTCCTGACCGCGCTCCTGCAGACCGTCTGGTATCGCAAGCAGAACCCCGAGTACCTCCGGCTCACCCGATTCTTCGGGACCCTGCTGGTAATCAACGTCGCCATCGGAGTTGTCACCGGCCTGGTGCAGGAATTCCAGTTCGGCATGAACTGGTCGTCATACTCGCGACTCGTGGGCAACGTCTTCGGCGCGCCGCTGGCGATGGAGGGTCTGGCAGCGTTCTTCCTGGAGTCCACGTTTCTCGGGCTGTGGCTGTTCGGCTGGGACAAGCTGTCGAAACGGGTACACCTGGCGACGATCTGGCTTGTCGCGCTCGGGTCCGTGCTCTCAGCGGCGTTCATCATGGCCGCGAACTCCTGGATGCAGCATCCGGTGGGCTATATCACCAGCTCCAAGACGCATGCACCGGAGCTGAACGACATCTGGGCTCTGTTCACCAACCCGGTCTGGATATGGGGATACTCGAAGGTCGTGCTCGCGGCGCTAGTGACGGGCGCGGCAGTGATGCTGGCTGTGTCCGCCTGGCAGCTGCGCCGCGGCGGCGACAAGTCGGTGTTCACGCGGTCAGCCCGGCTGTCCCTGGTCGTCCTCGTCCCCGCGATCCTGTTCGCGATGCTCGTGGGCGACGAGCTCGGGGTCATCGAGGCCAAGTACCAGCCCATGAAGATCGCCGCGGCGGAAGGCCAGTGGACCACTTGCCAGCCCTGCTCGTTCTCGCTAATCCAGATCGGCGGCGGCAACAGCGACCACACGCCGACGCAGATCCTTTCGATCCCGCACCTGCTATCGCTGCTAGCGACCAACCGCTGGAACGGCAAGGTCACCGGGCTGAGCCCGCTGCAGTCCCAGTACGCCGCCAAGTACGGCCCTGGCAACTATGTGCCGAACGTCTTCATCCAGTACTGGTCCATGCGCGTCATGGCCTACCTCGCCATCGTCATCACCCTGGTCGCGCTGTGGGGGCTGTGGCTGAACCGGCGCAAGAAACTCGCGACATCCCGGCGCTTCCTGTGGGTCGCGCAGTGGATGGTCGTGCTGCCGTTCCTCATGAACACCGCGGGCTGGTTCCTGACCGAGATAGGCCGCCAGCCATGGATTGTGCAGGGCATCATGCTGACCAAGAACGGCCTCTCACCCTCGGTGAGCACGACCGAGCTCTGGATCAGCGTGATGGCGTTCCTGGTGATCTACGGCACTCTCGGCACCATCGACCTGCTGCTCATGCTGCGTTACTCACGCAAGGAACTACCCCAGATCCCAGCTGATGCCGCGGTCGGCGAGCCCGTTCCCGCGATGGAGTACTGAGGTCACCCATGGCATTCGTTCCGCTCTGGTTCATCCTCATCGCGATCCTGTGGACCGGCTTCTTCGTGCTCGAGGGCTTCGATATGGGCGTCGGGATGCTGCACTCCGTGATTGGCAAGGACGAGCCCGGCAAACAGACGGTCCTCGCTACGATCGGACCTCTCTGGGACGGGAACGAGGTTTGGCTCGTCGTCGCCGCCGCTGCGATGTTCGCCGCGTTTCCCGGTTGGTATGCCACGATGTTCTCCGGCTTCTACCTCGCCGTCGTTCTCATGCTGCTAGCGCTCATCTTGCGCGGCACCTCGTTCGAGTATCGGGGCAAGAACCCATCGCGGCGCTGGCACGGGAACTGGAGCAGGCTGCTGACCGTGGCGAGCCTGCTGGCGCCGTTCCTGATCGGCTTGATGCTCGGCGACCTGCTACACGGCGTGCCCATCGGGGCGAACCACGAGTACACGGGAAACTTCGGGAACGCGTTCCAGCCGTACGCGATTTTCGTCGGCATCACGCTGGTGGCGCTGTGCGTGCTGCATGGCGCCACCTTCGTCGCCCTCAAGACCGACGGCGCTGTGCGGGTCCGGGCCGGCAAGCTCGCCCGCCGCGTCGCGCCGCTGACCGCGCTGATCGTGCTGGCCTTCGTCGGCTGGACACACGTCACCGCCGGCGGCGGGGGATTCCTGAACCCGGTCGAGCTTCTCGTCGCGCTCGCGGTCCTGGCCGCCTGGGCCCTGGTCCGCGACCACCAGGGCTGGGCCTTCACGGCGACCACCGTGACGATCGGCATATCCATCATCACGCTGTTCGTCGACCTTTATCCCAGGGTCATGGTGTCCAGCACCAATCCTGCTTACAGCCTGACCGTGCACAACAGCGCTTCCACGCCGTACTCCCTGAAAGTGATGACCGTCATCGCCCTGGTGTTCCTGCCAATCGTGCTGGCCTACCAGGCCTGGTCTTACTACGTCTTCCGCCGGCGGATCAGCGACCAGGCGTTCCGGCCCAGCATCACGCACCGGCCCTCGGTGTCTGCGACCGCCGCGATGGCGGCCCAGCCAGTCGATGGGGCCACCGCCACCGCGACGGTCCGCCGCCGCCGCTTTCGCTGGCAGCGCTGATCGATGCGAGCCAACTGAGCGATGCGGCCATTCGACCCGCGGCTGGTGCGGCACGCGAGCGCCGCCCGTGGCTACCTGATCCTGACCATTTGTATCGGCTTCTGCACAACGGCGCTGATCTTGGCGCAGGCGAGCCTGCTGGCGCACGCGCTGGCCAGTGCAGCCCGCGGCGCGGGGCTGGCTGCCTTGCACGCCACGATCGTGGCGCTCCTGCTGGTGCTGCTCGCGCGGGCGCTGGCAGCGTTCGGAGGTGAGGCGGCCGCGCTGCGCGCGGCCGCCATCGTGAAGTCGCAGCTGCGCCGCCGACTGGTCGCACGCTCCCTGCGGCTCGGCCCGGCGTGGCTAACCGGCCAGCAGCCAGGTGAGATCGCGACCCTGGCCACCAGAGGCCTGGACGCGCTCGACCCGTACTTCGCCCGGTACGTACCGCAACTAGTGCTCGGCGTGCTCGTGCCACTCGCCGTTCTGGTCAGGGTCGCCGGAGCGGACTGGATATCCGGCCTGGTGATCGCGGCGACGCTGCCGCTCATTCCGCTGTTCGGCATTCTCGTCGGCCTGCACACCAAAGCTCGCACGCAGCGACAGTGGCACCTGCTGGCGGCACTCGGGGGTCACTTCCTCGATGTGGTCGAGGGCCTGCCCACGCTGAAGATCTTCGGCCGGGCCAAGGCCCAGGTGGAGACCATACGGAAGGTCACCGAAGAGCACCGGTCAGCGACGATGGCAGCGTTGCGCATCGCGTTCCTGTCCGCGCTGGTACTGGAGCTCGCTGCCGCGCTCGCTACTGCACTGGTCGCGGTCGAGGTAGGCCTGCGGCTGTTGGCCGGACATATCGGGTACGAGACGGCGCTGCTGGTGCTGCTCCTCACCCCGGAGGCCTACCTACCGCTGCGCGCGATTGGCGCGCAGTTCCATGCCAGCGCGGAGGGCACGGCGGCAGCCGACCGAGTTTTCGAGATCCTCGACTCCCCGCTTCAGAGCAGCCCCAATCCAGCCAGCCAGCACCTGGTGACGGTGGCTGCCAATCTTGACCTGTCAAAGCAGCCGATCGAGCTGGCGGGCGTCAGCCTGCGCTACCCGGACCGCGACAAGCCGGCCTTGGCTGACGTGTCGGTCACCATCAGCCCTGGCGAGCATGTCGCCGTCACCGGGCCAAGCGGGGCCGGGAAGAGCTCGCTGCTTGGGCTGCTGCTGCGGTTCGCCGAGCCCACATCCGGCACGATCACCGCTGGTGGAGCCCGCATCCAGGCGTTCGGTGTCGGTGACTGGCGTCGCCAGATCGCGTGGGTCCCGCAAAGCCCGTACCTGTTCGCCGGCACCATCGCCGAGAACATCGCGCTCGGCCAGTCGGATGCGACACCCGGAGCCATCAGCCGGGCCGCGCGGCTGGCAGGCGCCGAGGCCTTCATATCGGCGCTGGCGCACGGCTTCGACACCCGGCTTGGCGAGCGCGCCCTCGTTCTGTCGGCCGGGCAGCGGCAGCGCATCGCGCTAGCGCGCGCGTTCCTGCGCGACGCGCCGCTCCTCCTGCTCGACGAGCCAACGGCGCACCTGGACGCGGCCACGGCAAGAGAGATCATGGTCACGATCGACACGCTGATGGCCGGACGGACGGTGCTGCTGGTCACGCACGGCTCGCATGGGATACGGGACGTGCTCAGATTCGACGGTGGTCGGCTCGTTCCGCCCGCGGTTGAGCCACCTGTCGTCGAGCCGCCGCCCGTGGTTGAGCCGCCCGTGGTTGAGCCGCCCGTGGTTGAGCCAGCCGCAGCCGATGCCTAGCCGGGAACCGCTTGCCCGGCTGGTCCGCCTCGCACAGCCACTACGCGGCCGGATGGCGCTGGCCGTAGCCGCCGGAGCAGCCGCGACCGGGTGCGCCGTCGCCCTGCTCGCGACCTCCGGCTTCCTGCTCGCCAGGGCGTCGCAGCACCCAAGCATTCTCGCGATCACGGGCGCCGTCGTCGCGGTGCGCGCCTTCAGCGTCGGCCGCGGCATCTTCCGGTACGGTGAGCGGCTCGGCACGCACGACGTCGCCTTCCGGGTGCTGGGCGATATGCGGGTCGCGATTTACCGCAGGCTTGAGCGGCTGGCCCCCGCCGGGCTGCGAGCATTCCGGTCCGGTGATCTGCTGGCCCGGCTGGTCAGTGACGTCGACTCCGTCCAGGACCTGTTCATCCGCGGGATTGCCCCGCCGCTGACCGCGGCGCTCGTCGGCGCCGGCGCGGTGACGGCCTGCCTGTTCGTGCTCGGCCCCGCAGGGGGGTTGCTGGCCGGCGGGCTGCTGGTCGGCGGCCTGGCCGTGCCGCTCATTGGCCTGGCCGCCGACCGCAGGGCCCGGCGCCGCACCAGCCCGGCTCGGGGGCAGCTGGCCGCCACCATCGCCAACCTGCTGTCGGGCTCGGCCGACCTGCACGCATTTGGCGCCGAGCAGGTAGGCCTGGACCGGGCCGACGCCGCCGATACCGAGCTGACCGGGCTCGCCCGGGTGTCCGCCGGCGCCGCCGGCATCGGCGTCGGGCTTGGATCGCTGGCCGCCGGCCTGACGCTGTGGGGGGTGCTCGTCCTCGGCGTTGCGGCTGTCGGCTCGGGGACGCTTAGCCGGGTCCCCCTCGCCGTCCTGACGCTGACGGCGCTCGCCGCGTTCGAGGCCGTCACTGGATTGCCCGCCGCCGCGCAGGCGCTCGGACATGCGCGCACGTCCGCGCGCCGGATCTGCGCAGTTCTGGACGCACCCGATCCCGTCCGCATGCCGCCTCTCCCCGGGCCGGCGCCGCGGCCGCCGGTCATCGTGTCGCTGCGCGGGGCCAGCGTGCGGTACGAGCCGGACGGACCGCTCGCTCTCGACGGCCTGGACCTCGACCTGGCGCCCGGCAGGCGGGTCGCGCTGGTAGGGGCGAACGGTGCCGGTAAGTCGACGGTGGCAGCGCTGCTGCTGCGGTTCTGCGACTTGGCCGCCGGATCGGCCACCCTGTGCGGCCGTGACCTGGCCAGCTACGACCCGGACGACGTCCGAGCGGTGATCGGCGGCTGTCCGCAGGACCCGCACATCTTCGCCGGAACGATCGGCGCCAACCTGCGTCTGGCCAGGCCGGATGCGACTGACGAGGACCTGGCGAAGGCGGCGGAGCAGGCACGACTGCTGCAATGGATCCGATCGCTTCCGCAGGGTTTCGACACCGCGGCGGGCGCCCGCGGGGCTGCTCTATCTGGCGGCGAGCGTCAGCGGATCGCGCTAGCGCGCGCCTTGCTCGCCGACCCGGCTGTACTGATACTGGACGAGCCGACGGCAAGCCTCGAAGCCAGCACGGCCAGGGAGCTCATGGCCGACTTGCTGGCTGTCACCACCGGTCGCGCCACGCTGCTGATCACGCATGACCTCGACGGGCTCGACCACATGGACGAGATCGTCCTGCTCGACCGAGGCCGGGTGGCCGAGCGCGGCAGCCACGAAAGCCTCATTCGGGCCGGCGGCCAGTATCAGCAGATGCTACTGCTGCGCCTGGCCGCGCCTCGCCTGGTCGACAGCTAGCCGGAGACGGTCTTGCTCCGGTACGGACATATCGGTCCGCAACAGCTCCAAGGGCTGGCCCTCGAAGGCGTGCACCACCGCGTCGATATTGGCGTCCGAGCTCAGCAGCACTATCGCTGAGGTGCCGGGATGCAGGTCAGTCTTGACCGACTCGATCATCGAGCCTTCGATGGTGGCGCGCTGGAGCTTGCGCATCATCCCGGCGACCTTCCCGCCCTCCTGCGTCACGTGCTCGCGCGTCGTGGGCTCGGCGGCGTATTCCGGCCAGCGGAGCACGGCGATGTCCACCACATTGATGAGGTCCTGGGAATCCAGCTGTTTGAGCCGCATGACCGCACTGTCAGCTCCCTCGGTGCCCGCGAATCGCCACGCAGTAGTTGGCATCGATCCTGCTCCCCCTTCGCGCGCAAGGAGTTTCCTGCGCTCAATGCAGTGGATTGTCCCGCCATCGCGGCAGTGCTACATCACCCCCCAAGGGTGGATTACTCGATCACCCGCCTCGACGAGGCCGAATCACCCTCGGGGTATGACGCCGTGCCGATGCGCCGGGGGAAGGTTCAGGATCGCCCACAACGTCAGGAAGGACGCGATGAAAAACGATCAGAGTTACTCGTCGTTCCAAATCAATACAACGCCCCTGGTCGTCGGTGCGGCGCTGATCGGCGCAGGCGCCCTGATGGGGGTCACCGGCATGCTCGTCGGCGGTACAGCGATGGCATCGGCCACGCGCAAGTGGTTCCGTGAGCTCGAAGTGCCGCCAACCGAGGTAGTCAAGCACAAGTGGAGCCAGACCAAGGCCGCGACAACAGCGGGCGCGGGCGCCTGGCAGCACCACAACGGCATGCAGAAGGCGCACGCCTGAGCACGTAGTACAGCTAGACCGATCGGCGGGCGGCCCGGGATTCGGGCCGCCCCCGAGCACTAGTGCCCTCTTGGTCTGACTCCTGATACCGCGTTACAGTTCGTGCTATGAACAACCTGCGGGCGCTATGCATCGCGCTGGCCGCGGTGGCCGCAGGCTGGCAGCTCGCCTCGCACGCGCTCGTCACTCCATCGGCTCTGATGGCGCTAGGTGCCGTCGTCGTGGCCGGCGCGCTTATCGGGTTGCTTGCCCGGTCAGGCTGGCTGGGCCGGGCTCTCACCGCTGGTCCGCTGTTGCGGCGCTCCAGTGCGCTGCGCCGTAAGTCCTGGGGCGCAGCATTCCAGCGCCAGCTCAATCCCGACGCTGCCGGGCACGCCCGGCCCCGAGCGCCATCGGCGGCCCCGGCGGCCGCCTGACCTTCGCTACCCCGCGCGGCTAACCCGCGCCTTCGCACGCGGCCGTCTCCAGCTGACCCGGAAATCTCCGAACCCGCTGGAGGGTACTTCCCATGCTCGGATTCCTCGGCGCCCCGCTGGGCGTCGCCTACCATCTCGTGTTCGCGCTCGCCCAGTTCCTTGCGCCGCTGCCCGGCGGACTGGCCACCGTTGTCGCCATCGTCCTGTTCACCGCGGCGGTGCGCCTGCTGCTCTCGCCGCTCAGCGTCCTCGCCTACCGCGGTCAGACCAGCATGTCCGCGCTGCAGCCCAAGATCGCCGAGCTGCGGCGCCGCTATACCAGGCAGCCAGACCGCCTCCAGCAGGAGCTCACCGCGCTGTACCGGGCCGAAGGCGGCGGCATTCTGACCGGCTGCCTGCCGCTGCTGCTTCAGCTGCCGTTCTTCAGCATCATGTACCGGCTGTTCCTGTCCAAGACGGTCTCCGGCCAGCCGAACGCGCTTCTCGCGAGGAACCTGCTGACCACGCCGCTCGGCAGTCACTGGCTAACCGGAGCAGGCCCCGCCAGCATCCACGGTCTGGTGTTCCTCGGCCTGTTCGCGGTGCTAGCCCTGCTCACGTTCGCGACCGCACGCGCGGTCAGGACCATGGCACCAGCACATCCGGCGGAGGTGAGCCAGCCGACCGGGCTGTCCGCGATCAGCCGGATCGTCCCGTACACGACGGTGGTCATCGCGGCCCTGGTGCCGCTCGCCGCCGTCATCTACCTGGTGACGACGACGGCTTGGACGGCAGCAGAGCGCGCCGTCATACGCCGCTGGCACCGTCCGGTCGCGAGTAGCGGGCTGCAGCGGACCGGATAGCGGCGGCGCATGCGGCGATGGCCGGATGCGCTTCGCCACCGCGGCGGCAGGCGATAAGCGTTCGCCGCCGAGCTGGCAGCGCTTCCAGCACGACGCCGTCGGGACAGCCGGCCAGGGCGAGCTCGGGCACGACGGCCACGCCCTGGCCGGCCGCGACCAGGGTCAGCACGGCGGCGAAGTCGTCGGCGAAGTGCCGGATCCGAGGCGTGAACCCTGCTGCCTGACAAAGCCGAACCGCCATCAGATGGCACAGGGTGTCCGGGCTGCCCACGATCCACGGGTGATCGCGCCCAGCCAGGATGGGGTCGGCACCAGCCGGGCCTCTGCTGAGGGCGAGCGCCGTGGCCGACGCGAGGTACACGGGTTCTGATAGCAGGGGCTGGGTCACGAGGGCCGCATCCGCCTCGGCCGGCACATAGTCGTACTCATGCACCAGGGCGATGTCCAGCAAGCCCGCGCGCAGTGCGTCGGGCACCTGGGCCGGGTCCAGCTCGGTCACGTGCAGGTCCAGCCGCGGGTACGCGGCGCCGAGCTCGACCAGCGCTGCCGGCAGCAGCGTGCGGACCGCGGTGGGGAATGCGCCGATCCGCAGTTCGCCGGCCAGCTCGGTCCGTGCCGATGCCAGCGCGGCCGCTGCCTCCTCCAGCAGCGCCAGCACTGCGTCGGCGCGCTGGGCCAGGTCGGCGCCAGCCGCGGTCAGCGCGACACCACGGCCGTGGCGGCGCATTAGCTGCACGCCAGCCTCCCGCTCCAGCGCACTGAGCTGCTGAGACACCGCCGATGGGGTGCAGAACTGCGCGTGCGCCACTGCTGCGATCGTGCCAAGCCTGGCCAGCTCGCGCAGCAGCGCCATCTTGCGTACATCAAGCATTAGCTCAGCTTATGTGTCAGGTCAGGAATCGGAACTGGACCTGCCGGATAGCGCCCGGCAGGATCGGCCTATGACAGAACTAGCCGGCCTGTACGTCCCGCTGATCACCCCGTTCACCACCGCAGGTGATCTTGACGATGGCGCGCTGGAGCACCTGGCGCAGCGGGTACTCGACGACGGCGCGACCGGCCTGGTTGCCCTCGGCACAACCGCCGAAGCCGCCACGCTCAGCGATGCGGAACGAGCGCGCGTGCTGGACATCTGCGACCGCGTCTGCCGGGATCGAGGGGCACCGCTGATCGTGGGCGCGGGAACGAACGACACCGCTCGCTCGACGGCAGCGCTAGCCGGCCTGGCCCGCTACCGTCAGGTCCGCGCCGCCCTCACAGTTGTGCCGTATTACAGCCGTCCTGGCGAGGCCGGAGTCCTCGCGCATTTCCGGGCACTGGCACGCAGCAGCCCCGTTCCCTTGATCATCTACAACATCCCGTATCGCACTGGACAGACCGTCACCTGGCGCACGATGGCGGAGCTGGCGAACACGCCTGGCATCGGCGGCGTCAAGCACGCGGCCGGATCGATTGACCAGGACACGGTCGCGATGATGGCCGGACGGCCGGCCAGCTTCAGCGTTCTGGCCGGCGATGACCTCTACATCTCGCCGCTGCTGGCGCTCGGCGCTGACGGCTCGATCACGGCGTCGGCCCACGTGCGGACCGGCGACTTCGCGCGCCTGATCCGGCTGTGGCGCGACGGCGCCGCCGACGAGGCGCGGCTGCTCGGACACCGGCTGGCGCACGTAGCACAGGCGCTGTTCGCCGAGCCGAACCCGGTGGTGATCAAGGCCGTGCTGTACCGGCTCGGCCAGATCCCGAGCCCGGCCGTGCGGCTCCCGCTGGTGCGCGCAAGCGACGCGGCAACCGACGCGGCAACCGACGCGGCCGCGTGCGTGGCCGCCGGCTGACCGAGTAGGTTAGACGGGTCCAGGCGCCGGAGGGCGAGCGCGGGAGAGGGAGGCCAGCCGTGAGTGGCGGACTTGACCACCTGATCCTGTCGGGCCCGGTGTTGCTGGCGATGCCTGTCGCCGCGGCCGCGGGCGCGATCACGTTCCTCTCGCCCTGCTGCCTGCCGCTGGTCCCCGGTTACCTGGCTTACCTCACCGGCATGACGGGTTCGGCGGCGGGCGCCCGGCAGCCCGTCAAGCCCGCTGCTGAGACCGCCATGGCGCTGAGCCCGGCCGTCGCTGTTGCCGGGCCAGGAAACACCGGAGGGGGCCCGGCGGCAGGGCCGTCAGCGAGGCCCGCCACGCCGCCAGGCGACCCGCGCGCTCCCGTGCGGAGCCGGGTGATGGCTGGCACGCTGCTGTTCATCCTGGGCTTCTCAGCCCTGTTCGCCGTCGAAGGCGTGGCAGTCGCCAGCCTGGGATATTCGCTTCGCCTGCACACGGCGGGGCTCACGCAGATCCTGGGCGGGCTCATCATCGCCCTCGGGCTGCTGTTCATCGGGCTGTTCGACAGGTTCAGCTTCGCGGGGCGCATCATCAAGCCGGGTGTACGGCCGCGGGCGGGTCTCGCCGGGGCTCCGCTGCTGGGCGTCCTGTTCGGGCTCGGCTGGACGCCCTGCACGGGGCCGACGCTCATCGCCGTGCTCGCGCTCGGCACGACGACCGGGACCGCGCTGCGCGGCGGACTGCTGGCGTTCGTCTACGCTCTCGGCATCGGTGTGCCGTTCCTGATCGTGGCGTTCGCGTTCCAGCGCGGCGTCAACGCGTTCGCCTTCGCTCGGCGGCACGCCCGGATCATCACGAGGGTAGGCGGCCTGATGCTGATCGCCGTCGGCGTGCTCGAGGTGACCGGCGCATGGGCGTCGGCCATCTCATGGCTGCAGGTGCACTGGGTGAACGGCTTCAACGCGCCGATCTAAGGCGCCATCAGTCCAGGAGGTCGAGCGCCGCGCGCGGTGCGGCGAGCGTGACGTCCGCGGGCTCGGCGGGATCGTACTGGTGGCCCCAGGCGGCTGCGGCGGCCAGGCCGCCCACCGCGCGCGCGGCGCGCAGATCATTAGGCGCGTCGCCGACGTAGGCGAGGCTGCTGGCTGGCACGCCGAGCCGTACTCGCGACCAGTTCCAGGCCGTCACCGGCCGGCTTGGGCCGCTCCACGAGATCTCCGCCGATAAGCACGTCGGCATCGAGGCCGACGGACGTCAGCAGGATCGTGGCGGCGCGCCTGCTTGTGCCAGTGAAGATCGCCACCGGATGGCCGCGAGACCGCAGGGCAGCCAGCACAGCGGCCACGTCCGGGTACTGGACGACGTCGGCCCCGGCCAGCTCGCGGTAGTAGACATCGGCGTCCGCCGCCTCGACGTCCCGGCCCAGCAGATCGGCCAGGATCTTCTCGGGCGTGCCGAGCCAGTACCTCGAGACGACCTGCGCGGCCGTAGCCGGGGGCCCGCCGAGCTGGTGAACCGCGGCGACGTAAGCGGCCGGGACCGCCACCCCGGAGTCCAGCAGCGTGCCGTCCATATCCCAGACGAGTTGCATGGCCGGCGCGTTACCGGGAACGGGGTGGCAGCGACGGCCGCCGCCGCGACGGCCGCGTGGCCGGGTCGGGCGGCCGGACCGCCGGCCTGTCGCGCAGCGTCGCGAGCGCGAGTTCGATCGCCGCCTCCAGCTGAACGTCCCGGCCCGCGGCCCAGTCGTCAGGGGTGGGGATTACCTCGACGTCCGGGTCCACGCCGTAGTTCTCGACTCCCCAGCCGTAGGCCTCGAACCAGAACGAGAGCCGGGGCACGGTCAGGCACGTCCCGTCGACCAGATCGTGCGGCTGGTCGTACCCGATCACGCCGCCCCACGTGCGCGCGCCGACGACCGGGCCCAGTCCGAGGATCTTGATGGCCGCCGTCACGATGTCGCCGTCGGATCCCGAGCACTCGTCGGCGAGCGCCACTACCGGCCCGCGCGGCGCGTCCTCGGGATACGTGGACGGCGCGAGCTCGCGCGGCACGTCCCAGCCGATGATCCGGCGGGCGAGCTTCTCGACCACGAGCTGCGAGGTATGGCCGCCGGTATTGCCGCGGACGTCGACGATGAGCGCGTCGAACAGCATCTCGCTCCGCAGGTCGCGGTGGAAGTCCGCCCAGCCTTGGCTGACCATGTCGGGCACGTGCAGGTATCCGACCTGGCCGCCGCCGAGCTCGCGGACGGCTGCCCGCTTGCGGCTCACCCAGTCCAGGTACCGCAGCCGCCGGTCGCTGCCGAGCGGCACCACGACGACGTTACGTCGCCCGCCGCCGTCCGCGGCGCCAAGCACGAGCTCGACTGGCTTGCCCGCGGTGCCGGCCAGCAGCGGCCCCGTGCCGTCCGGCCCGACAGGCCGCCCGTCGATCGCGAGCAGCAGGTCGCCAGCCGCCACGTTGACGCCAGGCCCGGCCAGCGGCGATCGTGCCCGCGGATCGGAGGTTTCCCCCCGCAGCACCCTGGTGATCCGCCAGCCATCGTCCGCCCGCTCCAGGTCGGCGCCGAGCAAGCCCAGGGCCTGCTCGGCGCCAGTGCCCCTACCGGCCTCGATCACGTACGCGTGCGAGGTGCCGAGCTCGCCGAACACCTCCCAGAGGACGTCGGCGAATTCGGACCTCGTGGTGATCCGGTCCAGCAGCGGCCGGTACTGGGCTGCGACGCCGTCCCAGTCGACGTCGGCCATGTCGGAAACCCAGAAGTCGTGTCGCATGATCCGGATGGCCTCGGCGTACGCCTGCTGCCACATCGCCATCGGATCGCACTGGAACCGGGCCCGGCTGGCGTCGATCTCGACGCGGTCGTCAGGACTCTCGTGATCTGCCTTGCGCTCCCCCGGCAGCACCGTGAGCCGGCCGTGATCGCTGACGACCAGCCGGGTACCGTCGCCGCTCGATTCGAACCAGTCGATGTCGTCATCCAGCTCGCTGGTCTCGCGGTGCGCGAAGTCAAAGCGCTCCAGGACCGCACGCGGCGCATCGTCGGTCGGCCGCGCTCCACCGATGCCGAGATTGCCCGTGACCGGCTCCCGCAGCCAGGCCAGCCCGCCTTTCACCGCGCGCAATCGCGAGTAGCGCGACTCGGGGACTGGCAGCGCCACGACGCGGTCGGCCATTCCGTCGGTATCGACGACCATGGCGGCCTGCACGTCGGTGGTGTCACCCTCGTCGCCATCGTGCTGCGGCTTGGGGTCACCGATCGGGCGGCCGCCCGCCTGTGGGTCGAACGGGGATGGGGTACCTGCTGCCAGCGGTAGCAGGTAGGGCCTGGCGCCGTAGGGAAACGAGAGGTCGAAGAAGTGCGCGTCATAGATCGGATCGAAGCTGCGCTGCGACAGGAAGGCAAGGAACTTGCCGTCGTGGGTGAACACCGGGTCGGTGTCGACGAACCGGCCGTCGGTGACGTCGCTGACCTGACCGTCGGCGACCCTGGCCAGCCGCAGCTTGCGGAGCGCACGCTCGCCCATCCCGGCCGGGTGGTCTGTCGGCTGAGACCAGGCTAGCCAGGCCGAGTCCGGCGAGAACGCGAGCCCGGTCACGCGACCGTTGGCCGAGACGGCCAGCTCCCGGACCAGACCCGAGGCAACGTCGACAAGGCGCAGCCGCCCGTCCTGCGCGGCTACGGCTACCACGCTCCCGTCGGGCCCGGCGGCGAGGCCGCCGATGCGGCCGAGCTGGCCGCCGCCAAGCCTGCGGGGCGCCGTGGCTGTCCCTGTCCCGTCGGCAGGATCGCCGCCGGCGATCTCCAGCGCGTCGACGCCGTCCGCGTCCGTCGCCCAGACGACCTGGCCGTCCGGACCGAGGACGTTGGGAAATCGGGCCCGAACCCCGGGCGTGACCGCCAGCGCTGTCGCGGGCCCGTCCCGGTGCGTCAGCCAGTGCACCGTCCCGCGGACCTCCACAGCGCTGGCGGTGCCGTCGCCGTCGACGGACAGCGAGCCCACGTGGTCGTCGGCCGAGACCAGCCGAGGCGCACGGCCGCTGGCTGGCGAGCCGAGCACGATTTCTAGCCGCCGCGGCGCGTCCGCTTCTAGGTCGTCGAGCAGCCACAGCTCGCCGCCGCACATATAGATGATCCGCTGACCGTCCGTGCTCGCTTGCCGGGCGTACCAGCCATCGTGATCGGTATGGCGGCGCAGGCCGGTGCCATCGAGCGCGCAGGAGTACACGTTGCCCGTGCCCTCGTGGTCCGACAGAAACGCGAGCCCGGCCGCCCGCGATCATCGGGCTCGCAAACTGAGCAGGGAGGTCCGCTAGCACGCGTCGGAACGGCGCGGCGTCGCCGCCGGGGAACTGACCGAGCCAGAGCCGCCCCGCTGTGCCGCCGCGATAGCGCTTCCAGTGCGCCGGATCAGTGCCGAAGCTTCCCCATGTGCCGTTCAGCAACGCGACGGTATCCCCCGCCCCGGCGGCCGCAGCCGCCCCGCGCGGTGCGAGCGAGAGCTCGGCGACCGGACCGAACGGCAGCACTCGCTCGGCGCCCGTCCCGTCCGAGAGCGGCGTGCCGAGTGCCCGTGCCCAGGTGTAGTTCCCGAACGGCTGTGCCGCCATGCTCACGGCCAGCACCTCGCCGCCGTCTGCCCAGCCGCTCACGCGGGCCCACGGTGCGGCCCAGTACGAGAGCCTGGTGCTCGCGCCGTCGGCGACGCTGGCCGCGTAGATGTCGGTGCCACCATCCCGGCTGCTGGCCCAGGCCACGTGCGCGCCGCCCGGCGCAAACCGGGGCGTCATGACCGGCGCCTGATCCGCGGTGAACCGCCAGGCCCGGCCTCCGGCGGCCGGGGCGAGCCAGACATCGTCTGCTGCCACGAAGACCACAAGATCGCGATCTATGTGCGGATATTGGAGGTATCCGGGGGAAGTCACCAGGTCATCTTACGGGCGCGGCGCGGTCCGCCGTGGCTGGGCTCACGATCACCTTCCGTAACCGCCGATTGGATGCCGCGCAATAGCGCAACTCGGCTTTGGCGTTCACCTAACAGGCAAATGCGGCAACGCTGTCGCCATTCATGGTGCTTACCTGACATCATTACTACGCCATACCGAACGGCATTCTGTAACCCTGCGTACAGGATGACATTGCTTGGCTGAAATGGGTTGTAAGCACCGGGTCACGGTGCGAGACTCTCCGTTGTGGCTATCGCGCTTGAGGGGAGCTTTCCCGATTCGAGCCGAGGCGGACTTGCAGGTCAGATCGGCCTAAGCCGTTTCGTGAGCCCTCGCGCAGGTAATTCCCCGGTGACTGCCACGTTAACGCCGGGTTATTCCGAAGTTAACGCTGGATCGCCCGACGGACTGCCGTCCGGCCTGGTGGCGCAGACGGACAACCAGACGTCGGCGCGGGCCGCGGCACAAAGCCCAGACGCCGTCAGCGACCTCGAGCCGCGGCTGGTAAAAGAATCCTTTGGCCGCCTGATGTCTCAGGGTGCGGCCGCGATGCAGTATTTCTATGCACGTTTCTTCACTGCCAATCCGGATTACCGGGCGTTTTTCCCGACGAGCATGACGGCGCAACGAGAGCGCATGTTTGCCGCTCTTGCCCGGCTCGTATGGAGCCTGGACAACCAGCCAGGGTGCGCGGAGATCCTGGGCCAGCTTGGCCGCGAGCACCGCCGCTTCGGCGTGACACAGGCGCACTACAAGCCATTCTTCGCCGCGCTGCGGGACACTGCCGAGCACTTCAACGGCCCGGCGTGGACACCCGAAACGGCCTCGGCCTGGCAGGTCGCCCTCGACTTCATCTCCGCCACCATGCGCGCGGCGGCGGACGAGGACGCCGCCACATCACCGCCGTGGTGGATCGCCGAGATCGTGTCCCACGAGCTGCGCGCTCCCGGCGTGGGTGTGATCCGCCTGCGCCCCAGCGAGCCGCTCCGCTACGAGGCCGGGCAGTACGTCCCGGTCCAGGTGACCAGATGGCCGCGAGCGTGGCGGCCCTACTCGGTCGCCAACGCCCCCCGGCCCGGCGGGTTGATCGAGCTGCACGTGCGCGCCGTGCCTGGCGGCCAGATCAGCAACACGCTTGTTTACCACTCGGTCATCGGTGACTGCGTTCTGCTCGGCGCGGCCAGAGGCTCGATGACGCTGGCCGACTCCGGCCGCGACCTGCTGTGCGTGGCAGGCGGCACAGGGCTGGCGCCCATCAAGGCCATCATCGAGCAAGCGCTAGCTGCATCAGCCGATCACCCGCGCAAGATCACGCTGTTCGTCGGCGCACGGCAGCACTTCGACCTGTACGACCTTGAGGACCTCCAGCTGCTGGAGTCCGCGTGCCCTGCGCTCAGCGTGCTTCCCGTGCTCTCCGATGAGCCCGGCTACAACGGGCTGGCGGGAATGCTGCCGGATATCGTGAGCGGTCACGGCCTGTTCGAGAACACTGAGGCCTACATCTGCGGGCCGCCCGCCATGGTCTCGATGACCGCCGCTCTGCTCGCCGCGGGCATCCCGCCGGACCAGATCCACCACGATCCCCTACCCTGACGTCGCTGGCATATCGAGCGAGCCGGGTTCAGGCGGCGGCCCGGCCTGGCCGACCAGGTACGTGCCGAAGAACGAGAAGATCCGCTGCCACGCGGCGGCCGCGTCTTCCGGCTGGTAGGACATCTTGCTGATCTTCGCAAATACCGCGGCCGCGCCAGACGCCTCCGTCATGAACCGGTGTCCGGAGCCTGGGTACACCTCGACGTCGTGCGGCACCTCGAGGATCGCCAGCGCGCGCTCGAGTCGCTCGGGATGCTTCGTCCCCATCGGGTCGCGGCCGCCGTAGCTGGCGACTACTGGGCAGGCCCCAGCGAGCACGCTCTCGGCGCCTTTCGGTACATCGCCGTAGTTCACCGCGGCGACGTCGAAGCCAGGCCGAGGGGCGCAGAGCAGCGCGAAGCCGCCGCCGAGACAGAACCCGATGACGCCCGTCCTGCCAGTGCAGTCGGGCCGGCCCGCCAGGTACAGCGCGGGCGGCCTCCAGCGCAGTGAACGCGGGGCCGCGGCCGGACCGCAGCTGGGTGAAGGCACTGCGGATGCAGCGGATCCAGGACTTGCCGTCGAACAGGTCGGGCGCGAGCGCAAGGTAGCCGCGCGCGGCGAACTCATCGGCCTTGGCGCGGATGTCGTCGTTGAGGCCGAACGCCTCGTGGATGACGACGACGGCCGGCCACGGGCCAGGCGTGGCCGACGGCACGGCGAGATAACCAGGCCAGGAGCCGTCACCGACCGGAAACGTAATGTCGGACATGCCGACACACTAGCGGGCGCAGAGCCGCAGCACGTTCGCGATGATCTGGTGCCCGGCGCCGTCGGCCGTGGTCAGGATCGACTCGGGGTGGAACTGGACGCCCCACCGCGCGCGGTCAGCATCCTCGATAGCCATCACCACCCCGTCGGCGGTCACGGCAGTGACCTCGAATCCGCCTCTCACCTGCTCGGGTCGCGCGTGCAGCGAGTGATAACGGGCGGCGGTGAACTCGGCCGGCAGCCCGGCGAGCAGGTCGCCGCCGAGCACGCGCACTCGGCCCGGCTTGCCGTGGACGGGCGTCTCGAGCAGTCCCAGCGATCCGCCCGCGTGCTCCACCATGGCCTGCAGGCCCAGGCACACGCCGAATACCGGCAGGCCGCGCTCGTCGAGCGCGCTGAGCAGCTTGTCGCAGTCGAAGTCGGCCGGGCGGCCAGGCCCTGGCGACAGCACGACCAGATCGGGGCCGAACTCGTCCAGCAGGCCAGGGTCAAATCCAGCCCGCATGGTGGTGACGTCGGCGCCCTGCTCGCGGAAGTAGCCGGCCAGGGTGTGCACGAAGGAGTCCTGGTGGTCAACGAGCAGCACTCGCATGCCGTCGCCAGGCCGCGCGGGCGCTGCGGCGGCGCTGGTGAGGCTAGCCCGTTCCTGGCCTGAAGAGCTGTCGCTGCCCGCCTCAGCGAGGGTCTCCAGCAGCGCCCGCGCCTTGAGCACCGTCTCCCGCTCCTCCTCGGCGGGATCGGAGTCATACAGGAGCGTCGCGCCGACCCGGACCGCGGCGACGCCGCCGGTGATGTGCGCGGTGCGCAGGGTCAGGCCGGTGTTCATGCCGCCGTCAAAACCGATCATGCCGACGGCGCCGCCATACCAGCGCCGCGGCGCATCTTCGTGATCCTCGATGAACTGCATGGCCCAGTTCTTCGGCGCGCCTGTCACGGTCACCGCCCACATGTGCGTGAGGAACGCGTCCAGCGCGTCGAAGCCGGGGCGCAGCATGCCCTCGACGTGATCGACGGTGTGGATCAGCCGGCTATAGATCTCGATCTGCCGGCGGCCGATGACCTTGATGCTGCCTGGCACGCAGATCCGCGACTTGTCGTTGCGGTCCACGTCGGTGCACATCGTCAGCTCCGACTCTTCCTTGGGCGAGGTCAGCAGCGTCCGGATGGCCTCGGCATCGGCCATCGCGCCCTCGCCGCGCGCGATCGTGCCGGCGATCGGACAGGTCTCCACCCGGTCACCGGTGACCCGCACGTACATCTCGGGCGACGCGCCGACGAGGTACTCGCCCTCGCCGAGGTTGAGGAAGAACTCATAGGGCGCCGGGTTCCGCTCGCGCAGCCGTTCGAAGAAGGCCGCGGGCGACGTGCACGGCGCGTAGAACCGATGGCTCGGCACCACCTCGAACAGGTCGCCACGGGCGAACTTTGCCCTGGCCAGTTCCACCACGCGGGCGTAGCTGCCAGGCTGCGGGTCGGCTGGCAGGCTACTGCTGACGGGAACGGGGTCGCTCCCCGCCCTGCTCGCGTCCCGCGCGACGCCGACGGTGCTGCCGGCCTCCGTCTGGAAGTCGTAGCCGAACCTGGTCGCGGTCTCGCGCTTCCGGTCGACTGCATAGATCAGGTCAGGCAGGTGCAGTACAAGGTCGCGATCTGCGCCATCCCGGCGGTGCTGCTGGCGGACGGGCTCGAACTGGAACGCCAGATCGTAGCCGAACGCCCCGTACAGCCCGAGATGCTCGTCCGGCCCCTCGCCGGAAGCCCTTGGCTCCGCGCGAAACGCGGCGATGACCTCGCGGAGCGCAGAAAAGACGGTCGGACGGCGACTGCGCTGTTCCTCGGTGAAGATCTCGTGGCCCTCGGGGATCAGGACCTCGACATACCGCGGGTCCGCGTTGGCGCCGTCCAGGCTCGCGGCCCGATAGAGGGCGGCGGCGATCACCGGCATGAGCACCTCGCCCCGCTGGTTCAGCGCGGCAGCACTGATCAGCCGGCCGCGGGCGACGATCTGGATCGGCGGGTCGATGTAGGCCAGGTGCCACCGGCTGTACCGACCCGGGTACTCCATGCCCGAGCTGAGCACCCCGCCAGGGCGCAGCTGCACCTGCCTGGTGATCTCGGCAAGCTCGCCCTCATCAAACGCCTCGGCCGTTCGGAGCACGCGCACGCCAGCGGCGGTTTCGTAGCTGGTCTGATCCATGTCGGCCTCGCGGGATCTCATGCCCGGCGGACCGGCGACCGAACACCAAAGGCGGCCGCCGGGCGGGGCGGTCGCCTGTGTGGTGGTTTGCTGGACGCGCGAACCTGGCACCGCCTAAGGGCGGCGCCACCAGCCTGCTGCTGAAAGCCCTGCGCGCATGCGGGGAGCATAGCAGCACAGTCGGGGGGACACCCCCCGACGACCCCCCGCAAAACCTACAGTCGGGGGCGCAGACGCCTCACGCCGCGTACACGACCGTGACCGAGACGCTGACCTGCTGGCTGCCCGGTGAGATCGGGACCGAAGCGCCCTTCGCGGCACTGGCCTGCGCGCCGAACATCACCGGCGGCTGGACCTGGTCAGCCGACGAGACACTGATGACCTGGCCGAGCGGCACGCCAAGCGCCCTGGCGAACTGGCCGGCCTTGTCGCGGGCGTCCTTGACGGCATTCGCGCGAGCGCTGGCCAGCAGCGGCCCGTCGTCGGCGAGGTTGAGGGAGACGTTCTCTACGGTTGTCGCATTCCCGCCGGCGTGCACCGCGGCCTGGATCTGGCTGCCGGCCACGCTGAGGTTGCTGAGCGTTGCAGTGAGCGACTCGCTGACGCCGTAGCCCACCGGCACCTGCGAATTGCCTTGGTAGTTGGGATAGATGGACAGGCCAGAGGTCTGGATGTCGGCGGCCGCGACGCCGCGCTGCCGTAGCGCGGCAGTCACGCTGCTGACGGCCTGGTTCGCCTGGTCCAGTGCTGAGCTGACCGATCCTCCATTGACTTGGACCCCCATGGACAGCATGAGCTGGTTTGGCGTCCCGGTCACGGTCCCGGTGCCCGTGACGGTGATGCGAGCCGGGGTCGTGTTCGTGCTGCTGACGGTCGCAGCCTGGGCGGTTGAGCCGCCGCTGCGGCCGGCACCGAGGCTGAACGCGCCTATCAGGAGCGCAGCAGAGGCGACGCCGATGGCGGCGGCGCGCAAGCCGGGGTTGATGCTGATGGCCATGACGGGACTCCTGCTCCGCGGGGACGGTGTGTGTTGTCCCTGCGACGCAGCGGGCGCCCTCCTGGTTCCGTCAGAAATTTACCCAGCTTCCGATCTGGCCGGCGGTCCCCCGTGTCCGGGTCGCCGCCACGCACGCCTGCGCGGCCGCAGCGAGGTCCTCGATGGCAAGG
This sequence comes from uncultured Actinomycetota bacterium, assembly GCA_963755575.1. Lineage (GTDB taxonomy): Bacteria > Actinomycetota > Actinomycetes > Streptosporangiales > Streptosporangiaceae > JAJYUU01. Next base: position 4,590,064 of record CAVWKF010000002.1, read on the forward strand.
CCAAGCGACTCGAAGACTGTGATCTCTTCCGGGCCTATCCGGCCGTCCCCAGTGCCCGTGAGCACCTCGCCGAGCTCGGCCCGGACCTGATCTGGCCCAGCGAAGCCATCGGCAACGGCCAGCAGGTAGTCCCCCGACTCCGTCAGCAGGGAATCCCGCCGGTCCGCGAAGAGCACAGCCGTGGCGACCGTAGGCGTGTCAAGCTCGCGCATGTTTGGAAGGCAGGCACCGACCGCATTGATGTGCGTGCCGGGCGCTAGCCAGTTCCGGTCAATGACCGGCTCGGCGGAGGTCGTCGCCGTGACCACGATCCCGGCCCGCTCGACGGCATCGCGCACGCGGACGCAGGCCCGCAGCGGCGCCCTTGTCTGACCGGTCAGGCCCGCCACAAAGTCCGCGGTCCGGGCAGGATCGCGGCCGGCGACCCTGATCGCTGTCAGCCGCCGGGCCTCATCGAGGGCGAGTACATGGGCCCTGGCCTGCACTCCGGTCCCGATGACGGCCAGCTCGTCGGCGTCCGCCCGCGCGAGCACATCGGTGGCGACTACCGAGACGGCCGCGGTCCGTATCTCGGTCACCGCGGAGGCGCTCAGCAGCGCGATGGGCTCGCCGGTGCCGCCGCTGGACAGCAGCACGACGCCCTGGTGCGTATCGAGGCCCACTGCCGGGTTCGACGGCGTGATGCAGATCGACTTCAGCCCGTAGGTGCCGCTGGCGGCCGCGTCCTCGGCCCCGCCGGACAGGTACGACGGCATCAGCGCCAGCAGGCCTGGCGCGCCGGCCAGCCTGGTCACGGTACGTAGCGGCATCTGCGCCCGGCCAGTCGCCAGCGCGATCAGCGCTTCGCGCATCGCGGCGGCGCAGTCAGCGAAGCTCAGGGCCGCGTGGACGTCGCTGGCCGACAGCACCAGGAGTTCGGTCGCCACTAGTTCTGTCCGTTCATGAGGTTCTGTCCCGACATCAGGTTCTGTCCCGTCATGAAGGGGCCTGGCCGCCGACAGCGGCGAGGATCTGGTTCACGGTCGCCTGGATCTCCTGCTGCCGGCCCGGCATGTCCTTACTCGCGAACTGGTTCAAGATTGCCAGCACGCTGTCCTGCTGCCTCAGGATCTGGAGCTGTTGCGTCGCCATCGCGTGCAGCGCGATCAGGGTCTCGTGGTCTGCGATCGCGCGTTTATCGCTGGCCGCCTGCGCCCGGTTGGCACTGACCTGGAGCGAGATCATGATCGACAGCTGAGGCAGGTTCAGCAGCGTCAGCAGCAGTGGCCACGGAACGGGATCGAAGCCCACCACCTGACCCAGGATAAGCCAGGCCATGATGCCAACCGTGATGCCAATGAACACGTACATGGAACCGCAGAACCTGTTCACACCGTCTGCGATCTTGTCGAGGATGCTGCTGCCGCGGACGTGATCGGACAGCACGAGCTTCGGGTGAAACTGCTCCGGGGCTTGCCTGATCTCCTCGGCCTTGTCATGCAGGTGCCGTAGTTCATGGCTGATGTCGCGCAACGCGGCGGCGTCAGTGGGCGGCTTGGCGTAATGACTGCTGACCGGCTGGGCGGCAGCGGCTTGCTCCTGGATAGCTGTCATGGTGCCTCCTTGGCGCACAACCTACTTGTAGGTCTGCGCCCCAAATGAGTATTTGCCGCCGACTGGAGGCGGGTTAAGGTCGGTCACGTGACAGTCTCGATCATCGTTGACGGCGCCCCGCAGGAGCTGACGGCGCGACCTGGGCAGACGCTGCTCAACTGGCTCCGAGCTGACCTCGGCGTGACCGGGCCGAAGCTCGGCTGCGGCGAGGGCGCCTGCGGCGCGTGCACCGTGCTGGTCGGCAGCAGGCCGGTTCAGGCCTGCCAGGTGGAGGCCGCGAGCGTCGCCGGTCAGCGGATCACCACGGTCGAAGGGCTCGCCGAAGATGGCACCCTCCACCCAGTCCAGCAGGCCTGGCTGGAGGCCGGCGCCATGCAATGCGGATACTGCACGCCGGGCTGGCTGACTGGCACGGCCGCGCTGCTCGCGCGGACGCCCGCATCCGGATGACGCCAGGATCGATGCCGATCTCGCCGGGCACGTGTGCCGTTGCTGCGCGTATCCCAGGATCCGGCGAGCCATTCACCGGGCCGCTGAGCTCATGGAGAATCCGGAACTGCTCGACCCGGTTCCGGCCGAAGCACCCGCTCCCGCAAGCCTCGCTCCCGGGGAGCCCTGGGACCTGGCCCGGGCGCGACCGCAGTCGTTTGCCCGCGCGATGCCGGAGGGCCTGCTGACTGTGGTCGCTGACGACGAAGAGCGCAGCTTCAACGGGCCCGACGACGCGTGGGTGCACGTAGGTGCCGACGGCTCGATCACGGCCTTTACCGGCAAGGTCGAAGCCGGCCAGGGCACGCGGACTGCGCTCGCGCTGCTGGTGGCTGAGGAACTGGCCGTCCCGCCTAGCCGGGTGCGCCTCGCGATGGCCGACACCGACGTGTCACCCTTCGACCTCGGCACGTTCGGCAGCAGGGGTATGCCGCACGCTGCGCCGCCGTTGCGGACCGCCGCAGCGGCCGCATTCCGGCGCCTGACCGAAACGGCGGCGCAGCGGTTCGGCCTGCCGCCCAGCGACCTCACCGCTAGCGACGGCATGATCGCGGGCCCGGACGGCGCGCCCAGCGCGAGCTACGGCGACCTGGTAGCCGGGCAGCACCTGGTGGAGCACGTCCCGGCGGATGCGCCGGTGACGCCCGCCACCGCCTGGCGGCACAGCGCAGGCCGGCGGGCTCGCGCAGCCGGCGCCGCTGGCGTTGTCACCGGTCGCAAATTGTTCCCGTCCGACCTGTGCCTCGACGGGATGCTGCATGGCCGCGTGCTGCGCGCACCGGAAACCGGCGTCACGCTGCGGCAGGCCGACACCGCGGGCGCGGCCGCGCTGGCCGGTGTCATGGTCGTCAGCGACGGGTCGGTGACCGGCGTCGTCGCGCCCGACGATCTGACGGCCAGCGCCGCGATCGCGGCCATCGATGCGGACTGGGGCGGTGTGTCCGATCAGGTATCCGTGTCTCCGGCTGAGCTCGCCAGCTATCTTCGCCAGCATGTGGTCGACGGCGAAGGCCGAGGTGCGGCGTTCGTCTCCGAGACCGGGGACCCGGACACGTTCCTTCGCGATGGTGCCGTACGGATGGCCGCCACCTATCACGCCGCGTACGTCGCGCATGTCCCGCTCGAACCGCGCTGCGCTCTGGCGCGTTGGGACGGCGGCCACCTGACGGTGTGGACTGCCACGTCGACTCCGTTCCGTGCTCGTCAGGAGCTTGCCGCTGAGCTCGGCATCGACGAGGCGAAGGTGCACGTCATCGTGCCGGACTTCGGCGGCGGTTTCGGCGGCAAGCACGGCTCCGTCGTCGCGCTCGAGGCGGCGCGGCTGGCCAGGGCCGCGGGACGGCCGGTGAAGGTGCAGTGGAGCCGCGAGGACGAGTTCAGGTCCGGGTATCTGCGGCCGGCCGCTGTCATCGACGTGGCCAGCAGCGCCGACGCGGCGGGCGACCTGCTGGCCTGGTCGTTCGCCAACATCAACTCCGGCGCGGCCGGCTTGACGACTCCGTACCGTGTGCCGCATCAGGCGCTGCGCTACCAGCCGGCGGCGTCGCCGCTGGCGCAGGGCTCCTACCGTGCGCTGGCCGCGACGGCGAACAACTTCGCCCGCGAGTCGCACATGGACGAGCTAGCCATCGCGCTGGGCGTCGACCCCGTCGTCTTCCGGCACCGGCACCTCGACGACAAGCGCCTGGCCGCCGTGCTTGATGCCGCGGCCGCCGAGATCGGCTGGGCCGACGGTCGCGCGGGGAGCAATGAGCAAGGCCAGACCGGGACCGGTATCGCGATCGGGTTCGAGAAGGGCGGCCGAGTCGCCACGGCCGCGCGGGTGCACGTCGCCGCCGACGGGACCGTGAGTATCCGCAGCCTCGTCACTGCCGTCGACTGCGGAGCGATCGTGCATCCGGATGGCCTGATCAATCAGGTCGAAGGCGCGGTCGTGATGGGCCTCGGGCCGGCGCTATTCGAGCAGATCGACTTCGCGGGCGGCCGCATCCTGAACGCCTCGATGAGCGACTACCGCGTGCCGAGGCTCGCCGACGTACCCGCCGACGTGCGCGTCCTGCTGCTCGACCAGCCGGACCAGCCGTCCGCGGGCGGGGGCGAAGCACCGATCATCGCGGTGGCGCCGGCCATCGCCAACGCGATCTTCCAGGCGTGCGGCATCCGGCTCCGATCCATGCCGCTAGTTCCAAGCGGTCGGGTGCCGTTGCGCGTTAACGTTTAAACCCCGTCTCGACAGGAAGGTGAGCGCCCATGTGGCGCAGACGGCCTCGCCTCCGGCAGCTTGAGGCAGAGATCGCCAGGGCCCGCGCTGACGGAGCCGACCTGCGGATGCGCCTGGAGCAGTTCGAGATTGTCGCGGCAGCCGCTGGCGCCGCGCAGCGCCCGGTGCCATCGGCGCCGATGCCGCCAAGCTTGGTCGCGGCCGCGAGCGACGCACGGCAGCGGGACGTACCTGTGCGCCTGGACGTGGCGGGCGCGGAGGTCATCGCCGTCGTCAGCGGTGACGGCGATCCGCGTGAATGGTGGACGGCCATCTGGGAGATGGCGGGGCCCGATGACGGGTCTGAAACCAGCGAGACGTCGGCGTGATACGCCTCCGGCGGCAGAATCTTCCCCGCGGCCTCAGCGCAGTCGTCCGCCGTGACCAGGGCGGTGACCTCGAAATCTTCGTATCGCAGGCGCTGTCGCCTGAGCGTCAGCGCGCCGCGGTCCGCGTCGCGCTGCGCGCAGCGCGGCAGGCAGGCTGGCGCGCCTGGCCGCTGCGCGCACCAGTGGTGGCGTTGCTGGCGGCCGCGGGGGCGGCGCTGCGCGCGTTGCGCGGCGCGCTGAGCAGCCACGCCATCGCCGCCACAGCCGCGGCCGTCTCAGCCGCCGCCGTCACGGCCGGATTGGTCGTGATCACGACGCTGCCGCACCATGCACCGGTCAACGCGGGTAAGCCGCCGGCGAACTCTCAGCAGTCCGCCCCGACGAGAATGCCGGGGCAAGGCCGCGCCGCCGCGTCGACGCGGCCGAGGGCGGGGCTCAGCTCACGGCCAGTTACCGGGGTGCAGCCGTCCGGACAGCCGGTCAGTCAGCCGTCGGCTCCGGCTCCGGCGGCGAGTCCACAGACTTCCTCGTTGCCACCCGCTCCGACCCCGGACCCAAGTCCGTCGTCCACCGGCGGTTCCGGCACGGGCGGATCCGGCCGCTGTCTGGTACTGCTCGGCATCCGCCTCTGCCTCTAGTTCGGTGGCCTCAGGCCGAGGACTCAGGCGCGCCGCTGGACGTGGTCTGTTGGGTCGTCGGCGCCCTCGCGCCAGTTCCTCGCCAGCGCCATCAGGCCGCGAACAACGTCCGGCGGCAGGCCGGGCGTGCTCGCCAGATGGCGCAAGGTGGGATCGTTGTAGTCGGGGCCGTCATTGGCACCACCGACCACAGTCGGCTCGCCACCCGCCAGGATCCGCCTGCAGGAGCCCGGCGTCCAGCTGAGATGATTCTCGATCACGCCAAGCGTGCTCGCCGACACACGGCGACCGTTCTCGAGCTTGCCCAGCGTCCTGTCGGTCACGCCGGTCGCCGCGGCCAGCGCACGCCGATCCCGCATCCCGAGCTCGACCCGCCGGGCCACGACATAGTCCCCGAGCCGACTCCAGTCCTCGCTGGCCACGTCTCTATGTTGTCACATCGTGCCTACTTCTGCACAACGTAGGTTACATTTGCTTGACATATGTTCTTGTCTCTTCCTACAGTCGTCAACGAGGCGTGCATCTTGGAGAAGACGTGGACGACGTCGGCGGCACGAGCAGCCAGCACGATCCGGCTGCAGGCGGCCCGCTGTCGCAGACCTGCTACCGGCTCCTGGTCCGGCTCGCGGCATTGCTGACAGGCGACGCTCAGCTTGCCGAGATTGTCGCCGCGACGTCATGCGATGGGGTGCTGCAGGCGGCCGTGCTCAGCGCCGATGGAGGGGAGGCGCTGAGCCGGCTGCAGCGCGAGATCGTCCTGCAGTCGCGGCGAGCAGTCCGCCAGCGCCCGGCACCAGGCCGGCACTCTCGCCGAATCCATCCTGATGCGTCGGACTTCGCCAGTCTGCCCGTCGTAACGGCGCTACGCAGCCTGCCGGCTCGCGCTCGGGAGGCGGTCGTGCTCACCTATTACCTGGACCTAACTGAGCAGCAGGCGGCAGTCATGGCCGGGATCAGCCTGACCGCGCTGCGCCGCAACCTGGCCGCAGCGCTGCGCTCGCTGCCGGCCGAGCTGCCGGCCGCTCCTCGGTGCGACTTATCTAGCACCGCGTAGCGTGTCCCGGATGACGCCTGACACCACCACGTCGGCCATGCCGGTCACCCGGCTGGGCGCGGCAGGACCGCTGGTCTCGCGGGTCGGGCTCGGGCTGGCCGCTCTCGGCCGGCCGGCCTACATCACCAGCAACCGGGATCACGACCTGCCCGACCGCAGCGTTGACGGCCTGCGTGCGCGCAGCTTCGCGGTCCTCGACGCCGCCTACAAGGCCGGGATCCGGTATTTCGACGCCGCCCGATCTTACGGGCGGGCCGAGGAGTTCCTCGCGGGCTGGCTCGACGAGCGGGACCACCAGGACGCGGTCGCCGGCTCGAAATGGGGTTACCGCTATACCGCTGGCTGGCGGCTGGACGCCGAGGTGAACGAGGTTAAGGAGCACTCCCTGGCGATGTTCATCACGCAGCTCGCGCAGACGCGCGCGCTGCTCGGCAGCCGGGTCGCGCTCTACCAGGTGCACTCGCTCACCGAGGACTCTCCCCTATTCGGCGACCGGGCGCTGCTGACCGCCATGGCCGGGCTGCGCGATCAGGGCGTGCTGCTCGGGCTGTCGACCAGCGGCCCCCGGCAGGCGCACGCACTGCGGCGGGCGCTTGCCGTCACCGTCGGGGGCACGCCGCTGTTCGCCGCCGCAGAAGTGACGTGGAACCTGCTGGAGACATCGGTGGCACCCGCCGCTGCCGAGGCCGCACAGGCCGGCTGGGCGGTGCTGATCAAGGAATCCGTCGCGAACGGCAGGCTCGCGCCTGGCGGCGACGCGGCGGCTGACCGTTCGCCGCTGGGCCGCGCGGCAGCCGGCGCGGGCACGACGACGGATGCCCTCGCCATCGCGGCCGCGCTCGCGCAGCCATGGGCAACCGTCGTGCTGTCCGGCGCTGTGTCGGTGGCCCAGCTGCACGCCAACCTCGCCGCACTGCGGCTCAACCCGGCGAGCGATATCGCGGCCGACCTCGGGCTCGCCGAGCCCGCGGCCACGTACTGGTCGGCCCGCGCGGCACGACCCTGGGCCTGACTGCCAGTATCTGATGAGCACGCCTTATCTGATGAGCACGCCTTATCTGATGAGCACTGCCGAGGCGAGTACTTTGTCGCCGTTCAGCAGCCACAGCGTGGTCTGGTCCGCACGGCGTTCGGTGACCAGCCGCGGCAGGCAGCCCGGCATGATCGCCCGCTGGTACTCGACCTCGGCCACGGATGGCAGCCAGCATGCTGCGCCCAGTTCGTCCTCGACGACCTCCCAGTGCACTGCATTGTTGACATGCCCGGCGGTGTCGAAGTCCGCAACTCGCAGCGGCCAGTCGCGGGGCGGAGCACTGCCAGCGAGCGCGTTCCCAGCAATGGCAGAACCGTCGGGTCGGGGATGTGAGAGACGGACGGTTACCACCCGCCCGGCTGCCGATGGCCCGTAAATCGCCGTGAAGTCCGCAGAGAGCGGCACCGGCCGGCCGTCGGCCCGGCTGACAGCCGCCCACACGGCCGACGCCTGCACCAGCGGCCGGCCGTCTGAGCTCGCCACCGTGGTCGTGCGCTCGGCCCAGCGCGGCCCCGTGCCAGAGCAGAACGTCCGGAGCGAGACGCGCTCCCCCATCGCGGGCAGCGCGGCAATCTGCAGCGCGCACCGGCGGACGAGCCAGACGACAGGCTCGGCCAGGCCAGCTGCGGCCACGTCGTCCTCGGCGGCCGTCTGGAGGTAGCGGGCCAGGGCATCTAGCCTCAGCCGCCCGGTGGGCGTCACATCGGTGCTGCGGACGATACGGCGCGTCGCATAGACGCGGCCGGTGGCAGGCTCGGTCCGGAAGGCGCGCAGGGTCGAGTCCATGGCGATATTCTTCCGGACACGGACACCTGGTAAGAAAGAGGCCATGAAACCGGCTGAGCTTCAGCTCCTCACCTCTCTTGAGGACCGCCACTGGTGGTACAAGGAGCGCCGAGCCATCCTCGCGCGCGAGCTCCGCAAGCTGCCAGCACGGGGCCAGGCGCTGGACATCGGTGCAGCGGGCGGAGGCAACACCAGGGTGCTCCAGGAGCACGGCTGGCGCGCGCTGGCGCTGGAATACTCCGACTCCGTTGCCGACGTCGCCAAGGCGCGGGGTATCAGCGCCATCCGGGCAGACGCCAGGGACCTGCCGCTGAAGTCCGGGACGTGCGAGCTCGTGACCGCGTTCGACATCCTCGAGCACATCGACGAGGACTACCTCGCGACAGCCGAGATCGCCAGGGTGCTGAAGCCGGGTGGCACGGCCCTGATCGCAGTGCCGTGCGACATGGCCCTGTGGTCAGCTCACGACGACGAGGTCGGGCACGTCCGCCGCTATACCCGGCAGGAACTGATCAACGTGGTCGGCAAGGCCGGCCTCACCGTCGACGCGGTCTGGAGCTGGAACGTCCTGCTGCGGCCAGTCGTAGCCCTGCGGCGGAAGAAGTCGACAGGCAGCGATCTGGATGAGGTACCGCCGCTGGTCAACACGGCCCTGACGGCGATCATCAAGTTCGAGCGGTACGTGCCGGTGAAGTCACTGCCAGGGGTTTCGCTGTTCCTGCGCGCCCGGCGGCCGTAGACGCAAGCGGGGCCGGGTAGCCTCCCGACTGGCCCTCCGGACCTAGCGCTTCCGCGCGATCCATACTTCCTCGGACGGCCATTTGCGGGCCCAGTCCAGCGTCGCGAGGGGGTGCGACGCCCTCGCGCCGGGCGGCGGCTGGAGCTCCACGAGGTTCTCGACCTCCAGACCGCACCGGCGCAGCAGCCGGATCATGTCGCCGTGGCCCAGGTGGAACTCGACCGAATCGTCGTCCGGCCACTCGAACCGATGCATGCCGAAGTAAGGGCGCAGCAGGTGCTCCACCGCGGGCTGCCCATCTTCGTCCGGGATCGTGAGCATGAGCAGGACCGAGTTCACCAGGAAGATCAGCTGCCCGCATGGCCGCAGCAACCTGACGGCCTCGGGGATCCAGGCGTAGGGGTCGCACCAGATGCTCGCGCCGTACTCGGAGATCGCCAGGTCGACCGAGGCGTCGGCGAGCGGCACCCGCTCGGCGCTGGCGTGGATCAGGGGGAACCGGAGGCCGAACTGCTCCTGGAGTCGGCGCGCGGTCGCCAGCTGTGCCGCGGAGTTGTCCAGTCCGACGGGTCTGGCACCACGGCGGGCCAGCCAGGCCGACACGTAGCCGGTGCCGCAGCCGAGCTCAACGGTGTCACGGCCAGCAAGATCCGCCGGCAGGAGACGCGCCTGCGCTTCGGGTATCCCCCAGATGCCCCAGCTAGGCTCGGGCGCCGACCAGCTTCGCAGACCAGCCGCGGCATAACCGCCCGCCCACTGGTCCCACACGGCACGGTTGCGCAGCACATGCGCTGGCGTCGCGGGCTCTGGCATCAGGGACTCTCGCTCTACGGGCACAGCGGCTAGCGTGCTGCAGCACGTAAACCGCCGTCAATGACATATCGCCGGCCGGTGCCGACACGAGCTGGCAAGGTAGGCTGCGGGCGGACCCGTGACTGGCGCCCAGTGGCGCCGGCACTGGGGTACCCGCTGGAGGTTGCATGCCGAGCCCAGAGTCGACCGCAGTTCGCAGCGCGCTCAGCGTGATCGGAGCCGTCGAACCTGACGTCGCCGCCGCGATCAGCGCCGAGCTGGCTGCCCAGCGAGGCTCGCTGAAGCTGATCGCCAGCGAGAACTACGCGTCGATGGCGGTCCTGCTGGCCATGGGCAACTGGCTCAGCGACAAGTACGCCGAAGGCACCATCGGCCACCGCTTCTATGCGGGCTGCGCGCAGGTCGACCGGGTCGAAGAGCTGGCCGCCATGCACGCGCGGGAGCTGTTCGGCGCGCAGCATGCCTACGTACAGCCGCACTCCGGGATCGATGCCAACCTGGTGGCCTACTGGGCGATCCTCGCCCATCGCGTCGAGGCGCCGGCGCTGGAACAGGCCGCGGCGCGGCAGGTCAATGACCTGACCGACGAAGACTGGGAGAAGCTGCGCCAGCAGCTCGGCAACCAGCGGATGCTCGGCATGTCGCTGGAGGCCGGCGGCCACCTGACCCACGGGTTCCGGCCCAACATCTCAGGCAAGATGTTCTACCAGCGCACGTACGGCACCGACCCGGTGACCGGGCTGCTGGACTACGCGGCGCTGCGCAAGATCGCCCAGGAGTTCAAGCCGCTCGTGCTCGTAGCTGGCTATTCCGCCTACCCGCGCCGCATCAACTTCGCCATCATGCGCGAGATCGCCGACGAGGTCGGTGCGACTCTGCTGGTCGACATGGCCCACTTCGCCGGCCTCGTCGCTGGCAAGGTGCTGACCGGCGACTTCGACCCCGTTCCGCACGCCCATATCGTCACCACGACAACCCACAAGACGCTGCGCGGTCCGCGCGGCGGGATGGTGCTGTGCCAGCAGGAATACGCCGACGCGGTCGACCACGGCTGCCCGATGGTGCTCGGCGGCCCGCTGGCGCACGTGATCGCGGCCAAAGCCGTGGCACTGGCCGAGGCGCGGCAGCCCTCGTTCCGTGAGTACGCGCAGCAGGTCGTGGACAACGCACAGGCGCTCGCAGCCGGCCTGCTGAGCCGCGGCGCGCGGCTGGTCAGCGGCGGCACCGACAATCACCTGATCCTGGTGGACGTTACCGGGTACGGGCTCACCGGCCGTCAGGCGGAGAGCGCGCTGCTGGACTGTGGCATCGTGACCAACCGCAACGCGATACCGCAGGATCCCAACGGGGCCTGGTATACCTCCGGCATCCGTCTCGGCACACCCGCGCTGACCACGCGCGGCCTTGGCGTGGGTGAGATGGACCGGATCGCCGAGCTGATTCATGCTGTCCTCGGCCAGGTCCGCCCCGGCACTACCGCCGCCGGAGCGCAATCGAAGGCGTCCTACCAGCTGGATCCAGACCTGAGCAGCCGGATCCAGCAGGAGGCCGCCGACCTGCTAGCGGGCTTCCCGCTGTATCCGAACGTCGATCTCGGCTGAACGCTCGCTAGACATCGACGGCCGGGAACGCTCAGCCGCGCGGAACCCGTTCGCCGCCATACCAGCAATAGCGGTGCTCAGGCCGGCCGCTCGCGCCGTAACGCAGCCGGATAGTTACTCTGCCCGCGTCGTGCAAGTGGGTCAGGTAGCGCTGGGCGGTGGCCCGGCTGACACCCGCCTTCTCCGCTACCTCCGACGCCGACAGGTCACGTCCCGATGTCACGAGCAATCGCTGCACGGTATCCAGCGTGTACTCCGACATGCCCTTGGCCGCCGATATCTGAGCGGGAACCCGCAGCGAGCCGAACACCCGGTCAACGCTGCGCTGATCCGCGGCCTCGAGTGTGTCGAGGCACCCGCGCATCTGCGCATAAGACTGGAGCTTGTCCTGCAGGCCGGGGAAGCTGAACGGCTTCAGCAGGTAATGCAGGGCTCCCTGCTGGAGGGCGGCACGGACGCTGTCGGCATCTTTGGCCGCCGTAATGACGATGATGTCCACCTGCGGGTGACCGCCGCCGCGCAGTCGCCCAACTAGGTCCAGGCCGTGCTCGTCCGGCAGGTACAGGTCGAGCAGCAGGAGGTCTGGCTTCAGGCTGTCGACCGCGGCCACGGCCTCGGCCGACGTGTGCGCTTCGGCGATAGCCTCGAAACCAGCGATCTTGCCCAGGTAAGCGGCGTGGATTGAGGCGACGCGGTAGTCGTCGTCCACCACTACGGTGCGGATCATGACGACACCATCGTCGGCTCGGCCGGACCGGCTACACCTGCGGACGTGGCCGCGTCTGCATGCTCCGGGAGGTTCACGACACCGGGTAGCACGGCAGTGAACACCGCGCCGTCATCGCGGCCGACGCTCAGCATGCCGCCGCGGCGCTCGGTGATCTGCCGGACGAGGGCGAGTCCAATGCCGCGGTGCGCACCTGTTGGGGAGGACTTGGTGGTGAACCCGTCCGTAAAGATTGCTTCCCGCGATTCGTCGGGGACCCCAGGGCCTGAGTCCCGGACTCGTATCAGCAGATCGGCCGCGACCGAGACGATCGTGAGTTCCACCCGGCGCAGGTCCTTCTGCTGCGCTGCGGCGTCGATGGCATTGTCGATGAGGTTGCCCGTCACGGTGAGCACCTCGCTGATGTCGACGACGGTGCCGCTGACACTGCAGTCGTGCGCGACGCGAAGTTCCACCCCCTTCTCATCGGCCAGCGACGTCTTGGCCAGGATCATCGCGACCAGCCTCGCGTCGCCGATCGAGTCTTTCAGCTCCTCGGTCATAGCGTCCCTGGCAGCCGACACCTCGGTCACGAATCGAATGGCCTCGTCATACTGCTCCAGCTCGACGAGGCCGACGAGGGTGTGCAGCCGGTTGGAGAACTCATGCGACTGAGCTCGCAGCGCATCGGTGAGGCCGATCGCCTCGGCTAGCTCGCGCTTCAATATCTCGGATTCGGTCTGGTCGTGGAACGTCACCACCCAGCCCAGATGCCGCCGGTGCGCCAGCCGGATGGGCATCCGGTTAGCGACAAGCACCCGGTCACCGGTGAGCACGAGCAGATCAGTGCCGCTGATCTCGCCGCTTGCCACGTCGCCCAGCCGACCAGGCGGTAGCACTTCGGCCAGCGGGCGGCCCGTGAAGTCGGGGGGCAGCTGCAGTAGCTTCTGCGCGGCGTCGTTGGCCAGGATCACTCGCCCGTTCTTGTCGTAGCCGAGGACCGCTTCCCTGATGCCATGCAGCATCGCTTCCCGCTCTTGGAGCAACCCGGCGATCTCGCGCAGCTCCAGGCCGAAGGTCTGGCGCTTGAGCCATCGGGCGAAGCCCAGCGCGGTCACGGTACCGATGCCGAGCACGAGGAACATGTAGATGGCGAACGAGCGCAGCTCGCCAGCGAGCTGACTAGCCACGTCTACAACTGGGAAGCCAACGGAGACCTCGCCGACGAGCCGCCCGCGATCCCGCAGCGGCACCTTGCCGGCCGCGACATCTCCCAGGGTGCCGTGCTGGGTCCCCCACCACGCTTTGCCGGTGCGGAACGACTCCGTATAAGCCGGTTCCGGATCGTCCTGCACCGGCTTGCCGACCAGCTTCGGGTTGGGGTGGGAGAACCTGATGCCCTGGGCGTTGGTCACGACGATGAACAGAGCCCCGGTCGCCCGGCGCGCCTCGGTGGCCAGTTGCTGCACCACGCCGCCTGGGTGTCCGTCCTCGACGCCCTTGATGATGGCCGGCTGTGCTGCCAGGGATTCGGCCACGGCGAGCGCTTGATGCTCCCACCGGCTGTCCGCCTGCCGCCTGAGGTTCTGCTGCACGATCAGCAGGCCGACCGCGATCATGACCACCAAGATTGCGATCTGCACGATCACTACCTGAGTGGACAGCCGGCGCCCGAGCAGCCGGTGCATGCGGCCTCCCGCCAGATTTGTCGCTTACCAGGCGATTGCTGGTCACCTGAGTGTTTCTGGAGTCTAACCCGCGGCGCGCGACCGGGGAAGGCGTCTTGCCGCGAGCAGAATGAGCAAAACGAGCACAGGGCGTTATACGCGGGTATCGAGCGCAATAGTGACCGGCGAGGTCGTCGTGATTACCGTTCCGACTCGTGAACACTTTCACGCTATCGATTGGATTCGGCCTGGTAACGGCGTCGATCCTGGCGCTCGCATCGATGGGCCTGACGCTGCAATTTGGCGTGACGAATTTCGTCAATTTTGCCTACGGTGACTTCCTGACGCTCGGCGCTTATTTCTCATGGGTGGCCAATGTCAAGCTGCATCTGAGCATCTGGTTTGCGATGGCGATCGGGTCGCTCGGCATGGGTATCGCCGCGGCACTGCTCGGCAGATTCCTGCTCGGCCCGTTCGCGCGGCGCTTCCGCAACCTCTTTTACGTCATGATCGTCACATTTGGCCTGTCATTGATCCTGCTCAATATGATCCAGGCCATCTGGGGCGCGAACTACGTGCAGTACGCGGTCGCCTCGCAGAGCCCGCTGCACCTCGGCCCGTTCCTGCTCAGCACCGATCAGCTGATCATCGTCGGCATCGGCGCCGGCGCGATGCTGGCCATCCACCTGCTGCTGACCCGCACGAAGCTGGGCAAGGCCATGCGGGCCATGTCCGACGACACGTCGCTAGCGATGGTGAGCGGCATCAACACCCGCGCGATCACGACGTTCACCTGGTTCCTGACCGGAGTGCTCGCCGGGCTGGCCGGCACCGTCCTCGGCCTGAACATTTCCAGCATTACCCCGGCCACGGGCGAGACTTTCCTGTTCGTCATCTTCGCCGCGGTCATTCTCGGCGGCATCGGGCGGCCTTACGGCGCCATGCTCGGCGCGCTCATCATCGGGCTTGCGACCGAGATCTCGGCGGTCCTGATCAATGCCGCCTACAAACTGGACGTCGCATTCGTGCTGCTGGTGATCGTGCTGCTGCTGCGCCCGCAGGGCCTGCTGGCTGTCCGAGGAAAGGCCTGAGCGATGCAACTGCTGTATTACACAGTAACGCTAGTCTTTTTCTTCTTCCTGTACTGCATCCTGAACTGGGGCCTCAACCTGCAGTTCGGCCGCACCGGCATCCTCAATTTCGCCTACATAGCATTCGTCGCGCTGGGCGCTTATGTCACCGGGGTGCTCAGCCTGGGGCCGCCCGTCCAGGGCTCGGGCGAGAGCTACATCCTCGGCACCACCCTGCCGTTCCCGCTCCCGCTCATCATCGGCGGACTGGCCGCCAGCGCGTTCGGGCTGCTGATCGGCCTGATCGCGTTCCGCCGGCTGCGCAGCGACTACCTCGCGATCGTCATGATCTCGGTGTCCATCGTCCTCTATGACGTCGTCACGAACTTCGTCCCGCTGTTCGATGGGGCGGACGGACTCAACGGCGTTCCCGAACCGTTCTCGGGTGTGTTCAACCTGAACGCCAACAGCTTCCTGTACGTCTTCGCCGGGTTCGCCGGCCTGGTCGCGCTCATCGGCTGGTGGGTCATGAGCCGGATCACCTCCTCGCCGCTCGACCGCACGCTGCGGGCCATCAGGGACGACCCGGACGTCGCGCGCGGCCTCGGCAAGAACGTCTTCGGATACCAGATGCTCGCGATGGCCGTCGGGTCCTTCTTCGCCGGCATCGGCGGTGGCCTACTGATGGAGTTCGTCGGCGCCTTCAACACCAGCGCGTGGACCTCCGGCGAGACGTTCGTCATCTTCGCGGCGCTGATCATCGGCGGTCTCGGCAACAACGTCGGCGCGATCGCTGGCTCGCTGGCGGTGCCGGTGATCTTCGTCGAGCTGCCGAAGTTCCTGCCGCAGATCGGCAGTAACCCGGCGCTGATCCCGGAGATCGACAACATCATCATCGGCCTCCTGCTGATCGTGACCCTCTGGTTCCGGCCGCAGGGCCTGGTTCCCGAGCGCAAGGCCAGCTTCGCCCGCTTGCTGGGCGGCCGTCCGTCCCCCGCGCCAGCCACCGCGCCGGGCGACATCCCCATGGAGGCGATCAGTGAGTGAGACGTCAGGACCGGCCGCGCTCGAATGCGTCGAACTGCGGCGCGGCTTCGGGGGGGTGCAAGCGCTGCGCGGCGCGACATTCTCGGTGGCCGCGGGCCAGATCTGCGCCTTGATCGGGCCGAATGGCGCTGGCAAAACGACGGCCGTCGCGATCATCGGCGGCGCCCTGCGGGCCGACAGCGGGCGCGTGCTGCTGCACGGCACCGACATCACCGGCTGGCCGTCCAACCGAATCGCCAGGGCGGGCCTGATCCGCACCTATCAGCTCTCCCGCGAGCTCGCCAGGCTGACCGTGCTGGAGAACCTCATGGTCGTCCCCTACGGCCAGGCAGGTGAGTCGCTGTGGAACGTCTTCGTCCGGCCGGGGCGGGTCAGGGCTGACGAGCGCGAGCACGTGACCAGGGCGCTCGAGCTACTCGAGACCTTCGGGCTCTACGGGCTGCGCGACAGCTACGCAGGGGAGCTGAGCGGCGGCCAGAAGCGGCTGCTCGAGCTGGCCAGGTCGGTCATGGCCAGGCCGCGCACGCTCGTCCTCGACGAGCCCATGGCCGGGATCAACCCGGCCCTGATCGACAAGATCGGCGAGCACATCGTCGCACTCCGCGACGAAGGCGTCACCGTCCTCATGGTCGAGCACAATCTGGGCGTCGTCGACCGGATATGTGACCACGTGATCGTCCTGGCCGAGGGCGCGACGCTGGCCACTGGCCTGATGTCAGAGCTGCGCGAGCACCCCGAGGTGGTCAGGGCCTACCTGGGAGGAGCGCTCAGTGACAGCACTTCGGGCTGAGGGCGTCACCGCCGGATACGGGCGGGTGCCGGTCGTCAGGGACATCTCGGTAAGCGTCGACGACGGCTCCCTCACTGCGATCGTGGGACCGAACGGCGCCGGGAAGTCCACCTTCGCTAAGGCCCTGGCGGGGGTGCTGCGGCCAGAGGCCGGGCGGATCTTCGTCGGGGACGCTGAGATCTCGGGCCTGCCGTGCCACCTGGTGGTCCGGCGTGGGCTGGCGTACGTACCGCAGAACGGCAACGTGTTCGCGACGCTGACCGTTGTCGAAAACCTGGAGATGGGCGCCTTCACCAGAAGGACGGGAACGAGGCAGCGCATCGGCGAGGTCCTCGACATCTTCCCGGACCTGCGAGCTGCGGCCGGAAAGAAGGCCGGGCTGCTGTCGGGCGGACAGCAGAACCTGCTCGGCATGGCCAGGGCCCTGATGCTCGATCCGCGGGCCGTGATACTCGACGAGCCCACCGCCGGACTGTCGCCTCGCTACACCGACGTGGTCTGGGCCCAGATCGCCCGCATCACGCAGACAGGCACGGCGGCCCTGGTCGTCGAGCAGAACGTCGATCGTGCGCTGGCCAACGCCAGCCGCGTCTACGTCTTCGTGGCCGGCGCGAATCACGTCGCCGGCCCTGCGGCGGACATCGCCGCGCTGGACCTGGCCGCCATCTTCCTGGGCCAGGACGACACGCCATCTAGTCGGAACGGAGCTAAGGAGCACTCATGAGAACTGCGAGATTGAGGAGACGGCGGGCTGCCTGGGCGGTCGCGCTGATGTCCGCCGGGAGCCTCGCGCTCGCCGCCTGCGGATCATCTGCTGGCGGCTCGGGGTCCAGCACTATCACCTTCGGCCAGCTGCTGCCGTTCACAGGCACCAAGGCGTTCCTGTCGACCTGGGCGACACACGGCGACGCGGCCGCAGTCTGGGACGTCAACCACCACGGCGGCGTCATGGGCAAGATGCTGAAGAGCGTCAGTGCCGACGACGCGGGCGACGCGGTCGATGCCGTGCCGGCGTTGCGCAAGCTGATGCTGTCGAACCCGAACTTTATCGTCGGGCCGTTCTCGCTCACCATCATGTCGGTCATCAACCAGTTCGATCCCAATCACGTCCCCGATTTCGTCATCGGCGGAACGACGCAACTCGACCACATGCAGTACCCGTACGTGTTCCGCACCACCGCGTCGGACTCCGCGGAAGTGGTGGCGATGGCCTACTACGCGATCAGCCACGGATACAAGCGCGCTGCCTACATCTTTGACAACTCCGCCAACACCCAGGGGCTCGTCGCGCCGCTGACGAAGTCGTACGTCGGACAGGGCGGGACCATCGTCGCCAACGAGACCATCGTGCCCGACCAGAGCTCGTACCGGTCCGAGATCACCAGCGCGTTCAGCAAGCACCCGCAGGTAATCTTCGCCGCCTTCGACCAGCAGACCGCCACGACCGTCTTCTCCGACATGAAGCAGCTGGGCGACCTGAACATACCGGTGGTCGGCGAAGACGTGCTCGGCTCGCCGGGGTATGCCAAGGCGTTCGGTCAGCCGCAAGCGTCGAGCCTGCTGTACACAGTATCGGGCGCGTCGCCTGGCGGTGCGGCCTACCAGCACTACCTGGACGACTACCAGGCGGTCTGGCACACCAAGCAGATCCTGAGCTCGTCCTACAACATGTACGACTCGGTGATCATCTCATCGCTCGCGATGACTGCGGCGAAATCGACCGACCCTAAGGTCTGGGTCAGCTACATCACGAAAGTGTCCAACCCGCCGGGAACGGCGTGCTCCACCTACGCGTCCTGCGTGGCCCTGCTCAAGGCGGGCAAGAAGATCAATTATGAAGGCGCCACCGGCCCCGAGGACTTCAACTCCTACCACAACACCTTCAGCGGGTTCGCGGTGTCCGGGTTCAACACCTCGGACCAGCTAGTCCAGCGGGCTTACGTGACCCCGGCCGAAGTTCAGGCCAACGCGGGCTGAGGGCCCTAGCCACCGCGCCCCGGCGGCGTGCGATCCTGTCGCGCGCCGCCGGGGTGAAGACCGCGGTCTCAGCATGACGGCTGGGACCTGGAGTCAAGCACCGCCGCGCGCACCTGCAGGTCGCTCAGCGCCGTCGCGGCATGGAGCGGGAACGGTTCGTTATTGTCCGCCGCCATCCAGCGCTCAACGGCGATTGTGAAGGCGAGCATCCCCACTTCCGCCCCCAGCCGGGAGGTCAGCTCGTCTGCGCCACGTTGGCGCAGTGCGGCGTTGATCGACCTGGCGATCCGGGCGTGCTTGAGCAGTCCCCGCTCCTGCAGTTCGCTGTTTGCTGCGACCACCAGCACGCGCTGGGCGGCCTTGGCCCGCTGCTGCGGGGTCATCACGCCCCCGGCGGCCGTGAACGCCGCCTGCAGGCACTCGGTGAGCGTCGCATCCGGGGCGGCAGCGCGGATGGCATCGGCCAACAGCCCGGCCAGCACGTCTTCACCGCCGAACAACACCTCCCGCTTATCGGCGAAGTGCCGGAAGAAGGTGGCGCGGTTCAATCCGGCGCGATCCGCGATCTGCGCGACAGTCGTGTCCTCGTACCCGTTCTCCACGAACAGGTCCAGCGCGGCGGTCTCCAGCCGTTCACGTGCGTTCGGCGCCCATCTGCTCACCGGCACAGCCTAACCGAAGCGACCGGATCGCATCACCTGAGCGAGTGATGCGACAGCGTCGCATTCTCGTGTTAGATTGATGCGACCGGATCGCATCGGCCTTCCGGACGCGGCGTCTGCGCCGCGCATCTTCATCATCCGAGAGCACGACCAAGGAGAATCTCCATGCGCATCTTCGTCACCGGCGCTTCCGGCTGGATCGGCTCGGCCATCGTTCCCGAACTCATCAGCGCAGGCCACGAGGTCCTCGGACTAGCCCGCTCGGACGGCTCCGCCAGAGCAGTCGCCGACATGGGCGCCGAGGTGCTGCGCGGCGACCTGAACGACACCGACGTGCTGCGCGCAGGCACCCTCGAGAGCGACGGCGTCATCCACCTCGCTTTCGTCGTGCCCAGCGTGAGCGAGGCTGCGACGCGGACCGATGCCAAGGCCATCGAGACGTTCGTCACCGGACTCGCCGGCTCCGGCAAGCCCCTGGTGATCTCTGGCGCAACGCTCGTTACACCTGGCCGACCCGCGACCGAACGCGACGAACTCATCGCCGCCGGGCCCATCGCTGCCCGCATCGCCAACATGCAGGCCGCCCTCGCTGCCACAGGCAGGGGCGTCCGCTCCTGCCTGGTCATGCTGCCCCGCTCGGTGCACGGCCAGGGAGACCGTCACGGCTTCGTCCCCCAGCTCATCGCCACGGCCCGGGCTGAGGGCGTCTCCGGCTACATCGGCGACGGGACCAGCCGCTGGCCCGCCGTGCATGTGAAAGACGCCGCAAGCCTGTACCGACTGGCCGTCGAGCAGGCTCCCGCCGGCGCAGTGCTCCACGCTGTGGGTGACGAAGGCGTGGCCGTCCGCGAGATCGCCGAAGCCATCGGCCGGCACCTGAACCTGCCCGCCCGGTCCCTGCCCGCCAAAAAATTCGGCGGCATGCTCGTGCACATCCTCAGCACCGACATGCCCGCTTCTAGCACTATCACGCAGGAACTCCTGGGCTGGAAGCCCACGCACCCCGGTCTCATCGAGGACATCGAACAGGGCCACTACGGTTGCGGGTGTGGCGAACAGCGATAGTGGCGGGCGGGAAACACTGCCCACGGTCATCGGCGTGCGCGGGGCTCGGCAGAACAATCTCCAGAATGTCGACATTGACGTCCCGCTCTGGCGGACGGTCGCCGTCGTCGGCGTCTCCGGTTCGGGCAAGACGTCGCTGGCCATCGGCACGCTGTACGCCGAGGGTATGCAGCGATTCCTGGAAAGCCTGAGCACCTACAGCCGCCGGCGCCTGACCCAGGCCCAGCGGCCGGACGTGGATCAGATCCAGCATCTCCCGCCGGCTCTGGCCTTGCGGCAGCGCCCGCCCATACCTGGCGCTCGCAGCACCCTGGGCACGATGTCCGAGGTGCTCAACGTGCTGCGGCTGATGATGTCGCGGCTCGGCTCGCATCTGTGCCCGAACGGCCACTGGGTCGGGCCTGAGGTCGCCACGCTCGCCGAGGAGATTGTCTGCCCGGTGTGTGGCGCACGGTTCGAGCACCCGAGTGCCGAGTCTTTCGCCTTCAATTCCTATGGCGCGTGCCCGGCGTGCCACGGCCTGGGCGTGCGGTCAGAAGTGGACGCGAGCACCCTGGTCCCCGATCCGGACAAGACGATCGAGGAAGGCGCCGTAAAGCCGTGGAATTCGGGCGGCCGACGACTGTCGATGTATGCCGCAGGCCAGCTGGGAGTCCGGCTCGACGTGCCGTACAAATCGCTGACCGACCACGAGCGCGACATCGTGCTGCATGGCGCTCCTGTCCGGCGGGACGTGACGCTCGCGGGTCGCGACGGACGGACAGTCCAGCTGTCGGTCAATTACGACAACGCCGTCGCCGCTGTGGAACGGTCGCTGCGCAGTGACAACGAGCACACCCGGCGCCTGGTGCAGCGCTTCGTCGTCACGCGCGTCTGCTCGGTGTGCCACGGCACCCGGCTGCGACCCGAGGCACTGGCCTCTGAGCTAGGTGGCAGTAACATCGCCCAGATCAGTGCGCTGAGCCTGGCTGAGCTGCGCGGTTTCGCGGCTAGCCTGCCCGCCGGACTGCCTGCCGAGATCAGCCGGATGACGACCGGGTTGCTCGCCGAACTCGACAGCAGGCTGACGCCGCTGCTCGACGTCGGGCTCAGCTACCTGACGCTGGACCGCGCCGGCGCGTCGCTGTCGACCGGCGAGCGCCAGCGAATCGAACTCACCTCGACGGTGCGCGCGAGCACCACTGGGATGCTCTACGTGCTGGATGAGCCGTCGGTCGGGCTGCACCCCAGCAACATCCAGGGACTACGCAAGACGATCAGCGCGCTGGCGGCCAACGGCAACACGGTCCTCGTGGTCGAACATGAGCGGGAACTCATCCAGTCCGCGGACTGGGTCATCGAACTCGGCCCCGGTGCGGGAGCAGGCGGCGGCACGGTCATCGCCCAGGGCAGCCCTGCTCAGCTTGAAGCCGACCCGCAGTCCATCATGGGACCGTTCCTGGCCGGCGCTCCGGCCGTGTCGCGTGACCGCCCGGCGCGCCCCGCTCCGGCCGGGCAGATCGTCATCGAGGTCGGCGACCTGTACAACCTGCATGACGTCAGCGCCTCCTTCCCGCTGAACCGGCTGACTGCGCTGGCCGGGCCGTCCGGAGCGGGCAAGACCGCCCTCGTCCTGGACAGCCTGATTCCGGCGGCTCGGGCGCAGCTGACCGGGTCAGCGCTGCCCGCGCACGTCCGGCGTCTGGATCTCCGTGGCGTCCGCCAGGTTGTCCAGGTCGATGCTTCGCCGATCGGCCAGAACGCGCGGTCGACTCCCGCCACGTACTGCGGAGCCTTCGATCAGATCCGCCGCGTCTACGCCGACGCTCCGTACGCCCGGCGACGACGCTGGAAGCCCGGCCACTTCTCGTTCAACACTCGGGAGGGCCAGTGCCCGACGTGCCAGGGGCTCGGTCACATCGACCTGGACGTCCAGTACCTCCCCGACATCACCGTCCAGTGCCCGACGTGCCACGGCGCGCGCTTCAACGACGCAACGCTCGCAGTCCAGGTCAACGGCCTGACCATCGCCGACACGCTCGGCCTCAGCGTGCAGGACGCCCTCGAGCGCTTCGCCGACTGGGCGCCAGTCACGGCGGCGCTGCGGCCTGTTAGCGAGGTCGGCCTGGGTTACTTGAGGCTCGGCGAGCCCACGCCCTCACTCTCGGGCGGCGAGTCGCAGCGGCTTCGGATCGCCTCCCGGCTGCGCAGCAGCCAGCGCGGAGCGCTGTATGTGCTCGACGAGCCGTCGACCGGCCTGCACCCGCTCGACGTGGCCACGCTGGTGGGTGTGTTCGACCACCTGCTGGAGGCCGGCGCCACCGTCATCGTCATCGACCACGACCTGGACCTGCTCGCGGCCGCAGACCAGCTCATCGATATGGGACCGGGCGGCGGCCCGGAGGGCGGCCATATCGTCGCGGCAGGCCCGCCAGAGGAGGTGGCGCATGCCCCCGACAGCGTTACCGGGCCGTGGCTGGCCGAGTACTTCGGCCTGCGGTAACCTGCCCTGGCCCAGTCGGCTCGAACGCGGCAGAGAACAGGTAGCTGGTCGCGAGGCTACGGTAGGGCCGCCATTTTTCGGCGATGTCCAGTACCTCCTGCTGGGTGGGGAGCTGGTCGAGCTGATACGCGAGCTTGATGGCCTTGCGGAGCGCCAGGTCGCCCGGCAGCACGACGTCTTCTCGCCCCAGCGCGATGATGAGCGCCCCCTGGACGGTCCACGGACCTATCCCCGGGATCACGGTCAGCTGCGCCATAAGCTCGTCGTCCGGCAGGTCACTCAGCACGTCCGGGTCCAGCCGGCCATCCGAGAGCCGCTCGGCGAGCTCGCGGAGCGTGCCGATCTTCCGCCATGACAACCCCGCCTCACGCAGCTTGCCAGGATCTACGGCAAGCATGTCAGCGGGAGCCGGGAGATGGCCGCCGAACAATTCCTCGATGCGGCCCAAGGTTCGCCGGGTCGCCGGGACGGACAGCTGCTGCCCGGTGACCTGGAACAGCAGGGCACCGTACAGATCCATCTGCGGGAGCTCGGCCATCCACGCGCGGGGGTCGAACGCCGGCCGCTCGTCGATCAGCCGCGCCATCACCGGGTCGGCCTTGCGAAGTTTGGAGCGCGCTCGCCGCAGCCAGGCGCCGCGGTTCGAATCTTCGTTACCAGACAAGGTTATTTCGCTTTCCTCACGCGGTCCGGGCCAGGCCGCCTCGGGGCCGGCGTACGGCCGGCCCCGGGTGCTGTCTGGTCAGGGGTGGACCGGCCCGCTCGGGCCCTTGTCCAGTCGGAGCGACTGCATGATGGCGAACGTAGTCGTGATCGTGAACTCCTCGATATCCGCGGCGGCCAGCACGCCGGTGTACTTGGCGATGACGGGCGCTGCGGCACGCTCGGTGACGGCGTCGAGGTGACCCTTGACGCCAGCCCAGACATTCTCTCCGTACCGCACGTAGTACGGCACGGGGTTGACGCTCGCCAGCGCCTCTCGGGAGCTGGCCTCGATGTCGGCGATGTACTGCTGGTGCAAGGCGACGTCCTCGCGGGTGGCGAGCCTGCCGAGGTGTCCGCTGATGAGGTGCGACCACGGGTACGACAGGGCAATGTCCGGAGCGGCCATGTACCCCTGCACGTCCTCGCTGAGGTTGGTGTTGTAGATCGGCACCCAGCCGGCGTTGACGACGTCGATGAACATCAGCGTGTCGTGATCCGGGAAATGGATGTAGATATTGTCCGGCGTGTGGTTGGAGCCGCGCCAGGCCAGCTCGACCCGCTCTCCCCCGACCTCGAGCGTGTAAGTATCGGCGAAGGTCACATCCGGCACAGGCCGGGCCGGGTCGTTGTCCCGGATCAGAAGCCGGCGGGTCTCCTCGTGCCCGATCCGGACGACATCCTCGAACAGGAACGCGGCCGCGCCGTGGTCGGCGTGGTGATGGGAGTAGACCAGGTGCGTCACGGTGTTGCTGACGCCCTCAGCGGCGGCGATCTCGTCGACGGCCCGCCGCAGGTTATGGCCGATCTCCGGCGGCGCGTCGAACATCACCACGCCGTCCCGTGTCACCAGGAACGCTGAGTTGTACACCCCGTCAGTGACCCAGTAGAGGTTCCGTTCGACCCGCCCGACGTAGTACCCCTGATCGTTCAGGGCGGGACCGCGCGCCGAGGCCGGAATGGGCGCGTAGTCGGGCAGATCTGCGGCGTCGGCGGTGGCTGGTGATGTCACGGTATCTCCCTGAAATCTCGGGCACGTCCTGGTGGCCGTGCGCGTCTTGCCATGCCGTCCAGCGTCATCGGGAGCCAGGTGAACGGTCGTCACCGGATCATGGTGATTCGAGCGCACAACCCGCCTTCATCGACTCCGGGTCGTGGTCCGGTAGTCGACGGCGCGAAAGCACCCATGGACATGGTCGTTGACCACGCCGACGTTCTGCATGAACGCGTACACGCTCGTGGGCCCGACGAAGCGGTACCCCTGAGACTTCAACTGCTTGGCGAACGCCTCCGCTTCCGGCGTCGATGTGGGCAGGTCCGCGATGGACCGGGGTGCCCGCTTGCGGGTGATCTCGTGCGACTTCGCAAGCGCTGCGAGGTTCGGCGACGCGGACATGATCGCGCGCGCGTTGTCGACCGTGGCCCTGATCTTGCCGCGGTTACGGATGATCGAGGCGTCCTCCGTCAGCCGATCGACATCCCGCTCGGTCATCGCGGCGACCTTGGCGACGTCGAAACCGCGGAATGCGGTCTGGAACCCGTCCCGCTTGCCGAACACGATGGACCAGCTCAGCCCCACCTCGAATACGCCCAGGGTGAGCGCCTCGAACATCGTGGACTCGTCGTAGCTGCGGGTACCCCAGACCTCGTCGTGGTAGCGGCCGAATGCCGTATCGTCGCCGCCGGCCCAGGCGCAGCGTGGCTTGCCGTGATACCCGATGATCACGTCGCTGCTCATCGGCCCCCCTGCAATCAGCTCTTTCAGATCCTAGCCGCGGCTCGGCCTTGGCACTTTGGGCCGTTCAAGCGCCGTACGCCGGAATGATCGCGCCGCTCACGGGTGCCGCAGCGTCGCTGACGAGGAATGCGATGACATCGGCGATCGCCTCAGGCGCGACCGCATGCGCCAGCGCCTCAGAGGGGAACGAGGCCCGGTTTGCGGCTGTGTCGATGAGCTGCGGCGCGATCGCGTTCACCCGGATCCCGTGCGGGCGCAGCTCAACGTCGAGAATCCGGGTCAGGTGGGCAAGGGCTGCTTTGCTAGCGCTGTAGGCGGCCATGCCGGCGGACGGCTCGAGTCCCGGGCGAGCAGAGACATGCACGATGGCACCTGCACCCTTTTGTTGCATGTACGGCGCTACCGCCTGGCTCAGCCACAGCGCCGCGCCCAGGTTGACGTCGATCATGAGCCGAAAATCTTCTGGCGTCGTGCTGACAGCATCTGCCAGGCGGAACGTACCGATGGTGTTGACCAGCACGTCTGGCGGGCCTACGTCGGCCGCGATCCGGTCGATGAGGCTCTTGGCCGTGGCCGGATCGGTGGCGTCGCCAGCCTCGCCCCTGATGCTGTCCGGGAGCTCGCTCAGCGCCTTGTCGCTCCGGTCGACCACCACGACGGTCAGACCGCGATCGGCGAGTGCGACCGCGGTGGCTCGGCCGAGCGAACCGGCGGCGCCGCCGGTCACGATCGCTGTCTTGGCACTCATCAGCTACTCCTTCAGTAGACGGTCGGTGAGAACGATCTCGATGATCGCCGGGACCGTGTCGAGGCGCCCCCAATCGCGCTGAAGCTCGCAGGCTAGGGATACCCAGCTGATCGGCTTCGCGCCGGCCTGGATCACGCGATCAAGCCCCGCGCGGTGCGCCTCGGGAGAGGTGCCGCCAATCGCGTCCACCACTGGGTAGACCTCATACCCTTCCCGCAGTGCGTCGAGCGCTGTGAAGGCCAGGCAGATTTCGGTCCACAGCGCGCAGAGGATGAGCTTGCGCCGACCTGTCGCATGGACGGCGTCAACGAACTCGATGTCTTCCCACGAGTTGAGCGTGGTCCGGTCGAGCGGCTTGTCGTCGGTCAGCAGGTCGGCGAGCTCGGAGAGGGTCGGCTTTCCGCGGCCGGAGGCGACGTTGACTGTCGAGTGGATGACCGGGACCCCGAATGCCTTGACGGTCCGGACAGTGGAGACAGCGTTCTTGAGTAGCAGGTCGCGGTCCATGGAGCGGACCGCCGATATCTGCGAAGGCTGGTAATCGATGAGTACGAACGCCGCATTCTGCGGCGTGAGGAGATGGTCGGAAACCGGATCACGTAGTGCCGCACTGGTCATATCAGGCCTCGATTCTCTGGTGATTCGGGACCCGCGAGGAGCTGGCGAACCTCTAGCAGGTCTAGGCCGAGCGCCTCGATCTCAGCCAGGACCCCGTACAGGGCAGACTGATCCAGGACGCCCGTGAGCACAGTGACCGGGCCTTGCTGCTCCGATGCCATCGCCGGGAATGCAGACAGCAACGTTTCGCCCAGGTGTCCGTTGATCCGGATCGCGTATGGCGCTGGGTCCATGCTCGCCATCATTCGGTGCACCCAGGTGAGGCCGCATCGCCAGGATCCGGTGATCGCGGCCAGTCCACCAGGCTGGCGACTAGCCGGGCACGTACGCTGGCAAGATGCTGAGCGGAGGTACTCTCCGAGTGCGTTGGGCTCGGTTGCGCCGCTCTTTGTGGCAGTCACCCCGGCGGCACGGCGAGCAACCCCGCGAGCGTGTCGTTGGCCCCCTCGAACTCTTCTACGACCTCGCCGTCGTCGTGCTCGTCGCCCAGGACGCCCGTCACTTCGCGCTCCACCTAACCGGGCGCGGACTCGCCGATTTCGCCGTGATTTTCACGCTGGTGTGGATCGCGTGGCTCAACGGCAGCCTCCACCATGAGCTGCACGGCCGCGATGACGCGCGCGCCCGCAGCACATTCCTGCTGCAGGTCCTCGTGCTGGCGGCGATGGGGGCCTTCATTCCCGAGGCAGACGGCCGGCGCGGAGCAGCGTTCGCGATCGCCACGGGCGCGCTGTTCGCTGTGCTGACCATGTTGTGGCTGCTGGCCGCCCGAGGTGACCGCCCTGAATTCCGCCGCTCGAGCCGGCTCTTCGTCGCCGGAACAGCTATCTGCGCCATCCTGCTGGTCGGCACCGCGTTCCTGCCAGCCAGCGCCCGCATCCCCGGCTGGGGCCTCATCGACGCCGCCTACCTGGCCGGATTCGCAGCCGTGCTGCTGACGGCCAGCCCAGCTGTGGCAGCCGCGCTGACCATCACCGACGCGCTCATCGAACGCTTCGGCCTGCTCATCATCATCGTGCTCGGCGAAATCCTGACCGGCGTCGTCGCCGGAATGGCGAGCCAGCCGATCAGCGGACTCACCCTGGGGGTCGGCCTCGTCGCCGTCGCCGTCGGCTTCGGCGCCTGGTGGACGTATTTCGACTTCGCCGGGCACCGCCCACCTAGACCGACGACGACAGCCAGCTTGCAGTGGATGCTCGGCCACTTGCCGCTCACGGCAGCCGTTGCCGCCATGGGCGCCGCGATGGTCAGCCTCGTCGACCATGCCCATGACAGCAGCAGCCCGGCCGCCGCAGGGTGGGTGCTGTGCGCGGGCGCCGCCGTCGTAGTGGCCGCCACGATGCTGGTATCGGCCAGCTTGCAGGCCTGGGAAAGCGAGCGAGGGCTGTACCGGCCTCTCGTCCGTACCTCCGCCGGCGTGGCCGTGGCGTGTCTCGCGCTCGGCGCCATACGGCCGACGCCACTCCTGCTGTGCCTCGCACTCGTTCTTCTGCTCAGCATCCCGTGGGGCTTCGCCGTGGTGCGCCGCCTGGCCAGCGGAGACGATAGGTGATCATTGCCAGCGGAACGCAACTATGCATCAGAGAGGGCTTGATGTCCATGGCCAGCACCGGCGTGAGTCGCTATCTGCTGGGCACCCAGACCGTGTCACGCATCGGGTTCGGTGCCATGCAACTGCCCGGCCCGGGGGTGTTCGGCCCGCCGCGCGACCACGACGAGGCCATCGCCGTGCTGCGCCGTGCATCCGAACTTGGCGTCGATCACATCGACACTGCGCAGTTCTACGGCCCGGTAGTCGCGAACGAGCTCATCAAGGCAGCGCTACACCCCTACCCGCCGGGTCTCGCGCTGGTGAGCAAGGTCGGCGCCCGCCGGACCGCGACTGGCGGAGTGCTGCGTTACGACTCGCCGGCGCAGCTGCGGACGGGAATCACGGACAATCTGGGCACACTGGCGGTTGACCATCTGGCCGCGGTCAATTTGCGGCTGATGGACGGCGCGGAGCCCGACCAGCGATTCGATGACCAGCTCGGCGCCATGATGCAAGCGCGCGACGAGGGTCTGATCCGCGGCGTCGGGCTCAGCAACATCACCCGCGAGCACCTGCTGCACGCCCTCGCGCGAACGGACATCGCGTGCGTGCAAAATCCGCTGAACCTGGCCAACATGACATCGATGCCCGTGCTCGAAGAGTGCCACAAGCGCGGTATTGCTTTTGTGCCATTCTTCCCGCTCGGCTCGGCCATGGCGGGAAGCAATCCGGTCCTTGACAACCCTGCAGTCATCGCTACCGCAGCCCGTCTTAGTTACACGACAGCCCAGGTAGCGCTCGCATGGCTGCTGCGCCTGCGGCCCAACGTGCTGCTGATTCCGGGAACGTCGTCGCAGCACCACCTCGAGGAGAACATGGCCGTCGCGAACCTCGAGCTGGACGCCGAGGCGCGCCAGCTCCTGCCCGGCGCGTAGCGAGCATGATGTCTGCCCAGGCCAGCTGTGTCGCGTTCCGCCCACATCGATTCCCAGGTCTGGCCGCGCGTTCTTCCCAGGCATAGCGGGGACTCGCACTCTACCGACTGGGAACGGGCGACCCGGAGGCTATGCCCTATCAGCTCCTGATCGAAGGGACACCTCCATGAAACGCTTGTGGCGCACCGCGGGTGCGTTCTCCATCGCTTACGTCGTCCTGCTGCTGGCCGGTTACTCGCAGCAGCGCTCGCCGGTCTTCGGCGCATCGCCCACGTCGATTGTCAGCCTTTACTCCGGCGTACCGGCTGCGAAAATGTACGCCGGCGCTGTCCTCGTTACCGCGGCATCACTCGTACTGCTCACCGCGTTCACGCTGATCGCCCGCCTGTTGCGAGGCCACACCGAGACGTCGGCCTGGTTCTCGACGCTGATCGTCGCCGCCGCCACCGCCGCTGCTGTTGTCACGCTGGTGGGCTCCTACGCCGGCGCCTTCGCTGCCTACTACGGCGCAACCCATGGTTTCCCGGCCGACACCGTCGCGGGTCTCAACATGATCAGCAAGTTCTCCGACCTTATTGCGGTCGGTGCGAGCGGACTGAGCGCCCTAGCCGTGGGCGGGGCTGGCCTGGCCAGTGGTCGGCTGCCCCGCTGGGCGGCATGGATCAGCATCGTGGTCGGGCTCGTCAGCATGATCTCAGGGACTGGGCCCGCTCAGCTCAACATAGGCACGCTCGTCTGGTTCGCCTGGGTGATCATGCTCGGTGTGGTTCTGCTGCGGGGCCAGGCACGCCGCGCACCGGCCGTCGGCGACGGTCCCAGCGAGGACCTGGCTACCTACAGGGTGGTAGCAGACCTGTCATGAACAGGGCAGTTAGTGGCACCATCATCCAGATGCGGCCACTTCGTCCTCCGACGGTGGCCGTCACGACTCCGATCGTGGCGGCCACGATCGCGTTGGCGGGCGCCGCACTGGCGGGGTGGGCGCGGGCGGGCGGCACTGGAGACCTCATGGCCGCGATCTCGTTGCCGGCTACCATCGCGCTGCTTGCTTCGGCTGGATGCGTGGTGGCGCTAGCGAGGCCGGATAACCTCGTGGGCTGGCTCATGCTTGCCGGGGCGAGCGCGTGGGGCCTCGGCGAGGGGATGTTTGACCTGGCGGTGCGGGGGATCGTGACGGCTCCAGGCACGGTGCCAGGAGCCGGCTGGCTAGCCGTTGCGGGCTCGTGCATCCGAGCGGCCGGCTGGGGAGCAGCCGCGGTGGGAGTGCCCGTACTATTTCCTGATGGCCGCCTGCCGGGGCCTCGGTGGCGCTGGCTGTGGTGGACGCTGACCGGTAGTCTCGCCACCACCTTTCTCGGCACGGCTCTGGATCCGCACGCTGAGAACTTTCAGCTTCAGGCCGCAGGCTGGCGCAGCCCGGTTCACCTGCCAGGGACAGTCGGATCGCTGGCCAACGTACTCGGGACGCTCAGTCTGCCGCTGACCGTGGCCACGGTCGCGGGGTCGGTCACCGGCATGGTGTTCCGGTGGCGCCGGGGAGGCACAGCGCTGCGACGCCAGCTCCTGACTTTCGCCGTCGCCGCGTCGCTTCCGGTCATCGTGATCCCGACGGCGTTCGGCTCTGGCTGGCCGACGTGGGTCTTCGCGGCCAGCACGCTGCCGCTGCCAATCGCGACCGCGGTTGCCATTCTCACTGGCGGCGTATTCGACCTCGCGACCGTCGCCAACAGGTCCCTGGTCTGGGGAACGCTTGCGGTGTCGATCGTCTCGATCTACGCGCTGATTGTCGTGGGGGTCGGCGCGATGCTGGACACAACCGGAGCCCGCTGGCTGCCATGGCTCGGAACGGCCGCCGTCGCTGTGTCGTTGGCCCCGCTGCGGCGGGCTCTGGCCGATGCCGCCGACCGGGTCACGTACGGGCGATGGCGCCAGCCCTACGAGGTTCTGGCCGGCCTGAGCCCGCGGATCGCGGCGGCCTCAGGTACCGATCGCCTGCTTGCCGACATCGTGGCCGAGCTGCAGGACACGCTCGGACTGGGCAATGCAGCGCTGCGCGACGCTGGTGGCACGACGGTTGCGGGCATCCCAGGCCCGGCCCCGACTGTGGTCCCGCTGATGGCTTACGGCCGTCGTGCCGGGGACCTGCTCTATGCCACGCCTGCCAGCCCGCTTCGCGCAGCTGATCTGCGCGTCCTTCGTGACCTTGCCGCCCAGCTTGCACTGTTGCTGCATGCCCGTGCCCTGACCGCGCACGTCCGCAACGCGCGTGAGCGCCTTGTGCTCGCGCGCGAGGAGGAGCGCCGGCGCATGCGCAGGGACTTGCATGACGGCCTGGGACCGGCTCTCGCCGGGCTCATGCTGAAGGTCGAGAACGCAAGGGCACTCGTGCCCGCTGCGCCGCAGACTGCGATCGAGGACCTGCATGCCTTGAGAGACGACATTAAGTCCGCGTCGCCGACGTACGGCGACTAGTGGAGGGACTGCGGCCGCCGGCACTCGACGAACTCGGCCTCGGACCGGCCGTCACGCAAGCGGTCAGCAGCCTCGCGACGCCCGCCGGAATCCGTACGGATATCGCGATTCCCGAGTCGCTGCCCGACGTGCCGGCCGCGGTGGAGGTGGCGATCTACCGGATCATCGCCGAGGCGGTTACAAATGTCGTCCGGCACGCCGGCGCCAAGTCTTGCCGGGTCGCGATCGGGCTGCGTGACCACGTCGTCGTCGCCGATGTCTGCGACGACGGCGGCGGCTTCCTAGTGGCCGAAGCTGGGCGACCCGCCGTTAGCGGGCGGCCATGCGGTCACGGCCTGACCAGCATGCGCGAGCGAGCGGAGGAGCTCGGCGGGTCGCTACAGATCCGCACCGACGGCGGCGGCACGAGGGTGACTGCGACCCTGCCGCTGCCGGAGACCAGCCCATGATCGCGATCCTTGTCGTCGATGATCACCCAGTGTTCCTGGAAGGAGTAGCGGCCTCACTGGCGCGGGTCCCTGACTTCAGCGTCGTCGGCGTGGCCACGACCGGTGAGGAGGCGGTGCAAATGGCGCAGGCCCGGCGACCGGATGTCGTACTCATGGACCTGAACCTGCCGGGCATCTCTGGCGTCGAGGCGACCCGTCGCCTCACTGCCGCAGACTCGGGGCAGAGGGTCCTCGCCCTCACGATGGTCGACGACGACGAGACCGTCCTTGCTGCCCTCCGTGCGGCGCTGCCGGCTACATGCTCAAGGGATCCACCGGCGAAGAGATAGCCGCAGCGACGCGTACGGCCGCCAGCGGTGGCGCGGTCTTCGCCCCCGGCATCGCCGCGCGCATCCTTGCCGGCGCCACCGGCAGCAGGCCCGCCGCGCACGGGGGCTCCCTGACTGACCGGGAGCGCGATGTGCTGACAATGATCGCCGAGGGCGCGAGCAACGCAGAGATCGCCCGCGGCCTTGGCCTCTCGCTCAAGACCGTGCAGAACTACGTATCCCGCGTGCTGGACAAGCTCCAGGTCGCCGACAGGACCCAGGCCGCGATCCGGGCGCGAGAAGGCCGGACTGGTAGCTGACGCGCATCTTTGCGAGGCCGCCGCTGAAGCCGTCCCCGTTCCCGTCGATGTCACTTCTGGCCCAGGAGACGCGCCGCCCGTCGCGGGACGCCAGCCACAGCGGGACGGTGGCGTCCTGCGGTCCCCTGTCAGCGTCGCTACCATGGCGAGAAATGGAGATCCGGGTTCTCGGGCCGTTCGAGATGGTGACCGACGATGGCCAGCTGATGGACGTCGGCGGCCACTTGCCGCGGGCCTTGCTAGTGGCGCTGGCGCTAGCGGAGGGCCGTCTGGTGCCAGCCGAACAGCTTCTGGATCAAGTGTGGCCGGGTGAGTGGCTCGGTGACCGCAACCGCCTCCATGTGCACATTTCCCGTCTGCGAAAGATGCTCGGCAGCGACCGCATACTCACCCGAGCCGGCGGCTATTCCCTCGAGATCCCCGCCGGAGCCCTGGATGCTGCCCGGTTCGGTCAGCTCGCCACCGACGGCCGCGCGGCCTTGCAGCGCCAGGACGCGGCCGAGGCTGGACGGCTGCTGCGCCAAGCGCTCGGCCTGTGGCGTGGGCGGCCGCTGGCTGAGTTCGCAGACTCGGCGTTCGCGGCTGGCATGATCACCCGGCTGGACGACGCACGGCTGACCGCGACTGAGGACCGGATTGACGCCGACCTGATGCTCGGCGGCCACGGCGAGCTCACCAGCGAACTTGAGGCCCTGGTCCAGCAGTATCCGCTGCGGGAGCGGCTTTGGGGCCAGCTGATCCTGGCCTTGTACCGATCCGGTCGGCAAGGTGATGCACTGGGGGCCTACCAGCGCGCACGTGCCGTGCTGGCAGGCGAGCTGGGCGTCGACCCGGGACCAGCGCTGCGGAACCTGGAGGCCGCAGTGCTCGGCCAGGACCCGGCGCTCGATGCACCCGCTGGGACTGATGACCACAGTTCGGGCAATCTACCCGCGGCACCATCTGCGCTGATCGGGCGCGCGACAGAGCTCGGTGCGGTCGTGTCGGCGCTGCAGATCAGCCGCCTGGTGACCATCACGGGCACGGGTGGGGTCGGGAAGACCAGGCTGGCCATCGAGACGGCACGCAGCCTGACCAGCCTGTACCGCGACGGAGTCTGGCTCGTCGAGCTCGCCCCGGTCGCGGAAGACATCGCGGTGGCTGGCGCGGCCGCCGCAGCGCTGGGTGTCGCGCCGGAGACCGGCCGTGGCGCCGGCGCCGGCATGCTGCAGCGGTTGGGTGAGTTCCTGGCGCGCCGTCAAGCGCTGCTGGTCCTGGACAATTGCGAGCACGTCATCGCCGGAGCGGCGCGCCTTGCCGACAACCTGCTGGCCCGGTGTCCGGAACTGCAGATCCTGGCCACGAGCCGGGAACGCCTGGCCATCGCGGGCGAGGCCTTGTGGCCACTCCAGCCGCTCGCCATCGATGAAGCGAGCGAGCTGTTCGTGGCACGGGCCTCCGCGATCGCCCCCGGCTTCCCGGCGGAACATGAGCTGGGCACGATCACAGAGATCTGTGCGCGCCTTGACGGTCTTCCGCTGGCCATTGAGCTGGCCGCCGCGCGGGTGCGCGCGCTGGCTCCCGCTGACATACTCACCCGGCTCGCCGACCAGTTCCGGCTGCTCACGGGCGGATCCAGGACGGCGCTCCCCCGTCACCAGACCCTGCGTGCCGTGATCGACTGGAGCTACGACCTGCTCTCCGACAACGACCGGCGGGTGTTCGAGCAGATGTCGGCCTTCGCCGGGCCGGCCCCGCTGGAGGCAGCCGAGCAGGTGTGCGCGGGCTCGGGCTTTGCCAGGGAAGACGTCGCGGACCTACTTGCGCGGCTGGTCGACAAGTCGCTGATCACGGCTGCCCAGACCGGCGGCGGCGTGCGGTTCCGCATGCTTCAGACCCTGGCCGACTACGGCCGCGAGCGCTTGGCCGCGCGCGGTGATCTGGCGACCGTGCTCGCCCGCCACACCCGCTGGGTGACGACGATTGTTGATGTCCCCGACAGCGCACGCGGACCGGCGTGGTTCGCTACTGTCCGCGAGTTCGCCAGCGATATTCGCCGGGCCATGGATTCTGCCCTCGCCGCGGCTGACTCGGAGGCTTCGCTGGGGATCGCCGTGGGAATTGCCTGGTTCTGGGCTAGCGGCGGGGCGATCGGCTCTGTCGAGGACTGCTGGCGGTGGCTGACCGCGAGCCTCGCCCTTTCGCAGTCGGCCACCGCGCGGCGGGTGCGGGCGCTGGCCGGCGCCGAGCTGGTCGCGCTCGCGCAGGGCCTCGACGACGCACTGGCCTATGGGGAACAGGCGATCGAGCTCGGTCAGGCGGCCGGTGACGGGCCAGCGCTGGCCTTCGCCGTGTGGATGCACGGTTCCGTGCTGGCCGGGGTCTTCGGCGAGCAAGAGCGGGCGATCGGCCTGCTGGAGGAGGCCGGAGCGCTGCTGGAGGCTGAGGCGGATAACTGGAGCGTAGGTCTGGCGGGGCTGACCCGGGGCGTCGCCGCGCTCGCGGGGCGCGACCTCGGCCGAGCGCAGTTGCTGCTGCGCGGCGCAGCGGACCTGTTCGCTCAGACGGGCGATGCCCTGCCCGAGGGCGCCGTACTGCGCCATCTCGCTGACTTGGCTGTCCTGCGCGGCCGGTACGACGATGCCATCGCTGCCCTCGAGGACATGCTCGCTGTCTTGCCGATGGATGACCACCCCGCCGGGATCATCCGCATGGCGCAGCTCGGCTGCCTGTACGCGATCCAGGGGCAACCCGGCCAGTCCGACCGCTGGCATGCCCGCGCGGAGGCGGCCGCCGACGGCCAGCAGCATCTGCACTTGCGCGTGTTCGCCTGCAACGCGCGAGGTCTCACCCTGCGACGCCTAGGGCGGCTTGTGGAGGCCGAGCAGTGCCACCGCCATGCCCTCCAGCTGTGCCGAGAAGGCAATGTTCCCGAGGGCCTGGCCATGGCCCACGCGTCGCTCGGATATGTCGCGGAACTGCGGAACGACGCGAAGGCGGCCGAACACCATCACTCGGCCAGTCTCCGCGCCGCCTGCGAGGTAGCCGACCGGCAGGCGCAGGCGCTCGCATTGGAAGGGCTGGCGGGCAGCGCCTCCCTGCGCGGCGACGCCAGCGCCACCGGGCGGCTGCTTGGAGCTGCCAGCGCCTTTCGCGAGGGAACAGTGGGCACGGTCATGGGCCAGGGCACCGCCATGCGGGAGACCATCATCGGCCGGCTGCTCGCCATGGAGCGGAATGACACCGCCCGGCCGGAGGCACGCTTCACCGACCAGGTAGCGTTCGACGCCGCCTACGGCGAAGGCCTTCGCGACCCGCTAGCCGTGCTCAGTGCCGCCCGCACCTGATGACAGCACGCTGCAAGCGTCCCGCAAGAGACGCCGGGCAGGATTGCGGTCATGCGAGGCCAGCTGACGACGAGTCTCGTCGACTAGGAGGTCGACATGCGGATATCTACAGAACGGGAGAAAGTCCGGTTTCCTAGCGGCAGCACCGAATGCGCTGCTTGGCACTACAAGGGGACCAACGGCGGCTGCGTGATCATGGCAGCCGGGCTCGGGGTGACAAAGGAGCCGGGTACCGATGCGTTCGCCAGGCGCTTTCACGATGCCGGGTTTGCTGTCCTTGCCTTCGACTACCGGCATCTGGGCGAGAGCGGAGGCCAGCCCCGCCAGGTCGTCCGCATCAGCGAGGAGCTGGCGGACTGGCAGGCGGCGATCGCATACACCGCCAAGCTGGCGGACGTGGATCCGGTCCGCCTGGCGATCTGGGGGTTCTCCACTTCGGGCGGTCATGTCTTCCGCGTCGCGGCGCGCAACCAGCAGCTGGCGGCGGCAATTGCCCAGACGCCCAACGCCGACGGTCAGGCGGCGGCACGCAACGCAGCGCGGCACCAGAAGCCGCTCGCCATGCTTCGCCTCGCCGGCCGCGGTGTTCTTGATGGTCTTGGCGGCATGCTCGGGCGGCCGCCTCGGCTGGTGGCATTGGCAGGCGCACCGGGGACAGTCGCGCTGCTGACGACGCCGGACTCACGCGACAGCGCCCTGGCGCTGAACCCGGGCAACATGTACCAGGACTGGCAGCAGGCGGTCGCCGCGAGGTCGGCGCTCCGCGTCGGGTTCTACCAGCCTGGCCGCTCTGCATCCCGCGTGCGGTGCCCGCTGCAGGTCGTCGTCTGCGACCAGGATCAGTCGGCGCTAGCCGGACCTGCCGTCCGCGCGGCGAGCCGTGCGGCCAGGGCTGAGCTGGTGCGCCTGCCCGGCGGGCATTACGCACCGTTCCTGGACGCCCATGAACAGGCTGTCGAGGCCGAGCTGTCGTTCCTGCGCCGGCACCTCCTCGAAAATCGGGACCCGAGTCGCGCCGCGGATTCGGCCCTGTACGGAGGGGCACGGCAATGAATGCAATCGAGCTGTCCGCCGGGACGATGGAATACCAGGACACCGGCGGGGCAGGGCCGGTCCTGGTGCTCCTGCACGGGCTGATGATGGATGCCTCGCTCTGGGACGGGCCGATCGGCGACCTATCCGCTGACCACCGGTGCATCGCGCCTACGCTGCCGCTGGGCGCTCACCGGCACGCGGTGCGCCCTGGCGCTGACCTGTCGCTGCCCGCGATAGCCCGGCTGATCGCCGAGTTCATGGAGCGCCTCGACTTGCGCGACGTCACCATCGTCGGCAACGACACAGGCGGTGCGCTTGCGCAGCTGCTCATGGCCGACGGCGCACCGCAAATCGGACGGGTCGTGCTTGCCTCCTGCGACGCATTCGACAATTTCCCGCCTGGCCTGACCGGTAAGACGCTGCTGCTCGCCGGAAAGCTCCCCGCGCCGTTGTTCGGGCTGTTTATGCAGCAGATGCGGCTACGAATAGTGCGGCGGCTGCCGATCGCGTTCGGGTGGCTGACCAAGCGCGGCGACGCCACGACCTCCCGGTGGATGAGACCCGTCCTCACCCAGCCTGAGATCCGCCGTGACACGGTGCGCATGCTACGAGCGGCCGGCGCGGACACCGGAATCCTGTTGAAGGCGGCCGAGCACCTGCGCGGCTTCATGCCGCCGACGGCGATTGTCTGGGCCTGCGAAGATCGCGTCATGCCGCCCGAGCACGGCCGACGGCTTGCCAGCCTCCTCCCGGACGCGCGCCTCGTCGAGGTAAACGACAGCTACACCCTGATCCCTCTCGACCAGCCCGAAAGACTCGCCCAGATCATCCGCGAGTTCGCCCGCGAATCGGTCAGGCCCTAGCGGTCCGCGCGCGGCCGGGTCTGCCGCGCGGCCGGGTCTGCCGCGTCCGGGTCTGCCGCGCGTCCGGGTCTGGCCTGCTGCATTCAGCGGTTGCGGTCAGCCCGTGCCGTCGAGCAGGGATCCGAATGTCTGCGCGCCCTCGCGCTCGGCGCTTGCCTGGTCCAGGACGGTGCCGGCGACACCTGGATGCTGGCGGGCCCATTCGGTGGCCGAGGCGCGGCTGGCGAAGAAGTTCAGGTAGCCGCAGCAGACCTGCTCGGCCGGGCCGTCGCCGCCGACGCAGCCGTCGAAGACGACGGCATCTCGCGGGTCCCAGCACGCCGTGGCGCCGGTGAAGGTGACAGTGACCCGCTCGCCGGTGAGCGGGTCGGATGAGGTGATCACCGCGTCGGTGCCGAGCATGACCGGGATGCCCAGGGCATCGATGGCGCACATCGACCAGACGGTGGGGCCACCGGTGATCGCCACGACGTGCCGCGTCGGCGCGGCCGAGAATGGGTAGGCGATCCGGATCTGGCCCTGGGCGTCCAGGCCCAGGACGTCGGCGGCGGCCAGAGTGCGAAGCGCCTGGCTAACGTTGATCCCGTGCTGGCGGGCGGAGTCCTCCAGCTCCGCAGGCCCGGGTGGCAGGCCGGTCGCCGCGAACCCGCGCAGCACGGCTTGGTAGATAGCGCGCGGGCCGGGCGCCAGGCCGGCTCGCTTCCCGCCGCCGCCGGCCAGGAAGTTCACTGGTACGGTCGGCGCCTGCCGACCCTGGTCAGTCATTGCTGGCCGCCGCGAGTGCCTGCCGGAGCGCATCGACTGATGGCGCCGGCCCGGCGTGGCCGGCCTCGTCCCGGTACAGGCGGCACGACAGGCTGGCCCGCGCGCCGGGATCGGCAAACGGGTCGCAGCCGTCGATCAACAGGGTCGGCGACCCGTGCATGCCAGCGTCGGCGGCCTCCTCATCGTCGGTCACCTCGCGGCGGCGGACGACGGCGCTAGGATGCCCGGCCAGTGCGGCCGCGAGCCGCTCCTCGAACACCGCGGCACTCGGGCAAGCCGGCACTGTGAGCAGCATCAGCTCCATGACATCAGGTCCCTCCAGGCGTCCTACTGGGACCGTAGTCCTTTCGGTTAGAAGGAGGGTCAAGAGCGCCGACTTGCGGGCCGAGCGGTCTCGCCAATCCTCGTCCGCCCCTGGACCGCCGCCTCGCGTTACAGGAGCCATCACTGACACCGATATGTCGCCCGCGCCCGAGCTCGTTGACGCCTACCTGAGGCTGGGCCGTGAGCACGAAGCTCAGCTGGTCGCAGCCGATTTCATGACGGCCGCGACCGCCAAGGGGCAGCCGTGGTCCCTGTCCCGGGCGCTGCGCTGTGCCGGGCTGCTAGCCGCGGACACAGATCTGGCCCCGCACTTCGAGCATGCACTGAGCCTGCACGAGCAGACTCCAGACAGCTTCGAAGCGGCGCGGACACGGCTGGCGTACGGCGCTCGACTGCGGCGTGCTCGTAACCGAGTCCTGGCTCGCGACCAGCTGCGCAGCGCATTGAATATGTTCGAGCAGCTCGGCGCTAGCCCCTGGGCTGACCAGGCCCGCGCTGAGCTAGCCGCGACCGGCGAGAAGCGCCGACGGCCGCACGCACATGCCATCGATCTGCTGACTCCGCAGGAGCTGCAGATCGCCATCAGCCTCGCCGCCGGAAAGAGGACCACAGAGACCGCAGCAGCGCTGTTCCTCAGCCCCAAGACCGTCGAGTACCACCTCCGTCACGTCTACCAGAAACTAGGTACTCACTCCCGTGACGAGCTGGCCGAGACGCTGGCCGAACACCGAGCACTCGTAGGTCAGCAAGTCGGCGGCGACTGAGCTAGCCCCGGCAGAGGCCCCTATGCAACGCGATGTCTGCGGTCCAGCGGGCTTGCCACATCGGGGGCGTCCTGATCTGCATCGACAAACAGCCTGCCAGGTCTGTGACGTACCCGAGCGGCAGGTAGAAAAGCGTCAGACCGGGCGCCATGGCCTCGGGGATGCCGCGCGCAATCTGGTAGCTCGGGCAGCCGACCAGCGTCACCCCGGCGACGCCGTCGTGCAGCGTGTAGGTGCCGTGCGCAGTCTGACTGGTGATGAACCTGAACTGGTGTGGCTGGGGCGTGGTGATCTCCACCGTGGTGCCGTTCCTCACTGCGAGGATAACTCCCGCGACGTCACCCAACTTGCCGCCGCGCAGCCGCTGACTTGATCGCCAGCCTCCGTGGAGCGCGTCGACGAACCAGACTGGGCCCGCCTGGACGCTGGCTGCCGTCCAGCCCGGGCTGAGTTCGCCGCCCGAAATGCCGCGAACGCTGTACGCCCCGCACTTCAGCAGTTCGGAGCCCGGCGCAGCGCGTGGTGCGGTCACGCTTGCTGGCGAAGTGCCTGTGCGATCGCTGGCTGTCGACTGCAGGGCGAAAGGCACCGCGATCCCGATGGCGGCCACCGCAGCCGCGCTGCCGGCGCCGACCCGCCGCAAGTGCCTGCGCCGCCGCCGCCACACTCCGGTGAGCAGATTCGGCGGCGCGTCCTGGGTCGCCGCCTGCATCGTTGCCCGCAGCCAGCGCTCGAGATCATCCATGGCAAGCACCTCGTGGTGATGTATGGTCTGTTGCCCACAACGCGCCCCGCATCTGACTGCCGGAATCGGCAACGCCGACGGTGCCCCGCAGCTTGGCGAGCGCGCGGGATGCCTGGGCCTTGACTGAGCCGACAGTGCAGCCGAGCACCGCCGCGGTCTGCGGCTCGGTCAGGTCTTCGTAGTAGCGCAGTACGAGCACTGCCCGCTGGCCAGAGGGTAGTTGGGCCAGCGCACGCCAGAGCAGGTCCTGATCGGCAATGGCGGCCGACTGGTCGGGCCCAAACGTGCCGGCGGCGACAGACGGGCCGTCATCGGCGCCCAAGGGTTGTTCCGGCCTGCGCCGCAGCAATCGCCACCGGTCGACGGAGGCATTCACCAGCATCTGCCGGACATACGGCGCCGGGTCACCAGTCCGGCAGATGCGGGGCCACCGGCGAAAGGCACGCTCCAGCACCGTCTGTAGCAAGTCCTCAGCGTCGGCCCGGTTGTGATGCGTGAGCAGCATGGCCATGGTGAGCATCCGGGACGACGATCCTGCGACGAATTGCTCGAAGGAGACCCGTTCGGTTGCGCCATGCATATCGCTTTCACGTCCCCGCACGACAAAAGGTTGACCGAAGTTCTGCCGGACCGCCTCGACTTCGGCTTCAGTTCGCAGGTGGTGGCGTTGGTCGCCACGAAGTTGGCGGTGCTCGGCGGCAATTCTTCGCGGTCTACTGGCGCCGGCCCGAGGCATACATCGACGAGAATGTCCGTCGCAGAATTATCGGTCTGGGCCACAGCCGGCCTGAGTCTGAGCAGAGGGCAGTGCGCAGCCTCCGTAATGACTCCCCGAATGGCGCTTGCCGCGCTTGCTGCGACAGCGTGCGGATGACCGCCGTCGGCTCATGCCGCGCATTTGACGTAAGCGTCCTGCAGTCCCGAGCCTCAGCCAAGGCCTGACCACAGGTAGCGGGCACCGATGGCAACGACCAGAATGCCCATGACCCGGCGGATGAGCATGTCGGGGAGCCGCTGCTGGATTCGGGCGCCTGTGTAGGCGCCTGCCAGGCCGCCGATGCCTAGTGCGATCCCGGTTGGCCAGTCGGGGGCGACCGTCCCGGCGTGATGGACCGAGAGGATCAGGAATGTGATCACTCCTGCTACGGAGGTGACGAAGGTGGATGCCAGTGCTGCCGGCGCCACTTCGCGGGGTGGTCGTCCAGTGCCGATCAACACAGGCGCCAGGATCGAACCACCCCCGATGCCGTAGATTCCGCCGACGCAGCCCACCAGTGCCGCGAGCAGAGTTAGCACAGGCGGGGGAACGGCGCGCGCTGGTCGGGGTTCTGCTGCGGGCGGGGTTGGCTTGGTCAGGGCCAGCCAGGAGCCGAGGGGCAGGAGCACCACCGCTACCACGAGGTCGAAGACGTGGGCGCCGGGCAGTAGTTCCACGCGGATGATCGATCCGGCGATTACGCCGGGCAGGGTCCCGGCGATGAGGATCATGGCGAGCGTGCCGCCCGTCTGGCCCTGGCGCCAGTACCGGTACAACGCACCGGGAGTGGCGACGACGTTGTAGAGCAGGTTGGTCGGCGTGACCGCCGGGCTCGGCGTGCCCAGCACGCTGACCTGAAATGGCAGTAGCAACACCGCCCCCGAGATCCCCGCGGGCGTGGCCAGAACCGCGATGGCGAACGCCGCCGCCAGCGCCACGACTTGCGTCCAGCCCGTGCCGAGCACCAGGTCACGGTAGCGATCTTCCGGGCCGGCGACGTGGCAATGACCAGGCTAGTTGCGGCGGGCAACCTCCAGTGACGGCCGTCGGCGCGATTCCCGCGGTCGCGATGATTTTGGCGGCTGCTTTCCGTCAGGATGTCAGCGGGTCGTGATAACTGTGGCTCGAGGCGATGGCCAGGTCACGCGCGATCATGCCCCAAGCCGGCATGTGCGCGCAGGGTTGAAGGGAGCATGGCGTGAGCGGTGTACGGGTACTTGCAGGCACTCGCAAGGGCGCCTTCGTCTTGACCTCAGACGGCAGGCGCGATCGGTGGGACGTCAGCGGCCCCCACTTCGCAGGCTGGGAGATCTACCACGTGAAAGGCTCGCCCGCCGACCCTGACCGGCTTTACGCGTCGCAGTCCAGCGGCTGGTCAGGGCAGGTGATCCAGCGATCAGACGACGGCGGCGCGACCTGGGCACCGGTGGGTAACCAGTTCACCTACCAGGGCACTCCCGGTACTCACCAGTGGTATGACGGGACACCGCACCCCTGGGAGTTCGCGCGGGTCTGGCATCTGGAGCCGTCGCTGGATGACCCGGACGTGGTGTACGCCGGGGTCGAGGACGCCGGGTTGTTCC
Source organism: uncultured Actinomycetota bacterium (assembly GCA_963755575.1). GTDB lineage: Bacteria > Actinomycetota > Actinomycetes > Streptosporangiales > Streptosporangiaceae > JAJYUU01. The sequence continues at coordinate 4,632,848 of CAVWKF010000002.1, forward strand.
GCTCCGGTGACGGCGGGCAGAGCTGGCAGGAGCTGCCCAAGCTCCGCGGCCATGAGTCCGGCTCGTCCTGGCAGCCGGGCGCGGGCGGGATGTGCCTGCACAGTATCTTGCTGGACCCCGTGCAGCAGGGCCGGATGTTCGCCGCGATCTCGGCTGCGGGAGCGTTCCGCTCCGATGACGCGGGCCAGAGCTGGCGGCCGATCAACCACGGCCTGCAGTCCGAGGGCATCCCCGACCCGGACGCCGAGGTCGGGCACTGCGTGCACCGCCTGGCCATGCACCCGTCGCGGCCGGATGTGCTGTTCATGCAGAAGCACTGGGACGTGATGCGCAGCGATAACGCCGGCGAGTCCTGGCGGGAGATCTCAGGGAACCTGCCATCTGACTTCGGCTTTCCCATCGACGTGCACGCCCACGAGCCGGACACGATCTACGTGGTCCCGATCACCAGCGACGCTGAGCACTTCCCGCCCGAGGGCAAGCTGCGGGTCTACCGCAGCCGCACCGGCGGCGATGACTGGGAGCCGCTGACCACGGGCCTGCCGCAGGAGAACTGCTATGTCAACGTGCTGCGCGACGCGATGGCCGTGGACTCCCTCGACTCCTGTGGGGTGTACTTCGGCACCACCGGCGGCCAGGTCTACGCCTCGGCGGACTCCGGTGACAGCTGGGCGCCGATCGTCCGCGACCTGCCGGCGGTGCTGTCGGTCGAGGTCCAGACGCTGCCATGATCCGCGTCGTGCTCCCCGCGCACCTGCGGACCCTCGCCCGCATCAATGGGGAGGTACACCTCGACGTCACCGGGCCGGTGACGCAGCGGTCCGTGCTGGACGCGCTGGAGGCCCGCTACCCGATGCTGTGCGGGACCATCCGCGACCACGACGGCGGCCCCCGGCGTGCCTTCATCCGGTTCTTCGGCTGCGAGCAGGACCTGTCCCACGATCCGCCCGACGACCCGCTACCCGATGCTGTCGCCGGCGGGACCGAGCCCTTTCTCGTCGTCGCGGCAATGGCAGGCGGATAAGAGCGCAGGTCAGCCAGGCTCCGCACGTAGCTGACAGGCGCAGCCCGATCGGATGGCCGGGACTGAGGAAGTGACCTCGTGCTTGCCGACCTCGGATTCCGGCACCCGGCTGGCCCATGTCCGCCATCGACGGCTAACGGCCGGGCATCAGCGACGTCACCGCTGACACAGCCACCGACCAGGCACGGCGTGCACGCGCGGAAAAGCACGTTGGCTGTCTGGCCGGAGTGCTGACTCAGGCCGAGCATCAGCGTCTGCTGGTAGCCGCAGGATTCTCGAACGTCGCCATCGCCCGGCAAGGCGCTTCCGCCCGGCTTGCGCGGTAGGCACCCAACCCATATCGTTGCGATGTATCGGTTCGATATATCGGTGGGAGAGATTGGCTTCATGATCTCGCGCCGGAGATAGCTGCTGTTGCCTGGATTGCGAGGTGCGGGCTCATAGGTGACGGCGGATCCCGCCGAGCGGCTGATCCGCCGGCGCAGTGACACCAATCTCAAGCTCGCCTGGCGCTGGCGCGTCGGCGGCGCATCATCCTGGAGGCTGGAGATTTCGTGGAGACATCCAAGCACCACATCGAGCCTGCCGCCGGCAGGCTGGGCGTCCTGACAGTGGGGCTCGGCGCCGTGGCGTCGACCGTTGTCGCCGGCGTCGAGCTGATCAGGCGCGGCCTCGCTGAGCCCATCGGTTCGCTGACTCAGATGGGCACCATTCGCCTCGGCAAACGGACTGAGGACCGAGTGCCTCTTATTCGCGACTTCGTGCCTCTGGCCAGCATTGACCAGTTGGTCTTCGGCGCCTGGGATCCGATCGCAGACACAGCCTACGAAGCCGCGCTGAAATGCGGCGTGCTCGACCGGCGCGACCATATCGAACCGATCGCGGCCGAACTACGCGAGATCGAGCCCATGCCGGCTGTCTTCGACCAGTACTACGTACGGCGGCTCGACGGCTCCAATGTCAAGTCCGGAGCGAGCAAGCGAGACCTTGCCGAGGCGCTCCGCAAGGACATCCGCGATTTCAAGGCGGCGCACTCTTGCGACCGGATGGTTGTCATCTGCTGCGCATCCACCGAGATCTTTCTCGAGCCGGGCGCGACGCACCAGGACGTCGACGCGCTCGAAGCCGCGATGGATGCGAACGACGAGAGCGTCCCGCCCTCGATGCTCTATGCGTACGCGGCTCTGAAGGAGGGCGTGCCTTTCATCAATGGAGCCCCGAATCTCACTATCGACGTGCCGGCGATGGTGGAGCTCGCCCACACGGCCGGCGTGCCCATCGCTGGCAAGGACTTCAAGTCAGGGCAGACCCTTTTGAAGACCGTGCTGGCGCCGATGTTGAAGGCCCGCATGCTGGGTCTCCAGGGGTGGTACTCGACCAACATCCTCGGCAACCGCGACGGCGAGGTGCTGGACGACCCCGACAGCTTCCGTACCAAGGAGGAGACCAAGCTCAGCGTGCTCGAGTACATCCTGCAGCCGAGCCTCTATCCCCAGCTCTACGGCGACGTGTACCACAAGGTACGCATCAACTACTACCCGCCGCGCGGTGACAGTAAGGAGGGCTGGGACAACCTCGACATCTTCGGCTGGCTCGGCTACCCGATGCAGATCAAGGTCGACTTCTTGTGCCGTGACTCGATCTTGGCGGCGCCCCTGGTGCTGGACCTAGTGCTCTTCACTGACCTGGCCCAGCGAGCAGGGCTCAAGGGCGTACAAGAGTGGTTGTCGTTCTATTTCAAGAGCCCGCAACATGCTGTCAGCGTCTATCCCGAGCACGACCTGTTCATCCAGCAGACCAAGCTGAAGAACACGCTTCGCTGGCTGATGGGCGAGGAGCAGATCACGCACCTGGGCATGGAGTATTACTGAGACGGCCTGCGTTCACAAGCCCGAGTTGCTCAGGAGCCGGCCACCGATGCGGCGATTGGCGCAGGGAAGAAGCCCGCGAGCGCCTCTGCCATCTGCGCGCGCACCGGCGCCCCGGAAATAACGATGCCAACCATGGTGAGCGACGTGTGTGTGTGCCCGCGGGCGCGGATGTGGCGGACTGGCGTGCCTGCCGCCTCCAGGGCCTGGGCGTAGGCGACACCTTCGTCCCGCAGCGGATCAAAGTCTGCTGTGACGATGCAGGCTGGGGGCAGAGCGTCCAGCTTGCCCCGCAGCGGTGCGACGCGGGCGTCGTTGCGGTCGGCCGGGTCGGCGTAATGATCCCAGAACCAGCGCATGAGCGCGGTAGTGAGGATGTAGCCGTCGCCATTCTCCGAATAGGACGGTCGCGTCATCGCCGAGTCGGCGACTGGGCATATCAGCAGCTGCCCTGATATGCGCGGACCGCCAGCGTCGCGGGCGAGCTGACATGCGACCGTTGCGATGTTGCCCCCTGCACTCCAGCCTGCGACCGCGAGTTGGCCCTGGATGCCGCCAAGCTTGGTGGCGTTGGCTTCCACCCACTGCACGGCCGCAAAGGCATCCTGCGCGGCAGCGGGGAACCGCGCCTCCGGCGCGTGGCGGTAATTCACCGAGACGACCACCGCGCCCGAGCGGGCACTCAGGTCTCGGCATAGCGGGTCGTCCGAATCCAGGTCGCCGAGCACCCAGCCGCCGCCGTGGAAGTACACCACGATCGGGCGCGGGATGTCGGGTGGCGACGCCGGGCGATACAGCCTGTAGGGCAGATCTCCGTCCGGCCCGGGCATCACTCCGTCTGTGACCTCGCCGACCTCAGGGCTCGGCGGGCGGATGGCTGCGCTGGCGGCCATCAGGGCGCGAGCGTCGCTGACCGGCAGGGTTTCCAAGGCTGGAAGGCCCATCCCGGCCATGACCTCCAGGACCATGGCGACATCAGGCTGCATCCGACGGATCACCCCGTCCTCGCACCGGTCCCCGCGGGGGCCGGTCAGCCGGAATCCGAGGTAGCGCTGCGATGCCACCTCGTCGCATGCCTGCCGGTACGCGTTCACGCCTCCGATGTAGGGAAGCAGCACGCGTGGCTTGCCAGGGACGTTGGCGCCCATGTACCAGGAGTTGGCCGTCGGATGCAAGGTAATGGCCGCGCAGTCCCGGACGTGCTGGTCCCATCCCGATTCGGCGACGGCGGTCGGCGCGATTGTCTCGAATCCTTCGTCACGCATGTCCTTGATGCAGTCGGCGACCCAATCGACGTGCTGCTCGATCGAGACCGTCATATTCGACAGGACGGAGGGGCTTCCCGGGCCGGTGATCATGAAGAGGTTCGGGAATCCGGCGGTCATGAGGCCCAGGTAGGTCGAGGGCCCGGCCGCCCATTTTTCCTTCAGGGTCAGGCCGTCTCTGCCGACCACATCCACCGCCACCAGGGCGCCGGTCATGGCGTCGAATCCGGTGGCGAAGACGATGGCGTCGAAGTCGAACGACTCGTCCGCCGTGTCGATGCCGTCCTCGGTGATGCTGGTGATCGGCTGCTTGCGCAGGTCGACGAGCCGCACGTGCGGGAGGTTGTAGGTCTCGAAGTAGCCGGTGTCCAGGCACGGCCGCTTGGTGCCGAAGTAGTGGTCCTTCGGGCAGAGTGCCTCGGCGGTGTCGATATCTTCTACAGCCGAACGGATTTTTTCGCGGATCATCTCGGCCACGATGTCGTTGGACGCCGGGTTCACCCCTTGGTCGGCGAAGATGCCGAGGATGCCGAACAGCTCACCCTGCGCCCAGGCCGCCTCGAACCGCTCCTGGCGGACCTCCTCGCTAGCGGTGACACCGAGGACGTCGGTTAGCTCGACAGGTATCCCGCCGCGGGACCACCGGGCGGCGTGCCGGTACCCGTCGCGGTCCTCGCTCAGCTGCATCAGCCGATCGGCTGGGGCTGGGCCGTTGTGGGCGGGGATGGAGAAGTTCGGAGTGCGCTGGAAGACCGTCAGCTGGCTGGCCTGGCGAGCGATAAGCGGTACAGCCTGGATGCCCGACGATCCGGTGCCGATCACGGCCACCCGCTGGCCGGTGAAGTCAGCGCCCTCATGAGGCCATCGGCTCGTGAAGTAGACCTTGCCGCCGAAACGGTCGGCACCGTCGATCTCGGGTGCCTTGGGCATCGAAAGGCAGCCGCTGGCCATGATGCAGTATCGGGACCGGACCTCCGTCCCCCGATCGGTCGTGACACTCCATCGCTTCGCCTGCTCGTCCCACCGGGCGGAGGTAACGGTGGTGGAGAATTCGATGTCCGAGCGCAGCCCGTGCCGGTCCGCCACGAACTGCAGGTAGTCCAGGATCTCCGGTTGCGTGGCGTACTTTTCCGACCACGCCCATTCCCTCTCAAGCTCCGGGTCAAAGCTGTAGGCGTAGTCCGTGGTGGGGATGTCACACCGAGCCCCAGGGTAACGGTTCCAGTACCACGTCCCGCCGACATCGTCAGCTGCGTCGAAGACCCTTACAGACAAGCCGAGCCCACGCAGCCGGTAGAGCATGAACAGCCCAGAGAAACCGGCCCCCACAACTACCGCGTCGAATTCGTCCGGGACAGTAGCTGGCTTGTTCACGAGACGCTCCCTGGTATCACCGGAACTGCATAATCTCAGGCTCGCGTCGCTCAGGGCTAGGCTCGACGAGCACTAGTTGCTCCCCCAGGCCCGCCACCCGGCGGGTAGACACTCATCCAGTTCATTTGCCGATCAGGCCATCCGGCGCGCCTGCAAACAAGGCTAGACCCGGCAAACACGGCTGCCAACAGCGAAAGTCGGAACAAGGCCGCCCGGCGTTCCGCGACCTACACGTTGGTCGTCGCTTACCCACTCAGCGCCTGCCCCGCTCCCGCGATCTGGCATGGAGCGCGGATGAAGCTACGGAGCTTGCCGCGCACGACGTGGTGCCGGGCGAACGCGACGGTGCTAGCGACCATGTCGGCCGGCCGCGGCGGCGAAGCGATCAGGCCCCACGGATCAATGACCGTGCCGCTGCGGGGCCGACTCGAAGCCGGCCGTTCGGATTAACTGCTCGACTTCACTCCTCGGCGGGCGCAGTCGATGGCCAGTGAGCGGGTGACCAGTCCCCCTCTGGGTCCGTGGTTTGCCCCACTTCGATCAGATGACCGTCGGGATCGCGGATGTAGCAACGGATCTCGTACTGGTGCTGTTTCGGCGGAGTCAAAAACTGGGCACCTCGGGCGCTCCATTCGGCATACACGGCCTCGATGTCTTTGACCCGGATGTTGAGGAAGCTGCTGACCCGTTCGGGATCGCGTGGCGTCTCCAAAGTGACCGTCGGCTTGTCGTCTGTCGGCCCTCCGCCACCATTGATGATGATCCAGCTGTTGGATAGTGCGACATAGGTCGGCTCTCCGGAGAAGACGACCCTGCCGCCGAGTACTTCGGTGTAAAAGCGCCGGGAGCGCTCGACATCGTCCGAGACGATGAAGTGCGCCAGCACGATTCCGTCTGGGGGCGGTGGGAGCTCGGCCATCGGGCACCTCCACTGGTTGGGTCTCACACCCCCGCTTACCCGGCCGCTGGGGTCCATAAGCCAGGCATTGGCTGGCGGGTCTTCCCCGGCCAGGTACTCCGGGCGCCTCTAGTTCGCCGTCCCGTCGCTAGCGCCTGGCCGGGCCGCCAGCGCAAAGCCAGCGACGAGCGCAGTCAGAGCGTCCCGCCAGATCCGCGTTTCCTCGCCGGACATCATGCGCCCGCGCAGTTCGACCGCCGCGAGACCCTCGCAGAGCGCATGAAACTCGCAAGCCGCGTCTCGGACCGAGCGACCGCCAAGCAGGCCGGCCACCTCGACCCGGGTGACCCTGGCCTCAAGGCCGGCGAATGCCTCCCCAGCGGCGTTGGCGAAGTCCCTCGCCAGCTCAGGCGAGCCCATCGTCTGCTGTACGCCGATCCTGAACAGAGAAGGGTGTCCGATGGCGAAACGCCGGAACACCGAGACGCCCGCGTCGACGAGGTCAGCGGCCGGATCCGCGGTTGCCGGCAGTCCGGCGATGGCGGCGCCCAGCATAGTGAACGCGCGGGCTCCCAGGGCGACCAGCAGGCCATCCTTAGAGCCGAACAAGCTGTACACCGCGCGTGTGGTGGTTCCGACGCTGTCTGCCAGCCTGCGAACCGACAGGCCCTCCAGGCCAGCTACCTCGACGATCTTCTCGGCTGCTTCAAGCAGCGCGGCGGCGGTTCGCTCGTTGTGCTCCCTGGGCCTTCCCACCCTTGACACGTTATCGCAACACCGTTACGTTACGAATATCGTAACGTCGTATCAAAAAAGAAGGGCACGACATGGAGATGCGCGGACCGCGGGCGAGCGGGCAACAGCAGACCGTCACCAGGACACTCGCTGGGCTCGCCGCCGACGACTGGGGCGAATCCGATGCCCGGCCGGCGCTGGTCCTCCTCCACGGCCTGACCTTCGACCGCAGCCTATGGCGACCTTCGCTGACAGAGCTGCAGCGCATTGACCCCGGCCGCCGGGTCGTTGCGCTCGACCTTCCCGGTCACGGCGAGTCCCGAGGATGGCCGTCGTATGACGTCGAGAGCGTCGCTGGCGGCGTTTACCGTGCCGTCGAGGAAGCGCAGCTGCGATCGCCCGTGGTCGTCGGGCACTCCATCGGCGGCATCATCGCCACCGTCTACGCAGCCCGCTACCCGACCCGGGGTGTCATCAACGTCGACCAGCCGCTGCAGATGGCGCCCTTCGCCGCGCTGGTGCGGTCTCTCGCCGACAAGCTTCGCGGGCCCGCCTTCCCCGCCGTCTGGCAGATGTTCGCGGCCAGCATGCACATCGAGCGGCTGCCCGACGCTGGGCAACAGCTCGTGCGGTCAAGTTCTCAGCCGCGGCAGGACGTCGTCCTCGGCTACTGGCGCGAGGTCCTCGACCGCCCCGCCAGCGAGCTCGCCGACATGGTCGGGGCCACGCTCGCGGCAGTGCGCGCCGCCGGAGTGCCGTACCTCCTCGTCGCCGGAGACGACCTGGAGTCCGGCTATCAGGAGTGGCTGACCGAGATAATGCCGCATGCGACCGTCACGGTATGGCCGGGAAGCGGCCACTTCCCGCACATCGCTCATCCCGCCCGTTTCGCCGCGTGCCTCGCCGCTAACGGCTCGGGCGGGAGCAGCGCGGCGATCATCGCCTCGGCTATGAAGGCGTCGTAGTGTCCTCGCGGCCAGATGCGCTTGACTTCAGCTTCAACGCGACCGCCAGCCGCCAGGCTTAGCCAGCATTTCGAACACGCCGCTGAGCATGTGCCTTGCCCAATGAGGCGCCTCGGGCGCGTTGGTCGCCGAGACTAGATCGGCTGCCTCGCGCAGGTCCCGCAGGGCATCGAGTGCGGCCAGGTAGCGCCGCGTGGATGCCATGCGGAGGGAACGAGCAGGTGACCCCCCGGGCGGCCTCATTGTTCGCCGCCTTCGACGAGGTCGAGAATCCGGGTTTTCGGCGCACCGGCCAGGCCGGGCGAAGACGCCGGTGATACCCAGACGTGCTGTCGCAGGAACTCGGCGAACGTCTCCGCTACGCCCGCCGTGTCGAACTCCAGGTCAAGCATCAGATACCTCGGGTCGTCGACCGGCACGCGGATGGCGCAGCTGCGGACGCCTGCCGTTGCCCGGGCTTCCGCGAATCCGTCGAATGCCTTCTTCCAGAGCTGATAGTCGGTAATCGCGTGCTCGATCCTGAGAGTGGTCATCGGATCCCTCCATCATGTTGCCGTGCATGCTGTCGAGATCGACGCTAGGGATGTCCGTCGCGGTGCGGTATCCCGACTATCTGGGGGTTAGTCTGGCGCCGTGCAATACCTGGAGAGCGGCCGGGCACATGCAGGGCATACGCTCACACCGTGGCCGGAAACTCGTCGCGGGCGCGCGCCCGCGGGCGGATCGAGGCCATCTGCGCGGAGGTTCACGAAGACAGGAGCCTGCGCCTGCAGGTACTTGCGGTGCTCGGCGAGATCATCGACTTCGACGCACACGTCTGGCTGCTTACCGATCCCGTCACGGCCGTCGGCGTCGCGCCGCTGGCCGAAGTTCCGTGCCTGCCCGAACTCCCGGCCCTGATCCGGGCAAAGTACGCTACGCCCGTCAATCGCTGGACGGTCCTGCGACTGCAAAGCTCGCCCGCCGGCACCCTCAGCGATGCGGTCGCCGGAGACTTGAGCCAGAGCCTGATGTGGCGCGACGTCCTGAGCAGATACGGAATCGGCGATGTGGCGTCCGTGGTCTTCGCAGACCAGTTCGGTTGCTGGGGTTTCCTCGACCTGTGGCGTAACGAAAACGGCGTTCGGTTTGACCGCGGTGACGCCGCATTCCTGGCCACTATCGCCGCACCGATCGCCACCGGGCTGCGTCACTGTCAGGCGGCGACCTTCATAGACCCCGCAACACCGCACCGGCCGGAGATTGGACCGGTCGTCCTGACGCTCGATGACGACCTGCGGATCGCCAGCCGCACATCGGCTTCGCGCGCGTGGCTCGATGCGCTCCTTCCGCCGGAGCCGGACCAGAAGGCTATCCCCGCGAGCGTCTACAACGTCGCCGCTCAGCTTCTGGCTGCTGAGAACGGCGTCGACGCCCATGCGGCGTTTGCCCGCACGCACCTGGCTGACGGCTTCTGGCTTGCTCTGCGTGCAGCCAGGCTCTCGTCAGATCAGCCTGTCGCCGACCGGGCCGCAACGATCGTGGTCACGATGGAAGAGGCGTCCGCCTCGGAACGGCTCGAGCTATTCGGCCGCGCCTTCGGGCTCAGCGTCCGCGAATACGAGCTGTTTAGCCTCCTTGCCACCGGCTGCGACACCCGAACGATGGCACGGCAGATGGCGCTGTCCGAGCACACGGTCCAGGACCATCTCAAGTCGATCTTTGCCAAGACCGGCGCCCACGACCGCGTCACCGTCCTGTCGCGCGCCCTCGGCACCAGACGTTTACGACCACTAGACGAGCCGGGAACGACCGCGGTAATGGCGGTAACGCGGGCAACCCACATTGACCGGCCGCACGTTTTACTGCCGTGAGGCCGCCCCTGGCCAGCCCGCGAGATTGCGGGGGGCCGAGCCTGCTGCCCACAGGCCTGGAGACGCATCGCCTCGCCATGTGCTGGCGTCTCGACGGCCCTGACGTAGACAGCCGTTGCGGACTTGTGGGCTCCGTTAGCTCGGGCTGCGCCCGCCTGGCCGTGCGCGAGCAAGACCAGGCTGGCGGTGCACGACAGAGCAGCCGACTACCGCCTCCCTACATCGGCGGTCTGAGACTATAGCGGGCGATGACGTCCGGCAGCCAGCTCGGCTGACCGAGCTGGACGCCATAACGGACGGCAAGTGGCGTCAACTGATCGGGGTCGGGTGGTCCACCGGCGAGGATTTCGGATAGCTCGCGGAAGAAGCTCTCGAATCCGGACGGGCTGATGATCTCAATCATCCGGGCTGGTACCTGGCCCGCGTTCCACATGGTGTGCATCTCACCGCGTGGCTTGGTGATGTAGCCGCCTGCGCTGAGGACAACTTCGCGGTCACCCGACCTGAACCCGATCTCCCCCTCAGTGACGATGGAGTACTCGTCCTCCAGCGTATGCAGATGCGGCACCACCAGGGCCCCGACGGGAAACGGGTGCTCAACGATGGATACGGCACCGTTGGTCTGGCTGCCCGAGAGCTTGAACTGAACTCCGATGGTGCCAAGCCAGCCAATGGCTCCGTCGCCGGGTTGCATGATCGTGAGGGCGGGCGGGTCAGACACGCTCGCGGTCGGAGTGTGAGTGGTGGCGGTCATGTGTGCCTTCTTTCTGCGAGGTCGGAAAACGGGCTGGTCGGGTAGAAAAGGACCACCGCCGTAACTCGATCGAGCGGGAGCTCGGCTTCGTGGTTCAGGGCACGGACGGCATCAGCTGTCGACGCCCGGAAGAGGCAGAAGCAGGTGTCCTCGGCGGGCAAGTACGCGGAAAGCAGGTACTGCACGCTGAGCGCGGAACCGGGCCCGGCGCGGAGCGTACCGAGCTGGGCCGCGCGCGGGATCGCGGCCGCGAGGCTCTCGGCTACCGATGGCGGCACGTACCGCTCAACAAGGAACACCGAGCCGCTGCGCTCTGGATCGGAGAGGCGCGCTGTGGTCATGGCCTGACGCTACGGCTGCGGCCCGCCGTCTCGCGTCGGGGAAACTACGCAACTTTGGTCCGGCATGGTTACAGCGACTGCCGTGCGGCGAGCTCGGTGCGGGAGCGGATCGCGAGCTTACGGTAGATCCGGCCGAGATGGGTTTCGACAGTCCGAACACTGATAAAGGTCGCGGCCGCAACCTCCCGATTCGTATGGCCGGCTGCTACCAGGTCGGCGATCCGCTGCTCGACTGCGGTGAGCTGGGTCTGCAGTCGCCGGCGGCCGCCGATGCTGTCCAGTTCTGCGCTCGCCTGTCGCTCCTGGATCGGCGTCCCTAGCCGCAGGAACGTTGCGCGCGCGATCTCCAGCTCGCGGCGGGCGTCTGATCGATGGCCTGCCCGTCGGAGCACGCCGCCAAGCAGCAGGCGCGTCCGCGCCTCTTCAAAAGGCATGGGCAGCCGCTGATGCTCGGCGAGAGCGCGCTCAAATAGCTCAAGGGCAGCGACCCGTTCGCCGTGGGCGGCCTTCAGCAACCCATGGCAGCGCCAGGCCATCGCCGTAGACCACGGGAGGTGGTTGATATTGGCGGCGACATCGAGCTGCTGGGTCAGCTCCGCCGCCTCGTCGAAGCGTGCCAGCGCGATGAGCGCGGCGACCGCATCCGGGTGCAGGCGCATGATGGCCGGTTCCTTGATGCCGATCTCGTCGGAAGAGATAGACAAAGCCCGGATCATATGGGCGGCGGCTTCCGCAACGTCGCCGGCCATCAGCTCGGCGGTGCCAAGGCTGCGTAGGTCCAGCGCTGCGGCAGCGATGTAGCCGACGGCCTCGTCGGCGGCGAGGTCACGCTCGCCCAGGGCGCGCGCTTCCCTGAGGTGGCCTTGATGGGCCAGGGCAAGCACATGCACTGAGGCTGGCATGGGAGCGCGGATTCCCATCCGGGCAGCGTGCTCCCGTCCCTCCGTGGCCAGCGCGATTGCCGCATCGTACGCACCCGACCAGCACTCCAGGGCGGCGAGGTGACCAAGCGCGCCAGGCAGCACGCTGTCGTCCCCCTCGTCAACGGCGCACGCCCGCATTGTCTCCAGCCAGGCCCGTGATTCCTCGAAGCGGTCCACAACCTTGAGGAATATGCCAAGGGCAAATCCGGCCCGGTCGCTGACCGGGACAGGTTCCGCATGCGCCTGCAAGGCCGCGGCACGCTCCAGAGTCGACACAGCGAGCCCATGCCCAAGCCGGAGTCGGTGCATGGCCACGTTCGTCAGCGCGCTCGCCAGCAGGCCGCCGGGCGGTGCGGGCATGGTCTCGAGCAGTTCCACCGCCGCTTCAGCATGAAACAGGTCGATGGCGGCCCCGGACGGGCTGGTCTCGGCAAGCGCTGCATGGCAGCTGGCTAGTCGCAGGGCGTCATCGCCGGCTTCGGCGAATGCCTGCTCACACCAGGCCGCAACAGTCGCATCCCCACTCTCCCAGGACGCGATCGCCGCAACGAGCAGCAGCGCGTCCACCCGCGCAGGCCCAGGTCGTGTCGCATCGAGGCCAGCTGACAGCAGGGCGCGCGCTCGCTCCTGGTCACCAACCAGGAATAGGTACCGCGCCGCATCAACAGCCCGGCGCAACTGGTCGTCGGGCTCACTAAGCGGCGTGCGGCTCAGCGCCAGCTGAGCAAGCTCGGCGGCAGCATCGATGCTGCCCCGCATACGGGCGTGCCGAGCCGCGGCATCGAGCGCGGAGGCGATGACGGATGACGGCTCGTCCGAGCCCAGTGCCGCATGCCGTGCCCGCTCCTCTGGATCTGTCACCGTGGTCGCCAAACGCTCGTGCAGCGCGCAGCGGGCCGCGAAGGTCAGCTCTGCGTAGGGGATCGACGCGATCAGCGGATGCGTGAAGCGGACGCGCTCACCGTCAAGCTCCAGGACGCCTGCCACGACGGCTTCCTCCAGGCATTGCGCAGCCTGATCGGCATCGCCCACAGCGGCGGCCACGCCAGACACGGTTGGCTGCGCCAGCGCGGCTGTCAGCAGCAATGCCGCGCGTGTCTGGGGGGCCAGATCGCGCAGCCGTTCAGTCACCAGGACTCGGAAGTCTGCCGGAAACGGAAGCGGATCGGCCGCGGGAGACTCGGTGCCGCGGCGTTGCAGCGCCCGGGCCATCTCCAGGCCCATCATCGGGTTGCCGCCCGTCGCCCCGTGCAGCTTGATGAGCGTGGACCGACCCAGCGTCTGGTTTAGCTGGATCTGGATGATCCGCTGCAGCACGCCCACGCTCACCGGGCCCACGATGAGCCGCTCACCCGGCAGTCCTAGGTCCGATGTGATCGGGCCGACGGTGTCCGTCCGCCAGGACGTGACGAGCCGAACTGGTTCACCGGCCAGCCGCCGGAGAGCGAAGGAGAGGACGCTGCGGGTACTGCTATCCAGCCACTGGATGTCGTCGATGGCCAGCAAGAGCGGCCCAGACCGGGCCAGAGCACGAAGCACCGCAAGCACCGCGACGCCAACCACCCTGCTGCCGGGCTCACGACCGCCGTCACCGGAGATAAGAAGGGCAGCAGAGAGCGCGTCTTGCTGCACGGCGGGCAGCGGCGCAAGCTCCGACGGGCGGAGCCCATCGAAAAGATCACCTAGGCCAGCGAAGGACCAGGTAGCGTCCGACTGGTCGCATCGACACGATCGCAATTCGACGCCCGCAGCCCGCGCGGTGAGCAGCGCCTGCGTCCAGAGCGTTGTCTTGCCGATGCCTGCGCTGCCCACGATGGTCAGCGACGCCGGGCCGTCGGCATGATTACCAACGAAACTTCGCACGACCGCAAGTTCTGCCTCACGGCCTACGATCGGCGCTTGGACGGGTCCCATAGAAGTCGCCTCCGCATCGGGCGACACGGACGCAGCGTCCAATGCCTATTGCCAGACGCTACTGCAAAACGTCTTGCCCGTGCCCAGCGCCGGGCATGTGCCAACGGCGAGCGTAACCCGACCCATGGTCGGCATCATGTCCGTCGCATGTCGGACGCCCGCCTGTACGAGTGGGAACAGTCTGGCAGGGGTACGCCTGCTGATCGAGGCCGGCGCCTCCCGCCACGACGGAGTGATGGCGAATAGAATGTGTTGTATGCCCGCCCGCGTACTATTTCATACCGGGCCGCGGCGCGTGGAGATCAGGGAACTAGCCACACCGCGGCCTGCGGCCGGTGAGGTCCTTGTCCGCACCTTGTGCTCTGGCATCAGCGGCGGCACCGAACGGCTGGTGTACCGGGGCGAGGTCCTTGCCAACTTGGCCCTGGACGACACAATCGACGCGCTTGGCGGTACGTTCTCCTATCCCTTCGCCTATGGCTATGCGTGCGTCGGCCAGATAGCGGAGTCCGGCCAGATGGTTTTCGCATTCCATCCTCACCAGGACGTCTTCGCGGCACGGGCTGATGAACTGATTCCGCTGCCTGCCATCGATCCCGCGTCCGCAACCTTGTTCCCGCTGGTCGAAACGGCGTTGCAGGTGACACTCGATGCCGGGGCCGGATATCGCGACCGGGTCATCGTACTCGGCGCCGGCGTGCTCGGGCTGCTAACCGGCCTGCTGTTGCAGCGGGCCGGGTGGCGGCCGCTGCTTGCCGAGCCGCAGGCGTGGCGCCGCGACCTGGCTAGCAGTGTCGGCGCGACCGCCGTGGCACCTGAGGAACTGGCGGAAGAGAAAGTACCGCTGGTCATTGACGCTAGCGGTAACCCGGATGCGCCAGCCATGGCGCTGAACATGCTGTCCCACGAGGGAACCCTGCTGATCGCATCGTGGTTCGGCTCCAAACCAGTGGTGCTGCCGCTGGGCGGCGCCTTCCACAGGCGGCGCCTGATCATCCGCAGCACTCAGGTTTCGACGGTGCCCGCCCGGCTGTCCGCGACCTGGACCGGGTCCCGGCGCAGGCAAGAAACAATTGAGCTGCTGGCCGAACTACCGTTGGCACAGCTGTGCACCCACGTCTTCGCCTTCAGCCAGGCAGCCGAGGCGTTCCGAGCCGTAGATGAGGGGACACCGGGACTGATGCATGCCGTTCTTGATTACGACAGGAGTGCTGCGGGTGACGTGTGAAGTCGGGTTGAGCACAAGCGTCCGTGCTTTCCACATCATGCCGGGACTGCCCGGTCCGGAAGGACAACTGCATGATCATGACTACCGGATTGAGATCGTCGTGGACCGCGAGCAGCTCGACGACCGGGGCATGGTCTGTGATCTGGATGTACTGGAAGCGGCGCTGACCGAGCTCACCAGCCAGGTCGAAGGCCGCAACCTGGAGGAGATACGCCCAGCCGGGGTTGAGGCGGTCACGGTCGAGGTGTTCGCCCGCTGGGTGCATGACAGCCTCGCGCCCGCCGTCGCTGCCGCGGGGGGCCAGGCGCTGGCGGTGCGGGTGTGGGAAACTCCGGTTGCCTTTGGCGGATACCACGCACGCTTCTGACGATCTGCCGCGCCCGGCCGACGACGACGCTAACGGCTGCGCAGCTGAACCGACCTTGCGACATGTTCGTTCTTCGGTCATAGAAATGTCGACACAATATATTCGTCATCCTCGCGGGACAGCCAAATGACACTGGGCTGGGTTAACCCCACAGCATCTCCCACCACCACCGTCCTGCTCCGGCACGGCGATACCCGACTCTCACCCGAACACCGCTTCAGCGGGCTGGGCGACGTCCCGCTGAGCGCCAACGGAACCCGGCAGGCCCGGGCCGCCGCCTGCCGCCTCGCCACCGGTGCCCCGATCGACGCGGTGGTCAGCTCACCATTGCAGCGCGCTCTCGCCACCGCCGCCATTGCGGCGGGCGAACTGGGCCTGGCCGCAGTCGTCGATGATGATCTCCGTGAAACTGACTTCGGTGAGTGGGATGGCTTCACCCTGGCAGAAATCCAGCAGCGCTGGCCCGCAGCCGCGGCACTCTGGCGACGCAACCCCGAGGAGGCACCGCCGGGCGGCGAGAGCTTCGCCGCCACTGCACACCGGGTAAACCGCGCCTGTGACCGGCTGCTGCGGGATCACGGCGGAAAGACCGTCCTGGTGGTAAGTCACATCACGCCGATCAAGATCCTGCTTTGCCGGGCTCTCAGCGTCCCGCTTGGCACCCTTTACCGGCTATATCTCGGCTCCGCCTGCATCAACGAAATCCAATGGCAGGGGCGCGGATTTGCCGCCGTCCATCGCGTCAACGACACCAGCCACCTTCCATGACTCACCGGCCCTTGCCTCCTCCCGCTGCGGCCGGTTCGTGGGCCGATGCCACTTTGGCCGAGGCCGCGCTGAAGGCGCCGAGAAACTGGTTGCGGAAGGCGCTCATTGGCTCCATCGGGGCGCCGGGACCGGGCAGCAGCCCGTCCTGCCAGTGCCAGGAGGCAATCTGCCTGATCACCGACGGGCCGTGGGCGATGATCGAGATCGGCACGTTGTGACTTGTCCCTGGGCTGGTGATGGGGGTGTCGGGTTGCTCGTCGCCGAGCAGGATGAGCACGAGGTTGGGATCGTTGAGCTCGGCGACCCATGAGGTGAGGGCCCGCAGCGAGTACTGGATCGACGTGCCGTAGGCGTCGCGCTCCCTGCTGGCACTTTCCAAGACGGAGAGCGGAGCCTCCCCCCTTGCTGGCATCGGGTCGAATATCGAGCCGTTGCCGACCCTGTTCCAGGGCACCATCGTCGGCAACGGGGCCCAGGGCGAATGCGACGAGACCAGGTCGATCTCGGCCATCACGGGCTTGTGGCCGGGGGCGAGCTCGAGCCGCTGGAACGCGGAAAGGATGTACTGGTCGGGCATCGGGGCGTAGCCGAAGGTCGGGCCGTGGTAGCCAACATTGCTCCGGTCGTAAAGCTTGTCGAAGTGGTAGAACTGCGTGCCGGACGGGAAGCTGACGTCGTCGGTAGCGGGGCTGTCGCTGACGGTGCGGAACCCGGCCTTGTCGAAGGCGTCGCTGAGAGTGAACCGGCTGCTGCTGACGAGCTCCGAATACCGCTGTCGGCTGTTGACCCACAGCCCCGACTGCAGGGTGGAGTGGGCCTCCTGGCTGATCCCGCCGTAGCCCGGAGCGGTAACCCAGGCGCTCTGCGTGGACCAGCCCGCGCGCCCCAGCGACGTGTTGGCTCGGCGCAGGACGGCGTCGATGCCTGGCGAGAAGCTCGTGTCCTGGAGGGAGACCTGTCCGTAGCTCTCGACGAAGGCGATGATGACATCCTTGCCGCGCAATCCGGTGAGCAGGTCCGAGGCCGGGATGTTGGCTTCGGGGTCGGGGCTTCGGGTGGCTCGCTCGAAAAGGCGCTGGTCGCTGAACGCTGCCTGGGTGGCGCGCACCTGCGCAACGGCCAGGCCGACGGCGCTGGTCGAGGCGACCGGGAATCCCGGGATGAATTGCAGTGACAGGCCCGCGCACACTGCCCAGACCGCTGTGAGGCCAGCGAGGCCGCGGGCCGCGGCGCGGCGATGCCGGGCGGCCACGGTGGTGCTGTGAATCGTTGCTGCGGTGATTGCGCCGACGAGCAGGATGAGACCGAGCCCGAGCAAGACGAGCGCAATGTCTGTGCGCTTGGGGCCGATCGTGTCGCGGACCACGCCGAGAGCCGAGCCGATGCTGCCCCAGTCAAACACCGGGTTGAACGCCCGATCGACGTATTCGTAGAACGCCATGTTGAGGATCTTGGCGAAAGTGAGCACGCTGAGCAGGAGTCCAGCGACGGCGGCCACGATCCGTCGCGGCCAGACCGGCAGCACCAGCGCGACAGCAACCAGGGCCAGCAGCTCCACGGGGATGCGGATAAAGGCGGCGGGGCTGATCTGCCAGGCACGGTCGGGCGCGAGGAGATCACTCCACACGAGCGCGATCGCAAGCACGGCAATGGCGAGCCGCAGAGCCAGGCGCGTGCGCGGGCCGGCACCGATGCGGTACAGCCAGATCACGTCGTGGCCGAACGACTCGGCCAGGAGCAGCAACGCGGCAGCAACCGCGATCATCCCGGTGAGGGGATCGAGCAATCCGGATAGGGCGACGGTCAGCACGATGCCCTGGACCGCGGCCACGACCTTGCGCCAGTACCGGGGTGGCAACGGCGCGGCCAGCCACGGGATTAGCCAGCCAGCTAGCAACAGCGCGTAGCGGGCGGCGCCGATGACCAGTACCCAGGCGCCGTAGTCCCGCGATACGGCGATGCTGAGCACCAGGATGAGGAAGGCATCAACCTCGCCGTCGAAACGGCCGCCCAGCGGGGTGGCCGTCCCGGTCCGGCGCGCCACCTGCCCGTCCGCCGCGTCGAGCGCTAGCGCTACGGCGGACAGGGTAACCAGCGCTGTGATCGACACCGGCCGACCGAACGAGGCGGCGACCAGGCCGGCAACCCCGGCGCACAACACCGCCCGCGTCAGCGTGACCCAGTCCGCTGGAAGTATCGCCGGCTGATCGCTGCGTCCGCGGGTGGTGACAATCAGCGCCGTTGCTGCCCAGCCGGTAGCCAGCCCGGCGATCCAGCCCGCGACGTCGAGACCAGCCGTCTCGGACACGACGCTGAGCAGAGCGACTGTGGCCAGGATCCCCAGGATCGTCGCGAGCCGAATCGCGCCCTGATCCACCGGGCGAATCGCCCGCACCACGGTTTCATCCGCTGCGGTTTCATCCGCCAGGCGAATCGCACGCACCGCGCCTCCGTCTGCGTTAGCCGTCTGCCGCTCCATCCGACACGGACAACGGGTCCGCGGTCACGCTGGTTCACCGTGACTGGCCGCGGGCCCGCTGTGCTGCGTAGCCAGACGGTTGAACTATGTATCCAGCCGGCCCGTATAACCCGGTGTGGCGTCCGTACAGTCATCAGCGCTCGAGTTCGGTCGAGCCGTCCGCCGGTTCGGCCCGTTGGTGCTGCGCGTGGCCGCCACCGTTACCGTGCTGTGGTTTCTCGTGCGGCTGGTGGGCGCGGCGCCGTTCGAGAACGCCCTGCGGGCTGTTACCTGGCCGGCGGTCGTGGCCGCCGTCACGCTCACTGCCCTGACTACGGTGTGCTCGGCCTGGCGGTGGCGGGTCGTAGCCCGGGTACTCGGCATCGACCTTGGCCTGCCGAGCGCGACCGGCGCCTACTACCGCTCTCTGTTCCTCAACTCAGTGCTCATCGGCGGGGTTCTGGGCGACGTGAACCGGGCGGTCACACACGGCCGACGCAGCGGAGACGTAGTACTGGGGGTGCGAGCGGTGGCGTGGGAACGCCTGTGCGGTCAGGTCATCCAGGCCGTGGTGACCGCCGTCGTGTTGCTGACCGTGGCCTCGCCGGTTCGTCCAGCGCTGCCGTATGTCCTCGCGGGTGTCGCGGGTGTCGCCGGTGTAGCCGGGTGTGCTGCGCTGGTCGCGAGGCGCACGGATCGCCGCGGCCGGTCGCGGCTGACCCGCGCCGCGCGAGCCGTTACCGATGACCTGCGTCACGGCATGCTGGCCCGGCACGTGTGGCCCCAGCTCGCGCTGGCCTCGGTGCTGGTCGTCGCTGGGCACACGGCCACCTTCGTGATCGCGGCCCGGGTCGCCGGCAGCACCGCACCCCTGAGGGAACTGCTCGCTCTGCTGATGGTGGTCCAGACTGCGACGGTGATCCCCCTGAGTATCGGCGGATGGGGGCTGAGGGAAGGAGTCGCCGCGTGGGCCTTCGCCGCAGCCGGGCTCGGCCCGGCGACCGGGGTCACGATCGCCACTCTCTACGCGGTACTCATGCTGGCCGCAGTGGCCCCTGGTGCTGGCCTGCTGCTGAGAGACGCCGTTCACCGCCGTCGCGACCAGGGCCAACCGGGCGAGTCGAGTCGACCCGATTCGGCACCGCGGGCATTGGAGGTCGCTCGTGACTGACCGGTCATCCCCGGTGACCGGCCTCGGCACGCCGCTGACGGCGCCCTCGACCCGCTTCGAGGCCGAACGGCTCGTCCCGTGACAGGAGCGATCCAGGCGGCAGCGATCCGCCGGCGTATTCAGATTCCGCTGCGGTTCGCTGACGGGTACTCAACCAGTGGCACGGTCGTCAGCTTTACCGGCCTCACCGACGCCCAGCAGCACGTGGCCCTCGAACTCGGTCGGCCCGCCGCTGTCGGACTGCCGCTGGTGCGCCTGCACAGTGAGTGCCTCACCGGTGACGTGTTCGGCAGCCAGCGATGCGACTGCGGGCCGCAGCTGCGCGAAGCGGTCGAGCGCATCACCAAGCACGGCGGCTACGTGCTGTATCTGCGCCAGGAAGGGCGTGGCATCGGACTGTATGACAAGCTCGATGCCTACGCGCTGCAAGATCGTGGTCTGGACACCTACGACGCGAATCTCGCGCTCGGTCACCGCGCCGACGAGCGCGACTACACCAGCGCGGCCCAGATGCTGCACGCGCTCGGCGCCAACCGCATCGGCCTGCTAAGCAACAACCCGGATAAGGGCGCTCAGCTGGCCCGCCTGGGCATCACGATCGCCAGGCAGGTGCCCACGGCGCTGCACCTGACCGGGGCCAACGCCGCTTACCTCGCCACCAAGGCCCGGCGCGGCGGGCATAATCTGCTGTCGCGGAGTTTTGAACACGCACCCGGGCCGCGCCGGCCGCCCGATCCGCTCGCCGGTCCCGCAGACCTAGGGTTCGAGGCCGGATGACAGACATCCGCAACGATCCGCCGCCTGCCGCTGCGCCAGCCACCCACGCGGGGCGCGCGATGGCGGCCACCGGTCCGGGCCGCGTCCAAGGCCTGGACGGGATCCGCGGCCTGGCCGCCCTGTTCGTCGTTCTCAACCACATCTTCGAGCGCGCGTGGCCGGAATATCCCGGTGCCAATCACGCGCCGTTCTGGGCGGCCTGGTTGATCTACGGCCGGGCTGGGGTCGCGATTTTCATCACCCTGTCCGGCTTCTCGCTGGGCCTCGGGGCGGCGCGCTCAGGGTGGCGATTCAAGTCGATCGCGACGTACGCTCACCGACGGGCCTGGCGGATTCTGCCACCATACTGGGCCGCGCTCGGGTTCAGCCTGGTGATGACCTGGTACGTGCTCGCCCAGCCCCACTTGCCGGTGCCCAACGGGAAGTCGGTCGTCGTATACGGCTTGCTCGTGCAGGACGTCTTCTCGGTGGGCAGCCCCAACCGGGCGTTCTGGTCGATCGCCATCGAAGCCCAGCTGTACGTACTGCTGCCGTTGCTGCTGCTGCTCGTGCGGCGGGTCAGTGCCCGCGCGATGGTGGCCCTAGTGGCCGCCATCGTCGTGACCATCGGCGTGGTGGGACCCCATGTCGCGCTGATGAACACCGCCCTCGTCAAGTTCACCCCCGACCTCGCGGTGCTGTTCGCCGTCGGCTTGCTGGCCTCCGGGATCGTCACCGCTGGCGAGCGCACTCGATCACGGCCCTGGGCAGGTTACGCGCTGGCCGCCGCGGTGCCAGCAATCGGGTTGATGGTGGTTAAGGGCTCCGTCTGGTCGGACGTCAATCTGTTCTGGCTCGACCTGGCTTGGGCTCCGGCGATCGGCTGTCTCCTCACGGCGGTCGCCACTTCGCGCCCGCAGTTCGTCGTCCGTCTGCTTGACAGCCGCCTGCCTCGGAGCCTCGGCTCCTGCTCCTACAGCCTGTACCTCACGCACGAGCCGATCGTTATCGCCGTGTCGTACGGGCTGGTGCGGGGCCGCGTCAGCTCCGGGGCGCCGGTGTTCTTCGTGCTGGTTGCAATCCTGCTGCCCATGACCGTGTGCTTCGCGCGGATGTTCGCCGCCGTGTTCGAGCTCCCCTTCCAGCGGCACCGCGGGTGGATCCCACTCCGGCAGGCGATGTCAGCCCGGATCCGGCAACTACGGCCAGATGAGGCGGCTGCCGTCGCCGTTCCCGAGGCGCTAACCCGGCGAGCGGCCCACGAAGTCAAGCTGGTGAGCGATGTAGACCAGATTGCCCGCAGCCAACTGCCGACAGCGCACGGCCAGCCAGTCGGCTAGGTCCGCCGGTTCTATCCGGTCCGGGCGATTACGCAGCGCGTCCCGGATCGTAGTCAGGATGCTGCGCAGGAAGTAAGCCTCATCGGCCGGGTAGTTCCCGTCCGGGGCCGGGTGCACGAGCCAGTCCGACGACCCCGCCGCCAGCGCGGGCGCCCTCGCATCATGCAGGTGGTGAAACAGGAGTCGGCCTGTCCGACTCTCCCCGGCCGGCTGGCCGTGGCGGATGCGCTCGTCCATGTCACGGTGGTAGGCCCGCATGACCTGGTCGTCGAGCGGATGGCCGGGCTCGAAGATGGTCTCGCCGTCGTAGTTGATCGTGAACCAGTAGACGCCGCCGGGGACAAGCAACTTCAACAATCCGGGCAGGACGGCTGGCACGTCCACCAGGTCCAGGACGGCGTTGGCGATCAGCGCATCGGCCAGCTCCCCGTGAGCGACCTCCAGGTAACTGCCAAGCTCGGCGTGCACCAGGCGCACCCGCAGATCACCCACCTGCAGGCCATCCGGCAGCAGGTCGCTGCGCACACCCCGCGTGTGCGCCCAATCGCGGAGCCACTGGCGCGAGCAATCCAGCAGCTGCCGATCCGCATCCAACAGGATGTACTCGCCGGCGCCGACGACTCCCCAGTCCAGCAGACGGGCCACCATCGTTCCCAGGCCCGCGCCGACCTCCAGCACCCGCGTCGCACCCGCGGGCATCAGTCGGCACAGCTCGGCCAGCACTTGCCCGTTGAGCGCCCGGTCATCCACGGTCGTTTTCGCGGCCAGGTAGCGGGCATAGCCGAAGGTCGTCGACGTTTCATTCAAGCAGGTCATTGCATCTCGGCTACCATCGCGACCTTGCGCACCGCTCGGTGCCACTGCGGCGCCACGCCCATGTCGAGAGGACGCCGAGCGTCTCGGGGCGAACCGTGTCTGCCGCTGCTGCGTACCATCATGTGTCAGGTATGACGTATCAGCGGCGGGTGTGGTTCAGATCGGCCGCCGCATGGAGGCTACTCAGTGCGGCCTGGGCAAGTGCTGGCTCGGCCTGGGACCTGGAGCCAGGGGTTGCCGAGCAGCAGCTTTTTGGGCAGCCAGGTTGGCAGCCCTTGTGGCGGCGTCGAACTGGATGTTCGACGGCGCCGACTGCGGCGCGCCGGGACGCAAGGCCCCGGTGAGGTCGCTGAAGGTCTTGCGTCGCCACCGGCTGACGTTGGGGAAGGTGACAGGGCCCTTGCCGGACAAGCCGCCGGCGGCGGCCGCCTCCTCGATCAACCGCAGGCAGGAGGTGTGGTCGGCGACCTCAGAGAAGACCCGCCCGCCCACCGTCCAGGGCGAGATGATGAACGCCGGGACCCGGAACCCCGCGCCCAGGGGGAGGCCGCCGCCGGGGGTGCCTGGCCGGCGAGGTCAGGTGCACGAACTCCTCGGGGAACTCCTTCGGGTCGGGAGTGGGTGGGCCGACATGGTCGAAGAAACCGTCATTCTCGTCGTAACTGATGACGAACACGGTGGTGTGCCACAGGTCCTCGCTGGCGGCGAGAGCTTCTAGCTTCGAGGCCAGGAACTGAGCGCCGGCCGCCGGGATGTTCGGCGGGTGCTCGTCGGCTTTGCTCCCGATGAAGGACACATCAGGCAGCACGCCGTTGGCGCAGTCCTCCTCGAAGGCGAGATCCCGGTTGCTCGCCGACGTCGGGTTGGCCGGGTCGCCGATCCCGCCTGGGGTGCCGTCGCCAAATAGCGTGCCGTTAGCCAGCGAGCTGTTGTATAGGGCTACGGGAACCAGCCCGGTGGTCCGGAACTTCCTGAAGTAGCGCGTGGCCGGGCCGATCTGCCAGCCGCTTCTTCCGTACCACTTGGCGGTGATCCCGGCGTTGAGCAGCGTCTCGGGCCCGCTTTCGTAGGTCAGGTCCCGCACGCCGTTGGACTCCAGGACCGGGCCGCCGGCTTTGCCCTGCGGATCATTGCCGCCGTGCTGCCAGAAGAGCCGGTTGGTGTCGGTCGGGCCCATGACCGAGCAGTGGTAGTTGTCCAGCAGCCTGAACGACTGTGCAAGGGCCCAGTGGAAGGGGATGTCCTCTGCGGTGTAGTAGCCCATGGTGAACGAGCCTTTCGCGGCTCCGTCGGCGGCAAGGTGGGTACGCAGCCAGCCGTCCATTGCGCCGTGGTTCCAGGCGGCGTGCTGGTCGCGCCAGCTGTGCGACAGGGACGGCACTGCGGCGGCGCCGGTGGTGATGGTGGACATGTGGTAGGGCTCGATGTATCCGCTGGAGTTGGCCGGGTCGGGCTGCTGGAACACGGTCCGGCCGGTGGGCAGCCGGAGTGCGGTCGGGTCGCTGAACCCCCGCGCTCCGGCGTAGGTGCCGAAGTAGTGGTCGAAGCTGCGGTTCTCCTGCATCTGGAAGACCAGGTGCTTGACCTCGGACAGGTCGAAGCCCCGCGGTGGTATGGCGGCGGCGACCCTGGCGAGGCTCCTGGGCAGGTCACCGGCCAGCCCGGCGGCGCCGGCGAGGGATGCCGCGCTGGCGACGAACCCCCGCCGGGTCATCTGCGGGGCGGCGGAGTGCACGTGCCTGTCAGTCATCACCGTGGTGTGATCTCTCCGGGTGGTTGTTCACTTCGTTCGATACAGAGTCACGCGCCCCACCGGCGGCAAGTGCGATCGCTATCTCTTGTGTGGTTTGTTCCCAGCCGCGCAGAGTAAGCCGCCGCAGTCGTACCGCGGCCCGTAGCCGTTGCCGGTGGCACTCGTCACCCAGCCAGTCTCTGATCGCGGCGGCGAGGGCAGCCGGATCGCCCGGAGGCACCAGGCAGCCTGGCCGGGTGCCGTCGGCAGCGGAGCCGAGCGCTTCGGGCAGCCCACCGGCGGCGGCGGCGATGACGGGCAGGCCGTGGGCGAGTGCTTCGGTTACAGCCATGCCGTAGGTCTCCGAGCGGGACGGCGCGACGAGGAGGTCGGCGGTGGTGTACGCGTGGCTGAGTTCCGCCTCGGTCAGGACGCCGCTGAGCCGGACACGTTGGCCGAAGCCGAGGCGAGCGATACGGGTTCGCAATTGGTCGACGAAGTCCGGGTCGGCGTCGAGCGGTCCGGCGAGCAGGCAATGCCAGTCCAGGTCACCCAGCTCGGCGAGTGCCTCAACGAGGAGGTCCTGCCCTTTGTGGCGGCCGAGAGTTCCGACACAGATCAGGTGACCGCTGACGGGCCGGGCGGGGGCAGCGACCCGATCGACACCCGGCCGCGCGACGTGCACCCGGCCGACAGGGATCTCATACCGCGCTAGGACCTGCTGGCGGGTCCATTCGCTGGTAACGACCACGCCCGTGGCCGCACGAAGCACGACTCGTTCGGAGCGCTGCGCGCCGGCATCATGGCGTGTGTCGAGGGCGGTGGCGAGTGGCATGTGCAGCAGCACTGTCATTGATATCCGGCCAGCATGTGGCAGCAGCTGCGCTGCGGTCGGCGAAGCGATCAGCCCGTCGATCAGGGCCATCTCACCGTCGGGGATGGCGGAAACGATGCGGGCCAGGTCAGCGCGGCCGGCCGGGTCGGGTACCGGCCACGGCGCGGCGACGGTCGCGACCAGCACCTCCCAGCCGGCCTCGGCCAGTCCGGCGCAGACCCGCCGGTCGTAGATGTTGCCGCCGGTAGGCCTGCCAGGACTGTCGAAGCCCTCGGGGACTACTACGTGGACTCGCACGATGCTCCCGCCGTGAGCGCCTGCCGCACTGAGCCCGCCTCCATCCTGCGGCCGATCTGAACCACACCTGCCGCCGATCCGTCATACCTGACACAGGATGGTACGCAGCAGCGGCGGACACGGTTCGCCCCGAGACACTCGGCGTCCGCTCGACACGGGCGCGGCGCGGCAGGTAACCCGGCTCTGTCCGGGGCCCTTACGCAACTGGAACCTGATCAACACAAAGGCCGCCCATGACAATAAGAACCGAGAGCCGCATAACAATCGCCGGGAGCGTCGGTGAGGTGTGGGCGTATGTCTGTGACGTCGGACGCTGGCCGGAGTGGGCGCCAACGGTCCTCGAGTGCTGGGTTCGCGGAGGAGGGCCGCTTCAGCCCGGCTCGCGGGTGGATCAGCGGGCGAAGGACCTAGGGCGGACTCACGCGCGGAGCCAGGAAGTGACCGCCGTCGAGGCGCCCCGCTACGTAGCGTTCGCCGGGCGAATGGGTACGTCCGCGGCGCGCTGGGCAATGGAACTCGAGCCGGTGGACGAGAGGCAGACCGACGTCAAGATGTGGATTGAGGTCGACCTCGCGGGCATCATGCGCGCGGTCTCTGGCCCTATCAAGGGCAGCATTCAGCGCGTAAGCGATCGCGAGATGGCGTCGATCAAAGTTGCTGTCGAGTCCGCTGCGCGCACATGCGCGGAGTCTTAGATGGGGTGGCGCGGCCCTACCGCGAGGGTACCGGGATCGAGGAGTACACCGTGACCCAGATCGACCATAGGCGAGAGCACCTGATCGAGACGTACCGCAAGAAGGCGAAGCACTACGACATCACCTCCCGGCTTTACCCGGTGCCCGGCTACCCCCACAGGGCACAGCGCCTCCGGGCCGTACGAGCGCTCGGCCTTCGCGCGGGTGACAGCGTGATCGACATCGCATGCGGCACTGGTTTGAACTTCCCGCTGATTGAGGAGGTGATCGGTCCCGACGGCCAGATCGTTGGCGTCGATCTGACCGACGCGATGCTCACCCATGCCCAGGATCGGATAGAGACGAACGGCTGGAGGAATATCAGCCTCGTGCAAGCCGACGCGGCCGAGTTCGACTTCCCAACTGAAGTCGACGCGATCCTGTCCACGTACGCCCTGTCGCACGTGCCCGAATGCGCAGAGGTCATCGCCAACGGCGCCGCAGCCCTCTCCGGAGGCGGACGCTGGGTAGTGCTGGATGTCAAGGTTCCCCACAACACGCCGGGGTGGCTAGCGCAGCTCGGAACCGCAGTTGTGCGGCCTTTCGCCTCCATAGATGAGTGGATCATGCGTCGTCCGTGGGAGGCGGTTCGCGAGGCCATGCAGGAAGAACTGGCCGATCTCTCCTGGAGCGAGTTGTTCTTCGGAACCGCATTCCTCGCTGCCGGTTCTCGCGGCCCTGGAACGGGAACCAACCAGGAATAACGGCAAACGGCGAGCCTCGAAAGGTTCGAGGCAGCGACCCAGTACGGTTCCCGCATCAGCGGCGGAGCAGGTTTGCAGGGGTGTCCGTACTCGCGGGGGTGAGGCGCTCAAGCCGCAGCCGGTCGAGGTCATAGTTTGCCGCCCACGAACGCGCGGGCTTCGTCGATCAGCTCGGCCCATCGGGCATGGTCGCGGTCGCCGATCAGAACCCATTCGCGGAAGGTTCTCCCCGCGGGGGCGAACGGCTTGCCCGCGCCCGCCAGAATGAGCTGCGCGGCGCGGTGTTCGGGGAGTTTGACGATGAGGTCGCCGGAGCGGTGGTCGCAGGAGGCGAAGAACGCGCCCGAGACACGCAGACAAGGAAAGCCCATCATCGTTCCGGTGGCCACGTCGCCATGGGTCAACGCGGCCGCGCTGACCTCCCAGAAGAAATCGGTCGGCTGCTCAGCCATGCCTGCCTCCTTGCAGGACTTCCGTGGCTCCTTCCTGGGTGGTGTCTGGCTCAACCTGCAGCAGGTAGCCGGTGGCGGCCAGCCAGCGAAGCCACGCCGCAGGCGAGCCGTCGACGATCACCTCGCCGCGGGCGCGGCCGTCGTCCCAGCTGGCTTCGCCGGCGGCCCAGCGGTCGAGGAACGCCGAGCTGGTGCGCACGATGAGCTCGGCGCCCGGCGCGGCACCAGGTTCTTGCCGTAGCCGACCCGCGGTGAAATGCAGGGTCGCGGGCTGGTCATCGACCACGAGCTGGAACTGGCCGTCGGGGAGCGCCTGGATGCCGGCGACGTAGCTGACATCGAAACCCTGCTGTGCCGCACCGTCGGCAGTGGGGTCGGCCAGGTAGCCCGCCCCCCACCGCCGCAGGGCCCGTAGCGCCTCCTCCAGCTCCCGGCCGCGCGCGGTCAGCGCGTACACGACACCGGCGCCGACCGCGCCCGGCTCCCGAGCCACTACTCCCGCCCGTTCCAGGCGCCGGAGCCGGTCAGCGAGCACGCTGGTGCTGATGCCAGGAAGCCGGTCAAGCAGTGCGCCGTAGCGGCGCGGCTGCTTGAGCAGTTCCTGGACGATGACCAGCGTCCACCGCTCGCCGATCACATCCAGCGCGCGCGACAGCGGGCAGAACCGCCCGTAGCCGCTCCAGGGCCTGCTGGGCATCGCGGTCATCCTTCCGGCGCGGCGTCAGGCGCCGGGTATCAGCGCGGCCATCGCCGCGGTGTCGAAGATCAGGTGAGCCGAGGCAAGCTTGCCGTCGCGGAATGAATTCCACTCGGCCATCGGGATCGACCCGGCACCGGCCGGGGTCTCGATCTTGAAGTCGTAGAAAGAGCAGAGCTCGCCGCCGTCTTCCCACTGCCGGTGAATCTCGGCGCCGCGCATGATCGGGCCCAGCGGTGCCGAGCCCTCCAGGAACGCCGCCTTGCCCTGCGACTGAAGCATCGGCCCTTGGAAACGGAAGTCGTCGGTCAGGAGCTCAGCAGCTCCGGCCGTGTCGCCGGAGGTGAATAGCTGCAAGTAGGTGCGGAAGATCTCGGCGGGCGTCATCGAGCCTCACTCCTCCTTACTCTCTTGATAGCAGTTTCCTTTCATAATGAGAGTTTCTAGTGACGCTTGTCAATGCCGTTCGCCGTGCTCGACGCCCAGACCGAGGCCCTGGAACGGCCGCACGTGCGCCCGACGGAATTCACTGGGGCTCGGCTGGCCAATCCTGGACTGTCCGGTACAGTTCGCGGCTAGCATGGGTCCATGCCTGGCCGAGCCAAGAACCGGGCGCGGGCGCGCCAGCCGAGAGCGGATTGTGGAGCGCGCGGCGGAGCTGTTCGCTGCGCGCGGCGTCGCGGGGACGAGCCTGGATGAGGTGCTGACAGCCGCGGGAGCGGGCAAGAGCCAGCTCTACCACTACTTCGACGGCCGTGACGAGCTGGTAGAAGCAGCAGTGGGGCTGCGCTGCACCCAGGTCCTGGCCGGGTTGACCCAGGCGCTGGGCACCGTGGCATCGCTGGCCGAGCTTGAGCGGGCGCTGGCAGGTTTCGTGGCGGGGTTTGAGCAGATGGGGCTGCCGGGATGCCCGATCGGGTCGCTGGCCGCTGAGGTTGCCGAGCGCAACGAGGGGGCGCGGCTGAAGACAGCTGCGGCGTTCGACGCCTGGGAACAGCTGCTCGCCGACGCGGTGGCGCGGATGCGGGACCGGGGGGAGCTGCGCGGTGATGCTGCTCCTGCCATGCTGGCCACGGCACTGCTGGCCAGCATCGAGGGCGGGATGGTCCTGAGCCAGGCGCGTAAGGACCCGGCGTCGTTGCACGTCGCGCTAGAGGCGGGGCTCGCGCAGTTGCGAACGCACCGGAGTTGAGTCTGTACTAATCGGTCCACTTGCTGCTAACCTCAGGACTGTACTATCCGGTACAGTCTGGGAGGCCGTTCTGTGACCGGTTCGCCGCTAGCTTCCTTGCCACCCGCCCCCGGGCTCTGGCCGCTGCTGTTGTGCGCTGTCCAGTTCCTCGACGTCGCCGACTCCTCGATCATCAACGTCGCCCTGCCTCGATCCGCCCACACCCAGGCGCGACTGAACCCCGCATCCGCGCGACCACGCACGCCACGCACCTGGCCGCAGAGGCGCTCGCATAGGAGCCCCGCCAAACCCACCGCACCGGGCCGGACCCGGGCCCTGACGAATAGGAGCACCTGACCATGAACATCACCGTCTTCGGAGCCTCCGGCGGCATCGGCACCCATCTCGTCAGCCTCGCCGCCCAGCGCGGCCATCAGGTTCGGGCCATCTACCGGGCCACACCGCATGACCCGCCCCCCGGCCAGGCCGAAATCCTCATCGGCGAACACATCCTCGACCCGGGCTTCGCCGCCGAAGCCATCCGCGGCTCCGATGTGGTGGTCACCGTAGTAGGCCCGAACTTCGCCACCCGCCACAACCCCAGGACCGCGATGACCTCGCCGCCCGACCTGCATCAGCGGCTGGCCCGCATTCTCATCGCCGCGATGAACGACTCCGCCGCGCCCGCCCGGCTGATCTCGGTCAGCACCGCCAGCATGGGACCGGCCGATAATCTCATGGGCCCGGCGCAGCGGCTGCTGTTCCGCCTCTTCCGCACCGTCGCAGTCCCCAACCTCGGCCGCGTCGGTCAGGACCTGCGCACCATGGAAGAAGAACTCGCTGCCAGCGGCCTTGACTGGTATGCGCTGCGCCCCGTAAAGCTCACAGACGGCCCGCTCACCAGGAACATCCAGGCCAGCGACCGGTTCGCGATGAAGCCCATCTCGCGCGCCGATGTCGCCTGGCACATCCTCGCCCTCGCCGAAGACCGCGCCCTCGGCCAGTCACGCACCCCAGTCATCACCACCGGCCCCCGCAAATCCCGCCCAGACAGAGCCGGGGACCGGGACCTCTCAGCGCGGCAAGCTCCGACCGCCCGGTAGGCACCGCGAAGGGCGTTGACCTTGCCAATGTCTTGCCCTCGCCTAACGTCCACGCAAGCGCGATAGACGCCCTAGCCGGTGTCCAGCCTGCGACCGGATCAACGGCGATGACTACTTCCGATAGGGCTCCACGCGCCCGCGCTGGAACAGCTGGAAGCGATCCTCGATCGGTTCCTAGCGCTCGGCACCACCGCCTCGATCGTCGTCTCGCCGACCGTGCGGCGGCGGCCGCTTTCCGGCAACCCAGGCCGGAGTGGGAGCGCGGTCTGATGCGCGACGATCGCAGGGAATTTTCGCTGCGGACGTATCCCAATACCCGCGGCCTCGGCCTCCTCCGCTGTGCGCCCTGAGCTAGCTTGAGCGCCGGGCTCGGAGCGAGGCGGCGGCTCACGCAAGGTGGGCTACTCGCGACGAAGCGAGAGTGCCAGGCTGGGAAAGATGAAGGACAGGAGAAAGATCGGCAAGATGCTCTTTCCGGTGCAGCGGAAGGCGACGATTTCGTCTTCGGCGACGTCGAAGGTCTTGGTTCGGCTGGAGTTTCGGCCGTTGCGGACTTGCAGGATGTGACGCCCGGGTTCGACCGGTATGTCGATGGCCTCGTTCATTTCAACGGACCCGGCAGGCTTTCCGTCGACCATGACGTCGTACGTGCCGCGACGGACCTCCGCTCCGATAGCTTTGTGCACCAGCCTCAGCGTTGCCGGCATTGTTGATCTCCTTCTCTACCTTGTGAAAAGCGTTTTCTGTGGGTACTCGGCGACCGACGCCATCTCGCACGTCGGCCGACCGGGCGGAGATCCGTCCGGCACTTCGAGACGAGGGCGATGACGGCTCACGCGGCGCAGCCGACGCTGTCTGCCGGGTAGCTATTGAGACGCGCTCTCATCTTGTGCTCGCCGGCCCGCTTCCGCCGGGTGCTCATCCCCGCCTCAGGCTGATCCCGAGGTCGGGCTTGACGATGGAGGCGACGTAGGTCGGCCAGATCCTGGCGCCGTTACACCGGAAGGTGACGACCTCACCGCCGGCGGCGTCGAAGCTGCGGGTTCGGCTCGAGTACCGGCCCTTGCGCAAGACGATGTTGTGGCGTCCGGGTTCGATCTGGGTCTCTGCGGTGTCGTGGTTCACGATCGAGCCGACAGGTTTGCCATCGACCGAGATCTCAAACCGTCCGCGTCGAAGCTCAAAGGCGGCGGAACCGACATCGCGCGTAAGCCGCAGGGTCGCGGACATTGCTGTTCTCCTTTGCATCAGAATTGCTGTCTGGCTTGTCGAAGCACTTCGTGCCGCGAGCCGGCAGTCACGGCCGGGCTCCGGTGATGAATCGCTCGCGGTCGAACATCGCCGCTACTACCCGCCAGGCAAGCAGGTCGACGGCCAGCAGGGCGGCGGCGAGGCCGATCGCGAGAGCGGTCGACACTGTGATCACGCCCAGCGATATCAGCGCCAGGATCGCCAGCAGCGGCAGGGTGCCGAGCACGCTCAACTGCTGGGCGGCGCGCACATCCGCGGAGCGGGCGGAGACCGTGGCCAGAGGATCAAGGCCCGACGTCGGCTCGTCAAGGAACAACACGGCCGGGTCGTTGAGCAGCGCCCGCGCGAGCGCGACCCGCTGACGCAATCCCTTCGACAGCGCACCACACTGATCGGTTGCACGGTCGGCGAGGCTGACCGCCCGGAGAGTCCGGTCGATCCGCCCGCGAATATCGTCGAGCTCGTACAGCCCGGCGAAGCACTGCAGGTTCTCCATCACGGTGAGGCGCAGGTAGAGACCCGGGGACTCGGGCATGATCGAGATCCGCGACCGGATGGCCGGTCCGTTCTCGGGGCGCAACTCGATGCCGGCCACGGTCGCGGACCCCGAGGTCGGCGCTAGCAGCGTGCCGAGCGTCCGGACGGTCGTGGTCTTCCCCGCACCGTTGGGACCGAGGAAGCCGAACACCTCGCCGTAGCCAACTTCGAACGAAACGTCATCGACCGCGACGCGTTCGCCGAAGCGCTTGGTCAAGTGCTCGACCACCAGAGCGGACTCGCCTTTCGAACCGTCGAGGGCCGACGCATCGGTGATCGGTTCAGCGCGACTGGTCACTTGAGTTGTCGGGCTCCGGGGTCACGGGCATCTCGCTGGGCCGCCGGACCGCGCCGGCGTTCCGGTGCGAGCGCGCGCCTTGTCATGTCGTGGCCGACCGGGTGCCCGGTGGGACTCGTGGCGCCTCGCCTATCAACCCCGACCTCTCATCGCGGACGCACGACGCCAGTTCCGTGGCGCGCATAGCAGGACGGTAGCAGACCGGCTGGGCAGGTTGCTAGTTTGTTGGTCATGCAGCCAGGAGCCGCGGTCGGCGGCGAGAACCGGACCTTCATCGAGACCGCCCGACGGGCGCAGATCGTCGCGGCCGCGATCGAGATCATCGCCGAGGTCGGCTACGCGCGAGCGTCCTTCGCCCGCATCGCTGAACGATTGCGGATCAGCCGGGGCCTGATCAGCTACCACTTCGCCGGCAAGGACGACCTCATCAAGCAGGTCGTCCACGAAGTGGTCCAACAGGGCATTGCCTACATGCGTCCGCGCATCGTCGCCCACTCAACCGGCCCGGCCATGCTGCGGGCCTACATCGAATCGAACCTCGCGTACATGAGCGAGCACCGCAAAGACCTGATCGCGATCGTCGAAATCGCGCGCGCACCGGATGGGCGACGCATCTTCTACGGCGACGGCGACGTGGACGACGCAGTCCGTGCCCTTGAGCACCTGCTCGCCGGCTTCCAGAAAGCCGGCCAGTTTCGCCCCGACTTCGTTCCCCGCGTCATGGCCGTCACGATCCGAGCCGTTATCGACGCCGTGCCGTCCCGGCTGGCCCTCAACCCGGAACTCGACATCGACAGTTACGCGAAAGAGATAGCCACCACCTTCGACTTGGCGACCCGCATCGAGACGCGACATAACCCCTGACCGTGCTCACCTCGTGCCCGGTCGTGGACCTAGTCACCCGCGAGGCGCCGAGCCCTAACCTGTAAAGGCAGGACGAAGGGGGAAGGAACAGTTCGGCGCCCAACTCGACCCGGTTGCCTGCGCGCGGATCATCGGCGACCTGGCCGCTTTCTCCGTGGTCACGGATCGCCAGACTCTCGCCGACATAGTGCGTAACGCCGGCATCGAAGCGCGCTGGGTGCGTCCGCCTGGGCTGGCGACCTCACGCCCGGCGAGGTTGTCATGGAGATGGTCTCCAGGACCAGCGTCAAGTACATGCTGGCTGACCGGAGGTCTGAAGAACCGCCGATGGCCGCCACTACCGAGACGAAGATCAGGTCTGGGTGACCGTCGACCCGCGTGCGCGATCCTCATGCCCCGCGCGGACGAGTCCTGACAATCGAGGCGGCCCGGCCACGGCCAGCACACCCTCGGCAGTTGCGCCGGGTGGGTCAGACGAGCCAGTTCGGGCGCACCAGCCCTGTTTCGTAGGCCAGGACGACGAGTTGCGCGCGGTCTCGTACGCCGAGTTTGGTCATGGCCCGGCTGACATGGGTGCGCACGGTGGCCGGGCTCATGTACAGCTTCCGGGCGATCTCGTCATTACTGAGGCCGTCGGCGACCAGCGTCATCACTTCACGTTCCCGGTGGGTGATCGCATCGAGTTCGGCCGCCGGGTGGGGCTGTTTGGCCCGGCGGGCGAACTCGGCGACCAGCCTGCGGGTCATGCTAGGTGAGATGAGTGAGTCCCCTTGCGCCACTACCCGGACCGCCGTCGCGAGATCGGCCGGCTCGGTGTCTTTGACGAGAAAGCCACTCGCGCCGAAGCGCAGGGCGTCGAAGAGGTACTCGTCGAGCCCGAACGTGGTGAGGATGACGATGCGCACGCCCGCGAGGTCCGGGTCGGCGGCGATCTGGCGGGTGGCTTCCAGCCCATCGAGTCCCGGCATCCGGATGTCCATGAGGATCACGTCGGGCCGGAGCCTTCTGGCCAGGTCCACCGCGCCGGCCCCGTCAGGCGTCTCACCAACCACCTCGATGTCGTCGCGGGCATCGAGAAGCGCCGTGAATCCGGCGCGGACCAGGCTCTGGTCATCGGCGATCAGGACCCGGATCATGGCGCCGGCCCGGCCGGGAGCCGTGCGCTGACGCGGAACCCGCCGTCTTTCCGGAATCCGGCGGACAGCTCGCCCCCGAGGACGGCGGCGCGTTCGCGCATTCCGGTGATCCCGCTGCCCGTCCCGATCGCGGGAGCCACATCATGCCGGGCCGTCCCATCGTCGTCGATCTCGACGTGCATGTCCCTGTGGTCGTAGCTCACGCGCACAGTGACCCTGGCCTGCCCGGCGTGGCGGGCGACGTTGGTCAGCGCCTCCTGGATGATGCGGTACGCGGCTTGCTGCACGGCGGCGGGCAACGGCGGCGCCTTGCCGGCGACGGTGACCTCGACGCTGAGGCCGGCGGCCCGGGTGAGCTCGATGAGCTCAGGGAGGTGGTCGAGCCCGCGAGTGGGCGAGCGGGGCGCGACGTCGTCGTCACGGCGCAGCGTCGTCAGCATCGTGCGCAACTCCTCGAGCGCTTCCTTTGACGCCGACTTGATCGCGCTCAGCGCCGCACGCGCCTGTTCGGGCTGGCTGTCCATGAGGTCAAGCCCCATGCTCGCCTGGACGTTGATCAGCGAGATGTTGTGCCCGATCACGTCGTGCAGGTCCCTGGCCACCCGCAGCCGCTCCTCACTCTGCCGGCGGCGCTGGTCGATCTGACGGCTGGCCCTGGTCGCAGCCGCTCGCTCGGCCCTGAACCTGTACGCCTCGGCCGCTATCACCACCGCCAGCAGCCACCCCGCGAGCGCCAGCGCGTCGTTCACCGGCGGGCCCGTGTACCTGTACACGAGCGGGGCGAGCCAGATTACCCACGCGTATTGGATTGCCAGCACCAGCCAGGCCGAGTAGCGCTTCCCGGTGGTGGCCGCGACGAAGAACGCGACGATGAAGCTGATGTTCGCCCAGGCAGAGCCCGAAGACAACGGGAGCGTCGCGGCCAGGTTCACCCACAGCACCGGCACCGGATGCCAGCGCCGCGCTACCAGCGCCACCGGGCCGGCCGCGAGCAGGACCCAGCCCAGCGCCCCGAGGGTACGCGGTGGCCAGAAGACGTGGGCGGTCTTGCCGGCGAGCGCGGCCCCCCCGGTGAGTTGTACTACGAGCAACACCAGCGGCAGCGCGAGGTCCCGGCGCCAGCTGAGCGTCCGCAACCACGACGGCGCGCGGGACACCCATGCGGCGAGGGCGGTGTGCGGGTTTCTCATCTCGGATCAAGCGTAACGAGCCGTCTGACCAGGCGCATCGTGTGACCGCCGGTTCCTCGCCTGCACGTTGTGCGTACCCGCGGCCGCCTTTCTACGCCCGCTGACGTAGGCCGGAAACCGCTGCTGGCCCGACGACATCTGCGCGACGATCGCCCACCCTGGCATACAGGTCGGCTCAACGAGCTGAGACACACGAGCAGAAGGAAATGGATCATGATCGAGGCACGCGGCCTCACCAAGAGATACGGCGGCACGCTCGCGGTGGACAACCTGTCGTTCACTATCCAGCGAGGGAAGATCACCGGCTTCCTCGGCCCGAACGGGGCAGGCAAGACCTCTACGATGCGGTTGATCCTGGGGCTGGACCGGCCGACCGCCGGGGCCGTCACCATCAACGGCAAGCCGTTCGGCCGGCTGGCCGGGCCGATGGGCCAGGTCGGCGCGCTGCTGGATGCGAAGGCCCTGCACGGGGGCCGCAGCGCTTACGACCACTTGCTGTGCCTGGCCCAGACCAACAACCTGCCGCGTCGGCGGGTGGATGAGGTGCTCGCCCTTGTCGGGCTGACCGGAGCCGCGAGGAAGCGGACGAAGGGCTTCTCGCTGGGTATGGGCCAGCGGCTCGGCATCGCCGCCGCGCTGCTGGGCAACCCGCAGATCCTGATGTGCGACGAGCCGGCCAACGGGCTGGACCCGGAGGGCATCTTGTGGATCCGCAACCTGATGAAGGCGCTTGCCGCCGAGGGCCGGACGGTGGTCGTGTCCAGCCACCTGATGTCCGAGATGGAAAACATCGCCGACTACGTGCTGGTGCTCGGCCGTGGCAGGCTCATCGCCAACTGCACGGTGGAGGAGCTCATCGCCGCGGACTCACAGCGCAGTGTCCGGGTGCGCACGCCGCAGCCGCACGAGCTGACCAGGCTGGTCGCGGCGGCCGGCGGCACGGTCACAGACGACGGCGATGGCACGGTCTTGGTGTCCGGTCTGGAGGCCGGCAGGATCTGGGACCTTGCCTTCGAGAACGCGGTCCGGCTGCACGAGCTCGCGCCGGTGCACGCGTCGCTAGAGCACGCGTTCATGGAGCTGACCGCAGCCAGCGTGGAGTTCCGCGGGGACTCGCCGGATCAGCGAGGACCGACGAAAGGGGTTTCCTGACATGGCCGCTACACAGACCGCGGCGCCGAACATGGACTCGATGTCCTCACCAGCGCCCGAAGTGACCTTGGGCGGCGCGCTGCGCTCGGAGTTCACCAAGATCCGCTCAGTGCGGTCCACCCGCTGGACGCTGCTCGCCGTGATCGTGCTGACGGTCGGCCTCGGCGCCATCGCCACCTACGGCCAGAGCAAGGCTCACCGCGCACCGTACTTCGACCCGACGGCTTGGAGCCTTGGCGGCGTCTGGCTGACCGCGCTGCTTATCGGGGTAGTCGGCACGCTGGTCATCACCTCGGAGTACTCCACTGGGATGATCCGCACCTCGCTGACCGCCTTGCCGCAGCGGGGCCTGCTCCTGGCCGCCAAGATCACCGTGCTCGCGGCGGTGGTGTTCGTCACCGGCCTCATCGCCAGCCTCGCAGCGTTCTTCACCGGCCAGGCGATCATGTCGTCGCACCACATCAGCACGACGATCGGCCATCTCGGCGTGGTGCGGGCCATCATCGGCGGGGCGCTGTACCTGACCGTAGGCGCGCTGCTGGCTCTTGGCATCGGGCTGCTGATCCGGCACACCGCCCCAGCGCTTGCCACGGCGGTCGCGGTCCTGTTCCTGCTGCCGATTGCGGGAAGCCTGCTGCCGCACGGCTTGCAGAACCACGTCGACAAGTGGCTGCCCACGGCCGCCGGGGCACAGATCTGGACGGTCAACCACGCACCGCACCTGAACTCGGCGTCGCCGATCGGCGCCAGCGGGCCAATGCTCTCCCCATGGACCGGCTTCGCGGTGTTCGGCGGGTACGCGGCCATCGTGATCGCCGCCGGGCTGCTCATGTTCCGCAAGCGCGATGCCTGAACACCGCGCCCGGCCCACGACCCTCGTGGGCCCGCCGCCCTCGGGTCATGGCCGCACGGTAGCGGCGAAGAGGTCCAGCTTCCCGGTCCGCGTGTCGTTCCATACGAGATGGAAGGCGCCGGCGCCAGCGGCGATGCCCTGCCAGTCGCCGATCCACCAGGTGCCGGTCTTCCCGCGAGCGGCCGTCGTCGAATTCTGCGGGTTGAACGAAGCTGTGGTCACCCGCACTGGCGGGTAAAAGTGCAGCCGTCGAGGCTGTGAGACGAGGAGCACTTCGTCCACGCGACCGTTCGCCAAGGCGAACGCCGAGATCGCGACCCGGCCTTCCGCGTCGACGGCCAGATTTGGCTGGAAATAGATCACATCGTCATCGGGAGTCGCGGTCACCGTCTTGGTCCAGGAGCGGCCTTGGTCGTAGCAGGCAGCCACCACGATGTCGGAGTGCCTGGCTCGCGGCTGGTGCTTGGGAAACGCGACGTAGATGGCATCCCCCCGAGCCGATGCAGCGACGGTCGGGCCGCTATCGGGGCGGGCGCCGCCGGGTAGGGCGATAAAGGAGGAATCCGATCCCAGGTGGACAGGTGCGCCGAAGCTCTGCCCCGCATCGGTTGAGCAGACGGCAACCACCTCGCCGGTCAATTCTCCAGTCGGGTCCCCATCGGTAGTCCAGTCGCAGACGGCGCACAGCAGGCCACCAGGTGCGGCGGCGAGCTGGGGGTTTGCGGCCACGAACGAGGGGGTCGTTGCCTCCGCGAGGATCCTGCGCGGCGGCGCGAAGGTCTGGCCGCCGTCGCTGGAGCGGGCGAGGTCGAGAGCAGTGTGTGAGTTGCCCGCGCTCCAGGCGACGTAGACATCCTGCGCGGCCGGCGTCTGTCCCCCGGTGGCTATCCAGGGGTGATCGGCATACTGCCCTTCCACGACGGTCACCGGGGCCGAGAAGCTGCGCCCGCCGTCGTCGGTCCGCCAGACATACACGGCGCGGTCGGCGTTGGCATTGGCGGGATTGACGTTGCTAACGTGACCGGATCGGGTGGCGCAGACATACCCGCGGCCGTGCGCATCATAGGCGACGGTCACGTCGTCGCCAGCCGGCCCGGCTGCCGGTTGCGGTGGCAGGCCACCGGTCTGCCAGGTTGCACCCCCATCGGAGGAGATGTACGTCACGACGTTCTCCGGGAACGCGGGCGAGGCCTGGCACCCGACGAGCAGCTGGCGAGGATCGCGGGGATTGGCCGCGAGCGATGGCCCGATATGTTCTCGGTACCGATCGTGAGTTACGCGGACGCTCGCTACCACGCTCGCAGGTGACACTCGGCCCGCTGGTGATTGGGCGCTTTCTGGGGAATGCGTGCTAGGAGGCGATCCGGCGCTGTGTCGCGGCGACTCTGCAGCGTCGCAGGAAGCGAGCGCCGCGATGCCTGCTGCAGCCACGCCGCCACGGAGCAGGCCTCGGCGGGAGATCCAAAGGTCATGTCGCCGCAGCGAGGGGTGTTCACTCATGGCTGGCCACAGCCTTCGAGGCGACTGTTGCGTTCGGTGCCATCGCTACTCATCTTTCGTTGCCGGTCGTGTCTGCCTGCCGTATTCATAGTTGGCGAGGAAGTTCGACCTGGTGCGAACGAGTTGCGAAAGAGCTGCGAAAATCGGCGTTCCGGTGACGTCCATCGGCGAGACTCTTATCGTGCGCGCCGTCTCGGAAACAGCCAGCCCCCTTGTCCTCGTCGTGGAGGACGAGCCCGAGATCGCCGCCCTATTGCGGGACTTCCTGGAGGCGGACGGCTTTCGCGTCCTGCTTGCTGTCGATGGTCAGGACGCCGCGGTTGCGCTGCGGACGGCACCGGACTGCGTGCTGCTCGACGTAATGCTCCCTGGCCCGTCGGGCTTCGACCTGTGCCGCGACATTCGCTCGGACTCCGACGTCCCGGTTCTGTTCCTAAGCGCCCGCGACAGCGACGGCGACAAGCTGCGCGGCCTCGGGCTCGGGGCCGACGACTACATCGTCAAGTCGGCGACCCCGGCCGAAGTAGTGGCCCGGGTCAAGGCCGTCTTGCGCCGCTCGAGCGCGGGTCGCGCCCGGGCGCGGCCTCGCTTCGGCAACCTCGAGGTTGATCTCGCCGCGCACGAGGTTCTCGTGGCGGGCAGGCAAGTGCGAATGACTGGCCGCGAATTCGAATTGCTCCGGGTACTCGTCCAGCATCCGCGCCAGGTATTCAGCCGCGAGCATCTGTTCGAGCTCGTCTGGGGCAGCCACGGTGACCGCAGTGCCGTCTCGGTCTACATCAGCCGGCTGCGCGAGAAGATCGAGGACGACCCGGCCGATCCCCGCTACATCGTCACCGTCTGGGGCGCCGGGTACCGGTTCGACGGCGGCCGGGCGCACAACGTCGGATGAGACGCCTCCGTACATCGATGCGCGTCGCTCTCGCCGTCTCGGTGCTCGCGCTGGTAGTGCTAGCGGCTGGGGCGGCGGCCTTGGGTTATCTCGTCGAAGCAAACAGTCAGAGCAGCGACCAGGCCCACCGACTCGCCGCCGTCGCGGCCTATGTTGAGGGTGGCGCGACACAGGCCGAGACGACGCCATGGCAAGAGACCTTGACTACTAAGCTCACCGAGCTCGGACTGCGAGCAGAGCTGACGATGGTCTGGCCGGGCGGCAAGCGCGCCATCTACGTGAGCAACGGCCTCGTTTCCTCCACGACGCGGAGTGCCTCGGCCCCGGCCCAATCAAGTCCACCCGCCGGCCAGCCCACCAAGACCTACCTGTTTCAGCTCACCCAGGACTCGCAGACCCTCACGCTCGACCTCTACGATTCTTCGACGCTCGATCGAACCCGCACTGTGCTCGTCGCGCTCGCGTCGGGGCTGGCCGCACTGCTGGCTGGTGTAATGCTGCTGACCTGGGCTGCAAGCCGCTGGCTCGTCGCCCCGCTTGGCCGCTTGAATGTCCAGGTCGACTCGATCGCCGGCGGCGACCCGTTCGAGACCCCGGCAGCCTCACCGATCCGGGAAGTCGAGAATGTGGCCATGGCCGTTGCCGGCATGGCCGCCCGGCTCGCGCAGACAGCCGAGGACGAAGAGCGAGTCGAGGCCCAGCGGCGTCTCCTCGTCAGCTCTATCGCTCACGACCTCCGCACCCCGCTATTTGCGCTGCGCGGATACCTCGATGCAATCGAAGTCGGCCTCGGCGATCCGCGTGAGCGGCTTGACCGAGCGCGAGCGAAGGCCCACGAGATCGATCGGCTCGTCACTGGTCTATTCGACTACGCACGTGCGGACATCGACGAGCAACCCCCGCTGTACACAACAGACCTCGCGCAGGCGGTCATCGACGCGGCCACGGCGTTCGAGCCAGCTGCGGACGAGCGAGGCGTCAAGCTCCAGGTGACCGCTCACGATCGCCCTTCGGTGATCATCGATCCCGGCGCGTTCGAGCGCGCATTCGCCAAGGTCCTCGACAACGCGTTGCGACACACGCCACGCGGAGGCACCGTCGACGTCGCCTGCGGCGAAGATGCTGACTACGCGTTCGTTCGGGTAGTCGACGACGGCCCCGGCATAGCGCCTGACGTGCTTTCCCACCTGTTCGAGCTCTCTGGCCGTGTCACCAGCAACAGCCGCACTGGCGGAGCTGGCCTTGGACTGACCATTGCAGCTCGCCTTCTCAGGAACCAAGGCTGCACCATCGACGCTGCAAACGCCGCTTCGCGCGGCGCGGTCCTCACCCTCAGGCTTCCCCTGCAGGGGGCCTAGCCTGGCCTCGTCGGGGTGTCACTCCTGTTCGGGGACCTCCGCAAAGGTGATCAAGCCGCACCCAGCGCCATGACCTGCGGCGCCAGTGCCGATTATCCAGAGGCTTGGTTTTCCAGGTAGGCGAGGCGATCATCGAGCCGATCGCC
The DNA here is from genome assembly GCA_963755575.1 of uncultured Actinomycetota bacterium. Lineage (GTDB taxonomy): Bacteria > Actinomycetota > Actinomycetes > Streptosporangiales > Streptosporangiaceae > JAJYUU01. The sequence continues at coordinate 4,674,568 of CAVWKF010000002.1, forward strand.
AGCCGCCGCGACGGCGGCGGCCACGATCGAGCCGTAACCGGCGGGCCGTCGCGAGAACCGCGATGAGAGCGCGATCAGCACGCCGTGGTGATGCCTACCCGCGGCGACGTGCTCACTGCAAATCCGGGCGAAGTCGCTGACGTTCTCGGTGAGCAGCGCGTATCCCCCGTCGATCGCCGCCGCGAAGACGTCGGCGTCTGACCTGCCCGCCATCCCGAGCTCAGCCACGGTAATAGCATCAAAGCCTTGATCCCGGAGCGCCTGCGCGAGCTTCACCGCATACATCTCGTCGAGGAGGAGCTTCAATGTGCGTCCGCCGCCGCCGTGTCATGACGGTGGAGCGCGATACGCGCCTCGACCTCGTCGGGATACGCGTCCCGGTAGCGTAGAGCGGCGTCAATAAGCGGGCGCGAGATATCCTGTTCGGCCGTGAGCACCCGTACCGGGTCGTCCTCGCTGGTGAGATCCTCCAGCCACATGACGATCTCCCACACGTCCGGACCCCCGACGACCGCCGCCCGTCGGCCGGCTGGGCCGTCTCGGAACGTGATCAGCGGATGCTCATCACGGCGAGATCCTTCCTCGGCATACCGCCGCAGCCGGTCCGACAAGCTCTCCCCGGCCGCACGCGCCCGCAGACGAAGCCGTTCAGCCAGCGTGTCGTCCAGCCGCACCGACACATTCACAGACATGCATCCACTGTAGCACATTGTCAACAGGGGCACCCGACGCGGGAGAGGCAGCCACATGTGTTGCCGAGGCCGCCGCGCACCTCGGCTCAAGTCCGAGGCGGCGCACGCTATCGGGAACTGGCGGGAACCAACTAGGAATAACGGGCAAACGGCCGGCCGCTGGAAACCGGAGTTCACAGGCCCTTTAAGATCCGCACAATCGCAATGACCTGCGCTTATTACCGCACGTCAAGCCCGGTGACGGCCCTTCCGATGATCATGCGCTGGATTTCCGACGTGCCCTCGAAAATCGTGAAGCTCATGGAGGTGCGAGCAGTTTCCGCAGGTAGATGGCCTGACTGGGTCGCCCATGTCAGCACCAACTCAGCACCATACGCGTGTTCAGCGGTGCATTACGGTGGGGCATCAGGGCCTCTGGGCAGTTCAGTACTGATGTGGTGATCCACTCCGAACCCGGAAGGCCCTCCCTACATCAAGATCATTCGGCCCGTTTCGCGTTACCAACGTCCGAGGTCAGCACAGCTAGCGAGCCCCGAGCCGGTCACGGGGCGCGGGATGCGTGGATTGCCAGCCACCGGCCGGAGGACCCACGCAGCCGCGCTCGTGGCATGCAGTTGTCGAGAGTTTCGCCGTCGTGGAGCTGCCTGACGTATGCCGACGGACCGGACCGGACCGGACCGCGTCCGGCAGCCCTGGGCAGCCGTCGGCGAGTTCTTCGAGCAGTGCCCGGTGTTCGGCGTCATCGTGAGGATCTTGCAGTCGTCGTCGACGATCAGAATGCCGGGGTCGTCGGGAGTGCACTCGGCCGGGGCAGCGCCCAGGGCGATGCCGATCCGCGGCCCTCGGTCAGAATCGGCCCCAGCGAAGCGACGCGATCGGCCTCGGCAGGCATCACCGAGGGCCTATCCCCGGCTGCGAACGCGCTCGCCCACACGTACTGGGTGGCCTACGCGCTCGTCGGGGTGACCGTTGTCGCTGCTCTGTTTTCTTCCCCGCAAGGCCGAGGAAAAAAATCGCATCTGCTGGCTAGCGAGGAATCCGGGGCCGCTCCGGTTATCGTGCACTAAAGCATCCCTCTTGGGATTGCGGCGCTGGCCGACAGCGGGATCTTCGTTACGTGGCATGGCGCAGACACGAATGTAGCCCGGATCCCCGCGGTTGACCGCTGCGATTATTTACCAATGGTTGGATGCTCCCCTCTGATGCGATAGCCAATGCCGGGCCGGGTTTCGATGAGGGAGGGTTCGCCGAGTTTGCGGCGTAGCCGGCTGAGGGTGTTAAAGACAGCGTTGGTGAAGGGGTCGGCGTTTTCGTCCCAGGCCTGCTCGAGCAGCTGTTCCGTGCTCACGAAGGCGGGCGCGGCACGGAGCAGAGCCTCGAGGACACCAAACTCTTTGACCGAGAGGTCGAGAGGTCGGCCATCGCGCGCGGCGGCGTGGCGTTGCGGATCGAGGGCCAGACCAGCAGCGCGGTAGATGCGGGGTCGGGCTGTGGGCTGGCGGCGGGCCAGTGCGCGGATGCGGAGCACGAGTTCCGTGAAGTGGAAAGGCTTGGCCAGGTAATCGTCGGCACCGAGACTGAGGCCGCTAATGCGGTCGTCGGTGGTGTCGGCCGCGGTGAGCATGAGCGTCATGGTCGGGCGGTCGCTTCCGATGATCATTCCGCACAGGGTGTCGCCGTTGATCCCGGGCAGATCGCGGTCGAGAACCACGACCTGGTAGTCGTTAGCATCCAGCTTGGCGGCGGCATCGAGTCCGTCGTACGCGACGTCGACGGCGAAACCCTCGTCGCGCAGGCCCTCGGCGATGTCGTCGGCCAGACCATGCACGTCTTCGACGACCAGGAGTCTCACGTTGCCGCTGCCGCAGTAAGCGCCGGGCGGCTGGCGACCGGCACTGTGATCGTGACACGGAGCCCGCCATGTGGGCGTGCCTGCAGGCATACGCTGCCGTGATGGGTCGTGGCGATGGCGGCGACGATCGAGAGCCCGAGTCCCACGCCGGTGTCATCGACGTCGGTGCGGTCCGGCGATGCGCGCCGGAATGGCTGAGTCAGCTCGCCCACCTTGCCGGGGTCAAGGATCGGCCCGCTGTTCTCCACGACGAGCCGCGCGGTATCTGTGTCGGTGCCCGTGGTGACGCGAATCCAGCCGCCGGGTTGATTGTGCCGGATGGCGTTGTCGACGAGGTTGCTGACCAGATGGGTGAGCAGCGCCTCGCTGCCGAGGACTGGCGCGTCATGATGATCCTGGTCGACGGTGAGATGCATATCGCTGATCGCGACGGAGTGATCGGCAAGGACGGCCGCGGCGATCTTGTCCAGCTCTACCGCGCTGCGCCTGACGTGGCCGCCGTGCTGGGCGCGGGCGAGGGTAAGGAAGCTCTCCACCAGCCGGTCGGTTCTGTCGAGCCCGGACCTGATCTTGCCGGCCAGGTTGGTCACCCCAGGAGCCGGGGGGCCGGGCTTGCGGGTGGCGACCTCGAGCGCGGTGCGCATCATGGTGAGCGGAGTGCGCAGCTCATGGGAGGCATTAGCGACAAATCGGCGCTGCGCGTCGAAGGCCATCTCAAGGCGGCCGAGGAGATCGTCAATAGTGTCAGCCAGCCGCTTGAGCTCGTCGTCGGGACCGACGACCGCGAGCCGCTCGTTCAGGTTCCGCTCGCTGATGCACTGAGTGGCCGCGGTCATGGTTCGCAGCGGATGCAGCACCCGGCCGGCCACCAGCCAGCCGAGCGTAATGGAGAGGACGGCCATGATGGCCAGCGCGATAGCGCAGCTGATCAGTAGGCGGTCCATGAGGACGGCGTGCTGGTCTTCTAGCCGCCCTATCTGGCCCGTGAGGGCTTGTGTCTGCTGCCGACCGAGGACGTTCGCCGAGCAGCTGGCGGGCTGGCCCTGCTCGGCGCGATACGGCACACCACCGGTGCAAGCAGCGGCGCGGAACTCGCTCGAGAGCACCTTGAGGCTGGTGGCGTTCCAGGTCAGTGTGTAGGCAATGGCCAGGACCGCCGCGCCGGAGAGGAGAAACAGCGCACCGTAGATCAGGGTGAGGCGCAAGCGCACGGTGCGCTGCGGCAGGCGCGGTCTGCGCGTCCAGACGCGTGTGGGTCGGGCTGCCCGTCGCAGACTCACGCTGGCTCCCTTGCTCTCTGTCGCCTATCAGAAATTCGACTATCTCCGTCATCATGACCCCGGCGACCTACCAGGCGTCTACCAAGCGGTGCGCTGGCGGTGGTAGGTGCTGTCTTCTGGAACGGACCACAGACGCACAATGGCCCGGAGTGAACGGCAACAACCTCATCCCTTGGCGTGCGTGGCCAGTCGCTGGCAGGCCTGCTGTGCGGCGTGGTACTGGGGCGACCTCTGGTCGCGATTGAGGCCGGCCGTGTCAAAGGTGAATCCGCCGGGCTCTCCGATCCCGCCGCTGATGGTCGTGGCGTCGGGGAAGCCCGGCACGCCGTGGGCTCGCATGCAGCGGGAGTACTTCACCAGCTGGCCGAGCGTGCGCTGCGTCCGCGCCGCGCTCAGCTGCGTGTCGGTATTGAGCAGGTGGTTGCAAACCTGGTTGGCCGCCGTCTCCTGGCTGCTGACGGAGCCTGGCCGGACATTGAAATTGCCGTTGCTATCGGGTTCGGCGAAGTCCGGCACGCCGTGCGAGCGCATGCATCTGGCGTAGGCAAGTTGCCCCCTGCACGCGCGTGGATCCTCCCGTGCCCGAGGCAGCGGCCGACGGGCTCCCGCCGCATGCCGCCAGCAGAGCTAGGCAGACCATTGTGGCTAGAGCTGCCGCCCCGCGGAGCCATGGCTGCCCGAGACCGCGGCCGGAGCTGAGGTTCATCTGGCGTCTCCTCGTGTCGGGGGGTTGTAGACCCCAGGTGCTGGGCCCAGTGCAAGGACCGGTCGCGCTGGGCTCGGGCTGTGTCTTCGCATTCAGATGCTCCAGAGTGCTTGGGTTGGGGAGAGGCGGGCGGCGCGGATGGCGGGGAGTAGTCCGGCGAGGGCGCCGATGAGCAGGGCGGCGGCCGAGACCGCCGGCCCAGGCTTCGACGGGGATGACGGCGGGCTCGCTGTGGCTGCGGGCATAGGCGATGACGGCGGTGGCGCCGAGGAGGACACCGGCCACGCCGCCGGCCAGGGACAGCAGGGTGGCCTCGGCGAGGAACTGGGCGCGGATCTGGCAGCGGGTGGCGCCGAGGGCGCGGCGCAGGCCGATTTCCTGACGGCGTTCCAGCACGGAGATGATCATGATGTTGGCGACACCGATGGCACCGACGAGGAGGGCGACGGCGCCGAGGCCGAGGAACAGGGTGTCGAGGGCACCTTTGGCGTCGGCCTGCGCGGTGAGTGCAGCCGACGGCTGGGAGACGGTGACGTCGTCCGGGGTTTTCCGGGTCGGCCTGGTGCGCCGAGCAGGCTGTCCACGGCGGTGGTGGCGGCCTGGTTGTCCGGGGTGGTGCGGACGTAGATCTCCGAGGGATGGCCGTCGAGGCCGAGGTAGCGCTCGGCGGCGGGAAAGCCGACCAGGACCGCGGTGTTGATCTCGGGAGCGTACTGCAGGGACCGGGTTGAGGATGCCCGCGATGTAGAACCACTGGCCGGCGCCGACGCCAGATAGCCGCTCGTCCGCGGCTGGACCCGGTCGATGCCGAGCAGCTGGGCGGCCTGGCGCGCCGAGCACGGCGACCGGCTCACGGGCGGTGGCGGCGTTCAGGTAGCTGCCCTGCGCGATCGAAGTGCCGACAACGCTCGGCAGGCCCAGGCTGGCACCGGCCACGCTGAGGGCGTTGGTTTCGATCGCGGGGATGAGCGGGCTGCGGTAGGCATTAATGCCGGTGACCTGGCCGGTGTCCTGAACTGCGGTGACGCCGGGCAGCTGCGGCGATCATGCCCGGTGCCGCCACGGGCAGCTCGGCGGTGGCGCCGGTGAGCGTCTGCCCGTTGGCCACGGTCAGCAGATTGGTCCCCAGCGCGCGGATCTCATCCGCAGCGTCGCCTGACGATGATGCGGCCAGGCCCAGGACGGCGACGATCGCGCCGGTGCCGATGGCGATGCCGAGGGCAGACAGGGCGGAGCGCAGTTTGCGGGTGCGCAGCCCGATGCTGGCCAGGGCGGCCAGGTCGGCGGGCCGCAGCCGGGCCGTCGGCGGACGGACGCGGCCGGCGGGCGCGGCGAGGTGGTGGTCATGTCAGCGCTTCCTGACCGGAGCCGGTGTCGGTGATGAGGTGGCCGTCGAGCATGTCGATGCGGCGGCGGGTGCGGGCGGCGACGGTCGTGGTCGTGGGTGATGATGATGACGGTGGTGCCCTGGGCGTTGAGTTCTTCGAGCAGGGCGAGGATGGCGGCGCCGGTTTCGGAATCGAGGTTGCCGGTGGGCTCGTCGGCGAGCAGCACCGGCGGGCGGCCGGCGACGGCGCGGGCGATGGCGACCCGCTGTCGTTCCCCGCCGGATAGCTGGACGGGCCGGGCTGTTGGCTTTGCGGGCGAGGCCGACACGGTCGAGGGCCGGCGGCGGCGGCGTGGCGGCGCTCTGTGCGGGCGACGCCGGCGTACAGCAGCCCGTCGGCGACATTAGCGAGGACGGTCTGGTGCTCGGCGAGGAAGAACTGCTGGAACACGAACCCGATCCGGGTGGCGCGCAGGGCGGCGAGCTGCCGGTCGGTCATTTTGGCGGTGTCCAGGCCGGTGACCCGTACTTTGCCGTGGGTGGGCTGGTCGAGGGTGCCGGTCAGGTGCAGCAGGGTGGTCTTCCCCGATCCGGACGGGCCGGTGACGGCGATCAGCTCCCCCGCCGTCACCGTCAGGCTCACCTGATCCAGTGCCCGCACGGGCGGGCTGCCCGGATACACCTTCGACACGTTGTCCAGTTCCAGCACCGGCACCGGCGCTCGGCCCCGCCCAGTCACCGCTAGTGCCGTCCCGGCCGGTGCGGGCGGCTGCGGGCGGGCGGTCATGAGGAGGCCACCACGACACGCTGGCCGGGGGTCAGCGCCCCGTGCACTTCGACCAGGCCGGAGTTGTCGTCGAACACCGGCCCGGCGCTCACCGGCACCCAGCGCCGGGCCTGCCCCGGGCCGGTGACCTCGACCACGTAGCCGCCGGGCCGGGCCTGCAGCGCGGTCACCGGCACGGCCAGCACGTCCTTAGCGGTGGCAGTGGTGATGTACACCGTCACCGGCGCCTGGTCCAGGGTGCCGGCCGCGCCGGGATCGGTCAGCGTCACCGTCACCGGGACCGTCGTGGTGCTGCCCGAGCCGCCCTGCCCGGCGGTGCTGGTCGCCACGGTGCCGACGGATGCGACCACGCCGGGCGTGGACGACCCGCCGGGGAGGGTCACCGACACCTTGTCGCCGGCTGCGACCTGCGATTCCTGCGCGGTGTCCAGCGCGATCGACACCACCTGCTGATCGGAGGTCGCCTGAAGTACCGGCCCGGCCGCCGGGCCGCCCAGGCTCCCCGTCACCTGCGTAACCCGGATCGCCCCGGGCTCGAACACCACCTGCCCCGGCGACAGCGACGCCGCCGGGCTGGTCACTCCCAGGTGCTCCTCCAGCAGCTGCACCCCGGACCCCGTGGCTGCCGAGAAGTAATCCCAGCCCGGCCCGGCCACATTCCCGCTGCTGGCATCCCCCAGCGGCACCAGGTCGTGGTTCAGCTGGGCCACATCCGCACCGGTCGTTCCCTCCGACATGACCCGCCACTCCGGCACGGTCCCGTACAGCAGCACCACCGGCGACCCGTTCCCCGTCTGGTACACCGGCTGGCCCTGGCTGATCACCTGCCCCAGCGCCGGCAGCCACGTCAGCGTCCCCCCGCCCGACCCGGTCACCGTGTAAGAGCCCGCATACCCCAGCGTCGCCGCCACCGGCGTCGACGCCGACAGATCACCCCGCACCACCGCCGCCGTCGCCGCGCGGCCCGCCCGGCTGCCCGCCGGACACTGCCGCCGGGGAGAATACCCCCGCCCGCCACGCCGCCGCCGCACCGGCGGCCAGGACCACCGCGACACCCGCAGCTACCCAGCCCGCCCGGCGGCGCCCGCCCGGCGGGCTGGTCGCCTCGACTGCCTGCGGCTCGGCTGTCTGCGACTCGGCCGCCGGGGCTTCGCCCGGCACCACGTCGAGCCCGGCCTCCGGGCTGTGCCGAACCGTCTCGCTCATCGCTGGCCCCCGAGCGCGGTTCACGGCGTGAGGCCCTTCACGGGGGCGTTAGGTGGCAGCAGCGATTCGCACGATCCGTATGCCGTCTGAAACTGATGCGACTGGGTCATGCCGGGGGGCACTTGCAGGCCAGTGCTGTCAGGGTCGGGGAAGTTCGGCACGCCGTGCGAGCGCATGCACTTAGAGAAGGTGAGCACCTGACTGAGCACCTGCTGAGAGGTCCCGGAAGAGGCGTACGAATTCGGGACCAGGTGCCGGCAGGCGCGCGCAGCCGCCTGGTAGACCGTGGCACTCACGCCCGTGGCTTCCGGACCGAGATGGCTAAAACCGCTCGCTGACGGATCGGGAAAGGCCGGGACGCCGTGCGAGCGCATGCACTGGGCGACCGCGAGCCTAACATCTTGGATCGCCGACCCTCCCGCTGAGGACGTACCTCCGGTGCCGGTGGACGGGTGTCCCGCGCATGCCGCCTCCAGCAGCACGATGCCAGCTGTGACGGCCAGGACGCTCGTCCGTCGCAGCCGCGCCCGCGAGCGGGAGCCGCCAACTGCTGTTCCGCAACGCCGCCTGCTCGGGCTATTTGCCGCTGTGACCTTCATGCCGGACCTCCTGGTGCGTTGTTGTGCATCTGGGATCCGTTCTAGAAGATGGCACCTACCCCTGCCTTCCCGTCGTTTGGTAGGCGCCTGGTAGGTCGCCACGCCGACTGTGCTGACAGCTGCAGACCGGCCTGAATAGAGAGATCAGCCGGAAGAACCGTCGCCGGGCGCCTGGCTGGGCTCAAGGGATTGTCGCAACGCCTGACCGATCGGGAGGCGTGATGGGCAATCGAGGGCTGCCGCGGGAGCGGGTACGGCTGGTGCTGGATTATCTGGCGGCGGGGCTGAACCCGAATCAGGCGGGCCCGGCGGCCGGCGTGTCGAAGTCGTTCGCTTATGACCTGCACCACAAGATGGGCGGGGTGTACCGGCCCCCTGCAGTGACCTACAGTGACCGTTACCTGAACCGTGAGGAACGGTATGAGCTGGCCCGGCTGCGTGAGTCCGGGCTGTCGATGCGGCAGATCGCGGGACGCCTTGCGCGCAGCCCGTCGACGGTCAGCCGGGAGCTGGCCCGCAACGCCGGCCCGCGGGCGCGCGGGTACCAGCCCGAGCGCGCCCACCGGCTGGCCTGGGAGCGGCAGCGCAGGCCCAAGCCGTCCCGGCTGTCGCAGCACCCGGTATTACGCGCGCAGGTGCAGCAGATGCTGGACCGGCGGTACTCCCCCGAGCAGACCGCCTGGCCGACGGTGGCCTACCCCGACGACCCGGCCATGCGGGTCAGCCACGAGACGATCTACCAGTCCATCTACCTTTACCCCCGCGGCGAGCTGCGCCGGGAGCTGAAGGCCTGCCTGCGGTCGGGGCGGGCCGTGCGCCGCCGCCGCGGCCGCCGCGAGACACGCGGCGGGATCGTCGGCGCGGTGCCGATCGGCCAGCGGCCCCCCGAGGTCGAGGGCCGGCTCGTGCCCGGCCACCACGAAGGCGACCTCATCATCGGCTCGCGAGCCTCCGGCTCGGCCGTCGGCACCATCGTCGAGCGTGTCACCGGCTACCTCACCCTGCTGCCCTTGCACGCCGGGCGGGACGCCGCCACCGTCGCCGACGCCATCATCGAGCACATGACCGTGCTGCCCCCGTGGTTCGCCCGCACCCTCACCTGGGACCGCGGCAGCGAGGCCGCCCAGCACCAGCGCGTCACCGCCGCCACCGGCATCCAGGTGTACTTCGCCGACCCCCACGCGCCCTGGCAGCGCGGCAGCAACGAGAACGTCAACGGCCTGCTCCGCGAATACCTCCCCAAGGGCACCGACCTGCGGCCCTACAGCCCCGCCCGCCTCCAGGCCATCGCCCGCGAACTCAACGACCGCCCCCGCAAGCGCCTCGGCTACCACACCCCAGCCGAAGCCTTCGCTAAACTCCTCGCCGAAGACCAGCGCGTTGCGACGACCCCCTGAATACGCCCTGCAGCGCCTTCCGCCACAGCAACTGCAACTCGCACGGCAGCCTGAGATAGGCGAACCGGTCGATGCCGCCGAGAGTGCAGCCCATCTTCTGGTAGAACCGGCAGGCCGCGGCGTTGATGTTTTGCGTCTCGATCTTGAGCCAGCCGCCGCCACGGGCACGAGCCCAGCCCTCAACGGCACGGAACAGCGCTGATCCGGCGCCAGCTCCCCGCTGGTCCGGAGCCACCCGGAAGCCCCACAGCACCGCAACGTCGTCGCGGCCGCCAAGCATCCACCCGGAAACTCGACTAGGTCCCCGTTCGTGAGTCCTCAACTGCGGCAATGCGCTGGCACGACGGCACCTCGAACTGCCACGGCGGCAGATTGAGGAGAAACTACGTGATCGCAGACGTCGGTATCCGCCTCCAGGTCCAGAGCCGGTCTGTATCCGGTACCTGAAAGGTCCATCCGAGGTCGATGGCAGGCTCATCCGGCGCGCTCACTGCCCTGCCTGCCGGATTGCGACAGCCTCGCTAACTATGACGGCGTGGACTTGGCCGGTCGGGCACGCAAAGCGTGAGGGCCCCGTTCTCCGGAGAGCGATCTGGCATGCTCACGCTGATCACGTGAACCTGCTTAGCCCGGCCGCTGTTGTCGTCGGAGCCACCGCTAACCGCCCGTGGCTCCCCAGCCGATTCGAGGCCTTCGGCCGATCGACGAGGCGACCCTAACGGTTAGGGGGTCAGCACCAACTCAGCACGCTATCGGGAACTGACGGGAACCAACCAGGAATAACGGGCAAACGGCCGACCGCCGGAAACCGGAGTTCACAGGCCCTTCAAGATCCGCACCAGCGCCATGACCTGCGGTTATTACCGCACGTCAAGCCCGGTGACGGCCCTTCCGATGATCATGCGCTGAATCTCCGACGTGCCCTCGAAAATGGTGAAGATCTTCGCGTCCCGGTGCCAGCGCTCGACCGGGTATTCACGGGTGTAGCCATTGCCGCCGAGGATCTGGATGGCCTGCTCAGTCACCTTAACTGCGGTCTCCGCGGCGACCAGCTTGGAGATCGATCCTTCGGCATGGTCGAACGGCAGACCGTTGCGCGCCATCCAGGCGGCGCGCCACGTCAGCAGTCGCGCCGCGTCGACCGACGCCTGCATGTCGGCCAGCATGAACGCGACGCCCTGGTTCTGCCCGATCGGCCGCCCGAACTGGATTCGCTGCGTCGAGTACTCGGCGGCGTACTCCAGAGCCGCCCTCGCGACACCGACCGCCATCGCCGCCACGGTCGGCCTGGACCGCTCGAACGTCTTCATCGCCGCCTGCTCGCCGCTGCTGCCGCCCGCGGCGATCCTGGCCAGCCGCGCGTCCAGCCGGTCCTTCCCGCCGACGAGGCACCGGCCGGGGACGCGTACGTTATCGAGCACGACCTCGGCCGTGTGGGACGCCCGGATGCCGTGCTTGCGGAACTTCTGGCCCTGCGACAGGCCCGCCGTCCCTGGCGGCACGATGAACGTGGCCTGACCGCGGCTCCCGAGGTCGGGCGCGACCGACGCCACGACCACATGGACGTCGGCGATGCCTCCGTTGGTTGCCCAGGTCTTCGTGCCGTTGATGACCCACTCGTCCGTGGCTTCGTCGTACTTGGCCCTCGTGCGGATGGCGCCGACATCACTGCCAGCGTCGGGCTCCGACGAGCAGAAAGCGCCGAGCTTGACGTCGCCAGGGCTGCCGAACATCTGCGGTAGCCATTCGCCGATCTGCTCGTTGGTGCCATTGCTGGCTACCGCGATCGCGGCTAGGCCAGAGCCGACGAGCGACAGGCCGATCCCCGCGTCCCCCCAGAACAGCTCCTCGAACGCGACGACGGTGCCAAGGCCGCTCGGATCAAACCACTGCGTGCTGAAGAAGTCGAGCGAGTAGAGCCCGATCTTGGCCGCCTCCTCGAGGATCGGCCATGGTGTCTCCTCCCGCTCGTCCCACTCGGCGGCAGCCGGGCGTATCACGTCCCGCGCGAACGCGTGTACCCAGTCCCTGGTCTGCCGGACATCCTCAGAAAGCGTGAGCGAGAACCCGCTCGCGCTGTCGCTGGGACTGCTCATCTCGCTCCTCGCAGCAGCCTAAGTTACTCCTTGGTAATCAACTCTATGATGCCAACCGGCGCGGCGCTACCAAGGGCAATTCAAGATGGGAACGGGCTACCTTTCGGCGAGTGAGCCCGATCGCACGCCGAGGATCTGCTGGCGCCGGTACGTGAGTCCGAGTTCGGCATACATCGCGATCGCGGCCGCGTCGGAGTACCGCACCATCATTGCGACGCGGCCGTTGACAGCCATCAGGGAGCTCAGGACGAACGCGCTGACGTCCCGCCCCTGGCCGGTCCGCCTGGCCTCGGGCACGACTGCCAGGCCGGCCACGAAACCAAGGCCGGGCGCGCTCCAGGCGTCAGCAGCGATGCTGGTCAGCGACCCGCCTCGGTCTGTGATGCCGGCCCACCTGCTCACACCGGGTACTCCGGGGCGCGCGAATGACTTGGGATAGGCAACGCTCAGAACCTGATCGGCAGCGGGCCACTCCTGCCGGGACAGCCACCGGGCGTTGTGCACTGGCCGGCATACAGGCCGCCGGATGCAGTCCATCCAGCCGAAGAAGCCACGCGGCTCCAGCCAGCTGATGCGCGCCAGCAGCTCAGTCATCAGGGGCGGATCACCGACGACGGCGTAGGAAGGCCCGAGCGACTCAAGAACGGCGCGCACCAGGCTGGCTGCGGGCCCGGCGGGACCGCGCACGATAAGCCGATCGCGCCCGCACAGGGCCGGACAGGCGACCAGGACCGCGCCAGCACTTGCCCAGGCGCAGCCACCAGCTAACAGGCCCTGCGCCGCCCACATGCACTGCGGGTCGGCGCCGGACGCTTCAGCTACCTCGCCCCGCGAGTGAAGCTGTTCCATGTGGCGGACCGTCACGGGGCTTAGAGTAGCCGCCCATTTCCGGCGTGTCAGGGATTGTCAGCGTTCGCGCGTGCGAGCGTCAAGCCGCCGCGTTCCGGCCGAGCACCTGAGTCAGGGTGGCCTGTTCGGCCGCCGACACCTTCGCAAGCAGCGCGGACTGGCCGCGACGGCTTCACTGCCTCTCAGGCCAGCCCCGAGATCGGTGGCGAGCGCTGACCGTAGCGGGTCCTAGCACCAGTCCGAGTAGCGTGTGGCGTCGGACAGTGACGCCGACAAGGAGAGGCAAAATTCGCATGGACCTCGCCAGTTACCAGCACCTGAAGTTTGACCGGCACCCGAACGGCGTACTCCTCATCACGTTGAACCGGCCCGAGGTACTCAACGCCGCGGACGAGGGCATGCACTCTGAACTGGCCCGGGTATGGGCAGACATCAGTCAGGACGAAGCCACCCGGGTGGCCGTCGTAACGGGCGCGGGACGAGCCTTCTCGGCCGGCGGCGACCTCGCCATGGTCGAGCGGCAGATCGGCAACTACGACCTGGTCACCAAGATGCTCAAGGAGATGAGCGACCTGGTGTACAACATGACCAACTGCGAGAAGCCCATCGTCTCGGCCATTAATGGCGTCGCTGTCGGGGCAGGTCTCGTGGTAGCGCTGCTCGCCGACATCAGCATCTGCGCCGACGACGCGCGTCTGGGTGACGGTCACGTCCGGCTCGGCGTCGCTGCGGGCGATCATGCAGCCATCATCTGGCCGCTGCTGTGCGGGCTGGCGAGGGCGAAGTACTACCTGCTGACCGGCGAGATGGTGACCGGCGCCGAGGCCGAGCGTATCGGCCTGGTATCCAAGGCGCTGCCGCGCGAGCAGGTGCTCGAAGAGGCGATGAACGTCGCCAGCAGGCTAGCCGCTGGGCCGCAGCTGGCGATCCGGCTGACCAAGCGAGCGCTCAACGGCTGGATCCGCAATGCCGGGCCGATCTTCGACCAGTCGGCCGCCTACGAAATGCTCACCTTCCTCGGCGACGACGTTTCCGAAGGCCTGGCATCGCTGCGCGAGAAGCGGGCTGCCCACTTCAGCTAGCACAGTTTGGCTAGCACAGTTTGGCTAGCAGAGTTCGGCTAGTCGGCCGCGTGCCGGTCGAGGAACTCGAACACGTCGGCCTCGTCGACGCCGGGGAAGCTGCCCGACGGGAGCGCCAGCAGGATGTGCGAATGCGCGCGGGCCGACGGCCACGCCATGCCGTCCCACCGCGCGGCAAGCGCCGCCGGAGGGCGCTGGCAGCACTGCCCGTCCGGGCACCGCGACGTCGTCCGGAGCGTCGTGTCACGGCCCCGGAACCAGCGGCTGTGGTCGTACGGTGCGCCGAGAGTGATAGCAAAACCGCGTTCCCGTCCTGAATCTACGAATGCCGTGCACCAGTACGTGCCCGACGGCGTGTCGGAGTACTGAAAGTACGGGCTGAACCTGTCCGGCGCGTGGAACACTTGCCGCCCCGACCACTGTCGGCACATCCGCTGGCCCTCGATCGCCCCGGCGGGGTCGGCCGGGAACACCACCCCATCGTTCTCGTAGGCTTTGTAGATGATGCCGCTCTCGTCGTTCTTGACGAAGTGGCACGGGATGTCGAGGTGGTGCGTGGCGAGGTTGGTGAACCGGTGCGCGGCCATTTCGTACGATACCGAGAACACGTCCCGCAGGTCCTCAACCGAGAGGTCCCGCGCGTCCTTGGCTTCCTTGAGGAACCGCGCCGCCGGCCGCTCGGGCACCAGCACGGCCGCAGCGAAGTAGTTCGCCTCGACCCGCTGGCGCAGGAATTCGCCGAAGTCAGCCGGCACGGAGTGACCGAGCACAAAGTGGCCGAGCGTCTGCAGTAGCACGGCACGCGGCGTGTGCATGCCGAGCGTCTCCTGCCGCAAGTAGATGCGCCGGTTGCGCAAGTCGGTCACGGACCGCGCCGAGCGCGGCAGGTCCTGCACGTAGCGAACGGCGAAGCCGTGATGGCTGACCACCGACAGCAGCATGCCCTGGGAGAGGGCGCCGCCGGAGTACCCAACGGGCGCGAGGGCGTCGGCGGCCGCCTCCTCGATCTCGGCAAAGTAGTTGCCGCGCTCGGCCATCATGAGTCGCAGGTCCGCGTTGGCCGCCCGCGCCTCCTCCGGCGTCGCGGTGGGCTTAACCCGCTGGCGCCGCAGCTCGGCGTGCAGGGCCAGCACGTGCTCGAGCACGTCGTTGGGCACTTTCGCCCCGACGCGCAGCGGCGGCAGGTCCAGGTCGGCCAGCACCGGATCCCGCTGTGCCTCGGCCAGCGCGACCTCCAGCTGTGCGCGCCGACTTGGCGGCTGCTTGCGCATGAGCTCGTCGGCCGGGACAGACAGAGCGGAAGCGAGCGCCTCGATCAGCGACAGCTTGGGCTCCCGGCGCCCATTCTCCAGCAGGGACAGCGCCGACGGCGCCCGGCCGACACGCTCGCCAAGCTCGGCCAGCGTCAGCCCGCGTGCGCGCCTGATGTGTCTTAGGCGCTGGCCGAACATGCCGAGGTCGAGACCGGATCCCGGCAAGGATCTAGGTTCTTCATTAGTGAAAGTTTTCACTTCTTCAGTCTATCCAAAGACTAGAAGAAATTACGGTCGAGTTTCCCTGGCGTGGGCCGGGTGGCCCAAGCAGTGTGGCTTACATCACCCGGGGACGACTGACCAGGAGGAAATACAGTGAGCGACCGTCGCCTCGAGGGCACTCTGAACGGCACACCCAAGGCCAACGGCACAACCCAAACCCACACCAACGGCCACGGCCCAGTGGTCAGCACGATTGAAAGCCAGGCGGCGGCGTTGCACCGCGAGTGGGCGACAGATCCGCGCTGGTCCGGCATTGAGCGCACGTATACCGCTAACGACGTCGTCAAGCTGCGCGGCTCCGTACAGGAGGAGCACACCCTCGCGCGCCTCGGCGCCGAGCGGCTCTGGTCGCTGCTCCAGGAGAACGGCTACGTCAGTACTCTCGGCGCGCTGACCGGGAACCAGGCAGTCCAGCAGGTCAAGGCCGGCCTGCGCGCTATCTACCTGTCCGGCTGGCAGGTCGCGGCCGACGCTAACCTGGCGGGCCAGACGTACCCGGACCAGAGCTTGTACCCGGCCAACTCCGTTCCAGCAGTCGTGCGCCGCATCAACAACGCGCTCATGCGAGCCGATCAGATCACCTGGGCTGAGTCGCGGAACGAGGGCGCTCCGTACTGGCTGGCGCCGATCGTGGCCGACGCCGAGGCCGGCTTCGGCGGCGTGCTGAACGCGTTCGAGCTGATGAAGTCGATGATCGCGGCAGGCGCAGCTGGCGTGCACTGGGAGGACCAGCTCGCATCTGAGAAGAAGTGCGGCCACCTCGGCGGCAAGGTCCTGATCCCCACTGGTCAGCACATCAAGACGCTGAACGCGGCGCGCCTCGCCGCCGACATCGCCGGTGTGCCGAGCCTGATCGTGGCCCGCACCGACGCCCAGGCTGCGACGCTGATCACCACTGACGTCGACGACCGGGATAAGCGGTTCGTCACCGGCGAGCGCACCGCCGAGGGCTTTTACCGCGTTCGCAACGGCCTCGAGTCCTGCATCGCCCGCGGGCTCGCGTACGCGCCGTACGCCGAGCTGCTCTGGATGGAGACCTCGACGCCTGACCTTGCCATCGCTCGTCAGTTCGCCGAGGCTGTCAAGGACATCTACCCGGACCAGCTGCTTGCCTACAACTGCTCGCCGTCGTTCAACTGGCGTGCGCACCTGGACTCCGCAACCATCGCCAAGTTCCAGCGCGAGCTCGGCGCGATGGGATACAGGTTCCAGTTCATCACGCTGGCCGGTTTCCATGCGCTGAACGAGTCCATGTTCACGCTGGCCCACGACTACGCCGAACGCGGGATGTCCGCCTATGTCGAGCTCCAGGATGCCGAGTTCGCTGCCGAAGCAAAGGGCTATAGCGCGACGCGGCACCAGCGCGAGGTCGGCACCGGCTACTTCGACCAGGTGACGTCTGCCATCAGCCCGGACGCGTCGACCACGGCGCTCGCCGGCTCGACCGAGAGCGAGCAGTTCGCCGCCGTCCACTAGGCAGGTCCTAGCCCCACCGTGGCAGTCTTCCGCCCGACGGAGGACTGCCACGTTTACGTTTGGGCGGTTTGTCCCCCGCGCGCTGGCAGTTCGCCGGCCATCGCCGTCTCGTGACCAGTGGCCAGGGCGGTCCTAGCCGGCGCCGGACGCGGTGGCCGGCGCCGGGGGACCTGGCTGAACCATGTCGATCTCACTCGGCTGGTCCACGCGCAGCTTGGACGGCCACCAGTTCCACTTGCCGAGCAGGACAACGGTCGAAGGCACCAGCAGTGTCCGGACCAGGAAAGTATCCATCAGGATGCCAAGTGCTAGGCCCAGGCCGATGTCGCGGACCTGGCTCGCCCCCGAGCCGCTGCCGGCCGCTACGGTCAGCACGATGAACGAGCCCGCCAGTACCAGCCCGGCCGACGTGATTGTCGAGCCGGTGGCACCGATCGCCTTGGCGACCGCCTGGGGCAGCGGCAGCTTGTGCGCTTCTTCGCGGATCCTGGTCATGACGAGGATGTTGTAGTCCTCGCCGAGCGCCAGCAAGAAGATGAACATCAGGAACGGCATGAAGAACACCAGGCCGCCGCTGCCGCCGATCTTGATGAAGATAAGGACGGACAGACCGAGAGCGGCCAAATAGGAGACGCCGACCGAGGCGATCAGGTACAGCGGCGCGACGAGACTGCGCAGCACCAGCGCCAGCAGGATGCCGATCGCGAGGATGGCGATCGGAATGATGCGCTTCAGGTCGCTGGTCGAGATGACGCTGATGTCGTGCAGCGCCGGTGCCTCGCCGGCAACGCCGGACGCCGTAGCGCCGACCGACTTCTGAATCTGCGTGGTTGTGGCCCGAATGGCTGGGATCGCGTTCAGCGCCGCCGTGCTGCCTGGGTCGATGGTCGCAGTCGAGCCGTTCCTGGCATGCAGCCCGGTCGAGAACTGCACGGTTCGGCCGTCTGGGCTGACGAAGTTCGCCGTCACCCGGTACAGCTGATAGGCCTGTACCGGGATCCTGCCCCCGAGTAGGGCGGCCGCGGTCGGAGTGGCCGGGAGATTGTTCGGCGGGCCGAGCGCGCTGTACAAGCCCTGGTACTGCGCGGGGGTGAGCGTGATGCCGCCGACGGGGTTCAGCGCGCCGGTGACCTGCGTGAACTTGCCGCTTGCGCGAAGCTCGCTCGTCGCCTTCGCCAGCGGCGCCGCATTGGACCAGACCGGCTGCGGGAACTTGAAGATGATCGTGGTGGGGTTAGCCGAAGACTGCGGAAAGTGCTTGGCCAGCGAGGTCGCCCCGGCTGCCGAGTCGCTGGCGATTGGGGGGGTCGTGGTGCCGCCGAAGCCCGCTGCCGTATAGCCAAGTACCGCGAACGCCAGGCCGCCGAAGAAGACAAGGCCGGCCAGCAGCGTCGGGGCTGGATGCTGGACGATCCGACCAGCGACGCGGCCCCAGAGGCCGGGACCGCCCTTGCCCTGGATGCTCCACGGGATGAGCTTCGGCTTGCTGAACCAGGCTGTGAACAGCGAGCGCTTGACCGCGAGCAGCGACAGCCTGATGGAGAGCAGCGCGGGCAGCAGCGACAGCCCGGCCGCCAGGATGACGACGACAGCGATGGCGAACGGCCACGCCAGGTCGGAGTAGAAGGAGAAGCTGGCCAGCAGCAGCGTGAGCACCGCCGCGATAACCGTGGCAGCTGAGGCGCTGATCGACTCGCCGACCCTGGTGACGGCGCGGACTATCGCGTCGCGAGCGGCCGGCCGCGGATGGGCAAGGTCGGCGAGGATGCTGGACCCCGTCCCCATCCTGCCGGGGTAGAGCTCTCCCCCCGTGTCATGTCCGGACGCGCGAAGCTCCTCCCGGACGCGGAACACCAGGAACAGTCCGTAGTCGGTGCCAGCTCCGATTACCAGCACGATCAGCAGCAACTGTGCGATCGGCGAGACCTGGAGCCCATGCTTGGCCGCCTCGGCCACGAGCGGGCCGGCGATCGATACCGACAGCAGCGCGGGCAGCACCGTCGTGATCGCGAGGCTGAAAGATCGGAAGATCAGTACGAGCAGCAGGATGACGAACAGCGCCGACAGCCCGGTTACCTTATTACTAGTGCTGCCCGAGGCTTTCTGCTGGTCGACCTGGATGGCGAGGTCGCCCGCCACGTGGGCGTGCAAATTGGCTGGCAGGTGGGCACTCGCGATCTGCGCGCGCATGCCGTCTACCAGGTTTTTTGCGTACTGCGGGTTGCCGCTGCCGGCCACGCTGGCCAGTGCTACGAGTTGCTCCGCCTGACCGTCAGTAGACCGGCCAGCGTTGATGACCTTGGCGACTCCGGGCACGGTCGCGAGCTTCGCCTCGAGACGGCCAAGCGCCGCAACGTCGGCGGGCGTCAGCGGACCGCCCGTGGTCGCCGCCACGACCGGGATCGGCTGCTTGTTTGAGGTGCCAAAAGGCGTCGCGAGATCCGCGGCTTGCGAGCTTGGCGCGTTGGCGGGCAGGAACTTCTGGTTATTGCCCTGGGTGACGCTCGACAGCGCGGGCAACTGTGTTGATGCAGCGATCGCCCCGGCGATCCAGATCACCAGTATGAGCCAGCGAAAGCGGACACTAAATCGGCCGATCGCCCCGTAGATCGCATCAACGTGCATGACCACGAATCCTACGGGACGTCGTGACTGCTCCGGTGCCCGCCCGCAGGCCCAGGACCTACCCGGCCGCCGCGGCCCCGTCTGATGCGGGTTGCGCGCCAGGCTGCACCTCATCTGCGAGCGCGTCGACGGCGCCAGTGAGTTGTCGCAAGGCCGGCAGTGACGACATCAGGCTCCGCCTGCTCGTTGTCGGCAGCGCCGTCAGGGCGGCAGCCAGGATGCGCGAGTTGACGCCCTGCCAGTCGGAGACGACGTCATGACCTGCTGGCGTCAGGTCAAGCACGGCGGTTCGCCGGTCACCGAGGCCGCCGGTCCTGACGATCAGGCCGGCTCTGGCCAGCCCGTTCACGAGCGTCGCGACCGAGCTCGGCGCGAGCCGTAGCAGGCGGGCTACCTGACCAGGCCGAGCGGCGGGGTTCTCTGCGAGGCAGGACAGGAATTCCAGCTGGGCCACCGACAATCCACCAGGCAGCGCGCCGCCGGGCCCGAGTGCACGTCCGGCCCGCCGCATCGCGCGGCGCAGCCGGGACACCGCGTCGGCGACCGCCAGCCCGGCCGGATCCGGCTCGGCCGCCGAGCCTTGAGCCGCGGAGCCCTGAGCTGCGGGGCTCGCCGGGGCACTTGCTGCGGGCGAGGGTGCCATGAGCGTCAGCATAGCCAGAGGCCATGAGCGGCTCTGAGGCTCAAGCGCCTGGCCTGCCGAAGCAGAGCGGCCCTGATTATCCGCTGTTCGCGCGCCATCCAGCCGTATCGTGAATACCCTGCCGTTAACGCTGGTCACCATGCTGGAAGATGCCCGGCACAAGGGGGCCTAGCCCGGATACTCAGGGACATGCCGGGCGCGGTGCTGGCCTGTCGGCGCTAATGCCGGCAGACTCGTTGAGGGCAGGTCCGGTTCCGCCTCCGCGCGGACGGGGCGGCCGCAGGAAGGACACCGATGCAGGAGCTGCGCCTCGTCGCAGTCAGCGAGGATGGCAGCTACGCCATCCTAGCGGTGCCGGGACGGAGCGGTCGGTTCCTGTTGCCCATAGATGAGCGGCTGAGGACGGTGGCCAAGGGTCAGTTCTCCCGGCTCGCGCAGTACGAGATCGAAGTGGAGAATCCGTTGCGACCCAAGGAGATCCAGGACCGTATCCGGGCTGGCGAGACGGCTGACGAGATCGCCGACGCCGCCGGCATCCCGCCGGACCGCGTCCGCCGATTTGAGGGTCCCGTGCTGGCCGAGCGGCAGTACAGGGCTCAGGAGGCGCAGCGGGCGACCATTCGGGGGCGCGGGGACTCCGGTCCAGGCCCGAGGCTGGGCGATATCGTCGCTGAGCGTCTTAGCGGTGTCGGCGCGCACGCGGACAGCGCTGAGTGGGACTCGCGCAAGCGGCCGGATGGGAACTGGCAGGTGCAGCTCCAGTTCAGCATCGGCGGTCGCGCTAGCACCGCCGAGTGGATCTACGATCCGCGCCGACGACACGTCATCCCGGACGACGACCAGGCTGTGCGGCTGTGCCTGCCGCCGGAAGAGTGGGCCGCGGTGACATTCGCAGAGCGCAGCCGGGTGACAGCGACGGTGACGCCCATCGGGTCGCGGCAGCACAGCCCCTATGCCGACCAGGCACGCGAGCATGAGCGCAGGGGCGCGGCTGTGCCCCCCCGGCCGAGGGACGCTGACTTCGCGGTAGCCGCTGACGCAGAATCCGGTCGGCCGCTGTCGCCCGGATCGGCCGTTGCGAGCGCTGGTCACGCTGGCAGTGGTAGTGACCTCCCGGTGGATACATCAGCCGCCCCCCCAAGCGCCGCTGCCGAGGACGGCGACGCTCCGGTGCCTGCGAAGAGGGCAGCAAGCGGCAGATCAAGGCGGGCGTCGGTGCCGTCGTGGGACGAGATCATGTTCGGCACATCCCGCCAGCCAGACTGATGCGGGTGATCCGGGCACGGGCGGACCAGACGCGGGCGGACTAGGCACCGACCGTAAGCGACGCGGACGTGGTTACGGCCGGCGCGGCATAGGATGCAGGCCGCCGCATCTGGCGATGCCGGACTACTGACGAGACAGGGTGAGGCAGCGTGCGCGGGGGTGGAGATAGCCGCAGCCGACGCAGCCATGCGGCGGCCGCGTGGTTGTCCGGCGCGCTGGCCTGCGCGCTCCTCCTCGGTGGCTGCGGACTGCTCGGCAAGCCGAAGGCGCTCGTCGCCGACGCCCCGATGACGATGTCGGCTAACAGTCCAGCCTTCACCAACGGCGTCATCCCGGCTCGCTTCACTTGCCACGGGTCAAGCGTGAGCCCGCCGATCTTCTGGTCCTCACCGCCACCGGGTACCAAGTCGCTGGCCCTCGTGGTCGACGACTCGGCTACCCCGATCTCGCCCAGGGTTTACTGGTTCGTCTTCGACATCAGCCCCGCAACGACCGACCTTCAGGTGGGCTCGCTTCCCCCGCACGCCAGGGTGGCGGACAACAGTTCCGGCAAGGCCAGTTACGACGCGCCGTGCCCGCGCGGCAGCGCACACAATTACCGGTTCACGGTGTACGCCCTCAACACGTTCTTCGGAAGCTCACTCCCCGCGAACTCGCACCTGCTCGAGACGCTCACTGCCATCGCGCCACACGTCACCGCCCGCGGCACGTTTACAGCCAGGGCGCTTCCCGGTCCCGTATCCGGATAACCGCATCCAAATGGGGCCGCGCACCGCTACTGTGCGTATTCTCCTGCACACGAGCAGGCGAGACACTCGGTAAAACTTCCCGAATTGCGTGACAAGGCGTATAGCGTCCGACACAATCGCTGTTCAGGCGGATCAGCCCGCAGCAATATAGGGTGCTCGCACTTCGGGGGAGGCTCGCGCATATGGCCGCGCGAGTCTTGCTAGCGCCACCCCGAGGCCATATCAGTGGGATGGTGTGATGATCACTACGATCTTGATTGTCCTTGTGGCCGTGGTCGTGTTGATCGTGATAATCGCTGTCCTTGCCCTGCACTTCCTGCGGGCCGACGACTCCGACGCGTTTGACGACATGCCCGAGGAGCCGCGCAGCGCCGGCCTTCCCCTCGCCGATCCGCCACGCGAGCAGGTATCGGCCTCGGCAGCGCGCCGTAGGTCGCGGCATCCCGAGCCCGTCCGCGAGCAAGCGCCCCGCGATCCGTGGGCCGCTGGCCGTCCTGGCCGCCCCACTGAAAACCGCCCCGCGAGCCAGCGCGACCGCGAGACCGGGCCTAGATCCGATGTGCCCGACCGCAGAAGCGGACAGCCCGCCGGGACGCGTCCTGTCGCCTCCACCGCCCGGTCGGCCACGTCAGCCAAGGCCGCGGGCCCGGACGCGCAAACGAACAGCTGGGACTCGATGTCCGACGTGGACTACTGGGCCGAGCTCGCCGCCGACAAGCCGCCGGTCAGTCCCGCCGCGTCCGGAGCGGCACCTGCGCGTCCGAATGGCAAGGCGCGCCGCGGCGCCGCGGCCAAGCCGGGCGCCCGGACGGCTCCCGCCGGCCGATCCGCACAACGCGGCGACGCGACCCCGCTGCCGCCTGGGCCGATACCCGCCGCCGAGCCCGTTGGTTCGCTGCCTGTTCGGCCACGATCGCAGCCGGCTCGCGCCGGGGCCGGCGCGTCCGCTGGGCGCGGCGGCGAAGTCGGTCAGACGGAGCAGTTTGATGCACGTGCGGCCAGAGCGGCCGGTTACGGCAGCGAAGCGGCCACACAAAGCCTGGCCGCGCTAGCGCGCTTGTCCGGTCCGCAGCCGCCGACGCCGCGACCGGCTGCCGGCCCGCGCACCGGCGGCGGTCCGCGCACGGGCCCGCGCACCGGTCCGCGACCAGCGTCACCGCCGCAGCCAACTGGCTACTCCAGAATGCCGGTGCCGTTGGACGACGATCCGCTGACGAGCCCCTCGTTCCCGGCAATTAATACATCTGACAGCCGCTCCTACCGCGCGCGCCGTTCCAGCGGTGCCCACACAGGCCCGCACGCTGGCCCGCCGACGGGGGCGCAGCCAGTCGACGGACGGTCGAGCGGCGGATTCGCCCGACCCCCAGCGCAGTACCCAGGACCCCAGAGCCCCGCCGCCCAGATGTCGGCACCGCAGATGCCGGCATCGCCGCCGCCAGCGCCACAGCTGCCGCCGGTCGCTAACCCGTACGGCAGCTATGTCAGCGCGCCACAGCCGGGATACCAGGGCGGCGGCACTGTGCACCAGGACGTTCCGTCCTACGGCGGTGGCTACGGGCAGCAGGCCGACGGCAGCTGGCACGGCACCGCCGCGAGCGGCTACCTGCCGACCGCTGGCTACCCCACCGGCAGCCACAATGGCAACGGTCACAATGGCAACGGTCACAACGGCAACGGCAACGGTCACCACGGATACGCCCCCGTCGGCGACCAGCAGGCCGCCGTCTCAGGCGGCAACGGTTACAACGGGATTGACTACCAGAACCTCAACTACCAGGGCAGCGACTATCCGCCTGCGCCGGTCCCTGACGGCTACGCGCCGCAGAACCAGCAGGCCGGACAGTATGACCAGCGCGGCTACGGCGCACCTGAGCCGGTCTATGGCCAGGACGGCTACCAAGGCTATCCGGGCTATGGGACTGGCGGCCGTCAGTGACGTGTATCTGTCCCCGCTAGTGATGTAACTGCCGGGATTGACAACACACTGCCGTCGGTGCCCACAATGTGCCGACCCCCAAAGCAGGTGACATGCAGCCCGGTGCCAGAGATCATGCGCGTAGCTATCACCTGCACAAGCTCGCCACAGCCCTGGACACCGAGGGCTTCCATGCCACGGTGAAGACTTCCTACCCTGCGGCCCTGCATGTGTTCATGCCAGGTGCCTCGATGCTGACCGAGAGCATTGACTGCGTGCCGGGCACCGACGATGACGGCCGCTTGCACTGGTACTACCGCTGGTCGTGGGGCGAGCTCCTGCACGACGCCAGCGACCCGCCGGCCGCCGCGGCAAAGATCGCCGAAGTGCTCTCGGCTCGTTAGGGCACAGAGCCGCCGGCTCGCCGCGTGATCTTGCCCACTCTCGCGGTAATCTGTCCTGCACAGCGAGCGCCCCTGGCGCCGACCTGGCTGGCCGGCGACCAGGGACGACTGTTGTTCGACGCAATGCCAGCAACACTGGTGGGACAACAGTCGCGCAAGCGACGGGTGCCAGCCCGGCGGGCAGCGGAGCGGAGGGATCGTCAAGTGCAGGTTGCTCAGGCAGGCAGGCTCAGCAACGTCAGGTACGACATACGCGGGCCGGTCCTGCGGCGAGCTCGCCAGCTTGAGGCTGCCGGGCACGAGATCATCAAGCTGAACCTCGGCAATCCGGCCCCGTTCGGGCTCGACGCGCCCGACGACGTGCTCAGCGACGTCGTCAAGCACATCGGCGACTCGCAGGGCTACAGCGACGCCCGCGGGATAGAGCCAGCCCGGCAGGCCGTGGCCCAGTTCTTCGACCGGCGCGGGGTCACCGGCATCAGCGCGGACGACGTGTTCCTGGGGAACGGCGTTTCCGAGCTGATCGTCATGGCGCTGCAGGCGCTGCTCGACACCGGCGACGAGGTACTGGTGCCGAGCCCTGACTATCCACTGTGGACTGGAGCGATCAACCTCTGCGGTGGCCAGGCCGTTCACTACCGGTGCGACGAGCAGGCCGGCTGGGAGCCCGACCTGGAGCACGTGGCAAGCCGCATCACCGCGCGGACCAAGGCACTGGTGATTATCAACCCCAACAACCCCACCGGCGCGGTCTACTCCCGGCAGACTTTGCTCGGCCTGCTCGACCTGGCCCGCACGCACGGCCTGCTGGTGCTGACTGACGAAATCTACGACCAGATCCTCTACGACGGTGCGGTGCACTGCTCGGCCGCCGCCCTCGCACCTGACCTGCTGGTCCTGACGCTCGGCGGACTGTCCAAGACCTATCGCCTGGCCGGCTTCCGGTCCGGATGGCTGGTCGTGAGCGGGCCACGCGAGCACGCTGCTGACTACCTCGACGGGCTGGAACTGCTCGCCAATATGCGGCTCTGTCCGAACGTTCCGGCCCAGCACGCGATCGAGCCGGCCCTCGGCGGCCGGGTGGACATCACGCACTTGCTTGAGCCTGGCGGCCGCCTGCGCGATCAGCGCGACCATGCCTTCGAGCGGATGACTGCCATCCCCGGCATCACGTGCTACAAGCCAGCTGGGGCGCTGTACCTGTTCCCGCGCCTGGACCCCGAGGTCTATCCGATCCGTGACGACGAGCAGATGATGATCGACTTGCTCGAGCAGCAGTACGTGCTGCTGTCGCATGGCAGCGGCTTCAACTTGCCCACGACCGATCACCTGCGACTTGTCTTCCTCGCGAGCGTGCCCGTGCTGGACGATGCCATTGGCAGACTGGCCACGTTCCTGGCTGGGTATCAGCAGTAACCGCAGGGGCCGCATCATTCGTGGCTAGCCGGCCGGGCGCCGACCAGCTTCGCCCGCGGTCTTGCTCTGCCGGCGCAGCAGCAGCACGTACAGCCACGCGCTCGCCCCGGCGAGGCACAGGCCGACCGCCACCCATGGCCACGGACTCATTTCCTGCACGCACGACCCCCCGGTGCGTGTCGTCGTGCACACCATGCCGGGGCCACCACGATTCAGGATGCCGATGTAGAACGGCAGCAGAGCCGCACCGGCAAGCAGGCCGGGCGCGGCTAGCCGTCCGTCGGCGCGCCGGGTCAGCAACAGGGCCAAGCCCCCGGTCGCCAGCAGCACGAAGAAGCCGATGGTCAGCACCGTCAGCACACCTGCCACCGCACCAGCCCCGACCGCAGCCCACCCGGCGAATTGAAGGGCGCCTCGCTGATGCGCCCGGCTCATGCCGGTGCCCGCCGGGACGTGCCGACGGCCGACCGGAAGTGCCGGTCGAGTTCGTTGGCGTAGCGTCGTCCTAGCGCCTCGCCGTGCGCATGCACCCAGTCTGTGAATACCACCTCGCCGGTAGCCGGACCCGCCGAGTCCGCGAGCCCGGCCGCCATCGACGCGTACTCGGCGGCAGTCAGCAGGGTGTCCCGCAGCGCCAGGTTCAGCGCCGCCGCCAGGAGCGGGATAACGGCGCCAGGGACTGGAACGATGATCGACCGGCTGCCCACCGCGTCCCGGATCTCGTCCACCATGTGCCGGAACGTCAGCGACTGCGGCCCGACTGCGTCGACGATCGCGGCCGCCTCGGTGCCCGCGCCGAGGTCAGCGCACAACCTGGCGAGGTCGTCGATGTGAATGGGCCGCAGCCGGTAACTCCCGCGGCCGCCGATTGCGAAGACGGGCAGGCGCCGCAGCAGCCAGGCGATGTTGTTGACCAGCACACCGTCGCCGCCGAACAAGATGGCCGGGCGGGCGACGGCATGCGGCACGCCGCAGTCGGCCAGTGCCTGCTCGACCTCGGCCTTCCCGCGGAAGTACGAATCCGCGGATGTCAGGCTCGGGTTGGTAATCGAGATATGCACGATCCGCTGCACGCCCGCTGTCGCCGCCGCCGCGAACAGGACCTTGCTGTTGGCGACGGCGAGCTCGTGGCTCACGGCGCCATGAGCAAATCGCACCCAGTACGTGTTGTAGAGCGTGCGCGCACCCGCCATCGACTCGGCGAGTTCCTGCTCGGAGCTGAAGTCCAGCCGCCGGATGTCGATCGGCGATCCGGCCGGCGCGCGCTCGGGATGCCCGGTGAGTGTCCGGACAGCGTTGCCGCGCCGAATCAGCTCGCGCGCTATCGCGGCGCCCGAGTAGCTGAACGCGCCCGTCACTACGTCGAGCTGGCTGGGAGCTGGCTGTGTCATCTCTCATCCTTTCCGGAAGCGGGCACCCGCAGCCCGCCGAGCATGTCAAGTAGCCGGGCCAGTGAGCGAAGCCGGTCGAACACCGCCAGCGCGGGCGCCCGGTCATCGTCCAGGCTTGCCAGCATCTCCAGCCCGAGGAAGATGGCCACGAGCGCATGTGCAGCCTCGGCCGGTGGCAGCACCCTCGCGGCGGCGGACCTCCCGATCGCACGCCGGACCGACGCCTGGGCCAGGTCACGCCAGGGCCGCAGCCGCTCGGCCACCTCTGCGCCGAGCCCTGGCACGCCCTGAGCACCGGCGATCATCTCGGTGAGGACGCGCACATAACCGGCGTCCAGATCCTGTGCGAAGATCGTGCGCGCTGACTCGGCGAGGGTGGTCATCGAGGTGGCCTGCGCGAGCACGCCACGATATGCCTCCATCCGCAGCGCACTCACCTCGTCGAGCGCCGCCAGCAACAGGTCGTTGACTGACCCGAAGTGATAGAAGACGAGGGCCTGGCTGTACCCCGCGCGGTCAGCGATCTCGCGCGCGCTAGCGCGGCCGAATCCGGACTCACGCAGCACTTCGATGGCAGCCGCCACAAGCGCGGCCTTGACCTCGGCCGAGTGCGCTCGCCGACCGGCCGTTCCGCGCTCTGGTCGCGGGCCCGCCTTGGCCATCCGGAACCTCTTCAATCGGTGGGCTCACTGTCATGCCTGGTCGGCCGCACCATTAGCCAACTGAGCTTATTGTCTGAGCAACTGCTCAGACAATATCACGCTTGAGCTAGCGCGATGAGCCGCGGCAGGGCACCATCGGAAGTGGTCGGGCCCGCATGCAGCTGGCCGCCAGCGCGAGAGGGGTCGGCATGCCCGCAGTGCAGGCGAACGGCATTGACATGTACTACGAAGTCCAGGGCGAGGGAGAGCCGCTGGTGCTTATCCCCTACCTGGCCGCCGATCAGGCGTGCTACGCCTTCCAGGTCGCCGAGTATGCCAAGCACTTCACCTGCTACACCGTCGACCTAAGGGGCGCCGGGCTATCGGACAAGCCAGCAGGCGCCTACACCACCGAACTGCTTGCCGACGACATAGCCGCGTTCATGCAAGCCGCCGGGATTCAGAGCGCCCATGTGTCCGGGCTGTCACTGGGCGCGGCGGTCGGGATGTGGCTGGCCGCCCGGCAGCCGGCCAGGGTCAGATCGCTGTCACTGCATAGCGCCTGGGACGCGACCGACCCGTTCCTGCGCTCGATAGTGGAGACATGGCGGATCATCGCCCGTGGCCTCGACAGCGTGACCGAGATGGTGATCGCCGGGATCTTCCCATGGTGCTTCACGCCGGAGTTGTACGCGGCGCGGCCCGAATACATCGACTCCCTCGCCGACTTCGTCCGCGGCAGGCCGATGCCGCCCGTCGAGGCGTTCCTCCGTCAGTCCGGAGCCGTCCTTGCGCATGACGCGTCGGCCGTCCTCGGCGCGATCGAGGCGCCGACCCTCATCACCTTCGGCGAGCGCGACATGGTGACATCGACCCGGTTCGCCGGACCGTTGTCGGAAGGCATCTCGGGCTCTGAACTCATCGTCTTCGCAAATTCCGCGCACGCGCCCATCTACGAGATCACCGACGAGTTCAACCGGCGCACGCTGGACTTTCTGCGCCGCCAGTCTGGCTAGGTGCCGCGAAGCGCCCGGATCGACTCCCGCAGCGACGCCGTGGTGGCAAGCACGGCAGACGGCTCGTACCCGCAGTGCGCCATGCAGTTCGAGCACCGCGGATCCTTGCCGCGCCCATAGGCGTCCCAGTCTGTCGTCTCGACCAGCTCCTTGTAGGTCTTGGTGTAACCGTCTGCCATCAGGTAGCAGGGGCGCTGCCAGCCCAGGAGCGAGTACGACGGGATGCCCCAGGCCGTGCACGCGAAGTCCTTCTTGCCCTCGAGGAAGTCAAGGAACAGCGGAGTGTGGTTGAGCCGCCAGCGGCGCCTGTTGCCGTCGCCGAACGCCTTGCGGAACAGTTCCCTGGTCTCGGTGACACCGAGGAAGTGGTCCTGGTCCGGAGCCTTCTCGTAGGCGTAAGCGGGCGAGATCTGCATGTCGTCGATCTTGAGGTCATCGTTGAGGAAGCTGAGCACGTCGATAACCGTCTGCGGGGTATCGGTGTTGAAGAACGTCGTGTTGGTGTTGACGCGGAAGCCACGTCGCTGACACTCCTTGATTGCCGCGACAGCCTCGTCGAACACGCCCTCCTTGCACACCGACTCATCGTGGCGGTCCCGGAGACCGTCGATATGCACGACCCAGGCGAAATAAGGCGACGGCGTGAACTTGTCGAGCTTCTTCGGGATCAGCAGCGCGTTCGTGCATAGGAACACGAACTTCTTTCGCTTGATCAGCTCGTTGACCAGCACCTCGATCTGCGGGTGCATCAGCGGCTCGCCGCCGGCGATCGACACCATCGGCGCGCCGCATTCCTCGATCGCCGCAAGGGCCTGCTCCACCGGCATGCGCTGCTTGAGCAGGCTCGCTGGCTGCTGAATCTTGCCGCAGCCCGCGCATTTGAGGTTGCATGCGAATAGCGGTTCCAGCTCTACGAGCAGCGGGAACTTGTCCTTGCGGCTGAGCTTCTGGCGCATCAGGTACGACCCGACGCGAAGGCTCTGGCGCAGTGGCATGCTCACGATGGCACCGTCTTTCTCATCTGTCTCGTCAGTACTGCTTGTTGTTCAGTACTGCTTGTTGTCCAGTACCGCTTGTTATCCAGCACCGCTGTCTTGCTGCACTGCCTGGTTGTCAGCCCAGGCCGGCTGTCTGCTGTCGCAGTTCCTTGGGTAGTCCGAACTGAATGGATTCGGTGGCCACCACCACGTCCTCCGTCCGGACCTCGCCGAGGCCACCGAGCGCCGCCACGATCTGGCCCACGATCGCCGGCGGCGCCGACGCACCTGCCGCGATCCCGATCGTGGACGCGCCTGCGAGCCACGCCAGTTGAATGTCCTCCGGACCATCGACGAGGTAGGCAGCGGTCCCTGCCCGCTGAGCCGTCTCGACTAGGCGCTGAGAGTTCGAGGAGTTGGCGGATCCGGCCACTAGGAGCAGGTCGGACCGATCGGCGATGGCCCGCACTGCCCGCTGACGGTTGGTAGTCGCGTAACAGATGTCGTCGCTACCTGGACCCGTCGCGCCAGGGAAGCGCTCAGTGATCGCATCGACGATGCCGCTCGCCTCGTCAGCTGCCAGCGTCGTCTGCATCAGGTAGGCGACCTTACCGGGATCAGCGGGGCGCAGCCTGGCTACGTCGCCGGTGGTCTCGACCAGCGCCATCGAGCCGGGCGCCTCCCCCAGCGTGCCGTCCACTTCCTCGTGGCCGGCGTGCCCGATCAGGGCGACGAGATAGCCATCGGCGGCAAACCTGCGGGCCTCCGCGTGCACCTTCGCAACGAGCGGGCACGTCGCATCCACAGCGTCGAGGCCGCGCTGAGCCGCTTCCTGCCGCACCTTGGGTGAAACCCCGTGTGCGGAGAACACGACCATGGCCCCGTCGGGAACCTCGCTGAGCTCGTCGACGAAGATCGCGCCCGCGCCCTCGAGATCCGCCACGACCTTGGCGTTGTGAACGATCTGCTTGCGCACGTACACCGGGGAGCCATGCTGCTCCAGGGCTAGCTCGACGATCTCGATGGCTCGTTCTACGCCAGCGCAGAACGACCTCGGACTGGCCAGCAGGACGTGGCGCGGCCCGATAGCGGCGGCCCACCGGGTTAGCGCAGGCGCTGCCAGCCGAAGCGAGCGGAGCGCAGCCAGACCGCCCGACACGATACGCGGGCTCAGCACGGGATGTCCCGGCGTATCCGAGATGGCCCTGACCACGACGGCGGGCCTGCCAGCGGCGCCAGCCAGCAGTGGCGCGGATTCCATGTCGACCGCGATAGCCCCGGTGGCAGCAAGCTCAGCATGCTCGCCGGCGCGGACCAGATGGCGCGTTGTCGCGATGGGTCCTGTCCGTGCAGCCAGGCCGGCCCGGCGCAGCTCCCCGGCCAGCAGCGGCGCGGAGGCGCACGAAGTGGTCGTCGCGCCATCGGTTACCTCGGAAGCCACCACCAGGTCACCGATTCGCAGGTCGCTGATCAGGGCTCCGCCCACCCCGCCGATGGCCAGCATGTCGGGGGCGGACGCGGCGATGCGGGCCGCGGCTGCGGCGGCCCGCACAGGGCCGTAGCCGGTCCTGATGACCTCGGCCTGATCGTGGCTCCCCGCCAGGCCACGCCGGAGCGCACGGGCCTCCACGCCAAGCGGCGCACAGACCGTCAGCCTGCTCATGACGCGCCCCCTAGGTATCGGCCAAGCGCGCTGACCGGGAAGACCAGGCGGTAGAGGTGGTAGTTGATGTAGAAATCGCCAGGGAATCCGGTGCCGGTGAACTGCGGCTCGTCCCAAGTCCCGTCTGGACGTTGGGTGCCGGCCAGCCAGGCAACGCCGCGGTCGGCGCTGGCCATCGCATCCTCGCCGCCCGCCGCGAGGAGGGCGAGCAGGGCCCATGCGGTCTGCGAGGCGGTCGACTCGCCGCGGCCGACCCAGGAGGCGTCGGTGTAGGACCGCAGGTCCTCGCCCCAGCCGCCATCCGGATTCTGGTGCTCGACAAGCCATCGCACGGCTCGTCTGATACACGGTTTGTCCGCGAGTACCCCGGCGGCGATGAGAGCCGGCACCACCGCACCGGTCCCGTAGACGTAGTTCGCGCCCCAGCGGCCGAACCAGGAGCCATCCGACTCCTGGGCGCGTAGCAGCCAGGCCACTGCGCGTCGCGCCGGCCGGCTCGCACCGAGGCCCGCGGCCGCTAGGGCCTCGAGCGTATGCGCCGTGACGTCAGCCGATGGCGGGTCAACCACCTCGCCGAAGTCGCAGAACGGGAGCTTGGTCACCAGCCGTGAGGTGTTGTCAGCGTCAAAGGCGCCCCAGCCGCCGTCGCGCGACTGCATGCCGGTGAGCCAGGTCAGCGCTCGAGCTACGGCCGCGCCGGCCTGGCGCGCCGTCGCATCATCCGGCTGCTCCACCCGGCCGAGAGCCAGGACGACTTCGGCCGTGTCGTCGATGTCCGGATAGCCGTCATTGTCGAATTCGAAGGCCCAGCCAGACGGCGGCAACCCTGGCCGCTGCACCTGCCAGTCGCCCGGTCCGCAGATCTCTTCCGCCAGCACCCATCGGGCCGCGGACTGGAGTGCCGGGTTGTCGGCGGGCAGCCCGGCGTCGGCCAGGGCGATCATGGCAAGGACGGTGTCCCAGACTGGTGACTGACATGCCTCCAGGCGGCGCATCTTTCCGTCCGGACCGTCTTCCCAGATCGTGAACCGGTCCAGGCCCTCGAGGCCGCGCCGGATGACCGGATGGTCCAGGCCGTAACCGAGGAGGTGCAGCGCCATCAGGGAGTACACCCAGGGCGGCTGAATGCCGCCCCAGCACCCGTCAGCCTCCTGCCGAGCGATGATCCAGTCGGCGCAGCGACGGAGGGCGGCGGTCCGCACCGCCGTCGCCGGGCCCAGGTGACCTGCATGGCGCTCGTAGCGGTGCAGGGCCCGGTCCAGGCCGCGGAAGGCCGCGCCCCACCGGTCGGCTCCTCGCCTGGAATCGGGCGCGGATTGTGCCGCGTGCCGCCGCGGCACTCGATCTCCGGGCGATGTGTCCAGTTCGTCCAGCCCGAACGGCAGTGACCGCACCGGCCGGAGCGAGCACACAACGGTGAGCGGCACAATGGTCTGGCGTGCCCAGCAGGCCCAGTCATACACATTGAGCGGGAACCATCTGGGCAGGTAGATGAGCTCCGGCGGCATGACCGGCAGTTTGTCCCAGGGCCACTCGCCGAACAGCGCCAGCCAGACGCGCGTGAACACCCTCGTCGCCGCGATCCCGCCGCGCTCGGCGATCCAGCTAGCAGCCAGCGCCATGTGGCCAGCCTCGGGCTCATCGCCAGCTAGCCGGAGCGCTACGTACGCCTCGACGGTCGTGGACAGGTCGCCGTCGCCGCCACGGAAGTTCGCCCACGTTCCGTCGGCACGCTGCACGGACCTGATCCAACGGGCCGCTGCCTCAGTCTCCTCGGCCGTGCGGATGCCGAGGAACTCGCGCAGAAGCAGATCCTCGGCGTCCATCGTGACGTTGGTTTCCAGCTCGCCCTGCCACCAGCCGGCAGGCTGCTGCAGCGCGGTCAGGTGGCTGACCGCACGGTCCAGCGCGAGCCTGGCGGCCGGGCGACCCGCCAAGACCCGCGATCGTGATCCGGACATGGCAGTTCCCGCTGGGAACAGCGAAGAGCCGTCGCCAGCAGGCCTGACGATGCCGTCAGTCACCATTGCCGCGCCGTGATGAACTCTGCGATGGCAGCGAACTCGGCCCGTACGTCTTCCGGCATATCAGCGGCGGCCAGGCAGGCCAGTGCGGAAGCCAGCTCCGCCTCGGCCATTTCCTCTATGCGCTCCTTGGCGCCCGCGGCTTCGACCAGCTTGGTGGCGTGCAGCACCTCGTCGTCGGTGAGCGGGTCAGGCTTGCCGAGCAGAGCCGCGAGATCCTGGCCTGCCGTTGTGTCGCTGGCGAGCGCCGTCACGACTGGGACGGACTTCTTCCTGGCCCGCAGGTCGGATCCGACGGGCTTGCCGGTCACTTCCGGCGCGCCCCAGATGCCAAGCAGGTCATCCACGAGCTGGAACGACAGGCCAGCGTGCGCGCCGAACCCGCTGAGGCTCATGGCCAGGCTCGCCGGACCGCCGACGTATATGACACCAATGCTGCACGCGCACGCCATGAGAGCGGCCGTCTTGTCGCCCGCCATGTCCAGGCACTCGGCGACCTGCACGTCGTCGCGCCGCTCGAACTCCAGGTCGGCACCCTGACCGGCGATGAGCCGCAGCACCGCGGCCGACAGGCAGCGGGCCGCCCAGACGCCGTAAGGCGGCGTCTCCATGAGGATGTCCTGCGACAAGGCCAGCAGCGCGTCCCCGGCGAGGATCGCCGCTCCGACGCCAAAGACAGTCCAGGCTGTCGGCTGGTGCCGCCGCTCGGTGTCGCCATCCATGATGTCGTCGTGCAGCAGCGAGAAGTTATGTACGAGCTCGACAGCGGCAGCAGGGACGACGGCCTGATCCGGACTGGTGCCCACAGCACGGGCCGACAGGAGCGCGAGCGCCGGACGCAGCGCCTTGCCGGTACCGCCGGCGGCGATCGGCTTGCCAGCCGCATCCGACAGCCCGAGATGGTAGGACGCAACGGTCCGCACCGCGGGGCTCAGCCTGCCCACGGCCTCGGCGATCGCGGGCCCGACCAGGTCGCGGGCTGTCTGGACGCCGGCCGGCATCACGACGGTCATGATGCGCGCGACCATGCGTTGTCGAGCTCGGCAGCTCGGCCAGGCGACCGCAGCGTAGCGAGCTCACGGATGAGCTGCTGCGCTGCTTCATGTCCGCTTCGCACGGCACCCTCCATGGTGTCGGGCCAGCCGGTGCTCGTCCACGCGCCGGCCAGCACAAGTCCCGGCACCGATGTTGCGGCACCGGGTCGCAGGGCACCAGAGCCTGGCGCCTGCCGGAACGTCGCGCGACGTTCCCTGGTCACGAAGAAGTCACTGATTCCGGCCCCGGCCGCCGCGGGGAACAGCTGAGCGAGCGCAGGCAGGAAGAGCCGCCTGAGCTCCGCGGTCGGCACGTCGATTACGTCGTCAGCGGCCGAGATCGACACTGCCAGGTACTGCCCTGACGGCACGCCCGCCTGGCTGGTCTTGTCGAATACCCATTGCACCGGCGAGTCCACCGCCGCGGCAAACGGCAGATCCGTTACGCGCCGGTCGTAGATGACATGCACGTTGAGGATGGGCGAGAAGCCTAGGCGGGGCCACGTAGCCGCAGGTGTGACGCCCGCAGGTGCTGCGAGCTTTGCGGCCTGGTCAGCCGGCACCGCCAGCACCACGGCATCGGCGGGGATTGACTGGCCGCTGCCCTCGCTGACGCTGCCCTCGGTGCCGCCAGACTCGGTGCCACCAGCCTCAGTGCCATCATCCTCAGTGCCCCGGCTCAGGCCTACCCGGAAACCGCCATCAGCCAGTCGCTCGATGCTCGCCGCCCTGGCGCCGAGCCGCACTTGGGCACCCAGTCGCCCGAGCAGGTCCGCGGTGGCGTCGGCGTGCAGGCGGCCGAGGGGCACCTTCGCCATGCCGATGTCAGCGGCATCGCGGGCACCGAGCAAGGCCGTCTTGATCACGGTCGCCGCGAGCCCCGCGCTCGCCTCGTCGCCGTGGATGTTCAGGGCCGAGACAATGAACAGGTCCCACAGCCGCCGCCGGGCTCGCTCGTCCTGACCGCGCGCGGCAAGCCAGGTCCCGAGGCGCTCCTGATCCAACTCCGGGCTGGCCGGATCGGCGGCACGGAAGGCAAGCGCCGCGCGACCAACCCTGGCCCGCTCAGCAAGCGAGAGCAGCGGGTAGCTCATCAGGGCCCTGGCTAGGTGCAGCGGGCTCGGGAGCGCGTCGCGGCGCAGCCTCGCCCGGGCGCCGGGCGACAGCACAGTGACGTCGAACCGGTCCTGGATCGCAACCGAGTCGCTCACACCGAGCCGGGCGAGCAAGCCCTGGTAGCGGTCGCAGCAACGCAGGAAGACATGCTGGCCGTTGTCGATCATCATGCCCGCCCTGGCATACGACGTCGCGGCCCCGCCTAGGCGCGGACGCGACTCCAGCAGCGTCACTGCCATGCCCGCGTCGCGCAAATCGATCGCTGCTGTGATGCCGGCCAGGCCGCCGCCAACCACCACGGCACGGCGGCCCGTCATGTCCGCCCTCCCGCCGGCAGGCGAGCCCAGGACGGGCGACCGATGCCAGCCAGAGCGGAAGCCGCGATCATCGCCTTCTCCCGCCCTGGCAGGGACATGCGGCTGGCGAGAGCAGTCTGCGGGCTAGCTGCGATGTGCTCGAGTAGCCGCCGGTAGATCCCTGCCATGGCGCCGGTGCAGGCCGCGCTGCGGCGGTCCAGCATCGGCATCAGCTGCATGCCCGTCGAATACCACTGCCGGGCCCGGTCGGCCTCGAAACGTATGAGGTC
The DNA here is from genome assembly GCA_963755575.1 of uncultured Actinomycetota bacterium. Lineage (GTDB taxonomy): Bacteria > Actinomycetota > Actinomycetes > Streptosporangiales > Streptosporangiaceae > JAJYUU01. The sequence goes on from CAVWKF010000002.1 coordinate 4,710,918, forward strand.
GGCCATCGGCCCGTCGATCTTCCCGTCGCCGCCCTCGCCATCGGGGCCGGCTGGGATCAGGGTGCACCCGAAGCTCGCGAGATCGTCGGCTGGCAGGTAGACCCTGCCGTTCCCGAGGTCCTCACGGATGTCACGGAGGATATTCGTGAGCTGAAGCGCCACGCCAAGATCATCGGCCAGCGGACGGGCAATCCCGGGATCAGTACTACCGAACACGCCTAGAGACAGCCGTCCGATTGAGCCGGCGACGCACCGGCAATAGTGCTCAAGCGCCTCGAAGGTGGCGTAACTGACGCCACGGACGTCGGCTTCGCAGCCGTCGATCAGCTCGCCGAACGCCTCGAGCGGGATCGCGAACCTGTCGGCCGCATCGCGCAGCGCCACCAGAACGGGGTCGCCCGTAGCGGCCGCATCCGCTGCCGTCCCAGTTGTCAGCGCTACTACGGACGCCCGCGCGGCGCTCAGTGCCGCGATCTTGTCTGGCACAGGCAGCGTTCCGTCGCCGATGTCGTCAATGCGCCGCGCGTACGCGTAGACCGCTGACAAGGCCCGCCGCTTGGCTCCGGGCAGGAGCGCGATGCCGTAGGCGAAGTTCTTCGCCTGCTGGCGCGTGATGGCCTCGCAGCGCCGGTAGGCCGCAGCGACGTCGAAGGCACCGGCGTTCATGGTCACGGCCTCATCGGTCACTGGCTCACCGTCCCCGCGCCAAGACCGTGGCAAGCTCTAGGACTGTCCTGGTCTTGGTTGGTCTCCGCGTCGCCGCGAGGACGTCATAGTGACTCCGGACGATCGCCGCGAGGGCAGCCCGTCCTCCCGCGATGTATCCGGCGACAGCGACCCTGGCAGCGCCGCGGAGCTGTGCGACCAGGGGCGCGCCAGAGCTGATCAGGGCGGCGGCACGGTCTGCCTCGTACGCGATCAGGCGACGCAGCTGCGGCGAGGCCACCTGGGCAGCCAGGTCGCGCTCGGAGCAATCATGGCCGCGCATGTCAGACGCAGGCAGGTAGACGCGCCCGGCGCGCAGGTCCTCCGCGACGTCCTGGAGGTGCTCGACGATCTGGAGGCCGCTGCAGATCGCGTCGGATAGCTCGGCCCGCTCGGGAGTGCTACAGCCGAATACAAAGAGCACGATCCGGCCAACCGGGTTGGCTGACAGCGCACAGTAACGGAGCAGGTCATCGAAGGTTTCGTAGCGGGTTATGACCTGATCTTGACGGTTTGCATCAATGAGATCTCGAAAGCACTGCACCGGGATTGCGCAGTCAGTCACCACCCCGGCCAGACCACGCACCACAGGGGACCACGGCTCGCCTTGCCGGGCGTCATACAGGCGGGTGAGGTCCGCGTCGATGTCGTCGAGCAGCCGCAGGCGCTGACCGGGCGGCGCCTCGTCGCCGATGTCGTCGACTGTCCTGGCGTAGTTATAGACCGCCAGCAGGTGCGCGCGATATCGGCGCGGCAGCAGCCGCAGCGCGACCGGAAAGTTCTCCGCAGCGGCTTTGTGCGCCAGTAGATCCTGACTGTCACCGGCCAGCGCGGCCCGATCGGGACCGTCGGCGGAAGCCCGCTGCACAGGCGCGGGCGACCGCAGCCCGCTAGCCTGATCCGGCGCTGGCGCAGCCTCAGTGCCGGCCCGATCGCGAGTCATGATCTCTATTTGCGCATGGCTCGCTAATTTGATGCAAATAATGACGCGGTCGTCACCTGATATGGGCGTCAGTTTTATGGCCGCTAAGGGCACGGTGCACCATGCCTGACCTGCGGCGCGTCAAGAGATGGCGATGTTTGTGACGAAAGAGCTGTTTAGACCTATATAAGTGTTATATCCGTGACACGCAGTTTGTCCGTCTGCGCGTTAAGCTGCGGTTACAGCTGCCACCCCAGCATGGCCCGGGAGCCGTTCTAGGGCTAGTCTCCCAGCATGAGCCGGGAACCCGACCTGGGCCCGCTAGGGAGATCAGCCACGGCGGCGACGGGCATCCAGCGTGGCGGCTCCCCGGCCCCTCCCCGTCGCGCGAGCGTCCAGCAGTCAGCCGCACAGCGCGCGGCTACGGGGAATCAGCCGACCACCAGAGCAGTTCAGAATGGCGCGCTGGGGAGCCCTGCTGACGTCCGGACCGGACCCGCGGCCGGCGACGGCTCAGCCACTGCGGCTGCACATTCGATCGGCCCGGCCCCAGAGGCAGCGCCCCGGTTGCGGCCGTCACGCGACGGCGGCGTCCCCGCGCTGCAGCGCGAGCTCGGCGCCCACGGCCGGGATACCGTGCGGCGGCTGCTCGAGGCAGGGCTTGTCGAGTTCGAGGAGGCAGGCTTCCAGGGCGCTAGGGTCGAGGACATCGTCCGCCGCGCCAAGACGTCGCATGGCACGTTCTATCTGTACTTTGCCAACAAGGATGACCTGTTCAGGACGCTTCTGCGCGATGCGCTGGTCGACATGGCGAACATCACCGACGAGTTCCCGGTCGTCACTGGCAACGATGCCGGGCGCGCCGCGCTTCGTCGATGGGTGCAGAGTTTCTGTGACACGTATGCGGCGCACGCCACCGTGATCCGGATCCTCAGCCAGGCCGAAATTGTCGGCGAGAGCGTCTTCAGCGATGGGCTGCAGCTGTTCTTCCGGCTGTCCGAGGTCATGACGCAGGGCATGACAGCGGCGCAAGGCGTCGCAACCGACGAGCGCATGCTGACCGAGCATGCCGAGCTGACCGCCGTCGCCTGCCTGATGATGCTCGAGCGGATTAACTACCTGATGAGCGCCGAGGTCCGGCTCCCCAAGGACGAGATGATCGACCGCCTGACGGCGATTATCTACGCTGCGTTCCGGTCCTGAGCCGCTCGAATCCCTTCGACCCGTCCGAGCGGAATAAGGACCGGAACGCAGCCGAGCGCGCGGCCGCGGCTGAACGCCCAGGCGGCGGGCGAGTCGGCCTGTAGGCCGGGTAGTGACACCGCCATTTTCCTGACCTGCCGCGCTCCCCCGCTGATGCCGCTGAGCTGCGGATTCGGGTGCCACTGATTCCCGACCATGCTCGCCCAGGCGTGACCTGTCGCGGAACAGAGACGGAACTGCCGCCTGCGCTCTTGCCAAGCCATCCGAGCTGCACCCTGGAGGGCTGCGCGGCGCTACCTGAGGCAGGCTCTAGCCTGCCCCTTTATCTGCCAATGCCGTGCCGGAGGCTCGCGGTCAAGGACGCCGAAGGCGCCGCGTAGCGGTCGAAGATCCTTGACGGCGAGGGGGGCGGCCATACGCTCAGCCGCGCAGCCCGGCACCTGCGTACCCCCCCAAGGTCTTTAGGCTCAGCGGATCGAGCTAGGCAAGCCCCTATTCCTCCAACTTCCATTAGCCAGCCACGGCTGACGCATCGCGCGCCCCTATCGCGTTACCGGTTGCCATCCCGGCCCAGACAGGAAGCGAGACCAGCAGCATCGCCGCGGGTCTCGGGTTCCAGCTCGTCTCCCGAGGTCAACGCATGGCAACCACGACGCAGCCCATCCACGACTCCCGCAGCACCAAGGCGCGCGACCTTTGCGTGCCCCGAGGCGGCCGGGCGCGAAGCGCAGTAGGCCGCCGATCTTCCCTTTCTTCTTCCCCATCTCCTGACGCTCCCGCGAACGCACTGTCTCGGTATAGACGCAAAGTTTCGAACCACCCCCTGGTGGCCTGCGACGATCCCGCCGGATGGCGCCGCGGCGCCCGGATGAACCTGCGCGCACTCGCGGCCGCCGATCCCGACACACCCCAGCGGCAGCGCAACTGCGGCGTCGTCCCTATCGGGTCGGAGGTCGAGATCCGGATCAAGGACGGCAGCGCCTACTACTGCGGTGTCGAGACCTGCGGCAACGCCTGGCTGTGCCCCGTCTGCTCCGCCAAAATCCACCACCGCCGCGCCGACGAACTACGCACCGCACTTACAACCTGGGAGGCCAGCGGGCACGCGGCCACTCTCGTCACGATCACGGTTCCGCATGACTTGGACGACCGGCTGTCCAAACTGGTGAACGCCGAGCGATCCGCCTGGAAGAAGGTCGCCGGGGGCGCGGCCTGGCAACGGCTCAAGCGACGGCTGGGCGTCGTCGGTCACATCTTGGCGCTGGAGTTCACCTGGGGCGACGACAACGGCTGGCACCCCCACTACCACGTCCTCCTCGTTCACGACCAGGACCTGGACGCCAGCGCCATTGCGGCGCTGCACGCACACATCCACTCGCGCCTGGCCACCGCCTGTTGGGATTCCGGCTTGCGCGAGCCCGACCAACTGCACGCCGTCCGGATCGATCCCAACGTCTCAGCTACCGCTGGCGGTGCCTACATCGCCAAAGGCGCCGACTGGACACCCGCTGAGGAACTGACCAGAGGCGACCTGAAGACGGGCCGGACCGGCAGCCGCACCCCGTTCCAGATCCTCGCCGACTACTACCAGACCGGCGACGCCGGCGATCGTGGCCTCTGGCGCGAATACAGCCAGGTCACCCGCGGCCTGTCGGCCGTGCGATGGTCACGCGGCCTGCGCCAGGTCATCCTGGGCCCGGCGACGGAGCCTGAGCGGACCGATGAGGAACTAGCCGACGAGAATGTTGGCGGCAAGGTCCTCGCCGTGATCCAGTTCCCGATCTGGTCACGCATACGCAGCGCAGGCCTCGAGCACGCCATGCTAGTAGCCGCCGAAGATGGCGGCCTGGCCGCCGTAAACTCACTGATCCGCCAGGCAGGCTGCGGCCAGGCACTCTCGCCGCCCAAGCATTGCCGAATAGAGCTCTCCTGAAATCAAGGCGGCGCGACGGCGCTGCCCGCGCGCGCTCTGGCTTGAATCCCCGCTCGCGCGGACGCACCATGCATCTCGCAAAATCGGATTGCTCAGGTGGCTCAATCCCCGCTTCCGCATTGTCCGGCGTCGTCCGGAACCCGTCGAGAGCGCTTCGCGTCGCCGCGCGATGGCCTGCGGTCGCTCCCGACTGAACATCCGGCTTTGCCCCCGCGCTCCGGATATGGCGCGGCAAGCCTGCTTCGGCAGGCAACCTTCTGGCAGACACAGGTCGTCATAAGGTAGGCGGTGAGGGTGCTGTGGTCGAGCCGGATGGTTTCCGCGATTTCGTCGTCACGCGTTCCGCTGCGCTCGTGCGCAGCGCAGTGCTGCTGACCGGCGACGAGGCGCTGGCGCAGGACCTCGTCCAGGCCGCGCTGGCGAAGACGTGGTCACGGTGGGCGCGTGTAGTCCGGCAGGACGCGCCCGAGGCGTACGTGCGCGCCGTGATGGTCTCGACGTTCCTGACCTGGACCCGGCGCCGGTGGCGCCGCGAACAGCCGGTGGCCCAAGTCCCCGACCGGGTTACCTCGCGGGACGATTTCGCTGACGCTGACCTGCGCAGCTGCATCCTCGGCGCGGTCCGCGGACTGGCACCCCGGCAGCGGGCTGTGGTCGTGCTGCGGTACTTCGATGACCTGACCGAGGCCCAGGCGGCAGCTGTTCTGGGCTGCTCGGTCGGCACCGTGAAGAGCCAGACAGCAAAGGCCCTGGTCGCGCTTCGTGCCTGCCCGCAGCTGCACGGCTTGCTCGATGACGAGGTGACTCATGACGCGTACTGAGGAACAGCTGTCCGAACTGCTGCACCAGGCGACCGATGGCCTTTCCGACGGGGTGAGCTTCGAGGCTGTCGCACGCCGGGCGCGCAGGCACCGCCGGCTCGCGGCCAGTGCCGCGGCAATCGCAGTCGCCGCGGTGTCTGCGGGCGCCGTCGTCGCAGGCGCGGCGTTCACTGGCCACGCCCACGAACCGACCGCTGCAGCCAGCCACCAGCCGGCCCGTTCCCAGCATGAGCGGGTCGGATTCGAGGGCGTTCTGTTCACCCTGCCCGCCAGGTGGACGACGGCCCTGCCTCGCTGCGGCTGGCCGGCCGGCAACACCGTCGTGATCAACTACCAGACCGGCCCGGCACTTCTGTGCCCTGCACCTTTCCGGCCGGCTTCACTGCCCACCTCGGTCACGCTCACCACCATCTACGGGCCCCAGTACGCGAACAGCTGGACCGGCCAGCAAATCACCTGGCACGGCCAGCCCGCATGGCTAGCCGCGCAGACCAAACAGGGCGTCACAACGGTCACGCTGACCCTGCCATGGCTGAACGTGGCCGCCGCCGCCGAGTCGCCCCGCCCAGCCCGAGCCCGGGCGCTGCTCAGCCAGCTGTCGCTTCGGACCCGCTCCGGGTTCGCAGTGCCGCAGGACGCGTCGTCGGTATTCATCCAGTCGCTGGCGGGCCGCGACGGGGACCACCAGCGGCGGAATGCGACGGTCACCAGCGCCTCTGACGTGCGTCGCGTGCTCGCCGACCTGCGTGCCCTCGGTCCCGCCCAGTCACCGCGAGCCGCCTGCGACGGGTCATGGTGGCCAGACACCGCTCTCCTGACAGTGCACGCCAGCGATGGGTCGGTGCGCACCTACGCCGCCCAGTTCGGCGGCTGCGGTCAGGTAATCGCCGGGACCGGAGCAGCAGCCACAGTGAGCGGCGACTTGCTCGCCGACATCAAGCGACTCATCCCCAACTCGGGCCTCTAACCATCCAGCTCAGCGGGCGCCAGACCGGTCCGCCTGCTCCGGAGGAGAAAATGCGCGGACATTGTCTGCGTCCAGTCCGCTGCCAGCACGGTGACGTCAAGGAACGGGCAGTTGCCCTTGATCTCGCCCTTGACCTTCAGCCCGACGCACCAGCCGACGGCCGAGACCAGCGTTGCGTGCCCAGGCCGCAGCGCCTGGTACGTGCCGGTTGCCCCGTTCGGGCTGACCGTGATCTGCGCGAGTACGGCGCGATCGGAGCTGCGCGGCAGCGAGGCGTCCAGTACGTGCACGTCGATCCGCTGGCCGGAGCGGAGGGTCATCGCGTCGGCGGGAATGATGAGGAGTCCGGCGCAGTCGCCGACCAGCTCGACCCGGCCGCTCACCCGCGCGAGCGCCGGGCTGCCACAGTTGGGCGCGGGGTCAGGCTTCCACCACGCCGACGTTGTCACGACCGCGATGGCCGGGACGCAGCGGGCGCTGGCCCCGGCGCGACGCGGCCTGCTCGTATGCGTGCTTGCCGGCTTGACAGAGCATGCAGCCGCCGCCATCACGGTCGCCGCCGCACAGGTCAGGGTGAGCCAGCGTCTCATCGCCCCTCCAGGCTGATCAGATCTCGCCCGTTAGACGGCGCTGGCAGCAATTGTCGTTCCGCGCGAAGACTAAAACAGACTGTCTTGCAGAACACTAGGCACCCCCGCACGGTCAGAACTGACATGGAAGAGGTCGAAATTCAACGTTGAGATGATCTATAGATTGCTCATTGCGGCGAGTCGGTTTCGGTTACTGCCCACTTGTAGCCGACCCCGCCCTCGGCCGTCGGCAGGCGTCTGACGAAACCGCGCTTCTCCAACTCGACAAGCTCATCCAGGACGGTCGCGTGCTCCCGCGGCTGATGACGCGAGTTGATGAGCATGTCGAGGTGCCGGGCATCGCGCAGGCCCATTCCGTCGCGGACCAAACGCAGCAAAGCCAGGAACCGATCATCGAGTGACGTCGGCCAGCCCTCGCGCAGACGACGCTTCCGCTCCGCATACTCCTCGATGTACTCCTCGATCGGGCGGGCAGTACCCGTCGGTTGGATTTGACCGGTCTCTCGGTCGATCAGTATCGGTGCGTTGCCTCCCAGTAGGGCCAGGAAGTCGCCACTCTCCTGGTGAGCTATCGAGTCGTAGAAGAACACCCAACCCTCGTCAAACTCGTGGTCCCCGGTGACCACCATCGGCTCGCCGACTGAGTCATCAAGGAGTTGCTGCGCGCGGCGCCGCGCGTCCTCGTAGGTGATCAGCGGAATGGCGTGCCATGAGCCCGAGGGCGAACCAGGCTGTGCCTCGGGCTTGGATGAGTCATGCGAGGCGGCGAGCAGCTCGCCCTCAATCCATCGGGTCAAGACCGTCTGGTGGCTGGCCTGTGCGCCGGTGGTCTGATCGATCTTGAAGGCGCCGTAAAGCGTGCTGGTGTCGAGGGCTGTCGCGGCGGGCCAGAGGATTGTCGGGTCAGTGCTGCCCGCTTGTCTGGCGCAGTGCGCCGCGAGCGACGCGGTCGCGGCGGCCTGGATCGCCGGGTAGTCGGGCATCTCACCGGCCGCGCCGTAGTACGCGTCCAGGAATTCGCTCTCGCTGGGACCTAGCAGCGCCACGTGGCCGCTCCCCTGGAACCATTGCGCGATACCGAATGTGCCGTCCGGCCGTTCTACTGCATGGCTGAAATCCCGGATTCCTGCCGCGACGGCACACGTCACCCGGGGAGGCTGGACCAGGCGGCGCGCCCGCATAACGGTCTCGGTGTCTTCTTCGAAAATCCCGGCCGTGATCAGAACCCAGTTCTCAGGCAAGTCGTCGTCGCCTAGGATCGCGTCGGCCGGACCCATGCTGACGTGCGTGAAACCCAGATGCCGGGCGTAAGCCTCTGCCCCGCTGGCCACCTGCAGGCCGAACCGTCCCTTGCCGTGCGCGATCCGCAGCTCTTGCGCCGACCCGGCCTCTGCGGCCAAGTGGGAGAGGAACGGCTCCATATAGCGGCTTGTGGGCGTGAGCACGGAAACCACGTGACCGGGGTGGGCGGTTTCGACGTCATCGCCTGATCCGCCGTGGTTCCAGATCAGCCATCCCGACTCGGCAGCGATATCGCCGGCGGCCCGCATCAGGACTGTGGAGTACGGCCCCAACAGCAGGTCACAACCAGCGGCCACACCCGGCAGGAGCACCTGCACCTGGTGTACATCGCTGGCGTCGTCCTCGATCAGGACGTCGGCTTGGCCGTCGAGCGAAGCCCATACGCGAAGACCGTGGGCTGCTTGCCGGCCGAACTGCGCGAACCTCCCTGACAGCGACAGGCACGCACCAACCCGCAGCCGTCCGCCGGTGCCGACAGCATCCACCGTTTCACTATCTCATCTGCTCTTCGTACCGGAACTCGTGCCGGTCGGCAGCCATCACGGAGTCCTGGACCTCGACAGGAGCATCGGCGGAGTCGAACACAGTGCGCAGCACGCGGACCACCGGCACACCGGGCGGCAGGCAGAGTTCGACTGCTTCTTCATGGGTCGGCATCCGGGCTACCAGGTCATCGATGGATCGTGCGATCTGCCGCCGGATTGGCCCTTCCGGGTCTTCGATCAGAGCGTAGACACCGCCACGGATCCGCTCTGGCTGGTCGATCGGCGTCCCGCTTGCCCACTCCGCCGGGTAGTAGCTGTCACACAGCGCGGCGGGCTGGCCTTCCAGCAGGAACAAGCGCCGCCGGACTACGACCTGTGAGCTGTCGTCCAGGTTGAGCCGCATCGCGATCTCGGGCGGGGCGTCGACAGTGGCGACAGCTCGTATGTGCTGCTCGGGCCGCTGACCCTGTTCCAGCGCCTGCGCGTTGAAGCCAGGCAGGCCGAGCGCGCGGTGCTTACGGAAGCTGCCCCGGTCACGAGCAGCCGCACGTGCGGCTTTGGACGGACGAAGGCACCGCGACCCTGCTCGGTGGTCATTAGTCCTTCGGCTTTCAGCACCGCCAGGGCGCGCCGCACAGTCGGTCTGCTGGTGCGATACCGCGTGGCGAGCTCGTTCTCGGAGGGCATGCGGGAGCCGGGCGGCCGCCGGCCGTCCAGGATCTCTGCCCGTAGCTCGTCGACGATCAGCCGGTACGGGAAGCCTCCGCCGCTGTCATCGACCTGATGCTACAAGATACCCAACTTGAATATCCAAGAGTCTTGACTTGTATTTCCAAGTTGGATGACACTGAACGCGTACACCAAGCGCCCACCAGCACCGGTTGGGCACTCACCGCCAGGAGGCGAGTTCCATGCCAGGAACACTCACCATCGACACCACCGCGACATTCCAGGCCGTCTTACTGATGGCCAGCGGCCCCAAGCTCAAGTTCGGCAGCACCGAGCAGGACATCAGCGCCCGCGGCGAGCGCAAGTGGGACGTCCAGGCCGCCGTCACGTACCACGCCGAGCCCGGCATGAAGCCGGTCAGCGAAGTCATCGCCGTCACCGTCACCGGCCCGGCCGCCGACCCGTGTGCCTCGGTCCCGCCCGGCAGCCCCATCGTCTTCGACAAGATGCGCGTCGGCTTCTCCCTGCCCGAGGCCCGCGAGAACGGCCGCGGCATCCGCGGCGGCCGTCCTTGGTACCAGGCCACCGACGTGCGCCAGGCCCACCAGTCCCGGCCGGCCAGGACCGACCAGGCCGCATAACCCGCTCAGCCCGGTCAGGTCACTCGGCCGCCCCTGACCTGGCCGGGCACACCCAGGAGGTAACCGTGCCCTTCCTCGTCTTGCCCGTCGCGTTATGGCTCACCGATCCCTGGCACGACGCGCTCACGCTCGTGCTCGCTGCTCTGCTGTACCGGCCGGCCGCTGACCTGATCCGCTTCGCACCGCGGCCCCGGCTGCCCGGCGGCACTACCCCGGCATGATCCGGGCCCGGCACCGCTGGCACTGGCTGTGCCGGTGCACCGGCCTCGGCCAGCCCGAACTCGCCCCCAAGAACCGGCCCGCCGCCGAGTCCCGCGCCCTCGTCCTGGTCCTGCTGTCCACCACTTGTCGGCTACTGGCGCTGCTGCTCGGCATCGAGACTGCCGAACGGCTCGGGAAGATCCACTACCCGCGCGCCCGGCGGTGGCGGCTCACCGAGTACGGCTGGCAATGCCAGGTCAAGACAGCGCCCCGCACCGGCCGCAACGAAGTCGAGAAACAGGCCCCGCACATCGCCGACTACTGGCGATCCGTCCGCGTCGGCGTCACCCAGGCCGCACCCGGCCGGCTCATCGTCCGCGCTCTGCGCACCGACCCGCTCGCGCAGCCCTTCGGCCCGATCAATGTCCGCCCGGCACCTACGAACCGCACGCACCTACCGTGCTCTATGTCGGCCGCGACGACTTCGGCAACGACCGCTACCTGCCGCTGCGCGGCCTTACCGGCATCTGCGTCTCTGGCCTGCCCGGCTACGGCAAAACCTCGCTCATCGCCAGTTGGCTCTGCCAGCTCTCCCCCACACCTGCCGCCCAGTTCGCGCTGCTGGATGGCAAGGACGGTGGCGACCAGGAACCCTGGCATGACCGGGCCTGGCGGCACTGCGGCGACCAGCTCGCCGACGCCCTCGACGTCCTGGAAGACCAGCACGCCGAGATGCGCCGCCGCCTCCGCACGATCACCGACCTGTGCGGGCAGCGCAACGCCTGGAACGCCGGCGGCCCCACCGAGGACCTGCCGCTCCTGGTCACAGTCATCGACGAATGCCAGACCTACCTCGACCTCGCCCAGCACAAAGGCGACCGCGCCCTGGAAGGCCTCGCCCGCCGCTGCATCGTCCTGACCGGTGAGCTGATCCGCAAGGGCCGCTCCGTGCTCTGCCTGACGATCCTGGCGACGCAGAAGACGACTGGCGACTCGATCCCGACCAGCCTGCGCGACAACTCCGGCCTCGCTGTCTCGTTCGCGCTCAAGACCATCGAAAGCAGCGTCGCCGCGCTCGGCGACGCCATCCGCGAGTACCCGGGCTACAGCCCGACCCTGCTCCGCGAAACCCCGGCAGGCATCGGCACCGCCGTCGCCACCCTCGCCACCGGCACCGACCCGTTCTGCCGCCTCCGCGTCCCCGAGATCACCGAGCAATGGGCCGCCACCCGCGCCGCAGCCACCGCACACCACCGGCGGGACCCGCGCGCGACTGACGTTCCGGTGCCTGAGCTCGTCCCGGTAGGTGCACCGTGATCGGCCGGCACAGCGCAGCCGCAAGTGATCGGCCTCTCGCGACGCCCGAAGACTTGGCCGAGTTTCTCAACAACATCCCGATCAAGACCCTGGCCCAATGGCGGTCCAGGGGCATCGGTCCGAAGTACCGGAAGATCGGCAGGCACGTTCGCTACGACTGGGCCGACGTGCACGCCTGGCTCGCCTGCCAGTGCCCAGACCGGACCTGGGCCTGAGATGGCTCGCGTCAAAGACCTCTGGCTCACCGCAGACAAACGCCAGACAGGGAAGTACGGACATGGCAAGCGGTGGTTGGCCGTCTGGACCGGGCCTGACAGGACCGAGCACACTAGGGCGTTCGCCCGCAAGATCGACGCCGAGCGTCACGGCGCAGCCATGGAGATTGACCAGCTGCGCGGGACCTACGTGGATCCGCGGCGAGGCGCCCAGCTCGTCCGCGACTATGCCGAGGAGAAGTTCTTGCCCTCGCTGGTGCACCTGCGGCCGAACTCAATCAGCACCTACGCATCACATCTCCGGATCCACGTCTACCCGCTGCTCGGCGGCCGGCGCATCGGCTCGCTGTTGAAGTCCGACATTAAATCGTTTGTGGCCGCGAAGGCCGCCGAGCGTGCCCCGTCCACTGTCGAGACCATCGTTGCCGTGCTCCGGGCGATGCTGGCATCCGCGGTCGAGGATGGCGTCATCGCGGTGAACCCAGCGGCTCGTGTCCAGCTGCCCGAGGTCACACCTCGCGTCCTGGTGCCGTTGGAGCCGCCTCAGGTGCTGGCGCTCGTTCGTGCCGTATCCCCCCGCTACCGGGTCGGTGTGGTGCTCGGTGCAGGGGCTGGACTGAGATTCGGCGAGGCGACCGGTCTGACCGTGCCGCGGGCGGAGCTGCTTCGGCGCCGGATCTGCGTCCTGGAGCAAGCTCAGAATGGCGCCCTGGCTCCGCTGAAGACGAAGGCATCACGGCGTGTGGTCCCGGTCGGCGACTGGGTTATCGAAGAGATCGCTGCGCACCTCGAGCGGTTCGGGCCCGGCGTCAGCCTGATCATCATGTCCAATGTCGGCAGGCGAATCATCCGGCGCAATGCCTTCGGCGACATGTGGCGCTCGGCAGTTGCGGCCGCGCGCACCTGCGGCCAGCCGCCAGCCCCGTCCAACGCTGCCGCCAAGTGCGGCGAGACGTGCGCCGAGCCAGCCCACATGCTCCCGGCAGGGACCCGGTTCCACGATCTGCGCCATTTCTACGCCTCGGCACTGATCGCCGCGAATCTGAATCCAAAGGTCATTCAGACCCGGCTGGGCCACGCCACTATCGCCGAGACGATGGACACTTACGGGCACCTGTTCCCCGACTCTGAGGACCTCGGCCGGACGGCCGTCGACCAGGCTCTCGCGCCCACTCTGGCGGAACAGGACCGGAACAGGGGCGCGCGGTGACTGCAAACCAGCAGGTCAAAGCTCAGGCGACGGGCGAGTCGGCCTGTAGGCCGGGTTCTGTGCACCCGCTCATGCGGGCCGACGGCCATCCATCTAGGGCTGCCGTTGCCGACAGCCTCATGCGGTCTACCCGCGAGCATCGGGCGGGCCGCCCTCAATCGCTCGCGCAGGAGCATGCCGTTGCCGGCGTGCTCCCTCTTGACCTTGCTCCGGGTGGGGTTTACCGAGCCGCTCAGGTCACCCTGAACGCTGGTGGTCTCTTACACCACCGTTTCACCCTTACCCCTGGAACAACTCCAGGGGCGGTCTGTTTTCTGTGGCACTATCCCGCGGGTCACCCCGGGTCGGCGTTACCGACCACCCTGCCCTGCGGAGCCCGGACCTTCCTCGGCGCGCCAGGCAAGCCCGGCGCGACGCGGCCGTCCGGCCAACTCGCCCGCCGCTATGCCCAGGATACGGTCTGGTAGAAACGGGCGGGCGGCACTGGCATAGAGCCAGTGCCGCCCGCCCCCGTACTCGTACTCGTACCGCGATCTGTCACCTGCGAGGTCAGTGAATGAGGCTGCCAAGCAGGCTGCCGTACTCGCCGTTGCTCCGCGACTGCGATGGCGTCGATAGCGTCAGTGACGACGCCGGCCTGATCGCGGCCGAAGATGGCCGGCTAGCCGGGCGGCTGGCAGACCTGCGAGCAGCCGGACGCGACTTCGTCGCGGCCGAACGTGGCCGGGATGTAGTCGACCTCGGCCTGCCGGTCGTCGCCCTCGGCGTGGCTGAGCCCTGCGGGCTGGCGGCAGTCCGGCCCGTAGGTCCGGTCGTGCTGCTCGCGCTCGGCTGAGCGCTGCTGGCCCGCGTTGTCGTGCGGGCCCGCCTGGCAGCCCCCGTCGTGGAGCCCCGAGCCGATGAGGCGCGAGATGACGAGCCCCGAGCCGATGAGGCGCGAGACGACGAGCCCCGAGTCGACGAACTCCCGGTTGACGAGCTCCGGGACGACGGCCGCGTGGACGAGGACGTCCGGGACGAGGGCCGCGTGGACGACGCCCGCCTCGTAGTCGGCGTCCTGCGCGCGGTGGCAGTCCGTCGCGTTGTCCGGCTGGCCGGAGTGGCCGGCGCCGGCTTGGCCGATGACATCGTCTTGGCTGCAGCCGTCAGCGCCTTCGCTGCCGTCATCATGGCCTTGGTGGCGGTGTTCATCGACTTCATGGCGGACGACATCGTCTGCGCAGACGCAGTTGCCTTCGTTGCCGCAGCCGTCATCTTGGTGGCGGCGGACGTCACCTTGGTCGCTGCTGAGGACACGCCCCTGGCAGCGGTCGTTGGAGAGGCTGAACTGCGGCTTCCCCGGCTCGTTGTGCTCCTGCGAGCAGTGCTCGAACCGGAAGCGCTGGAACGCGGCGCAGTCGATCGCGATGCTGTCGTGCGGGTAGTGCGCGATCCGGTACTCCGCGTGCTCGCCCTGGCGGCCGTGCCGCTGGCCGGAGTCGCAGCCTTGCTGCGAGTGGCCCTCGACGTGGTGCCCGAGGATCTGGAGGTTGAACTTGATCTTGGTCGGCTCGCAGCGCCACTAGACGCACTGCGGCTTACCGACCTGCTGCGAGCGGTACTCGCCGAACTACGGCGGGTCGCCGCACGGGTCGTGGACTGAACAGACACTGATCTCCCCCCGTCTTGATCAATTACGAGGAGTGCTATTCCACCCACGGAGAGTATTTACACGCACGACGACATCTTCGCTGAGAACAATGAACTCAAGCGAACCGAAATCATCCTGTACTCACGGCGGACGACGGCGCGGTGCCGTGTAGCCAACGCTGTGTCGCCGGTGCTGCATCAGCGGCTGCGGATTCACGCCGACCGCAGATGCGCGGTGTCGTTAAGTGACCGTAGCAAGGCCGGCCCGTCCGCGAACCATGCGGCCTCGGAAAGCGCGGCCACGTCCAGATGGATCCGGAACAACGCAGCAGCGGGTGCGAGCAGCGCCCTGCACACGATCGTCTTGATCGGAGTGACATGGCTGACGACGACGACGGTCTGGCCCTGGTAGACGGTGAGCAGGTGGTCGAGTGCCGCGTTGACGCGCACCGCTACCGCCGCGAAACTCTCGCCGCCCGGCGGCGCTACGTCGGCGTCCCCCATCCAGGCCGCGATCTCCTCCGGCCAGCGCGCCATAACCTCGGCGAAAGTCATGCCTTCCCAGCTGCCGAAGTCGGTCTCGGCCAGGCCGTCAGCCACGGCGAGGCGAACGCCAGCGGCGTCGGCAACTGCTTGCGCCGTATGCTGCGCCCTTCGCAGTGGCGAAGTCAGCACGACGTCGATGCCGCCGCGCCGCGCGAGCCTGGCCGCTACGGCAGCTGCCTGCTCCAGGCCGAGGTCCGTGAGCGGAATGTCGCCGCGGCCAGCGAACCGGCGCTCGGCTGACAGCGCGGTCTGCCCATGCCGCAGTAGCAAAGTGGTGGTCGGCTTGCCGCGCGCCCCGGGCGCTGCCCAGCCGGTGGCCGGCGCGCGCTGACTGCCCTCGGCTGGGGCCGCGAGCGGATCAGAGGCCGGATTCATCGGTCCGGACCAGGATCCGGCGGCACTCCTCACAGCGCAGCACGTCGTCAGCGGCGGCGGCACGCATCGTGTTGAGATCGACTGTGTTGAGCGTCAGATGGCAGCCCTGGCACTGTCCACGGCGCAATGCGGCGGCGCCGACACCGCCATGCTGGACCCGGAGCCGTTCGTACAGTTCCACTAGGTCGGCGGGTTCCTCGGCGACGACGACGGCCCGGCGCTGCGCAGCCGTGCCAGACAGCTCTGCGATGTCGGCCAGCGCGACGTCCCGGCGGGCCGTGACTGCCTCGATATCGGTGGTGATCGCGGCCCGCTCTGCGCCAGCCTCCTTGAGCCTGGCCTGGGCCGCTTCAAGCCGCTCCATCACGTCGAGCTCGACGTCTTCCAGATCGGACTGGCGCCGCAGCAGCGACTCGATTTCCGACTGCAGGTTCTCGAGTTCGCGCGGCGAGTTGACCTGGCCGGCATCCAGTCGCGTGCGGTCTCGGCCGATGCGGGCGCGTACCTGCTCGACGTCGGCGTCCGCCTTGGTCTGCTCGCGCCTCAGGTCGCCTTCCCTCGCCTCAAGTGTCGAGACCTCGTCACGCAACTCGCGGTCGCGCTGCTCCAAGCGCGTGAGCTCGTCGTGCTCGGGCAGGCCGCGGCGCCGGTGCTCCAGCCTGCCTAGCTCCGCGTCCAGGTCAGCAAGCTCCAGCAGTCGTAGCTGCGCTTCGGGGGATGCTTTCACGGTGGCCACGTTAGCCTGCCGCGACTGCGCATGTCGCCCCGGCCGCACCCCGGCGGTCAGGGGCCAAGCGCGACCATGACGACCGGGGTGGACGTCGGCTGCCCCGTTCCCGCCGAAGGCTCAATCGTGAGCCCCAGCCGGTCGCCGGGCGCGAGCCGGCTGACCACCACAGGCCCCGACATGCCGTGGTGGCCGGACGGCAGCAAGCCGGCCGGACTCGCCCCAGCCGGGCTCATGAGCCACAGCTCGTAGGCCTTCGAGGCCGGCAATGTGCTGAGCCCGCTCGCCATGAAGACCAGAGCACGGGCCCGGTGCGACATCACTACTGTGGCCGTGCCGCCCGTCCTGACCTGCGCTGTCAGCGTCGTCGCGTCCTTCGAGCCGAGGATGACGGCGATCGCGCTATCGCGCTGCTCCATCGCGCTCACCCGGCCTTGCATCACGCTCAGGTGGACGCCAAGCACGATCGCCGTCGCCGCCAGCGCCGTAGCGGTGACGACAGCGAGCCTGGCCAGCCACGGGTGTGTCACGGGCGCGCCGCGCCGCGTCAACCCGAGGCGGGCGACAGACCGGCGCCAGGCTGCGCCAGGGCCAGGCTGCTCGCCTGGCACCAACGGCGGCAGTTGCCGGATCCGCTCGGTGGCCTGAACCGTCTGTTCTCGCAGCGCTGGACGCGGCGGCGCAGCGGCAGCCTCGGCCAGATGCGCGGCGGCTTCTCGCAGTCCGCGAACGTCGTCGCGGCATTGCTCGCAGGTGACCAGGTGCCGTTCGAAGTCCGCCTGGTCCTTTCCGGTGACGGCGTCCAGGACGTAGGGGCCGACCAGGGTGTGCAGAGACGTTCGCCGGGTCCGCATCACTCCACCCCCAGGCAGTCTCGGAGCCTGATGAGGCCGTCGCGCATACGGGTTTTCACCGTGCCGACGGCAACGCCCAGCAGCTGGGCTACCTCCCGGTAGCTGTAGCCGCCGTAATAGGCCAGTGTTATCGACTCGCGCTGAAGCTCGGTCAGGCCGCCGAGGCAGCGCCGGACTCGCTCTTGCTCCAGCGTGGCGAGCGCGGCGTCACTGACCTCGTCATACTCAATAGTTGCGGTCGCGGCGCGCAGTTCGCGGGCAGCAGAGCGCTCCTCCGAGCGGACACGGTCGACGGCCCGGCGGTGAGCGAGCGTCATAATCCAGGCTCTTGCCGAGCCCACCGAAGGATCGAACCTGGTCGCCGTCCGCCAGACCTCGAGCAGGACCTCCTGCATGACCTCCTCCGACTGCGAAGGGTCACGCACGACGCGGCGGACGGTGCCGAGCACGGCGGCCGCGGTCTGGTCATAGACGACCCGGAACGACGCATGATTGCCCTTGGCCACCTCGGCAAGCAGGAGCTCGAGGCTGCGCCCAGTCGCGCGAGGGCCCTCGGCGCCAGCGCCGCGGCCGATCTCGCCGCCCTCGCCGATGGGTTTGCCGCCTACCACGTCCACATCTCTCTATTCGGCGCCGCGGCCTGCTCTGGCTTGGCCGAAAACTCTAGCTTGGCCGGAAAGTGGACAGGACACCTCGCCTGTAGGGCAATCCGGACGCCGACCCTGCTACGAATACGCGTGTGACCTATCAAGAACGTCCACCTCACCCCGGACGCGGACGGCGCGACTCCGGGCCAGGCCGCCCGGCATCGGGTCCCGCGGCCTTCGTCGGCGCCGGCGCCCTTGTCGGGATCGTCACGGCGCTTGTGGCGCTCGGCGTCGCTCAGCTCGTCGCTGCCATCCTCGCTTCGCCCGTCGGCCAGCCGATAACAGCCGTCGGCGAGATGTCGATCAACAATACGCCGGCCTCGGTGAAGAACTTCGCCATCCGCGAGTTCGGCTCCAACGACAAGACCGTCCTGGTCTGGGGCATCCGCGCCGTCCTCATCATCTTCGCCGTCGCGATCGGCGTACTCGCCATCCGCAGGCTCTGGCTCGGCCTCATCGGCCTGGCGGTCTTTGCCGGCGTCGGCCTCTACGCGACCCTCAGCCAGCCGACGGCGAAGGCGGACGACGTGCTGCCGACGCTCATCGGTGCCGCAGTCGCCGGGTTCGCGCTGTGGTACTTCAGCGGCGTGGCGCGACGGCTGGTGCCAGCGGCTACACCGGCGCATGCACCCCCCTCGGCCGGCCGCCCGAGCGGGGCATCGCCCGGCAGCTCAGCGCCGCGCGCCGAACCGATCAAGCCCTCCCAGCCCGCCGAGCCCGGCGAACCGATCAAGCCCGCCCAGCCTGCCGAGCCCGGCGAACCGATCAAGCCCTCCCAGCCTGGCCAGCCAGTCCAGCGGCCGGATTGGGTCCCGGCCGCGGCGGCATGGTGGCCAGCGGAGACCGTGCAGGGCGACCGGGACCGCGACCAGGGTCCTGTCCCGAGCCGGCGCAAGTTCCTGGTGTCGGGAGCCGTCGTCGCCGGCGTCTCGCTGATCACATACGCCGGCGGGTCGTGGCTCGGCAATACGCGAGACGTGAACGCCATTCAGCAGGCACTGAAGCTGCCAAGGCCCGCCCAGCCTGCGCCGCCGCTGCCACCAGGGACGGACCTGAAGATCCCCGGACTCAGCACCTTCATCACGCCTAACAAGAGCTTCTACCGTGTCGACACGGCGATCGTGGTGCCGGAGATCCTCCCCGCGCACTGGCAGCTGCGTATCCACGGCATGGTGCAGCGGGACCTGGTCCTGACCTTCGAGGACCTGATCAAGCGGCCGCTGATCGAGGACTGGATCACGCTGTGCTGCGTCTCGAACCCGGTCGCCGGCCCCTACATCGGCAATGCCAAGTGGCTCGGCGCCAGCCTGCGCAGCATCCTTCAGGAGGCCGGGATCAGGGCCGGGGCCGACCAGCTGCTGTGCACGTCATCCGACGGGTTCACTTCGGGCACGCCCGTGCAGACCGCGATGGACGGCCGAGATGCCCTCCTGGCAGTTGCGATGAACGACACTGCGCTGCCCGTTGAGCACGGCTTCCCGGCTCGGCTCGTGATCCCTGGCCTGTATGGCTACGTGTCGGCATGCAAGTGGATCGTGGACATCGAGGTGACGACGTACGCGGCCAACCAGGCGTACTGGGTCCCGCGCGGCTGGGACCCGCAGGCGCCTGTCAAGACCGAGTCGAGGATCGACGTGCCCACTGGTCTCAATCCGATCAAGGCCGGCAAGCAGACCTCGATCGCTGGCGTGGCGTGGGCTCAGCACAAGGGAATCGAGGCTGTCGAGGTCCGCATCGCCAACGGCCCGTGGCAGGAGGCACGGCTAGCAGCGGTGCCCGGCATCGACTCCTGGCGGCAGTGGGTCTACGACTGGAACGTCAGCGTCAGGCCCGGTAACTACCTCGTTGAAGCCCGCGCCACCGACAAGACCGGCTACACCCAGACCTCACTCCAAGAGCCGCCCGAGCCGAACGGAGCCTCCGGCTATCCGTCGGTCCTTCTCAACGTGGTCAGCTGACAGCTGGCCAGGCTCAGAGCAACTGATCGAGCGCCGGGCCGTACATGTAGGCGCCGAGCCACCGGCCGAGTTCGGCCAGGAACAGCTGTCGGTCTACGTCGGCGTCGGCCAGCGTGAGCGACGTCACATGGCTGCCGAGTTGCATCGCGCGCCCGCCAGATCGGGCCGGGCGCCCCGACCGGGACCCGCGCCCTCGCCGCCAGCGCCCGGCGCCAGCATCGCCCCTGCCGCCGATGACCAGCACCGGGCACGCAATGTCCAGGTGCAGTCCGCCTCGTGCAGGCCACTCGGGCGCCCACAAGATCAGCGCGTCCGCTCGCGCCGCATGGCGGTCACTCTCCTCGTGACTGTCCATCGCTAGCCGCCTGTCGCGCTCGGGACGGCGCCCGGTCCAGAACGCGGCGGCGACGGCCGCCCGGCCCTGCGCTGTGACGACCACGCTGACCATGCCGTCCGCCTGGCGCAGACAGCCGTAGGCAGCGTCAAGATCGGTGATCGCGGACCGCACGTCTCGACTCGCGTGGCGGGCGGACAGCGCCGCCGTGAGCGGCATTCGAACGCCAGCGACGTAGAAATGGAATCCCCGCTCGGTGAACCATGTCGCCATATCGGCCGGCACCGGCGGATCGCCGGGCGCGTGAACGTGCAGGACGGCTCGCCGGGTGGCTTGCGCCGGGCTGTATCGCACCATGCCTGGCGTCAGGTCAGCCAGGCCGCTTCCGGCCGCCTGGGCGGTGCTGGTACTCACGCGCTCCCCCGTCCTCACTGCGGCCGCGTCATCCCCCGTGCCGCGTCGTTCGGCGCAATGAGCGAACAGCTATACCGGATCTGCCGGGTCACCGGCCGCTGCGTCATGCACGGAACGTCACTGCTCAGTTTCGCACCGTAATCACTTGATGCGGCGGCCAACACGCGACGCCCAGCGCAACTCGCCCCGCCGACGGTGCCGTAGCGCGCCATTTCGTTACGATTTACAGGCAGGGAACGGGCTTTGCGTCCGCCCATGAGGTTTGCCAGCTGGCGGCCGGGGGCAACACCCCGGCAAGAGCCGTTTGCTGCGCGCACATATTTGGCGCGCAACGGCGACGAGGCCCCTCCATGTATGAGATGGAGGGGCCTCGCCTACGTCCCGCCGCCCTGGCAGCCGATTGCTCGGCCGCCGCGTGCTGCGTGACGCCCGCCCCGCCGCATTAGCAAGCCGATTGCTCAGATGCCGTGTGCTGCGTGGCGCCACCGGTGTCAGATTCCCGACGTCCGCGCCGGTCGCCCGGCCCTTTCATCGTTCCCGAGGTTTCCCTTGGGGCGGATCCCGTCTTCAGTGGTGAGAGATTTCTACTGCCAATCGGGCAGGCGGCACAAGGCCTTTTCTCCGAGAAGTTCAAGATTCTTTTGTCGTCCACAGGACATCTGCCGTTTATCCCCTGTGCACGGCAATTTTCCACCGTCCCGTCCACAGACTCATCCACAGATCCTGTGGATTACGAACCGGCCTGCCCGGTTGCCGGCGATGCGAGCTTCTGTGGTGCGACCAGCCAGCCCAGGAACCAGGGGCCTGAGCGACAGGTTTTCTCTGTGCTGACTGCCAGCGGGCGCAGAGGCATTTCAGAAGCAAGCAAGCCAGTCTCGAGGCATCAGCTTCGAGAGGAAGGTCCTGATGTCGCCAGATCCCGTCCAGGGTCGCCCGACCAGCCGGGCACCGCAGATCGCGGCCAGGCAACGGAACCGGGCCAGGATTCGCGCGATCACCGCCGCGGCGGGGCTTGCGAGCGTCGTCACCGCCGCTAGCGTTGCTGCCAGCCTCCCCGGCTCCGCACAAACCTCGACCAGCCAGCGGAGCAGCGCCGCGACAAGCACCGGATCGAGCGCGAGCAAGGCGTCAAACTCCAGCAGTTCAAGCTCCGGCAGCAACTCGTCGAGCAACAACTCGTCGAGCAGCGGCCTGCAGGGCACATCCGCACCGTCGAGCAGTTCCGGCTCCGGTCACGTGACATCCGGCGGGTCGTAGGGCTCGAATGGCGGCCCGGCCCTGGCACCGAAGGACAGCCCACTGACGAGCCAGCAGATCCACCACAGCACTGGCAACCAAGCCGTCTGGCGGCGCTGCTGTGGTGGCAGTCCGGCCCGCCAGATGTCGCCCATCACCTGGAACGGGAACCAGAGGTTCACGATCGGGAGGACCCATCCCCAGAAGGCCCACCCACGTGCGCGACGCTGCCGGTAGCCGTGGCCCTCGGCGTCGATCCTCGCGCGACGAAACCAGACGATGAACATAATGCCCAGGACGAAGATCGTGACGTTGGCGGCTGTGTCGAGCCGAGTGTCAGCAAGGAAATGCCACGAGCGGGCGCTTCCCAGACCTAGCTGCCTGACAGCCAGCTTGGCGGCGATCGCGGCAACGACGATTGCCAGCAGAACCGTGAGGATGTTCGCGAGGCCTCGCAGCGGCAGGAACTCTGGCGGCTGGTCCTGATAGCTGACCACGGAGGCAACGTAACACCGGGCAGCGTGCCGATAAAGGCCGGTCACTCCAGCAGTCGGCGCCTATGGATCTACCATGGCAAAGACCGCCGAATCGCGCAGCCTAGCCGGGAGAGCCTTGTGACGGATCTGGGTAGTGCCGCGACTCCCAAGCCCGAGCTGACCGTCGAGCTTGGCGACGACTACGTGGCCACGCTGGAGTTCAGCCGGCCGCCGAGCAACTACTTCAGCCCCGGCCTCATCCGCCAGATCGCGGATGCGTGCGATGAGCTCGCCGTCGGCGGGCGCTGTCGCGCCATCGTGCTCTGCAGCACCGGCCGGGTGTTCTGCGCCGGAGCCGACTTCTCCGACGACCACGCGATCGGCACGCCGGACGGCTCGCACCTTTATGACTTTGCCGCCCGCCTGTTCGATCAGCCGCTGCCGATCGTCGCCGTGATCCAGGGTGCCGCGATCGGCGGCGGCCTGGGCCTCGCGATGGCGGCCGACTTCCGGGTAGCGGCGCCCGAGGCGCGCTTCGCGGCGAACTTCGCGCTGATCGGCATCCACCAGGGCTTTGCGCTCAGCGTGACGCTCCCGGCGGCCGTCGGTCAGCAGACGGCACTGGACCTCCTCTACACGGGCCGCCGCGTCAGCGGCGCCGAGGCGCACGCCCTCGGCCTTGCCGATCAGCTGGCCGAGCCGGGTCAAGCGCGGGTGCAGGCACACGCGCTCGCAGCACAAATCGCTGGCTCGGCTCCCCTGGCGGTCCGGTCCATCCGGGCGACCATGCGCGGCGAACTCGCCGCTCGGGCACGCGCGGCGATGGCGCGTGAGCGCGCGGAACAGGAACGGCTCATGCGTACCGCCGACTGGCGGGAGGGACTTGCCGCCGTCAGTGCACGGCGCCCTGCCACCTTCTCCGGCAGCTGAGGAGGCCGCGATGCCCGCACTCGACCGTCCTGGAAGTAGCGTCCACTACCAGGTCAGCGGCAGCGGCAGCCCGGCTGTCCTCCTGAGTCATGGGTTCGCCGCCACCTCCGCGATGTTCGCGGCGAACGTGCCGGCCTTCGCGGCCAGCCACGAGGTGATCACCTGGGATCTGCGCGGGCACGGCGCGAGCGACTATCCGGCCGATCCGGCTTGCTATAGCCCGGCTGAGGCGCTCGGTGACATGTCCGCCTTGCTGATGCGCTGCGGACGGGAGCGGGCAGTGCTCGGCGGACACTCGCTGGGCGGCTACCTCTCCCTTGATTTCGCGCTGACGAACCCAGACAAGGTCGTCGCTCTGGTCCTCATCGACACGGGGCCTGGATTCCGTAACGATGCCGCTCGGGACGGCTGGAACCGCCGCGCGGAGGGTACCGCCGCGCGGCTCGCGGAGCGCGGCCTCAGCGCTGTCGGTTCGAGCGCCGAACTGCACGCGAATGCGCATCGCGACGCCAGTGGCCTGATCCAGGCGGCCAGGCACACCCTGACGCAGCGCGACTCGCATGTGCTGGAAGGGCTGCCGCGCATCGCCGTGCCGACGCTCGTCATCGTGGGGTCTGCCGACGAGCCGTTCCTGGCTGCCGCCGACTACATGACAGCCAAGATCCCGCTGGCGCGCAAGGTCGTGATACCAGGTGCCGGACACGCGCCGAACGTTGACGAGCCTGAGCTGTTCGACGCGGCGGTTCGCGAATTCCTGGCGGAGATCTCCCCGACCGAGGGACAAGCATGACCGCGTACGCTCCGGCCGATGCGTCACCGGGCCAGGTCCGAGCCGAGCTGGCCGACTGGGTTGGGCAGCACTGGGATCCAGGGATGGCGCTGCGTGACTGGCGCGGGCTGCTGCTGGAGTCGGGCTGGGCAGTACCGAGCTGGCCGCAGCGCTGGCACGGCCGGGGGCTGCCCGCGTGGGCCGACGAGCTGGTCGGCAGCGAGCTGCTGCGGCTCGGCGCCGTCGGCATCCCGGTCGGCAGCGGCACGTGGCTGGCCGCGCCGACCATCCTGGTTCACGGCCCCGACGACGTGCGCGAGCGACTGCTATGGCCGACGCTGACCGGCGAGCAGACGTGGTGCCAGCTCTTCAGCGAGCCGGGCGCCGGCTCCGACCTGGCCGGGCTGTCCACTTCCGCTGTCCTGGACGGCGATTCGTGGGTGATCAACGGGCAGAAGGTCTGGAACACCAGCGCGCACCACGCCGACCTGGGCATGCTGCTCGCACGCACCGACAGCAATGTGCCTAAGCACCAGGGGATCACCTACTTCGTGCTGCCGATGAAGCAGCCTGGCGTCGAGGTCAGGCAGCTCCGGCAGATGAACTTCCACGCCTCCTTCAACGAGGTTTTCCTCACGGGCGCCCGTATCCCGAGGGACAACGTGGTCGGCGCCGTTGGACAGGGCTGGACGGCCGCGCTGACCACGCTCGCCTACGAGCGCCGGTTCTCCGCGCTCCGGCGGCCCAGCTACTCCCCCGGGCCGGGCCGGGCGCTCGACGAGGCTCGGGCCGAGGCAGACGATCACTTCGCCACGTACTCCTGGTACCCGCAGCGGGCGGGTCGCCCGGACCTGGTCATCGAGCACGCCCGCGCGGCGGGCGTCGCGGACGACCCGGTCATCCGCCAGGCCATCGCGCGGCTGGTGACCATGCATAGGGTCAGCGTGTGGACTGCGGAGCGCGCGCGGGCCAACCGCGCACTCGGGACGCGTCCTGGCGCGGAGGGATCCATTGGCAAGCTGGCTGCCAGCAACATCGCGCGCGAGTCCGCCAAGGTGCACGGAATGATCGCGGGCGCGAGGGCCATGCTGACAGGGCCGGACTCGGCACTCGGCGGCGTCATCGCTGAGGTCCTGATGTCGGTCCCTGGTCAGTCCATCGCGGGCGGCACCGACGAGATCCAGCGGAACATCCTGGCCGAGAAGGTGCTCGGCTTGCCCGGCGAAGTGCGAGTCGACCGGGACGTCCCGTTCAGCCAGATCAAGCACCGCGGGTAGGCGGCGGCGTGGGCGACCACTACGCCGACGGAACCTTCCGCTGGTGGCACTTATCGCAGCCGTCGCCTGAGCTGCTCCAAGCGCTCGGCGACGGTTGGCTACCCGCAGGTGGTCGCGCCCTGGACGTCGGATGCGGACTTGGCACCGAAGCCGGCCACCTCTACCGGCTAGGCTGGCACGTCGCGGGCGTGGATCTGTCGCCGGTCGCTGTCGAGATGGCAGCCCAGCACAACCCTGGCCCGTCCTATTTGCAAGCGGATCTGCTCCGCCTGCCGTTGCTATCCACAAGCGTCGACGCGGCCCTGGATCGCGGCTGCTTCCAGTACCTGGCCCCTGGCGACCGCCCTGGCTATGCGGCAGAGCTGCGTCGGGTCATGCAGCCGGACGGCAAGCTCCTGCTGCGCGCATCGCTGCGCCGCGCGGGAATACGCAACGATATCGACGAAGACGTCATCCAGGCTGCCTTCGCCGACTGGCAGATCGACCACATGCGGCGCACGACGATTCCGAGCGATACCCGGCTACTTGACGTGCTCCTAGTGCGCCTTACCGCACGAATGACTTGATGCGGGTCAGGTCGTCCGCGATCAGCTCAGCGTCCTGCTCCGCGCTTGGCGATCGCCACAGCACCGGACCATCGATCACGAGCTGCGCGACATCAGGACCAGTCCGTCCGCCGGGAATGTACTCATAACGGAAGCTGTACTCACCGAACGTCTCGTAGCCGATTGCCATCCTCAGGCGCACCCGCGGCTCGGCGATGCGGATGCCATCGTTCATGAAAATCAGGCTGCTGGGCGTAGCGCAGAGCAGACCGGATACCGTGCCCCACTGCCAGACCGCCACAAGGTCCTCCGAAAACTCAAGGTCATGGGTCACCCTGGCCTTCCGGATTGCCTTACCTTCCGCGACTCCCGGCATGACGACGTGGAGACTGTCCGGCTGCGGGGGCTGCAAGAGGCACGCGCGGACCTGATCCGCCAATGTCGGCATTTGCGCAGCCTAGCTCTACGGACAGCAAGAGTCAGGGCTAGCGCTTCAGAGCTGGCGCAGAGGCTGCGCAGATGCCTTGCCCTACTCAGCAGCCGATCCTTCATGAGTACGGATAGAGCGGCTATGGTCGCCCGCGCTCATCAGGAGGCACACAAGTGGGGATCACCTCCAGCACCGCGCTCTGGTACGCCAGCCGGGCAACCGGCGTGGTTGCGCTGGTGCTGCTGACCGTCGTCGTCGTCCTCGGCATACTGGTCAACCGCCGGGGGCGGCTGCCTGGCCTGCCGAAGTTCGCGACCACCAGCCTGCACCGCAGCATGTCGATGCTCGCCGTCGCCTTCCTCGCGGTGCACGTGATCACCGCGATTGCCGATCCGTATGTCACGATCGGCATCGCCGCCACCGTTGTCCCCTTCGCCTCCGCGTATAAGACCTTCTGGATCGGGCTCGGGGCGGTCTCTCTGGACATCATCATGGCGCTGATCATCACCAGCCTGGCTCGGGCGAGGATCGGACGCCGCACCTGGCGCGCGGTGCATTGGCTCGCGTACTTCTCCTGGCCGGTCGCGCTGTTCCACAGCATCGGCTCGAGCAACGACCTGCGTAACGGAGCGCTCTTGGCACTCACGGTCCTCTGCACGATGGCTGTCATCGGCGCCACCGGCTGGCGAATCGCCAGCGCGGCGTCAGCGCCGACGCGGGCTGAGCGAGCAGCCCGCGCGCTCGCCCAGAGCAGCGAACGTCCGCTGACCGGGGCAGGTGTGCGGTGAGGCCGACCAGCCCGCTTATGCAGACCGGCCGCATCGGCGGAGCCCTTGCAGCAGTGCCAGGCGAGGCGGGCCTGCCACGGCTGTTCGGGACCGCCGGCCGCGGACACGGTGACGCCGCCGTTCTGGAGCCTGGCCTGGACCTAGTCGCTCACCTGCGCCGGCACGGCCGAGCCCGGTTCCGCGGACCGTCCCTGATCGAGCACGTGCAGGCGGCTGGTCTGACAGGCCGCGGCGGCGCGGCCTTCCCGGTCGCCAGGAAGCTCTCGGCGGTCGCCGCTGCAGGCGGCAGCGCGGTGGCAGTAGCCAACGGTGCCGAGGGCGAGCCGGCCAGCAGTA
This sequence comes from uncultured Actinomycetota bacterium, assembly GCA_963755575.1. Classification (GTDB taxonomy): domain Bacteria; phylum Actinomycetota; class Actinomycetes; order Streptosporangiales; family Streptosporangiaceae; genus JAJYUU01. The sequence continues at coordinate 4,738,370 of CAVWKF010000002.1, forward strand.
AGGATGCCGCGCTGCTGTGGTTCGCTCCGCACCTCGTCCTCGATGGTCTGCAGCTAGCTGCAGAGGCGGTCGGCGCTCGCGTGGCCTACCTGTACGTGCATGCAGGATCCGACGCCCGTGGCGGTCCCGACATGCCATGGCACCTCCAGGCTGCCCTCGCCCAGCGCCAGGCGGCCGGCACCGACCGCGTCAGTGTTGAGCTGATCGAGGCGCCCCCCCGGTTCCTGGCCGGCGAGGAGACCGCCCTGGTGTCCCGCATCAATGGAGGCGCTGCCCGTCCGGGCGACAAGCAGTACCGTGCCTACGAGCGCGGCGTCGGCGGCCGGCCGACTCTCGTCCAGAACGTGGAGACACTCGCCCACCTCGCGCTGATCGCCCGGCACGGGGCGGCGTGGTTCCGTAGCGTCGGCACCCGCGACGAGCCAGGGTCCATGCTCTGCACCGTTCGTGAGGCAGACGGCAGGGCACGGGTTCTGGAGGCTGCACTCGGCACGCCGCTGGCCTGGCTTATGCACCTGGCGGACGACGTGCAAGCCGTTCTGTCCGGCGGTTACCACGGCGGCTGGCTGAGCCTGACCGACGCGCGGCGGCTGGACCTGTGCAACGCTGATCTTCGCCAAGCAGGGGCGATCGCCGGCGCAGGCGTGCTGGTCGCGCTGCCGGCCGCGTATTGCGGGCTGGCGGAGACGGCCAGCGTTGCTCGTTCCCTTGCATTGGAATCGGCTGGCCAGTGCGGCCCGTGCTTCAACGGGCTGCCGGCGATCGCCACGGCACTCGCCGAGCTCGCGCAGCCGCGGCCGGCTGGACCTGCCCTTGCTGACCTGCAGCGCTGGGCGGGCCTGGTGACGGGACGCGGCGCGTGCCATCACCCGGACGGAACGGTGCGCTTCGTCGCCAGCGCGCTGACGGTTTTTGCGGCCGAGACAGCAGAGCACGCGCGCGGCCGTTGCACAGCGACAAGGAGCGGCCCCTTCCTGCCGGTGACAGCGCCGGCCATGACCGAATCCGACTGGAGATAGAGATGCCTGACACGAGCGCGCAGCTGCGCGTCAATCGGGTCGCGTGCAGCGGCCACGGCGTGTGCGCGGAACTGCTCCCCGAACTCGTGGCGCTGGACGAATGGGGCTACCCGGTCATCGCGGACGCTGCGGTGCCGACGCGGCTGGCCCGCGACGCACGGCGAGCAGTCACGGACTGCCCAGCGCTCGCGCTGCGGCTGGCCAGCGAGATCTCCTCGGTCCTGGCGCCCGCACGCAGAGCGTATTCAGAAGAAGCCCAGATCCCCGACCGAGACAGCGCGGGCAAGCTGAGGACATGATGACAGTCATGGAGCCAACCGCCGAGGCGGCCAGGCAGGCCGAGAGCAGCATTCGGCGACCTGATGGCAGCCCCGTCCGCGTGCTCGTGGTCGATGACGAGCCGAGTTTGGCCGAACTGCTCGCCAGCGTCCTGCGCTACGAAGGCTGGGAGATCAAGACGGCCGCGGACGGCAGCACGGCCGTTCGCACAGCGCGCGAGTTCCAGCCGGACGCCATCCTGCTCGACATCATGCTGCCGGATTTCGACGGCTTTGAGGTACTTCGCCGGGTACGCGGAATCCTGCCCCATGTCTGCGTCCTGTTCCTGACCGCGCGCGATTCCGTGCAGGATCGGGTGAGCGGCATCACCGCCGGTGGCGACGATTACGTGACCAAGCCATTCAGTCTCGAGGAGGTCATTGCCCGGCTGCGGGGGCTGCTGCGGCGGGCCGGGATGGCGCGCGCGAGTTCGGGCACCGAGCTGACGCTGGCCGACCTGACCATGGATGAGGAGGCGCGCGAAGTCCGCCGCGCCGGCGACCTGATCGAGCTGACCGCCACCGAGTTCGAGCTGCTGCGGTTCATGATGCGCAATCCGCGGCGCGTGCTGTCGAAGGCGCAGATCCTCGACCGGGTGTGGAACTACGATTTCGGCGGCCAGGCCCACGTTGTGGAGCTGTACATCAGCTACCTGCGCAAGAAGATTGACTCCGGGCGAGAGCCGCTGATCCACACGGTCCGCGGCGTCGGATACGTGCTGAAACCGCCGGCCTGATCGTGGTGGGGAACGCTGCCGCGAGCCGGACGGCGCGGGTCCGGCAATGGCTGGCAGCCCGGACGCTGCGCGGCCGGCTGATCGCTGGCCTGCTCGGACTGCTCGCCCTCGCCTGTGCGACGGTCGGCGTCGTCACGTACACGCACCTGCACACCGTGCTGGTCAGCCAGCTCAATACCGAGCTAACGAATGCCAACCTGCGCTATACGGGCTGTGTCGCTCCTCCGCCGCCACCTGACGGCGACCACGGCGGCGATAACGGCGGCCAGCCGGCCGGCGAACGGACATCCGCCGGCATTCTGCGCGCAGCTGCAGGCGACGGCCGTATTCAGTGCCGTGGTCAAACATGATGGCAGTGTCGTCGATCCGTACCTGGCAGGCAGTACGGGCGCGTGTCACCTCACGCCGCAAGACACGGCCGAGATCGCGCGGCTGCGCGTTGGCGGCCAGCCGGCCACGGTGGACCTGTCGTCTCACGGCGACTACCAGATGGTCGCGAACCGAACAGACGACGGAGTGGTAGTCACTGGGCTGCCACTCAGCACCGTGAGCCACACGCTCCAGCAAGTAGCCGCTGCCGAGATCGCCGTGTTCCTGGCTGCGCTGCTCGTCACCGGCATCATCGGAACAGCCTGGGTGCGCGCGTCCCTGCGCCCGCTGCGTCGGGTTGCCGCCACGGCGACCAGGGTTACCCAGCTACCGCTGGGCAGCGGCGAGGTCAGCCTGCCCGAGCGCGTCCCGGACGCCAACCCGGCCACCGAGGTGGGCCAGGTGGGTGCCGCATTCAACCGGATGCTGGGCCACGTCGAGGCCGCGCTCGCGCGCCGCGAGGCGAGCGAGTCGCGCCTGCGCACCTTTGCCGCCGACGCCAGTCACGAGCTTCGGACGCCGCTGGCGGCGATCCGCGGATACGCCGAGCTCGCACGCCGGCACCCCGGCCCGCTCCCGGACGACGTTGCGCACGCGCTCAGCCGCGTCGAGTCGGAGTCCGCCCGGATGAGCGAGCTCGTCGACGAGTTGCTGCTCCTGGCCCGGCTGGATGCGGGCCGGCCACTGGCCAGCGAGGCAGTGGACATGACCCGGCTGGTCATCGACGTGACCAGCGACGCCAGGGTCGCGGCAGCTGATCATCGCTGGCAGCTCGAGCTGCCCGAGGAGCCCATCGTCGTCCGCGGCGACGATCTGCGACTGCACCAGGTGCTGGCCAACCTGCTGAGCAACGCGGCACGGCACACTCCGGCTGGCACAGTCGTGACGGTCGCGCTGGAGCGAGCGGCCCCGGCCGCGGGCAGCAGCGGCCCTAGCAACGCAGTCATCAGCGTCACCGACAACGGGCCAGGCATCCCGGTCGAGCTGCAGCCGGCCGTGTTCGAGCGCTTCGTGCGTGGCGACACCTCGCGATCACGGGCCGCCGGCAGTAGCGGGCTCGGGCTCGCGATCGTTCACGCTGTCACTGTGGCGCACGGCGGCACCGCGAACGTCGTCAGCCGGCCGGGCGAGACAAGGTTCACCATCGAGCTGCCGATCTCTGACCCCGCATAGGGCGCCAGGGCGGAAGTGCCGCCCCACTTAGGGCGGCGATGTGGATCTGACGCCCAATGGCCGCGCATCACCGTCCTGGGCCGGCCAGTCCGCCACCAGGTGTGCGAATGTCTCTTGCTGCCACGCGCGAGCTGCCTTGAGCAGGGCGCGGCCGCTGTCGGTCGCCCTGTGTTCGCAGCGGCGCGCATCCTCGGTCGACACGGTCTTAATGACCAGCCCCGCGGCAACGGCCGCCGCGAGCATTCGGCTCGCGTTCGATCGGTCGAGGCCGAGTTCGACGGCCACGTCGCCGATGGCGGCCGATCCCTCGGCCATTGCGGCGTCGATTGCTCCAGCACCTGGACGTGGCCAACGTCTAGCGCGGAAACCGGTTCAGCGGAGACGTGTCGCCCACCAGCCACACATGGCCGAACGGATCGGTGAATCCGCCCTGCCGGTGCACGCCCCACGGAACACGATGGTCCGTTATCTCATCAGCTGAGCCATCCGCGCCTGCCGCAACAGCCTGGGCAATGAACGCGTCCGGGCTCTGACAGAACACCTCCACCCGCACCGTCGTACCGCCGAGCACATCGGGAGCGTCGAAGCCACTCTGCGTCGGCTCATGCAAGAAGAACGGCGCACCCTGGATCTCCAGCCCGATAACGCTGCCGAGATTCCAGAGTTCGGTTGCACCCAGGGCTCGGCGGTACCAGTCCGCTGCGGCGGGCGCGGACGGCACCGCCAGCATGAGCGAGACTTGCATGCTGGCGGTCATCCAATCTCCATGCTGCTAGTCCTTGCGGCCGGTCACGGCGAGGGTGATGCCGAGGCCGATCATAGCCAGGCCGCCAGCGCCGCCGATCATTTCCATGCGGCGCGGCGAGCGGCCAAACCAGGAGCGCGCCGCGCCTGCGACTGCGGCCCACGCGGAGTCACTGACGAGGGCGATCACCACGAAGAAGAATCCGAGCAGCAGCATCTGAGCAGGGACGTTCCCCGCCGACCTGTTCACGAACTGGGGCAGGACGGCGGCGAAGAACACCGCCGTCTTGGGGTTGGCGACGCCGACGAGGAAGCCGTCCGCCAAGGCACGCGGCATGCTCCGGGCCGGGCTGAGGGAGTCAGCTACCGCATGGTCCTTGCGGCGTTGCAGCGCGCGCACACCGAGGAAGACAAGGTAGGCGGCGCCGACCAGTTTCATGGCGGTGAACAAGACGGCCGATCGCTGGATCAGCGTGCCGACGCCGAGTGCCGCGACGATCGCTAGGACGAACTCTCCGAGTTCATTTCCCGCCACTGACGCGATGGCAGTGCGGCGTCCGTGGGCGAGAGTGCGGCCGACGACGAACAGCACGCTGGGACCTGGAATGACGATAATGGCGAACGCAACGGCGGCGAACTCAGCAAACCGGCCTGGCTGAACCATGCCTCCAACGTTAGCGACCCGGCACCAAGGGACCCTAGGGCTGAAGCCACAGCCGGTAAATGATGAACAGCGGTACTCCGACAATGCCGGTGAGCTCGCCTGGGAAGAGCCGCAGTGCCTCGTCCGAAGGCTGCGGCTCTGCTATCCGATCCACGACGAATCCAGCGTCAGCGAACGCATCGAAGGTGGCGGCCAGCGGCCTGCGCCAGAACTGCTGGGTAACTTCCACCTCAGCTTTGCGCCAGGTATCGGATACCAGCTCGGTGTCGAAGTAACCGCCTCGCTGGCCGGGCAGTGGCCGCCCGAATGGGTGATCCAGCGAGATAACGGCCCAGCCTCCCGGCCGCAGCGCCGAGGCGAAGGAGCGCAGCGGCACGCTCCAGTCCGCCACGTAGTGGAGAGCGAGCGAGCAGGTAATGCCATCCAGCGACGCCGGCTCGAGCGGCAGAGGCTCGGCTAGGTCGGCGACGAGGAAACGGCACTTCTCACCGCACCGGCGCTCAGCCTCCGCGATCATTCGCGGGCTCACGTCGACGCCGACGACGTCGGCACCCTGATCGAGTAGCCATTGCGCCTGGGCCCCCGAGCCGCATCCCGCGTCCAGCACGGTAGCGCCTTGCAGACTGCCAGGAATCAGCGCTCGGAGCGCAGGTCGCTCCAGAAGGCCGTTGAATGGCCCGTCATCGGTGGTGGCAGACCATACCGCGGCCAGCCGGTCGTATGCCGCGCTGGTACGGCGCGAATGGTCAGCCTGGTCAGCCGGGATGTGGACCGTCACCAGGAGATCCTAACCGGCACCGAACCGTGCCACAGGTCGTCGTCGGCCGGTGAGCTGACGTTCGGTTATCCGCCGGATTGGTGTTAACATCCCGGTTGGCATGGCTGTGGCGAGTAGTCTTCCGGACGCGTCGGCGTGGGCGCTGGATCCTGGTCTTGCCTACCTCAATCACGGCGGATTCGGCGCCACACCCCGCCTCGTGCTCGCCGAGCAGCAGACTTGGCGCGACGCCATGGAACGCAACCCGGTCGGTTTCCTGGTACATCAGCTACCAGAGCTGCTCGACGCCGTCCGCTCTGAGGTAGCCGCGTTCCTGGGCGCCGACGTGGAAGGCCTGGTCTTCGTCGGCAACGCGACGACCGGGATGCAGACCGTCATCGCACAGACCCGCCTGGAACCGGGCGACGAGCTGCTGACGACCGATCACTGCTATCCGGCAGTTCTGGCTCAGCTGCGCGCGGCCGCTGACGCGGCTGGGGCACAGCTGCGGATCGCGCCGGTCGGGCTGCCTGCCAGCGGCCGCGGGCCCGTTGCGGAGGCGGTGCTGTCGCGGCTCAGCCCGCGGACCAGGCTCGTAGTCGTCGATCACCTGGCCTCTTGCAGCGGACTGGTGTTCCCGGTGGAAGAGATCGTGGCCGAGTGCCATAGGAATGCCGTCCCGGTCCTGGTCGACGGCGCGCACGCAGCAGGCCAGCTGCCGGTTGATCTCGGCCAGCTTGGCGCCGACTACTGGGTCGGGAACATGCACAAGTGGGTGTGCGCGCCCAAGGCCGCGGCTGTCTTGCATGCTGCGCCTGCGCGGCGCGAGACGCTGCGCCCGCTGGTGGCCTCTCATGGCGTGGCCTACGGGTACCAGCCGTCGTTTGCCTGGACGGGTACACGCGATCCCAGCGCCGTGCTGGCGATCCCGGCAGCACTCGCATTCTTCGGCCAGGCTGGCTGGCACGCCGTCCGCGAGCACAACAACGAGCTGGCCCGGCAAGGCGCCGAGCTCGTGGCGCGGCGGATAGGCACCAGCCCTCCAGATGCGAGCGGCCTGGCCGCCGCGATGCGACTCGTGCAGCTGCCTCAGCCGCTAACGGAGCCCGATGCCAGGGCGCTGGAACGCAGGCTGCTAGCCGAGCATGGCGTGGTTGTGCCCGTTACGTTCCACGGCGGCTGGCAATGGCTTCGGCTGTCGGCTCAGCTGTACAACACTCTGGGCGACTACGAACGTCTCGCGCAGGCGCTCTGAACGGCACGTCGCGCGCGACGGCGCACACTGGGGACATGCGTATCACCGTCCGAGTCCAGCCTGGCTCTTCCCGTCCGGGCGTCGGCGGTGCGTATGACGGGGCCCTCGTCGTCCGGGTCAGCAAACGGGCCGTTGGCGGCGAGGCTACTGCGGAAGCGCTCTCAGCGGTGGCTGTTGCGTTCGGGGTAAGCCGTCACGAGGTAAGGCTGGTGGCGGGCGCCCGGAGCCGGACGAAGATCATCGACGTTTCCGGCGCGGATCCCGAGTTCGTCGCGCGGCTGCTCGCCCAGTAGGTATGCGCGGTAGCGGTGTCGCTCGCCGCGAACAGATTCCGATCCGAAGCCCAAAGGCAACCGTATGCCCACCGATCTGGACCATATGCGCTCGTCGTCATGGCTGGCCACGTCCGGTCGTGCCGATGACAGGACGCCTCGGACGCGCTTACGCTCGCACGGTGATGCTGCCAACGGCGCCAGACCTCGGTCTCCTGCTCGTCCGCGCTGACTACTCCGACGACCGCGCTTGGCACGCCGCGCTATCAGCTGCAACTGCCGTCTACGACAAGGACGATTTCGAGCGCATAGGCGCGCTACTGCTGCCGGTGGAGTCCCCCGCCCTCTCGAATCTCACGGCTCCGGAGTTGGTACCGCTCCCACGCGAGGATTACCTTAGCCAAATCGCCGTGGCAGACGCGCAAACGATGCGGAATCAGACGGTGTTGTTCGTGGACTTGAACGAACTGAATGAGCAGGTCGGTCGCACGTTCCGATCGATCCCATCAGAAGTTGAGCCGATCGTCGCGAATCTGTCGCTCGCGAACATGGACTTCGCTGAGTTCGCCGACAGTACCGATCCAGATGGGATCTTTCGCGGATTCTGACTCGCCTCGGCACGGTCGGCGCACGAATCTGCCGCTGTCTGATGGCGCATTCCTGCGGACAAGACCTGTAGCTCCGATGCACGCTTCTGTCGTGGATCTTTGGGAGTTCTACGCGGAGGTCGAGTCGCTCATTGAAGAGCTACGAACGCTGAAGCAGGCGAAGCGGCAGACGAGGTGGACACCGCGATCAGAGGTGGATCCACCTCGGGCGAGATTCTTGGTCGACTCCGAGCAGCGTTGAGCGACGTCTCGGTGCAGGTTCCTGGCGTCGCCAGGCGGGCTAGTCGGCTCGCGAGGTGGGCGGCCGAGGCACTCCCGTAAACGCACTCACATGCCGCACATGGTGCCCTGATGGATGGGTGGTAGGTCGAGTCTCTGCCTGGCGACCAGCTGGGCGTAGGTTTGCGTGATGGCCCACCACAGCAGGCTGTCCAAGGTCGTGATTGACGTCCCGCCTGCCGATCACGACCGCGAGCTAGCGTTCTGGAGCCGCGCTGCCGGGCAGCCGCTGACACGGTTCGACCGCCACCCCGAATACCACGGCGCCGTCCTGCATGGCCAGGAGTTCTGGCTGCTCGTCCAGCGGCTTGAGCAAGGGCCGGGCCGTGTGCACCTCGACATCCACACCGATGACCTGGCCGCCGAAGTGGCCCGGCTGGAGGACCTGGGCGCCGAACGCGTACAGCAGGTGCACTCCTGGTGGGTATTACGCGATCCCGCCGGGTTGCTGTTCTGCGTCATCCCGGAACCGGCTGGCTCACTCAACGACAGCAACGCGCAACGCTGGGACTGACCCCGCCTAGCGAGTTCATGCCGCTGGGAACGGAAGACCATCCGCTATTGCCACTGCGGGGTGACTTGCGGATCGGTCCAGCTCGCGGATGCTCCTGGTGTCCATATCCGGCGGGCGTGTCCGTCGGGGCAGTGAAGAATACTTTCCGGGCACGATGATCACGAACACTGCAGCCAAGCCAGGGAGAGCACGCAATGAGCACCCAGGACGCCCAGCCGGAGACCAGCGCCCTGCTCGCCTCGCTAACCAGCCAGCGCAACCACGTGCTCGGAATCATCGAGGGCCTCACCGATGACCAGCTCCGCCAGACGGTGCTGCCATCAGGCTGGACCTGCCTCGGCATGGTGCAGCACCTGACGATCAGCGATGAACGGTTCTGGTTCGGCGGCATCGTCGCCGGCGACCCTGCCTGCGTCAGCGCTTCTGACGACGAAACCAAAGCCGAAGCCGCCTGGCAGGTCCCCGCAGACACCCCGGCCCCGGCCGTCCTGGACGCCTACCGGCAGGAGATCGACCGCGCCGACGCCGTCATCACCGCGACACCACTAGACCAGCCGCCAGCAATCTGGCCGACCCAGATCTGGCCCACCTGGCGGCTGCCCAACCTCCGGGCGGTCATCCTGCATGTCATCACGGAGACCGCCTGTCACGCCGGTCACCTCGACGCGGCCCGCGAGCTCATCGACGGCCGCCAGTGGATGACCTGAACGTGCCAGAGCAAGTACACGAGCGGTCCGCAGACACGTCCGCTCTTGCCGCGCACCGCGCGGCGGTCTCGCAGCTTGTCTTGGCACTGCCTGCCACTTCGACGGCGGTTCCGCGGAAGCGGCTTGTGCAGGGTTTCACGAGCCGCTTCCGCGGGAACGCGCCTGTGCCGATCGGGCACGGCGACAGATCACGGGCTGACAGCGGATCGGCTGGTGGTGGTGCCTGGCCGGATCGTTAACGTCGTGCCTCGCTGAGCGCCGGCCGCCGGCCCGGGTCAGCCGCCCAGCCGCATGTGGATGTGCCCGTCGGTGAGCCAGTGCGGCGGATTCGCCGGGCTGAGCTCCCGGAACGGGTACCCGGCCTTCTCCGCTACGCGGCAGGACGCCGGGTTGCCGACGTCATGCACGAGCATGATCTGCCGCAGGGCTTCCCCGGCGAACGCATCGAAGACCCAGCCGGTCACCGCCGTGACCGCCGCCGGAGCTATGCCGCGGCCGCGCGCTGCCACCGCCGTCCAGTAGCCGATCTCGGCGGTCTCGCATTCGCCGATCCGGCCGGTCTCCTCGCGATTCTTCAGCCCGACATTCCCCGCCAGGACACAGCCGCCGACATCGTCCGCCTCGAGTACGGCGCCGCAGGATCAGCGCTGGCTGGCGGCTCACGGCCGGCACGCACAGCTCAGGCGACTTCCGCCCGTCTGTCATGCTGCGAATGATGCTGGACTACCGGCACCGCGCTCAACCGGGTTTCGCCTGGGCGATCGGCTAAGGTCGCACAACGCACTGCGGCGACGGGAAGAAACCGAGCATCCCCGACTGCCTGGCGGCGCCAGGCAAAACCGATCGGCTGGCCGCTGCCGACGGCGGAACTCCAGCGGTTCCGACGACGGGCACATCCTGGAGTGCTCCTCTGCCGCCGAGCTCGCTCCGGCCGGCGAGTAGAACGGTCGTATGACCGAAGGCTGTGTCTTCTGCGACCACGACAGGCTGCGCGGGGCGGACCTGTATTTCGAGAACGACTTCTGCATCTACTCCTCGACCAGGGACCCTCGTGATCCGCCCGACGTGATTCCAGGCTGCGGTGTCATCGTCCCGAAAGTTCACGGGGCTTCTCCGTTCGACCTGACCGCGCAGGAGTGGGCGGCGACACGGGAACTTCTGCTTCGGGTACGAGCCGAGCTGCACAAGCGGCTCGCTCCCGACGGCTACACGCTCGGCTGGAATGATCAGGGCGAGCTCCACCCGCACCTGCATGTCATGCCGCGGTTCGATGACGAGCCGATGGCCGGCCACGGCGTCCGATCGGGAATCAAAGATCCCGCCAACCGGCGGCCCGATCCATGGCGTCCCGGCACCGGGAGGCACATGGCCGGATCATGAAACCAGCGCCGGCCGGAGCCAGGGAGAGCGGCATGGCCCGGTGGCCGGTCAGCTGCACAACGAGTCTCCCGGGCACCGGCCGGGCGGTTCAATCTCAACGCCCGAGCCACCCGCGGCAACTTACTCTTCTGCCGCTGTTCGGCCACTGCAGGGCGGCTACGAAGCCGGCGATTCAGGCAGCCGGTGCGACTGTCACATCGAGGGTGAGGGCTTCGGCGGTGGGGTCGTAATCGGCCGGGTTGCCCTCGAGGGCGAACGCAATCGCGGACAGACAGTCCTGCTCGGCCTCGGGGCGTGACGGTAGCCCGCCGCCATTAATGTGCAAGGCCGGAACTCGGTAGTGCCAGTTGCCGGCTTCGTCGTCGAAGAACAGCTCGATGCGCAGCATGCTCATAGATGCCATCCTACAGTTTCCGCAGTTCATCGACGGTCTACCCATAGGCGCGGGCGATCCTGGCCAGGGCCTGCCCGCCTAGGTCGACACCGTTATGGTAGGCCCAGATCCGCTGCTGGTCCCCTTTCACCAGGACCGGTGCGCACCCGATCGGCGGGTCTCGATCCAGCCGTCCCGTCTCAACGCCGCCAGTAACCGCGCAGCTTTCGCCATACCCCGACGGTAGGGTAGGGCACCGTCAGTCTTGGGCGTTCGGCTGTATCCGCAGCACTCTGCCGGACATGGTGCTTAGAGACGTCCGAGACGTTGGCTGCAGCCCTTAGCGGGCGGACAGTCGGAGCATGATCCAGCACGAACTTGTCCCTGTTGCCGCTGACGCCTGGCCGACAACGGATCAACTCGACCGAGCTGTCGCCGCCTACCTGACCCGGTTCACCGGTTCGTCCCGCGACCACGCCCGGTCTGACCTTCGCTGCTTTCTCGCCTGGTGTGCCGAGCGTCATCTTCATCCGCTGGCGGCGCGACGGCCTCACCTGGAGCTGTACGTCCGGTGGATGCAGGAGATCCGGCGCTACAAGCCGTCCACAGTCTCGCGCCGGTTCTCGGTCGTCGCGGGCTTCTACCGGGCCGCCGTCATCGACGGCGTCCTCGACCACTCGCCTGCCGAACATGTCCGGCGGCCGGCCGTGCCGCCGGAGTCACCGACGCTCGGCTTCACGCACCTGCAGTTCGAGGCCATGCTCACCGCCAGCCGCGAGTCCGCCAACCCATACGCCTTCGCCCTCGTCGCAATGCTCGGGCTGCTCGGCCTGCGGATCTTCGAAGCCACCAGCGCCAACGTCGCCGACCTCGGCGAGGAACACGGCCACCGCGTCCTGCGGGTATGCGGCAAGGGAACCAAGGTCGTTCTCATCCCGCTGCCGCCCGCTGTCGGCCGTGCACTCGACCGCGCTATCGGGGTCCGGTCGGCGGAGCCGATCCTGCTCAACAGCCGGGGAACCCGGATGGACCGGCATGCCGCCACCCGCCGACTGCGGCATCTCGCCCAAGTCGGCGGGGGTGCGCATCAGCCGCACCCACCCGCACATGCTGCGGCATACCTTCGTCACTACGATGCTGGACGCAGGAGTCGACCTTCGTGACGTTCAGATCGCTGCACGCCACGCCGACCCGCGCACGACCATGAGATACGACCGCGCCCGCCAGAACCTCGACCGCCACCCGAACTACATCCTGGCTGCCTTCATGGCCTCGGGCACATGATCGCGACGCAGACCAGACGAAACGACCATGCCGATGAGCGCGCCTAGTCCACAGGCTGATAGGCGTCCCAATGGGCGTAGTAGATGACCGCGTTGACTGCCTGCTCAGGATCAGGCTGCCGACCTTCGCGCCAGCTTGCCCAGACGCGCAGCACGTCCTGGGCCACAACTACTTCCAGCAGGTATTCAAGAACCGCTGGGGGACTCTCATCCTGGGCGCACACCATCGCGTCCGAACTTGGAGCAAACGGCGCGGTGGCATGAATAGTGGCGCCCGGGTCGGCGGACGCCAGTGCCGATGTCACATCTACCAACTTGCGCACTATCCGATTCTGCCGCCGACCGGCTGATCGCCCGGAGCGGCGGCCACGTTGTGAAGGACAGCCGGTGACGCCCGGGACGACACAAGGCAGCCGTGTGCTCGCACGATGCCGCCTATTCGGGCGTTGGACTTCGGCTACATGTGTAGAGTTCAGTGTGTGAGGATGACCGGGCCGCTGGAGCGCGTGCTTCGTGCGTTCCTGGCAGACCCCGCCGCTCTCCGTTACGGCTATGACCTGATGAAGGCGGCGCGGCTGCCAAGCGGCACCCTGTACCCGCTGCTGACCCGGCTTGAGCACCAGATGCTGGTCGCCTCCGCGTGGGAGACCCCGCAGCAGGAGGGGCAGCGGCCCAGGAAGTACTACCGGCTGACCGGCGAGGGCATCCGGGTCGCCCGGATCGAGCTCGCGCAAGCTTCCGCGCGCCGTCAGCACGCGCCCGCCCGCGCTGGCCGCCCGGCACCGGGCAGCCCGGGATGAGGGCAGAGCGCCAGCTGTTGCGCCTCGGCGAGTACCTGGTGGGCCGGGCCTGCCAGCGGCTGCCGAAGGATATCCGGGAGGAGCGGTACCGGGAATGGGCGGCTGAACTGCCCGCCATCCTGCGTGATCCGCAGATCCAGCTCGCCCCGCGCCGCGCAGTCCGCATGCTGGGCTACGCAGCAGATACCTTCCGGGGCACTACCCTGACACACGTCATGGCCGGGCGGCAGGCGGCCGCGGTGACGGCGGCGTTCAGGGTCCTGCTCCTGGCGGGCCTGGCCCTCGTGACCTGGGGCATCTGGAATATCGTGCGGACGCCGGACGATCCGCTGAACTACCTGCGGCTGGGCTGGAGTCTGCTTCTGGTCGCCAATCCCATTAGCACGCTGCTACGCTCCGCCACCCGCGTGACCACGCTGATCGCCGCCGGCGGCACCGTGGCCGGTGTGGCGGTCTTCCTCTGGGATGCGGCGCAGGCGCCAGGGGACTGGGTGAACTACTTTGCGGCAGCATCGCTCGTCCTTCTCCTCCTAGCCTTGCTGCTCGCCCGCCGATGGGCCCGCACCAGGCGCACATAATGCCGCACACAACTAGGCGGCTACTTTCCGTCTCAAGGTGATTTAGTGGCTGCCACCGCGCTACAGGGATCCGCAGTCTGCGGGGCGCCTTCGACCCGCTCCATATCGGCTGGCCCATCTGACCCGCTGCACGGCCACCCGCCTTTGCCGCATGGTGTGTCCTCGGTCAGCTGTCTTCTGGCTGATGTGAGTTGCCTGCGAGTCGCCTCCCGGTTGCCTCGAATGGCAGGACTGACTGCTTGCCGGGTCGCTGATGTGTTCTCCTCGCCAGTTCCGGCGGTTGTCCGTCCGGTAGGCGTCTCAGCTCCGCCTGCGGCCGCGTCGTCGCCTCCCGCGTAGCCGATCGCTGAGCTCGCGGGCAATCTCCCGGCCGGCGTCCCGCTGGGCGATTGCCTGCCGCTTGTCGAAGGACCGCCGGCCGCGCGCAAGGGCGATCTCCACCTTCGCCCAGCCGTCCTGGAAGTACAGCGAGAGCGGCACGAGGGTGACGCCAGTGTCGCCCTGCTTCGCGATGATCTTGTCGATCTCGCTGCGGTGCATGAGTAGCTTGCGGGTCCGCCGAGGCTGGTCGAGGACGCGGGTGCCGTGGCGGCCGTACGCGTGCTCGGGGATGTGCAGGCCGTGGAGCATCAGCTCGCCGTCGCGCTCCTGAACGAACGCTCCGGCCAGCGACGCGTGGCCGGCGCGCAAGGACTTCACCTCGTCACCGACCAGGACTATCCCGGCCTCGTACGTCTTGAGAATCGTGTAGTCATGCCGGGCCCTTTTGTTCGAGGCGATGGGCCTGCGGCCTGTTTGCCTGGACGCGGTAACGGTGCCCTCCTCGTCAATCCCGGCTGTCCGCCCGGCGGCGGCACCCGCCGACTTGACCAACATGGGAACGGTATCGGGCGAACCGCCCACCGACACACCGGTTACCGGTTACCGGTCTGAGGGCCCGCCTCGCCCGGCGCAGGCCGCAAGCGTAAATGTCCGTGCCAGCCACTAGCTTTCGGATGTGAGCACCTTCACGCCCGCCGAGATGCTGGCCGAACTAGTAGACGCAGCACCGAGCATGTCGCCCGACAAGCTCCGCGCCGACTTGGCCCATGTCTGGCCGAGCCTGCACGCGCCGCTTCGCTTCCACGGGACGGCAGCCCTCGTGGCCATGTTCAAACAGGCGGGCTACGTGAGCGACGGCCCACCGATGCCAGAAGCCGATCTGGTGATCTACCGTGGCGAGCCAGCGAACCTGGCCAGTCCGGGCATCGCCTGGTCCGCGGGCCACGCAACCGCTACCGATTACGCCCGCCGGTACAGCACGGCCGGGTCAACTCGTGTGCTGCGTGCGATCGCATCGCCGAAGGCCCAGCGCTATCGCGCGTCGCGCTGCACGCACGAACGCCCGCATCTGCCTGCCCCCGGCCGACACCACGACGCGGGCTGCCTCGTCGGTTGAGGGAACTAGCAGTTCAGCTCGTACTGCTGCCGGGTCGCCAGCGCAATCTCAGTGTCGCTGGCTGGAGCTTGAGACCCGCCTGCCGACGTCGTCATTGCGCCAGCTCAGGTCGCTCTAGGCAATCCCTGTAAAAGCCCAGACCGCTGTCGAGATCCGGGACGGCGACTGTCAAAGCATCGATCTGCTGGAAGAGCGGGACAGTTGGCATCGGCCGATCCCTGCCTGACGCCAGATGGGATCATCAACCAGTGGCAGACAACGTCGGCGCCCAGGGCAAGGGCATGTTCGCCGCGGTTGATGTCCACTACTCAGGACCGCCCGGCGCGACGGCAGCGCTCGTCACCGCTGCCGACCCGAGGTTCGCCGAGCTGGAAGGCACTCGGACGATTCAGGTGGCCGAAGCCGCGCCCTACCGTCCTGGCGAGTTCTACCTGCGCGAGCTCCCGCCGATACTGGCTGTCTGCCGGGACGCAGGACCCCTTGTGCTGATCGTCGTTGACGGATACGTCGACCTCGATCCCGCCGGTCGACCGGGGCTTGGCGCTCACGTACATGACGAGCTCGGGGTACCTGTCATCGGTGTTGCTAAGACCGCGTTCCGGACGGCGACGCATGCCGCCCAGATCCGGCGCCGACAGTCGGCCAGGACACTGTTCATTACGGCGGCCGGCCTGACAGTCGCCGATGCCGCCAGTCTGGTCCAGGACATGGCCGGGTCGTTCCGCGTGCCTGACGCCCTGCGCACAGCCGATCGCCTGGCCCGCGGACTCGAAATGCCAGCGGCCTCGCCCTCTAGCCGGAAGGCCGCGACGTGAGCACTATCGCCGAGGCGGCGGTGCTGCTCGGGGTGGGGGTGCTCGCAGGCATCGTGAGCACTGTCGCCAGCCTGGCCTCGGTCGTGTCCTACCCGGCGCTGCTGGCGCTGGGCTTGTCGCCGGTCAGCGCGAACGTGACTAATACTGTGGCGCTGATGTTCACCGCGGTCGGCGCAGCTGCCGGCTCGCGACCAGAACTGGCGGGCCAGGTACACCGGGTGCGCACACTCGGCCTGCTCACTGCCGCAGGCGGCGCGGCAGGCGCGGCCTTGTTGCTGCTCACCCCGGCCCGCGGCTTCGAGTACGCCGCGCCGCTGCTGATTGCCGCCGGATCGCTATTGCTCCTGCGTCGTCAGGTCCCGCAGGCAGGACCTAGCGATGCCGACAAGACCGCCGACGACAGCGCGCCCGCCGGAGCGGACAGTGGTCCCAGCAGGGAAGGAACCTCCGCGAGGGACAGCGGCTGGCTCTCGCGAGCCGCCGTGTTCGGGGTCGCCATCTACATCGGATACTTCGGCGCAGCCGGCGGCATTCTCATGCTCGCCGTGCTGATCCGTATGTACGCGCAGTCGCTGGCCAGGACGAATGCGCTGAAGAACGTGATCTCGGGCCTGGCCAACGCGGTCGCGGGGATCGGGTTCGCGATCTTCGGGCCGGTTCGGTGGAGTGCGGCACTGCCGCTCGCCGCGGGCTTCCTGATCGGCGGCTGGATCGGACCATCACTCGTCCGCCGCCTGCCCGCCAGAGGGCTGCGCATCTTCGTCGGCACCTGCGGCCTCGCGGTAGCGATCCGTCTTGCCGTCAGCACGTACTAATGACCGGTGATCGACTGGCCCTGCTCGGCTATCTGCCGGTCCAGGTGAGCGGGCCCGGTCACGACGAGTGCCCTGGCCGGCTCGACACTGGTGACAGTAAAGCCGTGCGGGTGATCGCGCGGCACGAAGACGAAGCTGCCCGCCGTGGCGGTCCAGCGGTCCTCCTGGCAGAACACCGACAGCTCGCCGCCCAGCACGTAGAACATCTCGTCCTCCCCCGAGTGGACATGCTCGTGCACGGTAAGGCCAGCCGGATACGTCGATTCCATGACGGCAAGCTGGCCGCTCGTCTGCTCGCCTCCCGCCTTCACAACCACGGTGGCACCGTGGAAGAGGTAGCCGGGCCCGCCGCCAGGTCTGAGCGCGAAGCCAGACATCACTACTCGCGCTCCCCGGTGGACTGGACATAAGTCTCGAGGCGCCGCAAGCCATCGATGAGTGCGTCGTCAGCGACCTGCATCGCATCAGCCAGCGTGAACCACCGCACCTGCTGGCTCTCCCCCGGCGGTGGCGCCGGGTCCTCGTCGGCAGCTTCGAGCAGGTAGCGAAGGTCGAGGTGGAAATGCGGTCCGGCTGGATGCGCGTCCAGATGGAGCAGCCTGGGACCGCCGCGTGGGTGGCGCACTTGCAGCCCGGTCTCTTCCTGCGTCTCCCGTAGTGCCGCATCCCACGGCGTCTCGCCATCGTCGACGTGGCCGCCCGGCTGCATCCAGCCGCCGATGCGCTTGTGCCAGTGCAGCACAGTGCCGCGCCGTCCGGCCACGATGGCTGAACCCGTGACGTGGACCGGATCGTCTTCCCGGCTGAATGGGTCGGCCAGCCGGTCCAGCTCGCCGAGGAACCGTGCGCGCGAGGCAATCTCCCGGTCGGTCGTGGCGTCGAAGCCGGTCACCGCTTCCCGCAGATCGGCGACGATCCGATCCCGCTGCCCGCTGCCGTGTCCTCCCATGTCGGCCATCATGCCCGGTCCCGGCGCTCTGGCGTCAGGGCGATCAGCGAAGATAGCTGGGTGCGCTGGACAGCCGTGGCAGAAGTCGGCGCGGCGCTCGCAGTCGCGCTGGTGACGGCGACCACTGCCAGTGCCGGCGCAGTGCGGGCCAGCAGCACGCCGCCGGGGAATACCGAGAGTTGCTACGCCTTCGCCGTCAGCGCCCTGGCCAGCCATGTCGTCGTCCGGCGACGGCCGCCGGCCTGCGCGGGTCTCCCCCAGGCTGTGGTGAACCAGGATGTTGCCCGTGCCATTCGCACTGTCGTCGGCCCGCTGCCTAAGGCGCAGGCGAGGCGGCTGGCGGCGGCGGATAGCCGCTACCTCGCAAACCTCGTCCGGCCCGTACGGCCGCCGCGAGCCGCGAGCGTCGCGCCCGGCGCCATAACCACGTCAGGCGACCTGGCCCTGCGTTTCTCGGCGCTGGCGGCCTGGCTGGCGGCGGCCCTAGCCGGGGCCTACCTGCTGTTCGGCTTGGTGAAACGCGACTGGCGCCGACGACCGCCCTTGGTGCCGCTCAGCCACGCGGGCCTAGCGATGACGGGCCTGCTGATCTGGATCGCGTTCACGGTGACGACCGTGGCCGCCCTCGCGTGGGCGGACGTTGGCCTGACTTGGGTCATTGCTGGTCTTGGCATGGCAACCCTACTGGGTGGCTCCGATCAGCAGGCCGACTCGGGAACCGAATCCGCCGCGCCGGGCGAGCAGGCCCGGTCGTCCTCGGCCGCGTTCCCTTCGAGGGCGCCGGTGATCGTCATCGCGCTGCATGGCGTCCTAGCGACGCTGACGATCCTCTTTGTCCTGCTGGCCGCGGTTGGCATCGGCTAGCACGCTCAGTCCTCGCTCGAGGCAGCCCAGATGTTGATGCCGGCGTCGACCGCCTGCTGATCGATCGTGGCCAGCTCGTCAGGCGTGAAGGAGGACCGGCCGGCGGCGTCGAGGTTCTCATCCAGCTGGGCGACGCTGCTAGCGCCGACGAGCGCCGACGTCAGGCGATGGTCGCGCAGGACCCAGGAGAGCGCCATCTGGGCTAGCGACTGGCCCCTGCCCTTGGCGATCTCGTTGAGGGCCCGGACATGAGCAAGGTTCGCGTCGCTGATCTGCTCCGTCGACAGCGACCCGCCGCGGCTCGCGCGTGAGCCGGCTGGGATCCCGTGCAGGTACCGGGTCGTAAGCAGGCCCTGTGCCAGTGGCGAGAACGCGATGCATCCGATGCCTTCGGCACCGAGCACGTCCAGGAGGCTGCCCTCGATCCAGCGGTTCAGCATCGAGTAGGACGGCTGGTGGATCAGCAGCGGCGTGCCCATCGCCCGCAGGATCGCCGCGGCCTGGGCCGTACGCTCGCCCGAGTACGACGAGATGCCCGCGTACAAGGCCTTGCCGGAGGTTACGGCAGTGTGCAGCGCGCCCATTGTCTCTTCAAGCGGCGTATCCGGGTCGAACCGGTGGCTGTAGAAAATGTCGACGTAGTCGAGTCCCGTCCTGGCCAGCGATTGATCGAGGCTGGCCAGCAGGTACTTGCGGGAGCCCCATTCGCCGTAGGGCCCCGGCCACATGTCGTAGCCGGCCTTCGTCGAGATGATCAGCTCGTCCCGGTACGGGCGCAGGTCCATGCGCAGGATCACGCCGAAGTTTGACTCGGCCGATCCGTACGGGGGCCCGTAGTTGTTCGCCAGGTCGAAGTGCGTGACGCCACGGTCGAATGCTCGCCTGATGATCGCTCGCTGCGTCTCCAGCGGGCTCTCCTCGCCGAAGTTCTGCCATAGTCCGAGCGAGATCTCCGGCAGCTTGATCCCGCTACGGCCGCAACGGCGGTAGGGCATCTTGTCGTCATATCTGTCAGCGGCGGCAACGTACATGCCGTGCATTCTGCCAGGCTGAACTGGGGGCAACCGAGAGGTCCGCGCAATGCGTCCAATCCACGCAGCGGAGAGATGATATTGATGGGCCCAGTTACGGCCGTGGTCCGACGAGGGAAGGGAGGACCACGATGAAGAAGAGTCTCATCGCGGCCGTAGCCGCAGGGCTGATCGTGGGCGGCGGGGTTGGGGCCGGCGTGACCGCTGCCGCGAGCGGCGGATCGAGTGGGGCGCCAAGCGCGAGGTCGAGTGCGAGTGCGAGTGCGAGCCAGACCGGGGGGCAGGACGGGAGCGAGAGCCCGCCTGACTGCGTCACAGTCCCAATCGCCGAGAACTCAGGGAACGGCCCGGTGCTATGGACGAAGTGGTGCGGGTCGGGCAGCCGCGGCGCGGCGCCGCTGAAGGCGCACACCGGGCAGCTCCTCGTGGACGGCGCGGCGCTAGACCCGGCCAACTGCACGCAGGCGAACCCGTGCGTCATCATCTGGCCAAATTCGCCGAAATCATGAGCTCATGCCGCTAGCTCCTTGATCCGGAAGGGCTGGCGGCCTAGCCCGCCTGGGTGCGGCCGCGCTGGATGACCGCCTCGCGACGACGGGTGACCTCGTCGCGGTCGATGCCGCCTGAGTGCCACCGCTCGTGCGCGCGTCGCTCGACCGCCGCGGCTTCGCCTCCGGGCACGCGCGAGACCTCGCGGTAGGTCGCGAAGATCGTCTGCACAGCGTCCGCGTCGCTGGATGCCACGTCCGCGGCGAGCTGGCTGGTGAAGGTCATCAGTTCCGCGTGCGGAACGACGTGATTGACCAGCCCCCAGGCCAGCGCGGTCGCAGCATCGACGAAATTGCCCGTCGCGCTCATCTGCCGGGCCCGCCGCAAGCCGATCGCAGCGGGCAGCTCGATCGTCAGCCCCCAGCCGGGCTGGATCCCCATCCGCGCGTGGGTGTCAGCGAATCTGGCCAGCTCCGATGCGATGAGGAAGTCGCACGCGAGCGCCAGCTCGAGGCCGCCGGTGATGGCTGCGCCGTTCACGGCGCCGATCAGCGGCTTACTAAGCTGCGGCAGCACCGGTCCGGATGCTGCCCGGGCGAGCGGGCTGTCAGCCTGACCGAGTTCGGTGAGATCGAGGCCAGCGCAAAACGCGGGATCCGCGCCGGTCAGCACAATCACCCGAACGTCGGGGCTGGCGTCCAGCTCAGCCATCGTGGCCCGCAGCCCGGTCAGCAACCCCCCGGACATGGCGTTCCGGCGATCGGGGCGGTTCAGCGTCACAGTGGCGACAGTGCCAGCCAGCTCGGAACGCACCTCGGTCACGGCGGCCGCCCTTCCTACGCTGCTTCTGGGTGATCCCGATCGTATGCCGGCGCCATCGCTGGGCTCGTTCGGGTTTACGACGGCCCCCAGGCGGAATGGGAATAGTGCGGGCACACCGGTAACTGACACAACCTGCGCAAAGCCCTCCTGCCTACAGCAGCACTGCCAAAGGAGGTCAAATGTCAGGTCTTACGAGAAAGAACCTCGATTCGCCGGAAGAGACCCGACCGTTCGAGGGCGGCACTGGCCAGCTCGACTTGGTGAACACGGACCAGGGTGCCGTCGGCCGGGCCACGTTCCTGCCAGGCTGGCGGTGGTCAGAGCACGTCAAGCCGATCGCGAAGACGGACAGCTGCGAGGCCGCCCACATGGGCTACTTCGTCTCAGGCCGGATGAAGGTTGTCATGGACAACGGCGAGGAGATGGAGTACGGCCCTGGGGACTTCGCCATCATGGAACCGGGGCACGACGCGTGGACCGTCGGGGATGAGCCCTGCGTGGTTATCGACTGGCAGGGATTTGCGGAATACGCCAGGCGGTGATGTGCGGACCGCAACGACCGGCAGCGCCTAAGCCGACGCCAGGACGCCAGCGATGTGCTCGACCATCGTGGTGAGGATTGGCTGCGGCGTCGCGAAGTTGAACCGGAACGATCCGGCGCCGCCGTTGCCGAAAGCGGGACCGTCGACCACCGTAATGTGCGCGCGGTCGGTGACAAGCGCGCCTGGTGAGTCCGGCAGGTTCATGTCGGCGCAGTCAAGCCACGCAAGGTAGGTTCCGTCCGGCGGGCGGTAGTGCACCTGCGGCAGGTGATGGCTGAGCAGGCTGGCAAGAAGATGCCTGCTGTCGTCGAGGTAGGCGACAACATCGTCGAGCCAGCCGTTGCCGTGCCGGTACGCAGCGATGTTGGCGACGACGCCGGGATTACTGGCGCCGTGTGAGGCGAAGGTACCCATGTCCTCCCAGCGGCGCCGATCATTCTCGCTGCTGAGGATCACCTGGGCGCACTTCAGCCCGGGCAAGTTCCACGCCTTAGAAGCGGACGTTGCAGTGAGGGTGTGCGAGGCCGCTCGATCGGAGGTGGAGGCGTAAGGAACGTGGCGTGCCCCCGGGTAGACGAGCGGGGCGTGGATCTCGTCAGCGAATACCCGGCCGCCGTGCCGCTCCACGACATCGGTCAGCTGCACCATCTCCTCAGGACTGAAGACGCGGCCAAGCGGGTTGTGCGGGTTGCAGAAGATCATCAGGTGCCCGCCGCTACGGAACGCATCCTCGATCGCGTCGAGGTCGAGCGTGAAGAAACCGGCGTCCGGACGCATCTGGACCTGGATGATCTCGCGGCCAAGGGAGCGCGGTACGGAGAGGAAGGGCATGTAGGCAGGGGTGGGCAGGATGACGGGCGAGCCGGGACGCGAAAAGTGCGCGATGGCGATCTCCAACCCCTTAATAACGTCAGGAACGGGGTGGATTAGCGTCGGATCGACATTCCAGCGATAGCGGCGCCTTTGGAACTCAGCGCACGCCATCGCGAGCTCCTCGGCCAGTGGCGGCGGCAGGTAGCCGAATTGCGCGTCAGCAGACAGCCGGGCGAGCGCGTCCACGATCGGCGGCGCTGCGCCAAAGTCCATCTCGGCCACGGCCGCGCCGAATCCGTCCGGGCCCGGCGCTGTCCACTTGAAGCTGCCGCGGGCGCGCAGCATCTCGGCAGTCGTGGCGTCGATGGTCTGGCGCAGATTTGCTGTCACAGAGTTATCCTCCACCGGGCGGGTCTCCGTCAGGGAAACAAAACCCGGTCGAAGCGCATGCGTCTTGACGCCGCTTCGCGTGCCGTCCTAGCGTCATAATGCGGTCACCGCCGCCCCTGTCGCAGGGCGACCTGATGACGCTTGGCCCAAGGCGAGGTGGCGGCGATGCCGGAGGTGCTCACAGCGCCGAGAGTACTCATCGGTGATGGGACCGTGTCCGACGGCGCGATCGTGATCGGCGACCGGACGGTCGACTGGGTCGGCGCGGCTGCAGCGCTGCCCGCTGAATTCGGATCGCTGCCTCACGCGGACTACCCAGGCTCGACGATCATGCCGGGCCTGATCGACAGCCACGTCCACCTGGCGTTCTCCGGCGGACCCGATCCAGTCGCCCGGATGCGTCGCGAGACCGACGAGCAGCTGCTCGTCCTGATGCTGCACAACGCTCGGGATCTGCTCGGCGTCGGGGTGACCACTGCTCGTGATCTGGGCGCGAGGGCTTACCTCGCCGTGGTGGTGCGCGACGCTATCGCCGAAGGACTGGCCCGCGGTCCGCGGATGGTCGTGGCAGCCAGGCCGATCACGGTGACCGGCGGCCACTGCTGGTTCATGGGCGGGGAGGCGGATAACGAGGACGATCTTCGCCGCATGGTCCGCACCCATCACAAGCATGGCGCGGACCTGATCAAGGTCATGTCTACCGGCGGGTTCATGACCAGCGGATCAGCCCCGTGGTATGCCCAGTTCACCACGGCGCAGCTAACGGCGATCGTGGAGGAAGCGGCACGAGTCGATATGCCGGTGGCGGCCCACGCGCACGGCATCGAGGGCATCCGCAGGGCCGTTGACGCGGGGGTCGCTACCGTCGAGCATTGCTCGTTCGTGACCGAGACCAACGAGCGCCGCTTCGACGCAGCCCTTGCCGCCGACATCGCCGAGCGGAAGATCTTCGTATGCCCGACCATCAACGTGAACGCACCCTACGTCTTGGCGCGGACCGGTATCCCGGTCGGCGCGAATGTCAAGGCGATGCACGAGATGGGGGTGCGGATCATCGCCGGCACGGACGCCGGCATTGCGGACACGCCGCACCATCAGTATGTCGGCGGGCTGCTGCACCTGGTGTCGCTGGGCTTCCGGCCGGCGCAGGTGATCGAAATGGCTACCTCGGAAGCCGCGACGGCGCTCGGCGTCGGTGCGGTCACTGGACGCCTCGCTGCTGGGTACGACGCGGACCTCATCGTGGTGGACGGCGATCCGACGGCTGATATCGCAGCGGTCGGCAGGTTGCAGCGCGTGGTCGCACGCGGCCGTGACTACGTGCCCGACAGCGGCCGGTTCGACGTCAGCGCTCCTGGCACGCCTCTCGCCTCTCCTGATTACGTCCCCGACCTGCGGCGGCTCACCGAGGCGACCCGGCGTCGCCAGGTCTAGCAGACGACACGCCTAGCAGCACGCGCTGCTGACCAGCGGGCCTTGGGTCAGGCAGGCCGGTACCCGCCGTAGATGACGTTCTCCAGGCGCTTCCAGTACACGTCGATGCCACGGAATCCGGCCGAGCGCAGGTACTCCAGCTGCCGGTCGAGCGGGATGATGAACCGGACGTGGTTGTCCCAGCGGGCCTGCTGCTGCGGCGTCCGACGCAGTCGCCCTGCCGCCGCCTGCGGGTCGTCGCGATCGTTGACCCGCTGCCAGGTGGCACCGATGACAGGATCGGGGGTGTTTACCGGGTCGTAGTTCAGGTACCAGCCACCGGGCACGAGGTGGCCGAAGATCTCCGCGAACAGGCCCTGCTTGCGCTCGTCGGTCAGGTGGTGCACGCACATGGACGTCACGACCGCGTCGAGCTCCGCCGGTATCGCCGTCGGCCACTTCCCGGTTGTCATGTCGAACTCGACGTAGCGGTAGCGGCCGGCGAACGGCTGCATCTGCCGCTCGCCAGCACGCATCATCTCGGCGGAGTAATCGGCCAGTATGGCCGTGCTGCGCGGATAGGCCTCGAGGATGGCGCGCGACGCGGCACCGGTCCCGGCGCCCAGATCGAGGAAGGCGAACTCGTCCTGCTCCCCGAAGGAGAGCAGTTCAGCCATGAACCGCCGCTGTGCCGCCCGTTTCTCTTCATGCGCTTCGGCTTCGGCAACCCAGTCCTGGACGGCCTCCCCGGAATGCCAGATCGCGGCGTTGGTGTCTGTCGACTCATCCATGCCGTAAGGCTACTGAACCGAGGACGGCCTCCCTGTCGCCCTCTGCGGCACGCTGCCGTGCGCGGCTGCTCCCTGCAGGTCGGCCCGCGATCTCCAGCTGCAGACACCCCTGATCGCTAAGCACCATACTGACCCAGTGAACCTCGCCGCCAAGTTGCAGATTAAGCCGGGGACGTCTGTCGCCGTGCTGGGACTCAGCCCTAACGGACCGGACCTATCCCACCTCGGCCCGCTGGCCGCCGATCCGGCAGCGGCGGGCGCCGTGATTGCCTTCGTCACCCGCGCCGCTGAACTGACCGGGACCGTTGAACTGACCGGGACCGCTGAACTGACCCCCGGCGGAGCGCTCACCGGGCACGCCGCGGCCGCCGTCGCGGCCGCCCGGGAGGACCGGCTGGCATGGATCGCCTATCCGAAAGCCGGCCAGCTCGGCACAGACATCAACCGGGATAGCCTTGCCCGGGCAGTCGGCGAGCTCGGCGTCCGGCCAGTACGGCAGGTGGCGCTTGACGACGTCTGGTCGGCGCTCCGCTTCCGGCCCGCCTGACTACGAGGCAGCGTCATCCCGCCTGGGGTGTCGCGCAGCCGCCAGCAGGGATGTAGCTGCCACGCCGCGCGCCGCTCTTGCGCACCGGGCGCGGTCCTAGCGTACGGTGATCGAGGGCTACCGAGGAGACACCGTGCAGAGTCCCGCGCTCGATCACCGCAACAGCTTTGCCCAGGAACTGTTCGCGCCGCTCGGAGGGCGCTACGACCGGCTCGCCGAGTTGCTCTCCTTCGGCCAGAACGGCCGGTGGCGGCGAGCCATGGTCGACCGCATCATGGAAACGTCGAGCCACGACCAACAGCCTCCGGTGGTCCTCGACGTGGCCGCCGGGACCGCGGGCGTCTCACTGCAGATTGCGGCGCGCACCGGCGCGCGGGTCATCGGGCTGGACCTGACCGAGCAGATGCTCAGGCAGGGCGCGCGAAACGTCGCGGCAGCCGGCGCGAGCGACCACGTTTCCCTCGTGTCGGGGCGGGCTGAGCGCCTGCCGCTCCCCGACGCGTCCGTGGACGCGCTGACCTTCACCTACCTGCTCCGCTATGTAAGCGACCCGCAGGCTACACTCACCGAACTGGCCAGGGTAGTCCGGC
This sequence comes from uncultured Actinomycetota bacterium, assembly GCA_963755575.1. Taxonomy (GTDB): domain Bacteria; phylum Actinomycetota; class Actinomycetes; order Streptosporangiales; family Streptosporangiaceae; genus JAJYUU01. Next base: position 4,764,508 of record CAVWKF010000002.1, read on the forward strand.
CGGGCGGGACAGTCGCGAGCCTGGAGTTCCTGCTGCCGCCGTCGGCGTTCTGGCGTTTCTGGTGGCGGCTGTATTCCTGGCTTGTGCTGCCACTGGGCGGTCTGCTGACTGGCGGCCGCGAGTGGTATCACGTTGGCCGTTTCCTCGGGCCGAGCATCGCCGGCCACTACCGGCGCTACTCCGTCGACTGGACGGTCCGTGCCTGGCAGCAGGCAGGCTTGCAGGATGTCGGCTACCGGGTAATGAGCCTGGGCGGTGGCCTCGTCATGTGGGGAACTCGCGCGAGTGGATGACACGCAGGCTGGTGGCGGGCCGGAGCAGGACACTTCGGCGCCAGCGGCCGCTGGGAGGCCAGCGTTCTATGCAGCCGGCCCCGGCCGGTGGCGCGACTGGTGGACCTTGCTGCATCCCCCGTACACGGCCTGGCACCTCGCCTACGTCGTCATCGGCGCCACGTTAGCGCCGCATGTGAAGCTGGTGCCCCTGCTAGCGACGCTGATCGCGTTCTTCCTCGCCGTCGGCCTGGCGGCCCACGCGCTCGACGAATTCCACGGCCGCCCGCTCAGGACCCAGATCCCGAACGCCGTGCTGATCATCGTGGCCGGGCTCGGGCTCGCCGGAGCACTTGCCCTCGGTGTGGCTGGCACGCTGCGCGTCGGCTGGGCGCTCATCCCGTTCCTCCTAGCTGGCCCGTTGCTCGTGATCGCCTATAACGCCGAGTTGTTCGGCGGCATCGTCCACACTGACACCGGCTTCGCCGCCGCCTGGGGCGCCTTCCCGCTGCTGACGTCCTACGTGGCGCAGACTGGCACGCTGTCGGCAGGCTCCTTGCTCGCGGCGGCAGGCGCCTTCGGCCTGTCCGCGGCGCAGCGCAGCCTTAGCACGCCGGCGAGGTTGCTGCGGCGGCGCGCGACGGGAGTCACCGGCAGCGTCACGCTGGCCGATGGCGACACGCTCACGCTGAGCACCAGCCGCCTGCTCGACCCGCTGGAACGCGCGTTGCGCGCCATGTCCTGGAGCATCGTGCTGCTGGCCGCAGCGCTCGCGGTGGCTAGGCTGACCTGATCTGCTGCCTGCGTGCGGATCAGCGTTCTCGTTTCACAAGGCGTCCTGGCGCTGGAGTGTGTTCAAGGCGAGCCATCCAATGGGGATTGGCAGCCAGAACGTAATCAGCCGGAATAGCAGAACTGCGCTCAGAGCGTAGGCGCCGGATACGTGCGCGATCGTGGTGAGCCCGCCAGAGAGCGCGAGCTCCACGGCGCCCAGGCCGCCGGGCGTCGGCACAATGGAGCCGAGCGCGCTACCAGTCAGGTAGACGACCGCTACCGCGAAGAAGTTGGCATGGGTGACGCCGACAGCTCGCAGGCATACATCCAGGCAAAGGATGTAGCCAAAGGTCAGCACTAGGGCGCCGCCAACGCCCTCCGCGAGCTTGGCTGGCTTCTGGGCGATATCAAGCAGTCTCGGGATGACCTGGCCGAGAGCCGGCGCCACTCGGGAACGCACCAGCCGACGGCCGGCTGGCACGGCCAGCACGGCGAGGATTGCCGCACCGAGCACGGCTAGCGCGATGTAGGCCCAGCCAGGCGGCCGGAACGCCGTGCTGTGTGAGCCGCCGGTCAGCGCGATGAAGATCACCAGCAGCATCAGGTGGAGCGTGAACGCGAAGACCTGCGAGACGCCGACGCTCGAGGCCGCATCGGCCGGTGCGACTTTGGCCTTGGTCAGGTATCGGAGGTTGAGTGCCACACCACCGACGGCGGCGGGCGTGACGAGGGTGACGAACGACCCAGCAAGCTGAGCCAGGAACGTCCGGACAAACCTCAGCTTCTCGAGCACGAAGCCCGACAAGGACCAGGCCGCGCCGAGGTACGTAACCGCGGACAGAGCCAGGGCGACGAGCACCCAAGTCCAGTCGGAGTGCTTGACGACGTGCCCGAAGTTCTTGCTGCCGAGCTGGCCGATGACGATATACGCCGCGAAGATCGTCGCGACGAGCGTCAGAACGCTCCGGAGCCGGATCCGCTCCAGCTGCACTGGAGGCACGTTGGTATGCGGCTGGCTGCCGAGGAGTTGCTTGCGCAGGGCGGGGAGCACGTCCTTGCGCCGCCGCAGCATCGCCCTGGTGGAGCGATGCAGGACGACTGGCTGCAGCAGCGGCACCAGACTCGCCACGACCGCCTGGCCGAGTTTGTGCCGGGCGAGGCTGGCGGCGCGATCCGGTCCCACGAGCAGCGCGACGGTCGCGGTCAGCTGCGAAAGGTCGAGCCGGAGCTGAAGGTCACTGGCCGCGACGTCACCGTCACCGGGATCGAGCAGCATGACGGTCTCCTGCTTGGCACCGGTGAGCAGGATGTGGTCGGCGGTCAGCGATCGGTGCGTCACCCGGTGCCGGTGTAGCTTGAGGACCGCATCGAACGCCTGGCCTAGCTGCTGGTCGGTAGGCGCGGGCAACTCAGCGAACCTGATGCCATCTGGATGATCGGTGGCGATGGCTCCGGCCTCCGGCCCGACCCGCACAGCCGCGCGCAGCCGCGGCGTCGGCACGCCTGCGTCCTCCACTGCGTAAGCCATCAGCGTGCCCCGCTCGATGGCGCGGCTCACGGTGACCGGGGCGCTCCGGGACGCCTGCGTGCTGACGCGCAGCCGACGATAGATCCGGTAGAGGGCGTCGGCAGCCTGCTGGTCCCGGTCGAACACATTCACGTCGAGGCAGTCCCCGTCGGCGGCGAGCGCGGTATACCGGCGGTTGTCTGCTCTGCTGTCCGGGATCCGGCGGATCTCCACGATCTGCACCGTCGCCATGCTCAGCTCCCCCGCGATCTCGGCAGCGGTCGGCCGGTCGGTATTGGTCCCAATGACGTACCGAAGGCCGGACCCGGTGGCCGCGCCGAGCAGCAGGCTGATCAGAAGCGACAGCACAGTTGAGGTCTGATGGTCGAGGGCCAGGCTTGTCAGGCAGTAGAAGCCGATGGCCAGCCAGAACCAGGTGCGCCAGCGCTGTCGGCCCGACATCCCGATCACCGTCAGATAGGCGGCCAAGCCCGCCAGGTAAGGGTCCAGCGTCATCGATCCGCTTGGCGAACCAGGCCTGGCGAGCGCGTCGTAGACCGGCGCCAGCGAGCCCAGCCGGACAATGACGTCGACAACCACGCTCACTCCCCCGGCGATCAGCCCGATGGCGGTCGCCTCCGCAAGCCTGCGCAGCTGTCCAATCATTACGAGCCTGATCGCGAGCGCGACGGGCAGCACGAGCAGGGCTATGAAGGCCAGCGAGTGAAGCGGCCCGAGCAAGCCTCTGGCCAGACTTCGGCTGGCAGTGCGGACATCGGCCTCGACGCCTGACGCCGTATTCTTCGCAACGAGCCCGACGGCGAAGAGCACCGCGATCTCGATCAGGGCAGTCAGGCACCGGAGCAGGTCCGTCGGCATCCGGATACGAGGTTCGAGCTGATCCTCGACGACGAGCGCGGCCGTCTGGTTCGCGGTCTTGCCTGCCGGTGCCCGGGCGCCCCCAGCATCCAGTGCGCCGAAAGGAGCCGTCGGCCCCAGCGGCGTGGCCGACGGCCCATCAGGGACCGCCGACGGCCCCTGGATGGCATGCTCCGGCGACCGTCGGCGCGACAGCCTCATCAGCAAATGGTTTCATCCTTCCGGCCGGTAGTCGCTAGTGGCCTCGATAACGAGTCCACGTAATCTGCACTACATGCCGCGAAAGGCTACAGCCGATGCCCTGATCGCGGAGGCAGCCACGCTGTCTTCGGTGGTGGCCGGACTGGACGGCGCCGACCTCAACCGGCCAAGTCCGTGCCAGCCCTGGACCGTCGGCGCGCTCATCTGCCACGTGCTGATCGCCGCCGACCGGATCGCGCAGGCGCTCGCCAGGCCCGACGACGGCACCGACAACCTGATCAGCACCGCTGCCTACTACCGGCCTGACGAGCGGTTCTCGGCGGCGACTAACGCCGACCGGATCGCGACAGCCCAGTCCCTAGCCGACCGCCTGGTGCCGGCAGGCCCGCCCGCGCTCGCGGCCGAGCTGGACCGCCGCTGCGCGGCATCGGCCGAGCTACTCATGGCAGCACCTGCTGATCGCGTCGTGCGCACCCGGCACGGAGACCGCATGCTGCTGTCCGACTTCGCCCGCACCCGCGTCGTGGAACTCGGCGTGCACGGCCTCGATGTGGCGATCGGCCTGAACCGCCAGTCGTGGCTGACCGACGAGGCCGCAGTCATCCTGGAAGGCCTCCTGCTGCCAGCGGCAAGCGCACCGCGGGTGCGCGCTGCGCTTGGATGCGACCGCATCGGCCTCATCGCACGGCTGACGGGCCGGATCTCGCTCTCACCGGCCGACGAGCGGAGGCTGACCGACCTCAGTGTCGCCAGGCTCGCCCTCGGCTGAGTCGCGAGCGCCGACCGAACACGGTGCGGAATGGCGCAGTAACGGAGTGAAGTCGTCGGGGTCAAAGGGATAGGCATGTCGCGCCGCCGGGCCTAGCATGCGGACGTGGCTATGGCGTTCCAGACCGTCAAGCGGCTGCTCGTCGGCAGGCCGATGCAGAGCGAGCGGCTCGGGCATACGCTGCTGCCGAAGAAGATCGCGCTGCCGGTGTTCGCCAGTGACGCGCTGTCCTCGGTCGCGTACGCGACGCAGGAAGTTCTGCTGGTACTGGCGGCCGGCGGCCTCGCGCTGATCGCGTACACGCCGTGGATCGCGCTCGCCGTCGGCCTCCTCATGCTCGTCGTGGTCGCGTCCTACCGGCAGAACGTGCACGCCTACCCCTCGGGTGGCGGCGATTACGAGGTCACGACCACCAATTTCAGCCCGCAGGTCGGCATGACCGTGGCCAGCGCACTGATGGTCGACTACACGCTGACCGTCGCGGTATCGGTGTCCTCGGGCGTGACGAATCTGGCCTCCGCGTTTCCTTCCCTCAACTCGCACGTCACGCTCATCGCCGCGCTGACGGTGGCCGCGATCGCCGTCCTGAACCTGCGCGGCGTCCGCGAGTCCGGCACCGGATTCGCGATACCGACGTACTGCTTCATCGGCGTCGTCATGCTGATGATCGTCTGGGGGGCGCTCAGGCTCGCGACCGGTCACCAGTTGCACGCCGAGACCGCCGGCTATGCGATCAAAGCCACGGGCAGCTTCGCCGGCCTGGCGCTGGTGTTCCTGATTCTGCGAGCGTTCTCCTCTGGCTGCACGGCTCTCACGGGCGTCGAGGCGATCAGCAACGGCGTGCCGGCGTTCAAGCAGCCGAAGAGCAAGAACGCCGCCACCACGCTAGCCCTGCTCGGCGGCATCGCCGTCATCATGTTCGGCGGGGTCACCGCGCTGGCCCTGGCCAGCCATGTGCACGCCGGCACGCTGCTCGGCACGCCACAGGGATATGTGCAGCCCACGGTCATCGCGCAGGTAGGCCGGGCGGTCTTCGGTTACTCCTCGCCGCTGTTCTACGTCCTCCAGCTGTTCACCGCGCTGATCCTGGTCCTGGCGGCCAACACCGCGTTCAACGGGTTCCCGGTGCTCGCCTCGATCCTGGCCAAGGACGGCTACCTGCCCCGCCAGCTGCACACCCGCGGCGACCGGCTGGCGTTCAGCAACGGCATCCTGCTCCTCTCCGGGTTCGCGATCGTGCTGATCGTGGCGTTCCACGCCTCGCCGACCCGGCTGATCCAGCTGTACATCGTGGGCGTGTTCGTCTCCTTCACGTGCAGCCAGACCGGCATGATCCGGCACTGGAACCGGCTGCTGCGCACGACAACCGAGTCCGCGGCCCGGCTCCGGATGATCCGCTCGCGCACTATCAACACCGTCGGCGCCTGCGTCACCGGTGCCGTCCTCATCATCGTGGTGATCAGCAAGTTTGCCGACGGCGCCTGGATCGCGGTCGCGGCGATGGTCGTGATCTGGTTCACGATGAACGGCATTCACCGCCATTACGCCGCGGTCGCCGAGGAGCTCACCCCAGCTGAGGATGCGGCACTCACGCTCCCGGCCAGCAACATCGCGATCGTGCTGGTCAGCAAGCTGCACCTGCCCACGCTGCGGGCGCTCGCCTACGCCAGGGCCGCGAGGCCCGCGCGACTCGAAGCTCTCACCGTCGACGTCGACCAGGCCGAGACCGATCGCCTGCGGCACGAATGGGACAACAGCGGCATGCCGTTCCAGCTGACAGTCGTCTCCTCGCCGTACCGCGAGATCACCCGGCCGGTGATCGAGTATGTCCGGCGGCTGCGGCGCGAGAGCCCGCGCGACATCGTGACGGTCTACATTCCCGAGTACGTTCTCGGGCACTGGTGGGAGCAGGCCCTGCACAACCAGAGTGCGCTGCGGCTCAAGGCGCGCCTGCTCCTTGAGCGCGGAGTCGTTGTCGCGAGCGTGCCCTACCAGCTGGCCTCGGCAAAGAAGGCATCGACGGCGAACGATCCGCTCGCGGGCCCGCGCCTACTGGCCAGCCGGGAAGCACTGCACGCCGCAGAAGTCAGGCAGGAGATGAGTGAGCTGCCGGCCGACTCGGGACAGCCGGTCCGGATCGCGGACAGTCGCCACCGGGAGATCGTGGATGTGGCAGGCACGCTGCGGGCGGTGACGCTGCGGCCACAAGGGAGCACGCTGACGATGGAGGCTGAGCTCTGGGACGGCACCGGCCGCGTGCTGCTGGTCTGGCTCGGCCGCCGCGACATCCCCGGCGTTCAGCCGGGCCGCAAGATCGTCGTGCACGGTCGGCTGACCAGCGTGAAGGGCGAGCGCGCGATCTACAACCCGGCATATGAGCTCCAGCCGACCGCAAGCAGCGAGCTCTAGGCCGGCAGGAAGCGGTAGCCCATGCCCGGCTCGGTCAGCAAGTAGCGCGGCGCGGACGGATCCGGCTCGAGCTTGCGGCGCAGGTTCGCCATGTACACGCGCAGGTAGTTCGCCTCGTTCTGGTAGCCGGGGCCCCAGACCTCGGCCAGCAGCTGCCGCTGGGTGACAAGCCGGTCAGCGTTACGGACCAGGACTTCCAGCACCTGCCACTCGGTCGGTGTCAGCCGGACGTCGGTGCCTCCCCTGGTGACCCGCTTGCGCGCCAGATCCACGGTGAACTCGGCGGTCGTCACGACGGGCTCGTCCGGTGCCGGGGAGGCCCGGCGCACTGCGGCGCGGAGCCGGGCCAGCAGCTCGTCCATGCCGAACGGCTTAGTCACGTAGTCGTCGGCGCCGGCGTCCAGAGCCGCGACCTTCTGGCTCTCCTGGCCCCAGGCCGACAGCACGATGATCGGCGTGCTCGTCCAACCCCGGACGCCCTTGATGACCTCGGTTCCGTCCATGTCGGGCAGGCCTAGGTCCAGTATCAGGACGTCGGGCCGCTCCCGCGCCATCGCCGCGAGCCCCGAGGCGCCGTCGGCGGCGGTGCTGACCTCGTACTTACGTGCGGTCAGGTTGATCTTCAGGGCCCGCAGGATCGGTGCTTCGTCGTCGATGACCAGGACTCGGGTCATGGGCCGGCGGCGACGCTCTGCGCGCTCGCGGCGGCGCAAGGCAACGTGAGACGCATCGTCAGGCCGCCGCCTGGGGTGTCGGCCGCCTCCACGGTGCCGCCCATCGTGTCCAGGAAGCCTTTGACCACCGCCAGCCCGAGTCCGACGCCCGTGCCGCCAGTCGGATCGGCGCCGGCCGCCGGATCCGCTCCGCGGCCGTCCAGCCGCTGGAAGGGCTCGAACATCCGGGATTTCAGCTCGTCGGGGACGCCGCGGCCATGATCGACGACTTCGAGCAGGACATCGTCACCGCAGCGGCTGGCCCGCAATCCGGGCCGTCGCCCGGCGGGCGAGTAGGCCAGCGCGTTGGCAAACAGGTTGGCTAGCACTCGCTCCAGCAGGCCGGGATCGGTCAGCACTAGGGGCAGGCCGTCTGGCACCGCCAGTTCGAGGAGACTGCCATCCTCTAGCCCGCGCAAGGCGACCGGCGCCACCTCGTCAATGGCTGTCGGCCGCAGGAAAGGCTGGAGCGAGCCTGTGGTGAGCCGGCTCATGTCCAGCAGGTTGCCAATCAGCGCGTCCAGCCGGTCCGCCGACGCCTCAATGGTGGCTAGCAGCGCGGCTTCGTCGGCCTCGGTCCAGTCCACGTCCGTCTGCCGTAGCGTGCTCACGCTCGCCTTAATCGAAGCCAGCGGCGTGCGCAGGTCATGGCTGACGGCGGCGAGGAGCGCCGTCCGCATCCGGTTTCCCTCGGCCAGCGCTTCAGCCTGCGCGGCCTGGGTCCGCAGCCGGTCCCGGTCCAATGCGGCCGCGACCTGAGCGGTGAGGCCATCCAGCAGCCTGGGCGACAGCGGGCGGTCCTGGCCGGAAACCTCAAGCACGAGATCGGGGCTGACCGCATTTCGCTGGACCGTGTCGCCGGCCTTGGGGTCACCGCCCGCGACGCGCACCCACGCCTCACCGGACCGTTCCAGCAGCCGGGCACTCCCGCCGCGGCTGGCGATGAGATGCGCGAGCACCGCCGCAGGCGTGTCTTGCCCCCCAAGGACGGTCTGCGCCAGCGCCAGGAGATCCTGCGCCTCCTCCGTGCTGCGCGCGGCCTGGCGGGCTCGAAGCGCCGCCAGATGCACCACGCTGCTGACTGTGACTGCGACGGTCACGAACAGCAGCAAGGCCAGCAGGCTCTTGGGGTCAGCGATCGTCAGAGTGTGCACCGGTGGAGTGAAATACCAGTTCACCAGCAGGCTCGCCGTGACTGCCGCCAGCACGGCGGGCCAGAATCCGCCCACGACCGCGACCGCGACGACGGCCACGAGGTAGATCAGCAGGTCGTCGCCGAGGTCCAGATGAAGGCTGCGAGCCGACAGGGCCAGCGTGAGCAGCGGCAGTCCGCCGACCAGCAGGATGCCTGCTAGCACCCGCCGGGCGCCGATGCCGCCGGTCAGGTCGGCGAACTTGCGCCACGCCGCAGCCTGCCGCACGGGCGCGCGCTGGGCGGCGGACTCCGGTAGCGCGTCCCCGGCCGCGGCCTGGGACGGGCCGTGCGACCACGGCTGACCAGGTATCTCCACAATCCACAGTGTGAACGATGCGGCGATCCGGCGCACCACCACGCCGCTGACAATGCCCACGATCATGGCAGCGCCGATGACGATGGCAGCCTGCGCGGCCAGCCGCGCCGTGGGCTGGAGCTGAGCGTACGGAGCGCGGGAGAAGCCGGCGACGGTCAGCCATCCGATCACGCCAAGCACCGGCGCGACCGGAGGCTCGGCGACGGCAGCTCCGACGCCAACAATCAGCGCGGACAGAATCAGTACCCAGCGGGCCGAGACCGCACCGTGGCTGGCGGCCGACGCGGCCCCGACAACGAGCAGCGCGCCAAAGCCGGCCGGCAGCGCGAGCGGCGCTGCGAGGCCGCGTCGGCGCCGGATATTCGGCTCAGCTGGCTGGGTCATTCAAGCTAGTTGAACCCAGCCGGCCCCGTTCCCTGACGATCTTCACAGCTTCTTAACAGCGCGGCGAGCTGTCTTGACGCGTCCTTGGCGGGCCGGGTCCGGGGCGCCGTGACCGCAGCTTCAGCCGGACCGGCGATACTGGCGGCATGGGCCCGGACACTTCGGCCGCCGCCTGCCCGTTCTGCCAGATCATCGCGGGCGGCCTGCCGTCCAGTCAGCTCTACGCTGACGATCTGGTGGTGGCCTTCATGGACATCAGGCCGGTGAACACCGGACACCTGCTTGTGGTCCCTCGTGCGCACACGGTCAGCATCGCCGAGCTCCCCGAGGAGACGGGGGCGGCGATATTCGTAACGGGGCAGCGGATGGCCGGGGCGCTGCGCGCCTCTGACTTGCCGACCGACGGCATCAACTTCTTCCTGGCTGACGGCGCGGTCGCCGGCCAGGAAGTGTGGCACGTTCATCTGCACGTCATACCGCGGCTCGCCGATGACGGATTCCGGCTCAGCATCAGCTTCCTGTCACCGGACCGGGTGGATCTCGACGCCACGGCAGAGCGCATCCGGGGCGCACTGAATCACCTGCCCCGGTCACAAGCTGAGTGATGTGCTTACGCCGGATTGAAGACGAGGCAGAACGGGTGGCCGACGGGGTCGGCGTGCACCCGCCAGTTGTCGCCTCCGCCGGGCAGCGACTGCCCGCCGATCGCCGTGACCTGCTCCTGCGCCGCCTCAATGTCGTCAACCATGACGCACAGGTGCACCTGCTGCGGATAGGCAGGATCGGGCCACCGCGGCGGACTGTAGTCGGCGACGGCCTGGAACGTGACGTCGACCGCCGCGTTCTCGCCCGACAGCCATGCGCCGTCGGCGCCCTCGTAGCGCGACTCTAGCCCGAGGAGGGCGGCATAGAAGGGGGCTAGAGCCGCAGGATCAGGACAGTCGATGCACACGCCAAACATGCGGATCGGCTCGGCCTGCTCGTTGGCGCAGAGGCAGAAGGGGTGCCCGGCGGGGTCGGTCATGACGAGCAGCCGCTGGCCGTCGCCGCCCCCGGTGCTGGCCGCGCCGAGCGCCTGCGCACGGTCGGCGGCCGCACCGAGGTCAGGCACCTGGAAGTCCAGGTGCAGCTGCTGCGGCAGTTCCTGCGACGGCCACGTCGGCGGGCGGTAGTCGGCGGCGGGCTGACAGCCAATCCGCCAGCCATCGGGAGTGCCCATCACAGACCACTCCGGCGACTCGCCGAGTATGTCGCCGTCCAGCAGGCCCGCATAGAAGCGCACGAGCGCGCCGTGATCAGGCGCGTCAAAGGCGACGTTCCGCAGTTTGCCGATCACGCGTCCTCCCGGATTCGTGCTTCAGTGCCGCAGCTAGCCTGCCAGATCGCCGCTGCCCGCGGGCTGGCGAACCCGGCGCCGCGCCACCTGGCCGCGGAACGTGTCGATGAGCAGCAGCAGCGGCACGATGAACGCCTGGAAGAAGATGACGTAATGGCCGCCCGAGAAGACAAAGGTCAGGTAGAAGCCGTAGCAGAAGAAACCGACGCCGAAGATGGCCCGGATGATCCGCCGCTGCCGAGCCTGGTTCCTCATCACGGCCGTCACCAGCATCGCAATGCCACTGACCATGAGCAGGATGCAGTACCAGGAGAAGCCGCCGTTGTGCGCGAAGTTGAGATTACCCATCCGCTGACCCCAGACGTGAGATGCAGCGGCCCACGCTGGACGGCTGCGCGATGAAAACGAGATGAGAGTAGCGACGGTTATAGACGTGCGTAAACACCTTTAGCCGGTTATTTCACAACCCTGTCTGTTCACACCTCGGGCAGGCTAGGGTGCGGGTCGCTGATCACGTACGCCAGGGGCCAGCGCATGCCGGATGCCGAATGCCGCGCGCAGTGCTACTAGGAGAGCGAGCGCCATGATGGCGAGCTCCGCGCCATTAATCAGCCCAGGCCGGAACAGTCCCACCTGACCTGGTCCGTTCCCGAGCACCCAACTAGCTGCGCCCGCCAGGAATGCCATCGCGGCCACGCTCGCCGCGACCGCCATGCGAGCCAGGTACTTCAGCAGCCAGCCCTGCAGCGTTAGTCTCCGCACGACGGCCGCAAGCCCGGCTACCAGTCCAATCACAGCGAACGGGCTCAGGACCATCCAGGCCAGCTCGGACGCGGGGAGGACGCCGAGCAGCGCAGGATGCACCCAGAACGACGACACCGACAGAGTCGATGCCCAGCCGAACGCGGCTATTCCGGCGGGGACCAGCTCGTGCAGAGCGCCCGTGCCACCGGTACCTGGCCATGAGTTCTGGAAGTGCAGGGTGCCGACTATGAGGACGCCCGCGGACGCGACCATCAGACCAGCTGACCTTGCCAGCCTCCGGTCCCGGCGCCCGACTGCCGTCACTACTGCGCGCCAGGCGACGGGCACGGCCGCACAGAGCCCGATGAGCGCCAGGCAGGCGGCCGCGACTGACATAGCGACGCTGGCCCCGAGGGCCGAGGCTGATCGCGGCGCGACCCACTGCCACCCGGTGGCCAGCTGGGCCATCATGGCCACGCCGAATGTCAGGAACACTGCCAGCGCGCAGCAGAGCGTAGCGACGCCGTACTGGATCTGCTTCTGTTGCGGCAGCTCGTGATTGGTCAGGCCCGCGCTCGTGCATCGGGCGAGCATTCCAGCGACGACGACATCGGCCGTGCGCCGACAGTTGCGCGGCTCTTCGGCCAGTTCGGCCAGCAGGAGTTCTGCGAACTCCTCGCCGTAGCGGGCCCGCCACGAGCGGGGGTACGAGCGCAGCAGCCGCGCGACCCGACGGGCGACCGGGTCAGCAGGGGCCGTCATGCCGGGCCCCAGTTCCTGCTGAGGCGGCGGAGACCGACCTCGGCCACCCGTCGCTGGTCGGCCAGGTGTGCACGAAGTGCCTGCGCGCCGGCTGCCGTGAGCTGGTAGGGGCGGCGCCGGTCGTCGCTCGCGAGCGCCTCGATCAGGCCCTGCCCCTCAAGCCGGCTGAGGGCCTCATACAACGTGCCAGGCGGCAGCCTGATGCTGGCGAACTGCTCGATGTCCTTCGTCAGCGCATATCCGTGTTTCGCGCCGTCGGCCAGGCTGGCCAGGATAAGCGTGGCTGGACCGGCGTACCGGCCGAACGTGACCAGCAGGGCCTGCGCCGGCCTGGCATCAGAATCTGGCACCTGGCCATGGTATATCGCCGGACGATCGATCGGCAGGCGGTAGTTCACGGGCTGGCTCCGGCAGCCGGGATCAGGTACGGCAGCCGTGCTCGAAGAAACCCGCGCGGGAACTCCGCGCGCATCCGCCACAATCCTGCGTCGATGACGAAGTGCGCCATTACTGCGCCCAGGAACAGCCCGAACAGGACCCGGACGGCGGGCCGGGCGGCGAGCTGATCGGACGCCTCCGCTAGCGCCGCTCCGCCTACCAGAGCGATGTTGCACAGCGCAGCCAGGCCCGCCATTCGCTGCGCGCCTCGCGGACCGCCGGCCGCTAGCAAGCTCATGAGCAACAAGTACTGAAGCCCGTGCGCGATCGTCAGGCCAGCCACCGCAGCGTATGGCGAGGTGAACAGGAAGATCGGCAGGCTGAACCCGAGCGACATCAGGTAGACAGCGCAGAATGCGGCCGGCCGCTGACCGGGACTCCGCCTGGCGAGGCACCAGGTCCCCACGCCGACGAAGCCGGCAAACGTAACGCCCGCCAGCGGGAACAAGGTCGTCAGGATAGGTCGCACCGGCAGCTGGAGCAGGCTCGGCCGCGCCAGCAGGCCGGCGATTCCCGCCAGGCCCGCGCCGGTCAGCGCCCGGCGCTCGGCCGTCCGCAGCGGCGCGATCCGCCGAGAAGCCGCAGCAAGGGCGGCGATGCCGAGGTTCTGCTTCTGATAGTGGAAGAACTGCCAGCCGAAATAGGGCAGCAGCAGCCAGTAGAGAGCAGTGCGTGGCACCAGCAGGGCGATGGCGCCGGCCCCGGTTATCAGCGCGAGCGGCCACCATAGGTACCTCGGTTTGTGCTCGCACATGTGCGCGCGAACGTCCGGCACGGTGTAGAACCAGCCAGTCGAGGCCACATGCACTGACGAGCCGACGAACAGCAAGAACGCCAGACCCTCGGGTGCAGGCGCGGCTCCGGGCGGTGCCAGCGCGATGGCCGCCGCGGCGGCCGCGATCGTCACGGCGATGGTGGCGGCGAGCCAGGCGCGGGCACCGCGCGGAATCGCAGCGCGCGGCTGGCTCGTCGCCGGCCCCGCCAGCCGTGCGAGGTCAGCCGCCACCGCAGCCTCCGGTAGCAGCAGCAGCGCTGGCCGCCATGAAGTGCAACACCAGGAGCGCGATCAGCACAGACGCAGGAATCAGCCCGACTCGCGTCCAGGCGAGTATCTGCCGTCGGCTCAGGGGCGGCGCCTTCGCTGGTGAGGCGGCGAGCTGACGGCCGGTTGCCAGTTCAGGTTCTGCTCTCATGGTCCGTCACACTACTTCGCCAACCGATACATCGTCAACCGATACTTCGTGCACCGAGCTAGGCAGGGTTGTGTCACGTTAGCTGGCCACGTTCGTAGGGCTTACCGCTAGGGGATGATGGGCCGATGATCGATTTGATCCTTCGCAATGCCCGGCTGGCCGGCCAGGACACCGTCACGGACCTCGGCGTCGACGGGGACGTGCTCACCGCCGTCGACGCGGACACCACCGCCAAGGAGATCCTTGACCTGGCGGGGCGACTGGTGACGCCGCCGCTGGTCGAGCCGCACATTCACCTCGATGCTGTGCTGACCGTCGGGCAGCCGCGCCCGAACGTCTCTGGATCGCTGTTCGAGGGCATAGCGGTGTGGGCGGAGCGCGTGGCGGACCTGACCTACGAGGACGTGCAGTCGCGCGTACGGCAGATCCTGCGCTGGCAGCTTGCTTGCGGCGTGCAGCATGTGCGCAGCCATGTGGACGTCTGCGATCCGGACCTGACCGCGCTGCGAGCGCTGACGGACCTGCGCGAGGAGGTCCGCGGCATCATCGACCTCCAGCTCGTCGCGTTCCCGCAGCAGGGCATCCTCGGCTTCGACGGCGGCAAGGACCTGATGCGCGCGGCCGTCGAACTCGGCGCCGATGTCGTGGGCGGCATCCCGCACTACGAGCTGACCCGTGAGGACGGAGTAGAGAGTGTCCGGTTCGCGATGGCACTGGCCGACGAACATGACCTGGCCGTCGACATCCACTGCGACGAGACCGACGACGATCACTCGCGATTCGTGGAGGTCATGGCGGCTGAGACGATCCGCCGCGGCATGTCCGGGAGGGTGACCGCGAGCCATACGACCGCCATGCACTCCTACAACAGTTCCTACGCCTACCGGCTGATCAATAACATCGCCAGGGCGGGCCTGCACATGGTCACCAACCCGCTGGACAACGCCGTGCTTCAGGGCCGGTTCGATACCGGGCCGATCCGCCGCGGCCATACCAGGGTCAAGCAGCTCCAGGAGGCGGGCGTCAACGTCTGCATCGGGCACGACTCCGTCATGGACCCCTGGTATCCGCTCGGCTACGGCGACCCGCTGCAGGCGGCGTTCGTCCTGGTCCACCTTGGGCAGATGTCGGGCGACAACGAACTGCGGCGGCTGATCGAGATGATCACCGTGAACCCGGCGGCGGCGCTCCGCGTGCCGAATTACGGCCTCCGGATAGGCGGACCGGCCAGCCTCGTCGTTTTTGACGCGCCGTCCGAGGCGGACGCGCTACGCCTCATCGCGCCGCGCACGCTCGTGCTGCGCGACGGCAAGGTGGTTGCGCGCGCGACCCCGGCACAGCACACGGTCAGCTGGGACGGTACCGATGAGCCGGTCAGCTTCCTGCGAGCATGACCGACTTCGCCAGTGAGTGGCATCCGCAAGGCGTTGAGGCGCGGGCGACGCTATCGCCAGTAAGTCGTCTGGCGAGTCGGCGATGATGACGACGACGATGGCGAAGCCATGCGATCAGGCGATCTGCCCACTGGCGGCCACGAGGAACTGCCAGGAGACGGCCGACGGGCTCACGGACTGTGCCCGGCCGCGGAGGACGCGGGCGGCTCTCCGTTCGCCCCATCGTCGAAGGACGCGGCGCCGCTGCGGGACACTCTGGCGGCCAGCTTGGCGAGTGGTGATCATGCGGTGCGCAGGGCTTCGGTTGGGGAGAGGCGGGCGGCTCGCGTTGCGGGGTACAGGCCCGCGATGGCGCCGATGGCGAGGGCGGCGCCGGTTCCGCCGTAGAGGGCGGCGGCGGGGATCTGCACTGACCAGTGCTGGGTGAGGGCGTAGATGGCGGTGGCTGCCACGCCTATGACCGTGCCGGCCAGACCGCCGAGGGCGGACAGGAGGATGGCTTCAGCGAGGAACTGCTCGGCGACGTGGCGGCGGGTGGCGCCCAGGGCTCGGCGCAGTCCGATCTCCGAACGGCGTTCCAGGACGGAGATGACCATGACGTTGGCGATGCCGACGCCGCCGACCAGCAGGGCGACGGCGCCGAGGCCGAGGAACAGGCTGCGGTAGGCGCCCTTGGCGGCGATTTCGGCGGTGAGGACGTCGGCGGGGAAGGTGTAGTTCACGCTGGTGGGGCTGACGGGGCTGACGGTGGCGGGCAGCACGGCGGCGACGGCGGTGACCTGGCTGGGGTCGGTGCGGACGTACAACTGGGTGGGATGGCCATCGAAGGCGAAGTACTGCTCGGCGACGGGGAAGCCGATGAAGGCCATGGCGTCCAGCTGGGACAGCAGCGGCACGGGGCGCAGGATGCCGGTGACGGTGAACCAGTGCCCGCCGATCCACACCTGGGCGGGCGCGGCGAGGTCGCGGATGCCGAGGAGGATGGCGGCCTCGGCGCCGAGGACGACGGCGGGGTAGCGAGCGGTGGCGGGGTTGAGGAACGCGCCGTAGGCGAGTGCGGCGCCGACGGTGGCGGGCAGGGCCGGGCTGGCGGCGGTGAGGGTGATGCCGCTGGTGTCGATGGCCGGGATGAGCGGGGTGCGGTACACGTAGGTGCCGGAGATGCTCGCGGTCTCGGCCACGCCGGTGACCGGCCCGATCCGGGACACCATGGGCCCGGCGGTGACGGGCAGCTCGGCCTGCTGGCCGCCGATGCTGTTGCCGGCCTGCACGGTGATCAGGTTGCCGAGCCGGCCGAGCTCGGCCAGCAGCCCGGATTTGGAGGACTGGGAGATGCCGAGCACGCCGACGATGGCGGCGATGCCGATGCTGATGCCCAGTGCCGACAGCAGGGCCCGGACCCGGCGGGAGCGCAGCCCGAGGCTGCCGGCCCGCAGCAGGTCCCGCCCTGTCAGCCGGGACCCGCCGGTGTCACAAGCCGGTCGGCGCGTCACGCAGGATCCTTCCGTCGCGGATCTCGATGCGCCGGTCCATGGCCGCGGCGACGTCGCGGTCGTGGGTGATGACGAGGATGGTGGTGCCGTCGGCGTGCAGCTCGGCGAGCAGGCCGAGGATCGATGCGCCCGTGGCGGTGTCCAGGTTGCCGGTCGGCTCGTCGGCCATGACCAGGGCGGGCCGGCCAGGGCGCGGGCGATGGCGGTGCGCTGCTGCTCGCCGCCCGACAGCTGGTTCGGCCGGTGCCCGGCGCGGTGGGCCAGCCCGACCCGCTCGATGGCCGCCTCCGCCAGCGCGCGGCGCTCGGCTAGCGGTCCGCCCCGGTACAGCAGGCCGTCGGCGACGTTGTCGAGCACCGACAGGCCGTCGAGCAGGAAGAACTGCTGGAACACGAACCCCAGCCGCCGGGCTCGCAGCCCCGACAGCTGCCGGTCCGACATGGCTGAGGTGTCTTCGCCGGCGATGCGGACCACTCCGGTCGTGGGCCGCTCCAGGGTGCCCATCACGTGCAGCAGGGTGGACTTGCCCGACCCGGACGGGCCGACGATCGCGGCCAGCTCACCGGCGCCGATCCGCAGGCTGACGCCGGCCAGCGCCGTCACCGGCGGGTCGCCGGGGTACTTCTTCACCACATCAATCAGTTCCAGCACCGGCGCCGGCGCCGCGGGAGGCTGGAGGCCGAGCGGGATCGTCTGGGTCACGGCGACGGCACCTCCACCTTCGTGCCGGCGGTGATGCCCGGCCCGCTGACCTGGACCAGGGTGTCCGAGTACAAGCCGGTGGTCACCCCGGTCAGCCGTACCGCGCCGCCGGGGGTCACCACGTCCACCCCGTACCCGCCGCCGGCCAGGGCCAGCAGCGCGGTTACCGGCACCGCCAGCACGCCATCGGCCCGCTGGGCGGTGATGTTGACGTTCACCGGCGCCTGATCCAGCGCCGCCCCCGCCGGGGCGTGGTCGAGGGTGACCGTGACCGGCACCGTCGGGGAGGAGTCGCTGCCGCCTGCCGAGCAGGGCGACTGGCCGCCCCCGCCGCTGGCGCTGCCGGCGCCGGCGGCAGTGCCGGTGCCGCCGCCGCCCGCGCAGGTCGCCACCGTGCCGACCGCCTGCACCCGCCCGGCCACCGTAGTCGTGCCATCCGGCAGCACCACCGACACTGCATCCCCCGGCTTCACCAGGTACTCCTGCGTCACCGCGAGATCGACGGTGACGACCGGGGTGGTGCCCGTCGCCGTCAGCACCACCCCGCCCCCGGCGCCCCCGCTGCCGCCGCCGCTGCCGGCGGCCGTGCCCGCCGTCGGGGTGACCGAGGTGACCCGGATCGGGCCAGGCTCGAACACCACCTCCCCCAGCAGGATCTGGCCGGTCACCGGCAGTCCTAGTTTCTGCTGCCAGCGGTCCACCGCCGCGGCCGTCGCCGCCGAGAAATGGTCACTGCGGGCCAGGCCGGCGCCGAAGCCCAGCCCGATCAGGTCCCGGGTCAGCTCCCCCACATCCGCGCCGTCGCGCATGCCCGGATAGAACGCCCGCCAGGCCGGGTCCGGGCCGTACAGCAGCGGCACCGGCACATCGCTCACCGCATACACCGGCTGGTCCTGTCGGATCACCTGCCCCGGCTGCGGCAGCCACGTATACGTCGTGCCCGGGTTCACCGCCGTGGCTTGCAGCGACGCCAGCGACGTCTCATCCCCGGCCAGCCTGGCCTGGTCGGCGGCGACCTTCGCCTCGGCCTGGTCGTGGTCTGTCCTCGCGGCCGACTGGGCAGCGGCCAGCTGCTGCCCGGCCTGCGCCAGCTGAGCCTGATCCTGGCTGACCTTCTGCTCATCCTGACTGCACGCCGGCGACGACGCCCCCGCCCCCGCGCAATCCCTGGCCTCCAGTGCCTGGTCAGCGTCCAGGGCAGACTCGCTGGTGCTGACGCTGGCGTTGTCCGCCGCGATTGCCTGGCTATCGGCCGCGGACTGATCCGACCCGGCCTGCAGATCCGCGGACACCGCCTGCTGGTCCTGGCCCACGGCCTGCTGGCCCTGGCTGACCTGCGACGCGCTGGCCCCCGACGGGGCAGCCACCGTATACGAGCCGCCGTAGCCGATCGACCCGCCCACCTGCACCGCCACGGCCAGGTCCGTCCGCACGACAACCGCGGTGGCCACCCGGCCGCCGCCGCCCGGCGACGACGCCCCGCCGCGGGCCGACGCCACCGCCACCCCCGCCGCCACCGCTCCCCCCGCCACCACCACGGTAGCGATCACCACCACCCGCCTCGACAGGACCCGCCTGGCCGACACCACCCGCCTAGCCAAGAACTCAGCCATTGACGCCCTACCCGCCGTTACCGCTCGTGCCCGGACGCGGTCGGTTACCGCCGCCCGTCGGCGGCGCGCAGGACTGAGTGCCGGCAGGGACACCGCTGCACCCTGTCTCTATTACGACTCCCGGCATTTCCGTACCAGGCGCGTAGTACGGGGTGCCGGTCTTGTTGTCGCACGTCTTGGTGGCGTTCTGGACGGCCGGGCTGTTGGGGTCCACGCCAGTGCCGCTGAAGTTAGTTTCGCCGTTAGAGGGGTCGGGCCAGTTCGGAACCCCATTGGCCCGCATGCACTCGGCGAACTTCACATCCTGGGCAGGATTGTCTGTCGGGGCCGCCTGGCCGCCCCGCAAAGCGGTTTCGGCCGCTAGCAGGTAATTGCTGCACGGGCCGGTGCTTCCGTGAACCTCGTGTTCCAGCGCCGCCGGCACGTTGATCATGGTGATCTGGATGTCCTTGTTGGCGTCGATGGTCGGGTCGGCCTGATTTGGAGCACCATGGCGGCGCATGCAGGCGGCCCACTCATCCAGCAGCTGGGTCGGATTGCCCCCCGGCGCTGCGGCCGCGGAACTCCCGCTCGTGCTGCCAGCGCCGCTGCTGCTGCCCAGGCTGGCGACTTGCGGGGAATCCGTCGACCCGCCGCCGCACGCGGCGAGCACGAGGGCGGCCGCCGCCACGAGGACCGTAAACCCGCCCGAGCGCCGGTACGTCCCCCTCACATTTCGGCGCCCTCCAGGCACTCGAGCGCTGCTGTAAGCGCTCTCACAGCCTTCCTCGCTACCTTTCATCTGCTCTGTCTCCCGGTAGAAGCGGTGTCGGGGGACAGTTGTACTAGAAGGAAGGTCATAGCCCGGTCACAGTTGTGACCTGGCTATGACCTGCGACGTGGCATCTTGTGGGTCGACAGCGGACCGCTGGCGAGATGCCGTCCGATCCCGCCTGGGACTGCTGCCAGGCTTGTTAGCAGGAGCAACGATGAGAGTGCTGGTAGCAGAAGACCACGAGCGGCTGGCCAGGGCCGTCGCGGCCGGGCTCCGCCGCTACGGGATGGTCGTCGACGTGGCGCTAGACGGCGACGACGCCCTTGCCCGCCTGGGCGCCGCCCGCTACGACGTGGTGGTGCTCGACCGGGACCTGCCCGGCACGCATGGCGACGAGATCTGTCGCACCCTTGCTGCCGAGCGATGTGAGAGCCGGGTACTGATGCTCACGGCTGCCAGCTCGGTCAAAGACCGTGTCGAGGGGCTCGGCCTGGGCGCCGACGACTACCTCCCCAAGCCGTTCGACTTCACCGAGATGGTCGCCCGGGTTCAGGCTCTGGGCCGTCGGCCCGGCGCTCCCAGGCCGGAACACCTGGGCTTCCGCGACCTGATCTTGGACCCTGAACGACGTCTCGCAGGCCGCGCAGGGCGAAGGCTAGCGCTCAGCCCGAAGGAGTTCGCAGTCTTGGAATGCTTGCTTGTCGCCGAGGGGAGGCCGGTCTCAGCGGAGGAACTGCTCGAACGAGTGTGGGACCAGGCGACCGACCCGTTCACCACGACCGTCAAAGCAACAATCAACCGGCTGCGCGTCAAGCTCGGTGACCCACCGATGATCGACACCGTCCGTGAGCACGGCTATCGCATCGGAGGCCAGCGATGAGTGCCGCGCACCCCCGACTCGCGTCACCCCCTTGGCTGCGATTGCCCCGCCGCACCGCCCGGCTGCGCCTCACCGTCCTCTACGGCGGCCTCTTCCTCCTCTCTTGCGCCGCGCTCGTCGCCACCACCTACGCCCTTTTTGAACGGGCGACCGAATTCAGGACGCCGCGACTGCCTAAGATCCCTCACGCTCCCGCCATCCAGGATCTTCGGTTTCCGCCTAAGCCTGCGCTTCCGCTGGGACAGGCTTTGCCTCAGCTGGAATATGTCCAGAATCAGCTGGCCCAGGACCAGCAAAAGAATGTCATGCTTTTTGGGCCATTTACGACACGGGACCAGCAGCTGACACACGACCAGCATCAGCTGACACAGGCCCAGCATCAGCTGGCACAGTCCGTCCATCAATTGGCTCAATCCGTGCACCAGCTGGCAGAGGCAGGGACCGTCCAGGCCGCGCAGCGCGCGAGCGACTCGCACCAGCTTCTCGTCAACTCGGGAATCGCGCTGGCTATCGTGGCCGTACTCGCCCTGCTGGCCGGCTGGCTCGTCGCCGGCCGGATGCTGCGACCCATCCGGACGATCACCCGCACGGCCCGGAGGATCTCCTCAACCAGCCTGCACGAGCGCCTCGCTCTCGGCGGCCCCCAGGACGAGCTCAAGGAACTCGGCGACACGCTGGACGGCCTCTTCGCGCGGCTCGAAGCCGCTTTCGAGGCCCAGCGGCACTTCGTCGCCAACGCGTCCCACGAGCTGCGCACGCCCCTGACGGCCGAGCGCACCCTCTTGCAAGTTGCGCTCGATGACCCCTTCACCACCACCGCGGCATGGCGTGCCACTGCCAGGGAGGTGCTCGCCTCCAGCGACGAGCAGGCGCGCCTGATCGAGGCCCTGCTTACCCTCGCCAGCAGCGAAAGCGGGCTGAACGGACACGAACTCGTCGACCTGGCCGCCTCGGTCACGGCGATCCTTGCCGGTCTGCGGCCCGAGATCGGCCGACTCAGGATTCACATCGTCGAGGCGACCGAACCGGCGACCCTCGATGGAGATCCGCTGCTCGTCGAACGGCTCGCGGCCAACCTGCTCGCGAACGCCGTCCGCCACAACGTTGCCGGCGGCCGTGTCGAAGTCAGGACCGGGGTGGAGCACGGCAGGGCCGTGCTGTCGGTGACCAACACCGGACCGCTCATCCCGCCAGCCGAAGTCGACCGCCTCTTCCAGCCTTTCCAGCGGCTCGATCGGCGGCGGGCAAACTACAAGGACGGGCACGGGCTCGGACTTTCCATCGTCCGGGCCGTCGCGACTGCACATAACGCCGCTGTCACCGCCCACCCCATGCGCGGCGGCGGCCTCTCTGTCAGCGTTAGCTTTCCCCAACCCACAAACCCGCCGCGCCTCTGCGTAACGACGCCCCAAACGGAAGGCCACGGCCTCGAGATCGAGTTGGCGACACCATGACTCGCACTCCGTGATCACGAGCGCACGGAACTGCCACACCAGTACCCGCCTGACGAGTCGTTTGGCTGCGAGCGCGGCACCGTTCCCATGACCCACGCCGTTTCAGCCAGAAAGGCCAAGATCGAACGAATCTGCTGAGCCGCTCGGCACTAGGGGGTAAACAGCCTCCAGTGGCCCTCGGAGACGACTTCGACGTTGCCGTCGGTCACCTTGATGGCGGTCTGGTCGTCGATCGCGTACGTCGGCGCCGGTATCCTCGCGGCCCATTGTTCTGCGATGGCGATGTCTTGGCGATCCGCGTTGTCCACGTGCGGAATAATCGCAAAATCAACCAGTCCGACGCCCTGAGCCTTGACCAGGATCATGCGGAGTTCGCCGTCGGGTGTATCGAACACGATGTCTTCCGTCGAGAGCGCTTCACCGCTGCCGCGACGCGGTTCACGGTAAGTCTCGGCAAAGGTGGAGGTTGCTGCGATGCTCCCGGCGCTCACCCCCAGGTACACCGTCTCGCTAGGCAGCGACGGCAAGACGTCTGCAAGCCCGGACCGCCGCATCCAGTACGACAAGAACACCGGATCGCCGCCCCAAACCAGCAGGGCGTCGGTTTCCCGCACCGCCGGGACCCAGCATTCTTCGTCGATGCTGGGCAGCACGGAGAGCTCCAGCACTCCCAAAGACTTCCAGCCCAATCCGGCGAAGGGACTCTTGCTCCGTCCACAGATCGCCTCCCATGCGTGGTCGGCACCGCCGGGGAAGGGGTATATCGCGGTCGGAATAACGAGGGCGCTTGACTCCTCGATCGGTTTACCGAGTAGGCCGACAAGCGCTTCGTGGATGGTCGGGTTCGCAATGCCAGATGAAGTAAGGAGAAGTTTCACGCCGTCCCTTGCTTGTCGAGCAGTGACATCAGGTAATCCTCCAGCTTGTCGAAGCTGGACTCCTGGCCGTCGTGCTTGGTCATGTGATCACGGCCGGCCTTGTCACGGAACGCCATCGTCACCGTCAGCGTCGTGACTCCGTCAGCCTCTTTCAGCTCATCCGTCTCCTCGGCCCACGCGTCGGGCCAGCCTTCGAACAGCCACGTGTCGACGATCCGTGTCGGCCGCTCGACCTCCAGGTAGGTCCCGCGGAACGAGCACTCGGTTCCATCGTCGGTCACGAAGACCATGTGGTAGTCCCCCCCGACGCGCAGGTCGATCGAGCACACCGTCATCTTGTCCTCAAAGGGAGCGAACCAGTGGCGCACATGCTCCGGCTTGGTCAATACGTCGAAGACAAGCTCGACCGGTGCGTCGAACTCGCGAGTGGTGACGATCACGAGCTCGCTCGGGTATTCGATGACTGCCGACCCGTGCCGATGAGGTGTCACTGCTGCTCTCCTTTTTGCTGTAGCTCTTTCAGGTAGTCGTCCATCCGGTCCAGCCGCTCGTTGATCGCCTGCTCGTACTTGGCCACCCACTCGGAAAACGGCCGAAGGCGCGCGGGTTCCAGCCGGTACAGACGGTGACGCCCGTCCGCCCTGCACGTGACGAGTCCGACCTCACTGAGCACCCGTAGGTGCTTCGAAACCTGCGGCTGGGACATCGAGAGGTCGTTCACGATCGCCCCGACCGCCTTCTCGCCATCGATTAGCGCGTCCAGGACTTCGCGGCGGTGCATATCGGCAATGGCGTTGAAGACATCCGACGTCGTAGAAGCGCGGGCCACGGGCCGATCATATTCCGATCTCGGCATGTGTCAAACAGCGTCTCGTGGATCGCGCGGCGGCGGACGCGATCGACCGCGTTCCTGTTGTGATCGGGTTTTGTCAGGCTTCGACTGACGCTGCCTCGCCCGGTACGACGAGGGTCTCTTCCCTGGCGCTGTCGCCCTGGATGCGGAAGAAGACCCAGTACAGCAGCGCGGCCAGCACAAAGCCGACCTCGAAGGTGAGGTCCCCGAAGGCCGGGTGGTGCGTGGGTATCACGCCGATGTAGTCGGTCTGGTTGGCGAACAACCAGATCGAGACGCCGATCGCGATGGCCATGGCGGAAAAACCCGCCCACGGGTTGTGCTTGCGGTCGAACAGGAAGCCGGCCACCTGCTTGCGCCGGCGCAGGAACTGGTCGGCGAAGAACACGCCCAGCCACGGACCGATCCAGTACGCGATGACGAGCAGGAAGTTGTTGTACTTGGCGCCGGCGTCGCTCAGGCCCGACAGCGCGACGAAGAAGCCCGCGATGCCGAACACGATGGCCACGATGGCGCGGCGCAGGGTGAGCGGCAGCTTGACGCCCAGGGCCAGGAAGGACATGGAGCCGGAGTAGACGTTCAGCGCGTTCGCGCAGACCGCGCCGAGCGCGATCGCCAGGAGGGTGACGTCGGCGATCCCGGTTGGCAGGTGGCTGACGAAGCCGGCCGTCGGGTTACTGGAGTACTTGCCGGCGTTGGTGATGGTCGCGGCGGCCGCGCCGACGACCTCGAGCGCGACGCAGGAGATGAAGACGCCGAGGCCTGCCCACAGGCCGGTTGCCCTGGTGTTGGTCTTCTTGGGCAGGTAGCGGGTGTAGTCGCTGGCGTAGGGGTTCCACCCAGCCGCATAGCCGAACGCGGCACCGAACGTGATCAGCCAGCCGCCGAGCGAACCGCCCGAGAAGGGCGCGGTGTGGGCGCCGGGGTGCGATTTGCTGAAGATGACGACCGACGCGATCACGAAGACCACTACCAAGACAGGGAACGCCCACCGTTCAAACGCCTGCACCAGGTTGTGCCCGAAGAAGGCGACTCCGAGCTGCACCACCACGATGATCAGCAGGCAGAGCTTGGTATTCCAGTGGAGCAGCGCGTTGAGCGCGAAGGCGCCGCTGACGCTGTTGACCGCGAACCAGCCGACGCCCGCAACCAGGGCGTTGATGCCAGCGGGCAGGATGTTGCCGAACCAGCCGAAGCTGATCCGCGACAGCACCATCTGCGGCACGCCGAACAGCGGCCCGCGGGCCGCCAGTGCTCCCATTGACACCGAGCCGAGCCCGCTACCGAGGACAATGGCGAGCGCCGCCATCCAGAACGACTGGCCGAAGTACCAGACCCCGATGATGCCGACGAAGATCGTCGCGAACTCCATGTTCGGCGACACCCACGTCCAGAATTGCTGGTGCGGCTTGCCATGCCGCTCGCTCAGCGAGATGTACTCTGCCCCGCCAGGCTCGATCGTCGCTATCTTGTCGCCGTACGTGCCTTCACGAACATCCGCCTCGATCACCGCGGCGCCGCCCGCTGTTGTGGTCTCGGTCACTTCCTGTACACCCCTAAGGTAAGCGCGCGCACCTAGAGGGCAGCTGCGCTGGCTGGCTGTAGATGGTCACTCGAGGGATAGGCTACGGCCTGCCAATCCGCCAGTACGGGCATACCGGCGTTGCAGGAACGACTCGGGCCTAAGTGTGGCCCACATTTGTTTCTAACATGTGAAACGCCACGCGTGATTCCCGTACTTAACGGGGCCGCGGGCGTCCGGCCGCGCCCCCGCTGAACGTGACCAACACAAACACAGCGGCCACCCTTGGAAGGGCGGCCGCTGCTGTGGTGCGCTCTGGCTGCGGGAACTGCTACTGGGCTGCGGGTGCCGCGCAGACCGCGCCTCGATCGGCGCCGGATACCAGGGCCGCGTACTTAGCGAGCACGCCACTGGTGTAGTTCGGCTCAGGCCGCTTCCACGCGGACCGGCGCCGTTCTAGCTCGGCCTCACCGACGAGGATGTCCAGCCGGCGCTCCACGACGTCCAGGACGATCTTGTCGCCGTCGGCGACGAGCGCGATCGGGCCGCCGTCCCACGCCTCGGGCGCGACGTGCCCAACGCACGCGCCGAACGTGGCGCCGGAGAACCGGCCGTCGGTCAGCAGGGCGACGTCCTTGCCGAGGCCAGCGCCCTTGATCGCCGCGGTGACAGCCAGCATCTCCCGCATGCCTGGACCGCCCTTGGGACCCTCATGCCGGATCACCAGGACGTCGCCCTTGCGCACGTTGCCCGCGGTGACGGCCTCGAAGCAGTCTTCTTCGCGCTCGAAGACGCGCGCGTTGCCCTCGAATCGCAGCGACTCGATGCCGGGGGTCTTGACGACCGCGCCGTTCGGGGCGAGCGAGCCGCGCAGGATGGCCAGGCCGCCGTCGGGCTGGAACGGGTCCTTGACCGGGCGGACCACCTTCCCGTCAGGCTCGAATGCATCGGCTACGTTCTCGCCAAGCGTGCGGCCGTTGACGGTCATCGCACTGCCGTCGATCAGGCCCGCGGACAGCAGTTCCTTCAAGATCACGGGAACGCCGCCGACCCGGTCCAACTCGCTCATGATGTACAGGCCGGACGGGCGCATCGAGGCGATGACCGGCGTGCGCCGGCTGACCTCCTCGAAGTCGTCCAGGCTGAGCTCGACGCCGGCCTCGTTAGCGATCGCCAGCAAGTGCAGCACGGCGTTCGTCGATCCGGCGGTCGCCATCACGACCGCGGCAGCGTTCAGGAACGCCGTCCTGGTCATGATCTGTCGCGGCCGCAGCCCGGCTGCCAGGGCCCGCACCACAGCCTCGCCGGTACGCCGGGCCAGGTCGGTCCGCTCAGCCGAGACGGCCGGCGCGGATGCCTCCCCTGGCAGCGTCATGCCGAGCGCCTCGGCGCAGGCCGACATGGTGTTGGCCGTGTACATCCCCGCGCACGAGCCGGCGCCGGGACACGCGGCACGCTCGACCGTCAGCAAGTCGGCGTCCGACATCGTGCCGGCGGAGTGCTCGCCGACTGCCTCGAATACGTCCTGAATCGTCACCGACTTGCCGTGGGCCCAGCCGGGCAGGATGGTCCCGCCATACAGGAACGCGGCCGGGACGTCCAGCCGCGCGCAGGCCATCAGCATGCCAGGCAGGGACTTGTCGCAGCCGGCGATCGTGACGAGCGCGTCGAACTGCTCGGCGTTCACCATCAGCTCGACCGAGTCGGCGATGACCTCGCGGCTCACAAGCGAGGACTTCATGCCCTCCGTGCCCATCGAGATCCCGTCGGAGACCGCGATCGTGCCAAACTCCAGCGGCACCGCGCCGGCCTGGCGGATGCCCTCCTTCGCGGCCGCGGCCAGGCCGTTGAGGTGGACGTTGCAGGGAGTTACCTCATTCCAGGAGGACGCGACGGCAACCTGCGGCCGTTCCAGGTCTTCCTCCGACAGCCCGACGGCACGCAGCATCGCGCGGGCGGCGGCCCGGGAGGGGCCGGTCGTCAGCGGACCCGATCGCGGCCGGGGCAAGCTCGTGGGCTGGGCGTGGTGGGACATCTAGACCGCCTCCGAAATCTCCTCGGCGAGCGGCTCGGCGCCGGCTCGCAGCAACCCAAAGACCACACCATCCGTCAGCGCCTCCCACGAGGCGGTCACGATGTCGTCAGACACACCGACCGTCGTCCACTCGCCCGCGGCGTCCGCCGAGGTCAGCATCACCCGGGTGACCGCGCTCGTAGCGGCCCGCCCGTCCAGGATGCGCACCTTGTAGTCGACCAGGTGAATGCCCGCCAGCTGCGGATATGCCTCCGCAAGCGCGCGGCGCAGCGCCTGGTCGAGCGCGTGCACGGGCCCGACGCCCTCGCCGACCGCGACCAGCCGGTCATCGCAGAGCCGCAGCCGCACAATCGCCTCGCTGCGGTCGGCGTCACCGGCGCGCTCGATCACGACACGGTAGCCCTCAAGCTCGAACCATGCTGGCAGAATCCCCGCGCTCTTGCGCACGAGTAGCTCGAACGACGCGTCGGCGGCTTCGAACGCGTAACCGCGGTGCTCGGCCTCCTTCACTTGCTCCAGCACCCGGCCGGCCAGCGCCGGGTCGTCAGAAAGATCGAGCCCGAGCTCGGCCGCCTTGGCGACGACATTGCTGCGCCCGGCAAGCTCGCTGACCAGCACCTGCGCCTTGTTGCCGACGGTGCCGGGATCGATGTGCGAGTACGCGTCGGGCCGGCGGGCGATCGCCGAGGCATGCAGCCCCGCCTTGGTGGTGAACGCCGACGATCCGACGTAAGGCTGCCTGGCCTCGAACGGCAGGTTCGCAACCTCGGCGATCGTCCTTGCTGTCGTGGCGAGCGCGCCGAGCTGGCCTGCCGGCAGCAGCTCATGGCCGCGCTTGAGCTCGAGGCTCGCGATAACAGAGAACAGGTCGGCGTTGCCGCACCGCTCGCCGTAACCGTTGGCGGCGCCCTGGACGTGCAGGCTGCCAGCGGAGACGGCGATCACTGAGTTCGCCACCGCGCAGGCCGCGTCGTTGTGGAAGTGCACGCCGATGGCTTTTGTGGACCTGTCGGCGACCTCGGCGACGATCCGGGCCACGTCATCGGGCAGCGTGCCGCCGTTCGTGTCGCACAGCACCAGCGTGTCGGCACCGGCGTCAGCCGCCGCGGCCAGCACCTCGAACGCGTAGCCCTGGTCTGCGAAGTAGCCGTCAAAGAAGTGCTCGGCGTCAAATACGACGCGCCGCCCGGCTGCGGCCATATAGGCGATCGAGTCGGCGACCATCGCCAGGTTCTCCGCTCGGGTCGTGCGCAGCGCCTCGTCCACGTGCAGCGTCCATGACTTGCCGACCAGCGTGACGATGGGCGTCTCGGCCTCGAGCAGTGCCCGCAGGCTCGCGTCGTCCTCGACCTTGCGGCCCGGCAGCCGCGTCGCGCCGAACGCCGCCAGCGTCGCGTTCTTGAAGTCGATCTTTTTGGCCCGCTCGAAGAACTCGGCGTCCTTCGGATTGGACCCCGGCCAGCCGCCCTCAATCACGTCGACGCCGAGCCCGTCAAGCGCGGCCGCTACGCGCAGCTTGTCGGCAACGGTCAGGTCGAGGCCGACCTGCTGCGCGCCGTCCCTGAGCGTCGTGTCGTAGATCTCGACCTTCGGTGTCGCCATCCTCATCACGTCCCCCCTACCTGACCTACGTGCGCGAGCAGGGCCTTCTCCCAGGCCCCGGTACTCGCCGGCGCGCCCTCGGCCAGTACCGCGTCCACGGCCGCGTCCAGATCCGCCGCCGCCGCGTCCTCGCCCAGATGGGCGAGCATGAGCCCCGCCGACAGGACGGCGCCTGCAGGATTGGCCAGGCCCTTTCCGGCGATGTCCGGCGCCGAGCCGTGCACCGGCTCGAACACTGACGGCCCAGTGCGGTCCGGGTTCAGGTTGGCGCTCGGCGCGTACCCAAGACCTCCGGTCAGCGCCGCGCCGAGGTCGGAAATGATGTCACCGAACAGGTTGTCTGTGACGATCACGTCGAAGCGGGCTGGGTCGTCGACCATCCACAAGCAGGCCGCGTCGACGTGTGCGTAGCCGAGTTGCAGGCCTTCCTCCGCGGCGACCTCCGCCGCAATGCGCTGCCACAAGTCGCCCGCATGCGTCAGCACGTTGGTCTTGTGCACCAGCGTGAGCCGGCCGGACCGCCGCGCGGCCAGACTGGCCGCGTACCGAACGCACCGCCGGACGCCGGCCCAGGTGTTCAGCGACTCCTCCGTGGCCGTCTCGAACTCGGTGCCCCGGTGCACGGTGCCGCCAGCGCCCGCGTACAGGCCCTCGGTGTTCTCCCTGACGATGACGAAATCAAGGTCCTCGAGCCGGTGCTTGCCTACCGCGCCGCCAACGCCAGCGCGCAGCTTAGACGGCCGCAAGTTGACGTAGAGGTCAAGCTCGAACCGCAGCCGCAGCAGGAGCCCGCGCTCCAGCACGCCCGGCGGCACGTCCGGCGTGCCGACGGCGCCGAGCAGGATGGCATCGGACTTGCGCAGCTCGTCCAGCACAGCGTCTGGCAGCACCTCCCCCGTGGCCAGGTAGTGCTGGCCGCCGAGCGCGCAGTGGCGCCACTCCAGCGCGAAGCCGTGACTGGCGGCGGCGGCATCCACGCACGCGCGCGCGACGTCCGTGACCTCAGGACCGACACCATCGCCGGGCAGATGCGTGACGACGTACGAGCGAGGCAACTGCTTCCCGTCGGCGGCTACCTCGCCCGCCGATACATCGCCGCCCATCACTCGTCCATCTCGTTCGCGGCCGCGTTGAGCCAGCTCATCATCTTCCGCAGCGGCTTGCCGACCTCCTCGATCCGGGCCGTCTTCGCCTCGGCGCGCAGCTGCTCGAAGTTGGGGCGGCCTGCGTCATCCTCGGCGACCCACTCGCGGGCGAACTCGCCGGACTGGATGTCGGCCAGCAGCTTGGCCATGGCGTCCTTGCTTGCCTGCCCGATCACGCGCGGGCCGCGGGTCAGGTCCCCGTACTCAGCCGTGTCGCTCACCGAGTACCGCATCCAGCTCTCGCCGCCCTCGTACATCAGGTCGACGATCAGCTTCAGCTCGTGCAGGCACTCGAAGTAGGCGACCTCCGGCTGGTATCCGGCGTTCACGAGCGTTTCGAAGCCCGCGTTCACCAGCGCAGTCACGCCGCCGCACAGCACGGCCTGCTCACCGAACAGGTCGCTCTCGGTCTCTTCCTGGAACGTGGTGACCAGGGCGCCTGCCTTGGTCCCGCCGATCGCCGCAGCATACGACTTGGCGAGATCCCAGGCCTTGCCGGTCGCGTCCTGCTCCACGGCTACCAGCACGGGCGTGCCATGGCCCTCCTCGTACTGACGGCGCACGAGGTGCCCGGGCGCTTTCGGCGCCACCATCGCGACGTCGACGGTCTTCGGCGGCGTGATGTAGCCGAAGTGGATGTTGAACCCGTGCGCGAAGAACAGCGCATCGCCGGGCTGCAGGTGCGGCGCGATCGCGTCGGCGTAGAGCCTTCGCTGCGTGGTATCAGGGGTCAGCACCATGATGACGTCCGCCCAGGCACTCGCCTGCTCTGGTGTGGTCACCTCCAGCCCCGCTGCCTCCGCTCGCTTGCGGGACCGGGAGCCCTCGGGCAGGCCGACTCGCACATCGCAGCCGGAATCACGCAGGCTGAGTGCGTGCGCGTGGCCCTGCGAGCCGTAACCGAGTACCGCGATCTTGCGGGACTGAATCAGGCCGAGGTCTGCGTCGGTGTCGTAGTACACGGTCGCCATGTCGGGAATGTCCTCTCGTCAAAGATCAAAAGATTTGAATTGCTGGGAACGAGGTCAGGCGGCGGACTCCGCCATGTCGGGCACGGGGGTCAGCACCGGACTGCCATCAGTGATGACGCCAGCGCCGCGTGCGAGAGCAATGCGGCCGGTGCGGACCAGCTCGCACGTGCCGTACGTGTCGAGCATCGCCAGCAGCGCGTCCAGCTTGGCCGGGCTGCTGACCGCCTCCAGGACGAGCGTGGTCGGGCTCATGTCGACGACGCTGGCGCCGAAGACGCCGGCGACCTCCAGCAGCTGTCCCCGCAGCGCGGGATCGGCGCGCACCTTGATCAGCGCGAGCTCGCGCTCGACGGCCGACCCATCGTGCAGCTCCACTACCTTCAGGACCCGGACGAGCTTCTCTAGCTGCTTGCTGACCTGCTCGACCGGCGTGGATGCGCCATCCACCACGATGGTGATCCTGCTGACGCGCTCGTCGTGCGTCGGCCCGACGGCCAGTGACGCAATGTTGAACGCACGCCGCGAGAACAGGCCCGCTACGTGCGACAGGACGCCGGGCTTGTTTTCCACCAGCACCGAAAGCGTGTGCGTGGTCATCAGATCCCCATTTCCCGGCGCGTCGCCGCGCGCTGCTCATCCGCGCTGAACTCGGGGCCCAGCACGATCTCGTCGTTCGGCCGCCCGGCGGGCACCATCGGGAACACGCCCTCCCGGTCATGCGTCCGGAAGTCCACGACCACGGGCACGTCGGTGCGCGCCAGCGCCTTGTCCAGCACCGCGTCCACCTCGTCGGCGCGGTCGCAGCGCAGGCCTATACAGCCGTAGGCCTCGGCCAGCTTCACGTAGTCCGGAATGGCGGTGCCGAGCTCAACCGATGAGTAGCGCTCGTCGTAGAAGAGTTCCTGCCACTGCCTGACCATGCCGAGGAATCCGTTGTTGAAGATCAGCACCTTGATCGGGATCTTCTCGATCGCGCAGGTGGCAAGCTCCTGCGCGGTCATCTGGAAGCAGCCATCGCCGTCGATCGCGACGACTAGTTCACCGGGCCGGCCGACCTGCGCACCCATAGCGGCGGGGACGGCAAACCCCATCGTTCCCGCCCCGCCGGAATTGATCCAGCTGCGCGGCTTCGTGAAGGAGTAGTGCTGGGAAGCGTGCATCTGGTGCTGGCCCACGCCCGCCACCACGATGGCGTCTCCGCCCGTCAGGGCGGAGAGGCGCTCAGTCACATACTGCGGCTTGAGCGGCCCGTCCGCGTCCTGGGCGTAGCGAAGCGGGAACTGCCGTTTCCAGCCGTCCAGGATCGAGAGCCAGTCCCCGGTATCGGGCCGCGTGCCGCCCTCGCTCAGAGCGCCAGCCAGCGCGTCGGCGAGTGCGGCCATGGTCAGCCGCAGGTCGCCGACGATCGCCACATCCGGCTGGCGGTTCTTGCCGATCTCGGCCGGGTCGATGTCCGCGTGCACGATCCGCGCCCGCGGCGCGAAGTCAGCCAGCTTGCCTGTCACCCGGTCGTCGAACCGCGAGCCGAGGGCGACGATCAGGTCCGCTTCCTGAAGGGCGGCGACGGCCGGGTACGTCCCGTGCATCCCCGGCATCCCGAGTGCCAGCGGGTGAGTGTCCGGGATCGCCCCGCGCGCCATCAGCGTGGTGGTTACCGGCGCCTGGCTGAGCTCGGCCAAGCGGAGCAGGTCGACGTGCGAGTCGGATTTGATCACGCCGCCGCCGACGTACAGGACGGGGCGGCGCGCCTGCAGGAGGAGGGCGATCGCGGCCTGGATGGCGGACTGGCTCGGCGGCCCCGGAACTCGGTAGCCGGGCAGGTCCATCGCCGGCGGCCACTCGCCATCGGCCAGCCGCCAGGGCCCGCTAGCCTGCTGCACGTCCTTGGGCACGTCGACCAGCACAGGGCCAGGCCTGCCCGTGGTGGCGATGTGGAAGGCCTCGGCGATGGCTGCCGGGATCCGCGCCACGTCGGTCACGAGCTCGTTGTGCTTGGTGATCGGCAGCGTGATGCCAGTGATGTCCGCTTCCTGAAACGCGTCGGTGCCGATGAGGCTGGTGCCGACCTGGCCGGTGATCGCGACCATCGGCACCGAGTCCATGTAAGCGTCGGACAGCGCCGTGACCAAGTTGGTCGCGCCGGGACCGCTGGTCGCCATGCACACGCCTGGCCGGCCCGTCGCCCAGGCGTAGCCCTCGGCGGCGTGCCCGGCGCCTTGCTCGTGGCGGACCAGTACGTGCCGCAAGGAGGATGAGAGGAGCGGGTCGTAGGTCGGCAGGATCGTGCCGCCCGGCAGCCCGAATACCACCTCGACACCCTGTTGCTCGAGACTGCGGACAAGTGCCTGGGCTCCGGTGAGCTCTTGCACGACTGGCTCCTCATTTGCTTGGTAGTCCAACAAAAAAGCTTGGTAGTCCAACAAAAAACCTCCCTGCCGTGTGGCAAAGAGGTTGTAGCGCGACGCCCGTGCGGGCTTCGCGCTACGTGATAATAAGTACGAGGTGTCTACGCGGACTCACTGCTGACTTACCTGCTCTGTTTGTGCTGCTCGGCCTGTACTGCTCAGGCTGCACTGCCTGGACGCGCCGTCTGGCGCTAGTTGTCGTACACTATACCGCATCCTCCGATTCCTGCAGGCAGTTGGGCCCAGTCGAGGCCAAATGAGCTCGCCCCCGGCATGAAGCCAGGGGGCGAGCATCACCGCGTTAGGGCCGTCAAGGCGCTGCCAGGCCGAACTGGATCGGCAGGGCATATTCGATCTCCGCGACGGTCTGGCCGTCGGGCAGGGTTACCTGCCTGGCGTGTGCCCAGGCGGGGAAAGTGGCGTGCCCAAGCAGCAGGGTCTTCATCGACTGAACATAGACGGTGGGGGATATCGCGCCCGTTGGGTCCGTCTCTCCGAACTGGGCTGCGCGGAACGGAATGCCCGCGCTGGCGCCAGGCCCGGAGTCACCAAAAGCCACGATATAAACTGCCTGCTGGCGAGCGAGTGCTTGGATCGCGAGCAGCAGTCGCGAGTCGACATCGCCTGCGGCCAGCTCGCTGTTGGCTAGTGGCGCGGCTGTGACATTGCTGTTCAGTAGCTGCTCACCGAGCTGTATCCGCGCCTGCACATCCTGGTTGAGCTCGGTCTGGTAAGCGGACCCGCCAGCCGGGTCGACCGGTTGGATGGTGATCTGGCCGAATCTGGCGAGCACTTCTGGAGCGATGTCGGCGCCGAGCGCGGGATGGGTACTGAAGAAGTTGCGGACGGCTGGGGTTACGACGACGATGCCGGCGCTCGACAGCGATTGCGGGTTCACCTGGATCTGGACCTGCTGGGCCGCAGGGACCCCGCTCGCCGTGAGCACGGGGCACGTCTGGGCATCGCACGCGACGGCCGTACTCGCGCCCACCTGCGCGTTGACCCAGGTCGCTGCCTGTGCGAGCTCAGCTGCAATACCAGGATCTGGCGGGGCGCTGTCAGCGGGAGTCGGCGTGGTGGCAGCCGTCGCGGATGCCTTGC
>CAVWKF010000003.1:0-60351 GCA_963755575.1 uncultured Actinomycetota bacterium
GATGTCCTGCTGGACGACTTTCTGGCAGCTTCGTGGCGCTTGCTGACGACTAAATATCCGGAGGCACATTCCGTCTCCAGTCGGGCAGATCCGCGGCCGGTCTAGCAGTGCCTGTATAGGGCAGTTACGCCCCGCGCCGGGCGAGCGGATCGAGCCCAGGGAATGGCGCTCCTGCGCTATCAAAAGAAAGCCCGCGCGTCGCCCGGCAGTCTCGCCGCAAAAGGCTTTTGCGCCTAGGGAGCTTTAGCCGCCGATAATGGAAGGCTGAACGCATAGCAGCGCGACGGGACGCGCGGGCGGGCCCTCGGCATAGTGGCCATGACGTGCGCGAACCTCTGCCGAGCCGCAGACGATCGGCGGCATCTGAGGTGGCCAGTGCCGGCAAGGTTCCGGTCGGCGGCGATCGCGACCAGGTGCCCGATGACGGTGAGGTAGTGGCTGGTCATCGGCCTGTACCCAAAGCGCGCTAATGGCGGACGGCGCGCCTCGAGTACCGGAGTTCGGGCCTGACCGCCTCTCTTTCGTGGGCACAGGCGCGCAATCCATGCGCAAACTCGGCGATCAGTGCCAAACTGCGCGCGACGATCTTCGCGGCGCTCAGGCCAGGCCTGGTCCGAGCGACGGCACCCGCGCTGCGCGGCTCGCTTCGACCGCACATCTGGGGTCCCGGACGGCATTGCTCGCAGGCAAACTGACCGTCGCTAGGTCGCGTGATCGTACGTAGTGCCTGGTCAGAGATGGTCTGGGCCTGGCTATCCACATCAATTCATCTAGGTAAAAAGCCGCAGGTCCGGGCCGCGAGCGAAGGTCGAAGGCGGCCCTGACCAGCGCATGCCGATGATCATCAAGGTGCTCGTGGCACGTTTGCCACGCCTTTCCGCCGGGAAGATTGCATTCGGTTAACGGCTTCGAACGCACAGTAATTGGTGCGTCGCCTATTGGCTCTGGCACTTCCCCGCGGGTGCGCAGGGCACGGAAGCCGGAAGTGGTCGTTTACGACCGGCACTACCGGACGCATTCCCCGT
The DNA here is from genome assembly GCA_963755575.1 of uncultured Actinomycetota bacterium. Classification (GTDB taxonomy): domain Bacteria; phylum Actinomycetota; class Actinomycetes; order Streptosporangiales; family Streptosporangiaceae; genus JAJYUU01. The sequence goes on from CAVWKF010000003.1 coordinate 1,026, forward strand.
GCTGCCGTATGCCCGTGCCGCGCAGGGGGCCAAGCCAGGCTCTCCTGGGTTCGGCTCGGCAAGCCGGCACGCACCCACGTCGCCAGAACTGGCGCTTGCTGCCAGGGCTGGCGGAGCGTGATGGTCACGCGGCTCGACACGAGGAGGCAGTGCAGATGCGAATCGGCCTGATTGCCCCGCCCTGGGTGCCCGTACCGCCACCCGCTTACGGCGGCACAGAGGTCGTTATCGATAACCTCGCCCGCGGATTGCAGGAGCTCGGGCACGAGGTCCGGCTGTTCACGGTGGGCGAGTCGGAGTGTCCCGTTCCGACGGACTTCCTGTACCCGAAGGCCATCGAGCCGATCGGCGTGACGGTGCCAGAGACGGCACACGTGCTGGCGGCCTACGAGTCGCTGGCCGACATGGACATCATCCACGACCACACGTTCCTCGGGCCACTGCTCTCCGGGCTGCGCGGCCTGCGCAGGCCGCCGGTCGTCCACACCAACCACGGCCCGTTCACAGGTGAGACGCAACCGATACTGGGCGAGATCGCCAAGCATGCGTCGATCGTGGCAATCTCGCAGTCGCAGGCCGATCAAGCCGATATGTACGGCGGCGCCAACATCGCCGGTGTCATCCACCACGGCATCGACCTCGACCTTTACAAGTCAGGTCCCGGCGGGGGCGGTTACGTGATCTTCATCGGCCGGATGTCGCCAGACAAGGGCGTGCACCACGCCATCCGGGTCGCCAAGAAGGCCGGCAAGCAGCTGATCCTCTCGACGAAGATGCGCGAGGAGAACGAGATCGCCTACTTCGAGGCGGAGATCAAGCCGCTGCTCGATCCGGGCGACGAGATGCCAACGGAGATCCCACAGGAACGCAGGATCGAGCTGCTGCGCCACGCCGACGCGATGCTGAACCCGATCACCTGGCGCGAGCCGTTCGGCCTGGTGATGGCGGAGGCCCTCGCCTGCGCCACGCCGGTACTAGCCTTCCACAACGGCGCCGCTCCGGAGATCATTGAGTCAGGCAGGACCGGGTTCCTCTGCCGCGACGAAAGGGAGATGATCAGCGCAATTGACCGGGTGGGCGAGATCGACCGGAACCAGTGCCGCCGCGTGGCCGAGCAGCGGTTCTCGCTCCAGCGGATGGCGCGTGACCACGAGCGGCTTTACCGCCGACTGCTGGAACGCGAGTCCAGCCTCATGCGACGTATCCCGGCCGCCGGGCGTCGGCTCATCAACGCCTAGCACGCACGGCGCAGCTGCGCGCGGCCTGGTGGCCGCGCGCAGCGGCGCGTCACGGCCACGCACCGCAGGACTCGCGAGCCAGGGAGCCTCCAGATGAGCGAGCCGTGGTCCTCCGGTGAGATACCGCCGGGCCAAGGCGCGGCGTGCAGCCCGGTCACGCTCATCGAGGGGTCGACCTTCTGCATCAGCGAGCCGGGTGGCGACATCGTGCCCGATCGCTCGCAGGGGCTGTTTGTCCGGGATACCCGGATGTTGTCCCGGTGGGAGCTGACGGTCGACGGAATCGAGCCGCAGCCGCTCTCGGTGCAGCACGGCGAGCCGTATGCCGGCTCGTTCCTCGGGCGGATGCCGCCGCGAGCAGGCAAGGCGGATAGCACGCTGCTCGTGATCCGACGCCGCTACGTCGGCGATGGCATGCGCGAGGACATCACGCTGCGCAACACCTCAGCCAGGGCCAAGAGATTCCAGGTGAGCCTGATCGCCGAGGCGGACTTCGCTGACCTGTTCGAGGTCAAGGGGCGATCCAAGCCCAGGGCGGCGGCCACTACGGCGCTCGTTGACTCCGGTCTGGTGATCAGCAGCGGCAGGCGGGAGCGCCGCCAGGAGCTGCGCATCACCGGCGACCAGAGTCCTTCGGTCACCCACGAGGGCGCCCTGATGTGGCGGTTGTCGGTGCCCGGCCACTCCGAGCGCACCGTGAGCATCGAGGCGGTGCCGGTCGACGATGGTGTGGTACTTCAGCTCCGGCACCCGCGTGGTCATGATGTCGATCGGACACTGCCGGCTAAGCGGCTGCGCAAATGGCGGCAGCGAGGCCCGCAGGTGCGGACGCCGGATCGCAACCTGGCCGAAGCGCTCAGCCGCAGTGTCGAGGACCTCGGCGCACTACGCATCTTCGACCCTGAGCACCCGCGCTGGCCCGTGGTGGCCGCTGGCGCGCCCTGGTTCATGGCGTTGTTCGGCCGCGACTCGCTCCTGACGGCGTGGATGCTGCTGCCCTGGGATCCCAGTCTCGCGCTGGGCACACTACGAACGCTGGCGGCCTGGCAGGGCAGCGACTTTGACGACGGCTCCGAGGAAGAGCCAGGCAAGATCCTGCACGAGGTCCGGTTTGGGCCTGCCGCCTCGTTCGCGCTCGGCGGCCGCAGTGCCTATTACGGGAGCGCGGACGCGACTCCGCTGTTCGTCATGCTGCTGGCCGAGCTTCAGCACTGGGGTGGCAAGGACAATGCGATCGCGGGCCTGCTCCCGCACGCCGATCGGGCGCTTGAGTGGATCGAGTCGTACGGAGACGCGGACGGGGACGGGTTTGTCGAATACCGCCGCAAGACCAGCCACGGCTTGGTCAACCAGGGCTGGAAGGACTCCTGGGACGGCATCAACTTTGCGGATGGCACCATCGCAGAGCCGCCGATCGCCCTAGCCGAAGTCCAGGCGTATTGCTATGCGGCGTACCGCGCCCGAGCGCAGCTCGCCCGGCATGCTGGTGACGACCAAACCGCCAGCCAGTGGCGCAAGAAGGCCAAGCAGCTCAAGCGCGACTTCAACGAGCGGTTCTGGCTGCCCGACAAGGGCTGGTATGCCGTCGGCCTGGATGGCGAGAAGCGCCCGATCGATGCGCTGACTTCCAACATGGGACATCTCCTGTGGACAGGCATCGCCGACAAGGAGAAGGCATCGGTGGTGGCCCGGCTGCTGATGTCGCCGGAGATGTTCAGCGGCTGGGGCATCCGCACGCTGGCGTCGTCGATGGCCGCCTACAACCCGATGAGCTATCACAACGGCTCGGTCTGGCCGCATGACAACGCGATCTGTGCCGCGGGACTGATGCGCTATGGCTACATCGAGCACGCCCAGCGCATCACGCATGCGATCGTGGACGCTGCGGCGGCGTTCGGGTACAGGCTGCCCGAATTGTTCTGCGGATTCGACCGGGACGAATTCGGTACCCCGGTGCCCTACCCGACCTCCTGCTCACCGCAGGCGTGGGCGGCGGGTGCGCCTTTGCTCCTCCTCCACACCCTGCTGCGGTTCACGCCCGACGTGGACAGCCACCAGCTGTGGTGCGCGCCTGAGGTACCCGACCGGTACCTGCCGCTACGCGTGAGCGGCCTGCGTGTGGGCAAGTCGAGGCTTGCCGTCGACGTGGGCGAGGGCAGCTGGGAAATCACGGGCTTGGAGCCGGTCAGCATCGAGGTCATTCCGACAGCGCGGCCGGCCCGGTCAAGCTTACGGGGGCACTAGTCGTCGACTAGCTCGATCAGCATCCGCGAACCAGGCGGCGCGATCTGGCCGTAATCCGCTGCCGTCGCCGCGCCCTCGGGGGAGCCGAAGGCCGCGTTCATGGTGTCCTGGTCGACGAAGTACAGCTGTGCTATCCGGTGGTATGTGTGCTCGCCGCCGTCGAGCGCCATTGTGAACTTGCCGGTCTCGGCCCGCTCCAGGCCGGGCAGCTTGGCCACCAGCGGCATGTGCACGCCAAGGTAGTGCTCGTCGAATGCGGCCGGGTCGTCCGGCATTGTGTACAGAACTACGAGTTTGATCGTCATGCCCTGGACGCTATCGTTCGCCCTGGGCCGTTGTCACGACGTGATCGTCGCGCCGAATTCGTCGCGAGGCGATCGTGGCGGCTGCCAGGCTTACAGGTCGCCGCTCAGTTCGGACGTCCAGACCACAACTTTCGTACGGTCCCCGCGGAACAGGTCGCGCGCGTACTCCAGCGGCTGTCCGGTGCGGGAGTAGGCGGTTCGCTCGACCAGCATCAGCGGCGCGCCCTCATCCACCTCAAGCGCCTCGGCTTCGCGTACTCCGGCCACGAAAGGCTCCAGCGACTCGCGTGCGCGGTGGGGCCGCTGCCCGTAGTTCTCCGCGAGCAACTCGTACAGCGATCCATCGAGGCGGCAGTCCAGCAGGTCGGGGAACAAGTCGGCCGGGAACTGCGAGTGCTCGATCACGATCGGCTTGCCGTCAGCCAGCCGGATGCGTCGAACGTCATGCACAAAGGCCCCCGCGGCCAGCTCGAGAGCAGCCGCGGCGGCGGGACTCGCCGGGATCCGTGCAGCTGCGAGCACGCGGGCGCCCGCCACCTTGCCGTGCCTGCGCAACTGCTCGGAGAATCCGGCCAGGGTAGTCAGATCTTGCTCGAGCTTGGGCTCGGCGACGAAGGTGCCGCCACCGCGGCCGACTGTCCTGGTCACGAGTCCGCGTTGAGCCAGCTCGCTCAGCGCGTGGCGCAGCGTCATCCGGCTGACGCCGAGCCACGCGGCGAGGTCATGCTCGGTCGGCAACCGGTCGCCGGGCATCAGCCGTCCGCCAGCGATTGCGTCGGCCAGCCAGTCCTCGATCTGCGCGTGCGCCGTGACGCCCGGCTGCCGGACGATCTTCGGGGGTTGCCTGGGCAGCGTGGCGAGCGCCGCAGCCGCGGCGCCGCGCCAAGAGTGCTGCCGACGCTGCATGCTCCCCAGTGTCCCTCGTCCCTTCCCCGCCGCCCAGCCCTGCGCCGCACCGTCGCCTCTCGCGGCGCAGCTCCCGCGCCGCGCTGCCCCTGCGCCGATCGGGCCAGCGCCCACAGTCCGCGCCGCACAGCCGTGCGGCGGACCGCAGATGCACTCCGGCCGCTGCGATCCGCCGCCCGGGGGAAGGCGCGCCGCCCTCCCCGCCGCCAGCCGGGCCCCTCCTGGCTCCCGGCCGGCGGCGCGGCGCGCCATCCGGCTCTGCAAGTCCCTAGGCCGCCCCGCCCGCGGGCACCGGCTCGTCGGCTGGCGCGGTCACCGCAGCGAACTGCTTGGTCCGCCCGACGACCAGGTAGTAGATACGCCGATGAGGACGATCACCACGAGCACTGTCCACAGGATCGGAATACCGTTGAGCAACCCCAGCTGGAAGTTGAGCAGGCCGCAGTCTCCTCTCGGCTCGGGATTACTCGGAGCCTCGGCCAGGCGAAGTTCACGAGCATCGCGCCGCCGTAGAGCAGGCCGAGCGTGTTGATCACGATGCCCCAGTCTGCCGAGGCGGAACGGGGCGCTCGTCTTCGGCCAGCCGCCAGCCTGGCGCGCATGATCGCCAGATTGCCCAGGAAGTAGCTCAGGTAGATCATTCCGTGGCGGCGATGGCAATGATCGCCGACTCCGGCGTACTTGAGGAACGGCACGGCGGCAAGCACTGCCAGCACGATGCACGTCCCCACCGGGGTGTGCAGCCTCGGAGACACCTTCGCGAGCGGCTTGGAGAACGGCAGCTGATTATCGCGGGCCATGCCGAATGTCAGCCGGATGGTCGCCGCCAGGATCGACAGGCAGCAGACGAAGATCGCAGCCGAGACCACAAGCAGGTAGATGCGTGGCGAACGGATGCGAGAAGTTCGCCTCGATGATGTTTGCCGGGGTGAGTCCGAAGCCGCCATTGCCAGTGATCGCCGCATGCAGGTTCGGTATCGCTACCAGTACACCGAGCAGGAACACGCCGCCGATGATGAACGCGCCGACCATCGAGAACAGCACGGCCTTGGGCGCCGCCCGGCGCGGATCGCGGGTCTCCTCGGCCAGCGTGGAGGCGGTATCGAAACCGTAGATCACGAACAGGCACATGAACATCGCCGACCAGGAACGAGTTTGCTCCGACGTGGAACCCGCCGCTGTTGGTCACGACGGCGAAGCCCTGGTGGTTATGGAAGGCCAGCAGGATCAGCGCGAACACGAACATGCCGAGGATCTCGAACAGCACGCCGGTGTTGTTGATGATCGCCACCAGGCGCACACCGTAGATATTCAGGACGGTGATGACGGCGAGCGTGATGAGCGCGACGACTACCTGAGTACTCAGGCTGGTCGCGCTCAGGCTCTTCCAGCCGAGCCCGTTGAGCGCCGGGATCAGCGCGAGTGGCAGGGTGGCCACGACCGCGCTGACGGTGATGATGCCGGCGAACAGGTAGATCCAGCCGGTGAACCAGGAGTAGGCTCCGGTTGGCCAGGTACTTCGTCCACTGGAAGACCGAGCCAGCCAGCGGGAAGTGGCTGGACACCTCGGCGAAGTTCAGCGCGATGATGAACTGGCCGAGCGCTACCACTGGCCACGTCCAGATGAAGACGCCGCCAAGCGTGGTCAGGCCGAGCGCGAACAGCGTGAAGATGCCCGTCGACGGCGAGATGTAGCTGAAGGCGACCGCGAACGAGCTGAACGTGCCGAGCGATCGCCTGAGCTCCTGCTTATAGCCGAACGTGGCCAGGTCGGCAGAGTCACGCTCGTGGCTGCTGACATCCGAGCTTGCGCTCACGGCAACTCCTCCTCGCCCAACGGCGGGTGACCTGAGTGACCTCAGTTGGCAAGGAGCGTAGGGCGTGACCAAGTTAACTGTCCAGACCCTAAGAGCCGACATTCACGACAGCGGACCCCGTTCCCTCTCAACGCAACTGACTGAAACGGTCAGTTCCGTCTAGACCTTTTGGCAACTGGCTCGTAGCCTGCGATCGTGACTGAACTGCGCGAGGCCGACCCACTCGCGGCTCTGGCCAGGGTGCCGAGCCTGGCCGGCACGCCCCGGCAGATCAGCGCGCTGCCCGGCGGACTCACCAACAAGAACTTCAAGGTGACCACGTCGGATGGCGTGTTCGTGGCGCGGATCTTCTCCGATGGAGGTGGGCTGCTGGCCATCGACCGCGACCACGAGTACCAGAACTCGCTGATCGCGGCCGCTGCCGGTGTCGGCGCGCCGGTCATCGAGTACAGCCCGGCCGACCGGGTGCTGGTCCTGGGCTTCGTCGAGGGCAGGACGCTCACCAACGCCGACGTCGCCGAGCCCGGCACGCTGGTCAGGATCGCCGCGGCCTGCCGCAGGCTGCATGCGGCCGCGCGGTTCGCCGCCGACTTCGACATGTTCGAGATCCAGGGCCGCTACTACGCGACAGCAACCGCCGCCGGCATGCGCATCCCGGTCGGTTACACGGACCTGATGCCCGCATTTGCCGCCGCGCGCCGGGCCCTGGCCGTCCGGGATGAGGGCACCGTGCCGTGCAACAACGACCTGCTGGCGGCCAACTTCATCGACGACGGCGACCGGATCTGGCTTATCGACTACGAGTACTCGGGCAACAACGACGCCTGCTTCGAGCTCGGGAACGTCGCCGGTGAGTGCGGCCTGGACGATGACGCGCTCGGCGACCTCGTTAACGCCTACTACGGCAAGCCGCGGCACAGCCGAATTGCGCGGGCCAAGCTCTACAGCCTGGTGGCCAGGTACGGCTGGACCCTGTGGGGCGCGATCCAGCATTCGGCCAGCGACCTGGATTTCGACTTCTGGTCGTGGGCTATGGAGCGCTACGAGGCCGCGGCCGCCGGCTTCACAAGCCCGGACTTCGACCGCCTCCTTAGCGACGTGCAGGCTGACGACTGACGACGGCGCGACATGCAGGCAGGACTGACGGAGCAGGCAGGACTGACGGGGCAGGCAGGACTGACGGGGCAGGCAGGACTGACGGAGAGGGAGACGCACCAAGATGGCACAGGCACTGCCGGGACGCGCGCAGGTCGTGATCGTCGGTGGCGGGGTCATCGGGACCAGCGTTGCCTACCACCTGACCGCGCTTGGCTGGACCGACGTGCTGCTGCTCGAGCAGGGTCAGCTCTCCTGCGGGACAACGTGGCACGCGGCCGGGCTGGTAGGCCAGCTGCGCGCCTCCGAGGCGGGAACCAGGCTGGTTCAGTACTCCGCCGCGCTCTATGAGCGGCTGGAGGCGGAGACCGGGCAGGCCACGGGGTTCCGGCGCTGCGGCGGGCTGACCGTGGCGCGGACGCCAGCGCGGATGACGACCTTGCGCCGCACGGCTGCGACGGCGCAGGCCTACGACATCGAGTGTGAGCTGCTCACCTCGGCCGACGCTGCGCAGCGTTACCCGCTGCTCAACGCCGCCGATCTGCAAGGGGCGATCTGGCTGCCCGGCGACGGCCGGGCTAACCCGGTCGACCTGACCGCCGCGCTCGCCCGCAGCGCTCGGCTGCGCGGCGCGAGCATCCGGGAACGGGTCCGGGTCACGGGCATCCTCAGCAGCGATGGACGGGTGCGCGGCGTCCGCACTGACCAGGGCGACATCGAGGCCGAGATCGTCGTGAACTGCGCAGGGCAGTGGGCCAAGCAAGTCGGCGCACTCGCGGGCGTTACCGTTCCCCTGCACTCGGCCGAGCACTTTTACGTCGTGACCGAGCGGATCGAAGGCGTGCATCCCGACCTGCCCGTGCTCCGCGACCCGGACGGCTACACGTACTTCAAGGAAGAGGTCGGCGGCCTGGTGGTCGGCGGCTTCGAGCCGACGGCCAAGCCCTGGGGCTCACCCGACGAGCTGCCCTACCCATTCGAGTTCCAGCTGCTCGACGAGGACTGGGACCACTTCTCGGTCCTGATGGACAGCGCGCTGCATCGCCTCCCGGTGCTGGCGGAGACCGGGATCCGCAAGTTCTACAACGGCCCGGAGAGCTTCACCCCGGACAACCAGTTCATCTTGGGCCAGGCACCAGAGCTTGCTGGCTTCTATGTCGGCGCCGGGTTCAACTCGGTCGGCATCGCCTCGGCGGGCGGGGCAGGCCTCGCGCTTGCGCAGTGGATCATCGATGGCGAGCCCGACACTGACCTGACCGCAGTTGACATCCGCAGGTTCGCGCCGTTCAACGGCAACTCTCGCTGGCTGCGGGACCGCGTCGGGGAGGTGCTCGGCCTGCACTACGCGATCGGCTGGCCTAATCGCGAACTGGAGACGGCCCGCCCGTTCCGCCGGTCGCCCGCCTACCAGTTGCTGCAGGACGCGAACGCCTCCTTCGGCTCCAAGATGGGCTGGGAACGGGCCAACTTCTTCGCGCCTGCTGGCTACCGCCCGGTGATCGAGTACTCCTGGGACAAGCAGAATTGGCAGGCCTGGTCATCGGCTGAGCAGGTGGCGACCCGGCAGCGGGTGGCGGTGTTCGATCAGACCTCGTTTTCCAAGTACCTCGTGACTGGCCCCGACGCGGAGGCCGCCCTGCAGTGGCTGTGCACTAACGAGGTGGCCGTGCCTCCTGGCCGGACCGTCTACACCGGCATGCTCAACGGCCGCGGCACGTACGAGTCGGACATCACCGTGACCAGGCTGTCGCCGACCGAGTACCTGCTCGTGGCCAGCGCCGCAACCACCGAGCGCGACGCCGATCACATCCGGCGGCACATGCCCTCCGGCTGCCAGGCGAGCATCGTGGACATGACGTCCGCCTACGCCGTTTACGGCGTCATGGGACCAGCGTCCCGCCAGTTGCTGTCCCGGCTGAGCAAGGCCGACCTGACCGAGGCCGGCTTTCCATTCGGTACGAGCCGGCTGATCGATCTCGGCTACTCGACTGTCCGCGCCACCAGGATCACCTATGTCGGCGAGCTTGGCTGGGAGCTGTACGTTCCGGTCGACTTCGCCGTCGGCGTCTACCAGGACCTGATGGCGGCCGGCGCCGACCTGGGTGTGGCTAATGCGGGGTACTACGCGATCGAGTCACTCCGGCTGGAGAAGGCCTACCGCGCATTCGGCCGTGAGCTCACTCCCGACTACAACCCCGTCAAGGCCGGCCTGACCTTCGCGTGCAAGCTGGCCGGCGGCACGGCCTTCCTCGGCCGGGAGGCCGTAGAGAAAGCCAAGGCGGACGGCCCGCGGCGACGCCTGGTGTCGGTCGTGCTCGACGACCCTGCGGTCATGATGTGGGGCAGCGAGCTGCTGCTGCGCAACGGCGAGCCAGCGGGACAGGTCACATCGGCGGCCTGGAGTGAGACGCTGGAAGCCGCGCTGGGGCTGGCCTACCTGCGCGATCCGGCCGGCGACCCGATGACGGCCGAGTTTGCCAGGGCCGGGACCTATGCGGTGAACGTAGGCGGGCAGCTCGTCAGCGCCACGGTCGGACTCCGGCCGCCGTATGACCCGGCGGGCATGAAGATCAAAGGCGAGGGAGGGAACGGGCTCGCTCCCGCTCCGCCCTCGCCCACAAGGACGACGTAGTCCTACCACAGGGAGTAAGCCATGACGGTCAGCGTCTTCGACCTCTTCAAGATCGGCATAGGACCGTCGAGCTCGCACACGGTCGGCCCCATGCGCGCGGCCTTCATGTTCGCCACGTCGCTCGACGAGCTCGGCCTGCTCAGCAACGTTGCTGCTGTCAGGGCCGAGCTGTTCGGGTCGCTCGGGGCTACGGGTCACGGGCACGGAAGTGTCAAGGCCGTCGTGCTCGGCCTCTCCGGCGAGCAGCCGGAGTCCGTCGACCCGGCGGCTGCGGAGCCGATCGTCGCCGGTGTCAGGGCGTCGGGAACGCTGCGGCTGCTCGGCCGCGCGCCCGTTCCCTTCGACGTGGACGAAGACGTGATCCTGCACCGGCGTAAGCGCCTGGAGTTCCACTCGAACGCCATGCGGTTCGCGGCGCTGGACCACAGCGGTGCCGAGTTGTCCGGGCGGACGTACTACTCCGTCGGCGGCGGCTTCGTGCTCGGCGAGGACGCAGCAGGCCGCCCTGCGATCGTGGCTGATCCGACGCCGGTGCCGTATCCGTTCAGCAGCGGTGCCGAGCTACTGGCGATCACCCACCGGGTCGGCTTGCCGGTCAGCGGCGTCATGCTCGCCAACGAACTCGTCCGCCGCGACAAGGCCGATGTGGAGTCGGGGCTGCTGCGGATCTGGGCGGTCATGCAGGAGTGCGTGCGCAACGGCTGCGCGGCTGACGGAGTGCTGCCCGGCGGCCTCAGAGTCCGGCGCCGGGCGAGGGCGCTCCAGCAGAAGCTGGAGCAGAGCGGTGACCCGGCCGATCCCCTGTACGCCCTGGAGTGGGTCACGCTGTATGCGCTCGCGGTCAACGAGGAGAACGCGGCGGGCGGCCGCGTGGTGACCGCCCCGACGAACGGAGCCGCCGGGATCATCCCGGCCGTGCTGCACTACTACCTCAGGTTTGTGCCGGGTGCCGATGAGGCGGGCGTGATCAGGTTCCTGCTGACGGCCGGGGCTGTCGGTTCGCTGTTCAAGGAGAACGCGTCGATCTCCGGGGCCGAGGTCGGCTGCCAGGGCGAGGTCGGATCGGCCTGCTCGATGGCGGCTGCGGGTCTAGCCGAGGTGATCGGCGGGACTCCTGAGCAGGTCGAGAACGCGGCGGAGATCGGCGTCGAGCACAACCTCGGCCTCACCTGCGATCCCGTCGGCGGCCTCGTGCAGATCCCCTGCATCGAGCGGAACGCGATCGGGGCGGTCAAGGCCATAACCGCGGCGCGCATGGCTGTTCGCGGAGACGGCGAGCACAAAGTGTCGCTCGACAAGGCGATCAAGACGATGCGCGAGACCGGCGCCGACATGAAGGTCAAGTACAAGGAGACGGCTCGCGGTGGCCTGGCCGTGAACGTCATCGAATGCTAGGGCAGGCAGACCCCAACGACCGATGGGAGCGCTCGGCGGGCTCGCAAAGGCAGGCCCTGGCTTCAGCGCGGAGATATCGGAACGCGTTTACGTTCGCGCAGGTACGTGTTGGTGATGACGCGGGCGTAGCGAAGGCCGTAGGCGAGGTTACGGCCCTTCTTGCTCTCGCCGGACATCCGCTGCCGCATCACGGTCGGCACCTCGGCAACCCGGTATCCCTGGAGCAGGGCGCCGATCAGTAGCTCAGAGGTCTGGTACTGGGGCTGGGTCTGCGTCACGGTGCCGGTCAGGTCCGCCCGCATCAGCCGCAGGCCGCTCGAGGTGTCCGTGATGTGGGTGCGGGTCAATGCGCTAATGATGGTCGCGAAGAACTTCACGCCGAGGTTGCGGAACGTGTCGGTACTCTCGGTCTGCCCGAGCTGGCGGGAGCCAAGGACGAAGTCCGCTTCGCCGCCCTGCATGAGGCCGACCATCGCAGGCAGGTCGGCCGGATCCCACTGGCCGTCGCCGTCCAGGGTGGCAATGTACTCTGCGCCGGCCTCGCGTGCGATGCGGTAGCCGAGTCGCAGCGCGACGCCGTGGCCGCGGTTAGCCGACAGGGTGCAGACCAGCGCGCCATGCCGCTCAGCGACCTTGGTCGTGGAGTCAGTACTGCCGTCGTCAATAACGAGGAGTGACACCGGCACGTCAGCGATCTGTTGGGGGACTTCGTCGAGGACCGCGCCGATATTGTCGGCTTCGTTATAGGCGGCGATCACCACGACGAGTGGCTGGAGCTTGAGGTCGGGGTAGGCGCTGGCGAAGGCCCGCAAGGCCGCGGTAGTGACAGCTGCCGTGTCTGGCGCCTCGCGCAACCCGTGATAGGTCACGTCAGCTGGTTGTTCTCGCCTCGGCATCTGCGTCGTCTCTCCCAGTCCGGCCGAACGGATGACGGTCCACAATAGCCGCGAATTTGGGCTCGCCGACATCATTCAAGAATCAGGTGAGCCCTGGCGGGCGGGCTCTGCCCGTCGCTGAGCGTTACGGCCAGCGCCTGGCTGACCGGCCCGACAAGATCCTAGCGACCGACACTAGAGACGAATGTACCCGCCAGCGATCAACGAAACGGCGCCCTGCTGGATTTGGTGACAAATTGGTAACGCCATGGCTCCTGGCGTCGGAGGCCGGCGTCTTTGCCGGGCCACGTAGAATGGGTTTTGATCCGAGGTCGGCGCCAGCCCAAGGCGCTGGCTGCGGGCAGTGGGTGCCCAAATCGAAGGCGCGGCATTTTCCCGGTAAGCTGGGTCAGCCCCAGGGCTATGGCGGGGCCAGACGGCTGTTTTGCCGGATCTGGACTGAGCCTGGCGGGCAGGCGGCGGAGTAGCTCAGTCAGGCAGAGCAAGCGGCTCATAATCGCTGTGTCGCCGGTTCAAGTCCGGCCTCCGCTACGGAACCGCGCGGGCATCCGGGACTCCGGACCCTGCCCGTGCGGACTTCCGATGATTGGACGAGTAGAAAGGCGCGCCACGTGGCTGCGACTGACGTCAGGCCCAAGATCACCCTGGCCTGCCAGGAGTGCAAGCACCGCAACTACATCACGCGGAAGAACCGGCGCAACGACCCTGACCGGCTTGAGCTGAGCAAGTACTGCCCGTTCTGCCGTAAGCACCAGCCGCATCGCGAGACGCGCTAGCTGTCGGCCGGGCGAGTCCGGCTGGAACTCGTCAGCGGGCTAAATCTCTCTGCATGATGGAGTCGCATGGCCATCAACCGCGAGTACGTCGGCCGCGTGTTCCCGGCGTCGGAGCCCTATGAGGTGTCGCGGGTCAAGATCGCCGAGTTCGCGATGGCCATCAGCGACCCTAACCCGGTCTACCGGGACCGCGCGGCGGCTCAGGCTGCCGGGCACGCCGACGTCATCGCGCCGCCGACGTTCGCGATCGTGATCAGCATGGCCGGGTCTGGTGCGGCGCTCGCCGACCCCGGCCTCGGCCTCAACTACGCCATGGTCGTTCACGGCGAGCAGCGGTTCACCTATAGGCGGCCGCTGACGGCTGGCGACGTCGTGACCGCTCAGGTCACCCTCACCGACATCCGGGATGCTGGGCGCAACGTCATGCTGACAACGAGCACGGACATCATGACGTTGACGGGGGAGCTCGTCTGTACTGCCTTCTCCACCATCGTCGAGCGCGGCACTTGACTCCGGCCCGCCGTCAGCAGAAAGGGTTCGCGGCGTGAGCGAGCAGGTTACCTACGAAAGCATCGAGCCCGGTACCCAGATCCCCGTTATCAGCTATCCCGTGACCAGGCTCAGCCTGGTCAAGTACTGCGGCGCTTCCGGCGACTTCAACGTGATCCACTGGAATGAGCGGATCGCCAAGTTGGTCGGCTTGCCCGACGTGATCGCCCACGGGATGTTCACAATGGCGCAGGCCGGCCGGTTCGTCACCGACTGGGCGGGGCCGCAGGCCTTCGTGACCGGGTTCGGAGTCCGGTTCTCCTCGATGGTGGTGGTTCCCGACGACGACGCCGGTGCTTCGATCGAGGTGAGCGGCCAGGTCGAGGAAAAGCTCGAAGGCAACCAGGTGGCGATCGCGCTCACGGCCAGGTCAGGCGATACGAAGGTGCTGACCCGCGCGCGTGCCGTCGTCAAGCTGCCCTGAGCAGGTCAGCGCCGATTCGGAGCCGCGAACGCCTGGGCCTCGCTCGCGACACGTTTGAACACCGGCGCGGTGGTGAGTTAAGCAGTCGGCCGCCAATGTGCGTGGCCGGAAAGCGGGTAACTCAGATGACTACGGCCCCGATACCGAACGAGCCTCGGCCCGGGCCTCCCGGCACCGGGCGGCCGCGTACGCTGCGGCCGCAGGTCGATGCGGGCAGGCTCTGGCCAGGCGGCATCGCGACAGCGGTGGTAGCTGGGCTAGTGGCCCTCGTCGGCGTCCTTGTCTGTCGCTGGCTGTTCGGGATTCCGCTGCTCGCGCCGAAGCAGGACGGCGCCTACGGCGACGCCCATACCACCGGCCTGGTGCTGCTGGCCGGCGCCGCCGCGCTGATCGCCACCGGCCTCGTGCACCTGCTCCTGGTCAGCACGCCACGGCCGCTGACCTTTTTTGGCTGGATCATCGGGCTGGCGACTGTGCTGGCCGTGCTCGTGCCGTTCAGCACCAGCGCCCCGCTCACCGTGAAGCTCGCGACCGCCGTGGTCGACCTCGTGCTTGGCGTCGCGATCGGCACGCTGATCAGCGGCGTCGCGGCCCGCTCGGTACGAGTGCCATCGACAGCCGCCTACCCGGCAAGCGACCCGCTCTATGACGAGCGCCGCAGCGCTTCCGGGTTCAACTAACGGCGGGCTCGCCCGCCGCACCTGGTCAGCCGCCAGCCGCTCCCGCTGCGGCTCAGCTGAGCGAGTACGGGAGCTTGACGAGCGTCAGGAAGAATTCGTCGATCTGCCCGATCGCGGCGACGAACTTCTCGAAGTCCACCGGCTTGCTGATGTAAGCGTTGGCGTGCAGCGCGTAGCTGCGCAGGATGTCCTCCTGCGCCTGCGACGTCGTGAGCACCACAACCGGGATGGCCAGCAGGTCGCTGTCGGCCTTCAGCTCGGCAAGCACCTCAAGCCCGTTGCGTCGTGGCAGATTCAGGTCGAGCAGGATGAGCCCCGGGGTTGGTACGTCGGCGTAGTCGCCTGTCTTGCGCAGAAAGTGCATGGCTTGCTCGCCGTCGCCGACGACATGCAGGCTATTGGGGATCCGGTAGTGCTCGAACGCTTCCCTGGTCATGAGCACGTCGCCCGGGTCGTCCTCCACTAGCAGGACATCGACAAGCTCCAGCCCGTCGCGCTCAGTCATTCGATGGCTCCTCATCGTCAGTGGGCGTGACCGGCAACGTGAACATGAACTTTGCCCCGTCCTGATACTCAGTGTCCAGCCAGATTTTCCCACCATAGTGCTCGACAATCTTGCGGCACATAGCGAGCCCGATGCCGGTCCCGGCGTACGCGGTCCGGTCGTGCAGGCGCTGGAAGATCACGAAAATGCGGTCGGCGTACTCGGGCTCAATGCCGATGCCGTTGTCGGCCACTGAGAACAGCCAGAACCCGTCGTCCCGTCGCGTCACGGAGACCTGGATGACTGGCGGCCGATCACCGCGGAACTTGATCGCGTTGCTAATCAGATTCTGGAACAGCGACGTCAGCAACGAGAATTCGGCCTGGACCGTGGGCAGCTCAGAGGTCTCGATGACGACGGCCGATTTGCGGACCTCGCTCGCCAGGTTCACCCTGGCCTGAGAGAGCGCGCTGGCGCACGAAATCAGAGCAGCGTCCCGCTCGCTCCGGCCGACCCGGCTGAAGGTCAGCAAGTCGTCGATGAGCGCCTGCATCCGCTTGGCGCCGTCGACCGCGAACTCGATGTACTGGTCCGCCCTGGCGTCGAGCTGGCCGATGTATCGGCGCTGGAGCAGCTGGCAGAAGCTCGCGACCTTGCGCAGCGGCTCCTGGAGGTCGTGCGAGGCCACGTACGCGAACTGCTCAAGCTCCGCGTTCGATCGCTCCAGGTCCTGCGCCCGAGCCTCGAGGGCGATGTTGGCGGCCCGGACGGCAGACAGCTCGCGGAGAATTCGCCGGCGCATCCGGTTGACGTCAACGGCCAGCGTATGCACCTCACGCGGGCCGCTTGGGTCGACCTCGTGGTCGAACTCGCCGCCCGCTACCCGCCGGGCATCGCCGGCCAGCCTGGTCAGCGGCGTGACGGCAGCGGTCCGCAGGCCGACGCCCAGCGCGATGATCACCAGGAGCAGGGCCAGGGCGCTGGCGATCCCGATGGTGTCCAGGGCCGATGCCGACGAGTGAAGCTGGGCGACGGAGAGGTTGCGCTGCGTGGCCAGCGCGCGCTGAAACTCGGCCAGCGGAGCGCGCACGCTGTCGAACTCGGCCTTGCCCACGGCCACGTTCGCGCCGGGCAGTGGCTTGCCGGTTGCAGATACCGTACGAATGGCCGGCTCGGCGTAGCCGGACCGCCAGGCGTCGATGCGGCGGAGGGCGCTCGAGAGGTCGTGCTGGGCGCCTGGCATCCCGGCTACCAGCGGCCGGAGCGCCGCGACCTGCACCGCCTGGTCGGCAACGCCCGCGGTGTAGGGCGCGAGGAATGGGCCCTGCCCGCTGAGCAGATAGCCCCGGAGGCCAGTTTCCTGGTTGAGCATGGCGGCGTAGAGCTGCGCGCCATGCAGGGCGGCGGGGTCGATCTTCTGCACAACCTCGGTGCGGCTCGCGCTCTGGTTGCTCAGCGTCACGGCGCCGATGACGATGGCCGCGACCAGCACGAGGCCGAGCGCGAGCATGGCGGCACCGATGATCCGGCCGAGCGGCCAGCGGCTGGCCGCGTCCTCGGCCATGCGGCCGAACGCCAGCGGCGGCCGCCCCGGCCGCTGGGACTCCGGCCGCCGTGAGTCAGGTCCCTTGGAGTCGGGCCGGTTGGTGTCGGGCCGTTGCGAGTCGGGCCGCTGCGGCTCAGGCGCCAGGCGCGCGACCCGTTCGCTGCTCATGGACCGGCCGGCGCACAGCTCACGGCCAGTACAGCCAGGTCGTCGTCGAGATCGCCACCGTTGAGCTCGCGGGCCATCGTGATGACCGAGTCGATGAGCCGCTCGTTGGCAGGCCGGTCGGCCGGGCCGTCCAGTGCGGCCTGGGCACGGTGCTTCTCGATGAGCCTGATCAGGCCTTCGCTGCCGAGCCGCTCCGGCCCGCTGCCGATCTTGCCCTCGATGAGGCCGTCTGTGTACATCAGCACCGACCAGCTCTGCCCGAGGTCGACCTGGGCGCTCGGCCAGTCCGTGGCGTGTGTAATTCCCGGCGGCAGGCTCACTGGAGCTTCGAGCTCGCGGACCTCATCCGCAGTGATGAGCAGCGGCTGCGGGTGCCCGGCCAGGCGCAGGTGTCCCGTCGTCCGGTCGGGAGCGACTGACAGCATGCAGATCGTTGCGAACAGGCGATCGTGCTGCCGCTCGTGCTCAAGCACCTGCTGGAGCGCGGACAGCGTCTCGGCGACTGGCCTGCCGGCAAGGATCATGGTCCGCCAGGCCACCCGGAGGCAGACCCCGAGCGCAGCCTCGTCCGGGCCGCGCCCGCACACATCACCGACCATCGCATGAACCCAGCCGTCGGGGGCTTCGACGACGTCGTAGAAGTCTCCGCCAAGCAGCATCTGCTGGCCGCCGGAGCGGTAACGGGCAGCAACCGCGAGGCGGCGGTCCGTCAGGACAGGCGACGGCAGCAGTCCTCGCTCGAGCCGAGCGTTCTCTGCCGCGTACAGCTGCGCCTCCCTTAGCTGTCGTTGCGTCTCCTCGGCTCGCTGGCGTTCGACGGCGTATCGCACGACCCGCTGCAGCAGGAGGCCGTCAACCTGGCCCTTGACCAGGTAGTCCTGCGCGCCAGCCGCGACCGCCTCCTCGCCCATGTGCTCATCGGAGAGTCCGGTCAGCACGACGACCGCCAGATTCGGCCACGTTTCCTGGAGCCAGCGGACCCCCTGGAGCCCGCGCGAGTCAGGCAACTCGAGGTCAAGTAGCACGCACCCGGCGTGAACGGCTGCGCGGCGTGCGTCGGCGAGGGAGCGCGCCCTGGTCATCAAGAACGGCTCTCCGGCGTCCAGCAGGAGCTCCTCGACGAGCAGCGCGTCTCCGTCATCGTCCTCGATGAGGAGCACGCGCATGCGCTCGGACGCAACGCGTTCAGGCAGTGCGGCGTGCAAAGGCCCGCCTGAACTGACGCCTTCTGCCACCATCTCGACCTGCTCGTTCTCTTTGGCACTAGGTGCCCCGGTCCTGATCCAAGCGTGAGCCAGCATAAGGCGGACGGAAGCCTGGTTCGTGGCTCACCGTTAAAAGTACTCAGCGCGGGCGGCTTGTCCGACCGTATCGTCTCGGCCGGGAAGCCGGCCATGCGTTCGTCGGCTAGCGCACTGGAGCAACGCGGAGAATCCGAGCCGAACTGGAATGGTCGCAGAGACACCGCCTGCACAGCCGTCACCCCTTGGCTCCGGCTCCAGACAGATTTGCAGAGCCGCTCGCATGTCAACGGTCCGCAGCGGCCATGGCGGTCGGAGCCTGCCCCGGTAGCTGGAGGCCGGCCCGCTCGGACGGGTGGCCAGCTACCCCGCCATGTGCAAGCCAAACGATCCGGGGTAGAGCGGCGCGGACAACTACGAACGTGCGGAAGTGAGGCTGACATGCTGACCGTGACGAGGGAACTCGCCGAGCGGATAGCCGCGCTGGCGGAGCTGCTGCTGTCCGACGAGAGCTCAGATGCGGAGCTCAGGCAGCTGTCAGCGCTCTCACTTGAGCTCGTTCCGGGCAGCGCTGCCGTCGGCGTTGTCGTCGCTGGCGACAACACCTGGTTGTTCTCGGCGTCAGACGCGACGATCGCCGGGCTCCACCGGATGCAGCTCGGTGAGGGGAACGGGCCCGTCGCCGAGGCACTCCGGTTCGGCGAGGCACGGCGGATCGACGACGCCAGTGCGGAGGACAGATGGCCCGGCATCTGCTCGGCCATGATGATAGAGGGTCTGATGAGCTGCCTCGTGCTGCCGCTGCGCACCGACCGCGAGCCTGGTGGCGTTCTTGTTCTCTACGGCCGGGAACGGGGTTGCTTTGCCGGCACTGGCCACGACCTCGCGCTCCTTTTCGCTGCTCAGGGAGGTGTGGCGCTCCGGAACGCGACGATGTACCGCAATTGCAGGCGGCTGGTCGACAACTTGCGGATAGCCCTGGAGTCGCGCGCCGTCATCGAGCAAGCCAAGGGAATCCTGGTCGCCGAGTATGGCTACTCGCCTGAAATCGCATTCAAGCGGCTGAGCCTGCTATCTCAGAATACAAACAAGAAGGTCAAGGACATTGCCGTCGACCTCGTCGCAGGGAAGATCAACAGGGGTCAGCTGGCTGACGACGCCTGAGCCCGTCAGCTGTCGCCAGGGCGAGCACCGCGGCGACGGTCGCGCCACTGCCGGCCGTCTCGGGCGGTCCGCGCACCGCGTCTGCCGCTGTTGGGTAGACGCGCAGCGCGAGTTGCAGGCCGGTGATCTCGAAGGTACGCAGCACTGGCCTGGCTCTGGCGACCACCCGCATCTCGACGCCGGCCCGCAGCGCCTGGCTCGCTGCGCACAGCAGCGCGCGCACGCCCGCGCAATCGCAAAACGTCGTCCGGCTCATGTCGACGATGAGGATGGGACAGCCGCGGCCGAGCGCCGCCATGAGGCCGGCGCGCACCTGGTCGGCGTTCGCGACGTCGACCTCAGCAGGGAAGGACATCGTGGTCCATGGTCGGCCGCTGGTGACCTGCTTGGCGGTCTCGTCGGAGGCGGCCACGCCGCCGCACTCGCCATCGGCGAGTTCGTTGTGATCCAACACGGCCAGCACCCCGTCCAGAGAAGAGACAGTGCCGGGCCGCGTCTTTGACCCGCGGCAGCCCCGCCTAAGGCGCCGTTGGCCGCTGAGTAAGAGGTAGCACTCAGCGCCCGCGGTGGCAAGCCAAACCCGGACTTATCCGTCGTGCAGCTCTGGTTCTGCCGCCGTGCCGACCTAGCGGCCGCTCGGCCTGCGCTGATCTGGCCAGCAGGAGCCCGTCGCCACTAGGATCAGCCGTGGCAAAGCACCCCTGTGCGCTCCTGTTAGGACGGCATGGCAGAGTCCGCATCCCCGCCCAGCGACTTCCAGGTCCGGGTGGTCGACGGCTTCGCGGTCGTGACGACGCCGGACGAGATCGACGTCGCGAACGCCGCGCCATTTCGCGCGGCCCTGCTGACGGCCGCCGACCTGAGACAGCGCGCCATCATCGTGGACATGACGGGCACCGAGTTCTGCGACTCGACGGGCCTGAACGTGCTTGTCCGCGCGCTGCGCCAGGCCGATGAGGCGGGCGGCGAGGTCCGGCTGGCCGTCGGCGGGACCGGGCTCCAGCGCATACTCACAGTCACTGGCGTGGCGACTATGTTCGGCGTCTACCACAGCCTGGGCGAGGCGCTGCGCGCAGCCGAGCCGCGCCAGGCCGGCTAACCACTGCCTGCGGCGCAGCCGGACCCGGCAGGCTGGCCGAGGGCCGGGCTAACCGCCGACGCGCCACCGCAGCCGGTCAGGGCGACGCCGTGACGCCGGACGTGCCCGGGCTCGGACTAGGAGATGGCGTCACCGGGGATGACGTGCCGGGCGACGGGCTGATCGTTGGAGTCGCGCCGACAGTGGGGGATGTGGCGGACGACGGCGAAGTGGCAGCGGGCGAGGGCCTGCGAGTGTGCTGATGCGCCGGCGCATGCGGGGCGGCCTGTGGGGGTACTAGATTGGGCGGCTCTACAGGGTGCTTGCTCGGCGTCAGCATCAGGGCCACGGCGGCCACCGCCACGGCACCCACCGTGAGAATCCCGCCAGTTGCGGCGCCTCGGACGAGCGCACGGCGGTCTGACGTCCGCTTCCACTCCGACGTCCGCCACTCTCGCAGATCCGCAGGCAACGCGGCTCGCTGCGCCGCCCAACTGTTCACTGGCGCTGCGGCCAGGCCCAGCGTCGGGAACAGCAACAGGCCAGCGAGCAGCGGTCCGGCGAGCTCAGTTGCCCTCGACAGCGCGCAGCCGATGCCAATGAATCCGAGCAGAGCAAGCGCTGACTCCGCCCAGTTCGCCCGTAGCGCCTCCCACCATTTCGCCTTCTCGCTGGTCTTGGGCGTTCGCAGGAACGCTGCCTTGCGCGCGAACAGCGCGACGACGGAGGCACGTGCCACCACCAGCGAGGTTGACTGCCAGATGAAAAATGCGCCAAGCGCGTCACGCCAGGAGGCACCGGTGCCGCGGCGCAGCAGCGCGACGGCACGGACAAGGCCGAGCAGCACCAGCACTGGCACGGTGGCAACCAGGAACGGAGTCAGCTTCCGGAACAACTCGCCGCCACCAGTGGCCAGGTTCGCCGCGCCGGCCAGCAGGAATACGAGGAACAGCAGCCCGAGCAGGTCGCCATACCACTGCACGGCGCCCGCGAGGTACGACCAGCGCTGGCCGGTGCTCATCCGGTTCTGTGCCGATGCGCGGCCCGGTAGCATCGACCGCCAGTGCATCCGCAGGATCTGGATGCCGCCAAAGCACCACCGGTACCGCTGGCCCTTCAGCGCTTCGAAGGTGAGGGGCATGATTCCCTGGCCCCAGGACTCGTCCACGTGCAGGCCAGACCACCCTGCGCGCAGCAGCCGCAGGGACAGTTCGGCGTCTTCAGTGATGCACCACTCGTCCCAGCCGCCGAGTTGCTCCAGGGCGACGCGGCGGATCAGGCCCATGGTGCCGGCAAAGATCGCGCCGTCTCGCTCATTGCGCGAGGGCTGCGAGACCGCGAAGAAGTACTGGTAGGAGTAGAAAAGACGGCGGTAGTAGCGCGACCGGGTCCAGCCGCGGTAATCCTGCGGAGCCTGCGTGAACCCCACCCAGGCATCAGCAAATAGTGGCGCGCACCGGCGCAGGAACCCGGACTTCAGCTGATAGTCGGAGTCGACCACGCCGATTACGTCGGCCCGCGGATCGGTCATCTCCCGCAGCGCGTAGTTGAGCGCACCCGACTTATAACCGGGCCAGTCTTCCAGGTGCGCGAACTTCGCGCCGTGCCGTCGGCACCACGCCTCCACGGGCCGCCACAGCGTCTCGTCGTCGGTGTTGTCGTCGATGACGACGATCTCGTATCGCGGGTAGTCCAGGCTGGCCAGTGACCGGAGCGTCTCCATCACCATGTCGGGCGGCTCGTTATGCGCCGGCACGTGCAGGCTGATGAAGGGCAGGTCGCTGTCGGGGACGCGGCTCGGTTCCGGCCTGTTCAGCCGCCGGCGCCAGTGCTCCGATCCGAGCGCGTCGCAGATCTCCCACAGGTAGGCGCAGGCGAGGATCGCGGCGAACAACTCGAAGAGCCACAGCAGCAGGCCGCCCGCCGTACTGGCGAACCCGAGGTGGCTGTCGAATGTCCACTTGAGCACGAACGCCAGGTATACGACGAACAGGAAGATGCTTGACGACCAGCACAGGTGTCCGCGCGCATTCCACCTTCTGGTAACCGGCAGCCACACCAGGCTGGCGACGACGATTCCGGCCGCTCCGTCGATGGCGAGGTGCTGCGAATCGCCCAGCAGCCGCAGCGCGCCGAGCACAGCCAGAGCCAGCACTGCGGTGCCGCCGACGGCGAACGCGAACCGGCGCGTGGCTGGCCACGCACCAGATGTGCGAACCCGTCTCCGGGACTGGACAAGCAGCGCGGCCGTTCCGATGGGCGCGGCCACGATCCCGGCCAGTACCAGTGCAGCGAGCACTGCGGACCCCTCCGTCGTTTCGAAGTGCGTCGTTTCGAAGTGCGTCGTTTCGAAGTACTCAGACCTCGCGCCAGCGCGCCTCGCAGCACGAGTACACGCCGAAGAGCACCAGGCCGACGGCCACGAGGCCGAGCAGCCAGGGTCCGAACGGTGTATGGGCGAGTGTGCGCAGGGCCGAGTCGATTCCCTTGGCCTGCCCCGGCTTAGCCTCAACGGCGGCGACAACGAGGAAGATGCCTACGGTGACAAAGACGGCGCCGCGGCTCACACCGCCGATCTCGCCAAGCCACGTCACGACCTTGCGCGTTGTCGGCGACGCGGAGCCCATGCGCATATCGCGCAGGAACATGCGCCGATACGCCTCATAGGCAAGCTTCAGGCCCGCTCCGACGATGATGAGGCCGACGATGGCGACAGCAGCCCGGCCGCCCTGGTGCTTCAGCGCCGTAGCCGTAAGGTCCTGCGACTGCTGGTTGGTGGACGACGGCGCGCCCAGCCCCAGCGCATACTTCAGAATGCTGTACGTAAGCGCGCCGTAGATCACGGCCTTGACGAGACAGAGCACGCGCGTGCTGGTCTTGTGGCCGTCTCTTCCGGCCGCGCCGAATGCAGCCTCGGACAGGCGCCACAGGGTCAGGCCGGCGAACCCGATGACGAGTAGCCACAACATCAATTTGCCGAAGGGAGTTGCGGCCACCAGCCGTAGTGCGCCGCTGCGATCGGCCTGCTGGTGCGAGTTGCCGACGGCGATCTGCACCGCGATGATGCCGATGAGTCCGTACATCACCCCGCGGGCAGCCAGGCCGGCTCGGGCAAGCCAGGCCATGAGGCGACTGTTGGCCGCCCGGCGGCCGGCGTATCGAGCGCGGGCCGATCTTCGGCGGACTGAGCGTGTGACCATGGCTGCCTCCCGTGCGGGCTATGGCACAGGCGTGCCCTGTGCGTGACCGGCACCCGATCTGCCCGGTGCGTCCCGGCACAAACGCACGGGAGATCGTCAGTGATCGTCGGCTGCTGTGCCGGCGAGCGGCGCCTCGGGCACGCTGGCCACCTTGTCCGGCCGCGTTCTTGCGGCCTTCCTGGCATCAATCCAGGAATCCACAAGCGCCCACTGCAGCCGGAGCCACTCGCGGCGGCCGTCCTCGGTAGCAGGCAGGCTGCGGGCCGACTGGAACCACCAGCGGACGATCATCGGGCGGGCGCTCACGGGCACCGCTCGCCAGATGAGGACGGGGCCGACAAGGTCTTCGAGGCCGGTGTGCGCAACGACCGCGACCGTGAGGTCCTGCCGCCCGGAAATGCAGGCCAGCATGCCGGTGGGCTGCGGTGGCAGGACATTCCGGTTCTCGGCCGCGTCCTCTGCTGCCTGGCGCCGGCCAGCATGCATCAGCCGCGCGATGGCGCGGCTGTGGCGGCCTGGGGTCCAGTTACCGCCCTCGGGAAACAGCAAGATGGCGTCGTCGCCGCGCATCGTCTCGGCCAGCGCGGCGAGGCGTTCGGGTGCCCTGCTCCGCTCGCCACGGCGGATGAAGCAGGACGGCAGCCGCCCGAGGAGAACATCGAGACCGGGATCCCAACGGAGCGTCTCCTTGAGTACGATGGCCGGCCGGCGCTGGTACCGCGACATCAGCAGTTCCACCAGGGCGAAAGAGTCGCCAGGGCCGCCGTGCCGGGCGAGCAGCAGCAGCGGCCTGCCCGTGATCAGGTGGCTGTCCGGCGGCTCCTGGACCACAACCCGGAACCCGAGCAGTGGCCTAGCCGCAGTAATCAGGAGTGAGAGCGCCCGCCGCAGAAGTACCTGATGCAGCCGCGACCAGTGAGCCTCGTCGCGACGGGAGGCTAGCGGATAGCGCAGCCAGCACCCGGCGCAGCAGACGACGAGGCTCGCATTCACCGTCAGGTACAGCGCGCCGAACAGGCATAGTCGCGGCAGCCGCCGTCGGCGGCTTAGCGGCACAACCAGTGTCGCGAGCGCCGCGACCGCACTCAGCAAAACTGCGAGGCTAAGGGCCAAGGGGATCCAGATCGGATCCAGCACAGCTCGGCGGATGATCGCGGGCGGGGGCCTCATGCGGTGTCTTCCTGGCTGGACAAGTACTCGGTGGCCGCCTCGTAACCGCGCTGCATGCGGGCAGCAGCCGCCTTGGCGTGCCGGTAGCGCATGGACACAAGCGGCATCTTCTCCTCGCCGCTCGGCAACACGTGCACGCGCACGTCGGGGGGCAGGCTGGCCATCTCCTCAACGAACCGGTGCCGACGGGCGACCTCGAAGGAGATCAGGCAGACGTCCCAGAGCGAGCGCGGCGCCGTCAGCGGCTGCTCGATGCGGCCGACATGCAAGACATAGATCTCGCTTGCCCCGAGGGCCAGCGCACGGCCGACCGGGATCGAGTGCACCAGTCCGCCGTCGAGGAAATGCTCGCCGTCAATCACGACCGGTGGCAGCAGACCCGGCACCGCGCACGACGCCATGACCGCATCGACCAGGCTGCCGGCGCTGAACCAGTGCGCAACGGCGCGCTCGATGCTCGCGGCTACGCACTGGAACGGGATGGTCAACTCCTCGAACGTCGCCGGCAGGTGGCTGGACAGCAATGCGCGCAACGGCGTCGGCGAGTACAGGTGAGTCCGGTAGCGCGCCAGCGTGCTTGCCCTGGCAAATACGTTCTCGGTGAACATGCCGGTTTCGCCGAGAGAGTTCCACAGATCCGCCAGCACGTCGACGCCGGCCGTCGTAGGGTTCGCCGCTATCGCCGCGCCGTTCAGGGCGCCGACACTCGTGCCGATGACCACGTCGGGCCGGAAGCCAGACTCCAGCAGCGCCCGCAGCATGCCCACTTGCGTCGCGCCGAACACGCCGCCGCCGCCAAGGACTATGGCCGAGCGTCCGCCGGACGGCGCGACACCGGACGGCGCGGCGTCAGCCAGCATGGTCCTCTCCATAGCGGTCCGGGCTTTAGCTTCCCCTACGCGACCAGGTGTAAACCGCGGCGCAGCGGGCAGCTTGTGGCATCTGCGCAGGAAGGTGCGGCTATGGCGACGAAGGCCGGTATCGGCGGCTGGTGGGAACTGGCGGCTTGCCAGTCGGCAGATCCCGAGCTGTTCTTCCCGGTCGCCGCCGCCGGTGTGGGCCTGGTGGACATCTCGCGAGCCAAGGCTATCTGCGCGCGCTGCGCGATCCGCCAGCAATGCCTGGACTATTCGCTCTCTAGCCCCCAACCGCACGGCATCTGGGGCGGCGCGACCGAAGATGAGCGGCGCAGCATTGCCGCACAGCGAAGGCTGGCTCAGCGGGTCAGCCAGCCGGGGCGCCGAACCGCGCCGATTACGTCTTGTCCATCCGGCGGAACGTGATCTCCTGAAGCAAGAGCCTCACTGCCGCCGCCGCCGGGATGGCGACGAGCGCGCCGATCAGGCCCAGCAGCGTCGCCCCGATCAGGACGGACATGACGGTGACCGCGGCCGGCACTTGCACCGTCCGTCCCATGATTCTCGGCACGAGCAGGTAATCCTCGGCGAGGCGGTACGCGACATAGAAGGCCAGGGTCAGCCCGGCCACGGGCAGCGAGTCGGTCAGGGCCACGAGCGTGACGATTGCCCCGCCGATTGTGGACCCGATGACGGGTATCAGATCCAGCAGCGCGACCGTCAGCGCGAGCAAGGCCGGATAGGGAATGCCAAACGAGACCATCCACAAGTACGTGCCGGCGCCCGCGACAACAGACGTCAGCACGTTCCCGAGCAGATAGCCGCCAACCTTCGTGAAGATCTCATCGCCTAGCAAGATCACCCGGGTGCGCCGCGACTGCGGTGCGAGCCGATATAGGAACCGCTTGATCCGCGGCATGCCCGCGAGGAAGTAGACGGTCAGGACGACCAGCACAATGGCTGAGGTCGCCGCGCTGAGCACGACAATGCCGGCCCCGAGCACGCCGCCGACAATCGAGCTGCCGCGGCTAGAGATCAGCTGTGCGATCCGCTCCTGGATGTGGTAGCGGAGGTTGAGCCGACCGAGCTCGGAATGAGGATTGCGCAGGGCGTGCAGGTACTGCGGCAGGTGCTGCGCGAGGGCCGTCGCCTGGCTGGCGAGTGGCGGGATGGCCGCGACAATGAACCCGGCAAGAACTGCCGCAACGGCGGCGATCACAGCCAGCACCGCTGCCCAGCGCGGCATCCGGCGCCGCGTCAACCACTCCACAGCGGGGTCAAGCCCGGCCGCGATAAACAACGCGAGCCCGATCAGGACGAGCACGGATCGGGCCCTGATGAGGAGCTCGACCATCCCATAGGTGACCGCGACGCCCGCGGCTGCGGTCATGCCGATGAAAAAGGGTGACCGCCGGTCTAGCGGCCTGCCCGGGCGGCCCATCCCGTCGGTCCGCTCGGCGGCGACAAGGGCCTGCGTCAGGTTGTCCTCGGCCCGCTTGTCCTCGGCAGGCTTGTCCTGAGTTCGGCCGTTGTCCTGAGCTCCGTTATCGATGGACGGCGGCGCCCGCTGCGCCGACGCCGAGCGCGGCATCACCTTCAGGGGGGTCAGGTCCCGGATGCGAGGAGGTTGCAGGCCTGGATGTCGCCACCGGCCGTAGCTACCGCACCCGGCCCGGCGCAAACGCCGCTGCGCTACCGCCCAGGCGCAGCCCCGGCACGCAGGACCAGCATGGTCAGATCGTCGTGCAGCACGCTCTCGCTGAAGTCGAGCACGAGCTTGCGCATGTCAGCCACTATGTCGGCGGCGCGGCGGCCAGCAAGCTGGGCGAGGCAGTCAGTGAGGCTGTCTTCGAGGTACGTTGCCTGCGGGCTGCGCGCATCGGCGAGGCCGTCGGTGTAGTAGAACAGTACGTCTCCGTCGGATAGCTCAAGCTCGACGGTGGCAGGCTCGGGGTCGGGGAAGATCCCGAGCGGTACGCCCCCGCCGGGGACCCGCTCGGTCCGGCCGTCCGGCCTGATGAGGACCGGCGCCGGGTGACCCGCGTTGGCCAGCACGATGTGCAAGGTGCCGTCCCGCCAGCTCAGATGAGCGGCGCTCGCGGTCACGAAACGGCCCCCGAACTCCTCGGCCAGCATGATCTGATTTGCGCCGCGCAACACGTCAGCCGGATCAGGGGTCGAGTGCGCCAGCACCCTGATTGCGTGGCGCGCCGCTGCGGTAGCCGCGGCGGCGTCCTCGCCTTTGCCGCAGACGTCGCCGATGGCGACCCCCCAGCCGCCGGGCGTCGGGTAAACGTCATAGAAGTCGCCGCCCACCTCGCGGCCGCGAGTCGGCGCCAAGTGTGCGGATGCCATTTCGACACCCGGTACCGGCTTGAGTACCGGTGGAAGCAGGCTGGCCCGGAGCGCGTCGGCTGTCTCGGTTCGCTGCCGCAGCGTCCGCCGTGCGGCGATGGCCAGGCCCAGCAGCGCGCCGATCTCCTCGGCGAGGGCCGCGTCGGCCATGCTGAACTGGCCGTCGTCAGCTCGCCGGATCAGGGTCAGGACTCCGAACCGGCGCGACTGCACCGACATCGGGACTGCCAGCACCGAGGCGCCTCCCAGCATCGCCAGCAGCGGCGGGCCATTCTCCGGTCGGCCGAGCGCCATTTCGTCGTCGACATGAGTGCTGAGCAGCGTCTGGCCCGACTCATACACCTGATGCGGCACAGAGCCGGGACCGGGATCAGCGGATGCCACGGCGTGCGTCAGAGCAGCCGAGTCTGGATCCTCGGGCCCGGCGACGTAGTGCCGGCGGAGCTGGCCGCGGCGTCGGACATCGACTACTGCCCAGGTGGCCAGCGCGCTTGTCAGCAACCTTGCTGCGCGCTGCAGCAGGACGGACTCACTGACCGGGCTGTTCTCCAGCAGCTGCCGCGCGGCCGCCGCAAGCAAGTCCAGTCGGCGTGCTGAGCTCGCTACCGCAGCGGCGTCGGCGGCTCCGCTGGCTCCGGCGGCTTCGGCAGGCTGCGCACCTGGATCCGCGCCATCGTGTGACACTTCATCCTGTGACACATCGGAGCGGCGGCTGCCGTTCCCGCTGACGGCCACGAGCAGGCGGTCAGCATCTCCGCGCAGGGTCAGCGGACGAATCTCAAGCTCGCACCGGACTAGGCCGGAGTCTGCGAGTACTCCGCAGCGCAGTCGGGTGGCGGCGCCGGTGCGGGCTGCGGCAGCGAGCTGCGACGCCAGCGCCGCCCGCACGGGCGACTCGATCAGCGCGCCCAGTGACTTGCCCGTTGCGTACCCAGGTCCGACGCCGAGTAGCTCGCACGCGGCGGCGTTGGCCCGCAGCACGGTGCCGTCATGATCGACTACAAAGAGCGGGACCGGCGTCCCGGCGAAGACCGCGTGCAGGAGCCGACGTTCTGAATGCAGCCCGCTCAGCGCCCGGCCGTCGCTACCCGTCGCTGCCGTGTTGCCATCAGCCTCGTCCAGCGCGGCGATCGCGCCGTCCAGCTCGACCAGTGCTGCTTCAAGCAGGACCTGCGGCTCGGGCTGTGGTAGCGCAGCCGCCTGCCGCAGCGCCGCCGCCCTGGATCTGAATCCTTCTAGGTCGCCGCGCGGCCTTGCCGGATCGGAAGCGGCGTGATGCCGCTCTGCGTGGTCTTTTGACATCGTAGTGACAGCCTAATGGCGTGCTCATGACTGGTCGGCAGGACAGGGAGTCCCCGGCCCTTTGCCAGCACGTTCACTCGTGGTTTCGTCGCGTGCGGTTGGCGAGGTCGGCGAGCTGGCTGACACTGTCGCGGGCGGCTCGACCAGACCGGCCGCTGTGGGCGTCGATGACGCGCTGGGCGACCTCCGTGGCCCGGAGGTTGCTGCGCTGCGAGACCTCGCGCATCCGTTCAAGTGCCACATCGGCGCTACAGCCGAGCGCGTGCATCAAGATGCCCTTGGCCTGGTCTACGACGGCGCGCGAGCTAGCCGCGTCGCGCAGCTGGTCAGCGACCCGCCGAGTGTCGCCGTAGTCGGCGACGGCGCCGACGAGCGCGCCTCCGTAGGCGACAAGTAGCTCGGCGAGCTGAAGCCCATCCGGATCCATGGCGCGCGGTCGCAGGCCCACGAGCGTGAGCGCGATGACCACCTGCCCGTGGTAACTGAGGGAGACGCTGCTGCGGACGCCCATCCGGAGCGCGGCGGAAGTGAACTCGGGCCATCGCGTCTCGGTGAGGGTATCGGTGCAGATCACCGTCTCGCCGCCGGCGACCGCGTCGATCAGGGGTCCGCGTCCGGCAGCGACCTGCACAGCGACGAGCCGGGACGGCTCCGGGTGGCTCGCGGCCTGGCCCGTCAGCTCGCCGTCGCGCCAGACAGTGACGTTGGCGGCAGCACAGCCTGCGACCTGGCTAGCGGCCAATGAAGTGAGCTGGCTCAGCGACCGCTCCTCGGTGCCTGCTGCCAGGCTTAGCAGGGCTGCCGTGCGATCGGCGAGATCGGAACTCGGCATCTGCTACCTTCCGCTACGTGGCAGTCGGACCGGCCACCTGTGCCTGGGCGTGGAGCGCTTCAGCCACGGTCTCGTACAGCGTCAGCCTGTCCGCCAGGCCGGTAATCCACAAGGTCTTTGTGTACCGGTACCTGGCACCAGCGAGTGCGAGCATCCCGCCAGCCGCCTCAAGCTTCTTCCAGTGGCCGACGATGACAGCGAGTGCGCTTGTGTCCAGGAAGTTGACGTCAGCGAGATCCAATATCACGCGCTGGTGGCTGCTCTGGGCGCGTGTCAGGCATTCATCGAGCCCCGGACTAGTGATGATGTCGAGGTCGCCGTGGATCGTGATGACCATGCTTTCACCACGACTCTCGGCGGAGAGCCCGGCTTCTTCCACGTCCCACCCCCGGACAGTGATCCGTACATTGACCCTATACCGGCCTATAGTAGAAGCACACACCCACCTGGCCCGCTGCATATACCGTAATCCGACGGGAAGGTACCGGGCCGGCGGGCACGAAACAACGCGTCGGCGCGCCGCGAAGCTGGCAATAGCATGCGGCAGCATCGACGGCGTCCGCGAGCGACCCGCCGATGTTGCCTGCAGTGGCAGGTGGCTGGCGACGCGTGGGGGTTGACTGTGAGTGACCAGGCGGCGGATGGCGGATTCTGCCACTCTGCCTGGCTCTATCGCGCTCCCGACGAGTACCTCGGCGGCATCAGGGAGTTCATCGAGGCCGGCATCGCCGACAGCGAGCCGGTGTTCGTCGTGGTCCCCGGCTCGCAGGTTCCCGACGGCTGGCTGCCCAGCGGGCCGGGCATCACAGTCTCCGATATGAAGGAACTGGGTGGCAATCCTGCGCGGCTGATTCCAGCACTCCGCGCTTTCGCTGACCGTTACCCGGGTCGGCGAGTGCGATATCTTGGCGAGCCCGCCTGGGCTGGCCGTTCGGGCGCCGAGTTGCGGGAGACCGCCCGGTACGAGGCCCTTCTGAATCAGGCATTTGCCGACGCGCGGGTTAGTGCCCTGTGCCCCTACAACGCCGCCGACCTGTCCGCCGCCGTCATCGCCGACGCGTGTGGCGCGCATCCGAAGCTGCAGGGCAAGGGGAGCGGGCGCGCCAACGCCGATTACCGTGGGCCGTCCGTATGGCCTGACAGCCTGACCAAGCCGCTGCTGGCGCCCGCCACCGCGCAGGTGGTGTCCTACGACGGTGACCTGCGGCCCGTGCGTGCGCTTGTCGCCGCCGTCGCCGGCGAAGCAGGGTTGCCACCAGGCCGGTGCACGGACCTCGTGATAGCAGCTAGCGAGGTCGCCGCGAACACGCTCCGGCACACCAACGGCGGCGGCGTCATCCGGCTCTGGGAGACCGATGTGGAGGTGCTCTGTCAGGTTGAGGACTCCGGCCACATCACCGATCCGCTGGCGGGGCACTGGCGCCCGGCAGGCGACCTGGCCGGCGGTCAGGGCCTGTGGCTGGTCAACCAGGTTTGCGACCTCGCGGAGATTCGGTCCAGCGAACTCGGCACGACCATCCGCTTGCATATGTACAGGCGGTAGCGGCCGCATTTGTTGCTGGCACGACGTTTGCCCGGCGCGGCCTGGGTAGCTGTCTAGCTGCAGATACGAGTGCTTGGAGTACAACATGAGCTTGCCAGCGGCGCAGCAGCGCATCCTCGACGGCATGGCTGACGCGCTGCGACGGACTGAGCCAAGGCTCGCTGCCATGTACGCCACGTTCACCCGTCTGTGCGGGGCCGAGGGACCTCCGAGCCGGGAGCAGCTAGCCTGCCGGCGGGTCTGGCCCGGAGTTGCCGCTCTCGTGATGTGGCTCCCTAGGCAGCTGACGGAGCCGGGCCGCCGCACGTGGCGTCGGGTGCTGATCGCTAGTCAGGTAGCCATCGCGCTCGTGCTCGTGGCCGTGCTCGCCGGCCTGAGCTGGCGATCGCCGGCAACCTGCGGGCAGGCGGGACAACAACGGTCGCTCGCGCAGGCCCGGCTGTGGTGCCCGGCCCACGCAGCCGCGACCGGCCTGGCTGGTAAATAGGCCCGTCAGGTAGGCACCATGCGATTAATAGTGCGCTTATGAAGCGGACGTCCTCACCCGCGTGACGAACGTCAGTGAATGGCCCGAGACCCGACTTGGCTCACGATCTTGGACTTGCCGCAGGCTAGTTGGGCTGACCTGCGAGTTCGCTGCCGGCTACCGGCGAAGTTGCGCACTAATTCCGGCCTGCGGGGTGCCGTACCTGCGGATAGGTCTAGGCGGGGTCGGGCCTGCCGGTAGTTGGTCAGCCAGCGGGCAGCTGGAAGTGCCAGATGACCAGGTGCGGGCGACCCCCTGAGGCCCGCTCTGCCGATGGCAGGTAGTCCGTCAGCGAGAACGGCCAGTCCTGCCAGTCGCCGATCTCGGTTGCGGGCTCGGCCGGCGGTTCGTCCGCTCTGACCACGCGCGGCTCCTCGCACCGCTATTACCTGCAGGCCATGTCTCAGCGCCGCCCGCAGGTAGTCTCCGAGCTGATGCCGGTAGGTAGGCGCGATGCGCGGCTCGCCCGCCGGGCCGCGGGTCGTCATCACCGAGCCGCGGGTAATGAGTTCGTGGTGGACATCTGAGATGACCAGGTCGCCGCCGGGGCGCAGCACGCGAGCGAACTCAGCTAGCACCGGATCAAGGCTGGGAACGTGCTCAAGCGCGAGCGCGCAGACGATGACGTCCACGCAGTCATCCGGCAGCGGCAGCCGGTCAAGCTCGGCGACGTGGAACTCGGCCCCGGGGACACGCCGCCGTGCGTGGGCGAGCATGTCCGGTGAGCTGTCGACGCCGATGACCCGATGCCCGCGCCTAGCCAGGAACTCGGCGAATCGTCCGGTCCCGCATGCGGCGTCCAGCGCCACGCCAGGCTCCCGGCCGGCGAGGTACTCAGCTACGACCGGCTCGTCGGTTGCGAACAGCCCGCCGCCAGCCTCCGCGTCGTAGCCGGCCGACACCTGCTCATAGACGGTGGCGGCGCTGACCTGCTCAACCAGCACGCCGAGGTCCCTCAGCCGCTCGTCATCCAGCAGCCGCCTGATTTCGGCCAGCCGGGCCTCAGTGAATGCGCGGTCGTGGTCTCCGGCCCAGGCGTCCAGCAGCGCGACGCCCTCCAGGCCGAGCAGATAGGCCAGTGGGTCCTGATAGATCATCAAAGGGAATCATAGACACTCACCTGCCAGGTTGCCGATCCATTTTCGGGCGGCACCAAGGCCACGCGATCCTCGCGCGGCTCTGTGCTATCGGCTGGCGCTGACACGACGGGCTCGGCATGCGCCATCACCGCCGCTGACCTCCCGGATGACTTTGGCCAGGTCCGCAATCGCCTCCACGCCCTGCGAGATGCGCACTAATTGAGCCAAGTCGGGAAGCGGACGTCCTCACCCGCGTGACGAACGTCAGTGAATGGCCCGAGATAGTGCCCGTCACCTGCCAGCATCCAGCAGCGGGCCAATAGAGGCCGGTTGGAATGAAGCGACTCTTGCCAATGCTGGCTGGGCCCGTACCAGCCGTGCAGGTAGTAGGTGAAGTTGTCGATGGCATGCAGCTGCGGGGGCGGCGTGGCGTGTGAGAGCGGCCGTGTCACCGGGCAGCTTGCGGGCGCGGCCAGGTGGTCTTGTGTGCTGGCCGCGGACGGCCGTGTAGCCGGTCTGGCTTGCGATAGCTCACCAACGGTGCAGCCTGCCACCAGGACCGCGGCTGCCATAGCCACGAGCTGGCCGGCTCGCTTCACGCCTTCATTGTCAGCATCGCCGGCGCCGCCGACAAGGGCAGTTCCGCCGCGGCGTTCGCAACCGTAGATAGTTGGCTGCCGCGAGGCCAGGCACGCCGACGCGCGCCTGGCCCTCGGGGCCTATGCCCTGGCTTACAGCGCCATCGCCCCGGAACGTGGTAGCTGCTCCTCGAGGCCGGTCAGGCGCTCGCAGAAAAACCGGTACGCGCGCAGCGCGGCGCGCAACTGCTCGGTATCGCTTGGGTCACTCGAGCTGCCGGAGGAGACGAGCGCTGCCTGACGCCGCCGCAGCGACTCGACTAGCGCGCTGACGGCCGCTTCGGTCTCCTGGGCCGCACGCTCCACCGAGCGTTGCGGATCATCGACGAACATGGCCTGAATGTCGTGCCATTGATCGCTCAGACCGCCGCCGGCCACAGACTCCGTGGCCATCCCGCCGTCGCCGTCGTCGATGGCGTTGCTGTCGTCGGTGGCGTTGCTGAACTCCGTGCCGGAGTGGACAACGACGAGGTCTGGATCATCGGAGTCCATTGCCCACGCGCCCGTCATCGGCTCATCTGTCATGGCCTCCGCAGGCAGGGGAAGAGCTGGCAGGGGCTCGGCTGGCAGGGGTTCGGCTGGCAGGGGTTCGGCTGGCAGGGGTTCGGCTGATAGGCCCTCATCCGGCAGGCCCTCATCCGGCAGCGTCTCGTCAATCATGGGATCGTCCGCCATGCGGTGGTCGGGCTGCCACGTCACGTGCTTACCTCCGTTGCTGAGTTGTCGGTGCCGCGCCGCTCGGCCGCTGGGGCAGCGGTCGGCTCGCCGAGGAGATCGGAGAACAGCGCCCGGTAGTGGATCAGGGCCTGGCGGAGATCTTCGGTCGGCGCATCGCCACTGGCTGCGGCGTCACTGATTTGCTGGGCTGCTCGGAAGTGGCCGACCGTTGCTGCATGCTCGACCGACAGGTCGGACATGACTTGCTCGGGGTCGACGGTTGGGTAGCCGCGCTCTGTCATGACCATCACGACCAGGTTGTAGGCCCGCGCCACAGCGGTCTGCGGCGAGTCAACGAACTGCTCCTGGATCGCCACCCAGTCGGCGGAGTACTGGCGCCTGGCCTGCTCGGTGAGCGGCCGGATGTCGAGCTTGCGCACCCTGCGCTGCCGGTCGGTCAACTCGGCCTCGGCGCGCAGCCTGCTGTTCTGCTCGGTGACGGCCCGGTCGTATTCGGGGCCAAACTGCTGCTGGAGCCTGCGGCGGCGGGCCGTCATGGAAACGGCAGCGAGTACGGCCGCTATGACAATCACCACCACGATCACGACGGCGATAGTTCCGCTGGACATGGGACCTCCTGAATTCGGGTCCCCTCCCGCTCCCCTTATCCGGTTGCTTCAAACAAGGGGCCGCTGAGCTCAGGAGCACCCCGCGCTCCCGCGGCGCCGGTCCGTCCGCTAGCAGTCGCCTTTCCTGGCTCGGCGTCGTCAGCGGGAACCAGGAGCGCTACAGGCAGTCGCGCTAGCACGTTGACGAGCCGCAGCCAGCCGCCGCCTGACCGTGACCGTTCACCTGAGGCAACGTTGTGGTCTGTGCCAGTCAGTACGTCGCGCCAGCGGCCGGGCGCCAGCGGCAGCACGGTGTCCCGCCAGCCGCCAGCACGGCGCAGGCCGCGGGGCAGCCTAGTAGCCACGGTGATCGCCTGGCCGGCTCGGCAGAAGGCAAGCGCGTGCTGGGCTGCCACGCCGCCGGCGGTCACTGGCCGGTAGTCACCGGCGAACCAGGCCGGGTGCTGACGGCGCAGGCGCAGGGCACAGGACGTCACCACCAGTTTCGCCGCGTCCAGACCGGCTACGCCGCCAGGGTCCGCCTCGGCAGCGCTCGCCTTGAATGCTCCGGCGGCCGCTCGTCCATGCTCGCTGTCCAGAGCCGCGAGCATCGACTGCCGCCGCGCAAAGTCGACGAGCCCGCGGTTGTCCGGATCGACTAGCGCGAGCCCCGACAGTTCGCAGCCCTGGTACACATCGGGCACGCCCGGCATCGTCAGCTGGACGAGCTTGGCGCCGAGCGCGTTCGCGCACGCGTCCGTGCCTATTGAGGCGACGAAGGCTGCGATAGGGCCCGACAGCTTAGCGTCCGTCAGCGCCAGCTCGGCGAAGCCGATGACCGCCGCCTCGTAGTCCGGGTCTGGCTCGATCCAGGAGGTGGTCAGCTTGGCTTCACGCATGGCTTTAGTCAGGTAGCCGGCCAGCCTGTCGGCATCGATCGGCCAGGCGCCGACCAGCGTCTGCCACATCAGGTACTCGGTCGGCGGGTCCGGTAGCGGGCCCGTGGTTAGCGCTACCGCTCGATCGTGCCAAGCCGCGACCTTGCGTCCGAAGTCCTCTGAAACCTCCGCCAGTACTGCGATCCGCGCGCGCACGTCCTCCTGCCGCTTGGTGTCGTGCGTGGACAGCGTCGTCATCGCGGCGGGCCACGTCTCACTTAGCCGCTCGGCAAATACGTGGAACTGATCAGCGCTCGCCGCCGGGCGATCGGGATCGGAGCCGACCTCATTGGCCGACACCAGGGGGGTCCACCGGTAGGCGGCTGTGTCCTCGACACCTTTGGCCTGGACTGCCGCGCACGTCTGCTGGAACCTGACGATCAGCTCGTCCCGGACGGCGCGACGGCTTGCGGCGACGCCGCGGCCGAGTAGCAGCGCGGCGACTGTGTCGGCGGCCGGATGAAGGCGCCTGGGCAGGCGGCGCCGTGCTGCTGCCGCCGCCGTTGCCATCGCGGCGGCGCTTTGCCATGGCGGCGGCTCGCCAGGGACGACATACGCACGGTAGACAACGAACGAGCCGAGCAAGTCGGTCAGAATCACGCACAGGTCGTCGGCCGGCAGACCACTCACGGCGGGCTCGTCGAGCCGCCCAAGTAGCCGGGCGAGCCGCGCAACCTCAGCCGCCAGGCTCTGGCCGGCGATTTCGCGTTTAGCCGCGGATGCGACTGTCGCAAAGTCGGCCGTGTCCCTTGTGAACTCGATGTACTGCGCGCGGAGTCGCTCGACCCCGGCCGGATCGGTGAGGACCGCACCCACTGCCGCCAGCGAGTCGTACCCCGTAGTGCCCGCACACGGCCAGTCGAACGGGAGTTCCTCGCCGACGGCGAGGATCTTCTCCGCGACAGTCCAGCGGCCGCCGGCGGCGGTCGCGAGCTGACGCAGGTAGCCCCGCGGGTTGGCGAGGCCGTCCGGGTGGTCGACGCGCAGGCCGTCGATCATTCCCTCGGCCACTAGTCCGAGCAGGAGGCCATGAGTGGCTGCGAACACGTCCGGTTCCTCGACCCTGATGGCGATGAGCGAGCTGATGTCGAAAAACCGGCGCCAATTGAGTTCGGCCGCGGCGGTGCGCCAGGACGCTAGCTCGTAGTGCTGAGCGGCCAGCAGGTCAGGCAGCGGAAGCAGCTCGGTCCCGAGGCGCAGCGGCAAGACGTGTTCCTGATAGCGCAGCACTGGCGCGTCGTTATGGTCCAGCGCGGCCGCGGCACCGGGTAGCTCAGCGAGGCGGGTTACCTGAAGGTCGTCCAAGGCGGATGGAAGCGGCCTGGCCAGGATGGGCAGCAGCATCCGTCCGCCCCGCGCGGCCCAGTCAATGTCGAACCAGTGGGCGTGTGCCGACTGCTGGCCGCGGGCCAGCACCGACCACAGCTCCCGGTTGAGGTACTCCGGCGCCGGGATGCCCATGTGATTGGGCACGACGTCCACGACCAGGCCGATGCCGTGGCGGGCGAGTCGCCGGGCCAGGTAGCGGAACCCGTCTTCGCCGCCGAGCTCGGCCGAGATGCGCGAGTGATCGACGACGTCGTAGCCGTGCTGCGAGCTGGGCGCCGCCTGGAGTATTGGCGACACGTATGCGTGCGTGATGCCGAGGCTGGCGAGGTAGCCGGATAGGTCCGCCGCATCGGCGAAACCGAACTCCGGATGCAGCTGCAGCCGGTACGTCGAGGCCGGGACCGCATTGCTGCGCCCGGTCCTGTTCACCCCGGTCTTCGGCGCGGTCGTGTCCAGCCCGGCCGAATCAGACACGGCGCAGCAACCGCAGCGACAGGCTGGCTAGCATCAGCCTGTCACCCGGCTTCACGGTTTCGGCGCCGCCGGCAGGCGGCTGCGCGTCGGCGGTGTCGATCTCGCTGAGCCAGTGCTCGCCGAACTCCGCAGCCGGCACGGTGAAGTCGACGCTGTGTTCGGCCGCGTTGAACATCAGCAGGAACGATTCGTCAGTGATCTGCTGACCGCGCGGGTCGGGTTCCGTGATCGCGTCACCGTTCAGGAAGACGGTGAGGGACTTGGCAAAGCCGGCGGCCCAGTCATCGTCGGTCATCTCGTCCGCGCCAGGAGTGAGCCAGCGGATGTCGCCGAGATGATCGGGCCGGCTGCGCCCGGCCTCGCCGGTAAGGAACCGCCGCCGGCGGAACACGGGGTGCTCCGCCCGGAGCCGGATCAGCATGCGAACAAAGGAGTCGAGGGACGGCCCCGTTCCCGGCTTGTGGGCATTTATATCCGTCGCCATGCTCGACTCGGTCGGCCAGTGCACCCAGGAAAGCTCGTTGTCCTGGCAGTAGCCGTTGTTGTTACCGCCCTGGGTGCGGCCTAGTTCATCCCCGCCCAGCAGCATCGGCACGCCTTGCGACAGCAGCAGCGTCGCCAG
Source organism: uncultured Actinomycetota bacterium (assembly GCA_963755575.1). GTDB lineage: Bacteria > Actinomycetota > Actinomycetes > Streptosporangiales > Streptosporangiaceae > JAJYUU01. The sequence continues at coordinate 39,794 of CAVWKF010000003.1, forward strand.
GAAGTTGCGCTGCTGGCGGGCGCGCAGCGCCAGGACAGCGGGATCATCAGTCGGGCCTTCGGCGCCGCAGTTCCAGGACCGGTTGTCGTCGCTGCCGTCTGAGTTGTCCTCGCCGTTGTCCTCGTTGTGCTTGTGGTTGTAACTCACCAGGTCGGCCAGCGTGAAGCCGTCGTGGCACGTCACAAAATTGACCGACGCGATCGGGTGCCGGTTGTCACTGTCGTACAGGTCGGCCGATCCCGTCAGGCGAGAGGCGAACTCCGGCAGGGAGGCGGGCTCGCCGCGCCAGAAATCACGAACCGCGTCTCGGTACTTGCCGTTCCACTCGGTCCACAGCGGCGGGAAGTTGCCCACCTGGTAACCGCCGTCACCGACATCCCAGGGCTCGGCGATGAGCTTGGCCTGCGACACAACCGGATCCTGCTGGACAAGGTCGAAGAACGCCGACAGCCGGTCGACCTCGTGGAACTGCCGGGCGAGCGCCGAGGCGAGGTCGAAGCGGAACCCGTCGACGTGCATTTCCAGGACCCAGTAGCGCAGCGAGTCCATGATGAGCTGGAGCACGTGCGGGCTGCTCATCAGCAGGCTGTTGCCAGTGCCCGTGGTGTCGAAGTAATGGCTGCGGTCGGGGCGCTCGGTCAGCCGGTAGTAATGGGCGTTGTCGATGCCGCGGAACGAGAGCGTGGGGCCGAGGTGGTTGCCCTCAGCGGTGTGGTTGTAGACGACGTCGAGTATCACTTCGAGGCCAGCTTCGTGCAGCGCCCGCACCATCGACTTGAACTCGGGTACCTGCTCGCCCAGCTCGCCTGCCGACGAGTAGGCGTTGTGCGGCGCAAAGAAGCCGATGGTGTTGTAGCCCCAGTAGTTGGACAGGCCGCGTTCGGCCAGGAAGCCGTCGCTGACGAACTGATGCACAGGCATGAGCTCGACCGCGGTGACGCCAAGGTCAAGCAGATGCTCGATGACGGCCGGGTGGGCCAGGCCCGCGTAGGTGCCCCGCTGCTCTGCGGGCACCGCCGGGTGCAGCATGGTGAGGCCGCGCACGTGCGTCTCGTAGATCACGCTCTGGTGATATGGAGTCCGTGGCTGGCGGTCGTTGCCCCAGTCGAAGTACGGGTTCGCTACCACGCAGCGCGGCACAGACGACGCCGAGTCGCTGTCATCCGGCTCGTCCTCCTGGCCGAACCGGTAGCCGAACACCGGCTGGCCCCACCGGACATTGCCCTCGATCGCCTTCGCGTAAGGGTCGAGCAGAAGCTTGGCGGGATTGCACCGCTGCCCGGCCGCCGGGTCGTAGTCGCCGTGGACGCGGAAGCCATAGCGCTGGCCAGGCCCGACACCGTGCAGGTAGCCGTGCCAGATGTAGCCGTCGACCTCCGTCAGGGCGACCCGTTCCTCGGCACCTGACCCCGCAGGCCCGGCTGGCCCGGCCGGCCCGGCGGGCCCGGCTGGCCCGGCGGCGTCGAAGAGGCACAGCTCGACCCGGTTGGCGGCCTCAGAGTAGAGGGCGAAGTTCGTGCCCACGCCGTCGTACGTGGCGCCAAGCGGATAGCTAACCCCTGGCCATGCCTTTCTTGGGCATGCTGTCGTTGGGCTTGCTGTCGCGCCGGTCATGAGCTCCTCGTCTGGTCGGTCATCAGTATCTAGTGTCGGCCGGCGGCGCTATGTCCTGCGGCCGCCGGGGGGTCGAGTCCGGCGCTTCGACGCCGGGCGGCCGGTCGTTGAAGGTGACTTCGATGTCCTGCTCGGCACGCCGCTGGTTCTGCAGCGCCTGCAAGGCCATGGTCGCGCGGTCGGCCTCGGTGAGTGGCGGCTGCACCAGGGCCCGCGGCCACAGACGCCTGGCCAGCACCACGTTCAGCTCGGCGGCGTAGACCGTGCCTTCGACGGAAAAGTAGATCCAGGCCACCAGGCCAAGCACCGTGGCGAAGATTCCGTAGACCGAGTTGCTGCCGAGGGTGTGGTGGACCAGGTAGGCGCCGAGAGCCTGGAGAAATGTCCAGAAGATCCCTCCGGCGACAGCGCCGGGAACTAGCTGCCGTGTACGCACGCCCGTGGGCGTCAGGACCCGGAAAGCGAGGAAGTACAGCCCGATATTGGCAAGCGCGGCCAGCATCTGCGAGAGCATCCGGAATGCCAGCGCGTAATGGCCGTAGGTGACAAGCCCGGCCAGGAGCGTGCTGATGACCAGGCCGAGCGCGAGGACGCTGAGGAAGACCACGCTGCGGACAAGCCGCGGTCCATAACCGGGCCGGGCGGGGCCGGGCAGGTTCCACACTTGCTCCATGGCAAACAGCCCGGCCTGCGCGAGCCTGGTCACGCCCCAGCCCAGCAGGAGCAGGCCGACGATCAGGCCAGCGGTGGTCGAGCGCTTGAGCGCATGCACGTTGCTCGCGAGCTGATTACCGATCAGTGGGAACTGCCTGGTCGCGGCCCCGATCACCTCGTGGCGCAAGGACGGGTCGCTGGCCGCGATGTTGACCAGCACGGTCACCAGGATCAGAAGCAAGGGAAAGACGGACACGAACGCCGCATACGCCAGATTCGAGACAAGGACGCCGCCGTTGTCGTCGGTGTATTTCTTGATCACGGCAACTGGGAACGCGGTAATCAGATGTCGCTGCTGCGCCGCATCGACGCGGCGCACTGCCTTCTCGACAGGATTCACGACACCTCCGCCCTCGTATCCGCCCCTGGCATGCCAGCCTCGCACCTGGCCGCTGCGGCTCTGCAGGTTCCCGGCCGGGCTGGTGGCAAACGAGCGATTCGCCGCACTTGACCGCCTGACGGTTGTCGCGCATAGCTCCTGGACAATCAGGAAATGTCCGGCCGAGAGGCTCCGCGCCGAGAGGCTCCGCGCCAAGAGGTTAGGAGACTGTGCCGTCTCGCCGCTGACTGCGTTTCACCGGAGGCTGGCCGCCGTGTCCGACAGGCTTGCCCTCAGGCACCAGCGGCGTGTTCTCGGGTACGACCGGCCTGCCGTTCGACACAGAGCTCCCGTTGGCGAGCGGGGAGCGGCTGCTGCTGTCCGGCTCGGAGGTCTCGGTGTGCCGAGCAGTGCCGAGGCTGTGCCCGCGGTGACCGTGCAGGTGACTCGGCGGGTGGAGAACGGGGTGCTGGAGCCGCCCCAGGGCCACGTGCGGCAGCTCGCGCAGCCGTAGGTCGCGGAAGACGGGGGCCCTGGCCACGAGGATGGCGCCGCCGACTATGGCCGCGATGGCCGCAGCCTGGAGCGCGAGCAGCAACGGGGATACGTGCACGACGTCGCCGAAGACGACGACTCCGAGCACGATGCCCGCCGCGGGCTCGGCCGCTGTCACGGCTGGGAGGGACGCGTGCAACGGCGCCGCGTTGAAGGCGCTCTGCATCAGCCAGATCCCGACCAGGCTCGTGGCTAGCGTCGCATAGCCAGGCCAGGTCGCCAGCAGATGAACCGGGTGATGGCCGTCCAGGATCTGGACGCTCGTGCGAGTCAGCGCGTCGGCGATGCCGAAGACCAGGCCGCTAGCCGTACCCGTCAGGGCGGCCCGGGTGATGCCGGACCGGCGACTGCCCACGGAGACAAGGACAGCGGCGATGAGCGCGATCAGCCCGGCGGCCGGCCAGTGCGAGACCGACCCGAAAGACTCCTCGGTCGACACTACAGACCTAGTGGCCGAGAGCGCCGCCACGCCGGCGGTCAGCAGCACCGCGCCCACGATCTCGGTCCGGCGTAGCGCCTGGCCGCTCAGCGGCACGGCCAGCACTAGGGCGAAGATCAGGCTAGTGGTCAGGAGGGGCTCGGTGATGGACAGGGTCAGGTGCCCGAGCGTCCATGCGCCCAGCAGGTCGCCGGCGACCACCGCAGCGATCCCGCCCAGCCACCGACGATTCCGAACAAGTTTGGCAATCAGCCCGAGGCGAAGGAACTCGACAGTCTGGACTTGCTCGGCGGCGTGCTGCTGTAGCACGAAGCCGAACCCGCTGAGCATGGCCGCCACCACGGTCGCGGCGACGTAGATCGAGCTCATTGTCCGAGCTCGATATTCGCGTAGGTCACCAGGGCGTCACCGGCTATACAGTACGTGTCGCCAGCCGCGATCAAGGCAGCCGCATGCGATTTGCAGGCGTGGCTGAACATGTAATGACGCAACGATCGATCGGCTGGCGACGTGCCCGCGCCGCGGGCGGTGATCCGCCGTTTCCGCATCTTCTGTTTTCTCTCCTGATCGTCGCGATTACTCCCGTCTCAGCGCCGATCAGAACCGCGAGGCACGAGTCGGCCAGGCCCCTAGCCCGGCAGGTTTGCGGTAGGCCTCAATCCCCCCCATTGCCGCGATTGTCGCTAATACGGGTGACGAAGGCTCACGGCGGAGTGACGGCCTCCGCTTGCGCCTCCCTAGGGGCATGGCCAGCCACAAATGGCGGCCATGCCAGGACGATGCGTAGCCGCTTGTGCTGATCCGGCCGCGTCGTCCGGTCAGGCGTCAATTGCTCGGCTGTGGGACGGCGCAGTGGACCTTGGGATTCGCGCCTACGTAGTTCAGTGGGCCCGCGGCGATGGTAGCCGCGACCGTACCAGCCTTCGCGCAGCTCACGGCTCCGCTGTAGTAGTGCCGCTGCAAGCCGGCGAACAAGCCGATGATCAGCCACACCACAAGCAGTATTCCGATGATCCGCATCAGTGCCTCCGGGGGGATGCCGGGCGATCGCCGTGATCGCCTTCAGCCAGAGAGCCGAGTGCATGTGCCCAAGCTGGGCACTGGAAACCGGCGTGTTCTGGCCGGACGCAAGCTACCCGCAGGTATGCGTCTAAACGGCGCGCTGACCGGCCGGCTCGGGATCGGTGGCAACTAACGGCTTGCCGACGGTTTCGGCGACGGATGTCTGGAGGGCTTCTGGCTCAGGCCCGGGAGAGGCGAGACGGAGTGCCGGAGCCCCGATGACGGCTGCTTGCTCCGCGCAAGTGCGATGGCCTTGAGGCGGGCAATGTACTGATCGTTGAGCACAGCCTTGGCCAGTCCGCTGGTCATCCATGCCAGCATGGCCGGCACTTCAACATGCCACGTCCCCATGGTGTGGCCGCTGCCTGGCGTAATGTCGACCGGCACACTGGCCTGGTGCAGCTGGAGCAGCTGCGCGAAGTACTCGGCGCCATTGACATCGGGCTGATCGCCCTGGCCCGCGCCGAGCCAGAAGTAGGGCAGAAGCGCGCCCGGTGCCAGCGCCCGCACCTCGTCGGTGGGCGTGTTTTCTGCCTGGAGCTGCTTGTTGCCCCCGAACGGGTCTACCAGCCGGTTCGGGCTGGCGAGCTTGTTGAGCATCGGGGAGAAGTAGCCGCTCAAGGAGGCGGCGAAGCCGTACCGGTAGCGATAGCGCAGAGCCATGTTGACCGCGCAGAAACCGCCTTCTGAGAAGCCCGCCACGCCCCAGCCGTTACCCGGCTGCTGCACGCGCAAGAGACGCGAGATCGACTGCGGCACGTCCACCGCGAGGTAGGTCAGGTCTTGCGGGCCGCGGACCTGGTTGAGGCACTGGAGGGAGATTCCCGTGCCGCCGTTAGCGTCCGGCATGACGAGGACCGCAGGCTTCGCGTAGCCGCGCCTTATCAGGTTCTCTAGCGTCACCTGAATGCCCACGACGTTTATCCAGTCCTGCGGCTCGCCCGGCTGCCCGGGAATGAGCTCGATGACGGGGAATCGGTAATGCACGTACTGCTTTTCGAAGTATGCAGGCGGCAGGTAGACGTAGGCCGTCCTGGAGATGTGGCTCTGCTTCCCCGCCACCTTGAGGCTCAGCGTGTAGCCCTGCTGCAGAGCCAGCTTCAGGTACACCGTGCGCTGGTCGAACGCCAGGCTGCGACTGCCGACCAGCAGGCTGCCCGAGGAAACCGACGGCCCCGAATAGGCGCTCTGGTTGGAGAGATCGGCGATCGCCGCGCCCCACGTTGTGTAGTAGCCGTAGTACTTGTTGACAGCCAGGACCCCGAACTGCATGGCGATGACAAACGACAGGCATGCCGCGACGATCCGCACAATTACGCGGCCGGTCCGCACCAGCCACCAGATCAGCCCGCCGAACATCACGACCAGCAGGACAAAAAGCACAGCACTTTGCGGCTCTAGCATTCGGTTGCCCCCGGGAGTTATGGGACATCCGTCCCTTGCTCACCAGCTAACGACGACGTGACGCGGGAGAGTGCCCACAGCATCCCGGCATTGTGAAGTTCATAGCAAGCTGATACTCGCTTGTTGCTTTCGCTTGCCTACGCCCCCGTAGGTCGCGCGCCGCCTAGACGATAGCCGGCCGACTATGGCGAGAACCTGGCGCCCGCCAGCACCGCGATGGCCTGTGGTTCGTGCGACATGTTTGAGCCGCGCACAGGGGGCACGATCCCTCGCGTGCGGCTCTCCCTCCCGCCGCACGTAGGAGTGGAGATGTTCACGATGGCTACGTCAGTGCCGATGCGGCCGGCAGATCTCGAGAAACTCGATGATTCTGAACTGCTGACAACGATTCAGTCCTTGCCGCACGGCGACAGCCTGCGCGATGCGGCCTGCGAGGTGCTCGTCACCCGGTACCGGCCGCTCGTCCGGTCATGCGTGCTCCGCTACAAGAACAGCACAGAGCCGCAAGAGGAGCTCATGCAGGTCGGTTACGTTGGCCTGCTGAAAGCGATCAACAACTTCGACCCCAGTGTGGGCGCGAGTCTGGCCGGCTACGCCCAGCCGTGTGTAAGCGGCGAGATCAAGCGCCATTTCCGCGACAAGCGCTGGCAGATCCATGTCAAGCGGTCGCTACAGGAACGCCGCCTCGAGTTGCGGAACGCGGCCGCCGAACTGACCAACGAGCTCGGCCGGATCCCGTCTGACGCCGAGCTCGCGCAGCACCTGAACATCAGCCCCGCGGACGTGCGCGCCGCCAGGCAGGCGGACATGGCCTTCCAGGCGGCGTCGCTCGACTCACCGGTCACCACGCAGGACGGCTCGACCAGCCTGGGCGACCTGCTGGGCGCCGAGGACCCGCAGCTCGAGCACGTCATCGACATGCAGGCCGTCTGGGCGCACTGGCATGAGCTGCCCGACCGCGAACAGCAACTCCTGCTCATGCGCTTCTACGGCAACATGACCCAGGCCGAGATCGGCGCGCAGCTCGGCATTTCCCAGATGCATGTATCCCGGCTGCTGGCGGAGGCGCTCTCGTACCTGCGCGAGCACATCACCGGGCGGCAGGAGATGCCGGCGTGAGCCGGAGTTGGCGCCCGTGCATTGTCGACGCGCCGCGCGCCGGCGACTACTTAATGAAGGGAACTCCTCGATGAAGACCGCGACAGCTCTGACTGTCGTAGCGATAGGTGCCATCCTCGCCTTCGCCGTGACTGCCCAGCCTTCCTTCTTCAGTTTCCACGTGGCCGGCTGGGTCCTCATGCTCACCGGGCTCGCCGGCGTTGCCATCCCGCGGCGGGGCTACGGCTGGCTGCGTCGCCGCCTGGTGCTGAACAACGCTGGCCAGCGCAAGGAGATTGACCTCAGGCGGCACAACTTCTCAAGGCTGTTGGTGCCGGGCGGCCTGATCACCGAAGCGCGAGACACCGCGCAGGCTGACGTGGCAGCGGACATTCCAGTGGAGAGCGACACCATCGAGCAGTACATAGAGGAATAACACGACGAAATATGGGGCCCTGAGTGTTTGTGTTCAGCGGCCCACGGGGATAAGCTTCCCAAGCGGTGTCTACGACGAAGGCACGCCCTCACGCCAGTCATGGCGTAAGCACTGATCCCGCTGCAACGCGGTACGAGGTCTGAGCCGGTCTACCGGCCTCTTCCCCGTATAAGTGATCACAGTGCACACGGAGGGTGTGCCTTTCCTCATGTCTGGCCCCTTGGTGGTTGCGCTGTGCCGCGGCGTTGCGACACCACCAGGAGGCACTTCCATGAGGATCGCCCTCATTGCGACACACAGCTCGGTCACGCCCGTCGACGGCTCCGACAGCCAGCCTGGCCAGGCGACCGCGCTTGCTCGCTCCCTCGCCGCCTACGGTCACCGCGTCACGCTATACACGCGCCGCGAAAACCCCGGCTGCCCGCGCACGGCCATCCTCGGCAACGGCGCGGTAGCCGAGCACATCGCGGCCGGTCCAGCCCGGCCGTTGCCGGCCGAGCAGACGGCCAGGCACCTGCCCGAGTTCGCCGCCCAGCTTGCCGACCACTGGCGGGTCAGGCAGCCAGACGTCGTGCACGCGTTCTCGTGGACGGCGGGGCTCGCTGCGCTCGGCGCGACCCGCCACCTCGACGTACCCGTACTCCAGACGTTCGAGTCTCTCGGATCTGCGGAGCGACGCCACCTCACTGGCTCCGTGGTCGGTGCGAGCCGAGTCAAGCTCGAAGCGTCGATCGGCCGCACTGTCGCCGCAGTCCTGGCCCGCTCCGGCGCGGAGGCGGACGAGCTGGCCAGGCTCGCCGTGCCCAAGTCGGCGGTCCGGATCATCCCCTGCGGCATTGACACCGAGCTGTTCACCGTGGACGGCGAGCGCGCTGAGCGCGGGAGCCGGCCCCGGCTGATCGCATTCGCGGTGGACGGGACGACCAGGGGCCTTGAGTCTGTGCTCCGTGCCATGACCCAGCTGCCCGAGGCCGAGCTCGTCATCGTCGGGGGCCCGGATGCCCGGCACATGCCTCGGACTGGGCCGTTCCGCGAGCTGGCTCAGCTAGCCGCTGCGATCGGCGTCCGCAGCAGGATTACCTTCGCCGGCGAGGTCGAGCAGGCTGCGCTGCCTGCCCTCCTCAGGTCGGCCGACATCATGGTGAGCGCGTCGCCGTACGAGCCCGACGGCACAGCTGCCATCCAGGCAATGGCATGTGGCACGCCAGCAATCGTCTCGGCCGTCGGCGCCCATATGGATGCCGTGGTCGACGGCATCACCGGCTTGCTGATCCCGCCTGAGCACCCAGCGATGCTGGCGCACCGCGTCCGGATGCTGCTGTCGCGGCCGGCGCTGCTCCAGGCGTACGGCATCGCGGCGGCTGACCGGGCCCGGTCTCGGTACTCGGAGCAGAGGATCGGCCAGGAGACGGCCGCCGCGTACGAACGGTGTCTTCGGGCCCGCGCCGATGTGGCGCTGGATTGCGTCGAGGACGAATTCACCGACATGGCGGAGGCGGACTTCACCAAGGTGGCAGCGCTCGCCTAGCGGTAGGCGCTTCGCTTCGCGATAGCGCGGGAGGCGGCCGGAACCTGTAGTTCCGGCCGCTCCCTGCTGCTAGGTGCACCCGGCTGAGTGCGGCATGCTTGCTGGCGTGAGAACCACCGAGCGGGTCCGGCTAGCCGACTACACGACTCTGCGCCTAGGCGGTCACGCGGCCCGGTTCCTCGAAGCTGGCACCGAGGAGGACCTGATCGAGGCGGTCAGGGCCGCGGATTCCGAGCCCGAGCCGGTGCTGGTACTGGGGGGCGGCAGCAACCTCGTCGTCGCCGACGAAGGCTATCCCGGCGTCGTCGTCCTTGCGGCCTGCACCGGGCTGGGCTTCGTTCGTGCCGGGGACAACATCGAGGTGACGGCAGCGTCCGGTGAGGACTGGGATCAGCTCGTGCAGCAGTGCGTGGCTGCCGGGCTGGCCGGCGTCGAATGCCTGTCCGGGATTCCCGGCCGGGCCGGCGCGACCCCGATCCAGAACGTCGGCGCGTACGGCCAGGAGGTCGCGCAGACCATCACGCATGTGGGCGCCTACGACCGGCTAACCGACCAGGTCGTACGGCTCGACGCAGCGGAATGCGAGTTCGGCTACCGGACCAGCATGTTCAAGCGACAGGCGACCGCCAGCGCCGGATCTGGGCGGGGAGCGCGCGGCGCGGCGCTGAACCCGGCGACAGCGACCGGCAGGTTCGTCGTGCTTGATGTCACGTTCCGGCTGGCGGTCAGCCCGCACTCCGGGCCTGTGCGCTATGGCGAGCTGAGCCGCGTGCTCGGCGTGCCCGAGGGGGGCCAGGTGCCGCTTGCCGACGCGCGTGGTGCGGTCCTGGAGCTCCGCCGCGGCAAGGGCATGCTGCTCGACGACGGTGACCCCGACACGCGCAGCGCTGGCTCGTTCTTCACCAACCCGATCGTGAGTGCGCGCCAGTACGCGGACCTGGCCGCACGGGCCGCGGCTAACCCGGGCGGCGCGGTTGCTATCCCGCACTGGCCAGAAGCGGACACGCGGGTCAAGTTGTCCGCGGCGTGGCTGATCGAGCGCGCCGGGTTCAGCCGCGGGTTCCGGCTGGCCGACGATCCGGCAGGCGCACGCATCTCCACCAAGCACACGCTGGCGCTGACGAACCCGGGCGGCGGGGATACGGCCAGCCTGATCCGGCTGGCCCGGCATATCCGCGATGGGGTGCGCGCGGCGTTCGGAGTCGAGCTGGCTAACGAGCCCACGCTTGTGGGCGTCGAATTGTGAACGCAACCCTCATTCCGGCGTGGCAAGCCACGCGTCGATCCCCGCCAGCAGCTCCTTCTGAAGTACTGCTGGGGCAGCTGACCCCCGAATTGACATCCGGGCCAGCTCGGCAAGGCGGGCGTCCGTAAGCCCGTAGACCTGACGCGCCAGCTCATACTGCGCTGCGAGCCGAGGGCCAAACAGCAGCGGGTCGTCTGCGCCGAGCGCGACCGGGACGCCGGCCTCCAGCACCGACAAGAGGGGCACGTCGCGGGCAGTGGCTGCGACCCCGAGTGCCACGTTGGATGTCGGGCACACTTCCAGCGTCGTCTGGGTGTCCGCGAGGCGCCGCAGGAGGACGGCGTCGGTGGCCGCCGACACTCCGTGCCCGATGCGATGGGCGTGCAAGTCGTCCAGGCAGGCGCGCACGCTCTCGGGCCGGCCAGTTCGCCGCCGTGCGGGACCGACAGCAGGCTGGCCTTCGTGGCGATTCGGAACGCCGGCACGAAGTCGGCAACGGCGCCCCGGCGCTCGTCGCTGCTGAGGCCGAAGCCCACCACGCCGTGTCCGGCGTAGGCGACGGCGAGTCTGGCCAGTGTGCGTGCCTCGAGCGGATGCTTGGTTCGGTTGGCCGCCACGATGATGCCAATGCCGACGCCAGTGGCCGCTGCTGCTGTCGCGGCGGATTCCAGTACGAGCTCGAGCATCGGCGTCAGCCCGCCGAACCTGTGCGCATAACCAGACGGGTCAATCTGGAGCTCAAGCCAGCCGGAGCCTTCGTTGCGCTCGTCGTCCGCCGCCTCGGCGATGAGCCGACGCACGTCGGCGGGCGTACGGACGACGGACCTGGCGATGTCGTACAGCCGCTGGAACCGGAACCAGCCGCGCTCGTCCGCTGCGCTGAGGTGCGGCGGCCAGTCCTCCGCGAGCGATTCCGGCAAGTGCACTCGGTGCTCGGCCGCGAGCTCAACGAGGGTCGCATGCCGCATCGACCCGGTGAAGTGCAGATGCAGGTGCGCCTTCGGCAGCGCGGCTATCGGCCGTGGCATCAGCCAAGTCTGCCAGCGGGTTAGTGCGCCGTGCTCAGGAGCTTGGAGAGCCGCGACACGCCTTCCTCCAGGTCGGCATCGCCGAGTGCGCAGGACAGCCGGAAGTAGCCATCGGTGCCAAATGCCTCGCCGGGCACGACGGCCACGTCGGCCTCGTCGAGTAGCAGCTCCGCCAGCTGACCCGAAGTCGTCGGCCGCTGACCGGCGATCTGCTTGCCGAGCACGCCCTGCACCGACGGGTAGCAGTAGAAGGCGCCCTCGGGCAGCGGGCAGACGACGCCGGGCACATCGTTCAGCATCGAGGTCATGACCTGCCGCCGCCGATCGAACGCTGCGCGCATCTCGGCCACGGCAGACAGGTCACCCGAGACGGCAGTGAGCGCAGCCGCCTGCGCGACATTGCAGACGTTCGATGTGGCGTGTGACTGGAGGTTGGTCGCCGCCTTGATGACGTCGGCCGGGCCAGCCATCCAGCCGACCCGCCACCCGGTCATGGCGTAGGTCTTCGCCACGCCGTTGAGTACCACGCACCGGTCCGCGATCTCCGGCGCGACCACTGGCATCGACACAAAGCGCGCATCCCCGTAGACCAGGTGTTCGTAGATCTCGTCGGTGACGACCCAGATGTCGCGCTCGGCGGCCCACCTGCCGATCTCGGCAACCTGCTCGGGCGGATACACCGCGCCCGTCGGGTTGGACGGCGATACGAACAGCAGCACCTTCGTGCGATCGGTTCGTTGCGCCTCGAGCTGGGCGACTGTCACCAGGTAGCCGCTGGTCTCGTCGGTCCGGACGAGCACCGGGACGCCTCCACCCAGCGCGATGGACTCCGGGTACGTGGTCCAGTACGGGGTCGGCACCAAGACCTCGTCACCCGGGTCAAGAAGGGCCGCGAACGCCTGGAACACGGCCTGCTTGCCTCCGTTGGTCACCAGGACCTGACTAGCTGAGACCACGAGACCGGAGTCGCGGGCTGACTTCGCCGCGATCGCTTCCCGGAGCTCGGGCAGGCCGGCGGCAGGCGTGTACTTATGGAATCTGGGCTCAGCGCAAGCGCGCTGTGCGGCCTCGACGATGTAATCAGGCGTGGGGAAGTCTGGCTCGCCCGCGCCGAACCCGATAACTGGCCGGCCAGCGGCCTTGAGCGCCTTGGCCTTCGCGTCCACCGCCAGGGTGGCGGACTCGGCGATGGCGGCAATCCGGGCAGAGATCCTCGTACGTGCGTCAGCCATGTGACCTATGATCCCATCCCTGCGGCCTGCCTGCCCCGTCGGTCAATGGAAGCCGCGGCCCAGTCTGGCGGCCACCTCGGCCAGGTTCTCGGCCGCCCCTCCGAACGCCTGCGCAAGCAGGTCAGCTGTCAGCCCATACGCCGTGATCCCATCCCGCCCAGTCATGTCGCCAGCCGCGAGCAGAGCGTTGAGTATGGCTTCTTCGGTTGCCTCGGCGACGGCGGCGAATAGCGGGCTCAGCCGGCTGTGAGGAAGCGAGCGCACGTCTACTGTCGGCGGTATCGGGGTCCCCGGCAAGAAGTACTCCGGCGGCATCGGCTGGCTGGCAGTCGAAAACGCGAGGAAAATATCGCCGCTGGAGTCAGACGTCCCGCCGCCGGCCCGGCCAATGCCGATGGCCGCTCGCTGGGCGAGACGCCGGCACTGTTGGCCAAGCACCGGCGCATCCGTAGCGACCACGACGATAATCGACCCCGTTCCCGGCTCCAATAGCATCGCCGGACCGTCCTCGGCGGGCACCGGGACCACCGATGCCGGCAGCAAGCGCCCTACCGGGACGCCGTCGACGCGCAGATCCCCGCGGCTCCCGTGATTGGCCTGAACCAGAACGCCAACGGTCCAGCCGCCATCTTGCGCGGTTAGGACGCGGGATGCGGTACCAATCCCGCCCTTGAACTCGTGGCAGATCATCCCGGTACCGCCGCCGACGCTGCCCTCCGCGATCGGGCCACTGGCGGCCAGGCTGTACGCGGCTTCAACATGCTCGGGGCGGACGTGCCCGCCTTCGATGTCGTTAAGCACGCCGTCATAGGTCTCGCCGACCGACGGCATCGACCAGTACAAGGCGCGTCCACCCGTCCTGGCCCGGCCCTCGCGGCTGTCGATGGCCGCCAGCGCGTCCCGCACGACCCCGACGCTGTGAGTGTTCGTCAGGGCAATGGGCGTTGTGAGCAGACCTGACTCGGCGATCCAGGCCATGCCGGTCAGCTCGCCGTTCCCGTTGAGGGTGTGAACGCCCGCCTGCAGGGGCGTCTCGCGGATGTAGCCGGGGACGGGCTTGATCACGCTGACGCCAGTTCGGACGGGACCGCGGCCAGGATCGAGCGGACCGTCACCGCTGATCAGCGTTGTGTGGCCAACCATGACCCCGGCGACATCGGTGATCGCGTTGTGCCGGCCTGGCCTGCCAGTACCGACCGTCAGTCCGAGCTCGCGCAGCCGCATCGCTGGAGTCTAGAGCCAGCTTTCTCCGAGACCCTGTCGGTTTCAGCCATGATCACGAGTGATTCGTACTTTTTATACCCACGGAAGTGTCAGGGTCTCGCGGAATTGAACGGCCATCGTGTCGGCTGACGGGGGCTGTAAACGCCAGACGTCCTAGCCCTCGGCTCAACTGGGCGGTTCGACGGCAGCCCCGCGGCCACGTACACTTCTGCATCTGGTGGTGTCCACCAGTGGCCCGTGCATGCCCGCGCGAGCCGTCACAGGGCAGTAGCTCAATTGGCTAGAGTTCCGGTCTCCAAAACCGGCGGTTGGGGGTTCGAGTCCCTCCTGCCCTGCGAGTACGGCCTGTGCGTGCACGGGCAAGTGGCGGCGCCAGCCGACAGCTAGACCATTGCTCAGGTGAGGAAATGGCGACTCAGACACGTGGACCGGCCCCCGAGAGGGCCGCGAAGCCCAACCGCCCGACGAAGCGGGACCGGACCACTCCGGGCCAGTTCGTCACAGAAGTGCGGGACGAGCTTCGCAAGGTCGTCTGGCCGACCCGCAAGGAGCTCGTGACCTATACAACGGTCGCGCTCGTTTTCATCTTGATCATGGTCGGCATCGTAACGAGCCTCGACTACGGGTTTACCAGGCTGGTATTCGCCCTCTTCGGCTGAGGTTTGACGGCTGGGTGTCCAGGCGCCTACCGAGCGTGGCAGCATGATCGAGAGGGCACTAGCCTGCGCCGCCGCACAGAAGTCCGGCGGCGCTGAGGTCCAGGCAGAAGCGCAAGGGGAGAAAGAGAATCGTGTCCGAGTCCGAACTGCCGCTGGGCGATCCGACGGCTGACGAGCCGGCGGTCGATCAGCCGACCGACGGCGACCCGACCGACGGCGAGTCCAGCCTTGCGGTTGCCGACGTAGCGCTGGCCGCCGACGCGGAGGCCGAGGAGGCCGAGGAGGCCGACCCGGTCCAGCAGTTCAAGGCTGAACTACGGGCGCTGCCTGGTGACTGGTACGTCGTGCACTCCTACGCCGGTTACGAGAACCGGGTTCGCACCAACCTGGAGAGCCGGACCCAGTCGCTGAACATGGAGGACTACATCTTCCAGATCGAGGTCCCCACCCACGAGGTGTTCGAGATCAAGGCCGGCAAGCGCCAGCAGGTTCAGGAGAAGGTGCTGCCTGGCTACATCCTGGTCCGGATGGACCTAACCGACGAGTCCTGGGCCGCGGTTCGCAACACGCCCGGCGTGACTGGCTTCGTCGGCCTGTCGAGCCGGCCGTCGCCGCTGAGCCTGGATGAGGTCACCAACCTGCTCGCCCCGGTGCCAGAGGAGAAGATCGCCAAGAAGGCCGAGGCCGCCAAGGCCGCTGCGGTGGACTTCGAGATCGGCCAGTCGGTTACCGTGATGGACGGGCCGTTCGCAACCCTTCCTGCCACGGTCAACGAGATCAACCCCGACACCCAGAAGCTCAAGGTGCTGGTGTCGATCTTCGGCCGAGAGACGCCCGTGGAGCTTTCGTTCGATCAGGTCAGCAAAATTTAGTGAAGCAAGATCGATCTACACAGACAGTGAGGTAAGGACCCAGAGATGGCTCCGAGGAAGAAGAAGATCGCTGCGATCGTGAAGGTGCAGCTGAATGCGGGCGCCGCGACGCCGGCCCCGCCCGTCGGTACCGCCCTGGGTCCGCACGGCGTGAACATCATGGACTTCGTCAAGCAGTACAACGCTGCGACCGAAGGCCAGCGCGGCAACGTCATCCCGGTGGAGATCACGATCTATGAAGACAGGTCGTTCACCTTCATCACCAAGACCCCGCCAGCGCCCGAGCTGATCAAGAAGGCCGCCGGCGTGCAGAAGGGCAGCGGCGAGCCGCACAAGACCAAGGTTGGCTCGATGACCCAGGCGCAGGTTAGGGAGATCGCCCAGGTCAAGATGCCGGACCTGAACGCCAACACGATCGAGGCGGCCGAAAAGATCATCGCGGGCACGGCGCGGTCGATGGGCATCAGGGTCGACGGCTGACTCACGCCGCCCGGCAGGTGCGGGCGACCGCGGAATGCGCGACCCCGTTCCCGTGCTCTAAATGAATATGCCGGTGCCAGGAAGGCACGGGCAGTGGCAGGGCCACGCGCTGGCCCGCTGACCACGAACTCCGACTAGTTGCAGGAGAAGCAATGAAGCGCAGCAAGGCATACCGGAAGGCGCTCGAGAACGTCGACGTTGACCGGCTTTACACCCCGGCTGAGGCAGTAGCCCTGGCCAAGGACACGTCCACCACGAAGTTCGACTCGACGGTCGAGGTCTCGTTCCGGCTCGGCGTCGACCCGCGCAAGGCTGACCAGATGGTCCGCGGCACGGTCAATCTTCCGAACGGTACCGGCAAGACGGCCCGCGTGCTGGTCTTCGCGACCGGCGAGCGTGCCGAGGAGGCCCGCGCCGCAGGAGCCGACTACGTCGGTGCGGATGAGCTGATCGAGCGAGTCCAGGGCGGCTTCCTCGACTTTGACGCGGTCGTCGCCACGCCCGACCTGATGGGCAAGGTCGGCCGTCTCGGTCGTGTCCTCGGTCCACGCAGCCTCATGCCGAACCCGAAGACCGGGACCGTCACGATGGAGGTCGGCCGGGCCGTGACCGAGATCAAGGGCGGCAAGATCGAGTTCCGGGTTGACAAGAACAGCAACCTGCACTTGATCATCGGCAAGGCCTCGTTCGCTGACCGGGCGCTCGTTGAGAACTACGCGGCCGCCATGGATGAAGTCATGAGGCTCAAGCCCGCGGCAGCCAAGGGAAAGTACCTCAAGAAGGTGGCGATCACCACCACCATGGGTCCAGGCATCCAGGTCGATCCAGGCATGACCAGGGGGCTGACGGCCGAGTTCGAGGACCAGCCGGCCGCCGTCTGAGACGCAGGGCCGCGGCCGCAGCCGCCTCGGCAGCGGTCGCCGGTGCCGATTAATACCTATTGTCGGATCATGAGATCGCGACACCGGAATGTGCGTACCGTTAGGGCCGAAAACGCGCGGCAGATGCGCCCCAGCGGTACGCGCGTTGCTCGCAAGATCACCTAGGACGTACGTGCCGCGCGGTGGGCAGTCCGTAGGCCGATTTGGCGGGCCGGGCACCTGCCGCGTACTCTGAAGGCCTGCCAAAGACCGTCGGCTGTTGTCGCGCGCCGAGCGCGACGACCGAAGGCCCGCTTTAAGCGGGCGCCCGCGCAGGCGACCGAGCTGGGCCTTGGACGTTGTTCTACCTTCGTCCTGGTCACGCCCCGTGCGCTTGCGTACGGGGCGTTCGCATTTTGTGGGCCGGGCCGACGCCAGACATAGCCGGGCCGTCACAACCGACGAGCGCGGATCGAGAAGGGAGGCCCGTGGCGAGGGCAGAGAAGGTGGCCGCGGTCGCCGAGCTGACCGAGCGGTTCCAGAGCTCCTCAGGCGCGGTGCTGACCGAGTACCGCGGCCTGTCGGTGTCTCAGCTAGGCGATTTGCGCAAGTCGCTGGGCGCCAACGCGACGTACTCGGTCGTCAAGAACACGATCACGAAGATCGCCGCCGCCGAGGCAGGCGTAACGCCAGAGCTGACCAGCTTGCTGACGGGCCCGTCAGCGATCGCATTCGTCGATGGGGACGTCGTCGAGGCCGCCAAGGGCTTGCGCGACTTCGCCAGGGCGAACCCGCTGCTGGTTATCAAGGGCGGCATCCTCGACGGCAAGCCGCTGACGCCGGACGAGATCGTCAAGCTGGCCGACCTGGAGCCGCGCGAAGTGCTGCTGGCCAAGCTGGCCGGCGCGCTGAAGGCGTCCCTGGCCAACGCGGCCGGCACGTTCGCGGCGCTCCCGGTCCAGATGGCGCAGCTGCTCGGCGCTCTGGAGAGCAAGCGAGCGGCAGAGAGTCCAGCCGGACCCGCTGCCGAGGTGGCCGACGCTGTCGCTCCGGCCGACGCGGTGGCACCGGTCGACGCAGAGACGCCTGACGCGGCAAGCCCGGCCGACGCGGTGGCACCGGCCGACGCGGACACCCCGGCCGACGCCGTCGAAGCTGCCGATGCAGCGGACGCGACGGCGCAGACTCCCGAGGCGGCAGCCTCGGACGGCACGGAGAGCTAACCAGGCACCCTGCGTGACCTGAACCAGACATGCAGATGGCTGGATGGCCATCGGCGACACACGGAATGAACGGAAGAGGAAGCACCACAATGGCAAAGCTCAGCTCAGGCGACCTGCTCGAGGCCTTCAAGGAGATGACGCTGATCGAGCTCTCTGAGTTCGTGAAGCAGTTCGAGGAGACCTTCGACGTGAAGGCCGCCGCCCCGGTGGCTGTCGCGACTGCCGCCCCCGGCGCCGGCGGCGGCGCAGCGGCCGAAGAGCCCGAGGAGAAGGACGAGTTTGACGTCATCCTTGAGGCCGCGGGCGACAAGAAGATCCAGGTCATCAAGGAGGTCCGGACCCTGACGAGCCTTGGGCTCAAGGAGGCCAAGGACCTCGTCGACGGCGCACCCAAGCCGCTGCTTGAGCGCGTCAACAAGGAGGCCGCGGAGAAGGCCAGGGCCCAGCTTGAGGGCGCTGGCGCCACCGTCACCGTCAAGTAAGCAGGACCCCTGAACGGGGCAAAGGCCCGCTGCCCCCGCGACTCGCGGCGGACGGCGGGCCTTTGCGACGAACACGAGCACACAGGCAGGGAACGGGGCCGAGGAATACTCGGCATATACATAGCGTTACATGCTAGTGGCAGTGAGACTCGAAGTCTTGCTGGCGCTGAAAAACTAGCCTTACCCGCATCATCAGAGTCCGAAACTACTCAGGCGGTGTGAGGTTCGTCACATAGCGAAGGGTTGCGACACAAGCCATCCAGGGCTTGACGTTTTGCTTCGAAAGAGCGATGCTCCATTGCAACCGTGAACCTCATAGTGACGTACAGTTGACCAGCGGTGTGTCGTTCGACTACACTGCCAATTTGCGCTGCACTAACTCGTCCTCGGCTTCCCAAACCCCTCGCGGCGTAGCCGCAGGGCGTTTTGCGTGCGCGCGGTGCACCGTCCGCCACAAGCTCGGAAGGACCCCTGTTGGCAGCCTCGCGCAGCGCCTCAGCTACCGCCCATGGTCCCAGTCGTGTTTCATTTGCTCGCATCAATGAGCCCCTAGAAGTCCCCAGCCTTCTTGCCCTGCAAACCGAGTCGTTCGACTGGCTGCTTGGCAACGAGCGCTGGCGTGCCCGGCTCGATGCGGAAAAGAAAGCGGGGCATAAGAATCTCCCGGAGCAGTCCGGCCTCGAAGAGATCTTCGAGGAGATCAGCCCGATCGAGGACTTCACCGGCACCATGTCGCTCTCGTTCCGTGACCACCGGTTCGAGCCGCCCAAGTACTCCGCGGAGGAGTGCAAGGACAAGGACATGACCTTCTCCGCACCCATGTTCGTCACCGCGGAGTTCATCAACAACTCCACCGGTGAGATCAAGAGCCAGACCGTCTTCATGGGTGACTTCCCGCTCATGTCGGCCAAGGGCACGTTCATCATCAACGGCACTGAGCGCGTAGTTGTGTCACAGCTTGTCCGCTCGCCAGGCGTCTACTTTGACCGTCAGGTCGACAAGACGTCCGACAAGGACATCTACAGCTGCAAGGTCATCCCATCGCGCGGCGCGTGGCTCGAGTTCGAGATCGACAAGCGCGACGCCGTTGGCGTGCGCATCGACCGCAAGCGCAAGCAGAGCGTGACGGTCCTGCTCAAGGCCCTCGGCTGGGACGAGGCCAGGATCCTGGAGCGGTTCGGCCAGTTCGAATCCATGCGGGCGACCCTGGAGAAGGACCACACCACCGGCCAGGACGACGCGCTGCTCGACATCTACCGCAAGCTGCGGCCGGGCGAGCCGCCGACGAGGGAATCGGCGCAGGCGCTCCTGGAGAACCTCTACTTCAACCCGAAGCGCTACGACCTGGCCAAGGTCGGCCGCTACAAGGTCAACAAGAAGCTGGGGCTGTCGCAGAACATCGGCCAGGGCACCCTGACTGAGGAAGACATCGTCGCGACCATCGAGTACCTCGTCCGGCTGCACGTCGGCGAGGAGGAGATGAAGTCTGGCAGCGAGATGATCCCGGTCGAGACCGACGACATCGACCACTTCGGTAACCGTCGCCTGCGCACCGTAGGCGAGCTCATCCAGAACCAGGTCCGCCTCGGCCTGGCCAGGATGGAGCGGGTTGTCCGCGAGCGGATGACGACCCAGGATGTCGAGGCGATCACGCCGCAGACGCTGATCAACATCCGCCCGGTCGTGGCGTCCATCAAGGAGTTCTTCGGCACCAGCCAGCTCTCGCAGTTCATGGACCAGACCAACCCGCTGGCTGGCCTCACGCACAAGCGCCGCTTGTCGGCGCTTGGCCCGGGTGGCCTGTCTCGTGAGCGGGCCGGGTTCGAGGTTCGTGACGTGCACCCCAGCCACTACGGCCGGATGTGCCCGATCGAGACGCCAGAAGGTCCGAACATCGGCCTGATCGGCTCGCTGTCGTCCTACGGCCGCGTCAACGCGTTCGGTTTCGTCGAGACGCCGTACCGCAAGGTCAAGGCCGGCAAGGTGACCGACCAGATCGACTACCTGACCGCGGACGAGGAGGATCGGCACGTCATCGCCCAGGCGAACGAGCCGATCGAGACCGACGGTACCTTCACCGGCG